>CAVVPN010000004.1:0-1340909 GCA_963750165.1 uncultured Gemmataceae bacterium | reverse complement strand
CGCGAGCAGATCCTCAACAAGCTGGCGACGCCGAACGCCCAGCCCAGTCTGGTCATTGCACTACGCCCTGCTGGACGGCCTGACGGTCGAGGAGGTGTACCAGCGCACGAAGATCGACCGCTGGTTTTTGCATCACATCGCGGGCCTGCTGGAGACGGAGCAACTGCTGCGGGCGTGTCCGACGATGGAGGCGGCGTCGGTCGAACTACTGTGGCAAGCCAAGCAGGAGGGCTTCTCCGACATGCAGCTGGCGTGCCTGTGGCACAGACGCAGCTGAGAAGTGTCGCTCGCCATCGCAAGGCGCACGGCGTCGAGCCGGTGTACAAGTTTGTCGACACCTGCGCCGCGGAGTTCGAGGCGTACACGGCGTACTCTTACTCGACCTACGAACGGCCCGCCGCTGTTGTGGCCTGGTCTCCGGACCAGGCCACGGCTGCGACCGAAGGTCTCCACAGCCTCTCGCCCGGGGAGACCTTCGGTCGCAGCGCGTGGCCTGGTCCGGAGACCAGGCCACAACAGGGGGGGGCCAGTTCCGAAGATGAAGTCCGCCCGCCGGTGCCCGGCAAGGAGCGCATCCTGATCCTGGGCGGCGGCCCCAACCGCATTGGCCAGGGCATCGAGTTCGACTATTGCTGCTGCCAGGCCGCATTTGCGCCTCAAGGCGGCGGGCTACGAAACCATCATGGTCAACTCCAACCCGGAGACGGTGTCCACCGACTACGACACCAGCGACCTGCTGTTCTTCGAGCCGCTGACCGCCGAGGACGTGCTCAACGTCTGCGAGCGCACCAACCCGAAGGGCCTGATCGTGCAGTTCGGCGGCCAGACGCCGTTGAACCTGGCCAAGGCGCTGGAGGCGGCGGGGGCGCCGATCATCGGCACCAGTGTGGACAGCATCGACATCGCCGAGGACCGCAAGCGCTTCCAGACGCTGGTCAACCTGCTGGGGCTGCGGCAGCCGGCCAACGACACCGTGACCGAGACGCAGCAGGCACTGCTGGCGGCGCGGCGAATCGGCTTCCCGGTGCTGGTGCGGCCCAGCTACGTCCTGGGCGGCCGGGCGATGGAGATCGTCTACGACGAGGAGGCCCTGCGCCGCTACATGGAGCGGGCCCTGGAGGTGTCACCCGGCAAGCCGATCCTGATCGACAAGTTTCTGGAGTCGGCGATGGAGGTCGATGTCGATTGCATCGCCGACGGCACGCGGACGTTCATCGGCGGCGTCATGCAGCACATCGAGGAGGCGGGCATTCACTCCGGCGACAGTGCGTGCGTGCTGCCGCCACACAGCCTGCCGCAACCGGTCATCGCCGAGATCAAGCGGCAGACGACAGCGATGGCGCTGGAGCTGAAGGTCAAGGGGCTGATGAACGTGCAGTTCGCGGTGGCCAAACCCCCCCCTTCCCCCTGTGAGGGAGGGGATGTGGGGGGGGTGTACGTGCTGGAGGTCAACCCACGGGCGAGCCGGACGGTGCCGTTCGTCGCCAAGGCCACGAACGTGCCGCTGGCCCGGCTGGCGGCGCTGGTCATGGTCGGCAAGACACTCGACGAACTGGGGCTGCGGGACGAGGTAACGCCGCGGCACTTCAGCGTCAAGGAGAGCGTGTTTCCGTTCAACAAGTTCCCGGGCGTGGACATCATCCTGGGGCCGGAGATGCGCTCGACCGGCGAGGTGATGGGCATCGCCGAGAGTTTTCCGATGGCGTTCGCCAAGAGCCAGCTGGCGGCGAACAGCGCGTTGCCGCGGTCGGGCACGGTGTTCATCTCGGTGGCCGACCGCGACAAGGTGGAGGTGCTGCCGGTAGCGCGGGCGCTGGCGACGATGGGCTACAAGCTAATCTCGACGCGCGGCACCGCCCAGGCGCTGCAACGGGCCGGTATCGCCGTCGAGGAAATCCCAAAGATCCAGGAGGGCCGGCCGAACCTGATCGACCACATGAAGAACGATCAGGTGGCGCTGGTGATCAACACGCCGAGCGGCAAGGGGGCGCGGACGGACGAGGGCCGCATCCGGGCCGCGGCGGTGGCACACGGGGTCACGTGCATCACGACGCTGGCGGCGGCCCAGGCGGCGGTGGAGGCGTGCCTGGAACTGCGGCAGCGTGAGCTGACGGTGCTGCCGCTGCAGGAGCGCTATCGGGCGTGAGGCGGATTTCCCTGAACTTTTTAAGGGGCGGTTTGTCTATCCCTGCGGATAACTACTGGTCCGTTGCAGCTCAAGTGTATCGTGGCACGGCTCTCCAGAGCCGTGCCACGAAGGTCGAAGGCCGCCACTGTTCAGCTGCAATGACCCCCTACCTTCCTACCACAACAGGGACTGCCGCGCTGGCGCTTCGGGCTGGTCGGGAGATCGGTCATGGAATACCAGGAATACTGCGATCTCATCGCGGAACACTACCGGCCGCGGCACCGCCACCTGTACATCCTCCGTGAGGAGATGTTCGTGCCGGACCTGGCACAGGCCGTGCGCGCCGGCACCCCGGAGGCGCTGCGGCAGCTGTGCCGCGAGGTCCACCCCCAGGTCTACACCTTCGACATGCTGCGGCCGCGCTTCTGTGCCGAGTTGCTGGAGGAGGCTGCTTGCTTCGAGCAGTGGTGCGCCCAGACTGAACTGCCGCTCCTCCGCCCGAACACGATGAACAACTACGGCACCGTCCTCGACAGCTTCGGCTTCGCCCCCGCGCTGCAGCAATTGATGGCGGAATACGTCCTGCCCTTCTCAGCGTTGTTTTACCCCGACGTGGGCGGCGACTCCCTCGACAGTCATCACGGCTTCATCGTGGAGTACGCGCACCGGCAAGGACACGGCGCTCGACTTCCATGTCGATGCCAGCGATGTGACGCTCAACGTCTGCCTGGGCAAGCAGTTCACCGGCGGCACGCTGTTCTTCCGCGGCGTGCGCTGCGCCCTGCACCAGCAGACGGACTGGCACTCGCATGAGGAGTTTGAGGTCGTCCATGTCCCGGGCCGGGCCGTGCTGCACCGGGGCAAGCATCGCCATGGCGCCAACCCCATCACTGGCGGCGCGCGGCACAACCTGATCCTGTGGTGCTACAGTTCGCGCTTTGAACAGGAGCGCGACGCGACGCACTGCCCCCGCTGGTGCGGCGAACCGGGGCCAGATGGAGAATGAGGCACGGAGACCTTCATCTCGACGGCTGCTCCCCCGATCGAGGAAGGCTCATCGGGTCCCCAGAGGGCAGCCGTTGGCCTATTCAACCCGGAACGACTTCGCGCAAGCGTCGCAGGCAGCGTCGTATCTCTCCCCTTCCTCCGCCAGAGCCGTACCGGTGAGGACGAAACCGCGCCCGCCGCTGTGGTAGAGGTAGGCCGTCTGCCGCAGGTGTTTGCCGCCCTGCTTGTTTTCCGAGGTGAACTTCACGCAGGGCAGCCCTTGCGCGGTCTGGAATTTTTCGCGGCGAGTAACTTGAACCCCGGCAGCGCAGTCTTCAGCGCGGCCAGGTTCTGGTCGGCGTAGGTGTCCACGGTGCCCCGAAACATTTCGTCCGTGACGTTCAGGTTCGGGGCAAAGCCGTTCACCGGCGTCGTGTGAACGATCTTGTATCTCAGCCCGGGGAAGTCGCGCATGGTCCAGCCTGGCGGCGGCACGTAGGAGAACCTGCCCGTGGACTCAACGTGGCGGCCAGCCTCACGGGGGCCGTCCTGTTTCGCTAGCTTTTTCGGAGCGTCTTGCTCGCCGAATTTCCAGCAGCCCACGGCAACGCAGCAGCAGACGAGCACGGCAACATAACGAGCGAATTTCATGGCTGTCTCCAGGGTGTCCGGGAAATAACTCCTTCCATGCTCGTCGCCGCTGGCCGGCCCGTCAAGCAAAAAGGCAGAGCGGCAGTGGGCAAACGGTCGCACATTCCACCCCTGGGGACTTGAAAACCCGCCTGCCTCCCCGCAAGCTATTGCCAGACGGCCCGCGCCTCCCCGTGCGGCCGCGGCGTTCCTGGCCGTGCGCCGGGCGAGAGCAAGCAGGGAGTCTTTCTCATGGCGTCCACGAACATCACCGAAATCCCGCAAGCCGCGCCGGCGGAAGCGGCCGAGGCGGACGGCCACAAACCGTACGTCCCCGATTATGTGACCATGCCGGAGTTCACCTGGTCGGCAGTGCTGGTCGGCGCCGTGCTCGGCATCATTTTCGGAGCGTCGTCGCTGTACCTGGTGCTCAAGGTGGGGCTGACCGTGTCGGCGTCGATCCCGGTGGCGGTCCTGTCGATCACCCTGTTCCGCGTGTTCTCGAAACTGCCCTTCATCCGCCGGGCGAACATCCTGGAAAACAACATCGTCCAGACCACCGGCTCGGCCGGCGAGTCGATCGCCTTCGGCGTCGGCGTCACCATGCCGGCACTGATGCTGCTCGGCTTCGAGATGGACATCGGCCGCGTCATGGTCGTGTCCGTACTCGGCGGCCTCCTGGGCATTTTGATGATGATCCCGCTGCGGCGGGCCTTCATCGTCAAGCAGCACGGCACCCTGATCTACCCGGAAGGGACCGCCTGCGCGGACGTGCTCATCGTCGGCGAGCAGGGCGGGGCCACGGCCAAGACGGTCTTCATCGGCTTCGGCGTCGCCTTCGTGTACCAGTTTCTGTGGCAGGGCCTGAAGCTGTGGAAGGACACGGCCAGCAAGTCGCTGAGCTGGTTCCGCGGAGCGGTGCCGGCCATTGAGGTGAACCCGGCCCTGCTCGGCGTCGGCTACATCATCGGCACGCGCATCGCCTGTGTCATGGTGGCCGGCGGCGTGCTGTCGGCGTTCGTGCTGACGCCGGCCATCCGCCTGTTCGGCGACGGTCTGGCGCAACCGCTCTACCCCGCCAAGACGCTCATCAAGGACATGGACGAGGAGCAGATCTGGAAGGAGTACATCCTCTACATCGGCGCGGGCGCGGTGGCCGCGGGCGGCATCATCAGCCTGTTCCAGGCGCTGCCGCTGATCCTGTCCTCGCTCCGTGCCGGGCTGCGGGACCTGCCGATTTTCCAGCAAAAAACCGACGGCAACGGCGCCGGTACGGCCCGCACCGACCGCGACCTGCCGCTGTGGTTCGTGGGCGTCGGCACCCTCGGCGTGGTGGCGGCCATCTGGTTGACACGGCCGCTGCACGCGGTCTTGCCCTGGGTGCCGAACCTGGAAATGAACCCGCTCGGGGCGGTCCTCATCGTGCTGTTCGGCTTCCTGTTCGTCACGGTGTCGTCGCGCATCACCGGCGAAATCGGTTCGTCGTCGAACCCCATCTCCGGCATGACCGTGGCCACCTTGCTGCTGACGTGTCTGATTTTCCTGCTGATCGGCTGGACGCGGCCGGAAGACCGCCTGACCGCCCTGTCCGTGGCCGCGGTGGTATGCATCGCGGCCTCCAACGGCGGCACCACGTCGCAGGACTTGAAGACCGGCTACCTGGTCGGCGCCACGCCGAAATACCAGCAACTGGCCATCCTCATCGGCGCCCTGTCGTCGGCGCTGGTGATTGGCTGGATCCTCATCAGCCTCAACGACGCCTACACCGTGTACTCGCGCAAGGACCTGCCCGAGTTGAAAACCCCGGTGGAGGTGCGCGACCTGCCCGAAGGCCACGCCCCCGGCGACGACTCCACCTATTTCATCTGGCACGCGGCGGAGGGCAACGAGCAGGGCGTGCCGCAGGGCAAATATCTCCTCGACGCTCAGGGCCGGATTCAGTATCTGGTGGACCCCGGCATCAACGGCAAGCGGTCGCGGCGTGACGACGGCAGCGAAGTCATCCGCTTCAAGGCGCCGAAGGCGCAACTGATGTCGCTGATCACGGACGGCATTTTGCAGCAAAAATTGCCGTGGGCGCTGGTGCTGCTCGGCGTGTCCATCGCGGTGGTGCTGGAGTTGTGCGGCGTGTCGTCGCTGGCGTTCGCGGTGGGCGTGTACCTGCCGTTGTCCTCGTCGGCGCCGATCTTCGTGGGCGGCCTGGTCCGCTACGCCGCCGACCGCTGGGTGCGCAAGCCCGCGGCGCGGCGCCCCACTCCGCGACGGAATCCGACAGCAGCCCGGGGGTGTTGATGTCCACGGGCTACATCGCCGGCGGCGCCATCGCCGGCGTGGTGATCGGCTTTCTGTCGTTCAGCGACACCATCCCGCAGGCGCTGGCCCACTGGCAGTACAATACCTATGCCAGCCGGGGGGAACTGTCCTTTGACGAGTTGGCCCGCGAAGCCGCCCGGGACGAACTCGGTTGGACCGTGAAAGAGGAGTTGACGAAGGAGGAGAAGCAGGAGGTGGAGAAGTTGGCGGGCGAGATCAAGGAACTGAACGGCACCCTGCCGCAAAAGTACGTCACCGTGCCCGCGCGGACGGAACTAAAACTGCCCGGCAACAAAACCTACCGGACGATGGAGGAGGCGTACCTACGGGACATCGCCGCCGAGCAACTCGGCAGCGCCGACAAGGCGCAGCTGCTCTACGAAGACAACAAGAAGCGGTTGCAGTTACCGGAGCGTCTGCCCGTGGGCGTAGCGGTGAAGCTGCCGCAAAGTAATACGCCGGCGCTGATCGCGTTCGGCGTGCTGACGTTGTTCCTGGTTCTGGTGGGCACGGGCTGGTTGCTGGCGACCCCCGCCGTGGCCGCGCCCCGCACGCCGCCGACGGCCGGCGGCAACCCCTGAACCACCAGGGCGCTGGAAACAATCACCACGATCCCCAACATCCAGGGAGGCTCATCCATGCACCCCCGTTTCCGCGCGGCCCTGTTGCTGGCCGCCTCTGGTATCCTCATGCTCACGACAAACGACCGTGCCGCTGCCGACGAGGGCATGTGGCTGTTCAACAACCCGCCGCGCAAGCTCCTCAAGGACAGGTACGGCTTCGAGAAGCCCGCCGACTGGTACGAGCACGTGCAGAAGTCGTCCGTGCGCTTCAACAGCGGCGGCTCCGGCTCGTTCATTTCCGCCGACGGCCTGGTCATGACCAACCACCACGTCGGCCTGGAGACGCTGCAAAAGGTCAGCAGCAAGGACAAGGACTACGTGAAGGACGGCTTCTACGCCAAGACCCGCGCCGACGAGATCAAGGCGGTGGACCTGGAGCTGAACATCCTGATGGGCATCGTGGACGTGACCAAACAGGTGCAGGACGCGATCGACCCGAAGATGTCGCCCGAGCAGGCTTTCAAGGCCAGGCGGGCGGTCATCGCCAAGATCGAGCAGGAGTCCCTGAAAAAGACCGGGCTGCGCAGCGATGTCGTCACGCTCTACCAGGGCAACAAGTTCAACCTGTACCGCTACAAGCGCTACACGGACGTGCGGCTGGTGTTCGCCCCGGAGCAGCAGATCGCCTTCTATGGCGGCGACGCCGACAACTTCGCCTACCCGCGCTACGACCTGGATGTCTGCTTCTTCCGCGTCTACGAGAACGACAAGCCGGCGAAGATCGAGCATTATCTGAAGTGGAGCCCGAAGGGCGTCTCGGACGGCGAGTTGGTGTTCGTCTCCGGCAACCCGGGCAAGACGGATCGGCTGACGACGGTGGCGGAGCTGGAGTACCTGCGCGACACGGGCTTCCCGTACCTGCTGCAGCGGCTGTACCGCTGGGAGGTGCTGTACTCGGTTTACAGCGGCTACGGCGCGGAGCACAAGCGCAAGATTAAAGACAGCCTGTTCAGCGTCGCCAACAGCCGCAAGGCGCGGGACGGCGGCCTGGCCGCCCTGCTCGACCCGGAGTTCATGGCCACCAAGAAGGCGCACGAGGCGAAGCTGCGCAAGGCGGTCGCGGCCAACCCGAAACTGCGCGACCTGGCGGGCGCTGGGAGACGATCGCCAAGGTACAGCCGCTCCGGGCGGCCAACATCAAACGCTACACGGTGCTGGAGGGCGGTGCCGGCTTCAACACGACCCTGTTCGGCTATGCCCGCACGCTGGTGCGGGCCGCCGAGGAACACACCAAGCCGAACGGCGAGCGGTTGTCCGAGTTCGCCGACGCGAACAAGAAGTCACTGGAGCTCAGGCTGTTCTCGAGCCGGCCGCTGTACGCGGACCTGGAGACGGTCAAGCTCGCGGACAGTTTGACGTTCCTGGCGGAGACGTTGAAGGCGGAGAACAAGTTGGTCAAGCAGGTGCTGGCCGGCAAGTCGCCCGGCGAGCGGGCCGCAGAGCTGATTAACGGCACGAAGTTGTTCGACGTGCAGGCCCGCAAGGCCCTGTACAAGGGCGGCAAGGAGGCGATCACGAAGTCGGACGACCCGCTGATCAAACTGGCGCTGCTGGTGGACCCGGCGGCGCGGGCAGTCCGGGAGCTGATGGAAACGAAGGTGGTGGAGGTGAAGGAGCAGGCGTACGACAAGGTGGCGCAGGCGAAGTTCGCGGTGGAAGGCACGGACACGTATCCGGACGCGACGTTCACGCTGCGGCTGTCGTTCGGCACGGTGAAGGGCTACGAGGAGGGCGGCAAAAAGATCCCGTTCCAGACGACGTTCGGCGGCCTGTACGAGTACGCGGAGTCGAAGGGCTATGTGTATCCGTTCGACCTGCCGAAGCGCTGGGAGAAGCGCAAGGGCAAGCTGGACCTGAAGACGCCGTTCAACTTCGTCTGCACGGCGGACATCATCGGCGGCAATTCCGGCAGTCCGGTGATCAACGCCAACGCGGAGGTGGTGGGGCTGATCTTCGACGGCAACATTCAGTCGCTGGCGTGGGACTTCCTGTACACCGACCGGCAGGCGCGGGCGGTGGCGGTGAACTCGCAGGCGCTGACCGAGGCGCTGCGGGCCGTCTACGACGCCGGCGACCTGGCGGATGAGATTGTCGGCACCCGCCGGAAGTGAGGGGGTGAAGGGGTGAGGGGGTGAAGGGGTGACAGAGGACCGTCTTTCACCCCCTCACCCCCTTCACGTTTTGGCCTGGACACGCAGCGTCCGCAACGCTATGGCTGGTGGCCCAAAGAGGAGGTGCCGTCATGGTGCGTAGCGCATGGCCTGTGCTGGGCGTGCTGGCCCTGGTTGGCGGCTGTGTTCCGCTGGACGTGTTCAAGACCAGCGACACGGGCGACATGCCCGTCGTGAACGTCGGCGCGTTCGGCACACCGCCGGCCGGTCAGACAGTGAGCGTCTCGGCCTCGGCGCCGCCGGGCGGCAACGCGGAACTGGCGCTGCACCTCGACTGCATCGGCCGCAAGGTCAACGCCGCCAACCGCGACACGGGACTGGAGCCGAAGTTCGCCACCATCGGCACCGAGACACCGGAAATCTTCCACCAGGGCACCCTGGTCGTGTACGTCACCGAGGGTTTAATCAAGCAGTGCAAGACCGAGGGCGAGATTGCGGCGCTGCTGTGCCTGGAGCTGGGCAAGATGGCGTCGGAGCGCGAGGCGACCGCCAACTTCAAGGCTCGCCAGACGGAGGGCCGGCCGCCCATGGAAGTGCCGATCGGCAACGCCGGCCAGTTCACCGCGATGGACGGCATTCATCAGGTGGAAATGGCGAAGTACGAACAGCAGCGTCCGCGGCGCGTGGCGCCGCCCGAGCCGCAGGCGCTGGCCCGCATCTATCTCGAAAAGGCGGGCTACGCCAAAACCGAACTGGACAACGTGACGCCGCTGTTGCGCACCGCCGAACGCAACTACGTCGTCGAGAAGCAATTCAAGGGCGCCGCCGGGCCGTCGTGGAGCGTTGGCGAACAGCCGCGCTGAAAGCGGTTGTTGCCCCCCGCCGCGCGTTGTAGCATGCACTCATGAACCCCACTACCTTGCGCGTCCAGCTGGGCGAGCGCAGCTACGACCTCACCGTCACCACGGGCGACCTCGCCGGCCTGGGGCCGTTCGCCCGCCAACGTTGCCACGGCGACCGCGCCTTCGTCGTCACCGACGAGCACGTCGCCGGCCACGCCCTGGCCGCCGTCAGCGCCCTCGACGCCGCCGGCTTTCAATCCTTCCTGACCGTCCTGCCGAGCGGCGAATCACAAAAATCCCTGAGCGTGGCCGCGGATCTGTACGAGCGCCTGCTGGACTTCCAGGCGGATCGGCGGACGCTGGTGGTTGCGGTCGGCGGCGGCGTGGTCGGCGACCTGGCCGGCTTCGTGGCGGCGACCTTCGCGCGCGGCCTGCCGCTGCTCATGGTGCCGACGACGCTGCTGGCGATGGTGGACAGCTCGGTCGGCGGCAAGGTCGCGGTCAACCTGCCGCGGGCCAAAAACATGGTCGGCGTCTTCCACCAGCCGGTCGGCGTCTGGCTCGACACCGCCACACTGGCAACGCTGCCGCCGCGCGAGTACGCCAGCGGCCTGGCGGAGGTCGTCAAGTACGGCGTCATCCAGGATCCCGACTTTTTCCAGTATCTGGAGGCACAGCGCGACGCCGTGCTGCGGCGCGAGCCGGAGGTGGTGCGGCACATCGTCGCCCGCTGCTGCCGGCTGAAGGCGGACGTGGTGGAGCAGGACGAGCGCGAGGAGAAGGGCGTGCGTGTGATCCTGAACTACGGCCACACCTTCGCGCACGCCTTCGAGACGGCGGCGGGCTACGGCGGCTGGCTGCACGGCGAGGCGGTGGCGGCGGGCATGTTGTGCGCGAGCCGGCTGGCGGAGCGGCGCGGTCTGATCGGCGCGGACGTGTCGGAGCGGCAACGGGCGCTGCTGGCGCACTTCGGGCTGCCGACGAAGCCGGAGCCGTGGCCGGCGGCGGAGCTGATCGCGACGATGCGCAGCGACAAGAAAGCGCTGGCCGGCCGGCTGCGGCTGGTGCTGCCGCGGCGGCTGGGCGAGGTCGGGCTGTTCGACGACGTGGACGAGGCGGAGGTGGAGCGCGTTCTGGTAGAATCGAAGGGGTGATACCATCGACGTGTGGGAGGTTGGCCATGCCGTTGCGTGACCATTTCAATCCGCCCGAAGCCGGGATCTTTGTCCGGTGGCACAACCTGCACTACCAGTGGGCTGTTTGTATCGTCCAGCAGTTGAACCAGAAGCCGCTGCCGGAGCGCTACGTGGCGGTCCCACGTCTTCAACTGGGCGCCCAGGTGCCGATCGATTTTACCGATCTGGACGTCTTTGAGATCCAGGTGCTAGACCGCCAGGAGGACACACTGGTGGCGGCTATCGAACTGGTCAGCCCGCGGAACAAGGATCGGCCCGAAGCGCGCCATGCGTTCGTGGCCAAGTGCGCCGCCTACCTCCAGCAAAGCATCGGGCTTGTGGTGATCGATGTCGTGACGGAACGCCGCACCAACCTCCACGGCGAACTCGTGGACTTGTTGGAGTTGGGCGAAGCGGCGGCCGGCCCGACCGCGTTTGACCTGTACGCCATCGCTTACCGCGCCCGCAGTGAGCCGCCCTTGCAGCTGGAGATGTGGCCGGCAGCGCTGGCCGTCGGCGCGGCGCTGCCGACGCTGCCGCTGTGGATCGGCCCCGAGTTGGCGGTGCCGCTCGACCTAGAGGCCAGTTACCTGGCGGCGTGCGATTCGTTGCAGATTCGGCGGTGATGCTGCGGGAGCGAAAGGCGCTTCCTTACAAGGAGTCGGACATGCCGTTGCGGGACCACTTCCACAGTCCTGATGCCGGGCGCTGGCCCTGGGCGAGCCTTCACGGCGCGTGGATCGTTTTGATGGCTCAGCAACTGAATCAAAAGGTCTTGCCTGCGGGTTATCAGGCACTCAATCAATTTCATCTGGGGGGCCAGGGCCAGGTCGATGTTGCTACCGTCCACCAGGAGAGGGAGGTAGGAGGAACCGACTCCGGCAACGGCGCGATCGCCACGGCGGTCTGGGCCCCCCCGCAACCGCCCCTGGTGGTGCCGGCCGATCTTGCCGACCTGGACGTGTTTGAGATTCAAGTGTTTAACCACGAACCCGCCACGCGCCTGGTAGCGGCCGTTGAACTGGTCAGTCCCGCCAACAAAAACCGCCCGGATCATCGCCAGGCGTTCGCGGCCAAGTGCGCCGCCTATCTTCAACAAGAAATCGGCGTCGTGGTCATTGATGTCGTGACCGAGCGGCGCATGAACATGCACGGGGAATTGATGGACCTGCTCGGACTAGGAGAAGCCGCGGCCGGCCCAACCGTGTTTGACCTGTACGCCGTCGCGTACCGTGCCCGCAGTGAGCCGCCCTTGCAGATGGAGATGTGGCCGCACGCGCTGACCGTTGGCGCGGCGCTGCCGACGCTGCCGCTGTGGATTGGCCCCGCTCTGGCCGTGCCGCTCGACCTGGAAGCCAGTTACCTGATGGCTTGCGACTCACTGCAGAATCGGCGGTGAATCCCCGGAGAGTAGGCACATGACGGAGCAGGAGTGGGACGACTGTACCGACCCGAATTTGATGCTGCCTTTGCTAAAGCGGGGCAGCACGCGCAAATTTGAACTGTTCTGCTGTGCGTGTTGCCGCCGGGTCTGGCACAAGATGGTAAGTCGATTCAGTCGGCTTGGAGTGCAGAGTATTGAGAAGTTGGTGGATCGCCTCATGAGACATTTGTTTTGGCGGACCGTTTATGAGTTCCCAGTTACGATCACGGGTGATTACAGTCCGGCGGATGACGCAGCGCGGTGGACGGTCCGTGGGCCTTTCCTCTTAACTGAACCTCGTTGGGAGGGGGTTGCGCGACGTGTTTGTGATCAGACCGCGCAGTCAGCTTCGAACTTTCTGGGTATTTATGCCACCGAACAAGAGCAACGAGCCGCCCTCACGTGTTATCGCGCTGAACGACAACAACAGGCTTCTCTGCTTCGCGACATTTTTGGGCTCTTCCGTTTTTAGGTGCGAAACACTGGATTTTCTGTGAACGGACGATCACGTGCCCCACGATTTTTCCAGGGAAAATTGAGAATCGGGCCGATAACCCGCACCTAAAAACGGAAGAGCCCATTTTTGGCTATCCTTCAACCGGAAAGCCAAGGAAAGTGAAGCCGGCGTGGCTTCGATGGAATAGCGGGATCGTGAGCAAGTTATCCCAGAACGTGTACGATAGCTGCACCTTCGACCATCTGCCCATCCTGGCCGACGCGCTGGAAGAAGCGGGCTGCACCGACTCTGCCATCCTCGACCACTGCCGCGGCCCCGGCCCGCACGTCCGCGGCTGCTGGGTCGTCGATCTCCTGCTCGGCAAGCAGTAACCTCACGGCACGTTGAACACCGCCTTCAGGCACGCCAGCGCCTCCTCCCCGCGCGGCCGCTCCACCACCACGCTCACGCGCACCTCGCTCGTGTTAATCATGCTGATGTTGATGCCGCGCTCCGCCAGCGCCCGAACATCCGCCGGGCCACGCCCGTGTGCGTTCGCATGCCCACGCCCAGCACGATCAGCTTCGCGATCGCGCCCTCCGACACCACCCGCGCCGCCGGGCTGATCGACCGCACCACTTCCTCCGTCAACTGCCGCGCCCGCGCCAGGTCGGCCTGCGGTACGCTGAACGACAGCTGCCCCTGCCCCGCTGACAGGTTCTGCACGATCATGTCCACCACGATGCCGCCGCCCGCCACCGCCTGGAACACCCGCGAACAGACGCCCGCCTGGTCCGGCAGGTCAAAAATCGAAATCCGCCCCCAGTCCGTCAGCAGCAGCACGTCGCTGACCACGATGTCTTCCATGCTCGTCAGCCGCTGCGTCAGGCTCGCCAGGTCGCGGCCGCCCTCGTCCAGCAGGGCGCCCGGCCGCCGTCGAAAACCGCTCACCGCCACCGGCTCTGTCTGCCCCGACCCCGGGTGCGGCACGTGCAGCTCGAACGCCTGATGCACCGCCCGCAGCGCCTTCGTGCCGTCCGCCTTGGCCACCAGCACCGAAATCTTGATGTCGCCGGTCGTGATCATTTTCAGGTTCACGGCCGCCGCCGCCAGCGCCGCGAACATCCGCTCCGCCACGCCCGCGTGCGTCCGCATGCCCGTGCCCACAATCGACACCTTGCTCACGTCCTCCTCGTGCTCCAGCGTTGCGCCCAGCTGGTCCGCCAGCGGCCGCAGCACCGCCAGCGTTGCCGGCAGTTCATTGCGCAGCACCGTGAAGCCGATCGTCGCCTTGCCGTCCTCGCCGACGTTCTGCGCGATCATGTCCACGACGATGTTCTGCTCCGCGATGGCCGCGAACACCCGATGGCTGACGCCCGGTTGGTCCGGCACCCCCGCCAGGTTGATCCGGGCCTCGTCCTTGACCATCGCGGCGCCGCACACCACCACCTCGCGCATCCACGGTGCTTCCGGCACAATCCACGTCCCCTCCGCGTCCGTGAACGACGAGCGCACCATCAACGGCGTCTCGAATTTCTTGGCGAACTCGATGCTCCGCGAGTGCATCACGCCCGCCCCCACCGACGCCAACTCCAACATCTCGTCGTAGCTGATGGCGTCGATCTTGCGCGCCTCCGGCACGATGCGCGGGTCGGTGGTGTAAACGCCGTCCACGTCGGTGTAGATTTCGCAGCCGACATCTTGCACGGGGCCGGCCGGGTCGTGCTTCATCACCGCCGCCAGCGCCACCGCCGTCGTGTCCGAGCCGCCGCGGCCCAGCGTCGTGATGTTGTACGCCTCGTCCACGCCCTGGAAGCCGGCCACGATCACGACGTAGCCGTCCTCCAGCGCCTGGCGGATGCGCGCGGTGGATATGTTCTTGATGCGCGCCTTGGTGTGGTAGCTATCGGTGACGATGCCGATTTGCGCCCCGGTGAAGCTGATGGCGCGGTGGCCCAGCGATTCAATCGCCATCGCCATCAGCGCGATGGAGATTTGCTCGCCGGTGGACAGCAGCATGTCCATTTCGCGCGCCGGCGGCTTGTCGGTGATCTCGTGGGCCAGTTCGATGAGTTCGTCGGTGGTGTCGCCGCGGGCGCTGACGACGACGATGACCTGGTTGCCGGCCTGACAGGCGCGGATCGCACGGCGGGCCGCCCGCTTGACGCGCTCCGCGTCCGCCACGCTGCTGCCGCCGAACTTTTGCACGATCAGACCCACGGTCCACCTCCCTCGTCCCAAACGTTGCGACGTAAAAGATGATAGGGACGACGGAGGTAAGTGCAAAGGAATTCACCACAGAGAACGCGGAGAACGCAGAGAAAAGACAAAGAATTGTTTATCCATTTCTTTGTCTTTTCTCTGCGTTCTCCGCGTTCTCTGTGGTGAATCACTTTTCGACATCCGGCAGCCCGAACAGCATCCGCGCGTTGCGCGTCGTCTGCTCCGCCACCACCGCCGGCGACACCCCCAGCGCCTGCGCCAGACACGCCGCCGTGTGGACGACGTTCGCCGGCTCGTTGCGCTTGCCGCGCACCGGCATCGGGGCAAGATAGGGACTGTCCGTCTCGACCAGCAAACGGTCGAGCGGCTGCACGGCGGCGACGGCGCGGAGGGCGTCGGCGTTCTTGTAGGTGAGCATGCCGGCGAACGACAGGAGCAGGCCCATCGCCAGGCAGTCGGCGGCCATGTCGGCGTCGCCGCAGAAGGAGTGCAGCACACCGCGGATGGGGCCGTGGCGGTCGAAGTGCTCGCGGAGCATGGTCCGCACGTCGGCGTCGGCCTCGCGGCAGTGGATGACCACGGCGAGGTTGCGGCGGCGGCCCAGCTCCAGGTGGCGGGCGAAAAACTCCTGCTGCAGCGCGAACGGCGTGTAGTCCCAGTGCCGGTCCAGGCCGGTTTCGCCGACGGCCACAACACGCGGACTTTCGACCAGTCGGAGCACCTGGTCCCAGGCGTCGGACGGCTCCTGGGCGGCGTGGTTGGGGTGGATGCCAACCGTGGCGGCCAGGCCGAAGCGGGCGGCCAGGGCGACGGCGGCGGCGCTGGAGGCGGCGCCGGTGGCGACCGTGACGACGCTCCCCACCCCAGCGGCGGCGGCGCGCTCGACCACGGCCGGCAGGTCCGCGGCGAACTGCGGGTCGTCCAGGTGGGCGTGCGTGTCGATCAGTTCGGGGGGCACGGGAACCTCGGGGGCTGGCGTGACGGGGCGCCGGATGGCGTGGGTTGCCACAGCAAGGGGGCCAAGGAGGCCAAGGGGGCCAACGTTTTCATATGTCGAGAATTTGCGCCCTTACCGGCCCTCGCGGCTCACCCGGCGGGCGCGGGTTCCGTGGACGGTTTGGCCGGCCGCAGCGCTTCGAGCTGTTTCAGGTGCTGACGCTTCAGTTCCAACATCTGCTGGACGGCAGGCCGAAAGGTCACGTCCTGGATGTGCTTCAAATCCTCCTCGATCCGGGCGATGTCGGCCTGCTGGTGCTCGATCAGCAGCGGCAGCAGGCGGTCCAGGGCCAGGAAGTTCATGGTCGTGAAGTACATCGGATAGGCGCCGAGGTACGGCGGCGTCACCCGCTGCTTGATGAGCTGTTTCGCCAGCGCCGTGACACGCGCGTTCTCCACCCGTGCCATGTCCAGCAGTTGCGCGATCGCGGCGCTGTCCCGGGAGGTGCCCCAGGGGAACGACTCACTGGCGTATTGTAGCAGCGACCGGCCCTCCCGACGGATGAGGGTTTGCAGCCGGCCGCTGGTCGGTACGTCCATCACGAAGGGCCCCCTTCACACGCTCATCGGTCCACCTGCGCCGTCACCTGGGCGGCCGGCGCCGCGGCCGGCCGGAACTGCTCAACACCCCTGATGCGGCTGGCGGCGTCCAGCGGCCCCCAGAAGACGCCCAGCGCCAGCACCGCCACCGCCATCACTGTCGCGTACAGGCCGACCTGCCACGGCAGCCGCAACTGCTCCACCGGCCGGCCCTCAACCTCCTCCAGCGGCTTTTCCAGGATCATCACCTTGAGCACCTTGGCGTAATACAGCAGGCTCAGCACCGTGTTCAGGCCGCCAATTACCAGCAACCCGTACAGCGTCACGCTCAGGTTCGTCTGCCCCTGTTTGCCGTAAGCCTGGGCGGACTCGTACAGCACGCTGAAAATCTGGAACTTGGCGGCGAAGCCTACCAACGGCGGCAGACCCAGCAGACTCAGCAGGCAGACGCTCAACATGATGACCAGCAGCGGCGAGCGCTGCACCAGGCCGCGGAAGTCGGCCAGGTCTTCCGAGCCGGTCTGGTTGCGCAGGAACGCCACGATGGCGAACGCGCCCAGATTCATGAACAGGTACGCCACCAGGTAGAACAGCACGGCGCCGGCCCCTTCCACATTGAGCGGCACGAAGCCCATCATCATGTAGCCGGCGTGGGCGATGGTCGAGTACGCCAGCAGGCGCTTGAGGTTCGTCTGCGCGTAGGCCGCCAGGTTGCCGAAGGTGGCCGTCCCCGCCGCGCCCAGCGCCAGCGCCGGCACCAGGACCGGCGCCACCCTGTCCCAGTCCAACCAGCGGGCGGGCATTGATACGGTACTGTCCAGCGTCACCGGCCCGGCCGCGGTCAGGACCAGCCGGCCCAGCAGCGCCAGCGCCGCGCCCTTGGAGGCGACGGACAAAAAGCCCGCGACCTCTGCGGCGGCGCCCTCAAACACGTCGGGGCACCAGAAGTGGAACGGCACCGCCGCCAGCTTGAACGCCACGCCGACCAGCAGGAACAAACAGCCGAGCAGCAGCAGCGTGTCCACCGGCCCCGCGACCAGCGCCGCGGCCACGTCCGGCAGGTAACCGGTGCCAAACTTGCCCGCGATCAGGCTGATGCCGTAGAGCATCACGCCCGCAGCACCGCCGCCGTAGACCACGTACTTCAGCGACGCCTCGCTGCTCTGCCGCCGACCCTTCAAAAAGCCCGCCAGCGCGTAGCTCGGTAACGACGCCATCTCGACGCCGATGAACACCATCATCAAATGGTTCGATGACGCCATGATGGACATGCCGAGCACTGCCCCGAGCAGCAGCACGTAAAAGTCCGCGGAGTCTTCCGTGTCGGGGATGCCGGTCAGCAGCGTCAGCCAGATGGTCAAGACCGTGAAGCCGAGCAGGAACAGCCGCAGGAAGATCGTGAAGTTGTCGTAGACGAGCATGCCGCTGAACAGTTGCAGCGAACTGGTGCCGTGCAGCACACGCGGGTCGTAAAACTCGTCGCCCTGCCACTGCAACCAGCTAACCACCAGAGCGGAGGCCGTGAACACCAGGGCCATGTAGCCGAGGTGACTGCGGTCGAAGGTCTTGAACAGCCGCACGAGCAGCAACAGCACGATGGTGCCGCACAGGATCAGCTCCGGCAGGAACGCCACAGCGTCGCGTGCCAGGTCGTGTTGCAGCTGGGTGATGACGGTTTGTGTCATGAAAGCGGAACCTCACTGCCGGCGCTGCCCATCTTCTTCTCTGCCGCTTGCGGCGTAGCGAGGACGCCAACGCCAGGGGAAATAGCTCGGCGCCTGGGGTCTTCGCCCCGAAGGGGCCGAACAACTTAGCCCAGGGCAACGCCCTGGGGACGGCTTGTCTTCCGTGCCCTGAAGGGGCACCACAATCGGTGCTGTGGTGCCCCTTCAGGGCACGGAAGAACGGATGTTGATTCCTCTCCGGTTCCCAGGGCGTTGCCCTGGGCTAAGTGGTTCGTACCGCAATTAACTGGAGGGTTGCGGGATCGTTCGTAGGACGGCTCTCCAGAGCCGTCCCGGGGTGAGCGGGACGGCTCTGGAGAGCCGTCCTACGGTCCCATGCCGTCACCCCCAACCCTCCAGTTAATTGCGGTACGGACCACTAAGTTGTTCGGCCCCTTCGGGGCAAAGACATCGGAACAACAATACTCGCAACCTGGTACGAACCCGCCGTCGGCACCTGGCGTCAGCGCGGCAGTTGCGCCAGCGACTCGACCAGGGCGGTCACGTGCGGCTCCATGAAATTCAGCAGCAGCATCGGCAGCACGCCCAGCAGCACCGCGAAGATCACCAGCGGTACCGCACACAACAGTTCGCGCAGCGTGATGTCTGGGTAGTCCTTGTACGCCGGGTTGACGCCCAGGTAGACACGCTGCATCGTCCACAGGATGTACGCGGCGGTAATCACCACCGTCAGCGCCGCCAGCACGGCGAACACCTTGTCATAGTTCCAGGTCGCCAGCACCACCATGAACTCGCCAACGAAGCCGCACATGCCCGGCAGCCCCAGCGCCGCGAAGAAAATGATGGAACTGATGCCGCCGTACAGCGGCATCGGCTCGAACAGGCCGCGGAAGTTGTTCAGGTTGCGATGGTGCGCCCGGTCGTAAATGACGCCGACGCAGAAGAACATGCCGGCCGACGTGATGCCATGGGCGATCATCTGGAACATGGCCCCGTTCATGCCCCACGACCAGTATTGCGAGCGATCCGACGCCGACCACACCGCGATGCCCAGAATGACGTAGCCCATGTGGCTGACCGAACTGTACGCCACCAGCTTCTTGAAGTCCGTCTGGGCCATCGCCGCGAAGGCGCCGTAGACGATGTTGATGATGCCGAACAGCGCGACGTACCACGCCAGGGCCTCGGCCGCCCAGGGGCAGATGGGGTAGGCGATGCGCAGGATGCCGTAGCCGCCAAGCTTGAGCAGCACGCCGGCCAGGATCATGCTGATGGGCGTCGGCGCCTCGACGTGGGCGTCCGGCAGCCAGGTGTGGAACGGAAACACCGGCACCTTGATGGCGAAACCGATGAACAGCAGCAGGAACATCGTGTACTGGAAACCCGGCGTGAAGAACGACTGATTCTCCAGCCGGTCCTCGGCCTGTTGCAAGCGTTCCTCGGCGCGGCTGATGTCGTCGGTGTTGCCGCGGTTCTCGGCCAGCCGCAGCGCCTCGCGGGCCTCGATCAGTCCGGGGTTCTTCACCGGCTCGTAGACGCGGGTGAGGTCCTTCTGCAACTCCACCCGCTGTTTCTTGTCGCCCGCAGCCTGAGCCTTCTTCAGTTGCGCGCGGATGAGCTTGACCTGACCGCTCCAGGTTGGGGTGTCGGCCAGGGCGCGGAGGTATTTTAGCCGCGCCTTCGCCTGCTCCACGCGGGCGGCGTCCTTGCTGGCCAGGTTCTCGTTCAGGCCCGGCTCCTCGTCCTGCAACACCTTCCGCCAGTGCCGCTCCAGCGCCTTCGGCGCGTTCAGGTACTGCATGGCGGTCTTGCCGACCTCGTTCAGCACCGTCAGGTCGAAGGTGTTGACCTCCTTGCTGCGGGCCTGCTCCGCCTCGCCGGCCCGGGCCGGCATGAAGTCGCGCACGTCCGTGAAGTAGAACGCCAGCAGCGCGATCAGGATGAACACCGAGCCGAGCAGCGTGTACAGGAAGAACTTGATGGCCGCGTACTCGCGGCGCGGCCCGCCCCAGACGCCGATGAGAAAGTACATCGGCAGCAGCATCACTTCCCAGAAGATGTAGAACAGGAAGAAGTCCAACGCCAAAAACGTGCCGATCATGCCCGTTTCCAGCAGCAGGAACAGCGCGCAGTAGCCGCGCACATGGCGGGTGATGTTCCAGCTGGCGATCATCGCCAGGAAGCACAGGGCGGTGGTCATCAGGATAAGCGGCATGCTAATGCCGTCGATGCCCAGGAAGTAATCAATGTTGAAGCGCGAGATCCACGGGTAGCGGGCCACGAGGTCGTTGCCGTCGGGCGGGTTGGCCGTGTTGTGTTTTTTCAGGTCCGTCTCGGCGCGCTTGCTCAGCAGTGAGTCGGCGGGCCGGGCCTGGTGGAAGTCCAGCAGCCGCTCGAAGTCGATGAACAGCCAGATGCTGACCACCAGCGTCGCGGTGCAGCCCAGCAGCGACCACCAGCGCATGTACTCGTCGCTGCCGCGCGGGAAGAACAGCAGGCACAGCGCGAAGATGCTCGGCAGGAAAATCACCAGCGACATCAGGATCAGATCGGGGGGAACCATGCTTCACCTGTTAGTGGTCAGTGTTCAGTGTTCAGTGAAAACGGGACCTCTTTTTCACTGAACACTGAACACTGACCACTCTGATTAATGTCCGGCCGCTGGCGGCGGACTCAACAAGGCGGTCAGCAACAGCCAGATGCCCACCGCCGCGAGCACCAGGAACAACACGTAATTGCGTAACGACCCGGTCTGCACGTTGCGCAGCCACATACCGGTGCGGAAGAACACGGTCGCCGTCAGGTTCACCAGCCCGTCCACGACGCCCTTGTCGAACAGGCCGCTGCCGTGCGACACCTCCACCGTCACCTTCGCCGAGCCGTCCACCACACCGTCGATCACCTTCGTGTCGAACAGCCGGCACCAGTGCGCCACCGCGACCGCTGGCCGCACCAGGATGGCGCTGTAGAGTTCGTCGAAATACCACTTGTGCGCCAGGAAGCGGTACACGCTCGGGAACTGGTTGCGCGCCTCCTCCGGGTCCAGCGCGCCGTAGACGTACAGCAGCGCCGCGAAAACGAAACCGATCACCACCATCACCAGCGCCAGATAACCCGCCAGTGCGTGGTTCTCGTGAGCCTGTCCGTTCACCGTGCGGTGCGCTTCCTCCAGACCGAAATCGGCCTCCACCGACTTCGGCTGCGAGTGGTGCAGCACACCCTTCTCCAGGAAGCTCGCCTCGGGGTTCCAGGGCGGCGCACCCCAGGCGACACACACGCTCAGGATCGCCAGCAGCACCAGCGGCAGCGTCATCATCCACGGCGACTCGTGGGCGTGGTCGTGGACCTCCTGGTTGCGCGGCTTGCCCGCAAAGGTCAGGAACCACATGCGGAACATGTAAAACGTCGTGGTGCCGGCGGTGATGAGCGGCAGCAGGAACAGCAGGAAATGCTCGCGGTTCACCAGGCTGAAGCCGAGTGCCTGCGCCAGAATGGCGTCCTTGCTGTACCAACCGCTGAACAGCGGCGTGCCGGCGATGGCCAGCACCCCCATCAGCATCGACAGCGCCGTGATGCGCATCTTGCGGTACAGGCCGCCCATCTCGGTGATTTCCTGCACGTGATGGCAGCCGTAGATCACCGAGCCGGAGCCGAGGAACAGCAGGGCCTTGAAGAAGGCGTGCGTCAGCAGGTGGAACAGGCCCGCCGCCCAGCCGCCGACACCGAGGCCGAGCATCATGTAGCCGAGCTGACTGACCGTGGAATACGCCAGTACCTTTTTGATGTCGGTCATGACGATGGCGATGGTCGCGGCCACGAACAGCGTCACCGCCCCGGTGTAGGCGATGACCAGCAGCGCCTCCGGCGTGAACATCGGGAAGACGCGGCCGACCAGGTAAACGCCGGCCGCCACCATCGTCGCCGCGTGGATGAGGGCGCTCACGGGTGTCGGGCCCTCCATCGCGTCGGGCAGCCAGACGTGCAGCGGGAACTGCGCCGACTTGCCGACGCAGCCGAGGAAGATGCCCAGCCCGGCCGCGACCAGCATCCAGTACGGCATGGTGCGGTACGGTGTCTCGTCCGCGGTGTGTTTGCTCAGGTCGGCGACGGTGGTCACGGTGTCGCCCACCTTCACGCCCTCGAAGTGCCGCAGCTCCAGCGGGAACAGCACCACCTCACTGCCCTCACCCGGCTTCGTGACGGTGAAGCTGTGGCCGGTCGGGTCGTTGGCCGTCGGCTCGGCCCGCACGATCTGGCCGCTCAGATCCATCTGCTTGCCGTGCGACGTCTCCGGCGCACGGATTTGCTGGAAGATTTCCTGGAAGTTGAGCGTGCCGACCATCGTCCACAGGATGAGCAGGCCAATGATGAAGCCGGCGTCGCCGACGCGGTTGGTGATGAACGCCTTGTTCGCCGCGTTCGAGGCGCTCTGGCGCTCGAAGTAGTAGCCGATCAGCAGATACGAGCAGACGCCCACCAGCTCCCAGCTGACGAACACCTGGAACAGGTTGTCCGCCAGCAACAGGTTGAGCATCGAGAAGCAGAACAGCGACAGGAACAGGAAAAACCGCCCGAAGCGGCCGCGGCGGTGCAAATGGCCGTGACCGACGTGGACGTTGTGATCGGCGACCTCCGCTTCCAGCTCGTCGCTCATGTAGCCGATGGAGAACAGGTGGATGAGCGTGGCGACGAAGGTCACCATCAGGAACATGGCGGCGGACAGGCTGTCGATGTAGAAGCCGACGGACAGCAGCGTGGCCTGGCGTGCCTCGTTGTCGCGGACGCCGACGCCCGCCCAGGCGACCTGGCCGGCCCACTGCGACTCGTGCTTTTCCAGCGCCGCCTTCGCCTGCTCCCACTCCTTGATCTTCTCCTTGCGGTTTTCGGCGTGATAGATCGCGTCGTGCGCCTCGTGGACCTCGTGCTCCAGCTTGTGGTGCTGATTATGGTATTCCTCGTGGCCGGTCACGTAGAGGATGAAACCGGCCAGGCACAGCAGGAACGACAGGAAGATGGCGCCAGTGGCGACGTAGGCGGCGGCGCGTGTCGGCCGGTCGCCGTCGAGAGCCTGGTAGACGGCGTGGCCGGTCGAGCCCTCGGGGCTCTTGCGCACGAAGTTCTTGACGCCGCCGACGAGCAACAGCAGCACGAAGGACGCGAGCGGCAGCAGGGTGGCCACCACGTAGAGCAGACCGGGTTGCTGCTGGAACAGCTCCATCGCCTATCCTTTCAGTTCCTCGGCGGTGTCCACGTCCACGCTCATGTGGTTGTTGTAAAAGTTGAGCACGATGCCCAGGGCCACCGCCGCCTCGGCCGCGGCCAGCACGATCACGAAAACGGCGAACATCATGCCCTCGACCTCGAAGGCCGGGTTGTAGTGCGCGAAGGCCACGAAATTGATGTTGGCCCCGTTCAGCACCAGTTCGACGCCGATCAAGACGCCGATGGCGTTGCGCTTGGTGGCCATGCACACCGCCCCGCAGACGAACAGGACGGCCCCCAGCAGGAGGTAATGTTCCAGGCCGATGACGTAGGGATTCATCAGGAAACCACCCTCCGGCGGCGCTGGCGCGGGCCAGGTAGGCAGCGCCGATCAGGACCACCAGCAAATGCACCGACACGATGATGAACGGCAGGTAGTAGTGCGTGCGGACGAGCGGGCCCACCTTGCCCTCTCGATGGTGGACCGGCCCGACGCCGATGCCCAGAAAGCCCAGACCGAGCGTATCGGTGCTGGTCGATTTAGCGGTCGGCTCGCTGTACCGGCCGTCGGCGGTTTCTTCGGTGTCCACGGGTTGCTGCCGGCCGTGCTTCTTGACGTGCTCCGGCAGGCGGTAGGGCGCGTCGGCCGACAGGGCGCTGACGGCCAGGACAGTGAGCAACATCAGGCCGACAACGGTGGAGATGGCCCACTCCGGGGCGGTGGTCCGCATGGTGATGAACGGCCCCTGGGCGGTGAGCATGACGCCGAAGACCACCAGCACCAGGGTGCCGCCGACGTAGACGAGCAGCTGCGTGGCACCGACGAAATCGGCCCCGAGCAGGAAAAAGACGCCGGAAGTGCCGCCAAGCGTGAACAGCAGCCAGGTGGCACTGCGGACGATGTTCTGTGACACCACCACCATCAGGGCGCACAGCGCCGTCAGGGCGGCGATGATCCAGAATAGAAAGGGCCGGAGTTCTTCCATTGGTCCTTGCTCTCTGCCGTTTTTCGGCGGACCTGGGTTGTGGCCACCTGGGTTGTGGCCTGGTCTCCGGACCAGGCCACTGGCACCGACCGAAGGTCTCCACACCTGTTGGAGACCTTCGGTCCGGCCCTGTGTGGCACGGTCGGGAGACCGTGCCACAACCGGGGGAGACCGTGCCTCAACCGGGGGGAGACCGTGCCTCAACCGGGTGATCGTGCCACAACCAGGTTTTACACCTTCTGCTTCTGCCCCTGATAGCCACTCAGCCCGGCCAGTCGCCACATGCCCGGCATGGCGCTGCCCGGCGGGGCGCTGACGAACACGATCAGCGTACGCACGAACGCCGCCAGGCCCAGCAGGCACAGCGCGAACATCGCGTACTTGAAGTAGTCCTGCACCACTGCCGGCACCGTCAGCCGCCAGACGCTGACGCCCAGCAGCAGCACGCAGCTGAGCGGCAACAAATATTTCAAACACGTCATCATCACCTGGTCGATGCGCAGCCGCGGCAGCGTCCAGCGCACCCACATCATCACGAACACCAGGAACCAGCCCTTGAGGATGAAGACGACGATGTTAATCAGGTTGCCAACGATCATGCCGGCCGCCTCGCTGCCGAACAGCCGCGTGAACAGGTCGGTCATCTCCCACGGCAGGCCGAGGTGCCAGCCGCCGAGGAACAGCGTGATGGCGATGCCGCTGACCGCGAACATGCTGCCGTATTCGGCCATGAACAGCGTCAGCCAGCGAAAGCCGCTGTATTCGGTGTGGAAGCCCGCGACCAGCTCGCTCTCGGCCTCGGCCAGGTCGAACGGTGCCCGCTTGCAGCTGGCCATCGCACAGGTGTAGTAGGTCCAGAAGGCGCAGAACGTGAACGGGTCGTGGAACACGTACCAGTTCCAGACGGCGCTGGGCGAGTTGTACCAGGCCACGCCGTCGGGCACGTGGACGGTGGCGCTCAGGCTCATGGTGCCGGTGACGATGATCGGCACCAGCACGCACAGGGCCATCGGCACCTCGTAGCTGACCATCTGGGCGGCCTCGCGCATGCCGCCGAACAGCGACCACTTGCTGCCGGAGCCGTAGCCGGCGAGGATGATGCCAAACACCTCCGTGGACATGACCGCGAGCATGTACAGCACGGCGATGTTCATGTCGATGGCGACAACGCCGTTGCCGTAGGGCAGCGCCAGGAACGCGAGGAAGGAGCCGGCCAGGGCGATGTACGGGCCGAAGCGGAACAGCAGCCGGTCGGCCGAGGTGGGGATGATGTCTTCCTTGCAGAGCAGTTTCATGCCGTCGGCGAGGGTTTGCAGCCAGCCGAACTTGCCGCCGACGCGCGTGGGGCCGAGGCGGTCCTGAATGCGGCCGGCGACCTTGCGTTCGAGCCACACCGAAAAGATGGCCGACACCAGCATGAAGGTGATGAGCAGCAGGGCGGACACCAGCGCTAAAATCGCGAGGGCGGCGATCGGGACGAACCACTCGTTCAGCAGATCGGGCAGCACCGTGGCGGACTCCCTGGGCCGATGGCACACTGGTCAGTCTTCGGGACGGGCGTTACTTTATGGCCGGGTCTGATACGCGGCAAGCGTGCGGCGGGAGGGAAAGGCAATGCGTTCGCAAATGAGACCAGCGACCCACGGCCCGGCGGCGCGGCGATTGGTGTCGCAGCGTCCCGGCGATGTCGTGGTGCCGTGGCGGTTGCGCCTGGGAGACGCGACGGCCCCGGCGACGCCGACGGCGGCGGAGCCGCTGGCGCGGGACGCGGCGCTGGCGCGGCTGGAGGCGGCGCTGCTGGCGGCGGACGAACCGCTGGCGGCGCGGAAGCTGGCGGCGGTGGCGGAACTGCCGGACGCGGCGGCGGCGCGGCGGTTGGTGCAGCGGCTGCGCGAGCTGTACGACGCGGACAGCACCGCCTTCCAGGTGGAGGAGCTGGCGGGCGGCTACCAGTTGTTGACGCGGCCGGAGTACCACCGCTGGCTGGCGCGGCTACGGCAGCGCGGCCAGGAGCAGCGGTTGAGCGCGGCGGCGCGCGAGACGCTGGCGATCATCGCGTATCGGCAGCCGATCACGCGCGCCGACGTGGAGGCGGTGCGCGGCGTCCACTGTGGTGAGGTGCTGCAACTGCTGATGGAGCGCGGGCTGATTCGCATCACCGGCCGCGACGAGTCGCTGGGGCGGCCGATGCTGTACGGCACGACGAAGAAGTTTTTGCAGTGGTACGGGCTGAAGAGTTTGCAGGATTTGCCGCGGGCGGAGTGACGGGCGGTTGCGCTTGCGAGGAACGCGGGCGACTGGCAGGATAACAGCTGGAGATGACGCCGGAGGAAGAAGCCGCGTGGGAGCAGGCCCGAAAGGACCAAAAGGAGTTTGAAAAGGCGAACTTCTTCAAGCACGCAGAGGAACTGCGGAGGATGTGGGAATGAGGCGTTACTTGCTGGACATGGGCATCGCCGGCCATTTCCTGTATCGGCGCCGGGGGGTGTATCAGCGGGCAAAACAAGACGGTCAACCTCTGGGAATGGAGCGCAGTGGCCGGGAAATAAAAAGACGGTCACCCGCCGGGGGCAGCGGGTGACCGAAAAACGGGGGTCGGGTAGGAGTTTGGGTAGGCGGTTGGCGGGCGGAAGCCGGCGTCAGGGCGGGTGCGATCGGGAAGGACTGTTGTGGATCGGGAGGTCGGGGGTGCCTCCGCCAGCAGTCCTTCCATTGCGGTTGGGAAACCGGAGGGCCGTTGGGGGGAACGGCCCTCGTGATCGCAACCCCTGCTCCTGGCTTCCAGGTCGTCAGGTTGGGAGAGTCAAAAGCAAGCCTTGTGCCAATCCCAGGACCCAGCCCGCAGCAACATGGCAACTCACTGCTCCGGCGATACTTGCAGAAAATTCGCGGGTAGTTTGCGCCCGCACGTCGGCGGCGAATCTTGTAGAAAAGACCCTGCCCGGGTGTAATAAGTTCCTGGCCCAACGACCCATGCTCCGCAAACGAACTATGTGGTGGTGGTCACTGCTCCTGCTGCTGCCGCTGGGCTATCTTGCCCTGCTCGTGCTGATCCGCCTGGCGTCGCCGGCGCCGCCGCTGGGCGTGCAGGAGGACGGCAAACTGCGGCCCTGCCCGGACAAACCCAACTGCTTCTGTAGCCAGGCCGCGGACGCCGCCCATGCCGTCGAGCCGATCACGTTCACGGGGCCGCCGGAGCAGGCGTGGCGGCGCCTGCGCACCGCCCTGGAGAGCCTGCCGCGCAGCCACGTCGTCGAGGCGACGGACACCTACCTGCGCGCCGAGGCGACCACGCTGGTCTGGCGGTTCGTGGACGATGTGGAATGCGTGCTGGACGCGTCGGCGCAGGTGATCCACTGCCGCTCGGCGTCGCGGCTGGGGCACTCGGACCTCGGTGTCAACCGTCGCCGCATTGAGGCGCTCTGCGCTGCCTTCGCCGCAGCAGAGGAAAAGTGAGCGGCGGTAGCGCTCAGTTCTTGCCCTGCACCTCATCCAGCCAGATTTCGGCCTCAATGCGGTGGTAGAGGACCTGATAGTACTGCGAGGCGGCGGTCGAGCCGGCATCGACGCGCTGCTTGGCCTGGTCCTCCAGGTCCAGCAACCGCTTCAGGTGTCCCTTGTAGGCGGCCACGCGGTCGGCCTTGCGCTCGCTCAACCGCAGTTGCGCTTTTAGCAACTTCTCGGACCACGGCAGGGCAAAATCCATCGTGGTTTTGCCGGAAACGTACTCCTTAAAACGGGCCTCGTACTGGTCCTGGGCGGCTTTCACCAGGGCCCGGTCGCGCTCGGTCGGCTGCTTGATCGCCTGCGGTTCCGCCGGGGCGGCCACTTCCAGGCGCGGATCGGCTTTGGGGGTGGGCTGTCCTTCGCCCGCCAGCCCGTGATAACCCAGTCCGCCGGCGCCGGCAACGAGAACGGCCAGCAACCCCACGACCACGCCGCGTTTGACCTTGTTCCAGAACATGGCTCGCGTCACCTCCCGGGCGAGTGCCAACGCTGATGCCGACAGCGCCCCATGCGCCGCCGCCTCCCCCACGACCGCCAGCGCCGCCGCCTGCACGGTGGCATGAACCAGTTCCGCCGGCAGTGCCACCGCCGCCAGCCCGGACATTCCCTGGGCACCGCGCAGCAGTCGCTTCGCCAGCAGCGCCCGGCCGCGCGCAGCCGGCCGGCCACCGTCCCGGGCGGCCAGCCCAGCAGCGCCGCCGCTTCCTCACGTGTCCGGCCTTCCAAATCGCACAGCACAATGGATTGCCGATACTTCTCCGGCAGCCGGGCCAGCGCTTCGTCCAGCAGCGGCAGCCAGTCGTCGCGCCCCGGTTCGGTCTGCGGCTCGGGCCGCGCCGCCATCTGCTCCTTCATCCGCCGGTGCGCCGCGGCGGCGCGGGCCTTGAGGGCGGTGCGGCGGGCCACGCCGTGCAGCCAATCGCCCAGCACGGCACGCGGCAGTAGCGCGGGGCCCTTGCGAACCAGCACCAGAAACGTCGCCTGGAAGGCGTCGTCGGCGTCCGCGGCGTTGCCCAGGACGCGGCGGCAGACGCCGAGCACCATCGGCCCGTGCCGCCGCACCAGCGCCGCGAACGCGCCCTCGTCGCGCCGCGTCAGGAAGCGCCGCAGCAAGTGCCCATCGGTTTCGGCATCGGCGTCGCGCCCGAGCACGGCTCGGAGCAAGTTCGTGCCCCACTGGGCTCGGTTCGTCGCCATGCGATGTCCTCGGCGTGTCCCCGGCGAACCGCTCACCCTACAGTGCCGCGAACGGGTCGCCGTTGATACACATTTTTTTCAAAGGAGGCGCCGAACAACAACTTCCAAGAGTAGGACGGCTCTCCAGAGCCGTCCCGACGGCTCTGGAGAGCCGTCCTACGAAGTTGTTGTTCGGCGCCTCCAAAGCGACTTCCGTTTGCGTTTCGCGCGGTAGCGGTGCGCGAAACGTAATCGGAAGACAGATTACTCCCGCCCCGCCCCTTTGCCTGTAGCCGATGCTCGCTACAATAGCGTATTGCCGCTCCGCAGCTGCGCCGGCATCCCGAACTCGCACCAATCACACATCGCCCGGGAGTTGCCGCCGTGTTGCCCGCCGACCACCCACCCGAAGACCGCCTCAACAAGTGGCTGGCCCACGCCGGCCTCGGCTCACGCCGCCACTGCGAGGACCTGATCCGCGCCGGCCGCATCACCCTCGACGGCCGCATCGTCCGCGACCTGGGCACGCGCGTCGCCCCGGGCCAGAAGGTCGCCCTGGACGGCGCCGAGGTCAAGGCTGAGAAGCGCGTTTACTGGCTGCTGAACAAGCCGCGCGGCTACCTGTGTACCAATCACGACCCCGCTGGCCGGCCACGCGCCATCGACCTGGTGCCGCATGTCGATCAGCGCGTCTACACCGTCGGCCGCCTCGACGAGGACAGCGAGGGCCTGCTGCTCCTGACCAACGACGGCGACCTCGCCTTCCGTCTCATGCACCCGCGCTTCGGCGTCGAAAAGACGTACCTGGTGCAGGTGGCCGGCAACCCGACGCCCGACGATCTACGCCAGCTCCTCAAGGGCGTCTGGCTCAGCGATGGCCACGTCAAGGCCCGCCAGGTCAAGCGCCTCAAGCGCCAGGGCGAGAGCACGTGGCTGCGCGTGGTCCTGAGCGAAGGCCGCAACCGCGAGATTCGCCGCATGCTCGCGCGCCTGGGCCACAAGGTCATGCGGCTGAAGCGCATCGCCCTGGGGCCGGTGGAGCTGGGCAGCCTGGCGACCGGCAAGGCGCGGCGTCTGAGCACGGGCGAACGCCTGGCTCTGAGCCACGCCGCCACGCCGCCACCGCGCCGCCGCCCCGAGAGCGCCGCCGGCCGCCGCGGACAACCGACGCCATGAGCGCCCCCTTCACCCAGACATGCGCGGCCGTCGTCCACAACATCCCGCTCGCCCGCTCCACCTACCGCCTGCGCCTGCACGCCCCAGGTCTGGCCGCCGCCATCCGGCCTGGCCAGTTTGTCATGCTGCGCCTGCCAGGCCGCACCGATCCGCTGCTGGGCCGCCCCTTCGCCCTGTACGACGTGGTGCCCGATGCCGACGGCCAGCCAGGCGCGGTGGACATCGTTTACCTGGTGGTCGGCAAGCTGACCGGCTTGCTGGCGGCGCTGCGGCCGGGCGACGCGGTGGAGGTCTGGGGCCCGCTGGGCAATGGCTTCCCGGACGTGGACGGCGTGGAGCACGTCGGCCTGGTCGCGGGGGGCATCGGTCAGACGCCGTTCCTGGCGCACGTCCGCGAGTTGCTGGGGGCGCCGGCCACGGCGGCCGGCCGGCGCGACGGCAGTGCGATCGCGTGTCGGTCTACTACGGTGTGCGCGGCGCCGAGCTGGCGGCGGGCGTCGCGGACTTTCGGCAAGCGGGCGCAACCGTGTATCTGGCGACGGACGATGGCAGCGCCGGCTTCCACGGCTTTGTGACGCAGTTGTTAAAAGCGCAGCCGCCGCACGAACGGCCCTTGCAATTATTCGGCTGCGGCCCCGAGCCAATGCTGCGGGCGCTGGCGGACCTGGCGGCGCAGTGGGCCGTGCCCTGCCACCTGTCGCTGGAGACGCCGATGGCCTGTGGCGTCGGCGTCTGTTTCAGTTGCGTGACGCCCGTTCGCACCGAAACTGGCTGGGATTACCGCCGCGTTTGTGTGGATGGCCCCGTCTTCGACGCCGCCACCCTGGCCTGGCCGGACGGAGCGTGAATGTTCGTCCACTTCCGACGGTCGCTGAAAAACCGTCGGAAAGTGAAAAAATACTTGCAATTCGCTAGCCTTCTGCTCACAATCTTTTCATTAGTAGATGGGTTGCCTTCCCAGCCCATCTAGCGTCATCATTCGTACTCGCAATCGAACGGTGCGGCGGGGGAAGGGGTTGCGAACCGCCAACCTGGACGGGTGCCTCCTCTCCAAATCACTGCCAGGGCTCCTGTCCGCAAACGACGCTGCGTCGCCGTTCGCCGCGCTGCGCGGCAACGTTACCGAATCTCTCCTTGTCTTTTTTTCCTTGTTTTGTGGACGTTTGGGAGTACCCCACATGCGATCCTGGAAAACCCGGCCGGCGTTCACGCTGATTGAACTGCTGGTGGTCATCGCCATCATTGCCATCCTGATCGGCCTGCTGTTGCCGGCAGTGCAGAAGGTCCGCGAAGCCGCGGCCCGCGCCACCTGCCAGAACAACCTGCACCAGCTCGGGGATGCCTGCCACAACTTGCACGGCGTCTACAAGACGCTGCCCCCTTCCTACGGTTGGTTCCCGGGCAACACGCCCGCCAAAGGCGCAGGCTTTGGCACCCAGATGTTCCATCTGCTCCCCTTCATTGAGCAGCAGAACCTCTACACCAGCTCGCTGTTGCCCGGCCCGAACTTTGCCAACCTGTACGGCGACAACCCGGGCGGCCCCTACTACAGCGGCGAGTCGGGCCTGGGCACGGCGAACTTCGTGGGGTTGAGGTTGATCCCGGCATACATGTGTCCTTCCGACAGCTCCAACGGCGCTGGCACGGTCATGGCCAATCCCGTCGCTGCCAGTCTGAACCCGGGCGATGCCGGCGACTCCTTTGCGCCGACCAGCTATGCGTGCAACGCCATGGTGTTCGCTTTGCCCTACTCCTTTGGTACCGGCTGGGTTGGCTATCCCAACAACGCGATGACCTTTAATCAAATCCGGGATGGCCTGTCGAACACGATCTTCTTCGGCGAACGCTTGCAGTATTGTGATGGCACCAATCTCGCCGCCATCGGCGACGGACAGGTGCGTGCCACGTTCTGGTCCTGGAGTGAGCCGGTCGGGCAGTCCGGGAATGCCCAGTATCCGTTCTTCAGCACCTACTGGGAGACCGCGCTCCCCCAGTTCAATCCCAGCCCTGGGAATTGCGACTACCAGGCCCTCAACTCGCCGCACACCGGGAACATGAATCTCTTGATGGGCGATGGCAGTGTGCGCACGGTCGATGCGGGGATGTCGCTCAACACCTTCCTGGCACTCTGCACGCCCGCCGGCAACGACATTCCCGGCAACGATTGGTAATCGCTCCGTTGGGAGAACGGAAGTTTCGCCGCGACGCGCAGCGGAGCGCTGCGCGTCGTGGCGCAACGCGGGAAATGGAACCCGACACCAGGAACCTTACTCATGATGCGTTTGCTGAGCTGGTGGCTGATCCTGGCCGTGCTCCTCGCGGGCACGGTCGGTTGTGGCTCTGAAACCAAGAAAAATGAGCAGTCGCCGGCCCCGACCAAGGATCAGGCTCCCCCCAAGGATGCGCCAAAGAAGAAGAAACAGGCTGCTTGACTGCTGCCCAGGTCCAGCCCTCGACTGTTGGGAGTACCCCACATGCGATCCAGGAAAACCCGGCCAGCGTTCACGCTCATTGAACTGCTGGTGGTCATCGCCATCATCGCCATCCTGATCGGCCTGCTCCTGCCCGCCGTGCAGAAGGTGCGCGCGGCGGCGGCCCGCAGCCAGTGCGAGAACAACCTGCACAACATCGGCGTGGCCTTGCACGACTACGCCAGCGTCTTCAAGGTGTTTCCGCCGGCCTACAAGACCGCTCCCGGTTCCTACGGCCCCGGCTACAGCTGGGCGGCGATCACCTTGCCCTACATGGAGCAGGATAACCTGTACAACCAGCTGGGCTTGAACGCCAGCCCGTTTCCGACCCCCGCCCCCACCGACCCCAGCCGGGGGACCGCGGTGGCCACGCCGCTGACGCAGACCCCACTGGCCATTTACCGTTGCCCCTCCGACACCGGCGCCGAACTGAACCCATTCCGGGACAACTTCGCCACCTCGAACTATCGGGCGGTGGCGGGCCCGATCAACAACGCCGCCTTCTACGCCGACCTGGACATGGGCGGCGTGATGTATCAGAACAGCCGGACCCGGTTCCAGCAAATCAAGGACGGCACCTCGAACACCGTGGTCATCGGCGAGTGCCGGCTGAGTTACGACCCAGGCACCGGCCTCGGCCAGAAGGCGTGCATCTGGGCGTGCATGCGCGGCCTGGACAATAGCGTCAGTTCCGTCTGGGTCAGCGACGTGATGTGGTGGATCGATGACACCCCGGACGGCAATGGCGGGTACCTTTACAACATCAACGGCACGGCCAACCAGTCGTTTAGCAGCAACCACGGCGGCGGGGCCTTCTTCTGCTTCGCCGACGGCTCGGTGCGCTACTTCTACGACAGCACCAACATCTCCCTGATGAAATACCTCGCCGGCCGGGCTGACGGGGTGGTGGTCAACCTGGACGCCTTGTGACGCTTGCCAACTTATCTTGCTCAACGCGGGGAAACCTGACACGAGCCCGCAGCGCCAGCAAGGGTTTGTCCCTTGCTGGCGCTGCGGGCTCGTGTCAGGTTTCCCCGCACCCAGTATGTAAACACTTCAAGGCGACTCACTTCCCTGTTGCCGGGCCGCCAGCCTGGCAGCGGGGTCTTGCTGAAAAAAATCCCGCAGCAGCTCATACAACTTCGGGTGCCGCTCGCTCAGCGCGACCGGCTGGTCGAAGAAGCATTCCGTGGCGACGGCAAAAAATTCGCCTGGGTTGTCAGCGCCGTAGTCGTCGAGCAGGGTGGCGCGGCCGCGCTCGGCTGCCCGGACTAGCTGTTCATATTCCGCCGTCATCACCTTTTGCCAGCGCCGGGCCAACCTGCGGTCGCGCAGCAGCGGCGTGCCGTTGATCTCGCCGTCGAGCAGGTCGAGCTGATGTGCGAACTCGTGGAAGACGAGGTTGTTGCCGGAGCCCAGTTCGGAGTCCTGCTTGAGCACATCGGACCAGGACAGTTTGACGGGACCGCGGCTTATCGTTTCGCCGAGGAGTTCCCGGTCCTCCTCCAGCACCAGACCGCCGCCCACGTCCACCTGCACGCCCTTCACGACGTAGCCGCGCGGGGCAATAATGACGGACGGCACGCGGGCGTAATAATCGTGGGGTATAGCCAGCACGAGCAGCATCGCCTGGGCAGCGACGGTGACCTTGATCTCGTCGGTGATGTGCAGGCCGCCGATGGCTTCCCAGTCCTTCTCGGCGATGAAGACGCGCAGGTCGTCGCGTAGCTTTGCCTGTTCCACGGGCGTCAGGTAGGCGTAATAGGGGACGTTGCGCTGCAGGTACGGCAGCCAGTCTGGCGGGAACGGCTGCGCTAGCAGCGTGCGGCGGCGTCGGGTGCGGAGCCAGGAGAACAACATGGGAACTTCGGCCCTGGGTTGCCGTCGCTTGCAGCCTGACGGATGGCTCCTGAGCGTCGTGACACCGAACTTCTTATGAGAATTCGTCACCCCTGGCTTGTGCGAATCCGGCAAGTGCGGTTGGCCCTGGGGTGTAGCGGAAGTCGCCAGACTTCCGTCCGGTGCTGCTCGGAAGTCTGGCGACTTCCGCTACACCCAAACCCAACACCCGCGCCGGCACCGCAGAGGAAAACCCGCCTCGGCACGATGGATTTCGCTGGTAAGTTGCCCGCGCAACCCTCACAATAAACGGGTCCGCTTCGCGCTCTCTACCCGAAGGAACGCCGCCATGAGATCCCCCCGGCTCGCTATCCCGTTGCTGGTCGCCCTGTTGCTAGCGCTGCCGTCGGCGCACGCCGCGCTCGGCCCCACGCCGCAGAAGAAAAAGAAGTCCGATCCGGCGCAAGCCAACCCTGGCAAGAAGGGCGCGGCCAGGCTGCCGTTGTGCGGTCTGCCGCCGGCCAAGATCATTCCCAACCTGTGCGTCGTCAAGTACCGTATCAGCACCACGTCGCCGGAGTGCCAGGCCTTCTTCGACCAGGGCCTCGGCTACTTCTACTCCTACGTCTGGCACGAGGCGTCGCGCAGCTTCGAAACGGCGGCGAAGTTCGACCCCGATTGCGCCATGGCCTGGTGGGCGCTCAGCCGGGCGCTGGAGCGCTACGGCAAGGGCAACCAGAAAGAGGCGCTCAAGAAGGCCCAGGCGCTGCTCGACCGCTGCAGCCACCGCGAGAAGCTGCTCATCACCGCCCGGCTGCAGGAGAAGGGCATGGTCGCCGGCGCCGGCGGCGACACCGAGGCGCGGCGCACGGCCGCCATCCAGAGCATTGACACGCTGCTGGCACTCTACGACGACGACGAGGAGGGCTGGTACGCCCGCGCCCAGCTGGCCGGCGGCGCGGGCCTGTTCGGCGGCCGGGTATCGGCGGTGCCGTACTACAAGGCGCTGCTGAAGCTCAACCCGCTGCACCCCGGCGCCAACCACGAACTGGTCCACTTCTACGAGAACTTCAAGCGGCCGGCGCTCGGCATGCCCTACGCCGACAAGTACATCGAATCGTCGCCGGGCATCCCGCACGCCTGGCACATGCAGGCCCACCTGGCGACGCGCCTGGGCCGCTGGGACAAAACCACCGACCGCAGCACTCGCGCCGTCGAACTGCACCGCGCCTATCAGAAGGACATGAAGGTCACACCGTTCCAGGATTCGCAGTTCAACCACCACCTGGAAACGCTGCTGCTCGGCCTGATCCACGATGGCCGCTTTGACGAGGGCCGCAAGCTCAAGGCGGAGTGCGAGGGCTACAAGATTTACCACAAGCAACAGTGGTTCCGCCTGTTCCTGGCCGAGCGAGCCTGGGACGACGCCCTGAAAATGGCCGAGCAGTTCCGCAAGGACAAACTCAACTACAGCTACATGAAGGCGCTGGTGTATCTCAGGAAGGGCGACACGGCGCGGGCCGCCCCGGAGGTGGCGGTGCTGCAGCAGGCGTACGCCGCGGACAAGCGGCACGACAAGACGCTGGAAATGCGGTTGTGGGAGACGCAGGGCATGCTCATGTGCCAGCAGGGCCAGGCCGACGGCGGTCTGAAACTGCTGGCGAAACTGGTCGAGCGCACCAAGGACGACTACCGCCATCACTCCTGGGGCAACGGCGCCGTGTACATGGAGTGGTGGGGCGCCGCGGCGTTGCGCGGGCAAGTCGAACGTGGCGGAGGAGGCGTTCCTGGAGGCGCTGGCGCACGACCCGGGCAGCGTCCGCGGGGCGCTGGGCATGCAGGTATTGTGCGAGCGCCAGGGCCGCACCGAGGAGGCGGCGCGCTTCGCCGAACTGGCGGCGCGCTGCTGGCGGCGGGCGAGGCCGGCGAGCCTGGCCGCGGAACTGGCGGCGCTGCGCGGCGGCGCTGTCGTCACCTCGGCGACGCAGGCCACACCAGCGCAACCGAAAACGGAGAAACAGCCATGATGTGTACCCGAACCTTGCTGGTCGTCGGCGTGCTGGCGCTGACCGCGGTCGCCGCGGCGCAGCCGCCGCTACGGTCGGGGCTGGACCCGGGCCAGCGTCCGGGGCCGTATGCGTCCGTGGTCGTGTCGGGGCCGCAGCGTGGGCAGTCGCACTGCTTCATCTGCGAGACCGCCGACCGGCCCGCGGTCATCATCTTTGCGCGGACGGCCAGCGAGCCGCTCGGCAAACTGGCGAAGCAGATCGACAGGGCGGTGACGGCGCACAAGACCGCCGACCTGCGGGCCTGGTTGACGATCCTGGCAGCCGACCAGGCGTCCGAGGACGGCAAGCTGGTGAAGTGGGCGCAGCGGCACGCGCTGGGCACCATGTCGATCAGCGTCTTCGAGGACGTGGTTGGGCCGCCGACGTACCGCATCGGCCGCGACGCTGACGTGGTGGTGCTGCTGTCGGTCAAGCAGAAGGTGGTCGCGAACTTCGCGTTTCGGCCCGGCGAACTGACCGACGCCCGCGCCGCCGAGGTGCTGCGAGCGCTGCCGCAGATCCTGGGAGAGAAGAAGTAGTTTCGTTGGATGGGCTTCCAGCCTGTCATGGGGATCGACAGGCTGGAAGCTGATCCCACGCGTTTACGGTTGTTTCCCGGTCGGCATCACCGTCTGGAGATTGTTCTGCATGGCGCGATCGAACTCCTGCCGCGTGATGTCGTGGCGCAGGAAGATTTGCGGGTCGGCCTGCTCCCGCAGCAGCTTGAACACCCGCTGAATCTCGCTGGGAACCTTGGCCTCGTAAATCTCGTTGAACAGCTGCTTGCGAAGCGCGCCGTTCTTCATCAGGTCGGGCATGTTGTTATCGCCCGAGATTTGTTTGACGCATTTGAGAATGACGGCGCAGTGGTCCGGCATCTCGATGACTGCACTCACCTGGCCGGGCAGCAGGCTGAAGGCCGCTCGCTCAATTTTCTCGTCCGGGTAGTGGCGGTGGATCGGCGGAATCTTGCCCTTCGCCGAGGCGACGGCCGGGACGCAACTCTGGCCGGCCCACTTGTCGAACTCCGCGTCGTTGTCCCGGACATCCATGTAAATCTTGTCCTTGTTGCGGAACTGTTCCGGGCTGAGCACAATCATCTTGCACTCGACCTTGTCGCCATACTTGGCCTCGAAGCCCTTTTGCAGGTCCTCGTCGGTGACCTTGACGTTGTCCCGGCAGAAGCGGGTCATCTGCAGCCGCGGCCGGATCACGTCTTCCTTGTACTCGAAGAGCGACTGACCGCGGCGCTTGAGCAGGACATTGACGAAGTCCTTCTCGGAGACGTTGAAGCCCTTCAGGTCGTCCTGAAACTGGGCGTCGATCTCCGCGTCGCTGATGACGATGCCGCGCTGGGCGCAGACCAGGTCGATGACCTTGCGGTTAATCAGGTACTGCAGCCGCTCGGCGCCGAGGCGGGTGATCAGGTACTCGCCCAGCTCCTCGCGCGTGATGGGCATGTTGCCGTAGCCGCGCAGGTACGCCACCACGCGCAGGTCACTGGGATTGCCGCCCGGAGCCATCTGCACGTTCTGCGGGACGCCCATCGGCCCGGTGGGGCGGGGGGTGGGCGCCTGCGACAGGGCGCTGCGGTAGCCCCAGAAGAACGCCAGGACGCCGGCGAACACCACGCCGCCAACCCAAATCATCTTGCCCAGCGTCGCCCGGCCGGGCCACCGCACCAGCCGGCCCAGCACCGCACGGCCGGGCCACAGTGCCTGCAACCGTTTCCACATCGGCGTACCCTCCTCTTTCCTTGGGCGCTTGCATCCGTTCGAGGAGGGCCCTATACCCGCGCGGCGGCGCCGGGACAAGAGCAGCCGGAATGAGCAAGCACACCGCGGCCGCATTTCCTGGACAGGTGCTCCGGGATGACCTACCCTTGCGCAGCGGCTGTCCTGTTCGCCAGTTCCGCCGATCCCCGCTGTGCCCTGGAACCGTCACCAACATGGATGGAAACACGCACCTCGTCCTGCTCCCGCCACCCCTCGAGACAGCCCCGCTGCTGCTGCGCGAAGTGCTGGCGGCCTTCGAGTTCGGGCGCTGCCTGGAACGCAGCCCCTTGCGCGAAGTGTGGCGCGTCCGCGCCCGGACGGCCAGCCGCGCGTCGCCCAGCTGCTGCTCGGCGTCGGCGCCAACGTGGACGACTGCTGGCTCGACCACCTGCTGGCCGTGACCGACCGTGCCCTGCCGCGCCTGCAGGCGGTGCGCGTCAGCGCCGGCCAGACCGTGCTGCTGAGCGACCCCTGGGAGGCCACGTTGCTGGACCGCTTCCGGGAGTGCCGCGCCCAGGGCCTGCCTGGTGTGCCGCGCGCTGAACTGCTCGACCACCTCCGCCACGCCGCCCAGGCCCTGGCCACGCTCCAGCGCGGCCACCACATACAGCACCTCAACCTGTCGCCGGCCAACCTGCTGCTGCGGCCCCAGGGCTTGCAGCTGGAAGGGTTTGGCCTGGCGCAACTGCTCTGGCTGCCGGTGCGCGTGCCCCTGGCGCACCTGCACATCGACTACGCCGCGCGCGAGCTGCACGACGGCCGGCTCAGCCCCCACTGCGACCAGTACAGCCTGGCCCTGATCTTCGCGGAAATGCTGCTCGGTGAACACCCGGTGCGCGGGGCGGCGCGCGGGTGCGGCTGCTGCGCGAGCCGCGGCCGCCGCGGCTGGACGCCCTGGCCGGCCCCGACCGCCCCATCCTCGCCCGGGCGCTCGACCCGCATCCGCAGCGCCGCTTCGCCAGCGCCCCGGAACTGATCCAGGCCCTGGCAGACGTATCGCCGCCAGCGCCGGCGCCGCCGCTGGCGGCGCTAATCGTGGTGTCTGGCGGCGAACCCGTGCCGGCCGTCCAGCAGGTCGGCGAGCCGTTGCCGCAGCGGTTGTGGACGCGGGCCGGCGGCGGCCTGGGCGTGGAAGTGCTGACGCCCCTGCGTTACCGGTTGAAACCGGGCGAGCGGCTGGAGCACCAGTGCGCGGCCCGACTGTATCCCGGAGCGGCGGGGCTCAAGCTGGAGGCGTTCCGTCAGCACTGGTGCGGCCGGGCGCTGCACCTGGACCGGGACGAGTTCCGGTTCGCGTTGCCGCTGGGCCGGCACGGCTGGACGAGCTGGTCCGGCCGCAGCTTCGGCCTGGAAATGCATCTGCATCTGACGCCGGTCCCCCAGGCGGAGCCGTTGCAGCGCATCCAGGTGTCGCTGACGCCGTTCGGCTGCCGCGGCGACCCCGAGGCCGTGCGACTGCTGGCCGAGTGGGGTCCACGGTTGCTGGAGAGCGTGCGCGAACACCTGCAGGTTGAGGCCGAGCAGCGCCGCCAGGACCGGCTGCGCTGGCACCAGCCACTGCGGTTGCACCCGGTCGTCGAAGGCGGTCAGCGGCTGAGCGCCGTCGTTGAGGGCGTCGCCAAGGACATCTCCCGGGGCGGTGTCGGTCTGTACGTGCCGCGGCTGCTGGCGGGGCGCGACGTGTACGTGCAGTGGCCCGACCAGCCCGACGTGGCCGAACTGGCGGCGCTGGCGCACGTGGTGCGCGGCCGGCCGTGCAGCGATGGTTGGTTTGAGGTCGGCGCGGTGTTTGAGTAGCGGCCCGCCACATCTGCCGCGTTGACGCCTTCACCGCGTCGTCCTTACAATAACTGCAGCCCATTTCAAACGTCTCGTCGGCGCAGTCGAGAGGTCTTCATGGCAACCGGAACGCCAGGCCAGGGCGCGCGCGGCCGGTTCGGCAAGTTCGAGGTCCTGGCGCACCTCGCCACGGGCGGCATGGGCGCGGTCTACCGGGCGCGCGACACCGAAACCGGCCGTGAGGTCGCGCTGAAAATCCTGCCGCCGGAGCTGGCCGCCAAACCCGCCCTGCGCGAGCGCTTCAAGCGCGAGGCCCGCGCCGCCGCCCAGCTCAGCCATGAAAACATCGTCGCCCTCTACGAAGTCGGCGAAATCAACGACCTGCTGTTCCTGGCGCTCGAATACGTCGATGGTATCGACCTGCACCACTACGTCGCGCGCCGCGGCCCGCTGGAGCCGGACGAGGCCCGCGACATTCTCACCCAGGCGGCGCGGGCACTGGCGCACTTCCACGAGCAGGGCCTCGTTCATCGCGACATCAAGCCCGCCAACTTCCTCATCGCGCACCCGGACGGCCGGCTGGTGGTCAAGCTGACCGACCTCGGCCTGGCCCGGGCGCACCGCGACAACGAGTTCCGCGTCACTCGCGCTGGCCGGACGGTCGGCACCATCGACTACATGGCCCCCGAACAGGCTCGCGACAGCGGTCGGGCCGACATCCGCAGCGACCTGTACGCGCTCGGCTGCACGCTGTACCACATGCTCGCCGGCCACGCCCCGTTCCCCGACGGCAGCCTGTCGGAGCGCGTCTACAAGCACGCCGAGGACGAGCCGGCTGACATCTCCGCACGACGGCCCGAGGTGCCGGCCGACCTCGTCGCCGTGCTGCGCCGCCTGCTCCGCAAGGACCCCGCTGATCGCTACCAGTCGCCGCAGGAATTGCTCGACGCCCTGGAAACCCCGCCCGCCGCCGTCGAGTCCGCCGAGGGGCCGCGCGTCGGCATTCTCGTCGCGGTGAAGTCGAGCAGCCAGCTCAAGGTGCCGCGCACCACCGCCCCGAAGCTGCGCCGCCCAACCGCAGCCCCAGGCGGCGGCCGCGACCCGCCCGACCCCGCCTCGGCGGCGCGGGTGGCGCTGGCTGACGGACGGCGCCGCCCTGGCGGCGGCACTGGCGCTCACCGGCGCCGTGTGGTGGCACTTCTCCACGCTGACACCGCCGGCAGAGGAGGCGACGGAACCGGAACCGGTAGCGGTGACCGCCCCGCCGAGGAAGGCACCAGAGCCGGTTCGGAAGAAAGCACCCGAGCCAGTCAAGAAGTCGGTCGAGCCGGTCAAGCAGCCGGAGCCCGTCGTGAAGCGCCCTGAGAAGGAACTGCCGCGCGTCTTCACGCCGGAGGCGCCGTTCGACCCGGTAGCGCTGCGCCGGGAGTTCGCCGGGCCGCGTGCGGATTTCCCGGAGCCGGCCAAGGACGCCGTGATCCTGCGCGTCGGCCGCGGCCCCGGCAGCGCCGTTCGCACCCTGGCGGACGCCTGGGCCAAAATCCCCGCGGATCGGCAGGCCGTCATCGAAATCCGCGACAACGGCCCTCTGGCCATCGGGCCGCTGCCGCCGCTGACCGGCAAGCGCGTGCTGCTGCGGGCGGGCGCCGGGTATCGGCCGCTGTTGACGTGGGACGGCGCCAGCGCACCGGGCCAGGCGCTGCTGACCGTTCACCAGGGCGAACTGCTGCTGGACGGTCTGGACGTGGTGTTCAAGGCCGCCGCGTCCGACAAGGAGCCGGCGGTGCTGTGCCGGGTGAGCGACGGCGCTTTCGCTGCGCGGGTGCAGTGTTTCCTGCGCCAGTGAACCAGCGCGAGGGCTGGTGGTCGTGCGGCTGCAGGGCGCCGCGAAGGCGCGGCTGGGGCGCTGTCTCGGCCGTGGCGTCAACCTGACGGCGGTGCGCGTGGCCGGGACCGCGGCGGAAGTGCTGTTCGACGGTTGCCTGTTCTACACCGAGGGGTCGCCCCTGGTGGACGTGAGCGGCCCCGATCAGGCGCCAGTGACGCTGCGTGTAATTCGGTCCACGCTGGTCGCGGGCCGGGCGTTTCTGCGGCTGCGGCCGGACGTGGGTCAGGTGGGACTGCCGCGCTTGCAGGGCCTCGGCTGGGACGCGCTGGTGGCGCGCTGTGGCCCGCTGCCGCGCGGCGACTTCCTCGCCCTGCCCGACCCGAAGGACGTGGAAAAAGTGAGCTGGAAGTCGATGAACTGCGTATACACCGGATGGGACATGTTGGAGCCGGGGCCGTACTCGCGCGTGCTGCCGGACGCCTGGCCGAAAACGCCACCCGACCCGGAGACCGTGTCGCCGAGCTTCTTCGATCCGCGCGACGCCGGTGGGCTTCGCGGCGTCGGTCGGGCCAGGAGCGGTCGGCGCTGTGCTGGATCGCGTGCCGTCCAACCGCGCCAGATGAACCCCGTTTACGTTTCGCGCATTCAACGTGGAGCAGACATTCCTGCCACTTGATGTGGGGCAGGCTGGAAAGCCTGCCCCACGTTTAGCACTGGCCGCTTCCCGCAGTCCTCACGTGGCGGTCGCGGGCGGCCCCTCCAACCCCTGTTGTAACAGCCGATGAAACGTCCACAGCCCCGCCTGCTCCCAGGCCCGCTCAATCTCCTCCTTCAAGCGGCGGTTGTTCATCTGCAATTCCGCCCACGCCCGTTGCTCGGCGCTGCCCTCCACCAGCAACTCGCGCGGGAAGGCGTCGTGCGTGTCCACCGTGAACACCCAGGCGGTGCCGTGGTCGTAGTCGGTGAACTGGAGTTTGAGGTGCGGAAAGCCGGCGCTGCCCAGGCGCAGGGTGTAGCCGAGAACTGTCCCGTCGGGGTGCTTCAACACCTGACCGATGCCGAGCGCCACCGCGGCGGGCGGCAGGTAGGCTTCGACCGGCGCCTCCTCGATCACGTGCAGGTAAGGCCGCCGCTTCTCGGGGATGGAGCACTCCCCCGCGGGGTAGGCCAGCGTCAGGAATATTCGGCAGGCCCGAGCGAGGTCGGCGGTCGTCAGCCCTGTCATCGTCACACCGTTTCCGAAGGACTGCGCGAACCGGGTCCGCGGCGTTGCGTGATACTGACCGTGTGCCCCCGGCTCCCTGGGAGGGAGCAGGGAAGGCCGCTGCGACGGCCTCACTTCGTATAATACCTTAACCGGGCCGCCGCGGCGCCCCGGCAACGGACAACCCTCAACCGTCAGGTGCCGATGAGTGCCTCCGCAACCGACCTGCAGGAAATTGTGCTGCGCGAAGTGGCCGCCGCCAGTCCGCAGCCCTGGTACCCCGCCGCCTACGCCCAGGCCACCGGGGTCTCCCGCGACGCCCTCGACGCCAGCCTGGACCGGCTCCGCCTGAACGGTCTGGTGCGGCTGACCGACTGGGAGCCGCCGCACGGCCAGGGCTACGTCTTGACCGACCACGGCGCCGCCGTGCTACAAAACCATCGTCAGCTGACGGCGCTGCGCCGGCCGACCGCCGGCCGCTCCGACGCCGCGGCCCGAGCTGGTCGAACTGCGGTCGCCGCTGGGGCGTGCCGAGGCGGTGCGCCAGGCCTTGCTCGACGAGCGGCCGCCGGCGGTCACCAAACTGCTGCTGTACGCCAACGTCGCCGTCTTCGTGATCGGCCTGATCCTGGCGCAGCAGCAGCAGATTCCCCTCAACCAGTACCTGTTCGTCATTGACTCCCGCGAGGTGGCGCCCATCTGGCACGCCACCGGGGCGCTGCACGTCTCGGACCTGCGGCATGGCGAGTGGTGGCGGCTGGTGTCGTACTGTTTCGTTCACTTCGGCGGCTTGCACATTTTGATGAACATGTACGGCCTCTACATCCTGGGGCCGATGGTGGAGCGCATGTGGGGCCGCTGGCGTTACCTGCTGATGTACCTGGCGGCGGGGCTGTGCGGTGGCGCGGCTCAGGTGATCATCAACCCGATCGTGCTCATGGGCGGCGCCTCCGGGGCGTTGTGCGGCATCCTCGCCTCGATGGGCGTCTGGGTGATGCTGAACCGGCCCTACCTGCCGCCAACCATCGCCTCCAGCTGGATGCGCAGCATCATCATCAACGTCTTCCTGATTACGATCATCAGCCTGTTTCCGGGCGTCAGCTGGGCGGGGCACCTCGGCGGCGCCATCGCGGGCGCGATCATTGCGGTGCCGCTGGTCTACAGCCGCTTCGGCAGGGGGGCGCAGAGCTGGCTGGGGACGGCTGGGGCGTTCGCGGTGCCCGTGGCCGGATTGCTGCTAGCGGTGGCGTCGGTCGGTGGGTGGCAGGTTCAGCCGGACCAGGGCGCTCAGGCGGAGCAGCGCGAGCGCCCCAACGGCCAAAAGAAAAAGGCGAACGGGGACGCGCCACCGACGGCGGAAGAGCGGAAGTTGCGCGATCTGGTGAACCGCAAATTAACGCGCCTGGACGAACTGGTGGCCACGACCCAGGACCGCTACGCCTTGCCGTTGATGAAGATCAGAAAAGCCATGGGGCCGAACGGGAAGGAACAACTGAAAGCGATGGTGGCCGCCTTCACGAAGGGCGAGGAAACCGCGGACAATCTGGTGAAGGAGCTTACAAAGTTTGGGCGGCCGTCTGGTGCGCGTGCCAAAAAAGAGTGGGACCTCGCTGGCCAATACGCCGAGGCGTGCAAGCAATACTTCATGTCGCTCAACGAACTCGCAGGTTTGGAGAAGTTGACCAAACAATCCGAAATGAAGCTCTCCAGGGAGTGGGATACAATCCGCTTCCTGCGCGGCCGACTGCAGACCACCATGCTCTGGCGCGAGGAGGCCCGGCTCGCCCCGCCAGGCCGGGACGAACCGGGCCTGGCGCTCGCTGCGAGCGCCAGGCCGCAAGCGGCAGAACCGATCATTCCGGCAGCGGCCACAGACACAGCGTCTTATCGACGCCACCCGACAATAGCGCCCGACCGTCTGGCGCGAACGCCACACTCATGACCCGGGCGCTGTGGCCCTGGAAGCGCTGCACCTCGCGGCCGGTGTCGGCCTCACGCACCACCACCGACCAGTCCGGCCCCTCCCACGCCGTCAGCCAGCCGTCCGGCGAGAACGCCACGCACCAGAGCTGATCGACCCCATCGCCGAAGCGCCGCAGTTCCTTGCCGCTCTTGAGGTCCCACATCCGCACCGTCTGGTCGGAGCCGCCGGACAGCGCCTGCCGGCCGCCCGCGCCCGCCGCGACGCATTGCACCTGGTCCTTGTGACCCCCCAGCCGCTTCAGTTCGCGGCCGTTGTGGACCTCCCAGAGCCGCACCGTGCCGTCAGCGCTGCTGGTCAGCACCTGGTTGCCGTCGGGCGTGAACGCCAGGCCCAGCACCCAGCTCATGTGGCCCTTGAAGCGGCTCAGTTCGCGGCCGCTGTCCACCTGCCACAGCCGCACCATGCCGTCCGCGACGCTGCCGGTGACCGCCAACTTGCCGTCCGGCGATACCGCCAACCCGCGATTGGTGCGGCCCTCGAAGCAGCGCAGCTCACAGCCGCGCTGCACGTCCCACAGCCGCACACTGCGGTCCTTGCCCGCCGACAGCGCCCGCTGACCGTCCGGCAGAAACGTCACTGACCACACCTTGTCCGTGTGACCGCTCAGGATGCAGACCTGCTCGCCAGTCTGCGCGTCCCACAGGCGCACCGTCGAGTCAGCGCTGCCTGACAGCAGACGCTGGCCGTCCGGCGAAAACGCCACGGACAGCACCGCGTCACTGTGGCCCTCAAAGCGACGGGCGTTGCGCGCCAGCGGCAGAGCGCCGCCCTGCTCCGGCCGCACGCGCCACCATTCGCGCTTGGGGCTGGCGGTCATCGTCGGCGCCGCCCGGGGGGTTGGCGCCGTCGGAACCCGAGCGTCAGCGCGGGGCACGCGAGCCCCCGCGCTGACGCTCGGGCTCGGACCCACGGGTGTCGTCGCCAGGCCGGCGAGCACCTTGTCGAAGTTCGCCAACCGCTCCTGCGGTGCCTCGTGCAAACACTGCTCCAGCACGTCCGCCAGTTCCTCGGGGATGTCGCGCCAGTGCTTGCGCAGCGGGTTCACCGTTTTGAACAGCGCGTAACAGCACATCTTGCCAAAGCCGTACACGTCCGTGTGCGGCCCAACCTGCGCGCCGGCAGCCGGCCCATCTGCTCCGGCGCCGCGTAGTCGATGGTGCCGGCGATGCTGTAGCCCGACACGGTGCGGTTGGCGCCGCCGACGGCGTGGCCATCGTCGCCTGAATGAGATTTTGCTTCAGCGCCAGCCCAAAATCGATGAGCTTGACGCGCCAGCCGTCGCCGTCGGGCGCACGAGCAGGTTGGCCGGCTTCACGTCGCGGTGCAGGATGCCGCGGGCGTGCGCCGTCCGCAGCGCCTCCGCGACCGTCCGCGCCAGCGGCAGCAGCCGGGCGGGCAGCAGCGGCCCGTGCTGGTCGATGTGGTCCTGCAACGTCATGCCCTCGAAATAGTCCATGACGAGGTAGGGCCGGGTCGCGGCGGCATCAGCGTAGTCGCAGTCGCGCAGGCGGATGATGGCCGGGTGCTCCAGGTCCTCCAGCACGCGAGCCTCGCGGAACACGTCGGACACCTGCCGGTCGAGGCTGTCGCTGCGCAGCGTCTTGATGACGACCCGGCTGCCGGAGTGGCGGTTGCGGCACAGGAACGCGACACCGAAACCGCCCATGCCGAGGATGCGTTCCGGCTCGTACTTGTGCCACGGAAACGGCGCGAAGCGGCCCGCGTCCAGCGCCACCGCCTGCCCCAGCTCGGTCAGTGCCGAGGCGAAGTCGCCGCGCTCCAGGGCGGCGCCGTAAGCGTTGTGGTGTGCCTCCGCCCTGGCCGCGGTGTCCGTGGCGACGCCGGCCAGTTCCAGGAAGTCGCGCTGGGCCGCGTCGAAGTCGCCGGTCGCCACCTCCAGCTTGCCGATGGAGCCGAGCAGGTCCGGGAACTTGTGGCGCTGTTCCGCCGGCAGCGCCCGGTAGCGCGCCACCAGCTGGCGGACCAGTTTGCGTTCGCCCTCGTCGTTGATGCTCAGGCTGTCGCGCGGCCGCAGTTCGCGGCGCAGCAGGTCGAAGCGCTCCGCCAGCTTGTTGACCTCTTTCTGGATGTCCACGACAACGCCGTGCGTCTCGACAACGATCTCCTGCACGCTCGCCAGCATGGCCTCCAACTCGCCGGTGGCACTCGTCAGCGCCTCGGCCAGCGCCGCGAAGCCCTGCTCCTGCGTTTGTTGCAGGCCGTCCAGTTTGGCGAAGGTCAGACCCTGAAACAACTCGCGGTCGGTCTCGACCTCACGGCGAAAGAAGTAACGCACCGCCGCCGCCAGCACCGTCACGCTGCCGTCGCTGCCGACACGCAGCGCCACCAGGTGCGCCAGCGCTCCGTACTTCGCCTGACGGAATTCCTCGGCCAGGTCGGTCAGCGTGGCGTTCTCGGCGTCGAGCAGTGCCTGCGGGTCGCTGAAGCGCGCGAACTGGCCGGCCTCCTTCGCCAGTTCCTGCATTTGCAGCGAGCCGGGCAGCAGCCCCGCCTGGCGGGCGGCACGCAGTTCGCGCAGGCACTGCTGGCGGAACTCGGGGCCGTGGCCGGGCAGCCCCGCGAGCGGCGTCGCATTGAGGAAGGCGCGCACCTGAGCGCGGAACGCCTTGTTCTCGGCGCGATCGAGCCAACTCCAGAGCGATTCGCCGGCCAGGGCGATCTCCAGGGCCTTCCAGGCGTGCTCGTTGGCCCGGCCCAGCGCCCAGGGCAGTTTCTGGCTGTGGTCGGTCAAATGGTGGACGAGGAAGCCGACGACACCTTCGACGACGCCCTCGCCGGCCTTGAAGCCGACTGCCTTGCAGGCGCCTTCGAGGACTTCCCGTAGCGCAAGGGTCGAGAGTTTTTGTGCGATGGCCATGATTGCCGCTCCGCTGATTGAACCGCGCCTCTCCAGTGGGGAGTTGTTTGAATTGTCACACATGGTTCTGGCCATATCAAGGTCCGCAGTGGGCGGTTGCCTCCTGTCGCGGGCAGCACCTGACCGCCCGGGCATCCCTGACTTGATCTCACAAAGCTGTTGCTGGCCTCTAAAGTCAGGATGTTCGCCGCCGCACCGAGCCATACCATGACCCCTGGACGCTTGACCGTCGCCCCGGAGGGAATTCCATGCTGCGCTGGCACACGGCAATCGCGCTGGCGGCCGGACTGTTGCTGACGGCCGCCCGGCCCGGCGGCGAGTACAACGAGGTGCTCAAGGTCGGCGACGCCGCCCCGGCCTGGTCCGGCCTCGAAGGCACCGACGGCAAGAAGCATGCGCTGAGCGACTTCAAGGATAAGGAGGTCGTGGTCGTCGTCTTCACTTGCAACAGTTGCCCCATCGCGGTCGATTACGAGGACCGCATCATCGCTTTCACGAAGAAGTACGCCGGTCCCACAAGCAAGGTGGCCGTGGTCGCCATCAACGTCAACACCATCCCCGAGGATCGGCTGGACAAGATGAAGGAGCGGGCCAGGGAGAAGCGCTTCAACTTCCCGTACCTCTACGACCCCAGCCAGCAGAGCGCCCGTGCTTACGGGGCCATCTACACGCCGGAGTTTTTCGTGCTCAACAAGGCGCGTAAAATTGCCTACCTGGGCGCCATGGACGACACCAGCACCGCCGCCAACGTCAAGCTCCGTTACCTGGAAGACGCAGTGCAGGCGACCCTCCGGGGCGACAAGGCGACGCCAGGGGAGACGCTCGCCCGCGGGTGCCGCATTCGGTTCAACAAGAAGTAACTCTGTAGGAGACGACTCGTGCTCAACCGCGCCGACCTGCTCGCGACTCCGATCGAGCACATTGACATCACCAAGCACAACGTCGTGCCGCTGGTGGAGGCCATGCGGCACATGGCCTTCACCGCCCGCGACCTGGCCCGCGCCGCCAACATCACCGACCGCATGATCCAGGACCGCGACTGCGGCATCATCCTGTGCCTGGCCGGCTCGCTCATCAGCGCGGGTCTCAAGAAGGTCTTCGTCGATGCCGTCCGCTGTAACCTGGTGGACGCCATCGTCAGCACCGGGGCCAACATCGTGGATCAGGATTTCTTCGAGGCGCTCGGCTTCAAGCACTACGTCGGCCCGGAGCGCATCCGCTCCGGCACGGACGACGCCGAGCTGCGCGAGCTGCACCTGGACCGCATTTACGACACGCTCATCGACGAGGACGAGCTACGGGTATGTGACGACACCATCCGGCAGATCGCGGACGACCTGGAGCCGCGGCCGTACTCCTCGCGCGAGTTCATCCGGGCAATGGGCCAGCACCTGGAGCGCGTCGGCTGCAAGACGGCGGACAGCATTGTCTTCGAGGCGTACCGCCGGGACATGCCGATCTTCTGCCCCGCGTTCAGCGACTGCTCGGCCGGCTTCGGCCTGGTGGCGCACCAGCACGCCCGCGGCGACCAGCCGATGGTCACTCTCGACAGCGCGAAGGACTTCCTGGAGCTAACGCGGTTGAAGATCCACAATCCGACGACAGGCCTGTTCATGGTCGGCGGCGGTGTGCCCAAGAACTTCGCCCAGGACATCGTGGTGGCCGCGGACGTGCTGGGCAAGGAGGCACCGATGCACAAGTACGCGGTACAGATCACCGTGGCGGACGTGCGCGACGGGGCGCTGTCGGGCAGCACGCTCAAGGAGGCGTCGAGCTGGGGCAAGGTCGAGCTGGCCGACGAGCAGATGGTGTACGCCGAGGCGACGCTGGCGGTGCCGCTGCTGCTGGGCTACGCCTACCATCGCGGCCACTGGAAGATGCGGACGGCGCGGCGCTGGGGCCGCGTCCTCGACCCGGTGAGCGTCCCGTAGTGCGGGCGGCCGCCCGCACAAGCGGGTGGTGTAGGCGGTCCGCCTGCACTACGGCAATGGCAAGAAAGGCAGATCACCCCATGTCCACGACCACGACCCCCGTTGGCCTGCCCTTCGCCGAGGAGGTGGAGATGCAGGGCCACCTGATCGACTCGCTGATCCTGCCGCGGGTACTGGACGAAATCCTGACGCTGGGCGGCTCCTATGTCCTCAAGGACATGCAGCTCGGCCAGCGTCAGGAGGATCCCAGTCGAGCGCGCATCGAGGTGTGCGCCGCCACGGCGGACCAGCTGCGGCTCATCCTGGAGAAGATTCACACCCACGGCGCCGTGCCGACGGACGCTCAGGACTGCCGCGTTGTCGCCGCCGACATCGACAGCGCCTTCCCGCAGGACTTCTACAGCACCACCAGCTATCGCACGCAGGTTCGCCTGGGCGGCGAGTGGATCGAGGTCGAGGACCAGGAGATGGATTGCGGCATCCTGATCGACCCCGAGGGCGCCGCCGCCCGCTGCCTGCCGATGGCCCTGGTGCGCAAGGGCGACCGCATCGTCGTCGGCCATCAGGGCGTGCGCGTCTTCCCCGCTTCGACCACCGCCCGTCAGAACCTGTTTGAGTTCATGGCCAGCGCCGTGTCGAGCGAGCAGCCCAAGAACGTGGCGGTGCGCGAGATCGCCGCCGCCATGCGCCGCAGCCGGGACGCCGGCGAAAAACTCCTCGCCGTCCTCGGCGCCGCCGTGGTCCACACCGGCAGTGTCGGCCATGTCTGCAAGCTGATCCGTGGCGGTTTCGTGCAGGTGCTGTTCACCGGCAACGCGGTCGCCACCTACGACGTGGAGCAGGCGCTGTACGGCACCAGCCAGGGCGTCTCGCTGGAGCGCGGCATCCCGACCGAGGAGGGCCACGAAAACCCGCTGCGTGCCGTCAACAAAATCCGCCGCCTGGGCGGCCTCCGCGCCGCCGTGGACCGCGGCGTGCTCAGGAGCGGCATCCTGTACGAGTGCCTGAAACGCGACGTACCGTTCGTGCTCGGCGGCAGCATCCGCGATCACACGCCGCTGCCGGAGGTTATCAACGACGTGCTGGAGGCGCAGCAGCGCATGCGCGAACTGACGCACGGCATCGGCTTCGCGCTGATGGTGGCGACGATGCTGCATTCGATTGCGACGGGCAATTTATTGCCGGCGTGGGTGAAGGTGGCGTGCGTGGACATCAACCCGGCGACGGTGACCAAGCTGACGGACCGCGGCAGCATTCAGACGGTGGGCATCGTCACCGATGCGGAGCCGTTCCTGCGGGCGCTGGTCAGCGAACTGGGCTGCGAGAACGCCTAGCGCCGGTCGGAGCCCGAGCGCCAGCGCGGGGCAGACTTGGCCCCGCGCTGGCGCTCGGGCTCGGACGTTAAACAAATAGCCGAATCAGTTCCCCGGCGGCCCCGGCCGGCAACTGCTCCAGCCGCCAGCACGCCGCCAGGATTTTTTCCGCCTTCTCCTTGCCGTAGCGCGGCTCGACCATGCTGCGGAACTTCTTCTCCACCTCCGCGTCAGTCATCGGGTTCTGCGCATGGCCGCGCGGGAACTCCACCTCGTTGACCAGCTGCCGGCCGTCGTCCAGCGTGATCGTCAGCCGGTTCGGAATGCCGGCCGGGTAGCGCTGCGACAGCGCCGCGTCGCGATGCACCTTCACCTTCGCCACCAGGTCGATCAGCTTCGGATCAGTGATGCGCACGGGCGCGAACTGGGCCTCGGTCACGTCGCCATCGACCAGCGCCACCGCAGTGCAGTAGGGCAGCGAATGGTCCGCCGTCTCGCGCGTCTTCGGCCGCCACTTCTCTGGATCCTTGCCGATGATGTCCACCGCCGCGTCAAACGTGTGAATGTCAATCGCCTTGATCTTGCCCACGTCGCCGACCTGCGGCCGCAACTGCAGCGCTGCTTCGATGGCGCTCTGCGAGTGGTACTCCGCCGGCCAGAACTTGATGTACGTGCGGGCAAGCATGAAGCCGTCGCCGCCCTGGCCGCCGAACGGCGCCACCTCAAACGGCCCGGTCAGCAACTTCATGATGCCGAGGTCGCCCTCGAAAATCGGCGCCGGCCCGGTCAACCCCTCCGCCGCCAGCAGTGCCGCGAAGACGCCATTGCGCGCCGCGTTGGCGAAAGCACAGCCCTTCCACATGCTCAGCTCGCCGGCGCGCGTCTGCCGCAGGGCAGTGTTGGCCACGCCCGCCACGCCGATGGCGTGCGTCGTCTTCACCGCGTCCAGCCGCAGCAGCCGGCACGCCGCGACGGCCGACGAGATGGCCCCGTAGGTGACGTGGTCGAAGCCTTTTTTCCGTAGACTGGCGGCATCGCACAGCCGGCACTGGATCTCGTAGGCCAGCACCGCGGCGGTGATCAGGTCCTGCCCGGTACTGGTCGCCGCCTCACCGACCGCCAGCACCGGCGCCAGGTTGTCGCTCGGGTGGGCCGGCTCCAGTGACAGGTAGGTGTCATTGAAATCGAGATAGCGGATGAGCAGGCCGTTGCCGAACGTGGCCCATTCCGGGCTGCTGCGACCGCCGCCGAGCAGGCCGGCGTCTGGCGTGGCGCTGACGCGCAACGCGCAGTGCTTGACGATGGCATACGCCTCCGCCTCCATCGCGCCGACCGCCGTGGCGAACGAGTCAATGAAGCGGCGCTTGGCTTCGTGGACGACCGGCGCGGGCAGGTCGGCGAAGCGGAGTTGCTGGGCGTACTCGGCCATGCGGTTCGCTAACGGCGGCTTCATGCGGTCCTCCTGGGGCGGGCGGCGGGGCAGGCGAACTGGCTCCTCGTTGTTGTAGCAGCCGAACCGCGCTTGTCCGCTGCCGCCAGCCGCCGCGGATCGTTTTTAATAGCGAATCTCGAAGCCGACGTTGACGCCCTGTGCCCAGAAGTCCGTCTGCCGGAACAGCGGCGTCGGGTGCTGCACGCCTGTTACCGGCGGCAGGTTGACGGTGTTGCCCAGGCCGAACGGCGCCTGCGTCACGTCGATGCTGCGGTCGATCTGGTCGCCCGGCCGGATGACGTTGCTCAGGTACAGGACGCTGTAGCCGACGAAAATGTTGATGTTGTCCGTCACCTGGTAGCCGACCCGCAGACCGACCTCCGGCGCCACCGCGAAGTGACTCTGGCTGAACTGGCCGATGTTACTCGGCTGCGCGTACAGGCCACCGGGCGCGACGATCTTGTTGCCGGTCGCCGCCTGCGTCAGCGTCGTGCTGCCCTGGATGTTGAGCGTCTCCTGCGTGACGCCCAGGCCCACCTTGGCCGTGGCCCCGAAGAGCCAGCGGCCCCAGCGGTACTCACCGTTGAGCCCGACCTGGCCGCCGTAGAACTGGTTGCGCGTGGCGAAGCGATCGATTGACAGGAAGTTGTCGCCCGCCTTCACCTGCACCGGCGGATTCAGCGACGGCTCCGGAAAATCCTTCAGCGTTGTCACGCTCTCCGTGATCTGCAAACTCTCGCGCAGGTCCAGGTAGCGGAAGCCGGCGAGCGCGTCGATGCGGTAGTTGCAACCGGCGCAGAGCACGCGGCGGAGGTTGGCCTCGGCGCCCCAGAACTGCGTGGACGAATCGACGTTGACGCCGCCGCGCAGCAGGAACAGCGCGTCCGGCGACAACCCCGGTGTCGCGGTCAGCTCGCGCGACTCCAGGTTGCCGAGGTTCTGAATCTGGATCGGCCGGGCAATGACCGGCGTGGTCATGCTGTTGACCGAGAAGTGGTTGCTCTGGCCGCCGAGGAAGAAGCCGCTGGCCTCGACCGCCCACAGGCCGCAGGGGTCCAGCCAGTAACCCGCCGTCAACCGCAGGCCATTGAACTGCTGCGCACTCTGCGTCGAGTTGCCGTACAGCACCGCGGTGCCCGGCCCCAGGACGCCGAGGTTGCCCTCGGGCAGCAGCGGCGAACTGGTGGTGACCAGCGGCGGCAGGTTCTGCCCCTTGAGCCACCACGCCAGGTACTCCTTCCGCACGTAGAAGCGCTGCAGGCCGCCGCCGAGTTCCTCCCAGAACACGATCGCTTCTCCCCCCGGTTGCGCGAGGAGCGAATTGTTCGGCCCGTCCACCACCGGCGGCCCCGGAAAGTTGAATTCCTGAGTGGTGCTCGTCACGGCCGGATCCGGCAACAGGATCGGGACCAGCGCCGGGCCGCTTGGGGCGGTTGGGGCGGTTGGGGCGGCTGGGGCGGCGTGGGTGAAGGCCGATTCACTGAACTTGACGCGGACGAGCGGTTCGTCCACCGGGGCGGGGGTGAGAACGAACGCGGCCGCGCGCACGCCCGGGTCGAGGGACGGCGGCGCTGTGGCGGCCTCCGGAGCGGTCAGCGGCACGGGCCGCCCCAGCGTCACCCCGGTGGTCGCAGCGCATCCGGCCCCTGAGGTGTCCCCCCGGGGCCGCCAGACTCCCTCCTGGGCGAAGCCGGGGCTCGCAATACTGCCCCCCAGGAGGCAAACTCCCAACAGTAAGAACTTCCTCATGGCGTCGCCCTGCCTGAAAAAGGACCGCTCGCGGCGGAGGTAGGGGGTTTGGATCGCGGCCGGGAAGGGGACCCCGGTGGTTAAACAAGGCAAGATAGTTAACCCCGCCGCAGACACAACCCACTTCTCTGCCAACATCGGCACTGAATCGAGCAGAGTAAGAGTAAATCGGCGAAAAGGGAGGATGCACACAATTTGGCGAGTCGGAACGTTCGACAAAGGCGATTGCCGTTGCGCAGGTTTCGCGAAACGCGGCAAGGTGGGGAGTTGACATCAGCGGACATCGGCTGGCGTGGCTTGCCACAGCAAGAACGCCAAGGACGCCAAGAACGCCAACTTTTTCACACGTCGAGATTCGGCGCTCTTCCCCAGAATTCCCAGCATCAAAAGACCCGAATTTGAGCTTTTCAGGGAGAACCCAAGTCGCTAGTATCCGCCTCCCATTGCCGTTCGTGCTGCACGGACGGCCGGAATGAGATGAGCATAAGGGGTCAAGCCATATGAAAACCAGGAAACCTTCTCGGCTGTGGCCTGGACTGGCGCTCCTGACGGCGGCCGTGCTGGCGGTGGGCTTCGCGCCGGCGGCCCGGGCGGATCACCTGGTCCCGCGTTCTCCCGCGGTCGTAACGACGGCCGGCGTGCCCGTGGTCCTGGCGGCCGTGGCTGGCCAACCAGGCCAGCAGTTCCAGCCGCAGGACGAGTCGCCGCGCCCCGATGCCGGCGCTGAGGGGGACTGGGAGGATGCGCTCCGGCACCTGCAACCGGGGGACGAGGCGGCTCTCCGCGAGCTGTTCGTGCGGGCCAGTGTGCTGGCGCAGACGGCGGTGGTCATCAGCTACAACCCGGCACCCACGACCACTCCCGTCGTTACTCCTGTGATCACTCCCGTGGTCACGCCGCCGCCCGTGGTATCGCCGTACACCCAGACCTGGCAATGGCAGTCCTGGTGCTGGTCGCCGCAGGGGCCGCCCGTGGTGCCGCCGCCGCCGCAGGCGCCGCCGGTCAGCTCGGTGCCCGAACCGGCCTCGCTGATGTCGGCGCTGATCGGCGCCGGCGTGACGGGCTTCTGTGCCTGGCGCAGAAACCGCCTCAGACGCGCGGCCAGGTGAAGTGATGATTCACCACAGAGCACGCAGCGAGCGCAGAGAAAAGACAGCAGAGTCGATCCACAGATGACACCGATGCACGCAGATAAAGACATTTGAATTTGTTTTTATCTGTGTTCCATCGGTGTCATCTGTGGATCGACTCTGCTGTCTTTTCTCTGCGCTCGCTGTGGTGAATCCTCCGGATTAGCGGGTCCGGGTCGGCTGGCCTGCCTGGGCCGGCTGGGTCTGCTGCCGCAGCTGGAAGGGGCTCAGGAAGGTGGACCCACCCCGGGGGCCGCTGTAAGCGAGGGGGTAGAACGAGCCATAGTTCAGGAAGCCGACCGGGTGGCCGGTCGGGGGGTTCTGCGGCAGGCGCTCGGCGGCCACCTCGAGGGGCGGAAGCGTTTGCTGGAAGTTGCCGAGATTCTGGTACTGGAAGCGGCTGTCAAAGCGCTGCGGTTGGGTGAAGGGCTGCACCAGCCGGGTGTAGTTGGCGGCCGGATTTCCGGTGAGCAGGCCGAGGTACGGGGTCACGTTCGAGCCCCCGCCGTAACCGCCGAAGCCCCCGCCGTAACCGCCGCCGTAACCGCCGCCGAAGCCGCCATAGCTCGCGCCGAAGCCGCCGCCGAAGCCGCCGCCGTAACCGCCGCCGAAGCCCCCGCCATATCCCCCGCCGTATTGGGCGTAACAGGGGCGGGCCAGCCCGGCGAGCAGGACCACCGGCACCGCAACACGCATAAGGAATCGGTTCATGTTGGTTTCCTGATTTCGAGTACGAATCGCGAACCCGACGTTTATTTCTGAGTCCAGCCCGGCCAGGGTCATGCCTGGGCGAGCGGCGTGGCGTCAGCCCGCTGGTAGTGCCGTCACCGGCTGACGCCGCGCCGCTCGCCCAGGCATTATCCCCTCTCTCATCAGTAAGCTAACCCAATCCGAACCACTGTCAAGGGGCCGCAGGCGGCCGCCGTCACCGCACCGTCCCGCCGCTGCTGATCGAGTTGACCGCCTGGCTGGCGAGCAGGGTCACGCCGAACAGTCGCTCGATTGGGGCCAGGAACTTGCCCAGCACGAAGTTAAAGGTAATCAGCCGCGACGCCTTCACGAAGACCCGGTCGCCCGGCAGCACCTGGTAGTTGGTGGTCATGAGTCCATGTTGCGTGATGCCGCACCAGTCCACCGGCAGGACGATTTCCTTGTGCGCGTCGGCGCTGCGCCGCGCCACCCAGATTTGCCCACGGGCCGATTCCGGGGGCAAACCGTTGACATGGCCGATCGCGTCCAGAACGGTTTCGTTGCCGGTGATCGGCAGCCGTACCACGATCTCGCCAAAGCCAACGCGATCCGTGATGACGTAATAGACGTTGCTGTTATAGGCTGCCACGTCCACGGCCAGGCCCTTGTAGACATCGTCGAGCGTCTTTTCTTTCTGGTTGAGCCGGGCGTAAATGACGCGAGCAATGGCCATCTTGGCCTCGTCCAGGGTGAGTCCGGCGACATACGCCGAGCCGTAGGCTCCGATGCTCACGCTGCCGTCCGGCCGCACCAGATGCGGCCCGAAGACGGGTTGCGTCAGCAGGGCTTCCGCCGCGTTGATCTGCAGGATGTCCGGCGGCGCCACGCGATAAATCGGCAGCGTCACCTTGTTGCCTTCGGTCGGCACCGGCGGGTACGGCGCCAGCGGCGGGTGCGACGGATCGACCGCCCCGGGTGCTGCTTGACCCGCGTCGGCCGGCGGGTTCATGGTTCGCGGGTTCGGCAGTTCTTCCGCCGCGGGCCCCTTTTGCCACTGCATCCCCCCCAGCGCGTCCGGCACCGTTTTTTGAGCCGGCGTCAGGACCGGCGGCGTTGGGGTGGCTTTGGGCGCCGGGTTGGTTTTGGTGCCGTTCCACGGAACCACGCCGGGGACGACGGACGCCTCGTTGCCCCGCGGCGGCGCGGACCATTCGCCGAGGGCCTGGGCCTGCTGGATCGGCCCGACCAGGGCCAGGCGCACGACCGGCGTGTAACGCGGTTCGGCCCCGGCGATGTGTTTTTCGATGACCGCGGTCGCCTGCGCTACGGTCAAGTCCTTGACGATAATGGATCCGTACGCCCCCACGACAGCGGTGCCGTCCGGGCCGACGATGGCCTGCCCCTGCCCCAGGGACAGGCCGGGCGGGCCGTTCTTGACGGCAATGCTGTAGCTCAGGATGGCCCGCGGCTGAATGCTGTCTGCCTGCTGGTTCGCCGCCTGGACCGTGGGCGTTTGACCGTTGGCCCGGGCCGGGCTGCCCTTCGCGGTCCACATGGGCGCCGGCTTGGCGTCGCCGGTGGTCGGGGTGATCGCGCACCCCGACGCCAGGAACCCGCACGACAGGCAAATGACCGCTGGCAACGGCCAGCCCCTCCGTCGTCCGTGTGGCATGTCCCGTCTCCTGAGCATCCTGTTCCCTGGGGCCCGGGCCAAAAAGTCCCGCGCGCAGCCTCCGTGCGTGATGGATGGGAACATCCCATTCTGCTCTTCCCATCGGTTGTAGCAGGGTCGCGTTGTAATGGACTTTGCCAGGTTCCTGCGGCCGATGTAGGTTTTCCATTCTCAAATTCAGAGTCTCTTCCTCGCCTTCCCTAATTTCCCAGTCCAACGAACCTGGGCGGGCTGGATAAGTTTGCCATTGCCGTGGTGCGGGTGGGCCCGCCTGCACACGCTCCCTGTGCAGGCGGGCCCACCCGCACTACGAAAATCAAACGCCACCCCAGGTCTTCTCCAAACCCTGGTTGACTTCATTCGCGCAGTGAATGTAAGATGCCCCCATCAGGCGGCGGAAGCCTGAGAACCAGGAAGGCCGGTAAACGCCGGTCGCCGCCCGCAGGAAGCAACGCCCGGTGCAAGGAAGTCAACCGGGCCGACGGGGTTTGCTGGGAAACCGCTCCTGGACCACTGGTCAGGAGTAGGATCAATCGCCGAGCTGCCAGGGAGGGCTGCGAAAATGGAACATGCAACGGGCGAGCGTCGGGGCCTGGGGTTCAGCACGATCATGCTCGGTTTCCTGACCGCGGGCCTGTTCTGGGCCTACTGGCCGACCCTGACCGAGATGGCGGAGCGCTGGGAGCACGAGCCGCAATATTCGCACGGCTACCTGGTGCCGCTGTTTTCCCTGGTCGTGCTGTGGGGCCGTCGCAAGGCCCTGCTGGACAGCGGCTTGACCGGCCGTGCCTGGGGCCTGGCCATCGTGTTAGCCGCCACCGTGCTGCGTCTCGCCGGCACCTATTTCCACTACGTCTACCTCGACCCGATTTCGCTGTTGCCGGCATCGCCGGGTTGGTCGTGCTGTACGGCGGCTGGACGGCCCTGCGCCACGCCTGGCCGGCCATCGCCTTTCTCGGCTTCATGATCCCGTTGCCTTACAATTTCTCCATTCAATTCGCGGCGCCGTTGCAGCGGATGGCCACGGAGGCGAGCACCTTTGCGTTACAGGTTCTGGGCCGCCCCGCCGTGGCCGAGGCTAATGTTATTTTGCTGAACGAATTTGAGTTGGGTGTGGTCGAGGCCTGCAGCGGTCTGCGCATGTTATTTGTGTTCTTCGCCATCGCGACCGCGGTCGCCATGTTCCTGAACAAACCGTTATGGGAGCGCGTGCTAGTGGTGGCCAGCGCGGCGCCAATCGCCCTCTTCGCCAATATCCTGCGCATCACCATTACGGGCGTGCTCTATGAGGCTGCCGGCAAGGAGATTGCCGAAGCCGTGTTCCACGACCTGGCCGGCTGGTTGATGATGCCCGTGGCCCTGGCGCTGCTGGGCCTGGAGCTGCTCGTCCTCAAACGGTTGTTCCTCGCAGATGCGGACCAGTCCCCGGTCGCGCCGATGCCGGTGGCGCCCCAGGTATTCAGGCGCGGGTGCGGCGCAACCGCATCCTGCGTGCCCAGCAGCAGGCCGTGCCGCCGGCGAACACGTCCGTCCCGGAGCCGACCGCCCAGTAAGCGACCGTCCCATCACCGGTTTCGATCCCGTCACCACGTCCAGAAACAGAGGAGAGAATCCGTGTTGTCGAGCGAAGTGGATAGCCCGGAGTTGCCGCAGGGGAAGCCGGAAAAGACGCTGCCCGCCGGGCCGCTGCTGCCGTACCGTGCTCCCGTGTTCCAGAGCGAAGAACTGGCCCCCGCCGGTTACTACCAGCCGCCAGCGCTACCGCCGCAAAGGCAATCCGGGGCGCCGAGCCTGCCGGCGCTGCTCGGCGCCTTGCAGCGCCGCTGGATGGTCGCAGTCTGCTTCGCCGCCATCGCCGCCGCCGCCGCCGGGGCGCTGGCCTGGGTGCTGGTGCCGACCAAGTTTTCCGCATACTCGACGTTACAGGTGTCGGCCTACACGAATCCGCTCATCGAGCGCGGTAATTTCCGCAACGACTTTTCGACCTTCATGAAGACGCAGGCGACCCGCATCAAGAGTCGTGACGTGTATCTCGGGGCGTTGAAACAGGACCAGGTGCGAAACCTCCAGATGATCCGCCAGTTCCGTGATGTGGTGAGCACCCTGACCTGGCTGGAGGACGAGATCAAGATTGACTTCCAGGACGGCAACGAACTCCTCACCCTGACCGTTTCGGGAGATGACCCGGAAGAGTTGGTCATTTTGGCGAACGGCTTGACGAATTCGTACCTGAACATCGTCAGCGGCAAGGAAGCCCAGGGAAAAATGGACCGGGTCGAGAAGTTGAAAAGGATCGTAAACGACGCCCGCGACAAACTCGAAACAAAGATTAACGAGCGAAAGAACCTCATCAAGGTCCAGGGAGTGAACGACCCGCTCTCGCTGATTGCCAAGTTTCAGAGTTGCCAGGCCCGGCTGCTGGAAGCGCAACGGGAGATGGATCGGCTCACATATGACGAACAGAAGCTCAAACAGAAAATTGAAGCCTACCAGTCCGTGAAAAAAGTTGTGAGCGAGGATGACATCCGCGCTGGTTCACTGGGTCCAGAAATCAACGCCGATCCAGAGATGAAGGCAAAAATGGACAAACTGTCGAGACTTAGTTCGACGTTCAGTAGCATCCAGGGGATCCACCCACCGACCGATTCGCACTACCGGAACATTGTGAATCAGATTACCATGCTCAAAAAGGAGATTGACGACTACAGCAAACAGTTGAAGGCGAAAATCCTGGAAGGTGCGCGAGCGAAACTGGAAGCCGAGCACCGGGGGAATGTGGAAGTGCTGCGTGCGGAACTGGGCCCCCTGCAAACGCAGATGAAGAAGATGAGCGACCGGGTCGGAGTACTGAAAAAAGAGACCGAAGACCTCAGTTTCTGGAATAGTAAGATCGAAATCCTGAACATCGACATTCAGCAGGATCAGACAAAGCTCGGCGGGCTCCTCGATCAGTTGAAACTGTTTCAGATCGAGGTGGAATCCGAGCCGCGGGTGTCGCTCTGTCAGGAAGCCGTCTGGCAGGTGAAGGACGCGAAGAAGCGACTCATCATCATCCTGCTGGCCCCGCTGTTCGCGGCGGGTTCGGTTTGCCTGGGCATCGCATACTTTGAATGCCGCATGGGCAAGATCCAATCCCCCAACGAGGTAACGAATCAGTTCGGCCTGCGCGTGGTCGGTACCATCCCGCCCCTGGGGATCGCTCGACCGCGGAAGGTGTGCAGTTTCTTTGAAATGGACATGAGTAGTTCCCGCGACCTGATCGAGTCGGTGGACTGCATTCGCACGATGTTGTTGCGCCGCCAAACGTCCGACCCGGCCCGCCTCATCATGGTGACCAGCGCCGCCGCCGGCGAGGGAAAATCCACCTTCGCCTACAACGTGGCCGTGAGCCTGGCCGCAACGGGGAAGCGGACGCTGCTGGTCGATTGCGACTTTCGCCGGCCGACGCTCCATCAGGTGTTTGAGCAGACGTTGCAGCCCGGGTTCTGTGAGGTGTTGGCCCGCGAGGTGCCGGTGGAGGCGTCCATCCGGCCCACGACGACGCACCCGAACCTGTCATTCATTCCGGCTGGTCAGTGGGACCGCGAGGTGATCCAGGAACTCGCCACGCCGATCCTCTCGGAGTTCATTAGCCAACTGAAAGAGGAATATGATTTTATCATCATCGACTCACACCCGCTCCTGGCCGCGACGGACTCGCTGCTGATTGCCCAGCATGTGGACGCGGTGTTGATTTCCCTGATGCGGAACGTAAGCCGGTCGCCCTGGGTGGGTAACGCCCTGAACCGCCTGATCGCCCTGGAGGTTCCGGTGCTGGGAGCGGTGCTGAGCGGCATCCCGGCGGAGATGGCGAGCGCGTAAACGGAATGACGAAAGGAATAGCCATGAAGGCTCTCGCGTTGCTGACCTGTGGCGGCCTGATTCTTGCCTCGGGCATCGTCCACGGGATGTGGACCGACCGCTGGATGGACCCGCAGGACCTGGAGGCGGCGGTAAACAATTTCCAGCACTTCCCGATGGAACTTGGCCCGTGGAAGGGCGAGGTGCTGGACAATCACACCGGTAAGGCCAGCGGTCTGGCGGCCAGCATTGAGGTGCTTTACCAGCATGCGGAGACGGGCAAGCGCATCAAGGTGTTCCTGGGGTGCGGCCGGCCCGGCAAGGTGTCGATTCACACGCCCGATGTCTGTTATGCCGCCATCGGCTATGACATGGATCCGCAATCCACCGAATCGTTTACCTGTACCGACGGTCGAACCGGAGACGTGTATACCGCCCGGTTCAAGAAAAACCGAACCGGTAAACAGAACAACCTGCGCATCTACTGGACGTGGTACGCCGACGGGAACTGGACGGTTTCCAAAAACCCGCGCCTGAGCTTTCATCGCAACAAGGTGTTGCACAAGTTATACGTCCTTCACGAACTGGAGAACCTCAACGACGCGCCCAGCCCGGATGTGTGCGGCGACCTCCTGCCCCGCCTGGCGCGTGCCCTGGAGGAGGAAGTATTGGCGCTGGCTCGGTAAGACCGAGATGCGATCACCAAATACGGACGGGTCCATTCCATGGGAGGAAAACACCGCATGCCCATTGCCCCCACGGTCAGCGTGGTTGTCCCGGTCAGGAACGAGTCCCGTTACATTGAGAAAGTCCTGAGCCAGTTAGTTTCGCAGGATTTGCCGACCGGGGCTCTGGAGGTGGTCGTCGCCGACGGCCGCTCAGTGGACGATACGCGAGAGGTCGTCCGCCGGTTCGCGCACCGTTACCCCTGCGTGGCGCTGGTAGATAACCCCGGCAAGCTGGCCAGTTCTGGTCGGAATATCGGCGTTAACAACTCCAGCGGCGATTACGTGGTGATCGTGGACGGCCACTGCGACCTGAAGGATCGGAAGTATTTGAAGTCAATTATTCGGCTGTTTGAGATCTCCGATGCGGACTGCCTGGGCCGTCCCCAACCGCTGGAGGGTGAATGTGTAACCCGTGCTCAGCGCGCGATCGCGCTGGCGCGGTCGTCCTGGGTCGGTCACAATCCATCGTCCCTGATCTACTCCGGCGGCAGCGTGTACGCCGACCCAACCAGTGTCGCGGTGGCCTACCGCCGCGGCGTGTTCTCGAGGGCTGGCCTTTTCGACGAACGTTTCGATGCCTGTGAGGACGTGGAACTGAATCACCGCCTGCGCCGGAAGGGGTTTAGCTGTTTCTTCTCGGAGGCCATCCGCCTTGACTACGCGCCGCGGACGACTCTGGCGGGATTGTTCCGCCAGATGGTCCGGTATGGGCGGGGTCGGGCGCGGCTGATTCGTAAACATCCGGACGCATTTTCCGTGGCGTTATGTTGCCCGCTCGCGGTGTGGGTTTTGTTCATCGCTGTCCCGTTATCGGTCCTGTTTTGCCGTTGGTTGTTGCTGCCGCAACTGGCCGCCGTGCTGGCATACTTCCTGGCCCTGCTGCTGGAAACGGTTCGTATCTATTACCGGCGACGACCGGACGTGCTGACGTTGCTCTTGGTGTTCGCGGCTTTTCTCACGGTACACCTCGGTACCGCGACGGGGCTGGTCAAGGAACTGTTCTTGGGGGCCAGCAGCTTTCGATCAGAGAGGAGAGAGCATTCATGATCGGCACCACTGAGCCCGTCACGGGTTATGCACAGGGGACTGGCAACATCGCATTGCCGCCCAACGCGCTCACTATTGACGTTGAGGATTATTATCACGTTTCTGGGTTTTCCAGAATGATCCGCCCGCGGAGCTGGGAGGGCTACCGATCCCGGGTCGAGTTTGCGACGAACATCGTCCTGGATTTACTGGCGGAGACGCCGAGCAAGGGCACATTTTTTGTCCTCGGCTGGGTGGCCGACCGCTACCCGAAGCTCATCCGGCGAATTGTAGAGGAAGGCCACGAAGTTGGCTGTCATGGTTACTGGCACCAGTTGGTATACCGGCAATTACCGGCGACGTTTCGGAACGATCTTCGGCTGGCCAGGCGCGTGATTGAAGACGCCAGCGGCTCGGCGATTTGCGCCTTTCGGGCGCCGAGTTTCTCCATCGACGCCAGCAGCCTCTGGGCCCTGGACGTGCTCATTGAGGAGGGGTTCACCATCGATTCCAGCATTTTTCCGATCAAACACGACCGATACGGCATCAATCATTCCCCGGGAATGCCTTATCAGATGCTCCGGCGGGCTGGAATGATCACCGAAATACCCTTGAGCGTCGTCAAGTGGTTTCAGTTTTCGCTGCCGGTTGGTGGCGGCGGTTATTTTCGCATGATGCCCTATGCCATGAACCGGAGATTCCTGGCCGAGTTGAACAGGGAAGGGCGCCCGGCCGTGGTCTACCTACACCCCTGGGAGTTTGACCCCCAGCAGCCGAGGATAAAGGGTGGCTTCCTGTCGAACTGGCGCCACTATTTGAATATCGGCAAGACTGCAAGCCGGTTCGCCCGGCTGTTGAAGGATTTTTCATTCGGCACGGTATCTCAACTGGCCGGTGCTCACCGGACGGCCGAACCGGAAGCGGTAGTAGTGTAAAGTTCGCTGGCGCCCGCTCCGAGAACGACGGGAAATGTTGATGCCAAAATTACTGCAATCGCCACAGGTTTTCAGCACCACGACGGCGGGGGCGTCGGCTACCGGCAAAGTCGGAGTGGTGATCGGCACTCGGCCGGAAGCCATCAAAATGGCCCCGGTCATTAATGAATTGTTCCGGGCCGCGCGTCACACGCCGGCTCTGACGCCCATCGTCTTTCTATCGGGCCAACATCGGCAATTACTGGATGAAGCACTGGCCCTGTTCGGTATCACACCGGACTACGACCTGAACGTCATGACCACAAACCAGCAGCTGGCCGCCATCTCGGCCCGCATGGTGACGGGGTTTGACCAGTTCTTCGCGGAAGCGCGACCAGCGCTGGTGCTGGTTCATGGTGACACGACCACGGCCTACGCTGCGGCACTCGCTGCGTTTTATCGGAGGATTCCGGTCGGCCACGTCGAGGCGGGGCTGCGCTCCGGGGTCCCGGATTCGCCGTTCCCCGAGGAGTTCAATCGCCGGGCCATTGACTCAGTGTCCTCCCTGTTCTTCGCCCCGACGGGGGAGGCGGTGTTGCAACTTACCCGGGAGGGCGTGCCGGCCAATAGCATTGTTAACACCGGCAACACGGTTATTGACGCTTTGTTACATGTCGTGGCCACCCGGCGTCGTGAGAGTGAAACAAAGATTCAATCGCTCTGGAAGAACTATCAACGCGCGAAGCAAGGCTATCGGTTCGTGCTGGTCACCAGCCATCGGCGCGAGAACCTTGCCGGTGAGGGGTTGACCAACATTTGCCGGGCTCTGCTGGAACTCATTCGCCGGGTACATAACATCATGGTCCTGTTCCCAGTCCATCCGAATCCGGCGGTGTCAGGCGTCGTGAGAAGTCTGCTGGCCAATCAAGAGCGCGTGATCTTGCTACCTCCGCTTGATTACGAAGTGTTCTCATTCCTCATGAGTGTCAGCACGTTGATCCTGACCGACTCCGGTGGAGTGCAGGAAGAGGCGCCGGCACTACGGAAACCCGTGCTGATTTTGCGAGACAACAGCGAGCGTCCGGAAGTGGTCCGATCGGGCGGGGCCGTGCTCGTGGGCACCTCCCAGACAGCGATCGTCGCCACCGCAGTGGGGTTATTAACAAACCAGACGGACTACGAGCGCATGGCGAACGCCGGCAGCCCTTACGGGGACGGTCGGGCTGCGCAACGCATTGTGCAATCCCTCCAGCAGAAGTTATGTTCCAGGACGCGGAGTAACCGCCATGATTAAGGGAAGGGATTTCGTCGTGTTCTCCGATACGCTGGGAGATTTGCCGTCCTCCGCGTTTCACCTGTTCAAGTACATCGCCCGCGACAACCGCGTTTTTTGGTTCAACACTCTGTGCCGGATGCCGAAGTTGGCTCGCCTGGATTTCTGGAAGGTCGGGAGGACCGTTTGGTCCTGGCTTTCGTTCCGCCGTGCGCACGGCCCGGTTTCGGCAGAACCATCGGGCATCCATCCGGTTTCGCCTGTTCTGGCGCCCCTGTTCGGGCCATTTTTTCGGAACATCAATCGATCATTACTTCTGCGGAGTTTCTCCCGGTTGCGAGATCGTCATGATATTCGGGATCCGATTTTCCTGACCACGTTTCCGGTCTCGGCTGACTTCTTCCAGTGCTTTCCCGACAACATCAAATTGTACTATTGTGTGGACGACTTCCTGAATTACCCCGGCATCGATCACCGCAGCTGGCGCACGCTGGAAAGCGACCTGCTCGGTTGCGTGGACGGTCTGGCCGTCACCAGCAAATACCTGGCGGGCAAACGCCCGCACGGCTTGCCGCTGCTACGCCTGCCCCACGGTGTTGACTTCGATCACTTTCACCGACCTGCCAGCGGCTTTCCCATTCCAGAGTTGGAGCAACTGCCGCGGCCGGTCGTCGGCTTTTTCGGCTTACTGAGCGAATGGATCGACATTGACCTTCTCGCCTTCCTTGCGGATTGCTTCCCACAGGTTTCCTTTCTCATTATCGGCCGCGCTGAGGTTTCCCTCGAAAAGATCGACAGGAAGAAAAATATCAAGATCCTTAACCATGTTCCTTACGAGGATCTGCCGCGTTACGCCTCCTATTTTGACGTTGGCCTGATCCCGTTTGTGCTCAACGAATTGACCCGAGCGGTGAACCCGCTCAAGCTCCTGGAGTATTACGCACTTGGTTTGCCGGTAGTGGCCACGCGGCTTCCCGAACTTGAGAGCTTTCCGGGGCCGATTCGGTTGGCTGATTCGCGGGAAAGTTTTCGCGCCGCCCTGGAAACCACTTTGCTGAGCCGCTCTCCTGATGTGCACCGACAGGCCGTCCAGGTCGCCCGCAGCAACTCATGGCACGCCCGAGTCAATGATCTGCTTCGGTTTATTAACACGCTGGAGCGACGCTTCCGATCACCGGCGGCGGCCTGACTCCGAAGTTGTGTGTGTTCCCTGGGTGAATTGCTACAGGTATCGTCACCATGATTCATGTTGTCCACCTTACCAGTTCGACTTTTTTCGGCGGACCGGAGCGTCAGATCCTTGGACTGTGCGCGCACCTTCCCCTGCACTACCACAGTTCCATTGTCGTTTTTTCGGAGGCAGGTGGCTGTCACCGGTTTCAGGAAGAAGCTCGTCGTTGCGGGGTTGACATGCGCGTCATCCCCGATGACCTGCGCGGCACCGTCCACGCCGTTGACGTGTTGAACCAAACGCTCGTCGGACTGGATGCGGATGTCCTCTGCTGTCACGGCTACAAGGCGAACCTGATCGGCGCGCTCGCCGGCCGCGCCGTCGGCTTACCGACCCTGTGCATTCTCCGGGGGTGGACGGGTGAGAATTGCAAGGTAAAAGTGTATGAGCGTTTTGATCAACTTGTTCTTACACGTTTCGAGATGGTGGTTTGCCTCTCCAGAGCACAGGCCCAATCGGTTATCAACGCAGGGGTTCCCCGTCGTCGGGTCCGACTTATTCCCAACGCCATCGCGATCAGCCGGTTTCCTCCTCCTACCGACGCCCATCGAGCCGAGCTTTCTGCCTTTTTTTCAACCCGTCCACGGCTAGTCTGCTGCTCCGCCGGCCGGCTTAGCCCCGAGAAGGGGTTCTCGGACCTTGTGCGCGCGAGCGCTGACGTGATTCGGGAGGACCGTGGTGTTGGGTTCATTCTTTTTGGAGACGGCCCTCTCCGTTCCGAGTTGAGCGATGACATTCGCCGGCTAGGAGTGGAGCAAAACTTTGTTCTTGCTGGCTTTACCGCGCGCCTGGATCAGTTGCTCGCGGCCAGCGACTTCGTTGCGATCTCCTCGTATACCGAGGGCATGCCAAACGTGCTGCTGGAAGCCTGTGCGGCGCGCCTTCCCGTCGTTGCCACCAACGTCGGCGGCATCCCCGATGTCATTTCCCAGGGCGTGAACGGATTTTTAGTCCCACCCGGTGATGTTCGGGCCCTCTCCAGCAATATCCGCCGCCTGTCTCACAGCGCGGATTTGCGGAGGGCCGTCGGGGATGCCGGCAGAGCTTTGATGGAAAGAAATTTCTCCTTCGATGCCCAGGCCCAGTATTATCACGGCGTTTTTCTGGAAATTCTCAGGTGTTCAACTTCTGCTGACCAGGTCGCATGATGAATCAGTACTCCGTTATCATTTCGGTTTACACATGACACCACAACCAATTCGCGTGTGCTTTCTCATTGATGAACTCAGCAAGGCGGGTACGGAAATGCATCTGCTCTCCTTGATTGAGCACCTGGATCGGACTCGGGTCCAGCCGTACCTGTGCTTGCTGCGCGGCCGCGCCAAACGCTCCCGGGAGCTGGAGCCCAGACAGTGCCCGATTCTTCGGCTTGGAATGGGGCCCATTGGTCATCCGTCCTCGTTGATGAAACTGGTGCAACTGGGGTTCTTTCTGCGGCGCAACCAGATTGACATTCTTCAAACATACTTCCCGGACAGTACTCTAGTGGGGTTTCTCATCGGTTGGTTGGTTCGCGTGCCGGTATTGGTCCGCACCAGAAATAACCTGGGCTACTCACAATCCGCGGCGCAACGACGGCTCAATCAACTCTACGATCGACTGGCTCGCGCCACTGTGGCCAACTGTCGCGCTTGCCGCGACTCTCTCGTCGCCGAGGGCTACGACGCCGTTAAGCCCGTCGCCGTGATCGAAAATGGCGTGGATTTGCACCGATACGTCGGTCCTTTTCAGAGCAACGAAAGCGTGTCGGTGGGGGTCGTGGCCAACCTTCGGCCTGTTAAGAATCTGGGAATGTTTCTTCAGGCGGCCGCCCTGCTCGTTGACCGCTACCCAAATCTGCGTTTCTCCATCGCCGGAGAGGGGCCTTCACGGGGACTGCTGGAACGCCAGATTCGTCAACTGGGTCTGGAAGAGCGCATGACCCTGCTGGGTCGGATCGCAAACATTCCGCAGTATCTTGCGCGTCTCGACATTGCCGTCCTCTGCTCGGTTTCCGAAGGGATGTCCAACGCCGTCCTCGAATACATGGCAGCCGGCCGCGCGGTCGTCGCCACGGCGGTGGGGGCAAACGCGGAACTGATCAACAACGGGACCACTGGATTGCTCGTTCCGAGCAACGACACGGCTGCCCTCGCCAGCGCCATGCAAACCCTCATTGATGACCCCGAACTCAGGTTGCGCCTGGGGACGGCAGCGCGGTCGTTTGTTCAGCAAAACTACAGCCGGCAACGGGCGGTGGCGCGGTATCAAGCTTTGTATCACCAACTGGTTCGCGGCTGACATTTGACACGTGCCGGATGCAAAGGCCCTTATGCGATTACTTCTCATCGGTTACATGTATCTGTTCATCCACCGGCCGTTTGAAATTTGGCCGGCCCTGGGCGTCCTGCGCATCGAATTGTTGTATGCACTCGTCGTCGGTTGCGTTTGGCTGTCCAATCCCAAACGCTGGCTTCCCAACCCCCTGCATGCGGCGTTCGGCTTCTTCATCACCTGCTTTTTGCTCTGCTGGCTCGCCAGTCCGTGGATCGATGACGGCTTCTTTCACGTGTACAAGTATCTCACACTCGTCGTCATCTACGGCTACCTCGTAACCACGATTCAGGACGAGAAAGACCTCAAACAAATTATCAACTGCTTGCTCGTCTTCATGGCGCTTTACATGATGCACTCACTGTGGGAGTACAAGAACGGCCGACACGTCCACCGCATGGGCATTGACCGCCTCATTGGTGTGGACAACACCATGGGCGACCCCAACGCCTTCGCCTCCAACATTTTGCTTTTCCTGGCCCTGGTGCCGGCCTCCTGGGTCGGCAATCGTTCCAAATACTGGCGTTGTTTTCTGATTTTTTTCGCCATGCTCAGTATCGGTTGCGTGGGGCTTACGGGCTCGCGCGGCGGCTTCGTCGCCCTGGTTTTTTCCACCACGTTACAGATCGCCCGCAGCCGACATCGATGGGTGTTCGCGGCCTGCGCCGTCATCGCAGCCCCGTTCCTCTGGATGGCTCTGCCCCCCTCCCTGCAAAATCGCTTTGAAACCATCATCAACCCGAAAGTCGGTCCCGCCAACGCACAGGTTTCCGCCGAGGGCCGACTCGAAGGGCTCCGACTCGGTGCCGAACTATGGTCTCAATATCCCCTGACCGGTTGTGGCCCCGGTGCCTGGAAAATTTCCTCTGGCAGTAAACTGGAAGCGCACAACCTGTACGGCCAGGTTATCGGTGAAATGGGCACTCTTGGCGCCTTAGCCCTGGCGGGCGTCGTTCTGCTGTTCTTCTGGAATTACCTGCAAATTCGCCAGATGGTTCGTCAGCGGCCGGTCCCGGGTATCGACTATCTCGGGCACCTGGGGGACTGCCTGGCCATCGCCACTTTGCTCTTGCTGCTGAACGGCGTTTTCAGTCACAATCTGTACCGCTTTACCTGGCTCTGGTATGGCGGGTTTTTTATCATTACCCGGTATTGTGTCCTGCAACGGCCCGCCCTCCCGACCGTCCCGCCGTTGGCCCGCCGTCTTGCGCCCGCGGTGTTTACCGCTTCGTGGCCTGCCCGACGGCCAGCGTACTAACTTCCGCGAAGGGAATTGCATGGCCGCCCGGACCATCCTTGGGCACTCCCTCCTGTTCTTCCTGGGCAATGTGCTGCCCCAGGTCGCGGGCCTGCTTTTGCTCCCGCTTTACACTCATTATCTGAGCCCCGCTGAGTTCGGGATACTTGAAATCCTCAATCGATTGGGAGAACTGTTCATCATTTGCCTGTTGTTCAACGGACTTCGCCAGGCGGTGTTAGTTTTCTCCGGGCAGCGAACCGCCGGAAGCTATCAGGATTCGCTGGGGCCTTCCGTCCTGGCCGTCGTCTCGGGCATGGTCGTTCTGGGATTGCTGCTGGGTTGGCTCTGCCGGCCGGCGGTCCAGCTCATCATCCCACACGCGGACCCGTCTCTGGGGCTGCTCGCCCTGGCCACGGTGCTGCTGGAAGCCGCTGCTAGCGGCTTGCTCGGGCTGGCCCAGGCCCGCATGCAATCCGGCCTGTTCGTGCTCTGCATCGCCGGTCAGGTCGTGCTGCGCTCGCTGGGGTGCGTCGCCCTGGTTGTCGGCGCGGGTCTGGGGCTCTGGGGCGTGCTGCTCGCCTCGCTCACGGCCGCCGGTCTGGTGTTTGCCGCACTCGGTCTGCGGGAAATCATTCGCGGCTCCTTCAGCCTCGCCGCCGCCCCGCACATGCTGCGCTTCGCCCTACCGTTCATCCCCGCGGGTCTGGGCTTTTTCATCCTCAACCACGGCGACCGCTTCCTGCTGCTGCGGATTTGCGGCGAGGCCACCGTTGGCGTGTACGCGCTGGGCTACAAGGTCGCGCTCGCCGTGAGCATGTTTTCACGGGCCCCGCTCATGATGGCCTGGGGGCCGCGCCTACCAGCTGGCCGACGCGCCGCACGCCCCGGTCCTGTTCGGCCAGGTGTTCGCTCGCATCCTCAGCGTTTATCTATTGGTGGGCCTCGGTTGCTGTCTCTTTCAGGATGAGGTGATTGGTGTTCTCGGGCCACCGGACTACGGCTCTGCGGCTCAGGTCATCGGGCCGGTGGTGCTCGCTTATTTTTGCCTCGCCGCCGCGGACTTCATGGATTGTAGTTTCTATATCCGCCGCAAGACACTTCATAAATCCCTCGTCGCGCTGGCGACCACTGTTGTTATGTTAGGTTGTTATTGCTGGCTCATCCCACGCTGGTCGATTATCGGAGCAGCAGTCGCGACCCTCGCCGGGTTTGGTTTTCACGCTGGCCTGACGTACCTCTTCGCCCAGCGGGCCTACCGCATCCATTACCCGTTCGCCCGCGTCCTTGGCATGGTGGTGCTGGCGATCCTCGTCTGGGCCGCCTCGCGCTGGCTGCCGCACAGCCTGGTGGGCAGCCTGGTGAAGGTGCTGCTGTGGGCCGGCTGGGCCGCGCTGGTCTGGTCCCTCGGCCTGCTGACCCCGGACGAGAAACAGTGGGCCCGGGACTCCCTCCGGCTGCGGGCGGGAGTCTTCCGGTCCACCATGCGACGGGCGCTTTATTTTCAGCAACGTTCCTGACGCGCCACTTAAACCCGTTCACGCCCACGGGAGCTAACATGGGTATTTACCAATCGTTTGCCCGGCAGGTGGTTTTCCCCGCGGCCCTGTGGCGGCGCGGCGAACTCGGGCAGTTGAAATACCTGCGGGAATATGAACGGACGCAGTTCGATTCCCCCGACCGGCTGCACGCGCTGCAGTGGTCACGCCTGCGGGCCTTGCTGCATCACGCCTACAAACACAGCCCGTTCTACGGCGAGCGCTTCCGGCAGGCGGGGCTGCACCCGGCAGACCTGCGCTGTCCCGAAGACCTGCGGCTGCTGCCACCGCTGGAAAAGGCGGAGTTGCAGCGGCACCGCGAGGAACTGGTCGCCACGAACCAGGACCGCGGCCGGCTCGTGCTCAACCACACCGGCGGCTCCACCGGTACACCCGTGTCCTTTTACCTGACGCAGGACCGGCTGCAGTCGCGGGCCGCGGCGACGCTGCGGCACAACCGCTGGGCCGGCTGGGAGGTCGGCGACAAGGTGGCGGTCCTGTGGGGGGCGCCGCGCGACCGGCCGCCGCGCTCCTGGCTGACCTGGCTGCGCGAACTGCTGCTGGATCGCCAGCTGTTCCTCGACACCGGCCACCTCACCGAAGAGCGGCTACGCGAATTCCACCGCCGGCTGCTCGGCTTCCGGCCCGGCGTCATGCTGGCCTACGCGCGCTCGGCGGTGCTGCTGGCGCGCTTCCTCCAGGCGCACGATTTGCCGCCCGTGCGGCCGCGGGCGCTGGTCACCTCCGCGGAAGTGCTCACGGCGGCGGAGCGGGCCTTGCTCGAACAGGTATTCGGCTGCCCGGTGTTCAACCGCTACGGCTCGCGTGAGTTCAGCGTCATCGCCAGCGAGTGCCCGGCTCACGAGGGGCTGCACGTCATGGCGGAAGGGCTGTATCTGGAGATCGTTAACGGCGACCGGCCGGCGCAGCCGGGGGAGTTGGGGGCGGTTCTGGTCACGGACCTGCTGAACTACGCCATGCCGCTGCTCCGCTACCGCATCGGCGATGTGGCGTCGTGGCTGCCGGGGCGGTGTCCGTGCGGCCGCGGGCTGCCGCGGCTGGGTGAGGTGGCCGGGCGCGTTACCGATTTCTTGGTCGGCGCCGACGGCCGGGCGGTGTCCGGGGCGTTTCTGACCATTGGCGTCGTCGCCCAGCGCACCAGCCTGGGCCAGGTGCAGATTGTGCAGGAGCGGGCCGGCGCTGTGACCTATCGCATCAAGCCGGGGCCTGGCTTTTCGCTGGAAAGCGACCTGCATTATCTTGAAGACGCGACGCGAAAATATCTCGGCGAGGGGACGCGCGTGGAGTGGGAGCTGGTGGACGAGATCCCGGCCCAGAGTTCGGGCAAGTATCAGTTCTCCAGCTCGCGGGTGGTGCCGGAGTTTCTGGCGGTTAAAGCTCTTCACGGTTGCGTGAAGCACGAACTGTAGGACGGCTCTCCAGAGCCGTCGGGAGACTTTGACGGCTCTGGAGAGCCGTCCTACCCATTGATGACTTTGACGGCTCTGGAGAGCCGTCCTACCCATTGATGACTTTGACGGCTCTGGAGAGCCGTCCTACCCATTGATGATCTGGCGGATCACGTCGCCGCGGGTGAGCGGCAGCGGCCGGCCCTGCGCGTCGTGGATTTCCGCGTCAGGCCGCACGCCGAGACAATGCAGGACGGTCGCCAGCAGGTCCGGCGGCGCCACCCGGCCGTCGCGCGGAAAGGCGGCAATGCTGTCGGACGCACCGTGGACCGTGCCGCCGCGCACGCCGCCGCCAGCCAGCGCCACCGAGAAAACGCGGCCCCAGTGGTCGCGGCCCCCGGCGCCGTTGAGGCGCGGCGTGCGGCCGAACTCGCCCGTCCACAGCACCAGCGTCTCGTCCAGCAGACCGCGCAGGTGCAAATCTTCCAGCAGCGCCGAATATGCCTGATCCATCACGGGCATCAGTTGCCGCAGGCCGCGCGTGTTCTGGCTGTGCGTGTCCCAGTGGCCGTTGTTGACGGCACCTGGCAGGCGCGTCCAGTTAACGCGGATCAGCGGCACGCCCGCCTCCGTCAGCCGGCGGGCCAGCAGGCAGCTCTGGCCGAAGCGCGTGCGGCCGTAGCGGTCGCGGACGGCGACCGGCTCCTCGTGCAGGTTGAACGCGCGCCGCGCCGCGCTGGCCGTGATGAGGTCGAGCGCTTGCTGTTGCTGGGCGCCGAGCAGGCCGACGTTGGCGGCGCGGACGAGGCTGTCAAGGCGCTGGTTCGCCTCTGCCAGCAGCGTGCGGCGACCGCCGAGCCGGTCGGGCGTCACGCCCGGCGGCAAGGCCAGGCCCGCAATCTGGAAATTCGGAGCTTCCGGAGTGCAATTGAGCAACCAGGGGTCGGCGGTGCGGCCGAGGAAGCCGGCGTCCTGGCCCGGCCAGGTCAGGTTGCCGTCGTTGGCGGATTGCTCCGGCAACGTGAACGCCGCGGGCAGGCCGCCCGAACCGGGCAGCACCTTCTTGACCAGGGCGCCCAGGCACGGCCAGTTGTTCGGGGCGCCGGTGCGGGCGTTCTCGGCCCCCATCGGCACGTGCGGGTGGCCGGTCGTCATGTAGTAGCCGCTCGACGAGTGGGCGTTGTCGTCGGTGGCAACGCCGCGCAGCACGCAGATGCGGTCCAGCAGGCGGGCAGTGCGCGGCATCAGTTCGCCGACCTGCACGCCGGGGACGGCCGAGGCGATGGGCCGCAGGTCGCCGCGCACTTCCGCGGGGGCGTTCGGCTTGGGATCCCAGGTTTCGTGCTGCGGCGGCCCGCCGAGGAAGAAGAGGACGATGCACGACCGCGCCCGGCCGCCGCGGTTTTGCGTCGGCGTGGCGGCGGCACCGCGGGCTTGTAGCAGGACGGGCAGGGTCAAGCCGCCGAGGCCCAGGCTGCCGATTTTCAGCCACTCGCGGCGCGACAGGCCGTCGCACAGCGGTGCGCCCTGGTCGTGGATGGTGAACATGGTGCCCCCGTGGTTCGCGCGCTCACCCGGCCCGCCCCGTAAACAGCGGCCGGATCACCTCACCGCGGTTGAGCTGCACCGGCCGGCCCTGCCGATCGCGCACCTCGGCGGTGGGGTTGACGCCCAGGACATGGTACACCGTCGCGCCGACATCATCCGGCGCATACGGCGTCGTGGCGGGGTAAGCGCCGATGCGATCCGAGCGGCCGATGACCTGGCCGCCGCGGACGCCGCCGCCGGCGAACAGGCCGAAGAAGCACGGCCCCCAGTGATCGCGGCCGGGCACCGCCGTCGGCGAGGTGCCGTTGATCCGCGGCGTGCGGCCGAACTCGCCCAGTAGCATCACGAAGGTTTCGTCGAGCAGCCCGGTCGCCTCCAGGTCGTCGAGCAGGGCGCTGACGCCCTGGTCCAGCGGCGGCAGCAGACGGTTGCGCAGCGTGCCGAAAATGTTGCCGTGCGAGTCCCAGTTCTGGACGCGACCCATGTTCGCCTGGACCACGGGCACGCCGGCCTGCACCAACCGTCGCGCCAGCAGCAGCGACTGGCCGAACAGGTGGCGGCCGTAGCGGTCGCGGATCGCGGCGGGCTCCTGGTCGATGGCGAAGGCCCGCGCCACCCGGCCCGAGGTCAGGACCGAAAACGCCAGGTTCTGTTGATCGCTCAGCCGCCGCGACTCCGCCGTGGCCGCCAGCGCTGCCCGCTGCCGGTCCACCTCCGCCAGCAGCGCCCGACGGTCGTTGAGCCGGGTCACGTCGATGCCCTCGGCCGGCCGCAGACTGTCCATGCCGAAGCCGGGCAGGTTCGGGTCGCGGCTGATCTGCCAGGGGTCGTGCCGCGGCCCCAGAAAGCCGGCGTGCTGGCCCGGCCAGGTCAGCGGGCCTTCCATGAGGAAGGTCGCCAGGTTGACGCCGGTCGGCAGGCCGTCGGAGCGCGGCCGCAGGTAGTCCAGGCCGCCGGAGTAGTTCGGCCAGTCGTCGCGCGAGGCCACCTTGTCGAAGAACGCCCCCGGCTGGAAGTGGCCCGTCAGCAGGTGGTGCGTGGACATCAGATGGTTGTTGTCCCGGTGCGACAGGGTGCGCACCAGCGCGTACCTGTCGGCCCGCGCCGCCAGTCGTGGCAGGTGCTCGCAGATTTGCAGGCCGGGCACGCGCGTCGCCATCGGCCGGAAATCACCGCGAATGTTGGCCGGCGCGTCTGGCTTCGGGTCGAAGGTGTCGTGATGGCTGGGGCCGCCGGTGAGCCAGATAATGAGAACGGACTTTTGCCGGCGGTTCGGCTGCGCGCCCCGCCCTCCGCCCGTGGTGAAGCCAGCGCGGACAGGCCGACGCCGAGCGCGGCGGAGTAGCCGACTTGCAGGAATTCACGGCGGTGGATGCCGGCGGTGTGTCGGTGGTGCGGGGTGGGGGTCACGGCGGTTCTCCTCAAGGCATGAGCGCAGGGGGGCAACGGTGGGAGGGTAAAAGAAGTATATCCGATGCGGGTGCGGTTGCCAGTACAATCAGATTTAACTGCTCGCGCTGCGGTAGCGCCGCAGCGCCGCCCGGAACACCTTGCGGCTGAGCACCACCAGCACCACGGTGAAGCCGAACGCCAGCGCCACGAAGCCCGGCTCCAGCACCCCCACCATGACGTTCGCCGGCACGTTGACGATCAGCATGATCGGGATGACGAAGGTGAACAGCCGGCCCAGCGGCATGGCCCACGAGCGCTCGAAAATCTCGCGTGGATAGCGCATCAGCGTCGTGAACAGCCACCACAGTTCGTACAGGCTCTGATTGCGCACCAGCCACACCGACGACGAGGTTAACAGCAACAAAAAACTGTACGCCAGTGCCACACCGCAGGTGAACATCACCAGGAACAGCGCGACCCGTCCGGCGTCGAACTGCCAGCCCATGTTCACCAGACCGTAGATCATGACGCCAGCGCCCATGAAGACGTTGGGCACGGTGGTCCAGTCCAGGTAGCGGCAGCTGACCAGGAACTGCTCGTCGATCGGCTGCAGCAGCACGAAGTCGAGGTCACCGCTGCGGATCAAATCGGCGAACTCGCCGCAGTTGCTCATGAACAGCGTTTCAATCAACCCCTCCAGCGCGAAGTAACAGCCGACGAAGAACATGTACTGCGGTTCCGCCCAGCCCGCGACTGCGGCGCCCGCCGTCGAGCGGAAGATGGTTTCATAGAAGATCAGCAGGAAGACCAGCCACATCACCTCGACCGATACCTTGACGAGGAAGTTGGCGCGGAAGGCCAGCTCGCGCACCAGGCCGAAGCGCACAGCGCCAGCCAGAGTCGCAAATAACGCAGGGTGCCCACCATCGCCTCAGCCCCCGTAGGCGCTGTAGCGCCGCAGTCCGACGCGGTACAGCAGACACGCCAGTCCGATGAACACCGCCGCCCACACCGTTTCGATCAACAGCCCCTCCACCAGCGCCGGCCCCTGGATTTTGCCCAGGAAGATCATCGCCGGGTAATAGGCCAGATACTTGAACGGCAGCCATTTCAGCACATCCGCCCACGGCTCCGGCAGCAGGTCCAGCGGAAACATATGACCCGAGATGAAGAAACTTAACGTGTTCACAACGTAGAGAAACGACCCCACTTCCAGGAACCAGAAGCCAATCATGCCGATGCTGGCTTCAAAGAAGAAACCGATCAAAAACCCAAGCAGCAGCGCCGCCGCGTAGGCGACATAGGTTTCGACCGGCTGCCAGGTAGTAAAATAGTCCCGGCACAGGAAGAACAGCAGCGCGTACGGCAGCGCCGACATAACGATGTAGGCCGCCTTGTGCGCCAGCCGGTACGACAGCAGATACGCCAGCATGTTGATCGGTTGCAGCAGATATTTCTTGAGCGAGCCATCACGGATGTCGCGGGCGATGCCGTGCGCCAGGCCCGGCATGCTGGAGAACAGCCGGCTGATCTGCACCAGCAGCAAATACGCGATCATCTGCGCCAGCGCGAAGCCGCCCGGCTTGCTGTCGGGGTTGCTGGCGTAGACGGCCTGCCAGAGCAGCAGCGTCGTCAACAGCGGCAGGAAGCGCAGCAGCGTGCTCAGGAAGAAGTCGCCGCGATAGGCCATGCGCTCGACCAGGGCGGCGCGGAAGATGTTCCAGTACTTGCGCAGCGACCGCCTAAGCGGGCTGCCGCTCAAGCTCAGCGCGTTGCTCGGACTCATGCTGGGCTCGACTTTCTTCAAAAACACGGGCGATCACCTGGTCGAGCGGCGGGTCCTGCACGCTCATGTCCACGACGGTGTACTGGTTCAAAATGGCGCCCAGCACGTCCGCGACGCGGTTGCGGTCCACCTTCAAATCCGCAGCCGGGCCCTCGCGGCGCGTCACCTCGCCGAAGCGCTCCAGGCCGTCGGGCGTCGTCGCGCCGTCGAACTGCAGCTTGACCAGCTTGGCGCTGCCGAACTGCTCGATGATCCGCGCCAGCGGCCCGTCGTAAACGACCTTGCCGTGCGTGATGACCAGCACACGCGAGCACAGCGCCTCCACGTCGCGCATGTAATGGCTCGTCAGCAGCATGGTGACGCCGCGCTGGGCGTTGTATTCCTTCAGGCACTTCTGGATTTTTACCTGCGCCAGCACGTCCAGGCCGATGGTCGGCTCGTCGAGCAGCAGCAATTGCGGTTGATGCAGCAGCGCCGCGATCAACTCCATCTTCATGCGCTCGCCCAGCGACAGCTCGCGCACCGGCTGGCGCGTCAGTTCCTTCACGTCAAACAGTTCGGTCAGATCGCCGAGGGTGCGCGTGAAGTCGGCCAGGGAGAGTGAGTAGATTTCGCGGTGCAGTTGAAAGCTGTCGGCGGCGGGCAGGTCCCACCACAGCTGATTCTTCTGCCCCATGACCAGGGCGAAGCGACGACGGAAGGCGTCCTGCCGCTCCCACGGCACGAAGCCGAGCACCTGAGCGCTGCCGGCAGTCGGGTAGATAAGGCCGGAGAGCATTTTCAGCGTCGTGGTCTTGCCGGCGCCGTTCGGGCCGAGGAACGCGACCATGTCGCCGGGTTCGATGCTGAAGCTGACGTGTTCGACGGCGCGCACTTCCTTGTACTGGCGGCGCACGAGACCGCGCAGCGCCCCCAGGAACCCATCCTTCTTTTGATAGACGCGGTAGGTTTTGGTGAGGTTGTGGGCCTCGATAATCGGCATCGGCGGCGCCTCGGGTTGGGGGCAGTGATGACTGTGGCATTGTAGGTCGGGCGGCCGTCGCGAATCAAGGTAGTGTTGTCCGTGGTCCGTTGCCAGCAGGGTTCCAGTCCCGGTAATCACCGAGGACTTCCCAGCTTCTTTGTAACGGACCACGGACACCGCGAAGCGATCTTGACGCGCCATCGGCGCTGTGCGATAAGCCCACCCCCCGAAACAAGTTGACGGAAACCTCGAATGGGACTCCGGCCATGAAGCGCGCCACGCCGTTGTTCGCCCTGGCCCTGGCGGCCGTGCTCAGCTGTCGCCACGAGCCGCCCCGCCCCTACCGCGAAGCGCCGCCGTCCGAACTCGCCGCCACCACCCTGGACTACGCCGACACCGACGCCTTCGATGCGCTGCTGGAATCGGCCCTGGTCAATCAGGATCCGGTCATCCTCGTCCGCACCGCCCATGCCCGGCCCGACTGGCAGGGTCGCCTCAACGCCTGGATCGCCGCCTGGAACCAGGGCGGCAGGGTCGAGGGTCGCACCGTCCGCGGCCAGGCCCCGCCCCTGCCCGTCGATGGCGAGAGCATCCGCGAGTTCCGCCTGCTGGTCACCGTCCTGCTGGATCGCGTTGAGGTGCTGGCCCACGCCGGCGCCGGCTGGTGGTCCGAGTCGCGCGTGCGGGCGCGGCGCGTTGAATTGCTCCGGCCCTACAGCCTGCGCTTCCACGTCGGCGGTGACGGCACCATTCAACTCATTTTCTTCAACGGCAAGGCGTCCGAGCGCTACGCGGAGTTCGTGCGGCAACTCACCGAGGCGGAGGAGGTGGCGCAGTGGGAGCGGACGGTGGAGTGTTCGGGCTGCAAGCAGTTCCGCGAGCGGCCGACGCTCAGTCTGGCGACGTACCGCACCAGCAAGCCGTAACGGCGGTGGCGTCAGTGCGCTTGCGGGTTCGCCGACGACGACGGCGCCGTGACCACCGTGGAGGTGCCGCCCAGCAGCTGATTCAACTCGTGCTCGGTCAGCGTGCGGTTGAAGAGGCAGCCGACCCCCCACTGGTTGGGACCGACCTCGCGCACCCAGCACACCCGCGCGAGCCATTGCGCGACCGCCGCCGTGTTCGCGTCCGCGACCTCAATGATCAGGACCGTGCCCGCCTCGAAGCGCCGGCTGATGTGCAGCCGCAGGCCCGTGAGCGAGGCATCCTCAATGGTGGCGGTCCAGGGCAAAGCGGTGCTCTGCTGGACGGGCCGGCAGGACGCTTCCTGCTCCGACTTGAAGCGCGGGTTCCCCCGCCGCTCCTCCGTCGGCGGCGGCGCGACCGGGGCGGCCGTCACGCGCACCGTCGGCGCGCAGGTCTGCAGGGCCTCGCGCAGCGGCGCCGCGAACTCCTCGCACGACGCCGGCCGCTTCTTCGGCGCGGGTCCAGGGCGCGGCAGATCATCGCATCCACCAACGGGTGCAGGTCCGGGACCGCCCGCGCCGGCGGCACAAAATCGCTCTGCAGCTTCTTCTTCAAAATGGTTAACTGGCCGCGGCCCTGGAACGGCATCAGGCCGGTCAGGGCGTAGTACAGCGTCGCCGCCAGGCTGTAGATGTCCGAGCGGGCGGTGGCGCGCTTGGCGTCCTCGAATTGCTCGGGGGACATGAAGACGAGCGTGCCCAGGCAGGTCCGCGACCGCGTGACGTTCGCCTCCTCGCTGCCGAGGTCCTTGATGAGCCCGAGGTCGCCGAGCTTGGCCCGACCGTCCGGCGTCAGCAGGATGTTCTCGGGCTTGACGTCGCGGTGGATCAGCTGATGGCAGTGGGCCGTGTCCAGGGCGTCGGCGAGCTGCAGGAACAATCGCAGCGCCAGGGCCTGCGGGCACGGCCCCAGTTCCTTGACGCGCTGGGTCAGGTTCTGGCCCTGGACGTATTCCATTACCAGGTAGGGTTGGCCGGCCTCCACGCCGAAGTCCAGACCGCGAACGATATGCGGGTGGTCCAGGCGGGCCGCCACACGAAACTCCTGCTCGAAGCGTTGCAGCAGCACGCGGTCGCTGGCAGCCTCGGTGGTCATGACCTTGACGGCGACCACCTGGCCGGTCTGGCGGTGCCGGCTCCGATAGACGCTGCCCATGCCGCCGCGTCCGATCTGCTCAAGCAGTTCGTATGGCCCCATGTTCACGCTAACAATTCTCCGGTACGGGTGACCGTCCTGCCCTGTCGCGACGGTCACGGAGTTTGGGCGTCTTTTGAAGCATACCGCGAGTTTGTACCCCGGTCAAAACAGGAAACAGGAATCCGTCCAGCGGCGGCGCCTTGAATTGTCGTGGGAGGTCGGAGCCCGAGCGCCAGCGCGGGGCAGCGCTGGCCCCGCGCTGGCGCTCGGGCTCCGATCACAAACCAGGCGTGGCGGGTTTTTGCGAAAAGGGGGAATGCCGCGGCAGAATCGGACACCCGCAGGCCGGTTGTGAAGTATATACCGTTATGAGGAATTTTGCGCCCGTGGCCTGAGTTCATTCCCTGACCCCTGTGAGCCCATGATGCCCACTATCCCGTCCCCGCCCGTCGTGTCCGCCAGCAACCCGCCAGCGCAGCGGGCGGCGCGGCTGCTCGCTGGCCTGCGGGAGGGCGGCCTGGTCCTGGGCGGCCTGCTCCTGGTCGTGCTCATCGGCGTGCTGGACTGGCATACGGGGCCGCAACTCTCATTCACCATCTTTTACCTGATCCCGGTGGTGGGCTGCGCCTGGTGGAGCGGGTTCCCCCACGGCATCTTGCTGGCGCTGGCCGGCTCGGTCGCCTGGCACCTGGTCGATGTGCTGGGAAACCCGGCGCTGCCGAACCACATCGCCTGCTGGAACGGCCTGACGCGCTTCGCCACGCTGGTGCTGGTCTCCAGCCTGGTATCGCGGCTGCGCACCGGCATGCTCCGTGAGCATCGGCTGGCGCGGACGGACGCGCTCACCGGCGCCGCCAACGCCCGCACCTTCTACGAGACCGCCGCTGTCGAGGCGGAGCGGGCTTTTCGTGCCGACCGGCCGCTGACGCTGGCCTACCTCGACCTGGACAACTTCAAGCAGCTGAACGACCGCCTGGGCCACGCCGCCGGCGATGCGGCGCTGCTACACGTGGTGCGCACGGCCCGGGCTCACCTGCGGTCTTCGGACTTGCTGGCCCGACTGGGCGGCGATGAATTCGGCCTGCTGCTGCCCGAGACCGACGGCCCCGGTGCGGTGGTGCTGCTGACGCGCGTGCAGACGACCCTGGCCGAGGAGATGGCCCGGCACGGCTGGCCGGTGACGATCAGTATCGGCGCGATCACGTATCTGCGGCCGGCCTGGGAGGTGGACGTGATGGTCCAACGGGTCGATGCGCTGATGTACCGGGCCAAGCGGCAGGGCAAGGCGCGCCTGATTCACGCCGTTGAGCGCGAGGCCCAGGGCCAGGTGGGCACCGCCACGGTCCATGTGGAGCGGCGCGCCTGTGGTCGGGTGCTGTGCAATCGGCCGGCATTTGCCCGCCTGGAGGGCGAGGCGGAGGAGGTGTTCGTCACCGTCCGTGATCTGTCGGAAGCAGGTGTCGGGCTGTTCCTGGAGACGCCGTTTCCCTCAGGCACGCTGCTGGTGATCGAACCGCTGACGCATGGCCCCCGGACACTGCTGGTCAAGGTGGTTCGCCTGCAGCCCGAATCGGGCGGTTGGGTCCACGGCTGCGAACTGCCGACGCGCCTCAGCGACGAGGATCTGCGCGGGTGGCTCGATCAGCAAATCTTGAAATCGTGAATCGGTTGCCCGCACAGGGCTCTATTCAGTTCTCAATGTTGCGCGGTTGTCCGCCCGTCCCTCCAGCCACGGCGCCAGCCGATCCAGTTTCAGCGGCTTGACCAGGTGTTCGTCGAAACCCGCCGCGGCCACCGCACGCGTCGTCTCCGGGTCGCCGTAGCCCGTCAGGGCGATCAGGGCCAGGCCCGGCCCCAGCGCCTCGCGCAGCCGCCGGCCGACCGTGAAACCGTCCAGCCCGGGCAGCCCCAGATCCACCACCGCCACATCCGGGGGCGACGCCAGGCCCTGGCGCACCCCCTCCAACCCATCCGCGGCCGTCTCCACCCGGTAGCCCATCAGCGTCAGCAAGATACGCAGGGATTCCCGGCAGTCAGGGTTATCCTCAACGATCAGAACCCGCCGCGGCGCACGCCGGAGGGCCACTCGTTTCGGAGTTCATGATGCCACCCCTCGTGAGTGGTTGGGTTCGGTTGGGGCCGCTCCAGGCGCTCCCCATTTGTTGCTTCATCTCCTCCAGGGGCAAAGCGTGTGCCGTTCACGATCCATTGAACACCTGAGCCTGGCCGCGGTGCGACTGATTGCTTCCCGACGTGGCAGCCATATAGTACCGCGCAGACGGAATTTGAGGCCGTCGCGGCGAACCGCCGCGGCGCGACCATACACACCGATGAGGCGAAAGGGCCGCGGTCCCCCGGTACGCCGCGGCGAGCACATGGCGAACGCTCCCTACCCAGCGCTCCTGGAAATCAACACCCGCGTCTGGCTGGCGGACCTGGCCCAGCAGTGCGGCCGGCCCGCCACCCTGGCCGACGTGCCGGACGCCTACCTCGACCAGGTCGCGGCGCGCGGCTTCGACTGGGTGTATCTGCTCGGCATCTGGCAGACGGGGCCGGCGGGCCGCAAAGTGTCGCTGAGCCATCCCGAGTGGTGGCGCGACATGCAGGCTGCCCTGCCGAACTTCACCGACGACGACGTGTGCGGCTCGCCGTTCGCCGTGCGGAGCTACACCGTCCACACCGACTTCGGCGGCAACGCGGCGCTGCAAGCGTTCCGCGATCGACTGGCGAAGCGTGGTGTACGGTTGTTGCTGGACTTCGTGGGCAACCACACCGCGGTCGATCACCGCTGGGCCACGGAATATCCAGAGTATTACATCCTGGGCGACCAGGCCGACCTGCAGCGCGAGCCGGACAACTACCGGTTGGTGATGTCACAGCGCGGCCCGGTGGTGATCGCCCACGGCCGTGATCCGTACTTCCCGGCCTGGCAGGACACGCTGCAGCTCAACTACCGCCATGCCGTGTTGCGCGAGGCGATGATGGAGGAGCTGACGAAACTGATGGACCTGTGCGACGGCGTTCGCTGCGACATGGCGATGCTGCTGTTAACAGAGATCATCCTGCAAATCTGGGGCGAGCGTTCGCGGCCGCGCGATGGCTCGCCGCCGGTGGACACGCCGTTCTGGCCCGAGGCCATCAGTCGGGTGTTGCAGTACGCACCGAAGTTTCTGTTCGTGGCAGAGGTGTACTGGGACATGGAGTGGACGCTGCAACAGCGCGGCTTCGACTACACTTACGACAAGCGGCACTACGACCGGCTTGCAGCCCGCGACCCGGCGGCGGTGCGCGGCCACCTGCACGCGGATCCGGAATTCCAGCGGCGCAGCGTCCGCTTCCTGGAGAACCACGACGAGCCGCGGGTCGCGACGCTGTATACGCCGGCGGCGCACCAGGCGGCGGCGCTGCTGACGTTTCTGGTGCCGGGGATGCGCTTCTTCCACGAGGGCGAACTGGAGGGTCGGCGACGGAAGGCGTCGCTGCACGTGCGGCGCCGCCCACCGGAGGCGCCGGACCCGGAGGTCGAGGCGATTTACCGGCGCGTGCTGGAGTTGCTGCGGCGGCCGGAGGTGCGCTGCGGTAACTGGCGACTGCTGGAGGCGGCGCCGGTGTGGCCGGAGAACCGGTCGTTCAACCAGCTGGTGGCGTTCTGCTGGGAGGGTGCAGGCCGGCGGTTGCTGGCGGCCGTCAACTACGCGGCGGAGCCGGGCAAGGGATACGTGGCGTCGCCCTGGACCGACGTGGGCGGCAAGCCGTGGCGCGAGCTGTTGACCGGCATGGTCTATCAGCCGGACAGCGAACTGCAGACGCGCGGCCTGCTGGTGGACCTGCCGGCGTGGGGTGCGGTGGTCTTCGAGGTGCCCGGCCCGAAGCCGCGGGCATAAGCGCTGATGGTTCTTGTTTCGAGTCCGAGCCCGAGCGCCAGCGCGGGGCCCCGCGCTGGCGCTCGGGCTCGGACTCGCGATTCCGTAACTGGCGTCCACCACCGCCGCACGGGCGTTCATCCCATCCCCGGTCCACTTCGCCGAATCTCCATTGACTGTCCTGGCGGGTTAGTCAGAATGGCAGATGGAGCATGACAGGGATCGGTCCCACCGTCACAAGCTTTGCACCCTCGGACGCCCCGCCCAGGACCGACCCTCCCATCCAAGACGAAAGGATCGTTTTCATGACCAAGGCCAAGTTCCTGGGGTTGTTCGTCGCGGTCGTGGTGGCCGCCCTGTTCGGCCGGCCCACCGCGGCCGCCGCGGACGAACCGCATCAGCCCTACATTGTCATCGTCGGCGTCAGCAAATACGCCGACCCGCAGATCACCCCCCGCCCCCTCGCCGAGGCAGACGCCAAGGCCCTTTACGACATCTTCGTCAACAAGGACTACCTCGGCGCGGACGCCAAGCACATCAAGCTGCTACTCGGCACTCCGGACGACAAGCGCCCCAGCGAAAAAGCCACCAAGGCCAACATCGTCAAGGCCGTGCAGTGGCTCGGCAGCAAAGCCAAGAAGGACGACCTGGCAATCTTCGCCTTCTTCGGCCAGGGCGCTCCGCTGGCCAACAAGGCCGTCTACTTCGCCGCCGACTCCACCTTCAAGGACCGCTCCGAGAACGCCGTGCTCAGCGCCGAGATCGAGCACGCCCTGGAAAAGCTCAAGAGTCAGCGCTTCGTCGCCTTCCTGGACGTGAACTTCCGCGGCTTCAACCTCGGCGCCAAGGAAACCGCCCCGGACCCCAATCTGGGCAACTTCTACAAGGAGTTCATGGGCAAGGAAGATGAGAAGGCCCCGATCGCCAGCCGTGTCGTCTTCCTGGCCAACAACGGCCTCAAGCCGTCGCTGAAGTTGAAGGATCACGGCGTCTTCGCGCACGTGGTCATCGACGGCCTCAAGGGCAAGGCCGACACCGAGGGCTATGAATCCGATGGCTTGGTGACCGTGGACGAACTGGCCAAGTATGTCCGCAAGCAGGTGGGCGAACTGAACCGCAAAATCGGCAAGACCAACGAGGAGAAGGCCCAGCAGGCCATCGTCCTGGAGGGCCAGTCCAGCAACTTCGTCATCGACCTCAACCCCGCCGTCACGAAGAAGACCGCCGCGCGCGTCGCCGCCTTCGAGAAGCTCGCCGACAAGGCGAAACTCCCGAAAGACGTGCAGGAAGAGGGCCGCGCCCTGCTGACGCGCATGCCGAAGCTGGAGGCCCAGCAGAGCCTGCGCAAGGCGTACCAGAAGCTGGCCGACGACAAGATCACCCTGGCCGCGTTCAACAAGGAGCGGGCCGACATCCGGGCCAGCACCCGCATGACCGAGGCCGAGGCCGGCAAGTTCGCCCGCACGGTGATGGAAGCCGCGGACGTGGTGAAGCGCAATTACTTCAAGGAACTCAACCAGGGCCAGATGGTCGAGAACGGCATCAAGGGCCTGTACAAGCGCATCGAGGCGGTGACGCCGCCGAGCATCAAGGAGCGGCTGGACAACGCCAAGGGCATGCAGCCGGCGGACCTGCTCAAGTTGCTGACCGATGCGCGGCGCAACCTCGGCAAGCGCGAGGATCTGGAAGACGGCAAGGACGTAACGCTGACGCTGCACTCGATGTTGGGCAAGCTGGACCGCCACACCGACTACAGTGACCCCGAGGAGGTGCGCAAGAGCCAGGGCATTCTGTTCGGCAACTTCTCGGGCATCGGCGTGCAGATTCGCAAGAATTTCACCAAGGACATGTTGCAGGTGGTGACGCCGATCATGGGCAGCCCGGCCTACAAGGCCAAGATGTACGCCGGCGACATCATCACCACGATCATCCGCGAGAACGACGAGCACGGCAAGCAGTTCGCGGTGCCGGAGGTGATTTCCACCAAGGGCATGAGCACCGAGGACGCGGTCAAGAAGATTCTGGGCGACGCCGGCACCCGGATCAAGTTGATTGTCGAGCGTGAGGGCTCGGAGAAGCCGCTGGAGTTCAACCTGATCCGCGGCCGCGTGGAACTGGAAAGCGTGGTCGGCTTCAAGCGCAACCAGGATGACAGCTGGGACTACGTGATCGATCCGGAGAACAAGATTTGCTACGTGCGGCTGACGCAGTTCGCGCGGAGCACGGCGCGCGACCTCGAACTGGTGATGAAGCGGCTGAGCAAGATCGGCATCAAGGGCTTCGTTCTCGACCTGCGCTTCAACCCGGGCGGCCTGCTCGACAGTGCGGTGAAGATTTCCGACCTGTTTATTGATGACGGTATGATCGTGACGATCAAGCCGCGCAACGGCCCGGAGACGTCCTACGTGGGCAAGAGTGACGGCAGTTACACGGTCTTCCCGATGGTGTGCCTGGTGAACGGCTTCAGCGCCAGCGGCAGCGAGATCGTGGCCGCGTGTCTGCAGGACCACAACCGGGCGGTGGTCATGGGCTCGCGCAGTTACGGCAAGGGCAGTGTGCAGACGATCCTGCCGTTCGAGACACAGGGCGGCAACGCGGCACTGAAGGTGACGACGGCCACGTTCTGGCGGCCCAACGGCCGCAACCTGAACAAGGCCAGCACGTCCGGCAAGGACGAGGACGAGTGGGGCGTCACGCCCAACAAGGGCTACAACCTGAAGCTCAGCATCAAGGAGCTAAACGACCTGCAGGACTCGCAACGAGACCAGGAAATCATACATCGACCCGACCGGCCGCGGGAGACACGGCCGGAGTTCCGGGACCGCCAGCTGGACATCGCGCTGGGGTATCTGCGCGGCCAGATCCGCATCGCGCAGGGCAACGGCAAGAAGAAGGCCGGTTGATGGCGGCTAGAGCGGATTGCAGGTGCGTGTAGCGTGTAGTAGGTCCGGCGAGCCGAGCCGGACCCGCGCTGGGTGCCGCTCGGCTCGCGGCACCTACTGGGACTGGCGGCGCTGGGGGTAGGTCCGGCGAGCCGAGCCGGACCCGCGCTGGGTGCCGCTCGGCTCGCGGCACCTACCCCTGACCGCTACACCCAACCGCAAGCCGCTCTAGCGGCTGGCGGATTGAAGCAAGGCCGGCGCGGATTTAGGTCCGCGCCGGCTTTTGCGTTCTTTTTCTGCGGCTGGCGGCTTACACGGGTCGGAGCCCGAGCGCCAGCGCGGGCGCCGCGCTGGCGCTCGGGCTCCGACCTGACGCTTTTTACCAGCGTTGCGCCTTCCGCCGCCAATCCGCAATCCGCCAGCCGCCATCCGCAATCGCACGGGAATTTGCTGTAGACCGGTTTGCCCGCGCCGGGGGCGTGGCGCATGATCTGGTAGCAGGGGGCGTGAGCCCGAAGTGAAATGGGGGTGGAAACCCTGTCCCCTGTCCTGTCGCAACCGTCGCGCAAGCGTTCGGCTCTTTCACCGCAAAGGAACCAACTATGTTCCGCACACGTCTGGCTGCGCTCGTTGTGGCGGGCAGCCTGAGTTTCACCAGCGGTTGCAACGGCTTTTGCAACCTGTTCTGCAGTCGGCCCGGGGGGTGCTGCGGCAGTCCGGTGCCGGCCGCGACGCCCGGCTGCTGTTGCGGCGGTGGCGAACTGGGAGTGTATTCGTCCCCCGGCGCCGAGTACGCACAGCCGCCGCTGGTGCCGCAACCAGGGGTGCCTCTGGAGACGGGTCCGTTCCCCGGCTCGCCATCGCCGACGCCGCGCCTGCAGACGATGCCGCCGCAGGCCGTGCCGGTGCCGACCATGCCGTCGAGCGTCAGCCGCTGACCACCACCGCGGCGCGCCGGCTGCCGGCGCGCCACGGTCAGCCTCCGACGCGCTTGACCTTGTAGCCCAGCTTCTCCAGTTCGGCGACGATGCGTTCCCGCTGATCGCCCTGGATTTCGATGCGCCCATCCTTGACCGTCCCGCCCGTACCGCAGCGCTGCTTGAGCAGGGCGGCGAGTTCCTTCAGGCCGGTTTCATCCAGGGGCGCGTCGAACACCGTGGTCACGCCTTTCCCTCGCCGGCCCGCCGTCTCCCGCCCGACTTTCACGATCCGCGGCTTCCTGGCCGGCTCCGCGGCGCCGGGCCGTTCCGTGGCGACGGCCGCGGTCGGTTGACGGTCCTGGCGCTCACCTCCGCCGAGGAGGCGCGCGACGAGGCCCATGATTTCTCGCTCGATGAGGCCCAGGACTTCCGGTGCGTCATCGACGTGCCAGCACTCGACCTTCTCGGCCCAGGTCGGGAACCGCTCTTGGAGGAGTGGCAGGTGTTCGGCCTCCTTCAGAGCGACCACCCGATCCGCCGCTGCCAAATCTTCCAGCGTTACCTGCGCCGGCAAGCGCGTCACGGCATCCGGGGCTCGGACGCCCAGCGCCTCCAGCGCCTGGACCGCCGCCACCGCCATCGGGCCAATGTTGCCGGCGCCCGCTCCAGCGCCAGCCCCCGGGACGACGCTCGCCAGGGCAGGCCCATCTTGCCGGCCACCGAATTGAACAGGACTTCGGCGAACCGACTGCGGTAGTAGTTGCCGGTGCAAAGGAACAGCACGCGCTTGTGCCGGGGTTGTGCCATCGTTCGCCACGTCTCCTTCGTCTGGAAGGGCCGTTTTCAACTCAGCCGCCGCATGGTCGAACCTGGCGAGCGGCGGGTTGAGGGAAAATCTGTCACTTCTTCCGTCGGGGCTTGCGCGACGAGGCCGCACGGCCGGCAGCCAGCTGGTCCAGGAGTTGGCGAACTTGTTCCTCTTGATTTATCCCGAAAGCCGTTAATTAGAGCAGTTCACAGTCGCGTGGACCACGAATGGCAGGACGGCGCTCCCCGGCGCCGAATCTCGACATGCAAAAAAGTTGGCGTTCTTGGCGTCCTTGCTGTGGCAACCGCCGCCAGTGGTTGTCGCGCCGTGCCATCCCCACGGAGTTAGGGGCCGATTCTCGACGTGTGAAAAAGTTGGCCCCCTTGGCCCCCTTGGCCCCCTTGCTGTGGCAGTGCAGGCCGCTGGTGGTCAGCCCGTGCCCGCCGCCCACTCGTGTGCAAACCGTGCGCGAACCGCTCCAGAGCGATTCACAGCCGCGTGGATCACGCCCCGTAGGACGGCTCTCCAGAGCCGTCTCCGAGACAAGGACGGCTCTGGAGAGCCGTCCCACAGGCTGTGCGCAAACCAAGTGTGAACCGCTCTCAATTAACCTGACCCCGTTGTCCTTCCCCACGTCCAGGAGATGAAAGCCCTCCCTGGCACTACCTCTATTACACCGCCCAGGCCGCTTCCGGGGAACGGCCCGCTTTCGTGGGGCAGGCTTTCCAGCTTGCCATAGCGCCTCGGCCGCCGATGCGTCAGGCCGACTCGAAATCGGCGGGCCGGCACACGGGCGTGTCGCCGTGGCCGCCGGTCAGGGTGTGCCGCCAACCGGGCTCCTCCCACTGCGGCAAATCCTTGTGAATTTCGAATTGCAGGGCGTGCTTCTGCAGCCAGTCGCGCACCGGGCCGTCGATGAGGCCCTCGGGAACGCCGGTGTCGTTGCCGACCAGCAGGTGCAGGTCGCAGAGCACGTCGGCACCACTGAGCCGCAGCAGGTCCACGATGCTGGCGGCGACCGCAGCCCACTGATCCGGCGCGAACCGCAGGCTGAGCTGCACGCGCTTGAGCAGGCGCTCGTTCTGGCGCTGCCGGGCGGCGTTAAACGCCTGGTGAACGCGGTCCAGGTGCGCCGCCACCCGCAACCGCCGCCGCAGAATGGTCACGAACAGCTTCGGCCCGGTGATCTGGGCCGTCTCGGCCAGCAAGCGCACCTGCAAGCCGCCGCCCAGCAGCAGCGACCAGAACGTCGGCCGCGACACCAGCAGGTCCGGCCCCGCGCGACGGACCTCGTAGCCCAGATCCTGCAGCTGGGCGACCAGGCGCTCCGCGAAGGCGTGGCGATCCTGGAAAGGCACCGTGATCGTTTGTCCCTTGAGGTGGAAGGTAGTGACCGACAGCCAGACGGCCAGGCCGCAGACGATGCCCGCGAGCAGATGGCCCGGTTCGATAACGTCGCCGCCGGTGGCCCAGGCCAGCGGCAGCGCGACCAGTAGCGTGCTGCCCGCGAGGGCCGCGAGGACCGGAATGGTCAACGCCGCCAGACGACAGGCCCGACCGATCCAACCCGGCACACTCGACATGGACATGGCCGTACCCCGAACCCGGCGGTTGCACCGTCCCTTGCAAAAGTCTAGCACGGATTTGCCGGCGCGGTCGGCGGGCTCAGGCGGCAGCGCCCTGGATTTTCGTGGTAGGACGGAGCCCAAGCGCCAGCGCGCGGCCAAGCAAGTCCCGCGCGGGCGCTCGGGCTCCGTCCAGAAACCAGCACCGCCGCCCTTGAATTCCCGCCGCCTTTTTCTTGACATTCCCGCGCCCAGTTCGCACCATAGAACCAGTTCCCCTGCTCACCGACCTGCCACCGAGCCGCCGCGCCGGCCCGCCTACCGAGGACTCATGACCGTGACGATGCGCTCTCTCACAGCCAGTCTCGCCGTCACCCTGTTCGCCGCCGCCCAGGTTACGCAACTGGACAGGCCGGAAGACCTGCAACTGTAGACCGTGTTTGTCCCCTACCGAGATCCCACCATGTACCGCTTTCTCTGCACCCTGCTCGTTACCGGCCTGACTGCCCTGGTCAGCGCCGCCCAAAATCCCGCCGAAGACGGCTACACGAACCTGTTCAACGGCAAGGACCTGACCGGCTGGGAGTACGGCCCGGTGCCGGTGACGAAGAAGCCAATCATCGAAAAACTCGACGGCAAGACGACCACCAAGGACCAGGTCTTCGCGGTCAGCGACGGCGTCATCGTCGCCAGCGGCAAGCGCATCATGGCCCTGTACACCGCGCGGCAGTTCAACAAGGACTTCCAGTTCAAGCTGGAGTTTCGCACCAGCACGGACAACAAGAAGAACAACAGCGGCATCTACATCCGCGGCCCGCAGTTGCAACTGGACGCGGTCACCGAGGGCGGCTTGACGGGCGTATTCCGCAAGCTCAAGCACTTCAAGCCCGGTGACTGGAACGAGATCGACATCACCCTGCGCGGCACCGAGGCCGTCTGCAAGTGCAACGGTGAGCAGGTCGGCAAGGCCATGAAAGTGCCGGCCACCGGCACCATCGGCCTGCAATCCGAGATCGGCAAGTTTGAGTTTCGCCGGATTCGTTACAAGGAATTGCCATGATGCTCACGAAGACTCACCGGTTGCTGGCCGTCTGCTGCGGTGCGGCGCTGCTCCTCTCCGCCGGCCTGTGCTGGGCGGGCAACTGGCCGCAGTGGCGCGGCCCGCAGCGCTCGGGCCACACCGACGAGACGGACCTGCCGCTCACCTGGGACGGCAAGACGCGCCAGCACGTGCTGTGGAAAGTGCCCGCGGACTTCGGCCACTCCAGCCCGATCGTCTGGGATGAGCGCGTGTTCCTCAGCGCCTCGGTGCGCAAAGTCCAGAAGGGACCGGAGCGCTCCGCGGCCAATCACCTGCACCGCGTCGCCTGTTACCGGGCGGCCGACGGCACCAAACGCTGGCAAACCGACATCGAGCCCGGTTCGTGGGACACCGAGTTCAGCTTCACCGCGGCGACGCCGGTCACCGACGGCAAACGGCTGTTCGCCCTGTTCGGCTCGGCCACCGTGGCGGCGCTGGACCTGGACGGCAACCGCCTCTGGCAGAAGACACTGCCCGGCCCGGCCAAGGCCGAATGGCTCAGCAGCAGCCCAATTCTGTACGAGGACACCCTCTTCCTCTTCATCGACGTGAGCAGCGAATTCTGGCTGCGGGCGCTGGACACGAAGACGGGCGCGGTCAAGTGGGAGGCGCGGCGCAAGCAGCACGACCGGGCGCACAACAGCTCGCCGCTGCTGGTGATCGCGAAGGACCGGCCGCAGATCGTGGTCGCCAGTGAGGGCGGCGTGGTGGCCCTGGACGCGAAGACCGGCAAGGATGTTTGGTGGTGCAAGTGGCGTGGCAACCGTTATGCGTCGCTGGTCGCCGGCGCCGGCCTGGTCATCGCCAGCGGCGAGGGGGGCGAAACCCTGGCCATCGACCCCACCGGTACTGGCGACGTTAGCAAGACGCACGTGAAGTGGCGACATGCCACGAGCCCCAAGGGCTTCGGCTCGCCCGTGATCGTCGGCGACTATCTGTACCGCGCGTCGCCGCCCGGCACCGTTCGCTGCTGGACGGTGGCCGACGGCCGGTTGGTGTACGAGGAGCCGGTGGAGGGCATTCCGACCTTCCCCAGCCCGATCGCCACCAAGGACGGACGGATTTACTTCGCCAGCTCCGGCAAGAGTTGCGTCCTCAAGGCCGGGCCGAAACTGGAGGTGCTGGCCCGCAACGACCTGGGCGAAGGCGAGCGGAATGAGTGGACGCTTTCCGGCCCGTCCGCAGCGGTTTCGGACGGTAGGATTTTCCTGCGCGGCCCAAAAAGTCTGACCTGTGTCGGCAAGAAGTAGTACGCTCGCCTTACATCGATTGGAGGAAGGATCATGGCACGGCGTCTTTTCTGGCTCGGTTTGCTGGGGCTGTTCGGCCTCGTTGCGGTCGGCTGGACGGAAGCCGGCGGCACCGGCGGCAAGGCTGGGCAACCGAAGCCTGGCGCCCCCGTCTCCGGCATCGTGCTCGACAAGCGCGACAACTGGATCAAGGTGAAACTCGACGGCAAGGAGGAGCCGGCCACCTACATTTTCGACCGCGCCGACAAGAAACTGCTCAAGGCGGTGGACGGCATCTTCACGGTGGCGCGGGTCCGCCTGACCTACAAGATGACCGGCGACAAGCAGCAGCTCACCAGCATCGTGCGCACCGGCACGAAAAACCCGAACAGCCCGAACAACATGGGCGTGATGACGGGCAAGGTGCTCGCCACGCACCAGTGGTGGGTCGAAATCAAGCCGAAGAACGGACCGCCCGAGGGCTTCGCCGCCACCTACCCGAAGGAGCACTGGGACGCCACCATCGCGAAGATCAAGACGCTGAAAAAAGGCGACACCGTCACCATCCGTTATTACACCGACTTTGAACGGCATCGCATCCAGGCCATGACCGTGCAGAAGACCAAGAAGTGATGCCGAAGGGCGGCGACCACTTCGTCTACCACGTCGAGGCGGATTTCGTCTGGCCGGACTTCACGCTGCGACCCGGACAAGGCCGGTGAAAATCGACGTGCAGGGGCTGCCGCCGGGCGTGACCGTGGTGGCGGGCAAGAGCAAGACGCTGCTGGGCGGCGGCAGCAAGGGCCATATCGTCCTGAAGTGCGCTCCCAACACGGCCCCATCGAGCACGTGCGATCAGCGTGCTGGCGCACGTATCGATCAACTTTGTGGTGAAGGTCAGTTACGCCAGCCCGCCGATCCTGCTCAGCGTCCGTAAATAAAAGCGGCTGGATAACAGCGGACCCCGTTGACGTTTCGCGCTGCGGGAGCACGAAACGTCAACGGGGTCCGCTGTTGTCCGGTCGAGCTCATCACTGGCAGGGCGGCGGACACGGCGGCGGACAGGGGTTCTGTTGCGTCCGTTGCTGGAGCATCTGTTGTAGCGTCTGAAGCTGTTGGTTGAGTCGCTGGAGGTCCTCGGGCGACGCACTGGGCGGGCACGGCGGGCAGGGTGGACACGGCGGGCAGGCCATCGGGGCCTGCTGCTGTGGCGCCGCGGGAGCCATTTGCATGGGCGCCTGCATCATGGGCGCCTGCATGACAGGGGCCTGCATCACGGGCGCCTGCATCACGGGCGCCTGCATCACGGGCGCCTGCATCACGGGCGCCTGCATGACAGGGGCCTGCATCACGGGCGCCTGCATCACCGGCGCCTGCATGACAGGGGCCTGCATCACCGGCGCTTGCATGACAGGGGCCTGCATCATCGGCGCCTGCATCACGGGGGCTGCCTGGTACATGGTAGCCTGTTGGACCATCGGGGCGGCCAGGACGGGGCTCTGCGACGTCGTTGACTGACGCATGGTGACCGTGACCTGTTCCTGGTTGGGGATGGCGAACAGGCGCAGGACGGGGATGCGTATCTTAACCCAGTCAATGCCCAGAGCCGGTGTGGCCCGGTTGCTCGGCACCGACTCCACCGTGGAACTGGCCATCTGCATCGGCGCGGCCGCAGGCATCATCATCGTCGGGGCCATCGGCGTCATCATCTGCGGCGCCTGGTAAGCCGGAGCCTGCTGAGGCGGCAGGTGGGCGGCCAGTTGCTGGGGCGTCAGGTACACCTTTTGCGGGGGAACGTTGACGTGGATCACCTCCTGACCCTTGACTTCCACGTCCGGCGGCAACAGCTTCACCCGCGGCGGGCAGGGCGGCGCTTGCTGTACCTCCGCTGTCACAGGCCGTTTTGGTACGGCAACCGGCGGCGCGGGCTGAGGGCACGGCTGCGGCGCCTGCTGGGGCAAGCCTGGCGGTGTCGTCCCCCAGGGGCCGCAGCAGGAATCACACGTCTTGGGCGGGCAACATTCGGGGGGGAGAGTACAGCACTGGTGACAGCCCAGCCCGAACACAAGAATGGGTAAGGCGACCCATGGACGCATGTGACTCTCCCCGTAATGGTAAGCGCCAGCCCGGCAGTCCGGGTGGCAAAAACCGTTGTTCGCCTTAACTCCGTTATCGTCGGTTTCTTCGGTACGCTTGAGAAGATCGACAACCCCGCGCGGTTTGTCCGTGACGGTGAAAGCGAGCGCGGCCCGCCAACGTCGGAAAAAAAGAGGGGGCGCCACGCGCCCCCAGTTCGCCACCTCTGCCGTGCGGGAATCCGCGCGGCAGGGCTTCATCAAGTGTCCGTGACGGCTCGCCCCGCCTTCGCGGCCCCCGAAGGACTCAAGAGCCTCCAGATTTTTTATCCAGTTCCTTCAGGCGATTCTGGTGACTTTTCAGGGTGTCGGCGTGGGTTTCGATGATGCCCATGAGGCGATGAATGGTCGTTTCAATCTCGTTGATTTTACGGGTTGTGGCATCGTCAGTACCGGTCTGCCGTGGCGCGGCCGCCTTGCCCACTGTCGGCGAACCGGACAGATTGGGGTTGACCATCGACATCTGGAACTCCAGGGTCCGGCGCGTGTCCTCCAGGGCGTTGAGTTGGTTCTTCAGGTTCGTCTCGTGAAACGCCTTCATGCCGGCCAGCGTGGCCGCGGAACTGGCCGACGACGAGTTGAACGGGCTGGAGAAGCCGGACCCACAGAACGGCGACGCTGGCATGCTCGGGGAGGACGGCATCATCACGGGTGCGGCCGGCGCGTTGAAGGTGGGGGCAGCCGCGGGGTACGTCAGGGCGGCAGCCTGAACCATGGTGGGGGCCGCCATCACCGGAGCGGAGTACATTGGCGACATGACCGGGGCCGCCTGCGTCATCATCGGGGCGGACTGCATCATCATCGGAGCGGACTGCATGGGCGCGGCGTAGGTGTACGAGGCCATGGGCATCATGGTCATGGTCGGCGCCGCGGCCATCGGGTAGTACGCCATCGGAGCCGCAGGGTAGTAGGGGGCGGCCGGTTGAGCGCAGCAAGGGGCACAGCGGGGCGCGGGCTTGGTGCAGCAGTCGCAGTCCGATTTGATGACAACCTCGGGCGGCGAGAGGTGGACCACCACCTTGGGCGGTGGGGCGTTAACGGTAACCGGTTGGCACGGGGTGATACAGGGATCCTGGGGCGGGTGGCCGTGACTACCGGTGTGGGCCAGCAGCAGGCCTAGGCCTGCCGCCACAAAGGTGAACGCGCGCGGGGCACGCATGGGGTCGATCCTTCGACTGGGTGGGGAAGGAACCCGGCAACGCGGGCCGACACCAAAGCCGGCTGCGGCGGGCTTTCTTCTTTTCGACTATCCACCGCGCCGAAGTTTGGTCAATTTCCATAGTGCCGGTGAAAACCGGGCTTGCGGCAGAACTGGCAAAGGCGGCTGAGGGCGGCACACTGGCAAGTGGGTTGGCGGCCCCCGCCCCGCCCCGGTGGGAGGGCCGGGGCGGGGAATAATACGTACTCTCTGTTGAGGCCGCTGGGGAACGGCCTCAGGACAGCAGCTTGGCGGTCACGCCGAAGTCGCCGCTCTCCGTCTGACTCTTGAGCGCGGCCTTGACGAGGTAGGCGCCGGGTTCCAGAAACAGATTGGCCACCATGTTGAAACTCTCCAAATCCAGAACGCCTCGACCGATCGACGCGCTGTCGTTATCCGGCCCGAAGACCTCCAGGTCAGTGTGCTTGTCGCCGACCGTTCGGATTTGATACATGCGGGCCTTGGGAATCGTCAGGGTCAGGGGCTGTACCTGGCCGGCTTTCAGAGACACCTGGGTGGGCGAGGTCGCGCCCAGAGGCAAGTCTTTCTTGCTCAGGGGGGTGACCTGGGTCTGCCCGTTCCCCTTGCCGTACACCAGCTTCAGCATTTTCCGGTCGTCGTCGGACAGGTCGTTATTGATCGGCGTGCCAATGCCGTCGCTCGCCGCCGCCGCCGGGATGAAGTAGGCCATGATGGAGTTGTGGTCGAACTCGGTCGTCAGGAAATTGCTGCTGTCGAGTTGAAACGTGTTGGTGATGTTGAAGTTGATCTGGTCGTCATTCCAGAAATTTGGCGACACACCGAACGTGTTCCGCAGCACCTGCATGTTGAGCGTGAACGGCCGGTCGGAGCGCTGGTGCTCGTGGAGGAAGCCCAGGACGTGGCCGAACTCGTGGAGGGTGAGCCGCCGTTTCTCCTTCTCGGGAAGGTTACTGGAACTGGGGATGAAGCCGAGCGTCATGGTGGACTTACCGGCGAACTGCGGCGATTCCGCGTCCAGACCGATGGCGGACTGGTTCGGGCCGTTCGGCACGAACTCGATCCGGACATTGGCGCCTCCCGGGGACCGGCCGAAATCCAGCTGGAGGTCCGTCTCGACGCCGTCAAACCACTCCCGGCACACCTTCTCCACAAAGTCCCGATCCGACGCGGTGCCGTTCATAAACCCGATGGTGATGGTGTCGTTCTTCGCCCATTTTTTAGACGCCTGAACCACCGCCCGCGCGACTTCCGGGTCCGTGCCCGCTAGCGGCGCGCTGAGAGCACCTTGGTTGGCACGCGCGTTTCTTTGGAGGGCGCGGAGGGCGGCCTCGGGTTGGGCATCCGGGGATAGGGTCAGTACCACGCAGAAGTCACAAGGTTGTGCCAGGGGAACTCCCGCCCCCGGCGCGGATGCCACCGCCCTAGCACTGGTCGTCGCCTTGCTACCGGATTTCGCGTTGGCGCCGGATTTCGCCTTCGCGCCGGTCTTTGCTTTGGCACCGGGCTTCGCTTTGGCCATGCTTCATCCTGGAAAAGAGGGTCAACAGATTGGAAATTCCCTGGGACGTACGGAGTCCACGAACGGGCAGGGGCCGGCCGGAAAAAGCCGAGCCTAACCGTCGTCTTCACGTCAGGGTTGACACAGGATGTGAAAATACCGTCGGCGCAGTCGCGGAAGCAATAAAAAAACAAAAAAACTTGCTGGTGCGGTGAGAAATCCGGCGTTACCTTGAGGCCACCAACAAACAGAAGCGCCGCGCGGAGAACAGACAGGGGTTCTGTCCGATTCGTCGCGCGGCGCTTCAACAAGCCTTCAGCGACGCCCCATCAAGGCTGTTCCTTCAGATTTTTTGTTTTGTTTTCCAGAACCTTCAGCCGACCCTGGATGCCGTCTAACTTGGAGTCCAAACGATCCAGGTAGGCGTTAATTCCCTTGAACGCCTGTTCCGTATTCGCTTTGAACTCCTTGTAGTCGGCGGGGAGCAAGTCGGACGGTTTCAAGGCATCGACTTTTTTCTCCAAGGCCTCAATGCGGCTGAGCAACTTGGAGTCGGAGGGCGTCGTACCGCCACCGCCAATGGTGCCTTGCAAATCCTTAAAAAACTTGAACCAGGTCATGAGCCCCTGGGGATCAATGAGCCCCTGGTTCCCGAACCCCTGCGAGAAAAACCCGGCATTACCGCCTGTGCATCCAAAGGATGGCGAACCGTACATTGGCGAACCGTACATTGGCGAGCCAAACGACCCGCCAGAGCAACCGTACGTCGGGGAACCGTACGTCGGGGAACCGTAGGTCGGCGAGCCATACACGGGCGAACCGTACACCGGCGAGCCATACACCGGCGAGCCATACACGGGCGAACCGTACACGGGCGAACCGTAGACTGGGGAGCCATAGACTGGCGAACTCGATGTCGGGGTCGCCCCACCCCAGGTGCGGATGTGCGTATGTACCACGGTCTTCTGTCCGTACCATCCGTGGGCCGTGGCAGCGGTCACACCAACCACCACGATGACAATCACTGCGAATCGGGCAACAAATCGCATGGCAGTTCTCTCCTTAACAAGATCCCGGAGCGGCTCGCGCCGCTGGTCAGGGTGTTCAACGCTTGGCCTTCCGGGCCTTTTTCTCTTGGAAACATACCGCGCTGCCGACAAGAAACGCCTACCTTCTCCCGCAATTTCCGACGACCACAAGCGCTTGACTTGGCATAAACGGAGCCGATGCTTCGTTCGCCAGTCCGGTTGCACCTCGGATGACTTTCTTCCTCACCAAATTCATCCACGTATGATAATCAGGCAAAAAGGCGTAAACAAGAGAGAATGCACAAAAAAGGGGGGTTTTTCAAAGCGCGAGCACGAAAAGGCAAATTCATCAGAAATCTCTGGACGGTAGCTGTGGGGTGAGGTAAAAATCTGCCCGGTTGTTGTAAGGGTATGGAAGTACTTTCGGTTCCATCTGGAGGCCTGTCATCGACCACTTCGCCGACCGCCTGACCGCCCTGAGCCGCCGGCGCGGCAACGCCCTGTGCGTGGGCCTCGACCCGCGCTGGGCCCTGCTGCCGGACGAGCTGCGCCGCCGGCATGGTAACGCTACCCTGGACGCCGTCGCCGCCTTTGAGGAATTATCGCTGCGCATCCTGGAAGTGGTCGTGCCGGTGGTCAAGCTGTAGTTCGCCTTCTTCGAGGCGTGTGGTCCAGCCGGACTGGCCGCGCTGCAGCGCGTCCTGCGCCGCGCTCGTGAACGCGGTGTGCTCACCATCCTCGACGGCAAGCGCAACGACATCGCCGACACCGCCGTCGCCTACGCCGACGCCGCCTTCGCCGGCGTCCGCCACGGCGGCCCGCCGCTGCCCGTCTGGGACGCCGACGCCCTGACCGTCAACCCCTACCTCGGCCGCGACGCCGTCGAACCCTTCCTGCGCAGCGCCCGCCAGGACGGCCGTGGCGTCTTCGTCCTCGTCCGCACCAGCAACCGCGGCGCCAGTCTCTTTCAGGATTTGCTCTGCGACGGCAAACCGCTCTACCAGCACGTCGCCGCCGCGGTCGGCGCCTGGGCGGCGGTGCGCCAGCTGTTGCCGGATGTGCTTTTCCTGGTGCCGGGCTTCGGCGCCCAGGGCGGCAGCGCCGCCGACACCACCGCCGATCAGCGCAAGGTTTTCGCCGCGCAGGTTCGCCACCGTTCCGCAGCCGCACGCCGCACACAGAAGCAGACCGGCAAGCACAAGGGCGACGGTTCGCATGGGACTCCCTCACCTGTCAGGAAAAACAGGCGGAGGGAATAGCCGCCTTGCCCGGAAAAAGCACCGTCAACCTGGCTTGAAACGACTTCAATTTATATTGCTTGCCCAAGCCGCAAGCGGCAGACAAGATGGGTCACCGCCGATACACCACCCGCCCGCCGACCATCGTGAGCAGCACCTGCGTCCGCGGCAAATCCTCCAGCGGGCACGTCAGGAAGTCGCGGTCGATCAAAATCAAATCCGCCAGTTTGCCGACCTCCAGGCTCCCTTTTTCCTTCTCCTCATGGTTCAGGTAGGCGTTGTTGATCGTGTACAGCCGCAGCGCCTCCGGCCGCGTCAGCCGCTCCTCGGGGAACAGCACGTCGCCGCCCGCCGTCCGCCGCGTCAGCGTCACCCACATGCCCAGCCACGGGTTCCACGGGTTCGTCGCTTCCAGGTCGTCCAGTTTAATCATGTGGTCGCTGCCGCCGCCGATGGTCGTGTACTTCAGCCAGCTTTTGTACGGCTGGAACCAGCGCATGCGCTCCTTGCCGAGCACCTGCAACAGCGTGCTGCCGTCCTTGTACAGCCACGCCGGCTGCACGTCAGCGCAGACGCCCAGGTCACGGCAGCGCTCCAGATTGCGCTGCGACGGGAAGTTGGCGTGCGTGATGCAGAAGCGGCGGTCCTTGATCGGAATCGACCGGTTCACGAAGTCGTAGGCGTCGAGCAGCACGTCCATGGCGCCCTCGCCGGCGGTGTGCGCGGTCACCTGCCATTTGCGCTTCGCCGCCTCCTCGACCAGCATTTTCACCTGCTCCGGCGGCACGAACAGCAGACCGCGGTAGTCGCTCTCGACAATCTGGTACGTCGGCCCCGGCGGCCACGGCGTCCGCATGAACGCGGTGCCGTTGAGCATGCCGCCGTCCAGGAAAAACTTGATCGGCCCGATCCGCACCCAGACGCCGCCAACGCCCGTCGGCCCGCCCTTACCATCCTTGCCCGGCAGCTTGTCGAGATGTTTCGCCACCTCCTCGCGTGTGCCGTAGGGGCTGACGCCGCGGGCCACGTTGACGCGCAGCGTCAGCTCGCCCTTGGCGTGCAGATCGAGGTACAGATCGAGTGCCGCCCGGTCGGCGTTGCGGTCGGCGACGCTGGTCAGGCCCTGGGCGTTGTACAGCGCGAACAGTTTTTTCACCGCGGCGCGTGTCGCCGCCTTGCCGGCGGGGTTGGCCGGCGGCACACCCTTGAGCACGCCGTAAGCGTTGCGGAGCATACCGGTCGCCGCGCCCGTCTTCGGGTCGCGGACGATGACGCCGGCCGCCGGGTTCTTCGCGTCCTTCGTGACGCCGGAGATTTTGAGGGCGTAACTGTTGACCATGCCCGCGGGGCCGGCGTGGTACAGCACGGGATGTTCCGGTGCTGCGGCGTCCAGCTCGGCCTTCGTCGGGAACCGGCCTTCTTTCAGCCGAGTCGGGAACGCGAAACGCATCACGATCCAGTCGCCCTTCGGTTTGGCTTTGGCCTGGGCGCGGATGTAGGCGAACACGTCGTCCAGCGACTTCAACGGCGGCAGCGGGGCGGTGATCTCGCTGGTGGCGGCGCCGACCGGGTGGACATGGCTATCGTACAGGCCCGGCAGCACGGTCTTGCCGCCGGCGTCGAGCAGCGTGGTCTTCGGTCCCTTGTGACGCAGGATGGCCTTGTCGGCGCCGACGGCCAGAACGCGGTCGCCCTTGATGGCGACGGCCTGCACGACCGTGAATTTCGCGTCCACGGTCAGCACTTTGCCGTTGTGGACGATCAGGTCCGCCGCCTCCGCGGGGCCGGGGACTTCCTGCGTGATCTCGACGTGACTGAGGAGGGTGCCGGCCGGAAACACGGCCGCGAGCAGCAGCACGGGCAGCCAGGGTTTCATAAGGTGTCTCCTTGGTGATGCCGCTATTGTATTGAGGCAGTGCCGGGCAGTGGCACACCGCTCACCCGATGCACGCGAGGAAGGCATTCACTCGTCGCTGGAAATGAGGCAACCCGTGGCGCGCAAGTGGCCCCTGGCCGTGGCGGTCGTGGCGGTGCTCCTGACGGTCGCGGTGCTGTTGACGCCGCTGCCGGAGTCCTGGCACGGCCGCTGGCAGAGCAAGTTCTTCGACCTTGGCCACGTGCCGCTGTTCGCGGCGCTGACCGTCGGCCTGTGGTTGACACTGGGCCGCCGCTGGCGGTGGCCGGTGCTACTTGCCCTGACCCTCGCGGGGCTGACGGAGCTGGTGCAGGACCACTTCGGCCGTACTGGCAATGTGGAGGACTTCGTGCGCAGTGCTCTGGGCGTCGCCGCCGCCGTGGTCCTCGTCCACGCCTGCCGACCGCCGCGCACCAGGGGCCGCCTGGCGCTGCACGCGCTGCTGTTGCTGGCGCTGGTGGCCTGGCCGGTCGCCGACGCCGGGCCGTACCTGTTGGACGCCGCGGAGGGCCACGCCGCGTTTCCGATCCTGGCGGACTTCACGACGGATCGGCAACTGCTGCGCTGGGAGTGTCGCCAGGCCACGTTGACGCGGCAGGCGGACGGGGTGGCGCGGCTGAAACTGCTGCCGGGGCCGCACGACTACCCGGACGCGGCGCTGGAGCCGGTCGTGCACGACTGGTCGGGCCGGCGGCGGTTGTGCTGCACCTTCACCGTGACCGGCGGCCCACTGGTCGTCGTCTGTTCGCTGCGCACCCGCGGCGGCCCCGGGGAAACCACGCACTTCCAGTTCGAGAAGCGCTACCCGTCCGGCGAACATCAGATCACCCTGGACCTGGCCGAGGCGGTGCGGCGGGCGCGGCCGGAACCGCTGGACCTCAGCGACGTGCGCAGCGTCCAGCTGTTCATTTATCGGCCGGACGAGCCGCGTATTGTGATTCTGCACCGGGTCTGGGTGGAATGATCGGATGAATGATATGATCCCGCGTTTACCCTTCCGCCAGGCCGTTGCGCGACTCCTTGCGTCGCCCCCCCGGCTGCCTATAATGAGATGAGTTTATGAAGGCCGTCACACCGTCGGGCCGAGTGCCGTGGCCGCGGAGAAGGGTGCCAACGTGGTTGAGTTCCGCCGATTCCGCAACACCGATCCGCCTCGTTTGCTGGATGTGTGGAACGACGCCTTGCGCGGCCGCGGGGCCGTCGCCCTGCGTACCAGCACGCCTCTGGAACGGCACGTCTTCGCCAAGCCCTACTTCGACCCCGACGGCCTCATCCTGGCGGAGGACGCCGGCCAGCTCGTCGGCTTCGTCCATGCCGGCTTCGGCCCCAATGCCGACGAGACCGCCCTCGACCCGACCAACGGCGTCGTGTGCCTCGTCGTCGTGCGGCCCGGCCGCCGCCGCCAGGGCATCGGCTCCGAACTGCTCCGCCGTGCCGAGGACTACCTCCGCGCTCGTGGTACGCAGCATTTTTTCGCCGGTGAACTGGCGCCGTTCGATCCGTTCTACCTCGGCCTGTACGGCGGCAGCGCCCTGCCGGGCGTGCTGCAAAGCGACGAGACCGTCGAACCGTTCCTGCTCCGCCACGGCTACCGGCCGGTGCGCACGGTCTCGGTGCTGCAGCGGCGGCTCAACGTGGCGCTCCGGGTGGCCGACGCCCGCTTCTCGGCACTGCGGGCGCGCTACGAGGTTTGCGAGGACGCCCTGGCCCGCGTCGGGACCTGGTGGCGCGAATGCGTCTGCGGCCTGGTCGAGCCGCTCACCTTTACCCTGCGCGACCGTGCCAGCGGCGCCTTCACCGCCTCCGTCCTGGTCTGGGAGATGGAGGGCTTCAGCTGCCGCTGGGAGCGGCCGGCGGCGGGCGTGCTGGATTTGTTCGTGACGCCGACCCTGCGCCGGCAGGGGCTGGCCAAATTCCTGATGGTGCAGGTGCTCAAGCGGCTGCAGGACCAGTGTTTTGACATCACGGAGTTGCAGATCGCCGACGACAACGCCACCGCCCTGCAACTATGCCGCGGCCTCGGCTTCGAGCGCGTGGATGTCGGCCGCGCGTACCAGCGTCAACCGTGAAAAATTGCAAATTGCAAATTGCAGATTGCAAATTGAAAATCATCTCAATTCGCTGTCTGTCAATCTGCAATTTGCAATCTGCAATTTGCAATTTCCTCTTTCAGTGAGTATTCCATGGCTGGAAAGTATGACGCGATTATCATCGGCGGCGGTCACAACGGGCTGGTGACGGCCTGCTATCTGGCGAAGGCCGGCTGGAAGGTGCTGGTGCTCGAACGCCGCTACGTGGTCGGCGGCGCCTGCGTCACCGAGGAGGTCTTCCCCGGCTTCAAGGTGTCCACGGCGGCCTACGTCAACAGTCTCTTCCGCCCCGAAATCGTCCGCGACCTCAAGCTGCGCGACTACGGCTTCGAGTCGCTGGAGCGCAACCCGTCGTCCTTCTCGCCCTTCCTGGACGGCCGCTATCTGCTCATGGGGCCCGACGCCCAGCTGAACCAGCGCGAGATCAGCAAGTTCAGCGCCCGCGATGCCGAGGCGTACCCCAAGTACGAAAAGATGCTGGAGCGCGTCGCGGCGGTGATCGAGCCGACGATCATTCAGCGGCCGCCGAACGTGGTCTGGCCGGGCATCGGCGACGCCTGGCGACTGTTCCAGCTGGGCCGCAAGTTTCAGAGCCTGGGCAGCAAGATGGCCGAGGCGGTCGAGATTTTGACCGGCGCCGCCCGGCCACTGCTGGACCGCTGGTTCGAGTCGGAGCAGCTCAAGGCGACGCTGGCGACCGACGCCATCATCGGGGCCTTCGCAGCGCCGTCGCAGCCGGGCACCGCGTATGTGCTGTTCCACCACGTCATGGGCGAGACCAACGGCAAGAAGGGCGTCTGGAGCTACACACGCGGCGGCATGGGCGGTCTGACGCAGGCGCTGGCGAAGGCCGGCAAGGACCTCGGCGTGGAGGTGCGCACCGAGGCGGAGGTGGCGAAGATTCTGGTGCAGAACGGCACCGCGGTGGGCGTGGTGCTGCAGAGCGGCGAGCAGTTCGAGGCGACACGGGCGGTGGCCAGCAATCTCGACTGCCGCTGGACCTTCCAGAAGTTGATCGACCCGAAGATTTTGCCGCCGGAGTTCGCCGAGGTCGTCGCCAACATCAACTACGACAGCGCCTCGCTGAAGATCAACGTGGCCCTGTCGGAACTGCCGAACTTCAATGCGTGTCCTGGCGTTCCGGGGCCGCAGCACCGCGGCACCATCCACATCTGCCCGGACCAGGATTACATCGAGCACGCCTTCGACGACGCCAAGTATGGCCGGCCATCGCAGAACCCGGTGCTGGAATGCACGATGGCGTCCGTGGTCGATCCGACCGTGGCGCCGCCGGGCAAGCATCTGATGTCGATGTTCATCCAGTACGCGCCCTACAAGCTCAAGGAAGGCACCTGGGACGAGATCAAGGATCAGTTCGCGGATCGCTGCTTCGACATCCTCAATGAGTACGCGCCGAACTTCAAATCGGCGGTGATCGACCGGCAGATCGTGACGCCGCTGGACCTGGAGCGGACCTTCGGCCTGACGGGCGGCAACATTTTCCAGGGCTCGATGCTGCTGAACCAGCTGTTCGTGATGCGGCCGGTGCCGGGATACGCGGGTTACAAGACGCCGATCAAGAAGCTGTTCCTGTGCGGTTCGGCGGCGCACCCGGGCGGCGGCGTCATCGGCGCCGCCGGCTGGAACGCGGCGCGGACCATTCTGGGTCAGTGGTCGTGACCACCTTCAGAGTTGGCGTACAACCCTGCCCCGTGTACGTTTCGCGCAGCTCGAGTCCGCGCGAAACGTACACGGGGGCAGTAGAGCCCGCCGCCTCAGCGGTTCTCATACGGCATCAAAATCTCTTGCTGCGGAGCCCCCGCCAGCGCCTCGAAACCGCCGCCGATGATCACATCCGCCAGCTTGCTGCAATCGCGATAGTACCGGTCCTCGGGCCGCTGACCAGTCAACTTGCGGCGCAGATCCTGGCAGAGAATGTCCGCCGCCAGTACCGCCGGTTCGTTCTGCTGCCCGTGCGCCCACAGCGTCGTCACCAGCAGCACCATCACGTCCTGCACGCGCTGCGACAGCTCCGCCATGCGGCACTGCCGATCCGCCAGCTTCAACTGATGCTTGCGCAGCGCCGCGCTGATCTCCAGCGGTTGGCGGCCACAGAAGTCCTGCACAAACTCCAGGTGGCCGCGCAGCCGGGCGTCCATCCCCGGCACTGTCTGCCGGTCGCGGCGCCGCAACTGCTGGCCCAGCGACCACTGACTGTACGCCGTCAACTCGCGCCGCAGCCGCCACAGGTGGATCGGGTTATACGGCACCAACGTCTTCATGTGGTGCTGTTGCAGCACCTTGCCGATCGGCTCGAAGAACTGTTTGCCGTGCTCCTTCACCAGCGACTTGAAGAACGCCAGGCCCAGCATCTCGCCCTCGCCCTCGTAGATGCACGGCGCCAGGTAGTCGTACACGTTGTCGCCGAACAGGTGGCCCTTCAGGAACGAGCGGCCGCCGTGCGTCTTCATGAATAATTCAATCGCCGACTCCTTCAGCGCTTCGCTGCCGAAAATCTTGGCAATGACGCACTCCAGCTCGCCACGGTAGCCCTGGTCGATCAGCCACGAGCCCCACGCCACCAGCGCGTCCGCGCCGGCGATCAACCCCGCCAACCGGGCGATGCGCCGCTTCACCAGCTCGCGCGTGTCGATCGGCTGGCCGTAAGTGCGGCGGAAGTGTGCCCACGGCAGCAGGTTCGCCAGCAGCACGCGCATGGTGCCGGCCGCCCCGGCGCACAGCGCCAGCCGGCCCAGGTTCAGCCCGTGGTAGGCGATCGTCAGGCCGTCGCCCACCGGCGGCTTCAGCAGGTTGGCGCGGCACCCGGAAGCGGTTGAAGCGCAGTCCGTTGTTGTGGCCGTGCCGCAGCGCGTACAGGCCATACGGCACCACCTGGAAGTGCTCATCCTCCTGGGCCGGCAGGTCGGCGATCAGCACCGCGGGCTTGCCCTCCAGCATCACCACCAGGCCGACCGTGCGGCCGGGGATGGCGTTGGTGATGAACAACTTTTCGCCGGTGACCTCGAAGTCGTCGCCGACGGGCGTTGCCGTGGTGCGCAGTGCGGTCAGATCCGAGCCGGCGCCGGGCTCCGTCAGCGCGAAGCCTGACAGCGACTGGCCGCTGGCGAGCCGCGGCAGGAAGCGGGCCTTTTGCTCAGCGTTGCCGAAGCTGCGCACCGGGTCCACCGCACCGATGCAGCCGTGCACCGACGCCAGGCCGGCGATCATTGCGTCCTGCACCGCCACGCGGGTCAGGAAGTGCGTGAAGCGCGCGAACGGCGCCCCCTGGCCGCCGTACTTGGGATCGATCAACATGCCCCAGTAGCCGGCCACTGCCAACTCCTGCAGCAGCTCCGGCTCCATCTTGCCGTGCGCGTCGTAAAGCCGGCCCTCGGCGCGGCGTTTGCTGACGATGTCCAGGGACTTTTGCATGGCCGCGTCACAGGGGGCGGTCGGCGGCAGCGGCGGCGGGCTGAACAGTTCCAGCGGAATGCGGCCCTCCCAGATCGCCTTGTGGACGGGGCTATGGACGGTCTGATACTGCTGCGCGAACAGGGACTCGACCTGTTCGTCGGCCTTGTCCACGGCACCGGTGCGGCGGGCTTCCTCCTCGGTCTTGCCGGCCTGGCGGAGGGCGGTCTCGGCGAAGCTGGCGTCGCGCTCGGGCGGGGTCGAAATGCTCATGCGGTCCTCATGACGTAAAGAGAATGGCCGGTCGGCCGGGAACGGGCTCCACCCGTATTGTACATCCGGCTGGCAATCTGGATTGCGGATTGCGAGCTGCCGATTGCGGATTGAAAACCTGCTATGCTGGATTTGCCTTTCAGTCCGCAATGGAGGGAGCATGGTCCGGTGCGAACAGGGCTATCTGTGCGACGTATGCGGTCACGACGTGGAGGCGATCACCGAGTCGGACCTGTACCTGCGCTACGTTCTCGGTGAGGTCCACCCGCTGGCGCTGCCGACGCAGCGCGAACGGCACATCCGCTGCAACCCGGCGGTGGCGCAGTACGTGGTCGATCCGGCCTTCGCGCCGGTGCGCTGCGACGGGGTGTTCGCCAAGGAGCACCTGGACGCGGCCTTCGTGGCGGAGGAAGAGCGGCGTGTGACGCGCGGCTGGCGACGCCTGCAGGAGTTGCCGACGCTCGGGTTGGCGATCCCGGAGTACCCGCTGCCGGAGGTGCTGGCGGCCTGGCGGCGGCAGGCCGCGCACGGCAGCTAAGTCAAACACATCAACGTTCATAAATATCTTGCAGTATCCACTCCCTGGGCAAGGCAGTGCCAGGGGGTTGGCACTACCTTGCCAGGCAACCGGGATGCGACCTCGGGCGTGGAACCGCTCGGGCCGGGAAACGACTGACCGGACGCCTGCATCCATATGCGGCCCCATCCCTATTGTCTTAAATGAAACACCGCCGTCCCAGCGCTCCTGGTTGACGGACTCCCCGCGCCGCCAGGCATTTCGGCCAGGCTCGCCGCCCCTGGCATGCTGGTTGCACTTGCCGAAAAGACCAACGTTACACTCCAAAGGCAACCCGTCGCGGGTTGGCCGGTCGCGCCGCGAGGGCGGGGCCGCACTGCACGAGCCACCGCGCCCGGGTTCTTCTCGCATTCCATGATCCCGGTGCGTCTCGTCCACGGAACCAAGCTCCCGCCCAGTCTGCGCACGGCATTGCCCTGGGTTCAACCTGCGGAGTCCTTTTCAGGCCTTTTTTTAAGGAGTTCACCCATGGGTCTGTTCGCGCAACGTTGTCCCCGATTCGCCGCCGTTCTGCCCGGATAAGCCCGCGGCCCAGCGTGGAGGCGCTGGAAGACCGTACGGTGCCGACCATCACCCTGACCAACGGCACCCTGGCCGTCACCGGCACCCCCGGCCCCGACCAGCTCCGCGTCGAGCTGAACCCCAGCGACAACACCATGATTCAGGTCAGTGACGGCAGCAGCACTCAAAGCTTCGCTCTGACCAGCGTCACACAGGTTAACGTCAACGGCGCAGGCGGCAACGATAACATCACGCTCAACCTGGGCAACGGCCTGATCAACGCCAACGGCACCTCGACCCTGCCGATCAACATCGTCGGCGGCATTGGCCAGAACACCATCACCATCCAGGGCAACCCCAGCGGCGTGAGTCTGAACGAGACCTACACCTTCGGGGCGGACGGCACCTCCGGCACGCTCACCTTCAGCGGCGGCGCCAGCGCCACCCCGCCGGCATTGACGGTCACCTTCAGCCAGGTCAAAGCGCTCGAGGACACAGCGACGGCGGCCAATCTGACCGTCAACGGCACCGATGGCCGCGACCTGATCCAGATCACCAACGGCATGCCGGCGCCGGCGCGCCGCCCGGCGTGACCACGGCCACCATCCAACCGCTGAACAGCGACCAACCGATCGTCGTGCTGCAACCGCCGCCGCCCGGCGGCCCCCCCGGCCACGGCCCGCAACCCGTCGTGGTGGACAAGGACCACGAGGACCAGGCCCTGGCCCAGGGCGACATGCCGGCGCCCCTGGCCAGATGCCGCCGATGCCCAACCAGGCGCAGAGCTTCGTGCCCATCACCTTCGCCAACAAGGCCAGCGTGACCGTCAACGGCCTGGGTGGCAACGACCTGTTCGCGCTCACCCTCACGGCGACGCCGACCGGCCTGCAGAACCTGACGCTGGACGGCGGCACCGGCACCGATTACCTGTCCGCGCGCGTCCTGCCGGGCAACGGCGTCACGACCACGCTGGTGAACGTCGAGAAGGTGCTGTCCAACGACGACGACATCTTCATCGAGAACCTGTACCAGCTGAAGCTGAACCGCGACGCCGACGATCACGAACTGGCCGGCTGGCAGCAGTTCTTCAACGGCCACGACCAGACCGCCGCCCTGCAGGCGATCCTGCACTCCGAGGAGTACTTCGACGATTACGTCCGCTTCCTGTATCAGACGTTCCTGAACCGGGCGCCGCAGGGCAACGAGGAGATGGGCTGGGTGCATGGGCTGCAGAACGGCATGTCGCAGGAGCAGTTGCTCGCGCAGTTGCTGGCGACGCCCGAGTTCGCCGCCCGGGCCAACGGCCTGACCGGCGGCAGCAACGCCGACCAGAACTTCATCCTCGCCGTGTATCAGTTGGTGCTCTACCGCACGCCGAGCACCACGGACCTGAACGCCTGGCTGACCGACGTGCAGCGCCAGGGCCGGCAGACGGTGGCCCTGGACTTCCTGGTGTCCGCGGAGTACCGCACGAACGTCATCACCTCGTTCTATCAGAACTTCCTGCACCGCGACCCCGATGACCACGGCCTGCAGGGTTGGGTGCAGTCGGGGATGGACCTGGACCAGATCGAAATTCAGTTCCTAAACTCGCAGGAGTTCTTCGACAACGACTGATCCCAAATCGCGTCGGAGCCCGAGCGCCAGCGTGGGGGCAGCGCTGCCCCTCGCTGGCGCTCGGGCTTTGACCCATCCGGCAGACACGTTCTCACGCTTGTCCTATCATGACCGGGGAGGCGCCGCCCGAGTGAGGTAGTCATGGCCCCGGTGATGCTCGAACTGCACGACCTGTGCAAGCGCTACGGCAAACTCGTCGCCCTGGATAAGGTCAATCTCCAGGTTTACCAGGGCGAGCTGTTCGGCCTGCTCGGGCCGAACGGGGCCGGCAAAACCACGCTGCTGTCCATCATCTCCTGTCTGCTGGAGCCGACCGCTGGCGAGGCCCGGTTGGAGGGCCGGCCGCTCGTCCGCCGTGATCGCGAACTGCGGCGGCAGATCGGCATCGTGCCGCAGGAACTGGCCATTTACAACGAGTTGAGCGCCCGCGAAAACCTGCTGTTTTTCGGCGAGCTGTACGGCCTGCGCGGCGAACCGCTGCGCCAGCGCGTCGAGGAAGTGCTGGCGGCCATCGGTTTGGAGGACCGGGCCGGCGACCGGGCGGACACATTCTCCGGTGGCATGAAACGGCGGCTGAACCTGGGCGCGGCGCTGGTGCATGGCCCGCGGTTGTTGCTGCTCGACGAGCCGACCACCGGCGTCGATCCGCAGTCGCGCAACCACATCTTCGAGGGCGTCCGCCGCCTGAACGCCGGTGGCGTCACGGTCATCTACACCAGCCATTACATGGAAGAGGTGCAGGCGCTGTGCCCGCGCATCGGCATCATGGATCACGGCAACATTATCGCCTGTGACACGCTGGAAAACCTGCTGACGCGGCTGGAGGGGCTCATCCGCATCCGCGTACCGGAGGTGACGCCAGCGCTGCGGCAGCGTCTGGAGGCGCTGCCGGGCGTGCGCGTGCGCGAGGCGGACCGCCGCACGCTGGAGTTGAGCAGCCGTGACATCAAGCACGTGCTTGTCGAGGCGCTGGCGCTGCTGACGGAACTGCACATCGAGCTGACGAGCCTGGAGACGGAGGAGCCGAATTTGGAGCGTGTGTTCCTGCATTTGACCGGGCGCGGCTTGCGAGACTGACCACTAACCACTGACCACTGGCCACTACTATGGTGATCTGGACGTTGGCGAAGAAGGACCTGCGGCTGCTGCTGCGCGATGCCCGCGCCATGGTCATCCTGCTGGCGATGCCTCTCATCTTCATCCTGGTGCTGGGCGCCTCGCTGGGCGAGGGCTTCGGCCAGAAGCCCGACGACCGCCTGCGCGTCACTATCCTGGACCTGGACGAGGGCGACAGCCAGTCGAAGGAACACTTCAAGAAAAAGTGGTCCGAGGTGGTGCGCGACGACCTGGCCCAGACCGCCGACATCCGCCTGGAAGTCGTGGACAATCTTGACAAGGCGAACGAGTTGATCCACAACAGTCAGCGAGCGGCCATCCTGGTGTTCGGCCCCGACTTCAGCCGCCGCGTGTCGCGCTCGTCGTTCCTGAACACGCCGGAAGGCATCAACCCCTTCGGCCGCGATGGCGTGCGGCTGAAGGAACTCGACGTGGAAATCCTCAAGGATCCGACCCAGGCGACCGCGTCCGCCATCATCGACCAGGTGGCACAGGTCAGTCTGATGCGCGTGGTCATGCCGTGGATGATCGGCAAGGCGTTCGAGCAGATCGGCAAACCGGAGTTCGTGAAATTGCTGAGCGAGGAGGCACAAAAGACGGGCAGCAAATCGTTCCTGTTGCGAAGCTTGAACAGCGCGTTCGTCACGGACAAGGACCGAAAGGACCTGGCGGACGGTGTGCAAAAGGCACTGCAGGCGCTGTTTTCCAAGTACAACCTGACGGGCAAGACCTGGGCGTCGCTGACGAAGGCGGAGGGCGAGGCCAAACGCGGCACCGCCGAGGTGGCCCGCTACCACGAGGAGGGCTCGGGCCTGCTCAAGCTCGGCGCCCGGCGCTACCAGGTATTGGTGCCGTCGTACCTGGTGATGTTCGCGTTCTTCCTGGTGCTGACGGTCGGCTGGCTGTTCGTCGGTGAACGGCGGCAGGGCACCCTGAAGCGCCTCAAGGCGGCGCCGCTGACGCGCTGGCAGATCGTCCTGGGCAAGCTGATTCCGTGCTTTTTGCTGTCGCTGGCGCAGGGCTTTTTCCTGCTCGGCGCAGGCCGGCTGCTGTTCGGCATGAGCTGGGGGCCGGACCCGCTGTGGCTGGTGCCGCTGGTGCTGACGACCTCGTTCGCGGCGATGGGCCTGGCGCTGCTGGTGGCGGCACTGGCGCAAACCGAGACGCAGGTGGCCATTTATGGCACGCTGCTGGTGCTGGTGCTGGCGGGCCTGAGTGGCAGCCTGATGGGCGACCGCTCATTGATGCCCGAACAGATGCAGCAGCTGTCGCGGATCACGCCGCACGCCTGGGCGCTGGACGCCTACCGCCAGCTGCTGGCCAGCCCGACGCCGAACCTGGCGCTGGTGGCGCAGTCCTGCGGCGTGTTGACCGCGTTCGGGGCCGGCTTCGTCGCGCTGGCGATCTGGGTACTGCGGCTGGATTGACGCCAGGCCAGGGATCGGCTGCACGCCCTTCAGCACGGGAGCGGTTAGCGCGCGATCACCTTGACCTTGCCGTGGATGGCGAAGCGGATGTCCACCTCATGACGGCCATAGTCGAAGATGAGGTTGCGGTGCAGGACACGCACCCGGGGGTTGCCCGCTGGCAGCGTGAAGGTGACGGGGACCGGCGCCCCGCTGCCGGGGTGGACCAGCACCACGCTATAGGTACCGGGCAGCGGTTGGAAGATGCGGGCGAACTCCGCGTGCGTCAGCGGTTTGGTCGGCAGCACCACGGCGGGCGGCGGCGGCACGACCAGCTGCTGGGGCGGCGGCGGTTGCACCAGCGGTTGCGGCGGGGGCGGTTGCACGATCACGGGCGGCGGCGGCTGTTGAATGACCACGGGCGGCGGTGGCGGCACCACCACGGGCGGCCCCGTCTGCACCAGCACGAGCGGCGCCTTCACCACGGTGCCGCCGGTCGGCGTCGGCTGCACCGCCACCCACGTCCGCCCGAACGGCCCGCGGACCACCACCTGCGCCGCGCTTGTCCCGGTCCACGCACACAGGCCCAGCAGGCTCAGCCCGCACCACAAAGTGGTTCGTCGCATCGCGGTCTCCTTGGGTTGGTGATTCGTTCGCCGGCGCCTGGGCGGTCGTCGCTGTCCCTGCTGCTATTGTGCAGTCCGCTTCGCTCGGTGACAACCCCTTGTCACTGATTCCCTACCCCCGGCACGGCCCGCAGCGCCCGCACAACCGGCGCCGCCCCACCGGTTTGCCCGGTCCCGCGCCCGCCGACATTACCCTGCTTGCGGCGGCGGCCTCAGCATCACCATTTCCCCCGTCAGATCGATCTCGCGCAGCCCGCCCGCCTCCTCCTGCCACACGCGCAGCAATCGCAATCCTGACGCGGGCATTTCCCGCACTCCGCGCCGCTCGTAGCCGTCCGCTGGACGCACGCCCAGTTCCAGGCGCTTGCGGTACTCGCCATCATAGACGGCCAGCACCGGTTCCCATTCGGTGCCGTGCGGCGCCACGCGGACGATCAACACCTGTGTGTCGTAGGCCAGGTAGTTCAGGTCGAAACGGATATGGAGGTCCGCAGCGACCAGTTGGTCGCGCAGCCAGTGCCGCCCGGCAGGCAGCGTACTCACCACGACGAAATCCGCGGCAACCTTGCGGGCGTCGGCCAGCGCGACGACGGGTCTCGACTCCTCCGGCACGTCGCGGATCGGCAGGCCGCGCACGGTGAGTCCTGCGGCTATTTTGGCACACAATTGCTCTGCCAGCGCCGGCGGCGCCGCCAGTATTGGGTCGCGCAGCAACTGCTCTAGCCGACGCGCCGCGATGGACGGGCTCACGGCCCGGTAGGCCAGCAGCCGCGTCAGGTCCGGCTCCGCGGGCGCCTTGAAGACGCCCAGGGGACGGTCGATGAACACGGCCCGGCCCAGGTCCGCCAGCAGCCTCGGGTCGAACAGGTTCGCCACGCCCTGGTGCAGCACGCCCAGCGACTCGGACCCGATGGGCAGCGAGTCGTTCTCGAACAACCGGCGGCGACGCCGCGTCGTTTGCAGGATTTGCTCCTCGGGGACGTGGACGTGCGGCGGCGGCAGGACGCGCGTGTTTTCGCCCGGCGAGGTCGGCGCGTCCGGCACCGGATGACCCTCGTAGCAGCGGCGCAGCAGCCAGCCGCGCAGCAGTGCCTGGCGGCGCTTGCACGGGGCGTCCTGCCTGTTCGCGGGTGCGGCCTCCGCCCGGAACAGCTCGGGCCGCCGCTCCGCCAGGTCCAAGCACTCCTTCAGAAGGAGGTCCAGAAACAGTGCGTCTGGATAGTTCGCACCGCGGTAGTGGAAGGTAATCAGGTCGTAGGCGGTGAGGTGGTCGGCGAGGAGTGTTAGCAGCTCCGTCAACAGGTCGAGCCGCTCGGCGAGCGAGTGCCAGCCCTCGGCCTCCAGCTGCCGCACGAACGCGAGGGCGTTCTCGACGAACCCCGTCCACGGCGACAGCGAAACTTCCAGGAACAGCAACCGCAGCGCGTGCGGCACACTGCACCAGTCCTGGCACGCGCGGCCAAGTGCGAGGCAGCGTACCATCAACTGGCGTGTCATCTCGGCCAGTTCGTCCACCGGCGTCGCCCGCAGCAGTGTTTCCAGCAATTTGACGTATTCGCGTCGCGGTAGGGTCGCCGTCAGGCCGCGCTCGATCAACTCCTGCGGCGTGCGCATCGGCTCGGCGTCGGCCGACGTGATGTGCGGGAAGTATGCCAGCCGGCCGAACGTAAACAGCGTGTGCGGCGCCTCCACAGAACTCAGCGGCAGCCGGCTCGTGCCGATGACGGCGTGAAACAACAACTCCGCAACTTCCGCGCGCAGTTCTGCGGCGTCGGGGCGGCGCCAGATCAATGGTGCCGACCAACTCGCGCAGCCAGGCTGTCGTCTCGCGGCTGAGCAGGACATTGCCGGCCTCGGTGTAGTTCTCCCAGACGTGGCAGTGCAGGCCGCGCACGACATGCAGCTGGCCGGCGGCGCGGTCCAGCTTCAGCGACAGGAGCGGTTCGCCCGAGCGCTCGCCGTGGTCGATGACGAAGACGTTCCAGGTGGAAAAAGTGCGCTGCTGGCGTGTGAAGCGCGGTTCCAGCAGGCGGCCCTGAAACACCTCCCACGGCTCCACGGCCGCCGGAACGTGCGACCATTCGAGCCGCAAATCCGGACCCAGGAAGAAGTGCGCGGGGTGCAGCGCGTCCGCGAACAACGGGTGCAGGATGGCATCGTCGAGCATGGGATTTCTTGTCTTCGTGCGCAGTTCCGCCTCGTGAGGCATGACTACCAAGATCGGTGAGCGGGGGGCGGAGTGCCATGCCACCCAGGCCCCCGTTGCCGATCTCGGTCGTCAAACCTTTACATCGCCACACCACTGACCGCGTCGAGCAGTTCGCGCAGTTGCTCCACCAGGCGCGTGCAGTGCCGCAGCGCCGGGCTGCCGTGCCGCAGCGCCAGCACGCGGATCGCCTCGGCCAACCGCAAACTTTCGTCGGCGTCCACGGCGCCACCCGGCGCAGCGCGAAGGCCCTGGCGCAGCTGGTCGAGCACGGCGTCCGGCGGCGGTTCCTGCAACCGCTGGGCCACGTCACCGCCGAGGCTGGCGGTCACGCCGTCGCTGGCCCGCAGCGCCGCCGCCACCGCGTCCAGCAACACCTGATTCGTCTGCCGGTTGGCCAGCACTTGCCGTAGCAATTCCGTGCCGAAGCCCGCCGCCGCCCGCAGCAGCCGTTGATCCGCGTCGGTGAACGCCACCGCCGCGCCGCCCGGCCCACGCTTGTCGAACAGTTCCAGCACGACATGGACGCCGGGCGCCACCGTCAGCGGCACCGCCAGCAGCGACCGCCGATTGCGCTCGAACGGTTGCAACTGTACGTTGCCGGCCGCCGCGGTCTGCTCCAGATGCTCCAGGACACACGGCTCCTGCCGGCTGACCACCGTGGCCGCCAGCGACCGCGCGAACGGCACCAGCGGCGCGTCCAGCGCATCGCCCTGCACGTCGTAGGCACGCAGCCGTTCGCTGGGCTGGCTGCTGGTGTCGTAGTGGCGCGCGAGCAGCACGCCGCCCTGGGCGTGCGTCGCCTCCAGCAGGAAGCGGAACAGGCCGCGCACGGCGTCCGGCAATGGCACCGGGTCGTTGAGCGCCGCCGTGGACTGCACCAGCGGCAGGATCTTTTCGACCGACTCACGGAACGCTCGCAGGCTCTGGTTCAATTGCCGCTCGCGCTTGGCGGGCCGGATCTGGTCAAGTTGCTTGCGCACCGCCGCCAGGAAGGTTTTCTCGCTGAGGTCCTGGTTCTTGTCGAGGTAATCGCGGACGCCCATGCGCATGGCGTCGAGCGGCGTCGCCTTGTTGGCGTAGCCGGTAATCATGATGGCGACCACGTCGGGCTGATATTCGCGCAGGTCGCGCAGCAGGGTCAGGCCGTCCTCGCCGGCGCCGGCGCCCAGTCGAGGATGGCCAGGTCGATGGGCTGCTCGTTGGCCAACCGCAGCGCCCCCTCGGCGTCGGCCGCGGCCAGAATGCGGACGCCGAGGTTGGCGCGTTCCAGCCACTCACGGAAGGTGCGCCGCACCGGCTCCTCGTCGTCCACGATGAGCACGGTGTCCGCGGGCTCTGGTCGTTGCGCCATGCGTCGTCCCCTCTCCGCACCACACCCTTTCTCAAATGATCCTGCTCGCCTTGTCCGAGCCCGAGCGCCAGCGAGGGACCAGCTGTGCCCCGCGCTGGCGCTCGGGCTCGGACAAGACACCCGCTCACGCCCCGGCCCGCGCACAGCGCAGCGCCGCGGCGAAGTCGCGGCGCAACAGGTGCGCCAGCGCCAGCACCTGCCACGACTCCGCGTCGCGCCGCATCCGGTGGGCGTCCTCGGCGAGGCCCAGCGCCGCCGTGGCGTCGCCGTGCATCAGGTGCCGCCGCGACGACGCCAGCGTTCGCTGTCGTTGATCCTCCAGCGCGAACAGCAGCGCCAGGTCCGCCCGGCAGCGGCGGCACTGCGGCCCTTGCGTGTTCTCGGCACCACAGGCGGGGCAGCGCACGCTCACACGTCCTCCAGGTAAAAGAGGATGTCGCTCAGTTCGTTGTTGGCCGTGGTCAGCTTATCCCATTGCCGGTCGGTCATCGCGGTGCGCACCCGGGTCATCAGCCGCTCGACCTCCACGCGGTCCTCCGGCGAGACGCCCGACAGCAGCCGCTCCGCCTTTTCCAGCAGCGCCCGCGCCTGCACCGTCTCGCGCTGGCCCTCGCGCGGCCCGGACACCAGCTCCGGCGCCTCCGGCATGCTCGGCAGCTCCGCCTCAACCTCGTCGCCCTCGTCCTCGAAGTTCTCGTAAAAACCCTCCTCGTCCTCATCGCCGTTGCCCTGGGCGGCCTCCCACAACTGGTCGAGCCGCTCGCGCGCCACCGAACGCTCGTCGCGCTGGAAGCGCGCCATGGCGTTCTCGATGGTAACCTGCTTGTGCAGTCCCGTCGCCCGCTCGCGCGCCGACACTTTCAAGATGCCGTCCAGGTTCAGGTCCAGCTGCACGACGATCTGATTGCCGGCCGGCACTCGCGCCAGGCCCTGCACCATGAACTTGCCGACGCGGAAGTTCTGCCGCACGTCGTCGCTCTCACCCTGGTACACGTCGATCTCGACTTCCGTCTGATTGTCGTGGACGGTGCGGAACATCTCGCTGCGGTTGGCCGGCAGCGGCGTGTTGCGGTGCAGGATCGGCGCGAAGCGGAACGGGAAGTCGAAGCCGCCGACCACGTCCAGGCACTTGATGCCGAGCGTGTGCGGCGTGATGTCCACCAGCACGGCGCCGACCTCGACGCCGGCGATCAGACCCGCCTGGATGGCGGCGCCCATCGCCACGCACAGGTCCGGGTTCACCTCCTGGTGGGCGGTCTGGCCGAGGCGCTCCTCCAGCAGTTGCGAGATCAGCGGCGTCCGCGTGACGCCGCCGACCAGCACCACCTTGTTCACATCGCGGCCGGTCAGCCGGGCGTCGTCCAGCGCCCGCTGCACGCACTCCATCGTGCGGTCGAGCAGCGGCCGGATCATCGCCTCGTACTCCTCACGCGACACCTCCACGTTCAGGTGCAGCGCCTGGCCGTCCTTCTCGGCGATGAACTCCTCCTCGATGCGCGTCAGTGGGTGGAAGGATAGCTGCTTCTTCGCCTCCTCGACCGCCTTGAGCAGCCGCGCCTTCGCGATCACGTTCTGGCGCAGGTCGATGCCGTGCTCCTCCTGGAACAGCGTACAGACGTGGTTCAGCAACAGCTCGTCGAAGTCGTCGCCGCCGAGTTGCGTGTCGCCGTGGCTGGACAGCACTTCAATGACGCCCTCCTGCGACTGCACGATGGACACGTCGAAGGTGCCGCCGCCCAGGTCGTAGACGAGCATGCGCCGCAGGTCGCGCTGGTTGGGGTCGTAGGTCAGCGACGCGGCCGTCGGCTCATTGAGGATGCGCACCACTTCCAGGCCGGCCAGTTCGCCCGCCTCGCGCGTCGCCTGGCGCTGGGCGTCGTTGAAGTACGCCGGCACCGTGATGACCGCCTTCGTCACCGGCTGGTTCAGCTCCTGGGAGGCACGGTCGCGCAGGGCCCGCAGGATCATGGCGGAGATTTCCTGCGGCCGATACTCCTGGTCGCCGAGTTTGACCTTCACGTCCTGGCCCATCTTGCGCTTGATGGACTTGATGGTGCGCTCGGGGGCGAGCACCCACTGGTTGCGTGCCGCCTTGCCGACCAGCAGCCGGCCGTCCTCGGACAGGCCGACGAACGACGGCAGGATGGGATCGCCGTCCTCGGCGAAGACGTGCGGCTGGCCATCACGCACCAGGGCCACCTCGCTGTTGGTGGTGCCCAGGTCAATGCCGACGATGAGGTCTGCCATTGGGGTCTCCTGTTCTTACTCCCCTCTCCCCTCTCAGGGGTCGGGGGTGAGGGGGTGGTTTTCCAGGGCCAAGCGTCTGACCCCCTCACCCCCGACCCCTCTCCCCCTGAGAGGGGAGAGGGGAGAAATACATCACGGCCGCGCCACGCGCACCTGGGCGTAGCGGAAGACGCGGCCGCGCCGCCGGTAGCCGCGCCGCACCTCTTCCAGCACCTCGGTGCCATTACGGCCCGGCTGCGCCACCACGTCCACCACTTCCATCGTCTCGGGGTCGAACGGCTGACCGACGCACGCGATAGGCTCCAGGCCGTGCTGTTGCAAAGCGCGTTCCAGCCGCTGCAAACTCATTGTATAGCCCGTCAGCACTGACGCGAGCATCTGCCGCAGCCGCGCTTCGTTCTGCCGCGCGTCCCGCTGCTGCCCGGTCAGCGCCGCCAGCCGGGCGTGCTGCTCTGCCAGCTGCTGTTGCTGCTTCGCCAGCCGCGCGTGCTGCTCCGCGAGCAACTTGCGGGCTTTTTCCTGCAAATCCTGGTGCGCGGCGAGCGCCGCCGCCTCGTCCTCCGGGTCGCCGGCGCCGCCGAACAGCCGCGCCAGGAACGGACGCGGCTTCGGCCTCGGCAGCGGGGCCGACTCCAGCGTCGGCGGCGCGATCGGCTCCGCTTCCGGCTCCGCCACGGACTCGGGTTCCGGCAGCGGTTGCAGACCGTCCTGCAGCCGTTGCGTCTCACGCTGGGCCAGCGCCAGCGCGTCCCACAGATCGACCAGCGTGCGTAGCAGCGGTTTCAACTGCTCGTCCTGGCCGATTTGCTCCGCCTCCTCGACGGCGGCCCCGCGTGCCGCCAGCACGTCCAGGGCCTGGCCGAGCTGCTGCAACGTGTCGGCGTTCTGCTGCTGCTGGGCGCGCGTCGCCTTCGTTTGCAGGTTGACCTCGTGCCGCAGCGCCACGAACTGGCCCACCAGCGTCGCCAGGTCCACCACCTCCGCCGGCGCCGGCCCCACCACGGCTTCCCCGTGCTGCGTGAGCCAGGCGCGGAAGTCGTTCAGCAGCGCATCGATCTCGGAGGGACTCAGGGGGCCTTGACGGCCGTCAGCAGCGTCTGCAGGGACAGGCGGCGGCGCAAGTTCCGACATGACAGCTCCTCAATGATCACGTCTACACTCTCGTTCTTCCCGGCCTCAAACAGCCGGTGCCGCAGCCGCGTCGTCAGGTCGCGCAGGCTCTCGTACGCCTGCCGCACCTGGGCGAATTTCTCCGGGTGTTTCTCCGGCGAGAACTGCTTGACCAACTCCAGATACCGCCGGCGGATGGCGTCGTCATCGCTGTCCGCCGGCAGGCCCAGCACTTGATACGGGTCGGACATCGTTCCTCACTCCCAATCGTCTTCGTAATCGTCGTCGTCGTCGAACTCAGGCCCGCCGCCGAAGAAGCTCTCGAAGAACCGGCCGGGCACCTCGTCCATGAGCGCCGCGAACGGATTGAAGGCCCGCACCTGGTCCAGCAGGTCGGCGATGCGCTCCAGCATGCGCCGCTGACGGTCGTCCGGCGGCAGCGCCGTCGCCAGCGTTCGCGCCCGCTCCAGCAGTTGCCGCGCCTCGTAGATCGGACAGCGACGCTTGCCCTGTTCAACCAGGAATTCCGCCTCCGCCAGGTAGAACGTCGGGCTGTTCGGGAACAGCGCCTGGCCGCGATGCACGAAGCGCGTGAACAGCCGCACCGACTTCACGCGCCGCAGCGCCTCGCAAATGTCCGTCAACTGCTGCTCGCTGAACGTCGCCTCGCTGGCGCGGTCGAGGTAGGCGGTCACCTGCTTCTCGTGCGTCTTCTGACCGGTGTACTCGACGCCCGCGGCCCGGAGGGCGGCGACCGTCTCGGCGATGGCCGCTGCCGCCTTCGCGTCCGGTGGTTCCTTCAGTTGCTCCTTGAATTCCTTGTCGAAACGGCTTTTCAGCGTCCGGCCCAGTTTGAAGCGGATCGTCTCGATGAGCATGTGAAACGCGACCGGCAGCCGATGACCCTGCCGCACGTACGCCTGGGCCAGCAGCTCCTCCGCCCGCGCCGCGTCGCCAGCCTTGAACTCGCACGCCGACCACTTGCACAGAATCGACGCGCCGCCGCCCACGTCGTCGAAGCTCAGCGTCGCCTGGTACTCCTGCCGCGCCTCGTCGAAGCGGCCCGCCTCGGCCAGCACCCGGGCGTGGTAAGCGTGGGCGTTCGCCACCTTGCTGCGCAGCCGCCGCTCCAGCGGGTTGCCCTTCAGCGCTCGCTGGTACAACTCCAGTGCCTCGCCGTAGTCGCGCTTCTTCATGCGCAATTCGCCGAGCTGTTCCAGCGTCGGCACATGGTCCGGGAAGTGTGCCAGCAGCCGCCGCGCCGCCTTCTCTGCCTTGCCGTCCTTGTTCTCGTCGAGGAAATACGCCACCAGCGCGATGTACGGCTCCAGCTGATCGGGGGCCAGCGCGATGCTCTTCTCGAAGCACTCCTCGGCGCTCGGCTTGAGCGGCCGCGGTTTGCCGGGCCGGTTGCGGAAGAACGGCGGCAACTCGTCCAGCTCGGGCAGCTCGGCCGCGTCGGCGGCGTTGTGGCCCATGTGCAGCCAGACCAGGGCACGGACGCGGTCGGCCTGATCGCCGGGCCAGGTGTGGCGGTCGGCGGCCACCGACTGCTCGTACACCTGCCAGCTTTGATGGGCGTCGGCCGGCTGGTCGCGCCGCTCCAGCGCCAGAGCCTCCAGCCGCGCCAGTTTCGGGTCGTCCGCCGGCGGGCCGAAGATGCGCTGGTAGCGGCGCAGGTCCTCCGGCTGGCCGTGGCTGATGATCGCCCAGTAAAACGCCCGCGCCAGCCGCGTTACCATCGGCGGCGCCTCGCGCTGCAGGTTGGGCAGCAGTTTTTCCGCCTGGCGGAAGGCGTCGCTCAGCTGCCGCTCGTTGGCCACGGCCTTCTGCACGCCGCGCAGCGCCTGGATCAGCGTCGAACCCTGCAACCGGTCGCTCTGCTGCTGCAACACCGTCTGCGTGGCCGGTGACTGGGCGACGCGGTAGTCGGCGTCAATACGGAAGCGCAGCGGCGCCGCCACGCGCGCCGGCAGCCGGTCGGCATTGAGCCGTTGCCAGTTCTCGATGGCCCGCGTGTCGTCGCCCTGGTAGAACGCCGACAGGCCGCGGGCAAACACCTTCCACTCCAGAAACGGCGACTGCAGCCCAATGCCTTGCAGCAGCGTTTTCGCTTCCTCGTCCTGGCCCGTCTCCAGCCGGGCGAACGCCTGGATGACCAGGTCGAACTGCGGCTGCAACTCCGCCGGCAGCGTGGCGCGACCGGCCGGCCCCTGGGCGAGTGCCGTGTCGGCACTGTGGCCATAGAGGCCCAGTCGGATTGTCGAGTTGGGCACACGCTCCAGCAGTTTGAGCGCCTCGCCGGGGTGGCCGCACAGCGCCATCTCCTGGGCGAGCTGTTCCAGCCAGGCGGGGGCGGTGTCGTGCGAGAAGGCGTTCTGCAACATCTGATAAGCGTCGCGCGTCTTGCCCTCGGTGCGCAGCTGGCGAGCGCGGCCGAGCGTCATGGTCTTGAGCAGCTCGCGGTTTTGCTCGGTGGGCTCGCGACGGTACAGGGAATTGGCCAGCTCCAGCGCCTGGTGGTAGCGGCCCTCGCGGCCGGCGCGCTCCACGCGGCGCGCAACTCCGGCAACGAAACGTGCAGCAGGGGCTTCTTCTTCTTCGCCACGGACGCTCTCCTGAGCCAACAAAAGGACGTGCGGATATTGTAGCAACCGCACACGCGGTTTCTGCCGCAAACGCTCCGGCCGGCACTGTCGTCATAAAAGCGTCCGGCACAATCGGTGCCGGCGGAAAATTTTGCCGGTTCGCTTGACAGGCGCCGCGGCGTTCGCCAACATCGAAGCAACCGCCCGGAGACGGGCCAACCCGCAACGCACCCCCCAACCCGCGAACGAGAATCCCATGAACAACACAATACTGATGCGGCTGCTGGGCGGCGGCTCCATCGTGATGGTGCTTATCCTGGCCGTGGCTCTGATCGTGGCGTTCAACGGCAACCGCGACAAGGAGCAGAAGCTCGCCGACCGGGCCAGGGAAATTGAAGCCCTGAAGAAGGAGCAGGAGAAGGCGGAAGCGGAGTTCAAGAAGCAACGCGACGCCCGGGATCAGAAGGTGACCGCCGGGCTGTCCGCGATCAAGAAACTGCAAGCCGAAATCCAGCAGGCCAGGGACGAGGCGGTGACACAAGCCGCGGACGCAAAGCAGGCGGCCGAAAAGTTACAGCCGTTGCTCAAGGACCTGGAAGCCGCCCAGCAGCAGGCGGCGAAACTGGAACAGCAGCAGAAAGCCCACGCCGCGAAGGTGGCCGACCTCGAAGCGAAGCGCAAGGCCGCCGAGTCTGAGCTGGCCAAGTTGAAATCGACCGGCACGGGCGTGGACAGGAAGCTGGAGGAGAAAACCAAACTGCTGGCCAAGGCGGAAAAGGAGTTGGCCCAGTCCCTGCAAGAGCAGCAGCGACTGACGGCGGAAATCCGTGCGCTCGCGCTCACCTTGAAAAAGCGCGACGAGGAGCAAAAGAAACTGCAAGATGCGCTGGCCAACAAGGACAAGCAGGTTCAGGTCAAGGAGAAGGAAGTCAAGAACCTGCTCGCCGTCAAGGCCAAGCTGACCCAGGAAAAGCAGGCGCTCCAGACCAAGAATGCCGACCTCGACAAGTTCCGCAAGGAAAACAGCAAACTCAATGAGGAGGTGGTTCTGGCCAAGGTGGACGCGGACAACGCCCGGAAGGAACGTGACGCCGCCAGGAAAGAAGTCGAAGCCCTGCGGCTGCGGCTGAAAACGCTGGAGAGCGCCCGAAGGACGACGCCACGGCGCTCCAGGGCGAATGGCGCGTCAGCCGGCAACAGCAGGTCGGTGCCGGTGCCGGCAGCGCCCGGAAGTTCATTTTCAAGGGCGGCGAACTGACCATCGACAGCGGCGGCTCCGAGGCGGCACCGAAGGGCGCGTTCAAGCTGAACCCGAAGGCCAAGCCCAAAACCATCGACTGGCTCAACCCCGACGGCGCGCGCGCCGGCGTCTACTCCTTGAATAACGACGAACTGACCATTACCCTCTCCAGAGGGAAGGAACGACCGACGGAACTCACTCCGAAGACCGGCGACTGGACCGTCTACGAGCTGAAGCGCGTCAGGTGACGCGGCGGCCGCGGCGGCTTCGGGCTGCCGGCCGGCCGACGCCACCATGAACGAGCGCAAACTGATCCTCTTGACCCCGTATCCGCTGCCCGGCCAGCATCCGCTGACGCTGGCCGCGGAAGACATGGCCTGCTGGCTCAACGGCTACTCGGCTCTGTGGCACCCCGCACTGCTGTGGGGCGCCGCCGGGCCGCCGGTCGTCTCGGCCCCCTACGACTATGAGCAACCGCAGGCCGGCCAGATTTTCGCGGTGCCGGAGTCGCCGCCGTTGATGATGCCCGACGACTGGGACCAGCGTGTCCAGGCCGCCGGCGCCCTCGCCTTCCGCGCCACACCCGACCGCGCCGCCACCCTCGCCAACCTCAAGGCCGCCCTGGAAGCGCTGCCGCCCGACGAACACGGTGCCACCGCGAAACTGCTGGCGCTGCCGGCGGCGGACGTGGCGCCGTTCTTCGGCATCGGCCTGGGCCACCTGCTCGGCGCCACGCTCTGCGAGGCGATGGAGCACGAAAACCTGCTCGACGCCGCCGACTTCTGGCAGCACGTCCGCCAGGCCATTGCCACGCTGGCGGACCTGCCCTTCGATGCGCCCACGCCGGACGCGGCCACCGACACCAGCAACGAGCCCGACCCCGAAGCCCCCCTGGAAGGCGAAGCGCCACCGCCGGAGCCGCCGTCGTTCGATTCGCCGCCTTACGACGACCCGAGCGCCGGCTCGGACGCGGAGCCGTCCTACGGCGACACCTCCCCGACCCCCGCCACGGAGGAGATGCAAGACTGGCGGCGCTTCCTGCAGACGGCGGCGCAGCGGTTGCAATCGGCGCGCGAGGTGCTGTATCCGGTGCCGATTCACCTGCTCGACCTGATGCTGCTGGACGAGAAAAAATGGACGGAGTGTTGGCCGGCGGCGTTTGCGCCACGGCTCGCCGCTCAGCATCGTGGTGTCGGGGGCGCTGCTGGAACGGCTGGCCGCGGAGCAGCCGGAGCGCTTCGCCGAGTTGCGCGAGCGCGTGCAGGCGGAGCAGGTGGAAGTCTGCGGCGGCGGCTACCTCGAACGCGAGGACGTGCTGTTGCCGCTGGAGTCGCAACTGTGGAACCTGCTCCGCGGTCAGGTGGTGTCGCGTGATTTGCTCGGCACCGACGTGCGCGTCTTCGCCCGCAAGCGCTTCGGCCTGCACCCGCAGATGCCACTGTTGCTGCACAGCACCGGCCTGACGCGGGCGCTGTTCCTGGCCTTCGACGACTCGGCCCTGCCGCCGCACCAGACTCCCGTCATCAGCTGGCCATCACCGGACGGCAAGCAGATCGAGGCGTTCGCCCGCAAGCCGCTGCCGGCCGACAGCGCCGAAACTTTCTTCAACCTCGGCAACACGCTGTTCAAGACCATCCGCGAGGACCACACCGCAGTCGTCGCCCTGTTGCACAGTGGCCACAAACCGTCACCGTGGTACGACGACTGGCTCGCGCTGTCTCGCTTCGGCCCCATCTTCGGCCAGTGGGAAACGATGTCGCGCTTCCTTAACGAGGTGCCGCCCGGCGAGTACGCCTCGGCGCTGGCCGCGGACGAGTTCCATTACGATTACCTGAGCGAGCGCGTCCACCAGAAGAACCCGACCGAGAGCGGCGCCGTGGCCGGGTCGGGAGACCCGGCCACAACAAGGGAGAGCCCCGCCGCGCACCAGCCGGTGAGCGGTTTCGCCCGCCATGCCCGCCTGCGCCGCCGCCTCGATACCTGCTGGACGCTGGCCGCCATCCACCGTGGTCTCGCCGGCCGCAGCGACCCGCAGCGCATCGAAGCGACCCTGACCGACCTCGAAAGCCAGGTCGAGCGCGGCGGCCCCAACCTCACCGAACCGGAGCCGCTCAACGCCCGGTTGACGGAGGTGGAAACGCAGATCGCCGCCACGCTGGCGGCGCGACTGCAATCGCGCGCCGCCAGCGACGAGCCGGGTTATTTGCTACTCAACCAATGCAGTTTCATCCGCCGCGTGACGCTGGAGCTGGACGGCGCCCAGCAACCGCTGCCGATCGGCGGCCCGGTCAAGGCTTGCCAGATCGACGGCGACAAGTTGCGGCTGGTGGTGGACGTGCCGGCGCTGGGCTTCGCGTGGATTCCACGCAGCGGGCCGAAGGGCACACCGCCGCAGCCGAGCCGCATCAAGATGGCGGACGAGCGTCACGTGCGCAACGAGTATCTGGAGGCGGAGATCGACGCCGCCTCGGGCGGTTTGCGCGGCATCCAGGACCACCGCACGAACCTGAACCGCCTGGCGCAGCGGCTGGTGTTCAACCCGGCCGGCGGCGGCACCATGAAGGCGACGCAGATCAAGGTGACGAGCGCCGGCCCGGCGCTGGGCGAGGTCGTCAGCGAGGGGATCATCCACGGCGAGCAGGAGCAGGTGCTGGCGCGCTTCCGGCAGCGCTTCCGAGTGTGGCTGGGCCGGCCGGTGCTGGAGCTGCGCATCGAACTCTTCCCCGAGCAGCCGGCCGCGGGCTACCCCTGGCATGCTTACTATGGCGCCCGTTTCGCCTGGCGCGACGAGCGCGCCGTGCTACTGCGCTGCGTCAACGGCACCGGCTACATCACCACGCACGTGCGGCCGCAGACCCCCGACTACCTGGACCTGCGGCTGGCGCGGCAGAGCACCACGATTTTCACCGGCGGTCTGCCGTTCCACCAGCGGCACGAGAGCCGCATGCTCGACGTGATCCTGCAACCGGAGGGCGAGACCGGCACTGCCTTCGATCTGACCATCGGCCTGGACCGCGAGCAGCCGGCGCAGACGGCCCTTGGCGTGGTCTCGCCGGTGGTGGTGGTGCCGACGACGAAGGGACCGCCGCACATCGGCGCCACCGGCTGGCTGTTCCACCTGGACGCGCCCAACCTGCTGCTGACGACGCTGCGGCCCGGCAGTCTGGAGCGGCCCGCGGAGGGCGTCGATACCAGCGACGCCCTGACGGCACGGCTGCTGGAGTGCGCCGCCTTCAGCGGCACCGCGGAGCTGCGCTGCGTGCGCGACCCGCAGCGCGTCGCCCTGGTGGACGCGCGCGGCAACCTCATCATGGAGGCCAGCCACAGCGGCGACGCGGCCCAGTTCGACGTGGCCCCCGGCGACCTGATGCACGTGCAGGTGCAGTTCAGCTGACCGCCGGTTCGCGTTGTCTTCGTTCGTAGTACCGCCTTCAGGCGGAATCCGGGCGCTGATTCCGCCTGAAGGCGGTACTACGAACGAAGAGCCGGCTGGCACGGCCCGCCCCTCGCTGACGCCGGCTGACCGAGCAAGGGAGCCAAGGGAGCCAAGGGAGCCAACTTTTTCATACGTCGAGATTTGATCCCTGGTCGGCCTTCAGGAGATGTGCCAATGTTTGCCGTCCGCCACGCTTGCCCGCGCTTCGTAGTGCTGGCGCTGTTGTTCCTGGCGTCCGCCCCGGTCGCGCCGGCCCAGCAAAAAGAGGCCGACCCGGGCCGCCTGAGCATCGACCGCATCTTCGCGTCCGGCGAGTTCGGCGCGGCGGGCTACGGCTCCGTTCACTGGCTGCCGAAGCAGGGCGGTTACACACGCCTGGAGCCGTCCGAGACCGCCAAGGGCGCCGAGGACATCGTGCGCATCGACCCCGCCACGGGCAAGCAGACGGTGCTGGTGTCCGCGGGCAACCTGATCCCCCGGGACGCGACGCGGCCGCTGAGCATCGACGATTATCAGTGGTCCGCCAACGAGGCACTGGTGCTGATCTACACCAACTCGAAGCGCGTCTGGCGCAGGAACACGCGCGGCGATTACTACGTCTACGACACCACCAGCCGCGAGCTGCGTAAGCTCGGGGTGGACGCCAAGCCATCCACGCTGATGCACGCCCGCTTTTCACCGGACAACACCCGTGTGGCGTATGTCCACGACCGCAATATTTACGTGGAGGATTTGAACTCGAAGAAGGTCAAGCAAGTCACGGAAACCAAATCGCCTCACATCATCAATGGCACGTTTGACTGGGTGTACGAGGAGGAGTTTTCGCTGTACGACGGCTTCCGCTGGAGCCCGGACGGCAAGCACATCGCGTTCTGGCAACTGGACACGAGCGGCGTGGACGATTATTTCCTGGTGAACAACATCAACGGATTGTACCAGCAACTTGCCAAGTTCAAGTACCCAAAGACGGGCCGGCCCAATGCCACCTGTTCGATCCGGATCGTCAACGCCGGTGGAGGCACCCCCTATTGGGTTAGCCCGCCGAAGGAGACGCAAAGCCACTATATTGCACGCATGGACTGGATTCCCAATGAAAAAACGGTTGTCGTCCAGCAGTTGAATCGCTTGCAAAACACCAACATTGTCGCCTTGTGTGGGCCGTTTGATATACCCCAGGGGGAGTTCAATTCGTACAAAACAGGAATTCCCGGCAACGTTGTTCTTGCAGAAAAAGATAAAGCCTGGGTAGACGTGTGCGACCACGTCCACTGGCTAGACAGTAACAAGACTTTCACCTGGGTCAGCGACCGCGACGGCCGCAAGCGCGCCTACAAGGTCAACCGCGCTGACGGGGCACTGAAACCCATCACCCCACCCGGCGCCGACATCATCGACGTGGCCGCCGTCCACGAAAAGAGCGGCTGGCTCTACTACTACGCCTCGCCCAAGAACGCCACGCAAAAATACCTCTGGCGCGTCAAGCTCGACGGCAGCGCCGCCCAGCAGGTCTCGCCCGCCGAGCAGCCCGGCTGGCACAACTACAACATTTCGCCCGACGGCCGTTACGCCATCCACACCTATTCCAGCGCCGCCACGCCGCCGGTGATTGATCTCGTCACACTGCCGGACCACAAATCCCTGCGGACACTGGCGGACAACAAGAACCTGAGCGCCAAACTCAAATCCCTGAAAATTCGGTCGCCGGAGTTCTTCCGCGTGGACATCGGCAACGGTGTCGAGCTGGATGGCTGGGTCATCAAGCCGCCGGACTTCGACGCGACGAAAAAATACCCTGTCCTGTTCCACGTCTACGGCGAGCCGGCCGGCAACACGGTGCAGGACCACTGGGGTGGCACCAATTACCTCTGGCACCAGATGCTCGCGCAACACGGCTACCTGGTGATGAGCGTGGATAACCGCGGCACGCCGGCGCCGCGCGGCCGCGACTGGCGCAAATGCATTTACCGCCAGGTCGGCATCCTGGCGGCGCGCGACCAGGCCGAGGCGGTCAAGGCGATTCAGAAGCGCTGGGCGTTCGTCGATCCGACGCGCGTCGGCATCTGGGGCTGGAGCGGCGGCGGTTCCATGAGCCTGAACGCCATCTTCCGCTATCCCGACCTCTATCACACCGCAATGGCGATCGCGCCGGTGCCCAACCAGCGCTATTACGATACGATCTATCAGGAGCGTTTCATGGGTTTGCCGGAGGACAACCCGGCCGGCTACCGCGACGGCTCGCCGATCACACACGCTCACAAGCTCAAGGGCAACCTGCTGCTCGTCCACGGCACCGGCGACGATAACTGCCACTACGCCGGCACCGAGGCACTGATCGATGAACTGATCGCGCACAACAAGCACTTCACGATGATGGCGTATCCGAATCGGTCGCACAGCATCAGCGAGGGCCGGAACACGCGGCGGCACCTGTTTGGATTGTTGACGCGCTATCTGCAGCAGAACCTACCGGCCGGCGGGCGCTGAGACGACACCAGAGCCCGTTTACGTTTCGCGCGGGTAGCAGTTCGCGCGAAACGTAAACGAAGAAAAGAAGGCGCCCCGCGGTCAGTCCGCGGGCAGGTTCCAGATCAGTATCTCACGCCCGACCGCCGCGGCCACCTGGCGGCCGTCCGGAGCGAACGCCACCGACGCTGGGGCCTCGCCCTCGTACACCAGCCGGTAGCGTTCCCGGCCCGTGTCCACGTCCCAGATGCGCAGGGGGCCGGCGCCGGCGCTAAGCAAGAGGCGACCGTTGGGCGCGAACACCAGCTGCTCGGTTCGCTTCCCGAGCCCCAGCAGGCGGCTCTCCGGCTGGCCCGTGCCGAGGTCCCACACCACCACGTCGGTGCCATCACAGACCGCGAGGCGCTGGCCGTCCGGGCTCAAACCGAAGGGCGACTCCCTGTACTCCGAGCCCGCCAGCGCCCGCAACTGCTTGCCGGTGTCCGCCTCCCAGATGCCCACGGCCCTGGCCGCGTCGTGGGCCAGAATGTGCTTGCCGTCCGGCAGCAACGCCAGGGGGGTCAGACCGGCCTCGGGGGCGAAGGTCAACTTGCGCTGGTCGTAATCCCAGTTCGGCCCGGGTTTCTTCTCCAGAAGATACCAGCTCTTGTCCCGGCCGCTGAGTAACAGCCGGGTGCCGTCCCGGGAAAAGTTGATGTGCCAGAGCAATTCGCCGAACAACCAGAACGTGGCCGTCGGCTCGCTCTCATGGTAATCTTCGCCAAGGTGGGCCAACTCACACCAGAACAACTCCTGCCGACGAGCCTCGGATCTCGTCGTCAACGCCGACGGGTCTGGCGGATACAGGAGGGAAAACATCATGACCACGCCCGGCTGGTCCCGGTCCCCGACCACGTGCCAGGGGCCAAAAAAGTAGCTGGCGGTCAGCCACAGGTCCGGGTCGGGCGGGACCAGCTGGTCCAGCTCCTGCGGGGGGAGGGCCAGCGCCGCCGCCCGCTCCGAGAGCGGCCCGAACAGCAAGCCCGCCTGGATGAGCACGCGCCGCCGCTCCCACGCGGCCTGGCGGTGTACCCGGTCGAGCAGGTGGGCGGTCAACCCCAGCGGCAGCAGCGTCGGCGCCAGGCCGGCGGGGGCGCCGACCGCGAGCACCGTGGCCCGCAACTGGTGGGGCCGGTCTTGCCCGCGGACGCGGGTGAAGGGCCGCACCCAGGCGGCCCCCCGCCGCCAACTCGCGGTGCGCGGGAAGCTGGTGTAAGTGACCCGAGCCGTTTTCACGTCCCAGTATTGCAGGGCGCCGCGCTCGTCCAGCGCAATTAACTGCCCGCCTTTCGTGTAAAAAGCGACGGAGTGGTAGCGGTGGAGTGGGCCGGTCAAGGTGCGGCTCACGGCCAGGGATTTTAATGGCGCCGGGGCCGGCGTGGGGGAGACGGGGCCGGTTGCGTGCTGCCAGCAGGTGTACACAGCAATGCCGCTGGCGGCGAGGACGACCGCCAATGCGACCCACGGCTGTTTCCGGGACGGGGCGGCGGGGTTGTTGGTCATGGCGTTGGCTCCGTCACGAGGGTGCGGCCGTTTGCCAAGATTATAGGGGCAGGATAAAAAAATCCCCGGGTGACTGTCCGGGACGGCGCGGAGGAGCGAGCGAGCATGGCACTCAAAACGCTGAACATCGGCCTGATCGGGGCGGGGGCGAACACCCGGCTGCGGCACATCCCCGGCCTGCGAGCGCTGCCCGAGGTGCGCCTGCTGGCGGTCTGCAACCGCCGGCCGGAATCGACCATTGCCGTGGCCCGCGACTTCGACATCCCGCGCTGCTACGAACACTGGCAGGACGTGATCGCCAACCCGGACATCGACGCGGTGGTCATCGGCACCTGGCCGAACCTGCACTGCCCGATCACGCTGGCGGCGCTGGAGGCCGGCAAGCATGTGCTGACCGAGGCCCGCCTCAGCCTGACCACCGCCGAGGCGCGGCGCATGTTCGCCGCTGCCCAGGCCCGGCCGCAACTGGTCACGCAGGTGGTGCCCAGCCCGTTCGGCCTCAAGGGCCACCGCGTCATGGCGGAGCTGCTCCAGGCCGGCTACCTCGGCGAGCTGCGCGAGGTACAGGTCGTCGGTCTGAACGCGGCCCTGGCGGACCCAGCAGCGCCGCTGTCGTGGCGGCAGGACGCGGCCCTGTCCGGCTTCAACATGCTGACGCTGGGCATCGTCCACGAGACGCTGCTGCGCTGGGCGCCGCCGCCGGTGCGTGTGCTGGCGCAGGTCCACGCCTTTATTCCGTCGCGCATTGACGCCGAGAGCGGCGTGCGCCGGCCGGTCGGCACGCCGGACAGCGTGCAGGTGCTGGCGGTGCTGCAGAACGGGGCGCGGGCCACGTATCACTTCAGCGGCATGACACCCTTCGGCCAGCAACTGGCGGTCCACCTGTACGGCAGCGAGGGCGTGCTGTGCTACGATCTGCTCTCCGACTGGATCCGGGGCGCCAACCGCCGCGACGCGCCCAAGGGGGTGCGGCTCGATGAACTGCCGGAGATTCCGATTCCGAAGGAGAAGGCGGGCGGCTGGCGGGTGGAGGCGGAGTTCGTCGAGGCCATCCGCGCGGGCACGCCAGTGCGCTTCACCGATTTCGCGACCGGCGTGGCGTACATGGAGTTCACCGAGGCGGTGGCGCTCAGCGCCCAGTCGGGTGAGGTGATCGACCTGCCGCTGGCGGGGGATTGAATGGCGGTTGGTGTTGGCGAGCGCACGGCGGGCTGACGCCGCGCCGCTCGCCAACACCTTCTGAAAAAGCGGCTACTTCTTCTTCGCCGGCACCGGCTCCAGGATCACGACCACGGGCGTCTCCAGGGCGGGGATGCGCTCGGTGTTGGCCTCGTAGGCGAGGTCGTCGTTGTCCTTGGTGCTGACCACGGCCAGGTCGAGCATGGCGCTCTCGAAGTTGGCGACGCAGATGATGTCGCCTTCGTTGGCGGCGTAGATCGGCGGCTTGGTCTTGTCGAACGGGTCGGGGTAGAGGACGCTGCCGGCGAACACCCAGTCGTGCTCCAGCAACTTCTTGGTCTTGGCGCTGACGAATCCACTGCTGCGCCGGCACCGTGACCGTCTGGCCCTTCGCCGTGTAGCGCAGCAACACCTTGATGACGGTGCCCGTCGGCGCGGTCAGCTTGGGCTGGAACTTGACCGGACTGCCCGCCACGGCGCCGGCGGCCAGCAGCGCGGCGTGGATGTGCCGCGCGTCCACGTCCGCGGCCAGCACCGCCTCGTGTTCCTTGGTGCGCTTGCGGCACAGCAGCTGCTCCAGTTGTTCGGCACGGCGGCAGACGACCGCGTTGACCAGTACGCGCCGTGTCGGGCCGTCGATCTCCAGCGTGACGTTCTTGCCCATGGCGACGCGCTTGGCGCCGGCGCCCTGGTTCGGCGGCTTGACCGAGCCGTCCTGGTGCGCCTCGTCGTCGGGGTAACAGCCGGGGGCGGCCAGGCAGAGCGCCAGCACGCCCAGGAAGGTCCAGCGAGGGAGAATGGTGGTGTTCATACCCGTTAGTTTACCACCCGGCCCGGGCGGCGGGAAGGAAAAACCACTGGCCAAAGCGCTCCCAGGGGCGGCGACAAAATCGCCAAATTGCCGATTTTGGAAATTGCTTTGAGCCACACACATTTTATAATCTCTTCACCGTCTCTTCCCGGCTCGATCACCGTGCGCACCCCGTATGGAGTCGAAGGATGCTCACCATGAGTCGCCCGCAGCTTCGTCCGCACGTCGCTTCCGTGCAGGACCCGCGTGACCCCCAGTCCGGCTACCTTGTCGATCACCTGGGGCTGAGTCCGACGCCGCGGCGGCTGTCGCCGACCGAGTTCCACTTGCTGCGCTGGTTCGACGGCCGCCGTACCGTCCGCGACATCCACCAGGAAGTCCTGCGTCAGTGCGGCGACGAATTGTTGCCGCTCGAACCCCTGACCGAGCTGGTCCGCCGGCTCGACGAGGATCTATACCTGGAGGGGCCGCGCTTCCGCGAGCTGGCCGAGGCGCCAGTGCGGCCGCCGCGCCATGTCGGCTGCTATGAGGGCGAACCGGCGGCGCTGCGGCGGCAGCTGGGGCAGCTGTTCACCGGTCCGCGCGGGCCGGGTACGCCGCGCGATCTGCGGCCCGACAACGCGCTGCGCGCCGCCCTGGTGCCGCACATCGACTATCAGCGCGGTGGCGGCACCTACGCCTGGGGCTTCAAGGAGGTTTACGAGCGCACACCGGCGGCGCTGTTCGTCATCATCGGCACGTCGCACTACAGCGGCCACCGTTTCACCCTGACGCGCAAGGATTTCCAGACACCGCTCGGCGTCGCCCCGACCGACCAGCGCTACATCGACCGCCTCGTCCACCACTACGGCGCTGGCCTGTTCGACGACGAGATGGCCCACTTGCCGGAGCACTCCATCGAACTGGAGGTGGTGTTTCTGCAATACCTGTACGAACAGAAGCGGCCGATTCGCATTGTGCCGCTGGTGGTGGGGTCGTTCCAGGATTGTGTGGAGGAGGGACGGGCGCCGACGGCGCAGCCGGAGGTCGGTCGCATGGTCGCGGCGCTGCGGTGCGTGGAGGCGGAGATCGACGAGCCGATTTGCTACTTGATTAGCGGCGACCTGGCGCACATCGGGCCGAAGTTCCGCGACCCGGTGCCGGTGACGCCGCCGCTGCTGGAGCAGAGCCGCAACCAGGACCTGTCGCTGCTGTACCACCTGGAGGCGGGCGACCCGCACGGTTACTTCCGCGTGATCGCCGACGAACTCGACGCCCGCCGCATCTGCGGTCTGCCGCCGACCTACACGCTGCTGGAGGCGCTGAAGCCGCGCTGCGGCCAGGTGCTGCACTACGATCAGTACGTCCACCCGCGCGGCGTCGAGAGCGTCAGCTTCGCGAGCGTGGCATTTTACCGCTAAGGTTCCGGGGTCCGAGCCCGAGCGCCCGCGAGGGGCCAAGCAGGCCCCGCGCGAGCGCTCGGGCTCGGACCCTTACTCCGGCATCAGCCACACGCACACCGTCTTGCCCGCGGCGCACGCCAACCGCCGGCCGTCCGGCGCGAACGCCACGCCCCGCGCCGGCCCCGCCGTCTGCTCCAATGTCCGCAGCAGCTGGCCGTCCGCCAGCCGCCACAGCCGGACACTGCCCGCGCGCGTGAATTCGCCGCCCGCGGTCGCCAGCACCCGGCCGTCGGGCCGCACCGCCACCGCGGTCGCCCACTGCTTGTGCCCCGTCAGCGTCCGGACCAGCGGCCCCGCCCGTTGCACCAGTGCCTTGCAGCCCGCGAACGGCGCCAGCGCCGCCGGTCCCGAACCGCCACCGCTCCGGTCCAGCAGTTCGTTCAACAGCGGCACCGACCACAGCTTGACGTGCCGGTCCAGCCCCGTGGACGCCAGCACCTTGCCATCGCCGCTGAACGCCAGCCCGGTCACGCCCTTGCCGTGGCCGGTCAGCGTCGCCAGCTCCCGGCGCGTCGCCACGTCCCAGAGACGGATGGTCCGGTCTTCGCCGCCGGTCGCCAGCAGCCGGCCGTCCGCCGAGAACGCCAGCGCCGGCACCGCCTCGTCGTGGCCGCGCAGGGGCGGCCGTCCCTTGCCGGCGGCCACGTCCCACAGCCGCACCGTGCCGTCCGTGCAGCCCCACGCCAGTAATTTGCCACACGGCGAAAACGCCAGGGCACACACCAGGCCGCGGCCCTGGTGCAGTACCCGCCGCTCCTTGCCCGTGGCCGCGTCCCACAGCCGTACCGTGCCGTCGTAACCGCCCGAGGCCAGCGTGGCGCCGTCGGGCGAAAAGGCCACGCAGGTGACGAAATTCTTGTGGCCGGTCAGGGTGAACTTCGCCTTGCCAACGGCCACGTCCCAGACCTTGACGGTGCGGTCCGAACTGGCGGAGGCCAGCAAGGAGCCGTCGGGCGAGAACGCCACGCCCCAGACGGGGAGCGTGTGGCCCTTGAACGTCACGAGCGCCGGTCCTGGCTGGGCGGGGGCCGTCAGGGTCACCAGGGAGAGGAGGTAGCCGTACCACATGGGAGTTTGCCTTACGCCGCGGCGCAGAACCGCGCCACCGCCGCCACAAACGCTTTTTCCTGCTCGAACATCGGCAGGTGGCCGCAGTCCGGGATCAATTGCAGTTCCGCGCCGGCGATGTACTTGCGATACTCCTCGCCGTAGGCCGGCGGCACCAATCGGTCGTGCGCCCCCCAGAGCAGCAGCGTGGGGCAGCGAACGCGGTGCAGCCGGGCCGCCAGTTTCGGGTCGTAGGGCCGCTCCCAGGTCAACCGGGCCAGCACCGTCATCGCCTGGTAAGCGTTCAGCAGCGTCTCCTCGTCCGGGTTGTCCCTGAGGATGAGCGTCGCCAGCGCCGACTTCGGATCGTGGAAGAGCAGTTCGCGGAGCTTGTCGCGGTCCTGCAGGTAGCGGAACAGATCGCCGAGCGGCGTGCTCTCGACGCGCAGCCCCGGGGCGTTGCAGATCCACAGCTTCTTGACACGCTCCGGCCAGCGCACCGCGAACTCCGCCGCGATCCAGCCGCCGAGGCTGACGCCGCCCAGACACACTTCGTCCAGGCCGAGGGTGTCGAACAGCTCCAGATAATGGAAGGCCATGTCCTCAATCGTGTCGATCAGGTCAAAGCCGCCGCTCTTGCCGAAGCCGGGGTGCGTCGGCACCAGGGTGCGGAACTGCTTCGCCCACGTCTGGTAGAACGGCAGCCACATCTGCGACTCGCCGAGGGTGCTGTGCAGGTACACCAGGGGCGGCCCATCGCCGCCGTGCATCAGGACGGTGGGCCGGCCGGCGACCTCGATGGTCTCGGGCTGCCCGCCGCCGCGCGATAGCAACACGCGGGCGGCATACTTCAGCTTCTTGAACACTTGAAACATGAACGCATCTCGGAAGAGGGATTTCACCACAAAGACACAAAGAACACAAATGCGGATTGGAGTGTTGTCCGAGGCATCGCAACCGGTCGCGCTTCCCTCACCTTAAGTCTACTCCCATCGTCGAGTTAGGACAAGAGAGCTAATTTGCCACCTTTCAGGTGTACGTAACTCCTAAACTTTTCACTTTTCACCTTCCCCTCTGGCCGCACCTGCTATGATTACCTCAAACGCCTCCGCCGTCACACGCCCCGCACACGCATTCGAGGTCATTGATGAGTGAGCCGACAGTGAAACCGCAGTCCGGTGCCGACATCCTGGTGCAGTGCCTGGTCAACCACGGCATCGAAGTGGTGTTCGCCTATCCAGGCGGCGCCAGCATGCCGCTGCACCAGGCCCTGACGCGCTTCCAGCACCAGGTGCGCACCATTCTGCCGCGACACGAGCAGGGGGGCGGTTTCGCGGCCGAGGGCTACGCCCGCGCCAGCGGCAAGGTCGGCGTCTGCATGGCCACCAGCGGCCCCGGTGCCACCAACCTCGTCACCAGCCTCGCCGACGCCAAGATGGACTCCGTGCCGCTGCTCGCCATCACCGGCCAGGTCGGCACGCACGTCATTGGCACCGATGCGTTTCAGGAGACGCCCATTGTCGAAATCTGCCGGCCCATCACCAAGCACCACTACCTCGTGACGCGCACCGAGGACATCGCCCGCGTCGTCAAGGAGGCGTTCTACCTCGCCACCACCGGTCGGCCCGGCCCGGTCATCGTCGATCTGCCCAAGGACGTCCAGAACCGCTGCATCGTGCCGGACTACGACCCGCCCATGAACCTGCCCGGCTACCGCCCCCAGCGCGCCGCCACGCGCGAGCAGTTGCTGGTCGTGCTCGACATGGTGCGCCGCAGCCGCAAGCCGATCATCTACGCCGGCGGCGGCGTCATCACCGCCAACGCCTCCGCGGCACTGCGGGCCTTCGCGGAGCGCACCGGCATCCCGGTGGCGCTGACGGTCCACGGCCTGGGCGCCTTCCCCAGCGAGCACTTCCTGTGCCTGCAAATGCTGGGCATGCACGGCACCATTTACGCCAACTACGCCATCAACGAGGCGGACCTGCTGCTGGCCTTCGGCGTCCGGTTCGACGACCGCGTCACGGGCAAGGTCAGCGAGTTCGCCAAGCACGGCAAGATCGTCCACATCGACATCGATCCGTCGGAGATCAACAAGATCAAGGCGGCGCATGTGCCGATCATCGCGGACCTGGGCCAGGCGCTGCCGGAGCTGGTGAAGTTGCTCGACGAGCCGGCGGCGGCGGACGTGCAGCGCGGCGACCGCCTGACGGACTGGGTGCGGCAGATCGAGGACTGGCGCGCGACGGAGCCGCTGTGCTACCAGGACCGCGAGGACGCCATTGTGCCGCAGTACGCCATCGAGCGGCTGTGGCAGGTGCTGCGCGACCGCGGCCAGCTGGACGACACCATCGTCACCACCGGCGTGGGCCAGCACCAGATGTGGGCAGCGCAGTACTTCCATTTCAACAAGCCGCGGTCGTGGTTCACCAGTGGCGGCCTCGGTTCGATGGGCTTCGGCCTGCCCGCGGCGATGGGCGCCCAGGCCGCGTTCCCGCACAAGACCGTCATCGACATCGACGGCGACGGCAGTTTCCTGATGAACATCCAGGAGCTGGCGTGTGCTTATACCGAACACCTGCCGGTCAAGGTACTGCTGCTGAACAACCAGCACCTGGGCATGGTGATGCAGTGGGAGGACCGCTTTTACGAAAGCAACCGCGCCCACACTTACCTGGGGGCCGGCCACGACCAGGAGCCGTACCCGGACTTCGAGACGATGGTCAAGGGTTTCAAGTGCGCCGCCCGCACCGTCTCCGCCAAGGAGGACCTCGACGCGGCCCTCAACGAGATGATCGACAGCAAACAGCCGTACGTGCTCAACGTCATGGTGCCGTACCAGGAGCACGTGCTGCCGATGATCCCCGGCGGCATGACCGTGCGCGACATCATCAAGGCGTGAACCGCTGGCAACGCGGGTCACCGAACGGCCTGGCGTTTCGCAGCAAGGGAGCCAAGGGAGCCAAGGGAGCCAACTTTTTCATACGTCAAGATTTGCCGCCCTGGCCTCCGGTTTCAATTCGAGCTTCCAGCCCAGGTAGGCATCCTTGGTGACCTTGAGCGGCAGTTTCTTGCGCCCGAATGATCGTCCGCTCCGCAAACCGTTGCGACCTGCACCAGCTCTCCAGATCGCGCGACCACATCTCGCCATTTGTCTCCAGCAACTGGCGGATGAAGGCGGCGCACTCGTCCACACGGCTGAGCTGCTCGGCCACCTCGTCCGACACGCGCGTCAACACCTCCTCCGCCGTCCAGTCGCATGCGCCGTCCCAGACCAGCGCCGACGCCGTGCCGCGCGCCTCCAGATGAAAGCACAGGCTCGGCGGCCGCTCGGACAGGTTGCACTTGTTCATGGCCAGCACGCGGCGGTTTTCGTCGGTCGGGTCCTTGCCCACGACCAGCGCCAGCCGGCACGCCCCCAGGATGCCAATGCTGCCGCCGCCGCGGTACAGCGCCGGCAGGTGCGCCGTCTTGTTCAGGTGGCGGATGATGAGCAGGGCACACTGCGTCTGCTCCGCCAGCACCTTGAGCCGGTGCAGCGCCCGCCGCACGTGGGGGTCGCTGGCGACGTTGATGCCGCGCCCCAGGTACGCCATCAGCGGGTCGATGACCAGCAGCGCCACCCCCTGCCGCTCGATGATCTTCCGCAGCGCCGCCACGTCCCGGGGCAGCTGCACGGGCTGGTCGCCGCGGCCGGGCAGGTGGTCGAGGACGAAGACGCGCTGCAGATCAGCGCCGGCGGCTTCCAGGCGCGGCCGGATCACGCGGGCGGGGTCGTCCTCGGCGGATAGCAGCAGCACACCCGCGGGCGGCCGTGGCGGCGCGGGCGGCGGCGGCGCCGGCGGTCGTTTTTGCTCGCGCGGCCGGTCGCCATAGTAGGGCGGCGGCTCGGGCAGGACGGGCGGCGGCACGACGATGCTGGTGCCGCGGCTGACGTGGGCGGCCAGCTCGACGGCGAGCGTGGACTTGCCGACGCCGGGGTCGCCGTCGAGCAGGGTCAGCACGCCGCGCGCAGCCAGCCGGGCACCAGCCACTGAAACGTTTGTGCGGGGATGTCGGCGATGGGCGGCGCGGCGCCGCGGGGCGGGGAGGGGGTCGGTTGCATGGGGACACTGGAAGGGAGAAGGGAGGGGGAAGGGAGAACAGCCCACCCCTGCATTTTCGCAGACGGGGCGGGCGCTGGGAAGGTCGGTTCAGGGGGTCAGTCGCCCGTTGGCGTCGCAGGCGGCCCGGACGTCGGCGTCGGTGAGGTCGTGGAGCAGGTCGAGCGGGCTGGTGACGCCGGGCGGGCCCTGGCGGGCGACGTGCGTGTAGATCATGGTGGTTTCCACGCTCTCGTGGCCCAGCAGGACCTGAATGGTGCGCAGATCGACGCCGCGCTCGACGAGGTGGGTGGCGAAGCTGTGCCGCAGGGTGTGGCAGCCCACCTGGCGGTTCACGCCGGCCCGCCGCCGGGCCTGGGTCATGGCCCGCGCCAGCACCCCTTCGTGGAGGTGATGGCGGCCCGTGTCCCCCGTCCTGGGGTCGGTGGATAGTTGGCGCGAGGCGAACAGGAATTGCCAGCCGAACTCCTGGGCCGCCCTCGGGAATTTCCGGCCGAAGGCCGTGGGCAGGGCCACCCGGGCCACGCCGCGGGCCAGGTCGCGGTCGTGCAGCGCCCGCCGCGACCCCAGCTGCTTTTCCAGCTCCGGCACCAGGGATTTCGGCAACATGACGATCCGATCCTTGCCCCCCTTGCCGTGGCGGACCATGATTTGCTTGCGGGCCAGGTCCACGTCCTGCACGCGCAGGCCACAACACTCGGCCCGGCGCAACCCGGCGCCGTACAGCAGGCTGGCCATGAGTCGCAGCACCCCGGAACCTCCCGTGACGGCTTCCAGCACGCGCCGGACTTCTTCGGGGGCCAGGACCACCGGCAGGCGCTTCGGCCGCCGCGCCCGCACCGCCTCTAACCGGCCCAGGTCCAGATCGAGCACCTGCTGGAACAGGAAGACCAGGGCATTCAGGGCCTGGTTCTGGGTGCTGGCGGCGACCCGCTCCTGGACCGCCAGGTGGGTCAGGAAGGCGTTGACCTCCGCGGCCCCCATGTCGCGGGGGTGGCGCAGGTGGTGGAAGCGGATGAAGCGTTCCGCCCAGGTGACGTAGCAATTTTCCGTGGCCGGGGAGTAGTGCCGCACGCGCAGGGCCAACCGCACCCGCTCCAGCAGGCGGGGCGGTTCGGGCAGGCGAACTTCCTCCAGGGGGATGCCCAGCACCTGTTGATACAGGAAGGCCAGGGCTTCGCGCGCCGCGAAGAGGGCGTCCACCGGCCGCTCTTCGGTTTTGCCAACGTGTTCGAGGAAGTGCTGCACCTCGTCGGCGCCGAGGTCGCGGGGGTGGCGCTTGTGGTGGAAGAGGATAAATCGGGTCGCCCAGCGCGCGTAACGCTCGCCGGGTTCCGGTCGGCCGAACTGGGTCAACGCTGCCTGGCGAAGTTGATCGAGCAGACGAGGCGGTTGGGGTACGGTTTCCGGCGACATGGCTGATCTCCTCCAACCAGGAATGCATATTATCGTTAGTGTACGGGCGTGTGCCAGGCGGTGCCAGGAAAAAACGCCGCTGCGGAATTTTTTTTCCTTGTCCGAACCGCGGAGGGAGGGTACAAGAAAAAGGCGATGGGAAACGCGTTCCCTTTGCTACGTTGCGCATGGCCGTGCTACGTTGCGCATGCCCTTGCTACGTTGCGCTTGGCCGTGCTACGTTGCGCAGAGCGCACTATAATCAGAGGTTCGGCGGCGCGGAAGTGGACGATGGGAGTCATCGATAAGTACCGGTTCGAGAAGCGGGGCGGGGCCGGGTGCAGCAACTCGGACTACCGCTTGCACCGGACCACCTGTTGCGGCGGGTACTGCGTCGAGGACGACGAGCTGTCCGACCTGTACCTCGACCCCGCCGACCTCTCCCGGCGGGTCAGCCTGTTGCGGGACAGGGCCGACACCGGCCCGTTCCCTTGCCCGCTGTGCGGGACCGCTGAGTGGGACTTGGCCGAGGTGGAGGAGCTGGCCGGCGTGCCGGAGGAGTGGCGGTGGGCTTGCCACCCCAGGTAATACACGCCGCCCCAGGAACTGCAGTGGACCGCGGCGGCATTGGCGCTTTTCAGACTTCAAGCTCGCCGAGCCGCCGCGCCCACTGAGCTTGGTCGTTCGGGAAAGAGGGCGCACCGATGGCTATTGCGTCCCTGATCAGCCGGATGCTTCACGCCGTCGACGAGTACGAGGCGGGTCGGCTGTCGTCGGAGCAGGTGGAGCGATTCATCGAGTCACACATGGAGGGACTGGAGCGGATCGGTCTGCGGGAGGTTCACGAGTCGCGGCGCTTGTGCCATCGGCTCGTTGTCGCTCATTGCTCGGTCGGCGAGGAAGAGTTCATTGATACCGAGCAGGTATCGGTGGTTGTCGCTGAGTTGCGGCGATTCTTGCGGTCTCTGCCCGGTGGCCAAGACGCCGAACCATCAATTGCACCTGACTGCGGCGGCATCACGTGAAATCAAGGTTCAAAGTCTCACCAGCCGCCGCAGCCGGTGAACTGAATCGTTCGGGTTTAAAGGAAGGGAAAAGGGGTCAGGTTAGATTTTTGGGAGTTTCGAGACCAGTTAACGTACAAAATTAACTGGACCCCTTTTTCTTCCCAAAGGGGAGGACCGGTGGGTGGCAGCTAAACGGAAGTATCCGTGGGAGGAGTGGTTCAGCAAGCCGCTAACCAAACTAGTTAGCGGTGTCCACTACGACTGCTCGCAATCGACAATGGCTCAGATGATTCGCAACTACGCGTCGAGCTGCGGGGTGCGCGTCAGGATAATTGACACGGGCAACAAGATCGTGGTCGAGGTAATCGACGAGGCGAAGCCGAAGCTCGACGAGGTTGAGGCGGAGGCGAAACTCGACGAAGAAGCTCGGGAGGAGTCCGCGCCCGACACAGGTGTGTCCGTGCTGAGCGAGGCGAATGCGAAGCTCTGCGAAGAAGCTCGGGAGGTCCAGGCGGCCAAGAAAGCAGCAGTCGATCTCGCCAAGAAAGCGGAGGAAGACAAACTCCGGGCAAAGGATATGCTGGAAAAAACCGACGAGAAGGAAAAGGCCCTATTCAAGAAAATCGTTGACGCCATCAAGGTCATCGAAGCGAACCTGGAGGGCGCCGTCAAGGGCGTCGCTACGAACCGGAAGTTACTTACCCCGCAGATCCGCGTCCTCCACGCGCTTTGCCCTAGAGACCGGGACGACCACTGCACCGACTGGCCGACCTACAACCGCGCCGCCCTCAACGAGCGGGTCGGTTACACCGAGTTCAGCGGAACTCTTTGCCGCGCGCTGAACGGAGGTCACAACTCGACAGGTGGCGAACGAGTCCCCGGACTCATAGACCTGGGAATGGTCGAGGAAATTACCGTAGACGTGGTCGGACGCCTCGAGGTCAACTACCGCATTACCTCCGCAGGCATCTGCGCGTTGGTCGAAAACCTCGCCGAGCGAGGCGGGAGTCTGCCGCCAGTCAAGGACGCGGCGAAGTGTGTGAACGACAGGTATAAGAAATAGAGAGGAAAATAAGAAAAGGGGTCGGGAGTCGTTTTGAGAAACCGGCCCGAACCAGATGTTGCACGTGACGGGCCAACTGAGTCTAAACCGACACGCCCAGTCGAGTGGCCCGCACGTGAACTGGGTAGTTCGGCGGCGGAGGCGTGCGGTGGGTTGGCGGCACTCGGAACTGGTAGCGTTCGGCCCCGAGATCGTCCCCCTGAGCGACGCGGATGCCCTCACCGCCTTCCGCCACGCGTGGGACTGCTCCAGCCAGTCGCGGTACGGGTTGAGCGAGACGGCGTTCGCTGACATCGAGCGGCTGGATGTGGAGGATCCGGGGCCGGAGGCGCGGCGGTGGCTGGCCGAGCGGGTCGGTGGCGGCAAGTTACTGGTGGTGTTCGGCCGGGACGAGGTGTTCCAAATGCCCGCCCCGCTGTTCCTCGACCGCTGGCAGGACATGTTCTGCCCGTCGCGGGACGACGTGGTTATCTTCCCGGCCGCCGGCGGGTGGCGCTGTTCTACTGCCACGAGGACGAGTTCGAGTTCGCGCGGGGTGGCCCTGACGCCGAACCAGGCGCTGCAGCAGACGGCGGGGGCAGGTAGGCTTTCCCAGACTTGTAGCTCACTCGGCCCCCGCCGCTGCTGAGCTGGGTCGTTCGCGTTTTCGGGTTCGTCCCGATGAGACATGGCAGACACAAGTCGTCGAACGGGCGTCTCCGGCCTGACGGACGCTGAGCTTGAATTGCTCGACCAAGCTGTCTGGCGGTGGGGCAGCCGCGCGTCGTACCGATCAGAGTTCTTTGGGGAGCAATACAACCGCCCCTGTCACGGTCTTGACGATGTCACGCTGTTTAGCACGCTGGATCGTTTCGAGAAGCTGGGTTGGACAACTGGCCGGGACTATTCAAGCCCGTGGTCGAAGACGGATCGGTCCGTCGAGTTGACGCCAAGCGGTGGCCAACTCTGGGAATCTGAGCGATCGCCCGAGTGGAACCGATACGTAATGGATTCAGGTGGCGCATGGATGTGCAATGAACCGACGCGACACCGCGCTTCCATCTATGGCTACTCCCCAATCATTGTTCGCCAGTTTTTTGACATCGGGCGCATGTGCGGGTTCTTTGGTGCCAACGCTGGTCCGGTCCGCACTGCCGTCGCTGTACGAAGTTGGATATACTGGAGACCGCCGCAGCCGTTGTACATGCTCTCCTCGTGGATCGAGTCCTGGCGTGAGAACGTAGGCTGGGAAAGAATGGAATCCCTGCGGACTTGGTGGCGCTTCCCCGATGAGATCGGCAAACTTTGGGGTCTGCCACCGGCGTGAAGTCAACGCGAACCAGCCGTTGCACCTGACCGCGGCGGCACGACGGTTTTTCAGGGTTCAACGTCTCACCAGCCGCCGCGGCAGGTGAACGGTGTCGTTCGCAGACTCGGCGAGTGCTTTCCCTGGAGCTTCGGTCATGAGCTGGCGTGCTGGCGCAAAGCTGTTCCGCGAAATGTGGCCGTTGATCCAGCGGAACGTTCCGGAAGATGATTTCCGTGCCGAGTTTGTGCGCGATTTGATCGATTTCTTTCAGCGTTGCGACATGGACGGGACGGACCTTCGCCGCGTCCATCCCGAGATTGACAAGGCGTTGGACGATCTCGGTGTCGGAGAGGGTTAGCCGTCTGGGTGCGTAATGCAAAACGAGCCGCTTGTTCGCATCCGTGTGAATGTCGCAGCGGTGATTCAGCAACGGGAGCTGGTGCTCGTCGCCGGAACACTGTTGGAGGGCTGCCTTGGAAGAAAATTCATCGCACGCTCCACGTCGAGAGGCGATGATTGGCAAGTCGAGGAATCGCTCGTGTTCGGTACTGGTCCACCGAGCGCCTACGATCTACACGAGGATGGCAAGTACCATTTCTCGTTTCGGCCGGTGAAGAGCATTCGCGCCATCGAAGACGGCGAGGAATTCACCGAAGTTGGAGTACAAGCGTAGAGGAGGCGAGGCACTGCGAACCAAGCGTTGCACCTGACCGGGCCGCCATTCTGGTTTTCCGCGACACCACGCCGTTGCAGGCGGCCCGGCAGGTGAACGCAGTCGTTCGGGGGGCGGAGGCGAGTAGATGGAGATCCGTCCGGGCAAAAGCGTGGGACAACTCCTCTTCGGCCTCACCGAGCCGGAGTTGGTCTGCGTCCTCGGTCCGCCTGACAAGCGATACCGCACGGACTCCAACGCACTTCGGTTGCAGTATTTCGGCTCGCGGACCGAGTTCTCGATTGAGCCGGACAACGGTGACCGCTTCGGCTGGGTTGAAGTGCATAGCCCGGATGCCACCCTATTCGGGCACCGAGTCGTGGGTGAGCCGATTGCCTCGGTGCTTGCCCTCGTCTCGGCGGTGCTGGGGGAGGAGCCCGAACACGACGACTACGGCTCTCTGGAAACCTTCTTCTACCCCCGCAACTGGGTGGAGTTGCAGGTCGAGTTCGGCCGGGTGGTGTCCGTCAACTGTGGGGTCCTGTACGATGAAGCGGATGAGCCGCTGTGGCCTGCCGCTGAACCAGCGGCCACGGATGTAACGACGAAAGCGGAACAGGTCGGCGATCAACCCCGAACAAGCGGCTGCTGCGGACGTTGGGGGCCGTGACGCCTTGCGTGCTTTGACGCCCACCCTGGCCCCCAACGCCGCAGAGCCTTGTCGTTAGCCGCCGTGTCCCCAGCGCTGTCTTGTATCCGTCGAGGGGTATTCGATGCGCAAAGCTCTTGTCATCATTGGCCTGCTGTTGCTGTTTGCGGCCGGTGCCGGCGCGGGCTACCTGTTCGCCATCCATCAGCAGGGGTCGCCCACCGGCGAGGACGCGCGGTCCCAACGCGGATGGCAAAGGACCTTCGGACGGGTTGTACAGGGACGAGGAGGTCGCCCTGATTCGGAAAAAGCTGATGGCGTTGCCCTTGCCGATTTCTCAGGATAACGCCTTCTTGCTGCTTGGCGTTGACAAGGCGCGCCTTGACAAGAACGTCAATCTCGGTGGAGGTGGGAGCGGCAAGAATTCGTCGCACCATTGGATTTACCGCCTCAGTCCCGGGTTCGCCATCGCGATGCACATGGAGTATGGTCCCAACTTTGGTCCGGAGCCGCCCAACCACAAACCGATCACACGCATCGCCATTGGCAAGGCCATTCCTGATCCGGGCAATCCGAAGTTCCAGGTGGACCTCGACGAAGAGGACAAGGAAAAGACCGAGATTGCCTTGCCCAAGGCCGGAAAAATCAGCCAGTGGGAGGAATGGAAGTATCCGAACATTACCAAGACGGTATCGAGCTGGCACGACAGCAACGACATGGCCGGCGGTTTCGTCGGACTGACGACCGATGATTTCGACAAGGTGGCAAGCTTTTACTACAAGAAGTGCGATGTTCCCAACGGTACCATAACGCTGGCCAAGTCGCCGTACACCACGCCCGACGGGAACAAGCTCGAATACCTGATGTTTCGCGGTTTCAACAGCGCGGTGCAAGCAGGATTGCCTGCCGCGCACGTCCGCTTCTTGAACGTCAAGACGCCCACCTACACGGTGGGCATCACCTTGGTGCAGCCGCAAGGCCAGATGGAGACGCAGCTTTTTGTCAACGTGTGGTGATGGGGTGGCTAACCAGCGGCTGAAGCTGACCGGGGCCGCCACTCTGGTTTGCGAGCTTTAACGGCCTTGCAGGCGGCCCCGGCAGCTTAGCCTTGGAGTTCGGCACTAGGAGATGAAACGTGATGAGCGACGAAAAACCGGCCGCGACGCAGCCCCCTCCGAGTAGTGCGAGGCCGCTCACTGGCTGTTTGCTCTGGCTCGCGCACGGTTTTGCGGAACTCATTAGTCTGTTAGTTATTGGCTGGGGGGCGAGCTTGCTTTGGGCCTGGTTTGCAGTCCCTGCCTTTCAGCTACCGATCTTGACCATCGTCCAGGCGTCTGGCCTCGTCCTCCTTCTGCGACTTGTGCAGTTCGTACTCGACCCGCTTTCAGGTCTCGCTTCAAATGATCGTCACCGCGGGGAGGCGGCGCCGGCGAAGATTGAGAATTCCTCATCGCCGCAGTTGCTTCAGGCAGTCGTTCGGGTTGTGTACACCCTATCCCTTGTTGGAATCGGATGGTTTATTCGACAGTTGGCCTGAGAAGAAAAGGAGAAGAAAAGAGGACGCAGCTCGAATCGGCTTCGTGAGTAAAAGAGACATAGTCGAGAGAAAACAACGCCGAACCAGGCGTTGCACGTGACGGGCCAACTACGGCTGCAACTGAACATTGAGTCGAGTGGCCCGCACGTGAACTATGTTGTTCGGACGCGCGGAGGGCGTGCGGTGACTGAGTCGGAATGGCTGGCTTGTGCCCACCCGGCTCAGATGGTGGAGTGCCTACGCGGGAAGGCGAGCGAGCGGAAACTGCGGCTGCTGGCCTGTGGGTACTTTCGCCTGCTACCGGAGGGGTACACCTCGGCAACCTTGGCCGAAGCGTGTGCCGCCGCTGAGGGGTGCGCGGATGGGCAGGTGACAATCGACAAGCTGAACCGCCTGCGGTCGGAGCGGGTCATCGCGTTCGTGATGACGGAGGGTATACGGACCGAGAACAAGATCCGCCAACTCCTGCTCTCCCCACGCCGCATGGTCTGGCAGTCGGCCCAGGAGTTCGCCGCGCTCGTGGTCCGGCTCCGCGGGGAGGCCGTCTTCGGGGACTTCCGCTCCGGGGGCGGGGAGTCCATCCACCGGCAGAGGGAGGCTGACCGGGCGGGCGTCGCCCGGCTGATCGCCGATATCGTCGGGGATCCGTTCCGGACGGTTTCGGTTGAACCGTCCTGGCTCGCCTCCACGGTCGTACAGTTCGCCGCCGGGGTCTATGCCGACCGGGCCTTCGACCGGCTCCCGATCCTCGCTGACGCTTTGGAGGAGGCGGGGTGCGACAACGCCGACATGCTGTCACACTGCCGCGGTCCCGGCCCGCACGTCCGCGGTTGTTGGGTGGTGGACTTGTTGCTCGGCAAGGTGTAGGCTGGGCGCGTGAGCGGGATCGAGGAAGAAGGGTCGAAGGCAAGAAAAAACCAGCCCGAACCAGTCGTTGCACGTGACGGGCCAACTGAGTCTACACGGACACGCCCAGTCAAGTGGCCCGCACGTGAACTGGGTTGTTCGGCCTTGGAGCGAGCGGATGAATGAAGGCGAAATGTCCGACGCCATTGCTTGCTCGCTAGCATGGTTCTTCCCGCGTCGCCAAGAACTGGCTTTCCTCGACTACCTGTCGTTGACCTACTCGACGGCACTCGCGGAACTCCCTGTCTTTGAAAAATTATGCTTGGCGGAAGCCCTCGAAGGCGACCTGAAAGGCGCAATCGGTGGCATTATCAAGGGTTGGTGGTTGGCTGACGAAACAGGTTGCCGGTCAGTGCCCTATCGAGAACTTCCGCGTTACATTGACGATTTCAACGAGGCCGACAGAACCGATCGGGTTTATTATCAGTTCCCGCTCATCAAGTTCTATCGCGAAGGGACGGGCATTGTTTTTTGCGAGAAATTCGGTCCGAATTTGATTTGCGAAAAAACAGGGCGAGTGGAACAATCGCTTGGCGGTGTTTCAATTGTGGACGTACGCCTTGTCTGGAATGTGAAATCGCTCGGCAGTGACACTATACTTCCGGCCGCTTCAACCGATTTCGATATCGTGCAAGGACAAGCCGGCCGAACCAAAAGTTGCACCTGACTGCGGCGGCATGACGTGAAATCAGGGTTCGAAGTCTCACCAGGAACAGAAAAGGGGTCGGGAGTCGATAACACGTTTTTCAGATTCGTAATATCGACTCCCGACCCCTTTTCTTATCCAGGTCCACGTCCTGCACGCGCAGGCCACAACACTCGGCCCGGCGCAACCCGGCGCCGTACAGCAGGCTGGCCATGAGTCGCAGCACCCCGGAACCTCCCGTGACGGCTTCCAGCACGCGCCGGACTTCTTCGGGGGCCAGGACCACCGGCAGGCGCTTCGGCCGCCGCGCCCGCACCGCCTCTAACCGGCCCAGGTCCAGATCGAGCACCTGCTGGAACAGGAAGACCAGGGCATTCAGGGCCTGGTTCTGGGTGCTGGCGGCGACCCGCTCCTGGACCGCCAGGTGGGTCAGGAAGGCGTTGACCTCCGCGGCCCCCATGTCGCGGGGGTGGCGCAGGTGGTGGAAGCGGATGAAGCGTTCCGCCCAGGTGACGTAGCAATTTTCCGTGGCCGGGGAGTAGTGCCGCACGCGCAGGGCCAACCGCACCCGCTCCAGCAGGCGGGGCGGTTCGGGCAGGCGAACTTCCTCCAGGGGGATGCCCAGCACCTGTTGATACAGGAAGGCCAGGGCTTCGCGCGCCGCGAAGAGGGCGTCCACCGGCCGCTCTTCGGTTTTGCCAACGTGTTCGAGGAAGTGCTGCACCTCGTCGGCGCCGAGGTCGCGGGGGTGGCGCTTGTGGTGGAAGAGGATAAATCGGGTCGCCCAGCGCGCGTAACGCTCGCCGGGTTCCGGTCGGCCGAACTGGGTCAACGCTGCCTGGCGAAGTTGATCGAGCAGACGAGGCGGTTGGGGTACGGTTTCCGGCGACATGGCTGATCTCCTCCAACCAGGAATGCATATTATCGTTAGTGTACGGGCGTGTGCCAGGCGGTGCCAGGAAAAAACGCCGCTGCGGAATTTTTTTTCCTTGTCCGAACCGCGGAGGGAGGGTACAAGAAAAAGGCGATGGGAAACGCGTTCCCTTTGCTACGTTGCGCATGCCCTTGCTACGTTGCGCTTGGCCGTGCTACGTTGCGCAGAGCGCACTATAATCAGAGGTTCGAGTGCGCCGGAGGAGAAGACGGCGATGAGGTTGGCAACCGGTGACATGGCGCTTGAGTTGCGCATTGCCGGGTATCAGTTCCCTGGCGCAGCGACTGCCTTGTACGACTCGAACTGGTTGGTCATCGAAGGGGCCGTCCAACACCCCCGGGGCAATTGGCGGTTCCGAGACCCGAGCTTGCTCACCTACGAGGTCACACAACTGGCGGACTGGCTGGAGGCGGTCGCAGCTGGCGCCGAGGCGAAGCCGTACTGCGGTTTCATCGAGCCGAACCTGAGTTTTGAGGTAGTCGGAACGGGAGCGACTCGCCAGTTGCGCGTCTCCTTCGCCATTGAGGCCCGGCCGCCGTGGGCCAATCGAGAGGAGGAGGTTTATGTCGAGTTCCCGCTGAGGGAACCCGAGTTGAAAGCGGCTGTCGCTTCGCTGCGCCGGCAACTTCAGGATTTCCCGCAGCGAGCCGAGCGTTGAGGCCAGAACCACGACTGCCCGGTGGAGATTCGCGGGTGAGCGCGAGAGCGGGGCCGAGGAAGAAGGGGCGGAGTCGAGAGAGAAAATGCCCGAACCAGATGTTGCACATGACGGGCCATCTGAGGCGAGAGTTGAACATTGAGGCAAGTGGCCCGCATGTGAACTCTGTTGTTATGCGGCAAGACGAGTCCTCGCCGGTATAGACGGGTGCGAACCAATGGCCGCCGATATCTACGTCGCCGAGAACTTTCGCGCGTCGCGTGTGAATCCGCCCGAGCGGTCTGTTTGGCTCGATGACACTGGCTGCTACTGGCATTTGTATCGCTATTTCGAGGGCGCAAAGTCCAGCGAGCCGAGGAACTCGTCGACTTGTATGGCGGTGCCGAAATCGACGGTTATGAACTTGATCGACTTGAAGACGAGTTGAAAGCGGCACGGGAAGACGCAACCCACAGGCCCGATGAATGGAAGGTTCTAACTGGTTGGAATGAAACACCTGCCCGTGAGAACGAAATCTGGCGGGTCGTCAAGAAAACGGAGCTTTTGGAGATCATCGCCAAGATGATCTGGCTTATCGAGTTTGCAAGGGCGGAGAAGCTGAGGTTGATCGTCTCTGGCGATTAGCCGAAGTGCCGCATAACAAACGGATGAAGCTGACCGGGGCCGCCATCATGGTTTCGCGCGGCTCGTAGGCGTTGCAGGCGGCCCCGGCAGCTTATCCTTATCGTTCGGACATGCAGAAGCGGAGGCGGAGCGAGTGGGCAACCGTCGGGCGAGGGCCTTCACGCTACAACAGGCCGACGAGGCCGACTGGGAGCGCATCCGCACTGAGCCGCGCCCGGCCGGCCGCGACGTACACGCCCGGGGCATCGGTGTGCGGCGGTTGCAACTGATCGTGGCCCCCTCATTCGGGCAGCCCTCGGTGTGGGAAGTCCGGCAAGCCCAGGGGTGGACGCTGACCCGGCCACGCGCCGTCCGGACGGAGCCGGAGCTGCTGCTGGTTGGCTTGGAGGTGGTCCCATTCGTTTCGGCTGAGTTGGAGGCGTTCTTCCGCCGGGTCACGGCGCTCACCCTGCCGCTCCAACCGGACCTCAGCGGGTACGGCGGGGCGGACGGCACCGGGTATGAGTTGTCGGTCTTCGGGGATTTGTGGTCGGGGTGGCGGTTCCACTGGTGGTCGGAGTGGCCGGCCCAGTGGCGGCCGCTGGTGGACTTGGCTGCCGAGATGCATGCGGCCTTCGCAGCCGCAGACAGTGGCGAGCGCGAGAGCCCCACGTGAAGCCCCTGTTGGGCCAAGCGCGAACGGGGCCAAGTCGAAAAGTAACCGTCCGAACCAGGTGCTGCTGCGGACGGGCCATATGAGTCTACTCGGACACATTAAGTCGAGTGGCCCGCCGCAGAGTTCTCCATGAAACCAATTTCCCCCTGATCGATGAAAAGGAGGCGAGCTAGGATAGAGGGCGTCTGGGGACGTGCTGTGGTCGTGACTTAGCTGGTGCATCGTGCCCGACGCAGAGTTGGACCCGGACGCCGCGAGGCACCCTGATTTGGGCGCAGCGCCCATATGCCCGTGTGGGAGACTCCACCACCGCCGGCGTCTGCATGCTCCCTGGGCGTCTGGAGAACTCCGATGGACGCGCTGCTCCCTGTCGTGCTGACCATTTGCTGCGGCATTGATGTCCACAAGAAGACCCTGACCGCCTGCCTCTTGAAGTCGGGTGCCTCGGGCGATGCGCTCGTCGAGCGCCGGGTCTTTCGGACCATGACCAGCGCCTTGCAGGAGTTGGCGCAGTGGTTGGTGCAGGCGGACTGTCGGCACGTGGCCATCGAGAGCACCGGCGTGTATTGGAAGCCGGTGTTCAACATCCTGGAGCAGGCCGGCATTGAGGTCGTCCTGGTCAACGCCCAGCACGTCAAGAACGTGCCCGGACGCAAGACCGATGTCAAGGATGCCGAGTGGCTCGCCACCCTGTTGCGTGTGGGCCTGTTGCGCAGTAGTTTCGTGCCCCCCAAGGAAATCCGGGAACTGCGGGACTTGACGCGCTACCGCACGCAAGTGATCCGCCAGCGCGCCGACGAGAGCAACCGTATCCAGAAGTTGCTGGAGAACTGCAACATCAAGTTGGCCGGCGTGGCCAGCGACGTACTGGGAGCCAGTGGCCGAGACATGTTACGCAGCCTGGCCGAGGGCGTGGACAGCCCCGCCGTACTGGCCAACCTGCGCGGGGCCAGCTGCGTGCGAAGATCCCGGAATTGGAGGAAGCGCTGCGCGGGGTGATGAGCGCGACGCAGCGCTGGTTGCTGCGGGAGCAATTACAGAAGGTGAGCGACCTGGACGACGCCATCGTCCGCTTGGATGCGAAGATCGCCGAGGTGTGCCTCCCGTTCGCGCAGGCGCTAGCGCTGTTGGACCAGATTCCCGGGGTGAACCAGCGGACGGCGCAGGTGATCGTGGCGGAGATCGGGCTGGACATGAGCCGGTTCCAGTCGGAGGGTCAGTTGGCGTCGTGGGCGGGGATGTGTCCAGGCAACCACGAGAGCGCTGGCAAGCAGAAGAGCGGCAAGACGCGCAAGGGCAACCGCTGGCTGCGGCAGGCGCTGGTGGAGGCGGCGCGGGGAGCGGCGAACACCAAGGAGAGCAGTCTGCGGGCGACGTACCATCGGATCAAGGCACGCCGCGGGGACAAGCGGGCCTGCCTGGCGGTGGGGCACCGGATCTTGCGGATGGCCTACACACTACTGAGCAAGCGCCGGCCGTACCAGGAAGAGGGGCCGGACTATTACCGGACGGCAGACAAGGACCGGCTGAAGGAGAGGCTGGTGCGGCGGCTGCAGAGAATGGGCTATGAGGTGACCGTGGCGGAACCGGCGGCCTGAGCAGGACCACCCACGACGGTCCCCTCGGTGGACACAGTCCCAGAAATACATTTTCGTGGGAGCTGGGTCGTTCGGGCGCGCCGGAAGGCGCCCCGGCGGTACCCGTCGTCATGAGCGAGTAGCCCGGAACGCACGGCGTCGTCCTGTGGAGGCAGCATGCAAATCCTCGATCACTTCCCCGTCAAAGACAAGTACCGCGGGACGACCAATTACATCCGCGTGCTTGCGGAACTCATCCGCGCCGCAGAGTACCGTGGCGTGACGACCTACCAGGACATTGCGGTCATCATGGGCCTCCCGCTGCAGGGCGGATATATGGCCGGGGAGACCGGGCAGATCCTTGGGGAGATCGCCGAGGATGAGGTCAAAGCAAAGCGGCCGATGCTCAGCGCGGTTGCAGTATCGGTCGTGAGTGGGAAGCCTGGCCCGGGCTTCTTCGGACTGGCGAGGCAACTCGGTCGGTTTACCGGCGGCCCCGCTGAAGAGGAAGCCTACTGGCAGCAAGAATTGCAATCACTGTACGATACGTGGAAGCGACCCCTGCACAAACCGTCCAAGGACACTTGAGGCGGATGCCGGCTTGACGCGGTTGGCCTGCCCGGATCGGGTGCTGTTGCGGAACTACCATGACGGGGAGCTGCCGCTGAGAGCAACACTGGGTCCGAGGAAGAAGGGTCGAAGGCAAGAGAGAACATGCCCGAACCAGCCGTTGCACGTGACGGGCCGACTACGGTTGCAGCGAATAGTTTACGTCAAGTGGCCCGCACGTGAACTGGGTAGTTCGGCTACACTGGAGGCGATGGATGAGAGAAGACTTCGCCATGATCCGCGAAGGGCTTTGTCGGTTGCGGGAGTCTGCCGCACCACTAAAGGTATTCGGCTCCCAGGCGCACGGCTTTCGCACTCACCCGCCACTGCCGGAAGAAGTCGTGCGAGATTTTGAGGCTCGTCATCGTGTCGCCTTGCCTCAAGACTACCGGGGTTTCCTCATCAGCGTCGGTAATGGCGGAGCAGGGCCTGCATACGGGCTGTTCAAACTTGGCGAAATGGACGACGGCTTTGGACACAAGGCGTGGACCGAGAACGATGGGTTTGTCGGCGTTCTCTCCGAGCCGTTCCCACATACCGGCCCCTGGAATGACCTGTCTGCGGAGCCGGTCTATGATGAATCCCGAGAGAACGACCCCGAATGGGAGGACGAATACCAACGTCAGCTGGACGCTTGGGAGGACCACGTGTACTGGAACACGGCCAATGTCAATGGGGCAGTTCCCATCTGCCATCTTGGTTGCGCGTTGCGACAGTGGTTGGTTATAACAGGCGCCGAGGCGGGCCATGTGTGGGATGATGACCGAACAGACCACGGCGGCCTCAGACCCCTACAACAAGGTGGCCAAGAGCGGGTCACCTTTCTGGAGTGGTATTGTTTCTGGCTGGAAAAGGCGCTCCGGCAGTTGGGGTAGCGAGCCGAGCCGAACCAAACGCTGCAGCCGACCGGCCACGCGAAGGAAGGTTCGTCGTGCGTCAAAGCTTTAGCCCGCGTGAGCCGGCTGCTGAGCTCTGTCGTTCGGCCGCTTGAGAGTTAATGCCGAGGAAGCCCAAAGAGCGTCTGGGGGAGAAAAGGGGTCGGGAGTCGATAACACGTTTTTCAGATTCGTAATATCGACTCCCGACCCCTTTTCTTATTCGCTGCTTCATTCTTCATACATTATTTCAGAGGTGATGAATCATGAGATACAGCGTTCTAATTCCTATCGTCCTCGCCCTGGCTAGTGGTGTGTCTTCAGCTGGAGACAAGAAAACACTGCGAGAATTGGCGAACGCAAAACTGAATGCTGCTGAAAAAGCCTACGATGCTATCTTGGCAGTCGCACTTTTCCGAGTGCTCAAACCGCGAGATTTACGCAGTTTTTCAGCGCTTCGATGAGTTTCAGGAGTTCCGTTGCATCGGCCGACTTGGGTTTAATTAGGGCGTTCAAAGTCGCCCGCCGCAACACGGCAACCATATGACGCAACGACCATTCACTCTCCCAGGGTCCCATCACTTGGCGCAATTCCTCCGCCTCCGGCAACTGCCGACCGGCGGTAAGATACCACACCATCACGACGCTCTGCAACGACCACACCCACGGCGCCACCTTCTCCACCGCTTCCCGACTGTAGTGTTGTGGCGCCTCGAGGTCCAGCACCTGTTTGCTCGCCCGGAACAGTACCTCAATGGACCAGCGCCAGGCGAACTGCGTAATCACCCACCCCACGTCCGCACGCACGTCGGTCGTGAACAGGTAGGCATCGTCCAACTTCCCGTCCGGGTCGCGCACCACCACCACCTGCACCGGCCGCAACCCCAACACCCGCGGCCACACCGCCCGGTAGGCGAACGCCCGCAGGACGCGCTGCTCCCCGTAGACGGTCACCGTCACCGCCTGCCACACCCAGTCCCCGGTGGCCACGCGCTTACGGTCGGCCTTGGCGGCGGCTGCTTTGGGGTTGGGCAGACGCGGCCCCTTCTGCGCCTTGCGGCCGCGCCGGCCGGGCTTGGCCTGAGGCAGACGCGGGTCGTACACGGCCGCGTCGCCGCGCAACCGGCCGACGAAGGTCACGCGCTCGTCCAGGTCCGCCAGCAGCGCTTGGGCCGCGTAAGCGCCGTCGGCCACCAGGGTAAAGCGCCGGCCGGGGAACCAGGCCAGCACTTCGGCGAGCAGCGCGCGCGCCAGCAGTGGGCAGGACGGCTGCGCCTGGCCGGGCCGGTGCAACCGGGCCAGCAAGGGCAACGCCAGGATCGGGGCGTTCGCGAAGGGCAGGCAGACGGCGACGGCGACGACCACCCAGTTGTGCCCCGCGGCCGTGGCGGTGCGTTTGCGGGTCGAGGCGACGGCATCGCGGAACCAGCCGAGGCCCCAGACGTGCTTGCCGCGCTTGTGGGCCAGGGTGTCGTCCACCAACAGCGTGATGGTGCCGCCCAGGTGGAGGCGCGTCAGGATGAGGACGGCGACGTGGTAGGCCAACCCGGTCACGGTCCAGGCGGAGCGCGCAAAGAAGTTGTAGGTGGTGTCCAGGCCGTGGCGCCGGGAATGGTCCCGCAAGTCTTGGGGTTGGGCGGTGTCGGCGACGCGACAGAGGCGGTGCTGGCCCAGGCACATCACCCAGCCGAGCACGAGTTGGCAGTGGGTGTGGAACGAGGGCAGGGTGAAGGCCGGGGCGAGGGCTTGGACGATGGGCTGGAGAGAAGCTATCATCAGCCACATGAGGGGCTCCTTCCGGCGAGTGCATGGCTTGAGAACCTATGCACAAACTTAGGAGGAACCCCTCTCTCTTTCTGCGACAGCCCCGTGACACTATCGGTGTTCGTCTGTTCATGGAAGCGTGCGACAGTTCAGCTATGTACCGTGAGGTGAAGGATGCGAGAAGCGCGGGAGAAGGACTTTACAATCTTTCCGAGAGGATGTTGAAAGCGCAGCTTGTTCTTGCGGATTCGCCTCAAAAGGAGCAAGAAGCCTACAAGGGGCACCTCAACCGCATGACTGAATTTGAGGGATTGGTCAAGAAATTACATTCAAAGAGGTTGGCGGCGGATCGTGCGCTTTTTTTGGCCACCTCGGATCGCCTTGAAGCAGAATACCTCCTTGAAGAAGCAAAAACTAAACGTGGAACGAAATAAAGAAAGGGATCCTCATGCCGCTCAGTTGAAACGGAAAAGAGGACGCAGCTTGAATTAGCTCCACGAAATAAGAGATAAAGCCGGGAGAAAACATTTCCGAACCAGGCGTTGCACGTGACGGGCCAACTGAGTCCACACGGACACATTAAGTCGAGCGGCCCGCACGTGAACTTTGTCGTTCGCCAACTAAACAAACTATGTCGCAATGGGCCTGGAATGATGCCTGGATCCTAACGGCCACGTCGCTCATGCACAAAAGGGGCGGGGCGACGCTCGCCGAGATCATTGGTGCCGCCGACGTGATCAACCATGCGATCCCAACGGCCGGAGAGCTATCGCGGGCGTTCTCCAGGCTCGTTGACTGTGGCATCGTCCAAGTGAAGAATGACCGATATCTTTTGGCTCGTAATCGGTCGCGCGCAGTAAGGAAGGCTCTTGGGGGGAAGGGTGGCTTGTTTAGCAATGTTGACAAGTGTCTGAAATGGCTCAAAAAAACGGGCACTGAGCCCCTCCAGTCGGCAACGGTGACTTTGTCGGATTCTGATGTTCGAACCGCGTATGACAGCTATTGCGCATCCTTGAAGAAGCGAAAATGAGCGGCGCGGCGGCGGGTGCGAGAGGGCCGTCGGCGAACCAACGGATGAAGCTGACCGGGGCCGCCATCCTGGTTTCGCGCGGTATCTAGGTATTGCAGGCGGCCCCGGCAGCTTATCCTTATCGTTCGGATGCACAGGAGGGGCATGCAATGGCGAAACTGTTTCGGGGACGGATCGTCGTTCTCCGACCTCGGTTCGGTGGGTTTGCGGGAATGGACGCGCACCCCGCCGAGGAATTGCACGCCTGGGCTGACCGATTGGATCGCCGCTCCGGTTACTCCGACCCCGCCGACGATCCGCGGTGGCTGCGGCGGCGTGCCAAACGGCTCCGAGACCTGGCCGAACGAAAGGAGCGTGCGCAGGAGCACAAGGCGGCCCAACGGAAGGCGGGCCGAACCATCAAGTGCAGCTGACCCCGGCCGCGGTGGCGCTTCGGCAGGGTGAGGGGTGCTCCCGTGCGGCAGCGCTGGCTTGGCGCATTCGGGGAGCGTTGGGGTTCGTGCCCGGAGGGGTGCCGGGTTGTGAGCAAGTTGGCGATTCAGAGGTTGGGCGGCGGTGAGTGGTTGGGTTCTGGGGGAGCAGCAGGTCAGACTGGAGTCAGCGCTGGCCGAAGCGGAGTTGGAGTCTGAAACGCAGACGGCGTCCAGCAAAGAGAGATTGAGGCCAAGAGAAAAAACAAACCGAACCAGGTGCTGCTGCGGACGGGCCATATGAGGTCAATCGGATAGCATTGAGCCGAGTGGCCCGCCGCAGAGTTCTCCATGAAACCAATTTCCCCCTGATCGATGAAAAGGAGGCGAGCTAGGATAGAGGGCGTCTGGGGACGTGCTGTGGTCGTGACTTAGCTGGTGCATCGTGCCCGACGCAGAGTTGGACCCGGACGCCGCGAGGCACCCTGATTTGGGCGCAGCGCCCATATGCCCGTGTGGGAGACTCCACCACCGCCGGCGTCTGCATGCTCCCTGGGCGTCTGGAGAACTCCGATGGACGCGCTGCTCCCTGTCGTGCTGACCATTTGCTGCGGCATTGATGTCCACAAGAAGACCCTGACCGCCTGCCTCTTGAAGTCGGGTGCCTCGGGCGATGCGCTCGTCGAGCGCCGGGTCTTTCGGACCATGACCAGCGCCTTGCAGGAGTTGGCGCAGTGGTTGGTGCAGGCGGACTGTCGGCACGTGGCCATCGAGAGCACCGGCGTGTATTGGAAGCCGGTGTTCAACATCCTGGAGCAGGCCGGCATTGAGGTCGTCCTGGTCAACGCCCAGCACGTCAAGAACGTGCCCGGACGCAAGACCGATGTCAAGGATGCCGAGTGGCTCGCCACCCTGTTGCGTGTGGGCCTGTTGCGCAGTAGTTTCGTGCCCCCCAAGGAAATCCGGGAACTGCGGGACTTGACGCGCTACCGCACGCAAGTGATCCGCCAGCGCGCCGACGAGAGCAACCGTATCCAGAAGTTGCTGGAGAACTGCAACATCAAGTTGGCCGGCGTGGCCAGCGACGTACTGGGAGCCAGTGGCCGAGACATGTTACGCAGCCTGGCCGAGGGCGTGGACAGCCCCGCCGTACTGGCCAACCTGGCGCGGGGCCAGCTGCGTGCGAAGATCCCGGAATTGGAGGAAGCGCTGCGCGGGGTGATGAGCGCGACGCAGCGCTGGTTGCTGCGGGAGCAATTACAGAAGGTGAGCGACCTGGACGACGCCATCGTCCGCTTGGATGCGAAGATCGCCGAGGTGTGCCTCCCGTTCGCGCAGGCGCTAGCGCTGTTGGACCAGATTCCCGGGGTGAACCAGCGGACGGCGCAGGTGATCGTGGCGGAGGTCGGCCTGGACATGAGCCGCTTTCAATCGGAGGGGCAGTTGGCGTCGTGGGCGGGGATGTGTCCAGGCAACCACGAGAGCGCTGGCAAGCAGAAGAGCGGCAAGACGCGCAAGGGCAACCGCTGGCTGCGGCAGGCGCTGGTGGAGGCGGCGCGGGGAGCGGCGAACACCAAGGAGAGCAGTCTGCGGGCGACGTACCATCGGATCAAGGCACGCCGCGGGGACAAGCGGGCCTGCCTGGCGGTGGGGCACCGGATCTTGCGGATGGCCTACACACTACTGAGCAAGCGCCGGCCGTACCAGGAAGAGGGGCCGGACTATTACCGGACGGCAGACAAGGACCGGCTGAAGGAGAGGCTGGTGCGGCGGCTGCAGAGAATGGGCTATGAGGTGACCGTGGCGGAACCGGCGGCCTGAGCAGGACCACCCACGACGGTCCCCTCGGTGGACACAGTCCCAGAAATACATTTTCGTGGGAGCTGAGTCGTTCGGCGGCGAGGGTGCATGACGACTACGACAGCAATTCCGGAGGACCGGCCGCTGACTGTTGCCGAAGTGACACTCGTACGATGGTTGTTGCAGCATGGCAGTGCGCAGGCGTCGCGTTACCTGCCCCAGCTTGATCAAGCACGCATCGCCTCCCGCTGCTACTGCGGTTGTGCCAGCATCGACTTCGCGATCGAAGGTGTTGTTCCCGCTCGCGGAAATGCCATCAGCATTTTGGCCGACTACGAATGGCGGGCCGCTGGCGGTGAGCTATTTGGGGTATTTGTGTTCGAGCGCAGCGGTCTGCTTGCCGGGTTGGAAGTTTGGTCGCAAGATGGCCTGGGTGACGCGACATTGCTTCCGGACATCAGAAAATTGCGGCCTGTCGGAACTTGCGATATCGCCGAACCAAATGTTGCACCTGACTGCGGCGGCACTACGTGAAATCAGGGTTCGACGTCTCGCCTGCCGCCGCAGCAGGTGAACTGGTCCGTTCGATCGCGCCGGAGGGGCTATGGCGTGGTTCGCCGACCTGTCCCCATGTACGTATTTCGGGCAGGAGTTCGCCAGCTTCCTGCGTGCGGTCGGCTGGCTGGAGCGCGGGCACGCCTTCGCCACGGGGCCGGTTGACGTCCTCATCTACCGCCGGCTGGTGGAGTTGCTACAGTCACCCTGGGAGCCGTTCCTGCTCCTCGGCACCCACGGCTGCCAGTTGTGCCATTACGAGCCCGGGCGCAGCGGCCGGAGGAACCTGTTCCTCCCCGGCGACGGGGTCGTGTACGTCTGCCCGGAGCTGGTCGCCCACTACATGAACGCGCACGGCTACGCCCCGCCGCAGGAGTTCTGCCAGGCGGTGCTGGGTTGCCCGGAATTGAGTACGGCCAGCTACTTCAAGGCGTTGCTAGCCGGGGGCGCCAGGGCGCTGGTTTTCGCGGCGCGAGGCGAGAAAGAGCGTTCGGCGTCGCCGGGTGATCCAGGCGACGAGTAGATAAGGGGAGCGACCCGCGGCGGGTGAGTCACCTTGGCGGAGGCGCGGGAGTGCCCTTGCAGGCTCCAGCGGTGTGAGGGAAGAAGGGTCGAAAGTAAGAGAGGACCAGCTCGAACCAGCCGCTGCACATGACGGGCCAACTGAGGCTGTAGTAAGAACTTGAGTCGAGTGGCCCGCACGTGAGCTGGGGTGTTCGGACACGCGGAGGGCGTATCGGATGGCGAGGAAAAGGCCGCGCCGTTACGCTGAGTGGTTCACCGAGGAGGTGTGGCTCACCTGCAAGGATTCGTACGCCCTTGGCAGTGGTCTGCAAGGTCTTGTGCTCGATGGCTGCGCCTGGCTCACGGACCGCAAGGTCTATCTGTTCGAGGTCGCGTGCGCCCGCCGCGTCGCCCACCTGCTGCCCAGCAACCTGTGCCGCCGCACGGTTGATCTCGCCGAGGCCGCGGCCGACGCGGCAGGTGGCCCGCTTGCGGTCACCCCCCTGCCGACACTCTACGAGCTTTCAGCGGAGATGGACCAATATGGCCCACCTCCCGACTTCCTGCCTCGCCCACCGCCCGACCCGCTGACGAACGCCGGTCTGGAACTGGCAGCGAAGCTCGCCCAGCCCGAACAACTGGGGGCCAGAGTCAGATACCTGGTCGGGGGTTGGGCCGCGGAGATGGTCGCTGTCGCGGCGGGCGTTCCCGGTTCGGACGACGAGATAGGCCAGCAGTTACTAATGTTGCACGACATCTTCGGCAACCCGTTCCGCCCGCCGAACTTCGATCCGGGTTGGCGTACGCCCACGGTGGTCGCGATGGCCGAGAGAATCTACGAGGAGCGGGGGTTCGGCCTACTCCCGATCTTGGCTGACGCGCTGGAGGAGGCGGGGTGTGCAAATGCCGAAATGCTTGCCCACTGTCGCGGCTCAGGGCCTCACGTCCGCGGCTGCTGGATAGTGGATTTGTTGCTCGGAAAAGAGTAAACTCAGTCCGAACCAGGTGTTGCACGTGACGGGCCGACTACGGTTGCAGCGAATCGTTTACGTCGAGTGGCCCGCACGTGAACTGGGTAGTTCGGTGTGCCGAGGTGATCCATGACTGAGGTGGAGTGGAGGGTTGCAATTGATCCGACCCCGATGCTGCGCTCCCTGCCTGAGAATGCCGGCTCCTCCGACCTCTGCCTCTTTGCATGTGCTTGTTGCGACCGCATCCGGCGGCTGATGCAGGACCCGAGAAGCATGCGTGCCGTGGAGCTGTTGCGTGGTGCTGTCCAGGGGGGAGCCAGGCGCGAGGAGATTGAACACGCCATCCGCGAGGCGGATGCTGCGGTAGCGCAGGCTGTGGTAGCCGTTTGCGTTCCCATTCTCGGGGAGCAGGAGTTCGCGCGGCAAATACGAATAATGCGGTCAGGGCCTGATCCCTTCGAGATGATGGCCGCCCACGACCCCGCATACAATGCAGCCCAGGCGGCAGCCTTTGCGGTTCGGTGCCTCTCCGACCGGACCCATGCAGATATCGCCTCCCGGTTCGCGGCTGAGGCGGTCGCCCGCAGCAGCGACGAAGTCCCGGGAACCAGAACCCGCGAGCGCGCCGCCCAAGCCGAGCTGCTTCGCGAGATCATTGAAACTCGTTCCGGTCCACAACGAAAAGGCCCGCCAAAGTAGGTCCGGTAGGTCGCCAAGCAGAAGAACACCGAACAAAACGCTGCTGCGGACTTTCGGGGGCCATTCCGTCAGTCAAACTTCAGCGGCAGCTCGGCCCCCGAAAGCCGCAGAGCTGTTGCGTTCGAGCGCGCGGAGGGCGACTATGAAACTTCACGACAAGAGTTCGGCGCTCACCGCTGTTTGCCGGGCTCTGATGGACGAAGGTAGAGCCGCTGCCGAAGCCATCATCCGACGGGATTACCCGTTTGCCCCAGTGAAGGCCACGCCACGCCGCTTCAGCATGATCGACTACACCCGGGTATTCATACGTGATGGGTTTATCGACCGCTACTCCGGAGCGCGGCTGGTCTACACGCCGGTCTTTCGAGTGCTGTCATTCGCACTCCCGGAGGCATTTCCGTACCATCCCAATTGGAAGACGGATCAGACGCATCCCGCATACTGGGAATTGAGCACTACGCTGGATCACGTGGTCCCGGTTACGCGAGGAGGCGCCGATGACCAGACGAACTGGGTGACGACATCTTGGGCACGTAACAGCGCGAAATCGAACTGGACCATTGAGGAACTTGGCTGGCAACTCGTCAGTCCCGGCAACATCTCGGAGTGGGATGGTATGCTTTCGTGGTTCATTGAGTATACGGGACGGCACCCAGAGGCCATTGTTGATGCAACTGTCGGGAATTGGCGTCAAGCCGCGGAAATGGCGGCGGCAGAGTTGGCTCTGCGAAGTAATCAATGAAGTGGGCCGAGCAACCTGCGGCTGGGTTTGAGGACTTCGAGTTGTCCGGCTGGAGCGCTTCCAGCGCGGCAGACAGAAGGGTCGAAGTCGAGAGAGAACTTTCTCGAACCAGTCGTTGCACATGACGGGCCAACTACGGTTGCAGCGAATCGTTTACGTCAAGTGGCCCGCACGTGAACTTGGTAGTTCGGCTTGGCTGGCGTCATAAGTTGTGTAGTACCATAGGTTTACGACGATTGCGGCCGCGAGGCTATAGACGCGCGGCGGTGCAGCGGCGGCGACCGAGGTCCACCGGCTGTGGCGTCCAGTCCGAGAGCGTCGGGGTGCCTTGCGTCCGCAGCGACCGAGGCTGCACCCCAGGCCGTCGCCCCGCGCGTTGTCGTCCGAATCCAGGATAGCAGGCGCCAGCGGCACCCAGCCGTCGCCCGCCTCGTCCCAGCTGTCCCGGCCTGACCGGCGCGCCCCGGCCGATGGTTGTCAGTCTCGGGCCTGGCGTTACGCGCAGGCCGCGCGCCCCCGACGCTAGCGGGTGGGCACTGGATCGTGGTTGCCGCCAGCCCACCTCCGGTTCGTCAAAGGGCAACCGGCTAGCCACTTGGAACATGGAGTCTCACGTTGCTGCGGCCGCCAAGCCGAACCCTGCGTTGCACATGACTGGAGGCGCGCCCTTCTGTCGTTGCAAATTGCCAGTCGGTCAAGCGCGCCTCCAGCACGTGAACTCCATGTTCGGCTAGGGGAGGCTTCCGATGGGGGATCGGCAGCCAAGGAGGCGAGCAAGGTCACCGACCGGGGTGCCGCCGGCCGGGCCGGACGTGTTCGCCGAGTTCGGGCTGAACGCTCACGAATTCGAGGTGCAATCCGGGTTCGGCCTGGCGTTCATTGCACACCAGCGGATCGTCTGGATGTCGGTGACCCACCGGCCGACCGGGCGCAAGGTGTCGGGTAAGATCGGCACGACAAAGAAGGGCAAAGACGCCCAACACGACCGGCTGCTGCGCATTCTCCTCCAGTCGTTCCGCCGGTCGTGACCCGGCTGGGAGATGGCCGCGAGAGCGAGCCGACGGCAGAGGCGGCCGAACCAGTTGCTACACCTGACCGGCGGGCTTGACGGCCCTACAATGTCCGCGGCTCTCCCGCCCGCCGGCAGGCGAGCTTGTCGTTCGGCTTGGAAGGTTCCGGGCGTTCGCAGCGGAAGAGTCGGCTCAGTGACAATGCGTTGACACTGCCGCACTGTCAGAGACGTGCCGTCGCGGTCATGCTTGGCACTGGCGCGTGAGGTGGCTGGTTCTTCGGCAAGGCGAGCCGAACCAGATGCTGCAGTGGACCCCGCCAGCTTGATCGATTACGGCGCTCAGTGGCTTGCTCGATTCGCGTCGGATGTTTCCGGCGGGGCCACTGAGCAAAGTCGTTCGGCGGCTTGGTGATTGGGCGTTGGTAGGTTCTCCATGCAAAATCTGAAGCGAGCGGCGGACAACCTTGTCAGCGCGATCGTCCAGCGTAGCAAGAACGGTTATCCGTACTATGGAACGTATTGCCTTCAAATACGAGGCACCCCACGGATCCCGAAGCCGACATCGCCCGAAGGTAAGCGGATAATCGAACATGCAACGGTATACATGGGAGTGACCGGCACAATGGCGAATCAAGCGTCCGAGCAACTGTTCAGCGACCAAACCGGCGAAGTTTTGATCGAGAAACGCAGCCACTACGCCGGTTCCGTATGCATCGAGTTCATCGCTGAGGCGTGAGGGTGGACGAGGAACATGGCGCGGCGTTGCTGTCGGTTTGTGTTGTCTGCGAGTAGCCGCCGAACCAGTCGCTTCAGCAGACCGGGGCCGCATTACGGTTTCGCGCGGTACAATATTTCCTCAGCGGCCCCGGCTGCTGAGCTTTGTCGTTCGGCTTGGCTGGCGTCATAAGTTGTGTAGTACCATAGGTTTACGACGATTGCGGCCGCGAGGCTATAGACGCGCGGCGGTGCAGCGGCGGCGACCGAGGTCCACCGGCTGTGGCGTCCAGTCCGAGAGCGTCGGGGTGCCTTGCGTCCGCAGCGACCGAGGCTGCACCCCAGGCCGTCGCCCCGCGCGTTGTCGTCCGAATCCAGGATAGCAGGCGCCAGCGGCACCCAGCCGTCGCCCGCCTCGTCCCAGCTGTCCCGGCCTGACCGGCGCGCCCCGGCCGATGGTTGTCAGTCTCGGGCCTGGCGTTACGCGCAGGCCGCGCGCCCCCGACGCTAGCGGGTGGGCACTGGATCGTGGTTGCCGCCAGCCCACCTCCGGTTCGTCAAAGGGCAACCGGCTAGCCACTTGGAACATGGAGTCTCACGTTGCTGCGGCCGCCAAGCCGAACCCTGCGTTGCACATGACTGGAGGCGCGCCCTTCTGTCGTTGCAAATTGCCAGTCGGTCAAGCGCGCCTCCAGCACGTGAACTCCATGTTCGGCGAATACCGAGATTTACAAGGAGTCCCACATGAGCGTTCCCTTTACCGAGGTCGATTTCCGGAACGACGAAACTGTCTTCGACGTGCTAGTCACGATCGAAGCTCCCCCTGGTACCCTGCAAGCAAAGGACAACCGAGTGAGTCCCGGGCAGAACCTCCCAATCGGGCTCCCCAACGTTCCTAATTGTTCGGCGGTGTATTTTTCCGCTTTCGCCGATGACCCCAATCACTCGGATCCGTACACGAAGACCTTTGATGTGTCCCCCAAGGTTTTTCGATCCATCAAGGTTGCCTACGCCGACGGCGAGTTTCAATTGGTGTCGTCAGTGACCGCTGACCCGCAGGCGTGAAGCCCATGCGGTCGCGGAAGGCACTGGCTTGGTCGCAGGCAGCAGGGGCGCAGCCGTCGCGCGCGGGGGAGTCAGAGGAGTGGCAGTCCCAAACGCACACCAAGTCCAGGAATCCGAGGTGGAGGCCAACGGAGAAACCATTCTCGGAAAAGAAAAGGGGACATTCAAGATTAACAGCCCCGAACCAGGTGTTGCACGTGACGGGCCAACTGAGTCTACATGGACACGCCCAGGTCACTCGGCCCGCACATGAACTGGGTAGTTCGGCTTCAACCAAGGAGCACGCTCATGCGAACCGTGCGGGACACCCTGGCGACCGGCATCAACACGGTCGCGGAGTTACAGGACGCATTGCACACGGCCATTCAGCTCGAGTTCTCCACCATTCCGCCTTACTTGTGCGCCGAATGGTCGATCAACAGTGATCCAAGTGGCGCTGGATCTATCGTCCACGGTGTCGTGATTCAGGAAATGCTGCACTTTGGGTTTGCCTGTAACTTGCTTACGGCGATCGGCGGCGTTCCAAACTTTGCCAATCCTCACTTTATTCCGACCTATCCCGGCCCTCTGCCTGGTGGTGTGCATCCTGGTCTGGTGGTTGATCTGTTGCCATTGGGATTGCCTTCGCTTGGTACCTTTCTTCAGATTGAATACCCGGAAAATGGCAGCATCATTCCGCAGCCGCCGCCACCCCCAGGCCCTCAACCGCCGACCATTGGAGAGTTTTACGACAAGATTGCCGACGCATTCGTTGCACTATTTCCAACGGGCCAGTTTCCAAGCCCACCGGCCCATCAGGTTACGGCGTCGGTGGATAGAGATTCCCTGACGGCCATCACTAACGTGCAGGACGCCGTCAACGCCATGAAAAACGTCATCAAGGCCCAAGGAGAAGGCGCCTCCGGAACTCCTGAAGAAGGGACGGTCGATCTGGCTGAGTTGGCTCACTACTATGCCTTCAGCACAATCTACTTCGGTAAACAACTGGTTCCGGTTCAAGGAGGTGGGTTCCAGTATTCTGACGCGCACCCCATCCAGATGCCAACGGTGTTTCCCTTCCAAGCTGTGCCGGGAGCTGACCAGACCGCGTTCATCCAGGCGTTGACAGCCGTGCTCAAACAGTTGCAAGACTGCTGGACGAGCGGATTTGATATCAAATCCGTCATTTTTTCGACGATGTTCCAGTTACGCACAGCCGGGGTCGCATTGATCAAGGCGGGCATCCTTCCACAATTTTCCTACCAGCCTTGAAATGGGGATTAAGATAGGCCAGCCGAATCCAGCGTTGAAGCTGACCGGGCCGGCACCACGGTCTCTCGCGGATTGAAGTCGTGGCAGCCGGCCCGGCAGCTTAACTGGTTCGTTCGGCGAAATGAAGCCAAAGGTTGATGTTTCCTGATTATGGAGGGAGTGGCATGGCCACCGTCGTCGTGAAGATGCAGGGTTTCGCGTTCGTGCCCGAGACGGTCGTGATAGCGGTCGGTGACTCGATCCAGTGGCAGAACCTCGACCCGGCAATGCACAACGCCCAGCGCAACGACGCGCCGGCGTTCATGACCCAGTTACTCGGTCAGAATGAAACGTCGGACCCCGTGGAGTTCAGCCAGGCCAGCGACGCGATTGGCTTCGAGTACTTCTGCTTGCCGCACATGAGCTTCATGAAGGGCCACATCGTCGTGACGCTGCGAGGGTCTCGGGCCGAAGGGTTCTCGCGCGAGGCGGCTATGCAGGCTCATTCCAAGGGGCACAAATAGCGATCCGGGAAAGAAAAGGGAAAGAAAAGAGGAAGCAACTCGATTCGACATCAGGCGGGTGAGACCAGCCGAACCAGGTGTTGCACGTGACGGGCCATCTGAGGTCAATCGGAAAACATTGAGTCGAGTGGCCCGCACGTGAACTGGGTCGTTCGGACGCGCCGGAGGGCGCCCCAACCGCCCACGTCCAAGTGACTCCGGCAGTGGGTGTATGAGAAAGCCGCGCCTTATCCGTTGTTCGGCCGCCGGGCGCTGACGCATGACCGCCGATGACATCGTCCCTGCATTCCTCGCTGCTTGCCCCGGGCTGTCCGCCCCCTGGGCGGAGTACTTGACCTCCTGGGAGGGCCACACCGACCGCGGCGTCTACAACGACACGGCGGTCATCGCGGATTTCCTGGTGGAGCGGTACGCGGCGGGGGACCACGCCGAGTTCCCTGCCGCCTTCGCGGCGCTCGAGAAGTGCCTGGCAGAAGGGGACGAGCAGGCACGGGAAGTCACCACAATCGGAATTGTCGAGGGCATCCAAACCATTGCGTCCCACTTCCCGTTCGGCCCGGAGGCGTTCGAGCCGTGGCTCAGACCCCGGTCCAGAGTGGCATGGGTCATCGGGGCGGCGAGTTGGTCCTGCGAGTGGGCGTTTGCGGACACGGGCCGAGAGTTGTTGCGGTTGCCCGAGCCCCCGGCTGTGTGGTCTGACCTGAGCGGAGTTCAGTCTGCGGGGTTGCGAGAGATGGTGGCGCGGTTGTTTCGCGGGTAGGAGGCCGAGTTGGGCGGGCCGAGGCCAAGTCTTCAGCACCACCGCCGTGGTCGCAACCGGGCTGAGAAATCAGGGTCGAAGTCGAGAAGAAACCGACCCGAACCAGGCGCTGCTGCGGACGGGCCATCTGAGGTTAGTAGAATACGCCCAGGTCGAGCGGCCCGCCGCAGAGCTTTGTTGTTCGGACTCGCGAGGGAGGTGCTCGTTGCTCGTAAGCTCAGGCGATGCAGGTCGCCCGTTCAAGGTTCTCGATCTCGTCGTGGGGTTCGCGAGCAAAACGGAGGGCTGCCAGGGGACGATCAAGGTGGAGTCCGTCTACCGCAAAGCGCTCGAACGGCTGGAGGAAGGCGCCAGCGCTCTCGACGCCGACGGGCTCTTGTTCGTGAGCTTTCAGAGTCGCGTGGCTAGCGCACAGGGCTGCGGCACCGCGAAGCAGGTGTTCGAGGTGTTCGCCTGGGGGACCGCCGTGCAGTGGGTCAGAGGCCATGGATAGAGTCGCATGCTGGGCCGCCGTCATGTGCATCCGGCTTTACCAGTTGCTCGGCCGGGGGTTCTTCCGCAGGGAATGTCTCTACGCCCCGAGTTGTTCGTGCCTCGCCCTGGCATTTTTCCGGAAAGGGCCGTTCCTCGTGGCCTGGCGGTCCACTCGGCATCAGCTCGCCCGGTGCAATGGGGATTATGCCCTGCGCTTGAACCGCCTTGGCGAGGTGGAGATGCTCACCGGAACGGGCGAGGTCGTGCCCGAGGCGGAACTCTCCCCGCAGGTAGTTGCCAAATTGAAGTGGTGCATCCGAAAGGGGAGAAAGGCAGGTGCCGAGCCAAGCTCTACTACAGATGGGCTAGCTTGAGTTCGGGTGAGCCACTCTGGCAGCGGAACTCGAATTAGTCGGTTGCCACCGAGGTCTTAACTGGGTCTGAGCGGAAGGGTCAGAGTCGAGAGAGAACCGTCCGAACCAGGCGTTGCACGTGACGGGCCAACTGAGTCTGCACGGACACATTAAGTCGAGCGGCCCGCACGTGAACTATGTTGTTCGGTCACCCGAGGAGGGTCGATGGATGCACACAAACTGTTTAAGGAGTTTCGCCAGGCGCTGATAGGGCGCCGTATCACGTTCACGCGGTTGGCAGCAAACTCCCTGATCCTCTACATTGATGGCCAGCCCAGCGACGAACGCGGGTTTGCCGTCTGGTTCGAGCCCACCTGGCATATGTCCTCGTTCAAGGGTGTGTTGGTCGGCTCTCGCCAGGCTCAAGGAACAGGTGAGGCGGGAGCAACCAAAGAAGAGTTGGACCGAGTCGGAGTACCGCTGAAATCCCTAATTGGGCTACCAGTTACAGCCATCGAACTTGACGAGCGCTCGAACGACCTGACCCTTACGGTTGGGGGCGAATATCTGGTCAGAACGTTTGTGGCTGATCCGACCGACGACCATTCGTGGCACATACGGGACGTGGAGAAGTTGCTGTCTGTGTACGGCTCTCCTTGCGGCTTGGAGGTACACAACAGCAAACGGCGGCCTCGAGAACTAACCTGAGCGCGGCTTGGGGCTCGGGATTGGGGCGGGAGAGTTGCGGCCGAGGTCGCACTGCAGTGGATGAAGGGGTCGAAGCCGAGTGAAGACCAGCCCGAACCAACCGCTGCACGTGACGGGCCATCGCAGTCTACACGGACACGCCCAGTCCACTCGGCCCGCACGTGAGCTATGGCGTTCGGCCACCGGAGGGCTTCGGGCTTGAACGTGGAGGAAGAGGAAGGGCAAGCCGACGTCCGCCGCCGGATGGGGTCTCTCGTCGAGCGGACGTCCGCCGCCCTCCGGGCCGCGGGCGAGGACCGGGACGTGATTGCGGCGGTCATCACGCGATTTCTTGATGAGGGGCTGGACATCCTTTACCACCCCGGGATGATGTGGGGGTACTTCGACCAAGCCCTGGCCCGCGCCGGGTACGATGAGTCCGGCCAAGATCGGCGGCTGCGGATCTACTCCACCGTCAGTCACGAGCGCTTCGCGCCGGGCCAGCCGTTCCCAGAAGATTGGCCGTGGCTGGAGGAGAAGGCACCAGAGGCCGAACCAGACGCTGCAGCAGACGGCGGGGGCATGTAGGCTTTCTGGAACAGAAAAGAACAGAAAAGGGGTCGGGAGTCGATAACACGTTTTTCAGATTCGTAATATCGACTCCCGACCCCTTTTCTTATTTGTATACCGATATTCCCGGGGTCAAGACCCCGGCCAGCATGAAGGCCGCCAACTACGAGTTCGTTCACGCCCGGATGCAGCAAATCAAACGAGGGCGCATGGCTTCCCCGGCCGTGTTGATCGTCCGCTCGTCGTTGGAAGAGCCGGCCGAGAACGAGGTCCGGAACAAGGGCGAGCCCGGCGGTCGGGTGTACTACGTGGAGGTGGCGATCGGCAACCTCGCCTGGCACTGGCTGAAGGTGGTGGTCCGGGACGAGGGCGACAAGCCCAACGCCACGATACTCTGGCAGAAGGTGAGCTAGGCCGAACCACGTGCTACAGCAGACCGGCGGCCCATACGGTTTCGCGCGGTTCAACGTCTTCCGGGGCCGCCGGCTGCTGAGCTGTGGCGTTCGCCAACTAAACAAACTATGTCGCAATGGGCCTGGAATGATGCCTGGATCCTAACGGTCACGTCGCTCATGCACAAAAGGGGCGGGGCGACGCTCGCCGAGATCATTGGTGCCGCCGACGTGATCAACCATGCGATCCCAACGGCCGGAGAGCTATCGCGGGCGTTCTCCAGGCTCGTTGACTGTGGCATCGTCCAAGTGAAGAATGACCGATATCTTTTGGCTCGTAATCGGTCGCGCGCAGTAAGGAAGGCTCTTGGGGGGAAGGGTGGCTTGTTTAGTTCTACTGTGCAACATGATTCTAGCCGGCAGCTGACGCGGTGGCTACACTGAACGGCGGTATCTTTCTGGAGGCCGCCATGGACATCCTCGACCACCCCGACGCGCAGGCCCTGCTGAACGACGCCGAACTCTCCGCTGCCGCCGTCCGCTCCTGCGCGGACCAGTTGACCGCCTTCGTCCAGCGCTACCTCCCCGGTTCTACCGCGAGGAGCAGCGCGGCCACGCCCTGACCATGCTGCGCGGCAAGCTCACCGGCCTGCAGCGCAAGACCACCGAGCCCATCGCCACCCAGGCCGGCCGAACGCCGCCCCCTGCAGCTCTTCGTCGGCGCCGGCGGCTGGGACGACCAGGCCGTCCTGGACGAACTCCGCCGCCACGTCGCCGAGGAATTGGCCGACCCCGACGCCGTCTTGGTCCTGGACCCCTCGGCGTTCCCCAAGAAGGGGGAGGCCTCGTGCGGCGTGGCCCGCCAGTGGTGCGGCCGCCTGGGCAAGATCGAGAACTGTCAGGTCGGCGTCTTCCTGGCCTACGTCGCCCCGCGCGGCCAGACCCTGCTCGACGCCCAGCCTCTACCTGGACCAGGACTGGGCCGACGACCCGGCCGCCACCGCCGCCGACGCTATGTGCCCGAGGACGGTGGCCTTCGCAGAGAAGCTGGCGGATCGGCCTGGAGTTGCTTCGACCGCGCCCGGCCGACTTGCCGGGCGGCTGGGTGGCCGGCGACGACGAGTTCGGCCGCTGCACGGAACTGCGGGCGGCCCTGCGGCAGCGGCGGCAGCGTACGTGCTGGACGTGCCCTGCAACACCCTGGTGCGCGACCTGGCCGAGCGGTCGACCGCCGGCGCGGGCCGGCGGCCGGCAGCGGTTGCCGGCGTTCGAGCGGGTCGAGGTGGGCGGCGCGGCAGCCGGCGGGGCGGTGGCGCAAGGTGAAGCTGCGCGACGGAGACAAGGGGCCGCAGGGGGTGCAAGGTGCTGTTGGCGGCGGTGCAGACCAAGGACGAGGACGGCTGCGTGGGGCCACGCGAACGTCTGGCGATCCGCAAGAGTTGCGAGACGAAGCCGCAGACGTGGTACACGCTGAGCAACGCCGCACCGGACGCGCCGCGGGCGAGGTGGTGCGGGTACACGGGGCGCGGCACGGGGTCGAGGAGTTATTGGCGGAGGCAAGGGCGGAGGTGGGCCTGAGCCACTACGAGGTGCGCAGCTGGGCGGGCTGGCACCACCACATGACGCTGTCGCTGTTGGCCCTGTGGTTCTTGCAGACCGAGAAGCTGCGGTTGGGGGGAAAAAACGCCGCCGGTGACGGTGCCGCAGGTGCGGCAGATCTTCACGGAACTGCTGCGGCGAGCCGCGCCCCAGCGCGGCCCGGGATCGCGGAGATGGTGAGCCAAGTGCTGCGGCGTAACGAGGAGGCACGCATCTACCACTGGCACAACGCGACCGGGCAGTTCCCGCCGCGTCGGCCGCGGCCGCGCGGCCGACCGAAAAGAGGAAAGTAGCACAGTAGAATTAGCAATGTTGACAAGTGTCTGAAATGGCTCAAAAAAACGGGCACTGAGCCCCTCCAGTCGGCAACGGTGACTTTGTCGGATTCTGATGTTCGAACCGCGTATGACAGCTATTGCGCATCCTTGAAGAAGCGAAAATGAGCGGCGCGGCGGCGGGTGCGAGAGGGCCGTCGGCGAACCAACGGATGAAGCTGACCGGGGCCGCCATCCTGGTTTCGCGCGGTATCTAGGTATTGCAGGCGGCCCCGGCAGCTTATCCTTATCGTTCGGCGGCGAGATGAGCGGGCGGGTGTCAGGAGCCGTTTCCGGTCCGTTTGGGTGAAAATGGTTCCTGATACTTTGGTGGGTCTCGGCTGCTGACGGGAGACTCGGATGGCAGACGTATGGGAAGTCCCTTACCGGGCAAGGTGGAGACTCATCCTCGGGGGAGGATTCTTCTTCGGGATGCTGCTCCTGGCGTGCGTGCTGTTCGCCTTGACCAATCGAGGCGGACTCATCATCGGCCACCCCGCCCCCATTATCGAGTTGTCGCCGCGCGGGGCGGCCATATTCTTCTGGGTACTCGCCGCCTTCTTCGGTTGCTTTTTCGTCTTCGTTGGCAGTCTCGCCGTCCACCGGTTGATGCGTTCTCAGCGCATCGCCTTCACGCGCACGGCGCTGCTCGTGCCCCGGTCGCGCTGGTCTGCCGACGAGTTGGCTGTGCCATTCGGGTCGATTACCAAAATTGAACTCCACCAGATCCGACACTTCCGCGACTTGCACGTCTGCCATTCCGGCGGCCTGGTAACTATTCGGTCCTACCTGTTACCGTCGCGGGTTGCCTTCGACGAGATCCACCAGTTCCTGCGGGAGCGCATGGCAAACGCGCGGAAGGGGGACGAAGCGGGAGCAAGACAAAAGGGGTCGGGAGTCGAATTGAACAAGGGCCACGAAGCCGCAAAAAACAAAGGTGACGCAGCTGGTATTGAGAAATCAAAGGGGACCTAGCTCGTTTTTTAGGTTGACAAAAGACAAGAAAAGCGGAAATCGTAGGTTACAATCTCGAACCAACCGCTGCAGCAGACCGGCCCCCCTTGAGGTGCAAGAGATTTGCAGGTCACTCAGGGGGCCGGCTGCTGAGCTATGGCGTTCGGCGGACAGTCGCGAGAGCGTGGTCCCAATGAGGCGGTTTCCTTGGCGCTGGGTACTGGTTGGGATCCTCCTTCTAGGAGCGATCGCGATCTTCTACGTCGATCGCCGGGCGCCGGAAGCCCTCACCCAGCGCGGGAGGGCCTTGGTTAACAGCAAGGATTACACCCAGGCGATCGACTCCTTCAACCGGGCCATCGAGATCGACGCGGAGTATGCGCCGGCCTACCACGGACGGGGAGTGGCCCACTTTAATCAGGGGGAGTTGGACCGAGCCATTGCGGACTTCAGTGAGGCGATTCGGCTCGACCCGACCGACGCCCGCACCCCGTATGACCGGGGCGTGGCCTACTCCCGGGCGGGGGATTATGACCGGGCGCTGACGGACTTCGGGGAAGCGATTCGCCTCAACCCAGCCTACGCACGAGCGTATCGCGCGCGAGGCTGGGTCTACGCCAAGAAGGGCGATGCCGCACAGGCCCAGGCGGATCGGCAGAAGGCAACGGAGCTGGACCCCGCGCTTGGGAAGTCTGACGACGCGAACCCGTGAGGCGAGCGCCGAACCAGTCGCTGCAGCAGACGGACCGGCCGTTACGGCTTCTCGTGGGTCAACGTCGCGCGAGGCCGGTCCGCTGCTGAGCTATTTCGTTCGGGCAGGATGCACGGTGGTGATGGCGGCGTATTGGCGCGGTCCGGTCGGGAGAAGTGCCCTTCGAGGCCGGAATCGGTTGCGAATTCCGGCACTCATTTTGGCAGATTTCACCGCCATAATTACGTAGGGGGCACAGGCGAAGTACCGGAGGGCGGGCGCATGACCGAGGCGGAATGGCTGACGTGTACCGTGCCGGAGCAGATGTTTGCATGCTTGCGTGCGCAAGGTGCAACCCTTTCGGTGCGCAAAGGCCGGTTATTCTGCTGTGCCTGTTGTCGGCGTATCTGGCAGTCGCTCTACCCAGAGGCCAGAGCAGCTATCGAGGTTGCCGAGAGGCATGCCGATGGGCTCGCGACCGATGACGAACTGACATCCGCAGACGAGGCCTCGATGGCGGTGCTTGACGACCCTGAGGAGGGGGCAGAGGTAGAGGAAGATCGATACCTCCTCTTTGATCATTACTGTTGCGCGATTGCCAACTGCTGTAATCTGGAAGCCCCGGACGAAGACACTTGCTCCGGCTGCGCCGCCCTCGCCCGCGACGAAGCGGCCCGGCTTGCTTGCCCCGGCCCCCCGACCGTGGAGGAATTCGCCAACGTCGAGGAATTCCCCACCGACTACCTTGGCGAGGAATGGCGCGCGCAGTGCGGGCTGTTGCAAGACGTTCGAGGCAATCCGTTTCGCCGCAGTTGCCTTGACCCCGGCTGGGTAAATGCGCGAGTTCGGTCGCTGGCCGAGAAGGCTTATGCCGAGCGGTCCCTGCCTGATGGCACCCTCAACCCTACCAACCTCGCTCTCTTGGCCGGCGCCCTGGAAGAAGCCGGCTGCGCCGACGCCGCCATCCTCGGCCACTGCCGCGACCCCGGCCCGCACGTCCGTGGCTGCTGGGCGGTGGACTTGCTACTCGGCAAGGAGTAAGCTGAGCGCCAGAGAGTGGCCGAGGAAGCAGGATCGAAGGCAAGAGAGAACTTTCTCGAACCGGCCGCTGCTGCTGACGGGCCGACCGAGGGCAAGTAGGCACGCCCAGTCCAGTGGCCCGCAGCAGAGCTGGGTTGTTCGCCGGCAAGGTTCTCGTGGCTACCTATCGAGGTGATGCGGTGATCGAGCTTGTTCCGACAGAGCATGACGACGTGACATTCCTGGCGCTGGCCCAGCGGCTCATGAACGGTGCCGTCGCCGAACTGCGAATGCGCGAAGTCTTCCTTGTGCATGTCGATAACTGGTTCGATCACAAGTGGCTCGGCTGGTGGAGCAGGAAGGACGAGGAACTACGGGTTCCCACATTCACGCCCAACCGCGTCCTTTCGGAAAAGCACTTCGTCTGGAATGCGGAGACCTCGGTGTGGGATAGCGTTGAGTTGCAAAAGCCGCTCCACATTCGCCAGCCGGGTCGCCCGTGGCTCGCGCAGCCGATCGACCGGTTTTCGGAATCTGCCGCTTTCATTTGGTACAGCGGGAACACGGCGACCAACAAGATCGGCAGCTTGATGCTCTACCTGTCGGGCGCAGAGGGTTATTCGTGGTACGCATCGTTTCGGAAGAGCGAAGAGTGGGCCGTGGCTGATGAGTCCCGAATTACAAGACGAGAGTTGTCAGTGTTCGAGGAACGCGGCCGGCAATTGGAACTGGCCCACTCGTAGCCGAATGCGACGCCGGCGAACCAAGCGTTGCACCTGACCGGGCCGCCATTTTGGTTTTGCGCGACACCACGCCGTTGCAGGCGGCCCGGCAGGTGAACGCAGTCGTTCGGGTGGTGAGGGGTGAAAGTTGCTGGTCGAGGCAGAAGCAACCGTCGAGAAGCGCGGCACAGACCACCGCATGACCGTGCGCGTGTGCGTTGACCTCGCCGCTTCCCAGGTGTGCGGCATGAGGGAATGTTTGCCGACCGATGGGTTCGACGTCGTTTACCTGCCGAGCCAGTGGGATTACGAGCACGACGTCCTCGACTGGGACGGGACCAGCATGTTCGACGCTTGCCGGGCCGGGGCTTGGTCGGGCGCCAGTTTTGCCAGCCGGGCCGCCGGCCGGGTCGGTTGGTGCGTCGAGTTGCGCCCGTCCAGGGTCAGGTTGATTCCCGTGCCGGGACGGGTGCTGCGGTCGCCTCCGCGTATGCGGTCTGGACAGCATACGGATACGATTGGACCGCGCAGGATGACCGTGAGACGTATGGCTGGTCCCTCGTGTCGGCGTGCCGAGTGAGCAACCGGACCGAACCAAAAGCTTCAGCAGACGGCCCCAACATGTCTTTGTAGAATAAGCATGGCTCTTGGGGCCGCTGCTGAGCTTGGTCGTTCGGGGACAAATAAAGGCTCTTCCGTTTTTAGGTGCGGGTTATCGGCCCGATTCTCAATTTTCCCTGGAAAAATCGTGGGGCACGTGATCGTCCGTTCACAGAAAATCCAGTGTTTCGCACCTAAAAACGGAAGAGCCCAAATAAAGCGCGTCCAAGCGGCGCAAATGCTTGGCGCCTTCCAGACCGAGGTGGAGCCCATGAAGTGGCTCTGGTCAAGGGGCGCGGTTCGGCAAAGCAGAGGCGATCTGTGCAAAAGTCGTTGGCCATCAAAGTGCTTGAGATCACCGAATACCCGCCTACGGGCCACGGGTACGACACTCAAGTCGTACCGAACCCGACGTGGCGCAAGTGGAGTCGGCGATCCGCGCACTCAACCACTACTGCTTGCCGTTCATCTTCATCGGCTTGCAGGAGGAATGCCACGGGGAGGATTGCCTGAGCGTGCTTGGCGGCCCGAAGGGCTATGCGATCACCGCCGCCGACAAGCGCGGGGCTTGGCTCCAGTACTGCGACCCGAGCCACACTGGCGGCGAAGTGCCAGTATGGACCAGCGACCAGGGGTTCTACCCAAGCGAGCGGTATGTCACCTATGAATTGGAGTTGGTCTTACAGGTGGCCCGCCATTACGCCGAGCGCGGGGAACTTGATCCGTCGGTGCAATGGGAGGAGTAGCAGCGCGGAATTGATAGGGGGCTCGATCACAGGGTTGTCCCCTGAAGGCACTATCCGCGCTGAAGGAAGAAGGGCCGAAGTTAAAGAAGAACTTCCCCGAACCAGCCGCTGCAGGTGACGGGCCAACTGAGGTCAACCGGACACGCCGAGGTCACTCGGCCCGCACCTGAGCTATGTTGTTCGGCGGCGAAGACCGAAGTCACTCAGATGGCTCGATGTCCAATCAAGGAGATATTATGAAAACGTACAAGATCCAGATCAAAACCAGCCCGCGGCGTGGTTTCTTATCCGGCCCGGCTCCGGAGTCTGGGCGATCGGTGACGGGATCTTGGTGGAGAATGACCCGGCAGCAACCTTCGGTATCAGGATGCGACTGGACAAGCGCGTCTTGAACGTCGAACACCTAAACGGCTCGGGGATGGGGTCCGAGACCACGGTCGTCGTGTGCCTGGAAAGTGAGTCCAACACGCTGACCGGCATCTGCAACGCTGCGGCCAACATCACCATCAGTTCGGATGCTGATCGCGTTGACCATGACGGCACGGGCAATGAAGAGTTCACGCTACGTCTCGCTTGAGCCGATCCCGCTCTTGGTGAGACGCCTCCAATGGGGCGGCTGAACCAGTCGCTACAGCAGACGGAACGGGCCGTGGCGGTTCCCGGGGGTACGCTGTCAACGGCGGCCCACCCCGCTGGACAGCTATGTCGTTCAGCTGACGAGCGGTCGGTACGTCAGTACATGCTGTTTGTAAGAAAGAGGGGATGTCCATGCCAGCTCCGGGAGATACACAGTTTGTGACGAACAAGGGGGACAAGATCAACCAAGTGCAATCTGGCACCCCACCGTGGAGCGTTGCTTACGGCCGGGAACTGATCGAGACAGACGCTATCCAAGGTGCCGTTGCGGCTGGCGTCTCAATCTTTATCGATGACCCATGCGCCATTTGAGGCATGGCTCGATGATCTGATCGATCAATCAATCGCTGTTTTTGAGCAGAACGTCCAGACCGTCTTTACACAGATTGTCCTACAGCAGGCGATCCAATTGGCGATGACTACGCTGAAGGGATTGCTGGGCGGGAATCCTCAAGAGGGCGTGCAATCACTTCAGTCCGAGGGCTTTGAGTTCAAGGCTGGCGTCTCCGAATACAATGGTCAGAATCAGTTTTGGGTGCCAAATTTCAGCCCAGACGGAGGCTTCTGGCAGACTAGCACCACTACTCTGTCGTACTGCCCATATGTGGCGGTTCGTGTTGTTCAAACAATTCCCCCACCACACCCTTCGACGCCAACAGAATACGTCGTCGCCCGCTTTATCAATCAGTCCAATCATAATCAGGTGCTAAACTTTACATGGCACCTGAACGACGCCTCCAAGAGTATCACGCTTCAACCGGGTGGGACTTGGTACTGGTATACGGAGGGAAATCCACAGTTCTGGCAGCTGTTCCAACAACGCGGGCCTGAATGCCGGATCACTCCAGCCGGGGTAATCATTGAATTACCAGCACCTCCATTTAATGTTGGCGTGAACATTATTAACACAACTGCTGACCCTCACACTTTGTGGTCAACTCCTAGTTCCGTGGACGGAAAAATCAAGATCAACCACATTACGATGACTGATCAGTTTCAGGTGTTTGTCAATTTGACGGAAACCTAGTGGTGAAGAGAAAGGAGTCGGGAGTCGAATGAAAGACCATTGAGGCCGAACCAGTCGCTGCAGCCGACCGGCCACGCGACACCCGGTTCGTCGCGGTTCGCTAGTCGCGCCCGCGTGAGCCGGCTGCTGAGCATGGTCGTTCGCAGAAAGAGACACGGTGTCAACCTATGAAGCCCCGTGCGGCCAAGACGCGGTTCCTCAAACGGCTGGAGGCGGCTGGTCTTATCGCTTGACACCCTGACCCCGAACACTGGTGTTGAGGCCATGCTGGCATACTACGTTGAGGAGCGTGCCGAGGGGTGCCCCTTCAAGGGGGATAGGGACAGCCTCCTCTTTCAATGGGGCACCTACGACTGGGGGAAAGGACCCGCCTTCGAGTTTGATATAACCCGGCAGTTGATCAGAACCGACACCAAGGAAAAGGAAATCTGGCAGCTACGGCTCGTTTTCCGGTTTGAGCCCTCAGTGGGGGCGGAGGCGGGGGAGAGTAATCGTTGGTGCTGGTCGCTGGACGAGCTGGCGGCGTTCCGTAAGTTCATCACCAGGTCTGCCGCGCTCAAGGCCGTGGCACAGCAATCCCCGGCTTCGATTGAGTTGCTGTACGGATCGACGTAATCGCGCGAACAAGCTGCTGCTGCGGACGTTGGGGCCTTTCGGGCTACTCCGAGTCAAGGGCTCCCAGGCCCCAACGCCGCAGAGCTTCGGCGTTCGGCTTCACGGAGTTTGGCATGGGGCGTGGGTACGTCGAATACGACTTGCCCGATTCTGGGGGCAACGCCTGGGTGTTGTACTCCGCATTCCTTGACTACCGCTTGGAAGACGGCTCGAAGTTGCACGTCGAGCAACAGCCGGCTTGGTGTCGGGCCTGCGGTTCCTTCGTGACAGCGGAACTGCTCCGGCCTTGCGAAGCGCTTGAGGTCGAGATTGGCCAGTTGGAGTCTTGGCTGAACGAGCGGCAGCCGAGGAAGGCCGGACAACGAAAGAAAGCGGAGGAGTCATTGGCAGAACTCCAGAGGCGTTTGCGCTGGCGACGCCACCGCGTCAGCCCGCCACATTGCCTTGAGTGCGGTTCGACTGAGGTTGTTCCGATCCCCGGGAGTGGCGAGTTCGCCCACCCCGCGACGGGAGAGCGGGTTGTCAGTGCGAGCAGCGGATTCGCGGATGCAACACCCTGGTTTGCGGAGTTCTCCCCCGAAGGGCAGAGATGCCCTGAACCTGGCGCAGCAGGTCGCTCAGGCAACTGAGGTATTGCAGGGTCCGAGTTGGAAGAGAAAAGTACAGAGCCGAACCAGGTGCTGCTGCGGACGGGCCATCTAAGTCTACTCGGACACATTGAGTCGAGTGGCCCGCCGCAGAGCTATGTCGTTCGGCCACAGAAGAGGAGTGCAGATGAGAGGCCCTGTGAGTTTCGTTGTGGCTTTGTCGTTCTCCTTCGGATTGGTGAGTGCCACCGATCCGCCTAAGGCCAAAGTGGGCCCTGGCATCCGGACGACGAAGTTACCCGCTCACGTCCCGGCGCCGCGCGGCCAACTTTCGTTGTTCGCCGATTTCAAGAACAAGGACCGTATCGGCGTTCCACTCTACCTTATCAATCGGACCGGCAAGCCCGTAGAGTTTGTCACCAATCAGGGGCAACCGCTCATCGCCGTGGAATATGAGGCCGAACCTGGCAAGTGGAAAGCCGCGCGGGTGCTCGACTGCCCCTTATGTGGCAACGACCTGAGACTTGTGAAGGTGCCTGACGAAACCTACCTGATCGTACATGGCTATGTGGCTGCGGCCGGATTCAAGGCGAAGGTGCGCTATCGAATTGATGGCGAAAGCCTACCCCTGTCCAACGCGGGCAAAGGGATGGTCAGTCACGATGATCTCAGTTATCTTCTGGTGTCGAAGACGACCGACTTCGATCTGTTGAGTAAGGTGGCGTCCGGCGAGTTCATCCCCCTGACGGAGTCAGCCGACTATCGCCCGCTGGCCATTGCGCGGTTGGCAGAGCCTGGTTTCAACCGTGCGAAGGCCGAGGCTGTGTTGAAGCAGATTGCCGAGAGCCCCGACAAGCACTTCGCCAAGATGGCCCGAGATGCTTTGGAGTTCTGTCGAAAGTTCGGGAGCAAGTAGTTCAAGGGCCGAACCAGGTGCTCCAGCAGACGGCCCCAGCACGCCCTCGTAGAATCAGAACAGCTCTGGGGGCCGCTGCTGAGCTTATCGTTCGGACGCGCCGGAGGGCGCCCGAGCGGCGCCCGTTCAAGAGACTCCGTCGATGGGTTTTTCTGAACCCTGAGCACCGCTTGAAATCCAATGGCGTGGTGGTTACACTCGGTGCGCTTCGTCCTTTGTTCCGCCACCGGAGGGCTTCGGGGTGGCGAAAGCTGGGACAGAAAAGGGGTCGGGAGTCGATAACACGTTTTTCAGATTCGTAATATCGACTCCCGACCCCTTTTCTTATCTCTTTACTCCGAACAATTCCCGTTCGATAATGGGAACCCGATGATTTTTATTCCCATTCCTAAGAAGTGAGAAACCAGATGCCAACCATCGTCGTCTTGATGGCGCTTGCCATTAGGCAACGTTTCAAAATTAATCCGCAGTTCCCTTCTACAATAACCCTGGCCCAACCGGGGGCCTGGTTTGGAAGGGAGGCAGAGCCGTGGACATCCACCAATGCCAATGCCCTCACTGCCGACAAGGTGCGGACCACCCCGAACGCGCCCTCCATTACCGGCTCAACCTTCTCCTGAGCCGGTTGGATGAGCACCAACGCCGGTGGTTGGCAGCCTGGGAGTCCCAGAAGGTCGGCCGCGGCGGCGACCGCCTACTGTCCCTCATCACCGGCCTGAACGTGGAAACCATCCGGCGCGGTCGCCGGGAACTCGAGGACTCCCTGCGGGACTGCCCCCCGGATCGCATCCGCCGGCCCGGGGCAGGACGGCCCGCTGTGAAAAAAAAGTGCCGGGCCTCATGAACGCTTTGAGGCAGCTTGGTCCAGGAGCAGACCGCCGGCAGCCCGCAAACCTGTCAGAAGTGGGTGCGCCACAGCGTCGCCTACCTGAGCACGCGGTTGCAAGGCCAAGGCTTCGCCGTCAGCCCCGCCACGGTCTATCGCCTGTTGGACGACCTGGGCTATTCGCTCAAGGCCAACCGCAAGCGCTTCACCGGCCCGCCTCACCCAGACCGGGACCGGCAGTTCGCGTACATCGCCGGGCAGCGGCGCCGCTTCGCCATCCTCGGCCAGCCGGTGATCAGCGTGGACAGCAAGAAAAAGGAGTTGATCGGCAACTTCAAGAATGCAGGGCGGCAGTGGTGCCGGCGCGGACGGAGGTCAACGCCCACGACTTCCTGGACGACGCCTTGGGCCGGGCCGTCCCCTACGGGGTCTACGACGTGCGCCAGGACCGCGGCCATGTCTACGTGGGGTTGTCCGCCGACACCGCGGCGTTCGCGGGGGACGTGATCGGCCGGTGGTGGCGCGGCGAGGGACGGCTGTGGTACCCGCAGGCCGACGAGTTGCTGATCCTGTGCGACGCGGGCGGGAGCAACAGTTGCCGCGTGCGGTTGTGGAAACAGCGCCTCCAGGAGGAGTTGGCCGACCGCTGGGGGCTGTGGGTGACGGTGTGCCATTACCCGCGGGGGGCGTCGAAGTGGAACCCGGTGGAGCACCGGCTGTTCAGCCGCATCAGCGTCAACTGGGCGGGGGAGCCGCTGCGAACCGTGGAGACGCTGTTGGCCTGCATCCGGGGCACGGAGACGGACGCCGGTTGGGCGGTACGTGCGACGTTGCTGGACGCGGAGTACGCGAAGGGGGTCAAGGTGCCGGACGCAGAAATGCAGACGTGGCGCCTCCAAAGGCATGCCGTCTGCCCCAGTTGGAATTACACCATCAAGCCACGTTGGACAATATTCTAACATCAGCACCCAGGTGTAAGCTGCGGACTAATTTTGAACGGCTGCCTTAGCCCTGCTGATGACAAGAAATTGCAATCCGAAGAAAACCTTCCAAAGGGTCTTGGGGCGGTTGCAAAGTCAAAACTTCCTAACAGGATTCAGGCCGAAAAGAAGTTTGAACGTGAGAGTTTTGAGGAAATCCTGCTGTGGATTCACAACCAGATTGAGGTGTTTTTCTGTTTTGAAGAAGAGATTTTCGACAAAGACGGCAAGAATATTAAGGAATTGAGGATCAGCGTCGTCGCGAGAAAGGGGATGACTTACCAGAGGTTTTTGGATTCGATTGTCGATCACGTCGGCGCAGTTTACACGATTGATGACACGTGGGGGATCATGCTCTACCCTGCTCGTAAGGGAAAGGGGACCGCAACCCCACAAGGCAATAATAAGGGTCCATGATAGCTGAACTGTCGCACGCTTCCATGAACAGACGAACACCGATAGTGTCACGGGGCTGTCGCAGAAAGAGAGAGGGGTTCCTCCTAAGTTTGTGCATAGGTTCTCAAGCCATGCACTCGCCGGAAGGAGCCCCTCATGTGGCTGATGATAGCTTCTCTCCAGCCCATCGTCCAAGCCCTCGCCCCGGCCTTCACCCTGCCCTCGTTCCACACCCACTGCCAACTCGTGCTCGGCTGGGTGATGTGCCTGGGCCAGCACCGCCTCTGTCGCGTCGCCGACACCGCCCAACCCCAAGACTTGCGGGACCATTCCCGGCGCCACGGCCTGGACACCACCTACAACTTCTTTGCGCGCTCCGCCTGGACCGTGACCGGGTTGGCCTACCACGTCGCCGTCCTCATCCTGACGCGCCTCCACCTGGGCGGCACCATCACGCTGTTGGTGGACGACACCCTGGCCCACAAGCGCGGCAAGCACGTCTGGGGCCTCGGCTGGTTCCGCGATGCCGTCGCCTCGACCCGCAAACGCACCGCCACGGCCGCGGGGCACAACTGGGTGGTCGTCGCCGTCGCCGTCTGCCTGCCCTTCGCGAACGCCCCGATCCTGGCGTTGCCCTTGCTGGCCCGGTTGCACCGGCCCGGCCAGGCGCAGCCGTCCTGCCCACTGCTGCGTGGGTGCTCGCCGAAGTGCTGGCCTGGTTCCCCGGCCGGCGCTTTACCCTGGTGGCCGACGGCGCTTACGCGGCCCAAGCGCTGCTGGCGGACCTGGACGAGCGCGTGACCTTCGTCGGCCGGTTGCGCGGCGACGCGGCCGTGTACGACCCGCGTCTGCCTCAGGCCAAGCCCGGCCGGCGCGGCCGCAAGGCGCAGAAGGGGCCGCGTCTGCCCAACCCCAAAGCAGCCGCCGCCAAGGCCGACCGTAAGCGCGTGGCCACCGGGGACTGGGTGTGGCAGGCGGTGACGGTGACCGTCTACGGGGAGCAGCGCGTCCTGCGGGCGTTCGCCTACCGGGCGGTGTGGCCGCGGGTGTTGGGGTTGCGGCCGGTGCAGGTGGTGGTGGTGCGCGACCCGGACGGGAAGTTGGACGATGCCTACCTGTTCACGACCGACGTGCGTGCGGACGTGGGGTGGGTGATTACGCAGTTCGCCTGGGCTGGTCCATTGAGGTACTGTTCCGGGCGAGCAAACAGGTGCTGGACCTCGAGGCGCCACAACACTACAGTCGGGAAGCGGTGGAGAAGGTGGCGCCGTGGGTGTGGTCGTTGCAGAGCGTCGTGATGGTGTGGTATCTTACCGCCGGTCGGCAGTTGCCGGAGGCGGAGGAATTGCGCCAAGTGATGGGACCCTGGGAGAGTGAATGGTCGTTGCGTCATATGGTTGCCGTGTTGCGGCGGGCGACTTTGAACGCCCTAATTAAACCCAAGTCGGCCGATGCAACGGAACTCCTGAAACTCATCGAGCGCTGAAAAACTGCGTAAATCTCGCGGTTTGAGCACTCGGAAAAGTGCGACTGCCAAGATAGACGAGAGGACAGAGACTGGGAGAGAGAACAGAAAAGGGGTCGGAAGTCGGAAAGGAAAATCAAAGGGGTCGGGAGTCGATTCCTGAAAACATCAGAGCCGAACCAAGGTGCTGCTGCGGACGGGCCATCTGAGATCAATCGGATAACATTAAGTCAAGTGGCCCGCCGCAGAGCTATGTCGTTCGGCACGCAAAGTACGAAATGCTACCATGAGCGTCGCGACATCTACTTGGAACGATGACGACTCGAAAAAGCTCCCTGGCTATGACGTCTTGGCGGAGCTTAGAGATGGCATGGGCGTCTACTATCGCGCTCGCCAGCACAGCTTGGACCGAATTGTAACCCTCTACACAATCCTGACGACTGCCGGGGTGGACAGCCAACGATACGTTGAGCGGGAAGGCGAGGTTCTCGCTTCGTTCCGACATCCGCATGTCGTCCAGATACATGATCGTGTCCAACACCAGGGCCGGGTATACCTCGTACTCGAGGCTGTGGATGGAGGAAGCCTGGGTCTACGAATCCAAAAACTTGGACAGTTCTGTAGACCAAGTGCGGGCTTGGTGGAACGCCTGGCTCGCACGGTTGCCTACATCCATGAGCGCGGCATCCTGCACTGTGACTTGAAGCCGAGCCGAATCTGGTTGGCCGTGCCACCTTCAACCGAGACTATGAGCGACCCGGACGCAGTAGGGTATGAAGAAGTCTTCGGCATCCCGAAGGTTGCCGGCTTTGAGCTTGCGCTGCGACATGATGAAATCGCAGAGTTGTCTGAGGGAACGATTCGTGGAACTCCGGCATACATGGCTCCTGAACAAGCCCAAGCGCGTCTGGACGCCATCGGACCAGCCACCGACATCCACGGCCTGGGAGCGATTCTCTATGAGCTGTTGACCGGCCGTCCGCCGTACCGAGGGGAAACGGTCCTTGAGACACTGAAGCAAGCAATCGACAGTGATCCCGAGCCGCCCCGACGGTTCAATTCGCACATAGACCGCAATCTGGAGGCAATCTGTCTGAAATGCCTGAACAAAGATCCTGCCCGACGTTATTCAAGCGGCCTGGAGTTGGCGTCGGAGCTTCGGAATTTCAGTGCGAGGCGTCCGAAATGGCGATTGTTCGGGTGACTTTGCCGGAAAAACTAAGAGGGTCGGGAGTCGAATCTGGAAAACATCAGACCCGAACCAGATGCTGCTGCGGACGGGCCATCTGAGTCTATTCGGACACATTGAGTCGAGTGGCCCGCCGCAGAGCTAGGTTGTTCGGCGGCCGCCTTCGGAGTCGAGGGTGGGCGGGACAGGGTGCGAGCCCCTGGCCTTTCGGCGAAGCTCGATCGGAATTTCCTAATGGGGGAGGTTCAGATGGCCCGTTGCTTTGCTCTCATCTGTGTTGCTTGCGTGTCCTTGGCACTCCCACGAGTTGCGGATGCTCAATCGGGTCAAGAAGGGCAGTACAAGAAAGAGATCGAACTCCTCAAGCGGGAGATCGAACTCTTGAAGCGGGAGAACGATCTCCTCAAGCGGGAGAATGAACTTCTCAAGAAGGGTGGAGGCAAAAAGGAGAAGTCTGCGAAGGGTACTACGACCGTGAAGGGCACTCTTGACGGCGTGACGTATGAGGTGACCAAGACGCAGATGAATGGGCCGAATTGGGAGTTGACCCTGACCGCACTCAGTGAAGATGGCGACAAGATGGTTTTTTTCTAGGACAGCAATCCTGACTGGAGTGGACAGAATTCCCTGTGTATTCAGACAGATGGACTAATGAGCACCGCCATTATTCCCTGGGGAACTCCACGGCTCCAGTCAGGATTGCCGTCCTAGTTTTTTTCGGCCGGTGCAGGGCAATCCTCGAAGACGGCAAAACCTATGCGCTCGGCAAACCCACGATGCCACTCATGCCCCAACCCGTTAAGCTTCCTGAAGGCGTCAAGATTCAGATTAAGCTGAACATGGGACGTGTGGCGGACAGAGTCAAAGAAGTCGCAAGGATTGAACTTCTTCGTGGTTTCATCGGAATGGATAACGAGGTGCCTCTGATCCTCAATAATGTGAAAGTCGGCCGCTAATTACGACGTGAGATTAGCCAGAAGAAACGGCGTCGGCATGAAGTAACTGGCCGAACCAGACGCTGCTGCGGACGGGCCATCTGAGGTCAATCTGGAAACATTGCGTCGAGTGGCCCGCCGCAGAGTTGGGTCGTTCGGCCACAAGAGGCAGCGCATTCTGGGGGCTGGAGATGAGGCTTGAGATCCTTGCTGGGAATATCCTCGACGTCCCTGCCGACGTGTTGGTGGCGACCGCCAACCCGTGGTTACAGATGACCGGCGGCGTCAACCTGGGGATCATCGTACGCCCTAAGGGCGAGGACGTTTACGAGGAGCTTCAGCGCTACCTGCGCGACGGGGGCCGCAGAACGGTCGATCCCGGGACGGTGGTTTGCACCGGCCCGGGATCGTTGCCGGTCAAGAGGATCTTGCACGCGGTCTTGATCGACCCGTCTTACGACTCCTCGATAGAGCTTGTCAGAGACACGATCCTCACGGCTTTGTCCAAGGCGCGGGAGCTGCGCGCCGGACGGTCAACCTCGCGGCACTCGCGACCGGCTTCGGCCCGCTGTCGATGGAGGACTTCGCGGTTGCGCTTCGCCCGGCCTTGGCACAGGATTGGGCGCCATTAGAGATATTGAGGGTCGTTGTAAAGCATGAAGAGGAGGCGGCGCGGGTTCGCGAGGTCGTCAACCAAGACGTGTCGGCCTGCAAGTAGAATAGGCAACAGGCCGAACCAGTCGCTGCAGCAGACAGCCCACGCGATAGGCGGTCGAGCGAGTTGTGGCGGTTTGGTCCGCGTGAGGCTGCTGCTGAGCTTGGTCGTTCGGGCACGCGTAGAGCGGTAGCCGTCGGTCGCGGAGCGTGGAATACTAAAGGCATCCTCCAGGCTGAGCTTGGTCCGGGAAAGGAGACCACACAATGGCATTTATCATGCGGCAAGGCGAAGGAAAAAGTGCAGCCTTGTACACTCGTTGTGCTGACGAAAAGTATTGTCAGGCCGAACTGTTGCTTCTCCTTGATAAAGCACCGCCAGGCCCGGTCGTCGGCTTTTATGATGTTGACCCGTCTTTTCCTGTGAGTACGTTTCTGCAGTCCTACCGGGGCCGCGAAGACGAGATCAACCGGGCCTTGGATCGAGTCCGGCGTGGCGAGTTCAACTTCCAAGAAGACGGAGTAATGAAGCTGGTGCCAGGTGTCGAGCAGGAATCACCTACCGCTGCCGAAAAAAAGAGGCGAGTGGATACGGTGGTTGCAACTGTTGAACACTACCTTCCTGAATTTGCGAAGGGTGTAAAAAAAGCAGCGATAGAAGCAACACAGTCCGGCCAAGAGAACCAACCGACGATGTTGCTGCATCAGGATGCTTTTGCTGCTGGTTACCAAAAGGACGAGTATATCCTCCTCGGCCTGGCAATCAAATACGCTGGCTTGCACAACATCGGTGTCACGATTTTCGGAAAGAACGAGTAAGAGGGTGAGCGCGAGAGCAGGCCGAGGCAAAAGGGTCGAAGTCGAGAGAAAACCGACCCGAACCAGCGGTTGCACGTGACGGGCCAACTGAGGTTGCAGCTGAGCATTGAGTCGAGTGGCCCGCACGTGAACTGAGTTGTTCGGCTACAGGACGCCGAGGAGACTATTCCGATGGCGAATCGCTCCTACCTTTGCGTCTCAGATGTGGAAACCATCTACCCAAACATCGGGGATCCCAACTACGACAGCAGGGTGCAGACAGTGGCTTTCGATGCCTACTGCGTTCCCCTCGTCTGGCTTGCGATGTTTCGGCCGGCAGACATGCGGACCCAGGTCTTTGAGGTAGAAGGCCAACAGGTGACCACCACAGCGCCAATTACTCGAAAGGCCCTCGCCTTTGAGCAATTAGCCCGCGCCCTTCCAACACTCAATCGGATGTTCAGGGCCGAGGGACCGCTGGACGGGTACGCCGAGCTTTTGCGTACCGCAGTCGCCGACGCACCAGGGAGGTTCGTGACCATTGAAATGGAGGAAATTGCCGGCCTATGGACGCCGGATCCCGCAGACTTTTATCGGCAGTTTTCGACGGCGATTGGTCGCCTCGAACTATCCCGGACTCGAGCGGCGAATCGTGAGCGATTGTTGTGCATCTCCAAGCTCTGGGAAGTAAAGCGGTTCCCACCGGCTCGCTGTTTTTTGGATAAGCTCGAGGTGAGCGGCGACGACACGGTCACCCACTGCCGGCTTATCGGCGCGTCGTGGTTTCGGCCGGTCCCGTGGGACGCCGAACCAGGCGCTACAGCAGACGGCGGGGGCATGTAGGCTTTCTGAGGTTTACGGCTCTGCAGCCCCCGCCGCTGCTGAGCTTCGTCGTTTGAATACCGGAGGCGCACAGGATGAGCGAGATGTACGAGGGGGTGGTGTTCCGCTCCGACGAGCGCACCGCCCGCCGTGCCTTCGGCTTGCTCTCCTCCAGGCTGCGGTTGCGGTTGGTGCGTTTGGCCCGCGGGATATACGGTGTGCACCGTGTAGCTGGCCGGCACGATCTGTTCGACCAGCCGGCTGTTGAGCGCGTCGCACGGCGGGTGTCGGCCGTGACTGGGCAGGCCGTTGCCCTATTCTACGATAATAGTTGCTGCGTCCGTATCGGCGTGCGTTACTCGGGCGGCAGGCGGGTCCGCGAGTTCGGTGCCGGCGACGCCTGGTGGGTCCCGTATGGCGAAAACGGCGGGTTGGTTCTCGACGGCCCTCGGTTCCGGCTCAGTGAGTTGCCGCCGGATGGGGATTACGACTGTGTCTTCTCAGAGATCGACGCGGCGCTGGAGTCGATCGAGGCCGGGCCGCGGGTATCGGCCGCACTCATCAAGCAGGCGTTCTGCTATGATAAGGCGGAAGCTCTAGCGGAGTCCGGTGGTCTGTCCGAACCTGATAGCGCCTCTGACCGGCGGGGGACGTAAGCGTTCGGGACCTCACAGGTCCCCGAGTCCCGCTGCTCGGGCGTGGTCAAAGGTAGTGGGGCCAGTCCTGCGGTCAGTGGGTTTCGGTGTCAGGTAGTGGGGGCTCGAACCACCCGCTTCAGCGGACTGCGGGGGCATTGCGGCTTTCCGAGTTCAACGGCTCTCCGGCCCCCGCAGCCGCTGAGCTTGCCCGTTAGATGCCAACGGAGCGTTACTCGTGGGCGCAACCGCAGACACCATTTGGCGCGTTCCGGCTTATTTGCCGTACCTTCAGCCTTCTTTGACGGACGAAGCCGTTGCATCAGCTGAAAAGGCGCTCGGCTGCAGGCTTCCAAGCGAGTACCTGACCCTGCTGCGGAAACAGAATGGGGGCTACCTTCGGTATGAGCTACCGGAGAATGTCCATAACACGATCGCTGGCATCGGTCCGTTTTTCCCATCTCTCACCAGGTTCGATTGGGACGAAGCGCAGGCGTACGTCGGTTTCCCGCTTGAGGGACTGATCCCCTTCGATGGCGACGGGCATTGGCACCTTTGTCTGGATTATCGGAAGAACCAACAGGCTCCGGCGATCACCCTTGCGGATATCGAATGCGACGAGGAGCTTCCTATTGCGAGTTCGTTCGCTGACTACCTCGACATGCTCCAAATCCGCGTCGATGATGAATACGTCTTGGAAGCCGTCGCCGACATCGAAAACGTGAAAGCCGGTTTGTCCGTGCAGCTCGGCGTCCAATTTGAACCTCCGGATACGTGGGCCCACGGCTATCCAACATATCGCGCCCGCCTCGGGGCGGATCAATCTCAGAATCCTGAGTGGGTTTGGATCAGTCCGAATACCGTGCCCCGAGGATTTGTTCGCAAGGACGATCCTCGGTATTCGGAACTGAAAGACCTCATGCCAGGATTTGCCGACCGATTTCCCGAGTTGCCTGCAAACAGTTACATTCTCAGTGCGTCCGACGGCGGGCGGGCGAAGGTTCTCGATGCGTGCCGTAGGTCCGGCTTGGTAAGTCTCCCGCTGCGTGAGTATTACCGCCGCACGAAAGAAGGTCATACAGGCCCGAAGTACCAGTAGCCGAATCTCGTCTTTGGCTCGTCGTGCTTATGAAGATCTTTCCTGCCGGGGTAATATATGCCGGGGCATCTACTGCGTCCGACTTTTCTAAAGACATCACATGCGACGCGGCGAGTAGAATAAGGGTATGAGAACCAAAGGAACGGCAGCCGAATTGGAATGGCGCCGCCGCCGCGCCGTCCATCATTTTCCAACACTTGCAAAGCTGGACGCTCTCTGAAGGCGGTACTACGAACGCAGCATCCGGAGGACACTTCTTCCCGCCGCCGCTTCCAATGCCCGGTGCCTACGGGAAGACAAAGAACCCAGTCGTGAGCACGGCTGTCTCGGCGAGCACGCCGGTCACGCTCAGCATCGGCGGATACAGGGCCAGCGGCGCCGGGTCGCCCGGGAAGCACTTGCCGGCACTGCAATCAAACTCCTTGCCCGGCAGCGTGGCGAGATGGTACGGCAGCAGGAACGCATCCCAGTAGAAGTGCAGGGCGCTGACCGCCGGCTGCAAAAATCCCACCGACCAACCCAGGCGTTCGCTGTTGATCTGCTCGAAGTAGAGGCGGTGGTGGCAGACGTAGGCCGGCTCGACGATCTCGATCGACGGCGGCCACTGCCGGCCCTGGTACGGCGCGCGCGACAGGGGCTGCTCCTCCGGGAAGACGATGCGGTCGCCGCGGAGCCGAAATTCGTTCCGCATACGCTCCTTCAGCGCGGCCTCGGACTCCAGGCGCGTCAACTTGTAGATGCTCGGGATTTCCAGCTGGATACTGTAATCCAGATTCTCCTCCAGCACCCGGCGCTGCCGCGGCGACAGCGGCGCCAGACCCAGGCCGAAGTTGGGCGGTTGCGTCGTCGGCATGGCCACCGGCCCGGTGTACGCCGGGCTGACCTGGACCGTACCCAGGGCCAGCAGCGCCTGGTTCATCGGCCCCTCGGGCGGTGTGAACGGGGCCAGGTACTGCCCCAGCGGAGTCGGCCCCACCGGGTCACGGCTGAAGTGCAGGGTCGTGCTTGGAGGCGCGGCCGGCGCGGGCGGCGGCAGGTGCGCCGGGGGCTGCCGGCGGCCGTTGGGTACGGGCGGCACCGGCGGCGTGGGCGGGGCGAGGTTGGGCAGCGGCGGCAGGTTAGTGATGTTCGCGGGCGGAGCGGGCAGGTTGTCGGCCAGGGCGGCCGGCGTAACCGGTCGCACAGGCAGCGCGACCTGCTGCGCGGCGGCACGGCCGCCGAGCAGGCCGCCCAGAACCAGGAGGCTAGCCGCCGTCCGTGCTCGCCAGCTCGTTCCGTGAACTGTAGTTCGGCGCTTCCTGCGTAATGGCGATGTCATGTGGGTGGCTCTCCTGCACCGACGCGCCGCTCACCAGGATGAAGCGGGAACGCGTGCGCAATTCCTCGATATTCCTCGTGCCACAGTAGCCCATGCCGGCCCGCAGCCCACCGACCAGCTGGTAGACGAACGGAGCCAGATTGCCCTTGTAGGGTACGCGACCCTCGACCCCCTCCGGCACCAGTTTACCGCTGCCCGGCGGCGCGTCCGGCTGTCGGTAGCGATCGCTCGACCCGGCCACCATGGCCCCGATGGAGCCCATGCCGCGATACGTCTTGAAACTGCGTCCCTTGTAAATGATCGTCTGCCCGGGGCTCTCCGCCAGGCCCGCCAGCAGGCCGCCAAGCATGACACTGTGCGCCCCTGCCGCCAGCGCCTTCACCAGATCGCCCGAGTAGCGGATGCCGCCGTCGGCGATGACCGGCACGCCGCTGCCCTTGATGCCCTGGACCGCCTGGTACACGGCGGTGATCTGCGGCACGCCAACCCCCGAAACGATCCGCGTTGTGCAAATGGACCCGGGGCCAAGACCAGCCTTCACGCCGTCCGCGCCGGCGTCCACCAGGGCGCGGGCGCCCTCGCTGGTGGCGATGTTGCCGGCGATGACCGCGATGTCGTGCTGCTGCTTGAGCTTGCGCACCGTCTCGACAACGTTTTTCGAGTGGCCGTGCGCCGAATCGACCACCAGCACATCGACACCCGCCTTGATGAGCGACTCGGCACGCTCGTAGTCGTGGATGCCCAGAGCCGCCCCAACGCGCAGCCGGCCGCGCTCGTCCTTGCACGCAGCGGGGAAGTTCGTCAACTTGTCGATGTCCTTGATGGTGATCAGGCCCTTCAGTTTATATTTTTCGTCCACCAGCAAGAGTTTCTCCACTTTATTTTCCGTCAAAATCCGCTCAGCCGCTTCCAGCGTCGTATTCTCCGCGGCGGTTACCAGGTTGTCGCGGGTCATGACCTCGGCGATTTTCTGGTTGTTGTCGCGCAGGAAGCGCAGGTCGCGGCGCGTGAGGATGCCGCGCAGATAGCCGTTGACCGTGATGGGCACGCCGCTCACCTTGTGCGTGTCCATGAGCCGCTTGGCGGTGCCGACCGTCTCGTCGGGCGGCAGCGTCACCGGGTCGGTGATGATGCCGTTCTCGCTGCGCTTGGCCTTATCGACCTCGCGCGTCTGGTGGGCGATCGACATGTTCTTGTGGATGATGCCGATGCCGCCCTCCTGCGCCAGGGCGATGGCCAGGTCGCTCTCGGTGACGGTGTCCATCGGCGAGGAAACGATGGGGAGGTTCAGGCGGATGGTGCGCGTCAGCAGCGTGCGGACGTCCGCGTCCCGGGGCAACACGTCGCTGTAGGCGGGCTCCAGCAGCACGTCGTCAAACGTGATGCCCTGATACGCGATGCGGTCTTGCATGATGGGGAAGTCTCCTGACGAGAGGCTTTCTTGCCCATTATAACAAGTTGCCAGATCACGCAAGGCGACCTCGCCCGCGCCGCGGTCCCGTCGGTGCCGGCGTGCGGCGCCAGCCCGGCCGCCGGCACTCGGAAGAACCGGCGGCCAAAGGAATAATAATGGGAAGAAATGTGCAAATTTGATCAATTCGCGGTGCGCGACCCGCTGGGGGCGGAAGCGAGGGCCGCCCGGAGCTTGCGTGCCAGCACGGCGACGTGCGGCTCTTCGAGGAGGGTGGCGTGGTTGCCCGGGACGGGGACGACGCACAGCCCGCCTCCCGCCAGGCCGCCCCAGCCCATGTCGAGCCGGTGCCAGTCGCCCGGCAGCAGCGGCTGCGTGCGCGCCCGGAACAGGAACACGCGGCCCGGGTAGGGCTGCGGCTCGTACTCCCGCAGCGCCCGGGTAGTGCGCCTGCAGCAGAGCCAGGGAGTCGTCCGACAGGCGGTCCAGGTCGAAGCAGTCCGGCACGTCCGGCGCCGCGTCGGCGCGGCGGCCGGGCCACGCCCACGACAGCCAGCGCCGCGCCAGGCCGCTCGCCCGCCGCCCCACGCGCACGGACAGGCTGCCGGGCCGCAGGCGGTGCCCGTCGTCCCGGAGCCACTGCGGCACGTTCCCCAGACAGCGGGCCAGCACCGGCAGGTCCCAGGCGTTGTCCGCGGAGACCTGCCGGCGCCGACGGTCGAGGAGGGCCACGCAGGCCACGTCCCGGCCGTCCCGGCGGAGCTGCTGCGCCATCTCGTAGGCGACCGTGGCGCCGAAGGAGTAGCCGCCGAGGTAGTACGGGCCGGTCGGCCGGAAAGCCAGCAGCTCTTGCAGGTAGGCGGCGGCGATGTCCTCGATTCGTCCCGGCGGCGTGCCCGTGCGCAGGGCCAGCGACTGGATGGCGATGAAGGGGCGGTCGCCCCCCAGGTGGTGGGCCAACCGGTGCAGGTTGACGACCTCGCCGCCCACGCCGTGGACGCAGAAGAAGGGCGGCCGCGTGCCGGCCGGTTGGATCGGCACCAGGCGCTGGGCCGGAGTCGGGGTGTGCCGGCCGATCAACCGGCCGAGTTGCTCCACCGTCGATGCCTGGAAGATCGTCTCCAAGGGGAAGCGCTCGCCGAATACCTTGTGGATTTCATGAAACAACTCAACGGCGGCCATCGAATCGCCCCCCAGGGCGAAAAAGTCATCCCGGGGGCCGACCGCCGGGACCTGAAGGATCGCTTGCCACAAGGTGGTCAGGGTGGCTTCCACCGGGTGCGCGGGCGGGGCGCCGTGTCCGCCCCGTCTGGGGCGGGTTGCGACCTCGAGGCTCCGGCGGCAACGCCGTGCGCCATTGCGAGGCGCGGGGCAGGTGCGGGGCGAAACGCCGGAGGGGCAAGGGTTGTCTTCATGGTTGGGCCTGCTGGTTCCTGGAGAGATTCAATCAACTCGACCTGGACGGCGCAACGCCATCCCCCTCCGCGCGTCGCCAGCGCGGTGGTTGGAGGTTTGATGGTTCGGTGAAGGACGGCCCGACGTGAGCTTCGCTCCTTGCCCTTCACGGAGAGTTTGCCACGGGATACCAGCGGACGGCCAAGCGGAACCATCGGCGGTGACGCCCGATGAGCGGTGCGCGAGCCGGTGTTCTGAACCAAGCCGCGGTCGTCGTGGAGAGACGACGATTACGTTATTATCTGAGGGGTGTTACGGCAGAATGGCTCGACAGCGGATGGAAAGAATTCTCACGGCTGTGGCAGCGAACCGGCTGGGCTCGGGTGACGCATGATGCATTCCTTTATAGCTGGACCGATCATCAAGGGGTTGGTTTGGTGTGAAACCAGCATTGCTCCATTCCACCAGACCATTTTGGGATATGGTCAGTGAAAACAACGTGGGCGATTTTTTACTTTCTCATACATATACATATCAATCTCAGTAAATGTCGTAAAGGCGGATTAAGTTAAAAATGTCTCATGGCCGGCTGCTGGGCTTCCCGCCGCGGACAGGGCCGCTCGCCTCCAGATTCAGAGCGGCAGGGGGACGGGTATGCGCCCGGTTCCCCGTTCGGGAGACGCCCTTTCAAAACCTGTTGTGGGAGGTGCTTCATGCGGAGCTGGTTGGTCGGCATCGGCGTGGCGTTCGGACTGCTGGCGGCGGCCCCGGCGTGGGCGGACGTGGGCGACCCCCAGGTGCGCACCGATCACCCCTGGTATCCGGGCGAGCTGTCCTGCTCGACCTTCGAGCGCCTGTTCGCCACCCAGGCGGCGCTGTACCAGCGCGTGGTCGGCGTCAAACCGACGACCGATGAGCAGAAGGCGCTGGCGGCCTGGCTGTGGCGCAACACGCACTACTGGCACGGCGAGGAGGGGGCGGAGGATTTGTGGGGCCAGGGTTTCCGCAAGGGCCCGGACGTGCGGGCGCGCGAATACTGGACGGGGCTGTTTGCCCACGGCTTCGGCCTGTGCGGCACCACACACTCGCAATGGGTCGCGGAGATGCAGGCGTTGTTCGGCCACAGCCGTGGCCGCGGCGTCGGCACCGAGGGCCACAACGCCTTTGAGGTCTTCCTGACCGGCGGCCCCTATGGTAAGGGCAAGTGGGTGCTCCTCGATCACGACCTGTCCACGGTCATCTACAACAAGGACGGCACCGCCCTGCTGTCGCTGGCCGAAATCTACAAGGACTGGAAGAAGTTGACCGACCGCCAGTATTTGCCGGGCCGGCAGCACGGCTGGCTGGTGTGCGGTCTGCACCCGAGCGACGGCGGCTCCTACGCCCGTTACGCGGTGGCGGAGTACCTGGCCGGCTACAGTGGGCCGCCACCGCTGGTGCATCTGCGCCGCGGCGAAACGCTGCGCCGCTACCTGGAACCGGGCCTGGCGGACGGCAAGACGTTTGTGTTCTGGGGTCGCAATTACAACACCGCTGGCGTGCCGGGGCCGGAGCGGTCGCATACCTGGGTCAACCAGCCGGACAGGATGCACGGCTCGAAGACCGGTGCCGGCTACAAGCCCGGCCAGGCCCGCTACGCCAACGCCGTCTACACCTACCGGCCGGACTTCGCCAGCAATGACTACACGGACGGCGTCCTTGAGGAAGGGCCGAATGAAGTGACCTTTACGTTTTACACGCCGTACATCATCGCTGCGACGCCGCCGAACGCGAAGCCGTGGGGCATTTACGACGCCGGCTGTCGCAATGGGTTGGTGGTGCGCGGCCAGGCGGACTGCAAGGTGTTCGTCTCGGTCGATCAGGGCAAGACCTGGCACGACGCCGGCAAGCTGGCCGGGGCGCTGGACCTGACCGATCAGGTCAAGGGGCGGCGGCAGTATTTCTTGAAGTTCAATGCCGGCGCGAAGGCGCTGGCGAAAGCGGGGCTCGTCATGACGACGGTTTGTCAGGCCAATGGTTCAGTGCTGCCGCGACTGAAGGACCAGGGCAGCACGGTACAGTACGAGGCGTCGCGGCGGGCGGTGGTGTCCGCGGGGCCGAATCTGCCACAGGCGGCGGCCCACGTGGTCGCGGGCAAGTTCGGCTCGCCGAGCGTCACCCTGGAAGTCCACACGCCGGGCTTGAGGAAGGCACTGGCGGTGTACGCGGCGGCTCACGTGCAGTCCGGCAGTCCGCCGCGGCCCGACATCAAGTATCAGATTGAGTTCTCGACCAGCTACGGCAAAACGTGGCAGCCGCTGGTCAAGGACTGGACGATCCCGCGCCGCGGCGACGAACCCGGCGACTACTGGTCGCAGAGCCTGTGCTGGGGCACGGCGGAGATCAAGGACGGCGCGCCAGGAGTGCAGGTGCGCTTCCGCAACAACGGCGGCAAGCCGGTGGCACGGGCGGAGGTGCATCTGGTGTACCGCACCCCCGGAACGGACGCCACGAAGGTGACATTCGACTGGACCGATGACGCCGGGCCGCACCGTGCGGCACACGTCTTCACGGAGGGCCAGGGTGCGGCGGCGTGGCAGGTGCCGACGGGGCGGAACGTGCGCACGCGCTGGGTGGAGTTCGAGCCGGTGGCGAAAGCGGGCAACCCGTGACGCCGGCTCCCGCTGACCCCGTGTTCGAGTCCGAGCGCCAGCGCGGGGCACAGCAGGCCCCGCGCTGGCGCTCGGGCTCGGACTCTCGAAACAAGAACGATCAAGGCGCTTCCGGGTTAGTTGTGCTGAAGCGTTTCGCGAACCATCGCATCTTCCCCTGCTTGCCGCGCCGCGGTCGTGAGTCTGGTGAAACCCTGGCGGCTGTGCAAGGAATGCTCATTTCCCCCGCGGCACCGTCGCCCCCTCCGGACCAACATTCTGTTGCCCAGGCGCCCCGTTGGTCGAATCCACAGGTGCAAGCGTCGAGGAGCGCGCAACCTGCGCGACCCGGACGCGCTGACCGGCCAGCGGAGGGCCCACCATGCGCGCGACCTGGATAAGCGCTGTGATCGTGATCCTGTGTTGGCCGGCGGTGCGCGGCGGCGCCCAGGAGGCTCACTGGCAACCGGCGACATCCAATTCGCCGAGTGTCGCCGCCGCGGTCAAGCTGGGCCGCCCAACGCCCCTGACTGACGACGCCGTGGAAGCGCCGCCGACCGCCCCCAATGGGCCGCCCGCGTTCCGCGTCATCGCCCGCGGCCAGAGCGCCGAACCGTGGAGCGGGGTCGTGCCGCCGCCGCCGCCGCCCCCACCGCCCCCCCCACCGCCGCCGGCGTCCCCGCCGCCGAACCAGGAACCCTACAACTGTGCCGTGGGCAACCGCACTGTCAAGAAGGGCTTCTTCGAGGACGTGCCAGCGGCCATCGGCGGCTTCTTCGTGCCGGGCGACGGCCGGGCGCTGTTCCAGAGCGACCACGCCTTCGACATGTTCGTCTCGCCGGTGAGCAACCCATTCCTGTTTGAAGACCCGCGCGCTGACCGAAGTCAAGCCGCTGTTGATCTACCAGCGCACGCCGGCGATCAGCCCGTACTTCTCGGGCAGCGACATCTGGTTCGCGGGGTTACAGGGCCGCGTGGCTCTGACGGATCGGCTGTCCCTCGTCATGAGCGAGCTGGGCTGGTACGACTTCAACGTGCATAACTCAAACGGGACGGTCACAAGCCGCAACGGTTTCAGCGAACTGCGGCTGGGGCCGAAATACACGTTCATCCGCAGCGAGGCCACGGGCACGCTGCTGGCGGGCGGTCTGAGTTTTGACATCAACACCCAGAACAATTTCACGCCGATGTCGAATTCCAACAGCGATCTGTCGCTGAGACCGTACATGAGTTTCGGTCAGAATTTCAAGACGTTCGTCGGCTGCTTTAACTTCCTGAACACGACTGGTTACTCCTTCGGGACGGACCACCAGCCGACGGACTATCTGTACTCCAGCTTTCACCTGGACTATGACGTGATGGGCTGGGGCAAGCTGTATCCGTTGATCGAGTTGAACTGGTTCTATTACACGCAGAACGGCGACCGGGCGCCGCTGGGCTACGAGGGCGGCGGTCTGTTCGACTTCGGCTACGGCGGCGTCGCGGGCCACAACAACGCCGACCTGGCCCTCGGCGCCCGCTACAAGTTCACGGAGTGCATCCAGGCGGGTGGTGCCATTGAGTTCCCGCTCTGGGGGCCGCATTACCTCGAAAATTTCCGCATCACGCTCGATGTGATCTTCCGGTATTAAGAGGAATTCACCTCGTTCTCTGCGGTGAATTCCTCTTATTTTTTCAACTGCTTGAAGCGGCGCACGCACTCCGTGATGGCGATCTCGGTCGGCAACCGTTCGATGCTCGACGCTCCGAAGAAGCCCACGATCCCCTCCGTGTGTGTGAGGATGTAGTGCGCGTCCTCCGGCTCCGAGATGGGGCCGCCGTGGCAGAGCACCAGGATGTCCGGCTTCACCTTTTTGGCGGCGTCGTGCAGCGCCTGCACGCGCCGCGCCGCCTCCGCCAGCGTCAACGCCGACTTCGCGCCGATGCTGCCCTTGGTGGTCAGGCCCATGTGCGGGATCAGCACGTCCGCGCCCGCCGTGGCCATCGCCTTCGCCTCGTCCTCGCTGAAGACGTAGGGACACGTCAACAACCCCAGCTCACCGGCCTGGCGGATCATGTCCACTTCCAGGCCGTAGCCCATCTCCGTCTCCTCCAGCCCCTGGCGAAAGGTGCCGTCGATCAGGCCGACCGTCGGAAAATTCTGCACGCCGCTGAAGCCGTGCGCCTGGATGTCGCGCAGGAACAGCTTCATGATGCGAAACGGGTCGGTGCCGCAGACGCCCGCCAGTACCGGCGTGCGCCGCACCACCGGCAGCACCTCGCGAGCCATGTCCAGCACGATGCCGTTGGCGTCGCCGTAGGGCATCATGCCGCTGAGGCTGCCGCGGCCGGCCATACGGAAGCGGCCTGAGTTGTAGATGATGATGAGGTCGATGCCGCCGGCCTCGGCGCATTTCGCGCTGATGCCGGTGCCGGCGCCGCCGCCGATGATCGGCTGGCCAGCCGCCACCTGTTGCCGCAGTCGCCCCAGACACTGCTCGCGCGTGAAAAAGCTCATGGGTTGTCGGTTGTTTGGGGTGTCGGGGCGGGGTAACCTATGCGGGGATTGTATGAATCCATCTTCTGTCTGCCGCTTGCGGCAGAAAAAGCGAAAGGAGCCGCGCTGTGCCCGTCGTGCTGATCGGCACCCTCGACACCAAGGGAACCGAGATCGCCTTTGTCCGCGATCTGCTGCACACCGCCGGCGTCCGGACGCTGGTGATCGACGCCGGCGTGCTGGGCGCCCCGGCGTTCCCTGTGGATGTGCCACGCGAGCAGGTGTTTGCCGCCGCTGGCACCACGCTGGCGGCGCTGCAGAAGGCCGGCGACCGCGGCCAGGCCATTGAGGCGGCGACCCGCGGCGTCAGCGCGGTGGTGCGCGACCGGGCGGGGCGCGGCCAGGTGGACGGCGTGCTGGCGCTGGGCGGCTCCGCGGGCACCACCATCGGCACCGCGGCCATGCGGGCGCTGCCGTTCGGCGTGCCCAAGGTGATGGTCAGCACGCTCGCCAGCGGTCAGGTGCGGCAGTACGTCGGCGTCCGCGACATCCTGATGTTGCACTCCGTCGTGGACATTAGCGGTCTGAACCGCGTCAGCCGTACCGTCCTGAGCAACGCCGCCTGGGCGATGGCCGGCATGGTCACGGGCCGGCAAAAACCCACGCCGGACGGTGCCGCGGACAAACCGCTCATCAGCGCGACCATGTTCGGCGTCACCACGCCCTGCGTCGAGGCGGCGCGGGCGGTCGTGGAGCAGGCGGGCTATGAAGTGCTGGTGTTCCACGCTACCGGCACCGGCGGCCAGACGATGGAATCATTTATCGGCGACGGCCTCATCCGCGGCGTCCTCGACCTGACCACGACGGAACTGGCGGACGAGCTGGTCGGCGGCATCTTGAGCGCCGGCCCGGATCGGCTGACGGCGGCGGCGCGGTGCGGCGTGCCGCAGGTGCTCTCGCTGGGGGCGCTGGACATGGTGAATTTTGGGCCGCGGCCGACGGTGCCGGAGCGGTTCGCGGGCCGGCGCTTTTACCAGCACAACGCCAACGTCACACTGATGCGGACCACGCCAGAGGAGAACGACCGGCTCGGCCGCGAAATCGCGCAGAAGGCGAGCGCCGCCCGCGGCCCGACGGCCGTGCTGATTCCACTGCGCGGCGTCTCGGCCATCGACCGCGAGGGCCAACCGTTCTGGTGGCCCGAGGCGGACGCGGCACTGTTCCAGAGCCTGCGCAACTGGATGGGGCCGCAGGTCAAGCTGGTGGAACTGGATTTGCACATCAACGACCCGGAATTTGCGCAAACGGCGGCGCGGACGTTGCTGGAGTTTATGGGGGTTGAACGCCCGGCGGGGCCGGCCTAATCTAGCTGGGCAGAGGCGTTCGTTGATGGCTTCTCAACCAAGGAGAGACGACCGTGCATACGCGAACGAAGGTGCTGCTGGGTGCGGCGCTGCTGGCCGGCCTGGCGCTGCTGGTGCGGGGCGAACTGCTGGCGGGCGACATGAAGAAGGTCGGCGACAAGGCGCCGGCGTTCAAGAGCGTGGACGAGAACGGCAAGCCCTGGAAGTCGAGCGACCACATCGGCAAGAAGGTCGTCGTGCTGTACTTCTACCCGGCGGACTTCACCGGCGGCTGCACCGCCCAGGCCTGCGGCTTCCGCGACGACATCGAGAAGTTCGGCAAGAACGTGGAAGTGGTCGGCGTCAGCGGCGACTCCGTCAAGACGCACATGATGTTCAAGGCGCACCACAAGCTGCCGTTCACCTTGCTGGCCGACGAGAAGGGCGCGGTGGCCAAGCTGTTCGGCGTGCCGACCAAGGCGGGCGGCAACTCGCCCGCCATTAACGAGAAGGGCGACAAGGTGTCGATGCCGCGCGGCGTGACCATCCTCCGCTACACCGTGGTTATCGACAAGCAGGGCAACATCGCCGCCATCGACCAGGTGAAGGCCGCCGGCGGCGACGCCAAGCGCGTCATCGAACTGGTCAAGAAGCTCACCGCGAAGTGAGCGCGGCGCGAACCGCGCTGGCCCCGTTTACGTTTCGCGCGCTGGAAGTGCGCGAAACGTAAACGGGGCTACCCGGCCGTGCAGGTACACGTCCCCCTCGATCCGCTCCACCGACCAGTCCGCCACCCGCAGCGCCTCCGCGATCTTCGCCACCCCAACACCGGCCACCGGCCCCTGCGCGTCCCGACCGCCCGCCAACTTCGGCGCCACGAAGACGTGGACCTCGTCCACCAACCCCGCGTCCACGAAGCCGCCGAGCACCTCGGAACCGCCCTCGACCAGCACGTTTGTCAAGCGCTGCTTGCCCAGCGTCTGCATCAGCGCCGCCAGGGCCAACGTCCGATCACCGGACAGCTCCAGCACCTGACAGCCCAGCCCACGTAGCGCCGCGACCCGGGCCACGTCTGCGCCGGCACGCGCCGCCACCAGCACCGGCGTGTCGCGCGCGGTCGTCGCCAGGCGCGACGTGAGCGGCAGCCGGGCACTGCCGTCCAGCACGACACGCAGCGCCTGCCGCGGCCCAGGCGGGCGGGCGGTCAACTGCGGATCGTCGGCCAAAGCGGTGCCGATGCCGACGACGATGGCATCCATCCGGCCGCGCAGCTCGTGGACGCGCCGCCGTGACGCCGCGTTGCTGATCCACTGCGAATCGCCGGTGCGCGTGGCGATCTTGCCGTCGAGCGTCATCGCCCATTTGAGATGCACATACGGTAAGCCGGCGACCACCAGTTTGAGATAGGGTGCGTTGAGACGACGGGCGTCCGCCTCACAGATGCCGAACTCGACCGGCACGCCAGCGGCGCGGAGCTGGGCGGCGCCCTGGCCGGCGACCTGCGGGAACGGGTCCAGCATGGCGGCCACGACGCGAGCAACGCCGGCGCGGAGCACGGCATCGGTGCAGGGTGGCGTCTTGCCATGGTGACAGCACGGCTCCAGCGTGACGTAGAGCGTGGCACCGCGGGCGGCGTCGCCAGCTTCCGCGAGAGCGTTGACCTCGGCGTGGGCCTGGCCGAAGCGCTGGTGCCAGCCTTCGCCGACGACGCTGCCGGCGCGCACCAGCACGGCGCCGACCAGTGGGTTCGGCTCCACGAAACCGCGGCCGCGCTCCGCCAACTCCAGCGCCCGCTGCATCCAGGGCTCGTCTGATTGTCTCATGTGTCCGATTTGATCCGCGGCCGCCCGCCCTTGCCACCGCTGTCATAGTCGCCCGGCGCCGACGCGGCAATCGCCACTCGGTTCCTGTCGGAGTAGGATAGTCCCGAGCCCCAACCCTCCCACGAAAGGAACCACTCATGCCCCGATCCCGCGTCCTCCTTGCCCTGCTGCCCCTGATGTGCGTCGGCGGGGGGCTGGCCACGCAGCCCGCCGAGCCCAACTGGCAGCCGCTGGCCGCGGAACTGCTCAAGGCCGAGAAGCCGGGCTATGGCGGCCTGTGCGGTATCGTCGTCGATCACGCCACCGGCACGCTCTATCTCGACCTCAGCGACAAGGGCATTTACCGCTCGACGGACCAGGGCAAATCGTTCGAGCGCACGAGCACACAGCCGCTCAAGGGCCGCACCGAATGGCCCGGCTGCCTGCAACTCGACCCCACCGGCAAGAGCAAGACCATGCTGGTCGCGCTCGTCTACGGCGCCCCGATCTCGCTCAGCAGCGACAGCGGCGCCACCTGGAAGCCGATGAGCCCGAAGTCGAGCCACGTCGATTGGGCGGCCATCGACTGGACCGCCCCGGACCGTTCGTTGGTGCTCGCGCTCAAGCACGAGTCCGGCGACCTGCTCATCGCCTCCGACGACGGCGGCAAAAACTTCCGTGAGGTCGGCAAGGGCTACGGCCCCGCCTGGGTGTTCGACCGCCAGACCGCCGTCGTCGCCGCCGCGAAAACCAAGGCGCAGCCGAAGCCGGGCCTGCTGCGCACCACCGACGGCTGCAAGACGTTCCAGCCCTGCGGCGACTATTTTGCGCGAGCGCTGCCGCGCTGGCGCGACGGCAAACTGTACTGGGTCGTGGAGGGGGCGCTGATCGCCAGCACCGACCGGGGCGCCAGCTGGCAGAAGCTCGGCGCGCTCAAGGACGGCCGGTTCGGGCCGGTCTTCGGCAAGGAAGCGAAACACCTGTTCGTGCTGACCGGTAAGGGCATCGTCGAGAGCAAGGACGGCGGCGCCACCTGGGGCGCCGCGCTCGCGGTGCCGAAGGCGCTCAAGGGCATCAACAATTTGACGTGGTTCGACTACGATCCGCGCAACGACGTGCTGTATGTCATGAAAATGAGTTCGGATTTGTATCGACTGCAGCGCAAGTAGTGCTCCCCTCCGTAGTTGCCGCAGTAACCCCATTGGCCGGCGTGGGGGGAGCGTCCGTCAACCGGCACGTCATACCTCCGTCGCTCCAGATTTGAACGTCGTGGATCGGGCGCGCGGTATTGTCGGTTGGGTGCCACAGGTGCAACCCCAGGGCCGCAATGGTGTGGTCGAGTTCATCGACGACACGGAGCGCCTGCAAGTCCACGGCTTCCTCGAAGGCGCGGAACAGGAGGGCGACCTCCTGAAAAGCCGGTTCAGCGGAGAAGGTGCCCGAGAGTAGGTCCCTTTCTACCTGATCGACGGTCAAACGGCCGAGCAGGCGCTGCTGTTTGTCCAGCAGCAGCGGTCCCCGAACGGGTTGCATGGTTAGCATCCTTCCGTATTCTGAAAGGCTCGGGCCAGTGTCTCCAGGTTGACATCTTTTGGATTTCGAGAACGCCTGGCGCATCTGGCGAGCGGCTTCCTGGAGCGAACCGCCAAGCAGGACAGATATTCCTGGCGGCATTAGAGCACTTTGCGGTCGAGTGTAGCGGCTTGCTCGTAGCGGAAGTCGCCAGCCTTCCGTAGCGGCTTCGGAAGTCTGGCGACTTCCGCTACACCCAAACGCAAATCGCTCTGGCTGCCTGTCCAAAGGCGACAAGCGCAAGTTCTCCAGACTGCCCCCGCCGATGCGGTGGACAACGGTTTCTGGGGAAATGTCCTCAGATTTTCCGCTTCCCACGGCCAGCCTCGCCTATTTCCTGGAGCCATCCTGACCCAGGTTCGCGATCCAACGCATCTTCGGCGCAACCAGGACAATCGCTGCTCACGATTTCAGGCCCCACCGGCCCGACGGCAAACCCTGCACAGCAGCATCCGCTCCGCCGGCTGCGTCGGTGCCGGCTGGTACTGCGGCGGTTCCGGCGCGGGGGCCGGTTGCGCTTCCTTGACCCGCACTGGCTGTGCCGCGGCCGCCCGGCCGTGCTGCGACATTCCGTCGGCCAGCGAACCGATCAGCACCGTCAGCAGCACCGCTGCCGCGATCTTCAATTTCGTCCAGCACATCGCCTTGAACGCCGCACGGACCAGGTGCGTCACCTCCAGCGGCAGCGCGCTCCCAGATACGCCTTGCAGCGCCGCGTTGGCCAGGCTCGCCGGCACCACGGCGGCACGGGCGCCCTGGACGAGGGCCGCGGTCAGCGCCAGCGCCGTCAGGCCGACGCCGCGGCGCGTCAGTCGCTTGCGCAGCAGTTCGCGGGCGCGCGACAGGCGAATCTTGACCGTGCCGGTCGGGCAGTGCAACTGGGCCGCGGCCTGCTCGTTGGTCTGGCCCTCCAGGTAGCAGAGCAGGATCGGAGTGCGGTACTTCTCCGGCAGCCGCTGCACTTCCTCGTCGAGGACGCGGCGCAGCTCGGCCTGCACGACCTCGCCCAGCGGCGACGGCGCGTGCTCCGGCGGAACGTATTGCTCCGGCAGCCGGCGGCGGGCGTTGTCCGCGCGGTGCGCAGGGCGATGCGGTACGCCACCTTGTACAGCCAGGCGGCCAGCGACGCTTGCCGGCTGATGGAGCGAGCCTTGCGTGCCAGCACCACGAAGGCGGCCTGGAAGGCGTCCTCGGTGTCCTGCTGGTGCCGCAGCACCCGGCGGCAGACGCCGAGCACCAACGACCCGTGCCGGGCCACCAGCGCTGCGAACGCCGTCTCGTCCTGATGCTCGACATAGCGCTGCAGCAGCTGGCCGTCGTCGAGGGCCGCCGCCAGCATCGTGGGCCGCCGCCGCGTCGGGAGACTGGGGTTCGCGATCATGCCGGGCCTCGTGGGGATGTGGGTATTAATCTTCTTTATTCTACCATGCCCGCCGGCGGTTCGCCAATCGCGGCATTGCTGGACGCCCGGCGGCGCGGGTTGCCACAGCAAGAACGCCAAGGACGCCAAGAACGCCAACTTTTTCACACGTCGAGATGCGGCGCCCTGGGTTACGGGGTCTGCTTCTTCTTCCGCTTTTTCACCTTCGTCTCCAGCGGCAGCGGCGCGTTGTTGTTCCGCGCCGTGACGTAGAGAATGCGATCCACCTGCCGCACCGTCAGACCGGACATATCGGCCAGCAGTGCGGTCGCCGCCACCAGATTGGTCCCCGTCGGCAGCGTGGCCGTGACCGTCTTGCGCGACTCCTGCGTGCGCGGGTCCAGCACGATGGCGATGCCCGATTGCCGGCTCAGCTCGCGCAGGGCCTCTTCCAGCGGACGGTTGACGAACCGGGCCTGGACCGTTTGCCGCTTTGGCGCCGCAAACGCCTCGGTCGTGATTTCCACGTGCTCGCCGCGGATCAGGTAGGTCGCGTTGCCGGTCGGGATCCTGGACACAGCCATCCGCAGCGCGGTGGCCAGGGACATGCGCCGGGGGAAGGGCGGGAATTTCACCTGGGTGTCGTAAATGTCGGGGGCGTCGGCGTTGCCGTCCTTGAACGCCTCGGTGTCCACGAGGATGGGCAGTTCCAGCCCCCTGGTCGCCATCTTCTCGTAGAACAGCCCCAGCGCCTCCTTCAGCGTCATCGGCAGCTGGAAGTCCTTCATCTCAATTTGTTCTTCCAGGATGTCCGCGATGGTGGGCTTGGCCTTCTCGCGGTCACCGTCCCTGGCCTGGGCGGTTGCCCGCTCACCCGCCAGCACGCCGCCCAGCAGGAGCGCCACCAGGCCCGGCAACACAACGGATCGCTTCATGAGATTCCCTTTCGTGAACGTGCCGAATCACATGCCCGCCGGATCACCCGTCACAATGTCCGCCTGATTGGTGGGCGTTGTCACATACAGGATGCGGTCCACGACGCGCAATTTCAACCCCGCCATGTCCGCCAGCAGCGCGGCCGCGGTCACCAGGTTCGTGTTCGGCGGAAACGTTGCCGTCATCGGCTCCTTACCCTTGTTGGCGGCGCGGGCGTCCAGCACGATGCCAATGCCCGTTTGCTCGGACAACTCCCGCAGTGCGTCCGCCAGGGGCACGTTGACGAACTTGGCCCGCACCTTCTGGTTGTTGGGCACGAGCTGGTCCACCGTGGTGATTTCGATCCAGTGCTTGCGCACCCGGTAGGTGGCATCATGTCCGGGAAGCTGGTTCACCAGCAGGTCCAGCACCTGGCCCAGCGCCAGCCTGTTGAACACCGGGAACTTGATTTGTGTGTCGTACACCCCGGCGCCGTTCTCGAATGCCTTCACGTCCACCAGGGTGGGAAAATCCGGCACCTGGCCGGCAATTTTTTCGTTCACCAGGCCAAGCGCCTCCCTGAGCGTCATCGGCTGCTGGAACTCCTTCATGTCGATCTGCAGCGTATCCAGCACGTCCGCTGGCGTCGGTCGGCCGGCGTCCTTCTTGCCCTGGGCGGTGGCCCGGACCACCAGGCCGTCCCCGATGAACAAGGCGGTCAGGACCACGAACGTTGCCGACAACTGAATGGATCGTCGCATGGATGGGACCTCCCGAACCTGGGTCGCCGGAATCGGCACACATCCTCTAAAACGCCGCCGGAACGACTTCGTTTGCCGAAGTCGGCGACGCAGGAAAACGTGGGTAAAGAAAAAACCCCGCTGAACTTCCTGCAAGCAGGTCGAACAGCGGGGCCGGAACAGAGAAGAGGCCGTAATTGGGGTAGATGTTAAACTACCAGTTGTGAATGTCAAGTGGAAAATGGTAAAAAGTACGAGAAATTCCGCACTCAACGGCTGTCCAGATCGTTCGGACGGCGCAAGGTTAACTGCTCAAGCGGGATATGTGTAGTCGCCGAAGGCGCGGCGCTGAGCCGGGCCGAACCGGCACCACCGCCGCAAGTGCTGCCGCAACCGCTGCGTGCGCCGCGCCAGGCGCGCCAGGTCGAGCGCCCCAGGTACGCCCCCGCGGCGCTCACGATCACGGCGACCACCAGCAGTTGCGGGTCCATGTCAGGGGTCTTTCTTCTGAACGGGGGGCAGAACATCAAAACAGACTGCCGACCGTGTACACCACCAGCGCCCCAACATATGCCAGCACCGTCATGTACACGAACGTGAACGCCGGCCAGCGCCACGTCCGCGTCTCGCGCCGGATCACCGCCAGCGTCGAGGCGCACTGACAGCACAGCGCGAAGAACACCAGTACCGACAGCGCCACCGGCACTGTGAACAACGGCCGCCCAGTATCGTCCTGCCAACGCTCCGCCTGCAGCCGCGCACTCAATCCCTCGCGGTAGCGCTCGTCATCCGATTGGCCACGGCCCTGGCTGAACAGCAGGCCCAGCGTGCCGACCATGACCTCGTGCGCCGGGAAGCTTGCGAGGGCCGCAACGCCGATGCGCCAGTCCCAGCCCAGCGGCCGCACCGCCGGCTCAATGGCGCGGCCGAACTGACCGAGAAAACTCTCCGCCGTCCTGTTCCGGTGCAATTCGTTCAACCGATCCTCAACCGGATCCAGCACCGTTTTCAGACGCGCCAGCCGTTCCTCGTCTCCGGCCTGTTCCAGTTCCTCCGCCTGTTTGCGCAGGTCGTCCAGGCTCGATGGCTCACCGTCGAAGGTGATGGCGCTGTCTTCCAGGGCGACGATGCGCTCGTCATAATCGCCGCCGCCAGGGAAGTACAGCAGCGCCCAGACGACGATCATCGTCGCCAGGATCAGCGTGCCGGCCCGGCGCACGAACATCCAGCCGCTGTCGAACATGCGCCGGCCGACCGTCCGCCACGACGGCACCTTGTACAGCGGCATCTCCATGACGAACAGCGGCGTCGCGCCACGCAGCAGCGTCCCCTTCAGCAGCCAGGCCACCAGCGGCGCCAGCACCAGGCCGAGCGCATACAACCCGAACATGACCACGCCCGGCAGCCACCACGGATCGCTCAGGAACGCGCCGATCAGCAGCGTGTACACCGGCAACCGGGCCGAGCAGCTCATCAGCGGCGCCACCACGATGGTCGCCAGCCGGTCGCGGCGGTTCTCGATCACGCGCGCCGCCATGATGCCCGGCACCGCACACGCCACCGACGACAGCAGCGGGATGAACGATTTGCCGCTCAGGCCGCAGCGGGCCATGAGCCGATCCATCAGGAACGCCGCCCGCGCCATGTAGCCGCAGTCTTCCAGCACGGCAATGAACGCGAACAGAATGGCGATCTGCGGCAAAAATTGCAGCACACTGCCGACTCCCTTGATAACGCCGTCGGCCAGCAGGCTCCGCAGCGGGCCGACGGGCAGCAGAGCGCCGACCTGATCGGCCAGCCAGTCACGGCCCAGACCGATGGCGTCCATCAGCGGCTTCGCCAGCGTGAAGATCGACTGGAAGACGATGAACATCAGCGCCAGGAAAATCAGCGTGCCCCAGACACGGTGCGTCAGCACGCGGTCGAGCCGGTCTGTCCACGACACCGGCCGCTGCGCGGGCCGCTGCACGCAGCCCTCGACGGCATGGCGAATCCAGCCGTAACGCACGCGGGCCTCGACCGCCGGCACCGCACAGCCCTGCTCCGTCAACCGCTGCCGGGCGGTTCGCAGCTTCGCCGCCAGCGTCTCCGGCCCGTCCGCGGTCAGGGCCGCGAGGCGGCGTTCGGTGTAGCCGCCCATGTCGAGCAGCAGGCGGCGCAGCAGAAACGGCTCCACGTCCGCGGGGAAGGTGGGCCGCAGGGCCTCGACCTCACGCTCGAACGCTTCGGGGAACGTCGGCAGTTTGCCGGGCGGCCCCTGCTCCAGCGCCGCGGCGATGGCGCCCTTGAGGGCGTCGAGGCCGAGACGGCGGTTGGCCTGGATGGGCACGACCGGCACGCCCAGCTGCCGTCCCAGCCGGGCCGCGTCCACGGTGACGCCCTGGGCCTGCGCCACATCGACCATGTTCAGCGCCACGACGACGGGCACGCCGAGCTCCAGGGCCTGCGTCGTCAGGTACAGGTTGCGTTCGAGATTGGAAGCGTCCACGATGGTGACGAGCACGTCGGGCCGGGCCTCGCCGGCCTGGTGGCCGAGGATGAGATCGACCGCGACCATCTCATCGGGACTGCGCGGCGCCAGGCTGTAGGTGCCGGGCAGGTCGATCAGCTCGAACGCCTGGGCGCCGCAGCGGAGCTTGCCCTTCTTGGTCTCGACGGTGACGCCGGGGTAGTTGCCGACGCGCTGGTTCATGCCGGCCAGGGCGTTGAACAGGGTGGTTTTGCCCGTGTTGGGGTTGCCGAGCAGGGCCACGGTGGGGGTGCGGAGGAGGACCATCGGCAGGTCTTTTCTTGTTTCTGGTCGGAGCCCGAGCGCCAGCGCGGGGCCTCGCGCTGGCGCTCGGGCTCCGACCAACCACGAAAATTCAGGGCGCGTCGCTCAGCAGCGCGACGCGGATGCGGGCGGCCTCGCTGCGGCGCAGGCTCAGGCGGTAGTCGCGTAACCGCAGTTCCAGCGGGTCGCCCAGCGGCGCCACGCCGATGACCTCCACGGTTTCGCCCTCGAACAGGCCCATCTCCAGCAGCCGCTGCACCAGGGCGTCGTCGCCGGCCAGCGCCTCAATCCGGCCAGCCTGGCCGGGCCGCAGTTGATCCAGAGACGGCATCTCAATGCCCCCGCCTGTTGGCCACGGGCCGCACCAGCACGCACAGCGCGTCGTCGCCGCGCAGGCTCAGCCGGCAACCGCCGACCTGCACCAGACACGGACTGCCCGGTTGCAGCACACACACGCGACTGCCGCAGCGCAAGCCGAGTTCCGCCAGCCGGCACACGTGCCCCGGTTCCCCGGACACATCAACCACGTCAGCCCATTGTCCACGCGACAACACGTCCAACGGCAGGAGCAGATCCGTAACCACGCACAGCCTCGCAGGTAGGAGGGCGTTATTGAGACTGAATCTCAGTCTACTTTAGGGGAGTCATGCGCGAATGTCAAGAGCCAGAAGCCAGAAGTCAGAGATCAGAGGTCAGGCAGAGCACAGGCCGCAAGCGACAGAACGACTGCGCTGACCTCTGACTTCTGACTTCTGACCTCTGACCTCTGACCTCTGACCGCGTTTTCCGTATCCTTTACCCGCACAAGGGGGTGCCGTTCCGCGCTATCCGGGGAGAGCTGCCGTGCCGTTGCTGTTCGCGATCACGCTGTTCGTCAGCGCGTTCCTGCTGTTTTTGGTGCAGCCGATGATCGGCAAGATGATCCTGCCGCGCCTCGGCGGCACCCCTGCCGTCTGGAACACCTGCATGCTATTCTTCCAGGCCGCACTGCTCGCCGGCTACGGCTACACCCATTCCGTCAGCACCTACCTGCCGCTGCGCCGCCAGCTGGCCGTCCACGGTGCCGTGCTGCTGCTGCCGTTGGCCCTGCTCCTGGCCATCGGGCCGTTCAGCATCGGCGCCTGGGAGCCGCCGCCGCAGGCCAACCCCATCTTCGCCGTGCTCTGGCTGCTCACCCTCGTCGTCGGCTTGCCGTTCTTCGTCGTCGCCACCAGCGCCCCACTGCTGCAAAAATGGTTCGGCAGCACCGGCCACGCGGCCGCCAGGGACCCCTACTTCCTCTACGGCGCCAGCAACCTCGGCAGCATGCTCGCCCTCCTCGCTTATCCGCTCTGGGTCGAACAATCCTTCGACCTCGACTACCAAAGTACCCTGTGGGCCTTCGGCTACGGCCTGTTCTTCCTGTTCACGGTCCTGTGCGGCCTGATCGTCTTTCGCGGCCCCGCTCAGGTTCTGCTGGCCGGGGCGCCGCACGCCAGTGCCGCGCTGCCGCCGGCCGACCCGACGACCACCGCCCTGCCGCCGGCTGACCCCAGCACCGCCGTCAAGCGCACCATCATCTCCCGCCGCGGCCGAACCCCGCATGTCGCCGTCGCCCCCGCCCCGATGCCGAAGACCATCGAGCCCGCCGTGGCCCCGATCTCCAACCTGCGCCGCCTGCGCTGGGTCGCCCTCGCCGCGGTGCCCAGCAGCCTCATGCTCGGCCTGACCACCTTCATCACCACCGACATCGCCGCCGTCCCCTTCTTCTGGGTCATTCCACTGGCCCTGTACCTGATGTCGTTCATCCTCGTGTTCATGCGCTGGCCGGTGCAGTGGCTGGGCCTGCCACACCGCATCATGCTCGTGTTGCAACTCGTCTCCCTGGCCGTGCTGGGCGCGGTCGTGCTGCTGCAACATACGCCCCCACCTGGGTCATGCTGACCGCCCACACCACGGCGTTCTTCCTGACCGTGATGGTCTGTCACGGCGAACTGGCCAGGGACCGCCCCTCGACCCGGCACCTGACCGAGTTCTACCTGTGGATGTCAGTGGGCGGCGTCACCGGCGGGCTGTTCAACGCCCTGCTAGCGCCGGTGCTGTTCAAGTTCGCCATTGAGTATCCGCTGGTGCTCATGCTGTCGCTCACCCTGCGGCCGCCGGTCAAAATCTTCAGCCGCTGGTTCGGCGCCTCCGACGCGAACAGCAGTTTGCAGGAGTACCTGCTGGACCTCGGCTACGCGGTCTGCCTGGGGCTGTTCGGCTTCGCGCTGTTCCGTATCAGCCAGTCGATCAGCCTCTGGAACGGCGGCTCGCTGGAACTGAGCCTGGCCACCTGGGTCAACGCCCGGGGCTACAAGGCGGGGACGGCCCGCCAAACGGCGACGCTCCTCAACGGGGCCATTGTCTACGGCCTACCGATGCTGATCTGCTTCGGCTTCGCGGGCCGACGGCTGCGCTTCGCCCTGGGCATTGTCGCTCTGATCGTGGTCTACTCCCTCACGGTCGCCATGGAAAAATCGATGTCGGAGTATTACGACCGGAGCGCCGGCGCGACGCACTACTCCACCTACATTTACTCCGGCCGCAGCTACTTCGGGATGCGCAGCGTCGAGCGCGACGAGGTGATTTACGACCGCGGCGACGGCCGGATGGAGCGGCGCGTCTATCACAACCTGATCCACGGCGGCATCAACCACGGCGGTCAGCGCGTCGAGCCGAAGGAGCGGCGCAACGAGCCGATCACCTACTTCCACCCCGACGGCCCGGTGGGCGAGCTGTTCAGCCGGTTCAAGGAGTCGAAATCGCGGCGGCCCTACGGCGTCATCGGCCTGGGCACCGGCACGTTGGCGGCCTATGCGCTGAATGGCCAGCACGTCGTCTTCTACGAGATCGACCCGTCGGTGCGCGACCTGTCACTGCCGCCGGACGGCAGCGAGCCGTACTTCTACTTCCTGGTGGACGCCCGCAAGCGCGGCGCCCGCGTGGAGGTGGACATCGGCGACGGCCGGCTGCGGTTGCGCGACGGCAAGGTCCAGATCAACCCCGACCCAAAGGCGCCGCCGGAAGTGGTGCCGCCGGGCTACTTCCAGGTGCTGGTGATCGACGCCTTCAGCTCGGACGCCATCCCGGTGCATCTGCTGACGATGGAAGCGCTGGAACTGTATCTGGAGAAGCTGGCGCCGGACGGTGTGCTGCTGTACAACGTGACGAACAATTACGTGAACCTGCCGCCGGTGCTGGCCGACCAGGCGCTGGCCCGCGATCTGGTGTGCCTGTTCTGGAGCGACGACGCCGACAACGACGAGCGCTTCGGCGTCGATTGGTTGGCCCTGGCGCAAGCAGCCGGGTGCCGCGGCGCGGGGGGATGCGCGGCGGGCGGCGCACGCGGCGGCGCTGCTGCTGGCGGCGCCACCGGCGGCCCAGGCGCTGGCGGCGCCGATGGTCGCGCACCTGACGGTCAAACAGCGCCTGCCGGGGCCGACCGCGCACAAGCATCCGGAGTGGCCGACGTTGTTGCAGCAAGTGACGCTGGCCGCCGGCCCGGATGAGCGCGGCTGGCGCGTCCTGCTCGGCGACCGCAAGCGGCGGGTCTGGCGCGACAACTACACGAACCTGCTCAGCGTGGTCACCTGGTCGCGCTGACGGCCAACCTTTTGCCCCGCAGCGGCGTAGCAACTGCAGGGCTGCGCCAGCGTTTGCTTTCGCGCCGCCGCGTTCATACACTGCCCCTTTACAGAGGTCGGAACCTGGTGCCGCCCGCTTTCGCCGCTTGCCGTGGAGGATGTCCCTTGGCCCTGCCGTTTTTCGCGATCACGCTCTTCGTGAGCGCCTTCCTGCTCTTCCTGGTGCAGCCGATGATCGGCAAGATGATCCTGCCGAAGCTCGGCGGCACGCCCCAGGTCTGGAACACCTGCATGGTCTTCTTCCAGACCGCGCTGCTGGCGGGCTACGCCTACACGCACACGGTGAGCACTCGCCTGAGCGTACGCCGCCAACTTTTCGTCCATTGTGCCGTCCTGGTGCTGCCGCTGTTCGTGCTGTTCCTGTGGCCCTACGGCCCGTTCAACGTCGCCGATCCCGTCGGCCCGGACGGCAAGCCCATTGTCGTGGACGGCAAGGTCGAGCGCGGCTGGATCCCCAATCCCGAAGCGCCGCCCATTCCGCAAACGCTCGGCCTGCTGCTGGCAATGGTCGGCGTGCCGTTCATCGTCGTGGCCACCAGCGCTCCGCTGCTGCAAAAGTGGTTTGGCAGCACCGGCCACCCCGCCGCCAAGGATCCCTACTTCCTCTACGGCGCCAGCAACCTTGGCAGTATGCTCGCCCTGCTTGCGTATCCGTTCATCGTTGAACCAATCTTCGGCCTGCGCGAGCAGGCGTGGATCTGGACCTTCGGCTACATCGTGCTGGCGCTGGCGGTCGCCGGCTGCGCCTACTTCGTGCTGCAGGCGCCGCCCAGCGTGCAGCTGGCCGGGGCCAGCACCCCCATCGGCTCCACCGCGGAGCAGCCGGCGCCTGAGCCGGTCCAGACCGCGCCCGCGCCCGCCCCGGCGCCGGCGGCCGAGACCGCCATCAAGCCCGTCGCTGCGCCGAACCCACCCGCGCCGCAGCGCGGCGCCATCCGCCGCGGCTCCAAGCAGCGCGGCGGCCGGCCACAGCCCGCGAAACAACTCGGTAAGGTCGCCGTCACCAGTGCCACCGCCGCGGCGCACGCACCGCTGACCCACACGCCCGCCGCCCCGCGCCCCTTCGAGATGACCAACTGGCGGCGCTTCCGCTGGGTCATGCTGGCCGCCATCCCGTCGAGCCTGATGCTCGGCGTCACGACTTACATGTGTACGGACATCTCGGCCATCACGAACTTCTGGGTGATCCCGCTGGCGATCTACCTGCTGTCGTTCATCCTGGTGTTCACGCGCTGGCCGGTGGTGTGGACCGGGGCGCCGCATAGCCTGATGCTGATCCTGCAACCGTTTGGCCTGATCTGCCTGACGTGGATTCTGATGACGCATCAGGTCAGTCCGATCTGGCGTTCGGTGCTGTTCTGCATGGTCGCGTTCTTCTTCACGGCACTGGTCTGTCACGGCGAACTGGCCCGCGACCGACCGCCGACGCGCTATCTGACCGAGTTCTATCTGTGGATGTCGGTCGGCGGCATGCTCGGCGGCATGTTCAACGGCCTGGTGGCGCCGGTGCTGTTCTACGGCACGGCGGAACTGCCGCTGGCCATCATCTTCGCGGGTCTGCTGCGGCCCAGGCTCGGCGGCGGCGGTTGGTCGGAAACCTGGCTCGCCAGCACGTTCCCCGAGATGGCCAACTGGTTCAACAAGACCGGCGACGATCTGTACAGTCAGTTCAAGGGGCAGCCCACCGCGGCCGCCGACGGCACCACGCCTGCCCCGACCCCTGCCCCGGCGGTCCAGGCGCCGCGCGGCTGGCTCATGGGGTTCACGTTTGACCTGGTGATCGCCGGGCTCATCACGGTGGTCGCGGCCACGCTGATCTTCAACGGCAGCGGCCACTGGGGCTGGAAGGTTCTGTACAACAGCATCGCCGACCCCTACGTCAAGGAAATGGACAAGGAGAACAGCCTGTTCGCCTTCTTCCACCGCACCATGGGCATGGCACCGAAGAGCGCGCACGGCTGGACGCAGACCATGTCCGGGGCCCTGATGTACGGCCTGCCGCTCATCCTGGCGCTGCTGGTGATGTCGCGGCCGCTGCGCTTCGGACTGGCTTTGGCCGGCATCTTGCTGGTGGTGGCCCGACACGAGGCGGCAGCGGAGAGCGGCCATGTGCTGCAGGCAGAGCGCACTTACTTCGGCGTACTGCGCGTCATGACACAGAAGGACGGCTTCGGCGAGTCGCACTACCTGATGCACGGCACCACCCACCACGGCCTGAACTACATGCCGGAGGTGCGCGTGGCGGTCTTCGACGTGAACGGCAACGAACTCGACAAAAGCCATACCCGGCCGCTCGGCCGCCTGGCCACGACCTACTATCACCGTCTCGGCCCGACCGGCATCATCATGGAGAAGCTGAACTGGTTCGACGGCCAGTACGGCGTCTGGGTCAAGGACGGCAAGGTCATCGCGGACCCGAAGGAGCGCGAGAAGGACAAGGACAAGATCAAGCTGGAGAAATTCGTCAACTACAAGGGCACCTTCAACGACTACAGCGCCGACGCCCGGCTGCCGGTGGCGGTGATCGGCCTGGGGGCGGGCAATCCGCTGGGCCAGGTGCTCGCCAGTGTGTCGGAGCCGCCCTACGCCACCATCGGCCTGGGCACCGGCACCATGGCCTCGTATGGCCGGCCATACCAGCACGTCGTCTATTACGAGATCGACGAGGTGATCCGCGGCTACTCGCTGAAGGACGACCCCTACTTCACCTATGTCCGCGACGCCATCGACCGCGGCGTCAAGCTGGAGATCGTCATGGGCGACGCCCGGCTGTCGATGACCGAGGAGCGGTTGCAGCCGGACACCACCTACACCTGGACGCGGGAAAAGTCGGAGGGTCATCATGTGTACGAGAAGTCCACATCGTTCCCCAAACGCGAGAACTATTACCGGGCCATCGAGGTGGACGCCTTCAGCTCCGACGCCATCCCCGTGCATCTGATCACCAGGGAAGCGATCGCGATGTACTTCACGAAGCTCGTCAAGCACAACGCCGAGTTCGTCAACCCGGTGACGGGCAAGAAGGTGTATCAGCACGGCGGCATTCTGTGCGTCCACACGTCCAACCGCCACGTTGATCTGGTCAAGCCGGTCACGGACGTGGCCCGGAGTTTGAAAAAGGTGTGGCGCGTCGGCAAGGACGGCACGCAGCCCACGGAGCGGCGGCGCGCCCGCGGCGAAATGACCGTCGTGGACTACCTGCACATCGGCCATTTTGGGCAGGAGTACGTGATGGTGGCCGACGACGAGCGCGACCTGCCCGAGGACCAGCGCGGCGGCGAAGGCATCAACCCGGGCCTGACGTGGTACACGCCGCGAGCGCCGGGCAACCGCGTCTGGACGGACGACTACTCCTATTTGATGGGCGTCTTCCGCTGGGGCTTCGACAGGGGCGAATGAGCCGCCCGCTTTCTGCCGCTTGCGACTTCGCCTCTCCCTGTCAAGAGACAATATGTCCCCTGACAGGTTTCGCTGGGCCGTCTGTGACGACTTTTCCGGCGCTCGGTGTCTGTCCGGGACCGCGGTGCTGCACTGCGCACTGCGTACCACCTGCTGTTGTGCATCAGTCGCTGGCGCAAGGTTTTCTCCTCCGAGGAGGAAAGGACTTCCTGCGCCCAACACCTTTTGGGACTCTGGCGGTTCACACTTCCTCGAAGGAAGGTCCGCTGTGCCTGGGCTTCTCGATCCCGGGCCGGTCCAGATACTCGTTCGTTCCCGACACCGATGGTGCCGTGCGGGTCGAGGACGCACAGGTACATGGTCCTTGCGTGCAAATCGATGCCGCAGTAGGATGCAGCGCGGACGCGGCTTAGCGCTCTTCCGTAAACCAGGGAGCCATCATGAACCGGCGAAGTTTCGTCGCAATCGCTCTCTGTCTGACCGTGGCCGCGGCCGGCGCGGCCCAGCCGCAGGGCGACAAGGACAGCGGCCGGCTGGGCATCCTTTTCGACAAGGGCTTCGGCGGTGGCAACGTGCATTCCATGCGCTTCGGCCTGCACGTCCTCGACGACCAGGGCAAGCGCACCGGCAAGAAATTGACCTTTCACGCCGCCGGCCTGACCAGCAACACCTGCGTCAAGATCGACGGCAAGGAATACCTGTTCGGCGAGCAACCGGGCAAGTGGCGCGTCAAGGAAGCAGCGCTCGGCAAGGGCCGCGCCGGCGTCCGCTCCGTCTGGGAGTACCCGGAAGGCGTCACCGTCACGCAGCTCGTGGAGATCGTCCGCGGTGAACAGACCGGGTTGCTGGACACCTGTAGCGTCGAGTACGTGCTGGAGAACGAGAGCGCCAAGCCGCACCAGGTCGGCATCCGCTTCCTGCTCGACACCATGATCGGCAGCAACGACGGCGCTCCGTTCATCGTGCCGGGGGCGGCGGCGCTGGTCGAGACCTCGGCGGACTACAAGGGCGAACAGGTGCCGCCGTTCGTGCAGGCCCTGGAGAGCCTGGATTTCAAGAAGCCCGGCGTCGTCGCCACGTTGAAACTCAAGCTCGGTGGTGACGTGGAGGCGCCAGGCCGCGTCACGCTCGGCGGCTGGCCGGCGAAGGAGTCGAAGCAGCCCGGGGCCAACGACGGGCTCACACTCTGGAACGTGCCAGTGTTCTCCATCAAGGCGCTGAACGATGGCGCCGCGGTGCTGTACTGGCCAGAGCAAAAGTTGGGGCCGAAGCAGCAGCGGCGCGTCGGCTTCGCTTACGGGCTGGGGGCGTTCACGGCCAATGACAAGGGCAACCTCGGCCTGATCGTCGATGGCGTGCCGGCGGTCGGTCGGGAGTTGACGGTTGTGGCGCTGCGCGGGCGCCGGGGCCGGCGACACGCTGACGCTGAAATTGCCGACGGGACTGGAACTCGTGAAGGGGCCGGCGGCGTCCAAGGTGAAAGGCGATGTCGGCGAGGCGACCTGGACGGTGCGCGCGACCGCGGCGGGCAAGCAGCGTTTGATGGTGGTGAGCCAGGCCGGCGGCGACGTGGCGCGGGTCCTGACGGTCGGCAAGCAGAAAGCGCAGCCGTGACGCCCGTTCTTGCCCCCCTCGCCCCCTTCAGGGGCGAGGGGAGTCAGTTCCCAACCACCAAAATCGCAAGGAGTGCGCCGTCGGTGGTGCGGCCTGGCGAACTTTGCCGAAATTTACTGGACACGACGGCGGCCACGGCTTTCTAATACAATAACCCTGGAACGCCGGCGCGGCGGCCGGGCAACGACAGCACGGGAACGTGGCATGTCCTTCACACGCTTCATCTATTACTGCGCGATCATGGGCGGCTGGGCGGCCTTCTTCGGCTGGCTGTTCGGAGCCCTGTTTTCGCCGCGCGAGCAGGCGGTCTCCGGCGCCGGCGTCAAGGGCCTGTTCCTGGGCCTGGCCATCGCGCTGGGCCTGGGCCTGCTCGACGCCCTGTGGAACCTGTCGATGAGCCGCCCCTTTCTGGTGCTCCAGCGCGTCGGCGTCGCGGTGCTGGTCGGCTGCGTCGGCGGCTTGCTCGGCGGCGTTATCGGCCAGCTGCTCTTCTCGGCCACGGCGAACGGCCTGTTCTTCGTCTTCGGCTGGACGCTCACCGGCCTGCTCGTCGGCGTGTCCATTGGCGTCTACGAACTGTTGCTCAGCGTCATCACGCAGAAGGACGTGAGCGGCGCCACCAAGAAGCTCATCAAGGGGCTGGTCGGCGGCACCGCGGGCGGCCTGCTCGGCGGCACCCTGGCGCTGGTCTTCCGCGTCATCGGCCCGACGCTGTTCCGCGGCAAGGATCCCGACGACCTGTCCAGCCCGACCGCCTGGGGCTTTGTCGCGCTGGGCATGTGCATTGGCCTCTTGATCGGCCTGGCCCAGGTGATTTTGAAGGAAGCCTGGATCAAGATCGAGGTGGGCCGCAAGGCCGGGCGCGAGATGATCCTGACCAAGGAGCGGACCTCCGTCGGCCGCGCCGAGTCGTGCGACATCGGCCTGTTCGGCGACAACCAGATCGAGAAGCTGCACGCGCATATAATTCAGTCGGGCAACCGCTACTTCCTGGAAGACATGCAGACGCCCGGCGGCACCTTTGTCAACGACCAGCTCGTCCAGGGCCGCTTCCCGCTGAAGTCCGACGACCTGATCCGCGTCGGCAACAGCGTGCTTCGCTTCCGAGAACGGGCCAAGCGGAGTGCCTGAGGAAGATTGCAACTTTTAGATTGCAGATTGCAACTGGAACGACAGACGGATTGCTAGTTTTTGCAATCTGCAATCTACAAGTTGTGATTGAACTGCTGACGGAGCGCAACCGCAACCACGAGAAGAACCCATGCCGCATGTGATCCGCTGTCCGCACTGTCAGAAGCCGATGCAGGTCCCCGACAACGCGGCCGGCCGTAATGTCCGTTGTCCCGCGTGCTCGAACGCCTTCACTGTCCCTGCTCTGCAGCCCGTCGCCGCGGCGGCCGGCACTGCCCCCCGTCCCGCGCCGGCGCCCCCCGCCCCGGCCGCCACGAGCAGCAACGGCCCCAAGGCCCCGAGCATGCCGTCCGTCAGTCTGCCCTCCATTCCGCCGCCCGGCGCCGGCGGCGCCACCAGCTGCCCGCAGTGCGGCGCCAAGCTCCTGGAGGGCGCCATCGCCTGCATGGACTGCGGCTATCTGCTGCAGGGCGACAGCAGCACCGCGGAGCCGGAAACGCCGCCGTGCATGTGTACCAACCCGGCCTGCGGCGTCGCCAACCCGCCCGGCGAACGCAACTGCGTCCGCTGCAACACGCCGCTGCCCGTCGCCGCCGGCACCATGCTGCACGGCCGCTACCGCCTTGACAAGCTCCTGGCCATGGGCGGTTTCGGGGCGGTCTACAAGGGCACCGACACCAAGGGCAAGCACGGCGATGTCGCCATCAAGGACATGATCTCCGGCGATCCGCAGGAGTTCAGCATCCGCCTGAACTTCTTCCGCCGCGAGTACGAAATCCTGAAAATGCTTGAGCCGGTGCCGATCGTGCCGCGCGTCCATGACTTCTACCAGGAGGGACAGACCGCCCATCTGGTCATGGAGTTCATCCGCGGCAAGGATCTGCTGAAGATCATGGAGGCCAACAACAACCAGCCCTTCGCGATCCCCCAGGTCATCGAGTGGGCCAAGGCCATCTGCGACGTGCTGGCGCACATGCACAGCCAGTCGCCGCCGTTGATCCACCGCGACCTCAAGCCCGACAACATCATGCTCCTGGAGGACCAGAAATCGATCCGCATGATCGACTTCGGCACCGCCCGCGACCTGGGCCGCACGCACAAGGAGCGCATGGCCGGCAAGACGCGCGTCTACACCGAGGGCTATGCGCCGCCGGAGCAGATCATCGGCAAGCCGGAGCCGCGCAGCGACCTGTTCGCCCTGGCCGCGACGCTGTTCCACCTGGCCACCGGCCGCGCCCCCGAGGGCTACCACACGACCAAGGAACTCGAGACCCAGCTGGCGGACGCCAACGCGCCGCTGCCGGCGCAGTACCGCTGGTTCTACGAACTCATCAAGGTCAACATGGCCGAGGACGTGAACGACCGCTACTTCACGGCCAAGGAAATCCGGCAGGATCTGGATCGACAGCGCGTGACCAGGGAGTTCCCCTGTCCGAAGTGCAAGACGACCAACAAGGTTCGCACGCCGTTCTGCGTCAAGTGCGCCGAGCCACTGACGGACGCCTCGGCGCCCTGCTCCAGTTGCGGCAAGTACAACCGCATGGGCAGCCGCTTTTGCATTTATTGTGGCAATCGTCTGCGTTAGAGAACCGTGAACCGAGCCCGAGCGCCAGCGCTGCCCCGCGCTGGCGCTCGGGCTCGGACAAGAGCTTTTGAAATCGCTTCCGTGTGCGTGCCGCGACGGCGCGGCGGTCCGGCTCCCGGCGCGGGCCGGCCGTGGTAGCGCGGCCAACCCTTCAAGGACTTTTATGGCGAGCAACGGTCCGGACTCGTCAAAGGGCGGCCTTTGGGGCCGGCTTTTTGGCGTTCAGCAAGAACAATCCACCAACCCCGCACCCCAGGCCGCCGCCGTGCCGGCCTCGCAGCCCAACGCGCCCGAGCCGGTGCCCACGCCAGCCGCGGAACCGGCGCCGCCGGCCCTGTCCCTGGAAGAGCCGGCCGTCCTCGCGGCCGCGCCCCCCGAGCCGGAACCGGTCGCGGAGGCGACACCCCTGGAGCCGGCCGTCGAGAAACCCGCCGTCCTCGAAAGCCCCGAGCTGGTCGAACCCGTCGAGGCAGTGCCCGAGGCTGGCCCCGCCGCCGTGCCCGTGACCGCCCCGGCGGTGCCCCTGGCGAAGCCGGTCGCCGTCGCGCCGCCGGTAGCCCCGCCACTCGCCAAACCCGTGGCCGTTGCGGCACCGGTCGCGCCGCCGCAACCGGCGGCCCCCGTGGTGGTCGCCCCTGCGCCGGCCGCCGCGGTCGGTGGCGAAATCTGCCCGGGTTGCGGCTCCAAATGGGTGGCCGGCTCCTCGTTCTGTCACGACTGCGGCTTCATGGGCGCCCCCACGACCGCGGCTGCCGTCGCCGCCGCCCCCGTCGCCCATGCTCCCTCCCTGGTGTCTGGCATGCGCATCAAATCGCAATACGAACTGGTCGAACTGCTCAACGAACGCGCCGGCGTGGCCCGCTTCCGCGCCCTGGACCACGGCACCGGCACGCCGGCGCCGGTCATGATCCTGCGCGGCGAGGTGCCGGAGATGAGCGCCGTGCTGCTCGACGAGGCCGAGCCGGTCGTGCCGCTGGAGGAAGGCGACGACTATCTGCCGAGCTTCGACGAGCCCGCCGCAGCCGCTCCGGTCGCCGCCGTCGCCAGTACCTGGCCGAGCGTCGCCTGGGAGCAGGGCCTGCTGGAGAACGCCCGCCACCCGGCCCTGCCCACCGTCATCGACACCTTTGTCGAGGACAAGTACGAGTACCTGGTCGAGGAAATCCCGGCCGGCCAGAACCTGTGGGACGTGTGGACCGAGGCGAACGCCGCCACGCGCTACGGCTGGCTCAAGCAGGTCGCCGAGGGGCTCGACGCCTTGCACAAGGTCGGGGCCATTATCGAGGGCATTCGGCCGGACATCATCACCGTGTCCAACGACGGCCAGGCGGTCATCACGGACCTGAGCGACGTGCTACCGCTGCCGGTGCCGGCGGACGCGCCGATCAAGTGCACCCTGTACACGGCGCCCGAGCTGGTGCTGAACCCGACCACCGCGGACGCCCGCGCCGACCTCTACAGCTTCGGGGCCATGCTCTACTCGCTGGAGTACCTGGGCCATCATCTGGAGGAGAAGGATTTCGAGCGGCAGTTCACGCCGAAGCAGATCACGGATCGATTTCCCGATGTTCATCCGGCGTTTTTCCGCCTCATCAACAAGACGTTTGTGCGCGACCTCAACATCCGCTTCCCGACCGACGAGGCGGGCCGGACGGACAAGACCGGTTTCCAGGAGTTGATCCGCACGCTGGAGATTTTGCGGCGGACGCTGGACAACGTGCGGCTGGACATCGCGGCGTGGACGACGACGGGCATGGTGCGCACCGGCAACGAGGACGCCTTCGCGTTCATGCACGCGGTGGAGCAGCGGCAGGATGACTTCTGGGAGTACGCGCTGGTGGCGCTGGCGGACGGCATGGGCGGCTACGAAGCCGGCGAGGTGGCCGCGGCCATTTGCATCCAGTCCGTGCGCAAGTTCCTGGTCGAGAAACCGATGTTCCAGGCCCTGGCGGGCAAGGAACCGCCGGCCGACGAAACCTTCAGCATCGACGCCTGCAAGCAGTTATTGCTGGCCGCCCTGAAGCACGCCAACAAGGAGGTGCACACGGCGGCGCGGGCGCCGGGCAGCAAGCGGCGCGGCATGGGTTGCACTGCCGAGGCAGTGTACGTCGATAACCAGCACATCGTCGTCAGCCATGTGGGCGACAGCCGGACGTACCACCTGCACCAGGGCCGGCTGATCCAGCTGACGCGCGACCAGACGCTGGTGAATCGCCTGGTGGAGCTGGGCAAGCTGACCGAGGAGGAGGCGGAGGACCACCCGCGCAAGAACGAGTTGCAGCAGGCCATCGGCGGCCAGCCGGACGTGGAGCCGGGGCTGTATCACGGCGAACTGGCGCGTGGCGACTGGGTGCTGGTGTGCTCGGACGGCCTGACGAACCACATCCCGGCCAAGGATCTGACGAAGATGCTGATGAGCGAGGCGGCGGTGTCCGCGGACATCGCCGCCCGGCGGCTGCTGAACCTCGTCAACCTGCGCGGCGCCACCGACAACGCCACGCTGGTCGTGATCCGGGCGTGCTGATTTTTCTTCACCACAAAGACACAAAGGGCACAAAGGAGAAGATCCATGTGCCCTTTGTGTCTTTGTGGTGAACCTTTTTAATCCTGCACCTTCGGCGATGTCGTCACCGGCACCACGCCGTAGTCGCGGCTGATGGACGCCGCCGGCACCACCTCGCGGTCAATGACGGGGACGCCGCCGCTGGCCTGATCGATGACCGGCACGGTCGTGGCCGAGGTCTTGGTCTTGCCGTTGGGCACCGGCGGCTCGGTGGTTGGCGCGGTCTGCTCGCGAACCGGCACGACGCCGCTGGCGCTCAGGCGCAGGCTCAGCTTCTCGGCCTTGAGTTCCACTTCCTGGCCATCGCGCTGGCACTTCAGCTGGGCCTTGCCTTCCAGGACCACGTGGTCCTGTTCCCAGGTGATTTGCAGGCGGTCGCAGGTGCCGTCGAGCCCTTCACTGGTGATCGAGACGGCGCCGGTGGCGTCGATGAGGCCGCGCGGCGCCTGCAGGTCGAGCTTCTCGCAGACGATGCGGAACTGCACTTCCTTGCCGATGGCGGCGGTCAGCTGCGTCTTGCCCTTGACGATCTCGATGCGCAGCGCCCACGGGCACAGGCCGACGCTCTGGTGCTTGACCGGCACCACGGTTGTCGGCGGGTCGCTGGGCTTGGTCCAGTGCTGCGGCGGCGGAGACAGGGGGGCAAGATCGGTTTTCGCACCCTTGTCGATCTTGGGCGGAACCGGCACGGTTGGCGATCCGACCGGTAGCAGTGGCAACGGCCTGGTTGACACATCAGTCGGCGGACCGCTTTGCTTGGAGACTTGAGCCTTCAGCTGATCTTCCGTCGGGTTCTTGGGAGCATCACCCGGAGCTTTCGGCAGCAACGTGGGCAGCTTGGGGTCTGGGACGACGGGCGGGGGCACCCCGGGACCTGGTACTTTCTCCTGAGCCGCGGCTTGCACAATGCCTGGCTTGAGTTCGGGGAACGCTGGGGCCATGACGGCCGGGAGCGGCGCGGTCGATGACTGGCCGTTCTCCAGAGACGGCAGGGGGTTTGGTTTAGCCAGTTCCACGAAAGGCGGCAGGGGAATGTCTTCCGCTTGGCTAATTGTCTTGTTATCCGGAGGCAGCGGCGCAGGGCTGCCTTCCGATTTCGGCGGCGAAGCCGGCTTCTGCTGAGCAGCGGCGGCGCGGGCGGGGGAACCGTGGCCGGCCAGGAAGGCTTGATAACACAGCACGGCGCCGACCTGCGTCACGGCCAGCGCCCCGATGATTCCCCAACGACGAAACCAGGACATGGGTCACCTCCTTGTGTTCCGGTGCGGTTCCGGCACGGGCGAGGAGGATAACAAAGCCCGGCCGGTCGTGTCTGCGCCGACTTGCCCGCGGTTGGGGGTAGCGGAAGTCGCCAGACTTCCGTGCGACGCTGCTCGGAAGTCTGGCGACTTCCGCTACGACCGGACGCCAGGTGCTCGAACCGCGCCGGTTTTGAATTGTCAGCACGCCGGCCATCGACTACCCTCAACCTCAACAACCCACCAGCCGCCGCACGCCCCGAGAAGGAGACGCACATGCACCGCCGTCATTTTCTGGAAGCCGCCGCCGGGGCGTTGCCCGGCGCAGTCGTCGCCGAGCAGAACCCCAACGCGCCCGTCAAGCCTGGCAAACCGCTCAAGATCACCAAGCTGGAAACCTTCCTGGTCAAGCCGCGCTGGTTGTTCCTCAAGGTCCACACCGACGCCGGCATTGTCGGCCTGGGCGAACCGATCCTCGAAGGCCGGGCGGTCACCTGCGCCGCGGCCGTGCAGGAGATCGCGCCGTACCTGATCGGCAAGGATCCGCGTCAGGTGGTGCATCACTGGCAGGCCATCTACCGCCACGCCTTTTACCGCGGCGGGCCGATCCTGACCAGTGCGCTGAGCGGCATCGACATGGCCCTGTGGGACATCAAGGGCAAGGCGCTGGGCGTGCCCGTGTACGAGTTGCTCGGCGGCCCGACGCGGCGCAAGGTGCGCGTCTACGCCCACGCCAACACGCCGGCGGTGTTGCGGCAGCAGCTGGCGCACGGCTTCACCGCCATCAAGTGCGGCCCGGCCAAGCGTCGCGCCAGCCGCTACATTGAGACGCCGGCCGCGGTGCGTTACGCCGCCGAGCACTTCGCCGAACTGCGCAAGATCGCCGGCGACGACGTGGACATCGCCATCGACTTCCACGGCGCCATCAGCCCGGCGCTGGCGAAGGTGCTCATCAAGGCGCTGGAGCCGCACAACCCGATGTTCATCGAGGAGCCGATCAACTGCCAGAACCACGACCTGATGGCCGAGATCGCCCGCGGCACGCACCTGCCGATTGCGACGGGCGAGCGGGTCTTTACGAAGTGGGGCTTTCGCGAGGTGCTGGAAAAGAAGGCGGCGACGGTGCTGCAGCCGGACCTGTGTCACGCGGGCGGCATCACGGAAGTGCGGTTGATCGCCGGCATGGCCGAGGCGTTTTACGCGACCATCGCCCCGCACAATCCGCTGGGCCCGATCTCGCTGGCCGCGGGCATTCAGCTGGCCGCGTCCATCCCGAACTTTCTGTGCCAGGAGCAGGTCAGCCTCGGCGAAGGGTATCTGCGGACTCCCTTCGTTGTGCAGAAGGGCGGCTACATCAACGTGCCGACCGGGCCGGGCCTGGGCATCGAACTGGACGAGAAACAGCTGCCGAAGCAGCTCGGGCACGACTGGCGCAATCGCGAGACCTACGACGAGGATGACGGCTCAGTGGTCGATTGGTAGCGAGGTCGGTTTGAACCGAAGCGGTGAAAGCGGTTGCTCTCCCCGTTGTGGCCCGGTCTCCTGACCGGGCCACAACGGAGGAGCTAACCCTTGCGGGGTGCCGTAGGCGTAGCGGCGGATCACCCGCATTGGGATGTTCGCCCCCCAGTACATGCGCCGGGGCGGAAACGGAAATGGACTGGGTCGCGTGTTGGCCATGTCGTGATTGTACCCGCTGGGCCGAGCAGAGCAAATCTGGCCTCTTTTCGCTTTCTTCAACGACGCTATTTCTGTAGCTGCCGAAACCACGTGATGCCCTTCGGAATGCCCTGATGCAACATCGAGTCGTAATGACCGCCGTTCGGAACGGTGACCAGGGTGACATTCGCGTTGGTCTTCTTCAGCAGTGCCGCGAACCCTGTGGTTTGTTGAAGCGGGACGTTTCTGTCGTCCCGCGCGTGAAAGAGGAAGACGGGACATTTTGCTTGTCCACGTGTCAGCATCGGTTCAGTCTCTCAGCTTTTTTGACTGCCGCTTGCGGCTTTGCGGAAGCACGCCGAGCCGCAAGCGGCAGCAAGTGGATTTCACCGGTCACTTCTTCTTCGGCGCCACGAACAGCACGTCAATCTCGGCGTTGCTGAGGGTTTCAGCGCCGGTGGTGGTGTCGATGGCCAGAGCGGTGCCGCTGGGCGTGACCCACACCAGATGGTTGCCGAGCCGCAGCGCCGCGCGGGCCGTCGGCTGCCGGTCGATGAGGTTGAAGTACGCCTTGCTCATCGCCTTGACAGTGACCACCTTCATCTTCGGGTCGAACCGCTCGTCGATCCAGACGCCGCCAACCTCCAGGCAGTTGTAGGCGCCGACGCGCCGCACCGCCGTCTGCGTCGGCTGCGTCTGGGAACGCAGCAGGTTGTTGTCGCAGCTCAGCTCGACGCCGAGCTTGCCGGCCTGCACCGCTTCGCGCTTGCCCTGCTTGAGATACGTCTGCGCCTTGCCATTGTTGGCCAGGCGTTCCTTCGCCTCCCACAGCCCCTTGGTCGCGCTGTCTACCTTGGCCTTGTCGCCGGCCGTTGCCTTGTTCAGTTCCTTCTCGGCGTACTCGAAGCGGTACTGGGAGAAGCCGCCCATCCCGTAACCGCCACCCGCGGTAACGGGGCCGGGGGCGTAATTGTTCTTCACGAACTCCGCCACCGGCATCTGGGTGACGCCCTTGGGGCCGCCAGCCTTCTGCAGCGCCTGCGGGGCCGTGTTGGCGCTGCTCAGGTCGAAGGCCACGTTGGGCTTGCCCGCGGCCTTCTTCTTGCTCCCCTTGGCCGGCGCCGCCACCACTGGCACCAGGGCGTCCGGCACGATCAGGTAGCTGGTGTACGGCGTGGTGATGCCGTAGCGCTTCGCCAGCGTCACCACCTCATCGACCAGTTCCTTCTTCTCGCCGTTGAGGCGGATTTGATCGAGCAGGTAGCCGACCTTGCGCCGCGCCCACAGATCCTCAACGAACTCCTTGCGCTCGGTGGTCTGGTGCGGGAAGTTGACCTCGTAGACGAACTCGCGCTGTTCGCTGCCGACCTGGCCGGTCAACTTGACGGCGGCGTGGCCCTTGCCGGTGTAGCGGCCGAGCACCACCAGCTGGTTGCCGTGGAACAGGTCCGGCAGCTGCGGCGGATACACCTCGGAAATCTTCACGTCCGTCCCGACCGTCAGCCGCAGGTTGGCCAGCACGGGATTGCTGATCTTGCTGTACAGACTGCTCACCTTGACCTCGATATTCTCGGTTTCGCGGACGTAGGTGCTCAGGGCGCGGCTCTGGTCCGCGAGGCGGTCGAGGAACGAGGCGTTCACGTCGTCGCCGACGCCGAAGGTGAAGATGCGCGTGGTGGCGCTGTTCTTGCCCAGGACGTTCTTGAGGATGGCGTCCACGTTGGTTTCGCCAATGGTCGGCCTGCCGTCGGTGAAGAAGACGACGGTGAAGGTGCGCGTGGCGTCGCTGGTCCGCAGGGCCAGGGCGGCGAGCAGGGCGTCGTTGATGGCGGTGCCGCCGGTCGCCTCCAGGTTGTCCACCCACTTACGGGCTTCCTTCAACTGGTCCTGGTTGGCGGCCAGCAGGTGGTCGTTGTAGTGGTTGACCGTGGTGGCGAAGTTGATGATGGCGAAGCGGTCGCGCTTGTGGAGGTTGCCCAGGCAATATTTCAGGGCGCTGCGAGCCTGCTCCATGCGCTTGCCGCGCATGCTGCCGCTGGTGTCGAGCACGAACACGAAGTCACGCGGAATCTGCTGCTCCTTCGACAATTCGACCCGCGGCGACACCAACAGCATGAAGTAACCGTCGTTGCCGGAGGTCGGCCGGTGCGTCAGCGTTGTCAGGCTGACGTCCTTGCCCTTGCCGACCTGGTAGTAAAGCTGGAAGTCGCTGTCGAGCAGAGCCTGGTTCTTCTCGAAGACGACGTTGGCCTCGTGGTCGTTGGCCCGCGTCGTGCTGATGCGGTGTGTTGGGCTGTAGATGTTCTGCAGGGCGTGCTGCGACTTGAGGTGGACGTTGACCGCGAATTTCTCCAGGGTGCTGATGGCCTTGCCGTCGGTCTTGAGCGGATAGACGTACTCGATGACGCCGTTGTCGGCGCCGGCGACGGAGGTGAATTCGACGGCGACCTTCTGATCCTTCTTGGCCGGCACCGGGAAGACCTTGAACTGCAACAGGTCGTTGCCGAGGTACTCCAACAGGCCGGGGTCGAGGGTGCGGCGGACGATGTCGGTGTAAATGTCCCTGGCCTTCTTGGCCTCGATGATTTCGCCGGGGATAGCCTTGCCATCGACCCACAGGACGAACTTCTTGACGCTGGCGCCCCTGGGCACCGGGAAGACGTAGCTGACTTCGAGGGGGCGGTCGGTGTGGTTGCGGAAGACCTGCTCGATGCGCGTGACGGCGACCTGGTCGTCGATCTTGACGTTGACCTCGTGGCTGACCATCGCCAGCGGCGGCAGTTTCTTCTCGGCTGGGATCAGCAGGCCGCGCGCGTCGGCGTTGGCGGCCAGCCCCAGCAACAGCAGCACGGGCACAAGGCGTCGCATGAGAAACTCCTTTGGAGACACGAACTCTTCCCCAACTCGCACTCTAACAGGGAGACGAACCGGAGGCCACGGCGGATTGCGTCGGCAAGAGGGGGTGTTACGAAATGTTACAAAAGGCCGTTGAGCCACGCCTTGCCGCTGTGGACGTGCGGTGCCGCCCGGGGTTGCGACAATAGCAAAAAAATGGATCCTTGTTGGGCAATATAACCGGAGTGGGGCGGGTCGCCGCGGTGAGGAACAGATTACCAGCCCGGAGCGCCAGCAACGGGGAACTCGATCTGGCGCTCCGGGCTGGTAACGCCAACCAGCAACGCGATTTGGTATTACTCCAGGCCGGCGTCGCCAATCTCCAGACTCGGTAAGCCGGTGCCGGTGTCGCGGCCGAGCACCAGCCGGCCGTGCCGCTCCTGGAAGCTCACCAACTCGCCCAGGTTGGCAAGCTCGATCAACCAGCGGTAGCCGTCGCCGACGCGCTCCCACCTTGCCCCTGGGCAGGGCGGCCGATCGGCGTGGTGGCCGCCCTGCCCCAGACGGGAGACGAGGAAGCGCGTGGGCGCCTCGCCGCCGGGACGCTCCGGAGCCAGCCGCCACTCGTAGGCGCGCAGACTGCCGCTCTGCTTGCCGCGCTGCAGGGCGCCGGCGACCTCGCGGGCGTCGTCGTCGTTGAGCGAACCGGGCGGCTCGCAGGTAAACGCGAAGGGGGCGGGGCTGCCATCGTCGTCCAGCAGGCGACTGAACGAACCGCCCGGCCCGGCGACGACGCTGCGCAGATTCACCCGGCCAACGGGGGTCGCTCCTTCCTCGGCGCCGCTGAGGAACAGCAGGATGTGGACCATGAATCCCTCGGGGTAATGGTTCGGAGCCGGACGTTAAGCGGCGCTCATCTGCGGGCAGATCACGACGCCCTCGGGCGAACCCGGGAAGGTGGGGTTGCCCCGGTCAGCAAGCCTGTCAGCGATCCCGGCCACCACGTGTTGCGCGAGGTTGTAGAAGATGACCGGCAGCAGCACACCCGGCAAGTGTGGCAGCGCCGCCGCGGCCAGCACCAGCCCAGTGCCATTATTGTTCATCCCCAACCCGAATACCAGGGACGCCCGCCGCCCCGGGTCCGCGCGGAACAGCCGCGCCACCAGCCACCCCGACGTGAACCCCAGCGCGCACATGGCCAGAACGATCACAAGGATCACGCCCAGGAAATCCCAGTCGGGTTCGGCCACCACCCGCGGCAGGGCCACCGAGGCGTTGGCGTAACTCAGCGCCAGCAGGTTGACCGAGTTGAGCAGCTTGAGCGTCGGCCGCGCCCGGGCGAGCGGCGCCTTCCCCACGAGGCCGCGGCCGCCCATGCCGAGCAGGGACGGCAGCAGCACGAACGCCGCCAGGAACAAACCAGTGCCGCCGCCCGCCAGGGTGCGCAGCCCCTCGGCGTAGACGCCGTTCGCCATCCAGCCGACGGCGCTCGAGCGCCGCCGGGGTGGTGAGCGGACTCAGGAAGGTGGAGCACACCACCAGCCCCAGGCTCAGCGCCAGGTCGCCGTTGGCGTTCTGCGACCAGGCGGTGGACGAGCCCGCCACCGGCATGGAGGCGACCAGCGCCAGCCCGACCAGGATGTTCTGCACCTCGTCGGCATTGTGCCACAGTTGCATGGTTTGTGCCACTCCGAGGATGAAGGCGACCGGCACGACCACGTTCGCCAGCAATCCTGCGGCCAGGATGAGCGGGTTGCGAGCCAGGCGGAGCAGCCGGCGCGCGCGAATGCCCAGCCCGGCGTTGAGCAGCAGCAGGCCGAGCATGACCGTCGGCAGCGTGAGATGCACGTGCTCGCCGAACAGGGTGAGTTCCCCAAGACTCACTCCGCGGATCCAGGCACCCGGCCCCGGCAGCACGGCGGCGACGGCGTACGCGCCGATCAGCAGCCAGAGGAAGTGGTGGTGGATCAAGTGCGACAGGCGGGCGCTGAACCCCGCTCGGTCTTCCATAATGGCCTCCGTCCGGTCTTCCATAATGGCCTCCGTCCGTTGGATCGGGCAGACCCACAAGGCGACTTGGTTGCCGTGTCCCTATCCAATAAGGATAGCGCGTCACCTTAAAGTTGAGGTGAACCAAAAGTAAAGGATGCTTCATCGTCTGAAAAAAAGGAGGCCAACTTTGGTGGTGTCGCCGCCAGGGGGAGGTCGAAAAAACCGATCAAGTCGCCGGCTCGATTCGACCGATACCAACACCATCGCCTTCGGGCCCCTTGGCCGAGCGGCTTAGGCAGCGGATTGCAAATCCGTTCACCCCGGTTCGATTCCGGGAGGGGCCTCTCAATCCTTCGCTCCGAGCGAGCAATCACCTGCGGCCGGTCCTGATGCAATCAGGCCCGGCCCTTGCTGCTTCCCAGGTTCCATTCCAACGCCACACGCTACTGAGACGACCCGTTCTCTCCGGGCTGACGCTCCCGAAGCACGTCCGGAAACTGACGCTGCTGTTCCAGGAAACGATACTTCGGCATCTCCATCCAGGCACGCAGCCGGGGGAAGAAGATCCAGACGCCGACGAAGGCGGCCATCAGCAGCGTCACGGCCAGCACGATGAGGTTGACGGCCATGAGGCGTCCTCCGGTTAGCGGGGTGAGGGTGCGGGTTGGTACAGCGTGCGGACGTAGCGCGCCAGCAGGCGGCGCTGGGCGGCGACCGGCGGCGACCGCCACGGTGGCATGGCGGTCCCGGGTACGCCCTCTGCCAGCACGTGCTCGGCGTAGGCCAGGCTCGGGCGCACCTGGCCGAAGTCGGTCGGTCGCGGGGCCAGGGCACCTGCCGCGGTGCCGTCGCCCTGTCCACGCGGGCCGTGACACGTCACGCAGTTCGTCGCGTACAACAGTTCGGCCTGACCGCGTTCCTCGGCCGAGAGCACAGGCTCCCGCTCCGCCTGTGGGGGCCGTTCCTCCAGCGTGCGGACGTGGGCCGCCAGCGCCCGCAGGTCGTTCACGGGTAACTCATGCCAGCCGGGCATCGACGAGCCGCGGGCCCCTCCCCACAGGACCCGGCTCAGCGCGGCGTCCGAGAAACGCGCTTGCGTCAGGTCGCGCGGCGCCGGCAGCAGGCTCACCGCCGCGGGCCCGTCGCCCTTGCCGCCCGATCCGTGGCAACCGCCGCAGTGACGTGCGAAGACGGCTGCCCCGCGCAGCTCGAAACGCAGCAACTCGGCGGGCGGCAGGTCCGTCGAGAGCAGCACCGCCGGGCCGGCCGTGCGCGGGATGGCGCAGTCACAGAAGACGCCCATGCGCTCCTCCTCGGCCGGGTCCATTTTCCGACCGGGGCCGCGTTCCAGCGTGCCGGCCAGGCGCGCGTCGCGGCCCAGTGACTCCAGGTAAGCCACCAGGTCGAGCGCCTCCTGCGTCGGCCGGAGCGGCGAGCTGTCGAAGAGCCACGGATGAGCCGGCATGTTGGATTCGGGCACGACCCAGCGCGGGTTCCACAGATGGGTCAGGTGCCAGTCACGCGGCCGCTTGCCGGACTCACGCGCCAGGTCGGGGCCGATGCGGCGCGTGCCCCACAACTGCGGAAACTCCTTCTCCGTCTCCCACGCCTGGCTCGCGAGGCCGAAGCGGCGCACGTCGTCGGTGGTGGACCGGACCAGTTGCGAATGACAGTTGAGGCAGCCCTCGCGGCCATAGATCGCGCGGCCGCGCAGCTCGGCGTCGGTCAGCGGCGGCAGGCCCGGCGGCCGGCTGGCGTCCATCTCCTGTTCCAGCGCCTGGTTGGGCCAGACGGCCAGCACCACGAACGAGAACAGGAAGCAGCCGAAGCCCGCCACACCGGTCAGTACGTAGGCGCTCTTCAACCAGGGCAGGGCGCGGCGATGGCTCTCGGCTTCAGAGATCAGAGGACAGCGGTCAGAAGTCAGCGGAGAACCGCTCTCTGACTCCTGACTCCTGGCTTCTGACTTCTGTTCTCTGACTTCTGAGACCTCGCCGACGGGGCCGGTCAACACGGTCAGGCAGAGGGCGCCGAACCCAGCCAGCACCAGCAGTCCCGCCAGCGACCGCGAAACCCAGAACGGCTGCGAGGCGCTGACCGAATCGATCCAGGGCGCCTCGGACTGCCAGAGCTGGCCCTGCACCAGCCCCGCGGCCGTCAGGTCGCTGACCATCGCGGCCAGCCCGACCGCCAGCAGCCAGAACGCCCAGTTGGCGGCGTGGGCGTTGTAGCGCAGGCCGGCCGTGTGCTGCCAGGCGTGTAGCAGCCCGCCGACCGCCAGGAACGAGGCGAAGCCGATCATCGCCAGATGGGAGTGGCCGATGACCCAGTCCGTGAAGTGGACGAAGCGGTTGACCGGCATCAGCGCCTGCAGCGAACCTTGCAAGCTCACCACCAGGTAAGAAACGATGCCCACCCAGACGAAGCGCAGCGGCACGTCGCGGGCCACTACCGGCGCGGAGCCGCGCAGCGACAGCAGCAGGTTACTGACGTTTAGCACCACGTCCATGCCGAGGTACACCGAGGCGACGATGGCCCCAATTTGGGCCTCCATGGGAATGGAGGAAAAGAGGAAGTGGTGCGTGCCGTTGAGCGGGTAGATGAAGAACAGCATCCAGAACGCCAGCATCGACAGGAAGTGGCTGTAGATGGGCCGGCCGGTGACCGTGGGGATGACGAAATAGGCAATGGCCACGGCGAACGGCGTGACATACAGACCGATGGCGTCGTGGATCCACAGACCGCTGTAGGTCGCCCCGCGCGCCCCGGGCACCAGTTCCGGCATGAAGTTGCCGACCGGGTAGGCGAACAGCGTGAACACGGTGCCGCCGAGAATGTACCAGGCCGAGACATACAGGTTCGCGATGCCGCGGCGGAAGAACGGCAGCACGAATTGCAGCGCCGTCAGCACGAAGGCGAACACGACAAACACGTCGGTGACGATGGGGAACTCGGCCCACTCCAGCGGCTGACTGATGCCGATCTGCACCAGCACCCAGCCGGGGATGACGACGCCGAAGTTCCAGACGGCGAACAGCAGCCAGCCCAGCCCACGGCTGGTGACGGGACGACCGGCGAGGCGCGGCACGGCGTGATAGAAGAACGCCAGGAAAGCGTTGCCGAGCCAGCCGAAAAAGATGCCCTGGGTGTGGCCGTAGCGCAGCCGGCCCCACGTCAGCCAGGCGGTGTCGCCCAGGAAGTCCGGCCAGTGGAACTTGAGCGCGACCGCCAGGCCGAGCAGTGCGGAGTAGACGACCATCGCCAGCGCGGCCAGGCCGTGAGCGCGGATCAGGCCGTGCTCGGTCGCGGGCAGGTCGGCGGGGACGGCGGCGTCAGCGCTCATGCGGCTCCCTTCTGCGGCGCGGCCCGTCACTGGCCGCGAACCGTCACCAGATACTCGACGATCTGCTGTTCGGATTCGTGGGTGATCGGGGCGCCGTAGGTCTTGACCATCTTATGAACGATCTCCTGCCACTTCGCGCGCGGGAACGACGGTTGCGTCATCACCAGGCGCGTCGAGTGGCAGATCGTGCAGTTAGCGAGGAAGGTGCGCTGGTGAGGCCCCGGCGGCCATTCCGGCTCGTCGTGCGGCATCACGATCACTTCGCTGGTGAACGCGGCGCCGGCCGGGGCGGACGCGGACGGCGGCGCGGCCGGTTGCTGGTCCTGCCGTGTGCCGAGGTAGGCGACCGCGGTGGCGGTCACGCCGACGAGGGCCGTCAGCACGACGACCATGCGCTGCTTGCCGCCGGCCTGGATCATGGCAGACACCTCCACTGGAATGATGAATAATGAGCAAGAACGCCAAGGCCGCCAGGCGTGTCACGTGCCGCGCCGCGCCAGGCGGACCTGCCGCGCCGTGCCGGCCAATGCCTGAAGCTGCCGGTTCGAGCAAGACCGCCAAGGCCGCCAACTCCACGCGAGCCAGGTTTGACGCCCTTGCAACGGCTGGCAACGCACGGCATCGGCTCAGCCCGCCAGTTCCTCGAGCAGCCCCGCCGCAGTCTTCGCCCAGACGTGGCGCGGCGGGCTTTTGGTCAGGCCGGCGACGGCCGTGCGGATGCGCCGGACGATGGGGGCGCCCACGCCGATCAGGTCGCAGGCGACCAGGGCAACACTCTCGGTATCGCGCCGCAGGTAGAGCGCCTTGGCCTTGAGCGGATCCAGCGTGCCGGTGGCCAATCGGTCGCGGAAGTAGCCGGGCATGGAACCGCCCAGCGGTGGGGTGATGTCCACCTCGTCATAGGCCGCCTGCAACGCGGGGACCTGTGCCATGTCGCGCCTCCGGGGTTGGGGTGAGTCCAGGATACCCCATTCGCCGTCAGGCCCAAACATTATTTTGGCGCCGACGCTCCGGACCTGCCTCGTCGGATTCGTCACGCAGTGCGTGACGAATTTGCTCGGTCAGTTAGACGCTTGACATAGCAAGGCGACGGCCTTACCCTCCCACTTGGCCTTGCTACTCGGCTTTGGGCCGTAATACTCGGCTTTTGAAAGCCGACTAACAAGCTGTTCAGGCACATTACCTCCCGGGATTGTAGCTTTCTCAGGCGGTTCTTGAGACACGGCCGGTGGCTTTTCGGATTTCCGGCGCGCGCTTCTTGCATTTCGGAATCGGGGCGGTTACGCTCCCAACAGGCGCCGTGCTTCGCCGGCGCCTGTTGGGAGCGTAAAATCCGAAAACCGATCCTTGATAGAGCGCGCGGCGTGCCCTAATCCTTGTTCGGACGCGCGAGCGGGCTTCGCTGTAAGACACAACGGATTTCAAGTGTAGAAAACGACCTTTTGCTTTTTCCCTTGCAATCCGATTTTCGGGGCGGTACGCTCGCCTGAGGGCAGCGTACCGCCCCGAAAATGTCGTCTTGATAGCGTGTGCAGCGCACGCTATTGACAACTGCGCGGATAACGCAACATCGCGAGGTTGGAATCCGTCGAAAAAGACGCCGAGAACCGACGAAGCAATGTTGCATTGGCCGCGCAGTTGGCAATAATACCATGTTCGGCAAAGGGTGCGGAGCACTTGAAGGAGGATATCATGGCGGCTTCGAACTGGTTCCCCGAGGATTTGACGGACTCCGAACGACATGCGGGGTTTGAGCATCGGGACATCGTCAATCCCGACGCCCACTATGTCGGCCAGCCACCGACTATCCGCGCTGTCGTTCATCGCTTCAGTGAATCGCGTCGAATCGTGAAACGTCGATTGTCCGACAATCGCATTGGTTATCAGCTGCAACGCTTCGGTCGCTACAGCTTTTCAGCTGCCAAACGAGACCTTGAATGGCTGCCTGATCACGTCTATTCAATCCCCGATCCGGCATTTGCTGTCCAGTACTTTCAGTCCGCAATCGCCGAGGCGCGTGGGATGGGATCGCGGATCATTGAAGTGTCAGATGAGAGTCAGTAGCGCCGAACTATTAACGCTGAGAAGCAAAGCGGCAAGCGTCAGAGGACGAATCACCAGTTCGGCGGCGCGGAGGGTATGCCATGGCGAGAGCCGAATTGAAGGAACTGTATCGCATCCTGATGGACACGAGGTTCGACTTCATTCCCCGCGGTAGAAGTTCACTGTGACCCATCGTAGCCGCCCCATCGGAGACCCCTATGCAAGTCCAAGAACGGAAACTGCCGTCACTCCTTGACGACGTTCGTACGGGGAAACTAATCATTCCCGACTTTCAACGTGATTTCGTGTGGACTCTCAAACAGGTAGAGGAGCTCCTGAATTCGGTCGTCAATCGGTACTTCATTGGCACTCTTCTGCTTCTTGAAAGTCCGACATCGAACCTGCGCTTTGCTCCTCGTTTGATTCCCGGGGTAAAAGCTGACCCGAAGACCCACGTGACCATTAGCTACGTCCTCGATGGGCAGCAGCGGCTTACCTCCCTTTTTTACGCTTTCTTCGAGCCTTCTGTCTCGCTCCGAGACGAGGTTCTGCCTACGCGGTTCTTTCTCAACTTGATTGGATGCCAAGAGGTAGTCGGAGTTCAGAAGATCGAGGGTCTCGTCCGGAAGCTGCACCCGAAGGAGGAGAAGAAGCTCTTGGAAAAATTCCTCGAGTTTCTAGTCCAAAATACCGGCATCAACGTCCAGAGCTATCCGAGCATGGCGTCTTTTCGCTCGCCGGAGACGCTCACCGAGTACCTGAATTCGCGCGGCAGCACCATTGAGCCAGGCATACGGGACGAGTTAAACAGGCTTCTTCAGAGCATCCTTGATTATGAGGTGGCCGTCGTCACCCTGCCCCACGACACGCCAGACGACGAGATCGTGAGTACATTCGAGAGGATCAACCGACTCGGTACGCGCCTTGATATCTTCGATTTGGCAGTAGCTCGGTACTACCCGATCGGCATACGGCTAAACGACCTAAAGCAAAAAATCAAGAGCGGCGAGCCGCAAATCGTTGAACCCGAGGCTCTGCTGCGCGTAATGGCGCTGTCCAACGAGAGGGAGCCGAAAAACAAGAACCTTCTCGGGCTCGTCGATCAGCGCGCTGATCAAAACAAAGCCCAGGCAGAGTTCTACAACCGGTGGGAAGCCGCTCGCGAATACCTTGAGAAAGCTGCTACACGGATGCGAGACGTCTACGGCGCTGTCCGACTCCGTGCGAAGAAACAACGTATCCCCCTGTTTCCTTACACGAGCATTGCCGTCCCATTAGCAGCGCTCATTCAAAGGGCTCAATCTCTCGGCGGAGCGAAGGCGTTTTACGACAAGATTGACAGCTGGTACTGGACAGCTGTGTTCACCGGCCGTTATGCTCGTTCGGTAGAGACACACTCGTACGCTGATTACAAGGCGGTTGCCGCGTGGTTCGGAAACGATTCCGCTGTTCCCTATATGACGGCGGACATTGCCAGCGTCATTACGGATATTCGAAAAGCCTCCCGCACATCCGCACTCGCTAAGGCATTCTACAATCTGGTCGTTCTTAATGGGGCGACCGATTTCATCAACGGTCAATCGGTCAAGCTGGAGGATTGCGAGGTAGATCACGTCTTCCCGGTGTCGAAGTTTCCCGCGGCGGCCAAGAACATCTTTGGTCTATCCGTGATTCACAAGGACACTAACCGCAAAAAGAGCGACAAGTTGCCCGCAGAGTTCCTTCAGGTCTGCCTGGATTCCCACGGGGGTGACAAGATGTCGCTTGCCTTGACGTTTAAGGCGCACTTTATCACGGCTGATGGAATCAAAGCGATGGAGGAGAATAACCTCGACGCTTTCCTCGCCGCCCGCGAGGCGGCACTACGCGACGCACTGTCAACACGCCTGTTGAGGCGGTAAATGGAGATTGCGAGGTCCAGCACCAACGGATAGAAATACCGAGCCGAACCAGCGGCTGCAGGTGACGGGCCAACTGAGTCTACACGGACACATTGAGTCGAGTGGCCCGCACCTGAACTGGGGCGTTCGGCCTTCTGAAGTAGGGCCGTCCTGATGAGCTGTTGACGCCCGGGGCGGTTCGTGGGACCATAGAAAATCGGGGTGTTAAAATCGCTGCCGTGGGAGACGAACCATGCCTCAGACCGTTGAACTACCCGATGATCTGGCCGAGGCCCTGACCGACGAGGCATCGCGCCTGGGGTTGTCGCTGCCCGATTATGCCGTTCGCCTACTTACGTCCGCCCGGCCGGCCGTGGCCGCGGTTCGGAGCGGTGCGGACCTCGTCGCCTTCTGGCGGGCCGAGGGCTTGGTCGGCAGCCGACCGGACATTACCGATGCCCAAGCGGAAGGCCGCCGCCTCCGCGATCGGGCGCAGCGCCGCGGAGCCTAACCGCGATGCTCGTCCTCGACACCGACGTACTGATCGACGTGTAACGCGGGCACGCCGCCGCCCTGGCTTGGTTCGCAGGCCTCACTGAACTGCCGACTGTGCCCGGGCTGGTCGTCATGGAGTTGATCCAGGGGGCGCAGAACGCCGGGCAGGTTCGCGATGTGTTGCGACTGACCGCCCCCCTGCCCATCGTCTGGCCGACGACCGCGGACTGCCAGCGGGCACTGGCCGACTTTACAGCCTTCCACCTGTCGCACGGACTCGGGTTGCTGGACGCCCTGATCGCGGCCATCACCGTCGGTCTTTCGGCAGAGTTGTGTACGTTCAACGACAAGCACTACCGGATCGTGCCCGGCCTCGTGACGGGCCAGCCCTACATCCGGTAGGCGGGCCGAACCAACCGTTGCACGTGACGGGCCATCTGAGGTTAATCGGACACGCCCAGCCCACTCGGCCCGCACGTGAACTTGGTTGTTCCGAAAGGGGCGTTCCGTCGGGGTTGGAGTCCCGGCTTGAGCCGGGTTCGGCTGTAAACCCGGCTCAAGCCGGGACTCCAACTCGGGCCCCAACCCTTCTGGAACAGACGCTGAATAATGAATGGAAGACAATTCATCATTCATCATTCCGAAGTCACGCGGATTTCCTCGATGACGTTGCGCATGTAACCGCCGCGGTTCCAGTTGGCCTGGGTCGGCTGGCGCTCGTTCGCGTTGCTGACGGCGCGGACTTGCAAGCGGTAGTCGCCGCGCGCGGCGGCGTCCACTCGGCGTGCCAGCGGCGGAACGAGAACCGGCCCAGGTCCTCGCCCAGCCGCGCCGCCGTCCAGCTGCCGCCGTCGGTCGAGACTTCCACCGTGCGAATGCCGGCCCCGCCGTCGAAGGCGATGCCCTCCAGCGGACAAGCCTGGCCGGCCGGCACCCGGGCGTCTGGGTCGGGGCGCACGAAGAACGAGCGGACGTTCATGCGGTTGATCGGACACGTCTCCGCGGCCGGGGCGAGCGCCTGCGGCGTCTCGTTCGCCCCGGGCGTCGTCGGAATGCGGTAAGCACTGGCCATCCAGAAGCCGGTGTAGCGGCGGTCCAGCACGATGATGTCGGACAGCGCCTTGACCCAGTACGTCGCGTACCAGCCGGGCACTATCAGGCGCGCCGGGAAGCCGTTCAGCAGCGGCAGCGGGGCGCCGTTCATTTCGTAAGCGACCAGCACCTCGGGCTGCTCGGCGTGGTCCAAGTCGAGGGCCTTGATGAAGTCGGGCACCGTCGGCAGCGGCCCCTCGTCCAGGCCGTTGAAGGAGACCTGCACCGCCCCGGCCCGCACTTCCGCCCGCCGCAGCAGGTCGCGGAGGCGGACCCCCGTCCAGCGGGCGTTGCCCATCGCGCCGTTGAACCACTGGCCGCCGGGCACGCGCGGCGCGAAGAAACTCCGCGAGTTGCCCGAGCACTGGTTGACCGCCACCACCGAGACCGCCTCCATGCCGCGCAGGTCGTCCAGCGACAGCGCCAGCGGCTGCCGGACGTGGCCGCCGACGCGCAGCCGCCAGGTCGCCAGGTCCACGCGCGTCGGGATCGCTTCAAGGTGCCAGCGGACGTAAAAGGCCTCGTTGGGCGTCAGGTCGTGGCGGAAGTAGCGCCAGGGCGTTTCCAGGCAGGGGGCGCGGTCGCTGAGCACGCGCAGCGCGACTTTTTGCGGGAAGCGCATCAGCGGCGCCGAATCAGGCGGGGCCACCTGCGGCCTCTGCCCACATCCGGCCGGCAGCAGCCCGGCCAGGCCCGTCGCTCCCGCCCAGCGCAGCCACGCGCGCCGGTCGAGTTGTTTTCCTGGTTCGTTGGACTCCACGACAAACCTCCGCCGTTCACGCACCGCGTTTTCCGCGTGACAGGGCCGCGGCTGCCACCTACCATAGCGGGCAACGTGCCACCGCCACCGTCGCCGCCAGGGTGCCAAGCCATGAACCCGCAATACGCCGTCCACGACACCGCCGCGATCTTCAGCCCCGCGCTGTTGTTTTACAAGGACCTCATCCGTCGGAACATCGCCCGCTGCCTGGAAATCGCCGGCAGTGCCGACCGGCTGCGGCCACACGTCAAGACGCACAAGACGCGCGAAATCGTCCGCCTGGAACTCGCCGCCGGCATCACCAAACACAAGGTCGCCACCATCGCCGAGGCCGACCTGGTCGCCTCCTGCGGCGTGCCTGACGTGCTGCTGGCGTACAACCTCGTCGGCCCCAACTGCGGCCGGTTCGTCCAGCTATTGCAGACGTATCCGCAATGCCGGTTCTCCGTGCTCTGCGACCACCCAAAAGCGGCTCGTGACCTGTCCGCGGCCCTGGCCGGCGCGAACCTGCGCGCGGACGTGCTGCTGGACATTGACGTCGGCCAGCACCGCACTGGCATTGCGCCCGGGCCGGAGGCGGCGCGGCTCTACGAGCAGTTCGCGCGCCTGCCCGGCCTGGCGCCCGGCGGCCTGCACGTCTACGACGGCCACAATCATCAGGAGGCACTCGCGGACCGACAGGAGGCAGTGGACCGCCAGCTAGGTCCGGTGCTGGAGATGCGCGCGGCGCTGGAACAGCAGAGGCTGCCGGTGCCGCGACTGGTACTGGGCGGCACGCCGACGTTTCCGGTCCACGCGAAATTGCAATTGCCGGGCGTCGAACTCGCGCCGGGAACCTGTGTGCTGCACGACCACGGCTACGGCAGTCGGTTCGCGGATCTGAGCGGCTTCGTGCCGGCGGCGCTGCTGTTGACGCGCGTCATCAGCCGGCCGACGCCGACGCGCGTGACCTTCGACCTTGGCTACAAGGCCGTCGCCAGCGATCCGCCGGCGGGCAAGCGGCTCATCCTGCTGGACGTGCCCGAGTACGAGGCGGTGTTGCAGAACGAGGAACACCTGGTCATCGAGACGCCCGCGGCGGCGCGCTTTCAGCCGGGTGACGAGGCGTTCGCCATCCCGACGCACATCTGCCCGACGTGCGCCATGCACCAGCGGGCGTATGTCATCGAGGGCGGCCGGCTCGTGGGGACGTGGGACATTGCGGGCCGGGATCGACTGCTGCGGGTGTGACCGGGTGCTTTGCTTGATGGGGAGCGATGCCCGCAATACGCTTTGGAAGCTTCGGACGATCTGCAATTAGGTGTGTCGGACCGGAGTCGGTTGCGCGAATCACCCTGGATACTTCGGTCGAATGTACCGAAGCACCCTAATACGGCTTTGTCAGTTAAGTAGTGGGCGGAAGTGCGCAATGTGTTCGCGACTATTGAGCTCGCGCCGTGCCTGGTCCAGCAGCCAGTCACAGACGCGGCGGTGGACCTCAGGCAGCGACGCCCGTCGGCGGTCGGGCCGAGGGGGAAAAAGGCCGACGCGGGCGCCCGCGTCGGCTGACCTGCTGCCGTGCCTGCCACTCCTGCTGGACCAAAAAGCTGTAGGCCAGCATCACCAACACGCTGTTGCGGTGGAAGCCCGTCCACAGCCGCCCCTGATACTGGTCCCAGCCCAGCAGCCCCTTGGCCTCCTCGTGGTAGCGCTCCACCCAGTGCCGCCGGTGCGCGTACTCCAACAACCGCCCCAGCGACGCGCGCCGGCCGCAGTTGCTCCAGTGGTAGCGCCGCTTGCCGTCGCTGCCGTCCTCTCCGAGCAGCCAGCCGGCCCGCCGCCGGCCGTCGGGCCGCACCCGCCAGCAGCGCAGCGCCACGGCGCGGCACCGCAGCCAGCCCTTGCTGCCCTCGCGCCAGCGCACCGTCCGCCAACCCCGGGCCGGCTGCGCCGCCACCACGGCGTCGGCCCGCCGGGCCGCGCCGCCCCGCCGGGCCTGCGCCACCAGGAAAGCGCAGGCAACGGCTCGGCTGGCGCGAGCGGGACTCGGGTTGTGGGTTTCATACCACATTATACGACTGTCCACCCCAAGTAACAAAGCCGTATTAAGCGCCGACATCAGCCAGCACAGCCTCCACCACCTGCCCGTGCACGTCGGTGAGCCGGCGTTCGATGCCGTTGTGGTAAAAGCTCAACCGCTCGTGATCCAACCCCAGGAGATGCAGGATCGTGGCGTGCAGGTCGTAGATGGTCGTGCGGTGCTCCTCAGCCCGGTAGCCGAACTCGTCGGTTGCGCCAAAACTGAAGCCGCGCTTGACGCCGGCGCCGGCTAGCCAGACGGTGAAGCCATGCGGGTTGTGGTCGCGGCCCGACGCGCCGCGCTGAAACGTCGGCATGCGGCCAAACTCCGTCACCCAGACGACCAGCGTGTCGCTCAACAGGCCACGCTGCTTCAGGTCCCGCACCAGGGCGGCGCACGGCTGATCCAGGATGGGGCCGTGGACGTCGTACTGGGTTCTGATGGCGCGATGGCCGTCCCAGTTGCCGACCCCTTCGCCCATGGCGTAGGCGCCGTTGAAGAGCTGGACGAAGCGGACGTCCGCCTCCAGCAGGCGACGGGCCAGCACACAATTGCGCGCGAAGCCGGCCTTGACGCGGTTGGCATCGTGACAGCCGTAGCGGTCGAGCAGGCCGGCGCGGTTCGCGCGCAGGTCGCCGACCTCGGCGGCCTGCAGTTGCATGCGCGCCGCCAATTCGTAGCTGGCGATCCGCGCCGCCAACTCCGTGTCGCCGGGGTGCCGTCGCGCATGCTCATCGTTGAGCGCCCGCAAGAAACCGCGCGTCGCTTCGTCCTCCTGCGGAGTGATTTCGGCTGGCCGCGCCAGATGGGGAATCGGCCGATCCGCCCCGAACGCGGTCCCCTGAAAGACGGCCGGCAGAAAGGCGCTGCCCCAGTTGTTCGGCCCCACCTGCGGCACCCCGCGCGGGTCGGGGATCGCCACGAACGCCGGCAGGTCGGCGTTCTCACTGCCCAGGGCATAACTGACCCAGGCGCCGATCGACGGAAAGCCGTCCAGCGTGAAGCCGGTGGACATCTGGTTTTCCGCCGGCCCGTGCGTGTTGGAGCGGGCGGTCATCGAATGGATGAAACAGAGGTCGTCCGCCAACCCCGCGAGGTTCGGCAACAGGTCGGAGATCATCTTCCCGGACTGTCCCCGCGGCCGAAAGCGCCAGCGCGGCGCCGCCAGGTTGCCTTGCTCGCCCTGAAAGGTAATCAGCCGATCCGCGCCCGGCAGCGCCTGCCCGTCGCGCCGCACCAGTTCCGGCTTGTAGTCGAAGGTATCGACGTGGCTGACGGCTCCGGAACAGAAGATCATCAGCACGCGCTTCGCCTTCGCTTCAAAGTGCGGCGGCCGTGGCGCCAGCGGCGCCTCCGGGCGGATGTTCGGCCGGATGGGGTCGGCGAGCAGCCCCTGGTCGGCGAGCAGCTTGATCAGCGCGAGGCTGCCAAGGCCGCCGGCGGTTTGCAGGAAGGCGCGGCGGTTGAGCAGGGGGTGACCGTGGGAGCGTGGCTGGTGCATTGTCTCAATCCACAAACAAAAACTCATTCGCGTTGAACAGCGCCCGGCACAATGCGGGCAACCCGTGGTCGCGCACCAGGCGTGCCGCGGCCACGGCCTCGGTCGCGCTCGGCTCGCGCTGGAACGCCAGGCGGAACCCGCGGCGCACTTGCCGTCCCACGTCCTTGCCGGCCTCGCGCTCCAGCCGCTCGGCGAAAAACTTTGCCTGCTGCAGCATGAACCTGCTGTTCAGGAGGTTGAGCGCTTGCAAGGCCGTCGTCGAGGTGGTGCGCTTCGGCGCGATCTGGCCGGCGTCGGGGCAGTCGAAGGCGCCGAACACGTCGTCCATCTGCATGCGCCATTTGCTTTGATAGATCATCCGCCGCCATTCCGCGGGGCCGAAGTCCTTCTTCGGGTTGTAGACCTTGACGTAGTTGGTGTTCGGCTCGAAGAGGTCGAAGCCGGGACCGCCCATCGTGAGGTCGAGTTTGCCGCTGACGAACAGGTAGGCGTCGCGCAGCGGTTCCGCATCGAGGCGGCGCGGCGGGTAGCGCCACAGCAGGCGGGCGTCGCGGTCGATGGCCGCGGCCTGCGGATTGAACGTGCTGGCCTGGCGGTAGGTCGCCGAGAGCAAGATCAGGCGGTGGATGTGTTTCATGCCCCACGATCCCGTCCCCTTGTCTCCCAGTCTCCTGGTCTTCGGGTCGGGATGGACGAACTCCGCCGCCAGCCAATCGAGCAGCTCCGGGTGCGACGGCTTGCCGCCATTCAGGCCGAAGTCGCTCGGCGTGTTGACGATGCCCTGGCCGAAATGATGCTGCCAGAGACGATTGACGAGGACGCGTGCGGTGAGTGGGTGCGCCGGATCGGCGATCCACTTCGCCAGCGCGAGGCGCCGCTCCGTGTCGCCGGCCGTCATCGCCAGTTGCATCGGTTTGCCGAACGCTGCCGGCGCCGCCGGCGCGATCGCCTCGCGCTTTTGCATCGGGTCGCCGCGGTGCAGGCGGTGGGTCGGCTCCGGCGTGGTGAACGTGCCGGCATAGACCAGCGTCGTTCCTTCCGCGGCGCGCAGTTGTTTTTCCAGCGCGGCGCGCCGGGCCAGCAGCCGGGTCTGCGGTTGCTCGGGAAGCCCGGCCCCGAACCTGGTTCGATCCGCGGACGACGCCACGACCTGCCACTTCCCCGGCTCGGTCGCGATTTCGATGCGATACTTCGTGGCCAGCCGATCCGCAAACTTTCCCTCGCGGTCACGGGACCAGGCGATGCGGTCGATGGTTTCCACCCTGGGCAATTCGAGCTGCACCCAGCCTTTGCCGGCGGTGTTTGCAATCCAGCTGTGCGAATTGCCGTACTTGCCGTCGTTGACGTGCTGGAGTTTGTGGAAAGCGTTGCCGGGAAAATTTCCCGAGGAGGTCGCCTTCGCCCCGAGCGCGACGTTCTTCGGCTCCTTGCCGGCGGAGAAAATTTCCAGCTCGTCGATGCACGGCTCGGAGCCGTTGTTGGTCGCTTCGATTGTGAAGCGGACGAACTTCGCCTTGCTGGCGACCAAGCGCTCGTAGTTCCCCACGGCGCTCACCTGCTGGCGGCGCGGCTCCTTCGCGGTTGGGTCGGCGACCGGCTCGGCGGCGCTGATCGCGTGCTCCAGCTCGCCGAGCTGGCGGCGCAACGCCTTGATCCGCTCCGGGTCTGCCTGCTGCTTGATCGGCCGCTCGCCGTGCCGCACGCCGGCGAACACGGCGCGCATGCCGTAGTAGTCGCGCATCGAGATCGGGTCGAATTTGTGATCATGGCAGCGGGCACAGCCGACGGTCAGGCCGAGAAAGGTCGCGCCGGTGGTGTTGATGATGTCGTGCAATTCGTCGCCGCGCTGCATGAGCGTGAGGTTGACGTCGGGGCTCTTCACCTTGTCGTGCGCCCCGCCGACCAAAAACCCGGTCGCCTCTGGGGCGCCGAGTTGATCGCCCGCCAGCTGTTCCATGATGAAGCGGTCATAGGGCTTGTCGTCATTGAGCGACCGGATGACGTAATCGCGGTACGGCCAGGCATTCAGCCGCGGCTGGTTGGTCTCGAAGCCGTCCGATTCGGCAAAGCGCACCGCGTCGAGCCAGTGCCGCGCCCAGCGTTCGCCGAACTGGGGCGCGGCGAGGTATCGATCGACGAGCTTCTCGTACGCCTTCGGGTCGGGGTCCTTGACGAACGCCTCCACTTCTTCCGGTGTCGGGGGCAGACCGAGCACGTCGAACTTGAGCCGGCGGATCAGCGTGGCACGGTCGGCCATTTTGTTGGGCGTCAACATCGCGGTTTCCAGGCGGGCGAGGAGGAAGACATCGATCGGGTTGCGCCCCCAGGCCTGGTTCTTGACCTCGGGCAACGGCGGCCGTTTCACCGGCTGAAATGCCCAGTGCTGTTTCCTGGCGTTCACCGTCGTGCCGGTCGGTCCACGCGCTCCCTGGTCGATCCACGCTTTGAGCCGGGCGATCTGCTCCTTCGAGAGCGGTTCGCCTTTCGGTGGCATACGTTCTTTGGGATCGAGCGCGGTGACACGCCGGAGCAGCAAGCTGTCCGCGGCCTTGGCGGGCGCAACGGCCGATCCGGAGTCGCCGCCCTGGAGGACGAGTTCGCGGGTGGTGAGGCGCAAACCACCGCGGTCCTTGTCGGGGCCGTGGCAGTGGTAGCAGTGTTTTTGCAAGATCGGCTGAATGTCGCGCACAAAATCGACGGGCGGCGCCTTCTCGGTTTGTGCAGCGCCCGGCACCGGGTACAGCGACGCCAGCACGATGCCCGTCAGCAGGCGAAAACGAAGCGAAAGCATGACGGCCTCGAGTCGGAGACAGGCCCTCACTCGGGTGAGGACATCATCGAATACGAAAGCCGGGCTCAGCCGAATAAATCCAGGAGCGGCTCGCCGGTGCTGACGGGGCGGGTGAAGCCGTCGCGGCTCAGGCGAGTTTCGCGCGGGACGCCGAGGGCGTGGAAGACCGTGGCGCCCAGGTCCTGCACGCGCACGGGGCGATCCTTCACGAAGGCGCCGATGCGGTCGGATTCGCCGTAGACCGCGCCGCCGCGGATGCCGCCGCCGGCGAGGATGGCGGACCAGCACGACGGCCAGTGTTGCCGGCCGGGCATCCGATCCGGCTGGTTGATGCGCGGCGTGCGGCCGAACTCGCCCATCACCACCACCAGCGTGCGCTCCAGCAAGCCGCGCTCGCGGAGGTCGATGAGGAGCGCGGCGAGCCCCTGGTCGAGGCAGGGTAAACACCAACCCATGCCATAGGAGCCGTTGCCGAAGGCGTTGCCCATGCCCATCTCGCTGCCGTGCATGTCCCAGCTCGAGGCCGGTGGGCCGCCGCCGGTCTGGCCTGGCGCGGAGCCGGTCCAGCCGTTGACGGTGACGAAGCCGACGCCGGACTCGACCAGCCGGCGCGCGAGGAGCAGGTTCTGTCCGAGCGGGTGCATGCCGTAGCGGTCGCGCACGGCCCGCGGCTCACGCCGCAGGTCGTACACGTCGCGGCCGCCGGAGCCGTTCGCCAACTCGCAGGCGCGGTGGTGCAAGTGTTGCCAATCCCGGGCCGCTTGATTGCCATCACGATCACTGACGGCCGGGTCGATGCTGGCCAGCAAGCGGCGGCGGTCTCGCAACCGGGCGGGCTCCACCGCGGGTTGCAGTTCGTCGGGGGCCCGGAACGTCGGCAGGGCGGCGTGGTTGTTGGCGGAGCCGACGAACAGCGGGCTGTGCTGTGCGCCCAGGTGCCCGCCCGAGCCGATGTTGGGGGCACAGAACACCGGGTCGCCGACGCAGCGGATGAGCCAGACGTAGTTGGCGACGTTGCGTTCGCGGGGCCGAACCCGGGAGAGAATGGCACCGAGGTAGGGGGCATCCGCCGGCGCGCCCGCCTGGCCGCTGAGGAGGTGGTGCATGGCGTCGAAGTGGTTGCTGATGTTGCCGACGTGCGTCATCGAGCGGATCAGCGCAAAATGCTGCGTCAGGGGTGCGAGGCGCGTGTGCAGTTCGCTGATGCGCATGCCCGGGACGGCCGTGGCGATCGGCCGGTACGGGCCGCGAATGTCGGCGGGCGCGTTCGGCTTGAGGTCCCACGTGTCGAGGTGGCTCGGGCCGCCGCACAGCAGGACGAAGATGCACGACTTCTCGGCCGCGCTGCCCCGCGGCGGCTGGTTCGCGTTGACACGGGCCGCCACCATCCCCGGCAAGGCCATCGTCAGGGCGCCGATCCCCCCGGCCTGGAGGAGTTGACGGCGCGAGAGCAGGTTGGACGATGGCTTGGCTTCGAACGGACGGTTCATGTTAGCATCCCTGGAAGTCGGGTGGCGAGGACTCGACGGCTGGCTTCGACGGTCAGGCGGTTTTACAATAGTCAACGATACTCGATGGCGACGGCCTTGTCGCAAGAAAAGCAAAAAACCCACCGCCGCGCGACCGGGAGGTGATGGATGCACAAGTTACTTGGGAATCTCGGCGTCCGCCTGCCGATCATTCAGGCGCCCATGGCGGGGGTGCAGGGCAGCGCGCTGGCGATCGCCGTGTCCGACGCCGGGGGACTGGGCTCGCTCCCGTGCGCCATGCTCAGCCCGGACGCGCTGCGCAAGGAACTGGCAGAGATCCGGGTACGGACGGACAGGCCGGTCAACGTGAACTTCTTCTGCCACGCGCCGCCCACGCCCAGCCCCGAACGCGAGGCGGCGTGGCGCGCGGCGCTCGCGCCGTACTACCGGGAGTTCGGACTCGACGTGAGTACGATTCCCGCCGGGGGCGTTCGCCTGCCCTTCAGTGCTGAGGCCGCCGACGTGCTCAGCGAATTCACGCCCGCCGTGGTGAGCTTTCATTTCGGCCTGCCGTCGGACGAACTGCTCGCCCGGGTGCGGGCTTGGGGGGCGAAGGTCTTCTCCTCGGCGACGACCGTCGAGGAGGCGCGCTGGCTCGAAAGGCGTGGGGTCGATGCCGTCATCGCCCAGGGCGTTGAGGCCGGTGGCCATCGGGGCATGTTCCTGTCAGACGACGTGACCACCCAGGTCGGCACGCTCGCGCTCGTGCCGCAGATCGTGCGGGCCGTGAAGGTGCCGGTGATCGCCGCGGGCGGGACCGCGGACGCGAACGGCGTGCGGGCGGCGCTGGCGCTCGGGGCGGCCGGCGTGCAGGTCGGCACCGCGTACCTGCTCTGCCCCGAGGCCACCACCGGCGCGCTCCACCGCGCCGCGCTGCAGAGCGCGGCCGCCCGCCACACCGCCCTGACGAACGTGTTCACCGGCCGACCGGCGCGGGATCGTCAACCGGCTCATCCGGGAGGTCGGCCCGCTGAGCAGCGTGGCCCCCGCTTTCCCGCTGGCCGCCACTGCCGTCGCACCCTTGCGTGGGAAGGCCGAGAGTCTGGGCAATGGGGACTTCTCACCGCTCTGGTCAGGCCAGAATGCCAGCGGGTGCAAGGAGGTGCCCGCCGCGCAGCTCACGCGCGAACTCGCGGCCGAACTCTAAACACCGGCTGACGAGCCAATGGCGGATCAGAAAACCATCATTCTGACCGCTTCGCCCCACATTGCTTCGGCGTGTCGGACCGGAGCAGGTTGCGCACATCACCCTGGTTGCTCCGGTCGAGGTGACCAACGCGCGTAACGAGCGTTGCTGACAAGTGCTCGCTCACGAGGTGGAGTGCTTTTGTATCAGCAGCGCTTTTTCCCGGAATACTAACTGCCTTACCCGGTATCCGCTGCATACCGCCGGCTACAACCATCTGGGTGCCTGTCCGATCAGGGTGCTTGACCAGGAGACTATAGTGGACCCAAAAACTGGACCGCCGACTAAAGCGGATTGCGGTTGGGTGTAGCGGTCTGGGGTAGGTGCCGCGAGCCGAGCGGCACCCGCTGCGGGTCCGGCTCGGCTCGCCGGACCTACTACCCGCTACACGCACCTGCAAACCGCGCTAAGCTACTCTGGGGCGCGGCATCACCTTGGAAGCCCTGCCCTTGGCCCCCTGGCTCCGGCGGTCTCGCCGCCGCCCTTTACCCCCGCGAAGCCAGCCGGTCGCTATAATCTCTGCATGAAACTCTACCTGTTGGGCAACGCGCAGCGTCCCGGCGTCACCGCGGAGGCGGAGCGACTGCTGCCGTTCTTGCGGCAGCAGTGCTGCGAGATCGTCGTCTACGACCTGTTGCGCGAGCAGGACCTGACCGGCGTCCCGCCTGCCGACGTGGCACTGGTGCTCGGCGGCGACGGCGCCATCCTGCGCGCTGCGCGGCAGATGGCCTACCGTCAGGTGCCGGTGCTCGGTGTCAACCTTGGCCGCCTCGGCTTCCTGGCGGACCTGGACCCCGACCAGCTGCGCCAGTGTTTCACGCAGGTGCTGCGCGGCAACTTCCACGTCACGCGCCACATCATGTTTGAATGCACCATCGACGACCCCGACGGTCTGCCGCCGGTGACCGTTCTCGGCCTCAACGAGGTGGTCTTTCACACGCTGCCGCCGTTCCCCATCCTGGACCTGGAACTGGCCATTGACGGCGACGCGGTGACGCGCTTCCGTGGCGACGGCCTGATCGTCAGCACACCCATCGGCTCAACCGCCCACAGCCTGTCGGCCGGCGGTCCCATCCTGGCCCAGGACCTGGACGCCTTCGTCATCACGCCGATCTGCCCGCACACGCTGACGTTCCGCCCGGTGGTCGAATCGGCGGCCCGCACCTTCAACATCGCGCTGCCCGGCGACGGCGCCCGGGCAGTGCTCATCATCGACGGCCAGGAAACACTGACGCTGACGCCACGGCACCGCGTCACCATCCGCCGTGCCCCCGTGACCTTCGGCCTGGTCAAGGTGCCCGGCCACAGTTTCTACCAGACGCTGCGCGACAAGCTGCGCTGGGCGGCCCAACCCGGCTACCGCCATGAACCTTGAGGGCCGCCGCGACGTAGTGCAGGCAGCGGCGCCGGTGCGGTGACGGCCTGCCCCTGCGCGGGCGGCGTTCCGCCTGGCGTTCCGGCAACGCCGTCCCTCGGGATCGCCATCCGTCCCGGAGGCACCCATCGCGCCCGGAACGCCAGGCGGCATGCCTGCACCACGGAAGAGTGGCCACATCCGCCGGCGCCGCATACCATACCGGTGGCTGAGACATCCGTCCGCTCTGACTGACACGCATTCATCATGACGAATTCATTCCTGACTCTCCTGGCGGTCGGCGTCGGGTTGACGTTGCTTCAGGTGCTGGCGGCGCTGGTCTGGTTCAGCGTCCTCGATCTGCGGCTGATCCGCTCTCAAATCGTCAAGCCCGTGTTCTGGGGCTGGTTCGTGGCCGCCCTGCTGGGTCTGGGCCTGGCGGAGGCGTTCGTGCTCAACGGCAGCAGCGCCGAACAGGGACTGGTCTTCTGGGGCCGCATTTACATGTCCGTGCTGCACCTGCAGCTGATCGCGGACTTTTTCGTCGTCGTGTTCTGGGTGGTGTTGAAGGCCTGGCCCAAGGGCGGCGGCGTTGCCCTGGCGGCCTTCCGCGAGGGGTTGCGGCAGCCAATGTTCTGGCTGCTGTTCCTGGCGGCCGGCTTCCTCATGGGCGTGGTGACGCTGCTGCCCTACTTCACGCTCGGCGAAGACTTCAAGATGGTCGAGGAACTGGAGTTCGACCTGACGATGCTGGCGTCGGTGATCTTCGGAGTCATCGCGGCCAGCACGTCCATCAGCGAGGAGATCGAGGGACGCACGGCGGTCACGCTCATGAGCAAGCCGGTGTCGCGGCGGCAGTTTTTGCTGGGCAAATTCCTCGGCATCCTGCTGGCGTCGCTGGTGATGGCGACGCTCCTGGGCTGGTGGCTGGTGTGGATGCTGCACTTCAAGGCGACGTTCGATCCCGGCTTCCTCGTGGAGAAGCCGCCCGATCCGGCCTGGGTGGTGAACGCCGTCAACGATTACACTTCCGCCGGCGAGGTCCGCGACCTGTTTCGCGGCACGCTGCTGTGGATTCACGACGCCGGCCGCGCCCTGCCCAAGTTGACCATCATCTTCTGCCAGGTCATGGTGCTGGTGGCCATCGCCGTTGCCCTGGCCACGCGCCTGCCCATGGTCGTGAACATCCCCGTCTGCGTCTTCTTCTACTTCCTTGGCCACCTGACGCCGATCCTGACCGCCGTGTCGGCGAACAAGCTCAAGCTGGTGTCGTTCATGGCGCAGGTGTTCGACACGGTGCTGCCGGGCCTGGAGCATTTCAGCCTGGGGCCGGCCATCGTCCGCGATACACCGCTGCCGCCCACGGAGTTCGCTCTGTACACGGTCACCGTCACACTGTACGCTTTGCTTTATACCGGGGTCGCCTTGCTGTTCGGGCTGATCCTGTTTGAAGACCGTGACCTCGCTTAAGAGGGTTTCGCCGCGTGGAACGTGCCGCTTTCTCACGCGCCCTGCGTTTTCTCAACTACCACCCTGTGGCCAAGTGGGCGGCGCTGTCTGCCGCGGTCGGCACCGCCGTCGTGTACGTCGCTTTGCTCATCGTCCTGGGGCTGTACGTCGATCTGACCGTCAACCGCGGCGAAATCACCGCCTACCAGCAACTGCTGCCCGCCGAGCAGGAGAAGTTCCGCGAGGCCGAATTCCAGGCTACCGAATCGCAGGTGGCCGACACACTCCGCGACCTCGGCATCAGGGACGCCGCCCAGTTGAAGGAATTCACCCAGCTCTGCCTGGTCAACCCCAAAAAGTTGAACGCCCGCGAGCAGGATTATCGGCTGGAACTGCTCTGGCGCATCCACGTCAACCGGTTGCTGGATGAGCGTGTGGGCGCCGACGCCGCCGAGCAGTATCGGAAGGGGTTCGCGAAGCAGGTCAAGAACGTCGGCGCCGACGAGGCGTTGTTCCGCGATGTGACGGGCCTGGGCGTGCTCAGCCTGGTGGTGCGCACGGAGCACCGGCTGGACGGCCACCTGATTAGCTGGCTCGCCAGCTGGAACCCCTGGATGTGGGCGCAGGGCTACTTCACCTTCCTGACGGGCCTGCTGGTGGTGGCGATTGTGCTGGCGCTGGTGCGCGGCGGCCTGATGTTCACCAGCCAGTACACGGCGGCGCTGGCGACGACGGCGGCGGCGACGCGGTTGCGGCGGGCGGTCTACCACCAGACGTACCGCCTGGGCACGCTGGCCTTCCGCGCCCTGGGGCCGAGCGAGGCGGTCGGCGTGGCGACGCGGCACCTGGAGGCGGTCCACGAGGGGCTGTACACCTGGCTGACGGTCGTTTTCCGTGAGCCGGTCAAGTTCGTGCTGCTGTTTCTGTTCGCGCTGACGCTGAATTTCCTGCTGGCGCTGGCGTTCCTGCTGTTCGCCATCCTGGTGTGGCTGTTCGGCGGCCAGATCGCGGCGTACGTCCGCCGCCAGGGCCGCCGCGACTCCCACCGTGCCGCCGACCAGCTGGCGCTGATCCAGGAAAGCCTGATGATCATGCGGTTGGTGAAGGTCTACCTGATGGAGGTGTTCAACCAGGCGCGCATCGAGCGGCAGATGGCCCGCTACAGCGCCGCGCAGCGGCGCCGCTACCTCGGCGAGGCGATCTATCGGCCGCTGCTGGTGTTCATGGGCGTGCTGGCGGCGCTGATCCTGCTCTATGTCGCCGGCATTGTGGTGCTGAGCGGCCAGCTGGGCGTCACGGCGGGGCTGGTGCTGGCGACGGCGCTGGTGAGCCTGTACTGGCCGGTGGCCAACTGGCTGGAGCATCGTCGCTACCTGCGGCGCGCCCGCGAGTCGGCCATCGTGCTGTTCGCTTTCCTCGACCGGCCCGGCGGCGTCGGCCAGGGTTCCGAGGCGGAATTCCTGCCGGCGCTGGCGAAGCAGCTGGAGTTCGACAACGTCACGCTCAACGAACCGGGCACCGGCCGCAAGCTGCTGCAGGGCGTCAGCCTGACCATCCAGGCCGGCCAGCGCGTCGCCCTGGTCGGCCCCGACGACATGGAGAAGCAGGCCCTGGTGTACCTGCTGCCGCGCTTCCTGGACCCGACCAGCGGCGAGATCCGCATCGACCGCAAGAACCTGCGCTGGGTGACGCTGGACTCGCTGCGGGCGCAGATCGCGGTGGTGTTACAGCACAACCTGGTGTTCAACGACACCGTGGCCAACAACATCGGCTGCGGCGACCCGGCGTTCACGCTGCCGCGCATCATCGAGGCGGCCAAGATCGCCCACGCGCACCAGTTCATCCAGAAACTGCCGCAGGGCTACGAAACACCGATTGGCGAGATGGGCCATTCGCTCAAGCACGGTGAGATGTTCCGCGTCGCGCTGGCGCGGGCGATCCTGCGCGACCCGGCGCTGTTCGTGGTCGAGGAGCCGACGGCGCCGCTGGACGAGGACACCAAGTCGCTGCTGGACGACACCTTCGCGCGCATCCTGCCGGGCCGCACGACGATCTTCCTGCCGCACCGGCTGTCCACGATCCGCAGTTGCGACCGGGTGTTCCTGCTCATCAACGGCCGCATCGAGGCGGCGGGCGAGCACAAGGAACTGCTGGCGCAGAACGACCTGTACCGCCACCTGCAATACCTGGAGTTCAACGAGTTCGCCGCCCTGAACAGCAGCACGCCGGCGGCGACCACCGTTGGCAAGACAGGCCCCTAGCATCCTTCTCCCCTTGCCCCTTCGGGGGAGAGGGGAGCAAAGATTCCCAACGAGTTCACCATGTACGAGCGCGAGTTGGAAGTCGCCCTGACCGCGGCTGGCGCCGCGGGCACGGCACTGCTGGAGAGCTACGCTCGCTTCCAGGTCATCCCCGAAGCCCCGGCCGGCCTCACCACGGACGCGGATCGGCTCTCGCAGGAAATCATCCTGAAGCACCTGCGGCAGGCGTTCCCCGCCGACGCCCTGTGCGCCGAGGAGGCCACCAGCACGCTCAGCGAGGCGGAGCACACCGGCCGGCGGTTGTGGATCGTCGATCCGATCGACGGCACGCGCGGCTTCGCCCGCAAGAACGGCGAGTTTTCCGTGATGATTGGTTTCGTCGAGGACGGAGAGATCGGACTGGGCCTGGTACTGGAGCCGGTAGGCGGCCGACTGACCTGCGCGGTGCGCGGCCAGGGCTGCTGGAAGCGAGACGGCAACCAGGCCCAGGAAGCCTGCCGCGTCAGCGCGGTCGCTGACCTGAGCGCCGCGACGCTGACACAGAGCCATTCGACGCCGGGCAAGGTGTCGTCCCGGGTGCAGCAGTTGCGGCCGGCGCGCGTGATCGAGACGTATTCCGCGGGCCTGAAGCTGGCGCTGGTGGCACGCGGCGAGGCGGACCTGTACCTCAATACCTACGACGCTTTCCACGACTGGGACATCTGCGCGGGGCACATTCTGGTGACGGAGGCGGGCGGTAGGGTCACGGGCATCCGCGGTGAGGCGTTGCGCTACGGCCTGGCCGGAGCGTGGCAGCGGCACGGGCTGCTGGCGAGCAACGGCCGCTTGCACGCGGCGGCCCTGGCGCGGTTGGCGACTTAGCGCAGAAGAAAACAAGACCAATCACGAAAACACGAAAAAGACAACCTCATTTATTGTCTTTTTCGTGTTTTCGTGATTGGTCTTGTTTTACTGTTTCTGCGAAGTCGAACTCTGGATCAGGTCGCCGCGCAGTTGCGTCAGCCGCACCTGCGCCACCTCCGCGTGCCGCGAGCCCGGCATCACACGGACGACACGCTCCAGACACAGCACCGCCTGCTGCGCCTGCCCCTTCTTGACCCAGGTCTCCGCCAGGGCCAGGTACAGCGTGCCGAGCCGGTCGCTCAGGCTCTCGCACGCTGTCGCGATCCACTCCGGGTTATTCTTGATGGCCGTGACCATCTCCATCGCCTCGGCCGCCTCCGGCCGGTCGCCGTAGCTGGCGGTCAGCGTCTCGCAACGCTCGATGCACGCCAGGAACTGCCGCGCCTCGAAATCCTTCTTCGCCTGCGCCAGCAGGTCCGCCGCCCGTCGGCCCTGCTGGGCGGTTCGCACTTCCGGGTTCTTCGCCAGCACGCGGAGCAGTTCGGCCGCATCCCGCGCCGGCGCCGTGCCGGCGTAGTCGCGCACCACCACCGTCAAGGTGTCCATCGCCTCCGCCGTCTGGCCCCGTTCGTGCAGATGCTTCGCCTGCCCCAACCGGGCCACGGCCTGCTGCTCCAGTTCCTTCAGCAACTTCTCGGCGTGCTGTTGTACGGGCCGGCCCTTGTTGTCTTCCAGGATGGTTCGCAGCAGCGCCACGGCGCGAGCGCAGTCGCCCTTGTCGCGCGCCTTCATGGCCTCGCGATAGTCGCGCAACATCCAGTCGGGGTTGGCGACCATGGCCAGGGCACGCTGCAGGTTCTCGTAGAAGCGGTTGGCGTCGTAGTAGCCATCCATTTGGCCGAGGATTTTGCCGTCCGGCGCCGCCAGCACCACGGTCGGGTAGACCCGGATGTTCAGCAACTGCGCCAGGTTCGGCTCCTTGTCAGCGTCGATCTTGAGCGGGATAAACTTCTCGTTCATCGCCTTGATGACGGACTCATCGCGGAAGGTGGTCAGATCCATCTTGACGCAATAGCCGCAGCCGGCGGTGCCGAAGTCGAGCACGAGCGGCAGCCCCTTGGCTTCCGCCTCGCGGCGGGCGCTGGCGTAGTCGCTACGCCACTTCACGTCCTGTGCGTCAACCAACTCGGGCGCCAGCAACGAGAGGGACAAGGCGAGGAGGCAGCCGACAAGTGGGGTACGCATGGTCGTGATCCTTGGAGCTGTCAAATCAGGAAGGGGTTGGCCGATACGTGTCTCCAGCTGAGTCATTAGTCATTAGTCATTAGTCATTAGTTGGCTTGAACCGGGTCCGAGAACCTACAATTACTTTGGCCAACTAATGACTAATGACTCATGACTCATGACTAATAACTCAGGCGCGTGGATGAGCCTTCTGGTAGTGATCGCGCAACCGCTGCGTGGTCACATGAGTGTAAATTTGCGTGGTGCCCAGGCTGCGATGGCCGAGCAATTCCTGCACACTGCGGATGTCCGCGCCGTTATCGAGCAGATGCGTCGCGAAACTGTGCCGCAGCGTGTGCGGACTGGTGCGCGGGTCCAGCCCTACCTGGGCGAGGTACTTCTCTAATAGCCGGCCGACGCTCCGCGCCGTCAACCGGGTGCCGTTCTTGTTCAGGAACACCGCATCCTGTGCCCCGCGCGGCCGGAAGCCGTCGGGTCGCACGCCCACCTGGCCGCGCACCGCCAGCCAGTCCCGCAGCGCCTGCACGGCGTTCGGGCCCAGGATGGCCAGCCGTTCACGCCGGCCCTTGCCGCGCACCGTCGTCAGGCTGGCGTCCAGGTCCAGGTCGGCCAGGTTCAGGCCCGTCAGCTCACTGACGCGCAGCCCGGCGGAGTACAACGTCTCCAGCCAGGCCCGGTCGCGCAGGGCCAGCGGTGTCGCACTGCCAGGCGCTTCGAGGAGGCGAGTAATCTCCCCCTGGGCGAGGAAGTGCGGCAGTTTCTTGTCCTGACGCGGGCCGCGCAGGCCGTCGGCGGGGTTGGCGCTGAGCACGCCCTGCCGGCACAGGAACCGGCACCACGCCCGCACTGAGGCAATGCGGCGGGCGATGGTCGTTTTGGCGTAGCCCTGTTCGTGCAGCCAGACGGTGTAGGCGCGCAGCAGCCGGGTCGTCAGCGCCGACACGGCCGCCGACCGGTCCCCCAACCGGGTGCGGAAAAAGCCCAGCGCCTGCGTCAGGTCCTCGCGATAGGACTTGACGGTGTTCGGCGAGGCATTTTTTTCCAGAGCCAGGTGGCGGAGGAATTCGGCCAGTGCCTCATCCATGCTGCGGTCCTTGGTGGGCGGTCACAGGCGGCGGGTCGAGGGCAGCGGTGCCGCGTCGGCCTCGGCGTCCACGGCGGCCGCCTGGGCGCGAGCCTTGTCGGTCAGCACCGCCGCGTCGAACCAGTTGAAACTCAGCCGCGGGTCGGCGGCGTGATCGCGGAAGGCATCGATCAACTCCGACCGGCTCTCGTCATCATAGACGAAGATGTAGCGTTCTTGCCCCTTAATCAAGGCCAGGACGTTCAATTCACGCGCCACCGTGGCACCTCCTTTGCCCTGGGGGGCGGCTGAGTGTTCCAGGGAGAATTATCGACCGCCAGCGGGGCCAACTTGCTTAGAAATAATAAATGTCGCCGCGCCGGTGGGCCGCGCCTGCCGCGGCCGGCACAACCGCCCCAGGTTGACCGATGGGCCCCGGCGATTAAGATGGAGCGAGAACCCCAGGCAATCGCCTCACGTTTCGGAAGGGAGCGGGCCATGCACAGGATGGGTCAAGGGCTGCTGGCGGTGGTGCTGGCGCTGACGGTGGTGGCACCGACGCGGGCGGACAGGCTCGTGCGTGTGGCTGGCGGCGGCGACAGGCGCGGCGAGCCGGCGCCGGCGACGCAGGCCAAGCTGGTCACACCGTTCGGCATCGACTTCGACCGCGCCGGCAACGCCTACCTGGTCGAGCTGAACGGCGGCCGCGTCCACAAGATCGACAAAACGGGACTGCTGGCGACCGTCGCCGGCACCGGTCAGAAGGGCGCCGGCGGCGACGGCGGCCCGGCGCTGCGCGCCACCTTCAACGGCATGCACAACCTGGCCGTCACCCCCGCCGGCGACATTTATGTCGCCGACACCTGGAATAACAAGGTGCGCAGGATCGACGGCAAGACGGGCATCATCGCAACCGTGGCGGGCACCGGCGTCAAGGGCTACGGCGGCGACGGCGGCCCGGCGGTCAAGGCGCAGTTCGGCGGCATCTACTGCGTCACCCTCGATCCCAGGGGCGAGAACCTGTACCTGGCGGACCTGGACAACCGCCGTGTGCGGGTGCTGAATCTGGCCACCGGGGTGGTGCGGTTGGTGGCCGGCAACGGCAAGAAGGGCGTACCGGCGGACGGCGCCGACGCGAAGGCGGCGCCGCTGGTCGATCCGCGCGCGGTGACGGTGGACGATAAGGGTAACGTCTACATCCTGGAGCGCGGCGGCCACGCACTGCGGGTGGTGAACGCGGCCGGCAAGATTCGCACAGTGGCGGGCACCGGCAAGGCGGGCCTGAGCGGTGACGGCGGCCCGGCGCTCAAGGCAACGCTGAACGGGCCGAAGCACCTGTGCATGGACCGCGACGGCAACGTCATCATCGCGGACACGGCCAACCATGTCATCCGCAAGTACGTCGTCAAGGACGGGACCATCGTGCGCGTCGCCGGCACCGGCAAGAAGGGCAGCCAGGGCGGCGACGGGCCGCCACTGCAGGCGCAGTTCAACGAACCGCACGGCGTCTACGTGAGCCCGGCGGGCGAGCTGTACATCGTGGACAGCAACAACGACCGCGTGTTGAAGCTGGTCAAGTAGGCGCTCCGCACGGGTGGCATCGCCCGTCCTCCGCTGGCATGGATAGCCACAGCAAGGGAGCCAAGGGAGCCAAGGGAGCCAACTTTTTCATACGTCGAGATTGGGCGCCCTTGCGGTTCGGGTGTAAGGCAGTCATCGATATCAGTACTGGCCGAGTATCGCGGCGAGTTCTTGAAAGTCGTCGGGCTGGTAGATCGGCCCCGAAGCTACCCATCCCTGACTGCCTTGAACCGATGGAGCATTGAGGTGTTTTATGGCATCATGTTTGTCCCGCACAATGAGATGGGTTTCCCTCGCACTGCTGATCGGAGTTGCCGGACTCACGGAACTGCAGACAATAAAATCTGCCCAGCCGGACCAACCCATGGGACAAATAGATCGCCATCAGGATCCGTTGCCTCCCGGCGCACTCATGCGGCTGGGGACGGTTCGCTTTTCCCCGGGAGGTTTCGCAAGGAGCTTTGCGATCTTTCCTGACGGCTCCAAGATTGTGTCTGATAGTGGGGGCAAACTCAGAGTGTTTGATGTGGCGACAGGAAATGTCCGGCATGAGTCCGCTTTTCCGGTCGTGCTCAAGAATCCAACAGGAGCTGTCAGTTTGCCTGGTGCTGTCCACCCTGCGTTGTCTGTCTCGGGAGACGGAAAGACGGTAGCTTTCGTTCATGAAGGCAGCGTTTTTCTGTTCCCCTCCAATCTGAAGGGCCCCCCCGAGCGTCTTTCTGCAGTCATCAACTCGGACAAATTTTATTCAGCCCGATTCACTCCTGGGGGCAACGTGTTGGTTGCAGTCTCGTGGAGCGGGCATCTTGGGATGTGCCAAGTTGACAAGGATAAAACCATCCGAGAGTTTGTCACCCAGACCACTCGGAAAGACAAACTGGCAATTTCCAAAGAGTTCGTGGCTGCTGGTAGCGACGACGGCGCTGTTCGCCTGTTCCACATCCCTTCAGGGCGCCAGAAAAAAAAGATTGTTGGGCCATCTGTCCGTTCTTTGGCGACCTCTCAGAATGGAAAATTCTTGGCCGCAGGGGGGAGGGCAGATAAAGCTTCCGTCGTGGTCGTTTGGGAATTGCCTGACATGAAAGAGATAGCGCGCCTGAAAACCTCTGCCACCGGACCCGTGGCCTTGTCTCCTGATGGCTCTCGCTTGGTATGTGGAGATGGTTTCGCCGGAACCCTGGAATGGTGGGATGTTAAGGCGCAACAGAAACTTCGCGTTACTCCCAGGCCCGGTTTGGAAATCCAGGGATTAGAGTACTCCAGCGATGGGAAGAAGGTAGCGGCGGTATGTAGAAACGGCGTTGTCCGCATCTGGGATGCGGAGACGGGCCAGCCGGTTTCACGGGCCGATGAAGGGCATCTTTCGGAAGTGCCTACGGCCTGCTTCACCGCGGACAGTACTCAAATGTGGACGGGGAGCAAGGACGGTTCCATCCGCTTGTGGGATGTGCGCCAGGGGCGTGAATTGCGTCGTCTTGAGGCGCAAAATCGCGGTGTCACTTGCCTGCTACTCAGCCCGGACGGCAAAGCCCTTTTTTCCGCGGGTTTGGATTATCAGGTGCCCGTGCTCAGTTGGGATACCAACACCGGTAACAAGCTTACTCGTTTTGGCGAGAAGTATGAGCAAGCCTATCTCGGACTTGCCCTGTCCCCAGACGGCAAAAGTTTGGCAGGTGCGAACTCTAGCGGGTATCTACGCGTCTGGGAACGGGCGACGGGTAACCCTTTACAAAAACTGGAAAAACATGGGTTCAACCCGCGCGGTCTGGAATTCGCCGACAACGGCCAAGTGGCGGCGCGCGACGACGCCGGCACCTTGCGACTTTGGAATGTGATCAATGGAAAATTGTTGGCCAAGGTCGATTCCATCGGGGACGGTCCGGATCGCTTCGCGGTTGCTCCTTCCCACAAGGTATGCGTTGGCTATCGGGCACCGCGCATGGCTGGCGTCGCCAAACGTCCCCCGGCCCTGGTGTTCCACAGTTGGCCGGGTGGCGAATCCCAGTTCTCCTGGGATTTGCCGGAGCGCGATGAGATAACTCAGTTGGCCTTCGCCCCAAATGGCAAAGTCGTTTGGTTTGCGTTGATGGACGGGCGCGTGTGTGCTTTCGAGGCGGCGAAGCGATCCATCGTGAAGACCTTTACGGGCCCGACTCTGGTGACTTGCTTGACCGTTTCCCCTGACGGCGCTAGGGTGGCGTCCGGCTACTCAAACGGCAACGTGCTGATCTGGGATGTCCGCGTCGAGGCTGGCAAGCAAAAGTGACCTCTCTTTCCCGGTCTTCCCGTCAGTGATCGATTCCGAACCAACCCCACAGGGGTCGGAGCACTGGCGCTCGGGCTCCGACCAGAACCAAGAACCGCCAAGGCGCTGCCGTATTATCCTCACGACACCGCCGGCGACGTGCAGGTTCAGGATATCCACAACGCCGCTGAGGGAGCGGGACTTGCCGAACCGGCCCGCGGTGGTACGAAAGCAATTGTGTGTGTGCACTGGCGCAATGCAATCCGCCTCGAACCCCGGCGCCTACGGACCCACACCGTTGCGGATTCCCATGACCAACCCGACCCCTCGCGCCGCCCGCACCGTCCTGCTGCTTCTGCTCGGGACCGGGGCCTTCGCGGCCGCCTACGGCCAGGCACCGCTGTACTATTCCAACCAGAATCAGTATTTCCTGCACGGCCTCGCCGACAGCGGTGCGCCGAGCCACGTCCTGCTGCGCGAGGACTGGCTGGCCAACACGCTCGATCCGACTCCCTGCTTCAGTGCCCTGGTGGCCGTGACCGCCCGCTTCCTGTCTCCGTGGGTGTTCCACCTTTACCACGGCCTGCTCCTGGTCGTCTACGCCGCCGCCCTGCTCGGCCTGTTCGCCGCGGTCGCCGGTCCCGAGACGGCGGCCCGACGCTGGCCCGTCTTCCTCGCCCTGCTGGTCGCCGTCCACGCGGCCGCGGTGCGCTGGGCCGGCTATCACTGGCTGGGCTGGGATTATGTCTGGTATCTGCAAACCGGTGTCGCCGGGCAGTACCTGCTCGGCCCCATGTTCCAGCCGTCCGTGTTCGGCGTCCTGCTGGTGGCGGCCATCGCCCTGTTCGTCCGCGGCCGGCCCGTGCTGGCCGTGATCTGCATCGCCCTCGCCGCCACGGTCCACGCGACGTACCTGCTCCCCGGAGCCCTGCTCACCCTTGGGTTCATGACGGCTTACCTCCAGCAGGGCCGCCTCCGTCCGGCGCTGGGGCTGGGCGCCCTGGCTCTGCTGCTGGTCGCGCCGGTTGTCGCTCATGCCCTGCTCACCTTCGGCCCGACCACGCCCGAGACGTTCGCCGAGGCGCAGGCCATCCTCGTCAATGTCCGCATTCCGCACCACGCCCGGCCGGACCTCTGGCTCGACCCGATCGCCGGGCTGCAACTCGTCTGGATCGCTGTGGCGCTGGCCCTGGTCTGGCGGACGCGGCTGTTCACCGTCCTGGCCGTCCCGTATGTGCTGATGTTGCTGCTGACCGCGGCCCAGGCGCTAACCGGCAACGACACCCTGGCACTGCTCTTCCCCTGGCGCATGTCCGCCGTGCTGGTGCCCGTCGCCACGGCGGTGGTCCTCACGCGCGTGGTCGCCGTCCCGGCCCTGCCCCTGGGTGGGCCATTCGCGCGAACCCTCGCCGCCGCGGCCGTCGTCGCGCTGGCGGCCGGCGGCGTTTGGATCAGCGTCGGCCGGCTGGCGTTCCACACCGGCCAGGAGGAAGAGGGCGTGATGGACTTCGTGCGGCGCAACCGTGAGCCGGGGCAGGTGTACTTCGTGCCCGTCCGCGTGCCGGACCTGGTGGCGGCCACGCGCGGTTCGTCGTCGAGCGATTTCCGGCCGCTCGCGAAGAAGCGGCAGGACGTGAGCGTGATCCCGCTGGACCTGCAGCGCTTTCGGCTGTATGCCGGCGTACCGATTTACGTGGATTTCAAGGCCATCCCTTACAAGGACGTGGAGGTGATCGCCTGGCGGGACCGGTTGCGGCGGGCGGAGGCGGTGCAGCGACTGCTGAAGGAGGGCCAGCGGGCGGCAGCCCTGGCGGAACTACGCCAGCTCGGGGTGACTGACCTGGTGTGGCCCGCACAGCAGGACTTGCAAGGGCCTGGCCTAAAAGAGATTTACGCGGATTCTTGCTACCGAGTCTATCAACTGGTCCACGAGTTCTTAGCGCGTCAGCGAAAAGCGCTCCTCCGCCAGGTGGTAGCAGCGCCGCCAGACCGTCTGGTTAAAGGCCACCACCAGCACCGACATCACCAGGATGCTGGCCGTCAACCGCGGAAAATCCGCGGCGGCGGCGGCGCTGATCTGCGCCCCCAGGCCGTTGGCCTCGTGGATCTCGCCGCGGAACGTCACGTACTCCGACACAATGCTGGCGTTCCAGGCGCCGCCCGCAGCGGTCACCCAGCCGGTGACCAGGTACGGAAAGACCGCCGGCAGGTACAGCATCCGAAAACGCCGCCAGCCGGTGATGCGGTAACTGCGCGCGGCCTCCTTGAGGTCGGCCGGCACCGCCATGGCGCCGGCGATGACGTTGAACAGGATGTACCATTGCGTACCCAGCAGCATCAGCACGATGCTGCCCCAGTTGAGGGCGACGCCCGCCCAGGTCAGGACTGCGATCACCAGCGGAAACAGCATCGGCGCCGGGAACGACGCCAGCACCTGCACCACCGGCTGCAGCGCCCGCGCCAGCCGTGGCGACAGCCCAATCGCCAGCCCGGCCGGCAGCGCCCAGAGCGTGCCGAGCGCCGTCGAGAGCAGCACGCGGCCGAGCGTCCACAGGGCCGCGACGACCAGTTCGCCCCACGCCGCCAGCGTCACGTCGCCGAGGATCCCCAGCAGCAGCCAGGCTCCCCACGCCAGCGCCGCCAGCAACGCCGCCAGGACCGTCAGCGACAGCCACCCCGCCCACGCGCCGGCGTCCGTCCGCTGCGGTAGATGCACCGGCTGCGCGTCCGCCGGCTTCCCGGTCGGCTCGGCCCACAGCCGGGCCAGCAGCCCGCGGGCCGCGGCCACCAGGCGCGAGCGCCGCAGCCAGTCCAGGAACCACGCTGACGGCGCCTCCTGGTCGCCGCCCTCCTCGACCCGGAATTTCTGGGCCCAGACGACCACCGGCCGCCACAGCAGCTGATCGAGCAGGACGATCATCAGCGTCATCGCCACAATCGCCCACAGCATGGCCGGCACGTCGCCGCGCTCAACCGCGACGCTCATGTACGAGCCGACGCCGGGCAGCCGGAAGTCGCGGTTGCCGAGGCGGAACGCTTCGTTAATCATCAGGAAGAACCAGCCGCCGGCCATGCTCATCATGCTGTTCCAGACCAGGCCGAGCGTCGAGAAGGGCAGTTCGATCCAGCGGAAGCGCCGCCACCAGCCGAAGCGGTAGACGCGGCCCACTTCGAGCAGGTCCGCCGGCAGGCTGCGCAGCGAATGGTAGAAGCTGAAGGTCATGTTCCACGCCTGGCCGGTGAAGATCATGATGACCGCCGCCAGTTCCAGGCCGACGTTGCTGCCGGGGAACACCGCCACCAGCGCCAGCACCAGGCCGGGCATGAAGCCGAGCACGGGAATGCTTTGCAGGATGTCGAGCAGTGGGATCAGCACACGCTCGGCCCGGGCGTCGCGCGCCGCCCAGTAACCGTAGACCAGCGTGAAGCCGAGCGACAGCACGTAGGCCAGCAGGCCGCGCATCAATGAGAAGAAGGTGTACAGCGGCAGCGCGGCGGGGGACAGGTCGATCTCGACGGTGGGCCGCGGCTCCGCGGTCCAGGCGCGGCTCAGGTGGAAGAGGCCGAAGACCAGGCCGACCAGGCCGAGCAGCAGCAGTGGGTCCACCCAGTTGAGGCCGCGCGGCCGCTCCAGCAGATTTTGGGCTGTTCCCCACGCCCGTCGCAGCCAGACTTGCCGCACCACTCCACCTCGCCGCCAGGAACCTGGGATCAAGCGCACCTGGCGTCATCGTAGAAAGCGCGCGACGGCCCGCACACCGGGGCCGCCGACGCATGCGTCACGGCTTATACGTGAGCACGCGGCCCCAGACATCCATCGTGCCCCAGATGCCGCGCGCAGGCACTCCAGCTGCACGACCTGGCTGTGATCGACGAACAGGTTGACCTCGGGGCCGAAGGTCTTGACGTACCAGGTGAAGACCGGCGGGTCAGCGGCCTCGAACATCAGCCGTTCCAGGCCGATCGCCTCGACCAACCGCGCCACCGCGTCGGTGCGCCAGCTGTGCACGTTCTCGGTGATGCCCTCCGACTCGATCATGATGAGTTCGGCTCCCGCGTCGAGGTGTTGCCGCGCCAGCCGGGCGGCGCTGCCGACATCGCGCGTGCCCTCCGCCGCCAGCGCCTCGGCCGAGGTGGCGCCGCCGGCGCCGAACTGAATGCCGACCTCCGGCTTGGCCTTCAGCCCCGCCTGCTGCACGCGCTTCGTCAACCGCACCAGATCGTCCGCCGGCAGCGTCACGAAGCCGCTCGACACCTCGACGATGTCGAAGCCCAGGTCGCGGCACTCGCCGAGCGTGCGCTCGACCACGGCGGCGCCCTGCGGCAGCACGTACTCCAGGAAGCCGCCGGTCGAGACCAGCACCTGATGACGGTGGCACAGGTCGATGAGGTCGCGAAGCGCCTTGCGCGGCATGAGCACGAAGGCGCCGCCGGCGAACTTGAGGATGTCCACGGCGGCGCCGAACGTCTCCAGAATGTCCTGCAAATAGCGCGGCCCCAGCGGCGTGTAATAGGGCCCGCGCATCTCCGTCAGGCCGGTGGTGCGCGGCTTCGCGGGTCGCTGGTTGACGCGCAAAAAAGGGAAGGCCCGTCCGTCGTCGGCCATGAGGTACCGCCTTTCGTCATGCGGGAAAGCCGCGAGCCCCTGGCGGCCCGTGTGCGAAACACGCCCGCCAGGGGCTCACAGCGTCTTCAGGTGGTTCAGCCGCAACCGCAGCCCTGGCCGTGGGTGTGGCCCGGCTTCGATTGCTTCTGCTGTTGCTCGTTGACGGCTTCGTCCGGCGAGGAGTTTTGATTCTGCTGGTTCGGCTGCGTCTTGCCGACGCTACGGGTCGCGTCCTGGCCCGCCTGGTCGGTCTTGTCCTTGCGGTCGGTGGTCGAGGACATCGGTTCCTCAACGACCTGGTTGTTCTTGACCTGTCGCATGGCTCTCTCTCCTTCCGGCGATTGTTTCGGGCATCAATATACGTTGATGCAATTCGCGTGCCGAGGCACTGGGGTTCGCTGGGTGGCGTCGCTTTGCAGAGCAAGGGGGCCAAGGAGGCCAAGGGGGCCATCTTTTTCACACGTCGAGAAGCGGCGCCCTTGCTCCACAGGCGCGGCGGCCCCTGGGACACAAATGGCTGGCGCTGACTTGACGAAGCGGTTATTCGGTACGTGTTCACGGGCCGAGGATGACATCCGTTTAGATAAGAGCGGGTGGTAGCGGCTTTGAATCTGATCGAGCCGCGAAAGGGCCAAAGGCAACCGCTGAAGGCGGTGTGTCAGCCCGGAGCGCACTGGGCACATAGGCTTGCGCGCGTATGTCGAGAGGACCGGAGCGCTGTACGGGCCCCAGCAGTGAGGCACACTGGTCAACCCCGGCGACCGGCCTCCTGAAATCCAGCCCCCTGGATGTCGAACGCCTTGTTGCCCGCGGGCGCAGGGCCCCCGGACCATCCTGGAACTGTCACGGTCGTCCTGCGCTGACGAGAAAGCCAGAAGCGCCTGCCCAGGTCGCAGGCGCGGTGCGGATCAAGCCGCGACCCTCGGCTACGGCACCCCCACCGGAGGGGAGCAACTCCTGGTCCGCAGCCGGCCCTGCCATTTTTTTCGGTGGACAGGGACAAGCCGCGCGCAGGTACAATCTTAATTCGCCCTCCGGGAGCTTGATGATGTCCGACTCATCCGCCGACCGAGACCCGCTGGACCGCCTCGCCGAGGAGTTCGTCGCCCGCTACCGCGCCGGCCAGCGGCCGTCGCTGACCGAGTACGTCCGGCGGCTGCCCGACCGCGCCGAGGAAATCCGCGACCTGTTCCCCGCCCTCGTCGAGATGTAACAGCTCAAGCCCGACCTCGCCGACCCCACCGACGACTTCGACCCCGCCCCGACGCCCGCGGACCCCGTCCGCGTCGGCGAGTTCCGCATCCTGCGCGACATCGGCCGCGGCGGCATGGGCGTCGTCTACGAGGCGGTGCAGGAGTCGCTGGGCCGGCACGTCGCCCTGAAACTGCTGCCGGCCGAGCACCTGGCCGACCCCCGCCGCCTGGAGCGCTTCCGCCGCGAGGCCAGGGCGGCGGCCCGGCTGCACCACACGAACATCGTCCCGGTCTTCGGCACCGGCGAGGCCGACGGCCGGCATTTCTACGCCATGCAGTTCATCAACGGCCACCCGCTCGACGCGGTCATCGACGAGGTCCGCCGGCTCAAAGAGAAGTCGGCGGCCGGGGCGGCGCCGCGGCCCGTGTCCGAGTTGGCCGAGGCCCTGGTGTCCGGGTCGTTCGCGCGACGGCCACGGCGGCCCGCCCTCCGCCAGCGGCCCCGCGCCCAGTCATCGCCGGCCCTGTCGGGCAGCCTGTCCGAGGGCGGCCGGCATTACTGGGAAGCAGTGGCACGCATCGGCGCCCAGGCGGCGGACGGCCTGACGTACGCCCATGCCCAGGGCATCCTGCACCGCGACATCAAACCCGCCAACCTGCTGCTCGACCTGCGCGGCACCGCCTGGATCACCGACTTCGGCCTGGCCAAGGCCGCCGACGCCGACGACCTCACGCACGCCGGCGACGTGGTCGGCACCCTGCGCTACCTGGCCCCCGAGCGCTTCGACGGCCAGGGCGACCACCGCGCCGACCTGTACGCGCTGGGGCTGACCCTGTACGAGTTGCTGACGCTGCGGCCCGCCTTCGCGGCGGACAACCGCGCCCGCCTGGTGGAAAAGGTGCTGGCCGCCAACCCGCCGCGGCCGCGGGCGCTCAACCCGGCGGTGCCGCGCGACCTGGAAACCGTCGTGCTCAAGGCCATCGCCCGCGACCCGGCGCAGCGCTACCAGTCGGCGGCGGAGTTCGCGGAGGACCTGCGCCGCTTCCTGCAGGACCGGCCGATCCGGGCGCGACGTGCCGGCAACCTGGAGGTGGCGTGGCGCTGGTGCCGGCGCAACCCGACCGTGGCGGCGCTGTTGACCACGGTGCTGCTGGTGTTCGCCGCCGGGGCCGCGGTGGCGTCGTTCTTCGCCATCCGGGCGGACCACGAGCGGGACCGGGCGGTCGCCCGGGAGCGCGAGGCAAACAAAGCTCGAAGTGACGCGGAAGCAGCCACGGGTGCAGCCAACGCCGCCAGCGCTCAGGCCACCGCTTCCCAGATAGCCGCCCAGCAGTCGGCCGAGGAATCGCGGAAACGACTGATCCGCCTCTACGTCCTGACCGGGACGAGATACCAGGATGCCGGCGACGCCTCCGCGGCCCTCCTCTGGTTCCACCGGGCCTGGGAGCAGGATCGCACCGACCGGGCCGCCGACGACATTCACCGGGCGCGGATCGCCGGCGTGCTGGCCGAGATGCCCGAGATGCTCGGGGCTTGCTTCCACACTACCCGAGTGTGTGACGCCGTCTTTTCCCCCGACGGCCGGCGGGTGCTGACTCGAACCGACGGCAACGAGGCCTACCTTTGGGACTACGAGCAAGCGCGGTTGACCACCCCGCCGCTGGCGCACGCGGGGCGGGTCCGGCACGTCTGTTACAGTCCGGACGGCAAGTCGGTGGCCACGGCCTCGGCCGACGGCAGCGCCTGCGTCTGGGACGCCGCGACCGGGGCCAGGCGGTACACTCTGAAACACGACGGCCCGCTCACCTGGGTGGAGTTCCACCCGGATGGCGACCGAATCGTTACCGCCGCCGAGGACAGGACCGTGCGCATGTGGTCCGCGGCCGACGGGACGCCGCTCGACTGGCGGTTGCCGGTCGAAAGTGTGCTGGATTCTCTTGCCTTTTCGCCTGACGGCTGGTCACCGCCGGCAGGGATAACTTCGTTCGCGTGTGGGAGACGGATACCCTCAAGGCCGTGTCCCCGCCGCTGCCGCACGCCGCCCCCACCGACGTCCAACGCTATCAGTTTAACAACGACCGCCGGCCCCGGTTCAGCCCGGACGGACGGGCGGTGCTGAGTTTCAAGGATAAAAATTTGTACCTGTGGGCCGGCGGCGTCACGAATCCCGTGCGGAGGATCCCGCTGCCGTTCCGTATCTCCCAGGCCCGTTTTATTCCCGGGTCCGACCGGGTGCTTGTGAACGGACAAACAAACGACGTGGTCGTCCTCGGGCTAACCGACGGCAAGGTCGTCCACGCGCTGAAACACCCGCGGCACGCCGCGTATGGTGGAGTCAGCCTGGACGGCAAGTGGCTCCTCACGTCAAGCAGCGGGGGTCTGGTCCATCTCTGGGATGCGGCTACGGGAAGGCCCGTCGGGCCGCTGCAAAAGTGCGGAGACTTCTGCAGCGCGCTCGCGTTCAGTCGGGACGGCTCGCGGTACCTGGCGTCCAGCCAGGACGGCACCGTACGGGTCTGGGCGACCGGGCCACGTAAGCCCAACGTCCGCCCGTACCGGCGCGACTGCGGACGGGCGAACGTCGTCCGCTGGGTTTCAAACAAGGGATTGACCAACCAGGTTTACAGCCCGGACGGTCGGCAGCGTGTGGAATGGACCAAGGGCGGAAAAGCGGTGTATTTCTCCGGGCCGAACGGCCAGCCGAGGTCGATCCCTCACCCTGGCTCGGTGGTCGATTGCCGCTTTTGTGACGACGGCTCGCGGTTCGTCGTCGCGGGAAGCGGGGTCGTGCGCGCGTGGCACTCGGACACCGTAACCCCAGTTGGGCCGGAAGTGACGGCCGTGGCGACCCCCCCTTGGGCTCGTTTGACCTTGGCGGGCGGCCCAGGCTATCCCGAAACGGCACCCGGGTCGTCTGCTGGGATGACCACAAAACCCTTTCGGTCTGGGACCTGGTGTCCGGCCGTCGCGTTTTCGGCCCGGCCCGACACCAGGACCCCGGCCCCCTGGTGTTTGGGCCGGCGACACAGTTCGGCGAAGTTCGGGAAGCGATCCTGTCACCGGACGGCCGCCGGCTTGCCGTCCTCATCGAGTCGTGCGGCACGCTCACCGTGTGGGATGTCGATGCAGGAAATGTCGTTCACCACCACCGGCGGTTCGGCGGGATCACCGCGGCGTTCGCGTTCTCCGACGATGGACGAAGGATTTTGGTGTACACCTCAGACACTCAGGCCCGGGTCCACGACGCCGAGAACGGTACTCCGGTAGGACCGGGGATACGGCAACCGTTCAAAATTGCGAGCGCGGGGGTAAGCCCGGACGGTCGGCGGTTGGTCATGTATGACGACTCGATCAAAGGCTTGCACGTGTGGGACGCGGAACGTGGGGAGCGCCTGCTCACCATCCCACTTGGCGACAGTCCGAATCACCTGTGGTTCGACAGGTCCGGGCAGTCGGTGAACGCGGCCTTCAACGGACAACCACCCCTCACGATTCGGCTCCCACGCTGCGACTTCCCCTTCGAGGACGTTGGTTCGCTGGTGCGCTTCCTTACCGGACAACGGATCGACGAAACCGACGGCATGGAGTTCGTCGATCCCTTCACGTTCAAGAAGAACCTGGATCACTACCGGAGCGTGTTCCGAAGATGGAAGGGCTTGCCGGCCGATGGCAAATGACAGGGACAGACATGGCGGATGCTGCTGACCTCGATACTCTGCTGAACCGCCTCCGCGCCGGCGACGTGGCCGCGGCGGGGGAGCTGTTCGTCATCTGCCGGGACCGCCTCAAGCGGATGGTGCGGCTGCGCCTCGACCGCCGGTTGCAGGGCCGGCTCGACGCCTCCGACGTGCTGCAGGAGGCGTTCCTCGACGTGCAGAAGAAGGCCGCCACGTTCGCGGACAAGCCGGACCTGCCGGCGTACCTGTGGCTGCGGCTCATCACCGCCGAACGGCTGCTGATCCTGCACCGCCACCACCTCGGCACGCAGATGCGCGACGCCGCCCAGGAGGTGTCGCTGTGCCGCGGCGGGCCGCCGGCCGCCAGCACGCATTCGCTGGCCAACCTGCTCCTGGGCCGACTCACCAGCCCGAGCCAGGCCGCCATCCGGGCCGAGCGGCAGTTGCGGCTGCAGGAGGCGCTCAACGGCATGGACCCGCTGGACCGGGAGGTGCTGGCCCTGCGGCACTTCGAGGAACTGGGCAACAGTGAGGTGGCGGCCGTGCTCGGCCTGACGAAGACGGCGGCGAGCAACCGTTACATCCGGGCGCTGAAGCGCCTCAAGGAGATCCTGTCCGCCTTGCCCGGCATCGACCCGACCGCGTCCGGCCGGTGATCGCCGCTCTGGCCCAAGACGCGGCCCACACGCCGGGGGTACTGCCGGGGCGGTTCCGCCAGACAGGCTCCGTGGTGGCAGGTGGGCGAACACCATTTCGCGTCGGTCGCACACACCTGCGTAGGTTCGCGTCAAGGTGTAAAGCGCGGAGGACACATCGGCCAGCGCAGCCACGGAAAGCCGGGTTGTACTCTCTGCCTGACGCGAAGTGGGATGTGCGCGTCAGCGACGCCACGCTGGTTCTCAGTGCCGGCGCGCCGACCGGGGGCACCAAGCTGATTGTCGAGGTGTGCCGTCGGTTGGGCAAGCCGCACCTGGTCGTGGACCTCCGCGGGGAGGCCGACGCCGGCGCCGCAGCCGAATGGATCGGGGGCGGCGGCATCTCCACGCTGAATGTCACCGGGCCGCGCGCGAGCGGCGCCCCGGGCGGCCACGGCAAGGCGGGGGCGTTCCTATTCGCCGTGGTCGCCCTGCTGGCCGATAGGTGAGATGCGGCGTCTCGCCCACGATCGACGCGCTTGACGTGGCCCCGCTGGCGCGTTCTACTCTTCCTGGGCCGGCTCGGGACTCCTGCCGTGACTGGGCGACGCGGCATGGGGAAGGGCTGGCCCGCCTTGTCTATTGCGGCATTGTCCTGGCCCTCCCTGGCCCGTTGGTTCTCATGGGCTTGGTTCAATGATCCGCTGATGGTGCTGCGAAGTGCGACTCGCCGACCCCGAGGAGGGGCAGCCCCTCGGCAGCTGCCCCTGCGCCGCCGACTACTGCGTCAAGTGCATCCTCTGTGAGTTGCACTGCCGGTGTAAGCAGGTGGTGGGGCCGGACGTGGTGGTGCTGCCGCCGGCAACTGCCCGGGAATAAACGGAGGGGTCAATGGTCCACGTCCTGTTGTTGCCGGCCGGCGCCGGGGAGGGGGCGGCCCCCGTCGGCCGCGTGCTCTTGCGCAGCGTCGTCGCCGCGCCGGGCGGGGCCGGCTTCACCCGACTGCTGGACGACGACGGCAGCCCCACTCCCTTCGCCTTCGGCTGTGAGCCGCCCGGCGCCGTCAACGAGGACGAGGCCCGCGAGGTCGCCGGCGCCCTGCAGCGGGGCAAGACCAGCGGCGGGCTGCGGGCTTACGACTGGCGGCTGGCGCCGGAGCGCCCAGGCGGGGGCACGGCGACGCGGTTCCTCGTCTACCGCTCCGGGCAGGGCGGGCACCACGCCGACCGCCCGCCCTGTGCGGGGGCGCGGTGGGAGCGCGTCGGGGACGGCTACCGTTGGGTGATCGAGATCGGCGGCCTCGATGAGTTGGTGGCGTTCCAGGAGCGGCACGGCCGGCTGACGCTCGGCCGCGATACCGCCACGGGCCTGCCCAGCCTGGAGATCATCCACGCCGGTACGGAGTGAGGATCAGGTTCCGTGTTTGTCACCACCGTGGACTACTGCCGCGACCACCTGCACCGCGCCGGCTGGTCGCTGGGCGAGCACGTCGGCTCCAGCAGTTGGACCGTCGAGGCGCACCGCCCCGACGTCCGCATCCTGGTCACGGCGCCGTCACAGGCGCAGGCGTGGCGGCTGGCCTGGGTACGCGCGACCGCCCACAGTCCAGTGCGGCGTGCTTGAAGCCGAAGAGCGCCTGTTCCCCTTCCGACCCGCGGCGAGGTCCGTTACAATCCGGGTCGGTTCGTCACCCCTCAGCACGAAAGGCAAGGATTCCATGCGGTCGGCTTTTACTCTGGCGGCCGTCGCCACGCTGTTGCTGCCCGGCGGCGCCGGGACTCAGGAACGAAACAAAACGGCTCACTTGCAGGGCAAGTGGGCGTGCGTGCGGATCGAGACGCGCGACGGGGTCCGGCACACGCACCGGGGGCTGTTCAACCTGGAGATCGACCAGGGCCAGTTCAACTATTACGACGCCAAGGGCTCCTCCAGCAAGGCGGCCGTGAAGATTGATCCGGCCGCCAACCCGCCGCGGATCGACCTGTACTCGCCGCTCACCGGAACGTGGCGGAAAGGCATCTACCGCTTCGACGCGGACACCCTGGTCATCTGTTTTTGGGACGCGCCGGCGGACCCCGAAGCGACCTTCGACTTGTCTCGCCAGAAGCACCCCGGGACCGTCTACACCCTCCGCCGCGACACCGAACCGTTGCCAGTGATTAACGGGGGGTGATGCGAGCCACAAAGGGTGTCAGACGTGCCGCAGAACGTCCCCCTGACCGTCCCGGAAATCCAAGCCTGGGCCGACGCGCAGCACGACCGCACCGGCCGCTGGCCGAACACCGCCACGGGGCCGGGTCCGGGTCGGAATCAACGGCCTGGCCCGGGTCGGCCGGCGGCTGATCCAGAATGTTGCCGGACTTCTCGTGGGCGGCGAGTAGCGCCTCGACGGCGGCCAGCAGTGCGGGCCGGCCGGCGCAGGCGTACGCCAGGAAGGCGGCACGCTCTTCAGGGGATCGAGACAACGCTTCCTGGAACAGCGTCTCTTCGCTCATGGCTGTTTCTCCATTGGCTTGGCCGCGCTCTGGAGCGTTGCCAGTTGCTCCCGCCACTGGGCGGCTTCGTCCTGGTTGCCCGTCGCCTCATAGAGTTGCACGAGCCGCTCGACAGCCTCCCTCAGGCGAACTTTGCCTTGCGGCGGAATCTTCGCTTCCTGCTTTTTCATCCCCTCGTAGCCCTTGCGGAGCAGCGGCTCGGCCGCGGCGTACTTCTGCTGGCCGAGCAGCGCCCCGCCCAGCATCGACTGCGTGTTGAACGTCGTCCACACATCGGGCTGGGACTTCTCGCGGCTGGCCAGGCTCTCCCGGAGCAGCGGTTCGGCCTCGGCCCACTTCTTCTGTGCCAGCAGTCCCAGGCCGATCTGAGCGAGGATGCCGGCCAGTTGCGGGCTGTCCTTGGGCAGCGCTTTCCGAGCGTTGGGCAACTGTTCCAGGAGCGCGTTGGCGAGTTTGGCGTTCTCCCCTGCCCTGGCGTAAGCGTCCAGCAATAACTGGTCTGCGCCGCGCAGCGCGGGGTATTTCTTCGCGGCCCGATAGACTTCTTCGAGCAGCGGGATCGCTTCCTTGAGCCGGCCCGCGTCCCGGTAATTCATGCCCAGGCCCAGCACGGTTTTCAGCGTCTCGAAATGGTCCCGCCCGAACGTCGCTTCTTGATGCGTCAACGCCTCCTCGAGCAACGGGATGGCCTTGTCGAATTGCTTTACCGACCAGTAGACCGCGCCGAGTTCGTTCATGCTGGAGAGGGTGTAAGGGTGTTTGGGGCCGAACCGGCCTTTGCGGAGCTTGACCGTCTCTTCCAGGAGCGGCAGGGCCGGGGCCCGCTTCCCGGCTTCCAGGTACGCATGGGCGAGGTGGTTCGTGGTCAAGTGCATCAGCGGGTGCTCGGGGCCGGGGCTTGCTTTCATGCGCTGGAGCGTCTCCTCGAAGAGCGGCAGGGCCAGGGACAGCTTGCCGATTTTCCGATACGCCCGGGCGAGGTCGTGCATGGTGGCGAGCGTGTGGGGGTCGTCGGGGCCGAGCATCGCCTTGCGGAGCTTGAGCGTCTCCTCGAAGAGCGGCAGGGCCAGGTCCCGCTTCCCCGCTGCCAGATAGGCGCTGGCGAGGTTGTGCATGGTGCCGAGCGTGTCGGGGTGCATGGGGCCGGGCTTGCCTTTCCGGAGCCGGAGCGTCTCCTCGAAGAGCGGCAGGGCCAGGGCCAGCTTCCCGGCTTCCAGATACGCCACGGCGAGATTGTCCGCGGTGCGGAGGGTGATGCGGTGCTCGGGGCCGAAGTTGGCTTTCCTGACCTTCAGCGCTTCCTGGAACAGCGGCAGGGCCAAATCCGGCTGCACAGCGGCCCGGTGCACCCCGGCGAGTTCATCAATGGTGCGGAGCGTGCGGGGGTGCTCGGGGCCGAGTATGGCCTTGCGGAGTTGCAACGTCTTCTCGAACAGCGGCAGGGCCAGGGCCCGCTTCCCGGCGGCCTGGTACGTCACGGCGAGGTCGTGCATGGTGCAGAGCGTGTCGGGATGGTTGGGGCCGAGTTTGTCCTTGCGGAGCTTCAGCGTCTCCTGGAACAGCGGCAGGGCCAGGGACAGCTTCCCGGCGGCCTGGTACGCCACGGCGAGGTCGTTCATGCAGGTGAGCGTCTGGGGGTGGTTGGGGCCGAATTTGGCTTTGCTGAGCTTCAGCGTCTCCTCGTGGAGAGGCAAGGCCAGGGCCAGCCTCCCAGCCTCCTGATACGTCACGGCGAGGTTGTGCATGGTGCGAAGCGTGAAGGGGTGCTCGGGGCCGAGTTTGGCTTTCTGGAGTCGGAACGCCTCCTCCAGGAGCGGCAGGGCCCGGTCCGGTTCCCCGTCCTCCTGATACGCCCCGGCGAGGTTGCCCATGAGCACGAGCGTGTGGAGGTGCTCGGGGCCTCGCCTGATTTTCATAAGCCTGAGCGTCTCTTCGAGGAGCGGCAGGGCCAGGGCTAGCTTTCCGGCATCTTTATACGCAGCGGCGAGGTGGCCCATGCTGAGGAGCGTTTTGGGATGTTCGGGGCCGAGTGCCGCTTTGTGGAGCTTCAGCGACTGCTCCATCAGCGGCAGGGCCAGGTCCAGCTTCCCGGCCTCCCAGTACGTCGCGGCGAGGTTGTTCATGCTGGCAAGCGTTTCGGGGTCCTCGGGGCCGCGTTGGGCTTGCCAGACCTTCAGCGTCTGCTCGTGAAGCGACCGGGCCAGGTCGTACTGCCCAGCGGCGCTGTACGCCACCGCCAGGCTGTTTTGCGCGATCAAGGTCTCCTCCGCCTCCGGCCCGTAGAACTGGCGGCGCAGCGCCAGGCTGCGCTTCAGGAACGGGACCGCCCGTGCGGCTTCGCCGACCCCGCGGTAGGAGACGCCGATGATCCAGCAGATTTCGGCCTCCGTGCGCGGGGCCAGGTTGTTGCGCTGGCGCAGCTTCTCCGCCGCCAGGTCGAGCAGTTCGCGCAGCGTGGCGTTGCGGGTCAACTCTTCGCCGCCGAACCGCTCCTGACCTTCGACGCTGGTCAGGGCCAGGATGTCGTCCTTGAGTAAGTGGGCGATGGCCTCGGCGTAGCCGCGTTCCTCGCCTGCCTTGTCCCGGGCGATCTCCGCTTCCCGGGCCTTGATGGCCTCGTTCGCCCAGGCCTGCTCCTTGGCGGCCGCTTCCTGGCGGGCGATGCCTTCCTGGCGCCAGGCCTCAAACAGGCCCCAGGTGGTCCCCGTAAGCCCCGCCAGCAGCACGGCCAGGATCAGGCACGCCGCCACCACCGGCCCCCGGTTGCGCCGGAGGAACTTGCCCAGCCGATAGGACGCGCTCGGCGGCCGCGCCTCCACCGGCTCGTCGGCGAGGTAGCGCTGCAGGTCGCGGCTCAGGGCGTTGGCGGTCTCGTAGCGGCGGTCGCGCTGCTTCTCCAGGCACTTCATCACCACCCAGTCCAGTTCGCCGCGCAGCATGGCCATCAGCTTCTTCGGCTCGGTCTGCCGCAGGGCCGCCAGCGACGGCAGCGCCTCGTCCGTGGACAACCGCGTCGAGGGCTTCGACGGCTCCTCCTCCTTGAGGATGCGCACCGCCTCGGTGAGTGCCGCCAGGCGGAGCCGCCGGCCGTCGAAGGGCCGCAGTCCGGTGAGCAGTTCGTAGAGGATGACGCCCAGCGAATAGAGGTCGGCGCGCGTGTCCACGTCGGCGCCCGAGAAGCCGGCCTGTTCCGGGGCCATGTACTCCAGTGTGCCGATCACCGCGCCGAACTGCGTGGCGAGCGACTCTTCGGTGAGCTTGCCGCCGGTGGCCTTGGCGACGCCGAAGTCGATGACCTTGGGGACGGGCCGGCCGTCGATGAGCGTGACGAGGATGTTGGCCGGCTTGAGGTCGCGGTGGATGATGCCCTTCTGGTGGGCGTGCTGGACGGCCTGGCAGATCGGCACGAACAATTCCAGCCGCTGCCGGGGCGTCAGCCGGGCCTCGTCGCAGAACTTCGTCAGCGGCAGGCCGTTGACCAGTTCCATGGCGAAGAACGGCTGGCCGGTGGGGGTCAGGTTGGCGTCGAAGACGCGGGCGATGTGGGGGTGGTCCATCAGCGCCAGCGCCTGCCGCTCCTGCTCGAAGCGGCCCAGCACCGCCTTCGAGTCCATGCCGGCCTTGAGGAGCTTCAGCGCCACCTTGCGCTTGACCGGCTCGGTCTGTTTGGCGACCCAGACCTCGCCCATGCCGCCCTCGCCGACCTTGCCGACGAGCGTGTAGCGGCCGTCGATGACAAGTCCCGGCTCGACCTGTGGGTAATGGGCGGCCGTGAAGACCGAGGGGGCCGGGGTGCCCGCCCCGGGTTCGGCATCAACGGTCTGGCCCAGGTTCTCCGGCGGCTGGTCCAGAATGTTGCTGGGCCTCTCGTGTGCGGCGAGCAGAGCCTGCACGGCGGTCAGCAACTCCGGTCGGCCGGCACACGCGGCCTCCAGAAACGCGGCGCGCTCGGCGGGCGGCCTGGCCAGGGCTTCGTGGAACAGGGTTTCTTCAGTCATGGCGACCCCGCGGCAAGGGGAAATGATGGTCCCCCTATCATGCGACGGGACCGCCGCGGCGGCACCAATTATTTTGCTATTTTTCTTCCGCCGCCGTGCCGCCCACGATCTCGCGCCGCAGCCAGGCACGCGCAAAGACCCAGTGGCGGTCGGCGGTGCTCGGCGAGATGCCCAGGATTTCGGCCGCCTGGTCGCCGGTTAACCCGGCGAAGTAGCGCAGCTCGACCAGCCGGGCCTTGAGCGGGTCGCGCTCGGCGAGTTTGGCCAGCGCCGCGTCTAGCGCAAGCAGGTCCGTGTCCGGCTCCGGGGCGGCGGCGAGGTCCGGGCCTAGCTCCTGCCGGTATCGGCCGCCGCCGTGCTTCTCGGACTGCCTGCGGCGGGCGCGCTCGATGAGGATGCGCCGCATGGCGGTGGCGGCCGCGGCAAAGAAATGAACGCGGTTATCCCAGCGGTCGGCGTCGCCGGGCCCCACGAGCCGCAGGTAGGCTTCGTGGACCAGGGCGGTGGCGTCGAGGGTCTGGCCGGGGGCCTCGTGGGCAAGCCGCGCGGCGGCGAGGCGGCGCAACTCGTCGTAGTTTAGCGGCAGGAGCTCGTCGGCAGCCTGTGGGTCGCTCATGGCGGTCAGTCTACCGCGCGGAAAGCACCTTGGCTCTCGTGGAAAGGGCCGAAACGTGGCGTGCTCCGGTCCTCTCGACCTCCGCGCGTAAGCCGAGGTCGCCAGGGTGCGGAGGTCACATCGGCCAGCGCAACCAGCGTCGGCGGGTCGATCCGCCGCGCGTTGGCGCCGGGCACAGTCTGGGAAAGGGGAGAGATGTAGGAACCAATTCGAAACCTTTCGGAGGAACCCAGTGGGTCTTTGAGCCCACCCGGTAGCGTCAGGCCAACCGCCGGAAGCGCGTCTTGCGTCCGGATGGGCTGACCACAGGGCGAAGCGTCGATAGCGTGTGTACCGAGCCGGCCCCTGCAGTCCCGAAATTGGTCTCGTCGTGGGTGCCCTGCCGTGCGCACATGGTTAACGGCCGGCCCGTGGCTTTGCAAGCCGATAAAACAGCCTCCCCAGCGCGGCCGATTCTTCTTCAAATCTTCGCCATGCCCGCCGCCCTGACTTGCTATCCTCCCTTCCATATGTTGTGACGGGCTTTCGCCGCCATTCACTACCCGAAAGGACACCGATGAACCGTCTCAGCCACTGCGCCGCCCTGGTAGCGACCCTGCTGCTGGTTGTCGGCCGTGCGTCGGCGGGCGACCCCCCGCTCAAACTCGTGCAAACCGTCCCGCTCCAGGGGCCGGTCGGCGGGCTCGACCACCTCGCCGTCGATGCCGGGGGCCAGCGCCTGTTTGTCGCCAACACGGTGAATAATTCCCTCGACATCGTCGACCTCAAAAGCGGCAAGCTGGTCCGGCAGATCCCCGGCCAGGTGAAGGTGTCCGGGGTTGCCTACGCCCCCGACCTCGACATGATCTACGTCGGCAACGGCGCAGGCGTTTGCAACGGCATTGACGGCAAGGACTACAAGGCCGTTTTCTCGGCGAAGGCGCCCAAGGCCGACAACGTCGCCTACCACTCCGGCACCCGGGCGGTGTACGTCGCCCACGGCAATACCATTTCGGCCTTCGATGGGAAGACGGGCGAAGTGAAAGCGACTGTCGAGCTGCCAGGCGCCACCAAGGGGTTCCGCATTGACCAGCAGGCGGGCAAGCTGTTCGTCAACCTGAAGCCCAGCCAGGTTGCCGTCATCGACCTCGCCAAGCACCAGCTGATCGCCACGTATCCGCTGAAGCTCGCGGACGGTGCCAGCCCGCTGGCCTACGACGCGAAGGACGGCCTGCTGTTCGTCGGCTGCCGCAAACCGCCGAGGGTCGTGGTCATGGACGCCAAGTCCGGCAAGGAGCTGACGTCCGTGGAGATCCCCGGCAATATCGATGACATCCACCTGGATGCCGAACGGGGCCGGCTTTACGCCTCCTGCGGTGACGGCGCCATGGTCGTGATCGAGAAGAAGGGTGAGAAGTATGTAGTCGTCGCCAAGATCGAGACGCCGCAGCGCGCAAGACGTCCGCATTCAGCAGCACCACCGGCCGGCTCTACCTGGCGGTACCGCGCCTGCAAGGCATGGACGCGCCGGAGATTCGGGTGTACCAGACGCCGCCGGTGGCGCAGCCGTAGTGTAGTAGTAATGGTGGGCCGTTTGGGACACCGTATGGTCGTGCCCGCCCCGCCGGTGGTATCCGTCAGATCTGTGGCGGGGTGTCGGACCGGAGAAGATTGCGCAAATCACCCTGGTTACTTCGGACGATCAGACCGACCCGCACAGCGCCTCGGCGCGCGTGATGCCGGCAGATCCCTGGCGCATGTTCCTCCGGTTCGTTAGGCACCGAGAGGGCAGCGTCGCCAATGCAACCGCAAGACGAATGGCAGTCACGCGTGCCGTCTAGGCGCCGAAGCCCCCGTCCACGTTCAACACGGTCCCGGTGACGTAGGACGCTTCCGGACTGGCCAGAAACACCACCCCGGCGGCGATCTCCTCGGGACGGCCGTAGCGACCCAACGCGATCAGTGCCTTCTGGGCCTCCGCGAAGGCGCCGCTGGCCGGGTTCATGTCGCTCTCGATCGAGCCGGGTTGCAGGACATTCACGGTGATCTTGCGCGCCGCCAGGTCGCGCGCCGCCCCCTTCGTATAGCCGACGACCGCCGCCTTGGTGGCGGCATAGTCGGCGGTGCCCAGGAAAGAAGCGCGGGTCGCAATGCCCGAGCCGATGGTAATGATGCGGCCGCTCTCGCCCATCACCTTCGCGGCGGCCCGAATGGCCGTCACCACGGAGAACAGGTTAACGGCGTACTGACGATCCAGCGCGGCCAGGTCGGCGCCGGCATCGCCCACGGCGGCACCGACGAAGACGCCGGCGTTGTTGACCAGGATGTCGAGGCGGCCAAAATGGTCCGTGACCGCCTTGACGAGCCCCTCCACCTGGGCGGTGTCTGCCTGGTCTGCTTTGAACGCAGCGGCGCGGATGCCCCCGGTCTGAAGTTCGGCAACGAGAGCGTTCGCCTTGTCGGCGGACGCCACGTAGCTGATGCCGACATCGGCCCCCTGGGCGGCGAGCGCGGGCGATGGCCGCCCCGATGCCGCGCGAGCCGCCGGTCACCAGCGCCGTCTTGCCTTTGAGCTGTTGCATTGCAGGAGAACCTCCCTTTCGCCTGGGGCTACGCCTTGAGGAACGCGAGCAGGTCTGCGTTGACCTGGTCCTTGTGGGTCGAGCACAGGCCGTGCGGAGCGCCCGGATAGATTTTCAGCGTGGCGCCCTTGACGAGCTTCGAGGAGAGCAGCGCCGACGCGGCGATGGGCACGATCTGGTCGTCGTCGCCGTGCAGGATCAGCGTCGGCACGTCGAACTTCTTCAGGTTCTCGGTGAAGTCCGTCTCGGAGAAGGCCTTGATGCAGTCGATCACGCCCTTGAAACCGGCCAGCATCCCCTGCAGCCAGAACGAGTCGCGCAGGCCCTGCGAGACCTGGGCGCCCGGCCGGTTGGCGCCGTAGAACGGCGCGCTGAGGTCCTTGAAGAACTGCGCGCGGTCGGCCAGGACGCCGGCGCGGATCTGGTCGAAGGCTTCCATCGGTAGGCCGGCGGGGTTGGCTGCGGTTTTCAGCATCAGCGGGGGGACCGCGCCGATGAGCACGGCCTTCGCCACCCGCTTCGTGCCGTGTCGCCCGACGTAGCGGGCGACCTCGCCGCCGCCGGTGGAGTGGCCGACGTGGACCGCGTCCTTGAGGTCGAGGGTCTCGACCAGCGCCGCGAGGTCGTCGGCGTAGGTGTCCATCTCGTTGCCGGTCCAGGGCTGGTCGGAGCGGCCGTGCCCGCGGCGGTCGTGCGCGACGCAGCGGTAGCCGCGTTCGCCCAGGAAGACCATCTGGTCCTCCCAGGCGTCGGCGCTCAGCGGCCAGCCGTGGCTGAAGACGACGGGCTGACCCTTGCCCCAGTCCTTGTAATAGATGTGCGTGCCGTCTTTCGTCGTGATCGTACCCATCGTTGCGACTCCTTTGTTTACCGCATGGCCTTCACGGCCTCGTCGGTCGTCAGGACCGCGTTGGCCAGGAAGCCGTAGTTGATGAGGGCCGCCTTGTAGCCGTCGCCGATCTCGGGGTGACGGGGCCCGGCCGTCGCGTCCTTCACCACGGCGATCTCGAAACCCTGCTCCAGCAGTTCGCGCAGGTGACTCTCCACGCAGAGGTTCGCCAGCATCCCGGCCAGGATCACCTTGTCGATACGGCGCTTCCGCAGTTGCAGGACCAGGTCGTTGGTCTGCGGGCCCCATACCTTGTGCGGGCCGACCACCACCGTTTTGCCGTCCTCGATGAAGGGCTTGTAGCGGTCGAGCCAGTCGGCCCCGGAGCCTGCGAAGCCCTCGACACCGAGCGGGTCGGGGCGAAAGAACTCCTTGCCCTCCAGCATCGACTTCTCGACGGCCCCGCCGAACCGCCACGCCTGGTCGTGGGGATAGAGGTAGTGGGGCGAGATGAACACCCCGTAATCCTGGTCCTTCGCGGCCTTGAAGAGCCGCGCGAGGTTCTCGACGGTGCCGTTCTCCCGGACGCTGGCACCGACCAGCCCCCACGAGACGCCCTTCTCGCTCAGGACATCGTTCTGCGGGTCGATCACCACCAGCACCGTGTCGGACTTGCTGAAGTTCATCGTCATGCTCCTTGTGGCTTTTCGCTCCTGGGCTGCAACCGCGCGACCTCAGCCTCCAGTTCGGCGATCCGGGCCTGTAACTCCTCGATCACGGGGGCGACCTGCCGCTCCGAGAACCGCCGGTGGATGTGCTGGGGGCAGTTCACGTCCCAGGCCTCGATCGCGAACAGGATCGCCCGTTCGGCCTCGCCGGGGTATTCTCGGTCGCGGAGTTTCTCCAGCAGGGCCGCGTCCCCCTCGACCACGCGCGCGGTGCCCCAGACCTTGATCCGCCTGCTGTTCGCGTAATCCATCAGGAAGAGGAACGCCTTCGGGTTCTCGCTCAGGTTGCCCAGCGTGACGTACTGCTGGTTGCCGCCGAAGTCGGCGAAGCCCAGCGTCCGCTCGTCGATGGCCTGCAAGAAGCCAGGCGGGCCGCCGCGGTACTGGATGTAGGGCTGCCCCTCGGCGTTGGCGGTGCCCAGGTAGAACATGTCCAGGTCGGCCAGGAAGTCGGCCAGGTCGGGGGTGACGGTCGTCCGCCAGCCGCGCCCCGTCTCCATCCGGGCATAGCTCTGCCGTGAGCCCTTGACTTCCTGGACCGCCTTGACCGCCGGGGTGAAGGCGACGTCGCTCGGGAACGTTCGCATGGCTGCGCTCCGGTTACTACTTCACGTGCTTGCCGAGGAACGCGCGCATCAGCCCGGCGATGGTGTCGCCCTCGGTCTCCAGGGCGAAGTGGCCGGCGTCCAGTAAGTGGTACTCCAGCGTCAGCAGGTCGCGCTTGTACGGCTCGGCTCCGGCGGCCGGGAAGATTTTGTCATTCTTGCCCCAGGCGATGAGCATCGGCGGCTGGTGCTTGCGGAAGTAATCCTGCCAACTCGGGTAGAGCGGGGGGTTGCTGCCGTAGCTGAGGAACAGGTCGAGCTGGATCTCGTCGTTGCCCGGCCGGTCGAGCAGGAACTGGTCGTGGGCCGCGCCGTCGGGGCTGACCAGTTCGGGGTTCGGCACCCCGTCGGTGTACTGCCAGCGCGTGGCCTCGTAGGTGAGCAGGTTGCGGATCGCGTCGCGCCTCTGCCGGCTCTTGGGTTCCCGCCAGTACGCCTTGATCGGCTCCCAGAAGGGGTTGTCCAACCCCTCGTCGTAGGCGTTGCCGTTCTGCACCACAATGGCAGTGACCCGCTCCGGGTGCGCGGACGCCAGGCGGTAGCCGACCGGCGCTCCGTAGTCCTGCACGTAGAGGGCGTATTTCGTCAGCCCGACCTTCTCGGTGAACGCGTCGATCACCTTGGCGAGGTTGTCGAACGTGTAACTGAACTTGTCGTGAGGCGGCATCGAGCTGTGGCCGTAGCCGGGGTAGTCCGGGGCGACAACGCGGTACTCGTCGGCCAGGGCCGGGATCAGGTTACGGAACATCTGCGAGCTGGTCGGGAAGCCGTGCAGCAGCAGGATCGCCGGGCCGCCCTTCAGGCCTGCTTCGCGGTAGAAGATGTCCAGTTCGCCGACCTTCACCGTCCTGTGCGTAACCTGTGTACTCATGGGATGCTCCGGTTCGGGATAGTGCTTTCGATCTCGACAAGGGTTCACGGCGCGGGCGTTACTTCACGGCGGAGAACAGCACGACGAGCCCTTCCGCGATGGTGGGGTGCGTCAGCACCGAGTCGCGCAGCACCGTGTAGGGCAGCCCCGCCCCCATCGCGACCTGGACCACGGCCATGACTTCCCCTGCCTCGACCCCGAAGGCGGTGAAGCCCAGAACGCGGTCGTCAGGGCCGATCAGCGCCTTCATGAACCCCCGCGTCTCGGAGAGCGTCCCGGCCCGCAGCACGGACTCCATCGGGATCTTCGCCAATCGGTACTCGGTCCCGCGCTCCTTGGCCTCCCGCTCGGTCAGGCCGACCCGCGCCAGTTCGGGGTCGGTGAACAGGCAGGATGGCACCTGCCGACCCGTCGTCACGCGGTGGCCGCCGGCGAGGTTGTCGCGGACCACGCGGAAGTCGTCGAAGGCGACGTGCGTGAAGTACGGGCTGCCCGCGCAGTCGCCGACCGCCCACACGCCCTCGGCCGTTGTCCGGAGCGCCTCGTCCACCTTCACGTGCCCGCGCTCATCGACCTCGACCCCGGCCTTCTCCAGCCCGATGCCGTCGGTGTTCGGGGTGCGCCCCGCCGCCGCGAGCAGGTGCGTCCCCTCGATCACCGTTTCGGACCCGCCCCGCGTCGCGTGCAGCCTCACGGACTCCCCGGAGGCCCCTTCGACGCGGGTGAGCATCGTGCCTGTGAGAACGGCGATCCCCTCGTCCCGGAAGAGTTCTTCGACCGCCGCGGTCACGTCGGGATCCTCGCGGTGGATCAGCGAGCCGTTTCGCTCCACCACGGTCACGTGGCTGCCGAACCGACGCATGGCCTGCGCCAGTTCGAGCCCGACGTAGCCCCCGCCCAGGACGATCAGGTGCCCGGGGATGCGGTCCAGTTCCAGCGTCTCGACGTGCGTCAGCGGGCGGGCGGCCCGCAGGCCCGGGATGTCGTCGATCCGGGCGCACGACCCGGTGCAAATGACGACGTTGCCCCCGCGCAAGACCCGCGTCCCTCCCGCATGGAGGGTGACCGCGACCGTCTTCGGGCCGACGAAGGAGCCATCGCCCATGACGAGTTCCGCCCCGCTCGACCGGTACTTGCGGAGGTGCGTCTCGACCATTCCCTCCACCATCCGGCGCTTGCGGTCCCGCACGCCGGCCATGTCGATCCGCCAGCCGTTCTTGGCGAGGCCGAACTCTTCGCTGCGGCGGAAGTAGGAGGCGACCTTGGCGGAGTGGATGACGTTCTTGCTCGGCAGGCAGGCGATGTTCGGGCAGGAGCCGCCGACGTACCTGCGCTCGATGACCGCCACCTTCTTCCCCTGGGAGGCGAGGGTCCAGGCCAGGTATTTGCCCGCCTCGCCGCTCCCCAGCACGACGACGTCGTATGCTTCGGCCATGGACTCCGTCACTTTCTGGATAGGTCGGGACGGGGCCGCGAGGAGGCCGGGAGAGGACCGCACTGAGGCATTCCGCCGCTTCGGCAATCATCGAATGGGCCACGGCATCAGTGGGCCGTCCGGCGATTCGCCGTTCAGAGGCTACACCCTGAGTTTACGCGGGGGGCTCGGGGAAACAAGTGAAGCACGATCCAGGCGGCCGCGCGATGATATTTGTGCGACGCCCCCATCGACGAACAGCTCGATGCCGGTGAGGAAGCTGGAGTCGCGCGGCGCGGCAATGCCTTCTGGGATGGCTGTGTCGATGGTGCCGGGACTGAGCACGTTGACGCGGATGTTGCGCCCCTTCAGGTCCACCGTCCAGGTCCGCGAAGCAACGGACGGCGGCCTTGCTGGCGTTGTGGACGCCGCAGGAGGCCAGTCGACTGGCGGACTTACGATGCGGTCATCCAGCGCGCGTCGGTCCGCCCCACCGCGGTCGATCCGACCGACGCACGCAACGTGAAGAGCCAAATTGTAGTCGGCTTGAAACTATGAAGGTAGCCTCGGTCGCCAGCGGATGTGGGAAACGGTGGTAGAGTTGCTATGGGGCTCTGACACGGTCTGGCCTGGCTCCGGCAGCTGGAGTTGCCCACGGTCTCGCAGCAGTTGCGGCGGGACCTGCTCCTGGAGGGGATCGAGACGCTCCTCCGCCAGATCCGGCGGATCGAACACGCGCTGAACCAGCAGGCGCAGCAGACGTCCGCCGTCGCCCAACTGCGGACCATCCCCGGATTGGCGCCCGCACCGCCGAGGCGGCGGCCGCGTTCATTGATGACCCGCAGCGCTTTCGCAACGCCAGGGCGGTGGGGCGGTATTTCGGGCTGGTCCCGTGCCAGGACCAGTCGGGGGACAAGAACCGGCTGGGACACATCACCCGCGAGGGGTCGCCGGTCGTGCGCCAACTGGTCGCCGAGGCGGACTGGCAGGCGCTGCGCCGCTCGCCGACTCTCCGGGCCTACTTCGAGCGGGTCCAGCGCGGCGACCCGCATGGAAGTCTGGGAAGTCCCGTGCCCGTCTTGCCCTTTGGTCTTGACAGTGGGGCCCGCATGGATGTCGGACCGCTGCGCGCTACTTCACCGGTTGACGATTACGACGCAGCGGTCGCCGTGTGCGGCGAAAGCCGGACAGCGTCTCGCCACCACCGGTCGGCACGATCCTGATCCCAGTCCCTCTGGCAGGCACACTCGCCCAGGGCGCGCTCCAGGTTCTCAACGTCCGCGAACCGATCGGCGACGTCCTTGGCCAGGCACCGCAACACCACACGCTCCAGGTCGTCAGGGATGCCGAGGCGGACCCGGGACGGGGGGGCCACGGGATCGCGGGCGTGCGCCACGAGCACCGCCAGCCCGCCGGCTCCACTGAACGGCGGCTGTCCCGTGAGCAGATGGTAGGCGACGGCCCCCAGGGAATAGAGGTCGCTACGCCCGTCCAGTTCCCGATCACCGGTCACCTGCTCGGGCGACATGAACAGCGGCGTGCCGAGGATCTGCCCTTCCGCGCTCAGGCCCGCCGCAGGGCCGGTCGCCGTGGGCCGGGCCAGCCCGAAGTCGAGCAACTTGGCCACGTCGTCCATCCCACCCCGGCGCGCGGCGATGATGTTCGACGGCTTGATGTCGCGGTGGATCAGGCCTACCGCGTGCGCTTCACGCAAGGCCCGGCAGACCTGCCGCAGCAGGTACACCACTCGCCCCGGGGGCAGCGGCCCGTGCCGTGCGACCAACTCGTCCAGGCTCAGGCCCGGCAGGTATTCCATGACGTAGTAGTACGTCCCGTCCGCGGTCCTGCCGTAGTCGTAGATCTCGACGGTGTTCGGGTGCGAGAGCGTCGCCGTCAGACGGACCTCGCGCTCGAACCGCGCCAGTGCCCGCGGATCCCCCACGCTGTCCGGCCGGATGAGCTTGACGGCGCACGGGCGCTTCAGGAGCTGATGCTCGGCCAGGAAGACCTCGCCCATGGCCCCGGCGCCGATCCGCTGACCGAGACGATACTGGCCGAGTTGCCTGGCCTCGGCCACCCGGCGGTGCAGCCGGGCGATCGCCCCGGCCCCGAGCGCGGAGCCGGCCGCGAGGATCAGCAGGGCGAGGGCGCCCCCAGCGCCACCAGGACGGTCGCATCGAGGTAGTGGAGCACCACGTCATGGTCCCCGAGGACGGCGCAGCGCCAGGAAGTCGCCAGCGCCAGGATCAGGACGAAGACCACCGCCAGGGGCGCAGTCGGGCCCGAACGGCCGGCAGGGCCGCGCAGGTCGGTTCGGGCCGAGTGTCCGTGGCGATCACCGCCCTGGGGGAGAAGCCACGCGGGTCGGCGACCGGGGCCGTCCCGACGGGGTCCATCGGACCAGTCTCGGACAGGAAACGGCCCGCACCCCGGGAATGCCAGCTCCCCGTCGCCTCCGGGCCTCGACCCTGCGTGCTGGGTGGCCCGTTCCGCGGACTCCGGACCTGCGGGCTGCCCCAATCCCTCCCAGGCCTGTTGGTCCCTGTATCCGACATGCTTCCCCTCCCGGTCTTCAAGACCCTTAAAGCTGACGGACCAAAGGCGAGCGGCGCGGCGTCAGCCCGCCGGTAACCCGCTGCACCGGCGCCTTTTTCTTAGGAGGGGGCGAGGGCGCCGCGCCGCTCGCCCTCCGAACGAGTTTTGTCCGCTAGCTCTTTGCTGGCGTGACACCGTCTCTCGGTCGGCGACCCAGTTCCCCGAGCGCGAGGCGGCGCCGCCTCGTTCAGCGTCGGGTCAACAGGGTCGCCACCAGGATGTAGCGGAACGTGTAGCGCTCCGGCTCGGACAGCAGCCGGGCGCGGATGCGCTCGTACAGCGATTCCACGGTCCAGACATCCCCTTCCGGTTGGTTGAAGGCCGCCTGAACCACCGGCTCGGTGACGGTGCGCAAGAAGCCGGTGTAGGCCGTGGCGTAAGCCGCCACGTCACCGCCGCGCCGGTACTCGACGAGAAACGGCGGCGGCACCTCCAGCGCCTCGGCGCGCTCGACGGAGTACGCGCCGCGCACGGGAGAGCCCGCGCCGCAACGGTGTCAGCAGCTCCGCGGTGGTGCGGAAATACGCGGGGATCGTGAGGCGTTCATATTGCTCGCGTTGGAGCCGGCCGGAAGCGACCAGGTCGAGACAGGCGTCGGTGAGGACTTCACAAAGCCCGTCGCTGATGCGCACCTGGTCGGTGTCGCCCGGGCCGGCCAGCAGCAGTTTGCCCCCCGAGACCAACTCGCGGGCGCGGCACTCCAGGAACTGCTCCAGGTCCTGTTCGGCCTGGGCCTGGAAGGCCGCCGTGGCCTGCGGCGACACGGCGAGTCCCGGTCGGGGCGGGTGCGGCCGGCGGTAGACGACCCCGACCGGCGCGAGGACCGCCGGCAGTCGGTCGAGCCAGTGAAGGGCGTTGAAGCAGGTGGCGAGGTGGACAGTGCGCGGCGGCAGCAGTGGGCCGTAAAACGAGCCTCCCACCGCGCCGGGGTGAACGCCCTCCGCAAGCAGGCCGGCGCGCCGGGCCTGCTCCAGGCTGGAGAACAATCGGTTGAAATTGTTACTGGCCAGGTCGCTGTAGATCGTCTGCAGGGGCTGATCGGTGCGCCGCCGGAGTCCCGCGACGATGGCCCCCATGAGCTGGATGGCGTTGTGCCCTTCCGAGGAGCCCAGGTCCAGGACGGTGACCGGCCGCGTGGCGTCCGGCAGCGGCAGGTCGGCGACAGCGTCCTCCGCCCAGTCCTGGAAGGCCCGGATCGCGGACAGCTGCAGTGTCGAGTGTTGGTCGTAATACCCTGAGCCTTTCATCCCCGTCAATGCCGGCATGGTGAAACCTCCTGCGATAGGGCGAACGTTACGTAAACGAAACACACTCCTGGGCGGGTCACCGTTGACTCTCGGTCGGTGGCGACGTGAGCACCACACCCGCCGGCCAGTCAGCGCCCTGGTCGATCCACGTGCGGAGCAGCGCGGCCTCGTCGGCCGTCAGCGCGGGGAAGCGCCGCGCACGGCCCGGGGCGGGTCGTCGGCACCGGCGGCCTCGAGGGCATCGATCACGGCAGTCCGGCCCCGTTTTTCTGCGATCCGTCGCGGGGTCTGCGGCACCAGTCCGAACGCGCCGACCGATTCACCGCCCGCCGCGTTCGGGTCGGCGCCGTGTGCCAGCAGCAGCCGCACCCGGACGTTCGCGCCGGCGTCCACCAGCAAGCGTGTTTTTTCCGGGTCCGTCGCGGCACGGATCAGCGGCGTGACGCCGGCCTTGTTCGCCGCGTTCACGTCGGCGCCGCGCTCAAGCAGCAGCTCGACGCATTCCGGGCCGGCGTAGAACGCGGCCAGGATAAGCGGCGTGTTGCCCGCCGCATCGCGGGCGTTCACGTCCGCGCCGTCGTCGAGCAATCGGCGGACGGTGCGCACATCCCCCCCGCGGATCGCCGTGGCCAGCTCGACCGCCATCGACCCGGCCGCGCGCTCGTCGCCGCTGCGAACCCCGGGAGCCGCAGGCGATCGGAACGGTGACCGAGTCGCGGACAGGAAGATCGCCACACCAATGCCCGAGCCTACGAGCAGAACCGTTGCGGCTGCCAGGCCCAGGAAACGCTTGAGACTGTTCCGACCACCCATGACGGGACTCCTCTTCAGGGGGGAAAGTATCGACCTGCCGTCGGCGCGAAACTCCACGCCGCCCGGAAGGAATGGTAAGGGGCTCGCCCGGGAGTTTCTTGAATCGAATTGCGGCGATTAGGCGATTCTTGCGGACATCCGAAACCGGCGCGGCGTAACGCCGACGGTGCGCTTGAAGTGCTGGGTGAAATGGCTCTGGTCCGAGAAGCCGGCGAGTGCAGCGACGTCCGCCAGGGGCAGGTCCGACCCGCCTTGCAGCAGGTGCCTGGCCCGTTCGACGCGGCGGGCGATGACGAACTGATGCGGCGGCAGCCCGGTGGCCGCCTTGAACTGCCGCGCGAAGTGGTAGGGGCTGAGGCCGGCCACCGCCGCGATCTGCTCCAGCGTCGGGCTGGCGCCCAGGTGTTCCTCGATGAACTCGACCACGGCGCGAAGCCGGCCGCGCGGCAGGGCGCCGTCGCGGCCGCGCTCCGGCCGGCGGGGTGCCAGAGCGTGCCGGATGACCTGGACGGCCAGGACGTTGGCCAGCGACTCGGCGGCGAGCGGCCCCCCGGCGCCGGCGGCGGTCAGCTCGACATCCACGGCCGCCATTGCGGCCCGCAGGGGCGGCAGGTCCAGGCCGTCCAGCGGCGGCACCGTCAGCCGCGCCGGGTCGAGGTCGAACGCCTCCGCGGCCACCCGCGCCACCAGCCCCGGCTCCAGGTAAATGTTGAGCGTGTCCATGCACCCGCCCCAGCGGTACCGGGCGGGGCTGCCGGCCGGCACCACCGCGACCGACCCGGCCGGGGGCGGCACGTGCCGCTTCACCCCCTCATACAACAGGTCTAACTCCTCCGGCGGCCGGGCAAAGAGGATGAGCCGGTGGTGGGTCATGGCGGGCGGGTTGAGTTCCGAGGCGGGCGCCGCACGGTAGCGCACCGCCTGCAAGCCAACCCACCCCAGTGGGTCGCTCACCGCGGCCGGCTCAAACGAGAGTTTCTTCCACCAATCAAGGGGCCCGATCGGGGCGCCGCGTTCCGGCTCTTGCTGTTGCATGACTCGGCTCTCCCTGAACAGCGCAGCCCGGTGCCGCAACAGAACTCCCCCGGAAACGCCGGAACGCGCGGCGCTGCCAGGGGATTCCTGGTATCTATCAAGGCAAGGGGTGTGCCGGTGAATTGGGGGGTGCCGAAGGCTTAACGCCATCCGGCCAGGCCGTAGAAACCCCCTCGTATCGCCAGCCGCAAGCGGTGTCGGACGGGTTGCCGGACGGGGCGGTGGACCGGCGGGTGGCTCGAAAAATGAACACGTGGTTCAAAAATCGAGCAGGGTCGTGTCGTCCCGACATCACCCTGCTCGCGGAACGGTCGGCCCACTCGAATGGGTCAGGCTGCCTGGGTTTGTTCAGCGCACGGATCAGCTCGTTCATCGGCTGCGTGGGGTTGAGCACCTGCGCCGCGATCTCGCCGCCGCGCACGGGGAGCGCCCGATCGAGCAGGCCGACCTGAACGAGCACCGACGCCTGGTCCCAGTAGATGTGCTCGTGCGCGACCTTGTCGCCCTCGAGTTGCACGACGGCGATCAGCGGGATTTCCACGCGCCTGCCGGTCGGCGCGATGCCGGGCAGCACCCAGTCCAGGCGGATCGAGTGCGTGAAGCGCAGGATCATCTCATCGACGACCCGGCCCTGTCCGACGGTCCGCGAGACGGGAACCGTCTCCAGGTCCGGCGGGATCTGGTTCAGGAAGTGGTTCGCGTAGAAGTCGTACAGTTCTTCGCGCCCACAGGCCCCGAACATCAAGGGGACGAGGTTGACGTAGGGCTCGGCGGTCATCGTCGCCAGCGCTTGCTCCGGACTTTTGGCGGCGAACTCGGCCGCCAGGTGCTGGTCCCAGGCGCTTGACAGGGTTCCATCGGTTGCCATCGCATTGACTCCTCTCCGGGCGAAGGACTCACGTTCGGGTTGTTCGATCAGACCGGCACGGCCTCGATCACGGAGTAGTCGTCGGCGGTCGGGACGACGCGGTTGAGGCGGAAGCCGTGGGCGGCGAAGAGCTGCCGGTACTCCGTCTCGGTCCGCTCCTGGCTCCCCAGGACGACCTGCATGTGCAGGTCGAGCCACTTGCCGAACGGCTGCCCGTCGCCGTCCGGCAGGACAACCTCGACGACCAGCAGCCGCCCCCGGGCGGTCATCACGCGGCGCAGGTTGTCGAGGATGCGGCCGGCCTGCGCGTCGTCCCAGTCGTGGAGGATGTGGCGCATCAGGTAGGCCTCGGCGCCGCCGGGGATCGTCTCGAAGAAGTTGCCGGCGATGACGGCGCAGCGATCCGCGACGCCGGCGGCCTTCAGGTGCAGGCGGGCCCGCGCGACGACCTGGGGCTGGTCGAAGAGCAGGCCCCGCATCGCCCGGTAGTGGCCCAGGATGCCGGCCAGGTTCGTGCCGGTGCCGCCGCCGACATCCGCCAGGGTGCCGACGTCCGACAGGTCATAGGCGTCGAGCAGGGCCTGCAACCCCCGGCGGCTGAACCCGGCCATGGCGGTGTCGAAGACCCGAGCCTGCTCGGGGTGCTCACCCAGGTAGGCGAAGACCGGCCGGCCGTACAGGCGCTCGAAGGCCGGCGCGCCGGTGCGGAGGGTCTCGAGCAGGTCGCCCCAGCAGCGGTCCTGCTCCTCGCCAAACATGACCGCCATCGCCCACATCGAGTCCGGGCCGTCCGCGCGGAGGAGATCGGCCAGCGGGTTGAGGCGGAAGCGCCCGTCGGACTCCCGGGCGAAGACGCCGACGCTGGCCAGAGCGCGGAGCGTTCGGTACAGCGGCCGGGGCAGCACGCCGACCGCGTCGGCGAGGTCCTTGACCGGGAGCGGGCCGTTCCGCAGGTGGTCGGCCACGCGGAGTTTCGCGACGGCGTAGAGCGCCGCGCGACCCAGGAGCCGGTGAGCATCTGGAACAGTTGTTGCCAGGGTTGCGGTTCGGTCATCGTTGCATCCTCTGTTTCGGTGTTCGGTGTCAGAACCGGTCAGAACCTCATCCCGAAAAGCGGGTCGAACTGCCTTCGGGGAAGAACGGGTTGACCTGGTCACCGGGAATGGTATGGGGCTCTCCGACGGGTTTCTTGGACGCATTTGCGGCCGTTTATGCGATTCCTGCGGGCGTTCGAGTGGACGGATACTGGTGTCATTCGTCAGGCTCGTCTGAGTGTCTCGGCCGGCTCGGCCCTCCGGCCCGTCCCGAATGCCCCCTCGATCACGTCCGCCGCCCGGTTCAGGCCGTCGCCAGCCTCGATGGCCGCCTGGAGCCGGCCGGCCCGCGTGCGGTAGGCCGGGTCGCCCAGGATGTCGTGGATCGCTGCGCGGAGGCGGTCCACCGTCAACCGCCCAACGGGAATCGACCGGCCCGCGCCGAACCATTCCACGCGGGCCCCGACTCCCGGCTGGTCATAGGTCACCGGCAGGACCACCAGGGGAACGCCCCACGCCAGCGACTCCAGTGCCGTGTTCAACCCGCCGTGCGAGATCGTCAGGGTGGAGCGCCGGATCAGGTCGAGTTGTGGTGCGTACCCGACCACGACCGGGGCACCGGGGAGGTCCCCGAGCAACGCCGGATCCTGACCGCCGCCCAGGGAGATCACCAGCTGCAGATCGAACCCCGCGCACGCCGCGGCGATCATCCGGAAGGTCGGCAGGATGCCGTTCTGGAGCGTCCCCATCGAGGCGTACACCAGGGGCCTGCCCGGGTCGAGGCGCGACCAGGGGAAGTCCACTGGTGCCCGCCCCGCCGCGTCCGTCCAGGGGCCGGTGTGGTGGAAGTGGGGCGGCACGCGGCGGCCCGGCAGCTCCAGGGCGGCCGGCAGTTGCGTGACCTGGGCGAGCCTGGAGAACAGCGCGTCGGAGTCGCGCGGGGGGCAGCCCCCAGGCTCGGCGTTGCCGGTTGATCGTCCGCACGACCCCCGAGAAGCTCCAGGCGACGGCGGCATTCCCCACCCGGTTCCTGAGCCGGGCCGCAACGCCGGCGCGGTGGGGCCACGGGAAGTTGACGGGCGGGGCGTAGGCGTCGAGGTTGATCGGCAGGGCGGCCGCCGCGCTGACGAACGGCAGCCCCAGGTGTTCGGCCACGGTCCCGCCCGCCATCTCGATCTGATCGACGATGAGGGCGTCGATGCCCTCCGCGCGGAGCGCGGCCGGGGCGTCCCGGAAGAGCATCCGCGCCTTCTGTTCGATGCCGCGCAGCCCGCACCGCAGGGCGGCGCGGCCCGTGAGCTTACCGAGTTCCTCATCCCGCCGCGGAGCGCGCCGAGGGGAAAGTCCTCCCGGCCGATCTGGCGAAACCGCAGGCCCGCCGCCCGGATCGGCCGCTCCAGGTCGGCGACCTGAAAGAAGACCACTTCATGACCCCGTGATTGGAGCCGCCTCCCCAGGGCCGTGAGCGGATAGAAGTGACCCGGCGAAGAGAAACACAGGATGCCGATGCGACGCATGAATCGTCCCTCCTTTGCGGCGACTGTGAGGAATGGTAGGGGCAGCCGGTTCCGGATTCTTGCTGGTGTTTGCGGCGATTAGGCGATTCTTGCGGGCGCCCGGAACTGCCGCGGCGTGACGCCGACGATCCGCTTGAAGTGCTGGGAGAACTGGCTCTGGTCCAAGAAGCCAACGGTGGCGGCGACGTCCGCCAGGGACAGGTCCGACCCGCCTTGCAAGAGGTGCCTGGCCCGCTCGACGCGGCGGGCGATGACGTACTGGTGCGGCGGCAAGCCCGTGGCCGCCTTGAACTGCCGCGCGAAGTGATAGGCGCTCAGGCCGGCCACCGCCGCGATCTGCTCCAGGGTCGGGCCGGCGCCGAGGTGTTCCTCGATGAACTCGAGGACGGCGCGGAGCCGGCTCCGCGGCAGGGCGCCGTCCCGCCGGCGCTCCGGCCGGCGGGGAGCCTGGGCGTGGCGGATCAGGTGGACGGCCAGGACGTTGGCCAGCGACTCGGCGGCGAGCGGGCCGCCGGCGCCGCCGGCGGTCAGCTCGGCGTCCACGGCCGCCATCGCGGCCCGCAGGTGCGGCAGGTCCAGGCCGTCCAGTGGCGGCACCGTCAGCCGCGCCGGGTCGAGGTCGAACGCCTCCGCGGCCACCCGCGCCACCAGCCTCGGCTCCAGTACGATATGAAGCCAGTCGAAGCCCCCGCTCCAGCGCCAATGGACTGGGCTGCCGGCCGGCACCACGGAGATCGCTCCCGCGGGGGGCGGCACGTGCCGCTTGACCCCTTCGTAGCGCAGCTCCAGTTCGTCCGGCGGCCGGGCAAACAGGACGAGACGGTGCTGGGCAAGGGCGGGCGGGTGGAGTTCCGAGGCGGGCGCCGCCCGGTAGCGTGCCGCGTCCAGGCCGACCCACCCCAGCCAGTCGCTCGCGGCGTCCGCCTGGTAGGGAATGACCTTGCGCAGCACGGCAAGGGGTCCCCGAGGTCCACCGGGTTCAGGCTCTTCACTGTGCATGACGTGCCTCCCCGAAACGAGGCCTCCATTGTAATAGTACGGGACCAGCAAGAAGGATTTCCACTTCGCCCTGACCGATCAGAAATCCGTCCAGCACGATGCACCGCAGCCGGCGGTCAGACGGTCAGCGCTGCCGCTAGTAAAGGCGGGCGCACCGGACACATTGCTTGCGAACGGGGGCTCGAACAAGCCCATGACCCTGCCCCATTGGGGAGATAAGCAATCAGAGATTTGCCAACGTCGATAGGAGAGGCGATCCGCAACGCATCAAAGGTCAGCGACCGTCGCACTCGGGGCGCCAGGTAACGCAGAATGACGGCCTGCTGCAGTGGGTCGGGCAGTTGGGCCAGCGCTACCCGGGGGCTCTCCGGTGCGACTTGAGGCCGCTTTCTGCATGGTGCCATGAGCCCGCTCCAGAGTCTGGCCCACGACCTCGTCTCGAACCCGAATTGGTCGCCCCCGCACCCGCGGGGAGCACGCAGGGCAGCTTGTTCTACCCTTTGAGGTCTGTCGCGCCGGGGCCCCTGATGTCTTGTCCGCCCTCGGTCGCTCCGCGAACCCACGTGCCCGTTGGGGAGGGGGAGTTTGTGTCCCTCCCTAGAATTCATTTTCAGGGCAGCAGCTGCGGCCCCTTTTCTCCCTTAACAGCCCGCCTGGGCGTCACCGAGGTTTCTTGGGAATCTCCCACACCGTCAGGTCGTAGCTCCCGGTTTCGCCGGCTGAAAAGGTCGTGGCGCGGAGGTAATACGTCCCGTTCTCCGGCGGCGAGTAGTAGATCCTGGCGTTGAGGCCTCCCCCCGAGTCGTCGTCCCGTTCCAGGATCGCGCCCCCCTCTTCCTTCTCCAAATACAGGTAGGCGTCAAAGGCCTTGCTGTTCAGGTCAATCCGGTAAACGTGGCCCACCGCCATCTTGACGGGGAAGTAAACGCAATAACGGTTGTTGACCATCTTCTTCTTGTCGGCGGTGAGGAAGCCATTGACGCCCAGGAGTTTCTCCGCCCGGTCCGGATCCTCGGCTGCTTTCTTGAAGTAGCCCTGGACGGCGGCGCGGACGGCGAAATCCTTGTTGTTCTTCAGCAGGGTGGTCAGGATTTTGACCACCTCCTCGTCGCCGGCGGGCATGCCTGCCAGCGCGACGATGGCGTTGGCCCGGACGTTGTTGGAGGTTTTCGGCTTCTCCTCCGGTTTTAGGAACATCAGCAACCGGGCCCGGAACTGGTCGCGCAGGTCCTTCGCCGTCGTGTTGCCCCCGAGTTCCCCCAGGGCCGCCGCCGCCCGCCTGGAGGTCGTCGCATCCTTGCCCAGCATGAACCCCAGGAGGATTTCAAAGGCGTCCTGGCTGTTGCCGCCGACCCGCCCCAGCACTTCCACGCATTCGTCCCGCAGCGGCGGGTCGAGGCTCTGATCCTTCAGCAGGTTGACGAGCAACACTTGAAGATTCTTCCCCCGCCCCCCTCGGGTCAAGTCGCTCAGGTCAATCTTGCTGAGCGCGTAGGCGGCGGCCAAACGCTGGGCCGGCGCGTCGGCCTGTTGTTCCGCCAACGTCTCGACGATGCGCTGAATGTAGCGGTCGTCCAGCGCCCCCTCCTTTTGTCCGATGAGGCCCAGGGTGAAAATCGCGTCGGACTTGCGCTGGCCGGTGTCCCAGACCTTGACGACCTCCGGAACCGCCGTCTTGCCGATGTTGCCCAGGGCGACGTAGGCGGCGCGGCGGACGTCCACGCGGGGGCTGTTCAGGAGGGCGGCCAACCGCGGCAGAGCCTGCCGCTGCTGGTCCGCACTCAACTTCAGCGACCGCAGGGCGTAGGCCGCCGTCATCTGCGCGGCCGGCTCCTCCTTCTGGAGCATCTTGATAAAGGCGTCCGTCAGCGGTTCGAGCAGATCGGGGAGCACGTCAATCAACTGCTTGTCGTCCGCCGTGAGGGTGAAGGTGAGACTCCGGATGTCTCTGCCGCCGTCGTCTTTCCAGTCCTGCAACTCCCGGGTCAGGCGGGCCACCGCGGGATTGGTGGCGAAAACCAGCACGTACCGGGTCAACGCCTCCCGCTTGTTGTGCTCTGCGTCCGCCCGTTCTTTTTCGGCCCGGCGCTGGGCGGCCTCCGCGTCCGCCCGTTCTTTTTCGGCCCGGCGCTGGGCCTCCGCCGCGGCGTGAGCCTTCTTCTCCAGGGCATTGTTGCTCAAGGCAGTGCAGGCCAACCACAGCGCTCCGCCGACGAGGATTACCAGGAGCACCAGGGCGGCGGCCAGGGCGCGCACCAGGCGCTTGCTGTCCGGGGAGGGTTTGGGCGGCGGCGGCGTTGTCCGCTTGTTCTTCTCCAGTTCCACGACGGCCTTCAGCGCCAGGAACTCCGGATGGTCCCGGTTCTCTGCCAGCAAGGCGGCCAGTTCCGGGGAATCCAGCCCCCGGTCCCGCACCAGCTGATGGGCCTGGGCGATCCGCGTCAGAATGCTCTCGGTCATGGGAACTCTTCCTCGCAGGTTCGCGCTCAGGATCGTACCGGGATGCGGTCGAGCAGGTCGTACAGATCCTGGACCGCCTGCAACACGGTGGCGGCGTCTTCGCGGGGGGCGTAGCGAGAAATCAGACCGCCCCGCTTGGCCTCCTGCAGCACGAAGCGCAGGGTGAAATAACCGTGTAGCTCGTTGAGGTCCAGCACGCCGGTTTTCCGCTTCGGCCGGTTGGCGTGAAACTTCTCGATCCACTCATCGGTTTCGTCCTCCAGCAGTTTGCACACGATGGTGTAGGTGTGCAGGCGGGCTCGCAGCGTCGGGTCCAGGCCGATGCCGTTGATGAGTTGCCGCTCCGCCTTTTTCATGAGCTTCTCGAAGCGCACCGCGTGCTCCAGGTAGGCGGAGAAGATGTAGCACACGGCGGTGACGCCGATGCCCGCCACCATACAGATGATGAAAGCGTCGGTGGAGCTGAGGCCGCCGCCTGGTTCGCCCGCGCAAGGCCGCCGTCACGAGCAACAGCCCCAGACCGCCGAAGGTGGCGCAGATCACGATGCCGAACACCAGTTGCCAGCCCTTGAGGCCGCGCAGGAGGTTCGCCAGGTTCTCCAGCAAGCGGCCGTACCAGTTCGCCGCGCTGCCGAGCACCTCGAACGGCGAACCGGGCAACCGCTTGCCGCTCAGCGCCGTCGCCATCTCCTTGCAGTTCAAGAAGGTGCGGCGCTCGTCCTCGGGGCCGAGGTATGCCAACCGCTCAGTCGCGGCGCCGCTGTCCACGGCTGTCACGACGACGAGCCAGCCGTCGAAGAACTCACGAACGCAGGTCTCGGCCCGGACGTCTACCAAGGTTGGCCAACGCCCGTGGACAGCCGTCTCTGCGGCGGTTTTCGCTTCACTTTCGTTCATGGTTCCACCTCGGGTGCAGGATTTCGTTGCGGTAGAAAGGCGTTGCACCCGCGGGGCGGCAGGGCGCGGATACTGCCTGCACTGCGGGAAGCCGGTCGCGCAGACCCTCGTCGGGAGCGGCGCGATTGCCTATTAGAGAAATCGAAATTCAGACAAAAGATAGGACAGTGCCAGCTTTTTTTCTGAAAATACCTGTGGCGGCCGCGGGGGCCGGACATTATTTCTTCCCTGTCAGTGCTTCTTCGTCGGGATGGTGTTCACCACCGCAGCGGCTTCTGCCACGCCTCCTTCAAATCCGCCAGTTGCGCCCACACCAGCCACTCGCCGCCGCCGCCCGCGATCCGCAGCCGCGGCTCCTTGACCGTCTGCCCGATCCGCCACAGCGGCACTGCCGCGGCAAAGCACGCCGCCAGCGCCGCCACGTCCGCCAGCCGCACCTCCAGCACGAACCGCGTCGCCGACTCGGAGAACAGCAGCACCTCGTCCGCCAGTTCCGGCGCCGCCTGCCCATGCAGCGCTGGTTCGCGCAGCCCGGTCACGTCCGCGCCGACGCCGCCGGCGAACGCCATCTCCGCGACCGCCACCGCCAATCCGCCCTCGCTTAAATCGTGGCACGCCCGCACCAGGCCGCGCTGCAGCGCCTGATGCAATCCGCGGAAAATCCGCGGCGCCAGCTGCACATCCACCTGCGGCACCCGTCCGCCCTCGTGGCCGTGGATCAGGTGATAGTGCGAGCCGCCCAGTTCGTCGCGCGTCACGCCGAGCAGCAGCAGGGCGTTGCCGGGTTCCTTCAGGTCCATGCTGACGCAGCGGCGCACGTCCGGCACGCGGCCCAGGGCGCTGATGAGCAGCGTCGGCGGAATGACGATGTGCCGGCCCGCGGCGTGGAATTCGTTGTTCAGGCTGTCCTTGCCGCTGATGAACGGCATGCCGTAGGCCAGCGCCACGTCGCGGCACGCCTCCGCCGCCCGCACCAGTGAGCCCAATACCTCCGGCCGGTTGGTGTTGCCCCAGCAGAAATTGTCCAGCAGTGCAATCCGCGCCGGGTCCGCGCCGACCGCCACCACGTTGCGCACCGCCTCATCAATGACCGCGGCGGCCATCGCGTACGGGTCCCGGTCGCCGTAGCGCGGGTTGATGCCGCAGCCGACCGCCAGCCCCACCCATGAGCCGAGCACCGGCGTCAGCACCGCCGCGTCGCCGGGGCCGTCGTCTTGCGCGCCGACCAGCGGCCGCAGCACCGTGCCGCCCTGCACCTCGTGGTCGTACTGGCGGATGATCCATTCCTTGCTGCAGACGTTGTACGCGCCGAGAATCTTCAGCAAATCCTCGGTGCAGTTGCTCGATTTCGGCGTCGGTATCGCGGCAGCGGGCGGCGCAGTCCAGGTGGCGCGGCGCACCACCTCCGGCCGGCCGCCGTGCAGGAAGTGCATGTCCAGATTCGCGACCGGCTCGCCCTGGTAGAACAGCTGCAACCGGCCCGTCGCCTCAAAGCTGCCGATGGCGACCGCCTCCACGTCCTCGCTGGCGCACAGCGCCCGCAGCGCTTCCCAGTCTCCCGGCGGCACCGCCAGGATCATGCGCTCCTGCGCCTCGCTGATCCAGATTTCCGTGTACGACAGCCCCTCGTACTTCAGCGGCGCCTTCTCCAGATGCACGACCGCCCCGAGCTTCTCGCCCATCTCGCCAACCGCGCTGCTGAAGCCGCCGGCGCCGCAGTCCGTGATGGCGTGATACAGCCCGCGGTCGCGCGCCTGCAGCAGCACGTCGAGCAGCTTTTTCTCGGTGATCGCGTTGCCGATCTGCACCGCCCCGCCGCTGACCTTCTCCGACTCCGAGGTCAGCTCGACTGAGGAAAACGTCGCCCCGTGGATGCCGTCGCGCCCGGTGCGGCCGCCGACCGCCACAATCAGGTCGCCCGGCTGCGCCGCCTTCTGGCAGCGGTCCACCGGCAACACGCCGACGGTGCCGCAGTAGACCAACGGGTTGCCCAGGTAGCGCTCGTCGAAGCAGACGGCGCCGTTGACCGTCGGAATGCCCATGCGGTTGCCGTAGTCGCGCACCCCGGCGACGACGCCGCGCATCACCTTTTGCGGGTGCAGCACTCCCGGCAGCAGTGGCTCGCAGGACGGCTCGTGGGACGGCTCGTAGGACGGCTCGTGGGACGGCTCTCCAGAGCCGTCTCCGGGCAGACGGCTCTGGAGAGCCGTCCCACGAGCCGTCCCACGAGCCGTCCCACGAGCCACCCCACGTTCTGGCGGCGCGAAGCAGAACACGTCCGTGTTGCACACCGGCTTCGCGCCCAGGCCGGTGCCGAGCGGGTCGCGGATGACGCCGCCCAGCCCCGTGTTGGCGCCGCCGTACGGCTCAATCGCCGACGGGTGATTATGTGTTTCTACCTTGAAACAGACGTTGTGCCGCTCGTCGAAGCGCACGACGCCGGCGTTGTCCTCGAAGACGCTGACGCACCAGTCGTCCGTGCCCAGCCGGCGGCGGATTTCCTGGGTCGCACCGAAAATCGTCTCCTTGAGCAGGTTCTTGATGAGCCGGCCGTTGAAGTCAATGGTGCCCTTGAGCGTCTTGTGCGAGCAGTGCTCCGACCACGTTTGCGCCAGCGTCTCCAGTTCCACGTCCGTCGGGTCGCGCTGCAGTTCGCGGAAGTGCTGCTGGATCGCCCGCATCTCGGCCAGGTCGAGTGACAGCAGGCTGTCACGGCTGAGCTTTTGCAGCGCCGCGTCGTCGAGGTCGCGCAGCGGCACGGCGATTTTCTGGAAGCGGTACGTCTGGCCCAGCGCCAGGTGCTCCGGTGACAGCGGGCTGTCAATCACCTGCTCGATGGCGTCGTTGGCCAACACACGTCGCAGCAAATCCGCTGAGTGCGGCCCCTCGACGAAGTAGCGGCGGAAGGTGCGCACGGCCTCCAGGTGAACGCCAAGGTCCACGGCCGCGGCCAGCACGCTCTGCGCTGCCGGGTCCATCACGCCGGGCTTGAGCAGCACCGTCTTCTGCCCCGACCGCGGCGGCTCATCGCGGCCCAGGAGGCGGCCGGTCTCCACCAGCGGATCGACCAGCAATTCCTGCAACAGCCGCTCCGCGTCGTCACGCTGCAGCAGTCCCTCCAGCAGGTAGCCGCGGGCGGCGCGCACCGCGAAGTGCGCCGCCGCGGGGTCGGCCGCCAGCAGCGCCACCTCGGCGCGAACACGAGCGGCCTCAGCGTCGGCGCCGCCCTTCTGCTCGATCTCAACTTCCCAGAGCATCTCGCACCTTCTTGGCTTGCTCCAGCCAGGCATGGACAACGGGCGGATGGTTCTTCTGCAGAGCGACCTCGATGCCGTCCAGGCGGTCGCGCAACAGCGCCAGCGCCCGCAGCAGCGCGGGCCGGTTCTGCGTGAAAATGGCGGTCCACAGCGCCGGGTCGCCGGCGGCGATGCGCGTCGTGTCGCGGAAGCCCAGCGCGGTCAGATCGTGAAGGGGCGGCGGTAGCAGGCCCGCCAGCGCTGACGCCAGCAGGTGCGGCAGATGGCTCGTCAGTGCCAGCGCCTCGTCGTGGTCCTCGGGACTGAGCCGCTGCACACGCGCCCCCAGCGCCGCCCAGAAGGCGCTGACACGCTCCAGCGCCGCATCCGGGGTTCGCGGCGTCGGTGTCACGACCGTGACGCGGTTGGAGAACAGGTGCGGCGTCGCGTGGTCAGCCCCCTGCTTCTCGGAGCCGGCCAGCGGATGACTGCCGACGAAGGCCGCCGCCGGCAGCCGCTCCTCGACGCCGCGCACGATCACCGCCTTGGTGCTGCCCACGTCGGTCAGCACGGCGTGCGCGGGGCAGTGCGGCGCCGCGGCCACGATCTGATCCACCAGCTGATCGACGGGGGTGCAGAAGATCACCAGGTCGGCGGCGCGGACAGCGGCGCTCAGGTCCAGCGACACCTCGTCGATGACGCCCTGCCGGCGGGCGCGTTCGAGGTCGTCGCGGCGCAGGCCCAGGCCGATGACGCGGCGGGCGACGCGGCGCTGGCGGGCCGCCAGCCCCACCGAGCCGCCGATCAGGCCGACGCCGACGATGGTGAGCGTTTCCAGGGTCATCACCGGTTCCACACCGCGAACAGCAGCAGCCCCAGCACCGCCCCCAGATGGACGCCGCACACGCACAGCGCGACCGTCGCCAACCGCAGCCAGTCGCCGCGCACGCGCACCGCCGCCGCGGACAGGCCCAGCCCGAACAGCGCCGGCAGCAGACTGAGCAGCGCAAGCACGCCTGCGGTGATCGCCAGCCCTGTGTCGCCCTCGTGGCCGCGCAGCCCCAGCAGCGGAACGCCCGCGAGCAGCACCACTCCCCACGCCGCCCCCCCCAGGCCGATGCCCAGCAGCGCCTGCCGGCGGTGGGCGACTGCCTCCTCCGGCCGCAGGTGCTTGACCGCGAGCGCTTTTTCCAGACAGGCGGTGCAGACGACCTCTTCCAGCCAGCGCGACCGGCACACCGGGCAGACGGCGGCGCCGCAGCGCTGGCAGTTGGCCGCGGCGGGGCTGCGTGGGTGCGTGGCGCAGGTGCCGCCGTTGGCCCGGGTCGCCTCCTTTTGCAGCCGCGCCGGCTCGGGCTTTTCGTAGAGCGGTTCGCGGCAGCGCGGGCAGCGGGCGCCGATCTTGTCCGGGTCGCCGGCCAGGTATTCCCCACAGTAACGGCAGTCCATGGCAATGGTCCCCGCAGCTCAGCGCGACCCGAAGAGGGTCAGGAACAGGGTCAGGAACAGGATGAAGCTGGCGGTCACCAGCGTGGTCAGCGCCAGACCGCGGCCGGTGATGCGCGGGTCGGTTTCGATCTCGCGGAGGGCCAGGCCGCCGAGCACCACGGCGACCAGCTGCGGCAGCAGCGCCAGGATGGCGATCAGCGGACTGCCGGCCGACTCGCTGACCGGCAGCAGACAGAACGCCAGTGGCCCGGCCAGCGGCGCCAGGATGACGCCAATGACCGCGTACAGCGACACCCGCTGCGGCCCGTGAATCTTGCGGACGCGGAAATTCTTGCACGGGCCGCAGACCTGCTTGCTGTTGAGCGTCACCAGGCAGTCAGCGCAGAAGCCGTCGCCGCAGTCGGCGCAGGGCTGCTCCGTGGGCCGGTCCTCGTGGTTGAGGCAGAAGCGCGGGTCACGGCGGCGCGTGCCGGGCCGGCGGCGCGGCCCGCGCTCCACACGGTCGCGGTCGAAATCGACGGCGGGACGCTCGGGTTTTTTGTCATCGTTGAAGGCGACCGGGGTCGGGCCGGGGCGCGGCGGCACGCGCTCCTCGCCGACGGGCACGGCGTCGAAGCGCGGCAACGGCGGCAGCGGTGGCGGCATCAACTCGGGGACATCGACGGGCTCGGCGGGCAGCACGATGGCCGGCGCCGCCGGCGCGACCTCCGCAGCCTCCACGGTGCTCTCCCACGGCACGGGATTGCCCTGGCCGCAGTCGCAAAACACGAAGGTACCCGCGGAGGACTCCGGCCGGCTGTGGCGTTTGCCGCATTTGTTGCAGGCGAACCAGATCATGGCTGGACCGTTGTTCGGGATTGATCGGGTCAGGGCGCCGCCTCATTTTCTCAAATTGTATGAGGCGGCACCAGTCCGGTCCCGCACCGACGAAAAAGGCCCGCCGGCAGCCACCGCGGCTACCGGGCTGGCTTTTCCGGTAAGTGCCTGCTAGTTTGGAGAAAAAGGAAGGGGAGTTCCTCATCACTTCCTGGAGGTTGGATTCGTGATCTTGCGCTGCACGCTCGACGGTTTGCTGCTGCGAGCCCGGATGCACCCGCGCAAGCGGCGGCTCCTCGCCTATGACGGCGACGAGGGCTTCCTCATGGAGGCTGTCGAGGCCGTGATGTACGAGATTGTCCGCGCGACCCCGACGGAATTACTCCAGCTCGAACAGGCGCAGTATCGCCTGCTGCGGCCGGCGCGGGACTTCACGTTCGCCCCGGAACGGCCGCCGAAGCGACGCCGCCGACCGCCGTGTCCGGGCGGCGGAAATTGGTTGTGACCGCCGCGCCACGGTGGTACGATTCGCTCACGATGCCGGGACGGCCCCGGCGTACTCTCCTCAAACCGTGGCGAATCTCCCCATGAAACCGCGTCAACTGCTGCAAGGCACGCTGGCCGCCGGGCTGCTGCTGGCCCTGGGCGCCGCCGGCGTCAGCCAGGACAAACAACCCCCCGAAACGGTCGGCACCATCGAGCGCCTCGACCCTGCCTTCGACAAGCTCGTCCCCAAAAACGCCAAACTGGAGAAGCTGGCCGAGGGTTTCAAGTGGACCGAGGGCCCGTGCTATGTGCCGGCCGGCAAGTACGTGCTGTTCTCGGACATCCCGAACAACGTCGTCAACAAGTGGCAAGCGGGCAAGGGCGTGACCACGTTCCTGAAGCCGTCCGGCTACACCGGCAAGAAGGAGCGCGGCGGCGAACCCGGCTCGAACGGCCTGATGCTCGACCCGGAGGGCCGGCTGTGCCTGTGCGAGCACGGCGACCGCCGCGTCACGCGCATCGAGAAGAACGGCAAGAAGACCACCCTGGCGGACAGGTATGAGGGCAAGCGCTTCAACAGCCCGAACGACCTGGTGTTCGACAAGGAAGGCAACCTGTACTTCACGGACCCCCCCTACGGTCTGGAAAAGAACTGGGACGACCCGGCCCGCGAGCTGGACTTCTGCGGTGTCTACTTCCTGTCGAAGGACGGCAAGCTGAAGCTGCTGACCAAGGAGATGTCGCGGCCGAACGGCATCACGCTGTCGCCGGACGGCAAGACGCTGTATGTCGCCAACAGCGACCCCATCCGGGCGTACTGGAAGGCGTTCGTCGTGAAGGCCCCGGGCGAGATCACCACCCCCGGCCGTATCTTTTTTGACGCGACCAAGTGGGTCGGCAAGAAAGGCAAGGCGGGCCTGCCGGACGGCATGAAGGTCGATAAGGACGGTAACCTGTGGGCGACGGGGCCGGGCGGCGTGCTGGTGTTCTCGCCGGAGGGCAAGTTGCTGGGCGCCATCAACACCGGTGTGCCGACCGCCAACTGCGCGTTTGGGGACGACGGCAGCACGCTGTACGTGACCGCCAACCACTGGCTGACCCGCATTCGCACGACGACGAAGGGCAAGGGGTTTTAGCCTTACGCCGAAGGCGTTGCATCGCAAAGCCTGGGGTCGCGCAGCGCACCCCGGGTCAACGTGTCATCTCAATTGGACCTACGCCGAAGGCGTTGCATCACTTCGATGCAACGCCTTCGGCGTAAAGTCACGGGGGCAATACATCCAAACTGCTACAACCGATTGCAACTCGGTCTGGAGCAGTTCACAGCCGCGTGGATCACGCCCCGTAAGACGGCTCTCCAGAGCCGTCTCCGAGACAAGGACGGCTCTGGAGAGCCGTCCCACAGGCTGTGCGCAAACCAAGTGTGAACCGCGCTAAACGACGGCCCTGATCGGTCGTTCTACACCGTGGGTGGGTCAGTGCCTTTCGAGAAAGGGGAAGTCATGTCCGCCGCGACCTCGTTTCGTCTTGCGGCCGTGCTGCTGTTGCTCGGCGGCGCCGCCGGCCTGGCCCAGGCCCCGGACGCCAAAGACAAGAAAGCCGCAGAGCAGATTGCGCGCTTGCAAAACCTGCTCGAACAATCGATCGAAACCGAGAAGCTGCAAAAACCGATGTCGCTGGCGGAACTCCTGGCGGCGGTGGAGAAGCAGCTGCCCAGGGACAGGAAGGTGTCCTTCCGCTTCGATGAAAAGGCGTTCGGCAAGGAACTGGCCGCGGTCAAGGCGACGCAGGTCAAACTGCCGCCCTTTCCGAGGAGAGTGAGCCTGAACACGCTGATTCGCATGGCCCTTTTCAGAATCGTTTTGGAGGTGGGTGACCGGCCGGATTACCTTGTCCTGCCGACGCACGTGCTCATCACCACCATGCAGCACACCGTCTCCACGCGGACCTACGACGTGGGCGACGTGGTGCAGCTGTTGAAGCGCTACCCCAGTACAAACCCGCTGCGCTTCCTTGGCGTTATCGACAAGGCCGCTCCGAAGCCGAACACCGCGCCCGACGCCGCGACCCTGCTGGTGCAGTTGATCTACCAGGAACTGGCCCCGGGGCCCTGGCCGCAGGGCATAAAAAATGCCGCCACCATTCGCGTGGTGAACGGCACGAAACTGGTGGTCGAAACCAACCGCGACCGGCACGAACTCATCGCGAACTTGCTCGCGGCCCTGCGGCGACTGGGCGACCTGGCCGTCGTCATGAACGCCCGGCTCTACGAGGTCGATCGCGCCTTCTACGGCAAGCACGTGGCCCCGCTGCTGCCGAAAGCGGTGAACGGCAAGCAAAACTGGGCGGTGCCGGTCACCGTCGCGCTGTGGCAGCAGCTGGAGAAGCTGAAGCCGTTCGAGCACGGCAGCGACGTGAAAATCAAGCCGGGTAAGGCGACCGCGTTCCTCTCTGTACAGTTCCCCTACCGCTACGTGACGCGCTTCGGTAAACCGGACAAGATCAATCCGGTGGTGAACGAATACGACACCGGCCTGTCCGGCGTGGCGTTCCGTGCCCGGGTGGAAGTCAGCCCCGACCGCCGGGCCATCCGTTTGCATCTCATCCAGGACGTGGCCCAGCTGGCGGGCATCACGAAGGCGAAAATGCTGAATCTGAAGACGGGCCAGGTCCAGGAACGCGAAGTGCCGGCGGTGCGCACCGCCGTGCGGACGGGCTTCGTGGAGATTGACGACGGCACGACGATCCTGATGCCGGTGGACTACCAGCCCGCGGCGAAGGATCGGGTGTGGCTGATGGTGGCCGAGCCCAGGATTTACATTGAAGAGGAAGAGGAGCAGATTCGCAAAGCCGGACCGCAGCCGGTGCCGAAGGGCAAGGTGAAAGCGGTGGAGCCGGCGCGGGAAAAGGGCGCCGCGAAGGATCCGGACGAGCGGCCGCCCGCCTACCCGCCCCGGGTCGCGGGCGTGGAGCAACTGCTGCAAACCGCCCTGACCGACGCATTGACAAACCCGAAACTCAAGACGGCACGTGCGGTTTATGGGACTCCTGCGTCCGGCAAATTCGCCCTGGCGAATGAGAACTGGGCGATGGCCTGGCCGCGATGGTTTCACGCCGCAGTGCCGGGGCATCAGCAGCGGCCGGTCCACAATGAAAAATTTGGCCTGTTGAAGAAGCCGATGCTGGGCATCAGCCTGGAACGGGTTGCGTTCGGCGATTTTTGGCCGTTCGAGATTGCCAACGTCCAGTTTTATCTGTTCAACGCCGGAGGCCACGCCGGCGGGTTCACCGACTTTCGGGGTTGTCGTCTTTATTATCTGCTGCTGCGGGTCGATCAGCGCTGGGTTGTGCTGCAGCGGGTCGTCGATTGGGGGGTCAGTTTTGTCGAGGAGCCCTGATCCTTCTTTTTCTCCAGCGCTTGCGGCAGAAGCTCGGGACGCCGATCTCCTGCACATCTTTCAGCGGGCCCTGCTTCGCTGCCGCCCCCTTCCCCCGGGTATATAACGCACTGTAGCGACACGCGCCTTCCCCGCCCGACCGACCCCCCGGAGGTGACCCATGAGCGAGCAACACAACCGCTTCGACGCCCTGCAATCCATCCCACTGAAGAACGGTGGCAGCGCCCAGTATTATTCGCTGCCGCGGCTGGAGAAGGCGGGGCTGGGGGCAGTGTCGCGGTTGCCGGTGTGCCTGCGCGTCGTCCTGGAGTCGGTGCTGCGCAACTGCGACGGCAACCGCGTGGACGAGCAGGCGGTGCGCCGCCTGGCCGCCTGGCAGCCGCGGGCCGAGCGCACCGACGAAATCCCGTTCGTCGTGGCCCGGGTGTTGCTGCAGGACTTCACCGGCGTGCCATTGCTCGTGGACCTGGCGGCCATGCGCTCCGCCGTGGTGCGTCTCGGCCGCGACCCGGAACTGATCGAGCCGCTGGTGCCGGTGCATCTGGTCGTCGATCACTCTGTGCAGGTGGACTTCGCGAATACCGCCGACGCCCTGCGCCGCAACATGGAGATGGAGGTCAAGCGCAACCGCTCGCGCTACCAGTTCCTGAAATGGGGCACGCAGGCGTTCAACGGCTTCAACGTGGTGCCGCCGGGCGTCGGCATCTGCCACCAGGTCAATCTGGAGTACCTGGCCAACGGCGTGGTCCACGAAGGCGGTCTGCTCTACCCGGACACGCTGGTCGGCACCGACTCGCACACGACCATGATTAACGGCCTGGGCGTGGTCGGCTGGGGCGTGGGCGGCATTGAGGCCGAGGCGGGCATGCTTGGCCAACCGGTGTACTTCCTGACGCCGGACGTGCTCGGCGTCCACCTGTGCGGCCGGTTGAACCCCGGCGTGACCGCGACGGACCTGGTGCTGTACGTCACACAGGTGCTGCGGCGGGCGGGCGTGGTCGGCAAGTTCGTCGAGTTCCACGGCGAAGGCGCGGCGTCGCTGACGGTGCCGGATCGCGCTACCCTCGCCAACATGGCTCCCGAGTACGGCGCCACGATGGGTTTCTTCCCGCCCGACGAGCAGACTTGCCGCTACCTTGCCGCCACCGGCCGTGGACCGGAGCACATCGGCAACTTCCGCCGTTATTACGAGGTCCAGGGCATGTTCGGCATGCCGCGCGGCGGCGACATCGACTACACACGCGTGCTGGAACTGGACCTGGCGGAGGTGGTGCCGAGCGTCGCGGGGCCGAAGCGGCCCCAGGACCGCATTGATCTGCCGCAGGTCGGCGCCCGCTTCCACGAACTGCTGTTCAAGGCCCCGGAGGCGGGCGGCTACGGCAAGACCGCGGCGGAGGTCCACAAGCGTGTGCCGGTCAAGACGGGCGTCAAGGCCAACAACGGGGCGCCACTGCCTGGCGGCGGCCTGCAGGATCCGGCGACGATGCCCAGGGCGCCGGCGCCGCAAACCAGCGAAAAGAACACCAACCCCGAGACGGAAATCGAGATGATGCAGGACCGGCCGACACCGGACCGCATCGAGGAGGTGCTGCCCGAGGAGTTCCCGCGCGACCGGGTGGAGCTGCACAACGGCGACGTGGTGATCGCCGCCATCACCAGCTGCACGAACACCAGTAACCCGGGCGTGATGCTGGCCGCGGGGCTGCTGGCGCGGAAGGCGGTGGAGCGCGGCCTGACGGTGCCGACGGCGGTCAAGGCGTCGCTGGCGCCGGGCTCGCGCGTGGTGACGCAATACCTGGACCGCACTGGTCTGCAACCGTACCTGGACGCGCTGGGCTTCCGGACGGTGGGCTACGGGTGTACCAGTTGCATCGGAAATTCGGGGCCGCTGGACCCCAATTTGGAAAAGGCGATTGGCAAGAACGACCTGGTGGTGGCGAGCGTGCTGAGCGGCAACCGCAACTTCGAGGCGCGCGTCCACCAGAGCGTGAAGGCGAACTTCCTGATGAGTCCGCCGCTGGTGGTGGCGTTCGCGCTGGCCGGCCGCGTGGACATCGACCTGGCCAACGAGCCGCTCGGCATGGGCAAGGACGGCCAGCAGGTGTATCTGCGCGACATCTGGCCGAGCACCGAGGAGGTGGGCCGGGCGCTGGAGGCGGCAGCGGACCCGGAGGCGTACCGGCTGATGTACGGCAACTTCACGGGGCTGAATCCGCTCTGGGACGAGATCCCGGCGGTGACCGGCAAGGTGTACGAGTGGGACCCGGCCTCGACGTACATCCAGGAGCCGCCGTACTTCAACAAGTTCGGCCTGGAGCCGGAGTCGCTGCGGCCGGTCAAGAACGCTCGACCGCTGGCGATCTTCGGCGACTCGATCACGACGGACCACATCAGCCCGGCGGGCACGATCAGCCCGAAGTCGCCGGCGGGCGTGTACCTGCTGGCGCAGGGCGTGCCGGTGGAGGACTTCAACACCTACGGAGCGCGGCGCGGCAACGACCGTGTGATGGTGCGCGGCACGTTTGCAAACGTGCGCATCCGCAACCGCATGGTGCCGGGCGTCGAGGGGGGCGAGACGTTGGTCCACCCGGGCGGCGAGCGGCTGAGCATTTACGATGCCTCGATCAAGTATCAGGCGGCGGGCATTCCGTTGATCGTGTTCGCGGGCCAGGAGTACGGCACCGGCAGTTCGCGCGACTGGGCGGCGAAGGGGACGCGGCTGCTGGGCGTGCTTGTCGTGGTGGCGCAGAGCTTCGAGCGCATCCACCGCAGCAACCTGGTGCAGATGGGCGTGCTGCCGTGCCAGTTCCAGGACGGCGAGAACGCCGGGACGTTGAAGCTGGACGGCACCGAGACGTTCGACCTGCTCGGGCTGGAGGGCGAGCTGTCGCCGCGGCAGGCGGTGACGCTGGTGATCCATCGGGCCGACGGCCGCGAGGACCAGACGCGCGTGACGCTGCGCGTGGACACGCCGATTGAGGTGGAGTACTACCGGCACGGCGGCATTCTGCCGTTCATGCTGCGGCAGCTGCTGGCCCGGGATTGGGTCAGCGGCGCAGAACCGCGATGAAGTCTTGCAGGGTGGTGGCCAACGACGCCGCATCAATCCAGTCTACGAGCAACGTCGCGCTCGGCTGGGTATTGATTGTCTCCAATACTTCATCCGGGATTGGCTCTCCAAACCGGCTGCAAAGGATACGAATCAGGGCGAGGCGGAAAGCCGCCAGTGTCGCCTTGACTTCGGTCTCGCCGATCCAACGGTTGACGACTTGTGATTCAGTCATTTCCCAGCCCTCCAGTCCTCGTTCCCAGGCGACGACGGCATCGGCGTCCGCGCCGGCCATGAGCGGCACCCAGAACAGCAGGCCCCACGACTCACGGCCCACGGCCACCAACTCCAGCACCTCCGCAGCGTTGTCGCCGTCCAGGTCCCAGAGCAGCGCCGCGTGGCGGGTGCCAAAGCCGCCGTTTAGCGCGGTTCACGAAGGGCAGGCGCACACGACGTGGCACGGCTCTCCAGAGCCGTGCGGTTTCCACCACGGCTCTGGAGAGCCGTGCCACGGTTTGTGGTCCACGCGCTTGCGAACCGCTCCAGAGTGGTTCCCAGTTGTGTGGACCACGAACGGCAGGCCGGCGCTGCCAGGCGGCGATTCTCGACGTGTGAAAAAGTTGGCCCCCTTGGCCTCCTTGGCCCCCTTGCTGTGGCAATGCAGGCCGCTGGTGGTCAAGCCGTGCCCGCCGCCCACTCGTGTGCAAACCGTGCGTGAACCGCTCGAGCGTCATGTCGAGGACGCCCTCCGGACAGCGGCCGCGCAGGTAGACCAGGGCGGTAAACACCCGATACCTGATCGAACGCACCCATGAGCTGAGCTGCTCACCTCACCCACAGTACCGCCTCTGGGTTTTATCGGCCCGGATCACTGGTTCCTTACTGCGAACGGAAAAAATGGACTGAGTGGGAAGGTCAGGAGAAAGCGTGACCGGGTTACCGGGTCAGGGTGAGGACGGCGTAGCGGCAGAAGCGGGCCAGCGCCGGCACGCGCCGCAGCAGTTCCGCGTCGCAGCGCTCCAGCGTCGCCGGCAGGCGCCGACCCGGCAGCGCCCGCCGCACCATCGCCAGCAGCTGGTAGCCGTGCAGCTCGACGCGGCCGAACAGGTCGAACAGCGGCCGCAGCTGCCGGCGGCGCAGCGGTTGCTCGTCACGGGTGCGCCGCTTGCCGGGGTAGGGCAGCCAGCGGCGGGCGAGGTTCAGCAGCACGTTTTCGCCCCACGGCTCACAGAAGACCGCGACGCCGCCGGGCCGCAGCACGCGCCGCAACTCGCGGCCCGCTTTCGCCAGGTCGAGGTGGTGCAGGACCGCGTTGCCCCAGACGCCGTCAAAGGCCGCGTCCGCGAACGGCAGCCGTTCGCCGTCCGCCTGCACGAAGTCCACGCGGACACCGTTGGCCGCCGCCCGCGCCGTCGCCTCGGCCAGGTAGCCGCGCGACAGGTCGAAGGCCGTGACGCGGGCGCCGCCGCGCGCCAGCACCACCGCCGCCATGCCGTGGCCACAGCCGTAGTCCAGGACGGCCTGCCCACGCAGCTTGCCCAACCGCGCCAGCGCGGGGCGAATCCACGTTTCGTGATCGAGATAGGCTTGATCGGTGAAGCGCAGGGCATCGGGCTGAGCCGCCAGGGCCGCAGCCCGTTCAGACGCCTGGCGGTCGTGGAAGTGTTGTTCGCTGCTGAGGCGGTCGAGGGGGCTCAGTGCGCTCGCGTTATTCACCATGCCGGCCCCGCTCATACGCCTCGATCTCGAACAGATTATCCAAATGCGGATCCAGGCCGCGCCACCGGGCGCGGCGGCCGGCAAGGAAATACAGCGGCAGCAGCAGTGGCCCCCACCGCTCGAATTGCCGCACGTGAACGCGCTCGTGGGCTCGGCTCGTCTCCAGGCACTGCACATTGCGGCCCAGGATCACGTGCCCAAGCGTCATGGCCGCCCCGCCGCGAAAACCCAGAAAACTGCCGCGCAGAAAGGTCGCCACCAGGCCGCCCTGGACTTCGATCACCCCGGCCACGATTCGAAAACGGCCACCGGTCAGACAGGCGACTGGCACGAAGAGCAATCCCACGAGGGTGACGGGGAGTGCCCAAAGGTAACCAGGAAGTCGCAACACAATGCCGCTCATCCGCTCTCCGAAACGCGGTTGGTTCACCCGTGCAGCATCCACACATTCCGCAGCCGCTGGCGTAACGGCGGCGGGATGCCGTGCGAAAACGTCAGCTTGATGCGGTGGCCCTGGCGGACGCCGCCCAGCCAGCCGCTCATTTGACGGGCCTGTTGGCAGACCTCGCGAACCTCCTCGAGGAAGGCGGCGGTCACCTCGCCGGAGGCCACCCGCGGCTCACCCCGCTCCAGGCGCACGACGAACGCATAGCGCGGCCGGCAGGCGAGCAGGGCCACACCGGCCGCGACGGCGAGCAAACTCGGTAGCGGGTCCATGCGGACTCCGGGCAATCGTACGCGGGCGTTGTACACCGCAGCCATGCTACCACCGCCCGCCCGCCGGTCAAGCGGCGCGTTGCCACCCGACCGCGCATCCACACAATATCCCCACCGACCCCATCCCCGCGAGGCCCGACCGTCATGGCCCCCTGGAAAATCGCCGGCGTGCAGATGGACTGCCGGCTCGGCGACCGGCCCCACAACCTGGAGTACGTCCGCGCCCGGCTGCACGAGGCCGCGGCGTCCGGGGCCCGGCTCGTGATCTTCCCGGAGTGCGCCCTGACCGGCTACTGCTTCGCGAGCAAGGCCGAGGCCCTGCCGCACGCCGAGCTTATCCCCGGCCCCAGCACCGACGCCCTCGCCGCCGACTGCGCCCGCCTCGGCGTCTGGGTGGTCGTCGGCCTGCTCGAACGCGCCGCCGGCGACCTGCTCTACAACGCCTGTGTCCTGGTCGGCCCGGCCGGTGTGGCCGCGACCTATCGCAAGGTCCACCTGCCCTGCCTGGGCGTCGATCACTTCACCACGCCGGGCGACCGGCCGTTCGCGGTCCACGACCTCGGCGGCCTGCGCGTCGGCATGAATATTTGCTACGACGGCAGTTTCCCCGAGGCCGCCCGTGTGTTGATGCTGCGCGGCGCCGACCTGATCGTGCTGCCGACCAACTGGCCCACCGGCGCCCTCGGCACAGTCAAGTATCTGATTCAGGCCCGGGCGCTGGAGAACCGCGTCTACTACGCCGCGGTCAACCGCGTCGGCACCGAGCGTGACTTCCGCTTCCTGGGCATGAGCCGCATCGTCAACGTCAACGGCGACCTGCTGGCGGTCAGTGACGACGACCGGCCGGCCATTCTGTACGCCGACATTGACCCGGGGCAGGCCCGCGACAAGCACATCGTCATCATCCCGAAAGGATACGAGCTGGACCGGGTGCGGCACAGGCGGCCAGAGCTGTACGGCCCGATCTGTTCCGCGGACAACCCCGCGTCGTGAAGGGAGGCCCATCGTGAAGCAATCCGCAGGGACGCTGCTCTACCGTTCGGGACCGGACGGCCTGGAGGTGCTGCTGGTCCATCCGTCGGGCGGCTACAACCGCCGCGCGCCGTGGAGCATTCCCAAGGGGATGCCCAACGAGGGTGAATCGAACCTGGAGGTGACCGCTCGCCGCGAAACGCTGGAGGAAACCGCGGTCGCCGTGACCGGGCCGTTGGTGTCGCTGGGCTCCATCATCTACCGGAAGAGTCGCAAACAGGTCCACTGCTTCGGCGGCCCCGCTCCGGAGGACGCCCAGCCGCGCTGCGCGTCGTGGGAGGTCGATCAGGCGTGTTTCGTGGCGCTGCGCGGGCCCGCGAGTTGTTGCACCCCGATCAGGTGCCGTTCATCGACCGATTGGAGGCGCACCTGGCCGGCGGCCCGCCGTCACAGCCGCTCGATGCGTAGGGTTTGCTCCTGGAGAAAGACCTCGCACTCGGCGCGGGTGAAGACGCCGGGGGTGGTGCCGATGGCCCGCACGCAACTCGCGCCCAGGGCGCTGGCGACGCGCAGGCATTCCGTGGCGTCGAGACCGCGCAGCAGTCCGTAGATGTAGCCCGCGTCGAAGGCGTCGCCGCCGCCGCTGCCGTCCACGTAGGGCACCGCATACACTCCCGAACGCAGTCGCAGATCGCCCTGCATCAGCACCGCCCCGTCGGCGCCCAGCGTGATGACGCTGGTGCCGACGCCCAGTTGCCGAAATACCTCCGCCTGGCGCAGCGGGTCGGCTTCGCCGGTAATCACCTCGGCCTCGTGATTGTTGGGCAGGAACACATCCACGAGCGGCAGCAGTTTTTCCAGGCGGGCCAGGTAATTTTCGCGTCCCGGCACAGCCACGTCGAGGACAGTGCGGGCGCCGGCCTGGCGGGCGGCGGTGAAGACGGGCACCAGGTCTTCCTGGCGGAGGTTCGGCATGAGCAGGTAGCCGCCGACGTACAGGACACGGCAGCGGCGGACGCGATCCAGCGGGATGTCGGCGGCGCTGAAGGCGGCGTTGGCGCCGAAGGTGTGGATAAAGCGCCGGTCCTGGCCCTGGACGTTGACGATGAGTGTTTGACTGGTTTCGGCATCGGGGCTGACGCGGAGGGCGGACACGTCAACGCCGGTCTGCCCGAGCATTTCCGCCACGACGCGGCCGAAGACATCGCCACCGACGCGGCCGACGACCGCGGCGCGCACGCCCATTTTCGCCAGATCGACCGCCGCGTTGGCGGCGCAGCCACCGCTGGTCAACAGCATGCGGTCGGTCATCACGAGTTCGCCGGCCGCGGGCACGTGCGGGATGGGGGAGCAAACGTGGTCGGCGACGATGATGCCGGCGCAGAGCACTTCAGAGGGGGTCATGAACGGTGTGCCTCCGGGAGAGAGCGAAGTTGTCGCCCTCAAGGTAGCACAAAAACCGCCCAGCTGACAGATTTTTCGGGGTGTGGAAAAAACAGAAGCCCGCTGGGAAATCCCAGCGGGCTTAAATAATTCCGGCGATGACCTACTCTCGCGTTTTACACACTACCATGGGCCCAGAGTGCTTAACGGCCGTGTTCGGAATGGGAACGGGTGTATCCACTCAGGTATGCTCACCGGAAAGTCACATCGCCAGTCCTTAGTCATTAGTCCCTAATCTTTAGCTATTTAGGTCGCAGCCCAGGGCCGAAACCTCGATAACTAACGACTAATGACTAATGACTAATGACTAGCCGTATATCAATTGGTAGCGATAAGAGATTGCGATCTGCAAGGCCCTTTGGGCTGGGGGCGTGAGGCATACCCACGCGCCGCCGAGCAAAGGATCAATGCGGTCAAGCGCTCGGCTGTTAGTATCGGTTAGCTGAGACGGTTGCCCGTCTTACACACCCGACCTATCGACCCGGTGGTCTTCCGGGAGCCTTCACTGCGTAAAGCAGAGGGAAGCCTCATCTTGCGGGGGGTTTCACGCTTATATGCCTTCAGCGTTTATCCCGGCCGTACGTTGGCTACCCAGCCGTGCCGCTAGCGCGACAACTGGCACACCAGAGGTACGTCCCTCCCAATCCTCTCGTACTAGGGAGAGAACCGCTCAAGCTTCCTGCGCCCACAACAGATAGGGACCGACCTGTCTCACGACGGTCTAAACCCAGCTCACGTACCGCTTTCATTGGCGAACAGCCAAACCCTTGGGAGCTTCTCCACCCCCAGGATGCGATGAGCCGACATCGTACCAAATTCCACGGTTTCTCGTGGCGTAGACTATATCATCATCCTGCCGTCGGTCGTAGATCCTCTCGGATCATAACCTGACTTGGGCTGGCAGGCGTCGGCGTATTAGCTTCCCGAATCGGGAAACTCTCGTCTTTCGACTCAGTCGTTACGGGGTCATCCGTCAATCAAATTGACGTTAGACTTCCCACGGTGTTGCCGCGTGGTGTGGTCAATCACAGCACCACGGACGGGTCCACCGTTATAAGCCGATTTGTTGGTACGGCATTGCTGCCGCAGCACCCCGATGTGTTAAGGTGCCAAACCTCCTCGCCGCTGTGAACGCTCAGAGGAGATAAGCCTGTTATCCCCGGAGTACCTTTTATCTGTTGAGCGACGGCCTTTCCATCCAGCACCGCCGGATCACTAAGTCCTGCTTTCGCACCTGCTCGTCTGATGGGACTCGCAGTCAAGCACCCTTCTACCTTTACGCTCGCTGCCCGATTGCCGACCGGGCTGAGGGTACCTTTGAACTCCTCCGTTACCTTTTAGGAGGAGACCGCCCCAGTCAAACTGCCCACTTAGCACTGTCCGCCGCCCGGGTTCACGGGTCGGGGTTAGAACTCAAGCACAACAAGGGTGGTGTTTCATTTGTCGCCTCCCCATGATCCGGAGATCACGGTTCACAGGCTCCCACCTACGCTACGCATGCTGGGCCTAAGCCCAATACTAAGCTGCAGTAAAGGTTCACGGGGTCTTTCCGTCTAGTTGCGGGGAAGTCGCATCTTCACGACTACTACAGTTTCACCGAGTCGCTCGTGGAGACAGTGATCCGGTCGTTACGCCATTCATGCAGGTCGGAACTTCACGCTTGTCCACGGTTTCCCGTGGCGTAGACTATACGTTCACCTGACGCGGATGACTGAGAAGATCATACCGTTGGGCGTCGTCAGGGCCGGCGTATTATGAAGCCAGGAAGCTTCATCCAGGGATCTCACCCCTGAGTCGTTACGGGGATTGCTGGGGCAATCTTACCCTCGGTATTACCCGCGACACTCCTGCAAGTGCCGGGAGGGCTCCACCGATTTGAGCCGGTTGAATGGACAAGATCGCTCTTGCCCCGGGCAATGTTACTTACCCGACAAGGAACTTCGCTACCTTAGGACCGTCCACGTTGTTACTCAACCTTGAGCAGGTTGGGCCGGGTCATTTCTGCCCAGCTCTGCATGTCGCCATGCAGGTCGGACTATATCATCCCCAGAAGTTTTGGCTTCCGAGGTCTGGCGTATAGTCTCTGAGGATTCCGGGATGTCAAATGCATTCAAGACCGCCTGATCGTCGTACTTGCGTTTGCCGCCGTCATTCATTTTCCGTCGAAGTTTAAGTAACTCGACGATTCCTTCTTTGTTCAGATGCGCTCCCTCAGCTAGAAGTTTAGCCATCCGCTTGAAGATCGCGAAATCGCGTTTCTTCTTGGCGGATAGGAAGCGAAAGCGTTCAAAGAAAGGGATGACGTTTCCGTGAATGGAGACGAGGTTGTTCACCTCGAAGAACCAGACATCGTCACACTTGTAACGAATCGTGCCGCACTCAAGATGATCCTTGAGCAAGGCCAGGATTGAACGGTCTTTCTGGGACACGTTCAAGCACAACGAAACTTTCCAAGGGATTCTGTAGTCGGGTCGCTTGCGGAAGCTGATGTTAAAGCTTCCTTCGCCATCCACGAAACCAGCAAAGTAGTAACCGACGGACTCAGGGATTCGATCCACGAACAGCATCCAGCACACCGGCCTTTCCTGCTGATTGCCTGCACCGCCTGGATTGTCACTGCCCCTGGGCGGGGCGAGTACCAGCGGATACTCAGGGGTTCCAGCATTTAGCCAGATTTTATAACTACGAGTGGTTCATAGTTACGGCCGCCGTTTATCGGAGCTTCGGTTGCGAGCTTCACCAGTAAACTGGCTAACCCTCTTCCTTAACTTACCGACACCGGGCAGGCGTCAGTCTCTATACATCCGCTTGCGCGTTGGCAGAGACCTGTGTTTTTAGTAAACAGTCGCCAGATCCATTTCTCTGCGGCCCCCAGCCCCTTTAACAAGGCCAAGGGCACCCCTTATCCCGAAGTTACGGGGTTAATTTGCCGAGTTCCTTCACGAGCGTTCTCTCGAGCGCCTTAGAATCTTCATCTCGCCTACCTGTGTCAGTTTTAGTACGGGCACCTACGTCGTCCGGCGTCGGCTTTTCTTGTCAGGACTTCCGAAGACTTTGGCATCGTATACGGCCTCGGCCTTGCGGCACACCCACTTCTGACCGGGTGCTCTCCTTCGGTACTGCGTCCTGACGCCATCAACCTTCGTAGGTGGTGCAGGAATATTAACCTGCCGTCCATCCGCTACGCCTTTCGGCCTCGCGTTAGGGTCCGACTAACCCTGGGCGGATTTACCTTCCCCAGGAAACCTTAGGCTTTCGGCGAACGGGATTCTCACCCGTTTTATCGTTACTCGTTCCGGCATGATCACTTGTAGAACCTCCAGCGGTCATTATCTGTCCGCCTTCACGGGCTGCTACAACGCTCTCCTACCGTAGCTTACGCTACCCGCTGCTTCGGTGTCATGCTTAGTCCCGTTCATTATCGGCGCAGGACTCCTCGACCAGTAAGCTATTACGCACTTTTTAAATGATGGCTGCTTCTAAGCCAACATCCTGGCTGTCACCGGAGTCCAACTTCCTTTCGCACTGAGCATGACTTGGGGACCTTAGCAGGCGATCTGGGTTGTTCCCCTCTCGACGACGAAGCTTATCCCCCGCCGTCTAGCTGCCCCACCTTGAACAAGGGTATTCGGAGTTTGGTTTCGGAGGGTAACCGGGTAGGCCCCCTGCCGAATTCAGTCGCTCTACCCCCCTTGCCAACTAATGAGACGTTAACCCTAAAGTTATTTCGGAGAGAACGAGCTATCTCCACGTTTGATGATACTTTCAATCCTCCACACAGGTCATCCCCTAGTTTTTCAACACTAGTGAGTTCGGACCTCCAGGTGGTGTTACCCGCCCTTCATCCTGCCCATGCGTAGTTCACGTGGTTTCGCGTCTACCGCCCCCAACTGCACGCCCTGTTCGGACTCGCTTTCGCTTCGGCTCCGCGCCACAGGCGCTTAACCTTGCTGGTGACGGTAAGTCGCCGGATCATTATGCAAAAGGCACGCCGTCACCCCAGGACCCTTGCGGGTCCAGTCGGGCTCCGACCGCTTGTAGGCATGTGGTTTCAGGTTCACTATCCTCCCCTGGTAGGGGTTCTTCCCATCTTTCGCTCGCGCTACTTGGTCCACTATCGGTCGCCAGGGAGTACTTAGCCTTGCGGGATGGGCCCCGCAGATTCAGACCGGCTTTCACGTGTCCGGTTCTACTCAGGTGCCGAACGGGAGGTCCTTGTCTGTCGCGTACGGGACTGTCACCCGCTATGGTCGAACGTTCCAGATCGTTCCGCTAAACAAGAACTTGGTAACTCCCATATGTCCGGTCCTACAACCCCGCCGGGACATGTCCCGGTGGTTTGGGCTGATCCGCTTTCGCTCGCCGCTACTGACGGAGTCGCGGTTGCTTTCCTCTCCTAGGGGTACTGAGATGTTTCAGTTCCCCCCGTTTGCCGCGTACGCCTATGGATTCAGCGGACGCTAATTCAGGGATCCCGGGATCAACGCTCGTTTGACAGCTCCCCCGGGCTTATCGCAGTCTTCCACGCCCTTCATCGCCTCCTGGCGCCTAGACATCCCCCACACGCCCTTAGTAGCTTGGCCGCATTGATCGTTTCCTCGGCGGGTGCCCCCCGCCCAAGAGCGATCGCGTCCGCTACCGTCCCCCAACCCTGATCCAGAGTTGAGGGGAAAGTAACGATCCTTTCTCTCTAAGGGCTCTTGCAGAGACTCAAAGAAACTGCAAAGTTTCACGCCTAGAACTTGCGTTCCAGACGTGAGCGCTTTGCGCTCTATGTGAGTTGCAACTCTTACCGCTACCGAATTGTCAAAGAACAAACTCCCGACGTAATCCCAGCAGGATTACGCTGGCCCGAAGGCCCTCACCAGTTCGTTGGCAACCACGCATTGGGTCGCCGCACGTTCTGCTGATCAGGAGTCGATGCACCAAAATCTTCCCTTGTGGAAGGGGTGCAGCGACTCGCAACCAGCTGGAACCCGAACGGCTGTAAGTTGTTTTTATCAAACAACTTACATCATTAATTTACTCGCGACCACCAGCCCTGTCAATCCATCTTTCGCGGAATTTTCAAAATATCCGGCACAACCGTTTTTTGTGGAGATGACGGGGCTCGAACCCGTGGCCTCCGGCTTGCAAAACCGGCGCTCTCCCAGCTGAGCTACATCCCCGTTCGTCGCCTGGACCGCAATGGGCGTACTTGGATTCGAACCAAGGACCTCAGCTTTATCAGAGCTGCGCTCTAGCCAACTGAGCTATACGCCCTTCTCCACTACCTCAGAAAAAACAAAAAAGCCAAACCGAAGAGGTTTGGCCCTATCCGCCTCATGAAAAGGATAGAGCGTTCACCCTGCCTCAAAAATCGTCGTGCGAATTTGCTGCGTCATAAGCCGTCTTTGGAAAGATGGACTACTGGCAAACACCGCCGCAGAGAAAATTATAGGAGCGCCCAGGCGCCTGTCAACGGGAAAAAGTAAAATCTTGCTTTTTTGTTGTGCCCAACGCCAGGGCCGGTAAACTGCGGTCGCTTTCCCGCATTCTTGCCCACAAAGCGATTCTATGAACCCGACCGCCGCACCGTCAAGCCCCTGCACCGTCGAGCGGGGCGTGGCCGTCCCGATGCGTGACGGAACTGTCCTGCTGGCCGACGTTTACCACCCGCAGGCGGCGCGGTCGCCATGACTGACCGCAACGGGTACAGCTTTCCACGGCGGAAATAGCTCTTGACAGCGATGGCCTCCTTGCGTATGCGGATTCACTCAATCCAGGGTGGAACCGGGCAACGGTGAGCGACTCTCGGGCGTGCGCACGCTGGGGGCGTTTACCCCAACGCGGGGGGCGAGACATGGCGTTCGTGTTGTGGCTGGCGCTGGTGCAGCAGCTGGTGACCGGGCAGACCGGGCCGGCGGAACCAGCGGAATGGTGGGTCACGGAGTGTTTCTTTCAGTGCGAGGGGGTTCGCACCGGCGACCAGGAACCGGCGGGCCAGAGTTGGTGGAATGACTGGATTCAGTCGCTGACTGAACCGACTGCGGCGGTGCAGATGCAACAGTTGCTTTATCAGTCGGAGGATCTGCGGCAAATCCATGACGAATGGCGGCGCTTCTGGATGAACGACCAGCCCTCGCACATGACCTATCAGCGCGTCCACGGTGGCATGGGGCCGTGATGGGAAACCACAAGGTTCGCTGGGAATCACGAACCCCGGGAGTCCCGTTTACAGTTTCGCGCGGGTAGCATCCGCGCGAAACTGTAAACGGGACTCCCGGGGTTCGGGCGTTCTCAACCACTTGCAGACGCGATCACTGTTCGCGGCCCTCGACCGTCACCGCCATGACCAGCGGCGCGGTATTATCCGTCCCCTTGACGAACTCAATGCGCGCGATCACCGCGTCGCGCTTCGGCGTGACCGTGAGGTAACGCAACTGCTGGCCGCGCAGCCGAAACGCCAGTTTCGACTCCGGCACGTCCACCTCGCGGATGTAGTCCGCGAAATGCACACCGTTCAGCAGCTCGTGGTCCTCCGTCTTGCCGTCGGCGTAGTGCAGCCGCACGATCATCGACAGCGTGCCCTTCTTGCTGTAGGGGTAACCCCAACCGCTGACGCCGCTGAGCAGGTGGATCGCCTTCGCCGGGGCGTTGCAGTCCACCGACGCCGACTTTGGCATCTTTTTCGACACCGCGCCATTGGGGCCGTACAGCAAAATCGCGTTCGGGATGGAACCGCCGCGCGGGTCAATCACCTGGAACGGCACGCCGAACGCCGTCTGCGGCCCCCACTTCTTGAAAATCAGCCGCTGCTCGTCGCCGTCCGGGCTGATGAACATGCCCTTGACGCTCGTGATGGTCGCGGCCTTGCTCAGCGGCAGCGGCAGATATTTGCTGCGGGCACTCAGGAAGTCCAGCAGCGACACCAGGTCGTCCGCCGGCAATTTCTCGAACCCCTCCGGCATCAGCGACAGTTTCGAGCTGGTCAGCCTGTCGATGTCCTCGCGCAGCAGGACGTGCTTCTTGCCCTCGCCGTCGAGCAGTTCGATGGCCGTGTTCGTCTCCGCCGCCAGCAGACCGTTGAGGATGACGCCGTTCGTGGTCGTCACCGTGTACTGGCGATAATTACCCTCCACGGAGCGATTCGGATCGAGAATGTCCACCAGAATGTCCGGCCGGGCGCGGACGGCGATGCCGGTCAGATCCGGGCCGACGGTGTTGCCGAGGTCGCCGAAACGGTGGCACTTGGCGCAGTTGGCCTCGAAGACCGCCCGGCCGCGCACCTTGTCGCCGCTCTTTTTCACCAGCGGCAGCAGCTCGTCGAGCACCTTCTTGCGGTCGGCGCTGGGCAGGCGGCCGCTGCTCGCCAGCACCTTGCCGGCCAGCGCCGCCAGCGTCCTGTCCGGGTGCTGGCTCAGGAACTGCACCTGGTCGATGCTCAGGTCGCTGCGGTCGATGGTGCCTTTTTCCAGCGCCCCGAGCAGCGTTTTCGTCCACGCCGGCCGCCGCAGCAGCAGCGTCAGCGCCGCCGGCCGCGTCGCGGGCGTCAGCTGGCCCCAGCGCTTGACGACGGCGGCCGCGACTTCCTCCGCACGCGACTGACCCAGCGCCTCCAGCAGGCCGCGCGTCAGCGCCGGCGATGCCTGGGCGTTGATCTGCTCCAGAATTTTCGCGGCGCTGGCGGCGTCGTCGGCCATGCCGATCAGGTCGCAGGCCGCGGCGGCGCGGTCGTCATCGGCCAGTTTCTCGTCGGCCACCTTCGCCAGCAGGCCGCCCTTGAGCCCGGCCGACAGGTTCGTCAACTTGTCCTGCTGGCCCCAGCGCTTGACCAGCGCGGTCAGCCGCACCAGGCCGTTCGACGATAGCGTGGCCGGCAGCTTGCCCAGCGCCGCGGCGGCGTCGGTTTCGAGCTTGACAGTTTTGCCGGCGGGCCAGCCGTTGGCGAGGCCGGTCAGCATGGCGTCGGCCACGGCCGGCGGCGCCGCGGCCAACGCCGCCAGCAACGGAGCGGCATCGGCGGGCGCCTGCCGGGCCAGATGGCCGGCGACCACCCGCACCGCTTCCACCAGTGCGGCGTCGCCAGTTGCAGATTTCTTGGTCGCGGCCGCTGCCTGCAGGAACGCCAGCGGGCTGCGGGCGGCGGCGGCGGTGGCGGCCTGCGGAATCCAGCGGTCGTTGGCATTGCGCGACTCCAGCAGCAGCGCCGCCAGCGCCGGCGCCGCTGCCTTCGACTCGGGCATCTCGCTCAGCGCGATCAGCGCCTCACGCCGCACGCCCGCCTGACTGTCCTGCAAAATGTTCGCGTTCGCAATGGCGACCACGGAATCGGGATGCCGCGGCAGCACGCCGAGCGCCGCCCGCCGCGCCGCCGGTTCCGGGTGCTTCAGCGCGGCGTGCGCCACCGCCACCCACGGACTTTTTTTGGCGTCCTGGAACGCCCGCAGGCCGTGCATGGCCCACAGCGCGTGCGTGGCCCCGGCGTCCTTGCGCTCGTCCCGTACCAGCTTCGCCAGCGCTGGCAGCACGTCGTCCTTGCCGCGTTCGACGAGCAGCCGCTGGGCGGTCTGGCGCCAGAACAGATTCTCATGTGCCAATGCGTCGATCAGTCCCCTGGGGTCCGCGGCGTCCAGCTTTGGCTGCGTGGACTTCTTCGCCCCGGCGCCGGTGTAGACGATGCGGTAAATGCGGCCGTGCGTCTTGTCGCGCAGGGGCGTGTCGTAGGCGTTGCCCTTGCCGGTCTTGAAGCCGGGCGGCGTCGGGTTGTGCTGGACGATGTAGTTGTACCAGTCGATCACCCACAGCGCCCCGTCCGGCCCGATCTCGGCCATGATCGGCGCGGTCCACTCATCATCGCTGGCCAGAATGCTGTAGCCGTCGCGCGCCACCCAACCGCTGCCCTGCGGCACCAGACGGTTGACATGGACGAGATGGCCGGTCGGCTCGCACACAAAGGCGGCGCGGTCCCAGAAGTCGCGCGGGAAACTGCGGGCAGTGTAGACGGCGTGGCCGGCCGCGGCGGTGAAGCCGCCGTGGAAATCCACCTGCCGCACCTTGTCCGTGACCGGGTGGATGCGCCGGTGATCCGCGATGGGGCCGCTGCCCTTGCCGAACCAGCCGCCCACGCCCTCGAAGACGCGATTGGGCAGCCCCAGGTGAACGCTGTGCATGCCGTTGGCCGTGGACGCGAATACCTCGCCCGTCTCGGCCAGGCCCAGGCCCCAGGTGTTGTTCGTGGTCGAGGTCAGGAACTCGAACGCCGAGCCGTCCGGCTTGAAGCGGTAGACGCCCTGCTTGAAGTTGTACCTGCGGCCGCCGATGGTGCCGTTGAAGCCGGAGTAGCCGACCGTCCCCCAGATCCAGTTGTCCAGGCCGCGGCGCAGATTGCTCGGCCCGGCGTGCGTGTCGTAGGTGCCCCAGCCGCTGAACAAAATCTTGCGCTCGTCCGCCTTGTCGTCCCCCTTCGTGGACTTCAGGAACAGCGTGTGCGGCGCCTGCGTGACGATGACTCCACCCTCGGCGAACACCAGACTTGTGGGGATGCTGAGCTTGTCCGCGAAGACGGTGAACTTGTCGGCGCGGCCGGTGCCCTTCGTGTCCTCGCAAATCTTGATGCGGTCGCGGCCGGCGCCGGCCGGCTTGCGCTCGTTGGGGTAATCGACGCTTTCCGCGATCCACAATCGACCTTTTTCATCCCAGGCCATCGCAATCGGCCGGGCGATGTCCGGCTCAGCGGCGTACAGCTGAATCTCGAAGCCCTCGGGCAGATGGAAGTGCTTCATCGACTCGGCCGGCTCCAGCGGCAGTTGCATGAGCAGCTTTTCGGACTTCGCGCCCTTCTTCGGCCGGTAAATGGGGATTTTGGCCTCGACGTACTCGAACGGCTTGAGGTCTTTCTTTTGCATGGCGTGGCCGGCTGCCCAGCGCAGCCCCCGGGCGAGCAGCGCCTGGAAACCGGGCACCTTCCAGGTGCGTTCGTCGTGGCCCAGCGCCGTGTAAAACACGCGGCCCTTGCCCTGGTCGCGCACCCAGGTGTAGGGCTCGTAGCCGCCCAGTTCCTCACGCACCATCAGCACGCGGATGTCCTTCGCCACCTGATCGTGAAGGTACGTCTCGTCCCAGCTCTCGAAGGTCTTCACGCCCAGCATGGCCGGATGCTGGGCGTCGAGGATGCGCGTGCGAAAAACGCCCGTTTTGTGCGACTTGAAACGGCCGCCGACCAGGGCCGTGTAGCGGTCGCTGTTGCGGAAGCAGTGCGAGGCGCAGTGGATCGCCACCAGCCCTTTGCCGCCTTCGATGAACTCCAGCAGCGCTGCCTCGTTGGTGGCGGGCAAATTGCCGCTGTCGCGGAAGATCGCCAGGGCGTCGTACTTCGCCAGCCGGGCGCGCGTCAGGTCGGCCACGTCGGCGGTGTAATCGATGTCGATGCCCTGCTTCGCCAGCGCCGCCGTCAGGATTTTGGCGAACACCGCGGGCCGGTGGTGGCCGGTGTCGCCGAGGAGCAGGACTTTCAACTTGCCCGGTTGCTGCGGCTGCGGCGCCTGTGGCGCCTGGGCCGCCAGGCTGTTGACAAGGGCGGCGAGGATCAGAGCGGCGAGGAGGCCCGCGGGCCGGTGCCAGCACGTCATGGCGATTCCATCTCCTGGGGGCGACCGGGGGAATTCTTTTCAGTTATTAAATAAGTAAAGCTGGACGGGTCGCGTGTCAATGATAAAATCGGGGGACGAGTGTTTTTCCTTCGCCCCGTGAGGAACCTTATGGCCCCCCTGCGGACCCGTGCCCGGCCGGCGCTGTTGCGGCACCTGAACGAACGCGCCATTCTGACCGCCATCCAGCACCGCGGCCCGCTGTCGCGCGCCGAACTGACACGGCACACAGGCATCAGCGGCCCGACCGTCACGCGCACCGTCTCGTCGCTGATGGCGAGCGGTCTGCTGGAGGAGGGCGACGCGGTGCGGGCGGCGCTGGGCCGGCCGGGCAAGGTGTTGCGGCTGGCCGCGACGGCGGCGGTGCTGGGCGGCGTGGTCGGCGCTGTGCGCTGCGAACTGGTGGTGGCGGCTCTGGACGGCCGCGTGCTACCGGAGCAAGCCTGGTCCTTTCCGACGCCGCCGCGTTACGCCGACCTGGTGCGGACGTTCGTGCGGCAGGCGCAGCGCTTCCTGGATGCCAGCGCCACGCCGGTGCTGGGCCTGGGACTCAGTGTACCCGGTCTGCTCGACCACCGCGAGAAGCGCACGGTCGTGTCGCCGAACGTCCACCAGACGGACGGCCGCTGCCTGGGCGCGGACCTGGGCAAGCGGCTGGGGCTGGAGACCGTGGTGTTGCAGGAGTCGCAGGCGTTGTGCCTGGCGGAGCAGATGTACGGCGCCGCTCAAGGCGTCAAGGACTTCGCCATGCTGGACGTGAGCGAGGGCCTGGGCCTGGGCGTGGTACAGGGCGGTCATTTGCTGAAGGGGCACCGCGGGTTGGCGGGCGAACTGGGGCACCTGACCGTGGAGCTGGACGGCAAACGCTGCGGCTGCGGCAACCGCGGCTGTCTGGAAACGGTGGCGACCGACTCGGCGCTGCTGGCCGCGGTGGCGGAGCGGCTGGGCCGCAAACTCGGCATGGACGAATTGATCGCCGAGGCGCAGGCGGCCCGGCTGACGGTGACGGCGGAGCTGGAGCGGGTGCTGCAATATTTGGCGGTGGGCCTGGCGGCAGTCATCAACGTTTTCAACCCGAGCAAGCTATTTCTGTACGGCCGCTGCCTGGACGCGGTCCCGGAGGCGTTCGCCCGGCTGCTGGAGCTGACGCGGCAGCGGGCGCTGGCGCCGGCGCTGGCGGACTGCGCGATCGTGCGGGCGCAGGGCAGCAAGCGGCTCGGGGCGGTTGCGGGGATCATCCACCGGCTGACGACCGGGCGCGAAGAGCCGTTGGAGTAAGCAATCCGGCCATCCCTCTGCGACAAGCCGCAGCTACCGAGTCGCCTTGATCGTTCTTGTCTCTGGTCGGAGCCCGCGCTGGCGCTCGGGCTCCGACCCACCACGAATGGCCAGGGCGATTCCGCACAAGCCGCCCGCGGCAGCGATGCCGGTTACTTCCGCGGTTGATCGCGCTTCTTTTTCACTTCCACGCGGGGCCCCACGCCGAACGCAGTCACACCGCGGGGACGATCCAGGGCCGCCGCGAAATCCTTGAATTCCTCCGCGCTCAGGATGCCCTTCATCTTCTGCAGCAAGTCCGCACGGGCCTGGTCCATCAGCTTGCGGACGTGCTCCTGGTGTGCCTTGACCGCTGCCAGCGCCTGGTCCTTTTTCTTGCCCGAAAGCTTCAGATCGTCCACGACCCCCTCGACGGCATCAGGACCGAACCGGATCGCGCCGCTGACGGCGAACCCGCCGCGAGCACCAGATCCGGGACCGGGACCAACCCCGATCCGGACAGGGCCGCCGCCAAACCCTTCGGGAGCGGCCGCCAGTTTGGTCGCCAACGTCCTGATCTCGCTCCGGTCGAGGGCGCCGTCCTTGTTGGTGTCGCCCAGCTTGATCAGGTGGTGCATCCGTTCGGGCAACTCGTCCCGGGTGACCTTGCCGTCCTTGTTCTTGTCGAACGCCATGATCCGCTCGATGACATCTTCCACACTGATGCGGGCCGGTTGCGCAGGCCCCTGCGAGAATCCTTTCTTCTGGCCGGGCGGCTGCGCCAGGCTCGGGCCGGCAAGGACGAACCCCGCGAACAGGGCCGGCGCGAGCCACCGTTTGATGAAGCTGTGCATGAGTGTTTTCCTTTGCAGTAAGAGAGAACGTGTTTAGCGCCACGGGTCCGAGAGCTTCGGATCGGTGAGGAACCTGTGGTCGGTCAGCGTCCGCAGGAAGGTGATGAGCGCGGCCTTCTCGGAATCCGTGAAATTCAGCCGGCGCATCCGCGGATCGAGGTTGGGGTGGGGTTGGACCCCCTTGCCGTAGTGGTCGATCACCTTGTCGAGGGTGGCGAACCGTCCGTCGTGCATGTAGGGGGCAGTGTGCTCGACGTTCCGCAGGGACGGCGACTTGAACCGGCCGATGTCGCGGCCGTTGAGGGTGATGTCACCAACGCCGCCATCGGTGTTCTTGTGGTCCGCATCCAGCCCGTTGTTCGCGGGACCAATCATCAAGAAGTTCACGTCCGGGCCCGGCAGATGGCAAATGGCGCAGTTGCTCATGAAGAGCGCCTTGCCCCGGTTCTCCTGAACGGTGAAGTTGGGGAAGTCGTCGCGCGCAGAGGTCACCTTCGCCAACCCCTCGTCGAACTTCGACCGGTACGAGACCATCGAGCGCACGAACTGCGCCAGGGCCTTGCCGATCCGCTCCTGGGTGACCTTGCCGTCACCGAACGCCTTGCCGAACAGTTCGGCGTACTTGGCGTCCTTGCCAAGCACCTCGACTAACCGGGTCAAATCCTGCCCCATCTCCACCTTGTTCTGGATCGGCAACAGCACGGCTTCTTCCAGGCTCCCGGCCCGCTCATCCCAGAAGAACCGGCCGCGCGGGACGTAACGGAGGTTGACCAGGCTCATCGCATGACGGTCGGTCAATTTGCCTTCAAACCCCTTGCTGAAGCGGTTCGGATCGACGAAGGCGTTTTTCTGCACGTGACAGGAGCCGCAGGAAACCGTGTGGTTCGCTGACAGGCGCCTGTCATAAAAGAGCACCCGGCCGAGCGTCGCTCCGTGATCGGTCACGGGGTTGTTGTCCGGCGTGTTATCGAAGCGCCGCACGAACTCGTTCTGGAAGTGGGCGGGCAAGTCGAGGCCGGCATAGTGATACGGCTTGTCGGGCAGGTGCAGTGTCCGCGCGGGAGCAGGTTTGTCCTGCTCCGGTTGCGGGTCTGGCGGGCGACTCGGGATGACCGCGGTCGGCGGTTCGCTGGCGGGCGCGGCGAGCAACGCCAGGCTGGCCCCGCCCGCCAGGAGCGCCAGCCCGACCAGCACCACGGTGGCGAACTTCAGTTTGGTCAGCAACATCGTCTTCAGCACTCCTTCCGTCAAGGCCGCGACCTTTGCCGAGGCGACCGTTGTTGCCACCTGCCCACGCGCAAACAGCTGGGCGGCGTTGAGCGTGCTCGATGCCAGCGGCGCGGGCACGGCGGTGGCGGCCGCGGGCAGGACCGCGGCGGCCAGGAGCGCCGATGGCCCCAGGCCGCGCCGCACCAGCCGCGTCCGCAGCAGCGACCGGCCGCGCTCCAGCCGGTCTTTCAACGTGGACTTCGCCACCCCGAGCTGCGTCGCGGCCTCGTCCTGGGTTTTGCCCTCAAGGTAACACGCCACCAGGGGATCGCGATACTGCTCGGCGATGGCGTTCAGTTCCTCATGCAGGGCCTGCTGGACTTCCCGCCAGGCCAGGTCGTCCGGGAGGGACGCGGGCCGCCCCGGCGCCTGGGCCTCGTGTTGTTCCCGCGTGGCCGACCTGGCCCGCGCCTTGAGAGCCGTGCGGTGGGCGACGCCGTGCAGCCAGCTGCCCAGCGATGCCGTCTTGCGAATGGACGCCGCCTTGCGGGCGAGGATGAGATATGTGGCCTGGAAGGCGTCTTCCGCGTCGGCCTCGTTCCGCAGCACGCTGCGGCAAACGCCCAGGACCATCGGCCCGTGCCGGTGGAGCAGCGTCCCGAATGCCGCCTCATCCCGTCGTTCGCGGAACTGCTGGAGCAGCACCTGGTCGGGCAGTTGTCGCACGCACTCGTCGGCGACGACGCGGCGAATCAATTGCGAGATGGAACGGGACACGGCCCCTGGCCTCACGCGGTAGCTGTCAGGTGGAACTGGCTCTCTGTCGGTATAGTTCCCGCAGACGCGGGGAGGAGCCGGATTTTCTTCAAATAAACGGAACGCCGCTTTCACCCGTCTTCCTCTTCCATCTGGATCAGTTCCTCGTCGTAGTCCTCTTCCAGACGGCGCACCGTCCTGGCCATCTCCGCGTTCTCCTCCACCGCCTTCGACACCTGGATTTCCCATTCGGTGCTCTCGGCCCGCAACTCGCCCAGTTCCAGCGGCAGCTTGAGGATTTTGGCCAGGCGGCGCGTGACGGCCTCGATGCACACGGGGTTGCGGCCCTGCAAATAACCGGGAATTTCCGCGGCCAGCGACGCCATCTCCAGGCCGGCCGCCGGCGCCCGCGTCATCAGGTAGCTGGAGAACGAGCCAGGGCCCTCGTAGCCGGTGCGGCGCAGGCCGTACTGCGCCATTTCGGGCAACAGCGCGGCGTCGGAGCAGGTGACGTGCAGGCGCGGTTCGCGCGTGTGCGGCAGCGGGCCGCCGAAGGAGCCGACGAACAGCACGCGCCGCACGTTCGCCCGCCGCGCCAGCTCCAGCACACAGTCGCCGAAGGCGCGCCAGTGCAGATTCGGCTCGCGGCCGAGGAACAGCACCAGGTTCGCTGCGGCGTGGCAGTAGAAGACGTTCTCCGGCATCTCGAACGAGGCGATCAGGCCGTCCTCGATCTTGATCTCGGGTCGAAACAGGGCGGCGATCTCCATCGAGCCAGGGAAGTTGAGCAGGTAGAACGGCTCGGGATCGATGTCGGCGATGCGCTGGGCGCCGAGCAGATCGACGAGGCGGCGGACGGTGCCGGTCGAAACGTCGCCGCCGTCCATCCAGCCGCTGAAGGCCAGGACCAGGGTGGCGCGTTCGAGGGCGGGCAGATCATGGATGCGGAGCAGGTCGTTGGGGCCGTGTGTCATGTCCGCATTGTATCGGGCGGCGGCGCGCAGAGACAACGGGACGTCTGGCGTCGGGGAGTTGACTCTCCTCGCCCTTTCAGGGGGAGCGGGATCGGGGTGAGGGGTTAAAGGATCGTCGTCCCGAACAACTCATCCTTGGCGGCCTCCATCATGCCAACCCTGGTCCATTCTACCGCGGCGTAGACCAAAGGCAGCAATTGAGTGGCGGCTGAAGCGGGCGAGGGGAGTCAAGGATTAGCGCCCCCCCGGCTCCACGGACTTGATGTTGACCTTCGGTAACTTCAGGTCCACGCGCACCAGGTTCGGCGTCACCGCCGTGCCGACGTTGCCGGCCCGGTCCACCGCCTCGACCTTGAGGTAGAACTGGTACGGCAAGCCTTCCGGCATCTGCCAGACATACTGGCCGGTGTTGGGCAGCTTCTTCTCGGTGATCGGCTGCCACAGCCCATCCAGTTTTTCCGCGTAGAACAGCGTGATCGGCGCGGCCCCCAGGTTCTTGTCGGTTGCCCGCCACTGGATGAACAGCTTGCCCTGGTCCTTGCCCTGGCCGACGATGAAATTCTGGATCGCGACCACCGGTTTGGTCAGATCGACCTCGACCCAGACCTGCGGCTTGTCGCCGACCTGCGGCGGCCGTTCGCCCAGGCCGACACCGCTCTTGGCCACCAGCGTGAAGCCGTACAGGCCCTCGTTGCTGACCTTGAACGTCAACGGCGACTTGATTTCACTGCCGTCCTGCGGCGGCGGCAGCGGATACTTGTTCCAGCTGCGGCCGTCCTGTGTGAACCACAATTCGATGGACGAAATCCCGGACGGGCCCTTGTCCTTGATCTCAAAATTGAGGTTGATGGTGGTGCTGTTCAGCAGCCGGCGCTCCTTCGGGTGGCTCGCGACCGGTGGGGGGCCGGGATCCTTCTCCATCGGGCTGCCCTGGAAGTTACCGGGGTTATTCTCGCCGGGCGTGATCTTGAGCGTGCTGCTGCCCTCGTTGCCGGCGCGGTCGCGGCGCGCAGCCGCACCTCAATGGGGCTGGTCGTATCGGGGTTCCAGTACACCTGGTTGCCCAGGCCGCGCGGCACAATCGGCGTCCAGCCGATGCCGCCCACGGGATGGAACTCCAGGCGGAACGTGTCCGGCGCACCGGGGTCATAGTTGGCGTCCTGGATGGTCCAGGTGACGCCGACCAGACCGTCCCGCGGCGGCAGTTGCTTCAACGTGACCACCGGCGGCTGCGTATCGACGATGACGCGCTGGTGCGGCAAGATGCCGTCCATGGTGGCCGGGTAAGGGCGGTTGTCCTTGTCGATGGTCTGCACGACGAACCAGAGCTGGCCGTCACGGTCGGAGATGTACTGGAACCTGCCCTGCTCCGGCCCGGCGGCGGCGGCGTACTGCCAGCTCTTGCCCTGATCGGTAGACACGAAGAGCCGCAGTTCCTTGAGGCGGTCCTTGCCGGGTCCGATCGTGAAGGGGATTACAAACTGACGTAGTTTGGAGTAGACGAGTTCCGAGCCGGGGGTCTGCGCCTGCGCGGGCCGATCCGGCGCCCCCAGGGCGAGCAGGCCCAGTATGGACAGCACGAGGGAGCACCTGCGCATGGGTCATTCCGGTCAAGGGGCACAGCGGTCGTTCAAGGGTGCGGAGGAATGCGGCCACGCATTCACGCCCTCGGTGAAGAGGGGTCATCCCTCTCCCCCATCGACGCGGGAAGGCGGCGGACTTGAGGGAAAAAGGCAGTCGGCGCAATTCAGGAGACAAGGTGCGAGCGGCGCGGCGTCAGCTCGCCCCGTCTGAACAATGCGGGTAGTTCCGGCAACAGCAGCCCCGCCGTCAGCAGCACACCGGCCAGGGGGTGCGGCCCCAGTGCATGGAAGCGGTTGCCGCCCGGCCACCAGGCGGACACCTGGCACGCCAGCAACAGCACGGCACTACCGGTCATCAGGCCCGCCGCCAGCCAGCCCGACCGACCGCGGCGTGGCTCCACCAGGCCCCAGGCCAGCGCCGGCGCCGCCAGCAAGTAGGTACACGACTCGGTGGCGGTGCCGCACACCGTCATCCAGCAGCACACCAGGCCGAACAGCCAGCGATACAGCCGTGGCCGGTCCCAGTCGCGCCGCACCAGCAGACCCAGTCCGAACAGCGCCGTGCCGCTGAGCGTCTGCAGCAGCAGATACGCCGGTGGCGACACCTCCAGGCCCACGGCCCGGCACAGTAACCGCACGTCGCGATACATCACCTCAATGGATCGCTCCGAGCGCTCGTCCGAGCGCAAATGCTCGAACCAGCTGCCGTACTGCGACTGCGCGTACAGCGGATCCTGGCAGCAGAGCGGCAGTGCCAGGCCCAGCGCCACCAGAACGAGGTAGCGCCAGCCGAACCGCGGCGGCGCCAGGCCGATCAGCACCAGCGCCAGGGCCAGTGGGTAGATCTTGACCAGCGTCGCCAGCGCCAGGAAGAGCGCCGCGGGCGTCCAGTCGCGCCGCACCACCGCCGCCACCGCCAGCAGCATCAGGCCCAGTAGCAGACAGTTGCTCTGCCCGTTGTTGACGTTGGCGGCCACCTCCGGCAGCATCAGCACGAAGAACATCGCCGTGCGGCAGCGCCCAGGTCGCGCGGCAGCACATGTCGGCACCACGCCGTCAGCCCGGCGAGTAGCACCGCCACGTTGAGCAGCTGCCAGAGGACGACGCCGGGCGGATAAGGCAGCAGGCCGAAGGGCGTCAGCAGCACCGTCACCAGCGGGCTGTAGCGGTAGGGTGCGTCGCCGGTGACGTACACCTCGGCGCCAGCGAGCCAGTGCTGGGCGGCGGCGGCGAAGATGGGGTAGACGCTGCGCTGCCGTGAAGACAGGCTGGCACGCAGACAGCACACGACCACCACGATGACCCACAAGCCCATCACCACGCGCGGCCACAGGCGGGGCCAGTCGATGGCGAGCGGGCGGGAAACGGTCTGGGCGTGCTCAGGCGGCATGCGGCTCCACCTCACTCAGCTGCGGGCCGACGCCGGACGGCGCCACCAGGCGAAAGCCCGCATCGTGACAGGCCTGCAAAAACCGCGGCTGCTGCAACAGCTGGTACTCGCAGACGCGCCGCTCCAGTTGGCCGTCATCCGCGGTGGCATCGCGGCCCAGCAGCGTCCGGTCGGGGTAGCCCGGGTGGCACATCAGTTCGACGACCCGGCCGGGCGTGTGCCGCAGCCAGCGCACCAGGAAGTGCGGGTCAGCGACGTACACAGGATCACTGATGCCGGCGAGCCAGTCGTTACCGGGGAAACCCACGTCACGCTGCCGCCGCGCCAACCGCCGGCCCAGGGTTGACAGCACCACCCGCTTGAGCCGCGAACCGGGCACGCGCTGCAGGGTCCGCCACGGTTCGCGCAACTGGCGGAAGTACGGCAGCGGCCGCTGTTGCCCCAGCAGGTCGAGCAGGGCGCGGCCAACCGTCGGGAACACCTGCACATGATGATGGGCGTTGACGACGACCGGCGGCCGGCCGATCAGGTCGAGGAAACGCCGATACTGGGCCCGCAGTTCCGCCGCCACCTGCCCGGCATTGACGCGGCCCACGAGCAGGCGGCGCAGGAAGCGGCCCAGCGGCAAAAATGCGCCGGCGGCATCGACAAGCGTGGGCACCTCGGCGGCCGGCAACACGGGGCGGTCCAGCGTCAGACAGGGGTGCCAGCCGACTTCGAGGACGGCGCCGCTCTGGCGCCAGGCGCGCACCGCGTATTCGGCGTGGGGGGAGTTGACCAGCAGCACTGTGGCGGTGACCAGCCCCTGGGCGGCCAGGTCAAGGATGCCGTGCGTCGTGGCCGGGCCGATGCCGAAATCGTCCGCCGTCACGACAAGATAGCGTTGGCCTTGCAAAGGGGTTGCTCCTGCTTAACGGCAGCTTTCGGGGCGAGCACGGGTGCCGGCGGCGAGAAGCGCCGCCAGCGCCGGCGGATTTTCCACAGCTCGCGCACCATGCGGCCAGTGCTGCGCAGCGTGGTCGTCGTGGTCCGGTCCTCGTAGCGGACGCACACCGGCACCTCGGTCACCGCCAGGCCGAAGCGGACGCACGCCGTCAGCAGTTCGCAGTCGAAGCCGAAGCCCCGGCAGCGCAGGTGCGGCAGCATCAGGCCGGCGGCACGGGCACTCAGGCCCTTGAGGCCCGCCTGCGTGTCGCCGAGCGACAGCGGCAGCAGCCAGCGCACCAGCCGCGAGAACACCAGGCTTTGCAGGTGCCGGCGGTAAAAATAGCCCTGCAAGTTGGGCGGCAGCATCAGCCGGCTGTCCGGATGGTGCCGCGACGCAATCACCACCTCCGCCCCGGCCCACAGCGTTTGCGCCAGTCGTACCACGTCCTCGAAGCGATAGGCAAGGTCCACATCGGTGAACACTCGCCACTGGCCGCGCGCCGCCTGCAGTCCGTGGCGGACGGCGTAGCCCTTACCGCGATTGCGGTCGTAGGACAGCACCCGCACGCGCTCACCGGCGTCGCGCGTCAGCTCCCGCAAGGTGGGCTCGGTGTCATCGCTGCAACCATCGCACACGAACAGGACTTCCCAGGTTCCCGGGGCCGCGCCCAGGAAGGCCCGCACACGTTCCCAGGTAGCACGCACCAGCGGTTCCGCGTTGTACACGGGGAAAACCAAACTGGTCAAGGCTGGGTCCGGCTCCTGGGCGTCGGTGTCGGGCTGCATGGGTGGTCCTCACGTTCGAGGGCAGGCGGGTCAAAGGGGCGGCGCGGCAATGCCTGCCCGGACAGGGGATGGCCTTTAACTCAATCGTCAGAACGAATCAAGTCGCTTCAGCAAAACCGGCGGTGTGCGCCCGACGCAGACCCCGTCCTGGCGAACTGAACGATTTCCAGTGGCGGCGCAAGGTGGGGGCGGCCGATGAAAGGGCCGGCACCTGGAAAGCACCAAAGGAATTGCACCATGTTGATGAGCCTGCGCGGCCGCCTGCCCGGCATTGCCTGGGCGGTGTGGGGCCTGCTGGCGGCGCTGATCGCCATCCACGCCAGCCTCTTCCCCCTGTCCCACTCCGTTTATCCAATCTACGCCCCGCCGGCCCGGGCGTGGTGGGTGGCCGAGGACCTGTACCTCTTCCGCCTGGACTACTACCGCTACAGCCCCCTGTTCGCCATCGCCCTGACGCCGTTCGCGGTGCTGCCCGATTTCCTGGGCGGCCCACTGTGGAAGCTGTTCAACCTCGGCGTCTTCGCCTGTGGCCTGGGGGCGGCGGCCCGGCGGTTGCTACCGCTCACCTGGGACCGGACCCAGAGCGCGGCCTTCTTCCTGCTGGTGCTGCCGCTGTCGATGCCGTGCATGTACAACGGCCAGGCCAACCTGCTGATGCTGGGCTGTATGTTGCTCGGCCTGGCCCGCGCCGCCGACGGCAAGTGGAACCGGGCCGCCGCCTACCTCGCCGCGGCCACGCTCATCAAGACCTATCCGCTGGCGCTGGCGCTGCTGCTCGCCGTCGTGTGCTACCGTCAGTTCGCCGGGCGGTTCGCGGTCGCCCTGGGCGTGGGGCTGGCGCTGCCGTTCGCCACGCACTGGCCGGACGTGGTTGCCTGGCAGTATCGGAGCTGGTGGGCCCACTTGCTGGAGAGCCCCGACGCTCCACTGTTGCGCTGGCGCTGGCGCAGCTTCGACCACTTCTGTGCGGTCTACCTCCAACCACTGTCGCCGCTGACGTTCGCCCTGCTCGGCGTGCTGGCCGGTGGCGTCGTGCTGGCGTTGTGCCTGTGGCTGGCGCGACGGGCGCCGGGGCAGCGGGCGTTGCTGACGGAAACCTTCGTGCTGTTCTGCGTCTGGGTGGCGCTGTTCGGGCCGGCGACAGAGCCCGTCACCTATGTCGTGCTGGCCGTGCCGCTGGCGTGGCTGCTGGTGGCGGCGTGGTCGGGGCCGGCGAACTGGCCGTGGCGGGCGTTGCTGCTGGCGAGTCTGCTGCTGACGGGGCCGCTGGTGTCGGACCTGGTGGGCGAGCGCGGCCGCGTGTTCGCCCGGGAACACGCCTTCCAGGCTCTGGGGGCGCTGCTGTTCCTGGGCGGCCAGGCGGTGCGGCTGGCCTGGACCTATCGGCGGCCGGCCGCAGCGGTGCCTGTGGCACTGGGGTCGGCGCGGCAGGCGGCCTGATACCAAATCGCCAGGAATGTTCGTGGTAGGTCGGAGCCCGAGCGCCAGCGAGAGGCACGCTTTGCCCCTCGCTGGCGCTCGGGCTCCGACCAGGAACAAGAGATCAGGGCGCCGCCGTGGATCCACACCAGCACCGGCCGCACCTTGGCGTCGTCCGGCCGATACACGTCCGCCTGCACCGCCACCTTGCCGACGGTCTTGTAGGTATGCGTCTTCTTCACAAGGGCCGGCTGCTGGGCCGGCGCTGTCCCCCCCATGAGGAGCCACCCCACCGCCACGGCGAGCGCGCGAACGCTCATTGAGATTGAGGTCGAAACGGTCATCGGTTGCCTCCCTGGGGGACTGCCTTCTTCAATGCATTGGGGTCGATGCGTCCGAGTACCTCCGCAGCTGCCCGGCGCGTGGGGCTGTAGGTGTCGCGCAACAGGGGGAGCAAGAGGGGAACAGCGGCGCGGGCCTCGGTCCCCATGCGGCTCAACAAGACGGCGGCCTTGGTGCGAACGACCCCGTGGGGGCTTTTCAACGCCGTGGCGAGCCCCCGGAGCACCTCCGGCGACTGCGGGCCGACCGCCTGGAAGACAGTGAACGGCACCCCCTCCTGGCCAAAGTGGTAAGGGGATGCGATCTCTTTTTCGTAATCCGCGACGGACCAGAATCGGTAAATCGGTTCCTCTGGCCCGACCGCTGGCATCCACACCTTGGTTGCCTTGTCCGGGTCGATCTGCAAGTTGACCTACATCGCAGGCGGCCAACGACAAGTGGAACGCGGGCCTGGCCAAACCGCTATGGCCGGCGCCCAACAAAAAAGGTGACGCCGTCCGTCTGACGCCCGCGCCGTCTCTGTACAATAGCGTCACCCAACCGGCTTCGCTCCACGACCGCGACGGCTACGCTTCGCCTGCTGTCCGCGGCGTGCGAACGCTTCTTCGTGACGAGGTGGACTGATGAAACCCAAACCCAGCAGCCGGCGCGTGCGGCAGGCTCGCCAGTTCCAGCAGAGTCAGCCGCAGCCGCTGTTGCCGTCGTGGAAGACCCACTGGCGGCGTTACCTGATGGTGCTCACCGCGGTGCTCGTGGTGGGCGGCCTGGCCTACGCTGGCTACCATTTCCGCGACGCCCTCTTTCCGAATACCAAAACCTGGGCGGAAGAAACATACGTCAACGCCGACGAACCGCCCGGACTGGCGCCCGAGGGCATGGTGTGGGTTCCTGGCGGCCGGTTTTACATGGGCTCGGACCATTTCAAGGACGCCCAGCCGGTGCATCTGGTCACCGTGGACGGCTTCTGGATGGATAAGACGGAGGTGACCAACGCCCAGTTCGCGAAGTTTGTGAAAGCGACCGGCTACAAAACCTACGCCGAGTGCGTCCCGAACCTGAAGGACTTCCCGAAGATGCTGTTTAATCAACGGATGGGGCTCCTGAGCGTGGTGCCGACCCAGCCGTTTCCGGCCGCGCTCCCCTGGCACGGGGTCTACAAGGTCCTGGAGCCCCTGGAGCCGTTCTCGATCGTCTTCGAGCCCGACCCGCGGAAGCAGGACGGCGCGAACGAACAGATCCCCTGGTTCAAGGACGTCAAGAGGGCCTGCTGGCGCCACCCCGAGGGTCCGGGCAGCGACTTGAAAGGACGAGAGAACCACCCGGTCGTGCATATTTGCTACCTGGACGCCCTGGTGTATTGCAAGTGGGCCGGCAAGCGACTGCCGACCGAGGCTGAGTGGGAGTTCGCCGCCCGCGGCGGCCTGGACCGCAAGGACTTTTACTGGGGCGATGAGCAGTTCCCTGAAGACAAGTGTATGGCCAACATCTGGGACGGGAATTTCCCGACGACGAACACCAAGGAAGACGGCTACGTGGGGACGGCGCCGGTCGGCTCGTTCCCCGCGAACCGATTCGGTCTGCACGACATGTCGGGCAATGTCTGGGAATGGTGCAGCGACTGGTATCAGCCCGGTTACCCCGTACTCGGTCCACAGATCAACCCGCAGGGGCCGGCGGTCAGTCACGATCCCCATGAACCGTTGCCCAAGCGGGTGCAGCGCGGCGGATCGTTTTTGTGCTGCAACAACTACTGCATCGCTTACGTGGCGGGCGCCCGCGGCAAGGGCGAGCCTACCAGTGCAGCGTCGCACATCGGCTTCCGCTGCGTGCAGTCGCCCCGCTGACCGATCCGGCGTCAAGGAGAAACACTGATGCGCTCCGCACACATCGCGCTGCTCGGCCTGGCCGCCGTGGCGCTGCTGCTGGCCAACGGCCAGCCCGTGCTCGCCCAGAAGCAGGCGAAGAAGCCGAACATCGTCATCCTGCTGGCCGACGACCTGGGCTTCGCCGACACCGGCTTCCACGGCTGCAAGGACATCCCGACGCCCAACATCGACAGGCTGGCCCGCCAGGGCGTCCGCTTCACGAACGGCTACGTCTCCGGCCCGTACTGCAGCCCGACGCGCGCCGGCCTGATGACTGGTCGTTACCAGAACCGCTTCGGCCACGAGTTCAACCCCGGCGGCGGCAAGCAGGGGCTGCCGACGACGGAGGTGACGTTGGCGAACCTGATGCGGCAGCTCGGCTACGCCACGGGCCTGGTCGGCAAGTGGCACCTGGGCGGGCAACCGAAGATGCACCCGACGGAGCGCGGCTTTCAGGAGTTCTTCGGCTTCCTCGGCGGCGCGCACCCCTATTTCGCCGGCAAGGGCGTGCCGATTCAGCGCGGCACCAGAGAGGTTGAGGAGAAGGAGTACCTGACGGACGCCCTGGCCCGCGAGGCGGTGGACTTCATCGACCGTCACGACAGGGAGCCGTTTTTCCTCTACCTGGCGTTCAACGCGGTGCATACGCCGATGCAGGCGACGGACAAGTATCTGGAGCGTTTCCCGAACATCAAGGACAAGCAGCGGCGCACCTACGCGGCGATGCTGTCGGCGATGGATGACGCCATCGGCAAGGTGATGGCGAAGTTGCGCGAGAAGGGCCTGGAGGACGACACGCTGATTTTCTTCTTCAGCGACAACGGCGGTCCCACGATGATTGGCACGACGATCAACGGCTCGCGGAATTTCCCGCTGCGCGGCTCCAAGCGGCAGCTGCTCGAAGGGGGCGTGCGCGTGCCGTTCGTGCTGCAGTGGAAGGCGCGGCTGCCGGGCGGCAAGACGTATGACCAGCCCATCATCCAGCTGGACATTTTGCCAACGGTGCTGGCCGCCGCGGGCGGCAAGGTGCCGGAGAAGCTGAAGATTGACGGCGTCAACCTGTTGCCGTACCTGGAGGGCAAGAAGGCGGGGGCGCCGCACGAATATTTGTTCTGGCGCTTCGGCGAGCAGTTCGCGGTGCGGCACGGCGACTGGAAGCTGGTGCAGTACGACAAGACCGGCGTCCACCTGTACAACCTGAAGGACGACATCGGCGAGAGCAAGGATCTGGCGGCGGCGCAGCCGGAGCGAGTGCGCGCCATGCGGGCGGACTGGGAACGCTGGAACTCCTCAAATGTGCCGCCTTTGTGGAGCGCGGGCAAGAAGGGCGCACAATAGGATTAGCCACAGAGGACACAGAGAACACAGAGAGAAAGAGAGGAGGAGTATCCCGTCTCCTCTCTTTCTCTCTGTGTTCTCTGTGTCCTCTGTGGCTAATCCTTTGTGTCCTGTTATTTCTTCTTCGGCTGCTGCTGGGCCTTCTCGATCTTGGCCCAGGTGTCGCGCAGCGTCACCGAGCGGTTGAAGACCAGCGCTCCCGGTTTAGAATCGACCGGATCGACGTTGAAATAGCCCAGCCGCTCGAACTGATACTGACTGCCCGGCGCGGCGTTCGCCAGGCTCGGCTCCAGTTTGGCGCCCTTGAGCACTTCCAGCGACTGCGGGTTCAGGTTCGCGCGGTAATCCTGCCCCTCCGGCACGTCATCGGGGTCCGGTTTCGTGAACAGATGGTCGTACAGCCGCACCTCCGCATCGACCGCGTGCGCCGCCGAAACCCAGTGAATGGTGGCCTTGACCTTGCGGCCGTCCGGGGCGTTACCGCCGCGCGTCGCCGGGTCGTAGGTGCAGCGCAGCTCAACCACCTGGCCGGTCTGCGGATCCTTCACGACGCCGGTACACTTGACGAAGTAAGCGTAGCGCAGCCGCACCTCACGGCCAGGGGCCAGGCGGAAGAAGTCCTTCGGCGGATTCTCACGGAAGTCGTCCTGCTCGACGTACAGCACCCGGCTGAACGGCACCTGCCGCGTGCCCGCCGCCGCGTCCTCCGGGTTGTTGACCGCCTCCAGCTCCTCGGTCTGGCCCTCGGGGTAATTCTCGATCACCAGGCGCAGCGGCCGCAGCACGGCCATGACGCGCACGGCCCGGCGGTTGAGGTCTTCGCGCAGGGCGTCCTCCAGCCACGCCACGTCAATGACGCCGTTGAACTTCGAGACGCCAAGGCGTTCGCAGAACTTGCGGATGGCCTCGGGCGTGTAGCCGCGCCGCCGCAGCCCCGCGATGGTTGGCATCCGCGGGTCGCTCCAGCCACGGACGTGCCCCTCCTGCACCAGCTGGATCAGGCGACGCTTGCTCAGCACCGTGTACGACAGGTTCAGCCGCGCGAACTCGATCTGCCGCGGTGCGTAGATACCGAGCGCCTGCACGAACCAGTCGTAGAGTGGCCGGTGAATCTCGAACTCCAGCGTGCAGATGGAGTGGGTGATCTTCTCAATGGAATCGGACTGGCCGTGGGCGTAATCGTACATCGGGTAGATGCACCATTTGTTACCGGTGCGGTGGTGCTCCGCGTGCATGATGCGGTACATCACCGGATCGCGCATATGGAAGTTGGGCGAGTTCATGTCGATTTTCGCGCGCAGTGTGCGCGTGCCATCGGGGAACTCGGCCGCCTTCATGCGGCGGAAGAGGTCCAAATTCTCCTCGACAGAACGGTTGCGATAGGGGCTCTCCTTGCCGCCCTTGAGGTCGCCGCGGTACGCCGCCATCTGCTCGGGCGTCAGGTCGCAGACGAACGCCTTGCCGGCGCTGGATGAGCTGCTCGGCCCAGGCGTAGAGCTGGTCGAAGTAGTCCGAGGCATAGAGTTCGCGATCCTGCCAGTCGGCGCCGAGCCAGCGCACGTCGTCGCGGATGGAATCGACGTATTCCTGTTCTTCCTTGGTGGGGTTGGTGTCGTCGTAGCGGAGGTTGAACTTGCCGCCGTACTTCTGGGCCAGGCCGTAATTGAGACAGATGGACTTGGCGTGGCCGATGTGCAGGTAGCCGTTGGGCTCCGGCGGGAAGCGCGTGTGGACGCGGCCGCCGAACCGGCCGGTGCGGTTGTCGTCCTCGACGATTTCCTGGATGAAGTTGAGTGACGGGGTTGGCTCGGGGGAACTCATGTATATTAACTCCACGTGTTTGCCAGCGTCGATGAGAGGATTGGTCACTCTTCCGTTGCAGCAATCGCCTTCACCTGCTCCCACCTGCGCACTTGCTCAGGGGCGTGCATCACAAGGTAATTGTCGATGCTGCGGACTTCGATCCTGCCGCGCTTGAGCAACTCCACGAGATCGGCGAGATCCTTCTGTCGGCCCGCTTTAAGCTTCATGTAGACAAGAGCGCTGAGCGGCACGATGGGAATATGTTCGCTCTCTGGTGGATTTTCCACGGCGGATCGCAATGGTTTCCCTTCATCTGCTGACTCGTCCATCGAGACGAAATCGATCCGGACGTTGCCGACGGCAATGATCGGCACCCTGAGCATGACGATACCACCAACATGTTTCTCGAACGCCTCATCACCCACAAGAAAATCCACGTCGTCCGTGGTGCGCGGATAACCGTGGGCCCCCACGGCTAATCCTCCCGCGAGCGCGTGAGGAATCCCGGCCTCGCGCAATTTGCTCGAGGCGATTGCGGCCGCCTGGAGAACCTCCGGCGCTACCACGCCTTGCAGGTTAGCCAGGTCCGGTTCGGCCCTGGATGGATTTCTCATGAAGGTAACGCTCAATTGTCGAATCATGACTCAAGCCAATTTTCCCAGTGCCCGATCCATCCGCGCCAGGCAGCGCTCCCTGCCGAGAATCGCTAGCGTCTCGTACGTCCCGAAGCCGACCTCCTTGCCCGTCACCGCGACGCGCAGCGTCTGGCTGACCGGCCCCGCTTTCAGCCCCCCGGCCTGCGTGAACCCCTCCACCCGCGCCTTCAGCGTCGCCGCGTCGAACGGCTCCGCACCCGCCACCAACTCCCGCAGCTTGCGCAGCAGCTCCGCCTCCGGTTTGCGGACGTGCTTGTCAAACGCCTTGTCATCGAAAGCTAATTTATCATCGGCGACAAAGAAATCCTCATAGCTGAGGATGTCGCCCGCCACGATGAGCCGGTGGCCGACCTCCGTGACGACCTGCGTCACCAGCGCACGCACCGCGTCCGGCACCGGGTCGGGGACGAGCCCGGCCCGCTGCAGGTACGGCACCACCATCGCCACCTTGTCGGTGACCGGCAGCCGGTTCATGTAGCGCTCCTGGAACGCGAACAGCTTTTTCACATCCAGGCTGGCCGGCGCCTTGTTGACGCGCTCCAGCGAAAATTGCTCGATCATCTGCGGCCGCGAAAATTCCTCCGTCCGGTCGTCGAGCGACCAGCCGAGCAGCACCAGATAATTGAGGATCGCGTCCGGCAGGTAGCCGACCTGCTCGTAGAAATCGACGATCACCGGGTTGAACGTCTCCGCCGCGGTCGTCAAACCAAGGCGGTCGGCGATGGCCTTGCCGTGCTCGTAGACCTTCTTGAAGTCCGGGTTGCGTAGGTAATTCGCGATCTTGCGCTTGCTCAGCTTGTTCTTGCTGCCCGGCTCGGCGACGAACGGTAAATGGGCGTACTCTGGCCGCGGGTAGCCGAGTGCGTCGATGGCGAAAAGCTGCCTTGGTGTGTTCGACAGGTGCTCCTCAGCGCGGATGACGTGCGTGATCTGCATGTCGAAGTCGTCCACGACGTTCGCCAGGTTGTAGAGCACGGTGCCGTCGGTGCGCTGGATAACGTGATCCTGCTCCTGCACCCATGCGACCTCCATCGCGCCGCGGATGAGGTCGTTGAAGCGGCAAACCCCCTCGCGCGGCATCTTGAGTCGAACCACCCCCTTGCGGCCCTCGGCCTCGAACGCGGCCCGCTGCGCCGGTGACTCAGCGGCCCAACGGCGGCTGTAGAGGAACGGTCGCTTCTCCGCCTCCGCGGCGGCGCGCTCGGCCGCCAGTTCCTCGGTGGTCGCGTAGTCCCAGTAGGCGTGCCCCGTCTCGACCAACTGCCGCACTGCCGCCTGGTAGCGGTCCAGCTTTTGCGACTGGTAATACGGCCCATGCGGCCCGCCGACCTCCGCCCCCTCGTCCCAGTGGAGGCCGAGCCAGCGGAAACCGTCCAGGATCGGCTGCAGCGCCTCGGCGACGTTGCGCTGCTGATCGGTGTCGTCGATGCGCAGGATGAACTGGCCGCCATGCTTGCGGGCGAACAGCCAGTTGAACAGGGCCGTGCGAACGCCGCCGATGTGCAGGTAACCGGTCGGACTGGGGGCAAAACGAGTGCGAACCATGACACGCGCTTTCGTGACATTATGAGGATGCGGACTGCCGCCGCTCAGGCGAGAGGACGAGCACAAGCCGAGAGCGGTTCGACTTTTTCCGCCTCCCTGCTCACACCCTCCGCATTATAATCGGATACCCGGACAATCGCCAGACGCGCCCCGCCCGGCGGCCGTGCTGCACCGAACCACCCGCGAAAGGAGCCGATTCATGGACCTGCAGGCAAAATTGCAAGAGGCGGTCAAGGCCCGGAACGACCTGGCCCGCGACCTGTTGCGCGTCATCCTCGGCGAGGTTTCGACACGCCAGGCCCGCACCGGCAAGCTGCCGCCCGACACCGAAATCCACGCCATCATCCGCTCGATGATGACCAACAACGCCGAGACACGCAAGGAACTGGAGCAGCGCGGCCAGACGACGCACGCGGCCTACGAGCGCCTGGGGCAGGAGAACGTCTACCTGGAGGCGCTGCTGCCGAAAACGCTGGACGTGGCCGCCATCGTGCGCGAGCTGGGGCCGGTCGCGGCCGACCTGCGCGCGGCCAAGAACGACGGCCAGGCGACCGGGCTGGCGATGAAGCATCTGAAGTCGAAGGGGCTGGCGGTGCTCGGCGAGGACGTGTCGGCGGCCGTCAAGCAGCTGCGGAGCGGCGGGGCGTGAGGTGGGGGAAAAGCGGTGGCCCGGGAATGGGTGGACGGCTGCGTCGGCTGCTGGGCGGAGTGTGAGGTGATGCCCAGCGCGCTGTATACGGGCGACCTGGTGCGCGGGCTGGCGTGAGCCGCGGCAGTTTCCCGCCGGCATCATGGCGCTTCCGGCGGCAGAACGACAAGGGCATTCCGGTAACGCTCCAGCACCTGCCGGTACAGGGGCACCTGGCTGAGCAGGGCCTTGAGCTGCCGCTGCCGCGACTGGAAGTCCCGGCGCCGCCACAATGCCAGGCCGAGCAGTCCAATCAGAACCACCCCCAGGCCGGCGAGCACGTCGAGATACACCGGCAATTCGCCCAGGAACAGGGCCAGGGCGACCAGACCGCCCGCGGCCACAGCCAGGGCCGTCAATGCGGGATAGGCCCAACCAGCGCGGCGGTAGAAGCGACTCTTGCACAGCGCACACAGGCAGACGGGCGCCGGAACGTCGGTATCCCGGCCGCGGACTTCCACCCGCTCCTCTTCCCGCCACGTCATCCAGAACACGAAAGAAAACACCGGCAGGATCAGGAAACGCTCGCCCCCATAAGCGCGGGCGGTGTAGCGCTCGCACTCCAGTTCGATGCGTACCACCTCCGCCTGTTCGGCGCCACAGCAGGCGCAGGTGTCGGCGGCCGGTAGTTCGCCGGCGGCAATTAAGCGGCGGACCCGGCGCTCGATGGACGCGGCGGACAGCAAGTGCGGGCGCACCCGGAACTCCTCCAGCAGCGGCACCACGACCCGGCCGCCGCACGGGCAGGTGATCGCGGTGCCGGCCGCGCTTGCCTCGACGGGGAGCCATTTACCGCACTCACAGCTAACGCGAAGGTCGCCGGTATCTTTCGCGGAATCCGCCGTCATGGATGAATCCTCAAGAACCCGACTTCGCTTCAGACGACCTCATCGGGCGGGGGAAGGGAGATACTCGTCGGCAGCGCCCGCTTCTGCTCCGCATAGAGTTCGACGACCGCCTCGAAGGCGTCTTGGACGTTGGCCTTGGCTGCTTCCAGGGGGTCGCCTTCCGTCAGCAGTTCCGGCAGCGCGGGTGAGGTAACGGTATAACCGCCCTCCGGCTGCGGAGTGAACACCAGGGGAACTCGGTACATCATGCGCTCGATCCTCGGACACGAGTGCGACGGCTCGCTCACACCAATCGACAACTGATTTTACTCGACCCGACAGAACACCGCCTTCAAATACCGCCCCTCCGGCACCTGCAACAGATACGGGTGGTCCGCCGCCGCCCCGCCGACGCGCAGCACCTGCACCCGCCGGTTCGCCTGCCACGCCGCCCGCCGCAGCGCCTCCAAAAAGTCGGCCTCGCTCACCAGCCCCGTACAGGAGCACGTCAGCAAGATGCCGCCCGGCGCCACCGCCTGCAGCGCCAGCTTGTTCATGTCGAAGTAGCGCTTCAGCGCGTAGTCCAGTTCCTCGCGGTCGCGCGTCTGCTTCGACGGGTCGAGCACCACCACGTCGAAGCGCTGGCCGCCCGGCAGCACCTCGCGCAGCCACGCGAACAGGTCCGCCTGCACGAACCGCACGCGCGCCTGGTTCAGGTTCGCGTTTTGCTTCGCCAGCGCCAGCACCTGCTCGTCCAGGTCCACACCAGTCACCTCGTCCGCGCCGCCCAGCGCCTTGGCGTACACCGCGAAACCGCCTGTGTTGCAGCACAGGTCCAGCACGCGCTTGCCGCCGCAGAAGTCCGCCAGCGCCCGCCGGTTGTCGCGCTGGTCCAGGAAAAAGCCCGTCTTGTGCTTGCTGCCCGGCGCCACCCGGAAGCGCAGGCCGTGCTCGCGGATGACCGTCGGCGGTGGCGGTTCCGGCGGCCGGCAGTCGAACGACTCCTGCTTCTGCACGTGCTCCTCGGCGAACCAGTAGAAGCGGCTGTCCGGGAAGTGAGCCGTTAGCGCCGCGGTGATCGCTTCGCGCCAGCGGGACATGCCCGCCGCGAAAAACTCCAGCACCAGCGTGTCGCCGAAGCGGTCCACCACCAGGCCGCTCAGGTCGTCGCCTTCCGAATGCACCAGGCGGTAGGCGTCGCTGACTGCGTCCAGCTTCAGCCAGTCGCGCCGCAGGGCCACCGCCCGCGCCAGCCGCCGCGCGAAAAAGTCGGCGTCGATGGCCTCGGCGCGGTCGGCCGTCAGCACACGCAGGGCGATCCGCGAATGGCCGTTGTAGAAGCCGCGGCCCACCCAGGTCTCGTCGCGGTCCACGATGTCCACGACGCTGCCGCCGGGCAGCCGCGTCGCCGGCTTCTCCACCATCTTCTGGAACACCCAGGGGTGACCAGAACGCCGTTGAATCTTCAGACGCACCACCGGCAGCGCAAGCGCTGCCGCCGGCGCGGCGGCAGGATCGGGAATACTCATGCAATCAGTGCTCACGATTTGGCTCGACAGAATTAGTTCCTGTCATAATATTACGGGGCAGGGCAATCCGTGAACCGGGCTGGTTCGTCGAATCAACATCCGAGGCGATCATCATTTTACAAAGGAGCACCCTGATGCGACGATTGTGGGTGGGTTTGGTGCTGGGCCTGGGCTGCCTGGCGGTGACGGCGGCAGCACGTGCCGGAGTCGTGGCGCGGCCGACGGGGCCGGATCGGCTGGTGCTGGCGCAGGTTGTGGTCGTCGGCACGGTCACGGCCATTGAGGACAAGGACATCGACCTGCCGTTCACGCCCAACGGGCCGGCCACAGTGAAGTACAAGGTCGCGGTCGTCAAGGTCAGCGACACGATCAAGGGCACCGAGCGCGTCCAGACGGTACGCATCGCCTTCCAGCTGCCCCCGACCGTGAACCCGAAGATCAAGCTGCCGCGGTTGCCGCGCAACCCGGAACTCAAGACCGGTCAGGAAGGGCTGTTCTACCTGACCAAACACTTCAAGGAGCCGGTGTATCAGCTGGTCGGGATGCCGGGCGTGGTCCTGCGCGACCCCAACGGCCAGACGTTCGCCAACGAAATCACCAAGGTCAAGCACAAGGTCAGGCTGCTGCGGGCGCCGCTGGAGAGCCTGCGCTCCTCGACTGCCGCGGATCGTGTGCAGACCGCGGCCCTGCTGATCGGCACGTACCGCGGCACCTTCTCGAAGAAGACCGAGCCGATCAACGCCGACGAGAGCAAGCTGATCCTGATGGCGGTGGCGGAGGCCAACTGGCAGGCGAGCCCGCTCGACCCGCTCAATGGCCGCTACCTGTTCGGCCGGCTCGGCATCACGGCGAAGGACGGCTGGACGCCGCCGCAGAATTTCCAGGACTTCCCGGCGGCCGCCCAGCAGTGGCTGCGGCAGAACGCCGCCACGTTCCGCATCCAGCGCTACGTCCCCGTCGCGGCGTCGGGGCGCTGACCCCGGAGGAATTCACCACGGAGCACGCGGAGCGCGCTCCGTGGTGAATTCTCTTTTTTAATCCTCCTCGTCCGCGGCTAGCTTGGCGTGCTTGACGATGTTGGCCTGGACGTTGCCCGGCACCACGTCGTAATGGCTGAACTCCATCGTGTACGAGCCCTGGCCCTGCGTGATGCTGTCCAGCGCCGCCTTGTAGCGCGTCAGCTCCGCCAGCGGCCCCAGCGCCTTGATTACCGCCAGATCACCTGGCAGTTGGTCCTGGTTCTCCACCCGGCAGCGCTTCGTGTTCAGGTCGCTCAGGATGTTGCCGGTGAAGCGCGACGGCACCGTCACCTCCAGATGCACCATCGGCTCCAGCAGCACCGGATGCGCCGACAAAAAGGCGTTCTTGAAAGCGATGCGGCCGGCCGTCTTGAACGCCGCTTCCGAGCTGTCCACCGGATGGTCCTTGCCGAAGAACACCTCCACTGCCACGTTCTCGATGGGGTAGCCTGCCAGCGCCCGCGCTCCAGCAGTTCCTTGCAGCCCTTCTCGATCGCCGGGATGAACTGGTTCGGGATCGAGCCGCCGACCACCGTGTCAAGGAACGCGAAACGGTGCTGCTCGTCGAAGTGCGTGTGGTCGATGCGCAGCTTCTCGAAGCGCTCCTTGGTGGCGTACTCGGACTCCAGTTTTTCCTTGCTGTCGATCTCACGCGGCAGCGGGTAGACGCGCAGGTGGACCTCGCCGAACTGGCCGCGGCCGCCGGACTGCTTCTTGTGGCGATGGCTGGCCTCGGCGTTGCCCGTGATCGTCTCGCGGTAGGGGATCTTCGGCTCGTGCGTGATGACTTCCAGGTCGTAACGCCGCTTCAGCCGGTGCTGCACCGTGTCCAGGTGCAGCTGGCTCATGCCGGTGATGACCATCTCCTTCGTCTGCGCGTCGCGGCTGACCTTGAAGGTCGGATCCTCGTCGGCGATCTTCGCCAGGCTCGTCGAAATCTTCTGCTCGTCGCCGCGCGCCTTCGGCTCAACCGCCAGGCCGTACATCGGCGTTGGGTAGACCGGCTTGGGCAGCCGCGGCGCGTTGGCGTTAGCGCCGAGGGTGTCGCCGATGTGCAGATCCTCGACCTTGGCCACGGCCACGATGTCGCCGGGGCCAGCCTCGGTGACAGTCTGCTGGCCCTTGCCCTGCATCAGCAGGAAGCCGGCCGTCTTCGATTGCTTGCCGGTGCGCAGGTTCACGAACGGCTGATCGACGCTGGCCCGGCCCGACAGCACGCGGAAGTACGCCAGGTTGCCGACGAACTTGTCGTTGTTGGTCTTGAACACCTGGGCCACGAACTCGCCGGACTCCTTCGGCTCCAGCGCCACCTCCTGGACCTGACCGTTCTGCCCCTTCTGGGCGGTGCGCTTCTTCGCCTGCGCCGGCGACGGCATGAAGTCCACGATGGCGTCGAGCAGTTCCTCGACGCCGAGGTCCTTCTTCGCGGAGGTGCAGAAGATCGGCACGACGCTCTCGGCGGCGATGGCCTGCGGCATGGCGGCGGCCAGCTCCTCCGGGCTGATGTCGCCTTCGCCCAGGAACTTTTCCATCAACTGCTCGTCGCTCTCGACGATGCAGTCCACCAGCCGGGCCCGGGCCGCGGCCACGTCCACCAGACAGCCGGCGGGAATGACCGCGGGCGGGTGGAACACGTCCACGTCGCCAGTGAACGATGCGCCCTGACCGATCGGCGCGTCCCACAACGCACAGCCCTTGCCGAACGTGGCCTGGATGTTCTGCAGTAGCTCGGGGAAGTGGATGTTGTCGGCGTCCATCTTGTTGATGACAATGACGCGCCCCAGACCGCGCTTGCCGGCCTCCTGGAACATGCGCCGCGTGTTGACCTGGATGCCCGCGGCGCCGTTGATGACGATGATGGCGGTGTCCACCGCGTTCAGCGCCCCCAGAGCGGCGCCGACGAACTCCGGCTTGCCCGGGGCGTCCAGCAGGTGGATCAACTTGCCCTTGTATTCCAGGTGCAGCACGCTGGTGTCGATGGAATACTTGACGCGCTTTTCCTCGTCCTCGAAGTCGGACACGCTGGTGCCGTCGTCCACGCTGCCGCGGCGCTCCACCGCCCTGGCCTTGAACAGCAGGTCGTCCGCCAGGGTGGTCTTCCCGGCCTGCTCATGTCCGACGAGGGCGACCGTTCGTACGTCTTCAACCCGATGCTTGGCCATTGCAAATCTCCAGTATGAATCTGACAGATGCAAAGGGAGAGGCCCCCGCCCCGGTGTGACCTGGTCTCCGGACCAGGCCACTCGGCTCGACCGAAGGTCTCCTCGCTTTTGACAGGGAGACCTTCGGTCCGATCCGGTGGCACGGTCCGGAGACCGTGCCACAACGGAGCAGGGAGAGGAGCCGCCGCGTCAGCTTGACGCCGCGGCCAGCATGCCCGGCAGATCCAACCGACCCTCATAGAGCGCCCGGCCGACGATGCAGCCGGCGACCTTGAGCGCCGCCAGCCGGCGCACGTCGTCCAGCGTCGTGACACCGCCCGAGGCGATCACCGGCACGTCCACGGCCGCACGCAGCTGGCCGACCGCTTCCAGGTTCGGCCCGGCCATCATGCCGTCGCGGTTGATGTCGGTGTAGACGATGGCGGCCAGCGGCCAGGCGGCGCACTGCGTCGCCAGGTCCAGCGCCGATACCTCCGACACCTCCGCCCAGCCCTCCGCGGCGACGCGGCCGTGCCGGGCGTCGAGGCCCAGGGCGACCTTGCCCGGGAAGCGCTCGCACAGTTGTCGGAAGCCGTCGGGATCCTTGAGGGCCCGGGTGCCCAGCACCACACGCGCCACGCCCCAGCCGAACACCTCGGCGACGTGCTCCGCACTGCGAAGGCCGCCGCCGAACTGCACCGGCACCGCGACGGCTCGCAGAATACTGCGAACTGCCGCGGCGTTGACCGGGTAGCCATCACGGGCGCCGTCGAGGTCCACGACGTGCAGCCACGGTGCGCCCTGTCGCGCGAACCGTAGCGCCATCGCCGTCGGGTCCGCGCCGAAGACCGTTTCCTGTGCGTAATCGCCCTGTCGCAGTCGGACACACTGACCACCGCGCAGGTCGATCGCAGGCAGGATGAGCATGCTTCGTCTCCTCAGATGTGGCTCAGTTTAACGTATCGTGACGAAGTTGTGAAGGAGCGACAGACCGACACGCTGACTTTTTTCCGGGTGGAACTGCGTGGCGAAGAGGTTGTCGCTCCAGACCGCGGACGCGAACGGTGTCGGGTAGTCGGTTTCCGTGGCGACGACGGTCGGATCGCGCGGCACCACGTAGTACGAGTGGACGAAGTAGACGCTGGGCTCGGCGGGCAGGTCGCGCAGCAGCGGGGCGGGGCGGCGGACGCGGAGCTGGTTCCAGCCCATGTGCGGCACCTTGAGCCCGGGGGTGGGCGGGAAGCAGACGACCTCGCCGGGTAGCACGTCGAGCCCGGCGTGGACGCCGTCCTCGTGGCTGCGCGTGAACAGCAGTTGCAGGCCGAGACAGATGCCAAGGAACGGCTTGCCGCGCCGCAGGTGCGTCAGGATCGGCTCGACGAGGTGTGCCTCGTGCAACCGGCGAATGGCGTCGCGGAAGGCGCCGACGCCCGGCAGCACGATCTTGTCGGCCTCGGCGACGCGGTTGGGATCGCCGCTGATGACCGCGGCGGCGCCGACGCGCTCCAGGGCCTTCTGCACGCTGCGCAGGTTGGCCATGCCGTAGTCGATGATGCAGATGGAGGGGGTCATGGGTTTTCTCCGGGCGAGCGGGGCGCTGACGCGACCCCGCTCTCGTCATTCCGGCGGCGGCCGTCGGCGCAGCAGCAGGCTCGCCAGGAACATGAAACACCCGCCGCCGACGACGCACCAGAAAAGCATCTCGCCCCAGAACATCATCGGCTGCACATATGGCCCGATCCAGCGCCAGCCCAGCCAGGACGCGATCACGCCCAGCGCCAGCGCCGGGCCGAACGGCAGCCGATTGTCGCGGTAGATGGCGTAGCGCACGGCCCCGAACACCAGCGCCGGGAACACACTGAGGAAGAAGGCGATCACCACCGGCTGCCAGCCCAGGAAGGCGCCGGCCAGCACCATCAGGTCGGCGTCGCCGATGCCCAGCGCTTCCTTGTTGAGGCCCTTGGAGGCCACGAAACTGACGCCGCGCAGCAGAAACGTGCCGACCAGGACGCCGGCCACGCCGGTCGCCAGGCCGGTCTGCCAGTTCGCCCCGGGCGCCAGGAACGACGGCAGCGGCCCCCACACCGGCCAGGGATACACGCCGTCCTTCAGGCCGCCCTGCGGCATCAGCCACTGCAGGCCCGCCGGGATGGACGGCCGCGGCAACGGCAGCGCCTCGCCCAGCGTCCGCGGCCACGGCCACGGCATCAGCACGCAGCCCGCCAGCCCGATGACCGTGCCCACCACAATCAGCGATCCGGGGATGGTCATGTCGTCAAGGTCGCACACTGACGCGACCAGCAGAAACGAGAACAGCACCGCATGCCAGCCCCAGACGATGAACCACTGCCACGGGTAGATGCCCAGCTCGATCTCAAACTGGCGGCCGCGCGGCACCGACCAGTGATGAATGTTGACGACGAGCTCCGCGTAAAACAGGCCCACGAAACCCAGGCCGGTGAGCAGTTCGACGAACAGATAGCGCGACGAAAAGCGCTTGCCACAGTTGCGACAGCGGCCGCGCAGAATCAGGTAACTGAAGATCGGGATGTTGTCATACCAGCGCACCGGCTGCAAACAACTAAAGCAGGTGGAGCCGGGCCAGAGGAGGCTCTTTTCATACGGCAGTCGGGCGATGCAGACGTTGAGGAAGCTGCCGACGCAGACGCCAAGGACGAACGCGCCCAGCAGCCAGAACGGCACCATCGACATCACGACGGCACCCCCCGCGGCGCCACCAGGGCCGCCACTTCCTCGGGGCCGCGGCCCACCGTGTCCACCACCTCGTCCGCACAGGCCCGATACCACGGCTCCCGCCGTCGCAGCAACTCCTCCACCTCCGCCAGGCCGCCGACCGTCAACGGCGGCCGCCGCTCCGCCGTCTCCGGGTCCGCGAGCATGCGTTGCCACAGCGTCTCGGCGTCAGCGGTCAGCCAGACGACGCGGCCAGCCTCGCGCAGCCGGGCGCGGTTCTCCGGTCGCAGCACCACGCCGCCGCCGGTGGCGATGACGTGGCGGTCGCGCCGGCACAGCTCCGCCAGCACCGCCGCCTCACGATCGCGGAACCCGGCCTCGCCCTCCTCGGCGAAGATTGCGCGGATGGTCTTGCCGGCCTGTTCCTCGATGACCTCATCGGCGTCGCACCAGTCCCAGCCGAGGCGCACCGCCGCCAGGCGGGCGACGGTTGTCTTGCCGGTGCCGCGGTAGCCGATCAGGAACAGGCGACGCTCACGCATGGGGGAATCGCATCTCTCAGAGCCCGAGCGCCAGCGAGGGCCCCTCGCTGGCGCTCGGGCTCGGACATCGTTCAGGGCTCGGCAGCAGGTTTAGCTTCGTCCTCGTCGCGCAGCGCCACCGGCGACAGAATGCGCCGCACCACCTGCGTCATCAGTTCCAGCGGCGGCTCCTGGCCGGTGAACAGCCGGAACTGCAGCGCCGCCTGGCGCACGAACATATCCACGCCGGTCAGCACATGACAGCCGCGCGCCCGCGCCTCCTTGACCAGCAGCGTCGTCTCCGGCGTGTACACAATGTCGAAGACCATCAGTTCCGGCCGCAGGAAACTCGCGTGCAGCGGGCTCTCATCGACGTTGGGGAACATGCCGACGGGGGTGCAGTTGATGACCAGATCGCACAGCACGTTGTGCCGGGCCGCCCAATCGACGACGCGGCAGCTGGCCTGGCTGGCCAGCTGGGCGGCGTGCTCGGGGGTGCGGCTGGTGACGGTCAACATGCCGGCCTTGTCGCTGAGCACGAACGCCAGCGCCCGGGCCGCGCCGCCGGCCCCCAGCAGCAGCACGCTGCGCGCCTTCAGCCAGGCGAGCGGCCCCTCCGGCGACTCCGGCACATGCGCCAGCAGCGACTCCAGCGCCGCCTGGGCGTCGGTGTTGTACGCCTTCCAGCCCTCCGGGCTGTGGACCAGCGTGTTGGCGGCGCCGATGCGCGGCACCACATCGTCGGTCAACGGCGTCACCGTGGCAGCGGCCTCCTTCTGCGGGATCGTCACGCTCAGGCCGCGCAGACCGATTGCCTCGAAGCTGGCGAGGAACGCCGGCAGCAGACTGCGCTGCACTCGAAACGGCACGTACACCGCGTCCAGGTTCAACTGCCGCAGCGCCTTGTTGTGGATGAGCGGACTCAGGCTATGGCCAATCGGGTCGCCAGCGACGCCGTAAACCGCCGTCTCCGGGCCGATGCGCTCGTAGCAGTAAAGATTGTGCAGTTCGTCGAAGGACGGCAGGCCCGGGGCGATGCCGCGTTCCTTGTTGAACGCGGCGTAGGTGAACGGTGAGCCGAACTTCGCCCCGAGGATGCGGCTGCTGGTGCCCAGGTCGCCCATGCAGAACGCAACGGTCGGTTTGGCGGAGTCCTTGACCAGCCGGAGCACGCGCAAATTGTCCTGCGGTTTGGTGGCGGTGACCGCGAGCTTGACCACATCGGCGTCCTGCTTGCACATGGTCTCGTGGATCTGCTCCAGGTCCGCGGGCGTCTCGCGCAGGTTGTGGTAGCTGATGATGCGCTTGACCTCCTTGTAGCGGCGGACCTGGTCGGCGATGTCGGTCTCCAGGTCGATCCAGTCGAAGCCGGCGACGATGGCTTGACGGAGCAGCATCTGCCGCTCTTCCTCCGGATGGGTGTAGCGGCCGCCGTCGCTCTGGCGGCGCACCGTCGCCACCAGCGGACACGCGCGCACGTTCAACAACCGCTTGAAGTCCGGAGCGCGGGCCAGGAAGTCCAGGCGCAGCTCGATCATCCGGCGCCGCGCTTGACGGCTTCCTGGATTTCGATCTGCATCATCTTGTGGCGCGTCCGGCCGATCACCACGCAGACGTTCGGGCCGGCCGGGTTCGCAGTCTCGGACATGATGGGTACTCGACTTCAGGTGTATTTTTGCAACTTCTCGTCCGAGGTGACGACCTTCACCGTGATGAAATACAGGGCCAGCAGGGCGACCGTCATGAGAAATCCGGCCAGCGCCGCCAGCCAGCCGAGGACCGGGCCCTGCAACCCGACCAGCGCCAGCAGGTGCAACGCGAACAGCGCCGCCGAGAAGCCGCCGGTCAGGCTGATCAGGGCCTGCATCAGAAAGAAGACGCTGAACAGGTTGACGCGCTTGACGCGGCCGACGGGCAGGCCGAGCAGCGCGTTCATCTTGGCGACCTCGTAGATCAGGCCGGCACGGGTGCGGGTCAGCAGCAGGGCGGCGAACACCGCCAGCACGCACATCGCGCCGAACGTGAACGGCAGGCACCAGTATTTCAGGTCGTGCAGCGGCACGATCAGGTCCACGTCTGGTTTGGCGTTGAGCAGGGCGGTGGACGCGGTCCAGAGCAGGGTGGCGACGGCCAGGTAGAGCGCGACGGCGCGGTTGCGGTCGGCAATGAGTTGGTGGACGGTGCGGCTGCAGTGCAGGTAGCGCATGCCGGCGGTGACCTCGTTTTTGGCGGTGGGCGTCAGGCCAGCGGCGGTCTCCTCGCCGATCATCTCGATGCGGTCGGCGCGGGCCTCGGGCGACTCCGCGATGCGGTCGCGGACGGTGAACTCGTCGAAGTGGTCGGTGCCGACCGGCGGCACCTCCCGGGCCACGCGCTGGATTTCTTCGGAACCGGACGCGGACATGCGGCGCTCCTCCTGGGGCGGCAGTTCACCACCCCAGTGGATTTATAAGCGCTAGCGGCCGGACGGCCAAGGTGAACAGGCCTGAGAGGGTGTGCCTCTCGAAGTAGGCGAGCGGCGCGGCGTCAGCCCTCCGGTGCTTCGCAGTACCGGAGGGCTGACGCCGCGCCGCTCGCCTGCAACACTTACCCGCAACGCGCTCTGGCGCGGTTCACGCACGGTTTGCGCACAAGTGGCGGCGGGCACGGGCTGACCTCCAGCGGCCTGCGCTGCCACAGCAAGGGGGCCAAGGGGGCCAAGGGGGCCAACTTTTTCACACGTCGAGATTCGAGCCTGGGAGCGGCTCGCGCAGTTTGCAGGACGGTTCGGGAGCACTCGCCTGCCGTTCCTGGTCCACACCACTGCGAACCGCGCTAACTGGCCGAACGGTCGCCGGCCGCTTGCCCCGCGGCGGTCATCCGCTTATACTTATTTAGACAGTTGGCTAACCATCGAACGGAGCAGCGGCCATGCGCATGAACGACGCCTTCAAGGCCCTGGCCGACCCGACGCGGCGGGAGATCCTGCGGCTGCTGCGCGGCGGCGAAATGTCGGCCGGCGAGCTGGCGGAACGGCTGGAAAAGAAGATGAGCAAGCCGTCGGTCTCGCACCACTTCGCCGTGCTGAAACAGGCGGATTTAATCACGGCGCGGCGCGACGGCCAGCAGATTTTCTACGCCCTGAACACGACCGTGGTGGAGGACCTGGCGGCTCTGCTGTGGGACCTGTTCGCCCGGCCCGGCCGCAACGGCAAGCACAAGGAGCCCAAGTCATGACACGCTGGTTCTGGCCGGCCGCCGCGCTCACGGCCGTGGCCTGGGCGGCGGCGCTGTACGTCGGTCTGGCGGAGGTGGACCGGCTGCCCGAGCGCGTGCCGGTCCACTGGGACATCAACTTCCGGCCCGACCGTTATGTGCCGCGGCAGGAGGCGTTCGGTTACTTCCTGCCCATGCCCGCCGCGATGACCGTCATGCTGCTGTTGACGCTGGTGCTGCCGTGGCTGTCGCCGAAGCATTTTGACGTGGACCGCTTCCGCGACGTGTACGGCTACATCATGGCGGTGGTGGTGGGCCTGTTCGGGTACTTGCACGTGGTCATCATGCTCATGTATCTGGAGCTACTGTCAGATCCGGGCAAGTGGTTCGTCGGCGGCATTTTTCTGTTCTTCGCGCTGCTGGGCAACGTGCTGGGCCAGGTGCGGCGCAACTTCTGGATGGGGGTGCGGACGCCGTGGACGCTGGCCAGCGAGGCGGTCTGGGAGGGCACGCATCGGCAGGCGGCGTACCTGTATTTCGGCCTGGGGCTGATCGGCTTCGTGGCCGTGCTGCTGGGGGCGCCGATCGTGGTGTGCCTGATTGGCCTGGGGGTGGTGGCGCTGTGGCCTGTACTCTACTCGCTGCTGCTTTACAAGCGTCTCGAAAAACAGGGGAGGTTGTGACATGCGGCTGACACGCGCGTTCGTCCTCGGTGGTGGGGTGGCATTGCTGCTGGCAACGGCGGTGCTGGCGCAGGGCCCCGGCGGAGTGGCAGGCTACTGGCAGGGCAAGCTGAAAGTCGGCGGCACGGAACTGCGGCTCGGCTTTCATCTGGAGCGTAAGAAAGACACGTTGACCGGCACGCTGGACAGCCTCGACCAGGGCGCCCGGGGCATCCCGATCAGCAAGGCGGAGGTCAAGGATAGGGCGGTGCGGTTGGAGATCAAGAGCATTGGTGCCGTCTACACGGGCAAGCTGCAGGATGGCGGCAAAACCCTGGCCGGCGATTTCGAGCAGGGCGGCCAGAAGTTGGCGCTGACGCTGAAGTGGTCGGCAAAGGCGCCGGTGGTGCGGCGGCCGCAGGAACCGAAGAAGCCGTATCCGTACCGTGAAGAAGAGGTGACCTTCGAGAACAAGAAGGCCGGCGTCAAGTTCGCGGGGACGCTGACGCTGCCGAAGGGCAAGGGCCCGTTCGCCTGCGCCCTGTTGCTGTCGGGTTCGGGGCCGCAGGACCGCGACGAGACGCTCATGGACCACAAGCCGTTCCTGGTGCTGGCGGACCATCTGACGCGCCAGGGCATCGCCGTGCTGCGCGTGGACGACCGCGGCGTTGGTGGCTCGACCGGCAGTGTCATGCAGACGACGCTGGACGAGTTCGCCGACGACGCGCTGGCGGCGCTGGCGTTTCTAAAAGGGCACAAGGACATCGACCCGAAGCGCATCGGTTTCATTGGCCACAGTGAGGGCGGCATCGTGGGGCCGCTGGCGGCGTCGCGGGCGCCGGAGGTGGCGTTTGTGGTGATGCTGGCGGGGCCGGGCTTGCCGGGCGAGGACATCCTGTACATGCAGGGCCAGGCTTTTTTGAAGGCGACCGGCGCCGGTGAGAAGGAACTCAAGGAGCAACGCGTCCTGCAGGAGTGGATGCTCGGAATTGTCAAGCAGGAGAAGGACAACGCGGCGGCGGTGAAGCGGTTTGAGAAGGAGTGGGCGGAAAAGGTGGCGAAGATGACCGACGAGGAGAAGAAGGCGGTGGAAGCCGTGGGGCCGGCGCTGAAGCAGCAGTTCCGAACGAGCGTGACGCGCTGGTTCCGCTCGTTCCTGGCGCACGACCCGCGGCCGGCGCTGCGTCAGCTGCGCTGCCCGGTGCTGGCGCTGGTCGGCGCGAAGGACGTGCAGGTGCCGCCGAAGGAGAATTTGGCCGCCGTGGCCGCGGCGCTGAAGGAGGGCGGGAACAAGGATGTCACGGTCAAGGAGATGGCGGGGCTGAACCATCTGTTCCAGACATGCAAGACCGGGTCGCTGGCGGAGTACGCGCAGATTGAGGAGACGTTCGCGCCGGTGGCGCTGGAACTGGTTCGCGATTGGTTGTTGAAGCGGGTGAAAAAGGAGTGAGTCTGGTTCACTTGAGCATGCAGACCAGGAAGACAGCTGGCTGTCCCCGAGCGGAGAGGTTGTTGCTCCGAGTTTACGTGAGGTGGCCTCGTTGTCGCCCCCACGCTGCAGCGGTTCATTGGGCTGGGCATCCAGTGCTCGCTGCAAGGGCTCCGATAATTCCAGGTTCATTGCTCATCCCCCGATACTGTGCATCGTCCGCAGCGGCTTGATGAACCGCGCCGTGTTGATCTCGTGCCCCTCCCACTTCGCCGCCACGTTGCCGCGGATCACCGCCGCCAGCGCCTCGTCCGTCGCCCCACCGCGCAGCAGCGACTTCACGTCCGCCTCCTCGACCGCGAACAAACAGTTGCGCAACTTGCCGTCTGCGGTCAGGCGCAGGCGGTTGCAGCTCAGACAGAACGGCCGCGAGATTGACGCGATGATGCCGACGCGGCCGCCGCCGTCCAGGTATACGAAGTCCTGCGCCGGCGCCCGCGGGTCCTGGTCGGGCGCCGGCACCAGCGGCCCCACGTCCCGGTCGATTTGCTCCAGAATCTCATGGGCGTAGTACACCTTGTCGCGCTCCCACTGCTCGGCGCCGATCGGCATGTATTCGATGAAGCGCATCTCCAGGCCGTGCTCACGTGCGAAGCGCGCCAACGGCACCACCTCGTGTTCGGTGATGCCGCGCATGCTCACGGCGTTGAGCTTCACCGGCGCGAAGCCCGCTTTTTTGGCGGCCAGGATGCCGGCGATCACGCGCTCCAGGCCGTCGCGGCGCGTTAGCTGGCGGAAGTGCGCCTCGGTGAGCGTGTCCAGGCTGACGTTGATACGCCGCAGTCCCGCGTCGTACAGCGCCTGTGCCTGCTCCGCCAGCAGGATGCCGTTGGTCGTGATGCCCACGTCGCGGATGCCGGGCACGCCGCACAGCATGCGCACCAGCTTCGGCAGATCGCGGCGCAGCAGCGGCTCACCGCCCGTCAGCCGCACCTTGTCGATGCCCAGCGGCGCCGCCACACGCACGAACTGCGTGATCTCCTCGAATGACAGCAGCTCGGCCCGGTCCATGAACACCACGTCCTCCTGCATGCAGTAGATGCAGCGCAGGTTGCAGCGATCCGTGACGCTGATGCGGAGGTTGTTGTGCAGGCGGCCGAAGGTGTCGATCAGCGTGCTCATGCGTGCTCCGTCCCCGGGTGGACCCATTCAGTGGTGCCGTCGGCCCAGTTTTCCTTTTTCCAGATCGGCACCAGTTCCTTGAGCCGGTCGATGGCGTGACGCCCGGCGGCGAACGCCTCGGCCCGGTGCGGGCAACTGACCGCCACCGCGACGCTGATTTCGCCCACCTCCAGCCGGCCCAGGCGGTGAATCAGGGCGAGGTCGCCGACCGGCCAACGGTTGCGCGTGTCCGCCTCGATCTCGGCCAGCTTCTTCTCGGCCATGCCGGGGTACGCCTCGTAGTCGAGGGCCACGGTCACGCGGTCGCCGGTCAGATCGCGCACGGTGCCCAGGAACAGCACGACGGCACCGCAGTCGGGGCGGCGCACCTGCTCCGTCAGGCGGTGGTAGTCGATGGGGTCGCGGGTCAGCTGGATCATGGTGTAGTGTGGGTAGGTGTCTCCGTCCGTTTGGCCGTCAGGATATTATAACGGGCCGACGCGGCGGCCGCAGCCGATTCTACGGCCGCGGCCGCCGCGGTGTCGGAGGATGAGTTTTGCGATTTCAGCAGGATGTGATTTCCGTCCGCCAACGGCGCCCAATGCCCACCCCGTCGAAGCCAGTAGCCAGGTTTGGCTACGAAGCGTCTGCCAGGCCACGGTGAACCGCGCTAATTCCCCATCTTGTCGATCAGCGTCACGTCGTTCCAGGTCTTGCCCGTGTTCTTGACCACGATGGTGTACTTCCCGTCTTCGGGCGGATACCAGATGACCGCACCGAGGTCGCCGCCGCGATCCTCCCGGGCCACCACCCGCCCCTTGGCGTCCAGCACCGTGACAATCAGGTCCTCGACCGGGTCGTGATCGCCCTCGAAGATGATGCAGACGCGCTGGCCCCCCTGGAACTCTTTCGGCTCCAGCTTCCGCTCTTCGTTGCCGTTCACCCGCTTCGGAGGAAACGCCTGGCGACGGATCATTTTCGTGGGGCTCCGGTCCTGCATCACTTTGTGCGCCAGCCCACGCACCTTGTAATTCACCTGATTTTCCGACCGACCCAGGTTCACCATCTCGAAGGCGTATGTCTGACCGTCGGCGGACACCCAGCCGGCGGCCAGGTCGTCGCGGATGCGATCCGTGCCCTCGTCATGCGCCACACAGTTGCCGTGCCGGTCGTACACATACAGCGCAAGGTAAGTGTTGCCGTCGCCGATGACGATCACCTCGGCGGGGGTTTTTTCGGTGGTCTCCTTGAAGTCGGGCGCCACGGACAGGGCGCTATACCCGCCGATCACCGCCTTTTCTTTCGGCTCCCGGGTGCTCTTCTTTTCCGACTTTTCCTCCTCCGCCTGCTGGCCGCAGCCACAGAGGATCAGCACCACCACACTCGCCAGCGTCGCCGCCCGTTTCATGGTCATCGCTCCCTGGCCCCCTGGCTTGCCTCCGCGTGATTGTATGAGCGGCGGCGCCGCCCGCCACCCTCGTTCCCACGTCCCACGCTCCGCGTGGGAACGAGATTGACCCCACCGCCCCTTTGCCGTACTATCCCGCCCGCTCTCCGACCCGGAAGCGGAGGCGAGGCGAGGTTACCTTTCGAGGTAACGCATGTCGTGGCGGAAGTGGCTGGTCCGAAGTCTGGTCTTCGGCGTGGTCGCCTGTGGCGTCGGCGCGGGGCTGCTCTATCAGCGCTTCACCGACCCGACAGCGGTGCGCCAGCAGGTCATCGAGAAGTTACAGGCCCAGTTCCCTGGGGCCATCGTCACCCTCGACGCCGCCCGGCTGCGCATCCTCGGCGGCATTGTCCTGACCGAACTCCGCCTCGTCCGTCGCGATGACCCCGACAAGACCGATCTGCTCTACGTCCCCTCCGCGGTCGTCTACCACGACAAGGAACACCTCCTCGATGGCAAGGTGGCGTTACGCAAGGTCGAGTTCCACCGGCCGCGCGTTCGCCTGGTCCGCAACCGTGACGGCCACTGGAACCTGGAAGGCCTGTTCGCCGTTGCCGAGGAGGGCGACCACGAACCGCTGCCGACGCTGGTCATCCACCAGGGCACCTTCGTCCTGGAGGACCGCCAGGCCGCCGCCGGCATTCCGCCTCTGGAAATCAGCGACGTCAACCTGACCGTTGTTAACGATCCGCTGCACACCGTGGTCGTGGACGGCGGCGGCACCTCCGAGACGCTGGGCGAGGTGCGGCTGCGCGGCACCTGGCGGCGCGACACCCGTCAGGTCGAACTGACCATTGAGGCCCAGGGCCTGCCGCTGGTCAAGCGGTTGGTGCAGCGCCTGGCCTGCTACTGCCCCGAGGGCCACCTGTCCGGCCTGGAGGTCGAGGGCCACGCCGAGATCCGCGGCGATTTCCGCTTTCAGCCCACCGCCGCCAGCCCCTGGACGTATGACCTGCGCTGCCGGGTGCGCCAGGGCAAGGTGCGGCACCCGTCGCTGCCGCTGCCGCTGGATAACCTGGAGGTGGCGGCGCGCTGCGTCAACGGCGTCCTGACGCTGGAGGAGTTGAAGGCCACGTCCGGCTGCGCCACGCTGCGGGCGCACGGCACCGCCCGGCTGCCGCACCTCGACCAGGACTTCCGGGCCACGCTCTCGGTGGACCTGCTCCAGCTGTGCCCCGTCCTGTTTGATCGGTTGCCGTCCGAGGTCAAGGGCCTGTATCCGATGTTCCGTCCGGAGGGGCCGGCACTGCTGACCTTCGACGGCGAACGCCGCGGCGGCGAGTGGGTCAAGCACCTGTGGTCGCTGCAACCGAAGAAGGCCCACCTGTGCTATCAGGAACTGCCCTACCCGGTCGGCAACGTTACCGGCAGTCTGAGTTACGATCTGCTCGCGGGCCTCATCACCGTCGATCTGAAGGGCTCGACCGACGAGCAGCCGATCACCCTCAAGGGCACCTGGCGGAACTTCAACCAGGCCGCCGACGTGGCCCTCGACCTGGACATTCGGGCCATGCCGCTGGACGAAAAGCTGCTCCAGGCACTGCCCGCCGCGATGCAGCCACTGGCGCGGTCGTTCCGCGCGACCGGCAAGGTGAACCTGCAGGGCCACTTCCGCCACCAGCCCGGCACGATGGATTTCTTCAATACCTATCACGCCCATGTCTACGACGCCACGGTGAACTGGGAGGCGCTGCCGTTACCGATGGAGCAGGCGACCGGCAAGCTCGACCTGTATCCGACGCATTACGTTTTTCACGACTGCCAGGCCAGCCACAACGGCGGCACCATCTGGGTACGCGGCGGCTCGGTGCCGCTGCCGAACGGCGCCCCGCTGCCGCCGGAGCCGCGGCTCGTTATCGACATTTCCGGCAAGAACATTCTGCTGGACGCGGAGTTGAAGAAAGCCCTGGAAAAGGTGCCCAGCGTCGCCGAGGGATGGAAGATGTTCGGCCCGGATGGCCGTGTGAACTTCGGCGCCCGCATCGACAAGCTTCCCGGCCAGGCGCCAGACCTGGACCTGGCGCTGGAGCTGCGGGGCATCGCCCTGCACCCGGAATCCATCCACTACGACCTGCACGACCTGTGCGGCAGCCTCCGCTACTACAAGAACCAGATCGTGGCCAAAAACCTGACTGCCCGCCATCAGCGGACGCTGCTCAGCCTGGACGAAGTGATCGTGGATGTGGTGCCGGGCGGCGGCTATCGGGCGGACCTGAAGCAGTTGATCGGCAACCCGGTGCTGCCGGACGCGGACCTGGCGGCGGCGCTGCCGAAGGCGATGCGCGGCACCTGGGACGCCCTGAAGCTGGCGGAGCCGTTCGCGGTGCAGGGCCGGGTGGTGGTCGCGCAGTCCGGCGCCCCCGGGTCGCAACCGCAGGTGTACTGGGACGGCACGCTGTGGCTGCACAAGACGGCGGCGAACCTTGGCATTGATGTTAGCGAGGTGACCGGCTGCATCGGCTGCCAGGGGCTGTACGACGGCTTCCAGCTCAAGGGCGTCAACGGCAACGCAGTGCTGGAGAAGGTGACGGTGTTCAACCAGCCGTTCCACGATCTGCACGTCAACTTCCAGGTGTGGGAGAAGGCGCCGGATACGCTGCTGCTGGGACTGCGGGCGCCGCTGTTCGGCGGCGACGTGACGGGCCAGGCTCGGGTGGAGTTCGGCCCCCGGCGGTTGAACTACGAGCTGCATTTGACGGCCTCGCAGGTCCAGTTATCGGAGTTCGGCCGGCACAATTTTGGGCCGGACCACCAGCTGAGCGGCCTGGCCGCGGCGCAGCTGCACCTGACCGGCCAGAGCGACGGTGTCGAGACGCTGGCCGGCAACGGCAGTATCGACGTGCCGTACAGCCCGACGACCAAGTTGTACAACCTGCCGCTGTTGCTCGATCTGCTGAAGTTCCTGGGCCTGCGCTGGCCGGATCGCACCGCCTTCGACGAGGCGCACGCGACGTTCAACGTTCAGGGCAAGCGTGTGACGTTTGGACGGCTGGACCTGACGGGCAACGCGGTGAGTGTGTGGGGCGAGGGGGCGGTGAACCTGGACGGCACGGACGTGCATCTGGACTTTTACCCGGGCTGGGCGCGGATCGGGCTGTTGCCGCCGGCGGTGGGCACGCTGCCGTCGGCCTTCAGCAAGAACCTGCTCAAGATCGAGGTGCGCGGCAAGGTCGGCGGTCGCGCGGAGGACTTGCTGTTCTCAAAGGTGCCAGTGCCGGGCCTGGTCGAGCCACTGCTGCGCACTGCGCCAGAGCGTGTTCGGCCGGCCGGAGGAGAAGAAATGAGAAGTCAGAGGTCAGAAGTCAGAAGTCAGCGCTAAGCCGCAAGCGGCAGAAAAGACAACCGGACTTCTGACCTCTGACCTCTGACCTCTTTTTCGGAACAACCCTCAAGGTCTGCCCAGTTGGCGGCCGAAAAGAGAAGAGGCAGGGCAGCCGCCTCCTGGGGGGAGCCTTGCGGGGAAGGTCGGTTCAACGCGGCGCACGCAGGCAGCGCCGCGCACTGCTGTGGGGAGGCGTTGTGTTCTTCAGCATCTTGAGTCGCATGATTCTGTGGGAGCTGTTCCGCGTCTTCTTGATGGCGTTGCTGGTCATCACCGGCATCCTGCTCATGGCCGGCATGGTCGCCGAGGCGTCGCAACATGGCCTCGGCCCGTTTCAGATCATCGCCGTCATGCCGCTCATCATCCCCAGCACGCTGCCCTACACGCTGCCGGCCACAACGCTGTTCGCCACCTGCGTGGTCTACGGCCGGCTGGCGCACGACAACGAAATCCTGGCGATCAAGGCGGCCGGCGTCAACGTTCTGCGCGTCGTCTGGCCGGGCGTGCTGCTCGGTCTGATCATGACCGTCGTCACCTGGGGGCTGTATTATCAGGTCATCCCCATGACGCACCACATGATGCGCACCATGTTCATCAACGACGTGGAAGAACTGCTCTACGGCATGCTCAAGCGCGACGGCTGCATTCGCCACCCGAAGGCGAACTATGAGATGCACGTCAAGCGCGTGCAGGGCCGCAAACTGCAGGAGGCGCTGTTCATGCGCCGCGACCCCAACACGCTGCGTTACGACGTGATCGCCCAGGCGCGCGAGGCGGAGTTACGCGTGGACATGGCCCACAACCTGGTCCACGTCCACATGCACATCTGCCACTACTCCACCTCGAACGGCGACATGGGCTACGTCTTCGACAAGGTGTGGCCAGTGGAGCTGTCGCCGGACCTGGGCATGCCGCAGAAGCAGCGCGGCGCCGACATGACCTGGGACGAGCTGACGGAGACGCGGGAGACACTGGCCGAGCAGGTGGAGCGGTTGGAGGCCGAGGTGGCGCTGAACGAGGGCAAGGAGTTCCTGTCGCAGCCGCCGGAGAAGGTGGCCGAGCACGTGACGAACATGCGGGCGCTGCGCCAGGCGAAGATCAACGAGGATCGCCAGCTGGAGGTCGAGCAGCACATGCGCTTGGCGCTGGGCGTGGGTTGTTTGTGCTTCGTGCTGGTTGGCTGTCCGGTCGGCATCTGGTTCAGCAAGAGCGACTATCTGAGTGCCTTCATCACCTGCTTCTTGCCGATCGTGTTTCTGTATTATCCGCTGATGCTGTGCGGCATCAACCTGGCGAAGTCGGGCAAGGTGTCGATTGCCACGGCGGTCTGGGCCGCCGACACGATCATGGCCGTCATCGCGCTAGGGCTGTTCCGCCGCCTGGTGCGGAACTAGCGCGGTTCGCCAGCGCGTGGACCACAAACCGTGGCACGGCTCTCCAGAGCCGTGCCACGTCGTGTGCGCCTGCCATTCGTGAACCGCTCCAGGCGTCCTCAGCCGGCGTCAGTCGCCGCGCCGCCGGGCGCTGAACACCGCCGTGGCGTAGCGCAGCGTCACCCGGCCGCTCTGCTGGTAGCGCGCGAACACCGCTCGCAGGTCCACCGCGAACCGCTCCACAGTCGCCGGTTCCTTCGGCGCGTACGACGCCGAGAACGCCCGCCCCAGCAAGCCCTCCTCGTCCAGCTCCTGCCGGTCGCCGAAGACGCGCCGCTCCGCGTCCGTGAACCGCGCGTGCGTCAACAGCGCTTCCGCGGCGCGAGCCCGCGGCCCCTCGACGGCCGCCGCCTCCGGCGTCCCGCCCAGCACCGCCCCGAACGCCGCCGTGCAGGCGTCCGTCTCGTCGCGCTCGTAGTTCAGCAGCGCCACCCAGCCGCCCGGCTTCAGTATGCGGTGGAACTCGCGCAGCGCCCGGTCGGCGTCGAACCAGTGAAACGCCTGGGCCGCCACCACCACGTCGGCCGCGCCTTCGGGCAGCCCCGTCGCCTCCGCCCGGCCGTCGCGGTACTCCGGGGCCGGCACGCCCGGCGGCAACGCTTCGGTGGACGCCTCCGCCTGGCGGCGCATGTCGGCGTTGGGTTCGATGCCGACGACGCGCAGGCCGCGCTCCGCCAGGAGTCGGCTGGAGATGCCGGTGCCGCAGCCGACGTCCACCGCCACCGCCCCGGGGCGGAGTCCGCAGCGCGTCAGCAGGTGGTCGAGGGCCGCGGCGGGGTAGCCGGGCCGGCTCTGCGCGTACAACTGGGCTAACCCCGTGAAGCGTTCGGTGGCATGATGGGGGGGAAGATGGTCCACGACGAGGCTCCTGCGCGGTTGCTCCTGACACGGGCCGGCCGGCATTGTACCATGAGCGGAAAGGATTTTTGAGGGGATGCGGATGCCGTTGCAGTTCACCGTGCTGGCCAGTGGGAGTGGTGGCAACGCGAGTCTGCTGGACGCGGACGGTTTCGGCGTCCTGCTCGACGTGGGCCTGGGACCGCGGCAGCTGGCCGCCCGCCTGGCGTCGGCCCGCGCTACCTGGAAGGCCGTCCGCGCCATTCTGCTGACGCACACCCACAGCGACCACTGGAACCAGACCACACTCTCCCACCTGCTCAAACTCAACATCCCCCTGTATTGCCACCCCGAACACCACGCCGTGCTGCGGACGTACTGCCCGGCCTTCCCGAAGTTGCAGGCCGCCGGCCTGGTGCGCGACTACGCCGTCGGCGAGGAGTTGACGCTGGCGCCGACGCTAACCTGCCGGCCGCTGCGACTGCGGCACGACGGCGGCCTGACGTGTGGCTTCCGCTTCGAGGGCGCCACGGACCTGTTCCGTCAGTCGGTCGTGCTGGTGTACGCCGCGGACCTCGGCTGCTGGCACCCCGAGCTGGCGCAGGCGATGGCCGACGCGGACGTGCTGGCCCTGGAGTTCAACCATGACGTGGCGCTGGAGCGGGCCAGCGGCCGGTCGCCGCAGTTGGTGGCCCGGGTGCTCGGCGACGACGGCCATCTGTCGAACGTCCAGGCGGCGGCGCTGGTGCGTGAGGTGCTGCGGCACTCGGAGCCGGGCCGGCTGCGGCATTTGGTGCAACTGCACCTGAGCCGCGACTGCAACCGGCCGGCGCTGGCGCAGACCGTGGCGCGGGAGGCGCTGGCCGCAGCCGAAGCGACCGTCGAGGTCCACACCGCCGCGCAGGACCAGGCCGGCCCGACGCTGACGGTCGGCACGCCGGCGCCCCGGCCCGCGCGGCGCCGCTCGCCGCCGCGCCCCCGCTCCGCCCCGCCGCCGCCATCGTTCTATCAACCGTTCCTGCCCGGCTGGGAGGCGTGACCGCAACCGACCCGCCTCTCCTGCCCCCTCGACGAACCCATTGCCGGTCTGCTGAATCGCTGTTATCCTGGGTCGCATGACCGAGGTGACGCGTCTGCTGAACGCCCTGGAACAGGGAGACCCGCACGCCGCCGGCGAACTGCTGCCGCTGGTCTACGACCAGCTGCGCCAGCTGGCGGCACAGCGCCTGGCCCTGGAGCGCCCCGGGCAGACGCTGGACGCCACGGCCCTGGTTCACGAAGCGTACCTGCGCCTGGTGGCGAGCCCCCTGCGTGAGCGGGGGGAGGAGCCGCGCTGGGACCACCGCGGCCACTTCTTCGCCGCCGCGGCCGAGGCCATGCGCCGTGTCCTCATCGACAACGCCCGCCGCAAGCAGACCGCGAAGCACGGCGGCGCCCGCCGCCGCGTCCAGTTGGGCGAGGTCGCCGCGGCCGACAACGCCCCTGACGACCTGCTGGCGCTGCCTGGCGATTGTTCATATTCAGCGCGCGTTGCGTTCGGGTGTGGCGGGTTCTTCGCCCCGAAGGGGCGGGACAACTTAGCCCAGGGCAACGCCCTGGGGACGCCGATGCGACTCTCTTCCGTGCCCTGAAGGGGCACCCCAAGCGTTGTTGTGGTGCCCCTTCAGGGCACGGAAGAAAGCAGGGTAACAGTCGCCTCCCTGGTTCCCAGGGCGTTGCCCTGGGCTAAGTTGTCCCGCCCCTTCGGGGCGAAAGACACGATCGCTACAGTCGTCTGCGAACCGCTCTAAGGCCGGGCAGCCGCAGCAGGCCGCGCCCCTGCTCGCCGCCTACGTGGCTGGCATGCGCCAGCGGCTGGGCAAGGACAGCCCGCAGTACGCCAGCCTGCTCATCCGGTTGTTCGACGACCTCTTGCGGGCGCGGGCCTACGCCACCGCCGAGGTCCCCCTGCGCGAATTCCTGGCCATCCGCCAGCATTCCCACCCCGACGCCTGGACCACCTTTCAACTGCAAACAGTGCTCGGCGGCGCCCTGCTCGGCCAGAAGAAATACGCCGCGGCCGAGAAGTGCTTGCTGGAGGGCTATCGGGGCATGAAGCAGCGCGAGCAGGCGATGCCGGCGGCGGCACGGGTGCGGTTGGCCGAGGCGCTGCACCACCTGGCGGAACTGTACGAGGAGTGGGGCAAGCCGGAGCAGGCCGCCCCGTGGCGGAAAGAGTTGCAGGCCGCCTTCCCCACCTGGCAGCTGGAGCGCGACCTGCTCGACGAGAAAACCGCTGCCCGGTATCGTTTCGCCGAGACGCGCCAGAACGGTAAGCTCACCGCCCAGGTCAAGCAGCAGACGCACCCGCTGGAATTCCAGGCGGGCAAGACGTACGTCCTGGACCTGGAGAGTACCGCCTTCGACCCGTACTGATCCTGGTGGACACGAAGGGCCGCCGACTGGCCGAGAATGACGACGTGAGCGCCACGAACCGGAACGCACGTGTCATCCATGTGGCGGCCGCGCCCGGCACCTACCGGGCTGTCGTCACCTCGTTCCAGCAGCGCGGCGACGGCCGCCCACGGGACCGCCAGCAGGACGAGCAGGCACGACATGGAGTGCTTGAGCGTTGCGAGTCTCCTTGGATGCGGGATGATCGCCGGCCGGGCGGCCAGCGCGGCGCGGGCCTTCCCCGGAGTGTTATACCAGGAAACGGGCCGGCGGGTGTCGCGGCGGGGAAAAACGTCGCCGGTATCTGCACTGCCGTGGCGGCAGCGCGGCGGGTATAATCCCGGTGGAGGAATGCCAAACGCTTGAGGAAAACCGATGTCTACCGGCTCCGTTCCCGCTACCCCCACGCCCCGGCGGAAGAGACGCTGGCGCAACGGGTGGAGCGTTTGCTCGCCACCTGGCGCGCCCAGACGGGCTTTCTCTCGTCCTCGACGGCGATGGTCGCCCACCCAGTTTACCTGGAGTTGATTGCCCTGGGCGCAGCTGCCCTGCCGTTCTTGTTCCATGACCTGGAACAGACGCGGGACGGGCACCTGTCGAGCGCGCTGGTCGCCATCACCGGGGAACAGCCGGTGCCGCCCGAGGAAGAGGGGCAGATTCGGAAGGTGGCCGAGGCGCTGGCTGGCCTGGGGGCGGCAGCACGGGTATCACCGATGAACCTGCTGGAGCAATTGTTCCCCGATCTCTGCGGCGCCGGTCAACAGCACCTCAAACGGCGACGCGCAACTCAATGAACGTCGATTCGTAACTGCGCTCCAGGTCGAGCGGCACCGCGAAATCGGTCTCCAGCCACAGCGGCAAGGTCGGCAGCGGTGTCCCCAGGGCGAGAGCCTCGACCCAGGTTTCCAGACGGCCGGGTTCATCGGGGGGCGTCGTGCGGCAGGCGACGGCGTACAGGTCTCCCGGCGCATGCTCGTCGGGTGCCAGATCGAGTTGTTCCAGCAACAGCGTGTACAAATTCTGACGCCGCTCCGTCACCACGTCCACCACGATGACCGACACCCCCGCCTGGAGATAGGCCGCGCATTTCGTCGCGAACTGGTGGCGCGCGGTCGGCCGGTCCTTGTTCCGCGGACTGACCAACTCGACGGCAGCGACGAGTTCCAACCCACCCTCGCGGTGGACCTGGACCTCGAACACGTCAGCGCTGTGGAAATCAACGTCAACGGAAAGGGTCGGCCGGGGCGGCGCCCAAACCGCGGTTGAAACACCGCCCGCGTCCTCGGTGGCTGTGTCGCCGGGTTGCTGTAGCGTGCCCACGTCGGGGCCGACGACGACACCCAATTTCACGTTGGGGCGTGCCACGTAGTTCGCCGGCAGCGTGCGGTTCAATTGGCGCACGATCTCGAGCGCCCAGCCGCTGTGAAAACTCTCCCAGGTGCAAAGGCCGCGCAGGGGTAGGTGAAAATGATCGCGTAGCGGCATAGCTCGTTCCTTTACGCTTCCTGATCATCGAAATCGATCAATCCCCGTTCCTGGGCGTAGAGCGTCGCACTTTCCGGCGTCTCGAAGACAACACCACGCTCCTTGAGGTAATTGCAACAGGCTTGATAGAACACATCATCCTCAATGAGGACTTCAGCACCGTTCTGGAAACCACGAAAGACGCAGAGCAATTCAGCCCCATGTTGTTGCAGGACGAAGTAACCCGGATGCGCGCCGGGGCGGGGTAGCAAGAACGCCTCCACCGCCTCCACCGGAACCTGGCGGGCTTGCTTCAATAACCGCTTCCGCCGTTTGCCTGGTCCCATCGTCCGCCCCCGCTCACTCCGCCGCCGGCAGCAGCCGCAGCCCGATCGGCAGCGCCTCGCCGAACAGTTCGCTCTGCTCCTCGCCCTCCAGCTCCAGCACCTCCTCCACCATGCGCACCAGATGCTCACGCGCCTTCTCGTTGTGCAGCACCGTCAGCACCGACTTGCGGTGACTGTCGTCGATGTCCAGCGCCCGCTGGCCGCTCTGCCGCGCCAGCTGCGCCAGGCAGAACAGCCAGCCCGCACGCTCGCTCTGGTTGCCCGGCTCGAAGCTGACGATCTGGTCCAGCCAACTTTCGACAACGTGCGGATGCACCACGCCGTTGAGCGGCCCATACAGCAGCCGCCGCGCCCCCAGCCGCGTCAGCGCCCAGAAGCCGTAGGTCGGCACCGGACTGCGCCGCAGCGGCTTCAGCAACGCCTGGCCCAGCTGCTCCTTTTGCTTCACGTCCACGCGCTCCAGGCTCGCGGCCGTGCGCCACATCTCCGCCAGCTCGTTCGCCGCCGGCTTGACCGCCGCCTTGCCCTTGGCCGGCAGCAGCGCCGGCCGCAGCCGGTTCAGCAGCGCCGCCTGTAACTGCGCGTTCAGGCCGCCCGCCACGCGCCGCCACATGATCCAGAAGTCCGCGCCGCTCTCCGGCGGACGCGGTACATTCCCACCCCCGGCGGTGGTGCGCGGCGGCGTCGCCGTCAGTTTCCACAGCTGCTCGACGCGGAATTTATCCAGCGAATCACCGAAGCCCGGCCGCAGCACGAAGCCGACCAGGTGATACCAGCGGCTCAGGTGCTGCGGTGACCGGCGGCGGTGCTCGGCGACCTCCGCAAGGAAGTCCCACAACCGCCGGCACAGGCCCGTCGGCCACTGGCTGCGCGGCGCGTCCAGCGCCGTTTCCAGCGCCTTCGTCAACTCCTGCGGCGCGGGGGCCGGGTCACCCGACCCGGCTCCAACAGTGGGGACATAGGCGGCGCGGAGTTGCTGGGCCGCCGCCTGCACCTGCTCCTCCGGCCACACGTCCGTGACCGTCGCCTTGCCGTCATCGTCCGCGGCCGCCGCCGGCGCCGCCGCGGAGCCCTTGACGATGTCGCGGACGTTGAACTCCAGCCGCCAGCGGTTGTCACCTTCTTTCGCGACACAGTAGATCTCCAGCGTGCCGATTTCCGTGCTGCGGGCCGCGAGCGTCACCGGCACGCGCCGGGTGCCGCTGCGTTTGCCGCCGCGCAGGATCGTGTGCAGCGGCGGCAGCTGCCAGAGCTGTTCTGGCGAAACGTGCAACAAATCGCCCGGTTTGTCGTCGGCCCGCACCGTGGACGTGAACAGCGGAAACGCGACCGGTTGGCCCAGTGCCAGTTCCAGTTCCGGCCGCGGCAGCGCCACCTCGCGGCCCTCCTCCAGGTGCTGCGGCACCACGCAGACGACGGTGAGAGCGTCCGCCGTCGGGGCGGCGCCGGCCTCGACACCGACGTAGTAGGAGCGGGCAATGCCGCCGCCGATGCGTTTGCCGCCGATGTGCTTCAGCCAGGCGAAGTGCGCCGCCCCCCACGCCACGGCCAGGTCGAGCGATGGGTTCGTCAGCACCAGCGGTTGCCAGTCCTGCGGCGGCGTCGCGTACCAGTGCCGCATCACCTCGATGACGCGCTCGCGCAGGCTCGCCGGCTGGAAGACGCCGCCGTTGAACAGAATCGCCTCCGGCGCCACGGCGCCGCCGCTCTGCACTTCGCGCGCGTGCCGCCGCAGAAACTCCGCCAGGTGCCGCGTGATCGCCGGGTCGTTGACGTAGGGCAGCCCCATCTCGTGCAGGCCAACGCGGGCGCCGCGCTGCGTCTCCTCGTCGCGGCCGACCTGCGGGAAGAAGCCGTCCAGGATCACCTGCCGCACGTCCGCGGTCGTCAGCGCCGTGGTCAGCACCCCGCCGATGACCGAGCGACCGCGGCCCATCACCGTTACCGGGTACGAAGCCGGCTGCTGCGGCCCCAGCAGCGTCTCCTTGGCCTGCCGGCACGCCTGCGTCAACAGGCCGTACTGGGCCGCGTCGAGTTTGCCGGCCTGCGGCAGCCGGCCCTCCACGAACTTCGCCAGTGCCAGGTCCATGTTGTCGCCGCCCAGCAGCAAATGGTCGCCGACCGCCTGGCGCACGAACGACAGCTCGCCCTGCTGCTCGGTCGCCTGGATCAGACTGAAGTCGCTGGTGCCGCCGCCCACGTCCACGACGAGGCAGTGCGCCCCCGGCTTCAGCGCCGCCGCCTCGCGCCGAGTGCGTCGCCAACCAGCAGTAGAACGCGGCCTGCGGCTCCTCCAGCAGCGTCAGGTTCTCCAGCCCCGCCTTGCGCGCCGCCTCGACCGTCAGTGTCCGGGCCACGTCGTCGAAGGATGCCGGCACCGTCAGCACCACCGTCTGCTTCTCCAGCCGCGCCTCGGGGTCGTTCCTGGCCATTACCTCGTTCCAGGCATCGACAAAGTGCCGCAGGTAGCGGCCGGAGACCTCGACGGGCGACAGCCGCGGCACATCGGGCGGGGCGCTCCAGGGCAGCAGCGGCGCGGAGCGATCAACGCCGGCGTGGCATAGCCAGGACTTGGCGGAGGTGACGAGACGGCCAGGGATGCGGCTGCCGTGATTGCGGGCGAACTCGCCGATGACGTGCGGCGGCTGGGCGTCCCAGGGCAGCGCGGTGACGCCGGGGGGCAGGTCGTGCGGCCCCGGCAGGTACAGGAACGACGGCAGCAGCGGCCGCGGCGCTACCTCGCCGGCGTTGACCAGCTGCGGGACGGCGAACTTCTGGATCTCCGGCACGGCGCTGCCGCGCGCCTTCCAGCGCGGCAGGTCGATGTAGGCCAGGGCGCTGTTGGTGGTGCCGAGGTCGATGCCGATCAGGTAACGTGCCATGTCGTGTGCGAGCCGTGAGTGCGGAAAAGGGCGAATTCCCACTGCTATTCTACGGAACCATCGCGCCGCGCGCCCGGGAGAACTTGGCATTGTCACCGCCGGGCCAGACGCTATCCTGCGGCCCGGTTGGTTCACAAAGGAGGGGCCAATGGGCGCACGCGGTCAACGACGGTTTACACGGTGGGGCTACGGCCTGGTGGGCCTGCTGGCGCTGACCAGCAGCGGCTGTATCGCGGCAGCGGTGGGCAGCGCGGTCGTCGCCGGCGGCGCCGCCGGCTTCGCTTACCTGAGCGGCGTTGTCGAGCGCGAGTACAAGGGCGCCGACTTCGCCCAGACGTACGCCGCGACCAAACTGGCGCTGGTGGACTTCGGCATGACCATCACCAAGGAGCGCACCGGCATCGACACCGCCGAACTGGAGACCATGACCGGCGGGGGCCAACCCGTGAACATCACGGTCAAGACGCGGCTGAGTGAAATCCCGGCGGATGGGCCGATCAGCACGGTGGCGGTGCGCGTGGGCATCCTCGGCGACCGCACGGTGCCGGAGCGCCTCGGCGCCACCGGCCCGGAGAAGCCGGTCAGCGAAAAGCTGCTGGCGCAGATCGGCGGCCGGCTGAACACGGCGACGCCAAAGGTCGTGCCGCTACCGGCCACCCACGTGGCGCCGCTGCCGCACCCGACCTCGGGACCGGCGCCGGTGCTGCAAACGGGGAACTGGACGGTGCCGAACGGGCCGCAGACGCTGCAACCGACCGGGCCGCCGCCGCTGGCCCCGCCGGGTGTGCCGAAGCTTGTCGCGACTACGCCACCGCAGAAGTGAGATGGTGAGCCGCCAAGGAGGGTTTGGGAGCGCTAAGCCGCAAGCGGCAGAAAGATGGGTTTCGCGCTCGAACCCGTCGTTCTGCCGCTTGCGGCTTAGCGCTTCGTGCTGCCGCTTGCACGCGCGCCGCCGGCCGTGCTACCATCACACCATGAATCCGCCAGCCTCCCGCACCGTGTCCGCCCCGCGCGCCGCCCCGGCCGCGCCACCACCGACGCGCCTCGACTTTTTCCTCATCTTCCTCGGGGTCGCCCTGTCGCTCTACCTCGTGGAACTGGCCGGCTACCAGACCGCCAAGCTCGAACACGCCCCGGCAGAGGTGCCTGCCGAGGTCCTGAAAGTGCTGCCGACACTGCCGTTTTTGCCGCTCGGCGTGCAACTGTTCTGGCCGGTGTTCTACACCGGCCAGCGCCTCCGCGGCCGGCCAGCAACGCTGTCGCCGGCCGAATGGCTCTGGGGCGTCGCCTGGCTGGCGTCGCTGGCGCTGGTGGTCTGGGTCGTCTGGCAAACGTTCCCCGATGCCCCGAAGGAGGTGCGGGAGGACGCCCGGCAACCGGTCCTCGTCGGCTACGCGGTCGCGCTGCTGGCGCTGGCCGCGGTGGCTCTGCTGCTCAACGTCCTCGACCTGTTCCAGCGCGACCGCCGGCCGTGGACGCACGGCTGCGGCCTGGCGCTGCTGATCTGGCCGGCCCTGCCGTTCCTCGCCCTGCTGGCCTGGAAGTGACGGAGGCACCGTGACCGTCGTCGGCCTCGACATCGGCGGCGCCAACCTCAAGGCGGTCCACGCCACCGGCGCCGTCTGTCTGCAACCCTTCGAGTTGTGGAAACAGCCCGACCGCCTGCCCGAGGCGCTGCGGGCGCTGCTGCGCCGTCTGCCGGCCTGTGACACCCTGGCGGTCACCATGACCGGCGAACTGTGCGACTGCTTCGCCACGCGCCGTGAAGGTGTCCATGCGATTCTCGCCGCGGTGCAGTCGGCGGCGGAAGGCCGGGCGGTGCGCTGCTGGACCAATGCAGGGCGGTTCGTGGACCTGGACGGCGCCGCCGCGGAGCCGCTGCAAATGGCCGCCGCCAACTGGCTGGCGCTGGCCGAGTTCGCAGGACGCTACGTCGGCGGCACGAACGCCCTGCTGATCGACATCGGCTCGACCACCACGGACATCGTGCCACTGGTCGCAGGCCAGCCACGGCCGTTGAACCTCACCGACACGGATCGGTTGTATAGCCGCGAGTTGATCTACACCGGCGCCCGGCGGACGCCGGTGTGCGCCCTGCTCGACGGCTTCGGCGCCGCGGAGTTCTTCGCCACCACCCTGGACGTGTATTTGCTGCTCGAGCATGTCAACGAGGACGCGGCGGATTGCCACACCGCCGACGGCCGACCGGCCACGCGCGCCGCCGCCCACGCCCGGCTGGCCCGCATGCTCTGCGGTGACGGCGAGACCCTGCGTGCCGATTTCGTCATCATGTTTGCCGCCCGCGCCTTTCGCCGCCAGACGCAGTTGATCGGCACTCCCATCTGGGAGGCGGCGCGGCGCTTGCCTGCCCTGCCCACGGCCGTCGTGCTGGCCGGCTCCGGCGAATTTTTGGCTCGCCTTGTCCTCCAGGCATTGGAAAAAATACTCCCGGTGACCATCGTGTCGCTGGCACAGGAACTGGGGCCGGAGTTGTCGGCGGCGGCGTGCGCCCACGCGGTGGCCGTCCTCGCCACGGAGGGCCGGCACGATGGCTGAGCCGGTGGTGGTCAAGGTCGGCGGCAGTCTGCTGACCTGGCCGGGACTGCGGCCGCGGTTGGCCGACTGGCTGGGGCGGTTGGGGACATGCGATGTGGTGCTGGTGCCCGGCGGCGGCGCGGCGGCGGACGCCGTGCGCGACCTGGACCGCGTCCACGGCCTCGGCGCCGAGGCGGCACACTGGCTGGCGGTGCGGGCGATGGGCCTGAACGCTCATGTGCTGGCGGCGCTGCTGCCGCGGGGGCGGGTGATCGTCGGACTGGCAGAACTACCGGCGGCGTGGGCGGCGGGCGTGACACCGGTGCTCGACTGCCTGCCGGTGCTGCGTGCGGACGAGGCGAACCCGGATCGGCTGCCGCATACCTGGACGGTGACCAGCGACGCCATCGCGGCGCGGGTGGCGGCGCGGCTCGGGCGCGGGTGGTGCTGCTCAAGTCCGCCGACGTGCCGCCGAATGACTGGGCGATGGCGGCGCGGCTCGGCCTGGTGGACGAGGTGTTTCCCGGGGTCGTGGCCGCGGCCGCATTGGCGGCGACTGCCGTGAACTTGCGGAAGCTTTGAGCTACCGGCTGACCTTCTCCCCCGACGGCAAGTTCTTTGCCAGTTCCGACGGCAAGGATGTCTGTGTCTGGCGAACCGCCACCGGCCAGCAACTCAAGCGCTTCAGCGGCCACCGCGGTTCTGTCACCGCTCTCGCCTTCTCCCCCGACGGCCGCGTGCTCGCCTCCGGCAGCGAGGACACCACCATCCTGGTGTGGGAGGTGCTCGGCTTGCGCTGATGCGCCATGGTGCAGGCAGCCCGCCTGCACGCGCTCCCTGTGCTGGCGGGCCGCCTGCACCACGGCGAATAGCAACCCCTTGCGGTTCACGCCCTGGCCCGCCGACAACAACCTGCGCCCGGCAACGCTGTCGTGTGTATCAGAAAGTAGACAGAGAGTGGTTGGAGTGTCTCGGGGAGTAGACAGGGCCAGGCAGTGCTCCACCCGATCCGTGCCTTTCCCGCTGATTCGGAGCCACAGTTCTGTCGCCAGAACTTCATAATTCCCGTGGCGCGGAAACTGCTGTGATAGGTACAGTGCCCATTCATGCCAGGAAGGAAAACCTGGACTGGACTGGCGTAGACGCACGACCCCAGGGAACAGCGAGGCACCCTCATGTGTGGCATTGTCGGTTATACCGGGCGGCGCGAGGCGACGCCGATCTTGCTGGAAGGGCTGCGGCGACTGGAATACCGTGGCTACGACAGTGCCGGCCTGGCCACCATCGCCGGCCGGCAACTGCGCGTCCGCAAGGCCGTCGGCCGCATCGCCAACCTGACCAGCCTGGTGGGCCGCCAGCAGGCGCCCGGCAGCACCGGCATCAGCCACACGCGCTGGGCCACGCACGGCCCCGCCACCGAAACCAACGCCCACCCGCACCTCGGCGGCGACGGCGAGGTCGCGGTCGTCCACAACGGCGTCATCGAGAACTACGCCACGCTCAAGCAGCAACTTCAGGCCGACGGTGTCGTTTTCAAGAGCGACACCGACACGGAAGTCATCGCCCACCTGATCGCCGCCTACCTGCAAGACGATCTGCTCGAAGCGGTTCAACGGGCGGTGGCGCGCCTCAAGGGCACCTACGGCCTGGCGGTCGTCAGCCCGCGCTTCCCGCACCAGATCGTCGGCGCCCGCCTGGGCAGTCCACTGGTGCTGGGCATCGGCCAGGGCGAGACACTGCTGGCCAGCGACGCCAACGCCCTGGCCGGCTACACCGAGCGCGTCGTCTACCTCAGCGACCGCCAGCTGTGCGCCCTGACGCCGCGCGAGTGGCGCATCTTCAACCACGACCGCGAGGCCGCCGAGGCCCAGGTCCACACCCTGGAACTGGACGCCGGCGATTCCGACAAGGGGGCGTTCGAGCACTACATGCTCAAGGAGATTTACGAGCAGCCCGAGGTGCTGCAGCGCGCCATCGCCGGCCGGCTCGACGACGCCGAGGCGACCGCCCACTTCGGCGGCCTGAACCGCACGCCCGCCCAGCTCCGCCAGATTGACCGCATCGTGATGACCGCGTGCGGCACCAGCTATCACGCCGGCCTGATTGGCGAACACCTGTTCGAGGCCCTGGCGCAGATTCCCGTCGAGGTGGAGTACGCCAGCGAGTACCGCTACCGCAACCCGCCGATGGACCGCAACACGGTGGTGCTCGGCATTACGCAGTCCGGCGAGACGGCGGACACGCTGGCGGCGTTGCGCGAGAGCAAGCGCAAGGGCCTGACGACGCTGGCCATTTGCAACGTGGTGGGCAGCAGCATTGCCCGCGAGGCCGACGGCGGCGTCTACCTGCACGCCGGCCCCGAGATCGGCGTCGCCAGCACCAAGGCGTTCACCGCTCAGGTCACCGTGCTGACGCTGCTGGCGCTGTACCTCGGCCGTATGCGTCATCTGTCCAGCCTGCAGGGGCGCGCATGATTGAGGAAATCCGCCTGCTGCCGGAGCTGGTGCGGCAGACGCTCCGCTGCCACGACGAGGTCAAACGCATCGCTCGCAAGTACGCGGACAACGACAACTTCCTGTACCTGGGCCGGCAGTACCTCTTCCCGGTGGCGCTGGAGGGGGCGTTGAAGCTCAAGGAAATCAGCTACGTCCACGCGGAGGGCTACCCCGCCGCGGAGATGAAGCACGGTCCCATCGCCCTGGTCGATAAGCACACGCCGTCGGTCTTCCTGGTGCCGCAGTGCTCGGTCTACGACAAGGTGATGAGCAACCTGGAGGAGATCAAGGCCCGCGGCGGCCCGGTGATCGCCGTGGCCTGTGAGGAGGACAGCCTGGTGGAGGCCCGCGCCGACGACATCATTTATGTGCCCAGGGTCGAGGACTATTTGCAGCCGGTCATCACGGTGGTGCCGCTGCAACTGCTGGCGTACCACATCGCCCTGCTGCGTGGATGTGATATTGACAAGCCGCGCAACCTTGCCAAAAGTGTGACCGTGGAGTGACTGCGAAGGCGAGCGGCGCGGCGTCAGCCCGCCGGTATTTTGAAGCACCGGCGGGCTGACGCCGCGCCGCTCGCCGACTCCGAGGTAGGAGGGACCGCCCCATGCGTATCGCCGTTTTTGAAGACCAGTACGTCGAACTGCTGGAGCCGCTGACCCTGACGCGGCCAGCCTTTGACCTGTGGTGTGGCGGTCGCACGCTGCTGCGGCGGCAGACGGCGGCCCTGTCCGCGCAGGAGGTCGGCCTGGTCGTGCGACCGGCGCTGGCCCCGCTGGTGCGCCAGGAGCACCCTGACGACGCGGTGAACGACCCGCACGGTCTGCAGAACCTCCGCGCCGCCGTCAACGCCCGCTGGCTGCCGCCCGTCGTGCCCCTGGCCGACGTGGACACGCCGCGCGTCGGCCTGATCGGCGACGAGGTAGTGTATGTGGTCGCCCCGTCGGCGCCGGACGACTGCTCCCCGGAGGCCGTCGAGCAGTGGGTCAACCACTGTCTGCTGACGCTGCCGCGCTGCCCGGCGGGAGGCCGGCTCCTCCGCTACCCCTGGGACTTCGTGGAGCACAACCCCGAGGCGCTGCGCGAGGATCTGCCCTGGTTCGCGGCCCAACCGGACTTCACCGCCAGCCCGCCGGACGTGGCGACGCTGGGGCCGCGCGAGCAACTGCTGGTGCATCGCGACGCCCGGGTGGAACCGTATGTGACGGTGGACACGCGGCCCGGCCCGGTGATCCTCGACCGCGGCGCCGTCGTCCAGTCCTTCACGCGCCTGGAAGGGCCGTGCTACGTGGGGCCGGACTGTCTGCTGCTGGGCGCGAAATTGCGCGGCGGCACGCTCGGGCCGAAGTGCCGGGTCGGCGGCGAGTTCGAAGCCAGCATCATGCAGGGCTTCGCCAACAAGTATCACGACGGCTTCCTGGGCCACAGCTATGTCGGGTCGTGGGTCAACCTGGCCGCGGGCACCCAGGTCAGCGACCTGCGCAACGACTACGGCGAGGTCAACATGTTCACTGCCGCCGGCAAGATCGCCACCGGCCAGACCAAGGTCGGGGCGTTCCTGGGCGACCACACCAAGACCGGCCTGAACACGCTGCTGAATACCGGCACCGTGACCGGCGTGTTCTGCCACCTGCTGCCGACCGGGACGCTGCTGCCACGGACGGTGCCGTCGTTCTGCCAGGCTGGCCCGGGTGGGACGCAGGAACACGCCGACCTGGACCAGCTGTTCGCGACGGCGGCCACGGCCATGCGCCGCCGCGGTCGGGAGTTGACCGCCGCGGACACCGCTTTCTTCACCGCCCTGTTCGAGCAGACGGCCGGCCATCGACGGCAGTTGTTGCGCGAAGCGGAGCAGCGCCGCCTGCGCCGCAGTGTGTAACGGTTTTTAACCCAGAAAACACTTGCGGCCACCCCCCGCCTGGCCCGATAAGGATAAGATAAGACCGCCGGAGTGTTCGCCTCCAACGCGGCCCATCTTCGAGCGGGGAGTGTCCAGTCGTGGCCGTCAACGTCCAGTGCCCTCACTGCCGCAGTATCTGCCAGGTGCAACCGGAGCACCTCGGCTCCCGCGTCCAGTGCGCCAAATGCGCCAAACCCTTCCAGACGCCGAGCGCCCCGACGGCCTCCGGCAGCTTTCCGGCTGTACCACCGCCCCCCGCCCCACCGCCCGCGCCGGCGGCCCCGGCCCGGAGCGGGTTCCTGTCCGGTTTGCGCGGGTTCCTGCACTCGATCACCCCCGGGCAACAGGCCGCATCCTCGTCAACTTCTCCCCCGGATTCCGCAACAGCGGAGGACCATCTGGAGATCGAACTGGACGGCCCCGCGGCCGCAGCCGGTCCCGCCGCCACGGCGCCACCGCCGTTCGCCGCGGCTGGCAGTTGCCTGGAAGTCGGCAGCGCCACGTCCACCGGCCGCGTCCGCAACCGCAACGAGGACAGCTACCTCACGCAGCACCTGACGCTGTCCAACCTCGACCAGCGCCGCGAACTGGCGCTGCTGGTCGTGGCCGACGGCATGGGCGGTTACGACGCCGGCGACCAGGCCAGTGCTCTGGTGATCCGCAGCGTGGCCGCGGCGTTCGCCCCCGTGCTCTCGGGCCTGGTGGCCGCGAAGGAACCGCCGGCCCTCGCCACCCTCGCCGAGGCCGCCGGCAACGCCCTCAAGGGCGCCAACCGACTCGTGTATGACCAGGCCCAGACGGTCCCTGGCTGCAAGGGCATGGGCGCCACCGCGGCGGTCGTGGTCGTGCTCGGCCTGGACGTGGTCATCGGCCATGTCGGCGACTGCCGCGTCTACCAGGTCAAGGACGGCCGGCTGGTGCAGCTGACGAAGGATCAGACGCTGGTGGCGCGCATGGTCGAGATGGGCAAGTTGACCGAACGAGAAGCACTGACGCACCCGCAGCGCAACGAGGTGACGCAGGCGGTCGGCAAGCACTCCGACATTCAACCGGCGGTCTATCAGTCGAAGCTGACGGCCGGCGACTGGCTGGTGATCGCCTGCGACGGCCTGCACGCGCACGTCGATGGTCCGGCGCTGCACGGCGTCCTGTGCGATCCAGCATTGAGCGCCGGCCGGGCGGCGGCACAACTCGTGGACCTGGCCAACCAGGGCGGCGGCAGCGACAACTGCACCGTCGTGGCCGTGCGCTGCCTGTGAGCGCCGCGCAAGCCGGGCCGTCTGCCGCGTTTCTCTGGTGGCGGGGACGCGAGCCCAGCCCCGCCCCAAACGACCCCGGCGAGGTCGCCGTCCTGATCCCCCGGCCGCCCGATTGGCGCGCCGCTCTTTCATAAAAGCAAACCGCACGGGCCCCGCTTGCCAGGGGCTCGTGCGGTTGCTGCTTTCACCGACCGCTCAGTTGACCGTCCAGAGCGTCAGCGAATTCTGGTCCTTCACAAAGATGCGGTTGCCCGAGAGGATCGGGTAGGACCAGGACGGCGTGTCCGCGACCTGATACCGGGCGACTTCCATGTAGCCCTTGTCGCTGGGCTGGAAGACGACCAGATTCTTGTCGCTGGTCAGGGCCAGCATAACGGCGCCCACGTCGAGCACGGCCCCGCAGTCGCCGCGCTTGGTCTTGTCGGTCCAGCGCACGTCGCCGTTCTCGGCGCTCATGCAGAAGAAGGCGCCCGCCCCCTTGCCGCCGCCCGAGGTGATCCCGAACAGCAAGCCGTCCTTGAGCACCGGCGTGTTGAACGTGGTGGCCGCCGTCTTCACCTTCCACAGCTGTTTGGCCTCAAAGCCGTCCCCCTTTTTTTCAACCTTGAACGCCGCGGTGCCCGCGCCGGACTGGAGCAGATGACCGTGTCGCGGTTGACGATGGGGGTGCTGTTGTTGTACTTGGCTGAAAACGGCACCTTCCACAACTGCTTGCCGTCCGCCAGGCCGATGCCTACCAACGAACTCTGCGTCAGCGTCACGAGCATTTTGGTGCCATCGACCGTCATGAGCGTGGGCGAACCGTAGGACGGCGACTCGCCGGTCCAGGTCCACTTCTCGTCGCCGTTGGCCAGGTCGTAGGCGCTGATCTTGCCCGTGCCGGAGCCGCCGTGGAAGACGATGCACTTGCCGTCGGCGATGAGCGGCGAGGACGCGGTGAAGAACATGGGGTAACCCTTGGTGTCCTTGCGCCACGCGAGCTTGCCGGTGGCCGCGTCCACGCAGGAGACCGTGCCACGCACGCCGAAGGTGCAGACCTTGCCAGCGCCGACCGCGGGCGTGGCGCGCGGCCCCTTGTGAATGCCGCCAGGACCGGCGGAGGCACCGGTTGGTGGCAGGGCCTCGTACTTGTCCTTCCACAGTTCGTTGCCGGTGGCCGCGTCCAGGCACTGGAGGACTTCATCGCCGCCCACGCGGCCGAAGACGTAAATCTTGTCGCGCACCAGCACGGGCGAGGAATCGCCCTGACCGACACTGACCTTCCACTTCTGCGTCAGCGTTTTGGGCCACTCCTTCGGCGCGGTGAAGCCAGTCACCTTGCTGTCGCGGTTGGGGCCGCGCCACTGCGGCCAGTCCTGGGCGCCGACGCTGCCGGTGCTGAGTAGGAGCACGCAGCCCGCCAGCACGCCCGACATCGGTTGTGCGAGTCTCATGATACCTCCTTTGGATCGCGGCCCTTGACCCCGTTGGGACGAACGCCCCACGGAGAGAAACCCCGGCAATGGCAAGAGGTAGTGGCGCTGTTGGCCGGGCACGAACGCTCCAGCCTTCCTCACTCCCCCATTTTTAGGCCATTTCCACTTCCCCAATCCGCTTCTTGAGCGAAAAGCCCGCGGCGTGAAAGAAAGTCGCTCGGGCTGCTTGCCCGGACTGCTCCCGTCTACCAAAGCGTCCCACCTGCGCAACCGGCGTGCTCGCAAAGGTTTTCGCGGCAGCGCCTTTTTCGGCCCTAGAATCCCGGCGTGTGACTGGCCGCGGGACCAATCGCGGTTTATAGTTAATCAGCAGACACACCTTCGGATTCGCTTCTAGCCTTTCATCCTATTCCAAACTCCAGCGCGGGGTACTCACGTGAGTGCGGAGAATTGGGCGACCCATTTACAGACGGATCGTTACGGCGACTTCTGGCTGACGGACGCCATCCGGCCGTCGCTGACGCGGCACGTGCTGCCGAGGCAAGGCTATCGCCGTGAGGTCTACCGTGACGCGCAGCACGGCCTGAGCGTGCCGGTGCTGGCGGCGGCGGTGTCGCGCGAAAAGCTGTTCGACCTGTTCCTGGATTTGCTGGACCCGCTCGGCGAGGTGGTGGACGTGGTCCTGGAGACCAGCCACGACAGCGACGGGGCCGGCCACCGCGACCTGAGCCGCGAGGACATTGACCTGCCGGTGCTCACCAGTCATCTGTGCGACTTTGAAGACCTGCTGTTGAACGATGGCTGCGCGGGCGTGGCGGTGCTGTCCACGGAGGGGCCGGTGGAGGTGCAGTTCGACGAGCACAAGCTGTTGTTCGTCTACGCCCACGACCTCAAGCCGTTCGAGCGCCGCCTGCGCCGCCACGGTATCGCGCGCGACGACCAGCTCCAGTTGATTACCGAGGGCGAACACCTGCACAACACCGACCCGCGCTTCCTCGACGTGTTCGAGCAATTGTGCTACCGCCTCGGCGTCGGCGAAACCATCGAGAGCGTTAGCTGGTAAAAAGAATTAGCCACAGAGGACACAGAGGGCACAGAGGAAAGACAGGAGAGTTGGATTACAATTCTCCTGTCTTTCCTCTGTGCCCTCTGTGGCTAATTCTTTTTACTTCTTCGCTCGCGGTTCCACGGTGAAGACCACATCGCCACTGCCGACGTTGCCGGCGGCGTCGCGCACGCGCAGCACCAGCACATACGTCCCCGGCCGCAGCGCCTCCGTCTTGAAGCGGAACGCCTCCGCTTTGCTGTCGAACAGGCCGTCTGTCGGGAAGACCGGCACCCACTTCTTACCGTTGACCGCGAACGCCGCCTCCGTCAGCCGCACATGCGGGTCGGTCGCCGTCGCCTCCAGGACCGCCCGGTTGCCCTCGACGCCAGTAATCTTCACGGCGACGACCGGCGGTACGTGCGATACCGGGAACGGCGCACTGACACGCTCCGCTGTCAGCGCGTCCTCCGGGGCGTTGTCCTTGCGGTCGCTGGCCACCACCTTGACGCGGTAACTACCCGACGGCATGGCACTCGTGTCCCACTCGAATTCCTTCTTCTCCAGACTGTCCTCCAGCAGCACCCAGTTCTTCCAACCCTCCTTGCGAACGTAGAGGCTGTAGGTCAGCTCGTCCTCGTTGGGGTCGGTGGCGGCCCACTTCAGTTTGAGCTTCTTCGGGGTTTCCAGGTTGGCGGCGTCCAGGTCGGGCACCTCCAGGCTGGTCACCTCCGGCGGGTGGTTGGTCGTCAGATAGCGGATCGCCACGCTGCGCACAGTCGGCGTCTGCTTCGGGTGCTCCGTGGTCATGGTGACGCGGTATTGCAGGAAACGGGCGCTCGGCGTGGTCACGCGGGCGGTCTGCGGGTCGGTCTGCTCGGCGGACCAGTCGCTCCAGGTCTCGTCCGGTTCGGCGACGTTGCCGGTGCGCACCGCCACGGTCACCGCGGTGCCGGCCGGCGTCTCCGCCTTCCATGACAGTCTGCCCCACTTGCTAATCATCTTCGCGTCCAGCACCTCCGACACCACCGTGCCCTTGCCAGCGTAGCGATCCTCCAGCACGTACAGCTTGCCGGGGTCGCCGGTGCCCAGCACGACGGAGCCGTCGCGGCGCCGACACAGGCAGTGAATCTGGCCGTGGTCCAGCCGGGCGATTTCCGTGCGCTCCTTGCTGGCCTCGTCGATCTCGAACAGCTGGCCGTTCATGCCGGTGCCGACCAGGACGCGGCCGTGCTGCCGCAGCAGGCACAGCAGCAGCGCCTTCTCGCGAAACAGCTCGCGCACGCTGCCGTCACTGGCGATGCGGTAGAGCGAGTTTTCTCCCGAGGCCGGCGGCGTCGGCGCTTCGGCGGCACTGCTCTTCGATTCGCCGCTATTGCCGCCGTCCGCGGACGACTTGCCGTCGCTGGATGCCTTCGTCTTCTTCTTGTCGCCGGTCTTCTTGTAGGTCGCGGGGCTCATGCTGCTGCCGCCGTGACCGGCCGTCGGCGCGAAAGCGTTGACGTTGGCGCCGCCGCCCCCGCCGCTGCCGCGCCGCGTCGGGGCACTGGTGCCGGCGTAGACACCCGCCTCCGTGACCAGCAGACTACGCACCTCTCCCTGCGGGCAGTGGTACAGCACAAAGCCCTTGCCCTGCGCGTCGATGCGGTACACCAGGCCGCCCTTGTCCGTGCCGGCGTACAGCGTGCGCTTCGGCCCCGTCGCCAGGCAGAGGATGTGCTCCTGTTTCGTGGCGTAAAAGACGCTCGGCTTGCCCTGCGCCGGAATCTGGAAGATGCGTCCCTTCGGCCCGGTGCCGGCGTACACGGTCTTCGTCTCCTCATCGACCGCCAGGCTCCAGACATAATGGTCGAGGTCCTCGGCAACCACGCGCGTCTTGCCCGTCGGCGGCACGCACACCACCAGGCCGCTCGGCCCCGTGCCGGCGTAGACGCTGCCGTCGGCGCCCAGCGCCAGGCACAGAATCTGGCTGTCCGGACAGGTGTACGCCACCGTCACCTTGCCGTCCACCGTGACCTTGTAGAGCTTGCCCTCGTCGCCGGTCGCCACGAAGAGATTACCGGCCCTGTCCTCCACCACGTCCCAGACGTGCATGGCGTCGATCTTCGCCAGCGGCTTCAGCTGGCGTGACAGCCGCAGTGCCCCCTCGTTGCTGACGACCGTGTGCTTGAAGTGGGCCTTCTCGTGATGAGCGGGGCCGTGGTGGTGCCAGACTTTCACCCGGGCGCTGTGGCCGACGTTGGCCGGCAGCAGCGCCGCCAGCGCTGCCAGGATGAGAGGACGAAAGTAAACGGAACGGGACATGGGTGGGATGACCTCAATGGGATGGAGGATAGGCGAGCGGGATCGCGTCAGCGCCCCGTGTTGCCCGGGGCGCTGCCGCGACCCCGCTCACCAAGAAGAGCACGGGGCGCTGACGCGACCCCGCTCATCAAGAAGAGCACGGGGCGCTGACGCGACCCCGCTCGCCAGGGGGATTTACTCACTCACCACGCGCTTGTTCTTGCTGACGCTGAAGCGCACCGACTCGGTGCCCTGCACGACCCAGGTGGTCGCCTGCCGCGACACCAGCGCCCCGCCCATCGTCTGGGCGCCCGTGCGGCGCGTGTTGCCGAGGATCTGCACCATGCTGCCCGGCAACTGCGGCAGCGACTTGCCGTTCAGCGCCACCCCGACCGCGTTGGTCGGCACCCGCACCGACAGGTTGGTGCGCTTGGCCGCCGTCTGCACCTGCAGCGCCTGGAACACGTGGTCCAGGTCCGGCGGCGTGTTCAGGTTGGGGTTGTCGCGCAGTTCCGCGCGCGCGCACGTCAGGTCGTCACTGACCGTCGCGGTGTACTCGCCCTCGGGCAGGTCCGCCGGCAGCTTGAGCGTCACCGGCAGCCGCTGCCGCAGCCCCTTGTACGGCCGGACGAACACCGTTGCCTTGAGCGTCTCGCCCGGGGCGTATGTCTCGGAGTCCAGTTCGATGGCCTCGATGTCCGCGGTGCTGCGGCCGCTGCGAATCTGCGTCGAACAGTCGATGCGCTTGATGCGCACCGGCCGGTGCGCGTTGTACGTCAGCAGGTTGATGACCGCGGACACCTGCGAGTACAGCGCCTGCGGGGCACGGTTGCCCGAATAGCTGCTGCCGGAGAATTTGTCCTGGATGACCACCGGCGGCCGGCCCTCGACCTCGATGCGGCACTGCAAATCCGCGGTCAGATCCTCCGGCAGATCGCCCTCCATGTCCACCGAGTTGGTCAGGGCCGCGAACACCAGCGGCGCGAGCATCGAGCGCTGCCGCACCGTGCGGACGTGGAAGGTCTTGGCCTGGTGGCCGGGCTCACGGCGGACGGTCATCTTGACCGGCAGCAGGTCTGGCTTGCGGTCGAGCCAGCCGGCGATGCAGGTGCTCACATCCGCGTTGATGACGCCGACCGTCTTGAGCGGCGAGCCCATCTTGAAGCTGATGTTTTGCCGTGGATAGATCGTGTGCGTGTAACCCGTCATGAGCGGGAACTCGCACGCACCCAGGCCGAAGAATGGGTGACCGAAGCCGTAAACGCGCTTGCCCTCGACGTGCGTCACCGTGCCGATGCCGGACAGGTCGAAGTCGCCCAGCATCAACGCCACGCTCAGCGCAGCACCCGGTTCGATCTTGGCGTTGCCCGCGTCGCCGGCGACCTGGCCGCCGACGCCGCCGCCCTGCATCGGCACCATGCCGCTGCCGCGGAAGCGGTCGCGCAGCAGCGTCAACGCGTGCTGCGTGAATCCGGACGCGGCCAGCGGCGTCCGCAGCGGCACCAGCCACAGACCATCCGCCGCGGTCGGCTGTGGTTCGTCGAAGTCGTCGGAGACCGTCACGGTGTCGAAATGGCGGCCGTCGATCCGCAGCGGCGCCTTCAGGCCGATGCGGTTGGGCTGGTTGCCCTCAACGAGATCGCGGCGTTCGTAGGACTCGACGTACTTGTGCATCTGGCAGAAGGGCGTGACGCCGGCGATGGGCTCCTTGCCGAAGGGCCACGCATAGGCGACGGCGCCGACGAGCTTGCCGTCGATGTAAATGGGACTACCGCTCATGCCCTGAATGACGCCGGTCTTTTCGAGGTTGAGGCCGGCCAGTCGGCAGAGCACGAGGTCGCGGCCGGGGCTGGTGTTCTTGAGGACGCCGATGATTTCGGCTTGAAAGGCCTCGATCTTGGTGCCCTTCATGACGGTGCGGCCGATGCCCTTCATGCCGGCGCGGAGATCCTCCACCTGCCAGTAGGCGTTGGGCCGAGGGCTGGCCAGGGCGGGCGGCGGCGCCGGGGCGAAGAGGCCGGCCAGGGTGAGGCCGGCGCCGGCGGCCAGCACGAGCGGTAATGCGGTGGCTCTCATTGCCACGCCTCCAGAAGAAGGGGGAGGGTTATTTTACGTCGTGCCCGTCCTGGACACGACGGCAGCCACCCGCGGGGCGGGCCAGCCCCGGAGAGAGAAAGCGGGTGTTGCACACGGACTGGACGCAGGGCCAACGTCGCAGGCGCGGGCGCCGGCGTCACTAAATCGAAGAATATAAGCAGATTCTCGAAAGCAACACAAGAGGGATCAGTCCCGCGCGGGTTGTTAAGAGCGTTCGGAAAAAATGAGACAATTGGCCCGTCGGTTGCTCCTCAGTGATTCGGAGAGCGATCTCCGGATCTCTGAGGAGGAACTACCATGAAGACCTTCGTCACCGACGCGCTGTGGGAGCGCATTGAGCCCTTGCTGCCGCCCCCGCCCCCGCGCCGCTTCCGCTTCCCGGGCCGCAAGCCGCTGGAGCCGCGCCAGATCCTGACCGGCATCCTGTTCGTGCTCAAGACCGGCATGGCCTGGGACGACCTGCCCGCCGAACTCGGCTGTGGCTGCGGCAAGACCTGCCGCCGAGGGGTCCTGCTTGCCCGTGGCCACGTCCCAGAGCACGGGAACCTTGCCGTGTGACGCGGTCGCCACTCAGGCGCCGTCTGGCGCGAAGTGCATCAGCTAGCACGCAGTTCGCCGCCGAGCCAGCCCGTGCGGCGTTCGCCGCGCTGGTTCGCCTGCCACAGCCGGCCGGTCGGCACTTCCAGGCACGTCAGCCAGCCCATGCCGTCCGGCCAGGTGTCGATGCAGACCGCGTGCCCCAGGTCGAGTGGCACGCCGTTCTTCTGCCGCGTGTGGCCGCACACCATCACCTTGTTCGACTCGTGCGGCCGCGAATCCTGCCGCAGTTGCTCCCAGCGCAGCATGAATTGCGGCTGCTCGTCCAGCGGCAGGTCGGGGTAGACGTTGGCGTGGACGAAGAAGTGCCGCTCCGTCTCGAACCAGTCACGGCAATGGTTCTCCAGAAAATCCCAGTGCTCCGCCGGCACGTCCTGCAGCGTGCCGGGTTCGCCTGGCCGCGCGTAGGACGCCAGCGTCCCATCGCCTCCGGCCTCTAACCAGTCTTCCATGTCGCGAGTGCTGTCGCGCGACTCCAGCATCATCTGATCGTGATTGCCCAGCAGCGCGATCAGCTTGTGCGTCTGGCTCAACCGCACCAAACGGTCGAGGACGCCGCGCGAATCGGGGCCGCGGTCCACGTAATCGCCCAGCGTGATGAGCAGGTCGTCCGCCGTCGGCTGTACGGCCGCCAGCAGCGTGTCGAGCGCCGCCAAGCAGCCGTGCAGGTCGCCAATCGCCAGAATCCGCATTCGCAAGCCCTCACTCACGCCACACAAACTCGCCGCGCCCCACCGACCAGTCATCGCCAAAGTAGCCCGCCGCCCGTACGCCGCTGTAGCCCTCGTGCAGCATCTCCGGCCCCAGCAGCAAAAAGTCCGGCATGCCGACACCCGAGACGAACAGCGGCACGCGATCCGTCAAGCGCCGGCCCATCAAGCTCGTGCCGGAAACCACCCCGACACTGGCCACGTCACTGCCGGGCCGTGGCCGCACGAAGAAACAGGCCGCGTCGTCTCCGTTCTCGTGTCTGCCGACGACGGTGATGCCGCCGCTCCGCACCTGCACCGGGCTGTCCTTCAGCAGCGGCCCCCACGCGGCGTTGGTGTCGGCGTTGCCGTAGACGATGACATTGCGATCCGGTTCCTTCGCCGCGATTTTCAGAAACTCCACGTCGCTGAGCACGTCCACGCTGCCGTTACCACGATACCAGAACGTCTCGGCGTCATGGCGGGCCTTGGCGAACGCCCAGTCGTTTTCGGCCGGCGCACCCTTCGAGCCGTAAACGAACACCATGCGGTTGCGGAAGGCGTCGCGGAACGGCCCGTAGCGGTGCGGCCCCTTCAGCGCCTTCGCCGGCGCCGCCGTCACCTGCCACTGTTTGCCCTTGCGCTCCAGGTACAACCGCGGCGCCCCCGGCCAGGCGATTTTCTCGATGTTCACGCCGTCCAGTTCGACCGTCAACGGCTTGCCGGGCCGGACATGGCCGAGGTCCAGCAGCAGTCGCGTGACGTTTTCCGTGGTGCCGACGAAGCGGCGCAGGCCCGGGTCGAAGCGCACGTCCACGGTGCTGAAGTCGCCGTGCCGCTGCTGACACAGGACGCTGACCCAGTACGATTTCGCCGAGATGCCCGGGTTGGCGGTGGTGAAGCGCACCTGCCGCAGACTTTCGTTGCTGGGGATGATCTGGCGAGCGAAGAAATCGAACAGCGGCGCCCAATCGACGCAGTCGGCGCCCGGCTCCGGTGAGGCGTCCCACCAGTGGCTGGCCTTCGGCTGCTCGTGGTACTGGAAATTCTTGTGGAACTCGGCGAGCGTCTTTTTCATCAGCCGGGCCTGGCTGACCGGCACGTTGTTGTCGGCGTCGCCGTGCAGCACGTAGACACCGTGCTGGGCGAAGTTGCGGGCCAGGCCGAGTGTGTCGCTGGCGTTGTTGCCGCGCTGCAGCAGTTGCTTCATGGGCGTGTCCGCGTCGGGCCGCCCCGTCCCGTAGGTCCAGAACGCGACCCAACCGGCGCTGGGGCCGATGGCGGCGAAGCGATCCGGGAAGGTCGCGCCCACGTGCCAGGTGCCGTGGCCGCCCATCGAGTGGCCGGTCAGGTACGTCCGCTGCGGGTCGGTGCCCAGCTGCTTCTGCGCCAGCTCCAGCACTTCCAGCGCGTCGAGCCGGCCCCAGTCCTCCCAGTCGAAGCCGTAGGGCCGGCGGTTGGTCGGCGCCACCACATGGCCCCAGGTCTTGCCACCGTAGGCTTCCGCCTGACCGATGGCCTCGACGCTGGCACCGTGCAGCGACAGGAACAGCGCAGGTCGCGCCCCACCCTTGCGCAGCGGCCGCGCCGGGTTGACCGCGTAATACTGCACGCTGCCGTCAATGTTGCTGATAAACGTCTCTTTATATGTCTGCTCGTCCTTGCGGACGCGCACCTTGACCGTGACGGCGTCCAGGTTCTTCGGCGGGGCGTCGGCCAGCTTGCTCAGCAGGGCGATCCGCACCTCCGTTTCGCCTGCCTCTTCGGGCAGCGCGGGCGGCAGCAGGAAGCCGACCTTGCGCTGACTGAACGGCGGCAGCGGTTGCACCAGCCGCGTCTGCACCGCCTGTTCCTTGCCCCACGCCGCCTCCAGCACGAGGTCGGTGCGCGGCTGCGGACTGTTGTTGCGGACGATGATCGCCGCCCACGTCGCCTGCCGCACGCCGACGTGCCAGTCCGGCAGCAGCACGTCGCGCGGCTCCAACTCGGCTTCCTTCGCCGTTGGCTTGAACCGCACTCGCAACGCGCCGCGGCCGACGTGAAAGAGCAGTTCGTTGTCGCCCTTCTTCAGCAGCACCGGCAGCCGCACATAGCCGGTCTGATAGGGGTCGCCGGTGCGCGGCTCGCCGTTGACGTAGACCATGTTGTGCCCGGCGGCCTCCAGGAGCGCGACGCGCTTGGTGGCGGACGGGATCGTCACCAGCGCGTAGCCGCCGCGCAGGGCCGCGTGTTGCAGGCGGCCGTCCTTGGCGAACTTCACCGCCTCCCACTTCTGCACGCCGCCGGGGCCTTTGACTTCGTCGGCCGCCTTCGGAGTGCGCCACTTGCCGGCGACGATCAGCGCCTCGACCGCGTCGCGGTGGACAGCGTTGCGGCCGTAGGTGCCGACGGGGCGGACGACCAGGGCCGCGGTCGGCACGATGTCGGCGGCCGGTTGCGCGGCCTGCAAGTCGTTCGGAAAAACTGCGGCCAGCAGCGCGAACGTCAGGATGTGCAAGCGAATCGTGAGCATGACGGACTCCAGCGACAAGGGGAACCGCGGGATGTCATATCGACGCCCAGGCACCGCGACTACAAAGGAGCGGCCCGATCACCAATTGACGGGGCCAAACGAGGACCGTAAACTCTCTGGTGAAATTGATAGTGGGCTTTGTAATAGCCGACGCATAGCCGTTCCGCTCAAGTAGAACGAACCGTATGGTGGAATCCCTGTTTGGCCAGTCCGGCCGCCATGACAAATTCTCTCTTCATTCGTGGTGAACTTCACACTCCCTACTGCCCCGTCCACACTACATTTTCGGGTAGAGCCGCTTCAATTTGACCCTCGCTTTTTCGATGGTGAATTGCCAATCGACGGTTGCCGGGATCGGCACCCGCGTCTCGCCGATCAGTTGCACCGGCTGCTCGTCCATGCACACGACTGGGTTGGCAGGATCGTAGGCTTTTTCGTATGTCTCCAGCAGCTCCTCCATGTTGGCGACAAACTCGCCGTCGGCGTCGGGGGGGATCACCCAGTACTCGATTTTCCGCTTGGTCATCCCGTTTTTTTTAGCGTCTGACGGACCGTCTCCGGGCTGATCGACTCCACGATCTCCAGTTCCACCATTTGCTCGGCCAGCAGTCGCAGCGTCCAATGGCCGAAGCCGGCGGGTGGTTTGCCCAACCGCAGGGCGATCAATTTTGCTTCGGCCGCCCCGTCGAGCAACTTCGGCGTTGGCGACGTCACCGGCTTCTTGCGAACCAGCGCCCTCTCAAAGCCTTCGCAGACGAATGCTTGCCGCACGTTCTCGACCGTCCGCGTCCGGCAACCGACGGCCGCGCTGATCTTGGCGTCATCCCAAGCCGGCCCGTCGGCGTCGGCCTTGAGCAAGATCGTCGCCCGCCGCAGCTTCTCCGACTTGCCCTTTTCCTCCTTGATGGTCGCTTCGCAAATCGCCCGTTCCTCGTCCGTGAGCCGCACGATATACTTCTTGTTCATGGGAAACCTCCTGGTTGACGTGGAGGTTCCCCAAAATCGACGGTTTTGGCAACCCGAAAATTCAGCCTGGACAGGGCACTAGCAGGGCGGCGCGGCTGGGAGTAAGCTGATCCAGGAGCAGGCCCTCCTGGCGTTGGTACGACCGTGTGCGTGACTGCCGCGATCCTACCAAACCTCCAGCCCGGCCTGCTCTTGCTACTTCGCTTGTCCACTGAAAGTGTCAAACTCTAGTCCGAGCCTGTCTTTCTGCCGCTTGCGGCTTTGAACTGGCGGACCAAACTCTCTGTAGCCGCAGGCTTTAGCCTGCGTAAGCCGAACGCAAACTAAAGTTTGCGGCCACGGCCCGAGACGGGCAAGCAGTTTTGTCCGCAGCTCTTGGCGGGGAGCGCTATGCCCGACGTGTTCGAGGAACTGTTACACCTGCTGACGCCGGAGCGGCTGTTGCACGACCCGCGCGCCACCGGCGAGGGGGTGCGCGTCTGCGTCATCGACAGCGGCGTCGAGCGCGCCCTGCTGGAAGAGAAATTCCGCCAGCAGGGCCACGCCCTCCACCCCATCCAGGGCGGCATCTTCACCGCGACCGGGGCCGAGCCACTGCCCTACGAGGGCGAGCAGTCCACGCCGCACGGCACCACCGTCGCCGACATCCTGTTGACCATCGCGCCGCGTGTGCAGCTGTTCTCGGCGGACGTGTTCGGGCCGCAGGGCAGTTGCGAGGTGGAAGTCGTCATGAAGGCGCTGCGCTGGGCCATCGATGTCTGGCAATGCAAGGTCATCAACCTGTCGCTGGGCGTGACCGAGCACCGCTTGCAGCAGTTGCCGCGCCGCTATCAGTTCCTGCGGGCCATTGAGGAGTGCTACTTCAAGGACGTGCTCATCTGCGCCGCGGCCCACAACGAGCACCCGCTGACGCGCAGCTATCCCGCCCTGTTCTCGCTGCCGTTGCTGTCGGTGGACAAGAACCTGTTCGACGATCCGCTGCGTTTCGCGTACCAGTTGCGCGACCAGATCGAGTTTCAGGCGCACGGCCGCGGTTATCTGGGGCCGTTCGCCAGCGAGCCGGCCACCAGCTGGGCGGCGCCGCACCTGGCTGGCATCGCCTGCCGTCTGCTGTCGCTGCGGCCCAGCCTCAAGCCGTTTGAGATTAAAGCGCTCCTGTACTGGATGTTTCAGGCATCGAAGCAAGGAGAGTGAAAGCATTAGCCACAGAGGACACAGAGGACACAGAGAGAAGAACAGAGAGATCGAATCAACAATTGAATGGTCTTCTATTTTCCAATTTCCTCTCTTCCTCTCTCTGTGCTCTCTGTGTCCTCTGTGGCTAATCCAATTTCTGTTTTTCCGCGTCGAGCAGTTGTCGTTTGCGTTCGAGGCCCCAGCGGTAGCCGGCCAGGTCGCCGTCCTCGCGGATGACGCGGTGACACGGCACGATCAGCGCTACCGGGTTGGTGGCGCACGCCCGCGCCACCGCCCGCGCCGCCGTCGGCTGACCCAGTGCCGCCGCCACCTCCGTGTAGGTCCGCGTGCTGCCGGCGGGGATTTTGCACAATTCCTGCCACACCCGCCACTGAAACGCGGTCGCCTGCACGTCCAGCGGCAGTTGCAAGTGCGGCCGCTGACCCTCCAGGTGCGCCAGCAGTTCCGTCACCCACGGCCGCAGCGCCGCGTCGTCGTGGGCGATGTCCGCCTCGGGGAACTCCTCGCGCAGTACCTCCTGCAAGAAGGCGTCGTCGTCATCGAGGCAGACGGCACAGACGCCGCGCTCGGTGGCCGCCAGCAGCAGCCGGCCGAGCGGACTGTCCACGATGGTGTAGCCGATGCGCACGCCGCGACCGCCGCGGCGGTAGGTTGCCGGCGTCATGCCGAGCTGACCGGCGGCCCGCTCGTACAGCCGGCTGCTGGAGCCGTAGCCCGCTTCAAACATTGCCATGGTCACTGTCCTTTGCGTTTTCAGGCCGGACTTGAGTCGGTTGAGGCGGCAGGCGTCCGCGTACTGCCGCGGCGTCACGCCGGTGACGCGCTTGAAGGTGCGTTGCAAATGGGCCGGGCTGAGCCGCAGTTCGTCGCCGAGCGCCGCCAGCGTCAGCGTCGTTTCCAGATGGGCCTCGATGTGGCGGCAGACGCGGCGGACCAGCTCGACCTGCGGCGGCGCCGCGGCGAACTCGTGCGGCCGACAGCGGCGACAGGGGCGGAAGCCGGCCTGGGCGGCGGCCTCGGGCACCGGGAAGAAGGTGACGCCGGGGCGGCGCGGCCGCGGCGCCGGGCACGACGGCCGGCAGAAGACGCCGGTGGAGCGGACGGCGTAGACGAAGCGGCCATCGGCGGCCGCGTCGCGGGCCAGCACCGCTTGCCAGCAAGTGTCCTCGTCGAGCACACGCATCGTTGCCTCCGAGTCGGGAGCCTGCGGTCAGCCGTCGAGGGCAGGATACCGCGGCGCGGCGGGGTGGTTCTATCCGATTCTTGCGCTGGTTGACTTTCGCGGAACACCTCTCCATGCTGGACAGGACATGATCGTGAGGTGCTTGAGGAAAGATCCATGAATGCGACAGACTGGTCGGCGTGTAAACACCCCAGAGAAATGCTGGGGAAATTACGTCGAGTGAGTGACCGCAAGCTGCGTCTCTTCGCGGTCGCCTGTTGTCGGCGGATCTGGCATCTGTTCCCGCACCCAAGCTTCCAGGAGGCCGTCGTTGCTGTGGAGCGCTTCGCGGACGGACAAACGGATTGGGGAACCGTGGTGAGTATCAGAGAATTGGCCAAACAGTCAGCCAAGGACCAGCGGCGGGCGGAAAAAACGGGAGCGCGAAAGTGGAATTCGGCTGAACACAAGACCTACCACGCCGTACTGGTGGTCAATGACAAGTCCGCACGGTACGCGGCGAAAACCACGTCCGGGGAGGTGGTGATTGCGGCTTCCTTTGCCGCCAGTCTTGCAGAGCCATCGGTATGGCCCGATTGGCATGAGCGCTCCGACGCGGCACGGATCGCAGAGAATCTGGCGCATTGCGAACTGGTTCGGGACATTTTCGGCGACCGCATCCGTCCGTCCTCATTCGACCCCGACTGGTGCAGGCACACAATCGCCCAATTCGCCGACACGATTTATGAGGAGCGTGCCTTCGACCGCCTGCCGATTCTCGCCGACGCGCTGGAAGAGGTAGGTTGCACAGACGCCGCCATCCTCGACCACCTACGCGGCCCCGGCCCACACGTCCGCGGCTGCTGGGTCGTCGATCTGCTCCTCGGCAAAACGTGATCTTGTCTTCGCACCTTGCCGTCCCCTACCGCTGTGGCCGCGGCGGCAGTGTGCTGAGCAGTTGCACCAGCGCCCGCGGATCGACGGGCTTGGTCAGGTGGCGGTCGAAGCCGGCCTCCAGCGCCTTGCGCTGGTCCTCCTCCTGGCCGTAGCCCGACAGCGCGAGCAGCGTGGCCGGCGCCTGCTCCGGGTCCGCCCGCAGCGCCTGCGCCACCGCGTAGCCGTCCAGGCCGCCCGGCAGGCCGATGTCACACAGCACCACGTCCGGCCGCAGCCGCCGGGCCATCTCCACGCCCGCCGCGCCCGTGTGCGCCACCTCCACCTGATGCCCGGACAGCCGTAGCAACCGCCGCAGACTCTCCGCGGCGTCCACGTTGTCCTCGACGATGAGCACCTGCAGCGCCTGACCGTGGGCAGGCCGTCCCGCGCTCTCCCCCTCCGGCCGCGGCGGGGCCTGACTCAGCGGCAGCGTGACGGTGAACTCCGAACCCTGGCCCGGGCCGCGGCTGCTCGCCCGCACGGTGCCGCCGTGCATCTCCACCAGCCCCTTGACCAGCGCCAGCCCCAGACCGAGGCCGCCGCGCACCCGGTGCAGGCTGCGATCCGCCTGGCTGAACGGCTCGAACAACCGGCTCAGCATGTCCGCGTCCATGCCGATGCCCGTGTCGCACACCGTTAGCTCCGCCCTGCTGTCGGCCGCGGTCAGCCGCACGGTCACCCGGCCGCCTGGGTCCGTGAACTTGCGCGTGTTGTGCAGCAGGTTGCCGACCACCTGCGCCAGCCGCGTCGGGTCGCCGGCCAGCCACAGCGGCCGCTCCGGCAGCTCCGCGGTCAGTGTCAGCCCCGCGGCTTCCAGCATGGCGCGGTGGTCCTCGACGGCGGTGCGCACCAGCGGCACCAGATCCAGCCGCTCCTGCCGCAGCAAAATCTTGCCGCGCGAGATGCGCGACACGTCCAGCAGGTCATCCACCAGCCGGGCCAGGTGCGCCACCTGACGGTCGATGATGTCGCGCACCAACTCCGCCTCAGGCCCCGGCGTTCCGTGTTGCCGCAGCACCTGGACCGCGTTGCGGATGGGCGCCAGCGGGTTGCGCAGCTCGTGGGCCAGCATCGCCAGGAACTCGTCCTTGCGCCGATCCGCCTGGCGCAGCGCCTCCTCGATGGCGCGGCGCTCGGTCACGTCGATGGTGGCGCCCAGCATGCGCACCGGCCGGCCGGCGTCGTACAGGACGCGGCCGTGCGTGGCGATCCAGCGCACCTCACCGGTCGGCCGAACAATGCGGAACTCCTGGCTGAACGGCTGCCGCTCCTCGACCGCCCGCCGGGTGGCTGCCACCACGCCCGCCACGTCCTCGGGGTGAATCTGAGCCATCACGTCCTCCACCCGGCCGCGGAAGTGCTCCGGCGTCAGGCCGTGGAACTCGAAGATGTGCTCCGACCAGGTCACGCGGTCGCTCGCCATATCCCAGTCCCAGACGCCGCAGCGGCCCGCGTCGAGCGCCAGCCGCAGCCGCTCCTCGCTCTCGCGCAGCGCGTGCTCGGCCCGCAGCCGCTCGCTGATGTCGCGGGCGATGCCCTGGATGCCGACCGGCTGGCCGTCGCGCACGATCAGCCGGCTGTTCACCTCCAGCGGCAGGCGGCGGCCGTCCTTGCAGACAATCTCCAGCGGATACACCGTTGGCGTCGCCGCGCCGGTCAGCTTCTGGCGCAGGGCCTCGCGCATGCGGTCGTGGTGCTCGGGCGGCACCAGCTCTGCGGCGTTGCGGCCCAGGCACTCCGCCAGCGTGTAGCCGAACGCCTGCTCCGCCCGCTTGTTGAACGAGGTGATGCGGCCCTCCAGATCGAGGGTGTAGATGATGTCGTTGGCGTTCTCGAACAGGTCACGGTAACGGGCCTCGCTCTCGCGCAGCGCCGCCGCGGTGCGCTCGCGCTCGGTGGTGTCGCGGATGATGCTCAACAGCAACCGCTCGCCCGCGATGTCGGCCCCGCGCGAGCTGACCTCCACGGGGAAGGTGCTGCCGTCGCGGCGGCGGTGGACCGTCTCGAAGGTGATGCCGGTGTTGTCGGCCTGGAACATCTGCGCCGGGATGTCGTCCGCCCTTCCAGGGCGCGCAACTCGAAGATGGTCATCGTCAGCAGCGTGGCGCGGTCGTAGCCGTAAGCAGCCACGGCGGAGTCGCTGGCCTCGATGATGCGGCCGTCGGTGCGGACGAACAGCACGATGTCCCGGGCGTGCTGCGACAGCAGACGATAGCGCTCGACCGACAGCTCGGCCAGGCGCTGCCGCTCCGCCGCTTTTTCAAACTCGTCGCGCACCGACATGCAGTGCCTCGTCAAAGCAGGCGGACAAGGTTGGTTATGCTCTCCGAGCCGCGCACGCAGCTCGGCGCTGCGTGCGCGGCCGCCTGCCTAGCGCCCGGTCAAATCGTAACAGGCCATCTCCTCGTCGTTGCGGACGTAGGCCCGGCCGTTCACCAGAACCGGCACGTTCCAGGTGCGCCCGGACAGCGCCTCCTCAATGCGGCCCAGCTCGCGGAACTCCTCCGGCGTCGCCGCCACCAGAGCCAGTTCGCCCTCCTCGCCCAGCACCAGCAGCGTGCCGTTGGTCACCAGCACCTGGCCGTGGCCGTAGCGCTTCTCGCGCCAGCGTCGCTCGCCCGTCTGCGGGTCGATGCACGCCAGCGTGCCGTCGTCCAGGCCGTAGACGTACCCGCCCCACAGCACCGGACTGGTGAACTTGCAGCGCAGCGCTCGGCTGTTCTTCCGCCAGAGCGCCCTGGCCGTCCACTGGTCGCCGTCGCGCTTCACCTGCAGCACGTTTGCGCCGACGCCGTATCCCGACGAGATCAGGATGCGATCGTCGCCGAGCAGCAGCGGCTGGGCCGCGTTGATGTGCTGGTTGACCTCCCACGGGTAGCGCCACAGTTCCTTGCCCTGATTCTCCGGGTCATAGCCCGCGATGCCGTCGCCGTCGAGCAGAACAATCTGCTCACGGCCATCGAGTTTCGCCAGCATCGGTGAACTGTAGCCCGCCTGGGCCGTGCCGTGCTCCAGAGGAGTTTGCCGGTCGTCCGGTCGTAGGCCGCCAGGGTGCCGTGCCCCTTCACCTCGGTCTGCATGCCCGGGTTGACCAGCACCAGGTTCTTGTAGACCAGCGGCGAACCACTCAGACCCCACATCACATTAGCGTTGCCTGCGAGAACGTTCGCCTGCCATTTCACCTCGCCGGTCTTGACGTCCAGGCAGTGCAGCAGGCCGGTGGCGCCCAGGGCGTACACGTCCTCGCCGACGATGGTTGGGGTGGAGCGCGGCCCGGGGCCGCCCATCGCCTCGGAAAAGCGGGCGTCGTAAAGGTGCGCCCAGCGCTGCCGGCCCGTCGCGGTGTCGTAACAGACGACCGCCTCCCTGGCGCCGTGCTGTTCCAGCGTCACCGCCACGTTGCCCACGACCGCGAACGACGAGTGACCCGTCTTCGTCTTCTCGCCCTCCGGGATCAGCCCGTGGCGCCACAGCAGCCGGGGCGGCTGTGCCGTCCAGTCGCGGGTCAGTTCCGGGCCGATCACCACGCCGTCGCGGTGCCAGCCGCGGTATTCGGGGCTGTCCTGCGGGCTGGGGTTGCTCACGTCGATCGGCGGCAATCCGGTCACGTCGCTGCTCGGGCGCGACGGCTTCTGCCACCAGAAGCTTATCCGCATCCGCATGTCGCCGTTGAAGCGAACGGCGATCCATTCCTCATGCAAAGCCACGGCAACCCCGCCCACGATCAGGACCAGGAACAGGACCGTCAGCCAGCGCGTGGCCGGCACCGCCAGCAGCCAGACCAGCACGCAAAGCAGCGTCAGGCTGATCACGGCGTACATTGCCATCGTGCGGATGACCGCTTCCATGTCGCCGAGCGGCACCGCCAGCACAGCGGCGACGCCGGCGGCCCCACCAAGCAGAAACACCAGGGGCCGCCACCAGCGCGGCCGGCGCCGGAGGTCGGGGTCAGGGCGGTCGCTGGGCAGGTCCGGGGCGCTGACAGGCGGCAAGGGGCGGTCGCTGAAATCCGTCGGTTGGGTGGACATCGGTCGTCCTCCGTAACGGGGAAGGCGGGGGTGCCCGCCGGAAAGGAAGTTGGATGGGAAAACGCATCAACGGGACGTTTTCTCTATTGTAGCGAGTCACTGGCTCCGAACAGGGGTTCAACCCAGGGAAGCGCCGACCGGGGGCTTCTCACGTCGGCTCCGCGTATTCCCGCGGACGTAACAATGTTGAGATTTGCGGGCGGGACTGTGCTATAATGTGAAAAAGTCCACCTCGGTTCGGAGTTGCGAACCCGCGTTCCGACCCATAAAACCACGATAACAGCTGGGCGCGGCCCGCAAGCTCGGGGCCAGCGCGGGTTGCAGTGCCAGGACGCCCCCCCACGGCGCATCGTCAGCGCAAAGTTGAGGATGGAATGAACCACGACCCGGCTGCCTCCGCCAAGCCCCCCGAGCCAAAGCCCGCGCGCCGGCCCGCCGACCTGCCAGGCCCCCCGTCCGCCGAGGGGGGACCGCCGGCGGATGTGGCTCCGGAGGACTGGGCCGCCCTGGGCTCGACCCGTGTTCTGGCAGGCGCCGACTCCAAAGATACCGAGAACGCACCCGAGGAGCAACTGCCCGCCGGCGGTGAGGGCCCGAACCAGCGCGCCGACAATACCCTGGGCGACTACCGCCTGCTCAAGAAGCTCGGCGAGGGCGCCATGGGCGAGGTGTACCGCGCCCGCCAGCTCAACTACCCGCGCGAGGTAGCGGTCAAGGTGCTGTTCAAGCACATCGCCAGCAACCCCAAGCTCGTCGAGCGCTTCTACCGCGAGGCCCGCGCCACCGGCCGCCTCGACCACCCCAACATCGTGCAGGGCTACGAGGTCGGCGAGGACCACGGCTGCCATTTCTTCGCCATGGAGTTCGTCGATGGCGAAAGCCTGCAAAAGATCCTGCAGCGCCAGGGCCGGCTGGCGGTCGGCGACGCGGTGCATATTATCCAGCGCTGTGCCGCCGGGCTGCAGCACGCTCACGAGCACGGCGTCATCCACCGCGACGTGAAACCGGACAACATCCTGATCACGCGGCAGGGCGTTGTCAAGATCGCGGACCTGGGCATGGTCAAGCAGCTCGATGAGGACATGTCCCTGACGCAGACCGGCCATGCGGTCGGCACGCCGTGGTACATGCCGCTGGAGCAGGCGCGCAACGCCAAGGAGGCCGACCACCGCTGTGACATCTACGCCCTGGGTTGCGTGCTCTACTGCCTGCTGACCGGCCAACCGCCGTTCACCGGCAAGACGCTGGTGGACGTGATCCAGGCCAAGGAGGCCGGCACCTTCGCGCCAGCCCGGCAGAGCAACCCGGAGGTGCCCGAGAAGCTGGATCTGGTCATCCTCAAGATGACCGCCAAGCAGGTGAAGTATCGCTACGCCAGCTGCGCCGAGGTGATCCGCGATCTGGAGAGTTTGGGACTGGCGAGCGCACGGCTGGAGTTCCTGGACCAGCCCGACGCCGGGCCGAAGTCCGTCCCGCTGAAGGCCGCCAAGACGACGGTGCCGCAGGCGCAGTCCACGATGACGCCAGCGCCGCCGACCAAGCCGCCGCCGGATGTCTGGTATCTGCGGCAGCGCACCGGGGACGGCGTGGGCGTTGTGCGCAAGATGACGACGGCCCAGTTGCTGGAGTGGATCGGCGGCGAGCAGTTCGACCCCGCGACAAAGGTTAGCCGCAGTTCCAGGGAGGGCTTCCGCACGCTGGCGACGTACAAGGAGTTTCAGAGCGCGGTGCTGGGTCGAACCGCCCGCAGCGGCGTCGATAAACAAACGTCACGTTTCCGCAAGGAGTTCAAGAAGATCGAGGACGCGGAACAGAAGCGGGCGCAGGCCACGAAGGAGGAGGAGTCGGTGGACGCGACGGGCTACTGGCTGGGCATCTGCTGGCGCGTCGCCGCCGTGGTCGGCGTCCTCGTCGGGCTCGTGCTGCTTGTACAGCTCGCCATCGATGGGCTGAAGAGCGTGTTCCAGTAAGGGGCGGGGTGTGCGGCCAACCAGCGGGCTGCGGTGCGGGCTTCGGGCCGGCGCCGCAGCCCGCGGCCGTTTTCTAGCTGTTCTGTTTGTCGATTCCGGCGCGACCCGCCGATACGGCCTATGCTTGTGCGAACTTTCCCATCAGGCCCGCGTCGAGGGGAATCATGCTGGCGACCTGTCCGGTCTGTGGCACCGCCACGCCGACCACAAACGGTTGTGGCTGCTGCGCCCCGTTGCGGCCCGCGCCGTGCGTGTGTCCGCTGTCGCCGGAAGCGCCGCTGTACCTCAGCGCCGAGCAGGCTGGCCGGCTGACGCACCCCGAGGCGTCAGTCACGGTGAGGTCGGGCCGGCACGACTGGCGGCTGCACTGGATCGACGCGGCCGCCTGGCCGGCATGGCGGCAGCGCATCCGCCGCCGCGCGACCTGCCGGCTGGCGGGGCTGGCGCCGGCGCGCGTCGTCGAGGACGAGGCCGGCGTCTGGGTGGCCGTCGTCTGCCGGGGCCAGCGGCTGCCGCCCTGGTGGGAGCAGCCCGCTCCGGACCCGCTCGCCGAGGTCGCCCGACTGCTGACCTTCCTGCGGGCCCTGGCAACGGCGCTGACCGAACTGCACGAGCACGGCTGGTTCTGGTTGAATTTCGACCCCGCTGAACTGGAGACGCCCTTCCTCCGCCCCGATCAGCTGCACTTCACCAACCTCGACGTGACGCTGTTCCCATTCGACCAGGCCACGGCGGACACGCCGATCCCGCCCGGCTTCGTGGCTCCGGAACTGATGTCCGAGCGCCGCAGCGCCGCCGGCCCGGCGACGGACGTCTACCGGCTGGGGCTGTTCGCCTACTACTGGCTGGCGCGACTGCTGCCGCGCGGCTTCGTCGGTGGCGGTCCGGCGGCGTTCGGCTTCGAGCTACCGCCGCTGCGCCTGTTCATGCCGGCGCTGCCGTTCGGGGTGCCGACCGTGCTGGCGGACGCCCTGCGCCCGTCCCCGGCCCAGCGGCTGCCGACGCCCGCCGCGTTCTGCGACGCGCTGGCGCGGGCACTGAACGACGCCCGGCGCTGTGCCACTGTGGTCGGGCCGCTGGCCTGGCAGGTCGGCGGCCACACGCGGACGGGCCGAACCAAGGCCGCCCGCGGCGGCGTCAACGAGGACCAGTTCCTGGTGCGGCGGCTGCAGGGCCCGGAGCGGGCGCTGGCGGCGGTGGCGGACGGCATCACCAGTTGCGCCGTCGGCAGCGGCACCCTGGCGAGCCAGATGACCTGCGCCGCCCTGGACGCGACCGTGACCGCGGACTGGCACCGGGACCGCTTCACGGCCGACATTGCCCGGGTGTGTCGGGGGACGGCGGAGGCGCTGGTGGCGTGGGCGCTGGCCAACGGTCACGGCCCGGCGCTGGCCGAGGGCCAGGAGTTGATGGGCTCGACCTTGACGGCCGCCTGGTTGCAGGGGAGGGCAGTGACGCTGGCCAACCTGGGCGACAGCCGGGCGTACCTGATCCGCAACGGCCGTGTGGAGCAGTTGACGGTGGACGGCGACGTGGGTTCGTCGCTGGTGGTGGCGGGGGTGGCGCCGGAGGGCGTGCGCGACCTGGGCGGCATGGCGGGAGCGCTGCGCGACTGCATCGGCGGCTGCACGCGCGACGCCGCGGGCCGGCCGATCATCCATGAGCAGTTCTGCAAGCCGTCGATCACAACCTGGCCGCTGCAACCAGGCGACGTGCTGGTGCTGTGTACCGACGGTCTGGTGGATGAGGGCTATTTCCTGGAGCCGGTGGAGCTGGCGGCGCTGGTGGCGGCGCACGCGGCGCTGTCGGCGGAGGAACTGGCCTGGCGCCTGGCCGAGGCCGCCGACGCCTTGCAACGGCCGCCGTCGCCTGAGGAGCCGCTGGGCTGCGGTGATAACATCAGTTGCATCGTCATCAAGGTCGCGGCGTCGATTGCGGAGCCGGATCGAACTGGGTAGAATGGCACCGACTCCTTCGACCCATCCTGGCAGAAGGAAAGGGAGGTTTGACCAGGACGACCGTGACCGCTGACGACACGCTGCGAGACAAATGCACAATTTCACTCAACCCCTGATGCTGTGCGACGAATCGGGGCGTGTCCTGGGGCGCTTCGTTCCAGAGATCGATTTTCGGCGCAAAGGATCATAATCTTCGATTGTCTCCCAGTTCGGAGCCTCGCTTGTCCTTCACCCGCGTCCTGCTGCTGCGCCACGCCGAGACCGCCAACCCCGCCATCTTCCACGGCGCCGAATCCGACGTCGGCCTGAGCGACCGCGGCCAGCGTCAGGTCGCTCTCATCACCCCCGTGCTGGCCGCGGAACGGCCGCACCTCGTCGTCTCCTCCGCCATGCGCCGGGCCGTCCTCACCGCCACGCCCATCGCCGCCGCCTGCGGGCTGCCCTTGCAGATCGAGCCGCAGTTGCACGAGCGCCGCGTCGGCGCCCTGAGCGGCACGTCCGTCAAGGCGACCGAGGGTGTCTGGCCGGAGACGCTGCGCCGCTGGCTCGCCGGCGACACCGCCTACGCCCCGGACGGCGCCGAATCCTTCGACGCCATCCGCGACCGTGTGCTGCCGGTCTGGCAGCGCCTGACGAGCGCCGCCGCGGGCCACACCCTGATCGTGGTCGCTCACGGCGTTGTCATCCGCGTACTGCTGCTGAGTTTGTTGCCCGGACTGGGTGCCGCCCACTGGCACCAGTTCGGCCCCATGCGCAACGTCGGTGTCAACGAACTGGTCACCGACGGCGAGCGCTGGCAAGCGCTGCGCCTCAACACCGTCGTCATCGCCGAGGACGAGGCCGGTCGCTGACCGCAATCCCCGCGGCTTCCCGTGCCTCCCCACTCGCGGCACGTTCCACACCCCACCGCCGCCGCCCCGTCTGCGGCCGTTCCCCGCCTTGTCGCTGTTAATCGCTGATTCACAATGACTTCCGATGAAGAGGCCCTTTCGGGCCGGCCGATACCATTTCAAGAGCAAATAAACGACCCCCGGCGGTCAGCGCCGCGGTCACTGCGGGCGAACCGCCCCCTCGGACCCCCCAATGCCTGGAGGCGACTTCATGATCGGCGAGGACGTCATGGCCCCCCACACGACGGAAACGGACCAGTTGCGCGAACAACTGCTGCGTGCCCAGCGGCTCAGCAGTGTCGGCACCCTGGCCTCCAGCGTTGCCCACGAGTTCAACAACATCCTGACGACGATCATCAACTACGCCAAACTGGGGATGCGCCCGACCTGCGACGAGGCGGGCCGGATGCAGGCCCTGGAGAAGATCCTCAAGGGTAGTCAGCGCGCCGCCACCATCATCAGCAGCATGCTCGGTTTCACGCGCAACCACACCACGCACCGCGAGGTGACCGACCTGATCGATCTGGTGGAAGAGGTGCTGGTGCTCACGGACAAGGATCTGAGCAAGCACCTCGTGCATGTGGAGAAGAAGTTCCAGGGCCGGCCGCGGGCGCCGGTGGTGCGCGGCCAGATCGAGCAGATATTGCTGAACCTGATTATCAACGCCCGCCAGGCGATGCCGCGCGGTGGCCACCTGCGGATCGAGGTGCGCGAGAACGAGCAGACGCAGATGGCGGAAATCCGCATTAGTGACACGGGCGTCGGCATTCCGCCGGAGCAGCTGCGGCTGATTTTCGAGCCGTTCTACACGACCAAGGAACCGGACGAGCACGGCCACGGCGGCAGCGGCCTGGGGCTGAGTGTGTGCCGGCAGATCATCGAGCAGCACCAGGGCCGCATCCGCGTCGAGAGCCTGGTGGGCAAGGGCTCGAAGTTCACAGTGAAACTGCCGCTCAAGCCGGCGGAGGCGGGACACTGACCGTCGGAGCAGGCGGCAGCACGCGGCGGGGCCGCGGGTCCAGAGACGACCCGCGGCCCCGCTGCGTTTCCATCGTCCGTCCGAGCCCGAGCGCCAGCGAGCTGGCAGCAGGCCCCGCGCTGGCGCTCGGGCTCGGACCAGCGGCCTGCGGGCCGGGGTTGGGGTATCCCGACAAGGCGAGCCGGGGTAAAATCGGCCCTCCGGTTGGGACTTCGCGGAGACGGATGCCAGCGAGGGAGACACATGCGACGGATTGCGGTCATCAATCAAAAAGGCGGCGTGGGCAAGACGACGACAGCGGTCAACCTGGCAGCGGCGCCGTGGCGCAGCGGCCGGCGCGTGTGCGTGCTCGACCTCGACCCGCAGGCGCACGCCACCGGCCACCTCGGCGTCGAACTGGACGGTCAGGCGCCGTCGTTGTACGACGTGCTCCTCGAATCGACCCCCCTGAGCCGGGTGCGCCGTCCGGTGGAAGACAACCTCTGGCTCGCCGGTTCCGACATCAACCTGGCCGCCGCGGAGGTCGAACTGGCCGGCGTCGTCGGCCGCGAGGTGATCCTGCGCGACGCGCTGGCGCAGGACCAGGAAACCTTCGACTTCGTATTGATGGACTGCGCCCCGTCGCTGGGCGTGCTGACGCTCAACGCGCTGGCGGCGGCGACCGAGGTGTTCATCCCCCTGCAACCGCACTTCCTGGCGCTGCACGGCCTGGGCAAACTGTTCGAGACGACCGCCCTGGTTGCCCGGCGCATCAACCCGGGGCTGAAGGTCAGCGGTATCGTGCTGTGCCTGTTCGAGGCCAACACGCGGCTGGCGCAGGAGGTCCTCAAGGATCTGAGCGCTTTCCTGGAGCGCAGCCGTGGCGGCAACGTCCCCTGGGCCAACGCCCAGGTGTTCGCGACGCGCATCCGCCGCAACATCAAGCTGGCCGAGTGCCCGAGCTTCGGCAAATCAGTCTTCGCCTACGCCCCGAGTTGCCACGGCGCCGCCGATTACGCAGCCCTGGCGCGGGAAGTGCTCGGGGAGACCTCGGAGGTGGTGAGCGCCCGCGTTCGGGTGGACGAGGCCGGGCGCGTTGTAACGGAGACGCCGGCCCCGGCCCCGGCGCTCTGACCGGGGCGGCCGGCGAGGGCGACCGCGGTGTGGGACAACCTGAACTGGCACGTCTTGTGGAACAGTGTGCTGCTGTACGCACCGCGTCTGCTGGCCGGTCTGGCGCTGCTGACGGCCGCGTGGTTCATCGCCAACGCCCTGCAAAACGTGATGTTGCGGCTGGCCCGGGTGAAGCGCCTGGACGTGAACCTGACGCGCTACCTGGGCCAGGCGGTGCGCGTCGTGGTGCTGGTGTTCGGCGTGCTGTCGGCGCTGGGCACGCTGGGCGTGGACGTGACCGCCCTGGTCGCCGGCCTGGGCCTGGCCGGCTTCGCCCTGGGCTTCGCGCTCAAGGACATCCTCTCCAATGCCCTGTCGGGCATCCTCATCCTGCTGTACAAGCCGTTCCACACCGGCGACGTGATCCGCGTAACCGACCTGGAGGGGACCGTCACGGAGATTAACCTGCGCTACACCGTGCTGGACGCGGAGGGCAAAACCATCTTCGTGCCCAACGGCAGCCTCGTGGCCAACGCCGTGACGGTGCTGAAGCCTGTCCCGCCGCCCACGCAACCGCCGGGCGACGGGGCGGTGAAGACGGGTTAAGGTTTGCTGCGGCGCACCAGGCGAGTAGAATACACCCATCGACTCAAATATCGACTTTGCTTGCGAGGTGGCCTCCTGACCGCGACCCGGAATGACGACGGGCCTGATTCCCTGGAAGCAACCATTCGGACTGAGAACACGTTAACCAGTTTGCCTGTGTTTACCCCTGGCGAACGCAAGGCGGCTACTGAAGGACTGCGATTATTGCCGCCGTCTGGCAGAGCAGTTTCTGGATTACCTGACGCGGATTGACGAGGTTCTGGGTACCGGCCGGCTTTTCCTCCCTTGAAGGAACGACTCGCGGGGTTCGTTCCGCAGCAATCCATTCGGATCGCTGTGGAACGAACCCCGTGAGGCAACTCACTGCCCCTTCACCTCCGGCGCTCGCGCCGCGGGAAACGTGACGCCGCGCAGCAAATTCAAATCGCGCGTGTCCAGCTTCGCGGATTCGCCCGGCTTCATGGTGAACGTCAGCACCAGCTGCTCGCCCTGCGGCCCGGCCAGCAGGCAGAAGTACTGCAGCACCGACACGCCATCCAGCCGGCCCTGCGCCGCCACGCGGTAGGCCCAGTAGCCCGGCTGCAAATCCTGCAACTCGCGCGTGTCGTCCTTCAACACCTCTTCCGTCTGCCAGCCCGGCGTGTTCTGCACCAGGGCCTCGAACTCCTTGCCGCTCAGGTGCTCGCCCGACCGGGCCTTTTTCCAGGCGCCACGGTGACCTGGGCCACGAACTCACCGCGGTCCATCAACCGCAGCACCAGGTGCTCGTCCGTCCGGCCGACCAGCTGCCACTCGCGCGTGTGCAGGATGTCGTAGCGGCCCCTGGGGTCCGCATAGACGAGCAACTTCATGTCCTCCGGCGGCAGCGGCCCCGGCGGCACCGGCACAATGGCGTAGTCGTTCAACTCCGCGGGCGTGTCCGTGCCGACCCGGTTCAGGCTGATGACCAGTTCGACCATGCCGGCCGGGCTGACCGGACCCTGCGTGCGCGCATCGGATTGCTTCCACTCCACCTTCGTGATGCGCTTCGCGGTCAGGTCGTATACCAGCCCGGCGGTGATGCTCACCTTGACCTCGGCGCCCAGGTCGATGCCGGCCGCGGTACCGGTGACGCTGACGTGTGCCGCTGTGCCCTGAACCGTCTCCAGTTTGCCGGTCAAGGTTTGAGTGGTCAGCCCCTCGAAGTTGCACAGCGCCTGCACCGTGGCGTTGGCAACCTTCCAGGTGTCGCCGACCTTCACCTCGCGCTGCGGCAGCAGGCCCGGCAGCGACAGCGTGTCGAAGTGCTCGGTGACGTGCAGCTCATCGCGCGTCAGGTGGTCTTTGGGACAGTAGGCGAACACCTGATCGCGGTGCCGCTGAGCCACGAGCAGGGCCGCCCGATCCGACCGCAGCGTGTTCTCGACGCGCTGGCCGTTCACGGTAATGACCACCCGGGCCGTCTGGTAATGGCGGGCGGCGCGGTGAGCGACGCCGCCCTCGACCGCCAGAATGCGCTCCAGGTAATCGTGGTTGGCGTCGGCGGTTTGTTTCAGTTCCAGGGTCTTGCCTTCCTGCTGAACCTTGAGCACACCGGTCAGCTTCATGGCCAGTTGGTTGCGGGTGCAGGTGCCCGCGGCCGGCGTTTCGGTCAACGTACAGGTCTGCGCCCGGGCGGCCGTGGTGACGCCCAGGGCCACGGTCAGGCTGAGCAGGGTTCGCCAGGTTGCCATAGATCCTCCCTCGGGTTCCGCGCTGTGGCAGGCGCCAGGAGCGCCCACGGAAGGCGGGACCATAACGTCCGAGGGGGAATCGGTCAAGCGAGTCCGTCACTGGTGGCAGGACGGGCCGTCGGCGCCACAACGCCGGCGGCCCTTTTTCGTGGTGCAGGCGTCCCGCCTGCATGGAGGTTCCGCAGGCGGGACGCCTGCACCACGAAAAGAATCACACTCCCGACCGCGGCAAATCGTAGTCCGCCACCGGATAATACGCGCTGGGCGTCACCACCGTCGGCAGCGTGCCCAGTTCGGCCATCGCCGCGTTGAACACACCCGTTGCCGCCGTGTGCGTCATGATGATGAGCGGCACCACGTCGCCCTCGTGCTCGTCCGACGACTCGTGCTGCACCACCGACGAGATGCTGATCTGGTGCCGCGCCAGCACCCGCGTGATGTCCGCCAGCACGCCCGGCTGGTCCTTGACCAGCAGCCGCACGTAATAACGGCTGCGCACCGTCGCCACCGGCCGCAGCGTCAGGTCGCCCTTGTCAGCCGCCCACAGCCGCAGCGTCTGAAACGTCTGCTGCGCCCGGCCCACCGCCATGTCGATCACGTCCGCAACCACCGCACTGGCGGTCGGCATCTGGCCGGCGCCGCGGCCATAGTACAGCGTGTCGCCGACCACATCGCCGACAATGTGGATCGCGTTATAGGTGTTGCGCACCTGTGCCAGCGGCGCCATGTGCTTGACCAGCAGCGGCGAGACGTGCGCCGCCAGCTGGCCCTCCTGCTGCCACGCCTCCGCGACCAGCTTCACCTTGTAGCCGAGTTCGTTCGCATAGCGCAGGTCCATCTGCTGGATGTTGCGGATGCCGCGGTGCGCGATCGCCGTCAGCGGCACCGTCATACCGAATGCCAGCTTGATGAGGATGGCCAGCTTGTGCGCCGCGTCGGTGCCATCCACGTCGAAGGACGGGTCCGCCTCGGCGTAGCCCAGCCGCTGCGCCTCCGCCAGCATCTCGGCGTAGCTGACGCCGCGTTCGCTCATGCCGGTCAGGATGAAATTGCTGGTGCCGTTGAGGATGCCCTGCACGGACAGGATTTGATTGGCAGTCAGACTCTCGCGGAGCGCGGCGATGATGGGGATGCCGCCGGCGACGCTGGCTTCAAAGGCGACCGCGCGCTCGTGCCGTCGGGCCGCCTCGAACACCTCGCTGCCGTGCAGCGCCAGCAGCGCCTTGTTGGCGGTCACCACGTCCTTGCCGGCCGCGAGCAGGTCGAGCACCGCCCGCTTCGCCCAATCGACGCCGCCGACCACCTCAACCGCCACATCCACCTGCGGGTCGCTCAGGACGGTGCGCAGGTCCGTGGTCAGCAGTTCGCGCGGCACCGCGGCGCCACGCGGCTTCGACGGATCCTGGACGACGACACGGCGGAGTTGCAACGGCCGGCCCGCCCGCGCCGTCAGCCGCGGCGCCTGCTCCAGCAGGAGTTTTGCCACGCCGGTGCCCACCGTGCCACAGCCGATCAACGCGACACCGTAAGGTTTCATGGAACTTTCTCACCCAGCACGGCACGGCCGCTGCACAATAAAACAGGCTTCCCTCGTGGGGTAGACAGGAATGTCTGCCGCTTCTTCGTGGGGCAGGCTTTCCAGCCTGCCCCACCTGGGAAGACCGCGAACCGTCGGCGCAGACCGATTGTCCGTGGATATGATATGGAGTAGAAAAGCGTTGACCTCGCCGTTAGATTCACGGAGCAGAGCATGCTATCGACTCAGGAGGAACCCGCCCAATCATCCCCACCCGCCAAGGGACCGCCGCCCATCACCGCCGCCCAGTGGGCGCTGCTGGGCATCCTGGCGGCGGTCCAGGTGTCGCACATCGTCGATTTCATCATCATGATGCCGCTCGGGCCGCGCTACCAGCGCGACCTGAATCTCAGCATTCACGAGTTCGGCCTGCTGGTGGAGACCTACGGCTACGCCGCGGCGGTCTCGGGGCTGCTGGCTGCGTTCCTGGTCGATCGCTTCGACCGCAAGCGCGCGCTGCTGGTGCTGTACGCGGGCTTCACGCTCGGCACGCTGGCCTGCGGCCTGGCGCCGAACTACGCGCTGCTGCTGGTGGCGCGCGGCGTGGCCGGGGCGTGCGGCGGCGTGCTCGGGGCGGTGGTGCTCTCGACCGTCGGCGACGTGTTCCCGGAGGAGCGGCGCGGCCTGGCGATGGGCGTGGTGATGTCGTCGTTCTCGTTGGCCATGATCGTCGGCATTCCGGCCGGACTGCTGGCATCCGACCTGGGCGGCACCGGCACGCCGTTTCTGCTGCTGGCCGGGCTGAGCGTCATGTGCTGGGCGGGCGCAGCCGTGCTGTTGCCGCCGCTGCACCATCACCTGGCGAACCGCTTTGACCTCGCACGGACACCGTGGAAGGTGCTGCTGGTGCCCGGCCACCTGTGGGCCTACCTGCTCATGATGCTGCTGGTGTTCGGGTCATTCACGCTCATCCCGTATCTGCCCACGTACCTGATTCGCAACACCGGAATGTCGCTGCACGACCTGCCCTGGATGTACCTCTGCGGCGGCGCGGCGACCGCAATCACGACCTCGCTGTTCGGCCGGTTGGCGGACCGGTTCGGCAAGCTGTACATGTTCCGCGTGCTGCAACTGCTGGCGCTGGTGCCGATCGTGTTGATGACGAACCTGGGGCCGAACCCGGTGGCGGTGACGCTGCTGGTCACGACGCTGTACATGGTGCTGGTGAGCGGTCGTATGGTGCCGGCGATGGCGCTGGTAACGGCGAGCGCCCGGCCGGCGTACCGCGGTAGTTTCATGAGCATCAACATGGCGGTGCAGCAGATTGCGATGGGGCTGGCCACCGGCGCCGCCAGTCTGTTCCTGCACCAGGCCCACAAGGACGCACCTGTGGAGGGCTATCCGCTGGTGGGACTGCTGGCGTGTGCCACGTCGCTGGCAGGCATTTACCTGGCCGGCAAGTTACGGCCGGCGGCCGAGCCGGCGCTGGTCCCCGAGGATCAAGAGGGCCAAATCTCGACGTATGAAAACGTTGGCCCCCTTGGCCCCCTTGGCCCCCTTGCTGTGGCAAACGGCGTCAGCGAGCGCCCGATTGTGCCAGAGCCGGAGGCCGCCGGCGGCGCGTGAACCGGCGCGAAAAAACCTCGCTTGTGACAATTCGGTCGGTTGCTATACTCCGCCCCGCATTGACCTCTCCGAGCGGCACCCAGCCGCCAGGGCCGCGTGCGCGCGGCAGCGGCGATCACCGGACTATTTTCAGCGAAGGGGCCCATGATCGCGACACTTTGCCTGCTCACCTGTTCCCTGGCGACGGCCCAGGTGCCCAGCCGCTCCGACTGGCTGCTCAGCCCGCAGTTCGTCCGTGGGCTGGAGCTGGTGTACACCGGCTCGTTCGTCGAGGACACGCTGAACGGCGGCATTCAACGGTGCTCGTCCTACAAGCTCGAAACGACGCTGCTGGTGCTCGACGCCACGGCACAAAAGCATCAGGTGGCGATTTACACGTCGCTCAGCCGGCGCACGCAGCTGGGCACGCCGGTGCCGGGGGCGCCGTGGTCGGTGCGCCTGGAGGTGGCGGAGGTGACACCGCAGGGCCGCGTCCGCGGGCCGGCGGGGCTGGTCGCGCCGCTGGAGGGGCCGCCCACCGTCGAGTGGGGCGCCCTGGTAGAAGTGCCGCGAGCCAGGGTCGGCGTGCAGGATTCCTGGGTCGTGGCTGAGGTCGGCCGGCCGCCGCGCACCTGGCGCGTCGCCGGCCTGGAGGTGGTCAACGGCGCCAGCTGCGTCAAGCTGATCGGATCGCAGCAGTCCGACGACTGGGACCGGCCGCGCGGCGACAGCACTGCCTGGCAGCGCCGCGACACCGTTTGGCTGTCGCCACAGCTGGGCATCGCTTACCGCGTCGAGCGCGTGCTGGAGCGGCGCGACCCGCTGCGCAAGGAGCCAACGCACCGGGCCGTGCTCCGCTACGATCTGGACAGCCGTCTGACCTACCCCGGCAAACTGTTCGACGACCGGGCTGATGAGATCCGTCAGGCGCGGAAGTTCTGGGACGAGGCGGTGCCCCTGCTGCGCGACCCGAACCAGTATCGCCAGCCGCTGGAAGCCCTGCTGCGGCGCATCACTGCGCACCTCGACAACCAGCCGCCGACGCCGTATCGCAAGGCGGTCCAGCAGGTGCAGAAGCGCATCGACGCCGCCCGCCGTGGCCAGACGCTGCCGGACCTGCCGGCGACCGAGGAGGAGGTGCCGACCGCCCTGACCATGGGCCGCCATGTGCCGGACGCGGTGGTGACCGACCTGATTAGCCAGCAGTCGGTGCGACTGCACACCCTGTTCGGCCGGCCGCTGCTGCTGATTTTCTACAACCCCGAGAGCCCGATTGGTGTGGAGGTGCTGCGCTTCGGCCAGGCGCTGAGCGAGAAGTACCGGCCGGGCCTGACGGTCATCGGCATGGCGGTCAGCGACAACCCCGAACAGGTGCGCAAGCAACACACGGAGATGCGGCTGTCGTTCCCCATCCTCGACGGCCAGGGACTGCACCAGACGTTTGGCGTGGACACAACGCCGCGGCTGGTGCTGCTGGACAGCGACGGGGTGCTGCGCGGCGGCTTCACCGGCTGGGGCGCCCAGACGCCGCGGGAAGTGCTGGCCGAGTTGCAGCGGTGGTTGCCCAGGTAAAACCGTCACGCCGGCCACATCCAGCGCACTCGCCACGAAACGCACGGCCTGCCCGACCGTTGCGGTCGGCCCCCGAGGTGTGAAAATACAGGCGGAGCGGGTGCGGTGAATCTTGCTCGGTCGGCGCGATCGCCGATACGATGAATTGGTGCCGAGCCCCGACTCCCGTCACGGACTCGTTGGGAGGGGCAGATGACCGACTACCAGATCCAGCCGAACACGCGCCGCTGTGCCGTCACCGGACGCGAACTGCAACCCGGCGAGAAGTTTTTCACGGCGCTCCTCGACGAAGGGAACCAGTTCGTCCGCCGCGACTACAGCAGCGAGGCGTGGCACGGGCCACCGCCGGAGGCGTTCAGTTTCTGGTGCGGCCGTGTCCCGGCCCGCGAGGAGGCGAAGCGGCCGCGCATCGACGACGACATGCTCGTCGAATGCTTCACCCGTCTGGAGCATCAGACCGAGCTGGGTCGGGTGAATTTTCGCTTCGTGATCGCGCTGCTGCTGATGCGCCGCAAGCGTTTCAAGTTTGAAGAGGCCCGCACGGAGGACGAGCAGGAAGTGCTGATCCTCCGCTGCGTGCGCACGGGTAACCGGCTGGAGGTGGTCAATCCGCGGCTCACGGAAGAGCAGATGAAGGCGGTTCAGGAGGAAGTGTTTCAGGTCCTCGGCTGGCAATAATGGTGTTTCCCCCGTCGTCCTTGCTCGAAAGGCAGGCGATCGAAATGAGGCGATTCATTGCGCTTTTGGGCCTGGGCCTGTTCGTGCTGGCGCTCGGCTGCAACCCGAACGGCCGGCTGAACATCCTGCGCAACGACCGCGACAAGCAACCGCCGCTGTCGCCGCAGGAGGTGCCGACCGTGGCCGCCCTCGTGAACTACATGGACGAGAACGCCGCGCGCATCAAGTCGCTGCGCTGCTCCGATGTGGGCATGACCGTCCACAATGGCGTCGTGGCCATCGGCGCCCCTGGCCAGATGATGTGCCAGCAGCCGCGTAACTTCCGCATGAAGGCGCAGGGACCGGTACTCGGCAAGGAGGTGGTAGACCTCGGCTCGAACGACCAGGAATTCTGGTACTGGATCAGCAAGGCGGAACCGCCCAGGGGCCTGAACGTCTCGCCGCAGTATCACTGCTCTTACCAGGCACTCCAGCAAGGCAAGGTGCGCTTCCTGCCCTTCCCGTTCCAGCCGGACTGGATCATGGAGACGCTGGGTATGGGCCAGTACGGTCCCGCGACGCGCTACGAACCGCAGGTGGTTGTTGAGCCGGAGCGGCTCAAACTGGTCGAGAAAACCCGCTCGCCGCAGGGACAGTTGGTGCGCAAGGTGACGGTCTTCAACCGCCGCAAGGCGCAAGGCAATAATCCGCAGATCACCGACTACCTGCTGGAAGACGAGAGCGGCAAGGTCATCTGTTCGGCGCACGTGACCGAGGTGCAGTTCGACAAGAACGGCGGCGGCGTGGTGCCGCGGCGGATCGAACTGAGCTGGCCGGAGCAGAAGCTGAAACTGGGCATGGTGCTCAACAACGTCGAGATCAATCCGCCCGTGCCCGCGGGGGCGTTCGTGCGGCAGACGCCGAGCAACATCCCATCCTTTGACCTGGCCTCGGGCCGGCCTGACGCCCAGCCCAATTCGCTGCAGCGCGCCGGCGGCATTGGCTACGGGCCGCGTTGATTCACCCGGCCTGAACAATGAGCACCCCGTTTACGTTTCGCGGAGACAGCGCGAAACGTAAACGGGGTGCTCATTGTTCGGTCGCCCTTATTCTTCCTCGGCCTGCTGCTGCGGCCGGGGCCGGACCAGCGGCGGCGGGCTCTTGACATCCTGCCGCATCTTTTTCTTGGCCCGCGACAGAATCGGCCCAATGCTGTTCACCGGGATGTTCAGTTCCGTGGCGATTTCCTCATAGCTGCGACCTTCGATGTAGAACAGCCGAACCACCTTTCGCTCGCGGGCCGGCAACTTCTCCAGCAGTTTGCCGACCTCCTCCAGCATTTCCAGGCCGCTGGCAGCGCGCGGGGCCTCTTCCGCCTCCTCGTGGTTGGCCCGGGCGCCATCGACCTTGGGCTGAATCTCGCGCGCCACGGCCCGGCGGGCCAACTCCTGGACGCACACCCGGCGGGCGATGACGGTCAGGTAGGTGGCCAGGCTGCTGTGGCCGCGGAACTGGCGCAGGGCGGCGTAATCGTTGCTGACGATTTGCAGCATCACTTCCGCGGCGAGATCCTCGGTGTCCTCGGGCCGCAGCGGCATGCTGCGCAGGTGGGCGGTGTGGTGGATGACGTGGTAAACGAGGCCGAGGAACCGGTCCACGAAGTCGTTCCACGCACCCGGTTCCTTGCTCAGGCAACGTTTGATGAGGCCGCGATCCTCGGTAGTGAGTGGCACGAGTCGTCACCCCTTAATCTGCCGGCGCATGGGACGGTTGTGACCCGGATTGGCGTCCGTGCGCGGGAGCAACCCTTGCGCCGTTTGAAACAACTATTGTCCTATTTTACCCGACTGGGGCACTGCGGGGTAGTCTGCCTCTGGAGAATTCAGCCCCAAAATGGCAGGCCGTGGCGGTTGGGGCATCTTGATCGGTGGGGCGTCCCCGGATAAATTTTCTGCTCCGGGAAAGGGCGCAACCTGGCCTGCTTCTCCCCTCGCCCCCTTCAAGGGGTGAGGGGTTGGGGGTGAGGGGGTTGGGTCTTGCCTCGGGCGAATCACCCTCCCTCACCCCCGATCCCTCTCCCCCCGAAGGGGGCGAGGGGAGGAAACGAAGGAACCCCGCAGCGATGAGCACACCGTCGGCCGACCCCTGGTTTCAGACGCTATTCGCGAACCGCCTGGGCGGCGCGAACTACGGCAAGGGCACGGAAATCTACAAGTTCGAGAAGATCAAGCGCGCCAAACGGGCCGTGCAGCAGGCCCACCCGGAACGGCAGTTGCTGGACTTCGGCATCGGTGAAAACGACGACATGGCCGACCCCCTGGTGCGCGAATCGCTCAAGCACGAGGTGGACCGGCTGGAGAACCGCGGTTACGCGGACAACGGCATTCAGGCGTTCAAGGACGCGGCGGCGGCGTTCCTGAAGCAGCAGTTCGGCGTGGCGATTGACCCGGTGACGGAGGTCAACCACGCGATTGGCTCGAAGCCGGCGCTGGCGATGCTGCCGGCCGCGTTCATCAACCCCGGCGACGTGACGCTGATGACGGTGCCCGGCTACCCCGTCGCAGGCACGCACACCAAATATTACGGTGGCGAGGTCTACAACCTGCCGCTGCGCGAGGAGAACGGCTTCTACCCCGACCTCGGCGCCATCCCGGCGGACATCCGCAAGCGCGCAAGTTGATGGTCATCAACTACCCGAACAGTCCGACCGGCGTCGTGGCGACGCGCGACTTTTACCGCCAGGTGATCGACTTCGCGCTGACCAACCGCATTGTCGTGGTGCAGGACGCCGCCCACATCCTGCTGAGCTACGACGCGCCGCCGCTGAGTTTCCTGCAAATCGACGGGGCGAAGGAAGTCGGCGTTGAGGTGCATTCGCTGTCGAAGGGCTTCAACATGATCGGCTGGCGCATGGCGTTCGTGGCCGGCCATCCGAAGATCGTGCAGGCGTTCGCGGACGTGAAGGACAACAGCGACTCCGGCCAGTTCGCGGCGATCCAGCAGGCGTCAGCGCTGGCGCTGCAGCACACGGACATCGCGGATCGGGCGCGGGCCAAGTATCAGCGGCGGCTGCGGAAACTGGTGGACGCGCTAAACCAGGCCGGCTTCCAGGCGAAGATGCCGGGCGGCACGTATTTTCTGTATGTGCGGGCGCCGAAGGGCTGCGGCGACCGCGGTTTCGCCAACGCGGAGGAGGCGTCGCAGTTTTTGCTTCATGAGCAGTCGGTGATCTGTGTGCCGTGGGACAACGCCGGGGCGTACCTGCGCTTCTCGGTGACGTACCTGGCGAAGGACGAGGCGGAAGAAGATGGCCTCATGAAGGAGACCGCCGAGCGGCTCGGCCGGTTGCAACTGCGGTTCTGATTCAAACAACAGGATTTCACCACGGAGCACGCTCTCTGCGTGCTCCGTGGTGAAATCCTGTTGAATCAGGCGGCCAACTTCAACGGGTCCGGCGACTCGATCAACTGACACTCCCCAAACCGGGCACCGTGCGAATCATAGAAAATAATGCGATTCTCCTCTCCCGTCCACAGCGCATACGTCTTCAGCAAGCGCGGCCCCTGCACCTGAAAGAACAACCCACACGGCCGACCGCGCCTGGAGACGACGGCCTGAAACAGCGGCGTCTGTTTCAGGTCCAGGTGGTCGTGGAGACAGAGCTGCGTCTTGACGAACTGACGCAGCGCCTCCAGGGTCGGCAGCGACACGACGGCTTCCATGCGAAGAATGTCTCCGACTGCGGGGAACCAGGCAGGTTGGGCAAAGCACCTATCGGCCGGCCGGTGCCAGGCGGTTGAGGTGTGAATGGGCGTTCGCCGGCAATCGGGATGGGGTTTTACCAGGCGTGCAGCTGGCGCAGCGCCTGCCAGTTAGGACCGTGCATCTCGACAACGCCGCCGGTCGGGACGTAGCGGTGTTTCGTCTTGCCGAAGGGCTCCGTGCGCCAGTTCACCTCCACGGCACGCACGCAGGCTACTCCGGATTCTTCACTTCGATCAAGGCCCCGCGGGCTTCTGCCTGTCCGGCTCCTGCGGCCGCGGTTTGCTCAGGCCCTGCACGATCGTCTGCAGCGCCGCCGCCCCGCGCTGCAACAACTCCGGCGACAGCGCCCCGAGCACGTCCGCCGCCTGACCGTTACCCGTCGGCGTCGCGAACAGCCCCGCGATCGTCTCCAGGAACTGCACGCCCGCCTGCAGCAGCACCTGCCGCGGATCGACGCCCGGTTGGGCCGGCGCGGGCGTCGGGGCCGTCGGCTCCGCCACCGGTCGCGGCTCCTCCTCGGACGCCAGCTGCCGCATCGTGTCCAGGAACGCCGTGTGGCCCAGTGCCTGGAAGCCAACTTCATCGCTGCCGCCCGTGAAGACGCCCTCGAACAGCGTCCGCTTCATCGTCAGCGTCCGCAGCACGCGCTCCTCGATGCTGCCGCGCGTCACGAGGTTGATGACCTGCACCGGCCGGTGCTGGCCCAGGCGGTGGACGCGGGCGATGCGCTGGTCCAGCACGGCGGGGTTCCACGGCACGTCCACGTTGATGACCGTGTCGGCCGCCTGCAAATTCAGGCCGGTGCCGCCCGCGTCGGTGCTCAGGAACGCCCGGCAACTCGGGTCTTCGCGGAAGCGCTCCAGCAGGCCGCGCCGCTCCTTGCCCGGTACGCCGCCGTGCAGCACCGCGTGGCCGATGCCCAGCCCCTGCACCACCTCCGCCACCTTTTGCAGCATCAGCTCCCACTGACTGAAGATGACAACCTTGTGCGGTCCTTCAAGGATGAGTTGCTTCAGCAACTCCGCCAGTTCCTCCAGCTTCGGCGAGACATTCGTCTGCTTGTCGAACAGGTACGTGCTGTCGCAGAGCATGCGCATGTTGACGATGGCACACAGGATTCTGCGACGATCCACCTCCGAGAGATATTTTTTGTGGACGAGGCGCGTGAGCGTGGCCTGCTGATCGGCGTAGGGGCCGCGCTGGGCGTCGGCCAGCTCGACGTAGACGACGTTCTGCGTCCGCTCCGGCAGCTGGCTGAGCACCTCGGCGCGGGTGCGGCGCAGGAAGATCGGCTCCAGTTTTTCGCGGATCTTGTGCAGGTTGCGGTAGGCGATCAGCTTGCCGTCAGCGTCGAGGACGCGGTGTTCCGACAGGAATTGAAACGCCGGGCCGAGCCGGCGGTCATCGACGAACTGCACGATGCTGTACCTGAACTGTCGCACGCTTCCATGAACAGACGAACACCGATAGTGTCACGGGGCTGTCGCAGAAAGAGAGAGGGGTTCCTCCTAAGTTTGTGCATAGGTTCTCAAGCCATGCACTCGCCGGAAGGAGCCCCTCATGTGGCTGATGATAGCTTCTCTCCAGCCCATCGTCCAAGCCCTCGCCCCGGCCTTCACCCTGCCCTCGTTCCACACCCACTGCCAACTCGTGCTCGGCTGGGTGATGTGCCTGGGCCAGCACCGCCTCTGTCGCGTCGCCGACACCGCCCAACCCCAAGACTTGCGGGACCATTCCCGGCGCCACGGCCTGGACACCACCTACAACTTCTTTGCGCGCTCCGCCTGGACCGTGACCGGGTTGGCCTACCACGTCGCCGTCCTCATCCTGACGCGCCTCCACCTGGGCGGCACCATCACGCTGTTGGTGGACGACACCCTGGCCCACAAGCGCGGCAAGCACGTCTGGGGCCTCGGCTGGTTCCGCGATGCCGTCGCCTCGACCCGCAAACGCACCGCCACGGCCGCGGGGCACAACTGGGTGGTCGTCGCCGTCGCCGTCTGCCTGCCCTTCGCGAACGCCCCGATCCTGGCGTTGCCCTTGCTGGCCCGGTTGCACCGGCCCGGCCAGGCGCAGCCGTCCTGCCCACTGCTGGCGCGCGCGCTGCTCGCCGAAGTGCTGGCCTGGTTCCCCGGCCGGCGCTTTACCCTGGTGGCCGACGGCGCTTACGCGGCCCAAGCGCTGCTGGCGGACCTGGACGAGCGCGTGACCTTCGTCGGCCGGTTGCGCGGCGACGCGGCCGTGTACGACCCGCGTCTGCCTCAGGCCAAGCCCGGCCGGCGCGGCCGCAAGGCGCAGAAGGGGCCGCGTCTGCCCAACCCCAAAGCAGCCGCCGCCAAGGCCGACCGTAAGCGCGTGGCCACCGGGGACTGGGTGTGGCAGGCGGTGACGGTGACCGTCTACGGGGAGCAGCGCGTCCTGCGGGCGTTCGCCTACCGGGCGGTGTGGCCGCGGGTGTTGGGGTTGCGGCCGGTGCAGGTGGTGGTGGTGCGCGACCCGGACGGGAAGTTGGACGATGCCTACCTGTTCACGACCGACGTGCGTGCGGACGTGGGGTGGGTGATTACGCAGTTCGCCTGGCGCTGGTCCATTGAGGTACTGTTCCGGGCGAGCAAACAGGTGCTGGACCTCGAGGCGCCACAACACTACAGTCGGGAAGCGGTGGAGAAGGTGGCGCCGTGGGTGTGGTCGTTGCAGAGCGTCGTGATGGTGTGGTATCTTACCGCCGGTCGGCAGTTGCCGGAGGCGGAGGAATTGCGCCAAGTGATGGGACCCTGGGAGAGTGAATGGTCGTTGCGTCATATGGTTGCCGTGTTGCGGCGGGCGACTTTGAACGCCCTAATTAAACCCAAGTCGGCCGATGCAACGGAACTCCTGAAACTCATCGAAGCGCTGAAAAACTGCGTAAATCTCGCGGTTTGAGCACTCGGAAAAGTGCGACTGCCAAGGTACAGTTCTTCGAGCTTGTTCTCCAGCGGCGTGCCGGTCAGCACCAGGGCGTAACGGCTGCGCAGTTTTTTCACCGCCCGCGACACCTTCGCCTCCCAGTTCTTGATGCGCTGCGCTTCGTCCAGCACGATCAAATCCGGGTGCCAGGCGTTCAGCTCGTCCAGGTCGCGCAGCACCAGTTCGTAGTTGATGAGACGATAAAACGCCGGCTGCGTGTACTGGGCCTGGCGGGCCTTGTTGCCGCCCTCGATCACCTGCACGCCGCGCTCGGTGAACTTGCGAATCTCCGTCTCCCACTGATACTTGACCGACGCCGGCGCCACCACCAGCACGCGCTCGATGCCGCGCTCGCGCTGCAGCAACTCCACCGCGGCCATCGTCTGGACGGTCTTGCCGAGGCCCATGTCGTCGCCGAGGATGCAGCGGCCGCGGTAGGCCGCGAACAGCGCTCCACGCATCTGATACGGATACAGCGGCACCTTGAGCAGCGGCAGGTCCAGTTCGCCGCGCTCCAGCTGGGCGACGAGCTGCTGTTCGCGCTCGGCCATCTCGCGGCGCTCGATCTCGCGCTCCATGAACTCCATCGCGTCGGAGAAGATGGTGACCTGTTCGGGCACCGTCTCGACGGCGGCGATGAGGCGGTCGTAGCGGTCGCCGCCCTTCCACAGGCCGGCCGGCGTAAAGAACTCGTCGGCCAGGGTGCGGAGCTTGTCGGAATGGCGCGGCGGCAGGTGCAGACGCGGCAGCAGTTGTTCGCCGTAGTGCAGATAGATTTCCGGACGGGTGACAGCGGCCTTGCGCTGGCGGAGCTGGGCGGGGGCCTCGGCCTTGAGGGCGGCGAGGACGGCCTCAATGTGCTTGCAGGTGCCGAGCGTGTTGGTCTTGAAGTCGGGGCACTCGCACAGGTTGTCGCCAACCTCGAAGCCGCGAATGCTGACGCGGTACTGGCCGCCGCTGGTTGGATTGGTGACCTGGTAGTCGCTGAAGACGCGGTTGCGCCCCAGGTTCTGGATGCGGAACTTGCCCTCCAGGCCGCGCTGGCGGCGCAGGTCGATCTGCTCTTCGCGAAGCACTGCTTGCTCCTCACCACACCAGCGGTCCCCGCCGTATGCCCGTTCTGTATCATACCAACGGGGTGCGGGAAAGGGGTAGAATCGGGGGTGAGTGGGATGCTGCCAGCGCCTCCGCGGGCGCCTGCTTACTCCGCGCGTACGCTCCGTGCGCGGCTCGGAGGCACTCCTTGCTTCCGAACGTTCTTAGCGGACTGCAACCCATCTGACGCGGCGAGTCGTCTTGACAGCGCCGCGCCGCTCGCTATAGTGCCGCCCACTTCCATCGAACTCGAACAAACGACGCGGTTCGGCTGCCGCCCACGGGGACGCGGCCGCCCGGCCCCAGGAACCTACACCCATGCCTGACAGCAGCACCACCGTGGCGGAACTCAAGGCCCTCATCGGTCGCTTCAGCGTCGAGCGCGCCTGGGGACCGTACCACAACCCCAAGAACCTCGTCATGGGCCTGGCCGTCGAGACGGCCGAGTTGATGGAGCATTTCCTCTGGGTCGATGGCGAGGCGTCGCGCCGCGTCATCGACAACCCAAAGGACCGTGAGGCCGTTGCCGACGAGATCGCCGACGTGGCCGGGCACCTGTTCAACCTGTGCAACGTGCTCGGCATCGACCTCAGCGACGCCATGACCGCCAAGATGGTCAAGAACGAAAAGAAATATCCGGCCGAGCAGTATCGGGGGAAGTATCGGCTGGAAGACAGCTAACGCGCTATCGGACAGCAGGCGAGCGGCGCGGCGTCAGCCCGCCGGTAACTCGTTATCAGCGGCGGGCTGACGCCGCGCCGCTCGCCGACTCGTTATCACCGGCGGGCTGACGCCGCGCCGCTCGCCGGACATGTAGGTCTTGTCCGGTAGTTCCAACGCCCAACGGGGGAAGGGCACCGTGCGCCAAAGCCATGTGCCTGTGGTCGTGCTCACAACCGGTCTGGTGCTGCTGGCCGCCCTGCGGTTGGCGGCCCAGATGCCGGATCTGCCGCCCGACGCGCGAATTGCTGGAGCCGCGCGCCACCGGGCCATCGGCGTCGTCTACCACCCGGAGTACGAGCAGTTCGGCAATTATGTGCCGACGGTGCTGCCGCGGCGCTACGACGCGCTGCTGTACCTCGACCGCACGCGGGCGCTGCACCCGCTGCACCTGAAGGTGGAACACGAGGAGGTGCCGGAGACGTATCCGTCGGGGGTGTGATGTTTCCGCCACGCCGCAAGCGGCGGCCCCGATGGGTTGCAGGCATGAACCCGTCGGGGCCGCCGCTCGCGGCGTAGCGGTCGCTGTTACGACTTGAAGGTGCCGCCGGTCAGCTGCACGGCGTCGATCTCCTCCCAGCTGCCCAGCACGCTGTCGGTGCTGACGTAGATGCGGATCGACTGCGTCAGGTAGTCGGTCGGCTTCGTGAGGTTGACGGTGAAGTCGCGCGGGCCGTCGTCCGGAGTGGTGTCGGTGCCGCTAAAGACGGTGTGGGCGGTGCCGTCGGTGGCGATCAGGTCCACCTGGGTGACGAAGCCGTTGCCGTCCGTCTCTCGAATCGTGAAGCCCGAGGCGTACACCGCCGTGGCATAGCCCAGCGTCAGCGTCTCGGCCGTGCCGTCTTCCGACGACGCCGACCAGGCCGTCGGGGCGTTGCCGTAGGCGAAGGTGTCGGGCGCCCCCAGCGCCTGGGTCGCGGCGTTGTCGGTGCTGCTGCCCTGCGAACTGTAATCGATGACGGAGTTGGCCCACTGGCCGAAGCCGTAGACGGAGACGTACACGGTGGCGGTGGCGCTGCCGCCGTGGCCGTCGCTGGCCGTGTAGGTGAAGGTGTCGTCGCCGACGAATCCTGCATCCGGCGAGTAGGTGACGGTGCCGTCGGCGTTGACGCCGACCGAGCCGTAGGTGCCCGGCGTCACGCCGCTGACCGTGAGCTTGTCGCCATCGGGGTCGGCGCAGTGGGAGAGCACGTCCACGATGACGGGCTGGTCGCTGGTGGTCACGGGGCCGATGTCCGCGGCGGTCGGCGGCCGGTTGACGTTGACAGTCATTGTCCGGGGCGTGGGGTCGGTGTCGGCGCCGCCGTTGGCGGTGCCGCCGTCGTCCTGCACCTGGAACGTGAAACCGTCGTAGGGCGTGCCGTAGGCGTTGGCGGCGGGTGTGAACACGAGGTAGCCGGCGCTGATGTCGCTGACGCTGACGTACTGGCCGGCGCTGACGGCCGCGCCGTTGTCGGTGAGGGTGCCGGCGCTGGGCAGCGTGGTGATCTCGACGGCCTGGAAGTTGTTAGCCGGCGAGTCGTTCGGGTCGCTGAAGCCGAAGTCGGCGGCGGCGAACGTGTAGGAACCATTCTCCGGGGCGATCACCGTGTTGCTCGTGCCGACAGGGGCGCCGTTGACGTAGGCGAATTGGTCTTCCGGAGAAACCTCCGAATCGCCGCCTGGCCCGGTGACCACGACATCGGTCATTCCGATAGCTTGGCCAGGGACATAGGCTGTGATGGAAGTGTCGGAGTTGACGGTGAAGGAGGTGGCGGGCTGGCCGCCGAAGGAAACGGCCGTGGCATCGGTGAAGCCGTCGCCGGTAATGTTGACGGCGTAGCCGCCCCCGGTGGCGCCGGCCGCCGGCGCGAGGGCGCCGACGCGTGGCGGCGCCAGGACCACGTGCCAGCCCCAATCGACCCCTGGCCAGATCACCCAGGTTCCCGCTGCATTTTGGGTGACAGGAAACACGTGCGCTTCAAAGTTAATCAGGTCCGCCTGTACCGGCGGTCGGCCAATGTCCGCGAACCCAGTGCCGTCGGCCGCTCCACCAAAATCATCATACCATGGGGTGTTCTGTCCGGCGTTGTCAATTTCGCTAACGCGGCCAATGGAGCCCGTCCAGTTATAGGTGACGAGGAACTGGATCCAGTGCAGGTTGGTCGGCGCGGGGTTGGTGGGGGCCGCGACCCCCTGCGGATTTTGGTTGTATTGCAAAAACAAGGAACCGCCCGCGGCGGGCGGATCCGCTGCCGTCTGCCGGCTCGGCCCAAGCGCCTCATTGGACTTGATCTCCAGCGAGCCGTCATCGAGGGTCTGCAACGATTGGGCAAAGCCCCACCCCGGAAACTGCGCGGCCAGGAGCGCCCATTCTTCCGCGTTCGGCGCGATCACTTCGGCAGTGCCCCACGAATCCACGGCGTACCAGCGGCCGTTGAGTCCATAGCGATCGGAGGTATTCAACACGGACGGCGTGAGTTGAAAATTGACCTGAGGAACCCGCCCCTGATCACTGAGGCCCCGAACGACAAATGGGCCAACACTCGTGGTCAGGTAGGTCGGAACCTAACGGTCTTCCAGCGGTTCAAGCCAGAGGATCGCCCGCCTTTTTTCGCACAATTTCATGGTGCAACCTTCCTTGTCCTGGGGAAAAAGATGCCGCGACGAACACGTTATCGTCGTTTGATCGTTAGGGATTGCGCACGCGAACCGTGATCTCCTCGGTGACGACCGACCCAATCCAGGATTCAGGATCCCGCTCGGTGTTCAACAGGCCTTGCGGCCTCACTTCATACCAAAAAGCCAGCTTGTACTGGCCGACCCCCAATGGTTCAAATAAATGAACCGATCCGGTTCCGTCGTAATAACGGAACTCGGCTTCCTTGGCAATAACGTTCCAATCGAGTTCGGCCCGGCGGTGAATGCGATTCGAGGCCGGTTCGTGGCCCAATACATACGAGGCGCCCGGCGGAAGTAAAATGGGCCTGGTGATGACTGTGACTTTGCGCGCGCTGCCCCGCGTCATTTTTTTCCCTTCCGCGGTGGACACCCGCACTCCAAACGTGTCAAACGTATGGAAGAGCCGGTCCTTCTTCCCGAGGTTGGTGATGCGCAATTGCATTTCTAGCGGCGCCCCCTTGAGGAACTTGCCCGGCTTCCAGTCCGGCTGGGCTTTCCATTCCGGCTCCGTGACGACGACGAATTGCGCATCATTCACCGTAACCGATTTCGATGCGCCGAGGCGGATCGCCGCACTGGCCGGCCTCAACTCCAGGTCGCCGCTACTAATCCCGCGCGTCGTGCCCTCGCCGACCTCGACGGGCACTTCGTTGGTGACGACCTCACCAACCCATGCCGGAGCCTCTCCGACTTTTGGCTTCGCTCGTGGGCCAGGCGCAACAGAATACCAAAACACCAGCTTGTAACGCCCCGGCGGCAGCGGCCCGATCACCGATTGCGCGCCGGTGCCGTCGTGATAAACCAGTTCGGCAGCCTTGCTGTTGTCATCCCAGCGCAGCTCCGCGCGACGGCAGAGGGCGTAGGGGACGTCAGCGGGAAGGACCACCGGCGCCGTGGCAATGTCGCCCTTGGACTTGCCGCGTCTCTTCACTTCCTTTCCGTCCTCGGTCAAGAGCCGCAGACCGAAGGTGTTGAATGTTGAAAAACAAACCTCTTTCTTGCTCAAGTTGGTGATGTGCAGTTGGATGGCGATCGGCGCCACCGTTGGATACGCCTTCTCCGGCTTCCCCGGCTGCCAATCGGTCTGCGCGACGACGACAAACCGCGCTTCCTTCACCGTCACCGGCTTCGACTCCGCCACCCGCAGCGGCTTTGGGTGAATGGGTTGAGCGGTGGCACGGTTTGTCAGGAGGGCGAGTGCGGCGATCGTACAAACGGTCAACAGCCTCCCATGCAAACCAGCGCAGCAAACGAACCACGTGTTCCGCATGGTGAAGACCTCCATGGACAGGCGACTTATTGTCTTGACGCCTTGTTCCCGATTGGGGCGAGATTCCGCCAGCCAAAACGCAGCACGGCTTGCACCGTTTATAGTGGATCGTCGCGAGAGGCGGCAGCCCGGCACTCACGCCGGAAAATAGGATGCGCACCAGAAGAAGACTTTGGGGGGCAAATGTCTCATGACGACCGGGCATCCTTCCTGTTGTGGGCGGCGCCGGATTGCGCCTGGGCCGAGGAATTCGGCTGTCGTTGTCGCCGGCCTAGTTGTTGACAGGTTGGGCTTTGGCCAGCAGCGAAACAAGGATCAATTTGGTTAGAAGAGGAGTATAAGTCCGCCGATGCGGATTGCAAGCGGAAAATCGACATATTCATAAATCTTCATCAGCGCTGCTGCGGCATCCCGTCAGGCGAGCGCCGCACGCTGGGCACGCGGAACAGCGCCCCGACCTCGTACCCGCCCGGAAAATAGCTGACATCCCGCCCGCGATCTGGTTACCCTGGAGAGAGCATCCAGCCCGAGCAGTCTCCAGGGGAAACCGCCATGTCGCCATCCTTGCAGCCGTGCCCGGTGTGCGGCCGGCCCTTCGATCAAACGCTGGCCCAGGACACGCCGCCCGCCGATGGCGTCACCCTGGACGCGGGCCAGGCCCCGGCGGCGGCGTCCGCCCCCGCCCCGCCGGCGCTGGTGCCCGGCTACGACCTGTTGCACGAACTCGGCCGCGGCGGCATGGGCGTCGTCTACCAGGCCCGGCAGCACGCGCCGAACCGGCTGGTGGCGCTGAAGATGATCCTGGCGGCCGAGCACGCCGGCGCCGCCTCCGCGGTGATCGCACGCTTGCCGCCGATGGTGAAGTGGATCCAGCCCCCGCAGCCCGGACAGCGCCCGGCAACTCCCGCATCGCTCCACCAGGCACGCACTAACGGGTCGTGAACCCCACGGCCGTGCTTTTCGAGGCAAAAGTCAATCGCCTGCAACCGTTGCTCACAACCACGCGGGCAGGCGGGATCGCCGTAGACGATCTGGGGTGCCATCTGGCGTTCCTCGCCACCTTTGCGGTACAGGGCGTGCATCTGCTCCAACTCTTCCGCCGTTGGGGGTGTTAAGGGAGCTAAAGTCTCCTTCATTTCCGCATCTCCCACTCTGGTTGATGGCTGGCCGCGCTGCAATGTAGCAGGGGAATGTTTGGCACACCAAGGGAACGGTGCAAGCGTGCTGCTTCACCTCGATCAAGACCCCGCGGGCTTCTGCCCGTCCGACTCCTGCGAGCGCGGCTTGCCCAGCCCCTGCACGATCGTCTGCAGCGCCGCCGCCCCGCGCTGCAGCAGCTCCGGCGACAGCCCCCCCAGCACGTCCGCCGCCTGACCATTGCCCACCGGCGCCGCGTACAGCCCCGCGACCGCCTCCAAAAATTGCACGCCCGCCTGCAGCAGCACCTGCCGCGGATCGACGCCCGGCGGCGGTGGCGCGGCCGCCGGGGGCAGCGGCTCCGGCAGCGGCCGCGGCTCCTCCTCGGACGCCAGCTGCCGCATCGTGTCCAGGAACGCCGTGTGGCCCAGCGCGTGGAAGCCGACCTCGTCACTGCCGCCGGTGAAGACGCCCTCGAACAGCGTCCGCTTCATCGTCAGCGTCCGCAGCACGCGCTCCTCGATGCTGCCGCGCGTCACGAGGTTGATGACCTGCACCGGCCGGTGCTGGCCCAGGCGGTGGACGCGGGCGATGCGCTGGTCCAGCACCGCCGGGTTCCACGGCACGTCCACGTTGATGACCGTGTCCGCCGCCTGCAAATTCAGGCCGGTGCCGCCCGCGTCGGTGCTCAGGAACGCCCGGCAGTTGGGGTCCTCGCGGAAGCGCTCCAGCAGGCCGCGCCGCTCCTTGCCCGGTACGCCGCCGTGCAGTATCGCGAAGCCGATCCCGAGGCCCTGCGCCACCTCCGCCACCTTCTGCAGCATCAGCTCCCACTGGCTGAAGATGACGACCTTGTGCGGCCCCTCCAGGATGAGCTGCTTCAGCAGTTCCGTCAGTTCCTCCAGCTTCGGCGACACGTTCGTCTGCTTGTCGAACAGGAACGTGCTGTCGCAGAGCATGCGCATGTTGACGATGGCGCACAGGATTCTGCGGCGGTCCACCTCCGAGAGATATTTTTTGTGGACGAGGCGCGTGAGCGTGGCCTGCTGGTCGGCGTAGGGGCCGCGCTGGGCGTCGGCCAGCTCGACGTAGACGACGTTCTGCGTCCGCTCCGGCAGCTGGCTGAGCACTTCGGCGCGGGTGCGGCGCAGGAAGATCGGCTCCAGTTTTTCGCGGATCTTGTGCAGGTTGCGGTAGGCGATCAGCTTGCCGTCAGCGTCGAGGACGCGGTGCTCCGAAAGGAACTGGAACGCCGGGCCGAGCCGGCGGTCATCGACGAACTGCACGATGCTGTACAGTTCTTCGAGCTTGTTCTCCAGCGGCGTGCCGGTCAGCACCAGGGCGTAACGGCTGCGCAGTTTTTTCACCGCCCGCGACACCTTCGCCTCCCAGTTCTTGATGCGCTGGGCCTCGTCCAGCACGATCAGGTCCGGGTGCCAGGCGTTCAGCTCGTCCAGGTCGCGCAGCACCAGTTCATAATTGATGAGGCGGTAGAACGTCGGCTGCGTGTACTGGGCCTGGCGGGCCTTGTTGCCGCCCTCGATCACCTGCACGCTGCGCTCGGTGAACTTGCGGATTTCCGTCTCCCACTGATATTTCACCGACGCCGGCGCCACCACCAGCACGCGCTCGATGCCGCGCTCGCGCGCGAGCAATTCCGCGGCGGCCAGCGTCTGCGGCGTCTTGCCGAGTCCCATGTCGTCGCCGAGGATGCAGCGGCCGCGGTAGGCCGCGAACAGCGCTCCACGCATCTGATACGGATACAGCGGCACCTTGAGCAGCGGCAGGTCCAGTTCGCCGCGCTCCAGCTGCGCGACCATCTGCCGCTCGCGCTCGGCCATCTCGCGGCGCTCGATCTCGCGCTCCATGAACTCCATCGCGTCGGAGAAGATGGTGACCTGTTCGGGCACCGTCTCGACGGCGGCGATGAGGCGGTCGTAGCGGTCGCCGCCCTTCCACAGGCCGGCCGGCGTAAAGAACTCGTCGGCCAGGGTGCGGAGCTTGTCGGAATGGCGCGGCGGCAGGTGCAGACGCGGCAGCAGTTGTTCGCCGTAGTGCAGATAGATTTCCGGACGGGTGACAGCGGCCTTGCGCTGGCGGAGCTGGGCGGGGGCCTCGGCCTTGAGCGTGGCCAGCACGGCCTCAATGTGCTTGCAGGTGCCGAGCGTGTTGGTCTTGAAGTCGGGGCACTCGCACAGGTTGTCGCCAACCTCGAAGCCGCGAATGCTGACGCGGTACTGGCCGCCGCTGGTTGGATTGGTGACCTGGTAGTCGCTGAAGACGCGGTTGCGCCCCAGGTTCTGGATGCGGAACTTGCCTTCCAGGCCGCGCTGCCGCCGCAGGTCGATCTGCTCTTCGCGAAGCACTGCTTGCTCCTCACCACACCAGCGGTCCCCGCCGTATGCCCGTTCTGTATCATACCAACGGGGTGCGGGAAAGGGGTAGAATCGGGGGTGAGTGGGATGCTGCCAGCGCCTCCGCGGGCGCCTGCTTACTCCGCGCGTACGCTCCGTGCGCGGCTCGGAGGCACTCCTTGCTTCCGAACGTTCTTAGCGGACTGCAACCCATCTGACGCGGCGAGTCGTCTTGACAGCGCCGCGCCGCTCGCTATAGTGCCGCCCACTTCCATCGAACTCGAACAAACGACGCGGTTCGGCTGCCGCCCACGGGGACGCGGCCGCCCGGCCCCAGGAACCTACACCCATGCCTGACAGCAGCACCACCGTGGCGGAACTCAAGGCCCTCATCGGTCGCTTCAGCGTCGAGCGCGCCTGGGGACCGTACCACAACCCCAAGAACCTCGTCATGGGCCTGGCCGTCGAGACGGCCGAGTTGATGGAGCATTTCCTCTGGGTCGATGGCGAGGCGTCGCGCCGCGTCATCGACAACCCAAAGGACCGTGAGGCCGTTGCCGACGAGATCGCCGACGTGGCCGGGCACCTGTTCAACCTGTGCAACGTGCTCGGCATCGACCTCAGCGACGCCATGACCGCCAAGATGGTCAAGAACGAAAAGAAATATCCGGCCGAGCAGTATCGGGGGAAGTATCGGCTGGAAGACAGCTAACGCGCTATCGGACAGCAGGCGAGCGGCGCGGCGTCAGCCCGCCGGTAACTCGTTATCAGCGGCGGGCTGACGCCGCGCCGCTCGCCGGACATGTAGGTCTTGTCCGGTAGTTCCAACGCCCAACGGGGGAAGGGCACCGTGCGCCAAAGCCATGTGCCTGTGGTCGTGCTCACAACCGGTCTGGTGCTGCTGGCCGCCCTGCGGTTGGCGGCCCAGATGCCGGATCTGCCGCCCGTCGAAACAACGCCCGTGATCGTGCCCAAACAATCGACCGGGCTGCCCGTAACCAAAATGCCGCCGCTCACCGGCTCCGCCCAGCAATCGCCCCCGCTGCCAGTGCCGGCGTTCCCGGATGTGGGATTGCCGGTGCCGCCGTTGTCGATACCGGAAGCGACCCGGCCGGCGCCGCCGGCCCGGCCGCCCGCGTTTCGCCTGCTGACGCCGCAGTCCCGACAGACCACGCCGCCAGTGCAGCCGGTCGCCACGGTCGTCGAGCGTCCGGCCCTGCTGGCGGCGCCACCCGGCAACGCAGCCCTGACGCCGATGCTGGCCCTGGAGAAAAAGGGGCCAACGACCGTGCGGCTGCACGAAGCGTTTCCGTATGAGATCATCGTGCGCAACATCGGCCCGGTGGCGGCGCAGCAGGTGCGCCTGGAAGACCGGCTGCCGGCGGCCACAAGCTTCCTGAGCGCCCGGCCGCCCGCAGCGAAGCACGGCGACCGGCTGGCGTGGGTTTTCGACAACCTGGCCCCGGGCGCGGAGGTGCGCGTGTTCGTTGAGGTGCAGCCGACCAGCGTCGCCGACTGGCAGGGCGACGCCACGTTGACCGTGACCGTCTCGAAGGGCCTGCACACCGCGGTCACCGGGCCGCAGTTATTGTTGAACGTCACCGGGCCGAGCATCGTCCCCATCGGCAGCAAGGCGACGTTCCACATCTGCATCACCAATAACGGCACCGCGCCGCTGACGGACCTGACGCTCTGCAACCGTCTGCCTCCGGGCCTGGAAGGCACGCAGGCGCCGGGCCGCGATCTGGAAATGAAGCCCATCGCGCTGGCCGCGGGCGAAACCAAGCAGTTCGACCTGGAGACGGTCGCTATCGACCTGGGCCATCAGGTGAACGAAGCGCTGGTGACGACGAAGGAGGGCCAGCAGGTCACGACGCGCACCATCGTGCAGGTGACCGAGCCGCGGCTGCGGCTCCGCCAGACCGGGCCGGTGCGGCCGGACCTGTTCCGCGAGCACGAGTACCGCCTGGAACTGGTCAACCGCGACCGCATCAACGCTCACAACGTCCGCGTCAGCCAGACGTTGCCGGACGGCATGCGGTTCGTCAGCGCCGATGAGAGCGGCAGTTACGTGGCCGAGACGCGCACCGTGTACTGGCTACTGTCGGTGCTGCCGGCTGGCCAGACCCGGTCGCTGTCCCTGAAGTTGATGCCGCAGGTGGCCGGTCTCCAGGTGACGCGGACGGCGGCGCGCTCCGACCAGGGGCACGATGCCACGCTGTACACGGTGCTGCACGCCGGCACGCCCAACCCGGGGCCTATGCCGGACTTGCCGCGCGTCACCCCCCAGGGCATCCGCGTGCGACCGTGAACGAAACAACAATTAAACAAACGTCAATTATAACATTTTCAGAAAGATTTCTTTGCCAAAGGGGGGGAAGGTGGATATGCTCTTCACCAATCTACACAATCGCGCCCCCCGCGGGGAGACTGGCCAGGATGGCTGGGGACAGGGGAAGGGAATCTCCACGTGTCTGGCAGCCATGACGGCTGATCCACCGGGGGAAGGATTCCCCCACTTTCTTCCGTCGCGGCCATCGTGGGGCAGACATTCCTGCCTGCCCCACGGAAGGGATCCGTCTTGGCCTTGAGCCCGACATAACACGTTGCTAATATCCGGCGGTGGTTTGGGCAACGGTGAAGCCGCGGAGACGCCACGGACCCGGCCGCATCCCAGAGCACCCCCATCCGGAACTTGCTTGGTCGGTTGGTCACATCGGAACGTCAACCACAGGTGACTGCGGACGCGCTCGCACCCACGGAGGGGCTGCGCGCACCGTGGCGAGGGGAGGAGGCCGTCAAAACATGAGCACGGGACGAACAGAGAAGGAACAGGTTCGCGTGCATATCCGCTGGATGATCCGGCGGGACATGCCCGAGGTGCTGCAGAGCGAACAGCAAAGTTTCGAGTTTCCCTGGACGGAGGAGGATTTTTTGCGCTGTCTGCGGCAGCGCAACTGCATCGGCATGGTGGCGGAGCACGGCGAGAAGGTCGTCGGCTTCATGATCTACGAGCTGCACAAGGCGAAGCTGCACATTTTGAACTTCGCGGTGCATCCGGCCTGGCGACGGCAGGGCGTCGGGGCGCAGATGGTGTCCAAGCTCATCAGCAAGCTGTCGAGCCATCGCCGCACGCGCATCACGCTGGAGGTGCGCGAGACGAACTTGCCGGCGCAGCTGTTCTTCAGCCGTCAGTGCTTCAAGGCGGTCAAGGTGCTGCGCGCCTACTACGAGGATAGTGGCGAGGATGCGTTCCTGATGCAGTACCGTTTCGCCGACGACACCGGCGAGGAACTGGAAGAGTCGGTGAATCGGATCGCGCAGTACGAGGAGAATTGAGTTCGTCCTTGTGCTACCGCTGGCGGCTTTGGAGCGGTTCCCAGCTCCTGATTTATCGGTTCGCGCTGGGCACTGGGGCGCGAACCGATAAATCGGGACAGGAGGAGTTGCAGCGTGCCCTCAGTGACTCCCGGGGCGGCGCCCTCGGCCAGTTGTTCCAGGGCCCGGAAATCGACCGCCGGCCCGGCCCCGCGGCGCCGAAAGCCCTCCTGGAGACAATTGTTCCCCACTGGGCCGCCAGTTGGCGTAATTCGCGGAGTTCTTCGGGTATAAATACGCTGAGAGCCCTGGCTTTTCCTGCCCTGGGGTTAGAGTCGTCATGCCGCGTTGCGGCACCCAGAGATCATGAAAATGGGGGCGAGTGGGCCTATGCTAACGGACCGCCACCGGCCCTGGGGGAGGTCGTCTTTGAATCGCTTGGTGCCTTGAGCCCGCGTTAGCGTCGGACCCGCACCAAGGACTGCCAGTGGATCGCCCACCTGCTGGCGGGTGGCCTGCTCAAGGCCCGCTTCGTGGTGGCACGGCTCTGGAGAGCCGTGCGGTTTCCACCACGGCTCTGGAGAGCCGTGCCACGGTTTGTGGTCCACGCGACTGGGAACCGCTCGAGAGTGGTACTCAAGGTGGGTGTAGCGGAAGTCGCCAGACTTCCGAGCAGCACCGCACGAAAGTCTGGCGACTTCCGCTACACCCAAGGGCAACAGGCTCCAAGCAGTAGGACGGGGTGGTTGAGCAGCGCTTGTCGTCTGGGGTTGGGGTCAGGCGTTGCCGCTGGTTGCCGCGCAGGGCTCGGTGAGGGGCGCGCCATGTGGCCACGTGGCCAGGTGACTCTCCCAAGCCTGTTGTCACCCGCTACCCCGTCCGGGTGCTTGGGGCTACTTCGCCTCCAGGCGGCGCTGGCTGAAGCCCAGGCGGCCATCGGGCGTGTTGCCGTAGAGCAGCACCCGGTAGACGCCGGGCGTCGGCGGCAAGGGGAAGCGCACCACCGCACTGCCGTCCGTCAGCGTCAGCGCCGGTTGCCACAACAGCAGATCCGTCACCGGCCCCTTGCCAGAATACGTGTACTGCCGCGGCGCCCTGTCCACTCCGCCACCACCCGTCTGCCCTTCCCACCTGCCGCCGCCCAGGCCGCCAAGGCCCGGTGCCGCCGGCGCCGTCGGCGGCGTGGCGTTCTTGCTCTTGCCCTTGCCGAACCCGCCCTTCTTGTCGCTCTTCGCTTCCGGACGAATGTTGCGGTCGGCGTGCGCCCGGGCGGCGACGCTCATGGCCAACTGGGCGCCCCGGTTCTGCTGCCGTAACCGGGCGTCGAACGCCGCCGCGGGCGGGACCGGCAGGAAGCGGTCGTCCTTCGCAACCGCGTTCTGATCGTGCTTCGCGCGGTCGCGCTCCGCCAGCGACCGCACCACCTGCGGCGGGGCCTCCCCCAGCCTCGGGGCCAGCGGCGGCGCTTCGGGCCGCTGCAATTCCGACCACGGGTGCCGCAGCAGCGCCGCCGCGACCTGGGGTGTGTCCCAGCGGTCGCCGCCGCGCAGGTCCAGGGTGGCGACGTACACACCCACGCCCAGCAGCAGCGCCCCACAGGCGCCGCCCAGGGCGACCCGCGACAGCGGCCGGCCACGCGCCGTCTGTGCCAGCGCCGCCAGCACGCCGAGCACGAATACCATGAACAGCACCGCGATGGCCCCCACCGCGGCCAGGCTACCGTAGTGCCGCGGCAGTGCCTGGTACTCCGCCAGCGCCTCCGCGGCGTCCTGGGCCGCCGCCGCCCGCCGCCGCCGTTCCTGTTGCAGGACGGTGCGCTCCTGCTCCGCTTCCTCCCAATCCTGCTGGCGTCGGGCCTCCACGGCCTGGCGGTAAGCGGCCTCAACGCGGTCGCCGTTGTCCGCCGTCAACAGGGCCAGTTCGGTGGTCGTCCCTGCGTGCGGGAAGCGCCGCCAGCCCTGCGTGCCCAGGAACAGGTCCAGCGCCTGCTCTGCCTTCGGGCCATCTTCCAGCAGCACCTCGGCGTCCTCCAGGGCCTCCGGCTGCCCCAGCTCGGTCGCCAGGTAGAAGAACGCCGCGGGGGGATCGATGCCGGGTTCGCCGGCGCGACTCAGCCGGTCGTCGAGCACCGCGGCCAGCACTGTCGCTTCCCTGGCATCGGACGCATGAATCTTCAACGCGGCCTCCTGCCCGTGCTGGAAAAAGCCGTCGGGCGGAGCGTTGAGGCTGGTGGCCGTCAACCGTAGCGGCGCCGCTGCCTTGCAGTACACCAGGCGCTCCGCGAGCGGCCGCAGTCCCTTCGCCTCCACACCGTAGACCGTCAGCCGCAGCACGCCGCGCACGCCCGGCGGCGGGGTCAGACGCACCGTCGCGCCGTCCGCCGGCACCACGGCGTGTTGCTGCGCCACCAGCCGGCCGCGGCACACGACCGCCACCAGCAGCGGCCGGCCGTGGTCCGGGTCGCGCAGGTGTACCGTCAGTGGTTGGCCCTCGCGGCACACTGGTTCGTCCACCCGGAGCGCGACGCCGTTGGCCTGCACCGGCATTTTCTCATCCCGGCAGGTGACGCCCTGCGGCGAGGTCACCACCAGCTTGAACACATCTTCTGCCGTCGCCTTTTTCTTCTCGGCCTTCTTTTCGACTTCGGCCCGGTCCAGGGCGTTGCCTGCCGTCCTGGCCGGCGGCGTCATCTGGAAAGAGCCCAGACCGGGGTTGGTGCCGCCGAGCCCGCCGAACCCGCCCATACCGGCCGGCGGGGTCTTGAAGTGGGCGAGTTCGGCGCCGCGCCTGTCGAGCAGCTTGCCCTCGACCTGGGCAGGCAGTCCGTCGGCCGTCTGGGCGCGGTAGTAAATGCGGTTGGGCACGCCCGGCACCAGGTCGCCGCCCTCGGGGAACAGCTGCACGTCCACCGGCGCCGGCACCACCTTGACCGACTGCTGCACCTCCGCCTTGTTCTTGTCGCCGAAGGTGGCCTTGACGACCGCCTCGGTTTCCTTCTTCACCTGGGGGGGAATCTGCAGGTGGAACGGCGCCTTGCCGCTGGCGTCCATCTTGATCGAGGCGGGCTGACCGGGCGGCTGGCCGTTGACGCTGACCGGCTGGCCTGCGACCGTCGCCTGGACCAGCGCGGGCTGCCCGGCCGTGGTCACACCGGCCCTGAAACCGCCATAGACCATGCCCTTGACCTGCTCATTCGGCCCATACTGGCCGCGCTCCACCAGAATCTGCGGCTGCTCCAGGTGCAGCACCGTCAGCTGCCGCTGGGCCGGCAACAAAACGCGGCCGTCCGGCGCGGGCCCGGCCGGCCCGACGCGCAGCGTGTAGGTGCCCGGCGGCAGGGTGCTGCGCAGCCGGAAGCTGTCGCTGGCGATGCCCTTGCTGGTGGTCCGGGCGATGCGCCGCTCCACCTGGCCGTTCGGCCCCAGCAGTTGCACATCCAGCTCGCACTCCTCCGCGGCGCCGGCTGGCGGCCGCAGGCTGAAGCGCTCCAGCGTCAGGGTGCGGAAGAACAGTTCCTCGCCGGGGTGGAAGACGGTCTTGTTCAGCACGACGTGCGTGACGTGGGCGGGCTTCAGGACCGGCAGGAGTTGGCGGACTTCCTCGGGCTTCGCAGCCGCGTCGGGCTGGGCCTCGATGACCAGCAACGGCGGCGCGTCCGGAGCCGCCGTCAGGTGGCCGGGCACCACCACGTCCACGGCGCCGAGGCTATGGTAGGCGCGGGCGTACAGTACCTTCGTGTCCGCCGGCCGTAGCAGCCGCACGGTCACGCGCGCCGGCCGCGGCTGGTGCCGCACGTCCTCGGTTACGACATGGTAGGTGTTGGCGGCGCCGGGTTGGTAGTCGCCCGGACCGAGCACTTGCAGATGCGTGAACTGCCGCCGCACCTGCGCCGGGGCCTGTTCCTGTTGCACATCGAAGGATTTGCACAGCTGAGCGTAGCGATCCTCCACGCCGGCCGCTTCCTTGCGCAGACGGGCCAGGTCGGCCTCATGGCGGTGCAACCCTGCGTCATACTGCCGCCACGCCCAGACCGCGAGCACCACGGCGGCCGCGGCGGCCATGCCGGCGGCGACGGCCAGCCAGCGGCGCCGGCGCGGCGGCGCGGCGGACAGCGGCAGCGTTGCCGGAACCGGGACGGCGGGCACTGGCTGCGGGGTCGGTGCCGCGGCAGTCACGGCGGTGTCGGCGGCCGGGGCCTGGAAGGCGGGCACCTGCGCGTAAACCTGGGCGGCCTTCGCCAGCAGGTGCTGCTGCCCCGCGGCGGCGGCCTGGGCGGCGCGGCAGTCGGCGCAGGCGGCCAGGTGGTCGCGCAGGGCGTCCGCCTCGGCGCCGTCGAGCAGGCCGTACACATGGTCCAGCAACAGGTCGCGACAATCGTTGCACGCAAACATGGCGACTCACTTGTCCTTGAGCACCCGACGAAGTTTTTGCAGGGCGGCCCGCATCTGCGTCTTGACCGTGCCCACCGGGCAGCGGCGCAACTCGGCGATCTCCTCATAAGTCAGGTCGCCGTTCTGCCGCAACAGGAACACCGCCTTTTCCTCGGGCCGCAGGTCCAGCAAGGCGGTGCGCAACTGCTGCAGCGCTTCCTTCTCCTCCACAGCGTCCGCCGGCGACGCCGCCACCAACCCGGGCAGCGTCGCATCCACGTTCTCGGCCAGCGGCCGGGACCGCCGCCGCCAGGCACTGCGCTGCAGATCCTTGGCGGTGTTCAGGCCGACGCGGAAGATCCAGGCACGCACGTTGCGCACCTCGGTCAAACCGGCGCGCGAGCGCCAGCACTTGAGGAACGCATCCTGGGCGGCGTCCTGGGCGTCCTCGTGGTTGCCGAGCACGAAGTAGAGCGTGCTGACCAGCTCGGCGCGCACCTCGTTGAAGGCGCGGAGGAAGTCATCGTCGGAGGTGACTGCTCCGGTCAAGGTTTTCCGCGCCTGGGTGCCGACAGCCAGTTCGCTCATACCCTCACCCCATAGACGAATGCGGGGACGCGGCGGATTGCCCCGGGCGTGAAAGTGGCAGCGGCCCCGAAGTCGCCGGCGTTCTGCCATTGTGCCACGTCGGCGACCGGATTGCTACGGGTCCACCGTCCTGGTCGTGGGGCAGACATTCCTGTCTGCCGAGGGACTGGCAGACAGGAATGTCTGCCCCACGATGAAGACCGGACGAGCCGCACCAACCAGAGTCACCGCGCGGCCGCGCGGTTTCGTCTTTTTTCTTTGCCGCCCGGGGATTAACCTGCGGCCCGGGCTCAGGTGGCGTCGATGCGCTCGTACTGCTGCCGGAAATGCTCGATGGCCTCGTTGGGGTTCATGTTGAACACGGCCTTGCCGACCGTGTGCCAGTGGCCGCCCTGGAAGAAGAACACCCCCGAGGCGTTACGCAGGTTGCCCACGGCCGGCAGCCCTTCCATGTCGCCGCCCTCGACGGCCTCGAACTGAATGGTGACGCCGACCAGGGCCGCGATCTGGCCGGTGGCGCGCTCGCGGGCGAATTCGACGCCCGGCTCCCAGTCGCACGCCTTCCAGCGCAGGCCGCGGGGCTTGCCCGACGCGGCCGCCGCTTGCAGAAACAGCTCCTCCAGCCGCGGCCGCTGTAACCGAAACGACTCGCGGGCGCGCTCCAGGTGGACGGCCCTGCCGAAGCGACGCAGCGGCCGCCACGCCAGCGCCAGCAAGCCGGCCAGCAGCCCCACCGCACCGAGCCAGCCCCACCAGTCCATGAGCGCCCCTTCCGTCATGGGTAACAGATACCGGTTGTTCTATCGCCGGCACCTCAGGAACGGGAGTCCTGTCGGATGGCAGCGCGGGTCGAGCAAGGACGCGGCCGCATCCTGGACATCGAGCGTCTGCGCGGTTACGCCATCCTCGCCGTACTCTGCGCCCACACCGACCTGACGGCCCATTTGGCTGGGGACGGGCTGGCGCACTGCGGCCTGGATCGCCGTCAGGTGCCGTTCTGGCTGGGCGTCCAGCTGTTCTTCGTCATCAGCGGTTACGTGGTCATTCGCTCCTTCCACGTCGGCGGCGGCAGTCTGTGGCAGTTCTACCTGCGGCGCGTCGCCCGGCTGTGGCCGACCTTGCTCGTTTTCTTCGCCGCGGCGGCCCTGGCCAACGCCGTGACCGCGGGCGAGTCACACCCCTGGCCGGATTTGCTGGAACAGTGGCCCGCCATTCTGCTGGGCGTCTACAACGTGGCGGCCGCCACGCGGCCGCCGATCCGCTGCCACGGCGTGGCGTGGAGCCTGTCGGTGGAGGAGCAGTTTTACCTCATCGCCCCGGCGCTGGTGCTGCTGCTGGGCCGGCTCTGTCGGGGCCATGTGCGGCCGCAGTTGACGTGCTTCCTCGGCCTGTACGCGGTCATCGCGTTCGGCCTGCGCCTGGCCCTGGTGTGGGGGCCGCTGCGCCGGCTGACGCCCGCGGCCCTGAGCTACCCCGCCGCCTGGTCCTTTGATTTCGTCGTTCTGGGCGTGGCGCTGTTTTACGCCACGCGCCAGCACTTCGCCCCGACTCACTGGCCGCGCCCGGTGCAGCGCGCTGTCCTGTACTCCTGCCTGCTCGTGCCATTCGGCCTGATGACGTGCTTCACGTTGCAGCACATCCAGCGCGTGCCGCGGACGCCGGGCTACCTCGTGGTGATGGCGGCCTGTGGCGGGTGCTTCTTCGTGGTGGTGGGCCTGGCGAGCCTGGACCGGCAGCTGCTGTACGTCCACCGAGTTTACGACCGGGTGCTGCTCTACCTCGGCAGCCGCAGTTATGGCATCTACCTGCTGCACGTGCCGGGCCTGGCACTGGCGGAACTGCTGGTCCCGGATCACGGGGCCGTCGGGCTCCGCGCGGCGATGGCCGTGCTGGTGTGGCTGCCGGTCGTGGAGTTGGTTTACCGTTACGTGGAACAACCGGGCATTCGCTGGGGACGGCGGTTGATTGTTTGGTGTCCCCTTTACGTTTCGCGCTGTTCGGGCGCGCGAAACGTAAAAGGGGATAGATCTTGTCCGGCAGCGCTCACGCATTCCGCAGCGCCCGCTGATAATACTCGTTGCTGAGCACGAAGTTGACCGCCACGACTTCCGGCGTCAGGCCCGCCATCATCGCGTTCACCCAGCCCGATACCTCGGCGCTGCTGCCGCTGCGGCCCAGCAGTCGCTGATACAGCCCCTGCACATATGGCCGCGCCTGGTCGGACAGGAACTCCGGGCTCTGCGCGATCAACTGCGCGACACTGTACTTCGACGCCCCGCCCTGCAACATCGGTCCCCAGGCGGCCAGGTCGCTCGCCGTGGCGCCGCGGCCCAGCAAATCGCCATAGACGGCGGACAGCCAGATTGAGAGGCCGCCACCGCCCAGGTCCGCGGCGTACTCCGGGCTGGCCGCGATCGCCGCCGTCATGGCGGCGCGCGTCGTGCCGGCCTGCAGGGCGTTCGTCCAGCTGGTCACCTCGCTGGCGTTTGGATTGCGCTTCAGCAGTTGTTGATACGCCTGCGTGACCCACTGACCCCACTGCAACCGCTGATACTCCAGGCTGCCCACAATCGTGGCCGACACCTGCTCCGCCGGCGTGCCCTGCTGCATGTCGGCCACCCAGGCGTTGACCTCGGTGGCGTTCGCCGGACGCTTCAGCAGATCGGTGTACTGCTGCCGCACCCATGCGGCGCTCACGTTGGCGAACTCCGTCGATGCCAGAAACGCGGCGGTTACGCTGGACTGCGGCGCGCCGGCCAGCAGCACGTTCACCCAGGCGTTGATCTCCGCCTGGCTGCCGGCGCGGTGCAGCAGTGTCTGATACTGCTGCGCCACCCAGGCGGCTTCCTGCGCCGCCGTCTCGACGGAGGGCGTCGAGGGCGTGATCTCCAGCCGCACGTTTTGCGTGCCCAGCGCCACCGCCCGCGTGATCGCCGACGGCAGCCCCGGGCCGCTGAACGTCACCTGGTACGCACCCGGCGGCAGCTGCAAACTGTAGCCGCCGGCGGTGAAGGTCGTCGTCGAGGCGACGCCCGCCACGCTCACCGTCACGCCGCCCAGCCCCTCGCCCACGTCGTACTTGCCGTTGTGGTTGGCATCGTTGAAGACCACGCCCGTCAGGAACGGCTGCGTGTCATTGGTCACCGCCGTGTCGATCGTGAAGTAATTCTGGTACGGCCCGGTGCCGCCCAGCACCACGCCGATGCCGACCTCCTGCTGGCTCTGGAATTCGGAGGTCATCGCCAGTAACTGGACGCGGTGCCCCAGGTCCGGCACACCGGTGTCGATAATCAGGCCCTCCAGCGCCGCGGCCGTGTTCGGGTAGCCCGCGGCGATGCTCTCACCGTAGCTCAGCCAGGGAAAGCCGTAGGCGGTCAACCGGTCGCCGGGGGTGGCGCCGTCTGGCGACGTGTGCGCGAAGTAGGCATTGGCGTTCATGTCCTGCGAGTGATACTCCGCCGCCGCCACCATGCGCGGGTCGAACGCCAACGGCTGCGACGGCGCCACGCTCGACAGGTTCAGGCCGATCGCGGCCCCGTAGGCGGCCGGGTTGGCGCGGGCGTCGTTGAGTTCCTCCAGCAGCAACTGCTCGTAGGGCGTCGGGTCGCCGGACGGCACCAGCCGGGATTCGAGTTCTTCGACCGCGGGCCAGAAACGCGAGGGGTGACGTGAGCGGTTCAAGGGACTCTCCTGTAGCGCCGGCGGCGCGACCGGGAGCAGACGCCGGGCGGTACACACTCGCGCGGCGGCACACGGCCGACGCCACCGCGTCCGTGGTGACAGCATCATTTTACCATGGCGTTGGGGGGACTGCCATTGTCGAGGCAACCGCCGCGCCACGCAAGCGCGGGCACGGTCTGCCCGGGTGAAGGGAACAGCACCATTTGGGATGAGCGCCGGGCCGAGTCCCTCCGGCGGCCTCGACATCCCTGAAGAGGGGTCGAGGGGGGAGGTGTTGTCCACCTGTTTCCATGCCGAAGTTTAGGTTGAGCCAGCGACCGGGGCAACAAAATCCAACTCGTGCAGGTGGCCCTCGCGCTCGTCACGGGGATTATACGGGCGTCCACGAACGGAGGAGCTGGCGACCGCGTTTTTCCTGGTTTTTTCGCGGTCAGCTCCCGGGTTGGGGAAGCTGGGCAAGGCCGGCAGGGGGTCGGGAAAACCGCCTTGTGCAATCGGAGCGGACGTGGTTCTTTGTTGCGGCCGGGGCTTGCCACGCACGGTGGCGCGGCAAGCGAACCTGCTTTTCTGCCGCTTGCGGCTTGGCGGAAGCGCGCTAAGCCGCAAGCGGCAGAAAGACCGGATTGGCGGTTCGTCGCCGAAGGAGTTTGGTTCATGGCCTTTCTGCGTAGTTGGAACGGATTCTGGCGTCGCCATCCCCGCCCCGCGCAGCTGACCCGTCCCCAGCTGACCCGTCTGACGTTGGAACGTTTGGAAGACCGCACGGTGCCGGCCGTCTACTTCGTCGCCCCCGGTGGCGCCGATGCGGCGGGGCACGGCGGCGCCGCGAACCCCTTCGCCTCGATCCAGTACGCGCTGAACCGGGCGGCGGCCAGTGGCGACACCATCGAGGTCGCGGCCGGCACCTACGCCTACAACGCCGCCGCCGACGTGAGCAGCGCCAGCCTCGGCGCCACCGCCGTGGCGGTGGTGCTCAACAAGCAGGTGACGATCCTGGGCGGTTACAACGCCGCCAACTGGAGCCAGCCCCCCAACGCGACGGCCAACCCGACCATCCTGGACGGCCAGGGCACGCACCGCGGTCTGCTGGTGCTCGGCACCAGCACCGGCGCCGCGGCCGGGGTCACGCTGGAGAACGTCACGATCCAGAACGGCCTGGCCCGTGGCAACCCGAAGCAGACCGGCGACGGCGCCATTTTCGGCTTCGGCGGCGGCGCCTTCATCGACCTCGGCGACCAGCAGGACCAGCCCGTGGTGCAGACGTTCCGCGACGTGATCTTCCGCAACAACGTGGCGATGGGCGAGAACTCCACGGGCGCGTACGGCGGCGGCGGCGTCGGCGGCGGCCTGGCGGTGCGCTACGCGGCCACGGTCGTGCTGGACACAGTGACGTTCACCGGTAACCAGGCGCGCGGCGGCCAGGGGGCGGTGCGCGGTGGCGCCGCCCTGGGCGGCGGTCTGGACACCGACCACACCAACGTCTATTCTGCCGGGCCCGTCGTTTTCACCAGCAACGTCGCGACCGGCGGCAGCGGCGCCGGCGGCGGCCAGACCAGCGACGGAGAACGCGCCGACGGCCTGGGCGGCGCCGCCGCTCTTCAGTTGCAGAGCAGCGTCAACCTGGACGGCGTCACGGCCACGAGCAACCTGGCGCTGGGCGGTACGTCGAAGAACTACGGCGGCGGTGGTTACGGCGGCGGCTTCTACGTCGAAGGCGCGGCGCTGAACCTGGCCGACGCGGCGTTGACGGCCAACATCGCCCAGGGCGGCACCGGCCTCAACGGCGGCAACGCCGGCGGCGGCGGCATCGCCGCGACCGAGGGCAGCATCGCCCTGAACCGCGTCAGCGTCATCGGCAACCACGCGCGCGGCGGCGTCGGCACCAACGCTTACGCGGGCAGCGCGTTCGGCGGCGGCCTGTACCTGGAGCGCCTGCAGGCGGCGCCGCAGACGGCCACGCTGATCGACACCGTGGTGGCGGACAACACCGTGGAGTTCGTTGGCGGCGGCGACCCCGGGCTGGGCGGCGGCGGCGGCGGCCTGTTCATCCAGGGCGAGCCGACGACAATCTACTACTCAACCATCGCCAGCAACAACCTCGGCAAGAACCTGTATTACGGCAACGCGCTGCTGTTGATCGCGACGGGCACGCCGACTGGTTCGACGACGGCCAATCTCTCGTACAGCATCATCGCCAACAACGCCAGCCCGACGAGCAATGGGGCGGTGCAGGCGTTCGCCGGCAGCACCGTCAACCTGACCAGGGTCATGTTCGCCGCCAACACCGCCCCGAACACGACGACCTCCGGCCCCGGCAGCATGAGCGGCGGCAACATCAACGGCTACAACCCGAGCCTGGCGGTCGCCAACGTCTTCTTCGTGTCCCCGGGCGCCCCCGCCGAGGACTACCATTTGCAGGCGACTTCGCCGGCCATCGACGCCGGCGCCAACGTGGGCGTCACGGTGGACCGCGACAACCGGCCGCGCAACGACGGCGCCCCGGACCTGGGCGCCTACGAGGTCGGGCCAGCGACGGTGCAGTTCGCGGCCCCGACCTTCTACGCCTACGAGAACGACCCCGCCGTTACCGTCAGCGTGACGCGCGGCGGCAAGGCCAACGGCATCACGACGGTGACGGTAAACGCCGGCGGCGGCACCGCGACACCGGGCACAGATTACGCCGCGGGCGGCACCCTCGTCACCTTCGCGCCCGGCCAGACGAGCGCGACGGTTCAGGTCACGCTGCACGACAACACCACCGCGGGCCTGGCGGTCAAGACGATCAACCTGACACTGAGCAACCCGACCGGCGCGACGCTGGGCGGCCAGCCGACGGCAGTCGCGGACGTGGCGGACAACGAATTCAGCGACCTGGGCAACTTCATCAACAACAGCTACGTGGCGTTGCTGGGCCACACGCCGGACGCGGCGAGTTACGTCAATGCGTACAACGGCATGGCCCCGGCACTGACCGCCGCGCTGGCCGCGGACGCAAGCAGCTTCCTCACGTCGGAAGAGTACGTTGGCCAGCTGATCCAGGGCGCCTTCACAACCTACCTGGGCCGGTCGGCGGCGACGAGCGACGTGAATGGTTGGTACGCGGTGGCGCAGGCCAGTTCGGTGGAGCGGATGCTGGCGGACATCATCGGCAGCCCTGAGAGTATCAGCCACAGCGGCGGCACGCCGACGGCCTGGCTGGGCGCCGTGTTCCAGGGCCTGCTCGGCCGCCCGGCGGACGCCGGCGCTCTGAGCAGCCTGCTGCCGCTGCTCAACGCGGCGCAGCCAGCCACGTTCACCAATGTCGCGTACCTGATTACGCAGGGGCCGGAGTACCGCGCCGATCTGGTCAGCGGTTACTTCACCACCTTCCTGGGGCGCTCCCCGACGGCGACCGAGCTGAGCACCTTCGCCGGCGAATTGGCCACACAGCCGCGACAGATTGTGGCGGCCCAGATTCTGAGCAGTGCCGAGTATTTCCTGCGGGCCGGCAACAGCGTCAACAGCTGGGTGCAGCGCGTCTACCAGGATGTGCTGCATCGCCCGGCCGATGCTGCCGGCCTCGCTGGCCACGACACCTTCGTGCTCAACGGTTTCGCCGTGCAGCGCAACGCCTTCCTGGTCGGCCTGGTGAACAGCACGGAGTACAAAACGGACGTGATCCAGACGACGTTCCAGCAGATTCTCGGCCACGCCGCCAGCAGCGACCAGGTGAGCGCCTGGCTGACGGCGTTGAACAGCGGCACGACGGTGGAGCAGTTCAAGGCGGCGCTGCTGGGCTCGACGGAGTTCTTCGGCACGAAGGCCGCGAGCAGCAAGACGCAGTGGGTGAACCTGGTGTATCAATACGGCCTGGGCCGATCCGCCAGCCCGACGGAGCAGAGCAGCTGGGCCGCCCAGCTCGGCACCACCGACGCCGCCCGCGCGGCAACCGCCCTGAGTATTCTGCTGGCGCCGAGCGAGTACATCAACCAGTTGATGGGCGGCGTCTACACGAACTGGCTGAGCCGGTCGCCGACAGCGGCCGAACTCAGTTACTGGGCTGGCCTCTTCCAGCATGGGACGCCGGACGCCACCATGTTCACGGACCTGCTGACCACGGCGGAGTTCTACGACCGCACGACGCCGGTCGGTTGACGGCACGCGCGGCACCTGCCGTAGCACCTCGGCAAGCTGGAAAGCCTGCCCCACTTCCCCCAACCTTGAAACAGCGAACGGCCCTGAGGCGCCGACTTCGCCTATTGACGGGGGAGAGGTCATCGCCCTACACTCCCTGTTGGCCGTGACCGCTCGCTTTGTGCCGCCGACCGGTGCGCCGGCGGATCGCACCGTGTCGGCGGCTAAAGGAGGCGCCTCATGCCCGATCCCGTGCCCGCCCGCGCCGGCTGGGTGCTACCCGTCTTGCTCGCGGTCGCCACCACCCTTGCCCTGGGGTTCGGTTTCCTGTACGTCATCCGCCCGAACGCCGGCGAACTGGGCGCCATCCGCGTCGTGGTGACGGACGACAACGGCAAGTCCGGGAACGCCCTCCAGGTGGTGGTGGCCGAGGCCCCGCTCGTTCAGAAGGACATGATTTCACCCGGCCCGGCCTACACGGGCACCGTCCATTACGCCAACCCCTACCTGATGAAGCCGCACCTGAAGTTCATCACGGGTAAACGGCATTACGACGTGGTCGCGGAGACGGAAAACGGGTTCACCTGGGTCGCCCGCCTGCGTCCCGACGACTACCGCGCGGACGCGACGAAAGACGCCATCCCGCTGGAAAAACTGCTCGGCAACGACGCCGGGCTCGCCGCGCTCCGAGGCACTCTGAAGCCCGACCTGGTCTTCGAGGGCTTTACCTGGGAGGCCAGTGGCCTGCGGGCGCCGCCGTCCGCGCTGCCGCCGAAGGTGTTCGAGCAAGCGGACGAGTTCTACAGCCAGATCGGCCAGGGGGCCGTCGTGCATTTCCCGATCCCCTATGCGTCTGCCCCGAGCGTCGTGCTGTCGGGCGGCAACAACCACCGCGACACGGTGATCGTCGAATGCACCGCGACGGGCTTCAAATGGAAGAACATCGCGAAGGACCGGAACGGCTGGTCCGGAGACGTGAGGTGGAAGGCCAGGGGAGTGCTTGGCAGCGCAGGAAAGTGAGCAGGCGAGCGCGGACGCACCCGCACCTTTGAATCGGTCAGGTACGGCGCGGCAGCACCCCTTGCGCTCGCATGCGCAACTCAAACGGTGTTGGGGTGGAATTTTCCCGCGCTGTTTCGATCAGCCGCCTGCTACCTTGTCGAGGTGCGGATAAGTAACTTCAACCGCCATGATTACCTCCGACAATTGGGCGGCGGGTCGCGAAACGTAATCGAAGCCAGCGATCCCTTCAGCGCTTCTCGTAACTCGCCTCGTACACCTGGAACTGACGCCCCTTTTGCAAGGCGTTCGCCTCGTCCTCGGTCCAGCCCTGCACATCCGCCTTGCAGGTACCCATCCAGACGACGTTGGCCAGTTTGGTGCCGGTCGGCAGTTTGCGGTCGAAGAACGGCCCCCGTGTGGGGTCGCTCAGGTCCTCTTCGATCTCCCGAACACTTCCTGGCATCAAGGTCAGGTGGGCGAGCAGGAAATACGTGCCCGCCTTCGGCGCCGTGCCTTCCACGGCATGAATGTTCTTGAACTGGTGACCGGTCGCCTTGTCTTTTACCGGCAGGTCGCCCTTGATGAACACACTTTTGATGGGCTGGCGCGGGAGCCCTCGTCTCAGGAAAAACACCTTGACCAGTTCCACCCTGGGCTTGCCATCCGTCCGGGGGTGGTCGGTGCGCTTGCGGTCGGCGGCTTTGGGTTGTTGATTGGCGTTCTGCGGCTCCACATCCGGGGAACTTTGCCCGCCGCAACCCACGACGCCGACCACGACCAGCACCAGCAGCAGGCAGCGCTTGCGCAACATGATCGCTCCTTTGCCCATCCGCGATTCCCACTCAGTCCAGCCAGCGCCAATGTAGCCGGATGCGGCGCGGCCGTCAAAGCGGTTTGCCTGTCCTTGTATACTGATGATAGAACAGGAGGATGCTTCCATGAGCATTGCCGACCGCCCCCTGCCTTCCATTGCGCCCGCCCCGGTCGCGCTCGCCGAGGCCCTGGCCCGCTTCGAGCGCGAGGCCCACTGGGGCGTCTGCGATACCGGCCGCTACCGCTGCCCCTTCTACACCTGGGGTGACGGTCCGACGCTCGCCTTCGTCCCCGGTCTGTCCGACGACGCCCGCTCCTTTGTGTTGCTCGCGTATTACCTCCGCCACCACTTCCGCTGCGTCGCCTATGACCTGCCCAGCGGTCGCGGCGACGGCGCCCGCCTCGGCCAGTACCGCCACGCCAATTACGTGGACGACCTCCTCGCCCTGCTCGACCACGTTGGGGCGCGACAAAGTTTTCTCTATGGCCTGTCGTTCGGCTCGACCATCGTGCTGGCCGCGCTGGCCCGGCAGCCGCAGCGACTGCCGCGCGCCATCGTGCAGGGCGGCTTTGCCCAGCGCTCACTGGCCCTGGCGGAACAACTGCTCTGCCGCCTGGCTCGTTACTGGCCGGGAGCCATGCGCAAACTGCCCTGGCGCGACCGCCTGCTGCACCATTCCCACCACGCCTCCTTTGCCGACCGGCCACCGGATGTCTGGGATTACTTCATTGAACGCCTGGGGTCGCCGCCCATCGCCGCCGTCGCCCGCCGCGCCCTCGTGCTGCACCGCACTGATCTGCGGCCCCTGCTGCCACACATCCGCCAGCCCGTGCTGGTCCTGTGCGGCGACCTGGACCCGCTCGTCAACCGCGCCTGCGAGGAGGTGCTGCTGGCGGGCCTGCCGCACGCCACGCGCGTCGAGCTGCGCAATGCCGGCCACTGGCCGATCTTGAGCCACCCCGAAGTGGTCGCGGAACTGGTCTTTCGCTTTCTGACGCCGTTGCCGGCGTGCGCGGCGGACCAGGCCTGCGCGGCTGATGTCGCCGAAGTCGTGAGACTTCGGACGGAATCTTGAAGGGGGTCTGAACTCTCACGAGTTCAGCTACGGGGGCCACCAAGGAAAGCCCGTCTCGCACTGGAAGGGCGTTTGCGTATATGATGAGGGTACGGCGGCGCAAGGAGGTGCGTCGTTGCCGTGGACTCCAGGCTTCAAGGGGCCGACATGAGCAAGCCGAACGCGCTGATTCAGCTATTCCGGGAATCGACCGCCGCGACCATTGACCAGCCACCGACCGCGTCCGCCGTCTCGCGGGTCCGGCCGGTGGTGCTGGTGGGCTCGTCGGTGCAGAGTCTCACCACCGACCTGAGCGACTTGCTGCGGCGCCGGCTGCGCATCGCCACGCTCATCTTCCTGTGCGGCTGCGCCGCCTTCCTGTTCCGCAACCTCCTCGTCGAGAGCAACCACTACGCCCGACCGCTCGATCTGGCCGTCCACTGCCTGGTCACGGCCGTCCTGGTGTTGGTGGCGACGCTGCTGTGGAGCCACCTGCGGCTGACGGTAGGGATGCTGCGCGTCCTGGAAGTGGTCCTGTTCGGCGCCATCGGCGTGTTCTTCGCCTGGCTGCAGTTCGTCGTCTTCAACAACAGCCGCATCACTGAGCTGGCCAACCCCCTCGAGCCCAAAAGTTACGAGGCGGTGATGCGCCTGGCCGCCTCCAGCCACACCTTCCGCTGGTTCATGCTCATCGTCGTCTACGGCACCTTCATTCCCAATACCTGGCGGCGCTGCGCCGCGGTCGTGGCCTTCCTGGTGATCGCGCCTATTGTGCTGACCGCGACGGCGTGTACCGCCTGTCCCTACCTGGGCCGCTTCACATCGCAAACCCTCTTCGACATGACCACCATTTTGTCGATCGCGGCCGCCATCGCCATCTTCGGCTCGTACAAGATCAGCGTGCTGGAGCAGGAGGCGCAGGCGGCCCGGCAACTGGGGCAGTACCGTCTCAAGGAAAAGCTGGGCGCCGGCGGCATGGGCGAGGTGTACCTGGCCGAGCACGTGCTGCTGCGGCGGCGCTGCGCCATCAAGTTGATCCGCAGCGATCAGGCCGGCGAGCGGACCAACCTCAATCGCTTTGAACGTGAGGTGCGGGCGATGGCAACGCTGACGCACCCCAACACCGTCGAAATCTTCGACTATGGCAACGCTGCGGACGGCACCTTTTACTATGTGATGGAATATCTGCCGGGCCTGAGTTTGCAGGACTTGGTGGAGACCTACGGCCCGCTGACGCCGGGGCGGGCGGTGTACTTTTTGCGGCAGTTGTGCGGGGCGCTGGGCGAGGCGCACTCGATTGGGCTGATCCATCGCGACATCAAGCCGAGCAACGTCATCGCCAGCGTGCGCGGCTGCATCTACGACACGGCCAAGTTGCTCGACTTCGGCCTGGTGCAGCGCGTCGGCCTGAACAGCGGCGCGGACAAGTTGACGATGCAGGGGACGATTCTGGGCTCGCCGTCGTACATGTCGCCGGAGCAGGCGGTCGGCAAGGATCATCTGGACGCGCGCACGGACATCTACAGCCTGGGCGGCCTGGCATTCTTCCTGCTGACGGGCCGACCGCCGTTCGAGCGCGACACGCCAATGGCGACGCTGGTGGCCCACGTCCATGACACGCCGCCGGCGCTGGCCGACCTGCGGCCCGACCTGCCCGAGGATCTGCAGGCCGTCGTGCAGCGCTGTCTGGCCAAGAACCCCGACGACCGCTTCCAGGACGCGGACACTCTGGAGCAGGCACTGGCCACCTGTGCCTGCGCCGACGACTGGAACAAACGCGACGCCGCCGCGTGGTGGCGCCGGCACGACCACGCTGACCTGCCGGCGCATCCGGAACTGTCCGAGCGCACCACGAACGTGTCGTCAGCCTCGGCGCTGTGACGGCCTTTCTGCCGCTGGCAGCAGGGCGCTCCCCGCTACGCCGCCAGCGGCAGAAAGAAGACGGTCACGCCTCCTCGCGCTCCCGCAGCACCGCCTCGATCTCCGACGCCTTGATGATGTCCCGCGTGCTCTCCGCCCGATCAAGGGTCAGCACGCCGTCGAGGTGATCCAGTTCGTGCTGCACCACGCGTGCCGGGAACTGGCACAGTTCCAGCGCCTTCGGCGTGCCGTGGCGGTCGAGGTAATCGATGCGCACGTGTTGCCAGCGTGACACCAGCACCAGCAGTTCCATGAAGCTCAGGCAGCCCTCCCAGGCCGACTCCCGCTCCGGGCTCAGCGGCGTCACAACCGGGTTGATGAACACCTCCACGCCGGGCAGTTCGCGGTTCGGCGCCGGCGGCAGCGCCAGGGCCAGGAACAGCCGGCGGTCGTCGAACACCTGTGGCGCCGCCAGGCCCGCTCCGTGTGCCGCCGTCAGCGTCTCCAACATGGCATCAATGTGGCCCTGGAACTCGGGGGTGCGGATTTCCTCAACGGTCACTGCACGCGCGACCTTCCGCAGCGCGGGTTGACCGAGTTGTGCAATGTTCAACGGCATCGGACGCTTCCTCTTCCGGAGTTGGTTTTCGTGCCAGTATAGCAAGGGCGGGTGAACTTTTCGCGGCCGGCGCCTGTCTTTCCCGCGGTCACTCACAACCCCTTGTGGAGACACAACCGTAATGAACGCCATCAGCGACACCCCCCTGGGCCGGCATCTGCACAACGAGGTGCCGCCGCCCGCGCTGTTCAACACCTGGAAGCACCACGCCGGCGACCTGCGCCAGCGCGTCGCCGACGCCGATGCGGCGGCGCTGCCGAACCTGGCGGCGCAGCTGGCGGTCATCGGCAGCGAACTGATGGACCTGTACGTCGGCGCCCTGACACCAGTGGAGATCGGCACGCGCGTGCTGGCGGAGTTGCGCGGGGCGGGGCGGCTGGAGCTGCCGGCGTTTCGGGCCTGGGTGGCGGAGGGCGGCGGTTATCAGGTGGTGACGCTGCCGGCGGACGACTCGCGCTGGGTGCTGCGCTGCGGGGGTGAGCACGACCGTTACGTCCACGTCCACCCGGCCCGCTACGCCCCGCAGACGCGCCGCGTCCGCGCCAACGTGCTCAAGACCGCGGTCATGGTGCTGGCCTACGTCCGCGTCCACGGCGGCGACCCGCATGACGTGCGTCTGGTGAACCACGTTCGCACGCAGTTCCTGGATCTGTCGAAGATGCGCGCCCTGGCCGACGACCAGGGCCTCAGCGCCGTCCTGGATGTGCTGACGGCCCCGCGGTCAACTCCGTAGCATCCTTCAGAGTTTGAGAAGGGCTTCCAACTCGTCCCAGGTTTGGCGCCAGGCAGCGCGCTCGGCCTCCGGCAAGCGCTCCAGGGACTGGCCGCGCGCCGCCGACATGGCGGGGTGGTCCCGCCAGAGTGACAAGGCCCCCCGGAACTCCGACAGCGCTTTCCCAGGATTGTGCTTACGCCGGGCTGCAAGCTCCTGCAGGTCGGCGCGGAGCAGGTCCAGGGCCAGTTTACGCCAGCGGGCGCGCTGGTCGCGGCCGTACGGTCCCGCATCCGGACACTGACCGCAGCCGGCCTGAATGGCGACCCAGGACACAGACTGGCGCAGGTTGGCGGGCACTTCCCAGGCAGATAGCTGAGTCCTTCTGGGGACCAGGGTGTAAGCCGCGAACATCGGCCCTTGCCCCGAGGCCGGAACCAACAAGCCGACGGTACTCGCGCTGGTCGCCGGGTGACTCAGACGTTCCAGCATGCAAAGCACCGAGGCGTGATAGCCTTTGCACCACAACAACCGCAGGTGCAGTTGTTCGTCGGCGGGCCTGACCCGCGCAGGCCTGCCGTCCCTGGCAGCGCGTACCAACTCGTCCAGGTGAGGCTCCAGGGCGAGCAGCTGTTGCTGGCGGGTCAATGCCTTCTTCGCCTGGAGATGGAGGAGGTGGGTTTTGGACAACGCCTTCCCGCCGTCGAACACGCTGATCGCTTCCGTGAACTTCCCGATTTGTTCCAGGGTCGCGCTCAGGTTGATTTTCGCCTCGTGATGGGACAGGCTTTGTTCCGGATCGAACGGATTATCTCCCAGGGCCACTGCTTCACGGAGGGTTTGCGCGGCGCCCTCATAATCTCCCAGGATACCCTGGAGTTTTCCCAGCTTCGACAACACCGCCGGTTGTCCCCATTTATGTTTTTTGGCCTGCGCCACCACGGCACGGGCCTCCTCCCACCGCTCGGCCAGGGTCAGCGCCTGGAGCAGATTCGCCCAGGCCATTTCCAGGGGCGGGTTGGTGGCGGCGGCTTTCCGAAAGGCCGACAAGGCCTCGTCCAATCGCCCGGCCTTCGCATGGATCACCCCCACGCGGTTGTGGACGACGGGTTCGTCCGGGGCCAGGGACACTGCGATCATGGCGTACAGCAGCTTTTCTTCATCCTTCGCCCCGGGCACGCGCATCAGGGTGTCGGCCAAAACGTTGTTGACCCAGAAGTCGCCCGGGTACTGCCGCTGCACTCGCTTCAAAAAAGCGGCAGCCCGCGCCGGATTATGCGAAGCCAACTCTCCCACCAGCGCGAGGGTCGCTGGTGAGTGGGCGGTGAGGTCCGTTTCCTCACTGAGCTTCACCAGGCTAGCAAAAGCAATCCCCGGGACGCGCAAGGCAGAGTAGAAGCGCCGGTGCCAGGGGGTGTTGTCGTCGGCCCGCTCTGCGACGCCCAGCAACACGAAATAGCGGCGGATCACCTGATTGACCCGGCTGGGATCCATGTCGCCGGCCTTGCGCTCGGCGGTGGCCCATTCGAGCAAGGCCGTCACCAACTCGACACGGAGCTTGCTGTCCCGTATTTGCTGGATCACCGCCGCAACGCCGCCCGCGCCGGGGTTGATCGGATCCATACCGAAGTCCGCGAACGCCTGGGCAAAGTCATCCGCCCTGCGGTGTTCGTTGAGCGGTTGGACCGTCGCTCCCGAACCGCCACGGCCCAGCCGAATGCGGGTCAACCGTTCGCGCATGTGCTGCGTGCGCTCGCGCTCGGCGGCAGCGGCGCGGGCTTGTTGATAGCTTTTCTCCACGGTGACGCGGAGCCGCTTCGCTTGCAGGCACAGGCCATCGTCCGGGGAGTGATCCTTGAGCAGCAGAATGGCACGGTCCAGCGCGGCGGTGGCCAGGTGATAACTGTCCCAGTCCTCTGGGTTCTGCCGCACCTTTTCCAGCCAGGCGAGGGCTTTAAGATACTCCCGGTCTGCTTCGGCATGATATTGAATCATCCGGTTGGCCTGGACCGTCGCCTCCTCCGCCTGGGCCGCCGCCTGGTGCCACCAGTTACCGAAAACCACCACCGAGATCACCAACAGCAGCACCCCAATCACCGCTGCCAGGCGGTTACTGTTCGCCCAGCGCGCCACCTTGCCCGTGATTCGTTTCACCCGCCGCGTCAACCGTTCCCGCCACGGCAATTTTTTTCGCGCTCTCACCCGGTCGTCGTTGATGAACCGCCGCAGATCTTCCGCCAGCTCCCGTGCGGATTGGTAGCGATCACCAGGTTTCTTTTGCAGACATTTCCGGCAAATCGCTTCCGCGTCTGGGCTGACGCGGGGGTTCAGTGCGCGCGGCGCGGGCGGGTCGAGGTAATCCCGCAGCTGGTTGAGGATCGACATCCGCTGGTCGGAGACCGACAACCGGCTGTCTGCCTGGAACGGGGGCTGGCCCGTGAGCAGGAAAAAGAAAACGGCGCCCAGACCGTAAACGTCCGCCTGGACGGTCAACTGCTTCCCCTGGGCCTGCTCGGGCGCCATGTACTGAGGGGTGCCGAGAGCCGCGCCCTCCTCCGTCACCCCTTGCCTCCGTTGGAGGTCCTTGGCGAGGCCGAAATCGGACAGGTAAGGGGTTCCCGATCGATCCAGCAGAACGTTCGCCGGTTTCAGGTCGCGGTGGATAATGCCGTGGTCGTGGGCGTACTGGACTGCCTCCGCCAGCGTGGCCAGCAATGCAGCGGCGCGCCGCTGTTCCTCGACCGTTGCCATCCGCCCAGCTACCGCCGGTTGCGGGGCGGGGTGCGGTGGCGTGGCCGGCGGCCGATCTCCGACAGTGGGCGCCTGGTCGGCGGCCAGCACCCCCAGGAAGGCGGCCTGTAGTGTCGTGCCTTCCACCAGTTCCATGCTGTAGAAGGGGTGACCCTGGTATTCGTCGTATCGGTAGACGCGCACGATGTTGGGGTGGCGCCCCAGCTCGGCCATCTTTTGCGCCTCGAATCGGAACCGCTGCCGGGCGTTGTCACTGGCGAATTGCCCAGAGAGGATGACCTTCAACGCTACCAGTTGGTCCAACTTTTGATCGCGCGCCAGGTACACCACCCCCATGCCACCGCGCCCCAACTCGCGCAGGAGGTCATACCCGGGGATGTGAGGAATCGGCCGAAACCGGTCGAGGCTATCAACGAGCAACAGCAAATTCGGGTCGCCACCGTGGTCCGCCCACCACTGTCGGGCGTCGGCAACGTGGCCGGCCTGCAATAGCTCATCCAGTTGCCTGAACAATTCCTGTTGCGCCGGCGACAGCGGTGTGTCCCCGTCGTCCGGCGTTCCCTGCGACTCGGGACCGCCCGCCAGGGGCGTTTGCGGTTCGTCAGCCATGTTCGCGCTCCAGATAGGGTTTCAGGGTCGGTAGCAGACGCTGCCAGCGCTTGAGCATCGCGGCGTGGCTGCAGCCCTGACGCTCGGCGATCTCGCTCAACGTCAACCCTTCGGTCAAATGCCATTGAACCATTAGCCGGTCCTTTTCGTCCAGTATCTTCGAGAGCAAGTCGGCGATGAACCGGGCACGGTCGGCGCGGGCCGCCTCCGTTTGTGGGCCGTCCCCGAGTGCCTGAAGGTTTTCGTGCGCCGGCAGGGCGTGCGGGTGTCTGTGCCCGGCGCGCTCCTTGTTGAACAGGTCAATCGCCTCGCTGTCCACGATCAGTGCCGCCCAGTTCACCAACTCCCCCACGGTGGTGCCGCGAAAGGTGTGGAGCCGATTCAAAATTTTCATGACACCGTTCTGGGCGGCGTCCGAAGCGTCCGCGCCACCTTGCGGTTCGTACCCGAGACGCTTGCCGGCGCGGCTTCAGCTTGTCCCGTAGCCAGGCTGCGAGCCGGTCTTCGGCCTCCCGTCCGGCCAGGACTTGCTTCACCCAGTCCAGCGGCGCTTCCGCGCCCGCCGCGTCACCCGACATCGGTTCAGCCATCGCGAAAGTATCCTTCAGAGGTAAGGAAGTGGGTGTAACCCGGGGAGTTGGTTCCGTTGTAGAAGGAGTTCTCCTTTTGAGGGTTGGTGGGACAAAAAAGTTAGAGGATAAATCTTCTACCCATAATTCGAGCGCCCCGTCTTCATCTTTACGATCTTTCTGGAGATGCTTTTTTTTCCGGACTTGCCTTTTTTTTGTCCCATGACGGCGGCGGCCAGGGACTCCTGTTGTAGAAGGGTCGGCGTGGGTCCGGCCCGACGAACCGGTTTTTCCTGAGGATCACCATGAACTCGCAGAGCAGGAGTCTGTTGGCGAAGGCGCTGCCGTATGCCTTCGCACTGGTGCTGGCGCTGGTGCTGGCGGGGACGGCGTCCGCGCAGGTGGAGCGCGGTCAGCGCCTGGTCGTCAAGCACAGCCGCGCCGTCGCCCTGTACATGTATCCGGGGTCCACTTTCCGGTCGCTCGACACCAACGGCACCCTCCAGACGTTCGCCGACGGCTCGTTCCGTCTGACGTACAAGTTCCATTTCGAGTGGCAGCAACAAACGTACTGGGCGACGATGAACTTTCAATTCTCCCGGGACGGCGCGCTGCAGTTCACCAGCAACGGCACCCACAACACCACCTATGGCCCCGGCACTGTTGCTGAAGGCGCCGTCTACCTCTTGCGGGCTGGCCTGGAGGCCCTGCTTGGGGAGCCGCCGGGATCGTTGAGACAGTACAGCCCAACCGCCCGCGGGCTTCTGGAGTGGTATCTGCAGACCTACGAGTAACCGCGACCGCCGCATTTGGCCGCAGTTCGCACGGCCGGGTCGGGGGAATGATCCGGGGTTGGGAGGCGACTGGCGAACGCCGGCCGTCTCCTGACCCCGGGGTTATTTGCGGTTGCCGCGTCCCATGATAGCATTGCGACGCCTTGTGCCCGCGCTGCTGTTGCTGGGCTGGCTGACACGCGCGGCTTACTGATCTCGGTCGAGAGGAACAGGAGCCCATTACGCCCGCCAGCGCTTGCAGTCGAACAGCAGGTAGTTCAACGTCAGCGGCACCTCCTGGAACAGCAGCACCACGGACAGCACCGGCCCCTTGGGGAAGAGCTTGTTGTACTCCGTCATGTCCTCCGCCACCGTCCAGACCTTGTGGCCCAGCGCCTGCAGTTCGTAAAACACCGGGATCATCACCAGGTACAGCCACCACGGCATTTCCGGCACCCAGAACACCGCCGCGAGGAATACGCCCAGGAACGCCGCGGTCGCCAGGCAGACGCGCAGCGGCGCGTTGAGCGCCACCACGGCGAGGTACGCTCCTGCCAGCGCCCACGGCAGCCACACCAACTGCGTCGCGTGATACAGCAGGGCGTACACCCCGAACCAGACACCGGCCAGCGCCAGCAGGTGCGTCAGGTTGATGCCGAACTGCGAGTGCCGGCACAGGTGTCGTCCGTACAGTCCCGTGAAGTCAACGCGCCACAGCGTCATCGGCTCGGTCGTTAGCGTGCTCATGCTTCGGTCTCCTGACGCCGGACGGCCACAGCAGGCCGCCCAGCGCCGCCGTCAACACCCGGGTAAAGGGGCTCTTCAACACCTCCGCGAGCGTCGCGCACAGCGCACGCAGCTCGCCCTCGGCCACCGTCAGGGCCGGCGTGATCTTCAACACGTTCGGCTCGTACTGGCAGAAGCCCGCCAGCACCGGATAGTGGTGGTGGCGCAACATGCTGAACAGATACAGCGTCGCCAGGCGCTTGCGGAACCAGCGCCGCGGCCAGCGGGCGTCGTCCAGTTCGATGCCGATCAGCAGACCGAACGCCCGCACCTCACGCACCGCCGGGCAGCCGGCCAGCTGCTCGCTCAGCAGCCGGGCGAACAGCTCGCCCGACGCCGTGACCCGTGCGGCCAGCGAGCATGCTTCCGCGAAGCGCAGCACGTTGAGCACCGTGCGGTAGCCGTACTCGTAGCCGTAGCGCTGGCGGAGCACGGCGGCCAGGTCGGAGCCAGCTCGTTCGAGCCGTTCGCGCACCGCGGCCGAGTATTGTAGCAGCGCGAACGGGAACATCATGTCCGATGTGCCCTTGCCCAGCAGCAGCAGGTCCGGCGCCAGGCCCAGCGCCCCGGACAGGGTGAACGGGCCGGTGCGGTACATGCCGGTCTGCACCTCGTCCACGAGCAGCAGATAGCCCGCTTGCCGCCGCCGCGCCTCCAGGTGGCGGACCACGCGCTCCGGCACGCGACGCACGCCGCCAACCGCCTGGATGAGTTCCAGCTGCACCACCGCGACGGCGTGTTGGTTCAGCACCGCGTCAATCTGGGACTCGGCGTCCGCGGCGAAGGGGTCCACGTAATGCACGTCCGCGTACAGCGGCTCGATGCGCTCCTTGTACGACGGGTTCGCGGTGCCGGTCAGCGCCAGTAGCGTCTTGCCGCCGAAGCCGGACTGCAGAGCCAGCACGTGCCGCCGCGGGTACTGGGCGACGAGCGCCAGCTTCAGCGCGTTCTCGACCGCGGTGGCGCCGCTGACCGCCGGCAGCACGCAGTCCAGGCCCGTCAGCGCCTGCAGCCGGGCCGTGACCTCGGCCTCGCAGTCCACGCCGGCCAGCGCCTCGACCTCGGCGGCGTAGCCGGGCGGGTTGTGGCCGCGGACGCTGCACGCCACGCCGCTCACGGTATCGAGGATCGGCTGGCCGTTGACGTGGACGAAGTCGCCGGCGGCGCGGATGTCGTCCGTGGCGAAGCCGGTGGCGCGGATGAGGCGATACAGCGACGGGCTGTACAACCGGCGGAAGTAGTCGCCGCAGACGCGCAGGTCGGATTGCATCTTCTCCAGCTCCGGCCGCCACTGGGCGTAGAACTCCGCGTCCGACTCGGCGAGGCAGCGCAAAAAGTGCAGGCTCGCGATGGTGTTCGGCTGGAACGTGGTCGAGTGGAAGGTGGTTTTGCCGGGCCGGTTCCAGTGGTCGTACAGCTCCTTGCGGGCGGTGAACGCGGCGAAGGGGACGGCGTGGTCCGTGAAGGATTCGTCGAAGATGGTGATGTCGGGCGTCAGGCCGCGCATCATCCCGACGGTGGCGCGCAGCACCGTCAAGTTGAAACGGTCCAGGCAGGTGATGAGCAGCGGGGCGTCGCGGCGGACCAGTTCGCGGAGCGTCTCCAGCGGCGCCACGGACACCGGGCCGCCGCTGGCCACCAGCACAACCAGGCCGAACGGGCCGCGCGACGCCAGGGCCGTCTCGGGGGCCGCGCCCTTGCCGATGACCGTGAGGCCCGGCAGGAATTCGACCCGGCCGTTGCCCGCCCGGGCACTGGCGTAGGGGCCGAGGCAGTCGTGCGGGTCGAGGATGAGGCCGGCGGTCGGCCGGCCGGCGACGCTGGCGGCGTAGCGGGCGAGCTTGATGGCGCCGCTCAGCGCCTCGTCGAAGCAGTTCGCCAGAAAGGTCTGGTATTCGCCGGTGGTGCTGAAGGTGTAGCGCACGGACTCGGTCAGGCAATAGCACGCCTGCGCCACATACGGGTTGAGGTAGAGCCGCAGGAAGTTCGGCGTCTGCTGCCGCAGCATTTGCGCGAACGTCTCGGTGAGAGGGGGACACGAGGCCATGCGGTTCACCTGCTGTGCTTGCCGGGGTTGCTGCGGACGGCGGGGAGGTTGCGGCGACAGTACGACTCAAAGCGGACACGGTGGCGGCGGAGCATGAACAGGTCCACCGACACGCGGTCGTGGTCGCGGAACGGCGAGTGCGGCATGCCGTCGCGGCGGATGTAGCGGAGTTGCAGTTTGCGCAGCGGCAGCGCCCGGTGGTCGCGCCAGAAGACCGCGAACTCGTCCGCCGTGAAGAACAGCTCAACGTGATAGGCGAAGTGGCGTGTCAGGGCGTGCATCAGGAACGACGTGATCGCGTTTTCTTCCAGACGGTCCCACAGCCGGCCGAGGGCGTCGCGCGGCAGTTCCAGCGCGGGGGCTGCGCTGTCGCCGGGGTCGTTGTCGTAGCGCGACACGGTCACGGTGTCGGCGGCGGCATTCGCCTTGCGTAGCTCGACGTTCGCCGAGCGCACGTCGCTCAGAATGTCGAGGAGTTCCGCGCTGCCGGGGTTCTTCAGCGTCTCGCGGCGGACGAAGTAGCGCGCCCGCGGTTTGACGCGCAATTCGAGTCGCAGCAGCAGCACGTCGGCTTGCAGGTTGAAGACGTATTCGCGGAAGTCTGGCTCGTCGCGGTTGGCAGTGAGGACGCGGTCGCGCACGGGGTCATACAACTGGACGCGCGTGATGGTGTCGGCAACGGTGGAGAAGTCGGACGCGGAACCGTGGATCGGCACGAAGAACGCAGTGCCCAGGCAGACGTAGGAGTAGTTCGGCACAACGGGCAATTCCTGATCGGTGCCGGACAGGAAGTCGCGGGCGTTGCGGATCGTGGCTCCACAATCGGCCTCAAGGAGGTCCGCCCCGGCGCGGCCGACGCGGTTGCAATGGACGGTGGAAACGATGGTGCGGCCCGGGTAGCGGTGGCCGAAGTGGACGACGCCGTTGTTGTAGCCGACCACCTTCACATGGCGGTAGTTGTACGGGTTGACCAGGGCGAGCAATTCCTCAAGGGAGTGCGGCCGCAGCGTGTCGAGGTGCCAGCGTTGCAGCGCCGGCCGCCGCCGGGCCAGCAGCGCCAGGGCGAAGGCGGCGACGTGGCCGACGAACAGCAGCGACAGCAGGGCGCTGACGGCGGTCAGGCAGGCACGCATGGGGCCGGTCGCCCGGTGCTGGACCATCAGGTCGCGCCAGGGTCGATTTGGGCCGAGGAGGGTACACGTCCGTGGCCGCGCGCGGCATCCCGCTGCCGTTCGGTTTCAATGGCCACGAACAACTCGCCGCCATCCACGCAGCAACTGCGCGGGCGGCGCGGCATCAGCGGATAGAGAAAGCCGAAGCGCCGCAGGAAGACGCTGGCTCGGGATCGGCGGCTCAGCACGTGGCCAGGGCGGAATACGACGGTGCGGGCGGGCAGTTGCTCCGCCAACTTGAGAACATGAGCCTCCGTTTCGGCCGCCGCCGCGTCTCCGAGATGGACGCGGAACGTGCTCACGACACCGACGAATTCCGTCCCCCACTCGCCGGCGCTGCGGAAAAGGTCGCTCAGGGCCTGGCGGTCGCGCTCGGTTAGCCGTGGCTTGAGGAACAGGACGACATCCCGGGTTTGCCCGCCCCCGAGGGGAGCCGCCGACGGGTCCGAAAGATCAGCGACCCGCACACGACCATCCTGGCGGCGGACGTGGTCGGCGTAATCGGCGGCAACCGCGTCACCGAAGCCCACCACCAGCACGCCGAGGCGCGGAGGCACAACCGGCGCCGGCGGCTCAGCCAGCGTAGGTGAGGACGGGCTGCCCATACTTGACCTCCTCATTGGGGGAAATCAGGCACCGCACATTCGCCGCGGGCGGCGTGAGCAGCACCACCGTCGAGCCCAGCTCGAACGTCGCGACCCACTGACCGCGGCGGACGGCCAGCGGCGGCGACCAGATGCGCGACGCCAGCGCCCGCGGCCGCGGTCGAAACACCGGGTCGAGCGGCAGCGTGATGTTGCCGACGCCCCAGCCCGCCACCATGACCACCATACAGGGCCCCAGGGGCGTCGAGAAGCGCAGGACCATGCGCTCGTTCAGCGTGTACACCGGGAACTCCGCGCGCTGGTAAGGCGGATGGACCAGCAGCCGATAGCCGGGCACATGAACGGCCTGTTCCAGCTGGCCATCCTGTGGGCTGAAGACGCGGTGGCAGTGGATCGGCGACAGGAAGACGATCAGGAACTGGCCGCCCTCGAACGGCCGTGGATCGGTGCGCGGCAACAGTGAGTCGAGCGTGTATGGGATGCCCTTGAGCGTCAGAATCTTGCCGCCCTCCACCCGACCCACGTCCTGCACGGTGCCGTCGCAGGGGCAGAGGAACTGCGGTGTCCCGGCCGGGGTGGGCCGCTTTTCCGGCTTGATGCCACGGGTGAACAGCGCGTTGAGCGAGGGGTACGCCCACAGCGGCTTTTCCGCCTCCGTCTCGTCCAGGCCGGGCGGATAGCGCCGGGAAAACAGGCCGCGGTAGAACCACTGCCGCAGCCGCCGCGATGGGATGGGCAGCCGGGCCAGGCGGACGCCGAGGACCGCGAGGGACAGGTTGAGCAGGCCGCCGCTGAGGCGCCGGGCCTGACGGAACTGCTCGGATCGGATGGCTCTGGGATCCTTCATGGGTGCGTTTATTGCCTTCGTGGGGCAGACATTCCTGTCTGCCAACCTTCAAAAAATGGCAGACAGGAATGTCTGCCCCACGAAATCACAGTTCTCCGGTCACGATACCTGCGACGCGCAGGGCGTTGGCCATGATGGTCAGCGCCGGGCCAACGCCGAGCGATGTCGGGAAAAAACTGCCATCGACCACGAACACATTCGGCTGCCCAAACAGCCGGCAGTCCGGGCCGAGCACCGCATGGTCCGGCGCCGTGCCGAACCGCAGCGTGCCGCACTGATGGGCGACGTGCTCGTCCGAGGCGAACTGTTTGGTCAGACAGAACAGCGCCCCGGCTTCCTTGAGGATGCGTCCCATCAACCGGCCCAGGTAGCGGCCGCGGTCCGCGTCGTAGGCGCTGAATCGGTGGTGCAGGGACAGCTGCCCGTCAGCGCCCCAGGTGACGCGGTTGGCCGGGTCCGGCAGATCCTCGACGATGCCGGCCAGCGGTAACATGCGCTGCCGCAACAGACGCAGGATCGGCCGCGGCACCAGTCGCGACATCTTCGCCGTCAGCAGCGGACCAGGGACCGGCAGCGACTGCACGAGCCCCAGTTTGTGGGCGTAGCCGTCGGCGCCGAAGTAATAATCCGCAAAACCGACCTGTTTGACAAAGGCCTCATCCGCCCCATTGCGCCTCGAACCGATGCCGACGACGACGGGTGACAGGTGCATCATGTAATGCCGACCCACCAGCGGCCCGTCGATCCCCGACCGCAGCAGCAGCAGGGGCGACGACAGGGCGCCCGCGGCGAGCACATACCGCCGGGCGCGGCAGACAGAACGCTGGCCGGTGCCGCGGTCGTGCAGGGCGACGCCCGTAACCGTACCGGCGCCATCCAGCACCAGCTGCTCCGCCTCAATGTTCGTCTGGACGCGCAGCGGGAGGCCGTCGGCCGCGGCCCGGTCCAGCAGCTGCGCGGCGGAACTACGGGCGCCGGTCGGGCAAATGTGGCCGGCGCAGGCCCCGCAGCGCAGGCAGAGGTCCGGGTCGATGGCCAGGGGGAGACGGAATGGCCGCAGCCCACGGGCGCGGTTGGCGGCCATCAGCCGCTGATTGACCGGATGCAGCGGCAGCGGGGCCCTGGGGTAGCGGGCCGGCCGCGGCAGCGGCCCAAAATCCTCGTCCGCGCCGGCGACGCCGTAGAGCCGCTCGGCCTCGGCGTAATGGGGTTCCAGGTCGGCGTAGGTGATCGGCCAGTCCCAGATGGCTCGTGGGATGCGGTCGCCGTAAAACCGGCCGGGGTGAAAATCCTCCGGGCTCGGCCGCAGCAGCGCCGCCCCGTACAGGGCCGTGCCGCCGCCGAGCACGCCGCCCATGTACAGCCGCCGCGCTTCGCCGTTGACCGTGACCGCGCGGTCGTCATAGGGGCGCTTCTCAATCAGCATCGCCCGCTCGTCGTGCCCCGGCCGCTCCGGGACGTACCGGCGACCCCGCTCCAGCAGCAGTACGCTTTTGCCGGCCCGGGCGCAGGCGTGGGCGAAGGTCGCGCCCCCGGCACCGCCGCCGATCACGATCACGTCGCAGTCGTACTGCATGGGCCTCCTGACGACCCGGAAAGATGAGGGCGGACAGATGAAGGTCGATTTCGCAATGATTTCTCGGCGTCTTCACGCATCGCGCTGCCGCTCTCATCCGGCATTGCTCGCGGCGCTCGGCGTGGGAGAACGCATTTCAACCTGGCCGGGCGGCCAGCCTTGGGGCGATCTTTGCCGTGAATATCTATTGTTATGTTGGTGCGGCCCGGGTTCAAGCGGCGGGCGGTGGAGTTCGTCAAACCTTCACGTGGCGCACCGGCAGCCAAGTTATAATTTAACTATCAAGGCTCCTACCATGGCGGCCCAACCCACGGGGCCTCCACCACTTCGCCCCCCCACCGAGGAGGTGACCTTGCTGGACGCCGTCCTGCTGTCCGACATCCATCTCGGCTCCGCCGCGTGCCAGGTGCGGCCGGTGCAGCACTTCCTTGACGAACTGCCCCCGACGCGCCGCCTGGTGCTCAATGGCGACATCCTGGAGAACACCGAAAACCGCCTGACCAAGCAGCACTGGCGCGTGCTGTCGCGGCTGCGCAAGCTCTCCGACCAGCTGGAACTGGTGTGGGTGCGCGGCAACCACGACTGCGACGCGGATTCCGTCGCCCACCTGCTCGGGGCCAACTTCGTGCCCGAGTATCAGTTCGAGTCGGGCGGCAAGCGTGTGATCTGCGTTCACGGCGACGCCTGGGACCGGTTCATGACTCAGCACCCGTTCCTCACCAACGTCGCCGACTGGTTCTACCTGCGCATCCAGCGCCTGAGCCGGCGGCTGGCGGTCAACGCCAAGCGGAGTAGCAAGACCTTTCTGCGCTGCGCCGAGCGCGTCCGGCTGCAGGCGCTCGAGTACGCCCGCAGCCAGCGCGCGGACGTGATCGTCTGCGGCCACACCCACCATCACGAGGCCGCCCCGGGCGAGCCGGCGTACTTCAATTCGGGGTGCTGGACGGATCACCATTGCCATTACCTGACCGTGCAGGACGGCCAGGTGGGGCTGAAAGAGGTGAACACCGACGAACTGCCGGCGCCGGCGGTGCCGGTGTGAGTGGGAAGGGTTCCGTTCTCCCTGTGGCCGTTGGCTGTCTTATTCAGAAAAGATCCTCATAAGCACGATGAGCCAAAGATGAGATTCGGCTACTGGTACTTCGGGCCTGTAGGACCTTCTTTCGTGCCGGGGTAATAGCAGGGTGATTCGTGAAAAACGCATATCCTTCTTGGGCGCGAATATGATGTGCGGCCGCGCCTTGGTAGACTGGCACTTCATGTGGTCCGATCACCTGAAGCGTCGATATCGGGATCTCCGCGCCGCCGAACCACCTGTTTAGGGCGCACGCGCGCCCTATCAAGGAACGCTTTTCAGGTTTTACGCTGGCCGGCGCTGATTGGTTAGCGTAACGCCCCCGGAACCGCAAAGCAAGAAGCGCACGCCGAATTGTTTCCAACTACCCGCGGTATCTCTTCGAGTACCCCGATAAAGCCACATGTCCGGGGGGAATTTGTGTTTGAACAACGGCATGCGCATCCTACCCGAGCAACTCCGGCACTGGCCGGTGGCCGCCGACGAGGTACTGCGGCCGGCCCGCGAGGTCCGTGTACTGCGTCGTCGTCACGTCGATGCCCAGACACTGGTAGAGCGTCGCGAACACGTCGCGGAAGTGGACGGGCCGGGTATGCGGCTCCTCGCCCCAGCGCGTCGTCGAGCCGAGCACCTGTCCACCGCGCATGCCGCCACCGGCCACCAGCGCGCTGCACACGCGCGACCAGTGATCGCGGCCGCCGTTGCGGTTGATGCGCGGCGTCCGGCCGAACTCGCCCCACACCACCACCGCCACGTCGTCCAGCATCCCGCGCTGGTCCAGATCCTGCAGCAGCGCCGACAGCCCCAAATCGAGAAACGGCAGCGTGTCGCGGGCCGCCGCGAACAGGTCGCGGTGCCAGTCCCAGTTGTGATCGCCACGCAGCACCCGGCCGAATGGCCAGCGCGTACACGCCAGCGTCACGCAGCGCGCCCCAGCCTCGATCAGCCGTCGCGCCAGCAGGAACTGGTCCAGGTAGTGCTTGCCCTCGCGCTCATCCGGGTAAGCGCGGTCCAGCCCGTAGCGACTGCGGACGCGCTCGTCCTCTCGGCTCAGGTCCAGGGCGTTCGCCAGCCGCGCCGAAGTCAGCACCTCAAACGCCTGCCGCTGAAATGAGTCGATGCCGTCCGCAACCCGGAGCGCGTCAGCCTGCCGGCGGAAACCGTCGAAGCCGGCGAGCATGGCGCGGCGGTCGGCCAGGCGGCCCAGGTCCGTGCCGCTGAGCATGAGGTTGCGGCGCTCGACGGCCTGTGCTTCAAAGCCGGCGTGGGCCACGCCGAGGTAGCCGGGCTGCCCCGGCGGCGTGCGCAGGATGAAGCGGGCGTCGGCGTCCACGGGCGTCAGATCGACACACGGCGGCACCCCGGCCACGCGCGACCCCAGTGTGCGCGACAGCACCGCTCCCAGCGACGGCCAGTCTCCCGGTGGGAACCCCGGCACTGCTGGCGAGGAGTCCATCGCCGGGTGCGACTCCCAGCCCGTCGTACACCAGTGGGTGTTGTGGTCGTCGCGGAAACCGACCAGGGCGCGGAGGAGCGCGAATTTATCCGCCAGGCGCGCCAGGCGCGGCAGGTGTTCGCACAGGTCCATGCCCGGCACGTTGGTGGCGATGGGCCGGAATTCGCCGCGGATTTCGACCGGGGCGTCCGGTTTCAGGTCGAAGGTGTCCAGGTGCGTCGGCCCACCGGGCAGCAGCACCATGATGACGCCCCTGGCCGGGTTGCTGGCGCCGCTCTGGGCCTGTGCCCGCAGGAGGTCCGGCAGCGCCAGCCCGCCCAGTGCGAGCCCGCCGATGCGCAGCCAGCTGCGGCGGGACATCCGGGGATCAGGGCCCGATGGTGGTCCGGGGATGGTCAACATGGTCAAGACCTCGGCAGCCAGGGTAGGTAAGGATACTGCCAGTGGGTGAGTAAAGTTGAATATATCGCAATCGGGACGCAATCGCAATCCCCTGCGCCCTGGCCACGCGGAACGGGCGCGGCCTACGAAAAAAGCTGACCGTCACGGATGGAGGGGCGGGTTTTTACGCCTTCGGCGCAAAAACCCGCCCTTCCATCCGTGACGGTCAGGAAAAAAGTGCCTCGGCCGGCGGCACACTCTGCAGGCGCTCCAATCCGGCCTCGTCGAGCTGGTAGCGGCGGATGGCGGTCGCCCGGCCCGTCTCCGCGTCGATCTCGACGACCGCCCCGGACAGCCGTGGGTCGCCCGTGGCCACGTCGAAGGCGGTCGGGATGAACGTGATGGTCGTCATCAGCACCCGGTCCACGCGCCGGCCCAGGATCGAGTCATACGGCCCCGTCATGCCGACATCGCAGATGAACGCGGTGCCGCCGGGAAAAATTTGCTCATCGGCGGTCGGCACGTGCGTGTGGGTACCGAGCACGGCGCTGACGCGGCCCTTGAGGTGGTGTGCCATCAGGTACTTGTCGGCGGTCGCCTCGGCGTGCATGTCCACGATGACGACCGGCGTCAGATCGAGGACGGCCGGCAGCACGCGATCGATGGCGGCGAAGGGACAATCGACGGCGCGCATGAACGTGCGGCCGAGCAGGCTGACGGCGGCGACGCGGACGCCGGCGGCGGTCGTGGCCACGGCGAACTCGCGGCCGGGCGCCTGGGCCGGGAAGTTGGCCGGCTTGCAAATGCACTCCTCGCGCCAGCGTCGGGATGATCTCGGCGCGGCGGTAAATGTGGTCGCCCAGCGTCATCAGGTCGATGCCGGCGTTGCGCAGTTCACGGAAGGCGCCCGGCGTGACGCCGGAGCCGCCGGAGGCGTTCTCCGCGTTGGCGATCACCAGATCCAGGCCGAGGTGCAACCGCACCAGCGGCAGCGCGCGCTTGACCATCTGAACGCCTGGTGGTCCAACGATGTCACCGAGGAACAGGATACGCATGGTCGGTCACCCCGGGCGCCGGCGGCCAGGCGACGTTCAGCCCAGCAGTCCGTAGATCCAGTTGGCGATGAGCAGGGCGATGGTGCCCAGGGCGATGCCCTGCCGCACGCGGCGCGGCAGCAGCGGCCCGCCACGGCGGCACAGCCCGTGAATGCGGTACGGCACCTGCAGCAGCACCAGACCGGCCAGCAGCCAGCCCAGGCGGTGCGACTCCAGCGACGCCCGCCAGTCGCCGTGGGCCAGGTGGATGAAGCTGCGCGTCAGGCCGCAGCCCGGACAGGACACACCGAACCACTCCCGCGCCAGACACAGCGGCGGTAGCAACAGGTCCGGCGCCCAGGCGAGCCCCACCTGGTCCGGCGCCGGCACCGCCAGCGTGAACGAGCCGGCGATGACCAGGCAGGAAATGCCGAGCATCTCCCAGTGCCGTCGCGGCGTCGGGCCGGGGTCAGGCTCGGGGGGGTCGCGATCGGTCATGGTCGCCTCAGCGCATGCCACCACCCGAGCCAAGCCCGAGCACGAAGCCAAACAAGTTCCAGAGGACGATGAACAGCAGCGAAATGCCCAGCATCTTGCCGCCCTTCGGCTGGCCCTGGATCAGGTAGACGATGCCGACGATGCAGCCGATCCCGGAACACAGGATGCAGAGCAGCCAGTCCCCGCCCGTCAGTTCGTCGTCCCCGGCCGGCTTCTTGCGGATGCGGTCGAGGTAATCCGGCGCGTCGCCGTAGTCCCGGTCGCGGGGCGGCCGGTCGTCCCGGTAACGGTCGCGGTCGCGATCCCGCTCCGGCTCCGGCTCTCCGCCTCGGTAGTTCGGGTCCGGGTCCTGGGGGGGAACGGGAGGAAACATGGCGACTCCTCATGCTGGGACTGGGCACCCGGACAGGGTTGCCCGATACATTTACCCGCGCGGGACCGATTGATTGGTTCGCGCACGCCAGCGCGAACCGATCAATCGGCAGCGGGGCCGGCACCCCTCACCGCGCGAACTCCACCGACCGCGTTTCGCGGACGACCGTCACCTTGATCTCGCCGGGATAGTTCAGCTGCTCCTCGATGGCCTTGGCGATTTCCCGGCAGACCTTGACCGATTCGCTGTCGGACAGCTGGTGCGCGTTGGCGATGACGCGCAATTCGCGGCCCGCCTGAATGGCGTAGGCGTGCTCCACGCCCGGGAAGCCCGACGCCACCGCCTCCAGTTCCTCCAGGCGCTTGACGTACTTCTCCAGTGTCTCGCGCCGCGCCCCGGGCCGCGACGCGCTGATCGCGTCCGCCGCCGCCACCAGCACCGTGTAAACGTGGTCAATGGTCACGTCGTCGTGGTGGCCGGCGATGGCGTGCAGCACCTCCTTGCTCGTCTCGCCGTAGCGCTTGGCCAGTTCGGCGCCGATCTTCGGATGGCCGCCCTCCATCTCGTGATCGGCTGCCTTGCCGATGTCGTGCAAGAGGCCGCAGCGCCGCGCCAGCAGACCGTTGTAGCCAAGCTCGTCCGCCATCAGGCCGCACAGGTGCGCCACCTCCAGGCTGTGCTGCAGCACATTCTGGCTGTAACTGGTGCGAAACTTCAGCCGGCCCAGCAGGTGCAGCATCTTCTCGTGCAGTAGCCCGACGTTCGCCTCCAGGCAGGCCGTCTTGCCAACCTCCAAAATGTGCCGCTCCATCTCTTCTTGCGTCTCCTTGACGACCTCCTCAATGCGCGACGGGTGAATGCGGCCGTCCTGGATGAGTTTGGTCAGGGCCAGCTTGGCGGTCTCGCGGCGGATGTTGTCGAAGGCGCTGACGATGACCACGCCGGGCGTGTCATCGACAATGACATCAACGCCGGTCACCTTCTCGAAGGTGCGGATGTTGCGCCCTTCGCGGCCGATGATGCGGCCCTTCATGTCGTCGCTGGGAATGTCCACCGTGCTGACGGTGGTGTCGGCGGTGTGCTCGGCGGCGTAGCGCTGGATGGCCGTGGCCAGGATCTCGCGGGCCTTGATCTCGGCGCTGCCGCGCAGGAACTCCTCCTGTTTCTGAATGCGCGCTGCGATCTCGTCGGCCAGTTCGCGGTCGAGCCGCTCCAGCAGCAACTTCTCCGCCTGGTCGCGGCTCAGGCCGCTGATTTCGTGTAACTTCTGCGTGTGCTGCGTCACCAGCACCTCGGCCTCGGCGGTGCGCTTCTCAAGCAGCTCGCGACGCTCGTGGATTTTGCGTTCCTTGACCTGCAGTTCGCGCTCCTTCTTGGCCTGGGTCTGATGCTTCTGTTCGAGGTTGTCCTCGCGCTTGTCGAGGCGGCGCTCCTGTTCGCGGACCTCGGTGCGGGCGATTTCGATCTCGCGGTTGAACGCTTCGCGCTTTTTGTAGAGCTCGTCCTTGGCCTGCAGTTCTGCTTCCTTGACGAGGTTTTCGGCCTGCTTGTGGGCCTGGGTCACGATGTCGGTTGCCCGGTGTTCGGCACTGTTGAGATTGAGGCGATCGTTGCGGCGGATGACCTTGAACGCGGCACCCGCCCCGATCGCCAGCCCCAGCAAAGCGGCCAGGCATGTCCAGACCACGACGACGCTATCGACGGGCATGGAGGCCACTCCTTTCGGGCCCGCCATGCTTCCAGAGTGCCCGGCCACCGCGCCGCGCGCGGCACCGCCGGGGAGGGAAAAGAACCCTCCGCCGGGACGGACATCCCCGAGCGTCAACCAGAATAGAGCGGGGCCGCAAAGTGACCGGAACCGCAACGTCGTTGGCCAGCGCACGGAATCGGGCCGGAGGCGCAGTCGGACCGCGGGCGCGGCCAGGCCGTTCCCCCCCAGCGGGGGCCGCCGGGCGGCCCCGCGCGGACCCGGGCCGAGGGGCTCCGGGCCAGTGCCGGTGTGGCACCCGATGGCGGTTGGGAGCAACCGTGCCCCAGGGAAGCCCATCCCGCGCCACGTCTGCCGGCCCGGCAGGACGGCGATTCCTGCCAGGACGAGGCCCACCCATAGCAACCAGAGAAGGATCATGGAAATCCGTGGATTGTTCGGTGTGGCGGCTTTGGCGTTTTTGGTTCGGTCACCGCGGCGCTTCTGGCGAACACCCTGTCGGCCCTGGAAGCCGCGGACCTCGATTGCAAAAGTCAACTCTGAAAAATCAAAACCAGCGCCGTCCCTGACGCGGACAAACACCGCCCCGCTGGGCGGCGCTGGTGGTCCCACCCCCCGCCGCGGGCACACGTCGGGAGGGTATCTTCACATTATGGGAATACCATAGGGAGCCGGTCAACATAATTCAAGCGCGGCGCCGGCCGCTGATCGGCGCCCGAGCGCCAGCGCGGGACAGCGTTGCCCCCGCGCTGGCGCTCGGGCGCCGATCAGAACCAGGAGGTGCATCCGTGACCTGCCAGGGGACGGGTTGGGGTTTTCGGAACGCGCTGCCTACTCCCTGCGTCCAACCTCTGCTGTACAACGAAAAAGAAAAATTGGCATTCTCGCCAAATCTGGGGTATTCTTCTCACACACACTCTCGCGCAGGTTCTTCCGGTGCAATCCTCGCCGGATGCCTTTGTGCATCTGAACTATCTTACACCGTGACGAACCTGACTGGATCCCGAAGCGATGGAGCGACCAGGGTATGATCTCCCCTCAGCTGATTGAGTCGGCCACGGTCACCGTCGTGGACGACGAACCCCACGCCCGTGACGTGCTGGTCCGCGCCGCGCAATCGTGGCAGTACGAATGCCAGGCCGCGGCCAGCGCCGAGCATGCGCTGCGGCTGCTGGAAGAGCGACCGACACCAATCGTCGTCACCGACCTGCGCATGCCCGGCCGCGGCGGCGTCTGGCTGGTGAGCGAGATTCAGAAGCGCTGGCCCGACGTGGCCATCATCGTCATCACCGCCGGCTACGAGGAAGACGCGGTCACCCGATGCCTGCAGGCGGGCGCCCACCACTACTTCCTCAAGCCGATCCAACTCGACGAGTTCCGCCACGTTCTGGAGAGCACGCTGCGCGAATACCACGCCCGGCGTGAGAAGGACCAGCAGCACCGCCGGCTGGAGCGCATGGTCCAGCGGCGAACGCGGCAGGTGCGGCAGACGTACCTGTCGGCCATCGACAGCCTGGTGCGCACCCTGGAGGCGCGCGACCCGTACACGTCCGGCCACTCGCTGCGCGTGGGCACCTACGCGCTGCGGTTGGCGGAGGGCCTGGTCCTGGACGAACGGCAACGGCAGCAGTTGCGCCTGGCGGCGAAGCTGCACGACATCGGCAAGGTGGCCGTGCCCGAGGCGATCCTGAACAAGCCAGGGCGGCTGTCGGACGATGAGTACGCGGTGGTGCGGACGCACCCCGAGATGGGCGAGCGCATCCTGTCGCCGATCATCCACAACCCGACGGTGCTGGCGGCCATTCGCAGCCATCACGAGCGCTACGACGGCCAGGGCTACCCCGACGGCCTGGTCGGCGAGCAGATCCCGCTGCTGGCCCGCGTGTTGACCATCGCCGACTGCTTCGACGCACTGACGAGTTCGCGCGCCTACCGCGGCGCCATGCCGCCGGCGCAGGCCGCCCAGGTCATCCGCGCCGGCTTCGGCGCGCAGTTCGACCCGACGCTCATGGCCGCCTTCGAGCGGTTCGTCGTGGAGGAGTGAGCGGCGCGAAACGTAAACGGGACCGGTGCGTTTTGGGGCGCCTTCACTGGTTCTTGAGCGAGTGAAACACCAACCCGCTCAGCAATTTCGGATAAAAGTACGTCGATTTAGGCGGCATCTTCTCCAGGTTGCCAGCGATCTGCTCGACGTGCTGCATGGTCGCCGGCGGCACCAGCACCGCCAGCTGGCACTCCCTCGCCGCCGTGGCGTCGGTTACCTCGCGCAGCAGGTGGACGTAGCGGCACTGGCCGGCGCCGAAGCCCGCATCCGGCAGCAACTTCTCCAGCACGACGACGTGCAGCACGCTCACCGCCAACCGCTGCCAGGCGGTGCTGTGCTCCGCCGCCAGCTGCGCCATCAGCGCGGGCGCCGGAACCGCGCCACCTGCCAGATGCCATCCGCGACGGTGCCCAGGCCCAGCACTTCCTGACTGCCCTGCATCAACTCCCAGGTGTCGTGCGCCCCCTGTTCGCCGTGGCCGACCTCTTCCAGTTCGAAGTGCTCGTACAGCGCCGCCTGCAACTGGGCGGCGGTCAGCGCGCGCGGGAGCCCGGACACGAGACGGTGCGTCGGCAGGATGACCAGGCCCGGGTCGCTCATCGACACCAGCATCATTAGCACGAAGTTGGCGGGCGCCTCGTCGTCGGGCACCTCGCCGGCGGCGCGGCGCTCGTCCAGGTAGCGCAGGGCCGTCTCGTAGCGGTGATGGCCGTCGGCGATGAAGATCGGCTTCGGCCCCAGCAGGCCGGTGACGGCGCTGACGACCTGCTGGTCCGTGACCGGCCACAGCCGGCTGACGACGCCGAGGTGGTCCGTCGCCTGGACCGGCAGCGCCCGGCCGACCGCCCCGTCCAGCAGTGCCTGCACCTCGCCCTGTTCGTCGGGGAACATGCCGAAGACCTGGCTGAGGTTCATGGCGGTGGCGTGAAACAGTTTCAGGCGATCCGCCCTGGGCCCGGCCAGCGTCTGCTCGTGCGGGAAGATGCGACCCTGGCCGAAGCCCTCCAGGCGGACGCGAGCCATGAAACCCTTGCGGGTGTGGCGGCGGCCCTCGACCTCGAAGTCCTGGTGATACACGTACAGCGACCGCGCCGAGTCCTGAGCGAGAATGCCCGTCTGCTGCCAGTCGCGCAGGTAGCCGGCGGCGCGCGTGTAGCGGTTGTGCTGCTCGTCGTCAGTCGGCTCCTCCTTGTTGAGGATGAGGCGGACGACGTTGTAGGGGCTGCGGTCGTAGAGCTGCTGTTGCAGCGCCGCGTCGATGACATCGTAGGGCGGCGCGATCACGTCGCTGAGCGCCCCGACGCGGCCCAGGTCGTAGCGGTAGCCGCGGAATGCGCGAATCTCGGCCATGAAATGGAGTCCCTTCTTTCCTGCCGCTTGCGGCTTAGCGCGCTGCCTTTGCCGCGAACACCGGCTATCTTAGCGACAGGCCGTCGCGTGAGGAAAGATCAATGGAAGCGCTGGACATCCTGAGCAGCCGGCTGGCCGCGGTCGAGACGCGGCTGTGCGCTGCTTGTGCCCGGGCGCGGCGGCCGCGCGCCGCGGTGACGTTGGTCGCGGTCACCAAAACCGTCGCCGCCGACGTGGCCGCTCTGCTGCCGGCGCTGGGCGTCGCGCACCTCGGCGAGAACCGGCCCCAGGAGCTGTGGCGCAAGGCGGCGGCACTGCCGGCGGGTGTCCACTGGCACCTGATCGGCCATTTGCAGCGCAACAAGATCGAGCGGACACTGCCGCTGGCGGAGCTGATCCACTCGGCGGATAGCCTGCGGCTGCTGGAGGCGCTGGACCAGGAAGCGGTCAAACAGCATCGCGACGTGCCGGTGCTGCTGGAGGTCAATGTCAGCGGTGAGGCGAGCAAGCACGGCTTCGCGCCGCCGGAGGTCGCCGCCGTGCTGCCGCACCTGGCGGCGCTGCGGCGCGCTGCGCGTGCGCGGCCTGATGACGCTGGCGGCGTATGAGGAGGACGCGGAGCGCTGCCGGCCGACATTTGCGGGGCTGCACGAACTGGCCGAGCGACTGCGGCCGCGGTTGCCGGAAGGCCACGGCCTGGAGCAGCTGTCGATGGGCATGAGCAACGACTTTGAGGTGGCGGTCGAGGAGGGCGCGACGCTGGTGCGGTTGGGCACGGTGCTGTTCGAGGGGCTGGGCGCCCCTGGTGGCTGAGTCCGAAGTGCCAGCGCCGGTCGTACCACGCCACCCGTGGTGGGGCCCGGCGTCCCGCCACGTCCGCCAACACGCTTTGCATATTCCAGGAGTGTAACATGACGCATCTGCTGCTGGTTTTCCGTCTCGCCCTGCTCGCCACGGTACTTTTACTGGCCCCACCGCTGGCGTCGGCGCAGCACCGCGTGCTGGTGCAGGGCAACGGCAAGTTGGCCATCGTCGATGCCCAGGGCCGGGTCGAATGGGACATGCCCTGGGGCGGCATCCATGACCTGCACGTCCTCGCCAACGGCCACATCATGGTCCAGCAAGGCGCCAGCAAGGTCGTGGAGATCGACCCGAAAACGAAGAAGGTCGTCTGGTCGTACGACAGTGGCACGCGGAACGGCAACCAGGGCAAGCCGGTCGAGGTGCATTCCTTCCAACCACTCGCCGACGGCAAGGTCATGATCGCCGAGTCGGGCATCGGCCGGATCATCGAGATCGACCGCGCGGGGACGATCCACCGCGAGATCAAGCTCAAGGTGCAGCGCCCGAGCCCGCACCACGACACCCGCCTTGTCCGCAAACTGGCCACGGGCAATTACCTGGTCTGCCACGAAGGCGACGGCGCCGTCCGTGAGTATGACGCCCGGGGGGCCGTCGTCTGGGAATATCAGGTTCCGCTGTTCGACCGCAAGCCGCGCGGCGGCCACGGCCCCGAGGCCTGGGGCAACCAGGCTTTTGCGGCCGTGCGGCTGAAGAACGGCAACACGTTGATCACCACCGGCAACGGCCACGCGATCCTGGAGGTGACGCCGGCCAGGAAAATCGTCTGGCAGGTTCACCAGAAGGATTTGCCGAACATCGTGCTGGCCTGGGTGACGACGCTGGAAGTGCTGCCCAACGGCAACTACGTGATCGGCAACTGCCACGCCGGCAAGGGCCAACCGCTGCTCGTGGAGATCGAGCCGGCCACGAAGCGCGTCGTCTGGACCTTCGACCAGTTCGACCGCTGGGGGAACTCGGTCTCCAACACGAACATCCTCGACCGCAAGCGATAATACGGAGGGCAGCATTGCCATGCGTCACGCGCTCCTCGCTTTTTGCCTCCTGTGCTTCGGGGCCGCCCCGTCGGTGCACGCCCAGGAGAAGAAGCCGAACCTCCTGTTCATCCTGACCGATGACCAGCGCTTCGACGCCCTCGGGTGTGCCGGCCATCCGATCGTCAAGACGCCCAATCTTGATCGCCTGGCGGCGCGCGGCGTGCGCTTCCGCAACAGCTTCGTGACGACGCCGATCTGCGCCGCCAGCCGGGCCTCGATTCTCACCGGCCTGTACGAGCGCACCCACAAGTTCACCTTCGGCACCCCGCCGCTGGCGGCCGCGCATTGCGCCCGCAGTTACCCCTTCCTCCTGCGCCAGGCCGGCTATCGCACGGCGCTCATCGGCAAGTTCGGCGTCGCCGTGCAGGCCGGTCAGGCAGCGAAAATGTTCGACCTCCTGGTGCCGATCGGCTACCCCTATCAGCGCAAGCAAAAATCAGGCGAAACCCGCCATATCGATCAGATCGCGACTGATCGAGCCATTGCGTTTCTGAAGACCCAACCCGCGCAGCAGCCGTTCTGCCTCTCGATCAGTTTCAACAGCCCGCACGCCGAAGACGGCAAGCTCGACAACCTCTATCCGTGGCCGAAAACCGTGGACGGTCTGTACGACAACGTCCGCATTCCGCCGCCGCCCCTCGTTGCCGAGAAGTATTTCCAGGCCGAGCCGGAGTTCCTGCGCAAATCGCTGAACCGCATCCGCTGGTACTGGCAATTTGACACGCCGGAGAAATATGCGAAGAACGTGCGGGCGTATTACCGCATGATCTCCGGCATCGACCAGGAAATCGGCCGGCTCCTCGCTGAACTCGAACGCCTCGGTCTCGCGGAGAACACCGTCATCATTTTCATGTCCGACAATGGCTATTTCCTGGGCGAACGCGGTTTCTCCGGCAAATGGGTCCATTACGAGGAGTCGCTGCGCGTCCCGCTGCTCATCGCCGATCCACGGCTGCCGGCCGGACGCCGCGGCAAGACGACGGACGAACTGTCGCTGAACATCGACATCGCACCAACCTTACTTTCGTTCGCCGGGCTCGAAGTCCCCCAGGAATACCAGGGACGCAGCCTCGTGCCGCTGCTGCGCGGCGAGCAGGTCAAGTGGCGGAGCGACTTCTTTTGCGAGCACCTCTTCGTCCATGCGGACATCCCGCAGTGGGAAGGGGTCCGCGCTGAACGCTACGTCTACGCCCGCTACTTCACGCAAAAGCCGGTGTACGAGTTCCTGCACGATCTCAAAGCAGATCCGCAGGAGTTGAAGAACCTGGCTCGCGAGGAAGGCCACGCCGCCTTGCTGGAACGCATGCGGCGACGCACCAATGAACTTCGGGATGCGAACGGCGGCCCCTATTCGCCGGAGCGATTTCCACTCCAGACGAAAAAGAAGAAATAGGAAATATCTGGAGTTCTGTAGCCGGAAGCGTACGCCGGCGGCCAACTTCTTCACGGCCTGGGCGCTCCGGGAGACGCTGGTCAAGTGACTGGACCCTGCCCCGCTGCCGTGGCGACCTGCACCCTCACAGAGGATTAAAATTGTCTGCTAAATCTTCGACTGAGTACCGTTACAACCGTCTCACCTGGCCCGAGATGAACGAGGCGATTGCCGCCCAGAAGCTGGTGATCCTGCCGACCGCCTCGACCGAACAGCACGGCAAACACCTCCCCCTGGACGTGGACCTGTTCCTGTGTGAATCGGTGTGCCTGGAGGTCGGCCGCCGCGTCGCGGACCAGGTGCTCGTGCTGCCGCCCATCGCCTACGGGCTGAACCTGCACCACATTGACTTCCCCGGCACCATCCACATCGAGCCGGAGACCTTCATCGCTTTCGGCCTGAACATCACCAAGAGCGTCGCCTATCACGGCTTCGAGAAGATCCTGATCGTCAACGGCCACGGCTCCAACACCCCCTTGATCGACCTCATTGCGCAAGACAGTGCTCGAAACCAAATCGCTCTGCTTCGCGACTGGCTACTCGACGTTTTTGCTCAAGGCGTTCGAGCCGATCCGTGAGTCTGAAGTCATGGCCCATGCCGATGAGTTCGAGACCTCGCTCTACCTGCATCTGGCCCCGGATCGAGTGCGGATGGACCTGGCCGCCAGAGGCGACGACCGGATGGGCAAGTACGTCAGCAGTGACAGCACCCGGAACTACCCCGTGCGCTTCAATGACTTCTGGGGCCGCTGGACGCAGATCGGAGTGCATGGCGACGCGACCAAGGCAACGGCCGAGAAGGGACGAATCCTCTTCGAGGCCGCAGTCAATGGCCTGGTTGAGCTGGTCGGCGAACTGCGGGCCTGGCCCATTGCCGAGCGCCAGGACATGCACCGCCAGCCGGTACAGTCGGACATTCGCTGGTAACCGCCAGCCGCGGACGCGAGGTTCCCATGAGCGCCGCCTCGGACAGCGTAACGAAAAGCCCGGGTGAGGAACTGCTGGCGCAGCAGGTGCTCCGCAAGGTGACGCTGCGGTTGATCCCCTTCCTGGGTTTGCTCTACTTCATCAACATCCTCGACCGCGTGAACATTGGTTTTGCCCGCCTGCACACCATGCTCACGGACCTGGAGATGAGTGAAAAGGCGTATGCGCTGGGGGCGGGGATCTTCTTCGTCGGCTACTGCCTGCTCGAGGTGCCGAGCAATCTGATCCTGAGCCGCATGGGCGCCCGCCGCTGGCTGGCGCATCCTCGTCAGCTGGGGGCTGATCTCCACGGCCATGATGTTCGTCACCGGCTCGGGGAGCTTCATCCTGCTCCGCTTCCTGCTGGGTTGTGCGGAGGCAGGGTTTTTCCCTGGGATCGTGCTTTACCTGACCTACTGGTTCCCCGCACGTCAGCGGGCTCGGGCCGTGGCCCTGCTCATGGTCGCCTCGCCCCTGGTGTGGATGCTGGGCGGACCGCTCTCCGGGGCGCTGCTGGAACTGCTGCACGAGTGCGCCGGCCTGAAGGGCTGGCAATGGTTGTTCCTCCTCGAAGGGTTGCCAGCGGTGGCCCTGGGTGTCGTCACGCTCGCCTATCTCACCGACCGTCCGGAACAGGCGCGCTGGCTGGCACCGGAGGAACGGTCCTGGCTGGTCGCGCGGCTGGCGCAGGAGGAACGGCTTCGGCAGCAGCCCCCTGGTTCGAGCCTGCTGCAGGCGGCCGCGGATCGCCGGGTCTGGCACCTGATCGCCCTGGCCAGCACCATCGCGCTGGGCATCAGCGGGCTATCCTATTATTTCCCGCGCCTCATCCAGGATCGCTTCCCCGCGCTCAATTCGTTTGAGATCGGCCTGTTGACCGCGGTTGCCGGCACCTGCACACTGCTCAGCATCGTGACGGTGGGCTCTCATAGCGACCGGACGGGCGAGCGGCGCTGGCACGTGGCCGGGCCGGCATTCCTCGCTGCCGTGGGCTGGGCGTTCAGTGTCTGGCGCGAGGTTCCCCTGGTGAGTTTCCTGGGACTGGTGTTGGCTCAGGCGGCCATGATGAGCATGTGGGGGCCGTTCTGGTCGTTGCCGACCGGCTTGCTCAGCAGTCGCGCCGCGGCTGGCGGGATCGCGCTCATCAACGCGCTCGCCAACCTGGCGGCCTTCTTCGGCCCGAACATCATGGGTGGGCTGCTCGAGGCCACCGGCCACTTCGCTCCCGGACTGGCCGTCATGGCGCTCACCCTGCTGCTCGGCGGAATCCTGGTGCTGTGCCTGCGCCACCGCGCGGCGGCCGAAACGGATCGGCTGGCATGACGACACGGCGGCGTCCACGAGCGGACGACATCCGTCGATGATGGTTAAGGAATTCCAGATCGAATCTGCATTGGTGTTATTCGCGCTTCGTCACCTCCACCGCATACACGTGCGTCGGGCCGTGCATGTTGGAGCGGAACACGACCCAGCGGTTATCGGGCGTGATATGCACGTTCGGCTCCAATCGGTAGTCGTGTTTGGATAGGTCCACCAACTTGTGGACGGCCAACTTGCCGACCTTGACCGGATCGCCGCCGACCTTGACGGTCTCGAAGGGGTCGGTAGTCGGCGTGAACAGGAAAATCCCCTGCCCGTTGCCCGGCGGCTTGAGTGTCTTGCGTTCCGGCAGCGGCGTCAGGTTGGCGACGCTGCCCGGCCCGCCGCCGTCGCCAGCGAACAGTTTGCCGTCGCGCGAGATGTTGTAATGCACCGACCAGTGCTCCCGGGCGATCCGATAACGAATGCGCTCGCCGGTTTCCAGATGCACGCCCGCCAGCCAGAATTGCTTCGAGCGCGGCGTCTGCAGATCGTACCAGACCCACTTGCCGTCGTGAGAGAAAAACTCGTGGCCCGCGATCTCGTAGCGCAGGGTCCGCTTGTGCATGAGCTTGAGGTCCTTGCCGTTCGTGCGGATGGTCCAGACGCGGTCCACCTGATGCCAGGCGCCCTCGTGACAAAAGAGCAAGCGCTGCGGGTCGGCCGGCGACGCTTGCAGGTGATTGAGCCATTCGGTCGAGTAGTGGATCTTCCTGGCGGCCCCGGTTTTGATGTCGGTGACCACCAGCGCCAGGGAACGGCCGCCGGGCTTGAGACGGCCGGGTGGTTCGTCGCGCGGCGCCAGCTCGGCTGTCACCAGCATCGGCAGGCCCAGCGCTTTCACTTTCGCGCCGGCCTCGGCATCGTACACGGTGCCGATGACGAGTGTCTCGTCGGCATTGACGACTGTGCCGCGCGCTGCCGTCACCTTGCGCGTCGCCTTCGTCTCCAGGTTCGTGGCAAACAGGGCGCCCGACTTGATGTAATAGACATCCGGCGTCCGCCAGGCGACGGCGCTGGCCTGTGCGCCCGGCACGACGACCTCCGCCTTGACCGGCTCCTTGCCAAGCCGCGTCACATCAACCGCCATGATCCCCGCCCTGGTGTTGAAGATGAACCTGTCCCCCTTGGGCGTGAAACTGTTCTGGTGGAAATACAGGCTCGACCCGCCGCCGTTCCCGGACAGCCGAAGCACGCGGTGCCCGGTGACCGGGTCGATCCAGTCGGACGGCGGTGCTTGCGCGCGCCGCCGAATGGGCCAGGGTGAGAGCGAGAACCAGGCTCAAGAGAAAGGCATACGGTTTCATAGGTCAGGACCTCGAAGAATTGGTGAAGGGTGTTTCGACTACCGCGGAATGCCAACCAATCCCCCACCGGATGCGTGCCGCGGTATCACCCCGCGAGGCAACTCGGCGACCTGTAGTCGCTGGCAACGTCTGCCGTGCGCAGGAAACCGCCGGCAATCGATCAGCGGAGCGATGTCATTGTTCTATTGGAAGCGCTCAGCAACAGCACATCGACAGGTCTGCCAGGCCGCTGCCGGCCCGCCCTGCAGCACATCCCGGAGCCGCCGTGTCGTGATCGCCACACACTCACCAATAATCATGGCATACCCGGACGCCTGGATTTATGTGTTTGGCGGGGAGACAATCCGGCAGGTATCCTACACCGAAACAGAACACTACTTGATAACGCGAGGATTTCTCAGCAGCCCCAGCGTTCGTTGGCGGTACTGCTCTCTGATGAGGAACCCGCCCTAAAATGTTGGGAAGTTGCTGTTACGTGGCCCCAGAGTGTCTCAACTCTCGCCGCGCTGCACGCCACCATCCTCAAGCAGCTGGGATTGGATCACGAGCGCATGGAAATTCAGGTCCAGGGGCGTACCATGCGGTTGGTGGAGGCGGGGGAACCGATCGAGGCCATTCTGAGTTAGCGCGGTTCGCAGTCGCGTGGCCCACAAACGGCAGGCCGGTGCAGCAAGGGCGCCGCATCTCGACGTATGAAAAAGTTGGCCCCCTTGGCCCCCTTGGCCCCCTTGCTGTGGCAACCGCCGCCGGTGGTGGTCGCGCCGTGCCACCCGCACGGGGCCAGGGCGCCGATTCTCGACGTATGAAAAAGTTGGCCCCCTTGGCCTCCTTGGCCCCCTTGCTGTGGCAACCGCCGCCGGTGGTGGTCGCGCCGTGCCACCCGCACGGGGCCAGCAAGGCCGGCGCAACGTCGGCACGCGATGTGCGTGTGCTCAGGATATGAGCACCACCTGCCCCCACTGCAACGGCCGACGACTGCGAGCCGAACCGCACCGCTGGTACGAGGCCGTTCTGAGGTTCCTGTTTTTGCAGCCGTTCCGCTGCCGCAACTGCGACGCGCGCTTCTTCCGCTTCGCCGGCCTGCCCCACAATGGCAACGCCGTGGCCCTGAAGTAAGGCGCAGACGCTTGCCCAGTGGTGCGCTGCGACTGCCATTTCACGAAAAAAGGAAGCCAACTTTTCACACGTCGAGAATTGACGCTCCTGGCGGCACCCTTACGCTAAGCGCATGAGCACCACCCTCGCAGTCCTCGTCAGCGGCGGCCTCGACAGCGCCATCCTCGTTGGCACCGCCGCCCGCGACCACACCGCCGTGCAACCGCTCTACGTCCGCCAGGGCCTGTTCTGGGAGGAGGTCGAATTGGCCCACCTGCGCCGCTTCCTGGCGGCGCTGCCCGGCAACGCCGTCCTGCCGTTGCACGTCCTCGACCTGCCCGTAAGCGACCTCTACGACCGCGGCCACTGGAGCGTCAGCGGCCAGGCGGTGCCGGACGCCGCCACTCCCGACGAGGCCGTCTACCTGCCCGGCCGCAACGTCCTGCTGCTGGCCAAGGCCCTGCTCTGGTGTCACCTGCACGACGTGCCCGCGGTCGCGCTCGGCGCGCTCGGCGGCAACCCATTCCCGGACGCCACGCCGGAGTTCTTTGCCGACTTTGCCGCCTGCGTTGACCGCGCGGTCGGCGGCCAGGTTCGCGTGCTGCGGCCCTTTGCCGCAGTGCACAAGGCTGACGTGATGCGCCGCGGTGCTGACCTACCGCTGCACCTGACGTTCTCGTGCATCCGGCCCGTGCGCGGCGCGCACTGCGGCCGCTGCAACAAGTGCGCGGAACGTCGCCGTGCCTTCGCCGACGCCGGCCTGGTCGATCACACACCGTATCAGGATGAAGGGTGAGGGAGCGAACCCTGCCGCGTCAGCGCCACGGGTCGCGGTCTTCCCAGAAGGCGTCGCGCGCCTGCACGCGCTGGAGTTCCTGAGAGCATTCCACCGCCAGCAGCCCGAACAGGAGCGCCGTGAACAGGCCACCGAGCTGGGGCAGGAACGGGATCAGCGGCCGGCCGTAGTAGGCCATCACCGCGTGCAGCGCGATCAGCGCCGCCAGGGCGATCGACAGCGCCAACGCCGCGCGTTCGCCGCGCCGGCCCCAGATTGCCGCGCAGACCTCGCGCGACACCTGGCCGCCATCGAGCGGCCAGATCGGCAGCAGGTTGAGCAGGCCCCAGAAGAGGTTGATCCACAGCGCCTGCTGGACGACGTCGGCGACCAGCGGCGCCAGGGCGTGAAGGTGGGCCCAGGGCGCCAGGCCCACCACTGCCAGCACGTTTTGCCAGAACAGCGGCACCATGTTCGGCGCGACCAGCAGCAGCCCCAGCACCAGCAGACCGACCAGCAGGAAGCCGGCCAGCGGCCCCGCGAAGTAGACAGCAATGCGCTGGCCGCGCCGCGGCAGCGCGCTGGCACCGATCGCCAGGCCGCCGAAACCGTAGAGCAGGATGTGGCCGTGGCTGCCGAAGAAGCGACCCATGTACACGTGACCGAGTTCGTGAATCAGGATGGAGACGAAAAACACCGCGATCCACAGCAGCAATCGCACACCGCCCTGCTCCGGGTCCGCCGTCAGCCCCCAGCCCGTCATCGCGGCGACCAGCCAGAACAGCGGCTGCACGCGCACGTCGATACCGAACATGCGCCAGCGCAGGTCAAGGGAAGTCGATTGCTCGGCGTACATCACACCCTCCGGGGGCGGTGGGTTCGCGGTCTGTTGCCAGTGTAGGTGGTCGCGCTCCGCGCCGCCAGCGCCGGCGCGTGGACGCGGCGGTCGCGGCGTGGTACAGTCGGAGCAGCCCCACGGAGATTCCATCATGTTGAGCGTGAGCCTTTGTCGCGGTTTGTTCGGGGTGGCGGTCGTGCTGCTGGCGCAGGGCCAGCCGGCACAGCCGCCGCGCTACGAGACGCGCCGCGACCACGACCCCGACGGCATCGGCAAATTTTACCTCGGCCGCGAGATCGCCCACGTCATGGGCTACCAGGCGGCCGGCTGGCTGGAGCGCACCGAGCGCGACCGGGAGGAGAAAACCAGTAAACTCCTGCCGGCTCTCAAGCTCAAGGAGGGCGACGTCATCGCCGACATCGGCGCCGGCAGCGGCTACTTCACCTTCCCGATGGCCAAGCTCGTCGGCAACAAGGGCAAGGTGTACGCGGTCGATATTCAGCAGGAAATGCTGAACATCATCAAGACGCGCATGAAGCAGGGTAAGGTGACCAATGTCGTGCCGGTCAAGGGCACCCTCACGGACCCGAAGCTGCGCGAGAACAGCATCGACCTGATTCTGATGGTCGATGTCTACCACGAATTCTCGCACCCCTATGAGATGACGGCGGCGATGGTCAAGGCGCTCAAGCCCGGCGGCCGGCTGGTGTTCGTGGAGTATCGGCTGGAGGATCCCAAGGTGCCGATCAAGACGCTGCACCGGATGAGCCAGAAACAGGTGCTCAAGGAGATGGCGCCGCATCCGCTGCGCCACGCCACAACGCTGGACGTGCTGCCGTGGCAGCACATCATCATTTTCGAGAAGAAAAAGTCGTAGCGCGGGCGGCCCGCCTGCCCAGCCGCCAATGTCTGGTGCGCCGCCGGTTTGTGGGAAAAGGCGTGCTCAGAACCTAGCAACCGGCGCCTACCTGTGCGAGTCTGCGCCGGAGTGAGCCAGCAAGCGGTTTCTTCCGCGACAATTCCTGGGATTTCTCAAGGTTTGCGGCAGTTCGGCACTGATTGTGCGTTGCTTACGACAGCGAATTGGGAACCGGGCGCTTCCCGCGAGTGTGCCGCCCGGACCAGGTGAACGGAACAACGTACGGAGGAACTGCCATGTTGCGTTTGGCTGTGATTTTTCTGGTGATCGCCTTCGTCGCCGCGCTGATTGGCTTCTGGCCGGCCGCCAATGTCGCCTGGGAAGGCTTCAAGATTCTGGCGCTGATTTTCGTCGTGCTGGCGGTGCTGTCCTTCCTGGGCGGTTCGCTGCGAACGCCGCCTGCCTGACGAAGAAAAAACGAAGAGCCCACGGGAAAGCCCCGTGGGCTCTATCCGGGCCTGGGAGAGATTACTTCTTCTTATCCGCGACGATGATGCCGTAAAAGCCGGCCTGTTGCAGGGTGGTAAGCACCTGGGCGGCGTCCAGATCCTTCCCGGTGATGCGCAGGTCTTTTTGAGCGCCCTTGCCGGTGATGGTCACCTGGGAATCCTTGAACAGCGCCTTGATGGCGCCGTTGCACGCGCCGCAGCAGGCGTGAACGCCCTGGATGTTGACCGCGCTCGTCGTCTTGCTGCCCGACGCCGCTTTGATCGCCTTCTTGAAGGCCGTGTTGTCGTACTCCCCTTCCGTCGGGCCGAAACCGCCGGCCTCCAATGCGGCCAGTGCCTTCAGGACGGCTTTCTGGTCCTTCGCCGTGAAGCTCACCGACTTGGTCTTGCGGTCGCACTTCGCGTCGGAAACGCCCTCAACCTTGCCGAGAATCTGCTGCACGGAGTTCACGCAGGCCCCGCAGCACATGTGCAGTCCCTTGATCGTGCCCTTCTTGTCCTGCGGCGCGGCCGCCTGTAGCACGCCGACGGCCGCCAACACGACCGCGGCCACGAACAGTTGACGCATGACGTTGCCCCCCTGAATTGGAGTGAATCCCCTTCAATTCCACGCCATGATACCAGATCGGTCAGCGGCCGCAAGCAGTCACTGAGACATTTCCTTACCAGGCTTGCACCCAGGTGGGGCGTCGGGTACAACTTTTTTCACACCATTTCCTCCACGATGGGACGCGACACCATGAGCACCGACAGCCCACAACCAACGCCCCCGAACCCGGACGACCCCCTAGCCCTGACGGAACTGTTCCAGGGCGGCGGCGAACCGTGGCTGCCGCTGCTCAAGCCGGTCATTGAGGCCCAGCCCGCCGCGGCGACGTTCATCGGTCCCCAGCGGCCCAAGAGCGTCGTGCCGGTGCGCGAACTGACCTTTCAGGCCCTCAAGCCCAATCCGCCGGAAAAGTGGAAGGTCGTCGTCTTCGGCCAGAACCCGTATCCGCGCGTCGAGTCGGCGACCGGCATCGCCATGTTCGACAACTCCTTCAAGGCGTGGAAGGAGGGCCGCTTCGGCTCCGTGACCAGCATGCGCTGCATCATCAAGGCGGCGTGCATCTGGAAACACGGCATCGACAGGAAGACGCCTGTCAGCGAAATCCGCGAACTGCTGGCCGACAACGAGGTGGTGCCGCCGCCGGAGTGGTTCCAGGCAATGCTGACGCAGGGCGTGCTGCTGCTCAACGCTGCCCTCACCGCCAGCAGCGATGGTTCGCTCGCCACCGACCAGCACACCGCCTTCTGGCGGCCAGTCGTCGAGAAGCTGGTCGAGGAGATTCTCAAGGCCAAGCAGCACGCCGACGACAAGCACAAGGGGGTGGTCTTCGCCTGGTGGGGCGCCCACGCCCGGCAGCTGCGGTCGCTGGTGGAGCGGTTGCAGAAGGAGTACGGCGTCCCGGTCAGGCACATCGACCACTGCAACCCCGCCGCCCAGGGCGACATGTTTTGCAATGGCAACCACTTCAAGGACGTGAACGCTGCCCTGCGGTCGCTGGGCATGGATGAGGTGGACTGGCTGCCGGCGGCTGGCTGGAACCAGCAGGGCACGGCGCACCAGGAGACGGCCGAGCGCATGGGCGACTTCATCGCGACAACGATGGAGTTGCACAAGTTCTACCTCGATCGTTTGCAGGGCGTCAAGGACGAGGGCCAGGTGGAGCTGTCGGCCATCGCGGGCGTGCTGGCGACGGCGCTGATGGACTTCACCGAGGCGACGCGACCGATCACGCGGCTGCTCAAGGGCCTGGATCACCACGTCGGCCGGTCGGCGGAGTTCGGGGCCAAGCATGTTGGCACACCCGCCGCCGGCAGCCTGACCGAACACGAGATCGCGGCGTTGTTCCTGTACACCTGCGAGTCGCTCCTGTACCGCCGGCTGAACGCCACGCTGCGCGACCCCGACCGCAGCCAGGTGCCGCCGTACTTCCCGTACCTGCGGCTATTCTTCGCGGCGCTGTCGAAGCTCAAGGTTCACACCGGCAGCCTGTGGCGCGGCGTGGCGCTGGACCTGCGGCCGCAGTATCCGAAGGACGGTACGGTCGTCTGGTGGGGGGTGTCGTCGTGTACGTCGAAACTGGAGGTGGCGAAGGGTTTTCTGGGGTTCAGCGGCAAGCGGACGTTGTTCGAGGTGACGCCGGCGGGAGCAGTCGGCATCAAGAGCTTCTCGGCGTTCACCGGCGAGGAGGAATATATCCTGGCGCCAGGCACGCAGTTGCAGGTGACCGATGTCAAGGCCGAGCGCGGCGGCCTGTGTACCGTCAAGCTGCGTGAAATCCCGGAACAACGGCTGGTATCCTGATGGGCGCGGCTCCCCGGCTTCTCCTTTTTCTGCTTGTTCCGCCCCCAGGGGTACGGTACATTATCAATGAATTGGCCGACGACATACCCGCTGCAGTGCAGGCGGGGGGCACATTGAGGGAGCTAACCATGCAACGGCTCATGCGCGGCGGCGCTTTGCTTGCTCTGCTGCTGGCGTTCATCGTCCCCATCTCCGCGGGCGACCCCGTCAAGCAGACCGGCGATGACCCCAAACCCACCACCAAAAAAGACGACACCAAGAAGAAGGTCAAGGAGAAGTTCGTCTGGGGCGCGAAGTACCCGGCCTCGAATTTCCCTGCCAAGATCACCCAGGTGGATCAGAATTCCGCCGCCAAGGACTTCACGCTGCACGTGACCGGCAAGGTCCAGGAAATCAACCAGGGCGAATACCAGGCGATGGTGAACGCCCAGAACCAGGCCACCCAGCAGTACCGGCTCGCCTTCTCGACCAACAACCCCAACACCCGGGCGAGCCATATGCGGTCGTATCAAAATAGCCTGAACCAGGCTGCCCAGCACGCCAGCCGGCTCTACCGCCTCAAGAACGTCCAGGCGGACTACAAGTTCCGTGTCAGCGAGAAGTGCATCTTCCGCGTGCTGGAGCCCGAAGCCGAGTTCGACGACAAGGGCAACCCGGTGACCTTCACGAAGGAAGACAAGGTGCGCCTCAAGTATCCACCAACGCTCCGCGAAAAAGTGCTCGTCGATACCAAGAAGCTCTCCAAGGACGAGCTGCATGACCTGGATATGCTCAAGAGCTATTATCCGGATCTCCCCGGTTACCACGCCGAGGCCGACGTGCTGCGCACCAATGCGATGGTGTTTGTCTACACGCCCAAGCTCAAGGCCGCGCCCAAGAGCACCAAGAAGAAGATCGACAACGACGACCCGGTGGCGACGCTGCCGACCGACCGGCAGGAGGTCATCCTGGTGATCGTGGATAACCGCAAGACCAAGTAAATTGGTCCCGGCCCCGGCGAAGGCCCGTGAAGTTCCTTCACGGGCCTTCGTCGTTCCCCGCGAACCCCTGGCGAAAGGACGCGCCACATGGCCCCCACCCCGCGCACGCCGCTGGAGCACTGCACCCCGCGGCGCATCGCCCTCATCAAGCCGAGCGCCCTGGGCGACATCATTCACAGCTTGCCAGTGCTGACCGCTCTGCGGCAGCGCTACCCGGCGGCGCACGTCTCCTGGGTCGTCAACCGTGCTTACGAGCCGCTGTTGCAGGGCCACCCCGACCTGGACGCGACGCTGGCGTTCGACCGTTCGCCGCGCCACGCCCCGCTGGAGGCGGTGCTGCACTACGGCCGCTTCCTGAGCCGGCTGCGGCAACAGCGCTTCGATCTGGTGCTCGACCTGCAGGGCCTGTTGCGCAGCGGCGTGATGACGCTGGCGACCGGGGCGCCGCGCCGCGTTGGCCTCAGCTCGGCGCACGAGGGCGCCGGCCTGTGCTACACCGACGTGGTGGAGGTCGGCACCATCCGCACCCTGCACGCGGTGGACCGCTACTGGCGCGTGGCGGAGACGCTGGGCGCGACAGGGTCGCCGCGCTTTCGGCTGCCGGTGCCGGAGGCGGCGCGGCGCTGGGCGCTGGCGGCGCTGGCGGAGGTGCCGCGGCCGTGGCTGGCGTTCGCGGTCGGGGCACGCTGGCGGACGAAGCGCTGGCCGCCGGAGCATTTCGCGGCACTGGCGCGGCGGGCGCAGGAGCAGCACGGCGGCGGCATCGTTTTCGTCGGCGGCCGCGAGGATGCGCCGCTGGCGCGGGCCGCCGGCCGGCTGGTCGTGGGACCGCAGTTGCACCTGGCCGGAGCGACGACGCTGCCGCAGTTGCTGGGCGTGCTGAGCCTGGCGGACGTGCTGGTGGCCAACGACACGGGGCCGCTGCACCTGGCGGTGGCCCTGGGCCGGCCGGTGGTGAGTCCGTTCACCTGCACGCAGGTGCGGTTGACAGGCCCCTACGGCCGCGCGGCGTTCGCGGTGCAGACGAACGTCTTCTGTGCGGGGAGTTTGCTGAAGAAATGTGGGCGGCTGGAGTGCCTGGCGGAATTGACGCCGGAGCGTCTGTGGCCGCCGCTGGCCGAGGTGTTACAGCAATGGGAAGCGCGAAAACAATCCGCCTGACGCTGGCCAGCGGCTCGCCGGCGCGGCGCGAACTGCTGGAGCGGGCGGGCTATCGGTTCACGGTGCAGCCGGCCAACGTGGACGAGCCGACCGGGGCCGGTGTGACGGAAATTCGGCGGTTTGTGCAGGAGGTGACGTGGTCGAAGGCGGCGGCGGTGGCGCCGCGGGTGGCTGATGGCCTGGTGCTGGCGGCGGACACGGTGGGCTGGATCGACGGCCAGGTGATCGGCAAACCGGACGACGAGGCGGACGCGCGGCGGATCCTGCGTCTGCTGGGCGGCCGCGAGCACGAACTGTGGACGGGCGTGGTCTTGTGGCGACGGCCAGACGATGTGCAACTCGCCTGGCAGGAGTGCAGCCGTGTTCACTTCCGGCAACTGAGCGACGCGGAACTGGATGGGTACCTGGCGACGCGCACCTGGCGCGGCTGCTCGGGAGCGTACGCCGTGCTGGAGCAGGATGACCCGTTTGTGCGCGTGACGGCGGGCAGCGTCAGCAATGTGATCGGGCTGCCGATGGAGTCACTCGGGAGACTGCTGCCCTGGTTCACGGAGGGGCTTTCCGACTAACGGGGTGCATTTCCGGCCGCCGTTCAGCCTCTGGCGCGACGCAACCATTTCCCACCCAAGTAACGGACGCACACCCGCGGTCGGCGCGCGGAGCCAAATCCCCTTGGTGTCCCTGCGGCCGGGTGATACAGTCAAAAGAGGACAGTTCTCCCCAACCATTCGGTTGTCTTTCCAGGAGGCCCTTGCATGACCGCCGTTTTGAGGCCGCAGGTTCAGCTGGATACGCTGGCGACGCTGCACGTCGAACGCGAAGACATCACCTTCTCCACCCTGGCCGACCACCAGGTCGCTGTCCGCATTCGGGTGCGCAACCGCGGCCGCCAGCGGTCACGGGCAACGACCGCGCTGCTGCAAGCCGCGCCGCTCGGGGCGTTCGTGGCCTGGCGACCGCTGACGGTTGTCGCCGTGCCGGCCCTGGAGCCGGACGAGGAATACGTGGTCAGCGCGGACGCCCGCCGGGTGGCGCCGGCGGTGCTGGGCGATGCCAGCCGCGTGCCGCCGCAGCGCCTGCTGACGGCGCTGGCCAATGACGACGACCCGAATCGCCGCGACCGCACCGCCGCCGCGCCGCTGCCCGCCGACCTGCTCGACCTGCTGGGGCGGCCCAACCCGCACTGGGCCGGCAACCTGAACATCTTCCTGAGCAGTCGGCCGGTGGAGCGCCACCTGGCTCAGGCACTGCGCGTCTACCCGGGGCGCGTTAACCTGGCGATGTTCGTCGTCGGCTCCGGTCACGACGCCTACGCTTTCGAGTTACACGGGGTCGGGGTGACGTGGAACACCGCCCTGTTTTGCATGGACCGGGCGGCCTCCCTGGTGGACCTGCGCGGCGGGACGGCCGTGGCGCAGAAGCAGTGGCTGGAGGTCCGCGGTACGAGCACGATGATGCTGGCCCTGGAGCCGCCCCGGCGCTGTGCCAAAGGCGCAGTGGAAGTCCATGTGCGGCAGCGCTCGACGGGGCAGGTGGCGGTGGTGGAGTTCAGCCTCGACCCCAACGCGGCGGGGCCGGGGTGCTACACCGTGTAAAGGCGCAGACAGATGCACCTCCCGGGCCCTGGGGACCAATGTTGCTTGTGCCCGCTACTCGGGCGCGACATTGCAGTCGGTTACTGCCTTGATGTCAATTACCAGAGGCTAGGGTTTTTCAAGCCGGGTATCCTGCTGGAAGTGCAAGGCGAAACCGGGCGAACCGTTGAGGAAATTGCCGTGGTCTGCGAGTCCTGCCCGAATTTCCCTTTGTGAGGGCCGCCGGGAGGTGCATCATGCCGTTCTATCGCAAACTTGGTTCCGTCCCGCGCAAGCGGCACATCAACCACCCGCAGGCCCCCGGCTACCGCAACGAGGGCATCTACTACGAAGAAGTCGTGACCACCGCCGGCTTCGGCCGCGCCTACAGCATCGTCTACCACCTGCGACCGCCGACCCGCGTCACGAAAGTCGAGCCCGCCGGCACCGTCGAGATGAACGTCGTCGAGCAGCCCGCTCTGCGGCACCATCACCTGAAGTCCGGCGCGATGAAGCCGAGCGGCGACCCGGTGCTCGGCCGCGTGCCACTGCTGACCAACGCCGACGTGACGTTGTTGCGCTGCCGCCCCGCCCAGCGCCAGGCCGAACTGTACCGCAACGCCGACGCCGACGAAATCCTCTTCGTCCACCACGGCAGTGGCACGCTGCACACCCTGTTCGGCCCGCTGCCGTTCCGGCCCTTCGATTATGTCGTCATCCCGCGCTGCACCACCTACCGCGTCGAATTCGACGCCGGCGCGCAGCCCGACCTGCTCGTCATCGAATCGGCCGGCGACATCCACATCCCCGAGCGCTACCTCAACCCCGACGGCCAGTTGAAGCTCGGCGCCCCCTACTACGAGCGCGACCTGCACGGCCCCGAACAGCTCGGCACCATCGACCGCGAGCAGGAAACGACCGTGCTCATCAAGGACGGTCAGCGCCTGACGCGCTACACACTGGCGAGCCACCCGTTCGACGTGATCGGCTGGGACGGCATGGTTTATCCGTTCACTTTCAACGCCGACGACTTCGAGCCGATCACCGGCACCGTCCACCAACCGCCGCCCGTGCAGCAGACCTTCGAGGCGCACGGCTACGTCCTCTGCACCTTCGCCCCGCGCCTGCTCGACACGCACCCCGAGGCGGTCAAGGTGCCCTACGCGCACTCCAACGTCGGTGCCGATGAGGTGCTGTATTACGTGCGCGGCAAGTTTGGCAGCCGGCGCGGCGTCGAGGAGGCGTCGTTCACGCTGCACCCGCGCGGCATCCCACACGGGCCGCACCCCGGCACCATTGTCGCCAGCCGGCCCATGACGCGCACCGACGAACTGGCCGTCATGGTCGATACGCACAAGCCGCTGTTGCTCACGCAGCAGGCGATTGACCTGGACGACCCGAAGTATCCGTACAGCTGGCTGGAGTGACGGCTACCAGAGGATGGTCACGGGGTATTGCTGGAAGATTGCGTCCGCGCTAACCAGCGTGGAACCTTCGACAATCGCCTGGGCGATCAGCATGCGGTCGAACGGATCCTTGTGCGCCGGCGGCAGGTTCGCCAACTCCCAGATGTGGTTGAGTGCTATCGGTAAGAGTCGAAGTCCTTTCGCTTCCTGCTCCGCGAGCAACTGCGGTAGGGAAGTCGTGAAACTCAGCTTGCCCAGCATCGCCTTGATTTACATCTCCCAGACGCTCACGACGCTCAACCACAGCGTGTTCGCCGGGTCCTGGCACGCAACCCGGGCGGCGGGGGACAGTCGGTTCGGATCCGACGCGGCCCAGATGAAGGCGTGCGTGTCGAGCAACAAATTCATGACTCCCCCAACCAGAACTCATCCGGGAGCGGGTCGTCGAAGTCGTCGCTCATCCAAATCTGTCCGGCGTTCAGGCCGAGGACACGCGGTTTGCCGTCCGGCGGCGGGCTTGCGCTCGGCGTAATGATCAGCTTCGCCCGCGGCACCTGATTCTCGGTGATGACCACCTCTTCGCCCCGGACCAGCCGCTGCAGCGCCTCCGCGAAGCGCCCCGGCAGGTCCGTGATTTCGATCAACGTCTTGGTCATGGCTCACCTCCAGTTCATCCCCCATTGTAGCCGATTCCGTCCGACGTTTGGGTACGAATAGTACCAGTCAGGCTCTCAGGCCGCAACCGTCCCATTTGCATCGTCACTGGAGCGGTTCACGCACGGTTTGCGCACACGTGGCGGCTGGCACGGGCTGACCTCCAGCGGCCCGCGCTGCCACAGCAAGGGGGCCAAGGGGGCCAAGGGGGCCAACTTTTTCACACGTCGAGATTCGAGCCTGGGAGCGGCTCGCGCAGTTTGCAGGACGGCTCGGGAGCACTGGCCTGCCGTTCGTGGGCCACACAACTGCGAACCGCGCTAGCTGCTGACAGTTCAGGTGTTACGCCAGCGAGCACAGCATCGCCGACGCCAGCCAAAACGGCCCAACGTGGGTGGTGAACGCCCCCCCGTTCTGGTAGAATAAACCCAGTAAAAAGTCGATCTTTTCCGCAGAAAATGCGGCCCGAAATCGCCCTCGAACCAGGCGAGGATTCCCCCTTGGCGGACGAACAACTTCCCCCGACGCCCCCTCCCCCCGGCCCCGCTGCGCCCGACGGCAACGGCGACGCACAACCGCCGCTCAACATCGAGGACGAGCTGCGCGAGAGCTACCTCAACTACGCCATGAGCGTCATCGTCAGCCGCGCCCTGCCCGACGTGCGCGACGGCCTCAAACCGTCACAGCGGCGCATCCTGGTGGCGATGCACGACCTCGGCCTCGGCCCGAACGCCGCCACCAGCAAGTGCGCCGGCATCGTCGGCGAGACCATGAAGCGTTACCACCCGCACGGCGAGGCCACCATCTACCCGACCCTGGTGCGCATGGCCCAGGACTGGAACATGCGGCACCGCCTCGTCCACCCGCAGGGCAACTTCGGCTCCGTCGCCGGCCTGCCGCCAGCGGCGATGCGCTACACAGAGGCTCGCTTAACTCCGGTTTCCGGCGAAATGCTGGCGGACCTCGACCGCGAGACCGTCGATTACACCGAGAACTACGACGGCAAGTACCGCGAGCCGCTGGTGCTGCCGAGCCGCTTCCCCAACCTGCTGGTCAACGGCTCCGATGGCATCGCCGTCGGCATGGCGACCGAAATTCCGCCGCACAACCTCCGCGAGGTCTGCGCCGGCCTCATCCGCCTCATCGACGACCCGGACGCGACCCTCGCCCAGCTGATCGAACTGATCCCCGGCCCGGACTTCCCGACCGGCGGCATCATCCTGGGCCGCCAGGGCATCATCGACGGCTACCGCACCGGCCGCGGCAAGGTCACGCTCCGCGCCTGCGCCGAGATCGACTTCGAGCACAAACCCGTGCAGATCATCATCAAGGAAGTGCCCTACCAGCAGAAACGCGACGAACTGGTCAAGGCCATCGGCGCACTCATCAAGGAAGAGCGCATCAAGGGCGTCAAGGCGCTGCGCGACGAGAGCAGCGCGCGCACCGGCGAGCCCGTCCGCATCGTCCTCGACATCAAGGAGCGCGACGCCGACCCGCAACTGATCCTCAACCAGCTGTACCAGTATTCGCCGCTGCAGAAGACGGTCAGCATCATCCTGCTGGCCCTGGTGGAGGGCCGGCCGCGGACGCTGTCGCTCAAGCAGATGCTCGAGGAATTTTTGAAGCACCGTGTGGAGGTGATCCGCCGCCGCACCGAGTTTTTGCTGCGCGAGGCCAAGCGCCGGGCGCACATCCTCGAAGGCCAGCTGATCGCCATCTCGTCGCTGGACGAAATCATCCGCATCTGTCGCACGTCGCCGAGCCGGGCCGAGGCCAAGGAGCAGTTGCAGCACTTCGAGGTCGCCGCGACGGTGTTGCAGCGCGCCCTGGGCGACGCCCACTTCGCCGCCCTGACGCGCGAGATCGGCGTCCACGACAGCTACCGTATGACCGAGGCCCAGGCCGAGGCGGTGGTGCGCATGCAGCTGGGCCAGCTGGCCGCCCTGGAGCGCGACGAGATCGTCAAGGAGTACAGCGACCTGCGCGGCCACATCACCAGTTACGAAACCCTGCTGGGCAGCGAGGCCAACCTGCGTGGCGTCGTCCGCGCCGACCTGGTCGAGCTGCGCGACAAGTACGGCGACGAACGGCGGACGTTCATCGAGGACGCGCCGCTGTCGGAGCTGACCTACGAGGAGTTGTTGCCCGAGGAACCCAACGCGGTCACGCTCAGCCACAACGGCTACATCAAGCGGCTGCCGCTGAACACCTACCGGACACAGCACCGCGGCGGCAAGGGCGTCTCCGGCGGCGCGGCCCGCGAGGACGACTTCGTTGAGCACTTCTTCGTCGCCTCGACACATGCTTATCTGTTGTGCTTCACCAACCACGGCCAGCTGTACTGGCTGCGCGTCTTCACGATCCCGGAGATGGGCCGGACCAGTCCCGGCCGGGCCATCGCCAACGTGTTGTCGCTGAAGGAGGACGAGAAGATCACGAGCATCATCCCGGTGCGGTCTTTCGAGGGCGAGGCGCACCTGTTGATGGCGACGCGGCGCGGCCTGGTGAAGAAGACCGCCCTGCGCGAGTACAGCAATGTGAAGCGCGGCGGCATCATCGGCATCAGCCTGGACGAGGGCGATACGCTCATCGACGTGGTGCTGACGAAGCCGGGCGACGAGGTGGTGCTGAGCACGCGCCACGGCATGGCGATCCGTTTCGACGAAGCGCAGGCGCGGGCGATGGGGCGGAACACGCGCGGCGTCAAGGGCATCAACCTGATCGGCGACGACGAGGTGGTGGGCATGGTGGTGGCCGACCCGGAGGGCTATTTGTTGACGGTGTGCGAGAAGGGTTACGGCAAGCGGACGCCGTTCGGCGCCAACACCGCCGGCGAGGAACCGCCCGAGGGCGACGCCGAGGAGGCGGCGGAGGAGCCGGCGGAAGTGGTGGAGGCGGCGGACGAGGCGGAGGCCGGCGAGGGCGGCAAGGACCGCGGGACCATGCGCTATCGCAAGCAGCGCCGCGGCGGCAAGGGCGTGCGCGACATCCGCACCAGCGATCGCAACGGGCCGGTGCTGGGCGTGCTGTCGGTGCGCGACGACGACGACGTGATGCTGATTACGGCGCAGGGGATGGTCAACCGGACGCACATCAGCGAGATCCGCGTGGTCGGCCGCAACACACAGGGCGTGCGTGTCATGGGCCTGAAGGAGGGCGACCGTCTGGCGTCGCTGGCCAAGGTGGCGCGCGAGGACGCCGAGGCGGCGCCGGCCGGGGAAGAGGCGGCGGGCGAACCGGCGGCGGACGGGGAGGCTGGACCGGAGCGGCCGGGGGCGTGAGCGGCGCGGGCAATTGGTGAAGGAGGGAAATCCGATGGCAACAGCGGCGATGCGGATGCGGACGGTGGCTGATCTGCAAAAACGCCTCTGGGGAGTGCTGGGCGAGCGCATTCGCTTGCACCCCCTCCCTGGGACGGCGACCGTGCAAGATGTGATCGACATCGAAGCGCGGGAGGGGCGGCTGTGTGAGTTGATCGACGGCTTTCTGGTGGAGAAAACCGCGGGGTATTCAGAATCGATCCTGTCCGCTTTCCTGATTTGGTCACTCAATGAATTTGTCTTGCCCCGCAACCTGGGGTTCGTGACCGGGGAATCCACCACGATCGAGCTGTTTCCGGCCCTGGTGCGCATCCCGGACGCTGCCTTCACCAGTTGGGACCGACTTCCCGGTCGGCGGCGACCTGCGGAGCCGGTGCCGCAAATCGTACCAGATCTCGTGGTGGAAGTCCTGAGCGAGAGCAACACCGCCGCCGAGATGGCCGCGAAGCGCCAGGACTATTTCGCTGCCGGCGTGCGCCTGGTCTGGGAAATCGAGCCGGAAGTGCGAACGGTCGCGGTCTACACCTCGCCCACCGATGTCACGAATCTTGGACAGACCGACACGCTGGACGGCGGCGCCGCGCTGCCGGGGTTCACGCTGCCACTGCAACAGTTATTCGGCGAACTGGACCGGCAGGGTTAAGAGCGGCGGGCTTCCTCTGCCCTCGTTTAATTTCGCGCGGGCTCGATCCGCGCGAAACTAAACGAGGGCAGAGAAAGCCCGATGGCTCCAATGATCAGCGTCACGGCGACGTGGGCAACGGCGGGGGCGCGGCTGGCAACTCGGTCACGGTCACCTCCAGCCAGTTGCGCAGCGTGCCGTGCTTGTCGCGACACAGCGGCAGCGTGACGGATTTACCCAGTTCCACCGGCCGCAGGAACAGGATCTCGCCGGAAAGGCAGTCCCGTAGCCCCCACAAGACCTCGTGGCCGATGTCGGGGCCAGGCCGTCGATGGCCAACACGACGCGACCCTGCTTGTGTACGAGGGAATGCAACCGCTCGCGGTCAGCCGTGGCCAGGGCGCGCAGTTCATCGTAGCGGTCCAGGAGGTTGCTGACGGAGCGCTCGGCGATGGCAACGCCGCGGCGCGTCAACTGCTGGTGGAGCTCGGGACACGGCGATGCTCGGCGTGGCGGAGACGTCCGACCAAGGCCAGGACATTGAGGCCGAACTCATGATGCGGCAGGGCCAGGAGGGACTCAGCTTCAGGCCGAAATGGCTGGTGGTAGCGCGCGCAGTCGGGGTTGGGGCAACGGCGAATGCGCAGGGTGAGCCGGGTGACGGCGTTGAGTGTAGTGACGGTGCGGTGTCTGGCGTTGGTTACCCAGAGGAAGTGGCCGCACTCCGGACAGCGAGTAACGACAGGCGTGAGGGTCTTGACCTGAGTGGGACGAGGCCGGCAATGTGTCCGTGCCACGGCGCCCGCCTCTTTCTCCCCACTACTATTCTATGCGGGTTCTCAACCCAAGTTTGCTATCCTAGAAAAAAACGCCCCACAGATGACGCAGATGAACACAGATAAAAACCAGATGGGTTTTGTCTTTGCCTGTGTCATCTGTGGATTCCATTCTTCCGGGAAGCTGGCAGATGAGTTTGCTTACCGCGCTGCGGATCGCCCTGAAGGCCCTGCTGGTCCACAAGGGCCGTTCGGCGCTGACGAGCCTGGGCATCGTCATCGGCACCAGTGCGGTCATTGCGATGGTGTCCGCCGGCGGCAGCGCCGCGCCAAACTCGACGAGCGCATGAGCAACGTCGGCAGCAACCTTATCCTCATCCGCGCCGGCGCCCACACCCAGGCCGGCGCGATCGCGGACCTGAAGCCGTTGACCGTCGAGGACGCGACCGCCATCCGCCGGCAGTGCGGCAACCTGCTCGTCGGCGTCGCCGAGGTCCAGGTCACGCAGCGCGTCGCCACGACGCCGACGCACCATCACGCCACCATGATCGTCGGCAGCAGTCCCGACATGAAGCCGGTGCGCGGCTGGTCCGTTCGCCACGGCCGTTTCTACGACGACGACATGAAGAAACAGGCCGCCATTTGCGTCATTGGCCAGACGGTGCGCGAAAAACTCTTCCCGAATCAGCCCAACCCCGTCGGCCAGCTGGTCCGCGTTGATCGGCTGCAGTTGCGCGTCATCGGCGTGCTGGCGCCGAAGGGCCGGACGCCGACCGGCGGTGACCAGGACGACCAGATTTTTGTGCCGCTGACGACGTTGCAGCGCAAACTGGTCGGCGAGGAGAGCGTCAGCATCATCCTGACGGCGGTGCGGTCGCCGGACCAGATCGACCGGGCCAAAATGGAAATCGGCAACGTGCTGCGCGAGAAGCACCGTGTCAAGCCTGGCGCGGAGGATTTCGACGTGAGCAGCGTCCGCGAGATGGCCGAGCTGGCGGATGTGCTGATGAACACCATGCGCGTCCTGATCGCGTTCATCGCGTCGATCTCACTGCTGGTGGGCGGCATCGGCATCATGAATATCATGCTGGTGTCGGTGACGGAGCGGACGCGCGAGATCGGCATCCGCATGGCGGTGGGGGCCCGGGGCTCGGACATCCTGGTGCAGTTCCTGATCGAGGCCGTGGTGCTGGCGCTGCTAGGCGGCCTGCTGGGCATCGGCCTGGGCATTGGCGGCGCAGTGGTGGTGGCGGTGGTGGTCGGTTGGCCGCTGTTCATCGACCCGGCGATGGTGCTGCTGGCGTTCGCCGTCTCCGGCGGCGTCGGCGTGTTCTTCGGCTTCTACCCCGCCTACAAGGCGTCACGCCTCGACCCCATCGAAGCACTCCGCTACGAGTAAAGCAGGGAAACCACGGGGCAACATCGTGAGTAAAACCTGGGGCGGCCGCTTCGAGGGCGAGACCGACAACCGCGTCGAGGCGTTCACCGAGTCCATCCGCTTCGACCGCCGGCTCTATCGCCATGATGTTATCGCCAGCCAGGCGCACGCGCGCATGCTCGCGCACGTCGGCCTGCTGACGCCGCCGGAGGCCGAGCAGATCGTCGCGGCGCTCGACGCCATCGCCACCCAGATCGAGCGCGGCGAGTTCACCTTCACCGTCAAGCTTGAAGACATCCACACGCACATCGAGCGGGCGTTGATCGACCGCCTCGGCGACGTGGGCCGCAAACTGCACACCGGCCGCAGCCGCAACGACCAGGTCGTCACCGACGTGAAACTCTGGGTGCGCGACGCCCTTGATGGCCTGGACGGACGGCTGCGGGAGTTACAGCGCGCATTGCTGGCGGCGGCGCGGCGCGAGCGCGACGTGGTGCTGCCGGGTTACACACATCTGCAGCGGGCGCAGCCGGTGCTGGCGGCGCACTATTTCCTGGCGTATGTGGAGAAGTACCAGCGCGACCGTGACCGCCTGGCGGATTGCCGCAAGCGCGTCAACGTGCTGTCGCTCGGCGCCGCGGCGCTGGCCGGCACGTCGCTGCCGATTGACCGCGAGTTCGTCCGGCAGCAGCTCGGCTTCGATGCCGTGGCGGCCAACAGCCTTGACGTGTCCAGCGACCGCGACTTTGTCATCGAGTATGTGTTCTGCCTGTCATTGATCGCGACGCACCTGGCTGGCTGGGCGGAGGAGTGGGTGATCTGGGCGACGACGGAATTCAACTTTCTGGATCTGCCGGACGCCTTCTGTACGGGCAGCAGCATCATGCCGCACAAGAAGAACCCGGACGTGCTGGAGCTGATCCGCGGCAAGAGCGCTCGCGTCGTGGCGGCGCTGCAGCAGTTGCTGATGCTGGTGAAGGGCCTGCCGCTGGCGTACAACCGCGACCTGCAGGAGGACAAGGAGGCGCTGTTCGACGCACACGATACGGTGGCCGCGTCACTGGAGTTGGCGGCGGCGCTGATCGGCCAGACACGGCTGCGGCGCGAGGTGATCGCGGCGCGGCTGGAAGCGGGCTTCCTCGACGCGACGACGTTGATGGAATTGTTCATCGCGAAGGGCGTGCCGATGCGGGCAGCGCACGAGGCGGTCGGCAAGCTGGTGCGACAGTGCGAACAGTCGCGCTGCCGGCTGGCGGACCTGCCGGCGGCGGCGTTCGACGCGGTACGCCCGGGGCTGGGGGCGGAGGTGCCTGGGGTGCTGGGCGTGGCCAACGCGCTGGCGGCGTTCCGCAGCGTGGGCTCGACGGCGCCGGCGGAGGTGCAGAAACAGCTAGAGCGCTGGCAAGGGTCGCTGGGTTGAGGACGAAGCCAAGGAGTAATCAAGTGGCACCGAGAGTAATGAACGCAAGCGGACTACGAAACGCGCCACCCAGCGGCGGCGGATGTTGGCCTGCTCATCGAGGTGGCGGACTCGTCGTTGCTGCGCGACCAGCGCGACAAGACGCGCATCTACGCCCGGGCCGGCATTCCGTGTTACTGGATCGTCAACCTCGTTGATCGACGTGTTGAAGTGTCCACACAACCGTCCGGTCCGACTCCGAATCCGGATTACGGCGCGGTTCAAACTCATCCTCCTGGTGGCACCCTGTCGCTCGTGCTTGACGGCAACTCCGTGGCAACCCTCACGGTTGCTTCTCTGATCGCTTGAACACTGGAAATATCCCAGGAGCGAGCGCATTTTGATTAAAAATATGCGCGCCCCAGTCTTTTTATCGACTTCTGGACGGTTGCCGGAGTAGAATGGCACCATTCTTGGAAGAGACACCGACTGACTCGCAGTTGGCGGGAAGCAGATCCGCCGCACGATCCACAAAAAGACAGCGGGGCGGCGCAAGTTTTCCGAATCGAGGCGTTCTTCTGGTGGAGCGAACCTCCCCGCGCTCGGATTTCACAAACACAAATAACCAAACCCCTTGACCGGCAAGTAGTTGCCGTGGATCGAGGGCCCAGGCCATCAGGTGTGTCATGAACGACCAACGGAACACTCTGCTCAGGATCGGCGCGAGCGTCCTCGCCCTGGTGCTGTTCGCGGCGGTGCCGTGCGTCGCTAACGCCGCCACCCTTGTGTTCCGCAACGACACGAAGTTACCCATCATCATCCAGGGTACGACCATCATTAACGGCATGATCCGTAAGGGCCCGACCATCCAGCTGGCCCCCGGTCAGACCTTCAACGACCTCTACGTGCCGCCCGGCAACCGCGTCATCGTGATCGTGGACGGCTTCCAGCGCCTGCTGGATCGGGAAGTGGTGCCCGTCTTCAACCCGAACCAGACGCTGTTCTTCTCGGTGCAGCCGGCGCCGACCGGGGGGGTTCGCCTGGTGCCGTTGGTCGGGATGGGGCGGTGAGGCCAACGCCAAGCACGCAGTGGGGCGGGGTGAGTGACCATTCTCGCCCCGCCCCACTGCGTTCCGGTCCACACGCTTATTTTTCGCGCTTCTCCGCCTCGTCGAGCCAGTGCGTAACGATGACCGCGAAGTACGTCGCGCCGATGCTCGACGGCTCGCCCGGCGCGATGCCGTAGCCGCCGTCCTCGTTGCGGCACTTGGCCACAAACGAGCGCAGCCCTTCCACGTCGGCCGGCGCCTTCTTGAGCATCATGAACAGGCGCATGACGCGGTAACTGCTCTCCAGGTCGGCCTTATCCGCGCCGCCCTTGCCAAACCCGCCGCTGTTGCGCTGGTCGGCCTTCACGCGCTTCAGAACCTCCGCGAAGTTGTTGAGGGCCTCCCCGAGGCGCAACTTCGACACCGCATAGCTGGCGACTTCCCGGGCGAGGCCGCCCTCCGTCGTCTTCTTGTTGCCCTCCTCCTCGACCAGGGCCGACCACGCGGCGGCCTTCGGCGCCTTGGCCTTGATGCGCTCCAGGCCGGCGACGGCGATGCGCACGTCATCGAAGGTCTTGACGTGGTCCGCCAGGTACTTGACCGCGGCGGCGTGGTAGGGCTCGGCGGGCATGCCCAGCTCCGCGACCGCCATCAGGCCGACGGCGGTGGTGAACACGTTCGGTTGCTTGCCCGGCAGGTCCGCGAAGCCGCCGGTCGTTTTGTCGAAGCAACTGGCCACGAACTTCTTGCAGCCCTCCTTGTTGGGTAGTTCGCCGCCCAGGTACTTCAGGGCGCGGATGGCGCTGGAGGTGGCCCGCAGCGTTGGCAGCACGGCCTGGTTGCTTTTGGGGTCGGGCTCGGCCGCCAGGAACGCGCCGTTCTTCTGCTGCAACTTCTGGACGTAGGCGATGGTGCCCTTGCGGGCCGCGTCGGGTGGCTGGGCGTGGGCGGCGGTGGCTGTGGCACAGCACAGCAGGACCAGGGTCAGGCGCAGTTTCATCGGATGCTCCTTTGGCAAACGGGTTCTTGCGGTTGGTTGTATGCGGCGGCAGCGCGGCGGGCCAGAAATTGCCCTTTACAGCCAGGCCGCTTTCTGGCATACGACCACCTCTCAATCACCACCAACGCGAACGAGCCCTGGCCCGGGAACGCCCGTCGGCCGCGGCTTTCGGGAGGCAGTCATGTGTCACCGCGCACCCTGGGCGTTGTCCCTGGCGCTCCTGGCCGGCCTCAGTGCCGTCGCCGCCGCCCAGGAGACGCCGCCGGCGAGCCCGGCCAAGGAGCAAAGTAAGGGAAACTGGTTCACCAACCTGTGGCCGTTCAACCGGCCAGTGCCGCCCAAGACGGCGCCGAAGGTTGTGGTCAAGGCGCCGCCGGTCGATAACGCGCTGCTGCTCAAACAGGAAACCGCGGCGTACCTGCGGCGGTTGGAAGTATGTGACAAACTCCTCGAAATCGCCCAGGCCACTCAGGACGGCGAACTGGAACACCGCGCGGAGCAGTTGCGGGAGCAGGCGAAGGCCATCTTGCAGCAGCGCATCGCCCAGCTGCCGCTAAGCGCGGACGACGCGGCGCTGGCCGGCCGCCTGAGCCCTGGCGACGCTGCCGGCCGGCTGACCGCGGGCACGGCGGGCCGTCCGTCCGGCAGCGCCGTGAGCCAGGCCCCGACCCGGGAGGACCGTCGATGAAACGGATGTTGCTGGCTTCTTTCTTGTTCGGCCTGCTGGGTGCCGGCTGCATGCCGGAGGCCCATCAGGTGCTGAAGTCCGATGGGGTGCAGAAGGCCGCGGTGCGGCCGGCGCCGCCGCCGGTCCTGCCGGATCAGGTCACGCCGGCCAACGCCCATGAGATGGCGCAGCGGCTGGGGGCGGAACTGAACTTCGCGGAGCCAGCACCGCCGGCGGGCATGGAAATCCGGGACGCGAAGTAATCGCGGCGGGCTCACGTCCGCCGCCGCCAGGTCGGTTGCCTGTTGGGGGACAGCGCCGACCTGGCCTTATTTTTGCGCCGCGCGCTGGCGCTGGGGGACCGCGGCATACAATCGTCAGCAGTCCGACCATCCGCACCCGCCACCGGAGAACCCCCCCATGACCGCCGCACGCTGGCTGCTGTTGTCGCTCTGCCTGTTCGCCCCGCCGACGGTTGCCGCCCAGCAGCCGAAACCGATGACCCTGTGGCCGGACGGCGCCCCCGGCGCGGTCGGCAAGGGCCCGGCCGACACCCCCGAGTTGACGGTGTATCTGCCCCCGGCGGACAGGGCGACGGGCGCCGCTGTCGTCATCTGCCCCGGCGGCGGCTACGGCGGCCTGGCCATGAACCACGAAGGACACGATGTCGCCAAATGGTTGAACTCGCTGGGTGTGGCTGGCGTCATTTTGAAGTACCGGCACGCGCCGCGTTACCGCCACCCGGCGCCGCTGCAGGACGCGCAGCGGGCCATCCGCACGGTGCGCAGGAAGGCGAAGGAGTGGCACATCGACCCGAATCGGGTGGGCATTCTCGGCTTCTCGGCGGGCGGCCATCTGGCCTCGACGGCGGCAACGCACTTCGACGCCGGTGACAAGGACGCGAAGGATCCGATTGACCGATTGAGCAGCCGGCCGGACTTCGCGGTGCTGGTCTACCCGGTCATCACGCTGACGGGGCCGTTCGCCCATGTGGGATCGCGCAACAACCTGCTCGGCAACAACCCGGACGCGAAACTGGTGGAGAGCCTGTGCAACGAGAAGCAGGTGACAGCGCAAACGCCGCCGACGTTCCTGGTCCACACGAGCGAGGATCGGGGTGTGCCGCCGGAGAACAGCCTGCTGTTCTACCAGGCGCTGCACAAGGCGAAGGTGCCGTGCGAGCTGCACGTCTACGAGCAGGGGCCGCACGGGTTGGGCCTGGGACGACCGGGCATGGCGTTCGCGACGTGGCCGGAGCGCTGCGCCGCCTGGCTGCAGGTACGGAAGATCACCGCGAAGTGAGAAACCACGGAACATCGTGTGTTCCGTGGTTTCTCCTCATTATCAGCCGCGATAGGTCGCGTAACTGTCCTCGGTCTCCCACAGATGCACCTCGACCACCGGGAATCCCTGACCCCTGGTGTACTCGAAGATGACGCGGGCGATGTTCTCCGCGGTCGGGTTGACGTCCATCACGAAAAACGGCTCGCCCTGCTGGCGCAGCAGCGGCAGCACGGGGTCGTCCTTGTGCAGCAGCATGCGGTGGTCGAGCGTCTCGTTGATCCAGGTGCTGACGACGCGCTTGATGCGCGAGAAATCGACGACCATGCCGAGCGCGTCCAGGGCGGCCGCCTCCAGCACGATCACCGCCCGGCCGTTGTGGCCGTGCAGGTGGCGGCACTTGCCGTCGTAGTTCAGTAGCCGATGGCCGTAGCAGAACGGGATTTCGCGGGTAACGCGGTACATCGCTGTCCTCGTCGGGAGATCTGGGCTGCGCTTTATTGTAGGGCCTGGTTTGCAGAAGTCCGGGGTCCGCGGTCAGGCGTGCTTCCCCTGTCCGACCCTTTCTGTTACCCTACGCCTCACCACCGGGCACAAGGGCCGGCCCGGGTATTCTGGGAGGATTGGGATGAACGCAGCGAAATGGACGGGCGGGGTGCTCGGCGCACTGGCGCTGTTGACGAGCGTCGCGCCAGCCGGGCAGACAAAGCTGGCGTCCTCGCCGGAGGAGGCCGTGCGCAACGTGCTGGCGGCGATGCAGGCGGGCGACGTGCCGGCCCTGCTCGCCCAGCTGGCGGCGCCGTCGCGCACCGCCTTCGAGGGCCTGATGACCTTCCAGGTGGCCCGCGAGGACGTGGACCGCGCCCTGGCGGAGAAGTTCGGCAAGGACGCCAGGCAGCCGGCCGCGCACACGCTGCGCGACCTCCTCAAGCACACCCGGGACATCCGCATTCTCAGCAAGGACGACAAGGACAAGGACAAGGTGGCGCTGACGGTCTGGCTCACGGAGGAGCGCGACAAGGATCGGCGGATTCTGGAGAGCACCTGGTACGCCGTCAAGGACGCGGACGCCTGGCGGCTGCTGGTGCCGCTCAGCGGCGGCAAAATGCGGTTGGTCAACAAGAAGGGCCCCGACGGCAAGGAAACCCCCGTCCACGTCTTCGAGCGCGAGGGTCGAACAGAGCTGAGCGTCCGCGAGGCGGACTACCTGCGCACCGCCGGGCCGAAGTACAAGGCGGCGCTGGAGCAGCTGGCCCGGGAGATTCGCAACGGTCAGTACAAGAGCCGCGAGGCGGCGGAGAAGGCCCTGCAGGGCGCTGAGGAGCGCTTCCGGAAAGAGAATCCGCTGCCGACGCTTGAGAAGGGGGAGCGCTAACCCAGATGATTCACCACGGAGCGCGCAGAGCGCGCTCCGTGGTGAATCATCTGGCTTAGAGCACTTTGCGGTCGAGTGTAGCGGCTTGCTCGTAGCGGAAGTCGCCAGACTTCCGTAGCGGCTTCGGAAGTCTGGCGACTTCCGCTACACCCAAACGCAAATCGCTCTAGAGCAGTTCACAGCCGCGTGGATCACGCCCCGTAGGACGGCTCTCCAGAGCCGTCTCCGAGACAAGGACGGCTCTGGAGAGCCGTCCCACAGGCTGTGCGCAAACCAAGTGTGAACCGCTCGAGGACTTCCCTGGGTGGTCAGCGGGACAGGACGTTCTGGATGACCTTCATCTTGTCGAGTTCGAGGCGGAACTCGTAATGGATGGCCAGGGCGTGCTCGCCGCTCATGCCCGGCGCCAGCTCCAGGTCCCAGCGCAGCAGGTTGCTCGGCCGCTGCTCGCGCAGGTAGATGGCGTCTTCGCTCAACTCCGGCTTGGTCCTGGCCAGGATGACGTTGGCGGACTCGGCCTCGCCGGAGTGCGGCAGCCGGTCCCAGATTTGGACGGCGACCTTGTCCTTCTTGTAGCTGCTCACCAGGATGCGGTACTCGTATTTGAGGACCTGGTTGCCGCCCTGCGTCTTGCGCTCCTTGTCGAGCATCTGCCGCTGCACCTGCAACTGCGGGTCCACGCCAAAGCCGGCGGTGAACTCCTCGCCGACCGCCACCAGCGGCAACCGCATCCGGCCCACGAAGTCTGTCCCCTGGTACATCGTCGCCTCGCCCGGCAGTAACACAATCTGGCTGTCGTTGACCAGGTCAGCCAGGCGGTACACCGAGCGGCTCAGCACCGGCACCGCCTTGTAGTAGAACTTCGGCTGGAGTTTGAGCTTGGCGATCTCGACGACCTGCTCGTCGTTACGCGACGGCACGCTCAGCCGCTGCTTCAAGTTGTAGGTGGTGCTCGGCCCTTCCTCGGTGCCGGCGGCGATGAGGTCGCTCTTCTTCTGCGGCTGCTTTTCCTGGGCAATCTCTTCCTTCGTCTTCATCAGCTCCAGGTTCTGCTTCAAGGCGGCCGACTCGTTAAGCAGCCTGGCACCGGTGGCCACGTCCTTGTTGTTGTACGACTGGATTGCCTGCTGCCGCAGGACGTTGGCGGCGTTGTTGTACGCGGGGGCGAACTGGGCCTGGCCCCCATAGCCCATCCCACCCATCCCACCGCCCTTGTTGGCCTGGCCAAACCCACCCATCCCGCCCGGGGGCAAGGGAACCGTCTTGCTGAAGTTGAAACCCGGCGATGCCGCGTTCAGCCCGTTGCCCACCACCGGTGGGACCATCGGGGGGGGCGGGGCGGCGAACACGGGCGGAGCGGCACGCTCGGTGGCGGCCAGCTGCGCCCGGCGCGATCCACGACGACGATTTCGAGCTTCTTCAGATCAGGCGGAGCGGCATTTTGCATCGGCGCCGCGGTGGAGAAGGTCAGCGCCACCTGGTTCCAGTCCTCGCCGGAGTGCTGCACCAGCGACGCCAGGTAATCGATCTGCACCGCCTCGCCGCCCTTGCCGGCACGCAGCTTGTACTGCGGCTTCCACGAGACGGCATCGACCAGGTAGTTGAGGCGCACCTTCGCCCCCTTGGCGCTCTGGTCGCGGTCGATGACGATGATGGCGTCGCGCTCGGTTTTGCTGGTGCCGCGGGACAGCTGGCCCATCTTGCGCTTGCAGAACTCGCTCTGCTCCTTGTTGACCTGCAACTCCTGATCGAGCTTGACCAGGTCGCGCGCCTTGTCATCGCGCTGCTTCATGAGGTAATTGGTGAGCGTGATGACGGTGTCGCCGTTCAGCCCGCCCTTCTCGGTCGAGTGGACGGTCGTTTTGGTCGTGAAGTCCTCCAGCTTGCTCACCAGCATCATGTTCTGCTTGAGTGCGTTGATTTCCGAGGCGAGCTTTTCCGCCGCCAGCCGCAGCGTCTTCATCTCGTCCTCAAGCTTGCGCACGTCCGCGCGGGTGTCCTCGAAGACCTCCTGCGTGCGGAAGCGCATGCTCAGCACACGGATGCCGTCGGTGCCCTCGGAGTACAGCGAGTTGTTGACGACGCGCCGGCAGGTTGGTGACGACCAGTTCGGTCAGGCCGCTGCCCTCGGGCACCTCGACCTCGCGGGTGACGAGGGCGCTGTCGGGATAGACGGTGACCCTGGAGATGCGGCTCTTGGCCGACTTCTGCGGCACTGCCCCCTCGGCGGCCTTCTTCGAGCCGTCCTGGGTCAGCGCCTGGCCGACGAGCACAGTAACGCCAATGATGGCCACGCCGGAGGCGATCAACATCCACTTACGCATCTCTAACTCCTTGAGTTCGATGGTTTCAGGATTGAAGGGGTCGGGCCCTCCCTCGAACCGATGAATCAGTCCGAGGGAGGGCCGGGGCCGTTACCTGGACAGGACGTTCTGGATGACCTTCATCTTGTCGAGTTCGAGGCGGAACTCGTAGTGGATGGCCAGGGCGTGCTCGCCGCTCATGCCCGGCTCCAACTCCAGATCCCAGCGCAGCAAATTGCTCGGTCGCTGCTCGCGCTCGTACAGCTTGTCCTTGCTCAGCTCGGGGCTGGACTTGGCGAGGATGACGTTGGCGGCCTCGGTCTCGCCGGAGTGCGGCAGGCGGTCCCAGATTTGGACGGCGACCTTGTCCTTCTTGTAGCTGCTGACCAGGATGCGGTACTCGTATTTGAGGACCTGGTTGCCGCCCTGCGTCTTGCGCTCCTTGTCGAGCATTTGCCGCTGCACCTGCAACTGCGGGTCCACACCGAAGCCGGCGGTGAACTCCTCGCCCACGGCCACCAACGGCAGCCGCATCCGGCCCACGAAGTCGGTGCCCTGGTACATCGTTGCCTCGCCCGGCAGCAGCACCAGTTCGCTCTTGTTGACCAGGTCGGCCAGGCGGTAGACGGAGCGGCTCAGCACCGGCACGGCCTTGAAATAGAACTTCGGCTCAAGTTTCAGCTTGGCGACCTCGACCACCTGCTCGTCGTTGCGCGACGGCACGCTCAGCCGCGGACCCAGGATGTACGTCACGCTCGGCCCGTCGCCCGCACCAAGTCCGGGTTCAAAGGACTTGCCCTTGTCCTGCCTACGGTTCTCGTCCTGAATCTGCTCGCGCGTCTTCATCAGCTCGTCGTTCTGCACCAGGGCGGCCGCGCTGTTGAGGGCCTGTTCGCCACCCTTGGCCTCGCCCTTGCCGTACGATTCCTTGGCCATTTTCCGCAGCCCGGCCACGGCCTTATCCAGGTCCGCCTTCGGCGCTGTGGGCCTGGCGAACAGGTCACCGCGGCGCTTGTCGGCGATCGGCACCCCCGCGCGATCGACGACGACGATTTCGAGCTTGCCGAGGTCGGGCGGGGCGGCGTTGAGCATCGGCTCGGCGGTGGATAGCGCCAGCGCCACCTGATTCCAGTTTTCGCCGCTGTGTTGCACCAGCGACGCCAGGTAATCGATCTGCACGGACTCGCCGTTCTTGCCGGCGCGGAGCTTGTACTGCGGCTTCCACGACACCGCGTCCACCAGGTAGTTCAGCCGTACTTTCGCACCTTTGACGCTCTGGTCGCGGTCAATGACGATGACGGCGTCGCGCTCGGTCTTGCTGGTGCCGCGCGACAGCTGGCTCATCTGGCGCTTGCAGAACTCGACCTGCTCCTTGTTGCGCTGCAGATCCTGATCGAGCTTGACCAGTTCACGCGCCTTCTCGTCGCGCTGCTTCATCAGGTAGGTGGTGAGGGTGATGACGGTGTCGCTGTTGAGGCCGCCCTTCTCGGTGGAGTGGACGGTCGTCTTGGCGGTGAAGTCTTCCAGCTTGGTCAGCATCATCATGTTTTGCCTGAGCGTGGCGATTTCGGAGGACAGCTTCTCCGCCGCCAGCCGTAGCGTCTTGGCCTCGTCCTCGAGTTTGCGCACGTCCTCGCGGGTGTCCTCGAAGACCTCCTGCGTGCGGAAGCGCATGCTCAGCACGCGGATGCCGTCGGTGCCCTCGGAGTAGAGCGAATTCACCAGCACGCGCACCGGCAGGTTGGCGACAACCAGTTCGGTCAGGCCGGTGCCCTCGGGCACCTCGACCTCGCGGGTGACCAGGGCGCTGTTGGGATAGACGGTGACCTTGGCGATGCGGCTCTTGGCCGACTTCTGCGGCACGGTGCCCACGGCGGTCTTGTCGCCCTGGGTCAGAGCGTGGCCGACCAGGACGGTGACGCCGACCACCGCGGCGCCGGCGAACAGTAACCATTTACGCATGTGCGGGCTCCTTGAATTCGATGGCTTCATGGTTGAAGGGGTCGGACCCTCCGCGAACCGATGAATCGGTTCGCGGGATCGGGGCCGTTACCTGGACAGCACATTCTGGATGACCTTCATCTTGTCGAGTTCGAGGCGGAACTCGTAGTGGATGGCCAGGGCGTGCTCGCCGCTCATGCCCGGCTCCAACTCCAGATCCCAGCGCAACAGGTTGCTCGGCCGCTGCTCGCGCTCGTACAGCTTGTCCTTGCTCAGCTCGGGGCTGGACTTGGCGAGGATGACGTTGGCGGCCTCGGTCTCGCCGGAGTGCGGCAGCCGGTCCCAGATTTGGACGGCGACCTTGTCCTTCTTGTAGCTGCTGACCAGGATGCGGTACTCGTACTTGAGGACCTGGTTGCCGCCCTGGGTCTTGCGCTCCTTGTCGAGCATTTGCCGCTGCACCTGCAACTGCGGGTCCACACCGAAGCCGGCGGTGAACTCCTCGCCGACCGCCACCAGCGGCAAGCGCATGCGGCCCACGAAGTCCGTCCCCTGATACATCGTTGCCTCGCCCGGCAGTAACACAATCTGGCTGTCGTTGACCAGGTCAGCCAGGCGGTACACCGAGCGGCTCAGCACCGGCACGGCCTTGTAATAGAACTTCGGCTGCAGTTTGAGCTTGGCGACCTCGACCACCTGCTCGTCGTTGCGCGACGGCACGCTCAGCTTCGGCCCCAGGTTGTACGTCACGCTCGGCCCGTCCTCGACGCCGGCGGCGACCAGCTCATCCTTCTTCTGGCGCTTACCCTGCTGGATGTCGTCGCGGGTCCGCTGCAACTCCCAGTTCTGCTGGAGCGCGGCCGCATCGTTCAGCAGCTTGCCGTTGGCGTTGATGTCCTTGTTGGAGTACGAGTTCGCCCGACTGCGCAACTGGCTGGCCTTCTCCTGCAGTTTCATGGTCAGACTCCTGCGGGGCGAAGGAGCCGCCGGGACCCGCCATGTCCCCGGGCGCCATCGGCTGGCCGACGCGGTTGACGACGACGATTTCGAGTTTGCCGAGGTCGGGCGGGGCGGCGTTGAGCATCGGCTCGGCGGTGGATAGCGCCAGCGCCACCTGATTCCAGTTTTCGCCGCTGTGTTGCACCAGCGACGCCAGGTAATCGATCTGCACGGACTCGCCGTTCTTGCCGGCGCGGAGCTTGTACTGCGGCTTCCACGACACCGCATCCACCAGGTAATTGAGGCGGACCTTGGCGCCCTTCACTTTCTGGTCGCGGTCGATGACAATCACGGCGTCACGCTCGGTCTTGCTGGTGCCGCGCGTCGCCTGGTTCAGCTTGCGCTTGCAGAACTCGGCCTGCTCCTTGTTGACCTGCAGCTCCTGGTCCAGCTTGACCAGGTCGTGGGCCTTCTCGTCGCGCTGCTTCATGAGGTAATTGGTCAGGGCGATCACAGTGTCGCCGTTGAGGCCGCCCTTCTCGGTGGAGAGGACGGTGGTCCGGGCGGTGAACTCCTCCAGTTTGCTCACCATCATCATGTTCTGCTTGAGTGCGTTGATTTCCGAGGTGAGCTTTTCCGCCGCCAGCCGCAGCGTCTTCATCTCGTCCTCAAGTTTGCGCACGTCCTCACGGGTGTCCTCGAAGACCTCCTGCGTACGGAAGCGCGTGCTCAGCACACGGATGCCGTCGGTGCCCTCGGAGTACAGCGAGTTGTTGACGACGCGCGCCGGCAGGCCGGAGACGACCAGTTCGGTCAGGCCGGTGCCCTCGGGCACCTCGACCTCGCGGGTAACGAGGGCGCTGTTGGGGTAGACGGTAACCCTGGCGATGCGGCTCTTCGCCGACTTCTGCGGCACGGTCCCTTCGGGGGCCTTGCCCTGGTCCTTCTGAGTCAACACCTGGCCGGCCGCCACGGTGACGCCGATCACGGCGGCGGCGGCGGCGAACAGCAACCACTTGCGCATTGCGGGCTCCTTTGCTTGATGAGCGAACGGGGTAGGTTGATTGGTGTTCCGTTCACGTTTCGCGCACACTGCAAGCGCGCGAAACGAGAACGGCAGAACGAAATTACTTTGTCCTCTGCCACAGCCGCAGGGTCTTCTCCGAGCCGCCGGTCAGCGCGCGCCGCCCGTCCGGGGCGAACGCCACGCAGGCGACGCGCACCGAAGCGGGTACGGCCAGGCTGCGCGTCTGCTTGCCGGTGGTCGCGTCCCACTGACGGATCACCGTGTCGGCGACCCCGTACTGACTGCTGCCGGACAGCAGCGCGGCCGCGTCCGGCGTGAACGCCACGGCGATGACCGGATTGGCGTGGCCCTGCAGCGTGCGCAGTAACTGGCCGGTTTTGGCGTCCCACAACCGCACGGTGCGGTCGCGGCCGCCGCTCGCCACCCGGCTGCCGTCGCGGGACACGGCGACCGCGTGGACCTCGCCCTGATGGCCCTCCAGGACGTGCAGTTCCTCGCCCGTGATGGCGTTCCAGACGCGGACGGTGCCGTCATGACTGGCGCTGACCGCCCGGCGGCCGTTGCCGACCAGGGCCACGCCGCTGACCGCGGCGCTGTGGCCGTAGAGGACGCGCAGTTCCTCGCCGGTGTCGGCGTTCCACCAGCGCACCGTTTTGTCGTCGGCACCGGACACAGCGCGGCTGCCGTCGGCGGACAGCGCCACGGCCCGGACGCGGCCGGTGTGGCCATCGAAACGTTGAAGCTGCTGGCCGGTGGCCACGTCCCACAACCGCAGCGTTGCATCGCGGCCGCCGGAGAGCAGTCGCTTGCCGTCGGCGGAGAACACGACACAGGTGACCGCGTCGGTGTGGCCGGTGAACATGCGTAGCTCCTGGCCGGTCGTCACGTCCCAGAGGCGGAGGGTTTTGTCGTCGCCGCCGCTGGCGGCCCACTTGCCGTTAGGCGCGAACGCGACGCAGTTGACGACGGCGGTGTGGCCGACGAACGGTGGCCGCTTCGGGTCGAGGGGCTTGATGGCCACCACGGCGGCGTCCAGGCTGCGGACCAGTTCGGGAAAGGCGTCGAGGAACACCTCACGCTGCACGCTACCGCCAGCGAGCAGCGGCCCAAGCGTGCGCGTCAGGCTGGCCGACTTCTTCAGGCGCTTCGTGAACTCGGCCGCGGGCAAACCGTATTCCGCGGCGGCGACAGCCAGGTCGAGTGTGGCCTCGTAGCGTAGCGTCACCAGCGTGACCGGCTCGGCGTCAGCCTCGTTGACGCCGAGGGCCTTGAGCGCCCGCAGGAAGCGTTCGTTATCCTCGTCGAACAGCCGCTGCAACTGTTCCTTGCCCGGGTACAGCGCTCGCACGGCGGCCACGGCGGCCGGGGCGAAGACGTTTTGATTCTTCTCGACGTGGGCGCGAACCTGATCGAACTTCGGCAGGTAACCGCGGGCGTGGCAGGACATGCACGACAGCCCCGCTTCAACGCGCTGGTCCGGCCGCTTCGGGTCACTGACGATCTCGATGGGGCCCTTGTCGAGGCGGCGGCCGAGGCCGTCGGCCAGCAGGTAGCCGTGCAGGCCGTTGGGTAAATGGAAGATCATTTCGCCGCCGGCGTGCGCGAACGAGGTTTCGCCCGCGTTCGGCCCGAGCGGATGCTCGAACAGGTTTTTGCGACCCGTGTTATCCGCGAAGTCATAGCTGCGCCACAGGGCACCATACGCCGCGTCGTGGCGTTCGAGCAGGCGGTTGTTTTTCGAGACGCCGGAGTCGTTGAAGCCGGTGCGGGCAACGGACTCCTCCTGAATGTTGGCTGGCGCGTCTACCTGCAGCAGTCTTTCCAGGGCGCGCTCGGTAAGCGGCATTTGCAGCAGGTCGTAATACAGCGGCGTGCGCGACGCGGTGGCGACGAACCAGTCGGCGCGGAGCAGTGGCAGTTCGGAGCCGGTGGCCGCGGCGATGGCGTCGGCCGCCGCGCTGCCGTGGCCGCCGCGGTAGGGGTAGGCCGACACCAGCTTTTCCCACGACGCCGCGGTCCACTTGTAGTCGCGCAGGTCGATGCGGAAGACGGTCTGCCGGGCGTCGATGGCGGCGGGTCTGGTCAGGCGGGCGTGCCAGGACAGGGCGTTGAGCAGCTTGGCGAGTGCCTGGCGGTTGCGCTCCAGGTCGGCGTCACTGGCGCCGGCGTTGGCGACGTGGGCCAGCGTGAAGTAGCGCACGAAGCGCTGCCGTTTCGGCGTGAACTGCTGCAAATCCTTCGTGACCCAGGCCAGGACCCTGGTTTCGTCGAGGAACGGCCTGGCCGCGACGTTCGGGGCGAAGTCGGGGGCGCCGGCGTCGATCCACTGCCGCAGCGTCTGCACCTCGTCCTTGGTGGGCCGGCTGTGCTTGCCGGCAGGCGGCATCTCGCCCTTGACGACGCGGCGGTACAGGTCGGACGCGGAGGCGTTACCGGGCAGAATCTGACCGCGCTGCACCAGTTTTTCGCGGTCGAGCACGTGGCCGAAGCTGCCTTTCGCGGCGCCGTTGCCGCCATGGCACTTCTGGCAGTGCGCTTTGAGGATGGCCTGCGCCCTGGTGGCCAGCCCGGGCTCGCCGGCCCGCGCCGGCGCCGCGGTGCCGAGAAACGCCAGCGACAGCAGCGCACACAGCAGGGCCTTCATGGTCGCCTCCTCGAAGGGGTCCGTACTCTGGCCAACGACGGCCATCATGAGGGGTGCCGCGATTTTCAGCAAGTAACATCTGTGTAACAGGCGCCGGGTGTTCGCGCAGGCATCCGAAGAAAAGACGAGACGGGAGGCGGGACGGATTGAATCTACAGATGACACAGATGTCACCGATAAAACAAGCAATTGGTTTTCATCTGTGTCATCTGTGTCATCTGTGTCATCTGTGGATGAATTATTTCTCCTTGACCGTGACGCTGGGCGGCGTCGCGAAGTTGGTGTAGTGCTGTACCGCCTGCGGCACGGTCATTTCGCCGTTTTGCAGCCAGAGGCGGTAATCGACCAGCAGCGGCCGGTCCTTCGTCAGATTGTACTCGAAGTAGCAGCCGAAGCGGCCGTAGTTGCGTTCGCTGAAACGCGACTGCTTCGGGTTGCTCGGACTGTTCAGGTACTCGACGCTGTAGCGCTTGCCGTCCAGCACAAAGCACAGCACGTCCCAGGGCAGATCAACCGGCCCCTTCTTCGTCTTGGGGTCCCAGTTGCGCGTCTCGTCCGGCTTGCCCTTGCCGTCGGGGCGGACGTAGTAGGTCTGCTTGGCGGTCTTCTCGGCGACGTCGTTGGCAGCGCGGAAGTGGAAGCCGGCGTGCTGCGGGTCGCCGTCCAGCCGCACCGGGCCGACCAGCGTTTTCACACGCGCCGCGAACTCCACCAGCGTGCCGCCGGGCATTTCGTAGACCGTGACCTCACGCTCCTCCTCGGCGAACTTCTCCTTCTTCGGCCCGTGCCAGCCGACCAGCACGCGGTGGCGGCCCAGGACGTTCCCGCCCTCCTGGCGGACAAAGCCGTCGTGCGACTGGTAGGCGTCGCCGGTGCAGTGCCACACGTCCGCCTTTTTCTTGCCGCCGTCGTAGCTGCACTTGTTGAACGCGAAGTAAAAACCGCGGTGGTGCGGATACAGTCCCTTCGGGCCGCCATTGGTCACAACGCGCGTGCCCTCCGGGTTGAAGAGGTGATGGAACGGCTTGTACGTCGCATCGCGGGCGTCCTTGCTCGACTCGTCGAGGGCCTTGTACATGTAACGCACCACGGGGGTCTTTTCTCCCGTATTCCCACCCTCAGGGGTACGCCCATAGTACAGATCGGCGTGCTGGCCGAGGGTGTCCTGCCAGAGATAGCTGAAGGCCGGCATGCCGAACTTCTTCCGGTAGAGATTCAGAGTCAAGGTCGTGGCGTCGCCGGCCTTGAGTTCGGGGAGGAGGAAGTGCAGGTCCAACCGCACCAGGCCGTCGCCCTTCGGCTTGAGGTGTTCGGTGGTCAGACCGGGAGCGGTCAGTTGGCCGGGCAACTGGGCTCCGGCCGGCCGGGTCAGCATCACATGCTTGGTGAAGGCCAGGTTCTTCGGCACGCTGAGCGGCACGACCACGGGCACGTTCTTGTAATCGTGTTTGCCGGCGGTGACGGTGATCTCGTACGTCTTGTCCTGCGCCCGCACGCCGCCGGCCAGCAGCGCCAGCAGTACCAGGGATAGCAACGGCTTGCCTCGCATTGGTGCATCTCCTGCGAAAACAGTTGGGGAGGTTTGCTGTCAGTGTATGGTTTTTGGTCGGCGCGCGCCACCCAGGGCGCCTATCGGATTGAGGATTTTCGCTCTACAATGGCCCTGAAGTTGCAACCTTTCCTCGCGATGCCTCGCGCCAACCGCGGCGCGTGTGCCAGCCAGCCCGGGCGGTGCAGGCGGACCCCTACCGCGAGCCGGAGATTATTTGTGGAAGCGTTTCCGGAAGATGTCGAGCGATTCCTGAACGCGAACATCGGGTCGGTCGAACAGCTGGAAATCCTGCGCATCCTGGCGGGGGACCGGGGGCGGCTCTGGGCGGTGGCGGACCTCGCCGGACTCGTCCAGGCATCCGCGGGACTCGGGCCGCACCTGGCCACCTTGAAGGAGCGCGGACTCTTGCTCGTCGGGGGCCCCGAGCCGCTGTACCGGTACGGCGCGGCCACGCCGGAACTGGCGGCCCTGCTGGAGCGCCTGCTGCAGATGTACAACGAACGCCCGGTGACCATGATCCGCATGGTGTACGCCCGCGCCAACCCGGCGCTGCAGGCGTTCGCCGATGCGTTCCGATTGAAAAAGGACGGCTGAGGTGGAAGGCTTCGTATACCTCCTCTGTGCGGCGACCGCGCTGGTGTGCGGCTCGCTCCTGTTGCGCGGCTACCGCCGCCGCGGGCTGCGGCTGCTGCTGTGGTGCGGCCTCTGCTTTTTGGCGCTGACCCTGGACAACCTGCTGCTGTTCGTGGACCTGGTCATGGTTCCCGAGGTGGACCTGTCGGCGTTCCACCTGGCCGCCGGCCTGTTCGGGGTGGCGCTGTTGCTGTTCGGCCTGGTCTGGGAGGTCCGGTGAGCGCCGCGACGGCGCGGGATTCGGAGGCGAGCGGTGCATCAGGTCATCATGGGCGCGATCGGCATGGGGTTCGCCGTGGCCGGGCTGTTCTTCCTGCGCTTCTGCGCGCAACACGCGCGACCGGCTGTTCGCCTTCTTCGCCGTCGCCTTTGTCGTCCTCGCCGTCAACCGCTTCGCGCTGGCGCTGCTCAAGCCGGCGGGGGAGCGCGGCGACGCCCTGTACTGGGTGCGCCTCTTCGCCTTCGCGCTCATCCTGGTGGCGATCCTCGACAAGAACCGCGCAAAGCGCCCCCGACCCGGCCCCGCAGCCCTCCGGGAAATCGAACCGCAGCAGTGCCGAAATGATCTTGCCGGCCCAGCGGTAGACGTTGTTGTCCGCGACCGCCTGGCGCAGTTTGCGCATGCGCTTGTGCCGCTCCGCCGCGGGCATCTCGACGGCCCGCCCGACGGCCGCCGCGATTTCCTCCACGGCGTACGGGTTCACCAGCAGGGCGTCAGGCATCTCGCGGGCCGCCCCGGTGAACTGACTCAGGATCAACACGCCGTCCTCATCGGTGCGGCTGGAGACGTACTCCTTGCCCACCAGGTTCATGCCGTCGTGCAGCGAGCTGACGACGCAGAAGTGCGCCAGCCGGTGCAGGGCCATCAGGTCCGGCTGGTCGTGGTGCCGTTTCAGGAACACCACCGGCTGCCAGTTGTCGGTGCCCCAGCGCCAGTTGACCTGCTCCACCAGGCGGTCTACCTCGTCCTCGACCGCCCGGTACTGCGGCAGGTGCGAGCGCGTCGGCACGCCGACCTGCACGAACACCAGCCGGCCGCGGTAGTCCGGGTGCTGTTCCAGGAAGAGGTTCAGGCCGTGCAGGCGATCCGGGATGCCCTTGGTGTAGTCGAGCCGGTCGATGCCAACGCCCACGATCTGGCCGTCCAACCGCAGTTCCTCGCGCCACGCTGCCATGCGCGCCGTCACCGTCGGGCTCAGCGCCGTGGCACAGTGCTGGTCGAAGTCGATGCTGATGGGGAAGGGCCGCACCAGCGTCGTCTTGCCGCCGCGCGCCACCTCGGAGCGCTCCTGGTCCACCTTGGCTTCGAAGGCCCGGTCCACCGTCTCCAGGAAGTTCTGACAATGGTAGCGCAGGTGGAAGCCGAGCAGGTCGTTGCCGAGCAGGCCATCGAGCAGCTCGTCCTTCCAGGGGAAGGTGCGCACGACCTCGCGGTTGGGCCAGGGGATGTGCCAGAACTGGGCCACGACCAGGTTGGGGTTGGCCTGTTTGAGCAGCCGCGGCAGCAGGCCGAAGTGGTAGTCCTGGATGAACACGAAGGTCGGCCGGGAGCCGGCCTCCTCCAGAACCGCGCGGGCGAAGTGCTCGTTGACCTGGCGGTAGACCTTCCAGTGGTCGGGGTCAAACATGGGGCGCGTGTAGGCGACGTGGCACAGCGGCCACAGGCCCTCGTTGGCCAGGCCGTAGTAGTAGCCGGCCTCCTGCTCGCGGCTCAGCCAGACGCGGCGCAGGGTGTAGCGCGGGTCGTCGGGGGGCACGGCGACGCGGTCGTGGGCGTCCACGGTCTGGCGGTCGGCGTCGCCGCTGCCGTGCGCCACCCAGGTGCCGCCGCAGGCGCGCATGACCGGGTCGAGGGCGGTGGCCATGCCGCTGGCCGGCTGCAAGCAGGCGATGCGGCTGCCGTCGTGGCGGTGGATGTACGGCTCACGGTTGGCGACGGCGATCAGCTTGTAGTCGGCCAGCTTGTCGCGGATCAGGTCGTTCAGGGCCTGTTTCGTCCACATGGGGGCCTTCTTTCGGGTGAAGAGCTCGAACGCAGGGCGACTGGTTGACGTGTAGTTGCGGTCGCAGGGCTCATGGAACGGGTCACGCCGGTCATGGACAAGTAGCTGAATTGTAAACCGGCGGCGGGGGCAAGGTCAAACCACCGGCAGGGCTGGAGGGTTCGCTCCGGTGAACGCTCCCGGCGCCGGCGGCAGCCGGGGCACCATTCGCGCGGATCGCGCACGGGGGTGGGACGACGGGCACGACTTGACCATCCGCGGCCTTTTCTGTCGCAGCAAGGGAGCCAAGGGAGCCAAGGGAGCCAACGTTTTCGCACGTCGAGATGCGGCGCCCTGGCTCCGTGCGGCTGGCACCGCTCGACAACCAACGGCGGCGGTTGCCACAGCAAGGACGCCAAGGACGCCAAGAACGCCAACTTTTTCATACGTCGAGATTCGGCCTCCCTGGGCGGTGCGCGCCGCTGGCAGGACGGCTCGGGAGCGCCGGCCTTGCCGTTCGTGGCCCACGCGACTGCGAACCGCGGGGTGAGGAAAACGCGCCAGGAGCACGTCGCCACGGTTCATCGCTTCTTCGGGTAATGGTCGTAGTCGTCCATGTCCTCCCACCCGGCTTGCTTACCAGCCTCCCAGGCCAGCAGTTCCATCTCCTCGTCCGTCCAGGGGCAGTCATCGTACCCTTTTTCCTTCAGCCGTTCGTAAATGTCCTGGCGCAGCAGAACGTAAGGGGTCTACGTCTTCGGGCCCACGACGACGGGCGGTATTGTTCCGGCAGCGGCAATGGCTTGCACTTGTTGTTCGGTCAGTTCGATCATCGTGACCTCCTTTCTTGGCATCTTACCTGCGCTTCACAAGCGGCAAGGCCGACGTGATGGCCCGCGCCGGACGATTTCCCCGGAAGTGTTCACAGTGCTTTCCGATATTCACGGCGCCGGCGGCAGCTTCGGCACCACCAGCGTCGGCAAGTCGCCCTTGCGCGCCGCGTCGTTCAGCTCCGCCAGCGGCCCGGCGAACAACTTGCGCACCTCCGCATCCAGCTGCCGCAGCTCGCGCGCGAAGTCGGCGTACACCTCGCGCACGCCCTGCGTCGGGGCGCCATCGGCGTCCTTGAGGTTCTCCAGCGTGTTGGCCAGTTGCGAGTACAGTTTGGCGCCGCCCTTCTGCGCCAGGATGTCATAAGCGACCTTGGCCCGCGGGTTGTGCAACTGCTCCTCCAACTTGTCGATTTTCTCCACCAGCGCCTTGCCCTGCTTGAGCAGCGACCTGGCCTTGGGCTCGTCGCGCAGCAGTGCGGCGCGGCGCTCGATCTGCTTCTTGACGGAGCGCAGCGCCTTGACCAGCGCGGTCACACGGCTGATGTCGTCGCGCACCTTCAGCGCGAGTTCCAGCTGTTCGGCGAAGTCTTTCGCGGACACCTTGGTCCGTGGGTCGAGCAGCACTTCAACGGTCGCGGCCGGGAATTCCTTGCCGTCCACCTTGAGCCGCAGCGTGTATTTGCCGGGGTTGGCCAGCGGCCCGACGCGCGGGTTGCCGTTGTCGATCTTCGCGCCAGGGATCAGCTTCGCCCCCTCGTACTGCAGGTCCCACACAACGCGATGCAGTCCCGCCTTGACCGAGAGCTTCACCGGCTTGTAGGACTCGCCGGCGTCGGGGTCGTCCTCCGACGGCTCCAGGTCCGCCGCCGGTGTCGGCTCGGACGGCGAGGATTTCTTGCTCGTGAACTGCCGCACCAGCTGGCCCTTGGCGTCGAGCACGTCGAGCGTCAGTTCCTTCGCTGGCTTCTTCAGGTAGTAGTGCAGGACGGCGCCCTTCGGCGGGTTCGGCGCGGCGTGGCGGTCCTCCGTCGAGTAGATCGGTGCATGATAACGCCAGCGGATCGCGGCGGCCAGGTCGTCCTTGAACCAAATAACCTCCGGATAGTCCTTCTCCGGTTTCGTCAGTAATTTCCGCAGCTGCCGCACGGGCGTCAGGTTGTCGAAGATCCACAGCGAGCGGCCGTGCGTGCCGACGACCAGGTCGTTGTGCTTGACGTGCAGGTCGTGGACGGCGACGGTGGGCATGTTCAGTTTGAACGGCAGCCAGGTGGCGCCGTCGTCCGGCGAGAACAGCACGCCGCGCTCCGTGCCCACGAACAGCAGTCCCTTGCTCGTCGGATCCTCGCGGACGGCGTGCAGGTATACCGCGCGGTCCATCTTGCCGCTGAGGTTCTGCCAGGTCTTGCCGTGGTCGGTCGTCTTGTAGAGGTAGGGCGTAAGGTCATCCATGCGGTGGTTGTCCACGACGACGTACGCGGTGCTGGCGTCGAAGGGCGACGCCTCAATGCAGGCGACGGTGCCCCAGTTCGGCATCTTCGGGATGTTTTTTGTGACATTATCCCAGCTCTTGCCGCCGTCGCGGCTGACGTGGACGAGGCCGTCGTCGCTGCCGGCCCACAGCACGCCCGCCTGTTTCGGCGACTCCGCGAGGGCGAAAATGGTGCAGTACATCTCGGCGCCGGTGTTGTCGCCAGTGATGGGGCCGCCGGAGAATTTTTGCTTGCTCCTGTCGTCGCGCGTCAGGTCGGGGCTGATCGCCTTCCAGGTTTTGCCGCCGTCGCTGCTGCGGAACAGCACGTTGGCGCCGTGGTACACCGATTTATCGTGACTGGAGATCATCGCCGGGGCCGTCCACTGAAAGCGCACCTTCAGCTGCTCCGCGCCGTGGCCCGAACCGTTGTAGGGGTAGGCGCTGACGTTGCGGGCCTGGCGCGTGCGCAGGTCGAAGCGCGTCAGGGCGCCGCCGTACTCGCCGGCGTAGACGACGTTCGGGTTGTCCGGGTCCGGCACGCTGAAGCCGGTTTCGCCGCCACCGACGCCGTACCAGTCGCACAGCTGGATGCCGGCGGTATTCAGACTGTTGCTCGGTCCCGCCGCGGTGCCGAGGTCCTGCATGTTGCCCATGATGTGGTACGGCGTCCGATTGTCCGCGTTGACATGATAGAACTGGCTGATCGGCATTGGCGGCCAGAACCAGGTGGCGCCGCCGTTGGTGGTGATGTCCACGCCGCCGTCGTTGCTGTCGATCATGCGCTTCGGATTGGTCGGGTCGATCCACAGATCGTGATGGTCGCCGTGGTGCGGCCCCTTGACGCGCTTGAATTTTTTGCCGCCGTCGCTGCTTTTCAGCAGGCCCAGGTTGGGACAGTACACCACATCTGGGTTGCGCGGATCAACGTGGACTGTGGAGAAGTACCAGGGCCGCACACGCAATGCGTGCTCGCCGTTGACGAGCGACCACGAATCGCCGCCGTCGTCGGAGCGGTACAGGCCGCCCTTGTCGGCCTCGATGAGCGCATAGACGCGCTGGCCGTTGCTCGGCGCCACCGCGACGCCAACGCGGCCCCAGATGCCGTCCGGCAGGCCCTTGCCCTTGAGTTGCTTCCAGGTGTCGCCACTGTCCTCGGAGCGGTAGAGTCCGCTGCCGGGGCCGCCGCTGGAGAACGCCCACGGATAGCGCCGCGCCTGCCACAACGCCGCGAACAGGATGCGCGGGTTGGTCGGGTCGAAGCACACGTCGATGGCGCCGGTGTCGGCGTCCTTGCTGAGCACCTGCTTCCAGTTCTTGCCGCCGTTGGTGGTGCGGTAGACGCCGCGCTCGGGATTGGGCCCGAATGGCCGGCCGAGCACCGCCGCAAAAGCAACGTTCGGGTTCTTCGGATGCACGATCATGTGGCCGACCTGGCCGCGCTGCTTCCAGACATGCTCCCACGATTTGCCGCCGTTGGTGGAGCGGTAGATGCCGTTGCCCTCGGCCACGTCGCCGCGGATGTTGGCCTCGCCGGAACCGACGTAAACGACGTTCGAGTCGCTCGGGGCCACGGCGATGCTGCCGGCGGTGGCGGTCGGCTGGTCGTCGAAGATGGGCTTCCAGGTGATGCCGGCGTCGGTGCTCTTCCAGACGCCGCCGGACGCGGTCGCGGTGTAATAGACCAGCGGATTGTTCGGGACGCCGACGGAGCGACAAACACGGCCACCGGCGTAGGGGCCGATGTTGCGATACTTCAGCCGGTTGAAGGGCGTCGGATCCTTGCTGAGTTTTTCCTCTTCATCGTCCGCCCAGGCCCGGGGGGGGGTGATTGGGAGCAGGGCCAGGGCGAGCGCGGCCAGCAACAGCCAGCCACGCAACAGCGCACGCAACGTCATGGTCAATGTCCTTCCCGCACGGAGACCTGGGAGGGTGGCACGTCGATACGCGGATTTTACGGGGTTGTCGCGGTTGCAGCCAGCAGCCGTAACGGGCTTCAGAAGGCGAGCAGGAAAGTCCACCGGGAAAAACTTGTTGAACGAGGTGGAAGGCAGGTAAAATGCCGCCAAAGGAGAAACCAATGTTCGAACTGACTGAACAACAACGCCAGGAATTGGGTTCCCCCGAACCAGTCGCCATCGACCCTGAGACGCGAACCGAATACGTCCTGGTCCGCCGGGAGGTTTACGACCGCTTCAAGGATCTGCTCGATGAAGACGACGCCCGGCTCATGTATCCGGGGTTGGCGAATCTCGATCCAGAGGACTGGGAAGACGCTGTCGTTTACGAAGAGAAACCAAGCAAGTGAATCGTGGCGATTTGGTGAGAGGTGCGCCGAATGGATGACGCTTTCGCCTTCTGGACGAAGCACATCGCTTTGGATGCCTACAAGCTTGTACGGCGACTTTTAGGACCGGCCTGCATCCGCATAGGCAACGATGAGCTCTGCGGCCACCACTGCATGATGGTCGATTACAATCCGCACTTCGACCTTGCATCGGTTGTCAAGCAACTGCGGAAGGAACTTGACGCGATAGGTTGGCTCTTCGTCACGACGGGTCGGGACAAGACTTACCCAACCTTCGCTGTGGCTCCGATCCTGTCAAGGACATTGACTGTCGCTTACCATGCGACTCGGTCCTGCCTGATCCCGACTATTCGCAAGGAGGGTTTGCTACCGAGCAACGCTGAGCGACAGGCTTCAAACTACCCAGACACGAAGGGGGTCATCCACGTCTGCGAAAAACTGACACACGTCGGCGAGGAGAACGACAGCGCTGAATGGTGGTTGAAGATACTCAGCCAGAAAAATAAGTTCAATGATCCAAACTGGGGCATCGTTCGGGTGGACATGACCCACCTACCTCTCGAGACTCGTGTCTATCAGGACATGCACAGCACGTCGGGGGTGGTCGTGGACAGGATCGACAGAATACCAGGCGAGTTAGTCAGTGAAGTCCAGGACCCCGATGAAGGACTCAATCATGAAAAAAACGGTGCTGGGATGAGCTCGGGACGGCTCGAAGCGTTCAGTGACGGCGTCCTGGCGATCATCATTACCATCATGGTCCTGGACCTGAAGGCCCCGCGCGAGGCGGACCTCGACGCGCTGACGCCGCTGGTGCCGGCGCTGCTGAGTTACGTGCTCAGCTTCGTCTTCATCGGCATCTACTGGAACAACCACCATCACCTTTTTCAGGCGGCGCGGCGGGTCAACGGCCGCGTCCTGTGGGCGAATCTGCACCTGCTGTTCTGGCTGTCGCTGACGCCGTTCGTCACGCACTGGATGGGCGTAACCGACTTCGCCGCGTGGCCGGTGGCCGCCTACGGCACGGTGCTGCTGCTCTCGGGCTGCGCGTATTACCTGCTCACCCGTGCCCTGATCGCGCAGCACGGCAGAGACTCGGTGCTGGCACGGGCCGTTGGCGGCGACGTCAAGGGCAAGGTGTCGCTACTCATCTACGCCGCGGCTGTCCCGCTGGCGTTCGTCCACGCTTATCTGGCCTGTGGCCTGTATGTGGTCGTCGCGGTGATGTGGCTCATTCCCGACCGGCGGATTGAAAGCACCTTGACCGAGCACACTCCGTAGCCCGCGTCAGCCAATCTCCGCCAAATCCAGTGTCTTGCCGTAGCGCTCCAGCACCGCCCGCCGCAGCGCCGCGTGCTCCGGCTGCCGCAGCCCCGCGTCCGCCGCCACCAGCGCGAACGCATCGTGCCGCGCCACCCGCAACAACTCCCGATCCGCGTCCAGGTCCGCCCAGCGCAGCTCACCCAGCCCCGACTGCTTCGTGCCCAGCAATTCGCCGCTGCCGCGCAACTTCGCGTCCACCTCCGCCAGGGCGAAGCCGTCCGCCGTGCGCGTGAACGCCTGCAACCGCGCCTTCGCCTCGTCATTGCCGGCGTGCGCGAACACGTAGCACTGGCCCGCCAAGCCGCCGCGGCCGACGCGCCCGCGCAACTGGTGCAGCTGCGACAGCCCGAAACGCTCCGCATGTTCGATCACCAGGAACGTCGCGTTCGCCACATCGACGCCGACCTCGATCACCATCGTGCTCACCAGCAGGTCCAGTTGCTTCTGATGGAACTGCTGCATCACCGCGTCCTTCGCCGACTCGTCCATGCGGCCCGTCAGCAGACCGACACGGAACGCACGGAACGGCCCCGCCTGCAACTCGGCGTGCGTCTGCTCTGCCGCCCGCAGGTCCAGCGCCTCCGACTCCTCCACCAGCGGACAGACGATGTAGCCCTGCCGGCCCTGCCGCAGCTCGCCCGCCAGCCGCTCGTACAGCCGCGGCCGCTCCGCCTCCGGTAGCCAGCGTGTCGTCACCGGCCGGCGGCCCGGCGGCATCTGCTTGATGATCGACAAATCCAGGTCGCCGAACACCGTCAGCGCCACGGTGCGCGGGATCGGCGTCGCGGTCATGACCAAATAGTGCGGATCGACGCCGAGCTTGCGCATCCGCGCCCGCTGGTTGACGCCGAACTTGTGCTGCTCGTCGATGACGATGAGGCCCAGCCGCGCGAACTCCACGTCCTGCTGCACCAGCGCCTGCGTGCCCACGACCAGGTCCACGTCGCCGGCCTTCAGCGCCGCCGGCGCCGTGCGCCGCTCCTTCGCCGTCAGCCCGCCGGTCAGCAGCAGCCGCCGCACCCGGCTGTGCGCCAGGTAGCGATCCAGCGTGCGGGAGTGCTGCCGGGCCAGCACCTCCGTCGGGGCCATCAGCGCCGCCTGATGTTTGTTGGCGACGGTCGCCAGCAGCGCGTACACCGCCACCGCCGTCTTGCCGGCGCCCACGTCCGCCTGCAGCAGCCGCTGCATCGGCCGGTCGCTGGCCAGGTCGCGGCGCAGCTCCGCGATCACCTTCTCCTGGTCGCCGGTGAGCTGAAACGGGAACAGCCGGCGGATGCGCTCGTCGATGGCGGCGGTGACCGGCAGCTTCGGGCGCGCTGGCGGTCGCGCAGATCTCGGCGGCGCACGCCGAGCGCCACCTGCAGCAGCAGCAGTTCCTCGTAGACGAAGCGGCGCCGGGCCGTCTGCCCTGCCGCGAGCGTCGCCGGGAAGTGGATGTCGTTCAGAGCCTGGCGCACCTCCGGCAGTCCGTGCTGAGTGCGCAGGGCGTCCGGCAGCACTTCGGGGACGTGGCCGGCGTGCGTCGGCAGCGTCTGCCGCAGCAGGGCGCGGAGGGTGTCGGGCCGCAGATCCTCGGTGAGCGGGTAGACGGGCACGACGCCGGGGGTGGCAGGGTTGCTGGCGTCGGCGTCCTGCACGCGCGGGTTGGCCATGCGCCAGCGGTCGCGGAACCAGGTCGCCTTGCCGCTGAAGGCGACGCGCTGGCCGTAGCGGAAGCGGCGGGCGATGTGTGTCTGGTTGAACCAGGCACCTTCGAGGCAGTCGCGGCCGTTGTCGCTGATGACGACGCTGACGATGGTGCGGCCGTCCGGCAGCTGCTTGCCATCGATCTCGACGACCTCACCCTGGACGGTGACGGTGGCGTTGGCGGTCAGCTGGGCGATGGGCCGCACGTCGCTGAGGTCTTCGTAGGCGCGGGGGAAGTGGAAGAGCAGGTCGCGGACGGTGAGGATGCCGAGGCGGCGGAGCACCTCGGCCCGGGCGGGGCCGACGCCCTTGAGGAACTGCACGGGTTCGTCCAGGGGGGAGGCGCTGGCGTCCATGGGATTGGATTGCAGATTGCAAATTGCAGATTGCAAATGGAAAGACACCCGTTGTGGCCCCGACCGAAGGTCTCCTCTTCGGGGTTACAAGCATTCGGGGAGACCTTCGGTCGGGCCAAGTGGCTTGGTCCGCAGACCAAGCCACAACAGGGTGGGTGGTTGTCTTTCCATTTGCAATCTGCAATTTGCAATCTGCAATTATTTTCACTCCTTCTTCTCTTCCATGGCCTCCTTGACGGGCTGGACAAAGTGGGTGTTGCGCTTGTCGGCGGTGAGCTTGACGGCGTGGGCCTCTGCCTCGGCTTTTTGCGGATACGGGTAGCTGGCGACGCACTGGTTGGAGTTGTTGAAGACGCCCCAGACGACGCGCATGCGCGTCACCTTGGCCGTGCGCGTGCGCGGCTTGGCCTTGGCCTTGACCTTGGCGGGGGCCTTCTTCTTCTTGACGGCGGGCGCTTCTTCTTCGTCCTCGTCGCCTTCCGCCTCGGCCTCGGCTTCGCCCGCTTCTTCTTCCTCGTCCTCGTCGCCGGCCTCTTCGTCAACGACTTCCTCATCGTCCGTCAGGCGGCGCTCGGCGGCGTCGTTGGCGGCACGGAGATCCTTGCGGTTGAGAATGCGGCGAGCCATGTCGATTGCCCTCGGGGCCCTGGAGTCGCTGAAAAACCATCCGGGCGAAACGTTGTTAAGCTACCGCCCCGCCCCGGCCCTTGCAAGGGCGTTTGCCGCGCGACCGCGGCCGCTCGACACGCTCACCCCTGGGTCGGCGGCGCGGCCGACGGCGGCACCTCCGTCACGGTCGGAATGGCCTGACGCCGGTGGTGCCGCCACGCCAGGAAAACTGGCACCCCGATCACCAGCATGATCGGCAGCCACGGCACCAGCGCCACCGCCACCAGCGCCGCACCGCGGCCGAACTGCACCAGGGCGTTGACCGAGCCCGAGAACGTCCGGCCGACGCTGGTGCCGAAGTCCAGGCTTTCCGCCGGTACGTAGACGCCGCGCTCGCCCAGGTAGACGTTGACGGTCGCCAGGTCGGACAGGCTCTCCAGGTATTTCTTGCGGCCCTGAAGCCGTTCCAGGTTTTCCTGGGCTTGATACAGTTTCTCCGAAACGCTCAGGATGTCCGGGATCTTTTTCGCCTCCTTGAACAGTTCGCGGTAGCTTTGCACCTCCGCTTCCTTGTTCTGGATGCGCCGGCTCAGGTCCACGTACTCCTCGGTCACGTCCTGACTGCTCAGGGTGTTCTGTTCCACCTCGCCTAGCTTGGCGACGGCTCGTTGGAAGGCGGCCCGCTTCTCCGGAGCGATGCGGACCTTCCAGTGGCCTGAGCGGGAACTGCCGCGCCGCCGGTGATGTCGGTGTGCTCCAGGATGGCCTTGTGTTCCTCGATCAGCCGCTCCAGTTCCTCTGCTGCTTTGGGAAAATCCTCGACCTCCATTTTGAGCGTGGCCGTGTAGATGACCTTGCGGACGACGGGCGCTGGTTGCTGGTCAAAATCCAGGCCGACTCGCTCAAAATATGCTTCTTTGTGCGTCGTTCCACGCATCATCTTTTCCGGCGGGGCGTCTTTACTGGCCACGTCTACCTTGGCGTTGGACACTGGCGGGGCCTCCGATTTCATCGCCTCGCCGCAGCCGAGACCGACGAGGACCACGCACGCCACCACCGCGCTGCCGACAAGACGTGTTTTCATGACGAGGGCTCCAGAAAAGTTGTTTCGGACGCGGACGACCTCCACGCCTCTATGATCCCACGCGGAGCTGCTTCTTCCACGAAATTTCCAGCCTCTCTCACAATGCTGCAACCGCCGTGCGCAGCCAGCCCTCCACGCACGCCGCCAGTTCCGCCCGCGTCCCGGTGTAAAAGTGATCCGCCCCGGCGACGGTGGCGACCGTCAACTGCGGCCGGCGCAGTTGCTCCAGCTCCGCCGCCGCCCCCTGGAACGCGACGTTGTTCTCCACTTCAATGCCGCCGAGCGTCACCAGCACCGGACACGGCACGCCGCGCAGGAACGACAGGTAGTTGACGCGCTCGTCCGGCCCGTACTTGTCGAGGTAGCCGGCGGCGGTCACGACGTAGGGCAGCGGAAACTTCACGTCCAGCAGCGTCTGCGGTTGACCGTCGTGTACATACGCCTCCGCCTGGGCGAAGGTTCGCAGAAACTCGTCGCGCGCCGCGCTCTGGCAGAACCACGCATACGACAGCCGCGGCGGCGACACCGCGACGACGCAGCGCACCGCCGCGTCCGGCTCCTGGGCCTGAGCATACAGGCACTTCACGGCCCCGAGGCTGTGGCCGATCAGCCCAACGCGCGGACCGGCCCGCTGCCGCAGCCACTCGACCCAGGCGGCGACGTCGTGGCGGCAGTCGTCGAACAGTTCGTAGGCCGCCCCGAGGCGCCGGCCGCCGCGCGGCATGGCGGCGGTGCTGATGCCGTCGTGGCCGCGCGTGTTCGCGCGCAGCACGGCACTGCCGCGTTGCAGCAGCCGCTCTGCGAGCACGTCGAACAGGGTGGAGTTGTAGAAATTGCCGCCGGTGCCGTGGATCAGGCAGAAGCCGTCCACCGCCACCGCGGGCGTGCCGGCCGGCGCTGCCTGGAACGCCCCGTCCAGCCGCACGCCGTCCCGCGCCGTCGCCTGCACCAGATCGACCAGCATGACTGTCCGCCCCGGGCGAGAATCAAGGATGGGTCGCAAGCCGCCGGGGGTTAGTGTAGCGGCCCGGCGGCGTCAGCCGGACATGTACTTGCCGAAGATGCCTTCGTTGACCGTGACGTTGGCCGCCTGGAAGTAGGAGCCGTGCGCGCACACCGGGTTGGGGATCCACATCGAACAGCCGACCGGCGGCAGGTTCAGATACTCCGCGTCCACCTGGAACGGGTTGCCGCTCAGCGGGCCGCCGACCACGTCGAAGCGCGCGTCCAGGTTGACCCAGGTGCGGACCAGGCGCGGCCGCCGGCCGTCAATGTCGCTGGGCAGCAAGTTGCGCTTCACCGGCGCGATGGCCAGGGCGCTGCCCACCGTGAACAGGTTCAGGACGCTGCCGTCGGCGTACTCGGGGTGGGCGCCGTCCATGCGGCGCAGGGCCTCGTAGGCGACCACCGTGCCCCAGCTGTGGCTGATGACGTGGACCTCGCTGCCGGCCGCCAGCAACGGCTCGACGACCGCGGCGAAGCGGTCCATGACCTGGGTGCGAATGTCGTTGTTGAGCAGGTAGCTCATGAAGTCGCTGATGCACTCGAAGTCCGGCAGCCCCAGGAAGGGCAGCGGCGCCGCGGCCTCCGCCACCAGGAAGTTCTGCGCGGACGCCGGCCCCAGGGCTGCGGCGGCCGGGGCGACCCCGGGGCCGGGCGCGGCCGCGGCCACCAACTGCTGCTGCTGCACCCGGTCGGCGAGCACGTCCATGACCTGCGCGGCCAGCGCGGTGGCACGCGGGTCGGCTGTGGTCGGTGCCTGCGCCCGGGTCAGTCGCAGCGCGAACCGCTCCTCGCGGGACATCGGTTGTGCCGCCGGGGCGGCCGCCGGCGTGATGACATCGCTCCAGAGCACTTCCTTGCGGTTCGCGTCCGGGACGGTGGTCACGTAGGGCTTCAGCGCCGCCCACCACGGATCGGAGTAGCCGGCGCTGTGCGCGCAGATGCCGTGGACATAGACCAGGTACTGGTCCGCGGCCGCCGCGGCGGTGGGCGCCGCCGCTGGGGTCGGGGCGCGGCGGCGCGGCTTGCCGGTGTGAGGCGTTGTCGAGCGCTTGCGTGCCATGAGCGTTCCTCAAGGAGTGATGTCATAGTCCAGGGCCAGGTCGGTGACCGTGACCCGGTCGCGAAACGTCTGCCACTGTTTGGCCGGCACACTCTTCGGCCGGTCCAGCAGCCCCTTGTCGATGCGCAGCACCCGCCCGCCGGTCTTCTCCAGCAACCGCTGCAACAGCGACTCGAAGGGCATGTCCCAGCGCTTGATGACGGCCATGTCGTGGTCCACGGGAATCATCGCCACCAGTTCGGGACTGGTCATCAGCTCCAGCCCCTTGGCCCGCAGCGTGGCGTTGTGGCTGGCGTGATGGCCGACCTTGTACAGGACCGTGCGGGCCAGCAGGTCAGCGCTGGTGACATGCACCGTGTGGCCGCCCTCGGTCAGCGACCAGGAACACTTTTCCCAGGACAGCCAGTTGCCCACCTGGGCGTCGCCCGGGAACAGCAGCACCTTGCCGCCCGGCGACAGTTCGATGGCCAGCGCCAGGCTCGTGTTGTTGGTGGCATTGTCCAGCTGCAGCGCCAGCGGCCCGGCTCCGCCCAGCCAGTCGTCCTCGATCCGCCGCCAGGCGTCGGGGCCGCCAGCGCGGAAGCCATAGTGTTTCTGGAAAAACTCGTCCTCCTTTGCCCGGACGACGGGGATTTTCAGCTCCTGGTCGAAGGGGAAGCTCAGTTCCAGCACCGTGCGTTCGTCCGGGTGCATCTTGTTCAGGTTGCTGTCGGTCCGATGGCGAACCGCGGCCAGGAAGGCGTCCTCCGCCGTCAGCGCGGCTGTGACGTCGTAGGTTTCGCGGTCGCGCTTGCTGGGGTTGGTCCGCTTGATGGCGGCCGGGTCCTCCGGCGGGCCCAGCACGAAGACGCGCACGCCCGGCACCCCCGGCAGCGTCAACGGCGGCTCGCCGGGCCGGCAGAAGCGCACCGACTTGGCGTGGCTGCGCAGAAAGGCCAGGGCGTCCTCGGTTTTGGCGGCGCCGTTGGCGCCCAGGCCGCCGAAGAAGCTCAGCACGCCCTCGAACTTGTCGGCAGTGTCCGGGTCGTCGCCCGTGGCCTGCAGGTGAGTAACCGCCCCCTGCACGGCGCAGGGTTCGCCGGCGGTCCTCCTTGAGCCGCCGCGCCACGGCGTTGCTCGAATCCTCCGTCCAGGCCAGCCAGACCGCGTCCACCTCGATCTGCTCGAAGACTTTTTTCGCCTGGACGAAGCCCGAGAGGTGGTCCCAGTGCTCGTGCGTGGCGACCAGCGCATGGAGGTGGCCGCCGGTCGTCTCCTGGATGTCCTTGGCGACCGCGGTCATTTTGGGTTCCGGGTCCGGCGTGCCGAGGATGACGCCACAGTCGATGAGCATGAAAAACGGGTCCCCAGTAGCCGTGGGGAAGGTGAGCAGGAAGCAGTCGCCAAGGCCCTGGCGATACATGCGGACGCTGACCTCGCCGGCCGTCTGCGGGTGAACGGGGGCTTTGCTCATGGGGGCCTCGCTGTTAACAAGTTGTGGCGGAAAGCGGGCGTCCTCTGGATTCTGCGTTCGTAGTACCGCCTTTAGGCGGAATCAGCCAGTCAGATTCCGCCTGGAGCGGTTCGCAGTTAGGTGTAGCGGAAGTCGCCAGACTTCCGTCCGGTGCTGCTCGGAAGTCTGGCGACTTCCGCTACATCCATTCGCAATCTGCAATAGGCGGTACTACGAACGCAGACAGTTCTTTCCGCCACTGGTTCTAAAAGTCGCGGTGCAGCATGGCGAACGGCTCCTTGTCGTCGCCGGTGCGGAAGTCGCCGAAATACGTGGCGTGCAGCGACCGCTCCGTGGGGTCGCGGAAGAAGCGGCGCTGGCGCTCCAACCGGCTGCTGCTCAGGATGTCCTTGCGAATGCAGGCGCGGACGCCGGCGCTCTCCATGCTAACGACCAGCGTGCAGCCGCCGCGGAAGACGAACGTCTCCTCGGGCCGCCGCTCCGCGAAGGCGTTCACGTCGATGGGCGTCTTCGCCTTGTCGTGCCTGTCCTGTTCCTTCGGGTCGAGGAAGGCGAGCCGTCGTTGCGTGATCTCGACGATCAGGTCCACGAGCAACTGGCCGTCGGGGCCGACGCGGCGGGCCGGGCGCACCGAATGGACCTCGACCAGCGGGCGTTTGGTTTTCGGATGGCGGGCAATGGTGGCCGGGGCGTCGTCGTGCAGCGCCAGGCCCAGCGCCCGCGTGAAGGCCCTGTCCAGGTCGTGGCTCACCAGCCACTCGTGGACGGCAAGGCGGTTGAGTTCCGCCGAGTGGTACACCGACTCCCGGTTGGTGGTCAGGTTCCAGTCGAGCTTGATCTTCCGCAGTTCCACCAGCAGGGCGGCCCGCTGCTTGTCGGTCAGGCCGGGGATCTCCGCCTGCCAGCGCAGGCTCTCGACCGACAGGGTGCGCACATCGCGCGGATAGATGCCGCGGTAGCGAAACGCCTCGATGAAGGCGACGCGATAGCCCAGGTCGTCGTCGGGCACCAGGTCGGCGTCGGCGGTAATCAGCGCCCGCAGGTACTCGCCGAAGGTCAGGTCCACCGGCGGGCAGTAGTCCAGGGCGCGGATGCACATGACCAACACATGGCCGGCGGCCTTGGCGGCCTCGGACGCCAGCCGGCGGGCCAGGTCGGGGTGGATGTCGCCGGCCGGCAGCACACCGGTGCCTTTGGTGGCGATGCGCAGCAGGTCGGCGACGCGCGCCTTGTAGATCGACAGAAAGGCGTCGAAGACCGCCGCCACCAGCAGGGAACCGCGGGCGTGCGGCTCCGTCGTCGTCTGGTAGGCGGTCGGATTGGGCTTCTGCCGGTGCCAGTCGCCCTTGTCGTCCACATAGCCGATGGCGTCGCGCAGCGCGCCGTAGCCGCCGATGGCCTGGCCGAACTGCTGGGCCAGCTGACCGAGCATGTTCTGGCTGGCCAGATCGCCGCGGGTGCGCGCCACCTGGTGCAACAGCACGTCCTGGTTGTTGAAGTGCTGGAACAGGGCGACGACATCGGCGAAGCCCTCGTGGAAGGCGAGCACGTCGGGGTTGCTGGCCTCGTTGAAGCGGCGGTGCAGGCCGTCGAGCAGGGCGTGCGTGGTCTCGTGGGCGACCACGTCGTGCGACAGGCAGGTGAAGACCAGGCCGCCGGGCAGGTTGAGGTCGGGGTGGTCCGCCGACGCGGGGAAGTAGCCGAACAGCAGCGCTTTCTTGTCCGGGCTGTAGTAGGCGTTGGCCTCGCGCAGCGCGTGCGGGTAGATGCGCAACCGCGGCACGTACTCGAAGTGAATCTTGCCGTCGCCGTCCTCGGCGCGACGCGGCGACCACAGGGCCAGTCGGCCCAGGGCGCGCTCGAAGTGGCGGATGGTGGTCATGGACACCGCGTAGACCATTTGCTGATGAAACTTGGGGTTGCCCTCCGACGGCGGCAGTCCGCCCTGGGCCAGCAGCGATGGGTCGTCCAGATCAACCGGCGCGTAGAAGCACTGGCTGGCGGGGTCGTAATCGACCACTTCCAGGTATTCGCCGACGGGGCCCGGCTTCAGGATACTGATACCGGTGCGCGGCTCGCTCTCCCAGATGACCTTGAGGGTGGTCTGGTTGAGGACGGCCGTTTCGAGCTGGGTGGCCAGGCTCGGGTCGAAGGCGTAGACGCGCAGCGGCCGGAACGCGGGCACGGGGTAGGTGGCGTTTCGCAACGGGGCTGGCACGGACACCTCGCGGGTCAAGAGAGACGGTTCGGGAGCAGGGACCGACGCCCTCTATCCGGGGTATCGCAATCGGCGCGGAAAAGTGGACACGCATTTCCGATTTTTTTCAGAAAAGTCCGCGGACATGACCAAAAACGGGTCGGGACTGCTGCTAGGAAAGGTGTCGGGCGCCCAGTTCCTGGGGTTTCCTGCAGTCGCCAACGTCGTGGTCAAGCGGCGTTCTCGCCTTCCGTGTTCGACCGCGGGGTGGCTGGCGCGAGGAGGCGGTCGCAATGACGCTCCTGGAGTTTGCGGTAGTGCTCCACCAGTTTCCGCGGGTCGTGCCCGACCCTTTCCGAAATCCGGTGCCGCGCTTTGCGCACTGCTTGAATGGTGGGATCGTCCTTCATCATGGAAACCTTTATTGCCGTAACCAGGAATTGTAAAGCGAAAGTGTCACACCAATGGTTGCGCCGTCGCGAAATGTAGCCTTGTACGCTTCGGTCCGAAACTGCTTCGGCGTGTCGGACCGGAGCGGATTGCGCAAATTGCCTTATGCGGGAGAGTTGGCCGGTGCGATCCCGCAAGCGACGATAAATGCACCGGCGGGGCGAGTCCTAACTCGCCGCCCCAATACCAAGAAGATGATGATTCAATAGATGCGGCAGATTGGCGGCCAGCCTGATCAAACGAATGCGTACGCCGCGACCACGAACGTACGCATTCGCCGGGAAAGAGGCCCGAGGTCGATCACGTCACTCCTTGACTCTCGTCCAGATCGATTCAATCTGCTGCTTGTCCTTCATCTTGAAGGTCGTGTCGCTGATCTCACCAATGGTGAACTCTTTCGTCTTGGGGCTGCCGTCAGGTGGGTTCTTGGGCGTCAGAACGAGACGGTTTTCAGTCACCTTCCACGCACCATCTTCGTCGATCGGGATCTCCTTGTCCCCCTTTTTGATCTTCCCCTTCAGGGTGTAGGTGCCGTCCTTGACGAATGCGAAATCAAGCTTGCCTGAGACCGTGGGCGTGTTCAACTTGCTGACCCACTTTCCCGGAAGCAGCTTGGTGATCTCGGCTTCACGGGGCTTTTTCTCTTGTCCGAAGGCGTGTGAGGCCCCGGACAGTGCCACTGTGCTCACCAACGCCAACGTGACGAAACGGTTCATCGAAAGGTCCTCCTTAACGGGATGAAAAAACAGTCATGGGCGAACCAAGCCTGCCTGCTGAAAACCCGTTACCACTTCAGCAAGGCCAGCCCCTGCTTGGGGATTTCTGAACCGAACGGTTCAAATAGTACCCAGTTGAAATCCGCATGTCAAGACGATATCGTACCGTTTGGTAAGAAAATCGGGGAGAGCCGTGCGCGAATGGTTTCGATCTGCTGTTTCTCCGCCGCTGCCTTCACAGTTGCGACCACCCCCCATCGACCGGAAGTTCCGCGCCGGTCGTGAAGGTCGCGTCGAACGCGAGGAAGAGGACGGCCTTCGCGACTTCCGCCGCCGTCCCCCAGCGCTTCATCGGGGTCAGAGCGGTCATCTTTTCCTTAAGCTGGGCGGCCGCGTCTTTATCGGGGAACATCTTGTCCAAGATCGGCGTGTCGATGGGACCGGGCGTCACCGCGTTGACACGAATCTCGCGAGGAAGCAACTCGGCGGCGAGCGTCCGAGCGAAGGATCGCAGCGCAGCCTTGGCGGCTCCGTATGCGGCGTTGCCGGGCATTCCCTTGACGTTGGCGATCGAAGTCGTGAGGACGACAGAGCCTCCCCGGTTTATTAACGGCGTGAGCTTCTGCACCGCGAAAAGCGGCCCTTTGGCGTTCAAGTTGAACATCTCGTCGTAGACAGCCTCGGTCATGTTCTCAAGAGGCGCTCGGATGCTGAACCCGGCGTTGACGAAGAGCAGATCGAACGTGTCGAACTCGGCCTTCACCCGAGAGGCGAGGGCGTCGATTTCCGTCAACGAACGCGCGTCGCTCGAAACCACGATGGCGTCCTTTCCAAGCTCTTTCTGGGCCGAATCCAGGCTGGCCTTCGAGCGACCCGTCACCAGAACACGCGCACCCCCATCGAGGAGCATCTTCGCCGTCGCGAGTCCCATGCCGCTCGTGCCGCCGATAATCACCACCTTTTTACCTTGGTATCGGTCCATGTGTATTCTCCTCGCGAGGTTAGGGTTGCTTTGCTGATTGTGAACTGGTTGGTATGATAATCAGGCCAGAGGCTGCGGTCAATAGATTTTTGAACTATTTATTTCAAAATACCGTGGAACCCCGTGGACGACCACGTAGCTCCGCAATCGCATGCTGATTCTGGTCATCGCGACCATTTCGCCGCGACCGGCGCTCCTTCAGGACACCGCTCTCAAGTTGCTGCGGAAGAGAAATCGACGCCAGAGACCTTGACGACGGCCTGCCAGGCGGCTTCCTGGTTGGCGCGATCGTGAAAGTGCGGGTGACGCATCGCCTCCATTGGGCCTGTGAGCTTCTTCGGCGCCGAGGCGAAGAATTGGCCCGAGACGTCGGTTCCGAACTCCGAGGCCTGGAGGTACCGGCGGGCCGCGGTCTCAGGAGTCTGGGACATGCCGGGGATGAGCTTCACCAGTGGAATCATCAGCCACTTCATGACCAGGCCAAGGTTTCGCACCGCCTTGGTGTCGGGCGCGCTACCGGGCGAGACGGCGTACACGGCCATGCCGGAGGGTAGCCGCCGCGCCAGCGCCGCCGCCCACCAAGCAACGATGAGCTTCGCGTCGGCATACGCCCGGTTGGGCTTGTACTTCACGTTCGGCCCGTTGCGCAGCAGGGCTTCAACAGCGGCGGTTCGGTCCCCCTGGTGGTATTTGGCTGCGAGGGCCGCCACGTCGGTGAAGCTGAACATGGGCACGTCCCCTCGGGCAGGTTCTGCCCCGGCGATAACAATCCGCGCGGTGGGGCTCAGCAGGTTGGCGCGGAGCAACCCGACAGTCAGCTGATGATGCCCGATGAGCGGGGCCTGAGCCGCCTCGACGCCCGCCGCAGTGAGCACGCGCTTCTTACCTCCGACCATCCCTGCATTGAGCAGCAGGAAATCGATCGGCCGACCTCGCTTGACCAGCTCGGCGAGGGCGGACTGGACGCTGGTCGGCGTGTCCAGATCCAGCTCCAGCGGCGTGAAAACCTGTGGCTTGGTCTCTGCCGCGAGCTGAGCGGCCGTTTCTTGAACCCGGGCCAGGCTGCGGCCGGTGACGATGACCTGGCGGTAGCCCTTGATGGCGAGCATGCTGGCTGCCGCATAACCGAGCCCGGAGGTGGTGCCGGTGACGAGCGCGATAGAATGTTCCATGGGTGTCTCCGTGGTGAAGGGGGCAGGGGGAAGGCCGAGTCGTGAGGCCCCGCGAGGCCGGGGCCGGCTTGCTAATCGAACTGTTCGGTTATATATTGGCGCGATGGGCCTTGTCAAGGAGTTTTGAACCAAATGTTTCAAAATGCCGGTAAGCCGCGTGGACGGCCGCGCAGCTTCGACGAGAGGGAGGCGCTGGAAAAGGCGACCCAGGTATTCTGGTCGAAGGGTTACGACGGAGTGACGATCGACGATCTCGTCGCCGGGATGGGCGTGGGACGGCCGAGCCTGTATGCCGTCTTCGGCGACAAACGGACGTTATTCTTGCGCGTCCTCAAGGATTATGCGGAGAAGAAAGGCGCTCTCGCCGCGAAGGCGCTGCTGTCGCCGCAGACGCTTCGCGACGCGCTCGCCCGCTTTCTGAAGCACGTCGTCGAAACTGCGACCGAGAAAGGTTCCGCTCGGGGATGTCTTCTCTTGTGTGTCGCGCCGCTTGTGGACGACGCTGAGGTCCGGAAATTCCTGCAGAACGCTGCCGCTGCCGCCGTGGCGCTGGTGGAAGGTCGTTTCCGGGACGGGATCACCGCTGGAGAAATCCCGTCCGACTTTCCTGTGGCCGTCCGCGCAAGCCAGCTCATTGATTTTGCTCGTGGCCTTAAGATGCGTGCGCAGATTGGCACGCCGCGCAAGACGCTTCTCAGGGATGCCGAGGAAGCGGCTGACTTGCTGCTCCTGTCGCGACGTGGAAATGCGGCGCCAGAACGTTGATGCCGGATGCGTGAAGGTTGCAGCGTAGCGCTCATGGGTCTCCTGCTCGATACGCTCCCCGATTGGGGGCTGAGCCTCCGGGTGGTCTTTACCATCTTCGCACTCTGCATGGTGACGGCCCTGGTCCTCGTTCAGCCAGGAATGACCGCAGCGAAGCCCGCTGTGCCGGGAGGGGAACAATAGGCCGCCTGCCGATGTGCCCGGGCGAGCCCAACCCTTTGCGTGCAATTTTGTCCGTTCCGAGGAGTGACCTCTAATGTAGGTATCCATCAGCCGGCCAGGGTGACGCAGGGAAGCATCCTCGTAACGACGGAAAGCGAACACCGCTTGGTTTATCCGTTCGGTGTTGATCACCTTGAGCTTCACAAGCAGGTGGAAGTCGGCCACTGTCAGGCCACTTACGGACGGCAACAATTTCGGAAAAAATTGGATCGAGTTGTGTCCAGAATCTCCCCGAGGCGGACTCGAACCCCATCGGGTGCGGTAAAGTAACGAGGGGATTTGAACCACGTAACACCGAGCCGAGCCCGCATCCGTCTCTTCCCGCTTCAGTTTCCGCAGTGCGATTGCGCGCTCCGGTCCGCCCCACCTCAGCACGGAGCGCACTTCCTCCAATCTGCTTCGGACACATCGACCGAGTGATCCGAGAGCACTCGCTCTCCCGCGCATCGCGGCCCCGGTCGTCATTTACTGTGCATTTTTCCATCGACCCGTGAACGGTTACCATTGAACAACTCCCTTGACCCGACATTAGATGTGAGCGCTGTCACCTCCCCGGCTTCGTCCCGCTATAGCTCGCCCACAGCGCATCAATCGGGTGCGCGATCCACAAATCCGGCCGCTGCTCGCGCAGATACCGCCCCAGTTGCAGCAGACAGCCGACGTTGCCGCTGAAGACCGCCGCCGCCCCGGTGTCGAGAATGTGCTTCGCCTTGCGCCGCCCCAGCCGCTCGGCCATCTCCGGCTGCGTCAGGTTGTAGCTGCCCGCGGCGCCGCAGCAGATTTCCGACTCCGCCAGCGGCACCAGTTCCAATCCCGGGATCATCTCCAGCAGTTGCCGCGGCTGCTTGCGGATCTGCTGGCCGTGGCACAAATGACAGGCGTCGTGATAGGTCGCCTTCAGCTTCAATGGATGCTCCGGCGGCACGGGGCCGAGTTCCATCAGGAACTCACTGATGTCGCGCACCTTCTTCGCGAACGCGCCCGCCACCGCTGCCGCCGCGCCGTCGTGCAGCAGATGGCCGTAATCCTTGAGCATCGCCCCGCAGCCGGCGGCGTTCGTGATGATCGCGTCCACCTGTTCCAGCTGCCCCGACAGCGCCGGGCCGAACACGTCGCAGTTGGTCGTCGCGAATTGTTGGGCCGGCTCCGCGCGCGCGGCATGGTAGTGCAGCGCTCCGCAGCAAACCTGCTGCCGCGGCACCCACACCTCGCAGCCGTTGCGCTGCAGCACGCGGGCGGTCGCCACGGTGGTCTGCGGCAAAAAGGCGTCGCCGGCGCAGCCGGTGAACAGGGCCACGCGCGCGCGCCGCTTGCCCTCCGCCGGCAGCACCTCGGGCAAGCGGCCGCGCGCCGGCTGCAGCCGCCACGGCAGCATGTCGTGCAGCTGGCGCAGCGACCGCGGCATCAACTTGTAAAAGCCGACGCGGCGCAGCAGGCCGTCGATGCCGAGCCATTGCAGCCAGCGCACGGCGCCAGCGCCAGACGCATGCGTCCGGCGTAGGGCGTCAGATGGTACAGCGCCAGTCGCTTGAAGAAGCCGAGCTGGTCCGGCCGCGGTGCCGCCGTTTCCAGGTGCAGGCGGAACGGCTCGATCAGTTTGCCGTACTGCACCCCCGACGGACACGCCGACTCGCACGCCCGGCAGTCCAGGCACAGGTCGAGGTGGCGGCGCACGGCATCGTCGAGCGGGGCGCGGCCGTCGGTGACGGCGCGCATCAGGTAAATGCGGCCGCGCGGGCTGTCGTTCTCGTCGCCCAGCTCCACGTAGGTCGGGCACGCGGACGTACACAGGCCGCAGTGAACGCAGTCCAGGAACAGTTCGTAGTCGATGTCGGCCTTGAGCGCCGGCGCGGCGGTCAGCGGCAGTGGCGTGCGGGCGGCGTCGGCGGGAGCGGTCATGGAAAAAGAGCCTTTCTCTGTCTCAAATGCCATCCACGAAGCGGCCGGGGTTGAACAGCCGCTGCGGGTCGAACTGTTCCTTGACGGCACGCATGAGCCAGGCACTCTCCGGCGCCGGCCCCCAGACGGACAGCGTTTTCTTCCACGCCGCGGGACAGCGCTGCACCACCACATGACCCTGCGCCCGCGCCGCCAGCTGCCGCGCCTGTCGCACACACCCCTCGGCTTCGCTCTGCGGCACTCCCGACGGCACATGGCCGACGACGACGCCGTTGCCCGCGTGTGCCTGCAACAGCAGCCCCTGCGGCAGTCCGGCCAGTTCCAGGCAAAAGGCCGCCAGCCCCGAAGGCCGCAGTGCCGCCTGGAAGGTCAGCGCCGCTCCGGGCCAGGCCGCGAACTCGGCCAGTCCTTGCCACCACGGCGCCGCCAGCGCGCCGATCCGGCCCATGACCGGTAGCGCCGCCCGCAACTCGCGCACCAGTTGCGGCACCTGCCAGTTGAGGGAATCCAGGTTGTCCTCGTAGCCGGCCACGACGGCCCACGTGCCGGGCTCGGCCGACAGGCGCAGGTCCGTGTATGGTAGGGCGGCGGCGTTGAACACTTCAAGGCAGACCGGCCGTGTCCGCGAACGGTGCAGCGTTTCCAGCGTCGCTTCCAGCCGGTCGCCGCCGCAGCACAGCACGAGCAGGGCCTGCTCCTCCGGCAGCGGCCGCAGCTTGAGCGTCACCTGCGTGATGACGCCGAGCGTGCCCAGGGCGCCGATGTGCAGCTTGGGCAGGTCGTAGCCGGCGACGTTCTTGACGACGCGGCCGCCGGCCCGGGTTTCTTCGCCGCGGTCGTTGACGACGCTGCTGCCGATGACGTAGTCGCGCAGGGTGCCCCAGCCGTAGCGGCGCGGGCCGCTGTGGTTGGTGGCGAGCAGGCCGCCGAGCGTCGCCGTCTCCGCGTGCGGTGCGTCGATGGGCAGGCGCTGCTCTTCCGCCGCCAGAAGCCGTCGCAACTCCGCGACGGTGACGCCGGCCTGGACGGTGACGGTCATGTCGCGCGCCGGGTAGTCGATGACGCGGTTCAGGCCGCGCAGATCGACGCCGAGGCCGGGGCGGGTGGGGGGCAAACCGTAGTCGAGGGAAGTGCGGCCGCCGAGCGGGTAAAGGGCCTGACCGTCGGCGGCGGCGCGGCGGACGATCTCGCCCAGTTCCGCGACCGAGGTGGGCCGGGTCACGGGCAGCGGGCCAAGGTCGTCGATCGAACAAACGTCGTGCGTCACGGGTGGCCTATCGGGACAAGCACTGGCGGTGCGGGCCGTAGGCGTCATTCTAAGAACGGCGCGGCGAACACCAATGCCGGCAGCACGTCACGAAAAATCAAACGGGTTCTTCTGCGGCCGCGGCGTGGGCCGCTTGCCCTTGGCCGGCCGCGGCACCGGCGTGGTATCCGGCGGCGGCTCCGGCTCCGCCTCGGGGAAGGGGTTGCTGAGCCCCGCGGAGAACAGGTGCGCGGCCTCGGGCTGATTGAGCAGCCGCGGTTTGCGCACGTCGCGCTTCACCGGTCGCGCGCTGCGCAGCAGAATCCAGCCGCCGCCGACCAGCATCAGCCCGAACAACGACCAGTCAATGGCCGTCAAGTATTGCTCCACCGTGGCCCGCCACTCCAGATGGTCCAGCAGCGGCCGCAGCGCGATCACCAGCGGCAGGTACAGCAAAAACACCAGCCCCGCCAGTCGTCCGCGCAGCGCCGTGACCACGCGGCCGCCGGGCAACTGCGCCCGACCGAGCACCAGCAGCGCGAACCCGGCGAAGGCCAGCACGAATCCAGCCAGGAACACCATGACGTATTCTCCGAATTTTCGTGGGGCAGACATTCCTATCTGCCATTCTTGAAGGTCGGCAGACAGGAATGTCTGCCCCACGCTCACAGCGCGGCCCGGCGGCCCACCTTGCTCTGTTCGATGCACGCCCCCGCCGTCGGGAACAGCTTGTGTGGACTGCAGCGGTTCTGCGGGTTGAACGCCTGCCGCAGCCGCAGCATCATCGCCAGGTCTTCCGGCGTGAACAGCCGCGGCATGAAGTCGATCTTCTCCACGCCGATGCCGTGCTCGCCCGTCACGCTGCCGCCGACGTTGACGCACTCCTCCAGGATCTCGTGACTCGCCGCCAGCACGCGCCGCACCTGATCCGCGTCGCGCTCGTCGAACAGCAGGATCGGATGGATGTTGCCGTCGCCGGCGTGAAACACATTGGCGATGCGCAAATTGTATTTATCGCCGATGCGCTGGATCACCCGCAAAATGTGCGGCAACTTCGTGCGCGGCACCACGCCGTCCTGCGTGCAGTAGCTCGGCGACAGCCGGCCGATGGCCCCGAACGCCTGCTTGCGGCTCTTCCACAATAGCAACCGTTCCGCGTCCGTGTCAGCACGGCGGACCGCGCGGGCGCCGTTCTGCTCGGCAATGGTGATGATTTGCTCGGCGTCCGCGTCGAGGCCGGCGTCGAGGCCATCGACCTCCATGATGAGCACCGCCCCGGCGTCCAGCGGGAAGCCGAAGTGGAACGCCTGCTCGACCGCCTGCAAAATCAGCTGGTCGAGCATCTCCAGCGCCGCGGGCACGATGCCGGCGCCGATGATGTCGCTGATGGTGTTGGTGGCGTCATCAATGGTTTCAAACACGCCGAGGAGCGTGCGGTACGCCTCGGGGTTGCGGGTGATGCGCACCCACACCTTGCTGGCGATGCCGAAGGTGCCCTCCGAGCCGACGATGACGCCGGTGAGGTCGTAGCCCGGCGTGTCCTCGACGGGGCCGCCGGTCTGCACGACACGGCCGTCCGGCAGCACGAATTCCAGGCCGAGGACGTGGTTGACCGTGACGCCATACTTGAGCGTGTGTGGGCCGCCGGAGTTGGTGGCGACGTTGCCGCCGATGGTGCAGGCGCCCTGGCTCGACGGGTCCGGCGCGAAGTGGTAGCCAAGCGGCTTCAGATGGTTGGTCAGCCACAGGTTGACGACGCCCGGCTCGACCACGGCGTAGCGGTCACGGACGTTGACTTCCAGGATGCGCTTCATGCGCGTCAGGGCGATCATGACGCCGCCACCGACCGGCAGGCAGCCGCCGGCGAGGCTGGTGCCGGCGCCGCGCGGCAGGAACGGCACCTGTTGCTCGTTGCACAGCTTGACGACCTGCACGATTTGCTCGGTGCTGGTGGGGAAGACGACCACATCGGGGCGGTTCTTCTCAATGGTGTAGCCGTCGCACTCGTAGACGAGCAGGTCGCTGGCGGCGCTGAGCAGGCCGCCGGGGCCGACGATGGCTCGCAGGCGGTCGAGGAAACTGACGGTCGCGGTGGCGGTCATTTCGAGAATCCCTGCATGGGCTCGTTGTAAGTAAGAGGGATGCCGACGATGAGCAGATACAGGACGAGGTTGAGGATCCAGTTGATGACGACGAGGGTGCGGCACTCCCAGAAGTCGATGCGAAAAAGGAACATCAGCCCCAGCCACCAGACGGGGATGGACAGGAACAGGCCGACGGTGCCGAGCAGGCTGAGCAAATCGACGCCGATGAGCAGGACCAGGGACTTCAGGATGACGGTGTGCAGGGCGCCGAACTCGACGCCGCCCATGGCGCTGCTGGTCAGTTGCATGCTCACGACGAGGATGCCGACGCCGAGGACGTAGAACAGGACGAACAACAAGGGGCTCATGGCTTCTCCTGGTTTCGGGGTTATTTTACAACAACAGCCGCGGCCGCAGTAGCGGGCGCGGTTGGTCTTTCGCCGCCGGACCAATTTGGTATGAGGTCCGCCCGTCGCGGCGGCTGCCGTCCGGGCCGACGGAGCGGATCGCGACGCCGAGGGAGGATTCGCTCATGCCGGCGCGGTGGCTGCTGTGCGCGACGTTGTTGCTGTTGACCGGGGCGGGTGCGGCGCAGGCCGCCGACAAGGAGAAGCTCCGCGGGGCGGCGCGACTGCCGTCGCAACAATGCAAGCTGGGGGTGGGCTTCAAGTACGGGCGGTTTTACCTCGTGGGCACCCGGATCGACCTGGATGCCGACATCGCCGCCCAGCAGAAACGCCTCGCCGACGCCCCGGACGACGTCGAGGTCCTGCTGCGCCTGGCCGACCTGTGCAGCAGTGCGGATCGAACCGACGAGGTCCAGCGCCATTACACCCGTGCGGAGACGGTGCTGCGCCGACAAATGGAGCGGGAGCCGAAGCAGGCCCGGCTCGTGCGGCAGCTCGGCGATGCCGTCTGGGGCCTGAAGCGGTTCGACGAGGCCGAGACACTGCTGCGGCAGGCCGTGACGCTGGACGCGGACGGCTGGGAAAACTGGGCGGCCCTGGGCCGGTTCCTGAACGGGAAGGCGTCGCGGCTGATCTACAAGAAGGACGGACGGGGCGCGTTGAACGGCCCCGACTCGGCGGTGAAGGCCGAACCGCTGCTCCGCGAGGCGGCCGCGTGTCTGGACCGCGTCGTGGCGCTGGCCCCCCGCGAGCCGGAGGCGTATCGGGCGCGCTTCGATCACCGCGTCGAGCGGTCATTTCTGCAGGTGGCGCTGACGGCGGCGCTGGGGCGGCCGGTGGACGCGGTCGGGCAAAACCCGGTGCTGGCGATGTATGTGCCGGAGGCGCGGGCGGACATCCACCAGCTGGCGCGGTGCGCCCGGACGACTACCTGGCCTGGGGCTTCCTGGCACAGACCGAATTACAGGCGAACGTGATCTGGAACCGGCAGGCGTTCCGCAAGGAGGCGTCCTCGTTGAGCCAGGGCATCGCGGCGCAGGGCCGGCAGCGCCTGGACGAGATCCAGCGGGAGTTGCGCCGGCTCAGCGCCAGTGTGGATCGGGCGGTGGCCGTGGGCAGCAAACTGGTGCTGGGCTGGCTCCGGCTCATGGACGGCGACACGGACGGCGCGGTGACCACGCTGCGCGAAGTCCTTGAACAGGAGACGGCGCTGGAGGACGCCTGGGAACTGCTCATGGGGGCGTACAGTTTGAAGGACCAGAAAGCGGAATACCTGGCGATCGGCCAGGAGTGGGTGCGGCGGCACGACTGCGTGCGCGCGGGCTGGCGCTGGGCGGCGCCTACGCTTGCCTGAAGGACGACGCCCGCGCCGAGGAGCAATACCGACTGGCCCTGAAGCGGGACGGCGACGACTTCGCGGCGCTGGTCGCGGTGGCGGCGCTGCTGCTGCGCCGCGCCGCGGACGCCGCGACGCTGAAGGAGGCCCGGGCGTTGCTGGCGCGGGCCGAACCGCTGGTGGGTCAGGACGCCGGCCGTCAGCACGACTGGCAACTCAACCAGGCCGTCTATCTGGGGCTGACCGGCGCCAGCAACGACGCCCGCGCCCTGCTGCTCACCCTGATGATCCGCCACAGCAACGACGACGCCATCCGCACGGCCCTGAAAGCGCTGGGCGATTGAGTTCGTGGCAGCGCCGCGGTTGGCCTTTCGCCATCGGTCCAATTTGCTACGAGGTTCGCTCGTCGCGGTAGCCGCCGTCCAAGGTGGCGGGGCTGACCGCGACGCCCAGGGAGGGTTTGCTCATGCCGGCGCGATGGATGGTTTGCGGACTGGTCGCCGTCCTGTGCAGCACCAGCGCCGTTCGGGCGGTCGATCCGGACAGGCTGCGCGCGGCGGCGTATTTTCCCGCGTTCTTGGCGGACTACCAACTGGGCTGGTTCGACGGCCAACTGAAGCAGACCACCTCGGACGACCGGGAGGAGCAGCTCGCCGCGGAGGTCCCGCGCCTCCAGAACCAGTTGCTCGGGGATGACAGTGACGCCCCTCGCTACCTGAAGTTGGGCTCCCTGTTCGACCTCCGGGAAAACAGGCCGGAGTCGCGCCGCTGTTTTGAACTCGCGGCGGACCTGTTCCGTCAGCAACTGGCGCGGGAGCCGGATCAGGTCCGAGCCCTGGCGGGGTTAGCGGAGTCCCTGTGTGGCCTGGATCGCGACGACGAAGCCGAGGCGTTGTACCGCCGGGCGGTGGAGCTGGCCCCCGCGGACTGGCGGTGCCAGCTGGACCTGGCCGGCTACTTGCCCGGCAAGGCAGTGCGGCTGCTGCTCAAGGAGGAGAACGGCGAGCCAGTGAAGGAAGGCGGTCAGTTCGTGCTGGCCGCGAAGGCCCCGCTGTCGCTAGCGGAGGCCGCTGCCTGCTTGCGCGAGGCCCGCGCCTGCTGGGACAGGGCCCTGACCCTGGCCCCGCAGGAGCCGGAGGTGGCCCGGCGCCGGATCGGCGTCTGCCAGGGCGCGATCTTCGGCCAGCGGGTGATCGCCGCGGTGCCCCACAGCTTGCTCCACCTGGAGCCCGACAGCACGACGGCTGCCATGCTCGCCGCGACGCGGCAGTCCGTCCGGGTGCCCGACTGCCGGGCGGCTGCCATGTTCACCCCAGCGCCGCGGGCTGAACTGTACCGCCTGGCCCAGCTGCTCCCGGACGACTACCTGACCCAGGGCATGCTGGTTCAAACGGAAGTCATCGCCTTCTGTTGCGAGCGCGGCGCCCCCCAGAAGGACCGGCCGACGCTCAGCGCTCTCCCGCCGGAAATCCGCTCCCGGGTGGACGAGGGCAGTGCCCGGCTGGAACGGCTGACCCGGAGTGACGACCGCAAGCTGGCCGCCCGCGCCGCGCTGATGCTGGGCTGTATGCGGAGCCTGACCGCCGAGGATCCGCTGACTGTGGTCCCGCTGTTGCGGCGGGCCGTGGCGTTGGACCCGACCCTGGAAGCCGCCTGGGACGTGCTGACCGCGGTGCTCTTCACGTCCGACCGCGAAGCGGACGGGATGGCCGTTCTGGAGGAGCGGCTGAACCACTGTGATAGCGCCGCTGCGCGGTTGGCCCTGGCCAAGGCCCATTACAACAATAAAGAGGACGCGAAGGCGGCAGAACAACTGCGGCTGGCGCTGGAGCGCAACCCTGAGCATTTCCTGGCGCTGGTGGCCAGCGCGGCGCTGCTGTTGCGTACGGGCAAGGACGCCGCGGCCCTGGAGGAGGCCGGCATGCTGCTCGCGTGGGCCGAACCGCTGGCCGGGCGGGACTCCCGTCGGCAGCGCGACTGGGGCCTCAACCAGGCCGTCTATCTGGGGCTGACCGGTGACCCATCTGGCGCCCGCGCCCTGCTGCTCACCCTGCTGATCCAGCATCGCAACGACGACGCCATCCGCCAGGCTCTGGACGCGCTGGGCGACTGAGCGCGTCAGGGCAAGAACATCAGCGTCAGCAGGATTTTTCAGTCTACCGGAGCATCTTTGTTATGAAGAATTCCACCGCAGGCGGCGGCCCAGGCTAGCGCGGTTCGCAGACGACTGTAGCGGTCGTGTCTTTCGCCCCGAAGGGGCGGGACAACTTAGCCCAGGGCAACGCCCTGGGAACCAGGGAGGCGACTGTTACCCTGCTTTCTTCCGTGCCCTGAAGGGGCACCACAACAACGCTTGTAGCGTCCCCAGGGCGTTGCCCTGGGCTAAGTTGTCCCGCCCCTTCGGGGCGAAGAACCCGCCACACCCGAACGCAACGCGCTCGAGAGCGGTTCACAGCCGCGTGGATCACGCCCCGTAGGACGGCTCTCCAGAGCCGTCTCCGAGCCAAGGACGGCTCTGGAGAGCCGTCCCACAGGCTGTGCGCAAACCAAGTGTGAACCGCGCTAAGCCGGAAAAAGAGGCCCGGAAGACGAAGGGCAGGGGGCGGTAGTTGTCAAGAGCTTGCGCCGACAGCAGGGAGCGCGGCCGTGCGGGGCGCCTGGGTTCGGGCCGGGGCTCGCGGTTGAGGCAGCGCTGCTGCGGTGACGGCGCGCAACCCAAAATCCCTCTCCCGCAGTTCAGCGGGTGGGGACGCCTGACAATGCGTCCTGGCTCGCACCGGCGTTCTCCGGAGGCGGCGCCTCGATCCCGCACTGGCCAAGGGCGTTGAGCAGCGGGCCCAGGTGAGCACGGTAGCGCTGCCAGCGGCCGATCGACTTCGTCGAGATCGGCTTGCGCACCTGCAGCGTGCTCGCCGTCAGTACTGCCCGGCGATGCTCGTAAAAGCTCAGACAGCGCTCGTCCCAGTCCAGGCCGCAGTAAGCGAGCAGGTCGCGCGACACGGCCTCCTGGCGGCGAACGAGATCCTCGTAACGCACCTCGTGAATCGTCAGCGGCAAGACCTGGCGCCAGTGGGCCATGAGCCGCTCGTACTCGCGGTAGTAGGCCCCAATGTTTTCCAGGGACCAGGTGAAATCCAGGTGTTGAAAGTTCTGGAAATAGCAGGACAGGCCGATGTCGCGGGAGTCGCGCCGGCAGTGGATGACACGCGCGCGCGGGAACAGCGTGGCAATCACGCCGAGGAACAGGAAATTCTCAAGGGTCTTGACGGTCACTCGTGAAGCGTTCCCGCCGATCCGGGTTAGGTGGCGGAGGTACGTGGCCGCCAGTTCCCGAGACGTGGCGGCGTCGGGCAAGGCCAGGGGAGTGGGCGGGGCGTCGGGCATGCCGGCCGCCTTCGCCAGCCGGGCCGTGAGCCGCGGCAGCTCGCCTAACTCGCCGGCGCCGAACACCTCCGGGTGACTGGCGAGGATTTGTTCGACGAGGCTGCTGCCCGAGCGCGGCATGCCGATCACGAAGACGGGCAGTTCGGTGTCCGTGCCCCACGCCTGCACCCGCTGAAAGTACGTCCGGTCAAAGGCGGCGATGATCCGGTCCACAGCAGCCCGATGTCTGTGGGGGTCAAAGGCCTGGCCGCGCTCCTGCAGGAGACCGCGCCGCAGGTCATTGGCTTGCCGGTAGTACCCGAACGCCTCGTCGATGCGGCCCTCGCGGTCGAGCACCCCCGCCAGCGTGAAACAGAACAGGCTGCGCTCCAGCGCGGGCCCCTGCCCGGCCGCGTGGGCTTCGATCCGGTCGAGCACGGCGCGGTCGAAGTGATACCACCCCTCGGCGACGAACTGGCTGAGGTTGAAGCAGGCCAGGGCGTGCTCCGGCTGGAGCCGCAGCGTCTCGCGATACTGGGCGATGGCCTCGTCGAGGAGCCCCAGCTCTTTCAGGGCGGTCGCAAGGTTGTTCGAGGCGTCGGCATGCCCCGGGTGGAGGCGCAGAGACTCTCGGTAGCAACTCATGGCCCGTTCCAGGTCACCCTGTCCGTGCAGGGCCATCCCCAGGTTATTGACGGCCGTGGCGAAGTCCGGTTTGAGCCGCAGCGCTTGCTCGTGAGCGGCGACCGCCTCTGCCAATCGCCCCTGATTTTTGAGCGCGGTCCCCAGATTGTCGTATGCCTCGGGGTAAGCAGGCAGGTAGCGGATGGCCTGTTCGCAGCAGCCCGCGGCCCGCTTCGGGTCCCCAAGGTGCAGCCAGGCGACGCCCAGGTTGTTGTACGCCTCGGCGTAGTCCGGCCGGAGCCGCAGCGCCTGCTCGTAAGCGGCCACGGCGTCGCGACCGTCGCCAACGGTGGTGTAGGCGACGCCCAGGTTGTTCCAGATGACCGCGGTGGCGCCGTCGCCGGCGACGGCCCGGCGGAGGTAGTCGCGGGCGAGGGCTGGGTTGCCCTGCTGCAGGGCGATCACCCCGAGCCGGAGCAGGACCTCGGGGTGGTTCGGTTCTATGGCGAGGACGGCCTGGTAAAACGGCTCGGCCAGCGCGAGCTGTCCCGCAGCGTGATACCGAGTCGCGAGCGCGAACGCATCGACGGCAGTCGTGTGCATGGTATACCTTGCCCGTGCAGCTGGGGCAGGAAATCCAGGCGAAACGCTGGAAAACCCGAAAACGGGTTCAGCCGAGTTTACGCATCCCCGATCCTGGGATGGTGAGCGATGGTGAGCGATGGTGAGCGAACTCGCGACGCTGGAGAGGGTGGGCGGATGGTCGCGATCAACGATGACTTATATATTAATATCAAAGAACGGGACAGTGTCAACCCGTGCGGATCGACTGACCGATGGTCAACGCTTCATTCCGAAGAACCAGACGGGGCCGGCGAGGAAGAGGCCGCACTCGAAGAGGTTGAGGGCGGTGGTGACCGCGAGCAGGGCGGCGCCGCGCGGGATAACCTGAGCGGGGGAGCCGAAATCGATGCCGCCGTGCAGCCGGCTGGCGACGATCATGCTGAAGACCAGCGTCAGCGTGCCCAGCGCCAGCCAGCCGAGCAGGAACCAGGGGCCCAGCGGCAGGCCGCCGAGGATGCGCTGGAACATATAAATTGAAGCACGAAAGGACGAAAACACGAAAAAAGACAAAAAAGTGGACCGGCCTGACCCATCCTCAAAATGGCGTCCCACCTGCTTCGTAGAAAACCTCGGAATCAGTTGAGTTAGAGCGGTTCCCAGTCGCGTGGACTACAAGTCGTGGGACGGTTCTCCAGAGCCGTCGGGAGAACGCTGACGGCTCTGGAGAGCCGTCCCACGACTTGTGCGCTACCCAAACGCGAACCGCTCTAGGCGAGCGGCGCGGCGTCAGCCCGCCGGTCCTGTGCCTGGTCTGACGCAGCACCGGCGGGCTGACGCCGCGCCGCTCGACCAGGTTTTCTACGGAGCACGTCCCACCTCTTAATCCATTTTCTGTCTTTTTTCGTGTTTTCGTCCTTTCGTGCTTTCGTGATTGGTCTTTTTATTGGAAGCGCTCGTCGTTGTCACTTCCTCGGCAGCAGCGACAGCAGGAACATCACCACGAACACCGCGACAATGCAGGCCAGGACGCCGAGCGTGAGTTTCAGGCTGGCCCACGCCTGCCTGGTACACAGGTCGCACCAGCCGCGGCGGCCGGCGTGCTCGGCGCAGTAGAGTTGATCGCAGTGCTCGCACACCGTCCGCGCCAGGCCCTCGCAGCGGTAGCACGAGGGCGGCCCCGGATCCTCGTCGTCGAGGTAGACAGTCGGCATGCGCGGCCGGTTTTCGCACTGCAGGAAGGCGGTCTGCACGCGCCGCGGTCCCGTCGCGCCCGCCGGCACGATGCCAACCGCGCACACCTTGCAATAGTCGGCGCCGTGACCGCCACAGAACGCCAGCCCGCAGCTCCGGCACACGCCCACCGCCGCCTGTTTGCACTCGTGGCAGAACATGCAACGCTCCGCGTTAGTCATTAGTCATTAGTCATTAGTTTCCAGGGTTATAGCCAGGGGCAGGAACCCTGGAAACTAATGACTAATGACTAATGACTAATGACTAATGACTAATGACTATCAGTAATGCATCCCACTCTTGCGCACGTGGACCATCGGCTGGCCCTCGCCGAGCATGCGGCCGTCCAGCACCTCGCCGATCAGCAGATCGTGGTCGCCCGTGGCGTGCCGGCTCAGCACCTTGCCGTGTAGACACGCCAGCGCGTCCGTCAGCACCGGCGGCCACTCCGCCGAGCGCTCCACGTCCAGCCCCGTGAACGCCGGCTCGTTCAGCGCGAAGCCCTTGCCGAAATGCACAATCATGTCCGTCTGCGTGTCGTCCAGAATGTTGAGCGTGAAGGCGACGCCCGGTTGCAGCAGCACCGCGATGTCGCGGCCCGGCTGCACGCAGAACGTGAGCAGCGGCGGCTTGAACGAGCACTGCTGCACCCAGCTGGCCAGCATGCCCGTCTCGGACTCGCCCTGCCGCGCCGTCAGAATGAACAGGCCGCTCGGGATCCGCCCCAGTGCGGCCGCCAGTGATTTTTGCGGCTCGTTCAGGATGGCACCTCCGTCTGCAATGGTTGCTTCACCAGCGCCTGCACGTGCGCCACCTTGCTGCGCAGCCGGCCGGCGGGGCCCTTGCGGTAGTCCACCTTGATGCTGCACGTGATGCGGTCACAGTCCGGCCGCAGCGCTTCGTAGCAGCGCCGCACCACCGCGAACACCTCGTCCCATTCGCCCTCCAGGAGCGTGCCCATCGCGTGCAGCTGGTACTCCAGCCCGCTGGCCGCGACCACCTCCAGACAGCGGGCCACATACGGCGCCACGCTCTCGCCCTGGCCCAGTGGCGACATGCTGAATTCGAGCAGGACCATGCTCACCTCCGATTGCAAATTGCAAAATGAAAGACAGAAACCTTGCTGTCTTTCATTTTGCAATTTGCAATTATTTTTACTTTTCCAGCAACTTCTGCACGAGGCCCTCGACCTCGGTGTACTTGAAATAATGAGTTTTGCCGTCCTTGAATTCCTGCTTGTGCTTGCCAAGGCGGTCGCCGTCGAAGGCGGTCCAGCGGCCCTGGCGGTCGAAGACGTAGATGAACGGCACCGTCTTGATGCGCAGCCGCTCCTGGATGAAGTCCCCCTTCTCGTTTAGCATCAGGTTGGTCATCCGGGCGTTCTGCCGTTTCAGATAACTCAACACGTCCGCCGCCATCTCCTTCTGGAAGCCCTCGGGGCCCCACGGGTCGAGGCTCACCGAGATCGTCACCAGCCCCTTGTCGGCGTACTTGCCGCTCATCTCGACGATGTGCGGAAACGCCTTCTTGCACGGGATGCAAAGGTCGGTGAAGAAATCGACCACGATCACCTTGCCGCGGTGCTTCGTGATGACATCACACAGTTCGTCGTACTTGACCACCTTCAAGGTGACGTCGCTCTGCTTCTGCTCCTGCGGCAGCGCAGGCGCCTGGCACAGCACCAGCGCCAGCACACCGCAACCAGCGATTCCTATCCACCTGTGCATGGTCGGTCTCCTGAAGAAATCGGGGCGTCCCTCTGTCATGGTAGGGGCCGGGCCAGTGCCGGGCCAAGGGTTACCTCCTTGCCCATTTTTCGGGGCCGCGTCAATGCCGATTGCGGTCTGCCTGGTTGGCCTTCCCGGTCGCGGCGCCGTTTGCTAAAAGCCCGCCGCCGCGAACGCGCAGGCCCCTTCCCCCGTTCCCGGAGGCGACTCATGGACTGGCTGACCATCGTCGGCGATTTCTGGTTGCGGCAACTGGGCTGGCTGGCGGGACTGGCCGTTGCCTCCTGCGCGCTGGCGCACCTGACGCCCGGCAACCCCGCCATGTACTGGTGGAAGAACCTCCGCGGCACCGCCACCGATGTGCTGTACTGGCTGATCGTGCCGCTCTTCCTGCGCATCGGCCGCACGTTGATGCTGGTCGCCGGCATGGCCCTGCTGTTCGGCGGCCACGGCGCGCAACTGCTGCCGGTGCGCGGCCTGCCGCTCTGGCAACAGTGCGTGCTCGTCCTGGTGCTGCAGGACATCTTGCTGTACTGGATTCATCGCGGTTTCCACAGCCGTTTGGCGTGGAAGTTCCATGCGGTCCACCATTCGCCGCGGGTGCTGGACTGGACCGCCACGCAGCGCTTCCATGTTGTCAACGACCTGCTGGCGTTCTGCGTCGCGGACGTGGCGGTCCTGCTGCTGGGCTTCTCGCCGGCGGCGCTGGTCGTCATGGCCCCGTTCAACCTCGTCTTTTCGGCGCTGGTTCACGCCAACCTCAACTGGACGTTCGGGCCGTTCCGCTACCTCCTGGCCAGCCCCGTGTTCCATCGCTGGCACCATACCACCGAGGAGGCGGGCCTCGACAAGAATTTCGCCTCGACCTTCCCTATCCTCGACGTGCTCTTCGGCACCTTTTACATGCCGCCGGGCCAGCTGCCGGAGCACTTCGGCAATGGCGACCCTGATTTCCCGGAGGACTTTCTGGGCCAGTTCTTCCACCCGTTCCGTCGGGCCACGGGCGCATCCGAGCGCGGCCGGCGGCCGCTGGCGGTGACCGCAGCGACAGTGCTGGCGGCCGGGGGACTGCTGGCGGTCGGGCTGACCGTCACCGTGCCGCTGGAGCAGGGAGCGGCGCCGCCGCCGGCACCGCCACCGCGGTCGGAGCAGGTCGCGGAAGTCCGGTCGGCCGACCGACTGGAGCAGGCTCAGCGGGCGCTGGCCGAGAACGACCTGGTGCGCGCCGCCGCCCTGCTGCACGACGCGGCCCGCTCCGACGAGCCGGCGGACGAGGTGAACCGGCTGTGTGCGCAGTGCCGCGGCAAGTGCGTGGCCCTCGTGGGCCATCCGCGGGCAGTCCTCGGCGTGGCCCTGAGCGGTGACGGTCAGCGCGTCTTCTCGGCCGGCGAGGACGGCACGGTGAAGGTGTGGGACGCGGTGACGGGCCAGGAACTCGGCACCTTCGCGGGACACAAAGAGCCGGTTCATGCGGTGGCGCTCAGTGGCGATGGCCGCTGGCTGGTGTCGGCGGCCGATGACCAGACCGTCAAGGTGTGGGACACGCAAACGCGGCGGGAGCGGTGGACGCTGGCCGGGCACACCGCGCCGGTCCTGGCGGCGGCGGTCAATGGCGATGGCGGCCGCATCGTGTCCGGCGGGGCAGACCTGGCGCTCCGGGTGTGGGACGGCACGGCCGGCAAGGAAGCCCGTGCCCTGCCGGATCAGATGGGCGCCGTCTCGGCCGTGGCGGTCAGCGGCGACGGCCGCCGCGCCGTCTCGGTGAGCGGCTGGAAGGTGAAGGTGTGGGACGCCGCGACGGGGCAGGAGCAGCGCTGCTTGCAGGGGCACACGGACCTGGTGTTCGGCGTGGCGCTCAGCGCGGACGGTTGCCGGGTCGTGAGCGCCAGCTTTGACGGCACGGTGCGTTTCTGGGACGCGGACACGGGTCAGCAACAGCTGGTGCTCCGCGGACACGTCGGCCCGGTGTACAGCGTCGCGGTCAGCGCGGATGGCCGGTGCATTGTCTCCGGCGGCCGCGACCGCACGGTGCGCGTCTGGGATGTCGGGACGGGTCAGGAACGGCTCACGCTCCGCGGCCACACGGATGCGGTCACCGGCGTGGCGGTCAGCGGCGATGGCGGTCGCGTGGTTTCGGGCGGCCGGGATGGCACCGCCCTGGTGTGGGACGCGCGGCAGTGTGCTGTCACCCGTGAACACGCCCGTGCTGGGCGGCATTAGGAGTCACCGAACAACCAGTCCAGGTTTTGATGGCTCGGTTCGCGCTGGACCGCGCGAACCGATAAATCGGGAACCGCCTTGACGCGCGGCGGCGAACGTTCTACGATCTTCGCACCCGGCACCCGGCGCGACGGATCGCGGCGGACGAGCCGACCGACCCCCGAGGTGGCTCATGGACGAGCTGGCGGCGGCGACCCCCGAGCAGCAACCGCGGCGCTGGTCCGACACTCGCTGGTTGTTGCTGCTCCTGGCCCTGACCGTGCCGCTGCGCGGCTGGCTGCTCAGCCACACCGAGGTGGCCGCCCGCGACAGCATCGGCTTCATCCGCTACGCCCTGCAATTCCAGACCACCCCCTGGGCAACGGTCGTTCGCACCAACCATCAGCACCCCGGCTATCCCCTCACGGTCCTCGCCGTCTCCGTACCGGTTCGCCAGCTCATCGACCGGCCCGACACCGTGCGCATGCAGCTCAGCGCCCAGCTGGCCAGCGGCCTGGCCGCGGTGTTGTTGATTTTTCCCATGTTTTACCTGGGCAAGCGCCTGTTCAACGCCCGCGCCGGCTTCTGGGCGACGCTGCTCTTCCAGTGCCTGCCGGTCACCGGCCACATCCTCTCCGATGGCCTGTCCGAAGCGCTGTTCCTGTTGCTGACGGCGACGACGCTGTGCCTGGCGGCCCAGGCGCTGGACACCCGCTCGTCGCTCCGGTTCGCGCTGTGCGGCGTCTGTTGCGGCCTCACGTACCTGACACGGCCCGAGGGGTTGCTGCTGGTCGTGACCGTGCTGTTCATGCTGGGTGTTATGCAGTCTGTCGCCCGTGTGGCGGCGGCCCGGCTGGTCGTTCGCGCGGTGCGGGCTGGCGCTGATCGTCGCCGCGGCGCTGGTCGGCGCGCCTACGTGGCGGCGACGGGCCGCTTCTCCACCAAGCCCAGCGTTCAGCAGTTCCTGAGCCAGAAAACCGACGAGTCGCCCACGACGGCGGCCGGTCCGCTGCTGGCGGTCGTGCTGCCGACCGCCGGCGAACCGCTGGAGCGGCTCGGGCTGGGCGTGTGGAGCCTCGGCGCGGAACTGGTCAAGGCGTTCCATTACGCCGGCTGGCTGCCGACCTTGCTCGGCATGATCTGCTACGCCGGGCGGACGCGGCGCGTACCGGTCATGGGCGCGGTGGTGACGCTGTGCTGCCTGCACGCCCTGGTGCTGTGGCGGTTGGCGGTGGTGGTCGGCTACCTGTCCGACCGGCACATTCAGCTGCTGGTGATGGGCGGCGTCTATCCGGCGGCGGCGTTCCTGCTGGACGCGCCCCCCTGGCTGCTGCATCGGCTGCGCCTGCTGCCCACGCCGGGACAGCCGCAACGGCTGCTGTTACGGCCGGCGCTGTGGTCGCTGGTACTGCTGGCGGCGCTGATCGGCTCCGGGATGCCGAAGACGCTGCAACCGCTGCACGCCAACCGGGCCGGCCATCACGCCGCGGGTCTGTGGCTGGCGGGGCATCTGCAACCGCACGACCTCATTGAGGACAGCCATTGCTGGGCACACTACTACGCCGGCCTGGTGTTCGAGGAGAGCAAGCCGCGACCGCCGGTGCCGCCGGGCGCGCTGCGCGTGCTCTACAGCGTCGTCTCCCGGGCCCGCGACAACGATCCGAACGGGCTCCGGAGCAGGGATTTGGAGGAAACGGTGCGCGAGCGCGGCGGCGCGGTCGTGTACCACTACCCGCCGCAGCGCCCGGTGGTGCGTGCCGACGTGGTCATCTACGCCCAGCCGCTGCCGGCCGCCAGCCCGGCGCCGTGATGGTTATTTTTTCCGAGCCCGAGCGCCAGCGCGGGGCCTCCTCGCTGGCGCTCGGGCTCCGACCCGAAGTAAGGGCAGGAGGCCCCGCGGATGCGAACCCGGATCATCTGCTTGACCGCCGCGGCCGCCGTGACGGCCGCCGGCCTGGTCGCGCTGAGCAGCGCCCAGCAGCCGCCGGCGCCGACCGTGCCGTCCCAGGCGCCGCCGGCGCCCCTGGTGCATCACCTCGGCCAGGACGTGAAAAACCTGAAGCCGCTGCCGCTCAAGGTGTATTTCAGCGCCCGCACCGGCGCCGCCTGGCTGCAGCGCGCCAACCGCATCGACGGCACCTTCAGCTACGTCAGCACGCCGGCGCTGTGGGGCCGCAGCAAACCGGAGCCCTATCTGCGCCAGGCCGCGGCCACGGTGGCCCTGGCCCGCGCCGCCCACCACTTCGGCGACGAGCACGCCGCCGCCCTGGCGACCCAGACGACGCTACGGCTGCTGCTCGACACCGCCGCCGACAACCCGAAGGCACCGCAGTGCCGCTACCCGACCGCGCCGGCCGTCAATCGTTTGGCGGCCGCCGGTCTCATCATCCGTGCCATCAGCGAACTGCCGGCCGCGCAGGCGGACCTGCTCGAACAGGCCGAACTGCTGTGCCGCTATCTGTATCGCCAGCAGCGGCCCGACGGCTCGTTGAGCGCGTCCGAGCCGCCCACAACGCCCGGCGCGGACGAGCCGGACTGGCCCGCCGCGGAGGCGCTGCACGGCGTGCTGCGCAGCTGCCAGCAACGGCCGGCCCCGTGGAAGCTCGACATGGCTCGCAAGGCGCTCGCGTTCTACCAGCCGCGCTGGCGGGCAAAGCGCAACCTGACCGATGTGCCGCGCTTCAGCGCCGTCTACGCCGAGGCGTTTGCGCTGACCAAGGAACAGGCGTTCGCGGATGCCGTGTTCGAGATGAACGACTGGCTGTGTCAGTTCCAGTACACGCAGGTGGGGCCGCACCTGGGCGGCTTCATGGGCTGCGCTGACGGCAAGCCGCAGGCCACACCGCCGGACGTCAGCACTGCGCGGCACGTCGAGGCACTGGCCGAGGCATGCCGGGCCGCCCGCCAGGCCGGCGACGCCCGCCGTCATCCGCGCTACCTCGAAGCGCTGGAGCTGGCGCTGCCGTTCCTGATGTCGCTGCAGTTCGGCGAGACCAATACCCGCCACTTCAGCGAGCCGTACCGCCATGAGATCGTCGGGGCGTTCTTCGCGTCGCACCAGGACGGCGACCTGCGACTGGACTATTCGCAGCAGGCGGTGGCGGCCATGCTGCAGTATCTGGCGCACGAAGGGGCAGCGCGCTAAGCCGCAAGCGGCAGAAAGACGGGTTGGAGCGCTCCAGTTCTGCCGCTTGCGGCTTAGCGCGCTTTGTGCCGCTTGCGGCCTGGCGCTCCGCCGCTTGCGATGGCCGGTGGCGCGCGGCGGCTGTATACTTTCAATTTATAATCCGCGCGGGCCACGGGGCCGCCGCGCCCGATCATCAGTCGAGAACGTCATGAGCGAAGAACGCACTCCCTCGGCACGCCCACGGTGCCGTCGCCTTACGGGCGTCCGCATCCTGGGCAGTGGTAGTTACGTGCCCGAGGCCGTCGTCAGCAACGACCACCTGCACCAGCGCTTCGGCTTTGACTCCGACTGGATCGTCAAGCGCACCGGCATCTACGAGCGCCGCCACGCGCTGCCGCACCAGGCCACCAGCGATCTGTGCCACGAGGCCGCGCGCCGCTGCATCGACCAGGCGGGCGTCAAGCCCGCGGACATCGATCTCGTGCTCGTCGCCACCTTCACGCCGGACATGTCCTTCCCCTCGACCGCCTGCCTGCTGCAGGACCGCCTTAAACTCAACTGTCCCGCGGTCGATCTGCAGGCCGCGTGCGCCGGCTTCATGTACGCGCTCATCACCGGCGCCGCCTATGTGGTCTCGGGCGCCAGCGACCTGGCACTGATCGTCGGCGGCGACACCAACTCGCGCATCCTGAACCCCAACGACATCAAGACCTATCCGCTGTTTGGCGACGGCGCCGGCGCCGTGCTGTTGACACGCGGCCGGCCCGATCAGGGGCTGCTCAGCTACAGCCTTGGCGCCGACGGCAGCGGTGGCGACCTGCTCAGCCGGCCCGCCTGCGGCAGTCGTCTGCCGCCCACCGCCGAGCTGCTCGACAAGGGCCTGCACTACATGTACATGGACGGCCGGGCAGTCTTCCGCTGGGCGGTCGGCATCCTGTGCGACACCATTCAGGACGTGCTCACCGCCGGCGGCGTCAAACCGACGGATGTAGATTTGTACATACCGCACCAGGCCAACATCCGCATCATCAACGCGGCCATCGACGTGCTGCGCATCCCCCGGCAGCGTGTCTACAACAACCTCGACCGCTACGGCAACACCTCCGCCGGCTCGGTGCCGCTGGCGCTCGACGAGGCCCTGGCCGAGGATCGGATCAAGCCCGGCAATCTGATCGTGCTCAGTGGCTTCGGCGCGGGCCTGACCTGGGGCACCGCCCTGGTGCGCTGGTGACCGTGCCAGCGGCAGCGCCACCGTGAACGTGCAGCCCTGCCCCGGTGCGTTCTGCACCTCAATGCTCCCCCGCCAGCGCCGGCTTCCGGAGCCCGAAGCGCAAGCGAGGGAAGCAGTTACACCCTCGCTTGCGCTTCGGGCTCAGATCGCGGCCGCCACGGAGCGATTTTTTTCAAAAATCTGCGCAAGAATGGCGGAGTATCGCGTCTATAAAATTGACCACAAGCGCGGCCCAGGTTTGTCTGGATGCGCTTCACTGCCCCTGCCGGCTGACCTGCCCGGTGCCGTTAGTTCCGGGTTCCGGTTGGCCCCTGGTTGTGTCAACGCCTCCATCGCACTTTTGCACCGGTTGCCGTGTAAGAGTCTTCCGCGGAACCGGTAGTAGAAGTAACCTGCTCCGTTCGCTGCGCGAGCGTGGGCAGTTTTCAGCTCAAACGTGCGCAGTTCGCTTTGACTTGCGCCGTGATGGAGGGCTACAATACGGTAGTATCGAATCTGCGCAGGCATTGCCGGTCAATCACATTCTTGGTGCTGTGGTTGTGGCGGCGCGGCGGTCAAGGACGGTAGATGTCCACGGGCGGAGAGAGAGGTCCTGCGGATCGCTTTCTTGGGGAAGTCATCTGTTTCTTTTCAGGGGGTCACCATGTTGTCATGCAAACGCGCCCTCCGGTTGTCTTGCCGGGGAATCCTGGTCCTGGGCCTGATCCTGAGCGTGAGCCAGGTCGCCTACGGCCAGCGCATCACGCTCCGGCCGATTTCCACTTCTTACATGCCGATGAACCGCACGCTGAGCAACTATTACCAGTACTCCGCCGTGCCGGGCAACCCGTTCAGCGCAAAACCAGCTGAACAACAACATCAACAACTACTACCAGAACCAGGCCAACCAGCAGTTGAACACCACCACCGGCATCATCGGCAACAACCTTAGCCCGCTGGTTCAGGGCAACAACAACGGCTACGGCGGCTACGGCGGTTACGGTAGCCCCTACGGTGGCGGCTACGGCGGCGGCGGCTATGGTGGCTACGGCGGTGGCATCGGTGGTATCGGTGGCATTGGTGGCATCGGTGGCATCGGGGGTGGTTACGGCGGTGGATACGGTGGCGGTTACGGTGGTATGGGTGGCTACGGCATGGGTGGCATGGGTGGCATGGGTGGCATGGGTGGTTACGGCATGGGTGGCATGGGCGGCATGGGTGGCATGGGTGGTTATGGCATGGGTGGCATGGGCGGCATGGGTGGCATGGGCGGCATGATGGGTGGTATGGGCGGCATGGGCGGCATGGGTGGCATGGGTGGCATGGGTGGCTTCCCGTCGCTGAGCGGCCGTGGCATGGGCCAGATGGGCGGTGCCATGGGCCAGATGATGCAGTACGGCGTGGGCGGCATGGGCGGCATGGGCATGGGCGGTATGGGCATGGGCGGCATGGGCATGGGCGGCATGGGCATGATGAACCCCATGATGGGCATGGGCGGCATGGGCATGGGTGGCATGGGCGGCTACGGCATGGGTGGCATGGGCATGGGCGGCATGGGCATGATGAACCCCATGATGATGGGCATGGGCGGCATGGGCATGGGCGGCATGGGCATGGGTGGCATGGGCATGGGTGGCATGGGCATGGGTGGCATGGGCATGGGTGGCATGGGCATGGGTGGCATGGGGGGCATGGGCATGGGCGGCATGGGCATGAACGGCCTGGGCATGAACGGCCTGGGCGGCGGCGGTGTGGTCCTGGGTCGCGGTTTCTAACCCACCCGATTGCTGCTCGCAGCACATCGACCGGCAGGCGCGGCTTCTCGCGCCTGCCGGTTTGTTTTGACTGGCAATCCGTACACGCCAGGCAGCTGGAGCGGCTTCCCGAGTCCCTTCTCTTACTGAGCATCACCGCACAGGATGCTGAGCCAGAAGTGCAAGCAAGGGTTGGAGTTCTGCCCGTTGGCCGTCGAACGTGGGGCAGACCTTCCTGTCTGCCTTGAGGTTACGGCAGACAGGAAGGTCTGCCCCACGGAAAGAAGTGGCGGCGAATTTGCGAAACGGTCAGCTAGCCATTTGGCAAAGACGCGGCAACCAATTTCTGGCAAATTTCAGGAATTATTAGAATTAATTGAAGTTTTTGATTGACGAAGTATAAAGCTTCGCCGACAATACTCCAAGCACGTCAACTGGGCGAAATATCTAAATTTCCGGCATTTGCTTCGTGCCACCGGAAGGTTCGCGTGTTGACCGGGGAGTTGGTGCAAAAGCGGGCCGGCAGGTAGTTGGCCACGCGGAACTGTCATTTCCTCAAACTAGGAGCTTCATGAAGACGTCATGGTCCGCCCGCAAGGTCAGTTGTGTCGGAGTTTGCACGCTGGCCTTGGTCCTGGTTCTCCAGGATGTCGCCCACGCCCAACGCATCACCCTCCGGCCGATCTCCACTTCTTACATGCCGATGAACCGCACGCTGAGCAACTACTACGTCTACTCGGCGGTGCCGGGCAACCCGTTCAGCGCAAAACCAGCTGAACAACAACATCAACACCTACTACCAGAACCAGTCCAACCAGCAGCTGAACACCACCACCGGCATCATCGGCAACAACCTTAGCCCGCTGGTCCAGGGCAACAACAACAATGGCTACGGCAGTCCCTACGGTAGCCCCTACGGGGGTGGCTATGGCGGCGGCATGATGGGTGGCATGGGCGGCTACGGCGGCGGCATGGGCGGCTACGGCGGCGGCATGGGCGGCGGCATGATGGGTGGCATGGGCGGCATGGGCGGCTACGGCGGCGGCATGGGCGGCGGCATGATGGGCGGCATGGGCGGCATGGGCGGCTACGGCGGCGGCATGATGGGTGGCATGGGCGGCATGGGCGGCTACGGCGGCGGTATGGGCGGCGGCATGATGGGTGGTATGGGTGGCATGGGCGGCATGGGCGGCATGGGTGGTATGGGCGGCTTCCCGTCGCTGAGTGGCCGCGGCACGGGCCAGATGGGCGGCGCCCAGGGCATGATGCAGCAATACGGCATGGGTGGCGGCATGGGTGGCATGGGCGGCATGGGCATGGGCGGTATGGGTGGCATGGGCATGGGCGGCATGGGTGGCATGGGCATGGGCGGCATGGGCATGGGCGGCATGGGCGGCATGGGTGGCATGGGCATGGGCGGCATGGGTGGCATGGGCATGGGCGGCATGGGTGGCATGGGCATGGGTGGCATGGGCATGGGTGGCATGGGCATGGGTGGCATGGGCATGGGTGGCATGGGCATGGGTGGCTACGGCATGGGTGGCATGGGCGGCATGGGTGGCATGGGCATGGGTGGCATGGGTGGCATGGGCATGCCGGGCATGATGGGCATGGGTGGCATGGGCGGCATGGGTGGCATGGGCATGGGTGGCGGTGCGGTCCTGGGTCGCGGCTTCTAAGCTGCCTGGCCGCGAATTGCGTGCAACGTTCCACCGGCGGACCTGTTCCTCAACAGGTCCGCCGGTTTTTTTTGCTCGGCTCGGATCTCGACGTATGAAAACGTTGGCTCCCTTGGCTCCCAACGCCGAAACCGTTCAGTCCTTTTTTTGCTTGTTTTAGCCGTGCAATTCGGGCTTTTTGCTTCTCCGTGAACGGGAGGAGCATCGGCGGTTTGGGCCCTCCCTGGTTCCCAGGGCGTTGCCCGGGGCTAAGTTGTCCCGCCCCTTCGGGGCGAAAGACACGACCGCTACTGTCGTCTGCGAACCGCGCTAGCGGTCGCCATCACCCTCCCGCAATCGGGCCAGGCCCTCCAGCCAGGCCGGGGCGGTGCATACCCACTTCTGTCCGGCAGCTGTCGCGGCAGCTTCCCCGAGCCGGGCAAGGCGGCAGTTGGCGAACAGGGGCGCGAGCACGACCGTGGCGGCCCCGTCGGGCCGCGGCAGGGGATCCAGCAGTTGCGCCAGCCTGCTGAACACTTCCGCGGTGGCGTGAGCCAGCATCCGATCCGCCTGGGCTGGCACGGGCAACGCCGGCCGGCTCGCGGGCTGGTGACGCCAGCAAGCCCGCTGCAACCGCCGCCAGGCGTAATCCGCCCCCCAGCGGTAATCGACAAAAAGGCTCTCACAAGCCAATTCCAACCAGCCGGGGGCGTCGTGCTCACTACCGGCAGCCGCGCCGGTCACGCTCAGCCAACGGACGACGGCCGCCCGCAGCGAGGGCAAGTCCGCCCCGCTGACGGCCCGGCAGTCCCAGGTGTCGAGCCGCACCACTGGAGTCCCCGGCGACAGGGCGCCGCCCACGCCGGCCGCGGCGCGCCACCAATCGTGGACCTCCACGCCCGGCAGCGCCAGGTCGGCCGGTACCCACGGATGGCCGCACAGGCACACGGCCGCGGCGTCGAGGTGCAACCGCCGCCGACAGTACGCCAGCACCGCGGCCACCAGGAAGCGCACCAGCGAATGAGCGGGCAGCCGGCCGTACACCGCGGCCGCGTACTCGTCCGTTGTCAGACCCAGTTCCTCCGGCTCCAGCCCCGCGTCGCCGTGGCGGTCGGGGTACACCAGCGCTCGCCGGGAGCGGTCCCAGTAAGCCAGGACGACCCGCGGCGGTCCCGGGTCCACCAGCAACGGGCCGGGCAGGCGCCGCAACGGCTCCAGCGCCTCGACGCGCACCGCCAACCGCTGCCGGCCGCGGTCACGCACGTCCACCGCCACGGCGCCATCGGCAGGCAGCACAGCGGGCAGGCGGTCGGGCCGCAGGTCCAGGGTGAGGATGGCCTCGTCGCCGGTGTGCAGCGCGAACGGCAGCGGCACCGCCGGCGCCGCGGCGATCCACGGCGCCAAGGCTTCCACGCGCTCGACGATCACGGGGCTGGCGTCGGTGTTGGTCAACTGCACCAGATGGGTTTGCAGGCGTTCCGCGGGCTGATGAGGCACGTGCAGCACGCCCGGCCGGAAGCGCAGGGCGTCTGGCTGGCGGCGGCGCACGGTCAGAGGGTACGCCAGGCGCGGCAGGCCGCGCAGCCGGAGATGGAACAGCACCTCTTCGCCCGACTCGTCCAGGCGCAGCAAGGTGGGATCCCAGGTCACCAATGCCTCGGCCCGCGGCGTCGCGGCAACTTCGCCCACCAACTCCATGCGTACCGCCGGGTGCCGGCACTCCAGGCTCTGCCACTGCACCGGCACCTGTCCCGCCGGCGTGTAGAGCAGCCGCGTGCGGACCAGCGACCCGCCGCGCTCCAGCCACAGCACGCCGTCCGCGAACGCGCCGCCGCGCTCCACCTCCAGGTGCAGTTCCCCGGCGGCGAGCGGAGGGCAGAACGCCTGCACTTCCAGGCAAAAAGCGTGGCCGTGCAGTTCCACCGTGACCGCGGCGCGACCGAGCGCCGTGGCCGCTACGGGCGTCGCCACTGACGTTTCCAGGAGGAGTTGCAGCGTGGCGTGGCCGGACAGCCGGGCGGAGCGCAGGCGCGGCGCGGGTTCCACGACCGGCCGGACGCGGACGCGCGGGAGTGCGTCGCCGATGCCGACCAGGTGCAACATCAGCCGGCCCGTCAGGAAACGCTGCCCGGCCAGGGGCGAGCGGGCGGCGGGTTGCAGATACGCGGCCAGGACGGGCGAGGGCCCGGCGGTCAGGACGGGAGCGAACGGCAGCACGGCGAGGAGTTCGCGGCCGCACTGACCGCAGAAGCGGTCGTCGGGTCGCGTCGGCCAGGGAGGCCCGGCCGGCCGGCAGCAGCAGAACCGGCGCGGGCTCATGAGGGTGCGTCCTCCCGAAAGGCGGTCAGCGTGCGGCGCAGACCCGGGGTGAACGGATCACCTCCGCCTGGCCGCCTTCGCGGCGACGGACGTAACCGGGTTCGAGAATTTGAAAGATCACGTTGGCGCGGTGCCGCGGCGTCGCCACGAACGTCACATCCTCCAGGGCGGCGCCGTGTTTGGCGACCGTATCGCCCAGGGCGACGGGGTATTCGTCGTAGCCGCCGTGCTCGCGCATGACCGCCAGCAACAGTTCGCGCAGCGCCCGCAGTTGCTGGCACAGGCGGTCGCGTTCCTCCGGGCCAAGGTGGACGGGCGCCCGCGGCGGCAACGGGCCGTCGCTGCTCTTGCCTGGCAGCAGGGCGTCGAAAGCGCGTATCTTGTTCACCAGGTCGTCCGCCAGGCTGCGACCGGCGGCGCGCAGCAGGCGCGTTTGCTCATCCAGCGCGACGGCCGCGGCACGCAGCACCGATTTGCGGAAGCGCTCGGCGGGGTAGTGCAGGCCCTGGACCGCCGCCTCGGCCTCCGGCCAGCGGCCGGCGCAGAGCGGCCGCACGGCACGGGCGAGGTCGAGCAGCGTCCGGAACTGTCCCGCCAGCGCGTGCCGGCCGGCCAGTTCTTGCAGCGCGGCGTCCACGGGGTCCGGGGGCGGGGCGGGTGGCGTCTGCTTTTCCAGCGACCGGCTTGCCAGTTGGGCGAGTGTCTGGAGGTTGTCGAACAGCAATCGCGCCCAGTCCCGCCGCGCCCCTGCCGCCGGATTGGCGAGGACGGGTCGAACTTCCTCGGCGAAGTGGCCGAGGGCGACCAGGACGGCACAAACGTCCTTCAGCGGGGCGGGTGGCGTCCGGGCCAGCAGTTCGCCCAAGGCGTCCACGTGAGCGCGGGCCTCGTCGAAGCGGGTGGGCGTGACCCAGGGCGCGGCGAGTTCGCGGCCGTGGCGGAAGAGGCGGACGCGCATGCGCGGCGTCAGACAGCCGAGCGCGGGGTCGGCGGCGGTCAGCAGTTGGCGGAGATTGTCGGCCAGCGCCGCCGGGGTGGGCGCGTCCAGGGTGTGCTCGGGCGGCTGCGCGGACTGGTCGGCCGCCGGCACGGGGAGGAAGGACTGCCCGTCGCTGGCGCGGTCCACGGTGAACGTCAGGCCATCGCCGGACCAGCGGCCCCAGGGTTCGGCGTGTGCAGATGGAGGAGGGGGTGGCTCGGCCATGTCAGGAAACCTTTGTTTCCAGTTCGCGCTGCCGGGGTGCAACGGTTTCGGCAGCTGGTCACGCAGATGAGCATCCCGTGGTCAGGATTGATAGCAACGGCGGCAGAACCAACCTCACGGCCTGGGCTTCACCTCGAACACACTACGGGAACGGAAGAAACAAACGTCGAATTCAGAGAAGAAATTGACCTGTCCCAGGATGACGGAAACGGCGTCCGTCTTAGCCCAGGCGAAGGCCAGACGTATCTGCGGAAAACCCCCAACTACCGCCGACAAGACCACAATGCGGGCCTCGACCGAGGCCAGGTTGCCGGACAGTTCTACTGATTTCGTTTCCTGAGCCCAGTCGAATCCTAACTGCACACCAAGCGAGTAAGGCAGGACGTTGACCGCTGCGCCGCTATCGACGAGACCAACCGTCGGAACCTGTTGGCTTCCGATCAAGGTAAGCGGCAGCATGGGGGCGAGACTTGCGGCCCCGAGCGACGGATCGCGCACGACGTAGGGGAATTGCTGAGGCTGGGCGCTCATGATTTACCTCTGTCCTCCTCCAGTGCTTGCAGGAGGGCGGCGGCGGCGGCGAAAGCGCGATCAGGCGACCAGACGGGATAGGAGCGGCCCGGTTCGATCAGGTCGCCGTCGTCCCGTTCGAGTTCCCGGGCAAGGAACTGGATCAGGCGAAGTTTGTCGAGCCGCGAAAGCGACTGGACCTCCGGCAAAACCTCGACAAGCGACATGGCCTTCTCCCTGTGAACTCCAGGACACCACACGTCATTATAACGAGCCGGGTTCTGGCCATCGAACTGAATTCGGCAGGCGCCTGGAGCAGCGCGGCGTAGTCGGCGGGCAGCTGGGCACCGCCGTCCACCCACCAGACCCAAATGTGAGTGTCCAGGATGATCACCGGAGGGCGTCCCAGTCAGCCTCGGCGGCCGGCTCGGTTGGCCGGTCGTAGCGGAGGAGTGTGCCGCGGAGCGGCTGGCTAGCAGGCGCCGGGGCCGGCGCTGGCAGGACGATCACCTCGACCGCCTGGCCGGCCCGGAAGGGGAGCCGGTCGAGCGACAGCTTGCCGGCTTCCGAGAGGACGGTTTCGACGCGGTGTGCAGGGGTCATCGGATGGTCTCCCCGGGCGATGACATTGAATTGTCCAGGCCAGGGGAAGGGCTGTCAAACGCCCAAGCAAGCCCTACCCGCCTCCTCAAACCCTTCCGAAGGGCGGAAAAGGGGGGGACGGGCACATTTGGACAATTGAGACAAACAAACGTGCCCGTCGCCTTTTTCCGTCCCCATTCGTGCTCGTCCCCTTTTTTCTCCCTTTTTTATCCCCAATTCACTTCAGTAAACTAAACCTGATCTCTTTTTGCTTTCTCTTTGATTTTCTTACAGGTCGAGGATCGCGGAGTGCGTCGTCCACTTCCTGCACCCGCGTGGCCGACAGATCGCCGAGGTGCTTGAGGAGGCGGCCGTGGTCAACCACCCGGATTTGCTCGGCCAGCGCCACCGAGTCCTGCGTCAGACCCCCTTCCCCGGCAGGGACGAGGACGTGACTGGGCAGAAGTTTCACTCGCACGCGTGTCGTGAACGGAATGATGATGGTGTGGGGGCTGTGCGGGTTGGCCCGGTCTGTTTGCACGACCAGCACGGGGCGGACCCCCGATTGTTCGGTGCCGCGCGTGGGCGACAGATCCGCCTGCCAGACTTCACCGCGCTTCACTGCCACCGGACTTCTCCCCGAGCCAATCGCTCTTCGTAATCCCTGAGCTGCTCGTGGTAATCGCCCACCTCGGCCAGTGCGACGTCATCGGTCGCCTCCAGGAGTGTCACCATGACGCGCACGGCATGGTCCGGTAACTCCTCCTTCGGCAAGGCCAGCGTGCCGTCCGGATGAAGCACGCCTTCCACGGTCTTGAAGGTCATGACGGAATTCTCCTCGTGTGAGCACTTCTGAAGTCTTAACCATTTCCGATTCTTAATTGTTGAATGCGCCCTTTCTCCTACCCAGCAACTCGCATCTCGACACACGTTGATAGCGTAGCCGAACGCCATAGCTCAGCAGCCCGCCCCCCTGAGTGACCTGAACATCTCCAACACCTCAATGGGGGGGCGGGTCTGCTGCAGCGGTTGGTTCGGAATCTGCACTCCTCACCCTCGACTTCAACACTCTTTGGGGAAAGCTCGATAATCTACGCTGACCCCTTTGTTTCCCGGTTCGGCCCTGGTTGCGGTTGCCGCGCCGAAACGGTCCGCGTCCCGTTTATCAGCATGGATGCTGACTTGTTTCAGACACGACTACGAAGATTGTTCCGCTCGACGGATTCACTTGTCCGCTGTTTCCGGACGGACGATTTCCCAGAGATTGATGGTGGCATCCGCATTGGCGCCGGCCGAAGCGAGGATGGGGTCCGTTGGGCTCCACACAAGGCAGTGAACGACGGCCGTGTGCGCCTTGAGCGAAGCCAGGCTCTTGCCGCTGGCCACGTCCCACAGCTGGATCGTGCTGTCGCCGCCGGCAGTGGCCAGCGTCTTGCCGTCCGGACTCAAGGCGAGCGCCGTCACGGCCTGGCCCTTGAGGACCTGGTGCTTGGCCAGGATCTTGCCGCTGCCCACGTCCCACAACTTGACCTCACCCGTCCGCGTACCCAGAGCCACGGTCTTGAAGTCACGACTGATCGCCACGGGAGAGCCTCGTCCCTCTCCAACCCCAACATCCGCTTTCTCTTTCCCCGGCTCGACCAGAAGGAGGGTGCTCAGCTCCTTGCCCGAGGCGACGTCCCACAGCTTGAAATCTCCCGCTGTGCTCGCCGAGGCCAGCCGCTTGCCATCTTTACTGAAGGTCACAAAACGGACTTCGTCAGCGTGGCCTGTGAGAATCTGCACCGTCTTGAACCCGGCGAGCACCTCATCGCCTTGGCGTTTCTTCTTCTTGAGCCCGGCCACGTCCCAGATGCGGATCGTCTTGTCATCCGAGCCGGTGGCCAGGGTTTTGCCGTCGTGGGTTGACGCCATGCACTGGATCATGCCTTTGTGGCTCAGGATGTACTCATCCAGCCGCAGTTCTTCGCCGGTGGCTAACTCGTGGAGCTCAAGATGGCTGCTCCGGCTCAGGCCGCCCGCGGAGCAGAAAAAGGTCTTGTTGTCCGAAGCGAAGGCGACGCCGGTCAGGCCGGGGGGAAAGCTGAGCAAGTTCTTGCCCGTGGGCACTTCCCAGAAAAAAGAGAAGGGGTCGTGCGTGGACACCAGGACCTTGCCATCCGGGCGAAAGAACAAACCCCTGGCCCCGTACCACGTGCGCCCGACCATCCGGGCCGTCCGTTTTGCACGGGCCACGTCCCACACCTGCACGATTTCACCCTTGATCTCGTCGTTCGAATGATTCACGCCTGCAATCGTCTTGCCATCCCTGCTGACAGCGACACCCGTGTAGATATCGACGTCACCATCCAACTCGGCGGTTATTTTTTGGCTGGCCACGTCCCAGAAAATGACCTTCCGTGGGCGATCTACGGGCCGGCTGAAACCGACCAGAGTCTTGCCGTCGTTGGCGAGGACGGCGCCGACATAAAGGCCTCTCACGCGCTCTTCTCTCTTGTCATGGAAGTCCTTTTTTTGCTTTTGTTTGCCGGTGGCCACATCCCAGACCTCGATGCAAAGAGGCCGCGTCGCAACCACGCTCTTGCCGTCCGGACTCAGGGCCAGCGAAAGTGTCCACTCTGCGCCACCGTTATCGATGCGGAGATCCGCCTTCAGCTCGCGGCCGGCCACGTCCCATACCTTGACGTTGTTCCCGAGCCCAAAGGGACCAGCGACCAGGGTCTTACCGTCCGAGCTGAAGGCGATTGGACCACCACTGCCATTAAAGGCATTTAGGTCTTTTTTCTTGCCCAAAGAAGCGATTGGCTTGCGGGTGGCAAAGTCCACGATTTCGATCGTGCCTCCCGTTGCGACAGCGAAATGCGTACCGTCAGGGCTGCCGGCAAGCCCAGATACGTGACCATCAGGGTATTCCAACGTGGCCAAGTTTTTTCCGGTTGCCACGTCCCACAGCTTGAGCATTCCGACCAGCCTTGTTTTTTTTTGGATTTTTTCTTCGACATTACTTGCGGAAAAGAGCGTCTTGCCATCGGCGGAAAAGGCCACCAGGCGGACCCGTGCGGCGTGTCCACGCAAGGTGGCGATGACGCGCCGCCTGGCCACGTCCCACAACTTGACGGTCTTATCACCGCCCCCAGTCGCCAGCAGCGTTCCGTCAGGACTCAAGGCCAACGATGCGACGCTGGAGGGCAGAAATGGGTCTACGCTGCCGTGCCCCTGTTCGAACGTATCCAGAAGCTTGGTTCGCAGCTTCGTTTCCCCCGCGTTTGCCAGGGGCGCCGTCAACGGCAGCACGACTGCCAGGGCGAGAGCTAGGTGTTGAACGAAGCTCACGACCGCAGAGGATTTCGACATGGTAACTCCTTGCAATGAAAATTCGAGGTCCGCGCTGCAAACATCACAACCTACTTCTTCCCGCTCCACGAATCTGCCGCGACCACGATCTGAACCTCCCCACGGTACAGGACCGGGCAACGAAGAAACAAGAAATTCCTGACCAGCTACACCGGACAGGCATTTGCGGCTGATTCGGGATAGTTCTCTCGCTCAAGGCGCGAACATCTCCTGAAGGACATCGAGCACCGCCGTCGCCGTCCTGGCGTCAATCCTCCCCAGTTTCTTGACCAACCGCAACCGATCCACCGCCCGGATCTGGTCGAGCACCACTTGGCCGTCCTTCCCCTTGAACCGGCAGGGCACCCGCGTCGGGTAAGGTTGTCCCCTGGTCGTCATCGGCGCCACGATCACCGTGCGGATGTTGTGGTTGATCTCGTCCGGCGAAACGACCAGGCAGGGCCGCGTCTTCTTGATCTCGCTGCCGACCGTCGGGTCGAGGTTGATCAGGTAGACCTCGAAACGGTTTATCGCCATTCCCACTCGCCCTCGTCCCAGGCAGTCAAACCCGGCGGCGCTTCGTCAAGCAGGGCGTCGTCGCCGCGCTGTGCCATCTGCTGGAGGGCCACCGCCCAGCCGGCCCGCGGCTTTTTGACGGGCCGGATCACCAGGGTGCCGTCCTCCGCGCTGATCTCGACCTCCCCGGACAGGCCCGTCTGTTCGAGCAGCGGCTTCGGGATGCGAATGCCCTGCGAGTTGCCGATCACCACAATACGGGTCTTCATGTTCTCCCCCGACACGTCACGACCAGACGGTACCCGACACGACCAACTCGCAGAGTTTCCGCTTCACCATTTTGACCAACTCGTCGCCGTCGGTCAGCGCCTCGATCTCGGCGCGGGTCAGCAGGATCATGCGAACGCCGTCCGTGAGGGCTTTGGAGATCACGTCATGTGCCTGCTTCTTGTCTTCGTCACTCCCGGTGATCCCATTGGCCGCGAGGAGGATGCCGAAGTCCAGGGATCGGTTCCTGATCTTTGTGAGGAACCAGTTCACCTCCATACTACCGACAGGCGACGACCAGTTCTTGCACTCGACCAGGATGAGGAAGTTCAGCGCCTTGAAACCCTTGGCGTGCTGCTCGTTCCAGAACGCCACGTCGATCTCTTCGGTTTCGTAGGCATTCTTCTTGTCCCGGGCGGACAGGCTGATGCCCGGGACCATCTCGAACAGGTAGACGGCCAGATCTTCAAGGTGCTTCCCTTTCTCCGCCTTCGTGGTTGCCGCGTCGGACTTGGCGAAATGGTCCTTGATCTTCTTCTGCGAGAACTTAGGCGAACGGAAGAAAATAATTCGTCCAACTTGGCCAGAAAGCGCCCGCCCAACCTGGACTTCGCCGGCGGAGCAGATGTACATCGGACGAATTATTTCCTTCTGCACGCCTTAGCCATCGAACCGCACCCCGTGCACGGTCCGGTTCCGCAAGTCGGTGACGATCCTGGCGAAGGACCGCGTCCGCAGCCCCTCCAGGAAGTCCTCGATGGACATCGCCAACACGGGGAACTTGTTCAGGGCGTGGAGTGCGTCCGGCGTCGCCTTCCGGTACAGGATCAGGCCCCACCGGGCCCGCGCCCCGATCATCGCCCGCATGATGGTCTGCGCCGCCGCCTCCGTGTCGCTCTGCGTCACCAACGACGAGCGGATCTCGATGGGTAGCGGGTTGCCGACGAACGACGTCAGCTCATCCGACCACACCGCGATGTCGGCTGGTATCTCCTCGCCGGCGGGCCGCCTGGACACGGCCGCCTGCGCAGCGACGCCGCTTTCTTGGATCGCCACGGCGATGATGCTGACCAGTTCGTCATGCATGATGCGCTCATCCGCCCGCACCCGCGCGAGCAGGCCGTCCACCACCGCCCCGATCGGTTTCGTCACGGCTGTGTAATCCCGCTCGGGCTTCACGCCGTGGTGCGGTGCGCGGAGGAAGTGAACGAGGCCGAACCGCAGGGCTTCCTCGTCGTCGTGACGGGCGCGGATGTAGGGGTAGAGGGCGACGTCATTGGCCGGGTCGAGGGCATCCGCGGAGACGACCAGGACGGGCTTTGCCATCGCATCCGCGATGCCCAACTCATAGAAGACGGGCGAGTTCGCATTCCGGTCGCCGAGCACTGCGATCACCGCGTCGGCCTTCTGTATCCCTTCGATCAGTGACTCGCGGATGAGCTGGCCCGGTTCCAGCAGTTCCGACTCCAGCACGCGGATGCCTTCCCCCTCCAGCACCCGGCGGATAACGGACGTGTCCGTTCGGGCGGGGGAGGACACGAAGACGGTCCGTGCCGCCTTCACCCCGTTCGCGGAGCTGACCTGTTCGCTCGTCATACTCATGTTCATGCTCCCAGGTTGCGTCACCCACTACCCCGCATGATACCACCGGGCGGGAATCCTTGCTTTACCAACCTTTTTGAAGCGGAAGTCTGGCGACTTCCGCTACCCCGAAGCGCTAGCTCTGCAACAGCGCCTCCGGGTCGCCCCCAGTCGGCGCCGCCACAAAGGGGCCGTAAGTGGCATCGCCGAGCGACAGCCGCACCTCGACACGCTGCACGCCGCACAGCCGCAGGCCGCCCTGGTACGTCGCCCCGTCCGCGAACGGCAGCGGCCCGGCCGCCCAGCCCGGCTCCGCGGTCGCCGCCGGCCGCGTTAGGTCGCAGACGCCGAATTCCTGCGGGCCGCCACGCCAGTCCTGCACGAACAGCGTCAACCGCAACTGACCGTCCGCATCGCGCAGCTGCGACGCCCGCGCCGTGAACGGGTGCCACACGCCCGGGTCGTTGACGCGCGCCCCCAGCGGCGCCACCGCCTCGAACGCCAGCCGCAGGGTACCGTCGGCCCGCACCATCTTCTGCAAGCCCAGCGGGTGGTGCAGCACGTCCACGGAACGCGCTAACCTGCTGTCGAGGTTCAGCACCTGTCGCAGCGCCAGGTAACTCGCCATGCCGTGCGCCACCCGCCGCTTCGCGAACTCCTTCTGGTAGTACAGCAGGTCGTGGTCGCTCGGGAAATACTGCCGCATCAGCCGCGCCACCAGCGGCAGCCGGCAGCCGCCGCCGGCCAGCACGATGATGTGCGGCTGCACCCGCTGCTGGGCGCACTGCCATTGCAGCTCGCGCACGGTGTCCTCGACGCGCTGGCGGACGTTGTAGCGCTGGCCGTGGTTGGTGCCGTGCAGGTCCTCCAGCGGGAACTCGCAGGCGTGGTCCAGCGTGAAGCGCAGCTCATCGAAGAAAGCGGTGCGGTCCTCGGCCTCCAGCGGGTCGAGCACGGCGTCCAGCGTCCACAGCACCTCCACAGGGGCGCCGCCTTCCGCCGGCCCCGGCTGGATCTGCACCCGGCACAGCAGGTCCGCCAGCCGCGGCCGCAGCCGATCCGTCACCGGCGACACCGCCGGCTCGGCCGCGCCGGTCTGCTCCTGGTCGAAGGCGTCGGCGATGGCGGACTCGAAGCTGGAATCCTCGTCCACGGTCAGCGTGAAGTCGTCGGCCAGGCCGGTCAGCCGGGCGGCGGTCGCGGGCCGCGGCGGTGGGGGCGGTGGGGCCGGCTCGGCCTCGGCATCGCATAAATCCATCTTGATGAGTTCCGCGATCTTCCACAGCGCGTCCCAGTTGCGGCGGCCCAGCTGGTAGCGGTGCGCCGCTCCCGGGCCGCTCTCGCGCAGCGGCTCGCCGTCCGCTACCAGCGGGATTTCCTGAAGCCAGGCGCTCTTGTGTGTGAGGTCGTCCAGCACGACGGTGCGCCGCTGCAGCGCCCCGGTGAGGCGGTCGTGCAGCAGCAGCAGCACGGCGCGCGTCACGTCGTCGCCGCCGAAGTCATGGCGGCCGCCGATGCCGATGTAGCGCGTCCGCAGCTCCGCCGGGTCGTCGGGCAGGTGGACCTCCAGCACCGAGGTGTCGATGGTGCCGCCGCCGAAGTCGTAGGCGATGAGATGGAAGGTGTCGGGCAGGGCGCGACCGTGATGGCTGGTGATGAGGTTGAGGGCGACGGCGTTGGCCTCGTCGATCTGCGGCGGCAGCACCTGCACCGTGATCGGCTGCCGCGCCCGCTGCAGCCGGGCCGCCAGGGCCTGCGTGACGCCCTCCAACTTGTGCCGCACGCGCGCGGACCACTTCGTCGGAAACGTCAGGCCGAGCGTGTGCAACTCCTGGCCCTGGGCGGCCTCGGCGAGCGTGACCAGCCGCTCCAGCAACAGTTCGACCAGCTGCGTGATCGGGTAGGTGTGGCCGCGCTGGTGCTCGTCCATGACGAACACCTGGTCGAGGAACTGGAACTTGCGCTTGACGCTGCGCAGGCAGCACTCGGGGTGCTCGCGCGCCCGCCGGGCGGCCTCGTGGCCCAGATAAAAGACTGGATTTTCCGGGTCGTCCAGATCGCTGAAGTACAGGTCCGACGGGAACGACTCGGGGCGCGCTGCTGCTCCTCGTCGAACGACAGCGAGCGCGGCGGCTCGCCGCCAACAGCGCCGACGCAGTAGGCGGCGCACGAATTGGTCGTGCCCCAGTCGATGGCCACCGGACTGCCCAGCCGCGGCGGCCGCGTCACCGTGGCGTGGACCTCGCAGGTCCAGCGCCGCCGCCGCGAATCGATCAGTTCGACCGCGCCGCGCAGCAGTGCCCCGGCGTAGCGCTGGCGGTCGAGGCGGCCGGTGCTCACCTCCAGCACCAACTGCTCGGCGGGCCGCTCGGGGCCGTGCGGCCGGATCGTCAGCGGCAGGTCCGCCCGCGCCGGCGTCAGCAGGCGCAGCCAGTCTGGCTCGTCATCCGCCTCGATGCCGCTCTGCCGCAGCACGGTGTAATCGACCAGCGTGATGCCGTCCTCCTCGGCAGCGCCCTCGGCACTGGCGGTCAGCGTGAAACTGGTGGCGAAACTGCGGCCGAGTTGCACTTCCAGCAGCCGCGGATTCGGGCCGCCGATGAGGAGTTTGCTGCCCTCCAGCAGGGCGATTTCGCCGCTCAGCGTCAGCGGGCCGAGCGTCGCCAGGTTGACGAAGAACTTGAAGTTGTGGGCCGCCTGCGACGCCCAGTGCGTGCTGTTGACGCGCAGGGCGAAGGGGTGCGGCCGCTGTGGCTCCAGCAGCACGAAGTCGCCGAGGCCCTCGACACTCACGTCCGGGTCGCTGTCCTCGGCGATGCGCAGGTCGCCGGCCCACAGCGGCACCGGCGTCGTCAGCCGCATCGGCACGCGCACGCCAGGGCCGCGCTGGTAGATTTGCCAGACACCGCTGCGACGCGCGATGCTCGGGTCCGTGCAGGCCAGCGCGATCTCCTGCGGCGGCGGCAGCAGCAGGGCGGGGCGGATTTCCGTGCCGGTGCTGGCGGCGAGGTGCAGCTGGCCCGCGACGCCGGCCGGCGGCAGCGTCAGCGCTTCCAGGCCCTCGAACAGCGGCCGCAGTCGCACCGTCACCGTGTCGGCGGCGGGGCTGTCCGCGGGCAGTTCTTCCAGTGCGAACGCCAGGCTGCCGAGGCGGTCGTCGGTGAAGTGGGCGCCACTGCGGGCGAGGTCGAGCGCGGGGCGGAAGGTCTTGCGCCGGGCCGCCGTCGGGGCCGCGCTCCCACGTCAGCCGCAACCGCAGCGCCTCCGTCGGGTGCAGGTACAGCCAGACCGCCCCGTCCGGCGTCGCGGGGCTGACGCGCAGCCGCAGCACGCGCTGGCCGCACAGGCCGCAGTGGCGGTCGTCGGCGCGGAAGCGCCAGCAGACCGCCAGGCGGTTGTCGCAGACGGGGCAGGGGGTGGGGGGGAACGCGGACAAGGGTTCGGAATCCTTCACCGGGGGACTTTCTGCTTCTGTCGCCGTCTGCCTGCCCTGGCGGGTTGGCGCTGGGAGTCTCTGGCTGGCGACGGCTGTCTAATCAAGGATGCCAAGAACGCCAAGAACGCCAACTTTTTCACACGTCGAGAATGAACGCCTGGCTGGCACGGCGTATCACTTTGTGATGCCGCCTGACCGATCAAGGACGCCAAGGACGCCAAGAACGCCAACTTTTTCACACGTCGAGAATCAGCGCCCTTTGAACAACAAGAGCTCCTGATCGACGCCCCAGCTCAATCGAGGTAAGCCCGCTTCGCCGCCCGTGCGTACGTCTGCTCCAGATCGATCTGGACGGCCCGAGTGACGCTCAACGGCAGCGGCAGCGGTGGCAGGGGTTGGCCGACCTGCAGCGGACGGCGCCAGAGGCCCACGAGGCTGCCCATGTCGCTCCCGACCGGGACGACCTCGTCCACACGATAGGCCACAGCAAACGGGGCCGGCAGCGGCGGCAATTCGAGCCCCAGGCTGCCCGTGATGATGTCGGAGAACGAGAAGTCTTTCGGCCGCGGTAGCACATCGACGAGCAGCAAATGCACCCCCAGGCGGAGGTAGCCCAGGTAGCGCTGGGCATACGTATCCTTCGCGCCGAGGTGGTCCTTGTTTCGCGGCGAGACGATCTCAATGGCGGCAATGAGTTGCCCGTGGAAATCGACGTGGACGGCCGGTTGCGGGTCAAGGCGGACGACGACGCTCGCTTCCAGGTCCGGTTCCAGGACGGCAGTATCGGTTGTCACTGCCTCGGTCGGCGGACGCGGCTCCCAGTGGCGAACGCTGACGTCGGGCTTGCCGTTGCCCGTCGCCACCGTCAGGGCAGGCACGCCCCCGAGGAACGCCCGATACCCCTCCGGCAAGCGGGGCTGCACCCACTCGACGAGGTACGCCAACCAGAACGGATGGACGCTGTCCCAGCCCCGTTCGTCTGTCCAATCGTGCAGCGGCATGGCCTGACCCTCCGCGTGGTATTCTCGCCAACCGCCGCGGCGTCCGCAAGTCCCCTGGCCCTGGGACGGGATGGGGAACACGGACAAGGATGGTGGCTCCGTGGCTTTTACAAAGAGGATCCCGGGGTGGGGTGCAGAGCTTTGATGCGCTTCACCAGGCCCGACCGTGCGTTCAAGCGGTCACGGGCCTGCGCGTCCTGGCGGAGCCAAACCGCGTTATCCAATCCGCGCACCGCCTCCCGGCTGAGAAAGTCGGCGATCTGGTTCACGGCCCAGGTTAGCTGAGCAGTTGCTGCTGGACCGAGAAGTCGCGCGCGACTTCGACGACGAAGGGCGCGCCGCTGAAATAGTCGGTCAAGAGCAGGCCGAACAGGCGATGCCAGTCGCGCAGCGCCTCCTTCTCGACGGCCATCGGACAGCCCTCCCTGGATCGCGCCCGACCGTACCCGGCCGCCGCCTCGCAGGTCGGATTATCTCCGCTCGACCTTGAAGCTCACCCCCCAATTCCCATACCCATTACTGGTGATGCCGTTCCTGGGCGAGGCGATGTAGTTGTTCTGGCCGGGTAAGATGGTCACTTTCACGATGGCCTTTTGGCCGACTCGCAGCACACCACTGTGAACCGCAGCCGTGCCCAGGTGCGAGCCGGTGGTGTAGACGCCGGTGCCCCAGATCTGGCCGTTGTTGCCGCCGGTGACCGTGTAGTGAAACACCTTGCCGATGTCGTTGGCCGAGTTGCTCACATAGCCCGGGTCGGCCAGGACGGAACTGACACGTTTCCCCGCCAACCCGTAGACCCGTTCGACCTTGAAGCTCACCCCCCAATTCCCATACCCGTTACTGTTAACGCCGTTCTGCATGGAGGCGGTGTAGTTGTTCTGGCCCGGCAAGATGGTCACTTTCACGACCCCTTGCTGGCCGGCTTTCAGGACGCCGCTGTGGACCGCCGCCATGCCCAGGTGCGAGCCGGTGGTGTAAATATCGGTACCGTAGATCGAGCCGCCGTTGGTGACGCCGGTGACCGTGTAGTAAAACACCTTGCCGACGTCGTTGGCCGGGTTGTTCACGTAGCCCGGATCGGCCAGGGTGTTGGTCACCCCGTCCCGAAGCGAACGAATGAGGTCACGGATGACGATGGCCTCGTCGAGCTTGGTTTCCTTGCACAACAGGTCCTGCAACCGCTTCAGCCCCACGGTGGCCTGGTTTCGCCGGACCTCGACCTCGGTCTCGGCCTTCTTGAGGATCGCGGCGGTGTCATCCTGATACACTTTGTAAATTTCGCGGGCGGCGGCCGGCAGGTCGGCGGCGGAGGCCTCGTTGGTCCCGGCCTGGATGCTGCGAATCAGGTCGCGGACAGCCACCGCCTCGTCGAGTTTGGCCTCCTTGCACATCCGATCCTGCACCTTCTTCAGTTCCACGGTCGTCTTTTCCCCGCGTTTCTTGACCTCGGCCTCGTACTTTTTGTCAAGCTCGACGATGCTCTCCTCATATTCCTTGAGCAATTTCTTCGCGGCCGGGGGCAGTTCCGTCTGGGCAGGCGCCTGCGGCACCCAACTCAACAGGGCTCCGCTCAACACCACCAGCGTGACGGCTTTCATGGAAGACTCCTTGTGAAAGGCGCGCCATCCTGACGAGGACGGCAATTCACTCATCCAACCGAACCACCCAGTAGAGTAACCGGAATAGATACTTATACACAAGTTCGCACTTTGGGCCGGCCAGACAATCACACCGACTCATCCTCCGCCTGCTGGAAGCGCCGCAGCGGCGCCGCGGCGGCCGGCCGCGGCCCGGGGCGCGGCCCCATCAGGTCGCCGAAGACGCGCCGGTCCAACCGGGCGCCCGGACGCAGCACCGGCACCGGCACCGCCTCTGACAGCGGCGCGTAGCAGTCGCGCAGCAGTTCCGCCCGCAGCCGCAGGGCCTGGTCGAGGTCGTCGCCGTCCAGCTCCGCCGCCAGACCGCCGCGGTCGAGCTTCGACTCCAGCCAGCCTGGGCCGCCCGGCAAGCCCAGCAGCCGCTCGCGCACGCGCGACAGCATGCGCTGCTCCAGCACGGCCAGCAGTGGGTGGTGGCGGGCCTCGGAACTCGTCAGCCGGCCCTGGTCGATGTGCCGCTGCACGCGCCCGCGGATGTCCTCGTGAAAATCCTGCACGGCGCACCAGAGCAGCACCAGTGCCTCACCGTCGTTCTGGGCGGCGGCCTGGAACCAGCGGTCCAGCTGCCGCTGCAACTCCGCCCGGTCGCTGGCGTGCTCGGCCAGGTAGGCGATCACCTCTTCCAGCTGACCGCCCAGCGGCACCGTCAACGGCGTGCCGTAGCCCTGCTTCACCGCCAGCCAGAAGCGCTGCTGCTCGAAACGCTGCTCGTAACGCAACACGCCCGTACTGACGCCGTACAGCGCCAGCTCGACACACTGGGCCAGGTGCTTCTGCCGCTCCGGCTGCGCCCGGCGCACCTCCGGCAATCGGCCGCGCAGCGCGTGGTAGTCCAGGTGCGTCTCGCGCTGCCGCAGCGACCGGGCGTACAGCTCGCCCAGCGTCTCCAGGCCGCAGTAATAGCACAGCGGCAGGCCGGTTTTTTCCTGATAAAGTACGATGCGGTCGCCATCGATCTCGAAGGACTGCAATCCGAGCAACTGGCGGTCGGAGCCGGCGGCCTCGGCCTGACGGCGAAACTCCTCGGCGGCGCGGCCCTTGCAGTCGGCGACGCCCAGCCGCAGTACCGCCGCGGTGTCCAGCCGCTGTGCCTCCGGCTCGCGCGTCCGCCGCAAAAAACAACCCGAGTAGGTGCGCAAATTGTCCAGCCGCACGCGCATCAAATGCACGTCGCGGTTGAACTGCTCCAGGGCGCTGGTTTCACCGGCAAAATTCGCCAGCAGCGCCTCGCACGCCGCGGCCAGGTCGGCGGCGAGTTCGTCGAGGACCGGTTGCGCTGGCAGTTCCGCGGGCTGCAGCGCCAGCAGCGTCAGGGCCAGGTCGCCGACCGACTGCACGCGCTGCCACTTCGGATCGACCGCGGCCAGTTGCTGCAAGACCAGCCGCTCGACACGTGGGCCGAGTTCGTGCATGTCCAGGGCGGTGCCGGGACTCTCCGGGGCGATCAGCTGGCGGATGCGGGCGTCGTAGGCGGCATCGCTCAGCTGGTCGAGCAGGCCGATGGTGCGCTCCTGGGCGGCGTCTTGCGTGCGCAACTCGCGGAAGCGCTGGGCCAGGTAGTGCTGCACGCCGGACATCGCGTCGGTCTGCGCTTCCAGCAGCGATTGAAAGCGCTGCAAGAGATCGGCGTAAGAACCCTCGCGCTGGTCAAGGCCGATGCGCTGCTGCACGCGGTCGAGGCAGGCGCGAATTTCCGGCAGCGCCTCGCGGTGGAACGCCTTGAGCAGGTGGTCCCGGACCTGCCGCAGCGCCCGCTGCAACTCCAGGCGTACCGCCGTGCGCGCATAGTACGCCAGCGGTAGGCGGCGGGCGTCGCTCACGCGGTCTGGGTAGGGCGGCAGCGGCGCGGCCTTCTTCGCCGCCAAATACTGGGCTTTTTGCAGCTCGTTTTTGTGCAGGTTGGCGTATTCCTCCAGTAACTGCAAGGTGCCGCGTACGCCGAGTTGTTGCAGGCGGTGCAGCACCAGCGCCCGCAGGCGGCGCTCGATTTCCTCTTCGAGTTGCTGGCGGTGCCGCTCGAAACTGCGGACGGCCAGCCCCGTCTCTCCCGCGGCGCCGCGGACGCGCTTGAGGCGGTGCAGGTGCGCTTGCAGCAAGGGCGTGATCGCTTCCTCGGTGCGCGTGTCAAAATCGCCCTCCTCGACACGGCGGCGGCGCTGCTGCTCATCGTCGAGAACCACCTGGAACCAGGTGCGATGCCGGTCCTGGTCGCGGTCCTCCAGCAGAATCTGATCGCGCAGCGCGTCGTATGCCAGTGACAATGGGCTGTCACCAGCCAGGCCGGTCGCGGTGACAACTTCGCCGCGGCCGCCGGCTCCCCCGTGCAAATCCTCCTTCGCCAGCCGCTGCAACTCCACGGGCGCCAGGTCCGCCGGCCGCAGCCACCACTCGGCGACCAGCTTCCACGCCAGCCGGTGCGCCGCTGCCCGCCGCATACGCTCGCGGTCAAAGAAAATTTGCGACAGGCCGAAGGTGCTGAAGCGCTTGCTCAGGAAATGGCGATACAAAATCTGGCCGCGCTCATCGCGCACCTCGTCGGCCAGCGCCTGCAGCGTCTCGTCCACCTCGTTGCTCAGGGCGGACTCCTTCAGGCTGCCGAACTGGCCGCCGGCGAACTGCAGGAACAGCCGCTCCGCGATCATCTGGTACAGCTCCGCCGGCGGCAGGCACTGGTTGCCCATCGCCTCGTTGCCGCCGCCAAGCAGGTAACACGTATCCCACGGCGAGCTGTGGATTTCGACGACGGGGCCATCCAGTTCCCACTGCACGCCATACCACGGCTCCGAGACGCCGCCCGCCGCTGTATCCCCTCCCATTTTGGGGGGGAATACAGCGGCGGGCACGGCCTGCGGAATGGTCAGGTCAAACGCCTGCCGCGGCGCCATGGAAAAATACTCCATCTCGCGCAGGCAGGCGAAGGCGTTCTCCTGAATCTTGCGGCGCTGCTCCGGCTTGAGCGTGACGTTGCGACGGCCCTCGGCGGCCTCTTGCACGAACGCCTCCGGCAGCAGCGCGTAGTGCGTGAAGAACGGCTGCACGCCGGCCAGAGCCAGCTCGCGCTCGACGACGTGGCGGACCAGCCAGCCCATGTCCAGGAACATGCCGGCGCCCGTGCCGCCGGCCAGCGAGTAGACCAGCACGATTTCCAGGCGCTGCGGGTTGACCTCCACCGGCGTGCGCAGTTCCGACAGCCAGGCGGCGCGGCGAGTGGGCAGCGTGGCATCAGCGACAACCTGGCTGATGCGGGCTTTCAATGTGTCGCGGATGCGCGTGAAGTGGTGGAAGAATGCGAGGCGGCCGAACAGGCGGTTCTGGCCGGCGCCGCCGACGATGCCGTTGGCCCCGAACTTTTTTAGCTCCGCCGGCAGCCAGCGGAACAGGTGTGGGAACTGCTGTTCGCCGCCGCGGAAATAATCTTCCAGCTGCCGCGGCGCCACCGTGCAGTCGAGCGCCTCCGGGGTGCCGCCGCGCTTGAACTGGATCGCCCGCAGCACGAAATCGCTGGCGCCCTCGCCCTCGATGCGGTCCAGGGCGCCCGGGTCGGTGTCCAGGGCCAGGTAGCCGATGATCGGGTAGCCGACGCCGCCGTCCGGGCGCAGGCCGTGGCGCTCGTAAAACATGCGGCGGACGCGCAACAGCACGTCCTTGCCGGTGCCGCCCAGGCCGATCAGGACCGTCGGGGCGACATGGCGGACGCCGGGCGGCGCGGTGGGGGGTGTGTCAGTCATGGCCGGTTCCCTCGTTCAGGATTCACGCATCCCGGGGCGGCGTTGACGGCCGGCGAGCCAGAGCACGGCGGCACCGCCGAGGCCGACCGCGAGCACCAGCAGGCTCAGCGCCTGCTGACTCAGCCACGGCCCCAGGTTCGGCAGCGACCGCGCCGACAGCAACAGCAGTTCGTCCGACAGCCAGGCGAACAGGGCGACGAACGTCACCCAGGAAAGTAACCAGAACAGGGCCACGGCGCGGCGGAAGGCGACGCGCGGCCAGGGCGGCTGCGGCCGGTCGGGGGCCAGCAGCCAGGGAAAAAGGCGGTGGAAGCACAGATACCACCAGCCGGCGCAGGCGGCGGCGAGCACCAGCCAGCGCGGCACGCTCAGCCAGCAGTGGTCCCAGTGCCAGACCGTGCTGCGTTCGCTGCAACCCCAGGCCGGGTCCGTCAGCGCCAGCAGCACCGTCAACACCGGCAACACCGGAACGCGCCATCGCTGCGACATGCGTGTCTCCGTACCAGGGGACTCCATCAAGATGCGTTTATTCAACAGAACGGGCGCGGCCGGTGCAATGGTAAAGGTTGCGCTTTGTACCGGCGGTGCGGCGGCTGACGCGGGAGATTGCGGGTTGCGCGGGCGTGAGCGATCACGAGTATTCAGAACGGAAAAAGCAGGCTCAGCGCTTTTTCCTGGCCTCCCGGAACCGCCAGGACCGAAATTGCGTGGCCGAGTTGCCGTAGCGCCTGGCGCGACTTCTCGATCTTGATAGAAGTAGCAAGGTTTCGTTTTCGCCCGGGGAATGCACGGCCGTCTTGGGAGGGAAGCAGAAGGCACGGACCGAGACAGCGACCGCGGCGGCCACAGCGACCCCCCAGCACCAACCGAAACCACGCCAGGCCGCGACCCAATCATGAACATCCGGATCAGCCGACTCGAACGTGCGAAACGCCTCCCAGGGAGTGAGCATTAACGTTAGGGCTAACACCAGGGCCAGAGCAACCCCCGAAGCCACCCGAGAGTAGGCGAACAGCCCCACCGTGGCCGCCAGACCTGATAGTAAGAGGCCGCCGTAGCCGACTGACAACACGATAAACTCGGCCGCTTCAGCGAGACCTGCCATCCCGACCAGAGAAATCATCCAGGCACCCTCCTGCGCAACCGAATGTCGCTTTCACACCCTCGGGAATGAGGTCCTGTTCGAGGATTTTTTCGGTGCCGTCCGGGTACAACGCTACCAGCGCCCCGTGCCGGAACACCACTACCGGGCGCCCTGCCGCGAATGTCGCCTGGCATGCCTTGTCGCCCATGCGTTTCAGGGCCGCACGGAGCTGCTCATCGGTAAATTCCTCACCGTTCAGGATCTTCTCGTCCATGGGGCCTCGCTGGTTCGTCGCTCCTGGATCGGTTTCAGGGCACGGGCAGCACAAACTTTACTCAATCGCCACCAAAAACCACCCGGAGACAAATGATCCGATTGACCTCTGACCCATTATATCATGTCGATCGCAACCGCATTCTGGCGGTGTGCAGCGCCCCGCAAACGCAGCGGTCACGCCACCGCCCGCGCCGACCGCCGCCAGAACAGGTACACCGGAATGCCCGTCAACACAATGATAAAGCTCGGCCAGCTGTAGACAGGCTTCACGACCAGCAGATCCAGCATGATGAACGCACACAGCGCCACATAAATCGCCGGCACCACCGGATAGCCCAGCGCCCGGTACGGCCGCTCCGCGTTGGGTTGCTTGCGGCGCAGCACGAACAGGCCGCTCACCGTCAGCACGTAAAACAGCAGCGCCGCGAAAATGATGTAGTCCAGCAAATCGCTGTACGTCCCGGAGAAGATCAGCACCACCGACCACAACCCCTGCAGCACCAGGCCGACCGCCGGCACGCCGCGGCCGCTCAGCTGGCCCACCGACTCGAAGAACAGCCGGTCCTGCGCCATCGCGTAGTACAGCCGCGCCCCCATCAGCACCAGGCCGTTGACACAGCCGAACGTCGAGATCATGATCGCCACCGCCATCAGCGGCACGCCGAAATTCGGCGACGCCCGCTCCAGCACCGCCGTGCCGACGCGATCGTCCTTCGCATGGTCGATGCCCAGCGCGAACGCCGCCTCCGCCTGCAGCTCCCGCGCCTGCTCCTGCGCCTTCGCCTGCTCCTGCCGGTGCAGGCCGATCTTCTTGTCCGCCGCCTTCAGGTAGTCCCGGCGCTTGTCCAGGCCGCGTAGCAGCTGCGCGGCCTCATCGGCCTTGCCGTGCAGCTTCAGTTGCGCCGCCTCCGCGGTGGTCTTCTCGATCTCGACCTCGACCTCGGCCCGGACCTTGCGGACGCGGTACTCCTCCGCCTCCTTCGCCTTCGCCTTCTGCTCCTCGGCCTTCGCCTGCACCATCTTCTCGGCCGCCAGGACGCGGTCGCCGTGCAGCGGCAGCGCCGCCAGGTACGCCAGGTTCGCCAGCAGGTACAGCACGATCACCATGCCCGTGCCCAGCGCCAGGCTCCACGGCAAATTTCGCCGCGGGTTCTTGATCTCGCCCGCCGCGAACGTCACGTTGTTCCAGGCGTCGGAGGAGAACAGCGCCCCGACCATGGCGCCGCCCATCACCATCAGCGCCGCCACGCCCGCCAGCGGCATGAAGCCCGATACCGTGTGGAACTGCGGCGTCGTCCACATGCCGTTCCACACATCCGTCAGGTTGTGTTGAAAGGTCGCCGGTTGCAGCGCCACCGTCAGCCCCAGGACGATCAGCAGCGCCAGGCCCAGCGTCTTGGCGACGGTGAAGATGTTCTGCACGAGTTTGCCCTCGCGCAGGCCACGGCAGTTGAGCAGCGTCAGCACCGCCACCACGACGACCGCCACCAGCTGGCCGGCGCTGACGGCGAACCGGTCGCGCTTGAAAAACGTCACCGGCTGGTCCAGCCACGACACCGACAGGCTCAGGTCCACCGCGGAGTTCGGCAGCGCCCAGATGACGTTGTCCGTGCCCAGCGGCGGCACCAGCACACCGAGGAACTTGGCGAACGCCACGCTCACCGCTGCGATGAAGCCGGTCTGGATGACGAGGAAGCTGGTCCAACCGTAGAGGAAGCCCCACAGTGGGCTGTACGCTTCGCGAAGGAAGATGTACTGGCCGCCGGCGCGCGGCATCATGGCGGCCAGCTCGGCGTAGCTGAGCGCGCCCATGATGGTCATGACGCCGGTCAGCAGCCAGATGGCCAGCAGCCAGCCGGCGGAGCCGACATCGCGCGTGATGTCCGCGGAGACGATGAAGATGCCCGAGCCGATCATGCTGCCGGCCACGAGCATGGTGGCGTCGAACAGGCCCAGCCGTTGCTGAAAGCCCGGGGCCGGCGCAGCGGCGGTTGTCGGCGGCGACTCCGGTATGGTCGCACTCATGGGTGCGCCTCGGCCGCAGCCGCCATTTCCGGGTTGCCCATCGTGTACGTGCTCGGCAGCGGTTCGCCACGCTCGCGCTTGCCCATGACGCTGTTGCGCCAGCCGAAGGTGAAGTAAATCGTCAGGCCGATGAACAGCCAAACCACCAGCCGGGTCCAGGTGTCGATGGGCAGGAACAACATCAGGGTGACGTTCACCAGGATGCCCAGCGGGGCCACGACATACACAAGCGGACAGCGGAACGGCCGGCGGGCCTCCGGCCGCTTGAAGCGCAGGATCAGCACCGCGGCGCAGACCACCACGAAGGCGAACAGCGTGCCGATGTTCACCATCTCCTCCAGCACGCCGATCGGCGTCAGGGCCGCGACCGTGGCCATGATGCAGCCGGTCAGCATGGTCGAGATGTGCGGCGTCTTGAACTTGGGGTGGACCACGCCGAAGACAGCGTGCGGCACCAGGCCGTCGCGGGCCATCGCCAGGAAGATGCGGGCCTGGCTCAGGAAGGTGATGAGCAGCACACTGGTCATGCCGGCCAGCGCCCCAGCGCGATCAGCGCCGCCGAAGCGGTCAACAGCGGGTTGCCCGTGATTTTGGCCTGGCGGTCGAAGGCGGCGGCCACCGCGGCCTTGGGGTCGATGTTCGGATAGGGTTCCATGCCGGTGATGATGCCCGCCACGCCGATGTACAGGACCGTACACAGCACCAGTGAGGTGATGATGCCGAACGGCACGTCGCGCTGTGGCCGGATAGCCTCTTCGGAGTGCGTCGAGATCGAGTCGAAGCCGATGAACGCGAAGAACACCAGGGCCGCCCCCAGCATCATGCCGGAGACTCCGAACGGCATGAAGGTGCTGCGCGTCGAGTTGTCGATCTGCGCCAGCGCCTGGTTCAGGCCCAGGAAGCCGAGCAGGCCCCACTTGGCCGTCGTCTTCTCGGGAGCCTTTTTGCCGACCTCCGCCAGCAGTCCCTGGACGACCAGCTTGTCGTGCTCGGTCTTCGGCATGTCCGCGGCGTACTTTTCCTCGACTTTTTTCGCCTCGGCCTCGTCGGCCAGTTCGCGGGCCATTTTGGTGCGGAAGGCGGCGATGGCCTCCTTCTTGAGCCGCGCCACCCGGGCGTCGTGCTTCTCCTCCGTGGGCCGGATCGTTTGCGGCGGCACCCGCTCGGGCTGGACGGTGATGCTCTTGACCTTGTCGGCCCCGTAGAAGGCGGCGTAGTGCTCGGCGTCCTTGAGTAAGCGCTCCTCGATGTTTATGTACTTTTCCGCGTAGTCGGGGATGATCCAGTCCTCGGGCAGTTTGCGCTCGCTCACCGGAATCTGCGTCCAGTTGTCCGGGTTGACGTACTGGATGCCGACAGCAATCACGAACAGGACCACGCTCAGCTTGACGACCACCATGACCGTGTTGGACGTGGCGCTCTCGCGGATGCCGAGCACCAGGACCGAGGTGACGATGGCCAGGATGACCACCGCGGGCAGGTTGAACCAGGCTCCGGGGTGGGAGAAGGGGTCGTTACATAAATACTTGGGGATGCGCCAGTCGCAGGTGACCTCAAGAAGCTTGTTGAGGTACTCCGACCAGGCCGAGGCGACGGTGGCGGCACTGAGCGCGTATTCGAGCACGAGATCCCAGCCAATGATCCAGGCGAACAGCTCGCCGAGGGTGGCGTAGGCGTAGGTGTAGGCGCTGCCGGCAACAGGGGCCATGGAGGCGAACTCGGCGTAGCACATGGCGGCCAGGGCACAGGCGACGCCGGCCACGCAAAAGGACGTGATGATGGCCGGCCCGGCGTCCTGGGCGGCGACGCGGCCGGTGATGACGAAGATACCGGCGCCGATGATGGCGCCGACGCCGAGCGAGGTCAGGCCGACCGGGCCGAGCACGCGCCGCAGGCGGTTATCGCTCTTCATCTCGTCGTGGAGCATTTCCAGCGACTTCGTGGCAAACAAACGTTTCCAGAACATGCAAGCATCTCTCACGGAGAGGAGGTTACGGTGATGCACACCCCGCCCAGCGCGGTCGTTCACGGCAGTATACAGATGCCCCCGGGGGTGCGGCTGGCGCCGGCGGTCGCGCGGCGTCGGCAGCGAGATTACCACACAAACCCGTGCGCCGCAAAGCATTATTTGCTGTCCACGAGCAACGTGACCGGCCCGTCGTTGACCAGTTCGACCTGCATCATGGCCCCGAAGCGGCCCGTGGCGACCGGTACGCCGTGCGCCCTGACCGCGTCAATAAAGGCCTCGTACAGGGGGATGGCGATCTCCGGCGGCGCCGCCTCGACGAAGCTGGGCCGGCGGCCCTTGCGGCAGTCGCCGTAGAGCGTGAACTGGCTGACGACGAGGACGCCGCCGCCATTCTCGGTTACATCGCGGTTCATCTTGCCGTGCTCGTCGGCGAAGACGCGTAGCGTAACGATTTTGTCCGCGAGCCAGCGGGCCTGGTCGGCGGTGTCGCTCTGCGTGACGCCGAGCAGCACCAGCAAGCCGGGGCCGATCTGGCCGACCAGTTCCTGATCGACGTGGACGGAGGCACGGCGGACGCGCTGCAACAGGGCTCGCATGGCTTCGATTCCGCGTCTGGGGGTGTGGGAACAATCGGTAGGGAATCTCCGGCTCCCCAGGGTCAACCAGGGGGTCTGTGAAATGAAACGAGATGAGTTCCCTCCGTGGCACTCTTTCTTCAGGATACCACAACGGCGCGGAGGGATGAGGTCATTATCCGACCCGGCAAATCAGACACTTCAGATAATTCGACTCCAGGCACGACGCGGACACCGGATGGTCCGCCGCCTGGCCGCGCCGCTCCAGAATCTGGATGTCGCGCCGTTCCTCCGCCGCCAGCTGGCCGAGCAGTTCCTCCAGCATCGCCGTGGTAATCAGGCCTGAGCAGCAGCACATCACCAGCACGCCGTCCGGCTCCAGCAACCGCAGCGCCTGCTGTTGCAGCCGGCGGTAGCCGCGCAGCGCCTCGTCGATGGCCTTGCGGTCACGGGCGAACTTCGGTGGGTCGAGCACCACCAGGCCGAAGCGCTCCCCCCCGCCACCAGCGCGTCCAGCTGGTCGAACACGTCGCGGCGCTGGAAGTGCAGGTTGCCCAGCCCGTTCAACTCCGCGTTGCGCCGCGCCAGCGCCAGCGCTGGCTCGGACACATCGACGCCCAGCACTTCCCTGGCGCCGGCGCGGGCGGCGTACAGACCGAAGCCGCCGGTGTAGCAGAAGCCGTCCAGCACGCGCCGCCCCACCGCCAGCCGGGCCACCGCGGCGCGGTTGTCGCGCTGGTCCAGGTAAAAACCGGTCTTCTGCCCCTCCGCCAGATGCACCAGAAATTTGACGCCGTTCTCCTCCACGATGACGGGCTCGCTCGGTGCCTCGCCCCACAGCGGCCCGTCCTGTAACTCCAGCCCCTCCAGCTTGCCGACGCCGCGCTCGGTACGCAGGATGATGCCGCGCGGCCGCAGCAGGTCCGCGAGCAGTTCCGCCAGCCGCTGCCGGCGCTCGGCCAGGCCCAGCGCGGTAAACTGCATCACGAGTTGTTGATCGTAGCGATCGACGGTCAGCCCGGAGAGGCCGTCGGCCTCGCTGAACACCAGGCGATAGGCGCGCCCGGGACCGTCCAGGCCGAGCAGGTGGCGGCGCAGCCGCAACGCCGCCTCGAAGCGGCTGCGGAAGAAGGCGTCGTCGAGCGGCACGTCGGGCTGCCAGGCGTAGAGGCGGACGCGGATTTTGCTGTGCGAGTTGTACAGACCACGGGCGATGAAGTTGCCGGCGTGCGAAACGAGATCGACCTCGGCGCCGTCGGCCGGGGCGCCCTCGACGGCGGCAACGGCGCCGGCAAACACCCAGGGATGGCGGCCGAAGAACGGCCGGGCCCGCCTCGGCTGCAGCACCACACGCGGGATCGTCATGATTGCGGCCGTTCCACGCCGTCGATGTACGCCAGCGCCTGGTCGAGCTGCTCTTTATACCGGCGGCTCTTGAGGGCAGCGCCGACGCGCAGCAGCAGTTCGGTCTTGTTGATGGGTTTGGTCAGGAAGTCGGTGGTGCCGGCCTCGACGGCGCGGTCGATGTCGCTGGGCTGGTCGAGGGCGGTGACCATGAGCACGGCGATGTCGCGCGTGGCCGGGTCGCTGCGCAGGCGCTTGCAGACCTCGAAGCCGCTGATCTTCGGCATCATCACGTCGAGCAAGATGAGGTCGGGCTGCCACTGCCGCACCCTGGCGAGCGTCTCCTCGCCGTCCGCGGCGGTCTCGACATCATAGTCGGTCTCGGCGAGGTACGCCTCCAGCAGTTCGAGGCCCTGCGGGTTGTCGTCGGCGATGAGCACGCGCGGCGGGCGGTCGGGGACGGTCATGGCTGGCCTCCTGCAGTCAAGTAATTCAAAGAACTTGGCCACAGAGGACACAGAGGACACAGAGAGAAAAACAGAGATTGGGTTTTCCCAGGCTTTTGATTTTCTCTCTGTGTCCTCTGTGTCCTCTGTGGCGAGAGCGGTTCGCAGACGACGGTAGCGGTCGTGTCTTTCGCCCCGAAGGGGCGGGACAACTTAGCCCAGGGCAACGCCCTGGGAACCAGGGAGGCGACTGTTACCCTGCTTTCTTCCGTGCCCTGAAGGGGCACCACAACAACGCTTGGGGTGCCCCTTCAGGCGTCCCCAGGGCGTTGCCCGGGGCTAAGTTGTCCCGCCCCTTCGGGGCGAAGAACCCGCCACACCCGAACGCAACGCGCTCCAAGTTCTTTTTCTCTCAGGAAAACTGTGTCTCACCCGGTCGGGCCACCGGCGGCGTCGGCAGCGGGCCCCATGCGTAGCGCGGCGGCGTCAGATTCTCGGTTGAGTTCAGCGCCTCCTGCCAGGTGATTTCCTGACCGGTGTACGTCGCCATGCGGCCCATGATGCCCATCAACGTGCTCTTGCACATCCAGTCGCCGTTGTTGATCGGCGTGCCGCTGCGAATGCTCGCGAACAGCTCGTTGTGTTCGTTCTGGTACATGTTGTCCGTCTGGCCGCGCGGCAGCACGAAACGCCACGGTTGCTGGCCCGTGATGAGGTGCCGCTGCACGTCCACCCGGCCCTGCGTGCCGTACACGAAGTCCGACACCTCGTTGGCGCAGTTGTCCTGCTGGCGGCAGAAGCTGAAGCATTTCACGCCGTTCGCGTACTCGTACACCACCGCGTGATGGTCGAAGATGTGGCCGAACTCCGGCCCGGTGCGCGACTGCCGGCCGCCCAGGCCCACCGCCTTGACCGGATACTGGTTGTTCATCGCCCAGGCGATCTTGTCCAGGCTGTGGACGTGCTGCTCGACGTTGTGGTCGCCGGACAGCCAGGTGAAGTACAGCCAGTTGCGCATCTGCCATTCCATGTCCGACCAGTGCGGCTGCCGCTCACGCACCCACAGGCCGCCGACGTTGTAGGTCGTGTGCAGCGTCACGATCTGACCGATGGCGCCATCGTGGATGCGCTGCATGGTCTCGCGCTTGGCCCGGCTGTAGCGGTAGCACAGGCCGGAGACGACGGCGAGGTGCCGCTGCTGCGCTTCGTGGCAGGCGGCCAGCACGGCACGAACGCCAGGGGCGTCCACGGCGACGGGCTTCTCGGCGAAGACGTGCTTGCCGGCCTGGACGGCGGCGCGCAGGTGCAGCGGGCGGAAGTGCGGCGGCGTCGCCAGCAGCACCACGTCCACGCCGGCCTGCAGCACGCCGCGGTAGGCGTCGAAGCCGACGTAACAGTGCTCGGGCCGGACAGCGACCTTGTCGGCGATGGCGGCGTCGCGGCGGAGCTGGTCGAGGCAGCCGTTGAGCCGGTCGGGGAAGGCGTCGCCCAGGGCGACGAGGCGGACATGGCGGTCGGCGCGCAGGGCCTGGGTGGCGGCGCCGGTGCCGCGGTTGCCGCAGCCGATCAGGCCGATGCGGAGCACATCGGTGCCGCCGGCGTGGACGGCCGGCAGGGCGACCGTCGCGGCGGCCGCGGCGGCGGTGGTTTTCAGGAAATCGCGGCGCGTGGTCACGGGAGAGTCCTCCGGGGTGCCGTGGGGACAAAGAGATTGCGACCATTTTAGCGAACCGCGGCGCCGCCACCAACCAGAAAGCATCGGGGCGTGGCCACACCCGCCGCAGGCGCGCCGAATTTTTTTTGTTGAAAAACCGAATAGTGGTGATACCATCACCATCAGATTGAATAACGGTTCCGTATTCGATTCAGTTCAAAAGGCTGTAGCCCAAACGTCTCCGAAGTCTACTTCCGAATAACCTCCGACCCCAGGCGATCATGGCCCAACTCGCCCTCCGTCTGCAAGTTTTTATCGCCTCTCCCGGTGATGTCGTCCCCGAACGGGACGTGGTGGAAGAGGAGGTTCGGGTTCTCAGCGTTGAGGCGGCCAGGGATGGGATCCTGCTGGAGAGCTACCGCTGGGATACCGACCTCCCGTACGGGTTTGGCCGGCCTCAGGGGCGGATCATCCCGGCCCTGGAAGAATCCGAACTCTTCGTCGGCTTGTTGTGGTCCCGGTTAGGCACCCCCAGCAGCGTCACCTCCAGCGAGACGGGCTTCCAGGAAGAGTTGCGCATCGCCACCGACCGGGCGACGCAGGGCCAGCTGGATGATGTCCTCCTCTACTTCAAACACCTCCCGGCGCCGGCCGCGGACGCCGCGCAGTGGGAGAAAGTCCAGGAATTCAAGCGCAACCTGGAAGAATCCAAGACCCACTTTCCTGGGAAATTCACCACTCTGGACGAATTCCGCCCGATTTTCCGCAAACGACTCCGCGACTGGTACAAGCGCTGGCGCGCCCTGCCGGCCATCTGCCAGAAAGGATTGCTGTCCGCGCCGCCGCCGCCGTCCTCGCTCGTCCTCGGCGAAAACCTGCTCGAGTTCATCCGCCGTTTCTACGACTTCGAGGGCAACCCGGCCCTGACCTCCCACCTCGGCCGGCTCGCGGTGGCGCGCTACCAGAATGGCCGCAGCCACGCCGACTTCCGCGTCACCCGGAAGTCTCTGGACAAGTCCGCACCGAACTGGGCCGACGCCGCCCTGCAAGTGCCGGGCCCGCCCCCGGCGAATTTCCGGCCGTTGCGCGCCGTTGACCCGGACGAGGTCACCCTGACGGATGAACTTTGGTTTTTCTTCTTCTGCGCCTGCGGTCTGCTGGAGGCCATCCTGGCCAACCACACGGCGGCCGTCGCCAACCGTGCCTACGTGAACCCGGTCCACCAGTTCCTGAGCGAACTGGGCAAGGCCCGCAAGGTGCCGCTTGAACGGCAGCTCAGGAACTGGCTGACCGGCGCGGACGCGACCGCCCGGCAACGGCCGGTCATCCGCGACTTTGCCGCCTTCGTCCTGGGGATGCTGCAGGCCCGCGATGCTGCCGACGACCTGGCGAAGGCGGCCCAGAATGACCCCGCGGACGCCGTGCGCTACTACAGCATCATTAGCTTGCTGCGGATGCGCTGCCGCAAACACCTCCCGACCTTGCTGGCCATTTACGAAACCGCCCCGAGCGAACTCCAGCGAATGATCGCCGCGGGGATCTGCCACATGATCGGCTTGTGTCCGTTTGGTCTGTGACGCTTTTTTAGGAGAGATGCCCATGCGCAAACTCGTCCCATTGCTCGCCTTCGTGGTGCTGTCCATCCCGGCGCTGCCGGCGGCGGCCCAGGCTCAGCCGCCCGCCGCCAAGGCGCTCGATGTCGAGGCACAGGAGCCGTCTGTCGTCCTGCTGTCCCTCGGTGAAATTCGCAATCAGAAGCTGATCCCCACCCCGAACTTCGCCCGGACCCAGAAGGAGATCGCCCTGGCCGCGCTGGAGTTCACCGACGTCGTGGTCTTCATCGATCTGGACCTCGACTTCGTAAGCGTGCGCGATGCGTTCAGCCGGTATCACCCGGCCCTGGGTCGGGCCGTGAAGGAGGGCCGCCTGCGCTTTTTCGTCGTCCCGCACGACACGTACTGGGTCCGCGACTACGGGCCGCAGATCAAGACCGGGGCCAAGGATTTCGTCCTGGTCGATTCCAAGTACCAGGACATCCGCTATCAAACGGCCATCGAACGCCAGCGGAAGGCCGTGAATGAGGACCGGAAAAAGTTGATCGAGACGGTGCGGCTGGAACTGACGAAGAGCGGGGCTGGCCTGTCCACCGGAACGCTGCCGCAAACCAGGCCCGATGCCCGGTTGGAGCACATCAAGGATTGGCTCAACATTTTGAAGCACCAGGACGAAATCCTGGCCAGCGGCAAGTTGAACGACCGCAGTGACGATGACTTCTCCCCCTACGAAATGATGCAGGCGGTGACGGATCGCGCGGCGATCCAGGTCGAACGACCCGACCTGTACCTGGAGGGCGGCAACCTCCTCCGCTTGGCGGACGGCCACCTGATCACCACCAAAGAGTTGATTCTGCGCAATCGAAAAAAGGAAAACGGCTTCACCGACCAGATGAAGAAGTATTTCGCCGTGCAGGAGGTCGTCTACCTCGACGCGCTGCCCGGCCCGGTGATCCGGCACGTGGACATGTTCCTGCTGCCGGCCACCGGCAAGCGCGTGCTGCTGGCCTCGTACGACCCCAGCCAGTTTTCGCCCAGCCCACGCATCCGGGTGCTGACCGAACTCGCGGCCCAGGCCATGAAGAAGAACAAGGCCAGGCTGGAGAAACTCGGTTACGAAGTGATTGAGGTGCCGTCGCTGCCGCCCGTGGAGACGAGCCTGTACGGGATGCAACTGGCGCCCACCACCATGATCTATTACCCGACCCTGCTCAACGCCCTCACGCTCCGCACCGACAAAGGCGGCTTCGCCGTCCTGGTGCCCTACTATCCCTTCCTGGACCAGTACGCGCAGTTCGCGGCGTACAAAAAAATCCGGCAGGCGTTTGGCGGCGACGTGCGGATCATTCCCGTGGACTGCTCGATCACCGCGCCTCAGCAGGGCGCCGTCCACTGTCTGACCGCGACGGTCCCCCGGCGGTTTTCGATCTTCGCCCGGTGAACCGTCGGACAAACCATCCCACCCGCCCGGCGCTCCGGGTGGGTGCCCGAAATCGATCCTTTAGCCAGGAGGTTACGGATGTCTCGGTCCATGGTATTCGCGCTGGCGCTGCTGGGGCTCGGGGTCGTGGTCGCCCAGGGCGTCCCCCAGGGAGGCACGGTCCTCCAGCCGGACAAACAGCAGACAACTTTCGCGAGCCAACTCACGAAGGACGACCCGAAGGTCCGGATCAACATCGCCAACGGCCAGACGTTGGACCTCGCCGCCAAACTGTTCGAGGTGAAACTGTCGGCCAACCGGATGTACGTCTTCTCGCTCAGCAGCAAAACCTATGACACGGCCGTGGTCATCCGCGACGCGACCGGCAAGCAGCTGGCGTTCGACGACGGCGAGGCGGGCAAGTTTCCCGACGCCATGCTGTTCTACACGCCGCCGAAAGACGGCCAGTACAAGATGGTGTCCGCCGGCTTCGGATTGGGAAATTATAACTGCGTCATCTACAGCATGGAGTTCAAGTCGGAAGTCTACAACCCGGCCGTGGGCCTCCGGATCGCAGGCAAGCTGGACCCCATGGCCAAGGGCGTGGCCTACCGGGTGAAGCTGACCGCCGGCAAGAGTTACGTCATCGACCTGACCAGCCCGAACTGGGACAAACTGGACCCGTACCTGTATCTGTTCAACGCCGCGGGCAAGAAGATGGCCGAGAACGACGACAGCGGCGGCGGCCGGAATTCCCAGATCAATTTCGACGCCCCGTTCACGGGCGAGTACCGCCTGCTGGTGTCCTCGTTCGGCTGGAAGGGTGACGGTCCGTTTACCTTGACCGTCCGAGAGTCGGCGCCGGTCGTCCCCGAGGCTCTGGAGGGCGGGCGGTTCGAGGCCAAACGACAGCTCCCGTTGACCGCGCCGAAGGACCGGCTGTTGAAAAGCAGCCCGCACCAGATGTATGCGTTCAACCTGGCCGCCGGGCGGAAGTACATGATTGACCTGAAGAGCGCGGACTTTGACGCCTTCCTGCGGTTGGAGGATCGCTTCGGCAAGCAGGTGGCGTTTGACGATGACAGCGGCGGCGGCTCGGATGCGCGGATCGTGTTCGAGCCCACTGAGAGCGGCGTGTACCGGGTCTACGTGACCAGCCTGGACAAGAAGGGCGGCACGTTCACGCTGAAGGTGCAGGAGAAGTAGCAAACCCCACCCGGAGTTGCGCGCGGCGCTCACGCGCCGCGCGCAACTCCGCCAGATTGGCCTCCAGTGTCGTGATCTGCTTCTTCAAATCCTCGGCCATGTCGCGCTGCTGCTGCACCACCTCGGGCGGCGCCTTGTCGGTGAAGCTCTTGTTGGCCAGCTTCGCCTCGGTGCCGGTGAGGTGCTTGCGCTTGTCGGCGATCTGCTTCTCCAGGCGCTTGACCTCCGCGTCCACGTCGATCAAACCCACCAGTGACACGTACGCCTCGAACTCGGGCCGCACGATGCCGCCGGCCTGCGGCGGTTTCGCCACGTCTGGCCCGCATGCGAAGTCGCCAACGCCCGCCAGCTGCAGGATGAACGGCCGCAGCTGATTGAAGTCCGCCGCCACCGCGGCGCCGCAGCGCACGAACACGTGCAGCGGCGTTTTCGGCTCGATCATGTACCGGTTGCGCACCTCGCGCACACCGCCCACCAGTTCCTGCATGCGGCCGATGCGCGCCTCCATCGTCGCGTCCTGCCACGCCGCCGGGAAGCTCGGCCACGGCGCGATCATCACGCTCTCGCTCACCGGCTCCGGGTTCGGTAACCCGCGCTCGAAGGCCACGTCCGCCAGCGCCTGCCAGATCGACTCCGACACGAACGGCATGATCGGATGCACCAACCGCAGGATCGCGTCCAGCGCGCCCGCCAGCACGCGCTGCGCCACCGGCCGGGATTCCACATCCTTCAGCCGGCCCTTGCTCATCTCCACGTACCAGTCGCAGAACTCCGACCACACGAACTCGTACAGCGTCCGCCCCGCCTCGCTGAAGCGATAGCCCTCCAGCTGCTGCGTCACCGCCGCCGTGGTCGTCGCCAGCCGGCTCACGATCCAGCGGTCCTCGATGGGCAGTTCCTCCAGCCGGAGCGCCTGCGGGGTGTAGCCCTCCAGGTTCAGCAGCAGGAAGCGCGCGGCGTTCCACAGTTTGTTGGCGAAATTGCGGCCCGCCTCGAAGCGCTCCGACGCCTGCCGCGCCGTCGGCAACTCGGCGTCCTCCTTCGGCCAGGGGCCGCCGGGCCGGAACGGCTTCTTGCACTCCGGACACGTCAACTTGCGCGTCCGCAGGTACATGTGCTCCTGCTTCACCGGCACCAAAGCGCCGCAGTGCGGACACACGTTGGCCACTGGCATACGGCTGTCCTGCGTCTCGGTCGCGATGTTGACGATGCCGAAGCGCAGCGCGTCGGTGCCGTAGCGCTCGATGATGTCGAGCGGGTCAATGCCGTTGCCCTTCATCTTGCTCATCGTGTCGCCGAAGCCGTCCAGAATCTTCGGGTGGATGTAGACGTGCTGGAACGGCACCTGGCCGAGGTTGTACAGCCCCGTCAGCACCATGCGCGCCACCCAGAGCGTGATGATGTCGCGGCTGGTCACGAGCACGCTCGTTGGGTAGTAGTAGCGCAACTCCGGCGTCAGCTCCGGCCAGCCCAGCGTCGAGTGTGGCCACAGCGCCGAGCTGAACCACGTGTCCAGCACGTCCGGATCCTGCGTCAGCGGATACTGGGTGCCCAGCGCGTCCGCCGGCAAATCCATCTCCAGCGCGCACACCAGCCACTGACCGTTCTCCTCGTCGAGCCGCCAGGTCACGTCCGCGCGGCCGGCAAACGATCGCTTCAGTTCCGCCTCGGGGCAGCGCGCGTACCAGATGGGAATGCGATGGCCCCACCACAGCTGGCGGCTGATGCACCAGTCGCGCTTTTCGCCAAGCCAGTCCAGGTACGTCTTGCGGTAGCGCTCCGGGAAGAAGCGCACGCGGCCGTCGCTCACCGCATCCATCGCCGTTTGCGCCAGCCCCGGCCGGTCGCCCTGGTCGCCCATCTTCACGAACCATTGATCGGACAGGTACGGCTCAATCGGCGACTTGCTACGGTCGCTATGCTTCAGCTCGATGTCGCGATCCTCGCGGCCCTCGAACAGGCCCAGTTGCTCCATGTCTTCGACCACTTTTTCGCGGGCCTTGTAGCGCTCCATGCCCGCATAGGGGCCACCGTTGGCGTTGATGGTGCCGTCCGGGTCGAGGATGTTAATCATCGGCAGCTTGTGCCGCAGACCGCAGGCGTAGTCGTTCGGGTCGTGCGCCGGCGTCACCTTCACGGCGCCGGTGCCCAGCGCCGGGTCCACCAGCAGCCCGTCCGCGATGATCGGAATGTCGCGGTTCACCAGCGGAATGGTCACGAATTTGCCGATCAGGTGCTGGTAGCGCTCGTCATCCGGATGCACGGCCACGGCGGTGTCGCCGAGCATCGTCTCCGGCCGCGTTGTGGAAAAGCGGATGAATGCGTCGCTGTCTTTCACCTTGTAACGGAACGTCCAGAAGCCGCCCTTGACCGTCTCGGTGTATGTCTCGTCGTCGGCCACCGACGTTTGCAGCTGGGCGTCCCAGTTCACCAAACGTTTGCCGCGAAAGATCAGACCGTCGCGGAACATGCGGAAGAAGGTGTGCCGCACCGCCCGCGCACAGATCGGGTCCAGCGTGAAGCGCGTCCGCTGCCAGTCGCAGCTGCAGCCCAGCTCGCGGAGTTGCCGCAGAATGCGGACCTCGTACTGGTCCTTCCACTGCCAGATGCGCCGCACCAGTTCCTCACGGCCGAGGTCGTGGCGCGTCTTCTTCTCCTCGTCGCGGATGCGCCGCTCCACCACGGCCTGCGTGGCGATGCCGGCGTGGTCGGTCCCCGGCATGTACAGGGCGTTGCGGCCCTGCATCCGCCGCCAGCGGATCAGCACGTCCTGCAGCGTGTTGTTCAGGGCGTGGCCCATGTGCAGCGCCCCGGTCACGTTCGGCGGCGGGATGACGATGGTGAACGGCTCGCGGCTCGGGTCGGGCCGGCTGTGGTTGTAGCCGTGCTCCTCCCAGAACGTCAGCCAGCGCTGCTGCGCGTCTTTCGGGTCGTACTGCTTGGGGAGTTCGGTGGCCATGAACAATTGCTCCTACGATCCGGACGCCTGAATCCGCGCTTCGAGTTCGCGCACCTTCGCTTCGAGTTGCTCGCGCGCCGCCTCCGCGGCGTCCGCCCGCCTGGCTGCGTCGTCTGCGCGTTTGGCCTCTGCCTCCGCCCGCCTGGCCTCGCTTTCCGCCCGCTGCGCTTCATGTTCGAGCCGCAGGGCGACCTCGACGTAAGACGCCATCCGCTTCCCCCGCTCGTCGTAAACGACCAGTTGGCCGCCGACCACTCCGAGGGACAGGCTCATCAGGGGGAGTGGCAGACGCCCATGCTCGTCCGGATCCACCCACGCGTATCCTGCTGGGGTCGCCCGGTAGCCCAGCAGCAGCGGGCTCAACTCCTCCCCAGTCGGGCCCCGGTCCATGATCGCATAAAAGGGCACGCCGGCGCGGTAATAGTGGCTCATCTTGGTGACGATGTCCTGGGTCCGCGTGCTTGGGGAAGTTACCTCGATCACCAGCACCGGCCTGGCTCCCAGTTCGGCCACGTAGAACGTCCCGCGATTCTGGTCCCACTCCCCCACGTTTTCCATCACAGCGATGTCGGGGGCGTGGGCTCGGACCCCCGGCACGCCCCAATCGACCCGGCAACTGTGCAAGACGACGAAGCCCAACCGTCCAGCCAGTTTCAACTGCAGGGCGCACTTCAGGTCGAGGCAAGTTTGATCGTGAACCGGCGTCTCCACGATGACATCCCCCTCCTGAGGATGCAACACGTCCTCGTAGGTGAGCGGCACCTGTTCGCGGACCACCGTCCCGTCCGGCTGCTGCTGCGGCACGTAGCGCCAGCCGAAGCGCCACGGGTCCAGCTCCGGGGCGCTGGTGGACGGCGGCGCGACGGGGTTGCGTTCCTCGCTCATGACGGCTCCTCCTGCGGGCGACCCGGATACCTTACGTGAACGGGCCGCTTTTCGCCAGATTGCGACTAGCCGGCGCTGGTCGGTGCGCAAGCCGCCTGCTACAACGTGGTTGACCGCGGTCCAACCGCGGGGCCGTGGTGTCTGAAGGACTAGAGCCGCTCCCAGGGTCCAGGGCTACTCGCAGCCCCGATGGGGGCGCCGGCAAGACCAGCACTGGTCATACCGCCTTCGCCGCCGTCCCGTCCACGGACGTTCGGCACCAGTTCATTCTTTAGAGGAGGAAAGATTGTGACAGGTTCAATCCGTATGCGGCATCTGGGGTTGATGATCCTGGCGTTCGTGTTCTGCGCCGCGTTCCTGGTGGGCTGCGGTGGAGGGGCTCCGAGCAAGGAAAACGCCGACAAAATCAAGACCGATATGAGCAAGGAAGATGTGGAGAAAATCCTGGGCAAGGGGACGGAACTCACCAAGGAAGATTTCAAGAAGGCTTCCGGCCAGGACATCCCCATCCCGGATAACATGAAGATCGTCCGCTGGGGCAGTGATGACAAGAACTTGACCGTCACCTTCCTGGACAACAAGGTGAAGGGCATCTTCCGGAAAAACCTGTAATCGTCAAAGTGTCGGTGTGGCGTTTGAGTTCGGCGTCCCGGTGGCGGATCGATCCCCACCGGGACGCCGAACTCAAACGCCCTCGTCCTTGAACAGCTTGTACTCCGCCGCGTCCACCAGCGCCAGCCAGCTCGCCTCAATGATGTTCTCACTGACGCCCACCGTCCCCCACAGCGCATCGCCGTCGCGCCACTCGATCACCACGCGCACCCGCGCCGCCGTGTCCGCCCGGGCGTTGACCACACGCACCTTGTAGTCGCTCAGGTGCATCTCCGCCAGCCGTGGGAAGAATGGCGCCAGCGCCTTGCGCAACGCACTATCCAGCGCGTTCACCGGGCCGTCACCCTCGCTGACCGTGTGCTCCACCCGCTCGCCGACCCGCACCTTCACCGTCGCCTCGCTGACCGGCTTGCCGTCCGGCCCCGTGCCCACGTCCACGTGGTACGCCAGCCGCTCGAACTTCGGCCGAAACACTCCCGCCACCTTCTGCACCAGCAGATCAAACGACGCCTCCGCCGCCTCGAACTCGTAGCCCGCGTGCTCCAGGTCCTGCACGCGCTGCAACACCTGGACCGTCAGCGCCTTGTCGCCCGCCAGACCGTATTTGGCCGTCTTGCTCAAAATGCTCGCCTGCCCCGACAGTTCGCTGACCAGGATGCGACGCTCGTTGCCGACCAGCCGCGGATCGATGTGTTCGTAGCTGGCCGTGACCCGCGCCACCGCATGGGCGTGCATGCCCCCCTTGTGCGCGAAGGCGCTCGCCCCGACGAACGGCTGGCTGTTGCGGAAATTCATGTTCGCCGTCTCGTAAACGAAGCGCGACACCTCCGTCAAGTGCGGCAGGCTGTCCGGCCGCAGCACGTCATGGCCGCGCTTCAGCGCCAGGTTGGCGATCACGCTGATGAGGTCGGCGTTGCCGCAGCGCTCGCCAATGCCGTTGATCGTACCCTGCACCTGCGTGGCGCCGTGCGCGACCGCGGCCAGCGAGTTGGCGACGGCCACGTCGCAGTCGTTGTGGCAGTGGATGCCCAACTCGGCGCGCGGCAGCGCCCGCCGTACCGCGGCGACCGCGGCCGCGATTTCCTCCGGCAGGGTGCCGCCGTTGGTATCGCACAGGATCAGCACGCTGGCACGGGCGTCGGCAGCGGTGCGCAGCGTCTGCAGCGCGTACTCCGGGTTGTGCTTGTAGCCGTCGAAGAAGTGCTCCGCGTCGTAAAACACCTCGCGCCCCTGGCGGCGGCAGAACTCGATGGAGTCGCCGATCATGCGCAGGTTCTCCTCCAGCGACGCGCCCAGCACCTCATGCACCTGCATGTCCCAGGTCTTGCCGACCAGGGTGACGAGGTTGGTCTGGGCGTCGAGCAGGGCCTTGAGACAGGTGTCGTCCTCGGCGCGAGCGTTCTTGCGGCGCGTCATGCCGAAGGCGGCGACCCGGGCGTGCCTGAGCGTCAGCGTGCGCACCTGCTGGAAGTACTCGAAATCCTTGGGGTTCGACAGCGGATAGCCGCCCTCGATGAAGTCGATGCCCAGTTCGTCCAGGCGCTGCGTGAGGCGCAGTTTGTCCTGCAGCGAAAAGTTGACGCCCTCACCCTGGCTGCCGTCGCGCAGGGTCGTGTCGTAGATGTGGATGCGTGGCATGGAGGTCCGCCAGTAGGTGCCGGGTGCGCCAGGTACTTCCTTCAAGTATAGCAGCCCCGGGCCGTCGCGGCGGGCGCGGCTTCAGAGCAGCAGCAAATCGGACACTGCCAGGCTGGCGACACGGCTCGGGAGAGCCGTGCCACGGGAGCATCTTGGCCGCCGGGGGAATATACCGCGACCGTCGCGAAGGCCGCAATCCGTACCGCGGCAGCCGCTCCGCAGCGTGGCACGACGGGGCGCGGGGTGACATGGTTTGCCACAGCAAGAACGCCAAGAACGCCAAGAACGCCAACGTTTTCATACGTCGAGATGCGGCGCCCTGGCCGTGGTGCAGGCGTCGCGCCTGCGCGGCCAACGCTCACTCCAGGTCCGGCCCCACGATGTCGTTGCCGTCCGGCGTAATCAGCGCTCGCCAGGTCACCAGCGACACGCCCGGGCTGATGTTTTGCGTGCTGGCGTCGCCCAGCAGCACGGCCATGGCCCGGTGCGGCGTCGCGCTGTTCCAGCGCGACGCCAGGCAGCCCGCCGGTGTCGGGTTCGACTGGAACACGGCCGTCACGTACTTGTCAACCCAGGCCACGCCGGGTACGCCCGGGTTGTCGCCGGTATTGACGAGATAGGCCGCCTCGGCGTTTGGCGAGTTGCCGGCGCCGTCGCCCCAGGTCCGCACGTCGCCGTTCTGGCCGCAGATGGCGTAACGCTCGAACAGCAGCGCCGTGGTGGAGGTGCCGTCGCGGAACGTCTGCGGAACGCGCGGCCGCTGGCAGGTGTTGCCGAACACCTGGCCGTTGAAGCTGTAACTGGTGATGGCGAAGCCGGCGCCGCTGGCCAACGGCGAATTGTGGTTGGTGGTGCGGTCGTCGGTCATGGTCGGGTCCGACGGGCAGACGAACACCTCCGGCGTGTGCGGGATGTTCGGCCCGTTCAGGCCGTTGGCGCCGTTGTTCGAGACGCCGTTCCACAACTGCATCAAATTACTCTGCTCCAGGAACGGCAGCAGATAGAAGTGGATGGTGCCGTCGAAGGTGCGCGGGTTAGGCGGCGAAAAGGCGCCCGCGGTGGGGTAGCCCTGCTCCGCGTAGCGCGGCATGCCCTTGAAAGTGTCGTTGGCCTGGTGGCAGGCGAGGCCGATCTGGTGCAGGTTGTTCTCACACTGCGTTCGAGCCGCCGCGTCGCGCACCTTCTGCACGGCAGGCAGGAGCAGGCCGATCAGGATGGCAATGATCGCGATGACGACCAGTAACTCAATGAGCGTGAACGCGCCGCGCAGTCGCCTGTGCATGAAGACCTCCTTGATAACCCGGAAATAGACCACCAGTTCGGCATAAGAATGTTGTGAAAGTATCGTCGCCCGGCGCGTGGGGTTTGTCAACGAAAACTTCGGTCGGCGGGCCGTAGTGCAGGCGGCCAGAGATCAGGATGGCAGCCCCGTAGAGGTGGCGGTTAGGATGAGGCAGGGATTTTGGCCCGCTGCCAGGAGAGCCCGACCATGAACCGCGTCTGTTTCGTCTGTCTGTTGCCGCTGCTGTGGGGGTGTCTGGCGACGCCAGCGTCGGCCCAGCCGCCCGCGTCCCTGGACAGGTACGGCGACCCGCTGCCGCCGGGCGCGGTGGCCCGCCTCGGCACCATGCGGCTGAGGCACCCGAACTCGGTTCAGGCGCTCGCCTTTTCGCCGGACGGCAAGCTGCTGGCCAGTGGCTGTTACAACGGCACGGTTCGACTGTGGGAGGTGTCCACGGGCAAGCGCGTGTTCGCACTCGGCGAGCACGATGACAGAATCGTGGCGGTGTGTTTTACGCCGGACGGCAAGACGCTGGCGTCGGTCGGCTACGACGGCGCCGTCCGCTTGTGGCGTGTCGCCGACGGCAAGTTGCAGAAGACCTTCGGCTGCTTCCCCTCGCACTTCGGCTTTTACACGAATGGGCGTTTCCTCAACGCGGGGAAACAGTTGGCCACCGTGGACGAGGACGGCGACGGCCGGATCTGAGACGTGGCGACCGGGCGGGAGGTGCAGAAGTTTGACGTGCCGGCACGCGCCAGGGTTCAGCCGATTTTTTCCGCGGACGGCCGGCGCCTTGCCGCGCCGCGGAAAGACGAGCTGACGGTCTGGGATGTGGTCACCAACGAACTACGGCTGTCGCACGAGGACGAAAAGGAGGCAATTCCCCTGGCCTTTTCGCGCGACGGCCGGCAGCTGGCCTTCGGCGACAAGGAGAGCCTGGAAATCATCGACGCGGCCACGGGACGGCAACTAAAAACGCTGCCGACCGGAGGCGGCCTGGCGGTCTTCGCTCCCGACGGGCGGACCCTGGCAGCCCGGGGAGGGGAGGAAGCGCCGGTGCGGCTGTGGGACGTGAAAACCGGCAAGAAACGCTTGCAGATCGCCGCCCGGACGGGGACGGACGCCCTGGCCTTTTCCCCGGACGGTCGCACGCTGGCCACCGGGAGCAATACTGGCGTGATTCAGCTCTGGAACGCCGCCACCGGCAAGGAATTGCTGCCACTCATCGGCCACGCCAGGCCGGAGCCACTGGGGTTTTTCCCAGACGGCAGGCTGGTCGTGTGGGACGACGACGGCATGTGGACGTGGACGACCTCGCCGACGACCGGGGCTGCCCTGAAACGGGTTGTTCTGGAGAACCATTTTCATCATAGCCTCACGGCATCCGGCGCGGTGGTGCTGGAGAGGCCGCAGGATGGGAAACGGTATACCCTGCTGGACCTGGGCCGCGGGGTGGAGACGCCCCCGATCGGACTCCCCGACGGGGACAGAATCGTTGCCATTTCGCCACGCGGTAACCAGTTCGTTGTGTTGGGGCCAGGTTGGCTCCAGCTCCGCGACGCCGCCACGGGGAAACTCCTGTGGACCTTGTCTGATCCGGAGATCAAGCAAATTCCTTCTCCTTTCGTTGACTTCACGGCGGACGGCACGGCCGTGCTGCTGGCCGATCGGCGGTCGGTTGTGCGGCGGCTACGGGTTACGGATGGGAAACTGCTCGGCCCGGAACATCAGGTCGGGCACCCCGAACACCCAATTTTTCCACCGAAATTGTCCGTCGTGCCCACAGGCCGAGCCGTGGCTGTGTCCGGCGGTTCCGCGCTGGTGTCGGTGATTCTGGACCCCATCACGGGGCGCACGTTACTCAATCTGAATGCGCAGGTGCCCAGTCTGAGCGCGTTCGCTAACGTGCGGTTTTCGCCGGATGGCCGCATCCTGGCCGCCTGGGCACAGGACAGCAAAACCGTGCGGCTGGTGGAGATGGCCACCGGCAAGCCGTTCGCGGACCTGCGCGGCCATGAAAGCTATGCGGGCTTGTTGAGTGTTCCGATCTTTAGCCCGGACGGTAAATGGCTGGCCACGGGCAGTACGGATGGGACCGTCCTGCTCTGGGACGTGCGCCCCGGTCACGGTGTGCTGCCGGGCGCGGGCGTCAAGCTGACCGCGGCCGACCTGGAAAAGTGCTGGCAAGCGCTGGCCGATGGCGACGCGAAGACGGGACAGGAGGCCGTCGGCAAGTTGGCGACGCACCCGGATCTGGCGGTGCCCTTCTTCAACAAAAAACTCTCCCCGGTGCCGAACGTTACCGCCAAAGAGCTGCAGGCGCTCATCGAGCAACTGGGGGCGAAACAATTCAGGACCCGCGAACAGGCGACGGCGAAGTTAAAGCAACTGGGCGGTCAGGTTGGCCCGGCTCTGCGTCAGGCGCTAACGGCGAAACCACCGCTGGAAATGAAACGGCGCATCGAGAAGTTGCTGGACGCGCTCCCGCCGCGTGATGTCAACCTGCCGCCGGGCGACGCACTGCGGGCGTTGCGGGCGGTGCAGGCCCTGGAGGCGATGGCCACACCCGCGGCGACGGCGCTGCTGCAGCGCCTGGCCGGCGGCGCTCCCGATGCGCACCTGACGCTCGACGCCCGCGAGGCGCTGGCCCGGCTGCGGAAATGACGCGCCGCGGATGCCTGATTGCCACTGTCACTTCAATATTGCCACGATTGTAGCAGAACTGTTGGTGCGTCCGCGCCAGACGGAACGGCAGACGGCAATCAAAAAAAACTTCTTGGGGAAAATGCTTGACAGAGCCAATCTGGGCGATTAACACATAACTCTACTTTACTCGCCGCCCGTTCATCAAACGGAAAGAGAAGATTGACGAGCGGCACAAAACCTCAACCAGAAACTGTTCTGCCTGTGAGATCGAGACGTATCGTACCGCGCCTCTCTCGTAACGGCAATTGAGAGCCGGTGGAATCGGCTCGTCTGTAAGAAGCTCTCTCCAATCGCCTGGGTAAACGGTCCACGGGCAAGATTACCCCCTCGCAGGGTAGTCCATCCCGCTGGGATCGGGGATCGTGTTGTCGCGCCGAAGTATCGTCCTTCAAGGGATGGGGATCGTTCTGTTCGGAAGGCAAGCAGAGCACTTGTAGAGCGCGTAATGGCCATCTCCGTGTTGCACCAGCCTTTGGACGGCCAACCGCCGCCGAAGTCGAAGCGACCGCTCCCCTTCTTCGCAAAGGGGGAGTGGATACGCCCGCGCCTGGAGCAACTGGAAGATCGCATCTGTCCGACCGGGCCCGCTTTGCCCGAGAACCCCCTCCAGCCGCCAGTGCTCCCCACCCAGACCGGAGTGACGGCCAACAACCTGACCGTACCGCAACCTTCCTCCAGCTCCATTCAGACGCCCACCAGCCTGCCCCCGAATTCCGTCGGTGCCGTGGACCAGCTGTTCGCCTCGGGAGACTGGCTCACGCAGGATACGCCGCTACCGGCCGCCCCGGCCGGGCCACAAGCGTCAGCCCTGGACCAGGCCTTCGCCACCGACGCCCTGGCGGCGCCTGCCGGCCACAACTACCACCTGACGCCGGGCGGCGGCGTGGACGGTTCCCTGGTGCTCGGCTCCACGGACGAGGTGACCGGCAACGGCACCGTCAGCGGCCCCGTGGTCAGCAGTGGCGTGGTCAGCCCCGGCAACTCGCCGGGCATTCAGCAATTCGCCTCCTACAGCCAGACCGCGACCGGCACCCTGGTCGTTCAGGTCTACGGCAAGGGGGCGGCCGGCGCGGGCGATGGCTACGACCAGTTGCAGGTGGCCGGCGCCGCCAGCCTGAACGGCACGCTGCAAGTGCAGCTCGGCAACAATTTTCAGCCGGCCGTCGGCGACACCTTCCCATTCCTGACCTTCGGCTCCGTGACGGGCGACTTCACAAAGTTCCAGGGGCTGGGCATTGGCAACGGGCTGTATTTCAAGCCGCAACTCGATCCGGTCAACAAGGTGTACAACCTGGTGGTGGCCGAGGTGCCCGGCCAGGCGGAAGTGCAGGGTTCGGAACTGGATCTGACGAGCAACCCGGCCAACCCGGGCGGCACCTCCAGCGTCTCGACCACGGACCCCGGCATCGCCATCACCGCCACCCCCAGCGCGACCGCCTTCACGTCCGCGACGCTCACCATCAGCGGCGCGGTCAACGCAGGCCACGTCTGGAGCGTGCTGCTGGACGGCCAGACGTACAGTTACACGTCGGTGGCCGGGGACACGCCGGGGACGGTGGCGCAGCAGCTGGGCAAGGCGATCAGTGCAGGCGCCTTCGCCGGCGGCGGCCACGGCGGCACGGCCAGCGTGGCGTCGAACTTCTTCGCCTTCCTCGCCGGAAGGATCACGACGCCAGTGACTTTCGGCGGCACGCTGAACGTGCTGGGCCAGTCGCTGTCCGGCCAGTGGACGGTATCCGCCTCGACGCAGCAGGGCTTCGATTTCACGCTCGCCGGCACGCAGTTGCAGGCGACGCTGACGGATGGCAGCAACACCCTGCTGAGCCTGACGGCGCCGCAAGGGGCGGCCAACGGCGCCACCGCGACGTTCCAGCTCGGCAGCAGTGGTTTCGCCGGCACCGGTTCGTTCGGCCTGAACGTCGCCGTCGGCGGGGCGGCGCTGTCGGGGACGTACACGCTGAGCGTCAACACGGCGTCCACGTCGCTGCTCAACTTGCCTGCCGGCCCATACTTCCAGCTCGCGGCCACGGGCCAGACGCTGACGCTGCCGCTGCCGGGCGCCACCGGACAGACACAGACGTTAACGGGCGACTTCACGCTGCAAGCGGTGACGACGGCGACGGGCGCCCAGGTGGTGTCGGTGGCGCTGGCCAACGCGAGTCTGAACCTGCAGGATGCCAACCACAACGGTATCAATGTCCAGTCCGGTCAGGGCGCGTTCATCCTCGACAGTAACGGCGTCGCGGGCAGCTTCTCGGGCAGCCCAACGCTGACCATCGGTGGTGCGGCCGGCGTGTCGCTGTTGGCCACGACGGTGCAGGTGCAGTTCAACACCGAGTCCGCCGCCATCCATCAGACGTTCACGGTCGGCGGCCAGTCGGTGCAGGTGAACGTGCCGGCCGGGCCGCACATTCAGGTGGTGGCGCGGAATGCGCAGTTGACCGTCGGCGGCCAGGTGCTGCAGGGCGACTTCTTCGTCGATCAGATTCAGGGCACCGGCACCAGCACCGGCAGCGTGACGCGCATCGCCGTGGCGAACCTGGCCGCGACCGTCGGCACCCAGGGGCGCTGAGCGGCGGCCACGGGGCGCTGGTCGTGCTGAGCAATGGCGTGGCCGGCATCTTCTCGGGGCAGGTGTCCGCTAACGTGGGCAGCTTCCAGCTCGGCGGCAACCTCGATCTGCGCATCAACACCACCCCCGGCGCTGTCAACGAAACGATTCCGGTGCCGGATCAGACATCGGTCCCGACCGGCGGAGCGGCGCTGCCGCTCGTCTTCGCCAGCAACGAGGCGGCCAACGGCAGCACACCGTTCATCGCGCTGACGGCCGGTGGGGCGAGCCTGAACATTGGCGGCTTCGTCACGGTCAACGGCACCGTCAGCGTGGACACCAACGGCAACCTGACCGTCACCAACGCGAGCCTGTTCCTTGGGCAGGGCCCGGCCTACCTCGCCGACGGCACCACGCCCAACCCGACGGCCCGCGGCCTGCTGCTGACCGGCGTGACGCTGCATGCCCAGCAGTTCACGGATAGTGCCACACCCGGCGGCCTGGACTACGCTCTGTACGCCACGGGGAACGTGAGTTTGGTGGGCGTCCCCGGCGTCAGCCTGGCGGCCGGCGCCACCGCGACGGTGCAGTTCAACAACTCCGCCGCCGACTGGATGGTGCCGGGCATCGGCACGACCGTGGCCAGAGGTTCACGCAGCTTCCAGGGCACATTGGGGTTGAACGTCCTTGGGCAAACGCTCAACGGCAGCTTCACATTCGATCAGGCGACCACGACCGATGGTCAGCAGGTGCTGACCGTGGCCTTCGCGAACGTCGGCGTCAACCTCGGCCCGGGCGGGGCGCTGACCATCACCAACGGCAGCGGTCTGGCGCTGCTGACGCCGGACGGCCTGGTTGGGCAGGTGAACGCCAGTATCGCGCTGACAACGACCAATGCGATTCAGCTGAACACGGCCAGCAGTGACGTGAGCTTCGTGCTCAATAGCACCGGCTCGGCTTATCAGAACAGCGTGATGGTGGGCGGTACGACAATGGCCGTCAATGTGGCAGCCGGCCCCCTGCTGCAAGTGAACGCGACGAATGTTCAGATGACGGTCGCGGGGCAGACGCTGTCGGGCAACTTCGGGTTCCAGTCGATCACGACCAGCGCCGGTCATGCGGTGCTACAGGTCGCCGCCTCCAACGTGACGGTGGCCCTGGGCGACGGCACGAACGCCCTCGTCGATGTGAACAACGGTCAAGGTACGTTCCTGATTAACAGCGCCGGCCTGGCGGGCACCCTGGGCGGGACGGTCACCGTCAACGCCCCGGGCGTGAGCCTGCGGGGCAACTTCCAGGTGGCGGTGAACAACACCGGCGCCGCGGTCAACGAGTCGTTCAGCGTCGGCGGCGTCCCGGTCGTGCTCGCCCTGGCGGCGACGCCGACGTTTGTCGTGAGCGGTACGGGCGTCAACTTGCAACTGCTCGGCCAGACGCTGATGGGCGATTTCACCTTCCAGCAGGGCACGAACAGTGTACAGTTGACGATTGCCAACGCCATGCTGGTGCTGACGGATGGGACGAATCCGCTCGTCGAGTTGACGCAGAACGTCGGCACCACGGCGCAGTTCACGCTGGCGGCGCGCATGGTGAACGGGCAGTTCTCCGGAACGTCCGTTCAGGGCAGTTTCAGTGCCACGGCGCTGGTGAACCTGTCCGGGGTGTCCTTCACCGGCAACTTCACGGTCGCCATCGACACCACCGACCCGAACCATCAGAGCATCCAGGCCACGGTCACCGGCCAGCAGTTGACGGTCGGCGGCCAGGTGCTGACGGGCAACTACACGGTCCAGCAGATCATCGCCAACGACGGCAGCCAGCTGGTGGAGGTCGGCGCCAGCAACGTGAGCCTGACGCTCAGGGACAGCACGAACACTTACGTCAGTGTCACGAATGGTAGCGGTGCTTTTCTGATCACCAGCCAGGGCGTGGCCGCGAGCGTGAGCGCCACGGCGACCTTCACGGTCCCCGGCGTGACGGTCACAGCCGGCGCGGTCACCGTGCAGGTGAACACGATGCCTGTGCCGGAGTCCGAATCCCTGAACATCGACGGGGTGCCACTGGCGCTGCAGGTGCCGGCCGGCCCGTTCGTCCGCGTGCAGGTGATCGGTGCCACGCTGACGGTCAACGCGACCGGCGCCGGCACCGGCACCCAGCTCACCGGCGACTTCGCCTTCGACCAGAGCAGCGTCGCCGGCGTCACGACCACGCGCGTCGCCATCGCCAACCTGCAGGCGACCATCGCTGGGCAATCGCTCAGTCAGGGTACAGGCGCACTGATCGTCACCAGTACAGGCATTGCCGGCTACGTGTCCGGCGTGGCGGCGGTGGCGGTCAACGGCTTCACGGCCGGAGCCGCTATTGGGCTGCGCTTCAACAAGACGGGGGCGCCGATCGATGACACGATCAACCTGAACGGAAGCACCCTGGAAATCAAGTTCACCACCGGCGCCGACCTGTTCGAGTTCTACGGCTCCGGCCGGGTGACGATCGGCAACTTCGTGAGCATCGAGGGCACCGTCACCTTCGCCAGTGATGGTTCGTTCAGCGGCACAAACCTGAACGTGTTTCTCGGTCAGGGTCCGGGGACGCAGGCGGACGGTTCGGTCAACCCGAGCGCTCGCGGTGTGCTGCTGTCGGGGGCGAGCGTCTACGCCCACCAGTTCGCAACGACTGGTCAGTACGCCGTCTACGCCACCGGCAACGTGCAGTTCCTGGGCATCCCCGGCGTCAGCCTCACGGGACCGACGGGCACCGGGACCGCCAGCGCGACGGTCGAGTTCAACAACTCCGGCACCGCCTGGACCGTCCCCAGCCTGGTGCCGACCACGGTCGTGCCGAACGGCACGCAGAGCTTCCAGAGCACCCTTGGTCTCAATGTGCTTGGACAGACGCTCAGTGGTACGTTTGGGTTCAGTACCGGCACCGATGCCAGCGGCAAGAGCATCATTGCCGTCACCGCGGGCAACGCGGCGCTGAACCTGGGCGACAGCACGACGGCGAACCTGTTGACGTTGACCAACGGCAGCGGCGCCCTGCTGCTGACGAGCGCCGGCGTTGCCGGCAGCCTGGGCGGCACGGTCGGCCTGAACGCCAGCGGCGTCAGCCTCGGCGGCACCTTCACGGTGGCAGTGAACACCTCGACAGCGGCGGTCAACACGGCGCTCGCCTTCGGCGTCAACTCCGCTGCCACGGTCAGCGTGCCGGCCGGCCCCTACGTCCGCGTGACCGGCAGCAGTGTGTCGCTACTGGTCGATGGACAGACGCTGCAGGGGAACTTCAATTTTGAACAGCACACCAACGCCGATTTGAGCAAGGTCGTGACCGTCGCCTTCAACGGCGTGCAGGTCAACCTCGGCGATGGGCACAGCAACCTCGTCCAGGTGACGAACGCCAGCGGTACGTTCCTTTTGAACAGCGGCGGCATTGCCGGCCTGGCCGGCGCCACGGTGGCCTTCGCGCCCGGCACCGGCGTTAGCCTGACGGGCAGTTTCCAGCTGGCCATCAATACACTCTCAACGGACGTTCATCAGGGTATCAACCTGACGGCCGGCACCGCGCAGATCGACCTGCCGGCCGGCCCCTACGTCCAGCTTCAGGTCAACAACGCCGCGTTGCAGGTCGCCGGACAGACGTTCACCGGCAACTTTGTGATCCAGCAGTTCACCACCGCGAACACCGCCACAGTGACCATTGCCTTCGCCAACGCCGGGCTGGCGCTGTCCGCCGCCGCGACACCGCTGGTGACCGTGACCGGGGCGAGCGGGGCGCTGATCCTGACGACCGGCGGTGCCGTGGGCGAGGTCGCCGGCACGGTGCAGGTCGCGACCGGCAGCGGCGTCAGCGTGACCGGCAACTTCGAGATCGGCGTCAACGCGACCAACATGGCGGTGGATCAGACGTTCACAGTGAACGGATCGCCCGTACTCGTGAACCTGCCCGCCGGCCCGGTGGTGCAGGTGCAGGCCCAGGCGGCCGTGCTGACGGTCGCCGGCCAGACGTTGACCGCGGACGAGATCACCTTCCAGCAAAGTCGCACCGGCATCGCTGTCGCCGGCGTGAACGTCGGTTACATCACCCGCGCCGGACCAACGCAGATCCTGAGCCTCCAACAAATGAGCTTCGCCGGCCTGCTAACCCCAACCGGGTTGGCTGGCGCCGCCCTCGGTGCGGTCCTGACCGGACCGGACGCCAGTCTCGGCATCACCGTGTCCGGCACGGCGTCGCTGTACCTGAACACCACGCCTACCGGTCAAACGTTCACGATCGGCACGCAGACGGTGCCGGTGCCGGCGGCGACCAGCGGTAGTTTCGTGCAGGTCGTCCTTGGGCCGACCACCACCGGGCAAACCACCACACCGGCGAGTGTGACGGTCCTGGGCAACAGCCTGACTGCCGACCAGTTCATCTTCCAGAAGAACGGATCGGAAGTACAGGTGTCCGGTACGAACCTCGGTCTGCTGTTGCAGGCGGGGTCGCAGCGGATTTTGCAAATCACGGATGCGTCGTTCACCTTCCAGTTCAGCCAGAACGGCATCCTGGGAGCAGTGAACCATGCGACCCTGACGGGGCCCTCGATTCCGGGGCTGGCCCTGGCGGGGACGGTGTCGCTGCTGGTGAACACCACGCCAGTGGTGCAAACGCTGAGCGTGGATGGACAGTCGATCACCGTGCCGGCCGCGGCGCCAGGCACGTACCTGAACGTTAATGTCAGTGGAGGAACGTTCACAATCCTGGGCAACGGCCTGACTGCGGATTCGTTCACCTTCACGAAGTCCGCGAGCGGCGCTCAGGTGACGGCGACGAACCTGGCCCTGCGACTGACAGACGGCACCAACGACCTGGCGGATGTCAGCGTCGCCAGCGGTACGTTAAACGTCGTGGCTGCCGGCATCATGGCCAACTTCACTGGCAGCGTGACGGTCAACGTCCCGAACGTCGCCCTGAACGGCAGTTTCAATGTACAGATCGACACAACGACCGCGACGCCGACGTTCAGCGTCGCCAGCGTCGGCACCGGGGTGGCGCTGAAACTAGGTCCGGCTGGTCAGCAGCAGACGCTCGGCGGCAACTTCACCCTGCAGCAGACGACCGCGGCGGACAACAGCCAGCTGGTCCTGCTCGGAGTCAGCAACGCCGCCCTGTCACTGGGCACCAGTACAGTCACCTACGTCAGCATCACGAACGGCATCGGCTCGCTCGCGCTGACCAGCCAGGGCGTCGCCGCCAGCTTCACGGTCACCGCCTCCTTCAACGTGCCCGGCGTGATGGTGAGCGCCAGTACCGTAACGATGCAGGTGAACACGGCCCCGGTGGCGGTGAACGAGACGGTGACGGTTGCCGGTGTCGTGACGCCGATCCAGGTGCCGGCAGGCCCGTATCTCCGCGTTCAGGTGGTGGGCGCCAGCATCACCCTCGGCAGCGGGGCGGGCAGCGGCACGCAACTGACCGGCAACTTCGCCTTCGACCAGAGCATGATCGCGGGCGACAACCCCATCACTCGGGTCGCGGTTACCAACCTGCAGGTGGTCTTCAACGGCCAGACGCTCGCCCAGGGCAGCGGCGCCTTCGTGATCGTCGGTTCAGGCATCGCCGGCGTCATCTCCGGCCAGGCGGGCGTGGCCTCCGGCAACTTCTCCGTCGGCGCCGAGATCAGCCTGCAATTCAACAAGACGGGACAGACGGTCAATCAGACGATCAATCTGAACGGACGCACGTTCACCATCAACTTCCCAACCGCCACGGACACTTTCACGTTCGTCGGCACCGGCAGCCTCAACCTGGGGAATTTTGTTCAGATCGAGGCCACGGTCAGCTTCAGTGGCGGTTCCACCTTCACCCTCAGCAATGTGACACTGTTCGTCGGTCAGGGGCCGTCGACGATTCCCGACGGCATGGGCGGCATGATCCCGAATCCGAGTGCCCAGGGGTTGCTGCTGACGGGGGCGAACGGCAGCGTCACCCAGGGCACCACCTCCGGCACCTACGTCCTCACCGCCACGGCGGCCAACCTTTCCCTGGTCGGCATCCCTGGCCTGACGCTCGCCGCCAGCGGCGTATCGGTCGCCTTCGACAACACCGGCGCCATCACCATCGCCAGCGTCGGCGTCACCTCGGGCACGCTGAGCTTTTCTGGACAGACGTTGACCGGTGGCTTTGCGTTCGGTCAGGGCACGGACAGCAGCGGCACCAAGGTGCTGACGGTCCACTTCAGCAACGTGGCCGCCAACCTCGGCAGCGGGTCCAACCTGCTGACCCTGACCGGCAATGGCGACTTTGTGTTCACCAGCGCCGGCCTGGCCGGCAGCATGATTGGAACGATCAACTTCGCGTCCAGCGCGGTGACCTTCGGCAGCGGCTTCGGCGTGACGATCAACACCACCCCGGCGGCCGTGGCCACGACGCTGACCACCGCGGCCCAGCTGACCGGCAGTCCGGCGCTGACCTTCGCCACGGCGATCACCGGCGACACCATCACCCGCAGCGCCGGCAGCTGGCTCACCGACGGCTTCCAGGCCGGCAACACCATCAAGATTACCGGCACCGCCCAGAACAACAGCGCCTTCACCGTCGCCTCGCTGACTGCCACCGTCCTGACGCTCACCATCTCGGGCCAGGTCCAGAACGAGACGGACGCCAGCGCCCAGGTGCAGGCGGTGGTCATGGTCAACGTGCCGGCCGGGCCGTACCTGCGCATCGCCGGCACCGGCACCCAGCTGACCATCCACCTCAGCGCCACCAACACCATCACCCTGACGGGCAACTTCGCCCTGGAGCAGGTGACCGCGAACCTGCCGGGCGGCACCGACACGCAGATCCGCATCGCCGCCAGCAACGTCAGCTTCAGCCTGACCGACGGCACCAACAACCTGGTGAACGTGACGAACGGTCAGGGCTTCCTCATCATTAATAGTATGGGCGGCCTGGCCGGCAGCCTGACCGCCACGGTCGCCAGTGCCGTGCCCAGTGTCAGCCTGAGCGGCACCTTCACGGTCAGCTTCAACACCACCGGCGCCCCCGTCAACGAGAGCCTCCAGGTCGGTGCCGATACCATCACGCTGAACCTGCCCGCCGGCACCTTCGTCCGCGTCACCGGCACCAACCTGGTGCTGACGGTCGCGGGCCAGACGCTGATGGGTAACTTCACCTTTGAACAGCAGAACACCGCGAGCGTGCAGACGGTGACGATCACCTTCGCCAACGCCGGCCTGGCACTGACCGCCGGCGGCAGCGCCCTGGTCACGGTCAGCAACGCCGCCGGCACGTTCCAGTTGACCACGGCCGGCCTGGTTGGTCAGGCGCTGGCGACGGTGACGGTGGCGCCGAGCACGGGCATTAGCCTCGGCGGCACCTTCGCCCTGGCGATCAACACCACCGCCGACTTCCACACCTTCACCGGCGCCACGGGCGCGACGGTCACGCTGCCGGCCGGGCCGCTGCTGCAGGTGCAGGTCATCTCCGGCTTCCTGCGGATCGGCGGCTTCACGCTAATGGCGGACGAAATCGACTTCCTGCAGAACGCGACGGGCATTCTGGTCTCGGGTCAAAACCTGAGCTTTGAACTCGACGCCAACGCGACGCGCATCGTGCAGCTGCAGCACATGGACTTCGCCTTCCTGCTGACTTCCGGCGGCCTGGTCGGCGCCGCCCTCAACGCGACCATCAACGGCCCCGACCCGAGCCTCGGCGTCAGCCTGACCGGCACCGCGTCGCTGCTGCTGAACAACACCGGCACCGCCCGCAACCTGGTCGTCGCGGGCCAGACGGTGGCCGTGCCCGCCTCCGCCCCGGGCACTCTGTTCATCCAGGTCGTCATCGGCAAAAACCCCGACGCGACCCCGGCGACCCTGACCGTGGCCGGCAACACCCTCAGCGCCGACCAGTTCGTCTTCCAGCAGGACGCCACGGGCGTGGCGGTGTCCGGCACCAACCTCAACTTCCTGCTCCAGGCCGGCACGCAGCGCATCGTGTCGATCAGCAACGCCTCGTTCGCCGCGCAGTTCACCGCCGCGGGCGTCGCCGCCGCCGTCGTCAACGCCACCGTCCAGGGGCCGGCGCTGCCAAATCTGACCCTCGCCGGCACCGTGTCGCTGCTGGTCAACACCACCACGACCGCCACGACATTGCAGGTAGCCGGCCAGTCGGTTTCGGTCCCGGCCGCAGCCGCCGGCAGTCCGTTCGTCGAGGTCGCGGTCGCCAAGGGCACACTGTCCATCCTCGGCAGCAGCCTGACCGCCGATCAGTTCACCTTCCAGAAGTCCGGCGACAACGTGCTGGTGACCGCGACCAACGCCGACCTGCAACTCGGCACCGGCGGCGCCTCGCTGGCCGACGTGCGCATCGCCTCCGCCAGCCTGACGATCACGCCCCAGGGTGTCACCGGCTCCTTCACCGGCAGCGTCGCGGTCAACGTGCCGGGCATGCAGTTCGCCGGCAGCTTCACGGTGACCATCGACACCGTTTCGGCCACCCGGTCGGTAACCGTGACCAGCGCCAGCGGCGCCACGCTGAACACCGCCGGCCTCTCCCTGGGCGGCAGTTTCACGCTGCAGGTGCTGACCACCTCCGATGGCCGCCGGGAACTCCAGGTCGCGGTCGCCGGCCTGACGCTGAACATCGGCAACGGCGTGGTCGTGGTCTCGGGCGGCAGCGGCGCCCTGACCGTCAACAGCCTCGGCGTCGCCGGCAGCTTCGCCGCCACCGCCGCGGTGACGCTGCCGGGCGCGACCCTCACCGTCAGCACCGTGCGCTTCGACATCAACACCGCCAGCACGCCGGTCAACGATACGTTCACCATCGGCAGCACCACGACGACGCTCGACCTGCCTGCCGGCCCGTTCGTCCGTGTCACGGCCCTCGGCGCCCAGCTGGCGATTGGCAGCAGTCTGACGCTGACCGGCGACTTCAGCTTCGACCAGGACGCCAGCGGCACCGTCCGCGTCGGCGCCGCCAACGTCTTCGCGAACACATCGTCCGGCGGCCAGAACCTCACGATCGCCAACGGCCAGGGCGGCCTGGTGGTGTTCGGTGGCACGGGCGGCGGCATCGCGGGCGTACTGTCCGGCGACATCAGCGCCGCGGCCGCAGGGGCGCCTCGAGCGCCGGCGGCACCATCAACGTCCGCTTCAACACGACGCCGAACCCGGTCAATCAGACGATCACCCTGAACGGTCAACCGATCCTGATCCAGTTCGGCAGCAGTGAGGTGGCGACGACCGCGCCGTTCATCGCGGTGTCGGCCGGCGACGTGAGCCTGACCATCGGCAACTTCGTGACGCTGGAGGGCAGCGTCAGCTTCACGAACAACAACGGCCAGCAGACCTTCAGCGGCACCGGCGTGACGCTGTTCCTCGGCCGCGGCCCACCCCAGCTACCTGATCCGTTCCACTCCATCAACCCGACGGCCCGCGGCGTTTTGCTGACGAACGGCACCATCGGCCTGGTGGAGATCGCCGGCACCAACGGCAGCCCCAACACCTTTGCCCTGCAAGCCACCGGTCAGGTTCAACTCCTCGGCGTCCCCGGCGTCACGCTCGCGGGCACCGTCTCCATCCAGTTCAACAATACGGGCATGGCCTTCACGGGCACCGGCAACCCGGTGACCTTCGCGACCGCCGCCAACGTCGCCAGCTTCAGCGGCACCGGCCTGCGGCTCAGCGTCCTCGGCCAGACCCTCACCGGCGACTTCAGCTTCAGCCAGGCGACGGACGCCACGGGCAACCAGGTGCTGACCCTGGCGCTGGCCAACGGTTCGCTGGTGCTGGGCGGCGGCACCGTCAGCCTGCTGAACGCGAGCGGCGTGTTCGTCGCCAGCAGCGCCGGCTTCGCGGGCACCGTGACCGGCACCCTGAGCGTCAGCGGCGGCTCGGCCGTGCAGTTCGGGGCCGGCTTCAGCGTGTCGATCAACACCGCAGCCACCGCGGTCAACGAGCAGGTCACGCTCAACAACACCACCCTGAGCGTCAACCTGCCGGCCGGCCCGTACCTGATGGTGCAGGGCACCAACGCCCAGTTGATCGTCCTGCAGAACCTCCAGCTGACCGGTAACTTCGCCCTGGAGCAGACCGGCTCGCAGGTCAGCATCGCGGCGACGAACATCCACCTCGGCCTGGGCGACGGCACGCACACCCTGCTGAGCGTCGATAACGGCAGCGGCTTCTTCGTGCTGGGCAGCGGCGGCCTGGCGGGCACCTTCAGCGGCGCGGTCACGGTCAACGTGCCGGGCGTCGCCTTCAGCGGCAGCTTCCAGGTGTCGATCAACACCACCGGCGCCGCGGTCGATCAGACGATCGCCATCGGCTCCAGCAACGTCGCCCTGAACCTGCCGGCCGGCCAGTACGTGATGGTGGCCGGCACCGGCATCACGCTGTCGGTGCTGGGCCAGACCCTGACCGGCGACTTCACCGCGCAGCAGACGACCACGACCGCCGGCACCCAGCTGGTGCAGGTGAGCTTCGCCAACGTCGGCCTGAGCCTGGGCGACGGCACCACCAACTTCGTGACGCTGACCAATGGCACCGGCACCTTCTTCCTGACCGCAGCCGGCATCGCCGGGCAGGCGAGCGTCAATGTGGCGGTCAACCCGAGCACGGGCGTCAGCTTCGCCGGTGCCTTCGCCCTGCAAATCAACACGACCAGCACGGCGGTCAACGACTCGGTGACGGTCAACGGCGTCGTGGTCCCAATCAACGTGCCGGCCGGCCCATACCTGCAGATCGCCGGCACCGGCCTGACGCTGACGGTGGCGGGCCAGAGCCTGACCGGCAATTTTGTGCTGCAGTCGCAAACCACCGCCGCCGGCAACCGTGTCGTCACCGTGGCGGTCAGCAACGCGACGCTGGCGCTGGGCGACGGCACCACGGCGCTGGTCACGGTGTCGAACGGCAGCGGCGCCCTGATCCTGAACAGCGGCGCCCTCGCCGGCAGCTTCTCCGGGTCGCTCGCGGTCAACATCCCTGGCGTCACGCTCACGGCCACGACGGTTAGCGTGCTGGTCAACAACGGCAGCCAGGCGGTCAACCAGACGATCACGGTGGCCGGCCAGCCGGTGACGGTGAACGTGGCCGCCGGGCCGTATGTGCAAGTGATGGTCCTTGGCGCCCGCCTGACGGTGGCCGGCCAGCTGCTGACGGGCGACTTCGTCTTCGACCGCGGCAAGGCCGCCGACGGGACGATGGTCACGCGCGCCGCCGTCACCAACCTGGCGCTGACGGTCAACGGCCAGGGCCTGCAAAACGGCCAGGGCGCCATCATCGTGACCACGACGGGTATCGCCGGCGTGGCGTCGGGTCAGGTGTCGGTGGCGGCCGGCGGCGCCCAGATCGGCGGCGACGTGACGGTGCGCTTCAACACCACCGGCGGCGCCGTCAACCAGACGGTGACGGTCAACGGCACGCCGCTGCCGGTCGTCTTCAGCGCCGCCGAGGGCAACCTCTTCCAGTTCGTCCTCGCCAACGGCGTGCTGCAGATCGGCAACTTTATCCTGATCGAGGGCAGCCTGAGCTTCACGGGCACCGGCACCACTCAGACGGTCACCAGCACGTCCGTCACGGTCTTCATCGGTCAGGGTCCGGCGTATCTCGCGGACGGCACGACCATCAACCCGACCGCCCGCGGCCTGCTGCTGACCAACGCCACGGTCAACGTCGAGCGCGTCACGGACGCGATGGCCTCCGGCGGCTTCGACTACGCGGTCTACGCTTCGGGCAACGTGAACCTGCTGGGCATCCCCGGCGTCACGCTGTCCGCCCCGGGCCAGCCGACCATGCCGGCCACAGTGACGGTGCAGTTCAACAACACCGGCGCCGACTGGATGGTGCCGAACACGAGCGTCACGGTCGCCAACGGCGCCCGCAGCTTCTCGGGCTCGATGAGCCTGACGGTCCTCGGCCAGACGCTGTCCGGCAACATCAGCTTCGACCAGACCACGACGACGGCCGGCGCGAAGGTGCTGACGGTCGCGTTCTCGGGCGTGAGCCTGGTCCTTGGCGGCGGCCTGGTGTCGGTGACGAACGTGAGCGGCGCAGTGCTGCTGAACGCCCAGGGCCTGGCGGGCCAGGTCAGCGGCAGCCTGGCGGTGCAGCTCGGCACCAGCGTCAGCGGCTCGGCCAACATCACGCTGGCGCTCAACACCACCGGCGTCGCGGTGCAGCAGACGGCGACGGTGCCGAACGGCATGGGCGGCACCACCACCATCAACGTCAACCTACCCGCCGGGCCGTTCGTGCGGGTCGAGGCGGATCCGTTGAGCCTGACGGTGCTGGGCCAGACGCTGACCGGCAACTTCACCTTCGAGCAAACCACCGACGCCAGCCAGCAGACGATCATCCGCGTCGGTGCCACCAACGTGACGCTCAGCCTGGGCAGCCCGGCCATCGTCAGCGTGACCAACGGCCAGGGTGCGTTCATCCTCACGTCGAGCAGCCTGGCCGGCACCCTGAGCGGCACGGTGGCGCTGAACGCCGGCGAGGCGTCGCTGGTCGGCACCTTCCAGGTTCAGGTGAATACCGGCAGCACGGCGGTCAACGACAGCTTCATGGTGGACGGCACTCCGGTGGCGGTGGCCGTGCCCGCCGGGCCGTTCGTGCAGGTGGCCGGCACCGGAGTGCAGCTGTCGGTGATGAACCAGACGCTATCGGGCAACTTCACCTTCCAGCAGACGACGGCGAACCCCGCCACCGGCCCGCCGACGACCGTGGCCACGCTGCATGCGTCCAACGTCAACCTCAGCCTCGGCGACGGCAGCAGCCAGCTGCTGAACGTCAGCATCGCCGCCATCGACCTGGTGTTCTCCAGCGGCGGTATCGCCGGCATGGTGACGGGCGCCACGGTGACCAGCACCCTGCCGGGCCTGTCGCTGGCCGGCAACTTTACCGCCAGCTTCAACACCACCAGCGGCCCGGTCAACGAGAGTTTCACCGCGGTCGATGGCACGACGGCCACCATCAACTTCACGCAGGGCAACTTCATCCAGGTCACCGGCACCGGCGTCAGCCTGACGGCCCTGGGGCAGACACTCTCCGGCAACTTCACCATCCAGCAGACCAACGACGTGCCCGACCCCGCCCTCGGCACGACCAGCACGGGCCAGGTGGTCGCCGTCGCGGTCACGAACCTGAGCCTGACCCTGGGCCCGGCCGGCGGCCCGGCCATCGTGTCCGTGACCAGTGGCACAGGCGGCCTGCGCATCACCAGCGCCGGCATCGCGGCGGACTTCAGCCTGATGGCCACGCTGACGCTGCCGGGCTTCACCGGCTCCGCCAGCATTCACCTGCAAGTGAACACGGGGCCGCAGACGGTCGCGGCGGAGATCAACGCCCCGGGCATCAGCGGCGTCGTCATCAACCTGCCGGCCGGCCCGTTCGTCCGCGTCGAGGCGACTGGCGTGTCGCTGACGTTCGGCGGCAGCGGCCCGGACAGCGGCTTCACGGTCAGCGGCAACGTCGCCATCGACCAGAGCACCGACGCCAGCGGCACGACGGTGACGCGCATCGCTTTCACCAACGTGCAGGTGATGAACGGCACGTCCACGTGGGTGACGCAGGGCCAGGGCGCCTTCGTGATCGAGAACGGCGGTCTGGCCGGTTCGCTGTCGGGCACCGCGGGCATCGGGGCGTCGGGCTTCAGCGTCAGCGCGACCATCGGCCTGACGATCAACAACACCGGCCTGCCAGTCCACGAGACGGTGACGGTCGCCGGCCAGCAGCAGGTAATTGACTTCCCGACGAACGCGGACGTGTTCAGCTTCTTCGGCCAGGGCAACCTGAACCTCGGCGGCTTCGTGACCATCGAGGGCAGTTTCGCGTTCAGCAACAATCAGGTCGGCGTCTCGAACGCGAGCATCTTCCTCGGCCAGGGCCCGGCGACGCGCAGCGACGGTTCGATCAACCCGAGCGCCCGCGGCGTGCTGCTCTCGGGCGCGTCGTTCGGCCTGGTGAAGATCCCCGGCACCGGCGGCAACCCCGACACCTACGCGCTGGTGGCGACGGGCGCGATCCAGGTGCTGGGCATCCCGGGCGTGAGCTTCAGCGGCACCGCCACCATCGACTTCAACAACACCGGCCAGATCTTCTCGGCCCGCACCATCGCGATTCCGGGCGCCCCGGCGGTGGTGCTGAACTTCCCGACGACGGCGGTGGTCAAGACCTTCAGCGGCACCGGCCTGACGCTGAGCGTGCTGGGCCAGACGCTGACGGGCGACTTCAGCTTCAGCCAGACCACCGACGCCAGCGGCGCCAGTGTCTTCAGCGTGACCGCGGCCAACGTCACCCTGAGCCTGGGCGGCGGCCTGGTGAGGCTGACCGGCGGCTCAGGCGCCCTGCTGCTGACCAGCGCCGGCCTGGCGGGCCAGGTCGATGGCACCGTGACCGTGGCGACCGGCACCGGCGTCAGCTTCGGCGGCACCTTCCACGTGCAGTTCAACAACACCACCGCCGCGGTCAACGTCAACGTCGCCCACCCGGTCCAGCTGACCGGCACGCCGTCGCTGACCTTCGCCGCGGCGACCACCGGCGGCGACACCATCACCCGCAGCGCCGGCAGCTTCATCACCGATGGCTTCCAGGTCGGCAGCAGCGTGCAGATCACTGGCACCACGAAGAACAACGGCACCTACACCATCGCGGCCGTCACGGACACCGTGCTGACGCTGACGACGCTTGGCCAGCTCCAGGCGGAGACGGCGACCAGCGCCCAGGCCCTGGTGGTGCTGCCGGCCGGGCCGTATGTGCGAGTCAGTGGTACGGGTGTGACGCTGACGGTGGCCGGCCAGACGCTGACGGGCAACTTCGCGTTCCAGCAGCAGAGCACGACGGGCGGCACGCCGGTGGTGACGGTGACGTTCACGAACGTCGGCCTGAGCCTGGGCGGCGGCCTGGTGTCGGTGACGAACGCCAACGGCGTCTTCCTGCTGACCAGCGCCGGCCTGGCGGGCAGCGTCGCCGCCACGGTCGCCATCGCCCCGAGCACCGGCGTCAGCCTGAGCGGCAACGTGTTGTTCGAAATCAACACGACCACCAGCGCGGTCAACCAGACGATCGCCGCGGCGGTCGGCACGGTGACGCTGAACGTCCCGGCCGGCCCGCTCGTCCGCGTCGAGGTGGACAACGCGAACCTGATGGTCGCCGGCCAGATGCTGACGGGCAACTTCTTCGTGCAGCAGCAGACGACACCCGCGGGCGGCTCCGTGCTGACGGTCGCCTTCAGCAACGTCAGCCTGGCGCTGACGGCGGGCGGTACGCCGCTGGTCACGGTGAGCGGAGCCTCGGGCGCATTCCTGCTGTCCTCCGCGGGCCTGGCGGGCACGGCGGCCGGCACGGTGACCATCGCCCCGAGCACAGGGATCAGCGCCACCGGCACCGTCAACATCGCCATCAACTCGACCGGCGCCGCGGTCAGCCAGACGTTCACCGTCAACGGCGCGACGGTGGCGGTCAACCTGCCGGCCGGGCCGTTCGTCGAGGTGCAGATCCTGACCGCGACGCTGACGGTCCCCGGCTTCACGCTGACCGCCGACGAGATCGACTTCCAGCAGAGCGGCACCGGCAGCAACGCCAGCATCACCCTGAGCGGTCGCAACCTGAGCTTTGTGCTCCAGGCCGGCAGCACGCGGATCATCGGCCTGCAGCACGCCAACTTCAGCTTCACCCTGGCGGCGAACGGCATCGCGGGCGTCGTGACGAACGCCACGCTGCTCGGCCCGGACCTCGGCGGGGCGGTCACCCTGGCCGGCACGGTGTCGCTGCAACTGAACACGACGCCGACGCAGCAGATGCTCATGGTCGGCGGCCAGAGTGTGACGCTGCCCGCGGCGGCCGGCGGCGTCTCGTTCGTCAAGGTGGTGCTGACGGCCAACCCCGACGGCACGCCGGTGACGCTGGGTGTGCTCGGCAACATGCTGACCGCGACCGAGCTGGACTTCGTGAAGAACGCCGCGGGCGTGCAGGTGTCCGGCACCAACCTCGGCTTCCTGCTGCAGGTCGGCGGCCACCGCATCATTCAGATCAGCAACGCCGCGTTCGCCTTCACGTTCACGCAGGCTGGCATCACGGGCGCGGTGCTCAACGCAGTGGTCCTGGGGCCGGACTACACCGACGCCTCGGGCAACCCGCTCATCAACTTCCAGGGCACCGTCTCGCTGCTCATCAACACGACGCCGACGGCCCAGACGCTGATGGTCGGCACGCAGTCGGTCACCGTCGCCGCAGCCGCGGTCGGCAGCGCCTATCTGCGGGTGGAGATCGACGGCAGCAACGGTCAGCCCGCGACGCTGGCCGTGAGCAACGTCGCCACGCTGACCGCCGATCAATTCATCCTGCAAAAGCAGGGCACCGAGGTGGACATCTCCGGCACGAACCTCGGCTTCACGCTGGCCGCCGGCAGCACGCGCATCGTGGCGATCAGCGGCGCCGACTTCGCCTTCCGCTTCACGCAGGACGGCCTCAGCGGCGTGGTCCTGAACGGGGCGGTGCAGGGCCCGGCCATCACCGGCGTCACGCTGAGCGGCACCTTCTCGTTGCTGCTGAACACGACGCCGGACGTGCAGACCTTCACGCTGGACGGCCAGACGTTGACGGTCGCCGCGGCCGCAACGGGCAGCCCCTATGCCCGCGTCGAGGTGACCGGCACTCCGGCCACGACCACGCAGCCCGCCATGCCGGCGACGCTGTCGGTCTTTGGCCAAACCCTGACCGTCGATGACTTCGTGCTGCAGGCAAGCGGCAGTGGCAGCACCAGCACCGTCACCGTCACCGGCCAGAACCTCGGCTTCCTGCTGTCCGCGGGCGGCACCCGCATCATCCAGATCAGCAACGCCTCGTTCGCCTTCCTGTTCACGCAGGCCGGCGTCACGGGCGCCGTGGTCAACGCCACGGTCCTCGGCCCGGACCTTGGCGGCACCGTCACACTGTCCGGCACCGTGGCGCTGCTGGTCAACACGACCACGACCGCCATGACATTGTCGGTCGGCGGCCAGTCGGTTGCCGTCCCCGCCGCGCCGGCCAGCGGCTACTTCGTGCAGGTGACGGTGACGAACGGCGTGCTGACGGTCCTGGGCAACAGCTTGACCGCCGACAGCTTCGTCTTCCAGAACAGCGGCGGTAACGTCACGGTGACCGGCACCAACCTCGGCCTGGTGTTGCAGTCCGGCGGCCGCCGCATTCTCGCCCTGCAAAACGGCAACTTCGATTTCCTGTTCCCGGCGACCGGCGGCGGCATCGCCGGGGCGGCCATGGGCACGCTGCTCGGCCCGGACTTCGGCAACGACTTCACGCTCAGCGGCACGATCACGGTGCTGGTCAACACCACGACGCTGACGACGGCCCAGAGCTTCATGATCGGCACGCAGACGGTGATGGTGCCGGCGGTGACGGCGGGCGGTTCGTTCGTGCAGGTGACGGTGACCAACGGCGCACTGACCGTCCTCGGCAGCGCCCTGACGGCCCAGTCGCTGACGTTCCAGAGCACGGTCAGCGCCGGCGTGCAGGTGGTGCAGCTGACCGCCACCGGCGTCAGCCTGAGTCTGGGCGATGCCAACAACCCGGTGGTTCTGGTCACGGTCGCCACGGCGATGTTCACCATCAACAACCAGGGCATCGCCGGCAGCTTCATGGGCGCGGTGACGGTCAACGTCCCGGGCTTCCTGCTGACGACCAACTTGCAAGTGCAGATCGACACAACGGCCCCGGCCAACCAGTACGTCATTGTCACCGGCACCGGCATCCACCTGACCATCGGCGGCCAGACGCTGATCGCGGACGTGGTCTTCCAGCAAGTCACCGGCAGCGACGGCCAGCGCGTGGTCCGCGTCGCCGTCAACAACCTGTCGCTGGTGCTCGGCGACACCGGCAGTCCGATCGCGCTGTCCGGCACGGCCCCGTCGCTGACGTTCGCGCCCGCCACCACCGGCGGCGACACCATCACCCGCAGCAGCGGCAGCTGGATCACCGACGGCATCACCGCGGGCAACGTTATCCTGATTACCGGCAGCGCCCAGAACGACGGCGCCTACACCGTGGCCACCGTCAGCGCTGACGGCCTGACACTGACGCTGACCACGCTCGGCAAGCTCAAGAGTGAGTCGGGAACCGCCAACGTCCACGTGCAGATTGTGCAGCCGTATGTGACGATCACCGGCGGCCAGGGCTTCCTCGTGGTCAACAGCAACGGCGTCGCGGCCAGCGTCACCGTCACCGCGACGTTCAGCCTGCCGGGCCTGAGCCTGAGCGCGACCACCATCCAGTTCGAGATCAACACCACCAGCGTCGCGGTCGTCGAGTCCATCGTGCTGGCCGGCGACACCATCAACCTGCAGTTGCCGGCTGGGCCGTTCACGCGCATCACCGTCCTGGGCGGCCAGCTGAACGTCGGCAGTGGCGTGGTCATCAGCGGCGACTTTAGCATCACGCACACCGCCACCTACACCAGTGTCGCCATCGCCAACCTGGCGGTGACGTACCAGGGCAACGGCATCACCAACGGCTCGGGCGGCTTCATCCTCTTCAGCGGCAGCGGCGGCGGCATCGCAGGCAGCCTGTCCGGTGACATCAGCGTGGCGGCCTCCGGCTTCAGCGTCGGCGGCAGTCTTGGCCTGCGCATCAACACCACCACGATGGCGGTGAATCAGACACTGATGGTGGGCGGCCAGATGCTGCCGATCACCTTCGCCGCCACCGAGGTCGCCACGGCGAGCGGGCCGTTCATCAGCGTCTTCGGCGGCGGCGTCCATCTGAAGATCGCCAACTTCGTCGAGGTCGAATCGAGCAATTTCGCGGTCACGGGCAACACCGCCGGGGCCACGGGCATCACGCTGTTCGTCGGCCAGGGCCCCGTCTACCTGTCTGATGGCACGACCATCAACCCAGCCGCCCAGGGCCTGCTGCTGACCAACGCCAGCCTCGGCGTCGTCAAGGTCGCCGGCACCAGCGGCACCACCTACGCCGTCACCGCCACGGGCATGCTGCAAATCATCGGCATCTCGGGCGTCAGCCTGTCCGGCATGGCGACCGTCATGGTCAACAACACCGGCGCCGCGGTCAATCAGACCATCGTGCTGCCGGCCGTCGGCACGACCCCGGCCTCGTCGATTCAGGTGATGTTCCCGACGGCCAACATGGTCACCAGCGTCGTCGCCAGCGGCGTGAGCCTGACGGTGGCCGGCCAGACGCTGATGGGCAACTTCACGTTCAACCAGGTCACGGACAGCAACAACAACACCGTCCTGACGATCCACTTCGACAGCGTGTCGCTGAACCTGGGCGGCGGCCTGGCCATGCTGAGCGCCGGCACCGGCGACTTCGTGATGACCAGCGCCGGCATCGCGGGCATGATGTCGGCCAACGTGCAGGTGACCGCGTCGCCGAACGTCATCTTCGGCGGCGGCTTCTCCCTGGCGATCAACAACACGCTGGCCCCGGTCAACGACACCATCCCGGTGACGCTGAACGGCACCACGACCCACACAGTGATCAACCTGCCCGCCGGCCCCTACCTCCGCGTCCAGGGCACCGGCGTGTCGCTGACGCTGAAGCTCAGCCCGACCAACACGGTCGCGCTGACGGGCGACTTCGCCCTGGAGCAGAGCACGGTCAACCTGATGCCGAGCGGCACCGCGACGCAGGTCCGCGTCGCCGTCAACAACCTCAGTTTCAGCCTCGGCGACGGCAGCAACAACATCGTCTCGGTGACGGGCGGCTTCGGCTTCCTGGTCATCACCCCGGGCGGCCTGGCCGGAACCCTTAGCGCCACGATCGCCAGCGGCATCAGCAGCCTGAGCCTGGGCGGCACCTTTACCGTGTCGGTCAACACCACCAACGCCCCGGTGGTCGAGAGCTTCATGGTCGGGGCCAACACGGTCATGCTGAATCTGCCGACCGGGCCGTTCCTGCGGGTCGCCGGCAACAACGTCACGCTGACCGTCGCTGGCCAGACGCTGAGCGGCAACTTTGTCTTCGAGCAGCAGACCACGACCAACCCGGCGAGCACGCTGGTGGTCGTGGACTTCACGAACGTCAGCCTGGCCTTCGGCGACGGCACCAACACCCTGGTCGCGGTGACCATCCCCAGCGCCGTCTTCGTGCTGACGGGCGCCGGCCTGGCGGGCCAGGTGACGAACGCCGGCGTCACCATCACCGCCAGCGCCAACGCCAGATTCACCGGTACGTTCAACCTCGTCTTCAACACGAGCAGCACGGCGGTCAACGCCAGCGTCAACGACGCCAACCTGAACCCGGTGACCGTGAGCGTGCCGGCCGGGCCGTTCATCGAAGTCACGGGCACCGGCCTGATGCTGACCGTCGCGGGCCAGACGCTGAGCGGCAACTTCACCTTCCAGTCCCAGACCGCCGCGGACGGCAGCCGCGTGGTGACCGTGGCCGTCAGTCAGTTGACGGTGTCGCTGCAGGACGGCAGCGGCAACAACCTGGTGTCGCTGACCAACGGCTCGGGCGCCCTGATCCTGACGAACCAGGGCCTGGCCGGCAGCGTGCAGGCGACGGTCAACGCCGGTCAATCGGCCGCGAACTTCCAGCTCAGCGGCACGCTGGCGCTGCAAATCAACAACATGCCGACCGCCGTCAGTGAGGTGGTCATGGTCGGCAGCAGCATGGTGACCGTGAACGTGCCGGCCGGGCCGTTCGTCCGCGTCTCGGCCACGAACGCCCAGCTGACCGTCGCCGGCCAGTCGATCTCCGGCAACTTCGTCTTCCAGAAGGACACGACCACCAGCACCAACCCGGCGGTGCCGGCCCAGACGGTGATCCGCTTCGCCGCCAGCAACGTCAGCGTTGCCCTCGGCCAGACCGACGGCGCCGCCAATTTGATCCACGGCCTGATGCTGACGCAGGGCAGCGGCCTGTTCCTGCTGCAGTCGTCCGGCATCGCCGGCACGGCTAGCGGCGTGGTGCAGGCGGTCGGCATCCCTGGTGTGGTCCTGCAAGCTTCGCTGACCCTGAACTTCAACAACACCGGGGCGCCGATTGACGAGACGCTCGAAGGCGTCACCCTCAACTTCACGCAGGGCAATTTCGTCAGCGTGTCCGGTTCGCTGACGCTGAACATTGCGGACCCGAGCAGCGGCCAGAGCTTCGTCGCCCTGAGCGGGATGTTCGGCTTCCAGGTGACCTTCGACACCCAGGGCCACCCGACGATGCTGACCATCACCGCGTCGGGCGTCAGCGCCTTCATCGGGGCTAGCGGCGTCGGCCTGTCGCTGACCAACGCCAGCCTGAACGCCAGCGTTTACCTGGTGAGCGTCCACCCGGCCGGCTCGTTCACGCTGACCGCCGAGGGCACGGTCGCCCTGACTGGCCTGAGCGACCTGGGCCTGAGCGGCACTATCGACGTCAACGCCGACACCACCAACGGCACCAGTTACACCATCAGCACCAGGACTGGCACCGTGCTGACGCTGACGACGCCGGTCGCCACGCTGAGCGGCAGCTTCGGCATCGCGAAGAACGCGACGACCAACGAGATCAGCATCTCCGCCACGAACGTCAGCTTCGCCGCCGGCCAGATGAGTGGCGGCACGCTGACGCTGGGCGTGCAGGTGACCGGCGGCACCCTGCTGGCCGTGATTGAGCCCGACGGCACCTACGACTTCGACGCCAGCGGCGCCGCCAGCGTCGTCGGCATCAGCGGCGTAACCTTCATGGGCAACCTGCACGCCCAGCGCAACACCACCACCAGCGCCGCGCACACGGTCACCATCGGCGCCACCTCGACGCCGCTGACCGTGCCGGCCGGCACCAGCCGCTTCGGCGCCGACAACGTCAGCCTGATGGTCGCCGGCGTGACGCTGACCGGCAGCTTCGCGATCCAGCAATCGACCAACCCCGGCCCCGACGGTGTGCTCGGCACCGCGGACGACTTCACCGAAGTGCTGATCGCGGCCACCGGCGTCAGCATCTTCGTCGGGGCCAACAACGTCGGCGTGCAGGTCAGCGGCGCCAGCCTGGCGATGCTGATCGCCCCCGGCGGAATCGCGGTGCAGGCCGGCGGCAGCGTGCAACTGGTCGGCATCCAGCACCTGGGCCTGTCCGGCACGCTGAGCTTCCAGCGCAGCACCTTCACGACGGACATCAACCGCAGCATCACGGTCAATGGCGTGACGCAGACGCTGAGCGTCCCGGCCAACAGCAACCGCTTCGGCGGCACCGGGCTGATGCTGACGGCCGCCGGCCAGTCGCTGAGCGGCGACTTCAGCTTCAGCGAGGACAACGTCAATCATGTCCTGATGGTCACCGCCAGCAACGTGGTGCTGAGCCTGGGCGACGGCACCAACACGCTGGTCCAGGCCACCGGTTCGGGCATGTTGACGGTCCAGAGCAACGGCATCCAGGGCAGCATCACCGCGACGCTGGCCGTCAATTTGCCGAGCGTGCAGGTGCTGGCCGGCGCGTTCACCATCGACGTGAACACGATCACGGCCCCGAACTACGTCCGCGTCTCCGGCACCGGCGTGAGCCTGAGCATCGCCGGCCAGACCATCGGTCTGACCCCCACCGGCACCTTCACCGTCGTGCAGACCACGGCGACCGACGGCAGCAAGGTGGTGACGTTCTCGGTGAACGGCCTGATGCTGGTGCTGGCGGCCGGCGGCACCACCTTCGTGAACGTGACGAACGGCGGCGGCACCTTCCTGCTGACGGCGCAGGGCATCGCGGCCAACTTCGCGGTGACGGCGAGCTTCGCGGTGCCGGGCGTGACGCTGACCGCCACCAGCGTTGTCATCGACGTGAACACGATGCCGGTCGCCGTCAACGAGACGATCACCGGCGCCAGCCAGCCACTGGTCGAGCCGATGGGGCCGTTCTTCCGCGTGACCGCGATTGGCGCGTCGCTGACGGTCGGCAGCGCGGCGACGCTGATGGGTTCGTTCAGCTTCGACCAGACGACGGTGGCGGGGCAGGGCACGGTGACGCGCTTTGCCGCCACGGGCATCACGCTGGCGGTCAGCGGCAGCAACGTCCTGGGCAACGGCCAGGGCGGCTTCATCATCAGCACCGCGGGCGTCGCCGGCTTCCTGTCCGGGATGGTGATGACGCCGCCGGCCAGTGTGCCGGGCTTCAGTGCCGGCGGCGACATCGGTTTCCGCATCAACTCGACGCCGAACGCCGTGGACGAGACCATCGCCATCGGCGGCCACAGCGTCAACATCCTGTTCGGGCCGAACGAGGTGGCCTCGGGCGGCAGTGCGTTCACGCAGTTCTATGGCGCCAACCTGACGCTCAACATCGACAACTTCATCACCATCGGCGGCAGCCTGTCCTTCACCAACACGACGCTGAACGGCGTGGCGGTGCAGGAGTTCGCGGGCACCGGACTGAGCATCTTCCTGGGCCAGGGCCCGGCAACGCTGGACAACGGCGACATCAACCCGGGCGCCACGGGCCTGTACCTGGCCAACGCCAACATCGGCGTCATCAAGTTCACCAGCGGCGGCACTGCGACCTACGCCCTGGACGCGACCGGCACGGTGCAGCTGCTCGGCGTCACCGGCGTGACGGTCAGCGGCACCGCCCACGTCCGCGTCAATGACAGCGGCCAGACGGTCAACCAGACGCTGAGCATCCCGGGCACGACGCAGAACGTCCTGCTCAGCTTCAGCACCACGGACCAGGTCGATACCTTCACCGCGACCGCCCTGACGATCTCGGTGCTCGGCCAGTCGTTGACGGGCGACTTCAGCTTCACGAAGACGACGACCGCCCAGGGCCAGTTCCAGTCGCTGGTGGTGCAGGGCAGCAACGTCGGCCTGACGCTGGGCTCCGGCAGCACCCCCATTGTGTCGGTGACGCAGGGCAGCGGCGCGCTGCAGGTGACCAGCGCCGGCCTGGCCGGCGACTTCAGCGCCAGCGTGGCGGTCAACATCCCGCAGGTGACGTTCAGCGGCCAGTTCGACCTGGCGCTCAACACCACGTCGGCGGCGGTCAGCTTCATGCCGGCGGGCAGCAGCACGGCGATTAACGTGCCGGCCGGGCCCTTCGTCCACGTCTCGGGCCAGAACGTCAGCCTCGGCATCCTCGGCCAGACACTGACGGGCAACTTCGCCTTCGAGAAACTGACGCAGCCCGACGGCAGTTCGCTCATCAGCGTGGCGGCCACAAACGTGGGCCTGACGTTCGCGTCCGGCGGCACGAACCTGGTGGTGGTGTCGCAGGGTCAGGGGAGCTTCGTGGCGAGCGCCGCCGGCCTGGCGGGCCAGCTCGAGCGCGACGGTGTCGATCCCCGCGGCGAACTTCAGCGGCCAGTTCAGCCTGCAGATCAACACGACAACGGCTGCGGTCAACCAGACCTTCACGGTCGCGGGCGTGGCGGTGACGCTGATGCTGCCGGCCGGGCCGTACCTGCAAGTGGCCGGCACCAACATTCAGCTGGCAGTCGCCGGCCAGGCCGTGACGGGCAACTTCACCTTCGAGAAGATGACCGACGGCAACGCCAACCCGGTGGTCCTCGTCGCCGCCAGCAACGTGAACTTCGTGCTCGGCGACACCAGCGGCGGCGCCCAGGCGACCGGCAGTCCGGCGCTGACGTTCGCCCCCCTGACTGGCGGCGACACCGTCACCCGCAGCGCCGGCAGCTGGAACAGCGACGGCTTCCAGGTCGGCAATACCATCCTGGTCACCGGCACCAGCGCGGACAACGGCACCTACACTGTCGCGGCGGTCACGGACACCGTGCTGACACTGACCAGCAGCGGCCGGCTGAACGCCGAGACGGACAGCACCGGCGCCGTGGTGCAGGTGATTCACCCTTACGTCTCACTGACGAACGGCCAGGGCAGCCTGGTGTTGACCGCCGCGGGCGTCGCCGGCCAGCTGTCCGGCACGCTGACGGTCAACATCCCGGGCGTGCAGGTGATGGGCAACCTGACGCTGCAAATCAACCAGACGAGCCAGGCGGTCAACGAGACGATCCCGGTGGGCACGGGTTCGGTGGTGCTGAACGTGCCGGCCGGGCCGTTCGTGCGCTTCGCCGCCACGGGCCTGACGGTGATGGTGCTCGGCCAGTCGCTGACGGGCGACTTCGGCTTCGATCAGACGACGGACGCGACCACGCACCAGACGGAAGTCCGCATCAGCGTCGCCAACCTGAACGTGTCGCTCGGCGGCGGTCTGGTGACGCTCAGCAACGGCTCGGCGTACTTCGTGCTGACCCCCGCGGGCATCGCCGGCCAGGGCAGCGGCACCGTGAGCGTCAGTGTCCCGGGCGTCAGCCTGAGCGCCACGCTCAGCGTGCTGGTCAACACCACCGGCAACGCGGTCAACGCCAGCTTCACCGTCCCCGGCACCATGACGCCGGTGACGCTGTCGGTGCCGATGGGGCCGTATGTGGAAATCCAGGGCACCGGCGTGACGCTGACCGTCGCCGGCCAGCAGATCAGCGGCGACTTCACCTTCCAGAAGGGCACCAACTCGACGGGCGCCGCGGTGGTCAAGGCGACGGTGGCCAACCTGCACGTCCAGCTAACCGTCGGCGGCACGCCCCTCGTGAACATTACCGATGGCAACGGCGAGTTGATCGTTTACCCGCAGGGCATCGCTGGCTCCTTCAGCACCAACGCGACGCTGAGCCTGCCGGGCTTCGCCTCGATTACCGGCAACATCAGCATCCAGGTCAACACCACCTCACAAGCGGTTTCCGAGCCGTTCGTCAGCGGCCAGATGCTGACGCTGCCGGCCGGGCCGTTCCTGCGGGTGATGGTGACGAACCTGAACGCGACCATCTCGGTCGGCGGCACGACCTACACGCTGACGGGCGACCTGTTCCTCCAACAGCAGACGGACCCGAACGGCACCCAGGTCCTCAGCATTGGCCTGGCGCACGTCACGGTCAGCGGCGGCTCGGTGTCGCTGACGAACGGACAGGGCGGCCTGGTCGAGATCACGACGAGTCTGCAAGGCGTCAACACGACGGGCATCGCGGGCGTGCTGTCCGGCACCGCGACGGTTAGCGGCGGCGGCGTGTCGGCGGGCGGCAACATCCTGCTCCGCATCAACACGACGCCGGGGGCCGTCAACGAGACGATCGTGGTCAACGGCCAGAGCATCGCGATCAACTTCGGCGCCAGCGAGGGCAACCTGTTCGCGGTGTCGGTGTCGAACCTGACGATCAACATCGGCAACTTCGTGACGCTGCAGGGCAACGTCAGCTTCAGCAGCCAGACGGTCAACGGTCAGTCAGTGCAGGTGTTCGCGGGCGATCACCTGAGCATCTTCCTCGGCCAGGGCCCGGCCCTGCTGGCCAACGGCGACCTCAACCCGCTGGCGACCGGCGTGCTCATCGGCGACGCCGAGGTCGGCGTCATGGAGTTCGGCAACGGCACCTTCGCCCTGAACGCCAGCGGCAGTGTGCAGATCGTCGGCATCAGCGGCGTCACCATCGCCGGCACCGCGAGCGTGCTGGTGAACACGACCGGTCAGCCGATCAACCAGTTCCTGTCGATCCCGGGCAGCAGCACCGGCGGCGTGCAGATCACGTTCGCCACCGGCGACCTGGTGACCAGCTTCCAGGCCCTGAACGCCCAGCTGAGCGTCCTCGGCCAGACGCTCACGGGCAACTTCGCCTTCAACCAGGTGACGACCGCGAGCGGCACCCAGCTGGAGATCGGCGCCAGCAACGTGACGCTGTCGCTGGGCGGCGGCGCGGTGATGCTGACGGGCGGCCAGGGCGCCCTGATCTCGACGGGCGCCGGCGTGGCGGGCATGTTCAGCGGCACCGTGGCGGCGAGTGTGCCGGGTGTGACCTTCGGCGGCACTTTTGGCGTCGCCATCAACACGACCCCGGCGGCCGTCGATGAGGTGCTGCCGATCGACAACGTCAACTTGACGATTAACGTCCGCGCCGGGCCATTCGTGCAAATCTCCGGCACCGGTGTCACGCTGTCCGTCCTCGGGCAGACGCTGACCGGCGACTTCGCCATCCAGCAAACCACGACCGGCGCGACCACCTCCACCGTGGTCGGCATCAGCAACGCCAGCCTCACCTTCACCGCGGGCAGCACCCCGATCGTCAGCCTGACCAACGGTCAGGGGGCCTTCCTCCTCACCAGCACGGGTGTCGCCGGCCAGATTTCTGGCAACGTCGCCATCACCGTCCCGGGCGCCCCGGTCAACTTCAGCGGCCAGTTCAGCCTCGCCATCAACAACACCGTGCAGGCGGTCGATCAGTCGATCACCGTCGGCGGCCAGGCCGTGACGCTGAACGTGCCGAAGGGGCCGTACGTCGAGGTGATGGGCACCGGCGTGACGCTCAGCCTGCTCGGCCAGACGCTGACCGGCGACTTCGCCTTCCAGCAGAGCACCGGCGTCACCAGCGTCACCGTGGCGAACCTGACGCTGACGCTGACCGACGGCACCAACCCGCTGCTGCAACTGACGCAGGGCCAGGGCACGCTGCTCATCACCTCCGCTGGCATCGCGGGTCAGGTCAGTGGCACCATCGCCGTGATGGCCGGCGGCGTGAGCGTCGGCGGCAGCGTGGCGCTGGCGTTCAACACCACGACAGCCGCGGTCAACCAGACGTTCACGGTCGGCACCACGCCGGTGACGCTGACCGTGCCGGCCGGGCCGTATTTCAAGGTGTCCGGCACCGGCCTGAGCCTGAACATCGTCGGCCAGACGCTGAGCGGCAACTTCAGCTTCGAGCAGAGCACCAACGCCCAGGGCCAGAAGGATGTACACGTCGCCGTCAGCAACGCCGCCCTGAGCCTCGGCGGCGCGACGCCGGTGCTGAGCCTGACCAACGGCCAGGGCGACATTTACCTCAACGGCCAGGGCGCCGCCGGCAGCGTCAGCGGCACCGTGAGCGTGGCCCTGCCGGGCGTCAGCTTGACCGGCTCGCTGGCGCTGGTGTTCAACAACTCGATGACCGCGTTCGCCGCCGGCACGCTGCTGCCGACGGCTGTGCCCGCCGGGCCGTTCCTGCAGATCGCCGGCACTGGCACGCTGACGGTCCTGAGCCAGTCGCTGAGCGGCAGCTTCAGCGTCGAGCAGGCGACCGGGGCGAACGGCACGCCGGTCGTGAAGATCGCCGCCAGCAACGTGCAACTCATGCTCGCGGGCGGCCTGGTGAGCGTGACGGGCGGCACCGGCCTGTTCGTTATCGCCAACGGCACCGTGGCGGGTCAGCTGTCGGCAACCGTCGCGGTCAACGTGCCGGGCCTGTCGGTCGCAGGCACCTTCGGGCTGACGCTGAACACCGGCACGACGGCCGTCAACCAGACGTTCACGGTCGGCGGCACCACGGCGACGCTGACCCTGCCGGCCGGGCCGCTGCTGCAGGTGAGCGGCACCGGCGTCCGCCTGGCCATCGCCGGCGCGGTGACGCTGACCGGCAACTTCCTCTTCGAGCAGTACACCGTCAACGGTCAGCCAGTGGTGCATGTCGGCGCCAGCGGCGTCAGCCTGACGCTGGGCGACGGCTCCAGCAACCTGCTGTCGGTCACGAACGGCAGCGGCGATTTCCTGCTCATGTCCGGCGGCCTGGCCGGCAGCCTGACCGCGACCGCGGCGCTGAACGTGCCCAACGTGGCGCTGAGCGGCACCTTCACGGTGGCGATCAACACCACGACCAGCCCGGTCAACGACAGCTTCACGGTCGGCACGTCGTCGGTGACGCTGAACCTGCCGGCGGGCAAGTTCGTCGAGGTGAATGCGTCGAACGTGTCGCTGATGCTGACGCTCGGCGGGGTGACACAGACGCTGAGCGGCAACTTCAGCTTCCAGCAGCAGCAGGTCAACCCGAGCAACCCGGCGCTGGGCAACCTCATCACCGTGGCGGTCACGAACGGCGAGATCGGCCTGAGCAGTGGCGGCACGACACTGGTGCGAGCGACCGGCATCAACGGCCAGTTCGTCATCACCGCCGCCGGCCTTTACGGTGTGGTGGCGGCGACCGTCGTGGTGGACGTGTCGCAGGTGACCTTCGCCGGCACCTTCACGCTGTCGCTGAACACGACCAGCGCGACGCAGACCCTCACCACCCCAATCACCGCGACGCTGGCCGCCAACAGCCTGGAGATCGACGGCAGCAATCTCAGCCTGAACATCCTCGGCCAGCAGCTCGGCGCCACCACCGTGGCCATCCGTCAGGTGACGGAGCCGAACGTCGGCCAGGTCATCACTGCGGCGTTCACCGGCGTGTCGCTGTCGCTCGGCAACCCAAGCAGCCCGATCCTGAGCGTCTCCGGGGCCAACGGCTTCTTCGTCATCACCAGCGCGGGCGTCGCCGGCGAACTGACGCTGAGCGGCACCACCTTCAGCCTGCCGGGCGCCATCACACTGGCCGCGACTACCCTGGACATCGCGCTCAACACGTCGATGGTGAACGCGACCATCCCGGCCAACACGCTGCCAGGCCAGACGATGGAAGTGGACATCCCGGCCGGGCCGTTCGTGCGCGTCGAGGCCGACGGCGCAACGTTGACGCTCGGCTCCGGCGGCGGCGCGGGCGTCGCCATCACCGGCAACTTCTTCCTCGACCAGCAAACCGACACGGTTTCCGGCGCCGGCACCGCCAACCCGGTGACGCGGACGGTGACGCGCGTCGCCGCGACCAACGTCAGCCTGACGTTCAACGGCCAGCACCTGGGCAGCGGCCAGGGCGCCTTCGTGCTGCTGCCGCCCGACCCGACGGTGCCGGGCTCCGGCGGTCTGGCCGGCTTCCTGTCGGGCACCGCCTCGGCCAGCGGCGGCGGCGTCAGCGCCAACGCCAGCATCGGCCTGCAGATGAACAACTCCAAGCTGCCGGTTAACGAGATGATTACCGTCGGCGGCCAGACGCTGTCGATCGTGTTCCCGGACGGCAGCGACGTGTTCCAGATCACCGGCTCGGGCAACATCAGCCTGGGCAATCCGCCGTTCGCGACCATCGAGGGCTCGGTGACGTTCAGCAACGTCAACGGCCACAGCGCCTTCCACGGCACCAACCTGAGCATCTTCCTCGGCCAGGGCCCGGCGACGCTGCCCGGCGGCGCCATGAACCCGGCCGCCCGCGGCGTCCTGCTGGCGAACGCCACGGTGGACGTGGAGCAACTGGCCAACGGCCACTATGGCGTTTACGCCACGGGCACGGTGCAGTTGCTCGGCCTGTCCGCCGCCTCGTTCTCCGGCATGGCGACGGTGCAGTTCAACAACGGCACCACCGCCTGGACCGACCCGTTCAACGCGGCCGTCACCGTCCCGGCCCCGGCCCAGTCCGGCGGCAGTTACGCCCTGTTCAAGGGCACCGGCCTGAGCCTGAGCATCCTCGGTCAGACGCTGACGGGCGACTTCACCTTCACGCAGGGCGCCCAGGCCGGCACCTTCCTGGCGACGGTCGCCAACGGCACCCTGACGCTGGGCGACAGCTCGAACAACGTCAGCCTGACAGCCATCAACGGTTCGGTGCAGCTCGAGCAACGCCGGCCTCGCCGCCGTTCTCAGCGCCTCGGGCACGCTCAACGTCAGCGGCTTCGCCAACCTGACGCTCGGCAACCTGCTGCTCGAACTCAACTCGACCGCCGGCGCCGTGACGCTGCCGAACCCGGCTACGAATGCGAATATCACCATCCAGTCCGGGCTGCTGCTGATCCAGGCCAACGGCCTGAGCCTGAATGTGCTCGGCCAGACACTGACCGGCGATTTCACCTTCCAGCAGGTGACGCTGCCCGCCGCGGCCAACTCGGCAGCGCCGCCAACGAAGCAGTTGATGTTCGGCGGCAACAACGTGTCGCTGACCTTCACCGCCGGCACGACCCCGGTGGCGAGCCTGACGCAAGGCCAGGGCTTCTTCGTCATCAGCAGTTCCGGCCTGGCGGGCCAGGTCAGCGGCAGCGTCGCCATCTCGGGCCTGAGCCTGGCGAACCTGACCGTGCAGGTCAACACCGGCATGGTGGCGGTCAACCAGTCGCTGACGGTCGGCACGACGACGCTCAGCCTGAACCTGCCGGCCGGGCCGTACGTGCGCATCGCCGGCACCGGGTTGGCGGTGAATCTGCTCGGCCAGCAGTTCACGGCGGATCTGAGCTTCCAGCAGTCCACCGACGGCAACGGCAACAAGGTCGTGAGCGTCACGGTGGCCAACCTCAGCATCAGCCTCGGCGACGGCACGCACACCTTCGTCAGCCTGACCGGCGGCGTCGGCTTCCTGAACCTGACGGCCCAGGGCCTGGTCGGCAGCCTGAACGGCACGCTCAACGTCAACGTGCCGGGCGTCACCCTTGGCGGCAACTTCAGCCTGGCCCTGAACCAGACCGGCCAGCCGGTGCAGGTGACGTTCCCGGTCGGCAACACCTACACCATCACGCTGCCGGCCGGCACCGCGGCGCCGACCGCCAGCGGCACCGGCGCCGTCGGCCTGCAGATGCTGACCGTGACGCCGGGCGCCGGGGCGAACCAGTACATCGTCTCCGTGGTCGCCAGCGGCGGCACCTTCACGCTGACTGCCAACAATCAGACCACCGCCCCAATCTCCGTGCGGGCCAGCAACACCGACGTGCTCAGCGCCGTGCAGTCCCTGTTCACCAGCAACCAGAACGCCATCACGGTGACGCAGGGTAGCGTCAACCAGACGTTCAACCTGCCGGCCGGGCCGTACGTGCGCGTCGCCGGCACCGGTGTCATGCTGACGCTGTTGCAGCAGTCGCTGAGCGGCGACTTCACCTTCGAGCAGACGCTCGACAGCAGCGGCAACCGCCTGGTGAAGTTGTCGGTGGCGAACGCGGCGCTGACGCTGGGCGGCAGCACGCCGGTGGTGTCGATCACCAACGGCCGCGGCAACCTGCTGATCACGTCCGCCGGCCTGGACGGCAGCATCGGCGGCACGGTGGCGGTGAACGTGCCGGGCGTCACCCTGGGCGGCACGCTGCAGGCGCAGTTCAACACGCTGACCGCGCCGGTGACGCAGAGCATCACCATCGGCAACACCTACACCGTGACCTTCGCGGGCGGCACCGCCCCGACGCTGACCGCCGATGGCACCAACCTGTCCGGCGGCCTGACCGCGACGGTAGCCGTCACCACGCCGGGCAACGCCGGCACCAGCGAGGTGCAGACGGTGACTGTGGTCGCCACCGGCGGCACCTTCACGCTGAGCTTCAACGGCCAGACCACCGCGGCCCTGGCCTACAACGCGACCGCCGCCCAGGTGCAGACCGCCCTGACCGGCCTGTCGAGCATCGGCAACGGCAACGTCGCGGTGACGCTGGCGGGCAACACCTACACCGTCACCTTCCAGGGCACGCTGGCGAACGAGAACGTGTCGGCCCTGGCGATTGACGGCACGAACCTCAAGGTCAACCCGTCGGCCAGCGTCGCCGTTCAGACGCCGGGCGGCAGCCAGAGCGAGGTGCAGACGCTGACCGTGCTGGCCGGCGGCGGCACCTTCACGCTGAGCTTCAACGGCCAGACCACGACCGCGCTTGCTTTCAACGCGGCGGCGTCCGACGTGCAGAACGCCCTGACGGCCCTGAGCAACATCGGCACTGGCAACGTCGCGGTGACGCTAACGGGCAACACCTACACGATCACCTTCCAGGGCACGCTCGCCAACCAGAGCCTCGCCCTGCTGACCGTCAACACCGCCAACCTGACCGGCCCGACGCCGACCGTGACGGCGACAACGCAGACGGCCGGCGGCAACATGCAGAACAACGTCCAGCAGGTGACGGTGACGGCGGCTGGCGGCGGCACCTACACGCTGACCTTCCAGGCCAACGCCAATGACACGCCGCAGACCACCGCCGCCATCGCCTACAACGCCAGCGCGACCGCGGTGCAGAATGCCCTCGCCGCCCTGAGCAACGTCGGCAGCGGCAACGTCACGGTGACGCAGGCGGGCAACGTCTACACGATCACCTTCCAGGGCACACTCGGCAACCAGAACCTGCTGCCGCTGACCGCCACCACGACGGCGCTGTTGCCGGTGACCGGCACGCCGACGGTAGCGGTCACGCCGAGCACGAGCAGCCCGACCAGCGTTGACACGGTGACGGTGCAGGCGAGCGGCGGCACCTTCACGCTGACCTTCGGCAATCAAACCACCGCCCCGATCCCCGTCGGCTCCGCCGCGAGCGCGCTGCAGTCCGCCCTGCAGGGCCTGTCCAGCGTTGGCGCCAGCAACGTCACGGTCACGCTGACCGGCAACGCCTACACGGTTACCTTCCTCAACGGCGTCACCGGCACGCTGGCCGCGAGCAACAGCGGCCTGCAACCGCAGGCGACCGCCAACCGCGTCACGGCTGGTCAGCCCGCGACCAGTGCTGTGCAGACGGTGACGGTGATCGCCGGCGGCGGCACCTTCACGCTGAGCTTCCAGGCCACGCCGACCGGCACCGCCCAGACGACGGCCCCGATCGCTTACAACGCCAGCGCTTCCGCCGTGCAAAGCGCCCTGGCGGCGCTGTCGAACATCGGCACCGGCAACGTGGCGGTCATGCTGACGGGCAACGTCTACACGATCACCTTCCAGGGCACGCTCGCCAATCTGAACCTGCCGGTCCTGTCCGTCAGTGGCGCGAACCTGCTGGCGAACGGCCAGATCGCCAGCGTGGCGGCCGCGACCGGCAACGCGCAGACGGTGACGGTCAACGCGGGCGGCGGCACCTTCACGCTGAGCTTCAACGGTCAGACCACCGCCCCCATCGCCTACAACGCCAGCGCCGCGACGGTGCAGGGCGCCCTGGTGGCGCTGTCGAACATCGGCCGCAACCTCCAGAACCAGAGCAACGTTAGTGTCACTGCCACGACGACCGGCACCGCCACGGTCTACACGATCACCTTCGTCAACGGCCTGGCCACGCCGACGCAGCCGCTGCTGACCATCAACGGCACCGCCCTGACGGCGACCGCGGTCGTGGCAATCATGACGCCGGGCGTGCCGAGCGCCAGCGAGGTGCAGCAGATGACCGTCGCCGCGGGCAGCGGCACCTTCACGTTGAGCTTCAACGGCCAGACCACCGCGGCGCTCGCCTACAACGCGACCGCCGCCCAGGTGCAGACCGCCCTCGCGGCGCTGAGCAACATCGGCACCGGTAATGTCACGGTCACGCAATCGGGCAACACCTACACGGTCACCTTCCAGGGCACGCTCGCCAACCAGACGCTGGCAGCGCTGCTGCTCAACAGCTCCGCCCTCGTCGCGGTCAGCCGGCCGCCTTCGACGAACGTCACCATCACGACGCAGGGCGGCCCGACGGTCAGCGAGGTGCAGCAGGTGTCCGTGGTCGCCGGCGGCGGCACCTTCACGCTGACCTTCAACGGTCAGACCACCGCCCCGCTCGCCTACAACGCGACCGCCGCCCAGGTGCAGACCGCCCTCGTTGGCCTGTCGAGCATCGGCAGCGGCAATGTGGCGGTCGCGCAGTCGAGCAGCACCTACACCATCACCTTCCAGGGCACGCTCGCCAACATGTCCGAGCCAGTGCTGAGCCTGGACGGCTCGCTGCTGGTGCCGTTGCCGGCGCTCGGCCTGAGCGGTAGCGGCAACAATTACCAGATCTCGGTGGCGGCCAACGGCGGCACCTACACGCTGACCGTCGGCGGCCAGCAAACGACGCCGATTCCGTTCGGCGCCAGCGCCGCCGACGTGCAGGCCGCCATCGCCGCGGCGCTGATGCTCATCAACAGCACCGCCACCGCGACGGTCACGACGGCCCCAATCACGCAGACCACCAGCCTGCCGGCCGGGCCGTTCGTCCAGGTCCAGGGCACCGGCATCACGCTCAACGTCCTCGGCCAGACGCTGACGGGCAACTTCGCCTTCCAGCAGATGAACGACGGCGCCGGCAACCCCGTCACGCTGATCACCGCCGATCACGTGTCGCTGAGCCTGGGCAGCGGCAGCACGCCCGCAGTGTCGGTGACGAACGGCCACGGTTACCTGGTCATCACGTCGGCCGGCATCGCCGGCAGCCTGTCCGCCACGGTCGCCCTGAACGTGCCGGGCGTCAGCTTCAGCGGCACCTTCGGCATCAGCCTGAACCAGACGAGCATGGCGGTCAATGAGACGCTGACCCTGGGCACGCAGACGGTCAACCTGACGGAACCCGCCGGGCCGTTCCTGCAGGTGTCCGGCCAGGGCCTGACGCTGAACATCGCCGGCCAGACGCTGACGGGCAACTTCGCCTTCGAGCAGGTGACCGACGCCAGCCACAACCAGGTCATCCGCCTGGCCGCCAGCAATGTCAGCCTGAACCTGGGCAACGGCACCACCAACTTCGTGCAGGTCACGAACGGCCAGGGCAGTTTCCTGCTGACCAGCGCCGGCTTCGCGGGCCAGCTCAGCGCCACGGTCGTGATCAACATCCCGGGCGTCACGGTCACGGGCACCTTCGGCGTCGCCATCAACAACACCACCGCCGCCGTCAACGACACCCTGACGCTGGCCGACGGCAGCACCGTCACGCTGAACCTGCCGGCCGGGCCGTATGTCCACGTCACGGTCACGAACGCCAGCCTGACCATCCTCGGCCAGACGCTCTCGGGTAACTTCTCGTTCGAGCGCACCCTGGACGCCAGCGGCAACCCGGTGATCCTCGTCAGCGGCAGCAACATCGGCCTGACGCTCAGCCTGAACGCCAGCAATTATCTCCAGGTGAGCAACGGCACGCTGGAGTTCCTGGTCAACAGCGCCGGCGTGGCGGGCACGGTGTCCGGCACGGTCAGCCTCAACGTCGCCGCCCTGGGCCTGTCCAGCAGCGCCCAGGTGACTGTCACCGTCAGCACCATGACCGTGGCCGTCAACCAGCAGTTCACCCTCGACGGCGTGGTGCTGCCGCCGCTGAACATCCAGGCCGGGCCGTTCTTCCGCCTGGAAGTGGACAACCTGTCGCTGCAACTCATGGGCCTGGCGGTGAAGGGCAACTTCACCTTCGAGCGCTACACACAGGCGGACGGCAGCACCGCCTTCGCCGTCAACGCCCTGGGCAACCCCGGCCTGACGCTGCAAATCGGCACGGCGACGACGTTCGTCACCTTCACCGGCACCGGCGCCCTGCTGGTGACGTCCGCCGGCGTGGCGGCCCAGGTCAGCGGCACCATCGCGACCACGAACATCCCGCTGGCCTTCAACGGCAACCTGACGCTGGACATTAACACCACGTCGGCCGCGGTCAGCCAGACGTTCACGGGCGCCGGCCAAACGTTCATGCTGACCCTGCCGGCCGGGCCGTTCATCCGCATCGTCGGCAACCCGGTGTCGGTCACGGTCGCGGGCAAGGGCCTGTCGGGCAGCTTCTCCTTCGAGCAGTCCAACAACGCCGCCGGCCACCCGGTCATCCGCATCACCGTGGCGAACCTGAGCCTGAGCCTGGGCAACGACACTGCCAACTTCGTCAACGTCAGCAACGCCAGCGGCTACCTGGTGATCGACGACTCGGGCTTCGCCGGCCAGCTCAGCGCCACCATCGGCCTGACGCTGCCGGGCATCACCTTCGCCGGCAACTTCGCGGTGTCCATCGCCAAGACGAACAGCACCGCCCTGAACGAGACGTTCAACGACGTCAACGGCAACCCGATCACGGTGACTGCCCCGGCCAACACCGAGAGCGTCACGGTCACGGGCCAGAGCGTCCGCCTGACCGTGCTGAACCAGACGCTGCAGGGCAACTTCGGCTTCCAGGAAAACACCACCGCGGGCGTCAAGCGGCTGGTGCTGACGGCCAGCAACGTCAGCCTCGGCCTGGGCGACCCGAATAATCCGTTCGTCAACGTCACCGGCGGCAGCGGCACCTTCCTGGTCACCAGCGCCGGCCTGGCGGGCACCCTGCAGGCGACCGTGACGGTCGGCAGCTTCCTGTCCGGCACGTTCCAGCTGAACATCAACAACACCACCGCCGCCATCAACCAGACGTTCACGCTGAACAACGTGCCGACGACGCTGAACCTGCCAGCCGGCCCGTTCCTGCAGGTGCAGGCCAACAACGTCAGCCTGAGCATCCTCGGCCAGACGCTGACCGGCAACTTCAGCTTCACGCAGACCGGCAGCGGCGCCACAACCCTGGTGACGCTGGCCGCCAGTAACGTCGGCCTGACGATCACCAGCGGCGGCAGCCCAATCTTCACCGTGACCAATGGCCAGGGCAGCTTCCAGGTCACGTCCGGCGGCATCGCTGGCAGCCTGTCCGCCAACCTGACGACGGCCGGCTCGCCGGTGGACAGCTACTTCTCGCTGACGACCACGGTCGGCCTGGCGATCAACACGCAGTCGGTCGCGGCCAACGGCCTGCCCGCCGGCCCGTACGTCCGCGTCACGGCGACCAACACCGACGTGACCATCGGCGGTTCGCACACGCTGCACGGCGACTTCTACATCGACCAGTACACGAAGCCGGACGGCACCACGATCACGCGCATCGCGGCGCTGAACCTGAGCTTCGCCGGTGACGGCACCACCCAGGGCATCACCGGCGCCGAGGGGGGCATGGTCATCGAGAACGGCGGCGTCGCCGGCGTCCTCTCGGGCCAGCTCATGGCCGGCAGCGGCAGCACCAGCGTCAGCGCCACGGCCACCCTGTCGTTCAGCACGCTCAACGTGCCGGTGGACGAGACCATCACGGTCAATGGCCACTCGCTGACCATCAACCTCGGGGCCGGGCCGCTGTTCGGCGCCGCCGCGTCGGACCTGGAACTGAACATCGCCAACTTCGTCAGCATCGAAGGCAGCATCAGTTTCACGTCGCAGACGATCAACGGCCAGAGCGTGCAGACCTTCGCGGGCGCCGGCCTGGCGATCTTCCTCGGTGCCGGCCCGTACAAGAACCCGGACGGCACCATCAACTCGAACGCCGTCGGCGTGCTGCTGAACAACGCCCAGATCGGCGTCATCAAGTTCCCCAACGGCACCTTTGCCCTGTACGCCACCGGCGACATCAGCCTGCTCGGCGTGGACGGCCTCACCGTCACCGGTAGCGCCACCGTGATGGTCAACACCACCGGCACGGCGATCAACCAGACGCTGACCATCCCGAATCCGTCGGCCCCGGGCGGCGGCGGCTCCGTCATGCTGAATTTCCCGACGGCCGCCGTGGTGACTTCCTTCGTCGGCACAATCCACATTTCCGTCGCCGGCGTCCTGGACATCCAGGGCACCGTCTCGTTCACGAAGAAGCCGGACGGCACCGTGGTCGTGGACATCAGCAACGCCTCGGTGGCCATCACCATCAACGGCCAGCAAGCCTTCTCGGTCGGCGGCCAGGTCGATTTCACCCTCGGCGGCACCGACGGCTTCCAGCTGCAGGACATCTACGTCAACAGCTTCTCCATCTATGGCGTGAGCGCGACGCTGCCGACGCCGCCGGCCCCGGTGCAGCCGCCGAGCGTGGACCTGGCCAATCCCTATGAGGGCCAGATCCTCGACCGCAACACCCTCAACACACAGGGCTACTTCGACGTGCAGGTCGAGGACCCGAACAACCTGGGCATCAACAGCGCCTCCATCCTGACCACGGCCACGAAGGTCACGCTGAGCGAGAACGGTATGCCGGTGACCGGCGTCACGGTCAACCAGCTGCCGACCCAGGTGCCGAACGAGATCAACACGTATCGCTTCAGCTTCACCGGCTCGTTCACGCAGCCCGGCGACGTGGAAGTGGACTTCGCGACCGGCGTTTTCCAGGACAACGGCGGCAACGGCAACCTCGCCCAGACCGGCCACTTCACGCTGGTCAACGGCACCGTCGCCGGCGACCCGCCGGGTGCGCCGCCGCCGAGCACCGGGACCATGACCGCCGGCCCGATGGCCAAGCTGAGCAGTCCGAAGGACGGCAAGTCGCTCAGCGTCGATACGATGAACTCCAGCCGCTTCATCGACGTGACCTACAAGAGCCGCGACGGCAGTGCCATCGACCCGACAACCATCACCGGCAAGGAATTCAAGCTGAGCGGCCCCGGCGTCACCAACGTCGCGATGCTGGGCAACGGCTTCCCGGACTTCGACGGCCCGCCGACGTTGATCTCGGGCACGACCTACCGCTACTATCTGAAGCCGGCTGACCCGACCAACGCCAACCTGTTCGGCCCTGGCGAAGTCGATGTGAACTTCCAGGGCAACAGCGTCGGCACCCTGGCCGGCAACAAGATGAACGCCTCGACAGAGAAGTTCACGCTCACCGCCAGCACGGCGACCAGCACGGGTCCGGCGACCGCCGGCAAGTCGTTCACCATTGGGCCGCTCAACCTGCAAGGGCCGTCGGTCGGCATTGCGGACATCGGCTTCCAGGACGGCCTCTTGATCCTGGAACTGTCCGTCAGCGTCAACCAGGCGACGCTGAGCTTTAGCGGCGTCACCGCCAAGTTGACGAGCGTCCTCGGCCTGCTCGACGTGGGCGTCGATGTGTTCGGCCTGCTCAGCGGCCACGTCCGCATCAGTGTGCCGGGCAACTTCACCTTCCGTGTCGGCTCGCTGGAGATCGACGTGCCCAACGTGGTCAACGTGACCGCCTCCGGCATCGTCGTCACCTACAACCCGGACGTGAATGATGGCGTCACGGTCACGAAGGCCGGCGACGCCAGCGACAGCGCTGTGCAGGCGATCAACGTCATCAGCGCCCGCGGCGCCTTCACGCTGTCGTACAACGGCAACTCGACGCCGAGCATTGCCGTCGGCGCCACCGCCGCCACGGTGCAGAGCGACCTCGAAGCGCTGCCCGGCATCGGCACCGGCAACGTCAAGGTCACCACGGCCGGCACCGGCTACACCGTGACCTTCCAGGGCGCCCTGGCGAACATGGCGGTGGCGCAACTCGGCATCACCGGCAGCATCCCGGACGATCAGCAACTGGTCGTGGTCGAGTCGGCCAGTGTGATGTTCCCGACGTTCGGCGTCACTGGCTCGATCAGCCCGTTCAACGCGAACCCCAGTGACCCGAACAGCCCGACCATCCCGGGTCTGGTCGTGCGGGCCAACGGCTTCCAGCTGGGCACGGCCGAGCTGACGTACACGCCGACCTCGGGCCAGCCGATCAGCATCCCTGGCATCCTGTCGTTCAACGACCTGCGCATCGGCGTGCAGAACTTCGGCATGACCTTCGGCGGTTCCGGCGGCACGACGTTCAACGGCAGCATCTTCTTCGCCTCGGGTGGCGCCACCTTCCTGCCCGGCAAGCCGGTGTCCGCGTCGATCACCTACAACCCGGCCCTGCACCACCTCAACGCGGACGGCACGCCCGACACCGACGCCCTCCGCGCCACGTTGACGTTTAGCAACGGCCAGGTGAACGCCTTCCAGTTCTATGCCAACACCCTCTCGATCCAGCTCAGCAGCCTGCTGACGCTGACGGCCCAGGGGGTGATGATTAATACCGGCGCCAGCGCGTCGCAACCGCTGGCGTCGTTCATATCAGTCGGGGCCCAGGTCAACATCGGCTCGCTGAGCATCGGCGGCGAGGCCCGCAACTTCGAGTTCCTGGGCGATGGCACCTTCGTGCCGCTGACCGGCTTCGGCGTCTTTCTGACGGTCGGCTCCACGAGCGGCGGCGGCGTCGGCTGGCCGAGCTGGCTGCCGATCCAGATTGAGAAGATCGGCCTGATCTGGCCCAACGGCATCCAGCAAGACCCGGGCGACTTCATCCTCGACCTGTCCGCGTCCGTCATGGGCCTGAAGGGGGTGCCCGGCCTGACGTTCTCCGGCGAGGTCACGGACATCATGATCCAGCCGTCGCTGCTGCTGCAGGGCCAGTTCCCGATCATCGGCATCGGTTCGCTGGGCGTGACGGTCACCGGCAACGTCTTCGGCGGCACGATCAGCGGCGGCCTGGTTGGCGGCCTGCTCCGGATCAGTGCCAACAACACGATCATCGACCCCACCGACACGACGACGCCGGTGGTCCAGCGCGTCTTCTACCTGGGCGTGGAGGCCGGCTTCACCTTCGCGGGCATGGCCGGCTTCACCATCCGCTTCGGCCTGAGCGCGCTGGGGCCGCTCGATGTGTTCATCGAGGCGAACATCCCCGGCGGCATCGACATCGGCGGCCCGACCGGCATCTCCATCGACGACTTCGCCGGCGGCGTCGAGTTCTTCAAGACGCTGCCGTCGATCACCAACCCCGAGGACCTGCGCAACTCCGACTTCGGCCTGCCGACATCGCAGACCGCCGCCCAGTGGCAGGCGTCGCTGCAACAGCAGGTGTTGCAGCAGTTCATCACGCTGCAATCACACCCGGGCGAGAACGGCTTCCTGGCGGCGTTCACCTCGCCCATGCTGATTACCGCCAGCGCCAAGGTGTTCGACATCTACACCTCGCAGGCGCTGTTCAACGGCATGGTGCTCATCAAGATTAGCACCGATGGCAAGTTCCTCATCAGCGGCACGCTGAACTTCTTCAACGGTGCCCTGAGCATCAGCGGCAAGCTGTACGCCGACCTGTCGCACGTCGCCAACGGCAGTGTCGTGGTGCTGTTCCTGGCAGACATCCCCGACCAGGTGCGGCTGCTGACCATCGAAGGCTCGATCTCGATGGGCTTCCGCAACGCCAGCGGCCAGATGGTGACGTTCCAGACGACCTCCGAGACGGCGCCGGCGTCGAACGCCATGCCGCCGACCGCCACGCTGGCGGACCCGTCCGGCAGCACCGTGGACGTGAACAGCATCAACGGCAGCGGCCACCTGGACAACGGCAACCAGTACATCGATGTCGAGTACATGGCCACCACCGGCGCGGTGCTCGACTACAACTCGATCCTGAACCCGACCGGCACGCCGCTGACGATCATGGTCAACGGCTCGGCGGTGACGGTCAGCGGCACGCCGACGCCGATGGTCACGACGACCAACGCGGACGGCACCACCAGCGAGACGCCGCTGGTGCCGAACAGCGGCGAGAGCATGACTGATGCGCTGATGCGTACCGGCGTCAACCGCTTCCGCTACGACATCACGCAGCCGAACTTCACCTGGCCGCTCGGCCCAGTGACGGTGACCATCCCGGCGGGCGCCTTCAAGGACGCCGACACGATGGTCAACGGCAACACCGTCACCGGCACCGCCAACGCCGTGACCACGTTCACCTTCACCGTGGTCGGCGCCACCGCGACGCTCAACAGCCCCGGCAACGGCGCCGGCATCGACATCAACGCCCTCAACAGCCGTGGCTACATCGACGTGACCTTCAACCCCGCGGCCGGCGACACTCTGGACCCGACCAGCTTCACGACCGCGGCGCCCAAGTTCTCGTTGTCCGGCAGCGCCGCCGCGGGTGTCACATTGTCGAACACCGCACCCACGCTGGTGAACGGCACCACGTACCGCTTCGCGTTCACGGGGCAGTTCACGACGGGCGTGGTCACGGTGAATTTCATCGCCGGCACCTTCAAGGACCAGGGCGACACCAGCGGCAGCGCCACCGGCAATCTGGCGGACACGCAGAGCTTCACCGTCAACGGCACGACGGCGGATGTCACCAACCCGGCGGCCGGCGGCAGCATCGGCCTGACGCAGATCAACAGCCAGGGCTTCATCGAGGTGACGTTCCACCCGACGCAGGGCCACAACATCAACACCGCCGCCATCGCCGGCGGCGAGGTGACGCTGACCGATCCGAACGGCAACAACGTCCCGCTCGGCACGCCGACGCAGGTGGCCGGTACCGCCGCGACCTTCGACTATCCGTTCACCGGCGCGCTGGTCCTGGGCACCTACACCGTGACGTTCGTGGCCGGCAAGTTCAGCGACGACAGCGGCGCCACCAACCTGCAAGCGACCGAGACGTTCATCGTCGCCGGCGCCACCGCCGCCACGGCCAACCCGATGGCCGGCGAGACGGTGGACCGCGAGACGCTCAACGGCCAGGGCTACATCGACGTGACCTTCACGCCGACGCCAGGCGCCACCGTGGACACCACCAGCATCGTCAACGCCCCGTTCACGCTGACCGGCGCCAACGGCGAGAACATCACCGTCAACCCGAACCCGACGCTGGTCGCGGGCACCACCAGCACCTACCGCTACACCTTCACCGGCAGCTGGGACACCGGCACCGTGACGGTGAACTTCATCGCCGGCGCGTGGAAGGACAGCGCCGGCAACCGCGGCATGGCCTCGACCGAGACGTTCACCATCATCACCAACGCCCAGGCGTTCTTCATCAACATCTCGGGCGCGATCATCCTGAACGCGGCCGGCCTGACCTCCAGCCCGCTGATGGAGGTCCAGGCGCAGGCGCAGCTCGAGATCGACACCGTGCGGAGCGTGTTCACGCTGACCTTCTCCGGCCAGATGAGCATCTACAAGCTGGGCACGGTCGGCTCGACCGCCGGCATCTTCATCCTCGACACCAACCCGCAGGACGGTAGCGCCCCGCTGTTCTGGGGCGTGGCGACGGTGCAAACGAACTTCTCGGTGCTGGAGCAGTACGGCATCTACATCAACGCCTCGGGCACACTGCAGATCAACACCACGAGCCAGGTGAAGACCGAGACGCTGACGCTCCCGGGCATCGGCCCCGACGGCGGCGACCTGACGCAGACGTACATGCTGGCGGCCCAGAGCTTCTCCCTCGAAGTGGTGGGCTCGCTCAAGCTGCAGCCGCCGGGCACCAGCAGTGCCCTGCTCAACCTGAACGGTGGCTTCTACATCAAGATCGACCCGACCGAGTTCGAGATTTACGCCACGGCCAGTTTGTCGTTCGGCAGCGGCAGCTCCACGATCAACTACGCCATGGCGACCGGCCTGCTCATCGTCAAGACCGGCCTGGACGGCACGAACCCGGGCGTCGCCGGCAGCTTCAAGATCGCCGCGGGCGCCGACATCGGCCTGCCCAACGTCGGCAGCATTTTCAGCGCCACCGGCTCCGTGACGGTGACGTTCAACACGACGCTGCAGGATCAGACGTTCATGATCCCGGACGCCTTCCTGCCGCTGCTGCCCCCGGGCGCCCCGACCAGCATCACCATCTTCGCCGGCGTGCCCAAGCTCGACGGCACCCGCGACCCGAACGCCCAGCCAGCGGTGTACATCGTCGCCACCATCCAGGCGGACCTGAATATCGGCGGCGTGCTCGACCTGACCGGCTTCCTGCAAATCAGCGTCGGCGTCAACGCCACGCAGGGCCAGCTGATCGTCACGGGCGCCGTCAGTACCAACATCAGCTTCCTCGGCTCCCTGACCGGCACCCTGAACCTGGTGGTGACCATCAGCAGCCAGCCGGGCCAGAGCGGCGTCGTCGGCCGTGTCTTCCTGGCCCTGGCCGCCAACAAGATTCCCGGCGTGCAGCTGGACGGCCAGTTCCTGCTGGAAATCAACACCTTCAGCACCACGCAGACGGTTTCGACGTTCGCCATCAGCCAGGATGCCAACGGCAACTTCGACGGCTTCGAGAAGGACGCCAACGGCAACCTGATGATCGTGCAGCAGCCCATCGCCAGCGGCTTCCGCCTGGTCATGAGCGGCTCGCTAACGGTCGCCAGCATCGTGCAGATTCAGGGCTACTTCTCGTTCACCATCAACGCCAGCGGCATGGACATCGTGGTCAACGGCCATGTCGTGCTCGGCCCGCTCGGCTCCATCCAGCTGAGCGGCGAACTGAGCGTCACGTCGGCCGGCCTGTTCGCCTTCCTCGACGTGAGCGCCGGCATCGGCAGCTTCGGCCAGAGTGTCGGGTTGACCTTCAGCGCCAGCTTCTTCTTCGAGATCAACACCACCGGCGCCACCGTGACCACGCAGGACGGCCACATGCTGCAACCGGGCTTCCTGCTGGACATCCAGGGCTCGGTGAGCTTCGGCAGCTTCGCCCAGGCCAGCGGCGAAGTGATGGTGATGATCTCGAACAACGCCTTCGAGCTGTACTTCAACGTGATGTTCCAGCTCGGCCCGCTCAACGTCTCGGGCACCGGCTTCGCCGGCATCTACAACGACAGCAGCCCCGGCCTGGCGCTGGACCTGAGCGTGTCGCTCGACTTCGACATCCTCGGCGGCATCTTCCACATCAGCGCCAGCGGCTCGCTCGAGATCAACACGACCAACCAGACGCGCGGCTACAACAACGTGATGATCCCCGCCAACATCTTCCGCCTGATGTTGAGCGGCCAGGTGGACATCCTGGCGGTGCTGCACTTCAACGCCAGCTTCGTCATCCAGGTCGGCGGCGGCTCGGCCACGGTCCCGGACACCGACGCCAACGGCAACGCGACGACGTACACCACCAACCTGGGCATGGGCCAGTGGATCATTGCCGTCAACGCCAGCATGGACTTCTTCGGCCTGGCCACGGTGCAGGCGAACGGCTGGCTGCAGTCGAACGGCAACTTCCATCTGCACGTATCCGGCATGATTTCGCTGGGCTCGTCCACCTTCGGCCTGTCCGGCTACCTGACCTTCGACATCCGCCTGGACGACCATGCGTTCACGGTCTCCGGCTCCGGCGGCGTCAGCGTCCACATCTTCGGCATCTCGTTCGGCGTGGACATCAACTTCTCGCTGACGGCGCTGCGCACGGGCGGCCGGGTGCCGCTGGATCTGCACGTGGGGATCACGCTGCACTTCTTCTTCTTCTCGATCTCCGTGGGAGCGGACTTCACCATCGGCTACGTGACCATCCCGGCGCCGATCTACCTGGCCGGCAGCCAGAGCGACCCGACCAGCTTCAGCGGCGGCACGCTGTATCTGAACACCGGACCGCGGTCGGGGTCGCGCGGCATCGGCGAGCCGACCGACAGCACGCCGGTTGATGAGGACTACACCATCGACGACCTGGGCGGCACCACCAACGGCGAAACCATCAAGGTGACGGCGTTCGGCCGCTCGCAGACCTTCACCGGCGTGACCGGCATCGTCGGCGACATGGGCAACGGCAACAACAACGTTGTCGTCGATCCGGGCGTCAAGGTGCCGGTCACGCTGGTTGGCGGCAGCGGCAACAACATCTTCGACGACAGCGGCAGCGGCCCGGCCACCCTCGACGTGCGCAACGAGGCCGCCGGCACCGCCAGCTACCTGTACACCGGACCGGCCAGCGCCGCGGGCTCCGTCTTCTATGGTGGGGCCGGCACCGACAACATCGTCCATTACGGCACCGGGCCGGCGACCATTTACGGCGGCACCGGCGACGGCGTGACGACCGGCTCCGGCGTGTCGAGGATCTCCAGCTACGTCCCCGGCGATGTGATCCACGGCAGCTCGGCCGGCGGCGAGATTGACGTGAACGGCGGCTACGCCTCGATCTTCCCGGGCGGCGGCCAGACGCTCATCAAGTGGCCGTTCAACACCGCGAACGGCACCACGACGGTAGCGGCCAGCAGCGGCCAGGTGACCATCGCCGCCGGCAGCAACACGACCGGCCAGAACATCGTGATCTCCCATCCGAGCGACTACAACGTTGAGGTCGCCGGCTACCAGGGCAGCACCTTCCAGGGCGCCATCAAGGCCAACAGCGTCGCCGAGATCGACGTGGACTCCGGCACCAGCGCCGGCAGCGTCACCATCGGCTCGCTGCGCAACGCCAACGTGCCGAAGATCACGGTGGACCTCGGCGCCACCGCGGTGCCCAACGGCACCGTGACCGACAGCCAGGGCGTCACGATGCCGGCCTACACCTTCATTCCGGATGGCACGGCCAAGAACGTGCTCATTCAGGGCGACACCGGCAGCGACCATTTCGTGGTCTCGGCCATCGATCCGAGCCCGAGCCATGTGATGCAGGACGTGCAGGTGGTCGATCAGGGCATCACCACCATCGTGCTGTACCACAGCGTCCGCTCGCAGGGCGACACGCTGACGGTCAACGGCGGCGGCGGCAGCGACATTCTCGACGCCAGCGGCCTGGGCAACCCGCTCGACACGACCAACACGTACCCCGACCTGATCGCCGTCTCCCTGATCGCCGGCGCCGGCAACTCGATGCTGATCGGCGGGCCGTACAACGAAACGCTTGAGGGCGGCCAGGGCTCGGACACCTTCGTCGGTGGCGGGGCGCTGGACACCTTCATCAGCCCGACCAGCACCAACACGCTGATCCAGACGCACGACAGTGACATGTCGCTGTTCGGCAACAAATATGTGATCGGCTCGATCCTCGGCACCAACGGCGGCGCCTACTCGACCACGATGCCGCCGAGCGAATCGTCGCTGGACGGCGTGCTCATGGCCTCGCCGCTGCCGAACCTGGTGCCGAACAATCTGGCCGATCACTACGCCAGCGGCGCCATCGTTGAGGACATCACCGGCATCTTCGCGAACGTCATCATGCAGGGTGGCGCGCACAACAACACCCTGGTGGTCGGCAACAAGAACGGCGTCATCTACGTCGGCGGCGTCCCTGTCCACGTCACGCCCTTCACCGGCAGCGTGACGCTCAACAACATGGGCGACACCGCCGACCCGTACACCGAGAACTACGTCATCAGCACCGATGGCCAGTCGGGCGCGAACATCACCATCGCGCCGGCAGCGGTGCAGGCGGGCTCCAGCCAGCTCATCGTCAACGGCACTGACGGCGCCGACAACATCACGCTGAACGCCGCCGGCTCCGGCGCCTCACGCACCGGCACGGTGATCTTCGGCGATCCGACCAAGCCGGGCCACAGCACCATCACCTACCAGGGCGTGCAGGACGTGCTGGTGAGCACGTTTGGCGGCAATGACAACGTGCTGTCGAACGACACCGCGGCGCTGACGGTGGTGAACTTCGGTTCAGGCAACGACAACATCCAGGTCGGCACGGTGCCGCTCATTCCCGACCCGGGCAACCGCACCCTGGAGTACCCGAACGGCGTGCCGGTGGCCAACACGTCCGCGATGACCAACGGCAACAGCAATCCGCTGTTCGTCCTCGGCGGCACCGGCAACGACAACTTCGAGGTCGATCACAACCGCGCCACGCTGTACCTGCACGGCGGGGCCGGGAACAACCTGTTCCTGCTGAACACGTTCCTGGTGCTGCGTGAGGACCCGACCAACTCGAAGAAGATCACGAACCTGGAAACGGTGTTCGGCGGCACCGGCACCAACCGTTACGAGTACCTGCAAAACGCCCCGGTGGACATCATCGGCGGCCCGGGCACCAACACGCTGGTGGTCATCGGCACGCCGCTGGACGACACCTTCATCATCACGAACACCTACGTCGCGGGCGCCGGCCGTATCGTCACCTTCTCGAACATCCAGTCCATCGTCGTCGATGGCGCCGGCGGCAACGACAACATCTGGGTGCTGAGCACGGCCAAGAACACGTTCGTCACGGTTGCGGGCGGCACTGGCGACAACACGATTCATGTGGGCGGTACGCCGCCGCCACTGGTGTTCACGCCGCCGTCGTACACGTATCAGCCGCCGCCGTTCACGGTGACGCTGCCGCCGACCGTCCAGTATTCGCCGGCCAGCTACAACCTCGGCGCCGTGACCTTCGACGTGCCGCTCAGTGCCCTGGGCTATTCGAGCATCTTCTCGCTGGCCCTCAACCCGAGCCAGTTCCTGAACGCCGCCCAGGCGTATGCTCAGAATTACGCCAACCTGGTGCAGCAGATCCTGAGTGTGTTCACGCCGTACTTCAAGACCGACCCGAGCCGGCCGAACGTGGTCGGCAACGTGACCAACATTAACTTCAAGTTCAACTCGTTCTTCGCCTTCCTGGACCCGGTGGTCGAGTTCACGGTCAGCGACATCGCCATCAATTACCAGGTCGGCCAGCTGGTGCAGAACACGAAGCTGGTGACGCCGCCGCCGGTCACCGTGCAGCCAGCCCCGTTCGCGCTGATGGCCACCGGTGTCTACGACATCTCCGGCATCCTGGGCCACCTGCGGATCGACGGCGGTGTCGGCAACCAGGTGAACGGCAACACCGTCATCGTGGACGACCAGCTGGCGACGAACGCCGCCGCGGGCGACAACGTCGGTTCGCTGCAACTGCGGCAGATTCCGCAGCAGATCGCCAGCGCGACGCCCGTGAATGGCAAGACGGTGTTCACGCAGGCGACCGACCCGACGACCGGCCTGCCGATCTTCAACGACTACTACAGCCTGGAAGGCTTCGGCATCAACCCGCCGAACGCCGCCCCGAACACGCCGCTGGGCCACGACGCCGACGGTGCCCCGTATTACGGCATCGAGCTGACCGACGTGCAGCACCTGGACATCCGGCTGCCCAGCGCCCTGAACAACACGTTCACGCTGGGCGCGACGCCGACCAGCGTCACGAACCCGCCGCCGCCGATGAGCATCGACATCGAAGGCGGCCTGCACAACGACACCTACAACATTCAGGAGGCCCGCGCTCCCGTCGCCATCCACGGCGGCCCGGGGCAGTCCACGCTGAACGTGTCCAACAACAGCCACTTCGGCAACATCCTGTCGAATGTGACATTCGACGGCGACACGCACCTGGACGAGACGACCGCCCTGGTCAACACCGCCACCTACGCCAGCATCCTGAACAACCTGCCGACGGTGTTCATCAACACCGCCCCGACGGCGGCCGACGGCGTGCAGTATTACACCGACAGCACGGGCCACACGGTGGCCTACGTGCGGGCGACACTGGCCCCCATCGTCGAGCCGATGAACCAGAACTTCACGAACGTGCCGGTGCTGACGGCGACGGGCGTGCAACTGGAAAACTTCACCGCCAACCCGGCTTACCTGCAGGTCCACAGCGTCGTGCTGGACGCCAGCGGCAACCCGGTCATGGACCTGGTGCAGGAACAGGGCATCCAGGAAACCGGCGTGCAGGAGTTCGGCATTCAGAAGCGCGACGTGAGCGGCCACCTGCTGTACCTGGACGCCAACGGCAACGAAACCACCGCGACAATGACCGGCAGCAATCCCAACCCGCCGGACATCATCCCGGTGCCGAACGGCACGGTGGACACCGGCACCATCCCGCCGGGCGTCGTCACCACGGGGTTGGTCTACGTCGATAGCAACGGCAACCTGACGTTCGCGCCGCTGGGCACCGACGCCGCGGGCAACACGATCCACAACCCGCCGGCGATCATCGACGAGCCGGCGACCGAGGGCGGCCAGCCGGTCTACCTGAACGACGCCGGCAAGAAGATTTTGACGCCGGTGCAGCTGGCGGCGAACACGACGCTGACGTTCACGCACGTGAGCACGGCCGGCGACACCATCACGCGCAACACCGGCAGCTGGATCACTGACGGCTTCGAGGTCGGCAATGTCATCTATGTGTCCGGCACCAACAGCAACAACGGGTCGTACACAATCTCGGCCATCGACACGACCGGCAAGGTGCTGACGCTGAGCGCCGCGGACCACCTGCACAACGAGACGATCACGGGCGCGACGGTGCAGACCGCCCTGCACGACTCCTTTGTGCAGGACTTCGGTGTCGGCGCCAACTGCTGTACATCGACAACAACGGCTTCCAGGTGAACACGCCGACGAACTTCCCGGCGCTGATCCAGGTGGACCGCACGCAGGTGATGCCATACCTGCAACCTGTGGAAGTGCGCGGCACCGACGCGACGGGCACCGGCCAGGTATACATCACCGGCTCGGCGGACGCGAACAACCTGACCGGCACCCTGGCGACGGTGCCGGTGCCGGTGGACGTGCTGACCACCAGCGGCCAGCAGGTCTTCCACGGCAACGCCAGCAACCCGGATCGCCAGACGTACTTCGCCGGCGAACCGGTGACGGATCCGTTCACGGGCGCGCCGCTGCTGTACAAGGGCGGCGAGCCGGTGCTGGACCTGTACACGAAGTTGCCGGTGCTCGACCCGTTCGGCAACCCGGAGGTCCACAAGGCGGGCGATCCGGTGCTGCACTACGCCGGCGACCTGGCCGTGGAGAGCAACGGCAACCTCGTCCGCGACATCGGCGGCGAACCGGTGGTCAACAACGTCAGCAGCGCGGCCAGCAACCCGATTCACTACGGTGCCAACTCGGCCGCCGGCACGCTGACGTTCAACCACAACCTGATCCAGCCGGCCGGCAACCCGACCCTGACGTTCAGCAGCAACGGCGAAACCATCACCCGCGCCAGCGGCAGCTGGATCGCGGACGGCTTCAAGGTCGGCCAGGTCATCCAGGTGCAGGGGACGGTCCACGACGACGGCTACTACACCATCGCCAGCCTGACCGCGGCGACGATCACCCTGACGAGTTCGGCCCAGCTGGTCGATGCCGGGCCGCTGACCAACGTCAACGTCAGCACGCCGGCGCAGGACACGATCACACGCAGCGCCGGCAGCTGGGTCACTGACGGCTTCCAGGCGGGCCAGATCATCGTCGTGCAGGGCACCGTTCACAACGACGGCGCTTATACGATCTACGCCGTCACCGCGACGACGATCACGCTGGCCACGTCGAACCACCTGACCAACGAAGGCCCGGACTCGGGCATTCAGGTGCAAACCGGCTCCGTGGTGACGACGACCTCCGAGGTGACGGTCGGCGCCCTGACCGGCAGCCCGACGCTGACCTTCGCGCCGATCAGCGGCGGCTACACCATCACGCGCAACGCCGGCAGCTGGATCGACGACAACTTCACCGCCGGCGACACTGTTCGCCTGGTCGGCACCAGCCACGACGGTGTCTACACGGTGACGGCCCTGACCGACCTGACGCTGACCATCGCCACGTCCACGGCGCCGGTGCCGGTGACGACCAACGTCGCGGTCGCGGCCAGCCTGACGCTGACGTTCACGCACAACGCCAGCGGCGGTGACACGATCACGCGCAACAGCGGCAACTGGGGCGCCGACGGCTTCCAGGTCAACAATGGCATCCTCGTGCAGGGGGCAGGCGCCAACAACGGCACCTACACCGTGGCCGCCATCAGCACCGACGGCAAGACACTAACGCTGTCGCTGGCGGACACGCTGGCTGGCGGCACCGCCAGCTTCGTGCAGATGACCGGTCAGCCGACGCTGACCTTCATGGCCGGCAGCACGCATGACAGCATCACCCGCAGCAGCGGCAGCTGGACGGCGGACGGCTTCCAGGCCGGCCAAACGATCTTCATCCAGAACTCGAACCACAACGACGGCTCGTACACGATCAACTCGATCAGCGGCACCACGCTGTTCCTGACGTCGGCCGGCAAGCTCATCAACGAGGTGGGCACGTCGGATGTGCTGGTGAGCAATTTGCTGCTGCAGAGCGTCTTCCAGCACCAGCCAGACGACGCGGAACTGCACTTCCGCCGCGACCCGGTGTACCAGGTGGTCGATCAGAACGGCAACCTGCTCGACATCGGCAACCCGTACACGCCGCTGACCTTCGACAGCTGGGTGCCGTTGGTCGGCGCCGGCTCGACCTACAACGGCGGCGAGCCGATCCTGCCCGGCCAACCGATGGTCGGCACGAACAACCAGCTGCTCCTGGACGCCGACGGCAATGTCGAGGTGTGGACGGCGGCCGAGCTGGCGAGCCACCCGACGCACTTCGCCGGCGAGCGGAAGTATGTGCCGCTGACGCTCAGCAGTCAACCGACGCTCGACCTGCAATCGGAGGGCTTCCCGTACCGGCTGCAGAACGGCGACGCGGTGACGCTGACCGTCATCGACCTCTCGACCTCGAACGTGTTCAACCTGGACCCGAGCGAGTTCACGGTAGTCCCGGCCCCGAACGGCAGCGCCGACGATCTGGTGGAACTGAACCACCTGAGCCTGAGTCACCTGGCGATGACCGATAGGGTCATCATCAAGGTGGTGATCGAGCACCGGGCAACGCACCAGGCCGGCGACGAGCAGTTCTACTTCGGCGACGAACCGCTGCAGGTCGGCCAGCCGGTGGTGAACGCCAACGGCGATGTCGAGACGGACCCGACCACGGGCGCCGCCATCCTGTACACCGCCTCGACCATCGTGAACGCCCAGGGCAACCCGCTGGACCACATGACCGGCGAACCGGTGTACATCGCGGACGGTGTGACTCAGGTGAAGACCAACGGCGTGGCCCAGACCTATCACGGCGGCGAGCCGGTGCAGGTCGGCCAGCCAGTCGTCGGCGCCAACAACCAGCCGTTGATCGTCAACGGCCAGGTGGTGCTGTACACGCTGGCGACGATCACCGTGAATGGCCGGCCGGTGACGCACCATGCCGGCGAACCGGTGCTGCTCGCCAAGTACGACGTGGCGACCTACACCGCAACGGACCTGCGCTACTACCTCGGCACCGAGCCGGTGCTGTACCTCGGCGGCGAGCCGGCGTACTTCACCGCCGCAGACCCGGTGCAGGTGGTCAAACTGTATCAGAGCGTGACCATCTCCGAGCAGCCGAACAACCCGGCGGTGCCGCAGGCCATCAACACCGTGCAGAAAGTCACCCTGACCGGCAGCCCGACGGCCGGCAGCTTCACCCTGAGCCTTGGCGGCCAGACCAGCGCCCCGATCGCCTTCAACGCCACCGCCGCGACGGTGCAATCGACCCTGGCGGGGCTGCCGACCATCGGCATCGGCAACGTGGCGGTGACCGGCCCCAACGGCGGCCCGTGGACGGTCACGTTCCAGGGTACGCTGGTGACGGCGGTGGCCCTGCTGACGGCGAACGGCTCCGGCCTGACCGGCGGCGGTGTGATGGTGACGGCCGCGACCTCCGGCACCGTCTACTTCGCCAACCTCAACCCGGCCAGCAGCGTCGTCAGTGTCGCGACTGGCATTGGCACCAACACCTTCACGGTGGCCTCGACCTACAACTTCACCGGCAGCACGGTCATCACGACCGCGGCGAAGGGCACGGACAACATCGCCCTGCAAACGGTCCCCGGCCCGACGACGATCAACGCCAACGGCACCGACACCATCGCGGTCGGCAGCAAGGCGGGCCTGTGGCAGGTGGCCGCCAACGGCATGCAGACGCCCGGCCAGCTGAACTTCATCAACGTCCAGGGGACCACCTACCCGCTGACGTTGACCGGTTCGCAGTACCGTCTGCTGAACGGCGATCAGTTCGGCGTGCTGGCCCCGCTAACGATCAACGGCGGCAGCAACCACGCTGACATGGTGTCCGTGGACGACACCGGCGACACCATCGGCCGCGCTGCCGAGATGACCGCCACCACCATCACCAACACCGTCACCACGGCGGGCAATGCCACGCTGGTTGGCGGCCGCGGCCAGCTGTTCGGCCCGAGCGGCAGTATCGCGTATTACAACCTGAAGCAGCTGAACGTGAATCTCGGCCAGGGCGGCAACGTTTACTCGATCCACAGCACGGCCGGCAGCCCGTCCGTGGCGATGACGACCAACGTGAACGGCGGCGGTGGTCAGAACACCATTAACATCGAGACCATCGCCGGCAACACCAACATCAACACCGGCGGCGGCAGCGCCGGCAGCACGGTGCGCGTCGGCAGCGGCACCAGCTTCACCGATCCGGTGCAGCAGAACAGCGTTCTGAGCGGCCTGCAGAACGGCCTGTTGACACTCCAGGGCAGCGGCAACGACGCCCTGCAACTGTACGACAGCGGCAACGCCCTGGGCGCCGCCGGCGAGTTGACGGCCACGGACCTGACCGGCTTCGGCATGACGCTGGGCGTCCACTACCTGAACTTCCACACGCTGCAGTTGCTGCTCGGCAGCGGCCACAACAACCTGTACATCGCCTCGACGCCGCAGGGCACCTCCACGAGCGGCACGCCGCTCCTCGACATCCAGGCCAGCAAGGCGACCGTCGCCGGGCCGGATGAGGTCAGCAACACCTTTAACATCAACACGGTGAGCGAGCCGACGACCATCGAGGGCGGCAGCGGCAATGACGTGTTCCGCGTCAACTACGACCAGAACGGCAAGCAAACCTACGTCAACGGCATCACGGCGCCGCTGACGCTGCTGGGCGGCACCGGCAACGAGCTGTACCAGATCGGCCTGGCAGTGCTCGGCGCCTCCGGCAGCCCGGTCAACTCGGTCATCAACGTCGAGGACCAGAACCCGCAGAACGAACTGGGCATCGACCAGCTGCAGATCTACGGCACGCGGCTGCAGAACGACTTCTTCCTGCTGCGGGCCAACCAGGTGGCCAAGACGGGCGTGGTCGCCATGTACGCGGTGGACGCCGCCAACAACCCGCTGGACGGGCCGGGCTCATTCTTCGAGCGCGTCAACTACGACCCGTCGCTGACCGGCGGCCTGGCGGTGTACCTGGGCGGCGGCAACAGCACGGTCGTGATGGATGACAACCTCGTCAAGACGAATATCTTCGGCGGCACCGGGAATGACACTTACCAGATCGGCGAAGTGTTCAAGTCGCCGCGCGACGGCAGCAACCCCAACAACGGCCTGGACCCGCTGGACTACTACCAGACGACGCAGACCACCGCGGGCTTCCTGACCAACGGCGCCAGCTTCGTGACGACCATCCAGGGCGGCCAGGGCGACAGCGACTTCACGGTCTACAACCACCTGGCCGAGCTGTTCCTGTTCGGTGGCGACGGCACCAACACCTTCCGCATCCACGCGTTCGTCAAGGTAAACCCGAACGACCCGAAGGCGCCGTTCACGAACATCAACGGCGGCAAGGGCGCCAACTTCATCACCTACGACGTGACCGCCCCAGTGCACATCATCGGCGGCACCGGCTTCAACACCGTGGTCGTGGTCGGCACCGACTTCGGCGACACCTACGTCGTCACCGACCAGGGCATCTTCGGCGCCGGCCTGTACGTGACCTACACTGGCATCCAGAAGCTGGTCGTGGACGCCCAGGCCGGCAACGACATCTTCGACATCGCCAGCACGCCGCAGGGCGTGGACGTGGAGCTGGTCGGCGGTCTCGGCAGCGACATCTTCAACGTCGGCGGCACCGGCGACGGCCAACCCATCACGGTCGTCAGCCAGAGCCTGAACGGCTACAGCGCCCTGATCGACCACACCATCACAGCCTCCGGCACCGATTCGGCGTTCGGCAGCAGCTACGACCAGAGCGTCGTCGCCTACGTGGCCGACAAGGACACGGCGGGCGTGGTCGTGTCACTGCCGAATGGGCCGCTGCAAATCTTCAAGGGCGGCGCCAGCTGGTCGCCGACCGACCCGCGTCAGAACCTGGTGGTCAACAGCTACACGGTGGTGCTGACGCAGGCGCCGGTCGATCCGGTGCGGATCACGGCGACGCCGGCACCGCTCTCGGCCCAGGACCAGCGCGCGGGCGTCAGCAACATCCTGCTCGACGGCAGCGCCACCGGCGTGACCCTGATCTTCGACCGCACCAACTGGTTCATCCCGCAGACCGTCACTGTCACGGCGCCGGATGACGGCATCGCCACCGGCGACCGCTCCCTGAACATCCTCATGACGGTGACCGAGGGCGCCAACGCCTCCGACGGCGACCCGTACAACGGCATTGTGGTGCCGTCGGTGGCGGTGCAGGTGTACGACAACCACGCCGCCAGCGTCGAGGTGGTGCCGATGAACGGCAACACGCCGACCACCAGCACCGTGGTCGCCGAGGGCCCCGGCGGCAACCCGGCCTCCGCCACCTACGCCCTGGTGCTCACCAAGCAGCCGACCACCAACGTCGTTGTCGATGTCGTCACGGACGGCCAGGTCACGGTGTCGTCGGCCGCCGCGAACTACAACGCCGCCAACCAGACGGTGACCTTCTCGCCGGCGAACTGGGACGTGCCGGTCATCATCACGGTGATGGCGGTCACCAGCACCGAGGTGCAGGGCACGCACTACTCGCGCATCCAGACGGTGATCGACCCAACCGCCAGCAACCTGACCGCGTACCTGGCCCTGAACCTTTCCGATGTGGCGACGGGCCTGGCCACGTCGATCAACCGCGACCTGAACAACAACTACACAGCAACCGCGACCGGCAGCCAGGTGACGATCAGCAACCCGACGGTGTTCCGCTTCACCCTCGCGGACTTCCAGACGCCGGCCGGCTTCTCGGCGAGCATCGACGGCAGTTCCGTCAAGGCGTTCGACGGCAGCGCCTCCGTGACGCTGACCAACGCGGTCACCACTGGCGACCGCTTCGTGCTGAACCTCAACGGCAGCGAAGTCAGTTATGTCGCGGTCATGGGCGACGGCCCGACCCAGGTGGCCGCCGGCCTGGCCGCTGCCGTCACGACCGCCGGCCTGCCGTACCAGGCAACGGCCAGCGGCGCGACGCTGACGGTCAAGCTGCTGCAGGTGACGATCAGCCTGACGGCCAACGCGGCCAACCCGGGCGGCGTGTCCAGCATTCAGGCGACCACGAGCGGCATCGCCATCACCGCCAGCCCGTCCGCGGGCGGCTTCAGCAACGCCCTGGTGACCTTCTCCCCCATCAACGCCAACGGCACCATCAGCGGCCAGACGTGGGGCCTGCTGCTGGACGGCGTGCCGTACAGCTACACCTCGGTGGCCGGCGACACGCTGCAAACCATCGCCCAGGCGCTGCTGAACGAGATCAGCAACGACGCCTACGCCGGACCAGTGCTGCACCTGACCGCCAACCCCGCCAACGTCGGCGGCCTGTCCAGTGTCAGCAGCCTGACGGCGGGCATCACCATCACCGGCCTGCCCAACGCGGCGGCCTTCAGCACGGCGGCTCTGCTGTTCACGGGCAGTGTCAGCGCCGGCCAGGTGTGGGCCATCACCCTGGACGGCCAGACGTACAGCTACACGGCCGCCGCCGGCGACACGCTGGAAACCGTCGCGGGCAAGCTGCACGCCGCGATCACCACGGGCGGCTTCGGCGGCACGGCGGCGCTGAGCGGTCCCTTCGTCGATCCGTCGGTGCTGCTCACGAGCAGCACGAGCAACGCGAACGGCACGTCGAGCATCAGCAGCACGACGCCGGGCATCACCATCACCAGTGTGCCGCAGGCGTCGGCCTTCGCCACGGCGACCGTGCTGTTCAGCGGCACCGTCAGCGCCGGCCAGGTGTGGGCGCTGACGCTGGACGGACACACGTATCAGTACACGGCCGTCGCCGGGGACACGCTGGCGACCGTGGCCAGTCAGCTGCGCAACGCCATCGCCGGCGGACCGTTCGGCGGCACCGCAGTGCTGGCGGCGGGCGGCACGGTCCAGCTGGAAGGGGCGCCCTTCAGCGCCACCGTGAGCCAGACGCAGGTCAATGGCACGGTCGTGACCCCCGCCGCGTCGTTCACCAGCGCGACGCCGAGCGCCAATTACTGGGTGACGCTGGTGCTGGACCTGTCGGCCATCACCATGCCGGTCAGCATCCCGCAGGGCACGCAATGGGTGCTGACGCTGAACAACTACGGCATCGGCGGTTCCTCGGCCCTGTACGGCTTCACCGCCGGGCAGAACCACGACACGCTGACGCCCGCCTCCGTGGACGTGACCATCACCGACAACAAGACGCCGGGCGTGCTCATCCAGCAGAGCAACGGTTCGACCAACGTCATCGAGCCGACCAGCAACGTCGTGCTGGGCAACGGCACCGTCAGCCAGATCACGGCGGCGGTGGACCTGACGGCCAACCCGAGCAACCCGGGCGGCGTCTCGCGGGTTTCGACCAGCAGCGCGGGCCTGATCCTCACGGGCAACCCGACGCCGGACGCCTTCACCACCGCCGTGGTGCTGGTCGATACGGTCAACAACGGGCAGCCGTACAGCATCACGCTGGACGGCCAGACGTACACGGTCCCCGGCGGCAACTACACGCCGACGAGCCTGGCCCAGGCCCTGGTCGCCGTGATTAACGCCGCCCACACCTTCGGCGGCACGGCCACCCTGGACGTGAACACGCACTTCACCGGCAACTTCGGCACCTCAGTGCTGCAGGCGGTGCAGAGTCACGACTCGATCTACACCGCCCAGAACCTCGACGCCGGCAAGTGGAACCAGAACGCCGACCCGACCATCGAGCAGTCCACGACGCTGCCGCACCTGACCGTGCTCGGCTCCGGCCACAACGCCAATGACTATTACTCGTTCACGATCACGCAGGACATGATTAACAATGCCGGCCCCAACGGCATTCAGGCCATCTTCGACATGGAAGGCGGCGCGGCCAGTTCGGTCTTCTGGGCCAGCCGGCTCGAACTGCTCGATCAGGCCGGCAACCTGATCGCCGAGGGCCCGGGCTACTCCGACCCCGCCTACAAGGGCCCGAGCAATTCGTGGTGGCTCGACGACCGCCTGACCTACACCTTCAAGGGCACGGTGCCCGCGACGTATTACCTCGTCGTCACCGCCTGGTTCCCGTTCAACTCCGCGGGCGTGCCGGCCGGTGTCAACTACGTCCTGCAGGTGTCCATCGCGCAGCACCCGGTGGACGGCTTCCTGTTCGCGCCGCAGGCCGTGTCGCAGAGCGCGAACAACACGACGCCGGCCACCGCGCAGATCGTCGATCCGCCGACGAGCAACACGATGGGCGCGCCGCCGTCGGGCACGAACTTCTTCACCTTCTACGATCCGACCCTCGGCAACGCCAACCTCGGCGGCACCATCGATTCGCAGACGCCCTACGTGAAGATCCAGGGCGCCGGCAGCAACGCCCCGGCCTACTACCAGTTCACGATCACGCCCGACATGGTGAACCCGAGCCCCGGCGCACTCTCGACCCCGGACGCCCCCGGCACGTATTACACCGTGGCGTACTTGCAGCTGAACGGGACGGTTCACGCCAACGACGTGTTCACACTCGGCCTGAGCGACCACACCTACACCTACACCGCCCTGATGGGGGACGACCTCCACGCCGTCGCCGTGGGGCTGGAGCACGCGATCCAGACGATGACGCCGGGCCGCTTCACGCTGACCATCGTCAACGGCAGCGACGGCATGATGGACACGCTGGAGATTCAGCAGCCCGACAGCGGCTTCAACCTCGTCGGCGCGACCAGCACGACGCTCGGCGTCACCCAGGACATCCTTGACGCTGGCACGGTGAGCCGCCAGACCAACGCCCTGCAAACGGCGGCCTTCGGCGGCACGGTGATGGTGGACACGGTGGCGGCGACGCTGACACTGACCGCCGCGCCGACCAACCCGACCGGCACGTCGAGCGTGGCGGAGGCGACCGGCACGACCGGCATCGCCATCATGGCGACGCCGTCCGCCACCGCCTTCACCTCGGCGACCCTGACGCTCTCCGGCACGGTCAGCGCCGGCCAGCTGTGGAGCATCGTCCTGGACGGCGTGACCTACAGCTACATCGCCACCGGCTCGGACACCCTGGGCACCATCGCCACCCACCTGCAGAGCGCCATCACCGGCGGCAAGGCGGCCATCTTCTTCAGCACCGCGACGCTGACCCTGAGCGGCACCGTGGCGGCCGGGGAGGACTGGTTCCTTGAGGTCAACGGCAGGGGCTACATGGCCCCGACCACGACCGGCAGCAGCACGCTCAACAGCATCGCCACGGCGCTGGCCGCGGCGCTGAACGCGGATGGCAGCGCCAACGTGACGGCTGGCGCCAGCGGGACGACTCTCACGCTGACGGCGGGGTCGAACTTCTGGTTCACGGTGGGCACGGCGATCCTGGGCAACAGTCCGCGGGAACTGGTCGGCATCGCCGGTACGCCGGCCCCGACCGAGTTCGCCAACATCAAGTGGACGATGGTGAACTTCGCCATCACCAGCCCGCCGCGCACCGGCGAGACCTGGACCGTGACCCTGGGCGGGGTGCCGTACTCGTACACGGTGCAGGCGAGCGACACCACCTCGGCGGACATCGCCACGGGCCTGAAGAACGCCATCCCGACCAGCTACACGCGCTCGACCAGCGGCGCCGTGCTGACCGTCAGCAGTGCGACCGCCTTCACCGCGACCCTGACCGTTACGCCCGCGGGCGCGGTCGATACCACGCACGTCACGACGACCCCCACCACCCAGAGCGTCCAGCTGACCGGGCCGGTTAACGCGGGCGACACGTGGACGGCGACGCTCGCGACGGACGTCACGGCGTCCGTCATGGCCGGCAGCGTGGTCAACGGCGTAACGCTCTCGACCCTGGCCGACATCGCCGGGGGCCTGGCCTACCAGATCAACACGACGCTCACCGGCTACGCGGCCAGCGCGAACGGGGCCAACCTCGTCGTCGTCCGGCCCAGCGGCACAGCCTTCACGCTGGCGGTGGCGATCACGCCGGTCGGCACCCTCACGTCCGCCACCGGGCACGGGGCCATCCTGGTCACGGTGCCGGCGCCGGCGAGCGCGAGCGACACCTGGTATCTGTCGGTCTTCGACCACACCGGCGCGTTTGTCGGCCAGGCCCAGGCCAGCGGCAGCACCGCCGCCGGCCTGGCCGCGGCTCTGACGACCGCCTTCAACGGTGTGGCGGCGCTGTCCGGCTACGTGGCCTCCAACGGCCCCGGCACGCCCGGCGTCCTCGTGCTGGCGCTCGACCCGACGCAGACGTTCACCGTCCAGCTGTCGCTCACCCCCGCGGCCGTGGCCAACCAGTCGGCCAACAGCAGCAACCAGGTCATCCCGATCAGCCAGTCCGATGTCAACGGCGGCGACACCTGGAGCGTGACGATCACCCAGGGCACCATGATGTACGGTCCGTTCAACGTCATGGTGGGCAGCACCGGCTCGCTGATGTCGCGAACCAATCAACTCGCCAACGCTCTGGCCGCCGACCTGAACATCTCGGCGACCTTCACAGCCTTCGCCACCAACAGCGGCACCAACCACTCGATCACCGTCACCGGCCTGATGACCGGGACACCGTACACCATCTCCGTCATCGTGAACCCGGGCATGAGCCAGACCGATCTGAGCAGCACGGTGGACATCAGCCCGGCCAACGTATTCGCGAGCCTGCTCACGCTGCAAACGACCCCGATCCACACGGGCGACATGTGGAGCGTGACGCTGACCCAGGGCGCCACCACGATGACCTCGGCCTCGTACCCCGTCGTCATGGGCGACATGTATACGAACATCGCCAGCGGGCTCGCGCCGCTGCTGCAGGCTGTCACCGGCCTCCCGGCCATGACGACGTTGACGGTCCAGGCCAACGGCCCGACCCTCGTAGCCGTGGAGAGCGGCACCGGCGCGGCCTCCTTCACGTTGACCCTGAACATCGAGCCGGCGGGCGCCGTCGGCAGCGCCCAACCGTCCGCGACGCTGACGCTGACCGGCCCGGTGTCGGCCCAGGACACCTGGCACGTGAAGCTGGACAACAACAACAGCGGCCAGAACGTCGCCAACTTCCCGGTCGTGACCAGCAGCATGAGCCCCAGCGCGGTCGTCACGGGCCTGACGAGCCAGCTCCTGGCGGTGCCGGGGATGTACGTCGCCGTGGCCCGCGGTAACCAGATCGCGGTCACACAGGTGGGCGGCTTCGACTTCACCAGCACCTTGCAAACCCAGGTGATCTCGGCGGACACCGCTCCCGCGAACACGACCACAACCGCCAAGATCACGCTGACCGGCCCCGCCAACAGCGGCGACACCTGGAACTTGACCGTCGACGGCACCACCTATCCGCAGACGGTCGGCACCAGCAGCGCCACCGCCTCGACGGTCGCCACGGAACTGGCGGCGCTGGCCGTGGGCACGCAGACCGACCGCACCGCCGTCGAGGTGGACACGACGGTCGGCATGGTGACCTACAGCACCATCTACCTGACGCTGTTCCCCAGTACGGCGACGCCGGCGCTGAGCTTCAGCGTCACCCGGAACTCGACCGTGGCCACGGACACGGTCAGCGGTACGCCGCCGACCGCCGTGCAGCAGTCGGTCGCGGCGCAGTCGCCGAGCGCGGCGGGCGACGCCTGGACGGTCACGGTCAACGGCACGCCGGTGTCATTCACGGCCACGGCGGCTGGGTTCGCCAACGTGGTCAGCGGCCTGGTCACCGCCATCAACGGCCGCCACCTCACCGTGGCCAGCGGCGCCTCGGTCAACGCCAGCGTGGGCCCGGACGGCAACCTGCTGGTCGTGGCCACGGACGGCAGCGCGGTGAGCGTCGGCCCGGTCGAGCAGGATCGGGTGGCGTACACCAACACCAGCAACACGCCGGACACCCGCGACCACTACCTCAACGTGACCGTGACCCTGCCGAGCGGCACGGGCGTGATCGTGGCCAACGCCGTCTGGACACTGACCATCGACGGCCACACCTACACCTACATGGTGTCGGCGCACCCGCAGCGGGACAACATCACGCCGGCCACCATCGCCGCGGCGTTCGTCAGTGACATCAACAACCCCAGCTACCCCGGCAACCAGACCGGCCCGCCCCTGATCTTCGACGCCACGCTCGCGACCACGGGGGCGGCCTTCCAGGTGACGGCCACCGCGAACATTCCGTTCGTCGTGCCCCTGTCCAACTTCAGCCGCGGCGGCGGCTCCTTGCTGGGCGTCTTTGACACCAACAACACCACGCCCGTCAACGGCTCGACGCCCTCGATCACGTACCAGACCTTCAGCTTCCTGGGCATCACGTTCTCGTACCCGGTGATCGTCAACCACAGCTACACGATCACCCCGGTGCTCACGCTGTACGGCCCGTCGGCCCCTGGCGCCACCGACCTCGTGCCGCTGGGCAACCTGACGACCAACTTCCAGGAGCTGAGCGTCAGCAGCGACGCCGCGGGTTCGTTCACGCTGAGCTACAACGGCGCCACGACCGCCGCGATCCCGGTGGCCGGCCTCGACGACTCCGCGATTCAGAGCGCCCTGCAACTGATCCTGCCGAGCGGCACGACAGCGCTGGTGCGCGGCAACGGGCCGTACTTCATCGGCTTCGTCGTGACCGGCACCTCGTCCACGGCCGAGCCGGTGCCGGTGCAGGTGAACACAACGGGCCTGACCGCCGGCAGCGTCACGATCCAGGAGGCAGCCTCCAGCACCAAGGCAACCACGCTCGACGCCTACTTCGAGTACCTGTTCACCTATGCCGGCAACTACCAGATCGAGGTGACCTCGGTCCTGCACTACGCCGACGGCTTCCTGCCCGATCAGTATCTGCCGTATGTGCCCGGCGGGCTGGCGTACCAGCTGAACATGTCGCTGCCGGGTCACCCGACCAACCCGGCGGCCATCGACCTGGTGGGCAAGACCATCACCATCCTGACCGGCGCCGCCAAGGGCGAGTCGGCGGTCATCACGGGCTACGACCCGGCGACCAACGAATACACCGTCAACCAGGCGTGGAATCCGCTGCCGGCCGCGACCGACCAGTTTGAAATCTCCTTCAACCCGATCACGCAGTACGGCTCCAGCTTCACGAGCAACAGCCCGGTGACCGACACCTACACGGTGGTGCTGACGGCCCAGCCGACCAACCCGGTGACGGTGAACGTGTCGCCGCAGCTGACGACGACCTACAACTCGCAGCTGGCCTTCGACCCGAGAGCCAACTACGGCATGGGCCAGGCCGAGGTGCAGGTGGCCACGCCGAACTTGCAGGTGACGCTGACCGGTACGCCGGCCGTTGGCGAGACCTGGACCATCACGCTGACCAATGCCGCCGGCTACATCGCGAACGACTCGACCGCGACGCTGACCGCCGCCTACACGATGACCGCCGCCGACATGATGGCGCCGGACCCGCTGGCCGCGGTGATGGCCGGGCTGATGGCGGCACTGGGCCAGAGCCCGTTCACGTCGCAGGACTACACGACGAGCACGACGGGGCTGCCGGCTGACACCTTCGTCATCCGCAACACCGCCAGCGTCAACGCGGCGTTCTTTGGCCACTTCGCCATCCTGAAGGTGCCAACGGGCGGCACGACTCCGATCCAGACGGAGCAGGGCGGCGCCAACATCACCGAGACGCTGCAGCTGGCTGGCACGCCGGCGGCAGGCCAGCAGTGGGCCGTGACGCTGACCGCCCCGGGCCTGGCCAACGTGGTCGTGACCTACACGGTGCAGGCCGGCGACAACCTGAACACGGTGGCCCGCGGCCTGGTGCGGCTCATCAGCGCCCTGAGCGGCCCATACTCGGCGGTGGTGGACGCGACGAACGGCAACGCCCTTGATGTGACGCGCGCCGGCACCTTCCAGGCCAGCCTCAGCGACACCGGCGGCAACCCCATCAACCCGCACGACGGCGCCATGACGCTGCAACAGGTCCAGGTGGGCTTGACGGGCTTCCCGATCCTGGGCCAGACCTGGAGCCTGACGCTGGGTGGCGTGACCTACTCCTACGCGGTGCAGTTCGGCGACGCCCTCGCCGACGTGGCCGCGGGGTTGGCCGCCGCCGTGCCGACCACGACCTACAACGTGAGCGTCCTGGGCCTGGTCCTCACGATCAACCGCTTCGACGGCGGCCCCATGACCTTCGCCTTCGGCATCTCGCCGGACAGCCTGGGCGGTGCGACGCTGACGCCGCAACTGGTGTTCACGCACGCCAACTGGAACTTGGCCCAGACCGTGACCGTGGCCGCCTACGACCCGTACAACGTTGTCGAGGGCAGTGACGCCCTGGTGTTCCCGGCGCCCGATCAGCGCGTCAACAGCATCCGCGGCCCGCTGACCATCGACGGCGGCGTGCTCGTGGGCCAGGATCAGTTCCTGAACAACCCGGTGCTGCTGCCGGGCGAGACGAACTTCCTGGTGCCCGACGGCTCGGTGGCCACGGTCGGCTCGGTGACGCAGGGCACGGGCACTGTCACCTACCCGACCCCGGCGACGGCCCTGCTGACGCTCGGCGGCACGCCGGCCGTGGGCGAGGTCTGGACGACCACCATTCCGTCGCTCAGCGGTTCGCCGACGTTCAGCTACACGGTCAAGCCGAACGACCAGCTGGCGGACATCGCGGCCGGCCTGGCGCTGCAAATGCAGAGCGGCCTGGTCAACGCCACGGCGTCGGGCGTCACCGTGACCGTCAGCCTGGCGAGCCTGAACCCGATCACGCTGTCGTTCGCCATCCGCGGCCGGGCGACCATCACCGACCCGAACGCCACGTTCGTCAGCCAGGACGCCGGCCAGCGACCCGGGTTCGACCCGCGCATGAACAGCTACTCGTACTCGATCACGTTCCTGAACGGCCCGGCCACGAACGTGCAGTTGCCGGTGGCCTCGACCTCGGGCGACATCCTCTCCGTCGGCGCCAAGACGGTCAACGGCGTGCAGGTGCCCTTCACCGTCAGCTTCACGCAGAACGGCGTGGCCCCGTCGGACAGCGCTGCCCGCTTCATCGGCACGCCGGTGCAGAATCCGACGACCGGCAACAACTACGACAACTTCGTCAGCGCGACGCTCCAGTGGCGGACACTGATCCTGCAACTGACCGGCACGCCGGCCGTGGGCGAGGTCTGGGCGCTCACGCTGGACGGCACGACCTACTCGGTGACGGTGGCCCCGAACCGGAACGTGGTGTCGCTGGTGGCGGCGGACCTGGCGGCGGTGCTCGGCGCCACGGCCACGCCGTACAACGTCGAGCAGCGCACGGGCCTGCTGGGCGAGGCGTATCTGCTCATCACCCGCAAGAACGGCGCGGCCATCAGCGCCGGCCACTTCGACATCACCGAGGCGCCCGCCGGCAGCCCGACGCAGGGCGGCGTCATCTTCTCCGGCGACCCGACACTGGCATCGCTGTATGCCGCCGGGAGCAGCGTGCAATGGACGCAGGCCGCGATTGTGCTGGCGACGCCGGGGGCCGTCGGCTCCACCTGGGTCTTCCGTCTGCAGTATCCCGGCAACACGCCCGAAACGGCGACGTATCAGGTCCAGAGCACCGACACCATCGCCTCGGTGATCCTGGCACTGAAGGGCCAGTTCCACAGCGACTTCACGCCGGTCATCTCCGGCACGGAGGTGACCTTCGCGGCGCCATGGCCGACGACCACCACGACCGCGACGCCGGGCACCCTGTACTACTACGCTCCGTTCAACCCGAACACGACCGTGGCGGAGTCGCAATCGACCAACACGCTGAACGTCTTCAACAACCACAGCCCGTCCAACGACACGGGCACGCTGACCGCAACGCAGATCACCGGCCTGGGCATGGGCGGCGACACGGTGATCGCCGGCACCGCCTTCAACGGCGGCATCACCTACCAGGGCATCGACGTGTTAAACGTCTACCTGGGCACCGGCAACAACACCTTCAACGTGCAATCGACCAGCACGGGCGCGACCAACGTTTACGGCGGCGGCGGCCAGAACACCTTCAACGTCAACACCATCTCCGGCCACACGACCATCAACGCCGGCACCGGCGCCAGCACGGTCAACGTCAGCAGCGCGACGCCGCAGATCGACCAGATTTCCTCGCTGCTGACGGTGGTCGGCGGCAACCCCGCGGACGTGCTCAACATCGATGACAGCGGCAGCCAGACGCACTACACCGGCACGCTGACCGGCACCACGCTCACCGGCCTGAACATGCCGGCGGTGCCCGAGGTGCAGACGCTGGTGGTGCAGGCGAACGGCGGCACCTACAAGCTGACGGCACCGGTCGCGGGCATCACCAAGGTCATCACGCTGCAGGGCACGGTGACCGCGGGCGCCACCTGGACGCTGACGCTGACGCCGGGCGGCACCGTCAGCTATGTCGCGGAAACCGGCGACGACCTGCCGGCCGTGGCCCAGGGCCTGGCCGCCGCACTGAACGGCCTCACGGGGATCGCGGCCGTGGCCAAGGGCAACACCGTCGTCGCCATCGAGCAGACCGCCGTGGACTACACGGTCAGCCTGACACCGGGCGCCGCCACGGTGGTCACCGGCCTGACGCAGACCATCCTGCTGCCGCCGGCCGTCAACGCCGGCAGCACCTGGACCGTAACGCTGCGGGACGGTTCGGGCACCACGACGCTGGCCGGGCCGGTGGCCTACACGGTGCAGGCCGGCGATACACCCGCCGTCGTCGCCCAGCAACTGGCGGCCGGGCTGGGCAAAGCTCTGAACTTCTCGGCGTTCGTCACCGGCAACACCATCGTCATCAGCCGGCTGGACGGGGCGGCCTTCACGATTGCGCTGACGCCGGCCGCCGCGGGCGCCGTCCTTGGCGGCGACCAGACCGTGACCCTGAACTACACCGACTCGGCCGCCGTGCTGCAACAGAAGCTGGCGACGCTGTACGGCTTCACCGACATCGCCGTCACCGAGGACCGCACAGTCAAGAACGTGACCTTCACCATCACGTTCACCAACACCCGCGCCGGCCGCGACTTCGCTCCGTTGCAGTGGGCCGAGTCGAGCAGCGCCGGCGACCTGCTGCCGCTGACCGGCCTGGTGGCCGGGCCGGGCAACCCCGTCAGCGTGACCACCACCGTCGTGCAGAACGGCACCACGGCGCCGCCGCAGAACCTCGTGGAGACACTGACCGTCAACGCCACCGGCGGCAGCTTCGCCATCAAGCTGCTGAACCCGAACACGGACTCCATCGAAACCACCGGCGCCGTCGCCTACAACGCCAGCGCCCAGGATTTGTTCAACGCCCTCGACCCGATCCTGAACCCGAACAACACCAACCCGGCGCTGCCGTTCACCGACAATTTCGCGGTGACCAAGTACGACAACGTCTTCTTCATCACCTTCCGCGGCCAGTTCAGCGTGGTGAACGGCAACGCCACCGAGGTCATCACGCCGGCCGACATCGACACGACGCAACTGGCCGGCACCCTGACGCTGGACACGCGCACCACCGGCATCAACTACTACGACTTCGGCGCCGTCAACCTGCTGCTCGGCGTGGCCGGCGACAACCTCAATGTCCAGGGCACCCACGCCAACACGGTGACCACGATCCAGAACGGCGTCGGCAACAGCAACATCACGGTGTCCTCGACGGCGCCTGGCGATGGCAACCTGCTCGGCGTGCAGGGCCGACTGGTCATCAACGGCGGCAGCGCCCCGGCCAACCGGCTGATCGTCAGCAACTACGGCGGCTACGCCACCAGCCCGGTCACGCAGGACGCCAGTCCGATGACCCAGACGCTGACCATCCCGGCAGCCGTGGTCGTGGGCGACACCTGGACCGTGACGTTGAAGGACGGCACCAACACCACGACCCTGGCCGGGCCGGTGTCCTACACGGTGCAGACCGGCGACACCGGCGCCGACGTGGCCCAGCACCTGGCGGCGGAACTGGCCGGCACCGCGAACTTCACCGCCTTCGTCACCGGCAACACGGTCATCCTGACGCACCTGGACGGCACCGCCTTCACGGTCACGGCCAACTCGACACAGGGCGGCGCCGTCATCCAGACGCAGAGCGTCCAGGAGATCACCGGCTTCGCGCCGGCACCGATCGACTACACGGCCACTGGCGGCGCCTTCCTGGACGGCACAACCAACGACGGCGTGCTGCTGAAGGGCGCGGCGCTGGGCGGCGACAGCTTCAACGTCCGCAGCACGCTGGCCGGCAGCACCACCTTGATCCGGGGCGGCAACGGCAGCGTCACCTTCAACGTCGCCTCGAACGCCGTCGATGCCAACAAGGTGCCGACAGGGGACTATGACCTGCACCTGATCCTCGGCACCCTGACGCTCGTCGGTGGCAGCGGCAGCAGCAACCGCCTGGTCATCAACAACCACGGCGGCCCCGGCAGCCCGAACGTGCTGCAAACCACCGCCACGGTGGCCGGCCAGGTGTATCAGCAGGTCACCGGCTTCGCCCCGGCGGCGATCTACTACACGGCGGCTCCCGGCGGCGCCTTCTTCGACCCGGCCACCGGCAGCGGCATCACGCTGGTGGGCTCCGCCACGGGCAACGACACCTTCGGCATCAAGACAACCCTGGCCGGCAGCACCACCGTGTTCCAGGGCAACGCGGCCAACGGCGGCACGGCGACCTTCAACGTGGACGGCCGGACCTTCAACCCGGTGGGGCCGACGAACGGCCTGCTCGGCACCCTGCTGCTCCAGGGCGGCAGCAGCAACGACCTGTACAACATCGTGCTCAGCGGCGGCGGTGTGGTGCTCATCGAGGACCAGGGCGTCGCCGGCGGCACCCACACCGCGACCATCACCAGCCCGACGCCACAGACGCTGTTCCGCCTGCTGCCGAACCTGCTGTCGGCGTCCGGCCAGGTGATCGGCTGGACCGCCAAATTGCAGTCGGTCGATCTGATGAACGTGCAGCTGGCCCCGGTCTACGGCGCCACGCCGGTGGGCGTGGCGGCCCCGAGCCCCGGCACCGTCACCGAGATCGACGCCAGCACGCTGCCGAACCCCACCGGCGTCCCGAAGATCCTGAGCCTGGACCTGTCGAACCTGCCGGCGAACCTGCTGCACATCACCGGCCCCGGCCAGGCGACGCTGACGGTGCCCGGCTCCACCGCCTACCAGCCCCTGGGCTACACCGGCTTCAACCAGGTGACGGCCGCGGGCGGGTTGCTGAACGTGCTGCTGGACAACAACTCCTCCGACATGGCGCCGGCCGCGGTGACGCAGTGGACGGTGCGGATGCGCGGCAACCTGGTGGAGCTGAGCATGAACGGTGTCGTGCTGTTCGACGGCGTCAGCACCGCCATCGGTTCGATCACCGTGCAGGGCCTGGGCGGCGACAACGTCCTCACGATTGACAACACCTACGGCCTGGTGACCCCGATTATCAACTTCAACGGCGGCCCGAGCGGCCACCACGCGCTCGTCATCAACGGCGGCGGCAGTGTGACTTACTCGCCCAGTGCGACGAACCCCAGCAGCGGCCGGATCACGGTCGTCAGCGGCGGCCGCTCGCAGACCATCAACTTTACGAACAGTCAGGATCCCACACCCATGTCCCAGTACTTCTTCAACCAGCTGGCAACCCAGCCCGTCATTATTTCACTGCCAAGCAACACGGACGTGGTGACTGTCGATAGCCCAGCCCTGGCCAGTCTGTCGCAGGCGGACCAGAACGCCATCACCGGCGCCGGCCTGACCGACGGCCACTTTAACCGGCTGGCTGGCACCATCGGCGGCCTGCCCTTCACGGACTTCTTCGGCAACGATCAGGAGGTGGACCTGCTGTTCGGCGACAACGCCAACCCGAACACGCCGACCACCAACACCGTGACCATCCAGTCGCTGGCGGCGGCACAGCTGGAGTTCTTCAAGGTGCTGGGCGGGGCGGCGACCAACACCACGCTGACCGACACGACGACCTCGTACAACCTGCCGGCGACCGGCGGCGGCATCTCGTTCATCGGCGGCGCCGGCACCGTGGTCAACACCATCGTGGCCAACGCCCCGGTGACGCAGTACACGCTGACCAACTCCGGTCTGACCAGTTCGGGTACGCCGAGCGGCGGCGGCACCAGCCAGGGGGCAGCGACCATCACCCTGAGCAACGTCAACGCCGCCCAGCTGAGCGGCAGCAACACCACCTTCGATGTGAGCGGCTGGTCGAGCCTGGGCACGCTGACCGACACCGCCGGCACCGTGGTGGACTCCGGCCCGGCCAACTTCACGCTGAGCAACACTCAGCTGGTCCGCAGCGACAACGGCCAGACCTTCACGCTGTCCGGCATCACCACGGCCAACCTGACCGACACCACCGGCGGCCACACCTTCGCGCTCAACAGCTGGTCCGGCACCGGCACGCTGACCAACGCCAGCGGCACCACGCCGGGCACCACGGCCACGCCGGACGCCGTGCAGGCCGTCGGCCCCAACAGCTACACGCTGACCAACGCGACGACACCGGCCCAGTTGACCATCGCCACCGCCACGACCTCGAAGACGCTGAGCCTGACCGGCACCGGCGGCTTCAACATGGCCATCCTGACGGCCACCGGCGGCGGCAACAACTTCGACCTGAGCGGCTGGACCTACGGCGCGGCGCTGGCCGGCGCCGGCCTCGCCGGCAACCCGGACAAGCTGATTTTGTCCAAGAACGCCGACTTCACGCTGTCCAACAGCAGCATCAACACGACCGATGGCCTCTCGGCCAGCCTGGCCGGCATCACGGTGGCGAACCTGACCGCCCTGAGCCAGCCGCACACGTTCAAGCTCGATAACATCAACGGCACCAGTCACTGGACCGGCACCGGCACCCTGACCAGCAACGGCGGCACCGGCACCCTGGTCGCCAGCCGGGACGCCGACTTCACGCTGACCAACACCACGCTGAGCAGCACCGATGGCATGGCCCTGACGCTGAACAACACCAACGGCAACATCAACGTGGCCAACCTGTCGGCGATCAACAACGCCCACACGTTCAACCTGAGCAACGCGGGCGGCACCTGGACGGGCACTGGTTCGCTGAGCAACAACGTCGGCAGCGGCACCGTCGCCGCCACCAAGAACGCCGACTTCACGCTGACCAACACCAGCCTGGCCGCCAGCGATGGCCTGTCGATGAGCCTGGCCGGCTTCGGCACCGCCAACCTGACGGTCAACACGGCGGCCCACGCCTTCAACCTGGACAACGCGAACGGCAAGTGGACCGGCCACGGGGCACTGACCGCCTCGGGCGTCGCCGGCACCATCAACTCGACGCGCAACGCCGACTTCACGCTGGCCAACGGCAGCCTGAACACCAGCGACGGCCTGTCGCTGACCCTGAGCGGCATCACCATCGCCAACCTGACGGCGACCACGACGGCCCACGTGTTCAACCTGGACAACACCGCCGGCAGCGATCACTGGACCGGTACCGGCACGCTGACCAGCACCGGCGGCACCGGCACCATCAACGTCACGCGCAACGCTGACTTCACGATCGCCAGCGGCAGCCTGTCCACCAGCGATGGCATGGCCATGACGTTGAACAACAGCAACGGCAACCTCAAGGTCGCCAACCTGACCGCCCTGACGACCGCTCACACCTTCACGCTGGACGCGGGCAACGATCACTGGACCGGCACCGGCCACCTGGTCAACGCCAGCGGCAGCGGCACGCTGAACGTCACGCGCAACGCCGACTTCACCCTGGCCAGCGGCAGCCTGAACCTGAGCGACGGCACCTCGATGACGCTGACCGGCTTCGGCGTCGCCAACCTGGCGTCGCTGGTCAGCCCGCACAACTTCGCGCTGGAGACGGTTGTGGGCAGCACGCCGGACAGGTGGACCGGCACCGGCAGCATCACCGGCAGCGGCGGCGGCACCGTCATCTCGACGCGCGACGCCAACTTCACGCTGGTCAACGGCAAGCTGTCCGCCAGCGACGGCCTGAACATGACCCTGTCGGCCATCAACACGGCCAACCTGACCGTCATCAACGCCGCCCACACCATCACGCTCGACACGGTAAACGCCGCCACGCCGGACAAGTGGACTGGCAGCGGTATCCTGGCGGCCAGCGGCACCGGCGCCAGCGGCACCGTGGTGACGACGCGCGACGCCAACTTCACGCTGGTCAACGGCAGCCTGTCCGCCAGCGACGGCCTGGCGGTGACGCTGAGTAACATCGGCGCCGCCAACCTCGCGGTCATCAACAACCCGCACACCATCACGCTCGACACACCCAATGCCCCGACGCCGGACAGGTGGACCGGCGGCGGCACCCTGAGCGCCACCGGCGCCGGCGCCAGCGCCACGGTCATCTCGACGCGCGACGCCAACTTCACGCTGGTCAACGGCAGCCTGAGCGCGACGGACGGCCTGAACATTGGCCTGAGCAACGTTGGCGCCGCCAACCTGACGGTCATCAGCCATCCGCACACCTTCACGCTGGACAACGCCAACGGCAGCGACCACTGGACCGGCACCGGCAGCCTGACCGGCTACCAGGTCGCCGGCACCGTGGTGGTGAACCGCGACGCCGACTTCTTCCTGGCCAACGGCAGCCTGTCCACGCTGGAAGGCGTGGCCCAGACGCCAGGGATGTCGATGACGCTGAGCGGCATCACGGTGGCGAACCTGCTGGGCGCCACGCACGCCCACACCTTCACGCTGAACAACGCCGCGGGCACCGACCTCTGGACGGGCACCGGCACGCTGACGAGCAACGTGACCGGCAGCACGGTCCGGGCGGCGGGCGCGGCCGGCTTCACGCTGACCAACACGAAGCTGAGCAGCAGCAGCGGCCTGTCGATGACCCTGGTGGGGGCATTCGCCACCGCCAACCTGGCGGACACGGCCGGCAACCAGACCTTCGACGTGAGCGGTTGGACAGCCGGCGGCACCCTGGCCAACGCGAGCCTGCCGCAGGTGGGCGACACCGTGGTGGCCGTCAAGGCGGCCGGCTTCACGCTGGGCAACACCAGCCTGACCGCCAGCGACGGACTCACCCTCGCACTGGTTGGCCTGTTCAACAAGGCGAACCTGACCGACACGCAGGGCGGCAACACCTTCGACGTGAGCGGCTGGACGCACGGCGGCACCCTGGCCAACACGCCGAGCAACCCGGCGGACAAGGTGACGGCCGTCAAGGCGGCGGGCTACACGCTGACCAACACCAGCCTGAGCAGCACGGACGGGATGGGCGTGACACTGAGCGGGCCGTTCACGACGGCCAACCTGACCGACACGGCGGGCGGCAACACCTTCGACGTGAGCGGCTGGACGCACGGCGGCAAGCTGACCAACACCACCAGCAACCCAGTTGTCCCGGACACCATCGTGGCCAACAAGCCAGCCGGCTTCACGCTCGGCAACGGCAGCATCACCAGCACAGACGGCATGTCGCTGACGCTGGTGGGCGCCTTCGGCACGGCCAACATCACGGACGCGGCGGGCGGCCACACCTTTGACGTGAGCACCTGGACGGGGGCGATCACACTCGTCAACGCCTCCAGCAGCCCGGTTGTGCCCGACATCCTCGTGAGCAGCAAGGCGGCGGGCTACACGCTGACCAACACCAGTCTGACCAGCACCGACGGCCTGTCGCTGACCCTGGTGGGGCCGTTCAGCACCGCGAACCTGACCGACACGGCGGGCGGCAACACCTTCACCGTCAGCGGCTGGACCGGCAGCGGCAGCCTGACCGACAGCGGGGCGACGCCCGACACGGTGACCATGAGTTCGGGCGGCGACTACACGCTGACCAACACCAGCCTGACCAGCACCACCGGCCTCAACCTGACCCTCAGCGGCATCGGCACCGCCAACCTGACCGAGACCGCTGGCGGACACACCTTCACCGTCAGCGGCTGGACCGGCACCGGCAGTCTGACCGACAGTGCCGCAATGGCCGATACGGTGCTCGCCAGCAAGGCGGGCGGCTTCACGCTGAGCGACACGAACCTGAGTAGCGGCACGATGTCGCTGACGCTGAGCAACGTCAAGACCGCCACCCTGACCGACACGCAGGGCGGCCACACCTTCACCGTCAGCGGCTGGACCGGCACCGGCAGCTTGACCGACACCGCCGCGATGCCCGACACGGTGGCCGCGAGCTCGGCGGGCGGCTTCACGCTAACCAACGCCAGCCTGAGCAGCGGCACGATGTCGCTGACATTGACCAACGTCAAGACGGCCAACCTGACCGACACGGCGGGCGGCAACACCTTCACCGTCACCGGCTGGACCAACACTGGCAGTCTGAGTAACACTGGCGCAACGCCCGACACCGTGACCATGAGTTCGGGCGGTGATTACACGTTAACCAACACCAACCTGACCAGCACCACCGGCCTCAATCTGGCGCTGAGCGGCATCAGCACCGCCAACCTCACCGAGACCGCCGGCAGCCACACCTTCACCGTCAGTGGCTGGACGGGTGTCGGCAGTCTGACCGACACTGCCGCGACGGCGGACAAGGTGGTCGCCAACAAGGCGGGTGGCTTCACCCTGAGCAACACCAACCTGAGCAGCGGCACGATGTCCCTGACCCTGACCAACGTCAAGACGGCGAACCTGACCGACACGCAGGGCGGCAACACCTTCACCGTCAGCGGTTGGACCAACACTGGCAGTCTGAGTAACACTGGCGCAACGTCCGACACCGTGACCATGAGTTCGGGCGGTGATTACACGTTAACCAACACCAGCCTGACCAGCACCACCGGCCTCAATTTGACGCTGAGCGGCGTCGGCACCGCCAACCTCACCGAGACCGCCGGCGGCCACACCTTCACCGTCAGCAGCTGGACCGGCGGCGGCAGCCTGACCGACACCGCTGCGACGGCGGACACGGTGATCGCCAGCAAGGCCGGTGGCTTCACGCTGACCAACGCCAGCCTGAGCAGCGGCACGATGTCCCTGACGCTGACCAACGTCAAGACGGCGAACCTGACCGACACGAAGGGCGGCAACACCTTTACCGTCACCGGCTGGACCGGCGGCGGCAGCCTGAGCAACACCGGCGCGACGCCCGACACTGTGACCGTGAGTTCGGGCGGTGACTACACGCTGACCAACACCAACCTGACCAACACCTCCGGCCTCACCCTGGCCCTCAGCGGCATCGGCACCGCCAACCTGACCGAGACCGCCGGCGGACACACCTTCACCGTCAGCGGCTGGACGAGCGGCGGCAGCCTGACCGACACCGCCGCGACGGCCGACACGGTGATCGCCAGCAAGGCCGGCGGCTTCACCCTGAGCAACACGAACCTGAGCAGCGGCAAGATGTCCCTGACGCTGACCAACGTCAAGACCGCGAACTTGACGGACACGCAGGGCGGTAACACCTTCACGGTAGGCGGCTGGACCGGCACGGGCAGCCTGACCGACAGCGCCGCGACGGCGGACACGGTGGTCGCCAGCAAGGCCGGCGGCTTCACCCTGAGCGATACGAACCTGAGCAGCGGCACGATGTCCCTGACACTGACCAACGTCAAGACCGCCACCCTGACCGACACGCAGGGCAGCTGGACCTTCACGGTCAGCGGCTGGACCGGCACCGGCAGCCTGACCGACAGCGGCACGATGGCCGACACGGTGATCGCCAGCAAGGCCGGCGGCTTCACGCTCAGCAACACGAACCTGAGCAGCAGCAAGATGTCCCTGACGCTGACCAACGTCAAGACCGCGAACTTGACGGACACGCAGGGCGGCAACACCTTCACCGTCGATGGCTGGACCGGCACGGGTATCATCACCGGCACGGCCAACGACACGCTGGCGGCCACCAAGGACGTGACGACCTTCACGCTATCGAGTACCGGGGTGTTGAGCACCACCGACGGCATGCAGCTCAACCTGACGCGGATCGGCACGGTCAACCTGACAGGCGGCCCCAGCAACAACACCTTCAGCGTGGTGCCGTCGCCTGTGACGACCGTGAACGTCAATGGCGGGCCGCAGGTGATCGCTGACACGCTCACCTTCGACGCCCAGGGCAACCCCGTCAGCTTCGGCCCCAGCAGCGTCAGTGCCGGCGGCACCACGGTGGCGTTCACCAACATCGAGAAGCTCAACTTCCCGCCGACGACGTTGAACGCCAACCAACGTTACATCCAGTCCCTGTACTTCGACGTGCTGGGCCGCCTGGGCACGGTCAGCGAACTCAACGCCTGGGCGAACACCCTGCCCACGAACCCCAGCACGAACCAGCTGTTGAACGTCGTCACCGCGGTCGAGCACACCACCGAGGCCCGGACGCATCTGGTGGACGGTTGGTATGTCACCTACCTGGGCCGCCAGGCGCAGAACGGCGAGGAGCAAACCTGGGTGAACCTGCTGGCCGCCGGTCAGACCGAGGACCAGGTGCTGTCGCAGATCTTCGCCACGGCTGAGTTCGCCAGCCACGCCAACGCGCTGATCGGCGGCACGAACGCGAACACCAACTACGTCAAGGCCCTGTATCAGTTGCTGCTGAACCGGACTCCGAGCACTGCGGAGGTGAACAACGTGCTACCGGATGTGACGAGCCTCGGCCGGGCGGGGCTGGCCACAGCCTTCGTGGACGGGCAGGAGTACCGTACCGACCAGGTCTCCGCGGACTACATCCGGTTGCTGCACCGCCAGGGGGGTACGGCCGAAGTGTCCGGCTGGGCGACCTCGTCGCTGAACCTGCAAACGATCCGGTTCGGCCTGGAGTCGTCGGGCGAGTTCTACACGAACGGGTGAGCCCGCGGCAGCGCGGCGTTGTGCGCCAGGCGTTGCCGTTGGTTGTCACCTGTGGTGAGATGGGGGGCGCGCCGTGTGGCCAGGTGGCCAGGTGACTCCCCCAGCGCCGCCGATGACTGGTCCCTGAGCTACACCCAGCCGCCACGCGCCCTCGCGCGGTTCGCAGTCGCGTGGCCCACAAACGGCAGGCCGGTGCAGCAAGGGCGCCGCATCTCGACGTATGAAAAAGTTGGCGTTCTTGGCGTTCTTGGCGTCCTTGCTGTGGCAACCGCCGCCGGTGGTGGTCGCGCCGTGCCAGCCGCACGCGGCCAGGGCGCCAAATCTCGACGTGTGAAAAAGTTGGCCCCCTTGGCCCCCTTGGCCCCCTTGCTGCGACAGCGCAGGCCCCTGCCGGTCAAGCTGTGCCCGCCGTCCCACCGCGGGCGCGATCCGCGTGCGAACCGCCCTAAACCCACGGGCACCCCCAGCGGCGAAAAGCGGCCCAGTATGCGCTTGACACGTCGGGTAATGCGCCTTACGGTGAGAAAAGAATCGAGGCGCCGGTGTCGGGCTCGCCCTCCAACCCACGGCCGCGGCGCGCGGCCAGAACCGACCACGCCACACCCACCTTGCCCCCTGCTGGAAAGGGCTTCCCGCCATGCTGACGATCCTGGGCCAGAAGAGCCGCTACTGTGACGGCGTCTCCCGCCGCAGTTTCCTCAAGATCGGCGCCTTCGGCTTCGGCGCCGCCACGCTGACGTTGGCCGACATCTTCCGCGCGGAAGCCCGCGCCAACACGTCGTCGCCGCACAAGGCCGTCATCAACATCTTCCTCGGCGGCGGTCCACCACACCAGGATATGTGGGACCTCAAGATGGACGCGCCACGCGAGATTCGCGGCGAATTCCGGCCGATCAACACCAACGTGCCCGGCATCCAGGTCTGCGAGGTGTTCCCGCGCCTGGCCCGGCTCATGGACAAGGCCGTTATCATCCGTTCAGTCGTGGGCGCCACCGGCGGCCACGACGCCTTCCAGTGCCTGAGCGGCTGGCCGAACGCATCGCTGGCCAACCTGGGCGGCCGGCCCAGCCTGGGCGCCGCCGTCACCCGGCTGCGCGGCCCGGTTGATCCGTCAGTGCCGCCGTCGATTGGCCTGGCCGCGCCGACGGGGCACATGCCGTGGGCCGACTCCGGCCGACCCGGCTTCCTGGGCATGGCCTACGCGCCGTTCAAGCCGGAGGGCAACGGCATGGCCAACCTGCGGCTCAACGGCGTCACGCACGCCACGCTGCAGGACCGCCGCCGGCTGCTGGGCGCCTTCGATTCCATGCGCCGCGAGATCGACACAACCGGCAACGCCGCTGCCCACGACGCCGCCACCGAGCGGGCGCTGGGCGTCTTGACCTCGAGCAAGCTGCTGGAGGCGATGGACCTGTCGCGCGAACCGCAGCGCGTCCGCGAGCGCTACGGCGACGGCCGGCCCTACCAGTTCCAGTTCGACGGTGCTCCGACGGTCAACGAACACCTGCTGATGGCTCGCCGGCTGGTCGAGGCGGGCGCCCGCTGCGTGACGCTATCGTACGGCCGCTGGGACAGCCACGGCCAGAACTTCAACCTGGTGCGCGACCACGGCGGCAAGCTCGACCAGTGCCTCAGCGCCCTGATCGAGGACCTGGAGTTGCGCGGCATGTTGAACGACGTGACAGTTGTTTGCTGGGGCGAGTTCGGCCGGACGCCGCGCATCAACAACAACGCTGGCCGCGACCACTGGCCGCAGGTCAGCGCCGCGTGGCTGGCCGGCGGCGGTATGCGGACGGGCCAGGTCATCGGCGCCACCAACCGCCTGGGCGAGTTCGCCAGTCAGCGGCCGGTGACGTTCGGCGAAATCTTCGCGACGCTGTATCACAACCTGGGCATCGACACGGCGACGACCACCATCAACGACCCGACCGGGCGGCCGCAGCACCTGGTGGACCGCCCGGTGATGCGCGAGTTGGTGTAAATTGTCCACGGCTCGAACACGGCATCCGCAACGGCAGACGACAGCTCTACCGTTGCGGGTGCCGTGCTTTTTGCGTAGGCAATTGGCGTCGAGCCAACGACATTCCGGGTGACCCATGCGACTGCATCGCGTGCGAATGGACTTCAACAGCAACTCGTTGGCCAACCGATGGACGCTGGAAGACCTCAAGCGCCAGGGCATCGAGTTACACGCAGGGATGCGGTGCATCTTCTATGACCTGGATACCAAGGACGGCCGAAGCGGCTTTCTTCACAGTGCAGGCAATGTCTGGTGGGACGAGGAAGCGGAGGTGTTTCGGATCGATTTGCGCACCGTGCAATTCCACTTCACGCCTGGTGAGAATGTGGCCGTGCTCGATGCCGAATATCCTGAGTAGAACTGGAACGCCGAACAAGTCTGCCCCTGTCGGCATAGAATGCCCCCGTGCCCGCAAGGAGTCTCCCCATGAAGCGCATCGCGGCGGCCCTGCTCCTCACACTGCTCGCAACCCGTCCGGCGGTGGCGCAAACCCCGCTCGTCGTCCCCCTCTGGCCCGGCAAACCCGCCGGCGATGACGCGGACAAGATCGGCCCGGAAAAAATCTTCGAACTGAAGGTCAACGGCAAACCCTACGAAGTCGGCGGCAAGCCGACCAAATGGTTGACCAACGTCACCAAACCGACCCTGACGATTTACCGACCCGCGAAGGACCGGGACACCGGAGCGGCAGTGCTGATCGCCCCCGGCGGCGGCTATCACAACCTCGGCTGGGACGTGGAGGGCGAAGAGGTGGCGGCCTGGCTGAACTCCATCGGCGTCACCGGCATCATCCTGAAGTACCGCTGCCCGCGCCGGCCCGGCGACACGAAGGGCGTGCCGGCTCCCGGGCCGCTCAAGGACGCTCAGCGGGCGGTCAGCCTGGTGCGCAGCAAGGCGAAGGCATGGGGCATCGACCCGGGCCGCATCGGCATCATGGGCTTCTCGGCGGGCGGCCACCTCGCCGGCGCGACCGCCACCAACTTCGACCGCCGCAGTTACGAGCCGAGCGACGCCATCGACAAGGTGAGTTGCCGGCCCGATTTCGCTGTCATGTGTTACTCGGGCTATTTCTGGCTCAAGGACAAGGGCGAACTGTCGCCGACCGTGCGCACCCCCGCCGGGACGCCGCCGCTGTTCTTCGCCCACGCCTCGGACGACAAGATCAGCGCGGTCGAGCACAGCGTCATGTTCTATCTGGCCCTGAAGCGTGCCGGCATCGACGCGGAATTACACGTTTATGCGAGCGGCGGCCACGGCTGGGGGGTGCGCCCGAACGTCGGCCATTGCGCCAACTGGACGCGGAACTGCGAGGATTGGCTGCGAGCTCGGGGAATGCTCAAGGCGGGTTCCGGGAGATAAGGGGAAGTGTCTGTGGTATCATGGCGTTCGGACCTGGAAGGCACATCCCGAGGTAAACGGCGATGGCGAGAACCCCGAACAACCCGGTTCCCGGCAACGGCATTGACTCCCGGAAGACTCACGAGAAGCCACCAAGCCAGAGCAGCACGCGTTTGCTGCATGCGCTTACCCCGCGGAACGTGCTGTCGTTTGGTCCGGAGACGCCACCCTTTGAGCTTGGTAGTCTGAACGTGCTGATCGGCCCGAATGGCTCGGGGAAATCGAACCTGTTGGAGGTGGTTTCCCTTCTGCGAAGCACCCCCTCGGACTGCCGTCCCGTGATTATCAAGGGCGGGGGCGTCGCCGAGTGGATCTGGAAAGGACAGCCACACGAACCGGCTGCCATCGATGCGGTGGTCTCCAACCCCTCCGGTAACCAACCGCTGCGCCATGTGTTCGAGTTCAGGATCGTCAACCAATCTTTGCAGATTTCCGAAGAGCGGATCGAGAATGAATCGCCCTACGCAGGTCAAAAGGACGCCGATTTCTACTACCGATTCCAGGGCGGACAACCGGCAATTAAGACCAAGGAGGGACGTCGCCACCTTACTCTCGACAAAATTGATCGGGACCTCTCGATACTGGCACAGCGACGCGATCCAGACAACTACCCTGAAATCACAAACCTTGCCGGAAGCTACGACCGGATTCGCCTTTACCGGGAGTGGGCTTTTGGTCGCAACACGGTCTTCCGGCTCCCGCAAATGGCCGACCTGCGCAGCGACCATCTGGCGGAGGATTTCTCGAATCTGGGCCTCTTTTTGAACCGCCTGCGGCGTCATCCCAAGGCGAAGAAAGCCGTACTCACGGGCCTGAAGGACCTCTATGAAGGACTGACCGATTTCGATGTGAGCATCGAAGGCGGAACGGTCCAGGTCTTCTTCACGGAAGGGGAGTTCACCATCCCGGCAACGCGACTGTCGGATGGCAGTTTGCGTTTTCTCTGTCTGCTGGCCATTTTGTGTGATCCCAATCCACCGCCACTGATCGGCATCGAAGAACCCGAATTGGGATTGCACCCCGATCTGCTCCCGAAATTAGCGAACCGCCTGGTCGAGGCATCACGGCGGTGCCAGATCATCGTGACCACTCATTCGGACGTGCTCGTGGACGCCCTCTCGGAATACCCTGAAGCGGTCGTTGTGTGTGAGAAACACGCGGGCAAGACCTCGCTCCACCGGCTCGAAACGCAGGAAGTAGCCCCCTGGATTGAGAAGTATCGGCTAGGCGAATTGTGGACGAGCGGCCAGATCGGGGGAACACGCTGGTGAGCGCGACCGTCTATCTGGAAGGTGGAGGGGATTCGGATGAATTGCGCCGCCGCTGCCGCGAAGGGTTTCGCAAACTGCTGGACAAGTGTGGTTTCTCAGGCCGCCAACCCAAACTGGTAGCCTGCGGTGGACGAGCGGCAATGTTTGCTCGCTTCACAATTGCCCACCAAACCATGCGCGGGGGCGATTTCGTGGCGATGCTGCTCGACAGTGAAGACCCCATGTCTGACATCGAGAAGGCTTGGGAACACCTGCACGAACGCGACGGCTGGGAGAAGCCAGAGGGCGCCGCTGATGACCAGGTTCTTTTGATGACGACCTGCATGGAAACCTGGATCGTCTCCGACCGGCCAGGTTTGCAAGCGTATTACGGAACGGGATTGCAAAAAGGGGCGTTGCCTTCCCTGGTGGATCTGGAGGCTCGACACCGACACAAGATCCAGGACGCTCTGGTCCGCGCCACGAGGAAATGCACGAATGCCTACCGCAAGGGAAAACGGTCCTTTGAAGTCCTCCCGGAAGTAGACCCCGAAACGCTAAAAAAGCACCTTCCCTCTTTCGAGCGCGTGCTTCGCATTCTCCGAGAGAAATTATAAAGGACGCCGTGATGCCCCCTTCTTCCCTCGTCCTGGTCACCGGCTCCGCCGGCCGCGTCGGTCGCGCCGCCGTCGAGGAACTGCAGGCCCGCGGCCTGCCGGTGCGCGGCTTCGACCGCGTGCCGACGCCCGGCCTGGCCGATTACCTCGTCGGCGACCTCACCGACGCCGACGCCATCCGCCGCGCCGTCGCCGGCGCCGCCACCGTCGTCCACCTGGCCGCGACGCCAGACGACGCCGACTTCCTGACCGAACTGGTGCCGAACAACGTCGTCGGCGTCTACCACGTCTTCGAGGCGGCGCGTGAGGCGGGCGTCAAGCGACTGGTGCTCGCCAGCAGCGGCCAGGTGGTGTGGAACCAGCGCAGCACCGGGCCGTGGCCGATCCGCACCGATACGCCGCCGACGCCGCGCTACTGGTACGCCGCCCTCAAGGTCTTTCTGGAGGCGGCCGGCCGCGCTTTCGCCGACAAGCACGGCATCAGCGTCATCGTGGCCCGGCTGGGCTGGTGCCCGCGGACGCCGGAGCAGGTGCGCGAAATCCGCGACGAGGGCGACTGGGCCCGCGACGCCTACCTCAGCCCCGAGGACGCCGGCCGCTTTTTCGCCTGCGCGGTCAGCGCGTCGCTGGATATTCGCTACGCGGTCATATACGCTACCAGTCGGCCGCCGCACATCCAGCGCGTGGACCTGGCCCCGGCACGCCAGCTGCTCGGTTACGAACCCAGGCAGACGTGGCCCGAGGGCGTCGAGACGATCCTGGCGGCGCTGGAGGCCCATTGACGGCCACCACTCCGGGGACTCACGCGCATGGCCGCGACCGTTGCCCTCACCACCGACACCCTCGAACTACAAAAAGTCCTGTGGTCCGTGGACGCCGCCGCGCTGCTGGCTCCGGGCCGCATCGTCCACCGCGTCTTGCGCCACCACTTCCAGGTCGGCGGCCTGGCCTTGCAGTTGCCGCACCGCCGCGGCTATCCCATCGACCGCACCGCGCTGCTGCGCCTGGCCGAGCCCGCCGAACTGGGCCTGTTGCCCGAACAGGCCGCCGCCCTGCCGCCGACCGTCCTGCTGCTGGAACAGCCGTCGGCCCAGGTGCTGGCCCAGCCGCGGCCACAGCTGCTTCGCCAGTTCTGGCGGCTGCTGTTCCACCTGCACGTCGATCAGGCGCTGCGCCAGGCCGTGGACGCCGGCAAGCTGTCCGCCGCCGAGGTCCGCGGCCGCGTGGAAGCGCTCGGCCGCGGCGAATTCGACGAGGTGCGCAGCGTGCTGTCGCAGGAAAAACTCCTGCTGCCGCCCACCGATGACGCCCACGTCTACGCCGAGTTCGTCGCCGTCTACCTGGGGCTGCGGCACTTCGCCCTCCCTCAGCTGGAGTTCTTCTTTCCGCTGCTGACTGACCCCGGGCGCGTCGATCAGCTGGTGGCCCAGGACGTGGACGCCGCCGCCCTGCTGGAGCGCACGCGCCTGCCGGGCGCCGCCGACTCCGGGGATAACCATGCGGTCGATCACGAGGCCGCAGCCGCGCCGCCACCCCCCACCCTCAACAGCGGCCAGCGTGGGTGGCTGAGCGACCGGGCCGGCCTGGCGTTCCAGCGGGGCAACGTCGTCCGCGCGGCCCTGCTGCTGGCGCGGACAGCTGCGGACGGCACGGCGGCCGGGCCGGCGCTGGACGAACTGTGCCGGCGGCTGCAGGCGGCCCTGCACCTCAGTGACCTTGAAACCACCGCGTGGCGGGCCGCCCTGCCGCCGCTGCTGGAGCAGGCGGCCCACGGTTTCTGGACGCGCGCGGCCCGGCTGCTCTTCGACCTGCAAAAGGTCTGCGTCGAGTACGAGCGCACCGTCGCCACGATGGACGTGGTGTCGTGGGCGTGGTCGCTGGGCCGGCGGCCGATCCGCCGTGAACAGCCGTTGCTGCGCGGCGTACGCATCGTCGAGCACCTGCGCAGCGCCGCCGGCCGGCTGGCCGGCATCGCGCTGCCCGAGGCGGCTCACCAGGAACTGGCGCACCTGCTGCACCAGGCCGGCGAGCACGCCGAGGGCCGGCTGCGCACGCAACTCCGCCCGGTCCTGCACACCGCGCTCGATCAGGTGGGACTGCTGCCGCGCAGCGTGCCGGAGCGCGTCGCCCGGGAAAAGGTCGTGGAAGTGCTGCTCGACCATATCGGCCGGCGCGGTCGCTTCAACCTGAGCCAGCTGCGCGACGCCCTGTCCGCTAACCAGCTCAAGGTCGATGAGACGTACCCGTACGGCGACCAGTTGTTGCTGCTCGACCGACGTTTGGCGGTGACGCTGGACGGCGTGTACCAGCCCGGCGAAATCTACCTGCGGCTGCTGCAACGGTTGAGTTTCGGCTTCTTCGGCACGCCGGTCGGCCGCTTCGTGACGCTGTATTTGCTGCTGCCCTTCGTCGGCGCCTTCGTCATCCTGGCCGGCCTGTTTTTCCTGGGCGAAGAGGTGCCGAAGTTGCTCCAGCTGGCCGGGATGATGGAGACAGAGCACCCCGAGCCGGGCGAGCAGCACAGGCATCACCCGATGCCCTGGGACGTGTACGGCGTTGAGCCGTTCACCGCGGCGACGCTCGGCCTGGGCGTGTTCCTGCTGCTGGTGCTGCACGTGACGGCGTTCCGCGCCGCGGTCGGCCGTGGGCTGCGACGGCTAGGGCGCGGTCTGCGCCTGGTGCTGATCGACTTCCCCGCCCGGCTGCTGCAGTGGCCGGTGCTGCGGGCGGTCGTGAACAGCGCACCGGTGGTGCTGTTCTGCCGCCTCGCTCTGCGGCCGCTGCTGGCGGCGGCGGCAGCGGTGCTGGCGGCGGCGATGCTGGGCGGCGGCGGGGAGTTGCTGCTCGGGCTGGGTGCCGGCGTGTTCGCGGCCGCGGCCGTCCTGGCGCAGACGCGCCTGGCCCGCGACGTGGAGGAGACGCTGGCCGACAGCACGGCCCGCGGCTGGCGTTTGCTGAGCCATGACCTGGTGCCGGGCGTGCTCGCGTTCATCATGTGGCTGTCGTCCTGGTTCCTCGACGCGGTGGAACGCGTCATCTACACCGTGGACGAGTGGCTGCTGTTCCGCACCGGCGAGAGCAAACTGTCGCTGGCGGTCAAGGCGGTGCTCGGCGTCTTCTGGTTCGTGGTCACCTACGTGGTGCGCATCTACACGAACCTGCTGGTCGAGCCGACGGTCAACCCGATCAAGCACTTTCCCGTGGTGACGGTGGGCCACAAGCTGATGCTGCCCGTCATCCCCACGGTGTTCCTCACGCTGCAGGCGCCGCTGCGGCCGCTGCTGGGGGAGTACATTTCCGGCGCGTTCGCCGGCGTGACGCTGTTCTTCGTGCCGGGCATTTTCGGCTTCATCGCCTGGGAGCTGCGGGCGAACTGGCGGCTGTTCCGCGCCAACCGGCCGGCGACGCTGCGGCCGGTGCTGGTCGGCGGCCACGGCGAGACGGTGCCGCGGTTGCTGCGGCCAGGCTTCCACTCCGGCACGCTGCCGAAGCTGTTCCGCAAACTGCGGCGGGCGGCCCGGCACAGCCAGACCGTCAACGTCTACCAACGCGAGGAGGCGCTGCACCACGTCGAGGAGGAAGTGCGGCACTTCATCGACCGCGAGTTCCTGAACCTGCTGTTGCAGAGCCGGCGCTGGGGCGGCCGGGTAGTGTCGCTGACGGCCGTGGTGGCGGGCACGCAGCGCATCCGTCTGGAGTTCGGCGGCCAGGATTTTTCGGGGCCACCGCTGGCGGTCGCCTTCGACGAGGAGGGCGGCTGGCTGATCGCCGGTGTCGTGCAGACCGGCTGGCTGGGACAGCTGACGGCGGAGCAGCGGCAGGCCTGGGAGGATGCGCTGGCGGGGTTGTATCGGCTGGCGGCGGTCGATCTGACGCGCGAACAGCTGGCCGTGTTTCTGCCGCCGGAAAAGTGGACGTACCACCTGGCCGGCCACCGGCTGACGGTACGGCCGCGCGACGGCGGGCCGGAGGGGGTGTACGACCTGAGCGAAGAGGGAACGCTGCGAGCGTGGGACGCGGACGGCCGCGTGGCCGCGGGCCTGCCACTGCTGCAACCGGAGCGGTTGCTGCTGGCGTACGTGCCGATACCGTGGCACGACTGGGAGCGCGTCTGGGACGCGGACGCGGCGGACGCGGCGACGCCGCGGCTGACGGCGGCGGAGGTGCGAGTATTGCCCGCCGGTTAGGTGGGACGCACTGGCACCGTGCGTCATGCGGTGTCCGCGTCTGACAGAGCAAGGGGGCCAAGGGAGCCAAGGGAGCCAACTTTTTCACACGTCGAGATATGTTTCCTTGGTCGTCCGGGAGTCGGGAAGCAGCAGGCGGACGTCCGCAGTTCAGGCACCGGCCCAGTGGTTGACCGCCAGCCGCCGGTTGTTGGCGGGCCGTCGAGTTCCACTGGGCCGTGGCTGCCTGAGGTTAGAACCAACCCGCTCCGGCATCACTTCCGGAGCCCGACCGGCTCCCGCGCCACCGCGGCGACCGTGTACGAGCGGGCCCCGGTGCCGGCCAGTTTCCCACCCTCGACGATCAGGTACTCGTCGCGGATCGGCCGATCGGCGAACCAGCACTCGAGGATCTCGCGCGTGCCGGCGGCGTAACGGGCCTGGGCCGAGAGCGTCGTCCCCGAGACGTGCGGCGTCATGGCGTGGTGGGGCATCGTCCGCCAGGGGTGGTCCTTCGGCGGCGGCTGCGGGAACCAGACGTCGCCTGCGTACCCGGCGAGTTGCCCGCTCTCCAGCGCCCGGACAATCGCGTCCCGGTCGCATAGTTCGGCGCGGGCGGTGTTGACGATGTACGACCCGCGTTTCATCCGTTTCAGCACCGTCTCGTTAATCATGTGCCGCGAGCCGGGGTGGAGCGGGCAGTGCAGCGAGACGACGTCGCAGACGCTCGCGAGCGCCCCCGCATCGGCGTGGAAGGTCAGTCCCAACTCCTGCTCGACGGCGGCGGACAGCCGGTGCCGCTGCGTGTAATGCAGCTTGACGCCGAACGGCTTGAGCCGCTGCAGGACCGCGAGCCCGATGCGCCCCGCGGCGACGACGCCGACACTCATCCCCTCCAGGTCGTAGGCCCGCTCGACGCAGTCGGCGATGTTCCAGCCCCCCCGGACGACCCACCCGTAAGACGGGATGTAGTTCCGCACCAGGGCGAGGATCTGCATCACCGCGTGCTCGGCCACGCTGATGCTGTTGCAGTAGGTCACCTCGGCGACCGTGATGCCACGCTGGCTCGCGGCCTCGAGATCGACGTGATCCGACCCGATCCCCGCCGCGAGCGCGAGCTTGAGCCGGCGGGCCCTGGCGATGCGCTCGGCCGTCAGGTACGCCGGCCAGAACGGCTGCGAGATGACGACCTCGGCGGTCGGCAACTCCCGCTCGAACACGGACCCCGGCCCGTCCTTGTCCGCCGTCACGACGAACTCGTGGCCGCCGGCTTCCAGGAACTTTCGCAGGCCGAGTTCGCCCGTCGTCGAGCCGAGCAATGCCCCCGGGGTGAAGTCGATCGCCCGCGGCGACGGCAGGGTCTGGCCGTCGGGGTAGCGGTCCAGTTTGGGGAGTCCGTCCCGAGCGTACGTCGTCGGGTAGCCGTTCACCGGGTCGGGGTAGAGCACACACAGAACCTTTGCCATGGGATTTCTCCTATCAGGTTAGTAGGGAACACAGTTGGAAAGACCTTTGGAATCTTGATTGGGGTGCAGCGTCTCCGCCGCCCGCTTCGGGCAAGCGGGGTTTCGCGCGACTTCGTTGTCGTGGCAAGCCGTCGTGGGGCGCAGGACTTGATCAGGTGAAGACGAGCGCTGTTTCGGGGCAAACTTTGCGGCCAGCGCCTTGAGGCCGTCCGCATCGAATTGCCGGAGTCGATGTCTGCCTCACACCTTGACCGGCTCACTGGCTGGGAAGTCGGCCCCGACCGTGACTTTTTCCCAGGCGTCGAAGTCCCCGCGCAGGGCTTCGACCTGCGCACGCGCCATCCGCAGCGCGTCCTTGCCGAGGAGCAGGTGGAGCGGCGGCGTCGGCGCTTCGACTGCCCGGATGATCGCGTTCGCGGCGCGGACGGGGTCGCCCGGCTGCTTCCCGCTGGAATCGCTCAGGTTCCGCTGGGTCGCGCCGGCCGTCGCGGCGTAGTCGGCGATCTCAACACGGGTTTCGTTGGCCGCTCGGCCGGCCCAGTTCGTGCGGAACGCGCTCGGTTCGACGAGCGTCACTCGAATCCCGAGCGGTTCCACCTCCAGCGCCAACACCTCGGACAGGCCCTCGACCGCGAACTTGGTCGCGGAATAGTGGCCGAGGCTCGGAATCGCCGCCAAACCACAGATGGAGGCGATGTTGATGATGTGTCCGCTCCGGCGCTGCCGCATCCCCGGCAGGACGGCGCGGGTCATCCGTTCCAGGCCGAAGAAGTTGATCTCGAACATCCGGCGGACCTCCGCCTCATCCCCCTCCTCGACCGCCGCGAAGTACCCGATGCCGGCGTTGTTCACCAGCACGTCGATGCCGCCGAAGTGCTCCTCGGCGCGCCGCACCGTCTCGGCGACCTGCGCCGGGTTCGTCACGTCCAGCGGCAGGGCCAGCGTCCGGTCCTCGTGCCCGACAACGAGGTCTTCGACCTGGGTCGGATTGCGGGCCGTCACCACCGCGCGGTAGCCGCGGGCCACCACCGCCCGGGCCACTTCGCGGCCGAAGCCGGTCGAGCACCCGGTGATCAGCCATGTCAAAGAACGCTGTTGACTCATCTCCATTCTCCTCTGCGGGCTCCTTGTGACTCGAGTTGCCGCCCGGATACGTTACCGGTCGGCCACGGTTCGCGGATGAGGATGAGCCCCGCCTCCCTCCGCTTCCCCGCTGTTTCTAAGCGTTGGGGTTTGACAACAAATCCGTGGCGTGGCGGCCGGACAGCGTCCGGAATAGAATCGCCAGCAGGTCGAACGTCAGCACCTTCTCTTCTACAGGGTCCGGCAGAGGGTGTCCGGTTCGTAAATTCGAGCGCGGCGGGCGGAGAGCGATCACGGCCGATGGCCCCGCAGTGCGGGAGGGCAAGCATGTCCGAAGAAAACACCACCGCCGTCGTGCAGCGCTCCCTCGACGCGCTGGCGGGGCAGGCCCCCGCCGACCAGATCGTTCGCGACCTGATGGACCGAGCCGTCCAAAGGCTACAACGTCTCTGCGCCACGCTGCTGCACCGCAACTTCCCGCGGCTGACGCGGCCGCCGTCCAACTTGCAAGCCGACGAGTTGCTCGGCGCCGTGGTGGAGCGGCTGGTCAAGGCCCTGCGCGAGGCGCGGCCGGCGACCGTCCGCCAGTTCTTCGCCCTGGCCGGCCAGCACGCGCGGTGGGAACTGAATGACCTCGCCCGGCGCCTAGACAAACAGCCGGCCGCCGTGCCGCTGATGGAAGAGCTGGTGCCCATCCCGGACAGCGGCGACTCGGCCCTGTCCCCGGGGCTCGACCACGCCGAGGCCGCCGAACTGCTCGGCGTCGCCGCCCGGACGGTCAAGCGGCGCCTGGACCGCGGCATCCAGCTGCTGGCCGAGCGGCTTGGCGAACTCAGGCCGGATGACACGCCCCCCGGGGTATCGTGAACGGCGCGGCCGCGCGCGGCCGCCCACGCCAGGGCCGCGACGGCGGAGGAGGCTGACATGGCCGACGACTCACGCATCGAGCGACTGCTCGAAGAGCTGTTCGACGGGCAGGCCACTCTGGAAGAGGTGTGTGGCGCGTGCCCGGAGCTGCTGCCCGCCGTCCGCGAGCGCTGGCAGCGGATCTGCCGTGCCCGCGCCGAGATCGAAGCCCTGTTCCCGCGCGAGCCTGGCCCCGCTGCTACTGTGCCGGCGCCCCCTTCGGAGAAGGGACAGCCCCTGCCGGCCATTCCGGGTTACGCCGTCGAGGCGGTGCTCGGCCGTGGCGGCATGGGTGTCGTCTACCGGGCACGCCACCTGCGCCTCAACCGCCCCGTCGCCCTGAAGATGCTCCTGGCGGGCGACTACGCCGGGCCGGCCGACCGGGCGCGGTTCCTGCGCGAGGCGGAAGCAGTCGCCGGGCTGCGGCACGCGAACATCGTGCAGGTCTACGACGTGGGCGACCAGGACGGCCGGCCCTACTTCACCATGGAGATTGTCGAGGGCGGGAGCCTGGCCGAGAAGCTGGCGGGGGGGCCCCAGCCGGCCCGTGAGGCCGCCGCCCTGGCGGCCGTGTTGGCCGAAGCGGTCGGGGCGGCGCATCAGGGCGGCATCTTACACCGCGACCTGAAGCCGGCGAACGTCCTGCTGACCGCCGACGGCACGCCCAAGGTCAGCGATTTCGGGTTGGCCCGGCGCCTGGAGAGCGGTGAACGGCTAACCCAGAGCGGCGCCATCGTCGGCACGCCCAGTTACATGGCCCCCGAACAAGCCCGCGGCCGGACGCAGGCCCTCGGGCCGGCCGTGGACGTGTACGCGCTGGGAGCGATCCTGTACGAGCTGCTCACGGGCCGGCCGCCGTTTCGGGGGGAGACGGCCGCCGACACGGTGATGCAAGTGCTTTCGCAGGAGCCGGTGCCGCCCGCGCGGTTGAACCCGCGGGTGCCGCGCGACCTGGAAACCATCTGCCTGAAGTGCCTGCACAAGGAGCCGCCCAGGCGCTACGCCAGCGCCGCGGCGCTGGCCGAGGACCTGCGGCGCTTTCTCCAGGATAAAGCCATCGCGGCACGGCCGGAGGGCCGGCTCGAGCGTGTGGCCCGGGGGGCGCGGCGGCGCCCGAGCCTGGTGGTGGGCCTGGCCGCCGGCGTGCTGCTGGCGACCGCCCTGGCCGGCGGCGGCCTGTGGGTGAGCACCGAGCGCGCGGCCAACGAACAGGCGCAGGAGCAGATGGCGCGTCTGGACCAGGCGCACCGCGACCAGGAGGCCGTTCTGCAGCGTCTGGACCAGGCCCGCCGCGAGCGGCGGTTGGCGGAGCGGCTGGACGCCATCCTTCTGAACCGTGCGGCCGTCGTCGGCGGCCGTTTTGACGTGCGCCACAACCGGGAGCGGGCCGACCGGGAGTACGCGGCGGCGTTCCAGGAGGCGGGCTTCGGGCAGGTCGGAGACGACCCGGCGGCGGTCGCGGCGCGGGTGGCGTCCTCGACCGTCCGCGACGAACTGGTGGCGGCGCTGGATGACTGGGCCGTCTGCGCCGGCACGGCCGGGGACGAGGGCCGCCAGCGCTGGCTGCTACTCGTGCTGGGCCGGGCCGACCCGAACCCCACCCAGGTTCGCCGACGCCTCCGCGACCCGGCGCCGTGGAAGGACCGGGCAGCCATGACGGCACTGGCGGAGGCGGCGCTGGCGGAGAAACCGTCGGCGCCACTGCTGATGGCGTTCGCGGAGCGGCTGCGGCAGGCCGGCGCGGACGCCGTCCCGTTTCTGCAACGGGTGCAGCGGGAGTACCCCGGCGACTTCTGGGCCAACTTCGCACTGGGCAACGTGCTCCTGGTGAAGAACCCCGGGGAGTCGATGCGTTACCTCCAGGCGGCGCTGGCCCTCCGGCCGAGAACGGCGATTGTCCACGACAGTCTCGGCATCGCCCTGCTGGGGGACGAACGGCCGGACGAGGCGATCGAGCACTTCCGGCAGGCCCTCCGCATCGACCCCGAGTTTGCCCACGCCCACAACAGCCTCGGCTGCGCCCTCAAAGCCGGGCGCCGACTGGACGAGGCCGTTGCTCACTTCCGGCGCGCCGTGCGCAGCGATCCCACGCTGGCCGAGGTCCACAGCAACCTCGGCAGCGCCCTGCTCGCCCAGGAGCGGCCGGACGAGGCGCTGGAGCACTTGCGGCAAGCGCTCCGCATCGACCCGAGGTTGCCCGAGGCGCACACGGGCCTCTGCTCCGTGCTGAAAGCCAGGGGCGGGTTGGAAGCGGTCATCGCCCATTACCAACAGGTACTCCACGACGACCCCGAGTTTGCCCCGGCCCACGCCAACCTCGGCATCGCGCTGGCGGAAGCGGGGCAAACGGAGGAGGCCGTCGATCGGTTCCGGACGGCCCTCCGGATCGACCCGACGCTGGGGGCGGCCCACTACGACCTCGCCCTGGTGCTGTCCTCCCGGGGACAGTTCGCCGAGGCGGTCGATCACCTGCAGCGGTCCGTGGCCACCGCTCCCAGGTTCGGCCAGGCCCACGGGGCGCTCGGCAAGGCCCTGCTCGCCGTGGGGCGGTTCCGCGACGCCCGGGACGCGACGCGCCGCTGCCTCGACCTGCTCCCCTCCGGCCATTCCCGGCGCCCGGGTGTCGAGCGGCAGTTGCAGCGCTGTGAGGATTTGCTCGCCCTGGAGGCGCGCCTGCCGGGGGTCCTCCGGGGCGAGGCCGGGCTGATCGACGCGGCCGAACGCCTCCGGTTCGCTGAAGTCTGTCACCTGACGAAGCGGTTTGCCAACGCCGCCAGTCTGTTCGAGAAAGCCTTCACGGACCGGCCCCAACTGGCCGACGACATGCAAGCGGCTCACCGCTACAATGCCGCCTGTGCGGCGGCCCTGGCCGGCTGTGGTCAAGGCATGGACGGGGACAAACTGAGCACGGCGGAGCGGGCGCGCTGGCGGCGGCAGGCGCGGTCGTGGTTGCAGGCCGATCTTGCCGTGTGGGCCGGGAAACTGGCCGGCGGCAACGCGGCGGACCGCCCTCGGGTGAAGACGATGATGAGACATTGGCAGGCCGACGCGGACCTGGCCGGGCTGCGCGAGCCGGGGCGCTGGGCAAGTGGTCCGCCAGGGAACGGGGCGAGTGGCTCGCTTTGTGGAAGGAGGTCGGCGCTCTCCTCGAGCAGGCGATGGCCCCATGAGCAGTTCACAGCAGCCCCGGTGCGCGAGCCAATCCATCCCGCAGCGCGAGCGCGGGACGCCGATTCCAGCGCGGCCATCGCTGCGGTTGACGCGGTTCGGTAAAATAAAGCATTCCCGGCAGGCGAGGTCTTTCGCAAAGGCCCTCGCCTGTTTTTTCCCGGCGAGGGTTTCTCGCCTGCCATTCCTGGCCACCCGGAGGGTCGCCATGCAGATCGATGTGCGTTACGGCAGCGCCCACCTGGGGCTGCAACTGGAAGAACACCAGGTCATCGGCGTCCACCGTGAACCGGCCGCGCCGCCGCTGGCGGACGTGCCCGCGGCGGTGCGCGCCGCCCTGGAAACACCGCTCGGCTTCCCGGCGCTGCGACGGGCGCTGACGCCGGACGACCAGGTCACCGTCGTCGTGGACGAACAGGTGCCGCAGCTGGCCGGCTTCCTGGTGCCCATCCTCGAACACCTGCGCTCAGCCGGAGTCGAAGCGGACGCGGTGACGCTGGTGTGTGCGCCGCCGTCGTCGGGTCAGCCGTGGCTGGAGGAACTGCCCGAGGAGTTCGAGGCGGTGTGCGTCGAGGTCCACGACCCCGGCGAGCGCAAGCAACTCGCCTACCTGGCGACGACGCGGCAGGGCCGGCGGATTTACCTCAACCGCAGCGCCGTGGACGCCGACCAGTTGGTGGTGCTGACGCGGCGATCCTACGACCCGTTGCTGGGCCACGGCGGCGCCGAGGGGGCGCTGTTCCCGCTGCTGAGCGACACGGCCACGCGCACCGAGGCGGCCGCGCACCTGTCGATGGCGGCGCCGGGCGCCCGGCCGTGGCGGCTGCGGCAGGAGGCGGCGGAGGTCGCGTGGCTGCTGGGCTCGCCGTTCTTCGTGCAGGTGATCGGCGGCGCGGACGCGGCGGTGACGGACGTGCTCGGCGGCCTGGTGGAGACGAGCGGCGAGGGGCAGCGGCGGTTGGACGCGCGCTGGCGGATGGAGGCAGACGCGGCGGCGGACACGGTGGTGCTGGGCGTGGGTGGCGCCGGGCCGGTGCGCTTCGGGGCGCTGGCGGCGGCGCTGGCGTGCGCGGCGCGGGTGGTCAAGCCCAACGGCCGCATCGTCCTGCTGAGCCACGGCACGCCGGAGCTGACGCACGACGTGGAACTGCTGCGGCGGTCGGAGACGGCGGAGGGGGCGCTGCGGCGGCTGAAGGACGACAAGGGCGAGCACACGGCGGCGTTCCAGTGGGCCAGCGCTGCGCAGCAGGCGCGGATTTATTTGCTGAGCGAGCTGCCGGGCGAGGTCGCGGAGGAGCTGTTCGCGGTGCCGCTGGACCACGCCGGCCAGGTGCAGCGGCTGGTCGGCGCCGGCTCGTGTCTGGTGCTGAACGACGCGGAACAAACACTGGCGGTCGTGCGCGGGGAGGAAGGATCATGGCGGAGCAGAACGTGTTGACGGAGGATCAGGCCGCCCGCGAACGGGCCGTGGTGTTTGACGTGTCGGCGCGCGGCCGCATCGTCGTGACCGGGCCGGAGGCGGCGCTGTTTCTGCACAACCTGTGTACCAACGACACCAAGAACCTCGCAGTGGACACGGGCTGCGAGTTCTTCCTGTGCAACGCCAAGGCGCGCGTGCTGGCGCACGGCTGGGTCTATCGGTTGCCGGGTGAAGCCGGCACGTTCTGGCTGGACGTGGCCGAGGACCTGGGGCCGACGGTGTTCCAGCACCTCAACCGCCACTGGATCAGCGAGCAAATCGAGCTAATCGACCGCACCGCGGAGACGGCGCAGTTCCATCTGGTGGGGCCAGAGGCCGGTCCGCTTCTTCTGACGCTGGGCGGGCTGCTGGATGATTTGCGGGAGTTGCACCACCATCAACGGACGTTGGCGGACATCGGCACCGTGGAGGTGTTCCGTAACGACCGGCTTGGCCTGCCCGGCTTTGACCTCGTGTGTGCCCGGGAGCAGGCCGACGCGCTGCGCGGCTTGCTGGCGCAGCACGGGGCGACGCCGGCGGGGCCGGAGACGCTGGAACTGCTGCGTGTTGAGGCGGGACTGCCGCGCTTCGGATGCGAGTTGGACGAGAACCGCGCCGTGTTCGAGGTCGGCCGCACGCAGCAGGCGATCAGCTACACGAAGGGGTGCTATCTCGGTCAGGAGCCGATCGTCATGGCCCGCGACCGCGGCCACGTCAACCGCACGCTGCTGGGGCTGACGTTGCAGCAGGACCAGGCAGTGCGACGCGGCGCGAAGATCATCCACAACGGCCAGGAGGTCGGCCAGGTCACGTCGAGTGTGGTGTCGCCGCGGTTAGGCCGGGCGCTGGCGCTGGCGTACCTGCGGCGCGGCAGTCAGGAGCCGGGCACGGTGGTTGAGGTGGAGATCGACGGCGAGCGGCGACCGGCGCAGGTGGCGGCGCTGCCGTTCGTTTGAGCCGCAGAATAACACGAACCCCGTTTACCAATTTAATTCCCTCCGTCGCCCCTGCCGGGTAAGATACTTACATCCGGTCGTGGCATGGGGGGCAGTTTCCGCGCGGACTTGCCGCCACCCCGGAGAACTTCCCTGGCAAAGGGGTTGTCGATGTTTCGTCTCGATCTGGGCGGTACCGGCCGTTACTGTGACGGGCTCAGCCGGCGTAGTTTCTTGAAGCTCGGCGTCTCGGGCATGGCCAGCGTGGGGCTGCCGCAACTGCTGCAGGCCCGGCAACAATCCTCACCGCCGGGCGGCACCCGGAACACCTCGGTCATCCTCCTCTGGCTGGACGGCGGCCCCAGCCACATGGACCTGTATGACCTGAAACCGGACGCCCCGACGGAGTACCGCGGCATCTGGCGGCCGATCCGTACGTGCGTGCCGGGCTTTGACATCAGCCAGCGGTTCCCGCGCCAGGCCCAGGTGACGAACCTGTTCTCGATGGTCCGTTCGCTGCACCACGACACCGGCGATCACTTCGCCGGCGGCCACCGCATGCTCACCACCAAGGACATGGGCGTCAGCGGCGCCAGCAACGCCCAGCGCTTCCCCGGCATCGGCGCGTTCGTGTCCCGTGAGGCCGGCCCGCGCCGCGCCGGCATGCCCGCTTACGTTGGGGTGCCGCACGCCAGCAGCATCGGCCTGAACCCCGGCTACTTCGGCGGCAACCTCCTCGGCGCCCAGCACAACCCGTTTCAGCCGGGCGGCGACCCGAACAACGCCAATTTCGGCGTGCAAAACCTCAACCTCGCCCGCGGCCTGTCGCTGGAGCGCCTCGAAGACCGCCGTTCCCTCAGTCGGCATTTCGACAGCTCACGCCGCGCCCTGGAAGGCAACGGCGCCGCCCAGGCCATGGACCGCTTCAGCCAGGAAGCCTTCGACTTCGTCACCGGCCCGACCGCCCGCCTGGCCTTTGACATCAACCGCGAGGATCCCCGCCTCCGCGACCGCTACGGCCGCAATAACTGGGGCCAGAGCACGCTGCTGGCGCGGCGGCTGGTCGAGGCCGGCTCGACGTTTGTTACGGTCCACTTTGGCGGCTGGGACCACCACTGGGATCTGGAAGCGGGCATGAACCGCTACTTGCCGATGGTCGATGCTGCGGTGGCCAGTCTGTTCGAGGATCTGGACCATCGCGGCCTGTTGGACCAGGTGCTGGTGGTGCTGTGCGGGGAATTCAGTCGCACGCCGCGCATGAACGACGGCGGCAACGGCGGGGCGCCGCGCAGCATGGGCACGCCGGGCCGCGATCACTGGGGGAACTCCATGTTCTGTCTGCTGGGCGGCGGCGGTCTGCGCGGCGGCCAGGTGATCGGTTCCACCGACCGGCTCGGCACGCGGCCCAACACCCGACCCCTGACGCCGTCGAACATCCACGCCACGATTTATCAGGTGCTGGGCATCGACCCACGGCTGCAACTGCTCGACCCCAGCGGCCGGCCGGTCAACGTGCTGGATGACCCGACGCCGATCCACGAGCTGCTGTAACCACGAGAGATTGCTACTGCCGGCTCACCCCGGCGCGGGGCCAGCGCGCTGGTTTTGCCGGCCGGCGCCGGGGTTTTTTCGCGCTCGCGTGGGTCCGCTCGTAGGTGGCCTCCAGTTCCACGGGCGCCCACGACAGCAACGATCATGTATCGGGCATGACCTCAATGTACGGGTCGTTCTTCAACACGTGGATAGCTCTGGCTTTATCTAGAGGGTCCGCCCTGGTCCCAGATGCCCGGAATTGCATGAGTACGCCAACTGCACCGGGGACCTGTTTTGGCTCGGTCGTCTTCACTCCTTTCTGATTGTTCAAGGCGCCGCGGACATATTCGGCGTCTGCATGCCCTCCATGAAGCACGATCTCCACGGCATGAGCCAGCTGTTTGACCTTATGCACGCGGACCTTCGCGCCAACGGAACTGAACTCGGCTGGCGAAAGTGCGGCAATCATCAGCACCTGGCGTTTCTCATCCGGGGCGAGCGGGGGAGTAGCCCCCTTGATGGCCTCGTCAATCAACTCCTGCCTGTCGAGGGTGGACATCCCCTTGAAGCGCGCGGATACCACGAACCCGGAAATGCCGTCGTCGTCTTCCAGCCGGACATAGGCGTCCTCGAACGTATCGCTCAACGCTTTTTCGACTCTTTTTTTAACATCCATAGTACCGCTCCGCGTTCGACAATCATCCTGGCGGCGTTGATCAGGTTCTGTGAGTTCTTTTTCAAAGGATCGCCTCGTATCCCTTGCAGCCGGTCAATTCGGTTGAGGTGGGCCTTGAGACTTTTCTCCGACGCGAACCGCAGGTTGTTGTGCCAGAGGGCCACCACCTCGTTGAACGCCGCACGCAGCTGACGGCCCCAGCCTTCAATGACTTCCTCAGCTTCGTCCCGCCGACGCATGTACTCGTCATCGACTTTCAGCAGCCCACTCGCCTTCAACAGTTCCTTCAAATCGTGCCGTCCCTCAAACGAACTATCCTCAACCCAGCGGAACGCTCGCAGCATCGATTCGACGGCGAGCCCTGCGCAATACATGGCGAGGGCATAGTTCTCACCCCCGCGATGAAGGTCCACGGCCTGCCGCGTGCGCTCCAAACTTGCTTGATAATACTCATCCGCTCGAAATTGCATGGCTCAGGCATCCGTTCCAGTACGTCCCGGGGCGGCCCTCAATGCGGAAACGTCTCGTCCCTCGGCGCCTCTGCCAACTCTGCCAGAAAGTTCATAGTCGCTCCACCAAAGGGAAGGCGGAACCTGGCCCCTTTCGCCTCATCCGGGCTCCAGATGCAGCGCCTGGGGCGCCGCCCCCGCGACTACGCGGCGGTCTGCACGCGCTGCTCCACGCACATCCGCTCGTAGGTGGCCTCCAGTTCCACGAGCAGGCACAGCCCGCCCCGCAGCCACAACGGCAGCGTGGGCAGGCGTTGCCCCACCGCCAGCGGCTCCTGCCACACGTCCACCGCCGCCCCCTGCCGCTCCACCGGGCGGTAGGCCGAGCCACTCAGCGCTGGTCCCGGCCCCGGATCGCCCGCACCCACCCGGGCCAGCAGTTCGCGGTGGAGGTCTGCCGAACGGTCGGTCACCACGTCCACCAGCACCAGACCGATGCCCGCTTGCAGGTACGCCGCGCACTTCGACACCAGCGCCTCTCGATGCGCCGGCCGGTCCTTGTTGGCGGGGGAGACCAGTTCCACCGCCCCGGCCAACCGTGGCCCGCCCGGCTGAAGATGCCGACCTCGACGACCGCCTCCAGCAGTACCAGGGGCAGGCTCGCCTGGGGCGGCGGGGGTGCCCACCCCGCTGGCAGCGGCGGCGCGGCACCCTCCCCAAACGTAGCCACATCGATCTCGACGCCGAACTGCACGTTCGCCTCGGCGAAGTATCCCTCCGGCAGCAGGGAGTTCAGCTGCGAGGACAGATAGGTGGCCCACGAGTTGTGGAACGAGTGCCAGTGCCGGCGCTCACTCAGCGGTGGATGAAAGTGGTCTAACAGTGGCATGGCCTGTCCTCGACGAGAAAGCGTTACCCATTCAAATTAACAGGCAGCTCCTCCCACGACAGCGCCATCCCCCTGGCGACCGCCGACGTGATGGCCCAAACGACCAGATCGGTCAGCTGACCGACATCACTCAGACGAGTTCCGCGACGGGCTCACGGTCGTCGAGCAAATAAATGGGCCGCCCCTGGTGGTCGGGCAGCGTGGCCGACGGGTCGATACCGAGCACGCGGTACAGCGTGGCGAGGACGTTCTGCGGCGTGTACACCCGGCCGCGCGGGTTCTCGCCGCGCGGGTCGGTGGCGCCGACCACCTGGCCGGTGTGCAGGCCACCGCCGGCCAGCAGTGCGAAGCCCGCCTGCGGCCAGTGGTCGCGGCCGCCGACGGTGCCGCGCTGCGTGCCGATCCGCGGCGTGCGGCCCATCTCGCCCCAGACCACGACGGCCACGTCCCGGTCCAACCCGCGGTCGCGCAGGTCGGTGAGCAGCGCGTGCAGCGAGCGGTCGAGCTGCGGCAGCACCACGCGCAGGCACTCGAAGATGTGGTCGTGGTGGTCCCACTGGCCGTTGCAGCGCGTCGGCACGTGATGGTTCTGCGGCGTCAGCGTCACAACCGGCACCCCCGCCTCCACCAACCGGCGGGCCAGCAGGTACTCGGTGCCGCGGCCGTACTTCGCCCGGACGCGCTCGGGCTCCTTGCTCACGTCGAAGGCGGCGCGGGCGCGATTGCTGGTGATCATTTCCAGCGCCTGGGCAGTGAAGGCGTCGCGCGCCGACAGGCTGCCGCGGGCGTCGTCGAGGTCGCGGCGCATGCTGTCGAACGACTGCAGCAGGGCGCGGCGGTCGGCGAGGCGGTCGAGGCTGATGCCGGGGGAGCGGCCCAGGTTGTCGTTGCGGTTGCCGGGCAGGTAGGGCTCGTGGGCGCGGCCGAGGAAACCGGGGCGCGGCACATGGTTGGCGTCGCCCAGCGCGACGAACGGCGGCAGAGCGTCGATGACGCCGCGGTCGCGGCGAAGCTTGCTAACCACCGAGCCGATGGAGGGGCGGTTGCCCGTCAGGAAGCCGGTGTACAACTCGGGCGAGGTGTGGCCCTGTTGCCGAAAGCGCATGCTGCGGATGATGGCGAACTGGTCGGCGATCTGGGCCTGGAGCGGGAACAGTTCGCAGATGTCCATGCCTGGGACGTTGGTGCGCGTGGGCCGGAACTCGCCGCGGTACTCGACAGGGGCGTCCGGCTTGAGGTCGTACAGGTCGAGGTGGCTGGGGCCGCCGTTCAGGTAGACCATGATGACGGCCTTGGCGGACGACGTGGGCTGGGCCGCCCCCTGCGCCCGCAGGCGCAGCAGGTCCGCCAGGGTGAGGCCGCCGACAGCGAGGGCGCCGGCGCGAAGGAAGTCGCGGCGGGTCAGGCCATCGCAAAGGCGGCGTTGCGGGCCGTGGATGGTCAGCATGGGTGGGTGCTCCCTGGGAGTTGTTTGGCGGGGTGCCGGTCAGGCGCGGTGCGGCGAACTTTTCCTTTCCCGAGTTTATCCGGCGGCAGACACGGTTGCAATCTCGCCAGTAGTGGCGAATGAAGCGGACCTGTCCCCCTTGCAAAGCCTGCCTACGGAATCTCCAGCACCTGTTTCAGGCAGCCCTCGATCTGCCACATGACCGCGTCCGACAACACACCCACTGTCCCCAGGATGAGTGACTGATCCCGCGTCAACATGTAGGACGGCTCTCCAGAGCCGTCCTACGTGATGATCTTACCCGCCGGGGTAATAGGTGCGTCCGATCCCTGCACTGGCCGCGCGGGTCCGCGAAACACGCGCGGCCAGTAAGCTCCCATCACGGGTACAGCGTCCACCGCGCCGGCGGGAACCAGCACGCGGATAGGTCCAGGTGCTCACGCAGGAAGGCGTTGGTGGAGCGATCCGTGAACAGATCGCGCGGGTAGGTTGCCGCGGGGCGGGCGCGGGCCGCGTCCCAGATCCCCGCCGCCACGCACGATTCCATCACCAGTTCTGAACAGAAGTAACTGCTGCGCTCGCCGTGCGGGCCGCCGATAAAGTGCGTCCGCAGCGGCCCCCGGCTGCGAAAGACGGTCAGCTGACCGAGCATGCGCAAACCGGCGAAGCGTTTGCCGTTCTGCGCCAGCGCCCACGCGGTCAACTTTGCCGATTGTTCCGCCGTGAGCAGCATGCGGCGCTGGCGAATCCACACGTTTTCGCCGCGCTCGTCATGCCGGGTCAGCAAGTACATCAGATCGACAATCTCGACACGCAGGCTGTTAAACGGCCCCGCTTCCAGCACCGCCAGACTGCCATCCGGCTGCGCGAACACCAGGGCGGAATGATGCACGCCGTCGCAGCCGACCAGCCAGTGACCGGCCCGGATGATGCGCGAGCGATCCGTGGTCAGAATGATGTCGCCCGGTTGCGGCAGGTACGGTCGCACCGGCCCGGGACAGTCTTCCTTCGAGTAGGATGGCTGATACAGATACGCCGCGGCCGGAGCGCGGCCGTCGGCTGTCAGAAAGGCGACCCACAGAACGGGCAGGCAGACGACATTCATGAGCGGCGCTCTCCGGGTGCAGGCAGCAATGCAGTTTCCATTCACTATCAGCCGCGGAGATGCCGTCGGTTGACGCGATTTACCGCCGCGGCCCCGGCTTCGGGACCGCGGCGGACGGGTCGTGCGGCATGCGGCGCTGCGCGCTGGCTCGCGGCCAGGCTGCTGCCGAAGACCTTGAGCATGGTGCGGGTGAACGCGGGCAGGTCGTCCGGCTGGCGGCTGGTGACCCAGTTGTCGTCCTCGACCACCTCGCGATCCACCCAGTTGCCGCCAGCGTTGCGCACGTCGTCCTGGATGGTGTGATAGCTGGTCAGCGTGCGGCCGCGCACCAGGCCGGCGGAGATCAACTCCCAGGGAGCGTGACAGATGACGGCGAACGGTTTGCCCGCCTCCTGCATCTCGCGCAGCAAGATCTGCACCTGCGGCACGACACGCATGAAGTCAGCGTTGAGGGCGCCGCCGGGCAGCACCACGGCGTCGAATTCGTCGGCGCGCACGTCCTGCACGGTGCGATCCACCGGGACCATGATGGTCTTGGTGTCGTGGCGAAAAGCCTGGATTTCGCCGGCTTTCGGTGCCACGATGGTGACGCAGGCGTTGGCGCTTTTGAGGGCCTTGACGGGTTCGGTGAGTTCGGCCTCCTCGAAGCCGTCGGTCGCCAGCACGGCGACGCGGAAGTCAGCAAGGTCAGACATGAGAGAACTCCTGGGGAGAATGGAGGCGAAAGGTGCCTTCCATTAGGAAGAGCAAGTTTGATGCCGGCCGGAGCGGAAAACGCTGGCCGGTGGCGGACAGAGGGTGAACGCATGACCGAGGCGGAATGGCTGAAGTGCGACAATCCAAATCAAATGCTCGCGTTTATACGGGGGAGATCAAACGATCATTCTCTGCGGTCGTGTCTTTCGCCCCGAAGGGGCGGGACAACTTAGCCCAGGGCAACGCCCTGGGGACGCCGATGCGACCCCCCCCGCTTCTCTCTTCCGTGCCCTGTTGGGGCACCCCAAGCGTTGTTGTGGTGCCCCTTCAGGGCACGGAAGAAAGCAGAGTAACAGTCGCCTCCCTGGTTCCCAGGGCGTTGCCCTGGGCTAAGTTGTCCCGCCCCTTCGGGGCGAAGAACCCGCCACACCCGAACGCAACGCGCGCTAACCACCTGTTCCTTTCCGCGGATCACGTAGAGGAGTTTTTAGACCGCCCGGCAGCCGCTTCGGTTGAGGTGTGAGGGCAAAGCCGCTGTCCTCAACCACTGCTCCGGCCCGCAGGACCGCCTGCTTGGGAAGCGCGGCGCAACCGTTGGGGTTCGGGCGGTTCCGCTACTTCCCCGGTCGCCTCGTCCAGTCGTGGCATCATCTCGGGGCTGAGCGGCAAGTCGAGGGCGTGGCGAAGGGTGGTCGCGAGGTATGCCAGGTCCGCCGCGTCGCGGCCGGCGAGCAGGCTCGTGAAATGCCCCGTAAACTCCCAGATTTTCAGTTCCAGAAGCGGCACATCACGATCCTTCCAGAAACTCGGGCCGATGGTGATTTCCAGCAGTTCGTCCCGGACCCAATCCTGCCGGTCGGTCCGAAACAGGCCCCGTTGTCGTAGCACCAGCGTTTCGTTCGCGACCGTCAGCAGGACCCGCCGCCGGCCGCGCGCGACCGCCACCAGGAGCAGGAGCACGCTCACCGCCCAGCAACCGCCGAGCAATCCCGCGAAGACACCGCGGTTACCGGCCAGCATTGTCAGGCCTGCCAGCGTGGCGCACCAGAGCAAACTGAACGCGAACAGGCCGCGGCTGCCGCGCCACACGCCTGCCGCCGGCACCACCACAGTCACACCGTCGGCGCACTCCGTCACGCGCACGCGGCTGTCCGGTGGCGGATGGAGCCGCTCCTGCTCGATGGCGTGTTCGGCAAACGCCGGCGCTGCCGGTGACGGCGCACATTGCCTGACGGGAATGGCCTCGCTGCCGGCGAGCTGGGCACAGCGTCGGGCCAGGTCGCGCGCTAGCGGAGCCAGGATGCGGAGCGGATACCCAGGGGCCAGCCACAGACGGCGACCGCCGGCGCAATCGGCGACGATCACGCCAGGCTGGACCAGCGGCAGCGTGGTGACGCTCAGGCGGCGCACGTCACCCCACGACACGCTGCGCCGCCGCAGGAACAGGCCGGCGAACTCCAGCGCCGTCAATCGACCCTGGCGCAGGTGGATTTGACTGTGCCCGCAGAAGATCAGAAAGCCCAGGCGGACCAGCGACCGCACGACGGCCAGTGTCGCCACGGCGAGACCGGCCCGGAGCCACCAACTCGGCCCGTCGGCGTGCAGCAGTGCCAGCAACAGCAGGCCGCCGACGGTCAGGGTATTCAGAATCAGGAACAGGCCCACGAAGCGCAGGCGGCCGAGCTGGCGCGGCGGCAGTTGGTAATGAAAGCCGTCGGGCAGCTGGCCCAGCAGAACTTCCCAGGGCAGCGGATCGAGCATCGTTGCCTCCTCCTTGGGAGGCGCCGAACAACAACTTCCAAAAGTAGGACGGCTCTCCAGAGCCGTCGGGACGGCTCTGGAGAGCCGTCCTACGAAGTTGTTGTTCGGCGCCTCCTTGGCGAACGGTCTTAGCCACAGAGGACACAGAGGACACAGAGAGAAGAAAGAGGAATTGCTATTTCATTTCTCGCTTCTTCTCTCTGAGTCCTCTGTGTCCTCTGTGGCTATTTTTTCTTTTCCACCAGCCGGGCCGCGACCCGCGCCGCTTCCAGCAGGCCGCGCTCGTCCGCGACGCCCTTGCCGACGATGTCATAAGCGGTGCCATGCGCCACACTCGTCCGCACCAGCGGCAGCCCCACACTGATGTTGACCGCGTGCAGTTCGCTCACCAGCTTCAGCGCGATGTGGCCCTGGTCGTGGTACATGGCCACCACACCGGCGAACTCGCCGCGCTGCGCCCGCACGAACAGTGTGTCGCTCGGCCACGGCCCCGTGACCGGCAGACCCTCCGCCCGCGCCCGCCGCACCGCCGGCTCGATCAACGTGCGCTCCTCGTCGCCGAACAGGCCGCCGTCGCTGGCGTGTGGGTTCAGCGCCGCCACGCCCAGCGCCGCCGGGCCGCCGTTCAACCGCGGCATGATCTCGTGCAGCAGCCGAATTTTCTCGTACACCGCGTCCGCCGACAGATGGCGGAAGACCTCACGCAGGGCCATGTGCAAGGTGACGTGGACGACGCCGAGGCCGTGCGGCAATTTCGGACTGCGGACGTACAACATCATGCCGACCTGCCGCGCCCCAGTGCGCTCCGCCAGGATTTCCGTGTGGCCCGGATGCTGAACGCCCGCGGCGTGCAGCCCTTCCTTGTGCAGCGGCGCCGTGACGATGCCGTCGGCGCGGCCCGCCAGCGTTTCGTCAATGGCCCGGCACAGGAAGTCGTAGGCCGCCCGCCCCGCCGCGGCGCTGACGCGGGCCGGCACCACGCCGCTCAGGTCCGCGTCCGTGGCCAGCAGGCACGGCAGCACGTCCGGTGTCGGCTGCGCTTGCTCCAGGTCGCGGATCGGCTCGACGTGGGCCGGCACGCCGGTCAACCGCAGCGCCCGCCGCAGCCAGTCCGGATCGCCGACGACGACGGGCCGACAGAGGGTGTGCAGTTGCGGCCAGGCGCGGGCGATGATTTCGGGGCCGACCCCGGCCACGTCGCCCAGGGTGAACAACAGCCGTGGTTTCGTGTGCATGAATGGCTCGCGGTGCGGGTGGGTGACAGATCGCTCTCAAGCCATTCTAGGCGCGTGTGGTTGAAACTCTCATACCGTATGCAGCGCGACCGCACAAGACGGACTGAGCTGAAGGTTCTGACCTGCCCCGGGCCGCTTCCAATCTGGAACTCTGTACGCCTGTCGGGTATGGTGGGGGGGAAGGAGAATAACTCAACATGTCCACCCGGCCCGCGGCCTTTGATCTCGCGGCCCTGAAGCGGGTCGTCGAGCAGCACTGGGGCTACCAAAGTTTCCGCCCCTTGCAGGAGCGCGCCATGCGCGCCGTGCTGGAGGGCCGTGACTCCGTCGTGGTGCTGCCGACCGGCGGCGGCAAGTCGCTGTGCTACCAGGCCCCCGCGGTGCTGCGCGGCGACACCACCGTTGTCCTCTCGCCGCTGATCGCGCTGATGAAGGACCAGGTCGATGGCCTGCTGGCGTGCGGCGTGCCGGCGGTGCAGGTGGACAGCTCGCAGTCGCCCGAACAGCGCTTCCAGGCGGAAAAGGCGCTCGTCAGCGGCCAGGTACGGCTGGTGTTCCTGTCGCCCGAGCGGCTGGTGACGACCGAGTTCCATCACCTGCTGCGCCGCGCCGGCGTCAAGACCTTCGCCATCGACGAGGCCCACTGCATCAGCCACTGGGGCCACGATTTTCGCCCCGAATACCGCATGCTCAGCCGCATCCGCGAACTGTTTCCCGACGCCAGCGTCCACGCCTACACCGCCACGGCCACGGAGCCGGTGCGGCAGGACATGGCGGCCCAGCTGGCGCTGCGCGACCCCGAGTTCCTGGTCGGCGACTTCGACCGCCCCAACTTGACCTATCGTGTGCTGCCGCGGCACGACCCGACGCGGCAGGTGCTGGACGTGCTCAACCGCCACCCCGGCGAGGCCGGCATCATTTACTGCCTGCGCAAGCGCGACGTGGACGAGTTGACGGCGACGTTGCAGCAGCGCGGCTACAAGGTGCGCGGCTATCACGCGGGCATGGCGCCGGAGGACCGCACCGCCACGCAGGAGGCGTTCGCCGCGGAGGAGGTCGATCTGATCGTGGCGACGGTGGCGTTCGGCATGGGCATCGACCGTTCCAACCTGCGTTTCGTGCTGCACACCGCCATGCCCAAGGCGCTGGAGCACTATCAGCAGGAGACCGGCCGCGCCGGTCGCGACGGCCTGGAAGCCGAGTGCGTGCTGCTGCACTCCGGGTCCGATTTCTTCACCTGGAAGTCGATCATTGAGAAGTCTGCCGAGGAGGCTCAGGCGGGGCCGGCGTTCGTGGCCAGCGCCAACCGTCACCTGGACGACATGGACCGTTACTGCCGCGGCGCCGTCTGCCGGCACCGGGCGCTGCTGGAGTATTTCGGCCAGGAATATCCGAAGCCGTCGTGCGGCGCCTGCGACCTGTGCCTGGGCGACACCGCCGAGGTGCCCGACGCCCAGGTGGTGGCGCAGAAAATCCTGTCCTGCGTGGCCCGGGTGCAGGAGCACTTCGGCCTGGGCCACGTCATCAGCGTGCTGCGCGGCGAAACCAGCGACAAGATCACCAAGTTCAACCATGATAAACTCTCGACCTACGGCCTGTTACAGGATCGGACCAAGCTGGACCTGCGCGACTGGATCTATCAACTGATCGGCCAGAAGGTGCTGGTGCAGCACGCGCTGACGCTGCCCTCGGGCGACCAGGTGCCGATCCTGAAGTTGAACCCGGCGTCATGGGAGGTGATGCGCGGCCAGCGCTCGGTGCGGTTGCTGCAACTGGTGCGGCGCAAGAAGGGTCAAAAAGCGGAGCGCTCGCAGGTCGAGGCGGTGTCGTGGGAGGGGGTGGACCGCGGCCTGTTCGAGGCGCTGCGCGAACGGCGGCGGCAGCTGGCGTCCGAGTTGGGCAAACCACCATATGTCATTTTCGGCGACCGGACGTTGCGCGAGCTGGCCCAGCACCGGCCGGCGACGCTGGAGGCGATGCGCGGCCTGTACGGTATCGGCGACAACAAGCTGCGCGAGTTCGGGCAAATCTTCCTGGAGGTGCTGCAACAGTATCAGGTGAAAGCGGCGCCGGCGCCGGCAGCGAAGCCGGGCGGCGGGCGGCGGGCGGCGTTCGCGCTGTTCCGGGCGGGCTCGTCGCTGGACGAGGTGGCGCGGCAGACGGGTCAGGCGCGGCCGCTCGTACTGGAGCAGTTGTGCGAGTACATCCGGGCGGAGCGGCCGGGGTCGCTGACGCCGTGGGTGACGAACGCGGTCTACGAGCGCGTCGCCACGGCGGTGCGGCAGTTCGGCGAGCAGCTGCGGGCGCTGCAGGTGCGGTTGGGGCCGGGTGTGCCGCCGGAGGTGATCCGGTTGGTGGTGACGCACATGAAGGAGATGCAGCCGGAGGAGTGAGCGGCGAGGCGGAATGGCTTTTTGGTTACACGGATCCAGGATGTGACGTGTTTGAGATTTGGTTGTCCAAGAAAGAATGGCTGCGGATTCAGCTGCGCCCTGGATTCGGAATTGTCCACGGTTTTGAAAAGTTGCCTCCGTGGACTGGTGTCGCCGATATATAAAAAGCGGCGCGACCGCCAAGCCAACCAACGAGCAGGAAATGGGGGACGGGCCCAGCCCTTTTCGCGTCGCTTTCGCGTCCGTTCTACTTGATAGTAGGTATTCAATGACGACCATCACACTACCACCCGACCTGGAAAACCGCCTCGCCGAGGAGGCTGCGCGCCGCGGTACGACCCCTGAACTGCTGGCCCTTGATGGGCTGCGGCAGCTGTTCACCCCGACGCCTGCGCCTGCCGGAACCCTTTACGACTTCCTCGCGGGATACCTTGGCACGGTCGCCGGCACGGCGGAGCGGCTCTCGGAGGACTGCGGCCGCCGCTTCAGCGAGGGGCTGGCCGCTGAGCAACCGCGGGGGCAGCCGTGACCCTCACCGACACCGGCCCCCCTGGTTGCCCTGCTCAACCGTAACGACCCCAACCACGCCGCCTGCACCGCGGCCGCGAAGACGCTGCCGGCCGGTCCCCTGGTGACCACCTGGCCGTGCTTGACCGAGGCGATGTATCTGCTCCACCGCGCGGGCGGCTACGCCGGCCAGGAGGCGCTGTGGCGGTTAGTCGAGGCGGGACGCCTGGAACTGCACGCACCCGACGAGACCGAACTGGGGCGGATGGCCGCGCTCATGGGGAAGTACCAGGACTTGCCGATGGACTTTGCCGACGCCTCGGTCGTGGCCGCGGCCGAGCGGCTGGGCACACGAAGGGTATTCACCCTGGACCGGGACTTCCTGGTCTATCGGTTTGCGGATGGGGCGGCCGTGGAGGCGGTCCCGTAGGCGCTGGGCAGTGCTCAAGCGCCGGGAATTGGGGGAACAGGCATCCAACGCGATTCCGTCGCCGCGGTGGGTGTTAGCTCGCCACATCGGCGACACACTCCGCACGGACTCGCTTCAGCGCCTTCTGGCCGGTGCTCGTGACCCGGTAGCACGCCGCCCCCACCTTGCCCGCCGACGCCACGCCGGTGTTCTGCTCCACCCAGCCGGCCGCGATCAGCGCCCCGTGCAGCCGCGCCAACTGGCGTGCCTCGACGCCCTCCCGCGCCATCACGCGGTCCTGCCACGCTTCGCGATCCGGCTCGGCCCGCTCGGCGTAGTGGGCCAGCAACTCCAGCAAATCACGGTCGCGCAGCGGCTCCAACTCGTCGAACATGCCTTCCTCCGTGTCCACATTGACCGGAGAAAACCATCGGCGTTCTGCGCCCGCCCGCTCCAGCGCCTCCGCTGGCTCCACGGCGGCCAGCCATCCAAGATGCTCCGATCCTGTCAGCCCTGCCGGATGCACCGCCGACACGTCAAACGACGCGGTTCTGCGGCCGGCCTTCCAGGAACGCAATAACGTTGTCAACGACGCCCCCATTCAGCAACTCCATGCCCTCGGGCGTTTGGTCCGCGCAGTGCGGCGTCAACACCACCTGCGCACACGCCAGCAACGGGTGCTCCGCCCCAATCGGCTCCACCTCGAACACGTCAATCCCCGCCCCGCCCAGGTGCCCCGACTGCAGCGCCGCCGCCAGCGCTTCCGTGTCCACCAGGCCGCCACGCGCTGTGTTCACCAGCAGCGCCCCCGTCTTCATCAGCGCCAGCTCGCGCGCCCCGATCAACCGCCGCGACTGCTCCGTCAACTTCAGGTGCAGGCTCACCACGTCGGCCGTGCGCAGCAACTCGTCCAGATCGACGAATTCGACGCCCAGCCGCTGAGCCCGCTCCGGGTCGGAGCGGTACGTCCAGGCCCGCACGCGCATGCCGATGGCGGCGCCGAGCCGGGCCATCTCCGCGGCGATGCTGCCGGCGCCGATCAGCCCCAGCACCTTGCCGCGCAGGTACACACTGTCCACCGGTTGCCAGCGGCCGCGGCGGAGTTGGTCGGTCAGGAATGCTGTGCGGCGGGCGACGGCCAGCATCAGCGCCAGGGCGTGCTCGGCAACGATGCCGGCGGTGCGGCCGGGGATGTTGCACACGGCGATGCCCTGCCGGCGACAGGTCTCCAGGTCGATGGCGTCGGTGCCGATGCCGCAACTCGCGATCAACCGCAGGTCGGGCAGTTGCCGTAGCACCTCGCCGGGCCACTTGACGGAGCCGCGCGAGTTGATGAGCACCTGGGCGCCGCGCAGCCGCCGCACTTTTTCCGCATCGTCGGCGGGCCGGTCAGCGTGCAGGATGACCTCGCCGTGGGCGCGCAGGCGGTCGAGGTGCGGCGAGCCTTGCAACTGGGCGGGCTCATCGGCGGGGATGACGATGGTGATCCTGGCAGGTGGCATTGGCAAATCCTGTTTCGTCGCGGGGCGCTTGCCATCGGGTCGCGGCTGGTGTTGAATCTGAGCAGGACGTATGCAGCCTGTCAAGAGCGGCCCCGTTGGGGCGACCCCGAGCACAGGAGGACCGACGATGAGACGACTGGACGTGTTGAGCGTGGTGCTGGCCGGACTGGCGGCGCTGGCGGCGCTGCCAACGGCGGCGCAGGAGAAGAAGCCGCCACAGGAGAAAAAGCAGCCGAAGCCGTTCGTGGCCCCGGAAGGCGTCGAACTGCGCCGCGACGTGGAGTACGGCACCGGCAACAGCCGGCCGTTGCGGATGCACATCCTGCTGCCGAAAGCGGAGTCGAAGACGCCGCGGCCGGTGGTGGTGTGGATTCACGGCGGCGGCTGGCAGGGCGGCCATCGTGACAGCGGGCTGCCGCGGTTGCTGCCGCTGGTGAAGCAAGGCTTCGTCGGCGCCAGCATCGAGTACCGGCTGTCGGCGGAGGCGAAGTTCCCGGCGCAGCTGGAGGACTGCCGAACCGCCATTCGCTACCTGCGCGCGAACGCCAAGGCGCTGAACATCGACCCGAACCGCATTGGCGTCTGGGGCGAGTCGGCGGGCGGTCATCTGGTGGCGCTGCTGGGCACGGTCGGCGCCCAGGAGAAGGTGGCCGCCAAGGGGCCGTTCAAGGGCGTCTCCAGCAAGGTGCAGGCGGTGTGCGATTTCTGCGGCCCGATCGACCTGGCGAAGTTGGCTGCGCGAAACAAGAACCCGGACAATTCGATCGCCAGGCTGCTGGGCGGTCCCGTGGCGGACAAGAAGGCGCTGGCGAAGCAGGCGAACCCGATCACGCACATCACCAAGGACGCGCCGCCGTTCCTGATCGTCCACGGTGACAAGGACACGACGGTGCCGCTGGAGCAGAGCGAACTGCTGGAGGCGGCGCTGAAGAAGGCGGGCGTGCCGGTGACGCTGTACGTCGCCAAGGGCCTGGGCCATGGCCTGGGCGGGCCGGAGGTGCGGCAGGCGGTCGTTGAGTTCTTCGACCGAACGCTGAAGAACCAGAAATAGAAGTCAGGAGTCAGGAATCAGAGGTCAGAGGTCAGCGCCAGGCCGAAAGCGGCAGAACTCCGGTTTTGATCTCTGACCTCTGACCTCTGATCTCTGACTCCTGACCCCTGACCTCTGGTTATGCTCGGCGGTCTCTTTTCGGTTCTCTGGCCGTACAATAGCCCGCACCGCAACCGGAAAGGATCGCACATGGCCAAGCAACTCATCACCGTCGGCCACAGCCCCGACCCCGACGACGCCTTCATGTTCTACGCCCTGGCCCACGACAAAATCGATACCGGAAATCTGCAATTCCGCCACGAACTCCAGGACATCGAGACGCTCAACCGCCGAGCTTTGCGCGGCGAGCTGGAGGTGACCGCTGTCAGCATTCACGCCTACGCCCACCTGCTGGAGCGCTACGCCCTGCTGCCGAGCGGTTGCAGCATGGGCGACCGCTACGGCCCCATGGTCGTCGCCCGCCGGCCGCTGACCATCGGCGACCTGCCCGCAGTGCGCGTCGCCGTGCCGGGCACGCTGACCACCGCGTTCCTGACGCTGCGACTGTGCGCCGGGGAGTTCGCGTATGAGGTGGTGCCGTTCGACCAGATCATTGACGCCGTGGCGTCGGGCCGCTTCGACGCCGGCCTGATTATCCACGAGGGCCAGTTGACGTTTCAGAACCAGGGGCTGCGGTTGATCGTAGACCTTGGCGTATGGTGGCAGGAGCAGACCGGGCTGCCGCTGCCGCTCGGCGGCAACGTCGTGCGCCGCAACCTCGGCGATGCCACCATCCGCGACATCAGCCGGCTGCTCAAGGAGAGCATCCGCTACGCCCTGGCCCACCGCCAGGACGCCCTGCAGTACGCCTTGAAGTATGCGCGCGACATGGATGTGTCACTGGCGGACCAGTTCGTCGGCATGTACGTCAATGACTGGACGCTGGACTACGGGCCGCGCGGCCGCGCGGCGGTGCGCCGCTTGCTGGAGGAAGGCCACCGGGCGGGCATCATTCCGAAGCCGGTGGCGGTGGAGTTTGTGGAGTGACGACTTGCCGGAACGGTCGCGTTCGGCTGTAATCGACGGAGGATCGGTAACTCACGTCAACTCTGGAGGGATTGCCCATGCGCCTGTGGAGCGTTCTGCCGTTGCTGGCCCTGATGCCCGTCCCGGCCGCCGGGCAAGCGAGCGGTGACGAACTGGACAAAGCGGTTCCCGCCCTTATCAAGGCGTTGAAAGATTCCGATGACCGCGTGCGCAGTTCCGCGGCCAGCGCCCTGTGCGACCTGGATAAGCGAGCGCTGCCGGCGTTGCTCGACCTGTTCAAGCATCGCGACAAGGAACTGCGCGCCCAGGCGGCCCGGATCATTGGCAGCATGGGCACCCACGGCCGCCGTCACGTCGAGGCGCTGCCGGGCCTGACCCGGCTGCTGGAGGACCAAGACCCGGAAGTGCGACGCTGGGCTGCCTACGCCATCAGTCAGATCACCCCACGGGCGCTCAAGAAAAAAGGCCCACGGGAATAACGCCCCGAGACAGGTATGCCTCCACTGCACGACCCGGCCGCCCTCCGCGCCCTGCTGGAAACCGACCGCCCCTGGTCCGTGTACGCGCTCGGCGACCTTGCGCCGGGCTTTTTCCCGCACTGCCGTTGGTTCCACTCCCCAGGCGAACCCGCGGCACTGCTGTTACTCTTCCAGGCGTTCACGCCGCCGGTGCTGTTCGCGCTCGGGCCGCCGGAACGCCTCGCGCCGCTGCTTCACGAGATCGACGCCGCCCTGCCACTCAACCTGCAAGTGCGGCCGGACATGGTGCCGCTGCTGGCGCCGCGGTACGACTGCTCGCACCTGAAGCCCATGTTGCGGATGGCGCTCGACCCGACCGCGTTTGTGCCCGGCGACCTGGCCGGCGCGGCGCCGCTGGGGCCGGCGGACCTGGACGCGCTGCGACGGTTGTTCGCGGACGGGGACGCCAGCGGCGAGGCCCCGGATGCCTTCGTCCCGGACATGCTGGCCGAGGGCGTCTTCTTCGGTGTCCGCGAAGGGCCGGAGTTGATCGCGGCGGCGGGGACGCATCTGGTGGTGCCGCAGGAGGGCGTCGCCGCGGTCGGCTGCATTTATACGCGGCGCGACCGCCGCGGCCGTGGCCTGGCCAGCCGTGTCACCGCCGCGGTCGTCGCGGAGCTACTGCGGCGCGGCCTGCCGACGATCGCGCTCAACGTGGTCCAGGCGAACGCGACCGCCCGCCGGGTGTATGAGCGGCTCGGCTTTCGGGTGTACTGCCCGTTCGTGGAGGGGGTGGCGACTCCCGCCGCGTAGGAACGGCTTGCGACCGGACGGCCGGTTTTTGTACACTCGCACCAGGAGATTCGCTGTCCGCGTTCCTGGAATCAAGCGATGGCGTTCACCAACCTCCACCTGTTCTTCGACGACGTGGCAGTCGGCCAGGAGTGGGAGTCGCTCGGCCGCACCGTCACCGAGACTGACATCGTCAACTTTGCCGGCCTGAGTGGCGACTTCAACCCCATCCACGTCGATCACGAGTTCGCCAAAACGACGCCGTTCCGCCGCCCGGTGGCGCACGGCCTGCTCATCTGGGCCATCGGCAGCGGCCTGACCATGAACGCGCCGCCGATGCGCACGCTGGCGTTCCTCAGCATCCGCGAGTGGACGTTCAAGGAAACGGTCTTTGTCGGCGACACCATCCGCGTGCGCTGCAAGATCCTCGCCAAGGAGAGCCGGGCGCGCCGCGGCCGGCGCGGCATCATCACCTGGCAGCGGCAGGTGGTCAACCAGCACGGCAAGGTGGTACAGGAGGGCGTGACGCTGACGCTGGTCGAGGGCCGCGCCGCCGTCAAGCCGCCCGACCCCGCCGCCACTCCCCCGCCTGAGGCCGACGCCAGCCCCGCCTGACCGCCGCCGCGGCGCTTCACTATGTTGTCTGTGGTTCTTTTCGTGGGGCAGACATTCCTGTCTGCCCCACGGAAGAGGCTGGAGCGGTTGGCGTTTGGGGGTAGCGGAAGTCGCCAGACTTCCGAAGCCGCTACGGAAGTCTGGCGACTTCCGCTACGAACAGACCGCTACACCCGACCGCGATGCGCACTGGGGGAGACGCCATGAAAGAATTGCAGCTCTGCGGTCTGGGCAACGCCATCGTGGACATCTTCGTGGAGGTCTCCGACGCGGAGTTCGCCGCCCTGGGCTTCGAGCGCGGCACCATGCGCCTGGTCGAGTCGGCCGAACAGCGGCAGTTGCTCGACCGCTTCCACGGCCGCGAACCGCGCCTGGTCAGCGGCGGCAGCGTGGCCAACTCGACCATCGCGTTTTCGCAGCTCGGCGGCCAAGCCGGCTTCATCGGCTGCGTTGGCGACGACCGCTATGGCCTGTTCTACAAGACCGAGTTCGACGAACTTGGCATCGACTTCGTGAACGCCAACATCGTCGAGGAGACGACCGGCACCTGCGTCTGCGTCATCACGCCGGACGCCGAGCGCACCATGCGTACCTGTTTGGCGGTGTCCAGCCACCTCGCCGCGCGGCACGTGGACGAGCACGTCATCCAGAACGCCGACTGGCTGTTCATTGAGGGCTACGTCTTCGCCAACCCGCAGACCGGTCAGGGGGCCATCCGTGAGGCGATGCGCATCGCCCGCCAGCACGGCGTCAAGGTGGCGCTCACCTGTTCGGAGGCGTTCGTCGTGGAGGTGTTCCGCGACGCCTTCTTTGAAGCGCTCATCAAGGCGGACCTGCTGTTCTGCAACGAGAGCGAGGCCCGCGCCGTGACGAAGGCCGACACTGCCGAGGAAGCGTTCGCCCGACTGCGTGAGGTGGTGCCGGCCGCGGTGGTGACGGCCGGTGCCGGCGGAGCCTTCGTGCGCTACGACGGCAGCGAGACCCATGTGCCGGCGTACCCGTGTGAGCCGCGCGACCTGACGGGCGCCGGCGACATGTTCGCGGGAGCGTTCCTGTACGGCGTCACGCACGGGGTGGCGCCAGCGCCAGCGGCGCGGGCGGCGAACTTCCTGGCGATGAAGGTCATCACGCAGATCGGTGCCCGCCTGCACCACGGCACGATGCAGTTCTGGGACGAGGCACTGGGAGCGGGTTGAGCTGTTTTGGTTCGTCGTTCCGCCTTCAGGCGGTTGGAGCGAAGACCGCCTGAAGGCGGAACGACGAACCAAGACCGAAGAGTTGCCCCGCCGCCCCGCCGCGCCGACAATGACCCCTGCGGAATCGATTCCCATCGGCAAGTCAGCAGGGGACTCTCATGGACATCATCAGCGTCGCCGCGGCGCGGCGGGCGGAGAGCATTGGCCGGCAGGTCAAGGTGCAGGGCTGGGTGCGCACGCGCCGCGACTCCAAGGGCGGTTTCAGTTTCCTCGAACTCAACGACGGCTCCAGTCAGGGCAATCTGCAGGTCGTCGCCGACAATACGCTGCCCAACTACGAAACCGCGGTCAAGCACCTCACCACCGGCAGCAGCGTCACCGTCACCGGCGAGGTGCGCCAGTCGCCGGCCAAGGGCCAGGCCACGGAACTGCTGGCGAAGAGCGTCACCGTCCACGGCGGCGCCGACCCGGAGACGTATCCGCTGCAGAAGAAGGGCCACTCTTACGAATTCCTGCGCACCAAGGCCCATCTGCGGCCGCGCACCAACACCTTCGGCGCCGTGGCCCGCCTGCGCAACTGCGTCAGCAAGTCCATCCACGACTTCTTCCAGGAACGCGGTTTCCTTTACATCCACACCCCGATCATCACCGCCAGCGACTGCGAGGGCGCCGGCGAAATGTTCAAGGTGACGACGCTGGACCTGGACAAGCCGCCGCGCAAGGATGGGGCCGTCGATTTCAGCCAGGACTTTTTCAACAAGCCGGCCTACCTGACCGTCAGCGGTCAGCTGCAGGCCGAAATTTTCGCCTGCGCCCTGGGCAAGGTGTACACCTTCGGTCCAACCTTCCGCGCCGAGAACTCCAACACGACCCGCCACCTGGCCGAGTTCTGGATGGTCGAGCCGGAGATGGCCTTTTACGAGTTGGACGACAACATGACGCTGGCCGAGGCGTTCATCAAGCGCATCATCAAGGATGCGCTGGAGCGCTGCGGCGAGGACATGCAGTTCTTCAAGGAGCGCGTCGATGCGGCGGTGCTGCCGCGGTTGGAGGCCATCCTGACCAGTGAATTTCTGCGGGTGCCGTACACCGAGGCCATCGACCTGTTGAAGCAGTCCGGTGAGACGTTCGAGTTCCCGGTGGAGTGGGGCTGCGACCTGCAGGCCGAGCACGAACGCTACCTGACGGAGAAGAAGTTTCAGAAGCCGGTGATCCTGTACAACTATCCACGAACATTGAAGCCGTTCTACATGCGCGTGAACGACGACGGCAAGACGGTGCGGGCGATGGACGTGCTGGTGCCGGGGGTGGGCGAGATCATCGGCGGCAGTCAGCGTGAGGAGCGGCTGGACGTGCTGGAGCAGCGGATGCGCGAGCAGAAGCTCGACCCGGAGGCGTACTGGTGGTATCTGGACTTGCGCAAGTACGGCACGGTGCCGCACGCCGGGTTCGGGCTGGGGCTGGAGCGGACGCTGCTGTTCCTGACGGGACTGGGCAACATTCGCGACGTGATTCCGTTCCCGCGCACGCCGGGCAACGCGGAGTTCTGAGCGAATCCGGCAATCCAGGGGGAACTATCTTTCGTCTTAGGGATACCTGGGTTACCATCAGAGAAACTTCTGAACAATCCTTCACTCACAAGGGAGCCCACGATGCGGTGTGACACGACCCGTGGCGGCCGACGCTGGCTGCTGGCGGTGGCGGTGGTCCTGGGCCTGGCTCTGCCCTCGACGGCGGACGCGGCGTGCTGCTACTTCTCGGCGCAGAACGCGGACATCCTGCAGCCGGCGCAGAAGGTGTTCATCACCTGGGACCCGGCCAAGAAGCTGGAGAGCTTCACGGTGCAGCCCAAGTTCGAGGGCAACGCCCTGGACTTCGGCATGGTCATCCCGACGCCGACGCAGCCGAAGTTGCACGAGATGCCGCGCGACTTCTTCAAGCACCTCGCGGTGTACTCGATCATGAAGCGGCGCGAGTTCCCGCAATCGAAACTGCTCTGGCTGAATCGCCGTCTCCAGGAGCGAAACGAGAAGTCCGCAAAGAGCCCCGCCAAGGACGACAAAGGTGAGCCGAGCAAGGAAGCGCCGCCCCGGCCCGCGGTGGTGGTGCTGGAGACCGGCGTGGTCGGCTCCCTGGATTACAAGATCATCGAGGCCAACCGGGCGGATGCGCTGTTCGCGTGGCTGAAGGCGCACAAGTACAGCTACGCCGGCGACGAGGCGACGCTGAACCATTACGTGCAGAAGAAGTGGGTGTTCACGGTCATGAAGATCGACACCATGCAGATGAAGAAGAACAAGGACGGCAGCTATGCGGGAGAAGTGACGCCGACGCGCTTCCAGTTCGCCTCGGATAAGCTGGTTTATCCGCTGAAGATCACGCAGATTTCCGTCAAGGACAAGACCGAGGCGCTGTTCTACGTGCAGGCGCCGTTCAAGGTCGATCTCCAGGGCGACATGTCTTACCAGTATCAGTGGGTGCCGATGTTGCAAGCGGCCAGCGGTTGCACGCCCGGCGGCCTGCCCGGCAAGGGCGCCGACTGGCTCAAGGCCATCGCACAACAGACGCCCCAGCTGCTCAAGCGCGGCCAGGACCTCGGCTTCACCTTCATCGCCGGCCAGCGGCCCCAGCCGAACAAGCAGGGCCACGTCATGACCACGATGGAATGGGCGCGTCGGCTGACCGACACCGACGTCAAGGTGCTGCGCGGCGACGCCCCCTATTCGGAGCGCGTTCCGAATGTCGATGAGGGCTTCACCAAAGCCGACATGCGCGCTGCGAAGCGCGCCCAGGCCGTCATCAAGGTGATCCAGGCACGGCTCAACAAGGCCCACAAGGACCGGCCCATCGGCTTCCTGGTGCGGCACGCCCCCGATGAGGACGTGCGCCGGCTGCAGGAGTTGACCGGCCACGTGCAGGCGGGGCTGTTCATCACCAAGTTCCGCAAGCTGTTCACGCGCGGCGAAATGAACGATGACCTCGTCATTGTGCCGGCGCGCGTTGGTGAGCACGAGGACAGCTCCGAATACGAAGAAATCCTGCCCACCTCGCCCCCGTGAGCGGCGAGCCAACGACGTCAAAAATCGAAGCAGACCAATCCCGATACGTTGACCAAAGGAGCAAAGCGATGCGAAAAGCCCTGGCACGCCTCTGCCTGCCGCTACTGGCGGCTGCCGCCATCCTGGCGCCGGGCAAGGCGGACGCGGCGTGCTGCTACTTCTCGGCGCAGAACGCCGATATTCTGCAGCCGGCGCAAAAAGTGTTCATCACGTGGGATCCAGCCAAAAAGCTGGAGAGCTTCACGGTGCAGCCCAAGTTCGAGGGCAACGCCCTGGACTTCGGCATGGTGATTCCCACGCCAAGCCAGCCGAAACTGCATGAGATGCCGCGCGACTTCTTCAAGCACCTCGCCGTCTACTCCATCATGAAGAAGCGCGAGTTCCCCCACTCCAAGCTGCTGCCGGTGATGCGGTTCGGCGGCAAGGGTGGCGGGTTTGGCCGGCCCGAGGCGCAGCGTGCCATGACGGACGGCGCCACCGCCCTTCCCGAAGAGAAGCAGGCGGTGATCGTGCTGGAGCAGGGGGTGGTGGGCTCGCTGGACTACAAGATCATCGAGGCCAACCGCGCCGATGCGTTGTTCGCCTGGCTGAAGGCCAACAAGTACAGCTACTCCGGCGATGAGGCGACGCTCAACTTCTATGTGCAAAAGAAGTGGGTCTTCACGGTCATGAAGATCGACACCATGCAGATGAAGAAGAACAAGGACGGTTCCTACGCCGGCGAAGTCACGCCCACGCGCTTCCAGTTCTCCTCCGACAAGCTGGTCTACCCGCTGAAGATCACGCAGATTTCCGTCAAGGATAAGACCGAGGCGCTGTTCTATGTGCAGGCGCCGTTCAAGGTCGATCTGCAGGGCGACATGAGCTACCAATACCAGTGGGTGCCCATGCTACAAGCAGCCAGCGGTTGCACCCCCGGCGGACTGCCCGGCAAGGGCGCCGACTGGTTGAAAGCGATCGAGCAACAGCTGCCACAACTGCTCAAGCGCGGCCAGGACCTCGGCTTCATCTTCATGGCGGGTCGGCGGCCGCTGCCCAACAAGCAGGGCCACATCATGACCACGATGGAGTGGTCGCGGCGGCTCACCGACAACGACATCAAGGTGCTGAGTGGTGGCGCCCCCTATTCGGAAAAGCTGCCCAACGTCGATGAAGGTTTCACCGAAGCCGACATCAAGGACGCCAAGCGCGCCCAGGCCGTCATCAAGGTCATCCAGGCGCGGCTGCTCAAGGCGCGGCAGGAGCGGCCCATCGGTTACCTCGTCCGCCACGCCCCCAATGAGGACGTGCGGCGGCTGCAGGAGTTGACGGGCCACGTGCAGGCGGGGCTGTTCATCACCAAGTTCCGCAAGCTGTTCGCGCGCGACGAGATGAACGACGACCTGGTGATTGTCCCGGCGCGGGTCGGCGAGCACGAGGACAGCTCCGAGTACGAGGAAATCCTGCCCACCTCGCCCCCGTGAGCGAATCGGTCATGAAAGCAGACACCGAGCACCCGGCAGCTGCCGGGCGCTCGGTGGTTTGAAAACGCTGGACGGTTCAAGTGATTTCAGCGAAAGGATCAACCGATGCGAAGGCCTGTCAAGCTGTGGTTGCTCACCGCGCTCGCGGCGCTGGCGCTGAGCCTGTGTGGCGCGTCTCGTGTGGACGCGGCCTGCTGTTACTTCTCGGCGCAGAACGCGGACATCCTGCAGCCGGCGCAGAAGGTGTTCATCACGTGGGACCCGGCGAAAAAGCTGGAGTCCTTCACGGTGCAGCCGAAATTTGAGGGCAACGCGCTGGACTTCGGCATGGTCATCCCCACCCCTACCCAGCCGAAGCTGCACGAGATGCCGCGCGACTTCTTCAAACACCTCGCGGTGTATTCCATCATGAAGAAGCGCGAATTCCCCCACTCCAAGCTGCTGCCGCGTGAACATTTCCGGCGCTTCAGCGGCGCTTCGACCGCAAAGCTCGCGGATGCGAAGAACAATAGCGCGGGCGAGGTCGCTACGAAGCCGGCGGTGATCGTACTGGAGCAGGGCGTCGTCGGCTCATTGGACTACAAGATCATCGAAGCCAATCGCGCCGATGCGTTGTTCGCGTGGCTGAAGGCCAACAAGTACAGCTACGCGGGCGACGAGGCGACGCTGAATTTCTACGTGCAGAAGAAGTGGGTCTTCACCGTCATGAAGATCGACACCATGCAGATGAAGAAGAACAAGGACGGTTCCTATGCCGGCGAAGTCACGCCCACCCGCTTCCAGTTCGCTTCGGACAAGCTGGTTTATCCGCTGAAGATCACGCAGATTTCGGTGAAGGACAAGACCGAGGCGCTGTTCTATGTGCAGGCGCCGTTCAAGGTCGATCTCCAGGGCGACATGAGCTATCAGTATCAATGGGTGCCGATGTTGCAAGCGGCCAGCGGTTGCACTCCTGGCGGGCTGCCTGGCAAGGGCGCTGACTGGCTCAAGGCCATCGAACAGCAAATGCCCCAGCTGCTCAAGCGCGGCCAGGACCTCGGCTTCACCTTCATGGCGGGCCGGCGGCCCCAGCCCAACAAGCAGGGCCACATCATGACCACGATGGAGTGGTCGCGGCGGCTGACCGACAACGACATCAAGGTGCTGCGCGGCGACGCCCCCTATTCGGAGAAGCTGCCCAATGTCGATGAAGGCTTCACCGAAGCCGACATCAAGGACGCCAAGCGCGCCCAGGCGGTCATCAAGGTTATCCAGGCCCGGCTGCAGAAGGCCCACAAGGATCGGCCCATCGGCTACCTCGTCCGCCACGCGCCCAATGAGGACGTGCGCCGGCTGCAGGAACTGACCGGCCACGTGCAGGCGGGGCTGTTCATCACCAAGTTCCGCAAGCTGTTCGCACGCGATGAGATGAACGACGACCTCGTCATCGTCCCGGCGCGCGTCGGTGAGCATGAGGACAGCTCCGAATACGAGGAAATCCTGCCCACCTCGCCCCCGTGAGCGGATCGGTCATGATAGCGCCGGACGACCAGTTGCGGCTGGTCGTCCGGTCGTTTGAAACGCGGGACGGTTCAAGCGATTTCAGCGAAAGGATGAGGATATGCGAAGGCCTTATAGCCATTGGTTGCCAGCAACGCTCGCGGCGCTGGCGCTGGGCCTGTGCGGCGCGTCTCGTGTGGACGGCGCCTGCTGCTACTTCTCGGCGCAGAACGCGGACATCCTGCAGCCGGCCCAAAAAGTCTTCATCACGTGGGACCCGGCGAAAAAGCTGGAGTCGTTCACGGTGCAGCCCAAGTTCGAGGGCAACGCCCTGGACTTCGGCATGGTCATCCCGACGCCGACGCAGCCCAAGCTGCACGAGATGCCGCGCGACTTCTTCAAGCACCTCGCCGTCTACTCCATCATGAAGAAGCGCGAGTTCCCCCACTCCAAACTGCTGCCGCGCGATGATTTTCGGCGCTTTGCATGCGCCCCGGTCGGAAGGCTTGCGGAGAAGCAGGCAGATAAGCTGAGCGAGGGCATTCCGAAGCCGGCGGTGATCGTGCTGGAGCGGGGGGTGGTGGGCTCACTGGACTACAAGATCATCGAGGCCAACCGTGCGGATGCGCTGTACGCCTGGCTGAAGGCCAACAAGTACAGCTACTCGGGCGACGAGGCGACGCTCAACTTCTATGTGCAGAAGAAGTGGGTGTTCACCGTGATGAAGATCGACACCATGCAGATGAAGAAGAACAAGGACGGCTCCTATGCCGGCGAAGTGACGCCGACGCGCTTCCAGTTCGCCTCGGATAAGCTGGTCTACCCGCTGAAGATCACGCAAATCTCCGTCAAGGACCGCACCGAGGCGCTGTTCTACGTGCAGGCACCGTTCAAGGTCGATCTCCAGGGCGACATGAGCTACCAATACCAGTGGGTGCCCATGCTGCAAGCCGCCTCCGGCTGCACCCCCGGTGGACTGCCCGGCAAGGGCGCCAACTGGTTGAAAGCGATCGAGCAACAGCTGCCACAACTGCTCAAGCGCGGCCAGGACCTTGGCTTCACCTTCATGGCGGGTCGGCGGCCGCTGCCCAACAAGCAGGGCCACATCATGACCACGATGGAGTGGGCGCGGCGGCTGACCGACAGCGACATCAAGGTGCTGAGTGGTGGCGCGCCCTATACAGAGAAGGTGCCCGACGTGGACGAGGGCTTCACCCAGGCCGATATGAAGGATCCGAAGCGCGCCCAGGCCGTCATCAAGGTCATCCAGGCCCGGCTGCAGAAGGCCCACAAGGAGCGGCCCATCGGTTACCTCGTCCGCCACGCGCCCAATGAGGACGTGCGCCGGCTGCAGGAACTGACGGGCCACGTGCAGGCGGGGCTGTTTGTCACCAAGTTCCGCAAGCTGTTCGCGCGCGATGAGATGAACGACGACCTCGTCATCGTGCCGGCCCGCGTCGGCGAGTACGAGGACAGCTCCGAATACGAAGAAATCCTGCCCACCTCGCCTCCGTGATGGTTTCGGCTGATTTCGCCCCGAAGGGGCGGAACAACTTAGCCCAGGGCATCGCCCTGGGAACGCGGGAGCACGTAGCTCCTTTCTTCCGCCCTGAAAGGGCACAACGGATGACGCGACCCTTTGCGGTGCCCTTTCAGGGCGGGGACAAACAGGAGTAAGGTCCACAAATCCCCAGGGCGATGCCCTGGGCTAAGTGGTCCGTACCGCAATTAACTGGAGGGTTGGGGGTGACGGCCTGGGACCGTAGGACGGCTCTCCAGAGCCGTCCCGCTCACCCCGGGACGGCTCTGGAGAGCCGTCCTACGAACGATCCCGCAACCCTCCAGTTAATTGCGGTACGAACCACTAAGTTGTTCCGCCCCTTCGGGGCGAAGAAAGGACAACCGCCATGCGTTATCTGTGTGTCCTCACCGCCCTGCTGGTCAGCGCTAACGTCGCCCTCGGGGGCGGCGACAACAAAAGGCCGCAGGGCCAGGCCGCCACGCCCGAACAGCTGAAAACCCTCATCGGCCAGCTCAACCAGGGCAATGACACCCAGAAGATCGCCGCCGTCACCGCCCTGGCGGACCTCGGCCCCGCCGCGGCGCCGGCCGTGCCCGCTCTCGTCAAACTCTTCACCGTCAGGGACGAGTACCTGCGCCTCAACGCCGCCGTCGCTCTCGGCAAGGTCGGCAAGGCCGCCGTGCCCGCCCTCACCATCGCCCTGACCGTCAACGACGCCGACGTGCGCTACTACGCCCTGTCCGCGCTCGGCTGGGTCGGCGCCGACGGCCGCGCTGCCACGAAGGCCGTCATCGATTGCCTGGCCGACAAGAATGAGGGCGTCCGTCGCAAGGCCGCCTACGCCCTGGGCAAATTCGCCGCCGAGCCGGACGACACCGTGGCCGCCCTCGTCAAGCTGCTGGGCGACCCCAACGGCGACGTGCGCCTCGCCGTCGGCGACGCCCTGGCGAAGTTCGGCGCCAAGGCCGTGCCCACCCTGCTCAGGGCCCTCGACGACAAGGACATCGCCGTCCGCGTCGGCGCCATCCGCGCCCTGGGCGGCATGGGGCCCGACGCGAAAGAGGCCGTGCCGCAGCTGGGCCGGGCTCTGCTCGTCAACGACTTCAAGGAGTTCAACAAATCGGGCGTCAGCGCCGCGGCCGCGGAGGCCCTGGCGAAGATCGGCAAGGCCGGCCTGCGTGCCCTCAACGCCGGCGTCAAGAGCCAGCACGCGGACGTGCGCCGCCTGGCCGTCGAGGCTCTCGGCAAGGCCGGCGCCGACGCGGTGCCGCTGCTCGTGGACGCCCTCGGCGACGCCAACGTGGACGTGCGCCGCCGGGCCGCGGAGGTGCTCGGCCCCATGCGCGTCAGCGACAAGATGGTGGTGCTCGGCCTGGCCTATGCGCTAAAAGACAGCGATTCGCTGGTACGTTTCCACGCCGTCCGCGGCCTTCTCGCACTCGGTGCCGGTGCGAAACCGGCGACGCCGCAACTGCTCGACGGCCTGAAAAGCAGCGACCCCGGCGTCCAGAGCTACGCCCTGCGCTGCCTGCTGAATGTCAAGCCAGACACCCCTGAGGTCTTCAAAAAGCTCCGCCAGCTGGCTCAGGACGATGACGCGAGCGCCCGCGGCTACGCTCTGATGTTGCTGACGCCGTACGGCGCCGAGGCGATGCCCCTCTTCCTGGCCGGCCTCAAGGACGGTAACGCGGGCGTCCGCAGGGCCGCAGTGAATGCCCTGCGCCGACACCCGGGCGACCTGCGCGAGGCGCTGCCACTGCTGCTACCGCTCCTGAAATCCGAGGACGCCACGCTCCGGCAGATAACGGTCCACGCTGTCAGCCGGACGGGCGCGGCGGCAGTGCCGCACCTGATCGAGATGTTGAAAAAGGACGCCAATCTGTACGTCCGGCTGGAAGCGGCCAACGGGCTCGCCGCCGCCGGGCCCGCGGGCCAAAAGGCATTGCTCGCGGCGGCCCGGGATCATGCCGACCGCAACGTCCAAATGACGGCGCTGCAGATGCTCACGCGCCCGAAAACGGGCGTGGCCGCCGAGGACGCTCTGCCGTTCCTGATCGCCTGCGTCAAGAACGGTCAACCGGTGGTCCGCAACCTGGCGTGTCACGCACTGGGCAACTACGGCGCCGCCGCCAGGAACGCGCTGCCCGCCCTCAACGCCCTGGCCGGCGACCAGACCGTGCCCGCGTACGTCCGCAACTCGGCCCAGGCCGCCGTCAAACGCATTCAGGCCAAATAACCGCGGCGGCCCGTTGCCCGTCTTTCGTGAAAGGAACCGTGCCGTGAACCGATCTCTCCTCATGTGCGGCCTCGCCGTCGTCCTGAGCGTCTGCGTCTGCTGCGACCCCGACCGCGGCGGCGCTCGCGCCGTCATCCCCCGCCAGGGCGACGACAAGCTCGACAAACTCATCAATGAACTGGGTAGCAAGGACGAGAACACCCGCATCGCCGCCGTCACCGCGCTGCAGGACCTCGGCCCGAAGGCAGCCGCGGCAGCCCCCGCCCTGGCCGTGGCGCTGGCCGACAAGAACGAAGACGTGCGCCTCAACGCCGCCCTCGCCCTGGGTAAGATCGGCAAGGCGGCCGTGCCCGCGCTGGCCGCGCCCCTGGCCAGCGACGACGAGGACGTGCGCTATTACGCCCTGTCAGCGGTCGGCTGGATCGGGCCGGAGGCGAAGGCCGTGGCGCCGAAGGTGATCCTGTCGCTGAACCACAAGAGTGACAGCGTGCGCCGCAAGGCCGCCTACGCCCTGGGCAGCATCGCCCCGGGGCCGCAGGTCGCCGTGCCGGTGCTCATCAAGGCGTTCGCCGACCCCAGCGCCGACGTGCGCCAGGCGGCGACCGCGGCCGTGGCCAAACTCGGCCCCCGGGCGGTGCCGGGCCTGATCGAGGCGCTGCGCGACCCGGACGCCGCCGTGCGCCAGGGGGCCGTGCGTGCCCTCGGCGAGATCGGCAGCGACGCCAAGGAAGCCGTGCCCAGCCTGTTTGCCGTGCTGCTGGAGGCCGGCAGCAAACTCCAGCCCGAGGCAGCCGAGGCCCTGGGCAAGATCGGCAAGGAGGCCATCCCGTCACTGGTCGCGGCGACCAAGCACGACAACGCGACCGTCCGCCGCCTGGCCGTGGACGGGCTGGCGAAGGTCGGGCCGCCGGCGGTGCCGGACCTGGTGGACGCGCTCGGCTCGAAGTTCGTCAATGTCCGCCGCCAGGCCGCGGCCGCGCTGGCGCCGCTGCGCATCAATGACAAGATGGTGGTGCTTGGCCTGGGCTACGCCCTCAAGGACGGCGACGAGCAGGTGCGGCTGTCGGCGGTCCATGGCCTGAAAGAGCTGCAGCTGGGCGCCAAGCTGGCGGCGCCGCAACTGATCGAGGCGCTGGTGGACGGCAACATGCAGGTGCGGCACCTGGCGCTGCAAACGCTGCAAACCGTCGGCATCGACCCACGGCCGCACCTGGGCAAGGCGCTGTCGCACAAGAACAAGCACGTGCGCGTCAACGCCGCCAGCCTGATGTACATCGTCGGCTGGCTGGACGACTTCGGCGGCACCGACGCCGGCAAGGTGCTCAACGACGCCCTGCAGGAAAAGGACAACACGCTGCAGATGCAGGCGGCCTACGCGCTGGCGCAGCGCGGCCAGCAGATCAAGGACATCCTGCCGATCCTGACGGCGGGCCTGAAGAACAGGAGCCTGGGCGTACGCCAGCAGGCCCTGGAGGCGTTGCAGCGACTCAACCGGCAGGCGTCGTCGGCGGCGCCGGCCGTGCAGGAATTGATCCTCAAGGATGACAACGACGGTCTGCGTCAGCAAGGGTTGAACACGTTGCAGAGCATCAGCGGCGACACCAAGTTGATGATGCCGGCCATGCGCAAGCTGATGAAAGAGGGCAACGTGGGCCTGCGCCAAACCGTCGTACAGTTGGCCTGGCAGCACGGCGGCGAGGGGCTCAAGCTGCTGCTGGCCACCCTGCACGACAAGGACCAGGGGGTGCGGCAACAAGCGGGCTGGGCGCTGTACCAGGTCCAGGGAAAGGACCTCAGCGACGCCCTGCCGGACGCGCTGCCGGCGCTGAAGCACGAGGACGCCAACGTGCGCCAGGCGGTGACGCAGTTGCTGGGCCGCATGGGCGAGAAGGCGATCCCGTATTTGCTGGAGGCGCTGCAGGACAAGGACAACAGCGTCCGCTGGAACGCGGTCCAGGGCCTGCAATTCCAAAAGGCCAACGCCAAAAAGATCGTGCCGACGTTGATCGAGATGGTCGAGAAATCCACGGACGGCCAGGTGCGCCACGTGGCGATTTATGGGCTGTCCCAGATGGGGCCGGACGGCTTCGAGCCGCTGTTCAAGCTGCTCAAGAAGGAAAAGGATGACAACATCCGGTCCACTATTCTGCTGTACCTGAGCCAGTTCGGCGGACAGTCGAAGGAGGTGCTGCCGTACCTGCTGGACGGGCTGAAGGACAAGTCGGCGCCGGTGCGCTGGTCGTCAGCGACCGCCCTGGGTAACATGTTCAAGCACGCCAAGGAGGTCGTCGGGCCGTTGACGACGGCGCTCAAGGACGGCGACCTGAACGTGCGCTACAACGCCGTGTACGCGCTGGCCCGGCTGGGCGAGGTCGGCATGCCGGGCATCATCGAGGCGCTGAAACTCACGGATGACAACGTGCGCATCCAGGCGGTGAACCAGATCATGTACCGCGGCAAGATCAGCAAGCCGGCGGTGCCGGCGCTGATCGACATTTTGAAGAAGAGCAAGAACGACCAGCTTCGCTGGATGACGTGCCAGACGCTGGGCAACCTGGGTGCCGATGCCCAGGCCGCCATCCCGGCGCTGACCGAGGCGCTGAACGACGGCAACCCGACCGTGCGGCAACAGGCGCAGAATGCGCTGAACCGTATCCCGAAGAAGGAGAAGAAGGAAAAGGCGAAGGAGAAGAAGGAAAAGGCGAAGTAAGCGCGGCGGCCCGATTGCTTGACGCGGCCGTGCGGGCCAGATAGCATCCGAAAGGTGCCCGCTTTCGCCGCGAGGAGCAATCATGGCCGCGCCGCAGATGTCGGCCCGGGACGCGACGTTGCTGGTGATCGACGTGCAGGAAAAATTGCTGCCGCTGATCCCGGATCGCGACGCCCTGGTGCGCAACGTCGCCTTCCTGATTGACGGGGCCAACCTGCTGCAGGTGCCGGTGCTCGCCACGGAACAATATCCCAGGGGACTCGGCCCGACGACGCCCGAACTGGCCCGGCGCCTGCCGGAGCGGCCGGACAAGGTGACGTTCAGCTGCGGCGGCGCCGCGCCGGTGATGGAAGCGCTGGCCCGCGGCGGTCGGCGCAACGTCGTGGTGGCCGGCATGGAGACGCACGTCTGCGTCCTGCAAACCGTCCTGGACCTGCTCAACCGCGACTATCGCGTCTTCGTGCCGGTGGACGCGGTGGCCGCGCGCGGCCGCCTCGACCATGATGTGGCCCTGCGCCGGCTGGAGCGCGCCGGCGCGGTGCTGACGACCGCCGAGGCGACGCTGTTCGAGTGGCTCAGCACAGCGGCTCACCCGCAGTTCAAGCCCGCCAGCCAGCTGATTCAGCAGCGAATGAAAACCGAGGCAGTCATTAGTCATTAGCGCGCGTTGCGTTCGGGTGTCGCGGGTTCTTCGCCCCGAAGGGGCGGGACAACTTAGCCCAGGGCAACGCCCTGGGGACGCCGATGCGACCCCACCCGCTTCTCTCTTCCGTGCCCTGAAGGGGCACCCCAAGCGTTGTTGTGGTGCCCCTTCAGGGCACGGAAGAAAGTAACAGTCGCCTCCCTGGTTCCCAGGGCGTTGCCCTGGGCTAAGTTGTCCCACCCCTTCGGGGCGAAAGACACGACCGCTACAGTCGTCTGCGAACCGCTCCAGTCATTAGTCATTAGTGATTCGGGTCCCAGTTCAGGGCATAAGTTTAGTTCTGAACTGGAACCCGAATCACTAATGACTAATGACTAATGACTAATGACTAACACGAAAGGAGCCTGCCTTGTCGCTTCCCGGCCAACTGAACGTCGCCCCCCGCCTGCTGCTCGGCCCCGGCCCCAGCGACGCGCACCCGCGCGTGCTGACGGTGATGGCCACACCCCTGCTCGGCCACCTCGACCCGCAGTTCCTGGCCATCATGAACGAAACCCAGGAAATGCTGCGGCAGGCGTACCAGACGCGGAACACGCTGACCTTCCCCGTCAGCGCCACCGGCATGGCCGGCATGGAGACCTGCTTCGTCAACCTGCTGGAGCCCGGCGACCGGGCGGTCGTTTGCGCGATGGGCTTTTTCGGCCAGCGCATGATCGACGTGGCCGGCCGCACCGGCGCCGAGGTGACCGTACTGGAGGCGCCCTGGGGACAGGTGTTCGAGCTGGACCGCATCCGCGACACGCTGAAAAAAGTGCGGCCGAAGGTGCTCGGCATCGTCCACGCCGAGACCTCCACCGGGGCGCTGCAACCGCTGGAGCAGCTGGGGGCGCTCTGCCACGAGTTCGACACGCTGCTGCTCGTCGATGCGGTCACGTCGCTCGGCTGTGTGCCGCTGGCCGTGGACGCCTGGCAGCTCGATGCCGTCTACAGCTGCTCGCAGAAGGGCCTGAGCTGCCCACCCGGCCTGTCGCCGGTGACGTTCAGCCCGCGCGCCGTCGAGGCGGTCGGCAAGCGCAAGACGAAGGTGCAGAGCTGGTATCTGGACCTGTCCACGATCCAGCAATACTGGAGCGAGAACCGCAACTACCACCACACAGCGCCGATCACGATGAACTACGCCATCCGCGAGGGGCTGCGGCTGGTGCTCGAAGAGGGGCTCGAAGCGCGGTGGGCGCGGCACAGGCGCAACCACCTGGCGCTGCGGGCGGGCCTGCAAGCGCTGGGGCTGCAATACACGGCGGCGGAGCACTGCCAGATGCCGCAGCTGAACGCGGTGCGCATCCCGGCGGGCGTGGACGACCTGACGGTGCGCAAGCAGTTGCTGAGTGAGTTCGGCATCGAGGTCGGCGGTGGTCTCGGTGAGTTCCGTGGCAAGGCGTGGCGGATTGGCTTGATGGGATACAACGCGCGGCCGAGCTGCGTGCTGCTGTGTCTGGGGGCGCTGGAGCAGTGCCTGCGGGCGCAGGGCGTCGGCGTGACGCCGGGCGCCGGCGTGGCGGCGGCGAATGCGGCGTACCTGGCGTTGGGGCAGAAAGTGTAAATGATCGTGGTGCAGGCGGCCCGCCTGCGGAATCGGCATGCAGGCGGGCCGCCTGCACCACGATCAGAGAGAAAGGCCCGGTCCCATGTTCCCCATCTCCCGCCCGCGCCGCCTGCGGCAACACCCTGTCCTCCGCGAGCTGGTGCGCGAAACCACGCTGAGCGTCCGCGACCTGATTCTGCCGCTGTTCGTGCGGCCGGGCCGTGGCGTCCGCAAGGAAATCGCGTCGATGCCCGGCAATTACCAGCTGAGCGTCGATGCACTGGTGAACGAGGTCGGCGACGCCAGCGAACTGGGCGTGCGGGCGTTCATCCTGTTCGGCATCCCGGCACACAAGGACGCGGTCGGCGCCAGCGCTTGCGACGACGACGGCATTGTGCAGCAGGCGCTGCGGCGCTGCGGCCGGCGTTCCCGGACGCGCTGCTCATCACCGACGAATGCTTCTGCGAGTACACCGACCACGGCCACTGCGGCCCGCTGCGTGAGATCGGCGGCCGCATCGACGTGGACAACGATGCGACGCTGCCGCTGCTGGCGCAACAGTGCGTCAGCCACGCCCGCGCTGGTGCCGATGTGGTGGCGCCCAGCGGCATGATGGACGGCATGGTCGGCGCCATCCGCAAGGGCCTGGACGAGGCCGGCTTCAGTCACCTGCCGGTCATGAGCTACGCGGCCAAGTACGCCTCGGGCTTCTACGGCCCATTCCGCGACGCGGCCGAGTCCCCGCCGCAGTTCGGCGACCGCAGCGGCTACCAGATGGACCCCGGTAACACCGACGAGGCGCTGCGCGAGGTGGCGCTGGACATCGAGGAGGGCGCCGACATCCTCATGGTCAAGCCGGCGCTGTCGTACCTGGATATTATCCGGCGCGTGAAGGAGCGCTTTGGCGTGCCGGTGGCGGCGTACAACGTCAGCGGCGAGTTCGCGATGGTCAAGGCCGCTGCCCAGCGCGGCTGGATCGACGAGCGTCGCGTCGCCCTGGAAATCCTCACCAGCATCCGCCGGGCCGGTGCCGACATGATCCTGACGTACTTCGCGCGCGACGTGGCGCAGTGGCTACGCTGAGCCCAGCAGTTCCGCCGCCGTCGGTCGCGCCAGCGCCGCCACCGTCCACGCCGCCAGCGCCAGCGCCGCGGTCTCCACGCGCAGCAGCCGCGGCCCCAGGTCCAAAACCCGCCACCCCACCGTCCGTGCGTCAGCAATTTCCTCGTCCGTGAAGCCGCCCTCCGGTCCGACCGCCACCATCACTTCGTTGTACTCCGAGGGAAGCCCCGCGTACGACGACAGTCCAGGGTGGGCGACGATGCGCAACGCGCCCAGGTCACTGCGGCGGCAGAAGTCCGCCCAGTCCACCAGCGGCGCGACCCGCATCAGCACGTTGCGACCGCACTGCTTGCTCGCCTCGATGACATAACGTTCGAGCTTGTCGAGCTTCGTTTCGCGCGGATGCACCACGCTCCGCCGCGTCCGCAACGGCACAAACTCTGTGACGCCCAGTTCGGTCAACTTTTCCAGCAAAAATTGAGCGCGATCGCCCTTCGGCACCGGCGCCGCCACGCGCAGCACGAACGGCAGCTCACGCTCGGGGCGGTGCCGGGCGGTCACCTCCAGTTCCACCTGACGCTTTGCCGCGGCGACGACGCGGGCCTCGTATTCGTGGCCGTCGCCGTTGAACAGGCACACCGCGTCGCCGGGCCGTAGCCGACACACCGTCGCCAGGTGGTGCGCCTCCGGCCCGTCCAGCGTCAGTGGCCCCAGGCCCAGCGGCGTTTCCATATAATAACGCTCGGACATTGGTCATCTCCCTTGAGGATCACGACCCGTGAGGCGCACGCTCGTCCACTTTTCCCGATCCCGAATAATGAGCCAGAGCGCTCGTCTCGCGCCCCCGTTCTCGGCAACGCAGAATGCATCCCTTCCCCCCTCATTTTTTAGAGAGGTCGCCATGCAATTCCCCGAGCCTGTTCCTTACCGCAGCGCGGACGCCCGGATTTCCGGCTGGAAAACCCGCATCCCCGGCCACCGGCCGCTGGCGACGCCGGCGGTCGTGGGCGGTCGCATCTTCCTCGGCGGCGGCTTCGGCAGCCACGAGTTTTACGCTCTCGACGCCGACACCGGCCGGCTGGCGTGGTGGTATCACACCAAGGACGACGGCCCCACCGCCGCGGTCGTGCTGGACGAACTGGTCGCGTTCAACACCGAGAGCTGCGAACTGGAGGTGCTCACCACCGCGGGCGTGCCGGTCTGGAAGAAGTGGCTCGGCGACCCGCTCATGAGCATGCCGGCGCTCGGCGGCGGCCGCGTCTTCCAGGCGTTCCCGAACAGCCAGGGGGATCGGCAGCACTATCTCGCCTGCTTCGACCTGCGGACCGGTCACGAACACTGGCGGCAACCGCTCGCCGGCGAGATCATTACCGCCCCGGTGCTGGCCGACGACAACGTCTACCTGGCCACCCTGGAAGGCAGCCTGTACTGCTTCCGTCAGGCGGACGGCCAGCCGCTGTGGCGCGAGGCGAAGAACGCCACGTCGTCGCCGGTGGTCTGGAACCACGAGTGCTACTTCAGCCGCCGCGAGGAGGTCACGCTCAACCAGGCGGCCAGAGGCATGGCTTATCAGACCGAAAAAATGGCCCGGCGCGGTGCCACCGCGGCCGACAGCCAGGATTACAACGCCAGCACGGAGCGGGCGGACTGGCTCGATTACAAGGTGCGCAAGACGCACTCCAAGATGGAAGCACTGTACGAGCAGCACGACGGCGCGGTGGGGTTCACGTTCGCCAAGGGCGACTCCAAGATGGAGCAGGCCCACGGTAACCTGGGGCATGGCACCGTGGCCGGCCTCTGGGCGTACCAGGGCTCCAAGCCGTTCGCGGCGCACGGCCGGCTGTACGCCGCGCTGGGTGCCGTGTTGCAGTGCCTCGAACCGGTCAGCGAGGCGGTGCTGTGGAAGCGGCCGCTGCCGGCCGACGGCCTGGACACGGACGCCGTGCTCGACAGCGTGCTGACGCCGCCGGCGCTGGTCAACGGCAAAATCTTCCTGGGCACCACCTACGGCCAGGTGCTGTGCCTGGCGGCCCACTCCGGCGACGTGCTCTGGCGCGCGGACCTGGGCGAGCCGGTCATCTTCCAGCCGGCCGTGGCGGACGGCCGCGTATACGCTTCGACGCAGCGCGGCAGCCTGTTTTGCCTGGAAACGGGCGACCCGGCGGACGACGGCTGGCGGATGTGGGGCGGCGGCCCGGCACACAACGGGCTGCAGACGCCGGCCGATAGCGCGGTGCCGGTGATGGTGTGAGTGGGCAGCGGCCGCGCTTCCTGGAAGTTACGACCCTGTTACAGCATTTGCCCCCGCCGCCGGGTAGAATGTCCACGTACCCTTGAGATCGCGGTGCCAACGTACGGTTTTAACCAGGAGACAAGACATGAAACACACCCTCTTGGCCCTGGGCGTTCTCGCCTTCACCGCCGCCGTGCCGTCGGCCGCACTGCAGCAGCTCAACGAAGGGGGCCAGAAGCCCGCCAAGGGGCAACTCTACGACCCCCAGGGAAAGGCCGGCAAGGACAACGCCCTCAACCAGAAGGGCCGCGCCCAGGCGCCCGAGGTTGGGCCGCCGGTGGCGTTCAAGAGCAAGGAAGGCAAGCAGGGCTGGAAAGTGGTCATTCCCGGTAATCGCCCGCTGGCGACGCCGGCCGTCGTGGACGGCAAGGTCTTCATCGGCGGCGGCTTCGGCAGCCATGAGTTTTATGCCTTCGACGCCAAAACCGGCAAGAAGCTGTGGGTCTACCGCACCGGCGACGACGGCCCCACCGCGGCGGTCGTCGAGGGCGGTTACGTCGCCTTCAACACCGAGAGCTGCGAACTGGAAATCCTGACCGTGGACGGCAAGCGCATCTGGAAGAAATGGCTGGGCGACCCGCTCATGAGCATGCCGGCCATCGACCGCGGCCGGGTTTTCATGTGCTACCCCAACAGCAAGGGCGACCGCAAGCACTACCTCGCCTGCTTCGACATCAAGAACGGCAACGAACTGTGGAAGCGGCCCATCGCCGGCGAGATCATCACCGCGCCGGTCATCAGCGGCGAGAAGCTCTACCTGTCCACGCTGGAAGGGACGATGTACTGCTTCGGCAGTGGCGACGGCGAACTGAGCTGGCAGGAGAAGAAAAACGCCACATCGTCGCCGGCGGTGTGTGGCAACCAGGTCTACTTCAGCCGCCGCGAGGCGGTCACCACGAAGGATAAAAACGGCAAGGAGGTCAAGCAGCAGGTCGAGATGCTGTCGTACCGCGGCACCGGCAAGGGGGAAAAGGGCAAGGACGTGGCCGACACCCGCCGCCCCGCCGACTACCTCGACCACGGCAAGCGCGCCCTGTACTCGAAGCAGGAGGCGATGTACAAGGCCAACGACAAGGGCGTCGGTTTCGGGGCGGCGCCGACGGACGGCAAGTTGCACCAGGCGATGGGCAACCTCGGCCAGAGCACAGTCAATGGCGTCTGGTCGTACCAGGGATCGCGACCGTTCATCTATAACGACCGCCTGTACAGCGCCATGGGCGACACGGTCAAGTGCGTCGATCCGAAGACGGAGAAGGTGCTGTGGAAGAAGCAGCTGACGCTCGCCGCGAAGGACAAGGGGCCGCTGGTCGATAGCGCCGTAACGCCGCCGGCCATTGTCAACGGCAAGATGTTCGTGGGCACCAGCCGCGGCGTGGTGGTCTGTCTGTCGGCGGCGACGGGCGCGGTGCTGTGGACGGTGACGGTCGGCGAGCCGATCCTGTTCCAGCCGGCGGTGGCGCGCGGCCACGTCTACGTCTCGACGAACACGGGCGGCCTGTACTGCTTCCCGACCGGCGACGACCGCGACGACGGTTGGGCGATGTGGGGCTGCAACGCCGGCCACAACGGCCGCGCCAGCGCAGTCGCGAAGTGAAAAAAGACGAATCACGAAAACACGAAAAAGACCAATTCATTTATGGTCTTTTTCGTGTTTTCGTGATTCGTCTTTTATTTCCGCTGGCGCCCCTCCACCTCGGGGTTCACCCACGCCGGCAGTTTCTGGCCCGTCACCCCCGCGATCAGGTTGTTCGCGCAGATCGCCGCCATGGCGTCGCGCGTCTGCACCGTGGCGCTGGCGATGTGCGGCGCCACGATGATGTTCGGCAGCCGCAGCAGTGGGTCGTCCGCCGCTGGCGGCTCCGGGTCGGTCACGTCCAGGCCCGCCGCGAAAATCGTGCCCGTCCGCAGCGCCTCCGCCAGCGCCCGCTGATCTACCAGGGGGCCGCGCGCCGTGTTGATGAGGATGGCGCTCCGCTTCATCTTCTGAAACTGCGCCGCGCCCAGCAGGCCGCGCGTCTTCTCGTTCAGGTTTGCGTGCAGTGACACAAAGTCCGATTCGCGCAGCAGCGTGTCCATGTCCACCAGGCGCGCCCCCAGTTCCTGCTCGGCGTGGGCGTTCGGCTGCACGTCGTGGTAGAGAACGCGCATGTCCCAGCCGAACCGGCAGCGCTTCGCGAAGGCGAAACCAATGCGGCCCATGCCGACGACGCCGACTGTGCGCCCGGCCAGATCCTGACCCAGATGGCCCAGCGGCTCCCAGGTTTTCCATTGCCCCGAGAGCGTGTACTGGTGGCCCTCGACCAGACGGCGGGCGGCGCCGATGAGCAGACAGAAGGCCATGTCCGCGGTGGCGTCGGTGAGCACGCCGGGCGTGTTGCCGACCGCGACGCCGCGCTGCGTCGCCGCCGCCACGTCGATGTTGTTGAAGCCGACCGCGTAGTTGCTCACGACCTTGAGTCGCGGCGCCGCGTCCAGCAGCGAGCCGTCGATGCGGTCGGTCAGCAGCGCCACGAGGCCGTCGCAGTCGGCGACCTTGCGGCGGAGCACGTCGGCCGGCGGCGGCAGCGGTTCGGGCCAGATGTCGGCGTCGCAGGCCGCCTGGATGCGGTCCAGGCCGACGGCGGGCAGGATGCGCGTAACAAAGACCTTGGGTTTGGCGGTCATGCAGGGAGCCTCCGCAGAAAGTAAGTGTCGGCGGGCGGTATCGCCTGTTCGCAGATAACGGGAAAATAGTAAGGGTGGCAAGGCCCGACCAACCACTTGCCCAGAGCCGTTCCCCGAAAGCGGGCTGGGCGGTATAATTCAGATAGTGCCAGGGAGGGCTTTCGTCTCACTTCATCTCACAGACTGGCTTTGCGTAGCAAAGCCGCGCGCCGGGATCAATCTTGTAACGCCCCGCCGCTTGGGGTAGATTCCGGCCCGTCGTTGGTCGCCCGCCCTTCCCGTCAAGGATGACCCGGACCATGAAACGAGTCAAAGCGAAGTGGACCGTGCTGGCGCTGGCCGTGCTGCTGCTGACCGGACCAACCAGTGACGCCGTGCAAAAGAAGAAGTCACGCCGGGCCGCGAAGGAACCCGCCGCGGAGGCCGCCGTCGTGTCCAGCGTCCTGGGGGCTGTCGCCGGCGCCACCGTCGGCCAGTCCGTGTACTACACCCCAGCCACCGCCAGCCCGAGCCCCGCGGAAGTCAATCGGGAGATCGTCAAGGAACTGGTGGACATCCTCGGCAGCACGGAGTCGCCGACCACGTTCGCGCTGACGGTGATGGCCCTGGAGCAGCTGGGCGAGCCGGCCAAACCCGCTGTGCCCGCCATCATCCGCAACGCCGAGCGGCTGAAGATTTTCAGCGGCGCCAGCGCCATGGTCCACCCGAACGCCGTCCCCAGCAAGAAGCAACAGCTGGCCAACGCTGTCGCCGAGTCGATCGTGCATCTGCTGAACGGCAACCGGCCCCAGACAGCCCCGGCCTGCGCCCCGGTTGCCGCGTACCAGCAACGCCCGATGGTGCCCGTACCGGTCGCACCGTCCGTCCTGCCTGCCCCGGTGCCGCAGCCCCCGCTGCCGAATGATTATTGAGCCGCGCCGGTTGCCCACCCGCCCTGTCAAGGAGGACCATGCTCATGAACCGAAGCCAACTGAAGTGGGTCGTGCTGGCCCTGGCGGCGCTGCTGGCCGCCCAGCCCGGCAGCGCCGGCGCCCAGACCAGCAAGACCGCGGCCACATCCGTCAGCCCCGGCGCCGCGGAAGCGGATCGGGAGATTGTCAAGGAACTCGTTGAAATTCTGGGCAGCACGGAAGCGCCGGAAACCTTCGCGGTGACCGTGCTCGCCCTGCAGCAGCTGGGCGACCTGGCCAAACCCGCCGTGCCGACCATCATTCGCCACGCCGAGCGCCTGAAAATCTTCGAGGGCACCAACTCTCAGGTGAACCCCAACGCGATCCCCAGCAAGAAGCAACAACTGGCCAACGTCGTGGCCCTGGCGATCCAGCACCTGCTCGGCGGCCGCCGCGCGCCCACCGTGCAGGCTTGCTGGCCGCCGCTGCAACCGCCCGCGGCCGCGACCCCGCGCCCGGACGTGCCGTGATTGCGTCCCCGACGCAGCTGACCGAAGCGACCGGGCCAGGCAATCCAGTCTGGCCCGGTTGTTTTGTTTGCTCGGCCCTGCTGCCGTGCCCCTCCCGGAATAACATACTCCCCACGCCCACAACATCCCGAGGGGCCGATGCGAACACCACTTTGCCGATCCGTGTTGCTGCTGATCGTCCTCGTCCCCGTCGCCGCGGCGCTGCCGGCGCAGGAGGGCGGCGGCGTGGACCGGCGCTTCCCCTTCTTCGAGTACCTGACCACCACGCCGCCGCCGCGCATGATTACCTACACGCCGTCGCAGCTGGACCCGCGTCAGGAGGCCAACCAGCGCAAACTGCCGACCAGTTCGATCCGCGCCGACCTGGAAAAACTGCGGCCGGTCTTCGACGGCCTGGTGCTGTACGGCTACCACGAGGGCTGTACGCCGCGGTTGGTGGCGGTCGCGAAGGAACTGAAATTCAAGGCCCTCCTGCTGGCGATCTGGGACCCGAAGTCGGCGGCGGAGGTGGACGGCGTGGCGGCGCTGGCGCGACTGCACCACCAGGATTTCGCACTGGGCGTGCTGGTCGGCAACGAGGGCATCACCTTCAAGCGCTACGAGCCAGACGACGTGAAGTTCGCGGCGGCCCGGCTGCGGTCGCAGTTGCCGAAGACGGTGCCGCTCTCGACGAGTGAGCCGCTGGTCGGCTACCGCTCGGCGTTCGTGCGCGACTTCGGCGACTTTTTGGCTCCGAATATCCATCCGGTGTTTGACCGGCCGCAGCTGGAGGCGGCCGCGGCGGCGGCGTGGGCGCGCGAGCAGGCGGCGGCGCTGGCGAAGCAGGCAAAGCGGCCGGTGCTGCTCAAGGAGACGGGCTTCCCACACGGCGGCAAGGCCCCGTACACCCCGGCGACGCAGCGGGCGTTCTGGGCGGCGTACCTCAAGCCGGGACTGCTGGCGCGGCCGGCGGACGCGGGCGGGGCGTGGGTCTACCACGGCGTGGCCTTCGACGCTTTTGATTTGCCGTGGAAGGTCGCCGCGTCGAAGCTGCCCATCGAGGGGGCCTGGGGGTTATTCTCGGCCAAGCGCGAGGCGTACCCGGCGCTGGCGACGTGGCAGGCGGGGAAGTTGTGAGGCGGGGCCGAGACGGCTCGGACGGTTGGCACAGCAGGTCGCCGCCTGGCGGCGGTTGACAGAGCAAGGGGGCCAAGGGGGCCAAGGGGGCCATCTTTTTCATACGTCGAGATCTGGCAACCTTCGGGTGATTGGGCTCCTTATGAAAGAACCAGGAGCGGTGGCGGAATGCTCCTGCTTCGTTCGTCGTTCCGCCTTCAGGCAGTCTTGAGTGCAGGGGAAAAATCCTTGCAACTTGTCCGCCGGTCCGAAACACTGACAGAGGATTCCCTACTCCGAGGAGTTCTTCCATGCGTCGCGCGATCCTACTCCTGGCGTTGTTGCTGTTGACGCCGCCCCCGTCTCGCGCCGACGAGGCCGAGGACAGGGCCGTCAAGTTCGTCCTGTACAGCGAGGGCACGGTCACCCGCGATGAGACCCGGCCGGGCAAGCCAGTGGTCGCGGTTCGCCTCACCGGCCCGCGGGTGACGAACTTCAGCCTGGAACCCCTGGCCGGCCTGAAGCACCTGACGACGCTGGAACTCGAATACACCACGGTCACGGATGTCGCCTTGCAGGAGTTGGCCGCCTTGAAAGGGTTGCAGTCCCTGAGTTTGAAGGGGACTCCGGTGACGGGCGCCGGCCTGAAGGCGTTGGCGGGCTTGCGGCAACTGCGCGTGCTGGACCTGCAACAAACCCGGGTGACTGACGCGGGACTGTCCGGCGTGGCCGCCCTGAAGCAACTGGAGGCGCTGGACCTCAGTGGCGGGAGAAATACCCGCGTGACGGACGAGGGGTTGAAGGTGCTGGCGGGGCTGGAGCAACTGCGGTCGTTGAACCTGAGAGGAACCCGCGTGACCGACACCGGCCTGCGCACGTTGGCCGGCCTGAAACAGCTCCAGTCGCTCAGCCTGCGCGGAACGCACGTCACGGACGGGGGCCTGAAGGAACTGGCCGTCTTGAAACAGCTGCAGGCGCTGGACCTCGCGGAGACCTACCGCAACATCACGGACGCCGGCCTGAAGGAGTCAGCGCCCCTGACGCAGACTGCGGTCGCTGAACTTGAACCACACCATGGTGACGGGGGCGGGGCTACGGGACCTGGCCGGCCTGAAGCAACTCGAAGCGCTCGATCTGACCTGCACCGCTGTCAACGACGCGGGGCTGAAGGAACTGGCCCCGTTCAAGCGCCTGCAAAAACTGGAACTCAACGACGCCCGTGGTGTGACGGACGCGGGCATGAAGGAACTGGCCGCCCTGAAACAGTTACAACACCTGGCCATCCACCAGACCTTCATCACGGCGGCGGGCCTGAAGGAACTGGCCACGCTGAAGCGACTCAAAACGCTGAATCTCCTCAACACGCCGGTGACCGACGAGGGTCTGAAAGAACTGGCAGCCCTGAAGCAACTCCAGGACCTGTGGCTCGGCGGCGCCCAGGTGACGGACGCAGGCGTGAAGAACCTGGCCGCCCTGAAGCAATTACGGTCGCTAAGGTTGGAACCGTGCAAGCTGACGGACGCGGGGCTGAAGGATCTGGCCGGACTGGCACAACTCGAGATGCTGAGCCTGCGGGGGGCCGGGATTTCGGACGCAGGGCTGAAGGACCTCGCCGGGTTGCGACAGACTGCAAACGTTGTCTCTCCAGGATTGCCCCAAACTGACGAATGCTGGCATCGCTGAGCTGCGCCGGGCGCTGCCCCGGTGCAAGGTGTACTCGGACACCAGACGCTAGCGCGGTTGGCCCTCGGGGGTAGCGGCAGGCTGGCGACTTCCGCTACCCCCAACCGCCACGCGCTCTCACGCAGGGGCAAGGGACATGCTGTGCAACCGTAGGACGGCTCTGTAGGACGGCTCTCCAGAGCCGTCTGCTGCGGCAGCAGACGGCTCTGGAGAGCCGTCCTACACCCCCTCCATCCCCCACTTCGCACCGTAGAATTAGCAATCAATCAGTGCCCCAATAACCTGGGAGAATGGAGCGATGGACACAGCGGACCTCGTTCGGCGAGCGGAACACGTGTACGACGAGCGGTTGCGGTCGGAGTTGGAGCGTACCCACCCGGATTATTTCGTGGCCATCGAGCCGGATTCCGGGGAGTATTTTTTGGGGCGGACCCTGAGTGAAGCGTCCGCGGCGGCTCACCAGATGTATCCGAACCGGCGAACATGCGTGCTCCGCATCGGTCACGCTGTCACGGTTCAGCTCGGAGCGGGCCAACCATGACCGGGGTAGTCGATCAAGCCGGTCGCGCCTTGCTGCGGATTCGCTTACGGCGCCCCGTTGCCGGCACCGAATCGGAGTTGAACGCCTGGATCGACACTGGTTTTACGGGCGAACTGGTGCTCCCCCAGCCGGGTGAACTTGTTGCCGGGTCACGCCCAGGCTGCTCACCAGCACCGCCCGGAGCCGGTTGAACGTCCGCACAATGGGGTTGTATGCCTGCGCCATGTTTTCCTCCTGCCAAGCCAGAGTGCCAGGGTTTTATTCGTGCTCGCCACCTGGTCGGAGGAACAGGCACAGCGTATACTCGCCGCGTTCCGATGGATACGAGTTCCCAGTTTCGACAAAGCCAAACCGTTCCAGCGTCCGCCGCATCGGCCCGTTCTCGGAGCGAGTGGTCGCGAAGACACCTCGGCCCTGTGCGGATTCGAGGATGGCTCCGAGGAGTTCTCGGGATAAGCCCTTGCCCCGGTGTGCGGGCGAGACAAAGAGCCAGCCGGCTTCAAAGGGATAATCGTCAGGATCCTGTGGGGCCTGGGCCTTGTGAAACACTTTTTGCCGCCGCGCCGCCGCCGGAGTCTTGAGGGCCGCCACGCCAATCACTTGCCCCTGCAGGGAGTGGAAGACCAACGCCCTGGCCGCCTTGATCCGGTCGTCCAGCCCCTCGGCGGTCACTTCCTTGCCCCTGCCGACCAATTCCCGGAAGGCTTCGATCTCTGCCGCCGAACACAGGGAAGGCATCTTGGTGATGGTGGACATGGTTTTCCATCCAACAGCGGGTCTCGGGGCACTTCGGACCGGCAGGCCATCCGGGTCATTTTTTCCCGGTAAGGATTGAAACGACGCCGAGACCACGTCGAATTCATCAACATCAGCATTCATAACTTGGTTCCTGTGTGGTTGGTGATTACCTCACATAAACAAACTCATTGCTATTCATCAGCGCCAAACAAAAATCCCCCAGCGCCGCCGCCTCCGCCACCGTGACACCCTTCGGCAGCGGCGTCGGGTGCGCCACCTGCTCGCCCGCATCGACGCGCTTTTGCACCAGCGCCCGCTGCTCGCTCAAAAACGCCAGCGCCAATTTCTGGTCCGCCGGCCGCGGCTCGCGACCGAACGCCAACTGGTACGCCCGCCGCACCTGTTTGTCCGCGTCGGTGCCACACTCCTTCAGCAGCCGCAGCGCGAACGCCCGGCTCTGCGCCTGCGCCAGCGGGCCGTTGAACAGGATCAGCGCCTGCGGCGCGAACGTGCTGACGCCGCGCACCGGGCACGAGGTCAGCGTGTCCGGTTGGTCGAACGCCTCCAGCAGCGGCAGCCGCACGTTGCGCTTGGCGAACAGGTACAACGTCCGCCGCGTGTGCTCGCGCACGTCCGGCGTCACGTGCCACAGGCCGTCCGGTTCACCCTCCGTGAAGATCAGCTCGTACACCTCCGGCTCCAGCGGCACCCGCACCATCGGGCCGCCCAGCTTGCGATTCAGCGTGCCCGCCACCGCCAGCAGATTGTCGCGCAGCGTCTCGCCTTCCAGCCGCCGCCGATTCATCCGCCACAGCAGCGCGTTGTCCGGGTCGAACTTGCGTGCCTTCGCGCTGTCCACCCGGCTCTCCTGCCGGTACGCCGTCGAGAGCACCATCAGCCGGTGCAGGTGTTTGACCGACCACCCCTTCGCCACAAACTCCGTCGCCAGCCAGTCCAGCAACTCGGGGTGGCTCGGCGCGTCGCCACGGATGCCGAAGTCGTTCGGCGTCGCCACGATGCCGCGGCCAAAGTGGTGCTGCCAGAGCCGATTCACGATCACCCGCGCCGTCAACGGGTGGTCCGGCCGCGTCAGCCAGTCGGCCAGCGCCAGCCGATCCGTGCCCTGCGGCGCCGGCCCCTGCGGATCAAGCAGCACACGCGGCGGCGCCGCTGCCAACTTCGGGCCCTTCTTCTTTGGGTTGCCGCGCAGCAGCAGGTGCGTCGCCGGCAGCGCCGCGTCATCCTCAATCGACCAGGCCCGCGCCGCCGGCAGCGGCCGTTTGGCCTCCAGGGCGTGCAGCTGCGCCCGCAGGTCCGCCTTGGCCTTGCGATGCGCCGGCGTCATCTCCTTCAGAATCTCGTCCCAGGTGACGCGGATCAAGGTGGACGCCTGGTTGGCCAGCTTCTTTTGTCCTGGCGTCCGCTTCGCGTCCGGCACCGCCAGGGCGTCGCGAAATTCCGGCTCCAGCTGCGCCGCTTGCGCTTCTGGAGCGTGCTGCGATAGGGCGCCTCCAGCGCGTTCAGCTGCTTCTTCAGCGGCTCCTGCTGGGCGTGCAACTCCGCGAGTTGCCGGTCGTGCGCCGCCTTCTCCGCGGCGGGAGCGATGTCAATTTCGCGGAACTTCGCTTTCGTGAAGTATGCTTGTAAGCGGTAGTAGTCCGCCTGCGAGATAGGATCAAACTTGTGATCGTGACAGCGCGCGCAGTGGACCGTCAGGCCGAGCACCGCCGAGCCGATCGCGGTGGTCATCTCGGTCAGCACCTCCTGCCGTGTCACGTCTGGGTCGAGATTGCCGCTGACCTGATGGATCGGGCCGCAGCGGTTGAAGCCGGTCGCGATCAACAGGTTCGCCTGTTTGAGCGGGTCCTTGCCGCGCGCTAGCAGATCGCCGGCCAGCTGCTCGCGGAGGAACTGGTCATACGGCTTATCCGCGTTGAAGGCGTTCACCACGTAATCGCGGTAGCGCCAGGCGTGCGGCCGGTCGGCGTCGAGTTCGTAGCCGTTCGACTCGGCGTATCGCACCACGTCCAGCCAGTGCTGCGCCCGGCGCTCGCCATGGTGCGGCGACGCCAGCAGCCGCTCGACCACGCGAACATAAGCGTCGGGCCGCGTGTCCTTGAGGAAGTTTCCCAGTTCTTCGACCGTGGGCGGCAGGCCCGTCAGGTCGAAGGTGACGCGGCGCAGCAGCGTGGCCCGGTCGGCCGCCGCCGCGAAGTGCAGCCCCTGCTTTTCCAGGCGGGCCAGCAAAAAGGCGTCCACTGATGTGGACACCTGATCGGCGTGCTGCACTTTCGGCACCGCCGGCCGTACCGGCTTGACGAACGCCCAGTGGCCGCGGGCGGCCGCCGTCAACGGCTTCTCCAGCGGCTGGCGGGCGGGGCCGTCGCCCGCCAGGCCAAACGAGGCGAAAGAGAGCAGGAGTCCGAACAGGGGCAAAAAACGCGCGGCCATTGGCGGAAATCCTGGTCGATGGTGGAGGGGTTCACTAGAAATTACCTTACCGGCCTTCCCGCCGGGTTGCAAGCAAGGAGGAGTCGCTGTATCGACGGCCTTGACACGGTGGTCAAAACTCTAGCGGGTCCGTTGCGCCGACAGGGAAGTTCCTGCCTATAATACTGTAACGGATCGGTCGTTGTTTGCCCGCTGGCCCTTTTACACCGTAGTATTTAAGGATAGAGGCGCTGCCATTCATTACCGGCGCTGCTACCCGGTGTTTAATTGCAAATGGCCTTGCCCACCAGGGCAACAACCGACCGGGGCACGAGACGCAGACCACCCACGCCGGACCAGAACGACCCATTTGGGGCGAGAGCGATGAAACGCAAAGTTAAAAATAACAACAGCATGCGCCGCCGACCACCGGTCGGAGACCCAGACCTGGCCTTCGAGCGCGAGGCGCCCGTTCGGCTGCGCGCCGCGGCCACGCCCGACGAGGACGTGTCGCCGGCGTTCGCCGACGAGGAGCCGGACCTGGCCACGCTGACCGCCGGGACCGACACCGCCGAACCGATCGATCCCGAAGGGACGAACGGCCCGGACGATGCGTTGGGACTATACCTGCGGCAAATGGGCGCCATCCCGCTGCTAAATCGGGAGCAGGAACTGACGCTGGCCCGGCGCCTGGAATACACGCGCAACCGCTTCCGTCGTGCCGCCCTGTCCAACTGGCTGACTCTGCGGCGCGTTGCCGAGACATTCGAGCGCGTGCAGCTCGGCAAGCTGGCCCTGGACCCGACCATTGACGTGGTGGAAAGCCTCGGACTGACGCGCGAGCACATCCTGGCGCGGCTGCCGCACAACCTGCGCACGCTGCTGCACCTGCTCGACGCCATGACGGCCGACTTCCGCGCCCTGCAGCGCACCACCAGCGCCAGCGGTCGCGGCCGGCTGCGGCGGGCGCTGTTGCGCCGGCAGCGCAAGTGCATTGCCCTGGTTGAGGAACTGTCGCCGCGGACGGAACTGCTCGAACGGTTGGTGGAAGATTTGCCGCGCTGGCTGCGCGGCCTGCGCGACCTGGACCGGCAGATGACCGCGTGCAGCCGCTCCGCCGCGGATCGCGTGCGCCTGAGCAAACTGGTCAAGGAACTGCGCGACCTGACGCTGGGAGCGCACACCACGGCTGACGACCTGGAAAAACTGCTGCGCGTCCTGGACGCCCGCTACAGCGCCTACAAGCAGGCGCGGCGCGAGCTGGCCGAGGGCAATCTGCGGCTGGTGGTGGCCATCGCCAAGCGCTACCGCGGTCGCGGCCTGTCGTTCGCGGACCTGATCCAGGAGGGCAACCGCGGCCTGATGCGGGCGGTCGATAAATATGAGCACCGCAAGGGCTTCAAGTTCGGCACCTATGCGACGTGGTGGATTCGGCAGGGCATCACGCGGGCGCTGGCGGACCACGCCCGCACGGTGCGGGTGCCGTGCCATCAGGTCGGCACCCTGGCGGCGATGGAGCGCATCCGTGGCGAACTGGCCATCGAGCACGGTCGTGAGCCGACGGTCGAGGAGATCGCGGCCAGCCTGGGCGTGAGCGCCGAGGAAACGCGGTCGCTGCGCGTGGTGTCACGACACCCGATCAGTCTGCATGAGCCGCTCGGCGGCGAAGGCGAGCGGGCCCTGGGCGACTTCCTTGACGACCCCAGCGCTTGCAACCCCGGGAACATGGTCGATCAGCACCTGCTGCGCGAGCGCATTGCCGAGGTGCTGCGGTCGCTGACGCCGCGCGAGCGCGAGGTGATCGAGCTGCGCTTCGGTCTGAAGGACGGCCAACCGCGGACGCTGGATGAGGTCGCCAAGACCTACGGCATCACCCGCGAACGCATCCGTCAGATCGAGGCGCGCGGCCTCATCAAGCTGCGCCAGCCCGGCCGCAGCCAGCGCCTGGCCGGCTTCACCGAGTAATACGGAATCGTAATGATTTTTCGCGTTTGGTCGGAGCCCGAGCGCCAGCGCGGGCTCCGACCAAACGCGCTTCGCTTCCACCCGCCAGCGACAGGAGTTTGCTCATGCGGGCGCGCCACCTCTGGAGTTGCTGGTTGTGCGTCGCGCTGCTGGTGCCCACCGCAGCCGCGCAGCCGCCGGCCAAAAAAGTGCTCATCCTCGGCATCGACGGCTGTCGTCCGGACGCCATCGCTGCCGCGAAGGAAGCGTTCACGCTGCACCGCCTCATCAAGGAAGGCGCCGTATCCCTGCAGTGCGACGTGCTCGGCAACCGGCCCACGACCGCCGACACCTGCACCGGCCCGGGCTGGACCAGCGCTCTGACCGGCGTCTGGTCCGACAAGCACGGCGTCCTGGACAACACCTTTCGGAAGCACAAGGTAGCGCAGTTCCCCGCGCTGTTCCATCGTCTCAAGCAGGCGCGGCCCGGCGCCGTCACCGCGGCGTTCATCACCTGGACGCCTTTCCTGGAACACGTGCTGCCAACCCGCGACGGCGGCCGGTTCGTGCTGGACGGCGACAAGCGCGGCTACGAGGAGGGCGACCGTCAGGTCACGCAGGCCGCCGTGAAGTTCCTCGCCGAGAAGCGGGACGCGGACCTGGTGTTCGTCTACTTCGGCGCCGTGGACATCACCGGCCACGGCTACGGCTTCCATCCGCAGTCGCCGCGCTACACCAAGAGTCTGGAGGTGGTGGACGAACAGATTAGCCGCATCCTGACCGCCCTGCGCAAGCGTCCGACGTATGACCGCGAGGACTGGCTGGTCATCGTGTGTACGGACCACGGCGGCAAGGGGCGCGGCCACAGCCTGGGCCAAAAAATCCCGGAGGTCCGCACGGGCTTTCTGATCCTGCACGGGCCGTCCGTCCGTCGGGAGGCGCTGCCGGCGCGGACCGGCAACGTCGATGTGGCGGTCACCGCGCTGACGCACCTCGGCGTGCGCATCGACCCCGAGTGGAAACTGGATGGCCGGGCAGTCGGTCTGAAAGCGGGCCAGGCGCCGGCCCGGTGAGCGCCGGCAGGTTGTGAGGAGGCTTACCGAGCCGGTAAGGTTACCATAGGATAACAGGGCCTTTGGACACCATTCCCGGAAAAGGAACCACCATGAGCAACCCGCCGGCCGGCAGCGAAGGCAACCAGGGCAAGAAGGATCCGAACACCTTCAGTCAGGACTTCCAGGTTTCCAACGTGAGCGCCCGTGTGCCGGAGAAGGTCGCCCGGGGCGTCTTCTCGACCGGCGTGCTGGTGTTGCAAGGCGCCACCGAGTTCGTCCTGGACTTCGTGCTGCGCATGAACCAGCCGCACCAGGTCGTCGCGCGCGTCATTCTGCCGATCAACCTGGTGCCGCAGCTCATTGAGGCCCTGCGGACCAACCTCGACCTCTACACCAAACACTTCGGGCCGCCGCCAGCCCTGCCCACGCCGCCTCCGCCGCCGAAACCGCCGACCATCGAGGAAATCTACCAGGATCTGAAAGTTGCCGACGATATGCTGGCTGGCACCTACGCCAACTCGGTCATGGTCGTCCACACGCCGGCGGAGTTCTGCCTGGAGTTCATCGCCAACTTCTACCCCCGCGCGGTGATCGCGGCCCGGGTGTTCCTGAGCGCCCCGCAGGTGCCCATGCTGCACAGAACCCTGATGCAATCCTGGCAAAACATGCAGGCGAAGCTGCACCAGCCGCCACCCCCGCCGGCGCACTGACCCCATGAACGAACTGACGCGCATCCTGTCGGCCCTCGCCGCCGGCGACGCCCGGGCCGCCGACCAGTTGCTGCCGCTCGTCTACGACGAGTTACGCCAGCTCGCGGCCGCCCGGATGCAGCAGGAGGCCCCCGGGCAGACGCTCGACGCGACGGCCCTGGTCCACGAGGCGTACCTGCGGCTGGTGACGCCGGCCGACGCCGCCCGCTGGGACAATCGGGCTCATTTCTTCGCGGCCGCCGCCACCGCCATGCGCCGCATCCTCATCGACCGCGCCCGCCGCAAACGGCGTCAGGTCCACGGCGGCGACCGGCACCGGCAGGAGTTGCACCCGGACCTGGCCGCGGCCCCGGAACCGGCCGAGGACTTGCTCGCGCTGGACGCGGCCCTCGCCAAACTGGCTGAGCGCGACCCGCTCAAGGCGCGGCTGGTCGAGCTGCGCTACTTCGCGGGACTGACGGGCGAGCAGGCCGCCGAACTGCTGGGCATGTCGCCGAGCACCGCGGACCGCCACTGGGTCTACGCCCGGGCCTGGCTGCGCAGGGAGATACAAGGCGGAGCGGCAATTGAGGAAAAGTGAAAAATAGTTGGTGCTGCCGCGGCGGTTCCGTCGCATGATGGTGGGAAGCACCTCACCCTTGCCGCGGGGCTACCATGAGCGAAGAAACCCTGTTCCATGAAGCGTTAGCCAGACCAGCCGCCGAGCGGGCCACCTTCCTGGACGCGGCGTGCGCCGGCAACCCCGAGCTGCGCGCCGCCGTGGAAGCGCTGCTGGCGGCGCACGTGGCGTCCGGCGACTTCCTGGACCGGCCGCCGCTGGACCCGGGCGAGGCTGGCCCCACGTCCACCGCGGCGTTGACACCTCCCGGCGCTACCGCCGAGCACCATCCGCAGGTCGAGCCCGGCCGGGTCCTCGCCGGCCGCTACACCCTCGTCGAAAAAATCGGCGAGGGCGGCATGGGCGAGGTCTGGGTCGCCAAACAGACCGAGCCGGTCAAGCGCAAGGTGGCACTGAAGCTCATCAAGACCGGCATGGACTCCAAAGCCGTGCTGGCACGCTTCGAGGCGGAGCGGCAGGCGCTGGCGCTGATGGATCACCCCAACATCGCCCGCGTCCTCGACGGCGGCCTGACCCCCACCGGCCAGCCCTTCTTCGTCATGGAGCTGGTCAACGGGGTGACCCTGACGAAGTTCTGCGACGAGGCCCGGCTGACGCCCCAACTTCGGTTGGAGTTGTTCGTGCCGATCTGCGCAGCGGTGCAGCACGCCCATCAGAAGGGCATCGTCCACCGCGACCTCAAGCCCTCGAACATCCTGGTCACGCTCATCGACGGCAAGCCCGTGCCCAAAATCATCGACTTCGGCGTGGCCAAGGCGACCGCCGGCAAACTGACGGACGAGAGCCTCTCGACGCAATTCGGGGCCATCCTCGGCACCTTCGAGTACATGGCCCCGGAGCAAGCCGGCTATGCGGGCACCGACGTCGATACGCGCGCCGACGTTTACTCGCTCGGCGTGATTCTCTATGAGTTGCTGACGGGGCTGCGGCCCCTCGACGCCCGGCGGTTGCGGCAGGCGGCGCTGACGGAGATGGTCCGCATCCTCCGGGAAGAGGAGCCCGCCCGGCCGAGTACGCGGTTGTCCACGGCGGAGGGCCTGGCGTCGCTGGCGGCGCTGCGGCAGACGGAGCCGCGCAAACTGATGGCGCTGCTGCGCGGCGAGCTGGACTGGGTGGTCATGAAGTGCCTGGAGAAGCAACGCGACCGGCGCTACGAGACGGCCAACGCCCTGGCCCGCGACCTGCAACGGTATCTGGCGGACGAGCCGGTGGAGGCGCGGCCGCCGAGTACCCGCTACCGCGTGCAGAAGTTCGTGCAGCGGCACCGCGGGCCAGTGCTGGCGGCGAGCCTGGTGCTGTTCGCCCTGGTGGCCGGCATCGCCGGGACGACCTTCGGGCTGATCGGGGCGGAACACGCGCGCGCCGCCGAGGCGGAGCAACGGGAGCGCGCCGAGGCGAAGGAGCGGGAGGCGAACGGCGAGAAGGTCAAGGCACTGGCCGCCGTCCGGGCGAAGCAGGAGGCCCTGATCGAGGCGGCCGCAAAGCAACGCGCGGCGGAGAAAGCGGCGGCTGCGGAACGGCTCGCGAAGCAGGAAGCGGAGACGAACCTGGCCTACGCCAGGAAGGGCATTGACATCCTCGGCTCGGTGTTCGTCGGCCTCGACCCCGACCGGGAGTACGCCACGTTGGCCGACCTGCGCAACGCGCTCAAGGAGAACCTGATGGGGGCGGTGCGTGACATGGATGACGCGGCCATCCGCGACCCGCTCACCCTGGCCGGCCTGCAGCATGTGCTCGGGCTGTCGCTCCTCAAACTCGGGGAAGCGAAGCCGGCCCTCGTCCTCTTCGAGAAAGCCCTGGCGAAGCGCCAGGCCCTGCTGGGAGCGGACCACCCCCATACCCTCGCAAGCAGGAACAACCTGGCCTCGGCCTACCTTAAGGACGGCCAGGTGAAGAAGGCCGTCCCATTCCTGGAAGCGCTCCTGGAAAAGTGCCAGGCCACGCTCCCAGCGAACCACCCCACCATCCTCACTTGCATGAACAATCTGGCCACTGCCTACTGTGGGGATGGCCAGGTGAAGAAGGCCATCCCGCTCCTGGAGGCGGCCCTGGAAAAGCACCAGGCCACGCACGGGGCCAATCACCCCGACACCCTCCGGAGCATGAACAACCTGGCCGGGGCCTACCTGACGAACGGCCAGGTGAAGAAGGCCATCCCGCTCCTGGAGGCGGCCCTGGAAAAGAGCCAGGCCACGCACGGGGCCGACCACCCCGACACCCTCTTAAGTATGAACAACCTGGCAGCGGCCTACGGTAAGAGCGGCCATGAGAGGAAGGCCATCCCGCTCCTGGAGGCGGCCCTGGAAAAGAGCCAGGTTTCGCTCGGGGCCGGCCACCCCTTAACCCTTGCTTGCATGACCAACCTGGCCACCGGCTACCAAAAGGACGGCCAGGTGAGGAAGGCCACCCCGCTCCTGGAGGCGGCCCTGGACAAGAGCCAGGTCTCGCTCGGGGCAAGCCACCCCGACACCCTCATGATCACAATCTACCTGGGCGAGGCCTACCGAGAGGACCGCCAGGTGAAGCAGTCCATTCCACTCCTGGAGGCAGCCCTGAAAAAATGCAAGGCGACACTCGGGGCCGGCCACCCTACTACCCTCCATTGCATAGCCGTCTTGGCCTTGGCCTACCAGGCGGACGGCCAGGCGAAGAAGGCCATCCCGCTCCTGGAGGCGGCCCTGGAAAAGAGCCAGACCACGCGTGGGGTCAGCCACCCCGACACCCTCGCTTGCATGAACAACCTGGGCGAGGCCTACCGTGAAGATGGCCGGGTGAAGAAGGCCATCCCGCTCCTGGAGGCGGCCCTGGAAAAGAGCCAGACCACGCGTGGGGTCAGCCACCCCGACACGCTCACTTGCATGAACAACCTGGCCTTGGCCTATCAGGCGGACGGCCAGGTGAAGAAGGCCATCCCGCTCCTGGAGGCGGCCCTGGAAAAGAGCCAGGCCACGCACGGGGCCGACCACCCCGACACCCTCGCTTGCATGAACAACCTGGCAATGGCCTACCAGGCGGACGACCAGCTGAAGAAGGCCATCCCCCTCCTGGAGGCGGTCCTGGAAAAGTGCCCAGGAACGTTCGGGGCCGACCATCCCAACACCCTCAGTTGCATGGGCAACCTGGGCATGGCCTACGTAAAGGACGGCCAGGTGAAAAAGGCCATCCCCCTCCTGGAGGCGGCCCTGGAAAAGCGCCAGACCAAGCTCCCGGCGGGTCACCCCGACATCCTGGTCAGCATGCGCAACCTGGCCTTGGCCTATGGCGAAACCGGGCAGGGAGCGAAGGCTGCTGCTCTGCTCAGGGGCTTCATCACCGGGCAGCGGAAGCGTTTTGCCAAGGACGACCCGCGGTTTGCCAACGGGTTGGCCGCGGTCTCCCGGAACTTGTTGACCTGGCGGCAGTGGGAGGCCGCAGAGGAAATGCTCCGCGAATGCCTGGCCATCCGCACCAAGGCGGAGCCGAATGCCTGGCTGACCTTCAACACCCGATCCGCGCTCGGTGGGGCGCTGCTGGGCCAGAAGAAATACGCCGAGGCCGAGCCGCTGCTGCTGGCCGGCTACGAGGGGATGAAGCAGCGCGAACAGACGATCCCGGCGGCGGCCAAGGGCCGCATTCGGGAAGCGCTCGAACGCCTGGTGCAACTGTACGAGGCGACGGGCAAGCCGGACGAAGCGGCGAAGTGGCGGAAAGAGTTGAAGGCACGCCAGGAAAAGGATTCCAAGAAATGAACCTGGCAACGTAAAATGGTGGGAGAATTACTCGAGTATCTGAAGGAGCCGACGATGGATGAATTGACCCTGGAATCCCTTGCCAAACGTGTCGAAGCCCTGGAGAACGCCCTCGCAACGACCGGACCCAACCACGCGCGCAAGGACTGGCGCAAAGTCGTTGGCATGTTCCGCGACAGCGAGTTCATGCGCGCAGTCGATGAGGAATGCTTACGCATGCGCGAAGCCGAGCGTGAGGCAGCCCGGCGCGAGGGGCTGGCCGAATGATTCTCCTGGACACGGATCACACGACTTTTTTGAAATACCCCGACAGCGAACGGGGCCGGCGCTTGATTGAACGCCTGGAAGCAGTGCCGGAATCCGAAGTCGTCGGTGTGGCCATGGTCACGGTCAAGGAACGGATGCGCGGCTGGTAGGCGGTGATCGCCAGGGAGAAGTCGGCACTGCGGCAAGTCCTCGGGTATCGCGAACTGGCCTTGCTGTTCGAGTTTTACCAGGAGTTTGAAATCGTACCGTTCGATGAGGCTGCGGCCCGGCAATTTGACGAACTGCGTCAGCAGAAACTTCGCCTCGGCACCATGGATCTGAAAATCGCGGCAACGGCGCTGGTCCACCACGCACTTCTCCTGTCCGCCAACCGCACCGATTTTGAACGCGTGCCGGGCTTGCGCGTCGAGAATTGGCTGGACTGACAAGAGACTGGCTGCGGAAGACAGCGGCGGCGGCCGCAACGCCCGCATCGTCTTCCCGGCCACGCAAGACGGGACCTATCACATCCGGGCGACCTCATTCAACGGCGGCGCCGGCGCCTTCACCCTGACCGTGCGCGAACAGGTGAAGTCGCCGAAAGAGGAGAAGAAATAACGGCCGTGCGGCCATTGACCAGGAGGACCAGTCCGCTGCTGCTCACGGGCTACGAGGGGCTGAAGCAACGGGAGAAGACGATCCCGCCGCAAGGAAAGGTCCGCCTGACCGAGGCCGTGGAGCGGCTGGTGCAGCTCTACGAGGCGACGGGCCGGCAGGACAAGGCGGCGAAGTGGCGGAAGGAGTGGGAGGCGCGCAAACCCTCAGCGCCGCCGCAGTAGCTCACCCGTTCGGGTCATCGAGCAACTGCTGCAAGCGTGCATCGAGCGGCGGCGGCAAGCGGGCGGGCCAGGTGGCGTCCAGCAGGCCGACGCCGATCATGTCGCGGAGGTGAGTACAGTCCAGGTCGCGCCAGGCGATCAACTTCATCCGCACCAGGGCTTCGAGGGTGACCACTTGAAATTCGACGGCGCGCTCCGATTCGTCAAGGTTCGGCAAGGGGTGCTCGTCCTCCGGCCGCACTTTTTCGCCAGCGTACAGAAGATGGATGCCGCCGCTCGGTTTGCCGTGCGACCCGTCGATGAATAGGGAACAGGTCGATGTCGAGGAGATGATGGTAAACAAAGCCGGCCGCTTCGAGCGCGGCGCGGGCGGCGGCCAGGTCGGCGCGGCGGACCAGCAGATCGACGTCGCGCGTGTTGTGGACGGCGTCCTCATCGACGCGGCCGACCCACTCGGCGACGGCGTAGGGCACGCCGGCCGCGTCCAGCGCACGGGTGGCCCGGCGCAGGCGTTCCTTGACCTTTTCCGCTGCCACGAGCGCCCTTTCCCAACCGCTGGGGCCGACTGCCGCTTCTGCCATGACACACGCTCCTGTGAGTCGGCTATTGTAGCGACTCGCGCCGGCCAATCGCAACTCCGCGCCACCGTCGAAGCTCTGATGAACCGGCGCCCGGCCCCGAACACCCAGGCGCTCAGGCCAGCCTCGGGCTGCGAACCGTCACGAACTTCAACCCGAGCAGGAGAATAAAGAAGCCCACCACGCCCACGCCGATGGTAAACGTCCGGTCATTCCGCTGGCCGTCGGTGGCGCGGTCGAACTCGCAGTCGAGTTGCACCGGCAGCAGCCGGCGGCACTCGTTGGGGAAGCCCGTCCGCGCCTTGCTCACCACGTTGTCGTAAAACGGCGTGTTCCACTTCGTCAGGCGGCCCTCCAGGCGCGTGCCGGCGAAGTTCGGCGGCACCTCGGCGAGCAACCAGCGATCCTGCACCTGGACCAGCGCGAACCGCACCTTCGTCTTCTTGGTGAACCGGCCGCTGACGAGTTCCACCTGCGTGTCCAGCACCTTCGGAGCCTCGTAGACCACCCACGCGTCGGCGAGCTTGGCCGGGTCCTTGACCTGGGCCAGCTCGGCGGCGGTCACGGTGCGCGGCGCCGGCGGCGCCTCCTTCGGCTTGCTGTCCAGCCCGTGCGCCACGGCGGCCAGCAGCAGCAGGCTGCCCAGCGCGAGCGCCGCCACGCCCACCAACCGTTTCACGATGCGACCGGCCCGGCTGCCGCCACCGCCCGCGACGGCGGGACCGTAGGCCGTCATGCCCGGCGGCGGCACTACCGGCGCCGCGCCGTAGGTGTAACCCCTGACGGAGCCGCGCTCCGGCAACGTCAGCTTCATGCCGCACGACAGGCAGTGCGAGTCGTTCGCCGCCATGACCATGTTGCAGTTCATGCACCGCACGGACGCGCCCTCCTGAACCCGAGTTCAACAACCTGATGCGCCAAGGCTAGCACATTCCCGCTGGGCGCGGCGTGGCGTGGCTGTCGTCGGCGGCTCCCCATACAGTAACCCCAGCGTCCGCCGCATTCCGCCTGGAGCGGAGAACGGTAGCGGAAGTCGCCAGACTTCCGACGGCGCTGTGGAAGTCTGGCGACTTCCGCTACCTGGAACACCAGAGGGAACCGCCATGACCCGCCTCCTCGCCGCCGTGGCTCTCTTGACCTGCACCGCCGCCGCCGCGGCCGACAACTGGCCCGCCTGGCGCGGCCCAACCGGCCAGGGCCACTGCGCGGAAAAGGGCCTGCCGACGACCTGGGGGCCGACCGAAAACATCAAGTGGAAGGTGCCGCTGGCGCACCCCGGCAACTCCACGCCCGTCGTCTGGGGCGACCGCATCTTTCTGACGATGGCCAACAAGGGCGGCAGTGTCCGCAGCCTGCTGTGCTTCGCCCGCGCCGACGGCAAGCATCTCTGGAAGAGCGACGTTCGCTACACCGCCAAGGAGCGCAACTGGACGCAGGACTGGTACTGCAACGCCTCGCCGGTCACCGATGGCGAGCGCGTCGTCGTCAGCCACGGCTCGGCCGGCATGTACTGTTACGACTTCCAGGGCAAGGAACTGTGGAAGCGCACCGACCTCGGCAAGTTTGACCACCAGTTCGGCAACGCCGCCTCGCCCGTGCTCTATAACGACCTGTGCATCCTCTGGTGCGGGCCCAACGAAAAGGTGGGCCGCAACTACCTGCTCGCCGTCAACAAGCAGACCGGCAAAACGGTCTGGCAGCGCGACGAAAAGGCCGGCTCCTGGGTGACGCCGGTCGTCGCCCAGGTCGAGGGCCGGGACCAGCTCCTGTACTGCGCCGACTTCAAGTTCCGCAGCGTCGATCCGAAGGACGGCAAGCCGCTGTGGTCCTGCGACGGTCTGACCATCTACGTCTACACCTCACCGCTGTACAGCGCGAAGCACAACAGCGCCGTCGCCATGTCCGGTTTCAACGGCGCTGCCCTGGCCGTCAATCTCGGCGGCAGCGGCAACATCACCAAGGACCGGCTCTGGCTGCACCCTAAAAACATCCAGCGCGTCGGCTCGGGCGTCCTCGTCGATGACCACGTTTACATCATGGAAGAGAGCGGTGTGCCGCACTGCTACGAGCTGCAAACCGGCAAGGAAGTCTGGAAGGTGGCGAAGCGTCCGACCACGCTGAACTGGGGCTCGATGGTCCACGCCGACGGCAAGATTTACGTCATGGCTCGCGACGGCACCACCTTCATTTTCAAGGCCGGCCCGAAGTATGAGCTGCTCGCGACCAACCGCCTGAGCCCCGGTGAGACGACCAACTCGTCCCCCGCGATCTCCAACGGCGACATCTTCCTGCGCACCAATCAGCACCTGTGGTGCGTCGGTGTCAAAAGGTGATCGAGAAGGCGGTTTGCTTCGTTCGTAGTTCCACCTTCCCCCGAAACAGGAACCATAACAGCGCATGGACCACTTCCACTACCGCGACCGCGTCCTCCACTGCGAGGAGGTCCCGATCCCCACCCTGGCCGCCGCCCACGGCACGCCCCTGTACGTCTACAGCCGGCGCACGTTGCTGCACCACCTGACGCAGTTGCAGCAGGCCTTCGCCGCCGCCGCCCCGCTCATCTGCTACAGCATCAAGACCAACCCCAATGTGAACCTTTGCCGCCTCATGGGCGAGCATGGCGCCGGCTTCGACGTGACCAGCGGCGGCGAACTCTACCGCGCCCTCGCGGCCGGCGGCACCGGTTCCAAAATCGTCTTCGCCGGCGTCGGCAAGACCGACGGCGAGATGCGCTACGCCCTGGAGAACGGCGTCTTTCTCTTCAACGTGGAGAGCGAAGGCGAACTGCTGGCGCTGGCGGACGTGGCCAGCAGCGTTGGCAAGGTGGCGCAGGTGGCACTGCGGGTCAATCCGGATCTGCCGCCCAAGACGCACGCCAAGACGGACACCTCGGTCAAGGGGGTCAAGTTCGGACTGGACATTGACACGGTCCTGGAGTTTGCTGGTAACATGGTAGGGAACCCGCACGTGCGCATCGTCGGCCTGCACATGCATCTGGGTTCACCGATCCTGTCCGCCCAGCCCTACCGCCAGGGTCTCGAAAAGGGCCTGGTCCTGATCGAGCAACTGCGGCGGCAGGGCCATCAGATCGAGTACCTGAACATGGGCGGCGGTTTCGGCATCCACTACCGCAAGCAGGAGGCGCTGCCGGCGAGTGCGTTCGCGGAGGTGATTTTGCCGGCGGTCAAGCAGGCCCGCTGCAAACTGGTGCTGGAGCCGGGACGGTTCATCGTCGGCAACGCCGGCGTCCTGGTCAGTCGGGTGATTTACACCAAGGAGTCGGGCGGCAAACACTTCGTCATTCAGGACGCCGCCATGAACGACCTGCTCCGGCCGACGCTGTACGACTCGTTTCACCGCATCTGGCCGGTGGCACCGCCGCCTGGGCTGCCGGCGCCGCCGGAGGATTACGAGGTGGACATCCCGGACACGCGGCCGGTGGACGTGGTCGGGCCGGTGTGCGAGTCGGGCGATTTTCTGGCGAAGCAGCGACGGCTGCCGGAACTGCGCCGCGGCGATTTGCTGGCGACCTTCAGCGCCGGCGCCTACGGCATGGCGATGGCCAGCAACTACAACAGTCGGCCGTGCGCCGCGGAAGTGCTGGTCGAGGGGGGCAGCCATCGGCTGGTGCGGCGGCGGGAAACGTATGAGGATCTGGTCCGCCCGGAACTGGAAATTTGAGAAACACAGAATTAGCCACAGAGGACACAGAGGACACCGAGAGAAAAACCAGGAGAGATCAAGACAAACATATTAATGGTCTTTTCCCGATCCTTTTTTCTTCTCTCTGTGTTCTCTGTGTCCTCTGTGGCTGATTCTTCATTTGGGGAGGCAACTCGCGTGTGGCAGCGCATTGGGCTTTACCTGGTCGGCTGTGTGATGTTGCTCGCGCTGGCGGGCACGCCGGCGGTGCTGCGTGGCCAGAAGGATGACGGCAAGAAGAAAAAAGGGCTGCCTGTGGAGGTGGACAAGGCCGCTCTGCGGCAGGCGGCGCTGAAGCGGGCGCTGGTCAAGGCGGAGCAGGATTATCGTGTCTTTTTCAAGGCGCCGACCACCGGCATCGAGTTCTGGGCCGCCATCAACTTTGAGATGCAGACCGGCAAGTTCGATGTCGCCGGCCTGCTCCTCGCTCAGATGCTCAAGAAGCAGCCCGCCGAGCCCATCGACAACGACCTGCTCACGATCGAGGACGCCGAGGGCATGAATGTCTTCCTGCGCTTGCAGGAGGTGCGGCGCTGGTACGACAACCCCGAGTTGCAGACCGAGGCCGAGAACAACGTCAAATCGCTCATCGACCGCATCACCGTGGCCCTCGACCGCAAACTGAGCGACCCCGAGCGCATCCGCAAGTTCATCAAGAACCTGAGCGCCCCCACGCCGCAGCAGCGCGCCTTCGCCCTGGCCCAGCTCAAGCGCGCCCGCGAGCGGGTGACGCCGTACTTCATTGAGGCCCTGCGCGCCACCGCCGGCACCCCCGAACACCACCGCCTCATCGAGGTGATGCTCGAACTCGACCGCGACATCGTGCCGCCCTTCCTCGAAGTGCTCAAGGCCCAGAGCCCCGCCGACTACAAGGACGTGGACCTGCGCCTCGCCCTGCTCGAGATCCTCAAAAAACGCGCCGATCCCCGCTGCCTGCCGTACCTCTGGCACCTGTCCGCCTCAAAGCGCTATCCCGAGCTGGTCCGCCAGCGTGCGAAGGAGTTGCTGGCATACCTTCAGGAGATGGACGTGAGCAAGCTGCCGCCCGCCAAGGTGGCGCTGACGGCCCTGGCCGAGCGCTACTACGAGCACCGCGTTCGCTTCAGCGACCCGGAGCGCGTCCGCATCTGGGAGTGGGATGGCAAGAAGATCGACCCCAAACCGGTCGTCCTCAAGGCCAGCCAGGCGGAGGAGTTTTTCGGCCAGCGCTATGCCAGGGAGGCGCTCGACCTTGATCCCACGTATCGGCCGGCGCAAGTCGCGTATCTGAACCTGACACTGGAGCGCAACCTCAACGACCGCCTCGAACACCTGTTCGTGCCCAGCAAGGACGCGGAAGTGCAGCAGCCGATCCAGGCGATCAACCAGCTGCTCAAGACGGTGGACGCCGATCTGCTGCTGACGGCGCTCAAGCGGGCGCTGGCGGAGCACAACCTGGCGGTGGCGCTGCCGATCATCCAGGCACTGGGGGCGCGCGGCGAGACGCGCGCTGCGCAGCCGTCGCCGACCGGCGGCACCGGGTTGCTCGTCAATGCCCTGTTCTACCCCGACCGGCGCGTGCAGTTTGCCGCCGCGACCGCCCTGCTGAACCTGCCGACGGAAAAGGCGCTGGTAACGTCCACGCGCCTGGTGGACGTGCTGCGCCGCTTCACCGCCGGGGGGACGCAGCCGAAGGCCCTGATTGTGTTCGTCAACGACGAGCGCGGTGCCAAATGGAGCCAGGTGCTCGCGGACGCCGGCTACAGCGCGACCGTGACGCCGAACCTCAAGGAGGCGTTCAAGCGCCTGCGCGAATCCGCGGACTATGACGTGATCCTGGTGAACGACACGGTGCCCGAATCCGACCTGCCGGAGGTGCTGGCGCAGCTGCGCCGCGACGCGGATGCCGGCACCATGCCCATTCTGCTGCTGGCGCCGGCCAAGCGGCGCGAGGGTTTGGCCCGCTTCAGTACCGGGCGGCGCAACGTCTTTGTGCTGCCGGAGGCGTATGCCTTCAACAAGGCCGAGTTGAAGCGCGAGATTGAGACGGCGGTCAAGACGGTGCAGCAGCCGGAGACGTACCGCAAGGCGCCGCTCGAGGCGCGGCGCTGGCTGAACGCCGACTTCCGCAAGAGCCCGCCGCAGCCGTGGAGCAAGGCGGAGCGGGCCCAGGCTGCCAGGCAGTCGCTGGACGCGCTGCGGCGCATGGCGATCGGCGAGTTGCCCGGTTACGACGTGCGGCGGGCGGAGCCGGAAGTGCTGGCGGCGCTGCGCCACGACGCCACGGCGCCACTGGCGCTGGAAATCCTGGGCCGCTTCCCAGGCTCTCCGGCGCAGCAGCACCTGGCCGAGGTTGTGCTGGACGGCAAGCGCGACAAGGGGCTGCGCATCCAGGCGGCGGCGGAGCTGAACCGTCATGTCAAACAGTTCGGCGTGTCGCTGCCCAAGGAGAGGTCGCTCGACCTGCGGGCGCTGTTCGGCAGTCCCAAGACGGACGCGACCTTGCGCTCCCAGCTGGCGATTCTGGTGGGCAACCTGCGGCCGACCACGCTGCAGACAGGGCAGCGGCTGATCGGCTTCGATCCGCTGGCGAAGTAGCACTTTCTCCCTCCCCCACCAGGAAGGGGAGAAAGCGGCGCCGCGGTCGTTCGCCCTCGGCTACCCGTCCGGGCCATCTTGACAGGCCGCGTCCGAGCGTGCTACAAGCCAGGACCGCGGCAGTGCGGCTGTCACTGACTCACCCACGGACGGGGCCGGTCATGATGCATCGCAACCGACAACTCCTGTGCGTGTGGTTTCTCACCTGGGACCTGCTGCTGACCGCCGCCGCCTGGCTGCTGGCGTACTACCTCCGCTTCGAGTCCGGCTGGCTACCCGTCCAGAAGGACACGCCCGACTTCGACCTCTGCCAGCGCAACCTGCCGCCGGTGCTGCTCGTCAGCGCCCTGGCGTATAAACTTACCGGCCAGTACGTCATCCACCGTCTGCGCCGCTTCCGCGAGGAGGTGGTCAGCGTTTGCAAGGGCACGGCCCTGATGGCGCTGCTGGTCATTGCCACCACGTTCAGCCGGCACGATCCCTACGAGTCGCGCGCCACGATGGTGCTGTTCGTGGCGCTGGCGGCGACGGGCATTCTGACGGCGCGGCGCTGCACCTGGTGGGGACTGCGTGGGTTGCGCTCCCGCGGTTACAACCAGACGCTGGCGGTGGTCGTCGGCACCGGCCGCGTGGCCCGCAAGACGGCGCGAGCGCTGCGGCACGCCAGCTGGATGGGTATCAAGGTCATCGGCTTCGTCGAGGATCAGCCAACGCGCTGGACCGATGACCTGCACATCCTCGGCACCACCGATGAGCTGCCCACCCTGGTCGAAAAGTATCACATCAACCACGTCTTTATCTCGCTGCCGCTGAGCCGCTACCACGAGGCCCGCCGCGTCTTCGACGTGTTGTCGCAGACGTTGGTGGAGGTGCGCCTGGTCGCCGATGTGCCGGAGATGGCCGGCCTATCGCTGACGACCACGAACCTGGACGGCCTGCCGGTGATCGGCCTGCGCGAGAGCCCGCACTTCGGCCTGAACGTCGTTGTCAAGCGCTTCATGGACATCTTGCTATCGCTGGTCGGCCTGGCGCTGCTGGCGCCGCTGCTGCTGCTGATCGCACTGCTGGTCAAGCTGTCGAGCCGCGGCCCGGTCTTCTACGCTCAGGAGCGCTGCGGCCTGAACGGGCGGACCTTCAAGATGCTCAAGTTCCGCAGCCTGCGCGTCGATGCCGAGGCCCAGACGGGGGCGGTGTCGGCGCAGAAGGACGATCCGCGGCGGACGTGGCTCGGAGCGTTCCTGCGCAAGTCCAGCCTGGACGAACTGCCGCAACTGTTCAATGTGCTGATGGGCGACATGAGCCTGGTGGGGCCGCGGCCGGAGCGACCGGTGTTCATCCAGCGCTTCCGCCGCACCATCCCGAACTACATGGCTCGCCACAGCGTCAAGGCGGGCATCACCGGCTGGGCGCAGGTCCACGGCTGGCGCGGCAACACGTCGCTGCGCAAGCGCGTGCAGTATGATCTCTATTACATCACGCACTGGACGCCGTGGCTGGACCTGCGGATTTTGTGGATGACCGTGTTCCACGGGCTGTTCCACCGCAATGCGTATTGAACGAGCGCCGTCGCGGGTATGATGGGGTGGCGGGAGTCCGGGAATACCTGAACAAAAAGCCTCTTCCAAGACGTAGCCCTCTTGATTTTGCGCATTTCGGCACGGCCACCCACTGTTCGCTACCGGTGGCGGGTTGTGCCCGCAGTGCTCATAACAGGGCCGCAGACTCCTCGTCTTCGAGCGGCCGGTCAAACGCACAGCCGAGCAGCCAGCAGTGGTCGCCGTCCACGATAACTGCACGGGCGTGGATGACCACCACCCCCACCGTGTGCAGGCAGGCGCCGGTGCTGGCGCGCAGCTCGACCGTCAGCCGCGTCCCTGGCCGGAAGCGGTGCCGCAACGCCAGCCCGACACCGCCACGGGAGAGGTCGCACACCCGTCCCGGCCAGCTCACTGCATCGCTGTGGCCGGACGGGTGGCAGGTCGCCGCCAGGTCACTGGCCAGGCGCACGAAGGCGCGGCGTTCGGGCCGTCCGTGTGCAGGCTCTGGGTTGCGCTCGGGCATGGGAATCAAGCAGCTTTCGTTGACGGGAGTTCTTCCCAGCGTAGGTTATTCCTCAGGGCGAGTCAAACCGACCTGGCCCACGAAGGGGAGGCGCCGCACATGGCCTTTCGTGATTTCAGCTTCCCGGAGGTGCAGGAGCAACTCGGCCTGCAGGTCGAGGACGCCGACATGTTCGCCGCAACCGCCCCGTTCCCCGTGCATGAGGCGATTGCGGCGTTCGTGCGCGACGGCGTGGAACTAGCGCTGGCGAACAGCACTGAGAAGGCCAAATCCGAGTTCATCATTGCCCCGGTCTTACTGGAACTGCGCCGCTCCGCGGGGGCGCATTTTTTCCTGTTTTCCGGGGTAGAATGGGACGTGGACTCGTCTCGGGGCTTGAACGGCTACTGTGATTTCCTGATCACGCACGGCCCCAGCCAGAAAATCCTGCGCGCCCCGTTCGTGGCTGTGGTGGAGGCGAAAAACGACCTGATCCGCACTGGACTCGGACAGTGCATCGCCGCCATGGTCGCCGCCCGGGTGAGCAACGAGCAGGCTGGCACGCCGGATCGAACCGTCTTTGGCGTCGTGAGCACCGGGGCGACCTGGAATTTCTTGCGCCTTCGCGGAGATTTGTTGACCATTGACCTGCCGGAATACTTCATCGACAACCTGCCGAAGATCATGGGGATTCTGCGACAGATCGTCACCAGCGCTTGACGCACGCCAGCCGGTCAAATCTGATACGACAGGTTGCCGCACTGCTCCGAGCGCCGCACCAGTTCGGCGAGAGTGGTGTCGCGGAGCATCTGCCGCTCCCTGGCGTCCACCTCGTGCAGCACCGACGCGACCGCCTGCACCGCCAGCGACGGCCGCAGCGCCGCAGCGCCGACGGTGTTGCTGGCTCCGCCTGGTCGATGGCGTGGATCACGTCCGCCAGCGTCACCGTTTCCGGCGGCCGTGCCAGCTGGTAGCCGCCCGCGGCGCCGCGGGCGCTGCGCACCAGGCCCGCGGCCTTCAACTGCAACAGGATCTGCACCAGGAAGCGCTGCGAAATGCCGTGTGTGTCGGCGATGGTCTTGACCTGCACCAGCGCGTGTTGGTCGCCGTGGTGGGCGGCCAACTCCAGCATGGCGATGCACGCATATTGAGCCTTGGCGGAGACGCGCATAACACCCCGACGTTACGGTGGGTTCGAACGCTAAATACCGCTGCCATCCCTGTGCTCCACGACGTGCAGGCCGCACTCCTTCTTGACTGTGCCTGCCCAGCGGCCCGCCCGCTCCGGTTCGCCGTCCCGCACCGGCTGCGTGCAGGGCCAGCAGCCGATGCTCGGGTAACCGTGGTCGTGGAGGGGATTGTACGGCACCCCATGCTTGACGATAAAGCCCCAAACGTCCTTCCGCGACCAGTTGAGCAGCGGATTGACCTTCACGAGGTTGAATTTCGCGTCCCACTGCACCACGTCAGCGCGGCCGCGGTGTTCCGTCTGGTCACGGCGGATGGAGCTGATCCAGGCGTCATAACCGACCACCGCCCGCCGCAGCGGCAGCACCTTGCGGTCGTAGCAGCACTGGTCCGGCCGATGCTCGTACAGCGGGCCGCCGTGCTCCACCTCGTACTCCGCAACGGTCAGCTCCGGCCGCACGTATTCCACCTCGATGCCGTACTTCTCCTTGATCTGCTCGCGTAACTCCAACGTCTCGGCGAACTGGTAACCCGTGTCCAGGTTGAAGATGCGCGTCTGCGGGGCAATCTCCGCGAGCATGTGGATGATGGCACAGCCCTCCGCGCCGAACGCAGTCGCCATGGTCAGTCGCGAACCGAACGACCCCGCCGCCCAGCGGAGGATGGTCTGCGGCGTCTCCTCGGCCAGAAGTCCATTGGCACTGGCGATTTGCTCCGCGCGGGACACGACGGCAGTCATGCGCAAACCTCAGGGGAGTAGCCACCGGGAATGCCCGGCACCTGGGCAGACGATCAAACTACTCTATTCTTATCACTGTAATAAACATTCGTCAAGAGGCGGCACGGAACTGTGGTGAAACTGGAAGCAGGACAGTGCGCGGAAAGGGGTATGGTTCAAACGTGAGTAATACCTGTCACTATATACATACGATCACATGAGCGGAAGTGGGTGGTGCGTTGGGTCGTGTTGCTGCGGACAAAAAGCCGAGGGAGTCGGGGGAGCGCACTCCCCCGCAGCCGAGCGCCAGAGCAAGAAAAAGGTGGCAGGAGCGGTGGGGATTAGCGAGCAGTGTCTTCATTTCGCCCGTCTCAATTTCAGCATCGCTTCACCCATGGCCGCTCCGATAAGGTAATACGTTTCCGCGTTGCTGTTCCAGTGATAGCCCTGTCCCGAGGGGGAGACTTCCTTGGGCCGCCAGAAATGCCTGGTGCCGACAAAGGCAACGTTGCCCTTGAATTCCGGGTAGCTGACAAAACTGCAACAATCGGTGGGCACCGGGGTTTATTCCCCGTCGGTCTGCCGCGGTCTTCGCCACGGCAACCGGTCGGCTCTCTTGCTTCCGCGTTCGGGAGGTTGGCCATGCACCGGTCCCGTCGGCGACTGGCGTTCACGCTGATCGAGCTGCTGGTGGTGATTGCGATCATCGCCATCCTGATCGGCCTGCTCCTCCCCGCCGTGCAGAAGGTCCGGGAAGCGGCCGCACGCGCCCAGTGCCAGAACAACCTGCACCAGATCGCCGAGGCGCTGCACAACTACCACAGCGTCTACAAGGTCCTGCCCATGGGCCAGTTCAACAAACTGCACACCGCGCCAACGTCCCCGCCGGCTGCGATCGCCACCTGGGAGCGCATGGGCTGGGCCAGCCTCATTCTACCCTACCTGGAGCAGGAAACCCTGCTCACCAAGGTCCGCGCGGATGTCCTGGCCAACAACAGTTACACCCTCTACCAGCAGAGTTCCGCAACCCCGGTGCCCACCTACATTTGCCCCGCGGACCCCAACGGCGGCCGGGCGCCCACGCAGGTCATCCCGGGCAACTACCCCACCGAGGGGTTCGCCACGAACTACCTCGGCTGCGCCGGCAACACCATCTATTCGGCAACCGCGTTGGGCGACGGCACCGACCTCAACGGCGTTCTGTTCCCGCTGTCGCGCATCAAGCTGAGCGCCATCGTCGATGGCACCAGCAATCAGCTGCTCGCCAGCGAGACGCGATTGATGCCTGTCTCGGCCGGGGACGACCGCCGCGGCCGCATGTGGAACACCTGGCAGGGCGAAATCCTGTTCAGCACCGTCTACCCACCCAACACCACCGTGGCCGACGCCTGCTGGGCCTGCCCGGCGACGCCCAACCCCTATGCGCCTTGCTCCACCGTCGGCGACAGCAACGGCGCGGTGCAGAGCGCCCGCAGCGCTCACACCAACGGCGTCAACGTCGTCATGGCCGACGGCTCAGTCCATTTCGTCGCCAACACCATCAACCCCACCGTCTGGTCCAACCTCGGCTCGCGCAACGACCGTAACCCGGTGGATCTGTCGGACCTGAATTAGCCGTCCCGCTCCTTTCCCCTGACAACGAAAGCGAATGTCCCCCATGAAACGGCTGCTTGTTCTGTTCGTCTGCGTCTGGGGCGCCGCCGCGGCGGGGTGCGGCAAGGACGGGCCAGTCAAACACACGGTGACCGGCGCCGTGGAACTCGACGGCGTGCCCCTGACGGAGGGCGATCTGACGTTCCTGCCAAAAGACAAGAACCTGCACCCCGAGGGGGCGCGCATCAAGGACGGCAAGTATGCTGTGGCGATCCGGCCCGGCACCTACACGGTCAAGATCATCGGCCCCACGAAGAAGGTGCCGCTCGAACCCGGTGAGTCGTCCGCGTACGGCGACAAGGAAAAGGTCGTGAACACGGTCCCTGCCCATTACAATGAAGAAACCACCCTGACCGTGGAGATCAAGGACGACACGCCGAAAGACTTCAAATTGACCACCAAGAAGAAGTGAGCGCCGCGGCGCGCCGCAGAACCAGGGACTCGACCCTGCACCACCGACCGCGGCGAGTTGCACCACTACCGTCTGGATTCGTGTTTTTGCAGCGGCAGTTGCTGAAGATTCTCGCGCAGATCGGCCCAACCTCGTTGAAAACGATCCTCCACCTGCCCCCCGAGGACAAATCGCCGCACCGCCCAGGCAAATGTACGGCTGCTGCGGGATCCTGGGCCTGTCGATTCCAGCGGGCGAAGTGGTCCCGGCTCCCGCTGGAAACTCAAAGGTACACCGCCCTGATGTGCAATCATGTGCAATCACGCTGGCCACAGCACGAAGTCAAACACCACCTCGACCGGCGCTCCCGACCCTGCCGGGCATTGCGGCGGCCGCTCCGCTACCGTCAGCGCCTGCCGTCGCACGTCCGCCAACGCTAGCCCCAGATAGCGTTCCGTCGCCACCTCCCGCGCCACCAGCTCCAGCAATTCTGCCGCCCGCGCGGCGTGAGTGCGCACGCCCTCCGGCCGGCCCTCGCGCACCTTGACGCCCGCCGCGGCCAGCTGGATCAGCGCCTTCAACAGCGTCGCCGTGACGCCGTGCCGCCCGCAGGCGTGCCACAGCCCTTCCCATTGCTCGTGCGCCTCCCAGTAATAGCCGTGGTTGAACAGGTCCAGCCCGAAGCAGTATGCGGCGCTGTCGCCCCAGGCGGTCGGGTCGAGCGGCGCGGGCCGCTGGGGCGAGTGGCCGTGGCTGTGGCCGGCGGCGTCGGAGACGGGGTGCGGGTGGCGGCCCGGCACGAAGGCGTAGGACGGCAGCGGTTCGTCGGGCACCAGGCGGTCGCAAAAAGGCATCATGCTGGCATTGTACAACCGCTGCGGATGCCAGGCGTTCCTTGACTCCCCCGAAACCCAACGTAGAGTTGCACAACCCTTTGTCTGTCGTGGGGGACGAGTAGCCATGCGCGACGGCCGCGAAGAACTGCTGGAACGCCTGACCCTGGTGGGCTGGCTGATCGTTATCCTGAACGGGGCGGCCTTTTGCGTGCTGGCCCCGCTCTTTCTGTTCGCCGTGTGGCCCGAGGTGCTCCGGGTGGGCGGCCAGACGACCCGTTACGTGATGGTCGCCGCGTTCATGGCGGGCGGCCTGCCGAGTTTCTTGCTGTGCAAATGGCTCCTGGAGAAGTGCGGCGTCACGGTCCTGCGGCCCCCGGCCCCCGTGCCCTGCTCCCCCGAACCGTCCGACCGGCCTTGACCACTGAGTGCCCCGGTTCGCGGACGGTTACTGGCCCTGGTCGATCTGGGCGAGGAGCATCTTGGTCCGGTAGATCGTGCCGGACGAACCGCTGATCATGAGCGTGTTGATTTGGTCATCGACCGTGACCCTGGTCGCGCGGATACACGGATCGCGGTTGCCTGCCTTGCGCGCGCTGATTTCTTTCTCCTGGGCGGGTGGAACCAGAAACCTGGTCAGCTTCTCCGCAGCATCAGACGCCTTGATGTAGACACACTTGTAAGCGAAAGTAGTTGGCCCGCGGCCGGCATCTGCATCGAATTCCTTTATCGTCTTGACCGTCAGGCGCAGCGCACCCACCCGGCCGCGCAGGATGAGCATGTTGGTGCTCGGCAGTGCCGTCACCCTGCCCCCAGGACCCAGCAGGTCCTTCGCCTCCCTGGCGAACGCCTCCGCGTCGAGCGATGTAAGCCGGAGGCGAATCGACGCCAACTCCGTCTTGCCGCGCTCAGCCAACTCCTCCTCGGTCGTCAGGCGCTCGAGGCCCGATTCTGGAAGCGGCTGATCGGTCGCAAGTATTGTGATGGATGCGATCTTGCGAAGCAGGATGCGTTCCTGCTTCGCCAGTGTCTCGTTGAGGATGTCGATGATTTCGGGAATGGTGTAGCGCTGGGGGGTACCGTTCGCACCCCTGGGCGGATTGAAGGTGAAGGTGCCGGTCGGCTTGTGCGTGGAGATGACCGGCAGCCTGGTCTTTTCGACCAGCCACTCCAGCACGCCGCCCGGCCCGTGCCAGGGCGCGTCGCGGAATTCAAAGACGAAACGTTCCTGGACCTTGGGCTTCATCGCAGGAATCCGGACCCTGGGGTTGGCCTGCGCGAGCGCACGCGGCGTCGCCGACAGGCACACCAGAACGGCGACGGCGAGACCGTATCCCCAGCAGCGGTGCTTGATGCTCATGGCGTTTCTCCTGCTTCCGTAGTGCGGGCGGCCCGCACTACGGAAGAACTTCGAGTATCTTGATGAGCGCCCAGGCCGCAGCGATCTGCTGCAGGGTGCCGCGTACGAGAACGGCGTTGCGCTCGGTGTCTGGTTGGAGATGCGGGAGTCTGCTCCTCTCAAGGCGATTTACCACCTCGGCGGCCTTCAGGTTCGTCAGCCGAATCCGGGCCGTGCTGAGCGGGGTTCGCCGATACCAGTTCCCAATGAACTGACGGACCCGGCTCGCTTCTCCTTCGTAGCCGTGGACCAGGATGGCGTCCCGGTCAATGGCGTAGACGTGCGGCCGCGCCGGTTGTTGGAACATCGCCTGGGCGGAACTGAGGAACGCCGCCGCGTTACCGTCGGGAACCTCGACCCGCAGGAGAACTGACGGAAAGTAGCGCACCGGTAGGCCGCGCCAGTCCTTGTCGATCTCCATGAGGACTTCCTTGGCCTTGGCGATTTTGTCGTTGGGGCCGCTGATGATGACCATGTTCAGCCCCTCATCGACGGCGATGGTGTGGGTGCGGACGCACGTCCGTACATTGCCCGCCCTGTCCTTGACATGAATCTCTTCCTTTTCGGTGGCCAGGAACTTGGTCAGAGCCTCGGCGGCGTCCGCCGCCTTGATGTGCTTGCACTCGTAGGTGAGGGTAATTCTGCTGGTATCCCCGAGGCCGGTATCCATCTCCTTGATCATCTTGATGGCCAGGCGCAGCGTGCCCGCCTGGTCGCGCAGGATGAGTATGTTGGCAGACGGCAGGGACGTAACCTTGCCCAGGGGACCAAGCATGTCCTTCGCCTCCTTGGCGAAGGTCTCGGCGTCCAGCGTCTTGAGCCTGACGACGACCGAAGCCAGTTCGGTCTTGCCGCGCTGCTGCAACTCTGCTTCGGTCAGGCGCGGGATGTCCATCTCGGGAATCGGCTGGTCCGTCGCCCGCAGCGTGATCGAGTCGAATTTGCGGATGAGGATCAGCTGCTGTTGCGCCAGCGCCGCGTTGAGGAGGTCGATGGCCTCGGGAACGGTGTAGCGCTGCAAATTACCGTTCGCGCCCCTGGCCGGGGTGAAGGTGCCGAGCGGCCTGACATTGGTGATGATCGGCAGCCCGGTCTTCTTGACCAGCCACTCCAGCACGCTGCCCGGGCCCGACCACGGCGCGTCGTGGAATTCAAAGGCGAAGCGTTCCTGGGGCCCTGGGTTCGCCGTGGAAACCCGGACCTTGGGGTTGGCCTGTGCGAGCGCTCGGGGCGGCGTCGCCGGGAGGCATACCAGGGCGGCGATGGCGAAGCCCCATCCCCAGCAGCAGTGCTTGATGCTCATGGCGTTTCCCCTGTCGGATTGAAGGAATGGCACCTCAATGGTTCACCGTCCTGCCGACCGGTCGGCTCCGGTTATCTCGGTTTGCAAGCGTGCGGAATCCATCAACCCCAGGTTGTTGCGGAGGTCCGATTGGAACATCCGAACCAGCCCCTTGACCTCGGCGAGTTGCCGCGCGGTGCCGCGGAAAATGATGGCGTTACGGTCGGTGTCCGCCTCGATGTACGCACCGTCCTTGTCGCCCATCCTGCTCAGCGTGTTGGCCATCCGGGCCGCTTTCAGGTTCGTCAGCGGAATCAATTCCGTGATTGCGTTGGAGGTTTTCGGCACCGCGAGGAACCGCGCGATGGCAATCTGGTCGCCCGGCCGGGCGTAGACCAGGATGGCGTTCTGGCCGATGTTGGAGATGTTCAGCGTTTGCGACTGCTTGAACGCCGCACGCAACGCCTTGGCGAGGGCCTCGGCGTTGCCGCTTGGGATCTCGATGCGCTGCAGAATCGGGGCGCCGCCCCGATACCGGATCCCGCCCTTGTCGATCTGGGCGAGGATCTCCTTGGCCCTGGCGATCTTGTCCGCCGGAGCATTGATGGTGATCCTGTTTCGCTCCTCGTCCACGGTGATCTCGTGGGTGCGGAGGATCGGTCTGCGGAATCCGCCCCTGTCCTCTTCCAGTTCAGAGCCGAGGAACTTGTGAAGTGTCTCGGCGGCATCCGACGCCTCGATGAATTTGCACGTGTAGGTGGCGGTTCCGCGAGCATCGACGTGCCAGCCACTCTGTTGCGCATCCTGTTCTTTCTGTGCCCGGGCGTTCGCACCCGCCGCCCGGACCTTCACCTGGGGGCTGGCCTGCGCCAGCGGACAACCACAACCGTCGAACTTGATCTGGGCGCATCCCAGGATGGCGAGGACGAGGCCCCACCGCCAGCAGCGCGATTTGCTCATGCTTGGCCCCTGTCGAAGCAGAACGGTACCCCATTGCATCCACCGCCCAACCGACCGGGTCAGGATTGTAGTTTACCCGCGCAACATGAGTGGACCATTAAAGATTTGCCGATGACGCCGCGACCCTTCTTGACCGCTGCTTGCGGCGGACGCAATCCGTTATTTGCTGGACTTCTTCTTCCCCGTTACCACGATCGCCAGCACGCGCCGGTTGTCGTCGTCGGTGATGATGCGAACCGGCATCCCGTTCGGGCCGAGCGTGTTGAATAGTTCGTTTTTCAACCCGCCTTCGATGGGGTCACCGATTTCGGTTTTCTTGGTGTCCTTGTTGAACCTGGCCCGACCCACCTTGATGTTGGTGGCTGGCGGCAGGGTCACCGGTTCGCCCTTCTCGAATTTTTTATTCTCTTTGTTGAACTTGGCCCGGACGAAGGTCACCCGGCCGTTCTCCACCTTGGTGAGGATGGCAATGAACTCATCGCCCGTGGCGACGCCGAACACCGCCAACGTCACCATCGCCGCGCCAACGAACGTGCGATTCATGAGGGGTCTCCCGTTGCGGGGCCAGGGAAGGAACGGTATCGGGCCCGCTCCCCGGGTGTGCCGGAAAGCGGGCCCGAATCGGCAACGACTGCGTTGGCGGCCCCGGCTCAGTTGTCCTTCTTCTTCTTCTTGAAGCCGAAGGCGGCCGCACGGATTTCCGTGATCTTCTTGTTGCCGCCGTCGGTCACGATGGTGGCCATCAAGCCACCGCCGAACGGCCCCGGCCCGTCCGTTTTGATGTCGGTGAACATCTTGTTCTTCAGGCCGTCCTCAATGGCGTCGCCGGCCACCATCTTCTTGGTGTCCTTGTCGAACTTGCCCTTGACCACCTTGACGTTCTTGGTGGTCGGCAGGGTCTTGGCGTCGCCGAACTCGAGCTTCTTCTCTTCCACGTTGAACTTGAACGTCTTGTACGTCACCTTGCCGTTCTCGACCTTGGTGATGACGGCCATGAACTCGTCGGCCACGGCGAAGCTGAACAGCATCAGCGTCGCCACCGCTGCGCAGACGAACTTGCGATTCATGGATCCTCCCGCGGCATGGAACCGCGACAACAGGTCAGGTATCCCGACAACAATGCCGGGATTCTTCCTCGGGAAGTGATGGAGCGCTTACGGCAGACAGGTACCCCTCTCCTGAAGTATCTAGGAGGGAGCAGGGCCAACGAACAGGGATCGGTCGAAGATTGCAACCGCCTACGGTCGCCAGCGCGCCTTCAACACGCGTGGATGCCGCGCCGCATCGCACACCGTCTCGGTCAGTTCAAACCCCGGCGCCGCCGCCAATCGCCGTCGCGCCGGCAGTTCCTGCGGCGACCCAATCTCCAGCAGCAGCCAGCCGCCCGGCTTCAGATACCGCGGCGCCTCCGCGACGATGCGCTCGAACACCGCGAAGCCGTCCACGCCGCCGTCCAGCGCCAGGTGCGGCTCGTAGTTGCGCACCCCCGCCGCCAGCCCCGCGATGTCGCTGGTCGGGATGTACGGCGGGTTGCTGATGACGAAGTCGAACGCCGTGCCCGCTGGCAACGGCGCGAACAGGTCGCCCTGCAGGAACGTGATCCGCTCCGCGACGCCGTGCTTCGCCGCGTTGCGCCCCGCCACCGCCAGGGCGTCGGCGCTCACGTCCACGGTCGTCAGCCAAGCGGTCCTGTGGTGCCTGGCGATCGCCACCGGCAGGTTGCCGCTGCCGGTGCCCAGGTCCAGAACAGCGGGTTCCGGCAGCGCCTTCGCCAGGGCCAGACATTCGGTCACGAGCAGTTCGCTGTCCGGCCGCGGGATCAGCACCGCCGGGCCAACCTCCAGCTCCAGCGAGAAAAATTCCTTGCGGCCGACCAGGTACGCCACCGGACAGCCCTCCACGCGCTTACCGATCAGTTCGCGGTAGCGCTTGCGCACGTCGTCGTCAGCGACCTCGCCGTGGCGGACGCCGTACAGGTCGATGCGCTTGCAACCCAGCGCGTGGGCCAGCAGCACCTCCGCGTCCAGGCGCGGGAACTCCACGCCCTTTTGCAGCAGGAATTTGGCCGTCCAGTCGAGCAGCCGACCGACGGTCCACGGAGCCTCGTGCTCTACGGCTTTCGGCGTCACGGTGGGCCTCTTTGCTTATTTGCCTTCCAGGCGCTGCTTCTTGTCGAAGTCCTTCAGCGCCTGGATGAGTTCGGACAGGTCGCCCAGGATGATGCTGTCCAGACGGTACAGCGTCAAGTTGATGCGGTGGTCGGTGAGGCGGTTCTGCGGGAAATTGTAGGTGCGGATGCGTTCGCCGCGGTCGCCGGAGCCGATCAGCGTCCGCCGTTGCTCGGCACGGTCGCTGTGCAGCTTCTGCTGGCGCTGCTCGAACAGCTGGCTGCGCAGCCGGCGCATGGCCCGCTCGTAGTTCTTGTGCTGGCTGCGCTCGTCCTGGCACTTGACCTCGACCTGCTCCGGCGTGCCCTTCCTGTACCAGATGCGCACGGCGCTCTCGGTCTTGTTGACGTGCTGGCCGCCGGCGCCGCCGGCGCGCATCGTCTCCCATTCGATGTCCTGCGGCTTGATCTCGATCTGTACTTCATCGGGCTCGGGCAGCACGGCCACGGTGGCGGCGGAGGTGTGGATGCGGCCCTGCGTCTCGGTCTTGGGCACACGCTGAACGCGGTGGCCGCCGCTCTCGTAACGCAACGTCGCATAGGCCTCGTCGCCGGTGACGCTGAAGACGGCTTCCTTGAAGCCGCCCTGTTCGCCGGGGCTGAAGGAGATGTCCTCCACCTTCCAGCCGCGGTCGCGCGCGAACTTGGTGTACATTGAGTAGAGGTCGCCGGCGAACAACGCGGCCTCGTCGCCACCGGTGCCGGCGCGGATTTCCATGATGACACTGCCGTAGTCCTCGCCCGGTTCGACCAGCAGCAGGTCTTCCAGGCGCGAGCGCAGGGCGTCGAGGCGCGGCCGCAGGGTGGTCAACTCCTCGGCGACCAGGGCCAGCATCTCGGGCTCGTCGCCGGCGGCGTCGCGCATCGTCTCGGCCTGGGCCACGTCCGCGGCGACCTTGCGGTATTCGAGGTAGGGCTTGACCATCCGGGCCAGCGCGCCGTGCTCCTTGCCGAGATGGGCGTAGCGCGTACGGTCGGCGATCACCGCCGGGTCGCCGAGCAGCGTTTCGAGTTCCGCGGAGCGCTTCAGTGCCTGTTCAAATGCCGGCCACGGCTGGGTCATGATGGGATGCCTGTGGATCGTTCCTGCCAGGATGCGAGGACATTCTACCGCCCGATTCATCGTTTCGCGCCCGAATCACCAGCGCGAAACGATAAATCGAGCGGCAGCACCAGCTAGGAAGCGATTCACAGCTACTTCTTGGCGGCGGCCTCCCTGGCGGCCGCGGCGGCGTCCTTGCTGTCGGCCTTGCGCTTGTCCCAGTTGTACTTCTTCTGGAACTTCTCAACGCGGCCGGTGGTGTCCACGAACTTCATCTTACCGGTGAAAAACGGGTGACAGGCGGAGCAGATTTCGACCGTGATGTTCTTCTTCGTGCTGCGCGTCGTGAACTTGTTACCGCAGCCGCAGGTGACGGTCGCTTCCTCGTACTTGGGGTGAATACCTTCCTTCATGGTTCGCCATCCTTCCGGGGGTCCGGGTTCGTTGAATGAGGATATTCATTTTAGAGAGCGGCGCGGCCACCTGACAAGGCCGGCAGCATTTCCAGCCCCAGCACGGTCAGGTCGTCCCGGGGCGGCGCCTGGCCGAACAGCTCGCGCTGCAGCAGGCCGACCAGCTCGCCGACCGGCCGCGCCCGGTGCCGCGCCGCCCACGCCAGCACGCTCTTGACGCCCGGCGGCTCCTGCTCGAAACGGGCGTGGTCGATGCCGTCGGTGTACAGCAGCACCTTGTCGCCGGGCCGCAGTCGCTCCGCCCGCGTCGGATAATGCGTGTCGAACACACCCAGTAAACTGCCCTCGATCTGCCACAACCGCGGCTCGCCGTCGCACGGCACATGCAGCGGGTACGGATGGCCCGAACGCGCGAACTGCAAGGTGCCGTCGGCGAAGTTGAACAGCGCGTACACCATCGTGATGAATGGGTTCTCCGACAACTGCTGTTCGATCAGGTCGCGGTTGAGGCGCTGCAGCACCTCGCTCGGCGGCACCAGGCGATACTGCTGGCCGTGAATCTCCTTCGTCCGCACGCCCTTCTTGACGAAGATAGTCAGCAGGCTCGCCGGTACGCCGTGGCCCATCGCGTCGGCGACGTAGAAGCCGAGATGGCTCTCGTCCAGCCGGAAGACGTCGTAGAAGTCGCCGCCGACCCGGCCGCAGGGGTGGTAGTGGACCGCGAAGCGCACCTGTGGCACCTCCGGCAGCGTCTGCGGTAGAAAACTCTCCTGAATGCGGCGGGCCAGTTCCAGTTCCTGGTCGATCTGCTGATACGCGGACTGCAAGCGCTTGTTGATGCGCTGCACCTCGGCGGTCTTGTCGGCCAGGCGCTCGTGGCTGTCCTTGATGCGCAGCAGGGCGCGGACCTGGGCGATCAACTCGGCGGACTCAAAGGGGTGCAACAAATAGGTGTCGGTGCCACAATCCAGGCTGGCGAGGCGGGCGGCGGGACTCAGGTCGGCGGTCACAAACAGGATGGGCACGAAATGCTCGCCGAGGTGACCGCGGAGGCGGCGGCAGCACTGCAGGGCCGCGCCGGGGTCGCCGGTGCCGTCGAGCAGCACCAAACGGTAGGCGGCGAGGTCGTGGCCGTTGAAGTCACCGAAGCCGTGGCTGTCCACCGCGAACGCGGCCTGTTCCAGCGGCCGGCGCAACTCGGCGGCGGCCGCGGACTGGTCGGCGCAGAGCAACAGGCGCGGCGAGGGGGCCATCGACATAACGTTGTCTCGGATTTTTCCGAATCTGTAAATGGCCCAGGTGCGCTTACCGATTCGGGTGATTCTCGCGGTTGAAGATCGATGGGCTGAACGGGTCGGTTGACGCCGGCTGCTCGGCCGGCGCTTGCGGTGGCGGCAGTGTTTGCGTCTGGTGCTCCACCTGCCGGATCACCGTTTCCCCTGGCGTCGGCGGCGCCGGCGCCTGGTTCAGCGCCACCGCGAACGTCTGCGTGGGGCCGGCGGGCGCCGACGCCACGGGCGTCACTGGCGGCCGCGCGGTCGGCACCGTCACGGCCACCGGGGCCACCGTGGCGGGCGCCTTCGCCACCGTCTCCTTGTGCAGGTGCGGGTTGTCATGCACCGTCATCTGCACCCACTCCAGCAGCATCTGGTAAGCCGCCGACTGGCGGCCCGGCAGGGCGCCTGGGCGGTGAGGCCGTGTTTGCTGAACGACTTGTACAGCAGCGGACTGGACTCCGGCTGCTCGAACTTGATCTGCGCCAGCACGGCCGCGAGGTTGATCTGGGTCGCCCGGCGGTTGACGGTGGCATCGACGCAGTGGACCAGCTTGAACTCACCGCCGCGGCCGCTGGCGTGGCAGCCGGCGCAGGCATTCATCAGCAGCGGCTGAATGCGCGTGTTGAACAGGGCCAGGCACTCGGCGCTGAGGTCCACAACCGGCAGCCCCGCGTCGGGGTTGAGCTTCGCCGCCATGCCGCCGGTTGGTCCCGCGGACGGCGCATTTTGCAGCTTCTTCCAGTACGCCACCGTGTCCGGGTGGCCCGGCCGCATGTCCAGGGCATGTTTGACCTCGGACACGGCCAGGGCACGCTGGCCGTTGGATTCGCACCAGCGCGCCAGCCGCAGCCGCTCGTCGGGGTCGCGCAGGTTGGCCTGCGACTGCATGAAGGCAAAAGCCTCCTCCCAGCTGGCACACAGGCGCAGCCCCTTGCTGGCCGACAGCACCATCTCTCCAGCGCCGCGGTGAACGATGTACTGTTCGCCCTGCCGCTGGATGTCGCCTTCCAGGGTGCGGAAGTTGTCCAGCAGCAGCACCTTGCCGGTGGCGCGCAGCGGCGGGTCGGCGTGGGCCGTGCCGGCCGCCATCAGACCCAGAAGCGTCAGGACGCCCAGTGCGAACGGATGAATGGTTTTCATGATGGCGGGCGTATACGGGGCCGACCGCCGCGGGTCAAGGGCAAAGCACCCACTTCGGTGTGCCTCCGAATGAGGCGAAAGTGAGCCGGGACGGTCTGGAAACGCACGGAGCCCGCAGCACCAGCAAGGGGCAACCCCTTTGCAGTCGCTGCGGGCTCCGTGCGTATTCAGGTCGATTAATACCGACGGCTGCCGTAGCCGCCACGGCTGCCGCCGCCGCCGCCGCCACCGCCACCGCTACCACCAAAGCCACGACCACTGCCGCCGCCGCCCTCCGTCTTGGGACGGGCCTCGTTCACCGTCAGGCGCCGGCCGTCCACTTCCTTGTCGCCAAGGGCGGCGATGGCCGCCTGGGCTTCCTGGTCGGAACCCATCTCGACGAAGCCGAACCCCTTGGAGCGACCGGTGTCGCGGTCCATGATGACCTGCGCCGACTGCACCGAGCCGTGCGCCTCGAACATCGTCTGCAGATCGCTGCTGCTGACGCCGTAGGCCAGGTTGCCTACGTACAACTTCTTGCCCATGTGGGCCTCCGTGAAAGAAAAACAGGTACGCAGCCATCCCGTGGTGGGATGGTCCCGCACCGAAAACGCTAGACTTACATGGGACAGAGAAGGTGGGTGGAAGTGCAAGACGACCAACAAAACCGTTCGCAAGGCCCAAGAGCCAGATGAAGTATACACTGGAAGGGGGAAAAAGAACAGAGGGAAATCCGACAATTCCGCATGCCGCGGCAAGGACCGCTGGAGCAGGGGCTCGTGGGCCTGCGCGAGGAACTGAAACCCTGGAGATCGAAAGCCCCATCAGCGGCAAGCCGTGACCGCGGTTCGTCACACCAGGTCCAACCGCCGCTTGGTCGTGCGCGCCCGGTTGCACTCCGCACAGGTGCCGCGGATGACGAACGTATGGCCGCTGCTCTGGAACTGATGCTGCCGGCAAATCTCCTGCAGCGCAAGCGTGACTGCCGGCGCCTGGAACTCGATTTTCTTGCCGCACTCCTGACAGACGAGGTGATCGTGCTGCGGGTAGCCGTAGTCCTGTTCGTAGAACATGCGCGGCCCGACATCGATGCGCCGCAGCAGTCCGGCGTCCACGAGCTTGTTGAGTGTGCGGTACACGGTGGCGCGGCTGACCTGAAAGCCCTCGGCCTTCACGGCGTCGATGAGCTGGTCGGTGTCGAAGTGGCTGTGCTGGCTGAAAATGAAGCGGACCAGATCGCGCTGCTGTTCGGTGTAGCGCTGCGCCGCGGCCGGCTCGCCAGGTACTCGCGGAACTTGTCTTCCGGGCTCTGCGACATTGCGATCGCTGGCAACTGCACGGGTGCATCTCCTCGCTGACGGGACGCGCGTTCACCGAGACTCATCATCATTATAGCAAGTTGTGCGTGGTCGGAGCCCGAGCGCCAGCGCGGGGCAGCGCTGGCGCTCGGGCTCCGACCCTGTGAATTCATTTATCGCAGACTGCCGAGCAGCCGTTCCAGGGCGGCCTCCAGTTTTTCCGGCGTTTCATAGGTGCCCGCGGCGATCTCCTGGCGAACCTGCTCGACCAGGCCGGCGCGGAACAGCGTCGGATCCTCGGTGTCGGCCTGCGCGGCCTGCCACCAGGAGCGCTGCTTGGTTTTCGGTCCTTGCGGACGACGAGCCTTGTGGATGTGCATGGGTCTTCTCCCCCGGGGCGCAGGCCCTTCGCCTCCACAGCCCGCGCCCGGGTCATGATAACGCATTGGGGTCGGTAGATTCAACCCACTTGGTCGCCGAGACATGGACAGCGCGACCGTTCCGTGATGGGTTTGTCGTGCGCACCGAACAGCCGTCACTTACTGTTCAGGTGCTCACATTCCTGTCCTTTCCATTATCGGCCAGCGGGCGGCCCGGGTTCAGGCAATTTCGGGCGAACGTGCCCGTCAGCCGACCTCGCGCACGGTAGCGCCTTCCGCACAGCGCTTGACCATGCGCAGCAGGTTGCCGTGTGGGCCGCGCGCCTCACAGACCAGTTCGTCCATCAGCTTGCGCATCAGGAACACGCCGCGGCCGCCGACGCGAATCTCGCCGGGGTCGAGGTGCGGCACCTGGTTCAGGTCGAACGGTTCGCCCTCGTCGAGGAGCGTGACCTCGAACGCATGGCTGTTGGCCTGGCACTGCACCTGAATCTGGGCGTCCGGCCGGTTGCGGTGGGCGTGGCGGATGATGTTACTCAGCGCCTCGCCGGTCGCCAGGATGATGGAGTGGGTGGTGCGCTTGTCGAGGTTGCGGGTTTGACAGACGGCCTCCACGAACGCGCGGGCCACGGTCAGCATGCGCAGTTCGCTGGGAATGGTCAGGGTCAAACGCGGGGAGTCGGACATGCGACTTCTCCAGAAGATTTCGTAAGCACCTCCGCCAGATACCGAGACAACCCGGTGTGAGACGGGGGCGTATCATACCCACCCCGTTGGTGTTTGACAAGACGGTGTGTGCTTACCGGCATTGTAGCATTTTCCCCGTTCGCCAGCTTGTCAATCTTACGGCCGAACCGCCATTCCGGCAAGCGAGCGCCCGCAGAGTGTGTACCCGTGGACCGTCCCGTCAGCGCGGCATGCGCCGACCGCCGCGCGCAAGCCTGCGGCCGGTTTTCTTGATTGCGACCGGGCCGCCTCATAAGAAGTGCTGGCGGAAGGAACCGTTTGGCGAGCGGCGCGGCGTCAGCCCGCCGGTACTGTGACCGCAGGTTGGTCTGGGACCGGCGGGCTGACGCCGCGCCGCTCGCCTCATAAGTCAAACCACGGCGAGCTGGGAAGTGCGTTTTCTGGGGAGGAGGCATGGCGAACAACACCATGGTGCTGGTCGGCGGCGGCACGCGCTCCGGCAAGAGCGCTTTCGCGCTGACGCGGGCGCGGCAGCTGGGGCGGCGCCGCCACTTCCTGGCCACGGCCCAGGCCGGCGACGCCGAGATGCGCGACCGCATCCGCCTCCATCAACAGACGCGCGGCGCCGACTTCCGCACCACCGAGGAGCCGCTCGCGGTCCCCGAAGCGCTGGCCCGCATCGACGCGGCCGACGTGATCGTGCTGGACTGCCTGACGCTGTGGCTGGCCAACCTGCTGCTCAAGGACGAGGGACCGGAGGGCGTCCTGCGTCGCGTCGAGGAACTGGCGGCGGCGCTGCGGCGACAGCCGGCCCATGTCGTCGTGGTGACGAGCGAGGTCGGCCTCGGTCTGGTGCCGGAGACGCCGCTGGGCCGCACCTTCCGCGATGTGGCCGGTCTGGCGCACCAGCGCCTGGCCGCCGCGGCCGACGAGGTGTATTTCGCCGTGCTGGGCATCGTCCTGCGGCTCAAGCCCGGCCCGGTCGTTCCTGTCATGGAGGAACTGCCTTGACGCTTTTGCAACAGACCTGTGCCGCCATCGTCCCGGCGGACGAAACGGCCGCCGCGCAGGCCCAGGCCCGGCTGGATGCCAAGACCAAGCCGCGCGGCAGCCTGGGCCGTCTGGAAGAACTGGCCGTCCGTCTGGCCGCGGCTTACGGCACGGCTGACCCGCCGTTGCCGGCCGCGGCGGTGCTGGTCCTGGCGGCGGATCACGGCGTCGCCGCGGAGGGCGTCAGCGCTTACCCGGCGGCGGTCACTGGCCAGATGGTTGCGAACTTCCTGGCGGGCGGCGCCGCCATCAACGTCCTGGCCCGCCAGCAGGGGGTGCCCGTCGTCGTGGCGGATCTGGGGATTTTGCAGCCCGTGCCGGCGCCGGGACTGCGGCAGTATCGTCAGGGGCCCGGCACGGCCAACTTCACCCGCGGCCCGGCCATGAGCCCGGAAGCGGCCGCCGGCGCTCTGGAAGCCGGCATCCGCCTGGCCGACGAGCAGCACGCAGCGGGGGTGCGGCTGCTCGGCGTGGGCGAAATGGGCATTGGCAACAGCACGGCGGCCAGCGGCCTCACCGCCGTGCTGACCGGCCGGCCGGCCGCGGAGGTGACCGGCCGCGGCACCGGTGTCAACGACGAGGGATTGCGGAACAAGGTGGCGGTCATTGAGCGGGCGCTGCGGATCAACCGGCCCGACCCGGCGGACGCGCTCGACGTGGTGGCGAAGCTCGGCGGTTTCGAGATCGCCGGGTTGGCGGGGGTGCTGCTGGGCGCGGCGGCGCGGCGGCTGCCGGTTGTGCTGGACGGCTTCATCACGGGAGCGGCGGCGCTGGTGGCGGCGGGGCTGTGTCCAACGGTCAAGGATTACCTGATCGCCGGCCACCGTTCGGTGGAACCCGGCCACGTCGCGGCCCTCGGGCACCTCGGACTGCGGCCGCTGCTGGAACTGGACCTGCGGCTCGGCGAGGGGACGGGGGCCGTGCTGGCGCTGCACCTGGCGCAGGCGGCGCTGCGCGTCCTGCGCGAGATGGCGACGTTCGCGGCCGCCGGTGTGACCGACGCGGGGGCGTGATGGAGCAGGTCCTGTTCACGCCCGCCGGCGTCCTGGCCGTGGCGCTGTTCCTGGATCAAACTCTCGCCGAGTACCCGGCGCCGCTGCACCCGGTCGTGTGGCTCGGCAGGCTGGTGTCCGCGCTGCTGCGGCTGGCGCCGACCGCCGGCTGGTGGCGGCAATTCCTCTTCGGGGCGGCGCTGACGGCGGGCGTGGTGGCGTTCAGCGCCGCGGCAACCTGGTGGCTGCTCCGCCTGACCGTCGTGGTGCCGCTGCTCACCTTCCTGGTGAGCGTGTATTTCCTGAAGGCGTCGTTCGCCCTGCGCGAGCTGGGGGCCGCCGCGGAGCGCGTTCGCGCTGCCGTCGCGGCGGACGACCTGCCCGCGGCCCGCGCCGGCCTCCGATCCCTGTGCAGCCGCGATCCCAGCCAACTCGATGGCGAGGCGTTGCTGGCGGCCGCGGTGCAGTCCGTGGCCGAGAACGCCTCGGACAGTTTCGTCGCTCCGCTCTTCTATTACCTGCTGTTCGGCGTGCCCGGCGCCGTCGCCTACCGGGCGATCAACACCCTGGACGCGATGATCGGCTACCGCGGCCGGTTCGAGGCGCTGGGCAAGGCGGCGGCCCGTCTGGACGACCTGGCCAACTTCATCCCCGCCCGGCTGACGGCCGCCCTGCTGCTGCTGGCTGGGTGGCTGCACGGCGTCCGGGTCGCGGAGGGCTGGCGCATCCTGCGCCGCGACGCGGCGCGGACGCCGAGTCCCAACGGCGGTCGGCCGATGGCGGTGCTGGCGGGACTGCTCGGCGTTCGGCTGGAGAAGCGCGGCGTGTATTCGTTGGGCGACCCACTGCGGCCGCTGACGCCCGCGGTGGCGCGGGAGGCGTGGCAGATGGTGGCGCTGACCGGCTGGCTGGCGGCGGGGTTGGCGGCGCTGGTGCTGGTGGCCGGGCGTTTCCCCTGGCGCTGAGCGGGTCATACCGTTTTTGCTGATAGCGCGGCCGCCCCGTGGCCGAACGGGGAAGCTGAGCAGCGGGGCGGCGGCCAAGACAGGCGGCTGGTTCGAGTTATTATTCCGAATGTCCCTTTTTTCGGGCCGGCTACTTCTTGTCGGGCTTTGGCATCTCCAGGCGGAGGGTGACCAGTTTCCTCTTGCGCAGCACGCTCCCGTCCCCCTGCCGCTCGACGACTGTCACCATGTGGTCGCGGGTCTGCTCGACCTTCCCGGCCATGGCTTTGGGCACCAACAGTTGCACCCGCACCGCCGCTTCCGGGGTCGCCGGCTTCTCCACGAGTGCGACCGACGCAACCTCAATGTCCCCGGCAACCAACAGGGTTCTGTAGAGGGTCAGGCGCTTGGGCCCGACGGTCTTGCCCGTAACCATCTTCAGATGCACACGGGTTCCCGCCTTCAGGCCCTGGGGCACATGCTCGGTCGCCAGGAGCACCTCGACCTTCACACGGTCGTCCACCTTTCTATCCTGGGCTGGAACGAACCCAACCGTGGCAACGAGTCCGATCCCGACGAGCAGCAGTTTGGCCATCTCGGACACTCCTTGTAGGGTTGTGGATTCACATGAGATAGCATAACCGCCTGCGAAGCCCGACGCCAACGTGAGTCGTTCAACCATTTCTCTGCCTGGTCGAACGCCAGGGCCAAGCTGCCGGGGCCGCCTGCAAGAACGTTGAAGCACGAAAACCCAGGATGGCGGCCCCGGTCCGCTTCAGCCGTAGGTTCAGCGCGGTGCGTTTACCCGTGTCCGGGTGAGCGCGGCTCCCATAGCTCGAATCGATTGCCTTCCGGGTCGGTCGCCCAGCCGAACCGGCCAAAGTCGTAGTCCTCGACGCGGTCGTCTACCTGCGCCCGGCCGCTCGGAGTTGGGCCAACATGGCGTCGAGGTTCCGGACGCGATAGTTGACCATGAACGGTGCCGGGCCCGAACCGAAGTAGGAGGTGTCCGCAGGGAACGCCGACCAAACCGCCTGCTCTCCAGCCGCGGCAGACGTGAAAGCCCCGTAGGTCTGCTCCGGTTCGACGGGCACGCCCAGGTGTTCGCGATACCAGGCGGCGAGCGCCTTGGGATCGCGCGCTTTGAAGAAGACACCGCCGATTCCAAGTACCTGTTCCATGCGAACCCCTTTTCCTCGCGCCGCCGAACAACCCAGTTCACGTGCGGGCCGCTCGGCTCAATACTCAGCTGCAACCTCAGTTGGCCCGTGACGACCAGACGCGCGAGAAGTACATCTTCGATCATTCAGGTTGACCGCTCTGCCGCAGCGGTCGCACCAGATGACTCCGAGATGGCCGCGATCAACCTCAATCCGCATGGCCCCATCTCTGCGCGGCCGAACCAGGGTGATTAGAGCGCACCGCGCGCCCTAACAAGGTTGCCGTTTCAGGTTTAACGCTTGGTGGGCGCTGGCAGAGCACAGCGCCCACCGAGCGTAACCGGTCGAACCTGGGAAGTCAATAAGCGCGCACTTTTATCAGAAATGACCGGATGCGGCAGGCCGATACCCGCCGGGTTCTACCGAGAGCCACAACGACGCCGCCCGTGCGTGGGTCGATCCAGCCCGGCGGCAAGTTTTGCTGATGGCGCAGCCGCCCCGTGGCCGAATGGGGTTGCAGGGGCCGCGCCGTCCGCGCGACTCGACGGAAGCTGGGGAAGTGGCATGAACAGACTGTGCCGTCTGCTGGCCGTGTGCGGACTGCTGCTGCTGGGGGGCGTGGCGGTCGGGTGCCGGTCGCCGCAGCGCACGGGGGACGGCCCACTGCCGGCGGCCCCGATTCCGCCGCAATCCCAGGCCGGCGGCAACGGACTGCTACTCAATAACGGCTCGCTGTTGCTGGGGCCGGGAGCGGGCGGCCGCAACGGCTACCGCGTCATCGGCGACGGCGAATGGGGCTTTTTGGACCGTTGACGGCTCAGCGCGCGCCGTTATTCGTCAACCGGACTTGCATCCGGTCGGGGATGGGGCGGTTGCTTGCAAACCGCATGGCCGTCACTTTGGAAACCCCGTCCTCCTGACACATCCTGAGTTCGGCATCAGGTCACCTACCCTCTTAACCGCCCGCGAATCTCCTCCGCCACCTTGCTGAGCGGCAAGCGAATCTGCTGCAGCGTGTCGCGGTCGCGCAGCGTGACAGTTTTATCCTGCAACGTCTGGCCGTCGATGGTGACGCAGTACGGCGTGCCCGCCTCGTCCTGACGGCGGTAGCGACGGCCGACCGCGCCGCCCTCGTCGTAGAAGACGTTGAACTCACTCTTCAACTCGCGGTACAGCCCCTGGGCGAGTTCCGGCATGCCGTCCTTCTTCACCAACGGGAAGATTGCCGCCTTGATCGGCGCCAGTCGCGGGTGCAGTTTCAGCACGACGCGCTCGGTCGGCTTGCCGTTCTCGTCCGGCACCTGGTCCTCGTGGTACGCCTCGCACAGAAACGCCAGCGTGGCGCGGTCAGCGCCGGCGGACGGCTCAATCACGTGCGGGATGTACTTCTCGCGCGTCTGGTCGTCGAAGTAGCTCATGTCCTTACCGCTGCCCTTGTGCCGCGGCTTGCCGTCCGGCCCCAGTTCCAGGACCAGCGGGTTGCTGTGCGGGTCCAACTTCCCTTCCATGTGACTGCGCAAATCGAAATCGCCACGATGAGCCACGCCCTCCAACTCGCCGAACTTGCCCGGCGGCAGGAACGGGAACGCATATTCAATGTCCGCGGTGCCGCGCGAATAATGGCTCAACTCCTCCTTCTCATGTTCGCGCAGCCGCAGCCGCTCGCCCGCCAACCCCAGGCCGACGTACCACTGGAAACGCCGGTTGCGCCAGTAAGTGTACCACTGCGCCGACGTGTTGGGATGGCAGAAGAACTCAATCTCCATTTGCTCGAATTCACGCGAGCGGAACGTGAACTGTTTCGGCGTGATTTCGTTGCGGAAACTCTTGCCCATCTGGGCGACGCCGAACGGAATCTTGACGCGCGTGCTGTCGAGGACGTTCTTGAAGTTCACGAAGATGCCCTGCGCGGTCTCCGGCCGCAGGAACGCCACCCCTTCCTCGCCGCTCAGCGCCCCGACGTACGTCTTGAACATCAGGTTGAACTCGCGCGGCGGCGTCAGCGTGCCGAGTTCCTTCGCGTCCGGCCCCAGCACCTTCGAGAACTCCGGCACCGTCGTCAGTTCCACCAGCGGCCCGTCCCACTTCAGCTCGTCCATGTTCTTGGCCCGGAGGTTGAAGAACTTGAGCGCCTTCTGTTCCGCCTCCTTCTCGCCCTCGGCGCCGTCGCTGGTGACCGCGACGAAGATGCGCTGGCCCTTGGCCTCGACCCAGCGGCCGTTGACCTGATCGTGGCGGTAGCGCTTCTTGGACTCGCGGCAATCGACCATGAAGTCGTGGAACAGGTCGTAGTGACCCGAGCACTTCCACACCTGCGGGTGCATGATGATGCTGCAATCGAGGCCGACCATCTCGTACGGCGACGGCGCCCCCGGCAGCGTCGCCAGGTCGTCGTGGCCGGTGACCATGTCGCGCCACCACGCCTCCTTGACGTTGCGCTTCAGTTCGACGCCGAGCGGCCCGTAGTCCCAGAAGCCGTTCAGGCCGCCGTAGATCTCGCTCGATTGAAACAGGTAGCCGCGCCGCTTGCACAGCGACACCAGTTTATCCATGTCCATGCAGCACCCTTGTTATTTCCAGTGGCTCTTGACGATGCCAACGGCGCCGACCTCGACGCGCAGCGGGTCGCGGCGCAGCTCCGGAACCAGGGCGAACAGGTCCACCTGTGCCGCCATACGCACGTCGTCATCATAGCCCAGCCGCCGCAGGGCGGCGCCTCCCTGGCTGACCTCCAGCGCCCCCGCCAGCACCTGGCCGTGGTTCTCGAAGCAGTCCCACGCCAGCCGGGCGCCGTCGTTCAACCGCACCTCCTGCGCGTCGCACAGTCGATCCACCAGCGCTCCCGCCAGCAGTGTGTCCTCCAGAGTGACCTCGCCGTCGCTGCCGGCGCAGATGATGTGGACAGGACGCGCCTCGTGGACCAGTTGTTCGCAGACGGCGCTGTAATTCACGAACGCCGCCAGCAGCACCCGCGCGGCCGCCGCCGCGTGCAGCAGGGCGCGCGTGCCGTTCGTCGTCGTCATCACCAGGGTTTTGCCGCGACAGGTTTTCGGCGTGTACTCGCGCGGCGAGTTGCCGAGGTCGAAGCCGCACACCGGCAACCCGCCGCGCTCGCCGCCGAGCAGCACTCGACCGACGCGCATCTCGTCCGCCAGGGCCTGCGCCTCCTCGATGGTGGCGCACGGCAGCACACAGGGACAGCCCGCGGCCAGCGCGTGGACGATGGTGGTCGTGGCGCGCAGCACGTCGATGACGACCGCGACGCCGTCGCACAAGCGCTCGGCCGGCACGAGGTCCGGCAGCAGATGAACTTGCACGTCGCGATCCTGCGGCATCGGGGGAACCTCCTGACGGCATCTGAATTTCGCCATCATACGGCACGGACGGCGGCGAAGACAGTCTGAACCCCGGAAGCGCTGTGTACGGCCGGAAATTGCGGTACACTGCAACAGGCGCCGCGACGTGCAACCCCAAGCGAGACGACCCGCCATGCTGCCGACTGGCCTGCCCTGTCCGAATCCCACCTGTAGCCACGTGTTCAGCCAGGCGGAGGTGAAGGCCGCCGGGGCGCTGGCGTGTCCGCGCTGCGGCACTCGCTTCCAGTTCGGCGGCGGCCCTGCCCCGGCCGCGCCACCGCCCGCCCGCCCCGCGGCCAGCCGCCGGGCCACACCGCCGCCGCCCACCAGGTCACCACTGCCGCCCGCGGCCAACCGCCGGGCCACGCCGCCACCGCCCACCAAATCTCCGCCACCGCCTGCCGTGGCGGCGCGCGCCCAGCCCGTGCCCGTGGCCAAACCTGCGCCGCCCGCCCCGGTGCGCGCCGCTCCGCCGCCCGCGCCCCCCGCCGGCACCGACGACGATTCCCCGCTGGGCGACTTCCAGGTGGCGAACACGCGCGGCCCACTGGTGCAGCGCTACAACCTCGGCGACGACAGCGGGGGCGGCTGGAAATTCGTCATGGTGCTGGTGGTGGTGCTGCTTCTGGGCGGTGCCGCGGCGGCGGTCATTTTCTACATCGTGAACAACGCCGAGTCTCCGGAACCCGAGAAGCCGGCCGCGGTCGCCAAAAAGAAAGCCGGCGAGAAGGGAAAGGAGAAGGAGAAGGAGAAGGAGAAGGAAAAGGAAAAGGAAGTGATCGTCCCGCTGGTGCCGCTGGAGACCACCAACGGCTTCCTCAGCAACCGCAGCGGCACCAAGGAGCAGGTGCTGCGACTCAAGCTGCCGCGCGGCGTCTGGGCGCCGGAGCCGCGGTTGAAGGCCGACCTGGGCACCGAATGGGCCTACCAGCGCAGCGACCCGTTCGTCTGGCTGGTGGTCGTGGTCAAGGACTACGGCACACGCAACCCGCGCGACGCTGAGCTGTTCACCGAGGCGATTCAGCGGCTACGCGGCCACTTCAAGGAACTGGAAACCTCCGCCAGCCCCCAGCCCGCGGAGCTGCCGGGGCACCCCGCGGTGAAGGCGCAGCGGCTGGAGTTCAAGGGCGTCCTCAACGAGGTGGCGTGGCGCGGCGACGGTTACCTGTTCGCGCGGAACGGCGTCGGTTATTGCTATTTCATCGCCGCGGCAGGTAAACGGGAGACGGCGCAGGAGACGCTGGCGTATCTGCAACAGCCGCGGGTTGGCGGCCTGATCCTGGTGTCGGAGCGCAAGGGCTGGGCCGAGCTGCCGCCGGAGACGGCGACCTTCCGCCATGTCAAGAGCGGCGTGAGCCTCAGCGCCCCCAAGGGTGTCTGGAAGCCGTATACCCCGGGCGCGATGGACCCGAGCGCCGTGCTGTACCTGCAAGGCCGCGATCCCAAGGAGCTGGATCCGACGCTGAAGAACGCCAAGATGGCCCGCGTGCTGGTGCTGCGCTTTCCGAAGACGAAGGAGCCGAAGGCGGCGCTCAAGGAGGCCCGCGCGGCGCTGCTGAAGCGATTGCAGGACGAGTCGGCCAACGATCAGTTGACGCTGACCGTGGCTGCGGTGAAGCCGGCGCCGGACGCTGACGACGGCGTGGCCCGGAAGGTCGGCGACCGGCCCGGCCGTGTGCTGGAACTGCGGCTGGAGCTGGCCGGCGAGGCGCAGCGCTTTGTGCTGCTGGCGGTGGTCGCGGAGCCGGACAACCTGCTCGTCTTCGAGTGCGATTGTGCCTTCGAGTTCTACCAGGTCTGGCGCAGCGAGTTCCTCGACCTGCTGGCGACCTTGCGGCAGCGCAAGGCATGATGGTCGTTGACGCGGCCGGCGCCGCGGGGTAACGTCGGCGGTACGAACTGGGGCACCTGTTTGCTGGAGAGTACCATCATGGGACGCGCGTTCGGGGCGGTCGGCTGGACGGTCGTCGGGGCGCTCATCGGGGCGTTCATGGGAGTCATCGTCGGACTGATGGCGGGCGCCGCCGCGGTGGGCGTCTTCAAGCCGCGCGGCGTCAACGAGGACCTGATCGGTGGTCTGACCTGGGCCATCGCCTGCGGCGCCTCCACGGTGATCGGCGGCCTGGCGGGCGCGGCCGGCGGCATTGTGTGGGGCCTCGCTCCCGAGTCGCCACCGCTGCGGCGCTTCGAGGACGACCGCGACTACCGCCGCCGGGACGACTAGCCAATGCCGCTCTACCTGCTCGCCCTGGACGGGCAACTGTTCGAGCAGCGGCTGCGGCCGGCGCTGGCCGCAGCCTGGCGGCGACACAGTTTCGCGCCCTGCCAGCAGATGTGTGCCGAGTTGCTGCCGCACGCCCGCGCCTTCGCCGACCGCTACCACGTCGGCGACGAGCCACTGCTGCAGCGCGTGGCCGCGGGCCTGACGTTCGACCGCGATTTCTGGCGCTTCCTGGTGGGCGAGCTGCTGTGGTTCGGGGCAGAGGAAATCCCCGAACTGCAAATAACTCCGGCAGCGCTGTGCCACCTGCTGGCGCCGGGGCACGGGGCCGGCGACACCGAGCGCGACCGCTATGCCTCTATCCAGCAGGTGTATTTCGGCAGCCGCGACCTGTGCTTCGGCGGCGGCTACTACCGCCCCGACCACGCCGGCTACAACGCCGCTGACGACGTGCAGCGCCTGAACGCTTACCTGCAAGCCCTGGAGCCCGAGCGCTGGAGCGCCACGGACCTGACCGGCCTGCCCGACCTCGACACCGCGGAGGACCGCGCCGACGAGCTGGCGTTCGTGCGCGAGTGGTTGCCGCCGTTGCAGGATTTTTACCGGCGCTCCGCGTCGGCGGGGCGCGTCATCGTGTGCGAAGACCTTTGATCCGCGAACCTGCCTTTTCACGCCGAACAGGATGGCCGTTATGGGAATTTCTGCCAGTCCGACCCGCGTCCGCCTCGGCGTGCTCGGCTTCGTGTGCAGTCTGTCGATGCTGACATACCTGGACCGCGTGTGCATCATGCGCGTGGCCGGCGACCTGCGGGCGACGCTGGACATCAGCGAAGCGCAGCTCGGTTGGGTCTTCGGAGCGTTCGCGGTCGGTTACACACTGTTCGAGGTGCCGGGCGGCTGGATGGGCGACGTCTGGGGACCGCGGCGGGTGCTGACGCGCATCGTCCTGTGGTGGAGCGCCTTCACGGCGTTGACCGGCGCCGTCTGGCCGTTTTCGCTGTCGCTGGGGCCGCTGGTGCTCAACAGCTTCGTGGCCCTGGTGGCGGTGCGTTTCCTGTTCGGCTGCGGCGAGGCGGGGGCGTACCCGAACGTCACGCGCGTGGTGGGCTCATGGTTCCCGTTCAGCGAGCGCGGCCTGGCAACCGGGGCGGTGTGGATGTGTGCCCGGCTGGGCGGGGCGATGGCGCCGCTGGTGATCGGCGGACTGGTGCGGTTGTACGCGGACCACTGGGAACAGGAGTCGTGGAAGCCGGCGATGTGGACGCTGGGCAGCATCGGCGTGCTGTGGGCAGTGGGCTTCCGGTCGTGGTTCCGCGACCGTCCGGAGGACAAGCCGGGCTGCAACGCCGCCGAGCGCGACCTGATCCGGGCGGGGCCGTACTCGATGAAGGCCGACGAGGCCGCTCACGCCCATCCGCAACCACCGTGGGACAAACTGCTGGGCAGTCCGACCATGTGGGCGCTGTGCATCGCCGCGGCGTGTGTCAGTTTCGGCTGGTACTTCTTCCCGACCTGGCAGCCGTTCTACTACGAGGAAGTCCACGGCATCGATTTCAAGAACGAGACGGTGCAAATCAACCTGCTGTTCACGGAACTGCGGCTGCCGTTCCTGGAGTTGGCGACGGGGCTGCCGTTCCTGTGCGGGGCGTTCGGGTCGCTGGCGGGCGGTGGATTGTCGGACTGGCTGGTGCGGCGGCTGGGCAGTCGCCGCTGGGGCCGGAGCCTGGTGGGGATCGGCGGCTTCGTCGGCGCGGGCACCTGTGTGGCGCTGACGGGCCTGGCGACCAGTCCGTGGGCGGCGGTGGCGCTGCTGTGCCTGGCGTTCTTCATCAACGATCTGGCCATCCCGCCGATCTGGGCGGCGTCGGCGGACGTGGGCGGCCGTTACGCCGGCACCGTGGCGGGCGTCATGAACATGGTGGGCGGCGTCGGGGCGTTCCTGGGTCCGGTGCTGACGCCGGTGTTCAAGGCGATCCCGCCCGAGGGGGCATCGCCGCAGCAGCGCTGGGCGCTGACGTTCGCGATTCTGGCGAGCGCGTGGTTCGTGGGGGCGGTGGCGTGGGCGTTCGTCAACGCCGGCAAGCCGCTGGTGCCGCCCGAGAAGGGGGTGGACAAATCGCGGCTGGATCACTTTCGCAAAGAACTGCTGCGCATGGGCACAATGCGGCTCGGCCCCCCCTCCGAGGCCGTCGTCGCTGCGCTGGCTGGTATCCATGACCCGGAGCGACTGAAAGACTTGACCAACCTGGCCCTGACCGCGGCCGACTGGCAGGAACTCCTGGGCGGAAAAATGGGGTCGGGCGTCGATTGACATGGGTATGTCAATCGACGCCCGACCTCAGTGACTCTAAAATGACGACGGTCCAGGTGTTCACTCAAGGTGCCCCATGAAAAGCATTGCCGATCAGCTGCCGCCAGAAATCGCTCGACAACTCCACCCAGACCGGCGCAAGAACGAGGCGGAATACTGGGCAGCCCGCGACCAACTCCTCGATGAGTACCGCGGCCAGTGGATCGGCTTTGCCGAGGGGAGGGTGATCGCGTCGGGCACCAGCCCCGTGACCGTGTTCCACGCCGCCGAGACGACGGGACTGCACCCGTTCTTCATCTGCGTTGGGAGGGAAGAGGAACCGTGCCGCATCCGGCGTGCTGCCTTCGCTTACGACGCGAGTTATCCTGGTGAAACCCCGCCGGTCATCACCGTCGAGTTCCGACAGGCCGGCGGCTCGCCCGGCGTTGTCCTGGATCGGGTGATCCCCGATACGGGGGCGGATGCCAGTGTCTTGCCCTGGGCGGATTGCCAACTCCTTCAACTGGATCCGAGCTTGGGCGTGCAAGGCTTGCTCAGCGGGGTTGCAGGCAGTGCCGCGGCAACGCTCGCCTTTCAAGTGTGGGCCCACCTGGACGGGCAGGATTACCCGTGCCGGCTGCAAGCGGACTTTGTTGGCGGCGAGCGCATCTTGGGCCGTGACGTTCTGAATCGTGTGGAAGTGCTATTCCGCGGTCCTGCCTGTGAAGTCGTCATTAACCCATGATGGGAAAAACAAAGGAAATACAGACACTTTAGCATCAACAGTGGCCCGAATCAGGATCGGAGCGAGCGTGGTGCAGGGTTTTCAGAGTCCGAGCGCGTTGGCCAGCGCGAGTTCGCGGTTCATGTCCAAGGCCAGGCGCTGGTCCAAGTGCTGCTTGGTCCGCACTCCGTAGATGCTCTTCTGCGCCTTGCGGAAACGCCGATTGGCCCGCTCTACCGCGTTGCTTGTCGATCCCAACAAACGGTCATCCAAAAACAGCAGCGCCTTGGCCAAACCGGGACTATTCAACTCCCGCAAGGCACGCGCCAGGCGCTTGAACCGCCGCACCCGTTGCCGCAATTTCAGCAGACGCCACAGCGCTGTCACTCGCCGGCAACGGCGGTCGAACAAGCGGTATACTTCGTCCATGATGTCACGCAAGACACGTAGGTGCGGCTGGCCGCGCGTCAGGCGCTTCAGCAGTTGCTTCTGGGCCGCGCTGAGGTGATGTCGCACGAACAAGTGACGGTGCTCGAACAGGTCCGCGACGCGCTGCTGCAACCGCTGGCTCCGCCGCGCCTGGGCTTGGTCCTGTTGGCGGGGTCGGCCGCGCCGCTGCTTGGGGATCGTGGCCTTGATCTGCTTGCGCAACTTGGCCAGCGCCCGCAGTACCGCCTTGGTGATCTCCTTGAGGATGTGGAAGCGGCAACGCTGGTGCGGGACAGCAGGCCACAACTCCTTGAGCACCTTGGGATAAAGCGGCGACCCGTCCGTGGTGATGCCGCGCACGGCCAGGCCGCGTTGCTGCAACTGCGCCTGGAAGTCCGTGAGGAAAACGCGGACGTCGTCCTGCGTCGGGTCGTGTTCGAGGACGCGGACGGCCAGCCGGTGGTAGCGGCGGTTATCCACCACGCTGAGGATGCAGTGCGGGCCATCGTAGACTTCGTCGATGGCCAGGTAACCGGAGAAGTCAGCCAGGGCCTCGTCGAGATAGGTGCTGGACAGGCCGGCCACCTTTTTTTTCCCCAGCCGCCTCGACCCAGTTCTGGATGGTGGCGTAGGGGACGAAGACGCGGTGGTCGCGCCAGAGATGCCAGGAGGCGGCCTGGTAGGGCAGCCCATCCTCGGCCACCAGGCGGACGGCCAACTCCTGGACGCGGCGGGTGTAGTGGCACTTGGGCCAGGCCAGGTCGGAGAGCTCGACGGCGAAGTAGCAGTCACAGTGGGGGCAGTGATGTTTGGAGTAGGTGACGCTGAGGTCGATGGGGCGGCCGACGCGCGGGTCGCCCAGGTCGTGCAAGGTGCGGACGTCAATGCTGTAGCGGCCGGCGCGGGCACCACAATGGGGGCAGCGGCGTGCGCGGTAGTTACGGCTGCGGCGTTCGCGGCGCGGCTTGGGGAGGTCTTCGGGCGAGGAAATGCCCTCGGTGACGTCCGGGACGTACTCGCCTGGTCCGAACATGGCTGTGCCCTCCACACCCAAATGCCCCCCCTATATTCATTTTACGCCTGGTCGGGCCGGATTCGGTCACCGGCTATGCTAAAGTCTCGAAATACAAGTTAATTTGCTTGACGGCTTATGGGATAAATCAGGCGAGCAAAAAGGAAAAAGGGGTCAGGTTTCTTTTTCCGCGGCGTCCGCCGTGGGTTTGCCTGGGCGTCCCCGTGGGCGCAAGGTGGACTGCAACCCCAGGGCCGCCGCCGTCTGCACTTGCCAGGCCGCCGCGCCGAACGGCGCTCCGCGCACCGCTGAGCGCCGCAGGGCCTCCAACTCCCCCTCCGTCTCGGCGCACTGCACGTGCTCGCCCCAGCCCTGCGGGACCGGCAGCGGCCAGGCGCTCAGCCAGGGCACCCGCGTGTGATGCCGCCGGTGCCACAGGCTCGACCAGCGCCAGCGGTCGGCCCGGTCCACCAGGCCTGCCCGCAGGGGGTTGCGCTCGACGTAGCGGCAGAGCGTGAGGAAGTGCGCGCCCCTGCTCGACCGGGAAGGACTTGAAGCGCCCCTGCTAAAGCGAGCCGGTGGCCGCCGTGGGGTAGTGGGCGTGCCAGCGCCGCACGTGCGTCACGGTCAGCCATTGGGCGTAGGCGCTCAGGGCCCGGTCCCGGTCGGGCCAGACCAGCAGGTGCCAGTGGTTGGGCATGAGCACGTAGGCCAGCAGGCGCATCGCGTGCCGCTCCCAGGCCTGGCGCAAGACCTTCTCGAAGGCCGCGTAGTCGGCCGGCTTGTGAAACAGCGTGCCCCGGCCCACCGCGGTTCAGGACGTGGTAGACGTAGCCGGCGTCGGCACAACGGAGGCGTCTGGCCATGACCGTCGCTTACCCGACCCACTCGCCACTGTCAAAAAGAAAGCTGACCCCTTTTTCTCTTTCATTCACTCCCGATACCATTCTCGTTCTCGACTTCCGACTCCTTCGTTTCCCCCCCCATTTTTTTCTCCCGACCTTTTGTCTCTCCTCCACTTCCTTTCATCTATCATCTCCGAATCCGATCGATCCCGTCAACCAAAAACCCCGGAGGTTTTTGCGAGACGTAATTTGAAGAGAAGTGATATCAACGTAATTTCCCGGGCGAATCACAAGAATGCCAGGGTTGGAATCGGTCTGCCGCAAAATCTCATGGAGAAGCGACGTCACCGCAGGCCGCGGCCAGCGCCGCGACGTGCGCCGGTGTCGTGCCGCAGCAGCCGCCGACCAGCACCGCCCCCGCCCGCACCACCTCCGGTAACCAGTCCGCCAGCTGCCCCGGTGTCACCGGATACCCCCAGCGCTCGCCGTCGCGCACCGGCGTACCGGCGTTGGGCCGCGCCAGCAGTGGCAGCGTCGTCGCCGAACGGTAGCGGCGCACCACGTCGCTGACCGCGGACAGCCCCAGGTCACGGCCGCAGTTCACGCCCAGGGCCGCGACGCCCGCCGCTTCCGCCTCCCGGGCGAACTCCTCGGGGGCGGTGCCGTCCAGCGCCGCGCTGGCTCCGGTCACCGGGTCATGGCGGTACGTCAGCGACAGCAGCACCGGCTTGTCGTGGGCCGCCCGCACCAGCGCCGCGGCCAGCGCCAGCGCCTGACGGTCGGAAAACGTCTCCAGCAGCAGGCCGTCCACCTGATCGCCAAAAGCGTCCACCAGCAACGGCAGTTCGTCAAGCTCCGGCTGCGGGCCGATGTCGCCGAGCACGAAGCGACCAGGGCCGGCGACGAAGCGGGCCAGGCTGGCGGCCACGCTTATGATCTCAAACTGGTGCGCGTCCAGACCGTGGCGCCGCAGCGCCGCCGCATGAGCCTGAAAGCTGTTGGTCAGCAGACACGCGGCGCCGGCGTCCACGTAAGCCTGGTGGACGCCGGCGACGCGCTCGGGGTGGGTCAGGTTCCACGCTTCGGAACATGCGCCAGATGGCAGCCCCAGGGCCAGCAATTGCGTGCCCATGGCGCCGTCCATCAGCAGGACGCGGCCGGAGCGCAGGCGGTAGCGCAGGTCGGGCATGTCACTTCATCGGCGCTGGCGCCATCGGCACCGGCGGCATGGGCACGGCGGTCGGCGGCGCCACCTCCGGCGGCCGCGGCGCCGGCGCGCCGTCCGGCAGCAGCACCACCGGTGTCGGGTGCTTCTTCTTCCACTCCGCCACCTCCTGCCGCAGCACGTCCACCGCCTTCTCCAGCTGGGCGTCCTGGCCGCGCGCCAGCTGGTCGGGGTGCGTCTCGACCAGCACGTCCGGCCGCACGCCGACCTTCTCCAGGTTGACGCCCGCGGCGGTGAATACGCCGGTGCCCGGTACACGGAACAGCGAGCCGTCGATCAGCCGCACGCTCGACGTGGCGATCACGTGGTTGCCGGTCGGCTCGCCCACCAGCTTGCCCAGGCCCAGCGATCGGAAGGCGTGCGGGAAAATCTCCGCGTCGCTGTACGAGCGACTGTTGATGAGCAGCACCACCGGCTTGCTCCACTTGCGGTCGGCCGCCCGCAGCACGTTGCCGGCACCGCCGTTGCGCTGCAGGAAGAACGTGTGATCGCGGCCGCCCAGGTAGTTCAGCACCTTGTCGTGCGTGAAACCGCCGCCGTTGAAGCGCACGTCCAGCACGATCGCCTCCTTGTCGAAGTTGTCCGAGTACAGCGAACGCATGAACTGCGTCAGGCCGTCTTCCTGCATGTTCGGGATGTGGATGTAGCCGAGCTTGCCCTTGCTCAGCTCCGCCACGCGCCGGGCGTTGTTCGCCACCCAGCGGTCGTACATCAGCGTGCGGACGGTACCGCGGCCGACCGTATTCAGGTTGACGCGGCGCCTGTCCTTGTCGCCCGCCTTGGCCACCACCTGCAACTCCACCGTCTCGCCTGTCTTGTCGTTGAGCAGCTTCGCCAGGTTGACCTTCTCGGTCAGCGGCACACGGTCGATGGCCTCAATCACGTCGCCCGCCTTGAGTTGAATACCGCGCTTGTCGGCCGGGCCGCGCTTGAGGATTTCCGCGATTTTCAGGCCGGGGCCGCGGTAGTCGCGGTCGAAGATCAGCCCCAGCTCCGCCGTGTACTGCTGCGGCGCCGGATACTGCGGCGGGATCAGCCCCAGGTGCGAGGCGTTCAGCTCGCCCAGCATCAGGCTGATGAGCGCGTCAAAATCCTCGCGCATGACCACGTGATCGACCAGTGGCAGATACTTCGCACGCATCGCCCGCCAGTCGGCGCCGTGGAAGGTGGGATCGTAAAAGTTCTCGTACAGCGCCCGCCAGCACTGCGCGAACAGTTCCTTGAACTCCTCGTCGCGGCGGATGGTCATTTTCGCCTCGAAGGGCACCAGCGCTGGCGTGCTCACGCCCGTGCCTGTCGTCATGCGCAGGTGGCCGCTGGTGTCCCGGAAGTACACCATCGACAGGTAACCGCTCCGCGACCATTGAATCTGCGTCGGCCGCATGTTGCTGTTGGTCACGCGCAACAGTTCCTTGCCGTCCGCGCTGGCGACCCACAAATCGTCGCCGTTCTGCCGGCCGCGGAAGGCGACGCGCGTGCCGTCCGGCGAAATCGCCCCGCCCCAGGCGTCCATCGGCGAAATCTGCGTCACGCGCAAATGCACGTCCTCCCAGTCGATGCCGGTGCCGCTGGGCGTGCCCGCCACGGCCGGCTTTTGCAGCGCCAGCACGTGCATCTGCGTACCGTTGCCCAGGCGCTCGCTCAGGAACGCCAGCTTGTTGTTCTTGCTCCAGCTGATGCTGGCGTTGTAGGTGGCGTAGCGCGTGACGTTGCGGGCCGGGTCCGCCGGCGTGGCGCCCGTGGCCGGGATCACGTACACCTCGCTCGCCCAGCTGCCGTCCATGCGCGCATAGGCGATCCATTTCGAGTCCGGCGACCACTCGTAATCGATGACCAGACCCTGCGGCACCACCACCTTCACGTCGCTGCCGTCCGGGCTCATGGTCAGCAACTTGCCGGCACGCAGGAATGACACGCGCTTGCCGTCCGGCGAGAAATTCAGGCCCATTTCCGCCTCGGGCGTGTTCGTCAGCCGGCGGACCTTGAACTTGTGCGCCTTCATCAGTTCGTGCTCTCCGAATCATCCGACTCCAGCAGATACACGTCCTCGTGGCCGTCGCGATCCGACAGGAACAGAATTTTCTTGGAATCCGGCGAGAAGACCGCGCCGTGGTCGTTGGCGGGGTGGTCGGTGAGGCGTTTCGCCTTGCCGCCGCCGCGCGGCATCAGGAAGATGTCGCCGTGAACCACCAGGGCGATCCAGCGGTCGTTGCCTGAGATGGCGAACTCCGACGCGCCGCTGGTGTAGGTGACGTTGCGCTCGGCGTCGGACTTCTCGTCGGCGTTGACCTCAATGGCCAGCTTGCGCGACTGGCCGGTTTTCGTGGACACCATCCACAAATCGTGGCCGCACTCGTAGACGATCCAGGCGCCGTTGCCGCTGATGCGCGCCTGGCGAACGCGGTCGTCCTTGTGGCTGGTCAGCGCCTCCGGTTTGCCGACCGCCAGCGACCCGGCCTTGGTGCTCGACAACTCCTGCTTGACAACGTTGGCCACAGCGGCAGCGCTACAGCTTTCGGTGACGTAATACAGCGTGCGGCCGTCGGGGGACCACATCGGCGAATTGTCCTGGCCCTCGAAATGGGTGACGCGGCGGTTGTGGTTGCCGTCGAGATCGCAAATCCAGAGGTCGTCGTTGGACGAACCGCGGTAGCCCTTGCGATACCAGGTGCCGGAGCCGCGCGCGTAGGCGATCCGGTTGCCGGCCGGCGCGACGACGCCCTCGCGGCCCTCGATGATGCGCCGCACCTGGCCGCCGGTCACCGGCACCAGATACATCTGCTGCGTCACCGGGAAGTCCGTGCCGCGAGTGGACGTGAACAGCACCGCCTTGCCGTCGGGCGTCCAGCTGGTCACGAAGTCGTCGGCGGCGTCGAAAGTCAGCCGCCGCGGCTTGCCACCCTCGACCGGCACCACGTACACGTCATAGGTGCCGTGGCGGTTGGACGAGAAGGCCAGCCATTTGCCGTCCGGGCTGAAGACGGGGCCGATGTCATGCTTGAGGTGCATGGTCACCGGCCGGGCGACGCCGCCGACCGCATCGACCACCCAGATGTCGCCGAGGTAGCTGAAGGCGACCAGTTTGCCGTCCGGTGAGATGTCCGGGGTGCGGGCGAAGCGGATCGGCTCCTGGGCCGGCGCGGTGGTCGCCCAGCAAACCGTGACGATGGCAAGGAGCAGACAGTGCAGGCGGGTCATGGGTGGATCCCTGTTCAGCTGAGCAACCGAGCCTGGTAGGTTAAGCCGGCGGGAGAGGGCCCGGCAGGTCAGGGCGACAAGAATACGACGATTCACTCACGTCAGTTGCACACGACCTTCATCTATTCCTTTATTTTAGCGGTGAACGTTGTGGAATGCAAAAGTGAACTATCGCACCTCAATGCTGCGGCGGCGGGCGGCGGGGTCCGTTTGGGGCGGTGTGTCGGGTGGTGCCGCGGGCTGCCGGCGCCAGGGAGCCAACCGGGTGGAGACTTTTGCGCCGGTAAAAATTTCCCCTCGGTGCCGGTATGATCTAAACTTGGGCAACCCGAGGACGCCCCTCGGTTGTCCCCCGCCTGCGCCGCCGCGGGCGCGTTCGCTGCATTGAGGACCGCCATGACGCGAATGACTTCTCAGGTAAGCCTCACCCAGGTCGGCAAGTATCTGTTGCTGGAAAAGATCGGCAGGGGCGGCATGGGGACGGTCTACCGCAGTCAGGATCCGGACACGGGCAGGCCGCTGGCCGTCAAGGTGCTGCCCGGGGAGGTGGCCGACGACCCGGTGCTGCGCATGCGCTTTGCGCAGGAGTGCCAGGTGGCCCGCAAGCTGAACCACCCTAATATTGTACGGGTGCTGGACTTCGGTCTGGACGGAACCAAGCCGTTCCTGGTGATGGAGTTCGTGGATGGCGAAACGCTGGGCCAGTGCCTGGAGCGCACGGGCAAGCTGTCCGAGGCGGAGGCGGTGCGGATAATTTGCCAGGTGGGCCGGGCGCTGCACTGGGCGCACCAGTGCCGGCTGATCCACCGCGATGTCAAGCCGGACAACATCCTGCTCGCCACGGCCGGCCAGGCCAAGCTCACGGATCTGGGCCTGGTCAAGGACCAGGGCAACGATTTCAACCTGACGCACACGATGAGCTGCCTGGGCACGCCCAACTTCATGTCCCCGGAGCAGTTCGAGGACGCCAAACGGGCCGACGCCCTCAGCGACCTGTATTCGCTGGCGGCGACGCTGTACATGGCGGTCACCGGTGTGCTGCCGTTCAAGGCGCACTCGGTCAAGGCCGTGACCACGATTTACAAGAAAAAGCTCGCGAACGAACTGGTGCCGCCGCAGCAGCTGGTCCCGGAGTTGAGTGAACGGGTCGCCGCTGCCATCCTCCAGGGCCTGCGTGTGGAGCGCCAGGAACGGCCGGCGTCGGTGCAGGAATTCCTGCGGCTCCTGACGGACACGCCGGCGGCGCCAGCGCCGCTGCCCGGCGTCAAGCGGGTCAGTTCCGGCCGGATCCCGCGGCCGAGCGACAAGCGGGCCAAGAAGCGCTTTCGCTCCGGGCGCGACACCGCCTGCCAGCCCTTCCAGCCCATCCTGGACAAGCCCTGGTTCGGCAAGGTGATTAACATTTCCGAGACTGGGGTCTGCCTGGAACTCAACCGCCGCTTCGAGCGCGGCACGCTGTTGACCATCACGATCGAGAACGAAACCATCAAGCGTCGCTCGCTGGTGGTGCGCGTGGTCTGGGTCAAGCAGCTGGCGGAGAAGGTCTGGCAGCTGGGTTGCACCCTCGACCGGCCGCTGGGCGAGACGGAGGTGCATGAGCTGCGGTGACCGTGTCGCCGAAGAACGATCAGGCTGGTTCGTGAACTTTTTTCCGAAGTTCCGTCGTCAGTTTTTCCAGCACGTCGTCCGTTTTGCAGGCCGAGCGTCTTACCGTCGCATACAAGTTATCAAAGTCGATCACTTGTTGTTCAGTTGTCGGAGAGAATTCTTCAATCAACTGGACCTTGTCGTTGTAAACAAGCAGATTGCGAAAGGTTGTCATCCGTCCGGCCTGCGGGTCAAAGTCCTCGTCCTTTGACAGCCGCACATTTGCGGCAGGGGATGGCAAACGAAAAGCACTCTCATCTGCAGGATAGAGTGAGGATTATGCGTAGGAACGTCATCTGAACGAACGAAGCCAGCGGACGGCACGCCCGCGTCATTCGTCATTCCTCCACCGGCCCGCGCCGCCCCGCCTTGGTCACCGACCGCCGCTGCTTCGCCTGCAACCGCCGCTCCTTGCTGCCGCGCGACGGCTTCGTTGCCCGGCGCGCCTTCGGCACATGGGCCGCCTCGATCAGCAGTTCGCGCAACTTCTCCAGGCAATCGGCACGGTTCTTCTCCTGATCGCGGAAGCGCTGCGAGGTCAGCACCAGCACGCCCTCGGTGGTCACGCGCCGCCGCTGCAGCGCGCACAGCCGCGCCCGCACCTCCGCCGGCACCGTCACATTGTGGGCCACGTCCCAGTGCAGCACCGCCTTGCTGGCGACCTTGTTGACGTTCTGACCGCCGGGACCGCCCGAGCGCGCGTAGCTCCAGTCGAACTCCTCTTCAGGGATGGTCATCCGCTCGTTCACCTCAAACATGGTGCGACCCCACCTCCGCACACGGGAAACTGGGCGAAATTCCCTGGGTAGTTCAAAATGTACCGTTGCCCCCGAACGAATAACCGGCAGCCCCCCTTGTTGCGCGAGACATCCCATGAGCGAACCGCTCGACCGCAGACGCTTTCTCTACCAGACCGCCGGCGTGGGCGCCCTTGCCGCGGGGCTGTCCCTCAGCTTCGAGATCGGCAGGCCGCCGATCCGGCAACAACCGGCCGCGGAGCCCGTCCCCGAAAACCGGCCCCCCTATCAGGGGAGGCGCGTCATCCTCATTCGGTTCGGGGGTGGCGTCCGCCGTCGCGAAACCATTCAGGACGCCGCCCACACGTACTGTCCGTTCGTCTATCACGAATTGTTTCAGCGACAGCGCGGCGTGCTGTTCTCCAACGTCGAGATCGAGTCGCCATACACCACCAGCCACGGCCAGAACACCCTGTACATTCTAACCGGCAAGTACGCCCACTACCGTGACGTTTTCGATCAACCGCTGGCCGACCGCTTCGAGGCGGAGGTGCCGACGCTCTTCGAGTACCTGCGCCGCGCTTACCATGTCGCGGAGCACGAAGCGCTGCTCATCAACGGCGAGGACCGCATCAACGAGGAGTTTTACACCTTCAGCAATCACCATCTCTTCGGCGTCCACTACCGTTCGACCGTGCTGAGCCTGTTCCGCTTCAAGACGTTCCTGCTCCGCGACGAACTGGCCAACGGCGACTTCACCGACCAGGAGCGGCGGCAGAAGCAGCGGCAGCTGGACCAGATGGCGCGGCGCGATTACCGTAACCCAGACCCGACCGTCATCGGCCCCGAGCTGGACCGCTTCTGGCGCAACTGGCGCGACTACTACGGCCGCACCGGACTGGTGAACCCGCGCGGCGACCGATTGCTGACGACCCTGGCGCGTGCAGGCGCTGCGCGAACTCAAGCCCAAACTGATGATGCTTAATTATCAGGATCCCGATTACGTCCACTGGGGCAACCCGCAATTTTACACGCGCGCCATTTCCATCATCGACGAGGGCATCCGCGAGATTTACAACGCCGCGCAGGCGGACCCGGAATATCGTGACAACACCGTCTTCGTCATCATCCCGGACTGCGGCCGCGACAGCAATCGGGCCATGCCGGTGCCGTACCAGCACCACTTCAACACCCAAAGCGCCCGTGAGATTTTCGCCCTGTTCTGCGGCCCCGGCATCGCCCGACCGCTCAATCACGGCCGCGTCCTGGCCGTTGATCGGTTGCGGCAGCAGGCCGGCATCGCAGCAACCGTCGGCCACATCATGGGCTTCGCGACGCCGCACGCTGACCCCGGCGCCGCCGCCTTCGAGGAGGCCATCGCGTGAACCCGTCAGAATTCCCTGAAGTCCTGCCCATCCCCCAGGCACTGCCGGCGCCGCCGGTCCCGTCCCTCTCGGTCGTGGTCGTCGAACAGGCCACGCTGGTGGAGGAAGTGCTGCCGCCAGTCGAGGAGGCCGAGCACGCCGAGCTGATCGAGGAGGCGCTGCCCCTGGAACCGGTTCGACCCACCGCGGCGCGGAAGCCGCCGGACGCGGTGCTGCTGCACGGCCTGCGCGCGACGGCCGGCTGGCTGTGGCGCTGGCTGGTCGGCGCGACGCTGTGCTTCACCGGCGTGTTCGTGCTGAGCTATTTCACCGCCGTGGTGGTCGTCGGCTGGACCTACCGCTGGATGCAGGCCGTGGTGCTGCGCGGCTGGTGGCGGCGCAGCCCCCTGCGTCAGCAGATGTCCTTCCGCGAATTCTGCGACACGCTTGGCCCGGACGGTCCAGTGCCGCGGCCACGGTTCTTCTGGCGCGAGCGCATCGGCGAGGTGCTGCGCCGGCCGGGGCCGGGCGGCCTGCCTGCGGGACCGCTACGGCAGCTCGGCCGGGTGCTGTCGGTGCCACTGGGTTCGTTCTGGCGGAATGCGCGCCTCGGCGCGGAGGCGCTGCTGTGTGACGCGCTGCTCCTGGGCTGGGGCTGCCTGTTCATGCTGGCCGGCTGGGAGTTCGGCTGGCTGAATTCGTTCCACAAGGGCTACGAGCAGTCCGGCTACGGTGCGGTCTTCTACTTCACGGGCGGCGTGCTGCTGATCGCCGCGCTGTTCTACGTGCCGATGGCCCAGGTGCACCAGGCGGCGACCGGCCAGGCGCGGGCGTTCTTCGAGTTCCGCTTCGTCTGGCGGCTGATCCGGGCGCGGCTGGGGGCCTATGTCGGTCTGGCGGCGCTGATCGTCTTCGCGTCCCTGGTGTTCATGGGCATCCGGCTCAATGCGTTCGCGGAGCATTTTACGCCCAACCGGGCCGACCTGTCGCCGCAGCAGGCATTGCAGGCGTTCCGTGAGGAGTTCTGGCGCTGGAGCCTGTTCGTGCTGTTCCCGCTGCTGCTGCTGCTGCGCTGGGTGGCGGCAGTCATTTACCGCTCGGCGGTGCTGAAGGCGTTGCGGCGCGGCACCGTCACGCACGGTGAACTGCACCCGGTCCTCGCCCGCTGGTTCGACAAACTCCAGCTGACCATCGTGCCGACGGCGGCGCCGATCGGCGTCGGCTGGTGGGCGCGGCTGACGGTGCGCTGGGCGGTGCATCGCATCCTGTTCACGCTGCTGTTCCTCGTGTGGGTCGTGTACTTCGCGCGCGTCTTCGTGTCGTATTTCCTCGTCGCCGACCCGATGGTGGGGTTCCTGAACCACCCGCTGATCGAACTGCCGTGCTTCGACCTGATTCCGCAGCACCTGTACTTCGGGCGGAACGAATGACCGATGCGCCGCGCCGTATCAGGCGGCCAGCCGTTGCCCCCGACCGGCGCGGGCCTCGTATACCCGACACACCACCTCGAACACCTGGCCGACGCTGAGGTGCTGCATGCACACGTTGTCGCGGCAGGACGAGTGGCGGTCGTTGAAGGCGCTGACGCACGGGCTGCACGCCAGGCCGGCCCAGAGCGGGTGCGTGCGCGGCGACACGGCGGCGAACAACCACGGCGTCTCCGGACCGAACAGCACCACCACGTCAACGGGCGTCAGCGTCGCAAAGTGAGCGGGGCCGCTGTCGTTGGTGACCAGCACATCCGCCAGGCAGTACAGCACCAGCAGCTGGCGCAGGGTGGTTTTGCCGGCCAGCGAGCCGCAGCGCGGCGAACCCACGCGCCGCACCAGCGCCGCGGCCGCTTCCTCCTCCGCGGGAGCACCGGTGAACAGGACGCTGGCGTCGGGGTAGTGCTTCAGCAGCCGCTGGGCCAGTTCGACATAGCGGTCGTCGGCCCAGCGGCGCAGCGGCACCAGGTCGCTGGCGTTGGCGTTGAGCAGGAACAGTTGGGTCGGTGTCGTGGGGCAGACATTCCTGTCTGCCATCTTTGAAAGGTTGGCAGACAGGAATGTCTGCCCCACGAGTTGCCGCACCTCCGCCAGTTCCTCGGCCGCCGGCGCGAACGACGCGGCCGCCGGCTCCGGCGCCGCGGGCACCAGCGGGAACGTCGGCAGCGTCGCCGCGGGCCGGTCGAGCGCCTCGACCAGCAGGCGAAACGTCTGGCTCGTGTGCAGGTAGGCGTTGAAGGACAGACGGTGTGTCAGCAGGTCGCCGCGATAGGCGGCCTCGTTGCCGAAGCTGTGGAAACCGACGCGCCAGCGGGCGCCGCTCAGGTAGCACAGCGCTGCCGAGGAGCGGGCGAAGAACTCCAGATCCAGCGCCGCCTCGACGTGCAACCGACGTAGCCGAAACAGCGCCCGCAGCGCCCCAACCACCGCCCCGCACAGACCGCGGGCGTCGATGGCGATGACGTTCCGCGGCGGCACCAGTTCGAGCAGGTCCAGGATGGGCCGATTCTCGGCGAACAGCAAGAAATACACGTTATCGCGGCCGACGCGCTCGACGGCGGCACGCAGAGCGGACTGGGCCAGCACGGTCGAGCCCTGCTCCGCGAGTTTGATGAACAGAATGGAGCGCGGCTTTCGCTCCGCGGCGGGTGGACGACGGCCAAACAGCCGGCGCCAGCAGGTCAGCAGGAAACAGACTGGCGTGCCGAGCCAGCGGTCAATGCGGCGCATGTGCGTGACGTTCATGCCCTTCTCCCTCCGGCCGGGTCAAGCGGCCCGTGCGGCGAGCGGTTCCGGCGCTGCCGCGGTTTGCCCTCGTTCCAGCCGCCGGCGCCAGACGTGGACGATGAGCCAGCCGGCCAGCGTCAGCCCCTGCACCGGCCAGACCAGCGGCACCATGCGGCCCCACCACGGCCCGTGCCACCACATGATCGCCGCCAGCACGACACCGCCGCCGCTCAGCACCGCGAAGTCCCACCGGCACTCGGGCCGCTCGCGCAGCAGCAGGCCGAGGACGTAAAACCCCGGCACCAACAGCGGCACAAACCAGCGAATCGAACAGCACGAGCCTGAATAGTTGTTGGAAAACGCCGCGTACAACAGCCAGCAGCCGCCGCACCACGCCAGCGCGAACAGCAGTTCCGCGTCGCGCCACAGCCGGTCGCGCAGCAGCCACACGCCCGGCAGCGCCAGGAACAACGGCAGGTTGTGTCCGATGAAGCCGTGCTTGCCGAACAGCAGCGCCAGCGCGTACACGAGCAACTCCCAGCCCTCGTGCCGCAGAAAGCCGGTCATGTTCGCCGGCGTGAATGGACAGCCCGGCCACTGCGAATACTCCGGCACCGTGTTCATCGGTTTGAAGGTGCCGCCGATGAGGTAGTTCAGCGTGTGGTGCGCCGCCAACCAGGGCAGCGCCCCGAGGATGCACCAGGCCAGCGGCGCAACACGGCGGCAGCGGTACAGCAGCAGCGGCCCCAGGCACAGCAGCAGGACCGGCCCGATACCGAGGTCCAGGCAGTACGCCAGCCCCGCCAGCCCGCCGATGCACACCATGCACCTCGGACGGACGCGACCGGCCCGGCTCTCCGCCGCCAGCGTTTGCAGCTGAACGAACAGCAGTGCCGTGACGCCCAGCAGCAGGATGTGGTTGTTGACGTGCCGCGTGTACGGCAGGGCCGTTGTCGCCAGCGCGAACGCGGCCGTCCACAGCGACCGCAGGCCCGGCGCCAGGCCCAGCCGTCCGCCCAGCAGCCAGAGACCACCGCACGCCACGGCGTAGGCCAGGCCGCTCGTCGTGATGGTCATGAGCAGGCAAAACAGGTCCGGGCGCTCGGCGGCGGTCGGGCCGCCGCACAGTTCCCACACCTGGTAAACCGCGGCCATCAGGATCGAGATGATCGCGGGCTTGTCCGAGTAAAAATGGCCGCGGATCAGCAGTTTGTCGTAGGTGCCGTGAGCGCGCGTGCCGGGGTCGGTGGCGGGATAGGGAGGCTGCGACAGGTCGCCAGGCACCTGCACGAAGACGGAATCGTCAATGGCCAGGGTGTGACGGTCCACCAGGGACTCGACCGTGGCCAGGCGGCTGCCGTCGTTCCAGCCGCCGGCGTAGGGCAGGGCGCCGGCCGCGGCGATGGCGACGGCGACGAGCGGCACCAGCAGCGTGAGCGGTTTTGGGGCGTGCGTGGCGGCAGCTGCGATCACCGACGGCCCTCCTGGCGCGGACGCTCCCGGCGGCGTCCGGTGCGGCACGATACCGCAACGCGGGTCTTCTCACAAGGCGAGGTAAGGGGGTGGGGGATGCGGGTTCTGCCGCCTCCTCATACAATCTTCACCGCAGACTCATCTGCTCTGGAAATACCTTCATACAATTTGAGTTGAGCAAATTCCTTCCCAGAGACGGACACCGGGGCACAGCAGCGAGCATGAAATCCCTTTCGCGAATGGCGCGCCGGCTGCGGGGCTGGGGACGTGCCTGGAACCAGCACTTCACGCGGCCGCTGAGCCACCTGCTGACAGGTTCATGGCGGCGCTGCCGGCTGTGGTTTCGCGGCGTGACGTTCCGCCTGTTCCTGCAAGGATTGCCGGCGCTGCTCGCCGGCGTTGGGCTGATCGTGCTGGCGGCGTTCAGTCTGACGGCTCCGGCCCACGAGGTTGAGTCGCGCTACCTGGAACAGGGCCGAGCCGCCTACCGGGCCGGGGAATATGCTCTGGCCATGACCTGCTTCGAGCGGGTGTGCGCCCAGAACCCGGAGCGGCCGGAAGTCCTCTACGAACTGGCGCTGACGGCCGAGGCTCTGGGCCAGACGGAGCGCACCAGGCTGGTCATGCGGCAGCTGGCGCCGCCGGACCGCCAGGGCTACGGTGAAGCGCACCTGTGGTTCGCGGTGCGCACGCTCCAGATCACTCCGGAGACGAAGGCGTTGCGTCAGATCGCCCTGGCCCACCTGCTGCGGGCCCTGCAGGGCGAGGTGAAGAACCGCGAACTGGCCCACGGCTTGCTCGGCAGCGTGTACTGGGCGGAGGGCCAACCGGACCTGGCGGAACCGTACCTGCTGCGGGCGGCCCGGACGCTACCGGAGTTTCGCGTCCCCCTGGCCCAGTTGTACTACGCCCGCGGCAACCTGGAGAGCGCCCGCGCCCAGGCCCAGTCGGCGATCAAGGTGTTCCAGGGACGGGTCAAGACGAACGTTTACGACCACGCGGCCCGCGTCCACTGGATGCGGGCTGTCCTGGTCCTGCGGCAATTCGAGGAAGCGGTGACCATCCTGGAGGGGGGCTGGAACACCACCAAGGCCCCCCTCTACAAACAGGCGCTCGCCCAGGTCTACGCCGACTGGTGCGATTATCAGGTCCAGGTGAAGGGGGAAAAGGCCCAGGATCAACTGGGGCTGGTCGAGAAGGGGCTGGCCAATGACCCGACCAACCTGGTGCTGGTGAATCGCTTGCTGGCCGCCGCGACCGCCAAGGGGCCGGACGCCGACAAGGCCCGCGCCGCCTTGCAGGGCTTGCTGACCGACGGCAAGGCCCAGGGCGTCGCCCACTTCGCCCTCGGCGTGGACGCCTGGCAGCGCGGCGACAAGAAACAGGCGGGCGTCTACTGGAAGCAGGCGTATCAGCTGGCTCCCCACCTGATCGAGGTCGCCAACACCCTGGCCATGCACCTGGCGGACGCCGACCCGCCTGACCTGCCGCGTGCCCTGCAGATCATCAACCAGGTGCTGAAGAAAACCGACCAGCCCAACTACCGCGACACGCGCGGCCAGATTTACATTAAAATGGGGAAATGGGAGGAGGCCCTCCCGGACCTGCTGGCGGCCGTGAGCAAGACCCCGGATAACCCCGCCCTGCACCGCCGGTTGGCCACGGTGTACGAGCACCTGGACGTGCCCGACCTGGCCGCCAGGCACCGGAGCCGGGCCGACCAGCTGGCCGCCAGGTCCAAAACCAAGGGTTGACCGCGCCCTTCGGTCGCCGACACCCTCGGTTCGCCGGCAATCACCACAACCCCGAGTGTCCTCATGTCGAGCGTTGAAACTCCCGTACACGAGGCCGAACAGGGCAAAGGGCCTCCCATATCCTGGCCGGTGGTGGCCGCGGCGCTGGCCGTGGCGGTGGCCCTGGTGCCGCTGCTGCTGAGCCACGGCCGGCAGCTGTGGCTGCGGCCGCACTACCAGTTCTTCCCCGTGGTGCTGCTCGGAGCGGCCGCCCTCGCCTGGCAGCGGCTGCACGCGCTCAGGCAGCTGCCCCCCGGCAACCGCGGCCTGGGTTACAGCCTCGGGGCACTGGCCTGGCTGTTGACGGCGACGGCGGTGCTGCTCAACTCTTCCTGGCTCGGGACGATCGCCGCTTTGGTGCTGCTGGCGGCGGTCCTGGTCGGGGTGGGCGGTCTGCGGCTGTTCCGTCTGGCGTTGCCGGCCTGGGTGCTGTTGTGGCTCGTCGTGCCGCCGCCGTTTGAGCTGGACCGCAACCTGATCCTCGGTCTGCAATCGTTCACCAGCGGTTGCAGCAGCGGGGTGCTGGACCTGCTGGGTATCTTCCACGTCATGGACGGCCATGTGGTGGAAATCAGCGGCCGCCGGCTGCTGGTCGAGGAGGCCTGCGCCGGCATCAACTCGCTGTTTTCGGTCGTGGCGTGTACGTTGCTGTTCGTGTTCTGGGTTCGTCGGCCGCTGCTCTGGGGGCTGCTGTTGCTGGCCGCGGCGGTGGTCTGGGTCCTGGCGGCCAACGTGACCCGGGTGGTGGTCATCGCCTACCTGTTCTCGCGGCGCGGCATCGACCTGGCGAGCGGCTGGCGCCACGACGCTCTGGGCCTGGGGCTGTTCGGCCTGGTGCTGCTGCTGGTCTGGAGCAGCGACCGCTTGCTGGCGTTGCTGGCCGGGGGGGGCAGGGCGCGCCCGGCACCGGAGCCGACGCCGGGCGAAGCGCCGGCGCCGGAGGCGGCCGGACTCGGACTCGGCCCCTGGGTGACGACGGCCGCGTTCGGGGCGCTGGGCGTGCTGGGCGTGTTCCTGAACGGCCCGGCGGCGGAGGGCACCGGCACCGCGGCGGAGGATCGCGTCGGCCCGGTCGTGGAGCGGCTGAACCAGGACACGCTCCCGGAGCAGCTGGGGGGCTGGCAGCGTGAACAGTTCTCCAGAGCGAACCGCAATGCCGGCAGTGCCTTCGGCGAATTCTCCGGCGTGTGGTCCTACCGTCAGGGGGGGCAGCAGGCCATCCTGTCCCTGGACTATCCGTTCCCGGGGTGGCACGACCTGACGCGCTGTTACACCTCCCAGGGCTGGGTCGTCGAAAAGCAACAGACGTATCGCAGCGGCGGCGCGACGCCCGTCGAATACGGGGTGGTCTGGCTGGTCAAACCCGGCCACCGTTCGGGCTACCTGGTGTTCGCGGAGTTCGACCGCGGCGGCCGTCCCTTGCATCCCCGCATCGGTGGGACGGAGTTGTCCCTCGGCCGGCACGAACAGGCCATCCGCCGCTTGCTGGACCGCTGGCACGGCACGACGAGCGCGGACGCCGTGGACCCGCCCGGGCCCATCTACCAGTTGCAGTTGTTCGCGGAAAGTAACGCCCCGCTGAACGAGGCGGAACAGAACCACGCCCAGGACCTGTTCCTGCGGAGCTGGGAGCACCTGCAAGCGGTGGTCAATCCCCTTCCCAAACCGGAGGCGCTGAACATGCTGGTACACAACGTTTATTTCGCGCTGAAGGACCGTTCCGCCGCGGCGAAGGCGAAGTTGGTGGCGGCGTGCAAGCAGTATCTGACGGGGCACCCCGGCACGTTGTTCTTCGCGGCGGGCACGCTGGCAGAGGCGCTCGACCGTGCGGTGAACGTCCGCGACTTCGACGTGGCGCTGCACCTGGTCTTCACCGAGCAGGCGGCGCACGACCAGTATCAGGAGGCGCCGCGGCACGAGCAGTTCATCGCCGAGAACCAGGACAACTGGGCGGGGGTGCGCGTGTTCGATTCGGTGGTGGACGGCTGAGAAGAATTCGATCCACAGATGACACAGCTGGCACAGATAAAGACCTCTTAATTGGTTTTTTATCTGTGCCAGCTGTGCCATCTGTGGATCATGGCTTACTGTGTTCGACATGGACGCGAAACTGGTACGGCGACAGCGAGCCGCCGAGGATGACGACGTTGTCGCCATCCTCGAGCACCGACTGCCAGTGAAGGCTGGCGCCGCCGATGGATTGTTCGTTGACGTAGATCCCCAGGCGTGAACCGCGGTCCCGGATCACGACGGCGCCGTCCTGCAGGTCGAGCTGAGCGTGGGTGCGCGAGACGTTGAACGGCACCTGATCGATCAGCCACAGGTCGTTGAGGTCGGCGGCGTCCCATTCGTGCTGCTGGTCGGCGCGGCCGATGCGGAACGGAAACTTGGTGACGGTCAGACCGTCGATGGGCAGCGTCGCCGCGGCGCGGCGGGTCAGCGGATGGATGCTGACGCTTGGTGCCACGCACACCGGGCCAGCGAGCGCCAGGCTGCCGGCCTGGGCCGCCATGGTGCGGAGCCGCTCGAACAGCGCCCGCAGGTAGACGCGGAACTTTGCCGGGTCGGCGGTGAGCGCTCGCTCGAACTCGTCGCGCGTCATGCCCTCGGCCACGACCGCGCGCACCGCCCGCGCGGTCAGGCTGTGCGGCCGCTCCTCGACCAGACTCATTTCGCCGAAGACCTCACCCGGGCCCAGCAGCGCCAGCCGCACCGGGTGGTCGGCACCACCGCGGAGCAACTCCACATTGCCCGTGTGGATCAGGTAGGCGCGCGTGCCCGGGTCGCCGACGCGGAAGATGACCGCTCCGGCAGCGAACTCGTGGTTGTTCATGAATGTCCTCTCTCTGTACCGCGATTAAGCAGGGTGATCATCTGCCGCCAAAGAAATAATAACACAGCGTTGGCAACTGGGCAGCCAGCGCGTGGAGGGTTGACGCCGTCCGAAACCACCTGGCCTATCACCGTCGGCGGCCCACGGGGTAAAATGCGGTTGTGGTTCAGCGCTCCCACACCTTCCAGAAACATTCCCATGAGCACCCCCGCAACGCCGACCGCGGAGATCGAGTACCCCGAAGACGATGGACTGCCCATGGCTGACAATACGCTGCAATGGGAGTGGATCGTCACCATCAAGCATGGCCTGGAGGCCGTCTTCGCCGGCGACCCCAACGTCTTCATTGCGGGGAATTTGCTGTGGTATCCGGCCTTACCGACCGCCGCTCCGTGGCGCACTCAAGCGTCGCGGGTATGGCGGTCGTGGAAGAGATGGCCCAGGTACGGCGACTGCCGCAGTTCGCCCCAGCCGGCCCCGGTCAGATGATTGCCGCCCAGGTCCAGGCCGCGCAGGTGCCGCAGCCCGACACAGCCCGCCAGCAGCGCCGCCCCCGCGTTGGTGATGTGGTTGCCGCCCAGGTCCAGGCCCGTCAGTCCCTCCAGCTGCTCCGCCGCGACCAGCGCCTGCACGCCCAGGTCGCTCACCATGTTGTTTCTCAGGTCCAGCGTCGTCAGTCGCGGCAGTAACGGCGCATCGGCCAGCGCCGCCAGCCCCAGGTCGCTGACACTGTTGCCCTCCAGGTCCAGCACTTCCAGCCGGCCCAAATACGGCGCGCGGGCCAGTGCCTCCAGCCCCCGGTCGCCGATCAGGCTGTGCCGCAGCACCAGCGTCTCCAGCCGCGCCAGCCGCGGCGACCACGCCAGCGCCTGCGGCCCCACGTCACCCAGCAGGTTGTGACTCAGGTCCAGAAATACCAGCCCGTCCAGGCCGCCGGCCGCCACCAGCGCCGCCACACCCTCCGCATCCACGGCGCAGCGCTGCACCTCCAGCGCGTGGACGCGGCCCAGCTGCGGCAGTTCCGCCAGGCAGCGCAGCAGCTCGTTGCCGTCCGCGTCGCACTGCCGGTCGGTCACCACGCGGAATCGCGCCAGCGGCGCCGCCTGGCACAGCGCCTCGGCCCGCTCCAGGTATACCGACACCTCCACCGTCGCCTCGGCCACGAAGCCGCGCTCCAGCCGCCAGTCGAGGGCGTGCGGCTCCAGTTCGCCCAGCAGCAGCGCCCCATGTTCCCGGAGCCAGTCCTGTTCACAGCGGTCCAGGTCGAGCGCGACGGGGTCGTCCACGGCGAGGCGGGCGCGCGCGACCTGCCAGCGCACCAGATCGGCGCGCGGGTCGCTGTGCTCTTCGAGCCAGTCGGCGAACACCAGGAACAGGGCGTCGTTGCCGCGGTCGCTGCGGAGGGCGTCCACGAAGGCGTCGTAGTCATCCACCAGCGACCTCCTGCCTCATTTCGCCCCGGCGCCGCGCGGCGTGCCGATGCACCACAAATGATGCTGCGTGCGAATGAACAGCTGGCCGCGCGAGATCGCCGGCGACGTGTAGCACTCCTCGCCCAGGTCGTTCTGCGCCACCGGCTCGAAGCGGTCGCTCGCCTTGAAGACGTGCGTCACACCGTCATCGGCGATGAAGTAGAGGTAGCCGTCGGCGCTGACCGGCGAAGCGCTGTGGTGGTCGCCCAGTTGCCGCTGCCACAGCCGCTTGCCCGTCTTCGCCTCGAAGCAGTGGACCATGCCCAGGTCCGAAACGACGAAGAACCACGGCCCGTGCGCGATCGGCGACGGCACATACGACGCCCACTCCTTGCGCACCTTGCTCTCGTGCCAGGCGACGTGCGTCTTCGTGATGTTGCCGCTGCCGTCCGGCCGCACCGCCAGGTTGTGGAAGGTCGGAAAGCCGGCCGTCAGGAAGATCAGGCCGTTGCCGTAGACCGGCGATGCGACGAACTGCTCCGTCGGCCCGTCCATGATCCAGAGCAGTTTGCCCGTGTCCGGGTCGTAGCTGGCGAAGCACTTGCTGCCCGACAGCACCAGCTGCCTCCGCCCGGCCGCCGCGACGATCAGCGGGGCGCAGTACGAGCGCGTGCGGTGCGGCCGGTCGATGCGCCAGCGTTCCGCGCCGGTCGCGCGGTCCAGCGCCACGATGTAGCCAACCTCGTTCTGCTTCTTCTTGCCCGGCATCGGATCCTGGTCGAGATTAACGATCACCTTGTCCTTGTAAAGAATCGGCGAGCTGCAGAAGCCGTGCGGCGAGAAAAACTGGCCGGGCGATTTGCTCCACACCAGGTCGCCGTTGTAGTCGTAACAGGCGACGACCGCGTCCGTCTTGTTCAGGAAGGTGACGTAGACGTGCCTGCCGTCGGCGGCCGGCGTCGAACTGGCGAAGCTGTTGAGCTTGTGTTTGCGCTCCAGCGGCGCCGTGACGACGACGCGCTGCCAGAGGATTTTGCCGTCGCGGCGGTCGAGGCAGAGCAGCACGCGCTGCAGCTTGTCGAGGATGCAGGTGGTGATAAAGACGCGGTCGCCCTGAATGGCGGGCGAGGAGTGGCCGACGCCGGGCAGTGGCGTTTTCCAGGCGACGTTCTCGGTGGCGCTCCAGCGCAGCGGCAGATTTTTCTCGGCGGAGGTGCCGTCGAGACGGGGGCCGCGCCAGCCGGGCCAGTCCTCAGCGGTGGCGACGGCCGGCAGCAGGGGCACGAACAACAGGCTCAACAGTGCGATACGGCAGCGGTTCAAGGCAGGTTCCTCACGGGGCGGAGCGTTGGTAGGATGTTAGGTAGGCCCAGTCGGGGACAATATGAGAATGACGGACAGAGTCGGCGTCGTCAAGAGGCGGCCCGGCCGAAACATCAAGGGAGGCGCATCATGAGCCGATGGTTACTGGGAACAGCGGCGGTGCTGGCGCTGGCGGGGCTGTCCTCGGAGGGCGGCCAGAAGCAGCCGAAGCAAGAGAGTCGGACGTTCACCGACCCGGCCAAGGCAGGGCCGGACTACCGCATCCAGGGCGAGTACACGGGCAAGCTCAAGATCAAGGATGTGGTGGAGAAGTGCGGCGCCCAGGTGGTGGCGCTGGGCGGCGGCAAATTCGACGTGGTGATTTTCCAGGGCGGTTTGCCGGGCGCCGGCTGGGACGGCACCCACCGCTTCGGCGGCCAGGCGAGCACGGACGGCGCCCAGGTGGTGGTCAAGGGCAAGGGGTTCACGGGCAAGATCGCGAACGGCCGGCTGACCGGCGGCGGCGGCACGACGGAATTCGACCTGAACCGCACCGAGCGCAAGAGTCCGACGCTGGGCCAGAAGCCGCCGCAGGATGCCGTGGTGCTGTTCGACGGCAAAAACGCGGACGAGTGGCTGCGCGGCAAGGTGGTGGAGGGCAACCTGCTCAGTCCGCTGGCGCCGGGCAACATTGTCAGCAAGAAGAAGTTCAGGAGCTTCCGGATGCACCTGGAGTTCCGCACGCCGTTCATGCCGTACGCCCGCGGCCAGGACCGCGGCAACAGCGGCGTGTATCTGCAGGACCGCTACGAATTGCAGGTGCTGGACAGCTTCGGCCTGCGCGGCGCGAACAATGAGTGCGGCGGCTTCTACCAGCAGGCGGGGCCGATGGTGAACATGTGCCTGCCGCCGTTGCAGTGGCAGACGTATGACATCGACTTCACCGCGGCGAGCTTCGACAGCGACGGCAAGCGGGCACAGCGGGCCAGGGTGACGGTGCTGCACAACGGTGGGGTGATCCACAAGGACTTCGAGTTGCAAGGGCCGACGGCCGGCGGCCAGAAGGAGGCGAACACGCCGGGGCCGATCCAGTTGCAGAACCACGGCAACCCGGTGTACTACCGCAACATCTGGGTGGTGGAGAAGAAGTGAGGTTGATTCAAGCGGCCGGCCCCCGCTGACCCGTTTACGTTTCGCGTGACTTTCAATCCGCGCGAAACGTAAACGGGTTAGCGGGGGCCGACCGCTCAATAGTATTCAGGGCTGCCCGCTGACCTGCTGCACGGCCGGCATCAGATCATTCAATTCTTCGATCCGCAGCATGCGAATGTCCCGCACCGACGCCGCGAACCACGGCAGCGACCGGGCGAGATCCTGGGCGGCCAGCACGCAGGTAACCGCCGTCACGGCCTCACCGCCGAAGTAAACACTGCCCTGCTGCCAGGCGAAACCGTGCCGCTGCAGAACGCGGCGGATTTCGAGATAGGCGTTGTTGTACGGGTCGCCGTAGTTGGTGCGGAGCGCGTCAATGTCCATGTCGAACGCGATGGCGTACACGCGGCCGGCCCTCCGAACGTCAGCGGGCAATCCCTGGCGGATCTGGGACTGTGGTGCCGGTATGGCCGCGACTGTCATGGAGGTAGACTCCTGTTTCAATCCCAGTTCCAGTTGAACCGACCGGAAATCGAGTCAGGACAGGTGAAGGTTTGAATCTCATTGGCAGTGAGATCCACTTCGGGGTACGCGGTCAGGATCGCACGCAAGGCTTCTTTCTCAAGTTCGCGTTGGTTGCTCGGGTGGATGAATCCCCCAACCTCAGCACACCATTGCCCAACGAGAGCTACCCCTCTTTGCACCAGGATTATTGGGGCACCATCTTGGATAGGTGGTTGGGGGTTGTCATAGATCCCATTCCGGTTCCGGAATACGATCTCAACAACCATGCTTTTGCCCCATCATCCGGGAAAAAGATAGGGCGCAGCCTCAACAGATTCTGCGCCCAACTTCCAACCTACTTCGTCCACACCTTCCGCTGCCGCGACGACGGAATCTTGAGCATCTTGCGATACTTCGTCACCGTCCGCCGCGCCACCGGGAAGCCGGACTCCATCAGCTTGTTCACCAGGTCCTCGTCGGACAGCGGCTCCGACTTGTCCTCGTTGCCGATGATCTCCAGCAATTTCTGCTTGATCGTCTCCCATGCGACCTCGCCACTGGCCGTCATCTTGCCGCCGCCGAAGAAACGCTTCAGCGGGAAGACGCCGCGCGGCGTCTGCACCCACTTGTCGTCCACCGCCCGGCTCACCGTCGTCACATGGACCTTCACCTGGTCGGCGATCTGCTGCATTTTCAGCGGCTCGATGTGCTCCGGCCCGTTGTCCAGGAACGCCCGCTGGTGCTGGATAATCGCCCGGGTCACCTTCTCCAGCGTGCTCCGCCGCTGCTCGATGGACTCCATCAGCCACTGCGCCGCCTGAATCTTCCGCTTCAAATATTCCTTCGCCTTGGGGTCGGCCGCCTTGTCGCGGTACAGTTCGATGTAGCGCTTGCTGATGTAAATGTTCGGCGTCCAGTCGTCCATCAGCTTGACCTTGTACTCGCCGTGCTCGTCCTGCTCGACGAGGATGTCCGGCACCACGTATTGCGTGCTGTTGGACAGGAACTGTGCGCCCGGCCGCGGGTTGAGCCGCTTCAGCGCCGCGATCGCCTCCTGGATCAGGTCCAGGTCGAAGCCGGTGCGCTTCTGGATGATCGGCAGCCGATTGTAGCGAATGTCGTCGAGGTGGTGCTCGACGAGGGTGCGGAGCACGTCGCGGAACGGCGTCTCCGGCGTCAGCTGCAGCAGCAGGCACTCCTCCAGCTTGCGGGCGCCGACGCCGGGCGGGTCCAGCTTCTGAATCAGGTGCAGCGCGTCCTCCAGGTCCGCCGTCGTCAACGGCTCGGACCAGCCGAGGGCCACCTCTTCCAGCGGCGTGGACAGGTAGCCGTTCTCGTCCAGGTGCGTCAGCAGGAACCGCGCCAGCTCCATCTGCCGCGGCGTCGCGTCCAGGTAGGCGAGCTGTTCGCCGAGGTAGTCGTGCAGCGACTGGGGCCGTGAGGCCATGTTTTGCTCAAAGTCGTGCTTCTTGTCGCCTTCCTCGTCGATGCGGTTGCTGCTCGGCCGGCGCTCCTCGTTGAAGTGATCCGCCCAGTCCTTGTTGATCTCCAGCAGGCGGTCGAGCCGGTCAAAGTCTTCCTGGTTGCCGTTCTGGCCGTCGATGACCAGTTCGCTGCGCGGGTCGGCCACGTCCTTGCGATCCGGCGCCACCGCGTCGGCGGAGAAGTCGTCGAACTCGCCGTTGGGCGCATCCTCGACCGGCGTCTCCTTCAGCTCCAGCACGGGGTTCTCCTGGAGTTCCTGCTGAATGCGCTCTTGCAGCGCCATGATGGGGAGTTGCAAAATCTCCATCGACTGGATCATGCGGGGGGCCAGAATCATCATCTGGCGCTGCTCCGGCCGCATCTGCATCCCCATGCCCATGCCCGGTCCCATGGTTCAAGCACTCCCAGTTAGGATGAAGGCCATTTCTGTCTTCCTGTGGGGCAGGCTTTCCAGCCTGCCCTCTCGCATGGCAGGCTGGAAAGCCTGCCCCACGTTAAAACGTCCGCCGCCCTTCCAACGCATCGGCGAGCATCTGACTGTTGGCGAACTCAAGTACCGACCCGGAGGGCAAACCTCGTGCCAATCGCGTGATCTTCACACCCGTTCCCGCCAGCACGTTTGACAGATACAGCGCCGTGCCGTCGCCTTCGAGTGTTGGGTTGGTCGCCATGATGATCTCGCGTACCTGTCCCTTTTGCACGCGCCGCAGCAGCGAATCGATGGTCAATTGCTCCGGGCCGATGTTCTCCAGCGGCGCCAGCCGGCCGCCGAGCACGTGGTAGAGGCCGCGGTATGTACCCGTGCGCTCCAGGGCTGTCAAGTCCCGTGCCTGTTCGACAACACACAGCAGACCACGGTCGCGGCGTTCGTCCCGGCACAGGTTACACAGTTCCTGTTCCGTGAGATTGTGGCACTCCTTGCAGGCGTGGACGTGATCCTTGATGCCGCGCAGGGCGTCCGCCAGGTCCAGCACCTGCTGGCGCTCGGCGAGCAGCAGATGGTGCGTCAACCGCTCCGCCGTCTTGGGCCCGATGCCGGGCAGCCGCGTCAATTCCTGGACCAGACGGGCAATCGCGTCCAACGGCTCCGTGACCACGACCACCACCCCCGGGCGAACCGCTCTTCGTCCGAGCCCGAGCGCCAGCGCGGGGCAGTGCGGCCACCGCGCTGGCGCTCGGGCTCCGACACGTCACCTCACGCCATCCCAGGCAAGTTCATGCCCGGCGGCAGACCGAGGTTGGACGCCATCTTGCCGGTCTCCTCGGCGACCTGTTCGCGGGCCTTCTGGATGGCCTGGTTGACCGCCGCCTTGATGAGCCCTTCGAGCATCTCGCGGTCGTTCAGCTGCAGCGCTTCCTCGCTGATGGTGCAGGCGATCAACTCGATCTTGCCGTTGACCCGGGTCTTGACCATGCCGGCGCCGGCGTCGCCGTCCACGACGATCTTGCCCAGGCGCTCCTGCATCTGGCCGACCTCCTCGCGGATCTTCGGCAGGTTGCGCATCAGGCTGGCGAGCTGGCCGATCTCTTTGAACATGGTCAGGCCTCCTCAAGGTTGCCCCGGGTCGGGCCCAGGGGGTTTGTCCGCAGGGGGCGGCGCGGCGCCGAAGTCGTCATCCATGCTGACGACCTGGGCGCCCAGCACCTCCAGGGCGCTCTTCAGCAGCGGCAGCTGCTCCGCCTGTTGTTTGTGACGTCGAGAGCGCGCCTGTGCGGTTTCCGAGTCCGCACCCGCAGCCGCGGGGCCGGCGCTGGTTGTCGAGGTCTCCGTCAGAGTGTCGAACCGCAGGGTGCAAGGCTGCCCCGTGATCTCGCGGAGCGCTTTTTCCAGCCTGGCAGTGTTCGCCGACTCCTGACAGCGATCTCTTTGGGGATTATAGCGGCTCGGAAAGCGAATTACCAGAGTGTTTGGCCCGAAAATTGCAGGCTCTGCCTTATTCTTCAGTTCATGGGCCAGCGTAGGCCCGATTTTCGCCAAGGTTTCGCTCCACACCAGCCCCAACGTCTCCCGCGTTAACGGTAGCACAGCGGCAGTGGTTGAGGCGGGCTCACCTGTGCCGTTCAGCGGCTTTTTTTTTACCCCGCTGTCCGCCGTCGGGCTGGCGGGGCGGGGCGCGATTGGGGCCGGGGCAGCGGCCGGGCGCGGCGTGCCACCCTGCGTCAGCCACTGCGCCAGCTGGCCGAGCGGCACCAGGTCGAGCAGCCGGCTGAGCCGCACCAGTGCCATCTCGACGAGGACGCGGCTGTGCTGACTGGAGCGCAGCCGATTCTTGCTGCTGACCAACACGTCCAGGCCGGCCAGGATGGTGTCCAGCGACAGCGCTTTCGCCTGCTGTTTCAGGGCGTCGCGCTGGGCGCCGGTGACGCTCAGCGGCTGCACCTCACCGCCGGAGCAGTTGACCACCATGAGGTCGCGCCAGTATTCGATGAGCTGGTCGAGCAGTTCGCCGAGTTGCAGCCCCTGGTCGGCGGCCTGGGCGAGCTGTTCCAGGGCCTGTTTGCCGTCGTGCGCCAGGACCGCGGCGGCCAGGCTGGCGACGCGCTCCTCGTTGGCGGTGCCGAGCAGCTGGTGGACGCGGGCCGCCGTCAGCCTGTCCTTGCTGAACGCTAAAAGTTGATCGAGCAGCGACTGAGCGTCGCGCATGGAGCCGCCGGCGCGGTGCGCGACCAGTTCCAGCGCCTCGTCGTCGGCGTTCATCTGTTCGCTGCGCACGATGTCGCGCAGCCGTGCGACGATGCGTGGCGTGCTGATGCCGGCGAAGTCGAAGCGCTGGCAGCGCGACAGGATCGTGACGGGGATTTTCTGCGCCTCGGTGGTCGCGAAGATGAATTTGACGTGCGACGGCGGCTCCTCCAGCGTTTTCAACAGGGCGTTGAACGCCGGGGCCGTCAACATATGCACTTCATCAATGATAAATATTTTGTATCGTGAATGTTGCGGCAGGTACTGGACGTTCTGACGAATTTCGCGCACCTCGTCAATGCCGCGGTTGCTGGCGCCGTCGATCTCGAGCACGTCCACGTCCTCACCGGCGGCGATGCGGCGGCAGCTGTCGCAGACACCGCAGGGCGTGACGGTCGGGCCCTGTTCGCAGTTGAGCGCCTTGGCGAGGATGCGGGCGGTGCTCGTTTTGCCGACACCGCGGGCGCCGGTGAAGAGGTAGGCGTGGGCGACGCGGTCGCTGGTGATGGCGTTGCTCAGGGCCTGGGCGACCGCTTCCTGGCCGACGAGATCGCCGAACAGCTGCGGGCGGTAGCGGCGGGCCAGGACGGTGTAGCCGGGGGACTCAACCGGGGATTCCTCGCCGTTGTCGGAGGTGGGCTTCCGTTTTGCCATGATGCGTGGTCCTCACGTGGCGGGCTCCGCTGTGTGAGGCGAGCGCGGTTGCGTCAGCGCCCCGTGAATTGGAAACACGGGTCGCTGACGCGACCCCGCTCGCCGGCAGAAGAAATACACGAGCCCGCACCGGGATGGCTGAGAGAGGCTGATCCACTGCACAAGGGTCCGCTGCTTATGGCTGCACCTTCCGGCCTGACCAGGTTCACAACTTCCCTTTGCGTGGGTCCCCTCCCAGCCTCGCGACGCGGGCCGTGTGTGATTCGCACATGGTTTACTTCGCCTGCTCCGTCACCGTCGCCTTCTCGATGACCACCGGCTGCAGCGGCCGGTCATTGGGGGAGCCACTGGTCTTGACGTTGTTAATCTTGTGGACGGTCTCCAGCGATTCCGCGTCCGCCGTCTTGCCGAAAACGGTGTACTCGTTGTCCAGACCTCGTTGCCGGCCGGCGCAGATGAAGAACTGCGAACCGGCTGAATCGTGACTCGGACCGCGTGCCATCGACAGCGTGCCGTCCTCGTGCGGCATCTTGTTGAACTCGGCCTTCAGCTTGTAGCCCGCGTCGCCCATGCCGGTGCCGTGCGGACAGCCACTCTGGTTCATGAATCCCTTGATGACCCGGTGGAATGTCACTCCATTATAGAAGCCCGTCTGTGCCAGCGCGATGAAATTCTTGACGTGGCCGGGCGCCACGTCCGGGTAGAACTGCAGGCGAATCGGCCCCATGCTCGTCGTCAGCTCGACGGTGTACGTCTTGCTGGCGAGGTCGATGTCCTTCTGGGCGTCGTCGATCTGCTGCTTGGTCACGTTGCCGGCCATCGGACACTTCCCTTCGTTACCGCGGCGGTGCCGCCTCGACCTCGCGGCAGTCGATCGTCACGGACTGCATGACGACCGGCTCCACGGGCCGATCCTTGAGGTCGTCCTGGTGTACGGGTCGGCCCCGAATGGCACGCAGCACGTCCAGCCCCTGCGTGACCTTGCCGAACACCGAAAACTCGCCATCCTTGTACGGGGCCGTGCTCAGGGTAATGTAGAACTTGCAGGCCGCCGTTTCCACCTCCTCCTCGTGGTAGGCGCCGACCGTGCCGGGCTCGTGCTTGACCGCCTTGCTCAGTTCCGGCTTCATCCAGTAGCCGATGCTGCCCAGGCCCGCGTCGCCCGTGCCCTCCGGACAGCCGGCGTACAGACACTCCAGCGGCTGACCCTCGACCTGCGTCAACTCGGTGCGGTCGAAGCCCAGGCCATTGTAATAGCCGGCGCGCGCCAGGGCCACGAAGTTGCGCACGTGGTTCGGGGCCACGTCCGGCCACAGTTCGAGCACAACATCGCCCAGCGCCGTCTTGATGGTCGCAGTGTACGCCAGGCGTTTGCCGGCCGGCGACACGAACTTCACCTGCTCCCACAGGCCGCCGACGCCATCGTTGCCAACGACCTGCTCGTACAGTTTGCCGACGCTCAGGTTGGTTTTGGTGCGCTCCAGCAGGCGCTGGCCCTCCGGGGCCTCGTCGATGGTCGCCACCGTGAAAGGCTGGTGCAGGCGGTCGCCGGGCGGCGCCTTGTCCTGGGCGGTGGTGACCGCCGACCCGTAAGGGAACAACAACGTGCAGCAGGCCACGCCCAGCGAGGCCAACCAGCGGGAGCGTTTCAGGCAATGGGTCATCGCGTTCCTCCTTGCGGCTGGGGGTTGCTTGCCGTGGGGCAGACATTCCTGTCTGCCGTTCTTCCGTGGGGCAGACATTCCTGTCTGCCTCACGGAAAATCAGGCCGCGCCTTGTAGCCGTCGTCGGGCGCCCCGTCAAGCGCGCTTGTGACCGCTGATTGACCCTAACCCGCACCGCCGCATAGAATACGTGTCTTACCCGGTCGGCCGGGTCGAACCTCCCCTGTCGAGGAGCCGCCGTTGTTTCTCCTATTGCTCGCGGTCTTCCTGTTCCCCATCGGCGTCTACTGTGGCGTGCTCGGCCTGATTAACCGCCGACTGCGGCCGCTCATGGTCAACGGTGCGTGGGACTTCGTCGGTCTGCTGTTCGCGTCGTCCGGCTTCCTGCTGGTGGTCGGCCCGGCGGTCCTCAGCGGCCAGTATCATCGCAACCTGTTCGAGTTCTCCTTCGGCCGGCCGTCGCCGGGCCAGACGCTGCACGACATCTGGTCGCTGTGGTGGGGCATCTGGCTGTTCTACTTCCTGGTGGTGCTGGGTGGCGGCGCGTTTCTGCTCTGGTGGCGCGGCCGCAGCACCGTCGTCTACAACGTCGAGCCGGAGGAACTCGAACGCACCTTCCTGGAGACGCTGGAGCACCTCGGCCTGAGCGCCAGCCGGGTCGGCGACCGCTACACCATCCAGGTCGCCAGCCCGGCGGCGGCGGCCGTCGGTGCCGACGACACCGCCATCACCGCCACGCCGCCGCGCCCGGCTACCACGCTCGGATTGAGCGAGCCGGCCGTCGTGGAGCTGGACGCCTTCCCGGCGCTGTTCCACGTAACATTGCACTGGCGTGTCTTCGCGCCGGCGCTGCGTGCCGAGGTGGAGCGCGAGCTGGGCCGGGCGCTGGCGAAGCTGGAGACGCCGGAGAACAACACCGCGACGTGGTTCCTGAGCATTTCGACCAGTATCTTTCTGCTGATTTTCCTGGCACTGGGGGCGATCATCTTCGGCTCGATGTTGTCGCGCCGCTGATCGCTATGGAGGCGCCGAACAACAACTTCGTAGGACGGCTCTCCAGAGCCGTCCCGACGGCTCTGGAGAGCCGTCCTACGAAGTTGTTGTTCGGCGCCTCCTGAAATGTGCGCGGTGGATCGTGAACTTGCGTTGAGCGGCGTCTGCCCGTCCCCGGAAAATGTGCGCGGATGATCGTGGATCTTTGTCGATGAGCCGCCCCGGCTGATGGTTGGCGGCCGGCGCAGCTGCGCATCGGGCTCGTTTACAGCTGCGCTGCAGCTGCGCAGCCCCGAAATCATGTCTGATTTCGCCGCGCAGGAAAAACGCAGCCGAATCCCCGTGCGGCGGCGCACCTTTTAGCGGCTGTTCCCGTGCAGTCGCGCATTCCGTCGCCGTGCGGCGGCGGCACGTTTTCCGGCCCGTCCGCGTGCGGCGGCGCACCCGATCCCCGTGCGACCGCGCACAGTTCAGCTCGGACCAATCTTAACAAGTCCCACTTATTTCAGACTTTACGGCGTGCAAGCGCCGTGCGTAAACCAGAACCAAAACGGAAAGAAGAAAACCCACACCAAAACCGCAAACTCTCTTGCGAAGCGCTGCCGACGTTGGAATAGTGAGTCAGTGTGTTTTTGACTTATCGAAAATTCTCACCCACCATCAAGCGATGCCGAATCTGAAGCGCACGTACCAGGACGGTCGCGATGAAATGAATTTGGCGGATTTTCCGATTTCGATCCTGCAGCGACAGCAGCCAAGCGACGCGGCCGGCCGCAAGCTCGACAGCATCGTCTACGAGTCAAGCCGGCTGGACGCGAAGACGCGGCAGCGCGTCACGCAGCGCGTCACGCTGACGACGCAGGCGCAGGATGGCCTGCCGACGCCCGCCGACGAGCATGTGATCCTGGCGCTGCTGTGGGTCGCCAAGCACAGCACCAACTTCGTCGATCCTGTGGTGCATTATTGTCCGAGCCAGCTGTTCGACATCATGCACTGGGCGCCGAACGGCCGCAGTTACGAACGGCTGCGCGGTGTGCTGCGGCGGCTGAAGTCGTTGAACATCCGTTATGAGAACGCCTGGTGGGATGCCGCCGGCCGCAGTTACGAGGAGGAACTGGCAACCGGCGTCATCAGCGCGTACAAGATCGCCCGGCAGGTGAGCGGCCCGAAGAAGGCGGGCGCGACGCCGTTGAGCTGGGTGACCTGGACGCCGCAGTTTCACGAGAGTCTGAAGAACGGCAACATCAAACGGCTGAACCTGGAGTTGTTTTTCGCGCTGCGGACGCCGACTGCCCAGCGCATGTACCGTTTTCTGGACAAGCGCTTCTACAACACGCCGCGATTGTCGATGGACCTGATCGAGTTCGCCTGTGGCCACGTCGGGCTGACGGAGAGCGACAACGTTGCGATCCTGAAGCGGCGGTTGCTGCCGGCGATCCTGGAACTGGAGGAGGTCGGCTTTCTGGCAAAGGCGCCGTTGTCGGAGCGCTTCCAGAAGGTGCAGGCGGGCGTTTGGCGCGTCCACTTCCAGGCCGTTCAACAAGCGCCGGCGGAAAAAATTGCCGAACCGAGCGAGCCCGCTGTCTGCGGCTTGCCGCCTGACGCTCCGCCACCGGCGCCGCCCGAGTTCACCGAGGCGGCGCACGACCTGGTGCGCTGCTTCTACAAACTGTGGACGGACAGCGTGGTCGCGCAACCGGGACCGCGCGACCTGGAGCAGGCGCAGGCGCTGCTGCGGACGCAGACCGCCGAGCCATTACAGGCGCTGCTGCCATTGCTGGTGCAGGTGCTGCGCAAGGAGTGGCCGGAGTGTCGGTCGTTCAGCGGCGCGGTGCAAAAATACTGGGCCGACGCGCTGAAGGCGGCGGCAGCGCAGCAGGGCCGGCAGCAGCGCAAGGAGCAGGAGCAGGAGCGGCAGCGGCGCGAGCAAGAGGCGTTCGCGCGCGAGAAGGCGGAGGAGCAGCAGTTCCGCGCCGCCTGGGAGCCGCCCTGGCTGGCGCTGACCGAGGACGAGCGTGAGGCGCTCCGGGCCGCGGTGGTGGCGAAGCATCCGGTGCTGCGCGGCAGCCGACATCTGTTAGAGGAGCAGTGCCTGCGGGCGCTGGCGCAGCGCACGGAGGAGGCCGCGAAAAATGCAGCGCAAGCCAGCGCGTTTTTCGCGTGAACCTGGTGTGGACGCCGCGCGTCCTGAAAGGGTGAGACGAAAACGACAGCGGACCAGTGGGCGAAGATTATGTTCGGTAATCAAAATCAACCCCTGATGAACCCCGAGCGGTGGTGACCCCACTTCCTTCCCCCGGAAGTGTTTCCCGGAGCCAGGCGTCATCGACCCCAGACGCCTGGCTCTTTTTATTACTTCGCGGTTGGTTCGCTGATGTGCTATAGCTATTGCGGTGTGGCCTAACGGTAAGGCGGCTCCCTGTTAAGGAGATGAGTGTAGGTTCGACTCCTACCACCGCAGCTGGAACAACAATTCGGGGATCGGCTAATGGTAGGCTCGCAGACTTTGAATCTGCGCGTGAAGGTTCGACTCCTTCTCCCCGAACTACGATGCGACTTGTTGCCGTTACACCTTCCAAATTCCATTGCGATCCCATAGCCCTCACTCAGCCTTCTGGAAGCGCTCCGCTCCCTGGAACAGCTCATCGGTTTGCAGCAGGCCGGCCATGTCCACGACCGCCTGCCACTGCAGCCCGCGCACGGTGAGGTAAGCGCCCACGACCGTGACCAGGTTCTGCTCCGAAGTGATGAGGTCGTTGCAAGCCACCTTGTCGGGCTCCGCGCTGTAGTGACGCTTGACGGCGGCCCGGAATGCCTGCACCTGTTGATGCTCGCGGCGATTCCTTGTATAGATGTGCTGGCGCGTCACTGTCCAGCCAGCGTTGCCGTCCTGGAAAAAAACCTTAGTTGGGCGGCCCTGGCGCGGGAGTATTAGGGCGAGGGTTGGGACAAGTTCGGAGGCTGGAACATGATGAACGGAACCCATCGCTCAATCGGGAAGCCGCGCCGGGCAGATTGCCGGGCAGCGGGCGAGGAGCCGGGCGACTGCGAACTCCTGCAACGCTTCACCGCGAGCCGGGACGAGGACGCCTTCGGGGCCCTGGTGGCGCGGCACGGCCCGATGGTCCTCGGCGTGTGCCGCCGGGTGCTCGGCGATCTGAACGACGCTGAGGACGCCTTCCAGATCACGTTCCTCGTCCTCGCCCGCAAGGCCGGATCGCTCGACCGGCCCGAGCTACTTGGGAACTGGCTTTACGGGGTGGCGCACCGGGCGGCTCTGCGCGTTCGGGGCCGGGCGGCGAGCCGCAAAGCACGAGAACAACAGGTCGCGAGTATGCCAAACCTCGAGGCCAGAGACGAGCAAGACAACCGGGAAGTTCTGGCGATCCTCAACGAGGAGCTGAACCAACTCCCGGAGCGGTATCGGATTCTGTTAGTGCTCTGTTACCTCGAAGGCCGGACGCACGAGGAGGCCGCCGGCATCGTCGGTTGCCCACGGGGGTCGATGGCCTGGCGGCTGGACCGGGCCCGGGGCCTCCTCCGGAAGCGTCTGGCGCACCGCGGGCTAACCCTGGCCTGCGGCTTGCCCGCCCTGCTGTTCTTCGCGCGGCCGGCCCTGCCGGGCCGACTGGCAGAGGCCACCACCCGGGCCGCGGTCCGTTATGCGGCGGACGGCGCCGCGGCCGTCTCCGCCCCCGTCGCGGAAGTGGCGGACGAAATCCTGCGGGCGCTCGCCCAGAGAACCTGGACGCGCCGGGCGTGGGGCTTCGGGTTGGCCGCCCTCCTGGCCCTGCTGGCCAGCGCCCTGCTCGCGTACCACGTCTGGGGAGCCGGCTGGCCCTCCTTGACCGCGCCGGCGGGCTGGACGCCTCCCTTTTCGGGTGGAAGCAAGTGCCATTAAGACCGACGCAGCGTGCCATTGCGGCTCATGCGCGTTGACCTTTTCCTTCCTCGTTGTGTACGGCCCCTTTTCTACACCGTGGCGGTGTAGGAACTCTTTCTGCCCACAAGGACGGTGTTGACCGGCGGCGAACTCCCGCAGCCCTGGGAGCCCGCGCGCCCCGGGCAGCCCTCTGTCGTGGGCCACTCATGACCCCGTTTCAAGGAGAGACCGATGATGAAATGGTTCAAGCGCCGGTGCGCCTGCGCCGCCGCCCCGCCCCGTCGTTCTGCCCGGCCCTGGAGTTGCTGGAAGCGCGCAGCCTGCTGGACGCCAACGTGCTGCAAACGAATTTGGTGTCCGATCTGCCCGGCGTGGCCCAACTTCAGGACCCCAACCTGGTAAATCCCTGGGGCATCTCTGAAAGCGGCGGCAGCCCGTTCTGGCTCTCCGATAACGGCTCGGGCAAGTCCACGCTCTACAGCGCCAACCCGGGCCAGACGCCGCCGATCGCGCTATCGATCAGCAGCCTGGTCGTCAGCATCCCGACGCCCGGCGACCCGTTCGGGTCCAGCGGCACCCCCAGCGGCACCGTCTTCAACATCGACGGCGGCGCGATGGGCGGGTTCAAGGTTTCCGGATTCACCAACCCGACGACGGGAGCCCCGGCCCCGACCTCGGCCGCGTCGGTCTTCCTGTTCGCCACCGAGGACGGCACCATCGTCGGCTGGAACCCCGGCGTGAACCCGCAGGGGTTCAACCCGGCCAATGCCGGCACCTACGGCATCATCGCCGTGGACAACTCGGGCAACAACTTCACCCAGCCGAATCCCGACCGGCAAACGGGCGCAGTCTACAAGGGCCTGAGCATCGCCAGCAACGCCACGCCGATCTTCGCGGCCGACCCCAGCAGTACGACCGTGCTGTACGTCTCCAACTTCCGCTCCGGCAAGATCGAGGTGTACGACCCGAACTTTACCAAGGTCACGCTGCCCAGCGGCGCGTTCACCGACCCGAACCTCCCCCACGGCTACGCCCCCTTCAACGTTCAAGTCCTGAACGGCAAGGTCTATGTCACCTACGCCAAGCAGGATGCCGCCAAACACGACGACGCGGCCGGGCCGGGCCGCGGCTTCGTGGACGTGTACAACCTGGACGGATCGGGGGGGCAGCGCCTGGTCTCGGGCGGCGCGCTCGATTCGCCGTGGGGACTGGCCATCGCGCCGTCGAGCTTCGGCAGTCTCGCCGGCACGCTGCTCGTGGGCAACTTCGGCGACGGGCACATCAACGCCTACAACGCCACCACGGGCGCCCCGATGGGGCAGTTGACGGACCCCAGCGGCCACCCCCTGCAGATCGACGGGCTGTGGGGGCTGAAGGTGGGCAACGGCGGCAACGGCGGCGACAGCCAGACCGTGTACTTCACCGCCGGGCTCGACCACGAGAGCCACGGCCTGTTCGGTTCGCTGACGGCCGTGGCCGCCGGCACCCCGATAGGTTCCGCCCCGGCGCAGGCGGTGCAGGCAGATCTCGACGTGGTCCAGCTCGACGTGCTGACCGTCATCAGCGATGTCACGAGCCGCGCGCCGTCGTCCACGCTGCGGCTGGACAGCCAGACCTTGAACACGGCCATCGGCGACCTGGCAGTCGCCGAACTCGCGTTCTTCCGAGACACCCACACCTTCTACCAGGGCAGCAGCGACCAGGGCGGGGCGACGCTGCAGTCCATCGATACCTTCTTTGAACAGCTCGCCCAACTCCAGCGACACGGCGGTGGCTGCGACCTGGGTTAATGGAGGAGCGACCGGGGAACGGAGCGGACGCGGCCGGTTGACATACCCATGTCAACCGGCCGCGTCCTTGCCTTTACCGCGCCACAACCGCTACGATAACGGGTAGTGAACATCGGTCCGCCGAGGTGCGCTTATGCTCTGGGAAACGTTCGGCCCCTGGCTGGTGGGCAGCCTGACCGTCGTGGCGGCCTGGCTGGCGATCCGCTACAGCGGCGACCGCGGCTGAGGGCCGACCTCGTGCCGGTCCGGCACGCCGAAGCCGCGCCCCAACCTGCGCCCGACCGACGACCGGCCGCCTGCGCCCTGGCCCGCCGACGAGTGACCGCCCGCAGGAAAGGTGTCCCATGTCCAGCGCCGAGCCCCCCATTCCGCCGGAGGCCACCCCGCCCGTCGCCGACAAGCTCAGCCCCGCGGACAAGGTCAAGCAGTTCCCGACCGGCCCCGGCGTCTATCTCATGAAGGACGAGCAGGGCCGCGTCGTCTACGTCGGCAAGGCCAAGAACCTCCGCAACCGCGCCGGCCATTACTTCACGAAAGCCGCCACCGAGGACCAGCGCACCGCCGACCTCGTCAAGGTCATCGCCGACATCGACTTCCTTGAAGCGCCCACCGAGGTGGACGCCCTCTTGCTGGAGGCGCGCCTTGTCAAGGACACGCAACCGCGCTTCAACATGCTGCTCAAGGACGACAAATCATTCCCATATTTACAGATTCGCACTCGTGAACAGTTCCCGCGCGTCGAGTTCACGCGCACGCCGCGGCGCCGTGGCGTCAAGCTTTACGGGCCGTTCACCAGCGCCAAAAGTTTGCGGGCCGTCATTCAGGTGCTGCAGCGCATCTTTCAGTTCCGCACCTGTTCGCTGGACATCCGCGAGGAGGACCCGCGCTGGCGCTGGTTCCGGCCGTGCATCCTGCACAGCATCCGCCAGTGTACAGCGCCGTGCAACTTCCGCGTCAGTCGGGAGGAGTACCGCCGCCAGATCCGGTCGCTGCGGCTGGTGCTGGAGGGCAAGAAGGACCGGCTGTTCCGCGAGCTGGAGCAGCAGATGCTGGAGGCCAGCGCCGCCATGCAGTTCGAGAAGGCGGCCCGGCTGCGCGACGAGATCGCGGCCCTGCAGAAGCTGTCGCTGCGCGGCGATGTGGACCGCGATGTGCAGCCGGAGGTGTTCCGCATCGACCCGAAGAAGGGGTTGGCGGGCCTGCGCAAGGTGCTCGGCCTGCGCAGACGCCGCGGACCATCGAGGGCATCGATGTGGCCCACCTCGGCGGCGACGAGATGGTGGCGTCGCTGGTGTCGTTCATCGACGGCCTGCCGTTCAAGCCGGGCTACCGCCGTTACCGCATCAAGTCGGTGCAGGGCATCGACGATTTCGCGTCCATCCGCGAGGTGGTGACGCGGCGCTTCAAGCGGCTGACACAGGAGGAGCAGGTCTTCCCGGACGTGCTGCTGATCGATGGCGGCAAGGGCCAGCTCAACGCGGCGCTGGACGCCTTCCGCATCCTGGGCGTCGAGCCGCCGGTGCTGCTATCGCTGGCCAAGCGCGAGGAGGAAGTGTTCCGACCCGGCGAGACGGAGCCGCTGCGGCTGAGCCGGCACGCGGCGGCGCTGCGGCTGCTGCAGTCGGTGCGCGACGAGGCCCATCGCTTCGCGCAACATTATCATCACCTGTTGCGGAAGAAAAAATTCACCCAGGAGTAAATCCACAGATGACACAGATAACGCAGATGAAAACAGAGCTGGTTTTCATCTGTGTTATCTGTGTCATCTGTGGATAACTTTGTTGGAGTTGTTCATGCGGATTCTGCTGACGAACGACGATGGCGTTTACGCCCCTGGCCTGCGGGCGCTGCGGGCCGAGTTGAAGAAGCTGGGCCAGGTGACCGTGGTGGCGCCGGCGGGCGAGCAGAGCGCCGTCGGCCACTCGATCACGCTGCTGACGCCGCTGCTGGTGCAGGAGGTGCTCGACGAGCAGAATCAGCCGATGGGCTGGGCGGTCGAGGGCCGGCCGGCCGACTGCGTCAAGCTGGCGCTGATGGAACTGCTGCCGGAGCCGCCGGACCTGATCGTCAGTGGCCTGAACGCCGGCTCCAACGCGGGCATCAACGTGCTCTACTCCGGCACCGTGGCCGCGGCCATCGAGGGCGCGTTCTTCCAGCGCACCAGCATCGCCGTGTCGCTGGAGTACAGCAAACCCAAGCCGCTCGACTTCCCGCGCGCCGCCGAACTGGCCCGCCGTGTCGTCGAGCAGATCGTCGCTCAGGCGCCGCCAACCGGCAGTTTGTTCAATGTCAACATCCCGAGCTTCGAGAAGGGACCAATCCGCGGCATCCGCACGGTGCCGCAGAACGTGGCGCCGTACCTGGAGACGTTCGACCGCCGTACCGACCCGCGCGGGCGCGTCTACTTCTGGAGCAATCCCGACTTCACCTGCCCCGAGCCGCACCCCGACACCGACGTCACCGCCCTGGGCGAGGGCTTCATCACCGTTACGCCGCTGCAGTTTAACTTGACCCACGCGGCGCTGCTGGAGAAGATGAAGCCGTGGAAGTGGGAGCTGTGAGGGGGATGTTTTCGCGGAGGCGCCATGAAGCAGGAACTGTTTCAGCAAACGCTGCGGAGTTTCTTGCAGCGCGAGCCGTTTCTTCCGTTCGTCGTGGAATTGCGGGACGGCCGAAAGATCGCGGTGGATGAGCCGACGGTGGCGTTCGCCGGCGCGGGGGTGTACTTCAGCCCCGCTTACGATCTGCACGACTTCAAGTGCGAGGACGTTTTCAACCTGAACTCGTAAGTCCCGCTTCCGCTCACCGTCTCTGCATGAAAAAAAGGACGCCCGGCGACCGCCGCCGGGCGTCTTCTCTTGGGGAAGAGTTGGTGCCTGCTGGAACGGGGTAGCCAGAGCACGCGGTTCAGGCGCGGCGACTCCGGCGGTAAGATGGCGTCCGAGGCAGGGCCATACACCACACCCGCGTGGTGAATCCCACCAGCCGACGCCGCCGCGCCTGAACCGCGTGTCCGGCCATCCCGAAGGAAAGTCCTCAATGCTGTTCCTGGGCTCGCACGAGGAACGCGCCACCGCGGCAAACTTGCGCGTGCTTGTCGGAATTTTTTTCGGCGGAGCCTGGCGACGGGCCGGGAAAAGAAGAACGCCCGGCGAACGCCGCCGGGCGTCTTCACTCTTGGGGAAGAGTTGGTGCCAGTGGGAGTCGGCCGGGGCTGTCGCCGGGGCCGTGCAGGAGGACGCTGGGCGTCGCGTGCTTACCGGGTGAACGCCGGCGGCGAGGAAACTTGCGCGCGGGTTCGGGAAAAATGGAAATGCAACCGCGACCGAAAAGACACCGCCGGCCGAACACTGCGCCAGACCCGCCGTCGGAAATCCAAATTTTCATCAGCAGGCGCTTGCAACGCGGCCCGACTCGGTGTAGAACACTCATCCAAACCGCTCACGCGCGTCGGCGCATTCTGAGAGAAACTCGCACCGTGGTCCGTGAGCAGGTGCAATGTCATTCCGGTCCCCCCCGTGGTAGTCGCCAAGAAAGGAAGTTCTGCTGTGCATCACTCGATCGGCTCGCTGTTGTTCGCGCAAGAGGACTTTATCGGCTCCCCGTTGTTCTTCATCATCGGCGGCGTCATCCTCGTCGCCCTGGTCATCGTGTTCTTCATGATCCGCAACAAGAAAGAAGAGGATTAACGCCCTCTTTCGGCGGACGAAATGACAACGACCGCCCGGCGGTGAACACCGCCGGGCGGTCACCGATACGCTGCCGCGCCCTCTCTCCTCAGCGCGCCGAACCGCACTCTGTCCCGGGACCAGTCGCCGACTTGCGCCTCCAGCGTGAGCTGCTTGCCCGCGCGCCACACCTGTAACTGCACCCGCTGCCCGGCGGTCAACGTGCTAATCAGGTTAATCAGGTGCGTGTCACTGCGGATGGCGACGTTCTCGACCTGCAACACCACGTCATTGTCGCGCAGCCCCGCGGCGGCGGCCGGCGTGTTCGCGTACACGCGCTCCACCCAGGCGCCGCGCACCTTGTCCATGCCCAGCCGCAGCGCGTCCGTCGGCTCGAACGCTGCCGCCAGCTGCATCCCCAGGTAGCCGCGCGGCACGCTGCCGCGCTCCAGCAGGTACTTGGCCACCCGCTGCACCTGGTTGATGGGGATGCTGAAGCCCACGCCGCTGTTGCTGCCGCTCAGCGACGCGATGGCTGTGTTGATGCCGATCACCTCGCCCTTCAGGCTCACGAGCGGGCCGCCGCTGCTGCCGGGGTTGATGGCCGCGTCGGTCTGCAAAAAGTCCTTGATGCGGATGCCGCTGCCCAGGCTCACCTGGCCGCGCTCGCGGGCGCTGAGGATGCCGTGCGTCACCGTCTGGTTCAGGCCAAACGGACTGCCCATCGCCAGCACCCATTGGCCGACGCGCATCTGGTCGCTGTCGCCCAGCGACGCCACCGGCACCGCCCCCGGCGGGTTCAGGCCGAGCACCGCCACGTCCGATTCCGGGTCCGTCCACACCTTGGCGGGGATCAGCACCCGGCCGTCCGCCAGGTGAACCGTGATCTGGTCCGGCCGCGCTCCCGTGACAACGTGGTTATTGGTCAGCACCAGGGTGCCCGTCCAGCCGGCCAGCTTGACGAGCACGCCGGAGCCGGATTCATCGACCACGCGATCCTTGCCGCCCTGGAAAGACGACTTGGTGACGCGGCGGGCTTCCACTGCCACAACGGCGGGCAGCACCTTGCGGGTGATCGCCTCGAATCGGTCGCTGAGGGCGGTCAACTCGGCGGGGGCCGGCTGGGGGCTCGGCACAGGCACAACGGCCGGGGTGGCCGGCACCTGGGCGCCGGCGGGGATGACGAGTCGGGGACCAAGGGTCGCCACCAGGGAGCCGCCGACGGTGGCGCAGGCGCCAAGGAACAGCACGAACAGCGCACGTTTGAACATAAAATCGCTCCGGAGCCGGATGGAGGTTCGGACGAGAGATGCGCGGGCGGAGAAGGGCGCGTCCCAATTTTAGGCGGCGGCCGGCACACGCGCTCAGGAAATGGCACCGATTCGCACAGGAAATGGCGGGAAGGGGACCGCAGAAAACGCAAAAAGCCCGCAGTCGCCAGGACGCGGGCTTTTTGCGTGGGTGAATGGGTCAGCGGTTGCCGGACAGGTCCATCTCGATCTCGGACAGGTCGATGTCGCGCTGATCTTCCATCGGACTCTCGGCGTCGTGGACCTTCTCCCAGTTGCCGCCGGTGCGGCCGTCGCCGAAACTGCCCGTCCGCTCCATTTCGCGCTGGCACTGGATGCAGGTGGTACTGAACGGCAGGGCGTTCAGCCGGGCCACCGGGATGCGCTTCTCGCAGCCCTCGCAGACGCCATAACTGCCGTGCCGGAGCTTAAATAAAGCCCGTTCAATCTGGGCCAACTCGCGCGATTCCAGTTCAGCCAGGTGCGAAGCAACCTCCTCACCGGCGGTGTCGAACGCCAGGTCGGCGCTGTCGCCGGAGTTGTTGTCGTGCTGCTGATTGCGTAGGTCTTTGATTTCTCCACCCAGACGCTTACGCAGTTCGTCGCGGCGCGCCATGAGGGATCTGTGCAGGCGAAGCAGAGCATCACGTCGTGCCATGACTCTCAACCTTTCGCTATGTTCGCTATCCATCCTGGAGGATTGGTTAAAACTTCTTTCTCCCACAGCAATATAGGTGCCGATCATTTCAAAAATCAATTGCCTCGCACGATTTTTCTTTAACTACAAGAAACAGTTGACTTTCAGTCCGAAGTTTTTAAGAAAAATCTCTTCCCTGCCGCCGCTCGCCAGGTGTCCCGTTCCGGGCCTTGCTGCCGGTCTGTGCCGCCGGGGTGTAAAAGGTGGCAGTCACCCGGCAAAACCGCAAAAGTATAACTGATAAAACTCATCCTGGAACGAAAAAACCGACTGCGGGACCGTAATTCCGTCAGGGGTGGCCAACTTTTTCCACCCAGGCAGTACGTTGTTCGGAGGAACGTGGGGGGTTTTTGTTCCTCCTGGTGTTAAACTGTCCAATCAGTAAAGACGAGCGAACGGTCGGCGCGAAAGGAAGCACAGAACCGCCAGGACGCCAAGAAAGACAAAGAAAAAATGGTTTTCTTGGCATCCTGGCGTCCTGGCGGTTCTGTGCTTCTACGGCCCAGGTCAGCGGCCGTTGCGCTGCTGCGGCTGCTGCGGGTTGGGGTTGTTGCCCGAACCGAAGGCGCGGCGATACAGGCCCTCGATGGCGCCGCGCAACTCGTTCCAGTAGCGGCTCCGGGCCAGCCGCTCCAACTGGCTCAGGGTCATCTGCAGGTCCGAGCGGGTGGCGTCCGAGAACGTCACGCCGGCCTGGCGAAACATCGGGTCGTCGCGCAGCGTCCACAGCGGAATGGCGGTCCCCTGTTCGAGGTAACGGCTGGTCAGTTGCAGGCCGAGCACCTGATGCGTCTCCAGGTCCACCAGGCAGTCTGCCGCCGGTGGAGCCCAGCAGGCCGCAGTCGTTGCGCAGCAGCTGCACGTCGCGGAAGGCGAAGGTGCCGCGCAGCTGGCCCGGCTGCACGCGCTTGACATTGTACAGGTCACGGAAGACGCGCGTCAGCGTCTCCGGCTCGTTGCGGCGGGCGTCGCGCACCGGGTAGCCGACCAGGTACACCGGCCGGCCCTCGATCGGCATCGGCGGCGCGGCGGCCAGGCTCAGCGGCGCCGGCGGGCAGGCGTCCTGGCTCTGCGGCGGCTCGACCTCCAGCAGCGCCAGGTCGTAAACCGGGTGCATGCCGATGATGTTGCGGACGCGGTAGCCGGCGCTGGCTGTCTGCTGGTACTCGGAGCGGTAGTCCATCCAGGCGGTGATGCCGGGGCGGAACTGCCATTGCTGGTTGAACTGCTCCACGAACAATTCGGCGGTGCGCCGCGTCGTCATCAGCACCGTGTCGCTGACCAGGCAGGCGGTGCCGGCCCAGTCGTACTCGGGATGGCCGAACAGCTCGATGCGGCCGACGCCGCGCTGCACCAGCTCGATGTCCTCGCGCTGGTCTTCCAGCTGGTTCCAGAGCGCCGGCACGCTGGCCAGGCGATCACCGGCGACCAGCACCGCCGGCCGGCCGTAGATGAGCAGTACACACTCCAGCCCGAGGCGCTCAGCGGGAGTGAGCTGCGGCTGCCGATCCTGGCTGATGCGCTCCAGGGCCTGGGCGCCGGCCTCGAGGAGTTGACCGATGCCCTCGCGCTGCTGCCCGCGGTCGGGCTCGCCGGCGGAGCGGCCGCACTCCGGCTCGGCCACGCTGACCGCAGTGGCTTCGTAGCCCTCGCCGCCTTCACGGACGGCGCGGCGAACGACGGCGCGCAGGTGAGCGGGTTCCTCCCAGCCGCGCAGGTCCTGGCGATCCTGCCGCACCATGTGCAGCACATCGTCCAGGCGCTCGGCGAAGATGGCTCGCGTCCGCTCAACGACTTGTTGATTCCGATCCATGTTGAAACACCTCCTGTAAAGAATGGCTGCCGTGCCCCTGTGGCCGGGTCGCCGGGGGACGAACGCTGGATGACGCCTGGAGAGCGGGCGCGCGGGTGAGTCAGGATGAAGCGCGGCGGAAGAAGTGCGACGATCGGAGACAGGTCACCACCGGGCCGAGCCGGTGGTCAGAAGCGGCAGATCGATTCGCACGGGCGTCCCTGCGCGATTCCTTTTCAGGAATTAGCTGTCCTGCTTGTTCAACCCACTTCCATAAAGGGGAATGATAAACGCGCTTTTGGCTCTGTCAAGCAAAAACTCGGAATTTGTCTAATTTATCGTGGTGCAGGTTGCAAGGGACCTGCTGTGCAACCGTGGGACGGCTCTGCAGAGCCGTCGCTGCCAAAGAGACGGCTCTGGAGAGCCGTCCCACGAACAACAGCGACCGGAGGGTGCCTCAGGTTGCAAGGGACCTGCTGTGCAACCGTGGGACGGCTCTGCAGAGCCGTCGCTGCCAAAGAGACGGCTCTGGAGAGCCGTCCCACGAACAACAGCGACCGGAGGGTGCCTCAGGTTGCAAGGGACCTGCTGTGCAACCGTAGGACGGCTCTCCAGAGCCGTCGCTGCCAAAGAGACGGCTCTGGAGAGCCGTCCCACGAACAACAGCGACCGGAGGGTGCCTCAGGTTGCAAGGGACCTGCTGTGCAACCGTAGGACGGCTCTCCAGAGCCGTCGCTGCCAAAGAGACGGCTCTGCAGAGCCGTCCCACGAACAACAGCGACCGGAGGGTGCCTCAGCCAGCTGGCTGAGGCACCCTCCGGTCGCTGTTGTTCCTGGTGCGCGTCACCAATCCAGGTCGCGCTCGTAGCCCAGGTCCATCAACAGGCCGCCGAAGCGGTCCTTGAACGCGCGGACGACGCGCGGCGTGAAGTGGTTGCGCCAGTCGCCGGCGACGCCCTTGCGCTCATGGGCGGAGCGATCTTCCTGCCCGAGCCGGCGGCCGGTGACCTGCTCAAACCGACAGGCATAAATCACTTCCTCGAAGCGCTGCCGTGGTACGCCCAGCTCACATTCCTTCAGCAGCACCCGCCGCAGGATTTCCAGGTCGTTGTTGAGCAAATCCTCATAGCGGATGAGCGGTTCGTCCGCCTCCCACCAGGACCACTGAATGGCGGCTGCGAAGTGCAGCCACTCCTCCAGGATGAGCAACAGCCCTTCCTCCTGACTCACATGGGGCAGCCGCTCGCGCCACCCCTGAATGGTGTCAGAGATGACGACGTGGCTGACCTTGAGGCTGAAATAGACCGACACGAGTGTGTCGCGCAGATCGCGGATGACCACGAAGCGGCGCCAGTCGGTCGGCAGGGGAACGCTGTCAAACTGCTGTTTGGTCAGATAGAGCGTGGGATAGACCTGATGCGGCAGCAGGGGCCGCTCCAGGAATTGTTCGCCGAACTCTTCCGGCACGACGACGCGCGGCCCCATGCACTCGCGCAGGATGCGGTGAATCCACTGCGACCCCGCCTTGGGGTGGGTGATGTGGAACACTGTCGGCGGTTCGCCGCGACTGACGGCAGGAGCCAACTCGGGTTGAGACTGGAACAGCCTTCCACGGCCGGCGTCACGCACCTTGCCCATTTCGACCTCCCTGTCGAGAAACCCCGGGCGAGCAGTATTTCAAAGTGGGAGGATCATACCGTTGAAGCGCTCCGGACGCTATCCAGGTTTGCCCGAGATCTGAAGAAAACCGTGGCGAGCGGCGCGGCGTCAGCCCGCCGGTAACGCAAAGTACCGGCGGGCTGACGCCGCGCCGCTCGCCAAAACCCAGGGCAGGGCCTCACCAGTCGCGGTTGCGCTCGTAGCCGGTGTCAATCAGCAGGCGACTGTAGCGATCCTTGAACGCGCGGACGACGCGCGGCGTGAAGTGGTTGCGCCAGTCGCCGGCGATGCCCTTGCGCTCGTGAGCCGCGAGGTCTTCCCGGCCGCGGCGCCGGCCGCCGGTCACCTGCTCGAAGCGGTTGGCCTGGACGATTTCCGCAAACTGCCTGGCCGGCACCTCCAGCCGACACCGCCGCAACAGCACGCGGCTCAGGATCGACAGGTCCGCGCTCAGCAGCTCTTCATAGCGGATCAGCGGTTCGCCCGCCGCGCACCAGGACGACTGAATGGCGGCACTCTCCGGCAGCCAGCAGTCGAGCAAGAACAGGAAGCCGTCCTCCACGCTCCGCTGCTCCAGCGTCGCGCGCATCTCTCCCAGGAGAGGATTGCCGATGTCCGGGTGGCTGAACTTGATGCTGAAGTACGCCGACACCAGGGTGTCGCGCAGGTCGCGAATGACGACGAACCGGCACCGCGAGCGCGGCAGGGGCCGAGCCTCGAACTGCTGTTTCGTGACGTACAGGGTGGGGTACACCTTGCCCGGTTCCGGGGCTTGTTCGAGGAACTGTTCCTGGAAGGTCAGCGGCGTGACGATCCGCTCGGGAACGCAGGCGAGCAGGATTTTGTAAATCCACTGCGACCCCGCCTTGGCGTGGGTGACGTGGAACACGGCGGGGGCTTCGGTCTGGCGGCTAAAGGGAAGGAAGCGGGCGACGGTCTGGAAAAACGTGCTCCGGGCGACGGTCGGGTTCGCCCTCCGAGGAAAGTCCATCTTCACCTCCTGTCGTGAAGCCGGGTGCTTGCAGCGATTTGGAACTGGCGGGCATTCGTCCAAAGGCGAGCGGCGCGGCGTCAGCCCGCCGGTAGCGCAAAGTACCGGCGGGCTGACGCCGCGCCGCTCGCCACGGTTTTTCCCATGCCCGACAACGGCATGTGATACACGTCGGCGACCTGCTCCGCTCAACTTTCACTCAAACCGGCGGCGGGCCGTGGGTCGGCGCTGACGACGCCGGCGCCACTCCCCTGCGCGGCGCGGTCGCCGGTGGGCAGGGTGCCCGGCACCAGGCGCGGCCCCGGTGAGTGCTGTTCGATCAGGCTGCGCAGTTCGCTGCCGTCAATGGTCTCGCGCTCCATCAGCATCTGCGCCACCGCCTCCAGTGCCGGCCGCCGCTCGCGCAGGATGCTGCGCACCTCCTCGGTGGCGTCGTCGATGATCTTGCGCACCTCCACGTCGATCTCGCGGGCCGTCTCCTCGCTGTAGGCGCGCTCGCCGTCGCCGCGGATGCCGGACAGGAAGCCGGGGCCGCCCTGGTCGCGGAAGCTGACGCGGCCCAGCCGGCTCATGCCGAACTCCATCACCATCTTGCGGGCAATTTCGTTGGCCTTCTCCAGGTCGCTGGTGGCGCCGTTGGAGATTTCGCGGTAGATCAACTCCTCCGCCAGCGTGCCGGCCAGCGCCTCCTTGATCTTGCTTTCCAGCTCGGACTGTGTGACCAGGTAGCGGTCTTCCTCGGGCCGGCTCCAGACATAGCCGAGCGCGCCGACGCCGCGCGGGATGATCGTTACCTTGTGGACGGTGTGCGTGTTGGGCAGGGCGCAGCTGACCAGGGCGTGGCCGGCCTCGTGGTAGGCGACGCGCTGCTTCTCGTCGGCGCGCATGATGCGGCTGCGCCGCTCCAGGCCGATGGAGCCGCGCTCGATGGCCTCGTTGAGTTCGGCCATGTTGACCTTGTCCTTGCCGCGACGGGCCGCGATCAGCGCCGCCTCGTTGACCAGGTTGGCCAGGTCGGCACCGACCGAGCCCGGCGTCAACGCCGCCACGTGCCGCAGGTCCACGTCGTCGGCCAGCTTGACGTGACGGATGTGGACCTTGAGGATGGCCTCGCGGCCGTTGATGTCGGGACGATCCACAACCACCTGGCGGTCGAAGCGGCCCGGCCGCAGCAGCGCCGCGTCCAGCGTCTCGGGCCGGTTGGTCGCCGCCATCAGGATGACGCCGCGGTTGCTGTCGAAGCCGTCCATCTCCACCAGCAGCTGGTTGAGCGTCTGCTCGCGCTCGTCGTGGCCGCCGACCACGCTGCCGCCGCGCGTCTTGCCCAGGGCGTCGAGCTCATCAATAAAGATAATACAGGGCGCTTTTGTCTCTGCTTGTGCGAACAGATCGCGCACCCGGCTGGCGCCGACGCCGACGAACATCTCCACGAAGTCGGAGCCGCTGAGGCTGAAGAACGGCACGTCGGCCTCACCGGCGACAGCCTTGGCCAGCAGCGTCTTGCCGGTGCCGGGCGGCCCGACCAGCAGCACGCCCTTGGGGATGCGACCGCCCAGCAGCTGGTACTTGGCGGGGTTCTTGAGGAAATCGACGATCTCGCGCAACTCGGCGACGGCCTCGTCGATGCCGGCCACATCCTGGAAAGTGACGTGCAGGTCTTTCTGAGCATAAACCTTGTGGCGGCTGCGGCCGAAGGTCAGCGGCGAACTGCCGCCCGCGACCCAGCGGAACACGAAGAAGCCGGCGACCACCACCAGGAAAATCATCAGGAACGACAGCAGCATCGAGTACAAACTGCGCAGGGCGGACTCCTCTTCCTCGCCCTGATAGCCGGCGCCGACGCGCTCGTTGAGGCGCTTGAGCAAGCCGGCGTCCGCCTCGACGCCGCGCCGCGGTGTGCGGAACGCCTTGACCTGGGTGAAGCGGCCGGGACTGGCGGCGCCCTCGGAGACGGGATCGGTGGTGACGATTTCGCCGCGAATCTCCGTCTGGCCGACGCGCACGTTCTGCAGGCGCACGGAGGACTCCGGCGTTTGTAGAATCTGCATCAGTTCGCCGTATTTGAGCGTGATGGGGCTCGACTCGCGGTTGAAGAACCACACCAGCAGGGCTCCGACGCCCACGGAGAGCACGACCCACAGGGCACCGATGAGCCAGGGACGAAGTCGGTCTTTAACTTTCTTCTGCACCGGTGCGGCCTCCACGGTAGAAATGTTCAGCGGGTTCCGTCTCTTCACTCTAGACGGCGCGGCGTGGTGGGTCAACCGGAGAGGATAGGGAATGGGCGCGGCCCCTGGGGCAGTCAAGGGGGTCTGTGAAATGAAACGAGATGAAAGCCCTCCCTGGCACTATCTCCATTATACCAGGCGGGGCACACCCGGGTCAGGGAAGAGCTGAAAGAGCGCCCTCGCCTCAAGCAGATTCCCGCCACCTCATTATTCGTCGCCCATGAACCACTCGACGGTAATCACCGACCACTGCCCGGAGTAGGGCACGCCGAACTCGGACTCGGGCCCCGTGCCGCGCTCATGAAGGTAGTGCAAAAAGCAGGCCGACAACAGCGCCTGGGCCACGCACAGCACCACCAGCAGCCTCCGCCCCCCCGCCCGCGCCGCCGGCCCCTGGTCCCGGCCGCCCAGCGCCAGTTGCGCCAGCCAGACGAACGTCAGCGGAAACGCCACGATCAGGTAATGGCGGTAGAAGCGCAGGCCCATGACCGTCAACAGCAGTCCGTAGCCCCAGAAGGCCCAGTTGACGCAGAAACCGGTGTCTCCGCCGCCCGCGCCGCGCCACCCGCGGCGCAGCGCCCGCAGCAGCAGGACGACGCCCGTGCCGATCACGACCGCGTGCAGCAGGGCCACCAGGTACAACGGCTGTCCCGCCACCTCGGGCCAGGTCAAGAACTCCTGGTACTGGTCGCCGAGGGAGTAGCACAGGCCGAAGCCGAGCGGTTCGGTGGCCCATTGCAGCCAGAACTTGCCCTCCATCGCCCGCCACCAGCCGAAGGTGCCGTCGCGCAGTGCGCCGCCCACATCCGCCAGCCACGGCATCAGCGGCACGGCTCCGAGTAGGGTGCCGGCCCACCAGCGGGACCAGACCACGCCCGTCCGCCGCCGCAGCAACGTCCCGCCGGCCAGCGCTGCGGCGAAGAAAAAGCCGGACAGGTGAATCTGGCCGATCAGCGCTCCGCACAGGCCCCAGAGCAGCGCCCCGCCGCGGCGCTCGCGCCGCCACCAGCCAGCCAGCAGCAGGACCAGGAACAACGGCAGCACCGAGGGCGGCCAGATTTTCCGCTGAAACAGCACCGCCATCGGGTTGACCGCCGCCAGGGCCGCCGCCCACAGCCACGGCTCGCGCTCCGCCGCCGGCAGCCACCGCAGCACGACGGCGCAGAGCAGCACCAGGGCCACGACGTTCAGCAGCTGGACCGCCCGCGCCAGGTCCGGCGGCGATTGCACCGCGAAGAGCGCGTCCAGGACGGCGAAGACCCACAAACTCAGGCCCGGGTTGGGCAGGCCGACGCTGCTCGGCATCCCGAGCGACGGCCACGGCGCCCCGTGCAGCAGCCGGAGCGCGTGCTCAAAGGTCCAGGCCTCGTCGGCCTTGTATTCGATGTCCAGGCCCCAGGCCAGGCGCAGCGCCGCCCCGACGGCGAGGGCGCAGGCCAGGCCGACGGCCCACCAGGGAGCGGCCCGCAAGCGCTGGAACGGAGCGGGGAGCGTGGCGAACATCACTGGCAACCGTCTCCCGCGGTGGTACGGCCGACGACCTGGCCGCTTGGTGCTTTTCCAGGTGTGGGGGTATACCAGGGAAGCTGCGAAAGGAAAAGGCCAGCAGGATCCCAGCCGCTTTTTGTTCACTTCCCTTGTTGCGCGGGCCGATAACACCTCCCAGGCACGGTTTGCTACCGTGCGCCGTTTTCCGGGTCGCCGCGAACGTTCCTGCCATGCACGGACTGCCGAAACTACCGGGCTACGAGTTGCTGTCGCTGCTGGGCGGCAGTCACCTGACCGCCGTCTACGCTGCCCGGCAGCTCGACAGCGATCAGCCCTGCGCCGTCAAGGTGCTGCGGCCCGACTGGGAGGATCAGCCGACCGGCATCAAACTTTTGCAGCGTGAGGCCCGCGCCTGCCTGGCCGTGCGCCACCGCCACCTGGTCCGTCTGCTCGACGCCCATGTCACGCGCTCGCCGTATTTCCTGGTGCTGGAGTTGTTGACCGGCGAGGTGCTGCGGCGGCGCCTGCGGCGCGACTATCGGCTCGACGTGCCGACGGCGTTGTGGATCACGCGGCAGGTGGCCGAGGCGTTGGTGGCGCTGCACCGGGCCGGCTTCGCGCACGGCGACGTGAAGCCCGACAACGTGCGTCTGCTTGGCGATGGCCGCGCCGTCCTGCTCGACCTGGGTTTCGCGCACCGGCCCGGCGAGAACGAGGCGCTGTTGCGGCAGGGTTACGTCCTGGGCACGGTGAACTATCTGGCGCCGGAGTTATGCAGTCCCGAGCCGGCGGACCTGCTGGCGAGCGACCTGTTCAGTCTGGGGGTGATGCTGTTCGAGATGTTGGCCGGCCAGTTGCCCTATCCGCCCGGCACCATCGACCAGACCTTTCGCCGTCATGAGGCGGACCCGCCGGCGGACCTCCGCACGTTGGCCGATCCGCTGCCGCCGGGGCTGGTGCGGCTGGTCGAGCGTCTGCTGGCGCGCAGGCCGGACGACCGGCCGAACGCGGCGGCAGTAGTGCGGCAGTTAATCAACCTGGAAATCGCCACGATTGGCCGGCGCAAAATTGCCTGATTAGTCATTAGTCATTAGTCATTAGTTCACTGGGTTCAGGCGTCGGAAGAAACCCAGTGAACTAATGCCTACTGACTACTCTTCAAGATCGCCTTCGGTGAACAGCGTGAAGCCGGCCTGTTGCAGTGTGGCGGCGGCGGTCTCGTGGTCCTCGACATGCAGCGCCAGCGCCGCCTGGCCGTGCGGCCCAATCAGCAGCGGATACGCATAGTTGATGTTGATCTCGACGCCGAGCAGCGCCTTGCAGATTTGCAGCAGTGGTTGCGGTCCCTCCGGCAACCCGACCACCAGCAGGTTGCTCTCCGCGACCGGCAGCCCCGCCTGTTGCAGCACCTCCAGGGCGCGCTCCGGGTCGCGCACCACCAACCGGATGATGGCACAGTCCGCGGAATCCACCACCGTCAACGACACAATGCGATTGTCGCTCGTCTCGAAGCGCCGCACCACGTTGAGCAGGCCGCCCAGCCGGTTCTCCACGAAGACGTTGAACTGACGGACGCTCGGCCAATCCCTGCCGCGCGCCGTCGAGAAACCGACGCCCGCTCCCTCGTCGCCGCCGTAACTCATAAACGAACCCCTTTACTTCAATCCCTGTTGTGGCCCGGTCTCCGGACCGGGCCACCGCTGCGACCGAAGGTCTCCCCTTCAAGCGCCTGGCACCTGTGGAGACCTTCGGTCACAGCCCGTGGCTTGGTCCGGAGACCAAGCCACAACGGGACTTCTTAACCTGGAACATCTTGCTCCAGTTTACCGCAGCAGGCCGGCCGATTCCAGCGAGGCCCGCATCTTCTGCTGCTTCTCCGGCGACAGCGGCCCCACGGGCGCCCGGCTCGGGCCAATCGAGCGGCCCAGCAGCGCCAGCGCCGCCTTGACGCCGCCGGGCGCCGTGCCCAGCGTCAGGCTCAACCGCACCGGGTTCAGCTTCACCTGCGCCGCCCTGGCCGCCGCATGGTCGCCGCGCTGCGCCGCCTCGTAAATCTCCACGACCAACCGCGGCGCCACGTTCGCCGTCGCCGGCACCGCCCCGCGCGCCCCGAACAGCATCGATTGATAAATCAGCGTGTCGCGCCCCTGCAACACACTGAAGCGATCCGGCACCACCCGCAGATACTCGTTGGTGTTCGTCAGGTCGCCGCTCGAATCCTTGATGCCAAGGATGTTCGGGATTTCCGCTAGTCGGGCGACGGTGTCCACGTCGATCTTGACGCCGCCGCAGGTGGCCGGGTTGTTGTAGAGGATGACCGGCAGCGACGTGCTCTCGGCGATGCGGCGATAGTGGTCCGCGATCTCCTGCTGCGACGGGTTGACGAAATACGGTGTGATGACGGAAACCCCGTTGGCTCCCTCGCGCTCGGCCATCTTCGTGAGCCGCACCGCCTCACGTGTGGACTCCGCTCCGGTGCCGGCGAGCACCGGCACCCGGCCGCGCACGTGCGCCACGGCGGTGGCGATCACCTCCTGTTTCTCGCGCTCGTCCAGAGCGTAGAACTCGCTGTTGGTGCCGAGCACGAAGACGCCGTGAACGCCCTCGCCGATGAGGTGGTCCAGGAACCATTGCAGACGCGGCAGGTCGAGGTCCTCGTTGGCCTGCATCGGCGTCGCCACGGGCGGGATGATGCCACGGAGTTTCATGGGTGTCCTTCAAAAAGAGACCGGGAGACAAGGAGACCGGATTGTCTCCTTGTCTCCCGGTCTCCTTGTCTGGATCGATTACAGCAGGCTCAGGTCGAACGTCTGCGAAATCGCCCGCCACGCCCACCAGGCGCAGGTGCGGTACTCGCAGTGAATCTTGACCTGGCCGATGGTGCCCGGCCGCATGGCGCGGCCCGGGCTCACGATGTCGATGCCGACCAGGTACACCGGCACCTGCGGCTCCATCTGGCTGGGATCCTGGTTCGGACTGGCGCCCGGCTTGACCGCCAGGGGACCGCCGCCCTTGTTCGTCAGTGCCAGCGGCACCTTCTTGTCAATCGCCTCCGGCAGGTGCGAGACGTGGCCGCGCCAGGTGTTGGCGTCAAAGCCCTGCACGCGGATGGTCACCTCCAGCGCTTCGCCGCGCTGCTTCTTCTTGCGCAGGTCGTCGCGGATCAGCTCGAAATCGGCGGACTGCACCGGCACCAGTACACGCAGTTTGCTCGGATCGCCGACGCTGCAGAACGGCTTCTGTTGCACGTCCTGCTCCGACCATGTTTTGAACACCTCGTCCACAGTCGGCAGACCCATGACCACACCGTCGCGCGGCGCCACCAGCACCAGTTTGCTGTGGTGGAACTCGTTGAGTTGCAGTTTTTTCTGGGCGGCGGCGTGCTCCTGCTCAGCCCGGGCCTTCTTGTCGTCGAGGTCCTTGCGGTCCTCCGGCGCGTTGGCGTTCAACTTGGACCGCAGCGCCTTGTACGCCGCGATCTGCTGGGCGCTGCGCTCCAGTTCCATGACCAGCTTGATCTTCTCCTCGGCCAGCTGGCGGCTGCTGAACTCGGCGAGCACGTCGCCCTTCTTGACGAACTGGCCCTCCTTGACGGGCATTTTCTCCAACCGGCCCGGCACCAGCACGGGCACCTTTTCAAGGTAGGCCGGCTGCACCTGGACGATACCGGTCTCGCGCACCCGGCTGACGGGCAGCGGCAGGAAGAAGAACACCAGCAACAGCGCGGCGGCGGCCGCCGCGGTCAGGGCCACGCGCACAGGTTTCATGTCAGGCAGTCTCCCACGCTTGTTCAGGTTCTGGCCCAGGCGGTACAGCGGCCAGCCAACCATCGAGGCCAGCGCCGCCACGGCCAACATGTTACTGACCACCTCCAGCTTGTACGGCTTCAGGAAGGTGGCCATGAATTTCAGGATGACGAAGGTGATGATCCAGCGATACACGTAGCTGACGATGGCGAACACCACGAACAGAATGCGTCGCCCCAGCGCCATGTACGGTTCCGGCTGTGTTTCGATGCCCAGGCAGTATTCCTGGAACAGCCGGCTCAGGTAGCGGTTGGCCCGGTCGCGGAGGTTGGGGATTTCGATCCAGTCGGCCAGCACGTAATAGCCGTCGTAGCGCATCAGCGGGTTGCCGTTGAACATCACCGTGCTGACGCTGCACACCACCATGAGCGCCAGGCTCATGTAGTTGATAAACGGGTGGTGCGGCGTGTTCCACCACACGAACGTGGCGATGGCCGCGATCATTAGTTCCACGTAGATGCCGGCACCGCTGATGATGATGCGCTTCCACTTGCTCGGCAGCGTCCAGGCGTCGGAAACGTTGCAATACATGCACGGCGAAAAACACAGAAACAGAAAGCCCATTTCGTGAACTTCGCCGCCGAAGGATTTACAACTCAGGCCGTGGCCGAACTCGTGGATCACCTTGACCGCGCCGAGGGCGACCCACAGGTAGGCGACCGTCTTGAAGCTGAAGAACTCGTGGTAGGACGGTAGCCGCGACTGGAACGTCTGGAAGTGCGTCAGCACCAGCAGCACTGCCGACAGCATCACACCCAGCGACAGAAACAGGAACGTGGTCGTGAACATCCACCACGTCCACGGCACCATCCGCTTCAGAATCTTGTCCGGGTCGAAGACAGGAATCTTGATGTAGAGGATGTTGGTGAGCGTCTGCATCCATTCGGAGCGGACGCGCTTCTTGCGGCGGTCGTAGAGCTGTTTGCCGGCGTTGGGCGCCTCGTTCTGCGCGAGGCCGGCCGTCAGCAACTGCTGGCCGAACTGCTCCAGGTCCTCGAGCGTCAGCCGATCCGGACGGAAGCGCTTCTCAAATTCCTTTTGCGCGTCGTCCAGGGTGTGGGTGCCGTCCATGTAGCGGATCAGGAAGTGTTCCTGTTCCTTGAACCGGTAGTAGCGCAGGCTCACCGGGTCCTTGACGACATAGTAGGTGCGGCCCTCATATTTTTGAGGCGCGATCTCCAGGTCGGCGCGGATGCGCAGCCGCACATATTTGCGGCGTTCCAGTTCATTCGCGGGGGTGTCGGTCTTCATTGCTCACATAGTCATTAGTCATTAGTCATTAGTCATTAGTTATCCGGGTCGCAGTTCAGAACCAAGTTATTGCCCGAACGGGGTCCGGATAACTAATGGCTAATGACTACTTAGTCCACCACCACGACAGTCAAGCGCTGGCCGGGCTGAAAGCGGCGCTGCGTCGAGCCGTTCAACAGCGGGTTGTTGATGTCCACGCCGATGCGGCCCTTGCCCGAGTCCATCGTCCGATCCACCAGCGTCAGCTGGATCGGCTGGCCCTTGAGGTCCGTCGTCAGGCAGTGCTGCCGCAGGTCCTCGTGCGTCGGCACACACACGGCCAGGTCATTGTCCCAGACGTAGACGGAGCCGTCCTTGGTTCCCGTGACCACGAAGCCGTCCTTCGCCAGGCCAGCCTTCGGCGAAAAGGCGGCGCAGGTCACCGGCGAGCGCTCCGTCGTCACGAACTGCCGCGCCTCGAAACCGCGGACCCACGGCGTCGGCGTCCGCCACAACTGCACCCGGCCCTCGGCGGCGCCGGCCGTCAACAGCAGTGAATCGTCCGGCGAGAACAGGGCCAACGTCTCGAACGCCGGCGCCGTGATCGCGTTGGTCAACTCGCTGGCCGTGTGGCCCTTGTCCACTGTGCGGATGGTCAACGACTTGCCCTTGTCGAACAGCATCCACTGGCCGTCCTGGCTCACGCCCAGCTGGTTGACGGAACCACCGCGGCCGGTGATCGGGTCGATGTGCAGCCGGGCGCCCTTCTCGTGCAGTTCCCAGACGCGCAACGACTGGTCGCGGCCGGCCGAGACCAGCCGGGTCTGCGGCGTGAAGTGCAGCGACGTGATCGGCCCCTGGTGGCCGTTGTCGGCGCCGTGCTCGGCGTCAAAGGGATAGACCAGCTGGCCGTCCGCGGTGGACCACAGGTTGATCTGGCCGTCCACGCCGCCGGTGGCGAACCAGGCCCCCTTGGTGTTCTTCGGGCTGAACGCCACCGCGGACACGGCGTCGCGGTGCTTCTCGTGCAGGGTGTAGACCGGCGCGTCGGTCTTTTTGAGGTCCCACAGGTAAATGCTGCCGTCGGCGCAACCGACCAGGCACCAGGACTTTTCCGCGCCTTCCGGCGAGCAGGCGACGGAGCGCACGGCCGCGGAATGAGTCAGCCAGGCGACGGGCCGGTCCTTGCCGTGCTGCCAGACGCAGACCGTGCCGTCCTCACTGCCGGTGACGAAGTGCTGGTTGTCGGCGCAGGTGGCGACTGCGGTGATCTCGCCGCGGTGGGCCTTGATCAGCGGCCGGGTGCCGACCTCCACACTCGGCTCCAGCACCACACGCTGGCCCTCGTGCAGCAGGCCGAGGAACTGGCCCTCCGCCGAGCCGATCGCTCGCAGCCGGCTGACGCTCTGCAATTGCATGATCGGCTCCAGGCTCTTGACGCCGTCGCCGGGGTTCTTGTAGATGACCTTGATGGCGCTCTCGCCGGGGATCTTGCAGCGGATCTCGTGATACAGGTAATTGAGTTCGGACGCCTGCATCTCGTTGATCGCGAGGTTGACGGCCTGAATCTTCTGCACCACTTCCTGCGCGTACTTGGCCTGGGTCAACTCCAGGTTGGTCATTTCCTCCGGGGAGATGACCTTCTTGTTGCCGTGGTTCGTCTGATGGTAAATGACCAGGCGCTTGGTGGTCGCGCTCAGAATCTCTTCCGAGGCCTTCTGGTCAGCCTGGGCGGCGAGGTACTTGGCCTTTTTCATCATGCGGTCCGTCTCGGCGACCGACGGCTCAATCAGGGCGAGCATGTCGCCCTCCTTGACGATGTTGCCTTCCTTCAAGGGGCGGTAGACTTTCCACACCGGCCGGTCCCCGCACATAAATTTCTTTTTCAGCAGGCCCTCGTCATTGCCCAGCAGGTTCTCCTTGAACACTTCCTGGCCGATGAACAGGATCTGGCCCTCCTTGTTGCCCGTGCCGGCCATGCTGATCACGTCTTGCTTGTCCATCACCTCGAACTGGAAGTCGGACAGCACCAGGCGGTCGGTGCGCTTCTTGTCCATTTCTTGCAGCAGCCACGCTGGCGTGTTCACCGGCGCCGCCGGGTACAGCGGACCGCCCAGGTCCACCCTGGGGCCCTCGGTCGATTGGCCACCTTCTCGGCCAGAATCGCCGCTGAAGGGGCCGCCGGGCAACAACCCCTGATGCCAGGCCACTCCGCCGACGATGAGGAAGGCCACCAAAAACACCATGAACCAACGAAACATGGCTTGATCTCCGGGCTAACAGGGCATGGGAATGTTTTAACGCGGTGACGTGGGTGCGACGGCGGGCCGCCTAATCCGATCGCACCTGGGGTAGCGGAAGTCGCCAGACTTCCGTCGGCGCTCGGAAGTCTGGCGACTTCCGCTACCCCAGGTGCGACGCATTGCTAGAAGAAGAACACGACCTTCTCGTAGAAGAACTCCCAGACGCCGTAGAACAGCGAGTAGCCCATCGGCCGGTTGCCGCAGCGGATACGGCTGTGGACCTCGGTGCCGGTCACGAGCAGGTCAAGCGGCACCTGCTGGTCCTCCGGAATGTCCCACTTGCCGTCCACCTTCTTTGGGCTGATCCGCACCCAGGCCAGGGCCATCGGCTCGGCCTCGTTGTTGTTGTCGCGGTTCGGCGTCGCCTCGGAGGCGAGGCGGTGGCGCAATAGCTTGCCCTTGTAGGTGGCGGTCGGGTTGGTCGTCAGCAGGAGATCGACATCCAGTTCGGTTTTGCCGTCCTTGAAGGCCAGTAGCACCTGGCCGAGGTGCTTCTGGGGAATCTTCAACTCGACCTCCCACTCGTCGCGGATCTTCTTGTTGTGGCTGACCTGGCCGATGCGCAGTAGCGGCTGCGAGGGGCTGACGGTGGTGCCCTTGAGCTTCTCGTTGAAGTCGGAACTCAACACGATGCCGGTCATCGGCGCCAGCAGCGCATATTCGCCGGGCCGGTCAAGGTCGGCGTTGAACAGCACCCGCTTGTCTTCCAGCTTTTTCCGCTCGAAACTGAGGGTGATCTCGGCGTCGATGAGTTGTTTCTCACGGGCGACCTTGGCGTTGGGCATCTCGTCGCGCGGCACGACCTTGAACATGGCCGCCTGCCGCTCGGCGTTGGCGATGGTGCTGCGCATCTCCACGATTTCCTTGGCCAGTTCCGGCGAATACATCAGCACCACCGGATCGCCCTTGAAGACCTTGGCGCCGGGCTTGATCTTGCTGGGGAAGCCCTTGACCAGGCCCGGCCCCGGCGTGAAGACGTACGCCCGCTGGATCGGCAGGATTTCGCCGTTGGCCTCCATGCGCAGCGGGTACGGCACCGCCACCAGCGCCTCGATCAGCACGACCAGGCCCATCAGCACCAGCGTGATAATGGCCTTGGTCTTGCCGCCCAGGCCCTCCTGCACGTGCGCCAGCGGCACCCACAGGAAGCGCATCGGAATGCGGCGGTGCTCCCAGGCGTTGTACAGCGCCGGCGTGACGTGCTTGCCGATCACCTCCAGCTTGGCCACAGTCTGCTCGACCGTGTTCGACGGGTCGAACGATTCCAGGAGCAGCACTGACCGGCCGGGCCGTTTACTCCCGGCTTCGCGGTCGTCGCGCAGCGGCTGCACCACGAGCAGTTTGCTATTGCTCTCGGCCAGGTAGGCGTCGAGCGCATGGTTGACTTCTGGCGGCAGCGTCTCGTCGCGGGTGCCGCTGTAGATGAGCTTCTCGCCCCAGCGCAGCACCTCCCACATCAGCACCTTCATCAGCTGGACGAGGTTGGAGCGGCGCTCGACCACGTCGGCGCCGCTGATGGACTCGACGCGGACGGCGTGGCCCTCGCGCAGGCCAACGCTGAGGCGGTCGCACTCCAGCAGCCGACGGCCCTCGTTGGCGACCATGTAGGCCACCTCGGTCGGGTTCAGGCTGTTGTGGATCTGCCGCGAAAAGGTTTCGAGTTGGGTCCAGACCTGCTGCTGGCCGGTCATCTGCCGCAGCTGGTGGTTGCGGGTGTAGCCGGACGCCAGGCCGGCCATGCGGATGATGAATTGCAGGAAGCCGCGCTGCGCCTCGGGGCCGCGGCCGGGGTCCTGCCAGACTTCCACCAGGCCGGCGACGTTTTTGTCCACCATGATCGGCGCCAGCAGGGTCACGAAGTCGGTGGGGTTGCTGGCGGCCGGCCCCTTGCTGCCCTCGGCCTGGCCGAGACCGCTGTGCGGCGCCAGCAGGGCGGGCTGGCCCTTTTGCAGAGCCTGGCGCAGCAGTTCGTCATGACCGGCGCGGCCCTCCTGGTCGCGGTCGAGGCCGACCTGCCGCATATTGATCTGGTACTGCAACTGCAAGTTGCCCTGCTGCGTCCGCAGCCAGATGGCACCGGCGGGGGCTGCCAGGGCGGTTAACACGCGCTGCAGGAATTCGCCATAGTAGTCCGCCGGCGCCAGGTCCATCTCCGACAGCTTGGCGATTTCTTCGGCCAGGCGATTGATCTGGCGGCGCGCCTGTTCCAGCAAGTTAACGTCGTTCGGTTCGGGGCCCACACTCACGGAAAAACCTCGTGGCTGAGAGAAGGGGGTGGCAGTTGGCGAACGGCCGGGACAGTAGGAAGCTTGCCGGTGGAGTTAAGGATTCGGCAAGCTTGTTAGATCGTACCCAATAGAGAGAACCGAGACAAGTTATTACCGGGGCGAAAATTGATTTTTCAGAACCTTCATCAACGGCGGCAGCGACTGCGGCGTTGGTGCCGCGGGTGCCGGGCGTTCAGTCGGCGCCGGTCTGCTCGGCCTCCCAGTCGAGGATGTCGCGCATAAGCTCATACGGGTCCACTGCTTCGGTCGGCAGCGGCCAGGCGAAGCGCTCCGTGGCGGCCAGCTGGCAGGCAGCCCCACGGGCGTTCAGGTGGCACCACAATTGAACAAAACGACTGACGGAGCGGGCTCGGTGGCACAACTGGTGCACCTGGGCGTTCAGGACGAATTGCGAGGGTTCCTGACTGGACAATAGTTCCACCTGATCGACCAGCCACTCCACGAGCAGGCGTGCTTCGGGGTCCGCGAGTCCGCGTGTCAGGGCCTCATTTACCAGTATAGGATGCAGGAGAGGTTTCGGAGCCATCGGAACTTCCTAAATTAAGGAGATCGCGCAGCGCTCTCGCCCTGGACTGCGGGACGGACAGTGTGGGTGGTGGACGGGAGGGCGGGTTTATAGCGGCAAGTGGCGCCGGGGGCAACGGCAAATCAAGACCCGGACGAGCGGGGTCGCGTCAGCGCCCCGTGCCTGCGTCCACTGGGACACGGGGCGCGGACACGGGGCGCTGACGCGACCCCGCTCGCCGGCATCTTGCTCTGGCCCCGCACGGCCGCCCGGGGTACGCTGTCGGGAAGAGGTCGGTAAGTTGGGGGGCTGCAACGGCCTGCGAGGGGGAATGGACGTGCCACGATTGCCAGGGGCCGGAACCTGCTTCGCCATGCAGCCGCCGACGCCACTCGACCCATTGGCGTTCTGGGGCCTGGTGTGCCTCGCCGCGGTCCTGGTGGGGCTGCTGGTGTGCTGGCGGCGCTTCTTTTTCCTGGTCCGGCTGCCGTTCTGGCTGCTGGCGCACACGATCTACCGCGTTCGCCTGCACGGCGCCGCCCACCTACCGGCCAGCGGCGGCGCCCTCCTGGTGGCCAACCCGCTCGGCCTGCTCGACGCCTGTCTGCTGCTGGCGGTGCTGCCGCGCCGCGTCCGCTTCGTGCTCTGGTCGCCGCAGTCGCGCCTGCCGGGGCGGCGCTGGCTCATGCGCCTGGCCGGAGTGATTCCCGCGGAGAACAACGAGGGGCCGCGCGGCCTGATGCACTCGCTGCGCGCCGCCGGCGACGCTCTGGAGGCCGGCCAGGTCGTGTGCCTGCTCGCGGAGGTCGGCAGCACCGGCGCCGGCTTTCGGCTGCCGTTCCAGCGCAGTTTCGAGCAGGTGGCCCGACGCTGCCCGGCGCCGGTGCTGCCGCTGCACGTCCGCCGGCTGTGGGGCAGTCCGTTCAACTACTTCGCCGTGCGCTACCTCCGCGGACTGCCGCTGCCGTTGACGGTGGACGTGGAACTCGGCCCGCCGCTGCCGCCGGGCACCTCCGCCGCGGCGGTGCGCCAGGCCATCCAGGTGCTCAGCGCCGACGGCGCCCTGCGTCGGCGGTCGCAGCGCCGCCCGGTCCACCGCCAGTTCGTCCGCACCGCCGCCCGCCATCCGTTCCGGCCGTGCCTGATCGACCCGAACAACGCCCAGAAGCCGCTGTACCGCTATGGCGAGGTACTGGCGGGCGCCAAGATTCTCGCGGCCAAACTGCGGCCGTTGCTGGGCGACGCCTCGATGGTCGGGCTGTGGCTGCCGGCGGCCGTCGGCGGCGCCATCGCCAACATCGCCGTCGCGCTGCTCGGCAAGACGGCGGTGAACCTGAACTACACCGCCGCGCCGGAGGGCGTGCAGTCGGCGATCCGCCAGTGCAAATTGCGGCACGTGCTGACCTCGCGGCTGTTCACGCGCAAGCTGGCGCTGGACGCCGGGCCAGGCGTGGAGCTGATCTACCTGGAGGACTTCCGCAAGGACGTGACGCGCGGGCAGCGGCTGCGGGCGTATCTGGCTGTGCTGCTGTTGCCGGGCTGGGTGCAGGAATACTGGCAACTGGGCCTGGGCGGGCACACGGCGGACGACCTGGCGGCGGTGATTTTCTCCAGCGGCAGCACGGGCGAGCCAAAGGGGGTGATGCTGACGCATGGCAACATCGCGGCCAACGCCGACTCCATGATCGAGGCGATTCGGCTGCGGACGGACGACCGGGCGATGGGCGTGCTGCCGTTCTTCCACAGTTTCGGCTTCACGGTGACGATGTGGGTGCCGTTGCAGGTGGGCGCGTCGGTCCTCTACTACCCCGACCCGCGCCAGGCCCGCGAGATCGGCGAACTCATCAAGAAGCACCAGTGTACCATCTACCTGACGACGCCAACGTTCCTGCGCATGAGCCTGCGCCGCTGTGAGCCGGACGCTTTCCGGTCGCTGCGGCTGCTGGCGGTCGGTGCGGAGAAACTGCCGTCGGCGCTGGCGCAGGAGTTCCGGGAGCAATTCGGCGTCGAACCGCTGGAGGCGTATGGCTGCACGGAGCTATCGCCGGCGGCGACGGCGAACCTGCCGAACCGTGAGGAGGGCGGCGTCCAGATCATCGGCAGCAAGGCGGGCACGATTGGCCAGCCGATCCCCGGCGTGGCGGTGCGGGTGGTGGACCCGGAGACGTTCACGCCGCGGCCGCCGGATCAGGAAGGGCTCCTGCTGGTCCACGGCCCGAACGTGATGAAGGGCTACCTGGACCGGCCGGAGGCGACCGCAGCGGTGCTGCGTGACGGCTGGTATGTGACCGGCGACATCGCCCGCATCGACGAGGACGGGTTTTTGACAATCACGGATCGGCTGTCGCGCTTCAGCAAGATCGGCGGCGAGATGGTGCCGCACCAGAAGGTGGAGGACCAGTTGCACGCGATCCTGGGCACGACGGAGCGCGCCTGCGTGGTGACCGCGGTGCCGGACGAGACCAGGGGCGAGCGGCTGGTGGTGCTGCACCTGGGCCTGAACGGGCTGAACGTGCATCAAATCTGGCAGCAAATGCTGGGCACGGGGTTGCCGAACCTGTGGATTCCGCGTGAGCGCGACTTTTACCAGATTGCGGAGCTGCCACTGCTGGGCAGCGGCAAGGTGGACCTGAAGCGCGTCAAGGAACTGGCGCTGGAGCGGGCGCGAGGGTGACATGACCTTGGCGGCGTGTCGGGTGGTGCTGGTGCGGCCGTACACCGCCGCCAACGTCGGCGCCGCCGCCCGCGTCATGCGCAACCTGGGCTTCGCCGAGCTGGTGCTGGTCGCGCCGGCGGCGAGCCCCACCGACGAGCGTGCCCGGCTGCTGGCGACGCACGCCGAGGACATTCTGCAAGCGGCACGGGTGGTGCCGGAACTGGGCGACGCCGTGGCGGACTGTCTGCTGGTGGTCGGCACGTCGGCGCACCGGCGGGCTGTACCGCCGGCAAACGGTGGGGCCGCCTGAGGACATTTTGCCGCGGTTGCTGCCGGCGCTGGCGCAGGGGCCGTGTGCGCTGGTGTTCGGCCCGGAGCCCAGCGGTTTGACCAACGCGGAAATCACGCGCTGTCACTTCCTCATCCACATCCCGACCGAACCGGCGGCGCCGGCGCTGAACCTGGCCCAGGCGGTGGCCGTGTGTCTGTACGAGCTGCGCCGGAGCTGGCTGCAACAGACGAGCCCGCCCGCGCCGCCCGCGCCGCCCGCGCCGTTCGCGGTCCAGGAACAGATGTTCGCTCAGGTGCGCACCGCCCTGGAGGAAATCCATTTCCTGTATGGTGACAAGGCCGACGCGCTGATGCACGCGCTGCGGCACCTGCTCGGCCGGGCCCAGCCGAGCGCGATGGAAGTCGATGTGCTCCTCGGTCTGGCCCGGCAGATTCGCTGGTACGTCGCCAACCATCCAGTTCGTAAGGATTGACGGTCTTCGCTCGTAGTTCCGCCTTCAGGCGGAATCGGAGACTTTGATTCCGCGTGAAGGCGGTACTACAAACCAACGCAGGGGAGCACCGATGGCGCGGCACATCCTGATCGTGGACGACGAGGAGGCGGTCTGCTGGGCGCTGCAGCGGGCGCTGACGCGCGCGGGCCACCGCGTCAGCGTGGCGTCGTCGGCGGAGGAGGCGTTTGCGCTGGTGCCGCAGCAGCCGCCCGACGCCATCGTCCTCGACGTGCGCCTGCCGGGCCTCGACGGCCTGGCGGCGCTGGGCCGGCTGCGGCAGCTGGCCGATGACGCCCCGGTGATCGTCGTGACCGCCTACGGCAACCTGTCCACGGCCGTGCGCGCCGTCGAGGGCGGCGCCTTCGACTACCTGGCCAAACCATTCGATCTCGGCCAGGCCCTGGAGACCGTCAACCGTGCCCTGCAGCGCCGCGCCCTGCACGAGCAGGCCCAGCCCGCCGCCGTGGAAGGGCCCGTGCCGGCGCCGGAGGAGATCGTCGGCCGCAGTGCCGCCATGCAGGTGGTCTTCAAGCGCATCGCCCTGGTGGCGCCGCGTGACGCCTGCGTGCTCATCACCGGCGAGAGCGGCACCGGCAAGGAACTGGTCGCCCGCGCTCTGCATCGCCACAGCCCGCGCCGCGACCGCCCCTTCCTGCCCGTCCACGTCGCCGCCCTGAACCCGAACCTGGTCGAGAGTGAACTGTTTGGCCACGTCAAGGGGGCGTTCACCGGCGCCGCGCAGGCGCGGCCGGGCCTGCTGGCGCTGGCGGACGGCGGCACCGTCTTCCTCGACGAACTGGCCGACATCCCCTTGGCGGTGCAGGTGAAGCTGCTGCGCGTGCTGGAGCACAACGAGGTGTTGCCGGTCGGCGGCAACGCTTCGCAGCCGCTCAACGTCCGCGTCCTGGCGGCGACGCACCAGAACCTGGAGCGCAACGTCACCGCGGGCAGCTTTCGCCATGATCTGTTCTTCCGCCTGAACGTGTTCCAGATTCACCTGCCGCCGCTGCGCGAGCGTGCCGAGGACATCGGACCACTGGCGGAGCACTTCCTGCGTCACCTGGAGCCGGCGGCGCTGCCGTTGCTGCCGGCGACGCTGACGTTCTTGATGGCGCAGCCGTGGCTGGGCAACGTCCGCGAGTTGCGCAACGCTCTGGAGCACGCGGTCATCGTGGCCCGTGGCGGCCCGCTGCTGCCGGAGCACTTCCCCGCGGCCGGCATGCAGGCCCAGGGCCCGGGCACCCCCGCGGAGCAACTCCAGGCGGCCGTGCGCATGTGGCTGATCGACCGCCTCAAGAACGGCGGCAAGGCAGCACCGGAGAATCTGTACGAGGATGTGCTGCACTGCGTCGAGCCGGCGCTGCTGGACGAGGTGATGCGGCGTGTGCAGGGCAACCGCTGGGTGGCGGCGCAGTGGCTGGGGCTGAACCGGGCGACCGTGCGCAAGAAGCTCGGACGCTACGGCCTGACCGACGCGCACCGTGGCCCGAACGCCGCGGCAGACGAGGGCGACAGCGACACGGCGGAGTAGCCCGCCGGCAGAACCATCAGCCGACCACGAACCGCAGCAACTCGCGCCGCAGGTCCGCCGCGCTGCCGAAGCGCTGCTTCGGGTCACGGGCCAGCGCCCGGTGGACGACCACCGCCAGTTCCTCCGGCAGTTCCGGCCGGCGCGTCCGCAATGGCACCGGCTCCTCCTCCAAAATCATCCGCAGCCGGGCACTGGTGCTCGCCGGGAAGTCGAACAGATACTGATTGGTCAACAGGTTGTACAGCGTCGCCGCCGCGGCGTACTGGTCGGCGGCGGGTCCCGTCTGGCGGTAGGCGATGATCTGCTCCGGCGGCATGAAGCCCGGTGTGCCGGCGGCCTGGCCCGCGCGTGTCAGGCCGCTCAGCCGCGACGCCTCGTAACTCCGCGCCAGCCCGAAGTCCGCCACCTTGACCAGTTCGCGGCCGTCCTGTCGCTGGATCAGCAGATTGGCCGGCTTCACATCACGATGGACGAAACCGCGGTTGTGGGCGTGGTCCAGGGCGTCGAGCAGCTGGCACACCCAGGCGACCGCCCGCGGCAACCGCAGCGGCCCCTCGGCCTGCAACACCTGGTAGGCGTCGGTGCCCTCGACGTATTCCATCACCAGAAAGAAGTGACCGCGCAGCACTTCAAATTCGCGGAAGGCGACGATGTGCGGATGGCTCAATTCGCTGAGGACGCGAATCTCGCGCAGGAAGCGGTCCACATCGCGGCGCGTGGCGTTGACCGCCGGCCGCACGGTCTTGACGGCGAACAGCCGGCCGTTGTTCAGCGCCCGCGTCAGGTGGACCGCCCCCATCGCGCCGCGGCCCAGTTCGCGCACCCACTCGTAGCCCGGCGGCAAAAAATCCGGCGGCCGCGGCGGCGTCTGGGTCTCCGGTAGTGGTTCGCCCAGGGCCACGGTCGGCTCCAGCGGCCAGCGGATGGCGACGCGCAGGACGGTCTGGCCGGCGCGAATTTCGTCGCCGTCGCAGAGGTTGGCCGGCGCGGCGAGGCGGCGGCCGTTCAGGAAGGTGCCGTTGCTGCTGGCCAGGTCGGTCAGGCGGCACAGCGGCGGATTGAGTTCGATCAGGAAGTGGACGCGCGAGATGGTCGCGTCCTTGTCGGGCAGGATGAAGTGCGCCGGCGGTTCGCGGCCGACGACAAAGTTGTCGCGGCCGCTGAAGGTGAAGGTGGCGCCGGCGTGCGGGCCGGCGCTGACGGTCAGGATGATCTCGGGGTCTGCGGGCATTGGCATACTCTCCGGATGGCGTGGCCCGGGTGGCGGTTGCCTGGGCGGTATTATAGCGAGGTGGCAGGCACGCCGGAGAGAGGAGTCATCTGGCCACATGGCCACATGGCGCGCCTCCCATGCCCCGGAGTGGCAGGGTTTGCGCCTCCCCAATTCCCAACTTCACGACCTTGAGAACCTGAAGAGAAAGGAAAGAAAACGGGACACTCTAGCACCATGGGTGACCGAATTGGCGTCCGAGCCGGATAAGTCATGTGCTGACAAGCACTTTCGACTGCAACTACTGCGATAGCGAACCATCCGGTCAATGTTGCTGAACGGGGCGCACGAGACCGCTGATGCAAATGACAACAACGAAGGGCTTTACGGCGCCGCCGACCGCATTTTGCTCACCTCTGGTGCTAGAGTGTCGAAAACGGAGTCGGAATTCGCTCAGCAGAAACCCCAGTCTGGTGGTGATTTTCACGTGGTGCAGGTGTCTCGCCTGCCTGGCGTCAGGGAAAGTCAGGGAAAGGGGTCGGGAGTCGATTGACACGGCTGTGTCAATCAACTCCCGACCCTTTCCCCTTGTTCAGCGCCGCTGGCTGAGCCTCCGGCCGGATCAGGGCCTCAGCCTCGCGCCGGAGTATGTGGATGATCCAGCTGTCATGGTCCTGCGCCGATCCGCGCGCCAGTCGTAGTCGCCGATGGCCGCCGCCAGCGTCTTGCGCGCTTCCTCCCCCTTACCGAGCCGGTGCTGCGCCATGGCCACGATCAGCCGGGGAGCGGGGCCCATCACCCCGGACGCCTCACCTTCCATCACAGCGATGGCGCTGTCGAACCGGCCGCGCCGGTACTCTGCCAGCCCCCGGGCGAACAGGAAGTAAGGGTACGCCCACTCGCGTCCCGAACGCCCGGCGGCCAGCGCGCGCTCGACCAGGGCGGCCGCGTCCTCCAGTTCGTCGTTGGTGGCGGGCAAGAGCAGACAGGCCCGGCCGGTTCGTTCGGCGACCTGCGGATCGGTGCTGGCGCCGAAGCGGTCGAGCAGGACCCGCCGCGCGCGGCGGTACTCGTCCTCCTGGCCGAGAAACAGACACAGCTCGGCGTAGCCGAACCAGGCGTCGTGCTCGGGCGGGCCGGCGTCGAGCGCCTTGCGCCAGGCGGCCCGCGCCGCTTCCAGTTTCCCCTGACGAATCAGGATGCCGCGCAACCCTTTTTGGGCATCCGTGCGTTTCGGATCCAGCGCAATCGCCTGGCGGAAGTGGCCGCCGGCGTCGTCCAGCCGGCCCCGGTCGTTCAGGAGTTCAGCGAGGACGAGGTGGTGCCGGATCACCCTGGGTTCGAGGGTGGCGGCCTGCCGGAGGTGGTGGATGGCCTCGTCAAACCGCTTCCGGACAATCAAGGCCCTGCCCAGGTTGTAGTGGACCGCGGCCCGAAAGGGGTTGAGGCGGAGCGCCGCGCGGTAATGGTCGATGGCCTCGTCCAGGCGCCAGTTCGCTTCCAGGGCGAGGGCGAGGGCCGCGTGGGTCCAGCCGAACGTGGGATCGATGTCGAGCGCGCGCTCGAAGTGATCGATGGCCTCATCCAGTTGGCCCAGGTGGTGCAGGGCCAGGCCGAGGTTGTACCGGGCGACGACCGTGTTCGGGCGGACGGCCAGCGCGGCCCGGTAAAAGCCGATCGCGTCGCCGTCCGCCCCCTGGTTCGCCAGGGCGTTGGCGAGCATGAAGTTGGCGTAGAAATCAGTGGGATGCTCCTTCTGCACGCGCCGCAGGAACGCGGTCGCGTCGCCGTGGTCAGCCTGCAACCGCTCCCCCACCGCCACCAGGATTTGCAACGACTGCTCCTTCACCGGTGCCGTCCTGGCCAACTCGGTCAGCTGCTTGCGATCCGCCCACGTCCTCGGATCGCGGACGCGGTTGCGCCAGGGGTCTGGATCCGCCTGCCTGGCTACCGCCAGCAGCCACTCGCGCCGTTTCTGGTCGGCGCAGACGGCCCAGTCGTCGAGCGCCGCCACCAGCGCCGCCCGCACGGGTGATGCCGCCACGCGGGCCGCCAGCGCTTCCGGGTCGTCGTCATCCGTCCCCAACCCTGCCGTGGCGAACGCCGCCGCGTAGTCCCGATCCGCTTGCGCCCGGTTGAAGCGCCCGGCCCGGACAACCGCCCGTTTCAGGCGGATGGCCTCCAACTTTGCCACCAGTTCCAGGTGGCGATTAGCCTGATCGACGCGCGCTTGCAGTTCGACAGTCCCGTCCGCGCCCAGCCGGCCCCTGGCCCGCTCCAGGGCGGCGCGCGCGCCCGCCGGGTCCGAGGTTTGCAGTAGCCGGGTCACTTCCCGCAAGTCCTCCTCCACCGCCTGCAGGTTCGCCGTCCGTTGCCCGTTCACCCACAGCCAACTGCCGACCAGGGCCAACGTCAGCAGCGCCACCGCCAGCAGGGTGCCGGTGAGCGCCGCCGTGGTCGGACGGCGGCGCGCCCAGCGGGCCAGCCGCCCCAGCCGCCCCAGCGGTCGGGCAGTGATCGGCTCGCCGCGCTCGAAGCGGCGCAGGTCCTCCGCCAGCGCCGCCGCACTGGCGTAGCGGCGGCGCGGCTCTTTTTGCAGGCATTTCAGGCAGATGGTATCCAGGTCGCGCGGCACGCGGGGGTTCAACCGCGCCGGCGGCACCGGCTCCGCAGTCAGCACCTGTTGCAGCGTCGCCGCCGCGGTCTCGGCCCGGAAGGGCGGCCGGCCTGTCAGCAACTCGTACAGGATCGCTCCCAGCGCGTACACATCCGCGGCAGGCCCCACGGCGTCCCGTTGGCCCTGGGCTTGCTCGGGAGCCATGTAGCTTGGCGTGCCCAGCGGAGCGCCGCTCTGGGTCAGCCCGCTGTCGTCTTCCAGTCGGCGGGCCAGGCCGAAGTCCGACACCTTGGGCGTGCCGTCGGCAGTGAGCAGGATGTTGGCCGGCTTCAGATCGCGGTGAACGATCCCGCCCTGGTGCGCGACCTGGACGGCCTCGGCGAGCGTGGCCACCAGGGCGGCGGCCTGGTCGGCCGGCTGCGGGGTGCCCGTCAGTTGCTGGGCCAGGCTGCCGCCCTCAATGAACTCCATGGTGAAATACGGTCGGCCGTCGTGGTCGCCGACATCGTGAACCTGCACGATGTTCGCGTGCTGCAGGCCCGCCACCGCCGCCGCTTCGCGCAACAGGCGCTCCCGCTCCGCGGGGCGGGCGAAGGCGCCGGCCAGCACCATTTTGAGGGCGACGGGTCGCTGCAAACGCAGGTGCCACGCCTTGTAGACGACACCCATGCCGCCGTGCCCCAGCACCGCCTGCACCGCGTAGCCGGGGATGTGCGGCAACGGCCCCAGGTCCTCGGGCACCTGCACGAGCGGCGGGACACTGTCCTCCGGGGCCGGATCCGTCTCCGGAAACAAGGCGCTGAGTTGGGCCTGGACGGCGCGATGGCGCTGCCAGAACTCCCGCACCTGGGGCAGCAACTCGGGACAGTCGCGGCACACGTCTTCCGGGCTGCGTCCGGAGTCGAGGATTTCTTCGACCAGTTCCAGCACGCGTGGATCGCTGGGCATCGCCAGGCCTCCTGCGTTCAGGTTGGGCGCAGATCGTCCAGCTGTTCCGTCAGCAGCAGGAGACCCCGCGTCAAGCGTCGCTGCACCGTCTTGACCGAGACGCCCACCACCTCGGCGGCCTCGGGATACGTCAGCCCCTGGACGCGCACCAGGTTGAAGACCTCGCTCAGGTCTTCCGGCAACGCATCGATCGCCGCCAGCATGCGCCGCGCGTTCGGGGTCAGGTCGGAGTCGCTGCTGGCCGCCGCCGGCACGAACCCTTCGCGCAGTTCCACGGCGGCGGGCCGTTCATCTAAGCGGCGGGCCAGGTCATTCAGCTCCCAGCGCATGTGCTGGTTGGCCAGGGCGAAGAACTGGCGCACCGTCTGGGGCCGGACCTCGCGCAGCGCCTTGAGCAGCCGTTCCACCACGGCCCCGAGCATGTCGTCGGACTGCAAGTTCAACGGCGGCTGAGTCAAACGCGGATAACTGCGGTACAGAAGGTTTGTACACAACAGGCGCAGCCGGAGGGCGGCCCGGGCCACGAGGTCGCGGACAATCGCTTCGGCAGGCGCATCCCCGGCCAGTGCGTCCAGGTAGCGCTGCACGACGGCGGTGGTGTGTTCTTCGACCATGATCCAGCACCATACGAGAGTGGTGATTTCACCGTCGATTGTACCAACCCCCCTGTCCACCTCCCACGCTCACTATGGCAGGAAAGTCAGGCAGGGCTGACCGAGCTAAACAAGGAGCCGCCAGATGATCCGCTCGACGGTGCGACATTTCCGGTTGACGACCACGAACCTGTCGGCGATGGTCGGTTGGTACGCGCGAGTGTTCGGCATGGCGCCGACGCACTCCTCGCCGCCGCCGGCAGGCGCCCAAGCCACCTCGCGTTTGGTCGCCGCGTGGAGCAGCAACGACCTGGTCAATCCGCGCATCACCATCCTGTCGCTGTCGGGCCAGACGGTCGGACCGCCACCGCTTCACCGGCCGCCGCCGCAACACGTCCCGTTCGAGTGCGCGACGCTCGACGACCTGCTGGCTGCCTATGTGCGGCTGAAGGGCCTTGGCATTGAACCGGTGCTCACGGCACACCACGGTGCTGGAGCCGCATTCTATTATGAAGATCCCGATCAGAACGTTGTCGAGTTGAAACTGGATATCCTCGGCACGGGGGCGTCCCCGTTGGGCATGCGCGTCGATCCCGAGATGATGATCGCGGCGCGCGCAGCGGGGATGTCGGTTGCCGAACTCCATCAGCACGCCTATGCCGGCAGGTTTCCGCCGCCGCAGTCGCTGGGCCAGTGCGTGTCGCGGTAGCACGCACTGTCCGCCGATCCGCTCGGCGTTCACCGCCTGGTAGATGTTCCAACCCGCCCGGCCAAACAACTGCCACTTCCAGGTGAAAAACCGCCTCAACAACGAGACTATCGCAGAGAAGTTGCTGCCCCGGGACTCCCGTTGCGACATTTCCGCTCATTCTATGTGCGGATAGGCAACACTCGACAGCGGGGGGCACGGGAATGCACTGTACCAAAGTCTCCCTCAAGCCCGTTTTTCGCCCCGTCCTGACCGCCGAATACTCGGACATTGCCTCCTGGCACGGCGGTTGCTTTCTCCCCTTCACAAAGCTAGCGGCATCCAGAGGCAAAGCAACCAGGGGAGAAAGACATTCATGGACGCAATTCGCAAGATTCTCGTGCCCACCGATTTTTCCGCGCACGCTGACGAGGCGTTCCGCGTGGCCCACACGCTGGCCCGGGCGGTTGGGGCCGAAGTGATCCTCTTCCACATCGCCCAGCCCCCGGCCGTGGTGTTGGAGGACGGCTGGGTCCTGGTCGATCCGGGCAAGGGGAAAGGAATTAACCTGTGGGATCGCTTTCACAACCTGCAATCGAGTGACCCCAAGGTTCGCGTGTCGCATGAGGTGATCGTGGCCGACCGGGCCAACGCCGCACACATCCTTGGGATTCTGGACAGGCTCGGGTGCGACCTGATCGTGATGGGGGCGCACGGGCACTCCTGGTTGAGGGCCCTGTTATTCGGCAGCGTGACCGAGGAGGTGGTGCGGCAGGCGCGCTGTCCCGTGATGGTCGTGAAGTCCCCGGCCCACCAGGCGGCGCTTCCGGTCGCTCACGCTGTCGGCTCGCCCGTCACCACGAAGGCGGGGGGTGGACATGCCGGGTAAAAACAATCTCGACCAGACGTGTATCAACACGATCCGCACGCTGTCGATGGACGCCGTGAGAAGAAATTGGGCTTCACCTCGGATGTGGTTGTCCAGGCGACTCGGGAACAACTTGGCCGCGCTGACCGCAAGGAACGGGTGCGATAGGACCCCGAGGAATCTCGGTTCCGACATCAGTGATGACCTTCTGCAAACCTTGACCCACATGAGGTGACACGATGAACCTTCTCGAATCGTTGAAACGCTTCACGACGGTGGTGGCCGACACGGGCGACATCGACGCCATCGCCGCACACAAACCCCAGGACGCGACCACCAATCCGTCCCTCCTGTTGCATGCGGCCCAGCTGCCGCGGTATCAGAACCTGGTGGACGACGCACTGAACTTCGCTGTCCGCGCCGGCGGCGGCCGGGCCGCCCGCAGCGTGGCGTTCATGGACAAGCTCTTCATCGACTTCGGCTGCGAGATTCTCAAGATCGTTCCCGGTCGTGTCTCCACCGAGGTCGATGCCGGGCTCAGCTTCGACACCGAGGGAACGCTGGCCAAGGCTCGCAAGCTGATCGACATGTACAAGCAGGCGGGTATTGAGCGCGACCGGGTGCTCATCAAGATCGCCAGCACCTGGGAAGGCATCCGGGCCGCCGAGCAACTGGAACGCGAAGGGATTCACTGCAACCTGACTCTGCTGTTCAGCTTCGCCCAGGCCGTCGCCTGTGCCGAGGCTGGCGTGACGTTGATCTCGCCGTTCGTCGGGCGGATCTATGACTGGTACTGCAAGGAGCGCGGGGTCAAGGACATTCCCGCCGACGAGGATCCGGGAGTTGCGTCCGTCGCGCGGATTTACGACTACTTCAAGAAGTTCGATTACAAGACTCAGATCATGGGCGCCAGCTTCCGCAAGGTGGACCAGATTGTTCGCCTCGTCGGTTGTGACCTGCTGACCATCAGCCCCGACCTGTTGGCGCAAATGGAGAAAACCGAGGGCGGTGTCAAGCGCCGGCTGAGCGTGGAAACCGCCAGAGCATCCGACGCCCAGAAGATCCACCTGGACGAGAAGACGTTTCGCTGGATGCACAACGAGGACGCCATGGCCACCGAGAAGCTGGCCGAGGGCATCCGCAAGTTCTACGCCGACGCCCGCAAGCTGGAGCAGTACGCCCAGGCACGGGTGACTCAGAAGACGGCCGGTTGATAGGACACGGGCTGAGGAGCGGTCGAGTGGTGGCTGATAGAGCTGGCAGCGCTCATCACTCACGACCCGGGCCTCATTACTTACCGACCCTGCTGCCGACCACAGGAGGAATGACCCATGACACCCGCAAGCACCGAAGTGAAACGGAAGCCCGGAGAGGCTGGCAAGGCCGCGGCGGCAGCACCGAGTACCGCTGAGGAATCTCGCACGGCCGCTGACGGGAAGATTTCCGCGTACGGCCCGGCCCGCTCGACGATCAAAGGCACTCCGCTCAGCCCCGAGGAACTGGAAAAGATCGACGCCTACTGGCAGACCAGCCTCTACCTGTGTCTGGGGATGCTGTACCTCCAGGAAAACCCCCTGCTCCGCGAGCCGCTCAAGATCGAGCACGTCAAGCCGCGCATGCTGGGCCACTGGGGCTCGGACGCCGGCCAGGCGTTCACGTACATCCACTTCAACCGGCTGATCAACAAGTACGACCTGGACGCGATCTACATCTCTGGGCCCGGGCACGGGGCACCCGCGGTCCTGTCCCAGGCCTACCTCGAGGGGACGTACTCCGAGGTCTACCCGGACAAGAGTGAAGACGTGGCCGGATTGCAGCGTTTCTTCAGGCAGTTCTCGTTCCCCGGCGGCATCGGCAGCCACTGCACCCCCGAAACGCCCGGCAGCATTCACGAGGGCGGCGAGCTGGGCTACTCCATCTCGCACGCCTACGGGGCAGTGTTCGACCACCCGAACCTGATCGCCCTGACCGTGGTGGGCGACGGCGAGGCCGAGACTGGCCCCCTGGCCACGAGCTGGCACAGCAACAAGTGGCTCAACCCGATCCGGGACGGGGCGGTGCTGCCGGTGCTGCACCTCAACGGCTACAAGATCAACAACCCCACGCTGCTGGCCCGCATCAGCCACGAGGAGCTGGAGGCACTGTTCGTCGGCTACGGGTATACGCCGCTGTTCGTCGAGGGGAGCGACCCGCGCACCATGCACCAGGCCATGGCCGCCACGCTGGAACATGCCGTTCTGGAGATCCGCAAAATCCAGCAACGGGCGCGGAGCAGCGGCAAGGCAGAGCGGCCGCGGTGGCCCATGATTATCCTTCGCAGTCCCAAGGGCTGGACGGCTCCGCGGCAGGTGGACGGGCACTACCTGGAAGGCTTCTGGCGCGCCCACCAGATTCCGCTGCCGGACGTCCACTCCAACCCCGCTCACCTGCAGCTGCTGGAAAAATGGCTGCGCAGCTACGAGCCGGAAAAGCGTTTCGACCAGGCGGGCCGGCTCATCCCGGAACTGCGGGCGCTGCCGCCGAAGGGGATCCGACGGATGAGTGCCAACCCCGTCGCCAACGGCGGTCTGCTCCGCAAATCCCTGGACATGCCGGACTTTCGCGCCCTCGGCGTCGAGGTCAAGAAGCCAGGAACGACTCAGGTCGGCAACACCCGCTTCCTCGGCATTCTGATGCGGGAGATCATGCGGCTGAACCAGGACAACTTCCGGCTCTTCGGGCCGGACGAGTCGCAGTCCAACAAGCTCGATGACGTGTACGAGGTCACCCCGAAGGCGTGGCTCGGCGAGTACTTCCCGGAGGACGCCGACGGCGGCCACCTGGCCCCGGACGGGCGCGTCATGGAGATGCTTAGCGAGCACACCCTGGAAGGGTGGCTGGAGGGCTACCTCCTGAGCGGCCGGCACGGCCTGATTAACAGCTACGAGTCGTTCGTCCACCTCATCGACTCGATGGTCAACCAGCACGCCAAGTGGCTGGAGAAGTGCAACGAGTTGCCGTGGCGACAGAAGGTTTCCTCGCTCAACATCCTGGTCAGCGGCCTGGTCTGGCGGCAGGACCACAACGGGTTCACGCACCAGGATCCCGGCTTCCTCGACGTGGTGGCGAACAAGAGCCCCAGCGTGGTGCGCATCTACCTGCCGCCTGACGCCAACTGCCTGCTCTCGGTCGGTGACCACTGTTTCCGCAGCCTGAACTACATCAACGTCATCGTCGCGGACAAGCAGCCGCAAGACATGCAGTTCCTGGACATGGAGGCGGCGATCGCCCACTGCACCAAGGGCCTGGGCATCTGGAACTGGGCCAGCAACGACCAGGGCGTCGAGCCCGACGTGGTGCTGGCGAGCTGTGGCGACGTGCCGACGGTGGAGTGTCTGGCCGCCGCCGCCCTGCTGCGGCAGCACATCCCCGACATCAAGGTCCGGGTCGTGAACGTCGTGGACCTGTTCAAACTGCTGCCGAGCAGCGAGCACCCCCACGGCCTGACGGACCGCGATTTCGAGGCCGTCTTCACGGCGGACAGGCCGGTGGTCTTCACCTTCCACGGCTACCCCGGGCTGATCCACCGACTCACCTACCGCCGGCCGAACCAGCACCACATCCACGTGCGCGGCTACAAGGAGCACGGCAATATCAACACGCCGCTGGAGCTGGCCATCCGCAACGAGACCGACCGCTTCACCCTGGCCATGGACGCCATCGACCGCATCCCCCGTCTGCGCGACACCGCGGCCGGCGTCCGCGATGAACTGGCCAATGAGCAGATCGCGTGCGAACAGTATGCTTATCGGTTCGGCATTGACCGGCCCGACATTGCGGTCTGGAAGTGGCCGTTCTAACACAGGGAGGAAGGTCGTGAGCGAGACGTTTCCTGTTCTTTACCTGGCGCGTCATGGTGAGACGGCCTGGAACCTGACGGGCCAGCACATGGGATTGATCGATTTGCCGCTGACCGAGCGCGGCGAGCGCAACGCGCGCCGGCTCGGTCAGCCGCTGCGGGGGCTGACCTTCGACAAGGTCTTCACCAGTCCACTGCAGCGCGCCTCCCGGACATGTGAGCTGGCCGGCTTCAAGACCGCCGCCCTGGTCGATCCAGACCTGCTTGAGTGGGACTACGGCGACTATGAGGGCAAGACGACGAAGGAGATCCTCAAGGAGCGGCCTGACTGGCAGATGTTCCGCGACGGCTACCCTGGCGGCGAATCGGTGGCACAGGTCGGCGCCCGGGCCGACCGGGTAGTGAGCAAGGTGCGGGCCATCGCGGGGAACGTGCTGCTGTTCTCGCACGGGCATTTCCTGCGGGTGCTGGCTGCCCGCTGGCTCGGCCTCGACCCGGAGGCCGGGAAGTTCTATTTCCTGTGCCCGGCCAGCCTGAGTGCTCTGGGGTATGAGGACAACCGCTCTCAGCCGGTGATTCGATTCTGGGACGATACTCGTCACCTGGATATTTGACCGAGTGATCTCGAGAGTGAGTGGGACAGGCCGAACCTCACCCTGTCCCTTTAACGAGCATGTTGCGGATTGGCGAGACATCTTCGCTCAGCCGCAAGCGGTGGGAAACAGGAGATAATCGATGTCAACCGCTTTGCCAAAGCTCTATCTCGCCCGGCACGGCGACACTGCCTGGACCGACTCCCATCAGCACACGGGTCGGACCGACCTGCCGCTGAATGAACGCGGGGAGGAGCACGCGCGCAGCTGGGGGAGCGACTGCGGGAGTTCTCCTTTGTCCGCGTGTTCACCAGTCCCTTGCAACGTGCCGTGAAGACCTGCGAGTTGGCCGGCTTCGGGGCCGGCGCGGAAGTCGATCCCGACCTGATCGAGTGGGACTACGGTCGCTTCGAGGGCCAGCGGACGAATGATGTTCTGAAGGAGTGGCCCGGCTGGGAACTCTATCGCGATGGCTGCCCCGGCGGCGAATCGCCCGAAGACCTGGCCACGCGGGCCGACCGCTTCATCGCCCGGGTACACAGTATCAACGGTGACGTGCTGGCGTTCTCCAGCGGCCACATCATCCGCATGATCGCGGCCCGCTGGCACGGTCTGACGCCGGCCGACGGACGGGTGTTCTTCTGCCGTCCCGCCAGTGTGGGCGTGCTCGGTTTCGAGCACGACAACCGCGACCAACCAGTCATCCGTCTGTGGAACTACGTCAATGAACCGTGGGAATGATGTGCAGAGAAAAGGAGTCAGCCATGCAACTCGGAATGATTGGACTCGGCCGGATGGGGGCCAACATGGTGCGGCGGCTTCTCAAAGGAGGCCATCAATGCGTCGTCTTCGACAGGTCACCGAAGGCAGTCAAGGAGTTGGCCGAGGAGAAAGCGGTTGGGGCCACTTCGCTCACGGACCTCGTGAAGCAATTGGAGAAGCCGCGCGCCATCTGGCTGATGGTCCCGGCGGCAGCAGTGGATCAGACCATCGCCGACCTCCTGCCTCATCTTGAGGAAGGGGACACGCTCATCGATGGAGGCAATTCCTACTACGTGGATGACATCCGCCGGGCCGGGGAACTTGCGCCGAAGCGGATTCACTACGTGGATGTGGGGACGAGCGGCGGCGTCTGGGGTCTGGAGCGCGGCTACTGCATGATGATCGGCGGCCCGGACCAGGCCGTGCAGCGCCTCGATCCGATCTTCCAGACGCTGGCCCCCGGTTCGGGCGACATCCGCGCACTCCCAGACGCGAAAAGATCGGCGGCACGGCTGAGCGCGGCTACCTGCACTGCGGGCCTTCGGGCGCCGGCCACTTCGTCAAGATGGTGCATAACGGCATCGAATATGGCGTCATGGCCGCTTATGCCGAGGGGTTGGCCGTCTTGCGGAGCGCCAACATCGGCAAGCAGCAACACGAGATCGACGCCGAGACGACCCCTCTGCGCGACCCCGAGCACTACCAGTACGACCTCAACCTGCGTGACATCGCAGAGGTGTGGCGGCGCGGCAGTGTGATCGCCTCGTGGCTGCTGGACCTGACCGCGACGGCCCTGGTCGAAGATCCCACACTCGCCCAGTTTGCCGGCCGAGTGTCGGACTCGGGCGAGGGCCGCTGGACGATCAAGGCAGCAATCGACGAGGCGGTGCCGGTGCCGGTGCTCACCACGGCGCTGTACGAACGCTTCACCTCGCGCGGCGAAGCGGATTTCCAGGACAAACTGCTGTCGGCCATGCGCTTCCAGTTCGGCGGACACCTCGAGAAACCATCCGGGAAATAACGGCGAGAAGGAGAGAGCACGATGAACGCCGTCCCGTATTGTTGGAGTCCAGAAAACCTCATCTGCCGCAGGCTGAAACTGACCGTGACAGCCCAATCGGGACAGGAGACGCTCCAGTGAACATTGAAGTCCTCGCCGATGCCGATGCGGTCGCCCGTCGGGGAGCGGCGATCATCACCGCGGAAGCTCGGGCGGCCGTGGCCGCGCGCGGCCGCTTCATCCTGGCCGTCAGCGGCGGCCACACGCCCTGGCTCATGCTCCAGGCTCTGGCCGGTGAAGATGTCCCGTGGGCTCACGTTCACGTGGTCCAGGTGGACGAACGGGTGGCCCCCGAGGGACACCCGGATCGAAATCTCACTCACGTGCGCGAAAGCCTGTTGGAGCATGTCCCGCTGCGCCCTGAGCAACTCCATGCCATGTCGGTGGAAAACCCCGACCTGCAAGCCGCGGCAGCGCGCTACGCCCTCACGCTTCAGGAGATTGCCGGCTCGCCGCCAGTTCTCGACCTCGTTCATCTGGGGCTCGGCCCAGACGGCCACACTGCCTCGCTGGTGCCCGGTGATCCCGTGCTCGATGTCACCGACGCAGACGTGGCGCTGACCGGAGTCTATCAGGGGAGACATCGGATGACGTTGACGTACCCCATCATCAATCGGTCGCGGCGCATTTTGTGGCTGGTGACCGGGAGCGAAAAGGTTGACATGCTCGGACGCCTGCGCGACGGCGATCTGTCCATTCCGGCCGGGCGGGTTCGGCGAGACCAGGCCCTGGTGATCGCCGACCGCGCGGCCGCTGAACAGCTGGAGACCTCAGACTCCAAGGACACACTCCCGTGACCAACGAGATCGAGAAGAGCCTCCTGGACATTGACTTCGCTGGGTTGACCCGGCGGTCGTTTACGCCGTCGCCGGCCGCCTGGGAGGATCAGGTTTTCTATTTTCTGCTCCTGGACCGCTTCTCCAACGGAAACGAGTGCGGCGGTTATCGGGACAGTGAGGGTCGCCCGGTGACCTCGGGAACCACTCCCCTGTACACGCCGGAGAACCCGGGACGGGTCGATTACGAGGTCTGGTTCCGCGCCGGTGGTGGCTGGCAGGGCGGGACACTCAAAGGGCTGAAGAGCAAACTCGGCTACCTGCGGCGACTCGGCATCACTGCCCTGTGGGTCAGCCCCATCTTTCGGCAGGTCGCGTTTGAGCCGAGCTACCACGGCTACGGCATTCAGAATTTCCTCGATGTGGATCCGCATTTCGGGACACGCGCGGAGTTCCGCGATTTTGTCAAGGCCGCACACGCACAGGGAATCTACATCATCCTCGACATCGTCGCCCATCACACCGGCAACGTCTTCAGCTACAACCCGGATCGTTACACGACGCACGACCCGGCTACGGGCCAGTGGTACAACGACCCGCGCTGGGACGGCAGGCCCTACGCCGTCCAGGGCTTCAACGATCGCGAGGGCCGTCCCACCTTGCCGTTCGATCCCACTGATCCGAACCGAATGGAGGCAGCCTGGCCGGACGGCGCCATCTGGCCGCGCGAGTTCCAGCAAGCAAACATGTTCCTCCGCAAGGGACACATCACGAACTGGGACTTCTACCCGGAGTACGCCGAGGGGGACATGTTCGGCCTGAAGACCCTCGACCTCTGGGTGCGGCGGGAAGGGCAGTACCGCCACGCTTCCTCGGCCCTGGCCTGCCTGACACTCGCCTACTGCTTCTGGATCGCCTACGCCGATCTCGACGGTTTCCGCATCGACGCGGCCAAGCACATGGGCGCAGAGGCGCTGCGGACCTTCTGTGACATGATCCGGGAGTTTGCCCAGAGCATCGGCAAGGATCGCTTCCTCCTGGTTGGGGAAGTGGGGGGCGGCCGCGATCTTGCCTGGGAAGTGGTCCACAACACCGGGCTGGACGCCGCCCTGGGTATCGACGACGTTCCGGGCAAGCTGGAGCGGATGGTCACGGGTTACACCGACCCGGTGGATTATTTCTCGCTGTTCCGCAACTGGGTTTTGGACGATCCGACCGGGCACCGCTGGTATCGCAACCAGGTAGTTACCCTTGTGGACGACCACGATCAGGTTCGCAAGGGCAGCGCCAAGTGGCGCTTCTGCGGCGACAGCCGGTTCCGCGACCTGGCGTTCAACGTGATGGCCGTGCAGTTGACCACGGCGGGCATTCCCTGCATCTACTACGGGTCGGAACAGGGCTTCGACAGCGGCGGCCGTCCCAACGGCTCGGACCTGGTCCTCCGGGAGAGCATGTTCGGCGGCCAGTTTGGCGGCCTGTGTACGCAGGGCCGCCACTTCTTCAACGAGGACGGCGACCTGTACCGAGCCCTGGCCGCGCTCATCGAACTGCGCGAGAAGTTGCTGCCGCTGCGACGCGGCCGGCAGACACTGCATCACATCTCTGGGGACGGCGTCACCTTCGGCCTGCCGCACCGCCTGGGCAAACGGATGCGCTCGCTCGTGTCCTGGTCACGCCTCTTTAGCGATCAGGACTGCCTGATCGCGGTCAACACCGACGAGGCGCAGCCCATCACCACCTACTCGACGGTCGCGCCGACCTTCCGGGTCGAGGGAGACCAGTATCACTTGATCTTCTGGTACGCCCCGAAACGTGTTGATCCACCGCCGTCCACCTTGACTGTGGAGCGCAAGAACGGGCCGCTTGCCGTTCGGATGACCCTGCCGCCGGCCGGCTTCGCGATCTACCAGGCGGCCCCCGGCCTGGATCGTCTGGGCCCCAGCCCGCCCCCGGACCTGCAACCGTGGCAGCCGTCCGCGCCGCACAGCTGGCCACTCGAAAGAAAAGAAGCAGATGAATCTTGAAATCATCAAGTCAGGAGTTAGCTGCCATGACGATCGGTTACGACCGGCCCCTGTACGTGTTGTCCTTTGACCACCGGGCCACATTCTCGAAAAATCTGTGCGGTTGGCAGGGACCGTTAAGCCCTGAACAGACTGAGGATATTATCGCTCTGAAACAAGTGAATTTTGATGCGTTCAAGGCCGCAGTGACGGGCGGAGTGCCAAAGGATCGCGCCGGCGTCCTCGTGGACGAGCCGTTCGGTGTGGCCATTCTGCGCGACGCCCGGAAACAGGGATTCATCACCGCCTGCCCCGCGGACGAGAGCGGCCAGGACGAGTTTGACTTCGAGTACAGCTCGGACTTCACCCGCCATCTCGAACAGTTCGATCCGACCTTCTGCAAGGTACGCGTGCGCTACAACCCCGGCGGCGACCGGGCCCGCAACCGGCGGCAGGCGGCCCGTCTGAGGCGGCTGTCGGACGGCCTGCACGCGCACGGCCGACTGTACCTGTTCGAGCTGCTCGTGCCTCCGGAGCCGGCCCAACTGCAGCGTCTCGGCAACGACAGGAGGGCCTACGACCTGCAATTGCGCCCCACCCTGATGGTCCAGGCCATCCACGAGTTGCAGGACTCGGGGGTCGAGCCGGATGTCTGGATGATCGAAGGCATCGACCGGCAGGAGGATTGTCGCAAGGTTGTGACGGCGGGCCGCCGCGGCGGCCGGGATCAGGTCGGCTGCATGATTCTGGACCACGGTGAGGACGACCAGCAGGTGCGGCAGTGGCTGACGACCGCCGCCAGCGTTCCCGGTTTCATCGGCTTCGCGGTTGGCCGGTCCACCTTCTGGGATTCGCTGATTGACTACCGCGCCAATAAAATTACGCGCGACACCGCGGTGGCGCAGATCGCCGCGTCCTACCGCGCGTGGGTAGACCTATTCGAGAACGCGAAACAAGGACTGGGGACAGCAACGGCTGTCCCATTGGAGGACCGACAATGGCTACGAAAGCGCACCTGTGGGCCATCGGCTACGACGACATGAAGCAGGCCGATCAGGTCCGCGACGTGATCGCCAGGCTCGGGTGGGACAGCGGCCAGGCCGGCAAGTACCTCATTCTCCTGGAAATCGCGGTGGTCGTGCGGCATCCCGATGGGTCGTTCACGCTCGACCGCAAGCAGTTCCCGGGGATCGCCAACATCCTGGCCTGCACGGCCGTGGGCTTCCTCGCGGGCCTGGTGCTGGCTGCTCCACTCACCGGCGCGGCGGTCGGCGCCCTGGTCGGTAGCGCCGGCACCGCCGCCTCGGCCGTGGCCGCCGGCATCGGCGACGACTTCGTCCGAGAGGTGAAGGAACTGATGAAGCCAGGGACTTCCGCCCTGTTCGTCCTGGACGACGCAGGCGACATGGAGGTGATCCTGCACGCGATCCAGGGGCTGGGCGGGACGGTGCTCAAGACCAACGTGGACCTGGAGCAGGCCCGATTGATTCAGGCGACCCTGGCCGCCGATTCCAACGAGAGGACCTCCCCATGACAGAACTCCTGGCCCCAGCGCAGACGACGAAACACCGCGGCCGCTGGAAATGGTTGCTGGCGTTCGGCGGGCTCCTCCTGATTCTCGGCATCTCCGGTGTCAGCATGGCGACACTTTTGCAGCTGACGAGTCTCCTGGTGTTCGGGCCGCTGTTGCTAGTCAGCAGTCTCATGCAGCTGTTGCGGGCCCTGTTCGAGTACAAGGCGCAGGGCAAGGAGGCGATCCTGCATTTCGTCGCGGCCGTGCAGGAACTGGTACTCGGCATCCTCATCATGACAGATCCCATTCAGGGGGTGGTCAGCCTGGTCGCCTGGGTCGCGATCCTCCTGGTGGCCGGTGGGTTGATTCGCCTGACCCGGTCGCTGCTGGCGCGGCCACGCGGCCGGCGTTGGACCGTCCTGACAGGTGTGATTGCCTTGCTCCTGGGCGTCGGCGCGTGGATCGGCTGGCACCTGGGCGCCGGTCTATGGCTTGTTGGGCTGTGCCTGGCTGTCGATATACTCTGTCACGGAGCCAGCTGGTCCGCCATTGCCCTGACGGAGCGAAAGCTTCTTCCGGAGACGACGCAGCACGATTGATAGAAAGGGGATCACCATGTACCAGGGTTTTTCCGACCGGCCGGAAGTCGGTCAGGTGTGCTGGACAAACGAGGAGATCGCGGAATGTTCGTTGTTGATGCCCGGCTGGCAGGCTGCGCAACTGATGGCCGTGGCGGCCGCCCAGCGGGTGACGGTCGGGCAACTGCTGCGCGGCCTCATCCACACGTACCTCGCACGACGAGCCACTCGGAAGCAGCGTAAAACCATCGGCAGTGCTCGCACCGTGATCCGGTGAGAAAGGGAAAAACAATGAGTACCCGACAAAAAACAGCCCCCTCGGCGCCAACCGGCGACCACGAACTGGAGAAGCTCCGCAAGCAATACGGGTGTGGCGCGGTGCAATTCGCGGGAACGGACGAGGCCCTCTATGAGCGGCACCTGCTGTTCGACAATATCATCAGCCTGGCTGCCGCCAGCCCGCGCGATCGCTTCGAGGCCGTTGCCCGCTCCGTGCGCGACGTCCTCTCGCAGCGCTGGGTGCATACCGAGGACACCCACGAACGCGAGAACCCCAAACGCGTCTACTATCTCTCGATGGAATTCCTCATCGGCCGTTCCCTGGCCAACAACGTCACGAACCTGCTGCTCGATCCGCTCGCCCGGCAGGTCGTCCAGCAGAAGCACCTGGACTGGCTCGGTCTGCTCGAACAGGAACCCGACGCGGGCCTGGGCAACGGCGGCCTCGGGCGCCTGGCCGCCTGCTTCCTCGACTCGATGGCCACCCTGCAGCTGCCCGGCATGGGTTACGGGTTGCGGTACGAATACGGCATGTTCCGCCAGACCATCCAGGACGGCTGGCAGCACGAACAGCCGGACAACTGGCTCCGCCGCCCGGACCCCTGGGAGATCGCCCGGCCGCTCGAAAAAGTCGAGGTGAAACTGAATTGCTCGTTCCACATGCGGGGCGGAACCTTGCAAGCCATCCTCGGCAAAACCTCCACGCTGTTCGGCATTCCGTTCGACCGTCCCGTGGTTGGGTTCGGCGGCAAGACCATCAACACGCTGCGGCTCTGGGCTGCCGCCGCACCCGACTACTTCGATTTTCAGGAGTTTAGCCAGGGCGATTTCGTCGGCGCCGTGGCGGAGACACTCACCGCGGAATCCCTGACGCGCGTCCTGTATCCCGACGATTCCACCACCCTGGGACAGGGACTGCGCTTCGTGCAGGAGTATTTCCTCGTCGCCTGCTCGCTGGCCGACCTCTTGCGGCGTTTCCGGAAAAGCAATACTGACTGGGACAAGCTGCCGGAGAAAGTCGCGATCCAGCTCAACGACACGCATCCCACCATGGCCGTTCCGGAGCTGATGCGGATTTTGCTCGACGAGGCCCACCTCAGCTGGGACCAGGCCTGGTCCCTCACCCGGCGAACGCTGGCCTTCACCAACCACACCTTGCTGCCCGAGGCCCTGGAACGCTGGCCGGTCGCGTGGTTCGAGATGATGCTGCCGCGTCACCTGGAAATCATCTATGAGATCAACCGCCGCCTGCTCGATGTCGTCCGGGCGCGCTTCCCCGGCGACGATGGCCGCGGGGCGCGTGTGAGCCTGATTGAGGAAGGCCCGGTCAAGCACGTCCGCATGGCTCACCTGGCCATCGTCGGCTCGCACAGCACCAACGGTGTGGCCGCCATCCATTCGCAACTGCTGCGCACGCGGACGGTCAAGGACCTGGCCGAGTTGTTCCCCGAACGCTTCAGCAACAAGACCAACGGCGTCACGCCGCGGCGCTGGCTGCTGCTGGCGAACCCGGCACTCGCCCGCACGATCACCGAGGCCATCGGCGACGACTGGATCTCCGACCTCAGTCAGCTGAGCAAGCTCAAGCCACTCGCCGGCGACCGGGGCTTTCGTGACGCCTTCCGCAAAGCCAAACGGGAGGCCAAGGGACAGTTTGCCGACTGGCTCCGAGCGACCGCCAACCTGACCGTGGAGGTGGACACAATTTTCGATTGCCAGGTGAAACGCATTCACGAATACAAGCGGCAACTGCTCAATGCGCTGCGCGTCGTCGTGCTGTACAACCGGCTGCGCGCGAACCCCGGCCTGAAGATGCCGCCGCGAACCTTTTTCTTCGCCGGCAAGGCGGCCGCCGCGTACCACCTCGCCAAGCTCATCATCAAGTTCATCAACAACCTGGCCGCCACCATCGCCGCCGACCCGGCGATGCGCGGCCGGCTCCAGGTACTCTTCCTGCCCGAGTACCGCGTCTCCCTGGCCGAGCGGCTCATCCCGGCCAGTGACGCCTCCCAGCAAATCTCGACGGCCGGTTACGAGGCCAGCGGCACCAGCAACATGAAGTTCATGATGAACGGGGCGTTGACCGTCGGCACACGCGACGGCGCCACCATCGAGATGGCTCAGGAAGCGGGCGAGGACAACTTCTTCCTGTTCGGCCTGACGGCCGAGCAGGTCGCGGAGAGCCGGGCCTGGTACGACCCACACTGGCACTACGAACACGAGCCGGAAACCCGGGCGGCGCTGGACCTGATCTTCGCCGACCACTTCAGCCATAACGAGCCGGGCGTCTTCGCCCCCCTGCGCGACACACTGCTGACGAGCGGGGACCACTACATGCACCTGGCGGACCTGCAATCCTACCTGGAGGCGGATCGGCGGCTGGTCGAGTTGTATGCCGACCCGGATGCCTGGGCGCGCAAGGCCATCTTGAATGTCGCCAGTTCGGGCAAGTTCTCCAGCGACCGCACCATCGCCGAGTACGCGGCTGGTATCTGGAACGTGGAGCCGTGCCCGGTGCCCTAGCGCGGAGGATTCACCACAGAGAACGCAGAGCGCGCAGAGAAAAGACCAAAGAGGATCCACAGAGGACACAGATGAACGCCGATAAAGACAGCTAAAGACATTTTAGCGCGGTTCGCAGTCGCGTGGCCTACAAACGGCAGGCCGGCGCTACCAGGCGCCGATTCTCGACGTGTGAAAAAGTTGGCGTTCTTGGCGTTCTTGGCGTCCTTGCTGTGGCAACCGCTGCCGTTGGTTGTTGAGTTGTGCCACCCGCACAGGGCCAGGGCGCCGCATCTCGACGTATGAAAAAGTTGGCCCCCTTGGCCTCCTTGGCCCCCTTGCTGTGGCAGTGCAGGCCGCTGGTGGTCAGCCCGTGCCCGCCGTCCCACCCCGTGCGCGAACCGCGCGCGAACCGCGCTAATTTATCTTTATCTGCGCTCATCTGTGTCATCTGTGGATCGATTCCTCTGATGAAAGGAAGTGCTTCATGACGCTCTCCCCCCTTGCGGGCCAACCGGCCCCGCCCGAGATGTTGGTGGACCTGTCCCGGCTCGAACGGGAGTATTTCGAGCGCCGGCCCGACCTCGGCGACCCCAATCAGCTGGTCAGCTTCGGCACCAGTGGACACCGGGGCACCTCGCTGCGTGGCACGTTCACGGAAGCCCACATTCTGGCCATCACCCAGGCCATCTGCGATTACCGACACCTCCAGGCCACGGATGGCCCCCTTTACATGGGCAAGGACACGCACGCGCTGTCCACGCCGGCTCAGCGCACCGCCCTGGAGGTTCTGGCGGGAAATGGCGTGGCGACCATCATCCAGCGTGACGACGGCGTCACCCCGACGCCGGTCATCTCACACGCCATCCTCGTCTACAACCGCGGTCGCAAGGAGCACCTCGCGGACGGCATCGTCATCACGCCGTCGCACAATCCCCCCGAGGACGGCGGCTTCAAGTACAACCCGACCAATGGCGGTCCCGCCGACACCACCGTGACCAAATGGATCCAGGATCGGGCCAATGAACTGCTGCGCGGCGGCAATGCAGGCGTGAAGCGGGTGTCGGTGAGCGCTGCCCTCAAGGCCGGGACAACGCACCAGGAAGACTTCGTGCTGCCCTACGTCAACGACCTGCGAAACGTCATCGACATGGAGGCGATCCGCGGCGCCGGCCTCAAGATGGGAGTGGACCCGCTCGGCGGCGCCGCCGTGCATTACTGGGGGCCGATCAACGACCTTTACGGTCTGAATATCCAGGTCGTGAACGCGAAGGTTGATCCCACCTTCTCGTTCATGACGGTCGATCACGACGGCAAGATTCGCATGGACTGCTCCAGCCCTTACGCGATGGCCCGCCTCGTCGGTCTCAAGGATCGGTTCCAGGTTGCCTTCGCCAACGACCCCGACTCGGATCGGCACGGCATTGTCACGCCCTCGGCGGGGTTGATGAACCCCAACCACTACCTGGCCGTCGCGATCCGCTACCTGCTCACGAACCGCAGCCAATGGTCGGCGCAGGCCGTGGTCGGCAAAACCCTGGTCAGCAGCAGCATGATCGACCGCGTGGTGCAACACCTCGGCCGCCGGCTGTGGGAGGTGCCCGTCGGCTTCAAGTGGTTCGCGCCGGGCCTGTTTGACGGGACGTGCTGTTTCGGCGGGGAGGAGAGTGCCGGGGCCAGCTTCCTGCGCCGCGACGGCACCGTGTGGACGACGGACAAGGATGGTCCCCTCCTGGACCTGCTGGCGGCCGAGATCACGGCGCGCACCGGGAAGGATCCCGGGGAGCATTACCGTGAACTCACGGCGCAGTTCGGTACGCCGTGCTACACACGCATCGACGCCCCGGCCACGCCCGAACAGAAGGCGCGGCTGCGGCAGCTGTCCCCCAGGACGTTAAGGAGTCGAAGCTGGCCGGGGAGGCGATTACCGCCAAGTTGACTCGCGCTCCGGGCAACAACGCTCCCATCGACGGCCTGAAGATTGTGGCCGCCAACGGCTGGTTTGCCGCCCGGCCCTCCGGGACGGAAAACGTCTACAAGATTTACGCGGAGAGCTTTTCGGGCCCGGAGCACCTGGACCGCATTGTCAGCGAAGCTCAACGGATCGTGAACCAGGCCCTGACAGCGTAATCCTCTCCCGATTGATCGGTTCGCGCTGGCCAGCGCGAACCGATCAATCGAAACGACTCGCCGAGCGTTACGCCAGGTGGCTCATGTACTCGGGCGAGCCGACCAGGATGGAGATAACGGTCTCGTCGCGGCCGCCGGACTGCAGGTACTTCACGTAACCGTTCAGGCCGATGGCGTCCGCGGCCCGGTGCAGGAAGGTCTGGTAGAAGCCCATCACCAGGTCGGTGTAGTATTCCTGGCTGGACAGGATGACGGTGGCGATCTGGCTGGTCTGCACATGCAGCGAGAGCACCTGGTCCCAGTAGGCCTCCGACGGTGCATCGACCGGCCGGCCCAGCGCGTCCTCGTACAGCGCCTTCACGAAGCCGTCGTTACTGCCGCCGCCGTGACCGTTGAAATACTCAGGCGAGCCGATCAGGTAGGCCGCCACCTGTTCATAGGTGCCGCCGGCCTTCACGAAGCTGAGGTAGCCGCTCAACCCATTCGGGTCCGCCGGCCGCGACAGGTACTTCTGGTACAGCTGGTTGATCTTCAGCATGCGGTACTCGTCGCTGTTCATCAGCGCCTGGGCCACCTGCGTGCGCGTCATCAGGCCGGCATTGAGCTGGTTCGACCAGCCTGCCAGGCCGTTCGGGTCCGCCGGCCGTTGCAGCAGGTCCAGGTACGCCTGGGCCACGAACAGCTGGTTGCCGCTCAGGACCGACAGCGACTGCACGGCGCTGTTGCTGCCGACGAAGTGGGCGTCGCCGAGCGTGTAGGCGGCGAACACCGTGTCGCTGCCGGCGGCGAGACCCGGCAGAGTGCCGCTGGCCACGCCGTTGTTCAGCCCGGCCTGCGCCACCTGGACGCCATTCACGTAGATCGACACCATGCCCGTGGTCACGCCAGCGCCCGGCGCCACCGGGGCCACCGTGACTGAGAACGGCACCGCTGCGCCGATGGCAGCCGTGGCATTCATCTTCAGCGTCGTGGTCGTGGCGGCCAGATTCACCGTGAAGCCCACTGAACCGCTGCTGGTGTTGTACAGGTTGTCGCCGCTGTAGGCGGCAGTGATCTGGCGACCGCCGACGGTCAGGGCGGCCGTGCTGAACGTTGCCTGGCCGAAGCTGTTGACCGGCACGGTGACCTGGGAAGCGCCGTCCACGGAGAAGGTGAACGAGCCGGTCGGCGTGCCCACCGAGGTCGAGCCGCTCACCGTGGCCGTGAACATGGCCGTCTGGCCCCAGACCGTGGAGACGGCGGCCGGCGTGACCGTCACCGTGGTGTTGGCCTTACCGACCAGCTGACCGCCGGTCAGGGTGCCGCTGCTGCCGCCGAAGAAGGTGCTGCCACCGTAAACCACCTGGACGCTGTGCGTCGAACCGGTCATGGCCAGGCTGAATGTCTGGTACTTGGCCTGGCCGCTACCGTTGAGGCTGACGCCGCTGGCCACGGTCGTGCCGTCGATGACGAAGTTGACGGAGCCGACCGGGGCGGCCGAGCCGCCGGTGGAAACCGTCGCCGTGAACGTCACCAGCTGACCCAGTTGCGACGGGTTGACGCTGGACGTGACTGTTGTCGTTGTGACGGCTGTGATGACGGTCTGGTTGATGGTGTGGGACGCACTGCCGTTGAAGTTGACGCTGCTGGCGCCGCTAAACGCCGCCGAGATGGTGTAGCTGCCCGGGACCAGCGGCTGGCTCGCCGGCCAGGTGGCCACGCCGCCGCTCAGCGTCGCGGTCGCGGTGGTCACGGCCATGGTCGCCGTGTTGGTCGCGGTGAAGGTCACGGTGCCGTCCGGTACGCCGCTGACGCCGGTGACCGGCGCCACGGTGGCAGTGATGATCGCCACACCGTAGCCGGCGTTCGCGTTGTTCGTGGCCAGCGTCGTGGTGCTGTCGGCCTTGTTGACCGTCTCGGCCGCGCCCGGCGAGGTGCTGGAGCCGTAGTTGACATCGCCGGCCCAGACGGCGGTGATGGCATGGCTGCCCGCCGTCAGTTGCGTGGACGAGGTGGTGGTGAAGGTGGCGACGCCGCTGCTGTTGAGCATGCCGGTGCCCAGCGTCGTGGCGCCGTCCTTGAACGTGACCACCGTCCCGGCCGTCGGCGTGAAGCCGGTGATCGTGCCTGTCACCTGCGCGGTGAAGGTCACCGTTTGCTGGCCGTAGTTGGCCGGGTTGGGCGTGTTGGACGTGATGGCCGTCGTGGCCGTGCCCACGTTGATCGTCTGGCTGAAGCCGGCCGAGGTGCTGGCGGTGTAGTTGGTGTCGCCGGTCCAGATGGCGGTGATGGTGTGGCTGCCCGCCGTCAACTGGCTGGCGGTGGTGGTGAAGGTGGCAACGCCGCTGCTGAGGTTGGCCTGGCCCAGGACGGTGTTGCCGTCCTTGAACGTCACGGTGTTGGTGCCGTTCGCCGGCGCCACGCCGGACACCGAGCCGGTCACCGTGGCCGTGAACGTCACCGCCTGCCCCAGGGCGGCGGGGTTGTGGTTGGACAGCGTGACGGTGGTCGTGGAGCTACTTTGGCCTACCGAGAAGGCGTAGTTGGCCGACTGGCTGCCGCTGAAGTTGACCTCCGTGCCGGCCGGGGTGTAGACCGCGATGATGGTGTGCGACCCGACCGCCAGCTGGGTCGCCGTGGTGGTGGTGCTGACGGTGGCGGTGCCGCTGGCGTTGGCCAGAGTGCCGCTGCCGAGCAGGTGGGCGACATCGACGACGCCATCGTAGAAGGCAACCGTGCCGGTCGGTTCGACGCCGCTCAGGGTGGGCGTCACAGTGGCCGTGAAGGTCACCGCCTGGCCGAACTTCGCGCTCGTCGGCGTGGTGGCGGCGAAGGCGGTCGTGGTCGTGTGCGTCGCGATGGTGAGGGGGAACCCGGTGGACTGGCTGCCGGTGTAGTTGACCTCCGGCGTGGCCGGCGCCACGGCCGGGGTGTAGACCGCGATGATGGTGTGGCTGCCGCCGATCAGCTGCACGGCCGTGGTCTGGGTGGTCGCGGTGGCGGTGCCGCCGCTGTTGGCCAGAGTGCCGGAGCCGAGCAGGTGCGCGGCGCTGACGCTGCCGTCGTAGAAGCTGACTGTGCCCGTCGGCTCGGTCGTGCCGTAGGTCGGCGTGACCGTGGCGGTGAGCGTGTCCGCCGTGCCGAAGGCCGGGCTCGCCGGAGTCACGCCGGTAACGGTCGTCGTGGTCGCCGCCTTGGTGACCGTGAAGGCCAGGCCGGTGGACTGGCTGGCGTTGAAGGTGGTGTCCGTCACGGCCGGGGTGTAGACGGCAATGATGGTGTGGCTGCCGCCGGTCAGCTGCCCGGCCGTGGTGGCGTAGCTGGCGGTGGCGGTGCCGCCAGCGTCGGCCAGGGTGCCGCTGCCGAGCAGGTGGGCGGCATTAACCACGCCATCGTAGAAGCTGATCATGCCCGTCGGCTCGACGGTGCCGATGGTGGGCGCCACCGTGGCTGTGAAGGTCATCGGTGGCCCGAAGATCGAACTCGTCGGCGTGGCCGCGGTGAAGGCCGTCGTGGTCGTGACCTTGGAGACGGTGTAGCTGACACCAGCCGAGGTGCTGGTGGCGAAGAACGGGTCGGCGCCGGTCTGGTCGTAGACGGCCGTGATGGTGTGCGAGCCGCCGGGCAGCTGGCCGACCGCCGTTTGGTAACTGGCCACGCCGCTGCCGTTGGGCATGCCGGTGCCCAGGACAATGCTGCCGTCCAGGATGAAGGTGACGACGCCCGTGAACGACGCCGTCAGGCCCGCCTCGGGGCTCACGGTGGCGGTGAAGGTCACCTGGGTGCCGAAGGGCGACGGACTGGCCGGGCTCACCTGCGTGATGACCGTGGTGGTGCCGCTCTTGATGCGCTGCAGCACGAGCTGTGCCGGGCTGACCGAGTTGTTGACCGTGGCGCTGTACTTCATCCCGTTGCTGATGAAGTTGGTCGGCTGGCCGCTCAGGTGGTTGCTGAAACCGTTCGTGAAGCCGCCCGTCGCCGTCATGATGACGAACGACGTGCCGATGGTCGGCGCGTAACCGCCCACCGCGGACACCGCCAGGTTGGCGTTGTTCAGGTTCACGCTGCCGGTGACGTTGAGCTGGTTGTAGAAGCCTGCGCCCGTGCCGGCGGTGGCACCGCCGAGCAGCACCTGGTACGTGGAGGCGGCGTTGAGCGTCGTGTTGCCGGTCGCCGTCAACACGCCCGGGCTGAACGCCCCGGCGGCCAGGGTGCCCGGCTCCAGCGTACCGCCGGCGGCCGCCGCCGTGACGGCCCCGACCGTGCCGGTACCGCCCAGCGTGCCGCCGGACAGCGAGACGGCGGCGACGTTACCATCCACGAGCAGTTTGCCGCCTTGCACCGTCGTCGTGCCGGGGTAGGTCTCGGCGGCGGACAGTTCCAGGCTGCCAGTGCCCGCCTTGGTCAGGCCAGCGGTGCCGGTGCCAGTGATCGGCGTCGAGACGACCAGGTCGAAGTTGGCCGGGCCGGCGTTGACCGTGAAGGTGCGGCTGACGCCGCCCAGCGCCAGCGTGCCGAGGCCGTTGACGGTGGCGCTGCCGGTGGCGTCCGAGGTGGCCGTCACGGGGCCGCCCAGCGTCACGGTGCTGGCCGGGTTGGTCACAGTCAGGGTGCCGCCGGTCATGCCCAGCGACGCGGCCGTCAACTGACCGCCGCTGCCCGTTTGGGCCAGGCCGTCGGTGATGACCAGGGCGCCGATGGTGTCCGTCTGGCCGTTCAGGGCGAAGGTGCCGTTGCTGTTGACGGTAACCGTGGACGTGTCGGCGATCTGGTTGCCCTGCACTTCCTGCACCAGCGCGGCGTTGGGCTGGCTGTTGCCGATGGTGAGGCCGCCGGCGATGGCGGTCGCGCCGGTCACGTTGAGCAACAGGGTGCCCTGGTTGACCTGTGTCAGGCCGTTGTACGTGTTGGCCGTGGTGCCGGTCATGGCCACGGTGCCGGGACCGGTCAGGGTCAGGCCCTGGCTGCCGCCGCTCTGGCCGATGGCGTTGCTCAACGTCAGCGTGTCGGCGGCGCCGTCCACGGCGACCTTGGCGTTGCCGGTCAGGGTGATCGGCTGGGCCCAGGTGTGCGTGGTGCCGCTGACGTTCTCCAGAGTACCGGCCAGCGACAGGGCTTTCTGCGACGTGAAGTTGCCATCCAGTTGCAGGGTGGCGCCGGCGCTAACCACGGTGCCGCCCGAGCCGGCCGTCGTCAGCGCCATCGTCGCGGTCGTACCGCTCAGGCCAGTGGCGATAATCAGCGGCAAGTCTGTCAGGGCCAGGCTGCCGCCGAAGGTGATGGTGTAGACGCTGCCGACCTGCGTCACGGTCACGGTGCCGCCGATGCTGCCGATGGTGGTCAGCGCGTTCAGCGCGTTCTGCACGCTGGCGGTCGCTCCGGTGCCGCCGGACGCTGGTGTGTTGTACGGCAGGGCCGCGGTAATCTGGTTGTTGAAATTCAGCGTGAACGTGCCCGTGGCGGCCCCGCCCAGGGTGAGCGTCTGCACCTCGCTGTTGCTGGTGGCGGCCTGGCCGACTGTCACCTCGGCGACCGTGGTGGTCGTGCCGCCGGCGCCGGCGGCGGTCAGCAGCGGCAGGCCGGTCTGGCCCAGGAAACCGCCGCCGAAGGTGACGGTGTAGGTGGTGCCGGTCAGCGTGACGCTCACCGTGCCAACGCTGGAGATACTGGACAGTCCGTTCAGGGCCGTCTGCACCTGGGCCGCCGTCGAGTTGTAGGCCAGGGCCGCGGTCGTCTGGCCGCCGAAGGTCAGCGTGAACGTGCCCGTGGCGGTGCCGCCGAGGGTGACGGTCTGCACCTCGGCGACAGCGCCGCCCAGCGACGCCGCGTTCTGGACGTTCAGCACGCCCGCGCTGACGGTCGTCGTGCCGTTGTAGCTGTTGGCGTTGGGGAAGACCAACGTGCCGGTATCGACCTTGGTGAGGTTGGCGACCGGGTAGGCCAGCGGGCTCGGATCCTGCACCTGGCCCGTGACGGTCAACTGCGTACCGGACGCGACGCCGATGGCAGAGTTGGTCTGCAGCGTGACGCTGCCGCCCCAGATGTTGTTGCCGCCAACGTTCCGCAGCGCACCGCCGTTGTTGATGCCGCTGCCGTTGAGCGTCAGATCCTCGCTGGCGACGGTCATACCGGCGGCGTTCTGCAGCTCCAGGGCGGCCCCGGACTGCACAACCGTGCCCGTGGACGTGGGGGCGACAACGATGGCCCCGCTGGCGAGGGTGCCCGCGACCACGGTGGCGCCGCCGGCCGCCGCAGCGGTGATCTGCGGCTGGTATGAGGCGAACAGGCTGCCGCCGAACGTCACCGTGTAGACGTTGGCGGACTGGCTGACGGTCACGGAGCCGCCGGCTCCGCCAATGCTGGACAGCGCGTTCAGGGCGGTCTGCACCTGGGCCGCGGTGGCGTTATAGGCCAGGGCCGGCGTGGTCTGGCCGTTGTAGGTCAGCGTGAAGGTGCCCGCCGTGCCGGTCACGGTGATGGGCTGGACCGCCGCCATCGCCGCCACCTGGGTCGGGCTCAGCGGGGCGCTGAAGATCTGAATCTGGCTCACGACGCCGCCCGACGCCTCGCTGAGTTCAAACTCATTCTGGAAGAAGTTGATGATGTTGCCCGGCCCGTTGAAGACCGCCAGGTCGTTGTTGTCGATGAAGCTGAACTGCTGCACGCCGTTGAGGTAGCAAACGAACTGGTTGGTGGCGCTGCTGCGGGTGATGACGACATCGGCGTTGGTGCCGGCGGTCAGCACGTTTGCCGGGCCGGTGGCCGTGTTCTCGAAGTGGAGCGCCCCGTCGAGCGTGTACAGGCCCGTCGCCACCGTGCCGTTCTGGAAGTCAATCAGGCTCTCCAGGCCGGACAGGGCGGTCAGGTTGAACAGCATCTCGATGGAGTAGTTGTCGGGCGCCGGCAGACCGTCGCTCAGGCTGAGGCCCTGGCCGGTGAGGAACGTGTAGTTGGTGGCGTTCAGCGTGCCGCCGTTGGGCGACAGGCTCGGGTTGTCGGTCGGGTCAACGGTGTCGGCGTAGCTGTTCTGGAACGTGTAGTCCTCGACCAGCGGGCTGGTCGGGGCCACGCCGGGGCCGGACAGGCCCAGGGCGGTCGCGTTCTGGACGTTCAGCGTGCCCTGCGCCACCGTGGTCAGCGACCCGTAGGTGTTGGCGCCCGTCAGCACGACCTTGCCCGGGCCGACCTTGGTCACGCCCATCGCCAGGCCGGTGTCCTGGCTGACGACGCCGCTGATGGTCAGCTGGTCGCCGACGTGGGTGTTCAGCGCGCCCACGGCCACGGTGGCGGCTGGCACGCTGGACGGCGAGAAACCCGGATCCTGGGCCAGCACGACCGGGCCGTCCCAGACGTTGGCGCCGCTGACGTTCTCCAGCGCCCCGGTGCCGCCGATGCCCGAACCGGAGAGACGCAGGTTTTCATCGGTGATGATGATGCCGCCCTGCAACTGCAACTGGGCGCCGTCGAGCACCGTGGTGCCGCTGGCGGCCGTGCCATTGCTGCCCAGGGCGCCGCCGTTCTGCACGTTGAGCACTCCCTGGCTGACCAGCATGCCGCCGCCGAAGGTGTTGGCGCTCGAAAGGGTCAGCGTGCCGGTCAGTTCCTTGACCAGCGAGTAATTGTTGCCGCCGTCCGTGATCGTGCCGGTACCCTGCAGGTTCGCCTTGCTGCCGATGGTCAGCGTGCTGCCACTGGCCACGCCAATGGTGGCGTTGCCGATCAGCGTCAGGGTGCCGGTGTAGGTGTTGTTGTTGCTGACGTTGAGCAATCCGCCCGTCGGGTGGCCGTTGAAGCTGACGCCGTTGCCGCGCAGCGAGATCGGCTCCAGCTCCAGGTCGGATTGCAGTTCCAGGGCCGTGTTGGGGTTGACCGTGTCGTCCACGATGGTGCCGGCTGCGGAACTGCCCAGGGCGTTCTTGTTCTGCACGATCAGCACGCCCTGCTGGATATCGGTGACGCCGCCGTAGGTGTTGGCGCCGGCGAAGATGACGCTCCCAGTGCCCACCTTGTTGACCTGGGGGCTGTTGCCCGGCGTCAGGTCGCTGATGGTGCCGACGATCGTCAGCGAGGTGGCGCCCAGGCCGCCGGGCAGCGCCTGCGAGCCGCTGGAGCCGAAGGCCACGGCGTTGGTGGTCGGGTCGCCGGCGACCATCACGTTGCCGGTCCAGACCGAGGTGCCGCTCAGGGCCCGCAGCGCTCCCTGGTCGGGGGTGCCGTCGTCCAGCAGCAGCTGGAAGACGCCGCGGCCGTAGGTGCCGGCCGTCAGGATGTTGCTGTTCAGGTTCAGGTCCAGGGAATGCACCGCGACGTTGGGCAGGGCGCTGCCGACACTCTGCCAGGAGCTGCTGCCATTGGGCAATTCGTAGACGCCCTCGTCGGTGCCGACGTAGATGTTGCCGTAGGTCGGCCCGGCCGAGTTGGGGTCGCCCTGGCGCGGGTCGATGACCAGCGTCCAGGTCGGCAGGTTCGGCAGGTTGCCGCTGATGTCCGTCCAGTCCTGGCCGGCGTCGGTCGAGCGGAACACGTGACCGGCGCCGAAGACATCGCGGACGACGTAGACGATGTCGCGGTTGCGCGGGTCCACCACGATGTCCGAGATGCCGCCCAGCCCCGTCAGGTCGTTGGTACGGTCCTTCCAGGTCGTGCCGTCGTCCTTGGTGACGAAGACGCTGCTGCCGTCGGTGGCGTAGATGGTGTTCGGGTCGTAGGTGTTGGCCCCCTGATCGGTGATCCACGGGAAGTCGTTGTCTTCCACGAACGTGCCCTGGTAGGCGGCCACGGCCACGCCGGTGACGTTGCTCAGGCTGGTTCCGGTCACCGGGTCCGACGGGGTCAGGGTCGTCCAGTTCGTGCCCTGGTTCTTCGACTCCTCCACGCTGGCGCCGCCCGCTACCAGGCGGTCCGGGTTGACAATGTCCATCACCAGCGGGGCGGCGGTGCGCGTCGTCGTCAGCACGGTGGTCCAGGTCTGGCCGCCGTCGGTCGAGCGGCGTACCACGGCGCTGGAGCCGGTCTGGGTCTCGACGTGGTAGACGTTGTTGGGGTTTTGGGGGTCCACGACGACAGCGCCGCCGCCGCTCACCAGCGTGTTGGGGTTCTGGTCCACGTAGGTCCAGGCCAGGTTGTTGTTGAACTGCGCCACGCCGTTGGACTGCAGGCCGGCGTAGACGGTGTTCAGGTTGGTCGGGCTGGTGGCGACGCTGTTGACCTGCGACACCTCCAGGTTGCCGGTCAGGTCGGTCCAGAAGCCGGTGCCCGGGTCGTAGCGCCACAGGCCGCCGTCGGTGGCGGCCAGCACGCGATTCTGCGAATCCAGGCTCAGGGCGTGGATGGCGGTGTGCGGCCCATTGCCGGCGATGTCCACTGAGATGTCGATCCAGGTGGTGCCGCTATCGGGCGACACCAGCACCTGATCCGTGTGCGTGGTGCCGCTGCTCTCGTAGCCCGCCACATACACGGTGGTTGTGCCCGGCACCGCGACGATGGCGTTGGCGTAGCCGCCCTCCGAGAACATGTAGTTCGGCGGCGTCGTGGCGACCGGTAGCCAGTCCTTGCCGCCGTCGATGGTCGTGTAGATGTTCACCAGGCTGCCGAAGTTGGCCGCCACCGAGGCGTAGATGACACCGTGGACGCCGTTAGAGTCAATCAGAATGCCGCCCGTGGCGATCTTGATGTTGCCGATCGGCAGCCCGGACATGACCGGCACGGGGAACTCGTTCATGCTCTCGGTGTCGGGCAGCGTGGGCGGCGGCGGCGTGCCCGTGTTCGTCGGGTCGCCGACGTACCAGTCCGGGACGGCCGCGGTCGGGTTGTTGGTGTAGAAGACGCCGTTGTTGTTGTTGCCCGACGAATTGCCCAGGGCCGCGTACAGCGTGCCGCCGGCGGTCAGCGCCAGGTCCGACCAGGTGGTGCCGGTCTGCGGGAAGCTGACCAGGAAGTTGTCGTCAGGCCCCGGCGTCCTGGGGTTCATGTTCGGCGTCGATTGCGAACTCGTGCCGGTGGCCCGCGTCATCGACTCGACCGACGTGAGGTTGTTCCAGGTGGAGGTGGTGGCGTTGAAGCTCCAGATGCCGGGGTTGCCCGACGTGCCATTGATGACCTTGAGCGGCCCGCCGTCCACCTGCGTGCCCACGCCGATACCGGGTACGCCGAACGTCGGGATCGGCCAGTTGGTGGTGATTTGCTGCACGTTCGTCAGCGCCAGGGCGCTCTCGAACTGTATCGAGAAATTGCGGTTGCCGCCGCCGCCACCGCCGCCACCGCCACCGCCACCGCCGCCACCACCGCCCGTCGGAGCTGTGACGACGACGGTGGCGCCGATGCCTTCGATGTTCGACAGGCCCGTCCACACCGTCCCGGACGAGTCCGTGCCGCCCATCAGCTGGGCCTGAATGTCCTGGGCGACCAGCGCGTTGTTGGTGTTGTTCGGGCGCGTCGGGTCCCAGGTGATGGGACCAGTTGTGTCGGAGACGATGGAGCCGGTGGAGTCCGGGCCGACGAAGGTGAGCGTGAAGGTCTGCACCCCGGGGGGCAGAGCGAAGCCGAGGGTCTGGACCTCGTTGCGGCCGGAGCCGCCGTCGCCGACCGCGGCGAAGGTGTACGCGGTGCCGTTCAGGGTGCCCACGGCGATCTTCGAGACGCCGCGGCCGTAGAGCGGGTTGCCGCCCAGGCTGTCGGTCATGAGGGTCCAGGTCTGGCCGCCGTCGGTCGATTTGTAGATGCCGGTGCCGTAGTAGGAGTCGGTGGAGTTGTCGGTATCGCCGGTGCCCAGGTAGAGGATCTGCGGGTTGTTCGGGTCCATCGTGATGGTGCCGATGAACAGCGGGTTGTCCTGCACCAGCCCGGTCGCGACCGGGAACTCCGTGGTGGTCACATTGGTGTCGCCGGTGACGGTCAACTGCGGCAGCCCGCTGCCGGACAGGTTGTCGTAGAAGGTGACGGCGTAGGTGGTGGTGCCGTCGGGACTGGTGGAACTGGTCACACTGACCGAACCGCCGACGCCGCCGACGGTCGGCAGCGTGTTCAGGGCCGTCTGCACCTGCACGGCCGAGGCGCCCGCGGGCAGCACCGCAGTGGTGGCGCCGTCGAACCCCAGGGTGAACGTGCCGGTGCCGTTGATGGTAAACGCCTGCACGCCCGCGGTGACGCCCGAGCCGGAACTGACGGAGCTGACGGTGGCGCCGGCGTTGCCGGCGGCGATCATCAGCGGCACGTTCAACCCGAGCAAACTGTTGCCGAAGGTGGCGGTGAAGAACGGCGCATTGGCCAACGTCACGGTCACGGGGCCGGCGCCGCCGCCACCACCGCCACCACCACCGCCACCGCCACCGCCACTGATGCTCGACAGCGCGTTCAGGGCGGTTTGTACCTGGACAGCACTGGCGTTGTAGGCCAAGGCGCTGGTGGTCCTGCCGTTGAATGTGATGGTGAATGTGCCCGCCGTGCCGTTGACCGAGACGCGTTGCACCTCGGGGGTGACGACGGTGCCGCCGTGGGTCAACTCACTGGTGGCGACGACGGCGCCGCCGGTGGCCGTGTCGGTGAGCAACTGCTCGGCGCTGCCGGCCATCGTGCCGGTGAAGGTGACGATGTAGTCGTTGCCGGACTGCGTCACGGTGACCGAGCCACCGCCGCCGCCGCCGCCGCCGCCGCCGCGCTGGATGTTCCGCACGGCGTTCAGGTCCGCCTGCACCGTTGCCGCCGAGGAGCCGTAGGGGATGGCGACGGTGGCGTTACCGCCGCCGAAGCCGGCCGTGCCGAACATCAGGACGAACGACCCCGCCCCGCCCGTGACGTTGATGTCCTGCACCTCGTTGGTGCGGCTACCGTTCGTCACGGTAGTCACGCTGGCGCTGGCGCCGCCGGTGCCGGTGGCGGTCATCTGCGGCTGGTTGATGCCCGCGTTGTTGCCGGTGGTGGGGAAGGTGATGGTGTACACGGGCAGCGGCGGCTGCACCACGTAGACGCTGCCGCCAACGCCGCCGATGGTCGGCAGCGCGTTCAGGGCGGTCTGCACCTGGGTGGCCGTGGCGTTGTAGGGCAGGGATGGGGTAGTGGCACCGTTGAAGCTCAGCGTGTAGGTGCCGGACGCCAGGGCCACGTCGATTTCCTGTGTATCCAGGGTGATACCGTAGCCATCCGCGAACGGGCTGATCGCGGCCGTGGCCCCGCCGGTGCCGGTGGCGACGATCTGCGATAACGCCTGGCCGCCCAGGTTGCCGCCGAAGCCGATGGCGAAGGCGCCGTTGCTCCCCAGGACGGTCACGGAGCCGCCGACACCGCCGATGGTGGACAGCGCGTCCAGGGCGGTCTGGATCTGGGCCGCGGTGGCGTTGTAGGCCAGCGCCGCCGTGGTCTGGCCTGCAAAGTTCAGCGTGTAGGTGCCGGCCATGCCGGTCACGCTGAGGTCCTGCTCCTCATTGGCGATGATGCCGCCACCCTGGACCGCGGTGGCCGTGGTGATCGTGGCGCCGCCCGCCCCGGTGCCGGTGATCTGGGGCTGGCTGCCCCCGGTCAGGGTGCCGCCGTAGGTGATGCTGTAGATGCTGCCGGTCAGGGTGACGGTCACGGCGCCGCCGACGCCGCCGATGGTGGACAGCGCGTTCAGGGCGGTCTGCACCTGGGCCGCGGTGGCGTTGTAAGCCAGGGCCGTGGTGGTCTGGCCGTTGAAGGTCAACGTGAATGTGCCCGCCGTGCCGGTCACGGTGGCGGTCTGGACTGCGGAGACGCTGCCGGTGCCGGCACGGTCGAAGAGCGGCTTCCAGGTGACGCCGCCGTCCGTCGTCTTCCAGGCGCCGCCGCCGGCCGTGGTGATGTAGATGACGTTGGGGTTGGTCGGGTCGGCGACAACGTCGGTAACGCGGCCGGTGACGGAGTTGTTGCCGGCCGTCTGGCCGCTGTTGACCGGCGCCGGCCCCAGCGGGAACCAGCCGGTCGGCACGTAGGAGGCCTGGTTGGCGCCCTGGCCCTCCAGGATGAGCGGCTCGCCGGCGATGGTCAGGCTGCCCTCGAGTTGCACCGAGGAGCCGGCGGCCACGAACGTGCCGCCGCCGCCCTGGACCAGGGTGCCCGTGACCGCAGTGGCGCCGCCGGCCGCCGCAGCGGTGATCTGCGACTGGCTGAAGCCGAACAGGTTGCCGCCGAAGGTCACCGTGTAGACGTTGGCGGACTGGCTGACGGTCACGGAGCCGCCGGCGCCGCCGATGGTGGACAGCGCATTCAGGGCGGTCTGCACCTGGGCCGCGGTGGCGTTGTAAGCCAGGGCTGTGGTCTGGCCGTTGAAGGTCAACGTGAATGTGCCCGCCGTGCCGGTCACGGTGACCGTCTGGACCGCCGCCGTGCCGGTGCCGCCCAGGGCCTGACTGTTCTCCAGGGTCAGGGTGCCCTGTTCGACGTAGGTGGTGCCGCGGTAGGTGTTGGCCCCCGCCAGGGCCAGCTCGCCGCCGCCGGTGAGGGTCAGGTTCGAGCCGCCGACCGCCGGGTTGGAGGCGTCGTCCACGGGGCCGTCCAGCGTCAGGCGGGCGCTGGCAGGGATCTGGAAGGTAGTGCTGGTCTTGAGGGTGACCGGGCCGCGCCAGAGGTTGTCGTCGGAGTAGACGGTGAGCGGGCCGTCGCCGAAGGTGGTGTTGCCGGGGCCGCTGAGCACCAGGGCCTCGTTCCAGATGGACAGGCCCGCCGGGATGCCGCCGTTGAGCTGCGGCACCTGGCTCTGCAACTCCAGGGCGGGGCCGTCGCCGGCCACGATGACGTTCACAGCCACGGAGGTGCCGCCGCTGCCGGTGGCGGTCAGCGTCGGTTGGTTGTAGCCCAGGAACGTCCCCGCGAACGTCACGGTGTAGACGTTGGAAGACTCGTTGACGCTGACGACGCCGCCGACGCCGCTGACGTTCGACAGGGCGTTGAGGGCGGACTGGACCTGGGCGGCCGTGGCGTTGTACTGCAAGGCGGAGGTGGTCTGGCCGTTGAAGGTCAACGTGTAGGTGCCAAAGCCGGTGACGACGAAGCGCTGGATGGTCGCGTTGCCGGTGCCCAGGGAGGTGGTCGAGTTGGCGTAGGTTTCCGGCCCCGTGGCGGTGCCGGTGCTGGATGTGCCCAGGCCGGAGTCGGTTTGGATGCGCACCACCCCTTCCTGGATAATGTTGTTGCCGCTGTAGGAGCCCTCGCCCTCCAGGTTCAGCCGCCGCGAACCGAGCTTGGTGAAGCCGCCCGCGGCCGCCCCGTCAATGATCTCGTCGGTGATGGTCAGCTCACTCGGGGTGACGGCGGCGTAGGCGGGATCGACCTCGACCACGCCGATGCCGGCGTTGCCGTTGAAGACCACGTTGTTGTTGCCGCCGCCGATGACGTTGTTGCCGCCCAGACTCTCGAGGGCCCCCTTCTGGTTGATGAGACCGAAGGGGTGGCTGAAGCCATTGCCCGACAACGTGAAGGTGTTGGTCAGGGTGAGGTTGATGCCCGGGGCCGGCGGCTTGAGTTGGACGGCTGCCCCGGACTGGACGGTGACGGGGCCGGTGCCCAGCGACAGGTTGTTCTGAGCGGTGACCCAGCCCTGCTGCACCGTCAGGCCGTTGATGGTGTTGGCGGTGGGCAGAATCAGCTGGCCGGTGCCGACCTTGCTCAGGCCGACGACGCTGACCCTGCCGGTGGCCGTCAGGCTGTAATCGTTGGTGAAGTAGCTGTTGTCGTTCTTGGGATTGGGATCGGGGTCCACGCCAATGGCGCCGGTGCCGCTGATGGCGCCGGTGTAGACGTTGATGCCGCTGACGCTGCGCAGGGCGCCGGTGTTGCCCACGCCGGTGCCGGAGATGGTCAGCGGATCGGCGATTTGTAGCTCCTGGCTGTTGTGCGTGACGGAGTCGTTGGACAGGTTGCGGCCGTGCGGGTCGAGGCCGGAGTCGATCTCCAACCACAGGGCGGCGCCGTTAGCGACCGTGATGCCGGAGGTCGTACCCAAGGCGTTGGAGTCGCGGACGCTGACCACCCCCGCCGCGATGGTGAACGAGCCAGTGACGGTGTTGACGTTATTCAGAATCAGCTCGCCGGTGTTCACCTTGGTCAGCGTGTAAGCGCCGTTGGGGTTGCTGATGACGCCGCTGACGGTCAGGGCAGTGTTGGCCGCGGCGCCGATGCTGGCGCTGGAGCCGAACGGCGCCGTGCTGCCCACCAAAATGCTGCCGGCCCACTGGTTGTTGCCGGAGACGTTTTGCAGCGCCCCCAGGCCGCCGGAGCCGCTGCCGTTGAGGGTGACCTGCTCGTTCAGCACGGTGAAGCCGATACCGCTGGGGTCGTTGAGCTGCAGCGTGCCGCTGCCGCCGCTTGTGTTGTTGACCACCGTGCCGCTGTCGGCGGTGCCCAACCCCAGGGGCGTCTCGATGGTCAGGACGCCGTTGTCGATGGTGGTGGTGCCGCGGTAGGTGTTGTCGTGAGCGAAGATGATCTGGCCGACCCCCTCCTTGGACAGGCCAAGGCCGGCGCCGGCGTCGCTGATCGTGCCGGCGATGGTCAGGCTGCCGGCGTTGGAGCCGAGCGCGGCGGTGCTGTCGAGCGTGACATTACCGGTCCAGGTGTTGTTGCCGGCAACGTTGAGCAGGGCGCCGTCGTTGATCGGTCCCAGGCCGTTCAGCAGCAGGTTCTCGGGGATGGCGCCGCTGGCGTTGACGACCTGCAGCTGCGAGCCGGAGCCGACAGTGGTGCTGTTGGTGCCGGCGCCAAGGGCGTTGGCGTTGGTGATGGCCAGGATGCCGGCGTTGTTATCGATGCTGATCGGGCCGGCGAAACTGCTGTTGTCGCCGGACAGCGTCAGGGTGCCGGTGCCCTCCTTGGTCAGCTGGTAGCCGCTGGGGCCGCTCAACTGGCCGGCCAGGGTGATGTTGGAACCGGCGTTGACGGTGAAGATTTGCTGGCCGTTGGCCGAGCCGCCGAACTGGATGTTCAGCGACAGCACCTCGCCGGTGGCGCCGCCGTTGACCGTGAGGAAGCCGCTGCCCGAGGTCACGGGGTTGCCGAGCGTGATGCTGTTGCCAGACAGTGTGTAGTTGCTGCCCGAGATGGTGATGCTGTTGAAGACGGTGCCGACGGAAAAGTCGTTAGTGGCGTTGAAGGCGGTGGCGGTGGCGGGGAACACCAGGTCGTCGCCGGCCGACGGCACGCCATCGCGCCAGTTGGCGGTGGAGGTCCAGGCGGTGTTCAGCGCCCCGCCGCCGCCCGACCAGGTATGCGTGGCGGGCGTCACGCGTGTCTCCAGCTGCTCCAGGGCCAGGCGGTGGGATGTTCGTCGGAAAGGAGTGGTCGGGCGGGTGAACAGGGATCGCAGCCAGCGGGCCCAGGAGAGCGGACGCATGGGAAGACCTTTTGGGTGGGTGGTGTCGGGAGCAATCAGCCAGCGGCGCGCGCCCGGGTCAGACAAAACGACTTAGTTGGTGATCGTCACAAGAATCATACCGGGCGTATCATTCCCTCTTTGCCTAGTCGTTGCAGAGGTCAAAAAACCGCCGCGCCGGTTGAAAGTTTTTTTCGCTTATTCGGCGACGGCCTGCACAGGCAGGGTCAGCATGTAGGCGGAGCCTGGTCGCAAGTCACTGGCTCCGTGTCAGGTAAGATCGGCCTCGGGGCTGCGGCATGCGCCAGGGCGGCGCAGCCAGGGTGCCGATGTGGAATTATATCAACCATCACTTATCAAAGTATACCCAGCAGACAGGTGAGAGTTTGGTTAAAATCGGCGATATTTTTCTAATCGCGGGTTCATTCCGGTTTCATGTTTGGGTTGCTACGATTTTCAAGATACACCCCCATGCGCCGTCCAGGCTGCGTTACCGAGCGCGTCGGGAAAATTGGTTTTTTGCGCGGCGGTGCTGCGGTCCCTGCCGCGACTTACCGAGTACGGAGCGACGATGGAGTCCACCGCGGCAGATCCTGAGCACCTGTTGCGGGAGGCCCGGGTTGGGGACGCCGCGACGCTCGGCCGGCTGCTGGAGTTGTACCGCCACTACCTGGCCCTGCTGGCGCGCGTCCAGATTGGGCAGCGGTTGCAGGGCAAGGTGGACGCCTCGGACATCGTTCAGGAGACGTTCCTGGAAGCGCACCGCAACTTCGGCCGCTTCCGCGGCAACAGTCAGGCCCAGTTCCTGAGCTGGCTGCGGCAGATTCTGGCGGCGAAACTAGCCGATCTGTTGCGCCGCTACCTCGGCACCCGCGGCCGTGATGTGCGCCTGGAGCGCGCCATCGAGGACGACCTGGAGCGCTCGTCGGTGCTGCTCGGCGGCGGTCTGGTGTCGCCGCTGTCCTCGCCCAGCCAGCAAGCCTGCCGCCGCGAGCAGGCCGTGCTGCTGGCCGCGGCCCTTGCCCAGCTGCCCGACGACTACCGCGAAGTTCTCGTGCTCCGCCACCTGGAGGGCCTGACCTTCCCGGAGGCGGCCGCCCGGATGCAGCGAAGCCTTGACAGTGTGGAAAAATTGTGGATGCGCGCCCTGGTCCGCCTGCGTCAACACCTCGGAGGCCCCCCTTGAGTCCCGCCCAGGATCGCACCCTGCCTGACGATGACCCCCGCCTGCTCCAGGCCGTGCAGGCCTACCTCGCCGAACTCGAAGCCGGCCGCCGGCCCGACCGCCGCGCGTTCACCCGCCAGTATCCTGACCTGAGCGCGGCGCTGGCGCCGTACCTCGACGCCCTGGACATGGTACACGCCGCGGTGCCCCTGCTGAATCCGCCCGACGAAACCCCTCTCGTTGTGGCCGGGTCTCCCCCCATTGTGGCCGGGTCTCCGGACCCGGCCACGACGGACGCCCTGCCGGAGCCGCTCGGCGACTTCCGCATAGTCCGCGAGATCGGCCGCGGCGGCATGGGTATCGTCTACGAGGCGCTGCAGCGGTCGCTGGGTCGGCGCGTGGCCCTCAAGGTGCTGCCGTTCGCCGCCGCCCTGGACGCCCGCCAGCTGCAGCGCTTCAAGAACGAGGCGCAGGCGGCGGCCCAGCTGCACCACCAGCACATCGTCCCCGTCTACGCCGTGGGCTCGGAGCGCGGCGTCCACTTCTACGCCATGCAGTTGATTGAGGGCCAGAACCTGGCCGCCGTCATTGATGGGCTGCGCCGCTTCGAGCTTTCCGAGCAGCCCGGCCCCGGCCTGGACGATGACGCCACGGGGCCGTACACCCCGGCCACCGAGGACCGGGCGGCCTGGCGAACCCAGTTCACGGTGCGGCGCACCGGCCGCGCGTCCGACTTCTACCGCACAGCGGCCCGGCTGGTGGCCCAGGCCGCGCAGGCCCTGGACTACGCCCACAATCTGGGGGTGGTCCATCGCGACGTGAAGCCGGCCAACCTGCTCGTGGACGGGCACGGCGACGTGTGGGTCACCGACTTCGGCCTGGCGCAGTTCCACGCCGCCGGGCTGACGCAGACTGGCGATCTACTTGGCACCCTGCGCTACATGAGCCCCGAACAGGCCGGCGGCCAGCGCGTCCTGACCGACCACCGCACCGATGTGTACTCGCTCGGGGCGACGCTCTACGAACTGCTGACGCTGCGGCCGATCTTCGATGCGCCCGACCGGCAAGGGATGCTGCACCGCATCCTGCACGAGGAGCCGCGGCCGCCGCGGGCGCTGGACGCCGCCCTGCCCGAGGAGCTGGAAACCATCACCCTGAAAGCGATCAGCAAGGCTCCGGCCGACCGCTACGCCACGGCCGGTGAACTCGCTGACGACCTGCATCGTTTCCTGCGCTACGAGCCGATCCGGGCCCGGCGCGCGACCCTGGTCCAGCGGGCGCGGAAGTGGCTGCGCCGCCATCCCTCGGTGTCGGTCGCGGCCGTCGTGCTGCTGGTGCTGCTGGCGGCGGGCTCCACGGTCAGCGCCTGGCTGATTCGCGGTGAGCAGGAAAATACCCGCGCCGAGCAGGAGAAGACCCGGTTGGCCTTCGAGCGCGAGCGGCAGCGGGCTGAGGAGGCGGAAGCGCGCTTCCGGCTGGCCCGCCGCTCCGTGGACAAGCTGATCGTGCTGGCCGAGGAGGAACTGGCCGGCCGACCGGAGATGGACGGGTTGCGCAAGCGGCTACTGGAAGAGGCGCTGGTCTACTACCAGGAACTGATCCAGCAGCGCCGGGACGAGCCCGACGCCCAGGCCGAGTTGACCGCCACGCAGGCCCATGTGCGGGAAATCCTGGACGATTTGCTGGTGCTGCAAGGAGCGGGGCAGCTGGCTCTGCTGGCCAACCCGGGCGTGCTCGCCGACCTGCGGCCGTCCGCCGAGCAGCGCGAGCAGATCACCGAATGGTCGCGCCGCCTGGCCACGCAGCGCCTGGAAGCCTTCCAGAAGTATAACCAGTTAACGCCGCGCGAGCGGCAGCAACGCTTCCTGGAGTCGGCCCGCGCCAACGAGGCGGCGATCACGGCGATCCTGACGCCGCAGCAGCGCGACCGCCTCCGCCAGATCACGATGCAGTTGCAGGGGGCGAGCGCCTTCCGCGACCCGGCCGTGGTCACCACCCTGAAGTTGACTGCCGAGCAGCGCGAGCGGTTGCGGGCCATCGAGGCGGAGCCCGTCTTCGTGCCATTGCCACCGGGGCCCAAGGGCCGGCCCCGCTCGCCGGAGGAACAGCGCAAGGCCAACGAGCAGCGCGCACGGTCGGTGCGCGAGCGCATCCGGGCCGTGCTGACGGAGGAGCAGGCGACGCGGTGGCGGAGGCTGACGGGCGCGCCGTTCGAGGGCTGGTCATTTGCCTTCCACCCGCACCTGCGGCCTGGCCCGTTCCGGCTGCCGCGCTGATCCCGTTTTAAGTTTCGCGCGTTTCAAGTGTGCGAGTCGGAGCCCGAGCGCCAGCGCGGGGCCAGCGCTGCCCCGCGCTGGCGCTCGGGCTCCGACCCACCACGAAAAGCCAAGACGCTGTCGCATTATTGCAGATTGCGAATGGGTGTAGCGGAAGTCGCCAGACTTCCGAGCAGCACCGGACGGAAGTCTGGCGACTTCCGCTACACCCAACTGCGAACCGCTCCAGCGGGCCGGGTAGTTCCCATCACTCCACGAACTCTTCTTCCGGTTCCTCTTCCTGATGCGCCGCCATGCCCTGGCCGCGTTTCGGATAGATGCGCCCGGCGAAGTCGTAGTCGGTCTCGTTGATGTCCAGGCCGCCGATGATCGGCTCGCCATCGGTGGTGATTTCTCCCGGCAGCTGATAGCACATGATCGAGGTCTGGTCGGCCGGCGTGCTCATGAGCGTGCTCTCGTCCAGCGACGTGAGCACCTGCTGATCGACTTCCTGGCGGGACCAGCCCTGCGTCCGCTCGAAGTAATCGTATGCCTTCTCCGGGTCGATCCGCTGCACCAGCTCCGCGCATGTGCTCGTGCGGGAAGCCGAGGGTGTGGCCGGTCTCGTGGCGGATGACGCGCTTGTACTCCGATTCGGGCGTGTCCATCGTGAAGCCCTGCAGGTTCATCGTCTGCCGGTTGGCGGGGATGTGCAGGATGTCGGTGCCAAGGTAGGACCAGTAACCGCCCGCACCGCGCGAAATGCGCACCTGGCCGGTGCCGCGCGTCTCGACGAAGGTGATGCTGGCCGTCTGGGACCAGGCGTTCAGGTGGCTGAGGATGCGCCGCCGCAGGTCCGCAGCGGGGTTGTCGAGGAAACTGACCGTCAACTGCCGTGCGCTGGGGCCCCAGTATTTCGTCGTCAGCACCGCGATGGCCAGCGGCGTCAGCTTGAGATCGGGAGCTACCATGCCCAGCTGGCGCAGCGCCGGCTGGTTGACCGGATTGATTTGCGCTGCCGTCTTCGCCGCCTTCACCAGCAGGGTCTTGGGCAGGAACTTCGGGGTACACACCGCCCGCCGTTTGAAGCGAGCGCCCACCGCGTCCTTCGGGGCGCCGTCCTCGTCGTCACGGGGTTCGCTGCCGTTGGCCGCGGCGCTCGCCACGGCGGCGATTTTGGCCAATGCCGCGCGGAGTTTGTCGATCTCAGTCATGCGTGTGTCTCCCAATGGTGTGGTTGGACCTGAAACCTCCCTCCCATCAGGCTAATCGAAAACGGCGGTAAAAAAGGGACAGCACTTTTCCAAAAATACGCCGCCGGTCACGCCGCCTGCCGCACCACCGGCGCTTCGGCCAGCGCGGCACCGTCGCGCCAGAACAGCAATCCGAACGCCGGCACCATGAACGGCCGCACCAGAAACGTATCCAGCAGCACGCCGAACGCCAGCGCGAAGCCAATCTGCTTGAGCGTGCTCAGGTCCGCCAGCATCAGCGTGGCGAACGTACCCGCCATGATGAGGCCGCAGGACGTGATCGTGCCGCCCGTCCGCGCCAGCGCCCGTCGCATGCCCTCCACGGCCCCGTGTCGCTTACGCTCCTGCAGCGCCCGCGTGATGAGCAGGATGTTGTAGTCCTCGCCCACCGCCACCAGGATCGTGAACAGGAAGAACGGCACCCGCCAATCGACCTGCAACAGCGGCCGGCCCAGCAGCCAGTGGTTGACCAGCATGGTCGCGCCCAGCGTCGCGAAATAGCTGAACAACACCGTCGCCAGCAGGTACAGCGCCAGCACCGGCCGCCGCACCAGCGCCAGCAGGATCAACAGGATACCCGCCATCACCAGCACGTTGACGCGCAGGCGGTCGGCCTCGGTCACCTCCGCCAGGTCCTGGGCGTTGACCGTGACGCCGTACACCTCCGCCTCCACGTCGCCCGGCAGCAGCGTGCTGAGCGGCATCTCGACCCGCAGCCACGTCCGGATTTGCCGCAGCGTCGCGGCGCTGGCCGAGTCGAACGGATCGCTCCTGAGCACCACGTCCAGGCGCGTGACGAAGCGGCGCGGTGTCGTGCTGCCGTCGGGGGCGGTGCCTTCAGGCAACTCGGCGACATAGTGCTCGCGCGCCTTCTGCCGTGCCTGCACGAGCATGCCGAACAGGCCGCCCGACTTCAGCGGCGACCGGGCCACGCCGAGGCCCGGCAGTGGCGTGCCCAGCGGCTGCGTCAGACTGCGCACCTCCGCAACGCCCTCCAGGCTGCCGAAACCGCGGCTGAGATGGTCGATCTCATGGCGGCCCACGTCGCCGTCCCAGTCCGTTTTCGACACGAGCAGCACCGTGAGCGGCCCGGTCTCGCCGGCGGTGAAGTGGCGCTGGATGGCGGCCATGCCGAGCAGGCTGTCGGAGTCCGGCGACAGTTCGCCGGTGGCGCGGTAGTTGGGCGTGACGCGCGTGCCCAGCAGCGCCAGCGGCGCCAGCACGAGGAAGGACAGCGCCAGCACCGGCACCGGCCGGGCGACGACCAATCGGCTAACGCGGGTCCAGAAGCTGCGCTCCTCGGCGGACAGGTGGCGGACCATCAGCGTCGGTTTGTGGATCGGCACGCCGCGCGGCCAGAACACAACCTTGCCCAGCAACCGCAGCAGTGCCGGCGTCAGCGTCAGCGCCGCCAGCAGCGCCACCGCCAGGCTCAGAGCGATGGCCGGGCCAGCGTAGCGCACCTTGGCGAACTCCGCCAGGCCCATCAGACCCAGGCCGACCATGACGGTGCCGGCGCTGGCCGCCAGCGCCCCGCCCACCTTGCCAACACTGGTCCCCAGCGCCTGGCCGCTCTCCTGGCCCTGGGACAGTTCCTCGCGGTAGCGGCTGATGAGGAACAGGCAGTAGTCAGTGCCGGCGCCGTACAGGATGACGATGGCGAAGACCTTGCTGATGTTGACGAGGTGGACGCCTGGCAGCAGCGTGGCCAGGGCCAGGACGTTGAGCGACACCCAGACCGAGACACCGATGGTCACCAGCGGCACCAGGGCCAGCAGCGGCGCCCGGTAGACCAGCAGCAGCACCACGACCACCAGCAGCACCGTGGCCAGGGTGGTGCCGTCGAGGCTGTGGCCGGCCGCGGTGGTCAGGTCGCGACCGATGCCGGCCGAGCCGGTGGCGTACAGCTGCGGCGGATTGCCCTGCGCCGGGCCAGGCGCTCCCTGAGCAACTTGTGGGCACGGTCCACGGCCGCCTGCGTCTGCAGCGCCAGGAACGGGCTGCCGAGCGGCACCTGGATCAGGGTACACTGCTTGTCGGCGCTGGTGAGACGACCGCCAACCACGGGGTCGCGGCAGCAGACGGTCTTGCCCAGTTTCAGCTCGGGCGCCTGCTGGCGCAGCGCCTCCAGGTCCTCGACCATGGCCTTGACCAGTTCCAGGTCGGCCGGCGTCAGGGGGCCGTCGGGGCGCTCGACGGCGAAGATCAGGTTGCTGGCGAACACGTCGTTGGGGAAGGCCTGCTGGAGGAGTTGGTAACCGCGGACGCTGGGGCAGCGCTCGGGTAGGAAGCGGATGTCGTCGTCCTGGGTGCGGCTATCCCAGGTGGGGGCGAAGAGCGTCAGGGCCAGGCCCACGAGGAGCCAGGCCGCGACCACCGCCCAGGGGTGCGCCGCCGTCCATCGACCGAGGTGGTTGAACATGCCCGACCGCCTCCGGCAAGATCAAGGCGCGCGTGCGCCCGGGGGTTGCGTCAAATGGTGTAAGTATCATCGGAGGCGCAAAGGACTGGGCTGTAGTGAAAAGGCCATCGGGGTCGGCGTCACGGCGGCGCCGGCAAGCTGGGCGGACAGGGCACGTTGACCCGGCCCGCACAACCGACTGCGGCCAGGGCGGTTCTTGGTTCGGGTCCGAGCCCGAAAATCCAGGGCGAGCCCATTCTTAGCCGTTTCAAAATGGGCTGTCAACCGCAGCGCAGGCGGCGTAGAGTACACCAGGATTATCCAACCCGAAAACGCGCCCGAGAACCCGCGCATGCTTGCCGAAACGATCGCCGGGGACAACCTCTGGAATACGCACAGCGGCGAACTGTTGATCCTGATCCTGTTCGCTCTGGTGGTGGTGGCGCTGGTCATTCTGGTGCCGCAGTTGCTGCGTTCGCACCTGCGTGCGCTCGAACTGGAGCACGCCGAGCACCTCAAGGCGCTGGAGCAGGGCCAGCTGCTGCCGCAGCCCGACGAGGCGTCGCGGCTGGCGGGGCGCACCGCCCTGCTGGTGCCGATGGTGGTGGTCATCTCGGCCGGCACCGTGACGTGTTTCCTGGTGGCCTACCGCAGCGATCAGATTTTCGCGGTGTCGCTGGCGGCGTGGTCGGTGGCCGGCGTCGTCAGCCTGGCGGCGATCACCGGCGGCGTCGCTCTGATCGGCCGCGTCGCCCAGCTGCGCGCCGGCGAGGAGGACGAACTGCCGCCGACCAACCCGCTGCAGTGAGGCAGCGCTTTCGCGAAATCCAACACGACGATAGCGTTCACATTGTTTTCCGATCCGATCACCGCAGTGGCATGTTAGTCGCGCCTGGTGACGGCAGTGTGTGCGCATTTTGTCGCCAGACATCTCACCAAGAGTCTATTGGGGAGCCGTCACCCCAGCCGGAAAGGAGATTCTTGGACCCGGCTGGGACCACGCGGATCGCGCACGGGGTGGGACGGCGGGCACAGCTTGACCAGCAGGGGCCTGCATTGCCACAGCAAGGGGGCCAAGGAGGCCAAGGGAGCCAACTTTTTCATACGTCGAGATTTGGCGCCCTGGCTCCGTAGGGGTGGCACGGCGCGACAGCCATCGGCGGCGGTTGTCAAATCAAGGACGCCAAGGACGCCAAGGACGCCAACTTTTTCATACGTCGAGAATCGGCGCCTGGCAGCGCCGGCCTGCCGTTCGTGGTCCACGCCACTGCGAACCGCGCTAGCTGACCGTTTCGCAAATTCGCCGCCACTTCTTTCCGTGGGGCAGACCTTCCTGTCTGCCGTAACCTCAAGGCAGACAGGAAGGTCTGCCCCACGTTGACTTGCAAAGGACTTACGAAACGGTCAGCTAGTGTTGTGCAATAGCTCGCGGGCCGGTGTGTCCGTTCGTCGCCGCGTCGCCCGGCAGCAGCGCCTGCAACCGCTCCGCCCCCAGCCGCGTGCAGAAGTCGCCGAAGCCCTCGCCCGACCTCCGCTCCTGCTTGAAATATTCCAGCACCGGCACCAGCGTCGGCACCACGTCCGCCAGCCGCACCAGGTCGCGCAGCACAAAGTTCAAGCGCGTCCCCAGCACGTGGCCGCCGACGAACAGCGTGTACTTGTCGCCGCTACGGCCCACCAGGCCGATGTCGCTCTGGTACGGCCGGGCGCAACCGTTGGGGCAGCCCGTCATGCGCACGCTCAGTTCCTCGCCGTCCAGGCCCAGCCGCCACAATTCCATCTCCAGCTGGTCAATGACACCCGGCAGCGCCCGCTCCGCCTCGGAGATCGCCAGGCCGCACGTCGGGATCGCCGGGCACGCCATGCTGAGCCGCCGCACCGGCATCAACACATCCGGCAACGAAATGCCGTGCTCCACCAGCAGCCGCTCCAGCTCCGGCCGGTCGGCAATGTCCAGATCGCACAGCAGCACGTCCTGCAGCGGCGTGATGCGCAGCCCGGGGCGGAAGCGCTCCACGATGGCCCTCAGGCCCGTCCGCAACCGCAGCCTGTCTGCGTCCTTGACACGGCCGTTCTCGACGCTCAGGCCGAACCACCATTTGCCGTCGCCCTGCGCGTGCCAGCCCAGGTGCGTCTCGAAGCCGGTCACCTCCACCGGCCGCGGCGGCGCCGGCATCCCGCCCAGGTAGTCCGCCAGCACCTCACGGAACTTCTCCACGCCCCAGTCGTGGACCAGGTACTTGATGCGCGCCCGTTTGCGGTCGGCCCGGTTGCCGTGGTCGCGGAACAGTTTCACCACCGCCTCGGCCGCCGTCAGCACGTCCGCCGCCGGCACGTAAGCGACCGGCCGGGCCAGGTGCGGGAACGTGTTGGCGTTGCCGTGCGTCATGCCCATGCCGCCGCCGACCAGCAGGTTGTAGCCCACGATCGCGCCGTGCTCGACGACCGCCAGCAGCCCTAAATCCTGGGCGTAAACGTCAATGCAGTTGTCCGCCGGCGTCGCCAGACCGATCTTGAACTTGCGCGGCAGATACACGTTGCCGTAAATGGGCTCCTCTTCTTCCGGCACGGCGCCGTTGGACTGCTTCTCGCCGTTGAGCCAGAGTTCGTGGTAGGCGCCGCTGCGCGGCGCGAAGTGAGCGGCGAGCTGCCGGGCGGTGCGCTCCAGCTCCGCCTGCACCGGGTCACGGCGCGGTGCCGGCGAGGTCATCACGTTGCGGTTCACGTCGCCGCACGCCCCCAGCGTCGTCAGCAGACAGGCGTTGATGCCGGCGATACTTGCCTTCAGGTCGCCGAACAATACGCCGTGCAATTGAATGCCCTGTCGCGTCGTGAAGCGCAGCGTGCCATTCGCGTGCTTGCCGGCCAGCTCGTCCACCGCCAGATACTGGTCCGCCGTCAGGATGCCGCCGGGAATCTTGCAGCGCACCATGAACATGTAATGCTTGCCGACGCCCGGCTGCTTGCGGTGCTTGCGGGCGTCGCGGTCCTCCTGCTGATAGCTGCCGTGGAACTTGATGAGGTTCTTGTTGGCGTCGTTCAGGTGGCCGGTGTCGGCCGCCAACTCCTCCGCGATGGTGCCGCGCAACTGCCGGCTCTGTTCCTTCTGAATCTCCACCGCGGAGCGCTTTGGCGCAGGGGGGTCGCTGACCGGGGTGGGCTCGTTGGCGGGGGGGATCGACATGGAGGCTCTCGCAAACCTGACTATGTTGATAAACCTATGTAAGTCTAGCGGAGCCCGGTGAAAAGATCCAGGGATGCCGGCGAAAAGCGGTCGGCGGGGCGCTCGCCGTTATCTGCGGGGAGTCGTACCCTGACTCCACCTGGAGGTTCCCATGCGCAAACCAGCCCGGCCAGCACTCGTCACCGTGCTCGCGATCCTGCAACTGGTCTTCGGCGCTCTGCTCCTGGCTTGCGGGGCGCTCAGCGTGATCTCGACCGTGGCCGGTTCCTCGACCGCCACGGTCACCATCAGAAACGGGAATAACACGACTACCCGGACCTACGATGTCCGGGCAGAGATGGAGCGCGAGGCGCCGACCTACAAGTCCTTCCTCATCGGCGGTACCGTGGTCGATCTGTTACTCCACCTGATGATGGTCGGCGGCGGCATCGGCCTGCTGATGATGCAGGCCTGGGGCTGGTGGCTCAGCCTGGCGTGGGCGGCGCTGCGGTTCGTCTACCAGCTCGCGACGGCCGGGTATTTGTGGTTCGTGGCGATGCCGGCCGCCAACCGCGTGGCGAAGGGCATCCCCCACTTCAACGACGCCGCCGGCACGCTGGTCAACACGAACACCTTTTTCCACCTCTTCTGGGCGCTCTCCGCGACCGCCTTCGCCCTCTATCCGCTCTTGATCCTGATCCTCCTGCTCCTGCCTCCCGCGATGCGGGCATTCGTCCGCCCAGGTTATGAGGCGGAACCCGACCGGGGCGAGTACGAGGAGGATGAGGATCGGCCGCGCCGCCGGCGCGCACGGGACGACGACGAAGAGGATGAGGCCTGGCCACAAAGGCGGTGAATCCTCCGGGTTAGCGCGCTTCAGCTCTAGTTCGCCACGGCCACCGGCACACTCTGCATCGGCATCGTGGGCGGCGTCACCAGCGGGGCCGCGACCAGCGGCTCGACGCGGATGTCATCGAAGAACACCGTCCCCAGCCCGGTCAGCGCCACCGTCACGTGCAACTGCCCCGACGCCGGCACGCGCCGGTACAGCGTGACATCGCGCCAGCCCTCGGTCGCCGTCAGCCGAATCGCCAGCGGTTCGCCGCCGGCGCTGTCGTAGAACAGCGCCCCGTCCGGTGATGCCTTGATCGGGTCCGGGATCAGCACCGAACCGCTGATCCGCACCAGCGACCCCGGCGGCAGCTGCACCGCCGGGCTGTTGACCGCCAGGAAGGTGCGCTCCAGCGCCTCGGGCGGCGCGATCGGTAACGTTGGCTTGATCTCCAGCATGAGACACTGCTTGCCCTCCTTCGGCGGCTCGACCTTGCGGGCTGGCAGCGGCACCGCCTTGCTGCTCGGCGGCGGCTTCGGCTTCGGCTTACCGTCCTTGTCCTTCTCCGGCGGTCGCCACCATATCTGCCCGACGTGCTGCACGTTGTACGTCACCTCGTCCAGTGTCACCCATTGCGGTGCCCACGCCACCTGCTCCCGGCCAGGGTCCACCACCTCGAAGCCGCCGCCCGGCAGCAGGTTCGCCGTCGGCGTCGCCTTGTCGATTTGCCGCATGAACTCGAGGTGCCGCGGGAGCGTGTAGTAGGTGACCGCGTAGGGGCTGGCCACCGGCGAACTCAGCTTTTTGACGGCCTTGTCCCACTGCGCGCGCATGAGGATGCGCACCGGCCGCAGCGCCCGCTGGGCCTCGTGGTAGCAGTCGCTGTACAGCCGCGCCGTCCAGTGCTGGTTGGCCGTCTGCAACCGCGCCCGGGCGTCCTGCAACAACTCCGCGGCGTCCGGCTGCGTGTGGTCCAGTTTCACCAGTTCCGCCTCGATGCGCTCGACCTTCTCCAGTTCCTTGACGGCCAGGTCGTACGTCCACTCGGCGGCCCGCTGGCGCTTGCTGCGGGCCTGCTCCTGAAAGCGGATAATCATGTTCGTGTCCGCGGTGAAGACCAGGGCCGTCGTCAGGCCGAATTCCGGGAGGGTGACCTGCGAGCCGCCGGGCTGGCGCACGGGGATGTAGCTGCGTGTGTCGCCGGGCGAAATTTCCCAGCACTGCCAGCTCTGCGGCACGTGCGGCACCGTCAGGCTGAGCTTGTTGAATGCCGCCTGGCCGGGCACGAACTGGCCGCCCGGGCCGATCCACATCGGCAGCACCAGCACGGCGTTCTTGCAGCGCAGCACCGCCGCGAACACCTCCGGGCTCGACGTGCCGATCCACACCGGTGGGTTGTCCACCTGCACCAGCAGCGGTTCCAGCATGTCCAGTTCCTGGTTCACCAGGGCCAGCGTCAGCAACCGGTCGCGGCCCTGGTGGCTGTCGGCCAGGAAGCGATCCGACCAGTAGGTGATGCCGCGATAGCCCGAGCCGACCGCTATCCACGCCAGCAGACGCAGGTGCTCCGGTTGCGGCCCGATTGGCTCACTGAAGCCGGCCGCCGCCGGTCGGTCGTAGAGCAACCGTGTGGTGGAGTCGGGCAGGTGCGTCTGCACCCACGTCCACAGGAAGGTGTCCGGGTTGGCCAGTCGGCCGCGCTGTTCGAGCCATTCGCGATACTGCGGCAGTTCCATGCCGGTCGCCAGCGGCCAGCGGTGGACGCCGAGCAGATCGACGGCGTTGGAATAGCGGCTCAAACCGTCCCAGGCATCGACGCACACCGGCCGCTGCTTGTCCGCCGTGTGCAGCCATTGCGCCGCGTCCGCCACCACCCTGGTCTGCTCGTTGGCCAGGGCGTTGCCGAGGTTCCAGAACAGGACGTGCTCGACATCGGGGAAGGTGCGGAACGTTCGCTCCAGGTCCTGGGCCGAGACGTAGCGCGAATCGTTCTCGGCGACCGGCAGCGACGGCACCAGGTAAAAGCCGTTGTCCACGGCCTGGCGCAACTCCTCGCGGCTGGCGCCGGGCTCGAGGAACAGGGTGTTGAAGCCGGCGGCGCGCAGCTTGTCGATGGGCGTGTCCGTGTGGCGGATGCCGCGGAAGAAGACGCGCTTGTCGCCGACCTCCAGATGTCTGCCCCGAAAGCGCACCAGGCCGGGGCCCGAGGCGCGGCGGGGCCGGGATTCGACACCATGGTGCCCAACTTCGGCGTGGTGTTTTCCAGGACGGGGCCCAGCTCCAGCTCGTCGATCCAGACCTCGGTGGTGCCGGGGCCGGTGTAGACGTTGAGCAGGAGCATGTCGATGTAGGCGTCGGTGAAATCGACGGCCCGTTTCAGCTGGGCCTGCATGAGTTGCTGCTGCTGCTTGCTCAGCGCGACGGTGCGGCCCAGTTCGAGGTGCTGCCAGCGGCCGACGGTGGTGTACGAGTCGCTGCCGCGCCGATCGGGGCGGTCGTCGCGGAGGATGGTCGTCAGGCAGTCGGTGAGGTTGTTGGGGTCCTTCTCCTTGGGCAGCACGACCCGGGCCATGAGCTGGATGCCGGGCCGATTCGAGCGCACGAACATGCTGACCTTGAGTTCGTCGCTGATGGGAGGCGCGGGCGGTGGGATACTGGTAATAAATGTACTTGCCCTGCCGGGCGTTGATTTGCAGATACTCGCAGCGCTGGCCGCTGAAGGCGCCGGTGTCGCTCATGGCGTGGATGGTTTCTTCAAAGTCGGCATCGGCGGCGCCCTTGATCCAGAGCGGCTTGTGACCCTCGAAACTGTTGCGGTACATCTGCTGACCGCGGCCGGGCAGCAGCGCCGCGGCGAACGGCGTCAGGACGAGCAGCAGCACGGCGGCACGGCGGACGGCCGTGGCGCTGGGCCGAAAACGCATCGACATGACAGGGCCCTCCGCGTGCGTGGAATGTCCCCAGTTGGGGCAGGGCTTTTACCAGACGCGGCGCTAACAGGGAAGAGCAGTCTTGTTGCGAAAGGTTAACATCCGCGCCGGCCCGCCATCGGACTGGTCCGGCCATAAGCATCTGATGAGGCAGCGGTTAGGAAACAAGTGCTGTGAACGGACGGTTGCGGCACCACGATTGCAGAGAGGGGAAGATCGCCTCCTCGCGGATTTTTTCTGGTGAAAAGGAGCTGCCCGTGCCGGAACCGATGCGCCTGGCCTGTCCGAAAGACCAACTGCCCCAGGAGTTGGTGGAGTTGCAGCGGCAGATCGATCATCTGCCGCGCGTGCTGGTGGACCGCCTGGGGCCGCTGGTGGACAAGGTGTGCTATTTCACCCGGCTGCAGGGCCGGCTCATCCAGATCGCCCAGGAGGCGGTTGAACAATTGCAGCTGGACGTGAAGTACCTGCTGTTCGACCTCGACGCGACCCGGCGGGAGCGCGACGCGCTGAAGCAGGATTTGGAGGAGTCGTAGGAGTCGGCGCTTATTCAATCCATCCTTCACGAACGTCAGAGTAGTGCATCTGGACATCTGGTATCGGCTGCGGCTTTGTGCTCTCCACCAGGATGTGATAACCCCCGAACAGGGCAGAAGCCACCGCGAGGACGAAAATCAGTTGTGACGGCTTGAGTCCAGGGATTCGCATCGTTCATCCCTCCTGAATTGAGTGTAACGCGCGCCGGGCCGGTCGCAACACATTTCTCACCCCTGGACCTCGCGCCAGCGCTGCCGCACCTGCGCCTGCGTCGCGGTCCCGGTGGTGCCGAGTTGCTGAATCGTGATCGACGCTACCAAATTGCCGAACGCCGCCGCCTCGGTCAGCGTCGCGCCGGCGGCCAGCGCACACGCAATGCCCGCACTCGTGCTGTCGCCCGCCCCAACAATATCGACTGGTCCCGCCACCGGATAGCCCGGCACCAGCTCGCCCTCCTCTCCCGGCCGCGCCACCAGGATGCCGCGCTCGCCCAGCGTGCAGAACACCGGCCGTCCGCAGCGCCGCGCCAGTTCGCCGACACTGCCGCCGACCGCCCGCACACACTCCGCATGGTTCGGCTTCAGCGACACGCCCTCGAACAGGTCGATGCGTGCGCGGCTGTCGGCCAGCACGAATTTCGCCGGGTCGCGCTGCCCCAGGTTCGCCAGCGCCCGCCGCACCGCCGTGGTCACGACGCCGCACTCCGCCTCGCTGACCTGATCGACGACCACCAGCGCGTCCAGCCGCGGCCACGCCGCTGTCAGCGCCTGCAAGACGAAGGCCTCGGTTTCGGGCAGCGGCCGGCGGTTCTTGATGTCGAGGCGGTCCAGCTCGCGCGGCGGCTGTCCCGGCTGGTGCAGCATCGGCTTGGTGTAGGTTGGCGTGCGGAAGCCGGGCCGGTCGGTGCGGCGGACGTGCGTCAGGTCCACGCCCGACAGCCGTTGCAGCGCCTGCCACAGTTCGTGGCCCTCGCCGTCGTCGCCGATCACCGCGATGGGCACAACACGGCCGACGCCCAGGGCCACGAGGTTGTTGAGCACCGTGCCCGCCGCACCCGGAGACGCCCGCACCGCCGTGACCTGATAGGCGTCCAGGCCCGTCTCAATCGACGGCTCCGTCAGCCGGCCGTCAAGGTCCAGGTAACGGTCGAGGAACAGGTCGCCCAGCACGCCGATGGCCAGGCGCGGCAGGCGCTCCAGGAAGTCGTTAATGCGCGGCGTGCTGAGCATGGGGTTTCGCGGCTGCGGCTACTTGACCGCCCTGGCGGCGGCATTTTTGGGATGCTCCTTCAGTAGCTTATCGCGCCAGGCGCCGGCTTCCACGGTTTTCCCCTGCGCCTCGTAGACGCGGATGATTCGCAGCTAAAATACCTCACGCAGGGCTGGGCTCGTGCGCGCGTCCGGCTCAAGATCCGCGATCAGTAATTCCAACACGAACCGAACGGAGGCCCGCCTTGAAATACGCCGTCCTTGGAGCGACCGGCCAGCTCGGCCGCGACCTGTGCCCGCGTCTGGAAGGCGAGGTGCTGCCGCTGCCGCGCGCCCAGGCCGACCTGACGCGCCCCGACACGCTCCGCGCCGCCCTCGCCGCGGCCCGGCCGGACGTGGTCGTCAACTGTGCGGCGTACAACTTCGTGGACCGGGCCGAGTCCGAGCCCGACGTGGCCTGCGCCGTCAACGCCTGGGGTGTCGGCCGCCTGGCGGACCTGTGCCGCGAGTTCGATTGCACCCTCGTTCACTTCAGCAGCGATTACGTCTTCGGCCTCGACGCCGGACGGTCCACGCCCTACCGCGAAACGGACGCGCCGGGGCCGGTCAACGTCTACGGCGTGAGCAAGCTGGCGGGCGAATACCTGGCACGGACGCGGGCGCCGCGGCACTACGTCCTGCGCACCTGCGGCCTGTACGGCGTCTGGGGCAGCGGCGGCAAGGGCGGCAATTTTGTCGAGACGATGTTGCGCAGGGCCAGTCAGGGCCAGCTGCTCCGCGTCGTCAACGACCAGGTTTGCACGCCCAGTTACACGGTGGACGTGGCCGCCGCGACGGTGGCGCTGCTGCGGACGGGGCGGCACGGCCTGTACCACCTGACCAGTGCCGGTGCCTGTACGTGGTTCGAGTTCGCCGCGGCCATCTTCGAGATGATGGGCCTGCGTCCGGACCTGGCAGCCATCAGCAGCCGCGAATACAACGCCGCGGCCCGGCGACCGCCGTACAGCGTTCTGGCGCCGGCGGCGCTGAGCACGGCGGGCGTGGCGGCACTGCGGCCGTGGCGGGCGGCGTTGGCGGCGTATCTGGAGGAGCGACGGGCGCGGGGAAGTTAGCGCGTTGCGTATGGGTGTAGCGGAAGTCGCCAGACTTCCGAGCAGCGCCGGTCGGAAGTCTGGCGACTTCCGCTACGACCGCGGCAGCGCCGGTCGGAAGTCTGGCGCTACGACCGCGGTTGCTTGTGGCCAGCGGACCTGGGCGGTACAATCGCCGGAACATCGGAAGAAACACGCACTGCCCGTAGGGAGGCCCCCTCATGGCGAAGCAAACCACCTGGATCGTCGCGCTCGTGGTGCTGGCCGTCCCGGCCGCGATACCGGGCACGCAGCAGCCCCCCGACAAAAAGCAGCCCGGCGCTGCGCCGAACCAGGTGCGGCTCAACGGTCACACCTTCACGCTGCCGCCCGGCTTCGAGATCGAGTTGGTCGCCGGCCCGCCGCTGGTCGAACGGCCCATCACCGCCGACTTCGACGAGCAGGGCCGCCTGTACGTCTCCGATTCGTCCGGCTCCAACGAAAAGGTGGCGGTCCAGCTGGAGAAGAAGCCGCACCGCATCGTGCGCCTGGTGGACACCGACGGCGATGGCAAATTCGACAAGGCCACCGTTTTCGCCGACAAGATGATGTTCCCCGAGGGGACGATGTGGCTGAACGGTTCGCTGTACGTGGCGGCGCCGCCGAGCATCTGGAAGCTGACCGACACCGATGGCGACGGCGTCGCGGACAAACGCGAGGAGTGGTTCAAGGGCAAGACGCTGACCGGCTGTGCCAACGACCTGCACGGCCCCTATCGCGGCCCGGACGGCTGGATTTACTGGTGCAAGGGCGCGTTCGCGCCGCAGACGTATGAGCTGCCGGGCAAGGGCACCTTCAAGACGCGGGCCGCCCACGTCTTCCGCGCGCGGCCGGACGGCAGCGGCGTCGAGCCGGTCATGACCGGCGGCATGGACAACCCGGTCGATCTGGTGTTCACGCCCGGCGGCGAACGCATCTTCACGACGACGTTCTTCCAGTTCCCCGGCAACGGCCGCCGTGACGGCCTCGTCCACGCGGTCTACGGCGGCGTCTACGGCAAGGACTGGGACGTCATCCACGAGCCGCAGCACAAGTGGACGGGGCCGACGACGATGCCGGTGCTGACGCACCTCGGCCCGGCGGCGCCGGCGGGGCTGCACCGCTACGAGTCGAAGGCGTTCGGCCGCGAGTACGAGAACAACCTGTTCGCGGCGCTGTTCAACCTCCGCAAGGTGACGCGGCACGTGCTCATCCCCGACGGCGCCACCTTCAAGACGCGCGACGAGGATTTTGTCGTCTCCGACAACGTGGACTTCCACCCGACGGACGTGATCGAGGACGCGGACGGCAGCCTGCTGATCGTGGACACCGGCGGTTGGTACAAGCTGTGCTGCCCCACGTCGCAGCTGGTCAAGCCGGACGTGCGCGGCGCGATTTATCGTGTGCGCAAGAAGGGGATGCCGAAGGTGGATGATCCGCGCGGGCTGAAGCTGGCGTGGAGGAAGCTCAAGCCAGAGGAGTTGGCGAAGTTGCTCGGTGACCCACGGCCGGCAGTGCGGCGGCGGGCGGTGGAGACGTTGGGGGCGATGGGGGAAAAAGCCCTCACTGCCCTCTGGGTTGCGGGATTATCTAACGACGCTGAAGTACGCCGCAATGCTGTGTGGGCCACCACCCGAATCGACGGTGACCAGGCTCGCGAATTCAACTTTGCCAGGTTGACAGATGCTGACGAAACGGTTCGCCAGGCGGCACTGCATTCCATCGCTGTGCGGCTAGATTCTAGATTCTGGTTTCAAGCGCTTTGGAACCTTGATAGCAAGAGCCCACAGAATCAGCGAGCCGCTGCGGAAGCATTGGCTCGTTTCAAAAGCTTCGGCAAGGGCTTCGACGAAATCGCCACATCTTTGCTGTTGAAAACGGTCGATAATTCCGCAAAGAACAATGACCGCGTTCTGGAGCATTCATTGATCTATGCGCTCATCGAAATCGCGAACCCAAGTCAGACGGCTAGCGGACTGGAAAACCGTTCCCCGCACATCCGTCGTGCGTCCTTGATCGCCCTCGATCAAATGGGTGCGAAAGAACTGACCCCGGAAGTGGTGACGCGTGAATTAGCCGCCTCGGACGCCCGCCTGCGCGAAACTGCATGGTGGATTGCCAGCCGCCATCCCGAATGGGGCGCCAAGCTCTCCGGCTTCGTCCGCCAGCGCCTCGCGGACTCGAAATTGACCGACCGCGAGCGCGAAGATTTGCTGCAACAACTCGTCCGTCTGACGCGCTCTCCGGCCATCCAATCGTTGCTCGCCGAAGAGGCGGCCAGGGCCTCGGTGCCGAAGGAAGCCCGCCGACTGGCCCTTCAAGCGATGGCCCGTGCGAGCATGAAGGAAACTCCCTCGCCGTGGCTTACCGCGCTGACATTGGCGCTTAACAGCAGCGATGCGGACGTGACGGCCACCGCCGCCGCCACCGCCCGCGCCGTGCGCTGGCCGAAGCAGCGGCCTCAAGCGCTCGTCGCGGCGTTGCAGAACGTCGGCACCCGCGACAAGACCGACGCGGCGGTGCGCCTGACCGCCCTGGCCGCGCTGCCGGACGGACTGCCGCGCGTCGAGGACAAGCTGTTCGACTTCCTGCGCGACCGCCTCCGCAGCGACCGGCCGCCGGCCGAGCGCGGCCTGGCCGCGGAAACGCTGGCCCGCGCCAAACTCGACAGCAAACAACTCCTCGAACTGGCCCGGTCGCTCAAGACGGTGGGGCCGATGGAGGCCAACCGCCTCCTCGACGCCTTCGCCCGCAGCGGCGACGAGGCCGTCGGCACCGCCCTGGTCGAGGCGCTGAAGTCGAAGCAGGCCCGTGCCTGGCTGACGCCCGAATCGGCCCGGCCGCGCCTGGCGAAGTACAGCCCGGCCATCCGCAAGCAGGCGGAGGCGATCTTCGCCACGCTCGGCGAGGACGTGGCGAAACAGCAGGCCCGGCTCGACACCCTCATCAAATCGCTGCCGGCCGGCGACGTGCGCCGCGGCCAGATCGTCTTCAACAGCCCGAAGGCGAGCTGCATGGCGTGCCACACCATCGGCTACGTCGGCGGCAAAATCGGCCCGGACCTGACGCGCATCGGCAGCATCCGCACCGAGCGCGACCTGCTGGAGTCCATCGTCTTCCCCAGCGCCAGCTTCGTGCGCGGCTATGAACCGGTGTACGTCCGCACGCAGGACGGCAAGACCTACAACGGCATCCTCCGCCGCGACGCGCCGGACGAGATTATGCTGGTGCCGGCCGCCGACAAGGAGGAGCGCATCGCCCGCGCCGACATCGAGGAACTGCGGCCCGGCCGCGTCTCCGTGATGCCGTCGGGGCTGGATCAGCAGCTGTCGCGGCAGGAGCTGGCGGACCTCGTGGCGTTCCTGAAGGCGAGTCGGTGACGCGGCCTTCTTCGTTTACGTTTCGCGCCAACGTCCGAGCCGGGCACGCAGCGCAGACCAGGCAAAATTTAACGAAACTTCCCAGCAATTCGGTGGTAAAGATAGAGACGCCTTTATACGATGAAGCGCGTGTGACCGGAACCCACACCGTTTCAACCGGACCAGAAACGCGACTCATCGGAGCGCGTTCGCGCCGAGGCCAATCCTTCCTCACTTACCAAATCGCCCAGATAAACGCCCCTGCGCGGGGGTGCAACGCGGATTCCCTTGGGTTTTTCCTTGCGTGGCACCTGGGAACGTTGTAGCGTACACGGGAAAAGTTTTTGTACCTGGTACCTGCTTCCCACCTTATCCATTTCCTCCTTTGCTTGAGGGTTGCCTTGATGGCGCCATCCTTCTGGGGCCGTTGGCTGCGGTCGCTGTTCGGTCGTCAAGCCAGGACGTATCGCCAACCCGTCCGCCGATTGAGTCTGGAACAGCTGGAAACCCGCGTGACGCCCGCCAGCCACTCCTGGACCGGCGGCGGCGGCGCCGGCAATACCAACTGGACCAGCGCCGCCAACTGGAGCGGCGGCGCCCCGGTCGCCGGTGATGACCTGTTGTTCCCCAGTGGCCCATCGTCGCTGAACACCACCAACGACTTCGCCGCGAACACCGTCTTTAATTCGATCACCTTCTCGGGCAGCGGCTACACTCTGACCGGCAACAGCATCACCCTGGGCAGCGCCGCCCTGGGCACCGGCTTCGTCCTGGTCAACAGCGGTGCCACCGGCGAGACCATCGGGCTGAACATGACCCTGGGCGGCGCCGCCAGCAGCCAGCAGAACTTCACCGTCAATTTCGGCGCCACCCTGACCATCACCGGCAGCCTGACCGGCACCAGCGGCGCGGAGTTCGCCAAGGAGGGCGTCGGCACCCTGACCCTGTCCGCCGACAACAGCGGCTTCACCGGCCCCTTCCTGGTCGATAACAACGGCGGCGCCCTGGCCATCACCGCTCCCAAGGCCCTGGGCGGCGGCACCAACACCGTCACTGTCAACCAGGGCGGCCAGCTTCAGGTCAACAATGTCGCCGGCTCCATCCCCGCCAACGTCATCCTCCTCGGCAGCGGTATCACCAACGACGGCGCCCTGCTCAACGTCACCGGCGCCAACACCTGGACCGGCACCATCACCCTGGCCGGCAACACCATCCTGGGCATCACCGCCGGTTCCCTGAACGTCAAGGGCTCGATTGGCGACACCACCACGGCCAACCTCACCAAGGAGGGCACCGGCCAGCTCATCCTCAGCGCCGCCAATACCTACCACGGCCTGACCACGATCAACAACGGCATCCTGACCGTGAGCAATCCGAACGCCCTCGGCGCCGCCGGCACCAATACGCCGCAGAGCGGCACCGTCGTCAACAAGACCATCTTTGAAACCGGCACGCTGCAACTCAGCGACCCCACCGGCGCCGGCTTCACCGTCAGCAACGAACTGCTCACGCTCAACGGCACCGGCTTCAGCGTCGCCTCGCTGGAGAACGTCAACGGCAACAACACCTGGGCGGGCAACGTCATCCTGTCCAGCGCCGCCGGCGTCACCAGCAGCAATATCGGCGCCGCCGCCGGCACCAAGCTGACGATCTCCGGCGTCATCTCCGATCCCAACGGCGCCACCAGCCTGAACAAGGTGGACACCGGCGAGTTGATCCTGCCCACCGTCAACACCTACCGCGGCAGCACCACCGTCACGGCCGGCATCGTCGATATCCGCGATTCGCAGGCCCTGGGCACCGGCACCGTCACGGTCAACACCGGCACCGCCTTGCAACTGGAAGTGGACAACATCCCCGACTCAGTGACCGGCACCACCAACACCCTGAGCGTTGCCAACACCCTGAGCATCAGCGGCCTCGGCTTCGGCGGCATGGGCGGCGCCCTGCGCAGCGTCAGCGGCATCAACACCTACACCGGCGCCATCACCCTCACCGGCGCCGCCACCGCCATCGGCGTGGACCCCGACCCCAACCCCACGCCCAGCAACAGCTACTTCACCAATGACTACAGCCTGACGGTCACCGGCGGTATCAACGGCACCGTCACGTTCGACAAGGTCGGCACCGGCCAGCTGATTCTGCCCAACGCCAACAGCTACACCGCCCCGACCAACATCCAGCAGGGCTGGATCACCATCCAGGATCCCGGCGCCCTGGGGCCGCGCATCGCCGGCAAGGGTGACGACGCCCAGTTCGTCACCACCGTGTTCAACGGCGCCGCCCTGCACGTCAAGCCGTTGACCGCCGGCGGCAGCATCAACCTGACCAACAACCTCATCCTGGCCGGCCTGGGCATCACCCATCCGTTCAGCCTCATCAGCCAGGACGGCGCTCTGATGAGCCTGGGTGGTGTCAACACCTTCAGCGGCACCATCCAGCTCAACGGCGTCGTCGGCATCGGCGTCGAACTGCTGGGGCCGTCGAATGCCAGCGAACTCACGCTGACCGGCTTCATGTCCGACTTCTCGGCCGCCACGCCCGGCGGCATCACCAAGCTGGGCTCGCGACGGCTCATCATCCAGGGCCCCGGCACCTACACCGGCCCCGTGGACATCCAGCAAGGCGTGATCCGGTTGCAGAACAACACCGGCCTGGGGGCGGCCACTGCCGGCACCACCGTCGAGGCCGGCGCCGCCCTGGAGCTGTACCCCGGCAACCCGCTGTTCAACGCCGGCGTCACCGCCGGCCTGTCGGTCTGGGGCGAGCACCTGACGCTCAACGGCACCGGCAACACCACCTTCGGCGACCTGCCGCTGACCATCAATTCCGACGATCACCTGTGGCACGGCCCGATCTCGCTCAACAACGCCATGACCTTCAACATTCCGCTGGGCGCCCGGCTGACGGTCAACGGCATCATCGACGACACGGGCAACGCCTCCTCCTCCGGCTCGGACCTGACGCTCACCGGCGGCGGCGAACTCGACCTGGCCGGCGCCAACACCTACCGCGGCACCACCTACGTCAACCAGGGCGTCCTGACGCTGCAGAACGGCCAGGCCCTGGGCGGCGGCGCCATCGCGGAACAGCAGAGCGTCACCCTCACCGGGGCCGGCATGGGCACCACCCTGACGCTGACCTTCAACGGCCAGACCACGGCCGCCGTGCCGATCACTGGCACCGCCGGCACCGACACCGCCGCCCTGCAGATGGCGCTGAACGGCCTGAGCACCATCGGCGGCGCCGGCGGCAGCGTGACCGTGAGCGAGCCCAACCCGGGCGTGTTCAGCGTCACCTTCGGCGGCACCCTGGCCGGCTTCAGTCAGCCGCAGCTGACCGCGACCGCCGGCGGCCCCGGCACCGTCGCGGTGGCGATCACCCGCAACGGCGCTGGCGGCACCGTCGTCGCCAACGGCGCCCAGATTCAGCTGCTTGGCAACATCACCGTCGCCGCCGAGCCGCTCATCATCCAGGGCAACGGCGCCCCCGCCGTGCAGACCAACGCCGACCGCTGGTTCAACGTCGGCCCGGCGCCGATCACCGGCGGCCAGACGCCCAACAGCCAGGCGGTCACCGGCCGCGTCACCGGCGTCGCCGTGGACCCCTCCGACGCCAGCGTCATCTACATCTCGACGGCCGACGGCGGCGCCTGGAAGACCGAGGACGGCGGCAAGTCCTGGGTGCCGCTCTTCGACCAGGAGAGCACCGGCGTCGTCTTCGCCGGCGCCATCGCCGTCGCCCCCAGCGATCCGCGCGTCATCTACCTGGGCACCGGCGAGGCCGACAACTCCACCGACTCGTACTACGGCGTCGGCGTCTACAAATCGACCGACTCGGGCAAGACCTGGACACTGCTGACCGGCGGCCCCGTGCCCAACCCGCTCAACGGCAAGGCCGTCAGCAAGATCGTCGTCGATCCGGCCAACCCGAACCTGATCTACGTTGCCAGCGGCGACCAGGCCACCAATGCCACCCCGGGCAGCGCGACCACCGGCGGCGTCGGCGTCTGGCGCTTCAACGGCACCACCTGGCTCAACATGACCACGACGGGTCCCACGGACAACGCCGCCCTGATGTTCCCGCAGACCAACGCCACCTGGTCGGACGTGGCGCTGAGCGGCGGGATGTTGTTTGCCGCCCTGGGCTCCGCCTCCGGCCCCAACAGCGGCGATAACGCCGTCTACGTCTGCGCCAACCCCACCTCAAACACCCCGAGCTGGATCGTCGGCGGTTTCCCCACGGCCCGCGGCGCCGGCACCATCAAGATCGCGGTGGCCGGGGGGACCCTCTACGCCGCCAGCGCGACCACCGGCGGCGTCCTGCTGGACATCCAGACAAGCACCGACGGCGGCGCCACCTGGATGGCGGTGCCCACGGCTCCGTCGAACTACCTCGGCACCCAGGGCAACTACGACAACGCCATCGTCGCGGTGAACGCCAGCACCGTGATCGTCGGCGGGGAGGAGACCAGCGCGGTCACCCACGCCGGCCACGTGCTGGAGACCACCGACGGCGGCATGACCTGGACGGACATCTCGGTGGACACGGCCGGCAATGGCCCGCATACCAACGAGCACGCCCTCGTCGTGGACCCCAACGGCAACGTCATCGACGCCAACGACGGCGGCGTCTGGAGGCTGAACGCCGCCACCAAGCTGTGGACCAACCTGAACGGCACGGGACTGGCCATCACCCAGTTCAACCAGGCGGCGGTCAGCCCGACGAACCTGAACACCGCCTGGGGCGCCAGCCAGAACAACGGCATTGATGAGTACACCGGCAGCCAGACGTGGGCGGAGGTGGACAAGGGCACCGGCACCGGTGTCGTCGTGGACCCGAAAAACCCGCTCAACGTTTACGACATCATCAACAACAGCATGGGCAAGTCCACAACGGGCGGCGGCTCTGGCAGTTTCACCCCCAACATCGTCGCCGGCGCCGTCAACACCGTTCATGTGGACCCCATCAACGACAACCGCATCGTCGTGGGCATCGGCGGCGGCATCCTGGAATCGACCACCGGCGGCGCCAGTTTCGTCAACCTGCACCTGGTGGCCAACGTCACGGCCCTGTCCCTGGCCGAATATCAGGGGACGTTCGTGGCCGACCCGGGCTTCCCGCTGATCACCGACCAGGGCGCCAACCTGTACAACCCCGACACCATCTACGCCACCGACGGCACCAAGGTGTACGTGACCAAGGACCACGGCCAGACCTGGGTCACGCGCGGCACCACCCTGGGCGGCTCGATCAGCGACATTGAAGTCGATCCGCGCAACCGCGACACTGTGTATGTCACGCGCAACGTTTTCGGCGGCCAGGAGGTGTTCCGGTCCACCGACGCCGGCCAGACCTGGATCAACGTGACCGGCAACCTGCCGAGCGTGCCAGTCAACAAGCTCCTCATCGACCCGCGCAACGGCTACGTGTACCTGGGCACCGACAACGGCGTGTACCTGTCCACCAACAACGGCAACGTCTGGTCGCGCTTCGGCCTGGGGCTGCCGAACGTCCAGGTGACCGACCTGGAATTGAACCAGGCCCTCAACGTCCTGACGGCCGCCACCCACGGCCGGAGCCTGTACCAGTTCACCCTCGACAACCTGCAGCCCAACTCCGGCGCCCTGAGCGCCGTCAGCGGTTCGTCCGTCTGGGCCGGGCCGATCATGCTGGCCGGCGACCCGGTCAACAACACCGTCACCATCAACGCCAACGGCAACCAGGCGCTGCCCAACGGCCTCTCGGTGGCCCAGCTGAACCTGATCGGCAGCATCACCGATCTGACGCCGGGCAGCGACCCGCGCCTGGTCAAGATCGGCCAGGGCGATGTCATCCTGGGCGCGGCCAACACCTACGGCGGCGTCACCGAGGTGCAGCAGGGCCAGCTGGTGGTGCAGAATCCGCAGGCCCTGGGCGCCGCCACCGCCACCGGCAACACCGTCGTGGATTCGGGCGCCGCCCTGGTGCTGGAGTCCAGCCTGCAATCGGAGCCGATCACGCTCAACGGCAACGGCTTCGCCAGCAACGGCCACAACACCGGCGCCCTGCACAACGTCAGCGGCACCAATTACTACACCGGCGCGCTGACGCTGAACACCAATTCCACCATCGGCGTGGACTCCGGCAGTTCGCTGACCATTGGTCCCGCGCCCACCTTGCTGGGCACCGGCACCATCACCGACAACAGCGCGAACTACAACCTGACCAAGGAAATGGGCGGCCTGCTGGTCCTGTCCGCCGCCAACCCCTACGGCGGCACCACGTATGTCAACCAGGGGGTCTTGCAGGTGCAGAACGCGCAGGCCCTGGGCGGCGCCACCAACGGCGTCCAGGTGCTCGACAGCGCCCAGCTGCAACTGCAAACACCGAGCCTTGGCCCGCTCGCCGGCCAGCCGGTCGTCGTCACCGGCAAGATGCTGACGCTGACCGGCACCGGCGTCTTCGGCACCGGCGCCCTGCTCGACACCGGCGGCAACAACACCTGGGCCGGGCCGATCACCCTCGACAGTCTGCCGGCCTTTTCACCGGCGTCGCTGCCGGTCGGCGTCGTGGCCATCGACGTCACCAACGCGACCGACACCCTCACCATTGGCGGCGCCATCGGCCAGGGCGTCACCACTGGTTTGAGCAAGGTCGGGGCGGGCCGGTTGGTGCTGACCCAGACTGGCACCTATGGCGGCACCACCTACGTCAGCGCCGGCACCCTCCGCATCCAGGACCCGGGCGCCCTGGGCAACACCAACACTGCCGCGATCCAGCGCGTCACCATCGGCGGCACACCGACCGGCATGTTTACGCTGAGCTTCAACGGCCAGAGCACCGCGCCGCTGGCCTTCAACGCCACCGCCGTCCAGGTGCAGACAGCGCTGGCGAACCTGTCCACCATTGGCGTCGGCAACGTGACCGTGACGCTGGCCACACCGACGACGACGCCGGCCAATGTGGATCGCATCTTCACCGTGACCTTCACCGGCACGCTGACCGGCGCGCAACCGCTGCTGACCGTTCAGGGCAACGGCGGCCTGAGCGCTGCCGTCAGCACCGTGGCGGACGGCGGCATCGGCACCCTGGTGAGCAGCGGCGCGGCGCTGGAACTCGACTTCGATCCGCTCGGCGTCGGCGCGTCCGGCACGGTGACCGGCGAGAACCTGGTGCTCAACGGCAGCGGCCCCACCCCGGCCAGCGCGGGCGCCCTGGTCAACGTCAGTGGCAACAACACCTGGGCCAGCCCGATCACCCTGCAAACCAACACCGCCATCGGCGTCAACTCGAACGCCCAGCTAACGATCAGCGGCATCCTCCAGGATCCGGCGCCGCTGCCGGCGCCGGCGTCCACCCTGACCAAGCTCGGCACCGGCACGCTGGCGTTGACGGCCGCCAACACCTACACCGGCGTCACCCTCGTCAACCAGGGGGTCGTGAACGTCGCCAACGCCCAGGCCCTGGGCCTGAACACGACGGAGTTGCAGACGATCACCGTCACCGGCACCAGCGGCTCGTTCACGCTGGGCTTCAACGGCCAGACGACCGCCGCGCTGCCGGTTGGCGCCTCGATGGCGCAGGTGCAGACGGCCCTGGACGGGCTGTCCACCATCGGCGCGGGCGGCGTGACCGTGACGCAGGCGGGCGGCGTCTACTCGGTCAGCTTCAGCGGACCCGGTCTGGCCATGCTCAACCAGTCGCTGCTGATCGGCACGGCCATCGGCGGCGGCACCAGTATCGTCGTGACGGAGACGACCGCCGGCGGCCAGGGCGGCACCGTTGTGGCCAGGGGCGCCACGCTCCAGGTGCAGGGCAACATCACCGTGCCGGTCGAGGCGCTGCAGTTGAGCGGTCCCGGCTTCAACAACGCCGGGGCGCTGGAAAACGTGAGCGGCTTCACCGACACCTGGGCCGGCCCAATCACCCTGGCGGCGAACAGCGCCGTCGGCGTGGACGGGGCAGCCGACACGCTGACCCTGAGCGGGGCCATCGGCCAGAGCGGCGGCGGCAGCCAGGGCCTGACCCTGGTCGGCCCCGGCATCGTGGTCATGACTGGCACGGCGGCCAACACCTACACCGGTCTGACCCAGGTCAACCAGGGCATCCTGCAACTCGACAAGACCGACGGCGTGAACGCCCTCGCCGGCGACCTCGCCGTCGGCAACGGCCAGCTGCTCAGCACCGCCTTTGCGCAGTTGCTGGCCGGCGACCAGATCGCCGACACGTCCGCGGTCACGGTAAACAGCAACGGCACCTTCGACCTGAACGACCAGACCGAGACGGTCGGCGCCCTGACGGTCAACGACGGCCTGGTCACGACCGGGGCCGGCGTTCACGGGTCACAGGAGGGCCAGCTGACGGTTGCCAGCCTGAACATGACCGGCGGCACCGTCGCCGCCAGCCAGGCGGGCAGCAGTGTGACGCTGGCCGGCAACGTGACCGCCACCTCGGACGCTCTCGGCAGCGCGACCGTCAACGGCCTCGGCACGCTGGCGCTGGGCAACGCCACGCCCACGTTCACGGTCACCACCGGCCCGGCCAACCTCGACCTGGTCGTTTCGACGCCGATCACCGGCACTGGCACCGCGGGCCTGACCAAGGCGGGCGCCGGCAGCCTGGAACTGACCAACACCGAAACCTATCCCGGCACGACGACAGTGCAGGCCGGCAAGCTGTTCGTGGACGGGCCGACCGGCCAGATCGGCGCGGTAGCGCTGGCGGGCGGCACACTGGGCGGCACCGGCACGGTTGGGGCCGTGACGGCGGCGGCCGGCGGCGGTACGCTGGAGCCCGGCACCACGGCCACTGGGGTGTACGCGCCGGGCATCCTGACTGCCACCGGCGACGCGACCCTGAACAACGCCACCACCTATCAGGTACTGCTCGGCGGCACCACGCCGGGCAACACCCTGAGCAATTACAACCAGGACAACGTCACCGGTGCCGTGAACCTGGGCAACGCCAACCTGGCCGTGACGACGGTGAACGGCTTCACGCCGGCCATCGGCACGCCGTTCGTCATCATGACGGCCACGGGCGGCTTCACGAACGGCTTCGGCAACGCCCTGAGCGGCCAGCCGAACAACTTCATCACCGGCGGCATGAAATTCAGCGCCACGGTCAACAGCATGGCCACGCCGCCGCAACTCGTGCTGCAGCGCATCAGGGCCAACACCACCACGGTCATCTCGCAGGTGAGTCCGGCCAGCCCCTCCGTCTTCGGCACAGCGGTGACCCTCACGGCCACGGTGACCACCGAGACGGGCATCACGCCGGCCTACACCGGCATCGTCACGTTCCTGGACGGCAGCACCATCCTGGGCACCGCCACGCCCAACAGCAGCGGCGTGGCCACCTTCACCACCGCGGTCGATCAGCTAACCGGCGGCATGCACAGCATCACCGCCGTCTACGACCAGACGGGCGTTGATCCGTTCTTCGTCGGCAGCACATCGGCCGCTGTCAGCTACACCATCACCACACAAACGACCACGACGACCATCACCACCCCCAGCCCCGGCAGCTCTGCGGCCTTCGGCACGCCAGTGACGGTCACGGCCACGGTCACGCCCACCGTTGGCATGACCGAGCCGACGGGCACGGTCAACTTCTACAACGGCGTGATCGACCCCGTCCACTACCTGGGCGGCGGCAACCTGGCGAACGTTGGCGGCACCGCGACCGCCAGCTACACCATCACGGCCGGCCAACTCACTGGCGGCGCCCACACCATCCTCGCCGCCTACGCCCCGTTGACCGACCCCAACTTCAGCGCCAGCCGAACCACCACCGGCAGCGCCTTCACGATCAGCAAGGCCGCGACCACGACGACCGTGACCGGCGAGAGCCCGGCGTCGCCGGTCTTCGGCCAGGCGGTCACGCTCAGCGCCACGGTGACGCCGACCTTCGGCACGACCGAGCCGACGGGCACGGTCAGCTTCTACGAGGGCTCGGTGTCAGCGGCGAACCTGCTCGGCACCGGCACCCTGGTAAACCTGCTCGGCACCGCCACCGCCACCTTCGTGACCATGTCCACCCAGCTGGCCGGCGGCAACCACAACGTCGTCGCCGTCTACACGGCCGCCGCCACGGAGATCAACTACAGCGGCAGCCAGACCACCACCAGCTTCCCCTTCACGGTCAGCCGGCACACGACCGTGACGGCCTTCACCGCCGCGACTCCCAGTTCGCAGACCCTCGGCCAGCCAGTGACGTTCACCGCCACCGTGACGCCGACGGTCGGCACCGTCGAGCCGACGGGCACGGTCAGCTTCTACAACGGCGTCGTTGATATGGCCCACCTGCTGGGCAGCGGCACCCTGGCGAACGTCAGCGGCACCGCCACCGCCAGCTACGCCGAGTCCGGCAGTCAGTTAACGGTTGGGCCGCACACGCTCATCGCCGTCTACACCCCGGCGATGAACGAGACGAACTTCAGCGGCAGCACGTCGAGCAACTTCGCCTTCTCAGTTGGCCAGGCCACGCCGACGGTGGCCATTATCGTGTCGAACCCCAACCCGTCCACGCTGGGCCAGGCGGTGACCTTCACCGCGCACGTGACCGGCACGGTAAACGGCTTCGCGCCGACATCCGGAACGGTGGTCACGTTCAAGGACGGCAGCACGACGCTGGGCACCGGCCTGCTCGACGGCAGCGGCAATGCCACCTACATGACCAGCGGCACCCAGCTGCTCGGCAGCGTGCGCACCATCACCGCCACCTGGGCCGGCGACACCAATTACGTACAGGCCACCTCGCCAGGCTTCAGCCAGACGGTGACCCAGGCGTCGTCCACGACGGCCATCACGGCCAACACGCCCAACCCGTCCAGCTACGGCCAGCAGACGGTCACCCTCATGGCCCACGTGACCGGCTCGGTGGCTGGCTACACGCCGACGGTCGGCAGCCTGGTGACGTTCAAGGACGGCAGCACGCCGCTGGGCACCGCCGCTGTCAACGCCAGCGGCAACGCCATCTTCGTCACCACTTCGAGCACGCAATTGAACGCCGGCGGTCACACCATCACCGCCACCTGGGCCGGCGACACCGACTACACCGCCAGCACCTCGGCCGGTGTGTCGCAGACTGTCAACAAGGCCAACAGCACAACGACGCTGACCACCAGCAACGCCTCCGCGTCGTATGGCGTGGCGGTCCTCACCGCCACGGTGGCGCCGGCGCCATCGGGCACCGCCGGTGTGCCGGACGGCACCGTGACCTTCACGATCACCGGCTCCGGATCCTCGGTCGGGACCACCACCGTGGCCTTGACCAACGGTCAGGCGACACTGGTGCCGCAACCGGGCACGTACTCGATCACGGCGGCGTTCAACGGCGGCAGCAGCGTCAACTTCAACGGCAGCACGTCCAACACCATCAACCAGACTGTCTTCGTGGCCACCCCGTCGGTGGCGGTCACGTCCAGCCTCACCCCGTCGGCGTACGGCCAGCCGGTGACGTTCACGGCCACGGTGTCCGCGCCGGGCGTGGTGGTGCCAGGCGGGGCCGTGAACTTCGTCATCGACGGCACGACCGTGGCCAGCGGCGTCGCCCTGAATGCCAGCGGCCAGGCGGTGTATCAGACTGCCAGCCTGGGCGTGAGCGCCACGGCGCACGGCGTCCAGGTGAGCTACGCCGGCAACGGATCGTTCGCGGCCGGCAGCAGCGCGCTGCCTGGCGGCCAGACGGTCACCAGGGCCAGCACCACAGTGACGCTCACGCCGCCGACCACCTCGACGGTCTGGGGCCAACCGGCCACGTTCATGGCCACGGTGACGCCGGCGTCCGGAACCGGGCCGACCGGCACGGTCACCTTCGCCGTGGACGGCGTGGCGCAGGTCGCGGTGCCGGTCAACGGCCAGGGCCAGGCGACATTCACGACCAAGACCCTGGCCGTGGGCGCCCGTCAGATCACGGCCACTTACAGCGGCGACGGCCAGTTCAACGGCGGCTCCAGATCGACGGTGCTGATCGTGAACGCGGCCAGCACGAAGGAGGCGTTGCAACTGTCCGTCCAGTCGGTCGCCGTGGGCGCGGCGCTGCCGTTCACGGTGGTGGTGGTGCCGGTGGCGCCGGGGGCCGGCACGGCAACGGGCATGGTGACGGTCTACGTGGACGGCACGGCGATGATGCAGGTCGGGCTGAACAACGGCGTGGCCACGGGCACGCTGACGGGCCTGAGCCAGGGGACCCACACGCTGTTCGCGTCCTACACCGGTGACAACCACTTCAAGAGCACCAACAGCGGCGTCGTCAGCGAGACGGTGACCACGGTCACGCAGGCGTTCGTGGAGCAGGCGTACCTGGACCTGCTGCAGCGGCCCGCGGACCCGAACGGCCTGGCGGGCTGGTCGAGTCAGCTCGACGCCGGCCTGATGACGCGCACGCAGGTGGCCCAGGCGCTGATGAACAGCGACGAGTATCGCATGCTGAAGGTCAATCAGCTGTACGAGCAGTACCTGTCGCGGCCGGCGGACCCGATGGGGTTGAGCGGCTTCGTGTCGTTCCTGCGTGGCGGCGGCACCCTGGAGCAGGTGGCGGCCTACCTGATCGGCTCGCCGGAATACTTCAACGGCCACGGCGGCGGCAGCAACGACGGCTTCGTGAAGGCGCTGTACGAGGACGCACTGGGCCGGCCGGTCGATGCGCCGTCGGAGGCCTACTGGGATCAGGTGCTCTCGCTGCACGTGCCCACCAGCCAGATCGCCACCGCCATCCTGTCCAGCGCCGAGTACGACACCGATCTGGTGATGGGCTTCTACCAGACTTTCCTGCGCCGCGCCGCGGACACCAACGGGTTGAACGGCAACGTGAAGTATCTGCAAGGCGGTGGGCGGGATGAGATCGTCATCGCCGCGCTGGTGGGGTCGCCGGAGTATCTGAAGCTGGTGGGTGGGTGATCCCGACGCCGTCTCCTGCTGCACCGACGCCGCCCTGCTCGATCACTGCCGCCAGCCCGGCACGCACGCGCTTGCTGGGTGGTTGACGCCGTGCTGGGCAAGGGATAGCCGCGCCCCCCTTCAAGATTTCCCTTTCAGGCTCGAATTCCTTTCAGACTGCACCCAATGCCCTGCATTGCCGTGCAGTGTCGATTTGCGACACTATACCCAAGGGAATCCGCGAGCCCCCATTCGGACCAGGGGGTCTGTGAGATGAAACGAGATGAAAGCCCTCCCTGGCACTCCCCCTTTCAGCATACCACAAGGGACGCCAGCGGCGAAGGAAGCAAATCATGCGCACACTGGTTGACGTACAGAAGCAGCTCCCCACGTCCGTCGAGAGGGGCCTGAGCGGCGACGCCGTCGCCCATAGCGCCCAGCAGTTCGGCCGCAACACGCTGACGCCGCTGCCGCGCGAGCCGCTGTGGCTGAAGTTCATCGAGAAATTCGACGAGCCGATCATCAAGATTCTGCTGGCCGCCGCCCTGCTGTCGATGGCGGTCGATCTGTTCAAGGCGAACCGCGGCGTCGGTGGCGTCGGCGTTGGCCTCGTCCTCGTCGCGGTGATCGCTGCCTACGTGCTCCGGCAGGCGCGGTGGATTCCGACCATTCTCTTTGGCGGTGCCATCGTGCTGTTCATCCTTGGCCTGACGACCGGCCATGTGCTGGTGGAGGGCCTGGCCGTCATGGTCGCGGTCATCCTGGCCACCGGCGTCGCCTTCGCCAGTGAGTACAAGAGCGACCGCGAATTCGAGGTACTGAACGCCAAAAAGGACGCGCTGCGTTCCAAGGTGATCCGCGACGGCGACGTGCAAACTGTCCCGCTCGACGGCGTGGTGGTCGGCGACACCGTGCTGCTGGAGACCGGCGACGAAATCCCCGCGGACGGCCGGCTGCTCAAGGCGACGGAGCTGTTCGTCGATCAATCGCTGATGACAGGCGAGTCCGAGCCGGTGCGCAAGCAGCCGCGGCCCGCCGACGATACCGCCGACGGCCCCGAACAGCCCGGCTGTCTGTATCGCGGCACCCAGGTGGTGGACGGCGTTGGGTTGATGATGGTCGCGGAGGTCGGCGACGCGACGTACCTGGGCCAGATCGCCCGCCGCCTGTCCACCGACGAGGACGAGGAGGCCGAGGCGCCGGAGGGGGCCGCCCCAGCTAGTTCGCAGGAGAAGCGCGTCAAGCACAAGTTGACGATCTCCAAGGAACTGACGCCGCTGCAGCTGAAGCTGACGAATCTGGCGGACCTCATCAGCAAGGTCGGCTACCTCGCGGCGGTGCTGATCTTCCTGGCCCAGCTGGTCCGCGGCATCATGGTCGGCGAAATCTTCTGGCCGGGCTCGCAGCCGGGCGACGTGGCCGAGCAGGCGCTGCGCGTCTTCGGCGAACTGCTGGGCTATTTCGTGACGATGGTCATCATCATCGTGGTGGCGGTGCCGGAGGGCCTGCCGATGAGCGTCACGGTGTCGCTGGCGCTGGCGATGCAGAAGATGACGCGAGCCAACTCGCTGGTGCGGCAGCTGGTGGCGTGCGAAACCATCGGCTCGGCGACGGTGATTTGCTCGGACAAGACCGGCACGCTGACGCAGAACAAGATGCAGGTGGACCGACTGTGCATCGACGGCCAGACGTTCGACCGCGGCACGCCGGCGTGGGTGCAGCCGGACCCGCACGCCCCGTGGCCGCGCGACGGCCAGCCGATTGACTGGCTGGCGCTGATCGGAGCGGTGAACTCGACCGCAAACCTGGAGGAAAAGGAGGGCAAGACGGTCACGGTCGGCAACTCGACGGAGGGCGCGCTGTTGCAGTGGCTGCGCGCGGCGGGCACCGAGTACGGCAAACTGCGGTTGCAGTTCGAGCCGTTGTATCAGATCCACTTCTCGTCCGAGCGCAAGCGCATGACGACGGTGGTGCGCTACGGCGGCCGGTTAGTGGTGCTGGTGAAGGGGGCGCCGGAATGGGTGCTGGAGCAGTGCGCGTCCATCCAGGGCCTGAACGGCGAAACGCGGTCATTAACCGTGGCCGACCGGGCACGGGTCCAGGAGCAGTTGCGCGATTCGGCGGCGCAGGCGATGCGCACGCTCGGCTTCGGCTACGCCATTCTGCCGGCGGAGACAGCGGCGACCGAGGACGCGCTGCACGCGATCCGTGAAGCGCTGGAGCACAACCTGGTGTTCGTGGGTTTCGTGGCGATCCGCGACCCGCTGCGCGAGGACGTGAAGGATGCGGTGGAGCAGTGCCGGCGGGCTGGCATTGAAGTGAAAATGATTACCGGCGACAATGTCGAAACCGCGCGGGCCATCGGCTACGAGATCGGCCTGGTGCCGGCGCGCGACGCCGCCATCAACACCGCGGACGCAACCATCCTGACCAGCGACGCCTTCAACCAGCTGACCGACGAGCAGCTAAAACAGCGGCTGCCGCACCTGCGCATCGTCGCCCGGGCGCGGCCGCTGGACAAGTTCCGCATGGTCAAATTGTTGCAGGAACTGGGCGAGGTCGTGGCGGTCACCGGCGACGGCACCAACGACGCCCCGGCACTGAAGAAGGCGGACGTGGGGTTGGCGATGGGCATTGCCGGCACGGAGGTCAGCAAGGAGGCGAGCAAGATCGTGCTGCTGGACGACTCGTTCGCCACCATCGTCAAGGCGGTACAGTGGGGCCGGTCGCTGTACGAGAACATCCAGCGGTTCATTCAGTTCCAGCTGACCATCAACGTCAGCGCCCTGACGATCACGTTTTTGGGCATCCTGCTGTTCCAGGTGAAGGCGCCGTTCACGGTGCTGCAATTGTTGTGGATCAACGTCATCATGGACACGTTTGCGTCGATCGCGCTGTGCTCGGAGCCGCCGCGGCCGGACGTGATGCACTACCCGCCGAAGAAGCGCGACGAGAACATTTTGACGCCGGGCATGTTGCGCACCATCGGCGTGACCGCGGCGTTCTTCGTGGTGGTGATGCTGGCGCTGCTGCTGGGCATGAAGGGCAGTCCGGACAGCCCCGGCTGGTTCGCGCACCGGGACGACGCCTGGTCGGTGGAGGCGGAGGGCACGCGCAGGGCGGCGCCGGCGTCGGAGTTGAAGGCCGAGGGCGGCCACTGGTTCTGGGCCCACGACGACAGCCGGCAGGAGGTGGAGGTTGCATACACAGTGTTACAGGTGAGCATCTTTTTCTCGATTTATGTGTTCTTCCAGGTGTGGAACCAGATCAACAGCCGATCGCTGACGGCGGACATGAGCGGCTTCAGTGGGCTGCTGGGCAACCCCACGTTCCTGATAATCGCCAGCGCGGTGGCGGTCGGCCAGGTGCTGATCGTGACGTTCGGCGGCGACGTGTTCAAGGTGCAGCCGCTGAGTGTGGTACAGTGGATACTGATCGCGGCGGGCACGGCGTCGGTGCTGGTGTTCGCGGAAGTCGCCCGCCGGGTGCGCGTGGCGCTGCGAAAAACGTGAGGCCGAGGTGACCCATGACGACGGAGAAACAGGACCTGCAAACCATCGCCGCGAAGCTCGGCATCGGCGCCTATCACCGGCACGTCTTCCTGTGTACCGGCCCGAACTGCTGCACGCCCGAGGAGGGCCTGCGGGCGTGGGAAGTGCTGAAAAAGACGCTGAAGGACGAGGGCCTGACCAGCGGCGAGCACGCCTGCTACCGCACCAAGGTTGGCTGTCTGCGCGTCTGCAGCCAGGGGCCGACGGCTGTCGTTTACCCCGAGGGGACGTGGTATCACGGCATGACCGCTGAGCGCGTGCCCGAACTGGTCCGCCAACATCTCCAGGAAGGCCGCCTGCTCCAGGATCTGGTGTTCGCCCACAACCCGCTGCCGTCCGACCAGGGCGAGGCGTAAGCAATCGGGAGTCTCAAGGGTGCCAGAATTGCCGGAAGTCGAAACAGTGGTGCGCGAGCTGCGCCCACGACTGGTCAACCGCAAGTTGCTCAAGGTGGAGCGCGGCGAACTGGCCCTGCGCCGCCCCTGGGCGCCGGAGTGGACCGCGGCTCTCGAAGGCCGGCGCCTGCACTTTGTCGAGCGCCGCGGCAAATGGATTTGCCTCGGCCTCGACGGCGAGTTGTTCCTGGTGGTTCATCTGGGCATGACCGGCCAGCTGACCGTGGTATCCGCCGCCGCGCCGCGGCTGCCGCACACGCACCTGGTCATTGATCTGAGTGGGCCGAAGGACCAGTTGCGCTTCCGCGATGTCCGCCGCTTCGGCAGTGCCACGCTCTTCACGTCCAGGGAGAAGCTTGCCCAGTTTTTTGATCAATCCGGGCTCGGCCCGGAGCCGTTCAACCTCGACGCGCCGTACCTCCGTGGTCGCCTGCGCACGACTGCACGCAACCTGAAAGCCGTGCTGCTCGATCAGCGCGTGGTGGCTGGCGTTGGCAACATCTACGCCGACGAGGCGCTGTTCGAGGCGAAACTGCCGCCGACGAAGCCCGGCAAGGACGTGACGGCCGCGGAGGCGCGGCGGCTGCGCGACGCCATCATCGCCGTGTTGAACCGGGCCATCGCGCACCGCGGTTCGACCATCCGCGATTACGTCGGCGGCTCCGGGAAGCAGGGCGGCTATCAAAAAGAGTTCAAGGTCTACGGCCGCGCTGGCCAGCCGTGCCCGCGCTGCAAAACGCCGATCACGCGCATCCGCCTGGCGGGGCGCTCGACGCATTACTGCCCGAAGTGTCAGAAGGGGTGATGTCAGCGAGCGGGGTCGCGTCAGCGCCCCGTGCGACCTCACGGGGCGCTGACGCGACCCCGCTCGCCGGGCGCAAACCAGGGGGGCCGCATGTCCTACCGTGCCTTCAAACGCCTGCTGGGCGAGACGAGCCTGGAGCGCAAGTGTCGCTTCCTGTTCGGTGCCGGCATCCTCGTGCTCATCACCGCCAGTTTCTGGCTGTACGCCTACCAGACCGAGCACCTCGCCTACGACCAGACCACCACCACCTGCCGCGTCCTCGTCGAGCCCATTTTTAACAAGTTCCACAAGGAGAAACTCCTGGCCCGCGAACAGGAGTTGTTGACGCAGGCGCTGAAGCAGGCCGATGAGGAGCCACTGTCACGCGAACAGCAGCAGGCGGTCCTGGAGGCGAGCCGGCGGTTCTGGGAAAAGGCCAAACAGGCGCAGGCCGAGTCCGACTTTCTGGCCATGAAAAAGCTCGATCTACAATACGACGAGCCCATCCTGCCCAACAAGCACGAGGACAGTTTCGAGCGTGAGTTGTTCAAGGAGTTTCAGACCTCCGACCCGCCCCGCAACGAGGCGACGCGCGTCCGCGCCGGCGAGCCGGTGCTGCACTACTACGGAGCCATCCGCGCCCACAAGAAGTGCATGGAGTGCCACCACAACAAGAACCACCCGAACCTGGCCGAAAACGACCTGATGGCCATCGTCCACATTCGCATGCCGACCAAGGCGATCGAGGACGCCGTCCACCTCAACCGCGCCGTGCTCATGGCCACCGCTTTCGTGACCGCCCTGCTCATCATGTTCGGCAGCTACGTGATTGTGCGCTACGTCATCGTCAAGCCGGTGAAACATCTGAAAGAGGTCAGCGACGCCATCTCCGCCGGCGAACTCAACGTCCGCAGTGAGATCCAGACCGGCGACGAGTTTGAAGATTTGAGCCACGCCTTCAACCGTATGCTGCGCAATCTCGTGAGCATGCAGGACCAGTGGCGCAAGGTGAACGCCGACCTCGATCGCAAGCTCGACGAACTGGCCCAGGCGAACATGGCTCTGTACGAGTCCAACCGCCTCAAGAGTGACTTCCTGGCGACCATGAGTCATGAGTTGCGCACGCCCCTCAATAGTATTTTGGGCTTCAGTGACGTGTTACTTTCGCGCAACAATTTGACCGAGAAACAACTGCGCTGGGTGCGCAACATCAAGTCGAGCGGTGAGACGTTGTTAAATCTCATCAATGATATTTTGGACCTGGCCAGGATCGAGGCGGGCAAGATGCAGGTGCGCCTGGAAGAGTTCAGCATTCACGATGTGTGTGAGGGTTTGCTGAACATGTTCCGGGCGATGGCGGAGAAGAAAAACATCGATTTGCGCGGCCAAATTGACCCGGGCGTGCCGGTGCTGCGCCAGGACGTGACCAAGCTGCAGCAGATCCTGCAAAACCTGCTGTCCAACGCGATCAAGTTCACACCGGAGGGCGGCAGAGTGCTGCTCAAGGCGGAGGCGGAGGGCGGCTTCCTGGTGTTGACGGTCTCGGACACGGGCGTCGGCATCGCCACGGAGGAGCAGGAGCTAATCTTTGAAAAGTTCCGCCAGTCGGGCAACCCGCTGACGCGCGAGCACACCGGCACCGGCCTGGGCCTGTCGATTGTCCGCGAGCTGTCGAAACTGCTGGGCGGCGACGTGACGCTGCAAAGCGAACTGGGCCGCGGCAGCACGTTCACGGTGCGGCTGCCGCTCCACCTGAGCGAGGAGCCGCGGTTGGAGTTCGACCTGTCGAACGAGCGCATCGACCTGTCCAAGGCGCAGCGCGTCGATCTGCGGCTGTACGCCGCGGCGCCGCCGACGCCGGTGACGCGCGTGGACCGCCAGGTCGCGACACAGGTGGAACTGCCGGCCGAGCCGATGCCGCCGCCCGACGGCGCCGGGCCAGACGGCCACGCGGACCGGCCGGCGACATGAAGACGAGCGGCGCGGCGTCAGCCCGCCGGTGCTTCGCCGTACCGCTGACGCGCAGGAGAACACCCGATGACGACCCGCAATGACCTTTTCCGCACGCTGCTCGTGCTGCTCTGTCTGGCCGGCGGACCTGCCGCGGTGTCGGCGCAAATCCGCGACCCGAGAGAGCGATTAATCCCCACCACAAGGGAACTCCGTCAACTCCGCAGAATGTTGCACGAGTCGGTCCACCTGAACACTTTCCGGGGACCGCTCACCTTGAAGCAAGCCCTGGAACAACTTTACGAACAGTTGTCGGCACGGGGCGTTGAACTGGCCATGCTGGTGGATCAGGAAGCGTTTCGGGAGGAATCGCGGCGTCTGGATATTTACGAGATTCCCGTCCGAATCCCGTCCACCCCGCGGCGGGTTAGCGTCCGGGAGTTCCTGAAACTGCTCCTCGAGCAGATACCGTCGCGCAACGCCACGCTGGCGTTCCGACCGTCCTACATCGAAATCACCACGGTCCGAAAGGACGCGCAGCTGGTGGGGAAGAGGCCGCGCGGAAGGTTGCGACGGTTCGCAAGGGCCGGGCGGTGTTTCATGAGCCGGTGAACCTGCGCGACTTCCGCGGCACCCGGACCATGAAAGACGCCCTGGGCCGGCTCTACGAGCAACTGGCCGCTCGGAAAATCGAACTGGCAATCCTGGTAGATGGGGAGGCGTTCAAGAAATCGTTCCGGCGGTTGGATGTTTACGGCCTCCCCGTCCAACTCCCGTCCGCGCCGCGACAGGTGACTGTCGGCACGTTGTTGCGGCTGCTGCTCGACCAGGTGCCCGGCGGCGACGCCACCTTCCTCTACCGGGACTTGAGTTTCCTGGAAATTACCACTGGCCGCGAACTCGCCCGGGAGCGCGAGTCAGCCCGGTCCCGCTGACGCGGCGCGAGAAAAGGGGTCGGGAGTCGATTCATACGAATCTTATAAATTGTATGAATCGACTCCCGACCCCTTCTCCCGACCCTTCTCCAGACCTGTGCAGGCGGGCCGCCCGCACTACGAAAGGGTCCCGTTCACGTTTCGTGCAGACTCCCTCCGCGCGAAACGTAAACGGGGCCTTGAAACCTGACGACGCTAGCGCTGGGCAGCGGCGCTCAGCAGCTTGTGATGCGTCAACGTGATCGTCCGCGCTCCGAGGCCGCTACCGCCCGCGTTGACGATCGTCTCGCGCGCCGGCAGGTCGAAGCTGCCGACGCGCACCCACGTCTGATGGAACGCCTGCGCATTCAGCAGTGCCCCCGTCTTGTTGTCCCAGGTGTTGACGACGTAGCAGCTCGGCAGAAACTGCTTCTCGGCGTTGACGCGGTTCTCCAGCACAATGATCGTGAAGCGGCTCGGCCCTGTGTGCCGGTTCACCTCGATGACTTGCCGGTCGCGGATGCGGTAGCTGGAATGCAGTTCATCGTTGAGCACGCGGATTTTGCGGCCCAGCGGGTGGTGCGTGTCGTCGTCCGCGAAGGCGCACGGTGTTTGCAGTCCGGCGCTGTCGTCCAGGCGGTGATTCACCAGCGACTGCAGCTGGCGCAGCGCCCACTTCTGTACCGGCTCGTCCGCGAGCGTCAGCTTGACCTTGCCGCTGTCGCTCACTTCAACCGTGCCCTTGTGGACCTTGCCATCGACGTTGACGGCCAGGTCGGCGGTGAAGCCGGGGAAGTTGCGCCAGTTGGCCCGGGCGGCGCGGGCGTCGGCCAGCAACTTCGTCGCCGCGGGGCTGGGCTGCAGCTTGGCCTTCTTGTCGCCGTCATCCCCCTTGCCCTGGGCCGGCGCGGCGCGGAAGACCAGCGTGGCGTTATGGCGGATTTCCTTGTATTCCTTGTCGCCCTCCTTGCCCGCTTTCATCAGGACATGCCGGGCGCGGACCCCGTACAGGCCGGGCTGCTTGACGTGATCGACGTGGTACGAGAAGAAGCCGTCCTTGTCGGTCTTGCCCTCGGCGTCCTTGTCAGCACCGGGCGCCAGCACCGCGACCTCGGCGTCCGGCAGCGGCTTACCGTTGAAGAGCACGGTGAAGCCGGCGACGTGCGGCTTGCCGGCGCCGCGCGTGGGCAGCGGGTCGATCCGCAGCGCCTGCCCCTTCACCACCGGGAAGCTCGGCGGGATCGGGCTGGGGTGGGCGTCCGCGATGGCCTGGACGTGGTACACCAGCAGGAACGGGTCGGCCTTGCCCTTGGCGACGACGCCGTAGTGGCACACGCCGCCGACGAACGGCTTGCCGGCCGGCACGTGGGTGAACAGGTAACCCTCGTCCTTGTTCACGACCCGGGCCAGCTGCACGCCGTCCCTGTCCTTCGCGCCCCAGGCGTACAACTTCAGGGCGTCGAGTTTGGTGATCGACACGTTCTTGTCCGGCGCCAGCGTGTCGCTGAAGACGACCTTGACCGTCTTGCCGTCTGCCGAGGGGATGACCCACGGAAAGTGGGCCGGCGCCGGCGCGGCCAGCGCCAGCAGCCCCAACAAGCCGAGCACTGCGCGTCGCATGGGTGGACTCCTTTGGGTTGCGGGCGAGAAGGATGCGCTATCATCTTATGCGCGGCGGTTCGCCGCGGTCATGGTCGGTGCCAGGCCCGTGGCGGAAGATGAATTCGACTTTATCTTCGATTCATGGCGTTTTCACTCCGCCGCGGTATAATCAACATCTACATCCCCACGCCCCCGAAAAGTGGGTCTTGCACAAGGGCCTGTCATGAACCTCTACCGCAGCCTGCTCTACGCCTGTGGCGTCGCCATCGTGGTGATCGGCCTGGTCGTCGGCTTGAGCGCGGGCGACGCCAGCGGCGACGCCCAGATCGAGCCCTTCAAAACCGCTCCCCCGACTGACCCGGCCAAACCGTCCCAGGCGGTCAAGCCGCCGGAGCCGACCGCCAAGGAACCGCCGTCGCCAACGTACCGCGTGCTCTCGATGGCCGAGGCCGTCACCATCGCCGAGAAGAGCGTCAAGGGCGGCTACACCACCCGGGCCGAGCGCACCGAGCGGCCGGTGATCGGCTTCCGCGTTGAGGTCGTTGGCATGGATGGCAGCAAAAGCGTCGTCGAGTTGACCGGCGCCGGCAAGGTGACGAAGAAGGGGAATCAATCCTGGGACGCCACCGTCAAGAAGAAGAAGGGCCGAGAGCGCGACAACTGATCCCATCTCAGGGCAAACCGGAAGAGCGAGGTCCCATGTCCGCCGCCTGGCAGCGTTGTCCGCACTGTAACGTCTTCCTGATGCCGCAGGACCAGACCGAGTCCTGCCCGGCGTGCGGCCGTTCGTTTCGCCCGACGCCCGGCCCCGGTTCGCCTGGCCCGGTGCGGCCGGCCTGTGACTTCGACTCGCGTCATGAAGTGCTCTCCACGGCGATGGTCGTGCCGGAGGCGGCCAACTGTGTGCAGTGCGGCATGTGCTCGTACAACTGCCCGATGGGCATCGACGTGCGCGGCCACGCCTGGCGCGGCCAATCCATTCAGGACAGCCATTGTCTGACCTGCAGCGAGTGCGTCCGCCGCTGCCCGCGCGGCGTGCTGCGCTTCGAGCGCATCCCCCTGTTCAGCGGGAAGGGCTGAGGATGCCGCCGCAGTGCGTGATCGTGGGTTCGGGCATCGCCGGCCTGGCCGCGGCGGAGGCACTCCGCGCCCGCGAGCCGGCCGCCACCATCACCCTGGTCAGCGAGGAGCCGCACGCCTTTTACTCGCGCCCCGGCCTGGCTTATTTGTTGCGTGGCGACTTCCCCGAGAAGCAGCTGACCATCCGCACTGGCGACGACCTGCGTGCCCTTAACCTGAAGCGCATTCATGCCCGGGTCGAGCGGCTGCTTTGCGACGAGCACGAGTTGGTCCCGGTGGGCGGCCAGCGGCTGCGCTACGACCGGTTGCTGCTGGCGACGGGGGCGCTGGCGGTAACGCCGCCGTTCCCCGGCGGCGACCTGGCGGGTGTGGTCAAGCTGGACGGACTGGACGACACCCGTCACATCCTGAAGCTGGCGCGGCGCGGCCGGCCGGCGGTGGTCATCGGCGGTGGCATCACGGCGCTGGAACTGGCCGAAGGCCTGAACGCTCGCGGCATGAAGGTCCACTACTTCCTGCGCGGCGCCCGCTACTGGGCGGACGTGCTTGACGAAATCGAGTCGCAGATCGTCATGGAGCGGCTGCGGCACGAGGGCGTCACCATTCATACGCAGACGCAGATCAAGCAGGCATTGGGGGCGAAGGGCCGGATAACGGCCGTGGAGACGCAGGCGGGCGAAACGGTGCCGTGCGAGGTGCTGGCGGTGGCCATCGGCGTGCGGCCGCGGGTGGATCTGGCGAAGCAGGCGGGGCTGAAGGTCAACAAGGGCGTCATCGTCAACGAATTTCTCCAGACCAGCGCCCCGGACGTGTACGCCGCCGGCGACGTGGCGGAGGTCTTCGACCCGCAGACCGGCGTCGCGGCACTGGACGTGCTCTGGCCGACGGCGCTGGCGCAGGGCCGCGTCGCCGGCGACAACCTGGCGGGCCTGCACCGCCCCTACGTCAAGCCGGTGCCGTGCAACGTCACGATGTTGACGAACCTGAAGGTGACGATCATCGGTGCCGTCAGCAGCGGCAGCAAGAACGAGGACCTGGTGGCGATCACGCGCGGCGAGAGCGAGGTGTGGCGGCTGCGGCCCGTCGCGCGGATGGTCAGCGACGGCGATGCCGTGAACCGTATTCGCCTGGTGCTGGGCGAGCGGACGATTCTGGGGGCGCTGGTGATGGGCGACCAGACGTGGTCGCGGCTGTTGCAGCGGTTGATCGTGGCGCGGGTGGACATCACGCCGGTGCGGCCGGCGCTGCTGAGCGGCGGCCCGGCGGCGCTGCCGCAGCTGGCGGAATTCTGTCACCAGTGGGAGCGGACGCAGGCGAATTGATCTGGCGAGCGGCGCGGCGTCAGCCCGCCGGTGCTGATCCTGACCGGCGGGCTGACGCCGCGCCGCTCGCCGAAAGAAGGGTTTCTCCGGATGCGCCGCGTTCCGACGGAACTGGTGTTCGCCCTGGCCGTGATTCTGGCCGTGACGCTGTGGTACGTCATCGAAGCGCAGCAGGAGATTCCCGGATCGAGCGGCCTGGTCGGGCACGGCCTCGGCGTCCTCGGCTTCGTGCTGATGCTGGGCACCGAGTCTCTGTACACGCTGCGCAAGCGGCTCCGCGGTTTCACCTGGGGGCCGACGAGCATCTGGCTGCAGGCGCACGTGTTCACCGGCCTGGTCGGCCCGTACCTGGTGCTGCTGCACACGGCCGGCAAGTTCCACGGCCTGGCCGGCGCGGTCGCGCTGCTGACGATCGTGCTGGTGGCGAGCGGTTTTGTCGGCCGTTACCTCTACACCGCGACGCCGCGTACGCTGGACGGCCTGGCGGTCGCGGCGCACGAGCTGCACGCCCAGCTGGCCGCCGCGGACCGGCAGCTGCAGACGCTGGGCGTGCCGGGCGGGGCGGCGGCACTGGCGGCGCTCGGCACGCCGCCGGCCGGCTGGGTGACGCTGCTGGCCCGGCCCTGGCTGCGCTGGCGGCAGCGGCGGCGCCTGGGCCATGCGCTGCGGGACCTGCGCCGCCAGGACCGTGTGCTGGCCGCCAAGCTGGACCGGTTGTTAACGGATCGCTATCGGTTGTATTTGCAAGTGCATTCCCTGGTGGCGGCCCGGAACCTGCTGGCGCTGTGGCATTCGCTGCACGTGCCGCTGAGCGCCGCGGTGTTCAGCCTGGCATTCCTGCACGTCGGCGCCGCCCTGTACTACGCGACATTCCTGAAATGAGGGCTCGTCCATGAAACACCTGGGGAGTTGGGGTCCGGGGAAGTTCGCCGCCCTGGTCACGCTGGTCGGCGTGACGGTGGTGCTGGCGGTGCGCGGCCAGGGTATGTTCAGCCCCGGCGCCCTGAACGCGGAGGTCCGCCAGGAGACGGAGCGCGGCGGCGTCCGGTCGCACGCCGAGCTGACGAACAACTGCGCCGCCTGCCACGCCGAGCCCTGGAGCGGCGGCACCATGTCCGGCCGCTGTCTCGACTGCCACAGCGAGGTGCGCGAACAGATCGAGCGCAAGGGGCCGATGCACGGCCTGCTCGCCCAGGGCAAGGAGTGCCGTGAATGCCACACCGAGCACAAGGGCGCCCACGCCGGACTGACCGACATGACCACCTTCGACCACACCTGCACCGCGTTCCCGCTGACCGGCGGCCATCGCCACGTGGACTGCAAGTCCTGCCACACCGGCAGCGTTTATCGCGGCACGCCAACGGACTGCAACTCCTGTCACGCCGAGCCGAAGATCCACAAGGACCGCTTCGGCGCTGACTGCGCCGGCTGCCACAATGTCAAGACGTGGAAGTTCACGACCGGGACCGCCTTCAAGTTCAACCACGACTTCACGACCTACAAACTGACGGGCAAGCACACGAAGGTCGATTGCAAGGGCTGTCATGCCTGGGAAGTCTTCGTCAAGGCCGGGGCCAGGCGTGAGACGCTGGCCGCGGAGGTCTTCAAGGGCACGCCGCAAAACTGCGCCGCCTGCCACGCCGAGCCGAAGACACACAAGAGCCGCTATGGCAACAATTGCAACTACTGTCACAAGACGAGCGACTGGGAAGACGTGACGTTCCGCCATTCGTTCCCGGTCAACCACGGCGGGGGCGGCGGGCGCAAGGGGGCGTCGTGCGCGACCTGTCACACCGAAGTGAAGCACTTCGAGAAGTACACCTGCTACGGCTGCCACAACCACACGCCGGAGCGCGAGGCCCAGCGCCGCGATCATCGCAACGTCAGCGCCAAGAACCTGGCGAAGTGTACGACCTGTCACCCGGCCGGCCGCGGCCACGTCCGCCGCACGGCGCTGCTGGGCGACGCGGCGCTGGTCTGCGTCTTCGTGTCCACGCACGGGGCCGTGCAGCCGTTGCGCCGCGCCGCGCTGGCCGACTTCCAGGTGCGGGCGTTGCCCGCGTCGGAGCCGGCCACATTCCTGCCGCCGGTGCAGACACGGCCGACCGCGCTCTTGCCGGCTGCGGCGGCGCTGTTCCGCGGACTGGAGCCGGTGACCGTCTGGCGTCCAGGCCAGCGCGGCTGAGAGCGACTCAGGCACCGTCTGACCCCGTTTACGTTTTGCGCGCTCTCCGCCCGCGCGAAACATAAACGGGCCGGGAAACTGCTTGTGCCGGCGCCTTCCGGGCCATACAATCGTCGCCGTCATCGCTATCCATACACTGAAGCGGAGGACCACGGGCGCCTGGGACGCCCCGATTGCTTCACTTCATCCTCGTGACTCCAAGGGGGAGGGTCCACTCGATGCACGACCAGGGACACCAAAACAGCAGTGGCGTGTCGCGCCGCCAGTTTCTCAAGGGCGGCGGCGCCGCCGCGGCGGCCACGGCGCTGGGCACGCCGACGCTGCCCGCCGAGGCCGCGCCTGTGCAGCAACCGCAGACGCCCGCCATCGGACCCAACGCGGTCAAGATGACACTGACCGTCAACGGCCAGAAGATGACCACCAGTGTCGAGCCGCGCGTCACCCTGCTCGACGCGCTGCGTAACTACCTCGACGTGACCGGCTGCAAGCGTGTCTGCGATCGCGGCACCTGCGGCGCCTGCACCGTCCTGCTCGACGGCAAGGTCGTCTATGCGTGCAGCATGCTGGCGCTGGAAGCGCAGGGCAAGCAGATTCGCACCGCCGAGTCGCTCGGCGGCGGTAAGCTCGATCCGGTGCCGGCGGCCTTCGTGCAGTACGACGCCCAGCAGTGCGGCTTCTGCACGCCCGGCTTCGTCGTGGCGATGAAGGCGGTGCTGGAGCAGAACCCGAAGGCGACGCCCGCGGAGGTCGAGCACGGCCTGGCCGGCAACATCTGCCGCTGCGGCACCTACGAGCAGATGCGCGACGCCATTTACGCCCTGTGCAACCGCAAACGCGAGCGCTAATACCGAACACCATCCTGGAGGAGATCCAGTTATGCCATGGCCCCAACGACGCCGCGTCATCGGCACCAAGGTGCAGCGCCTGGACGGCCCCGACAAGGCCACCGGCCGTGCCAAGTACAGCTTTGACATCAACCTGCAAGGGTTGCTGCACGCCCGCATCGTGCGCAGCCCGCACGCCCACGCCCGCATCAAGGACATCGACACCGCCGCCGCCGAGAAGGTGCCCGGCTACCGTGCCTTCCACATTCTCAAGAACGCCGGCGCCACCGTCTACTTCGCCGGCGACGAGGTCATCGCCGTCTGTGCCGACACGGAAGAGCACGCCAACGACGTCGCCCGCGCCGTCCGCGTTACCTACGAGGTGCTGCCGCACCGTGTCACCGAGGCGGACGCCCTGGCCAACGAGAAGATGCCCAGCACGGTGTCACCGCCGGGCAATCAGGTCACCGTCGGCGGCGAAACGACCATCGGCCAGAACTTCGCCAACGACGCCTTCACGAACACCACCGTGGCGACCGGCACCTACAGCGCCCCGGTCATCTGCCATCAGTGTCTGGAATCGCACGGCCTGGTGGCGCACTGGGACGACAAGCTGGAAAACCTGACGGTCTATGCCTCGACGCAGGCGGTGCCCGGCACGGCGGCGGCGCTGGCTCAGGCTTTCAAGATTCCGGCGACGCGCGTCAAGTGCATCACCCACTACATGGGCGGCGGGTTCGGCAGCAAGTTCGGTCCTGACATCCAGGGCATCGCCTGCGCCCATCTGGCCCGCAAGGCCCGCGCCCCGGTCAAGCTGATGCTCGACCGCGCCGAGGAGGTGACGGTCGGCGGCCTGCGGCCCTCGGTGACCGGCACCGTCCGCATCGGCGCGTTGAAGAATGGCACCATCCGCGCCTTCGAGGTCGATTGCTACGGCACGCCGGGCTCGGGCCGCGGCAACACGGTGAACTTCAACCTGCTGCCCTACGTCTACGTGCAGGTTCCGTTCGTGAAGCGCAAGCACCGCGTGGTGCGGCTAAACACGCAGACCGGCCGGGCCATGCGTGCCCCGGGTCACCCGCAGAGCTGCTACCTGACCGACTCGGCCGTGGACGACCTGGCGGCGCGGCTGAACATGAACCCGCTGGAACTGCGATTGCGGAACCTGCCGCCGAATGACGCCAACGCGATGAAGAATCAGCCGCTGAGCTACAACGCCATGCGGCACACGCTGTACACGCGGCAGATCGAGATCGCGCGGAAGCTGTCGGACTGGGACCGCAAATGGCACCGGCCGGGCGCGGGCAAGGGCGTCATCAAGCACGGCATCGGCATGGCGCTGCACACCTGGGGCGGCGGCGGCGGCCCCAACAACGACGTGCGCGTGAGCATTCACGGCGACGGCTCGGTGCTGGTGCAGTCGTCCACGCAGGATCTGGGCACCGCCAACCGCACCGTGCTGGCGATCATCGTCGCCGAGATTCTGGGGCTGAACCCGCCCGACATCACCGTGCGCATCGGCGAGAGCCAGATGGGCCGTTCGACGGGTTCGGGCGGTAGCACCACCTGCCCGGGCGTGTCGCCGGCGGCGCTGAATGCGGCCAACAACGTCAAAACGAACTTCCTGAACGCGCTGGCGCAGCGCTGAACGTGCAGGCGAACCAGCTGGAAATCCGCGTCGGCGTGATCCACAACAACGCCAACAACACGGACATGCCCTGGCGGCAGGCGTGCGCCAAGCTGGGCATGATGGCCGCGGTCGAGGGCACGGGCAACTGGTCGCCGGGGCTGTCGATGCAGGGCGTCGGCGGTGTGCAGATCGCGGAAGTGACCGTGGACATCGAAACGGGCGTGGTGCGGTGCCCGCGCTTCGTGGCGGTGCAGGACTGCGGCCTGATTATCAACAAGCTGGCCTGTGAGTCGCAGGTGGCCGGTGGCGTCATCATGGGCGTCAACTACGCGCTCTACGAGGAGCGCATCATGGACCGGGCGACCGGCCGGCAGGTCAACCCGAACATGGAGTTCTACAAGCTGGGCGGCATCAACGACATGCCGAACATCATCGTCCACATGTACGACATGCCGGAGCGCGGCGTCATCGGCATCGGCGAACCGCCGACGGTTTCGACGCTGGCGGCGGTCGGCAACGCCGTGTTCAACGCCATTGGCGTGCGCGTGTCGCAGGCACCGTTCACGCCGGAGCGCGTCCTGGCGGCGCTGGCCGCCGCGAAGAAATAACCAACGTGGGGCAGACCTTCCTGTCTGCCGATTGATTGGCAGACAGGAAGGTCTGCCCCACGAAAAAGGCACCCAGCGATTCCGACTTCCACGGAGACAGCACACACCATGCGCAACTTCACATACTTTCGCCCGGCCACGGCGGAACAGGCCGTCGGCCTCCTCGAAGCGAACTGGGGTAACACCGAACTGCTGGCCGGCGGCACCGACCTGCACGCGCTGCAGAAGGAGTACGTCGCCCAGCCGAGCCGGGTGGTCAGTCTCGGCGGCATCAAGGGCCTGAACGTCATCCAGGTCGATGATCAGAATCCGCCGCGCTGGATCAAGATCGGCGCCGGCGCCACGCTGGCCGAGATCGCGGCGAACGCCCAGATCCGCCAGCGTTTCGCGGCGCTGGCGTCCGCGGCCGGCGAGATTGCCGGGCCGCAGATTCGCAACATGGCGACGCTCGGCGGCAACCTGTGCCAGCGCAACCGCTGCTGGTACTTCCGCGACGAGCACGTGCAGTGTTTGCTCAAGGGCGGCAACCGCTGCTTTGCCCTGGACGGCGAGAACCGCTACCACGCCATCTTCACGCAGGGCCACCCGTGCGTGATCGCGTCCCCCTCGACGGTGGGCACCGCCCTGATCGCGCTGGGGGCGACCGCGGAAATCATGGGCCCGAACGGCGTCCGCCGCAATCTGGACATGGCCAAGTTCTTCTTCGCGCTGCGCAACCAGAAGGATCGCGAGCACACGCTGGCGCCGAATGAGATGGTACTGTCGGTGACGGTGCCGGTGCGTGGCCTGGTCAGCGCCAGCTACGAGGTGCGGCAGAAGTTGTCGAGCGACTGGCCGCTGGTGCAGGCGTCGGTGGCGTTCGAGGTGAACGGCGGCAACGCCGCGAACGTCAAGGTGGTGCTGGGCCAGGTGGCGCCGACGCCGCACATTGCGGAGGCGGCCGCCAAGGCGCTGCAGGGCAACGCCGTCACCGAGGCGACCGCGACCGCCGCGGGCCGCGCCGCTGTGAACGGCGCCAAGCCGCTCAGCCAGAACGCCTACAAGCTCAAGCTGGTCGAGGTGACCGTCAAGCGCGCCATCCTGATCGCCGCGGGCCAGAAGCGCTACTGGGAGTCGTGAGTCTTTACACCCATTCACCCAGGGATTGCTCTCATGTCCGAGAACACCAACAAGCCGCGCTGCATGTTTCTGACGTGCAAGTCGATGATGGTCTACGGCGAGAATTTCCGGGAAGATCCGGACTTCGCATCCGGGCAGGTCGAGTTCACCTGCACCTGCACGTTCAGCGGCGTCGGCCCGGACGGCCAGGCGGCGGCGCTGGAGGCGTGCTCCGACGCCGGCCGCAACTGCTACCGCGAATATTAAAAAGGAGAAACCGCCAAGACGCCAAGGAGGCGCCGAACAACAACTTCCAAAAGTAGGACGGCTCTCCAGAGCCGTCGGGACGGCTCTGGAGAGCCGTCCTACGAAGTTGTTGTTCGGCGCCTCCCAAGGACGCCAAGAAGACAAAACAAAAGAATTTGAATTGGTCTTCTTGGCGTCCCTGGCGTCTTGGCGGTTTCTTTCACTTCGCCATTGCGTAGCGATGCGTCGGCGTCGGCCGGCCGGGACGGAAGCTCTGCGTCTTGTGAATCGTCGCCGTCATACCGCGGCCCTGGCAGATCGCCCGCACGGTTCCCTCCACCAGCTTCTGCAACTCTGCCGGGTCCAGCGCCACCCGGGCGTTGACAATCACGTCCGCCTCCTGCACCTGGCAGTTCGACGGCAGTGACAACTCCGGCCGCGTCTTGCTGCTGACCAGGTTCGCGACGCCGAAAAATCCCTCCCACAACCCGATCGCCTTCAGGTGCGCCACCTCCGCATCGGCCGGCAACGCGGCCTGCAGTTTGCCCACGATCGCCAGCAGCAACTCGTCGAGCGCGAACGGCGCTGGCGCCTGCACGTGGACGCTGCTGTTGAGCCAGCCGAGCTCGGCCTCGCCCTCGGCGTAGGTGTCGTAGTCGATGTCGAGGATGCGCCGGCCGAACGCCCCGTCCTGGTCGAGCAACTGCGTCAGCGCGTCAAAGCCCTGCCCCGTCTTCGCCGAGACGCGCAGCACCGGCACGCCCGGGAACTGCTGCGCCACCAGCGCCGCCAGTTCGTCCACCTGGGTAGGCGGCAGTTCGTCAATGCGGTTGATGAGGATGGCGTCCGCCTCTTCGAGTTGCTTGCGGAAGATGTACGCCGCCTTGGGCGAGAAGCCCGCGGCCGGCTCGTCCTTGAGGATTTTCAGACCGTGGCTGGGCTTGAACAGCACCGGGTACGGCGCCACGCGGAAGCGCTCGCCGTACAGGTCTTTCAGCGGCTGCACGACCGTCGCCACCAGGTCGGTGCAGCTGCCGACCGGCTCCGCGAGGATCACCTGCGGCCGCTCGCTGACGTTGAGCTGCTCGACCTTGCCCATCAGGTCGTCGAAGCGGCAGCAGAAGCAGGCGCCGGCGACTTCCTCCACGGCCAACCCCTGCGCGCGCAGGTTGTGCGTGTCCACGAGGTCCTGGGCCTGGTCGTTGGTGACGATGCCGACGCGCTGACCGCGCTGTTGATAGAACTTCGCCAGGCGGGCCAACGTTGTCGTCTTGCCGGCGCCGAGGAACCCGCCCACCATGATGAACCGCATGCCGTTCACGTTGCTTCTCCCCTGGGTTATGCTTCCTCACCGATCGGTTTTTCCGCGGGCTGGTTCGGCTGCAGCAGGCAGGTGTACAGCGCGCCGCCGGCGGCAGCGCCGACCACCGGCGCCACCAGGTACACCAGCCAGAAGCCCGGCCGCGGCCCCGGAATCGCAATCTCGCCCCAGCCGGCAAAGTACGCCACCAACCGCGGCCCGAGGTCGCGCGCCGGGTTGAAGCACGCCTGCGTCAAGGGCGCGATCACCGCGATCAGCACCGCCACCGTCAGGCCGATGAACACCGGCCCCAGCCGGCTCAGCGGCGCCGCCCGGTTGCGCTCGTCCGTCAGCGCGAACACCACCAGCGCCAGGATCGCCGTGCCCAGTACCTCCGCCAGGAACGCCGCCTCCAGGCTGACAAGGGCGTACGACTGTTTCAACTCCTCGGCGACCACGTCCTCGGGTCTGGGCCTGGGTCGGATGTCGGTGGAGACTGCGCCCGGGTTGGGGAAGTATTCGCCGTAGCACATGGCCGTGATTTCGCTGCCGGGCTGGCCGCGGACCACCTCCTGCCGCCGCTCGCGCTCGGCCAGGTACGGCCCGTACAGCCCGAACAGCACCATCGCCGCCAGCGCCGCGCCGAGCAGCTGGCTCAGCACGTAAACCGGCACCTCGCCCCACGGGAAGCGCCGCCACAGCGCCAGCGCCACCGTAATCGCCGGGTTGATGTGGGCGCCGCTGACGTTGCCCACGACGTAGATAGCGAGCATGATGGCCACGCCCCAGACGATCGCCACCTGCCACAGCCCGACCAGCGCCCCCGTCAGCACCGCACTGTGGACCGCCCCGCAGCCGAAGAACACCAGGATGAACGTGCCCAGCACCTCCGCCCCGGCGCGAACCGCCACCCGCCGCGCTGCCGTCGCCATCCGCCACCTCCGCGGCCAGCAATTCTGACACTCTATCAACCGTTGGAATGTCCGGCAAACGGCACCGGTGGACGGGAGCCGGTGAGGAAGGTTGCTCGCGGCAGGGGTTGCGCGTCACGCCAGCGCCGGCGCCCGCTGCGTCAGCGCCTGGCGGATGACCTCCGCCACCCGCGCCGCCTGCGCCGCCGACACGTCCAGGTGCGTACATGCCCGCAGCGTCTGCGGCCCGGACGTGTGGACCAGCACGCCCTGCTGCTTCAGCGCCGCCGCCACCTTCGCCGCCGTCGTCCACGTCGGATCGACGTTGAACCAGACCAGGTTCGTTTCCACCTCCGGCGGGTCCAGTTCCAGCCCCGGCGTGTCCGCGATGGCCTGGGCGATGAGCCGGGCATTGCGGTGGTCGTCGGCCAGTCGCGCGACGTGATGGTCCAGCGCATGCAGCGCCGCCGCCGCCAGAATGCCCACCTGCCGCATACCGCCGCCAAACATTTTTCGCACCCGCCGCGCCTTCGCCACGAAATCGCGCGGCCCCGCCAGCGCCGAGCCGACCGGCGCCCCCAGGCCCTTGCTGAAGCACACCGACACGCTGTCGAAGCAGCCCGCCCACTCCTTCGCCTCGATGCCCGACGCGACCACGGCGTTCCACAAGCGGGCGCCGTCCAGGTGCATCGCCAGGCCGTTCTGCCGCGCCCAACCGCTGATCGCCTGGATTTTCTCCAGCGGATACACCCGGCCGCCGCCGCGGTTGTGCGTGTTCTCCAGGCACACCAGCCGGCTGCGCACCAGGTGCTCGTTGTCCGGCCGAATCTTGCCGTCCAGCTGGCTCACGTCCAGGATGCCGTAATCGCCCTCGACGGTGCGGCAGGTGACGCCGCTCAGCACCGCCGGGCCGCCGGCCTCATAGACGTAGATGTGACAGGTCGTCTCGCAGAACAGTTCGTCGCCCGGCTGCGTGTGGACCTTGACGCAAATCTGGTTCGACATGGTGCCGGAGGGCACGAACAGCGCCGCCTCCTTGCCGAGCAGCGCCGCGACGCGCTCCTCCAGGCGGATCACGGTCGGGTCATCGTGGAACACGTCGTCGCCGACTTCCGCGGACTGCATCGCCGCGCGCATGGCGGGCGTCGGCCGGGTCACGGTGTCGCTGCGCAGGTCGATCGGGGTGGGGGTGGACATGGTGGCATCCGGGTTGAGACTTCGGGTATTGATGAGCGGGGTCGCGTCAGCGCCCCGTGATCGCACACGGGGCACTGACGCGACCCCGCTCGCCGGAATCACTTCTCACGATCCTCCAGCATCCAGCGGCCGTCGATTTTCCGCAGGAATACCTTGCGCGACGGCAGGTTCTTCAGAGTGCCGACCGCCAGCTTGCCGTTGTCCTGCCAGGTGGCATCCTTGGCGAAGCGTTGCAAATCTTTGACCTTGCCAGGATCCTCGTCGAAGTGCTCCGCGGTGATCTTGACCAGCTTCTGGAACGCCAGGTACGCGCGTGCCTCCTCCTTGCCGCCGCCGAACTGTTTCTTCAGTTCGTCCACCTTGTGATCGACGAACTTCGGGTCCGCCAGGTGCGCCAGCAGGTAGTCGATCTGCTTCAACTGAATCGCCTTGACGACCGAACTCAGGGCCTGCTCCGGCTTTTCCTGGGGGAACCGGCCGGTGTCCAGCAGGATGCCGAAGCGCTTGACTTCCTTGTCCTTGCCGGCCTGCGGCAAGCCGGTGCCGGCCAGCAGTGTCAGGCCGAGCAGGATGGCAACAGTGCAACGCATGGGAATTTCTCCGAGGGCGGTGACGATGACCGTGCTGTTGTACCACGTCCGGCGGCGGCCAGCAACGGGCTTGACTCCCTCCCCCTGGTGGGGGAGGGTTGGGGTGGGGAGAGAAGAATCGCACGCGGCGACCCGGCGGGATATGATGACGGTGCCGGCGCCGCGGCGCCGCTCGTCGCACCACGGGACCGCGCCATGCCAGGCAACAGCTTCGGCGAACTGTTTCGCGTCACCACCGCGGGCGTCAGCCATGGCCCCGGCTACCTCGCCATCATCGACGGCTGTCCGCCGGGGCTGCCGCTGGGCGTCGAGGATTTGCTGCCGGACCTACGCCGCCGCCGGCCGGGGCAGTCGAAGATCGTCACGCAGCGCCAGGAGGAGGACGAGCCGGAAATCTGGTCCGGCGTTTTCGAGGGCAAGACCGACGGCACCTCCATCGGCATCCTGTTCCGCAACACCGACCAGCGCAGCCACGACTACAGCGACATCCAGGACAGATACCGGCCCGGTCACGCCGACTTCACCTTCGACGCGAAGTACGGTCACCGCGACTACCGTGGCGGCGGCCGCTCCAGCGCTCGCGAAACGATCTGCCGCGTCGCCGCCGGGGCCGTGGCGAAAAAGCTGTTGCGGCAGCACGGCGTCGGCATCGTCGGCTACGTCAAGCAGGTCGGCGACGTGATCGCGGAGGTCGCCGACCCGACGACGGTGACGCTGGAGCAGGTGGAGGCGACGCCGGTGCGCTGCCCGGACGCGGCGAAGGCGGCGGCGATGATCGCGTTGATCGAGGCGGTGCGCAAGGACCAGGACTCCATCGGCGGCGTCTGCGAGCTGGTGGCGACGGGCGTGCCGGCGGGGCTCGGCGAACCGGTGTTCGACAAGCTGAAAGCGGACCTGGCGAAGGCGCTGCTGTCGCTGCCGGCGGTGACGGCGTTCGAGTATGGAGCGGGTTTCGCCGTGGCGCGGCTGCGCGGCAGCGAAAACAATGATGCGTTTGTGCCGAAGGCGGGCCGCATCGGCACCGAGACCAATCGCCACGGTGGCATGCTCGGCGGCATCAGCAGCGGTGAGCCGATCGTCTGCCGCGTGGCGATCAAGCCGACCAGCAGCCTGCCGCGGCCGCAGCGCACCGTCACCCGCGCCGGCGAGCCGACGACCATCGCCACGCGCGGCCGGCACGACCCGTGCCTGCTGCCGCGCTTCGTGCCGATGGGCGAGGCGATGGTGGCGCTGGTGCTCGCGGACCACTGGCTGCGCTGGCGGGCGCAGTGCGGGCCCACGGGACTTGAAAGCAAGGACAGGGGCTGAGACGTACGTGCCGTTGCTTCTGAAGTCTTACCCCGGCAGCTAACATGGTCACGTAGGACGGCTCTGGAGAGCCGTCCTACGCGACCATGTTAGCTGCCGGGGTAATATGAGTGGTCTTTGCCGAAGACGTGGCGATGGCCCAGAAGGGGACGCCGAAGCGGCGCAGGCCTTGGGGAACAACTCGGGGCAGTCGGTGAAGGCGGCGTCGAGCCAGGCGCGGAAGAGCGCCCCGCGATGATCGGCAAAATAAACCGGGTAAACTGCGGCGGCGCTGCCGACTGAGCAGCCGTTCCGCAACCGGCAACCTCACTGGTCGGAGCCCGAGCACCAGCGCGGGGGGGCCTGCTTGGCCCCGCGCTGGCGCTCGGGCTCCGACCAGAAACCAGAATCGCCAGGGCGCTGTCAGATTACCCGTGTATACTAAAGAGGAGAGATCGCGCCCCAGCCTCGGAGACCGGAGCATGTTACACACCACGCATTACCAGGCGGCCGCACTGTGCGGCGCCCTGACTCTCGCTTTGGCGTTCACCGAACCCGCTACCGCGCAGTCGAAGACACCGGCCAGCACCAAGACAGTCACGACCTTCGCCTCGGCCGGCCAGAACGTCGGCGTGTGGATCTACGAGCCGACCAAGGCCGGCAAGCACCCGGCCCTGGTGCTGCTGCACGGCGTGGAGGGTCTGGGCGGCCTGGATCGGTTCGCCGACAAGTACGACCTGGTGGCCCGGAACCTGGCGGAACGGGGCTACGCCGTCTATTTCGTTCACTACTTCGATCGCACCCGCCGCGACAGCGACGACGTGAAGGCGCTGGAGACGGACATCAAGACGATGCTGGTCGGCGGCGGCAAGGCGGCGCGCATCGAGGAAATCCGCACTCTGTTCCGCCACTGGATGGCGGCGGCGAGCGATGGCGTCAAGTTCGCGCGGCGCCAGCCCAACATTGATGGCGAGCGCGTCGCTTTGGTGGGCTTTTCGCTGGGCGGCTTCGTGGCTGTGTCCACGGCGGTGACGGAACCGGACCTCGGCGTGTCCGCGGTGGTCGAGTTGTTCGGCGGCCTGCCGCGCGAGCTGCACCCGGAGGTGAAGAAGATGCCGCCGGTGCTCATCATCCACGGCGAGCGCGACAGCATCGTGCCGGTCAAGGAGGCCTATGACCTGCGCACCGTCCTCAAGGCCAGGAAGAACCATGTCGAGGAGAAGATTTACCCCTGCGACCACATGTTCTTCGAGCGCGACAATTTCAACATGTTCCACGCGCTGAGCGCCCAGGCCCTCGCCGTGGCGTTCCTGGACAGGCACCTGGCCAAAAAGTAAACTGGAATCAAGGCTCCCGCAATCCAAAGGCGGGTGTCGCCAGGTTGGCGGCACCCGCCTTTTCGTAGCCAGAGGAGAGGAGATGGTGCGTTCGTTGCTCCTGTTCGCCCTGCTGGCCGTGACCGGCGTGGCCTGGTTCTCCGGAGGCGGCGAACCGCCGTTCAAGCCCGGCAAGCTCACCAAAGCACAGCAGGCCAAACTGGACCGCGGTGTGACGCTGCGCTTTTTCGGCCCCGATGACAAGCTGCTCGACACGCGGCGCGTGCGCCTGGTGGCGCTGCACGTGGCCGCCGGCTCGCCGCCGAGCCTGCTGCTCGCGCCCGGCCCGGTCCAGGCGAAATTCAGCGCCTATCTGAAGCTGCCGCTCAAGGGCACCTATGCGTTCCAGATGTTCGGCAACGGTGCCGCCGTGCTGCGCCTCAATGGCAAGGAAGTCCTGCGGACGAAGGACGGCGTGGCCGCGCAGAAGGACGCCACGGTCGATCTGCTCAAGGGCTACAACCTGGTCGAGGTCGCCTACCAGGGGCCGCCCCAGGGCGACGCGACGCTGCGTGTCTTCTGGGCCGGCGAGGGCTTCACCTGGGAGCCGCTGCCGCCGGACCTGCTGTTCTCGCGCAACGACGAGGCGGACCTGGTCGCCGGCACCGACCTGCGCGAGGGCCGCTTCCTGTACGCCACGCGCGGCTGTGCTCACTGCCACGCGCTGCCCGGCAAGGTGACGGTCGGCGAGAGCGCCATGCCGGAGTTGAAGCAGGGCGGCCCGAACCTCGCCAACGCCGGCCGGCGCCTGAAAGCGGACTGGCTGCGCGCTGGATCGAGCATCCGCGGGCGCTGCGGCCCGAGGCGCTGATGCCGCGTGTGCTGCACGGCGACCAGACGCCGCAACAGGCCGCGGACCTGGCAGCGTATCTGGCGACGCTGATCGAGGACGAGAAATATGCGGCACCGAAGAGCGGCGCGGAGGTCGTCAAGCAGGGCGAAAAGCTGTTCACGGAGGTCGGCTGCATCGCCTGCCATCACGTGCAGGGTCCGCAGCAGAAGGACGCGCACAAACGCCTGTCGCTGTACCTCGTCAACGCGAAGTATCAACCAGGGGCTCTGGCGGCGTTCCTGAAGGCACCGCACGCCCACAACCCCTGGACGCGCATGCCCGACTTCAAGTTGAAGGACGCCGAGGCCGGCGCCATTGCCGCGTTCCTGCGCGAGGAGGCGAAGGGCACCGTCCCCGCGTCGGCCACGGTCAAAACCGCCAGCGCCGAGCGTGGGGCCAAATTGTTTCAGACGGCGGATTGCGTGCAGTGTCACACCACCAAGCCGGGCGGAGCGACGCCGGAAGCGCACCTCGCGTCGCCAGGCGGCGCCGGCCTGATGAAAGGTTGCCTGGCCAGCGACGCCGCCGGCCGCGGTCGCGCCCCGGAGTTCGCGCTGGACGCCGCGCAGGTGCGGGGGCTGCGCAAATTCCTGGAGAGCGACGGCAGGTCGCTGAAGCGCGAGACGGCCGCGGAGTTCTCACTGCGGCAGATGAAGTACCTGCAATGCACCGCCTGCCACCGTCGCGACGGCAACTACAGCCGCCTGCAGGTGGTCTTCGAGGACGAGGGCGGCGGCGCCCAGGCGGAGGTGCTGCCGCTGTTGACGTGGACAGGCGAAAAACTCAAGCCGGACTGGACGGTCAAGCTGCTGCACGGTCAGCACGATCACCGGGCGCGGCCGTGGTTCAAGACGCGGATGCCCGCCTTTCCGGTTCGCGCCGACCTGCTGGCCGCGGGCCTGTCGCAGGAGCACGGCTTCGGCGTCTCCGAGGACCCGCGGCCGAAGCGCGACGCGAAGCTGGCGGAGATCGGAGCGAAGCTGATCGTGCAGCAGGGTGGGTTGAATTGCGTGCAGTGTCACGCGGTCGGCAAGCAGCCGGCGGTGGCGCCGTTCGAGGCGCACGGCATCAACCTGCGCGACGCAGCGGATCGACTGCGCTACAGCTACTACCCGCGCTGGATGCTGGACCCGCCGCACGTCGATACCATCACGCGCATGCCGAAGCTGGCAATCGACGGCAAAACGACGCCGCTGCGCGACGTGCTCGACGGCGATGCGCGCCGTCAGTTCGACGCCCTGTGGCACTTCATCCAGACGCTGCCGGCGAAGGACGGCAAGTGAGCCGGCGCCCACCGGGGGGATACCCAGAATCAGGAAAGGTGATACAATCCGGAGAGAGACAGCGGGGTTGCTGCCCGTGCCGCCCCGCGGCGCCAGGATCGAGAATGATTGCTTCGGAAAAAGCTTGACATCTGGATCGTTCGCGCTAACATTCATATTCTGATCCAGAATCCCTATCCGGATCATCCTTCGGCCGCGGGAGGAACGCACCGCGGCCGACCAGTGCAGTAATGAAGGAGTTCGGACTATGTCGTCGCAACCACGTCGGCAGCGGCTGGAAGTCGAGGACATTGGCGACGTCACGGTCGTCAACTTCACCGACAAAAAAATCCTTGACGAGCAGAATATTCAGCTGATCGGCGAACAACTCTTCCGGCTGGTCGATGAACTGGGCCGGCGCAAACTGCTGTTGAACTTCGGCAATGTCGAATACCTCTCCAGCGCGGCGCTGGGCAAGTTCATCACCCTGAACAAGAAGGTGAACGCCGCCGGCGGCCGGCTGGTGCTGTGCAACATCGACCCGCAGATTTACGAGGTGTTCGAGATCACCAAGCTCAACAAGCTGTTCAACATCAAGAAGGACGAGCAGACAGCGATGCAGGAGATCTAGGCCCGCTGCCGTTGGCGGCGTGCGCTCTGCCGCTTGCGGCTTGGCGCTCTGCAGGAGGTGTGGTCTCGTGAAGATACTCCTTGGGGACGAGAACGGTGTCATGAGAAAACCAACCCAGACTGCGACCCAGGATGGGGCTCGGTCGGTGGTGATCCCGAGCGACCCCGCCGAGGCCCGCCGGCTACAGGACGACATCGAGGCGGACCTGAAACGTCATTGCTTCGAGGAGCGTGAAATCTTTAGCATCCGTCTCGCCCTGGAAGAAGCGCTGGTCAACGCCATCAAGCACGGCAACCAGCTCGACCGCAACAAGAACGTCCACATCAGCTACCGCGTTTGTGCCGAGCGCTTCGACATCCGCATTATCGACGAAGGCCCCGGCTTCGACCCCACCGACGTGCCCGACCCCTTTGCCGACGAGAACCTCGAGCGCCCCTGCGGCCGTGGTTTGCTGCTGATGAAGCACTACATGACCGAGGTGGTGTTCGACCCGCCCGGCAACCGCCTGTTCATGTGCAAGGTCCGCCATTGCGCCAACGGCGCCAAGTAACCGCCGGTCGCTGTCTTGGAAGCGGTGGCGGAAGGAGGCGTCTGGCGAGCGGCGCGGCGTCAGCCCGCCGGGGCTGCACAGTTACCGGCGGGCTGACGCCGCGCCGCTCGCCTCTTTCCACCAGGATTGCCACTTCACCCCAACAATCCCATGACCCTGACGCCGATGATGCAGCAGTACCAGGAGGCCAGGGCGGCCCACCCCGGGATGCTGCTGCTGTTCCGCATGGGCGACTTTTTCGAGCTGTTCGCCGACGACGCCGAGGTGGCGTCGCGCGTGCTCGGCCTGACGCTCACCAGCCGCGACAAGACCATTCCCATGGCCGGCTTCCCGCACCACGCCCTGGAGCCGCACCTGCGCAAGCTGCTCCGCGCCGGCCACCGCGTCGCCGTCTGCGATCAGGTCGAGGACCCGGCGCTGGCGAAGGGGCTGGTGCGCCGCGAGGTGACGCGCGTGGTCACGCCCGGCACCGTCACCGAGGACGACCTGCTCGACCCGCGCAAGGCGAACCATCTCGTCAGTCTGGTGCCGCGCGGCCCCGTCTGTGGCCTGGCCTGGGTCGAGCTGACGACCGGTGCCTTCTTCGCCGCTGACGTGCCGTGGTCGCGCCTGGCGGACGAGCTGGGCCGGCTGGCTCCGGCGGAGTGCCTGGTCGCCGAGCGTGACGCCGGCCGTTTGGCGGAGCCGCTGCACAGCGCCGCGGCCGCCGCGGTGCAGACGCCGCGGCCGGACTGGACCTTCGACAACGACTCCGCCCGCGCCATCCTGTTCCGTCACTTCAACGTCTCGACGCTGGCCGGCTTCGGCTTCGACGACTTCCAGGCGTGCATCTGCGCCGCGGGGGCGGTGCTGCTGTACCTGGAAGAGACGCTGAAGGCGAGCCTGGTCCACATCACGCGGCTGCGGCCCTACCGCGCCGATCAGCATTTGCTGCTGGACGAGGTGACGCGCCGCAGCCTGGAACTGACACGGACGCTGCGCGAGGGCGAACGGCAGGGTTCGCTGCTGTCGCTGCTGGACCGCAGCGTGACGCCGATGGGGGCGCGGCTGCTGCAAGAGTGGCTGGTGGCGCCGCTGACCGATCGCGGCCGCATCGAAGCGCGGCTGGATGCGGTTGCGGAACTCAAGGGCGACACGGGCCTGCGCCAGGACGTGCGCGCGACCCTGGCGGACGCGCTGGACCTGCAACGGCTGACGGCGCGAGTGAGCACCGGCCGGGCCACGCCGCGTGACCTGGCCGCCATCGCCCGCACGCTGCGGCTGTTGCCACGCCTCAAGGCCAAGTTGACGGCCCGCAGGTCGGCGCTGCTGAATCAGCTCGACGCCCGGCTGGAGCTGTGTCCGGACCTGCGGGAGGCGCTGGACGGGGCGCTGGTGGACGATCCGCCGCAGATCGCCAAGGAGGGCGGCATCATCCGCGACGGCTACAACGCCGAGCTGGACGAACTGCGGACGATCATGCGCGGCGGCAAGGACTGGATCGCGCGTTACCAGACGCAGGAGATCACGCGCACCGGCATCAACTCGCTGAAGGTCGGCTTCAACAAGGTGTTCGGCTACTACATCGAGATCACGCACACGCACGTCACGCGCATCCCGGCGGACTACCAGCGCAAACAGACGCTCAAGAACGCCGAGCGCTACATCACGCCGGAGTTGAAGGAGTACGAGGAAAAGGTGCTGACCTCGGAGGAACGCAGCCACCAGCGCGAATTCGATCTGTTCGTGGCGCTGCGCGACCAGGTGGCGGCGCAGACGGGGCGACTGCTGGCGGCGGCGGAGGTGATGGCGACGCTGGACGTGCTGGCCGGCCTGGCGGAGCTGGCGGTGTCGCGGAATTATTGCCGGCCGGAACTGGTCGCGGAGCCGGTGCTGGAACTGGAAGAGGGCCGGCATCCGGTGCTCGACCAGACGCTGCCGCCGGGGACCGTCGTGCCCAACGACCTGCACCTCGGGCCGGAGGCGGGGCTGGTCTGGCTGGTGACCGGGCCCAACATGGCCGGCAAAAGCGTTTTTATCAAGCAGGCCGCACTGCTGACGCTGCTGGCGCAGCTGGGCAGTTTTGTGCCGGCGAAGCGAGCGCGGGTGGGGATAGCGGATCGCATCTTCACGCGCGTCGGCGCCAGCGACGAGCTGGGCCGCGGGCAGAGCACGTTCATGGTGGAGATGACCGAGGCGGCGAACATCCTCAACAACGCGACGGCGCGCAGCCTGGTGATCCTCGACGAGATCGGCCGCGGCACCAGCACCTACGACGGCGTGTCGCTGGCGTGGGCCATCACCGAGTACCTGCACAACCAGATCGGCTGTCGGGCGCTGTTCGCGACGCACTACCACGAACTGGCCCAGCTGGCGGACACGCTGCCGAACCTGCGCAACTACAACGTGCAGGTGCGCGAGGTGCAGGACGAGATTGTCTTCCTGCACAAGATCGCGCCGGGCAGCGCCGACAAGAGCTACGGCATTCACGTCGCCCGGCTGGCGGGCGTGCCGGCGGAGGTGCTGGAGCGGGCACGCGCGGTGCTGACGGAACTGGAGACGCACCCCGTTCACACGAAGGAGCCGCCGCCGCGCAAGCGCAAGCGCGAGCGGCCGCCGGGAGAGCCGAGCCTGTTCGCGGACCTGGAGGCGCTGCTGCCGCCGGACGGGGCGGAGGAGCCGAAGCCGTCGTGACCGGGGGGCCTCCAGACGATAATCTTCCTGGACTCGCCCAGCACCGCGACTGATAATCGAAAGACCGTCACACCCGGACGCAAGACCGCCGCAGGGCCGAGGGAGGGGGGCATCATGTCGCTGACGAAACGCCTCGTGGCCGCCGCGCTGCTGCTGGCGGGGCTGCTGACGCACCAGCCCGCGCGACTGACCGCCCACCAGGGCGACAAGCCGCGGCTGGACCAGTACGGCGATCCGTTGCCGGCCGGCGTCGCGGCCCGCCTGGGCACGGTGCGCTTCCGCCACGAGGGCGGCGCCGGCCTGCTGGCGTTCAGTGCCGACGGCAAGAAACTGGTGGGCTACACCAGTGCCGGCGTCATCGTCTGGGACGCGGCCACCGGCAAGGAGCTGCGCCGGCTGGCGAGCCCGAACGTGAAGCGCGGCGGGTTCAGGTATCCGGAACAAGGGGCGGTTTCTCCCGACGGAGGCATTGCCATTGTCCGGGGGGACTTCGGCACCTACTTCTGGGACCTCACCACGGGCAAGGAGTTGCCCGTGCCCCCCGGCATGGACCGCCGCGGCATTTTTCGCTTTTCCGCGGACGGCAACCACATCGCCCTGGCGGCGCAGGACGGCAAGATTCAGGTACTGGACCCGGGCGTCGCCAAATTCACCACCTTGACCGATACGGAAAAACGCTATTTTACCGGCCTCGCCCTCTCCCCCGACGGCAAAATCCTGGCGGCGGGCGTCCGCATGGCGAACCGGGAAAGCAGCTACGCCCTGGAACTGTGGGACGTCGCTTCCGGGAAGAAGCTCCATCGCCTCAGCAACACGAAAAAGAAGCCGGTCACGGCCATCACCTTCACCGCGGACGGCAAGACCGTTGCCTGGGGCACGCTCAATCTGATCCTTCTGACCGACCCGGTCACGGGTAAGGAACGCGACCGCTTCGTGGACAACGGGCAGAGTTACTACTCGGCCGATCCCCTCGGCCTGGCCTTCACCCCCGACGGCAAAACGCTGCTGGTCGGCGCGCAGGACGGCAAAGTCCGGGTGTGGGACGTGGCCAGCGCGGAGGTCTTCCGCACGATTGACGGCTTTTACCCGAACACTACGGGTGTCTCGCGCAACGCCGCCCTGGCACTGTCCCCGGACGGCAAGACCGTGGCCGTCGGCACCGTGGGGCCAGCGGTGCGTCTCTGGGACGTGGCCAGCGGCAAGGAATTGTTCACTGCGTTCCGGGGTCATGACGCCCCGGTCACCGGCGTGGCCTTTTCGCCGGACGGCAAGACGCTGTTCTCCGGCGATGGCCTGGGGCCGCTACGCCGCTGGGACACGGCGACCTGGAAGCCGCTGCGGTCGGTGCCGGGCAGCGCCGAGGCCGTCGCGTTCACCCTGTCGCCGGACGGCAAGCGGTTGGCCGCGTTCCGCAGAGACCCAAAGAATAAGTACTACTCTGAGGCCGAGAACCAGGTGTTTCTGCTGGACCTCACCGCCGACAGGGAGCCGCCAGTGCTCGGAGAACTGGGGATGACGGCGGCCGTGTTCGCGCTGGACGGGCGGCGACTGTTCACGGCGGCGGTGGCCAAGAACGGCTGGCCGCAGCTGCTGCAACACTGGGACGCGGCGACCGGCAAGGAACTTCAGCAACGGCGACTCAATGTGCGACTTGGCCAGAGAAGTAAGGCGCGGTTCGCCGCCGACGGCCGGACGCTGGCGGCGCTGGGCGAACGGGAAGGCTATGTGATTGTTGACACGGAGACGGGGTGGGTCCGGCCGCTCTCCGACGACCAGGCGGACTCCCATCCGAGCACCGTTGGGCTCTCCCCCGACGGCCGGCTGCTGGCCGTCTGTCCGTCGCGGTCGTGGGACTGTATCGTGCGCCTGGTGGAGGTGCAGACGGGTCAGGAACTGCTGCGGCTCAAGGGACACGACCTGACCATCAGCGCCCTGGCCTGGTCAGCGGACAGCCGCGTCCTGGCCACAACCGACACGACGAGAAACGGCAACCAGAAGCAGGCGACGCCCAGCGTGCGCTTGTGGGACACGGGCACCGGCAAGGAACTGGCCAGGTTCGACAGCCTGCCATCAGAGGCGAAGAGTTTGGCCCTGTCACCGGACGCGGCGACGCTGGCCGCCGGGTTGAGCGACGGCACGATCCTGGTCTGGGACGTGCGCAAGGCCCTGGCCCGGCCGGCGGCGCCAAAGCTCGACAAGGAGGAACTGGAGGCGTGCTGGGCGGAACTGGCCGGCGACGACGCGGCGAAAGCGTACCAGGCTGCCGGAGCGCTGGCCGCAGCGTCGGCCCAGGCCGTGCCGCTGCTGCGTGCGCGCCTCAAACCGCTCGCCGTCGTGGAGGCCGGCAAGATTCAGCAGTGGATCACCGACCTGAGCAGTGAACAAGCCGCGGTGCGCGCCGCCGCGGTCAAGGCATTGCTGGCGGTCACGCCGCAGGCCGAGCGGGCACTGCGCCAGGCGCTGCCGCTCACCAAGTCCGCCACGGCGGCACGGCACATCGAGCGCCTGCTGGGCAAGCACGCAGCGAACGCCGGCGAGACGCTGCGGACGTTGCGCGGCGTGCTGGTGCTGGAACGGATCGGCTCGGCCGAGGCGCGGGCCGTCCTGAAGGGGCTGGCCGCCGGGCGCCGGGGCGCAGGAGACCGAGGAAGCGCTGGCGGCGCTGGCGCGGTTGACCTGGCGGGCGCCTGGTCCCCCCAAACGACAATCGAAAAAGGGATAGCATCATGACGCTGACGAAACGCCTCGTGGCCGCCGCGCTGCTGGTGGCGTGGCTGCTGACAAACCACCCCGCGCGACTGTCCGCCCAGCAGGGCAACAAGCCACGGCTGGATCAGTACGGCGACCCGTTCCCGCCTGGCGTCGCGGCCCGTCTGGGCACAGTGCGCTTCCGTCACGAGGGCGGCGCTGCCTTGCTGGCGTTCAGCGCTGACGGCAAGAAACTGGTGGGCTACACCAGTGCCGGCGTCATCGTCTGGGACGCGGCCACCGGCAAGGAGCTGCGCCGGGTGGCGGGTCCGATCGTGAAGGGCGGCGGGATCATGTACGCCGACCAGGGGGCGGTTTCTCCGGACGGGGGAATTGCCATCGCCCAGGAGTCCGGCCGCGGCCGGGGAGGGTTCGCCACCTACTTCTGGGACCTCACCACCGGCAAGGAATTGCCCGTGCCCCCCGGCATGGGCCGCCGCGGCATTTTTCGCTTTTCCGCGGACGGCAACCACATCGCCCTGGCGGCGCAGGACGGCAAGATGCAGGTGCTGGACCTGCGCACCGCCAGGCTCTCCACCTTGACCGATAAGGAAAAGCGCTCGTTCACCAGCCTCGCCCTCTCCCCCGACGGCAGCCTCCTGGCGGCGGGCGTCCGCATGGCGAACCGGGAAAGCAGCTACGCCCTGGAACTGTGGGACATCGCTTCCGGGAAGAAGCTCCACCGCCTCAATAACACGAAAACGATGCCCGTTACAGCCATCGCCTTCACCGCGGACGGCAAGACGGTCGCCTGGGGCACCTACAATCAAATCCTCCTGACCGACCCGGCGACAGGCAAGGAGCGCGACCGCTTCGTGGACGACCTCCGCGATACCTTCCGGTCGCAGCCCGTCGGGTTGGCATTCACCCCGGATGGCAAGACGTTGGTGGTTGGCACGCGCGAGGGCAAAATTCGCGTGTGGGACGTGGCCAGCGCTGAAGTGGTCCGCACCATCGACGGCGTTTACCCGTACACCAGTGGTTTCCGGCGCGATGTCGCCCTGGCACTGTCCCCGGACGGCAAGACGGTGGCCCTCGGCACCGCCGTCCCCGCGGTGCGCCTCTGGGATGTGACCAGCGGCAAGGAGCGGTTCACCGAGTTTCAGGGCCACACCTCTCCGGTCACCGGCCTCGCCTTCTCGCCGGACGGCAAGGCGCTGTTTTCCGGCAGCGAAACCGAGCCGATCCGGGTGTGGGAAACGGCGACCTGGAAGCAGACGCGAACCCTGCCGACCGGCGCAGGTTCGGGCACGTTCAGCGTTTCCCATGACGGCAAGCAACTGGCCGCGGTCGTCAAGCGCACCGTTCACCTGGTGGATGTGGCCGCCGGCAAGGTAACCCGGGTGCTGGAAGTGCCTGAAAAAGACCAGGCGCCGGCCGGGTTCGGCAAGACGGCGTTCCACCAGCCCGTGTTCTCCCTGGACGACCAGACGCTGTTCACCGTGGAGGGGGACCGCAATCGCCGGCCGTTCCTGCTGCGGTACTGGAACCTGGCCACTGGCGCGGAAACGGTGCGGAAACTGGCGCGGCGGGCGAACCAGCCGGAGCATTCCGCGCTGGCCGCCGACGGCCGTACCGCAGTGGTGTGCGGCCTGGACGAAATCTTCCTCTACGATGTGACGACCGAACAGGAGCGGCTGACCCACGGCAAGGAGAACGAGTTGTTCCTGGACGCGCTGCAACTTTCCCCCGACGGCCGGGTGCTGGCGTTGTGTCCGAAGCGATCGTGGGACTGTTACGTGCGGCCGGTGGAAGTCCTGTCAGGCCAATCGCTGCCGCTGCTGAAGGGTCACGACCTGCCCGTCAGCGCCCTGGCCTGGTCGGCGGACGGCCGCTTCCTGGCCACGGGAGACAGCCTGAAACGTTCGTCCGGCAACCCGAAACAGGCGACCCCCAGCGTCCGGCTGTGGGATACGGGCACCGGCAAGGAGTTGGCCCGCTTCGGCGACTTGCGGTCGGAGGTGACGAGCCTGGCCCTGTCGCCGGACGCGGCGTTTCTGGCCGCCGGGCTGGACGATAGCACCATCCTGGTCTGGGACGTGCGCAAGGCCCTGGCCCGGCCGGCGGCGCCAAAGCTCGACAAGGAGGAACTGGAGGCACGCTGGGCCGAACTGATCGGCGACGACGCGGCCAGGGCGTACCAGGCCGCCGGAGCGCTGGCCGCGGCGCCGACCCAGGCCGTGCCGCTGCTGCGTGCGCGCCTCAAACCGCTCGCCGTCGTGGAGGCTGGCAAGATTCAGCAGTGGATCGCCGACCTGAGCAGCGAGCAGGCCGCGGTGCGCGCCGCCGCCGTCAAGGCGTTGCTGGCGGTCACGCCGCAGGCCGAGCGGGCGCTGCGCCAGGCGCTGCCGCTCACCAAATCCCCCGAGGCTGTGCGGCACATCGAGCGCCTGCTGGGCAAACACGCAGCGAATGCCGGCGAGACGCTGCGGACGTTGCGCGGCGTGCTGGTGCTGGAGCGGATCGGCTCACCCGAAGCGCGGGCCGTCCTGAAGGAGCTGGCCGCCGGGGCGCCGGGGGCGCGGGAGACCGAGGAAACGCTGGCGGCGCTGGCGCGGTTGGCCTGGCGGAAGCCCGGCGGCCCCTGAGCGTTGCCGCGCCCCCAACGCTTCTCCAGGCGAACCCTGACGCCGGTGTGCTCGTCCTATCCGATGGTGGCGAACCCATCCAACATTGCAGGGGAAACACCCGTGGACGAAGAAACTCCGTTCCTGGAAGCATTGTGTGCGCAGCCGCATGACGACGATCTTCGCCAGGTTTACGCGGACTGGCTGGAGGAGCGTGGCGACCCGCGTGGCGAACTGCTCCGCATCGAGAGCAAGCTCACGCGCTTGCCGGCAAAGGGGCGGCAGGTCCGGCGACTCCTGGCACGCCTGCGAGCGCTGCGCTCGACCGTGGACCCCGCCTGGTTGGCCCGCGTCGATAACACGGCCGTCGAAGGCTGTTCCACCTTTGCCTTCGAGTGCCCCAAACAATGGGAGCAACTCAAACAGACTGCCGACCCCTTCACGCGCGTGTGCGAGTCCTGCAAGAAGAAAGTGTTTTACTGCGGCACGCTGGAGCTGGCCCAGCGCCACGCCGACCGGGGCCATTGCGTGGCTGTTGATTCGCGGCTGACGCGCCGCCCGGCCGATTTGCACCTGGATCCGTTGCGTGATCCGCAGCATTCCCTGATGGTGCTGGGAATGCCCGCTCCGCCGGCGCCTCGCTACCGGCCAGGCCAGCGCGTCACCCTCTTCTCCGGCCCCTACGCCGGGGCCCGTGGTGAGATTCAATCCCTGCACCTCAGTCAGCTGCGAGCCACGGTGGTCATCGCGTTCAACGGTCAGAGCATTTCCGTCGAGGTGGCTTTTGACGATCTGGAACTGGAGGACAGCCGGCATCGGTCTCGATAAGATCCTGGTGGTTGCGCCGGATAGTCGCTGGTGATTGGAATCGAAGAGGCGAGGAAGGCGGTCATGGCCGAGGTGGAATTGTATCGCGACGAGGTGACGCGCGGCGACCTGCCGATGGTGTGCGTCTGCTGCGGCGCGCCGGCCGCGGCCCTGTACCCGGTGGCGATGTTCGGCCGGAAACTGGGCGTCGTCCGGGCGCCGCTGTGCCAGCGCCACGACGATCACTGGCGCTGGCGCACGGCGGTGGTCTACTGCTGCCTGGGAGCGACGGTGGCGGGGTTTTTGTTCGGCGCGTGGCTCACCATCATGCAAATTCCGGACAATTGGCTCGTCGTCTATGCCCTGTGTATCATGGGGCTCGCGTGCCTGGTCCTGCTGAACCTGATTGTCTACGTGGTGCTGGGCTTCACGGCGGTCCGGGTGGCGGAGTCCACGGCGACCACCGTGACGCTGGTAGACGTGGCCCCGGAGTTCGTGGAGGCCGTGCATGCCCACCGCAAGCGGCCGCCCCTGGTCCTGCCTCCCGCCGCAGACGATCCCCCGGCCGCGCCCCTCGTGCCCATCCCCACCGCCGCCACGGCCGGGCTGTTCACCGACACGGTCCACCGGATCCTGGAACTGGCGAACCAGGAGGCAAACCGATTGCATCAGGACCACCTCGGCACGGCCTTGCTGCTCTACGGCCTGAGCGAGTCCGGCGCCAACCTGGCCACGCACTTCCTCCAGCATTGCGGCATCGACCGTGACCGGCTGCGCTTCGAGGTCAAGCGGCTGGCGCTGGCCGCGGCCAGTGTCCGCCTGACGGAGTCCATTCCCTGGACGCCAGCGGTCATGCGCGTGCTGGCCGGCGCTCGAGAGGAGGCCGGGCGCGCCAGTCGTACCCTCGCGGACGAGGGCCACTTGCTGCTGGCCCTGCTGCTGGAGCCGGAGGGCGACGCGGTTCAGGTGCTCGTCAGCCTGGGCGCCGACCTGGACGACTTGCGACAGAAGGCCCAGTGGTTGCTGCGGACTCAGGAAGGCGTTCAGTCGCCAAGGTCCGAGGTGTTCTTCGGCTAGCGCCTGTGGCGTTTAGCGCGGTTCGCAGTCGCGTGGACCACGAACGGAAGCACGGCGCTGCCAGGCGCCAAATCTCGACGTGTGAAAAAGTTGGCGTTCTTGGCGTTCTTGGCGTCCTTGCTGTGGCAACCGTCGCCGTTGGTTGTCGCGCCGTGCCAGCCGCACGGTGCCAGGGCGTCGCATCTCGACGTATGAAAAAGTTGGCCCCCTTGGCCTCCTTGGCCCCCTTGCTGTGGCAATGCAGGCCGCTGGTGGTCAAGCCGTGGCCGCCGTCCCACCCCGTGCGCGATCCGCGCTAACTACCCCAGGTGGCGCCCGTCTCCCAGCGAATCCGCTCGAACAATGCCCGCAGTTTCGCTCCGCGTGCCGGCCGCGCAGTTCAGCCCAGCACGCGCTCCATGAACGCCTGCGTCCGCGCAGTTTGCGGCGCGTCGATCACCTGCGCCGCCGGCCCCTCCTCGATGATCGCGCCGTCCGCCAGCACCAGCACGCGATCCGCGACGCGGCGGGCGAAGCCGATCTCGTGCGTCACCATTACCAGCGTCAGGCCCTCGCGCTTCAGGTCTTCCAGCACACCGAGCACCTCGTGCTTCAGCTCCGGGTCCAGGGCGCTGGTGATCTCGTCGCACAGCAGCGCTCGCGGTTGCATCGCCAACGCGCGGGCGATGGCCACGCGCTGCTTCTGGCCGCCGGACAGCTGCTGCGGCCAGGCGTGTTCGTGCTCCGCCAGACCGACGCGCTGCAACAGCCGTCGGCCGCGCTCGACCGCCTCGGCGCGGCAAGCGCAGCACCTGCAGCGGCGCTTCGATGACGTTCTGCAGGGCGGTCAGGTGCGGGAACAGCTGGAAATCCTGGAACACCATGCCGAACTGCTGCCGCACTTGCGGGATGACCGCGGCGTTGGTGCGGGCGCCTGGCTTCAGGGTGTACGGCCCGACGCGGATTTCGCCGTCATCGAAGTCGGTCAGCCCATTGAGACAGCGCAACAGGGTGGATTTGCCGCCGCCACTGGGGCCGAGCAGGGCCACGGTGGCGCCGGCGGGGATGTGCGCGCTGACGCCGCGCAGCACCTGGCGGTTGCCGAAGCGCTTGCTGACGTTGACCAGCATGATGGCAAGCGCGTCGCCGTCGCCCATCGCCAATCTCCTTCCTGTCCGCCGCTTGCGGCTTCACTTGACGGTTGCAGCGATTCGTAACGTCCCAGGAGGCCCCCATGTCCAGTATAGTCAACAACGCGCTGCCCCTGCTCGCCGCGGGACGAGCAGTTGCCGGCGGCGCAGACCGCCGTGGGGCCGGATTGGGACGGCAAACAGGGGAACCCGCTCAGCCGCAAGCGGCCGAACGAAATCCTCAGAATGGGTGCTGGAACGCCAGCCAGAACTGCCACGGCGAGTTGGCGTTGATCGTCTTGGCCACGTCGAGGCGCAGCATCGTCCGCTCGATCAGCCCGAACCACGCCAGGTCCACCCGCAGACCGCCGCCGAAGGCGTGGGCCGTCGAGCCCAGTTCGTGGCCGCCCAGGTACGAGTTGCCCACGTCGTAGAACGCGGCGCCGTAAATGTTCTTGACCGTGCCCACGTGGTCGCAGAAGTCGTAATCGACCCCCTTCCACAACGGCACGCGCCACTCGGCGCTGCCCACCCACGTCAGGTTGCCCTGCCGCTGCTGCACGTCGAAGCCGCGGAACAGGTTGCCGCCGCCCAGCGGGAACAGCGGCGCGGTATCCGGCAGCGCCCCCGCCCCGTACGCCCGCATCGCCAGCCGCGTGTCCATGAACCAGCTCAGCCCCGGCACGTTCCGTGTCCAGCCCAGCCAGTCCGGCATCGTCTTGACGAACGAAAACTGGCCGTTCAACTGGTTGTACCCGCGCAGCGCCCCCAGGATCGGCAGGCCCGCGATGTACGACGTGTCCAGCGCGAAGCCGCCTTCCGGGTCCCAGTACGGCGTCAGCAAATATTGATGGTAGTGGACGCCCGTGAAAGTCTGGCGCTCGTAGTTCTGCAGTTCCGGCGCCGGATTGCGCGGCGGCAGGACGATGCGGTCCTGGGCGCCGACGAAGCCCTCAACGTACTGGAACGGCGGCAGGTACATGCTGTCCCCGTACATCATCACGTAGCGGAAGTACAGCGCACCGCGGCTGTTCTGGCCCCAGGTGTTGTCGAGGCTGGTCAGGCTGCGCTCGAAGTTGAAGCCGACCTGCGTGTGCGCGAACGGCCAGTGGTCGATCATGCCGTCGGCGCCGGCGACGAGGTTGCGGTCGTCGGTGCGGTAGGCCAGGAAGACGCCCGTGTAAAAGTTCTGCGTCTGGTACAGACCGGCGCAGCCCCACCAGCGCCGAGCGCGTGTACCACGGGTCGTTGTACGCCGAGCCGTACAGCCACGGGCCGATGATGACGTTGTAGCGCTCGTAGCGGTTGGACAGGTCCGACTCGTCGAGCATGGTGTACATCGGCGTCACGCGCGTGCGCAGCCGCGGCTGCCAGGTGTTGTTGAACGGGTTGCCGTCCATCAAGATCTGGTCCGGGTCGATGGTCACCTGCGTCGGCCGGCTCGGCAGCAAAATCTCGATGCGCACCTCCCCGTCCTGGCCGCCCAGGACGCACATCTGATCGTCCTTGAGTTGCAGGCCCGGGGTCACGGTGATCGGCACTCGCACCTGACAATCCTCGCTGTCGTTGAGGTGGAAGCCCACGACCGTTGGCTCGTTACAGGTGCCCTTCTGGCGGACGTGGACGATGACGCGGTGCGGCTGGCGGGCGCAGGGGCCAAGCGCTTCAGCGCCTCGACGAAGCCGCCGGCCGGCTGCGGGCCGCCACGGTGCGGCTTGCCCAGCGGCTCCAGCTCCACCTTCTCCACCGCCCAGTCCACCATGTCGGTGCCGTACAGCCAGTGACGAAAAAAATCGTCCCACGGCGCCTTCGAGAACGCCTCCAGCTCGCGCTGGAAGTCGGCGACGCGCAGGATGCGGAAGTAGTATTTTTTGTAGATGCCCTGCATGAACTTGAGGAACGCCTGCTCGCCGAGGCGCTGCTCCAGCATGGCGACGACCTTGGAGCCGCGGTCATAGGTCATCGAGGTCAGGTTGATGAGGTGGCCGAACTTCGGCATCGGCTGCACCACCGGGCTCAGCTCGCCGCGGCGGATCACGCCCCACAGCATGGTGTGCCGGTAGTCGTCGCGGTAGATCTGCGGCAGCCACTGGAGCGCGTCGGGGTAGTTCAGCAGCGGGTTGTTGCGGCCATGCTTCACGTCCATGATCTTGGTGCCGAAGTAGGCCGCCAGGCCCTCGTCCATCCAGGTCTCGGCGTAGCCGTTGGTGCCGACCACGTTGTACCACCACTGATGGCAAATCTCGTGCGACAACAGGCTATCGACGAAGTGCTTCGCCAGCGACGGGAAGCCGCAGACGCGCGAGTCGATCATGATGATGCCGCCGCACTCGTTGCCGTTCCAGCCGAACGGCGCTTCCACGATGGTCAGTTGCGGGTACGGATAGGGGCCGAACCAGTCTTCGTAGATCGGGATGGCCTCGCAGGCGATGCGCACCATTTCCTTGCCGTAGAACTCGTGTTCCGGCAGCGTCAGCACGCGGACGCGCGTGTCGCCAGCGTAGCCGATGTATTCCTGGTAGCGGTCGCAGCAGAACAGCGAAAAATCGCGGGCCACGACCGGGGCGATGCGCACCCGACGCTGGGGGTAGGTGGGGATGCCGGTAGTTGGATCATCGGATTGCTTCCACTCCTCCATGAAGAAACTGGTGGAGCCGAGGATCTGCCCTTCGGGCAGTGTGATGGTGCCGGTGTAGACGCCGGCCTCGTTGAAGAACGGCTGGTGCCAGGGGATGAACGGGGCCGGTTGCCAGCCCTGGTCGTTGTAGAAGGCGACCACCGGCAGCCACTGCGCCAGGAAGGTGATGCCGTTCCACTGACCCCAGCGGCCCTGCTTTTGCGGCAACCGCACGGTGAACTGCAACTCCACCGTGACGCTGTCGCCGGCGTTGACCGGGTGGGGCAGCTGGAGTTCCAGGGCGGTCTTGTTGTCAGCCTGAAACTGGTGCTTCAGGGCCGAGCCGCCGGCGAGGGTAGCCTTCTGTAGCTGGAACGGCGGCGGCCCGAAGTCAAGGGCGTCGCTGGGGGCGAGGCGGAGGATTTCGAGCGTCTTGGCAAGCAGGCCGATCTGGTCAAGGTCCACCGTGTAGTTGGAGGAGACGTTGAAGATGAGCTTGTCGGTGGGCAGGCGGTGCGGATTGGTCCACTGCACGCGCTCGGTGACGGTGACCAGGTGGCCGGCCAAGTCGAGCTTGATGTCGAGGTCATAACGCGGCAAATAATCGGGGACTTCGTGGGCGTGGGTGGCGGCCGGCAGCAGGGCGGCGAGCAGAGCCAGCACGAAGCGGCACCGGGAGACGGCGCGAGCGAACGCCGACGGACGGTTCGTGGACACGAGCCCCTCCTTTTCTGGCGGCAGAGGACATACCGCCCAGGTGAGGGATTGTCCAGACCAGTCGTCCGTGATGGTGGGGCGGTTCCCTGGGAGCGGGCTGGGCGGTACAATGAAGATAGTGCCAGGGAGGGCTTGCGTTTCATCTCATTTCACCGACACCCCTGCCAGCCCCAGGGGCCGCGCCCGCTCCCTACCCACAACCCCAATGCCCGCGACGCTCGTACAATTCCCAGGCGGTCGGATGACCGTTACGCCATCCCCAAAAGGAGATCCACCACCCAACAGCCACGACCATGCGGCCCGGGACCGCGACAGTGCGCGAGGAGTTCGGGCTGCGAACAGCCCGCTTCTTCCAGGGCGTCCGCGAGGATGGGCAGGCGCTCAATGCAGCGCTCGTCGTAGATGGTGCGTGCCAGCTTCGGGACACAGCCCTCGTTCCAGGCCAGCCACTGTCGCTGCTTGCGGGCCCACGCTTTCCTGTCTTCCGCGGGGGGAACGGCGTGAAACGGATTGCCGAACAGGTCGCGCAGCACCGCCACCTGATAGCGCTTCTCGGTAATGGTGGCCAGGCGTTTTCTGGAAGTGGGCGTGCTGCCTTTTGCACTCGGGCTCTGCGCCAGCAACCGACCGACGACGGTGCGGGAGTATTCCGCGGCCTCGGAGGCGGGATGAGCGATCAGGTTACGGCCTCGCAGCATGGGTCGGGTGCTGCCCGCGATTTCGGTATAAACCGCCGTCCGAGCCGCCGTGGCGGCCAGGTAGCCGTCGTGACTGACGTTCGCCCAGTCCTGTTCATCGAAGGCCGCGATCAGTTCTTTACGAGTAACGGCTCCGTCGGCAAAGCGCTCCCCGTAATCGATGGCCTTTTCGCAGAGCCGCCGGTCATGCGCTGGCTTTTTCGGCAGCAGCGGCAAAAAACGGCGGCAGCAGGCACACACGAACAACCGGAATTGCCGGTCAGTCGCACGGTCGCGCAAGAACTCCAGCAGGTCATCAGGCTCGGTACAGGACAGCCATTCCTGTTCGGTCATGGCAACCTCCTCTGGTTCAGCCCGGATAAGACATACCTACTCCACGCCGTTTCTCCAACCCCAACCGGGTAACAGCCCTGGCAATCCCGGCTGCGGCAGAACGGCAGCATCGAGAACCGGCGCCATTCTTGAATCGCCGCCGCCGCCGCGGTACAATCTCCTAATTCTCCCCCTCGCAGGGAGCCTACGGTTGTGATCCCTGTGCCGACCTCGCTGGAGATGCCCGTGATGGCCTCCCTCAAAGTAATCAAGGGCGCCAACCAGGACGCCGAATTCCCCCTACGTGGGGACAGGATCATTTTGGGCCGCAATGCCGAGTGCCAGATCGTCATCAACTTGCCCGCCGTCAGCCGGGAACACGCCGTCATCCGCTGCGTGCATGGCAAGTACTTTATCGAGGACAACAACAGCCGCAACGGCACCCAGCTCAACAACCAGGATGTCAAGAAGAGCACGCCTCTCAAGCACAACGACCAGATCAAAATCTGCGACAACATCTTCGCCTTCTTCGACAAGCCGCCGCTGCCCGCGGACCTCAGCAAGGGCAGGCGGGGCTCCGAGACCGAGGAGGAGGAAAGCTCCAGCACCGTTGAGGCGACGCTCGCCAGCCACAGCAGCAAGCAAATCCTGGAGACACAGCCGGCCGAGAAGTTGGCCATCCTGCTTGGCATCGCCACCGAGCTGACCACGACGTTCAACCAGGACCAGCTGCTGCCCAAGATCGTGGACAGCCTGTTCGGCGTCTTCCGCCAGGCCGACCGCGGCTTCGTCATCTTCGACGAGGCCGAAGGCGACCGCCTGGCGCTGGTGCCCAAGGTCATCAAGACCCGGCGGGCCGCTGACGAGAGCAGCGCTCGCTTCAGCAAGAGCATCGTCCGCGAATGTCTGGCCAAGGGCCAGGCCATCCTCAGCGAGGACGCCAGCGCCGACAAGCGCTTCGACCTCAGCCAGAGCATCGCCGACTGCCGCATCCGCTCGGTCATGTGCGCCCCGCTGATGATGCGCAGCACCGGCAAGGCGTTCGGCGTCATCCAGGTGGACACGCAGGCGCGCGACAAGAAGTTCAAGGAGGACGACCTGAGATTGCTGATGGGGGTCGCCGGCCAGGCGGCCGTCGCGGTGGAGAACGCCCGGCTGCACGAGCAAATGGTTGCCCGCGCCGGCCTGGAGCGCGACCTGCGCCTGGCCCAGCAGGTGCAGTTGAGCTTCCTGCCCAGGCGGCTGCCGCAGATCGCCGGTTACGAGTTCTTCGCCCACTACGAGTCGGCGCTGGAGGTGGGCGGCGACTATTATGACTTCATTCCGCTGCCGCACGGCCGGCTGGGGGTGATGCTCGGCGACGTGGCCGGCAAGGGCGTGCCGGCGGCGCTGCTGATGGCCAAGGTCAGCTCCGACGCGCGCTTCAGCCTGCTCACCGAGCCAGACGCCGCCGGGGCGATCTGCAAACTGAACCTGCTGATGCAGGAGGCGGGGCTGCTCGACCGCTTCGTGACGCTGTCCGCGGGACTGCTGGACCCGGCGGCGCATGCGGTGACGTTCGTCAACGCCGGCCACCTGCCGCCGCTGGTGTACCGCCACGCGCGCAGCGCGGTCGAGGAGGCGTTCAATCACGACCTGTCGGGCCTGCCGCTGGGCATCCAGGAGGATGTGCCATATGAGGGGGTGACGGTGCCGCTGCAACCGGGCGACTGCGTGATCCAGTTCACCGATGGCGTGACCGACGCCCGCAACCGCCAGGACGCCGAGTTCCACATGGAGGGCACCCGCCGGGCCATCGCGGGAGGCCCGTTCACGCCGAAGGCCATCGGCGACCGGCTGGTGCAGGCCGTCAAGCAGCACGCACTGGGCTGCAAGCAGTATGATGACATCACCGTTGTGTGCTTCGGTCGGGCGCTGTAGAACTTCCTTGTAAGCGAGTTGAGGCACCACCATGATCGAAACGACCGTCACCGTTCCGGAAACCGCGCGGCGGCGCAAGGAAAAAGAGCAGAAGCGCAAGCAGCCGCCGTACCACGTCATCCTGCACAACGACGACGACCACAGTTTCGACTACGTGATCGGCATGTTGCAGCAGCTGTTCGGCCATCCGCGCGAGAAAGGTTTTCTAATGGCCTACGAGGTCCACACCCGGGGCCGCGTCATCGTGGACACGACGAGCCGGGAGCGGGCCGAGCTGAAGCGCGACCAGATCCATGCCTTCGGGCCGGACAAGGACATCCCGCGCTGCCAGGGCTCGATGTCCGCCACCATCGAGCCGGCAGAGTGACAGCTCTGTGCGAATCCCGCGGATTTCCTATTCATGAGTTTGGCACAGCCAACGTTGGCTGTCGGCCGTACCCCAATCTCTGGGAAACCTGGAGTCCGCAATGAATAAGTTCGCGTGGGTCGGATGTGGCCTGCTGATTGCGTGCGTGGTCGTGGGCTGCGCCAAGAGCGACGATGATTACGCAAAGGAACAGATCGCCATCATGGACGAGATGACTGCCGAACTGGAGAAGGTGAAGGACAAGGACACCGCCACGGCTGCCAAGCCCAAACTCGAAGCGCTGGCGAAGCGTGCCAAGGAAAACGCCAAGGTCATGGATGCCTGGCCGAAGGAGAAGAAGGAGCAGATGACGAAGAAGTACGAGGACAAACTGAAGGCCAGCATGGAACGCTTTATGAAGGCTGGCTTGGCCGCCCAGACGAGTGGGGGTGGCGATGTCCTCAAAAGCATCGACGTGAAATAACGTTCCCATCGGCCCCGGCCGCGAGCCCTCCGCGGTCGGGGCTATTTCTTCGTCGGCTCCATCAACTCCCAGATGCGCACGGTGCGGTCCGCCCCCACCGACGCCAGCCGCGTCCCCCGCGTCAGGAACACCACGCCCTGCACCCACGCGGTGTGGCCGTCCAGCACCTTCAGCGCCTGGCCGTTGGCGGGGTTCCACAACCGCACCGTCCGATCCTTGCTCGCCGACGCCAGCACACCTCCGCCCGGGTGGAACGCCAACCCCGTCACCGCACTGCCGTGCCCCGCCAGCGGCCGCAGCAGCTTGCCGTCCACCGCGTTGATGAGCTTGATCGGTCCCTCCAGCGCGCCGACCGCCACCGTCTTGCCGTCGGGGCTGAAGCACAGCGTTGTGATGACGGCGGGGTCCGGCGGCGTCTTCGGCGGCGGCGTCTGCGTGCCGGGCAGGTCGCGCACCTTTTTGCCGGCGGCCACGTCCCACAACCGTACCAGGCCGTCGTGTCCGCCCGAGGCCAGTTGCTTGCCGTCGGCGCTGAAGACCAGCGCTCGCACCCAGTCCTTGTGATCCCTGAGCGTCGCGGCCGGCTTGCCGGTGGTCGTGTCCCACAGCGTCACGGTCGGATCGTCGCCGGCGGTGGCCAGCAGCTTGTCGTCAGGCGACAGGGCCAGCGCCCGTAGCGTCCGCGGCATCGGCAGCGTGTGCAGCAGCTTGCCGTCGGCGGCCGACCAGAGCAGCACCTTGTCGGCGCTGGCGGACGCCAGAACGCGACCGCCGTGCCAGGCCAGGTGCGTCACCGGGCCGCCGTGGCCGCGCAGCGTGTTGGTCGGGCCGCTGCCGGCGCGGAAGCCGAGCACGGCGTCGCGGTGCCAGAAATGCACGGCGTCGTTCTCACACGCGGCGGCCAGCATACCGCTGCCGCTGCCGCCAGCGATGGCCCAGCCGGGGCCGTCGAGTTCGGTGATGGTCTGCTCCAGCCGCGCCGCCGCCGGGTTGATCGGCGGCAGCGGTCCTGGCTGCGCCGCCGCCAGGCTGACCAGCAGAAACACTGCCGCAGCACCGCCGATGCGGCTCGCTTGCACACCGCTCATGTCGATACCCCCGTGGGGCAGGCTTTCCAGCCTGCCAATCTCACGGCAGGCTGGAAAGCCTGCCCCACGATCAGGAATCCACGCGCCGCACAGACTTGATGATCACGTCGTGCTGCGGCACACCACCGCTGAAGGTCGGGACGTTCACGATCTTGTCGGCCACGTCCATGCCCTCAATGACGCGACCGAAGACGGCGTAGCCGACGCCATCGCCGGCGTTGGCGCGGTCGAGGAAGGTGTTGTCCTTGACGTTGATGAAGAACTGGGCGGTGGCGCTGTCCGGCACGTTGGTGCGCGCCATGGCGACGGTGCCGCGCTGGTTCAGCAGCCCGTTGCCGGCCTCGTTCTTGATGGCTGCTTTCGTCTGCTTCTCCTTGAGGCCGGGTTCCATGCCGCCGCCCTGGATCATGAAGTTCGGGATGACACGGTGGAAGATGGTGCCGTCGTAATGCTTACTGTCCACGTAGTCCAGGAAATTCTTGACCGTGATGGGCGCCTTGTCCTCGAACAACTCGATTTTGATGTTGCCCATCGAGGTTTCGACGAGCACGACCGGGTTCTTGCCGGAGGGCTCCGACTTGCTCTTGTCCTTGTTCCTGGCGTCGTCGCCGCAGCCCGACAGCCCGAGTCCCGCCAGCAACAACATCGCCGGCAACCAGCGCTTCATGATGTCCCCTTCCGTTTCCAGCCAAAATGCCCGGCGGCGGGCGCGAGCCACCCCGCGCCCGCCGCCAACCTGCGTCAGTTCGCCCGCCGCACCGCGCGGATGACCACGTTCTGCACCGGCACGTCGCCGTGACCCCCCTGGTTGGCGGTCTGCACGGCCTTGATCTTGTCCACCACGTCCATGCCGCTGATGACCTTGCCGAAGACGCAGTAACCGACCTTGTCGCCGGCGTTGGCGCGGTCGAGGAAGGTGTTGTCCTTGACGTTGATGAAGAACTGCGACGTGGCACTGTCCGGCACGTTGGTGCGTGCCATGGCGATGGTGCCGCGCTGGTTCGACAGGCCGTTGGTCGATTCGTTCTTGATGGCTGCTTTCGTTTGCTTCTCCTTGAGGCCGGGTTCCATGCCGCCGCCCTGAATCATGAAGTTCGGGATGACGCGGTGGAAGATGGTGCCGTCGTAAAACTTGTTGTCCACGTAGTCCAGAAAGTTCTTGACCGTGATGGGCGCCTTGTCCTTGAACAGCTCGATCTTGATGGTCCCCATGTTGGTTTCCATGATCACCACGGGGTTTTTCTCCTGCGCCTGGCTCGACGAGGCGGTCAACAAACCGACCAGCAGTGCCGCCAGTGCGAATCGTTTCATGGCTTGCTCCTTCGGCGAAAGTTAGGGTCCAATCCCATGCGGTTGTTGTAGGGGATTGCCGCGGCAAGGGCACCGGGTCGCTGGAATCGCGGCCCGGCTCGGCTATGAAGAACGCCTGGCGCCAGGGAGTGCTCTCCCGGGTTCAGCCGCGCCGACCGGCGCCCGACGTTGCCAACGCAGGGCGAATCTTGCGCGCTCAGCGTACGCAGCAAGGTTTCATACGAAGCGCCGACGCCGGTGCATTCAGCAAACGCCGCACAACCGGCAAACTCGGAACCCGGATCAGCTTGTGCCAGCGTCTGGCCTTCAACCGCCGCGCCGCGCTTTCCGAATCAATGAAGGAATGAGCCGACGCAGGTAGTTTGACGGAGGGGATTGCATGGACGCAGTCCAGGACAGGCCGGGTTGGTGGAAGCGGTGGCGGCGCTACCGCGTGCTCGTGTTTTTCCTGGCGGGCCTGGTGGCGGTCGATGTGGTCGTGGCCGCCCACCGCGATGTCTGGAACGCCTACTCCCCGGATGACTATCGCGCCCGCGTCCGCCAGTGCCGGCGCCAGCGGCCGGACCTGCTGGTCATCGGCGGCTCCCCCGTCAGCGAGGGCATCGACACCACGGCGCTGACCGGCCTGCGCTGGCGCGGCACCCCGTTGCGTCACCCGTTCAACCTCGGCCTGCCCGGCGCCACGACCACAGAAGTCTGGCACGCGGTCAAGCACGGGGCTGCCGCGCCGCCGCGCGTGCTCGTCTACGGCATCACCGCCAGCGACGTGAACGACGGCCGCAGTGAACCGCACGGCCCGCACTCGCTCCTGACCGCCTCCGACATGCCGGACTTCGCCCGCCACCGGCCCGAGTCGCTGGAATGGTGCCTGCGCCACTGGCTGAAGCCCCGGTTGGAGCGGTTGTGGAGCCTGTACCACTTCCGCCACGGCATCCGCCTGTGGGCCTGCTCCCGCCTGGACGCCGCGCTGCCGGGCACCTATCCGAAGGAGGCCGCCGAGGCCCGCGAGAACCTGCGCTACGCCAGCGCCATGGACCACCCCAACGGTTTCGCCCCGCAGCCGCGCTTCCAGCGGAGCCGCCTGACCGACTTCAAGGCGCCCGGGGAGAAGTTGCCGCCGTTCAACTACCTGGACCACTTCCATGTCGGCGGCGGCCACGTGCGCTACCTGCTGGAATTGCAGGACTGGTGCGTCCGTCACGGCGTGGAACTGGTGCTGGTGGATATGCCGGTCAGCAGGGATCTGGAGGAGTCGCTACACCCGCGCGAGTTCGCCGCCTACCGGGCCGCCCTGGCGGAGCTGGAGCGGACGCGCCGCCTGCGTGTGCTCCGCGCCAGCCGGGCGGTCCTCGACGCCACGGATGCAGACTTCGCCGACCTGGTCCATCTCAACGCCCACGGCACCGCCCGGTTGACGACGTGGCTGCGGCAACAGCTGGCCGTGCTGGGGGGCAGGTCATGAACTTCACCAGTCAGGCGTTTCTGCTGTTCCTGCCGGTCGTGCTGCTGGGCTACTACCTGCTGCCGTCGCGGACGCACAAGTACCGCTTTCTGCTCGTGGCCAGCTGGGTGTTCTACATGTCGTGGAGCCCCTGGTTCATCGGCGTCATCCTGTTCACCAGCGTGGTCGATTACTGGGCCGGCCGCCTGATCGAGGACGCCGCGACGCCGGGCCGCCGCCGCGCCTGGCTGTGGGTCAGCATCGTCAGCAACCTCGGTTTCCTGGCGTTCTTCAAGTACACCTGCTTCGCTTACGACAACAGCGCCGCCCTGCTGCACTGGCTCGGCCTGAGTGTGCCGCCGCGCACCTTCAACATCATCTTGCCGCTGGGCATCAGCTTCCACACCTTCCAGGGCATCAGCTACACGCTGGATGTGTATCACAAGAAAATCCCGGCGGTGCGCTGCCTGCGTGACTTCTGCCTGTTCGTGGCGTTCTTCCCGCAGCTGGTGGCGGGGCCCATCGTGCGCGCGATCGAATTCCTGCCGCAGATGGAGCGGCCGCCGCGCGCCAGCGCCGCCCAGGTGGTCGAGGGGCTGCACTGGTTCATCCTTGGCCTGTTCAAGAAGGTGTTCATCGCCGACGCGCTGGGTCAGTTCGTCGATGTGGTGTTTGCCAACCCGGGGCTGTACGACGCGGCGACGCTGCGCTGGGCGGTGCTGGCCTATGCCGGCCAGATTTACTGCGACTTCAGCGGCTACAGCGATTTGGCCGTCGGCTGCGCCAAGTGGTTCGGCTTTGAGTTGCCGCGCAACTTCGACTTCCCGTACCTGGCGGGCAGTATCACCGAGTTCTGGAAGCGCTGGCATATCTCACTGTCCACATGGATGCGCGACTACGTGTACATCTCGCTGGGCGGCAGCCGGCGCGGTTCGGTGCGGCTGCTGCTGAACCTGCTGCTGACCATGACGCTGTGCGGCCTGTGGCACGGCGCCACGTGGAACTATGTGTTGTGGGGCTTTTACAATGGCGTGCTGCTGGTGCTGCACCGGCTACTGAACCAGGCGCTGGACGGCAGGGCGTGGGCGGAGCGGTTGCGGGAATCGATACCGTACCGGGCGCTGGCGGTGGCGGCGACGTTCGTGCTGGTGGCGGTGGGCTTGATTCTGGTGCGGTCGGAGAACTGGGCGGGCTGCTGGCTGGTGCAGGCGGCGTGGCTGGGCGGTAGCGCGGTGGGAGGCACCTGGGCGGTGCCGGCGTCGGTGCCGCCGCTGGTGGGGCTGGTGGCGCTGGGCCACCTGTTCAGCGGCCTGCGCGGCATCCCCTGCGGCGTCCTGCGGCTGCCGGCGCCGCTGCGAGCGGGGGCGTATGTTGCTGCTGTGGTGCTCGTGGTTGCCTTTGGGCCGACCATGACGCGGGCGTTCATTTACTTTCAGTTCTGACGGGGTTTTTGCCGCCGCTTGCCGCGTGGGTCGGAGCCCGAGCGCCAGCGCGGGGCCAACTCTGCTCCGCGCTGGCGCTCGGGCTCCGACCAACCACGAACCTTCCTGGCCGATTCGCTATCACACGCCGACGACCACCGTGGTTCGGTTCCCGCGCCGGCGACGGAAGAAAAGCACGAGGCCCGCTCCGATGGCGCCGACGGTGCCGAGGGCCAGCGCGGATGGCTCCGGCACCTGGGAAACGGGGCCCGAGCCGGAACCGGAACCGGAACCGGATCCGGAACCAGACGATTGGGTGCCGCCATTGTTGCCGCTGCCGCCGTTGACGCTGGGCGTCACCACCACGTTCGTGGCCAGCACACCCTGCACGCCGGAGCCGGTCGGCCCGGGCGCAATGTACAGGCCGATGACCACCCCGAAGTTGTTGGCCCCGACCAGGCCCGTCTGGGCGACCGGAGCGCTGAACGTGTTCTGCAACCCGAGGTTCGTTGGGCCGTTCAACACGCCGTGGAACGTCAGGTCCGTGAAGTCCTTGGTGGCATTGTCCTGGATGTGGACGCTCAGCGTGTACTGGCCGTTGACGATGTTCCCGGCCGGCCCGAACGCCTGGAGCAGGGCCGCGGTCACGCCGTTCTGGTTGTTGTTGTACGTGCCGGAACCGAGGAGCAACTTCACGCCGCCGCCGTTGCTGTTGAGCACCTCCGACGTGCCGGTCCAGCTGTACGACCAGGTCACATCCTCGGCCCGGGCGTGGGAACCGGGGCACACAAACCAACACGCAAGGGCGCTGGCGAACAGGACCGACATACGTATCATGGGTCTGAATCCCTCCGTCCTTGAACGGGCGCGATGCTTCCGCCTCCATGCGGGGTGCGGAGCGAAAGGCGTTCCCTTCTACAGCAAACGCCGTACCACCGTCCCCCGCGACCAGCAAACTCCACACATTGTCTGTTTTTGCCCCGAAATCGCTGTCGATTCAGAGCTTTTCGCCGCCGCTGCGGCCGCGGCCTTCGCGCGGGCTGCGCGGGCCGTGGGGCGGGCGCCGGCCTGCGGTTCTGGGCGCTTGACCAGATTCTAGCCACCCTGACCAGAACCCGCCTGCAACTGCTTCTCCACCGCCAGGCCGAGGGCGCGCAGCTTGGCTCGCAGAGTCGTCCGTGAGATGCCGAGCAGTTCGCTCGCCTGGAGTTGGTTGCCGCGCGTGTGCCGCAGCACCGTGTCCATGACGGCGCGATCGACTTCCAGGCACACCCGGCGGTACACGTCGGGCGCCCCGGACTGGATCAACCCCAGCACGAAGCCGGACAGGTTCAATGCCGCCTCGCGCGCGGCTTGCGCGGCGCGGGCCGGCGACGGGCCGCCGCGGAACTGCTCCGGCAGGCACCCCGGCGTCAGGATTTCGCCCGGCGCCTGCACCACGGCGTAGCGGATCGTGCTCAGCAACTCGCGGATGTTGCCCGGCCAGTCATGTGCCTCCAGCAGCCCCAGCGTCTCGGCCGACGCGGCGTGAACCTGCCGGCCCAGCTCGCGGTTGCACACACGGATGAAGTGCTCCACCAGGCACGGGATGTCGCCGCGCCGTTCGCGCAGCGGCGGCAGTCGCACGGTGAAGCCGTTGAGGCGGTACAGCAAATCCTGGCGGAAGCGGCAACCGGCCACGGCCTCGTCCAGGTTCTGGTTGGTGGCGGCGATGACGCGCACGTTCGCCTCAATGGTCGTATCGCCGCCGACGCGCTGGAACTGCCGTTGTTGCAGCAGTCGCAGCATCCGCGCCTGTGCGGCCGGCGACATGTCGCCGATCTCGTCCAGGAAGATCGTGCCCTGGTGGGCCTGCTCGAACTTGCCGATGCGCTGGCGGTCGGCGCCCGTGAAGGCGCCGCGCTCGTGGCCGAACAGCTCGCTCTCCAGCAGCGTCTCGGGGATGGCGGCGCAGTTGATCGCCACGAACGGGCCACGGGCACGGCGGCTGTGCTGGTACATGCCCGGGCGACGAGTTCCTTGCCGGTGCCGCTCTCGCCGAGCACCAGCACGGTCACGTCCTGCGGCGCCAGCCGGCCGATGAGCTTGTAGACCTCCTGCATGGCGGCGCAGTTGCCGACGATGTGGTCCACGTCGCCGGCGGGCGGCTCGGCATCGTCGAACACGGCCGGCACGCTCGCCAGACGGTTGACCTCGACGGCACGGCTGACGGCGGCGCGAAGCTGGTGAAAATCGACCGGCTTGAGCAGATATTCAAAGGCGCCGCGCTTGGTGGCCTCAATGGCGGTCTCGGTGGTGGTGAAGGCGGTGACGACGATGACTGGCAGTCGTGGGTCGATCTGGCGAAGCTGGTCAAACACGTCAAGGCCGGACAGGTCGGGCAGATGGACATCGAGCAGGACCGCGTTGGGCCGGTGCCGCCGCGCCAGGTCGAGGCCCTGCTTGCCGGTGGCCGCCGTCAGCACCTCGAGGGTCTCGGAGCGCAGGCTCTTTTCCAGCGAGTAGAGCAGGTTGGGCTCGTCGTCGATGACCAGCAGGGTCGGCATGAGAATGCCTCCTCTCGGCAAGGGTCCGTCCGTGCCTCGCGAAGATAGCCCAAAGGCGACCTTGAAGGCTAGACGAATTTGCCGCGTGGAGCCGAGCCCGAGCGCCAGCGAGGGGCCAAGCGGGGTCAAGACGCCGGGTGGGAATCGTCGGCCCGCAGGTCGGCGAGCGCCTGTTCCGGCCGCGACCAAAGGAAGGTGGGTCGCAGTGCGGCGAGCAGTTCCGGCGCATTGAAACCCCAGGTGACGGCGGCGGCGTCCACACCAGCCTTGTGTGCCGCCTCCACGTCGCGCACCTCGTCGCCGACGTACAGAAAGCGCCGCGGCTCGACGGCCTCGCGGCGCAGCAGTCGCCGCAGCGCCCGCGCCTTACCGAACAGCCGTGGGTAACCGACCACGAAATCGAACAGGTCATCGGCCCCGTTCGCGCGCAGGCAGACGCCGATGTTCTCCGCCGTGTTCGACGACAGCACGCCCAGCCGCAGGCCGTCCGCCCGCAGACCGCGGAGCAGTTCCGGCACGCCATCGAACAGCCGCACGGCGGCCATCTGCTCGCGGACCTGGCTCAGGTAGGTGCGCATCAGCAGCGGCACCCGTAGCAGCGGCACGCGGTGCCGGCGCAGGAAGGCACGCATACCGAGGCCACGGGTGGCGGCGGGATCGTCGATGGGCAGAAAGCCGTGCCGCGCCGCCAGGCCGTTGAACGTGGCCACCGCCAGCGCCAGCGTGTCGGCGAGGGTGCCGTCGAAGTCCCACACGACCACGGAATAACGCATGCGGCTTGCTCCTTTCCTCCGTTCATGGTAGGGGAAGCCGGGCGCGACGCACAACTTGCCCTCGTCAGCGAGCGACCGCCGCGCGTACAATGGCGGACCTGCGTTGAGCCCGTAAACTCGTGCAAGGAGATTCGTCCATGACGGTGCGATCGCTTTTCGTCCTGATCCCGGCAGGGGCGTTCCTGCTGGTGGCGTTCGGGTCGCTGCCGGCGCCGGCGTGCTGCCCGGCGCCGCGGTTCAACCAGCCAGTGGTCAACGCCGACCAGACCGTCATCCTGATCTGGGACGCGGCCACGAAAACGCAGCACTTCATCCGCCAGGCGTCCTTCAAGAGCGCGGCCGACGACTTCGGCTTCATTGTGCCGTCGCCGTCGCAGCCGACGCTGGACGAGTCCGGTAACGACGCCTTCCCGTACCTGGCGAAGTTGACCGCGCCGGAGGTGGAGCGCCGGGTTTGGCTCCCCAATTTCAGCTGCGGCTGTGGCGCGACCATGCCATCGTCGGAGCGCCTGGCCGCGCCGCCAGAGGTGCGCGTGCTCCAGGAAAAGCTGGTGGCCGGCTTCAACGCGGTCGTGCTGGAGGCAGACACCGCTGACGTGCTCGTCACCTGGCTGAAGCAGAATGGCTACGCCTATTCGCCGGAGGTTGCGGCCTGGGCCAAGCCCTACGTGGACCAGGGTTGGAAATTCACCGCCCTCAAGGTGGCGAAGGGCAAGGACGAGAAGGATCAGAAGACTGTCGCCGCCGGGGCACTGCGCATCAGCTTCCACACGGAGCGGCCGCTGTTCCCATACCGCGAGCCAGACCCCAAAAAATCCGCCGCGGAGCTGGGCGCGACACAACGGCTTCTGCGGATCTACTTCATCGCCGAGGCCCGCTACAAGGGCGAGGTGAAGGGCGAGCTTTGGAGCAAAAAAAAGGTCGCCTGGGCGAACCGGCTCAAGGCGGCGGACCGCCAGAAAATCCTGGAACTGCTGAAACTGCCGGAAAACACGGGGCCGGCGGAATGGTGGCTGACGGAATTCGAGGACAACTGGCCTTACGAGGCGGCGCCGGCGGATGTGTATTTTTCCCGCGACGCCGACCAGAGCACCGTCAAGCGGCCGACGAACTTCGAGTACGTCGCCGCGCCGGCGCCGCGCGACCTGACGGTTTACGCCGTGGCGGCCGCGCTGGTCCTGCCGCCGCTGGCCCGTCGCCTGCGCCGGCGACGCTCCGCCGATCCACAACCGGGGGTCGAGTCGTGATCGAGATCGGCGACCACGCGGAGGGCTGCGTGTTGCCGGTGCGAGCGCAGCCGGGGCGCGCAAGGCCGGCGTGCAGGGCGAGCAGGCCGGGGCGCTCAAGGTCGCCGTCACCGCGCCGCCGGAGGACGGCCGCGCCAACAAGGCGCTGGTCGAGGCGCTGCGCGACGCGCTGGGGCTGAAGCGCTCGCAGGTCGAGCTGCTGAGTGGCGACAAAAGTCGGGACAAGAAGTTCCTGATCCGCGGCGTCGGTAAGGACGAACTGCGCGGCCTGCTGGCAAAACTGCTGAACGCTTAATTCGCCGGCAGTTTGCGCGTCGGCGGGTTGCGGTAGTCCAGCGGCGGCTCCTGACCGGGCAGGATCAGCGGCGCATGCGTCCGCCCCGCCAGGCGCTGCCGGAACTCCGCCCGCGCCGCGGCGATCAGCTTCGGCTCGTGAAACAGGTCCCACGCCATCGCCGCCAGCACGCGCGCCGCCAGTTGCATGCCCTTCTTGCCGATGCTGGTGCCGCCCGCCGCGGTCGCCTGCCACGAGTGCGCCGGCGTCCCCGGCACCCAGCAGGCCGTGTTGAAGCCGCCCGTCGGCACCACCCAGCTCACGTCGCTCACGTCGGTCGAACCCTTGCCTTCCACGCCGGCGCTCGCATCGACGGTGCCGACGCTCTCCAGCGGCACCCTGTCCGCCAGCGTCTCCTGAATCCGCAGCGCGAACTGCTTCTCCGCGGCGTCGTACTCCAGGTCGTTCAGTCGCTTCAGGTGACCGCGGGCCAGGTCCGCCAGCGTCGCGTTGGGCAGCAGTTGCACCGTACCGCCGAGATACACGACCTCCAGCTTCGTCTCCGTCGCCAGCGCTCCGGCCTGGGCGCACTTGAGCAGGCGCTCGTAAATCTTGCGGCAGACCTGGGCGTCCGGGTGGCGGACGTAGTAGAAGACCTCGGCGAAGTCCGGCACCACGTTCGGGGCGCCGCCGCCGTCGCTGATGACGTGATGGATGCGCGTGAAGTCGGGCGTGTGCTCGCGCAGCAGCGCCGTCGCGTGGTTGGTCAGTTCGACGGCGCCCAGGGCGGAGCGGCCCTTCTCCGGCGAACCGGCGGCGTGAGCGCTGGTGCCGTGGAAGCGGAACTTGACGGCGATGCGCGCCAGGTTCGATTTGGCGCTGGCGCTGTTGCGGTTGCCGGGGTGCCAGTGCAGCACCACGTCGCAGTCCTTGAACAGACCGGCACGCACCATGAACACGCGGGCGCTGCCGCCCTCCTCCGCCGGGCAGCCGTAGAAGCGGAGCGTGCCCTTGATCTTGCCCGCCTTTATCTGCTCGCCCAGCGCCAGCGCCGCCGACAACGCCGCGACGCCGAACAGATGATGGCCGCAACCGTGGCCGTAGCCGGAGCCCGCCAGCGGCTTGCGATACGGCACCGTGTCCTGCGCCAGCCCCGGCAGCGCGTCGTACTCGCCCATGATGCCGATCACCGGTTTGCCGCTGCCGACCGTCGCCACAAACGCCGTCGGAATCTTGGCGACGCCGCGCTCGACCTTGAAGCCGGCCTGCTCCAGCGTGTCCGCCAGTAGCGCCGCGGAGCGCTTCTCCTGATAGCCCGGCTCGGCCCAGGCCCAGATTTTTTTCGCCAGCTCCCACGAGGCGTCGGCGCGGTTCTTGATGCTCGCGTCCAGCGCCGCGGGCTGCGCCAGCGCCGGCGCCGCCGCCAGCAACACGCCGGCCAATGCGATACTCACTCGGCCCAGGCATTTCATGGTGGATGGTCCTTGCGGATGGTCCGGGATTCGTTCCTTGGTGACGAGTGGTGATTGTACCCGGGGCGGCCGGGCAGGTGTACTGCTGGGGGCGGGTTCCTGCTTCGTCAGGCAAACGTCGGCCGGGGCCGATGGGAGTGGCGTCCATCGGCCCCGGCCGACGTTCACCCTGACGCGAGCATCTTGGCCGGAGGCGATGCCAGGCTGGGCACGCGGGGCTGGTGGGAGTAACACTGTGGGCACATCTGCAAGAAAAGCCGCCGGGTCGCGCCCGGGCCGGGTCGGGCACGGTCTGTCGCCAGCGCCGGCGCGGCGCGGTGGGCGGCACGCCGGGGCAACGGCGGTCACCGCCTGTCAGAGCAAGGGAGCCAAGGGAGCCAAGAATGCCAAACTTTTTACACGTCGAGATTTGGCACCCTTGCCGGCCGAACTTCCACCCGGGATTGCCGCTGGGACCGCCCGGAGTTGCAAGGAAAACCTAACCTGACCTCTTTCCCCCTCGACGTCCCTCCCCTCTACTGCGTGTACGTGATCGACGAGTGAAGGGAAGATGTGCCGTGAGCAAAGAACGAGAAGAACTGGCCCGACTACAAGCCAAATTGGCCCATGGAGGTGTGTGGTCACCGGACGATTTTGTTGAACTGGCATACCTGTATTACCGGAACTACTTCAACCTACTGGAAGGTGTCCCGATTTACGCGGCACCTCCCTCGCTCGGCCGCCTGCTGTACTTCCCCGGTTCCGGATCGACGGGGTCGCGCGCCTCTCAGGAGCTCGACCGTCTTGGGTTCAGAAGCTACCTTGTCGGTCATTCGTCGGGCGAAGTGGCGGACGCCCCCGTCCCCGAACTTGCCACGGACCCGAACGCGACCGCCAAGCTGACGCTCACGCACATTTCCATCGACCACGTCAAGGCTTTGATCGACACCCTGGCCACCCTGAAGATCCGGAACGTGACCATCAAGGCCACGCTGGAGAGCGGTCACACCATCGTGATCTGCTCCCCCCCCTCCCCCGAAAAGGCTGACGTCCAGGAGGAGGTCCTGAAGTGGGCCCGGGAGAAGTCCACGCCCGAGAACCTGGGCAAGGCCTTGCAGGACATCGAAGAACACGGCCCGGTCAACCTGGGGGATAAGATCCGCGAATACAGGGAGAGGCGCGCCCGCCGTGAGTCCAAACCCTGAGCGGCCCTACGCCCTCCACCTGCCCCGCTTCGTCGAAGCGGCCCTCGACGTCCTCTTCGATGAATCCTTGCAGTATCGCACCGATGACCACTTCGGCCCCTCCCTGGATTTGATCTACTACACCCTCCGCGTGGAGCCCCACCGCGGGGAGGTGGTGGTGGGTGAAGTCGAGTGGCAGGGCAAGCGGTACGAGAGCCGGGTCTTCAAGACGCCGTTTCTGCGCGCCACATACGTCATCGACGAGGAGGCACACCGCGTGGTCATTTACGTCCCGATCGAACTCATGCCCGGGCGCAGTTACGACGAGTGACGCCCCTGCCCCGAGCGGAAAAGGACCGGAAAAGGGGTCTGGTTAACCCCCGCGCGCGCGCGGGGGTTAACCAGACCCCTTTCCCTTCTACTTTCCCTTCTATCCTGACCCCTTTCCCTCCCGCCGAGTCATTCACCGGTATCCTGGGCAAGCACGGTGTCTGGAAACCCTCGCTCTGGACCCGTCGGTTCGTGTACAATGACGGGAAAGAGGGCAAGAGGCCAAGGAGTGGGTGTATGGAAATCCGCTTTTATAACGACCCGGAAAGCGGCGAACCGCACATCTACGGACATGGTGTCACGGAGGACGAGGTTCGCGAAGTCATGCGCGCGCCTGGGGACGATTTCCCGGCGGCCCGTGACTCGCGCATGAAACTGGGGCAGACGCTTGCAGGCCGCTACCTGCAGGTGATCTACGTTCCTGATGCCGAACCCGACAGCATCTTCGTTATCACCGCGTATGAATTGCGCGGCAAAGCGAAGAAGGCGTTTCGGCGGCGGCGACGGAGGTGACCAGGATGAGTGAGCAGAAGTTTCCCCCTGGCTGGGATGAGGCGCGTGTCCGTGAGGTCATCGCCCACTACGACCGCCAGTCCGAAGACGAGCAATTTGCCGAGATCGAGGCGGCCCAACAGGCTGAAGGCGTCACGATGATGGCGGTCCCGACGGATTTGGTTCCGGAAGTCCGTGCCCTGCTAGCCCGCAAGCAGAGCGCTTGAGCCGAACCAGCCATCGCAGCAGAGCGGGCGGCCCTCCCCCGAGGGAATCGGCTTGCACCCCCATTATTTCGTAGGGGGCACACCTGCAAGAAAAGCCGCCGGGGCGGAGTCGGGCACGGTCGGTCGCAAGCGCCGGCGCGGCGCAGGGGGTGGCACGCAGGGGCAACGGCGGTCACCGCCTGTCAGAGCAAGGGTGCCAAGGGTGCCTAGAGTGCCAAGTTTTTTGCACGTTTAGATTTGGCACCTTGCCGGCCGATCTTCCACCCGGGATCGCCGCTGGGACTGCCCGGAGTTGCAAGGAAAACCTAACCGGACCCTTTTCCCCCTCTTTCCCCCCTCTCTGAAGCTGTTCAATGCATTTGCGCTTTCGCGGTCAAAGCAACGACACACTTTGCTAACAGAGCAAGATCCTGAATTGGGGGAAACCGGCTGAATCCCATTCCTGCATCGAAGGGATGGATGTATTCAAAGGCCTTTTCTTTATACGGGGTGTTCGCCTTCTCCAGTAACTCAACCTCGCACGGAGTAAGGGTGCGCATTTCAGGGGGTAAAGCGTCATATAATGCCTTCAGATCATGGCCGAAGTCAACCTTAACCTCCTTCTGCGACCGAGTTTCGAGGTGCAGCGCCTTGAGCCCAAGCTCGATAGCGCGGCAGCACAGAAAGAAGGGGAGGATTGAGAACACTTGGGGTTTAAATGATTCAAAGCAGAGGATAATATCCTGCGCGACCAGACGGAATCCGGTCGGTGAAAAATTGATGTGCCCCGGTTCCGCCTTGCAAGTGTAAGTCATCACCAGAACTCCAATTCACCACGAACACCAGCTGTGTTTCGCTGCCCACTTTCTAAAAGGACAAGGCCAACGTATCAAGGTTCACGACGACAAGAAGTCACAACTTTTCGGCAGGCAGAATGGCCCTGGATTTGTCCGATTTACGTCCGGTAGTCCGTCTGCGGAACATGCCGAACAGAAAGCACGCCCCTCCGGCACAAGCAAGAACGAAATTGGCTGGTTCAGGGACTGTCACTACATCCGCCGAACCAAAATCGGCGTGAAAAACTGCATCCTCATTGGCGAGGACAGGTGACCAACGCAAGTCTCCAAGAATATCCGACCCTGATGCAAATGTGAAATTGCCACCAGTGTACGGATTGTTGGAGTTGAGCAACATTGCGCCGCCGATTGACCCGTCCGCAGGGTCACCTAGGGACACACCGTCAACGTAGTTGGTGACAATGGCGATGTATTGCTGCCCGGGGGTAACAGCGATCGATGGAGAAAACGTGTACTGGGTGAAGGTATTTGTCGGCGGCGGGCTCAACATTACATCACTCGTGTATAGCGCGTTCCCGACGATACTGTGTCCATTCCAGCCATAAACCTGGCTAACGAACGGGAACGTGGAGTTCTGGCTGCTGATGCTGAATGAGTAGTCGAGGAGCAACGAATCGCCATCAGCCACAGTGAAAGTCTGGCCGTAGGCTGCCGCACCCGGTCCCCAGGAAGCTGCCGTGGTGTTACCGCCTCTTATGTCAATGAAGCCAGCGTCAATGCGAGTTAGCGGACCAAACCAGCAAATTGCAAGCACCAAAACGATCCAGTGCCTCATGTTACATCTCCCTAACGGTGAGGAGGAAAAAGAGGCTGGGAGGAATGAGAAGATTTTACCAATAGATGCACGGTTGTCAAGCAGGCGGAAACGAAAAAGGCCAGCGCGACATTTGCACTGGCCTCTTTCAGCTGTCCACGTCCTTTTGGAGCAGCGAGAAACAGATAGGCGACCGCACGCCGGCCGCGCTCCGCGGCCCGTCAGAAATTCAGCGCGTACACCCGATCCAGTTGCCGGTCGTTCCACCAGCCCGGCGTCAGGCGCATCACCACGTCCCGGAGTCGCCGGAGCCAGGGGCGACGCCAGTGGGCGGCCTGCCCGATCCGCCGGCCGTCGTCGCGATCCAGCGCGCCTTTGGCAGCCGCAGCCGCTGGTACTCCGCGAGCCCCTGCTCAGCCGTGGCACTGTCCGCGAGTCGCGCCGCCAGCGCGTAAGCGTCCTCGATCGCCTGGGCGCCGCCTTGGCCGAGGTTCGGCGTCATGGCGTGCGCCGCGTCCCCGAGCAGCACCACCCGCCCCCGCCACCAGTGCCGCAGCGGCGCCAGCTCGAACAGGTCCGTGCGGATGATGTCCGCGGCCGGCGTGTGCCGGAGGATCTCGGGAATGGGGTACGGGAAATCGGCGTACCGCGCGGCGAGGTGTTCGCCCAGGGCGGCCCCGGTCGGCAGCGGCGAGCCCGCCGGGGCGGTGACCGGCGCGAACCAGTACACCTGGCCGGGGCCGAGCGCGGAGAACCCCATGCGGGCGTCGCCGCCCCACACTTCCTGGCAGGTGTGGGCCAGGGCCGCCGGCAGGTCCAGGCCGGCGACGCCCCGGTAGCACGTCTGGCCGCTGTAGCGGAGCCGGCCGCCGGGGAAGAAGTGTTCCCGGACGGCGGAGCGGATGCCGTCGGCGGCCACGAGCAGTTCGCCCTCGGCCTGGGTGCCGTCCTCGAAACGGACGGCGACGCGGCCGCCCTCCTCCGCGAAGTCGGTGGCGCGCTTGCCCAGGTGCAGGGCGTCCGCCGGCAGGGCGTCGGCCAGCACCCGAACCAGGTTGGCGCGATGAATGGAGATGGTCGTGTGGCCGTACTTCGCCTCGAACTTGCGGAGGTCGCAGTCCAGCAGCGGCAGCCCGGCCCGGGTGAGGAGCTGGATACGGTCCAGCGGCCACCCGGCCCGGCGCACGGCGTCGTCCAGGCCGAGCCGGTGCAGCACCTGCATGGCGTTGGTCGGCACCCAGATGCCCTTGCCGACGGGCTGCAACTCCGGGGCCGCCTCGTAGACGTGCGCCTCGAACCCCCGCTTCCGCAAGGCGAGGGCGGCCGTGAGCCCGCCGATGCCGCCGCCAATAATCAGGATTTGCTTCATGCCGCTTCACTTCGCGCCAGCCCCGCCGGCGTTCCCTTGCCCGGCGGCAGGCCGGTAGGATTTTTTATCGCGGGGGGCGGCCGGCGGCGAACTTTCCATTTTTTTGTAGTGACTCGTGGCGCCTGCGCAGTAGGATGCGGCGGTCGCGCTCGTTCATCTTCCCGGAGGGAGCACCCGATGACCCGTTCCTTCTCCTTGCGTGTCCTCGCCCTTCTGACAGTGCTGCTGGCGCTGCCCACGGCCGCCCGTGCCGGCGGCGACAAGCCCGCCAAACAGCCCGGCAAGCGCCTGAACATCGTCTACATCATGGCCGACGACCACGCCAGCGCGGCCATCGGCGCCTACGGCTCCTGGCTGCAAAAGGTCGTCAAGACGCCGAACCTCGACAAGCTGGCCCGCCAAGGTATGCGGTTCCGCAACGCCATGGTGACCAACTCCATCTGCACGCCGAGCCGCGCCGCCATCCTCACCGGTCAGTACAGCCACAAGAACGGCGTCTACACCCTGTCCGACGCGCTGCCGAAGAATACGGTCCACCTCGGCCATCTGCTGCAAGCGCTCGGCTACCAGACCGGCATGATCGGTAAATGGCATCTGGTGATCGACCCGACCGGCTTCAATTACTGGAACATCCTGCCCGGCCAGGGCGTCTACCATAACCCCAAACTGCGCGAGATGGGCATGAAGCCCAAGCAACTCAAGGAGTACACCGGCCGCTACTCCACGGATGTCATCACGGACCTGTCGATTGACTGGCTCAAGAAGCGCGACAAGACGAAACCCTTCCTGTTGATGTGCCACTTCAAGGCGCCGCACCGACCGTGGGACCCGGCGGAGCGCTTCAAGGATTTGTACAAGGACGTCAAGATTCCCGAGCCGCCGACGTTGCTCGACGATTACAAGGGCCGGTCCAAGCAGGTCGGCGACATCCGCATGCGCGTCGGCGAGGACTTCAACATGCGCGACCTGCAAACGCCGATTCCGAAGAACTTGAAGCGCGACGAGCTGCGCCACTGGGCGTACCAGCAGTACATGAAGCGCTACCTGGCCTGCGTCGCGGCGGTGGACGAGAACGTCGGCCGACTGCTCGCGTTTCTGGAGGCGGAGGGGCTGACGGAAGACACCATCATCGTCTACACCTCCGACCAGGGCTTCTTCCTGGGCGAGCACGGTTTCTATGACAAGCGGCTGATGTACGAACCGGCGCTGACGACGCCACTCCTCATCCGCTGGCCGGGCCACGTCAAGGCCGGCACGGTCAACAACGACATCGTGCTCAACATCGACTTCGCCCCGACGCTGCTCGACGTCGCCGGCGGCAGGGTGCCGAAGGACATGCAGGGCCGCAGTTTCAAGGCAATCCTGGAGGGCAAGACGCCGCCGGACTGGCGCACGGCCATGTATTATCGCTACTGGATGCACCTCGATGGCTCGCACAACGTGCCGGGCCACTACGGCGTCCGCACCAGCCGCTACACCCTCATTCACTTCTATGGCAAGGGCATGGGCATGAAGGGGGCGAAGGACAAGGATCTGCCGCCAGAGTGGGAGCTGTACGACAATCAGAAGGATCCGCTGCAACTGAACAACGTCTACGCCAACCCGGATTACGCCCAGGTGCAGCGCGACCTGACAGCGGAACTGAATCGGCTGCGCAAGGAAGTGGGCGACGAGCGCTGAAAAAGGCGAGCGGCGCGGCGTCAGCCCGCCGGTACTGCGAAGCACCGGCGGGCTGACGCCGCGCCGCTCGCCGTGCTGCCACGGCGGGCTAACGCCGCGCCGCTCGCCATCACATCGAACGCGCTGCCCGGGGTCCGCCGATGATTCATGTTGAGCACCTGTCCAAGCGCTTCCCGCTGCCCGGCGGCGACGAGGTCGTTGCCGTCGCGGACCTGTCGTTCACCGTCGCGGCCGGCGAGGTCTACGGTCTGCTCGGTCCCAACGGCGCCGGCAAAACCACCACCATCCGCATGATCCTCGGCCTGCTGACGCCCAGCGGCGGACGGGCGGCAATCGCCGGCTTCAACTCCGCCGACCATCCCGATGAGGTCAAGCGCCGCGTCGGCCTGGTCGCCGCCAACGCCGGCCTCTACCAGGCCCTCAGCGTCCGCGAAATGCTGCTGTTCTTCGCCGACCTCTACGCCGTGCCGCCCGACGCGGCCCGCGCCGAACTGCAGCACCTCGCCGGTCTGCTCGGCCTGACCGAATTGCTCGACCGCCGCTGCGGCACCCTGAGCACTGGCCAGCGGCAGCGCGTCAACCTGGCCCGCGCCCTCATCCACCGGCCGCCGGTGCTGCTGCTCGACGAGCCCACCCTCGGCCTGGACGTGCTCGGCAGCCAGGTCGTCGCGGAGTACATCGCTCTCTTGCGGCAGCAGGGCAAAGCGGTCATCCTGACGACGCACCGTCTCGACGAGGCCGAGCGGCTGTGTACGCGCTTCGGCCTGCTGCACCACGGCCGGCTGGTCAGCGAAGGCACCCTGGAGGAGCTGCGCGCCGCACCGGTTGCGTTACCCTGGTGGAGATGTTCTTGCAACTGTCCCGAGTCGGCCCGGCCCTCGCGGCGCCGCCGGAGAAGGCCACGCCATGAACGACGTTCCGACCGCGCCGCGACCGCTGCCGGCGCTGGCCCGCCTGGGCCGACTGGTTCGCAAGGAACTCAGCGAAATCCTCCGCGACCGCCGCACCATCGTCACGCTGGTGCTCATGCCGGTGCTGCTCTATCCGCTGCTGAGCATCGCCTTCCAGCAGTTTTTCCTGGCGACGGTGGAGAGCGAGCCGGTCACGGTGTACATGATCGCCCTCACGCCGAGCGAGTGGGACGATGATTTCATCTGGTATCTGCAGTACCGTCAGTTCCACGTTGCCCGGGAGGCTGGCGCCGTCGTCGGTTTCGGCGGCGCCGGGCCGTTCGGCGCTGCCGCGGTGGGCCGCCTCATTCAGTTCGACCCCGCCCAGCCGCCACAACCGCAGCCCAGCAGGAAGCCGCCCCAGCTGAAATTTTTCGCGGCTGCGAACCTGGAGGAGGTCGTCCGCGCTCACGAAGTTCACCTGGCCGTGCGTTTGCGGAAGCTCCCGGGCATTGGCACACGCGAACCCGCCTTTGAGGTTCAATTCCTCTACCTGCAGGGCAGCCCGAACAGCCTCGAGGCGCTGCGTTACGTCGAGCGCGAGCTGATGCTGGCCAACGCCTACGCGACCCAGGACCGGCTATGGCAGCAGGGGGTGTGGGAGCGGGTGGCGCCGTGGCGGGCGGAGATCCAGGCGGTGGGCGTGGCGGAGCCGAGCGAGGGCCTGTCGCTGGCGGCGCTGGTGCCGCTGGTGCTCGTGCTCATGACCATCACCGGCGCGGTCTACCCGGCCATCGACCTGACCGCCGGCGAGCGCGAGCGCGGCACCCTGGAAATCCTGGTGGCCGCCCCGGTGCCGCGACTGGCGCTGTTGTTCGCCAAGTACGTCGCGGTGGTGACCGTCGCCCTGCTCACCGCCGTCGTCAACCTGGTCATGATGGTGGTGACGCTGCAGGTGAGCGGCCTGGCGGCGCTGATCTTCGGCGAACACGGCCTGACGGCCGCGGCGGTCCTGCCGGTGTTCGGGCTGCTGATCCTGTTCGCGCTGTTCTTCTCGGCAGTGCTGCTGGCGCTGACCAGTTTCGCGCGCAGCTTCAAGGAAGCGCAGGCGTACTTGATCCCGCTGATGCTGGCGGCGCTGGCGCCGGGCGTGGCCGGACTGCTGCCGGGGTTGCACCTGAGCGGCCTGCTCACGGTGGTGCCGCTGCTCAACATCGTCCTGCTGGCGCGCGACCTGCTGCAGGGCGTGGCGGTGCCGGCGGTGGCCGGCGTCGTGGTGCTGTCCACGCTGCTGTACGCCGCGGCGGCTGTCGGCGTCGCCGCCCGCATCTTCGGCGCCGAGGCGGTGCTCTACAGCGAACAGAGCAGCTGGGCCGACCTGTTCCGCCGCCCGCGCCAGCCGTGCGTCGCCGCCCCGGTCAGCACCGCCCTTTTGTGCCTGGCGCTGATGTTCCCGCTGACGTTCGTGCTCAGAGGCGTGGCCGCCCAGGTGACCGTTGGCGGCCTGGCGGCACGGCAGCAACTCGGGCTGCGGGTCGGCCTGGTGGCGCTGGTGAGCGTGGCGCTGTTCGGGCTGCTGCCGCTGTTCGCGGCGGCGCGGGGCCGGGTTTCGTTGACCACGGGGTTCCGACTGCGCCGGCCGCCGCTGGCGGCGCTGGCGGGCGGCCTGCTGCTGGGGGTGGGCCTGTGGCCGTTCGTGATCGAACAGCTGGCGCTGTTCCGAGACTGGGGACTCGCGCCGCTGGGGCAGCACGGGGCGGAGCGGGTGGCGGAACAGCTGGGCATGCTGCGGCGGGCGTTGCCGCCGCTGCTGCTGGTGGCCGCGTTCGTGGTGCCGGCGCTGGCGGAGGAGTGGTTTTTCCGCGGCTTTCTGTTCGCGTCGCTGCGCTCGGCGCTGGGGCCGCGGGCCACGGTCGTGACCTCGGCGCTGCTGTTCGGGCTGTTCCATCTGGTGGCGGACGCCTTCGCGCTGGAGCGGCTGTTGCCGAGCACGGTTCTGGGGCTGGTGCTGGGCTGGGTAGCGTACCGCAGCGGCAGCGTTGTGCCGGGCATGGTGCTGCACGCCTGTCACAACGGTTTCCTGGTCGGAGTCAGTTATCTCGACACTGCTCCGGAGGGACATTTGCCGGCGGATTGGCTGCTGGGCGCGGCGGCCGTGGCGGCGGTGGGGGGCGTGCTGGTTTGGCTGTGCAGGCCGACGCCGGAGCCCGTTGATCTGCCGCTTGCGGCATAGCGCCAGCGCACAAAAGGCGAGCGGCAGAAAGACAGCGATTTACTGCTTCGTGTTCACCAGCTGGACCGAGGCAGCGCGCGGCGCCACGAAATCCAGGCCGCCCTTCTGGAACTCGCCCTCGAAGTGACAATCCTTGACGAGGATGTGCTCGTTGCCCGGCGGCTCCGCGATGTTCTTGTTGACGAAGAACCACAGCCCCGTCTCCGGGCGCTTGCCGCCGGCCTGCACCGTCAGGCGCAGCAGTTCCACCGGCCGCCCCTCTTCGCCGGAGCAGTTCGCGATCACCATGCCGCGGTCCTTGAAGCCCTCCAGCGTCACGTCCTCGAACGTCAGCCCCGGACAGCGGCCGGTCAGCGTGATGAGTTTGCTGCGCTGATATTTGCCATCGAAGTGAATCTTGCGGAAGTGCAGGCCGCGCGCGCTCGTCACGTACAGCAGCGGTTCGGAGAACCTGCCCACACCGGACCAGGTCACCTTCACGCCCGGACCCGGCTCGATGGTGATGTCGGCCGGCAGGTTCTTGCCGTCCAGCCGCAGGATTTCCTGGTGGACCGGGTCCATCAGCAGGATGCGGTCGCCGGCCTCCGCCTTCTTCAGGGCCTTGCCGACCGAGTGGAAAACGCCGTCGCCCTCGTCGCCGGCCTGCGTTACCTTGAGCGGCTCCTTGGCGTACTTCGGCGCCGGCGGCGGTGGGTTGAGCAGCCGCTCCACCGTGCCGGTGGCGAACGCGGCCACCACCAGGCCGACGATCAACAGCACGCCGACCACCGACACGATCCAGATGAGCAACCGTTGCTCGCGCTGGGCGTACGCCGAGCCGGTCAGCATCGTCGTCTGCTCGGCCAGGGTGCGGCGCGGCCGCTTCCGGGGCTGGCCAGCCTCCGCGTGCGCGTGACCCGCCTCGGCCGCCACTTTTTCCCAGGGGATGCTGTCTTCCTGATCGACCGGCGGCGGCACGGGACGCACAGCGACGCGGGGCGGCGCCGGCTCGCGCGCCGTGGGCGTCTCGCGGGAGACCTGGGCGTAGGTTTCGGGGGCAACCGACGGCGGCCGCGCGGTGGGGGCCGCCTGCGACCCGGCGGGGCTGCTGACCTCCCAGGACCGCCGCGACACGGGCGGTGGGCTGACGCCGGCCAGGCTCGCGTCGCCGCTCACGGCGCCGGTGGCGGCCAGGCACAGTCGCGGCATCTCTGTCTCGGAGGGGGGCGCGATGGCCTGTTGCGTCCACGGCGTCAGTGCCTCGGCCACCTCGCGCGGCGTCTGGTAGCGCTGGTTGGGGTCCTTGGCCATCATCCGTTCGATGACCGCGGACATGGCCGGCGGCACTTCGCGGCGCAGCTCCGTGACCGGCCGCGGCTGCCGGGTCTGGTGCCAGATCAGCTTCTGCGCCACGCTGCCGTCGCCGAACGGCGTCTGGCCGGTCAGCATGAAGTAAAAGGTGCCGCCCAGGCTGTAGATGTCGGCGCGGATGTCCACGCCGTGGCTATCGACCGCCTGCTCGGGGGCCAGGTAGTCCGCCGTGCCCAGCACGTTCTCGTCGTACTTCTTGGTGAGGATGTCGTCGGTGTCGTTGAAGAAGCGGGCCAGGCCCATGTCGAGAATCTTGACGATGCCAGTGCGATCCACCAGGACGTTGCCGGGCTTGATGTCGCGGTGAACGAGGCCGGAGGCGTGGGCGTGCTCCAGGCCCAGAGCGGTCTGCTGCACGTAATGGGCCGCGCGGGCCGGGGTCAGCGGCCCGGAGCGCTTGACGATCTCCTGCAGGCTGGCGCCGTCCACGTACTCCATGACCAGAAAGTGCAGGCTCTCGTCCTGGTCGATGTCGTAAGCGTGGACGATGTTGGGGTGGTCGAGGGCGGCCACGGCGCGGGCCTCGCGGTAGAAGCGCTCCAGCGAGGAGGGTTCGGCGGCCTTGGCGGTGGGCAGGATCTTGACCGCCACGCGGCGGCGCATGAGCTTGTGCTCGCACAGGTAGACGTTGCCCATGCCGCCCGAGCCAAGCTTTTCCAGCACCTTGTACTTGCCAATGGTGAAACGCCGCCATTTGCCCTGCATGAGCTGCTCGGCCTGAAAGTGGGTCAGCAAGCCGTCCTGGACCAGTTTGCTGGCGAGCTTACCGGCGTCGGCCGGCAGCGCGCCGGCGGCGGTGAGCTTCTGGATGTGGGCCTCGAGGCGGCGCTCGTCCACAACGCCGCTGCGGCGCGTCAGGTCCAGGAATTCGACGGCGGTTGCTGGAGCTGGCATCGTTTCTATCCGTCCCGGGCCGGCGGCGCGGGCCAAAGGGGAGGCGATCACACGGCGAGCCTACTGCTGGTTCCAGGTGACCGGCGGGCGCACGCGGCCGACGTCGCTTGCACGGGCGGGGCGGAAATGCCCCCCGGCTAGTATACGTCACCCGGGCAAAATGTCAGGGTAAATCTGAGGAGATGCCCCGGCCGCCGACGGGCCGGGGGACGCCCGGGGGGTGCCCCCTGAAAGTAGGCAAAGGCGCGCCGGGAGCGTCAGCGACCGGCGCGCCTTCAGGGTTCGTCACTTCCCCTTCGGCGCGTCCGACTTCAGCTCGAAAATCGCCTCCGTGGTGCCGCCCGCGGGCACCTCGAACGTCAGTTCGGTATTGTTCCCGCTGTACCGTTCCGGCACCAGAGGTTTGCGGAAAAACTGTTCGTTGGGGTTGCTGGAAGGGGGCTCGTCGCCCCCCTCAAACGCGGTGATTCGGACCCTGTGCTTGCCAATAATGGCCCCGTTGCCGCTGCCGGTTTGCAACTGCAAGGTGAACTTGCCATCGGCGTCGGTTTTGCCCACCGAACCGGGACCGGGCTCTTTTTCCTTGGTATCGGGCAAGAAGTTGACCGAGGCGCCGGCCAACGGCTTGCCATCCAGCAGCACCCGGCCCGAAACGGGGGCCACTTTCGAACCGCCGCAGCCGGCCACGACCAGCACCAAACCCACCAGCAAGTATTGAAACCGCATGCTGTCTCCTCTGGGGTGAACCGTGCCACACCACCACCGCCGCTCGTCAGTCCACAAGGTCGAGCGTCTCCCCGCCCCGGATGGTCGCCATGGCGTAATACGTGTTGATGTCCACGCCGTTGGAGACGAAACGCACCGAGCCGTCGGCCAGGCAGAAGTTGACGCCGCCGGGGTGCATGCTGTGGAACGAATAGCGGTTGGGCCAATTTTGGTTGTTGTTGCCCGGGTCGGCGTAGTTCGGCGGGATGGCGCACGTGCCGTTGACGTAGTTGGGGTAGGCCCAACCGCCGCAGTGCCAGTCGAAGCTGTACAGGTCCTCGCCGATCATGAAGGTGTTGCTGGTGCCGTCGGTGATGTTCGTCAGCCGCAGTTTGCGGCTGCCGTCCGAGCGGTAGAAGATGCCGTTGGCGTGATCCAGGCCGTCGTAGGTCTTGGTCGGGTCCGGATCCTTGACGGGGAACGCGGTGGTGAAGCCAGGGGCGGCGGAGGCCGTGCCATTGCTGCCCCAGTTGCAGCCGCTGACGCCCTTGTAATTGATCAGGGCCATGGAGATGCCGTTGATGTTGGGCCAGGCGTTCGCGGTGGAGCCCGCTTCGGTGCTGTCCGAGGGACACAGCAGCATGGGGATGACCGTCGTCAGCCCGGCCTGCGCCGCGCCCAGGGTGCCGTTGGGAATGTTGTAGGTGTTGGCCAGGTTCTCCTGCTCGATGTAGGGCAGGATGCGCGCGATCCAGGTCCAGGTCTGCGGGCCGGGGACGACGCTGTCGGTAGCCCAGTTGTATTGCGGGGCGGTGGGGAGCGTCGCATTGTACGGCAGCCGGTTGTAGACGCTGTGGTAATTGTGAATGGCCTTGCCGAGCTGGCTGAGGTTGTTCTTGCACTGGGTGCTGGCCGCCGCCTCGCGGACCTTTTGCACGGCGGGCAAGAGCAGGCCGATCAGGATGGCGATGATGGCGATCACCACCAGTAACTCAATCAGCGTGAACGCCGACCGGGCGCGACTGTGACGGACCATGCGGGACTCCCTGGAAAAGGAAAAGATCGAATGCGCTCTACCCCACAGCGCAGCGTTGCAGGCTTCTGCAAGGATTTACACTTTTTTCTGCCGCTTTACGCCCACCATTTTCATATGGGATCATGGTATCCGAAGCGGCATGAGAACCGGATTAATTTTTTTAATGAACAGGTCACCCGGTGTCCTGCCGGCAAGGCACCGCCGTCGGGTTTCAGGGGCTTTTCAGGGGCGGCACCCCCGGCCGCTTGAAGATCCAGTAATAGCGCCGCACCCCGGCGTCGATGAGCACCTGATGGCTCACCAGCTCCCAGCCCTGTTCGCCCAGCACGTTGAGGATCGCCGTCGAGTGGTTCTGGTTCGTCCGCTTGCCCAGCTTTTCGGCCAGCTCCGGCAGGCTCTTGGCCTCCACCACCCGGTTGGCGAATTCCACGCGATGCCGTTCACCATACCAGCTGAACTCGCAGTATTCCCAGGAAACGGGCGTGGGCCCTTTCCCCTGAGCCTGCAGCGGGCCGGCCAGCAGCCCGAGCAGGAGTGCGGCGAACGAGGGCGCGACGGACCAGGACCGTGAGCGTTGCGACATGGCGGACACCCGGTTGAGAGGGGAAAGTGGCCCACGCCAGGACCGCCCCGGCCCGGGCTGAACTTTACTGTACCGGCTGCCGCCACGGATGCCAGCGAAATCAGGGCGGTACGCTCGGACCTGGAGCGGCTCACCGGGCACGGCCCGGCACCGGACGGCCTGGCGTGTCGCAGCAAGGACGCCAAGAACGCCAAGAACGCCAACTTTTTCACACGTCGAGATGCGGCGCCCTTGCCGCACCGATTGACGCTGGCTGACGCCGCGCCGCTCGCCCGGAGAGCGACCCTGGCCGGGCTGGACTTCATGTGTAATTTCCAAGAAAACGCTGTTGCCCCTTGAGGGACGCGACGACGGCGTGTAATCTTTCCTGAGCGGTTGCTGCCTCCTCGCCTTTCCCCAACCCCCAACGGTCGCTCGGGTTCTCCACGGCAGCGAAGCCGTGGCCGCATTGAAGCCCCCAATTACCCCGGCGACGACTCTGGAGGTCGCCTGGCTCGCCCCACCGCTGCTGAACGGTTGGACCCTCCGTGCAACCGATGGGGACGAAGTCCGCGCAGAAACCGATCCCCGCCCGCACTTCCTGAGCAGCGCCACCGTTCCCCGGACAGAAGACCCCCATGGCCCAGGTTGATGAAAGTGTGCAAACGCGGGCGCACCTCAGTGCGGGCGCCAGCGACGGCCCCATCTACGAGATGGTCCGCCGCGTGCTGGCCGAGCGGCGGCCTGCGGGGGGCACCCTGCTCGACGTGGGCTGCGGACACGGCCGGCTGTGGCCGGCGGTGCAGGCGCTGGTCCACCGTTACGTCGGCTGCGACGCTGTCCGTTATGACGGCTTTCCCGCTGAGGGCGAGTTCCTGGCCATCGACCTCGACTCGGGGCGCGTCCCGTTACCGGACGGCTGCGCGGAGGTGACCGTGGCCGTGGAAACCATTGAGCACCTGGAGAACCCGCGAGCGTTCTTCCGCGAACTGACGCGCCTGACGGCCCCGGGCGGCCTGGTGCTCGTGACGACGCCGAACCAGCTGAGTTTGTTGAGTAAATTGACTCTCCTGGTCAAGAACCAGTTTAACGCCTTCCAGGACGCCTGCTACCCGGCCCACCTGACGGCCCTCCTGGAAATCGACCTGCGGCGCATGGCCGCGGAGTGTGGGCTCACGGACGTGGCGGTCGCTTACAGCCGGCGGGGTCGCATTCCCGGGGTGCCCTGGCACTACCCGAGCTGGCTCTCCCGGCTGGGGCCGCGGGCCTTTTCGGACAATGTGCTCGTGGTCGGGAAAAAGAACGCATAGAGCGTTCGGAAGCAAAGAGACGACTCGTCCGAGCCGCGCACGCTACCGGTTTATCGGCCCCACGTTACAGGACTCAACGCATGGTCGGGATCGGGTTGTGTCTGGTCGCCCTGGTCGGCACGCTGCTGCTGGGCCGCAAATCGCTGGCCGCGGGGCTGGGGGGCGTGCTGACGGTGGGGTATTTTTACGGCATCCTGCGCGCAACTTCCTGGGCAGTTTCACGTACTTCTGCTTCGACTGCGCGGTGCTCGGGTTTTACCTGTCCCAGGGCTCGGAAATACTCCGGCGGACGCAGACGCCACGCCTGAAGCCGCTGCGGACCTGGCTGACGGTGATGCTCGGCTGGGTGCTGGTGATGTTCCTGCTGCCGTTGCAGGCCATGCTGGTCCAGCTGGTGGGGCTGCGCGGCAACGCCTTCCTGGTGCCGTTCGTGCTGGCGGGGGCGCTGCTGACAGGCCGGCAGCTGGGGCAGCTGATGCTGTGGCTGGCGACCCTGAACGGCGTGGTCCTGGTGTTTGCGCTCGGGGAGTTCGTCCTGGGCGTGCCGGCGTTCTACCCCGAGAACCAGGTGACCGAGATCATTTACAGGAGCAAGGACGTCGTCAGCCAGGGCCGGGGAACCTTCCGCATCCCTGGCACCTTCGCCAACGCCCACTCCTACGGCGGCACGATGCTCGGCACCTTCCCCTGGTTGGTGTGCGCCCTGATTCAACCGCGGTCGGCGCCGTGGCAGCGCGGCCTGTTCATCCTCGGCGCCGGGGCGGGCTTGCTGGGCGTCTTCTTGACGGCGGCGCGGTTGAGCGTCGTTCAGCTGGCCGTCCTGCTGCTGGTGGCCACGAGTTCCGTCGCGGCCGCCACGTTCGCCGGACGCATCTCGGTAAAGTATCTGGTGGTCTGGGTGCTGCTGCTCGGGGCCATCGGCTACGTCGTGGCCGGCGAGGAGCGGATGCAGCGGTTCACGACCCTCAAGGATACCGACATGGTGGAGAACCGCGTGCAGGGCAGCGTGAACTTTCATTTCTGGGAGTTGCTGGTCACCTACCCGATGGGCAACGGCCTCGGGGCGGGCGGCACCAGTCTGCCTTACTTCCTGCAAAGCCTGATTACCAACCCCGTCCAGATGGAGAATGAATACAGCCGGATCTTACTGGAGCAGGGCCTGGTTGGCCTGATGCTGTGGGTCGCCTTCTTCGCCTGGTGCCTGACGCGACCGGGGCCTTCGCCGAAGGACCCCTGGCGGCTCGGCTGGCGGTTGCTCTGGTGGCAACTGTTGTTCGGCGTCGGCGTGAACATGATCGGCACCGGGATGATGACGGCCATCCCGGGCACGGTGATCGTCTTCCTTGGCATCGGCTTCCTGGTGACCCGCCACGGACTTGCCGAGCCGGGCCGGGCACGGCCCGCAGCCTCGGGCGCTCCGGCCGAGACGGTGTCCGGCCCGCGCCGAGAACGCCAGGCCGCGGCCGCTGTCCCCACCGCCGTACGCGGGAGTGCCCCTGTCGTGAGCACGCCGCCTGTCGCCCGGCGTCCCAGCGGGCGCGGCAGGCGGCCCTCGTGGGGCCGCCGCACCTGATCTTGCCCCTTCCAGGAATTACCTCCGAGGACTACCTTCCTCATGCTCAACCCTGCCAATCCTGGGTACGACCAGTCCTTCTTCAAGAACATGGACCGCGGAGCCGACCACGCGGCCGGCGTCGTCGTTCCCCTGGTCCTGGAAATGGTCCGGCCGACTTCGGTTCTGGACGTGGGCTGCGGGACGGGGGGGTGGTTGAAACACTTCTCCGAGCGTGGGGTGGCCGACGTGTTCGGGGTGGACGGGCCCTGGGTCTCGGCGTCCCAGCTGCTCATCCCGGAACCCTGCTTCCGGCGGGTGGACCTCGAAAAACCCTTTTCGCTGGGCAGGACGTTTGACCTGGTGGTCTGCCTGGAAGTGGCCGAACACCTGCCGCCTGCCTGCGCCGAGTCGTTCATCGACTCCCTCGCCGGCCACGGCGACGTGGTGCTGTTTTCGGCCGCGGCCCCGTATCAGGGGGGCACGCACCACGTCAACGAACAATGGCTGTCCTACTGGGTCGAGAAGTGGGCTCAGCGGCAGTACGTCGGCGTGGACCCGTTGCGGCGCCGACTCTGGGACCACCTGGGGCAGCACGAGACCTGGATTTACGCGCAGAACATGGTGTTCTTCGTCAAGCGGGCGGCGCTCGACCGCTACGCCGCGCTCCTCCGGGAGTTCGAATTCCAGGGCGGGCCGCCTCTCTCCCTGGTGCATCCGCGGATGTACATGGCACACGTTCCGGCGGACAAGCACGTCACCTTGCGGCAGGTGATCTGGGGGTTCCCGAGCATCGTCAAGCGTTCGATCAAACACCGGTTATGGAAACGGTTCGGGAACGGGGCGAAGTGAAGGCCGCGCCTCGGGCGGGCTCAGCACCCGGGCAAGGGACGTGGCGTTCGCGGGGCGGCCTGCGAAGGGGGAGGCGGAACCATGCAAAACATGCAAGAGGTCGGCAGTGACATCGCAGCGCGCATCGAGGCGCTCGACGTGACCTTGTTCGACGCGATCCCGTCACAGTCGAGCCACGGCGACCGCCAGGCATGGCTCGCCGTCCAGCGGTCCCTCCGTGAGCCATCCGGGTATGTCTACCTGGAGATCGGTTCGCACCTCGGCGGCAGTATCCAGCAGCATCTGCTGGACCCCCGCTGCCGGAAAATTGTGTCCATCGACAAGCGGCCGCCCAGCCAGCCCGACGGCCGCGGCCTGGACTACTTCTACGAGGGAAACTCCACGACACGGATGCTGGACAACCTTCGCGGTGTCGCGCCGGACCAGCTGGACAAGATGACCTGCATTGACGCGGACGCGCGCGACATTCATCCGGCTGACCTGCCCGCGGCCCCGGACTACTGCTTCATCGACGGCGAGCATACCTGCGCCTCCGTGCTCTCCGACTTCGCCTTTTGCCTCCGGGTGTGTGCCCCCAACGCGGCGATCTGTTTTCACGACGATTTCATCGTCCATCGCGCCCTCCGAAGAATCGTGTCCGATCTCCGGCAGCAGGCAATACCGTTCACGGCCCGCAAACTGACGGGGGTGACGTTCGGCATTTTTTTGCGGGACTGCCCGGCGGTCCGGGACCCGTACCTGGTAACCCACTCGCGCGAGGTGGCGGCCTGGTTGCGTCGTCAACGGATCCACTGGTTGACTCTGGGCTGGCTCCTGCCGCACGCCCGGCGGGCCGTGCGGTGGTGGCGTGGCTCGCGGCCTCGTGCCCAGAGCGGTTCGCCAGCGCGTTGACCACGTGGTGTGCGCCTGCCATTTGCGAACCGCTCCAGTGCAGCGGGGAGGTTCCATGTCCCGCATCGTGATCGCGACCGGGGCCGACGAGGTCTTCGCGCTGCCGCTGGCCGTGACGCTGTTTTCGGCTGCCGAGCGGCTGCGGCCCGACGAGGGCTGCGACGTGTACGTCCTCGACGGCGGCCTGACCGAGCCCACGCGCGGCCGACTCGTCCGGACCGTGGCCAACGCCGGCCGCGACGTGACACTGCACTTCGTCCGGCCGCGGCTCGACGTGCTGGCCGGCGTGCCACTGGGCCGTTTCGGGCCGATGACCTACCTGCGGGTGCTGGTTCCGGAGAGTCTGCCGCCAGAGGTATCCCAGGCCATTTACCTGGACAGCGACCTGCTCGTGCAGGACAGCCTGCAGGGGCTGTGGGCCGAGCGTTCCGACGGTCACGCCATCGCGGCGGTGCCGGAGTACGGCGGCCCGTGCGTGTCCGCGCCGGCGTGCCTGCCCAACTGGGCCGAACTGGGCCTGCCCGCGGACGCCCGGTACATCAACGCCGGCGTCCTCGTCATGAACCTGGACTGGTGGCGGCGCGAGGGAGTCGCCCGGCGGATTCTGGAGCACTGCCAGCGCTACCGGGCGTTGAACCGCTACGCCGACCAGGACGGGGTGAACGCGGTCCTGTGTCAGGTGTGCAAGCCCGTCGATTTGCGCTGGAACGTCCCCGCGTACATCGAATTTGACGCCCTGTTCCACAGCATGGACCCCAGCTGGGTCACCGCCGCGGTGGCCCCCCGGCGGGCCGAGTTGCTGAACACGGGGGGGATCATCCATTTCATTGGCCGCCGCAAACCGTGGGGCCGCGGGCTGGCCTGCAGGACGCAGCGGCGGTGGCTCGCCGCCATGGTGCGCAGCGGCTGGTTTGCCGGTGACCCGTGGGGGCGGCTGAAGACGTTGTTGCCGATCTGGGTGGATTACCCGCTCCGCCACGGCGTCCGGCTGGTGCGGCGCCTCGCTCGACGCAGGCCGACCGCACCGCCCCGGGCAGCGGGGGCCGAAACCCCGGTTGCCCCCGGAGCGGCCAGTGAACCCGGAAGTTCGGCGCTGGTGTAAGCAGTCGGCCGGCGGAATTCCACCCAGGGAACCCCATGTCCTCGATCCTTGAGCGGTCGCCACAGACCCCCGCGGTCCCGGAGACGGTGCCGGTAACCGAAGTCGTGCGCATCCGCCCGAGCGCCGGCTGGCGCGCCCTGCACCTGACGGAACTGTGGCGCTACCGCGAACTGCTGTGGTTCCTGGCTCTGCGCGATGTGAAGCTGCGCTACAAGCAGACGGCGCTGGGCGTGGCCTGGGCGGTGATCCAGCCGCTGTTCACGGCGCTGGTGTTCACGATCTTCTTTGGCAACCTCGGCAAGCTGCCCTCGGACGGCCTGCCCTACCCGCTGTTCGTGCTGACGGCGCTGCTGCCGTGGCAGCTGTTCAGCTACGCCCTGACGCAGTCGAGCAACAGCCTGGTGAACGAACAGCGACTCATCACGAAGGTGTACTTCCCGCGGCTGGCGGTGCCGCTGGCGTCGGTGCTGTCAGGGCTGGTGGACTTCGCCGTGGCGTTCGTGCTGGTGCTGGGGCTGATGGTGTGGTACGCGGTGCCGCTGACGTGGGCGCTGCTGGCGGTGCCGCTGCTGGTGCTGTTCGCCCTGGCCGCGGCGCTGGCGGTCGGGCTGTGGTTGGCGGCCCTGAACGTGCAGTATCGCGACGTGCGCTACACCATCCCGTTCCTGACGCAGATGTGGCTGTTCCTGACGCCGGTGGCGTATCCGAGTTCGCTGGTGCCGGCGGAATGGCGGCCGCTGTACGGGCTCAATCCGATGGCGGGCGTGGTCGAAAGCTTCCGCTGGGCGCTGCTGGGCACGGGGAACGTGGACGTGGCGCTGCTCGCCGTGTCGGCCGCGGTGGTGGTGGCGCTGCTGGCTGGCGGGTTGTTCTACTTCCGACGGCTGGAGCGGACCTTCGCCGACGTGGTTTGACTGGGGGGGTGTCGGCCGTGAGCGACGTGGCGGTGCGCGTGGCAGGTCTGGGCAAGCAGTACCGGCTCGGCGAGACGAAGGAGCGGTACACCACCCTGCGCGACCAGATTCGCAAGTGGACCTCCCTGCGGCGACTGCTGCGGCGCGCCCGCGGGGCCGAGGGCCGGCCCACTTTCTGGGCGCTGCGCGACGTGTCGTTCGAGGTGCGGCGCGGCGAGGTGGTCGGCGTCATCGGCCGCAACGGGGCCGGCAAGAGCACGCTGCTCAAAATCCTGAGTCGCATCACCGAACCGACCGAGGGCGAGGCGGACATCCACGGCCGCGTCGGCAGTCTGCTCGAAGTGGGCACCGGCTTCCACCCGGAACTGACCGGCCGCGAGAACATCTATCTGAACGGGGCCATCCTCGGCATGAAGCGAGTGGAAATCACCAGGAAGTTCGAGGACATCGTCGGCTTCGCGGAAGTGGAGCAGTTCATCGACACGCCGGTCAAGCACTACTCCAGCGGCATGTACACGCGGCTGGCGTTCGCGGTCGCCGCCCACCTGGAGCCGGAAATCCTGGTCGTGGACGAGGTGCTGGCGGTCGGCGACGCCGAGTTTCAGAAGAAATGCCTGGGCAAGATGGGCGAGGTGGCGCGGGGCGGGCGGACGGTGCTGTTCGTGTCGCACAACATGAGCGCGGTCCAGGCCCTGTGCCGCACCGCCGTGGTTCTGGAGCAAGGCGCGGTCGCCCGGATCGGCCCGGCCACCGAGGCGGTCGCCTTCTACCTGAACCGGCATGCCCCGGGGCAGTCCTTCGTGCGGGACCGGGAGCCGGCCGGGGTGGGCATCGTGTCCGCCGAACTGGCACTGACCGAGGCTGAGGCCGGACCGATCCTGACGCTCACCGTGGTCGTCCAGTCGGACCACGCCACCGCGGTCACCCTGGACCTGCGGCTGTATGACCGGGCCGGCACGCCGGTCGGCTTCGGCTCGCTCGGGACGCTGAACCCGACCTCACTGGTCCACCTGACCCCGGGATGGACGCGGGTGACCGGGCAGTTCGACGGGGCCAGCCTGGCGGTCGGTGGCTACCTGGTCGGGCTGGATCTCACCTACCCCGACGCCAGTTATTTGGACCGGCTGGACAACTGCCTGACGTTCGAGTTGCACCCCCCGCCCCGGCCACCCGCCGTCCGCCGGCTGCACCAGCAGTGGGGAGTGGGAAACTACGAACTGCGGTCGGTGCTGGTCGCCGCCGAGCCAACCCCCCTTCCGGATCGACCCCGATGCGCGACCTGACCCGTCTGCTGCGCGCCGTCCCGCGCCGGCTCCGCCGTTGGCTCCGCCCCACGAACCCGCATCCCGAGCCGCTGCGCACCTGGGCGGCCGGCGCCGGCCCGCTCACCGTGCTGGACGTCGGGGCCAATTGCGGCCAGTTCGCCACCGACCTGGCCGGCTGGTTCCCCGTGGCCCGGGCGTGGCTGGTCGAGCCCCAGCGGCGACTGACGGACGAGTTGACCCGCCGGTTTCCCCCGCCCCGGTTCTCGGTGCATTGGCTGGCCCTGGCCGACCGGGCCGGCACGGTCGAGCTGGAGGTCAGCCGCGGCATGGACATGACGGCGTCGTTGCTGCCGATCAAGGCGGACCTGCCCGAGCTGCGGCACTTGCCGCTCGGCGTGCGCGAGACCGAGACCTGCCCGGTGGACACGCTGGACCACTTCACCGCCGGCGCCGGCATCGACCGGCTCGACCTGCTGAAGCTCGACACCCAGGGGAACGAACTCCAGGTGCTTCGGGGCGGTGCGCAAACCCTCGCCCGGACCCGGGCGGTGTGGGTCGAACTGTCCTTCGTGCAACTCTACGACGGGGCCTGCCTGATCCACGAGGTGATCGAACACCTGCACGCCCGGCAACTGTATCTCCGGGGCCTGGCCCCCGAGTTCCTCGGGCCGGCGGGCGAACTGCTGCAGGTGAACGGGTTGTTCACGCGTGCTCCGGAGCCGAAGTAGCCGTGTTCTCCCGCTACCGACACCGTTATCGCGTCTGGCGGTCCAACCGCCGCGGCGTCATGCCCTGGCTGGGCGGCCCGCTGTACTTCCCGCACAACTCCCTGGTCGCCCTGAGCCTGCTGCGGAGCGGGCACTGGGAGGCCGACGTGTCCGCCTTGTTGATCACCGCGGCCCGGCCCGGAACAATGATGTTCGACGTCGGGGCCAACATTGGCGTCTCGGCCCTGACCGTCCTGGACCGGCACGCGGACGTCCGGGTGGTGTCCTTCGAGCCGTCGCCGACCGTCCTGTCCCACCTGAGCCGGACGCGCGACGAGAGCCGCTTCCGCGACCGCTGGGAGGTCGTCCCGAAAGCGGTCACCGAGCACCCCGGCGGGGAGGTGACCTTCACGGTCCACAGTACGGGGGCGGACGTGTTCGAGGGACTGCGGGACACCGGCCGGGGCTCGTCCGCGACCGAACAGATCAAAGTCCCGACCGCCAGCATCGACGCCGAGTGGCAGGCCCGCGGGCGGCCCGACGTGTCCCTGCTGAAGGTGGATGTCGAGGGGGCCGAGCTGGGTGTGCTGGCCGGGGCGGTCGAATGCCTGGCGGCGTGCCGGCCGGTGGTCGTCACCGAGTGGTGCGCGAAGAACTTCGTGGCATACGGGTGCCAGCCGGAGGATATGCTGCGGCTCGCCGCCCGGACCCGGTACGACGCCTTCCTGATCCCCGAACTGTACCCGCTGGCCCTCGACCCGCGGGCCCTGAACTTCCAGCTCGCCGCCCACGAGAACCTGCTGCTGCTGCCGCAACCGTAGTCCGACCGGGATCGCGTTTATGCCAACTCTGCTCGTCACGGGTTCCTCCGGGTTGATTGGCTCCGAGGTGGTGGCCCACTTCGCCCCCGCCGGCTGGCGGGTGTTCGGGGTGGACAACAACCAGCGCGCCGACTTCTTCGGCCCCCAGGGGGACACGCGCTGGAACCAGCGGCGGCTGGTCGAGACGTTTCCGTCCTTCACCCACGTCGAACTCGACGTGCGCGACCGCGGCGGCGTGCTGAAGCTGATCGCCGATCTGAAGCCGGACCTGCTCGTGCATACCGCCGCCCAGCCCAGCCACGACCTGGCCGCCAGCCGGCCGTTCGACGACTTCGACGTGAACGCCGTTGGCACCCTGAACCTGCTGGAGGCCAGCCGCCGCCACGCCCCGGAGACGGTGTTCGTCCACATGAGCACCAACAAGGTGTACGGCGACCGGCCGAACACCATCCGCCTGAAAGAACTGCCCAGCCGCTGGGACTACGACGACCCGGCGTTCGCGGACGGCATCCCGGAAGAGTTCCCGATCGACCAGAGCAAGCACAGCCTGTTCGGCGCCAGCAAGGTGGCCGCCGACGTGATGGTGCAGGAATACGGCCGCTACTTCGGCCTGAGGACGTGCTGCCTGCGCGGCGGCTGTCTGACCGGGCCGAACCACTCCGGCGTCGAACTGCACGGGTTCCTCAGCTACCTGGTCAAGTGCAACCTGGAAGGGCGGACCTACAAAATCTTCGGCTACCTGGGCAAGCAGGTGCGCGACAACATTCACGCGCACGACGTGGCCTGGTTCATCGAGGCGTTCTGGGGGCGGCCGCGCTGCGGTGAGGTCTACAACATCGGCGGCGGCCGGGCCAATTCCGTGAGCATCCTGGAAGCGTTCGACCGGGTGGCGGCGTTGTCCGGCCGGCGGATGTGTTACGAATACGTCGAGAAGCACCGTGAGGGAGACCACATTTGTTACATCAGCGACTTGCGGAAGCTCCAGGCCCATTACCCGGGTTGGCGGGTCACGAAGACGTTGGACGACACGCTGACGGAAATCGTGGCGGCCTGGTCGGCGCGGGGGAAGGCGTGACCGGCGCCGGCCCGCGTCAACCCCCGCGCTTGCTCGTGCTGGGTGAGATGCCCGTCGAGAAAACGGTCGGGGGGTGCCTGGTCCTGTTCCGCCTCCTCCAGGCGTACCCGCCGGACCGGCTCCTCATTTACAGCCTCACCACGCCCGGGGTGGCTGATCCCGTTCGGCTTCCGGGGGTGGCCTACCGGCCGTTCGACTACCGCATTCCGAAGGCCATCTGGAACCGGTTCAACCCCTTCTGGCCAGTCCACATGGCGCGCTACATCACGCTCCGGGCGCCCCGCCTGGCCCGGGAGGTGGCTGCGTTCGAGCCGCAAGCCGTGCTCACGGTCACCGCCCGGTTCGGGTTTTTCCTCGCCGACCACCTCGCGGCCCGGCTCCGGGTGCCGCTCCACCTCATCCTCCACGACGACTGGCCGACCGAGATGACCCAGAGCCAGCCCAGATGGGTCCGGCCGGCGGTTCGCTGGGCGTGCGCCCGGCGCTCGGCCGGGTGTGGCGGCGCGCGGCCCAACGGTTCTGTGTCAGCCCGGGAATGCTCGAGCACTGGTCCGCGCGGTACGGCGGCTCGGGGGTGGTGCTGTATCCGACCCGGGGTGACGACAGCCCCGAGCCCCGCGTTCGCGTCCGCCCTGCGCGCGCGGGCGCGTTCGTGGTTGCCTACGCCGGGTCGGTCCCGCGGCCGAGTACCGCGGACGCCCTCGGTGCGCTGGCCGGCGCCCTCGCCCAGATCGGCGGGCGCCTCGACCTGTACGTCCCGACCTCGGAAGACCAGCTGCGGGGATTCGGCCTTTACCGGCCGAACGTCCGGCGGGTCGGATGGTTTGCGCCGAGGAACTGGGCCGTCGGGTGTCCGACACTGCCGACGCACTCTTTCTCCCCACCTCTTTCGCCCGCGGCGAGGCAACGGACGTGGCGACGCTCTTCCCGAGCAAGCTCGCCGAGTACACCGCGATCGGGCTGCCGATCCTCGCGTGGACACCGCCCTACAGCTCGGCCGCCCGTTGGCTCGCGGGTCACCTCGGCGCCGCCGAACTGGTCACCGACCCGGATCCGACGGCCCTCCTGGAACCGCTCCGACGACTGACCGACCCGGCCCACGCCGCCCGTGTCGCCGCGGCCGGCGTATCGGCCGGCGTTCGGGAGTTCTCGCCGGACAACGTCCGGGGGCGGTTTCTGGCCGCGCTGACGGTCCCGGACACGGCCACGTAATCGTCCCGCCTGCAACGGCTCCGTTTCGTTGAACCTGCCTGAACCCTGTTTATCGCCGAAGGCACCCCATGCCGCTAATCCGCAACACGGTCAACGCTCTCCTCCGGCCGCTCGGCCTCAAGTTGATCCGGGCCGACAGCTTCCATTTTCTGCGCGCGACCGCCCCGTTCGGCGTGTCCCTGTTCGACGACCTGGGGCGGCTCGGCGGCGCGGACTCGTTCCGGACAGTGTTCGATGTCGGGGCCAACGTCGGGCACTTCAGCGCCGGCGTGGCGCACCATTTCCCGAATGCCACGGTCCATGCCTTCGAGCCGAACCCGTCCACGTTTGACCAACTGCAGCGCAACACCGCTCGGCTGGCGCGGATCAACCCCGTGCGCCTGGCCCTGGGCGCCGAGCGCGGGACCCAGCCCTTCAACCTCTACGACCGCTCCGAATGGGCGAGCCTGTCGGAGCGGGACGGCTGGGATCCCGGCCAGCCGCCGCCGTTCGGGCGCATCGAAGTCCAGGTCGAGACGCTCGACCACTTCTGCGAGCAGCAGGGCGTCTCGGCCATCGACCTGCTCAAGACGGACACGGAGGGGTGCGACTTGCAGGTCCTGACGGGCTCCACCCGGTTGCTGTCCGAGGGGCGGATTCGCTTCATCTTCTGCGAGGTCTTCACGATCGACATCGGGTCGAGCAAGACCAGCACCCTCATCGAAATTCACCGGTTGCTCGCCGGCCACGGCTACCGGTTTGTGACCCTGTACACGGATTCCGTGGTCCCGGAGAAGGACTACTTCGGGGTCCACAACGCCCTCTTCGTCCGTCCCCGATGACCCCCTGGCGGCCCGAGGTGATATGCTCGACTTCGTCGCGTTGTGTTACGAGTTCCCGCCGTGGCTGCTGGCCGGGGCGATCTGGACCGAGAAACTCCTGGCCGGGCTGCGCGACCGCGGCTGGACGTTTGAGGTGATCACGGCCGCCCCGGGCGGGTCCCTGACCGGCGTCCCCGTCCACCATGTCCCGAACCCCGGCCGGCCCCGATGGGTGCGTGCCCTCGGCCGGGCGAAGCTGGACAAGTTCGCCGAGTGGCTGGTCTGGCCCGACGAGGCGGTGTACTGGAACGACGCCGCGGTCCGGTTCGCCCGCGACCTGATCCGGGACCGCAAGCCCCGCATGATCGTCAACTTCATGATGCCGTACGGGGCCGGGATGGCCGGCGCGCGGCTGCAGGCCGAGACCGGATTGCCGCTCATCTACTGCTTCAGCGACTCCCACAGCTGCACCGACATGCACGCCTGCTTCCCGACGTACTTCCACTACCGCCACGCCCGGCGGCTGGAGGACCGCTACGTCCGGGCCGCCGACGCCGTCGTGTACGTCTCGCGCTTCAACGCCGAGCTGGTCCGCAGCCGACAGCCGGCCGACCAGCAGAGGAAGTTCCACACCGTCCGGCTTGGCGCCGAGCCGGAAGAGTTCGCCCCGGTCCCCGGGATCGGCCCCGACCCGGACGGCCCGGTGCGGATCGTCTACATCGGCTCGATGGGCGGGTGGTACGACTGGTACAAGCGCCGGCCGGTGCTCAGCCGGCTGAAGCGGGCGTGGGACGATCTGGGACGATACTGGGTGACCCGACTTGACCACCGGACACACACCCCGGTGTTCGTCGGCCGGGCCGTGCAGCAGGTCCTCGCCACCCGCCCGGACTGGCGCGGCAAGGTGTTCGTGGACGTGTACGGGGGCCGCGTTGCAACCGAGGAGCAGATCCGCAAGGTGCTGGAGGTGACCGGGCTGGCCGACCTGGTCCGCGTCCACGGGCCGCAACCGCGGGCCGAGATCGCCCGCCAGACCCGAACCGCGGACCTGCTGTTCCAGTGCGTGCAGAACCGGACGGACGGCTCGCCGGGCGGGCGGATCGCGTCCAAGACCTACGAATACCTCATGACCGACCGGCCGATTCTTGCGGCCGTCCCGCGGGGCGAGAACTGGAACTATTATGCGGACAAACCCGGGGTGTACCTGGTCCAGCCGGACGATGTGGACGGGATGGCGCAGGCCATCACCGCGGTGTGCGCGGCGAAGTTCGATCGCCGGCAGCCGCTCACCATCGACCGAACCGCCCTGCTGGAGGAGTTGAGCTACGCGCACCGGGCGGCGGAACTGGACGACATTCTCCGAAATAGTCTCCAGGCGTGCGCGGAGGTGAGCCGATGACCGCCGTGATCTACGCCGCAGTCGCCGGGGCCGGGGGGCTCGGACTGCAAGCCGCCAGCGCCGTGGCCAGTCTCGCGACCGCTGGCCCGGTCGTCGCGCTGGGGCCGGGCCGGGTGCCGGGTGCCCCGTTCGGTGCGGACCCCGCCGCGCCGGTCACCTGGGAGGTCACCCCCCCTTACCGGCCGTCCTGGTTCGCGCGGCGCGTCGTCGGCCGGCTTTGGCCCGGCCGGTTCATCCTTGGGCACGACCGGCATGTCGGCGTGTGGGCTGCCGGCCGACTGCCGGTCCTCCGGCCGAGGCTGGTGTACGTATTCACCCAGGTCGGGCTGGAGGCTCTGGAGTGGGCCAGGCAGAACGGGGTGCCGACCGTGCTCGACAGCCCGAACGGACACATCCGGGGCTTCGCCCGGGTGTACCGCGAGGAGTGGGCCAGGTGGGTGGGTGGGCCCTATCCCGGGCACCCGACGCCGGCGCTGGTCGAGCGCGTGGAACGCGAGTACGCCCTGGCTGACCGCATCCGGGTGTCGTCGGAGTGGGCGCGGGCGTCGCTGATCCGGGAGGGCGTCCCGGCGGCCAGGGTGTTCGTCTGCCCGCAGCCAATCGATCTCGTCCGCTTCCATCCGCCGGCGGAGCGCGAGCGCCCGACCGGCCCGCTCCGGGTCGTTTACGTCGGGTCGCTCGACCTGCGCAAGGGGTTTGTGTATCTGCTCCGCGCGGCCCGGGCGGTCGGCCCCGAGCGGGTGCGGATCGAACTGGTTGGCGCGACCGGGGACCGCGGCGCCCGGCGTCTGCTGGCCCGGGAGCGGGTAGGGCTCGCCGTTGAGGTTCGGCCCGGGGATCCGCTGCCGGCGTATCACCGCGCGGAGCTGTTCGTCCTGCCGTCGCTTGAGGACGGGTTCGGGTTCGTGGTCGCGGAGGCGATGGCCTGCGGCCTGGCAGTCGTGGTCACCAACCAGTGCGGCGCCGCCGAGTGGGTCCGGCCAGGGGAGACCGGTTGGATGGTCTCCGCCGGGTCCGCCGACGCCCTCGCCGCGGTGCTCGAACAGGCACTGGCCGACCGGGACCGGTTGGCCGAACTGGGCCGGGCGGCCCGCCGCGCGGTGGCAGCCCGCAACCCGGACGCCGCGCTCCGACTCCTGGCCGAGCAGGTGTATTCGGTGCCATGCGCGTCCTGATCGCCACCCAGCACCTGGGGATCGTCGGCGGGGTGGAGACCTACCTCCAGGCTCTGCTGCCGCGGTTGCTGGCCGCCGGGTTCGAAGTCGGCGTGCTGGCCGAGTGCGACGCTCCCTTGCGCCCGGTCCTGACCGAATGTCCGACGGTCCGGGTGTGGTTGGTCGGGGGGAGGGCCGCCGCCGCCGTCCTCTCCGAACTGCGGCACTGGAACCCGGACGTGGTTTACTCCCAGGGACTCGCCGATCCCGTCCTCGATGCGGCGCTCGCCGCCCAGTTCCCGGCCGTCCTGTACGCCCACAACTATCAGGCGACCTGTGTGAGCGGCACCAAGTGCCACGCCCGCCCGGGGTACGAGGCGTGCAGCCGCCCCCTCGGTCTCGGCTGCCTGGCGGCTTACTTCCCTCGCCGTTGTGGTGGGAATAACCCCCTCACTCTGTTGCAGCTTTACCGGAGCCAGCGCCGCCGCCAGGCCGCCCTGGGCAAGTACCGGGCGGTCCTCGTCGCCAGCCGCCACATGGTCGCGGAGTACCGTCGCAACGGAGTGCCGCAGGACCGACTCCGGTTGCTCCCCCTCTTCCCCCCGGGCGCCTGCCCCGACCCCGACCCACCTGCACCGCAGCCGTGGTCGAATCGGGTGTTGTTCGTCGGCCGCGTCACGCCGTTGAAAGGGTTGCACCACCTGATCGCCGCCCTGCCGGCCGCGGCGGCGCAGCTGGGGAAGCGCCTGACCTTGGTGGTCGCCGGGGATGGGCCGGATCGCACGGCGGCGGAGGCAGAGTCGCGCCGCGTCGGACTGCCAGCCGAGTTCCTCGGCTGGGTCCAGCCAGAGCGCCGCAACGCCGAGATGCGCGCGGCGGACATCCTGGCGGTGCCGAGTGTTTGGCCGGAGCCATTCGGGCTGGTCGGCGTGGAGGCCGGGGGCGTCGGTTTGCCCGCAGTGGGGTACGCCACCGGGGGCATTCCAGACTGGCTGACTCCCGGGGTGTCCGGTGAGTCCGCTCCCGGGGACAGGCCGGACCCGAAGGCCCTCGCCGCCGCCCTGGTCCGGGCGCTGGCCGACGGCACTCATCGGCACCGCCTCGCAGTCGGGGCGTGGGAGACCGCCAGGCGGTTCGGTCCCGAAGCGCATGTCCGAGCGCTGGCAACCGTTTTTCACGAGAGCGTATGAACCTGGCTGAGCCGGGCCGGCAGTTCGCCCGGGGCGCTGCGCGATCACCTGCTCCGGTACGGCTTCCGGGACACCTGGGAAGCCCCGTGGGATGAGCGCGAGCCAACACTGAATCGGATTTTTGCTGACCGTCACGGATGGTGGGGCGGGTTTTTACGCCTTCGGCGAAAAGATCGGCCCAGTTGAGATTGCCCGCCCCACCATCCGTGACGGTCAGGATTTTTGTCCTCCCGGGCACGGTCCCGGCTGCCGTTCCATGACCATGCACTGGGCCATCCTGACCGGCGAGTATCCGCCGCAGCCGGGCGGCGTCGCGGACTACACCGCCCTGGTGGCCCGGCAGCTGGCGCTGGCCGGCGACCACGTGACTGTGTACGCCCCGGTCGCCGCCGGCCCCGACGCCGACACCGCCGGCGTCACCGTCCGCCGTCTGCCCGGAGGCTTCGGCCCGCGCTCTCTCGCCGTGCTGGACCGGGAGTTGGACCGCTGGCCGGGTCGTGTGTTGCTGCAGTACACCCCGCACGCCTTCGGCTGGCGGGCGATGAACGTGCCGCTGTGCGGCTGGCTGTGGGCGCGGCGGCGGCCGCTGGACGTGATGTTCCATGAGGTCGCCTTCCCGTTCCAGTCGGGCCAGCCGTGGAAGCACACAGCGCTGGCGGCGGTGCAACGCGGCATGGCCTCGCTACTGCTGCGGGCTGCCGAGCGCGTGTTCGTGTCCATCCCGGGATGGGAGCCCATGCTGCGGCACCTCGCCGGTAATTTCCCGCGGCCCGTGTGGGCCCCGATCCCGAGCAGCCTACCGACCGACTGCCCGGCCGCCGACAGTGCCGCCGTGCGAGACCAACTCCTTGCCGGCGGCGGGCGCTGGCTGGTGGGGCACTTCGGGACGTTCGGGCCGGCCATCACCCGACTGCTGGGACCCGCCCTGGGACAGCTGCTGAACGGACTCCCGGAAGCGCGAGGCGTCCTGCTGGGTCCGGGAGGGCCGGCCTTCGCCGCGGCATTTCTCGACACGTTCCCCACTCTGACGGGCCGCCTGACGGCCACCGGACGCCTGGAAGCGCGGGCCGTCGCCGCCCACCTGGCGGCGTGCGACCTGCTGCTCCAGCCCTACCCGGATGGCGTTAGCACGCGGCGGAGCAGCGTCATGGCCGGGCTGGCCCTCGGCTGCCCGACCGTCACCACCGAGGGGTATCTGTCCGAGCCCTTCTGGCGGACCTCGGGGGCCGTCCTGGTCGCCGGGCCGGAGGAAATCGCCGCCGCCGTCCTGGCCCTGCTTGCGGACCCGGGACGCCGGGCTGACCTCGGCCGCCGGGGCGCCGAACTGTATCAGTCGCGGTTCGCGGTCGAACACACCGTCCGCCTGCTGCGCACTTCCGGCCTCGTTCGTCCCTGTCATTCCGAGTCTGCCTGATGCACCCCCTGCCGTTCCCCGTCAGCGCTTCCCTCGTGGACACCGGGACGAGTCCCCGGCTGCGGATCGCCTACGTGGTCCACGACTACAACCGGACCTTTGGCCACAGCCGCTACGTCGCCGAGCTGGCCACCCGGTTCAAGCGCGACCATGAGGTCCACGTGTTCGCCAACACCGTGACGGAGCCGGACCCCGGCGGCCTGACGTTCCACCACGTCCCCGCCAACCGGCGCAACGTCATGACCACCCTGTTGACGTTCGCCCTGCCTGCAACCTGGATGGTCGGCCGCGAGTTCGACATCGTTCACGCCCAGGGGTTCTGCGGACTGCGGCAGAACGTGGTCACCGCCCACATGTGCCACGGTGCCTGGCGCGCGGCGCTGGCCCGGTGGACGGGCCGGCCCAGCTGGCGGAAGCGGCTGTTCTACGCCGTCGCCGACTGGCTCGACCGCCGCACCTTCTCGCCCGCCGGCGCCTGCCGGCTGATCGCCGTCTCCCGCCGCCTTGGGGACGACCTCCGCCGCTACTGCGGCCGGGTCGATGGGGTGCGTGTGATCCATCACGGAGTGGACGCCGAGACGTTCCACCCGCGCAACCGCCCAGTGTGGCGGGCCGAGGTCCGCCGCCAGATCGGTGTGGCCGACGATTGCCCGCTGGCGCTGTACGTCGGGGATCTGCAAAAGGCCATGCCGGCGGCGATCCGCGGAGTCGCCCGTGTCCCTGACCTGCACCTCGTCGCCGTGTCCCGGTCGCCGTTCGAGCCGTACCGGGAGCTGATCCGCAGTGAGGGCGTCGGCGACCGGGTGCATCTGGTGCCCGGCACTCCGCACGTGGAGCGCTACTACGCCGCCGCCGACCTGTTCGTCTTCCCGACCTTCTACGACACCTTCGGCCTGGTCGCGGTCGAGGCCATGGCCAGCGGTCTGCCGGTCGTCTGCAGCGCCGCGGCCGGGGCGGCCGAGGTGATCCGCGATGGTGAAGACGGACTGATCGTCCCGGACCCGTGGGACCCGGACGCCCTCGCCGAGCCGCTCCGCCGGTTGACGGCCGACCCGGACCTCCGCCGCCGACTCGGCGCCGCCGGCCGCCGCCGGGCCGAGGCGTTGACCTGGGACGAGGTTGCCCGCCAGACGCTGGCCGTCTACCGCGAGGTGGTATCATGAATCTCCGGCACTGGCTGACGCACCCACGGCAGTTCGCCGTCCGCCTGCGGTACTACGTCTGGGAGAAACTCCATCCCGGCAGCCCGTGGCTGTGTCCGGGAACGGTTCGCTTCTGCGAGCGGCACCTGAGCCCGGCGATGACCGCTCTGGAGTACGGCAGCGGGCGGAGCACCGTCTGGTTCGCCCGCCGGGTCGGCCGGCTGACGAGTGTCGAACACAACCCGGACTGGCACGCCACGGTGCAGCGCCGGCTCGCCACCGCGGGGCTCAGCAACGTGGACTACCGCCTGGTCCCCCTCGACCACCCCGAGGCCGAGGGCGAGCGAACCGAGTACGACCCGATGCCCGCCTATGTTCGGGTCGCCGACGACCTCCCGGATCGGTCCCTCGACCTGGCGGTCATCGACGGCCACTACCGGACCCACTGCGTCCGCCGGGCGGTGCCGAAACTCCGGCCGGGCGGCTATCTGCTGATCGACGATGTGAACTTCTGGCCGTCGCCGGCAGCGCTGCCGATCCCGGAAGGGTGGCAGGCGGTGGACGACAGCACGAACGGGCTGAAGCGCTGTATCATCTGGCAAGCCGTCTGACCGCGACCGAGGTCCTCCATGAAACTCATGCTGAACTTGCTCCACCGCCTCCCGTCCTCCTGGATTCGGGCCGCGGCCGCGGCGCGCGGGCGGCTGCCGCTGCTCAAGCGCGCCACCGACTGGCTGCCGAACCTCCTTCGCAACCGCGACGGACACATCCAGCGCGGCCTGGGTCGGGGGCTGCGCTTCAACGGCGGCCCGTCCGCTGTCGGCTTCCTCCTCGGCACCCATGACACGGACGTGCAGTTCGCCCTGTCCCGGCTGCTGCGCCCGGGCATGACCTGTTACGACATCGGCGCGAACGTCGGCTTCACCGCCGTCCTGGCCGCCCGCTGCGTTGGCGGCGCCGGCCGGGTGGTTTGCTTCGAGCCGCTGCCGGAGAACGCCGCGCGCATCCGCACGAACGCCGGGCTGAACGGCTTCGACCGCATTCAGGTCCATCAGGTCGCGCTGGGCAGCGACGACGGTGCGGCCGAGTTCCGCGTCTCGCACGCCCCGACCTGGGGACGACTGGCCGAAACCGGGGCGGCCCCGGCCGAGTGCGGTGTGATCCGGGTGGCGGTCCGCCGGCTCGACTCGTTGGCCGCGGCCCAGGGGCTCCCCGATCCGCAGGTCATCAAGATGGATGTCGAGGGGGCCGAGGCCGGGGTGTTGGCCGGTGGGCGCGCCCTGCTGGCGCGCGCCCGACCAGCAATGGTCATCGAGCTGCACCACACTTACCAGGCGGTCGTGGACGCCCTCGCCGGGCTGGACTACGTGGTCCGCCCGCTCGTGCTCGGCGGCCAGCGCGCCGACACCGACGGCGAGTTTCAGCTGCTGGCCTATCCGGCCGGGCACCCGGAGGCCGAGTCCCTCTGGGCCGCCCTGATGGCCGGGGAAAAGATGGTGTGCGCATGACCCCGGCAACCACTCCGCTGGCCGCGGCCCCGGCCGCTCCGCGCGCCGGCAAGCGCCGCCGTCGGCTGCTGTCAATCGCTCACTCCTACGTGGTCGGCATGAACCGCCGGCTGGCCCACGAGATGGCCCGGGTCGGCGGCGACGCCTGGGAGGTGACGGCCGTCGCCCCGACCTACTTTCACGGCGGCAACGACCTCCGCCCGGTACGGCTGACGGCGGCCGACTCCGAGCCGTGCCGACTCGTCCCCGTGGATGCCTACTTCACGCGCCGCGTCCACGTCTTTCTCTACGGCCGGCGGCTGCGCTCGGTCCTGGCGGAAGGCTGGGATGTCGTTCACTGCTGGGAGGAGCCGTACATTCTGGCGGGGGGACAGGTGGCGTGGTGGACGCGGCCCGGCGCCGCGCTCGTGTACCGCACCGCCCAGAGCATCAGCAAGACTTACCCGCCGCCGTTCCGGTGGGTCGAGCGCTACGCGCTGCGTCGGGCGGCTGGCTGGATTTGCAGCGGCTCACTGGTGGCCGCGGCCCTGGGCGGCCGGCCGGGCTACGACAAGCCGATGGCCCGCATTCCCCTGGGCGTCGATGTGCACTGCTTCCGCCCCGACCCGGCGGCCGGCCGGGCAGTCCTGCGCAAGCTAGGCTGGGAGTCCGGGCCGCCGGTCGTCGGCTACCTCGGCCGCTTCGTCCCGGACAAGGGGCTGGGGTTGCTCACCCGGGCGCTCGACCGGCTCGGCGGCGACTGGCGCGCCCTGTTCGTCGGCGCCGGGCCGATGGAGGCCGAGCTGCGGGCCTGGGCGGCACGGCACGGCGACCGCGTCCGGTTGTGTACCGACGTGACCCACGATCACGTGCCGGCGTACCTGAACGCGATGACCGTGCTGTGCGCCCCGAGCCAGACGATGCCGAACTGGAAGGAGCAGTTTGGCCGCATGGTGGTGGAGGCGTTCGCCGCCGGGGTGCCGTTCATTGGCAGCGACAGCGGTGAAATCCCGTTCGTGGTGCGTGACACCGGGCTGGTGGTGGGCGAGAAGGACGAGGCCGGCTGGACGCGGGCAATCGGCGACCTCGTGGCCAGTCCGGCCCAGTGTCGGGAACTGAGCGACCGGGGAGTGCAACGTGCGCGCGACGAGTTCGCCTGGGCTGCCGTCGCCCGGCAGTATCTCGACTTCTTTGAACGGCTGTCCCCCCTACCGGGGGCTGGATGACTGTTTCGCAAGTGCGGCGTCAGGCTGGGCGAATGGGCTTACCGCTGCCCGGCCGCGCTCGTACACCAACCCGGCGAGTTTTCTCACCCGTTCCAGGAGATCCGACATGCGCAGATGGATGATCGGTAGCGTCGCCCTGATCGCGCTGGTGGCCGCGGTTGTGACGCTGCACGCCGGCCGCGGCACCGAGGCGGCGGCGCAGGGCGACAAGAAGCAGGCCAGGGGACCGCTGATCGCCCACAACGTCTACTTCGCGCTCAAGGACAATTCCAAAGCCGCGAAAGAAAAGTTGGTCGCGGCCTGCAAGAAGTACCTGTCGAAGCACCCCGGCGAGGTCTTTTTCGCCGCCGGCGTTGTCGCCGAGGGGCTCGACCGCCCTGTCAACGACCGCGACTTCGACGTGGCACTGCACATCATCTTTGCCGACCGCAAGGCGCACGACCTGTACCAGGACGCGGCGCGGCACAAACAATTCATCGACGAGAACAAGGACAACTGGAAAAAGGTCCGCGTCTTCGACTCCGAGGTGCAGCGCTAGCGCAGTCTTTGCTGCCGCTGGCGGTTTTGTGCGTTTCCGCTACGCCGCCAGCGGCAGAAAGAAGCACCGCGTTCACGACGACACGCCCTGCACGACCTGGCCAGTCTCCTCCTCTGGTGCGTTGATGGCGATGTCCGCCTGGGCCACGATGCCGCAGCAGTTGCCCGCGGCGTCCGTCACCAGAATCCGCCGGACCTGGTAATCGCTCATCCGCCGCTCGCAGTCCTCCAGTTCCGTCTCCTTGTCCACCGTGACGACCGACGGCGTCATGCACTCCTCGGCCGTCAAGTAGCGCGGATCCTTATCCTGCGCCACCAAACGGCACACAATGTCGCGGTCGGTGACGATGCCCACCGGGGCAGGGTGCTCCCGACTCTCCACTACTGGGATGGCGCCACAATTGTGGTCCACCATCATTTTGGCCACGTCCAGCAACCGGGTGTTCCGGGTACAGCAGGCGGGGCCTTCGGTCATGATGTCTCGTACGCGCATGGGCTTGCTCCTTCCGGTTCCGGATGACAGGCGACCTTTCCCCGACCGCCGGGCTCGGCGGTACGGCTACCAGGAAGTACATGCAATTCCCATACCCGCAGGAAGCGATCCACAGATGAACACTGATAAAGACCAATTCAAATGTCTTTATCAGTGTTCATCTGTGGACCTCTTTTCGCTGCGCTCTCTGCGTACTCCGCGGTGACTCGTCCGAGCTAGTGATCCTGGATGAACTCCTGCGAGGTCAGGAAGCGCACGGCCACTCCCTCGGTAGAGGCGCCGGGGTTGTTGATGTCGTCGATGAGACGGACCACGCCGGCGGAGAACGCATTGTTGTTGTTATTGTTGTTGTTATTGTTGTTGTTATTGTTGTTGTTATTGTTGTTGCTGCCGGTGGTGGTGGTGAAGCCGAGGCTGTTGAAGTCGCTGGTGTTGCCCGGATTATTGGCTTCGAGCAGATTCACCCAGTTGGTCAGGCCCGCCTGGTCGGCGCGCGGTTGAGGAGCTGCTGGTAATCCTGGGTCACGGTCACCGTCTCCCCTTCGGGGGAGGTCAGGATGTCCAGGGCCACGTTGCCGCGGTTGACGGAGTTTCTGCTGCCGCCATTGGGGCTGCTCTCCAGCAGCTGGACCCAGCCCGCTGCGCCGTTCGGGTCGGCCGCCCGCCCCAGCACGTCCTGGTAGAGCGCGTCCACGAAGGCGGTGTCGCCCGGGTAGAGGTTCTGGTATTCCTGCGACGACAGGAAGGCGGCCTCCACCTGCACCTCACTAACGCCGCCGCTCACGAAGACGTTCACCCACTCCTGCCGTTCCGTGGCGCTGTCGGCACGCTTCAGGAAATGCTGGTAGTAGTTGTCCACCTCCAGGCCGCGGTGCTCCGGCGACAGCCAGAACGCGGCCGCCACCGCGGTGATGATCGAGCCGTTCGGCACCAGCAACTGCTGGTCGAGCTGCTGGGTGGTGAGCGTGCCCTGGTTATTGCTGTTGTCCTGCTGTTGCTGCAGGGTCCGCATCAGCGTCACCCAGCCGGCGACCTCGGTCGCGGAGCCGGCGCGTTGCAGGACGGTCTGATACAGGCCCTCGACATACGTGGTCGCGTCCGGCGTCAGCCGGGCCTCCAACGCCTCGACGTGGAGCTGGACCGGGTGTTGCGGCGTGGATCGAGACTTCATGTGAGACCTCCGCTCGGGCAGAAGAGGGAATGCTACCAGGGACCGCCGGCACGCTGCCCGTTCCTTTCGTGCCGGCGGCCCGAACGGCCCCTGATTCCTTGCGGCCGAGACGGAGTCCCGGGTGTCGTGGTGGGCCGCCAGCACTCCGTGCTCGAATGCAGAAACGCGAGGTTGTTGACGGGGGGTGCAAATCCCGCGCCGGCTGCCGCGCCGACCGGCGCGGTTTCTCAGAGGAATGAAGCCGCGCTGGTGCAGGAGTTCATCGACGCGCGCCGCCGGCCGCGCGGCGCGAACCGATCAATCTGACCCTCCTGGAGTTCGATTTATCAGTTCGCTTCGCGCCGCCAGCAGCAGTGCAACCAACCCTACTTTGCCCGCGCCTTCTCAAAAATATCCACCCACTCCCGATACCGCCGCGCGATCTCCGTCACCGCCGCCTCGCGCGTCGTCTTGTGGGCGCGCCAGTCGATCAGCGGGTCCCAGAACGTCGTGCGGCCCACCGCGAAACCGATGAAGCCAGGCACCGGCGCCGCCGTCGCCAGCCATTCGCGCACCTTCTTGTCATCCTCGCCGCGGCCCAGCACGATGCAGCCGACCTTGTCCCGACCGCCGCGCCGTGCCACCGTCACCACCTTCGCGCAGTCCGCGGCGCGGTCCAGGCCCTCGATCTTCCACACGTCCGCCTCAATACCGGCGTCCTGCAACTGGTGGATCGCCTGCACCATCAGCCCCGGCCGCATCTCCAGGTCGTACTTCTTCTTGTCGCCGCCCACGTGTTGCAACTGCGCCGCCTCCGCCGGCACCAGCAGCTCGAACATGAACAGCCGTTTGCTGCCGTGCAGGTAATCCGACAGCCGCTTCAGCCGCGCCGACTGCCGCTGATTGCCCGCCCTGTCGCCCTCCGGGTTGTAGCGCACCAGCACCTTGCAGAACGTCGGGTTGTCCTTCTCGATGTGCTTCGCGAAGTCCTCGCCGTACTCGAAATCGAACTCGTCCTGGCCGCTCTTCTCCGCCGGGCTGGCGGTGCAGTAGCCGTGCCTGGCCGCGTCCTGCAGGATGGCGCTGCCGAACTGCTCGTCCACGAGGATGCCGGCCTTGTCCTTCGGCACGCCGCCGGCCACCGCGGCCTTGAAGCCGTCGTAAATCACCTGCTTGGTCGCGGCGATCTCCGCCGTCTGCTCCGGCGTCAGCGTACCCTTCCAGCCGAACATTTTCGTCTGAAACGAGCCGCGGTGGTCGAAGGGCAGGACATACAGGGGTTTGTCATAGCCAACCGTCATGTCGCATTCTCCTTCTGTTGGCGGTAGCGGCGAATCAGCGTGTTGGTGGAATTGTCGTGGTGCAGCGGCGTCTCGCCTTTGGCCTCCAGTTCGGGCACGATGCGCTGGGCCAGCACCTTGCCCAGCTCGACGCCCCACTGGTCGAACGAGTTAATGTGCCAGATCGTTCCCTGCACGAACACCTTGTGCTCGTACAGGGCCACCAGCTTGCCCAGGGCCGCTGGCGTCAACCGGTCGAGGAGCATTGTATTGCTCGGGCGATTGCCCTCAAAGGTGCGGTGCGGCACCTGCTCCGCCGCCACGCCGTCCGCCCGCACCTCGTCCGCCGTCTTGCCGAACGCCAGCGCCTCCGTCTGCGCGAACAGGTTCGCCATCAGCAGATCGTGATGCCGGCCCAGCGGATTCAGGCTCTGGCAGAAGCCGATAAAGTCGCACGGCACCAGCTTCGTGCCCTGGTGCAGCAGTTGATAGTATGCGTGCTGGCCGTTGGTGCCCGGCGTGCCCCAGACGACGGGACCCGTCTGGTAATTGACGGTGGTGCCTTCGAGCGTGACGTGCTTGCCATTGCTCTCCATGTCGAGTTGTTGCAGGTACGACGAGAAGCGGCCGAGGTAGTGGTCGTACGGCAGCACGGCCAGCGACTGGGCGTCGAAGAAGTCGTCGTACCACAGGCCGATCAGGGCGAGCAGCACCGGCAGGTTTTTCTCGAACGGCGCGGTGCGGAAGTGCTCGTCCAGCGCGTGAAAGCCGCCGAGCATGTCACGGAAGTGCTGCGGACCAATCGCGATCATCAGCGACAGCCCGATGGCCGAATCGTAACTGTAGCGGCCGCCCACCCAGTCCCAGAACTCAAACATGTTCGCGGTGTCAATGCCGAACTTCGCCACCTCCTTCGCGTTCGTGGACACCGCGACGAAGTGTTTGGCCACGGCCTTGTCATCCTTGAGCGTGCGCAAGCACCAGTCCCGGGCGGTGTGGGCGTTGGTCAGCGTCTCCAGCGTCGTGAAGGTTTTCGAGGAGATGACGAACAGCGTCTCCACGGGGTCGAGGCCGTGCGTCGCCTCGGCGAAGTCGGTGCCGTCGATGTTGCTGACGAAGCGGCACGTCAAATTGCGGTCGCTGTAGTGCCGCAGCGCCTCGTAGGCCATCGCCGGGCCGAGGTCGCTGCCGCCGATGCCGACGTTGATGATGTTGCGGATGCGCTTGCCGGTGTAGCCCTTCCAGGCGCCGCTGCGAACGCGCTCCGCGAAGGCCGCCATCCTGTCGAGGACCGCGTGGACCTGCGGCACCACGTTTTCGCCATCGACAACAATGCTCGCGCCCTTCGGCGGCGCAGGGCGACGTGCAGCACCGCCCGCTTCTCGGTGACGTTGATTTTGTCGCCGCGGAACATGGCGTCGATGTGTGCCCGCAGGCCGCACTCCTCCGCCAGCCGCAGCAGCAGCCGCAGCGTCTCGTCGGTGAGCCGGTTCTTCGAATAGTCGAGGTAGACGCCGACCGCCTCCGCCGTGAAGCGTTCGCCGCGCTTCGGGTCGTCGGCGAACAGCTGGCGGAGGTGCAGGGACTGCACCTGCTGGTGATGGGCCGCGAGCGCCTGCCAGGCGGGGCGCTGCGTGAGCGGGGTGGGGGCGGCCATTTGCGGTCTCCTTTATGGTTTGGGGCGAACGCCGGGGCCGGTCCTTGCTGACAGCTTATACATCCTCCCGGGGTAGTGTCCGCGCCATATCATTTCCCCGGAGAGATTGCCACACCCCCGGGACGCTGCCATGCACAAGCTCGTACTCATCCGCCACGGCGAGAGCACCTGGAACCAGGAGAACCGCTTCACCGGCTGGACCGATGTGGACCTGTCCGAGAAGGGCCGCGCCGAGGCCCGCCAGGCCGGCCAGTTGCTCCAGGCTCAGGGCTTCACCTTCGACGTGGCTCACGTCTCCTTACTTAAGCGGGCGATCCGGACACTGTGGATCGTCCTCGACGAAATGGACCTGATGTGGCTGCCGGTGCAGAAATCCTGGCGGCTCAACGAACGCCACTACGGGTCGCTCCAGGGCCTCAACAAGTCCGAGACGGCGGCGAAGTTCGGCGAGGAACAGGTGAAAATTTGGCGGCGCGCCTACGACATCGCGCCGCCGCCGCTGGAACGCAGCGACCCGCGCTTCCCCGGTCACGACCGCCGTTACGCCGACCTGAAGCCGGAGAACCTGCCGCTGACGGAGTGTCTGAAGGACACGATCGCGCGCTTCCTGCCGTACTGGCACGACACGCTGGCGCCGGCAGTGCGTTCCGGCCAGCGCGTGGTGGTGGCGGCGCACGGCAACAGCATCCGGGCCATCGTCAAGTATCTGGATAACGTGAGTGACGCGGAGATCGTTGGCGTCAACATCCCGACCGGCATCCCGCTGGTGTACGAGCTGACCGCGGACCTGAAGCCGATCAAGCATTATTACCTGGGCGACCCAGAGGCGGTGGCGAAGGCGATGCACGCGGTGGTCAGCCAGGGCAAGGCGAAGGCGTGAACCCGTCTTTCTGCCGCTGGCGGCCTAGCGCGCTGATACTCATCTAACGTTAGATGGGGATCAGCGCGCCAGGCCGCCAGCGGCAGAACAGCAGCACTTTCCCCGTTCCCAGCGTACAATAGCAACGGGGGCACTTACATCGATCTCGGGGAACCGTCATGTCTCATGCGGGCTGCTTTCTGGTCGCCAGGCCGATCCTGCGCGATCCCAATTTCGCACAGACGGTCGTCCTGCTGCTGGCCCACAATGACGACGGCGCCTTCGGCCTGGTCGTGAACCGGCCGCGCCAGGTTGAGGGGCTGGAGTTCCCGGTTTTCCAGGGCGGCCCCTGCCCTGCCCCGGGCCTGTTCCTGCTGCACGGCCACAAGGACTGGCTGCCGGACGAACCCGGCCCCGAGGGCGGCCTGGAACCGCGCATTGCCGCCGGCATCTACCTGGGCGACGCCTCCAGCCTGGATCGCGTCCGCCAGCCCGAGTCCGGCGAGACGCTGCGCTTCCGCGTCTTCAAGGGTTACGCTGGCTGGGGCGAGGGCCAGCTGGAACAGGAACTGCTCGAAGCCGCCTGGGCCGTGCAGCCGGCGACCAGCGCCCTGCTGTTCGACGCCCCCGCCGAGGAACTGTGGGATCTGCTGCGGCCGCCGACCATTGCCGAACCGAGCCTCAACTGACCGCCGGCACCCGGAAGCTCCGCCATGACCACGCTGCGCATCGCCATCACCGCCGACCTACACTTCGGCCAGAACCCGCGCGGCGACATTGCCACCGAGCAACTCCACGACCATCTGCTGAGCGAACCGCCCGACCTGCTGCTGCTCGGCGGCGACCTCGGCACCGATCAGCATTTCGGCGAGTGCCTGCAATTGCTGTCTGACATCCCCTGTCGCAAGGCGTTGGTGCCAGGTAACCATGATGTTTGGGTGGCAGAGCAGGATCACCGCGGCGACTCGCAATGCGTTTACGAGCACCATCTGCCGGCCGTCGCGGCGGCGTTCGACTGCCATTACCTGGATCACGGGCCGCTGCTGCTGCCGGAACACAACCTCGCGGTGGCCGGTACCATGAACTGGTACGACTACAGCTGGTCGCTGGAGCAGTTGCGGGAGCGGCTGCCCGACTGGCAGGAACGGTTGCGCGACAAGCGCTTCAACCGTGGCCGGCACAACGACGCCCGCTTTGTGCGCTGGCCGTTTGACGATGTGTCCTTCACCGCCCACGCGGTCGCAGCCTTCGCCCGCCATCTGGAGCAGGCGCTGCAACAGGTGGCGCAGGTCCTGGTGCTGACGCATCACCCCGCGTTCCGTGGCCTGAATTACCCACGGCAGGAGGTGACGGACGACGGCCTGCTCTGGGAGGCATTCTCAGGCAACACCAGCATGGAGCGGGTGCTTGAGGAACACGCTGCCCGCATCCCGTTCGTCTTCAGCGGCCACACGCACCGCGAGCGCGAGGGCACGCTGGCGGGCATCCGTGGCTACAACGTTGGCGGCGATTATCACTTCAAGCGTTTGCTGATGATTGACTGGCCGGCGGGGACGGTGCAGGCGCCGGTCTTCGGCGACCCGGAGTTGCGGCGTTGAAACCCATCTTTCTGCCGCTACGCGGCAAGAAGCAACGAGCGCAATTAGGCATCTTCCGGCGGCAATCGCGGCAAATTTGACTTTTCTTCTCTGGTATTAGAGGCAGCCAGCAAACCAGGGGGCAACAGGAAACAGCCAGGGAGAAACAAAGTACTCCATCACGATAGCCCGAACAGAGCCCTCCAGCGACAACTGTGAACAGATCCAGCCTTCTTGGGAAATCTGTTCCTCTTGCCTGGTTCGCTCGGTGCTATCGCAGTATGGGCACTCGAAGCCCATCGCCGACGGCGACGCCGGCGTCCCGCGATCATTGGCAATCATCGTAATTGCGGCGTCCTGCGGTCATCATCGCCGCGACGGCGAGGCGCGGCGACTTCGTCATCCCCTCGGTGTCATCGCGGCGGTGCGGTCGCAGCGGTCGTCGAGATCGTCGGGAGGTCGCGGCGGGATGCACCGAAAATGAGCGGCCTAAGGGTTGGGATACGTAGCTCGGTGCCGGTGGCCGCAGTCGGGCAGCTTTCCCAACACCGTCTTGCCGCATCAGGGCGAGGGGCGGGCACCACAACCTGCTGGTTACAGACGGGACAGGCGAACTTCGCCCCCGTGGTGCCGTCCGCCGTCTCCAGCAGACGGTTGCAGACGGGACAGTGGAACTGAATCATCGGGCGGACTCCGGAGCGGCCAGTCAAGGAAGTGGGGCGGCGTCACGAACCCTTTGGTAATTCGCTACGCCGCCCCCGGCATTCCGGCAAGCCGCGCTGCACAGATTAACTCAATTCCGCGATGGGCGTGCCGACCGGCAGCACGGCGTGTGGCCGACCGCTGCCATCCAGGTACTGCTGCCGCACGTCCACGCCGAGGTGCTGGTACAGCGTCGCGAGCACATCCTGCGGCGACTTCGGGTTGGCCCGCGGGAAGGCGCCGCGCGAGTCCGATTCGCCGACGACCAGGCCGCCGCGCACCGGGCCGCCGGCCAGCGCCGCGCTGAAGACGTTGGGGTAATGGTCGCGCCCCGCCTGGCCGTTCACGCGCGGCGTCCGCCCGAACTCGCCCCAGGCGACCACCAGCGTCGATTCGAGCAAACCGCGCTGGTCCAGGTCCTCGATGAGCGCCGAATACGCCCGGTCGAAGCGCGGCAGGAAACCGCGGCGCAGCGAGTCGAAGCCGAGCACGTGCGTGTCCCACCAGCGCAGATCGACCGTCACCAGCCGCACGCCCGCTTCCACGAGCCGCCGCGCCAGCAGAATGCGCTGGCTCCACGCCGGAGCGCCGCAGCGGTCGGCCGCGCCGGGGTTGAACGCCGGCTCGAAGCCGTAGCGCTCGCGCACGCTGCGCGGCTCGCGGTCCAGGTCGAAGGCGTTGCGCGCTGCCGGTGACGTGAGGATGTCCCACGCCTGTTGCTGGAAGCGATCCTGGGCCGTCATCTGACCGCTGCCGTCCACGTCGCGGCGCAGGCGGTCGAAGCTGGCGAGCAGGTCACGGCGTTCGCCGACGCGCTGCACCGTCACCGCCTGCGGCAGTTCGAAGTTGGGCAGCCGGAACGGCCCGGGATTGGCAGGGTCCGCCAGCGTCTCGAACGGTTTATGGGACACGCCGAGGTACGCCGGCCCGGCCCCCGGCACCACGCGCGGGATCATCACATAGGCCGGCAGCCGCGGGTTCAGGTGGCCCAGTTGCCGCGACACGATGGAGCCGCAACTGGGCATGCGGTTCTCGTCCGGGTTGGGGCCCGCGTTGTAGCCAGTGAAGCAGATTTGATCGCCGGAGGAGTGGCCGGCGTCGTGGTGGTGCAGGCTGCGGATGATCGACCACTTGTGCATGACGCGGCCGCACAGGGGCAGCATATCGGTCAGCAGGATGCCGGGCACGCTGGTCGTGCGGGTGCCGAACTCGCCGCGGTACTCGGCCGGGGCGTCCGGCTTGGGATCCCACATATCAATGTGGCTGGGCCCGCCACGCATCCAGAGGATGATGACGGACGGCTGGCGGGTGGGCTGGGCGTCGGCGCGGGCCGCGCTGCGGAGCAGGTCGGCGAGCGACAGGCCAGCGGCACCGAGCATACCGGCCTTGACGAAATCGCGCCGCGACAGCCGCAGCGCTTCGCGGAACTCGGGGCAGCCGTGGCGGTGGGGTTGAGAATGCATGTGGGAAATCGCTCCTGGCGGGATGGCAACCGCGCAGCCGGTGGAGTGCCCTTCTCGGCGGCCACCGCCCTGGCGGATTGGAAGTGAATTGATTGTAACCCAGGTTGTGGTGAGGCGAAGCGCCAAATTGCCGCGGCGGTTTTTTTCGCCACGCTTTTTTTGCTGACCGTCACGGATTGTGGGGCGGTCAGCAAAAAAAGGTGGCAACCGCCCGCCTCCTGCTTTATAACTGCTTTACTCGTTGCCGTGGCGCCCAAAACTCGCCGGTGGTCCGCACTCCCCTACCACCCGGCTCAAGGAAGGGCTGGTCCCAATGAAATACCTCTGTGCCTGGTGTGGCGGTCAGCTGCGCGAGAGCACGCCCGAACAAGGCCAGGTCGTCTCGCACGGCCTTTGCCCCGCCTGCTTCGTCAGCGTCCTGGGGGAAATCCGCCCCGGCGATCCACCCATCGAGGCCGCCAAACGCGCCCGTTCCGGATCGCGGCGCGCCGACGATGGTCCTCGGGAAAGCGCCTGAGCCGCGGCGGCGGTTCCTACATTAACCTCTCGACGCGCCCGCTGCGGACTTCACCATCCGGAGGAAACTCCCCATGCCCGCTCACCTCAGACCGCGCCCCCTGGTTGTTTTCCTGGCCATCGTGCTGGGGCTGACCGTCGCGCCGCTGCACGCCCAGGCACAGGCCAAACGGCCCATGACCGTGGACGACATGATGAAGATCCGCAACGTCAGCGATCCGAAAATCTCACCGGATGGCGAAACGGTCGTGTACGTCATCTCGGAAGTGGACTTCAAAGGTGGCTTTTACAACAGCGACCTGTGGCGGGTTAGCGCCAAGGGCGGCCCGGCGGTGCGACTGACCAATGGCCCGAAGCGCGACGATTCACCGCAGTGGTCGCCGGACGGCAAGCGCATCGCCTTCCTGTCCGACCGCGGCGGCAGTGTGCAGGTGTGGGTGATTGCTGCCGACGGCGGCGAGGCGCAGAAGCTGACCGACGCGGCCGGCGGCGTCAAGGATTTCGCCTGGGCGCCGGACGGCAAGAGCCTGGCGCTGCTGCTGACCGACCCGGAATCGGCCGCGGCGAAGCAGCGCAAGGAGGCCAAAAACGACGTGATCCTGGTCGATCAGGATTATCGCCGCAATCACCTGCACGTGTTCGACATGGCCACGAAGAAGACGCGACGGTTGACGAAGGGCGCGTTTCACGTGCTCAACTTCGACTGGTCGCCGGACGGCACGCGCATCGCCTATGCGTCGCAGCCGCGGCCGATTTTCCACGACCGTAACGAGGGCGACCTGTTTGTGGTGAGCGTGGCGGACGGCAAGGTGACGCCGCTGGTGCAGCGGCCCGGCCTGGACACGCTGCCGCGCTGGTCGCCGGACGGCAAGCAGATCGCGTTTCTGTCGAATGATGGGAAGGCGGATCACCTGAGTAACGTGTGCCTGTGCGTGGTATCGGCGGAGGGCGGTAAACCGCGCAACATCGCGCCGAAGTTTGACACCAGCTTCAATTCGTTGCATTGGCGGGGGACGGATGGCGTGGAGTTCTTTTTGACAGCGGATGTCGGGTTGCAGAAAAACCTCTACATGGTGTCGGCAAGTGTGCCGGGCAAACAAATGGGAATCGGCCTGGGAGAATATCTGCGGAATTCCCCCAGTTACAGCCAAAAGGGCGACCGCCTGGCGTTGCTCGTGGAGACCCCACAACAGCCGAAAGAGGTGTATTGCATCGATTTCAAGGTTGATTGGGTGCCTCGCCGGCTGACCTTCACCAACCCGCAACTGGACGGTCTGGCTCTTGCGCAGATGGAAGCCATCAAATGGAAAAGCAAGGACGGCCTGGAAATCGAAGGCGTCCTCATCCTGCCGCCGGACTACAAGAAGGGTGATAAAAAAATCCCGCTGCTGACCTACATCCACGGCGGCCCCGCATTGCAATTCTCGCTGGGCTTCACCGTCTACCCGCCTGGCATTCCGCAGGCGAGCCGCTATCCCGTCCATGTCCTCGCCGGTCAGGGCTACGCCATCTTCTGCCCCAACCCGCGCGGCAGTTCCGCCTACGGCGAGAAGTTCCGCAAGGCCAACGTCAAGGACTGGGGCGGCGGCGATTATCAGGACATCATGAGCGGCGTCGATCACCTGATCGCGCAGGGCATCGCGGACCCGCAGCGGCTCGGCGTCATGGGCTGGAGCTACGGCGGCTACATGACGAGTTGGATCATCACGCAGACGCACCGCTTCAAGGCCGCGTCGGTCGGGGCGGGCGTCACCAACCTCGCGAGCATGTACGGTCACACCGACATCCCGATGTTCCTGGAGCGCTACTTCGGCGGCCCACCGTGGAAAGAGCCGAAGCTGTACGCGGACCATTCGCCGATGACGTTCGCCGGCAACATCAAGACGCCAACGCTGATCCAGCACGGTGAGAAGGACGAGCGCGTGCCGCTGCCGCAGGGACAGGAGTTGTACGCGGCGCTGAAACGGTTGGGGGTGCCGGCGGAGTTCGCGGTATATCCGGGACAGCCGCACAACCCCACGGCGCCGCGGCTGCAGCGCGACGTGCTGCAACGGAACGTGGATTGGTTCAATCGGTGGTTGAAGAAGTCTTGAGCCCCGAAGGGGCGGCAGCCAACAACATAGCTCAGCGGCGGGGCCTTTTGAGACTGAATGCTATCACTTGCAACTCAAAGGGTTCCGTCCGCTGCAGCGGCTGGTTCCATCCCTTCTGCGACCCAGTCGTGACCGAGTGCCTTGGTGTTGAGCTTGTCCGTTCCGCCCGTCCTGTGTCATAATCCGCGGAGAGGTTCTGCGCTTCGTGAACCTGGGCGGACAACTGGATGAGATCGCGCTGGTCCGCGAGTTCCGCGCCTGGCTGCGGCCGCAGACCGCCGCAACCAATCCGCCGACGCCCTGACCCGTACTGGGAAGCGCGAACCGATGAATCCAGACAGCAGGGCACCGGCGCTCAGCCGTCCACCTTTTTCTTCTTTATCGGCCGCGCCCACGTCCCGGTCAGGTCATACTTGCGGTTGTTCAACGCCACGCCCTCGCCTTCCAGACGCAGCCGGCCGCCGTCGAGCCGATACGTCAGCGTCCCGCTCACCTGATCGCGCTGGTAGCCGTACAGCAGAATGACGCGCTTGCCGTCCTGCTCCACGAATTTGTACTCGAACTGCGAGCCGCCCGCCTCGAAAGTCCCGGGCGATTCATAAAAGATAAGCATGCGCAGATAACGATCGGTGATGCGCAGTTTGGTCATCGTTTTGGAGTTACCGTCCTGGACGGGGCCGATTTGCCAGTCGCCCATCAGGGCCTGCCGATCCGCGTCCAGCGTCGGTGGTTTTTTCGGTCCCTGGGCGGGGGTCGGCGGCACGACGGCCAGCAACAGCGCCACGGCCCAGCAGCGAGACAGCGCCAGCATGTGTCACCTCAATTCACGAGGGAGTCACCAGCGGAGCGACCAGGGAAATCCTGTTCCGTCCTTTCTTCCACGGCCGGCGACCGGCGCACGCACCACGATCAGAGCGCCAACCACGGCCCCGGCCAGGGCGCCCGCGGTGAACGTCTCCGGCTCGGCCTTCGCCCCGCCGTACGCCCACACGAGCAGGACGCCGAGGACGGCACCGCAGCCCACCTCGAGCAGTAGCGGCGATACGGCGACCACCCCAGCCCGCAGCTGCGCACCGAGATGTCGCCGCACCCGGCCGACCTGGCGGCAGCCCGCACCCACGCCGGCCAGCGCCTGCGCCGACAGTTCCCGGCTGCGGTCGAGCGTCTGCCGCAGCGGCGCCCGGCGGCCGAACACCAGCGTGTGCATCGGCAACCACAACAAAAAGCCAATCAGCGCGAACGACAGCACCATGCCAGCCACGGCCAGCACCGGCCCGGAGAACACGACGACCAAAAAGCCCAGCCCGGCCAGCAAGAGCAGGTTTCGCACGAAGCGACCGAAGGTGAGACTGCTTTCCACGGCAACGACTCCGGCGGAGGGAACGAACCGGTGATGGACGCCGAGAACCGACTTGCCGCCATTATACAGCGAAAGGGCCTCCGAGGGGCAAACGTCGAGGCGATTTTTTGAGCACCGGATGTGCGCTGCGTTGTTCCCGGCCTTGTGGGTACAATGGGATATATGGAAAACGAAAAACTGCTCGCGGAGCCCGGTCGGGCATCCCCCCCAGCGAACCGACAGGATGGATTCCTGCGTAAACACCGCTGGCGTTTTCTGCTGCTCGCGTCCCTGCTCCTGCTCGCCGGCGCCGGCGGCTTCGAGTGGTGGACCGGCTTCGTCCGCGGCCGCCTGGCCCGCGCGGAGGGGCAGCAGCGTTACCAGCGCGGCGACTACGCCGGGGCCGTCGAGGCGTTCGACCAGGCGATCGCGCTGTGGCCGACGCACGCCGAGTCGTACATGGACCGTGCCAACGCCCGGCTCAAGCTGGGCGACGAGGAGGGCGCCCTGACCGATGGCGACCGCGCCGCGGAACTGGACCCGAATTACCCGCTGTATCGCACCTTGACGGCGAGCCGCTACAACGCCCGTGGTCTGAAGCGGCCCCGGCCGCAGGAACTGGACGCGGCCATCGCCGACTTCCGCCGCGCCCACGAACTGGTGCCCAAAGAGGCCGAATACCGCAAAAATTTGGCGGCCGCCTTCGACCGCCGCGCCCGCGAGCACAACCAGGCCGGCCGGCTGGACGAGGCGGTGGCCGACTACCTGGAGAGCCTGAAACTGGAGCCGGACGACCAGAAGGTGTTGACGGCCGCAGCCACCGCCCTGGCCGGGCGCGGCCTGGGCGCCGCCAGGACGACCCCGCCGGGGCCATCGCCGACTTCTCCCGGGCGCTGGAGTTGAACGCCCGGCTGGAGGGCGTCATTGCGCGGCGCATGGACCGCCGGGTTCTGGGCAACCCGACGGCGGCCGAAGTCGAGGCGATCAGTGACACCGCGGTGTCACTGTACGCGCTGCGCGCCCAGGCCCGCGCCGGACAGGCCGACTGGGCCGGCGCGGAGGCGGATTACACACGCGCGCTCAAGGGCAAAGCGCCGTCGCCGGGCTTCTACCGGGAGCGCGGCCTGGCCCGGCTGCACCGCGGCCGTGTCGCCCAGGCACAACAGGATTTTGAGGTGTACCTGCAAGCGCACCCCGAGGGCCGGGCCGCCCTGGACGCGGAGATTCAGAAGATCCGCGGGCAGGAAAAGTGAGAACTTCTCATGGAATTGATCCGCCTGACCGACGTGTGCAAGACCTACAAGCTGGGCGAACTGGACGTGCCCGTGCTCAAGGGGGTGTCGCTGTCGATCGAGCGCGGCGAACTGGTCGCGCTGATGGGCGCATCCGGCTCCGGCAAAAGCACGCTGATGAACATCCTGGGCTGCCTCGACCGGCCGACCTCCGGCCAGTTCTGGCTCGACGGTCAGGAACTGTCGCGGCTGTCCAACGACGAGCGCGCTCTGATACGCAATAAAAAGATCGGGTTCGTCTTCCAGAGCTTCAACCTGCTGCCGCGCACCAGCGCCCTGGACAACGTGATGATGCCGCTGGCCTACGCCAAGGCTAGCCTGTCCGGCCGCGAGGCGCGCCGGCGGGCGACGGCACTGCTGGAGCGTGTCGGTCTGGGCGGCTTGCTGAACAACCATCCGGCGCAGCTGTCCGGCGGCCAGCAGCAGCGCGTGGCCATCGCCCGGGCGCTGATTAACGCGCCGCCGCTGCTGTTCGCCGACGAACCGACCGGCAACCTCGACTCGCGCACCAGCGCCGAAATGCTCCAGCTGTTCCAGTGCCTCAACACCGAGGAGGGCATCACCATCGTCCTGGTGACGCACGACGCCAACGTGGCCCACTACGCCCAACGCTGCATCCATATCAAGGACGGCCTGATCGAGGAAGGCGCCTTCACGCCCGCCGCCGAGCCCGCACGTTCCCTGGCCTGACAATTTCACCTGGCCGACGCTGGCGTCACCTCGTACTCAATGTGCTCAATGATCGCGTCGGCCACGTCCACGCCGGCGGTCTTCTGAATGCCCTCCAGGCCCGGCGACGAGTTCACCTCCATCACCATCGGCCCCTCTTCCGACTCGATCATGTCCACGCCGGCCACGCGCAGGCCCAGCAGCCGCGCCGCCTGCAGCGCGGTCTTGCGGTACTCCGCCGGCAGCCGCAGCTTCGTCGCCTTGCCGCCGCGGTGGATGTTCGAGCGGAACTCGCCCGCCACCGCCTTGCGCTTCATCGCCGCCACTACCTTGCGGCCCACCACCAGCGCCCGGATGTCCGAGCCCTTCGACTCCTTGATGAATTTTTGAATCAAAATATTTTGATCCAGGCCGTGGAACGCCTCGATGACGCTCGACGCCGCCATCGCTGTCTCGGCCAGCACCACACCGATGCCCTGCGTGCCCTGCAGCAGTTTGACCACCACCGGCGGCCCCTCCACGCGGTCGATGCAGCCACTGATGTGGTCCGCCTGCCGCGTGTACACCGTCGGCGGCAGGCCGATGTCATGACGGCTGAGGATTTGCAAGCAGCGTAGCTTGTCGCGCGAGCGGGCGATGGCCTGCGACTCGTTGACACAGTAGACGCCCATCATCTCGAACTGCCGCACCACCGCCAGGCCAAAGAACGTGATCGAGGCGCCGATGCGTGGAATCACCGCGTCCACCGGGCCGACCGGCTCGCCCTGGTAGAACAGTTCGGGGTTGCGCTTGCTGACGCGGATGTCGAACTGCAACGTGTCCAGCACGCGCACCTCGTGGCCGCGTCGCTTCGCCGCCTCCACCAGAACGCGGGTGCTGTACAGGGCCTCCTGTCGCGACAAAATGACGATTCGCATGACTGCTCCTCCCGTCCGAGTCTTGCTCCCCTCGCCCCCTTCAGGGGGAGAGAGGTGGGGGGTGAGGGGCCTCCCACCCCTCTCCCCCTGAAGGGGCGAGGGGAGTCGGTTTGCAGCCGACCTACTGCTGTTTGCGCATGAGGTACTTTTGCCCCACGTCCACCAGAAAATCGCCTTCGAGCGCCTTGCGGCCCAGCAGCATCCGAAAGCGCATGGTCGCCCGATTGGTGACCGTCAGCGTAATGCGCTTGCACACCGGCCCGAGCCGCAACGTCGTCTCGATCAGCGGCCGCTGTTCGCGAACGCCACCCGAATTGCTCACCACGACCAGGCGCCGCACCGGCGCCGTCAGTTCGGTCAGCCGCTCCGGGTGCCGCCGGCGCAGCGCCAACCGCAGCACCGCGACCAGGCCGACGCCTGGCTCCTCACGCAGGTCGTAACTCTGCACGTCCAGTACCGATGTGCGAGCGCCGGTGTCGATCTTGGCCTTGAGGCGCGGCACGCCCAGGTCGGGCAGCGCGACGTACTCCTTCCAGCCGAGTAGCAGCATGCGGCGGCCCCCTGCGCGTCGGTGTGCAACTAGGTGCGCAGCCGCCGCCGGCGAATCTCGTGATACTGCCAGTAGCCGAAGAACGCGACCACCAGGCCGAAGCCGAAGCCCACCAGCAGCGTCCGCAGGTCGAGCGGCTGCTCGTCAAGCTCGGGCTTCGGGGGCTTTGGCGGCGGGGGCGGTTTTACCGGCGGCGGTTCCGCGGCGCGGTCCAACTCCGGCGGCGATTGCTTCTGCTGCAGCGCTTCGATATGGTTGTAAAGCACCGTCGGATAATGGCCCTCGTTGTCGCCGATGTTCTTGCCCGCCACCGCCTCCGGCCCGTACAACTTGAGCACATCCAGGTAATGCTTGCGCTTGAGGCCCAGTTGCAAGAAAATGTCCCGCGCCGACGCCGTTTCCCCCTTGGCGTTGAACAATTCCCCCAGCAGCCAGAACAGCCGGTCGTCATTCGGCATCCACAGCAGTAATTGTTCCACGACCTCCAGCGCCCGCGCTGGCAGGGCAGCTTTTTCCGCCGGTGCCAGGCCGCCCACCTTGTAGTTATTGCCATCGGGGTCATTGAACCGCACCGGTTGGCCGTCCGGCTTCGTGAATAGTGGTTCCACGTCCGCGCCCAGCGCTCCCCCCTTGGCAGGCTGGCGCCGCAGTTTGAGCAGCTTCAACAGGTATTCGTCGCAGGCCCGATACCACTCGTACCCGCGCTCGCCCCAGCCGACGTCGTTGAACCACTTCTGTTTCTCGGGTGGCAGCTTGTTCCAGTCCTTCGGCCAGAGGCGCAGGGCTTCTTGCAGGTTCGTCGAGGCGTTGCGGACCTTGTCCGGGATGTTCTGGGTCACGCCCCACAGGTAGTCGTTGGTCGCCAGGCTGGAGTAGGCCAGGAAATTGCTCCGATCCTTGAACTTGCGGATGTCCAGCACCTTGCTGGCTTCCCCGTACCGGCCCAGTCGAATCAGGTAGGCGCCCAGGTTCAGGCGCTCCTCGTCGGTCAACTTGACTGCGGGGTTCTGGGCGAACAGGTCGGCCACCAGTTCAAAGCGCTTGTGCGTGTCCGTCTTCGCGGCCGTCTTCTTCGCTTCCTCCTTCGATAATACGGAGGACATCTGGCGCAGGAGGATCAGGCGATCACGGATGACACGGAAGTCCGCGCCGGGGATGGGGTCGAACTCCACGGTGCTGTACACCCCCGCCGGCGCCGTCGAGGCCAGCGCCAGCGCCGCGGCCAGCGCCATCAGCATCCGGGTCAGGCTGCGCATGAACGAGTTCCTCGCCACCAGTCGGGACAAAACGGCCGGACCATCCCTGTTGGCCCAGGATTTGCTAGAGATGCATCCGACCTCGATTTCCAGGGTCATTGTAGCAGAAGTTACCCGAAAAACCTGCACCGCCTGCTCATAAACCAGGCAGCCCAGCGCCCCTGGAAGTGGAGAGTACCACCCGCAAGGATTCCGGAGGACTGCCCCGTGCCGGCCTCGTTTCATCGCCTGTGTCAGGAACTGGAAAGCCGCGTCCTGGCTCGCACGGGGCGCCGCGTCCGTGGGCTGGCCATCGTCGTCAGCGCCGAGCGCGTGGTGCTCCACGGCCAGGCGGCTTCTTATCACGTCAAGCAACTGGCTCAGCACGGCGTCCGCGAAGTGCTGCCGGACCTGCCGCTGGAAAACGCCATCGTTGTCGGCAACTGAGCGCGCCGTTCCGGTGCGCGACCGCACACTGCTGTGCCTGCTCCGCTCATTTACTGGTCGCTTCGTACACGCATGTCACTGTGGTGCTGATGCCGCCGCGCGGCGTGAAGGCGCCGACGACGCGGCAGCGCTTCGGTTGACACGCCCGCACGAAGTCGTCGAGCAGGCGGTTGACGATGTGCTCGTAAAAAATGCCCTGGTTGCGGAAACTTTGCAGGTACAGCTTCAACGACTTTAACTCCACGCACAGCGCCGCCGGCGCGTAGATGAATGTGATGGTGCCGAAGTCCGGCTGGCCGGTCTTGGGGCAGACACTGGTGAACTCCGGGCAGACGATTTCAATGGTGTAGTCGCGCCCGGGGTACTGATTGGTAAACGTTTCCAGCTGGTCCCCGGAGGGAGCCTCCACAACCGCCATGAGTCTTCCTCGGCTGGCCATCGGTGCAACTGTCCAGGTGCTACCTGGGTCATTTTAGCCCGCACGGTCAAGCCGCCCAGGCGGATCCCGGGTTACCATGCCTTTCTCCAGGCACTCCCCGCGGAAAAGCGCCATGACGCCCCCCGCTCGCTGGCTGCTGCCAAAACCACGCGCGTACCGGGGGCGAAACGCCTGCATGTTCCGTCCGCAGCCACACACGGTTCGTGCCCCAACCACTGGACCGTGCGCGTCTTCGGCGTGCGCAGCCGCTGCGGCAACGGTGCTGCGCTCCCCCTTTGCTTCCCGGCTCTCCCCTTCCTGCCGGCGAGCAACCGCCTTCCCAAAAAAAAATGCCCGATTCCGGACGAATTGCGAAAAGTTGGATTGTCAAAGCCCTTGTGGTATTTATAATCAGGATATTAAGGAGAACACGGTAATTGATCTCGCTCAAGTTACCAAAGGGCGTTCCTCCGGGTGGAGGGACGGCCAAGGTAGTTGTTCTCCATTGTTACTGGTGCGCCGCTTCCCGCGGTCGTCCTTCCCCCGCCCTGGGTACACCAACCCGTTCGGTCGAGGCGCGAACGTCCTTGTTACGAAGGGAGGAGCGCCGACCACCGGCGATCCCGGCGGCGGCGAAGTGGTTTGATGAAGTTAACACGTGCTTCCAGTTACGCTCTGCACGCGGTCGTGTACATGGCCGCGCAGAAACAAATGGATAAGCCGATCGCCTCACACAACATTGCGAAAGAACGCGACATCCCGGAGCGCTTTCTGCTGAAGGTGCTCAAGCCGCTGGTTTCGCACCAGATTCTGCTGTCGATCAAGGGGCCGAACGGCGGCTATCGGCTGGCCAAGAAGCCCAACGAAATTACCATGCTCGAGGTCATTGAGGCCGCCGAGAACGGCCCGATCCGCGGCTCCAACCCGTTGAGTTCGGAGGACCCCGAGAACTCGTTGAACAGCCAGCTCGATCAAATCTGCGTCCAGGCCGCCGAGCAGGTTCGCAAGCAACTCGGCAAGGTCAAGATTTCCGAACTGGTCGCCAACCACCACCGTTGACCGCCCCCGCCTTTGGCCCACCTCACCGGAGGCGTACCATACCAACGTCAGGCGTTGCGGGGCCTGCCCTTTGCAGGGCAGGCCCCGCCGTTTGACCGTGGCCCGCTCCCGGAATCCGGCTAGAGCGGTTCGCAGTTGGGTGTAGCGGAAGTCGCCAGACTTCCGTCTGGTGCTGCTCGGAAGTCTGGCGACTTCCGCTACACCCAGTCGCAATCTGCAATAATGTCGATCCGCGTTTCCAACCTGCGCCTGCGCCTGGACGAGCCCGAGGCCGCCCTGCCTGCCCACCTGGCGCGCGTGCTCGGCCTGGCTCCGGAGGCGCTGCGCAGCTGGCGCATCCTGCGCAAGAGCCTCGACGCCCGCGACAAGGATGACCTGCACTTCGTCTACACCGCCGAGGTTCAGTCCACTGAGGACGAGACCCGTGTCGTCGCACTGGCCCGGCGGCCGTCCCCGGTGCGCGTCGATCAGTACCAGGAGCCGCCGTTCCAGCTGCCGCCGCCTGGAACGCGCCCGCTACGGCAGCGGCCGGTGGTCGTCGGTTCCGGCCCCGCCGGCCTGATCGCGGGTTACTTCCTCGCGGAGCAGGGCTATCAGCCGCTGATCCTGGAGCGCGGCCGGCCGGTGCGCGACCGCATCCACGACGTTCACGCCTTCGACGCCGGCGGCCCGTTCAACCCGGAGAGCAACTACCTCTTCGGCGAAGGCGGCGCCGGCACCTTCAGCGACGGCAAGCTGACCTTCCGCGGCTCCGGGCCAGAGGTGCGCCGCGTCCTGGAGCTGTTCGCCGAGTGCAAGGGCAAGCCGTCCATCCTTTACGAGCACCGGCCGCACCTGGGCAGCAATCGCTTGCCGGCGGTGGTCAAGGCGATCCGCCGCCGCATTGAGCAGCTGGGCGGTGAGCTGCGCTTCTCGTGCCGCGTCGAGGACCTCGACCTGGCCGACGGCGGCGTGCGCGGGTTGTTCACGTCGTCGGGCTACCTCCCCGCGGACGTGGTGCTGCTGGCGATTGGCCACAGCGCCCGCGACACTTATGCGATGCTGCTGCGCCGCGGCGTGCCGATGGTGCCGAAGCCGTTCCAGATGGGGGTGCGCATCGAGCAGCCGCAGGCAACCGTCAACCGCGTGCAATATGGCCGGCAGCCGGTCGAGCAGCTGCTCGGCAACGCGGATTACACGCTGGTGGCGCACGGCCGGCACGACCTGTTCACGTTCTGCATGTGCGCCGGCGGTCACGTGATTCCGAGCGTGTCGGCGGTGGGCGGCTTCTGCACCAACGGCATGAGCCTGTCGAAGCGCGATTCGCCGTTCGCCAACAGCGGCCTGGTGGTGACGGTGCCGGTGGAGCACTTCGGCGGCGCCGACACGCTGGCGGGTGTGCGGTTGCAGGAACTTTACGAGGGCAGGGCGTTCGCGCTGAGCGGCGCAGAATACTGCTGTCCGATCCAGCGCGCCGGGGATTTTTTGGCCGGCCGGCGGACACGGACGAACCCGCCGAGCAGTTACCCGCGTGGCCTGGTGCTGGCGGACCTGCGCGAACTGGTGCCGCCGTTGATCGCCGCGGCGCTCGACCACGGGCTGCCGATCCTTGACAAACGTTGGCAGGGCCGCTTCCTGGCGGACGCGACGCTGGTGGGGCCAGAGGCGCGCGGCAGTTCACCGGTGCGGATTGTGCGTGACGATCAGAGCCGGGAGTCGCCGGGGCTGGATGGGCTGTATCCGGTGGGCGAGGGCGCCGGTTACGCGGGCGGCATCGTCAGCGCCGCGGTGGACGGGCTGCGCACGGCGGTGGCGGTGGTGGCGAAGTACGCGCCGTTGCGGAGATAGATTTCACCGCAGAGCACTGCGCTCTGCGTGCTCTGTGGTGAATTATTTTTTGTCGAAAAGCGCTCTTTTCCCGCCGCCGTACTTTTGCTTCAATCCCGCCCCTCGGTCGCCGACCGGGTGAGTGGCAATTTACGCAAATCGGGAGGAGATGGCCGCATGTCCCGCTCCACGTACCTTCGCCGGCTTGTCGCAACCACGCTCGTGCTCCTGGCCGGCGCCGCCCCGCTGTCCGCCCAGAACGCCGATGCCGTCGGCGCGGAGGCGGCCCAGCTGTTCACCCAGGCGCAACCGCACCTCGAAGCAGTGCTCGGCGCGAAGCTGCCGCGCACGCCGCAGTTCCGCGGCACCACCGCCGAGCAGCTGCTGACCCGGCCGGACCCCGAGTTGGTGGCGTATCTGCGCTGGCAGTTCCCGCACCTGACCGGCGACACCTTCCGCAGCACCTTGCAGGTCGCGCGCTACCTCGCCGTCAGCGCCGCCGTTGTCGAGCGTGTCGAGGGCTCCGATGTCATCGACGTGTTACCGCCGGGGCACCGCCAGGGCATCGCCGGCTGGGACGCCGACCTCAAGGGCGTCACCGAGCCGGCGTTTCTGCAACTGGCGCTCGTCCACGAGACCGCCCACTGGCTGCTGGAACAGCGCTACGACCTGCCAGCCCGCCGCAAGGCCACGGCCGACGGTGACGAGTACCACGCTCTGCAGGCGCTGGTCGAGGGCCGGGCGCAGTGGCTGACCGGGCAGGTGGCCCAGCGCCTCGGAACCGCGCAGTACGCGCCGCTGCTGGCCCAGCGCTACCTGCGCGCCCGGAGATCGGCACCGACGGGGCCCTGCGCCGCCAGCCAGAAGGCGCTGCGGCAGCGGCACTGGGCGTATGTGAACGGCCTGGCCTTCTTCAACCACCTGGAGCAGAGCGGCGTCAAGGACGCGGAGCAGCTGGCGTTCACCCGGCCGCCGAAGCAGCTGAACGCGCTGCAGCGGCCCGATCTTTATGTGCGGGCGTTGTCGAGCGCGCGCGGCGACCTGGGCGCGGCCCTGTCCCGCGTGCAGGCAGCCCTGCCGGCGGCGGAGTGGAGCGCTATGCAGCAGCCGTGGACCGCCTCCATGGTCGGCCAGGTGGCGGCCCTGCTCGGCGAACGCGCCCAGGCCGACAAGGTGCTGGCTGGCTGGGACGAGGGCCGGTCGCTGGTGTGGCTGCGCAAGACCAACGCCGGCCAGTACGTCATGGTCAGCGTCGCCCGCCATCAGACGAAGGCGGCGGCCGGTTTGTACTTCGAGTTCGTGGTGGCGCTGCAGCGCAAGCGCGACGGCGCCGCCAACTGCGGCCTGGGGTTCCGCGTGCTGGAGGCCAAATCCAGCGCCGCCACGGTGCCCGGCGCCGACGCGGCCGTGCGCACCGACAAGCGCATCGAATACGCCGCGGGGACGCCGCCGGTAGCGGTCACGACGCTGTTGGTGCGGGCCGGCGATCTGGTCTTCGAGTGCAGCTGGACGGGCGTTGCGGCCGACCTGGACTGGGCGGGGGGCGTCGTCGCGGCGGTGCTGGCCGACGCGGCGCGATGAGCGGCCGGCGGTCGCGCACCGCGCCACTGTTCATGATCGTCTTGCCCCGCATCGGCGCAACCGCTAGGATTGAGGCAACTTTTGCGGGGAGGATCGTTTTATGCAGAACGGCGGGAACGCCCTGGCGGTGTTCATCGACTTTGAAAACCTGGCCCTGGGCTTCCAGAGCCGCCGCGACCGCTTCGACATCGAGCGCGTTCTGGAGCGCCTGGTGGAGAAGGGCAAGATCGTCGCGAAGAAGGCCTACGCGGACTGGAGCCGCTTCGCCTCGTACACGGCGCCGCTGCACGAGGCGGCCATCGAACTGGTCGAAATCCCACGCCGCGCCCAGAGCGGCAAGAATTCCGCGGACATCCGCCTGGTCGTGGACGCGATGGACCTGGCCCACTCCAAGGATCACATCGACACCTTCGTCATCGTCTCGGGCGACTCCGACTTCTCGCCGCTGGTCTCCAAGCTGAAGGAGAACGGCAAGCGCGTCATCGGCCTGGGCATGCAGGAGTCCACGTCGGAGCTGCTCCGCGACAACTGCGACGAGTTCATCTATTACGAGGACCTCGGCACCAACCAGGCGCTGCCGCAGGTGGTCAACCCGCAGCTGCCGGAGACGAAGAAGAAGGCGTTCGCACTGCTGCTGGAGTCGCTGCTGGCGCTGCGGCGCGAGAACAAGGAAGTGCTCTGGGGCTCGATGGTCAAGGACACGATGAAGCGCAAGAAGCCGTCGTTCAACGAGGCGTACCACGGTTACCGCACCTTCAGCGAGCTGCTGGAGGACGCTCAGGCGCAGGGCCTGCTGGAACTGGACACCGACAAGCGCAGCCGGACTTACGTGGTGACGCGCTTCGGTTCGGAGATGAACAGCCCGGCCCCGACGGCCGGTTCGGCCCCGGTGGACAAGAACAAGAGCCGGCGACGGCGCAGCGGCTCGGGCAGCCCGGCGCGGCGGCCCGAGGGCGAGGGCGGCCGGCGCGAGCGCGAACCGCAACGCGAACCGCCACGGCCGGCTCCCCGCCGGGAAGTCGTGGTGCCGCCGGAGCCGGACGACCACATTGACCGTGTCATGGGCCGCTACGGCGAGGCGGCCGAGGAGTTGGACCTGCCCAAAGTGGCGCCGGGCAACACCTGACAAAGCAGGGATTCACCACAAAGACACAAAGAGCACAAAGAAGACTGAAGAATCATTATTCAATTCTTCAGTCTTCTTTGTGCTCTTTGTGTCTTTGTGGTGAATCCTCTTTTCAGAACGCGGACTGGTAAATGCGCTCCAGGTCATCCGCCGTCACCGGCCGCGGGTTGACGCGCAGGATGCGCTTGATGGCCGCCGCCTTCTCCGCGAAGCCGCGCAGCTGCTCCGGCTTGACGCCCAGGTCGCGCAGCCGACCCGGAATGCCGATGTCGTTGCGCAACTTCTCCACCGCCTCGACGCCGCGCTCCGCCGCCTGGTATTCTTTCAATTCCGCCACGTCCTCCCCCAGCAGCCTGGCCACCGCCGCGAACTCCGCCGGCCGCGCCGACAGGTTGAAACGCATCACATACGGCAACAGCAGACCATTGCCGCGGCCGTGCGAGCAGTGGACCGCCCCGCCAACCGGATACTCCATCGCGTGAACCACCGCGACGCCGACGTTGGAGAACGCCAGCCCGGCCAGCATCGCCGCCAACGCCATGCCGTCGCGCGCCTCCAGGTCGTCCGGCTGCTGGACCGCGCGCCGCAGGAATTGCCCGATCAGCGTGATCGCCTTTTCCGCGAGGCAGTCGCCCAGCGGATGCTTGCCCTGGTAGACGAGGCGCTCACCCGGCGGCAGCGGAAAGGCGGCGTTGTCCACGGCGGTGTAGGCCTCGATGGCGTGCGTCAGGGCGTCGATGCCGCTGTCGGCGGTGACCTTCGGCGGGCAGGAGACGGTCAACAGTGGATCGACAACGGCGACGCGCGGCCGCAGATAATTGCTGAGGATGCCGACTTTCATCTGCTGGTCCTGGTCGGTGAGCACCGCGGCGGCGGACACTTCCGAACCGGTGCCCGCGGTGGTCGGCACGCAGATGAGGGGCGCGATGGGGCCAGGGATTTTGTCATCGCCAACGTAGTCGCGCGGCTCACCGCCATGGCCCAGGAGCGTGGCCGCGGCCTTGGCGAGATCCATGTTGCTGCCACCACCCAGCGCCACCAGGCCATCGGGCCGGAACTGCTGCGCCTGTGCCACGCACGCCTCGGTGGCCCGCATGGACGGCTCCGGTTCACCGCCGTCAAACACCTCGACGGTCACGCTGGCTTCGGTCAGCGGCTGGCGGACGCGCTCGGCCAGTCCGGATTTCGTCAGGACGGGGTCGGTGACGAGCAGGACGCGCTTGAGGCCGAGTCGCCCGGCGACCTCGCCGAGCTGCAGGGCGGCGTCGCGGCCGAAGATGAGCTGGCCGGCGCTGTGAAAGGTCCAGACGGTGCGCATGGCGTTCCTCCGGGAAAAGGCGCGGGCATGGGTGGCTTTGGCGCAGTATGATAGCATTTCGTTTCCCGACGGACATGGGGCGCCGCGCCGCCCCGCCATGCAGAGATGGCCAGGCACCATGAGCACATCCACCCCCATTCGCATCGGCATCGTGACCGTTTCCGACCGCGCCAGCCAGGGCGTTTACCAGGACCTGGGCGGCCCTGCCATCCGCGACTGCCTGACCGAAATCCTGTCGTGTCCGTGGGAGCCGGTGCCGCGGCTCATCCCGGACGAGCGGCCGGTGATCGAGGCGACACTACGCGAGCTGTGCGACCAGGAGAAGTGCTGCCTGGTGGTGACGACCGGCGGCACCGGCCCGGCGCGGCGCGACGTCACGCCGGAGGCGACCGAGGCGGTATGCGACAAGCTGCTGGACGGCTTCGGCGAGCAGATGCGGGCAGTGTCGCTGAAGGTGGTGCCGACCGCCATTCTGTCGCGGCAGATCGCGGGAATTCGCGGCCAGTCGTTGATCGTGAACCTGCCGGGCAAGCCGAGCGCCATCCGCGACTGCCTGCTGGCAGTGTTCCCGGCGATTCCGTATTGTGTCGATTTGATCGAGGGGCCGTACCTGACCACCCACGAGGCGGTGGTGAAGGCGTTTCGGCCGAAGAAGTGACGTGGGAGGTCGCCCGTCTGTCCAGAACCATCCTGGCGCTCGGTGCCCCCCTTGAAGGAGTTTCGTATGCGTTCACCCTTCCGCCTGATGTCCCTGTGCCTGCTGTGGGTGCCGCTCACGGCGTCCGCGCCGCGGGCCGCGCAGCAGGACATCGACTTCACCCGTGTGGACAAACTCTTCGCCAAGTACGACCGCAAGGACGCGCCCGGCTGCGTCGTGGCTGTCGTCAAGGACGGCAAGGTCGTTTACAAGCGCGGCTTCGGCGTGGCCAACCTGGAGCACGGCATTCCCATCACGCCGCAAACGGTCTTCCAGATCGGCTCGATTTCCAAGCAGTTCACGGCGTTTCTGATTCACCTGCTGGTCAGCGCCGGCCTGATGTCGCTGGACGACGATGTGCGCCAGCACGTCCCCGAGCTGCCGGACTTCGGCAAGAAGATCACCGTCCGCCACCTGCTGCACCACACCAGCGGCCTGCGCGAAGAAACGCAGCTGATGATGTTGGCGGGCTGGCGCATGGAGGACGTCATCACCCGCGACGACTTCCTGGGGCTGGTCAAGCGGCAGAAGGAACTGAATTTTGATCCGGGCAGCGAGCACCTGTACTGCAACACCGGTTACACGCTCTTGGGGTTGATCGCGGAGCGTGTCGGCAAGAAATCGCTGCCGTCGCTGGCCCGCGAGAAGCTGTTCGAGCCGCTCGGCATGAAGGACACGCAGTTCCGCAGCGGTTATCGCGCGATTATCAAGAACGCCGCCGCCTCCTACGCCGCACAGCTGCCTGGCGGCTACGAGCAAGCGCTGCTCGCCTACGACATGGCCGGCGCCACTGCCCTGTACACCACGGTTGACGACCTGGCGCGCTGGGACCAGAACTTCTACGATGCCAGGGTGGGCGGCAAGGACGTGATCGCCGCCATGCTGCAGAAGGGCAAACTCAACGACGGCAAGGAAATCGCCTACGCCAGCGGCGTGGTCCACGGCAGCTACCGCGGCCTCAAGACGGTCACTCACGGCGGCTCCCACGCCGGCTACCGGGCCATGCTGCAGCGCTTCCCGGAGGAGCGCTGCACGGTGATCGTGCTGGCCAACCGGGCGGACATGAACACCGGCCTGGCACACAAGGTTGCTGACGTGGTCCTGGAAGGCAAGCTGAAACCGGCGCCGAAGGAGGAGCCGAAAAAACCGCCAAAGAAGAGCGACCCGGTTACCCTGTCGCCGGAGCAGCAGCAGGCATTTCCTGGGGATTTCTACAGCGCGGAACTGGAGGCGATCTACCACGTCGCCGTCAAGGACGGCAAGTTAGTGATGCGACACCGCAAGGGAGAGGCGATCCTGCGGCCGCTCGGAGAAGACAAATTTTCCGCGCCGCTCGCCGGGCCCGTGACGCTGCACTTCCGTCGTGACGCCGGTAAGCAGGTTACCGGTTTCACGATTGACGCCGGTCGCATCCGCAACCTGCGCTTCACCCGGGCAGAGATCAAGCTCGCCAAATGACGAACGGCGGCCGCCGCGGATCGACAGCGAACCGATCCCGCGGCGGCGCCGTGCGCGTTAATTTTTCTCGCCTGGCTTCTTGGTCTCCGTCTTCTTGGCCTCGGGGAACTTGTCCCCCGCGAGTTTGCGGAGATAGGCCTTCTGGTCCTCGGTCAGGAGCTTGACCGACTCGATCTCCATCTCCTTCTTGATGCCTTCGATCTTGGCGCGGAGCTTGTCGATCTCAGCGAGGTATTTGGCGCGCACCTGCAAAATCTTTTTCTTCTGTTCGCCTGCCACGCCAGCCTTCGACCAGTACGCCGGGAGCGACACCTTGGAGGGCTTCACCGGCGGGTCGCCGCCGACCTGGCCGGCGCCGACCACCAACACCCCGCTCAGAATCACCATCCCCACCAGCACGGGCACGCGCGACATGGGCGCCTCCCCAGAGTTATTGGTTTTGTGTGGGCGCATTTCCACGGTTTTAACAGCACCGGATGGTCGCGTCAACCGCTCAGTGGTCAAAAAATCACGGACGGTTCGCAACAACCGGCAGCGCGACCGGCCTTGACCGACCCGTCGCGGTCGCTATCCTCCGCGGCCAGTGACCTTTCCTGGCGCGAGGGATTACCCTTGACCCGCCGCACCGCCCTCACTGCTTGCTTCCTGGCGCTCTGCGTTGTCGGCCTGGCTCTCACCGGCTGCAGCAGCGGCATCAGCGTGCGCGAAACCGATCACGCGCCGCTGTTCCCCGGTCTGCGAGCCAGCGCCTTCTCCAGGGACGAGCTGTCGGCGCGCAGCCAGCAGACCTTGCGGCAACTCGACCTCGCGAACCTGTACCGCCGCGACCGCCGCGCCGCCCAGGAACGCCTGCACCGCCTGGCCGTCGCCAACCCGCAGCCCGACCTGCTCTTCGCCCTGGCCGAGGTCAGCTTCCAGATCGGCCGTGACCTGGAGCAGCGCGAGGACGGCGAGGCCGTCGCCTTCTACTACCTCTGCGCCGGCTACGCCTACCATTACCTCTTCGACCGCCCTGGCCCGACTGAAGTCGCCTTCGATCCGCGCTTCCGCCTGGCCTGCGACCTGTACAACAACGGCCTGGCCAAGTGCATCCGCGCTGCCCAGCATGTCGGCCGGCTCGACCCGCGCCTGAAGCTCGCCGTCCCCTGCGCCGGTGGCGAATTCCTGCTCTCGGTGCAGCACCACGACTTTCTGTGGCGGCCCGAGGAGTTCGGCCCACTGCTGTTCTGCGCCGACTACGAGGTCGTCGGCCTGTCCAACCACCACCGCACCTACGGCCTGGGTGTCCCGCTCATCGGCCTGCGCCAGGCGACCGACCAGAGAGCCCCCGGTGATGCCTTCTACCCGCGCAAGGCCAGCTTCCCGGTTACCGCCTTCTTCCGCTTTGAGGGCAGCCTCGCCGAACTGGGCGAGCGCCGCGTCGGTCAACTGGAACTGTACAACCCGCTGGCGGTGCAGAGCGTCCAGGTCGGCATCCGCTCCGTGCCGCTGGAAACGGACCTGACGACACCGCTGGCCTATTTCCTGAGCAAGAGCGACCTGGACGGCGTCGAGTACACCGGCTTTTTGCGGCCCGACGGCATCCGCCACCGCACCGGCATTTATCTGTTTGAGCCGTACCAGCCCGGCAAGATTCCGGTGGTGATGGTCCACGGCCTGTTCTCGTCGCCGCTGACGTGGACGACCATGTTCAATGATTTGCGGGCCGATCCGGTGCTGCGCGAGCACTTCCAGTTCTGGTTCTACCTGTATCCGACCGGCAACCCGTACATCGCCACGGCCGCGGACCTGCGGCAGTCGCTGGACAGGTTGCGGCACGACGTGGACCCGCAGCGGCGCGATTCGGCCCTGGATCAGATGGTGTTCGTCGGCCACAGCATGGGCGGTCTGGTCAGCAAACTGCTGACGCAGGACAGCGGCAACGACTTCTGGGGCCTGGTCAGCAGGGAGCCGTTCGTGGACCTCAAGGCGCAGCCGGAGACGCGGGAGGAGCTGCAGCGCATCTTCTACTTTGAACAGGAGCCGTTCATCCGTCGCGTGGTGTTCCTGGCGACGCCGCACCACGGCTCGTCGCTGAGCCCATCGCCGCCGGCGCAGCTGCTGTCGCGGCTGGTGCAACTGCCGAAGCGGCTGCTGGCGGCCACCCGCGACGCCCGAGAGGAGAACCCCGGCCTGATGCGCGGCGACACCGACCAGCTGCCGACGAGCATCGATCTGCTGTCGCCCGGCTCGCCCGCGCTGGAACTGCTGGCCCACCGCCCGGCGCCGTCCGGCGTCCGCTATCACTCGATCATCGGCGTCCTCACCGGCCACGGCAAGGACAGCAGTGACGGCGTGGTGCCGTACACGAGTGCCCACGTGGACGGGGCAGCGTCGGAGGTGCTGGTGCCGGCGTTCCACACGGACGTGCAGCACCATCCGCGCTCCGTGCAGGAGGTGCGCCGCATCCTGTACGAGCACCTGCAAGAGGTGCGCGGGGGCCGGCTGCAACCGCCGCGCTGACCTTTCTTTCGTGGGACAGGCGGCCCGCCTGTCGTGCGGATACTGTTGTGGCACGGTCTCCTGACCGTGCCACCGCTCGCCGACCGCTTCCGCTTGCCTTATCCCACGCCCTTGCGCTATACTCCGAGTCCAGCACGGACGCCATCTTCCCCGCCGGAGAGCGGATCACATGTCGCACGCCGACGCCAACCACTGGTTTGACGAATCCCGCGCCCGCGCCTTCTGGGACCAGCGCTGGGCGCTGCCCTACCAGGAACTGCTGCGCGACACGGCCGACTGGCTCGACCCACAGCCGGGCGAACGTTGGCTGGACCTGGGCTGCGGCTCCGGCCAGCTAAGCGGCGAACTGTGGCGACGCGGCCACGCCCAGTTGGCCCAGATCGTCGCCCAGGACTGTAACGCCGTCAACGCCGGGGCGCTGGCCAAGCTGCGGACGCGGCTGCACCCGTCGCCGAAGCCGGGCCAGTGGCTCTTCGTGCCGGCGGACTTCAGTCACGGTCTGCCGCAGTACCCCGATGCTTTCTTTGACGGTGTCGTCTCGGGGCTGGCCGTCAGTTACGCGGAGTCCAGAGACCCGGAAACGGGCAAGTATACCGACGCGGCTTACAACCAGTTGCTGGTGGAACTGCGGCGCGTGCTGCGGCCGGGCGGCCGGCTGGTGTTCTCGGTGAACGTGCCGCGGCCGCGCTTCGGGCGATTGTTCTGGTGGTCGCTGGGCGGGGCGTTTCGCCTGTCGAAGCCGGGGCGAGTGCTGCTGAATGCGCTGGCGATGCTGCGGCACGGCCGCTGGCTGCGGCGCAAAGCGCGGCGCGGCCGCTTCCATTATTTGCCGCTGCCCGAGGTGACGGCCCGGCTGGAACGCGCCGGCTTCGGCGCCGTGCAGACGCGGCTGTCCTGTGCGGGGCAGGCGTACCTGCTGCGCACCGTCGTGCCAGATGCGTGCGTTCTGAATTATCCAAGGCCGTCGCTTGCGGCGTAGCGTCGCGTTCCCAGCGCTACGCCGCACAGCCGGGCAACCGCACGCAAAACACCGCGCCGCCCGTGGGCTGGTCGGCCGCCGTGAGTTCGCCGCCGTGCGCCTCCACGATCCGCCGCGAGATCGACAACCCCAAACCGAGCCCGGTTGGCTTGGTGCTGACGAACGGCGTGAAAATATCCTGCTCCAGCCCGGCCGGCAGCCCCGGCCCCGTGTCCGCGACGCGGATGGCGACCCAGCGCGGCTCCTCGGCCGTCAGTTGCAGCGTGACGGTGCCGCCATCGGGCACCGCCTCCAGGGCGTTGAGCAGCAGGTTCAACATCACCTGCCGGACCTGGCCGGCGTCGCCCTCGACCCAGAGCGACCCGGCGGGGAAGGCGTGTTCGAGGCGCACGTCGCGCTGGCCAGCCCGGCAGGCCATCAGGTCGATGGTGTCCTCCAGCAGCGCCTGCGCCGGGAAGGGACGGCGCTCCAGCCGCGGCGGTCGGGCGAAGTCCAGGAAGGTGGCGGTCAGGTGCTCCAGCCGTGTGATCTCCTCCTCCAGCACGCCGAGGTCGCGCGGTGTCAGACCGGCGCCCTCGCCGGCCGCCTGCACCAGGATTTTCATGGACATGAGCGGGTTGCGCAGCTCATGGGCGAAGCCGGCGGCGATCTGGCCGACGGCCGCCAGCTGTTCGGCCCGCAGCGCCTCGCGCTGGCTCTGCTGCAGCCGTGCCACCACCGCTCCGATCTGGCCGGCCAGCTGCCGCAGCACTGCCTCCAGGTCGTCCAGGCCCCTGCCGGTCGAGACGGTGATTGGCCCGACCACCTCGTCCAGCTTACCGGCCGCGTCGCGGATGGGCACGCTGAGCCGCACCAGTGAGCGGTTGACCGCCCGGGCCACGCAGTAGCCCACCACCAGCCCGCCCAGCGGCCCACACACGCCCAGCAGCAACAGGCCAATGGACATGCGGTCGCCGAGTTGCCGGTTCTCCTCGCTGATGCGCTGGATCTCCACCTCGTTGAAATCCAGGTATTCCTGCACCGGCTTGAGCAGGTCGTCGCGCCGCGCGATCAGGCCGCGCACGGCCTGCAATTGATCGCCCGGCGGCTGTTGCTCGAGGCGGGCCAGTTCGCCGAAGAAGTGCTCGTAGCCGCGCGTGAGCCGGTCGATCAGGCGGACCTCCCAGGCGGTGATCGCGGTGCGGCGGGCCTCCGCCAACCAGTAATCGGTGTCGCGGCGCAGGGCGGTGATTTTCGCGAAGGCGGTGGCGTCGCCGCTGACCAGGAAGCGATTCAGCTCGGCCTGGATGTCGCGGATGCCGATGGCCAGCTCCTCGGCGGCGCGCATGCTGCGGGCGTTGATGGCCATCACCTCCGAGGCATTGCACTGGGTGGAATGCAGTTCCCAGGCAGCGAGGCCGCCGACGAGCAGCGGCAGGCAGCTCAGCAGCAGGAGCATGCGCGGCAGGCGAAATGGGTAAGGGGTGTCCATCCGTGCGTCTCCGAGATTCTGTTCGCGTCCGGCGCACGGCATTGTACCCGGCGGCCCAAAACTGGGCTATGGCGTTTCGCGGCCGGGCGAGCCAGGGTGCCAATTCTCGACGTATGAAAAAGTTGGCCCCCTTGGCCTCCTTGGCCCCCTTGCTCTGACAACCGCCGCCAGCCGGCGACTCCAGGTGCCACATTGGTTCCCCGGCGATTTGCCATAATATTGCCTTTACGTGAACCCCCAGGCAGCCCCGACTGGACCCCGCGGAGGACTCATGGCCACCGGCCCGAGCACGACTGTCGAAAAAACCTTCCCCCACAACAAGACGCCGCGGCAGTGGATCGACCTGCTGGCCGGCCCGCAGGCGGCGCAGCGGCGGCAGGCAGCGCTGGCGCTGGGCCAGTGCGGCACGTCGGTGCGGGAAGCGGTGGCCGCGCTGACGCAGGCGCTGGGCGACAGGAACGAGCTGGTGCGTCGCCAGGCCGCGGAGTCGCTGGGCCGGCTCGGCAGCCGGGCGCGTCCCGCCGTGCCGAAGTTGTGCGCCGCGCTGACGGACGACCGGGACTTCATCCGCCAGCAGGCGGCGGAGTCGCTGGGTCGCATCGGGCCGGCGGCGCGGCGAGCGGTGCCGGCGCTGACGCAGGCGCTGTCCGACCCCACCAAGTACATTCGCTGGCAGGCGGCGGTGGCGCTGGGCCACATCGGGCTGGCCGCGGAGAAGGCGGTGCCGGCCCTTCTGGAGCGGTTGCAGGATTCCGAGGAGGACGTGCAGGCGGCGGCGGCGCGGGCGCTGAGCGTCATCCATCCGAGCATTGTCGAGACGCTGGTGCGGTCGCTGGGCAGCAAGGAGGCGCGTGTGCGGCAGTCGGCGGCGCAGGCGCTGGCGGAGATGGGCAGCCGGGCCGTGGCGGCGGCGCCGGCGCTGCGCAAGGCGCTCAAGGACCGGGACGCCGAGGTGCGGACGCAGGTGGCGCGGGCGCTGGGGGCGCTGGCGCATGACGAGCCGGGTGCCGTCAAGGGGTTGGTGCAGGCGCTGCGCGACCCGGACGCGAACGTGCGCCTGGAGGCGGCGGAGGTGCTGGGCGAGATCGGCCCGGCCGCGAAGCCGGCGCTGGCCGCCCTGGTGGAAACCCTCGACGACGACAACGCCGAGGTGCGTGACTGGGCAGTGCTGGCGCTGGTGGGCCTGAACGTGCTGGCGGCGCCCGCATTGTTCGAGGCACTGGCGTCGGGCCAGCAGCGGCTGCGTGAAGGGGCGGCCCGGGCCCTGGAGGAGATCGACCGCGAGGGTTTCCCTGCGGACTCGGTGCCGCAGCTGGTGAAGTTGCTGCGCGGCGGCATTCAGGCCGCGCGGGTGTGGGCGGCGCGGGCGCTGGGGCAGCTCGGCCCGGCGGCCCAGCCCGCGACGGCGGCGCTGACGCGGGCGCTCAAAGATCCGGAGGAGGCGGTGCGACAGGCGGCGGCGCGGGCACTGGAGCGGATGGCGCCGACAAAATGACTCCCCGCGCCCCCTTCAGGGGGCGAGGGGAGGAAGAACGCGGCGGAACCAACCGGTTGGCAACCGCGACCAAGGTTTGGTAGGATGAGCAACCAACGCGGCTGGGGGAGCGTTTCCTTTTGATGAGAGGAGTGAGTATGCGCTGTCTTCTCGCAAGCGTCATCGTGCTCGGCGTCTGTGCCGGGCCGCTGCTGGGCCAGGACACGCCCGCGGCCAAGGCCACGCGCAAGAAATTGAAGGAAAAGATCACGATCGAGTTCAAGGAACTCCCCATGCGGGAGGCCATGGGCGAGATCAAGCGCGAGTTCAACAATCGCCTCGGCATCAAGATCGACAACGTCTCCGGCATCTCCAACAACTCCAAGATCAGCTACACCGCCAAGGAGCAGACGCTGGAGAAAATCCTCAACGACCTGAGCGACAAGTACGAGTTCGGCTACATCGTGCTGTCGAAGAACGGCGACCGCTACGACGGTTGGATCATTGTGCGCAAGAGCAAGGACAAGGAGCGCGGCTACGAGGCCGGCAAGGAGCCGAAGAAGACCAAGGGGGCGCAACTGACGCCTGACCGGCAGGCCGCCGAGATTGCCGCTCTGTTTTTCAAACCGCCGATGCCGCTCACGTACCGGGAACAGCGGCAACTTCAGCGGGCGGTGATGCGGTCGATTCGGGAAGTGAAGGTGGACCCGGGCCAGGAAGTCATCGTCCTGGGGCATTGACCGGCCTTGCCTGCGCTCGAAACCATCCTCCGCTTGCTCGGCATTACGCGCTTTTCGCCGCGCGACCTCGATCCGTCCCGGGCGGACGCCTGGGGCGTGGTCGCGGTCGGCGGCGATCTGCGGCCCGAATGGCTCCTGCGCGCCTACCGCCACGGCGTCTTCCCCTGGTTCGATGAGCACGAGCCCGTTCATTGGTGGTCGCCGGACCCGCGCGGCGTCATCGAACTGGACGGCCTGCACGTCTCGCGCCGGTTGCGGCGCACCCTTCGCTCCGGCCGTTTCAGCGTCACCGTCAATCGCGACTTCGCCGGCGTCATGCGCGGTTGTGCCGACCGTGTCGAGGGCACCTGGATCACGGCGGCCATGCTGAGCGCTTACGAACGGTTGCACGCGCTGGGCCACGCCCACAGCGTCGAGGTGTGGCGCTCTGGCCGGCTGGCGGGCGGGCTGTACGGTGTGGCGATGGGCGGCCTGTTCGCGGGCGAATCGATGTTCCACTGCGAAACAGATGCGTCGAAGGTGGCGCTGGTGTTCACGGTGGAGCGGCTGCGCGAGCGCGGCTTCGAGTTGTGCGACATCCAGCTGGTGACGGAACACACGACGCGGATGGGCGCGACGGAGATTCCCCGGGCGGAGTATCTGCGGCGACTGCGGCGGGCGCTGACGAAGGACGTGCGCTTCGTCGATCCCTAAATACGGATTCACCACAAAGACACAAAGAGCACAAAGAAGACAAAAAGAATTGAAAAACCAATCTTCTGTCTTCTTTGTGCTCTTTGTGTCTTTGTGGTGAATCCCGTTTGGGCGTTACTTCTTTTTGGCCTCGATGGCGTACTGGATGTTGGCGCGCGTCGCCTGGCGGGCGAGGATTTGCAGCACCTGGCTGTCGAAGCTGTCGCGGCCCTTGTTCGTCTTGTCCGCGGCCATCTTGTCGGCGATGAACTTGCCGCGCTTCCTGTCCAGGTCGGCCGCCCGCGTCAGCAGGTCCGCCCGCGTCTTCTCGGCCTTGGCCAAAAACGCCTCGCGCTCCTGCGGTTTCAGCTTGCGCATTTCCTCGGGCAGTTCGCTCTCCTTCAGGTCCTTGAGCTTGACCTTGCCGCTCTTGATGGCGTCGAGCAGGTCATAGCTCGCGGCCATGCCGGACTTGCCCGCGAAGCCGGCCCGCTCCGCCGCGACCGGCGCCGCCAACCCCTTGGCCGCATCCGTCTTCTTCTTGCCCGCGGCCTGCAACACGGCGTTGCCATAGCACAGCGTCGTCGTGGCCAGTTCGGTGTTGATCTTCGCCAGATCCTTGTCGAACGGCGTCGCCACCACCACCACCGGGCCGCCGCCCTGGTCGATCTGCACGTACGAGCCCTCGCCCAGCCGGCAAATTTCCTGCCAGTATTTCTTCGTCTCGGCGTGGTTGCCGCACTGCACCGTGTTGATGAGGATGTCGTTCTTGACCGCCAGCTGGCAGCTCACCGGGTACTTCACATCGTCCTTGTAGTCCATGTGCGGCGGCGCATCGCCGACGAGGAAGATCAGCTTCAGCGTCTTTTTATGCTTGCTCCAGGTGATCTTGGTGACGGCCTCGTTGAGGGCCTGGTTGACGCTCTCGGGGGTGTCGCCGCCGCCCTCGGCCTTGAAGCCCATCAGATGGCCGTGGATGGCGTCGAGGTCGTCGGTCAGGTCGATGACCTTGGTGACGTAGGCGTCGCCGCGGTCGCGGAAGGCGACCAGGCCGATCTTGACGTGCGGCGTTGGCTTGCCGCCGGCGATCTGGTTGCTGATGGCCCAGATTTTCTGCTTGGCGGCGTCGATCAGGCCGGTCATGCTGCTGGTCGTGTCCAGGACGAACACGACCTCGACGTGCGGCCGATCCGCTTGCTTTTGCGGCCGGTCCTGGGCGCGAACGGCGCCGGTCAGCAGGGTGGCGACCGCCAGCACGGCCGCGCTACGGAAGAGGTTCGATGGGAACATGCGTGTACCTCGGACGATGGGAAAACGCTTGGAAACGGGGGCCTCATCTGATAGACGAGATGGGGGCGCAAAGCGATTGCGCCGGACGGAGCAATTTCCCCGCGGGACCGCGGCCATGAGCAACCCGAGCCTGAGCGTGGCCGACCTGCTGGCGCGGCGCGCGGCAACGCCCCGGAGCACCTGGACCGGTTGTTCGAGACGTGCCGCAATTACCTGGCGTTGATGGCCCGTGCCCACGTCGAGCCGTGGTTGCGCGCAAGGTGGATGCGTCGGACCTGGTGCAGCAAACGCTGCTGGAGGCGTACCGCGATTTCGGCCACTTCCGCGGCAGCACCGAGGCGGAGTGGCTGGCGTGGCTGCGGCGCATCCTGGCGCACAACGCCGCCAACTACGTGCGCTACTACCAGACGGCGGGCAAGCGCCGCGTCGGCCGCGAGCTGCCGCTGGGCGGTTCGGAGGGCGGCCGCGCTGCCGGCCCCAGCGATGTGGCCGACCCCGGCGAATCGCCCAGCCAGCAACTGCTGCGCCAGGAGCGCGAGTTGCAAATCGCCGACGCTTTGGCGGGGCTGCCGCCGGACTACCGCGAGGTTATTCAGCTGCGCAACCTGCAACGGCTGTCGTTCCAGGAGGTGGCCGAGCGCATGGGCCGTTCGCGCCCAGCGGTGCAAATGCTGTGGATGCGGGCGCTGCAAAAACTGGAAGAGGCGCTGGCCGCGCTGCGGTCAGCGCAGTCGTGGCTAACGTGAATTAAAATCAGCGAGCGGGGTCGCGTCAGCGCCCCGTGAATTAAAATCAGCGAGCGGGGTCGCGTCAGCGCCCCGTGAACTTACACGGGGCGCTGACGCGACCTCGCTCGCCGTAGAGGAGCCGATGGCAACCATCGACCCGCCGACCGAGGACGCCGCCTTCCGCGCCCTCAACGACTACCTCGACCGATTGCAGCGCGGCCAGGCGCCCGACCGCGCCCAGCTGCTCCGCGACTTCCCGCACCTGGCCGCGGCGCTCGAATGCCTGGACGCCCTGGACCAGCTGGCGCCGCCGTGCGAACCCCTGGCCGCGGGCGATCAGGTTACGGCCACGCTTCCGGACGCGGGTGGCCCCGCCGGCGTCAGCGGCACGCCCCTGGGCGACTTCGGCAACTACGAAATCCTGGAGGAACTGGGCCGCGGCGGTATGGGCGTCGTCTACAAGGCGCGGCAAAAGGACCTGGACCGGCCCGTGGCATTGAAGATGATCCTGGGCAACCACCTGGCCTCGGTGGACGCGCTGCAGCGCTTCCACGTCGAGGCGTGCGCCGCTGCCCACCTGCACCACCCCAACATTGTGCCGATCTACGAGGCCAGTCAGTGGAATGGCCAACCGTACTTCGCCATGCGCTACATCGAAGGCCCGAGCCTGGCGACCGTGCTCAAGGCGGGACCGCTGGAGCCGGAACGCGCTGCCCGCCTTGTCGCCGCCGTGGCCCGTGCCGTCCACCTGCTGCACCAGAAGGGCTACGTCCATCGCGACCTCAAGCCATCCAACATCCTGCTCGACGCGGATGACGTGCCCTACGTCACCGACTTCGGCCTGGTCAAACTGCTGCAGAGCGACAGTCAGCATACCAGCACGGGCGCCATCCTGGGCACGCCCAGCTACATGGCGCCCGAGCAAGCGTCCGGGCGCACCGCCGCGGTTGGGCCGTCCAGCGACGTGTACAGCCTCGGGGCGGTGCTCTACGAGTGCTTGACCGGCCGGCCGCCGTTCCTCGAGGAGTCGCCGCTGGACACGCTGGTGCAGGTTCTTGAGGGCGAACCGGCCCGGCCGCGACGGTTGAACCGCCGGGTGCCCGCAGACCTGGAAGCGGTCTGCCTGCGCTGCCTGGAGAAAACACCGGAGGAGCGCTATCCGTCCGCCGCCGCGGTCGCCGACGACCTGGACCGCTACCTCGCCGGCGAGGCCGTGGAGCCGCGGTGCGCTGGCCTGATGCACCGCCTGCGCCGCTGGACGCGGCGCGAGCCGGCGCTGGCGGCGCGGCTGGTGGCGCTGGGCGTGGTGTGCGCCATCGTGGAAGCCAATTATCGCCTGCACCCGCACGACGAGTGGGGGCTGCACCTGCTGGTGCAGGGGCTGCTGGTGGTGTGGGGACTGGCGTCGTTCGGCTTTCAGCGGCTACTGACGGGGGAGCGCTGGCGCGACCTGTTGCCCTATGCCTGGGCGACCGCGGACGTGACGTTGTTCACGGCGCTGATGGAGGTGTATCCCTTCTGGCAGGGGCCGGTGGCGGTCGGCTATCCGGTGCTGATCGCGGCGGCGGGGCTGTGGTTTCGTGTCGCGGTGGTATGGTACACGGCGGCACTGGTGGCCGGGTCGTACGCGGTGCAGTGCGTGGTGCGGCACTGCCTGGAGCCACTGCCGGCCCCGCACCACAACCTGATTTTCCTGGTGGGCCTGGTCGTGCTGGCGTTCGTGACGGCGTACCAGGTGCAGCGCGTCCGCGCCCTGAGCCGCTACTACCAGCATCGGCCGTTGCCGTGAACGGTGGATTCACCACAAAGATACAAAGAGCACAAAAGTCTTCTTTGTGCTCTTTGTGTCTTTGTGGTGAACCCCTTACTTTTTCGCGCTTGTACGTGACCAACTCGTAGCCGTTTTCGGCAGTGCTGCTGAACTCCTTGGGCCGCGCCTTGCCCAGGGCGCCGCAGACGCGCATGGTGTCGCCCTTCACCTCGTAGATGCACTGAATGACGATCTGTTTGCCCTTGCCGTCGTCGAAGGACGAGTCCACTTCCCTGGGGCTCTTGCTGTCGTCGGCCTTGAAGGTGCCCTTGATGATGTCCTTGCCCTGGTACATGGTGAAGGCGTTGCCCTTGATGACCAGGCGGCTATCCTTGGCGACCGCGTCCGGCTGTTTCTTGCCGGCGTCAATCACCGACTCCGCCAGCCAGGTGCCGTCCAGGTTGGAGCCCTTTTGGCCGCCGCTCCCGCCCACCGGGCTCAGCACCGCGGCGAACGCCACCACCAGCGCCAGTGTCCGCAACCGTTTCATCTTGCCGTCTCCTGAATGCGAGAAGCGCTTCCGTCCCACTCATCGTGGACACACTATACCCCCCACCGCTTGTGTTGGCCAGCGGCCGCCTCTTTCCTCCGTCGCCCCACCGCGGTATGGTGCAGCATGGCCGCAGCCGCCCCGACCTCCTTGAGGACTTCCCCATGCAACGGACCCTGAGCCCCGTCGGCCGCCGCGCCGCCGGGCTGCTGACGTTCGCCGTCCTGACCGCGGCGCTGATGCTGCTCGTGCAGCGCCGGCCCCGCCGCCCAGGCGCCGGCCGCGCAGCCGGCGGACCAGGCACTGGACGAGGCCAACAAGACGTTCCGCGCCGTCTACAGCCGCGCCCGCAAGGAGACACTGGGCCGCCTCGACCCGATCATCATCGCCTCCGGCGATGAGTTGGTGCTGCTCCGCAAGGGCAAGCGCACGGAGGTCAAGACGAGGCCGGCCACCTATGCCGCGCTGAAGAACATCGCCCACATCCCGCTGGCGCTCTACACCGCCCTGGGCGGCCCCGAGCCGCCCGCGGAACTAACTGCCGACCGCCGGAAGGAACTGGAGCGCTACCGCGAACAGGTCCGCCGGGTGAAGCGCGCACTGGACGGCCTGGCGCTCGACAAGGCCACGTTGGCCCGTCAGCAGCAGATCGTCGCTGCGTCCCTGCAGTTCCTGGACGGGGTGCTGGAAGCCGGGAAGGTCGATGCGGCGGCGCTGGCGAAGTTCGCGCGCGGCACTGGCGATCTGCTGCTGGCCAACGCGGCGGCCGCGGCAGCGGCCCAACTGGAGGCACTGCACAAGCAGGTCACGACCTGGAAAGCCGACATGACCGACGCGGAGTGGAAGCGCCTGCGCGTGCTGATTCTGGGCTCGGCGCTGCCGCGCCAGGGCAACGTCAACACGCAGTATTTCGCCCGGTTGCTGGGCCAGTCGGGAGAGGGCGGTCGCCTCCTCTACGCGGAGGGGATTTTCGATGAGGCGCGGGCGCTGAACCTGCTGGCGACCGCGGTGCTGGACGGGCACATCGGCCGGGCATTTTTCGGCGACGAGCGACGGATGCACCGCGACCTGCTCGGCGACGGGGCGGAGGCGCACCTGAAAAAGATGAAGGTGGGTCCCTGAGGACCGCTGTTGCCGCTGACGTTCGGGAAGGTCCATCAATTAGACGGCGCAGACGCGGTGGACTACAAATGACGGCCGACGTGTGCCGTTTCCTTCGGACAGTGATGAAAGGTCATCAAGGCTCCAAACACCCAATCAGTTCCTTGGGTATTGTCCCAAAGAAAAGGTGACAAATTCCTACATCCTCAATGTGACACTACGGTTAACCATCAACGTTATCCCAATCAACTGAGGTCCACTTTTTCCAGTCGGCGAATACCAGGTCGATAGCGGCGTGATTGTCCTCGGATTGCACGGCCACGTCGCGGGCCAGCGAGGTAATGGGCGGATACCAGTCGTCAATGCCGTCAGCCAGCAAGCCCGCGGCAGCCTTAAGTGGCGCCGCGGACGGTCCGTCAGGGATCGGACCGGAGGCGGACGGGGCGAGGAGCATGAAGCGGTCCTCCTGGAGAATGGCCGCCGGTGCGAAGACGGCGTCGAGGGCCGGGTCGGCAGTTACGGTAGGCTCCTGCTGATCCGGGTAACGCCTCACTCCCATCTCCAGCGTCGCGGTCATCCAGTCGTGCGCCAGGACGGACGGAGCAATGCTGCCGAAGCCGAGAACGTGGCCCAACTCGTGCGTGACCACCGTGAGCAGATCGACATGGCCGAAGGCGGGGCTGCCGGGCAGGGCCGCAAACTCGTTGCCTGCGACAGGCTGGGCGAAGGCGGCACCGGAGGCCGCCAGGACGCCGGTATACCAGCCGTAACCCTGGGCATTCACATCGATCCAAATGTTCTTCTGGAAGGTGACGCCGAGCAGGGAGTTTTGCAAGGGGGCGATATGGAATTCGACCTGGCTCAAGATGCTGACATTGAAGCCCGCGGCCGCCAGCAGGGAAACGGCCTCGCTCACAGCGGCCGTCAGTTCCGCCTCGGTCAAATCAGGCGCGCCAGAGGTCGCCGGCCTGGGAATGCCGGCCAACTTCTGGGGACTGCCTACCGTTACCTGGAACGTCTCCGTCGCGGGCGAGAGAGTGCTCGTCAGATAGGTATCGGTCAGGGTGATTGTCACCGTGTACATGCCGTTGGCCGCGTAGACGTGGTCCGGGAAACTGAGAGTGCCGGCGAGGGGGACGAAGGGAGTGCCGTTAGGTTCTAGTGGTTCTGTAATGATGGCGTTATCCGGGGTCGAGTTGTCGCCCCAGTCGATGGTGGCCTGGTAGGTATCGAAGCTGCTCGCCAATTCCGCGGGCACAGTGCCTGCCGGGGTCACGACCGAGAAGGTCTGGGGCCCGGACAGGTTGAGCGGCACCATTGCGGAAATGGACGTGTCCGAAACCACGCCGAAACTCAGTGCGGGAATGCTGTTGTCGCTGGCGTCCACAAAGAACACCTGGGTCGCGCCCGTGAAGCCGCTGCCGGAGAGGGTGATGGTGCTCCCGGGAGCCAGGAAGGTCTGCGATCCCGGAGGGGCGAAACCAACCAGGCCAATCTGAACCGGGTCGCCCGGAGTCACCGTCTGGTTGGCGATACTGCCGATGGTCGGCTCCACGCCGAAAACGGTGACAATGAACGTCGCCGTCGTGGGTACGTCCGGCGAGGATGGGTCCCGGTCCGAAATGGTGACCGTCGCCTGGTAAGTCCCCTGGTGATTGTAGTAGTGGTCGGGGAACAGCACCGTGCCGTCGTTGGGCACCGGCGTGCCCGAGGGGCCGCTATGCTCCGTCACCTGTCCCTTGCTAACGGTGCCATCGCCCCAGTTGATGCTGGCAATGTGCTGATCGGCGGTCCCCTGCGCGTGGAAGGTCACAATGTCGTCGGGGCCGTTGAGCGAGAAGGCATCGCCTTGATTGACGATCTGATCGTCGATGGAGTCGATGGTCATCGGCACGGGATTGACCGTGAGGGTAAACGTTCGCGTCGCAAACGCCCCGAGGTTGTCGGTGACGATTACCGAAATCGTGTAGGTCCCCTCATCGGCATAGACATGGGGCATGAAGTTGACGGAACCGGTAGCGCCCGTGCTCGAGCCGGGCGGTCCGAAGGGGTGTTCCACCACGGTGCCGGTCTGCGTGGCCGTGCCATCGCCCCAGTTGATGACGGCGTTGTGAGTCTCGGACGTGCCCTGGTCGTGGAAGGTGACGCCGACGCTCACCGGATCGCCTTCGTTGGCCGGGGAAGTAATATTGAGCGGGTCGATGGTCGGCGGGAGGTTGTTGACCGTGATCGTTGTCGATGTGGTATCTCCGACGCCGGCATCGTCTTGCATCGAGACCGTGATGATGTATTGGCCCTTGGTGGCGTAGACATGCGTGGGGAAGGTGATCACGCCGCCGGAAAGTCCATCAGGGCGCGTGATCTCTTCCACCAGGCCGTTGTCGGTGGTGCCGTCGCCCCAGGTGACCGTCGCGGTGTAGACACGGTTAGGATTGGGGGCCTGGTAGCCGACACCGCCAAGGTCCACGACATCGCCCTCGTTGTACTGCGGAGCAACCGTGAGCTGATCGAGGTGCGGGGGAACCTCGGCGACCGTGACGGTAAAGCTCTCGCTAGTGCTGAGCCCGAGGTTATCCTGGACTTGCATGGTCACTTGATAGCTGCCGGCAGTGGTGTACAGGTGGCTGCCGTCGAAATGGGCCTCGGAGCCGGCAACATCGATGATGGCATTGCCAAATTGGAGAGGAGTGCCGTCGCCCCAATTGATGGTGTAGGTCCACTGATGGTTTGGGTCGGTGGTGTTCTGGGTGATGAGGCCCATGAGCGGGATGGTCAGGGTCTGGCCCTCGGTGGCGTTTTGGGCGCTGATGGGGGCCAGCTCGGGTGGCGGGGGCGTGGGGGGCACCCCCGTCTCGGGAGCGCCAACACGCGAGCCGTCATTGTTGTAGAGGTTGGCGAGAGCCGGATTCGCGTTCAATGCAAAGGCCCGGCGCACGGCGGCGTCGGCATCGACCAGCCCGTAACCGTAAGTGTTGTCGCGGCCTGGAGCACCAAGATCAATCGCCGTACCGGTCAGAATGTCGTTCACCTGGCCGGCGGTGAGGTTAAGGTCAACGCTCCAGACGAGCGAGGCGATGCCGGCCAGGTTGGGAGCGGCGGCGGAAGTGCCTGTGAAGATGTTGACCTTGCCGCCGCTGTTCGTCGCGGGCGAATCCGTTGGCGCCACCAGAGTCAGGTTGGAACCGCGATTCGAATACGAGGCCAGGTTGACTTGCGAGGCGTTTGCGAAGCCGTCCACCGTGTCCTGGGTGTGCTGCAAAGCGCCCACAGAGATGACGTTGCTATCGGTGGCTGCCAGCGCGCCTATACCCTCGACGCTGTTTAGATAGTTCGGATCGGTAGCCCCGGGGGGGCCGCCGTTACCGGCGGCTTTGGCGAACAAGGCGTTGTCCGAGTTCGCCGCGATCACAGAACTGAGGTCGCTCGTGATAGGAGTCGTGATGCTGTCCTGGAACACAATCCGCTGGTTGTTTGCCTGGGCCTGGGCGACAGCGGCCTGAATGGCTACATACGTGTCGCTGTCAATGAGAGCGGCCTTAATTGCATCGGAGACGGCGGCGTTTTCATCCGGATCGACATTCCACACCTGCACACTGCTGGTCCAATTGATACCGGCAATATCCCAGTTGTTGTTAGGGATCGCCGACATCTCACTGATAGATTCATGGCCGTGCTGCTCGTTGTCGGTCTCGAAGGAAAACAGCGTGTACGTGAGCACGCGGGTTTGACTCAGATCGTCGCCGCCCGTTCCCGTGGGCAACGACGGGATGCCGGTGTCGAGGGAGACGAGGAGCACATCGCTGGAGCCGGTGGTGAAGCGCCAGGCATCGGGCACGCCGGTGACGAAGAGGTTCCACTGGGTGGGGAAGGCCGGAGTCCCGAGAACGGGCGCCGCGTTCTCCGGAAGCGCAACCGTATAGATGTCCAGTCCTGCGCCGGCGCCGTCCGGATTGATCATCGGGGGGGTGTTGGCGGCTGTGCTGTTGGAATTGTCCGCCCACACGGGGTGCAAGATGCCGCCATAGAAAGCCAGCCCCGAGTAAAGACCGACGCCAAAAGTATGGCCGACGCCATTGGTGTAGCCGGTCGAAATCTGGATGTTTCTCCCGAACGTTTGTCCCCCGTCGCTGCTGACGGCGGCGTAGGGCTGCAGCAGCACCTGGTTAGGATCGTTGCTGTCGTCATACCAGAAAACGCCGATGTGGCCGGTAGTGGGATCGACGGCGATGCTCGGCCAGACCTGACTGTTGAAGGTCGAATCGTCATTTACCACCACTGGCATAGAAGTCCACGTCTGACCTCCATTGGTGGAGGTTTTCACAAAGATGTCCGTATCGTTGGGATGGGGACTGGTTGTACCAATGGAAGTATTGTTAACGTAAACGACGTAGGCACGTCCGCTAGGGTCGAAAGCCACCTGGCCGCCGGCGTTGATGCCAAAAGGCGGGGTCGTTGGGTTCGGACCCGTCGGCAAAGCCGGAATGCTGTAGTTGGGGTTAACATGGGTGTTCGCTGCCACGATCGCGGTGGCAAAGCGGTTGGTCGCGCCTAAGGGCAAGGCGCCGAGACCGGAGCTGTTCAGGGACGTATAGATGGCAGCGGGGTCGGCTGGGTTGGTATCCTGGAAGGAAACCAGTACCTGACCGCTCGGGCCGACGGCAATGTTGCTGTAGTCAGGGAGGATGTGGGGCGGCAGGTGGGGTAGGGGTATATCCGAAGGGGGGACGAAGACGAGCGGACTGTTCGCCGCCAGTGGCCCGGTCACGGCAGCACCGGTGGCATCGATGACGTTCCCCTTCGTCCACGAGACCCAGACCGAGTTGCCCCCGACGGCGACCTTGGGCAGATCGCTGGCGAGCCAGATGTCCGGGCCGCCGATCGCCGTGGGCGTGACAGTCAAAGTTCCACCGCTAAGCTCGTCACCGGAGCCGGAAAATAACTCCGGAGTTCCGCCGAGCATGTTCTGGAAGGTAACCTGATAAGGGCCGCCGTTGGGGCCCGTGACGGCAACGTCATTCTCGCCGGCGCCGAAGAGCATCAGGACCTTGACGAGAGCGTCTTTAACCGCAGCCGCCGTCAACGAAGGGCTGTAGGTAATGGGATCGGTAGACTCCTCGGCGTAGCTGAGTGTGAAAGTGCCGCCCGTCGCGGTGCCCAGGGAAACGGTAAAAGAAGCGTTCTGCGTCCGAAGCGCGAAGCTATTACCGCCGTCGCTGCTTTCCAGTAGCGCGGCTTCGAGCGGCCCGTCCATGTAAATCAAGAACAGATTCCCGAAGCCATCCCACGCCACGCTGGGTTGCCCATAGGCAGTCGGCAGAAACTCATTTGTCACGGCATCCCTGGTGGTGCCGTCGAACATAATCGAAGTGGTCCAGGTGTTGCCGCCGTCCGTACTCGTGGCGACGACCAGACCCCTGTGTGTGCTGCTCTCGGAGGCCATGAAAAGCTGAGTCGGATTCATGGGATTGACGGCGATCTGCCCATTCGTCTCATCACCGGACATCTGAGTGATGTCTCTGATCTGGCTCGGCTGGTTTGGGGGCTGCACGTTCTCACTCGGCAGCACCTGCAATTGCAAGGTATCACCGAAAAGGAATTGCAGGGTGTCGATGCCCTGGAAATAAATCTCGCGGCCGTCGGTCAGCCGCAGGTAGTCGTAGGCACTGCCGTGATAAATGGCCTGGCTCGTGATCGAGTCGTGGATATTCTGATTGAACTGGGCCAACGGCTGGCCGTCGAGACTGGCAATCGCGCTACGGTCCAGGTTCAGGTCGAGGGTGTCGGTGCCGCCCGCGGCATAGAAGACAGTCCCGGTGCCTGCCGGCTCATTGTAGACAAAGGTGTGGGTCGTGTAGGTACCCGTGAACGGGCCTTCGACGGTCAAGACGGTCATGGGCTGTTGCGCCGTTGTGAAGGTGGTGCCGTTGGTGAGCTGGGCCACCGCGCGCAGTTCGTAATCGCCGCCGGCAAGTGGTGTGGCCATGCCGTCAAGATTGACAAGTATGTTGGAGGCGACGGCACCTGTGAAGACGTCCAGGTTGGCGACCACGAGGCCGTTCTGCAGGGCCTGGATGGTCGCGCTTTGGAACGAGGCGGTGAGCCCGGAAAAGTTGTAGCTGACCTGGAGGGCGCCGTCCCGGAAGACCGTCTGCGGGCTGTCGTCCCCCGAGGCGTCGGACACGGTGAAAGGAAAGCTCTGAGTGGTCAGGCCGCGCGGCAGGCCGCCGAGGGGCAGCGGGGCCTGCGCCGGGTCGTAAATACCGAAATCGATATTGTTCGTGAAAGGGTTGTCATTGAGTTCGCCGTAGGCGGCGTGTGTGTCGATCTGCTCATTGTGCTGCACGGTATAGCTGCTGTCCTGGGCCGTGTGCAGTCCAGTGTTCGGGTCGATGTCATCGACGCCGAACTCCGTGAGAAGGGGAGTCACCGCCGGATTATTGACGGCACTTTCGATGGCCGGGATGTTGTAGACGAAGAGGGCGCCGCCGCCCGCGTCGGTCGCCACGCCGGGGTACTGGGCATACAGGTACTGGCCGTCGGGAGACACTGCCAGGGACATGATATAGCTGTCGGGAATGGAGCGGGTGGCGGCCACCAACTGGGGCGATTGATACGGGCTCTTGAACTCGAAGATGCCGATGTTGCTGCCGGCGGGGTTGTCCGGCGGCACCTCCTGGTTCTTGCTCGGCACATCTTCGTCGGGCGTGTTGAAGCCGGCGACAAAGGCGTACATGCCGTCAGGCGTGATCGCGACATCCATGGCGTTGTGGACGCCGAAGGGGTTCTCGATGGCGCTGTCGGGACCGGTCTCAGGCGTATTGGCGATGGTCAGCGAATACGGCTCGACCATCGGATTGGCCAATTCCGCGTTGACGATCATGTTGAAGCCGCTGCTGTCCGACAGGAAGTTGGTGAACAGCATCACCTGGGGGTTGGCGGTGGCGCGGACGGCATAGGGATCCTGGGCGGCGGCGAGCGAGCCGATCTGCTGCCAGTGCGTTTTGCTGGTCGGGTCGAGATCGATGACGAGGATGCTCCCGTTGGCAGTCGGAGACGTTGTCAAGCTCAGGTCCGGTCGATTCGCTTCGGCCACATACAGGCGCTTGCCGTCCTGCGTGATGTCCAGGCCGCGCAGGCCGAACTGGCTCGGAGTCACATTCATGACCGTGCGAACGCAGGTGTCATAGGTGTTGGATGTGGGATCCACGTCAAGGATGTAGATGGTGGCGGACGTATAGTCGGTGACATAGGCGTACTTGCCGGCGTGATCGATGACGATCTGGAAGGGTTTGGGATTGGCGTTGCCGACAAGCGGGATCACGCCGATCTGCTGCATGTCGATCGTGTCCACGACGGCCACGCCGCCCGTGCCGGAGAAAGGGAGACAGGTCACGTAAGCGCGGCTGTTATCGGGGGTGACGGCCACGTACTGCGGGTCGCCGATTGTCAAGGGAATGTTGGCGACAATGTTGTTGTTGGAGTCAACGACGGCCAGGGCGTTGTTGATGCGCTGGGTGACATAGGTGTAGCCGCCGTTCAAGGGCATGGTAACGGCATTGCTGGTGCGGATATCCTTTCCCGTACCAAACACATTGCGGATGACCGAGATCTGGGCCGTGCCCAGTGCGATCGTATTCGGTACCGTCACCGTGATCTGCGTCGAGCTGATCACGGTGGCCTGGGCGTAGGCGTCCTGGCCGCCGAGTTGCAAGGGGACGGTGTCGAGGCCGCCGACCTGGAAGAAGACGGTAACCGTGTCGTTCGAGGTGCCGAAGTTTGTTCCGGTAATCGTCAGCTTCGGTTGCTGGGGGGTAGACAGGTCGAGGCTCAGGCCCGTGATCTGCGGCTTTGCCGAACTAAAGGCCGGCAAATTGGCAGTGGGGTCAATGGTGTTTTGCCCCGCCGTAATGTTCACGGTGAGCGGCGTGAGCGTCGGTGGACCGGCGACGGGGATCGCTTCCAGCGTCAGGCTCGGGGTTCCCTGAGGCACATCCATGCTGAACGAGGGATCAGGGGATTCGACCCCGAAGCCTTCGGCGTCCAGGATCGCGAAAGCACCATCGAAGGCGGACCCGAGTCCCACGCTGCCGTCCATCTCGGCAAAGTCGTCTCCCGAGCCATACAAGTAGGTGCCGGGGATCACGATGTCGTTGATGGAGGTCGTGTGCACGAAGCCGTCCGCCTCAACCTTGCCGACTTCGGACTCGAGCCAGATCGGCTGCGGGTTGCCGTTGGCATCGGGCAGCGTGCCGGCACGGTAGAAGTAGACCTCTGTGCCGACGACCGCGCCGGCTGGGGCGGGCACGATCACTTGCACGGGATGGGCCAGCGTCTGGCCACCGGTGTCGAAATCGAAGGCGCCAAAGAACTGGATAGGGGCCGGCACCGCCATGGGCAGGCTGGCCTGGCTCACCGGACCAATACTGATGGGCGTCGTTCCCGTGACCGAGCCGGGCGCCACCATCACGAGCGAGCCGTCGCTGCCTTTGACAACTGCTCCGCTGGCGCCAACCGTCACCGTCCCCGCCTGTGGATCCTGAACGATAACGGGGACTACTGCTTCCGCCGGGCCATTGATGACCGTGATCGTGGCGGTGCCGTCATCGCCGGCGGTCACCATGCCGTCCGGGCTAACCTGGATGACCTGCGGGTTGCTGACATAGTAGAGCGTGCCGGTGCTGGCGGCGCTGATGTCGATTTGCGTGCCGGTGATGCTGACGTCGAGCTGGTGCGAGCCGATATGGGCGGCGAGGGTCTCGGCGGCGAGGGAGGTCGTCAGGCCCTGTCCGTAGAGCAATTGCTCGTTGTTGCTCGTCGGCGCATAGCCGACCGCGACGGCGGTGGCGGCCTGAAGCCCCTGAGTGGAAACGAGCAAAACAGCCGTGCCGTCGGCGACCGCGGTGAGCTGCCCTGTCGCCGTTACCGAGAAAACCGACGGGTCCGTGGACTGGAAGGTCACGTAGGATGCCGGCAGCGCTACGCCGTTCTGGTCGGCAAAATCGCCGGTCACGGAGATCTGTTGCACGTCGCCGGGGTTGAGGCGCGGGTTGCGCTGGGCGAAATCCAGACGGATCAACGGCGCCGAGCTGATGGTGATGGACACGGTGGCCGGCGCCGACGTGCCATAGCCGTCATCCGCCTGGAACTGGAAGCTGGCAGGCCCGGTGTAGCCGGCGGCCGGCGTAAACACAACGGTATGGCCGTCGGGCTGCAGCAGCGCCTGTCCGGCCTGCGCGCTGATGATCCTGAAGTAGGTGGGCAGGCCCTGGGGATCCGTGGTGTACTGGCTCAGATCGATCGAGACGGCCAGGTTCAGGTGGGTCGTGGCCTGGGCCGGCGTGATCGTTGGGGGCTTCGTGGCCTGGAAACCCAGGTCGGCGGCCAGCAAGGCGGCGTCGGTCGAGTTGATGACGCCGTCGCGGTTGGCATCGGCCCCCAGGACGTAGCTGGGCTGACCGGCAGCGGTTCCCAAAGCCTGCATCAATGTCTGGGCGTCGCCGGCATCAACGTTACCGTCGCCATTGACGTCACCGGCGATGAACAGGGTCAATGAATAGGCGCCGGCGGTGGTCGCGTTAATGCCGGCGATATCGAGCAGTTCCAAACCGGCCTGACTCAGGTTGAACAGGGCGACAGCACTGCCTGCCGAAGTGCTGCTGTAGCGCGGCGTTATCCCCGGAATCTGCGGCACGGCAGGTTGCAGGCCGCTGCCCGCGGCGGCCTTTACCTGAACCCCAAGGAACACCGTTCCCGACGCGGTGCCGCCCAGTTCGCTCGGCGTGAGCACGAAGGCGTAGCGATTGGTCGTGCCTGACGCCAGAGTGCCCGCCGCGGGAGCGGTCAGGAACTGGCCGGTGGTCCCGAGGTCCGCGAGCGGCGCGACGGCGGGCGCGGGCGAATACTGAATGGCGTAGTCCGGACCGCCCGGCCGGACGTTCAACTCCAGCAAATGCTGATTGCCGCTCGAATAGCCATACTGGTTGGCCTGTCCCAGGGTGATGTTGCGGGCCGATACCAGATTGCCGTTGGCATCGTAGCTGTACACCACACGCGTGCCGTCGGGGGCGATCACGGTGGTCAAGCGCCCCTGGGCATCATGGACAAAGATGATGGACTGGCCCGTGGAGTTGACGATACCGCTTTGGCTGAACGTGAGCGTGGCCCCGCCCGGCAAGACTTCTTGCTGCACACCGTTCTGCGTGCTCAGGTAATAGACCGTCCCGTCTGGTCCGGTGAGCGTGTATTGCGGGCCGGCGAAGGCGCCGCTGGCAGGGTTGTACGGCTGGGCGGTGCGCAGGTCGTAAAACTGCGTGACCGCCAACTGCATCACGTCGTAGGCCGAGCTAAGCGTGTAGTTGATGCCGGGGTCGGCAGTCCAGGCCGGCGTGTAGTAGGTCACGCCACTCTGCTGGTGCGCCACCGGAGCGAAAGTGAAGCCGGCGCGGGTGCCGCTGGGCAGCGTCAGGTACAGGCGGGTGCCGACAGCGAAGGGATTATAGATGCCCTGTGCTTCCGCGCCGGTGAGCATGACGTTGGTCTGGATGTCAACGTCGGTGTTCGCCAGCCGCCAGCCGTAGCCGAAGGTGCCCGACTGGGCCGCCATCAGGGAGTCATACTGCCGGGTCAGGGATACGGTGGTGCCGCCCAGCTGCGTGGTGAGATCGACGGCCGTGGTCAGGTACTGGGTCGATTTCGACGTGCTGTCGATCTCGATCATATCGGTGACGGTGGTGACCTTGCCGCTGATATTGGCGGCGGTCAGCACCAGCAGGTAAGGACCGTTGGCCAGCGTGGTCGGATCAAGCTGAGCCAGGGTGCTGCTGGCCACCGACGTGGTGCCGCTTGCCAGGGTCGTGAACGTGCTGGAGCCATTGGGCGCCAGCTCCAGCGTCCAGTAGTCGAGGTTCGTGTCGTTGACGGCGCCGACGATGCTGGTGAGCTGCGTCAGCCTGGCGTTTTGCAAACCTGGGCTCAACGTCACGACCGGGGATCCCGTGTCATTGGGGTCGCGAACTTTGAGGACGGTGCTGTACTGCCCGACCAGGCCGTCGCCGTCGGTCGCTGTGGCGCTAATGGCGAACTGGCCGGGCGCTGCCGGCGTGTAGCTGGCCCGCCCCTGGCTGTCCAGCGGCAGAGATTGGCCGTTAACGCTTAGCGTCCTGCCGGCGATGGGAGCGAAGCTCGACGCCGTCACGTGGATCAGCACGGGCGAACCCGGCACATCGGGGAAGCTGGGCGTCAGGGTCACGAGCACCTGCGGCAAGACCGGGCTGATCGTGGACTGGAAGACGACCGGCTCGGTGGCACTCAGGGTTCCATCCGATACCGTGAACTGCACCACGTAATCGCCGGTCTGTGTCGGCCCCGGTGTCCACTGGAAAACGCCGCTCGTCGGGTTCAGGGTCGCTCCATCCGGCATGCCCATGGCCGAGTAGGTCAAGGTGGTGCCCGCGTTGAGATCGGTGCCGATGAGCTGAAAGCTGAAGGCCTGGCCGACCACGACACTGTGGTTGGTCGCTTGCAGGGTCGGCGCCCGGAACGTCCTGTCGATCTCGATCTCGACCGGCAAAGAGCTGCTCAGTCCGGTGCTGTCGCTGGCGCCGAAGGTGACCACATAATCGCCGGCCTGCCCGTAATTGGGGTCCCACTGAAAACGTCCCGCGGAAGTGTCGAAGGTGGCCCCTGCCGGCAGGCCCGATACGACGCTGTAGGTCGGCGTCAGTTCGTTGGGATCCGCTGCCGCCACGCTGAACTGCATCTGGGTCCCTTCGCGGCCTGACTGGGGCTGCAGTGGGATGAACAGCGGGGCCTGGCTCACCCTGGTAACGCTGATGGAGATGGTCTGTGTCACCGTCAGGTCGCCGTCCGAGGCGCTGAGGACAATACCGGGATAGGTGCCTGCCTGAACCAGACTGGGGGTCCAGGTCAACAGCCCGCTCAGCGGATCGAGGCTGGCGCCGAGAGGTAAGTGGCTGGCCGAGTAGGTGAGCTGGTCGCCGTCCGGGTCGATGGCTTGCAACTGGAGTGACAGCGGCTGCCCTGCCGCCAGCGTCGGACTGGTCGCCGGCACCCACATCGGCGCCTGATCGCTGGTTCGTACCACCAGCGTGAAGGATTGCTGGTCGCTTTGCACCAGCACGGGGTTGCCGTTGCCATCATTGGTGACCGTGATGAGTACCGTGTAGCGGCCGACATCGGCGGCGGTCGGTGTCCAGTTGATGACTGCTTGCCCATAGACGCTGGTGGGGGTCAAGGTGGCCGTGCCGGGCAAGCCGAGCGCAGCAAAAGTCAAGGGCTGCTGGTCGCCGTCGCTCGCCTGCACGGTCACCTGGAGCGGCTGTCCGACCACCGCCACCTTGCCGCCGATGGGGGCCAGTTGCGGCGGCAAGCTCGGGTTGTTGACCGTCACCACGAACGACTGCGCGGTTGACTCGACCGCGGCCGGACCGAAGCCGTCGCCGACATCGCTGGCGGTGATCGTGATGGTGGTATTGCCGCGATCGTACGGCCCCGGCGCGAAGGTGAACAGGCCGGTGCCGTTGCCGTTGTCAACGAATGTGCCGAAGGCCGTCAGGCCGACGGCCGTCAGCGTCAGTGACTCGCCGTTGAGGTCGGTGGCCTGGACCGGCACGGTCAGAGTGGCCCCCTCATCAATGGTCTGATTATTGATGAAGGTCAGCTCCGGGGCTCGATAGGTCTTGAGGACGGTGATGGGCACCTGGACCGTGGCACTCCTGGGTGTGCCGGTACCATCGCCGTTGTTGGTCGCGGTCAGGGTGACAACGTAGTTGCCGGCCGCGCCGTAAGCGGGGGTCCAGGTGAACAGGTCCGTTTGCGGATCAAAGCTCGCGCCGCTCGGTAAGCCGCTGACGGTATAGGTGATCGTGGCCGACGGGTCGCCTGGCGGGGGAGGCGTCAAGGTGCCATCGCTCCCCTGCTCCTGCGGAACGTAGCCAGGGTTGTTGGGATCGAATGCGAAGGCGCGGAACTCCAGATTCTGGCCTTCGGGAATGGACCAGGAGCCCAGGTCATTGAAAACCGGCGGCGCGTTCACATTGACAACGGTGTACGTGGCGGTCACGGTCGTTGACAGCTGGCCGTCGCTGGCCGTGAACGGTATCTGGTAAACGCCGTGCTGATCGTAGCCGGGGGTCCAGTCGAAGACGCCGGTGTTCGGGTCCAGGACTGCGCCGCCGGGCAGCAGGCTGCTGCTATAGGTAAGGGACAGGCCGTTCGGATCGGCAGCCTGGAGGGTGAAATGGATGTTCTCGCCCTCCAGGACGCTGCGGTCCTCGGGCGTGGCCAGCGTGGGGGCCTGAAGGGTCGGCGCGATCACGATGGTCGTCGATTCCATGACCTGGTTGTAGCCGTCGGTGACGAAGAAGTTGACGTTGGGATAGGTCCCGGCCTGGCCCGTGCCCGGATTCCAGGTCAAGGATTGCGTCGAGCTGTTGAAGGAGGCGCCGGACGGCAGGTTGTCGGCCCAGTAGGTCAGGGAATCGCCGTCCGTATCGCTGGCGCTGACCTGGATGCTCAAGGACTGGCCTTGCTGGCCCGTGAACTGCGCCGCCAGCGGCGCGAATACCGGCGGCGGATTGACGCCGCTGACCGCGATGTCGAAGGTCTGCGCGGCATGTCCGCCCAGCTGGTTGTACGCCTCCACCACCACGGGCGTCTGTGCCTGGCTGGCCAACGTCGGCGTCCAGGTCAGGAGCCCGCTCGTGGCATTGATGCTCATGCCGGGCGGGCCACTGGCCAGAACGTAACTGATCGAACCGCCATTCGGATCATGGGCACTGACGACGTCCGTGTAGGTGCTGCCCACGGTGGCGCTGGTGATTGGCGTCGAGGTGAACACGGGAGCCACGCTGTTGAGCGGCATGGCAAAAACGCCCGACTTGAAGCTGATTTTGCCCCCGGCGGGGTTGTAAATGGTGAACGGCACCGAAATCGTGGAGCCTCCGGGGATCAGGACGGTGCCACCCCCGGAGATCGAACTGCTCAAATTGAGCCACCACTGTCCCGTGGGCACATTCAGCATGCCGCCTTCCACGGAGGCCGTCGTCGGTTGCAGGCTGTTGACATAAAGGATCAGCGGCACCACCAGGTTGAATTGGGTCAGGTTGGTGACTACCACGTTGTAGGTCGTGGTCTGGGTGACGTTGTTGGCCCGTCCTGCTGAGAAGCCGATGTTGACGTAGGTCGAAAAATTGGACACGGCCTGGAACGTGGTCGTGTACTCCTGCGCAAGCTCCAGGCCGGCGCTGCTTTCGACACCCGTGAGGACATTCAGTGTGTAGTTGTCCGAATTCAGGCTGTCGAAATTCAGGGTCACAGTCCGGCTGGTGGCGTTGTAGGTGATGGAAGTGAAGGTCACCGCGCCGGACTGGCTGCCGATCAGTTGGTAGTTGGCGGAATTGAGGACTGAGTGCGAGTTGCTCGCCTGGCCTACCAGCATGTCCTCGTCAAAGGTAACGCTGACGCTGCCGAGGGGAAGGGCGACGATCGACTGCGGCGGCGGATTGGTGCTGGTCACCAGCGGCGGCTCAATCGGGCTGAGGACGTCCACCTGGTGCGATTGGCTGACGAAGACCCGGCCGTCGCTCGACGTGGTCACCAGGTAACCGCGCGTGCCCCCACTGGCCAGGGTAACTTGCTGGAGCGTGACCAGGTCGATCATGGTCAGGGAGTTGCTGGCGCTGGGGTTCTCGTCATTCGTGTGCGTGACGAACAGCAGATCGGCCAGCGCGGTGCCGGATTGCCCGAATGCGATCGAGCCGATGTTGCTGGAGAATGAAAACATGAGCCTGGGCGCGATCGGCGTGCCGGTGAACTCGATGAGCTGGTTCTGATCGTCGGGCCAGGTGGAGGCCCAGAGGTTTCCCTGGTTGTCGAAGGCCAGGCTGCCCACGCGGATGTCGCTGAAATGGCTGAAGGTATCCGTGGCCGGGTTGAAGATCTCGATGCCCTTGCCGGAGGAAACGTAGATCAAGCCCGTGCTCGGCTGGATGGCCAGGCTTTGCGTCAGGCTGTCGCCCCACTGTCCCAGGATGGCGAAGGTGCTGGGGTCCAGCTCGTAGAGCGGGCCGCCGCCGGTGGTGGCCCAGATATTGCCCTGAGCGTCCAGGGCCATGTCGTAGATCGGTTCGGGGAGCGTGGCCACGGGAGTGCCCGCCTGGCCGCCGCCAGCATTGAAGAGGAACAGTTCGTTGTGCGCCGGGCCGCCGCTAATCAGCACCGAGCCGCCCGGCAGGGGCAGGATAGCCAGGGGACCAATGGTCGGCTGACTCTGACCCAGGCCGGTGGCGAACGACTGGCCGGCGAACGGCTCCAAAACGCTGGTGAACTCCGACGGATGGGTGGCCGATGCCGGCGCGGGTATTCCCGCCTCCGCCTGCGTGAAGAGCGGGTTGGTCGAAGGTTGCGCGGAGGGCGGCGGTGGCGTGCCGAAATCCTGGGTGGTGCCGGACACCGTCGGCAAACTCCCCAGGTTCACCTGGGCGTCGCTGCTCGGGACGTCCGTCCCCACGGGGGGCTGTTCCTCATTGCCGGCGTTGTCAATGGACAGCGCCAGGAACTGGTAGGTGTGGCCGGGCTGGCCGTTGTAGATGGCGGAGGTCTGGGTGGTTTGATCGAGCCAGACCTGATAATCGCCGCCGTCTTCGGAGACGTAGACGGTGGTGCTCTTGACGCCCGAGCCGGCCGGGTCATCCACGGCGTTCCACTGCACCGTGTAGTCGGACCCGCCCGAAGTTATCGGCGTGGCGGTGAGCGTGGTGGTTGGCGCTGTGCCATCCACTGTGTACGTGATGGTGGGCGTATCGAGAGGGGCGCTGGTGTTGAATATCACGCGTGCCTGGGCACTGATCTGCGTACCCGTGGCCGTTCCGGGCATGACCTGGGCGGTATAGGTTACGAAGCCCTCGCCGGCGCCCTGGGCGTTGTCGGGCGGCAACAGGCCCAGGTTGGGGTTGGTGATTACTTCGCCGGTCAGCGGATCAATGGCCTGGAGCAGCCAGGTGATGGTGTCGGACTGAATGTCGATGCCGGCGCTGACGCGCAGGATGAACCCCTTGCTCTGGGTCAGGTCGAAATCCCCCTGAAACGAACCAACGCCGCCGGGGATCTGCACGCTGATGTTGCCCAGCTGAATGCTGCCCAGGCGGAAGGATTCCGGGTTGAGGTTCGGGTCGAGCTGGCTGACGATCTGGACCTGCCCTGGCGTGGACGTGGCGCCCGGCGAATTGGCGAACTGGATCGTGAACGGCAGATTCTGGCTCACCGGCACGAATTGCTGGCTGCCATAGGCCAGGGGCCCCGTGATCGTCGCTTGCCCTGTGTTGCCGGGATGCACGAAGAACGGGGCAAAATTCGGGGCGGCGACGTTGATGAAACTCGGGTTTTGCGGATTGGTCGTGTTGATGTCCGGGATGCCGTCATCCGCCGTGTCCAGGTCCCAGTCGTTGCTGTAGGGGACGTAAACGTAGAAGCCCTCATAGTGCGTGGGCGAGGTTGCATTGAGGTTGAAGTCGCTGGCGGGCGGTGGGTTGGCCTGGAGGTAAACGCCGCCGCCATCGGGGGTGGTGGTGTCGTCGCCGGTGCCGATGTACGGTGAATACTGGTTGGGATTGGAACCGTACCACTGTTCGACCTGGTTGAAGAACGACATCAAGTTGCCGTTGCTGATGATCTGCTGTCCGGAGGGCCCGGCGAGGATGCCGGCCGCCAGCGTGGTCTGGAGGCTGATGAGGATGGGATTTTGCGTCACCTGCGGCGGCGTGTCCACCGCTTGCAGGATGCCGGCTTGCGTCAGCGCGGCGAGGTACAGGTCGGTCCAGTTGTTCGGGTCGGCCGCCAGCGTCTGCAAGGCCGACGGCGCCGACGGGTCATTGAGGATGTTGGTGCGCAGCGTGGCGGCCAGCTGTTCCTGCTGGGCAATGAACTCCTGCGCGGTCAGCGCCGTCGCCGACCCGGCGATGTTGAAAGCGAAGGCCGTTTCATTGGGCGGGTTGCCCGGCCCGCCGCCCACGCCGTTGGGGTAAGTCTGCACTTCAAAACCGAGAGTAGTATTGGACTGGTCGGCGAAATCGACAGCATAGCCCGTGGCCAGATCTTCGCCCGCGCTTTCGGCGACGGGATTCACCGAAGCCCAGGGCACGCCGGCCACATTCGGGCTACCTTCCGGTGCTGTGGTCAAGGCGAGATAGGGCACATTGCCGTCCTGGGCATTGAGGGGCAGGTTGGGAACGCCGTACTGGAATTCGACGTAGGGGATATTGACATTGGTTGGATTGGTGAGCGCGAAGCCGTACAGGCCGCTTTGCCCCGCCCAGACCACGCGCGGACCGCCCAGCGCAACGCTGACGTCCGGCGGCAGGGCCTGATCCACCAGATACGTGTACGGCGCCAGCGCCATCGCTCCATCGGGATTGATGACTTCCACGTCGTACAGGCCGTGCGGCGCACTGGTCAGGTCAAAGATGGCGATGATCTCGGTCTTGCTCATGACCTGGTAGCTGACCGGCTCATATTCCGCGATGCCCGGCCGCACCAGCTTGACGATGGCTTGCGGATCGAACTGCGCCCCCATGATGGTGGTGGTGACGTAAGCGGCGTCGCCCCCCTCGTCCGGGGTGACGCTGGTGATCTCGAACGGCAGCACGCTCGCGGTAATGGTCACAGGCGTGGCGTTATTCGGTTCCGATTGGCCATCGACCAATACGTAATAAGTCCCGGCGGTGGTCGAGGGGATGACCGCGAACTGATTCGCTTGCAAGGCACCCTGGTAGGCCGCGTCGTAGGTCGAGGTGGTCGGCAGGGCGTTGTAGCGAAGGTACAGCTCGTTGGACGCTTTGGAACTGGACGAGGTGAGGTCCACGCGCAGGGTGTCCCCCTCGGGCACGGTGACCTGATACAGCTGTTGCTCGCCGCTGCTGAGTGTGGCACTCTGCGGCACGCCCAGTTGCAGGGCGGGAACGGTCACGCTCAGCGTACTGGGCGATGTCGTCGTGTTGTTCTGCTTGTTCGATTCGAACACGTTGTCAAAGATGTCGGTGCGCACAATGACCCAGTAGGTGCCGGGGGTGGCGAGAGGGAACGTGGCAGCGAGCGTGGAAGTGTAGGAGTCCCCGGGCTGCAAGGTGCCGCTGAAAGCGAAGCGGCCGATGACCGGGTCGGTGTAACTCCAGGTGGGTGTCGGCGACAGATAGGCGGCGTCGGTCCACGTTCCCATCGCGGTGTTGACACCGATGTTCTCAACCGTCCACGAGACTGTGACGGACTGCCCGGACTGGGCTGAGTCGGGAACGGCAATTGTCGTGACCGTGAGGTCCGAGGGGGGCGGTTGGTCGATCAGGAGCGGCACGGTACTGACCGTGGTGTTGTCGAAGAGGGGTTCATCCCCCTCGTAGACCTGGTTGTCAGGAGGTGGAAACGGAGAGGGCCGATTCGTGGTGACGATAACATACCACGGCCCCGTGAAGCCCTGGGAGGCATGGAACGTATCGGTCTCCGAGTAGGATGCCCCCGCGCCCAGGCCGCCGGAATGAGTAATGGTGCCGATATAAAAGTCGCTGCTGTCGAGGATCTGATCGCGCGACAGCCAGACCTGGTCGTCCCAGTTGGATTCGTCGCCGGGAGTGCCGCCGCCGAAATTGGTGACCGTCCAGTTCACAGTAAAGGTTTGGCCGGTGAACACGTGATCCGGCTGCATCGGGTCGGGACCGGCGACGGCCATCGCGGCGACCCGCAGGTCCGGCAGCGGGTTGAGGATAATCGCCAGGGGCTCGGCGGTGATGTTGTTGCCTTCCCCCTGGAATTCCGGCACGCGGCCTGACTGGCCCGAGCCGTTGCCAGTGATACCGGGCACGTCGATGATACCCGCCACGTTGGCATCCGTGAACACCAGGATGTAGTAGTTGCCGCCAACGCCGTCAGGCAGCCGGACATTCATCGTGACCGTATACGAACTCCCCGCCGCCAGGACAGTAGTGTGGGCAAGCGCGCCCAGCTCCGTATCGTCGTCGCCGAGCGACGGGTCGGTGGAGAGATAGACGCCGTCGGTCCAGTATGAGGTACGCGTGTCACGGCTGCCGATGTTGGTGACCGTGAAGGAAATCGGAATCGTCTCGCTGGAGTAAACCGACGTGGTCGGCAGCACCACATTGCTCACGACCAGATCGGCCTCGCGATAAATCACCGGAAGTGTGGCGCTGCTTTGATGATTCGGGGCGTCCTCGTAGCCGTTGTCCCCGAAGTAGCCGCGGCTGTAGTCATTGCTACGAGTGGCCGGCGGTGAAGTGACACCATACGCGCTCGCTGCGCCGCCCGCATCGTCAATGACGTAGACATAGTAGGTAAGTGGATTGGCCGCCGTCCCGCCGATGCCGGCGGGAAGGGTAAAGGTCGCGGTCTCGGTGTAGCTCGCCCCGGCCGCGAGCGGCTGGCTGTTGCTGTAGGCGAACTGTCCGACACGCGCATCGCGGAAGGTATTCAGGGTGGGATACTGGGAGAAGTAGACGGAGTCGGTCCAGTAACGCGTGCCCGACCAGGCCGTGGCGCCGATGTTCGTGACCGTCCAGCTCACGGTTGTTCGTTCGCCCGAGTAGTTCACGGGCTGTGTCTGGACCGATGTTATCTGCAAATCGGCCGGCGCCAGCGGCGCGACGAAGGTGGCGCCCGCATTGGTGTTGTTGTTGGTATAGGGCCCCTCCCAGGTGGGTGGGTGCGAGTTTCCGCTGGCGTCGGTACCGCCCGTGTTGCTGACCACAATGACATAGGTACCCGTCACCTCGGGAGAAAGCGCAAAGGTGGCTTGCGCCGTGTATGTGCCGCCAGCCGGCACGGTGCCGTCGTGCTCGACCGTACCCAGGAACCATTGGGTGGCCCCCGGAGCGTTCAGCACAGTGTTGTTCGACAGGTACACCTGATCGAACAGGGTCGCGTCCTGGGTGGCACTGGTCCCCTGGTTCTTGACCGTCCAGCCGACAGTGAAGTTGCTGCCGCCGACTCCCGTGGGCGGCGGCGACACCTTGGTCACAACCAGGTCGGGTGGTGGAGTCAGGAGCACCGTGATCGGCCGGGCCTTGTAGTTGTCGCTATTGAGCTGCGCCGGATCGTCGGGATTGACGTTGGCGTCCTGGGTGCTCTTGAGGACGACATCGAACGAGTCGGCCCACGGCGTGATGTAGTATTGCCCCGAGATGTGCTGCGGCAAGGTTACCGTGGTGGTGACCGTGTAACTGGTGGGCGGCGAGATAACCGTCGAATCGTTGCCCAGGATGCCCGTGTGCGGCAGCGTGGCCAGGAGGTAATCCCCCTTGCTCGTGTTGGGCCGCGTTTTGTCGGTTGTCAGCCAGATGGTGTCGTCCCAGCTGGAGACATTGGTAGGCCCCAGTCCGAGGTTCGTGACCGTGTACGTTACCGTGACGGTGCTGCCATCGAACGCCTGGTCTGAGGCGGCGACGTTACTGGTGACCAGATCGGCCGGCGGTTGGGCGTTGATGAAGATCGGCTTGACCAGCGTGTTGGCATGGACGGCGGGGAAATTGTCGATGGCGCCGTTGGAGTCGGTCTCGACGATCAGGTACGCCGATCCGGCCAGGCTGTCGGGGACGAGCATGTCATTGGTAACCGTCTGGTACTCCTCGCCGGGCCCCAGGGCCGAGCCATTGCCGAACGATCCGAGCAGGATGGCGCTGCTGTCAAGCGTGTTCCTGTAGGAGATAAAAACGCTGTCCTGCCACTGGCCGGCTGCTTCCACCGTGCCCTGATTGATGACCGTGAACGCCACGCCGACCGTGCCGCCGGCGTTGACGGTGGTGGGTGCGCTGTCGATGGAAAAGACCTGGAGATTGGGGTTCGGGGCCAGGGCGAGCGTGAGCGTACTGGTGCTGCCAAGGATGTTGTTGGCGGTGGCGCCATTTTCGAAAATGGGTGCCACGTACTGCGTGCCGGAATTGGTTTGCACCACCACCTGGAAGACGCCGGTGACATCGCTGGGTAGCTGCACCTGCTCGGTGTGCGTGTAGGACGTGCCGGCCTGAAGCGGCGTGTCGTACTCGAACACGCCCAGCGCGAAGGTTCGAGTGCCGCCCACTTCTTGCAGACTCAAGGAATCGTACCAGGGCGGGTTGGCGTTGCCCTGACCGATGTTTTGCACGGTCCAGGTCACGTCGATCTTGCTGCCTGCGACGGCTGTGGTCAACGCTGCGGTCGAGCCCGGGGTCGTTGCCCCAACCTGTGTCGGCGTCAAATCGGGCCAGGGGCTTAGCGACACGACCACCGGGCTGGCGGCCACGGCGGTATCGTTGGCGGTGTAGATGAACTGGTAGGGGCCGCTCGTGGTGACCACGGGGTAGAAGGTGCCCTGCAAACCGTTGGGCAACTCGGCTTCCACCGATCGGGTGTAACTGCCGCCGACGGCGAGATAACCGATGTGATCGAATTGTCCAAGGTTGGCGACGATATGCTGCCCGGCCGGGTCGCTGGCCAGGGAGACCGTGTCGCTCCATTGGCCGATGTTGGTGGTGCCGATGGCGTTTGGGGACTGGTTGGTGACGGTCCAGCTAATGTTAAGGGATGCGCCACTGCTGGCCGTGGCGTCCGAGCTGATGTTGCCGACCACCAGGTCGGCGTAGGGAATGGGCGTGATGTCAAAGAAGTTAGGCGCCGCGCCGTAATTATTGGCCTTGCTGCCGTTCTCGAACACCTGGTCGTCGCCGTCAGCTTCGACGAACAGGTGCGAGTGCGTGGTATAGCCGGGTGGCAACAGGAAGGTTTCGCTCTGCGTGTATGAGCCGCCGACCGCGAGCAGGCCCGCGTGCGGATACTGCGCAATCACTGTGCCGTGTGTTGGGTCGCTGTCTGCAGAGACAATGATGGAATCAACCCAGCTCGATGTCGTGCCAGGCCCGGTACCCACATTGGTTACCGTCCAGCCGATCGTGACCTGGGCCGGGTCGCCCACGGTGAGCGACGGCGCCGTCACATTGGATGTAGCCAGGTCGGCGTAAGGCGCCAGCGTGGCGCTGGCGGTAATCGTGGCCGCGTTGTTGATGAAGGCTGTGCTGGTGCCGTTTGGCCCCAACGTGTTGGACTCAAAAACCTGACCGTAGTAATTCGTCGTCACGGTGAACTGGAGGCTGCCGACGCCGGCCGTACCTTGCGGGAGCGCGTAGGCGAATTGCCGCGTCCGGGAAGTGCCGGCCGCGATGGGCCCATTGCCGGCCACCGTCGGGTCATAGAAGATGTCGGCCGTCGTAAGGGTTTGATTAGTCGTGCTGTTCACGATGACTACATGGTCGTTGAATGCCCCGGTCGTGGCACCATTCCCGGTGTTGCTGTCGTTCCAGGTCAAGACGAGATTGCCGCCCGATTGCAGGCCGCTGGCCGGTGTGACGGCCAGGTTGGTGACCTGGAGGTCCGGATAGGGAGCCGGGCCCGAAGTCGCCGTCAGGGTCGCCGTGTTGCTGGTCTCGACAGCGCCGCCGGCGCTGCGCTTGTAGATTTCGTTGAAATCATCCGTCGTGACCGAGATGGCGAGATTGCCGGCACCGGCCGCACCCGGGGGAAGCTGGAACGAGTAGGTCTGGTGGTCTGAGCCGCCGGCGGCGATGACAGGGCTGGACAGGATGGCGGTTGCGAGCGTCGCCAGCACGTGGCCCGAGCCGTCCACCTGCTGCACCTGAACATAGTCGTGGAAGGCGCCACTGCGGCTGCCGTTGTCGGTGGTGTCGCCCGCACCGGTGTTCTGATCGTCCCAGCTGAGATTGACGGTGGCACCGGAAATCAGACCTGCGGCCGCGTTGGCTGGGGTGATGGCCAGGTTGGCCACCTGGAGGTAAGGATAGTTCGCCAGCGTGGCGGTCACTGTGCTGGACGCTGAGTCGTTTTGCAGGGCCAGCGCGTGGCCGCCGGGGACCGAGACGTAGTCGTACACATAGATGCTGCCCGTCGCGTTCGCCGTCACCGTGACCAGCAGGGAGCCGACGCCGGCAGCGCCGTCGGGAACATTGAACGTGTAACTCCGTTGGCCCGAGCTGCCGCCCACGGCGATCGCGACGTTGTATGGCACGTCGGCACTGAGCAACGTCTGCATGGTTGTCTGATTGTAGACCGTGACCTGATCGGTGAACGACTGAGTGACACCGGCGCGGCCGTTATTAACATCGTTCCAGGTGACTGTCACTGGGCTGCTGGTTCGGGTCGTGGTCGGGCTTATCGTCAGGTTGGCGACCTGCAAGAAGGCATAGTTGGCCAGGGTGGCCGTCGCGGCAGCCGTGGCCGTCTTGCCGGGCTCAGCGAGGGCAACCGCGTGTCCCCCTGGAATCGTTCCGTAGTTGTACTCGTACAGGTTTTGATGCACATCGGTGGACACGGTCACTTGCAGGGTGCCCGTGCCGGCATCGCCGTCAGCGAGGTTGAACGTGAACTGGCGCTGCACCGAATTGCCGCCGGCGGGGATGGCGTTGCCCGGTTGTGTGGCGTCATACAAGACATCGCTATTGACCAGCGTCTGGGAAGTCGTGCCGTTCACGAGCAGAACCTGGATATGGTCGTAGAAGGCCGTGGTCGCGGCGCCGCGCCCCGTGTTGGCGTCGGTCCAGGTCACGGTGACCGCGCTGCCTGATTGCGGCGCGGCCGGCACCTGCAAGTTCGTCACCTGAAGATCGGGGTAATTCGCCAGGTTAGAAACGGTGGAAACGGTGGTGGTATGGCCGCTGGGCGGAGGCAGAAACAAATTGTTGTAGTCGGTGGTCACGGTCACCTGGAGCGAGCCGGCGCCCGCATCACCGTCGGGCAGCGTCAAGGAGTAGGAACGCTGCGCCGAACTCTGGCCGCCTGGGATGATGGCTCCCGGCAGCGTCGCGTTGTAGAAGACGTTGGTATCGACCAGGGTCTGGCCGGTACTCGTATTCAACACCGTGACGTGGTCGTTAAACGACTGGGTGAGATCGCCGCCGCTATTCAGATCGTCCCAGGTAATGGTCACCGGGCCGCCCGATACCAGTGAGGGCGGGTTCACGGACAGGTTGATCACCTGCAATTCGGGCAGGTTCGACGCCGTGATGTTGAAGGTGGCGGAATTGCTGGCGCTGGTGTAGTCGGTGCTGCCGGCGAAGGTAGCCAGCACGGTGTAGGTGCCGACGTTCGTAGGCGCCGTAGGCACGCCGCTGCCGCTGGCCATTGGGCCAACATAATAGGTTAGCGTTGGCGTCACGCCTTCCAGGCTGCTTCTGGCGACATCGTCGATGCCTGCTACCGTCGCCGTGGCCGGGAAGGGGTTGCCCGTGTAGATACCGCCCGCATCGGTGACTGTCACGGCCGGCGTCGCTGGCGCGATGGTAAAGGTGGCCGAGTTGGTGGCGCTGGTGTAGTCGGTGCTGCCGGCGAAGGAAGCCACCACCGTATAGGTTCCGGCTTGGCTCGGGCGCTGGCGACACCGGCGCCGCTGGCCGTGGGACCAACGTAGTAGAGCAGCGTCGGCGTCACGCCTTCCAGGCTGCTGGTGAAGACGCCATCGATGCCGGCCACAGTTGCCGTCGCCGCCCACGGTAGACCGTTGTACCTGCCGCCGCTAGCACTCACCGCCACGGTGGGCGTCGCCTGGGTGGCGAACAGGGGCGACAGCGTGACGAGGTAATAGCCGGTATTGCTGCCGCTGCTGTGGACCAGGAGGTGGTACGTGCCGGTGCTGGGCAGCGTCGCGCTGAGCTGAGCCGGGTTGCCGCTCTGGGTGTTTGTGGTCGTGGCCACCACGTTGTTGTTGCTATCGACCAGGCTGACCGTGACCAGGCCAACGGCGGGACTGAGCGGCGCCGGCGTACTGCCGCTGCCCGTGGCCACAGTCACGTTAACGCTTTGACCGGCCTGGTCGGTGAAGGTCCAGTCGTCCTGCTGGGCACTGCTGGTCAAATCTCCCGGCGTGGGGACGTTAAACGCGAGCGGCCCGCCCCCGGCGACCAGGCTGATGGTGCCGCCGGTGACGGTGCCATTGATCAGGTCCGCCCGTGTGTACAGGTGCAAGCCGTTGAGATTGAGGGTGGTGCCCGAGGGCACGACGAGGGTATTGACGTAGACGGCTTCCGGCCCACTACCCGACGAATTGGGGACGGTGTCCACCAACTTGACATTCGTGCTGGCTGCAAGGGAGAGCTTGCCGTAGGCGAAATTGTCGATGAACCCGGCAGCGACCGGACCAAGGTCGTTGCTCATGGCCTCGAGCTGCTGGGGAGCGGACGCCGTGCCAGCGCCGTCAAGCAGGACCGTACCAAAGGGGCCGAAGTTGCTCTGAACCGTGGTGGTGCCGAGAAGGTTGCCGGTCAGGGCCAGCGTGGTGGCCGCCTGAGTGGCGAGGATATTGTTGCCGTTGGTATTGACGGAGCCGTTGGTCAGGTTGAGGGTGCCCGAATTGACCTGGATACTGCCGGTGTCATTGAAGGGGATCTGCACCGTGGTGGTGCCGGCGCTGGCCGCCACCTGGAACAGGCCGGCGTTGTTGAAGACGCCGCCGCCGCTGCCGTTTTCCACGGCCTGGCCGGACGCCTGAGAGTTGAGCGCGCTGCCGGCGTTGTTGTTCCAGACGGCGCCGCTGGCCATGAAAATGGCGTTGTTCGTGCCGGTCCAGTTGGCGGTGGCGTTGTTGTTCAGGGTGCGGCCGCTGAGCACCTCGGTGCCGCCGCCGCTCAGCGTGATGCCGCCGTCGGCGTTGGTCAGGCCCGTGCCGCTCATGGTGCCGCCGCTCCAGGTCAGCAAGCCCGTCACGGTCACGTTGTCGCTGCCGCTCAGGGTGCCGCCCGACTGGTTCAGGGTGCTGACGGTGATGGGGGCGCCGCCGCTGAAGTTGAGGGTGCCGCCGGAGATGACCAGGGCGCTGCCGGCGCTCGTGACCGGGCTGTTGAAGTTGACGGTGGGGCCGCCATCGACGGTGGTGCCGGTGCTGACGTTGTAGGTGCTGCCGGCGGCGAAGGTGGTGGTGCCGCTGCCGAACTCGCCGCTGCCGGCGCCGCTGACGGCGGCGCCGGCGTTGAGGTTAGTGGTGCCGCCGTCGAAGCCGAGGGTGCTGCCGCTGGCCACGCTGAAGCTGCCCGTATCAGTGCCGCCGTTGCTCAGGCTGAGTCTGCCCGCCAGTAGGCTGACCGCGCCGGTGCTGTTGAAGGGGACCTGGACGGCGGTGTTGCCGGTCGTGACCTGGAACAGGCCGGCATTGTTGAAGACGCCGCCGCCGCTGCCGTTTTCCACGGCCTGGCCGGACGCCTGGGAGTTGAGCGCGCTGCCGGCGTTGTTGTTCCAGACGGCGCCGCTGGCCATGAAAATGGCGTTGTTCGTGCCGGTCCAGTTGGCGGTGGCGTTGTTGTTCAGGGTGCGGCCGCTGAGCACCTCGGTGCCGCCGCCGCTCAGCGTGATGCCGCCGTCGGCGTTGGTCAGGCCCGCGCCGCTCATGGTGCCGCCGCTCCAGGTCAGCAAGCCCGTCACGGTCACGTTGTCGCTGCCGCTCAGGGTGCCGCCCGACTGGTTCAGGGTGCTGACGGTGATGGGGGCGCCGCCGCTGAAGTTGAGGGTGCCGCCGGAGATGACCAGGGCGCTGCCGGCGCTCGTGACCGGGCTGTTGAAGTTGACGGTGGGGCCGCCATCGACGGTGGTGCTGGTGCTGACGTTGTAGGTGCTGCCGGCGGCGAAGGTGGTGGTGCCGCTGCCGAACTCGCCGCTGCCGGCGCCGCTGACGGAGGCGCCGGCGTTGAGGTTGGTGGTGCCGCCGTCGAAGCCGAGGGTGCTGCCGCTGGCCACGCTGAAGCTGCCCGTATCAGTGCCGCCGTTGCTCAGGCTGAGTCTGCCCGCCAGTAGGCTGACCGCGCCGGTGCTGTTGAAGGGGACCTGGACGGCGGTGTTGCCGGTCGTGACCTGGAACAGGCCGGCATTGTTGAAGACGCCGCCGCCGCTGCCGTTTTCCACGGCCTGGCCGGACGCCTGGGAGTTGAGCGCGCTGCCGGCGTTGTTGTTCCAGACGGCGCCGCTGGCCATGAAAATGGCGTTGTTCGTGCCGGTCCAGTTGGCGGTGGCGTTGTTGTTCAGGGTGCGGCCGCTGAGCACCTCGGTGCCGCCGCCGCTCAGGGTGATGCCGCCGTCGGCGTTGGTCAGGCCCGCGCCGCTCATGGTGCCGCCGCTCCAGGTCAGCAAGCCCGTCACGGTCACGTTGTCGCTGCCGCTCAGGGTGCCGCCCGACTGGTTCAGGGTGCTGACCGTGATGGGGGCGCCGCCGCTGAAGTTGAGGGTGCCGCCGGAGATGACCAGGGCGCTGCCGGCGCTCGTGACCGGGCTGTTGAAGTTGACGGTGGGGCCGCCATCGACGGTGGTGCTGGTGCTGACGTTGTAGGTGCTGCCGGCGGCGAAGGTGGTGGTGCCGCTGCCGAACTCGCCGCTGCCGGCGCCGCTGACGGAGGCGCCGGCGTTGAGGTTGGTGGTGCCGCCGTCGAAGCCGAGGGTGCTGCCGCTGGCCACGCTGAAGCTGCCCGTATCAGTGCCGCCGTTGCTCAGGCTGAGTCTGCCCGCCAGTAGGCTGACCGCGCCGGTGCTGTTGAAGGGGACCTGGACGGCGGTGTTGCCGGTCGTGACCTGGAACAGGCCGGCATTGTTGAAGACGCCGCCGCCGCTGCCGTTTTCCACGGCCTGGCCGGACGCCTGGGAGTTGAGCGCGCTGCCGGCGTTGTTGTTCCAGACGGCGCCGCTGGTCATGAAAATGGCGTTGTTCGTGCCGGTCCAGTTGGCGGTGGCGTTGTTGTTCAGGGTGCGGCCGCTGAGCACCTCGGTGCCGCCGCCGCTCAGGGTGATGCCGCCGGCGGCGTTGGTCAGGCCCGCGCCGCTCATGGTGCCGCCGCTCCAGGTCAGCAAGCCCGTCACGGTCACGTTGTCGCTGCCGCTCAGGGTGCCGCCCGACTGGTTCAGGGTGCTGACCGTGATGGGGGCGCCGCCGCTGAAGTTGAGGGTGCCGCCGGAGATGACCAGGGCGCCGCCGGCGCTCGTGACCGGGCTGTTGAAGTTGACGGTGGGGCCGCCATCGACGGTGGTGCTGGTGCTGACGTTGTAGGTGCTGCCGGCGGCGAAGGTGGTGGTGCCGCTGCCGAACTCGCCGCTGCCGGCGCCGCTGACGGCGGCGCCGGCGTTGAGGTTGGTGGTGCCGCCGTCGAAGCCGAGGGTGCTGCCGCTGGCCACGCTGAAGCTGCCCGTATCAGTGCCGCCGTTGCTCAGGCTGAGTCTGCCCGCCAGTAGGCTGACCGCGCCGGTGCTGTTGAAGGGGACCTGGACGGCGGTGTTGCCGGTCGTGACCTGGAACAGGCCGGCATTGTTGAAGACGCCGCCGCCGCTGCCGTTTTCCACGGCCTGGCCGGACGCCTGGGAGTTGAGCGCGCTGCCGGCGTTGTTGTTCCAGACGGCGCCGCTGGCCATGAAAATGGCGTTGTTCGTGCCGGTCCAGTTGGCCGTGGCGTTGTTGTTCAGGGTGCGGCCGCTGAGCACCTCGGTGCCGCCGCCGCTCAGCGTGATGCCGCCGTTGGCGTTGGTCAGGCCCGTGCCGCTCATGGTGCCGCCGCTCCAGGTCAGCAAGCCCGTCACGGTCACGTTGTCGCTGCCGCTCAGCGTGCCCCCCGACTGGTTCAGGGTGCTGACGGTGATGGGGGCGCCGCCGCTGAAGTTGAGGGTGCCGCCGGAGATGACCAGGGCGCTGCCGGCGCTCGTGACCGGGCTGTTGAAGTTGACGGTGGGGCCGCCATCGACGGTGGTGCCGGTGCTGATGTTGTAGGTGCTGCCGGCGGCGAAGGTGGTGGTGCCGCTGCCGAACTCGCCGCTGCCGGCGCCGCTGACGGAGGCGCCGGCGTTGAGGTTGGTGGTGCCGCCGTCGAAGCCGAGGGTGCTGCCGCTGGCCACGCTGAAGCTGCCCGTATCAGTGCCGCCGTTGCTCAGGCTGAGTCTGCCCGCCAGTAGGCTGACCGCGCCGGTGCTGTTGAAGGGGACCTGGACGGCGGTGTTGCCGGTCGTGACCTGGAACAGGCCGGCATTGTTGAAGACGCCGCCGCCGCTGCCGTTTTCCACGGCCTGGCCGGACGCCTGGGAGTTGAGCGCGCTGCCGGCGTTGTTGTTCCAGACGGCGCCGCTGGCCATGAAAATGGCGTTGTTCGTGCCGGTCCAGTTGGCGGTGGCGTTGTTGTTCAGGGTGCGGCCGCTGAGCACCTCGGTGCCGCCGCCGCTCAGGGTGATGCCGCCGTCGGCGTTGGTCAGCCCGGCGCCGCTCATGGTGCCGCCCGTCCAGGTGGTCAGCCCGCTGACGGTCAGGCTGCCTGTCCCGCCCAGGGTGCCGGCCGATTCAATGAAGTTAGCGATGGTCGATCCGGTGGCGGTACTTTCAATGGAGAGGGAACCGCCGGACAGGTTGAGTGTTGCCTGGGTGCCGGTCAGGCTATTGACCGTGTCCGAAGCCGAAGTGGCATGCGTGACGGTGCCGTTGAACGTGCCAAAGTTCACGTCGTCGCTGATGCCGGGTAGCGCGGCGGGGGTAACTCCGCCGACTTGCCAGTTGGCAAGCGTGTCCCAACTGCCACCGGACGTGCCGACCCAGTTGTAGAGGGACGGATTCACGCGGGGTTCCAGCCGTTCGAGGAGGGGCCGGTACGCCGGCGCGGCCTTCTTTTGCTCCCGAGATGGTTTCCGGCGCAAGCGGATGTTCAGTGACATTTGGGGTCCTCCGCGGCTTGATGTGAGCCGAAAGCCGTTCGTCGTTACACCTCTGCGACAAATCCGACCCAGTGTCTGTGTTGCGTGCCAGGGCCGGCGCGTACCGTCAGCGCCTGGGCGAAGCGGGGCCGGCGAGACGCTACGTGTCGGCCAGTCTTGTCAGGTCATGAACGCGGACAGCTTGCACGTATAATGGCGGATTCCGCGGCGGCTTTTCGCCAAAAAACTTTTTCATGGAACTCACCGACTTTGTCGGCGGCTTGCGGCAAACTCTTGCGAAGCAGCGCCGGGACGTGTCTAATACAAGGCATTCATGAAGGATGTGGGGACGTGTCCAAGACAAGGCATCCATGGATAGTGTCACGGAAATCCTGTCGGCCATTGAGCAGGGCGACACGCGCGCTGCCGACCAGCTGTTTCCGCTGGTGTACGAGGCGCTGCGCGAGCTGGCCGCCGCGAAGCTGGCGCAGGAGCGCCCGGGCAGACCTTGCAAGCTACCGCTCTGGTCCATGAAGCCTACTTGCGGCTGGTGGAAACCAAAGCGCAGCACTGGAACAGCTGCGGTCATTTCTTTGCCGCGGCCGCCGAGGCGATGCGCCGCATTCTGGTGGACCGCGCACGGAAAAAACAGAGCCTGAAGCACGGCGGCGACCGCGTTCGTGAACCGCTCGACGAAGCCAGTGTCATGGCCCCCAAAGTGGGCGAAGACCTGGTCGCCCTGGACGAGGCCCTGGAGCATCTCGCGGCTCATGACGCGGAAGCGGCGCAACTGGTCAAACTGCGTTTTTTTGCCGGACTCACCTCGGCACAGGCCGCGGCCGCCCTGGACATCTCGCCCCGCACCGCCGACCGCGTCTGGACCTATGCACGCGTGTTCCTGCTTGCCGAGCTGAAAAAGTGGCAGGATTGAGGAAACTCAAGGAAGGGAAAGCAGTTTTTTGGCGAAAAGCCGCCGCGGAATTCGCCACTATAAGCGTCGGGTAGAAGGTGGAGGAGAAGATCCGTGACCGAGCGCGACATCTTGCATGGAGCCATCGAACTCACCAATGCCGCCGAGCGTTCAGCCTACCTCGAGAAGGTTTGCGCCGGCAACGCCTCCCTGAAGCGGCATGTGGAAAGCATGCTGCAGGTGTTTCCGGAACTGGGAACGTTTCTCGAAGCCCCCGCGGTCGATGTGACGGGCGCGTCCAGCCCGCCGCGGCGCCGGCCGCTTTCAGCTGGACCGGGAGCTGGCGCGCGGCGGTATGGGCATCGTCTACTCGGCGCGCGATGAGTCGCTTGGCCGGGATGTCGCCGTCAAGGTTCTTCACGAGCGTTACCTGGCGGATGCCCTCGTGGCCCAGCGCTTCCTGGACGAGGCGCGCATCACGGCCCAGCTCCAGCACCCCGGCATTCCGCCAGTGTTCGAAGTCGGCCGGTTGGCTGATGGGCGCCCTTACCTGGCGATGAAGCTAATCAAGGGCAGAACCCTGGAAGAGTTGCTCGCGGAACGCTCGGACCTGGCCAGCGACCGCGGCCGATTCCTGGCGGTGTTTGAGCAGCTTTGCCAGGCAGTCGGTTATGCCCACAGCAAGTACGTCCTGCACCGCGACCTGAAGCCGGCCAACATCATGGTGGGGGCGTTCGGCGAGGTGCAGGTGATGGACTGGGGCCTGGCCAAGCTCTTGCCGGCCGACGGCCCGGCCGTGCGCCAGCCCGCGCTGGACACGGAACCAGGCGACGGGACCGTCATCCACACCGCGCGCGAACACGATTGCGATACGCTCGCCGGCAGCATGCTCGGCACACCGGCGTTCCTGGCCCCCGAGCAGGCGGGCGGCGAGGTCGAACGCATCGACGAGCGCACGGATGTGTTCGGGCTTGGCGCCATCCTCTGTGTCATTCTGACCGGAGAGCCTCCATATATCGGGAACTCGGCCGAGGAGGTGCGGTTGATGGCGATTCGCGGAACACTCGCGGGTGCCTGGGCCCGGCTCGAGCAGTGTGGCGCGGACCCCAGGCTGGTGGAATTGTGCCGGCGGTGCTTGACGGCCCAGCGCGAAACGCGGCCGCGGGATGCGGGCGCGGTGGCGGCCACGGTCGCCGGCTTCCTGGCCGATGTCGAGGAACGCGCACGCCAGGCGGAACTCGCGCGCGCGACTGCCGAAGCACGCGCTGTCGAACAGCGGAAGCGCCGCCGGGTCCAGCTCGTCCTGGCCGCCACCGTCCTCCTGGCTCTGGTGGGCGGCATCGTGGCCACCTGGCAAGCACGTCGGGCAACCCAGGCCGAACTGGATGCTCTCAACGAAGCCGACCGCAATCGCAGGCTGCTTTATTCCGAGCACCTCCACCTGGCGTCCCAGGTGTGGCAGTCCGGAGAGGGAACCGCTTCGCAGTGCCAGGAGTTGCTGCTCGCGCATGTCCCTGGGCCTGGGCAGCCGGACCTGCGCGAGTTCTGTTGGCGTTACCAGTGGCGGCTGTTGCACCTGGATTCGGTCGTGCGCTTGCCCGTCGTCCCCCGCGTGGCCGGTGTTGCCGCCGACGGCCGAGTGGTTACCCTCGACGCGAGCGGCAAGGTGCGTGTGTGGCGGATCGGCGACCGCACGGCGCGTGAAGCATTGACCCTCGCCGTGGGAGGTGGGCTCAGCGTAACGCTCGCGCGCAACGGTGAAGTGGCGGCGATCATCGATCGGGACGGTGCGCCGAAAGTTTTTGATGTCCAGACCGGTGCGCAGAAAGTGCAGTTGCGCATGCCATCCCCCCTGGTTAACCTGAAGCTGTCCGCTGACGGACGCTTTCTGGCCGGCGTGGGCCGCGACAGGCACGCCCGGGTCTGGGAGGTGGCGACTGGCAAGCGACTTTACGACCAGCGCATGCTCGACCCGACGGCGCGGCAAATCGATCTGTCCCTGGACGGCAAGCAGCTCCTGGCGTCGATGGGAGACAAGGGCACGCTGGTGGTCCTTTACCACCTGGAGAAAGAAAAACCGATCGTGCTTAGCGATGAAGAGGCCAGGGGTGGCTTTGACAGATTACAAGGAGCCATCTCTCCGGATGGAAAACTGGCAGCGGTGCCTCATCACGGCAACTTCGTCGATTTGTACGACACAACAACAGGCAAGTGGCTGGGATTCGTGCGCTCGCGAAGTCCAGCGGTTCGTGTCACTTTTTCCCCCGCCGGCAATCATCTGGCGGTGGGGGAAAGGACCGGCCTGGTCACGCTGTGGCACTTCTTCATGCGCTGGCATACGGTCGCCGGCAAAAGCACCGGCCAGGTCATACTCTGGCGCCTCTCCAGACCGGTATTGCCGACGGAAGAGCTAGCCGCCGCGAGAGAGCCCGTGCCAATCGCGACCGGGCAATCACTCGCACGCAAGTTGAAGGGGCACCAGGGCGCGATCGCAGCGCTGGCGTTCACTGCGGACGGGCGTAAACTCATCTCGGTTGGCCACGACAGGACGGCGCGCTGCTGGGACGTGGCCGATCAGGAGGAAGCCCAGGTACTGCCATTAGGCCGAAGTCAAATCGACGCCCTGGGCTATTCGCCGGACGGCCGCTACCTGGTCGAAGCCTCGATGAGCGCAGGAATTCACGTCCATGATTTGATGTCCGCGGACCCGCCGCGCTTGCTCACCACCCGGCCGTCGAGGCGGGCCGTTTTTTCCCCGGACGGTCGCATGATTGCCGGTGGGCCGGACCAGCGCCTGAGCCTTTGGGACGCAAAAACCGGAGCCCACCTGGGCACCCTCACGGAACCGAAGCTCGCCGACCGGATGGCGGACCCGAATTACCATGCGCTGATCTCGGAGAGGGGTGCCGAGATCGGCGCGCTGGCGTTTTCCCCGGACAGTCGTTGGCTCGCCGTCGGCGTTGGGGGGCCGCACAATTACGCCGTTGACGCGCCCCAAAAAGTGATGGTGTTCGACGTCGCCCAGCGCAAGGAACACCGGAGCTTTGCCACTCCCACGCAGGTGAACGCCGTCGCCTTCTCCGCCGACGGCAAGCTCCTGGCAGCGGCGGGGCACAACGGCACCATCTGGTTGTGGGACACCTCCAGCTGGGACGAGGTCAGCCGTTGGCAGGGGCCGGCTGGTACGGGCTATGGTGCCATCTTGTTCCTTCCGGGCGGCCTGCTCGGCGCGGCCAGTCCACTGGGCGACCGAGCGGACAACCTGTTGGCCACGGGTAGCGGGTCCGGAAGGATCGACCTGTGGAATGTGCGGACGGGAGCGCTGGTACGGCAAATGCACGGCCACATTGGTCTCATTTCCGTCCTGGTTTTGTCTCCGGACGGGCGTACCCTGGCAACCGCGAGTTGCGACGGCTCGATCAAGCTCTGGGATAGCGGCACGGGCCGCGAGCTGCGGACGCTTTATCGTCAAGAACATTGGATGTATGCCCTGGCGTTCTCCCCCGACGGGAACACCCTGGCGAGTGGGGGTATAAGCCCTGTGCTGCGCTTATGGAAGGCAGCTTCGAAAGAACAGGTGGCCGCCGATCTTGCAGAGCTGGATCTGCAGGCAAAGACGAGGCAACCCTAATTGAGGGTGAGTCAAGAGATCCGGGTAATCGAGAGGTTCGAACCATGCTGCGCAACTACCTGAAGGCCCTGCTGTTGCCCCTTTTTGTCGCCGCAGGTTTTCTTTTGCAGCCAGGGCATGCGCGAGCTGGCTTGCTAAATGGCAACTTTTCGCAAGGCGGCGATGGGCTTCAATCTTGGCAGGTCACGGACGGGTGGAGCTCTTCCTCGCCCGGTGATCCACTTACTGGCCAGGTGATTGTGTCCGGTGGGGTGGCAACCATGCTGGATCCTTTCAACCAATCCTTTACAATCGAAACCGACCTTTTTCAGGTGTTCACAATTGGCGACAATGTTCAGAGCCTGTCGTTCACAATTAATGGCGCCTTCAGCGATTCGACCAATCCGCTTCCGAGTGGCGAAATTCCGGACTCCTTTGGAGCATCCCTCATCTACGCGACCACAGGCAATCCGTTGCTGCCTGCCGTGGCCGGCTCCGATTCGTTTTATACGAACGACATAACACCAGGCATCACTTCAGCGGCGGACCCGCCCGAGCTCGGTTCGATGGTGACGCTTACTGGTGGTCCATTCCCCAACACCGTGACCATTAGCGGTCTTTCCCCGTTTGACGGCCAAACCGCCGTGATCTTGTTTCGGATTATCGAGGGAAGCACCAGCGAAAACAGCACCATTTCCATTTCTGACGTGGTTGAGAACACCTCCTCCAGTGGAGGTGGCGGCCCACCTGCCACGCCTGAGCCTTCCAGCTTCGCTTTAATTGTGCTGGCGAGTTTGGGATTAATGGGTTACCGATGGCGCAAACGAGTCCGCGCCGGCAATCGATTCGGCTAAGCAGTTTGCCGTCGCAAGGACCACGAACGGCAGGCCGGCGCTGCCAGGTGCCGATTCTCGACGTGTGAAAAAGTTGGCGTTCTTGGCATCCTTGGCGTTCTTGCTGTGGCAACCGCCGCCGGTGGTGGTCGCGCCGTGCCACCCCCCCACCCGTGCGCGCTCCGCGTTCTCTGTGGTGAATGTTCGTTTCTTCAATCCACCTCGCGCAGCGCCAGCGCTCGCAGCGGCGCGGTCTGCGTCGCCATCCACGCGGCGCAGTGCGCCCAGTTGCCGGTGGAGCCCGGCGTCAGGCTGCCCAGCAGGCGAGCGCCGGCGGCGCCGGTCACGGTCATCAAGTTGGCCGGCACGCCATCGACTGTCAGCGCCGCCAGGCCGCCGTAGGTCACCGCCTTGCGCGCCCCGCTCGGTACGCCGTGGCCGTCGATGCGCTCCAGCGGGACGCCCGCGAACTGCTGCCCCAGCAGGTGCCACAGCAGCCCGTTGCGCACGCCGCCGCCGCTGAGCAGCACACGCCCCGGCGCCACCGGCAACAGGCGGCCGACGGCACGCTGAATCGCCCGGGCGACGAAGTGCGTCGCCGTACACAGCAGGTCGTGCAGGCCCCAGCGCCGCTCCACCGCCTGCTGGAGCGTCTGCCGCACGAAGCCGTCACCGAAGCCCTGCGGCGGCAGACTGCACGGCGCCCGTCGCTGCAACAGCGGGTGCGCCAGCCAGCGCTCCAGTAACTCCTCAATGCAGCAACCCTGCACCGCGTGCTTGCCGCCAGCGTCAAACATCTCGCGGCCGGCGGTCAGGGCGCGGATGAGGCCGTCGAGCAGCACGTTGCACGGCCCCGCCTGGAAGCCGAGCACCTGCCGTGGCGAACCGGCCGCCGGCAGGAACACTGCCGTCGTCAGACCGCCCAGGTGCAGTAGCAACCGATGCTCGCCAGCGTCGCGGAACAGCAGATAATCGACCAGCGCGCAGAGCGGCACACCCTGGCCGCCCGCCGCCACGTCGCGGGCGCGGAAGTCGCTGACCACCGTCAGGCCGGTGCGCTCGGCGACGACCGCAGCCATGCCGAGCGGCAGCGTGGACGGGTAGCGGCCCTCCGGTTCGTGCCAGACGGTGTGACCGGGGCAGCCGACGCACTGGACTTTTTGCAGGCTGAAGCTGGCCTGGTCGGCGACCTGGCGGGCGGCCGCGGCGAAGGTCTCGCCGAGCAACCGGTGTAGCAGACTCGATTGCCGAACGCTCGACTGCTCCGCGTGGCCGACGCGCAGCAGCAGTTCGCGCAGGTCGCGCGGGTAGGGCAGGTGCAGGGTGTGCAGCGGCCGGAGGCGCAGGTCGAGGCCGACGCCGTCGAGTTCCAGCAGGGCGGCGTCCACGCCGTCCACCGTGGAGCCGGACGCCAGGCCGATGATCCAGCGACGAGTCATTTCGATGAGGGGGGTGAGGGGGTGAGGGGGTGAGGGGGTGACCGGGTGAGCCAGGGTTTTTCACCCCCTCACCCCCTCATCTTTGTTAAGCCGCCATCTCCAGCGGCTGCGCCTGGCGCAGGCACGCCTGGATGAAGCACTCGAACAACTGCATGTCCAGCGCCGAGGCGGTCTCCGACTCGGGGTGCCACTGCACGCCGACGCAGAACCAGTTCGGGTCCACCGATTCAATGGCCTCGATCACACCGTCCGGCGCCAGCGCCCCGACGCGCAGCCGGGTGCCGACCTGCTTGACCGCCTGGTGGTGCGCGCTGTTGACGCGGATTTCGCCGCCGCCGTAAATCTCGTCGATGCGCGAGCCGGCTTCGAGGAGGACGGCGTGGCGGTGCGGGCCGCTGCACGAGGGGTCGCAGTGCGGCAGCGCCCGTGGCTGCTCCTCCGGCAGGTGCAGGAACAGACTGCCGCCACAGGCGACGTTGAGCTGCTGCATGCCCAGGCCGACCGCCAGCAGCGGCACCTGGCGCTGCACCAGACGGCGGACGAGGATGCGGTCGTGGTCATCGCGGCGCTCGGGCATCGGCTGCACCGCCGGGTGCGTCGCCTGACCGTAGCGGCGCGGGTCCAGGTCCAGGCCGCCGGTGAGCACGAACCCGTCCACGCGGTCAAGGAAGGCGTCGATCTCCGGCTCCTTGCCGAACAGCGGCATGATGATCGGCAGGCCGCCGGCGGTGAGCACGGCCTCGAAGTAGCCGACCGGCAGCCGCAGGTGCGCGCGGGTGTTCTTGCCGGCGGGCACGTAGTCGGCGTTGATGCCGATCAGCGGCCGCGTGTGGTGGGCCATCATTTCCCCTCCTTGGCAACGGGCGCGAGCCTCATGCTCACGCAGTGGTGTGGCGGGCGAAAATCCTCGCCATTTGACCCCGAGGAGCGAGTCGGTTATCCTCGGTCGAGCGGAGTATAACGCCTGTCCGCGCCGCCCCACAAGGCCGAGATTTTTTCGCCCCAACCCCTGCAATTGCCTGAGGATCCAGCATGAAATCCACCCCGGCGCCGCTGATTTTTCTTTGCCTGTTCTTCACGGTTCCCACGACCGTGTTTGCCCAGGACGCCCCGGCCCCGGTGGCGGCGGACCTCATCCTCAAAAACGGCAAAATCTGGACGGTCAACAAGCAACAGCCCCAGGCCGAAGCGCTGGCGATCCGCGGCGCGCGTATCGTCGCCGTCGGCAAGTATCTCGAGGTGCTGAAGCTGGCTGGGCCGAACACGAAATTCCTGGACCTCAAGCAGCGCCGCGTCGTGCCCGGCTTCCACGACAGCCATTTGCACCTGCTCAGCGGCGGCCTGCAACTCAGCCGCGTGTCGCTGAAGGACGCGAAGGATGAGGCCGAGTTCGGCAAGCGGCTGAAGGCCCACGCGGCGAAGTTGCCGCCGGGCCGCTGGCTGCTGAGCGGCGACTGGGACCACGACCGCACCTTCAGCGGCAAGCTGCCGACCGCGGCGCTGCTGGACAAATACGTGGCGAACCGGCCGCTGTTCCTGCGCCGCTACGACGGCCACATGGCAGTGGCGAACACGAAGGCGCTGCAGCTGGCCGGCATCACCGCGGCGACGAAGGACCCGAGCGGCGGCGTCATCTACCGCGACCCGAAGACGAAGCAGCCGACGGGCCTGCTGCGCGACAACGCGATGGGCCTGGTCAGCGTGCTGGTGCCGCCGCCGGCCGCGGACGAAATCCGCGCCGCGGTGCTGGCATCGTTGGCGGAGTTGCGCCGCAACGGCATCACCAGCGTGCAGGACATGGACGGCAACGGCGCCGCGACGCGGCGGACGTTGTTCCGCGTGTACCAGCAGCTGAAAAGCTCCGGCAAGTTGACGTGCCGGGTGCGGCTGCACTGGCCGCTGGCGGCGTGGCGGGCGCTGGCGGACCTCGGCGTGATGCTGGGGTTCGGCGACCTGCTGCTGCAAATCGGCGTGTTGAAGGACTTCATCGACGGCTCGCTGGGCTCCAGCACCGCGAAGATGTTCGAGCCGTACCTGAACGAGCCGAACAGCACCGGCATCTACGTGCGGCCGCGGTCGAAGCTGCTGGAGGACATTTTGGCCGCGGACAGGGCGGGGCTGGGCGTGGCGGTCCACGCCATCGGCGACCGCGGCAACGCGGAACTGCTGGACATTTTCGCGGAGGTCATCAAGCAGAACGGGCCGCGCGACCGCCGCTTCCGCGTCGAGCACGCGCAGCACCTGCGGCCGGTGGATTACAAGCGCTTCGCGGAGCTGGGCGTGATCGCGTCGATGCAGCCGTACCACATCATCGACGACGGCCGCTGGGCGGAGGGGCGGATCGGAGCGAAGCGGTGTGCGTCGTCGTACGCGCTGCGGTCGCTGCTGGACGCGCGGGCGAAGGTGGCGTTCGGCTCGGACTGGCCGGTGGCGCCGCCGAACCCGTTGCTCGGCATCGACGCCGCGGTCAACCGGCGGACGCTGGACGGCAAGTACCCCAACGGCTGGTTCCCCGAGCAGCGCATCACCGTCGCGGAGGCGGTCGAGGGCTACACGCTGACGGCGGCGTATGCGGCCCACCAGGAGAAGGAGCGCGGCTCGCTGGAGGTCGGCAAACTGGCGGATTTGGTGGTGCTGTCGCGCGACATTTTGGCGGCGGCGGAGCGCGACCACATCGCGGCGGCGGCGGTGCTGTTAACGATGGTCGGCGGCAAGGTGGTGTACGAGCAGGGCAAGTGAGTGGCGGCGTCGGCGCTGGTGGCCTGGGGGGCGAAGCCGCGCTCGGTCAACTCCAGCAAGCGCACGCCCCAGGTGTCGGCAGCGCGGTGGTCCTCGGGGCTGAGCAGGTAGCCGGAGGGCGAGGCGACCTCCGCCCCGACCAACACCGGCCGGCCGCAACGTTAGCTGCGGAACAGCGCCGCGACGCCGCGCAGCGAGCCCTCGTCCAGCTCGTGAAGGTCCGCCGTGGCGTACGCCGGGATCAGCCGCCGCACCAGCTCCGCGCCGCCGCCGGTCAGGAACACGCGCCGCACCGTGCGCGGCCCCAGCGCCGCCAGCGCGCGCGCGTGCTGTTCTGCCAGCGCGCGCAGCACCGCCGCCAGCAGATCCAGTCGATCGGTCTCCAGCGTCAGTTCACGGAAGGCGGCCCGATGCGCCTCGATCTCCAGCCGGTCGCCGCCCAGGTACGCCGGGTCCAGCGCCACGCGCGTGCGCCGCTTCTGCGCCTCGATGATCGTCTGGTGAAAGAACTCCGCCGCCGACTGCTCACGGAAGCACAGCCGGTGCAGCCAGTCCAGGGCCACACCGCCGACCGGGTTGTGCGTCACCTGCACGTAGCCGCCACCGACGCCCATCAGCCGCGTCAGCCGCCGCGCGTCGGGCCGCGGCTGATCCGTCAGCACCGCCAGCACTTGCGTGGTGCCGACCACGTGCAGCAAATCATCGCGTGTCATGCCGGCCGCGAGCATGGCACAGGTGGTGTCCGCGGTGCCGAGCTTCACCGGCACGCCCGGCGGCACCCCCAGGTCCGCCGCCGCCGCCGAGCGCAGCGCTCCCACCGTCGTCGTGCCGTCCACCACCGGCGGCAGCCAGGCCGGATCAACCTCGAAATAGTCACACCAGCGCCGCGACCACTGCCGATCCGTCGCGGTGTTGAACAGCCCCGTGAACGAGGCGTTGGCCGGGTCGCAGGCGCACGCGCCGGTCATGCGCAGCGCCAGCCAGCCGTTGACGTGCAGGTAATGTTTGATGTCGTGCAGCAGGTACGGGTCTTGCACCAGCATCTGCTTGAAACACACCGCACTGATGCCACCCGGCAGCGGCCGGTTGCCGACCGTCGCCAGAAACTCCGGCCCATAGGCGCCCCACACCTGCCGCGCTGACATCCGCGAACGCCGGTCGAGGTGCGTCCAGATCGGCGCCAGCGGCCGCTCGTCCGCGTCCACCAGCACCAGCGCCGGCGTCATCACCGACAGGCCGACGCCCTCGACGCCCTGGCCGCGCGCCGCCTGCCGGGCCGCGGCCGCCACCGCCTGCCACAGCCGCTCGGCCGGCACCTCCTCCGCGTCCGGCTCCGGGTGGTCGAGGTCGTAATGGACATGGCTCACCGGGCCAACCGGCCGGCCCGCGGCCACGTCCAGCACGGCCGCCTTGACGGACGAGGTGCCCACGTCGAGCCCGAGGATGTGCATGACAGCGTCTCCGTGCAAGTTTTCGCCGGCGCCGCGTATGATAGGGGCGGGGGGGTTGGTGTCCACAGGGGTCGTTGCATGCGCTACTTCCGCGTTTTCTTCGGCGTCGGACTGACCGGCCTGGTCGCCTTCGCCGCGTATTTGACGTTGCTCAGCTACGGCCTGCTCGGCGGCGGCACGGTCGTCAAGGTCAAGGAGGTGCCGGCCGGCGATCAGGAAATCGCCTTCCTGTTGCCCGCCACTGCCGGCGACACCTGGGAGCGCTTCATCGCCGCCGTGGACGCTCTGGAGCGCGAGTGGCCGAGCCTGAACCGCCAGCCCCGCCGGCTGCACGTCAACAAGGACGCGGCCTTCGACCGGCTGACCGCCGACGTGCCCGAGGTGTCGCTGGGCCTGGGCGGCGCGAACGGCCCGCGGCTGTGGGTGCGCTGGTACAAGCTCAGCAGCGAGGCGGACGCGGCCCGCTGGGTCGAGGAGCTGGCCAACCGGCGCCGGCCGCCGCTGGCGGTCCTCGGCGGCGACAGCAGTCGCACCGCCCTGCACCTGGCCGAGGCGCTGGAACGGCAGCGCGGCCACTGGCGCGGCCCCGATCCGCTGTTCCTCATCACCACCGCCACCGCCGACGGCTTCGCCCCGGACGACCAAACCAACTTCGCCGGGGACGATGACGAGACCACCCCGGGCTACCGGCGACTCATCGAGGTCTACCGCGGCCGCAGTTTCCGCTACGCCTTCACCAACAGCCGCATGGCCGAGGTGGTCCTCGACTTCGTGGAGGACACTCCGGCGCTGTGGCCGCCGCTGCCGCGCCGTAGCCGGGAGGTGGCTTCGCTGGCGGGGGCGGTCGCGGCCACGGGCAGCCCCGGCGGCCCCGGCTGCCTGCAGATGGTGGTGGACCGGTTGCGGCAGCCCATCCTGCACACCGTCTCCTGGGACGACGACCGCTACTCCGTGGATCTGACGCGCCGCTTCGCCCGGGCATTCCTGCGGCGGCTGCGCCGCACTCCGGTTGGCGAGCAGTTCCAGGATATGTTCCCCTACCGCGTCACCTTCAGCACCGGCGACAACTTCCTGCCCAACGTGCCGGAGCGGGCCACCATCCGCGAATTCAACGAGGAGAACGACCGGCACAAGGACCAGTTGCAGATCGTCGCGCTGCCCACGGCCGCGCAGCGGGCGCAGCGCTGGCTGCGGGCGGTCGTGCCACACCTGACGCGGAGCGGCCGCCGCAACCTGGTCGTGGTCAGCGGCGACTCGATCAGCTTCAACAACATCTACCGCGACCGCCGCATCACCTGGAACCCGAACGATCTGAATGTGTCGCTGGTGCTGTTCGCCCATCGCAACCCGGTGGACGCTGAGGCCGGCTTCCGCGAACAGAAGACCGACGAGTCGGACCCCTCCAGCACCGGCACCGACGACCTGCTGCTGCACCGCGACGTGCTGGAGAGCGTGCTGCTGGCCGCCCACCAGGACGGCCGACTGCTGGGCGCCGATACGACGCTGGAGCGGCTGAAACAGGTGAGTTGGACCGGCACGCGCGTTGGACCGCCGGGCGCGGCGGCGCTGTTCGGCGCTGACGGCGAGCGCCGCCACGGCACCGGCGAGTACGTGCTCTGGCTGCGGCCGGCCAACGAGAAGTGGGGACCGGGCATCAGCGTCTGGCAGTGGGACGACGGCGACTGGGTGCAGCCAGAGGAAGAGTTGTGGCTGAAGTGAGCCGCCGGGAGACAAGGCCAACCCGTTGTGGCACGGTTTCCCCCGTTGTGGCACGGTCTCCCGACCCCCGTTGTGGCACGGTCTCCCGACCGTGCCACGGGCGTGGACCGAAGGTCTCCTTTTTGGTGAAGCGGGGAGACCTTCGGTCGGGCAGAGTGGCCTGGTCCGGAGACCAGGCCACAACGGGGCTGAAGTGAGCCGCCGGGAGACAAGGCGATGCGTCTGCGTGTGCGACCGCTGTGGCAGTTCGCCCGGCCGCTGCTGGTGCCGGTGGTGCTGCTGGTGCTGGCCGTCTTCACGCTGCGCGAGCCGGTGCTGTACTGGCTGTACGGCGAGGAGCACTTCGACCGCGAGGCCCTGCGCGAGTGGCTGCGCGAGGCGACCGTCTTCGAGACGCTGCCGGACCTGGCTGGATCCTATGCACAATTGCGTGAGCGCCAGGAGCAGTTACAGCGGCAGCAGCCGCAGGACCAGGAGGCACTGCGGGCGGTCGAGAATCGGCTGCGGAACAAGCGCGATGAGTTGACCGAGCATCTCAAGGCCCTGGGCGATCCGCTGACGAAGATTTACCCCGGCCGGCTGGTGTTGTTCCCGGTCATTTATCAGATGACGGTGCATTTCGACAAGCGCCTGGGGCTGGAGCCGGTAACGTGGGACTCGGGCCGGCCGCTGCACCCCGGCCAGTACAAGGAACTGGCCGGCCCGCCGCGCCCGGACGGCCGCGGCAGCGCCGGCGTGCCGCTGGTGGTGGACCGCACCACCGGCACCGCGCTGGCGTGGGTGGATGTGCGCTACCGTCTGCGCGTGTACGCCACGCAGCAGTACAAGGAGCGCGAGGACGTGCAGCGCCGCTTCCGCCTGGGGGCGCTGGCGGTGGTGTTCGCGACGGTGGCGCTGTTCTGGTTCTACCTGGCGCAGCGACAGCAGCGCGAGCGCGAGCGGCAGCGGCTGGCGGCGCGGCAGCAGGTCATTGAGGCGGAGCAGCAACGGCTGCAGGAGGAGCTGAAGCGCCGCGAGGCGGAGCGCAAGCAGCAGGAGGCCGAGCACACGGCGCTGGAGTTAAAGTCGCAGTTGTTCGCCAACATCGGCATCATGGCCGGCTCGTACGCACACAACATCAAGAACCTGCTGGTGCGGCCCAACGACCTGCTCGGCCGCTGCCTGGACCGGGCGGACATCCCCGGGGATGAGGAGTCGATGTTGCGCGAGGTGCGGCAGACGCTGGGCACGGTGACCGAGCGGTTGCAGCAAATATTGCAGACGGTGCGCCGCGATCCGAACCGCTCGGAGGCGGTGCGGCTCGACCTGAATCAGCTCAGCGCCGACCTGCTGCGCGGCTGGGAGTTCCTGGCCGGCGAGAAGTGGAAGCTGACGCTGCGGCTGGAACCGGCGCCCGAACCGCTGTGGATCGAGGGCGACGCCTCGCATCTACAACAGGCACTGGAGAACCTGCTGTTCAACGCCCGGGACGCGACGTTCGAGATGCGCAAGCACCTGCGCGACGAGGCGCGAGCGGCGGATGCGGCGATGCGGAAGCAGGCGCTGATCGTGGCGGCGGCGTGGAAGGGCGAGATCACGGTGCGGACGCGGCGCGCGGGCGACCTGGCAGTGCTGGAGGTGACGGACAACGGCGTTGGCATGACGGAGGAAGTCCGCCAGCGCTGCATGGAGACGCACTTTTCGACGAAGCGCAACAACGCCCTGTTCGAAGGCATGACAGCGGGCATGGGGCTCGGGCTGTCGTTCGTGCAGGTGATCCTGGACCACCACGGAGCACGGCTGGAGATCGAGTCGCAGCCGCTGCGCGGGGCGACGTTCCGCGTGCGCTTCCCGCTGGCGCAAAGTCAGGAGCAGCAAACGACCCACGGATGAAACGGATAACACGGTTAACGAAGGAATTGCGTGCGCTTTCGGCGAGCGGGGAGGCTGTCGCCCCGTTCGCCGAAAGCGCGTGGGGGGGCCGTTCTCAATTACAGGCCGGCGTAGGGATTGAACGCCTGCATGATCGGGTTCCGATTGCTCGGCGGCTGCCACTGGTTCAACATGTCCACGAAGGGCGAGCCCGACCCGTTTTCCGTCGGCGATCAGGCGTTCCAAAACGGCGCGCGGAACCGTGTGCAGGTCGTGCAGGTCAATGATTGATTCGGGCAGCGGCATGGGAGTCGGCACTGACGGGAGAAAATACCAGCCGTGGACCAATCCGCGGCGAACCTGACCGGCAACGCCCGGCACAACCCAGGGCGCCGCTTCTCGACGTGTGAAAAAGTTGGCCCCCTTGGCCTCCTTGGCCCCCTTGATTAGACAGCCGCAGTCAGCCAGCGACTCCCAGCGTCTCTCAGGCCCAGCTGCAAAGGCGTCCGGTTGGGGGCTCGTGAAACGGTTGGCCGCCCTGGAGCGGGGACTCACGTTCCTCGCTCGCCGTCGCGCTCGCGCTCAAAAATCTTCAGGAATAGTTCGCGCGACTGCCCCGTCTGCCGCTCCAACTCACGGACGAACTGCTCCGCGGCGCTGGCCTCCGCCTTCGCCTCGAACCCCAGCCGCCGCGCCAGCTTCTCCAGGTCCTCCGGCCGCTCCGGCAGTTCGTCCAGCGACCGGTTGTGGACGATGCGTAGCCGGCTCTCGGTCAGCCGCAGGAAGTCGTAACAACTCCGCAGCGTCCGGTGTTCGTCCTCGGCGACCAGGCCCGCCGTCCGCAGCGCGTCCAGCGTCTCCCAGGTGTTGCCGCTGTGCAGCGCCGGCAGGCGGCCGCCGTACTTCAGGCGGTACAACTGCACCAGAAACTCCACGTCAATGATGCCGCCGAAGCCGCGCTTCAGGTCGCGCTGGCTGCCGCTGGCCTCCAGCCGCTCGCGCATGGCCCGCATCTGGTCCGCCCGCTCGGCACTCCACGGCAGTTCGTACACCGACCGCTGCACCGCCGCCATCACCTCATGGCCGAACTCCTCGCTGCCGTACACCACCCGCGCCCGCGTCAGCGCCTGCAACTCCCACAGCTGGGCGCCCCCCTGTTCGTAGTAGCGCGTGAACTCCGTCAGCGGATGCACCAGGCTGCCGGACTTCCCCGTCGGCCGCAGCCGCATGTCCACCTGGTACAGCCGGCCCAGCGGCGACAGGTAACTCAACGCCTTGATGATCCGCCGCGCCAGCTCCGTGAAGTAGTGAAAATTGTCCGTCAACTCGAAGCGGTCCCAGCGCGACGCCCCAGCCGGCGCCCGTGTGCGACCATCGCCCTCGTAGACGAGGATCAGGTCCAGGTCGCTCTGGTAGCTCATCTCACGGCTGCCGAGCTTGCCCAGGCCGAGCAGCGCGTAGCGCGCCACCTGGCCGGCGCGGGGCCCGTCCTCCAGGTGCGGCACGCCGTAGCGCTGCGCCAGCGGGGCCGTTTGCAGCGACGCCAGTTGCACCAGGATCGTCTCGGCCACGTCGCTGAGTGCCGCGGTCGTCGCCTGGATGCTGTCCTTGCCGAGGATGTCGCGGACGCCGATGCGCAGCAGTTCCTTGTCCTGAAAGCTGTGCAGGATCGGGTCGAGATCGGCGGCGCCACGGCACAGGCCGGCCAGTTCGTCGCGCAGCTCGTCGAAGGTGCGCGGCTGGTTGAGCACCAGGCTGTCGAGCAGTTCGTCGATCATGCCCGGGTTGTTGATGAGCGTCTCGGTCAGGAACTGGCTCCAGGCGCACAGATCGACGTAGAGCTTGAGGCTCGGCCGGTTGAAGCTGAACAACTCCCACAGCGTCGCCTTGCCGCCGAGCGACGCGGTGACTTTTTCCAGATTAATCAGGGCCATGTCCGGGTCGGGCGTCTCGGCGAGCATGCGCAACAGGGCCGGCGCGATGCTGGCGAGGAAGTGCCGGCAGCGGCGCGTGGGCAGATACGGCACCGTTTCCTGGGCCAGCTGCGTCAGGTTGTGGTACGCCCCGAGCACATCGCGGAAGGGGTAGCGGCCGAGGACGCTCTGGATCGTTTCGGGCTCGGGGTTGGGGTCGAGGATCAAATCCGACTCCGGCTCCGCCTGGCCGTCCTCGCCCTGGAAGGTCTGGTGCAGCAGGTGGTCGAGGATTTTGCGGTTGAGGTCGGTCTTCTCGCGGTAGTCGGCCAGGAACTGCGCCAGCGGCCCCGCCGGCGCGGCCGCCTCCGTGGGGCAGACATTCCTGTCTGCCAGATCATCGGCAGACAGGAATGTCTGCCCCACGTTGTCGCCGTAGCCCATGCGCAGCGCCAGCTTGCGCATTGCCTCTTCGCCCGCCGGCAGCGCGTGCGTTTGCAGGTCGAACATCAGCTGCAGCCGGTGCTCGGCCTTGCGCAGGAAGCGGTAGGTGTCGTACAGGATGTGGTATTCCTGGTCGGTCAGGCAGCCCGCCGCCTCCAGCGCTTGCATCGCCTTGAGGGTGTTGCGCTGGCGCAGCTCCGGCAGGTCGCCGCCGTTGAGCAACTGCAAAAACTGGATGGTGAACTCCACGTCGCGGATGCCGCCGTGGCCGGTCTTCACATCCCCCCACCCTGACCCTCCCGCCTCAGGGGGGAGGGAAGGGTGGGGAGCGCGATACGTCTTGTGCTCGATGCGCCGCTTCATGGCCTTGATCTCATTGATCTCCGCGAAACTGAGGTATTTGCGGTAGACAAACGGCTCAATGGCCTGCAAGAACTCCTCGCCCAGCCGCAGGTCGCCGGCGACGGGCCGCAGCTTGATGAGCGCCTGCCGCTCCCAGGTGCGGCCGAGCGTGTCGTAGTACGACAGCGTGCTGGCCAGCGACCGCGCCAGTGGGCCGCGCTGCCCCTCGGGCCGCAGCCGTAGATCGACACGGTACGCCTGACCGCGATCCGTGTGCGCCGACAGCAGTCGCACCACCTCGCTGGTGACGCGCGCGAAGAAGTCGTCGTTGCCGAGGCCGTGGCCGCGCGACGGCCGCGTCTCGCCCTCGTCGTCGTACTGGACCATCAGGTCGATGTCGCTGCTGTAGTTCAACTCCTTGCCACCGAGCTTGCCGAACGCCAGGATGACGCACCGTGCCGGCTGGCCGGCATGCGTGAACGGCGTGCCGAAGCGGCGCGTCACGTGCCGAAGCGCGGTCGTCAGCGCCACCTCCAGGGCAGTGTCGGCGACGCGCGAAATGTCGCGCGTGACCTCCTCCAGCGGCCGGTCGCGGATGATGTCGTTGGTGCCGATGCGCAGCGTGTGCCGCTGACGGAAGCGGCGGAAGGCACGCAGCACCGCCGAGTCCTCGTAGGCCGCGTCCACCTCGCCCTGCAGCTGGGCCAGTAGTTCGGATCGGCTCGGGCTGCTGCGCAGCGGGATGCGGACCATCTCCAGGTAATCGGGGTTGGCGTACAGCAGGTCGCTGAAGAACTGGCTGGTGCTGAACAGTTGCAGGAGGGTGTCGAGGCTGCGGCTGCGCGGCTCCAGCAGCTGGGGCAGTTGCGGTGCGGCGGCGAGGTTGGCGAGGAAGCGTTCGAGATTGGTGAGCGCCATGTCGGGGTCGGGACAGCGCGGCAGCAGCCGGGCCAGCGACGGCCACAGATCGCGGACGGCCTCGACGCCGACGGCCGCCGCCAGGTCGCGCAGGTTCCGCCAGCCCTGGTCGCAATCGCGCAGGCCCCAGGTGTGGAGCAGCGGCCGCGCCTCCTCCGGCGACTCCAGCCCGCGGCGCAGTTCGTCCAGCTGCATCAATTCCTCCCACGGCGATCAGACCAACGGCAGTTCGATGCGGCCGCCGGCGCGGGAGGGAGCAACCGGCGGCACGGGCGCGGCACACGTCTCGGGTGCGCCGATGACCTCGCCCGTGACCACCGTGCCGAACAGCGTGAACGCGGTGGCCTCCTCAATTTCAACCGACACCGTCTGCCCGATCAAGCGCTCGTTGCCGTCGAAGACGACAATGTGGTCCGTCGTGGCGCGGCCGGTGAGCTGCCGCGGCCCGGCGTCGGTCTGTTTCAGGGCGTTCTTGCTGAAGCCCTCGACCAGCACATCCACAGTCTGGCCGACGCGGCCACGATGGTCCGCGAGGCTGACAGCGTTCTGCAGCGCCAGCAGGTCGTTGTTGCGCCGCTTCTTCGCGTCTTCGGGCACGTCATCGGGGTACAGCTCATGGCCCCGGGTGCCTGGCCGAGGGCTGTACTTGAAGATGAAACTGTTCTTGAACCCGGCGGTACGCACCAACTCGCACGAGCGCTCGAACGCCGCCTCCGTCTCGCCGCTGAAGCCGACGATGAAATCGCTGCTGACCGCGACGCCCGGCACACGCTCACGGCAGCGGGCCAGCATATCGCGGTAATATTCCACCGTGTAGAGGCGTTTCATCCGCTTCAGGATGTCGTTACAGCCGGACTGCGCCGGCACGTGCAGGTACGGGCAGACCTTCGGCAGTGTGCGCACGGCGTCGAGCAGGTCGTCGCCCATGTCGCGCGGGAAGTTGGTGATGAACTTGATGCGCTCGATGCCGGCCGTGTCGTGGATCAACGCCAGCAGGTCGCTCAGCCGCGTCCTGCGGCCGTCGCCGAGGTCGTACTGGTAGCTGTTGACGGTCTGGCCGAGCAGGGTGATTTCCTTGCAGCCCTCGGCGGCGAGTTGGCGGACCTCGGCGGCGATGTGCTGCGGATGGCGGCTCTGCTCCGGGCCGCGGACGCTGGGCACAATGCAGTAGGTGCAAAACTTGTCGCAGCCGATCATGATGCGCACGTACGCCTGGAAGCGCGACGGCCGCATCGACGGGTCACGCAGCGGGTCGTAGCTCTCGAAGCTGCGTTCGACCTCGTGCCGGGCCTCGGTGCGGTCCAGGCTCAGCGCGAGTTGCAGTTTGCCACTGCGGCGGGCCTCGTCGATCAGTTCGGGCAGCCGGGACAGCTGGCCGGTGCCGCAGATGAGGTCCACGTGCGGGGCGCGCTTGCGGATGAGTTCCTGGTCCTTCTGGGCCATGCAGCCGAGCACGCCGATGATCTTCTCGGGATGGCGCTGCTTGTGGCCGCGCAGCCGGCCGAGGGCGCTGTAAATCTTGTCCTCGGCGTGCTGGCGGACGCTGCAGGTGTTGAACAGGATCACGTCCGCGGCGGTGGCGGTCGCGGTCAGCTCGTAGCCCTGGCGGCGCAGGCTGCCGACGACCAACTCGCTGTCGAGCACGTTCATCTGGCAGCCGACGGTTTCGATGTAGAGTTTCTTGCTCATGGTCCCTTCTTCACGCTGGCCGTCGGGAGGCTGGCGCGGATGGCGCGAGCGCCGCCAGTTGCTCCAGGTGTTCATGATACTGCTTCAGCTTCGCCTGGTACGAGGCGTCATTCTTGGTGCAGACGAGGGTGTGCGGCGAGCCCTTCCGCTCGGTCGTGCAGTCCAGGTCGCAATGGGCGTGCCGGATGTTGTGTTCGAGGTGCCTGCGCCGCTCCTCCTTGGCGGCGAAGCGGTAGACGCGCTCGTTCGGGTCTTTCAGGAATTCCCTGAGTTTTTCACAGTCCGCACACTTGCAACTGACGGTTGCGGCCCGGCGGAAGTCGGCGGGCGGTTTCGGGGCCGTGGCGGTCAGTTCCTCCAGCTGGCCGCAGCAGGCGTCCAGCCAACGCACCAGGCTCGGGCTGGGTTGCTTGACGTGCTGCTTGAGCCAGGGCCCCAGGGCGGTCAGCGCCGCGACGTGCGTCGCCAGGGGGTAGCGCTTCGGATGGTCCAGCGCGTGGCCGACGAGGCGGGCCAGCAGCTCGGGCTGGTCGGTGGCGAGCAGCACGCGGACCAGGCCGGCGAGCACGACTTCGCGCTTCACCGGTCGCGCCCGGTAATCGCTCGACGCCCGCGCCTCATCCACCCGCTCCAGCGCCTGGACGGCTTCCCGCACCAGGGCGGCGCACGCGTCCGCCCAGCCCGCCTGCCGGCGCGGTTTGGTCAGACAAAGGGACTCCAGCACGCGGACGTTCCGCTCCAGGGTCTCGGCCGTCGTCTGCTGGATCAGGCCCTCCAGTTCCGGACGCAGCGTTTCCCAGCCGAATTGCTGGCAGACGGCCGGCAGCGCGTCGCCGGGGTCGGCGGTGACGTCCCGGATCAGGACGCCGCCGAGGTAGCTCTTGATCAGGGCCGCTTCGCCGAGCGGCGCCAGCAGCGGCAACAGCGGCAGCGCCTGCTCCTCTGGCTTGCCCAGCGGGCCGAAGTCGTGGGCATAGGTTCTCGTCGGCCACCGCGTCAGGATGGTGGCGGCGAAGGCGACGCACTCCGCCCGCAGCGCCGCGGCCTGCGGCTTGTCGGCGAGCCACAGCCGGTCCTCCATCTGCTGCAGCACCCGGACGGCGCTGGCGCTGCCGGCGTCGCAGAGCACGTCGAAGTGATTGCGGTTGGGCCAGAGCACGACCGCGGCGTGCCGGTACCAGCGGTCAAGGGTCATGCCCTCGTTGCCGGTGTAGCCCTCGTACTGCTCGTCCGGGGTCACCTTCCGCAGCGCCTTCGGGTCCAGCAATTCATCCTCCCCGACGGGCAGCGCGCTGATCGGCACCCGGTTGCCCGCGGCGTCGCTCCAGTGCTCGGCGGTCAGCGAGGTGTCGTACACTTCGATCATCTTGTATTGACCGGATTGCACGTCCTCGTCCTCTTCCTCGTCTTCCTCCTCATCGTCTACGTCCTCCTCTTCTTCGTAGCCCCAGCCGCCGTAGTCGTCGTAACCGTCCTCTTCCGCCGCCCCGGATTCGTGCAGGGACAGGGTCGCCAGGTACGCATGACAGTCCGCCTGCTGGGCCGCCTGGAAGAGCACGCCCGCCCGCGCACGGTCCACGCCCTTGAGGGAGTCCCGGACCAGGCCGTCCTGCGTGTACTGGTGGTCCAGCGTGACGACCAGTTTGCGCGGCGGCCCGGCTGCCGCCCAGCCGCACAGGATCTCCGTGACGGCGGTGAGGGCCGCCGCGTTGCGCGGCGCGGCGACGGCCTTTTTGCCTTTCTTCAGCGTTAGGTTGTACACCAGGCACAACCGATGGCCCTTCTCCAGGGGGCGCACCTCGTGTTCGCAGTCGGCGTAGAAGGCGGCGAAGTGGATGCGCAGGCGGTCGTCCGCACCGCCGCCGAAGTCAATGGCCCGTTCCTGGTCGTCGTGGCGCACCACCAACTCGCCGCCCGCGAACGACGACGGCAGCACGACGACCAGCGTCGCCACCATGCGGCCGAGTTTCTCGCCGTCGCGGTGCGGCAGGAAGAAACTGCCCTTCTCGTAGAGCAGCAGGTCGTACAGGTGGCTCTCCAGTGGCTGCTGTTCGAGGCCGAGTTCCACTTGCACGCGCTGCACGATCTGGTCGAGCGTCTGCTGCCAGTCGGGGTTCGTCAGCGTGAAGCGCTCCGGCTTCAGCCGCCAGACGTTGCGCACGGACTTATCGACCAGCGTTTCCTCGCCCTTGCCGTAGGGGGCTGGTTCGCACTGCTTCCGGAGCGCCTTCGCCTGTGCGGCGGTGAGCGGCAGGCCGACCGGGCCGAGGCTGGCCACTTCCAGTCCGGGCAGCACGGCGGGGACGCTGCCGCTGGCGCAGAAGGAGCCCGGGCGGTCGATTTGCTGTAGCGCTTGACGGAGGCGTTTCGCGATGGTACTCACGGGATGCTCTTGGGTTGCGGGCCCTGGTTACGGTTGTGGATCGTCCGCTGGGGGAGGTTGCTCGGCGGCCGCCTGGCGCAGGCGCTCGACCTCGGCCTGAAGAGTCTTGATCTGTTCCTCGGCCTGGCGCTGCTTTTCTTCGGCCCGGCGGCGCTTCTCGTCGGCGCGTCGCTGCTTAGTTTCTGCACGGTGCTGTTTCTCTTCGGCCAGGCTCTGTTTCTCCTCGGCCCGGCGCCGGGCTTCCGCCTCCTCGCGCTGTTTCTCCTCGGCCTGGCGCCGGGCTTCCGCCTCCTCGCGCTGTTTCTCCTCGGCCTGGCGCCGGGCTTCCGCCTCCTCGCGCTGTTTCTCCTCGGCCTGGCGCCGGAGTTCCGCCTCCTGGCGTGCCTGTTCTTCTGCGTGGCGTTGCCGCAGTTCCGCCAGGCGGCGGCCCTCCGCTTCCTGCTCCGCCTGCGTCGGCCGGGCGTAGCGGTGGCCCGTGGCGACGTTGATGACATCCGGCCAGCCGTCCTCCGCGAACACCAGGCGGAACCCCAGCGCACTGGTGACGCCGCCGTCGGCGTCCCGTTCGTCGCGGTAGGTGCCGTCGGTTTGCAAGCGCTTGAGCAGCAGCCGCTGCGGCAGCCAGCGCCCCCACCGGTCCATCAGGATGTATTCTGCGATCCCCAACTGGGCGTACAGGGCGATCTTGACGTTCAGGTCGCGTTCCTCGGCGGTACTCTCCGAAAGGATTTCGATCACCAGCCTCGGTGCCGGGCCGTCCGTTAAAAGGGAATAGGAACTCACGTCTTCGCCAAGGTCCCGGGTGGGCAGGGCGACCATCACGTCCGGAGTGAAACTTGGCGGCGGACTCCCGGTGCCGTAATAGCAGTTCAAATTCGCGAATACCTCGTATTGTGGCCGGCTCGCCAGGTGCGTGGCCAGCCCCAACGCCAGGATGACGCCGGATAAATAATGGGGTTTGGCTTCTCCCAAGTCTTCCTCCTCTGCCTCGTACAGCAGGGGCAGTGGGCCTGTCGCGGGCGGCCGCGCCAATGGGGCCAGGTCGTCCGGCACCGTCACGGGGGTGGTCATGGATAGCCTCCTTTCCGGGTTCGTTGGAAGCAATCTACTTCAGTCCGACAGCCGCCGCAACCGCGCCCAGTAACCGCCGTCGCCCGGCCGGCCCGGCAGCGATTCCTGTTCCGCCTCCAGCCGCCAGTCGCGCATGGCGCCCAGCACCGTGCGCACCACCTGGCCGTTCTCCTCCGGCTCGATGCTGCACGTCGAATACACCGCGACGCCGCCCAGCCGCACCCGTTCCAGCGCCAGCAACAATAACTTGGTTTGCAGCGTCACCAGCTGGCCGAGATCCTCCGGCCGCAGCCGCCAGCGTACCTCCGGCCGCCGCCCCAGCACGCCGGTGTTGCTGCACGGCACGTCCACCAGCGCCGCGTCGAACGGCCCCGGCGGCGGCTCCACGTACCGCAGCGACGCCAGCCGGTACGTCGCCACGATGGTCACGCCCAGCCGCTGACACAGGGTTGTCACCGTCCGCAGCCGCTCGGCGTCCACGTCGCAGGCGATCACCCGACCGCGGTCGTGCATCAACTCGGCCAGGTGGCTGGTCTTGCCGCCGGGGGCGGCGCACAGGTCGAGCACATGGTTGCCCGGGGCCGGCGCCAGCGCTGAGGCCACGCCCATCGCCGCGATGTCCTGCACGCTGAACCAGCCGTCGTCGTAGCGCGGCACCTCGCGGATCGGCTGGTGCTGCGCCAGGCGCACCGCCTGCGGGTGCGGCCCCGGTTCGACGGCGATGTTCACCTTGGCCAGCTCCGCCAGGAACGTCGGCCGATCCGTCTTCAACGGGTTGACACGCAGCCACAACGGCGCCGGGCCGGCGAACCAGAAGCCGAGATCCAGACACGCCGGGTAGCCGAAGCGTTCGTGCCAGCGCCCCGCCAACCAGCGCGGCAGCCCGAACGCCGTGGACACGTATTCTATCGGATGCTCGCGCGGCGCCGGCAGCACCGGCCGCGCCAGCCGGCGGAAGCGGCCGTGCTCCAGCGGCAGCGCGTCCGCCGCGGGCGCCCCCTCCATGTCCGGCGTCACCAGCGCCAGCAGCGCCCGCAGGACGCCGTTGAGAAAGCCCTTGGCCCGAGGCCGGCGCTGCTGCGTCGCCAGTTCGACGGTCTCGTTGAGGGCGGCGTAGGCGGGGATTTGCGTGAGCAGCAGCAGTTGAAAGGCACCGAGGCGGAGGGCGTCCCACAGCCACGGCTCGACCTGGTGCGGCGGCCGGTTCACCAGCGGCCGCAGCAGGAAATCCAAAGTGCCGCGGCGGCGCAGCACACCGTAGACCAGCTGCGTGGTCAGGGCACGGTCGGCCGGGGTCAGCGCGGCGTGGGATAGGTGCTGGTCGAGGAGTTCCTGCACGAAGGCGTCGTGGCGGCGGCACTCCAGCAGGACGTGGAGGGCGGCGGCGCGGGCGCCGCTCATGGCGACTCAGCGCCGAAGTGGTCGTCAGGCCGCAGCGGATGGCCGCGCAGAAACTCGACGGCGCTCATGCGCCGCTTGCCGGCCGGCTGCACTTCCAACAGTTCCACCACGGTGAAATCGCCGGCCTCCACCAGGATGCGGTCGCCGTCATCGGGACCTGACACGTTCTCGCCGGGAGCAGCGGCCGCCGTTATGTCCGGGCGGTCCGTGGCGCGGTGGACGATCAGCCGCAGTGGCGCGGCGCCTTCGTGGTGCAGGAACGTGTACGGCGTCGGCCACGGCAGCATGGCCCGCACCTGGTTGCACACCGCCGTCGCCGGCCGCGTCCAGTCGATCAGGCCGTGCTCCTTCGTCAGCTTCGGCGCCTTCGTCACCAGGGATTTGTCCTGTTTGACGCCGTGCGCGGTGCCGGCGGCGATCTGGTCGATGACCTGCACTGCCATGCGGCCGCCGACCGGGCCAAGGCGGGCCTCGACCTCACCGGCCGTCTCGTCCGGGCCGATGTCGATGGCCTCCTGCGCCAGCATGTCGCCGGCGTCCAGGGCGACGGACATGCGGATGATGGTGACGCCGGTCTTCGTCTCGCCGTGGTAGATGGCCCAGTTGATCGGCGCGGCGCCGCGGTACTTCGGCAGCAGCGAAGCGTGAACGTTGATGCCGCCGTGGCTGGCCGTCAGGAGCACGTCGTTCGACAGGATTTGCCCGTAGGCCGCAACGACCAGCAGGTCCGACTGCCAGTCGCGAAGCTGGGCGACGCCCTCGGGGGTGTTGATGCTCTCGGGCTGGTAGACGGGGACGCCATGCTCCTCGGCGATGGTCTTCATGCCGGCGCCGACCTGGCGCGTTGAGCCGCGCGTCGAGCCCATTGGCCGATCCGGCTGCGTCACCAGGCCGACCACCTGGCAGCCGGCGTCAAACAGCGCCCGCAGCGTCGGCTCCGCGAAGGTGCCGGTGCCCATCATCACCAGTCGCAGGTCACGCCGGTCGGCCATCACGCCCCCGACTCCAAGGCGGCCAAAAACTTCTCGATCTCGGCTTCCGGTGGGATCTCGCCGCGCTCCTCGGCGCGCTTGAACTCGCGCTCAAAGGTCTTCACCGAGCCGCGCGCCGCCAGCCTGGCGATCACGCCCATCTTGTCGATGAACAGGACGCCATTGAGGTGGTCGATTTCATGCTGCCAGGCGCGGGCCTCCAGTTCGCTGACCACCTTCTCGATCAGCTGGCCCTTGAGGTTGTACGCCTGCACCTTGATTGTTTTGGCCCGGCGGATTTTCTGGAACAGGCCGGGGAAGCTCAGACAGCCCTCCTCGTCGTCGATGCTGCCGCGGCGCTCGACGATGGCGGGGTTGATGAACACTTCTTCCTGTTCGGGCTGTTTGGGGTCGCCGGTGATGTTCATGACCAGCAGCTGGAACGGCAGCGCCACCTGCGGCGCCGCCAGGCCCAGGCCGTGCGCCTCGTACATCAGCTCCTTCATCTCACCGATTTGCAGGTGCAGCTGTTTATCAATGCTCGTCAGCGGCCGGCCGGGGTGGCGCAGGGCCGGGTGCGGGTAGTGGACAATCTTCATACGGGGCTCCAGCAGCGTTCGTCACCGGGGGAACTTCTACCCGTATTATAACCGCCTTCCCGCCCGGCGGCGTGACCCATCGTTCTGCCGCTTGCGGCACGTGGGGCAGACATTCCTGTCTGCCATCTTTGAAAGATTGGCAGACAGGAATGTCTGCCCCACGTTTCACCTACTTACCGCGGCTGAAGAAATCAAGACCGCCCAGCAGCGGGGTGAACTCGGCCGTCTTCACCACGAAGATGACATCCGGCAGCGTGCTGGCGCGGGCGTAGTAGCCCGACTTGTCCGCCGTCTGATTGCCCACGGTCAGCGTGATCGGCGCCGCCTTCGCGTCGTCCAGCACGAGGGTGATCTTCAGCGGGGCATCCTCACCCAACCCATAGCCGGACTCCTTGCCCCTGGCGTTAAACATCTCGTAGCGCTCCGCCTTCAGGTCCTTCAGCTGCCCCAGCAGGGCGTCCACCTTCTGCGGCGCGAACGCGAGTACCCGCTGGCCGGTGGAGTTCCAGCTCTTGTCGGCGCGCTTGAACACCCCGTCCAGGGGCGTCTTCCCAGCCAGGACCGATACCTTGACCTCCTTGATCTTGGCCGGCTCGAACTTGAGGACGGTGCGGTCGCGCAACTCGACAGTTTTCAAGGCGTCGAAGCTGGCCTTGTCCACCAGGAAGATCAGGCCGGACAGTTCGCCGGTGTCGCTGTCGCCACCGAGCATGGCGTAAACGTCGCCCTTGTCCTTGCCGCTGGTGACCTCGCTGCCGAACTTGTAAATCATCGGCTTCGGCTCGTCTTTCTCGCCCGCCTTCTTCTCCGGGTAGGCGATGACGGTGATGGCCGGGCTGGCCAGGCCGTATGGCGGGTTCTTCGGATTCAAGGCCTTCTCCACCCACTTCTTGACCGTCAGCGCGTGCAACTGGTTGAGCACGTTTTCGACGTTCTGCTGATCCGCCTTGCCACCAGGCAGGTCCTTCGGCTGCTCCAGCACCCATTCTTCCGTGGATTCCTTGGTGTCCTTGCCGTCCTTGTCCTTCTTCTTCTTCTTTTCCAGCTTGACGATGAAATCGACCTTGCTCTCGGGCAGGTTGCGCTTCAACTCCAGTTTGGCGATTGATTCCGGCAGCGTCGGCAGGGTCGTGTCCAGGTACGCCAGCGGCCCCTGCGTCACCTTGTCCAGCACGTCCGCGGTCATGGTGAAGCGCGTCACGCCGCCGTCCGCCGTCACGCGCTTGACCTTCACCTCACTCTTGTCTTCCCTGCTGAACGTCAGTGTCACCACCGGCTTCGCCTTCGGGTTGGGCTGCGCTACCCCCTTGTCTTTCTCCTTGCCTTTGCTCTTGCCCTTGTCCTTCTCCTTGGTGTCGTTCGCCTTCGGGAACTCCAGGCTGTTCTCGAACACCTCCACCACCGCCTCGGGGCCGTTCGGGCCAGGCTTGGCGGCGTCCAGACCAAGTTGTTCGTCGCTCTGCCTGGGGTCGTCCAAAAAGGTCTTGATCTGCCGTTTGCCTTGCAACGCCCCGATCAGGCCCTGCTCGCCGACGGCCTGCTGGTTGGCCTTCATGCGCTTGCTCGGCGTCACCACCTCCCAGTCATTGCCCGGCCGGTACAGGTTGATTTCCTCCTTGAGTCCCGGGCCCTTGCGGATCTGGATGCGATCCGGCGGCCGCGCCAGGCTGAGCTGCGTCAGGTCATGGCTGCGCAACTTCGCGGGATCGTCCACCACCTTCAGCAACGGATCGATGCGGGCGGCACTGACGCGGACCACACCTTCGTCGGTGGACAACCGGGCGTAATACTGTCCTTTCTCCTTGTCCTGACCGGAAACCTTTGGGCCGATGTACAGCGTCTCCTTGGTGGTGCCCTTGCCGACCTCGCGCTGGACGGTGATCGTGAGCAGGGCGTTGTTCGCATCAAACGGCTGTCGGCCGGCCGGCTCGAAGTCCTCGACCACGATGGCGCCCAGGATGGTCAGCAGGTCCTTGACACTGCGGACCTGGCGCGCCCCCGGCTCCAGTGGCTTGCTCAGGTCGCCCTCGAAGTCCGCCGGGCCGAGCTTCGGCTCCACGAAGTGCCACAGTGCCTCCTGGTTCTTCTTCAGAATCAGCACGTGCGACTTGCCGCCCACCTTCTCGCGCAGGTCCACCTCCTGGGCGGTATTCTCGTTTACCTCCAACAACTGCCGCGAGCGCAGCTCGTTGATGTCCTTGAAGAACAGGTCGTTGATCGTGTTCTTGGGGACCGCCAGCACATCGCGCGGCCGCTCCGAGGAGCTGACGTACACGTAGTCGCCGACCGGACTGGTCTTGCCCAGGGACAGCTTCGCCTCTTGCCCGTCCGACAGCCTCAGGATGAAGGTCCGCTCCGGCGCGTCCAATCCCCACTCGGCCTGGTTGCGGGTGACGTAGGGCTCGTCCGACTTGCGGGCCGTGCGGATTTGTTTAATCATCTCCTCGATGCGCGGGTTCTGCACGCGGACGCCGCCCTTGAAACCGGGCAGGTTGGTCAGATACCACTGCTCGCCCTTCAGGGCGAAGGCATAGTCGGCGCCGTCTTTCGTCTTGACCTCCAGCGCGTCCACCTTCAGGGTGTTGTCCTCGGCGAGCTTCGGCAGCACGAAGCCCTTGTCGAGGTCGCGGTGCTTCCATGCCAGCGTCAGACCGAACACGAACAGCATCGCGATCAGCAGGGCGAACAGCACCGAGGTGGTCTTGAAGTTCATACGCGCAGACACCCTTTCCGTCACAGAAGCCGGCCGCACCATGAGACCGCAGAAAATCAAACCCGGTCAGCGCCGCCGCACGACCCAGACGCCCATGCCGGTGCCAACGACCAGCAGCATCATCAGACCCAGCGGCAGCCAGATCATGCGCTCGGCGCTTTTCACGTCTTCGCGCCGCACCAGCACCTGGCTCCGGTCCTTGGGCGCGATGCCGATGGCCGGCGCCGGCCGCTCCACCAGCCACTCCATTGAACTGCGGATGAAATCGTAGTAGTTCGGGGCGCCGCTCAGGTACACGTTGGCGGTGTTGTGGGAGTCGCCCACGACCACCAGTCGCGGCCGCGCCTGCAGGTCGGTCACGGCCACCGCGACCGGCACCGGCTCGTGGACGCGGCGGGCCTCCAGTTGGTCCTTTTCGAGCAACCGACCGAGGTAGGTGCGCCAGTTGCGGAAAGCGGCCGGGTCGTTATCCTTCCAGACTTTTTCGTTGGGCGGCGACCGCACCTCCAGGAGCGCCTCGGCCTTGAAGTTCCCGGTGCTGGCGGGCAGGATGGGCCGGGCCAGGACCATCTCCAGCAAGGGGCCGTTGAACTGGCGCGCCACCTTGTTACTCGAATTCTGGGCGCCCGTCGCGAACGTTACCCACAGCGGCGAGATGCGGCGCTGGGCCTGGGCCTTCAGCAGCCGTTCGTTGTACTGCAACAGGAAATCGTCCTGGACCTGAACGCCGTACTTCTTCACCAGCCCGGCCACACCCGTGTCGATGATCTTGCCGTCCAGCAGGCCCACCGGGCTCGGGTTGAGCACCATCAACCGGCCGCCGCGGTTCTTCAGGTAGTCTTCCAGGGCCTTGAGGCCGCCCGGCGGGTAAGGGCGCGCCTCCGCCAGGAAGGCCGCGTACAGGATGACCACCAGGTCAGCGTCGGCGGGCACCGCGTCCGCCGTGGCCTTGGCGTCCTTGCGGCCGAAGGTGAAAATCGGGTTGCCCTTGAACTGCGGGTGCTTTTCCGGCGGCCCCCAGATCAGGCCGCGCACGTCGTAGTTGTCCCGCTTCAGCTTCGCCCCCAGGTCGCCGGCCACCACGTACGGGCTGGCGCCCTCCAGGTCGCCCACCACGACCAGGCCGGCGCTCTGGCGGTCGTCGATCAACGGCTCACCGTTCAACTGCGTGAAGTACACCACCGGCTTCTTGCCCTTCTCGCTTAGCAGCTGGATTTTCTCCATGAGCGCCTGTTCGCCGCGGAACGTCAGGGTGGCGGTCTTGTTGCCCTCGTGCGGGAACTTGCGGTCGCCCAGTTCGGTAAAGGGGATGAAGGCGTGCGGCCGCTTGCCGGCCTCGTCGGCGCCGAACACCACCAGCAGGCCGCGGCCCTCGCTTTCCTGGCCCTGGCGGGTGACGACCTTCTGCTCGCGCTTCAGCTCGGGATACTTCTCGGTCAGCCGCTGGTACTCGCCGACATCGCGATCCGGGTCGATGTACACGGTCTCGAACTTCGGCGAGTAAGCCTGGCAGTTGTCCAGCAGCACGCGGGTGTCGCGCTGGAAGGGGTCGCGCTCGCTCAGCAGGACGTACACCTTCACCGATTCTTTGAGGTTTTCCAGGATGCTCTTGGAACTGTCGCTGAGGCTGTACAGGCCGCGCGTCTTGGTCCACTCGAAGGTGAGCGGGAAGGCGGCGTAGGTCAGCACGTTGAGCAGCACCAGCATGGCCAGCACCAGCACGCCCGTGACGACGCTGTTGTAGCCATAGAGCAGGCGGCGCAGGACGGCGTTGTCACGCACGTCGCCGCGCACCAGCAGCAGGCTGGCGAACATCAGCACCAGGCCGGTCAGTTCGACGTAAATGCAGGTCCACAGCTTCCAGCCCTTCTCGCTCTGCTGCCAGACCTGAATGCCGCCCGCGAAAATGTCGGACCACAACTGGTAAATCTTCATGCCGGTCATGAGCGCGATCACCAGGCCGGACAGGCCGCCGAGGATCAACACCAGGATGCGCATCTGCTGGGCGGTCAACTCGACGACGTTGGTGAGCAGCGCCCACAGGCCGCAGCCGACGAATACCAAACCGAGCAGGAACAGACCGCCGCCGACGGGGAAGGTCGCCCACAGGCTCGGCAGGCCGGCGCGGATCAGGACGATCAGGCCGACCGCCATCAGCAGCAGGCCGCCGAAGATCAGGACGCGCATCACAATCGGCCGCCGCTGGATGAGCCATTGCAACGTCCGCTCCTGGTCGAACCGGCCCGCCAGCGCCGCGCAGCGCCAGCCCGCCGATGGCGCAGAGCAGCGCCAGCAGCACGACACTGGACGATTCGCCGAACGCGGCCAATCTGCGCGTGGTGGCCAACCACAGGGCCAGGCCCAGCAGCAACAGCGTGTAGCCGTACAGGACCAGGCCGAACGTCTGCCGCTGGCCGGCCAAGCGCTGCACGGTCTCGGCCTCGGTCGGCGCGACGCGGATCGGCCGGAGCAGGGACAAGCCGGCCGCCAGGGTCACGGCCGCCCAGGCCCACAGCAGGTAGACCACGACGGGTATGTCCAGCTCACGGGCCGTCTGCCAGAGCGCCAGCAGGGCCAGCAGCAGGGCGATCCAGCAAAAGCCCAGACCGGTCCAGCGGCGCTCGCCGCGCAGTTGCTCCAGGGTCGGCAAGGCGGCGGGGTTCGGTTGCGTCGCCATGAGAATTCCTCGTACGGGCTTCTTCGTTGGTAGCACCGCCTTCAGGCGGGTTTGCGCGAAGACCGCCTGAAGGCGGTACTACCCACGAAGCGGTCGATCAACTCCACTTGCGGGCTTCCAGAATCTTTACGGTCACGAACAGCCAAAAGATCGCTGCCGAGATGTGGACCACCAGGTATTTCGGCGTCAGCCGGCCCTGCATGGTTTCCAGCCACTGGGTCACGAAGGAGGCGTACTCCAGGACCGCGGCAGGCTGCTTTCCTGGGGCAGCGACGCTGCCAGCCAGTAAATGAGCGTCAGGAAAATCATGCCGACGAAGGTGAGGATGGCGGCGGCAATCTGGCTGCGCGTCACGGCGGAGAAAAACAGGCCCATCGCCAAAAAGCCAGCCCCGGACGCGGCCAGCAGGAAGAAGAACGCCAGCAACGGCCGGTAGTCAAACTCCTGGCCGGACTCCACACGGAAGGCGATCAGGTACAAGGCCCAGGGATACCAGCACAACAGGTACATGCGGAAGGCCGCCAGAAACTTGCTCAGCACCACCGGCGTCTCGCTCACCGGGGCGGTCAGCAGCACCTCCAGGGTGCCGGTGCGCCGCTCCTCGCTCAGCTGCCGCATGGTCAGCACGGGCACGATGAAGATGACGCAGATGATCGGAAAAATATCGACCACGTAGTTGAAGACAATCGGCTCCAACGTGTAGCGGGACATGCCGCCGGGTGAGATGGCCACCTGCTCGGAAGCCTCCATGATGCGGCCGACGAACTGGGCGTACATGAACCAGCCAATGACCGCCATGCCGACGATGACGACGTAGGCGATCGGCGAGTAAAAGTAGGAGGCCAGTTCGCGGCGGGTGAGCACCGCCAGGGGCCGGTCGGAGCAGATCAGCCAGCCCATCGCCAGGTATTCCAGGCCGGCATACATGAGCACCAGGCCGGAGGGCATCGTGAAGTTGTCGGTCGGCATCGAGCTGCGCAGATGGATCCAGTACAGCACGAACGGGCCGACGGAGCGGATCAGCGCGGCGGCGAACATGACACCGCCCAGCAGGGAGAGCGCCAGACCGCCGTAGTAGCCGCGCGGGCTGGCGGTGCCCTCCAGGCCGACGAAGACGCCCAGGTAGAGCAGACCCAGCAGCAGCGCCGCCAGACCGTGCGTCACCAGGAAGGCTTCGCTGAAGTAGCCGACGACGGCGCCCAGCAGGGCCAGGGCGATGCCGGTGAAGGCGATGAGGTTGGTGAAGTAGAAGCGGACCTTTTCGTCGGTCTCGTGGCGCGTGTAGGCCGCCAGAAAGCCGAGGGCCAGCAGCATGGCGGGACTGCCGTAGGCCAGCCACAGGCCGCCCCACATCCGCGTCCCGGCGTACTCGTAGGGCAGCAGTCGCAGACCGACGCCGATCACCCAGAACAGCACGCCGAGCATGGCGTAGACGCGGCGGTACTGGAGATCCTTTTCGCTGGCGGCGTGGTACAGCAGACCGCAAAAGCCCAGGAGAAAAAAGAGGGTGCCCCAGCCGCTGCCGATCAGGTAGGGCCCACGCAGGAACGCCGGGCCAGCGTCGCGGAGGATGGCGGCGGCGCCGAGGGCGATGCCCATCAGGCCGACCAGGGCCACGTAGCGCGGCCCCGAGGACGCCTCTTCACGCATCACCGAGGGGTGCTTTCGCGGATGGTCTGCCAGCCGCTCGCCAGCGGGCCCTCGTCCCGCCTGGGCCGGATCGCCTTGGATGCCATACGGTATCGTCCTCCCCTTCGCAGAGGTTGTCGTCGTGGTGGTCGGGGTGCTCGGATTTATCGTTTCGCGCTGGTCACTCCGCGCGAAACGATAAATCCGAGCCAGTGGGGCTCACGGCTGAGCGGCGGCCGCCGGGGCAGGAGCCTCCTTGATGGCCTCGCTCGGCTTGTGGCCGCCCAGGTCGCGCAACGGGTTCTGTTCGCGCAGCACGTCGAAGAACGCCTCTTCGAGCGTGCGGCGGTGCAGTTCCAGCCGCCGCAGCGCCCAGTGTTTGCCGAACACCGCCTGGGCCAATTCCTCGCGCAGGTCACGGTTGTCCTGTGTGCGCACCTCGAAGCGGTTGAACTCGTCGTCCAGCTTCTTGACCGTGACGCCAACCACGCCGCCGACGCCCCGCAGCGCCGCCGCCACCTGCTCCGATGGGCCGCGCACCTCGAGCACGATCACCATCTGCGCCTCCAGGTCGGCGAGCGTTTTGCTGGCGCCGATGCGGCCGCGGTTGATGATGATGACCCGCTCGCACACCGCCTCCACCTCGGACAGGATGTGCGTTGAGAGCAGGATGGTGTGCGCCTCGCCCAGCTCCTGGATCAGCGCCAGCGTCTCGCGGATCTGCACCGGATCGAGGCCGGCGGTCGGCTCATCCATGATGAGGATGACCGGGTCGTGGACCAGCGTGTCCGCCAGGCCGACGCGCTGCCGATAGCCCTTCGACAGCGTGCCGAGCAACCGGCGGCGAACCTCGCGGAGGCGGGCACGGTCCAGGCAATACTCGATGCGCCGCGGTCGATCCTTGCGCGGGACGCCCTTGAGTTTGGCACGGTAGTCGAGGTACTCCGCGACGCGCATCTCGGGGTAGAGCGGTACGCTCTCGGGCAGATAACCGATGTTGCGGCGCACGTCCATGCTCTGCGTCATCACATCGAAGCCGGCGACCCGGGCGACGCCACTGGTCGCCGGCAGGAAGCTGGTCAGGATGCGCATGGTCGTGGTCTTGCCGGCACCGTTGGGTCCGAGAAAGCCGACGATCTCGCCGCGGGCCACCTCGAAACTAACACGGTCGATGGCCATGACCGGGCCGAAATATTTGCTGAGGTTGTTGACGCTAATCATCGCGCCGTCCATTCGTTCAGGACTGGGTGCAGCGGTTCTGCCGGGAACACGCTTCCAGCTTATGACGATGCAGGCCGCCGGCAAGTTTGCCGCCGCGAACACGGAAACATCAGACTGTTTGTGTATGGCGCAGCGCGGCGGCGTGCAAGAGCGGCATGGCCTGGCGTGGGTTGCCACAGCAAGGGGGCCAAGGGGGCCAAGGGGGCCAACTTTTTCATACGTCGAGAAGCGGCGCCCTTGCCCTGTGCCACTTCAGGACACTGGCTCGATGTCCCAGAAGACCTCGCGCTTGCGCGGCCGCATCGCCAGGTACAGCGCCGCGGTCAACAGCAGCAGTCCCAGGCCGAGCACCTCCGGCCGCAGCACGCCGAGGACCGCCCGGGCCAGCCACCAGTACAGCGCGAAGCCTTGCTGCTGCTGCGTCGTCCAGTCGAGGCCGAAGTGTTCCGCCGCCTTGGAGGCGTAGGGCAGCACCAGGCTGAGCACGCCCGCGACGATGGCCGCGGTCTGCTTGACGACTTTCACCTGCAACGGCACCTCCGCCAGCACCCGGCCGTCCTGGCGCACGACGACGCGCGCGTGCTGCACCCGGCCGAGGACGTACGGCACCACCCAGAACGTGGCCTGAGCGACGGACTTCTCGATGGTGACCGGCTCGCGTGGCGGATAGACGTTGCAGCCGGGCAGGATCGGCTCGACCTCGACGACCGAGCCTTCGGTCACGCGGAAGCCAGCGGACTCGGCCTGCTTGACGGCCTTCTTGACGACCTTCTGGATGGACTTGCGGGAGAGGACGACCAGCAGCGGGAACAGGCGCTCGGGGTTCATGCGGCTGTAGTAGCGCACGGTGGCGCGGCGTTCGACCTGCCGCGGGGGTTCTTCCAAGGCCGCACGGGAGACGCGGCGCCGAACGAGGATATCGGCTTCCTCCTCGTCCACGTCCTCGTCGAGGGCGACCACCTCGCTGTCTTCAGGGTTTTCAAGGCTGATTCCGCTTGGGCACTCTAAATCAGCAAAGGGCGTTTCCGGCCCCAGGACACGGTCAAAATCATCCGTTTCCACATCAAAGGAGACCACCTCCGATCCTTCCTCATCCTTACGAGGAATGTCGGCGTCTGCAAAAATGTCCTGTTCCTTGGGTGGCGGTTGACCGACCCCCGACGGTGCCCCAGGCGGGGGGATGGGTGGGGGCGAGGCGGGGGGAGGCACAACCACCGCGGCGCGCGGGCCGGGAATGGCATACGAGCGCGCCTGCACGACGAGCGCCAACGGCTCCTTGAACGCCACCAAAATGTCCTGCAAGCGCTGCTCCCAGCCGAGCAAGACGCCCGTGCAACGCACCACCCACTCCGCGGTCCCGCCAGCCAGGCGGTGCTCGGCCAGCGCGTCGGCCAGGATGGCGAACAGCGCCGTGTCGGCCGGCCGGGTCATGCGGCTGACCCACTGGCCGGCGTCGTTGACGATGATGACCTGGAAATTGATGACCGTCATGATGCACCCCCGGGCGAGCCGTTGCCTCCACCAGCCCCGAGAATTGTCGTGGCTGGTCGAGAATGTGTCAAAGGGCCGGTTGACGACTCCGCGCCGCACGCCCACAATGGCGGAATTGGAACAGGGCGTCGGCCGCCACTCGCTACCCCCCCTTGCGGCCGGCAAATTGTGAAACTCTCGCCCCGCGGCGAACGTCTATCTCTTCGTTGACCGCAGCCGCGCCGCCGTCGTTTGCAGGAGGTTTCCCACCCATGTCCGCACCCCGCCGCGCTCGCCTCCTCGCCGCCTTGCTGCTGACCCTCGCCATCGGCCCTGCGGCCGCCCAACTCACCAACGAACAGCAGGCCGACCTGCTGCTCAACAGCGCCCGCAAGGCGTTCAACGAGAAAAACTATCCCTTCGCGGCCGCCAAATTCCGCGAATATTTACAGCGCTTCGGCAACCTCAAGGACGCCGCCGGCGCCCGTCACGGCCTCGCCCTGGTGCTGCTCGAAGGCGCCGACAGGAAGTACGCCGAGGCCCGCGATCTGCTCCAGCCCGTCGCTGCCAACAAAAACTTCCCCGAACACGCCAGCGCCGTCTATCACCTGGGCGTCGCCCTGCGCGGCCTCGGCGTGCAGGAACTGGCCATTGCCCAGACGAAACCGCAGGAGCGGGCACAACGACAGCAGGCCGCCCTCAAGTTCTTCGATGACGCCGGCAAACAATTTTTCGCCGCCCGCCTGGCCTTCACCGCCCGCGCCGGGAAACTGCCGCCCGATCAGAAGGAACTGCCGCCCGTGCTGGAGTGGGCCCTCCGCGCCCGCTGCGACGAGGCTGAGATGTTGCTGCGGCTGGGCAAGGGCAAGGAAGCGCAGGAACTGACCGCCCCGTTCGTCAAGGAGCCCGTGCCGGTGCGCAGCCGCTTCCGCGACCTGGGTCGCTACCTGCACGGCTTCGGTAGTTTTCTGGCGAAGGATTATGCCGCCGCGGAAACCACACTGGTGATGCTGGCGCCGTTCACGCACCCCGTTTACGGCACGCACGCCCGCTATCTGCTGGCGCGGACGCACCACCAGGCCGACGAGCGCGCCGAGGCTGCGCTGCATTACGAAGCAGTGTTGCACGACTACGCCCGCAACAAGAAGCTGGCCCAGGTGGCGCTGACGAAACCGGAGGTGCAGAAGAATCCGACGCTCAAGGCGCAATGGCAGGACTTGCTGCAAAAGCCGGCGCCGGATCACGTGAGCCGGGCCGCGTTTTATCTCGGCGTGCTGCTCTACGAGGGCGGCAAATTCGGCGACGCTCGTGGCCGTTTCGCGGACTTCGCCAGGCTGTACCCCGGCTCGACCATGCTGCCGGAGGCCCGGCTGCGGCTCGGCTTCTGTCAGGTGCAGTTGCGCGAGTTCGGCGAGGCGCTGAAAACGCTGGCGCCACTGCTCGGCAAGGAAGCGCGGCTGGACGATCAGGTGCTGTTCTGGTTGTCGAAGGCCCGCGTCGGTGCGGCGCCGCCGGCGGCACCCGCTCATGAGCAGGCGGTGAAGGCGGCGCTGGATGGTTTTCGCCAGGCGGCGGACAGGGCGCAGCAGCTGGCCGCGACCGACCCCGAGGCGAAGGCCCGCCGCACCGACATCCTGCTGGAACTGGCTGACACGCAGCAGGGCATCAAGCAATACAAGGAAGCCGCGGCGGTCTACGGCCAGTTGCTGGCCGACAAGATCACACCGCAGCGCGAACAGGAACTGTTGCAGCGGCTGGTGACGGCGCTGCACCTGGCGGGCGATTTCAACGAGTCCGACAAGGCAGTCAGCCGCTTCCTGGAGAAATATGCCCGCAGCATCCTGGCGGGGCCGGTGCTGTTCCGCCACGCCGAGAACAGCTATTTCCGCACCCTGGCCGCGGAGAAGAACCCGAACCTGCCCGACCGCGCAAAAGCGCTGGCCGCGCTGTACGACGAGACGGCGAAGCGCTACCAGCAGGTGATCGAGAAGTATCCAGAGTTCACGAAGGTGAATTTCGCCCGCTACGGCCTGGGCATGACCTTCTACCGCAAGGGCGATCTGGAAAATGCGAAAAAGACCCTCGAAGCGATCCCGCAGGCGGAGCGTGGCGGCGAACTGGCGACCGTGCCATTCGTGATGGCGGACTGTCTGCTGCGGCTGGCGCCGGCCACGACGCCCGAGGACGCGCTGGCGGTCGGCAAGCTGGAGGATCAGTTAAAGACCGCGGCGGACCTGCTCAACGAGTTCGCGAGCGGCCAGCCCAACCATCCACAGACGCCGGACGCCCTGCTCAAGCTCGGCTACTGCCATCAGCGGCTGGCGGCGCTGCAGGGCCAGCCGCCCGAGCGCATCAAGGCACTGAACGCGGCCAGGGGGGTGTACGACCGGATGCTCGCCAAAATGCAGCCCGGCAACCCGATCCAGGCGCAGGCGCTGCTGGAGCGGGCCAGGTGCTGGGTCGCGCTGAATAACCCCGGCCCGGCGGACAACGACCTGCGCCACTTCACGCGCGACCCGTGGAGCAAGACGCACGTCGCGCCGCTGGCACACGTCCAGCTGGCGACGCTGCTGCGCGGTCAGAATCGGCTCAACGACGCCATCAACCTGCTGGCGAAGGCCCGGCAGCAGTACGAGCCGCAGTTGACGAACGAGCGCGCCGGCTGGGTGGCCGTGCTGCGCTACCACCACGGCGTCGCGCTGCGTGAGGCGAAGAAATACGGCGAGGCCCGCGGCGTTTTCGACAGCGTCGTCAAGCAGTTCGCCGGCCGGCCCGAGGCGGCGGAGGCGGCGCTGCGGCTGGGCCAGTGTTTGCTGGAAGAGGGCCGCGACAAGGTGCGGCAGGCGGGTGGCTTCGCCGCGGTGCGGGCCCCGAAATCGCCACAGGTCAAACTGTACGATGAGGGCGCCAAACTGCTCCGCGATGGCGTGCAGTACCTCGAAGTGCAGGCGGAGCAGTGGAAGGCGAAGCAGCCGCCGGTCGATGCCCGCGCGCGCATGCTGTACGAGGTCGCCTGGGGCTACCGTGACCTGGCCGAGCCCGAAATCAAGGCGGCTCGCGATGTGCTCATTCAGGAAGCGCTCAAGCAGCGTGGCCCGACCACGACGCCGTTGCCGCCGCCGGCGGTGCCGCTGGCGAAGGTGCCCGTGCAGCCGGCGGAGAAGAAGGCGCAGGCCGCGTATCGGGCGCTCATCAACGACTTCGGCGACGCGCCGCTGGCGACCGACGCCCGCTTCGAGCTGGCGGAGTTGTTCGGTCAGCGCCACGATTACGCCGCGGCCATCAAACTGCTCAACGACGGCCTCGACAAGGAGCCGGCGCCGGAGCTGACCGAGAAACTGCGACTGCGGCTGGGCGTTTGCCAGATGGCGAAAGGCAATCTCAAGGCGGCGCTGGCGCAGTTCAATGCGGTCGCGCAGAACGTCAAGAGCCCGCTGGCGGCACAGGCCCGGTATCGGGCCGGCGAGGTGCTGCTGGCGGAGAAGGACTACGCCGCGGCGGTCAAGCAGTTGAGCGTCTTCCGCGATGCGCAGCCGTTCCAGAATGTGCCCGGCGTCAGCGACCGGGCGCTGCTGCGGCTGGGCCATGCTTACGGCCGCGTGTCGGACTGGGACAAGAGCCGGCAGGCGTTCGACGTGCTGGTGCAGCGCTTCTCGAACAGCCCGTGGGTGCATGAGGCGCGTTACGGTTCGGCCTGGGCGCTGCAGCAGCAAAAACAGTACGATCCGGCTATTGCCCTGTACGCGCGCGTCAAGACGGACACGCTGACCGAGACGGGGGCGAAAGCGCAGCTGCAGATCGGCCTGTGCCGGCTGGAGCAGAAGCGCTACGCGGACGCCGCCAACGAGCTGATGGTCGTGCCGCTGACGTATGACTACAAGGAACTGACGCCGGTGGCGCTGCTGGAGGCGGCCCGTGCTTTCGTCGAACTGAAGCAGACCGAGAACGCGACGGCGCTACTGCGGCGCGTGGTCCGCGACTTCCCGCAGACGACCTGGGCGAAGACCGCGGCCGAGCGGTTGGCGAAGATCAAGGGCGAGTGAAACGTGTCTTTTCTGCCGCTTGCGGCAGACAACCAGGGGGCAGTCATGTTGAAACCCACGCGCCTGCTGTGCCTGGCGGTCGTGATCCTTGGCGCCCTGGCGCCGGCGGTGCTGACGCCTCCCGGCCACGCCTACGTCGAGGCCCCCATGAGCCTCGGTTCCGTCATCGCCCAGTCGAGCCATGTCGTGCTCATGCGCGTCGAGTCGGTGGACCGCGAGAAGAACCTCATCATTTACCGCAAGGTGCGCGACCTGAAGAACAAGCACCCGCAGGAAGTCATCAAGCACAACATCGGCCGCGGCGGTCTGCGGCCTAACGAGTGGAAACCGCCGATGGACTGGGCCGAGCCCGGCAAGCTGGCCGTCTTCTTCCACAACGGCGGCGCCAGCGAGACGTGCATCGGCACCTGGTGGTATCAGTCGTCCGCCGGCGGCGAGTGGTGGAACCACGTCCACGGCGAGCCGTTCCTGCTCCGCAGCTTCGCCGGCAACCCCGAAAAGCTGGCGGCCATCGTCACGGCCATCGTCGCCGGCAAGGAAGTCATCGTGCCGTGCATGGTCGATGGCAACAAGGACGACCTGCACAGCCGTCGGGCGAAAATCCAGCGCGTCAAGGCGAGCCTGAAGCTGCTGGATTACAACCCGAAGCGCGACTTCGTCGGCTGGGGCGGCGAGGATTTTCGGCGGCTGAACGGCATGCCCGGCTTCACGCACTATTCGGCGCTGAGCCGCGTCGATCCCGAGGCCCAGGGAATCTCCGCGGTGGACTTCAACGACGACGGCAAGGCGGATTTGTGCCTGCTCGGCGGCGCCCGCGTCGCGGTGCTGGCCAACGGGGGCGAGTCGTTGAACGAGATCACCATCCCGGGGGCGAGCGGCGGTCGCGCCGTGGTGTGGGCGGACTACAACGGCGATGGCAAGCCGGACCTGTTGCTGGCGACGTCCGGCGGCCCGAAGCTGTTCACGAACCTCGGCGGCGGTGCCTTCCGCGACGACAGCCACCTGTTGCCACAGGAGCCGTACTACAGCGTGACCACCGCCGCGTGGATCGATGCCGACGGCGACGGCAAGCCGGACATCCTGTTCAGCAACGGCTACCACGGCCTGCGGCTGTACCGCAACGTTGGCGACCAGAAGCCGCCCGCGGTGCCGAAGGTGACGCTCGGCAAGTGGCACTACCTGGGCCCGTTCGACAACACCGGCGGCCGCGGTTTCACGACGGTGCATCCGGTCGAGAAGGCGGTCGATTTACGGCAGCAGTATCAGGGCAAGAACGGTGAGCCGGCGGTCTGGAAGCAGCGCGACTTCGCGGACGGCCAGGTGAATAACCTGACGCTGTTCCGGCCGCAGAACAACGTCTGGAGCGCCGTCTACCTGTACCGCGAGATCGAGTCGGACAGCGCGGTGGACCTGCCGGCGTCCTTCGGCAGCGATGACACGCTGACCGTCTGGTTCAACGGCAAGCGGATCGTGGCGCGGAACGAATACCGCAGTATCGCGCCGGACCAGGACCGCGCTGTCCTCAAGCTGAACAAGGGCAAGAACCACCTGCTGCTGAAAATTTGCAATGGTGACGGCGACTGGGCGTTCTACTTCCAGGCGGGCAAGCTGGAGGCGGCGGTGCCGCAGGGCAAGCATTTCGCGGACGTGTCCGCGCAGTTCGGCCTGGGGCCGGAGGGCATCGGCGCCGGCGTCAAGGGCGACACGCTGACCGTCTGCGACGTGAACGGCGATGGCCGGGCCGATGTTCTGTACGGTGCCGGTACGGGCATGCTGCTGCTGAACACGGGTACGCGCTTCGTGCGGTCGCGGGATTCGGGCATCGCGTACAGGCCGGGCAAGGTCGGGCCGGTCTTCGGCGACTTCGACGGCGACGGCCACCCCGATCTGTTCGTGCCGCAAGCGGGCCAGTGCAAGCTGTTCAAGAATGACGGCAAGGGCCGCTTCACGGACGTGACCGCGCAGGCCGGGGCGCTGGCGAACCTGCACGTTCACGCGACCAGCGCGGCGTGGGGCGACGTGGACAACGATGGCCACCTGGACCTGGTCATCGGTTGCCTGCGCGGCCCGAACCGCTATCTGCGCAACAAGGGTGATGGCACCTTCGAGGACTTGACGGAGGCGGTCGGCCTGGATCAGCGCATCTTCAACACACAGGGCGTGTGCCTGGTGGACTTGAACAACGATGGCGTGCTGGACATGGTTTTCAACAACGAGGGCCAGGATTCGTGCGTGCTGCTCGGCAGTCCGCCGGCGTCGAAGCGGACGCCGGTGACGCTGGCGGTGGCCGGGCGCGGCGGCGTTATCGGCAGCCGGGTGCAGGTGACCGACAAACAAGGAAAATCGTTTGGCGTGCAGGAGATTTCAGGTGGCGATGGTCGCGGCGGTCAGCGGCTGGCGCAGGCGCGGTTCGCGCTGCCGCCGGGCGCGTACCGGGTGGTGGTGCGCTACAGCTCCGGGCTGACGCGCGCTCGTGACCTCACCGTGACGGCGCGCCCGGTGCGCGGCCGGATCGACGAACAAACGCCGGAAGTGAAGTGAATTGGATTCACCACAAAGACACAAAGAACCACAAAGGAAATACAAAGAGAGAAATTTGTTCAATACGCTTTGCATTTCCTTTGTGGTTCTTTGTGTCTTTGTGGTGATACCCCTTGACCAAGGAATCCGCAGTGATGAGCAAGCTTCTCCCCGCGCTGGCCGTGCTCGCCTTCGTGCTGCCCGCCGCGGCCGTCGAGCCGTGGGCTACCTATCGCGGCAACAGCCAGCGCACCGGCAACACCGATAACGTCGCCGGCCCCAAGACGCCGCGCGTGCTGTGGGCGCTCAAGACGAAGGAGCACTTTATCGCCGCGCCCGTGCCCGCCAGCGACCGACTTTTCGTCTCCGGACTCGGCGCCTTCAACGTCGCCTATTTCGCCTGCCTGAGCACTGCTCCGAAGGCCGACAAGCGCGTCCTGTGGTCGAAGACCACGCCGTACCTGAACCGGCCGACCGTCAGCTCGCCCGGCCTGGTCGGCGACCGCCTCATCTTTGGCGACGGCATGCACCAGACCAACGGCGCCCAGCTTCACTGCCTCAACGTCAGCGATGGCCTGCCGCAGTGGCAGTTGCCCGTGCCGGGCAAGCTCGTCCATCTGGAGGGCTCGCCGACCATCGACCGGGGCCGCGTCTACATTGGCGGCGGCGCCGCGGGCGTGCTGTGCATTGACCTGGAGCGCATCACGCTGGAGGGCAAGGAGCGCACGCCCGCGGAGGTGCGTAAAATCCAGAGCGAGCGCTGGAAGCAGCTGCTCGCCAAGTATGAGAAGGACCGCAAGACCGACGAGGTCGCGGTGCCACCCACCGAGGACCAGCTGCCGAAGGCACTGCCGAAGCGCTTGTGGCAGGTCGGCCAGGAAAAGTGGCACGTCGATGCGCCCGTGCTGGTGGTGGGCGACCGCGTGCTGGCGGCGACGGCGTTCCTGGACCTGGAAAAAGTCGGCGACCGGGCGCTGTACTGCCTCGACGCGAAGGACGGCACCACGAAATGGAAGGCGCCGCTGAAGTACAATCCCTGGGGCGGCGCCGCGGTGCTTGGCAACGTGGTCGTGGTCGCCGGCAGCAGCGTCAACTATGACACCAAAACACTCAAAGGAGCGAAGGGCGAGGTCGTGGCGCTGCACCTGGCGGACGGCACCGTGAAGTGGCGCAAGGAACTCAAGGCGGGCGTGCTGTCGTGCGCGGCGCTGGCGGACGGCCTGGCGGTCGTCACCGCGACCGACGGCAAGGTGCGGGCCTACGACCTGGCGGACGGCGGCTCGCGCTGGACGTATGACACGAAGTCGAACTGCTTCGCGCCGCCGGCCATCGCGGCCGGGACGGTGTACGTTGGCGACCTGAAGGGCGTGGTGCATGCCATCGAACTGGCGACCGGTGGCGGCCGCTGGACGCTGGACCTGGGCAAGCACCCGGACGTGCAAGCGCCGGGCATGATCTACGGCGGCCCGGCGGTGCATCAGGGCAAGGTGTACGTCGCCACCTGCAACCTGGAAGGCCTGCACGCCGGCCAGCCGACCGCGGCGGTGTGTATTGGGGAATAAATCTGAATTCTGCCGCTTGCGGCAGAAAAAAAGCGAAGGAGGCCATCTCATGACACGGATTCGCATGGCAGGGCTGCTGGTTGCGCTGCTGGCGCTGACGCCGGTGCTGTCGGGGCAGGGCGGGGCCGGCAAGTCCGGCGTCGTTGTGGACAAGGCCAAGCGCACCGTCACCATCGACGCCAGGGTGGCGCCGCGCAAACTGGAACACCTCAAGGGCGAAATCTATCCCATTGAGGTCATCGCCTGCTGGCCGCACCCCAGGGGCAAGAAGGCCCATGAAACCGTCGTCACCATTGAGGCCAAGCCGAGCGATGTCCACAAGGCCCTGATGCAACTCGGCCTCAAGCCCGGTACGCCGCGCATGGGCGACACCAAGGAGGAACCACAGGGGCCGGAGTGCAACATCTACCTGGACCTGCCCACGGCGGACGGTGGCACCAGGCGCGTGTCCATTGAAAAGACACTGGTGGATAAAAAGAACGGCAAGCCCGTGGCCAAATTCAAATGGCGCTTCACCGGCTCCGTGCTGACGCAACCCGACCCGGAGAAGGATGACAAGATGTATGGTGCCGACCTGTCCGGCACGCTCATCACCATCTTCCCGGTCACCAACCAGTGCGTCTTCCAAACCAGTCTGACGCTGCAATACGAGAAGTTCTTGAAACTGGATACCAACACGAAGGTGTTGCCGAAGCCCGGCACGCCAGTCAAACTGGTCATTGAGGTGGCGAAGTAATTCGTGGTGCAGGCGTCCCGCCTGCTATTCCGCCCCGCAGGCGGGACGCCTGCACTACGGACTGGAGATTGTCGATGAACGCGCTTTCTCGCGGGGTCTTCCTGGCCGCGGCGCTGGCGCTGGCCGCCGGCTGTTCGCGGCAGGCGACGGAGGTGGTCCCGCCCGTCGAGGACCAGTCGAAGGCGGAGAAACCGAAGGTGCTCGCCCTCAGACCGGGCCTGTCGATCAAATTTTCAGAAAAGACCCAGGAAGTGCCAGACTGCTGCAAGGTGCCGTCGCGCAGCGACCTGTTCGCCGCCACAGTGAAGGCCGCGCCGGCGCCCGCGAAGGCACCCGTCCAGCAGCCGGCCGCCAGCGATGCGGTCGCGGAGTTTCTGCAGCCGGACGCGCCGCCGACGCCCTGGACGCTGGAGAAACAGCCGCGGAAGCCACTGGCCGCCCCCGCGTTCCTCGAAAACCCGCTGGCGACAGCCGCGGCCGTCCGCGGCGACCGGCCCCGGCTGCCGGCCGAGCTGCCGCAGGTGGCGCTGCTGCCGCGGTCACTGCCGGCGGAGGCGCCGCTGTCGCGCCAGCCCACGGACACGACGACGCCGGAGCAACAGCCGCTGCCGGCCAAACCATTGGTGCGGCTGCCATCGGTCAACGTCGAGGCGCCGGTGGAACTGCCGCCGCTGGCGAAGTTCCAGCCGGAGCGGGCACCGCTGACGGACGTGACCGGCGAGGTGAGCCGGGCGGCGGTGCTGGCGGAGCCGGTGCCGGTGCGGGCGACGCCGGAGCCGTTCGCACGCTTCGTGCTGCCGGACCCGTTCGAGTTCCGCGCGACGCGGCCGCCGGAGTTGCCCGGCGAGATGCCGTGAGGAGGCCGCGCAAACGGCACCGCTTCGCCGTGGCGTGCTGCCGGACGATGGCGACAGATTCTCGGACAATCCCAGGTTTTTCCTGGGCATTTCCTCTACTCCAGTAGCCCTTAGCGCGGTTCGCCAGCGCGTGGACCACAAACCGTGGCACGGCTCTCCAGAGCCGTGGTGGAAACCGCACGGCTCTGGAGAGCCGTGCCACGTCATGTGCGCCTGCCCTTCGTGAACCGCTCCAGGAAGACGACGAAGGCACGACAGCCGTAATTTGCCCGGGCAAATGGCACGCCACTTGCTACCAACCATTTAATAGCCAGTGCGTAGCCGCCCGGGGAGGCCGCTTGCGATGCTCCGAATCGGCACCATTCTTCACCCCACGGATTACTCGCCTCTTGCTGAGCATGCGTTTCACCTGGCCTGTTCGTTGGCGCGGGACCACGGCGCCCGGTTGCTCGTGTTGCACGTCGAGGTGCCGCCGGCGCTCGGTCCCGGCGGGAACCTGGTGCCGCCCCCCGGCGGCGACCGGGCCGCGCTCGAACGACAGTTACGCCAGGTGCAAGCACCAGACCCCAAAGTTCCCGTGAGGTATCGCCTGGAAGTCGGAGACCCGGTCGCCGAGATTCTTCGTGTCGCCGAGGAAGTCAAGTGCGACCTGATTGTGATGGGCATGCACGGCCGCTCGTGGCTGGCGCACCTGCTGATAGGGAGCGTCGCCGAGCAGGTCGTGCGCAAGGCGGCCTGCCCCGTGCTGGTCGTGAAAGCGCCGTTCCCGGAGAAAACTGCCTGAGGGCTACCGGGGCGCCGAAGAATCCTGTGTCACGATTGGAGGAGCATCATGTTTGGTATGCGCTGGCGGTTGTTTCGCCTGCTGGGGATTCCGGTCAGCGTGGACGTGAGCTGGCTGATCATTCTGGCTCTGCTCACGCTGAGCTTTGCCGAGGGTTTTCCCGTTGTCCTGCACGATTACTTTCCGGGGGACACGACCCGGCTGGCGGCGGCCGACTACTGGCTCATGGGCCTGATCACGGCGCTGGCCTTCTTCGCGTGCATTGTGCTGCACGAGTTCGGCCACGCCCTGGTGGCGCGGTCGCGCGGGATGCCGATCAACGGTATCACCCTGTTCCTGTTCGGCGGGGTTTCCGAACTCGGCGACGAGCCACAGTCCGCCGCGACCGAGTTCCTCATGGCCGTGGCGGGCCCGCTCGTCAGTGCGGTCCTGGCCGTCATTTTCTGGGTTCTGGCCGTGGTGGGCTATCAGGGCGGGTGGCCGCATCCGGTCGTGGTTGTGCTCGGCTACCTGGCCACGATCAACGCCATCGTGCTGGTCTTCAACCTGGTTCCCGCCTTCCCGCTCGACGGCGGTCGTGTCCTGCGTTCGATCCTGTGGGCCGCCACCGGCAACGTGCGGCGGGCGACGCGCTGGGCCTCCTTCGCCGGTGAGGCCTTTGCCTGGCTGCTGATCGCCTGGGGCGTCGTGCAGTTCTTCTCCCACGATTACTGGGGCGGGATCTGGTGCGTCCTGATCGGGCTTTTTTTGAACAGCGCGGCCCGGAGCGGTTACCAGCAAGTGCTCATCCGGCAGGCGCTCCAGGGCGAACCGGTGCGGCGCTTCATGAACCCCAGCCCCGTTATCGTCGCGCCGACGCTCGACCTGCTGCACTGGGTTGATGACTACGTGTACCGTTACCACCACCGCGCGTTCCCCGTGGCGTCGAATGGCCAGCCGGAGGGCCTGGTCACCACCCAGGTGCTGAATCAGATTCCGCGCGGCGAGTGGGCCGAGCACACCGTCGGCGAGGTGATGATGAATGATCTGCCGGCGCTGACCATTCCGGCAGACGCCGACGCCCTGGAAGCCTTGAGCAAGATGCAGCGCGGCGGCGTCAGTCGCCTGATGGTGACCGAGGGCGATCACCTGGTCGGCATCGTCAGTCTCAAGGATCTGCTGCAATTCCTCAATCTGAAGCTCGAACTGGAGGACGCGGAGCCCGGCGCCCCCAGACCGGAACGACTGGCGCAGGCGGCGCACCGGCGCGAGACGGTGGGCCAGCGCTGACCGCATCGTTCCAGTATAGGGTCGGGTTGCTGCTGACCGATTTATCGGTCAGCAGCAACCTGACCGTGAATAACAGCGGCTCTGGATGTTTCTTCCACGGGGGGATTCGTCATGGATACGCTCTCTCACAAGCCAATGGTTCCTCCCCAGGCGGAGGCGCGGCGCTCGATCTTGTTCACACTCATCGCCGTCCTTTGTCTGCTCAGTCTGGGCGTGGGCACCCTCGGGGTACTCACGTTGCTGGGTGTCATCTCCCCCGTGGCCTCTTCGCCACAGCCGCGGGAAAAGCTTGAGGTGGAGAGCAACATCCCGTTTGGTCCTGCCCTGACTCCGCAAGAGCGACGGGAGGTGTTGCAGCAGCGGCTCGCGCGGATCGATGGCCAGCTCTATCGACTGGGCCAGCGGCAAAAAACGCTGCTGGCTGCGTTCGAGAAAGAAAAGCTCCGTGCGCCAACCGGGAATGGCAGCGCTGCCAATCTGGACCTGTACCGCTTCCTCCTGGAAGATCTGGAGCAGCGCAAGGTCGATCTGGAAGTCGATAAGGACTACTATGCAAAAAAGTTGGCAGGCAGCTGATGGGCCCGCCCAGTACACTTGACTCTGAAGCAGTAAGCAGGCGTCGTCCGGAGGAAGACCGGCGGCAGAAGGATTTTTCAACCAGGAGAGGAGTCGGGCCATGTCAGTCGAGCTGCACGAGGACGCTGGTGGGAAGATCGTGGCGATCAAGCTCACGGGCAAACTCACCAAGGAGGACTACGAGCATGTCACCCCCGCAGTCGAGCGCCTGATCAAGCAGCACGGCAAGGTGCGGATGCTGGTTCAGCTGCACGATTTCCACGGCTGGACGGCCGGCGCGCTCTGGGAGGACATCAAGTTCGACCTGAAACACTTCCAGGACATCGAACGGCTGGCGCTGGTCGGTGAGACGGCCTGGGAACGCGGCATGGCGACGTTCTGCAAGCCCTTCACCACCGCCACGGTTCGCTACTTCGATCACACCAAGGCCGAGCAGGCCGAGGCCTGGATTCACGCTGACCTGCCGGCCACTCAGGGGTCGGTGCCGCGCTCGTCGTGACACAAGCCGTGGCCGTCAGCGTTGTCCTGCTGCCCTTGCTGGGGTGGAAGTGACCGGAGCGCGAAGACCGGAGGCGACTGATGAACGCGCAGGCGGGGGCACCGGCCAGGCAACTCGGCCCGCTCGGCTTTTACACCTGGTCGGTCGTGATCGGGGTTGTGGGAGCCCTGGGCGCGGTGGTGTTCCGGGGCCTGATCGCCCTGTTCCACAACCTCCTCTTCCTGGGCCAGTGGGCGTTGCTGTACGACGCCAACGCCCACACGCCGCCGAGCCCCTGGGGACCGTTCGTCATCCTGGTGCCCGTGCTGGGGGCCGTCGGCGTTGTCTTCCTCGTCAGCCACTTCGCCCCGGAGGCCAAGGGGCATGGCGTGCCCGAGGTCATGGACGCGATCTACTATCACAAGGGCGTGATCCGGCCCGTCGTGGCGCTGGTCAAGTCGCTCGCCTCCGCGCTGTCGATTGGCAGCGGCGGGTCGGTGGGCCGGGAGGGGCCCATTATCCAGATTGGTTCCTCCTTCGGCTCCACACTCAGCCAGGTCTTGCGCGTACCGATCTGGCAGCGGGTCACGCTGATCGCCGGAGGCGCCGGGGCCGGCATCGCCGCCACCTTCAACACCCCGATCGGCGGCGTGCTCTTCGCCGTGGAGATCATGCTCCACGAAGTTAGCGCGCGCACGCTGGTCCCGGTGACCATTGCCACGGTGACGGCCTCGTACATTGCCCGGATCGCCCTCGGCGACCACCCTTCCTTCGTGATGCCCGCTCTCCAGGCCTCCGGCACTCATCCCACCGATGTGCTTGTCCTGCTGCTCTACCCCGGCCTGGGCGTTCTCGCGGGCCTGGTCTCCGTGGTTTACATCCGGTCCATCTACGCCTTTGAAGACTATTTCGAGAACCGGATTCCGGGGAATTATTACACCCGCCACATGCTGGGCATGTTGGTGGTGGGGGTCATCATGTACGGGCTGTTCCTGGGCACGGGACACTACCAGGTCGAGGGGGTCGGCTATGCCACCGTGCAGGACGTGCTGAAGGGAGAAATGACCTGGGTCTTACTGATCGTGGTCCTGTTCGCTCTGAAGTTGCTGGTCACTTCGCTCACGCTCGGCTCGGGCGCTTCGGGCGGCGTCTTCTCCCCCGCGCTGTTCCTGGGGGGCACGCTGGGAGGGGTCTACGGGCTGGTCCTGCGCCAACTTTTCCCGGAACTGCCGATCCACCCGGCCGCGTTTGCCGTCGCCGGGATGGCCGGGGTGGTCGGCGGGTCCACCGGGGCGGCCCTGGCCGCCATCGTGATGATTTACGAGATGACGCTGGACTACACCGTGATTATCCCGATGACCATCACCGTGGCCCTGGCTTATGGAGTCCGAACCGTGCTCCACCGCCAAAGCATCTACACGGAGAAGCTCGCCCGCCGGGGTCACGACATCCCCGACGCCCTCCAGGCGAACTTCTACCCTCTGAAAAAGACACGGGATGTCATGGACACCCGATTCATGAACGTGCCGGCCGATGACAGCGTCGAGGACTTTGCGTGCATCGCGACCGAGCGGCCAGAGGTCTCCTGCTTCCTGGTCGAGGGGCCGGACGGGCTCGTCGGCTTCCTGACCCGGGACGCGGTACTGCGGCCGTCGCGGCAGGCGGAGAAACCAGACACGCTGGCCGACCTGGCGGAGCGCAGGTTCGTCACGGTTGGCGCGGACACACCGCTCCTCGAGGTCATGAAGCGCCTGCGCGCCACCGGCGCCGCCGTCGCCGTGGTGACCGACGGTGCGGACAAGGTGTTCGGCAACAGCGTCCGCGGCTTGATTACGAAGCAACAGATCGCCGGTGCGGTGATCGACGGCATGGAACTGTTCTCAGCCTGAGGGGTCCGTTTCCGAGCCGGCGCAGGCGCTCAGCGGTCCCGGTCGTCGATCCATTTGGGCAGCTGGGGGACGGGCTCCAACCGGGCAAGGAGATCGAGCAAGGCTTCAGGCTCCGCGGCCGTCGCCAGCAAATCGCGGTGCTGGAGCCGGATGAAGCCTGCGCGGACGCAGTGGTCGATCCAGGCAACGAGCGGGTCGAAGAAGGCCGCGACATTCACCAGACCGATGGGCTTTTGGTGGATGCCAAGCTGCGCCCAGGTCAGGATCTCGAAGAGCTCGTCGGCGGTCCCGTAACCGCCCGGCAGCGCCACGAAGGCGTCGCTCAGGTCGGCCATCAGCGCCTTGCGCTGGTGCATGGTTTCGACGATGTGCAGCTGCGACAGCCCGGCGTGGGCCAGCTCGCGGTCCACCAGCGCCCGTGGGATGACGCCGATCACCTCACCGCCCTGTGCCAGTGCCGCGTCGGCTAGCACGCCCATCAGGCCGACGTTGCCGGCGCCGTACACCAACCCCAGGCCGCGCCGCGCCAGCGCCGCGCCCAGTTGCCGGGCGCAGTCGGCGTAGACCGGCCCGTCGCCCGTCCGCGAACCGCAAAACACGCACACACGCCGCATCATTGCCTCAGCTCAACAACCACACCTTGGCGATCGAGAAGTAAATCACAATCCCGGTCACGTCCACGAAGGTGGCCACGAACGGGCTGGAGGCGATGCCCGGGTCCACGCCGAGGCGCCTGAAGGCGATGGGCAGCATCGAGCCGACCAGCGTGCCCCACAGGCAGATCAGACACACCGCCTGGGCGATGACGATGGCCAGGCTCCAGCGGCTCACCGCCTCCGTGCTGACCTCCGAGTCGGCCGGGAATTCGTAGAGCAGGTGATTGCCCTCTTCGCGCACCTTGACCTTCCCCGCCGAACCATCCTTCGGCAGCGTGACGACCATCTTCTTGTGAACCTTCGTCACGTCCTCCGCCCCGATTCCGGTGGGCACGTCGAAGGCGCCGGCGCTGTCCGGGGCCAGCGGCTGGTTCTTGGGGACGCGGATGAAGAAGGGTTCGGTGCGCTTCTCGGGACTGCTCAGCGTGTCGGTGGTCGTGATCGCCGCGCGGGCGAAGCCGATCACGCCCAGCGCCAGCCCCAGCGCCACGCCCATGACGAGCTCGTGCCGCAGCACTCGCCACCAGTCGCCCACGTCCACCTGGCCCAGCGCCATGGCGCGGGTGATGAGCGTCGCCGCCTGCGAGCCGGAATTGCCACCCGTCGAGATGCACAGCGGCACGAACAGGCTGAGCACCACGATGGCCTTGATGGCGTCCTCGAAGTGTGCCAGCGCCGTGAACGTGAACAGTTCGGCGATGAACAGGCACGCCAGCCACACCGCCCGGTTGCGCCACACCTTGAAGAAGTTGGCCTCCAGGTAGTTCTCCGCCAGCGGCCCGACCGCCCCCATGCGATACACGTCCTCGGTCGCCTCCTGCACCACCACGTCGATCACGTCGTCGTGCGTGACGATGCCGATCAGCCGGCCGTCAGCATCCACCACCGGGATGGCGATCAGGTCGTAGCGGGCCAGTTCCGCGGCGACGTGCTCGGGGTCGTCGGTAACCTTCACGGTCACCGCCTCCTTGTCCATGATGTCACGGATGAGCGTGTGCCGCGGCGCCAGGATCAGGTCGCGCAGCGACACCACCCCCTGCAGCTTGCGCTGGTCGTCGAGCACGAAGACGTAATAGATCGTCTCGCGGTCGGGGGCTTGCAGGCGGAGCCGGTCGAGCGCCTCGCCGACGGTGATGCTGGCCGGCACCCAGGCGTAGTCGGTGGTCATCAGCGCCCCGGCGGAGTGCTCGGGGTAGCTGACCAGCTGGGCGATGTCCCGGCGGTCGGCCTCGTCCACCAGGCGCAGCAGGCTCTCGACGACGCGCGGCATCAGGCGGCGGAGCAGATCGGCCCGGTCGTCGTGCGACATCTTCTCGATCAGGTGGGCCATGTCCTGGCGGCCGGCGCCCTCGGCCAGCTTGACCTGCAACTCGATGGGGAAATACTCGAAGATGGCGGCCTGGGTGCGGACGTTGGTGTGCTTGAGGAAGCGCCAGACTTCCTCGACGGTGAGGGCCTCATCGGCCAGGGCCTCGGCGACGGTGGCGGGGTGCAGCGTCTCCAGGAACGCGGCCATGCCGTCGGCGTCGTTCTCCTGCAGCATCAGGCGGACTTCAGGACCGAACAGGAGATGCACCATGAGGGCCCCTCAAAACAAGGATGAAGGATGAAGGATGAAGGATGAATAAAGACCAATGCACCCCGTCTTTATTCATCCTTCGTCCTTCATCCTTCATCCTTCCGACGCCGCGGGCAGGTGAAGAAGAACATTATCAATCAGGCGCGTGCTGCCGAAGAAGACCGCCAGGGCGACCAGGACTTCGCCGCACAGCCGATCCAGCGGCCGCAGCGTCGCGCCGTCCACGACCTCCGCGTAATCCAGCCGAGCCCCCGGCGTGGCGGTGACGCGCTCCGCCAGCAGCCGCCGCAGTGCCGCCGCGTCGCGCTCGCCGGCCTCGATCCGCCGCCGCACTTCCGCCAGCGCCCGGTACAGCGCGGGGGCGTGCCGGCGCTGGTCAGCGTCAAGATACTGGTTGCGCGAACTGAGTGCTAGCCCGTCTGGCTCGCGCACCGTGGGGCACTCGCGGACCGCAACTTCGACATTCAAATCGCGGACCATTTGCCGCAGCACTGCGCACCTGCTGGGCGTCCTTCTGGCCGAGGTAAAGCACGTCGGGCCGGACGATGTTGAGCAGCTTGAGCACCACCGTGGCGACGCCGCGGAAGTGGCCCGGCCGGCGGCCGCCGCACAGGCCGTCCTGCACCGTCGGCACCTCCACGAAGGTGTAAAACGGCTCGGGATACATGGTTTCCACGTCGGGGTGGAAGACGGCGTCCACGCGCTCGGCGGCGCAGCGGGCGAGGTCCTGTTCCAGCGGCCGCGGGTAGCGATGGAAGTCCTCGTGGGGGCCGAACTGCGTCGGGTTGACGAAGATCGAGGCGACGACGAAGTCGGTTTCGGCGCGGGCGGCGCGGAGCAGGCTGGCATGGCCGGCGTGCAGGGCGCCGAGGGTCGGCACAAGGCCGACGGTCAGGCCGCGGCCCCGGGCGTCCGCGACGGCCTGGCGGGCGGCGGCGATGGTGGTCAACAGCGGTGGCGTCAGGGGATGGCTGACGGAAGTTTGGCCTTCGCTCATTTCACGGATTTTCCGCTTGACAGCGACCGACCCGGCCAAGCAAATTTGCCTGTGCAGTGATTGTTCGGCCCGCGGTCCCTTGCATCATACGGAAGCTCGCCCGGCCGGGACAACGGTTGACGAAACCCTGTGCAGATCCCACCAACCCCAGGAACGGACGGCATCCCGTGCAACGCATCCTCCGCGAACAGGCCCGCAAATACGCTTTCGACTGGCGCGATGAACCGCTGCTGCGAGTGCGGCCCGGCGAAAGCTTCGAGGTCGAGACCTACGACGCCAGCACCGGCTACTTCAAGACGCCCGCCGACAAGGCCATCCCGGCACAGCGGCCCGGCTTCGACCGCACGCCGCCGCAGGCCAACCCCATCGGCGGCCCGGTCTACCTGCACGGGGCGGAGCGCGGCGACACGCTCGTGGTCGTCCTGGAAGACATTCTGGTGGACGATTCTTCGTGGATCGCCATTGGCCCGAAGCGCGGCCCGCTGGGCGAATCGACGCGCTGGCCGGAGCTGTCCGCCGGCTACACGACCAAGGTGTTCCGCCATACGCCCGGCCCCAGCGGCACGACGCGCGACGGCACACTGCACTTCAACGACCGGCTGTCGTGGCCGATCACGCCGTTCGTCGGCACGCTGGGCGTCGCTCCGGATCGCGAGGTGACCACCAGCATCGACGGCCAGGGCGAATGGGGCGGCAACCTCGACATCCGCGACGTGTGTCCCGGCAACCGGATTTACCTGCCGATCCACCATCCGGGAGCGCTGTTCTACCTTGGCGACGTTCACGCCAGCCAGGGCGACACCGAGTTCACCGGCACCGCCGCCGAGACCAAGGCGACCGTGCGCGTCGCAGCTGGACCTCATCAAGGGCAAGCGGATACCGTGGATGCGCATCGAGAAGCCGGCGGCGCTGGTGGCGCTGTTCGCGGCGCGGCCGCTGGAGGTCGCCGTCGAGACCGCGACGTTCCACCTGATGGACTGGCTCATCAGCGAGCACGGCTTCACACCGACGGACGCGTATTGCCTGGTCAGCACCTGTCCGGACTTCCGCATTAACGTGTACCAGATGTGCAAGATCGGGAAGTTAAGCTTCGTGGCCGGAGCCGAAATCCCAAAGCGATATGTGGTTACGTCATGACTGCGAAAGCAATCGGAACTCTTGCATCTGATACATAAGGACAGGATTCTGGTCTCAGACGTGCCACCACGTCAGTGCAACGGTAGGCCAGAAAGTGCGTCGGACCTCCGCACGCTGGGTCCTTCGGCTTGCGCGCGCATGTCGATCCGACCGACGCACCCAAAAGCTGACGGCATTCCGGGACGATCGGGGGATCTGGCTGGCCCTTGCGATGGAACCGGCCGACTGCGAAGCAGGACCGATCCAACAGCTTCAGCCAAATCCCTGATATGCCATTCGACCTAACTGTGTCCTACTGCGGCACGCGCATGATGTGCTGCTGTTGTTGTTGGATAATTTCCTGGTGCCTTTGCAGAATCTGCTGTTGCGTTTGCATAATCTGCTGGCGCACCTTCTCCTGATTCTGGCGCACCATCTGCTGAAACGCAACGGGATCCAGCGGCATCGGGCGCTGCTGCGGGACCGCTTGTGGGGGAAACCTAACCTGACGGGCAGCCACCGGTCCTGCCACCGGCGCTTTCGGCGGGACCGCCACCGGTCCTGCCACCGGCGGTGCCGGTTGCGTGTCCTGCCGCATGCGGTTCATTTCGTCAGCAAAAGTCCGCAGATCCTGGTATTGCTGCACCGTTTCCCGGAATAGTTCGGCTTGATACTGGCCTGTTGCGTTCACACGATCAATGGGGTCATCCGCCCGGACGCCGGGCACGATCACCCACAGCACACCCGGGACAAGAAGGGCTCCGAAGATACGCAGACTGATCGTCTTCATGGTCGTCGTTCTCCTGGCAAGGCTTCCAAGACTCCAAACGGTCTTGAGCCAAAGTTCCCTGGGGCTCGCTGCCGCCCGAGCCTTCTGATAGTACACGCGGCCTCCGCCCGCGCTTGCGCGTTTTGGGCATGCTTTTCTGCCGGCCGCCTGCCGAGGATTAAGAAGAGCAACGCGGCACGGCGATGGACGTCGCCTCCGGCGGCTCGGAGTTTGCGTATTTCGGTCCGCCCCACCTCCGCGCGTATGGCAATTCCGCCAATCTGCTCCGGTTACATCGACCCCCCCGTTGCAGACCTGATCCATCACCTGACGTCCAGGCACGCGAGTGCGGACACCCAGGACGGGGAGTTGCTCCGGCACTTCGCCGCCACCGGGGACGCCAATGCGTTTGAGCTGCTGCTCTGGCGCCACGAGCGGATGGTCATGGGCGTCTGCGACATCACGGCCACGGCTCCCACTCGCTCCAGTTGTCGAGGTACTGCTTGAGCGCCGGCACATCGTCCGCCTTGCCGGTGAGCCACTGCTTGGCACGGACCACCGCGGCGTGCTCCTGCTCCAGCGTCAACTCGCCGGTCATCACCCGCGTTCGCAGGAACACGAAGTACGTGTCCAGCGTGTCGAACATGCAGTAGTCGTTGATCTCCTGCAATTTACCGGCCAGATGCATCTGATACACCTGATCGCCCGCCACCTCCATCTTGCCCGGCTTGCCGAGCAACTTCGACAGCAGATCGAGGCCGCCCGCCATGCGCACCGCGCCGAAATTCGTCAGCCAGTCCATCAGATCGACATGACCGCCGCCGAAGCGGTTGCGGCTGCTGAGGAAGTAATCGCGGCCGGCACAACCGTAGCGGAACGCCGCCAGTTCGAGCAGCGGCAGGTCGAAGCCGCGGCCGTTGAAGGTGACGAGTTTCACCCGTTCCTTATACTTCTCCTTGTAACTCGCCACGCCGCGCCAGAACTCCTCCACGATCTTCCGCGGCCGGAAGTGCGGCGCGTCCAGGCAGGTCAGCGCCTGCAGGCCGTAGTCCAGACCGACGCGGAGGATGCACACCGCCACGGGGAAGTGAAAGCTGACCGGCAGAAAATCGGAGCCGGTGTGCGAGCGGTCGCGGGCCTCGTCCTGGGCGCGGCGGATCGCCTCCTCGGGCGGCAGGTCCGCGCCGGGATACTTGATCTTCGCCAGCAGCCGGCCGTCGGGCACGCTCTCGGTGTCGAGAATCAGGAAGGTGGGCGGGGCACTGGTGTCACTGAGAGTCTTCGTCCCAAAGGTGTCAAAGGCGGCCATGATTGCATCCCGTACAGCAGTACACGCAGTCGCATCGGGTAAAGATGCCGCACGACCGCGATGGGGTCAACGACAGTCCGGCGGCCGCGGCGCGGAAATATCGGCACGACGGTCGCAGTCTAGCGACTGTGGGAACGGCGCGACCTGGAGCGACGCCGCGGCGCCGTGGATGAATGAACAGATGTTGATGTTTGTCTAGCGCGAGTTGCCCCGCGTGTAGCGGAAGTCGCCAGACTTCCGTCCGGCGCCGTTCGGAAGTCTGGCGACTTCCGCTACACGCAGGGCATACGCTTTAGCAGCCCGGAGCGGAAAAAGGCTAACCATGCAACCCGAAGTGTCAATCACCGCGACCCCGCCCCCGCCGTCGCCGCGCAGCAACCACGCAGCGCTGGGCATCGTTTTCCTGGTCGTGTTCATCGACCTGCTGGGCTTCGGCATTGTCCTGCCGCTGCTGCCGCGCTTTGGCGACGAACTGTTGCAGGGGCAGTTGCATTACGGCGATGCGCTGGCGGGGGCGCTGTTGGGCCTGTTGATGTCGTCCTTCTCGGCGATGCAGTTCGTGTTCGCGCCGCTGTGGGGCCAGCTGTCGGATCGGATCGGCCGGCGGCCGGTGCTGCTGGTTGGCCTGGCCGGCTCGGTCGTGTTCTATTTCCTGCTGGGCGAGGGGCTGGAGCGCAGCGACGAGCAGCCGCAGCTGGCGCTGCTGCTGCTGTTCCTGGCCCGGCTCGGGGCCGGGGCGGCGGGGGCGACCATCGGCACGGCGCAGGCGGTGATCGCGGACAGCACGCCGCCGGAGAAGCGCAAGCACGGCATGGCGCTGATCGGGGCGGCGTTCGGCATCGGTTTCACGTTCGGGCCGCTGGTGGGCTTCGCGGCGCTGCAGTGGTTCCCGCAGGTGCTCGGGGCCGTCGGCTACGTGGCGGCGGCGCTGTCGGGGCTGGCGCTGGCGCTGGCCGTGGCGCTGCTGCCGGAGACGCGCGCCGCCAGCGATTATTCGCAGGTCAAAAAGCGCTTCAACGTGCTGGCGCTGCGGCACACCTTCCGCGACGCCGCCGTCGGCACGCTGGTGTTGATCTTCTTCCTGGCGACGTTCGGCTTCGGCAGCTTCGAGGCAACGCTGTCGCTGCTGAACAAGGACATTCTGCAGCTGCCGGACAAGGACAATTTCCTGGTGTTCGCCTACGTCGGCTTCGTGCTGTTGATGACGCAGGGCTTCCTGTACCGCCGGCTGGCGCGGCGCCTCAGCGAGCTGACGTTCATGGCGATCGGCATCGGGCTGATGGGTCTGGGCGTGGCGAGCCTGGGCGTGGTGGCGGTGCTGACCGGGGCGGGGGCGCGGCCGGAGTTCGAGTTGCTGCTGGCGTGCTTCCTGGCGAGCCTGACGGTGGCGGTGGTCGGCTTCGCGTTCCTGACGCCGTCGATCCAGGCGCTGATCTCGCGGCTCAGCGACCCGGGGCGGCAGGGCGAAATTCTGGGCGTGAACCAGTCGGCGTCAGCGCTGGCGCGCATTCTGGGGCCGTTCATCGGCCTGGTGCTGTACAAGGCGGAGGCGTCGCATCTGTTGCCCTACGCCGTTGGGGCGGCGCTGCTGCTGCTCATGCTGCCGTTGCTGCCGCGCGTCCGCCACCGGGCGGCGCTCAGCGAGCCGGGCTGAAAACGGCCGGAGACAGGTTGACTTCATTTACGTTTGGCCCGCCGACAGCACGAGAAGTAAACGCCATTATCCGAACTACCGATCAGCCGGTTGTGCATTGACTATTGCATTTGTGAAATCGAGATGAGGAAAGAAATGGTCACCTGTATCCAACATCCTGGCGAATTATTTACTGTCCAAGCAAAAGAGTGAACCCCTTCGCGTTCAGGCTCCGAGAGGAAGGACTCAATGAACCGCTCATCTTTCGTCTGCCTGCTGCTGGGCGTCGTCGTGCTGGGTTGCGCTCAAGAGCCGACGGCCCAAATCAACTCGCCTCAACCGAAGAAGCCTCGCAACGCTTTCGCCGCCGAGTTCGAGACGGCCACTCCCGCGCGAGGGAAAGGCAAGGGCAAGCCGAAGGCCACCGCGGTCACGGTCCTCAAGCCGGCCCGCGTCTACGATGGCGTCAGCCCGAAGCCGCACGCCGGCTGGGTGGTCGTCGTCCGCGGCGACAAAATCGCCGACGCCGGCCCCGCCGATCAGGTCACGCTGCCGCCCGGCGCTCGCGTCATTGACCTGCCCAACATGACGCTGCTGCCCGGCCTGATCGACGCCCATTCGCACCTGCTGCTGCACCCGTACAACGAGGCGAAGTGGGACGACCAGGTGCTCAAGGAGCCGCTGGCGCTGCGGATTTGCCGGGCCACCAACCACGCCCGCGCCGGCCTGCTGGCGGGCTTCACCACCATGCGCGACCTCGGCACCGAGGGGGCCGGCTACGCCGACGTGGGGCTCAAGCAGGCCATCGAGCAGAACATCATCCCGGGGCCGCGGCTGCTGGTCGTGACGAAGGCCATCGTCGCCACCGGCAGCTACGCGCCGAGATCGTTCACGCCGGAGATTCGCGTGCCGCAGGGCGCCGAGGAGGCCGATGGCATGGATGCGCTGATCCGCGTGATCCGCGACCAGATCGCCCGCGGCGCCGATTGGATCAAGTTTTACGCGGACTTTTTCTGGGGCCCCGGCCGCGGTGCCCGGCCGACATTCACGCTGCAGGAGATGAAACGCATCGTCGAGGTGGCCGGCCAGGCGAAGGTGCCGGTGTCGGCGCACGCCACGACCAAGGAGGGCATGAAGCTGGCGGCGCTGGCGGGCGTCGCGACCATCGAGCACGGCACCGAGGGTGACCTGGAGGTGATGCAGTTGCTGGCCAACCGCGGCGTGGCGCTGTGCCCAACGCTGGCGGCCACCGAGGCGATGGCGAAGTACGGCGGCTGGCGTCCAGGCAACCCGGAGACGGCGGCGCTGAAGGCGCACCGGGCCAGCTTCCAGGCGGCGCTGCAGGCGGGCGTGACCATCATCAACGGCAGCGATGTGGGCGTGTTCGCTCACGGCGACCAGGCGCGCGAGCTGGAACTGATGGTGGACTATGGCATGACGCCGGTGCAGGCGCTGAAAGCGGCCACGTCGGACAACGCGAAGGTGATGGGCCTGCGGAAAACGCTTGGGGCAGCACAGCCGGGGTTGCTCGCGGACCTCGTCGCCGTCGAGGGCGACCCGACGCAGGACATCACGGCGCTGCGGCGGGTGCGGTTGGTGATGAAGGGCGGCGTGTTGTACCGGACGCCGTAGGCCGGTGCTGGACCGCACCGACAGACTTACGATGCTCGTGCCTGTCCCCGTCAGAGCAGTGCGCGGCTCAAGAACGCGAATTGGGCAAAGTCGTGTTATTGAACCGCGCCGCCTTTTTCCACCCGACCGGCGGCGGCACTGAGAGAGAATGGTAGAGCCAGGGTGTCTACGATAGCCGAGACTGGCAAGTCAAACAGCCAGAAGGCAGCACACAGGGCTATCAGCGCCGGATTCTCATCCGGGCGTTGGAGAAGCTCGGGGGTTGCGGCGAGAACCCGTGCATCAAATTGAACCCCAGCGTAAACCGCAGGGGGGCTGCCGCGACCTTCTCTGGATTCACGATCAACCGTTTCGAGGAGCGTTCCGCAGCCGCAAATTGCCCAGAGCCCAGCGCAGACCAGAAGCCCGCTGAACAACGTTCGCATGAGCCAGCCCTCCTTTGAAATGGCTGGGCACAATATGAATTGATTGAAAGCTGTCAGTGCAAAGGTTGTCGGAACGATGTGCCGCAGGATTTTGGCGAGCGGCGCGGCGTCAGCCCGCCGGTGCCGGCACCGGCGGGCTGACGCCGCGCCGCTCGCCTGGGAATGCCAAATTCCTGCGGCAGACCTTTGTCGGAACGAAAAAGAAATTATTTTGAGTGGACTGTTCCTGGAACCCGAATCGAGGGTATAATAGCAGTGTAGAGTCACTCCTCCGTGAAAACCGTAAAGGGAATCTCGAAGCGAGTGACTCACCCAAGGCGCGGCGTGGAGCAGTGGTAGCTCGCCAGGCTCATAACCTGGAGGTCGTCGGTTCAAATCCGGCCGCCGCAACTGAACAGAGTCGGGCAATATTGCCTGACTCTGTTTTTCTTTCCATTCTCCCCCTCTTTCCAACCTGCAATCATTCCTTGACCCGACGGTAAGTGAGCACCCGGCCCGGCGGGTTCTGTTTGGACAGGTCGAAGGTGGTTTGCCGATCCTTCGCGTTCGGCCAGAGACAAAGGACCAGCGTGTCGGCGTCCAGGCGGTAGATGCCGTACTCCGGCGTGATGTCCATGCGCGGCGGATTGGCGTCCGGGTCGATGGTTGCGCTACCGGTGGCAGTCAGGGCTGTCTGGTTAGGCGCCGACCAGGACGCCTTGGTGCCCTCGATTTTCAAATAGAAGTTGGCGGCTTGGCTGCCGTTGATCGACTCGATCCGCAGGCAGTGCCACTTGCCGTTCAGGTGGGCGGCCTTGTCGCGCTGCTGCGTGCCGGCGCTGGTCGGGACGGTGAGGGTGAGGACGGCCGCCGCGAAACAGACGAGGCGCATTGGTAGCTCCTTTCCCCTGGTGTGGTAGGGCGTGCCGGCTCTGGGACAGGCAGGCTCATGCCCGCGGGCCGGCATCGTCAAAGCGGACGGTCAACCTCTGCCATTGTCCTGCGGTCCCGCGCTGCCGGCAACGATAAAGTGCCCCATCGAGCAACCGGGTTCGTCGTCCTCACACCTCCTCGGGCTCATCCATCTCCGGTTCCTCGTCCTCATCCTCGAACTCGTCGAGCGAAACCTCCTCGGGGTCGATGCCGAGCCCGTCCAGTTGCGTGCGGGCCTCCGCCTCGGTGCGCAGGAACGGGTGACTCAGCATCACGTCGTACAGTCCGGTCTGGGCGTCCCAGCCCGCGGCCGTCAGCTTGTCGAGCAGTCCGGCCACGGTGTCGAGGCGCTCGGCCAGTTCGCGGCCCAGTTGCCGGACCTGTTCGCCGCTGACCTCGACGCCCTCGCCGAGTTCGTAGCCCGGTTTGCCGAACAGCGGCAGGGTGATGATGACCGCCATGATGGTGTCTCCCTCGTGCGGGCGGTGCCTCCGCGCTCCGTGTCGTCTCACGGATCGGCCCCGGACGCACTCGCCCTCCTCACTGTAAACTAATCCGGATCGGTTGTCATTTCCACGCGGAGGCAGGATGAAGCGGCTGCACCAGGTTATACTGATCCTCTCCACCCTGCTGGCCTCCTGGTTCGGTATGCAAGCCGTCCACGAGTTCGGCCACGTCGCGGCGGCGTGGCTGACGGGCGGCCAGGTGGCCCGCGTGGTCCTGCATCCGCTGACGATTTCGCGCACCGACCTGGCCCGCGACCCCAGCCCGCTGCTGGTCGTCTGGGCCGGTCCGGTCCTGGGCTGTGTGCTACCGCTGGCGGCCTGGGGAATGGCCGCGGTCCTGCGCTGGCGCTGGGCATACCTGCTACGGTTCTTCGCCGGCTTCTGCCTGATCGCCAACGGCGCCTACATCGCGGCCGGTTCGTTTGATCGGTTGGGGGACGCTGGCGTGATGCTGCGGCATGGCTCGCCGGCATGGTGCCTGTGGGGCTTCGGTGTGGTAATGGTCCCGGTGGGCCTGTGGCTGTGGCACCGCCAGGGGCCGCACTTCGGCCTGGGGCCGGCGCGGGGCCGGGTGAGTGTGGCTGCGGCCTACGCCTGTCTGGCGGCCCTGTTGATCTTGATTGCCCTTGGCCTGATAGTTTAGGATGGGAGTATTAGTCAAGTTAATCTTGCAGAGAACGCAGCGAGAAGACCGAGTTCAAAGGTCTTTATCTGCGTGCATCTGTGTCATCTGTGGATGCTCTTTTGTGTGTTCTCTGCGCGCTCCGCGGTGAATCATCCGGGCTGGGCGGCTGGGCGCCGAACCGTTACAGGGTGACGGCAGCGTAATCATCCTGGAAGGCGCGCAGGCCGCGCTGGATCACCCACATGTCGATGCCCAGCGACAGCATCCGGCAGCCCAGCGCCACGCAGCGGCGCACGAAGTCCACATTCATCGGCAGAATCGCCCAGTGGCGGTGGTTCGCCCGGCACGCCGCGGCCACGCGCTCGAACGCGGCCCACAAGCGCGGGTGCTCCCACTCACCGGGGATGCCCATCGATTGGCTGAGGTCCGCCGGGCCGATGAACAGCACATCGACGTGCGGCACCGCCGCGATGCGCTCCACGTCCTGGAGCCCTTCCACGTTCTCGATCTGGATGGCGACGAAGGTGTCCGCGTTGGCGCGGGCGAAGTAGTCGAGCAGGGGCAGGGTGCCGTAACGGCCGTCGGCGCCGGTGCCGTTGACGCCGCGCTGGCCCTCGGGGTGGAACTTGCTCCAGCGCACGACATCCTGGGTTTCGCGCTGGCTGCGGACCTGGGCGGCCATGACGCCGCCGGCGCCGGCCTCCAGGCACTGCATGGTAACCGCATAGTCTGTGGCGTTGAGGCGGACGAAGGAATCCAGACCGGTCAGACGGGCGGCGCGAGCGGCGTGCTCGATCTGCGGCACCGTCAGGCCGACGTGCTCCTGGTCGAGCCACACCGCATCCCAGAAGCCGGTGTGACCGATCATCTCGATCAGTTTGGGGTCGCACAGCTGGCCCAGGCCCATAACCCGTGTCAGCTGGCCCTGCCGCAGCAGTTCTTTCAGTTTCGCGCCCATGCATGCCAACCCACCGAACGACTCGCAGGGGGCCGGCCGCGGCGCGGTCGTCACGCGGAGGGCCGGTACGCGCGGAAGGCGCGCAGAATGTCGTACAGATCCTCCGTGACGCACACCTCGTCATCAAGAAAATCCTGAAGCCAAAGATAGTTGTGGCGCTGGGCCAGGGCAATGAGCGGCAGCATGTCGCGAAGGCTGATGCGTACGGTGGGCGCGGGCGTGTCGGCAGGGCCGGCCTCGGCGGCGGTGAACAGGCGCAGGTGCGGGGCCATCATTCAAACCTCCCTGTAGCTGGACCGAGCGGGCGCTGGTCGAGAACGAATCCTCTGCTGCCTCATCGGCAGACGGGACCGTCAAACTTCGATGAATCACCCGCGATGATTTGCCCGGTGTGCCTCTGGAATTGGGCGAGCGGCGCGGCGTCCGCCCGCCGGTACTTCCAAGCACCGGCGGGCGGACGCCGCGCCGCTCGCCCGCAAATGCCAAAATCCAAAGGCAAGGCACACCCATAAGGAAATGAGGAAATCTCCTCTGGACACCTCCTGGAAGGGCGGGTATAGGCCGTCTTCCACTTTTCGCCAATTGTGCCGGTGCGACGACCCCAGCGGGGGATCACCCTTTCCATCGGAGTGCTCGGGGGAGCACTGCGGCGGTCCATGCCCAGGGCGGATTGCAGGGAACCGGACTGGAATTCACTGATTTTTCTCCAGCGCGAAGAGGAGGTCGGTCGATAAAACCGGAGCGAAGCGATTGCCCAGTCGGTCGCGGCCGCCGGGGGAAGCGCCGGGCCAGGTTCTGTCCGCGGGACAGGGACGGTTCGGCAAACGGGCGGCACTCCAAGGACGGGGTTAGGTAAGCGGTTGGTCAGGTCGATCCAGCGAGCCGCACATGCAGTCAGCGCGCGCCGGCACGGGCCCACGCCCGCCGTGCGCCGCCGTGTCGAGGGGGGGACCTCGGCCCGGTGGGGCGCCCTGGTTGTTCGCGGCGTCCGGTCGGGGGCGCGTCAGCCGGCCCTGGTTTGGGGAACCAGGCGGCCCGCCGCGCCGCAGCCAGCAGCCTGACGGACGGACGCGGATCTGTTGTCCCGCACGCCACGCCCGGCGGGCGGCGCCGGTTCGGGGTGCGCACCTCAGCCGATGCTTCGGGACGACCGCGACACCGCTTGCCGAACATCAGGGAGGATGGCAATGGTGACACACGTTGACGTGGACGTCCAGCAACTCTGGCGCGACTATCGCGCCGAGCCGTCCATTGAGTTACGCAATCAGCTCGTCGAGCTGTACTTGCCGCTGGTCAAATACAACGCCGAGCGCATCTGGGCCCGGCTGCCGGAAGGGGTGGATCTTGATGATCTGATTTCCGCGGGGGTGTTCGGCCTCATGGACGCCATCGACGCCTTTGACCTGGAGCGCGGCGTCAAGTTCGAGACCTACTGCGTGCCGCGCATCCGCGGTGCCATGCTCGACGAACTGCGCACCATGGACTGGGTGCCGCGCCTGGTGCGCAGCAAGCACACCCGGTTGGAGGAGTCGCGCAAGAGCGCTGGAGGCGGAACTGGGCCGGCCGCCGACCGCCGACGAGATGGCGGTTCGGCTCGGCGTCAGCCTGGAGGAGTTTGAAAAAATGGCCGGAGATGCCACCGCCGTCGGCCTCGTCAGCCTCAACAAGAAGTGGTACGAGACCGACAGCTACAAGGATGTCCGCGAGATCGACATCCTGGAGGACAAAAAGGCTGAGGATCCGACCCACCGGTTGCAAAACCGCGACCTGATGCGGCTGGTGACGCGCGGCCTGAACCGCAACGAACGCCTCATCATCATCCTGTACTACTACGAGGACATGACGATGAAGGAGATCGGCGCCACGCTCGATCTGAGCGAGTCGCGCGTCAGTCAGATGCACTCCAGCATCGTCGCCCGGTTGCAGGCCCAGCTGGCGAAACGGCGGCCGGAGTTCAGTACCTGAACTGAAAAGCGAGCCAGGAACGTGAACGACCGGAGGGCGCGCAAGCCAACTTGCGCGCCCTCCGGTCGTTCACGTTTGTTGCCCCTTGCCCCGGCCAGCGTGGTATGATGGTGCGAAACCGTCGCCACCCCCGTACCGAGGTCCGCATGAAGCCACGGAGCACGAGCCGCCGTTTCCGGGCGCTCGCCGCCGCCCTGCTGGGGTCGGCGTTCTTGCTTTCCCTCGCCCCCGCCCGGCAGCCCCAGGGCGAAAAATTCCCGCCCGAACTGGTCCGGTTCAAGCCGTACCAAAAGGCGCCGGTGTTCACGGCCGGCCCCAAGGGCGCCTGGGACCAGAAAATCCGCGAGCGCGGCTGGATCCTGATCGAGAACGGCCAGTACAAACTCTGGTACACCGGCTACGACGGCACGAAGACCGGCCAGTGCATGCTCGGCTACGCCACGTCACCGGACGGCATCAAGTGGACGCGCCACCCGAAGAACCCGATTTACAAGGACCACTGGGTCGAGGACATGATGATCGTCAAGGACGGCGGCAAGTATTACATGTTCGCCGAGGGCAAGGACGACCTGGCCCAGTTGCTCGTCTCGGACGACGGCGTCGCCTGGAAGCGCGTCGGCCAGCTGGATGTGCGGCTCAAGAACGGCGAGAAAATCCCGCCCGGCCCCTACGGCACGCCGACCGCCTGGAAGGAAAAAGACACCTGGTATCTCTTTTACGAGCGCCGCGACCTGGGCGTCTGGCTGGCGACTTCAAAGGATCTGAAGGTGTGGCGGAACGTGCAGGACGAGCCGGTGCTGAAGCCGGGACCGGGCGCCTACGACCGCGACCTGATCGCGCTCAACCAGATCATCAAGCACAAGGGTCGCTACTACGCCTACTATCACGGCACGGCCAGGGAGGGGCCGAACGCGCGGCAGTGGAGCACGGCGGTCGCCACGTCCACGGATTTGCTGAACTGGGAGAAGTACCCGAACAATCCGCTGCAGCCGGTGGCGGAGAACAAGTCGAGCGGTATCCTGGTGCATGACGGCAAGGGCTATCGGCTGTACACGATGCACCCGGCGGTCTATTTGCACATGCCGGCGAAGTAAGCGAGGAGGCCATACATGGGACAAGACACCCCACACAACGGCGCCGCTCTGCTCAGCCCACCTTCCGCCCCACTGGCGCCGGTCGCCGAAGCGCAACCCCAGCCGGCGGCCCCGCCCGAGGCGAAGCCGGAGTTCCTGAAACAACGGCTGCAGTCGCTGGACGTGTACCGTGGCCTCATCATGGTGGCGCTGGCGTTCAACGGCTTCGGCCTGGCCGCGACGGCGAAGCGTCACCTGGACGCCGGCGCGGGCTCGGCTCCCGTCTGGCAGGCGGTCCACCATCAATTCGATCACGTCGAATGGGTCGGCTGCGGCTTCTGGGATTTGATTCAGCCGTCGTTCATGTTCATGGTCGGCGTCGCCGCAGCGTTCTCATTCAGCAAGCGCCGCCAGTCCGGCCAGTCCGAGGCCAAACTGTTCGGCCATGTGCTGTGGCGGTCGTTCCTGCTGGTGGTCCTCGGCATCTTCCTGATCTCCAACTTCGACCGCTCCACGAACTGGTCGCTCATGAACGTGCTGACGCAGATTGGCCTGGGCTATCCGGCGCTGTACCTGCTGTGGAAGCACTCCTTCCGCGTCCAGGTCGTGGTGGCGGCGCTGCTGCTGCTCGGCACCTGGCTGCTGTACGCCAGCTACCCCAGCGCGGGCATTGACCCGGTCCACGGCGACCCGACCCTCGGCATCAAGCCGGAGTGGGTCGAGAAAGGTTACCTGACCGGCGTGGCCCCCGCCTGGCAGAAGAATGCCAACGTCGGCCACGAACTCGACCTGGTGCTGCTGAACATGCCGGTCCACGTATGGGACGGCTTCGCCTGGGTGGTCGAGCGGGTGCTGCCGACGGACTCGGCGCTGTTCGTGCTGAACACGCTGCCGGCGCCGCAGCGGTTCGCGTTCAACAACGGCGGCTATCAGACGATCAACTTCGTGCCGTCGCTGGCGACGATGCTGTTTGGCCTGATGTGCGGCCGACTGCTGCGCGGGCCGCGGTCGGCGCGGCACAAGCTGCAAATCCTGCTGCTCGCGGGCGTCGCCGGGCTGGTGGTGGGCCAGGTGCTGAACCTGACGGGCGTCTGTCCGCTGGTGAAGCGTATCTGGACGCCGTCGTGGGCGCTGTTCTCGACGGGCTGGTGCTGTCTGATTCTGGCGGCGCTGTACGGCGTCGTGGACGTGCTGGAGTGGCGGCGCTGGACGTGGCCGCTGGTGGTGGTCGGTGTCAACTCGCTGGCGATTTACTGCATGGGCCAGCTGCTGAAGCCGTGGGCGACACACACCTGGCAGGTGCATCTCGGGTCGCGGATTTTCCTGGCGGCGGGGCCGCTGTGGGAGCCGGTGCTGCAGGCGCTGGCGTATGGGCTGACGTTCTGGCTGATGTGCTTGTGGCTGTACCGCAACAAGATTTTCGTAAGGATTTGAAGCGGAGAAATAGTTTGACGCCGACGCCTTCAACGCGTAGGACGGCTTTGGAGAGCCGTCCTACGTGACGATGTTAGCTGCCGGGGTAATATGGCGTTCACGGCACAAACGTAAACGCTTGCCGGCACTCCGCCGCGGACAGCGGCTGATTCAGCACCGGCGTACGAAACTCCAGTTCCGCCAACGTCACTGGGTCGCCCTCGGCCGTCTCGCCCCACCACTCGACGCGCCGCGGCCACATTGTCCGCGGGTCGAGGAAAACACAGACGCGGCGGGCCTGTGGCGGCGGCCGCAGCCCCTCTACCGGCGGCAGACTCATCGGCTCAGCCGCCGGCCAAGTCGCACTCAGGTGCAGCACTTCCACCCCTTCCCATTTCGCCAGCTTGCCCTGCCAGCCCTGGCCGCCGCCGCGCAGCAGCCGCAGTAACGTCGAGACGCCGAAACTCTGCTCGTGCAGGTAGCGCTCGCGCTGCGCCGGGAAGGCGGCGGGGTCGGGGTGATCCTTCGGCAGCGTGGGCAGCTCCAGCCTGCGTCACGGTCGGTTCGTCACCGCCAATGCCCTGCCGCTGCCACAGCCGCTGGCCGTCGCTGACCAGCTGCACCGCGGCGCGGGTCTTGCCCACCTGCACTTCCAGCTCCAGGCGCAGCCGGCAGCCGGGCGCGGTCAGGTAGCGGCCGCGGACCTCGTGGTGGCCGCCGTCGGTTCGCACACGCTGCCACAGGTCGATCCGCTGCCACGGCACGCGCTGCGGGTTGTAGGCGGCGCCGGCCGCGGCGAGCAGCTGAAGGGCGTCGCGCCCGTCAGGCAACGGCCCGAGGTCGGTGACGGGCGGCGGCAACACGGGCGCCGGCTTGCGGTCGAGCGCGCCGGTCAGCAGCAACACGACTCCGCACACCAGGGGCGCCAGCCAAAGAGAGTACCGCGTCATGAGAACCGGTTCCGGATTTGACGAAAGTTCGATCCGAAAGGCGGTCGAGTATAGCGTTAGGTCACCCGGGGATAAAGACGAATGGTCCCGGCCGCCCCGGGCTCGCGCCGCGGGGGAGCGGCGGGTTTCCGGCAAACCGGGACAACGAAGCCTCGTGGGGTAGGCGAGGGGGACGGTTCCATGAAACGAATCGCGGGCGTCTTGATGCTCCTGGCGGCCGGCAACGGCTGCATGTCTGCCGGCGGCGGACCGGACGCCGGTCCACCGATGGCCGCCCCCCCGCCCCGTTACGGCGGGCCGCCGATGATCCCGGGCGCCGTCGGTCCCTGGGGCCAGGGCGTGCCGATGGTATCACCGTACCAGGTGCCGCAAGGGCCGTACAGCGACAAGGTCGCCCGGTCCATGATGATGAACAGCATACCGCTGGAGATGGTGCAGATCAACACGCCCAGCGGCCTGCAGCGGGTGTCCGCCCAGATCCCGGCCGGCCCCGGAGGGGCGCCGGCGATGTCAGTGCCGCCCGGCGGTCTGCTGTCGCCGCCCAACATGCCGGCCATGCCCGGGATGCCCGGCATGCCCATGATGGGACCGCCTGGGATGCCCGGGATGCCCGGGATGCCTGGGATGCCCGGGATGCCTGGGATGCCTGGCGCCAGCCCCGGCCCCGGGATGCCCATGATGGGACCGCCCGGCATGCCCGGTTTCCCGCCGCCGGCCCTCGGCGCGGTCGCGGCGGTGGGCGCCATGCCGGGCAAGCTGCCGTTCAAGCCCGCCAACACGCGCACGCAGGTGCGCTTCGTGCGGCCCTCCGGTATGCGCGTTGCCTGGTTCAGCGTTGGCCCGGACGGCAAGCCCAGTTACTCGCCGACGCCCATTGAGGCGCCCGGCCGCTACAACTTCCTGCAGGCCGCCATCTACCGCCTGAAGTTGAGCAACATTGAGGGGCTGCCCGGTCTGGAGCTGTACCCGACGCTGGAGGTGGTGCCGGCCAACCCCAAGACCGAGGCGTTCCTGTCGCACAACGCGGTGCCGATCGATTTCACGCCGGAGGACTTCAAGCAGGTTGCGATGGGCAACTATCTGGTCAAGGTGATTTACCTGCCCGACCCGACCTACCAGGAAGCGGCCGCGGCCGGCATCGGCGAGGTCATCTCTACGACGCTGGAGCCGGGCGCCGACCCGATCAAGGAAGCGCTGCGGCGCGGCAGCATCTTGCTGGTGATCCGCATGGGCAACCTGGATCAGGAGGCGCCGAACACGCCGGCGATCGACGCGCCCGGCCCCGGCGCTCCGCAGGGTCAACCCGGACCAGTGCCCAACCCCGGTCTGCCGCCGATGCCTGGCATGATGCCGCCCGGCATGATGCCGCCCGGCATGATGCCGCCCAACATGGTGCCGCCCGGCCGCATGGTGCCGTTCGGTCCCAACGGCCCGATGCTGCCGCCCAACCTGGCACCGAACGGTGGCGGCCCGACGGTGCCGAACGTGCCGGGCCTGCCTGGCGTGCCGATGTCGCGGATGGATGGCAGCGGTTCGGTGCAGCAAGCCGGCTTCACCACGATGCCGACGTCGGCGAGCCTGGCGGCGCAGCCCGGCAGCAGTTGCGGCGCCGGCGGGTGCCAGAAGTGACACTGAGCCCCGGGCGCTTTGTGCAAGCGCTTCGACCCAGCTTTCAGCCGCTTGCCGTGGAGCAGGCTTTCCAGCCTGCCCCCACGGCAAGCGGCTGAAAGCAATGACCCCTCTCACGTCAGGATCATGCCATGTGCCGCCGATCCTTATTCGCGCTGGGTCTGCTGCTCGTCGGCGGCGCCGCGGCGCTCGGGCAGGTGCCGCAACCGCAGCCGCTGGTGCCGGCCGCTCCGGTCACGCCGCCGCTGCTGTTCGTGCGCTTCAGTGGACCGCCGGGCGTCAAGGTCACCTTCTACCGCGACGGTCCGGCCGGCCGCACCTTCGAGGCGCCCTGCACCGTCGGCCTGCGGCCCGGCTTCGCCTACCGCGTCGAGGTCAGCGGCATGCCGCGCTTCCCCGGCGTCAAGCTCTACCCTGCCCTGGAGGTGCGCGGCTCCTTCGTGCTGCCGCCGTCGCTCAAGCTGTCGGACCACCCCGCCGCGCTCCTCTTCCGCGACGAGGACTTCCGCAGCGTCCTGTCCGACGCCCTCGTGACCAAGGCCGTGGCGCTCGAACGCCCCGACAACGCCCTGCCGCTGCCCACGGAAGCCAACCGCCCCATCGAGATCGACGTGCCTGTGGGCACCGATCCGCTCAAGGCCATCGCCGAGCGCGGCCGGCCGCTGCTGGTGGTCAAGTTCGGCGACCGCAAGTTTTCGCCGGAGGAGCTGGCCGCGCTGAGCATCCCTGGCACGATGCTGCTGCCAGGCGAAACCGTGCTACCGCTGCCGCGCGACCAGCCGTGGCTGGCGTGGAGCTGCTATCAGCTGTACGATCCGAAGCTCGGTCCCGCGTCACGGGCTGACGAGATCTGTTTCTGGGACGGCGGGGATCGCGGGGCGCCGGTCGGCTACGGCCCCGACGGCCGGCTGCTCGGCCTGGACGCCTCCGACACCGTCGCCGAGTACACCGACAGCCAGAACCAGCGGCGCATCGCCGTGTCCAACCGCGTCTGTCTGTGTATCCCGCGGTTCCTGGTGATGCGCGGTGAGGCGGCGGCGCTGGCGCACGTGGCGCTGACGGGGCCGGGCCGGGCGACGCTGGTGCAGAATCAGGGGACACTGCTGAGCCAGCGGCAGGCGTTCGTGGAGACACAGCAGGCGCACCTGAGCAGCCTGGCGGCGGGGCAAAAGTCGAGCACGACGGGGGCGGTACAGGTGACGAGCGTCAGCGGCCGCTACTCTGGCCTGGACGTGGTGGCGAGGGTGCGCGGCACGCAGGACGTGAGCGGCACCTGCGCGAAGCCGGAGGCGGTGGTGCCGGAGCGGCCGCTGCGGATCATCAAGTGGCCGGACAAGTGCGGCGCCGCCATCGGCGAGATCATCACGTTCTACCTGAAGTACACCAACGAGGGCGGCCGGCCGGTGACCAACGTGGTCGTGTCGGACAGCCTGACGGGCCGGCTGGAATACGTGGCGGGCAGTGCCCGCTCGGATCGCGATGGCGTTTTCACCACGCAGTTGAACGAAGCCGGCTCGGCGGTGTTGCGCTGGGAGATCAACGAACCGCTGCCGCCGGGACAGAGCGGCACCGTGAGCTTTCAGGTTCGAGTGCGTTGAAGATGAGGGGGTGAGGGGGTGAAAGACAACTGCTCTTTCACCCCCTCACCCCTTCACCCCCTCACCTTGCTTCGGTGACGGTTCCCTGGCCCATCAAGTACGCGCGCAGGTCGCAGAAGATTTGATTGCAGCGATTGCGCCAGGCGCTGTTCGGTGTGCCGGCGGTCGGCGAGCGCATCAGCACGGTGATGGTCAACAGACTCTGCTGGCTCGGGTTGGCACGCTGCAGGCGCAGTTCCACGTCCACCATGCCCGCCCGACGGCCGAGGCCCAGCCACGACAGCGGACTGCTGTTGCCCGACCAGTACGGACTGCCACGGCCGCCCAGACGCACGCGGATCAGCCCCGGCACGCACTCGATCACCTCGCCGCCCACATCCTCCACGAAGCCGCGCAGCTTGTACGCCGCGATCATCTCCGGCATCCACGCCTCCAGGTGGTGGACGACCACGCTCGGATCGTCGTACTCCGGCGGCGGCAGCGGCGGCATGTTGTCCGGATCGGCCGCGATGTCGCGGGGCGTGTCCTCCGGCGGCGTCCGCTGCGGCGGCGTCCGCCGTTCGTCGCGGCGCAGCTGCCGGATGGCGGCCGGCGTCAACGTGCGGTTCTCATCGACCGCCAGGGCGCCCTCGTAGCGCTCGGCCAGCTCGCGGGCGGTGGAGGGCCGCTCGGAGGGGTGCTTGGCCAGGCACGCCTGCACCACCTGCTCGACAGCCGGCGACAAAAAGTCGGCGGCGCCGATCTCCGCGAACGTTGGCGGCGGCGTCGTCGCGTGCGCCAGCAGCACGTCCATCGTCTCGCTGCCGGTGAATGGCAGCCGGCCCGTCAGCAGTTCGAAGAGGATGATGCCAACGCTGTACAGGTCGCTGCGGTGGTCGGTCTCGTCGCCGCGCACCTGCTCCGGTGAGATGTAGCCAGGTGTGCCGACCGCGAAGTCCGCGCCGGTGTCGCTGACCTTGTTCAACGGCCGCGCCGGCGCGTCGATCAGCTTGGCGAGGCCGAAGTCCATCACCTTGATCTTCTCGTAGGGCGTGTCCGGGTCCACCACCATCAGGTTGGCCGGCTTCAGATCGCGGTGGACGATGCCTTCGGTGTGGGCGGCCTGCAGCGCCTCGCAGAGCTGGCCCAGCAGCCGGGCGATGCGGGCCGGGTTGAGCCGGCCATTGCGGTGCAGCAGCGTGTCGAGCGTCACGCCGCGGATGTACTCCATGACGATGCACGGGCCCTGCGGATCGGTCAGCGAGGCGTCGTAGAGGGTGACCACATAGGGGTGCTGGAACCGTGCCATCAGCAGCGTTTCGCGCTGGAAGCGTTCGCGGAACTTCGGGTCCAGGGCGATGTGGTCGTGCATCACTTTCACGACCACCTGACGGCCGAGGTCGGTCTGTTTGGCGAGGTAGACGCGTCCCATGCCGCCCTCGCCCAGCAGGCGGAGCGTCTCATAGCGACCCAGAAACATGCGCCCGACCATACGCTGTATCCACAAGCATGGTGGAAAGGGTGTCCCACTCGAAGTGTAGGTCACAAACACCAGGGACGCCGCGGGAAATGCCGCGCAGGAGATGAAAACAGTCGGCAGCAGCCTGCGGCGAGCGGCGCGGCGTCAGCCCGCCGGTGCGCTGAAGTACCGGCGGCCTGACGCCGCGCCGCTCGCCTCGGTTTTCCACTGAGCATGTCGGCGTCAGAAGATGGACGACTCCTTGATGACGACGCGCTTCTTCTGCTTGACACCCGAGGTAGAGGTTACCTCCAGGTCAAAATTGCCCTGCCGGGTCGCCTCGATGTGCCAGGTCACGGGCGCTTGCCCGCCCTGTTCAGGCGGCACCACTTGCTCGGCACTGACGCCCTCCTTGAACCTCATGCCGTCCGGCAACTTGAGCGTCAGTTTTTCGCCGGCCTTCGGCGACTGCACCAGGGCGGTGACGGTCAATTCCTGGCCCGGCGTCTTGACGCCGCCGACCGTGATGGCCAGCATGCCGCTCTTGCTGGACACGTCGCCCAGGCCGTAACTGTAGCCGACCTCGCGCTCCCCGCCCGGCCTTAGCTCCTTCGCCTTCCAGTAGATGACCACGGAGGAGTCCGCCCCCCCCTTGGGATCCTGGATGGGCACGATGGGGATTTCCCAGTCTTGCAGCCGTGCCTGCTGCCAGCGCGTCAGGCTCAGGCGGCTCGGCGGCTCCACCTTGCCGCCGAGTTTGAGGTTGATGTAACCGACGATACCCGGATTCTTCAGATCGGGGTTCTCCAGTACCTGCACGAAGTCCGGGATCGGCTGCGGGGATTCCACGTCGTAGAAGTCCTTCACCAATTTCTTGAGCCCCGGCACGGTAAACGGCACGCCATCGTTGGAAATGTCCTTGCCGATGAGCGTGTCGATCAGGACGCGAATGCCCACCTGGTGCGGCTGTTTGTCATGGTTCTCGATGACATAGCGCACCCGGACGGTGTCGAGCTGGCGCTTGAAGTGGCCGTCCACTTCCACGGGCTCGCCGGGGTACAATTCCACGTACTGAGTGACGGTGATGCCGTCGTCATACTTCCAGACGGATTTTTTGCCGCCCCACCTGCCATAATCCTCTTTCATCGGCGACCAGCGGCCGGGACTGGGGGGGCCGAAGAACATCGGCCGGCCGTCCACCAGCACAACCGTGCTGTTGGTGCCGCCGTGGCCGTGGAACGTCAACTTCTTGCCGTTGTCCTTCGGGTTCTTGGCGTTGATCACGGTCTCGCCGATGCGCATCGACTGGCCGCAGCGCCGCCCGAATTCGTCCACGCCGCCGTCGTCGTAGCCGATCTGCACGCGCGGCGTCGGGTCGATGGGCTCGGGATCGGGCTGGTCGGCCCGGGCGCGAAAAAGATGTCCCAGCCGACGACGCCGAGCAGCGCGACGAAGAGAACCACCAACGGCAGCAAATGCAGCCAGAACGGTGTCTCGTCCTGCTGCCCCCTGCGATGGCGACCGCCAACCGTCGGCGCGATGACCGGCGCCGCCATCACCGGCCCACCCGGCGCCACGATGGCCTGCACCACCGGCGCGTTGTCGAAGTCGAAGGAGTTGCCGCCCGCGGCCACCGCCGCCACCACCGGCTCGGCCGCGACCGCCTGCGCGTGGACGACCCGGGCCGTCATCGGCACCGCCTCGACGGCCAGCGCCAGGACAGGTTCCGCGGCGACCGGCTGGTGCTGGAGATTGCCCACGAAACCAGTGCCGCGGCCGACCTGCACCGTCACCGGCACCACGAAGCGCTGGTTGCCGTTGGCCTGCACCTTCACCTTGCCCTGCAACGTTTCACCGGGGCGGTTCGGCACCGTCACCGCGACCTGCACCAGCGCCTGACGACCGTTCAGCTGCGTCTTGCTCACGTCCAGCCACGGCTGATCGCTGGTGGCGTGCGCGTAGACCGGTCGCTTTTCCTGCGTCTTGACCTCGATCTCCGCCTTGAGCGGCTGGCCCGGATCGCCGCGCAACGCAAGCGACTTCTGCGTCACCTCCACGACGGGCGCTTTCGCCAACCCGAGGGCCTCGAAGAACTGCTGCACGGCACCGAGGCCGCTGGCGCTGGGGCCCTGCACCGGATAGGTCCAGCCGTTCTCCTTGAACCAGGCCGCGACCGCGCCCTTCTCGAACAGGGCGGCGGATTCCTTGGGGTGCGCCTTGGCCTTCTCCGCCACCTGCCGCGGACTGGTCGCGCCGGCCAGCACGCCGTCCTTGAACGGCTTGACCGGCACGTCCGCCTTGACGGTCAGGGTCACCGCGCCGGCGTTGGATTCGATGACCAGATGGCCTTCCAGTGCCTTGCTGCCGGCGCGCAGGTGCTGGCCGCGAACCTGCACCAGGATGATCGTGTCGCTGCCGAACTGGAACAATTTCTGCGACGAGCCGGGCGCCTCGCCGAGCGTCAACCATTTGCAGTCCGAGACGACCGAGCCGTACAGCAGCCGCATGCCCTGGTTGGCCAGGTGCAATTCAAAGTGGCGGTCGGTGCCCAGCGGCACGACGCCGAGGTTGACCTCGGTGGGTTCGACGAGCAGCCTGGGCGCTTCCAGCACCTGCGAGGGCAGCTTGGCGAGCAGCTGGTCGAGGCCACGGTCGGCGTCGGGGAAGCGCGCTGACTCCTGGGCCGCCATCGCCAGGTCAGCGCGACCGAGTCCGCCCAGGAAGCTGGCCAGAAAGCCCTGGCGCAGCAGACCGACAGCCGCGGCCCAGTTCTGCTGACAGGCGGTGGCCAGCTGATCGAAGTTGCGGCAGGTCTGGCCGGTTGGGAAGACGAACTGACTGGGAAAGGGCTGCGAGCCGGCGTTGACCGGGCCGCCGTTGGCGGAGTGGCCGGCGAGCGCCGCCCCGTCGTAGTAGCAGTACGAGGCGTCGTCAGGGTTGACGTGCGAACATTTCTGGCAGGTTTGCGACATAACCCATTCCTTAGTGAATTGCAAATTGCAGATTGCAGATTGCAAATTGAAAGCCGGTTGTCTGCGTTCGTAGTACCGCCTTTAGGCGGAATCAGCGTGTCAGATTCCGCCTAAAGGCGGTACTACGAACCATGTCTTTCAATTTGCAATCTGCAATCTGCAATTTGCAATTTCCGTCAGACCTTGACCTTCAGATGGACCGTGCCAATCTGAATCACGTCGTTGGGGTTCAGCGACTGTTTGCGACCCGGGTAGACGCGGGCGCGATTGACGTAGGTGCCGTTGGCGCTGTTGAGATCCTCGAGCAGCAGCTGGTTCTCCTCGAACGTGATGAGGGCGTGCTGCCGCGAGCACCAGACGCGATCCGGCGGTTCCTGGTCTTCCAGGTCGATGTCCACCGGCTTCTCGTCCGCGCGACCGATGTAGTTGTGGCCCTCGTAAATCGGGAACTCGAAGTTGAGCTTCTGGCCGCGGACAACCACCAGCCGGGGCTGAGCACCGGGCGGCATGCCCGGCCCCGCGGCGGGCGGCGCGACGGCGGCCGGCGCGGGCGGCGGCGCGACTGGGGCCGGAGCCGGCGGGGGCGGGGGCGGGGCAGCGGCAACCGGGACCGGAGCCGGCGGCGGGGCCGCAACTGGGGCCGGCGGCGGTGCTTCAACCGGCATCGGTGGCGGCGGCACCGGCTCCGGGATGAGCGCGGCCGGGACCGGGGCTGGCGGCGGCGCAGGCGGCGCGACAACTTCGGCGACGGCGGCCACCGCCGCTTCGACGATGGGAGCGGCCATCGGCGGCTCTTCCACGATCGGCGCCATCGGGATGTTTTGATCCATCGGGGCGGCCATCGGCACTGGCTCGCCCATCGGCGCCAGCGGGATGGTGTCTTCGAGGATGGCGGCCATTGGCACGGCTTCGACGGCGCCGCCCATGATCTCCGCCATTGGCGCGGCCATGGGCACAGGTGCAGCCGCGGCGGCGACGGGCGCGGGGACCATGCTCAGGTCGGACTTGCACTGCTCGCAGAACAGCGCACCGTCCTCGTTGTCAAATCCACAGAAGGGACACTTCAACATTGTGGCATAACCTCCGGACAGGTGCCCGCGCCGCAGTCAACCGAGAGAGGCGGCCGCGGGGCACGTGGCAATCGGGTTGGGGGCGAACTGCGGGCGACGCGCTGGGTCAGCCGCGTCCGTGCGGAGAGTGGTTGTCTCTGTTTTCTGCCGCTTGCGGCTTAGCGCGCTGCATCCCTTTTAACGTCAGATGGGTATCAGCGCGCTAAGCCGCAAGCGGCAGAAGGACGCCTCACGACGCCTCATCGGCGCCGCGCATGGCGTCGTCCATGGCCAGCATGGTCTTCTTGGAAACGCGGCCGCCGGTGTTCAGTTCATCGAGGGCCTGGCGGGCGAGCATGGTCTTCTTGGCGGCTCGCGGCCCCATCACCTCGCCCTTCTTCTCGATCTGCTCCGCCACCTTCTTGACTTCTTCCTGGTTGCCCTGGGCGATCTTCTCCTGCAGGATGTTGTTCATCTCCGACAGCTGCACCTCGTCGATGTGCTTCATGACCTCGGCGTTGACGTAGCCGTGGCCCGCCGAGGTGTAGGTCATCTCGATGGGCACCATGCCGCTGCTCTCGCGCTTGCCGGCGCCGGCGTCGTAGGTCACCTCCATCTGGGCGATGACGTACTTGCCGTCGGCGCGCTTCGGCAGGCTCAGGTCGATGATGTACTTGGTAGTCTGGTCGTGGGTCAACGTGCCGAGCTTGGCGACCAGGTGCCGCTCCTCGGGCTCGTCCAGCTTCAGCTCGCTGATGGTCGGCACCACCTGGCGGATGCGCTTCAGACGGATGTCCTTCATGAGCCGCAGGTGCATCTCGGCGTCTGGGAAGGCGGCGGTGGCCAGCTGCTGGAACTCCTCGACGAAGATGCGTTCCGCCTCGGCCTTCTGGTTGGTATCGATGTAGTACCACTTGCCCTCACCGAGCTTGGCCAGATCCTTGATGAGGTTGGCCTTCCAGTCGGTGCCGATGCCCATCAGCGTCAGCGAGCACTTCTTGGTGGCGGCCTCCTGGGCGAGCTTGCGGCAGTTCTGTTCGCCGGACGTTTCGCCGTCGGTCAGCACCACCATCTGGGCGATGCTGCCGGGCCGCGCCGCCTTCTCGAGTTCGCCGAGGGCCAGCTGCATGCCCTGGTCCATCGAGGTGCCGCCCTGGTCGATGTCGAACATGTCGATGCGGCGGATGGCTTCCTCGATCTTGCTCATTTCGGCGACAGGGGTGGGCGGCAGCACGACCATCGCGTTGTGGGCGAAGCCGACCACCGCCAGGGTGTCCTCGGGCTTGAGCGTCTTGATGGCGTTGACGGAGGCGTCCTGGACGCGCTGCAGTCGCGAGATGCTGGTGCCGTCCTCCTCGTACATCGAGCCGCTGACGTCGAGCACCAGCGCCAGGTTGAGGCCCATGGGTTTGCTCGCCCCGCCGCCGGCGGGGATGAGTTTAATCAACGCATACGTGGCCGCCGTCTCGCCGGCGACCGCGATGCTGTTGCGGTGCATCATGCGTTCGATGTGGATCTTGGCCATTACAGTAAGACCTCTGCAAAGGTGATAGTTACAGGCCGCCCGCTGCGCCGCTGCGGCAAATCCAAGCGCCGAGTGACGCTGTGTGATTCTCCCGATTGTCGGTGTGCGGGGAGTACCGTCGTCCTGAACGGGGAAGGGGATGGTTGGGCTTCTTCGGTCGTCGTCCTGAGCCTACGCACACGCCCGCCATAACTCGATTTTTAACACACGCCTGAGGTTGCAGCAATAGCCCAGGCACCGGAATTTCGGCCCGGCGGGTCACGCCCAGCGTGGGCCGCAAGCAGCATTTTCCGCACACGCTTCCTGATTTACCAGTAAGTTCCGCACCGGGCCAGGAAAAACTCCCGCGGGCCGCACGCATAATCGCTACGGGTGGCAACGGCGAGCGGCGTGGCGTCAGCCCGCCGTGTCGGGGACTGCGCGGCGTCAACCCGCCATGTCGGAGACTGCACGGCGGGCTGACGCCACGCCGCTCGCCAAAAACGCTAACCCGCGAAGTACGCCGCCACACCACGCAGCCCCACCAGACGGCACAGTCCCACCAGCGGCGCCTGCATCGGCACCAGCAGCGGCTTGCCCAGCGGCCCCAGCACCGTCAGTACCAGCCCCAGCACCGCCCCCAGCAGCGTCCAGCAGAACACCGCCAGCAGCACCCACACGACCAGCAGCCCCGCTCCGCCGCCCTGGTCGCGCAGCGTCACGCCCCAGAGGAACTCCGGCACCAGATCGCCCACCAGGATCAGACAGCCGAGCGTCGCAGCGATGGCGACGCCCGCAACCGCCCCGGCGATCAGGCCAAACAGGGCATCGAACCAGTTACCGCCGCGGCGCAGCACCCAGCCCGCCCCGAGCAGTGCCCCGATCCACCACGTCCACAGCGTCACGCCGCGCACGAAGTAACCCGAATAGTAGTCGCGGAACTCCCGCACGCGCTCCTCCGTCGGGGCAGTGCCCAGCGGCGGCGGCGGTAGATAACTGTCCAGCGCCTGCGGATCGTCGGCCAGCAGGATGTGCGTCCACGGTAGCTGCAACCAGCCGGCGAAGGCGTGCAGCGGCCCGTCCGGGTCGGTTGGCCCGGCCACGCGCGTCGCCGCCACCGACACCGCCGCGCCGCGCGCGTAGCCGTCGATCAGCGGCGCCAGCACCAGCCGCAGCAGGAAGAACGCCAGCACGCAGGTCAGCAGCGGCCGCAGCAGTCCCGCCAGCTGCGACGGCCCCTTCAGGCCGGTCACCGCGGCCTGCACCGTGACCGTCAGTTTCTGGCCACCGTTGGCGATGACCTTTAGCTGCGCTTCTGGGCGCGGCCGCGCGGCACCTGGCGCGTGTCGATCTCGAAGTTGATCGGCGCCTGCTGCGGGCCACTGACGGACGGCGTCAGCACGCGCAGCCATGGGGCGCTGCTCTCGACGCTGGCGTAGACCCAGCGTTTGCCGGGGGTTTGCAGCGTCACCTGACCGCGGAGGGGCTTCGGGTAAGCGCCGCTGGCGCGCACCTCCGCGGGCGTGACCTGCACGGGCGGCGGCTTGGACAGGCCCATCATCTCGAAGAACTGCTGCACGCCGGCGACGCCGCGAACCGGCACGCCCTGGATGGGGAAGGTCCAGCCATTGGCCGCGAACCATTTGGCGATGTCGCCGTTCTCCAGCAGCGGAGCCGCCTCTTTCGGCTTGACCTTCATGCGCTCGGCCAGCTCGCGCTGGCTGCGGACGCCCTTGAACGGGCCGGCGGTGAACGGCGTCGCAATCAGATCGACGCGCACCGGCACCTCGGAGACGCCGCCGTTGGTGATGACGTTGAGCTTGCCGCCGTAACTCTGGCCGGCGGGCAGGCCGCGTGTATCGACCTGCACGAGCACCTTCTGGTCCTGCGTGGTCTTGAGCGAACACTGGCCGTTGTTACCGCCGCCCAGCCGCAGCCATTTGTCGCCCTCGACGACGCTGACCGAGCCGGCGAGCATGCCGACGCCCTGGTTGCTGACGGTTAGCGTAACCTGCCGGCTCTCGCCGGCCACGACGTTGCCGAGCAGCACGCGCCGCGGGTTGAGATCGAGCTTGGGGCCTTGCCGGTTCAGCGCCGGCAGGGCGTCGAGGAACGTGGTCAGCGCGATGTCCAGGTCCGGCTGTGCCAGCGCTTGCTGGGCGACGCGGGCCAGGTCGGCGCGGCCGGCCCCAAGGAAGAACTGGCCGAGGACGCCGCCGCGGAGCAGTTCGCGGGCGTTCTCCCAATCTTCCTGACAGCCCTTCACCAGGTCGTCAAAGGTGCGGCAGTGGCGGCCGCTGGGGAAGGTGAAGTCGCGCGGCAGCTTGTTGACGGCCGCGACGCTGCCGTCGGCGAACCCATGGGCGCGGAGGTTGGAGCCATCGAAGAAGCAGAACTGCGCGTCCTCGGGGTTGGTGCTTTTGCAACTCGGGCAGACAATCGGCGGCATGTCAAAGGTCCATTCACGAAAGTCGTATCAACATTGTTGCCCCCTCGCCCCCGACCCCTCTCCCCCTGCAGGGGGCGGGCGAGGGGAGCAACCCCTTACCGGCGCCGCGGCACGGCGATAATGGCATTGGGCGCCGCCGCGGCGGCGCCGGGCGCGGCGCGGCGCGGCCGCTGGCGGTTGACGGCGGCGCGGGCCTGGAAGCGCAGGATGACGTTGCCCAGCTGGATACGGTCGCCATCGTTCAGCTCGACGGAATGCGGCACCGGCTGGTCGTTCACCCGGGTAAACTCCGCGGGCGCCCGATTGTTGACGAGCACGAAGCCCTTGCCGACGCGCTTGATGTAAGCGTGCTGCTTCTCGACCTTCATGTCGCGGAACAGCGGGATGTCGGCGTGCTCGTGGCGGCCGAGCAGGACGGCCGGCTTGTCCAGCGCGTACTCGCGGCCCTCCTGCCAGCCGCGCATCACCTTGACCGACGCCGGCTGGAAGACGCCCTGCACCAGCGCCGACAGCGAACCGATGCACGCGCCGAGGATCACCAGGCCGGCGGCGTTCCAGAAGTAGGTCGAGGCGGCGACGGCCTCACCGGTTTCCGTCGGATCGGTGGCCAGCTTGTAGAACAGGCCGAACAGACAGCCACCGATGAAGCCGCCCAGCGCCCCGCCGATGGTGCCGTAGCTGAACTTGCCGAGCGACCGGGCGGCGATGCCCTCGCTCATGCCGATGGCCACGCCCAGCAGCGTCCAGCCCAGGCCGCGCGCCAGCATGGCCATCACCACGCCGCCGCCGAACTGCGCGATCATCCAGGTGTTCACCAGGTCGCCCAGGAACATGCCGACGGCGCCACCGATGGCACCGAGCACGAAGCCGTAGGACGCCAGACGCGCGAAGCGCGCCAGGGCCTGGTCGCGCACGGCATCAACGCTGACGACGAAGTAGCCGATGATGCCGCCGATGATGGTGCCGCCGATGAGCATCTGGAGCGGTTGCGTCTCGGCGGTGGGGTTCTTGTCGCCGAAGACGCCGAACAGCATCCAGCCGAGCAGCCCGCCCAGGGCGCCGAAGACGGCGTTGTAGTAAATGCGAACGAGCAGCGCCACGGTTCTGGCCTCCGCGCGGAATCGCGCCAAACGGTTGCGGAACTGGCAATTGCTGTTTTAATGCTCGCAGCGGCCGATTGCAACGGGGACCAGCGCGAAATGCGGCTCCTTGCCCGTCGTCGGGCTGCCGCGTAAGCCAAAACCGCGGACGCCGACCCCAATCCCCAGCGCCGGAGAGATGGGACCATGCCCGAACTGCGAACACGGCTGGCGGTCGTTGTATGCATCGCCCTGGCGGCTGGCGGCCAGGCCTGGGCGGGTGACGGGCCGCGCCGCGATTGCTTCGGTGACGCGCTGCCGCCGGGGGTGCTGGTACGCCTGGGGACGGAGCGCTTCGGCCATTGTTACTGCGCGGCCATTTCCCCGGACGGCAAGGTCGTCGCCACCGGAGATCACGAAGTCGTTTATCTTTGGGACGCCGACACGGGCAAGGAACTGCGGCGCCTGCCGTTCCCGGATCGGTCGGTTCACGGGCTGGTTTTTTCCCCCGACGGGCAGAAGTTGGCGGTGCTCGACTTCAGTGGCACAGTCATCGACCTGTGGGACCTGAAAACACTGCAACGAAAAACGCTCCGTCAGGGGGGCTTCGGCGGCGGCTCGGATTGGACCGCCGCCGCGGTCTTCTCCCCGGACGGCAAAACACTGTACGCGGCCACCGCGGACGCCATCTTTCACTGGGACACGACTTCGGGAAAGAAGGTGAAGGAGTTGGCCTTTCGGCGGGACAATCGGCCCTGCCGCGCCGCCATCGTCGTCTTTGCACCAGACGGCAAGATCGTGGCCACGGACACCTACTATGACAAGGGAAAGTTGTTCCTCTGGGACGTGCAGACCGGGGCCTTCAAGTACCCAATCCAGGGATTCAAGACTTACTCCCCGTTCCGGTTCTCCCCGGACGGGACCATGCTGGCCAGTGGCGGCGGCGTCAACTCCTGGGAGCCTCATCTGGATTTGTGGGAAGTGGCGACCGGCAAGCGGCGGCACTCGATCCCCGTGGCCGGATCGGTAGAGTTCCTGGCCTTCTCGCCGGACGGAAAAACGCTTGCTTCCGCACACCGCGATTACCGCTCCAATCAACGAACCGTCCAGTTCCGGGAACTGGCCGCCCCAGACAAGCCGGCCCGCAGCTTTCCGGCAACGGGGGTCAACTCGGTCCAGTTCGCGCCCGATGGCAAAACCATTGCCTGGCAGTGCTGCGGCCAGTCCGTCCGATTCCTGGACCGTTCGACGGGAGCGGAGTTGAAATCCTTCGCCACGCACCGCGGGGCCATTCGCTCTGTGGTCTTTTCGCGGGACGGCAAGACGGTCGCTTCGGGGAGCGAGGACGGCACCGCGCGGCTGTGGGACGCCGCCACGGGAAGACAACTCCGCGCCTTCCACGGCCACCCCGCGAGCGTCAACGCCGTGGCGCTTTCTCCCGATGGCAAATGGCTCGCCTCCGCCAGCGGGGACCATACCGCCATCGTGTGGGGGTTGGCCGACGGTAAAAAACAGGCCATCTTGGAGAAACACGGCAATGAGGTGCTGGCGGCGGTGTTTTCCCCGGACGGTAAACTGTTAGCCACCGGGGGCGCCGGGCCGTGTATTTTGTGGGATCCGGTTGGTGGGAAAAAACTCTATGAAGGCGATTTTCAGGGCGGCAGTCTGGTCTTCACCCCGGACGCCAAAGTGCTGGCCGCTGCCACTGCCCCGCATGCCCGGGGAGGGGTCGTCTTGTTGCTGGATGTCGCCAAAAAAACAAAGCGCAAACTTTCCTTTGAGAAGTACATCACTTCGCTGGCCATTTCCGCGGACGGAACCACCCTGGCCGTCGGCTGCGAGGAGAAAGTGTTTGTCGTGGATGTGGCCAGCGGCAAGACCCGGAGAACGCTACCCGGACACCATAACTGGCGCGGCTGTGTTGCCTTCTCCCCGGACGCTCGGTATTTGGCCTCGGGCGGCGACGGTTACGGGCGTGCCAATCCGCACAAGCGGACCCAGATTTTTGAATTGCTCACCGGCACCGAGATTTATCATTTCAACAAAGGCCCCGTGATTTATTCGATGGATTTCTCTCCCGACGGCACCCGCCTGATCGCCGGCAGTGACGACACCACCGCCCTCATCTGGGACCTGAAAAACCTGTCGGGCAAGCAGCGCCGCGCCAGTCTGTCGCCCAAAGAGCTGGCGGCCTGCTGGCAGGCCCTGGCGCAGCCCGACGCGAAGGACGCTTACGAGGCCAGGGTCGATCTGCTGCACGCCCCCGCGAGCGCCGTCCCCTTCCTTGCGAAACACCTGTCGCCGACGCCCGCCTTGGACGGCAAACACGTCGCCCAACTGATCGACGACCTCGGCCATCCGCAGTTCAAGCGCCGCGACCAGGCCCGCCGCGAGTTGGAGCAGTTGGCTGAACTGGTCGAGGAGCCGTTGCGCAAAGCGCTGTCGGGGACACGGCCGCTGGAAACGCGGCGGCGCATCGAGAGCCTTCTGGCTCGGCTGGATGGCCCGGTGCCGCCGGCCCGGTTCCGCGAGTATCGGGCCATCGAAATCCTGGAAGGCATGGGCACGCCCGCGGCGGTCCAGCTGCTGGCGCGTCTGGCGCAGGGCAACGCCGCCGGCCTGCTGACGCGCCAGGCGCAAGCGGCGCTGGAGCGGCAGAAAAAAGCCGCCGCGGTCCAGACTCCCTGAGTTGAAGGAGAACTCGTCATGCCGAGCCCGTTTCCCGGAATGGATCCCTACCTGGAATCCCCCGCTCACTGGCCGGATTTCCATTCGCGGTTCATCAACTACTGGTGCGAAGCGGTGTCCGACGCGCTGCCCGATCACTACACCGCGCGCATCTGGGAACGGGTTTACCTCATCGAAGGGATGCCGCCGGAACGGCGCCGGGTTATCCCAGATGTCGGCGTGGAACGACAACCCGGTCCGGTTGGGCCGGCTTCCCCGCCGCCCGCAACGACGACGGTGCGGCAGCCCGTAACGTTGCCCCTGGTTGTGATGGATGAGCCCATCGAGACCTACATTCAGATCCTGCACCGGCCCGACCGCTCGCTCGTGGCTGTGCTGGAACTGCTGTCGCCAGCCAACAAGGAGGAGCCGGGTTACAGCGTCCACCTGTCCAGGCGCAATGCGCTGCTCCGGCAGAAAATTCACCTGGTGGAACTGGACCTGCTACTCGGCGGCCACCGCATGCCGCTACGGGTGCCGTTGCCGCCAGCGGACTATTACGCCTTCTGCGCACGCGCCGACCGCCGGCCGGATTGCGACGTTTATCATTGGAACATGCCTGAGCCACTGCCCCCGTTGCCCGTTCCACTACTACAGCCTGACCCGGATGTCCTGATCGATGTCGGCGCCGTGTTCGCCACGGCCTACGAACGCGGCCGGTTCGCCCGGGAAATCGACTACGGCCAACCGCCGCCCGTGCCCGTCGGCGACGAGCGCCAGCAGTGGATCGCCGCCTGTCTGCACAAGGCGTAGCGCCAGGCCGCAAGCGGCAGACAAAGCGCCACGCGCCGCTTACAACAGCGCCTGTCGCACCTGGTATCCCGCGCAGGAGTCTCCCATGATCCGATCCCTGTTGTGTTGCGGCGTGGCGCTGCTGGCAGCGCTGGCCCGCGCTGGCGGCCCCGAACTGCCGCTGCTGTTCGACGAGAAATTCGACAAGGGCGCCGCCGCCTGGCAGCCGACCGACCCCGCCGCGTGGAAGGTCATTGATCTCAAGGACGGCCGCAAAGCGTTCAGCCAGTTCCAGCAGAGCAAGTACAAGACGCCGCACCGCAGTCCCTTCAACTTCGCGCTGCGCAAGGATGTGATCGTCAGCGATTTTGTCCTCGATGCGAAGGCGCGCAGCACCGTCAAGGACTACAACCACCGTGACATGTGCGTCTTCTTCGGCTACCAGGACAAGGCCCACTTTTACTACGTCCACCTGGGCAAGAAGACCGACGACCACGCCAACCAGATTTTCATCGTCAATGGCGCCGACCGTGTGAAAATCTCAACGAAGACGACACCGGGCACGCCGTGGAAGGACGGCACCTGGCACCACATCCGCGTGGTGCGCGACACGAAGTCCGGCAAGATCGACGTGTACTTCGACGACCTGAAGACGCCAGCGATGACCGCGACGGACACGACCTTCACCTGGGGCCAGGTCGGCGTCGGCACGTTCGACGACACCGGCGATTGGACCGACGTGCGGCTGCGCGGCAAGGTAGTCAAGAAGTAAGTTGGTCCGTGGTCCGTGGTCCGTTGCCAGCAGGGTTCCAGCGCCTGGTTGTGGCCTGGTCTCCGGACCAGGCCACGGGGCCGGACCGAAGGTCTCCCGCACCCATTGGAGACCTTCGGTCGGGGGCCGTGGCCTGGTCCGGAGACCAGGCCACAACGAGGTGAGGCCACAACGAGGTGACAACGGCGCCGGAGGTGAAGGGCAAGCAGCGCACGGCTCGGCAACTGCGGATCATGCCCGGGATGAAAGGCCGCGTCAGATCGGCAAGAAATTCGTGGACTGCGACCCTTGGCGAGCGTATAGTCAATCCTCAAAGTCGAATTCGTGCTCCCGGAAGGCGTTCATTCCTGGCAAGCTCGGTTAACAGGAGCCGGGTGGGTCGTCATCTCTTCATGGACAAATAGCCGAATTCTCACAACTTCAACCACCCGGTTCCCTCTGGTTCGCCCGGGAGCCCTGAACATGCGTTGGAACATTGCGCTCGCGCTGGTCATTGCGACACTGGTGTGCGTCTTCTTCATCGTTGATAAGCAACCCGGCCACTCGCAGCCGCCGGGCCAGGACGCGCCCGACAGGCAGAAACAACTTGGCGACCTGCTCAGGCGATTTGCCAGGGACCAAATCGACCGCGCCGAGCAAAGGCCGTTGCAGGGCAACGACGCGGCCGACAAGAAGAAGCTGGACGACAAGACGCAGCAACTGGTCGAGCTGTTCAAGCGGCTGGCCGGGGAGAATGACTACATCGACATCGCCGAACAAAAGCCGTTGAAGGGCAAGGAGGAAATGGAACTCTTCGCCTTTGAGAACGGCATCACCAATGGCCAGCTCGACCAGGACCAGTTCCTGCGCTACTGGGCGCAGCGCGACGCATTGCGCAAGAAGACCGCCAAGGACCCGAAGAAAATCGCCCTCATCGAGCAGGCCGCCGAGGAACGGGCGGCAGCCATCTTCCCCCGCTACGACCTCAACGGGGACGGCTACTGGAACGCCGACGAGATTCAGATAATCAAGAACGGCGGGGATCTCGCCGCGCTCAGGGACGACTGGAAGAAGTGGGACACCAACTTCGACGGCCTTATCGACCTGGCCGAGTTCAAGGCATACTACCGCGACTACGCCAAACGCCGCTTTCAGCGCGAGAACGCCAAACCGGACCCGAAAGTCCCTCCCCGGGTCATCGTCATCGAGGAGGACGAGGAAATCGTGCCGAGCACCTACCGCATCGGCGGCAAGCTACCGGCGGGCCTGCCAGCCTGGTTCGAGGAACTCGACACGGACGACGACGGCCAGGTGTCGCTCTACGAGTGGCGCCTGGGCAAGAAGGATGTCGCGGAGTTCCTCAAGATGGACCGCAATGACGACGGCTTCCTCACCGCGGAAGAAGTCGTTCAGTCCTTGCAACAGTCGGTCGAACTGAAGCGCACAAACAAGAAGTCCCAGGACACCAAGTTCCAGGACACCATCCAGGCGAGCGACACAAAGTACCAGGGCAGAAAACTCGCGAAGATGTACCCCGTCCAGCTGGAAAAAGGCAAAACCTATCAAATCGACCTCGTGAGCAAGGCGTTCGACGCCTTCCTCTATCTGGAAGACGCCGACGGCAAAATCCTGGCCGAGAACGATGACTTCGGCGGCGAGTTGAATTCACGCATCATTTACAGTGTGGTCAGGACCGGAACCTACCGCATCATCGCGACCAGTGTCGGCGGCAGAGATACCGGCGCGTTTTCGCTCTCGCTGCGCGTCATTGCCCAGGTCAACGTCGTCTTGCCGAAGGGTTTACCGGTGTGGTTCAAGGAAATCGACAAGGACGAGGATGGCCAGATCTCTCTGTTCGAGTGGCAGAAGAGCGGCCGGGACCTTGCGGCATTCCTCAAGATGGATCGCAACGACGATGGCTTCCTCACGCCGGAAGAAGTCTTTTTTTATTTGAAAAAGCCGCTCGAACTCAATCCCGCCGGCCTCACGGTTTTCGAGGACACCATCGACGAACCGACCGGCGCGAGATACCAGAAAAAGAAATCCTTCAAGATCTTCGCGGTCAAGCTGGAAAGGGGCAAAACCTATCAATTCGAGCACACCAGCAAGGTGTTCTTCGCCTACCTCTATCTGGAAGATGCCGAGGGCAGTATCCTGGCCAAGCATAACAGCGGCGGCAGAGATAAGAAGGCGCGCATCGTCTACCGTGCGACCAGCACCGGAACCTATCGCCTCATCGCGACCAGTCAGGACGGCCATCGGATCGGGCCGTTTACGCTCACGGTGCGCGTCCTTCGCCCGCGCCCGGCACGCCGAAAGCGAACGGCGCAGCACGGTGAGGTTTGACCAAAGGAAAAGAGCCAGAACATCCCCTTCAAGCAGGCTTCACCGGCTCCAGGATGATGTTGCGAAACGTCAGCGACACACGGCGGCCACGCGGCACGCCGTGGTCGTTCTTGCGCCCTTGATGCGGTGCATCCAGTCATAACGGCCCGCGTCGCGCATCACCAGCGCACTGCCGGTCGCCAGCAGCGCCGAGCGCACTTCACCACTCGCCACCTCGATGAAATCCATCTCGTACGCGGAGCCCAGGCTCACGGTGACGATGACGTTTTTGAAACACGGTTCGCAATCGACATGAGCGCTGATGCCCTGGCCGGGCTGGTATTCGTTGACGATGAGCTGGTCCGGTGCGTCCTCCACCAGGCCGAGCTTCCGCAGCTGCTCCGCCACGGCGACGGCGAACGCCGGCAGCGGGCCGACGTACATGGACGGATCGACGGCGCGGGCCTTGTAGTCGTAGCGATAGCCGTAGTGCTGGACGCGACGGCGGAGGTCATCGAGCCAGGGCAGCGCGTCGATGGCCGCCAGAATGCGCTGCTGCTCCGGCGGGGACAGCAGGGCCGGCTGGTAGAGCAGGCCCGGGACTCCGAGAAAATCGCGCACCAGTTGTCCCGCTGCTGGCGCGGGCGCGTCTCCAAAAAGATCGGTCATGGACGTTGCCTTTCTGCTGTGCAACCGTGGGACGGCTCTGGAGAGCCGTCGCTTCGGCAGAGACGGCTCTGGAGAGCCGTCCTACACCTCGCCTTCTCCGCACCTCACGCCGTAGAATTAGCGCGGTTCGCGAGCGTGTGGACCACAAACCGGGGCACGGCTCTCCAGAGCCGTGCCACGTCGTGTGCGCCTGCCGTTCCTGAACCGCTCTAAATTCGCCCGCGCCCCCAGTACCACACAACACCGAGCCACTCGTGCCAGGCGCGGTGACAGTTCCTGGCCGCCCCGGGGTTCGGCACCAGGTCGAAGAACGTGAACTCGTAAGTGGTCACCCGGTAGTGGCACGGCGACGGCATCAGTTCAACGCCCTGCTTGCGAAAGCAGCGCACCGCCCGGTACATGTCCACCGCGTCGGTCACCAGGACCGCCCTGTCAAGCCGCTGCTCCCGGAGCAGCTTCGCGCTCTCGACCGCGTTCTCATAGGTGTTGCGCGAGGCGTCTTCCAGGATCAGGTCCGCTTCCTTGACGCCCAGCTGGATCAGGAAGTCGGCCATGACGCGAGCCACGGGCGGGCCGGGCGTGTCCGGATCGACCTTGCCGCCGCTGACAAGCACCGGACAGGCGGGCCCCTGGTGGTAGAGCCGCGCCGCGTGCAGGCAGCGCTGCATGCTGTCCGCGTCCAGCTCCGCCCGGACGCGCGGGCCGTCCGGCGGCAATATGCCCGCGGCGAGCACCACGATGGCTTGCACGTCGGGCGGCCGCTCGTCCGCGGGTGGGTAACGCCACTCCAGCGAACCGAGCGCCAGGTACGCCACCGTCGGATTGCAGATCACCGTCAGCCCCGCGAAGGCGGCTGTCAACAGGAGCAACCGGCCGCGCGGCGCGCGCGGCTTGCGCCACAGGTTGAGCAGCGCCGCCAGCGTCAGCAGGTAGAACAGGACGAACGGCTCCAGCAAACTGTTGATGAATTCGTACATGCCCTACCTCACCTCCGAGGCCCAGACCGCCGGGTTCCCTTTGTCCGCCACCCACTTTCGTGTAAAATAGTACCGTCCCGAGGAACGCAGCGACATCCCAGGCTCCAACCCCCCTCGCACCAGCCTGGAACGGCATTCGCACATGTGGACCGTACATGGCAAACGATCAGGCCCGCTTGAGCCCGAGGGCGAGCATCCTGCTGGTGGACGACCAGCCGTTTAACCTGCTGGCCCTGGAGGCGGTCCTGGGCGACCTGGGCCACTCCCTGGTCAAGACCGGCAGCGGCGAAGAAGCCCTGCGTCTGCTGGCGGAGCAGGACTTCGCCGTCGTCCTGCTCGACGTGCATATGCACGGCCTGGACGGCTTCGAGACGGCTCGCCGGCTCCGCGCTCGACGAGCGCTCCCGGCATACCCCCATCATTTTCCTCACCGCCCACGAGGCGCCGCAAAGCTTCCTGGAGGAGGCCTACGCCCTCGGCGCCGTGGACTACCTCGTCAAGCCGCTGGTGCCGGTGATCCTGCGCGCAAGGTGGCCGTCTTCATCGACCTCTTTCAGAAGGCCGAGCAGATTCGCCAGCTGGAGCGCCACGAGTTCGAGCGCAAGCTGGCCGAGGAGAACGCCCGCTTTCGCGCCCTCACCGAGTACAGCACCGACGCGGTCACGCTCCTCGCGGCCGACGGCACCGTGCTGTACAACAGTCCCTCCAGCCGCCGCGTGCTCGGCTACGAACCGGACGAGTTCGTCGGCCGCAGCGGCTTCGAGGTCGTCCATCTCGACGACGTGGCCGGTGTCGTCGGCCGCCTGGCCGACCTGGCGCGCCGGCCGGGGGCGACGGTCACCTCGGAGATGCGCGTGCGGCACAAGGACGGCTCGTGGCGCTGGGTCGAGTGTGTCGGCACCAACCTGCTCGGCGAGCCGGCGGTCGCGGCCCTGGTCGTCAACTTCCGCGACATCACCGAGCGCCGCCAGGCCACCGAGGCCCTGCGCGAGAGCGAGGAACGCTTTCGCCTGCTGACCGAAGTGGTGCCGCAGCTGGTCTGGTCAAGTCGGCCGGACGGCACTCTGGACTACTGCAATCCGCGCTGGCTGCACTACACGGGCATGACGCCGGCGGAGGCGCAGGCCGACGGCTGGGCGACCGTGCTGCACCCGGCGGACATCCACGCGACGCTGTCGGCCTGGGAGTGGGCGGCGGCCGCGGGCGAGGAGTATCAGGTCGAGCAACGGCTGCGCGGCCGGGACGGCAACTACCGCTGGTTCCTGACGCGCGCCCTGCCGCTGCGCGACCGCACCGGCCGGGTCGTGGAGTGGTACGGCACCAGCACCGACATCGACGAGCGCAAGCGCGCCGAACAGACCACGCGCTTCCTGGCGGACGCCAGCGCCCGGTTGGCGGCGCTGGTCGATTACCAGAGCACGCTGCAACAGGTGGCCAACCTGGCAGTGCCCGCCTTCGCGGACCTGTGCGCCGTGGACATGCTCGAGGAGGACGGCGCCCTGCGACGGCTGGCGGTCGCCGACGTGGACCCGGGCCGGGCCGAACTGGTCCGCGAGCTGCTCACCCGCTACCCAGCCGACGCCGCGCGGCCCAGCGGCCCGCTGCGCGTGGTGCGGGCTGGCCAGTCGGAGGTCGTGCCGGACATCATCGAGGCGCTGGCGGCGGCCGGGTCGGGGGCCGTCGAGCCTTTGTTGCCGCTGCAAGCGGTCGGCGTGCGCTCGTATCTGTGTGTGCCGCTGCGGGCGCGCGGCCGGCCGCTGGGGGCGCTGACCTTCGCGGCGGCGGAGTCGGGCCGGCACTTTGGCCAGGCCGACCTGGTTCTGGCGGAGGACCTGGCCCACCGCGCCACCATCGCCATCGAGAACGCCCGGCTGTACCGGGAACTGCGCCTGGCCGACCGCCGCAAGGACGAGTTCCTGGCGATGCTGGCCCACGAGCTGCGTAACCCGCTGGCGCCCATTCGCACCGCCCTGCACCTGCTGCGGCACCCCGACACCGAGGCCGAGGTGGCCGAGCAGGCCGGCGCCATGGTGGAACGGCAGGTGCAGACGATGGTGCGGCTGGTCGATGACCTGCTCGACGTGAGCCGCATCACCCGCGGCAAGATCCAGCTGCGCACCGAACCGCTGGACCTGGCTACACTGCTGCAGCGGGCGATGGAATCGACGCGGCCGCTGATGGAGGCCAACCGCCATCGCTTGACGCTGGCGCTGCCGGATGAATCGGTGCCCGTCGAGGGAGACCCGACCCGGCTGGAGCAGGTCTTCGCCAACCTGCTGAACAACGCGGCCAAGTACACGGAGCGCGGCGGCGCCGTCTGGCTGGAGGCGGAGCGGCACGGCGGTGAGGTGGTGGTGCGGGTGCGCGACACGGGCTTCGGCATCCCGGCGCATGTGCTGCCGCACGTCTTCGAGCTGTTCACCCAGGCCGACCGCACGCTGGACCGGCGCAGGGCGGCCTGGGCATCGGTCTGACGCTGGTCAAGACGCTGGTGGAGTTGCACGGCGGTTCGGTCGCGGCGCACAGTGCGGGGCCGGGCCAGGGCAGCGAGTTCGTCGTGCGCCTGCCGGTCGGCAAGGCGCCGCTGCGGCCGGCCCCCCTGGCAGCCGACGCCGGCACGCCGCGCCCCAACGCCGTCTCTTCCCTCAGCGTGCTGGTGGTGGACGACAACCGCGACTCCGCGGACAGCCTGGCCCTGCTGCTGCGGAGCTGGGGCCATGAGGTGCGCACCGCCCACGATGGCCAGTCGGGGCTGAAGGCGGCACTGAGCATCCGACCCCAGCTGGTGCTGCTGGACATCGGCCTGCCCGGCGTGGACGGCTATGAGGTGGCGCGGCAACTGCGCGACGAGTTCGGCCGCGGTGTGCGGTTGGTGGCGATGACCGGCTACGGACAGGAAGAGGACCGGCGCCGCAGCCGCGACGCCGGCTTCGACCGCCACCTCGTCAAGCCGGTGGACCTCGCGGTGCTCCGCGAAGTGCTGGCCGACGTACCGGTGCCGGTCACGGGTTGATACGCTCCGAGCCCGAGCGCCAGCGCGGGGCCAAGCAGGCCCCGCGCTGGCGCTCGGGCTCGGACCAGGCGTTCGGACCTGGCAATCGTTCAACCCTGCATCCGCGCCACCAGCGCTGCCAGTTGCCGCCGCATCTCATCCTGCGGCAGTTGCACGCGCTGGCCGTGACCGGGCAATACCCAGGTCTGCCGCTTCCCCGCCCTGGAAGCGCCACCCAGCGCCCCATCTCCGAGGCCTAGCGCGGCTTGTCCGGCACCCAGTCCTTGCGCGGCAGCGGCTGTTCGCGGCGGAAGAGCAGTGTCAGGAAGCGCCGGTCCTGCAACGGCGGGAAGCAGCGCGGCCGGTCGCCTGAGCCAGGGTCGGGGGCGCACCAGCGCAGGGCGTCGGGTGCCAGGTCGTACAGGCAACAGGCGACCTTCCCCTGGTGGTGCGACGGCCCCTCGTCGATGGTCATTTCCATGACCTTCGGGTGGCCGTCCAGGCTCAGGGCGATGGTGCCCATGTAGAGGTCGCCGTCCAGGAAGCGGACGGTGAAGTGATGGCCGGCGAAGAGCAGCTCCGCCTCGCGCCGTCCGGAAATGGTGACCCAGGTGCCTTGCAGCATTTCCAGGTCCACCAGCACCGTGTTGGTCGCGGCCTGTTCGGTTAACGTGGATGTCGTCATGGCGAGGACTCGATCTCCAGGGAGAGGGATGGGGCGAGCGATTTCACATCACGCGGTCATACGCCCAGGGGACGCACTTGCCGACGCCGAACTCCTTGAATTCCGCGTCGGTGTCGTGGTGAACCGTTTCCGGGTTGAAGGCCGCGTTGAGGTTCTGCAACAACGCGATCACATCGGCGTCGCGGTAGCTGATGCCGCGCACCTCGAAGTAATCGTGGTTGACATCAATGACACGCAAAAAATCTTTCCCGACGCGCACCCAGCGCAGGGCGCGCAACTCGGAGCGGATGCGCTTCAAAAACTCCAGCGCCGCGGCGAGCCCTTGTGGGGCGTAGTCGTGAGTGGCCTTCGGTGCGTTCATGACCAGAAATCAGAGGTCAGAGGACAGAGGTCAGAGGTCAGAGGTCAGAGGTCAGGCTGGCTTTTCTGTCTTTCGGACCTCTGACTTCTGACCGCTGGTTCAACGGAGCCCCGCCAGCTCCTGCAACAGATGCCAGTTCTCCAGCCGATCCTGCTTCGCGTGCAGCAGCGTCGGTGACGGGTTGCCGTCCTTGTCGAAGTGCTTGGCGAAACGGCCCTCGCTGCGCGAAGTCGATGAACGTCACCTCTTCCTTGGTCTTGGGGTTGACGTACCAGTCGTCCTTCACGCCGGGGTTGCCCTGCAGCGACAGCCGCTCCTTGAGCTTGTCGCCCTTGCGGGGGTCGAAGATCAGCAGCGGGAAGGCCCGCGTGTCCACCGCCAACCGGGCCTGCTCGCCGGCCATGTTGTCGCCGACGCCGTGCTCCGGCTGACAGGTCGTGTAGCACACCACCAGCGCCGGGCCGTCGAACTCCAGCGCCCCCAGCACCGACTTGTAGAAGTGGTTGACGTGGGCACAGGTCGTCTGGGCCACGAAGGTGCGCGGGTGCATCATGGCGATCTGCGCGATCTCCTTGCGCCGCTCCTGCTTGCCGGCCACCGCCTTGCCATGCACCGACATCTTCGTGTTCTGGCCGGTGTAGCTCGACGTGGACGCCTGACCGCCGGTGTTGGAATACACCTGCGTGTCCAGCACGAGCACCTTGATGTTGTGGCCGCTCGCCAGCATGCGCGACAGCGCCTGGAAACCGATGTCGAACATGGCGCCGTCGCCGCCGATGCACCAGATGGGCCTGTCCTGCCAGCCCATCTGGTCCCAGCGCATGCGCACGCCGATGGCGTCCGCCGGCGCGTTCTCGAACAGCGAGTTCGTCCACGGCACCAGGTAGGGGTTGTAGGGGTAAGTGGAGGTGTACACGGTGTTGCAGCCGGTGGCGGCGACGATGCCCCACTGGTCGCCGTACTTCGAGCCGGTGGCGGAGCACATCATCCGCAGCGCGGTGCCCTCGCCGCAGCCGGCGCACGAGCCGGCGCCGCCGACGTAAATGTGCGTCTTCTCCTTGAGCATCATGTCGATCAGCAGGCTGTCGCTGATGTACTTGTCGTTGGACGGGCCAAGGTTCTTGAAGTAGCGGTGCGCCTTGCGCGACCACAGCATGATGTCGTCGGTCTTCTCGATCATCTTCAGCGCCAGGTCGTCGCAGACGGTGACGCACTCCGCGCAACCCTTGCATTTGGACGGGTCGATGATGATCTGGAACATGCCGCCTTCGCCGACCTTCTTCTTGCCGGCGTCATAGTACTTCTTGGTCTTCGACCACAGCTTGGCGAACGCCTCGCGATCCGCCTCGGGAATGGCCTGGAGCTTCTCCTGCCACTCGGACTCGGAGAGCACCTTGCCGAGAATGGCGGTGTCGGGGCACTCGGTCACGCAGTCCATGCAGCCGGTGCAGTTCTCGGGGATGTATTCGGGGATTTCCGGAGCGATGTTGCTGAAGTCGCGCAGCGTGGCGGTGCCGGCGGGCACCAGCGAGCGGGCCGTGGACAGGTCCGCCGGCAGGTCGTGCTCGCCCCAGCCCTCCTCGTAGCCGCGGATGATGCGCTCGTTGAAGTCATGCACATCCAGCACCGGCAGGCTGATCAGCTTGTAGCCGCCATCGACGATGGTGCCGTATGAGTTGTTGTTGAAAGGGTCGCGCTCGTTGGCCTCGTTCATCGAGGTTTTCGCAGCGCCGTTGGTAGTCGCCTGCATGCCTCAACTCCTCGCATTATCGGACAGCTCGGGGGGAAGTGAGTGATTGTGAAATTCAATGTTACCGCGTCCGCACCCTGGCAAGCAAGGGCCTGCCGGACAAAATTCTGGAAATCCGTTTCGGGACGGGACGCACGCTTCCCGGCGTGCCGGCGATTGCCAGGCCGCGCAAGGGTGCCAAGGGTGCCAAACTTTTGTACATCGAGACCAGACGCCCTGGCACGGCTTGACACCGCCCGGTATGCCCTCCCTACTCGCGCAGACGCCCCTCCCGGCGCCACAACAGTTTCTTGAATGCGACCGCCAGGGCCGCTACAGTGACAGAGAACAGCCAGCACCCGAACCCCGCCCCGACGCGATCCGTTTTCGAGGAAATCATCATGAAGTCACTGGAGGCCGCCGCGCTCCGCTGCAGCCGTGTGTTCATTCTGGCCGCCCTGTTCCTGGGCGGTGCCTGGCTCGGCGCCGTCGCGCAGCCCGTCGGCGACAAGCAGAAACAGCAGGCGGAGGCGGCGTACCAGAAGGCGCTCGCCGTGCTGGCCAAGGCGCCCGCGGACGGCCCCGCGAACCTGACCGCCGGCAAGTACCTGTGCCTGGTGCTGGGCGACTGGGACCGTGGCCTGCCTTACCTGATGAAGAGCAGCGATCAGCGCTACAAGCTGCTGGCCCGCGCCGACGTGCGCGGCCCGACCCACCCCGAACACCGCCGCGAACTGGCCGACGACTGGTGGGAGCTGGCCCAGGCGGAGGCCGGCGACGCGAAACAGCGACTACAGGAGCGGGCCGTGTACTGGTACAAAAAGGCGCTGCCCGGCTTGCAGGGCGAGTCCGCCGCGGCCGTCAAGCAGCGCCTCGCCGCGCTCACGGCCAAGCGGGATCCGATGCCGCCCATCCGCGACGTGCCGGAAGTCTTCGACACCAAACAGTATCTCAAGTTGCAGTTCCACGAAGGCGACCCGATGCTGAAAGAGCCAACGATGCGCTTCGGCCTGCAGCTGCTGCCGCCGCAACCCGATCCGATGCAGCCGGGTCAATTCAAGCGTCTGCTGGCGGACCCGCTGGGCCGCTCCTGCAACACCTGTCTGAAGGTCGATGGTGTGGAACTGGTGCTGGGCGTGAGCGGCGGCCGCTGGGAGGTGCAGAAACTGCCGCTGGGTCGCGACCGCATCGGCGCCCGCTCGGTGTGGACGACCGACGACCTGCCCATCCGCGTGACGCAAACGGTCGAGCTGGTGCGCGGCGAACAGACGCGCAAGCTCGACACCTGCCAGGTGCTGTACACCATCGAGAACACCAGCAAGAAACGGGATTACAAGGTGGGGCTGCGGTTTCTGCTGGACACCTACATCGGCACCAACGACGGGGCGCCGTTCGTGGTGCCCGGCCACACGGCGCTGTGCGAAACGCTGCTCGACCTGAAGGGCGAGCAGATACCGCCGTTTCTGCAAGCGCTGGAGAACCCGAAACGGCTGCAGGATCCGGGCACGGTGGCGAGCGTCAAGCTGAAGCTGGGCGGGACGGTGGAGGCGCCGACGCGGGTGACGCTGGGGGCGTGGCCGAGCCCGATGCTGGGGCTGAAGGAGGCTGGCGGCGAGAAGACGCAGTGGAACGTGCCGCTGGTGTCCATGAAGGCGTTGACGCCGCCGGACTCGGCCGCCGTGCTGTACTGGGACGCGAAGCCGCTGGCACCCGGGGCGAAGCGCGAGGTCGGCTTCAGCTACGGCCTGGGCAACTACGCCGGCGACAAGACTGGCGCGCTGGGCCTGGTGGTCGGCGGCCAGCTCTACGAGGGCGGCCAGGCGGAGGTGGTGGCGCTGGTGGCGGCGGCGAAGCCGGGGCAGAAGTTGACGCTGGCGGTGCCGAAGGGCCTGGTCATTGAGGGTGACGCCACCCGGGCCGTCGTCATGCTGCCCCCCGATAAGGATACGGTGGCCAATCCGCTCACGGCGGTGACCTGGAAAGTGCGTGCGGAGCGTAAGGGCGTGGCCCAGTTCAAGGTCAAGTCCAGTGCCGGCCCGAGCGTCGTGCAGGACGTGCGCATCCTGGAGAAGCCGGCGGCGCCGAAGCCGGTGGTGGACGTGGTGGCCATTCTCAAGAAAGAGCAGGAATTGTTGCAGGGCACCTGGTATGTCAAAACGACTTCGGCGGCCGGCAAGGGCGCGGCCTATCCGGTGGGGCTGAAGGTGGTCGTGGTCGGCCAGACCGTGACGCTGCACCACGGCGGCGACGGCGGGGCCGAGACGTGCTTCCTCAAGATCGATCCGCTCGTGGAGCCGAAGAAGTTCGACGTGTTTCCGCCCAAACCGGGGTTCCAGGAGCCGGGCATTTATCGCTTCCAGGGGCAGGACCTGCAACTGTGCCTGGGGGCCCGGCTCAAGGTGGCCCAGAACGGCATGGTGGTCGCCGACGCCGAGAAGGCGCGGCCGCGGACGTTCGTGGCCACGGCCGGCACGCTGCTGCTGCTGTCGCGCACGCCGCCGAAGGGCAAGTAAGGACCGCTACGCCGCAAGCGGCGGAACAGACGGGTTGAAGCGCCGGCCCCATCGTTCCGCCGCTTGCGGCGTAGCGGTTCAGTCCCGTAGAACACGGTCGCGGCTGATCGACCGCCTGGGTCAATGGCCGGGTGCAGGTGGTGATGGGTAACTCGGCGTCGCGCCGAACCCGCGGTCGATCCAGCATTCCGAACACGCTCAGCCCAGCCAAACGGGGGTGCTCAAGGCTCCTGGACGCAGCCGCTCGTCCGCCTCAGCTACTCGACAGGGATTTGATGCGAACTGTCCCAGTGTGGCCTGGTTGCCATTACTCCAACCACTGACGACTCTCGGGGCGTTGTCACCTCAAATGTTGACAGCGCGGGGACGATTCAGGAATCTGCCAACATCTCCATGCTCAACCGCCGGCTGACACGGAGGACCGGCCCAAGCGTCGCCACCACGGTGACCACGAGTGTCCCCACGGCCGTTCCAATCAGGACCGTAGGATCGGGATTGACGCAGGTGTTCCCTCCGCCGCCCACCGCGCCGTGGCGCATGAACCAGGCCAGCACCAGACCCACAGGAAGACCCGGCAGCAATCCGGCCATGCCAAGCAGGAGGGCCTGGCCCAGGACCACCCAACACGTCTGCAGTCGAGTCAACCCCAGGGCGCGTAGCAATCCGAAATCCCTGGCCTGCTCAGCGACGTTCACGGTCAAGGTGTTAAGGATCCCCAGGCCGGTGACGAGGAACGCCACTGCGAGGAGTGACCACAGAGCCGCGGCGGCGCGCGCCACCAGTTGATCGATCTGGTGGGCCAGTTGGGCGTTGGACTCCAGCATCAAATGGCGGCTCTCACAGAAATCCCATAGCGCGCCCACCGCCGGTTCCCCGTGTGGCAAACGGACCAGGAAGACGTGAGGCCCGTTAACCCCCAGCAGATCCCGGCCGTGGTCCCAGTTGAGGTACAGGGCAGAGCCTCCGGCAGCGAACTCCCTGGTCAGGCCCGCCACCCGACAGGCGTGCGGACCGTACCGTGTGGCTACCTGGACCACCCCGCCGCGAGACACGCCAAGCCGCCGCGCGTAGCGCCGTCCCCAGCACCACCTCGCCGCGTTCCAACCCGGCCAGGACGGCCCCTGGGTCCTCCCCCTGCAGGTCCAATGGCAACGGTCCCCCGGGCAAGAAGGTTCGGGCAATCACCAGGGCAGGCTCTTCTCCTACCTTGCCCGGGATAAAGGCAATCCGGTCAACGATGGCACCCGGCACCGAGTGCGCGAGGTCGTCGCCAAGGCTTTCCGGCATGGCTGTGGTCAGGGAGAACGTGGTATCCGGCATGCTACTGCGGACCAGGAAATCTGCGACGATAGTGTGCCGGTACCATTGCCTCAGGTCGCGCAGCGTGGTTCCAACCTCGTGGCCAAAGCCCACGGCCACCACCACGGACAGGAAGAGCACTCCCAGAATGAGGTGGGTGCGCCCGGGCGCTGCAGGAGTTGCCCAGCAGCGAGTCGGAACTCCAGTCCCAGGGGCGCTTTGCCCGCGAGCCAGAGCAAAGGGGTCGTCACCAGGGGAACACTCAAGGCGCTCCCGGCCAGGAGGATCACCAACACTGACGGGAACATGCCGGCCGCCGCGGTAGGCGGGAACCAGCCTCGGCAAATGCCGAATGCCAGGCAGAGGCCCACGCCCAGCAAGGCGCAGTCCAACCAGGTCGGCAGGCCACTGGTGCGGTTCGCGACTGGCCTCTTCATGAGGAGGTCGCCAAGGGGACTGTGGCGGCCGGTCCACCAGACGGGGACGGCGGCGGTTCCGAGGGTCAGTCCTGGCCCGAGCACTGAACCGAGCAGGAAGGGCTCAGGAGTGAGGATCAGCCCCCCCAGCGGGGCATCCAGGAACTCTCGCATGGCGGCGACAAGGCCCCACGCCATCATCAGACCGAGGCCCAGGCCGGCCAGGGTGCCCGGGACGGCCAGCACCACTGCCTCGCGGGTGAGCAACCACCAGAGTTGCCAGCGGCCGGTGCCGAGTGCCCGCAAAAGGGCCAGGTCTCGACGGCGCTCATGAAGGCTCAACAACGCGGTGTTCAGCAACACAAAGGCAGCCGCCACCAGGGCCACTGTTCCCAGTGCCGAAAGTCCCTGCTCGGTCGGTGCCAGTGTCCCCCGGGCGAGCTGGTCCCCGTGGCCCACCTCGGCTACCACCAACCCTGGTGGAAGACGGCGTTCGAGGGCTCTTCGGACGGCATCCGGGTCGGCCCCGCGGTCGAGGGAAATCTCAAGGTTGTTGATTTGCGCGCCCAACCCCAGTAGGTTGCGTGCCGTCTCGAACGTAACGATCAGGTTGCCACCCATGGCGCGTGGCCGCGCCGGCCGCAGCAGCCCCACCAGGGAAAGTTCCGCCGCCCCGGAAGGCGCCCAGAGCAAGACTCGGTTTCCTGGGTGCAGGCCGAGACGGTCAGCCATCCCGGAGTCCAGCAAAGCTTCCCCGCCCCCGCTGGGCCAATGACCCTGGCAACAAATCCAGGTGTCGCCGGCCGCCGTGCCCTCAACGCTTTTTCCCTGGATGAGCACGGGCATTCGACCCTTCGGCCCAAGCAGGGCGACCACGCCTACAACACGGGGCACGACCGCTCCGACTCCCGGAACCGAGGAGCACGTGTCGGCGAGGGCCTCGTCGAAGCCTCCCCCGCCCAGGGCACTCACCTCAAGTTGCGCCCGCCCGGTGGTCCCGTACAGGTCCGCGTAGGCAGCGCGGACGGAGTGAATGGTCAGGCGCGTGGCCACCACGGCCGCGATGCCCAGGGCGATGCCGGCAAGGGTCAGCAGCATGCGGCCGCGCCGCCGCCCGAATTCGCGCGCGGAGAATGTCCACAGTCTCATGAGGGAGGGCCTCCGTCCCCGAGACGCTCAGGCCGCGGTGGCGGGCAAACCCAGGCTGTGCCCTGCCGGGGCGGAGATACGGCCGTCGTGCAAGAAAATGACACGGTCCGCCCGGGCGGCGTGCCTCGGGTCGTGGGTCACCAGGATCAGAGTTTGCCGGCGTTCGTCGGTCACCTGGCGGAGCAGGTCCAGGACGCGCTCGCCCTGGTGACTGTCCAAATTGCCCGTGGGTTCATCGGCGAGCAACAAGGTCGGTTCGATCACCAGGGCACGGGCGACGGCGACGCGCTGCTGTTCGCCCCCGGAGAGTTCGTGCGGCCGGTGCGTGCGCCGGGAAGCAAGCCCGACGTAACCCAGCCACCGCGCTGCCTGCCGCCGCGCCTCCACGGGCGGGCGGCCCGCGATGGCCAGGGCCAGGGCCACGTTCTCCTCGGCGGTAAGCGTCTCCAGCAGGTGGAAGGACTGGAACACCATCCCGATGTGCCGGCGCCGCAGACGTGCCCGGTCGTCCTCGCCGAGGGCCGCCACGTCCACGCCCCGCAGTCGGATGCTGCCTGCGGTCGGCCGGTCCAACCCAGCGACGAGGTGCAGCAGTGTGCTCTTGCCTGAGCCCGAGGCGCCGGTGACCGCCACGAACTCGCCCGGGTACACGTCCAGGTCCACCCCGCGGAGCGCGCTGACCCGGGTCGCCGCTGAACCGTGTTCACGGCTCAGTCCACGGACGACCAAAAGCGCCTGGGTGAAATCCTCGGTCCGAAATGCCTGCGACATTGGCGACCTCCTGACGGCGGGGAGTTTCTTTTCGAGGTCACAGGGCCCCGGGCGCGAGACGAAGGAATTTGCCGTAGGCGGTCGGGTCGTTCCAGGTACTCTGGTCGAAGTGCAATTTGATCTGGTCGTCGGCGCGCGGCCGGCCGGCGTCTTCCACGCCGATGAACGACATCAGGAACCGTTCCCGCTTGCGCTCGCCGCCGCGCACCTTGCCGCCCGCGTCCATGTCGAAGAACGCGGCCGTCTCCTGAGTGCCGTCGATGGCCACGGCGTACAGGTCGGCGTAGGAGGTCATTTCATAAGGGGTGCTGTACTTCTCGGCTGGCATGCGCAGTCGGGCGGTGCTGCCCATGCCGATAACCTTGTGGTCGCCCGCCTTCAGGAAGACCACGGGCCGGCGCGGCTGGTCCGGCGGTTCGTCCACCAGGCCCGCCACCTCCCAGTCCACCGCGTTCTCGACGACGCGCTCGGCACAGTATTTCTTGCCCTGCTGCGGGGTGCCGTACGCCTCCCGGGCGCCCATCTCAAGGCGGCGCGGGAGGAAGACCTTGTGGAAGCAGCCGCAGGCCGCGATGGTCTCGTAGAACAGCGGCGCGTTGTCGGTGTCCAGGGTGACGCGCAGGACGCAGCTGTCGATGTCCGCCTCCTCCACGTCAAGCGTCTTCATGCGCGGGTGGGCGGGATACCAGGCCGTGTAGGTCAGCTGGAAGTGCGGCCGCCCCTCAATGAGCGTCTGCTTGCAGATGGCGTAGACCTTCGGCTGCCCGGTCACGTAGGACTTGAGCTTGCCGTCGGGCTCGCGCTTCAACCGGGCCTCGCCGATGGTGTCGTACTCCGGGGGGTACGGGAAGCGCTGGGCGCGGGTGTCGATGCGCTGTTGCACGAAGACGGGGGAGTAGTAGCTGACCAGTGTTTCCGGGGGTGCCGTCCGGAGTTGCTGGCGACTCAGGGGCCGGTCCAATTCCCGGGGCACGAACACCAGGGCGTCGCCGCCGACCGCCTTGACGGGGTCTTCCAGAGCGTCGTCCCCCAGCATTTTCCAGTGCGTCAGCCGTTGCGAGAAGTGCTCCGTGATGGCCTTGCAGCCACAGACCAGCAGTCCCAACCCCAGCACCATCCCGGTGACGAGACGCCGACAGCGGCGCGCCCCCTGACTATTCATGATCATCGCCTCCCGGCGAGGAGTGTGGCGAGGAGCGAACCGGGCTATTGACTTTGGTGAAGGGGGAATAGCCTGGATCCGGGATGGCGTCAACCCCGAATTCCGCCACGGCGGGGCGGGTCGCCGTGGCGGAGTCGGGGATTCAGTCAAGACTGGCAGTTATCGGAGTGCCGCCAGGACGCGACCCACCTCATCAGCCAACTCGTCCACGGCCACCTCCTCCACCACCAGGGGCGGCATGAGGGTGAGCACGTTGCGGCCAGGCCCCGTCTTGCCCGCCAGGAACCCGGCATCCTTCAGGGCCTCAAGCACGCGGTCGAGCAGGTCAGCCGCGGGGGCGCCGGAGCTGTCCCGCAGTTCCACGCCGACCATCAAACCCAGGCCCCGGATCTCATGAATCTCAGGTACGCGGTTCTGCAGCGTTCGCAGGCACTCGCACAGCCGAGCACCCAGGGCACGGCTCCGCTCTCCCAGGCCATGACGCCGGTGATAGTCCAGAGTCGCCAGGGCGGCACGGCAGGACACCAGATTGCCGCCGAAGGTGGCGGCCCCGGGACGGGTATAGTGAGCGGCGACGGCGTCACTGGTCAGGTAGGCCGCGATGGGGAAGCCGTTACCCAGGGCCTTGGCCACCGTCACCACGTCCGGCACGACACCCCAGTGTTCGGTGGCGAACCACCGGCCCGTGCGGTTCCAGGCGGTCTGCACCTCGTCGGCGATCAGCAGCGTGCCATGCCGGCTGCACAGGCGGCGCAGTTCCGGCCAGTAGTGCTCGGGCGGCACGACGATGCCACCGTTGCCCTGGATCGGCTCGGCGATCACCGCCGCCACGGTGCCGCGGCTCAGCAGTCGCTCCACCGCCGGCAGACTCTCGGGGTGCCGCGGGCCGGGGACGCCGTGGGCCGTCACCAGCGGGTTCAGGTCCGTCCGCCACAGGTCGAGGCCGGTGACGCTCATGGCCCACTTGGTCCGGCCGTGCAGCCCCTCCCGGAGGTAGACACACTCCTTGCGGCCCGTGGCCAGGGACGCCAGCAGCAGCGCCCCCTCGTTGGCCTCGCTGCCGCTGGCACAAAAGAACGTCCGGCGGAGGGGGGAAGGGGCCAGGCCGGCGATGGCCTCGGCCAACTCCAGCATCGGCTCGGTCAGGTAAATGGTGGTCGTGTGCTGCAGCCGTCGCAGCTGCTCGATGGCCGGCTCAATGATGTCCGGGTTCGAGTGGCCGGCGTTCACGACACTGACGCCACTGTAACAATCCAGGTAGCGCCGGCCCGCGGCGTCGAAGAGATAGGCTCCCTCGCCGCGCACGAGCACCGGCGGCCGCTGGTAGAAGTGATACACACAGGGGACGAGGTACTCCCGCTTGCGGGCCACCAACTGTTGCGCCAGGTTCATCACGAAGCCCTCCCGTGGCTGACTACGGTCGCGTCGCAGGGAACGGCCGGGGTGATGCCCTCAATGATGTCGATGGGCGGCACGGTCGCGGCGAGGCCCTGGTCCACGACCTGGTTGAACAGCACCCGCAGGGCGTTGCGCACGTCGGCCGGCATGCACACCGAGTCCTCGTTGGCGAACATCGACACGAACTGCTCCGTGACACCGCCCACCGGGCCGCGGCCGAAGCGGTTGACGCGGCCGAGGGTGTCCCGGGCGTGATCCAGGCCGTGCCGCAGGCTGCGGCGAAGGGCGGCGGCGACGCGCTGCATCGGGCCCGCGCCGAGGTCGCGGCGGATGACGTTCAGACCGACCGGCAGCGGCAGTCCGTGTTGCCGGCACCACTCCGCCCCCAGGCACGCGACGCGCTGCAGACCGAGCTTCGGGTAATACAGCAACTCCTCGTGGATCATCACGCCGGCGTCCAGTTCGCCGGCCGCGACGGCGTCGGCGATCTCGTCGAAGGGCAGTTCCACGGCGACCGCGTCCGGGCACAGCACGCGCAGCAGGAACCAGCCCGTGGTCGGGATGCCGCCCACCCCGACTCGGCGGCCGGCCAGGTCCGGCAGGGGCACAGCCTCCCGGGCCACCAGGACAGGGCCGTAGCCGCGGCCGACACTGGTTCCGACACTCAGGATGCTGTAGCGCTCGGCGATCTGCGGGTAGACAACCGAGGAGATGGCCGTCACCTCGTACCGGCCGCGGAGGGCGGCGCGGTTGAGCACCGACATGGGCGCGCGGTGGAAGCACAGTCGATAACCGGGCAGGGTCACCCGTCCCGACTCCAGAGCGTCGTAGTAGAAGGCGTCGTCACTGTCCGGGGTGTAGGCGACGTTCAGCGGCCTCGTGTGCGGCATGCCATCCTCCTTGACCGTGGCGGGCGCTCAGTAAATCCCGGTCTGCAAGCGACCGGCCAGGTGGGCGGGGGGCTGAGGGTTGCGCAGGCCCTCGGCCGCGCCGCCGAGGGCACGGGCCGCGGCACTCGGACTGATCCGCTCGGCCTGGTCGCGCTCCGGCACGCCCGCCAGCAGGCAACTCTCATCCAGGCGATGGAACACCACGCGGCCCGTCTCCCCGCGCCGACACGGCCGCGGCGGCCACGGGGTCCTGGTCGCGGACTCGGACCACTCGACGACGTGAAAGCTCAGGCGGTCGCTCAGGGGGAAGTAGTCGAGGGCGGTGCGGGTCACGTCCGCCACCTCCATGACCACCCCGAACAGGGTGTTGCCGTAACCGGCCAGATGGACGGCGTTCGGAAACTGCGCGCGGAAGCGATTGACCGCCTCGGGGGCCAGACTCATGCCGCCGTAGTGGACACCGTGAATCGCCTCGCGCTCCCGGTCCGTGAGCCGCGCGGCCAGGGCACTCAGTGCCGGCGGCGTGATGAACAGCACGCCGACCTCCTCACGGCGGAAAACGTCCAATGCCTGGTCGGTGACGTGGTCGAGGTAGCGCTGCCGGGCCACGCTGCCCTCGGCCAGCCGCCTGGCCCAGCGCGGGTCGAAGTCCACGCTGAACGGGTCCATGCTGCCCGTCTGTCGGGCCAACTTGCGCACCACCTTGCCGATGATGTGCGGGCCGGACGGGCCGACCCACAGCCACGGTTCGCCGCGCGGGAAGCCGGTGGCGGCGGCCACACGCAGGAACGGGTCGATGAAGGCGGCCTGGAACTCGTCGTCCCGGTACGCCGTCCCACATGGCCCGCCGCTGGTGCCGGCGGTCTCGCCGACGATGAAGCGGAAACGCTGAGCGTGGAGGCCGCGCGGGATGAAGGCGCTGACCGGGTATCGGCGCAGGTCCCCGGGCGGCGTCGGTCCGAGCAGCCACAGGTCCTCCAGCGTGCGCACGCGGTCGCGGATGTCCCAGCCGAGACGATCCTGACGGTCCAGCCAGTAACTGCTGCCCAGTTCCGGGTGGAAGTGCAGGCCCAGCAGCTCCCGCAGACGGGTGTCGGGGAGCGTTCCGGGCGGCTCAATCTGTGTTGGCATGGAATCACCCCCACAGGCCGTTGAGATACTCGGACACCGTCTCGACCAGCCACGCCTCGTGGCCGCGGAAGAAATGGTTGTCCAGGGGCTGCTCGATGAGTCGGCTCGGGGCCGGACGGCCACCGAACCAGTGTCGGAGTCGGCCGGCGTCCGAGGCGAAGTCGCCGGCGGAAGCGATCACCAGCATGGGGTTCTCCAGGGACTGGTACGGGGAGTAGTCGTGGCGGGCCGTGGTTGGGGCGATGAGGATCAGCGGGGGCCGAGACTCGGTGCCGGGCAGGTGGGTGTGGGGCAGCAGGGCGCAGCCGAAACTGTAGCCGATCAAGGCGAGTGGCGGCCTGGGTCCGGTGGCCTGCCGCAGTTGCGCCGCGGCGGCCTCCACCTCCCGGGCCATACCCAGTTCGTCGGGCGCGTGCCCGGTCCGCCAGAACGCGGCCAGGTGCCGCGTCAGGTCCGCCGGTGGCCCTTCGCTGCGTCCGACCCCGTGGTAGTCGAACCGGAGGGTGGCCAGGCCACGGCAAGCCAGCCCTTCCGCCAGGGCACGCACCACGTTGTTGTCCATGTGGCCGCCCAGCAACGGGTGGGGACCGGCCAGCACCGCGGCGCCGCAGACAGGTCCGTCCTCGGGGTAGGCCAGCCGGCCGTGCAGTCGATTCGGCCCGGACGAGAACAAGAGGTCTTCCACGACCGGGATCAGGTCAAGCGTAGGTGGCACGCACCGCCTCCTCAGGGGGGGCGACGGGGTTTCCGGTTTCACGGAGAAATTGCTCGAAGAGTACTACCAGCTTGAGGGCGGTTTCCAGGTCCCCGGTGACCTCGATACGCCGCTCGAAGAACGCCTGCTGGGCGGCACAGCGGCCGCTGGCCACGGCCTCGAAGGTCGCCGGGTCCGTGTGGTAGACCGCTGCCGCATTGGGGCCCAGGCCACGGCTCACCCCGCGGAACTCGCCGCCCTCCCAGCGACAGGACCACCGGCCGCCGCCCGGGCCACGCACGTCGAAGCCGACCGCCACCTCCAGGCCAACCGCCCGGGCCAGCGGTGAATGACGGGCCAGCTCGGGGAAGGTCTGTTCGAGGTAACGTGTGCAAAACGACGTGGAGCAAGGTTCGGCAGTCGGCCCCCGGCGGCCCCAGTGGTCGGCCACGGCGAAGCGGATCAGGCGCTGGAGGGCGGGGCGGTCCACCGGCGGCGGCGGCAGGTGCGGCAGGGCCGCGGCGGTGTTGCGGTCGCAGAACCGGGCGGAGCCGGTCAGGTAGGGCCAATACTCGCCCATTCCGTCCAGGAACATCTCTTCCAGTCGGCTCGGGCCGGTTACCCCCCCGGGCCCGACCAGGCTCACCCCTTCCAGACCCAGTTCCTCGACGGCGGTTTCCTGCACAAGGCGACCCGGCGTGGGGGGCCGCGCCACCAGGTGGAAGGTGCGGCCGTGGTGGCGGCAGTCCCTCAGCAGTTCCGCGATAGCGCGGGCCACCCAGTCCACTGGCACCAGGTCGCACGGTTCGTCCCCCGTGACGGGCAGGCGCAACGACAACGGCCGGCGGGTTCCCTGAGCAGCCTGCGGCCCGGCCAGTCGCGCGGCCAGGGCGAGGAAGCGGTAAAAACCCTCGTAACTGCTGGTGGCCCCGCTGTGGTGGTCGCCGACGATCACGGACGGGCGATACACCGTGACGCATACGCCGGGCGCACGGCGGAGCAGCACCTCGGCGTCGTGTTTGCTCTGCTCATAAGCGTTGTGGAATTGCTGACCGCACCCCAGGTCATCCTCACGGATCACGCCGCCGCGGCACCCACAAACAAAGGCGGTGGAGACCTGGTGCCATTCGCGAATGCCCAGGGATTCCGCCAGGCAGAGCAGGGCTTGTGTCGCCTCGACGTTGGTCCGCCGTGGTTCGCCTTCGGAGTTGGACCGAAAGGCAACGCTGGCGGCCGCGTGCAGGACGGCCCTGATGTGCCGGCCCAACCACTGCCGATCCGTGGCGTCCAGGCCGACTGCTTCGGGGACGAGTTTGCCGCACAGGAGGACGGGAGGGGGGAAGCGTCGGCCGTATCTCCGATGGCAGTCTTCGAGGATGGCGGCTAACCGATCCCGGGCGGGTTGGCCGGAGCCGTCACGTACCAGAACCGCAACCGGGGTGTCGCAGCGGAGCAGTTCTCCCAGAAGATAGCGGCCGAGAAACCCGGTGGAGCCGGTGAGGAGCACATGACGCTTCATGATCGCACATCCTTGTTGAACGGGGTGCTCCCTTCCTTACAGGAGTGTACCACGAAGAGTCCGTTCGGGATAGACCATTAGCAGAACAAGGAGTTTCTCTCTCAATCAAGCGTTTCACCGCCACACAACTAAAGCGGTTCGCAGTTGGGTGTAGCGGAAGTCGCCAGACTTCCGTCCGGTGCTGCTCGGAAGTCTGGCGACTTCCGCTACACCCATTCGCAATCTGCAATAAAAGCGTATCCGAGCGGTTGGCACCTGCTTGAGACGACAAGAACTTTTTCGATCACATGGCATCCTCGGAGCCTCCTTGCCGGGAATGCGTCTGTTGGCAAACTCCATCCTCGCAGCGGAGTCCCCTTTTGCCTATCTCATTTTCATATCGATCCGTGCGGAGATCTACGTGCCATTCATCGATGTGACCGAAACAGACTCACCATTGCGCGGCGGCGTGGGAGTTGACCGCCGGCGGCGCCACGAACGGCCGGTCGTTCGGCGTCCGCCAGGGCTGGGACTTCGACGAGGCGGGCACGTAGCCCTCCGGTGTGGCGTACATGACGAGGCCGACGCCGAAGGCCGCGGCCGAGACGACGATGCCGCCCAGGCTCCAGCGCAGCGACGGACCGCCGGTAAACAGGGCCACGACCAGCCCAACGACCCCCGCCACGAAGCCACACAGGCTGACTGGCATGCCGAGGATGGGCAGGAAGAAGAGCAGCAGCCCGATCAGACCAAGGCACACCGACGCCATGCCCAGGCCAGGGAGTGGCGTGTCGGCGTGAGCCAGCCACCTCAGGATGACCCACCTGGATTTCACCTGGTCGCCAACGAGTCGGGCCATGGGCCACCCCTCCGAATCAGTGTCCCGGCATGTATGGCACCAGGCCGCGGCTGAAATAGTCCGTCAGCGTCAGCGACACCAGGATCGCCAGCCAGAAAACCGTCACGCTGACGACGATCCACGTCAGGCGGTTGCCGTACACCAGGTGCATGAAGAACGCCGCCACCAGGACCGCCTTGGTCAGACCGATCAGCAGGCCGATGAGCAGGTGCCAGATGCCCAGCAGGGGCGCGAACGAGATCGCCACCGTCGCCACCGTCAACACAATGAGCGCTCCGCAGACGAGGGAGTACGTCCGGACGCTGATGATTTTCTCGGCCACGGGAACCCTCCCGCTCAAAGGTGGTGCGTGCCCAGCAGGTACAGTGACGGCAGTAAAAAGATCCACACCATGTCCACAAAGTGCCAGTACAGGGCGGCCACGTCCACGGGCGAGTAGTACTCCTTCGAGAAGTAGTTCTTGCGGGCCAGCACGAACAGCACCACCAGAGTGAGGATGCCGCCGGTGATGTGCAGGGCGTGCAGCCCGGTCATCACCCAGTAAAAGATCAGGAACAGCTTGACGTGCTGTACCTGGTGCGGCTCCAGCCCCTGCCGCGTCCACTCCGACTCGTCGAACTGGAAGCCCGGAACCAGGTTCTCCTGAAAGTCGATGTAATACTCCAGGCCCTTCAGGCAGAGGAAGGTCAGGCCGAGCAGGGCCGTCAGCGCCAGGAACCAGAGCAACGGCGTGCGCTTGCCGAGCCTGGCGTAGTGCATGGCGAGCACCATCGTCAGGCTGCTGACCAGCAGGACGATGGTGTTGCCGCCACCGATCTGCCAGCAGAGCTTCTCGCTGCCCGCCTCGAACGCCTCGGCGTACAGGTAGCGGTACGTCAACAGGCCCAGGAACAGCGTGCCAAAGAACAGCACCTCGCTGGCCAGGAACACCCACATGCCCAGCGACGCCGTCTCGTGCTGCTGGCCAAGGTCCGCATACTGCTCCTCCAGTTGGTCGCGCACCAGGACGGTCAGATTCAGTTCGTCACGTTCCTCGGGCGTCAGGACGCTCAGATCACGGCTCATTTTGCGCCTTCTCCAGATGGTATTGGTACGGCCCGCGGACGACGGTCGGGGTTTCGGCGAAGTTGTCGCGCGGCGGCGGCGATGGCGTCTGCCACTCCAGGCCGGTCGCGTGCCACGGGTTCGGCCCCGCCTTCTTGCCCCAAACCAGCGAACCGAGCAGGTAGAACAGTGGTAGTACATAGCCGACGCCCAGGATGGACGCCCCGGCCGAGGACATGACGTTCCACACCTGGTACTCCGCCGGGTAATGGTGGTAGCGGCGCGGCATGCCGGCGTAGCCGAGCAGGTACTGCGGCAGGAACGTCAGGAAAAAACCGACGAAGATGATGATGGCCGCGAGTTTCGACCACCAATCGTTGTACATCCGGCCCGTGATCTTGGGCCACCAGTAGTGCAGTCCCGCCATGTAGGCCAGGACCATGCCGCCGACCATAATGAAGTGGAAGTGGGCCACCACGAAATAGGTGTCATGCACGTGCATGTCCATACCCAGGCACGCCAGGAACAGCCCCGTCACCCCGCCCGCCGTGAACAGGCAGATGAAGCCCAGCGCGTACAGCATCGGCGCCTCGAACGACACCGAACCCTTGTAGAGCGTCGCCGTCCAGTTGAACACCTTGATGGCGGACGGCACCGCTACGAAGTAGCTGAGCAGCGAGAAGATCATGGCCGCGTAGACGGAAATGCCGGCGACGAACATGTGGTGCGACCACACCAGGAACCCTACCATGGCGATCCCGAAGCTCGACAGCGCCACCATCGTGTAGCCGTAGATGTTCTTGCGCGAGAAGCACGTGATCACCTCGCTGATGATCCCCATGCCGGGCAGGATCATGATGTAGACGGCCGGGTGCGAGTAGAACCAGAACAAATGCTGGAACAGCAGCGGGTCGCCGCCCAGCGCCGGGTCGAAGATGCCGATGCCCCACAGCCGCTCGACGATTTGCAGAGTGAGAGCCATGGCCAGCACTGGGGTGGCGAAGATGAGGATGAAGCTGGTCGCGTACAGCGTCCAGACGAAGATCGGCAGCCGCCACCAGGTCAGTCCCGGGGCGCGCATGCGGTGGATCGTGATGATGAAGTTCAGCCCCGTCACGATCGACGAGAACCCGGAGATGACGATGCCGATCAGCACATGGACGACGTTGTAGTTGGAGAACTGTGTCGAGTAGGGCGTGTAGAACGTCCAGCCAGTGTCCAGGCCGCCGGCGAGCATGGCGATCATGGAGTAGGCCGCCCCGGCCGTGAACAGATACCAGCTAAGCAGGTTGATCCGCGGGAAGGCCAGATCCTTGGCCCCGATCATCAGCGGCAGGATGAAGTTGCCCAGGACGGTGGGCACCACCGGCACCAGGAAGAACCACACCATGATGACGCCGTGCATCGTGAACAGTCGGTTATATGTGTCCGCCGTGACCAGGCTGCCGTCCGGCGTCATCAGGTTCAGCCGCACCACGGTGATGAAGGCGCCGCCGATGAAGAACGTGACCGTCAACGTGACCAGGTAGAGGATGGCGATGCGCTTGTGGTCCTTGGTGAGCAGCCAGGAGAGCACGCCGTGCGCGACGTTGAGGTATGTCTCGCGCGGCGGCTCGGGTCGGGGCGGCGGGGTGAAGTGCCGGGCTTCTGCCTGCGCCGTGCTCATGGCCGGGTTCCCTTCGGGTTAATGGGGGGCGTGGTCACGGGCGGCGGATAGTCCTCGACGCGGCGGGGCGTCTGGCCGCGGCGCAGCGAACGGAGGTAGGCGATCAACTCGACCATCTCGGACTCGGTCACCTGGCCCTTGAAGCTCGGCATGATGTTGCGCCAGCCCGCCACGATCTGCTTGCCCGGTTCGTAGACGGACTCGCGGAGGTAGTCCTCGTCGGCGAGGACCGTCGCGCCGTTGGTGAGCGGGATGCGCTTGCCGTACAGTTCCTCCAGCACCGGGGCGCGGGCGTACTCGTCGGCGCTGTGGCAACTGAGGCAGCGGTACTTGAGAAAAATCTTGCGGCCCTCCAGAGCCTGTGACCCCTCGGCCCGGCCATGCAGCCACGCCTCGTAGTCGGCCGGCTTCATGGCGACGACGGTGCCGATCATGCCGGCATGGTTGGTGCCGCAGTACTGCGAGCAGAACAGCTTGTAGGTGCCGGGCTCGGTCGCCTCGAACCAGACGGTCGTGTAGCGGCCCGGCAGCACGTCCATGTGGACGCGGAACTCGGGCACGTAGAAACTGTGGATCACGTCCTCGGAGGTGAGCACGACCTTGACCGGCCGGCCGACTGGGACATGCAGTTCGTTGATCTCGCGCTGGCCACCGGGGTGCTGGAACTTCCACATCCACTGTTTGCCGACGCCGTAGACCACCTGGGCGTCGTCCGGGGCACGGTAGGCGCCGAAGTAGACCTTCACGCCCCAGGCGAAGAAGAACAGGAAGATGGCCAGGGGGGTCAGGGTCCAGAACATCTCGAGCAAGACGTTCGGTTGGTGCGGGTCGGGGGTCGGGGTGTCGGGCCGGCGGCGGTAGCGGACGGCGAAACCGATGAGCAGACAGGCCACCAGCAGCGACACCGCGCCGGTGACGGTCAGCAAGCCGATCAGCAGCGCGTCCACATCGTGGGCGGTGGTCGAGCCCTGCCGCGGGAACCAGATGATCTCGGCGAACATCACTTCACCTCCACCGCCGGCCGCCGGGCCCGCCGCCACTCACGGCGCCAGAGCACGAGCGCAAACACGCCGACGCCGAGCACCGTCAGCACGCCCCCAAGCCGCACGAAGTTCATGACCGCCGGCCCGTAGCGGCCTTCCTCCGGGTCATAGTGGAAGCAGAACAGCAGTACCTGGTCGGCGGGCGTGCCGATGCGGTTCTCCGACGCCTCCACCAGTCCGAGTCGGAGGTCGCGCGGCGAATAGCGGACATCGCGAAAGTACTTCGACACCTTGCCGGACGGAGTGAGCACGACGATGCCGGCGGCGTGCGCATACTGCTGGTGGCGTTCGTCCCAGCGGTAGCGAAAGCCGACGGCGTCGGTCAGGCGTCGGATCGACTCGGCCGAGCCTGTCAGGAAGTGCCAGCCGTCAGCGGCCCCGGGCCGGCCGTAGCGATCGAGGTAAGTTTTTTTCTTGGCCCGCGCCATCTCCGGCGTCTCCTCCGGGTCGAAGCTGACGGTCAGGACGCGGTACTCCTTGCCGGCGTCGAAGGGCAGATCGAGCATCGCCCGTGCCATTCCGTTGAGCACCTGGTCACAAAGCATCGGGCAGCGGAAGTAGGCCAGCACCAGGATCACCGGCTTGCCGTCGAAGTACTCGCGCAGGGTGATGTCGCGCCCAGCCTCGTCGCGGAAGGCCAGGTCCAGGGGCAGCTGGGCGTCGAGCTTTTGCTCGAAGTCCACGCCGCGGAGGGCGGGCGGCAGCGCGGACTGACCCCACACGGCGCCGGCTCCGAGTGTCAGGATGAGGGCGGCGATCAAGGGACGGACCATCGCGGTTTCCTCCGGTTGAACATGCGGCCTGAGTTCGGCTCACCCCCGTCCACGAGTCCGAGGTCGCGCGGCTTGCCCCCCGCCTGTTCGCTCCGCGCCGGCAACTGTTTCCCGGTCCCCAACACCTCCATCGCCCGGTCGATGGGGATATGCACGTACCACTTCTCGTCGGCCTGTCCGTAGCGGCTGAGTCGGTCCAGCTTCAGTTCTTGCCGGACGTAGACGTTCACCACCTCATCACCCCGGAGGCGGTCGAGTTGCTCCAGGCGCGGTTCGGGCGGCAGGGCGGTGGACGGCCGGGGGGCCAGTGGGTACTTCGACCGCCGCGTGTCGGCCAGTCGGTCGCGCTCACCGCGGAAGAAGTCCCAGACGGTAAACTGCAGGAAGACCCCGAACGTGATCGCCGCGAGGATCAGGCCGATGATCCAGCGGAAGTTGGCGTCCTTCGGCTCGTAGCGAACCGAGGGGTGTCGGGGCGGCCCATCTTGTTGAACGATGTCAACCATGCTGCACCTCCCGCTCCCGGGCCGCCTCCTCCAGGTCGTGGCGTTCGTAATGCAGGGCCGTCTCCCGGTTCGGGTCGTGCGGCGCCAGCACCGGCGCGGCCATCAGGTTCCACAGGAAGTACGTCAGCCACAACCCGCCCACGCCGAACGGGGCGACGAAGTCCATCCAGTAGTCGGCCAGTGTCGTGCCGGGGAAGACCGGCAGGATCTGGAAGTACACGTAGACCAGGTGCATAACGAACAGGAGCCCACCCAGCCACCCCAGCGCCTGCGGGTTGCGTTTCACGTCGCGCGACAGCAGCAGGAAGAACGGCAAAATCAGGTGGAAAAAGAGGAGGGCCCACGCCACCCAGCGCCAGCCGCCCTGGACGCGCGGCAGATACCAGATCACGTCATAGCGCAGGTTGGCCATCCAGATGAGCATGAACTGGAAGAAAGTCAGGTACGCCCAGATGATCAGGAAGGTGAACAGCAGGTTGCCGAGATCGTTGAGGGCCTCGACCGAGAGGGCTTCCCCGAGGGGGGTGCGCAGGGCCAGCCAGGCGAACACGATCAGAACGCCGGCGAAGGCCGAGAGGATTTCGCCGCTGGCGAACAGCGGCCCGAAGATGGACGAGCGGAAGCCCGGCTGCAGCGACATCACCCAGTCCACCGACGCGAATGTGATGGTGATGCCGAACATCACCAGCCCCGGCCCGCTCAGCTGCCACATCCGCTTCGTCAACAGCGGGTCGCCCGTGAGATCCTGCCGCCGCGACCACGAGCCGAGCAAGTAGGCAGTCCCCACCCAGAGGGTGAAGTAGATGCCGGCCCGGACCCAGAAGAAGACCACGTTGAGGTAAATCTCCTTGTGCTGCAGGCTCTGACTGGCCGCCACTTCCTCCGGCCGGGCCCAGTCATACAACTCGGCGGCGCCGAAGCCGATCGGCAGGAAGAGCAGGGCCAGCAGCGGCATTGTCCCCATTGCCGCCTCGAGGATGCGGCGGATGAGGTAGCCCCACGCCCCGCCGGTGAGGTGATAGATCATGAGCACGACGAAGCAGCCGTGGGCAATCCCCAGCCAGAACAGGTAGGCGACCAGGTAGGCGCGGCAGAACTGCATCGGGTTGGCGAACAGGCCAACCACACAGACGCCGGAGGCGATGACGCCGACGGCCAGGGCCGCCCACAGCACCCGGGTGAGGTCGCGCCGGCGTTCCTGGGGCAGCGTGGTCATGGCGCCTGCCCTCCTGCCGCGTCGGCCCGGCGCTGCTCAGACCACTCGGCGCGCATCGTCTCCGTCAGCTGGTCGGCCGGATAGCGCTGGCTGAGCTGCAGGGCGCGAATGTAGGCGATGATGGCCCAGCGGTCGCGCGGCGGCACCTGATTGCGGTACGACGGCATCGAGCCGTAGCCGTGCGTGATGACCTTGAAGAAGTGGCCGACGGGGGCCTTGCGCAGCCGCTCACTGTGGTAGGACGGCGGCGGTGTGTAGCCGCGCTGCACGATCATGCCGTGGCCGGTGCCAAGGGCGTCATGACAGACGTAGCAGTAAATCATGAAGCGGTTACGGCCGTGCTCCAGTGTCGATTTGTTGACCGGGAATGGGAACTCAGTGACAAGGGTCAACTCGTCCTCGGTGTCCCGCTCGGCGACCGCGAGGGTGACGATACCCAGGGGGTTGCCGCCGAACGCTCCGACAACGGTCGCGGCAAAGTCGGGGCGACGGACCGGGTCGGGGCGACGGCCCTTGAACAGGTAGGAGTCGGTATGCAGATGGCCGCGCGCCACCGTGCCCAGCACCCGCGGCCGTTCGGCGCGGCCGTCCTCGAAGAAGGTACTCGGCTCATACGGCCGAGAACTCGGCTGGCTCGCCATGCGTTGCTGACACGCGGGCAGCAGGACGCACGCCAGCGCCGGCAGCAGCAGTTCGAGTCGGCGGGGGGTGGTCATGGGATGGCCCTCCCGTCGCCGCTCGCGGCGGCCAGCGCCGCCTCGGCCTCGGCCCGCACCGTGTCTTCGTAGTGAGGCACCTCCAGCACCTGCATGGGACCCAGGCCCGCGAGGAACTGGCGGGTCGCCTCGCGGTCGAACTTCGGGTCGGTCGCCTCGATGCACAGGAAAAAGCGGTACTGGCTGGCCTCGACGAAGTACGGCACGTTGAATACAGGGTGATACGGCTGCGGCAAGCCGTTGAGCAACAGCATGGCGAACAGGGTTGCGAAGCCCGCCACCAGCACCATGACCTCGAACGTGATCGGGAGGAAGGCGGGCCAGCTGTTCGGCGGCTTACCGCCGGAGTTAAAGCGGTAATCGACCGCCATCGAATACCACTGCATGAAGTAGCCCGAGGCCGCCCCGACCAGGCCCGCCACCAACACGACGAAGGGGACCCGGGTGCGCCGCAGTCCGAGTTCGGCCGCCAGGCCTTCGACCGGGTAGGGAGTGTAGGCGTCCATGTCACAGTAGCCCGCCGCGCGGCGCGGCGCGTCGCCTCCAGGACGGCCTTCGGCGTCTCGAACTCAGCCATCACGCCGTGGATCGGGGTGCGCGGTTTCATCGCCCCTCCTCGTGGGCCTGCGACCCCGGCACCAGGCCGCGCATCTCGGCGATGGAGATCACCGGGGCCAGGCGCAGGAACAGCAGGAACAGGACCAGGAACATCCCGACTGAGCCGAAGAACGTCAGGAAGTCCCAGATGGTCGGATAGAACATGCCCCACGACGACGGCAAAAAGTCTCGGCTCAGGCTGGAGCAGATGATGAAATAACGCTCCAGCCACATGCCCAGCAGCACGGCCAGGGACACCAGGAACAGGGCCGTCGGACTGCGCCGGACCGACGGGATCCACAGCACTTGCGGGATGATGGTGTTGCACAGCAGGATGAGCCAGGCAAGCACCGCGTACTGGCCGAAGCCGATGAGTCGGAACAGGTACTGGTACGACTCCGGGAGGTCTCCCCCGTACCAGGCCATGAACTGCTCGCTCATGTAGCCGTAGGAGGTCAGGAGACTGGTCGCGATCAGGATTTTACCCATCACCTCCAGGTGGTTGGTGGTGATGAAGTCCTGCAGGGCGTAGGCGCGGCGCAGGATGATGGCCAGGACCAAAACCATCGCGAAGCCCGAGAAGATGGCCCCGGCGACGAAGTAGGGCGGGAAGACGGTCTCGTGCCAGCCGGGGACCTGCGAGATGGCGAAGTCGGAACTGACGACCGAGTGTACGGACACGACCAGCGGCGTCGCCAGGCCGGCGAGAATCAGATAGGCCGACTCGTAGCGCTGCCAGTGTCGGGCGGAGTTGCGCCAGCCCATCGCCAGCACGCCGTAGATGCGCCGCGCCCGCAGGGACTTCGCACGATCACGCAGCGTGCCCAGGTCGGGGATCATACCCATGTACCAGAACAGCAACGAGATGGTGAAGTAGGTGCTGACGGCGAACACGTCCCAGATGAGGGCACTGCGGAACTGCGGCCACAGGCCCATCGTGTTGGGGTAAGGCAACAGCCAGTAGAAGAACCACGGCCGACCCAGGTGGAGTAGTGGGAAAACGCCGGCACACATGACGGCGAAGATGGTCATGGCCTCCGCAACGCGGTTGATCGACGTCCGCCACTTCTGGTGCATGAGCAGCAGGATGGCCGAGATCAGGGTGCCGGCGTGGCCGATGCCGATCCACCAGACGAAGCTCGTGATGGCGAAGCCCCAGGCGACGGGGATGTCGATGCCCCAGATGCCGACGCCGACGGAGATCAGGTAAATGATGACGCCAACGAAGACCAGGAACAGCAGGGTGCTGGCACCGAAGGACAGCTTCCAGCCCTGGTCCGCAGCGCGACCCAGGACAATCGCGCTGATCTTGTCCGTGACGGAACGGAAAGTGTGGCCGTGCGGGGCGAACGGGGACGCCTCTCCCTGTACGGGAGGCTCTCCGGGGACGCCCGGGGGCGAAGAGGTGTCCGTCGCCATGCTAGTCCGCCTCCAGATCAGGGTTCGGGTTCCGCAGCGCGGCCAGGTACGTTGTGCGCGGTTGGGTATTCAGTTCGGTCAACAGGCCGTAGTTGAGGGGCGTGTCCTTCCAGCGCCGCACGTCACTGGTGCGGTCGTTGATGTCCCCGAAGACGATGGCGCCGGCCGGGCAGACGGCCTGGCAGGCCGTGAGAATCTCGCCATCGGCGATCGGCCGGTTCTGGACCTGGGCGTCAATCTCGGCACGGCGGATGCGCTGCACGCAGTAGGAGCACTTTTCCATGACGCCGCGACTGCGGACGGTCACGTCGGGGTTGTACTGCAACCGCCGCGACTCGGTCGTGTAGTCGGCGTAGAAGTAAAAGTTGAAGCGGCGGACCTTGTAGGGGCAGTTGTTCGAGCAGAACCGTGTGCCGACGCAGCGCTGGTACACCATGTCGTTCAGGCCCTCGGCGCTGTGGACCGTGGCCTCGGTGGGACAGACGTACTCGCACGGGGCGTGTTCGCAGTGCATGCACGGCAGCGGCTGGAAGTGGAACTCGCGCGGGGCCTCAACGGGGCCCGAGAGGTAGCGGTCGATGCGCAGCCAGTGCATTTCACGGCCGCGGGCCACCTGGTCCTTGCCAACGACAGGGATGTTGTTCTCCGCCATGCAGGCGACGACGCAGGCGCTGCAGCCGGTGCATGTGGTCAGGTCGATGGCCATGCCCCACTTGTGGCCGGTGTACTCGTAGGGCTCGTACAGGGTGAGCGGCCGCCGCACGCCGCGCCGCGTCTGCTCACGCAACTCCTCCTCCTCGGGTTCGGCGGCGAAGCCCGGCGTGCGCTGGTAGTGACCGAGTGTGGCACTTCGGACCAGGTGGCGGTTCTCCATCAGGTGGTGCTGCTGCGTGCAGGCGATGCGCGTGTGGATTCCGGTCGGGGTGACCCTCAGCCCCGGGGCAAACCATGGGCGTGTCCGAGTCCGCAGCAGGTAGGCGTTGAAGCCAACCGACTCCTCCGCGTTGCCACCCACCCGCCCGGCACTCTCCCGGCCGTAGCCGAGCGATACCATGATGCAGCCGTCGGCATGGCCGGGCACGATCCAGATGGGAGCGCGGACGGTGCGGTCGCCGAGCCGCAGATCGACGATGTCGGGGTGATAGCCCCCGTGCTCGCCGCCGTGGGCATAGCTGCCCAGGCCGACGCCGAGTGCCCGGGCCGTTGCCGGACTCATGAGAGCGGCGTTGTCCCAGGTGAGCTTGGTTACAGGCTTGGGCAGTTCCTGCAGCCAGCCGTTGTTGGCAAAACTGCCGTCCAGGATCGTCGGGTCCGGCTCGAACACCAACTCGTAGTTCCCCTGCCCGACATTTCCGCCCGCCGGGGCCGCTGGAATCCGGCCCTCCCACCCCGTGGCCAGCGAGACATTTCTTGCTGAGAGGAGCGTGTCCGGCACCACGCCGTCATGCACCGCCGACTGCCAGAATTCCTCGAAATTGCCGGTGCCGCCGTGGCGTTGTCGCCGGTGGGTTCGGACGAGTTCGTAGCCGGGCGTGCGCCGGCCGTCGCGCAACAGCGCCAGCACTTCCAGGGCGGACATCCCCTCGTAGAGCGGGGCGATGAGCGGTTGGGCGATGGCCTCGGTGCCGTCGAAGGCGCGGGCATCGCCCCACGCCTCCAGGTAATGGGCCTCGGGCAGGTGCCAATGACACTGCCGCGAGGTCTCGTCCTGGTACAGACTCAGGTGGAAGCGCAGCGGCACCCGCTCCAGGGCCTCACGGAACCCTAGATCGACGGGGGCGGTGTACACCGGGTTGCCGCCCAGGATGACGAGCGACTCGACCAGGCCGCGGTGCATGTCCTCAACCAGTTCGGCCAGGGACGCGGAGGTATCGACGGGGTCGGTAAGGACCGGGTCGGTGTGGAAGACGGTCGCCCCGACATTCCCGAGTCGGTGGTTCATGGCGTGCGCCAGCAGATGGACGGCCGGCGGCTGGCGGTCCCCGGCGAGCACGACGGAGTGACCGCCGTGCCGTCGCAGGTCGCGGGCCACCGCATCGACCCAGTGACCATGCGGACCCGCGTCCCGGCTTAACCCCGGGACGTCCAGACGAGCCGCGATTGCCCGGGCGATCATCTCCACCTCTGAGGCGGTCACGGCGAGCCGGTGGTCGGCCTTTGCCCCGGTGCAGCTGACCGATGGTTCGACCATGTATAGCCGGTTCATCTGGGTCTGGCCGGCGCCGGCGCCCGTCGTCCGTACACGACGGCCGGCCATGAACTCGGCAGTGTAGCGGAGGTGGCCGGGGCCGTAGGTCAGAAAGTCGGCGTCCAGTGCCAGGACCACGTCGGCCAGCCGATCGCCGCGTTCCAGATTGTGGAAGCGGTAGTAGGTGTTGACGGGTTCGCTGAACGCCAGGGTCGCCGCGCGATGGGCATTGTCCCGGGCCAGTGGCTCGTACTGGTGCCACTTAGCCTGGGGAAAGGCCCGCAAAAACGCTCGAGCCTGTTCGCCGAGAGTCGGCGAGGCGACCGGCTCGGTCAGCAGACGCAACCCGGCCCCGTCCCGCGAGCGGTGGCGCTGGGTGACGCCGCGCAGGGCTGCCACGGCGTCCTGCCAGGTGTCGGTTCGGCCCAGGTGGGTGACGGTCTGCGAACGGTCGGGGTCGTAGAGCGTCAGGATGGATGCCTGGTGGAACGGGTCGGTGGCTCCCAGACTGGCGGGGTGGTTGGGGTTGCCCTCGATCTTCGTGGGCCGGCCCATGTGGGACTCGACCAGCAAGCCGACGCCCGAGCCGTTCAGGGACATCGCGGTGGCAAAGAACAGCGGCCGGCCCGGGACGTAGGTCTCCGGGGCGCGGGCCTGGGGGACCATCGTCCCGCTGGGGGCCGGTCGCACCGAGCAGCCGCCCAACCCCGCCAGCGCCAGTGACGCCCCCATGAGCGTCAGGAAGCGGCGCCGGCTCAGCCCGGGGGGCGGCAGCGGTTGCTCGGGGAATTCCTGACGCAACAACTCCTGAAAGGCTTCCGTGTCGGCCGCCTCCTCTAGCGTGCGCCAGAACTGTTTGCCCCGCGCGTCGCCCAACCGCTGCTGCAGGACGGCGAGCTTGGGGGGGAGATCCTTGCGTGGGTTCATCGATGGCACACCGAGCAGGAGGTTAGGCTGTGAGTGTCGCGGATGCGGTACGACCGGACCAGGTCGCGACCGCGCTCGGCCTGGTCCTCGGGGGCCTGCCACTTCATGTTGAAGATGTCCTTCTGCGGCCGCAGGTGCCGCTCAGGGTGGCGGTGGCAGTCCAGACACCACTCCATGAGCAGGGACGGCACCTGGTAGGTGAACGGCATCTCGTCGATGCGGCCGTGGCAACTGGTACAGCCGACGCCCTTGTGGACATGGATGCTGTGGTCGAAGTAAACGAACCCCGGGAGGTTGTAGACGCGCTGCCACGCGATCGACTTGCCGGTGCGGTAGCTGTCGCGCACGGGCTTGAGTTCGTCACTGCCGACCCAGATTTGCGAGTGGCAGTGCATGCAGGTCTCGGTCGGCGGCATGCCCGCGTTGGGGGCGTGCTCGACCGAGGTGTGGCAGTAGCGACAGTCGATGCCGAGATCCCCCACATGGTGGGCGTGACTGAACGGGACGGGCTGCACCCGAATCGTCTGGGCGCCCGTCCCGTAGGAGGAGCGCGTAAAGACCAGGCAGGCCCAGAGCACGAAGGCGAGAGCCAGGGGGCCGCCAAAGAGGGTGACCCGGGCCAGGGTGTTGGTGCGGGGGCGAAAGAGCGCGGCCACGCTATCCCCTTTCCGTCATTGGAAGTTTCACGCACTGCAACTACGACTATCAAGCGATCCAGGAGAGGGCGGATTGGTCCATCTTGGCTTCCGGGTGACGACGAAGGCGGTTATCGACGGCGTTTCAGGAGGGGCGTGGTCTTGCGATTTGTTGTGTAGTTAAAGCAAAAGCGGTGCCGCGATCATTGCCGAAGCCGCTGTTGAAGTATGGCCTCAGACAGCCTGCTCCTTGAGACTGTAGCCGTGCTGTTGTTATCCCCTGGCGTCGCTGGCTTTGTTGCGCAAGGAATTGACTCTATTGACCTGGTTTTGGCGAGATGCCGGACAGGATTAGCCCACCCCACGGGCTCTTTCGACCCGAATCAGGCTCACCTGAGCAACGGATTGCACTGCGGCGGGCAGGAACTGGCTCATCCTCACCGTTTCATCGTTCAAGGGGGTTTTCTGGTTATCCGCTCCCCCGAGTTGGTCGCCACCGCATTTTTGAATTGCAGTCCACCTGTCGGGGCCTTCGCAGTGTCCACCACGATCTGAGTTGAACGGATCGCATCACCTTGGGACAGTGCGGCCTTCTGACCGGTCCCCACAGGATGCTCACTCGGCTCCGTCGTAGGGCGCCGCTCGAGCGGGGCGACGAGGGCCATCACGGCGAACAGCGCCAGGCAGCCGATGAGGACGAACAGACAGAAAAATGCCACTGCCGCTCGGCCAGTGCTCCGAGAACCGTGCTCAGAAGGTAGCCGACTCAGATTGCAAGCAGCACGCCAATGCGAGCCAGGGACGGTAGGCGACCAGGGTCCGACGCCGAACCCGGCGGTCTCCCCCGACCCCACCAGAACAGGTAAACGATCGCCTCCTCGGTCAGGTCAGTGAGGCCGGCGGTGATGTAGAGCGCATGTGGATCATGAACGTCGTCTGGCCCGTCACCGCACTCTACAGTGGGCCCCTGGGACTATGGGCGGTGTTCCGGATCGGCCGACTCGCCGCCCGGCCAACATCCCCTCAACAGAAACTCTGGGACGTAGACGGGTGTTGTGCTTCTGAGGGCTGCCGGCTTCCCACACCCCGATCCGCTCCCGAACTGACCAACCACTCTGGGGAACGCCGGCAGGCGGGACGCGCTGCGCCTCGCAGACCTGATGAGAATGCAAGGTTTCGGGTGTACGCTAAGTTGTCCCGCCCCTTCGGGGCGAAAGACACGACCGCTACAGTCGTCTGCGAACCACTGCTCTGTAAATAGGCCGCATTCCTGATAGTACGTTCAGTGGTAGCGGCCATTTTCATGAACTCTGGGTGAACCCCAGTTCATGACGACTCTAATGGGCCTGTAGACCTCCGGCGCCCCCCGGCGGCGGGGAAGGGCCAGGCACAGGACACACCACACGGCCAGGGCCGTGTGCAACAGGCTCGCCGGCCAGAGGGCAACCCCGTGCAGCGCCGCGGAGAGGGCGGCCGAGATGAGCAGCAGCGGGACGGCCGCGTTGTAAATGAGCAGGCCGACGAGCAGCCCGACCTGTCCCCTGGGTTCGCCGTCCCGCGGCCAGCAGGCCACACTCAGACTCACCAGGGCGGCCCCGGTGATCCTACCGACGACCAGGGCCGCCGGGGAATCGAGCCCGACCCCCAGCAACAACTCCGCGACGCCGGAGGGGGTGACAAGCAGGGCGAGCCCGGTTCCCCCTTCCGCCAACGCCGTCACGAGGAATAGCCACCGGGTTTTCATGGGGAGCGCCTTCCTACGCAACAACTCAGCTGCAAGAAACCACTACTCGAACGTCAGCGGCGCCTTCCTGGGGCGCACGATTTTCGGCAGGAAACCGCCGTCGTTGACGCCGATTTCCCGGGCCACGTACTCGTTCAGCAGGCCGTTGAGGCGCAGGATGAGGGCCTGGTGTTTTTCCGGCTCCAGGGCCAGGTTGCGCATCTCGTCCGGGTCCTCCTTCAGGTCGAAGACCTGCACGTCGTTGTGCTTGCAGAGGCTGGATGCTGCGGTCGCTGTCGCGCAGGCAGTTGAGGTAGTGGTTGTTGTAGCGGTACCACATATCCTTGCGGTCGGTCGGGATGACGCCGAAGAAGCCCGACCAACCGCGGTCGTACTCCGCCAGCGCCGCCGGCATTCCGGCGCCTTGAGCGACTCCTGCAGGCTGCGCGGCAGCGTGAGTTCCCACTGACGTTCGTAGAGGGCGCTGCGCGGCACGGGCGCCAGCACGCCTTGGGCGAGGGCCTTCTGCACCGCGGGCTTCCCGGGCACGTTGGCATCGACGAACATGATGTCGTGCGGGTTGACGAAGCTGGCGACCATCAGGAACGGCTGCCGTTTGGCGCGCAACCCCGGCGCGTTCTCGTGCAGCCAGCGCACCGCCGCGCCGGCGGCGTAGGGGTCGCCGACGAAGCCGTCGAGCGTGCGCTCAGCACGTGCGACCCCGGGCGCTCAGCGGCGGAACCCGCCTGCCCGGACGGCCGTCCTGCCCGTGTAGGGGTTGTGGTACTCCGCGGCGTGTGCCGACGTGCCGGTGTAAGGGTTGGTGTAAGACTGCGTGTGCGTGTTGCCGCCCGTGTAGGGGTTGTGGTATGCCGTCTGCTGGGTGGTTCCCCCCGTGTAGGCGTTGTGGGACGTCCGGGACGCGGCGGCACCCCCGGTGTAGGGGTTGTACGCCGCCTGGGTGCTGGTGGTCCGGCCCGTGTAGGGGTTGCTGGTCGTGGCCGAGCCGGCGTGCGTCCCGGTGTACGGGTTGTAGCCCGTCGTGGCCGCACCACTGGTCCCGGTATAGGGGTTGGAGGCGGCAGTCCTGGTGTAGGCCCCGCCCGTGTAGGGGTTGTAAGCGGCGGTGTTCCCGTAGTACTGGGCCGAGACTGCGGGCCCGGTGACCAGCAGGCCCAGCAGCGCCAGTCCGGCGGTCAGGAACGTGTTGCGTCTCATGGAGGTGCTCCTGTCTGTGAAGACTGAATCCGGTGAAGTCCGGCAGGCCCCGGTTGGTGCCCGGGGGCCTGCCGGGAGCCCGCTCACTTGGTTGCCTTGGTGATCTTGATGGTGTCCTTGCCCACCTGGGTCAGATCGACCGACCCCCGCAACTTCAGGTCGGCACCGACCTTCTCGTCCTTGTCGATGGTGTAGTAGTAAAGCGTGTTCGATTTGTTGTCCGTGACGAGCAGGTTGTGCCCCTGCGTCTCCACCACGGTGTAGCGCGGGCCGCCGCCACCGCCGCCCTGCTGGGCGGCCGCGGGCTGCGACAGGTTGGCGCCAATCACGACGCCGCCGATCAGCGCCAGCAACACTGCCAGCGCCAACGCACCTTTCCACGCGGAACTCATCACGCACCTCCAGTTGGGAAACAGCCGGGCTGCCATAGCGCGGCCAGATTGGGACTCCCCGTATTGAATCGGTCTGCCACCGGCATTGTATGGAAAAGTATTGTATGGAAAAGTCCGGGCGCCGTTACTTCGCCGACTTTGGCACGTCCGCCAGCACCTTGCGCCACTTCGCCGCCTCGTCCGGCTTGCCCCAGGCGTCGTCGAGCCGTACCAGTCGGCCCAGTACCGCGGCCATGAGCCCCCAAGCGCCCGGCGGGAGCCGCGGCCGCCGCTGCACGAACCCCGCGAACTTCGGGCTGTTCGTGGTTCCGCGAGCAGTTGCGCGCGCGGGGCGAGTGCTAGTTGCTGGCCGTGCCGTCGAACACCTCGGTGCGCGACCTGGCCGCCGCCGACCCGCCGCCCACGGGCCGGGGCCGTCGGCCGCGCACGCCCTTCGTGCGTGTGGATTGCTGGTGCGCCGCGGTGGCGGAGGCGGTGTGGCAGACGATCGCGGTTCGGGTGGGGGAAAAAGGCCCGGTGCAGGTGCAGGCCGTGTGGACGCTGGTGCAGGCGCGCACCGCGGGCCGGGCGTCGGCGGTAGCGGAGGTTCTGGGGGTGTTCCGGGAGCGGCAAGGCGATGGCGCGTGGAAGCACGATTACCTGCTCTCCAATGCCTCGCTGACGACGCCGCTGGCGGAGTACGCGCGGGTGTTCAAGGCGTAGCACCGGGTCGAGGAGTGCCTGCAGCGGGCCAAAGGGGAAGCAGGGCTGGCGGACAAGGCCGTTCGCCCCGGATGGCCTCCAGCGCCGCCTGCACCTCGTCAATCGTCGTGTCCAGCGTCGAGGTGCCCGCCGTCAAACCCACCACGTCCACCCCCGCGAACCACTCCGGCCGCACATCCGCGGCGCCCTGCACATGGTACGCCGTCGCCCCGGCTTCACGGCAGCGCGCCACCAGCTCGCGCGTGTTGTTCGACTGCCGGCCCCCCACCACGACCACGACGCCCACCTGTTCCAGCAACCGCTCCAGCGCTGCCTGATGGTCCTTGGTCGGATGGCAGACCGTGTCGATGAAGCACACGTCCGCGTCGGGGTTGTGCTGCGCGATCGCCTGCCGCATCGCCGCGACGTGCCGCGCCGGCGTCGTCGTCTGGCACATCACGCCCAGCCGTGCGTGTGGGAAGCGGCGCACTTCCTCCAGGTTCTGCAACACGTCATAACTCCGCAGGTCCTCGACGATGCCCTGCACCTCAACGTGGCCGCGCCGGCCGATCACCAGGACGTGATAGCCGCGCTCCTGCAACTTTTGCGCAGCCTGGTGGCGCGCGTCACCAGCGGACAGGTCGTGTCCACCAGCGTCTTGCCGGCCGCCTCCAGCCGGGCCCGCTCCACGTTGCTGACGCCGTGCGCCGTAATCAGCACCATGTCCGTCTCCGGCATCAGCTGCCGCGCCGCCTCCCCGACCATGCGGAAGCCGTGCGCCCCCAGCTGGGTCAGCACGATGTCATTGTGGACCAGTTCGCCGTGGATCGTGACCTTCGCCGGCTCCGCGATGGCGTCCAGGGCGCTCAGGGCGTCGCGCACGCCGAAACACAGGCCCAGCACTTCCGCGCGAATCACTTTCATGGCCTTCCCCTTCCGTTGTGGGCGACCTCTTCCTGTGTCGCGAGCCCAGGTGCCGGCAAGAGCGGCGCCCTGGGCGGCTTTGCCCGTCCGTGTGCTTTGCCGTGTAAAGTTTTTGGGTAGAAAAAAAGGCCGTCCGGTGACGGCCGCCGTTCAGGCGGGCGACCAGCCCTCCGAGAACGGTTGCCCGGGAGCCGTCTCCGGCTGCACCGAGCCCAGGCCATCCGTGATGATGCCTTCGAGCACGTTGATGTATTCCAGGAACCGGCGGCGACCCTCGGCGGTGAGCCGGCACAGCGTCTGCGGCCGGTTGTTCTGGAACCCCTTGTTGATGTCGATCAGCCGCTCCTCGTGCAGCAGTTGCAGGTGCCGGCTCAGGTTGCCGTCGGTCAGAGCGCACAACTCCTTCAGGTCCGCAAAGACCACGCCGGCCGGATGCGTCGAGAGCGACGCGATGATCCGCAGCCGCGCCTTCTCGTGGATGACGGGATCCAGGTCGTAGGCGAAGCGGCCGATGGCGTCAAGGTTTTTCTGCTTCGGGTTCAGCATCGTTGCGTTCCAGGGTCCAGTAGAGTACCGCGGCGGCGAACAGCTGGCCGACGCCGAACGGCACCCCCATCGTCCAGGGCGACAGTGCCGCGGGGCCAAGGGCCAGGCAGACGGCGCCGGCGGCCATGTAAAACGCCGCCACCCAGAAGGTGGCGCGCGGCAGCAGCCGGTACGAGGCGAAGATGCCCAGGCTGAACAGCAGTGCCCACAATCCCGGCAGCATCCACAGGCTCTCGCGCGCGTGCAGGGTCAGCACGAGCAGCAGCAACCCGCCGGCGACGACGCTCGGCATGAACTGGCCGAGTGCCAGCCAGGTGGTTTGCAGGGCCAGGGGCGAACGGCGGCGTTTGTTGTCGAGCAGCATCTCGACGGCGGTGGCGAGCATGCTGAGCAGGGCGGCGCCGACCCATAGTGCCAGGTACGTCTCAACGTGGGCGGTCGGGTCGCCGAGCCAGGCCGACTGGAAGGTGGCGACGGTCAGCGCCAGCAGGCCCGAGAATGCGACCGGCACGGCGCGATAGCCGCGGAACACCTCCGCGCGCGCGACCTGCTCGCGGATTTCGGAAATCTGCGTCAACGCCTCCCGGAGGTCCATGCCCGCACTCCCCGCTCCGCCAGCCTCCTTACCGTTCCGAATCGGCCAATCCCGTTGCCAACTTTACACGACAAAGTATAATCGCTGCTTCGACAGGGTCAAGATGAACTCGGCCCCGGACTGGGCGGAGGGTCAGTTTTTCTCTGATCCTCAAGCCTCTGGTCGGACCGCGCTTCGTATTCGTCGTCGCGGCGCTTTTCTTCCAGGCACTCGATAAAATCGCGGTGCACTGAAGGGTGCAGTTTGGCCTGGAAGGATTCGTCCAGGTCATGAACGCGGATCAACTCCACCACGTCGCCGAAATCCCTGTGTCGCCGGGCCGCCAGCTTCAATTCGATGAGCGTGGGCAGGTTGACGACGCGCTTTTGTTCGATCACCTCGTTAACCGAGGCGGGGTCGGGATAGGAAATTGGCCCCGGTTGTCCGGTGCCCGGAAAATAGCCCGTGAGGAGCACGTCAAACGTGACCCCGTTCGCCCGGTCACGGAAGCGGCGCGGGCGATTTGGAAACTGCTCAAAATCGCCCGGGACAAATTGCCGCACGAACTCCGCGAACCCTGCCGAAGTCAGCAGCAGATCCAGATCTTTCGTGGTGCGCTCGTATTGATGGGCGTTGACCGCCATGCCGCCGACGATGGCGTACGGAATGCCGGCCTGTTCGAGTTTCTCGACCACCCGCGCCATCGTGTGGTGAACGGGACTGTTGCCCTGGAAGAATATGTCGATCTCCCGAAGACGCTGGTCGAAACTGAAGTCGGCCCGGATCATGGTGCCCCCGAAGGTCAGCCGCGCGCGGACGGGTTGAATCGCGCCAGAAAATCGGCATTCGACTTGGACTCGGCCAGCTTCTTGACCAGCATTTCCATCGCCTGCACGGGGTTCATCTGCACGAGCGTGCGCCGCAGCAGATTCACCTGCTTGAGCACGTCCGGCGGCAGCAACCGCTCCTCCTTGCGCGTGCCGGACTGGCTAATATCCAGCGCCGGGTAGACGCGGCGGTCGGCCAGCTTGCGGTCGAGCACCAGTTCCATGTTGCCGGTGCCCTTGAACTCCTGAAAGATGATGTCGTCCATGCGCGAGCCGGTCTCGATCAGGGCGGTGCCCATCACCGTCAGCGAACCGCCCTCTTCAAAGGCGCGGGCGGTGCCGAACAGCCGCTTGGGCACCTCCAGCGCCCGGATGTCGATGCCGCCGGACATGGTGCGACCGCTGTTGCCGGCGGCCTTGTTGTACGCCCGCGCCAGCCGCGTCAAGCTGTCGAGCAGCACGAACACCTGCCGGCCCTGCTCCGCCAACCGCCGCGAACGCTCCACCACCAGCTCGGCCAGACGGATGTGAGCGGAGGTGTCGCGGTCGCTGCTACTGGCGATGACCTCGCCCTGGATGGTGCGGCGCATGTCCGTCACCTCCTCGGGCCGCTCGTCGATCAGCAGCATCATCAGGTGCATCTCGGGATGATTTTTGGCCACCGCCTGGGCAATGTGCTGCAAGAGGACCGTTTTGCCGGTGCGCGGCGGCGCGACGATCAGACCGCGTTGACCCTTGCCGATGGGCGTCAGCAGGTCCATGACGCGCGTGGTCAACGGCTCGGGGCCGGTTTCCAGGACGATGCGCTCGCTGGGGTCGATGGGGGTGAGATCGTCGAATTTGCGGCGCGTGAAGGTTTCGGGATTGGCGCCCTCGATCTCCTCGACACGCTGCACGAGAGGGCCCTGGCCCTTCTTGTTGGGCTGGGTGGGGCCGCGTACGAGGTCGCCCTCGCGCAGCCGATACTTCTGAATCAGCTGCTGCGGCACAAAGGGGTCCGCCGGCTGGGCAACATAGCTGCGGGCGGGACTGCGGAGAAAGCCGAAGCCCTTGGGGTGCAACTCAAGCACGCCCTGGGCCGACGCATTGTCATGAGCCATAGATACTCGGAACGGCGGGGAGGATCACCCGGGCCGGTGATGCGGCGCGAGTTTGCCTGCAAGGCGTCCTCCTCCCGCGTCCTTCATCCTTTCCAAAATGCGACACGAGGGGTAGCTTACCCTTTGCGCTGGCTGGTGACTGCTTTACAGGGTGCCATTGGGCAAAGGTACAAGCTGGTAGTCTGCGAAAAGGTGGGGTGCTGCCATCTGGAGTAATTGTAGCACCGCCGCGGCGAATTTGCGAATTTCCGTCTTCGGGGGCACCTGGCGGCGCAGCGTCCAATCCGGCGCCTCCCGCATTTTCTCCTGCAACTTCTGGACCAACTGCACGTACGCCGGGGCGCTGGCGTCGGGCTCGACGTGCTCGGGGCCGTTGGCAATCGGAACGGAGTGGCTATCCATGCCTGGGTCCAAGTACCGTGGGGAGGGCCGCGTCGGAACAGGCGAAATCGCGGAGATATTAATCCATTATCAAACGGGACAAAATGGCACAAGAGGAAAAGCCGGGCCGCAGACCCACCGCGGTCACACTTGCCCGCGCAGGAAGTCGTACAGGAATGCCACGTAACCACGGCTCGGCCCGGTGTTCCAGGCGTGGGCGATGATCGAGTACAGCAGCGTCCGCAGGATGCCGATCAGGTCTTCCGTGCTCACCGGGCCCTGCTCCTGGACCAGCAAGGCCCAGTTGCGGCGGATGTTCCACATGAGATAGGCGACGGCGTTCTCCTCGCTGAAGAGGACTTCCTCCGCGCCCTCCTGCAAGGGCCCCGGCAGCCCCTGCCGCAGCCGGGCGATGAGCTGGGTGAAGGCCGCCTCCACCTGGGCGTTGGTCAGGCGGCGCTCGGTCAGGACGATGGTCTGATAGACGGCCCGCTCGGTGGCGAAGACGTGCGGCGTCCAGGGCGGGGCCTGGTACTTTTTCCCTGAATAGGCCAGCTTTTCCTGAGACGAAATTTTTTTGGCCCGCTCGGCGAGCTTGGCCTGGCGTTTCTGGTCGCGGCTGCGACGATCCTTGGCCACGGCTGATCCTCTCAAACCGGTCTGTGAGATGCTCCCCGGGAGGAATTATACTGCTCTGGAACCACGTCCGCCAGAGCCAGCCCGTGACCGCGGAGGCCGCCGATGTCCAGCCGACCGTTTGACGTGACCTTGAAAGACCTGGTCGAAGACTACCTGACGGCCTGGCCGGCGGTGCTGGGGCCGTGGCCGGTCGAGAAGGTGACGCTGGTGGACGCGGATGTCTCGACGGTGACCGCGGCGGCGGACAAGGTGCTGCGCTGCGAGGGGCCCGCCGCTCCGTGGTTGCTGCACCTGGAGGCGCAGACCGACCACGAGCTCGGCCTACCGGGGCGCGGCCACCTGTACGCGACGCTGCTGCACCACCGGCACCTACTGCCGGTGCGCTCGGTCTTCCTGCTGCTGCGCCGCGAGGCCAACGCCAGCAACCTGACGGGCGTGTACCAGCTGCAGCACCCGGGCGACGCGGCGCCGTACCTGGTGTTTCGCTATCATGTAGTCCGGGTCTGGGAATTGCCGCTGTCGGCGCTGCTGGCCGGGCCGGTGGGCACGCTACCGCTGGCGCCGCTGACCGACGCGGCGGCCGCGGACCTGCCGGCGGTGGTGGACCGGATTGACGAACGGTTGCGGCAGGAGATGGCGCCGGCCGCGGCCGACAAACTGCGGGCCGCCATGTTCGTGCTCATGGGCCTGCGTTATCCTGAGGAACAGACGCGGCCGCTTTACGAAAGGGTAATCGCTATGATCGATCTGAGCAAATCTTCGACGTTTCAAATGATCCTCAAGGAGGGCCAGGCGAAAGGTCTCGCCGAGGGCACCCTGGTCGGTGAGAAACGGGCCCTGTTGCTCCAGGGCCGCAAGCGTTTCGGCGAGCCCGACGCCCAGACGGCGGCAGCCATCGAGGCGATCCAGAGCCCGGAAACGCTGGAAGCGTTGCTGGAGCGCTTGCTCGATGTGGCCAGCTGGCAAGAACTGCTGACACCGCTGGCGCCGTGATGGCACCGTCGGCTCGCGAACCCCACCAGGAGCGACCCTTGGAACTGTCCCCGTTCGACCTGCCCCTGACCGACCCGCGCCACCCGTTCCACGTGCTGCACATGGAAATGGCGCTGGAGGAGGCGGCCGCGGCCGAAGCGGAGGACGAGGTGCCGGTCGGCGCCGTTATCGTGTCGCTGCGGCAGGGCGTCATCGCCCGCGGCCACAACCAGCGTGAGCGCCTGAAGGACCCCACGGCGCACGCGGAGATGATCGCCATCACGCAGGCGGCGCAGGCGCTCGGCTCCTGGCGGCTGGAGCACTGCATCCTGTATGTGACATTGGAGCCGTGTCCGATGTGCGCCGGCGCCATCGTGCTGGCGCGGCTGCCAATGGTCGTCTACGGCACCATCGACCCCAAGGCGGGGGCGTGTCACACGCTGTACCAGATCACGGCGGACCCACGGTTGAACCACCGGGCGCAGGTCGTCTCCGGCGTGCTGGCGGAGCGCTGCGCCAGCGTGTTGACGGAGTTTTTCGCGAAAAAACGGCGGCTGGGCAAGGGCTGAAACGCAATGAGGTCAGGCAATGTCCGATCTTTCTTTGCAAAATCGAGTGGCGTGGGTGACGGGGTCGTCGCGCGGCCTGGGCCGGGTGATCGCGGCGAAGCTGTGTACGCTGGGCGCCCGGGTGGCGCTCCACGGCACGCGCTTCGACTCGCCGCGGTCCTTCGGCGAGGGCGACACGATGGAGCAGGTGGCGGCCGATGTGGCCCGCGCGGCCGGCGGCGTGACGATGCCGGTCTGGGGCGATGTCATGGACGAGGCGGAGGTCAAGCGCATGGCCGACGCGGTCCGGGCGCAGTTCGGCCGCATTGACATCCTGGTGGCGAACGCCGGCGGCGACATCGGCGCGGGCGGCACGGGCGTCGGCCGCGGCGGCCGGCCCAGCCCGGACGATTGTGTCGGCATCCCGCTGGCGGACATCCGCGCCGTGCTCGACCGCAATCTGCTGTCGTGCATTCTCTGTTGCCGCGAGGTCGCGCCGGAGATGATGCGGCGGAAATCGGGGAGGATCATCACCATCGGCTCCATCGCCGGCTGCTTCGGCCGCGACGACGGCGCCATCTACTCGGTGGCCAAGGCGGGCGTTCACGAGTACACGCGCTGCCTGGCCGTGCAACTGCGGCCGTACAACGTGCCGGTCAACTGCATTGCCCCCGGCGGCACCGTGACGAACCGCTTCCTGGTCATCCACGACGTGGAGCAGGACAAGCTGGTCGAGGAGGGGACGCTGGTGCGCTACGGCCGGCCACCGGAGGTGGCGGCGGCGGTGGCGTTCCTGGCGTCGGACGCGGGCGGCTTTGTCAGCGGCCAGGTGCTGCGTGTCGATGGCGGCTCGCAGTGCTGGCCGGGGTGAGCGGCAAAAAAAATTCCGAAAAAGTGTATGCGTGGGCACGGCGGCAGGCTGTATCCAGTAGGGGCCGACCTGATCGGCACCTGTAAAAAGGCCCAGAACTGGACTTCGGCGAAGTGGAGCTGTGCCCATGACCAATTTCCCGGTCAGCAGGGTTTGCCCGCAGTGCGGCAGCAAGGAGCACACCTTGCGGAAGCCTCAGTCGTTCGTCGCTTTTGCCGACGACCGCGTTTGCAAGGTTTGCCACCGGCGCTATTCGCCTCCGACTCCCGTCTGGGGCGGCATCCTGTTCGTGCTCTCCGGATTGGCCCTGCCCATCCTTGGGTTCGTTCTCATCGCCCTCCTGATCAATCCGTTTAGCATCGCTGGCCTGGCGTGTCAGGGAGCGATGTGTATCTTTGCGCTCAGGGTGTTTATCGGCGGGATACGCTTGCTGGTCAGCTCCACGAACGTCGGGGGGACGGAGCGTGTCAGGGACAGTTCATCGAACGAGGGGACAGTACCATGAGCGACACGATGAAAAAAGACCCGGGTCAGAACGAACCAGAGGTGCCTGAGTGGCTTCTGGGCTGCGTTGGTTTGCTCGTGTTGATCATCGGAGGTATCTGGTACTGGAATCACTTCCAGGCCGAATGCAAACGAGAGGCGGAGAAAGAAGTCCAGAGGATGGAGAAGCGCATGCAGCGGGTCAGCGAACGGGAACTGAGGAGAGCCGCGGAGCAAGCCGCGAAGGAGTTCACGGAAAGACGGGCGAAAGAATTTGAAATTTTGAACGCCTTCAGTCAGGAAATGAGGAGCAGGCAGAGGAAGTGACCAGGGGTTGAACCCGGACCGGGTCGTTTCGGGTGAGTGCCGGCGGGCGGTCCGGCGGCTGAGCTTTGGGGTAAGGAGCCATGAGTAACGAACCATTGCACAACGTGGTGGACTACTGCCGCCGGCTGACCGGCGCGCCCGTGGCCGGCCACGCCACCGACGGCCAGCTGCTGCACAGCTTCGCCGCCCGGAACGACCAGGCCGCCTTCGAGCTTTTGCTGGGCCGGCACGGCCCGCTGGTGCTCGGCGTCTGCCGCCGCGTCCTGGGCAACGCCCACGACGCCGAGGACGCCTTCCAGGCCACGTTCCAGGTGCTGGCGTTCAAGGCCGGTTCGCTCGACGGCCAAAAGTCCGTGGCCGGCTGGCTGTACACGGTTGCCTATCACATTGCCCGCAAGGCGCGGGTCAGCGCCGCCCGGCGGCGCCTCCGGGAGCAGCGCGTCACCGGGACGCCGCCGATCGATCCCGCCGAGGAAGCGGCGCGGCGCGACCTGCGCCTGGTCCTCGACGAGGAGCTGGGGCGGCTGCCGGAGAAGTACCGGGACCCGCTCGTGTACTGCTACCTGGAGGGCAAGACCAACGAGGAGGCGGCGCAGCTGCTGGGCTGGAGCAAGGGCACAGTCTCCGGCCGGCTGGCGCGTGCCCGCGAGTTGCTCCGCCGGCGGCTGAGCCGGCGCGGCGCCACGCTGGCGCCGGCGGCCGTCGGCGGGCTGCCCGCGACCCCGGAGCTGGCGCCGGTGCCGGCCGCGCTCGTCCAGGCGACCGCCCTGGCGGTGCTGCCGGGCGGCGCGGGTCAGGCCGCGTCGGCGCCCGTGGCGGCGCTGGTGCAGGGGGCGCTGCGGCGGCTGCTGCTGGCGCGGCTGCGGTTGCCCGCGCTGGTGTTGCTGGTCGTGTGCCTGCTGGGCGCCGCCGCCGTGGTGGTGCCGCCGCTCCTCGGTGACCCGGCGCCGGAGCACAACCCCGTGCAGCCTGCCGCGGTCCAGCCCGGCTTCGGCCCCGCCATCGTCGTGCAGGCGGTCTACCCCGGCGCCAACTCCAGAGTGGTCGCCGACACCGTCGCCGTCCCCATCGAGCAGCAGCTCCGCGGCGTCGAGGGCCTGACGCACCTGGCGTCGCAGTGCGACAACGCCGGTAACTACACGTTGACCGTGACCTTCACAGCCGGCACGGACCCCGAGCAGGCCCTGGTGCGGGTGCAGAACCGTGTTGCCCTGTTGCAACCGGTCCTGCCCGAAGCGGTCTGGAAGGGCAGGGTGACCGTCCGCCAGAAGGCCGGCGACGTGCTGCTGTTCGTCGTGCTGACCTCGGACGGCCGGCAAGACGCGCTCGCCCTCAGCGAGGTCACGAACAAGAGGGTGCGCGACGAACTGTCGCGCCTGCCGGGCGTCGGCGACGTGCAGGTGTTTGGCGAGCCCGACCAGGCGGTGCGCGTCTGGCTGAACCCGGACCGTATGCGGGCCTACAAAATCTCCTCCGAAGACGTCATGAAGGCACTGTCGGAACAGAGTGTGATCGGTTCGCCCGGGCGCCTCGGCCAGGCCACGGGCGTCAAAAGCCAAAGCTTGGAGAATGTCTTGACGCTGATCAGGAAGGGCCGGCCGCAAACCGCGGCCGAACTCGAGAACATCCCCGTGAGGACCAACCCGGAAGGCGAGTTGATCCGGTTGAAGGACGTGGGCAGAATCGAGACCGGCCCGACCGCGGCGGCGGGCCTGCCCCGCTACAACGGCAAGGCCGCGGTCGTCCTCGGCGTCGCCCCCCTGGCGAGCGCCCGGCCGACCGAGGTCGGCGCCGAGGTACGATCCAGGCTGGCGCAGCTTCGGAAAAAGCTGCCCGAGGGCGTCCGCCTGGAGGTAATCTTTGACGCTTCAAGTAGCGACTCTGAGCCTGGCTACCTGCGGCTGGACGTGCGGCTGCCGGAAGGCGCCACGCTTGAATACACGCAGACGGTCCTGGGAAAGTGCGTACAGCGGCTGGCTGGCGTCAAGGGAGTGCGTGACGTGCTGGAATTGTGCGGCCCGCCCGTCGCGAGCCGCACCAACCAGGGGTGTGTGCTGGTGGGCCTGGGGCCGGCGCTGGGCGGCCGCGCCGGCGTGGCGGCCATCCGCAACCTGTTCGGCCGCGAGTTCTCCGAGGCCCAGGTGCGGGTCGGCGACCCGGCGCGACCCGGCCAGTTGTCGCAGGAAGGCTACGCCGTCGTCCTGGGTGTCCACGGCCCCGACGAGCGGCAAGTGCGCGACCTGGCGCAGAAACTCGCCAACCGATTGAACAAGAGCGAACAGTTGACGGACGTGGGTTGGGGCCCCGGCGACACCGAAAACCCAGTCTTTAGACTGGACATCGATGAGGAAAAGGTGAAGCGCCACGGCCTCTCGATAAACAAGGTCCTCGACGCGCTGCAGATCACCATAGGCTCCTCCGAGGAACAGGGTTTTGTCAGGATCGGCCACATCTATCAGGTCTACGCGGCGGGACGCCGTCTCCCCAAAGACCTGGATAATCTTTTCGTCCGCAATGACAAGAAAGAATGGGTCCCGCTCAGCGCCGTGGCGAGCATCCGCGAGCACACCTGCCCCGTGGTCGTGCAGCGCTTCAATGGCGCGCCGATGGCGACGGTGACCGCCAACCTCGCCCCCGGCGTGTCGCCGGCCGCTGCCCGCGCCCTGTGCGAAGCCCTGGCCGCGGAGGTCCTGCCCACAGGCTATCGGCTGAACTGGCTGCACGACCTGCCCACGGCGGAGTAGCGGCGGCCTGGCCGTGCATCACAACCGGGCGACGATCCAGCTGGGAGGGAACGCCGGCGAAGGGAGGGACCAGCCGAGACGTCGCCGGCGTTTGCTGCGCGTGGATGTAAAGTGACGGTCGGTTGGAAGCGACAGTATCGTCGGCGCCGAACCCTGGAGGTAGGGAGCCATGAGTAACGAGCCATTGCATAACGTGGTGGACTACTGCCGCCGGCTGACCGGGACGCCCGTCGCCGGCCATGCGACCGACGGCCAGCTGCTGCGGAGCTACGCCACCCGGCACGACCAGGCCGCCTTTGAACAGCTGCTGGACCGGCACGGCCCGCTGGTGCTTGGCGTCTGCCGGCGCGTCCTGGGCAACGCCCACGACGCCGAGGACGCCTGCCAGGCCACGTTCCTGGTGCTGGCACGCAAGGGCGGTACCCTGGACGGCAGGATGTCCGTGGCCGGCTGGCTGCACGAAGTGGCGACCCACATCGCCCTCAAGGAGCGGGCCAGTGCCGCCCGGCGACGCGCCCGGGAGCAGCGCGTCGCCGGGACGCCGCCGGCCGACCCCGCCGAGGAAGCAGCCCGGCGCGACCTGCGCGGTCCTCGACGAGGAGCTGGAGCGGCTGCCGAAGAAGTACCGCGATCCGCTCGTGTACTGCTTCCTGGAGCACAAGACCAACGAGGAGGCGGCGCAACTGCTGGGCTGGAGCAAGGGCACACTCTCGGGCCGGCTGGCGCGGGCCAAACAGTTGCTCCGCGGGCGGCTGAGCCGGCGCGGCGTCACGCTGGCGCCCGCGGCCGTCGGTGGGCTGCCCGCCGCCCCGGCCCTGGCGCCGGTGCCGGCCGCGCTCGTCCAGGCGATCCTCCAGGCGGCGCTGCCGGCCGGCGCGGGCCAGGCCGTGACGGCGCCCGTGGCGGCCATGGTGCAGGGAGCGCTGCGGCGGCTACTGCTGGCGCGGCTGCGGCTGCCCGCGCTGGCGCTGCTGGCCATTTGCCTGCTGGGCGCGGCCGCGGCCGCGGTGGTGCCGCCGCTCCTCGGCGACCCGACGCCGGAACCAGGCCCCACGCAGCCTGCCGCGGTCCAGCCCGGTTTCGGCCCCGTCATCGTCGTGAAGGCGGCCTACCCCGGCGCCAACGCCCGGGTCGTCGCCGACACCGTCGGCGCCCACATCGAGAAGCAGGTCCACGGCGTCGAGGGCATGACGCACATGACCTCGCAGTGCGACCACGCCGGCAATTACGCCCTGACCGTCACGTTCGCGGCCGGCACGGACCCCCAGCAGGCCCAGGTGCGGGTGCAGAACCGCGTCACGCTGTTGCAGCCGGTCCTGCCCGAGGCGGTCTGGAAGGGCGGGTTGATCGTCCGCCCGAAGGCCGGCGACGTGCTGCTGTTCGTCGTGCTGACCTCGGACGGCCGGCAGGACGCGCGCGCCCTCAGCGAGGTCGCGAACAAGATGGTGCGCGGCGACCTGACGCGCCTGCCGGGCGTCGGCGATGTGCAGCTATTCGGCGCGCCCGACCAGGCGGTGCGCGTCCACCTGGACCCGGACCTGCTGCAGGCGTTGAACCTCACCGTGCAGGAGGTCCTGCTGGTGGTGCAGGAGTACGGGGCCCAGGCTGCTGCGGGCCAACTCGGCCAACCGCCGGTCCCCGCCGGCCAGGGGTTCGATTTCACCCTGAACACGACGAGCCCGCTACAAACCACGGCCGAACTCGAGAACATCCCCCTGAAGACCAACCCGGAAGGCAGGCAGGTCCGTATCCGGGACGTGGGCACAATCGAGCGCGGCCCGACCGCGTCGGCGGGGAAGGCCCGCTGCAACGGCCAGGCCGCGGTCGTCCTCGGCGTCGCCCCCGTGGCAACGGCTCAGCCGGCCGCGGTCAGCGCCGCGGTGCGGTCCCGGCTGGCGCAGCTCCGGGAAAAGCTGCCCAAGGGCGTCCACCTGGCTGTGCGCTTTGACGCCTCTGGCGGGGGCGCCGCGCCTGGCTATTTGCGGCTGGACGTGCGGCTGCCGGACGACGCCTCGCTGGAGCGCACGCAATCAGCCCTGGAAAAGTGCGCGCGGCTGCTGGCCCGCGTGGACGAGGTGTGCGACGTGCTGGAACTGTCCGGGCCGCCGGCGGCGCCCGGCTCCAACCAGGGGTGCGTGCTGGTGGGACTGGAGCTGGCGGAGGGCGGCCGCGCCGGCGTGGCGGTCGCCCTCCGCCAGCTGCTCGGCCGCGAGCTTCCCGAAGCGCTGGTGCGGGTCGGCGACCCGGCGCGACCCGGCCAGCTGTCGCAGGAAGGGTACGCCGTCGCCCTGGCCGTCCACGGCCCCGACGAGCAGCGCGTAAACGAACTGGCGCAGCAGCTCGCCGCCCTGCTGACCGAAAGCAAACAGTTGACCGACGTGGGCTGCGGCCCCGGCGACCGCGAGGCCCCAAACCTGATGTTGGCCATCGACCCGGAAAAGCTGAAGAGCCTGGGCGTCTCGATGGACGAGGTCATCAAGCCACTGCAGGCCGTCTTTGGCTCCTTCTACATCAACGACTTCAACAAGTTCGGCCGCACCTGGCAGATCAACGTGAGCGTGAAGAAGGAGGTTCGCCAGGGTGCCGAGCGGCTCGAGTCGCTCCAGGTCCGCACCAACAAGGGTAAATTGTTGCCGCTTCGCGCCGTGGCGAGCATCCGCGAGTACACCTGCCCCATGGTCGTGCAGCGCTTCAACGGTGAGCCGATGGCGACAGTGACCGCCAACCTCGCCCCCGGTGTGTCGGCGGCCGCCGCCCGCGCCGCCTGCGCGGCCGCGGCCGCCAAGGTGCTGCCCGCGGGCTATCGGCTGAGCTGGCTGCGCGAGCTACCCGACGCGGCTGACTGATCTCCCCGCTTCCGCCGCTGGCGGAACAAATCGATAAAATTCCCGCACCCACCGACGCGCCGCCGGGTTTCCGACCAATAGAAGGCAGAAGCACGGCCGGCCCCCGGAGCGAACGCGATGGCGACCCATTCCCTGACACGGGTGATCCAGGACCTGTGCGGCGCCGCGCTCTGTGGGGACGCGGCCGCCGACGGCGATCTGCTGGAGGCGTTCGTCCGCCGGCGCGATGAGGGGGCGTTCGCGGCCCTGGTGCGGCGCCATGGGCCGATGGTACTCGGCGTCTGTCGTCGCATCGTCGGCCACGCCCACGACGCGGAGGATGCGTTTCAGGCAACATTCCTGGTGCTGGCGCAGGGCGGCGGCGGTGCGGCCGCGCGAACAGGTCGGCAACTGGCTGTACGGCGTGGCCCGGCGCACCGCCCTGGAGGCGCGCAAGCGGAACGCCCGACGGCGGACTCACGAGCAGACCATGAGGGAGACGCACGACTCGGCCCGCGCTGCGGCGGACCTCTGGAGCGACCTGCAACCGCTGCTCGACGCCGAGCTGGCCCGGTTGCCGGACAAGTACCGCACCGCCCTGGTGCTGTGCGACCTGGAGGGCCGGCCGCGCAAGGAGGCGGCGCGGCAGCTGGCGGTGCCGGAGGGCACGCTGTCGAGCCGGTTGGCCGCGGGCCGCAAGCTGCTGGCGGAACGGTTGCGGCAGCACGGCCTGGCGGTGTCGGGCGGGCTCCTGGGGGGACTGCTGGCGGGGCACGCGGGGGCGGCGGTGCCGGCGGCGCTGGCCGCGGCAACGGCACGGGCGGCGGTGGACACGGGGAGCGCGGCGGTCTCGGCGGAGGTCGCTGCCCTGGCGGAAGGGGTGATACGAATCATGTGGCTAACCAAGCTCAAATTGGCGGCGGCGCTGGGACTGCTGGCGGCGCTGGCGTGTGGCCTGTGGGTGTCGTCCCGGGCGCAGCCGGCACGGGCGGAGAAGCCGCCGGTCGCGGTGATCCTGCCGGCCGCGGCGGCCCCTGTCGTGCAGCCGGCGCCGGTGTGGAAGGAACGCGCCACCCTCCAGGGACACCAGGAGGCCGTACAGGTGCTGACGTTCGGGGAAAAAATCCTGGCGAGCGGCGATCAGGACGGTGTCGTCAAGGTGTGGGACGCCAGAGCCGGCAAGGAAGAACGGACCCTCTTCGGCAAGATGCAGCGCGGCGTGATTCGTGTGGTGGCCCTGCGCGACCAGGATCGCTACCTGGGCGTCGGCTGGCAACGGGGAGACGTGTTCAACCTGGCGCTCTACAAGCTGGCGAAAAATGTGGGCAACGGCGGCAGCGGCAAGGGACTTCAACTGCTGGCAGTCCTGCAGGATCCCCAGGTCTGGGCGGGCGTCGCGAAGGACCACGTGCTGCACCTGATCGAGCGTCCCCTGAAAGGCCGGGAGGTGCCCAACCGTGCCAACGAGGTTTACAAAGGCCACACGGGGGTGATCCACGCGCTGGCGTTCTCCGCGGACGAGCAGGTGCTGGCGACGGGCAGCGCCGACAAGACGGTGCGGCTGTGGGAGCGCGGCAAGGAAAAAGAGAAATTCCGCGGCGGCCACGCGGCGGAGGTGCTGGCGGTGGCCTTGACGCCGGACGGCAAGACGCTGGCGTCGGCGGACAAGGATGGGCTGGTGAAATTGTGGGACGCGGCCACCGGCAAGGAACGGGCGGCCCTGAAGGGGCACAAGGGGCCGGTGCGGATGTTGGCGGTGGACCCGGCCGGCAAGGTACTGGCGAGCGCCGGCGACGACGGCACAGTACGGCTGTGGGACGTGGCTGCGGGCAAGCAGCTGGCGGCGCTCGCCGGGCACAAGGGGGTGGTCCACTGCGTGGCCTTCAGCAGCGACGGCCGCACCCTGGCGTCAGGGGGCGCGGACAGGACGGTGAAGTTGTGGTCGGCGGAAAAATAAGGGGCCACATGGGGAGCCGCAGCGGCTGGAGAGCCGCGACGGCTCGACCTCGGCCCCAGGCGCGCAAGGCCCAGCAACCCCCGGCGAAGTAGGAACGCGCTAATGGTAGACGGCGTTAGCGCGCTATCCGTGCGTCATGCCGATGACCTTGCCGTAGCGCGGCGTAAACTCCTCCGGCCGCTTCCACGCCGGCAGCACCCAGAGCACGCTGTACGGCATCGGCTCCTCGGGATACTCAATGTCGCCGTCCGTCAGCACAATGGCGGCGCCGACCTCACGGTCCTCGGCCAACCGCAGCAGTGCGGGACTGAGGTTGCTGCCACCGTAGCCGGTCACCTGCCAGCGCGCCAGCTCCGCCGGCGCCAGCACCTCATCGCTGCCGACTTCCGTGTCGCACTGGATCAGGTGGACCTGCTCGACGCCCATCGCCTCACAGAAGTCGGCGATGGCGCCCAGGGCACGCGGCAACTCCTCGACCATCGAACCGCTGGTGTCGAGCACGACGTGCAGCGTCCAGCCCTCGCGCTTGTGGCCGGGTAGCACCACGTCCCTGCGGTCAGCGCCGCGCCGCGACGGCCGCGCATAACTGCGCGCGCCCGGCGCCACCGACTCCAGCCAGCGCTGCAGCGCCAGCTCCCACGGCGGCCGGTACAGGCCGCGCAGCGCCTCGACCGCATCTTGCTGACCGCCCGCCTCGGTGCCGCGCCCGTGGCCGCGCATCGAATCCATCAGCGCCTGCAGCGCCGTGGCCCGCGCCGCCTGCTCCTCCACGGCGCGCGTGGCTTCCTGTCGCGCCCCCGGCGCGTCGCTCGGGAACAACTGGCTCTCCGTCGCGGCGTCCAGCACGTCGCCCGGCGCGTCGAGGGTCGGGCCGTCGCCGCCCTGGCCCTCGACGAACCAGCCGCCCCCCGCCGCCTGCGACTGCCGCCACGGCTCGCGCTCCATCTCGCCCAAAATCTGCTCCGCCGACTTCAGCCGCGCCCCCGGCCAGTCCAGGCCGCCGGCCGGCACCTGGTCGTATTGCAGCTCCTCGCGGAGCAGGTCGTTGATGATGTAATCGTGGGCGTGATTGAACGCCCGCAGGTCGGTGCCCGCGCCGCGCTCGTGCGTCCGCAGCGTCAGGTGGAACAGCTCGTGCGTCAGCACAAACACCAGGTCGCGCGCCGACAGCGCCGCCGCGAAATCCGGGTTCACCAGCAACCGGCCCGACGCGAAGATGCCCATCGTCTCGATGCGCCGATCCAGTTGCACACGCGCGCGCACAATCTCGATCAGCCCCTGCAGGTACGGGAACGTCAGCCCCACCCGGCGGAAGCCCTCCTGGATTTTCTCAAGCAATGCCTGATCGGCGTCGGTCTTCATGGCTTCACCCCCGTGACTTCCCACAATGTCTCCAGCATGGCATCGTCGGCGCCGAGGGCGCCCCACAGCGGCACCTGGTCCACCAGCATGGTCAAGCGGTGCTCCTGCGACAGCGCGCGCAGGAAGCGGTTGAGCACCGCCGGCGCGTGGCCGTTCAGCTTGCCCGTCTCCGCCAGGCGGCGAATGCGACCCAGGATGAACAGCCGCGGCGTCTCGGCGGCCGGCAGCTCTTCGGGGTGCTCGACGTAGTGCTCGGCCAGGCGCAGGTCGGCGATGGGCGTCTCGGTCATGGCGCAGAACATGGCGGCGTCCTCCGGCGAGACGCGGCCAAACGCCAGGGCGCGGCGGACCGCGCGCGTCAGGATACCGCCGCGCTCCGCCAGGTCGAGGGCGTGGGCGAGCATGGCCCAGGCGCGCGGCGTCGAGAACGGCACCGGCTCGGCTGGCACTGGCCGCAGCAGCGCCTCGGGCATGTGCCGCAGGTACAGCACCACTTCGCGGCGCAGCCCCTCCGCCTCGGCCCAGTGGAACCACTCGTCGGTGTCCACGCGGATTTGCAGCAGGAACAGCCGGTTCACCAGCGCGGCGCTGAGGTCGCGCACCAGCGCCCGGTCCTCGACGCGGTTGCCGGCCGCCACCACCCAGCTGCCGGCCGGCAGCGCGTGCTCGCCCAGCCGCCGCTCCAGCAGCAGCGGATAAAACGCCTTCTGCACGTCGGCGCTGCAGGCGGGCAGTTCGTCGAGGAACAGGCAGAACGGTTCGGGCTGCTCGGGCAGCAGGACGCGCGGCGGGCAGAAGACGGACCGCTCACCGACGATGCGCGGGATGCCGCTCACGTCCTCCGGCGCGATCTGCGTGCCCAGCAGTGAGCGGCACGGCAGCGCCGCGTCCGCCGCCGCCTGGGCCACGATGGCGGTCTTGCCGACGCCGGGCGGCGCCTGCAACAGCAAACTCTGCTGGTGGGCCAGCGCTTTCAACAGCGCTTTCGCCTGGCCCAAACTGATGGTGACCTGGGCGGCGTCCTTGACCTCGGCGGATCGGCAGAACGCCGCGGCGTCCGGCGCGCTGACGCGCCCGACCGCCAGGGCGAGGCGGATGGCGGGCGTCAAATGACCGGCCGCTTCCATCAGGTCCAGCGCCTGCGCTAGCGACGCCCAGGCCCGCGGCGTCGAGAACGGTGCGGGCCGATCCGGCACGGGCCGGTGCAGCAGCTGCGGATTCGCCGCGATGAAGTCGATGACCTCCGGCCGCAGTTTCTGGCCGCGCGCCCAGGCCAGCCACTCCTCCACATCGACGCGGATTTGCAGGACGATGACGCGGTTGACCAGGGCGCTGCTCAGGGCACGCACCAGCGAGCGATCCTCGACGCGGTTGCCGGCGGCCACCACCCAGGTGCCCGGCGGCAGCGGGTGCTCACCGAGGCGGCGCTCCAGCAGCAGCGAATAGAACGCCTTCTGCACGTCCGGCGTGCAGGCGGGCAGTTCGTCGAGGAACAGGCAGAACGGCTCGGGCTGCTCCGGTAGCAGGACGCGCGGCGGGCAGAAGACCGAGCGCTCGCCGATGATGCGCGGAATGCCGCTCACGTCCTCCGGTGCGATCTGCGTGCCGACGAGGGAGCGACACGGCAGCCCGGCATCGGCGGCCGCCTGGTAAACGATGTCCGACTTGCCGACGCCCGGCCCGGACAGCAACAGGATGCTGTGCTGGTCGGCCATGCAGCGGAGGATTTCCCGGGCCTGCGCCAGGGTGACGGTTTCGGGGCGCGAACTGTGGGCCATGCGAGCGACTCTCTGTGGGTTTGGTTTTTCGTGGCACGGCTCTCCAGAGCCGTGCCACGAAGGTGTCCCATTATACGCCCCGGCCGGCGCGGGCAAGCGGTGCCCACCGCCAGCGGCGTTTTCCTCCTTGAAAAGCGCCCCGTTCCCGCTATCCCATCCGTATCGTCACCGCGGGTATCGTTCCTGTCTCACACCCCAGGGGCGGCCCTTCCCCCATCCAAACCCAGGAGGCATCATGAAGCGCTTGTCCGTCATGCTGGCCGGTGTCTGTGCCGTCGCGCTGATCGCGCTGGCGGCATCCGAGGCGCCTGCCCAGAAGAAGAAGCTCAAACCCAGCAAGGAGTGGAAGGGTTCCGTCGCGGACGAGAAGCTGATGCAGGGGGCCCCGCAAGTCATCGTCGGTCCGAAGACCCTTGAAAAAGTGTGGAAGGAGTGGAAGGTCGCGGGCAAGGTGCCGGAGATCGACTTCACCAAGGAAATCCTGGTCGTCAGCACGACGCGCGGCAGCAGGCTGTCGCTGCAGCCCGTGCTCGACGACAAGGGCAACCTGGTAACGTTCGGCCTATCGACCCGCGACCTCGCGCCGGGCTTCCGATACGTCATCGGCGCCGTCAGTCGCGACGGCATCAAGACCGTCAACGGCAAGGAACTGCCCCGGGACTGATACCTGGCCGAGCCCGAGCGCCAGCGCGGTGGCCCCGCGCTGGCGCTCGGGCTCGGACAATCACCATCGCCCCGGAGGGAATCGTCATGAACACCCGAGGTTCAAGGTGGGCAGTGGTGGCGCTGGTCGGCCTGCTGGCCGCTGGCTGGAGCGCCCTGCCGCAACCGACGCCCCCGACGGCCGCGCCGGCGCCCAGGAACAGGAGCGCAAGGCCGACCGTGAAGCCATCGTCAAGTCCACGCAGGCGTTCGCTGCCGCCGTCGAGAAGAGCAACGCCAAAAAGCTGGCCGCCCTGTGGACCGCGGAGGGCGAGTACATCGCCGACAACGGCGCCACCATCCGCGGCCGCGCCGCCATCGAGGCCGCCTACAAGGACCACTTCGCCAAAACGCCCGGTCTGCGGGTCGAGATGACCACCGACTCCGTGCGCTTCGTCAGCAAGGACAGTGCCATCGAGGAGGGTCATGCCCGCGTCCAGGGCAAAAAAGACTTTATCACCTCCGGCAAGTACAGCATCCTGCACGTCCGCGAGAACGGCAAATGGCTGATCGCGGTGCTGCGCGACTGGCCCACCGAACCGCACTCCCTGAACGACCTGAACTGGCTGGTCGGCAGCTGGGTCGCCAAAAACAAGGACACGGAGGTCAAGACCACCTATGCGTGGGACGAGCCCAAGAAATTCCTCATCGCGCAGTTCACCGTCAAGGGCCCCGACCACAGCGTCTCCGGCACGCAGCGCATTGGCCGCGATCCGCGCACCGGCCAGGTGCGCTCGTGGGTGTTTGACAGCGAGGGCGGTTTCGGCGAGGCAGTCTGGACCTGGGACGGCAAACGCTGGACGCAGGAGGCCACGGGCGTCCACGCCGACGGCACCGAGATCAAGGCCACGAACCTGCTGATCCCACTCGACCGCGACAGCTTCACCTGGCAGTCCATCGACCGCACCTCCGATGGCGAGGAGTTGCCGAACATCGCGCCCGTCAAGGTCACCCGCGTCAAATGAAGCCCCAACCCCAACGGAGGAATCTATGAGCAAGCGCTTACTCGTGGTGGCGGGGCTGCTGGCGGCGGCGTTCTTCGCGGCGGACGCGGAACTGCGCGGTCAGCGCGTGGTCCACCGCCCGGCCCACAGCGTCGTGGTCGGCCCCCACGGCGGCGTCGCGGTCCATCACCCGGTCGTTCACCAGAGCCACAGCGTCGCGGTCCATCACCCGGTCGTTCACCAGAGCCACAGCGTCGCGGTCCATCACCCGGTCGTTCACCAGAGCCACAGCGTCGTGGTCGGCCCCCACGGCGGCGTCGCGGTCCACCGCCCGGTTGTTCACCAGAGCCACAACGTCGTGGTCCACCACCCAGTCGTTCACGAGAGCCACAGCGTCGTGGTCCATCACCCGGTCGTTCACCAGCGCCGCGGCGTCGTGGTCGGCCCCCACGGCGGCGGCGTCGCGGTCCACCGCCCGGTCACAGTCGTGGGGCCGGGGCCGCGGCCGGTGGTCACGCCGCGCCCCGTGGTCACACCGCGGCCGGTGGTCACACCGCGGCCGGTGGTCACACCGCGGCCGGTGGTCACGCCGCGCCCCGTGGTCACGCCGAGGCCGCCCGCGGTAGTGGGGCCGGGCAGCCATGTCGTGATCACGCCGCGGGTCACCGTCGGGCCCTACCACGGTGTCCACTACCCGATCGCCCGGCCGGTCGCGGTCGGTCACCACACCACCTTCGTCAACAACTACGCGCTGTACAATCGCGCCAACTACGTCCGCCGAAACTTCGCGCACTACCACTACTTCTCGCCGACGTGGTACACTGCTCACCCGCGCGCCTGGCGGCCGTTCGGCTGGAGCCCGCTGGCCTACTGGAACTTCGTGAACTGGAACCGGCTGGTGAACTTCTGCCGCTTCCCGGTGGTGCCCATCTATTACGACTACGGCGGCACCCTTGTGTATCAGGGCAACAACGTATATTACAACGGCGCCCCGATCACCACCGCCGACCAGTACGCCCAGCAGGCCGCCGCCCTGGCGCAGCAGGGCGTGCAGGCACCGGCGCCGGACAACGGGCCGTGGGAGCCGCTGGGCGTCTTCGGCGCCATCCAGAGCGACGAGAAGGAGGCCACGCACATCTTCCAGCTGGCGATCAACGCGAACGGCGTCCTCCGCGGCAACTACTACAACGCCCTGAGCGACACCTCATTGCCGGTGTTTGGCAGCGTTGATCCGAAGACGCAGCGGGCCGCCTGGATCATCGGCGACCGCAAGGACGTGGTGTACGAGACGGGCATCGGCAACCTGACGCAGCCGCAGACGAACATGCTCGTGCATTTCGGCACCGACCGCACGCAGCAGTGGACGCTGGTGCGGTTGGAGCAGCCGCCGGCGCCGCCGCCGCAGCAGCGCCCCGGGTAGCCGGAGTCGTGCGACTTCGGACGCGCTGTCCGCGGTCGCACGACTTGGGCTACCGAGCGACGCCTCAAGTGGTGGGTGCCGCCTGCGGCACGGGGAGTGTCTGGAAAAAGCCTTCCAGCAGGGCGCGATCTTGCCGTGCCTGATCGGAGTAGTTCGCCTCCATCCCCAGCAGGGAGCAGAACGTTTCTAACCCGCGGCAGAACTGAAGGTAGCAGTCGCCAAGGCGGTCAAGCGCGGCGTGCAGATCCTCGGGCGGCAGGCTGCGCCAGTGAGCCAGTTCCAGGAAACTGCCGTGAAATTGCCTCGCCAGGTCGGTGAGTTGCTGCACCGGCTGCCGCAGCAATTCGACCTTGTCGGCATGCCCGGGTTTCACGCCGACGCAGCGGAGCACTTCCAGGAAGCCCAGGGGCACCTGCTCCCGGCCCGCGAGGAAATCCGTCGGCGACGCCATTTCCAGAGAGGCCGTGCCCACCGACATGAGGCCGTGCATCACCCGGGCCAGTTTCGCGGCCGTCAACCGGGCCAGTTGCAACTCATCCTGGGGTAAAGTGTGCGACAAGTTCACGCCGACTCACTTTTCCCTTCCGCGCTGGCCGTGGCCGACTCGAAATTGCGGCGGAACTGCCAGACGGCTTCCAGTAACTCGGCGTCGGCGGCGTCCCACAGGCCGCGCCCGTGGAGGTCGGCACACAATTCCCCGACGGCGGCCACGAGTTGCCCGGCGCATCTCGGGGACGACCTCGGACAATTCTCGCAGGGCGGCGAACAACTCCGCCCGGATGTCGTTCTCGTTCATATCCGGTCCCTTACGCGCGGGGAACTGGCCCGGCTCCGGCGATAGTGTCCGATCACCACGACGGGCACCGTCTCGCCCGGCGCGAGCTTCGCGATCCGGGTGGCCCGAGTCACGCCGTCGGAGATCTCCAGAACGCCATCCGGATCCTCCTGCACGAAGATGGGGGGCATCCCGTCCCGGGAAGCGCCGAACTTCCGGATTTGCTGGTGCAGTTTCCACGGATCGGCGCCGCTGGCCCGGCTCGGCGGCAGCCGCAACTCACCCGGATCGACCTCGCGGATGGCCTGGCTCATTCGCCCAGTATATAGCGGTCAAGCTTGCCCCGCAATCCACCGACCCCGCACGGCTGAACCACTTATGCGGCGCTTTCCGCCTGTCGCTGCGGCACGCTGGTCGTCGGCTTCGCTCCGCTCGCGGCGACGACCAGCGGCCTCCGCTCCAGGCTCCGTGCGGCCCTGCTTGCTCTACTTTTTCCCGGACGGAACTGCGAGGAGGCGGAAGCCCACAAAGTAGCTGCTGCCGTCCGGCTCGTCCCTGCTGCGGTACGACGCTGCGCAGTCCACGCCATGGCCGCCCCAACTCCCGCCCCGGATCACCCGGCTCGAGCCTCCCGCTTCATAATAAAGATCCTGGCACCACTGCTTCGGCGTAAAGACAGGGCCGCCCCACCATCCGTGACGGTCAGAGCAAATTCACGACGCCGGGTGAAGCTCAGTCAGAGGCTCCCGCGCACGTCGAGCGCCTTGAACCCCTTGCGCGACTCGGCCCTGTGCGGCGCCGCTCCGGAAGTCTGGCGACTTCCGCTACCAAGCAGCGCGGCCCCTACACTGATAGAGGGCGGTGTGAGCGCCACGTCGCCCGCGCCCAGGAAGAGGAGGACCGCCATGCAACCGCCGCGTCTGCAACTGTCGCTGCGCCCGTCAAACCTGGCCACGGACCCGGTGTGCGGCATGTCGGTCGATCCGGCCGACGCCCGCGCGTCCACCGAGTACCAGGGTCAGCGCTATTACTTCTGCTGCCCCTCCTGCCTGGCGAAATTCCAGGCCGACCCCGAGCGCTACCTGCACCCCTCCCCGGCCGCTGCCACGCCGGCGCCGCCGCCCGCGCCCGGCACCGTCTACGTCTGCCCGATGGACCCGGAGGTACGCCAGGACCACCCGGCGCCTGCCCGAAGTGCGGCATGGCCCTCGAACCCGAAACGCCGACCGTGGACGCCGGCCCCAACCCCGAGCTGGCGGACATGAGCCGGCGCTTCTGGGTCGGCCTGATGCTGAGCCTGCCGGCCTTCCTCATCGCCATGACCGGCATGTTGCCGGGCAGTCCGCTGCACCACCTCGACATGCAGGCGCTCAACTGGCTGCAGCTGGCGCTGACAGCGCCCGTGGTGCTGTGGTGCGGCTGGCCGTTCTTCGTGCGGGCCTGGCGGTCCGTCGTGAACCGCAGCCCAAATATGTTCACGCTGATCGCGCTGGGCGTCGGCGCCGCGTTCCTCTACAGCGTCGCCGCCACGGTGGCGCCGGGCGCCTTCCCGGAGGGCTTCCGCACGCTGGCCGGCGCCGTCGAGCCGTACTTCGACACCGCGGCGGTGGTGACGGTGCTGGTACTGCTCGGCCAGGTGCTGGAACTGCGGGCGCGGCGCAGACCACTGGCGCCATTCGCCGCTTGCTCGGCCAGGCTCCGAAGACCGCCCGCCTCGTCCGCCCCGACGGCCGCGAGGAAGACATCCCGCTGGACCGCGTCAAGCCCGGCGATCTGCTACGTGTGCGGCCCGGCGAGAAAATCCCCGTGGACGGTGCCGTCGTCGAGGGTCGCAGCGCCGTGGACGAGTCGATGCTGACCGGCGAGCCGATCCCGGTGGAAAAGGCGGCGGGGGCCGCAGTCACGGGCGGTACGGTCAACGGCAGCGGTGGTCTGCTGATGCGAGCGCAGCGCGTCGGCAGTGACACCCTGTTGTCACAGATCGTCCGGATGGTCGGCGAGGCGCAGCGCAGCCGGGCGCCGGTGGAGCGCCTGGTCAACCGTGTGGCGGCCGTTTTCGTGCCGGCGGTGCTCGGCGTCGCGGTCGTGACCTTCGCGGCCTGGGCCGGGTGGGGGCCGGCGCCGCGGCTGGCGCATGCGCTGGTGAGCGCGGTCGCGGTGCTCATCATCGCCTGTCCGTGTGCGCTGGGGCTGGCAACGCCGCTGGCGGTCATGGTCGGCACCGGCCGCGGCGCCGAGGCGGGCGTGCTCTTCCGCAACGCCGAGGCCCTGGAGACGCTGCACCGCGCCGACACGCTGGTCGTGGACAAGACCGGCACGCTCACCGCGGGCAAGCCCGAACTGGTGGGCGTTGAGCCGGCCGAGGGCTTTTCGCAGGAGGAACTGCTGCGCCTGGCCGCGGGGGTGGAGCGCGGCAGCGAACACCCACTGGCGGCGGCCATCGTGAAGGGTGCCGAAGCGCGCGGCCTGCAGCCCGCGACGGCGCAGGACTTTCAATCGGTGCCGGGCAAGGGCGTGCTGGCCCGGGTCGAGGGTCGCACGGTGGTGCTGGGCAACGCCGCCCTGCTGGCGGAGCACGGCGTTGACGCCGAACCGTTGCGCGAGCGCCTGGACACCCTGCGCCGGGACGGCGAGACGGTGCTCCTGGCGGCGGTGGACGGCCGCTTCGCCGGGCTGCTGCGCGTCGCCGACCCGATTCGGCCCTCGACGCCGGAGGCCCTCCAGCTGCTGCACGCGGACGGGCTGCGCATCATCATGCTGACGGGCGACAGCCGCGCTACCGCGGAGGCCGTGGCGCGACGACTCGGCATTGACGAGGTGATCGCCGAGGTACTGCCAGCCGAGAAGCGTGAGGTGGTGCGGCGATTGCAGCAGGAGGGCCGCTTCGTGGCGATGGCGGGCGACGGCGTCAACGACGCGCCGGCGCTGGCACAGGCGCAGGTGGGCATCGCGCTGGGCACCGGCACTGACGTGGCGCTGGAGAGCGCCGGCGTCACGCTGGTGCGCGGCGACCTGCGGGCGGTGGCCCGCGCTCGCCGCCTGAGTGGGGCCACGATGAACAACATCCGGCAGAACCTGGTCCTGGCGTTCGTGTACAACGTGGTGAGCGTGCCGGTGGCGGCGGGGGTGCTGTATCCGGTGCTGGGCGTGCTCGTCAGCCCGATCTGGGCCAGTGTCGCGATGAGCCTGAGTTCGCTGTCGGTGGTGGCGAACGCGCTGCGGCTGCGGCGGGCGCGGCTGTAGATCGCTTGCCCGATTCATCGGTTCGCGCTGGCCAGCGCGAACCGATGAAGCGGGCAAGCGATCTACAATCCCTTCAGGTACGCCAGCGTCTCCTCCAAACTGACCACATCCGCGAAGCGCGCCTGAATGTCAAACAGCGTCCACTCGTGCGCGACCTCGGAGCGGTCCTGCACCGCCTCGCGGACGATGATCGGCCGCAGTTGCATGCTCTTGGCGTCGGTGGCGGTGGCGCGGACGCAGGCGCTGGTCGAGCAGCCGCTGATGAGCAGCGTATCGACGCCGTGGCCGATCAGGTGTCCGACCAGCGGCGTGCTCGCGAAGGCGCTGGCGTGCTCCTTGAACAGTACGATGTCCGTCGGCAACGGCCGCACGCGCTCGTCGATCTCACAGGCGCGCTGATCCCACGCCCGGAATTTCGGCGAGAAATCCGCGGCGGACTTGAGCATCGGCCCGGTCACGGCGGAGGTGGTGTAGAAGATCGGCACGTCCTTGCTGCGGGCCGCCGGCAGCAACCGCTGCAGGGCCGCGACCGCCGCATCGAGCCGGGCGGAGCCGCCGGCGTAGGCCGGGTCGGTCCAGCCGTAGGCCATGTCGATGACCACCAGCGCCGGTCGCCTGCCAAAGCCAAACCTGTCCTGAAAAATGCCGCGCTCCTTGTAGAACGCCTCTACCTCCACCATCGCCGCGCGCAGCCCCGCCAGCACGTCCATCATCCCCTCCTTTTTTTCTCTGTCGTGTTTTCGTCCTGTCGTGTTTTCGTGATTCGTCTTTTATTTTCCTGCCGCCGGAAGGAACGGGAACAGTTTGCGGATCTCCTTCCTGCCCGGCATCCGGCCGTACTCGCAAATCTCAAACGCCTCGGCGTAGCGAACCTGCTTTCCCGCATCGGCGCCGTACCACTCCAGCAGCGGCAGGCGGAAGCGCTGGGCAGTCGCCAGGAAGCGCTGGTCGAAGCCATCGCGTACCTGCTTGCGGCGCAGGGCAACGGCCGCCTTGTTGCTGGGATCCGGCACCAGCTGCGGGCCGCCGTTGCAGCCGCCTTCGTAGAACTGCGACTCCAGCGCCGCCACCGCCGCGAACTTCTTCTCGATCACGTCGTCGATGGCCACGATGATGTCCGCGGAAAACCGCGTCGGTTTGGTGAAGCGGTCCTCGTAGTAGAGAAAAACGGGGTTGTTCTTCAGGTACGGCGTGTCCGGGCAGAAGTGCGGCACCGTGACCATGTAGGCCGCGTCCTGCACCAGAATGCCGACGTTGCGGTGATCGGGGTGGTAGTCGTTGGGCCGATGGCTGAGCACCAGGTCGGCCTTCCAGTCGCGGATCAGCCGCGTGATGGTGCGACGGTGTTCCAGAGTCGGCAGCAGTTCGCCGTCGTGAATGTCCAGCACCTGCGCGTGAGTGCCCAGGATTTTCGCACATTTCTCGACCTCGGCGCGGCGGCGGTTGGCGAGCGGGCCGCCGGCCTGACCCCAGTGGCCCACGTCGCCGTTGGTCACCGAGACGAACTTGACGTGATGGCCGAGGGCTGCCCACTTCGCCGCCGTGCCGGCCACCTTCAGTTCGCAGTCGTCGGGGTGGGCGCCGAAGGCGATGATGCGCAGCTTGCCGTCATCGGGGATTTTGGCGGCGGGGGGCTGCCGCAATTTGGGGGCGGGCGCGTTCGGGTCCGGCTGCGACTGGCCGGCCATGCCGCCCAGCAAGACCGCAGCCAGCACGGCGGTCACGACGCCGCCGGCGAACCAGCGGACTTTCAAAGCGTGGGCGCTGCTCATGGGGGTTCCTCCGGGGCGAAGTGTGTGGTGGTTCTCACGGTTGCTCCAGCATTCCACGACTCCGCCCGCCGGGCAAGAATTATCGTATCCCACGGCAGGGACGTTCGCGGTTTCCAGGTTGGGGAACGTGGGGCAGGCTTTCCAGCCTGCCGTAGCGGCTCGGCAGGCTGGAAAGCCCGCCCCACGAAAGCGGCCTCCGACCGCAGCAGGAAACAGCGAACGGCCCTGCAAGGTCGGGCAAGGTGCCGATTCTCGACGTATGAAAAAGTTGGCGTCCTTGGCGTCCTTGCTGTGGCAACCGCCGCCGGTGGTGGTCGCGCCGTGCCAGCCGCACGCTGCCAGGGCGCCAAATCTCGACGTATGAAAAAGTTGGCCCCCTTGGCCTCCTTGGCCCCCTTGCTCTGACAACCGCAGCCAGCGGGCGACTCCCGGGGCCATCCAGGCAACCCGGTTCTGGTGCTCAGACACGGCTGCGCGGTCGGAGTGGTGCCGTCAACTTGTCGCGACCGCCTTCGCCTGTTACTCTGAAACCATTGAAGATTTTTCACCAGCAAGAGGGCCCTGAACATGGCCGAGGCAAACAAGACGATTCTGGTGGTGGACGACGACATGGAGTTGAGCGACGGGCTGCGCACCATGCTGGAGCGGCAGGGCTTCCGCGTCCTGCAGGCGCGCGACGGCCAGCACGGCAAGCAGATGATCTATCAGCATCAGCCCGATCTGGTCATCCTCGACATGATGATGCCGCGCATGGGCGGCTATCCCGTCCTGGAGCACTTCCGCGACAAGCCCGAGGCACCGCCCATCATCATGATTACCGCCAACGAGGGCAGCCGCCACAAGGCCTACGCCGAATACCTCGGTGTCGTCGAGTACATCCGCAAGCCGTTCGCCATGGAAAAGCTCATGGAGGCGGTGCATCGCGGCCTGGCCGGCGACAAGAAAGAGGACGCCGCGGACGCCAAAAAGCCCGCCCCGAAGAAGGCCGGCGGCGCGGACGACAAATCGTGAGTGCCATCGCCGAGGCCGCCAGTGTGCTGCTGACGCGCGGGCCGGATTCGCCGGACGTGCTGCTGGTCCGCCGGGCCGCGGAGTTGCGTTTCTTCGGCGGTTTCTGGGCCTTCCCCGGCGGCAAGGTCCACGCGAGCGACGCCGCGGTGCCGCTCGTCTGGGACATTGACTCCGAAATCATTGCCGACGGGCTCGCGTTCCGCCGCGTCGCCGCCGCCCGCGAACTGTTTGAGGAGACCGGCGTACATCTCGGCCGCCGGCCCGACGGCTCCGCCGCGCCGCCCGGCCCCGAACTGGAAGCACTGCGCGGCGAACTGCTGGCCGAGCGCGTGGCCTACGCCGACGTGCTGCGCCAGTTGGGCGTCACGCTGCACGCCGCGGACCTGCGGCTGATCGGCCACGTCACCACCCCCGCCTTCGCTCCGGTGCGCTTCGACACGACGTTCTTCGTCGCCCACCTGCCGCCCGGCCAGGACGCGCACCTGATCCCCGGCGAACTCGACCAGGCGGAATGGCTCAGCGCCGACGCCATGCTGCGGCGCTGGGAGCGCGGCGACTGCCTGGTGTCGCCGCCGACGGTGATGACGCTGGAGTCGATTCGCGGCCGCGCCGCCGACGAGGCGCCCGCCCGGCTCGGCCCGCTGCTGGAGCGGTTGGCCAGCGGGGACATGCACCCCATCTTCTTCGCGCCGCAGGTGCGGCTCATCCCGCTGCGCACGCAGGCCCTGGCGCCGGGCACGCACACCAACGCCTATCTGGTCGGCCACGACCCCGCGTACCTGCTCGACCCCGGCCCGATTGATCCAGGGGAACAGGAGTGCTTATTCGACGTGCTCGACGCGGAGCGCGACCTGGGGCAGCGCCTGGCGGGCGTCGTGCTGACGCATCAGCACCCCGACCACGTCGGCGCGGCGGCGGCGTGTGCCGAGCGCTATCGTGTTCCCGTGTTCGCCCACCCGCTGACCGCCGCCGCGCTGCGCGGCAAGGTCAACGTGACCCGCTTCCTGGAAGACGGTCAACGGTTGCCGCTCGGCGCGCACCCCTCCGGCGTCGGCACCTGGGAGTTGGAGGCGGTCCACACGCCGGGCCACGCCGCGGGTCACCTGGCATTTTACGAGGCGACGTACCGACTGCTGTTCGCCGGCGACATGGTGTCCACGTTGTCGTCGGTGGTGATTGCGCCGCCGGAGGGGGATTTGACGCAGTACCTGGAATCGCTGCGGCGGTTGCAGACGTTCGACTGTCGGCTGCTGCTGCCGGGGCACGGCAACGTGAGTTCGCGGCCGGCGGCGACGCTGACGGAGTGCGTGGAGCACCGCCGCAAGCGCGAGGAGCAGTTGCTGGCGGCGCTGGCGGCGCGGCCGCGCGAGCTGGACGAGTTGACGGCGGAGTTGTACCGTGGTTTGCCGCAAGAAGTGATGCGCTTCGCCCGGCTGCAGACGCAGGCGGGGCTGCTGAAGTTGCAACGCGAGGGCCGGGCGCGGCCGACCGCGGACTGGCAGCACTGGGTGTTGTCGGAGTTGATAGAAAACTCGTGACACTGGAGAATGAAGCAAACGATCCGTTGCGGGAGGTGTTATGAAATACAAGGTCATCCTGGAAGAGTCCGACGAGGGGTTCGCCGTCTCCGTTCCCGGGTTGCCCGGCTGCCATTCGCAGGGGGCTACCGAACAGGAAGCGCTGGAGAATATCACCGACGCCATCCGCGAATACCGAAGTCACCGCGGAGCTAGCGCGGGGCGGGACAGGCCGTGAAGCAGAAGTCGAAGTTTAATCATGCCCAAATTGCCGGGCGTCAACCACTCCGCCAGGGAAAACCCATCGTGATGACGGACGGAAATCGGGTGGTGACCATTCCAAGGCACAACCCGGTCAACGCGATCACCATGGGTAACATTGTTCGGGACGCGGGACTGACGAACGACGCATTTCGCAAACTTCTGTGACCTGGCCGGCAGGGTGCGTGCGCTGCGTCGGGTTGACCGGTGCGGCGCACGCATCCTGCGGATTCTGTCTCAGTTCCCGTGCGGCGTCGGCTGCACCACGTTGATGACGTGGGCTCGCGGCCGCGTCTGGTCGTCGAGCATCACCGGCGTCGGCGTTTCACACTGGCAGATGTTGCCCGCCTGGTCGGTGACCACCAGCTGCACGTACACCTGGCCGCTCACCTGCGGCGGCAAGCACCAGTTGTAAGAGCCGTCGTTCTTGAGGCCCCGGACGATCGGCGTCCAGGGGCCCTGCAGGCTCGCGGCGAAGTACAGGTCCACCGGCCGCTCGCCCAGGTTCTTGTCGCGAGCCTCCCACTGAATGGCCACTGCCTTGCCGTCGCCGCCCGCCTGCACGCTCGTCAGGGTCGCCGCCGGTCGCGTCTTATCGACCTCGATCCACCAGTCCGGCGTGTCGCCGGAGCGCGGCGGCCCATCGCCGACGCCGCGACCGTTGCTCACCACCAGGCTGACGCCGAACAGGCCCTCGCCCGTCAACTCGATCTCCACCGGGCTTTTGCGATCCGCATCCTCGCACAACCGCTGCCAGCTCCGGCCCCGGTCGTTGGTGATGTACACCTCCACCTTGCCGATGCCGCTCGGGCCCACGTTCTCGACCTGGTACTCCAGCGCCAGCCGCGAGTGGCCGACCAGATGGCACGCGCCCGGCGCCTTGCAGTTCGGCGTCGTCACCGAACCGCCCAGCGCCTTCACCGCCGGTGCCGGCTCCGTGTGGCCCGTCGTCACGACGCCCGGCGACGCGGCGACGTGCGCCTCGCCGATGTTCGGCAGCAGCGGCGGGCCGCTCGGGGCCTGCGGGTTGACCGCCACGGGCGCCTCCGGCGCCTTGCCCGGTGCCGACGAGCCCGAGTGTTCCAGGGCGACCGGTGGCGTGGGAAGGTTGTAGACCAGCGGCGGCGTACCGTTGCCGGTTCGCAACGCCGGCGGCATCGGGGCGGCGGCGTTGTGGACCAGGGGCACCGTGGTGCTGGCGAGGTTGGCCTCGCGCACGTTCGGGTTCTTGGCCAGGTCGCAGACGGTGACGCGCACCAGGCCGGTGGTCCGCGCTTGCGACGGGATCAGGTACAACTCCTGCCTGTCGGCGACCGGCTCGGCGGCCCGCCACTTCCTGTCCCAGGTCTGGTACTCGAAGTGCGTCTTGGACGGATCGGGGTTGGCGTCGATGACCTTGCACTCGACCACCTGGCCGGCGCCGACCGGCGCCTGCGGCAGCAGTTCGATCTGCGGCGCCCGCGTGTCGATGACGACCACCATGATGCTGACGCCCGGCGCGTTCAGGTCCGGCGGCGTCGCGCGACCCTGCTTGTCCACGGTGACGACCACGAACCAGTATTCGCCGTCCTGCAACGGCCGGAAGCTGAAGGCGTTCTGACTCGGCCGCCCCTTCTCGCAGCACACCCAGGGATGCGTCGGGTGATCCTTGACGTACAGCTGCACCTCGGCCAAATTGGCACGGTTGCGGTCATCGATTTGGACCGGCAAGGAGAAGCTCTTCTTGTTCCAGTAGAACTTGGTCGGCGCGGGCGGCGCCGGGCTGAACGGCGGCGGCTGGGCGGCGGCGGCCAGTGGCGCCGCCAGCGCAGCGGCCAGCGCGAGCAGGGCCAGGCGGCGGCGGGCGGTTCGGCCCACGGCCAGCGCCCGCCGCAGGGCGCTGGCGGATAGACGTTTCGCGGACATCTAAGGATTCCTCCCCCTTGCGGGCAAACCGCGGGCTCCCCCTGAGCCCCGGCCGGCGCGGCGTGAATGTTGAAATCACCCAGGACCATCTCGATTGCACGGGCCGGGACCATAGCGATAATGATTGCTGGAGTCAAGAGCGTTCTGGCCTTGTAATTCGGGCGCGGCCGCGTTATAGCCCTCCACCGCACGGCCCGGCTTGAGCGCCGTGCTGTGCGGTTGGTTTCCCGCAGTCAACCCCGCCCCAGGCGCTATCCCGCACACGGAACCGGGCTTCCTGGTGGGGGATGGAAAGGAGGCACGTCATGGCCAAGGATCGGCCCGAGTACGAGGACAGGGAGGGTGACGGTTCGCCCAGCTGCAACAGCTTCGTTGTCGCCGAGACGCTGCGCAGTGTCAGCGCCCCCAAGGACGAGGCTCCCGCCAGGGAGGCCAGGGGCGAGGAGAAAATTTCCGTTTTCTGGCGTGTCTTCGGCGGCACCCTGCTGAGCATCGGCGCCCTGGTCATCATGACCGTTTACAGCAGCATGTCCGGTTCAATCAGCGACCTGCGCCGCGACCTCAACACGGAGATCGAGAAACGCGCCGAGTTCGCCCGCAAGGACGACCTCACCAGCCGGTCCACCGCGCAGTGGGCCGCCATCAAGGAGATGCAGAACACCACCGGCGCGCTCAGCACCGTCGGCGACCGCGTCAAGGTGCTCGACCAGCAGGTGAACCACGTCGCCAGGAACTTTGAGGAGGATCGCACGAACATCAAGCAGACGCTGACCGAGCAGCGCCAGGCCATCCAGACCGACCGGACGGACCTGCAGCGTAAGATCGACGAGCAGCGCAAGTCCTGCGACGACGACCGCCGCGAACTGCAGCGTAAGATCGACGAGCAGCGCAAATCCTTCGACGACGAGCGGCGCGAGCTGCTGACGCGCGTGCAGACGCTGAGTCGAGCGCCTGGCCGCGGTCGAGGCGCTGTCGGCCGCGGCGCGCACCACCGCCAAGGCCGCGCCCATGCCGACCTCGGGGAACTAACTCGGTGAAAAAAATTCACCACAGAGAACGCTCCGCGTTCTCTGTGGTGAATCTATCCGAACGAACCGCTCAGTCCGCCTTGATGGCGGTGGCCAGGTCCGGCGTCGGGACGCCGCCACCCTGCGTCGCCTCGAAGGTCAACCTCTTCTCGCCCGTCTCATTCGGGCCGACACGCACCGTGATGGTGTCCTTGCCGCTGAACGCGCCGCGGAGCAGGTCCTCCGAGAGCGGATCTTCGAGGTAGTGCTCGATCGCCCGGCGCAGCGGCCGCGCACCGTACTCGGTGTTGGTGCCCTTCTCGATCAGCAGTTCCTTGGCCTCATCGGTCATCACCAGCGTCAGATTCTTATCCTTGAGCCGCTTGATAACCTTCGACAGCTCGATGCCGATGATCTGCTTGAGGTCCTCGGTCATCAGGCTGCGGAAGACGATGATGTCATCGACGCGGTTCAGGAACTCGGGCCGGAAATTGGCCTCCATCGCCTGCTTCAGCGTCTCCTTCATCTTCAGGTAGTTGGTCGTGTCGTCCTTCTTGCTGAAGCCGAAGTGCGTCTTGCCCGTGATCTCCGACGCCCCGATGTTCGTCGTCATGATCAGGATCGTGTTCTTGAAGTCGATGATCCGGCCGACATTGTCGGTCAGCCGGCCTTCTTCCATGATCTGCAGCAGCATGTTCCACACATCGGGGTGCGCCTTCTCGATCTCGTCGAGCAGCACCACGCTGTACGGCCGGCGGCGAATCTTCTCCGTCAACTGGCCGCCCTCCTCGTAGCCGATGTAGCCCGGCGGCGCCCCAATGAGCCGGCTGACGTTGTGCTTCTCCATGTACTCCGACATGTCGATCTGCACCAGGGCATTCTCGTCGCCGAACATGAACTTGGCGAGCTGCTTGGCCAGCAGCGTCTTGCCGACGCCCGTGGGCCCGGCGAAGATGAACGAGCCAATCGGCCGCTTCGGATCCTTCAGGCCGGCACGGCTCTTGCGCACCGCCTTGGCAATCGCCGACACCGCCTCGCGCTGGCTAATGACGGTCCTGTGCAGTTCGTCTTCCATCTTGAGCAGCCGCTGCGTCTCGTCGTCGCCGATGCGCTTGAGCGGCACACCGGTCATCTTGCTGACGACCTCGGCAATGACCTCCTCGTCAACGACGCCATCGATCTCCTTGGCCTTCTCACGCCACTCGCGCTGAATCTGCTCCTTCTTCTTCTTGAGCTTGTCGGCCTGATCGCGCAGGTGGGCGGCCTTCTCGAAGTCCTGCTCGGCGACGGCGGCCTCCTTCTCCTGGTTGAGCTGCTCCACCTGGGCATCGATCTCCTTGAGATCCGGCGGCCGCGTCATGGCCTTGAGCCGAACACGAGCGCCCGCCTCGTCGATCACGTCAATCGCCTTGTCCGGCAGGCAGCGGCCGCTGATGTAGCGGTCCGACAGCTCGACCGCCCCCGACAGCGCCTCGTCCTTGATCTGCACGCGGTGGTGCGCCTCGTAGCGATCACGCAGGCCGCGCAGAATTTCGACTGTCTCCTCCTTGGACGGCGGATTGACGATGATCTGCTGGAAGCGCCGCTCCAGGGCGCCGTCCTTCTCGATGTACTTGCGGTACTCGTCCAGCGTCGTCGCGCCGATGCACTGGATCTCGCCGCGGGCCAGGGCGGGCTTGAGAACATTGCTGGCGTCGATGGCGCCCTCGGCACCGCCGGCACCGACGAGGGTGTGCAATTCGTCGATGAACAGAATGGTGTTCTTGGCGCGGCGCACCTCGTTCATGACGGCCTTGATGCGCTCCTCGAACTGGCCGCGGTACTTGGTGCCGGCGACCATCATGGCCAGGTCGAGGACGACAATGCGGCGGTCGCGCAGCAACTCGGGGACGTTGGAGTCCACGACCATCTGGGCGAGGCCCTCGACGATGGCGGTCTTGCCGACGCCGGCCTCGCCGAGCAGCACCGGGTTGTTCTTGGTGCGGCGGCTGAGCACCTGAATGACCCGTTCGATTTCGTTCTGCCGGCCGATGACCGGGTCGAGTTTGCCTTGCCGGGCCAACTCGGTGAGGTCACGCCCGAAGCTGTCCAGGGCGGGGGTTTTGGATTTGCCCTTGTTGGCAGTCCTTTCGCCGCCGCCGCCGCTTTCACCTGAGTCCATATTGTGCCCCAGCAGATTAAGAACTTCTTCCCGCACGTCTTCCAACTTGAGGCCGAGGTTCATCAGGACCTGAGCCGCCACGCCTTCCTGTTCGCGCAGGAGGCCGAGCAAGAGGTGTTCCGTGCCCACGTAGTTATGGTTGAGGTTGCGAGCTTCCTCGATGGAATACTCGATGACTTTTTTGGCCCGCGGTGTCTGGGGCAGTTTGCCCATGGTCACCATGTCGGGGCCAGCCTGCACAATTTTTTCGACCTCCAGACGAATTTTCCGCAGGTCGATGTCCAGGTTTTTCAGGACATTCGCGGCGACGCCGGAGCCCTCCTTGACCAGGCCGAGGAGGATGTGCTCCGTGCCGATGTACTCATGGTTGAAGCGCTGCGCCTCCTGGTTGGCGAGCTGCATCACCTTGCGAGCCCGGTCGGTAAAACGTTCATACATTCCAGCCGTCTCCGCCTGAGTGTTTCTTCCACAGCCAGCCGCGCGGCCGGCCGCCAACGTTAGGGAGATTGCCAAAGGTTAGAGGATCCAAGTGCCGTGTTCGATTCAACCCAGCCGCCAGGTGGACGAAGGGGAGAGGGTGCCTCGTCCAAACGATTTCGCGCTGACACTCCACCAGGGGCCGTCCTAACTGGTGCCCCGGATAGATGTTACATGATGCGAAGGAGCCGAGAAGCTGGTGCTGTTAGCATTGTAGCGGTGTGGTCCAAACAAAGCAAGGCGGGGGACAAGGCTGGGCGCTCCGCCAAAAACTTGACGAACGGAGGGCCGACATGGTGAACCCCAAGCCGAAAGTGTATGCCGACTTCCACAACGCGGATTCCCAGGGCCGGTTACGGCTGAACTGCATTGGAACCCTGGAGGACCTGGCGCAACAGCAGGTCGAACTGCGCCCCGGACTGCTGCGGAGAGGCCCAGTTCAATCAACCACGCAATCCACCGGAATGACGACCGTCTCTCGCACCGGGGCGCTCAGCCGCACGCGCACCGTGCTGCTGAGGCCGCCTGCCGGCAGCTTGCCGCCGTCCACGCGGATGGTCACCGTCGCCGGCGGCCCCGCCGACACCGCGCACGCCAGCGCCTCGTGGTCGGCGCTGACGCTTTCCACGACCACCGGCTGGCCCTGGCCGTCGCTCAGCACTACCGACCGCCGGCTGTCCTGCCCCGCGGCCAGCAGGAACACGATGCTTTTCGGTTGCACCTGCACGCGCCCCGGCGCCCGTTTGACCACCGTGACGGGCACTTCCAGCGTCGGATAGCCGGGGTCGTCGGTGTGGACGGTCAGCACCTCGTCGTGCCGGCCCGGCGGACAGGCGGCGTCCACTTCCAGCTTGATGTTCCAGGTCCGATGCTTTAGCGGCGACTGGCGCGGCGGCCCGGCCAGCGCCTGCAGGCGTGGTGACGTGGTTGTCACGGCCCGGACGCTCAGCGGCGTCGGCCGCAGGTCGGTGACGACGACGGCGGTGTCGCCGGGTTCGTCTGCGAGCAGCGTCACGGTCGCTGGCTGCACCGTCACCTCGGTGACCACATGGCCGACCACACGCAGAGTGGTTTCCTCGACCGCCGTGCCGCGCTGCCAGCGTACGCCCAGCTGCCAGACGTGCGGCCCTGCCGACTCGCGGCGCGTGTCCACTTCCAGGTCGATTTGTCCGGTTTCGCCCGGGGCCAGCGTCCGCCGCGTCAGTCGTGGTTTCAGACAGCCGCAGCCGGGGCGCACCTCCGTGATTTCCACGGGCGCGGTGCCGACGTTGCTGAAGGCGAAGCGCGGCGTCAGCACGACACCGGTGCGAACCTCGCCCACCTCGAACGTCGTCTGCGTGAAGCGCAATTCGGCGCGGCGCGCGTCGGCCCGATGGCTGGCCAGCCGCCCAGGATGCCCAGACTCGCCAGGATTGCCGCCACCGCCCAGCCCGGGATGCGCCTGCGCATGACTCCGCCTCCTGTGTTTCGGATAGGAGGCGTTCTTTACCCGCGGAACTGCGGCGGTGCAAGACGGACTATGCCGACGGTTCGCGCATGTGTCTGGAGCACGAGCGCGAACCGATCAATCGGTCAGCAGCAACCCGACCGTGTATCAGCCCGGTTCGCTGCCTTCCAGCCCCAGCGCCTTCAGCCGCCGCGATAGCCGCGGCCGCCAGATCGCCAGGAGTTCCGCTGCCCGCGTCTGGTTCTGCCGGGCCGCGTCCATCGCCAGCTGTAACAGCCGCCGCTCCACCTGCTCCAGAATCGGGTCCAGCGGCAGCGCCGCTCGACTGGCGGCGGCGCCGGCCGCAGATACATCGGCAAATCGCCCGGCTCAATGGCCCGGCCGGCAGCCCGGCCGGCCGCGTCCGCCAGGACGTTGAACAGTTCGCGCAGGTTGCCCGGCCAGCGGTGGCCGCGCAGCAGGTCCAGCGCCGCCGGCGACACCGTGGGAACTGCCCCGGTGCCGTCCGCGGCCCGCTCCAGCAAGCGCTCGCACAGCCAGTCAAGGTCCGCGAGCCGGTCGCGCAGCGGCGGCACCGCGACAGTGAGCGTGCTCAGGCCGCAGTACAGTTCCTCCAGCAACCGGCCCTCGGCCACGTCGGCGCGTGGGTCGCCGCGGCAACCGGCCAGCAGCCGCGGCGCGTCGGCGGCCGTCCCGGCGTGCAGCCACTGACTCAGCTGCTCCTGCAGGTCGCGCGGCAGCGCCGCCGGCTCGCGCAGGTACAGCGTGCCAGCGTGGCCGCGGCGCAGCAGTCCCGGCTCGCCGAACAGCAGCGCCGCCAGCACCGCCGTGGGCAGCCGTTCCGCGTCCAGTGCCACGAAGGGACGATCCGTGCCGGCCTGCTGGTGGACCAGCCGCGCCAGCCACTGCTTGCCGGCGCCCGTCTCGCCGACAAACAGCACCGGCACGCACGTCTGCGCCGCCAGTCGCACCTGATCGCCCAGCCGCTGCAAAACAGGCAGGTCGCTGTCGAGGTAGTCCGGCGTGAAGCTGTGTGTGTGTCGGTCACGCAATGCAATCAATTTTTCCGGCAGCGGCTGACGGTCAGCCGGGGCGGTGGCCGGCAGTGGCTGAATCTTGCCGAGCACGCCGACGGTGCCGGCGGCGTCGCGGAAGGGCATGAAGGTGACGCGCCAGCGGTGCGGGGCGCCGTCGGGCACAGGGAACAGGCGGCGGACGTGGACGACCTGGCCGGCGAGCACCTCGGGCGGCGGCCGCAGCGCCAGGGTGACGGCCTCGGCCGAGCCGGGCGCAACGGGGCGGCGGCGCCAGTCCCGGGGCAGCCGGCGAACCGCTGCGAAGGACAGGCCGGTCAGCTCCTCCCAGGCGCGGTTGACGAAGATGAGGCGGCGGTTGCGGTTGAGCAGGAAGACAGGCTCGGCGGTGTGCTGAAAGATGCGCCGCCAGAAGCGGCCGGCGGGCGGCGCGGGCTCGGTCATCGCGGCACCGCGGGGCTCTTGTGCCGCTCCCACAGCCAGGCCCCAATGTAGCTCCCCGTCAGCATGAGCAGCAGCACACCGGCCAGCACAATCGCCCCCAGCCAGCCGAAGCGCGCGAAGACGTACAGCGACAGTCCGATGAGCAGCAGGAAGCCGAACATGCGGTAGCCCCAGCGGAACGCCTCGCGGAAGATCGAGGGCCAGTCGTCGTGCCGGGTGGCGCTGTACACCAGGCTGATGACGACCAGCAGCGGCGGCAGTTGCCAGTAAATGTGGTTCATGGGCCGAATCCTCAGACGGCGACTTTTTCGGGAGAGGCGGGCGGCGCCGGCCGGGGCGCGACCGCGGCCCCGAACGCGGGGCCGGCCAGGGCGTCGTAGATCACCAGGATGTTGAGGACGCCGGCGATGACCGTGTAGGTCCAGCCCAGATCGGGGCTCTTGTCCGTGTTGCGCAGCAGGTCGTTCAGTTCTGTTTCGGTCGGCCGGCTCTGGAACTTGCCGAACAGTGAGTGTTCGGGGGGCGGCACGACGCCTTCCGGGGCGGTGGCGTACTGGATGACGGCCGGCCAGGCGACGACGCCGATCCAGAACTGGCCGAAGAAGCGAGCGTTCGCCACCAGCGCATCGACGGGGTTGACCCGTGCCACCTTGCCCGGCGGCGGCGGCGGCACGCCCTCGATGTAGACGTTGCGCCAGTTGCCCAGGTACATGCCGTAGAAGAACAGCCCGAGCAGGCAGATCAGGAACAGCACGCCCTTGCCGACGCGGCCCTGCGAAATCTGACCCAGGCCCGGCACCAGGTAGCTCAGCAGCGCAGCGGTGGGGTTGAGCGAACGGGGGGCGGTGTTGGTGGGCGGTGCGGCGTCAGGCATGGTGACGATCCGTTCTCCGGGGCAACCTCAGCGGTGCGGACGCGGTTGTCCGCGATCCTGGTATTCTAAAGAAGGCCGCCCATCGGGGGAAGTGGACCTTTAGCCGATCCACTTGAGGATGCCCCAGGCGATGGCGAGACCCAGCAGCAGCAGACCGGCCCAGCCGAGCAGGGTACGGCCGGCGGGGCTGCGCAGCCAGCGGCCGGGGCCGCCGAACCAGGCCGTGCCGCGGTCGAAGGCACGGTTGCCCCAGATCAGCGGCCACAGGAACCAGGCGGGGACCGCAGCCCGAACCGGTGGCCCCACGTGCCGGCCGCGCGGCGCGTAGACCCGCGGCAGACGCGGCGCTGCCACGGGCGGTGCTTCCTGGCGCGGCGGAGGCGGGTCAGCCGGCGGGTCGGGCGGGTCGTTTTCGGGGGGCGCCGGCAGCAGGGCGTGCATGACGGGCGCGCTCAGGGGCGGCGGCGGCGCCACGGTCGGCACGACGGCGGCCTCGGAGGGCGCCGGTTCATCGTCCAGATGGTGGACGGGCAGTGCCAGCATGCGCTGCATGAGGTCGTCGAGTTCGTCGAGCAGCTGGCGGGTGGAGGTGTTCGGCGCCGGCTGCGGCGACTGCGGCGGCTGCGTGGACATGAGCGGAAGCCTCCCCGAGGGAATCCGTTCCAAGGACGACGGCGCGGGCGAGCCCTCCTCAGCCCGCCCCGGGCGCCGGCCACTGTACCATGCCGCCCAGGTTTGACCAAGAGCGACCCGAAGCATCTTTCCGTGAGTTGAGCTACCCCCGCGTTTCGCTCTTCAAAAAAAACCACAGATCGTGTCTTATCAGCGCCAGCGTCGTGATCCAGGCCGGGGCCGGGATGCCCCAGGCCGCGCAGGTTGCCGGGATGGCACAAGTGTCCTCACCCCCCTCACGTCCGCCGACCACCGACGGGCCGCTGGCCGAGGTCAAGCTGGAAGTCCGCTACGGCAGCAACCGCCCCACGTGGTACGCCGTCGCCGATGTCAGCTTCCTGATCGGCAGTGTGCCGGGCTGCGACCTGCGCGTCTCCGGCGGCGAACTGACACCATTGCTATGCCTGGTCGGCCGCCACGCCAGCGGGGCCAGCCTGCGCAAGCTTGCCGCGACGCAGCAGGTGTTGCTCAACGGCCGGCCCGCCACGCAGACGCCGCTGCGCGACGGCGACCACATCACCCTCGGCGGCGCCGATGTCACCGTTCACATCCAGCCCGCTGCCGCCGCGCCCGCCCTGGCCGCGCCGCTGCCGCCGAACCTGGAGGCCGTGCGCGAACACCTGCAACAACAGGCCCAGCGCTTCCGTGAGGAGGTCGTCGCCTTCGAGAAGCAGCGCCAGGCGTTCGCCGCCCAGACTGCCGAGCTGGAGCGGCAGCGCCAGCAGGTGCAGGAGCAAATCAGCGACCTGGAGAACGACCGCGCCGTCTGGTATCAGCGCCGCCAGGAGATCGAGCAGGAACTGAAGCAGCCGGAGCACGCCGCCCCGACCGGGGGTTCTCAGGGTCACGCTGAGGCGCTGGCGGAGCGCGAAGCGGAACTGAACCTGCAATATCACGCGGTCGAGGCGCGGGCCGCGGACCTGGAGAAACAGCGGCTCGAACTGACCGCGGCCCGGCAGGAGTTGGCGGACCTGCGCCGCCAGCTGTACGAGCGCTACCGCGAACGCCGCGACCGTATGGCCGGTCTGCAGGAGGCCGTCAACAAGGCCGCCAAAAAAGTGCAGGAGCGCAGGCGCGCGATCGAGGAGGAAGAGAAGCGCTGGGCCGCACGCCGCGCCGAGGAGTCACCGCGGTTGGCGGAACTGGACGGCCGCGCCGCCGAGCTGGAGCAGCAGCGGCAGCAGTTGCAGGAAGAGCGTGCGCGCTTCGAGGCGCAGCAGGCCCAGTTGCAGCAGGAGTTGACGGATCGACTCGGCGACATCTTGCGCCGCGAGGATCAGTTGACGGCGGAGCGCGAAAAGCTGGAGCAGGACCAGGCCCAGTACCGCGACGACCTGGTGCGGCTCGACCGCCTGCAGGGCAGCCTGGATGAGCGCGAGCAGCAGGTGCAGCAGCGGTCGCAGGAAGTCGAGCAAAAGCTGGAGCAGATGCAGCACGACACGCGTGACCTGGAAGAGCAGGTGGTGCAGCTGGACGAATGGCACACGAAGCTGTGCGCCGTCGGCGAGAAGCTGGCGAAGCAGAAGACGGAGCAGGATGAGGCCGCCGCCCAGCTGGCGAAGCGGGCCGCGGCGCTGGAGGGCCAGCAAGCGACGCTGGCGGCGTTGCGCACGCGCCTGGAGCGCATGCGCGAGGAAGTTCGCAAGGAAGAGCAGGAGTTGACCGAGCAGCGCGAGCGGCAGGAGACGCTGGCTGCGGAGGCACGGCAGCAGCTGGAGGCGGCGCAGCGGTTGCGGGCGGACTTCGACGGCGACCGCACCTTGCTGGAGCAGGAGCGGCGGCAGCTCGCGGAGCGCGGCGCCGTGATGGAGGCGGCGGTCAGTCAGTTGCGGCAGGCACAGGAAAAAGTCAGCGCTGAGGAGGAGCGGTTGCAGGCGCAGGCGCTGGCGCTGGACACGGCGGTCGCGGAGCAGGCCGAGGCTGCCAGCCTGGTCGAGGCGCGCAAGACGCAGCTGGACGACTTGCAGCGGCGGGTGGAAGCGGAGCGCGAGGGGCTACGCGAGCGCAAGAACCTGCTGACGCAGGCGGAGCAGGCGCGCGAGGCGTTGCAGGAACAGCTGCGGCGTCGCTCCGAGGAGTTGACCGCGCGGCAGAAGGCGCTGGCGGAGCAGGCCGGCCAGCACGAGGCAGCGCTGGAGCGTGTCGAGGAGCAGCGGGCGGAGCTGGAGCGCGAACGGCAGGCGGGACAGGAGGCGCTGGCGGCGGCGGGGCGCGAGCTGGACGCCCAGACGGCGGAAGTGAGTCGGCTGCAACAATTGCTGAACGACCGCGAGGAGACGCTGCGGCGGCAGCAGGACAAGCTCAAGGAGGTTGGCCGCGGTGTCGCCACCGAGCGCAAGGCGCTGGCGCAGGAGCGCGGCGGCCTCGACTCCGAGCGGCAGCAGGCGCTGGCTGATGTGGAGCAGGCCCGGACGGAGCTGGAGCAGGCGCGGCGCGAGGCACTGACGCTGCAACAGCAGTTGCCGGAGTTGGAGTTGCGCCGGCACCGCGCTGGAGCGGCTGACGCACGCCCGGGAGCAGCTGCGCGAGCACCTGGCCGAGGTCCACAATTACGCCCAGCAGTGTCAGGAGGGTCTGGACGCGATCCGGGCGCAGTTGCAGGCGGAGGCGGAGCGGTTGCAGCAGCAGGAGCTGGCGCTGCGCCGCCACCAGGACGAGCAGCGCCTGGCCGTGGTCGCGTTCCGCCAGCAGTTGATCGACTGGCAGGGCCAGATCGGCGACCTGAAGCGACTGCTGGCGCGCGACGAGTCGCGGTTGCAACGACAGAAGTCGCAGGTGGACGAGCAGGCCCGCCGCATCGACGCCGACGCCCAGCGCCTGGCGCAACAGGCCGAGCAACTGCAACACGAACAGCGTGCCGTCGCCGAGCGCCGCGGCGAGGTCGAGCGTCATTTGGCGGACATGCGCGAGTGGTATCGTAAAAAGCTCCGCGAACTGGCCGGCATCCCGGAAGAGGCGCGAGTGAGCGAAGCGACCGCGGCGCCGGCGGCCGACGGCAACCGCGACATCCTGTCGTTGACCGGCGACGTGGAGCCGGCCGACCGGCAGCTGGGCGAGTTGCTGCGCTCGCTGGGCCTGGTCGAGGCGGACACGCTGACGGCGCTATGGGTCGAGGCCCGGCGGCAGCGGCGGTCGCTGCGCCAGGTGCTGCTCGCCAGCGGTGCCGTGACGCTCTACCAGCTGGCGCTGATCGAGGCAGGCAACCTGGACGGCCTGATGCTGGGGCCGGTGCGCGTGGTGGATCGGCTGCGCGCGACGCCGCGCGAGCAGGTCTACCGCGTTTTCGACCCGCGCCGCGGCGAGGACGCAGTGCTGCGCTGGCTGGCCGAGGCGGAACTGGAGGACGCGGTGCATCCGGACGAGTTCCGACAGCGCTTCCGCCAGGCGATGATCCTGCACCCGAACGTGGCGGCGACGCTGGAGGTGCTCGACATCAAGGGCCGTCCCGCGGCCATCCAGGAATGGCTGACCGGCCTGCCGGGCAACGACTGGCCGCCGCCGGCCGCGGCGCCGGGAGTGTGGTTCCGCCTGCTCAGCCAGGCGGCCCTCGGTCTGCACACGGTCCACGAAGCGGGCCTGGTCCACGGCCACTTGCGGCCGGAATTGTTCCTGCTGACGGCCGACGGCACGCTGAAACTGTGCGGCGCCGGCGAGCCGCCGTGGCTGACGGACGCGGAGGTGCATGAGGACGTGGCCGCGGACCTGGAGGCGCTGGGGCGGATCGCGTCGGAGTGGAGCGGCGCCCGGCGCAAGGGGACGCGCGGGCCGACTCTGCCGGAACCGCTGCTGGATCTGCTCGACCGGCTCGGGCCGAAGGCGGCCGAGCGCCGCATCGTCAGCGCGGCACAGCTACTGGAGGAACTGGACCACGCGGGCGGCGAAGTGCCGGTCAACCCCGAGGCGTGGGAGCGGTTGCTGAAGCACGTCCGCGACAACGCGCTGGCCGAGGCGACGCTGCGATTGTCGGCGTGAGACTTCTCTCGCTGGCGGCTTGATGCGCTGCAATCCTCCCGACGGCGGCTGCTGGGATTGCCCTGGGGGCGCGCGGGCGGGGATGGTAGGATTCGTGTGAGAAGCGCGCGAAGCTGCAATGGAGAGGAACTGCCATGCCCGTCGTGCCCATGACCAGCCCTGAGCAATACGGAAAAGCCCTGGAAGTGCTTGACCGTGTGGGCGGGAGCTATGCTGAAACCAGCCAATCCAGGCGTAAAAAAAGCTGACCGCCCCAAAATCCGTGACGGTCAGCTTTTTTTCGTGTTTTCGCGATTCGTCTTTTGTTTTCAGATACTGGCCAGTGTCAGCGGGATTGCCCGGCCGATCTGCCAGTCGTTCTGTTGTCGCACCACCTCGCGGTACAGCGTGTCGCGCTCCACCGGCACGCGGCCCGCCTCCGCGATCAGCCGCCGCAGTTCTGCCACCGTCAACTCCTGCGGCGTGTCCGAGCCGGCGTCGTGGTAAATCTTCTCGTGGACCACCGTGCCGTCGATGTCGTCCGCTCCGAAGCCCAGCGCGATTTGCGCCGTCTGGATGCCGAGCATGATCCAGTACGCCTTGACGTGCGGGAAGTTGTCCAGCAGCAGCCGGCTCACCGCCATCGTTCGCAGGTCGCGCAGGATGCTCGGCTTCTGGATGTGACTCAGCCGCGTGTTGTCCGGGTGGAACGCCAGCGGGATGAACGTCTGGAACCCGGCGGTCTGGTCCTGCAACTCACGCAAGCGGATCAGGTGGTCAATGCGGTGCTCCGGCCGTTCGATGTGGCCGTAGAGCATGGTGGCGTTGGAGCGCAACCCCAGTTCGTGCGCCTCACGGTGGATACGCAGCCAGCCGTCGGCGTCGGCCTTGTGCTCGCAAATCTGGTCGCGGATTTCGGGGTGGAAGATTTCGGCGCCGCCGCCTGGCAGACTGCCGAGGCCCGCGTCCTTGAACTCCGCCAGCAGGTCGCGCGTCGGCCGGTTGGTCAGCCGTGCGAACCAGTCCCACTCGACCGCCGTGTACGCCTTCAGGTGCAGCCGCGGGTGCGCCCGATGGATGATCCGCACCACGTTCAGATACCACTCATACGGCAACTGGTGGTGCAGGCCGCCGACGATGTGCAACTCGGTGGCGCCGCGGCCCTCCGCCTCGGCGGCGCGCTCAAGGAGCTGTGCGTCGCTCATGACGTAGCCCCTGTCGCTCTTGAGGTCGGCGCGGAAAGCGCAGAAGGTGCAGCGGTAGACGCAGACGTTGGTCGGGTTCAGGTGCGTGTTGACGTTGTAATAAGCGCGGTTGCCGTGCTGGCGCTCGCGCACCGTGTTGGCCAACCGGCCCAGCTCCAGCAGGTCGGCGTGCTCCTCCAGGTACAGGCCGTCCGCGAAGGACAGGCGCTCGCCGGCCTCGACCTTGTCGCGGATGGCGGCCATCGGATCGTGGGTCATGTCGTGCCTCGGTTGCTCGCGTATAATGGAAGTAGGGGCAGGAGGCCGTTTCGTTTCATATCATTTCACAGACCCCCCACTTTGCGTGGCGGGGAGCGGAGATTCCCTACTCAAACTATTGATCTTGCCTGCCTCGGGACCAGGGTGGCAGCCCCTGACTCTGTAATAACCGTAGTACCCACCGCCAGACAACTGCAACTCCCCTGTTGTAGGCCGGTCTCCTGTTGTGCGCCACTTGTTGTGGGCCGGTCTCCTGACCGGTCCACGGCTGCGACCGAAGGTCTCCTCTTTGGTGGCGTAGCAGTGCCACCTGAGCCGTTATTTCCTTGTCCTGACCGCGGCAGGGGGTATTCTGAAACGCACGCCTGACGCTGCACGGGCCGCGAAAGCATGGCACCCGGCGTAATTCGGGAAAGGGGGATACCCAATGGCGGCCATGCCCGATGCACCCTCAGAGGACACCAAGGGGCAACTCCTCCTGGACGCTCTGGCGGTCGAGTTCCCCCACATTCCACCCGCGTGCGGAACCATGTTAGCCCAGGCGGCGATCCTGTGCCTCGATAAGCAGGGCCACGTTTCCGGGGTGACGCTTACCGTCAGCGGCACGCCCAGCGCCGTGTACTCCCTCCACTGGTCTGATCGCGTCACTGAGCCGATGCAGCGGTTCTGGAATGATTTCGACGAAGCCACGGAGCAAGGCGCGTACGCCGTGAGGCTGTCGGCGAAAACCAAACAAACCCAAAAGTCCGATAGCGGGCACCTGCCGGCCCACGTCGTGGTCGTTGAGTTCGGCAAACCGCAAGCAAGGATGGTGCAGCGATGAGTCCGATGCACGACCTCCATCACCAGGCGATGCGCCTGGTCGATGAAGCGGAGCGGTTGCGGCGCGGCGGCAACCCCCAGGCGGCCCGGGAACACTTGCGCCAGGCCTTCGAGCAGGAACGGCAAGCGGCCGCGGTGGCGGCAGCGGACCTGACCCTGGAGCCGACGCGCTCGGTGCTACACCACAGCGCCGCCTCCCTGGCCCTGGAATGCGGCGCCCTCCGCGAGGCCGAACGGCTGATCGCCGCCGCCCTGTCCGGCAACCCGCCGGAGGAAATTGCCGAGGAATTGCGCGATCTGCTGGAACAGGTCTACTTCGGCGGGAAAAAGGGCGCAAACCGCTGACCCGGAACAGCGACGCGACTTGAGCAGGGAGCCCAGCAGTCGGCGCATCAGCGGCAGCGCCCGCCCCTGTGGTCGGCGACGTATGTGCTTCTGGGACTACGCTATTCCGATGCGCTGGCGCACGTCTTCTTCGAGGAGGTGCTGGGAATGGAACAGTCTTCGACCTATCAGGCCATTGTGCGTCGGGGTCGCGCGGAGGAGGCCCGCCGCATGCTCTTTTTGATTGGGGAGAGCAAATTCGGGCCGCCGGACGCCGCAGTGCGCGCGTTGATCGAGAACACCGAAGACCTGGAGCGGCTTGAGGAATTGGCCGTGCGTCTGGCGAACGCCGGTGGCTGGCAGGAAGGAAACCGGCGGCCACATTGTCGAGCCCTGGTCCTTTCTCCTGAGTTGACCGTGTCAAACGCCAGCGTTAACGCCCTTCAGCCACGGCAACCCGCTCCGGTGAAAACGGTGCCCCCTTCCGCGGCCCTCAAAACCGCTCCGCCTGGAACTTCTGCTCCTGTTGCGCCCGCAGGCTCCAGACGACGGCAATCGCCAGCAGCCCCGCCACGATGGTCAAGGCGTCCGCCACCAGGGTAAGCAGGATGACGGTCGAGAGGTGGGCTGTGGGCGACGACCCGGCCACGCCGCCGATACCTTGGCGATTTCGGAAGCCAGCCAGAACAGCCACCAGCAGGTAATCAAGCCACTGCCGCTGCCCCGGTTCCAGTCGTGAGTCAGGTCGTTCGGGTTGCTGGCCCGCCACATTTCCTGAAAGACCTGGCAGGGCCGGAACAGATTCAGAATGGGGATGAAGAAATACCCGACTGCCCAGCCCGGCGAGTGCTCCAGGCCCGACACCCGCAGGACTTCCAGGTTGCTGTACGACTGGTAGACCCAGCACAGGAACACAATGCCCGTCGGCAGTCGCACCAACAGCAGGAAGCAGTCCACAATACCGCGGAGCAGGTCCATCGGGTCCAGGGCCTCCAGCGGCTGATCCTGCGCCGGCCACGCGGCCGGTCGCCGCGGGCAGGGCCACGAGGCTGACGCCGATGGCCGCCAGCTCCACCACCAGGCTCAGAATCAGCATCAGGATCGTGGCGTGGGTGAGTCCCTTGCCAGGCAGGGTGTCGCGGCGCTCGCCTTCCCCGAGTCGGAAGGAATCGCGGCGGTCCTCCCGCTCGTCCCAGGCGAGCGGGGATTTGGGTTCGGACCAGCGGCGGCTCTCGGGTTCTTCCGTGATCCGCGTGCGCACCTCCAGGCTCTCGCCGCAGACCGGGCAGGTCGGCTGACGGGCCTCGTCGATCGTGAGCGGCACGTTGCAGGTGGGGCAGCGGGCGGGCATGGTCGATTCCTTGAAAAAAACGCCGAAACCGACGGGTTCACACGAACGCGGTCGGGTTCAGGAGCAGATCCAGACTGTCGCGCAGGTTGGCAATCGACTGCTCCGGCAGCGCTGGCGTCGCGCCGGCGGTGGACAGCGGCCGCTCCAGCTCAACCCAGGTGCGGCAGCCCGCGTACTCGGCACGGTCGGGCAACTCATACACCTCCGCCGCTTTCCAGACACGTACCGGCAGCACGAACAGTCCCGGCGTGCGGTAGTGGAAGCGCTTCTCCACCGTGGCGGCCGACCAGCAGTGCAGGTGTTGCAGCAGCAGCGCCGGCATCACCGCCTTGACGTGGTAGACGCCGAGCACCTCCGCGAAGTGCGTCAGCCGCAGCACGCCCGTCGGCGGCCGCTGCGCCAGCGCCTCGGCCAGCAGCGGCGCGGCGTCTTCTTGCAGGCCGCCCTGCTCCTGCTGGTGTGTGTAGGTCGGCAGCAGCCAGAAGCGCGCGTGCTCCAGGGCGAAATCGCCATCGGATTCAGCGCTGCCGCCCTTGCGCAGCAGCAGCGACTGTTCGCCGCGCACAGCGCCAGACAGATGGCGGCCCATTCCTTGTAGGCGAAGCGTAATTCCTTGTCGGTGTCGCTCAAGTCCGACCCCTCCCCAGTGGGGCGACCTGGCGCGGCTTACTGCGCCACCGCGGACGCCCGCTCATAGGTGCGTCCGTTCGCGGCCGGCTCGCCGCGGTTGACCAGCGCCAGTTCGTACAGCTGCTTGCCCGTCGGCGTCGGGTAGTCGCCGGTCAGGCACGCCCGACACAGTTTGTCCCCCGGCAGACCAATGCAGCGCGCCACCGCCTCCAGCGGCAGGTAGAACAGGCTGTCCGCGCCCAACTCCTTCGCCATCGCGTACTGCTCGTCCACCGTCGGCCGGTTGCCGTGCATGAAGCGCAGCGCGAACAGCTCGCGCACCGTGGACATGTCGATGCCGTAAAAGCATGGTGCCACGATCGGCGGGCAGGCGATGCGGACGTGGATCTCCTTTGCCCCGCCGCGCTCGCGGACGTGGTGCAGCAGCGACTTCAGCGTCGTGCTGCGGACGATGGTGTCCTCGATCAGCAACACGCGCTTGCCCTCGAGCACCTCGCGCAGCGGCGTGTACTTCATGCGGACGCGGTCGGCCCGGTTCTGGCCCTCGATAAAGGTGCGGCCGATGTAGCGGTTGCGGATCAGGCCCTCGACCGACGGCACGCCCAGCTCGAACGCCATCGCGTCCGCCGCCGCCTTGCCGGTGTCCGGCACCGGCACCACGATGGTGTCGTCGTCCAGCGGCACCAGGCGCAGGCGGTGTTCCTGCGTCGCCAGCTCCTTGCCCAGCCTCGACCGCGACAGGTAGACGCTGCGCTCGTCCAGCGTGCTGGCCACGTTGGCGAAATAGATCCACTCGAAGAAGCAGTGCGCGGTCGGCTGCTTCGGGGCGTAACGGACGCGGCGGATCTGGTTGTTCTGGATGACGATCATCTCGCCCGGCTCCAGCGACTGGATGTCGGTGAAGCCGAGGTTCAGCAGCGGCACGCTCTCGCTGGCGGCGGCGAATAACGGCCCGTTCTGGGCGTAGCACAGCGGCCGAAACCCCTTCGGGTCGCGCACCACCGCCAGGTCGCCCATCGCGTTCAGGTAGACAATGTTGTACGCCCCGTCGAAACGCCGCGCCAGGTTGGTGAACACGTCCACCAGGTCGGGCCGGCCGTCGTGCCGTAGTTCGTAGCTGAGGAAGTGCTGGATGACCTCGGTGTCGAGGTTGCGCGTCAGGTGGTAGTCGGCCTTGGTGAGCAACTCGTCGCGCAGGTCGGCGAAGTTGGCCAGCTGGCCGTTGAAGGCGAAACTGAACCACTTCCACTTGCAGCCGTGGTGCCGCTCGAACGGCTGGGCGTGGCTGCGCTCGTTCTGGCCGCAGGTGGCGTAGCGGACGTGGCCGATGGCGGCCCGGCCGGCGAACTCGCGCATGATGCTGTCGAACTTTGCCTGGTGGTTGAGCCGGAACGCCTCGATAACCGTGCCGACCTGCTTGTGCGTATCCAGCAGTTTGTCGCGGTGCGGGTTGTAGGTGGTGAAGCCGGCCGCCAGCTGGCCACGGTTCTGCAGGTCCAGGAGGATGCGCGGCATCAGCCACGAAATCTGCTCGGGGTCCGGGGCGGCGTCGAGGGTGGTTGGGGTGGGGCTCTCCAGGTGGTACAGTGCGGCGATGCCACATTCGTGGTGCAACTCGGCCATCGAAGAACCACTCCTGGAGAAACGAGGGTCGATCAACGCGCCCGGGCAAGCCGTTCCCGTGGCGACAGTCTCCCTGCAACCGCGGGCGGAGCGGCTAGCATGGGGCTGGAGGTCAACTCGGTTCACTGTATAATTATAGAAACCTCTCCGCTTGTTAACAAGGAAATCGCCTGGCCCAGGACGCCGCGGTTGCCCAGCCCCCCGGTGAATCGCGCATAAACCGTCCCGCTGGTTGCTGACGCTGCCCACCATCACGCGCACAAACGGGTCATCCTGCTCCGGCTCGGACTACAGTGTGCCGCGCAGCGCCTGCTCGCGCTCGATGGCCTCGAACAGCGCCTTGAAGTTGCCCTTGCCGAAACTCTTCGAGCCGTGCCGCTGAATGATCTCGAAGAACAGCGTCGGCCGATCCGCCACCGGCTTCGTGAAAATTTGCAGCATGTAGCCCTCGTCGTCACGGTCCACGAGGATGCCCAGTTCGGCCAACTCCTCCACATCCTCTTTAATTGTACCGACGCGGTCGGTCAGCACATCATAATAGCTCTGCGGCACGCGCAGGAACGACACGTCGTTGTGCCGCATGGCCCGCACTGTCTCGATGATGTCGCCGGTCGCCATCGCAATGTGCTGCACGCCGGGGCCGCCGTGGAACTGCAAATACTCCTCGATCTGCGACCGCCGCTTGCCCGTCGCCGGCTCGTTCAGCGGAAACTTGATGCGGCCAGTGCCGTTCTGCACCACCTTCGACATCAGCGCCGAATACTCCGTGCTGATGTCCTTGTCGTCGAAGCTCACCAGCTGGTTGAAGCCGAGCACGTCCTCGTAGAACTTGACCCACTCGTTCATCTTGCCCAGCTCGACGTTGCCGACAATGTGGTCGATGGCCTTGAGGCCGACGTGCGCGAACGTCCTTGGGTCGTAGCGCTCCGGGTCGATTGGTTTGAAGCCAGGCGCGAACACTCCGCTATAACGATCACGGTTGATGAAGGTGTGCGTCGTGTCGCCGTAGGTGCGGATGGTCGCGGTTTCAATGATGCCGTGCTCGTCCTCCTGGGCTGATGGTGCCGCGACGCCGACCGCCCCACGCCGCACCGACTCCTCATATGCGGCCTTGACATCGGCCACGTCCAGGGCAATGTCCATGACGCCGTCGCCGTGCGTCACCAGCCGCTGGCTCTCGGGGTGCTGCGCGGACAGCGGCGACATCAGCACGAACGTGATGTTACCCTGGCGCAGCACGTAACCGGCCTCGTGGCGCATGCGCGTCTCCAGGCCGGCGTAGGCGATCACGTCGAAGCCAAAGGCGTTACGGTAAAAGTATGCGGACTGGCGAGCGTTGCCCACGAAGAAGCGCACGTGGTCGATCCGCCGCAGCGCCAAAAGGTCTCCACTCATCCGACGAAACTCCTCTTCTGAATCCACAGATGTCACAGATGTCACAGATAGAAGATCAATTCGATTTTGTCTTTCCTCTGTGCCAGCTGTGGATCCCTTCTTCATTCGATTACTGGGATGCCAAAGCGGCGGACCAGATTCTCCAGTTCTCGCCGCAGAAACGGCAGCGACGGGGCAATGAACAAATGGTCCTGCATCCGCGACGGGTCATAGTCGGTGGCGATCACCACATCGGTCACGAACGGCCGCCGCGTTACCTCGCGCGCGTGCAGGGAGAACGGAATTTCACCGGTGGAAGAAAGAATACCGGCCCCGAACACCTTGACTTCTCCGGCTTCCTCGATCAAACCGAATTCGATACTGAACCAGCTGAAGCGCTTCAGGGCGAGCACCTGTTCGCCCTGGGTGGTGGCGGCGACCGCCTTGCCGATGAGCGTGAGTAATTCCGCGTAGTCCTGGTTCATGAGCGGCGGCACGTGGCCGAGGCAGTCGTGGATCATGTCCGGTTCGGGCGTGAACTCCGGGTGGGAGCCGTGCCGGATAAACTGCGTCACCGGGAAACCGCGGTCGGCGATGTACTGGTAAAAGGTCCGGTACGGCAGCGCTCCCTCGGCGGGCACGAGGTGCATGTTGGTCTCCCGCCGCACCCGTTCACTGAGGAGGCCAAGTTGCGGAATCTCGTCGCGCGAGACCGCCAACGCGCGCTTGCCGGTGAGATAACAGGCGCTGGCGTACGGGACGTGCAGTTCATCCAGTTTCGGGCTGACCTCGCGCCAGATGCGCGTTTCCTCGGGCGTGTAATCGATCAGCGGCGGTCCCAGGCCCGCCAGGCGGTTCCGACGGCAAAGCGCGAACAGATCCTTGCGGCGCTGGATGTAGGCTTCATCCCCAAGGCCGGGGTGCCCGGCTTCCAGCTCGAGTTCCGTCGCGTCCGGCGGCGTCACCATGAACTGCGGGTCGATGGGCTGTCCGTATTCGACCAGCACGGCGGCATTTTTCATGAAAGGCCTCTCTGCGAAAAGGTTGGGCGCTCCATCCTGGATTGAAGGTTACGGCTCAGGGCTACCGCCACCAACAGTATTACTACTTTTTATTATAGCCCTTCCTCCGGCGACAAGCGAACGCGCGACTTTTTTTTGCGGGACCGTGGGGCAGGTGTTAGCGGTTGGAGGGGTTGGACGCCGCCTGTTCGATTAGCGTCAGCGCCTCGTCCACATCCGCCGCCGTCGTCCGCCAGTTGACGAAGCACAGCCGCAGCGCCACCCGGCCGCCCAGCCGCGTCGAGGACAAAAACACCCGGCCGCCATCGCGCAGCGCCTCCAAAATCGCCAGGTTCAACCGATCCCGCGCATCCTCCCCGGTCACGCCGCCAACGTAGCGGAACGTCACGACGCTCAGCTGCCGCGGGTGCAGAACCTCGAAGCCCGGCCGCTGCCGCAGCAGTGCCTCCGCGTACGCCGCCAGGCCGCAGCAGCGCTCGACCAGCGCCCGAAACCAGCCGACGCCCAGCACCTGCAGCGACAGCCAGATTTTCAGCGCCCGGAAGCGCCGCGTCAGCGCCAGGCCGTGGTCGGCGAAGTTGATCTCGTCGGCGTCCGGCGTCACATCCTGCATGTATTCCGGCCGCAGCGCGAACGTCTCCGCCAGCCGGCGGCCGTCGCGCACCAGCAGGCAGCCGGCCTCGAACGTCTGGGCGAACCACTTGTGCGGGTCGAGCGTGATCGAGTCGGCGCGCTCGATGCCGGCGAACTGCGGCCGTTCCGCCGCCGACAGCACCGCCGGCCAGCCGTAGGCGGCATCGACGTGCAGCCACAGCCGTTCGCGCTCACACACCTCGGCGAGGTCCGCGAGCGCATCGACCGTGCCGGTGTTGGTGGCGCCGCCGTTGGCGACCACCAGCCACGGCTGCCGGTCAGAGCGGCGGTCCTCGGCGACGGCGCGGCGCAGGGCGGCCACGTCGAAGCGCAGGTCGGCGGTCACCGGCAGGCGGCGGATTTGCTCGGGGCGCAGGCCGATGACGAACGCGGCGCGGTCCACCGACCAGTGCCGCTGCTCCGATTCGTAGAGCACCGCGCGCGGCCGGTCGTCGTGGCTCAGGCGCTGGCGGGCGACGGTCAGCGCGGTCAGGTTGGCCTCGGAGCCGCCGGTGGTGAGGATGCCGCGCGCCTCTGCGGGGTAGCCGAGAAATTGCTTGAACCAATCCAGCACGAGCAGCTCGACCAGCGCCGGCCCGGCCGCCTCCAGCCAGACGCCGGCGAAATAGTTGGTGCCGGCGCACAGCCAGTCGCCGAGCACCGAGACGAAGGTTGGGGCGCTGGGGATGAACGCGAAGAAGCGCGGGTGATTGGGACGGAAGGTGTGCGGCGCAACTTTTTGACCGAACTCGGCGAGCACCTGCTCGAACGGCCGGCCGATTTCCGGCGGCGGCTCACGCAGCAGCGCCTCCATCTCCGGTCGGGACGCGGTTCTGCCGACGGGTTGCTCCGGCAGCGCGTGAAAGTCGCGCAGCAGCCAGTCGGTGGTCAGGGCGCTGAAGCGGCGCAGGGCGTCCAGGTCGGGGTGCGGCAGCGGCTGCGCCAGGTCGGCCCGGAGGTGGTGGAGGTCGGTGGGGCTCAATGGGTGTGGGCCTGGCGCTGGTGTTCGGCGACACGGTCCTCGGCGATGTGCCAGCCGCAGTCGTCGCAGGTCGGGGCTTTTTCGTAACAGCCGTCGCAGTAGAAGGGGCCGCCGTGGAAGAACTGCTCCAGGCGCTGGCGATCCTCGGTGGTCAGTTCACCGGGGTCGCGCGGCAGCGGTTGATCGTGGCCGCAGCCGTCGCAGCTGCGCTGGGCGTGTTCGCGGATCAGCGGCAAAAAATGGTCGTGGACGGCGCGGTTGACGGTGCCGGCGCCGTTGCAGAGCGGACAGGCGATGCTCATCTGCGCCGCGATGGCCTTGCGGATGAAGGCGCTCTTATTGGGGAGTTTGTTGAGAAACGCCGCCAGCTCCGCCTCCACCTTGAAGGCGACCACCTTGGGTTTCATCTTGTCTTCGGGCTTGCGTTGCATGGGAACCTCCACCTGTAGTGTACCGCGGGGGAGAAATAGCCGCAAGCACAGGAGGGTTACGGCCACGGCCTGGCGGTGCATTCCACGCAGACTACCCGCACCACGCCCATCGCCTGGAAAGACGCATCGACAATGAAAGAAAGCTGACGCAAAGGCGCAAAGACGCCGAGCGGCGCAAGGAACCATGCTCGTTCCTTGCGCCGCTCGGCGTCTTTGTGCCTTTGCGTCAGCTTTCTTCCTGTTCAGCTGGCGGCCCGCAGGTCGGCGAGTTCCTCGCGCACCGGGGCGTAGTGGCTCGGCTCCATGCTGAACGACGCTGTGCCGCTCGTGAAGTTGCGCAGTTCGTTGGTGTAGCCGAACAGCTCCGCCAGCGGCACATAAGCGTGCAGCTGGCAGCGGCCCTTGTCGCTGCTGAAGTTCAGGATTTCGCCGCGACGGCGGTTGATGTCGCCTGCCAGGTCGCCCTGATACTTCTCCGGCGCAATCACCACCACGTTCATGATCGGCTCCAGCAGCGTGATGCCGGCCTTCATCATGGCGTCGCGCGTGCATTCCATCGCCGCCAGCTTGAACGCATCCTGCGAACTGTCCACGTCGTGGTACTTGCCGAAGTGCAGGGTGGCCTGGATGTCCACGCACTGGAAGCCGTACTTGGCCCCCTTGACGCACGCCTCGCGGAAGCCCTGCTCCACCGACGGAATGTACTCGTTGGGGACCACGCCGCCGACGATCTTGTCCATGAAGTAAATGTTGTTCGGGTCCTTCTTCTCGCCGTTCTCCTCCTGGTAGGCGGTCCACTCCTCGACCTGCTCCTTGGTCAGCGGGTCGAACTTGATGTTCACCACGGCGAACTTGCCGCGGCCGCCCGTCTGCTTGATGAAGCGCGTCTCGATGTCCACCGGCTTCGACAGCGTTTGGCGGTAAGCGACCAGCGGCTTGCCGACGCTCACCTTGACGCCGGGCGTGCGCTGCAACTTCTCGACCGAGACTTCCAGGTGCAGCTCGCCCATGCCGCTGATGATGAGCTGCTTCGTCTCCGGGTCGGTCTTCATCTTCAGCGTCGGATCGTCGCGGACCAGCTTGCCGAGGGCGTCGGCCAGCTTGGTCTCGTCGGTGGTCCGATCCGGGATGATCGCCTGGCTGATGACCGGCTCGGGGAAACGAATCTCTTCCAGCGTGATCGGCGCACCGTTGGCGCAGAGCGTGTTGCCGGTGAAGGTCTGCTTCAGGCCCACGACGGCCACGATGTCTCCAGGGCCGGCCACTTCCAGGCTGTCGCGGCGCTCGCCGAACATGCGGAAAATGCGCGCGATGCGCTCACCGCGGCCCGTCGTGGTGTTCAGCACGTCGTCCTTCGGATGCAGCTCGCCCGAGTAGATGCGCACGTATACCAGGTCGCCGGTCGGCTCGGTGACGGTCTTGAACGCCAGCAGCGACAGCGGTTCCTTCGGATCGGCCTTGCGCTGCTCCTTCTCCTTCTTTTTGGGGTGGAGGCCTTCGACGGGCGGCCGGTCCAACGGCGACGGCAAATAGTCCACGACTGAGTCCAGCATCAACTCGACGCCGTGGAAATTCTTCGACGAGCCGCACAGGATCGGCGTCAACTTGCCCTCCAGCGTGCCCTTGCGCAGCGCCGCCTTCAGCTGCTCCTTGGAAACGGGCTTGCCATCGAGGATCAGTTCGACGAGGTGATCGTCCACCAGCGACGCGGCTTCGAGCAGGTGCTGGTGGTACTCCTCGGCCTGGGCCTTGTGCGACTCGGGAATCTCTTCCAGGGTGAAGCGGCGGTTGGCCTTGTCGGTCTTGTCGCGCTCGATGAACTTCATCTCGATCAGGTCGATGACGCCCTGGAACTCGCCGGACTGGCCGACCGGCAGCGCGCAGATGGCCGGCACGACGCCCAGCTTCGTTTTCATCTCCTCGATGCAGTTGAAGAAGTCGGCGCCCATACGGTCGAGCTTGTTGATGTAGGCGATGCGCGGCACCCGATGCTTGTTGGCCTGATACCACACCGTCTCGCTCTGCACCTCGACGCCGCCGACGGCGCAGAAGACGCCGACGGCGCCGTCGAGGACGCGCAGCGAGCGCTCGACCTCGGCGGTGAAATCGACGTGGCCGGGCGTGTCGATCAGGTTGATGCGCACGTCGCCCCAGTCCACCGTGACGGCGGCACTGTTGATGGTGATGCCCTTGGCCTTCTCCAGGGGGTCGAAGTCCGTGGTGGTGTTGCCCTCATCGACATCGCCGGACTTGTGCTTGCTGCCGCCGAAATAGAGGATGCGCTCCGTGGTGGTGGTTTTGCCCGCGTCCACGTGTGCGATGATGCCGATGTTGCGCAATTTGTCGAGCATGGGTTGTAGCCGGCGTGGTTGTGCCACCGACCGACCGACTCCTCCTCTTAAAGACTACCCGACGACCGCCCCGGAAACGCGTTCTGGGGCTTTCACGAAGCCGTCAGGGTTGCAAGGGTTAAGTTCACCCCGGCCGCGTTCCCTGGGGACCGCGGTGGCCGGGTTTTGGGCATTGTCAGTTACTGGACGGCCGGAGTGCTACACAGGTTCGACGTCCTTGCGGACTCCACCCGGCCCTTGGAGAGCATGACGGGGGCAAGTTTGTTGGAGAGTTTGTCCATTCTCGAATTCCGGTTCGCCGAGTTTTTGGTTGCGAACCATATTAGCATTATAAGTAAAGATGTAGAATCGTCCAGGCAAATTATCAAGGATTGATGAAATCATGGCGGACGATCATGCAAAGGGCGGGCCGTACCGCTGCCGAAAAGCGCAATGCAGCAGGTGCGCCCTTCCCCTTGACGTTCCCCCTCGACGGCCATTTGGTAACCTTTGGCCCTGGTCCCAGGTTTCACAGGTCTTGGCCCATGATACGCATCCTCTGTCCCGGCTGTCGCAATCCCCTGAGCGTTCCCGACGAACAGGCCGGCGCCGCGGTGCGCTGTCCCTCCTGCCAGACGGCCATGCGCGTGCCGGCCGCGCCCACCGCGCCGCCGGCGCCGCCGCCCGTGCCGCAACCGCCGCCCCTGCCTCCGGAATTCACCGCCCGCGCCAGGCCGAACGCGGCCCTGTCGGAGCTGGAAGAAGTGGCCCCGGAGGAAGTGCCCACGGTGCTGCCCGTTGAGGAGGACCGTGACCGCGACGAGGACGTTCGCCGTGGTTACGACCGCCCCATCGCCTCGCTGCTGGGCCCCACCTGGACGCCGGACATCCGCCGCCAGCCGGGCGAACCGGCGACCCCCGCGCTCAACCGGATGCCGCTGGACCCGCTGCCCGAGCACTGCCCGCCCGCAGTCGCCGCCCTGGGCGAACCCCAGGCGACGCTGAAGCCCAGGATCGTCGGCCGCATCGTGCTCATCGTCATCGGCGTCCTGGTGATGGTGGTCGGCCTGCTCATCGGCGTTCTTTTACTGGCGGCGCCGGCAGCGGGGCCGCGCGGCCGGGACAACATCGGATCGGGCGTTGCCGTGCTGCTCATCAGCATCGGCGGAGGCGCGCTGATGGCCGGCCTCGGCCTGTGGAGCCTGATCCGCAATGCCGGCAAGCGGTTGTGGCTGTGCCCGGGCGGCGTGGTGTTGCAGGCGGGCGCCCAGGTGGAGTGTCTGCCCTGGGAACGCTTCCCCGGTTTTTACAACCAGGTCACCAAGACCGACCACTACACCAACGGCGTCTTCACCGGCACCACCTGGACCTATTGCATGGAGATCGAGGACCGCGACGGTCGCCGGCTGCGCTTCGACAGCGGCAGCTTTGGTTGGGCCGTCAAGGCGATTGGCGACCGCATTCAGCGCGAGAGCAGTTCCGCGCTGTTCACCGTGGCCATCAAGGCGTTGGAGGAGGGCAAGCCGGTCGATTTCTACCCCTTCGTGCTGACGGACAGGGGCATCGAATACCGGGACGATTTCCTGCGCTGGCGCGATGTCGGCAACATGCAGGTGCAGTCCGGCAGTGTGCGGCTGGTCGATGCCCGCGGGACCAGGTGGGCTCAGCGGAAACTTGGCGACGTGGCCCACTCGCTGCTGTTCCTGACGCTGACGCAGTATCTGATCGAAAAGCACCGAACTGGTTGAAGCGAACCGTCACGGATGTTGGGGCGAGGCGTCGCTGACCAACGGCAACCGCGTCGCGACACCGTTGGCCACTGGGGTTACGTCGCGGGCTTGACCGCAACGGCGGCACTGACGCGCATGCAGGCCTCGTGCTCGGAGCGACCGGCGAAGCGCTCCAGGCCAAGGAATTCGACGCGCTCCTCCAGGCCTTGCTTGCGCGCCGCGCGAAGTCGAGCAGGTTCACATAGGTGGTGTGATCGATCAGGCTCACACCAGCCCCGAAGTGCAGGGAAACCCGCTGCGCCTCCTCCGGCACAGCCGCCAGCGCCCGCCGCACGTGGAGCAAGTTGAACGAGACCAACGGCCCGTTAAAGTACAGGTGATAGGTGCCGTCCGTCGCGAGGTCACTCCCGGCCACCGGGTCGCGGAACAGCCGGCCCACGCAGCGCAGCGCCGCGCCCACCACCCCGCCTGGTTTCGCCGCCGCGCGGCCGGACGACCAGGACAGCGTCGTGCTCACCACCATTTTCGCGATCATGCCGGCGAAGATGCCCACCAGCAGGTCCGTCACGAGGGTCGTCAGCACGGTCACGCTGAACACGAACAACTGCTCCAGGCCAATCTGGGCAATGTGCATCCAGACGCGGGGCGCGCACAGTTTGTAGCCGATGTAGATGACGACCGCCGCCAGCGCGGGCAGCGGGATCAGGTTGATCAGGCTCGCGGCACAGAGCAGGAACAGCAGCAGGAACATCGCATTGTAGAAGTTGGCCCACAGCGTCCTGCCGCCCGTGACGATGCAAACGGTGCTCTTGACGCCGCCGGGGATGATGGTCAGGCCGCCCGCCAGGCTTGAACAGATGTTCGAGACGCCCATCGCCAGCAGGGTGCGGTTCGGCGACGATTTGCGCTTGAACGGATCGATCTTGTCGATGGCGGCGATGGTGGCCAGCGACTCGACCCCGTCGATCAGCGTCAGGGTCATGACCACCGTGATGACCGTCCACCACAATGCGCTGGTGGCCAGCAAGACCTGGAAGTTCGGCAGCACCAGGCCATGCTCCAGGACGTTGTCGGGGACATGAATGCGCTGGCGTGGATCCAACCCAATCACCAGCCCCAGGCCGATGCCGACCAGAACCACGGTCAGCGGCGGCGGCACGGCGCGGAGCCGGCGAAACCGCGTCGCCCCCAGGAAGGCGAGCAGTGCCAGACACAGCGCGCCCACGGCGCAGGCCCGCCAGTCCAGGCGCCCCAGCGCCGCCGGAACCTCCAGCAGAATCTCGAAGAACTCGTGCGCCGCGAACTGCTGTCCGAGGAATAGCGGCAGTTCCTTGGCGATGATGAGCAGGCCGATGGCGGCGAGCATGCCCTCCACCACCGAGGAGGGGAACAGGGCGCTGAAGCGGGCCGCCTTGACCGCGCTCAGCACGATCTGCACGCAGCCGGTCATGCAGATCGCCGCCAGGAGCAAGGGGTAGCCGACGGCCCGGTCGCCCGCGCCGAGGGCGATCATGCCCGCGAGCAGTGCCGGGGCCAGCCCGGCGGCCGGCCCGCTGATGGTCACGTAGGACCCGCCCAGGAACGGGTAGATCAGGCCGGCGATGATCGCCGAGATCAGCCCGGCCACCGGCGGCGCGCCGGAAGCCACCGCAATGCCAAGCGAGAACGGCAGCGACACCATCGACACCATGAGGCCGGCAACAAGGTCGTACCGCCAGTGCTTCAACCCAGCCACGCCGTTCTGCGGCTTGACCACTCCGCCCGGATCCAGCTTGTCCACGGAACAACCCCCCAAGACAAGAAACGTGCTTCAGCTCAGGATGCTTCGCACAGCACGTTCGAGCTGTCGTGCCTATCTCGTCCGTACCAGCCCGGAGCGCCAGCGCGGAGGAACTCGACCCGTGGCTGGCGCTCCGGGTTGGTAACGCGAATCATCAAGGCGATTTGGTATTAGCCGGTGGGACCGTCCTCGACCGCGTGATTGTATTGGACTGCGCGGCCGCGACCAACCCGGGCCAAGGGCGCCGATTCTCGACGTATGAAAAAGTTGGCGTTCTTGGCGTCCTTGGCGTTCTTGCTGTGGCAAGCCGCGCCAGCGGACGCCCCGCCGTGCCAACCCGCCAACCGCTCCATCTCGGCGTGCGTGGGCGGTGGTGTGTGTCGGGCGCCAGGCAACCCCTCCCGTCCGAGTGCAGGAGCGGGCTGCTCTTTTTTCCCGCCGCCACCCTGGAGTATAATTGCTTGATTGGTGAAGTTCCCGTGCCCCGGAAGGCGCCCACCCAAACGCCACTTCGCCTTGCAGCGCTCCGGGGCAACCACTACACTGCCCCTTTTCGCAGCCTCGACGGTCCATCGGAAGGATTCAGCGCAGCATGCAGTACGACCCCAGCAACCCTCTCATCGTTCAGGGCGACCGCTCGGTCCTGGTGGAGGTGGACAACCCCCGCTATGCCGAGGCCCGCGACGCCCTCGCCCCCTTCGCGGAACTCGAAAAAAGTCCTGAACATATCCACACCTATCGATTGACGCCACTGTCGCTGTGGAACGCCGCCGCCGCCGGCCTGACCGCCGACGCCATGATCGACGTGCTCCGCCGCTTCAGCAAGTTCCCGCTGCCCAACAACCTGCTCGCTGACATCGCCGAGCTGGTTGGCCGCTACGGCCGCGTCAAGCTTGAGCGCGACGGCGACCGCCTGAAACTGTCCTGTCCCGACCGGCCGCTGCTCGAAGAACTGGCTCGCCAGCCGAAGGTGCGCGACTACCTCAGCGACCGCCTTGGCCCCACCAGCTTCGCCATCGATCCGGCGTTCCGCGGCGTCATCAAGCAGGCGCTGATCGCCGTCGGCTACCCCGCCGAGGACCTGGCCGGCTACACCGAAGGCGCGCCGCTGCCGACCGCCCTGCGCCCGTCGCCGCCTCGGGGCTGCCGTTCCACGTCCGCGACTACCAGCGCGAGGCGGCCGATGTGTTTTACGCCGGCGGCGACGTGCGCGGCGGCAGCGGCGTCATCGTGCTGCCGTGCGGCGCCGGCAAGACCATCGTTGGCATCGCGGCCATGGCCCAGGTGCAGCGCAGCACCCTGGTGCTGACCACGAGCATCACCGCCGTCAAGCAGTGGCGCCGCGAAATCCTCGACAAGACCGATCTGAAAGAGAAGGATGTCGCCGAGTACACCGGCGAGACCAAGGACATCGGCCCCGTCACCGTGGCGACCTATCAGATTCTGACGCACCGGCCCGACCGCAAGGAAGAGTTCCCGCACTTCAAGCTGTTCGACGAGCGCGACTGGGGCCTCATCATCTACGACGAGGTGCATCTGCTGCCGGCGCCAGTGTTCCGCGTGACCGCCCACATCCAGGCGCGGCGGCGGCTCGGCCTGACGGCGACGCTGGTCCGCGAGGACGGCCGCGAGGAGGACGTGTTCAGCCTGATCGGGCCGAAGAAATACGATGTGCCGTGGCGCGAACTGGAGTCGCGCGGCTGGATCGCGGAGGCGACCTGCACGGAGGTCCGCGTGGCCCTGCCGGAGCCGCTGCGCATGGAGTACGCCGTCGCCGAGTGGCGCCACAAGTACCGCATCGCCAGCGAGAACCCGGCCAAGGACGATGTCGTCGCCCACCTGCTGGAGAAGTACGCCGACAGGAACGTGCTCGTCATCGGCCAGTATCTCAAACAACTGCGCACCCTCCGCGACCGCTTCGAGCTGCCGCTCATCACCGGCCAGACCGACAACGCCGAGCGCGAGGATTTGTACAACAAATTCCGTCGCGGCGAGATCAAGCACCTGATTCTGTCCAAGGTCGGCAATTTCGCCATTGATCTGCCGGACGCACAGGTGCTGATCCAGGTGTCGGGCACGTTCGGCTCGCGTCAGGAGGAAGCGCAGCGGTTGGGGCGCATCCTGCGGCCCAAGGCGAACGGTGAAGCCGCCCACTTTTACACGCTGGTGACGCGCGACACGCGCGAGCTGGACTTCTCCCACCACCGGCAGCTGTTTCTGACCGAGCAGGGCTACAGTTACAGCATTGCGGACGGCGCCGACCTGCTCGGACCGCAGCCGTGTACGGTCGGTTGAGGTGGTCTTGCTCCCCTCGTCCCCTGGAAGGGGGCGAGGGGGCAGAATTTCTGAGGCTACCGCGGATGGAAAAAGCACGCATCCCCGTCAAACTGCACCGCCGCGTCTCGCTGATTTGCACCGAGGACGTGGTGCTGGCCGAGGAACTGCTGGCCAACCGCCGCCTGGCGCAGGACGTGGCCGGCCGCCTGGCGGAGCGCGTGCTGCTGGTCCGCGCCGGCCGCGTCGAGGCGGTGGTCCAGGAACTGCGCCGCATGGGCCACACACCCCAGGTGGTCACATGATAACCGCCGACCCAACCCCCTGGTCCGAACACCTGCGGCAGACCCTGCGCGCCTATGACGAACCGCTGCTGCGCCAGGTCGCCGGCCGCCTGTGCAAGCCGCGCAACCAGTGGCCCGTCGAGGAACTCGTCGAGCGCAGCGTCGCCACCGTCCACAACCCCGCCGTCCTCGACCGCCGCCTCGCCGAGGTTGGATCGGCCGCCCGCCGGCTGCTCGCGCTCATCGGCCTCAGCCGTCAGCCGCGCTGGCAGGTCGGCAACCTCGTCGAACTGCTGGTCACACTCGGCCAGGCGGACGGCCTGGAACCCGTCATCGAATTGCTGGAGGCGGGCCTGCTCTGCCCCGATCTCGGCCCGCCGGCGCACCCCACGAACGGCGCCCGGGTGCGGCACTTCCGGCAGTGGCTCGCCCAGTCGGCGCCGGAGCAACTGGCGGTGTTCGCGCACCCGCTGGTCACCGCACGAGCCGTCGGGCTGGACCTCGATTTGCCGCCCTGTCCGGGGGCCGTGACGCTGCCGGCGGCGCAGGCGGTGTCCGAGGCGGACGGGCTGCAATGGCCGTTGCGGCTGGCGGTGCTGTGGCAGCAGGTGGCGGTCCACGGCCCGCTGCGCCGCACCCAGCAGGGCGATTTCTTCAAGCGCGACCTCGACCGCCTGCGCTCCGACCCGCTGCTGAACGCCGCGGCGCCGGACGAACTGGCGACACCGCCGGACGCTGGCTTGCTGGCCGTGGCTCTGGCCCGCAGCGAAGGGCTGCTCCGCGAGGCCGACGGCGAACTGACCGCCGGTGAGCCGCCCGCGACCTGGGAACAGGGGCTGGCTGCTGGCCTCGCGTCGCTGTGGGCGGGGCTGCTGCGGCTGCGGTCGTGGAACCCGCGGCAGGGCTGGCACATTGCCACGCAGGCGGCCAACCCGTATCCGTCGTTCTACTTGTTGGCGCTGCTGCTGCTGAGCCGGTTGCCGGCCGACGGCTGGGCGCGGCCGCGCGACCTGGAAGCCTGGTTGCTGGAGCGGCACCCGTTCTGGCACGGCACCGGCGACAGGGAAGACAGGGGCCAGCTGGAAACGTTCCTGCTCGGCCTGGTTTATCAGTTGCGTCTGGTGCAGGCGGTCCGAACCGGCGAAGGCGGCTGGGTGCTGCGGCTGTCGGCGACGGGCCGGTGGCTGCTCGGGCAAGGGCCGGCGCCGCGGAGCCGGCGTTTCCGCAAACGCTGCTGGTGCAGCCCAACCTGGAAATCCTCGCGTACCGCCAGGGCCTGTCGCCAGCCCTGATTCTGCGCCTCGGCCGCTTCGCCGCCTGGAAAAATTTGGGCGCCGCCTGCACGTTGCAACTCCAACCCGAGACCGTGTACCGGGCGCTGGAGGCCGGCGAGAGTTTTGAGACGATCCTGGCCGCGCTGGAGCGGCACGGCATGAAGGCGACACCGGACGCGGTCATCAACGCCCTGCGCACCTGGGCGGACAAGCGCGACCGCATTCAGGTTTTCGCCGCCGGTGCCCTGTTCGAGTTCAACAGCGCCGAGGACCTCAACGACGCCCTGGCGCGCGGCGTGCCGGCAGTGCGGCTGTCGGACCGCCTGGCCATCGTCGCCAACGAGCAGGCCATCGACTACCGCCATTTCCGCCTGACGGCAACGCGCGACTACGCCCTGCCGCCGGAGAAGTGCGTCGAGGTAGACGCGGACGGTGTGACGTTGAGCATCGACCCGGCGCGGTCGGACCTGCTGATCGAAACGGAGGTGCAGCGGCTGGCCGAACCGCTCGACCGCGGCGACGGCGGCCGGCGCTGGTATCGCCTGACGCCGGAGTCTGTCGCCGCGGCCCGTCAGGGCGGCCTCAGTCTGGCGGCGCTCGAACAATGGTTCGCCCAGCGCAGCGGCCACCCGCTGCCGCCGGCCGGCCGGTTGCTGTTCCAGGCCGGGCCGGAGACGCCGGTGCAACTGCAGCGCTATCTGGTGCTGAGCGTGCCGACGCCCGACCTCGCCGATGGCCTGCAACAATGGCCGGGCACGCGGGCGTTCATCGAGGCGCGATTGGGGCCGACCGCGCTGGTGGTCAGCGAGGAGAACGCCGCCGAACTGGAACGCCGCCTCAGGGCCCTTGGCGTCGAGCTGACGGGCGGGCCGCTCCCTTCCTGAATCCATCCCAGCAACCCGACGCGCAAGCAAGGGAAACAGAACCCTCGCTTGCGCGTCGGGTTCGTTATACGATAGCGGAACGGACCGGTCCCGCGACGAGGACGGCGGCCTCTTTCTGCGAGGTGGTTATGCGAACCCATCAACTCTGTCGGCCCGGGCGTCTGGCGTGGTGGTGTGGCGGCCTGGTGGCGCTGCTGACTGCGACGTTAGCGCCGGCCGGCGACACTGGCAAGCAGCAGGCCAAACTGCCGCCGCCCGGCGAGGCGGCCCAGGCCAAGGCCCGCGCCGCCGTCAAGCGCATCTTCCAGGACAGCTACGCCGAGGCCCAGAAGTCCGACGCCGCGCGCCGCGTCCTGGCCCTGAAGGTGTTCAACGAGAGCCGGGCGACCCGCGAGGATCCGGTGCTGCGCTACATCGGCTACCTGGAGGCCCGCGACCTGGCCGCGTCCGCCGGCGACCTGCGTCTGGCGTTCAGTGCCATCGACGAATTGAACAAGCTTTATGTGATCGACGCCGCGGCCATGCGCATCGACATGCTTCAGGGCGCGGCCAAGAACGTCCAGGGGGAGTTCCCGCTGCGGCAATTGACCGAGGTGACGCTGCGCTTCGTGAGCGAGGCCGTGGCCGCCGACCGGTTCGACGCGGCGCAGAAGCTGTTGCGCATCGCCGAGGAGGCGGCCATCCGCAGCAAGTCGCTGCCGCTGCTGGGCCGGGTGAAGAAGCGGGCGGAGCAGGTGGAGGCCATGCGAACGGGGTATCAGAACGTGCAGCCGGCCCTGGTGGCGCTGAAGAAGAACCCGGACAACGCGGACGCCAACCAGACCGCCGGCCGGTATTTCTGCCTGACGCGCGGCAGCTGGGAGAAGGGTCTGCCTCTGCTGGCCAGGGGCAAGGACGGCGAGCTGCGGAAGCTGGCCCGGCGCGACCTGGCCACCCCCAAGGACACCCGGGAGCAGATGACCCTCGCCGAGGACTGGGCCGCCCTGCACAAGCAGGAGAAGGAGCCCGCCCGGGCACACCTGCTGCTGCGCGCCGTCCACTGGTATCGCCAGGCGCTGGACAAAACGGCGGGCCTGACGCGGCGCTCGGTCGAGACGGAAATCAAGCTCCTGCTGGCCCAGGTGCCGCCGGATCTGCAGCACACGCCGCCGGGCCTGACCGCCCCGCTGGCGGACGTGGCCGTGTCGGTGCAGGTTTTCAACGGCCACGGCGACGCCGTGCTGAGTGTGGCGTTCGCGCCGGACGGCCACCGGGCCGCCTCGGCCAGCTGGGACCGCAGCATCCGTGTCTGGGACCTGGTGGGCGGGCGCGAGGCCCAGCGCCTGGAGGGCCACAGCGCCGGAGTCGAGGGCGTGGCCTGGTCGCCGGACGGCCGCTTCCTGTTGTCGTGCGGCCAGGACGGCACGGTGCGGCTCTGGGACGTGTCGGCGGCGAAGGAGCTGCGGCAGTTCAGCGGCCACAACGAGCCGGTGTTCCAGGTGGCGTTTTCGCCGGACGGGCTGCGGGCGCTGACGGCCGGGGCGGACGGCACGGTGCGGCTCTGGGACGTGAGCACGGGCAACGAGCTGGCCAAATTGACGGGGCACCGCGGCTGCGTGAACCGTGTCGCCTTCTCGCCGGACGGCCGCCAGGCGGTCTCGGGCGGCGCGGATGACACGGTACGGCTGTGGGACCTGGGGGCCCGTAAGGAACTGAAGCAGTTCACGGGCCACACGCTGCCGGTCTGGTCGGTGGCGTTTTCGCCGGAGGGCGACCGCGTGGCCTCCGCGAGCAACGACCACACCATTCTGCTGTGGGAGGTGGCCACCGGCAAGGAAGTGCGGCGGTTCCGCGGCCACAAGGGGGCAGTGGTGAGCCTGGCGTTCGCCAGCGACGGCCGCAAGCTGGTCAGCGGCGGCGACGACGGCACGGTGCGCATCTGGGACGTGGACAGCGGGCGGGAGTTGCGGCAGTTGAACGGCCACAACGGCGGCGTCTACGGCCTGGCGGTCGCGCCGGACGGCCAGCAGCTCCTCAGCGGCAGCATGGACCGGAGCGTCCGGCTGTGGGGAGCCTCGAAGTAAGGGACTAAAACCACGGAACCCACGGAACACACGGAAAAAAAGACAGAAGAGTGGGTGAGCGAGGGTTGAATCCAGGGACTTCACCCGACTCACTCATTCTTCTGTCTTTTTTTCCGTGTGTTCCGTGGGTTCCGTGGTTTTACTCTTACGCTGCCATGCGCGAGCGCTTGCGGGCGAAGGCGGCGCAGCTCTGCACCACACGCCGCTGCTGCTCGGCCGTGAGTTCCGGGAACATTGGCAGCGCCAGCACGCAGCGGCTGGCCTCCTCGCTGGCCGGGAAGTCCCCTTCCGCGTAACCCAGGTAATTCAGGCACGGTTGCCGATGCAGGGGGATCGGGTAGTAAATCTCGCAGCCGATCTTCTCCGCCTGCAGGTGCCGCACCAGCCCGTCGCGCTGGCCATCGGCCACGCGCACCACGTACTGGTTGAACACGTGTCGCCGCTGCGGCCGCACCACCGGCCGCAGCAAATACTGGCCCAGATGCCCTTCCTCGATCAGCGCGTCGTAGCGCTGGGCCGCCCGTTGACGCTGCTCCGTCCAGCGGTCCAGGTGTGCCAGCTTCACGCGCAGCAGGGCCGCTTGCAGGGCGTCCAGACGGGCGTTCCAACCCATGAACTGATGATGATACTTCGGCTGCATGCCGTGGACGCGCAGGCAGCGCATGTGCGTCGCCCAGTCCGGATCATTGGTCACAACCATGCCCGCGTCGCCGTAAGTGCCCAGGTTCTTGCTCGGGTAAAAGCTGAAGCAGCCGATGGCCCCCAGAGTGCCGGCGCGCTTCTTCTGGTACTCGGCGCCGAGGGCCTGGGCGGCGTCCTCGACGATCGGCAGGTTGTGCCGCTCGGCCACGTGCCACAGCGGTTCCATGTCCACGCACTGGCCGTACAGGTGGACGGCGATGATCGCGCGCGTCCGCGGCGTGACCTTGTTCTCGACCTGAAGCGGGTCGAGGTTGAAGGTGGCCCGGTCGATGTCGGCGAAGACGGGCCGGGCGCCGGTGCGGCAGACGGCGCCGACGGTGGCGAAAAAGGTGAACGGCGGCAGGATCACCTCATCGCCGGGGCCGACGCCCAGGGCGTGCAGCGCCAGCAGCAGCGCATCGGTGCCGGAAGCGCAGCCGACTGCGTAGCCAGCGCCGCAGTAGCGGGCCAGCTCCTGTTCGAGGCCCTCCACCTCCGGGCCGAGGATCACCTGCCCCGACCGCAGGACGCGCGCCACCGCCTCGAGCAGTTGCGGCTCCAGTTCGCGAAATTGACCTTGCAGATCGCACAGTGGCACTCCGAGCGTCGTGGACATGAGCCGACTCCCTTCTCCACCCAACCCCGCCTCCTGGGGGCTGGTCCCGGTTCCCTCGGGCGACGACGCACAGTAAGTCCATGACTGGTTTGTGTCAAGCCGCTTCTGGCTCTCTCAGGAAGCGCGTTCGGAAGCAAGGAGCGCCGCCGAGCCGCGCACGGAGCGTACGCGCGGAGTAAGCGGCCGTCTGCTCGGGCGAATCGTCTTTGTTTCCGAACGCACTTACGACAAAAGGAAACGGCCCTGGAGTTGTGGGCTGTTCTGCCACTGGCGGCTTGACGTGAAACCAACGGGTAGCCTCTACTCGGCCCCGCCTTCGCCGAGCAGTTTCCGCAGGGCCGTCAGCAGGCTCGCGGCGGTGAACGGCTTCGGCAGTACCGCGTCCGCCCCCACCTCCTGCGGGCCGGACAGGCTCAGACCGGTCATGGCCAACACGCGGACGCCGGGAGCCAACCCCCGCAGCGCCTGGATGGCAGCCACGCCACCCATGCCCGGCATCATGATGTCGGTTACCACCGCGCGCACCTCGCGCCGGCGCCCGGCGAGCGTCGCCAACGCCTCCTCGCCGCTCCGGGCGGTCAGCACGCGATAGCCGTAAGCCTCCAGCACGGCCTGGGCGATCCGCCGCACGGGCGCCTCGTCGTCCACGACGAGGATCTCTTCGCCGCTGCCGGCGGGCAGGGCGGCGGCGGCGGGGGCTGGTTCGGCCGCGACGGCCTCGGCGGACGGTAAATACACCATGAACCGCGACCCCCTTCCGACATCGCTGTGAACGGTGATGAAACCCCGGTGGCTCTTCACGATGCCCAGCGCCGTGGACAGGCCGAGGCCGGTGCCCGTCTCCTTGGTCGTGAAGAAGGGGTCGAAGATTTTCTCCAGCACGGCCGCCGACATGCCGCCGCCGGTGTCCGCGACCGAGACGAGCACGTGCGGGCCGGCGGCGTCCAGGGGGCGGTTGGCGGCGTGGAGGGTCAGCAGACCGCCGTGCGGCATCGCGTCACGGGCGTTGACGCACAGGTTCAGCAGCACCTGGTACAGCTGCGTGGCGTCGCCCAGCACCGGCCACAGGTCGCGGGCCACAGCCGTCTCGATCACCACCGACTTGGGCAGGGTCTGCCGCAGCATCCGCTCCAGGTCGCCGAGCAGGTGCCAGAGCTGCACCGGGCGCGGCGCCCCCCGGACCCGCGGGCGAACGCTAGCACCTGCCGGACCAGCTCGGTGCCGCGGGCGGTACTGCTCTCCAGGACGCTCAGCAGCGCCTGCCGCTGCTCTTCCGGCTGCGGCGTCCGGAGGAGTTCGATGGCCATGCTGATCGGCGTCAGGGCGTTGTTGAGGTCGTGGGCGATGCCGCCGGCCAGCGTGCCGATGCTCTCCAGCCGCTGCGCCCGCAGCGCCTGCTCCTGCAACCGCCGCTTCTCGGTCACGTCGGTGTTGAGCATCAAGGAGGTGCGCGGCTGGCCCTGCTCGTCGCGCACCAGGAACCAGCGGCTCTCGACGACGACCTCGGCCCCGGCGCGCGTCATCTGCCGCAGTTCGCCGGACCACGCGCCCGTCTCCAGTAGCAGCCGCCGCGCCTCGGCCAGCTCGGGCGACCGGCCCGGGAAGAGCAGCGCCGCCACCTCCCGGTCCAGCGCTTCCTCCCGCGGCCAACCGTACAGCCGTTCGGCGCCGCGGTTCCAGTACACGATGCAGTCCTCCCGGTCGCACACCAGGATCGCGTCACCGGCCTCGTCGAGCAGGGCGGCCTGCTCGCGCAGCTGCCATTCCGCGCGCGTCTGTTGCAGCACCCGCCCCACTGCCTCGGGCAGGTAATCGAGGTAGGCCATCGACTTGGTGACGAAGTCGCGAACGCCCGCGCAGGGCTTCGAGGATGGTGGACTCGTTGTTCAGGGCGGTCACGAGGATCACGGGCGGATCCTGGCCTGCGGCCCGGAGGCGGCGCAGCAGTTCCAGGCCGTTGAGGTCGGGTAGCATGTAGTCCAGCACAAGCAGGTGGACACCGCCCTGGCGGACGCGCTCGGCGGCCAGGGCGGCAGTGGGCACGGCGGTCACCCTGTAGCCCGCCCGCTCCAGGTAGCGGCTCTGCAGGGCCGCCACGCCCTCGTCGTCTTCCACGATCAGGATAGATGGCACCGGAGTCGCCACCATGATGCACCCCCGATAAATCCGATGAGGCCGGGCGACCGGCGCGGCAGCGGCGTGGGCGCGCAGGATCGGTGCTTTCCGCAAGCGCAATGTGCTGAAGCGCCCGGCCGCGCCGGGGCAGACAGGATGATCCTCTGAGGAGAACGGCAGGCAGGGCGAGCAACCGCCACCGTGGTCCGAACAATTCGTCCCGCAGCCAGGAAGTCGATGACTACTGTGTCAAGCCTGGCCCAGGCCGACCGCGTGACGTTGCGGACCAGCGATTTGCTTGCACCTTTCAGCGGGACCGCCGCCTCCCGGGGTGGCGCGGGGCCACCAAGGGTGCCCAATCTCGACATGTAAAAAAGTTGGCATTCTTGGCCCCCTTGGCCCCCTTGCTCTGGCAGACGGCGACAGCCCTTGCCCCGTTGTGCCACCCTCCGCGCGCTCGCCGCCGCCTCCCACCGCCTGACGGGCGCATGGCAAGCAGCCTGACGCTGAGCAGTGCCGGCTTCGACGGCGGCCGGGGCCCGCGCGTCAGCGTGCCTCGGCCGTCGGCGGATCGTCGTGCGCGAAGGTGCGGCTGCCGAAGTGGTGGAGGAAGCCGTCGTCCTTGACCAGCTCCTGCAGGCGTTCCAGCTTCTGGTATGGCGCCGTTGTTGAGCACAAGGAACCCGACCGCGCTAATCAGCGGCCGAGAAGGTGCGCTCGATGCGCGTCACATTCCCCTGTCGGTCGCGGACGGACACCGTCAAGGTGCCGCGGGCTACCGACAACGGCTGAGCCAGCGGCAACTCCCAGACGCCCGGCTCGACGGGGCGGAACTTCGCGGCCAAATTCTTCCCCGCCGCGACCCCGGCCACCGGGAAACTGGCGACCACCTGGAAATGATCCGGGGCCAGGCCGCCGTAGTCGTACATACCGACCAGCAGGCGCGTCAGCGGCGGATTGGCCCCGGCCCGCGGCGCGGCCAATGTCAGCGTCGGCCGCTGGTCGTCGAGCATCCAGCCGAACCCGCTGACCTCCGGGCGGGCCGCGTCGTGGTCGAGGTCGATCGGACAGCCCAGGTCGATCCAGCGCACCAGCGTCAGCCGGTCCTCGTCGGACAGCGGCGCTACCTTGATCTTCTTGCCGTCCGGGCCGACGTAGGTGCCGGCCACAGCCTTCGGCGGCGGCATGGCGCTGCCCGTGTAGTCCAGGTCAGCCCGGTTGCGGTTGGCGGCGGTGTCGGCCACGGGCTGGCCCTTCAGGCGTAGCGTCCGGGAGTTGCCCGGCTCGGTCTCGGTCGGGAAGTCGTCGTTGCTCCAGCCGTCGGTGCGCCGGCCGAACACCTTCCAGATGAGCAGGCTACGCCGCGACTGAAACATGCGCACGTAGCGCGAGGCGTTGGCGCCGCGCCAGGCGCCCGTCAGCGGCTTGTGGCCGAAGCGCCCGGCGTAGTCCATCGTCAGCCGGTAATAGGTGCCGGGCACGTCGTCCGCGTTCGGCAGACTGACGAGTTGGTTGTCGTCCAGCACCAGGTTGCCGGCCGGCTTCTGCCACTGCCGCGTATGGCAGGCGACGCAGCTGCGGTCCAGGATCGGCTTGACATCGCGGTAGTATTCCACGTTCTTGACCGTCTTCTCGAAGCGCAGCCCGGTCTGATCTTTCACGTCCCATTTCTGGCCGGACTGGTCGTGCTTTTTGGTGGTCAGTAGTGGCGTCTGCTGCGACAGATCAAAGACCTGGTACGCGGGCTTGGCGGCCCAGGTTTTCGCGAACGGCGTCGGCTTCTGGCTGTGGGCGTGGCAGCCGCCGCAGTCGTGGCGGATTTCGCCGGGTCGCAGCTGGTGCCAGGTCTGCGCCATGTTCAGCACCATGCCGTTCCGGTCCAGCGTCTGGAACGTGAAGGCCACGTCCGCGGGGATTTTGGCCAAAAAGCTGGTGTCCGGGTTGCCGTCCGGGTCGAGCGGTTGCTTGCCGCCCGGAAACTTACGGACGGGGATTTCGCCCAGGATGCGGAGCCGTTCGTTGGCGTGACTGCGGAACGTGCGGCCCGACTTCGGCCCGGCATGGCGGTCGGTCGTCGGCTCCATCACCAGGATGCGGATGGCGTGGATGTCGTCGTTCGTGTACTGGCCCGCGTCCGCCCCCTGGTTGAACCAGTTGGGCGACACCGCCTCCACCGCGGAGTTGAACGGGTCGAGGTCGCGGTAGCCACCGGTGCGGTCGGCGCCGCCGGCGAAGGTCGCCGTCACTCCACCGGGCGGCACGGCGCCGTTGGGGTAGCTCTCGCGCTTGTAAAGGCTGCTGGTGCCGACCAGGCCGAACGGCGTGCCCGCGGGCAGGTGCTTTGACAGCTTGCCGTCGTTGGCCAGCGGCGTTAACCGCTTCGGCTCGTCGATGCCGTGGACACGCCGGTAGGGCACCAGGGCCCGCGGCCATTGCTCGTTGTATTTCGGGTCGTTTTTGATGAGCAGCATCTGGCCGGGCTCGTCCAACGCCTTGCCGTGCTTGATGAGGTAAATGCCGCCGTCCACCGCCGGCTTGTGGACGGTGTAGCCGCCGTTGACGGGGCCGGGCGACCAGACGGTCAGCAGGTGGTTGTCCGGGGCGGCGGAGGGGTGCGTCACCCGGCCGACGCGCGTCGAGGTGCGCTGGCCGCGCACCGAGTAGTCCGCCGGGCCCTCGTCAGTGCGGGCGAAGTGCGTCAGCCCCTCGACACCGAACGGGCTGAACGGCAGTCGGCGCAAACGCGGTTGGCCGTTGTCAAGGCGGCCGTGGCGCAGCGGCGGGTTGCGCGGGTCGTCCGCGTAACCGGGGCCGAACGGTGGCGTGCCGTCCGGCAGTTTGACCGGGAACTTCACGTAGCCACCGAAACCGCTGCTCGTCTGGTTGTAATACTCCTCCGCGACGATGGAGCCGTCCGACAACTGCGTCTGGAAGTGCCAGGCGCTCGGGGCGGCGCCGAGCTGGAAGGCGCTGGCGAGCGGCCCCCAGTTGGTGCCGTCGGGGTGGATGCTCCACAGGCCCCAAAGCGTCGAGCCGCGCAGCCCCTGCGACTCCAGCGAACTGAACATGACCCGGCCGTCCGTCAGCACGGTCGGGTGTAGCGCCATGCCCAGGTTGAGGTGGCCAATGCACTCGATGTTGCCGCCGTCGTCGTCCATGACGAACAGTTGCAGCGTGTGCGGCAGCCGCTTGGGCGGCCGGAAGGCATTGCGGTTGCTGGTGAAGATCACCTTGCCGCCGGGCAGCGGGCACGGGCCCATGTTGAACACGCCATAACCGAGGTAGTTTTTGCCGGGCTCTGCGCTGCGGAAGTCCTTCGACCAGTGGGCCGCGCCGGTGTTGGGTGTGAACCGCTGCTGCGTCAAACGGACCACTTTCCGCGTCGGGACGTGGATCTTGTAAATGTCGGCGCCGGCGGGCGCGCCCTGCGAGGTCGAGCCGCCGGTGAGGTCGTGGAAGAGCGCGTAATAGACCCACTGGCCGTCAAAGGACACCATCGGGTCGGTGACGGAGCCCTTGCCGCCAACGACCAGCACTTCCTCCTTGCCGTCCGGGTGCAGCAGCATCAGGTCGGCGCCGGCATCCATGAACAACGGGTTGGAAATCTCCGGCCAGTTGGTGCCGACATCGTTGCCCTTGCGCGGGCGCGGACGTACACAATGTCGTAATCCCATTTGACCGTCGGGTCGGTGCTGACGTGCGGCGGCTTGACGTTGATCGGGCCGAGCAGCAGGTCCGCTTGCTTTTCCTGCGACGGGATGGCCGGCGCCGCCAGAACCAGCAGAACCAGGGCGACCGACAGGAACGCAAGGCGCCGGCGCATGGGAGCATCTCCTACAGGGTCCGGTGGATGTGTCCGGTTCGTAGTACCGCCTTTGGAGCGGTTCACGAAGGGCAGGCGCACATGACGTGGCACGGCTCTCCAGAGCCGTGCGGTTTCCACCACGGCTCTGGAGAGCCGTGCCACGGTTTGTGGTCCACGCGCTGGCGAACTGCGTGAGGCGGAATCTGCGTCCCGGATACCCACTGCCGGGTCGTGAATCCGAGCGGACGGGTACAAAGCACACCGGGCCGGCGCTGGACGTGCCGGCCCGGTGGCCATTACCGATGGTAGGCAACCAGGATTACTTCAGCACGTTCTGGGCAGCGGCGGCGATGTCCGACGCCCTGGCGGCGGCGGCCTTGGTGTCCGCGAACGCGAAGTTGCGGCTGATGGCGCCGCCCTTGCTGTAGACCAGCACGGTGACGGCGGCTTCCTTGTTCAGCTTGTACGCGGACGGGCCTTCCGCATCGACGGCGACCGTCAGCGGCGTGGTCAGTTTGTAGGTCTGCTGCAGTTTCTCCAGGTCGGAGCCCTGGACGCCGCCGACGCCGACCAGCACGGTGCCGAGCTTGGCGTTGTTCTTCTGCACGCTGTCCACGGCCTTGACCAGCTTGGCGATGTTCTCGTCAGCCTTGCGGCTGAAGATCAGCACGACGGCCGGGCGCGCCTCGGCGTTGTACTTGCAGACGTAGCACAGCGTCTTGCCCGACTGATCACCCGTGATGGCCTTCACGTCGAAGGGACCACCGATCTGCTTGTCCGGACCGGACTTCACCGCGCCGCCCTGACCGTTGACGGTCGAGATCACCAGAGCGAGCGACGCGACCACCACGAGCGATGCCACGAGACGGATCTTCATGCCGAGCCTCCTTGAATGCTTCATCCAGGTAAGGAATCCCCGGAACGTCCGGGGACGCTGCTGAATGATGTACCCCCACTAGACGCTGCCGGAAAGACCGCATTCAATTTTTCACCAGGCATTCGCGCACGGCGGACGCCCAACCGGCGGTCGTTCAGGTTCGTCCAGTGGGACCGGGAGGCGCGGTTATTTGAGCGCCGCCGCGCAACCGGCACCACCAGCAAAGATGTGCTAAGCTTGACTGGACCACCCTCGCGCCCGCCGTCCGCCCTACCCACCTTGAGGCTCTGCATGGCTCCCGCCGAACGCACTGCCGTCGAATGGTTTACCGAGGCCGCCCGCTGGTACGTCGAGCGGCATCAGGGCTGCCCCTGGTGCGGCGGCTCCCACCGCGTTTACCAGCGCGACCGCGACGGCCGCCTCGAATTCTTCTGCAACGGCTGCGACTTCCACGCTGGCTTCGTCCGGGCCACCGAGACGTTTTTCGCCCACCCCGGCGCGGTCTGCTCCTCCAAAAATCCCGAAACCATGTACGAGTTTTAAGCGCCGCCAGCGGCCGCGAACGGCGCGCAGTCGAGGTGTCGCCGCCAGCGAGTGTCGTCGCGCTCCGGGAAGTCGCTGCGGTAGTGGACGCCGCGCGACTCCTCGCGCCGCTGCGCCGCCTCGATCATCAGCCGCGCGATCAGCAGCAGGTTTTGCAACTCCCAGCCGGCGCGGTGGTCGAACGCTCGCGCCAGCACGTAGCGACACCAGAATGCCACGTCGCGGGCCGCCTGCTCCAGGCCGCCGCGCTCACGCACCACACCCATGTGCCGCACCATCAGGCTCCGCAGCGAGTTGGTAATATCCGTCACGTCCAGCGCCTCGCCCGCCTCCTCGAAGCGGCAGGACAGCGGCAGCGCGGTGAAGTCATCCGGCACCTGGGCGGCGGCCACTGCGGCACCGCGGCCACAGGCGGCGCCGAACACCAGGCCCTCCACCAGGCTGTTCGACGCCAGACGGTTGGCCCCGTGCAGGCCGCTGCTGGTCACCTCGCCGGCCGCCCACAGGCCCGGCAGTGTCGTGTGCCCCGCCGTGTCCGTGGTGACGCCGCCGATCATGTAATGGGCGCCCGGCCGGATCGGGATCAGGTCGCGCGTGATGTCCAGGCCGAAACCGCGGCAGACGCGCTCGATGCCCGGGAAGCGCCGCCGCACCAGGGCCGGGTCCAGATGCGACAGGTCCAGATACACGTTCGGGTGTCGCGTCCGCTCCATGCAGCGCACGATCGCCTGGGCCACCACATCGCGGGGGGCTAACTCGGCACGCGGGTCCACGTCGAGCATGAAACGATGGCCGTGCCGGTCGCGCAGGTAGGCGCCCTCGCCGCGCACCGCCTCGCTGATGAGGAAGCGGCTGGAGCCGGCCACGTACAAAACGGTCGGGTGGAACTGCATGAACTCCATGTCGCGCAACTGTGCCCCGGCACGGTGGGCGGCGGCCATGCCGTCGCCGGTCGCCACGGGCGGGTTGGTCGTCTCGCGGTAGACCATGCCGGCGCCGCCGCTGGCCAAAATCGTCTGCTTCGCCCAGACCAGCAGCCGGCCCTGCCCCGGCCGCCACACCAGCGCCCCGACACAGCGGCCCTCGTGCGTCAGCAGGTCCAGCGTGAAGGTGTCGTCCCACAGCGTCAGGTGCGGCGCCTGGCGGCTGCGGGCGATGATGGCGCGCATCACCTCATGGCCGGTGGCGTCGCCCAGCGCGTGGACGATGCGGCGATGGCTGTGACCGCCCTCGCGGGTCAGCGCCAGATGGCCGTCCTCCTCGTCGAAGTGCGTGCCCCAGCGTACCAGGTCGTTGATCTGCTGCGGTGCCTCGCGCACCACCAGTTCCACCACGTCACGGTGACACAGGCCGGCGCCGGCGGTCAGCGTGTCCTCGATGTGGTTCTCGAAGCGATCCTCCGGCGACAGCACGCCAGCGATGCCGCCCTGGGCGTAGGCGCTGTTGCTCTCCTGGATGCGGTCCTTGGTGACGACCAGCACGTCCAGCTCCGGCGGCACTTCCAGCGCCGCCCGCAGCCCGGCGATGCCGGCGCCGATGACGAGGATGTCGGTGAACAGGTGGGGCGTCCGCTTCGGGCTAAACGGAACCAGGTAGCGGTGCGGTGCGGTCATGGGAGCGCCCACGGGTTGACGGGGATGTTGGGTGGGGCGAGCGCCTGGCACGGCGGAGCGCTGGGCGGCAGCGGTTGCCACAGCAAAGACGCCAAGAACGCCAAGAACGCCAACTTTTTCACACGTCGAGATTTGGCGCCCTTGCCGGCCCCCGCAGGGGTGGCATCCGGGTTGGAGTCCCATCGGAGGTTCATGCCCCTCGGAGTTTCAGGGCGGCCCGCGCCTTCGCCAGGCGGACCAGGTGTTCCACGTAGCGGTATTGCTCCCACTCGCGCTGGTCCTCGGGCAACAGGCTGCCGCCGCGGCCCTTCTCCAGCAGGGCGTCGATCCGCGCCTGCAAGGTCGCCGACGGGCGCAGGGCGAGGACTTCCTCGGGGCTGGGCAGGGCGGCCAACGCTTCCAGGACTTCCGCCAGGCCGGAAAACCCGGCGCCGTGCCGGGCGGCCCACTCCCGCATCCCCAGTTCGACGATTTCCGGCAACTCCCCCTCGACCGTCTGCAAGCGCCGCGCCAACTCGTCGGGAACCGTCACGGTGATCTCCACGCCAGCACCTCCTGCATCACTGCACCCACTTCCACCAAGCCACTCGGATCAGGGTGACCGCGCCAATCCCCCAAACGGCCCCGTTAAGGAGGCGCCGAACAACAACTTCGTAGGACGGCTCTCCAGAGCCGTCCCGACGGCTCTGGAGAGCCGTCCTACTCTTGGAAGTTGTTGTTCGGCGCCTCCTTAAGGCAGCTGAGGGCGATCAAAGTATATCCAGAACACGATAGCTTTGGCGACAACCAACTCATGAGCCGAGCCCCGACTGGTATGAGGGGCAGCCCGCTCGCCAAAAATAACCACTTGCGGACAAAGGACCAGTTTGGTTCGTCCGGTTCGTCCAAGCACACACTCCGCTCGGCCTGCATGAACGCCTGCATGAAGTGAGCGAGCCACCACACGCTCACGGCCGCTGCGATGATCGGCACACCGATGCCATACCATAACAACCACCACCAATCATCCATCGTGGTTTCCCCGATCAATAATTCAACCCCGGCACCGCGACGCCGCGCTCCCGGCGCAGCGCACCGCCTCCTCATACCCCGCGTCCGCGTGGCGCATCACCCCCGTGGCCGGGTCGCTCGTCAGCACGCGCCGCAACCGCTCGTCCGCCTCGGCGCTGCCGTCGGCCACCGCCACCATGCCAGCGTGCAGGCTGTAACCGATCCCGACCCCGCCGCCGTGATGCACGCTCACCCACGCGGCGCCGCAGGCGGTGTTCGCCAGCGCGTTCAGGATCGGCCAGTCCGCGATGGCGTCGCTGCCGTCGCGCATCGCCTCCGTCTCGCGGTTCGGCGACGCCACCGAACCCGCGTCCAGGTGATCGCGGCCAATCACGATCGGCCCCTTCAATTCGCCGCGCCGCACCATCTCGTTGAAGCGCAGGCCCGCCCGCGCCCGCTGCCCGTAACCCAGCCAGCAGATGCGGGCCGGCAACCCCTGGAACTGGATTTTTTCCCGCGCCAGCCGCAGCCAGCGCGCCAGCGCCTCGTCCTCGGGGAACAGTTCCAGGACGGCCCGGTCAGTGCGGTAAATGTCCTCGGGGTCGCCGGACAGGGCCACCCAGCGAAACGGCCCGGTGCCGGTGCAGAACAACGGCCGGATGTACTCCGGCACGAACCCGGGAATGGCGAAGGCGTCCGCGACGCCCGCCTCGACCGCCTGGGCGCGGAGGTTGTTGCCGTACTCGAAGGCGACGACACCACGCCGCTGCAATTCCAGCATCGCCCGCACGTGGACGGCGATCGACTCGCGGGCGCGGCGAACGTATTCCCCGGGATCATCCCGGCGCAGGCCGTCGAGGTCTTCGTCCCGATGTTTCTTCAACGGCACGTAACCGTTCAGGGTGTCGTGGGCCGACGTCTGATCCGTCACCAGGTCGATGGGGGTTTTGAGATCGACGATCGCCGGCAGTGCGTCCGCGGCGTTGCCAATCACACCGATTGAGAGCGGCTGCCGCTTCTTTTTCGCCATCAGGGCCATCGCCAGGGCCTCGTCGAGGCGGTCCGTCATGCGGTCCAGGTAGCCTGTCCGCAGCCGGCGCTCGATGCGGGCGGGGTCCACGTCGATGCCCACGAAGGCGGCGCCGTTCATGGTCGCGGCGAGCGGCTGCGCCCCACCCATGCCGCCGAGGCCGGCCGACAACACGATACGCCCGGCCAGCGTGCCGCCAAAGTGTCGCCGCGCACACGCCGCGAACGTCTCATAAGTCCCCTGCACGATGCCCTGCGAGCCAATGTAAATCCAGCTGCCGGCGGTCATCTGACCGTACATCGTCAGCCCCATCTGCTCCAGCTTGCGAAACTCCTCCCACGTCGCCCACTTCGGCACCAGCAGGCTGTTGGCGATCAGCACACGCGGGGCCTGTTCGTGCGTGCAGACGACGCCAACAGGCTTGCCGGACTGCACCAGCAGCGTCTCGGTGTTCTCCAGCTTGCGGAGCGTGGCGACGATGGTATCGAAGTCGCGCCAGGTGCGCGCCGCCTTGCCGGAGCCGCCGTAGACGACGAGGCGGTCGGGGTCCTCGGCCACCTCCGGGTCGAGGTTGTTGAGCAGCATGCGCAGGGCGGCCTCCTGGAGCCAGCCCTTGCAGGTGCGCTCCAGGCCGTGCGGGGCGCGGAGGTGGCGGTGTGACATGGTTGAGCCAGTGAGTTCGGTGGTCATGGCGGTATCAACACAAAGGGCGCCGCGACCATTCCGGTTCGCGGCGCCCATGTCCACAGGGATTCAACCGGCCGGGGTGCGCTGCAAGGGCTCATCCTGCGGTTTTTCCGGCGCTTTGACCTGGCGCGGGCGGCGCGGCGGGCGGCGCACCACCGGCCGGTCGCCGGCCGCCTCCTTGGCACGCAGATCCGCCACGATTGCCGTCAAATCAAAATTGTGCGACTGCGCGTAGGCTTCCTTCGCCGCTCGCACTTCCCGCATCACATCATCGTCAATCATCGCCCGTGACCTCCGTCAACAATTCCCCTGGCGTGCAAATCAACGGTGGCTCGTATCCCGCCAGCTGGCACACCGCCTCGATCGGCAGACGCAGTGTCGCGTTCGCGATATGGGTGCAATTCCACGTCAGCAAATAGGTCATGCCGTGGACGGCCGCCGTCGCAATGTGGAGTGCGTCCGTCGCCGCCTTCTTTGGCAACGGCACTTTACGCACCAGTGCTGCCGCCAACGCCTCGGCTTCAGGCTCGCTTTCCAGAAGCGGGATGCCCGCCAAAGCGGCCAGCCGATCCGCCGCCGCCTGCGAGTCGCCGGCCTGACATTCCTCCACCACCAGCTGCGAGGTAAACAGGTCAAACTCCTCCCGCCGCGCCCACCACTCGCGCGTGATTTGCTGATGTGCCGCCCGCACCAGATCGCGACTCGGCCAGGCGGTCAGGTAGCTCGGAATGGTCGTCTCGATGTAGACGGTTGGCTTCATGATGGGATCCTACCGCGCCGCCAGAAGCCCCACAAGGCGGTTGCCAAGCGGGCGGTGGACGCGATTCGCTGCGACGATTTCGGTCGTCATGTTGGCTCCTTGCTCCGCTCCAGGCTGCGCACCAGGTTGGCCTGCTGCCGGCTCAGCCCGACCCCGGGCCGCAGCGTCCGCAGATGCGCCAGCCCCTCCCGGACGCTGGCAATTTGCGCGGTGGCCAGCAGGTAAGCCAGGACCACCGTGGCCGTGCGGCCGTGCCCCAGCGCGCAATGCACATATACCGGGCCGCGTGCCACGGATTCCGCCAGCCAATCCACAGCCGCGCGGAGTTGTTCGGCCGTGGGGGCGGTGCCGTCCAGGATCGGCAGAGACCGATACCGGGGGACCGCCCGCAGCCCCGCGACTTCCGAGAACTCCGGAGCCAGGTCCAGAACGCTCTGCCAGCCCAACGCCTGTGCCCGGCGCACCTCCGCCGGCGTCAACCGTCGCCCGAAGTGCAGGTGCGGGGCGGCCTCGCCGTGCGCCGGCTCCCGGTTGCCGAGGCGATACAACCGGAACGTCAAGGCGTTCAACAGCAGGTACGGGCCGAACAGGAGCCAGGTCCACGGGCGCAAGCAGCCGTCCGCCCGCTTCAGGAACAGTCGCGGCCCCAGGCCCGCATAGGCGGCGCTCAGCAACAGGAACGAGAACGCCAGGTACAGGAAGGCGACAGCGGCAGCGCCATCCCCTTCCCGGGCGGCCGCGGCCGTGGCTGCACTGGCAACCCCCAGCACCAGGAATACCAGGCTGTATCTGGCGGACACCTGCCCTGCCTCGGAACCGGGAAAGGCTGCCTTGACGTGGGCAGTCGGCCCCGCGGGCATCCTACCACGCTGGCGTAACCCCCACAAGTTTGCGCGGTCGGTTGCCGACACCGCCCGACATCCGCCCGAAGTTCCGGTCGTATGATAAGGGAATGAGCACCACCACCCTCGAACTCCACGGCGACGGCCTGACGCTCGACGACGCCGAACGCCTCCTCTTCGGCCAGATCGAACAGCTCTCCCTGACCCCCGCGGCGCAAGCGCGTCCAGAAGGCCCGCCGCTGCCTGGAAGATTTGCTCGCCGCCGGCAACACCATCTACGGCGTCAACACCGGCTTCGGCAAGCTCGCCAACCAGCGCATCGCGGCCGACGAGGTGCTGGCGCTCCAGGAAAACCTGCTGCGCAGTCACGCCGTCGGCGTCGGACCACTGCTCAGCGTCGCCGAGGTACGATTAGCGCTGGCGCTGCGCATTCAGGCGCTGGCGAAGGGCCACAGCGGCGTCACACCGGAACTGCTGGACGCGCTGCTGGAGCTGTTCAACAAGGGCGTGGTGCCGGCGATCCCCGAGCAGGGCAGCGTCGGCGCCAGCGGCGACCTGGCTCCGCTCGCACATCTGGCGCTGGTGGTCATGGGCGAGGGCCACGCCTTCGTCAGCAAGCCCGGCACGGCGCGGGCCGCCGGCAAACTGCTCAGTGGCCGCGCCGCCCTGCGCCGCGTCCACCTCAAGCCGTATCGGCTCCAGGCCAAGGAGGGGCTGTCGCTCATCAACGGCACACAGATCAGCACCGCCCTGGTCGCCGCGGCGGCGGTGCGCGTCCGCCAGCTGGCCCGCGTCGCGGACGTGGCCGGCGCCATGACCGTCGAGGCGACCAAAAGCTCGCAAAAACCCTTCGACCCGCGCATCCACGCCCTGCGGCCGCACCCGGGACAGACCGCGTGCGCAGCCAACCTGCGGCGGCTGCTGGCGGACAGCGAGATCATGCTGTCGCACGAGCACTGCGGCAAAGTGCAGGACGCCTACAGCATGCGCTGCATGCCGCAGGTCCACGGCAGCCTGCGCGGGGCACTGGCCCAGGTGGTGCGCGTCATCGAGGTCGAGCTGAACGCCGCGACCGACAACCCGCTGGTCTTCCCGGACACCGGCGAAGTGATCTCCGGCGGCAATTTTCACGGCCAGCCGGTGGCGCTGGCGGCGGACCTGCTGGCGGCGGCGACGACGGACCTCGGCAGCATCAGCGAGCGCCGCACCGAGAACCTGGTCAACCCGGACCTGAGCGGCCTGCCCGGCTTCCTGACGCCGCACCCGGGTCTTAACTCCGGCATGATGCTGGTGCAGGTGTTGGCGGCGGCGCTGGTGTCGGAGAACAAGTCGCTGTCGTTCCCGGCGAGCGTCGATTCCATCCCGACCTCGGCCAACCGCGAGGACCACGTGCCCATGAGTACGGCGGCGGCGCGCAAGTGTCGGGCGGTCGTCACCAACACCAGCCGTGTGTTGGCCTGCGAGCTGCTGTGCGCCGCCCAGGGGCTGGAGTTTCACCGGCCGCTGCGGCCGAGTCGGGGCGTCGCCGCGGCCTACGACTGCATCCGCACCGTCGTCCGGCCGCTGGGGCGTGACCGCACCCTGTACCGCGACCTCGACGCGGTGGAACGGCTGATTCGGTCGGGGGAACTACTCTGGGCGGTGGAGGCCACGTGCGGCGCACTGGAGTAACCCGGTCACTTCTTCACGAGCGGGCTCTCGTAGCGCAGCACGCGCCCCGCCAGGGTGCCGGTGAAGCGGCCATCGTCAACGACTGGCCGGCCGTTGACGAACACATACCGCACGCCAACCGCGTACTGGTGCGGCTGGTCGAAGGTCGCCCGGTCGCGGTACGTCTTCGGGTCGAACACCACCACGTCGGCGAAGTAGCCCTTCTTGAGGTAGCCACGCTGCGGCAGTTTCAGGATGTCCGCCGGCAGCCCGCTCGCACTGCGGATCGCCTGCTCCAGCGAAATGATCTTGTCCTCGATGGCGTAACGGCCGATCTTGCGGGCGAAGCAACCGTAGCTGCGCGGGTGCGGCACCGTCCCGGCCGGCACCTGCGAACTGCCGTCGCTGGCCGTCGCCACCCAGGGCTCCTTCATGAACAGCCGCATTTCCTCCTCGTTCATGCTGAAACTGACGATCTGGGCGCCGCCGTTGCGCTGAATCTCCAGGGCCACTTCCGCCGCGGTCTTCTTCTGCTCCCTGGCGATGGTCAGCAGGTCCTTGCCCTGCCACGCCGGGTTCTTCTTGTAGGTGGCGATGCGCAAATCCTTGCCGCCCTGCCTGGACGCCAGCCGCTCCTCCACGTCCTTGCGCAACTTCGGTCCGAGGTCCGGGTCGTCCAGGCGCTCGCGGAATTGTTTGGCGGTGCCCTCGCGGTATTTGGCCGGGAACAGCGTCGCCGCCAGCGACGTGCTGCTGGCGACATACGGATACTGGTCAGCGGTCACCGGCACGCCCTTGGCCCGCTCGCGGCGCAGGATGGCGATCACGTCCCGCGCCCGGCCCCACGCCCGCCGGCCCGACACCTTGATGTGCGAGATGTGAATGCGGATGCCCGCCAGCCGTGCGATCGTCAGGATTTCCTCGATCGCCACCAGGATGGCCGTGCTCTCGTCGCGCATGTGGCTGGCATACAGCCCCCGGTGCTTCGCCACCACCTTCGCCAGGGCCACGATTTCCTCGGTCTTGGCGTAGGTGCCGGGGTTGTAGATCAGGCCGGTGGACATGCCCCAGGCGCCGGCGCGCATGCCGGTGTCCACCAGGGCTTCCATCTGCTTGAGTTCCGCGGCGGTCGGCGGCCGCTTGACGTTGCCCATGACCTTTTCGCGGACGGCGTTGTGCGGCACCTGATGCAGGGCGTTGGTGCCGATGCCGCCCTGCTCCATCGTCTGGTAAAACGCGGCCACGTCCGTCGGGCCGAAGCCGCAGTTGCCCGTGACCACGGTCGTCACGCCCTGCAGCAGGTAACACAGGTTCGGCCGCGTGTCCGGTTTGGTCAGCTGGGTGTCGCTGTGCGTGTGCAGGTCGATGAAGCCGGGCGCGATCACCAGGGCGGTGCCGTCAATGACGCGCGGCGTGCCCTTCACCTTGAACTTGCCGACGGCGACAATGCGGTCGCCCTTGATGGCCAGGTCGCCGAGCTGACCGGGGCCGCCGCTACCGTCGTGCAGCGTCGCCCCCTGAATGACGACGTCGGCCTCGACGGCTTTGTCCTGCGCGACCAGCACGGACCAGGCGGCCAGTGCCGGCGCCAGCAGCGCGAGCAGCGGCAGCGTGAGCCAGAAGATTTTCTTCACGGGGATGCTCCTGGGTGTGGGCGGCGGAGGGTTTGCTTGCACGTTATCCCGGCGCATGGCGGTCGGCAACGGTCTGGCCGCCAGTCAGCCGCCGGCGCTGCCGTTGGGCTTGTCGCGCAGGCGGCGCAACTCTTCCTCCAGCTGGCGCAGCCGTTCCTCCAGGTCGCGCTGCGCCTTCTCGGCGGCTTGCCGCTCCTGTTCGGCTTGCCGCTGCGCCTTCTCGGCGGCTTGCCGCTCCTGTTCGGCTTGCCGCTGCGCCTTCTCGGCGGCTTGCCGCTCCTGTTCGGCTTGCCGCTGCGCCTTCTCGGCGGCTTGCCGTTGCCGGCGTTCGGCCTTGCGCTCCTGTTCGGCTTGTTGGCGTGCCTGCTCCTCGGCTTCACGCTGGCGGCGTTCGTCTTTACTCTCCTTCTCGGCGGCCGCACGCGCCTCCTCGGCCGCCTGGCGCTGTTGCTCGGCCAGTTCCCAGGCGCGGCGCTCCGCCTGCCGGGCCTTCACAACCTGTGCGTATTGCAAAAACTCCTCGCCCGCCTCGTTGTAGCACACCACGCGGCCGCCGCGCACCGCCACGTACAGCCGCAGTGGCTCCACCCAGAGCCAGTGCCGTGCGTCCAGGCTCACCTCCTCGTAGCCCTCCGGCGTCCAGCGGTAGCCGATCACGCGCAGGTCCCACATGCCGTCGCGGAAGCCCAGCGCGTCAATAATCGCGTACCACTCCACGCCGGCCTCATAGTATTCACTGACCTTCGGACCCACGTCGTTGACGCGCGTCTCCGGCGACACCACCTCGAACACGACCGTCGGCCGCTGCCCCTCGGCGGCGCAGTCGAAGGTGCCGCGATCCGGGTCGTAGACGCCGTCGAAAATCACCGTCACGTCAGGCCCCAGCGGTTCCACCCCCGGCGTGTCCCAGGCGATGCGCAGGTCGAACGTCACCAGGGCCCGATCGCCCAGGTGCGCCTGCAGGGCGTCGTGCAGGTAAATGCAATCCTCGGCGTGGCCCCCGCGTTGCACGATGAAATCCTCCTCCTGCGGGTGGTGTACGTCCTCCAGCGTCAGCGGAATCTGCTCCAGCCGTTCCACGCCGTCCGGGCCGACCGTCTTGCGGTAGCGCCAGCCGTAGCGGAAGCGGTCTTCCGTGGGCGGGGTGTCGTGCGGCGGTCCCGGGGGGATGACGGTGCTCATGCGGCCTCCTTTCTGGCGAAACCTTCATCAACCTTACTCGATCCGCGCGGAGCCAGACAGTCCGGTAGTCGGTCCTGATGCCATTTTTGGTGGGATGGTCGGAGGGTGTGCCGGCGGTTGCCGTACGGGTGATACGGAATCACCTTGACAGGGGCTGGGATTGTCTTTCTACTCCTGGAATCTGCTGGCCAGTGCCGGTCAGCGAAGCAAAGCGGTTAATGTCCCCGCAGCGTCGGGAGCAGCGTTCCCTTATGCACAAGTACATCATCATGGGCGTGCAGGGCTGCGGCAAAGGCACGCAGGCCCGATTACTCAAGGAAGCGTTCGATCTGGTGCATATCAGCGTCGGCGACATTTTTCGCTGGCACATCCAGAGCCACACCAAGCTCGGAGCCCGCATCAAACGGATCATGGCCGAAGGGCAGTTGGTGTCCGATGATGTGGTCGAAGAAGTGGTCAAGCAACGGCTGGAGCAACACGACTGGAACTATGGTTTCATCCTGGACGGCTTCCCGCGCAACGCTCCGCAAGCGGCGTTTTTTCTGGAGAGTTACGATATCGACGCCGTGCTGCTGATCGACGTTCCCGATGCCGTGGTTCAGGAGCGCATCCTCAACCGCCGGCTGTGCCCGAAATGTGGCCTGGATTACAACCTGATCTTCCACCGACCCGCGGTGGCCAACACGTGCGATGTCTGTGGCACAGCACTGATCGCCCGTCCCGATGATACCCCCGAAGCCGTGCGCGCGCGCCTGCGAGATTATCACAGCAAAACGCAGCCCATCCTGGAGTTGTTTCGCCGTAAAGAACTGGTGATGGTCGTGGATGGGGCGCGCTCCGCCGCCGAGGTGCAGCAGGATCTGCGCCGGCAGCTTGGACTAAAAGCGTAGCAGGGCAGGGTTATGAAGGTAAAACTGTTCGTCAAGGACAAGTCCTCGTTCCGCAGCTGGGGCCGGTATGTGGGGGATCTGGAGGCGGAGATCAACGCCTGGCTGGCCGCCCACCCCGACATCCGGATCGTCCACCTCACCCAATCGTCGAACGGCGGCAGTTTCGACACCAGCAAGGTGTTTGTCTCGATCTGGTACGAGGAGGGCGCCCAGCCAGACATCAGTGCCTGGCCACGCGAACCAGGGGCTTCGAGTCCGCACATCAAGTCGAGCTGACCCGGCGGCACCAGGCCAAATACGAATCACGAAAACACCTGACCGTCACGGATTCTGGTCCTCGGATCACACCAGCCCGCGAACCAGATCGCCGGTGTACAGCGCGCTGGGCATCACCTCGCACTCCGCCCAGCAGCCGACGCAGCCGTCCACCCACTCCCGGGCCGCCGCCGTCGCCGCGCCGTGCCACACCTCGTCCCACGTCTGCGTCAGCAGGTTGCCGACCTTCTCCGTGTTGAACTGGCACACCGGCACGCTGCCGTCCGGCAACAGTCGCACGTGGCTGCGCAGCGCCACGCACTTCGGCTTCGGTTGCGGGTTCGCCTGCCGCCGCAGCCGCGCCAGCAGCCCACGCAAATAGTAGCGCTTGCCAACCTTCAACAGCGGATCGCGGATGTCGCGCAGCTGCCGCAGCTGCCGCCGCACGAAGCCAATCACGTCCGCGCCCGCCAGCTTTGGGTGCAGCGGATACCCCGTGTCCGTGATGAGGTCCGTCGCCCGCTTGCCGAAGCGCTTGGCCCCGTACATCGCCGAGTCCGAGTAGGCCAGGACCATGTGAACGTCCACGCCCAGCGGCGCGAAGCGCTCGACCAGGCCGGCGTGGTCCTCCAGCGACTGTGGCGAGATGACCGTGTGGTTGACGCTGACTGCGATCCCCAATCGCTCACGCAGGGCGGCCAGCCGCGCGACACTTTCGCAGGCGATCGTGAAGGTCACGTCCTTGCCGCGGCTGGCGTCGTGCTCCGATTCCAGGCCGTCGAAGGAAATCATGAAGCGTAATTGATCCGGCTGCGCGAAGCCGGCGGCGAACGCGGCGATTTGCTCCGGGAAGGAGCCATTCGAGGTGATGTGTAGCACCCCGGGCCGCGACGCCTCCCACACCGCTGCCGCCACCTCCGCGAAGTCATCGCGCAGGAACGGCTCGCCTCCGCTGAGCCGCACCACGTCCAGGCGGCCGAGTTTGCCGAAGACAACCCGCACCTCCGCCGGCGTCAGTTCGCGGCCGGGCTTCATCCGCCACGAGTCGCACATCTTGCAGCGGGCGTTGCAGCGGTAACAGACGAGGTATGTACACCAGCCCGGCCGCGGCACGGTCCCGAGCCGGTTCTGCACAACAGCCAGCGCCAGCCGAAAGGGCCGCATGGGGATCTCCGCTCAGGAGGCGACGGACAGGGGGTTTACCGGCGTGGCCGTCTGCTTCCCGGCCCAGGCAGCGGGGGCCAACTCTTTCAGGAAGCGGTCCAGCGCCGCCAGCGTCTCCTGCCGGCCGTCACGGACGTGCGCCTTCATGGCGGTGACGTAGCCGTCGAGCCGGCCGAGGAACGCCCGGATGCGCTCCGCCGTGAACTCACGCCGCGACACGCGCTCACCGATGCCCAACCGCTCCACCGCGGCGGCGTTGAGCCGCTGTTCGACACAGTGCTCCGGCATCACCATGACCGGCTTGCCCAGGTAAATCGCCTCGCCCATCAGCTGGTTGCCGGCGGTGCTCAGCACGGCCCGGCAGGCCGCCAGGTCTTCAAGGAAGGGCAGGTTGCTGTGCGGTAGAAACATCAGCGAGCCGTGTCGGCCGCGCCGCCCTGTGCCGTAGACGTGGACCGGACAGCCCGCGTGCTCCAGCGCTCGTAGCAGCGTCGGCCGCAGCTGCTCCTCGCCGCGGTTGAAATATGCCAGCAGGTGGTCGCCGCGCGTCGGCTTCATCTCGCGCACGGCGTCGCGCGGCAGCGTGCCGACCACGACCACCCCAGCATGGCGCGGCGCGGCGTCGTAAAAGCTGGAGACGATGACGCGCTCCGGCTGACCCATGAGCGTGCGGTAAACGAACGTGTCCAGCCGGGCTTCCAGGCGGTCGCGCCATTCGACGGGTACGCGGCAGTGGGCCAGGATGCCGATGTGATCGATGCCGATGCGCGGGATGTTCAGGTGGCGGGCGACCTGATGCGACCAGGCCTCGGCGTCGGAGATGACCACGTCGGGCGCGAACTCGCGGACGATGTCGCGCACCATGTCAAAGGTCGGGCCGTGCAACAGTAGGTCGAGGGCCGCGGACAGATTGCGGCGCAGGGTGTGCCAGTTGGAGCGCTTGCCGCTGCCACGTCCATAGGCGAAGCCGAGCGTCGGAATGCGGACGGCGGAGAAGTCCGGCCAGATGGCGGCGTGGGCGTCGCCGCCGGCGAGGACCAGCAGTTGATGGCGTCGGGCCAACTCCGGCAACAGGGCCAGCGCACGCGTGGCGTGGCCGCGCCCGTAACCGTGGACCGCGTACAGTATGCGCATAAATTCGCCCCCAGGACTGGAAAGGGCGGCGGTGGCGTCCGCCCCAGTCGGCAGTTTACATCAATGTGGCGGAACTTCGTTAGGTATGTGCGTCGGTTTCATGAGGTTTTTATTCACATTTCCAGAGTCAGCGGTATGTCTGGCGTGGTGGGTAAAGTTGATAGAATCAGCAAAATCAGCAAGTCCGGCTGTCGGCGGCCCGTTTTCCTAGAATATCTTCACCCCGATTTCGCCAGACCCGCCAGGAAACCCACTTTCCCGAGAGGTTACCCATGCGACGCCTGTCCTATCTGTTGCCCGTTGCGATGCTGAGCCTGCTGTTGCTTGCCACCCACCACCTTACCGCCGGCGACAAGGTGGAACCCGGCTTCACGCTGCTGTTCAACGGCAAGAACCTTGACGGCTGGCGCGAGGCCAAGGGCAAGAAAGCCGCGCTGGACGGCAAGACCGAAGCGTACAAGGGCCGATTCAAGGTGGTTGAGGGCAAGCTGGTCTACGACCCCGCCGTCAAGGGCGACTCCTACATCGAAACCGTCCGCGCGTTCGGCAAGGACGTTCACATCAAGTTCGAGTTCAACCCCGGGCCGAAGTGCAACAACGACGTATTTCTGCGGGGCACCAAGTTCGACATCGTGCCGGGCAACAAGGAGAACAAGAACGTCAAGGAGGGCGAATGGTACACCTTTGAGGTAATTGTCTCCGGGGACAAGGTTGAGCACAAGATCAATGGCGCGACAGTGCGCACGTCGAAGGCGAAGGCACAGGCGACGCCGCTCATGCTCCGCGCCGAGTTCGGGGCAATGCAGGTCAAGAATATCCGCTTCAAGGAGTAGCCGACGCCGCGCCGCTCGCCAACTTTCAGAAGCCTCCCAGAAGATCTGGCGCAGACAGGCCGCGCGGCGTCTGCTATACGCCGCTCCCGTGTCCGAACCGCATCGGATCCAGGAGGAAGTGCAGATGACCCTGACTCGTTGGTGGCTGGCGGCGATGATGGTGGTAACGCTGGGCGTGGGCGGCAGCTGGGGCCAGTCCTGCGGCCGTGCCGGCGCACAGCCGCCAGACGCCCCCTGCCAGCAGATGCCCGAATGTCAACGCGCCGTGCGCGCCCCCTACTACTTCGAGGTGCCCGCCATCCTCTACCCGGCCGCGACGCCCACCCCCTGCCAGGCGACGCCGTGCAGCACCCCGGAGGCCTGTCAGCGCGTGTTCGAGGCGATCGCCCGCAGCCAGGCGGAGTACGCCGACCACTGCGCCGGGGTCGCCGCGGCGATGGCCAGTTGGCCGACGGAGTATGCCAAGCAAATGTATCTGCGGCAGGTGCGCTTCTTTTTGGCGACGGGCCATTGCGAGGCCGCGGCACACATGGCACAAATCGCCATGAAACTGTTCCCGTCGTGTCCGGAGTGCTGCCTGTTGCAGCGGTTCGCGAATGCCGAAGTTGAGGCGATGCGTGGCGCGGAACAGGCCGGCGATCAGGAAGCCTGTGAGGAGCCGGTGCCCGCCAAGGGCTGCGGCTGCGCGAAGGACGGCTGCTGCTGCAAGGCCGCCAAGGCGTGCGGCGCCGCCAAGTGCGCCTGTCCCGCCGAGTGCGCCTGCTGCAAGGACGGCGGTTGCACCAAGGATTGTTGCTGCACCAAGGACGGCTGCTGTGCCAGGCAGGCGGCGGCCGGCATGAAGGTCATCATGATTCGCATGAACCTGAGCGGCGCCGTGAAGGTGCCGGCCGTGAAGGTGTGCCCGTGCATGCCGGTCCCGGCCGCCAGCCCGGCGCCGAAGGTGTGCGCTTTCCCGTGCGTGCCGGTCCAGTCGTCTCCCTCTACCAGGATGCAGGTGATGCTTGGCGAGCACAACATTCGCATCGTCACGGACCTGTTCGAGGCTGAGGCCAAAGGCATCAAGATTACGCGCAGTGACTACTGGGAAAACGGGGACATGCTGACCTTTGAAGGTGGTGTCAGCATCGAGTTCAAGACGCCAGGCCGCCCCGCCCGCGTCGTCGCTGACAGCATCAGCATCAATCTGAAAACCGGTGGATTTACCGTGAACGGCCCCGGGACGATCTCGGCTTCGCCGCTGCCCGCGGCTTGCCCCGCCCCGACCCCCACGTGCGTGCCGCCGGGGTGCATGATGCCGCCCTTGCCCCGGTGACCATTGTCACTAGAGCGGTTCACAGCCGCGTGGATCACGCCCCGTAGGACGGCTCTCCAGAGCCGTCTCCGAGACAAGGACGGCTCTGGAGAGCCGTCCCACAGGCTGTGCGCAAACCAAGTGTGAACGGCTCTAATGGGACGTGCCAACAGCAACCCTCCCGGCGCTGGGAATGATCTCCCAGCGCCGGGAGGGTTGTTTGCGCTAACCCGGATTGCGCACTGTGCGATGGGAATTTTTTCGTCCGCGCCGCCGAAACGCGCACTAAACTTCAGCGCCGCTGCACGCGACCGGGACGCCGCCGCGCCCTCGCTGCCGGCGGCCATCCTGATCCGGGAGGAGCAGCCCAATGTCCGAGCAGTGGTACTACACCTCGTCCGGGCGCCGCTACGGGCCGGTCTCGGAAGAGGAGCTTCACCAACAGGCGGCGACCGGCCGCCTGCAGCCGCAAGATCTGGTCTGGAACGAGCGCTTGCCGCAATGGGTGCCGGCGCGATCGGTGGAGGGCCTGCTGCCCGACGGTGGCGTGGTCACCGCCGTGCTGGCGGAGCCCGTGCCCGTCGTGGCGCCGGCGCCATCGTCCGGCCAAACGCCGCTGGAGCGCTGGCAGGAGGACGCACGGCAGCAGCGCCCGGAGTACCCCGACCGCCGCGACGAGTCGTACCGGAAATACGACGATGACCCGCGCGGCTGGGCCGTGCCGCCGCGGTCGCGGCCGGAGACGCAGTTCAAGGAACTGCGCTGGGTCATGGCCATCGGCCTGGCCGCGGTGGTGGCAGTGGTGGTCGGCATCGCAGCCGTCGTGATCGTCAACGCCATCAACGACCCGGGCAACGTGCGCGAATTCCCGATCGGCTGCGGCCAGTCCATCACCTACGAGGTCAAGCTCAAGGCCGGCCAGCGGACCAAGGTGTATGTCTACAGCCAGCGCAACACGGACATCGACCTGATCGTCTGGGGCCCGGAGACGCAGCTGGTCGCCAAGGACGAGCGCGACTTCAAGGACTGCTATATCGAGTTCCTGCCGGTAACCGACGGCTCGTACCGCTTCGAGGTGCGCAACATTAACATCAAAAGCAAGCTGCCAGTGGGCCCGAATCAGTGTACGCTCAAGGTGGAGCCGCCCGCCAGGCTGACGCGCATGAACTGACCGCGGGGGTTGCTTTCGACTAGCGGGGGGCGTCAGCCACTGCCAACATTTCGACATGCCCTGGCGTAGTCAAATGGAATAATCCGTCTCGCCGTGCCCCTGGTCGCGCGCCTGCGACATCCGCTCGTGAAACAGCGGCGGCGCGGGGTAGCGGCGGCCCAGGCGCGCAGGCACAGGAAACCCACCCAGGCGAACAGCACGGCGGTCAGGCCCACCGCCGCCGTCGCGGCCTCGGAGTTCGAGGCGAGGATGAAGCGGATGGCGATGTAGATCATCACGAGACCGAACAGCAATCGCAGTTGCCGGTCGGGCAGGTAATGGTTCGTCAGCAGGTAAGCGCCCAGAAAACTGCCCACGGCGAACGCCCCCGCCACCCACAACGCCGCCCATACGTCCAGCTTGTCCGCCCGCGCGTACTGCAGCACCGCCGGCAGGACCACCGGCACCACCAGCACCGCCAGCGTGGTGCCGGCGGCGTGCTGCGGGTCCATGCCGCACAGCCAGATCAGCGCCGGCACCAGCAGCACGCCGCCGCCAATGCCCAGCGCCCCGCTCGCCGTGCCGACCACCAGCCCGATGCCCAGATACAGCAGAATTCGGATCATGAAACGCCCCCGAGTGCCGCCGCGCCACGGCCCGTCACGGCCCTGCGGCGCGGCACCACTCGAAGTATATCAATGCGCGACCGGCGCCATCTTCGGCAGGCTCGGCTGGAACAGCAACAGGCCCATGCCCTCGGGCCGCGGTTCCACGTCCGCCGGCACGGACAGCGCCTGCACGCCGCGGCCGGGCAGCGTCCGCACCACGTTGCAGGCCCAGGCGCTGGACATGGCGATGCCGTCCTTCGTCAACTCATGCAGCGGGATGGCCGCCTCCACCTGCCACCACTCCTCCTCACTGTGGATGGCCACGTACCACTGCGGGTTCCAGGAGCGGTCGCCCCAGCAGTCCTCGCAGACGCAGCCACGCTGGTCGATCTCCAACCGGAAGTACGTGGAATAATCGCGGTCCAGGTCGAGCAGCAAGCTGACGCGGTCGAACGGCCGCAGGTCGGCGTCGCGCGGCCGCGCTTGCACCGGCGGCAGCCGCTGACCCTTCGGGTGCTGGCAGCGCACCGCCAGGTACAGGAACTTCTGGTCGTAGGCCAGCCGCACCTCCGTGCGGTAGTCCTTCGCGGTCTTCTGCACGGCGTCCTGCAAAATCTGCGACTGGGCGTTCTGCCAGCACGGGTCGTCGAACTTGCCATCGAGGTACGGGCGCTGCTCGGCCTGACGGCAGACGGCGGTCGGCCGCGGTGGCGGCCCGAGGCGGTTGAACAGCCACAGTTCCTGGGCCGCGGCGGTGTACCAGGGGCCGTCCTTCAGACTCAGGCGGAAGGTGCCGTACCATTCCAGCGGCTGCTTGAGGTCGCCGAGCTGCCGCCGCGACGCCTGCACGCAGAACTGCAGGGCCGGGTCCGTGACGAACAGCGGCCCAAGTTTCTCCAGCCGTTTGGCGATCTCCAAACTCCCCTTGTGCCACTGCCGCGACTCCTCCTGGTTGCTCAGGAACGTGAGCCGCGCCTGCGGGGCCGCCGCGGGCGTGAACTGCTGCCCCGGTTCGGGCGCCGTCAGCAGTGTTTCGGGGAAGGCGGTCGCCGACACGGCCACGAACTGGCTCAGTTCCTGGCGGCGGCGGGCTTCGGTACTGCTGTTGTGCCGCACCAGCCAGCGGTAAGCGTCCACCGCACGCGGGCTCTGCGGGTAGCGGTCGGCCAGCAGCAGATACGTCTCGCGCGCAGCAGCCACTGACCGCGCTGGGCGTACAGGCCGGCCAGCGCGTGCAGCGCCGCGGCGCCGCGGTCGGCCGGCACCTGCTTCAGCGCCGGCCCGAACAGCGCCAGCATCTTCTCCGGGCTCACCAGATCGCCCGCCGGCGCCTCGGCCAGCGTCCGCAGGTTGCGACAGGCCTTGATCGCCTTGACGACTTCCGGCTTCTGCTCGACGAGCGGCCCCAGGCTGCGGCGGCACGCGCCGTTGGGCGACGCCGGCACACCGGCCAGCAGGTGCTTCAGCGCCGCGGCGCCATCGCTGCGGCTGTCGAGCAGACGGTAGTACCGATCCGCCGGCAGGCTGACGGCGGCCTCGGCGATCAGCCCCGCCGGCCCGGCCGCGAACTCACGGGCGTTCGTCTCCAGGCGCGGCAGGTCGTGGGAGTTGTCCACGGTGACGTGCGCTTCCGGACGCCGGTCCCAGCGGGCGTACACCTTGGACACCGTCCACGGCTGCAGGGCGAGGTGTTCGAGTTGTTCGGGAAAGGCCAGCGGGTCACCGGCCTGGGCGAACGCCTCGTGCAGCGCCTCGGCAACCAGGGCGCCGGCGGCGTTGCCGGTCGCCTTGCCGTCGGGGTGATCGACCAGCACCACATCCGGCCGCCACATCCGCAGCGCCAGCACCAGTTGCCGCACCAGCTGCTTGCCCGCGTCGCCGGCGTGCAGCTCGTTCCAGTATGTTAGCAGCTCCTGTTTGTCCGCGTTGGCCAGGTGCTGCGGTACGGGGAATTCCCAGAGCAGTTCGCCGCTGCCGCCGCCGGCCTGGCGCACCGCCGTGTGGAAGCGCTGCGGATCGCTGGCCCGCGCGAACGCCGCCGAGCGCGAGTCCGCCGCGGTCACGCGCAGGGCCGTCGTCAGGTGGCCCTCCTCCGCGCCGAGCACGGCCAGAGTGTCGAAGGGACAGTCGCCGGGCCGGGCGTTGACCGTCAGCAGCGCCGCACGCTGGCCGCCGCGCTGCTGCACCGCCCAGGTGTGGCCGCCGTCCGCGGTGTGCAGAATGGTGCCGTATTCGCCCACCGCCCAGCCACGTTTCTCGTCGAAGAAGTGGATGCCGTTCAGCGGCAGCGGCTGGCCGGTCTTCTGCACCTTCCAGTCACTGCCGCGGTTGCCGCTGTGCAGCACGACCGAGCCGGGCCGGCCCGCCACCCAGACGTGCTCGCCGGCACCGGCGACGCAGTGGAAGTCCAGCACCTTCTTCACTTCCTCGGGCAATTTCAGGTCGGGGAAACCCCAGCGGGCCCCACCGCTACCGCTGGTCAGCACCAGGCCAGCCTGGCCCACGGCGACCCCTTTCTGGTCGCGCAGCAGCACGCCGCGCAGGTTGCGGCCACCGAGGATGTTCCTGTCCAGGTCGGCGCCGCCGAAGCCGTCGGGTCTCAGCAGCGCCATCCGGGCCCACGGCCCCGTCAGTACGCCATGACCGCCGTCCGCGAAATCGCCGCCCAGCCAGCCCGGGCCGCGCGGCCCCGGCAACGGCTTCCAGGTACGGCCGCCGTCCTGCGTGCGGAAGACACCCGCGGCGTACTGGTCCGTGGCATCGCACAGCAGATAGCCCGTTTTCGGATCGCCGAAGCGCACATGATTGATGCCGGGCACCGCGTTGGCCAGCACACGGTGCCAGCTCTCGCCGCCATCGCGCGTGTACAGTAGCACGCCGGCGCTGCCGCCACCGGGCAGCTCCTCGCGGCCAGCGACCCAGCCCACCAGGGTATCGAGAAAATGCAGCGAGCGGAAGGACGCGCGTGTGTAGGTCGGCTGCGGCTCCCAGGTGCCGCCGCCGTCGATGGTGTGCCAGACGACACCGTCGTCGCCCACGGCCCAGCCGACGCGCGGGTCCACAAACTGGACCGCGTGCAGGGCGGCGTCGTCGATGTAGATCGGTTCGCCGGCGCGCGCGGCGCACGCCAGCGCGGCGCTCACGGCCAGCGCCACGAGATAGGGTCGCATGCCATCTCCTCTCGTTCCGGTGGGCGATCCCTGCCACGGGCGGCCGCGCGGCGCCGGCCTCTAAACGGCGTCGCGCGGTCTTGCTCCCCTCGCCCCCTGAAGGGGGCGAGGGGAGCAAGCAAGTCAATTAAACAGCCAGTAGCGCACGATGCAGAAGAACGCCTGCACGGCGTCCTTCAGGCCGATCTTCTTGCCCTCCTCGTAGGTGCGGCCGGAGTAGCTGATGGGGATCTCGAAGATGCGCCACGAGGGATTCTTGCGCTTGGCGATCTTGGCGGTGACCTCCGGCTCGAAGCCGAAGCGGTTCGACCGGAGCGTGATACCTTCGAGCACTTCACGACGGAAGACCTTGTAGCACGTCTCCATATCGGTCAGGTTCAGGTTGGTGAACATGTTGGACATGGTGGTCAACAGTTTGTTGGCCACGGAGTGCCAGAAATACAGCACGCGATGGCTCTCGCCGATGAAGCGCGAACCATACACCACGTCGGCCTGGTTCTCGATGATCGGCTGGATGAGCCGTGGATACTCCGACGGGTCGTACTCCAGGTCGGCGTCCTGCACCAGGATCACCTGACCGGTGGCGCGGCGGAAGCCCTCGCGCAGGGCTGCCCCCTTGCCCTGGTTGTGCGGCTGGTAGTGGATGTGCAGGTCGTCGCCCTCCAGCGTCGCGAGCAGATCGCGGGTGCCGTCGGTGCTGCAATCGTCCACGACGATGATTTCCTTGTTGATCGGCACCGCCCGGACGCGGCGGATCAGCTCGCAGATCCACTGCTTCTCGTTGTAGACGGGAATGACGACCGACAGCTTGAATTCCCTGGGAATCGGGTAGATGCCCAGCTGGCGGCAGGCGGGTTCGCCCAGCAGCCGCTGCAGTGCCCGTACCTTGTCGGCCGGTGGATGGGTGGCGATTTCCTGCGGCGGCAGATCCTCCAGGATGGAGCCGTTGGCGATACCGTTGGTCTTGTTCAAAATCGCTGACATGGTCCGTTCCATCGGGTCTTGCAGGTGTCCTTACCCCCGCTGGGAAAAGCGTCGGGATTATTGACCGGAAGAGGCGAAGGGGTCAAGGCGAATTGCCGGCGGCCGGCGGTGCCGGGAAAAAAGGCAACGCGGCGCGGAAGTTGCGCGGTTTGTCGCGTTCGTCCTACTGGATTCGCGCAGCAATACTTTCCGTCCGCCATTGACTATACAGAAAGGGAACGAACCCCATCAATCCTTGAGAGGATTCGACCATGCGGACCCGCTCCGTTTACCTGGCCGCGCTGGCGCTGGCGCTGTTCGGCGCGACCGGCGCCGACGCCGCCTGCTGCTACTTCTCGGCGCAGAATGCCGATATTCTGCAGCCGGCCCAAAAAGTGTTCATTACCTGGGATCCAGCGAAGAAGCTGGAGTCGTTCACGGTGCAGCCCAAGTTCGAGGGCAACGCGCTCGACTTCGGCATGGTGATTCCGACGCCGACGCAGCCGAAACTGCATGAGATGCCGCGCGACTTCTTCAAGCACCTCGCGGTGTACTCCATCCTGAAAAGTCATGAATTTCCCCACTCCAAGCTGCTGCCCGTCATGGGGGGCATGGGCGGCATGGGCATGGGCGGCTTCGGCATGATGGGCGGCATGGGTGGCGGCATGCTTGGCTTGCAGCATGCAAAACCAAAACCGGCGGTAGTGGTGCTGGAACAAGGAGTGGTGGGTTCGCTGGACTACAAGATCATCGAGGCCAATCGCGCCGATGCACTCTTTGCCTGGCTGAAAGCGAACAAGTACAGTTACGCCGGCGATGAGGCGACCTTGAACTTCTATGTGCAGAAGAAGTGGGTGTTCACGGTGATGAAGATCGACACCATGCAGATGAAGAAGAACAAGGACGGCTCCTATGCGGGAGAAGTCACCCCCACGCGCTTCCAGTTCACCAGCGACAAACTCGTTTACCCGCTGAAGATCACGCAGATTTCGGTGAAAGATAAGACCGAGGCGTTGTTCTACGTGCAGGCGCCGTTCAAGGTCGATCTCCAGAACGACATGAGTTACCAGTACCAGTGGGTGCCCATGCTCCAGGCCGCCTCCGGCTGCACCCCCGGCGGACTGCCCGGCAAGGGCGCCGACTGGCTCAAGGCCATCGAGCAGCAAACCCCGCAACTGCTCAAGCGCGGCCACGACCTCGGCTTCGATTTCGTCGCCGGCCAGCGGCCCCGGCCGAACAAGCAGGGTCGCGTCGCCACGACGATGGAATGGGCACGGCGACTGACCGCGGAGAACATCAAGGTGCTGAGCGGCGCGGCGCCGTATTCAGAGAAGGTGCCCAACGTCGATGCGGGCTTCACCGCGGCCGACCTGAAAGACGCGAAACGCGGTCCGGCGATTATCAAGGTCATCCAGGCCCGCCTGCAGGCCGCCCAGCAACATCGGCCCAATGGTTATCTGGTGCGCGAGGCGCCGGCCGAGGACGTGCGCCGGTTACAGGAACTGACCGGGCATGTGCAGGCGGGGCTGTTCATCACCAAGTTCCGCAAACTGTTCACGCGCGCCGAAATGAACGACGACCTGGTAATCGTGCCGGCCCGTGTCGGCGAACACGAGGATAACTCCGAGTATGAGGAAATCCTGCCCACGTCGCCCCCGTGATGGCTTTGGTCAGTGGCGGGGCGGTGATCGGCACCTCAACGGGCCGGGCGCTGCCCCGCCGATCCCTCTCGATGGAGTTCGCCATGCGACGCAGCTGGAGTGCGGTCGGATTGCTTGGATTGGCGTTCACGGCCCTGGCGGGCGTTCCCGTGGCGGCTGGCGAAAAGCAGACCCCGGCAACGGAACTGCCCGCCTGCTACGCGGACGTTTTCAAGACCAAACACACCAAACTCGTCACGGTGTACGGCACGCCGGAACCGGAAATCGCTCGCGGTCGTACCTGGCATTACACCGCAGATGGGAAACGGGTCGTGACCAGCCGCGTCATCAGCCGCGGCGAGGATCGGTGCGAAGATTCCGTCATCACCGTCCGCGAGGTCGAGAGCGATAAGCGGCACTGCGTCATTCATGTCAAAAAGGGCCGCATCCAGTGTCTGTCCGTGGCCCCGGACGGCAAACGGGCGTTCGGGGCGTGGTCGCCCGGCGAGACGGATGAGGAGGTGCTCACCCTGGCCGTCTGGGACCTGGAAAGCGGCAAGGAGCTCCGGCGCTGGACGTGCGCAGGAAGCGAGGTGTCCTGGGTGGTCATGCTCCCAGACGGCCGGCGCGGACTGACCAGCATCAGTAATAGCCCCGTTGCGTTGTGGGACCTGGAAACGGGCAAGCAACTCCGGAAAATCTACACAGATGGCGACTACCCGAGTGTATCGGCTGACGGCCGATTCGCTGCGTTTCCCGAGAACGATGATGGGAAACTCAGCATCAAAATTTGGGATCTCGCCCCGGGCAAACTTGTACGCGCCGTCGGGGAGAAGACGCCCGTGAGCTACACCCTCGCGCTCTCGCCGGACGGCAAACAACTGGCCGCAGCTCTGTTGGATGAGGTGAAAATCTGGGACACCGCGACCGGCAAGGTGCTCGGCACCCTGCCGGATTCGTCCGCCTCAAACCCGCCGAACACCCTGCCGCCCCTTCCAACTGGCGGGTCAATCCAACTAGCGGTTTCTCGGGACGGCAAGAAACTCGCCCAGATCAACGGTCACAGCGGCTTGGACGCCTCCGGCTGGCCTGACAGGGACATTTATTACTACAGCGTCGCCGTGTGGGAACTGGCGGGCGCCAAAAAACGCTGGTCGGTGCCCCTGCCGCGCCTGGCGGGGCACCTGGACTTCACGGCGGACGACCGACAGGTGCGGATCGTCAGCGGCTCATTTGTGATGCTGCTGGACGCGGCGACCGGCAAGGTGTTGCACTGCGACGGTGGCGAACATCGCACGCCGGTGAGCGCCGTGGTGCTGTCACCCGACGGCAAGACGCTGTACTCTGCCGGCACCGACCGCACCATCCAGCGCTGGGACGCCATCACCGGCAGGCCGGGGCAGGCTTTTCTCGCCCACGCGCAGGCCGTCACCTGCCTGGCGCTGTCCGCCGACGGCAAGCACCTGCTCAGCGGCAGCAACGACCGCAGCGTCAAGCTGTGGGACGCCGCCACGGGCCAACCGCTCCGCACCTTCAGCGGCCACACCGACCGCGTGACCGGCGTGGCGTTCAGCCGCGACGGCAAGCGGGCGCTGTCGGGCGGCACTGACCGCACGGTGCGGTTGTGGGACGTGGCGGCCGGCAAGGAACTGCGGTTGCTGGAGGGCCACGCTCACGGCGTCTCGGGCGTGGCGCTGGCCGCGGACGCCTGGCTCGCCATTTCCAGCAGCGCGGACCACACGCTGCGCATCTGGGACCAGCCCGAAAACCCCGGTGTCCGCAAACCGCAGGTGCTGAAGGGCCATCAGGACGAGGTGACGTGCGTGGCACTGTCGGCGGACGGCAGCGAGTTGCTGTCCGGCAGCCAGGACCATACCGTCAAGCTCTGGGACGTGCTCACGGGCTGGGAACGCAAGACGCTCCGCGGCCACAAGAACTGGGTGACCGCGGTGTGCTTCTCCCCGAACGGCAAACTGGCCGTGTCGGTCAGCGACGATCTGACCGTGCGGGTGTGGGACCTGGCGAGCGGCCGGGAGGTTGATCGCATCGACCTGGGCCAGTGTGGCGACTGCGGTCGCTGCGTCACGTTCGCGCCGGACGGCTGCTCCTTCCTGGTCGGCACCGCCAACTGGGCCGTGTTGCGTTTCGCGCTGACGGGCGGGACGGGGAAATAAGCGGCGGCGGAGTGTTTCCCTGGTGGGGCGGCGTCCGGCACCTCAACGGGTTGGACGCTGCCCCGCCGATCCCTCGCGGTGGAGTTCGCCATGCTTGATGTGGCGATACTTCTTTGCCAGCTGCCGGAGATTGCGCTTGCTATCCTACTGCGGAGGCGAACGAACACAGGCACAAACGTCCAGATCCTCCGCTGCACTGAGCGTCGGCTCGGCATCTGTAAATGAACTGACCGCTTTGATTTGACTTGCTGCGGGCTGGTCCTTGGGAAGTCGGGGTAGGGCTTGCTCGGCTTGGCCGGCGCTGTAGAATTGTCGTTGGATAGGGTGACTGACTCCTCGAAACGGCGGTCATTGTGTTCATGGCCGATTCGGTTGCGACGAATCGGCCACTTTTTCCAATGCTACCGTCCGGCGAAGTGGTGTCGAGGTGTCAGAAGCGGAGTCAGAGAAATACACCCGGGTGCAAAACAGGTCGCAAGTCGAAGTGTAGTAATACTTTGGCGGGGTAGCTCAGCGGTTAGAGCAGCGGCTTCATA
>CAVVPN010000003.1:0-3559876 GCA_963750165.1 uncultured Gemmataceae bacterium | reverse complement strand
GGACAGTGTGATCGAAGGCGGCACCGCTGACGGCCAGAAGGTCGAGGGCAAGCCCGCCTGGCCGACTTGAGAGATGGGAGAAAGCATGGCAATGATCCTTGAACTTGCTCAGAAGATGCAGCAAGGCGAAGCTCCCCCGCCCCCGATTGGCCGACTCCTGGGATTCGTCCTGAAGCTGATCGAACCGGGTCGGGCCGTCTTCGAGATGGAGGCCGATGAGCGCCATCACAACCCGATGGGCACCCTGCACGGCGGCGTCTACTGCGACCTGGCCGATGCAGCGATGGGTTTCGCCTACGCCGCTACTTTGCCAGAGGGCGAGACGTTCACCACCGTCGAGTTGAAGATCAACTTCTTCCGCCCCGTGCGCCAGGGGAGGCTGACCGCCGAGGCCAGGGTCGTCAAGGCGGGCAGCACCCTGGGCTACGTCGAGTGCGATGTCAAGGGTAACGCCGGCAGGCTGGTGGCACGGGCGTTGAGTACCTGCATGAAACTACGCCAGGGTCGCCCGCAAACGACAAGTGAGGAACAAGGATGACATTTCAACAGCGCTGGACCGTTCCGGTTTTCTCCGTGGCCGTATGCGCCGCCCTGGTTGGTGGCGTTTTCGTTCTTGGTCGCTCTGCGACACATCGCCAAGAGGGGAAAGAGATGAACACCACTCGCATTCCTGTTGAACACGTTCACCTGGAAACGAAAAAGCCGTTCGAGGAAGTTGCCAAAGCCTTCGAGCGGCAGCTTGGTAAGTTCGACGGCGACGTGCGCAGAGCGGCAACGGAAGGCGGCGACACTCAGGCGGCGAGGGCCAAGATCGAGGCGATGGCCGGGCCGAGCGGCTTCATGCTGTTCGGCACGCAAGACCACGGCTCGCTGCTGCGCCTGGCCGGCCAGAAGCGGAAGGCGGTCCAGTACGTCGTCGGCAACCCGCTGTTCGCCCTCCAGATGACGCAGCACGACATCCGAGCGAGCCTGTACGCCCCGCTACGGGTGCTGATCTACGAGGACGGGCAGGGCAAAACCTGCGTGGAGTACGACAGGCCGTCCTCGCTGTTCGGCCAGTTCGGGAACGACCGGATCGCCCCCACCGCCGCCATGCTCGACCGGAAGCTGGAGGCGCTGGTGGCGGTGTCCTTCGAGTGAACCCTGGAGGCCCAGGCTATGCCAGCGCCAACGACGGTCGCCGACGCCCAGCGGGACGACCCCGCCCTCACCCCCGCCGACCTGATCTCGGCCTACGAGCGAGGCGTCGAGGAACTGCGCCTCGCCGTCGCCGGCATGACGGTCGAGCAACTGCGCTCACGCCCGGTCGCCGGCAAGTGGAGTACGCTCGAAGTGGTCTGTCACGTCGCCGACTGCGAGCAGTTCTTCGCCGACCGCATGAAACGCACCGTGGCGATGGATCGACCGCTTTTGCTCGGTGCCAATGGTTCCCGCTACCCGGAGCCGCTGCGCTACCAGGAACACGACCTGGAACTGGAACTCGACCTGGTGGCCGTCACCAGGCGACAGGTGGCCCGCACGCTCAGGCTGGTCGCCCCCGATGTCTGGCAACGCACCGCCGTCCACAGCGAAACCGGGTTGGTGACGCTGCGTCAACTGCTCCTGCACGCCATTAACCACCTGCGCCATCACCTTCGTTTTGTGGCCGAGAAACGGGCGGCGATGACAGTGCCTTGAGCGCCGCACGGTCAAACCACCGCACTTACCGCCCGGCGCATGACCGCCGCCGACTCTCGACCGAACTTCTTTTGTGTCCGTCGCACCCACGGGTAGCCGATCCGTGCCAGGAAATGTCGAGGTTGGGAAAAGGCCAGGATGTCGTACCACACGCTGTCGTCTGCTCGGTCCCACTCGACCAGGAACCGCTCCTCCCCGCTCCCCGCATGGTCCGGCAGCGTGCCGTAGGCGAAACCGAAGCGCTTCACCGGCCCATCTTCGTCCACCACGGCCACGATGCGGCAGGCGTTGAGCCACCACAGGCCGATGGAACGGGCCAGGATCGCCACCACCTGCCCTTCCTTGATGGGCGTGTCCTCTGGACTCGCCTCCAGCCAGCCGAGGCCGAACTGCTGCCAGCGCTCCAGAGCCGCTTTTGCGGCGGCGAAGACCTTCTCGCCCGTACCCAGCCTTGTGCGGGTGTGGTCCACGACGTAGCCGGCAGGGGGACTTGTGGCAGTTGCGCCCACCGCCGAGTAGGTGAGATCGAGCCTGGCCTGCGCCGCCAGAAATGCCCGGATCGTTTCCGCCGTTGGTCTACGCAAGAAAAGCATCGACACCCCTCGAACTCCCTCCGAGCCGCCACTGCTATTTTTAGAACCGGCAGGCCGTAAAATGCACAACACGACGGGCTTTCGCCCCGTGGAATGAGGACCGATGGCAAACGTGGACGATGAAAACCGACCTCTGATCCTGCTGACTGGTGGCAGCGGCTACGTCGGCGGTCGGCTGATCCCGCTGCTGGAAAAGCAGGGGGTGAGGCTGCGCTGCCTGGCCCGCAGCCCGGAGAAGATGCGGCCTCGTGTGCAGCCCGGCACCGAGATTGTGCAGGGTGACGTTCTGGACCTGGCTTCTCTCGACCGAGCGTTGCAAGGGGTCCAGATGGCTTACTACCTCGTCCACCTGATGTCCGGGTCGAAGGACTTCGAGAAGGAGGACCGCCAGGCGGCGACGAATTTTGCCCAGGCCGCAAGGAATGCCGGGGTGCGGCGCATCATCTACCTGGGTGGCCTGGGCGACGACGCCGACCCGAAACTTTCCCCGCACTTGCGCAGCCGTCACGAGGTCGGCCAAATTCTTCGGGATTCTGGCGTGGAAACCACCGAGTTCCGGGCTTCCCTGGTGATCGGCACGGGCAGCCTGTCCTTCGATCTGGTCAAGTCGTTGACCGACCGCCTGCCAATCATGCTCTGCCCCCGCTGGCTGACGACGCCCACACAGCCCATCGCCGTGGACGACGTACTCGCCTACCTTCTGGCGTCGAAGGATTTGCCTCCAAGCGAGAGCCGCATCTTCGAGATCGGCAGCCCGGATGTCACGACCTACGGCGGCATGATCCGGGAATACGCCCGGCAGAAAGGAATGCGGCGCTGGCTGATCTCGGTCCCGGTGCTGACGCCTTACCTGTCGAGCCTGTGGCTGGCCCTGGTGACGCCCGCTAGTTTTGAGGTCGGACGGCACCTGATCGAGGGGCTGAAGAACCCCACGGTCGTTCGAGACAAAACCGCTCTGGACCTATTCCCGATCAGGCCGATGGGAATTCGAGAGGCAATCCAGAAAGCGCTTGCCAGCACGACAGCATGATCCCCCGGCTCAGTCGCCTTGTTGCACGATCCTGTTTCGGCGAGTTCTCGCTCGTTTCTCAAGGTGCTTTTTCAGTTTCAACACGGCCACTTCCTTCGCCTTGGCCTCCACTTCTACCGTCAGGTCAAGACCGTGCCAGCACTTCGGAAAATCCTTCACGTCGATGAAATCGTGATGCCGCTCTGGCTTCGGACTTTTCCAGCCTTCGATGGGGCTGGAAATGTGGAATAACGGCTCCCGATCCCAGGTGGCGAGGGCTTGTCCGGTCGCCTCCTCCTCGCTCATATCGTCCGGGTTGCAGCGGTGATGATGCACGTCGTACACCAGCGGAACGCCTTCGGCCCGGCACAGGGGAAGGAGATCGGCAGGGGTGTAGATTCTGTCGTCGTTCTCCACGGTCAGGCGTTTTCTGGCCCTCGACGAATGCCGGTTGAGGTTGCGGGCGAAGTCGGCCAGCGCCTTGTCCTTGTCGCCGAAAGCGCCGCCGCCGTGGATGTTGATGACATCGGCACCCACCCACTCGGCGACCTCGGCCTGGTACTCGATCTCCCGGAGGGATGCCTCGACGACTTCCGGGCGAGTCGAGTTCAGCACCACGAACTGGTCCGGGTGAAAACAGGTCCGCAGGTTATGTCCCTTGGCGAATCTACGGCTCTCCTTGAAACGGTTGATAATGTCGTCAGCACCAGGCAGATCGGCCAGGTCGTAGCCGTGCTGTGGGTGCGTCTTCAGCGGGAGTATCTGGCTGTTGATGCGGAAGCAGCCGATGCCGTGGTCGGCGCAGAACCGTAGCGAGGCCAGCAGCGCCTCGGCGTTGGCGGCGCAGAGCCGGGCCAGCTTCGCCAGGGCTTCTTGCCGATCCATGCAACCTATGGTCGTCGCCGTCGTTTTGGCGAACTTGATCGGCTCGTCCCGGAAGATGCAACAGAGTCCGAGGCGAATCACGGGTTCCCCCAATTCATCGCCGTGATCGACACCTGGATCACCGTGGCGGTGGACACCCACACGAAATACGGCACCTGGGCAACCGCAACCCACCTGTAGACCGGCCAGGCGACCACGACGCACCAGATGATCGTCGCCCACACGATCAGGATGTCCACGCAAGCCAGCGGCACGTTTTGCAGCCCGGCGAAAATCGGCATGAACAAGAGGTTGGCGACCAGGTTGATGGCGAACGGCAGGGCGACCTTCCAGCCGACTTTCCGACGACACGCCTGGACGAAAATGAAGCCGAAGCTGACGAGGATGATCGGGTAGAGGATCATCCAGATCAAGCTGATTGTGGACGGGGCCGGCGTCCACGACGGCTTCACCAGCGAGTTGTACCACTCCATCCAGGTCATCACGGCTCCTTCTGTTTCACACGCTGGCTGTCGTCAGCCGTTCCTCGGTCATGGCAACTCTCGATGATGAGTGAGTCGCCGCCCGCTTTCGGAGGTATGCCTTCGCCGAGTCCGCCATCGTCACCAGGGCCGCACCCATCATGATGGCGTCCTTGATGACGAGCCTCCCGGCCCCGCTCAAGTACGGGAAGCCGTGTTGGGCATCTCCGAGCGGCGGAACCCAGCACTCCGGGGTCGTGACCAGGAACGAGAGCGTGACGAACGACATCACGAAGACCAGGAAACTGCCGACCGCCGCCGCCTGGGGCAGCCACGGGTGCAGGCAGAGCAGCAGCCCGTACAGCACGATCACCGCCCCCAAACCGTAGGCGAACTCGTAGGTCCGGTTCGCCTCATGCCACGAGCGGTTCTCTGGAACCAGACGCCTTCCGGGTTCCTGTGGGCCTTGTAGTTGCCGGGGTCGGCGTAGAAGAAGCTCATGGTCGGGCTGTTGGCGACGAACGGCACGATGCCGTCCGCCTCGTACCGGAACGCCTTCAGCCCGCCGATCCAGAGCAGCACGACGATCAGGCCCACCCTGGTCACGGCCACGCCCACCTTGTCCATCCGGGACGCCAGTTCAAACAGTTTCAGCACGCCCATGTTCGTCTCCGCTTGAGTCAAGAGTGGCGGGTCGCCTGTTCTCCCGCCGTCATGACTCAAGTATCGGCGGGGGAGGCGGTACGCAGAATGGGCGCATGGCCCGAAGACATGGACAGATTGCTCCCGCCCCGGATTTCCGTCTCGAATTCTCGGAAGAAGGTCGGGGAGTGGCCGGTCGCCTTCTTGAACAGGCGGCTGAAGTACAGTTCGTCGGAGAAGCCGAGTTCCCGTGCGACCTCCTTGACCGGCTTCAGCGTGTGGAGGAGTTGCCACTTGGCGTGGATGAGGATGCGGTTTCGGATGAGGTCAGTCGGCGTGGTCCCCCGGTGTTCCCGGACGGTCCTGCCGAGCGTCTTCGCCGTGACGTGTAGCCGTTTGGCGTAGTCGGCGGGCGAATGCAGCGTGCGGTAGTTCTGCTCGATCAGGTCACGCAGGTCGGCCAGCAGCGGGTGCCGCAGGTCCGCACCCGGCCCGCACGCCGCCCTGGGCGACTTGAGCCTGGTGGCGAGGATCAGCAAGACCTTCAGGTGGGCGAGCATGACCTCAGCGTAGGCGAGGTCACGCCCGGCCTGTTCCGCCCGGATGCGCTCGATCAGGCCGATCACTTCCGACTTCGCCCGGTCGTCCAGCGTGACCACGGGGACGCCGTAAGGGTCGTTGAAGAGGACGCCGCTGCACCCGACCTCGGCGTGGAACGTCTCGACGCACAGGAAGTTGGCGTGGAACTGAATGACCTCGGCGTGTGCGGGATCGTCGGGGACGAACCGGACGTGCTGGTACGGGACGAAGAACAGGAGGGAGCCGGGGCCGAAGGCGAAGTGTGAGGCGTCGGCCCAAAACGCCCCGGAGCCGGCTTCCACCAGGTAGACGGCGAAGTAGTTCGTGCGGGCCGGCTCGAACGGCTTGCGGCCCAGGTCCAGGCGTTGCGTGCGGATCGCCGGATCGCCGTTCCGTGGATCGTACAGGTCGTCGCTGACGTTACGCTTGGTCATGTTCTTGCCGAACCTGCTCCTTCCTGGGTGACGTGTCGGAGGGAAGTCTTCCGACCCGCAGCGAGACGACGAAGCAATTCCGCCAGGAGGGCAGCGGGGCTTATCGCAGCACGAGAACGGCTTCCTCGCACTCCGGGTATCGCTCGCTGGCGGGCGAGAGGCGGACTTCCTCGATGACGAATCCGCACTTCTGGAGTACCCGCAGGGACGCCCCGTTGCTGGTGGCGGCGGTGGCGACCAGAGGACGCTTCGTGACTTCCCGCAGCAGTAGGTGGAGCGCCCGACTGGCGATGCCCATGCGCCAATACGCCCGGTCGATCCAGTACCCGACGTGATCCTGACCGTCCATCGGGAAGCAGGAGATGTACCCAACCATCGCCTCGCCGACGAGGACGGCCTTAGTGGTATTCCCCGGATCGGCCAGCGCCTTCGCCCAATGCGAGTCGAACGCCTCTCCGGTACGGGGGATCGTGACCGCCATGCGGTTCGCCTCCGGGTCGAGTTGCATGGCGTACATCCGGGGCAGGTCGCCCGGCTGAACCGGACGGAGCCACACGCCGTTGTCGGTGGTCACGTCTGTAACCCCCTCGACCGAGTGACCGGCTCGCCTCAAGGCAGCAACCGCCGCCTCGAACTCGGCGTCCTTGATGAACAGGTAGTCGGTATCGAACGTCGAGACGGCGAACACGCCGACGCCCACTGCTGCCACCGGACTCGTGAGCGAGGCCAGCACACCGACGAGGGTGAACGGCATCGCCCCGGCCACCCGCAGGCAGCGCCAGCCGACCTCGGCGAGCGTCCCGGAGGGAACCATTTCCTGACGACACACCACCGACAACTCTTCGACCGTGCGGGTGACGCTGAACACGTCCCCTGCCGTTGCCCATCCCGGTATCTCAGAGCCGGGCGGCAGCTTGCAGACGGCGAACCGCCCGCCGACGCCGAGCAGTGTCAGCGGCGGGGTGGCCCAACTCTGGCCCGGCACCGCAATGAAGGCATCGCCTGCTTGCACGATGATCGGCTCCGGGAGTTCCACCCAACCGCCCTCACCAACGGCGGCGGTCGCCAGCAGGCCCAGGCGCTCGCCGGTGCCGGGGTCGATCTTGAAGACTTCCACCCGCCGCCGGGCCTCGACGCCCTCCAGGTGGAAGCGGGGGATGAGCCGGTCGTCGGCGAAGCGGAAGGTGAAGCAAGGGTCTTCGTGGAGCGGGATCATCCTGCCTTTCTCCTCAAGCGAATCATCGCCAACTTTGCTCGCCTTGTCATTGCTTTTATCGCTACCTCACGCTTCAAGGCAGAACTCCGACTTGGCTGGGCCTCGTGCCAGACCAGCTTGGTTGGGCGACGGCTGCGGGTGTATCGTGATGCCTTGCCATCGTTGTGCTGCTGGCAGCGGCGCTTCACGTCCTTGGCGATGCCGGTGTAGAGCGAGCCATCGACGCAGCGAAGCATGTAGACGAACCAGGGATCGTCGGACGGCTTCTTCATTTCGGCTTCCTGATCCCCTTCGACAGTTCTCCATGTCGGAAGCAGCCGACCAAGTGATCGTTCACCATACCCACGGCCTGCATGAAGGCGTAGCAGATGGTGCTGCCCACGAACTTGAACCCCCGCCGCTTCAAGTCCTTGCTCATAGCATCCGATTCCGGTGTCTTGGCGGGAACTTCCTTGTGCGACTTCCAGACGTTCTGCGTCGGCTCGTTGCCGACGAACCCCCAAATGTACTCGCTAAACGTGCCGAATTCGTCCTGCACGGCCAGAAATAGCTTCGCATTCTGAATGGCAGCCTCGATCTTCAGCCGGTTGCGGACGATCCCCGCATCCGTCAGCAAGCTCTTGCACTTTTTCTGGCCGTACTTGGCGATGGTGGCGGGATCGAACTGGTCGAAGGCGTCCCGGTAGCTTCCTCGCTTTTTCAGGATCGTCTCCCAACTCAGGCCCGCTTGCGCTCCTTCGAGTACCAGAAACTCGAACAGGGTTCGGTCGTCATGGACCGGCACGCCCCATTCCTCGTCGTGATACTTCACATACAGGTCTGTCTTCGCCCACGGGCAACGGCCAATCTCTGTTCTTTCGCTGCGCTTCGCCATCGAACCCCTCGCTCAGATGCGATCCAGGTGGGCGACCGTCCGCTCGTTCTGCACGTTGCCAGTGTTCAGCGTCGAGGCCGGCTCGAACAGTAGGACGTGCGCCTCCTCCTCGGCGACGGGCCGGTGTTCGACGCCACGGGGCACGATCAGGAACTCGCCCTCCTCCAGCCAGACGTGGCGATCCCGAAACTCCATCCGAAATCGCCCTTTGACGACCAGGAAGAGTTCGTCCTCGTGGTCGTGGTGGTGCCAGACGAACGGCCCCTGGAACTTGACCAGTTTCACCTGCTGGCCGTTCAACTCGCCGACAATCTTCGGCTTCCACTGCTCGCCAAACTGCGCCAATTTCTCGCTGAGGTTCACCTTGTCCCTGACCGGCTCCGGTTGGGCCTCCGACAAAAACGGCCACCTTTCCAGGGTCGGAAGGGTGGCCGCTTGATGTAACGATGTCGATTCGGCGATGCACCTTAAATGCACCTTATTCTGCGTGTTTCTCATTCTTGGGAATCGCCACAAGTCCTTGTTTCTCAAGGTTATTGTGGCAATTCGCCTCACCGATCAATTTCGCCCATGACGATGTCAATGCTGCCAACGATGGCGGGCACGTCGGCGATGAGGCAGCCGCTGCAGAGGGCGTTGGTAACGCTCAGGTTCGAGAAACTCGACGACCGCGCCCGCACGCGCAGCGGCACCTGACCCTTGGTGTTGTTGCCGACGACGTAGAACCCCATCTGGCCGCGCGGGGCTTCCGTTTCAACATACGCCTCGCCCGGCGACAGGTGACGCGGCGGCTCGATGCGGTGCGCCCCTGCGCCGCCGGGTAGCGCTTCAGCGCCTGTTCGCAGATCTTCATGCTCTCGACGACCTCGAGCATACGCACGAAGAAGCGGTGCCAGCAGTCGCCGATCACTGCTCCGTGCGGCGTCCGCGGCCTCGTCCCGTATTCCTGGTCGTCGTAGTTGGCGTCCGTGAACGGCGGCACCACTGCCTTGAAGTCGTAGGTTTCGTAGCCGCAATACGGCTCCGTCTTGCGCAGATCCCAGGCCGGGTCGCCCCGGTCGCGGTTGAGCGAGCCGCGCAGCATCGGGCCGCTGCACCCGTAGCCCAGCGCCACCTCCTTGCTCATGACGCCGATGTTCGCCGTGCGCTGCACGAAGATGGCGTTGGTCGTCAGCAGCGCGTGATACTCGGGGATGCGCGGCTTCAGGTAGTCGAGAAACTGCTGGCAGCGCGTCGTCCAGCCTTCGGGCAGGTCGTCGTGGGCGCCGCCGATGGTGATGTAGCTGTACGTCAGGCGGGCGCCGCACACCTCCTCGAACAGGTCGAGGATCATTTCGCGCTCGCGGAAGGCGTACAGGAACGGGCTGAACGTGCCCAGGTCGAGGCCGTAGGCGCCCATGCCGACCAGGTGGCTGGCGATGCGGCCCAACTCGCAAATGAGGACGCGGATGACCTGGGCCTTTTCGGGGAGCTTCATGCCGCACAGCTTCTCGACCGCCATCGAGTAGCCGAGGTTCATGTTCATCGCCGCGAGGTAGTCCATGCGGTCGGTGTACGGGATGAACTGAATCGGCGTCACGTTCTCGCCGATCTTCTCGGCGCAGCGGTGCAGGTAGCCCAGGTGCGGTTCCACCTCGGAAATGATCTCGCCATCGGTGCGCAGCACCAGCCGCAAGACGCCGTGCGTGCTTGGGTGCTGTGGGCCCATGTTCACCAACATCTCGTCGGTGCGCACATCGAACTCGACGACGGTCTGGTCCTGGGCGGGAGGGGTCGCGGTAGCCATGAATGAACCTCAACGGCCGCGGATGCCGTGGTATTCCAGGGGGAACTCGTAATCTTTGCGGAGCGGATGCCCGACCCAATCTTCCGACAACAAAATGCGGCGCAGGTCGGGGTGTCCCGTGAACCAGATGCCGGACAGGTCGTAGACCTCGCGCTCGTGCCAGTCGGCGCCGGGCCAGATGGACGTGACGGACGGCACCTCGGGCAGCTCACCGGGCTTGTCGTCCTTCCAGCGCGGCAGCAGCACCTTGAGCACGAAGCGGTGGCGGTGCGTGAAGCTCTGGAAATGGTAGACGACCTCGGTGTGCGGATCGAAGCCGGCCTTGGGCGCCTTCTTCGGGTCCGGCTCCAGGTAATCGACGCCGCTGATGCAGTTCAGCAGCTCGAAGCGCAGGCTCGGCTCATCGGACAGATACCGGCACACCTCCATGAGGTCGCCGGCATCGACGACGACGAACGGATCCTGCACGTCGAGTTTCTTGGATTTAATGCGCTCCCCGAACTTGCGTTCCAGGGTGGCGATGATGTCGTTTGTAGTCATTAGTCATTAGTCATTAGTCATTAGTCATTAGTCATTAGTCGTCAGTCCTTGGCCAACCCGGGCCGCTGCTCGGGTGACGAATGACTGATGACTATCCTTTCGCGGGTGCAGCCAGTTCCTTGGTACGCTTGGCGAAGGCGTTCTGTTTCTCCATCGCCTTGACGGGGTCGGAGTCGCTCAGTTCGGGTGGCAGCTGCACGTAGCCGGTGCGCGACGCGATCGGCACCTCAATCGGCTGGTCCTTCGTCAAATCCTTCATGCCGCGCACCTTGTCCTGGATGCGCATCAGGCCCTCCAGCAGCGCCTCCGGCCGCGGTGGGCAGCCCGGCACGTACACGTCCACCGGCACCACCAGATCGACGCCCTTGACGACGTTGTAGCCGTACTTGTAATACGGGCCGCCGCCGCAGGTGCAGGCGCCCATCGCGATCACGAATTTCGGGTCCGGCATCTGGTTGTACAGCCGCCGCACGCGACTCGCCATCTTGTAGTTCACCGTGCCGGCCACGATCATCAGATCCGCCTGCCGCGGCGTCGCCCGAAAGGCGCCCGCCCCGAAACGGTCCATGTCGTAGCGCGACGCGCCGCTCGCCATCATCTCGATGGCGCAGCACGCCAGGCCGAACGTCATCGGCCACATGCTCGACTCACGCGCCCAGTTGATCGCCTGCTCCAGCGATGTTGTGAGGAAGCCTTCCTCGAACCGACCTTCCAGCCAACCCATGTAGGTATCTCCTCTTGTCGTGGGGCAGGCTGGAAAGCCTGCCCCACGTGAAAGAACTAACTTCCCGCCCCAACCAGGGGCCGTTTCTGTTCCGCGGCCGGCAGTGGCGGGGCGCCGCTCGGGGCGACCTCGCCGACCACTTGCTCCGCCGTGACGCTGCGCACCCAGTCGATGTCGCCGCGCCGCCACAGGTACGCGAAGCCCACCAGCAGCACGCCGAAGAAGATCAGCAGGTCAATCATCGCGATCCAGGCGAACTGCTGCGCCACGCCCGGCTCGATGGCCTTCGTCTCGGTGCCTGGCAGCGCCGGCTGCTTGCCCGGCTGCAACTCGGCCGTGATGGCCGCACGGTCCTTGTCGGACAGGTTCTCCTGGGCGAGCGTGGTCGTCTTGCCGAAAACCGTCGCCCAGGGGAAGAAGAAGGCCACTTCCACGTCGAAAATGACGAACAGCAGCGCCACCACGTAGTAGCGCAGGTCGAACTGAATCCAGGCGCTGCCGATGGTCGGCTCGCCGCACTCGTAAATGGTCAGCTTGTCCGGGTCCGGCTTGATGGGCCGCACCAGTGTGCCAAGCATCAAATGGAAGAACAAAAAGAAGACCGCGACCGCCACGAACACCAGCAGAAAGAAGACCAGTACGGTCATGTCAGCGTCCCCAATTTTTTGAATGATGAATAAAAGACAGCAGGGGATTTTATTCGTCATTCATCATTCATCATTTCAGCAATAGCCGCTGCCGGCCCGTGAAGCCGGCGTCCAGTTCGTGCCAGTAGGCCACCTCCGGTTCACCCAACCGCCAGCACAGGTACACTTCGCGGCCCTGCATCTGACTGCGAAAATCCACCAGGCCGGTCAGCGGGTCCTTCAGTTCGACGCCGAGTTGTTGCAGCTCGTCAAGGAATGCCTGCATGCGCTCCTTGCCGTGCTCGAACTCCTGCTCGATTTGCAGCAACTCCTCGCGGTGAGCCTCGTCCATGACCGCCTTCTGATGGCTGCGCACCCGGGCGAGGCGTTCGTGCCGGTCTTGCAGATCGCGGGCCAGTTCGGTCACGTCTCGCAGGATCGAGCGCAGCAGCGGCAGGGTGGCGTTGGCCTCCGCTGGCGTGAAATACTTCTTGGTCCTGGCAGGGCGCTTGGACGCTTTCATGGCAACCCTCTCTCTCCGCGGGCGGTGGCGGCTATGGCTTGGCGGCGGCCGGCTTCGCGGGAGCCGGGGGGTCGGGCGGTTTGGTCCAGACCGGCTCGGTGGCCAGCTTCGACGCCGCCACTGCGGTCGGGTTCAAGGTCGCCTGGCCCCACGCCGTCTCCAGCGGTAGCCGCGCGAAATCGACAATGCAGCCGTCCCGGCTGAAACAACTCTGGTCGTAGGTCGAGCCCATGAAGATGCAATCGACCGGGCAGGGGTCCACGCACAGGCGCAAAACATGCACTTGGTGTAGTCGATCTTGAAGCCGTTGACGCGGAAGCCCTTGCCGACCGGGTTTTTCACCTTCTCGATGTAGATGCAATCGACCGGACAGGCGCGGGCGCACTTGTCGCAGCCGATGCAGGTGGTCAGGTCAAAGCGGTGGAAGCCACGGTAGCGCGGCTTGACCGGCACGGGCAGTTCGGGGTACTCGAAGTGCTGCGTGAAGGTTTGGCGCTTGTACGTCTGCAGGAAGTACCAGAGGGTGATCCACATCCCCTGGGCAACCGTGTTCACGGCCACGTAAATGTTGCGAAACCACTGGCGCATGGGGATGACACCTGAGAAGCTGGTTTGACGGGGGACAGCGTTCCGCCCCCACCCTCCAATATATAGAAGGTGCCGCCGGCGTCGCAAGGTGCTTGGTGGTCCGAGCCCGAGCGCCAGCGCGGGGCCTGCTGTGCCCCGCGCTGGCGCTCGGGCTCGGACTCAACGAAACTCCATCAGCGGCGCGGCGTCCACCGCGGAACGAAGCTGACCGCCGGGCGCCGTGTACTGCGGCATCAGCGGCAGGGAGGGGGTCGCAGCGGGCTGGGCGGGCGGCTCCGGGAGGGACACGGGCGGGCCGAGGATCGGGGTCGGGGGGACGGGGCCGGGCGGCGTCACGTCCACGCCGCGGAAAGGTACTCCCGGCGGCGCGGCGCCGAGCGGGCAGGCCACCTGCGGACCACAGCCGCACGGCGTCCGCTCGTGGCGGCAGTTGAACAGGTCCTCGCCGAAGGCGCGCGTGGCGACGTAAATGCGGTCGCCGGGTGCCAGCTGATAATTCGTCGTCGGGTCCGCCAGCTGCACGATTTCGCGGTAGCAGATTGGCAGCACGATCCGGCAACTGGCCGCCGGCGTCGGCCGCGACAGGATGATGTTGATTTTCGACGCCCGGTCGTTCAGGCCGCCGGCGGCGAGGATGCCGTCGAGCACCTTTTCGCGGCCCTGCAACGGAAAGGCGCCTGGTGAGTTCACCTCGCCCAGGACGTAATACACCTTGCTCTGCCGCGTCACCACGCGCACGGTGATCGGCCCGGCGTCCTTCGTCTTCAGCGCGACCGCCTGGCTCACCAGCGCCTCGATCTCCGGCACCGTCTTGCCGGCGACCTCAAGCAGACCGTACTGGCCCAGGTTGATGGTGCCGTCGATCAGCACGGGCTGGTCGCCGGGCAACCGCGCCGGCGAATCCAGGTTGACGGGCACCACCAGCAGCGTGTCGCCGGGCTCGACGGTGTAGGCCGGCTGCACGCCCATGTCCAGCTCGCGCGGCAGCGGCAGCGTCCCGGCGTACTGCTGGCGGATGTTCTTGGCGGACTCCAACAGGGTGTGCCGTTGCGGGAACAGCGTCAACTGGTTGCCCGGCCCGCTCGAACAGCCGCCCAGCAGTACCAGCAGCCCGAACCACACGGGGGCGCGGCGAGTCCTCATGAAGCCATCCTCCGCCGGAATCGCGGGCGACCCGCTTTTAGTTATCGGCAAAATCGGCAGAGGTGCTGCAACCGGCATGGTTCGTGGGGCAGGCTTTCCAGCCTGCCGGTCCCTCGGCAGGCTGGAAAGCCTGCCCCACGAAAGAACTACCCCATCTTGACCAGTTCCTGGGGTGCGGGCGTCGGGTCGGAGGGGCGCAGGAAGAAGAAGTAGACCAGGCCGCCCACGGCGATGAACACGACGCCAGTCAGCGCCAGGCGCGCGTCATTGACGAACACGCTCACCGCCACCAGCGCCAGCAGCACCACGTACACCGCCGGCACCACCGGGTAGCCGGGGCAGCGGTACGGGCGGACGGCGTCGGGGAAGCGGCGGCGGAAGACGAAGATCGTGCTGACCGCGAGCGTCTCGAACAGCACGGCGCCAAACATGGCGTAGTCGGTCAGCTGGTCGAAGACATCGACCCCCGGCTTCAGCCAGCCCAGGGCCTTGAAGACCGGGGCGGCAACGACCAGCAGACACGCCCAGGCCGTCATCAACAAGATGGACAGCACCGGCGTGCGGAAGTGCGGGTGGACGCGGGCCAGCGCCTCCGGCACCATGCGGTCCTCGCCCATGGCGTACAGCAACCGCGGCCCGACCAGCAGGTTGCCGTTCAGCGCCCCGAACGCCGAGACCATCAGCGCCGCCGCCGCCAGGGCCGCCCCGGCCGACCCCAGCAACGCCCGCGCGAACGCCTCCACCGTCCGCTCGTTCGTGGACCTGACCAGTTCGTCGTGGGGCAGCACCAGGCAGTAGGCCAGGTTGGCGCCCAGGTACAACACAATGATGGTGGCGATGCCGGCCAGCAGCGCCAGCGGGATGTTGCGCTGCGGCTGGGCGATCTCGCCGGCCACCGGAGCGATGTTCATCCAGCCGTGGTAGGCCCACTGCACCGCCAGCACCGCGGCGCCGAAGCCGGCCAGCATGTTCCAGGCGAAAGAGGTCGGCCAGACGGGTTGCAGATGCTCGGTGCTCGGCCGGCTGGAGGAGTCGGTGGGGAGGAAGGCCAGGGCCGCGAACGGCAGCAGCAGGATGGCGAGCAGCGAAACCACCTTGACCGTGGTGATGAGAAGCTGTACAACCCCGCCCCACCGGACGCCACGCACGTTCACGAGCGCCAGTCCGACCAGGACGAGCAGGGTCAGGAGGATTTCCAGCCACGGTTCCAGCAGCGCCTCCCCACGAGGGGACAGCAGTTCGCGCAGCACCTGGTGCAGGGACCGGGTGAACATCGTCGCCAGGGCCGCGAGCGAGCCAGTGCGGATGATCCAGAACTCGACCCAACCCCACAGGAAGCCGGCCAGCCGGCCGTAGCCCTCGCGGAGGAAGACGTAGTTGCCGCCGGCCCGCGGGTACAGCACCGCGATCTCGGCGTAGGCCAGCGATCCGAACAGCGCCAGGGTGCCGCCCAGCACCCAGGCAACCGCCGTCAGGAAGAACGAATCGACACTCTTGGCGACGCCGTGCGCTTGACGAAGACACCCGTGCCGATGACGGTGCCGATGACGATGGCGGTGGAGATCAGCGGCCCCAGGGCGCGGACCAGGCCGGGGTTCGACGGGCGGGCGGTGACAGCGGTGGAGGTCGGTGTGCTCATGTGGCCCAGTGTAAACGGCCGCCGCGGCGGAATCCAGCGGCAACGCTCAGGCGAGCGGGGTCGCGTCAGCGCCCCGTGCATGACCACGGGGCGCTGACGCGACCCCGCTCGTGCACACACGAGGCGCTGACGCGACCCCGCTCGCCTGGACTGTTCGGGAACGACGTTTGCAAGTAAACCTCGCCGACCTGGGCGACTCCTGTCGTGCGGGGCGGTCGCTCGGGCGCGGCGATGGCGGTTTGACGGCGCGGGAAAAAGTTGAGTCAATCTCGCGCCGGGGTGCTGCCGATGGTGACCTCTAACTGGGCAGACAGCGCATGATTTACCGGGCCTACAATGATTTCCCGGAAGGCCGTCCCGAAGCCGGGGAAGCGTGGCAAGGCACACCGGTCGCGCTCGATTTAACCGAAAAAGGCGACATCTGACGATTTCTTGGGAGAAATCGTCTAAATCGGCCTCGGTAGCTCTTGTATTTTGGGAACAGCACAGTAGGATTCGGCATTTAAGCGTTGTGGTGCGGTCCACGGCACCCGCAGCTGTGAGCTTCGATGAGCAACCGACCGGGCCACACAATCCGTGTTCAATGGAGGCGATTGGAACCGATGAACGAAACCGAAGAGCGGACCGGGCTCGACCCTCGCTCTGTGACCGACACGGTCAACGGATTCGACGAAGAAGAACCTCCCGGTAAGCCGCGCCGCCATCCGCTCTGGCGCGACGTTCCCGAGCGGCAGTGGACCGACTGGCGGTGGCAATCGCAAAACGCCATCCGCAGCGTCCGACAGCTCCGAGACCTTCTGCCCTTCTCCCCGGAAGAACTCGAAGCCATCGGCTCCCTGGAGGCCGAGTACAAGCTCGCCATCCCGCCGTACTACTTCTCGCTCATCAATCCCGACGACCCATGCGATCCCATCCGGTTGCAGTCCGTCACCTCGCCGCTGGAGGCGAACAACCCGTCCGGCTACGAGCTGGAAGACCCGCTCGAAGAGGACAAGGACATGCCGGTGCCGGGCCTGACGCACCGCTACCCGGATCGGGTTCTGCTCATCACCACGCACGTCTGCACCATGTACTGCCGCTTCTGCACGCGCAAGCGGGCCACGATGGTGCGCGGCGGCTGGGACGCGGTCAGCCGGGACGATGAGCGGGCCATGGACTACATCCGCAACCACCCGGAGATCCGCGATGTCATTGTCTCCGGCGGCGATCCGCTGACGCTGCCGGTCGCCAAGCTGAAGTTCTTCCTCGACAACCTTCGTGAAATCAAGCACGTGGACGTGGTGCGCATCGGCACGCGCGTGCCGGTGACGCTGCCGCAGAAACTGTTCGATCAGGAACTGATCGACCTGCTGGCCTCGGCGGAGAAGGTGTGGATTCAGACGCACTTCAACCACCCGCGCGAGATCACGCCCGAGGCGGCCCGCGTTTGCAAAGAACTGCTGCGGGCCGGCATGCCGGTCAACAACCAGTCCGTGCTGCTCCGCGGCGTCAACGACTCGGTCGAGACGATGCGGAAGCTGATGCGGGCCCTGTTGCGCATCAAGGTGCGGCCGTACTACATCTTCCACTGCGACCCGGTGATCGGTGCCGGCCACTTCCGCACGTCGGTCTGGAAGGGGTTGGAGATCATTGAGGGGCTGCGCGGCCACATGTCCGGCCTGGGCATCCCGACCTACGTCGTGGACAGCCCGCACGGCGGCGGCAAGATTCCGATGATGCCGAACTACCTGGTGTCGATGGCGGACGACGCGGTCGTGCTCCGCAACTACGAGGGCCAGTTGATCCGCTACCAGGCGGAGGACAAGCCGGGCAACGCCCAGCCGACGGCAACGCGCGGCGTCAGCGCCCTGCTGCAGGGCAGCAAGACGGTCCTGGTGCCCGAGGACAACGAGCGCATGGCCCGGCGGCGGGCGCTGCAGCAGCCAGACGAGGCCGTGCCGGCCGTGAACGGCACCAACGGCGTCCACCACGGCAACGGTTGTTGCGGCGGGGGTGGGGCCGATCATCATACTGAAGCGCACACTCACACGAACGGTCACGGTGGCAACGGGGTCAACGGCCACGCGCACGGCAACGGCGTGAACGGCCACACCAACGGCCACCGCAAGGAACTGCTCGTTCTGAACACCAACGGTGAGAGCCTGCACGGATGAGGATCGGCATCACCTTCGATCTGAAAGTCGATTCTGCTTCCCGCGCTTGCGCTTCGGGCTCAGAAGTGCAAGCGCGAGAAGCGGTGCCGGACGACTTTCAGGAAGAATACGACAGCCCCGCGACCATCGAGTCGTTGGCATCCGTGCTGCGGGGGCTGGGCCACGAGGTCGTGAAGCTCAGCGACGGCCGCGAACTGCTTGAACGGCTGCTGGCGGACCCACCGGACTTCGTGTTCAACCTCGCGGAGGGCCAGGGCGTCAGCCGCTCACGAGAGGCGCGGGTGCCGGCGGTGCTGGAGATGCTCGGCATCCCCTACAGCGGCTCCGACCCGCTGACCCTGGCCGTCACCCTGGACAAGGATTGTGCCAGGCGTCTGGTGGCGTCGGCCGGCGTGCCGGTGCCGCCGGGGGTGGTGCTGGAGCCAGATTCACGTAGGACGGCTCTCCAGAGCCGTCTCAACGGCTCTGGAGAGCCATCCTACGTGCTCAACGGCTCTGGAGAGCCGTCCTACGTGCTCAACGGCTCTGGAGAGCCGTCCTACGTGCTCAACGGCTCTGGAGAGCCGTCCTACGTGGCCGATGCGCTCGCCGGGAGGATTGAAGAGGCGGCGATCCCCTTCCCCGCCATCGTCAAGCCGGCCTGGGAGGGTTCGAGCAAGGGCATCCGCAACCGCTGCCTGGTCCACGACCGGGCCGAACTGCGGGCGGTGGTCGAGTCGCTGTGGCGCGACCACCGGCAGCCGCTGCTCGTGGAAGAATTCATCGTCGGCGACGAACTGACAGTGGGCATCCTCGGCAACGAGCCGCCGCACATCTTCGGCGTCATGCGCGTGGTGCCGAACCGGCCGACGGCGCATTTTGTCTACAGCCTGGAGGTGAAGCGCGACTTCCGTCGCCAGGTGACCTACGAGTGCCCGGCGCAGCTGTCGCCGGCGGCCACCGCGGCGGTGGAGCGGGCGGCCCTGACCGCCCATCGGGCGCTCGGCTGCCGGGACGTGTCGCGCGTCGATTTCCGGCTGCGCGGCGATGTGCCCTATTTTCTGGAGGTGAACCCCCTGCCGGGCCTGAGCCCCGATTCCAGCGACCTGGTGTTGATGGCCGAGCAACTGCGCTGGTCGTACCCGCAGCTGGTCGAGGCCATTTTGACCGCCGCCCTGGAGCGCCACGCCCGCACAACCCGCCCCATACACCCCGCCTGAACGATTTTCGTGGTTTTCCCAGCGCCCGTGACCGATCCGCATTGTGTCCGCGCTGTCTTCGTGGTTACATGGCGTATTCTCCGTGGAAGCCGGGGCCGTCAACACCGCAGCGCAGTCCGTGGTCCCGGGCTAGGGTACTTTTTTCCTCCAGGTGTTGGTATGCCGCCGCAACGTGTCCTCATCCTGCACAACGAACCAGTCCTGTCCCCCGACCACCGCGACGCGGATTCCGAGCACGAGATCCACTACACGGTCGAAACGGTGCAGCGCATCCTGCACGACGCCGGCTACGACGTGAGCCGCCTCGGCATCCGTTACGAGCCAGACGTGCTGTTGGCCGAGTTGCGCCGCCAGAAGCCGGACGTGGTCTTCAACCTCTACGAGGGCACCGCCACGCGCAACCAGACGGAGGCGTTCGCCGCGGGGCTGCTGGAGTGGTTCGGCGTCCCCTTCACCGGCTGCCCGGCACACACGCTGTCGCTGGCCCGCATGAAGCACCTGACCAAGCACCTGCTGCGCAGCGCCGGCCTGCCGACGGCCGATTTTTTCGTCGTCGAGGACCTGGCGCTGCCGCCGTGCCCGCTGGCCTGGCCGGTGATCGTCAAGCCCGCCACCCAGGACGCCAGCGTCGGCCTCGACCAGGGCAGCGTCGTCACCGATCAGGAACAGCTTCTCAAGCGCTGCGCCTATCTGCTGCGCGAGTACGGTGCGCCAGTGCTGGTCGAGCAGTTCATCGACGGCCGCGAATTCAACCTCGCCCTGGTCGAGACGCCGCAACTGCTGGCGCTGCCGCTTTCGGAGATTAAATTTGTCAGCAAGAAGCCCGGCTTCTGGCCAATTGTGACCTACGACGCCAAGTGGAAGCCGGGCACTGAGGACTATGAGGCGACGCCGCCACTGTACCCGGCGTCGGTGACGCAGAAGCTCGGCCAGAAGTTGGTGGAGCTGGGCCGCAAGGCGTTCAAGTTGCTGGGCTGTCGTGACTACGCCCGGGTCGATTTCCGGGTGCGGTCCAACGGTCGGCCGTACATTCTGGAAGTAAACCCCAACCCGGACTTCAGTCCCGACGCGGGCGTGGCCGGCGGCCTGGAGACGGCCGGCATAAGCCACGCCGCGTTCACGGTGCAGTTGGTGCAGAACGCCCTGGAGCGCTCGGGAAAGAGTGGTTAACCACAAAGACACAAAGACAAAGGCAAAGGAAGACAGAAACGGAAAGGAAAGACTTCGACCCTTCCCCCATCTCCTGTCTTTTCCTTTGTGCTCTTTGTGTCTTTGTGATGCATGATCTGAAACGGAGGTCCCGCCATGTTGCAGTCACTGCCGGTCGTCAACCTTGAAGAAGCGAAGTACGAGTGCATTTTCGGCCGCGGCTGTGACGGCATCTGCTGCCAGAACGGCCGGCCCGGCGTCTACCCCGAGGAACAACAGCGCATCCAGAAGAACCTCAAGAAGTTCCTGCCGGAGTTGCGTCCCGAGGCCCGTGCGCTGATCGAGGCGGAAGGCTTCGTCAGCAACCGCCGCAAGGACGGTGGTTTGCCCATGCTGCGCGTCGTCGGCGGCTGGTGCGTTTTCTTCCATCAAGGCTGCGTCCTGCACAAGGTCGGCGCCGCGGAGGGCGACAAGTATCGCTATAAACCCGCCCCGTGTGCCCTGTTCCCGCTCGCCAGGGACGACCAGGATCGCTGGTACGTCCGCCAGCACGGCTACAAGGGCGAAGCGTGGGACCTGTTCTGTTTGGCCCCGACCGCCTCGCCGCGCCCCGCCACCGAGTCCCTCCAGGAAGAACTGCAACTCGCCCAGCGCTTCACCGCCGAGGCGGAGGCGGCAGCGACCGCGGCGAAGAAAAAACGCCGGAAAAGCTAAATTTCCTTCAACTTACGCCAATCCATCAGGCCCGCGGAGCACTCTCCGCGGGCCTTGCTTTTTTCCACCGCCGCACTGCCGCGGTTTGCCACTCCACAAGAATCCGCACGGATAACCAATAAAGTCTAATAAAACCGTATTAACACAAGTTTTCGATGTCGTAAACAAACAATAAAAACGATAAATGAAATAATAATAGAAAATTATTTGAAAAAACAGTTGACAAACAGAATGGACAAAAATATACTTACCAATGTGGAGATGAATGAGCCTCGACAACGGACTCACAAACGCACAATCCACGGGAGCAGAATCATGGAAACCTGGCGCATGGTGTGGCGGAACGGGATCGCGAGTCAGTTGACAACGGCGGGCCTGGAGGCGTTGCAGCAGGCGTTGTTGAGCGACGACGAACGGCTGCTGCAGGGCGCGACGACGAGCCCGCCGCCACTGATGTGTGTGCAGGACTGGGCGGTCGAGGGCGCCTGCGTGGTCGGCTACTGCGGCTGGCAGGGCGATGGCCTGCAGACGGTCGGCGAGGTGGAGGAGTATTTCGCCCAGGTGTGTTTCGAGGTCGATCAGGCGCTGGGGGAACCGGCCGCGTGCCGTTACTTCCTGAACTGGTTCGACGAGACACCGCGGGAGGAAGTGCGGCGCGAGTTGCTGGCCGAGGTCACGCGCACGCTGGCGCAGCGGCGGGCCGCGGCCCAGGGCATTACGTTCGACGAAACCGCGGCCGCGTGAGCCGCGCGAACAGCAATCGGGTAGCGGGACGGAGGAGAAGGGCAGCGAGGCGATCAGGGGACAGGCAGAGAAAAGCTAACTCAGAAAGGAACCTGAACGTGTTTGAAGCCATCATCTCGAACATCAACACTGGCCGTGTTCACCGCAGGATTTTCGACACCCGGGACGAAGCGCGGCAGTACGCCGACGGCTGGGTTCGCTCCGGCTGGCGGCAACCACAAAACCACCGGATCGAGATCCAGTACCGCAAACCCGTGAAGCCGCAGACGACCCAGCTGGCCGCGCCGGCGGGCATTCCCGAGCCGCTCTGGGTTTCGTTCGTGAGTCCCGGTGCGGCCGTGCCGTCGGCGGCCTGAACCGTCCTTCACCGCAACCAACACCCTTTTCAAAAACCGAGTCGGGTCTTCAAAAGGAGTTTCCCATGCTGTGTCGGCACTGCAACAAGGTGAAGTCGAACCGTCCGCGTGGCCTGTGCTGGTCCTGCTACTACCGGCCGGGCGTCCGCGATCTGTATCCGTCCACGAGCAAGTTCGCCCGCCGCGGCGTCAGCGACTTCAACGGCCGCGCCGCAATGCCGGTGCCGACGACCGCTCTGCCGGGCACGCCGGAGAAGGTCGCCGTCCTGGAACTGCGGGCCGCGCTGCGACAGCAGCTGTGGCACCCCGACGACGCCCGGCTCGAACGCGCCTGCGACCATGGGCACAACGAGTTCAGCCACGCGCGCGTCCTGCTGGAAGTGGGCTGAACCACGAAAGGAATAAATACCAATCACGAAAACGCGAAAGAACGAAAACGCGAAAAAAGCCTGTTATTTATTGGTCTTTTTTCGCGTTTTCGTTCTTTCGTGTTTTCGTGATTGGTATTTGTTTACCGTGAGCTTTTTCCTTGACTTCCTCGCATCGCAGTCCCTACGATGGCGCGGTTCCTTCCCAGAACTCAAGGAGTGCAACCAATGACTGCTACGTGGTGTGTCCGCGGCCTGGGATTGCTGCTGACCGGGCTGGCCCTGGCGTCGGCTGCCATCGGCGACCAGGGAGCGGGCGACAAGAAGCCCGTCGTCATCACCGAGAAAGACAAGGATGCTCGGATCAAGGCGCGCAAGGGCGACACCGTCCTGGTGAAGCTGCCCACGCAGGGCGGCACCGGCTTCCTGTGGGTGCCGGCGAAGGAGGGCGGCACGGACAGGCTCAAGCAGGTCGGCAAGTACGTGACGGAGAAGCCCGAGAAGCCGAAGCCGGGCGGCAAGGTGACACAGGTCTACCGCTACACCGCCGAGGCCGCCGGCCCCAGCGAACTGGAGTTCCACTACAAGCGGCCCTTCGAGAAGGACAAGGCGCCGGCCAAAACCTTCAAGGTGACCGTCCAGGTGGAATGAAAGAGGAATTCACCACAGAGAACACAGAGAGCGCAGAGACAAGACAATGAATGAAATATCAATTCATTGTCTTGTCTCTGCGCTCTCTGTGTTCTCTGTGGTGAATTCCTTCCAATGCCTACCACCGCACCGTCGCCCGAATCGTCCCGACGAAGCCGTTGCCCACGTCCACGCGGTCGTTGTGCTGGTCGGTGGAGCCGACACCCTGGAAGAAGAAGCGGTCGAAGGCGTAGCCGCCGGAAATGTCCAGGACGCAGAACGTCGCCAGGTTGCATTGCAGCCCCGTCGTCACGCGCTGGTCGTAGTAAAACAGCCGTTCGCGGTCGTCCATCCGGTCGGCCAGGAACCAGCTCTCATTGCCCCAGTTGTAAGCGAGGTACGCCCGCCACGGGCCCCAGATGCGGTAGGTCGCCTGGGCGTGGATGGTGCGGATCGGCACATAGGAGAACGTCAGGAACAGGTCTTTCAGCGGCCGGTACATCACGAGCAGCGGCAACCCGATGGCGGCGACAATCTGTTCCGTCGGCGCACACAGGTAGGCGACGCCCGGCAGCGGATACTGGATTTCGCTGGTCGGCGAGTAATTCAGCGACAGCAGCCAGGCGTTGCGCTCGCCGGTGGGGATGCGCACGAAGGCACTGATGCTTTCGGTCATCTCGTGGATGGAGTGGAAGGGCTGGTCGCTGGCGGAGCCGACCCCGACGTTGATCCCCGCCGTCCAGCCGCTGGCGAAGGCGTGGCGGTAGCCTGCCCCCAGACGGACGCTCCACAAATCGTCGGGGAACGGCACCTTGCTGCTGGGCAGGATGGTGCCGGCGGTGTGATACTCGTTGCCGCGCACGCCAGCGTTGAGCGTCCACTCGTCGTGACTGTCCTGGTAAAGCGGCACGATAAAGTTCATGTCCTGATTCACCCAGCCCAGGCGGGTTCCCTGGACGGCAACGTTCTGGTCGGGCACGCCCTGGAAAACCAGAGTGAGCCGGGGATGGATGTTGCCGACGATGGGGCTGAACATGGTGGCCATCGGCCCGGCCAGCGTGGCGAAACTGCCGGCCTGCACGCGCGTCGGATCCAGTAGTCCCGAGCCGTTCGTGGAGGCGCCGCCGGCCGGGGGCGGCTGATCCGTGGGCGGCGGCGGGGGCGGCGGCAGCGGGTCGGCGACCTGATCAATCGGTGCGGGCGGCCCCAGCGGATCGGCAGGGGCCTGCGCCGCGAGGGTGCCGGGCAGCAGCAGAATCAGCGCCGCCAGGGCGACCGAACCGGCCCAGGTGCGGTGTCGCATGGGTTTGGCCTCATGCCAGGATGAAGGCGAACGGCGCCGCTCGGTGTCCCGGGGCCGGCTATATCGCTGGCCGCGCCGGGCCGCAAGGCGAGTTCTACCTTGACCCCCGCCGCCGCCCTCTTATGATGCCCTGGTAGCCCGAGTTTCGCCGTCCGCGACCCCGGAGACGCTTGCCATGTCACAACCCCCCGACACCCACGTTACCGCCACCCCGGGTCACAGCCACGGCGCGGAGCACATCACCGCCGACCCCGGCCACGCGCACGACCATCACGCCGACGCGGCGCTGCCGTTCACCGACGCGGAACTGAACTCCTTCCATCACGACGACCGCGTTGCCGCCTCCGCCATCGTTCTGCTGATTAGCGGCATCTTCGTCATCGGCGTCATCCTGTACACCATCGTGGACCTGGCGGTGAGCGCTTCGCCGTAACGCCAGGCACCCAGACAACGCGGACCCCGATTTATCGTTTCGCGCGGGCAGAGTCCGCGCAAAACGATAAATCGGGGTCCGCGTTGTCCGATCGCTCCTGGCGGCCGCTACTTGCCGGCGTCCGGCCGCAGGTGGCGGCGCATGAAGTCGGCGGTCAGCCGCTGGAAGTGGGCGCCGCCGTTGCTGATGCCGTGGCGGTCGCGCGGGTACAACATCATCTCGAATTCCTTGTTGGCCTTCTGCAGCGCGTCGGCCAGTTGCAGCGTGTTGCGGGCATGCACGTTGTCGTCGATCAGGCCGTGAACCAGCAGCAGTTTGCCGTGCAGGTCCTTCGCCGCCTTGACCACGGACGTCTTGTTGTAGCCGTCGGGGTTCTTCTGCGGCGTGTCCATGTATCGCTCGGTGTAGATGGAGTCGTAGTTGCGCCAGTCGGTCACCGAACCGCCGGCGACGCCCGCGGCGAACAGCTTGCTGTGCGTCAGCGCGTAGGCCGTCATGAAGCCGCCGTAGCTGAAACCGCTGATGCCGACGCGCTCCGCGTCCGCCCACGGGTTCTTGGTCAGCCACTTGACCGCCGTCTCGATGTCCTTCAACTCCTGCACGCCCAGTTGACGGTAGGCGGTCCAGGTGGCGGCGGCGCCGCGGGCGGTGGCGCTGCGCGGGTCGATCGTGAAGACGATGTACCCTTGCGCCGCCGTGCCCGGGTCACCGACGCCCCAGGCATCCCGGACCTGCGGCGCGTGCGGCCCGCCGTAAGTCTTGACCCAGACCGGGTATTTCTTGGTGGGGTCGAAGTTCGGCGGCCTGGTGATGATGGCGTCGAGCGTGAAGCCGTCCGGCGTCGGAATCTGCACCAGTTCCACGTTGCCGCCGCCCTTTTTGCCCTTGCCGCCCTTGCCCTTGCCCTTCACCGCGCCGCCCTCCGCCCTGGAGATCAGTGTGCCGTCCGTCTTGTAGACCAGCGTCTGCGGCGGCGTTTTGTGATTGCTCCAGACATCGGTGAACGTCTCGCCGCTGAGATCGATCTTGACGTTGTGCGTGCCAACCCCCTCGGTCAGACGTTTCAGGCCGCTGCCATCCAGTTTGACGCGGTACAGGTTCGAGCCCAGATGGCCGTCCTTGGTGCCAGTGAAATAAACCCAACCATTCTTCTCATCGATCAGGGGCACGGTGCGCACCTGCCAGTCGCCGGCGGTGACCGTGCCCAGCAGTTTGCCGGCGGCGGTGTAGTGGTACAGATGCTTGTAGCCGGTGCGCTCGCTGAACATCAGGAACGTGCCGTCCTTCAAAAATTTCAACTTGCCCGGGTCGTCAATGTATGCCTTGGTGCTGTCGCGAAACAACTTGGTCGGCACGCCCCCGGCGGCGGGCACCGTTAACAGGTCGAGCCAGGTCTGTGCCCGGTCCTGCACGTAGAGGTAGGCGGTCTTGCCGTCCGGGAACCAATCGACGCGGGTGATGAGGATGTCGTCCTTGTCATAGGCTTTCAGATCGACCCAGGCGACTGTGCCACTTTCGGCAGCGGCCAGGCCGAGCTTAACCTTGGGGTTCGGCTCGCCGGCGCGGGTAGGGCATGTTCTCGATGAACTGGTCCAGGCCCTCGACGTGGTGGTGGATCGGCACTTTCGGCACCTTGGTCTCGTCGAAATGGAGGAAGGCGATGTGTTTGGAATCCGGCGACCACCAGAAGGCACGGTAGCCGGCGCGGTTATAGATCTCCTCGTAGTACACCCAGGCAGCCTTGCCGTTGTAAATGTACGTCGCCCCATCCTTGGTCAGCTGGCGCTCGTTCTTGTTGTTGGCGTCGGCGACGTACAGGTTGTTCTGGCGGACGAAGGCCACGTGTTTCTTGTCGGGGCTGGTCGCCGTCAGGCCGCCCTTGCCCATGCCCTTCTGGGCGGTCGGCGCGACATCGAAACCGCTGAGGTTCGGTCCGGCCTGCGCAGCCGGGGTGAGCTTTTTTGGTGGCTGCTTACCTTCTGGCTTCGCCGGGACCACCGCGGTCACCAACGGCGTCACGGCGGGCAGGCGCAGGACCGGATAGTCGCCGCCTTCCTTGAGGTCGCCGTCGAAATAATTCCAGGTACACAGGCCGTCCTCGGACTGCGGCTCCAGCAGGAACGCCGCCAGCGTACCGAGCGGTTGCGCCGTGCGGACGACCAGGGTGCCCGCCGCGATGCGCCGCTTCTGCTGTCGCGCCGTCGCCTCGACGACCGCCAACCGGTGCTCCTGGAACGGCTTGCCGGCGTGCGTCACCTTGTCGATGCGGTACGCCTCCACCGCCAGGTCCGGCCGGTCCGCGCGCAACGCTTCCACCACGACGCCGTGCCGCTGCAGGGCGTCCAGCACTTTCGGCCGCGGTGGCAGCAGGTAGGCGAACGGTCGCGCCACGTTCAGCGTGGCCGCTGCGCGGCCGAGGTAGTTCGCCGATACGTCGAGCGGCTTGCCGGTGGCGGCCGTCTTGCCGCCCTCCAGGGCGAGGATGGTCACCGGTTTCGGCTGCGGGACGAACTTGTGGCGCAGCGCCACCGGGGCCCTGGCGGCGACGGTCGCCTGGTCGGCGTTGCGCAGCTGCTGCTGGATCGCGGCACGGTGGTCGGCGGCGTAGCCGAGGCAGGCCTGGACGAAATCGCGCGTGGCCAGGACGCGGTCCCGGTAGGGGGCATAAACATACGACTCCGACAGAATGGCGATGCGGTTCCGCAGGCCGACGTACTGCACGCCATAGCGCGGCTGGGCCGGGTAGGACTCCCACACCTTTTTGCCGCGGACGAGGTTGCCGTAGAAGTAGGATTTTTTCCCGCCCTGTTTTTCCAGGCGCCGGCCCACTTCGGGCAGCAGGGTGTCGTTCACGAAGTCACACAGCCGGGCGTCGGTGGCCGGGTGCCGCGGACCGTCGTAGGTGATGGCGTAGCGGTGGTAGGAGCCGTTGGTGGTGTGCGTGTCGATGACGACGGCCGGGTCCCACTCGTTGAGGCAGCGCACGAGGGCCCGCACCTCGGGGCTTTCGAGCTTGACAAAATCGCGGTTGAGGTCGAAGCCCTGGGCGTTGGTGCGGGTGCCAACCTCGGGCGGGCCGGCCTGCCAGGGGCGGTTGGTCTTCGCCAGTTTGTCGCCGCCGTCCGGGTTGAAGTTGGGCACGACCAGCAGGACCAGGTTCTTGAGCAGTGGCCGTTCCTTGGCCGTGGCCAGGTCGCGGGCCAGCATCAGCAGGGCTTCCTTGCCGTCCACCTCGCCGGCGTGGATGTTGCCCAGCAGCAGCACGACGAGTTTGCCGCTCTTTTTGGCCTCGGCGGCGCTGGCCACGGGCGGGTCCGCGACGACGAGCATGGGCAGCTTGCGGCCCTCGCCACTGACCCCCAACTCACTCAGCCGCACCAGCGGCGACAGTTTCGCCAGGCGCTGGCAGAAATCGACCACCTCGACGTGCTTCGTGGTGGCGGTGAAATTGCTTTTCTCGGCCACCGTGGCCGGTGACTGCGCGGCGGGGCACGCCGCGGCCAGGGACAACAGGACCAGCAATGCGGCGACGAGGGGGAAGCGCTTCATCACGGGGGTGGTTCCTTGGGGGAGTCAGGGAAGACGTGATTTTTATTCGAGCCCGCAGCGCCAGCAAAGGGGAGCGATACCAACCCTTGCTGGCGCTGCGGGATCCTTATAAATCGTCCAGCGCCATCACGGGGAGACGGCCTTGGCCGGGGCGGCGTTGACCGCCAGCGCCTTCATGCAGAAGTTCGCCGTGTGGTCAAACGTCGCCCAGTCGGGGTTGTCGAAACGATGGTCGTACAGGTCGCGCCAGGCGACGCCGTCGTGGTAATAGCTCTCACCACGGTTGGCCTTGCTGATGACCACCGGGCCGCCGTTCGGCCCCCTGGTCTTCTTGATGGCCGGCGGCTGCTCCACCTTCTGCTGGTTCAGCAGCACCTCGATCTCCGAGGTGCGGTCGATGGGCTGGCCGCCCTTGTTCAGGTGCAGGTAGACGTAGAACTTCTCCTTGTTCTGGATCGGCACCGCCTTGGCCAGGTCGATGGTGTGGAAGCCCTTGACCGCGATGGTGCCGGTCTTGCTCGCCACCTCTTCGCCCAGCTGGCCGTTCTCGAAGCGCTTGTAAATCTTGGCCTCGTAGGTGACGTTGTTATCCGCGGTGTAGAAGCTCACCGCCTTGATGAGCTGGTTGCCCGTGGCCACGTAGGCGTTGAACGCCTTGGGGTACTGCTTCAGCGTGCCGCGCCAGCCGTGGTAGTCGTGGAAATAGAAGTGCTGGTACGCCAGCGGCTCGATGTTGCGGAAGGAGACGGCGCCCATTTCGGGGTCGCGGCAGCAAACCTTGTCGTAGTACGAAATCCACATGTAGCCTTTCTCGCCGACCGGGGCCTCCTTCTTCGTCTTCTTGTTGATGCGCTTCTCACCCCAGCTGTTCTTCATGAGCCAGGCACCCGGTTTGGGGGCCTTCTTCGGATCGTCGCCGGCGGCGATCTTGGTGTCGTCCCAGCCGACGATGGCGACGGCGTGGTTCGGCTTGCGCTTGTTGTCCAGCGGCTGGTACTGCACAAAGTCCTTCGACATGAAGGCGCCCACGGTGTACGCGGTGCCCATCGCCCCTTCCTTCATGATGCGCTCCTTGATGGCGTCAATGCCTTCAAGGTTGTCACCGATGACGAACCACTCGATGTCGCGGACGTAGAAGCGCTTGCAGCTGGGGTCCATGTGGGTGGGCGTCGCCTTGTACCAGCCCTTGGTGTCGGGCTTGTTGTCCGCGGTCATCGGGCACATCACGACGCCGTCGCCGCGGCTGATGTAGGCGGCCGCCACGCGGTAGTCGCCGCCCTGGTGGACGGTCAGGCCGGCCTTGCCCTTGTCCGCCTCGGTCATGTCGTGGTTCTTGTGCTTGTTGAAGCCGTTCCACCAGTCGAGATGGTACTCGGACATGGCGGGGTAGCCGGGCATCTTCAGCGCCTGCCAGCGGCCGGAGATGAGCAGGTTGCTCTCGATGGCGGCCATGGTGCCGTGCGTCCAGCAGGTGCCGCCCTGCTGCGACTTGATCGGCGTCACCGCGTTGACGCTGCGCAGATCGAACTTGACTGGCAGCTTCTTCTGGGCGGGGGTTAGCTTGAGGGCCGGCGTCTGCGTCCAGGCCGGCAGCACACACACAACGGCCAGCGCGGCGATACCGCCGGCCAGCCCCGTCAACCACTTCTTCATTGCAGCGAGTCCTCAAAAGGTGTCCGTTGAACCGTGAAACGACAAATTTGAACGTGGGGCAGGCTGGAAAGCCTGCCCCACGGAAGAGGCGCTAATACGCCGCGGCGGTGCGCCGGCCGTTGGGATCGCCGGCCGCCTCGAAGGTGCCGGTTTCAGGGTAGATGCGCAGCACACACAGCCGCGTGTTCGCCGACGAGCCGAAGTTCTGAATCTTGTGGCCGCGCGCCGCCAGGTCCTGCGCGACCTGGGCCGGGAAGGCCCTGGACAGCACCAGGTTGCCGAGCTTCGGCGGCGCCTGCTTGAACGAACTCATGAAGTGGTCGGTGCCGAAGCGCGGCCGCGTCACCACCTCTTCCGGCCGCAGACCGAAGTCGAGGCTGCTCAGGATGCCCTGCAAACAGGCCTGGTCCTGGCCGTCGCCGCCGGCGCAGCTGATCGCCAGGATGGGCCGGCCGTCCTTGAACACCAGGCCCGGCGTCAAGGTGATGCGCGGCCGCTTGCCGGGCTCGATGCAGTTGGGATGGCCCTCCCAGGTGTTGAAACTTTGCAGCCGGCAGCCACAGCGGATGCCCGTCTTACCGGCCATGACGCCGGCGAAGCCGCTCGGCGTCGCCGCCACCACGTTGCCCCATTTGTCCGCGACCACGCAGGTCGTCGTGTCCTTGTTCGGGCCGCCCTGGCCGTTTTTCATCGTTTGGTCCAGCAGCGCTTTCATGTTGCGCGGGTCGCCCGGCCGCTGCACCTGCGACGCTTTTTTCATGTCGATCAGCGGCCGCCGCAGGTCCGCGTACTTCGTTGAGAGCAGTTCCTTGAGCGGCACGTCCGCGAACAGCGGGTCGGCGTAGTACACGTCGCGGTCGGCCAGGCCGAGCTTCAGCGCCTCGGCACAGACATGGATGTAGTCGGCGCTGTTGTGACCCATCGCCTTGAGGTCGAAGCCTTCCAGCAGTTTCAGCGTCTCCAGCAGGTACGGCCCCTGGTTCCAGGCGCCGCATTTGTAGACGGTGTGGCCGCGGTAGGTGACGCTGGCCGGATCCTCAATGCGCGTGACGTGCGTGGCCAGATCGTTGTAACGGATCAGGCCGCCGTTGGCGCGGAACCAGGCGTCCAGCTCCTTCGCAATGGGACCGCGGTAAAAGTAGTCGGCCACCAGACGCAGGCCGCGAATGCGGTCGTTGGGCTCCGCCTTCTCGGCCGCGATCAGACGCCGCAGCGTCACGGCCATGTCGGCGTGCCATTTCTGCTGATGTTTGTCCAGCAGGGCCAGCGCCGGCTGCGCCACCTGGCCAAAGGTCAGGGTGCCGTGCCGTTCCAGGCAGACCAGGCAGGCATCGATGGTGGCGGGGACCGCGGGCGGCTTCACGCCACTGCCGGGGATGCCGCCGATCTTGGCGAAGTAATCGCGCGTCGCCAGCTTCGGAGCGGTGCCGAGGCCGCACAGCACTTCAACGCTCTTGCGCTTCGCGTTGTAGACGACAATGGGCACTTCGCCGCCGAAGACGCAGATGGGGTCGTCGGTGACGCACAGCGCCAGGATGGTGGCGACGGCGGCGTCCGCGGCGTTGCCGCCCTGCTTGAGGATGATGACGCCGGCGTCGGCCGAGCCGGGACCGCCGGAGGCGACGGCGCCGTTCTTGCCGCTGGCCTTCCAGGTGGCTTGCTGAGCGCCGGCGACGGTGGGGACGGCGAGCACGCACAGGGCCGCCGCGAACCAGGTGAGACAGGCAGCGATACGTCGGGGCATTCCCGATCTCCGAAAACAAGGGATGAAACTGAAACATTGCTGTTCTGCCGCTTGCGGCCTAGCGCGCTGCAACCCATCTGACGTCAGAAGGGTCGCAGCGCGCCAGGCCGCCAGCGGCAGAACAGACGGGTTCACGGCGCGTCGTCAATCACCGTACTTGAGGCGCTGCTCCTGCTCGGCGGTGGGGAAGCGCTGCAGCGGCTGATTGGGGTCGCCCTCGATGCGCAGTGTCTGGAAGGTGTTGACGCCGAAGCCGGCGCCCTCGACCTCCAGCACCACCTTGTACACGCCCGGCGGCACCGCCTGCGGCCCCTGGAAGCCCTGGCCGCCGCCGCCCTTACCGCCCTTACCGCCCATGCCGCCCATGCCGCCGCCCATGCCGAACTTGCCGCCGCCCACGCCGCCCTGCATGGTGTTCCACGCCACCTTGTGCAGCCCCGGCGCCGTCGAACCTGGCAGCTTCACCAGGGTCTTGCCGTCGATGTCGAGCACCTGCAGCGTCACCTTGTCCGCCTTGTCGGTCAGCGAGTAGTAAATCTGCGCCCCCGGCGGCGGGTTCTGGCCGACGAAACGGCGATTCGTCTTGCCGTGCGCCGGCTGGATCTGGTAGCGCACATACGTGCTCGGCTTGTACAGCGCGGCCTTCTTCTGCACCGCTTCCGCCGTCATCTGCCGCAACGGCGTCACGTCCAGAATCCACAGGCTGCGGCCGTGCGTCGCCGCCACGATCTCGCCGGCGGTCGGATGCACGGCGATCTCGTGGACCGCCACCGTCGGCAGGTTGTTGTTGAGCTTCGTCCACGATTCGCCGCGGTTGAGCGACGCGAAGATGCCGAACTCCGTACCACAGTATAACAGGTTCGGGTTGTCCACGTCCTCGCGCAGGCAGCGCGTCGAGCCGACCGCCGGCAGGTTCGCGGTGATGTTCTTCCACGTCTGGCCGAAATCCTCGGTCACGAACAGGAACGGGGCGTCGTCATTGGAGCGGTGGCCGTCGAGGGCGAGGTAGGCGCGGCCCTCGACCTTGCGCGACGCCTCAATGGTCGCCACCCACAGCGGCTGAGGCAGGGCAAGCTTCGCCGTCACGTTCGACCAGTTCTTGCCGCCGTCGCGCGTGACCCACACGTAACCGTCGTCGGTGCCGGCCCAGAGCACGTCCGCGTTCTTCGGCGACTCCGACAACGCCGTGGCGCTGCCGCCCCTGGTCCGCGTCAGCTCCGGCGAGATGACCTGCAAGTTGTCGCCCTTGTTGATGGAGCGCAGGACCACCTCACTGCCGGCGTAGAAAATCTTGGGGTTGTGGCTCGACAGGATGTAGGGCGTGTTCCAGTTGAAGCGGTGCTTCGGGGCGCCCGCGCCGCGCTGCTGGCCAATGCGGGCCACCTCGCCGGTGCGCAGGTTGCGCCGGCCCATGCCGCCGTCCTGCATCTCGAAGTACACCAGGTCCGGGTCGGTTGGATCGACGCGGCAGACATAACCGTCACCGCCGAAGATTGACACCACGTCCTCGTTGATCGGGCCGACGCCGCCCTTGAGGCTGCGGCTCGGGATGCCCCAGGTGCCGTTGTCCTGCAAACCGCCGTAGCACCAGTACGGCTGCTTGCTGCACACCGCCACGTGATAGTACTGGCCCAGGGCCATTGTGTTCAAATGGTCCCAGTTGGTCATGCGGTCGTAGGTGACATAGTGGCCGCCGTCACAGCCGACGATGGCGTGCCGGCCATTCTTCGGGTTGATCCACAGGGCGTGAACATCCGCGTGGACGCCCTTGCCGCCGTCGTTCTTGAAGGTCTTGCCGCCATCGCTGGAACGGTGGATGGCGATGCCGCCGACGTAGACATACTTCTCATTGGTCGGATCGACGCGGACGACGCTGAAGTACATCGGCCGCGGGTTCAGGCTGTTGACGCGCTTCCACGACTCGCCGCCGTCCGCGGAGCGGTAGACGCCGCCATACTCAAAGCTGTTCGGCCCTTGCTGGTCCTGCACGTTCTCCTTCTGGCCGCCGTAGAAGGCGTGGTACGGCCGATCCGGCTTGGCGCCGCCGGGGCCGAAGCCGCCGCCACCCTTGCCGCCCTTGCCGCCGCCAGGGACCTGCCCCAGCGTCACCTCGATGTCCTTCTTCTGGTCGCCGCGCAAAATTTTCAGCGTCGCCTTCTCGCCGACGCCCAGCTGCCGCAGCTCTGCCACGAAGTCCAGGTAGTTGGGGATTTTCTTCTTGTTCAGCTGCTGGATCACGTCGCCGACCATCAGGCCCGCCCTGGCCGCGGGGGCGCCGTCGGTGAGCATCGTGATGCGGGCGCCATTGGCGGCGTCCTCGCCAAAGACGCCCAGGTAACCGCCGGCCTGCGCCACCTTCTTCTTGGGCGGCGTACCCATGCCGATCTTCTCGCAGTCGATGATGGCGAACACCACGTCCGGGTTCTTGCGGTAGTAGTCCAGGCCGACACGCCCAATCGCATTGGTCGGCAGGCCGTTGGCGAGTTTGTGGAAGTTCTTGCCGCCGTCGGTGGTCTTGTAGATGCCCGCCTTCGGGCCCCACTTCTTGATGGGGTCGTAGCCGTCGTAGCCCTTCGGAGCGGTGTTGTTGTGGAAGCTGTCGAAGCCGTCGCGTTTGCGCTCCCAGGCAGCCACCAGCAGCGTGTCCGGATTGGTCGGGTGCATCGCCAGGTCAATGATGCCGGTGTTCTCGTCCAGGAACAGCACTTGCTGCCAGGTCTTGCCGCCGTCCGTCGTCTTGTACAGGCCGCGCTCCTGGCTGGGGCCGTACAGCCGGCCGAGGGCGCCGACATACACGATGTCCGGGTTCTTCGGGTGGACGGCGATGCGGCCGATCTGGAAGGTCTCCTTCAGGCCCATGTTCTTCCAGGTCTTGCCGCCGTCGGTCGATTTGTAGACGCCGTCGCCGTAGCTGACGCTGTTGCGTGGGTTGCCCTCGCCGGTGCCCACCCAGACGATGTTCGGGTTCGACTGCGAGACGCACACGTCGCCGATGGAGACCGTGGCCTCCCTGTCGAACTGGTGCTCGAAGGTGACGCCGTTGTTGGTGGTTTTGAGCAGACCGCCCGAGGCGGTGGCGACCCAGTACAGGGTCGGGTCGGCCTCGTAGACCGAGACGGCGGTGATGCGGCCGGCCATGTTCGCCGGGCCGATGCAGCGCCACTGCATGGTCTTGACCCAGTTGGCGGGCAGGCCGGTGTCGGCGGCCTTGACTGGGGCCTGGGCCTTTTCCTGCGGCTCAACGGGCGCCGAGCCGGCGAAGTCGCCGCGCAGGGCCAGCAGGCCCGTACCCACGGCGGCAACCGCGGCCAACAGGAACCAGCGTCGGGAAAGAACGGCGCGCAGCATGAACGACTCCCGGGGAATCCCATCCAGGGCGATTGCGGTGGTAACCGAAGCGTCTCGATCTTTGAATGAAACCCAGCGATCGGCCGATTGTTTCGTTGGGCCGAGGAGAGGGTTGGTCTTATTTACGCGCGCGGCGGGGCCGGCGTCCAGCAATTTCGCGGAATTTTTGCGCGAACCGCGCGCCCTTCCGCTGTCGTGTCCGGTGTGGTATCCTGAAGGAAGTGCCACGGAAGGCTTTCATTTCATATCATTTCACACACCCCCTCATCTGAGGCCGGGTGACCGAAAATTCCCCAGCCGCAACCAGCCGGTCATTGACGGCTGGGCCGCGGCGAGGGAGAATCGCCGTCGCGTTGACTGGCGCCTGCACGTCCTTGCCCGCATTCTCGGGGGGGAGGCATGTTCACGACCCGATCACTGGTATTGCTATGCGTGGCGCTCCTGGCCGTCCCGGCGACCGCACAGGGGCCGCCGGCGGATCGTTACGGCGACCCGCTGCCGGCCGGCGCGGTCGCCCGGTTGGGGACGGTGCGCTTCCGCCACGGCAACCCTTTCACGCGCAGCGCCGAGTTCCTGCCCGGCGGCCGCACCATCGTCACCGGCGGCGGCGACGGCAAGCTGCGCTTCTGGGACGTGGACACTGGCAAGCAACTCCACGTCCTGACGGCGCTGGCAGGCGAACTGAGCGTCATGGCCGTTTCGCCCAACGGCAAGACCGCGGCAGTGGCCGGCTCTCAAGGGGGGGCGGCACTCTGGAGCCTCGACCGCCGCCGTCTGCTGCACACGCTGCCGATGGACACGCGGTTCCCCCGGGCCACCGCGCTGGCGTTCGCGCCGAACGGCAAGACGTTGGTCATCGGCGGCAACACCTTGGACCCGCAGCTGCGCGTCTTCGACGTGGCCACCGGCAAGGAGCGCCGGCAGCTGAACTGGCACGAACGCGAGGTCGGCCGCATCCTCATCTGCCCGGACAACCGTACGACCGTTTCGGCCAGTGCGTTTCAGGGGACGGTGCACGTCGGCGACCTGGAGAGCGGCAAATCGAAGCGCACCTTCGGGAACGAGACATGGCGGGACCTGGCCGCGTTCCAGCTGTTGCCGGACGGCAAGACCCTGCTGATCGCGGCGAATCGGTCGGCCAAACGCCCGGGAGGCGGCTTCTTCAGCGAAGGTGTCATCGCGCTGTGGGACGTGACCACGGGGAAGCAGACGCGCGCCGTGGCAAAACTGGCAGGCCGGGTCAGCCGCGCCCGGGTGATGCCCGGCGGCAAGGAACTGATCGCCGTCGATCATCAGGGCAAGGCGCACCGCTGGAACGTGGCGACGGGGAAGCCGCTGCCGCCGCTGCCGGGGCCCGGATGGGTGGACCGCGTCTCGCCGGACGGCAAGACGGGGTTGCAGCTCACCGGCGCGGCGCTGACTCTGTTCGACCTGGCCACGGGCAGGCCGCGGCACGACTTCGACGGGCACCTCGGCGGCATCCGGGAGCTGGCGTTCTCGGCGGACGGCAAACGGCTCGCGGCCCTCACCTTCCCCGGGTCGGACCACCGCCTGTGGAACCTGCAGACGCACACGACGTTGAAAAAACTCACCTGGCACGAGGCCCCGCAAGTTTCCGTGCAGCACCTGCGGCCCGCGCCGGGCGGCTTCGTGACCGGGGCCAGCGACGGGACGGTGCGGCTCTGGGATGACACTGGCGCGGAGCTGCGCCGCTTCGCGCTCAAGGGCCGGGAGCAGGTGCGGACCCTGGCCGTCAGCGCCGACGGCCAGCGCCTGCTCTGCGTCAGCAAGGGCTTCCGCCGCGAGGAGCCCGAGGTGGTCAACGTCTTCGACTTCGCCACCGCCAAACCGTTGCTGCGCCGGCCGGAGAACCATGCCGGCTACAGCGAACAGACCTTCGCGCCGGACGGCAAGACGGTGGCGCGGCGCGCCGACAGAGACCTGGCGCTGATCGCGGTGGACACCGGCAAGGAGGTGCGGACGTTCTCCGCCCCTGACACGCCAGAGCGGGCCTTCGTCTTCTCCCGGGACGGCCGCTCCCTGGCCGTCCGCGCCTTCAGCGCCATCCCAAATGCGGTTCAATTCACCCGCGGCAATTTCAAGGTCAGGGTCTTCGACACGCAGACTGGCAAGGAGCGCTTCGCGATCGACCTCGACCGCTACTTCGGGGTGGGGCCGCTGGCGTTCACACCGGACGGCCGGTTGCTGGCCGCAGCCGGTACCCGCGACCTGGTGCTGCTCGACGCCGCCACCGGCAAGGAGCGCTGGCGCTCGCCGGAGCTGGAGCACCGCGTGGAGGCGCTCGCCTTCGCGCCGGACGGGCGAATGTTGGCCTCGGGTCAGATGGACAGCACCATCCTGCTGTGGGATACCGCCAGGTTGGTGCGCTGACGCCCCGGTTCGTTTGGGTGTTTGTGATGGGAGTTGTTGGATAGATGGTTGAGTGGGGAAAAAAAATGTCCCGCGAAGACCCCGGTGTCGCCCATCACCGAGACCCCCAGCGGGACGATAATATTATTACATGCAAATTCATTGGATTTCAAGAGGGTTCTCTCGAATCTTATTGGGGCCAGTCTTTTCCCTGGATACTCTAGGGGATCGTCAGTTAGTGACCCTGCGCTGACGCCGATGGCGTTAAGGCGATGAGGAAAACGGAGCACATTTCGTTTGACGTGCGGGGATCGGGAACCTACCTTCAGGGCCGGTGATCAGCCACGGGGACGTGCGCCGGGCAGCGTTTGCCGGCGGGTCGCCCCCGCCCTGACCTGGGGGTTTCCATGCCGCTTCCGCTCCGCTGCCTGTTGCTCGTCCTGTGTGCTCTCCTCGGCCCCGTCGCCGCCGTGCCCGGCCAGGCGAAACGCCCGCTCACCGTTGAGGATCTGTGGAAGGTCAAGCGCGTCGGCGCCCCCAGCATCGCGCCGGACGGCAAATGGTGCGTCGTTGAGGTGACAACCTGGAACATCGAGAAGGACGACAGCACCTCCAACCTCTGGCTGCTGGCCACCGACGGCAAGCAGCAAAAGCAGCTGACAAACACGACCGGCAAGAATTCCGGCCCGAAATGGTCTCCGAACGGCAAATGGATCGCCTTCACCAGCAAGCGCGGCGGCGACGCGGTGGCGCAGATTTACGTCATCGCGCCCGCGGGCGGCGAGGCCAAGCGCGTCAGCAAGATGCCGATGGCGGCGAGCGGCCTGAAGTGGTCCGCCGACAGCCGCACCGTGTACTGCATCGGCTGGACCTGGCCCGACGCGGCCGACGACGCCGGCCATCGGCAGAAGGAAAAGGCGCTGAAGGAGCGCAAGAGCAAGGCGCTCGTCATCGACGACGCCGCGTTCCGCTACTGGGACCACTTTATCGCCGACGGCAAGCGGCCGAGCATCTTCGCCGTGGACGTGGCCACGGGCAAGCACCGGAATTTGCTGGCGGGCATGGGGAAATTCCTGTCGCCGTATGAGCCATCGCCGCGCGACTATGACGTGTCGCCCGACGGCAAGGAATTGTGCTTCGTCGCGGATTCGGTCAAGGACATTGGGACGGATGTGAACCTCGACCTCTACACGCTGGCGCTGGATGGGAAATCGAAGCCGGAAAATATCACGGCGGAGAACGTGGGGCAGGACGCCAGCCCGGTGTACAGTCCGGATGGCAAGTCGATTGCGTTCACGCGCAGCACCGTGAAGTTCTTCACAACGGACTGTCAGAAGCTCGCGCTACATGAACGGACCAGTGGCAAAAACCGTATCTTGACGAACTTGGAGGACCATAGTTTTCTCAACCCGCGCTGGTCGCCTGATAGCAAATTCATCACTTGCCAAGTGGAAGACAAGGGCTTTGTGGGACTCGTTTATCATCAGATGGAATTGGGATCTTTCACCAAGCAAAATCTCAATCGCTCAGAACGCCAACTGGACGTCTCTAACACAGGCAAAGTTGCCGTCTCGTCGCTCTCCAGCTTTAGCCTTCCACCGACTATCTATGCCCGTCACAGCGGCATTTTGTCCCTCAAGAAAATCGACTACTTCAACGACGCCCTCATCAACTCCTGGCAGCTCGGCAAGGTCGAGTCCGTCACCTTCAAGGGTGCCGACAACGAAAACGTGCAAATGTGGGTGGTCTACCCGCCGAACTTCGACCCGAAGAAGAAATGGCCGCTGGTGCAGGTGGTTCACGGCGGCCCGCACATCGGCCTCACCAGCGACTTCAGCTTCCGCTGGAACCTGCAACTGTGGGCGGCGCAGGGCTACGTCGTCGGCTGCGTGAATTTCCACGGCTCCAGCGGGTTCGGCAAGAAGTTCGCCGACTCCATCACCGGCGACATGGGCACCAAGCCGACCATTGACGTGCTCAAGGCGACCGACTGGTTCGCGAAGCAGCCGTGGATCGACACGAACCGCATGGCCGCAGCGGGCGCGAGCTACGGCGGTTACATGATGGCGTGGCTCAATGGCCACACGGATCGCTTCAAGGCGATGGTCTGTCACGCCGGCGTCTACAGCTACCACAGCCAGATGGCCTCGGACGTGGTGCGCCCCGCGAACGATTGCTGGGCGCGTTTCCCTGGAACGACCTCGCGCAAGTGGACAAACAGTCCGCCAGCCGCTTCGCAAAGAACTTCAAGACGCCGACGCTGGTGCTGCACGGCGAAAAGGATTATCGGGTGCCGGTGACGCACGGGCTGGAGTATTACATGACGCTGCGGCTCAAGGGCGTGCCGACGCGGCTGGTGTACTTCCCGGACGAGAACCACTGGATTTTGCGGCCGCAGAACTCGCTGGTGTGGCACCGCGAGGTGTTCGCGTGGCTGGAGAAGTACATCGGCCACGGGCCGACCCCGTAGTGCGGGCGAGCCGCCCGCACTACGAAAGCACCGCAGGTTTTCTACGGAGCAGAAAATGCGTCTTGCTCTGCAAATCTGCAAATCAGCAGACCACCGCTACTGACTTCCTTCCACCCCCCGCGGCCGGTTAAGATACTTCCCAGTTGGCAGACGGGCCGAACCCGCCCGCGCCAATTCGGTCTTACCGATGTCGGTTGTCACGAAGACCACCACCACTCTTTGCGAGCGCCACCATGAGCACCCAGACCCTGACCGCCCCGGAAGCCCTGACCGTCCAGCAGTTGCAGCCCATCCTGGAGCTGTACGAGCGCGGCCTGTGTCTGCAAGCGTACCGCCTGGCGGAAACGCTCGGCCCGCTGCCGCAGTGGCGCGGCACGGCGGCTCGCGTCCTGGCCGGCCGGCTGGCGGGCAATCTGGGGGCGCCGCGCCTGGCCGCCTGGCACTTCCACCACGCCTTCCGCGCCGACCCGACCCATCCGGAAGCGTGCTGGTATCACGTCCGCGAACTGCTCGACCGCCGCGGCCCGCTGCGCGCCTGGCAGAAGCTGAAGCGCTGCGGCGAACTGCCCGACGCCGCGCCAGCGCAACGTGGCCCCTGGCTGGCGCTGCACGCCTCGGTGCTGGCCCGGCTGCGCGACTTCGAGGCAGCCGAGCGCTGGCAATCCCGCGCTGAGGAAATCGCCCCCGACCTGCCGTGGGTGCGCCTGGAACGCGCCGGCCTGCTGCTGGCGGAGGACCGCCCCGAGGAGTCGCTGGAAGTGACGCAGGAGACGCTGCGGTTGCGGCCGTGGTATCGCCCCGCCGTGCAGATGGCCGCCCACCTGCTCGTGCAGTTCCAGCGCGACGACGAGGCGCTCGCACTGCTCCAGGAGGCCGACCGCACCATCGAAAACGGCGCCATCGCCACCCAGCTGGCGGCGCTGCAGATCGAGCTGCGCCGCTACGCCGACGCCCGCCGCACTTACGAGCGCTTCGCCGAACTGTCGCCGCTCATGGAGAAATACTACCGCGATTGGCTGAGCGCTCGCCGTTCCGACACCGCGTACTTCTGCGGCGACCTGGAGCAAGCGGTGGAGCACGCCCGCCAGGTGCCGGGGCCGTTCTATGAGGAAATCGGCCGCCGCCTCGCCGCGGCGCCGCCGGATGCGAAGCGCGTGCAACTGCCGGTCGGCTTCGTGCGCCAGCACCATTTAACCTGTTCGCCGGCGACGCTGGCCATGATCTGCCGCTTCTGGTCGATGCCGGGCGAGCACCTCGAAGTCGCCGCGTCCATCTGCTACGACGGCACCCCCTGTCACAGCGAACGCCACTGGGCCGAGAGCAACGGCTGGGTGGCCCGCGAGTTCACCGTCACCTGGGACAGCGCCGCCGCCCTCATCGACCGCGGCATTCCCTTCACACTGACGACCGCCGAGCCGACCAGTTCGCACCTGCAAGCGGTCATCGGCTACGACGCCCGTCGCGGCACCCTCATCCTGCGCGACCCCGGCGAACGCCATCAAAACGAGGTGCTGGCCGGCGGCGTGCTGGAGCGCTACCGGGCGACCGGCCCGCGCGGCATGGCCCTGGTGCCGCGCGAACGGGCGGACCTGCTGAATCTGGAACTGCCGGACGCGCCGCTCTACGACCACATGCACCGCCTGCAGCGCGCCCTGCAACTGCACGACCGCCCCGCCGCGGCCGCCGCCCTGACCGCCCTGGAGCAGCAGGCCCCCGATCACTTCCTGACACTGCAGGCGCGGCGCTCGCTGGCCGGCTATGACGCCGACCCCGCAGCGGTCCTGGCCGCCGTCGAGAAACTGCTGACGCTGTTCCCCGATGACATCGCGCTGCAAATGTTCAAGGTGAACTGCCTGCGCGAACTGGCGCGGCGCGACGAGCGCGTCGAATTGCTGGAAAAACTGAGCGACCGGCCGGGCGCGGACCCGGTGTGCTGGCAGCAGTACGCGCAGGAGCTGATGGTTGACGCCCGGGAGTTCCCGGTGGTGCGGCGGCTGCTGTGGCGGGCGCTGCGGCTCAACCCGGTGCAGGCCGGCAACTACTACATTCTCGCCAACCTGCACTGGGATCGCCGCCGTTATCCGGAGGCGCTGGAGCTGTACCGCTTCGCCGCCTGCCTGGAGGACAAGGACGAGCGACTGGTGCGTGCCTACTTCACGGCGGCGCGCTGGCTGCAACAGACGGAGGAGTTGTTGCGGCTGCTGCGCGAGCGCGTGCGCCGCCTGGGCGCGAGTTCGAGCCGGCCGGTGCGGACGTGGTGCTGGGCGCTGGAGCAACTGGAGCGCGCCCCCGAGGCGTTCGTCGCCATCGAGAATGCGCTGCGGCAGCGGCCCGACGATGGCGAGTTGCTGCTGCACGCCGCCCAGCTGTTCTGGAACCACGGCCACCGCGAGCGCGGCCGGGCGCTGCTGGGGCAGGCTCACGGTAAGGCGCAGGAGACGGTCTGGCTGCGCGCCGCGGCGGACTTCGCGGCCGGCGAGGGCAACCAGGCCGAGGCGCTGCGGCTGTGGCATTCGGTGCTGGAAGTCGAGCCGCTGGCCCTGGACGCGCACCGCGCCGTCGCCCAGTTGCTGGCCGAGACGGGCGGCCGGCCGGCGGCGCTGGCGCAACTGTACGCCTGCTGCGAACGCTTTCCGCACCACTTCGGGCTGCACAAGCTGTACGTCGAGTGGCTGCGCGACGAGGGGGCCGTGGCCCTGGAGCCGGTGGTGCGACGGCTGATCGCCATCCACCCCGCCGACGCCTGGGCGCGGCGCGAACTGGCGCTGGCGCTGGGCGACCTGGGCCGCTTCGACGAGGCGTTCGCGGAGCTGGAGGTGGCGTTTCACCTGGAGCCGGTCCACCCGTCGTACTACTCGGTGCGCGGCCGCGTGTGCCAGCTGGCGGGCCGCATGGCCGAGTGCCGGGACGCCAACCGCGAGGCACTGCGGCTGTCCGTGGACTTCGACCTGGCCATCAGCGAGTTGGTGTTCGCCTGCGACACGCTGGCCGAGCGGCAGGAGGCGCTGGAGTTCGTCGAGCAGGAATTGCTGCGGCAGGTGCATTTCGGCGCGGGGCTGCTGGCGTACCGCGACCAGGCGCAGGGCAATGTGCCGCCGGAGGACATCCTGGTGTCGCTGCGCACACTGCGCGACGCCCGGCCGGATTTGTGGCAATCGTGGGCGGCGGTGGCGCGGCAGCTGCTGGATCTGGGCGACCTGGACGAAGCGCTGGACGTGATGACCGAGGCGGTGGACCGCTTCCCGCTGGTGCCGGCGCTGCACTTCGACCTGGCCCGCGTGCACAAGTTCGCGCGGATCGCGAAGGCGCCATTGAGGCGCTGAAGCGAGCGCTGGAGATCAACCCGACGTGGAGCGCCGCGGTGCGCGAGCTGGCGGAGCTGTACGAGGAGGACAACCGGCTCGACGAGGCCCGGCAGTTGCTGGAGCAGGCGGTGGTGCGAGCGCCGCTGGCGGCGGCGAACCACGGCTGTCTGGCGGACCTGCTGTGGCAGCAGGGCGAGCACGAGGCGGCAGTGGAGCGGTTGAAGCACGCGCTGCGGCTGGACCCCGGTTACGAGTGGGCCTGGCGACGGTTGAGCGAGTTCGCCCGACACCTGGAGCAGCCGGACGAGGCGGTGGCGCTGGCGCGCGAGCTGACGGAGAAGCGGCCGCACGAGGCGCGGTCGTGGCTGATGCTGGCCAAGATGCTGACGCCGCGGGCTGGCGACGAGTACGTGGCGGCGCTGCGGCAGGCGACGACGGTGTACCCGCGCTGCTTCGAGGCGCTGGACCTGCAGGCGGATTTTCTGGCGAAGGCGGGCCGCTTCGACGAGGCGCGGGCGGCGTGCCGGCCGCCGGTGGATGAGCAGCCGTTGTTCCTGCGCGGCCGGGCGGCGTGGATCGAGGCGGAGCGGGGCAACGTGCCGCAGGCGGTCGCGCAGATGGAGGATTTGCTGCAAGAGGATCCGAATTATTACTGGGGCTGGACCAAGGTGGCGGAGTGGCGTGAGCGGCTCGGCGACCTGCCGGGCTACCTGGCCGCCGCGGAGGAGATGGTGCGGCTGGCCCCGGAAGACCCGACGGCGTTGACCTACCGCGGCGAGGCCCGGCTGCGCACCGACGAGCGGACCGCCGGCCTGGAGGATCTGCGGGCGGCGGTGGCGGCGGCGCCGGACTACGCCTTCGCGTCCATGACGCTCTTCGACGCCCAGCTGGCGGATGACGACATCGACGGCGCCCGTCACACGCTGATGCTGATGGAGGAGCACATCGGCGGCGAGTACGTGGCGACGCGGGCGGCAAAGCTGGCGGCGAAGTGCGATGAGGAGGAGCAGGCGGTCGAGTGTCTGCGGCGGCTGTGCGACCACGTGTTTCAGGCGACCTGGCCGCTGGACGAGGCGGTCAAGGCGCTGCGGCAGGCCGGCTGGGGCGGCCGCGTGGACGAGGTGCTGGGTGAGGTGGTGCGGCAGGAGGAATTTCCGCCGCACGCCGCGCTGCTGTGGTCGCGGACCTGGGACGAGGGGGATGACGAGGAGGAACTGGAGGAGCGGCTGGCGGCGCTGCGGCGGGCGCGGGCGCTGGCGGAGGTGCCGCAGGACTTCGACGACGTGCTGGCGGAATTGCTGGCGCGGGCGGGCCGGTACGACGAGGCACGGGCAGCGTGCGCGCCGGCGGACTTGCCGGAGGTGCCGGTGAACCTGCGTGGCCGCGCCGCCTGGGTGGAGAAGCAGCGCGGCGACCTGGACCGGGCGCTGGCGCTGATGCGGGCGCTGCTGGAGGAGCATCCCGATTATTACTGGGGCTGGACGCAGCTGGTCGAGTGGCACGAGCAGCGCAAGGAGTTGGCGGAGTCGCTGGCGGCGGCGGAGCAGCTGGTGCGGCTGGCGCCGGACCACGCGCCGGCGTTCGGCAACCGCGGTGAGGCCCGGCGGCTGACCGGCGACCTGGCCGGGGCGAAGGCGGACTTCGCCCGCGCGGTCGAGCTGGACCCGGCCTACTTCTTCGGCAGTCTGAGCCTGTTCGACCGGCAGCTGGCGGATGGCGAACTGGACGCCGCGGAGGAGACGCTGGACGTGGCGCGGCAGCACGCGGCCGCGGTGGACGTGCTGTTCAAGGAGATTCAACTGGCGGCCAAACGTCAGGAGCGCGACGAGGCGCTGCAGCTGTTCCGCCTGGCGTGTGAGCAGTGCGACGGTAGCCGCTGGCACTTCGACGAGGCGCTGCAGGCGCTGACGGGCGCGGGCTGCGGCGAGGACGCGGAGCGGGTGCTGCGTGAGTCGGTCGGCGGTGAGGAGGGCAACCCGCTGGCCGGCGAAATCCTGGCGCAGCGGCGGGCGGCGCGCGGTGCGTGGTTCAGCGACAAGGAACTGGAGTCGCTGGCGGCCGAGGGCGAGGCGGGCCGCGCGGTGTTGATCGAGTATGCGGTGGCGCTGGGCCGAGCGAAGCAGCAGCCGTGTTTGCTGGCGCTGCTACGACAGCACGGCGACCTGCTCCGCGCCGACGGCCACGGTTGGGGCCAGATGGGGCACGCGCTCGCCCTGACGGACAAGGACGCGGACGAGTTGATCGTGGACTGGCAGCGCGACTGGGAGCAGCAGGCGGACGCGGAGCCGTGGATGCTCCTCAACCTGGCGGTGTCGCTGCGGGCGGTCGGCCGCGCGGAGGAGGCGAACCGCGCCAGCGCCTGTGCCGTGACGCTGGATGCCGACTACACGACGCCGTACCACCACGTCTGGCTGGCGCTGGACGACGCGCTGGCCGGCCGTACCGAAGCGGCGCGGCAGCGGCTGGCGGGCGTCCAGCCTGCCGCGCTGGACGGTTGGCACAAATTCTTCGCGGCGCTGGCGGACGCGGTGCTGCTGGTGCAGGCGGAGCGCGGCCGGGCGTTCCGGGAGGCGCGGCAACTGCTGGCGCGGGCAGCGGCGGACAGCGCGGCGGTGACGCATGACCGGTGTCTGAAGAAGACCTACCGGCGCTGCGTGCGGCACATCGGGCGGACGTGCGGGCTGGCGGCGCGGGCGTGGGCGGGATGGCGCTGCGTACGACCGGTGTTGCCGAAGGAGAAGAAGGCGTAGGCGACCGCCCAATGAGTTTGGACAGGGAGTTGGATTTATGAAGAAGCGCACATCCAAATCTGCGTCAGAAACCCAAGAAACATCCTCGCCGTCTGGCACGTCCGGCCAGACGGGAGGTACGGGAAACAAAAAAAAGACCGCCCGGCAGGGGAGTAAATTCGGAATGGTTCTCCAGCAGTTGAATTCCCTGACCTCGTTGAAATTCCGTCAATCCCTTCTTGCAGCGGGAATTATCGGCAGCGACGGCATGCTCACGAAAAAATACAAAAAGGTGAAGAAATAAACCAGGTGCTGGCGCAGGCGGCGGTCATGCGGGTTGACGGCGCGGGTGTGGGCCGGGATGCGCTGTTGGTGGCTGCTGCCGATTAGAGCCGAGCAAAAGAGGAGTTGGCAATGCCGCTGGAGCGCGAGGCAGAGACGTATCGCCGCGAAGTGGGGCGCCTGCTGGCCGAGGGGCACGCCGGTTGCCGCGCCCTGATCAAAGGCGCTGAAGTCGTCAGCATCTGGGACACCCAGCGCGACGCCCTTCAGGCCGGCCGCGACCAGTTCGGTTTAGAGGACATCGCGGTTGTCAAGATTGACCCGCCCGACCCCGAGCGCTTGCGCCTGATCGACGCGCTGCCGTAGCACAGGCGGCCCGCCTGCACCGTCAGCATGCGAACAAAAACGCCGGGTTTTGTCAGGATTTTGTCGTATTCGGCAAAAGACTGCCCGAGATTGATGCGCCTCAGGGCATCTTTCGGAATGTGAAATGTCGGCTTTTTCTGATTTCCATTCAAGAAAGAATCGCCGAAAAAAAGCAAACCACCCAGACATTCTCAAAGGAGCGGCCAGCCGCCTCCGCGCGTCCGAACCGATGAATCCAAACAGGAACGAGCCAATTCTCCATCAATACTCTGCCGCCGCCCGCCGCAGCCGGTCCCGCACCGCCAGCCACTCTTCATCCGCCGGCGGCAGCGTCACCACGATGCGCTCCACACCGTCCGCCTCGAAACCGTGCAGCGCCGCGTACAGCTGAGCCGCGTACGCCGCCGGCTCCCGCGGCAGCGCCAGTACTCGCAACCGCTCTGCGTCAACCACATCGGGCGGCGCTGCAAACGTCAGCCAGCCGACCCGCATCCCCTGCCGCAGCAATTCCGTCACCCGCCCCGCCGCGGCGTCCTCCGCCACGCACTCAAGCGGCACCGACGGGGCGTAATGCCGGCTCAGCATCCCCGGCGACCGCAGCACTTCCCCGGCACCCGCATTGCCCGACCGCGCCACCCGCCCCAGCACCGCTTCCAGTTCCGCCGGCGTGACCAGCCCCGGCCGTAGCAGCCGCGGCGGCGTCACCGTCACATCCACCACCGTTGATTCGAGTCCGCCTGGCGTTGGCCCGCCGTCCAGCACCAGGTCAATGCGGCCGTCAAGGCTGCGCAGCACGTGCTCGGCCCGCGTCGGCGAGATGGTCGAGGAGCGGTTGGCGCTCGGTGCCGCGACCGGCAACGCCGCCGTCCGCAGCAGCGCCAGCGCCACCGGATGCGCCGGCAGTCGCAGTGCCACCGTCGGGCCTCCGGCCGTCACCGCGTCGGGCACGACAGGCTGCTTGCGCACCACCAACGTCAGCGGCCCCGGCCAGAATTGCGCCGCCAGTCGCGCCGCCGCCTCCGGCCAGTCCGCTGCGAACTCGCGCGCCTGCGCCACCTCCGCGACATGGACGATCAACGGATTCTGCGCCGGCCGCCCCTTCGCCGCGAACAACCGGCCCACCGCCGCCGCGTCCAGGGCGTTCACCCCGAGGCCGTAGACCGTCTCGGTCGGGAACGCGACCAGGCCGCCGCCGCGCAGCACCGCCGCGGCCCGCGCCAGCACGGCGGCATCGGGCGCGGCGGGATCCACGGCAATCACCTGGGTGCGCATGTCAACTGGTGTCAGGTCAACCATTGGCAACCATTCTCACATCGCGGAATGGGGGGGCGCGCCGTGTGGCCATGTGGCCATGTTACTCCTGGGCACCTCGACCACTCGTTGCCCTGGCCTTCATACGCCTGAAGCGGGTGGCTCGATGCCGAAATCGCGGATGGTGTACAGCGGCAAATAATGGTAGCGCGGCGTCAGCTGTTCGCGTGCCCCTTCAAGGCGATCAACAATGCAGACGACCGCGACGACCACGGCGCCGGCCTTCTCGACCTCGGCGAGCGCCTGCAGGACGGAACCGCCGGTGGTCAGTACGTCGTCAAGCACGGCGACGCGCATGCCGGCCTCCAACCGGCCCTCGACGCGCTGCTGACTGCCGTGGCCCTTGGCCTCCTTGCGGACGAAGAAGCCCTCCAGCGGCCGGCCCTCCTGGTGATAGCGCAGCGCCGCCGCCACCGCCATCGGGATGGCACCGACCTCCAGACCGCCCATCGCCTGCACGTTCAGGTCGCGCGTCAGGTGCCAGAGCAGATCGCCCAGCAGCCAGACCGCCTCGCCGGCGAACAGCACTTTTTTGCTGTTGATGTAGTAACTGCTCGTCTTGCCCGAGGCGAGCGTGAATTGCCCAAACGACAGCGCTCGGCTGCGGAACAGTTCCAGAAACCGCTTGCGTGACTCCTCCACCTTGCCACCCCCTCCCGGCTTGTCATTCGGTCAACCGCACTCGACCGCCGCGGAAAAAACGCTAGAATCCGCCGCCCAGCGTGGGCGATGTTACTATAGCGGCCGTCCCAGGTGAGGGTAAACGAATGAGCGGATCGAACTCCGGCGCGGCGCGACCCGCCCAGCGATCGGCGAGCACAATGGCGGCGTTCACGCTGGGCCTGCCCCTGGCGGCCGTCCTGCTGGCGCCGCTGCTGCTGGGCGTCTTCGGCGAGGAGGGCCATCACTACGTCAAGCACCCGGCCGAGCAGGTCGCCGTCGTGGCCTTTAGCTGCGCCCTGGCGGCGCTGCTGGCCAAGCTCTGGCACAGCCGCCGCGAGCGCGCCGCCTGCGGCCAGGATTTGCTGCCGCCCTGGGACGGCCAGCCGGTGCCCGCGTCCGAGGCGGCAGAGTTGCGTGCGGGGCTGGGGCGGCTGGACGACCGGCTGCGGCAGACGTACCTGGGCCGGCGCGTCGCCGCGGTGCTGGACTTCGTGACCGGCCGCGGTTCCGTCGCCGAACTCGACGACCAGTTGCGCACCCTCGCGGACGGTGACGGCGTCGCCCTGGAGGGCAGCTATTCGCTGGTGCGGTTCATCACCTGGGCGATTCCGATTCTCGGCTTCCTGGGGACGGTGCTCGGCATCACCAAGGCCATCGCCAATGTGTCGCCGGACCAGATGGAGAACAACCTCAGTGCGGTCACCGGCGGTCTGGCCGAGGCGTTCGACACCACCGCCCTGGCGCTGGCGCTGACGATGATCGTGATGTTCGTCAGCTTCGTTGTCGAGCGCGTCGAGCAGGGCGTGCTGGCGGAGGTGGACCGTTACGTGGACGAGCAGCTGGCGCACCGCTTCGAGCGTGTGGCGGCGCAGAACGGCGAGTTCGTCGATGTGGTGCGGCAGAACACGCAGGTGCTGGTGACGGCGACGGAGCAGCTGGTCCAGCGGCAGGCGGCCGTGTGGACCGAGGCGCTGGCAGCGGCGCGGCAGCGCTGGGACGAGGCGGGCCAGCAACAACAGGAGGTGCTGACGCAGGCGCTGGAGGCGGCGCTGCTGCGGACGCTGGAGCAGCACGAGGAGCGGCTGGCGGCGCAGGAGCGACAGTCGCAGGAACAGGGTGCGGCGTTGCTGGGGCAGCTGGCAACGGTGGCACTGGCGCTGCGCGAGACGGCGCAGGCGCTGACCCGGTTGCAGGCGGACGGCGGCCAGCTGGTGCGGTTGCAGGAAGCGCTGCAGCACAACCTGCAAGCGCTGGCCGGCGCGGGCGCGTTCGAGCAGATGACGCACAGCCTGACCGCGGCGATTCACTTGCTCACGGCACGGCTCGGCGGCGTCAGTCCGAGCAACCGCCTGGGACCGCGGCCTCCCACGGCGGCGTGATGAGCATGGATTTCACCACAGAGACCGCGGAGAACAGACAAAAGAGAGAAAGCATTGTTTCAAGTGTCTTCTCTCTGCGTTCTCCGCGGTCTCTGTGGTGAAATAATTTGAGGTCTCCATGCGATCCCGGAAGGCGAAGCTCAAGCCTGAGACCTTTCCGTTCCTCGCGGTGCTGCTGTGCGCGATGGGGGCGCTGATTCTGTTGCTGCTGGTGATGGACCGCCGCGCTAAAATCGTCGCCCGGAACAAGGCTCGCTTGCAGTACGCCCAGCGCCTGCAGGACGCCGCCCAGGATCAGGCCCGCCTGTCCGCCGAGGAGCAGCGCCGCCGGCTGCGTTGGGCGGAGCTGAACCGCATCGCCGCCGCCCAGCTGGCCCAGCTTCAGGAAGTGCATGGCCGGGCCGCCACCGTCGAGCAGGCGCTGCGCGACGAGCGGGCCCGCCAGGGGCAACTGCTGCAGCAAGCCCAAAAAGCCGGCGACCGCGTGGCACAACTCCGCGCCGACGTGGCCGAGCGCAAGCACGGCATCTTTCTGGTGGAGAACAAGGCGGAAGGCGCCCGCAGCGAACTGGTCAAACAGCTGACCCGGGTGCGCGAGCTGGAGGCCACGTTGAACGACCTCAAGGCGCGGCGGTCGCTCGACCAGCAGACGTACTCGCTCATCCCCTACGCCGGCAAGCACGGTGACAACCGCAAGCCGATTTACATCGAGTGCGGCACCAGCCTGATCTTTCACCCCGACCGGCTGAAGGCGTTGCCGTCGCCGCTGACGGTGCGGGCCGAGGTGCAGCGGCGCATCGCCCAGCAGCGCGGCGACGGCAAGGCGGCGACGCCCTACCTGATGGTGCTGATCCGGCCCGTCGGCATTCCGACGTACGGGCTGCTGCGGGCCGCGCTGGAGGGGCTCGAGATCGACTTCGGCTATGAGTTGATCGAGGACGACTGGATTCTGGACTTTTCGCAGGAAGCGCTGGCGGCCGGCGTGCCGCCGGTGCCGCCTTCGCTCGCGCTGGCGGTGCCGCCCATCCCGAAGCGGGTGGCCACGCTGAGCATGGGGGGCAGCAGCCTGGCCGGGCCTGCGGGTGGCGGCGGCCAGATTGCGGGAGGTTCCGGCGGTGGCGGCGTGGGGGTCGGTTCTGGCGTTCGGGCAGGCGGTGGGCAGGGCATCGGCCCGAGCACCACGGTGGGCGGCTCCGGGTGGGGCGGTTCGGGCGGTGGTAAGCCGGGCGGCGGCCCGGGCAACGCGACGGGTGGCTCTGGGAAAGGCGTTTGGACGGGCGATGGGCGGGGCGTCGGCGCGGGCAATGCGGCGGCCGGTGCTGAGCGGGGCGGTTCGGGCGGTGGGAGGAAAACCAACGTTCTCGGAGGCGAAATACCGAGTTTGGAGGATTGCATGTTCAGCGGCGCCGGCCGCGGCGGCACCGGCGCGCCGGGAGCGTCAGCGACTGCAGGACGCTGGGGCTCTCCTTTCGTCGGACCTGCCGGTGCGCCGAACATCGGCAATTTGAGCCAGAGTATCAGCAACCTTGCGACGCCCAGGCGCGGGAACGGTGGCAGTCCTCAGGGCGTGACCGCGGGAGGCGAGAACGGCCCAGGAGGAAATGGGCCGCCGGGTGGCGCCGTTGTCACCGCGACGGGCGCCGGCCCGGGCGGCGGCATCAGTAAGGGCAAGAGCACAGGCACCGGACAACCGAGCGGTCCACCAGGCGATGGTCAGACTCCGCCGGGCGACGATCAGGGAAGCCCTCGCACTCCCGACGGCCAGGCCGCCAGCGCGGGCACTCCCGACGGCCAGACCGCCAGAGCAGGAAGCCCCGGCGGGTCCGCATCTTCCGGGGGCGGTGGCGGCAACCCGGGGCCACCGCTGCCGCCGCTGCTGGCGGGCAGGCAGTACGGCAAACGGCCGACGCCGGTGACGCTCAGCGGCCTGATCGGCAACCGTGACTGGATCATCCAGATTACCTGCGAGGCGAACGCGGCGGTGCTGCGGCCCACCGGCCAACGTTTCGCGCTCACCGAGTTGAACGCCCGGCCGACCGGCGAGCACCCGCTGGCGCAGGCGGTGCGGCAACTGGTGGCCCGGCGGCAGGCGACAGTGCGACCCGGCGAGGCCCCGTATCGGCCGTTGCTGCGGCTCCAGGTGGGGCCTGGTGGGCTGGGCACGTTTTACGCGGTCTGTCCGCTGCTGGAGCCGCTACGACTGCCGCTGGCACGGGAGGGGGTGAACTGACATGATCCGTCGCCGCCGTCCGCCCCGCGAAGTCCCGTTCAGCCTCGATTGCTTCCTCGACGTGATTACGAACGTCGTGGGCATCATCATTCGTCTCATCCTGGTGGCCTGGGTGGGCGCCCGCGCGTACCACGCAGTGCTGCAGGCGCTGCCGTCGCCGCCCGCTGCCGTCGCGCTCCCCGCGTCCACTGACGCCGAGGAGGCGGTACGCAAGACGCTGTCCCGGCAGCAGTGGGAACTGCTCCAGGTGGAGCAGCGCGTGCAGACCCAGGGCACGCAGATGGATCAGTTGCGCGGCGCCGGCACCGCGACCGTCCGGCAGCTCGCGCAGTTGACCGAGGAGGAACAGAAGCTCGACCGCCAGCGGCGCGACCTGATCGCCGCCCAGGTGGAGAAGGAACTCGCCAACAAGGAGGTCACGGTGAGCGTGGCGGAGCTGGCGCCGCGGGCGAAGCAGCTGGAGGAGGAGATTCGCAAGCTGCAAAAGGAACCGTCCGCGAAGAAGCCGTTGCGCTTCCGCACGCCGGTCAGTCGGGTGGTGCAGTCGGAGGAGTTGCACTTCGAGTGCAAGGACGGCCGCGTGGCGTTCGTGGACCTGGCGGCCTTCCTCGAAGACCTGAAGCACGACCTGCAAACGCGAACCCAGGAGTTGCGCACCCAGGGGCGCATCACCGGCGTGGCGAACCCGCTCGGCGCTTTTGAGCTGCACTACACGCTGGAGTTACAGGACGACCGCAGCGGAGCGGTGAACGGCTCCTGGCAGGTGGTGCCGATCGCGGCGCAGCGCGGCGAAACCGCGGTGGCGGCGCTGCGGCCAGGCTCGATGTTCCGCCAGATCGTGGACCGGCTCGACCCGGAGCACACCACGGTGACGTTCTGGGTGTATCCGGACAGTTTCGCGCTGTACCGGCAGCTGCGCGACCTGTTGCACCGCAGCAATGTCGAGGTCGCGGGCCGGCCGCTGCCGGAAGGCACGCTCATCGGCGCCTCCCCCAACGGTAGAAAGTCGCGCGGACAATAACAGAGGATTCACCACAAAGACACCAAGGGGCACAAAGAAGAGATAAAAACAAATTCCTTTTTATCTCTTCTTTGTGCCCCTTGGTGTCTTTGTGGTGAATCCTCTGTTTATTGACGCGGTTCCGCTTCCTGTAAGCGTTTGCGTAGCGCCTCCAGTTCCACGGCCTGAGCGCCGATGCGGCGCTGCAACTCGCGGACCTGCTCCTGGGCTGCGGTGACGGGCCGGGCGGCGCCGGCCAGCGCCCGCTCGCCGCCTTCCAGGAAGGACTTTTGCCAGTCCGCGAACAGGTGCAGCGGCACGCGATGCCTCGAGCAAACCGCGACGGTCTTCTGCGTCCGCAGCACCTCCAGCACCACCGCCGCCTTGCGCGGCGCCTCCCACGTCGCGGGATCCTCCGGCTTGCGCGCGAACGGCTCCAGCAGCGCGATTACCTCACGAGCACTGCCCGGCCGCTGGTTCGGGTCGCGCAGCCGCAGCCGGTCCACCAGCGCCGCCAACTCCGCCGGTGCCTCCGGTCGCGCCACCGCCAGCGACCGCTGCGGCGCCGTCAGCAGCTGCTGCAGCCGGTGCAGATAACTGCTGCCGTTCAGCGGCAATTCAGCCGTCAGCAGGTGGAACAGCGTCGCCCCCAGGCTGAACAGGTCGCTGCGCGGGTCGGCCTGGTTGGCGTCCTCGGCCTGCTCCGGGGCCATGAATTCCGGCGTCCCCAGGCACAGGCCCTTCAGGCTCGGATCCTCGGTCGCCGACTTTTTCAGCGTCCGCGCCAGCCCCAGGTCCGACAACTTGACCACGCCGTCCGGCGTCAACAGCAGGTTGGCCGGCTTCAGATCGCGGTGGACCACCCCCTGACCGTGCGCGTACTCCAGACCGCGCGCCGTCTGCACCGCGTAATCGACCGCCTCGCCGATCGGCAGCCGGCCACGCTCGCGCACCACCTTGGCCAGATCCTGGCCGGGCACGTACTCCAGCACCAGATACAGATGGCCGCGCGTCTGTAGCACGTCCAGGGCGCGGACGACATTGGGGTGGTCCAGGGCGGCGACGATGTCGATCTCACGGCGGAAACGCTCGACGGCGTCGTGGGTGTGATGCAGGCTGCGCGTGTCCACCGTCTTCAGCGCGACGTAACGCTGGTTCAGCAGGCGATGGCGGGCCTTGTACACGATGCCGTTGCCGCCCCGTCCGAGGCAGTCCACGACCACATATTTGCCAATGAAGAACGAGGTGGCGCCTGCCCGCAGCTGCCGCGCCTGGAAGCGCGTCAGCAACCCCTGCTCCACCAGGGAGTCGGCCAGCGTCTTGTCGTCCCCCCCGGCGGTGCGGACGGCGGCGAGTTGTTCCGCGGTTAACAGCTGGCTGGCGACCAGCCGTTCCATGAACGAGCCCGGCGATGTTGCGATCATGTCCACTACACTCTGTGACGGGAATGAGGGGAGTGGTCCATCCACGAGGGGCGAGTCAAACCCTTCCTGGAGTCTACCAAACTATAGAACACGATTGCCCGACCTGAGGCGTGGGCGGAAAAAAACCGGCACGACCCTTGCAGAGATGCGCTCCGGGGAGCGCCCACCGTGACGATCCCTACAACCCCAACGACTCGCTTGCTTCAGTGGGAATTAGTGGCGGGCTTTGTTTGACAGTCGTCAATTAATGACCTAAAGTAAAGTGGGTCATTCGCTGAGAGGAGATGTGGCCAGTCATGGCGCAACCCACCACCCCTGTGCCGGCGGACCTCCGCCAGGTTCACAGGCCGCCTTCGGGCATTCGCCGCTCGGAGACGCGCTACCTGTGCGGCCCTGCCACGCCGGGTCGCCTCATCACCGACCCCGAAACGGAACCGGTGCGCGCCTGGATCCTTAACCTCTCCGGCCACGGGGCTGGTCTGCTCGTGCCCGACTTGCTCGAAACCCGGACGGAGTTCGTCATCAGCCTGAAGGGTCGCAGCCAGCGGGTCTACCAGCTCCGCGCCCGCGTCGCCCACTGCACCAAACAGGTCAGCGGCGACTGGGTGGTCGGTTGCCAGCTGCTCACGCCGTTGACCGACGACGACCTCGACGACCTGCTGTGAATCCGCGGCGCGCTCCGAAAACGGACACATGCTCACAAATTCACCACACCGGTCACAGCGGCGCCGGCAGATCGCGCCGACAAAACACCACCAGCGCCAGCACATAGCCGATCACGCCGACGGCGCCCAGCACGCCGAGGTTGACGGCTGCTTGCCCCGTCGCTCCCGCCTCACCGAGGATGAGCGGTTGCGGTTGGTAGTAGTAAAATACCGTCAACGGCCGAAACCCCTCCAGCACGTCCCAGAGTTGGCCGATCAGGTTGACCATGAACTGCACCAGCGTGACCACGACTGCGCTGCCGAGCACGCGGCCGCGGAACCGGCCGCACGCCGACAGGAACATGGTGTAGCCGGAGACCGCGAACACCAGGGCCGCCACGTTGTACAGCCCCGGCCCGATGCGCCATAAATCGATGTGGACGGTTCCTGGCCGCGGTGGGCCGAGCAGACCAAACACCCACGCCCCCACCCACGTCCCCAACCACAGGCTCAGGCTCACCACCGGAATCGTCAGCAGATCCACCACGAGGTGCGAGCCGATCACTTGGCGGCGCGCGATTGGCTGGGCCAGCAGGAGTTCCAGGGTGCCGCGGTCGATCTCCCCCGCGATTGCGCTGGCGGCCCGGCCGATGGCCCAGATGCACAGGATGGTCTGCACCAGCGGATGGACGTAGCCGACGGTCAGTGTGTGCATCGGGTTCGCCAGGTCGATCTTCTCTCCGCCGATCACTTTCTGCAGCACCTCCCCGGCCTCGCTCTTGAACAGGACGGCCCGGCCGAAATTGTAGGTAGGGCCCAGGTTGGCGATCACCTCCAGCGTTTGCTGCGTGACCTTGGCGTACAGGAACTCGAACAGCGCCAGCAACAGGGCCACGACAAGCAGACCCCAGCGCACGTCGCGGAGCAGTTTGCGGACCAGCACCAGGCTCATGCGTCGATCCCGTGGTAGTGATGGTAAATGTTGGACAGGCCCAGCGGCTGAATCACCACGTCGCGCACCGGCCGCGCCGCCAGCCAGGTGAGCAGCGGTCCCAGGTCGCCGCGCTGCTCCAGCGTCAGCCGGTCGCCGTTGCGGCCGCAGACCGTCACGCCCGGCAACTCCGGCACCGTCGCCGATTGTCCGTCGAGGTGGACGCGCACCAATCGCGCCTGCCGCAGAGCCGCCATGTCCTGCAGGTGGACCAGCCGGCCACGCTGCAGGATGGCGACGCGGTCGCAGACCTGTTCGACCTCGGCGAGGACGTGCGAACTGAACAGAACTGTCTGGCCCTGCTCCGTGGCCGCGCGCCGCAGCTGGGCGAGCAGTTCGTCGCGCATGGTGGGGTCGAGGGTGTTGGTGGGCTCGTCGAGGATGACCAGTGGCACGTGCGGCGTCAGCACTTGCAGCAGGGCCACCTTGCGTTTCATGCCGGAGGAGAGGTTTTTGATGGGCAGATCGGGGTTGATGTCGAGGCGGCGGGCGAGGCGGTCCACGGCGTCGGTGACCGGTTGGCGGCGCAGCTCGCAGAGGAAGCGCACGAGCTGGCGGCCGGTCATGTGTTCGTAGAGGCGCAGCTCGCCGGGCAGGTAGGCGACACAGGCGCGGGCGGCGACGCTGTCGTGCCAGCAGTCGTGGCCGTCGATGGCGGCCCGGCCGGACGTGGGGCGAAGAAACCCGAGCAGCAGCCGCAGCGCTGTGGACTTGCCGGAGCCGTTCGGGCCGAGCAGACCGAAGACCTCGCCGGCGCCGACGCTCAGGTCGAGCCCGCTGAGCGCGCGGAAGCGACCGTAGTCCTTCGTCAGCTGGTCCGTGTGCAGCAGCATGGCGGGCCTCAGGGCGTTTTTGGTCGGAGCCCGAGCGCCAGCGCGGGGCAGCGCTGGCCCCGCGCTGCGCTCGGGCTCGGATCTGGAGGACGCACGGGCGCAGGTGCGGCCGCAGCAGTTCCGGCCCGCGTTCCTGGAGCAACTGCTCGAAAATTTGCTGGTCCGTCAACCCCTGATCGATTTTGGCCGCGAGCAATTTGCGCATGAGGTTCGGCCGGAACACAGAGCGTATCAGTGCTGCTACTTTACGAAGCGGGGCGCGGCGCGGCTGGGCATACGGCCCAGAGACCAGGTATAATTCATATTAATGATTCTGTTTTTCGCCTCCAGTCACAGGAGTCGTCATGAGCGAGGCCCTGATTCTCTCCGGCGTGCGGACGCCGATTGGCAAATACCTGGGCGGTCTGGCGGAGTTGTCGGCGCCGCAGCTGGGCGGCGTCGTCATTGCCGAGGCGCTGCGGCGAGCCAACGTGCCGGCGGCGCGCGTGGACGAGGTGATCGTCGGCAACGTGCTGCAAGCGGGGCTGGGCCAGAACCCGGCGCGCCAGGCGGCGCTGAAAGCGGGGCTGCCGGACAGCATCGCCGCGGTGACGATCAACAAGGTGTGCGGCAGCGGCCTGAAGGCGGTCATGCTGGCGGCCCAGGCGGTGCGCGCCGGCGACGCCGACGTGATCGTGGCGGGCGGCATGGAGAGCATGAGCCGGGCGCCGTACCTGCTGTTCGGGGCGCGGACGGGCTGGAAGTACGGCGACCAGAAGGCGGTGGATGCGATGATCCACGACGGCCTGTGGTGCGCCTTCGAGGACTGGCACATGGGCGAGGCGGCGGAGCACATCGCGTCGAAATGTGGCGTGACGCGCGCCGACCAGGACCGCTTTTCGGCGCAGAGCCAGCAGCGGGCGACCGCCGCGTGGGAGCGCGGCGCGTTCAATGCGGAGGTGGTGCCGGTGACGGTCGGCAGCGACCCGAAGGCGCGGACGGTGGCGCGCGACGAGGGCATGCGGCCGGAGACGACGGCGGAGGGATTGGCGAAGTTGAAACCGGCTTTCCGCGCGGAAGGCGGCACGGTGACGGCCGGCAACGCCTCGACGCTGAGCGACGGCGCCGCGGCGGTGGTGGTGGCGTCGGCTGCCGCGGCGGCGCAGCTGGGGACGAAGCCGCTGGCGCGCGTGTTGGCGTACGCGACCAGCGGCGTGGCGCCGAAGGACATTTTCATCGCGCCGGTGGGGGCGGTGCAGGCGGCGCTGGCGAAGGCGAAGTTGGCGTTGCGGGACATCGACCTGTTCGAGTTGAATGAGGCGTTCGCGGCGCAGATGCTGGCGTGCGGCAAGGGGCTGGAGCTGGACGAGGCGAAGGTGAACGTCAACGGCGGCGCGATCGCGCTGGGGCACCCAATCGGGGCGTCCGGGGCGCGCGTGCTGGTGACGTTGCTGCATGCCATGCAGCAACGCGGGGCGAAGCGCGGGTGCGCGGCGCTGTGCCTGGGCGGCGGCAACGCGGTGGCGCTGGTGGTGGAGCGAGTGTGAGGGCCGGTCATGGACCACGACCAACGGTTCAAGGGACTGATCCGGGAGTTCTTCCGCGAGTTCTTCGCCCTGTTTTTCCCCGGTTGGGTCGAGCGCTTCGACTTCGACAACATCACCTGGCTGGAACAGGAAGTATTCCTGGAGCCGCCGCAGGGTGAGCGGCGTGCAGTGGACCTGGTGGCACAGTTGCCGGTACGCCAGGCGGTGCAAACGCGCCCCGGCGGGGAGCAGGCCTGGCTGGTGCTGGTCCACATCGAGGTCGAATGGCGCGACAACATCGCCCAACTGCGGCCGCGCTTCTTCGAGTATTACCGCCAGTTACGTACGCGACACAGGATGCCCGTGCTGCCCATCGGACTTTATTTGCGCGTCGGCCGTGACGGTATCGGCTGGGATGAGTACGAGGAGTGGTTCTGGGAACACCGCCTGGTCCGCTTTGAGTTCGCCTACGTCGGCCTGCCGGCGCTGGAGGCGCTAGAATACCTGGAGAGCGGCAACGTCCTGGGAATCGCGTTGACGGCGCTGATGCGCATCCCCGAGGACCGGCGCGGCTGGCTGAAGGCGGAGGCGCTGGAGCGACTGAGTCGCAGTCAGCAGAGCGACCAGCGCAGGTATTTGTTGTGCGAGTGCGTCGAGGCGTACCTTCCCCTGGAAGGGCCGCAACTGGCGGAGTACGAACACCTGTTGTTGACCGAACCGTACAAGGGGGCGCGTATGATGGCCGTTACCAGTTACGAAAAAGGCTTGACCCAGGGGCGCCAGGAAGGCCGCCAGGAAGGCCGCCAGGAGGGCCGCCAGGAGGGGCAACGCGCCGTGGTGGCGCGCCAGCTCAGCAAACGGTTTGGCCCCCTGCCTGCCCAGGTGCTCGAGCGCCTGGAGGCGGTGTCTGAGGAACGTTTGATCGAGATCGCCGAGGCGTTGTTGACGGCGGCCTCGCTCCAGGAACTGGGCTTGCAGGAGTAACGAATCATGGCCACCGTCACCGACCGCACCGCCGCCGAGCGCTGGGAGAAGGAAAACGCCGCCGCGCCCGTGCGCGAGCAACCGCCGACCACCGTGAGCGGCGTGCCCATCGACGCGCTGTACACGCCCGATAGCCTCAACGGCTTCGACCCCGACGCCGACCTCGGCTACCCCGGCCAATACCCGTTCACGCGCGGCGTCCACGCCTCGATGTACCGCAGCCGTCTCTGGACGATGCGCCAGTTCGCCGGCTTCGGCACCGCCCGGCAGACCAACGAGCGCTTCAAGTTCCTGCTCTCGAAGGGCCAAACCGGCCTGAGCACCGCGTTCGACCTGCCGACGCTCATGGGCCTGGACAGCGACGATCCACTCGCGCTCGGCGAAGTCGGCCGGCTCGGCGTCGCGGTCGATACGCTTGACGACATGGCGGTGCTGTTCGGCGGCATCGAACTGGCCGAGGTGTCGGTGTCCATGACGATTAACGCGCCGGCCATCATCGTGATGGCGTTCTACCTGGCCAACGCCCGCGACCGCGGTATCGACTGGCGGCAGCTGCGCGGCACCCTCCAGAATGATATTTTGAAGGAGTTCCACGCGCAGAACGAGTTTGTGTTTCCGCCGGAGCCGCACGTGCGGTTGGTGTGCGACGTGATCGAGTTTTGCGCCGAGCAGGTGCCACAGTGGAACAGCGTCAGCATCAGCGGCTATCACATCCGCGAGGCCGGTTCGACTGCTGTGCAGGAACTGGCGTTCACGCTGGCGGACGGTTTCCATTATGTGGAAACCTGTCTGGCCCGCGGCATGAACATTGATCGCTTTGCGCCACGGCTCAGTTTCTTCTTCAACGCCCACAATGATATTTTCGAGGAGATCGCCAAGTACCGGGCGGCGCGGGTGCTGTGGGCGGACACGCTGCGTAATAAGTACGGAGCGCTGAAGGAGAACTCCTGGAAGTTGCGCTTCCACGCGCAGACGGCGGGCTGTTCGCTGCAGGATAAGCAGCCGGAAGTTAACTTGATGCGCGTGGCGTACCAGGCGCTGGCGGCGGTACTGGGCGGTTGTCAATCGCTGCACACCAACAGCATGGATGAAACGCTGGCGCTGCCGTCGGAGCACGCGGTCACGCTGGCGCTGCGGACGCAGCAGGTACTCGCTTACGAAACCGGCGTGACCAACACCGTGGACCCGCTCGGCGGTAGTTATTTTGTCGAAACTCTGACGAAACAGATGCAGCAGCAGGCCCGCACCTATTTCGAGCGCATTGAACAACTGGGCGGCATGATCGCGGCGCTGGAGACGGGCTTCTTCCGCCGCGAAATCGCTGACGCCGCCTTCGCTTACCAGCGCGACGTGGACTCCAAACGCAAGCTGATCGTCGGCGTCAACGCCTTCACCGAGGCGGAGCAGAAGCCGATCGAAACGCTGGTGATCGACGACGCCGTGGAGAAGGAGCAACTGGCGTCGCTGGCACGCATCAAAAAGCCGCGCAACGCTCAGGCAGTAGAGCGGACGCTGCAAGAGGTTCGTCGGGTGGCGGCGACGACGGAGAATCTGATGCCGGTGATGATCGAGGCGGCGGAGGCACGCTGTACGGTGGGCGAGATCATGCGGGCGCTGGCGGACGTGTTCGGGCGCTACGACGGGGCAGCCAAGTGGTAGGGAGGTGCAACATGTGTGACCACGGTTACAAGTTTCTGGAAGCGCGGCCCGGTTCCAACTACCGGCAGCTGTTCATCAAGGGTCGAAAGATTCGGGCGATCATCATTTACAGTCAGACGGTTGGGGAAGATGCGCGTACTCCCGAGGAAGTGGCGAGGGATTATGAAATCCCACTGGAAGCAGTCCAGGAGGCGATTCATTACTGCTTGAACCACAAGGACGTGGTGCATGCGGATTACGAACGGGAAGAGGAGGGGATTCGCCGCAGGGGACTGGATAAGCCACCCTTTGCCCCGCCCGATTATCGCGCCGAGGGGTCATGAAGATTTACCTGGACGATAACCTTGCAGACCCGACCCTCGTGGGGATGCTGAAAAAGGCTGATCATGACGTGGTCCTTCCACGAGATGTGGGACTCGGCGGCGCGTCGGACCCGCGGCACCTGGAACATGCCGTCCGCCAGGGGTTGATCGTGCTGACCGGTGACCATGAGGATTTTGAAGACCTGGATTTACTCATCCACGCCTCCGGTGGCAGTCACCCGGGCATGATGATTGTGCGGTATGACGATGACCCGAAACATAACATGAGACCCAAGCATATTGTAGCCGCCGTCGGGAACCTGGAGCGATCCAGATTCGTCATGACCGACCAGGTGGCCATCCTCAACAACTGGCGCTGAGCGAGGAACCGATGTCCAACCCGGCCCCCCTGCGTGTGGTCCTCGCCAAGGTCGGCCTCGACGGCCACGACCGCGGCATCAAGGTCGTGGCGCGGGCGCTGCGCGACGCCGGCTGTCACGTCATCTACGCCGGCCTCTGGCAGACGCCCGAGGCGGTCGTGCGCACCGTCGCCGACGAGGACGCCGACTGGCTCGGCCTCAGCATCCTCAGCGGCGCCCATCTGACCCTGGTGCCGCGCGTCCTCCAACTGCTGCGCGACGCCGGCCTCGACAACGTCGGCCTGCTCGTCGGCGGCATCATCCCCGAGGCGGACGTGCCGAAGCTCCTGGAACTGGGCGTCGCCCGCGTCTTCGGCCCCGGCACCACCATGCAGGAGATCGTCGATTTCCTGCGGCAGGCTGCCCCGGAGAGGTCCGGCCATGCTGACTGATCTGCTCGACCGCTTCCGCCACGGCGACCGCCGCGCCCTGTCGCGCCTGCTCAGCCTGGCGGCGCGCGGGGAGGCGACCGCGGAGATCGCCGCAGCCCTGGGTGAGCGACCGCCGCGCGGCCGGGTCGTCGCGGTCACCGGCAGCGGCGGCGTCGGTAAGAGCACGTTGATCGGCAAGCTGATCGAGGTGCTGCGTGCGGACGGGACCACGGTCGCAGTGCTGGCGTGCGACCCGCAGAGTCCACTGTCTGGCGGGGCGCTGCTCGGCGACCGCTTCCGCATGCCGAGCCGGCCGGACGACGACGGCGTTTTCATCCGCAGCCTGGCGGCGCTGTCCGGCCGCGGCGCCGTGGCCGAGCACCTGCCGCTGCTGGTGCGGTTACTGGACGCCTTCGGGTTCGACCTGATCCTGATCGAGACGGTCGGGGCGGGGCAGGGCGACGTGGCGGTGCGCGACCTGGCGGATGTGGTCGTGCTGCTGGTGCAACCGGAGGCGGGCGACGACCTGCAGTGGGAGAAGGCGGGCGTGTTGGAGGTCGCGGACGTGGTCGTCGTCCACAAGGCGGACCTGCCCGGGGCGGATCGCGTCGAGGCGCAGTTGCAGGCGCTGCTGCACCTGCCGGGCTGCCGGCCCGTGCCCATCGTGCGCGTCAGTTCGCAGAAAAACCAGGGCGTGCAGGAGTTGGCGCGGCTGGTGCGCGAACTGCCGTCCCGGCGGCGGCAAGCGCAGAACACGGCGGCGCTGCTCCGGCTGGCGCAGGAGGAACTGGCGGAGCGCTTCGGCCGCCGCGGGCCGGCGGTGGCGGCGCTGGTGGGGCGGTGGCAGCGCGGCGAGTTGAATGACGGCCAGGTGGTGTCGGAGTTGTTCCAAACGCTACTCAGGTCGTAGTGCGGGCGGCCCGCCTGCACAATGGCCGTGCAGGCGGGCCGCCCGCACTACGGAATACCATGCTCGCCAAATTCCTGGCCAAATTGAGGCGCTGGCACGTGAAAGTCCTGAAGCCGTTCGGGCCCGGCACCGCTGCCGCCCTTCGTCTGAGCCTGTGCGACAGCAACGCGGACCTGGCCGTGGAACTGGCCTCAGCCTTTCGGGAGGCGGACGCCGTGGAAGTGCTTCACGGCAACCTGCTCGACCTGGAGTGCGACGCGCTGGTGAGCCCGGCCAACAGCTTCGGCGACATGGGCGGCGGCATCGACAAGTGCATCGACGACTTCTTTCACGGGGCCGCCCAGCGGGCCGTGATGGCGGCCATCGCGGAGCAATTCCTCGGCGAACTCCCCGTGGGCGCGGCGCTGGTCCTGCCGATGGCGGGGCGGCGCTTTCCGTACCTGGTCGCGGCGCCGACCATGCGCGTGCCGGGCAACGTGGCCGGTTCGCTCAACGCCTACCTGGCGCTGCGGGCGGCGCTGGTGGCGGTGCTGCGGCACAAAGCCGGCGTCGGCCGCGGCATCCGCACGCTGGCGGTGCCCGGCCTGGGGACGGGGGTGGGCGGCATGGCCTTCGCGGAGGCGGCGCGGCAGATGCGGGCGGCTTATGACAATGTGGTCCAGGGCGGTTGGCGCGCGGTCACGCACCCGGCCCTGGCGCCCTTCGCCCTGCGCGGGGGTCGGGAGATTACCTGGGCAAAGCCCGATAAACCTTCCTCGTGAGGTGAACGTGACGACGCTCCTGCTGTCCGCCTGGTCCTTGCCCGCGGCACACGCCCTGGCCGGGGCGGCGCCGCGTCGGCTGGCGGGCGTGTGCCTGGGGCGAGCCGCCCAGCCCGCAATCCGGTGAGGAGGTCATCTATTACGGCGGCAGTGACACCGCCCTGGCAATCGCCCGGCAGCTGGACCTGGCCCTGATCGAGCCGCCGCTCGACCTGCTCGCCAAACTGCCCGCGACTTTTCTGCAACGCCCCGTCGCCGCCTGCACCTTCGCTGACCTGCACCGGCTGAAAACGCCGAGTTTCATCAAACCGGCTGACGCTCTCAACAAGGCTTTCGACGCCGGCGTCTACAGCGCGGCCCGTGACATCCGCTTCGCCGAGCGCGTCCCCGGCGACACCCCGGTCCTGGTCGCGGAGCCGGTCCACTGGACGAGCGAGTTCCGTTGCTTCGTCCTGGAAGGGCAGGTCGTCGCCACCTCACCGTACCTGAGTTTCGGCCGCCCGTCGTGGAAACCCTTTGACGAGACCCGCGGCGGGCTGGCCCCGAACAGCCCGGTGTTCGCGCTGTGCAAGCGGCTGCTGGCACAGGCGGGGCTGGCGTTGCCGCCGGCCTTCGTCGTCGATGTCGGGATGATCGAGGAGCGCGGCTGGGCGGTCGTGGAGTTCAACCCTGTGTGGTGCGCTGGGCTGCTCGGGGCCGACCCGAGCCAGGTGCTGCCCGCGCTCCGCCGGGCCTGCTGGCCGCGCCGCGAAGTTGCCGAGGCGGATCGGCGGTGGCTGGTGCAACGTCCCGGGGCGGACTCGGCCCCGGGTTCGGCACGTGAATTGCCCCGAATCTCCTCAGCCCAAAGGAGGACACGCCATGCAATTCCAAATCCGCACTGACAACCACATCAAGAACAGCGAAGCCCTGGCCGAGCGCGTCCGGGCGGAGGTTGAAGGGACCGTCACGCGACGGTTCACCAACCGGCTGCGACGCGTCGAGGTGTACCTGCAGGACACCAACGGCCCCAAGGGCGGAATCGACACACGCTGTGCCATTGAGGCACACCTGGCCGGGCACACCCCAGTCGCCGTCGAGCACCGCGCCGCCAACCTGGACGAGGCGACCCGCGGGGCGGTGGACAAGCTCCGCCGCGTCCTCGAACATACCATCGGCCGGCTCAACGACCAACATGGCCGGACTTCGATGTCGGGGGAACCGACCTGAACCTGTGGAAATCCTCGGCGAGCCTGGTATGAACAAGATAGGCCGCCAACGGCACCATCTTTCTCTGACCAGGGGCGCGCGTCATGCTCCAGTTCGAGGGCGACAAAACGTTTCCGCAACGGCCGGCCACCGTCTGGGCGAAACTGAGCGACGCGGCCTTCCTCGTCGAGTGCATTCCCGACCTCGAAAAGGTGACGGTGGCCGAGGCGGACCACGCGGCCTGCGTGGTCCGGCCCGGCTTCTCGTTCGTGCGCGGCAGCCTGGAACTGAGTGCCCAGATGCTCGAAAAAGTGCCGGACCAGTCCGTCCGCGTGGCGGTCGAAAGCAAGGGCATCGCCAGCAGCAGCACCGTGGAAATCGCCATGACGCTCACACCGCGGGATGAGGGCAGCGTCCTGCACTGGGTCGCAACGGTGTCGCGGCTGGGCGGCCTGCTCAAGGCGGTGCCGTCGGGGTTGATCCGCGCCGCGGCCCAGCGCATCGTCAACGACATGTGGGCGGGGGTGGATAAAAAACTGGCCGCCTGACGCGCTCTTACTGCGCCGGCTCGGCGCGGGGGCTGGCTCGCCCAGCGCCGGCGTCTCGGCCGCTTGACACCCATGACCTTCAGCGTCGCCGCCGGCCGCGAACCCTCGTAGCGGGCGTGCGGGTTCGTGCCGGTCAGGCCGTAAATCTTGCCGCGGTGCTCGACACACTCGCCCAGCGCGAAGACATTCGGGTCGGAGGTGCGCAGCTGGTCATCGACCACGATGGCCCGGTTCACCGCCAGGCCGGCGCTTTTCGCCAGTTCCGCGTTCGGCCGGATGCCGCAGCTGATGATTCACGATTCGTTGCCCGGCGTTCGCAGGGCTGCACGCTTCGTGGGCAAAATTGTTGCGCGGGTAGGCAGCACGCCAGGTGCTGGCACGCATGATTTGCACTACAAGAATCGATCATGCTTTGAGCAGGTTAGAAAACGGCAACGGCCATCCGCTGCCGGATGGCCGAAGGTGATTCGCATCAGGGAACGGCTCAGTCGTGCGCCACGGTCACACAGTTGACGAGTTGGCGGACGCCGCGCACCGGCCGGACCACTTCCTGGGCCAGCTGCTTCAGGTAGTAACTGCCAACCCGGCCGCTGATGACGATGGCTTCCTCGGTTTCCTCAACCGACAGGCGCCGCAGGGCGGGGTGTGCATTCCGCAACAGGGCCTGGACCGTCCGCGGACTTTCCGGCATAGTGGCTGGCATGACCGAAGCTCCTTGTTCAATCCCCTTCGGCCCTCCGGCCGAAGTCAATTACGACACCGCGACTGACACTCAGTCGCTCACGCGCTCATTTGGGTTGTGTGGTGTTGCAAATGCGACCGTGCATCCTTACCCGTCGAAGACAGCGTGGAAATCCATGCCCTTAACAAAAAATATCTTAGGGGTGGCCGGAGCGGAACGCAACCATTTTCTTCCTTTATTTTCGCGAAAGTCGCAGGAAGGCGAGCCAGAGCGTCAGCGACCGGAGGGGTTTTGTGTCCCTCCGGTCGCTGACGCTCCGTGTCAAATGTGCCACGAACAGGATAATTGCCCCTTCAACAAGCCGTCAAAACGCCATGTAAATGAACGGCTGTACCGGCAGCCCCATGCGGTACAGGGCGTAATGAAACACCACGCCCACACAGCAGCCCAGCAGGAACGACCACAGCCAACGCCAGTACTTCATCGCGTCTCTCCTTCGTGAACGTAGCCGCGCCGCCGGGCCAGCTCTCGCACGCGCGCGGCGACCGCTGCCGCCAACTTCCCACCGCCCGAAACCGTCAGATGATCCGCATCCGCGTAATCGTCCGGCGTGTAGTCCCCGCCGAACTCCAGCGCCGCAAAGCCGAGTTGCTCCAGGTGGCGAACCGTGGACCGGCTCACCGCGGCGTAACTGGCCTGCTCGTCGGAGCCCAGTTGCCGCAGGTAGTAAGGGCTGACCCAGCGGACGAGCAGCAACGTTCGGCCGCGCGTCGCTTCGGGGAAGGACGCGGTCGCGGCCCGCTCCAGGTAGTCCCAGCTGACCGACTTCGGGTTCTCCACCCACTGGCCCTCACCGTCCGGAACGCACTTGCCGCCGAAGAATTCGCGCAGCCGAGCCAGGTGCCCGGCGTTGTCGTGGGCGTACCGCTCCGGCACCGGCGGCGGCATCAGCTCGGGGTCCGGGTAGGACTGCCGCGGCCGCGTGAACGAATGTCGCGTCAGCGGCGTCCAGGCGGTGTGGCAGCGCGTGTAAGCGAAGGCGGTCCACAAATCGGTGAAGCCGAGGGCGCTGTCCAGCCGCGCCCCGTGCGCAGTTCCTGCTGGGCCGCGCTCAAAATGCACAGTTTTCCGGCCGCTTCCTTGCCCAGTTCCCGTTCCAGCTGGTCCGCGTCCATCACGGTCTCGGACAGCCGCTGGTCGCGGGCGGCGTCGGGCAGGAGCAGCCCACGGTAGTGGGCGCTCCAGAAGAAATACTTGAAGTACAGGCCGTCCGGCTCGGGGTGCAACCAGCCCGGCTGCGCGTCGGTGATGAGCATGAGCTTCGGGTAGTCGCGCGCGAGGATTTCCGCGACCACCGCCCCGACCTCCGCCGACCGGCCCGCCCGCTGGGCCAGGTTGAGCACCTGGTAGCCGGCGCCCAGGCGAGCCTGCAACCGATCCGTCCAGACCTGAGCGGCTGGCTGCCCGGTGCCGTGCAGGACGGAACTGCCGCCGACAATGACGACTACCCGGTTTGGGTCCAGCCGGCTGCGGGCCAGGGCGCACACCTCGTTGACGGTCGGATAGTACAGGCTCTCCGGCGAAAGCAACTGGTGAAAGCGCGTGAAGTCGCGGTGGTGGTTGCGGCGGCCGGCCAGGTGTCCGGCGAGGCAGCAGGCCAGGAAGGCCACGGCCACGCCCAGCAGCAGTACGCGGGGCGCAATGAGGTGGTCGAACCAGTGCGGGGCCGGCGGATGGTCCATGTCGCTCCTCCTCCTGGGGCTCAGTGCCCGGCCGCCGCGCCGGTGTAGCCGAGCCGCTGCGCCAGCGCCCGCACCTGGGGCGCCACCTCCGCAGCCATCTTCGCCCCACCCGAGGCGACCAGGTGGCAGAGGTCCGCGTAGTCGGCGGTCGTGTAATCTCTGCCGATCTCCTGCGCCGAAAAGCCCAGCCGCTCCAGGCGGCGGACGGTCTCGGTACTGACCGCGTCGTGCAGCGCCTGGTCCGCGGGGCTCAGCAGAGCGCGGTACGGCGGACTTCGCCAGATCACGAGCAGGTGGGTCCGCGCCGCAGCGCTTCGGGGAAGGACCGCCGGGCCGTGCGCTCGAAGTCGTCCCAGGCCGCCGCGGAGTTGCGGTGGTAGGGGTCCAGAATCCGAACCAGTTGCGCGCCCTGGTCCGCGAGGCGGTAGACGTGGCCCGGCCGCGGGCCCTGGTCCAGATCAGGGGAACGGCGCCGCGGCTGCGCGAAGGAGGCCCGGGCGTGGACCACCGGCACCGGCGACCACACGGTAAAGGCGGTCGTGTAACCGAACGTCTGCCACAGTTCCTCGAAGGACAGGCCGCGGTCGAGGGTGGCCTGGGCCTGCAATTCCTGCACGCGCCGGGCGTCGGCCTCGGACTGGTCGCGCGCTGCCAGGTAGGCGTCGCGCTCCGAACCGGGCAGCAGCCAGCCCCGGGCGTGCGCGTGCCAGAAGAAATATTTGTGGGAATCGCCGTCGGGCTCGGGAGCCAGCCAACCCGGAGGCAGGTCGCTGATGAGGATCAGCCGGGGGTAGTCGCGCGTCAGCATCTCGGCGGCGGTGGCCCCGAACTCGGCCGTCATGGCGCCCATGAAGCCAAGGTTGATGACCTGGTACTCGTCGCCCAGCAGGGCTTGCAACCGCAGTGTCCACAGGTCGGCGGGCGCCTGCCAGCAGCCCTCCGTGATGGAACTGCCACCCACGATGACCACGATCCTGTCGCGGCCCAGCCGGTCACGGGCCAGGGCGCGGACCTCGCAGGGTGTCGGGTAATACAGCGTCTGTGGCGAAAGCAGGATGTGGAAGCGGTGGAACTGGCGGTGGTGGTTGCGGCGGCCAGCCAGATGTCCGGCGAGGCAGCAGGCCAGGAAGGCGGCCACGACCCCCACCAGGAGCGGCCACGGTGCGACCAGCCGGTCGAACGCGGAACCGGGGCCGGGCGTCGGGGACTGCATGGGTCTCCCTCCGGTTGAAAACGTCCCTACCTCTTTGGCGAGCGGCGCGGCGTCAGCCCGCCGTGTCGGGGACTGCACGGCGGGCTGACGCCGCGCCGCTCGCCAAAGCCAAATGCTGCTTCTTAACCGGGCCGCAGCCCAAACCCGGGTTTCAGGTTCGCCACCAGGAGCGTGAGCATGCTCAGCGCGGCCGGCACCGGGTAGAAGAAGAACAGCCAGCCGATGTTCACGAACAGCATGGTCAGGGCCCAGGCAGCAATGCGGTTGCGGTCGAACCAGCCGTGGACGGCCTCGCCAGCGCGGCCCAGGGCGGTGCGATAGTTCGAGCACACCGCCAACCCCAGGCCGTGGTACAGACCCCAGAACAGGAAGTTCCAGGCTGCCCCGTGCCACAGCCCACACAGCGCGAAGGCGAACAGGCCGTTGAACACCTTGCGCACCAGGCCGCAGCGGCTACCGCCGATGGGGATGTAAACGTAATCACGAATCCAGCGGCTCAGCGAAATGTGCCAGCGGTGCCAGAAGTCGGTGATGCTCGTGGCCAGGTACGGCCAGCGGAAGTTGTCCGGCAACCGCACGCCGAACAACCGCGCCAGGCCGATGGCCATGTCGCTGTAGCCGCTGAAGTCCCACAGGATACGCAGACCGATGCCCACGAACACCAGCCACTGACCGGAGGCGCCGAGTTTGGCGAACTGCGGCACCTGGAATTCCAGGTAGGCGGTCAGGTTGTCGGCGACGAATTTCTTCACCAGCCCGATGGCGATCAGGATGCAGCCCAGGGCCACGTCGCGGCTGCAAACGTTGCGCAACCCCTGGTGCAGGGCGGGCACGAACTCCTCGTAGCGCTTGACGGGGCCGGCAACGATACTGGGCCAGAAGATCGAAAACAGGCCGAAGTCCAGCGGCGAGCGGAGCGGCTCCGCGCCGCGGCGGACATCGTAGAGGTAGTGGACAAACTCGAAGACGAAGAAGCTGACGGCCAGTGGCGGCACCTCCGGCACCCACGGGCCGAGGAACTTGAAGGATTCGGTGCCGCCGTGGCGCCAGACGCTGGCGAGCAGTTCCAGGCAGAGGAATTTGGTGTACTTGTAGAAGACCAGCGCGGCCACGCACACGGCGATGCCCGCCAGGCAGGCGGTGCGGTTGCGCGTCCGGCCGATCAGGTACGCCAGGACGCTCAGGACCACGATGGGCAGCACGCCCGCGGGGCCGGCGAAGTGCGTGTGAAAGACCACGCAACAGATGCACAGCAGGGCCAGCCGGGTCGGCGGGTGGCGGATCAGCCAGTAGGCGGGGAACACAACGGCGCCGAACAGGACGAACCAGTAGGTCAGGAACAGCATGGGGTCATCCTCACAGCCCTTGCATCCCGCTCGCCCGTGACATCTTCGGCAGTTGACAGGCGGAATCTTCAGAAAAACCGGCAAGGTCAGCGGCGAGGGGTGGTGTGAAGAGCGGTCGGAGTAGGGGCACGGGGCGACATGGGGTGGCGTGGGTTGACTGAGCAAGGGGGCCAAGGGGGCCAAGGGGGCCAACTTTTTCATACGTCGAGATTGGATCAACCGAAGCCGCTGCCCGGGTTCGCGCAATCGACCTCCCCGTTGCCGCGGCCGCTGCGTACTCTGAGGGGAGTCGGTCGCCCGTTCACATCACCCGAGGAGAGTCCGATGCGAGGAACAGCCTGGCGCGCCGCCGCCGTCCTGGGAGGAATTTTGTTCATGTCGGTCAGTCACGCCGGCGAGGAGTCGATCAAATACCCCGCGACCAAACGCACCGATTTCAAGGAGACGCTGCACGGCACCCGGGTGCCCGACCCCTACCGCTGGCTCGAACAGGACGTGCGCAAATCCCCGGAGGTCAAGGATTGGGTCGAGGAGCAGAACAAGGTCACGAACAAGTACCTGGAATCCATCCCCGAGCGCAAGCGCATCGAGAAGCGCCTGACCGCGCTGTGGAACTACGAGCGCTACTCCGCCCCGTTGAAGGCGGGCAGCCGTTACTTTTACACCAAGAACGACGGCTTGCAGAACCAGAGCGTGCTGTACTGGCAGAAGTCGCTGGACGCGCCGGCCAAGGTGCTCATCAACCCGAACACCTGGTCGAAGGACGGCACCGTGGCGCTGAGCGGCCTGTCGGTCAGCGATGATGGCAAGCTGCTGGCCTACGGCAAGAGCGAGGCCGGCTCGGACTGGAGCAAGTGGTACGTCATGGACGTGGCCAGTGGCAAGCTGATGACCGATGAGCTGCGCTGGGTCAAGTTCACCAGCGCCGACTGGACGCCCGATGGCAAGGGCTTTTTCTACACGCGCTACCCCGAACCCAAGAAGGGCGAGGAGTTTCAGGGCCTGGTTTATAACGCCAAGCTATGCTACCACAAGGTCGGCACACCGCAGAGCGAGGACGCCATTGTCTATGAGCGGCCCGACCACAAGGAATGGGGCTTCGACAGCGACGTGAGCGAGGACGGCAACTGGCTCGTCATTTACACCTGGAAGGGCACCGACCGCCGCTACCGCATCACCTACAAGAACCTCAAGGAGAAGGACGCGAAGACGGTCGATTTGATTGATAACTTCGAGGCCGCGTATGCCTTCCTGGGGAATAACGGCAGCACGTTCTTCTTCAAGACCGACAACGCCGCCCCGCGCAGCCGCATCATCGCCATCGACGTGAGCAAACCCGCCAAGAAAAACTGGAAGGCGATCATTCCGCAGGCGAAAGATAACATGGTGGGCGCCCACCTCATCGGTGAGATGTTCGTGTGCAATTACCTGCACGACGCGAGCACGCAGGTGAAGATGTACAAGCTGGACGGCGCCTTCGTCCGCGACGTGGCGTTCCCGACCATCGGCACCGCCGGTGGCTTCAGCGGCAAGCGCAACGAATTCGAGACATTCTACACCTTCACCAGCTTCACAACGCCGCCGACCATTTACCGCTACAACCTCAAGGACGGTGATAGTAGAATCTTCCGCCAACCGAAGGTGCCGTTCAACCCGGACGACTACGAAGTCAAGCAGGTCTTCTACCACAGCAAGGACGGTACGAAGGTGCCCATGTTCCTGAGCTACAAGAAGGGCCTGAAGCTCAACGGCGACAACCCAACACTGCTGTACGGCTACGGCGGCTTCAACATCCCGCTGACGCCAACGTTCTCGATTACCAAGCTGGCGTGGCTGGAGATGGGCGGCATCTACGCCCAGGCGTGCATTCGCGGCGGCGGCGAGTACGGCAAGGAGTGGCACCAGGCGGCGGTCAAGCTCAATCGTCAGAAGGCGTATGACGACTTCATCGCGGCGGCGGAGTATTTGATTCGGGAGAAGTACACGCAGCCGAAGCGGCTGGCGATCCAGGGCGGCAGCAACGGTGGCTTGCTGGTCGGCGCCGTGATGACGCAGCGGCCGGAGCTGTTCGGCGCGGCGCTGCCGGCGGTCGGCGTCATGGACATGCTGCGCTTCCACAAGTTCACGGCGGGCCGCTACTGGGTCGATGACTACGGCAGCCCCGATGACCCGGAGCAGTTCAAAGTGCTGCTCAAATATTCGCCGTACCTGAACTGTCGCACGCTTCCATGAACAGACGAACACCGATAGTGTCACGGGGCTGTCGCAGAAAGAGAGAGGGGTTCCTCCTAAGTTTGTGCATAGGTTCTCAAGCCATGCACTCGCCGGAAGGAGCCCCTCATGTGGCTGATGATAGCTTCTCTCCAGCCCATCGTCCAAGCCCTCGCCCCGGCCTTCACCCTGCCCTCGTTCCACACCCACTGCCAACTCGTGCTCGGCTGGGTGATGTGCCTGGGCCAGCACCGCCTCTGTCGCGTCGCCGACACCGCCCAACCCCAAGACTTGCGGGACCATTCCCGGCGCCACGGCCTGGACACCACCTACAACTTCTTTGCGCGCTCCGCCTGGACCGTGACCGGGTTGGCCTACCACGTCGCCGTCCTCATCCTGACGCGCCTCCACCTGGGCGGCACCATCACGCTGTTGGTGGACGACACCCTGGCCCACAAGCGCGGCAAGCACGTCTGGGGCCTCGGCTGGTTCCGCGATGCCGTCGCCTCGACCCGCAAACGCACCGCCACGGCCGCGGGGCACAACTGGGTGGTCGTCGCCGTCGCCGTCTGCCTGCCCTTCGCGAACGCCCCGATCCTGGCGTTGCCCTTGCTGGCCCGGTTGCACCGGCCCGGCCAGGCGCAGCCGTCCTGCCCACTGCTGGCGCGCGCGCTGCTCGCCGAAGTGCTGGCCTGGTTCCCCGGCCGGCGCTTTACCCTGGTGGCCGACGGCGCTTACGCGGCCCAAGCGCTGCTGGCGGACCTGGACGAGCGCGTGACCTTCGTCGGCCGGTTGCGCGGCGACGCGGCCGTGTACGACCCGCGTCTGCCTCAGGCCAAGCCCGGCCGGCGCGGCCGCAAGGCGCAGAAGGGGCCGCGTCTGCCCAACCCCAAAGCAGCCGCCGCCAAGGCCGACCGTAAGCGCGTGGCCACCGGGGACTGGGTGTGGCAGGCGGTGACGGTGACCGTCTACGGGGAGCAGCGCGTCCTGCGGGCGTTCGCCTACCGGGCGGTGTGGCCGCGGGTGTTGGGGTTGCGGCCGGTGCAGGTGGTGGTGGTGCGCGACCCGGACGGGAAGTTGGACGATGCCTACCTGTTCACGACCGACGTGCGTGCGGACGTGGGGTGGGTGATTACGCAGTTCGCCTGGCGCTGGTCCATTGAGGTACTGTTCCGGGCGAGCAAACAGGTGCTGGACCTCGAGGCGCCACAACACTACAGTCGGGAAGCGGTGGAGAAGGTGGCGCCGTGGGTGTGGTCGTTGCAGAGCGTCGTGATGGTGTGGTATCTTACCGCCGGTCGGCAGTTGCCGGAGGCGGAGGAATTGCGCCAAGTGATGGGACCCTGGGAGAGTGAATGGTCGTTGCGTCATATGGTTGCCGTGTTGCGGCGGGCGACTTTGAACGCCCTAATTAAACCCAAGTCGGCCGATGCAACGGAACTCCTGAAACTCATCGAAGCGCTGAAAAACTGCGTAAATCTCGCGGTTTGAGCACTCGGAAAAGTGCGACTGCCAAGGTACCACAATCTCAAAAAGGGCACCAGCTACCCGGCGACGCTGGTGACCACCGCGGACACCGACGACCGCGTGGTGCCGAGCCATAGCTTCAAGTTCATCGCCAGGCTGCAATACTGCCAGACGGGTACGGCGCCGGTGCTGGCGCGCATTGAGACGCGTGCCGGCCACGGCGCCGGCCGGCCGACCAGTAAAATCATTGAAGAGGCGGCGGACCAGCTCGCGTTCCTGGTGCGCAACCTGCACATGAAATTGCCGGCGAAGGCGAATTAGAGCGGTTCACACTTGGTTTGCGCACAGCCTGTGGGACGGCTCTCCAGAGCCGTCCTTGTCTCGGAGACGGCTCTGGAGAGCCGTCCCACGACTTGTAGTCCACGCGACTGGGAACCGCTCTAGAGCGGTTCACACTTGGTTTGCGCACAGCCTGTGGGACGGCTCTCCAGAGCCGTCCTTGTCTCGGAGACGGCTCTGGAGAGCCGTCCTACGGGGCGTGATCCACGCGGCTGTGAACCGCTCTAAGCGGATTCGCCACAAAGACACAAAGAGCACAAAGGAAGACCGAAGGTTGGGTCTTTCTTTGTGTCCTTTGTGTCTTTGTGGCGAATCCTCCTGCTTGCAAGTGGCCCGGCGCTGCCGTAAGATCAGTTCCTTACCTGGAATATCCCGTTTTGTTTGAGGGAGATTGCAATGGCAAGCAAACGGTTGGCGTGGTGTCTGCTGGCACTCTTCAGCCTGGCGCCGGCGGTGCGCGGCGGCGAGGTCGATCTTACGGGCACCTGGAAGCTGGGCGTGGTGTCGGGCGTATCGGCGACGGAGCGGCCAGTGGCTATTCTCCGCTTTGCCAGGGTGAACAACGAGTGGACGGGCACCGTGGTGGCTGCCTCGTTCAAGAAGACCGAGGTCAAGAGCGTCACGCTCAAGGACGGCACGCTGCGGCTGGTGGTGCAACCCGCCCCCGGCTCGGAGACCGTGTTTGAAGGCGTGGTCGCCCCGGGAGGCAAGCACTTCAAGGGCTCCTACGGCAACGACGCGGCGCTGTCGGCGGCGAGCCTGTCGCCCACCAAAGCAGAAAAAATCACCAAGGACATGACCGTCACCTTCGACGTGCCGGCACTCAAGAAGGTCGCCGCGTTGAACGCCCGGGTGCAGGACATTGCGAAACAGTACTCCAAAACCAAGGACAAGGACGAGCAAGCCAAACTCTTCAAGGAATACAAGGCGGCAGTCCAGGCCGTGCAGAAGGAGTCCGTGCCGCTGTACCGCGAGGTGGTGGCCAGGAACGCCGACAGCCCGGTGGTCGTGGACGTGGTGCTGGCCCTGCTGCGCAACCCCGCCAGGGCCAAGCTGACCGCCGACGAGGTGAAGACCTGGGCCGCCGCCGCCAACCGGGTGGCTACCACCCACGGCAAGCGCTACGAACTGTACGCCGCCACCGAAATCGCCAGGCTGGCGCTGATGCAGTCCGACCTGGCGCTGGTGGCGCTGGAGCAGGCCACGCGGGCCGAGCGCTTGCTCGACCAGCACAGCAGCCTGGAACGGCAGGCCGACGTGCTGGCCGCCCTGCACGGGGCGCTGCGAACGCTCGGCAAGGCCACCGAGGCGAAAGCCATCGCCGGGCGGCTCGATCAGGTGACTACGGCGCTGGACCGCGACTATCAGAAGAAGCTGCCGCCGATCAAGCTCAACGAGTTCACCGGCCGCAAGGGCGACCGGGCGGTGGTCATGGAGTTGTTCACCGGCGCCCAGTGTCCGCCGTGCGTGGCCGCCGACCTGGCCTTCGACGCCCTGGTCAAGACGTACCCATCGAAGGACGTGGTGCTGATCCAGTATCACCTGCACATCCCCGGCCCTGACCCCATGACCAACGCGGACACGGAAGCCCGCTGGGCCTACTACCGCAAGCTCTTCCCCGACACGGTGCGCGGGGTGCCGACGGCGCTGTTCAACGGCAAGGTGCTGCCGGGCGGCGGTGGCGGCATGGCCCAGGGGCCGGGCAAGTACAAACAGTATTGCGGCGTCATCGAACCGCTGCTGGAGGATAAGTCGGTGGCGAAGCTGGCGGCCCGCGCCAACCGCATCGGCGACAAGGTGAGCATTGAGGCGACCGTAAGGGGGCTGAAGGACAACGGCAACGTGAAGTTGCGGCTGCTGCTGGTGGAGGAGACCATCCGCTACGTCGGCGGCAACAAGATTCGCTTCCATCATCAGGTGGTGCGGGCGTTCCCCGGCGGCGTCGAAGGCGTCGCGGTCAAGGGCGGCAGCAGCAAGCATAGCGCCGACATCAATCTGGTGGAGTTGCGCAAGAACCTCAACCGTTACCTGGACGACTACGCCGCGAACAAGCGGCCGTTCCCCAAAACCGAGCGGCCGCTGGACTTCGCCCACCTGCGCGTGATCGCCATGCTGCAGGACGACACCACCGCCGAGATTCTGCAGGCGACGCAGGTGGAGGTCGGCGGCGACAAGGAAGGACGCTAAATTCTTGTCTGGCGAGCGGCGCGGCGTCAGCCCGCCGGTGGCTCTGCCGGCGGGCTGACGCCGCGCCGCTCGCCCGAGGACTGACATTGGCCAAAGGAGACTGCGATGAACAGCAAACGGTTCGCGTTTTGTCTGCTGGCGCTGCTCGGCCTGGCGCCGCTGGCGCCCGGCGGCGACGTGGTGCTCACCGGCACCTGGACGCTGAGCACGGTGGCGGGCGAGCAGGGCGTCGTCAGGCCCGTGGCCCTGCTCCGGTTCGCCAGGGTGAACAAGGAGTGGATCGGCGTTGTGCTGGACGCCCCGGTCAAGAACCAGGAGGTCAAGGCCGTCACCTACAAGAACGGCGTCCTGCGCATGGAGGTGCAGGCCCGCGACAAAACTTACACCTTTGAGGGCGTGGTCGCTCCGGGCGGCAAGACCTTCCGGGGCTCCTACGGCAGCGAAGACGCCCTGGCGGCCGCAACCCTGGCGCCGGCCCGGGCGGGTAAAATCAGCAAGGAGATGACGATTGCCTTCGATCTGCCGCCGCTGAAAAAGCTGGCGGGCCTCCACGCCAGGGCGCAGGAGCTGCTCAAACAGCTGGCCGACGCCAAGGACCAGGGTGAAAAGACGCTGATTATCCAGGAATATCAGGCGGCCTTGAAGGGCGTCAAGAAGGAGGCCCCGGGGCTGTACCGCGAGGCGGTCACGCGTCACCCCGACAGCCCGGTGGTCGTGGACCTGGTGCTGTTCCTGCTGCGCGATCCCGAAAAATTCAAGGTGACCGCCGACGAGGCCAGGGCGTGGGCGACGGCCGTCAACCGCGTGGCCGCCACCTACGGCAAGCGCTACGACCTGTACGCCGCCGCCGAGCTGGCCAAACTGCTGCTGGCCCAGGAGAAGATGGAGGCGCTGGCGCTGGAGCAGGCCCAGCGGGCGGAGCGGTTGCTCGACAAGAAAACCAGTCCGGAACGCCAGAAGGCCGTGTTGACGGCCCTGGAGGCGGCGCTGCGGCGGCTGGGCAAGACCGCCGAGGCCCAGGCGGTGGACGCACGCTTGAACGATGCCGCGGACCGCGAATATCTGAAAAAGGTGCCGCCGTTCAAGGCGAAGGAGTTCGCCGGCCGCAAGGGCACCAGCGACCGGGCCGTCGTCATGGAGTTGTTCACCGGGGCGCAGTGCCCGCCGTGCGTCGCCGCCGACGTGGCCTTCGACGCACTGCTCAAGACGTACCAGCCCAGGGACGTGGTGCTGATCCAGTATCACATGCACATCCCGGGACCGGACCCGATGACCAATCCCGCCAGCGAGGCTCGCTGGGACTACTACCGCAAGCACTTCCCCAACCAGGTGCGCGGCACGCCGACGACGCTGCTCGACGGCAAGGTGCTGCCGGGCGGTGGCGGCCCGATGGCGGCCGCCGAACAGAAGTACGAGGCATACCGGGCGGCGCTGGAGCCATTGCTGGAAACGGCCGCGGGGGCGAAGGTGGCCGTCCGCGCCAGCCTCGCCGGCGAGAAGGTGAGCATCGAGGCCAACGTCACGGAGGTGAAGGGCGGCAATGTGAAGTTGCGGCTGCTGCTGGTGGAGGAGACGATCCGCTACGTGGGCGGCAACCGGCTCCGCTTCCATCACCAGGTAGTCCGCGCCTTCCCTGGCGGCGTCGAGGGCGTCGCCATCAAGGACAAGGCGCTGCGGCACACCGCCAGCATTGACCTGGGCGAGTTGCGCAAGAACCTCAACAAGTACCTGGACAATTACGCGGCGACCAAGCAGGAGTTCCCGAGCACCGACCGGCCGCTGCGCTTCGCCAACCTGCGGGTGATCGCGCTGGTGCAGGACGACGACACCGCCGCGATCCTGCAGGCGGCGCAGATGGAACTCGGCAGCGCGCCGGCGGGGCGCTAGGTCCAGGGATTCACCACAAAGACACAAAGAGCACAAAGAAGACAGAAGAATTGAATTATTTTCTTCTGTCTTCTTTGTGCTCTTTGTGTCTTTGTGGTGAATCCCCGCTTGCTCACGCTTGCGGTTTCGCGGCGGGCTGGTGGGCGGCCCAGCCGAGGTCAGCGAGGATCTGGGCGGCGCGGTTGGCGTCCTCGACGGTGTCGAAGGCGGCATAGCCGACAAAACTGTTGTTCAGCACCGCCATCGTCAGGCCCTGCAGGCTGATGCCGGCGATGGCCCACTGCTGCGTTACCTTGTGGGCCAGCCCCGCCTCGTTGATGCCCTCAATGCGGCGCACCACGGGATGGTCGGCCTCGTGCAGGCCCACCGCCCGCGCCGCCTTCACCTGGGCCGGGCCGGTCACGGGCGCCACGTACAGCACGCCCTTGCCCGGCTTGTCCGGCAGGCGCTTGGTGAAGACATACTCCAGGTTGGCCCCGGCCTGGGCCAGCGCCGACAGCTTGGTGGCGGCCCCGCCGACCTGGTCCGCCACCTCGCCCGACCAGAGGGTCACGCGATCCAGTTTGAAGCTCATGACAGGAACCCTTTCGAGAGGAAACGGAAACTTTCCTGTTGATTATACTCCGCGGTGCGTGGCTCGGCGAACGGCTTCGACTTCTTTCTCCTTGGCGGACTGTAAACAAGAAAGAATATCTTTTTTTCTACAACCCCATGTGGAGTTTCTTCGGGGATTCGACCCACGATGTCCACCCTCCAGGGACTCCTGAACATGAACCGCCGGGAACCTGTTACCATCCAGCGGCCGAGTCTCGATGGCATTAAATGTTTCCCACGACATCGAACTTTACCCTGCCCAAATTATTTTGCCTGACGCGGAAACCGCACTACGGATCGCGCCAACCCCCGAGCACTTTGAGGAGGCGCCGAACAACAACTTCGTAGGACGGCTCTCCAGAGCCGTCGGGACGGCTCTGGAGAGCCGTCCTACTCTTGGAAGTTGTTGTTCGGCTCCGCCTGAGAATCACCTCCGCGCAATTTTTGCTTCCCCAGAAGTGTTAAAAATTGTGCGGTCTCTCATGGCTCAGGCGTCGGCAGGGCTGGAGAACAAGGTGGGAGCTGGCTAACGGCAAATCACCGTCCCAGCCCGTAGCAGGGCTGGGACGGGTAGTAATTCATCGGGCCGCCGGCACGCCCTGCTGCGCTCGGAACGTCAGCTGCCCATTCCTGCCGTCGTAGTCCGCGACGACATGCTGGCCGTCGCGCACCTTGCCCTCCAGCAGTTGCCGGCCCAGCACATTCTCGACCTCCTTCTGAATCGCCCGCTTCAGCGGCCGCGCCCCGTACGCCGGGTCATGGCCGGTCTGTACCAGGTGCGTCTTGGCCCGGTCGGTCAGTTCCAACGTGATGTGCCGCTCTGCCAGCCGCTGCCGCAACCGGTTCAGCTGGATTTCCACGATGTCCTTCAGGTGCTCCTCCGACAGCGCGTGGAACACAATAATCTCGTCCACGCGATTCAGGAACTCCGGTCGGAAGTGGCTGCGCAGTTCCTCGAGCACCGCGTTTTTCATGCGCTCGTAGCCGTCGCCGTCGAAGGCGCCGCGGTAACTCAGGATGCGCTGGCTGCCAACGTTCGAGGTCATGATGATGATGGTGTTCTTGAAGTTCACCGTGCGGCCCTGGCCGTCCGTCAGTCGGCCGTCGTCGAGGATTTGCAGCAGCACGTTGAACACGTCATGGTGCGCCTTCTCGATCTCGTCGAACAGCACGACGCAGTACGGCCGCCGCCGCACCGCCTCGGTCAACTGACCGCCCTCCTCAAAGCCGATGTAGCCCGGCGGGGCGCCGACGAGGCGCGAGACCGTGTGCTTCTCCTGATACTCCGACATGTCAATGCGGATCATGGCCCGCTCGTCGTCGAACAGGAACTCCGCCAGCGCCCGCGCCAGCTCGGTCTTGCCGACTCCCGTCGGGCCGAGGAAGATGAACGAGCCGATGGGCCGGTTCGGGTCCTTCAGGCCCGAGCGCGCCCGCAGCACCGCGTCCGCCACCGCCTGCACCGCCTCGTCCTGGCCGATGACGCGCTTGTGCAGTTCCTCGCCCAGGTGCAGTAGCTTCTGCACCTCACCCTCCAGCAGCTTCGAGACGGGAATCTTGGTCCAGCGGCTGATGACCCTGGCGATGTCCTCCTCGTCCACCTCCTCCTTGATGAGCGCCTGAGCACCGCGGTTCTGGTTCAACTGCTCCTCGGCGGCCTTCAACTGCTTCTCCAGTTCCAGCAGCTTGCCGTATTTCAACTGGGCGGCGCGGTTCAGGTCGTACTGCCGTTCCGCCTGCTCGACCTCCACCTTCGTCTGTTCGATCTGCTCGCGCAGCTGCCGCACGTCCTGCACGCGCTTCTTCTCGTTCTGCCACTGCGTCTTCAACCGGTTCAGCCGCCCTTCCAGTTCCTCCAGCTCGCGGTTGAGCTTGTCGAGCCGCTCGCGCGAGGCGGCGTCCTTCTCCTTCTTCAGCGCCTCACGCTCGATCTGCAACTGCATCACGCGCCGCGAAATCTCGTCCAGTTCCGTTGGCATCGAGTCGATCTCGGTGCGCAGCTTGGCCGCGGCCTCGTCCACCAGGTCAATGGCCTTGTCCGGCAGGAAGCGGTCGGTGATGTAGCGATTGGACAGCACCGCTGCCGCCACCAGCGCCGCGTCCTTGATGCGTACGCCGTGGTGGATCTCGTAGCGCTCGCGCAGGCCGCGCAGGATCGAGATGGTGTCCTCGACCGACGGCTGATCGACCAGCACCGGTTGGAAGCGCCGTTCCAGGGCGGCGTCCTTCTCGATGTGCTTGCGATACTCGTCGAGGGTGGTGGCGCCGATGCAGTGCAACTCGCCGCGCGCCAGCATGGGCTTGAGCAGGTTGCCGGCGTCCATCGCGCCCTCGGCCTTGCCCGCGCCGACGACCGTGTGCAGTTCGTCAATGAACAGGATGATCTGGCCCTGGGCCTCCTGCACTTCCTTGAGCACGGCCTTCAGCCGCTCCTCGAATTCGCCACGGTACTTGGCGCCGGCGATCAGGGCGCCCATGTCGAGTGCAACGACACGCTTGTTCTTCAGGCCCTCGGGCACGTCGCCGCGGATGATTCGTTGACTTAATCCCTCCACAATAGCGGTCTTGCCGACACCGGGCTCGCCGATGAGCACGGGGTTGTTCTTGGTGCGACGGCTCAGCACCTGGATGACGCGGCGGATTTCCTCATCGCGGCCGATGACCGGGTCGAGTTTGCCCTGCTCGGCCAGCTGCGTCAGGTCGCGGCCGTAGCGCTCCAGGGCCTCGAACTTCATGGCCTCCAGCAATTTGTCCTTGCTCAGGCCGAACTCCTTCAGGAGCTTGCCGGCGGCGCCGGTGTCCTCCAGCATGGCCAACAGCAGGTGCTTCTCCTGGACATTGTCTTCCTTCAGCTGCTTCGCCTCCTCCTCGGCCTGGCCGAGCAGGCGGTTGAGGCGGCCGGTGATGCTGATCTGGTCGGAACCGCCGCCGCTGACGCGCGGCAGCTTTTCCAGTTCGCGCTGCACCTTGATCTTGAGCGCCTCGGCGGCGACGCCGGCGCGGTTGAGCAGGCTGGCGGCCTGGCCGCGGTCCTGATCGAGCAGCGCCAGCAGGACATGCTCGACATCCATCTGCTGGTGGCCGAACTTGGCCGCCAGGCGGTGCCCGGCGCTCAGGGCTTCCTGGGTGCGTTCGTTGAAACGGTCGGTGTTCATGAAGTGTGATTCTCCTCTCCGGTGAGCGGAAACGGGGCAGCCCTGGTCCGGGACCGCACGCCGCGGGCGGACGTGGCGCAAGCTCCCCGCTGGGCCAGGGCCTTTCCGGCGTCACCTGCTACTGCCTTATTTAGAGGGCACAAGCCGTGCCGGCGATTCAGGAAAAAACGCCCTGCGAGGTGTAGATTACGCTCGTCCTTTTGACGGCTGCCGCGCGGTTTGTTGTGAAAAAAAATTGTTGGCCAGCTTTTGGTCGGAATCTCGCATTGGGAGCGAGGAGCCGCAACGGCCCTGCAGCCGTGCCGTGAGGCAGAACCCATCGATGCCGCCCGCCATCCGCACCCGGCTAACAACGGTGAGCCCGACCGCGGATCGGGTTTGGGCCATGGCCCAGAGCCGGGCTTCGCCGGGAACTCGCAGACACCGCGACCGATCCGGAATTATGAAAAATTGGCGTGATTTCGGCCGGGCGTCGCATTATTCTATAAATCGTTGAAAAAAGCATCGTGAATCAACCCCATACAGCTAGGGAGATCACTCCCAAGTGATAAGCGCGACATCTGCCTGGCGTTGCTGGATCTCCCGAATCGGGTCGCTCGGTCTGGCTTTCTGGAAAACGCTTGTGCCAGAGATGCCGCTGCGCGTTCGATCCCGGTTGACCACCAGAGCGCCGGTAACTGCGAAATGACCTGAACGAATGCATAGGATCGGTCGCCTGTAGCGCTTAACCGTTTCGCTATAAGTGCCGTCGTCGGTTGCGTTTCTCGAAATGAGTTCTGTTGGATCCCCTGGTCAAGACAGGCCGCCCAGACGCGCTTCCAGAATGTACTGACTCCGCCAGGTTCGGCTGGCTCGTTGTTCAAATACCAACGTGTTTCATGACTCTGCAACATGCTCCTGATCTCCTGATCCAGGACTCGGGACGCCCCGTATCGGACGACCCGGCGCCGCTGCGGGCCGTCCACACGCCGAACTTCCCCGCGCTGTTGCGGGAACTCGGCGCGTCGTTGCTGGTCACCACCTACCAGGCCGGCAAACTCGTGATCGTCCGCGCTGAGGGGGACCACCTCAACACCCACTTTCGCGTCTTTCAGGCCCCCATGGGCATGGCCCTCGACGGCGACCGGCTGGCCATCGGCACCACCATCCAGGTCTGGGAATACGTCAACGTCCCGGCCGTCGCCGCGCGGCTCGAACCGCCCGGGCGGCACGACGCCTGCTACCTGCCCCGCTCCAGTCACGTCACGGGCAACATTCAGATTCATGAGATGGCCTGGAGCGCCGAGGGGGTGCTCTGGGTCATCAACACCCGGTTCTCGTGCCTCTGCACGCTCGACCCTTCGGCCAGCTTCGCGCCGCGGTGGCGACCGCCGTTCGTCTCGGCGCTGGAGCCCTCCGACCGCTGCCACCTGAACGGCCTGGCGGTGGTCGATGGCCGCCCGCGCTACGTCACGGCGCTTGGGGAGACGGACGAACCGGGCGGCTGGCGGGCCAACAAGGCCAGGGGCGGCATCCTGATCGACCTGGACCTGGGCGCGGTGATCACCCGCGGGTTATCGATGCCGCACTCGCCGCGCTGGTACGCCGGCCGGCTCTGGGTCTGCGAATCGGGCGCGGGGACGCTCGGCTTTATCGACCCGAACAGCGGCAAGTACGAGTCAATCACCGAGTTGCCGGGCTTCACCCGGGGCCTCGATTTCGCCGGGAAATTCGCCTTCGTCGGCCTGTCGCAGGTGCGCGAGAGCGCCGTCTTCAGCGGCATCACGATCACCGAACGGCTAGCCGAGCATGAGCGAGCCTGCGGCGTTTGCGCCATCGACCTGACGACCGGGCAAGTGGCGGCACTGCTGCGCTTCGAGACCAGTGTTCAGGAAGTGTTTGCCGTGACGGTGCTGGGCCGGCGCTATCCGGACCTGATTAATGAAGACGGGGAGTTGCTGGAGAACTCCTTCGTGGTTCCCACCGAATGGCTCGGCGAGGTCGCGGCAACGGTTCGCGCCTCTTGATTCGTGTTCCCTTGTAAACCCTGAACTCAGTCCGCACACGGGCGGTTTTCCATCCTTTTTTTGGAGTTACCCATGATGAAGCGTTCCTGGATCCGCAACATATTCGCCCGCCCCGTCAGCCGCCCGATGCGTAAGGAGCCGCACTGGGTCCGACTGGCCCTGGAGGCGCTTGAGGACCGTATTGTTCCGGCCAACTACCTCGTGACCAACACGAACGATACCGGTGCCGGCTCGCTCCGCGACGCGGTCGCCCAGGCGAACTCGAACCTGGGGGCCGACACGATCACGTTCGACACCACCGGCGTGTTCGCCACGCCGCAGACCATCACCCTGACCAGCGGCGCGATCACTTTCACCGACACGGCCCTCACCACGATCACCGGCCCGGCGGCGAACGTGACGGTCAGCGGCGGCAACACGCAGCAGGTGTTCTGGCTCAACGCCGGGACGGCGGCTTCGATCTCGGGGTTGAAGGTCACCGGGGGCAATAGCGGCCTGACCGGCGGCGGCATTTATAGCCTCGGCACGCTGTCGCTGACCAATGTCACCGTCAGCGGCAACACCGCAACCGGTAACGGCGGCGGCATCTTCAGCAACGGCCTGCTGACCATGACCGACACGACCGTTAGCGGCAACTCCGCCTCCTCGGCCAACGGCGGCGCCCTGTACGCGCAGGGCACCTCGATTCTGATCAACTGCACCATCAGTGGCAACACGGCCGCCACGACCGGTGGCATCTTCAACACGGGCACCATGACGTTAACCGGCAGCACGCTCACCGGCAACTCGGCGACAGGCTACGGTGGTGCGCTGTTCACCCAGGGCGGGAGCCTCAGCCTCTCTAACTGCACGGTGGCAGCCAATATGACGGGCATCTCTGGCGGCGGCATCGAGGCCCGAGGGACCGTCACGGTCACCAATTGCACGTTCACCCTCAATACTGCCGCCGGCTCTGGCGGCGCCATCGACAATTACTACGGCGGTTACAGTATCACGGTCACGAATTCGATCCTCGCGGGGGACTCGAACCCCACGCACCCCGAGGTCTGCGATGGGGTGATCTCCGGCGGCCACAATCTGGTCAGCGACATCACTGGCAGTAGTGGTTGGGTCGGCTCCGACCTGACCGGCACCGGCGCTGCGCCGCTCAACGCCCAGCTGGGAACACTGGGCAGCTACGGCGGCCTAACCCAGACGATCCCGTTGCTCTCCAGCAGCCCGGCCATCAACGCCGGCAACGCCGTTACCGCCCCGGCGACCGACCAGCGCGGCCTGACGCGCTTCGGCAACAGCGACATCGGCGCCTTTGAGTATCAGTTCAAGGTCACCAACACCAGCGACAGCGGCAACGGCTCGCTGCGCCAGGCCGTCCTCAACGCCAACGCCGCCACCACCGCCGACACCGTCATCTTCACCAGCCTGTTCAACACGCCGCAGACCATCACCCTGACCAGCGGCGCGATCACCTTCACCGACGCGGCCCGCACCACGATCACCGGCCCCGGTGCGAGCCTGCTGTCGATCAGCGGCAACAACGCAAGCCAGGTATTCATCGTCAATGCCAACAAGTCAGCGGCATTGTTGGGGCTGACGGTCACCGGCGGCCAGGGCGTGGACGGCGGCGGTCTGGACAACAGCGGCACGCTGTCGATGCTCAACTGCACCGTCAACAACAACGTCGCCACCTCTACCGGCGGCGGTCTGGCCAACGGCGGCACGCTGACGATGCTCAACTGCACCATCAGCGGCAACACCTCCAGCGGTACCGGCGGCGGCCTGGTAGCCACAGGCCACACATATCTGACCAACTGCGCCGTCAGCGGCAACTACGCAGCCACCGGCGGTGGCGGCCTGGCGGCATCCGGTGCCGGCTTCCGTTTCTCGCTGACCGATTGCACGGTCAGCGGCAACACCACGAACGGTGCAGGTGGCGGCCTGTACGACAACAACGGCCAGGACACGCTGACCAACTGCACCGTCAGCGGCAACACCGCCGCCACCTCCGGCGGCGGTCTGCGCACCGGCTTTGCCGCGACGCTGACCAACTGCACCGTCAGCGGCAACACCGCCACCACCGCCGGCGGCGGTCTGGACAACGGCGGCGACCTGCACATCGGCAACACGATCGTGGCGGGGAACAACCTTCCCAACAGTAGCGGGCCCGATGTCAATTCCCCGAGCCTGGGGTTCCTCACCTCCAATGGCAACAACCTGATCGGCAAGACCGACGGCAGCGTCGGCTGGGTCGGCGGCGACCTGACCGGGACCATCGCCGCGCCGCTCAACCCCCAGCTTGGCGCACTGGCCAGCAACGGCGGCCCGACGCAAACGCTGGCCCTGCTGCCGGCCAGCCCGGCCATCGGTGCCGGCAACAGCGCCCTCGTGGCCGTCTCGGAGGTGCAGTCCGTCACCGTCCCCGTCGCGACGGGTACGTTCACGCTCACCTTCAACGGGCAAACGACGGCGTCACTTCTCAACGGCGCGTCTGCCGTCGCGGTTCAGAACGCATTGAACGCCCTGGCGAGCATCACCGGGGTGGGCGGTAGCGTGATCGTGAACCAGTACGGGGACTTTTACACGATCACGTTCGCCGGCTCCCTGGCCAATCAAAACCTGCCGCAGATGACCGGACTCGGGTCGGGCGGGACGACGCTCACGATCGCCACGGTCATGGACGGGTACACCGACCAGCGCGGCCAGACGCGCTTCGGCAGCACCGACATCGGCGCCTACGAGTACCTGTTCAAGGTCACGAACATCACCGACAGCGGCACCGGCTCGCTGCGCCAGGCCATCCTCAACACCAACGCGACCGCCGGCGGCAACACCATCGTTATCAAGATCGGATCCGGTGCGCAGACAATCACCCCGACCTCGGCGCTGCCGACGGTCACCGAGGCGGTCACCATCGACGGCACCACCCAACCCGGATACAGCGGCACCCCCCTGATCGTCCTGAACGGCGCCAGCGCCGGCGTGGGCGCGAACGGCCTGACCCTCGCGGCCGGTAACACCACGGTCATGGGGCTGGTCATCAACGGTTTCGGCGGCGACGGCATTGAGGTCACCAGCAACAACAACGTGATTCAAGGCAACTACATCGGCACCAACGCCGGCGGCACGGCGGCCGTGGCGAACAGCATCGGGGTGGCGATCGATAGCAGCGCGACGAACAACCTCGTCGGCGGCACGACGGCCGGGGCCGGCAACGTCATCAGCGGCAACTCCAACACCGGCATCTACCTGAATGCCGCCGGCAGCGGCAACGGCATCGAGGGCAATTACATCGGCACCAATGCGGCGGGTTTGAACGCGCTCGCGAACACGCAGTACGGTATCGATGTCTACAACACCGCCAACGCCACGATTGGCGGCACGGCGGCGGGGGCCGGTAACGTCATCTCCGCCAACGGATTTTGGGACGTCTACCTCGAACAGTCGGGCACCACGGGCACGCAGGTCCAGGGCAATATCATCGGCCTCGACGCGACCGGCACCACCATACTCGGTACCGACCTCGGCGTGCTCATCTCCAACGGGGCTTCTCTCAACACCATCGGCGGCACCACGCCGGCCGCGCGCAACGTCATCACTGCCGGCGGGTCGGACGTTGCGATTAACGGTCAGGGAGGAACCAGCAACAACGTGGTCGAAGGTAACTTCATCGGCACCAGGGTGGGCGGCACCCAGGTGCCCGCGAGCGGGGAACCCAATTACGACGTGAGCATTTACGCCGGCGCCCACGGCAACACCATCGGCGGGGTTGTCAGCGGAGCTGGCAACGTTATCGCCGGGGCCACCCTGTTTGGCGTGTGGATTTACACCTCCATCGGCGCCCCCGCCAGCAATAACACCGTGGCCGGCAACTTCATCGGCACCGACGCCGCCGGCGACAGCGGCCTCGGCAACGTCGTCGGCGTCGAGGTCGATATCTCCGGGAACACCATCGGCGGCGCCACGGCGGCGGCAGCCAATCTCATCAGCGGCAACTCGGGCTTCGGCATCCAGTTCGGCGGCACGGGTGCGAATACCGGCAATGTCGTCGAGGACAACTACGTCGGTACCGGCCCCGGCGGCAGCGGCAGTTTGGTGAACACTGGCGGCGCCCTGGACATCGCCAATAGTAGCGCCACCGTTTCAGTGACGGGCACCTTGACCGGCACCGGCGCGACGAACATTTCCACCGGCACGCTCCAGGTCGGCAACGGCGGCACGACGGGTGCTCTGACGACGGGCTTCATCACCAATAACGGCGCCCTGGTCTACGACTTCAGCAGCAGCGTGAATTTGGCCAACCCCATCAGCGGCACCGGGTCGGTGACTGTGACCTCCACCGGCGGCGCCATCACGCAAAGCGCCGGCATCAACGCGGCCACGCTGACCGCCAGCGCCAGCACCGGCATCACGCTCACCGATCCCGGCAATTCTCTCAGTAACTTCACGGCTACCAACAGCACCAGCGGCCCCATCAGCCTGACCAACATCTCGACGACCCTGGCGGTGACCGGCATCACCCAGAGTGGCACGGCTGCTGGGTCCAACGTGACGATCAGCCAGACCGGCGCGCTGAGCGTCACCGGCGCCGTCTCGACCACCGCCACCGCCAACGGCAACATCAGCCTGACCTCGACCGGAGGCATGACCGTCACCGCCGGCGTGACGGCGGCCGGTTCCGGGTCCTTGACCTTGACAGCCAACAGCACCGGTACCACGGCGGGCAACTTCATCGGCATCGACATCAACGGCGCCACGGTCCAGAGCACCACGGGCGCCGTGCAGCTTCTGGGCAAGGGAGGAACGACCGGTGTCTCCGGGGTCGTGATTGAAGGCGGCGGCAAGGTCCAGACCACGGGCGCCAGCGGCTCCGTCAGCATCACGGGCACCGGCGGCGCCAGTGCCGTGACCGAAAACTTCGGCGTCTGGGTCACCGGCAGCGGCTCGCTGGTGACATCCGGTGGCGGCAACGTCTCGGTCACCGGCACCGGCGGCGGCGCCGGCCTCACGGGCAGCAATGACGGCGTCGTGCTCGATACCGGCGGCAAGATCATGGCGGGGGGCGCCGGTACGGTCACCGTTATGGGCACTGGCGGCATCGGCGGCGCCGGGTCTTATGTCTACGGCGTCTACTTGACCGGCATCGGCTCCCAGGTGACGAGCAGCGGCGGCAACGTCTCCGTCACCGGCATCGGCGGCGGCACCGGCGCCAGTGCCACCGCCTACGGCGTCGTCGTCGCCGTCAGCGGCCAGATCACCGCGGGAGGTACTGGCACAGTCACCGTCCAGGGCACCGGTGGCGGCGCCAGCGGGGGCACCGAAATCGGCGTCTACGTTCTCCAAAGCGGTTCGCTGACATCCCACAACGGCAACGTCTCGGTCACCGGCTTTGGCGGCGGTTCGGCGCAAGCAGCAACAACGTCGGCGTGCAAATCGACAGTAGCAGCACCGTGACAGCGGGCGGCACCGGCACGGTCACCATCCAGGGAACCGGCGGCAATACGTCCGGCAGCGGCGACTTCGGCGTCTACGTGAACGGCGTCGCAGCGCTGGTGACCGCCACGGGCGGTAACATCTCCGTTACTGGCGCAGGCGGCGGCAGTACCACGGTCGGCATCGACATCGATACCGGGGCCGCGGTGACCGCGCCGGGCGCAAACTCCGTGACGCTCTCGGCCACGGGCGCATCCACCGGCGCCATCACCATCCTCGGCACGGTCAGTAGCACCTCCGGCGCCATCAATGCCACCGCCTCCACGAGCATTACCGAGACGGGCGGCCTGGTCAGCACCACCGGCACCCTGACCACGTCGTCCGCGACCGGCACCACCCTGAACGGCGCCAACAGCGTCGGCACCTTCAACGCCACCAACAACACCAGCGGCACCATCAGCCTGACCAACACCAGCACCACCCTCACGGTGACGGGCATCACCGAGGTGACCGGCGGCGCAGTGACGATCAACAACACCGGAGCCGTCCTGTTCGCCAGCGCCCTCAACGGCGGCTACAACCTGAGCGATAGCAGTTCCGGCGTGACCACGTTCAGCGCCGCCGTCGGCAATTCCACGTCACTGACCAGCGTCGCCGTCGCCAACGCCACGGTCCTGGACGGTAGTGTGAGTACCACCGGCAACCAAACCTATGGGCCCACGGTCCTCGGCAATGCCGTCGCCCTGACCTCCACGGGCGGCGGCAACATCAGCTTCCTGGGCACCGTCGATGGGCCGCATGTTCTCACGGTGAACACGGCTGGCACGACGACCTTCACCGGCGATGTCGGCGACGCCGCCCCGCTCACGGGGCTGGTCACCGGTGCGGCGGGGCAAACGACCCTCGGGGGGAACGTGACGACCGTGGGTAACTTGACGGTCGGCAACCCCCTCATCCTCAGCGCCAACGTGACGTTGATCGATGCCGCGACCACCGGCGCGGGTATCGCCCTGTACTCGGCGGACAGCAATTCCACGGCCCAGCGCACCCTGACGATCCGGACCAACCTGAGCATCGGCTCCCTGACCCAGGGCACCCGGCCCGTCACTGCCGGCCAGTACAGCCAGTACGTGACGCTCACGGAAACGACGCTGGCCGGCCTGACCATCATGGTCACGACCGGCACGACGGTGGACATCTCCACCGTGACGGTCCCGGTGACGGTCAACACCACCACCAGCACGCTCCAGAACGTAGTGTTCATGAACAGTCCACCGTCTTCGTCCCCGGGCGGTACGCTGACCATCGTGACGAGTGCCACCCCGCCGACCACGACGCTCGCGCTTCCCACCACGACCACGCCCATCGTGGTAACGGTCCAGAGCACTTTCCAGAACGTGGACGTGACGGGCAGTACACTGTCTTCGACCGTGAGCGGCACTCTGGGGATTGTCTCCACCATGAGCAGCACCACCGTCGATCTCACCAGTGATCCCGCCGCCATCACGGCGACAGTCGATCCCACCCCCGTGCCAGTGGTCGTGAAGGGCGGTCAGGTCAACAACACCTTCCAGCAGACCGGGACGCAGCAAAACAATGTGACCTTCCAGGGGGGCACTGGTCAAAACAGCTTCATCCCCGTCCCGAGCGGCAACCACAACGTCGCGTTGGTCACTGCCACGGCCACATCCAACACCGTTGACCTCAGCAAAGCCACCCTCTCCGGTGCCGTTGTCAGTAAGCCCGCACTGCAGACCGGGGCCACGGTAAACGTCAATGACAACAGCGGCCAACCACAGGACATTTACCAGACCAGCCTGACAACCAGTGACGCGCTGATGGATCCCAATGTGGTGGCGTCGAATTTGGTGGACTCGCTGAGTTTTCAAGGGCCGATCCCGAAGGTCATTCTGGGCAACGGCGACACCCTCTACACGGCGTCCTCGACCTTTAGCACTTCCACCGGCAGCGCGATGGTGCCGGGCACGACGGTCGTGGTCCTGGGTAGCAACAATACGGTCTACGCCGGCACTGGAGTCACCGTCCAGTCCTCCAGCGGCTTCAACAACATCGTTCAAAATTACGACCCCAACCAGGCGAACGCTTTCCTGGTCGCGGCCGACCAATCCACCACAGTGTCTCAGGCGTTGACGCAGGCCCTGGCCGGCTCGCCATCGACCTTGAATACTGCCCTCGGCGGCCTGAGCAGCGGCACGCTGAACGCCGTGCTCGGCGGCTTGAATAGCACCACGCTCAACACGGTGCTCGGCGGCCTGAGCAGCGACACGCTGAACACCGTCCTCGGCGGCTTGAGTTCCGGCACGCTGAACACCGTGCTCGGGGGCGCGAGCAGTACCACGCTGAACGCCGTGCTCGGCGGCCTGAGCAGCAACACGCTGAACGCGGTCCTCGGAGGAGTGAGCAACACCACGCTCAACGCCGTGCTCGGCGGCCTGAACAACGGCACGCTAAACGCGGTCCTCGGAGGGGCGAGCAGCGGCACGTTGAACACCGTGCTGGGCGGCCTGAGTTCCGGCACGCTGAACACCGTGCTCGGCGGCTTGACCAGCGGCACGTTGAACACCGTCCTCGGCGGTGTGAACAGCGGCACGCTGAACACCGTCCTCGGAGGGGCGAGCAGCGGCACGTTGAACGCCGTGCTCGGCGGCCTGAGTTCCGGCACTCTGAACACTGTGCTCGGCGGTGTGAACAGCGGTACGTTGAACACCGTGCTCGGCGGTTTGAATTCCGGCACGCTGAACACCGTGCTCGGCGGTTTGAATTCCGGCACGCTGAACACCGTGCTCGGCGGTTTGAATTCCGGCACGCTGAACACCGTGCTCGGCGGTTTGAATTCCGGCACGCTGAACACCGTGCTCGGCGGCCTGAGTGGCACGACGCTGAACACGGTGCTCGGCGGCCTGACCCCGACCACCCTGAACGCCGTGCTGGGCGGTGTGAACCCGACCACGCTGAACGCCGTGCTCGGCGGCGCCAGCAGCACCACATTGAACGCCGTGCTCGGCGGCGTCAGCAGCGGCACGATCAACGCCGTGCTGGGCGGCCTGACCCCGACCACGCTCAACACCGTCCTCGGCGGCGTGGGTACGACCACGCTGAACGCCGTGCTCGGCGGCGTGAGCACCACGACCCTGAATGCCGTGCTGGGCGGCCTGACCAGCACCACCCTGAACACCGTGCTCGGAGGCTTGAATAGCACCACGATCAACGCGGTGCTGGGCGGCGTCAGCGGTTCCACGCTGAACGCCGTGCTGGGCGGCGCCAGCAGCGCTACCCTCAACGCCGTGCTGGGGGGCTTGAACACCGGGACGATCAACGCGATTCTCGGGGGCGCCAGCAGCACCACGATCAACGCCGTGCTCGGCGGTCTTAACACCACCACGCTGAACGCGGTGCTGGGCGGCGCCAGCAGTACCACCATCAACGCCGTGCTGGGCGGCGCCAGCGGTTCCACGCTGAACGCGGTGCTGGGCGGCGCAAGCAGCGCTACCCTCAACGCCGTACTGGGCGGCGTCACCACCACCACGCTAAACGCGGTGCTGGGCGGTGCCAGCAGCACCACGTTGAACGCCGTGCTCGGCGGTTTGAGCAGCACGACGCTGAACGCGGTGCTGGGCGGCGCCAGCAGCACCACGCTGAACGCCGTGCTCGGGGGCTTGAACACCACCACGTTGAATGCGGTGCTGGGCGGCGCCAGCAGCACGACGCTGAACGCCGTGCTCGGCGGCCTGACAGGGACCACACTCAACGCCGTACTGGGCGGGGTAAGCACCGGCACGTTGAATGCCGTCCTGGGCGGCGCCAGCAGCACCACGCTCAATGCGGTGCTGGGCGGTCTGAATAGTACCACGCTGAACACGGTGCTGGGCGGCTTGAATGGCACCACGCTGAACGCCGTGCTGGGCGGCGCTAGCAACACCACCATCAACGCCGTCCTCGGGGGCTTGACCGGCACCACGCTGAACACCGTGCTGGGGGGCCTGACCGGCACCACGTTGAACGCGGTGCTGGGCGGCGCCAGCAGCACCACCATCAACGCCGTCCTCGGGGGCGCCAGTAGCACGACGCTGAACGCGGTGCTGGGCGGCGCCAGCAGCACGACGATCAACGCCGTGCTCGGGCGGCGCCAGCAGCACGACGATCAACGCCGTGCTCGGCGGTCTGAATAGTACCACGCTGAACGCGGTGCTGGGCGGCCTGAATGGCACCACGTTGAACGCCGTGCTCGGGGGTGCCAGCAGCACCACGCTCAACGCCGTGCTCGGGGGCTTGACCGGCACCACGCTCAACACCGTCCTCGGCGGGGTGAGCGGCACCACGCTCAACACCGTGCTGGGCGGCGCCAGCAGCGCTACCCTCAACGCGGTGCTGGGCGGGGTGAGCGGCACCACGCTGAACGCCGTGCTGGGCGGGGTGAGCGATACTACGCTGAACGCCGTGCTGGGTGGCCTCAACACGAACACACTGAGCGCCGTGCTCGGCGGCCTGACCACCACCACACTGAACGCCGTGCTCGGCGGTCTTGACACCACCACGCTGAACGCGGTGCTGGGCGGGGTGAGCGGCACCACGCTGAACACCGTGCTCGGTGGCGCCAGCAGCACGACGTTGAACGCGGTGCTGGGCGGGGTGAGCGGCACCACGCTGAACACCGTCCTGGGCGGGGTGAGCGATACTACGCTGAACGCGGTGCTGGGCGGGGTGAGCGGCACCACCCTGAACACCGTGCTGGGCGGCTTGAACACCACCACGCTCAGTGCCGTGCTGGGCGGCGCCAGCAGCACGACACTGAACGCGGTGCTGGGCGGCCTGACGGGTACGACGCTGAACACCGTGCTGGGCGGCTTGAACAGTAGCGCGTTGAACGCCGTCCTGGGCGGGCTGACCAGCACCACGCTGAATACCGTACTGGGCGGGGTGAGCGGCACCACACTGAACGCCGTGCTGGGCGGGGTGAGCGGCACCACGTTGAACACCGTCCTGGGCGGCCTGGGCAGCACCACGCTGAATACCGTCCTGGGGGGGGTGAGCGGCACCACCTTGAACACCGTCCTGGGCGGCCTGGGCAGTGGCACGCTGAACGCCGTCCTGGGCGGCCTGACCAGCACGACGTTGAACACCGTGCTGGGCGGTTTGACCAGCACCACGTTGAACGCTGTGCTCGGGGGAGCGAACAGCACCACGATCAACGCCGTGCTGGGCGGGCTGAGCGGCACCACGTTGAACACCGTCCTGGGCGGCGTGAACAGCACCACCCTGAACGCCGTGCTCGGTGGGGCCAGCGGCACGACGCTGAACGCGGTACTCGGCGGCCTGACCGGCACGACGCTGAACGCCGTGCTGGGCGGCGTGAACAGCACCACCCTGAACACCGTGCTCGGCGGGGCCAGCGGCACGACGCTGAACGCGGTACTCGGCGGCCTGACCGGCACGACGCTGAACACGGTACTCGGCGGCATTACCACCACCACGCTCAACGCCGTCCTGGGCGGGCTTGGTACAGGCACGCTGAACACTGTGCTGGGGGGCCTGAGCAGCGGTACGCTGAACACCGTCCTGGGCGGCTTGAGCAGCGGTACGCTGAACACCGTCCTGGGTGGCTTGAGCAGCGGCACACTGAACGCCGTCCTGGGCGGGGCCAGCGGCACGACGCTGAACGCCGTGCTGGGCGGCCTGACCGGCACCACCCTCAACGCCGTACTGGGCGGCTTGACCACTGGCACGTTGAATACGGTGCTGGGGGGCCTGAGCACCGGCACGCTGAACACCGTGCTGGGCGGCGCTAGCAATACCACGCTGAACGCGGTTCTGGGCGGTGTGGGTAGCGGTACGTTGAATACCGTGCTGGGTGGTGTGGGCAGTGGCACCCTGAACGCCGTGCTGGGCGGCCTGAGTGGCACCACGCTGAACACCGTCCTCGGCGGCCTGAGTGGCACGACACTGAACACCGTCCTCGGCGGTCTGAATACCACGACGCTGAATACCGTGCTGGGCGGCCTGAGTGGCACAACGCTGAATACCGTCCTCGGCGGTCTGAGTGGCACGACGTTGAACACGGTGCTGGGCGGCCTGAGTGGCACCACGCTAAACACCGTGCTCGGCGGTGTGGGCAACGGCACCCTGAACGCGGTGCTGGGAGGTGTGGGCAGTGGCACGCTGAACACGGTGCTGGGCGGCCTGAGTGGCACGACGCTGAACACGGTGCTGGGCGGCCTGAGTGGCACCACGCTGAACACCGTACTCGGCGGCCTGAGTGGGACAACGCTGAACACGGTGCTGGGCGGCCTGAGTGGCACGACGTTGAACACGGTGCTGGGCGGCCTGAGTGGCACGACGCTGAACACCGTGCTCGGCAGCGTGGGCAGCGGCACGCTGAACGCGGTGCTAGGCGGTGTGGGCAGCGGCACCCTGAACACCGTGCTGGGGGGTTTGAACACCGGCACGCTAAACACCGTGCTCGGCGGGTTGGACAGCGGCACGTTGAACGCGGTGCTGGGTGGCCTGAACACCACCACACTCAATGTCGTGTTGGGTGGCTTGACCGGTACCACGCTCGACGCCGTGCTGGGCGGCTTGACCACTGGCACCTTGAACGCGGTGCTCGGCGGCGTGGGCAGCGGCACCCTGAACACCGTGCTCGGCGGCGTGGGCAGCGGCACCCTGAACACCGTGCTCGGCGGCGTGGGCAGCGGCACCCTGAACACCGTGCTCGGCGGCGTGGGCAGCGGCACCCTGAACACCGTGCTCGGCGGCTTGACCACCGGCACGCTGAACGCCGTGCTCGGCGGTCTTGACACCAACACGCTGAACGCCGTGCTCGGCGGTCTTGACACCAACACGCTGAACGCCGTGCTCGGCGGCTTGACTTCCAGTACGCTGGACGCGGTGCTGGGCGGTGCGGGCAGTGGTACGCTGAACACGGTACTGGGCGGCCTGACCAGTAACACGCTGAACGCCGTGCTGGGCGGCCTGACCAGCACGACGCTGAATGCAATACTCGGCGGCCTGACCAGTAACACGCTGAACGCGGTGCTCGGCGGCGTGACCAGTACGACGCTGAACGCCGTGCTCGGCGGCCTGAGTGGCACCACGCTGAACGCCGTGCTCGGTGGGGTCAGCACCAACGCGCTGAACACCGTGCTCGGTGAAGTGTCCACCACCACGCTCAACGCCCTGGTGGCGGCGGTCGATCCAACCATCCTGAACACGTTGGTTGGCGAGGTGAATGCCGCGACGCTGGCGAATCTTAAAGTGAACCCGGGGACGCTGAATGAAGTGGTGGTATTGCTGCCACTGGTCACGCTATTGGACGCCGCCACGTTGCCCACGGTGGCCGCCGGTGCCGCGATCACTCCGTTGTCCGCGGTGGCCGCGAGCGCCGCGATCACCCCGTTGCCCGTGGCCGCCGCCGGAGCCGAGGTCATCCCGTTGCCGGTGGTGGCGGCCGGTGCTGCAATCACTCCGATGCCCGCGGTGGCGGCCGGAGCCACGATCACCCCGTTGCCCGTGGTGGCCGCGGGCGCCGCAATCACTCCAGTGCCCGCGGTGGTCGCTGGCGCCGCAATCACCTCGTTGCCCGTGGTGGCCGCCGGTGCCGCGACCACCGTGTTGCCCGCGGTGGCGGCCGGTGCCACGATCACCCCGTTGCCCGTGGTGGCCGCCGGTGCCACGATCACCCCGTTGCCCGTGGTGGCCGCCGGTGCCGCGATCACTCCGTTGCCGGTGGCCGCCGCCGGTGCCACGATCACCCCATTGCCCGTGGTGGCCGCCGGGGCCACGATCACCCCGTTGCCCGCGGCGGCGGCCGGAACGGAAGTCACCCCGTTGCCCGTGGCGGCGACCGGAGCCGAGGTCACCCCGGTGCCCGCGGCGGCGACCGACGCCGGGATCAGCCCGATGGTGATCCTCGAACTGGTCGTTTCCACACCGGCGCTGGTGGACGCCCTGCTCGTCAATCAACCGACATTCTTGCAGAGCCTCTTCGAAATCAATCCGACCCTCTACAGCCAGGCGGTTACCAACGCGGGTCTGCAAAACATCGAGTTGAACATCAATCTCACAGGCAGCGGCAACCAGGTGGTGGCGGGGTTGTTTTCCACGGTCAACATGGGCAGCGGCGGGGTGCTCACCGAAAACATTACTCCGAGCCAGCTGGCCGTGGTGAATCAGGCGGTCAGTAACGGCCTGGCCGCCAGCAGTTATCAACTGACGGCCACCGCCACCGGCAGCAACAATGTTATGGTTGGTGGCTTGCTGTCGAACTTGAGCGCCACGGGAGGCGGTAACAACCGTTTCGTCATCGAGGATCCGGGGCTGTTGGGGCTGACGCCGGGGACGGCGGTGTCTGCCGCCATTTATCAGAACGGCGGCACCTTCAACGGCAGCGGCGGCACCGACACCTTCTCCTTCGTCGGCGGCGACTCGGGTTTTAACTTCGGCAACGTGACCCTGAACGAACCCACCGGGGCGGCCACCAACAGCACTCTCGACTTCTCGAATTTCCAGGGCGGCGGCGTCAACCTGAATCTGACAACCGCCGGCACGCAAACGGTCACCAAGAATAGTGACGGCTCCACGAACCTGTCGCTGACCCTGCCGGCCGTGCCGGCCATCACCAACGCGATCGGCAGTCCTGGCAACGACACCATCATCGGGAGCGGTATCAACGGCACCGTCAAGGGCTCCCAGGTCGATAACCCCGATCCCTATGCCCGCGCCGCCGTCCCGCCCACGACGGCCCAGACCCAGTGGGTGTACCTGGATTTCACTGATTTTCCGACGCCGCTGGCGACCGACATCGGTGAAGTCGTCAGCTTCCAGAATCCTGGCATCCCGGACACGATGACCGCAAATAACGCATCCCTCACCGGCCCCGCCGCGTTCGTCTATGTGGACACCACCACTGCCGGCACGGCCACCACTCCGGCGGTGCAGACCATCACGTTCAGCGGCAATGTCACGGGCGGTAGCTTCACCCTGTCGCTCAACGGTTCCCAAACGGCCCCCATCCTGTGGAACTCGAACCCGACAACCCTGGCCGCAAACATCCAGACCGCCCTGAACGACATCAATGCCAACGTCGCGGTGAACCCGACCGTCATCCCGATTACCGAGTCGCTGCACAACGGCACCGGCAGCTATACCGCCAGCGACGAGCAAGCCATTTTGCAGGGCCTTCAGAATGACTTCGCGGCGTTCAACAATCAGTCCCTGAACGGCGGCACCTTCAACCTCACCCAGTTCACGCTCGACCCCACCGTGATCCCCGCCGGCACGCCTTATGAGACCGTTTATTTCAACGTGGTGCCGATCTCCAATGCCCAACCGTCGCCCGGCGGCAAATCGAACGAGATCGACTTCCGCAACCTGAACTTGAACACCAGTATGGTGGTGGATGTCAACGGCTTTTTGGGCACGGGCCTCTACCAGCAGCCGGACACCGACGCCAATTTCATCGGCATGTCGATCACGGTCACGGCCCACGAACTGGGGCACACCCTGGGACTGCGGCATGAGGATTCCTATGACCCAATCGGCTTCGGCATCTCGAATCCGCCGGGAGCCGGCGCTTATTACCCGGCCTACACCGGCCCGGTGGCCGCCTTCAACACCCTGGACAACATCATTGCTTCGCCGGCGTCGGTCGGCTCCACGTTACAGGAACTGGCAACCGGTCAGGCGTCGTTCGGCGAGCGCGACGCCATCAGCCTGGCATTCATCTCCGACGGCACCGTGGTCGATGGCACGAACCACAGTGGCGACGACGGGCCGTACACCGTGAGTGCCTCAGCTGCGCAAGCGAACCCCATCTATCTGGTCTCCGAGACGCCGCCCACCCCCTCGAATCCTACCCCCGGGACGACCACCACTCCCGGCACCATGCCGACGAATGTGTCGGCGCAGCCCGTGAGCCTGTATCAGTTGAACGTGCCCAACCCCGTCACCACCGGCTACGACGCCGGCATGAACTTTGACGTGGCCGCCGTGGACGTGCTTGGCACCCTCGCGGCCGGCAGCGCGACGACGACCTCTCCGGACTTCTACACCTTCCAGGCCACGGCCGGCTCGCTGATGAGCTTCTACGTCAAGTCCGCCGCCCTGACCCGCATCACCGACCCCATTGACTCGGTGCTCTATCTCTACGGGCCCAACGGTCAGTTGCTCACCTGGAACGACGACCAGTTCGAGCCGTCCGATTCGTCCATCATCGATGAGACGCTGCCGACGACCGGCACTTACACGGTCGAGGTGGACGATTATCAGCACGCCACGGGCCAGGCCAGCACGGGCGGTGATTACGAATTGTTCATGTACCGGTTCGCGGCTTACAACACCACCACCGGCACCGACGTACTGGTCAGTTCGAGCAACCCCAACGTGGCGTTGACCCCATCTACCACGAACGCCGTCTATGGCCAGGGAATCACCTTCTCGGTCGCCGTCACGCCGAACGGGTTTGCCAATGTCACTCCCGGCGGCACGGTGACCTTCAAGGACGGCACCACGGTTCTGGACGTAACCACGCTGTCCAACGGCAGCACCTCTTACCAGACCTCGGCGCTGACCCTTGGGGCTCACAACATCACAGCGGTCTACAGCGGGGATAGCTATTTCTCCGCGACCACGGTAACGGCGACCGTCAACGTTCTCCAACCGGCGACGACCACCACCGTCACCGCCTCGGCCAGCGGCGCGAATTACACATTCACGGCGACGGTTGCCGCCGCGCTGCCGCCGACCGGGAACGTGGTCTTCGTGGACACCACGACCTCAACCACGTTGGGAACGATCTCCCTCACGAATGGGACGGCAACGCTCACCACCTCCGCCCTCACGCTGGGAACGCATACGATCAGCGCGGCTTACAGCGGCAACAGTGTGTTGCTTCCCAGCAGCGGCACCGTGTCGGTGACGGTGACCGCCGTAACGAGCACGACCGCCTATGTCCTCGACCCGACCGCCGCCAATGCGTTGACGCTCAGCGGCAACGCGCAACTCGTGGTTGGGGGCATCATCGCTGTGGACTCCAACGCAACAAACGCCCTCAGCGCCAGCGGCAACGCCATCGTCACCGGCAGCGCCGTCCGGGTCCACGGGGCAGTCAAGACGAGTGGCAATGCTCACATCAGCCCGGCGCCCACCACCGGCGCCGCGTCGTTCACCGACCCGCTCGCCAGCCTCGTTGCGCCCACCGCCAGCGGCACCGCGACGGCGGTCAATGTCTCGGGGAACAGTTCGCTAATGATCTACCCCGGCCTCTACAGCGGGATTTCCGTCTCGGGCAATGGCAACCTGACGATGAACCCCGGCATCTACGTCATCCAGGGGGGCGGCTTCAGCGTCTCGGGCAACGGCAACGTCTCGGGCAACGGCGTCATGATCGACAACGCCGGCAATGGCTCGAGCTATGGCAACATCAACCTGAGCGGCAACGGCAACATCAGCCTCACCCCCATGACCAGCGGGCCCTATGACGGCATCCTCTTCTTCCAGCCACGCACGAACACCAAGACCATCACCTTGAGCGGCAACGGCATCGTCATGCCCGGCGGCCTCATCTACGCGCCCACCGCCCCGCTCGGCATTAGCGGCAACGGGCAGTTCCGAGGTTCGCTCATCGTCGATACCATCAACATCAGCGGCAACACCATCCTCAATCAATCGACCGGCGCCGGCGGCACGGTGTACACGCCCGCCCAGATCCGATCCGCCTACGGCATCAACAGTGCCGCCCTGGACGGCACGGGCCAGACCATCGCCATCGTCGATGCCTACGACGACCCGAACATCTATCAGTCGCTGGACACGTTCGACCTGCAATTCAGCCTGACGACTACCAGCCCGAGCCTGTTCGAGCAGTACGGCCCGGCGTCGTCCTTCCTGACCGTGCTCAATCAGCAGGGCCAAACGACCCCGTTGCCCGCGACCGACCCGACCGGGGCAGGGGTGAGCAACTGGGAAATGGAGATCGCGCTCGACGTGGAATGGGTCCACGCCCTCGCCCCCGGCGCGAACATTGTGCTGGTGGAAAGTAACAGCCAGTCGCTGGCCGACCTGATGACCGGCGTGGCCACCGCAGCCGATCAACCGGGCGTGTCGGTGGTGTCGATGAGCTGGGGCTTCGCCGAGAATCAGATGATTACGGCCCAGCAGGAAGCCCTTTACGACAGCTACCTGACCACGCCAGCCGGCCACCAGGGCGTGACCTTCGTGGCCAGCACCGGCGACTACGGCGCGGCCGACCCCGAGTACCCCGCCTATTCGCCCAACGTGGTGGCGGTCGGCGGCACCAGCCTCACGCTCAACGCGGACGATTCGTACAACAGCGAGACCGCCTGGGGGTATTACTCCAGCACGATGGGTCAGTTCATCGGCAGCGGTGGCGGCCTGAGTCAGTTTGAAGCCGAGCCGGCCTGGCAACTCGGCGTGCAGTCCACGGGCAGCCGTTCCACCCCCGACGTGGCGGCAGTGGCCGACCCCGCCACGGGCGCCTGGATCGCCGATACGTATAACCTGCTCGGCGGTAGTCCGATGGTCACTGTCGGCGGCACCAGTTTGTCGGCCCCGAACTGGGCGGGGCTCCTCGTGCTCGCCAACCAGGGCCGCGCCCTGGCCGGGAAAGCCAGCTTCGGCACCGCCAGCCCGAACGAGGCCCAGCAAGACCTGTACAGCGTGCCGGTCAGTGATTTCCACCAGATCACCAGCGGCAGCAACGGCACCTTTAACGCCGGCGCGGGCTACAATCTGGCCACTGGTCTGGGCAGCCCCGTGGCCAACCTGTTGCTTCCCGACCTGATTAACGCCACCCCCAACGGCGGTGTCAATGCCCAGCGCAGCGTCACCGTGACTGCGCAAAGCGTGGCAGACATGGAAGCCAACGCGACCGCTCCTTACGGCTCCATCAATGGGATGGTCGCAGCCATCGTGAACGTGTTCAATGCCGAGTTCGTGGCGGCACCCGACTCGGACCTCGACGCCAACCAGAATCCCATCGTCCAGGAGTCCGGGACTGCCGCCTTCCCGGCGACCGAGCCACGGACGGACACCGGCAAGGCGAGCGACTTGCAAGCCCCGACGCAGCCGGAAACGTACCTCAGTCTCCCGGGCTCGTTCACGGTCAACGGGTCGGCCGCCACCGCCGACACCATGAATTCCGGCATCCCGGCGCTCGTGCTCGGCAACAGCGGCGCCCAGAAGGGTTATTCCCAGGACACGGCTAACGTCGATTCCAACCCGTGGGATAGCGGCCCGAACCTGGCGGCACTCGACGCCATCTTTGAAGGCCTGGGAGGAACGGATTGGTTCGATAGCGCGTCGGGCTCAGGTTACGGAGAATTCCTGGAGCGCGGGTTGTAGGAAAAGTAACGCAGGGGTAGGCGGCGCAGCGCCGTTGTGGCCGGCATGGTAGGGAGCACTGGCGCTGGACGACTTTCCCGTTGTCGATTTTTTGTAACAATCGCTTTATTTCGTGAAATGGGAATGGTAGTTTCTTAACATCTGAAGTGTGCAAGCTATTGCAGATTGCGAATGGGTGTAGCGGAAGTCGCCAGACTTCCGAGCAGCACCGGACGGAAGTCTGGCGACTTCCGCTACACCCAACTGCGAACCGCTCTAAGTTTCCTGCTGAATCACTTATTCGGAACGGAAGTCCTGGCCTGAATCAGCGCCTGATCGCTTACAACACCTTCAGGCCAATAGCGCCCAAAGGGGCAAGCTCCCAGTCCAAGTGCTCGGGCCACCAACGAGTGTTGACCGGTAGAAGGAGAAACCCTTATGTTGCCCCTGCCCCGTCTTTCCTTCATCTGCATTGACCTCACTCACCAGTTCCTGGCGGATTGGTGCCTGGCCAGGGGGGGCCGACTGGCGGCGCGCCGCCGTGCCCACCGGGCGCGGTGGCGGACGCGCCTCTTGCTGGAGATCCTCGAAGACCGCACCTTGCTGTCGGCCTCGATCTTCGGTAGCGTCTTTAACGATTTGAACGGCGACGGCCTGCGCCAACCCGCCGATCCAGGGCTGGCGGGCCAGGTGCTTTTCCTGGACCTCAAAGGAACCGGCCAACTGAACAACCCCACGACCGTGAACGCGGCGCCCGCCGATCTGGCCTGGACCGATTTTGGCGGCGGCTATTTCGGTTCGCCCATTAACGAGAGCAACATCCCTCAGACCTTAACCGATGTCGCCCTCAGCCTGGACCTGACCAATAACACTACCAATGCGGTGCCCGTTTTCCTGCTAAGCCCCGTGGGGCTCAACACCGGTACGGGCGTGGCGGCCACTGTCTTCACGCTCGCGGCGGGTCAGCACTTTACAGGCACCTTCGACGGCAACTCGACCAATTACGTGAACGGGGCCGGCAGCCCCGTTCCGAACACCACCCCGGACCATCCTTACGCGCCGCAGATGGCCTTTAACAACCCGCAGGTGCTGATCGAGAACGAGGACCCGAACGGCGCCTGGTATCTGGTGGCTCAGCTTCCCACCGATAACAGCACGGGTCTAACCCTGAACAACTGGTCGCTCACCCTGACCCAGCCCGAACCGAGCACCACCACCGACGCGGCCGGCAATTTTTCGTTCACAGGCGCCACCGTCCCCTCCCCCCCGAATGTCGCGGTGGATCTGGTCGTGCCGCAGGGCGATCAGGCGACATCCCCGGGCGGCGCCGCCCAGACCGTGCCGCTCGTCGATGGTCAGGCCACCAACGGCGTCAATTTCGGCCTGAAAGCGCTTCCCGATCTGGTCGGAACCTCGTTCAGCCTTGCCGCCCCGGCGACCGCCTGGGGGCAGACCGTCACGATTCAGTACACGGTGACCAACCAGGGCCTCGGCGCCGCGCCGGCCTTTGACGCCAACCTGCAGCTGGCGACCGCCAGCGAACTGTCCGGCACGGGGCCGCTGCAAGGAACGGTCCTGTCCGCCCCGCTCTTGCACCTTGGTCCCCTCGCGGCGGGAGCCTCGGTCAGTGGCACGGTGACGGTGACCTTGCCCACCCAGGCCCCGGCCGGGTTCGACTCCCTGTCCACCACCTACCTCGCGCTGGACATCGACCCGGCCAACGCGGTGGCCCAGACCGACAGGTCCACCAACAGCAAACAGGGGGTCGGCAAGGACCTGGCCCTCCTGGGAACTCCTCCCGCCAACACTGACGTGACCGCGGCGGCCGGCGTGCAACAGGCGCCCACGGTTGCCGTGGACCCGATCAACCCGAAGCACCTGGTCACGGCCTACCTGGACTACTCCCCACTCACGCCACACGCCGCGGGTTATGCGGGCATTGGCATCGCTGTCTCGACCGATGGCGGCACCACCTGGACGCCCAGTTCGATTGACCTGCCCGCGGGCTTTGATCAGGGGGCGGCGGCGCCGGCGGTGGCCTTCGACGCCCAGGGCAACGTCTACGTCAGCTTCATGGCGGCCACCTTCAAGGGGGCGCAACCCACCTTGACCAACCCCGACGGCACGCAGCGCGCCGACGGGTTCCAGTCAAACAACGGCATTTTCGTGGCGGAAAGCAGCAGGGCCAGCGGGAACAACGGCCTGTCCTGGGGCCCCGCCGCGCCCGTGGCCGAACACACCTACACGGGCACGGCCGTGCCCTTTGACTGCTTCCCGGCTCTGGCCATTGATACGATCCCGGGCAGTCCCTACCTCGGCAGCATTTACGTGACCTGGACGCGCTTTTACCCGGCCGGCCAGTTTCCCGGGGATTCCGGTTCCACGAACGGTAGCGACGTGCTGTTCGCCATCTCGAACACCAGCAACGGCGGCACGGCCTGGGCCATCCAGATGCAAAACCTGCCGGGGACCGGGGCGGGGACCGGGCTGGTCAGTGCGATCAAGGATCCCGTTGCCGGCAGCCTGGACCACGGCGGCGCGGGGACTGGCTTCATCGCCTATCCGTCGGTGACTGTCGGGGCGGGGGGGGCGGTCTTCGTTTCCGCCTACCTCGGGGGCTATTTCACCGTCTACGCCTCGACCAAGGGCGGTAGCAGTGGCCCCGCCACGGACCCGGTTAGCAGCTTTACCTCGCCCAACATCAATACCCTGCTGGGCGTTCCCTTCAATTTGGCCGCGCTCGGGGGCGGGCCCCAGATCGATACCGACGCCACGCTGGACAACTTCCGCACGCTGAACACCCGGGAAATTGCCGCGGATCCAACCCGACCGGGAGTGCTTTATGCCGTGGCGGCCGCCGCGCAAGACCAGGTAGCGCAGAGCAGCTCCGCCGCCGCCAACGGCATCGTCTTCGCCGTCTCGCACGACTACGGCCAGAGCTGGGTGTCCAATTTCACGGTGGGAAATGAAGCCGCGGCACAACTGACGGCCACGCAGCTCGACAGCAACTACTTCCCGGTCCTCAACGACGACAACGGCGGCCAGTACCCGGGGTTCGCCTCGTCGTCGCAAGGCCAGGTCGTTTCCCATCAGGTGCTGCCCACCCTCTCGGTCAATGCCCAGGGCGATCTCACCGTCATCTGGTACGACACGCGCAGCGATCCGAACGGCCAGAACCTGAGCGTCTGGGGCACGGTGAGCACCGACGCCGGCCAGCATTTCAGCGCCAACTTTGCCGTGACCAACACTTCCTTCAATCCCAACCTCGGCGTTTTCACCGGCGGCAACGGCACCCAGACCTACTACCTCGGCGATCAGCTCGGCGTGGCGACGACCACCAGCGGCACCGCCTATGCCGTCTGGACCCGGGCCGTCACCGCCGGCGACCAGGATGTCTATTTCGGCAGCTACGCTCTGACTCCGGTTCCGCCAGCAGCCGCCGACCGGTTCGCGCCCAACCAGACAGCGCAGACGGCTACCAACCTGGGATCGGTGACGGTTCAGCAAGAGGTGCCCCAGCTGACCCTGCTCCCCACCGACGCCAACGAGTGGTTCAGCCTCCAGGCCGGCGCCAATGGCGTTCTGAGTGTTTCGGCAACTGCCGTCAGTGGGGGCAGTAACCTGCAACTCCAGCTGACGGATGCCGACGGCAATCTGTTGCCGGCGGCCCTTACCAATGTTCAGGATGCGACGGGCGCGGTGCTCGGTCAATCCCTCGAAATTCATGGGGTTTCGGGCACTACCTACAAGATCCACGTCTCCGGTAGCAGCGCCTCGGCCCTCCATTATCAGCTCACCGTGGAATCGTTGACGGCGGATCTCGGGACGCAGGTGGCAGGCACCCGATCCGATGCGTTGGCGGCGGGTGACAAAAATATCTATCGCCTCGCTGCGGCGGTCACCGGATTCATGCAGATCGACTTGACGGGGACGGCCCTTCAAGGATCGGGGCTCACCCTGACAATACTCGGCGCCGATGGCCAAACCGTACTGGCCGCCTCACCCACGCCAGCGACCATCACCACCGACAACCCGCAGGCACAGTTCCGTCTGCCGGTGACCCAGGGTGAGGTCATGCTCATCGAAGTGTCGGCGGCAGACGCTGCTTCCTCGGGTAGTTTCACGCTGCAATTCACCAATCTCGACCAGTACGAAAATACGGAACCGCAGGTGGAAGGCGCCATCAGCGAATCGAATTCGCTGCCGGCGGCGGTGCTGGCGAATCAGGACTACGCCGTGACTGCGCCGGCGGACGGAACTCCTCTGCAGGTGACGTTCAGCGCGAGCGGCGGTTACGCGGGAACGCTCAAAGTCCGGGCCGTGAACTCGACGATGACGGCCCTCGTTGCCGGCACCAGCAATCAATATGTTGCATCCGGCGGCAGCGCGTCCTTCGATCTCTCGGCGGTGGCACCGGGAGAAACCGTGTACATCCGGGTTTCCACAAACCCCAACGACCCGCAGAATCCCGGAGACCAGGCCGCTTACACGTTGACCGGGACGCAGGTCGAAGGCACCATCAGTGACGCGCGCACGGTGCCGCAGCCAACGCTGTCGAATCAAGATTACGCCGTGACCGCCACGCTGAACGGCACGCTGCAAGTGACGCTCAACACAAGTGGCGGTTATGCAGGACAGCTCAAAGTTCGGATCGTGAACTCGGCGAAGACGGCGCTGGTTGCTGGAAACCAATATGTCACCTCCGGCGGCACCCTCACCTTTACGGTGCCTTCGGTGACCGCGGGAGAAACCGTGTACGTCCGGGTTTCCTCAGACCCCAACAACCCGCAGAACCCCGGGGACCAGGCCAATTACACGATGACCGTGACCAACTTCGCCGTGACCTCGACCCACTTTTTCCCGACGCAGGGCGATCCGACTTCGCTGGCCGTGGCCAACCTGGCGGGCCCGAACCAGCCGGCCGACCTGCTCGTGAGCAACACGACAGCCTCGGACACCCTCGGTGTCCTGACGGGCAACACCGACGGCACGTTTCAGGCGGAACGACAGTTCGACATCGGCCCGGGCCTGGATGCCCCCGGTCAGCCCTCCGGCAACCGGCAGATTGCGGTAGCCGACTTCAACGGTGATGGGAACCCGGATGTGCTCGTCCCGAACTCCCGCTCGGGCGATGTCTCGTTGTTGCTGGGCAACGGCAACGGCACCGTGCAGCCCCAGCGCGTGTTCGACGCGATCAACCATCCCGACTGGATCGCCACGGGAGACTTCAACGGGGACGGCAAAACGGACGCGGTCGTGCTCGAAAATTACAACAACGGGCAGCCGTCGCAGTTCGTGGTCCTGCTAGGCCACGGGGATGGGACGTTTTCGCCGCCGCTGCAACCGTTCAACACGACCACCTTCACGGACGGTGCCGGCCCGCTGGTGGTGGGCGATTTTACCGGCGACGGCAAACTGGATGTCATCGTCTTCAGCAAAAATGCCGCAACGGCTGAATTCTTCCGTGGCAATGGCGACGGCACCTTCCAGGCGGGGGTGACGTTCGCTACCCCCGAGAACATCTTCAACGCCCAGGCGGTCCACCTGAACGGCGACCGCAACCTCGATCTGGTGCTGACCGGCACCAACACCGGCAACGTCTACGTCCTGCTGGGCAACGGCGACGGGACGTTTCAACCGGCGCAGGTTTACCAGGCCATGGCGCCGCGGCAGGGCGAGGATGTTGGCGTGGTCGGCCTGGCCGTCGTCAACCAGTTCCCCCTGCCCGCAAACGCCCCCACGCTCCCCTCGGGAATGTCGTACGGGAACACGGACATCGTCGTCACCGCATCCATCCGCGGCGGCGCCGGGACGGCCGAGGTGATTCTGCTGCCCGGGATTGTGGACGCCCAGGGCCATTACACATTCGGCGCGCCGCTGGTGCTCGCCCAGGTGGGGACCGCCGGGCAAATCGTCGCCGGCGATTTCAACAACGACGGCGCCACGGACCTGGCCGTTGCCGACAAGGGGGGCGTCACGGTCATCTACGGCCAGCCGCTGGTGCTGGCGCCGAACACCGACCTCGCGCACGCACGCAACCTGGGCGCTGCGACGCACCTCCTCACCCAACCGCTGGCCATTGTCACCGGTCACGCGGACGCTTACTTCTCCTACACGGTCCCAACCGAGGCGGCCCCGGGGACCGGGCCGCAAGTGATCGACATCTCCGCCCAGTTCCAGTATTCGGTCGGCAACGGCCTGGACCTCGAAGTGCTCGACGCCCAGGGTCACGCCCTGTCGCCGGGGAGCATCCTGCAGGAAACCCACACCGCCATCGGGGCGCGGATTCGTGTCCTGGCGCCTCAGGGGACCGTGTTGACCCTGCACGTTTTCGGCGTCGCGGGGGGCGCCGGGGTCTACACCCTGGACCTGGACGTGTTGCCCCAGCTGGCCTCCGTCCAGGCGCCCGGGTCATTCCCTGGGGCGAACGGCACGTCGGGCGGCCCGGCCAACACGCTCATTCTCACCTTCCAGGGTGACCACCTGGACCTCGCGGCCGCGCAGAACCCAGCCAACTACACGGTGACCTGGCTCGGCACCCCGAACCCCACCGGCCCCAACCCTCAGCCACAGGTCATCCCCCTGGCAGCCCCGGGCAACGGCCTCCAGGCCGTGTACGCCGCGGGGGTGAACATCGGCGTCGCCACCGGGCGGTTCTACCCCGCCGAGGCGGAGCAGACCGTGACCCTCTACTTCGCCCAGGCACTGCAGCCCGGCACATATCGCGTGGAAGTGTCCCCAGCCGTCCAGGCGGCGGCTTACAACAGCACGGAAGCCGAACTGCTGGTCGGCGGCGCCGCCTTCAACGGCCACCCCGTCGTCACGGTGGCCGCTGGCGTCATCGCCCCGAACAACCAGAAGACAATGCCCGGGCTGGTGCCCATGCCCAGCCCCATCGACCTGGACCAACTCAGCGCCGGCAACAAGTTCCTGACGCAGTACCACGACAACCAGGGGGCACTGCTGACCTCCCTGCAGCAGACGCGGGGTGGCGACGACCCGAGCATCACGCCGGCGCTGAACGCCCAGACCGTGACTTCTTTCCTGCCAGCCGTGGGGGGGCTGACCGTGCTGGTGATCTGGCTCGACCCGGTGTCTGCCGACGCCGCCGACTCGCAGGGGCAGCGCCTGATCTTCAACCAGCAGTCCAACGCCCTCAGCAACAACCTGGCGCGGACCTACATCGAGGTGGCCAACAACGTTGAGGTGCTCGTCCTGGCCGGCCTGGGGGGGGAGTCGTTCACCCTGAACCTCTCCGATGTTCAGGCGTCGTCCCGCGGCGGCGCGGTCCTCTTCAACGGCGGCCAGACAGAGACCTTCGCCCTGACCGACGCCATCCGCGGCGGAGAGCGCACCTTCAACTTCGACCTGACCGCCCCCGACATCGCCGCCGCGGTCGTGCTCGCCACCCCGGTGGATACGCTCGCGGGGTCAGGTACGCTCCCGGGAGAGTCGGCAGCGCTGACGGAGCCGTCCGGATTCTCGGGGACGAGCATCGCGGCCACGACCGGTGCCTTTCTGCTGGCAGCATCCCTGGCCCTGACGACTTCCCTGTCATCGACCGCCCCGTTGAACGCGAGCCAGACACACGACAATGAGGACGGCCTGTCCGGTGAGGGCGCCCTGCTCCTGGGGGGGCTTACCATCAACCCCGGCGAGTATGAAAACCTCGACGACGACTGGGAGAACCTCCCCGAGCTGGGTGCCGGCCGCGCCGGCGGCGGGGTGGTCCCGCCAAACGGAGCCCTGGCATGGATTCTTCAACAGTTCCGGGAGGCCAACCAAATGAGGCCGCCCCGCCCCCGCGTGGCCCCACCACCGGGGCCGCAACCAGAGGCGCCACCCGAATCGGAAGAGGACGCGCTGGTCGTTGACCCCGTGGACCCCCTGGTGGCATCGACTCCCGCAGGTGGTCAACCCCTGCCACCCACCACTCCGGCAGCCGAGCCCTGCCCACGGCCCGCGCCCCTGCCCGACCCCGGCCCGGTGACGCCGCCGCCGCCGGACGCGCTGGAGCCGGTAGACGATGCCGCCAGCGAACCGGCTGTCCCGGCAACGCCCGTGGATCAGGTGTGGTCCGTGGAGAACCCACCGGTGGACTGGCTCGGCATGGCCGGCCTGGCGGCGATTGCCGCGGGACTGTTCCAGCCCACCTTGCTTGGGTTCGATTCCGAGGAGCGCCGCTCCCAGGTCGTGGGGTTGACCCGGTGACCTGCACCGTTCGCCCGAGAAGGAGACTCCCCGATGTCCGTCGATCCCAACTGGCAGGAACAGCCAACCGAGGTCCTCGACGAGGGCACCACTGACCTGCCGGCCGCGCCGGGCAAGGGCAGCCAACCTGTCGGGCCGGCGCCGGAGGATGGGACCATTGACGCCCCACCCGCGGCGTGTCCGCAGCCAGTCCCGGCGGGAACGATGGACTTCCAGCCCGGCCGCACGCCTCCGGTGGACGACCCGACCCACGATGGCACCATCGACTTCCCCAAGCAACCGTCCGACCCGGACGGCACTGTCGATGTGCCGGCTGGCCGCACGCCCCCGGTGGATGACCCGAACCCCGACGCCACGACTGACATCCCCGCCCGGCTGTCCGAACCGAGCCCCGAGTTTGGGGCCACCATCGACGCGCCCCCCGAGCAGCGTTCCGAGTCGGCGGCCGATTCCGGCTCCGCGCAGAAAACGGGGCAGCGCCGCGCCGTCGAGGCCACCGGCGCCGCCTCCGCGGGGGCTTACCCCCCCGCGGAGGCGCCGGAAATGCGATCCGGCGCTACATCCTGAAGAAGTTCCACGCCCGGGGCGGCATGGGAGAAATCTGGCTGGCGGAGGACGGCGACCTCGGCCGGCCCGTGGCCCTGAAAAAGATTCGCGGCAACCCCAACGATGCGACGAAGGACCAGTTCCTCCGGGAAGCCCAGGTGACCGGCCAGCTGGAACACCCCGGCGTGGTCCCCATCCACGAACTGGGCCGCGACGAGGCGGGCCAGCCCTTCTACGCGATGAAATTCATCCAGGGGCGCACACTCACGGAAGTCATCGACGAATTCCACGCCAGTCCGCCCAGGGGGGACGTGCCGCGCGAGGTCCAGGGGCTGCGGCTGCTCCAGTTTTTCCTCCACGTCTGCCAGACGATGGCGTACGCCCACAGCCGCGGGGTGATCCACCGCGACCTCAAGCCCGACAATGTCATGGTCGGCGCTTACGGCGAAACCCTGGTCCTCGACTGGGGCCTCGCCAAGCCCATGGGAGTTCCCGAGGAACCGGGTACTGGTGTGCAGATCCGCAACAGTTTCTCGGGCGAAACCCTGGAGACCCAGGCCGGGACCATCAAGGGGACCGGTGCGTACATGTCCCCCGAGGTGGCCGAGGGCCGGGTCGAGGCCGTCGATCATGTCAGCGATGTTTTCCTGCTGGGAGGCATCCTCTACCACATCCTCACCGGCAAGAAGCCGCGCCAGGCCCGCAAACTTCCCGAACTGATCCTGATGGCCAGCACCCAGACGCCGACGGTCCCGCGCAAACTGAACCCGGCCATCCCCAAGGATCTCGACGCCATTTGTATGAAGGCGCTGGCGCTGCGCAAGGAGGACCGCTACCAGAGCGCCGCGGCCCTGGCCGAGGACGTGCAGCGCCACCTGGCCGGCGAGCCCGTGCTGGCTTACCGCGAGAACGCCTGGGAGCGACTTTTGCGCTGGGCCAAACGGCATCGTGTCGCCCTCCTGCGGGCCGCGGTCGCCGTGGCGTTCCTCGGTCTGCTGGGGTTCGGGGTCAACGAGTACCTGCAGGCCAGGGCCCGGCACGAGCAGGAGTTGCAGGATTTGCAGGACGCCCAGGATCAGGAACTCCGCGAGGCCAGCATCCGGAACGCCCTGAAAGTTCGGAAGGCGAAGGTGGAGCAGGAAAAAGCCGAGCGGGAGGCGGCGAACCTGGCGGCCCGGCAAAAGGCTGGCCAGGACCTGCAGGCGTTCCGCCGGCTGGCCAACGAGACCCAGTTGTATGCCGCCTTCCAGGACCCGGGGGCGGAGCACATGCCCTATTACGACCCCGAAAAGGGGGCGACCACCGCCCGGGAGGCCCTCGCCGTCGTCGGCCCCTACGGGCCACGGCTGGAGCAGTTCCCACTGGCCGAGGACCGTGCCGCTTTCGCAGCGGAGTTGTATGACCTGCTGCTGCTGGTGACCTACACCACCGGTCGTCGCGCCGGGGCGACCGGGGTCGCTGGCGAAACCGTGGGGAAGGAAATGCTGGCCCTGCTGGATCGGGCCGAACCGCTGCGGCCGACGACGGTGGGGTATCACCGCCTGCGCGGCGCGGCCTACCAGCTGCTCGGGGACAGGGACCGGGCCGCCACCGAGGAGCACCGGGCCGGCGACCCGAACACCCCCACCCGGGCCGTCGATCACTTCCTGACCGCGGAGCGCTACCGCACCCAGCACGACCCCCGGGAAGAGGACCAGGGCAAGCCGGCGGGCCAGTCCGCCGCCCGGAAGCGGTTGATCCAGGCCATCGAGTACTACCGCAAGGCACTGGCTTTGGAACAGGGGCACTTCTGGTCGCACTTCCAGCTCGGTCAATGTTACCTGGCGCTCGGGCAGGGAGACCTGGCGGTCGAGGCCCTGGGGGCGTGCGTGGCTCTGCGGCCGAAGTTGCCGTGGGGTTACACGCTGCGCGGCCTGGTGCTGGGCTTGCAGAAGCGCTACCCCGAAGCCCTGGCGGACCTGAACGAGGCTGTCCGGCTCGACCCCACGCTGCGGCCCGCGCGCCTGAACCGCGGCGTGGTCCACTGGCTGCACAAGCAATATGACGCCGCCCTGGCCGACTTCGCCACCGTGCTGGCGGAGCCCGCCGAGCAGCGCCTGCTGGAAGCCGCCTTCTATCGCGGCCGACTGCACCTGGAGCGCGGCGACGTGGACAGGGCGCTGGCGGACTTCAGCCTGGCGGTTTCGGAGAAGCGCGGCCCACGGGCGGCATACCTGCGCCGCGCCGTCATTTACTTCGCCCAGGGGGACCTCGACAAGGGCCTGGCCGACGTGGAGAGCTACCTGACCCGGGGTGGGGCGTTCGACCCGAAGAGCGCCGCGGGACACGAGGCGCGCGGGCGGCAATTGCGACTGCTGGCGGCGGAGTTGCCCGGCGCGGCCCGCAAGACGTTGCGACTGTTGGCCCAGGCGGAGTTGAAACAGGCGGTCGCCCTGGGCGGCAGGAACCCCGGCCTGTTCGACCAACTGGGGTTGGTAAGCCAGGACCTGAACCAGCTACCCCAGTCGGCCGAGGCGTATGGCCAGGCGATTGCCCTGTCGCCGAAGGAGGCGCGGCTGCGGGTGAAGCGCGGCGCGGTGCTGGTGGACCTGGACCGGTACGACGAGGCGCTGGCCGATTTCACCGCCGCGCTCAAGCTCGAACCCACCCACGCCGAGGCGCACGCCTGGCTGGGTTACGTCGAGGCGTGCCAGGGCAAGGCGCCGGCCGAGGCCAGCCGCCGCGCTCTGGAGGCGACGCTGCACGGGTCGGGGGACTATCTCGTGCTGCACAACGTCGCCTGCGTGTATGGCAAGTTGTCGGAGAAGGCCCCGAAGCGGGCCCGGGAGTACGAGGACCTGGCCCTGGCCTGCCTGTACCGGGAAGTGGAGTTGTGGCGCAGGGAGCGCAAGGGCCCGGACCCCATCCCGCTGATCCGGGGCGACTCGGCGTTTCCCCAGGGTCTCCGGGAGCGGCCAGAATTCAAGAAATTGATCGAGTCGCAAGACTGATTCGGTTCGTCGGTCGCGCGGTATGGCGACCGACGAACCGAACTCCTCCTCTCCTGCCAAATGCGGGATGTCCACAACTCCAGGGTCTGCCGGAATGTGATACACCGGCCCGGGTCATTGCAGGTTCACGTCGAATTCCCGCGACGAGAGGATGGCCGTCTCCAGAACCTGGTCGGTGACGTACTGGAGGGCGGCGGCCCCCTGCGCCTGCTCGGTGGGGTTGGGAGCGCGGTGCAGCAGGGACTGGTAGAAGCTGCTCACCAGGTAGCCGCGGGCCTCCGTGGTGGTCAGAATCTGCAGGGCGACACTCGTCCGCGACGTACCCGCCGCCAACTGTTGCTGCCAACCGGCCAGTTCGGCGGCGGAGGCGGAGCGGCCGAGGGCCGCCTGGTAGACGCCCTGCAGGAAGCCGGTGTCGGTGCCGCCGTTGTGCGCCAGGAATTCGTCCGTGCCCATGATGCCCGCCTTGACCTGTTCGACGGTGCCGCCCTGCGCCAGCACCCCCACCCAGCCCGCCAGGCCCGTCGGGTCCGCCGGCCGGCCCAACAACTGCTGGTACAGCCCCTGCACCAGATATGTCTCTGCCTCCGTCGAGTTCACGACCGACTCGGCCACCATCGCGCGCGTGGTGCCCTGGGCCAGGAACGACGACCAGCCCGCCTCCTCCGACGCATTGATCGCCCGCCCCAGTTCGTCCTGGTACAACTGCCCCAGGAAGGCAGACTCCGTGGACAGCACCGGATTGTTCAGCGTGCTGCTGTCGGTGTAGGAGAGATACTCCGCCGAGCCCAGCACCGCGGCCTCGACCGACTGGTCGGTCCCGATTCCCTTCAGGGCCAGGGCGTTGCCGATCACCTCGGCGCTCTGGCCGTCACGGAACAGCAGGTCCTGGTAGTAGGTCTGCACCAGGTAACCGTGGGCCTCGTCGGAGGTCAGGATAAACAACGCGACGCTGGAACGCGACGTGCCGGCGTTCAGCAATTGTTGCCAGTTGGCCAACTCGCTGGCGGAGGCGGAGCGGCCGAGGGCGGCCTGGAAAACGCCCTGCAGGAAGCCGGTGTCGGTGCCGCCGTTGTGCGTCAGGAACTCGTCCGTGCCCATGATGCCCGCCTTGACCTGTTCGACGGTGCCGCCCTGCGCCAGCACCCCCACCCAGCCCGCCAGGCCCGTCGGGTCCGCCGGCCGGCCCAGCAACTGCGTATACAGCCCCTGCACCAGGTACGTGTTCGCCTCCGGCGTGGCCAGGATGTCCGCCGCCACGTCCTGCTGGGAGATGCCCTCGTCGAGCAGCGGCGACCAGCTCGCCAGACCGGTCGCGTCGATGGCCCGGCCCAGCACGTCCTGGTAGACCTGCGCCAGGAAGCCATTTCCCGTGTCCGGCGGCGTGCTGCTGGAGGCCACGGTCTTGGTGATCGCGTCGTAATTGGCCGAGCCGGCCAGGTTGTTGATGAAGATGCCAGCGACGATGGACTCGTCGCGCACCCCCTGCTGGAGCAGGGTGACGAACTGGCTGGCAGAGCTGGCGGGGGCGGTGGCGTGCGGCAGGCTGGCGAACTCGCTCTTGACGTAGAACTGGTAGGCCTCGGGAGTGGTCAGGATTTGCAGCGCGACGCCGTAGAGCGAGGTCCCGGCCGTCAGTTCCGCTTGCCAGCCGGTCAACTCGCTGGCGGAGGCGGAGCGGCCGAGGGCAGCCTGGTAGACGCCCTGCAGGAAGCCGGTGTCGGTGCCGCCGTTGTGGGCCAGGAACTCGGCGCTGCCCATGATGCCCGCCTTGAGTTCTTCCACGGTGCCGCCCTGGTTGAGGAACAACACCCAGTTGGTCAGGTCGGTGGTGTCGGGAGCGCGGCCGAGCAGTTGCGTGAACAGTTTAGTGACGAGATCCGTCTTGTACTCGTTGCTGGCCTGGATGCCCGCGAGGACGTAGGTGCGGGAGTAGCCCTGATCGAGGACGGACGACCAGTACGACAGGCCGGCCGGATCAATGGGCCGGCCGAGCAGATCCAGGTAGGCATTGTTCAGGAAGGTGGTGTTGGGGTTGGTGCTGCTGACCGTGATGGCGGCGCTGGTGCCAGTGATGCTGCTGGTCACGGTGTCGGTGGCGGTCAGCGTCTGGGCGCCGACCGTCTGCAGGGTGGCGCTGAAGGTGCCGGTGCCGCTGGTCAGGGTGGCGTCCGCCGGCAGGGTGGCGGCGGTGTCGGAGCTGGTGAAGTGGACGGTGCCGGTGTAGCCTGTGGCGGTGTTGTTGAAGGCGTCCAGGGCCGTGACCGTGAAGTTGAAGGCGCTGCCCGCCGTGGCCGTGGCCGGGGCGCTGACGCTGAAGTGGCTGGCGGCGGCGGGGCTCACGTTGACGGTGCCACTGCTGCCGGTGATCGAACTGGACACCGTGTCGGTGGCAGTGAGGGTCTGGTTGCCGGCGGTCTTGAGGGTGGCGCTGAAGGTGCCGACGCCGCTAATGAGGGCGCTGTCGGCGGGCAGGGCGGCCTGGCCGTCGCTGCTGGTGAAATGCACCGTGCCGGTGTAGCCGGTGGCAGTGTTGTTGAACGGATCCAGGGCCGTGACCGTGAAGCTGAAGGCGCTGCCCGCCGTGGCGGCGCTGGAGGCGCTGACGCTGAAGTGGGTGGCGGCGGCGGCGCTGACGGCGACAGCGGCGCTGGTGCCGGTGATGCTGCTGGTGATCGTGTCAGTGGCGGTGAGGGTCTGGCTGCCGGACGTGTGGAACGTGACGCTAAACGTGCCGACACCGTTGGTCAGCGTGGCGTTGGCCGGCAGCACGGCCTGGCCGTCGCTGCTGGTGAAGTGGACCGTGCCGGTGTAGCCGCTGACCGGGTTGTTGCTGGCGTCCAGGGCGGTCACCGTGAAACTGGAGGCGACCCCGGCCGTGGCCGTGGTGGGGCCGCTGACGCTGAAATGCGTGGCCGCCACGGCACTGACCGTGATGGTGGCGCTGCCGGTGATGCTGCTGGTGACGGTGTCGGTAGCGGTGACCGACTGGCTGCCGGCGGTGACCAGGGTGACGCCGTTGGTGAACGTGTGGGCGCCGTTGTCGCCGGCCACGAAGGTGTAATCGGCGGGCACCGCCGCGCCGCTGCCGCTGTCCGTCGTCGTGAAGTGGACCGTCCCCAGATAACCCGTGTCCGTATTGTTGAACGGGTCCAGGGCCGTCACCGTCACGCTGAAGGGGGCACCCGTGGTGGCGTTGCTCGGGGCGCTGACACTCAAGTGGGTGGCCGCCGCGGCGCTGACGCTGATGGCGGCGCTGGTGCCGGTGATGGTGCTGGTGACGGTATCGGTAGCGGTGAGGGTCTGGCTGCCGGCTGTCTTCAGCGTGGCGTTGAAGGTGCCAGTGCCGCTGGTCAAGGTGCTGTCGGCGGGCAATACCGCCTGGCCATCGCTGCTGGTGAAGTGGACCGTGCCCGTGTAGCCCGTGTCTGTGTTGTTGAACGGGTCCAGCGCCGTGACCGTGAAGCTGAAGGCGCTGCCCGCCGTGGCGTTGCTGGGGGCGGTGACGGCGAAGTGCGTCGCCGCCGCGGCGCTGACGGTGATGGCGGCGCTGGTGCCGGTGATGGAACTGGTGACGGTGTCAGTGGCGGTCAGCGTCTGGCTGCCAGCGGTCTTGAGCGTCACGCTGAAGGTGCCAGCGCCGTTGGTCAAGGTGCTGTCGGCGGGCAATACCGCCTGGCCGTCGCTGCTGGTGAAGTGGACCGTGCCCGTGTAGCCCGTGTCCGTGTTGTTGAACTGATCCAGAGCCGTGACCGTGAAGTTAAAGGCGCTGCCCGCGGTGGCGGTCGCCGGGGCGCTGACGGCGAAGTGGGTGACCGCCGCGGCGCTGACGGTGACCGGGCCGCTGGTGCCGGTGATGCTGCTGGTGACCGTGTCAGTGGCGGTGAGGGTCTGGCTGCCCGCCGTCTGGAACGTGACGTTAAACGTGCCGGTGCCGTTGGTGAGCGTCGCATCGGCCGGCAGCACCGCCTGGCCGTCGCTGCTGGTGAAATGCACCATGCCGGTGTAGCCGCTGACCGGGTTGTTGCTGGCGTCCAGGGCGGTCACCGTGAAGCTGACGGCGGTGCCGGCCGTGGCCGTGGCCGGGCCGCTGACGCTGAAATGCGTGGCCGCCACGGCACTGACCGTGATGGTGGCGCTGCCGGTGATGCTGCTGGTGACCGTATCGGTGGCGGTGACCGACTGGCTGCCGGCGGTGACCAGGGTGACGCCGTTGGTAAACGTGTGGACGCCGTTGTCGCCGGCCACGAAGGTGTAATCGGCGGGCACCGCCGCGCCGCTGCCGCTGTCCGTCGTCGTGAAGTGGACCGTCCCCAGATAGCCGGTGGCGGTGTTGTTAAAGGCGTCCTGGGCCGTCACCGTCACGCTGAAGGGGCCGCCCGTGGTGGCGTTGCTCGGGGCGCTGACACTAAAGTGGGTGGCCGCCGCGGCGCTGACCGTGACGGCGGCGCTGGTGCCGGTGATGGTGCTGGTGACGGTATCGGTAGCGGTGAGGGTCTGGCTGCCGGCCGTCTTGAGGGTGGCGTTGAAGGTGCCGACGCCGTTGGTCAAGGTGCTGTCGGCGGGCAACACCGCCTGGCCGTCGCTGCTGGTGAAGTGGACCGTGCCCGTGTAGTCCGTGTCCGTGTTGTTGAACGGGTCCAGCGCCGTGACCGTGAAGCTGAAGGCGCTGCCCGCCGTGGCGTTCGCCGGGGCGGTGACGTTGAAGTGCGTGGCCGCCACGCCGCTGACGGCGATGGCGGCGCTGGTGCCGGTGATCGAACTGGACACCGTGTCAGTGGCGGTTAGCGTCTGGTTGCCGGCCGTCTTGAGGGTGGCGCTGAAGGTGCCGACACCGCTGGTCAAGGTGCTGTCGGCGGGCAGCACGGCCTGGCCATCGCTGCTGGTGAAATGCACCGTGCCCGTGTAGCCGGTGGCGGCGTTATTGAACGCATCCAGCGCCGTGACCGTGAAGGTGAAGGCGCTGCCCGCGTTGGCGGTCGCCGGGGCGCTGACGGCGAAGTGGGTGGCCGCCGCGGCGCTGACCGTGACCGGGCCGCTGGTGCCGGTGATGCTGCTGGTGACCGTGTCAGTGGCGGTGAGGGTCTGGCTGCCCGCCGTCTGGAACGTGACGTTAAACGTGCCGGTGCCGTTGGTGAGCGTCGCATCGGCCGGCAGCACCGCGTGGCCGTCGCTGCTGGTGAAATGCACCATGCCGGTGTAGCCGCTGACCGGGTTGTTGCTGGCGTCCAGGGCGGTCACCGTGAAGCTGACGGCGGTGCCGGCCGTGGCCGTGGCCGGGCCGCTGACGCTGAAATGCGTGGCCGACACGGCACTGACCGTGATGGTGGCGCTGCCGGTGATGCTGCTGGTGACGGTGTCGGTGGCGGTGACCGACTGGCTGCCGGCGGTGACCAGGGTGACGCCGTTGGTAAACGTGTGGGCGCCGTTGTCGCCGGCCACGAAGGTGTAATCGGCGGGCACCGCCGCGCCGCTGCCGCTGTCCGTCGTCGTGAAGTGGACCGTCCCCAGATAGCCGCTGGCGGTGTTGTTAAAGGCGTCCCGGGCCGTCACCGTCACGCTGAAGGGGCCGCCCGTGGTGGCGCTGCTCGGGGCGGTGACGCTGAAGTGCGTGGCCGCCGCGGCGCTGACCGTGACGGCGGCGCTGGTGCCGGTGATGGTGCTGGTCACGGTGTCGGTAGCGGTGAGGGTCTGGCTGCCGGCCGTCTTCAGCGTGGCGTTGAAGGTGCCGACGCCACTGGTGAGGGGGCTGTCGGTCGGCAACACCGCCTGGCCGTCACTGCTGGTAAAGTGGACGGTGCCCGTGTAGCCTGAGGCAGTATTATTGAAGGCGTCCAGGGCCGTCACCGTGAAGCTGAAGGCGCTGCCCGCCGTGGCCGTGGCCGGGGCGGTGACGCTGAAGTGCGTGGCGGTGGCGGCGCTGACCGCGATGGCGGCGCTGGTGCCGGTGATCGTGCTGGTCACCGTGTCGGTGGCGGTAATCGTCTGGTTGCCGGCGGTCTGCAGCGTGACGTTGAAGGTGCCGACGCCGTTGGTCAGGGTGCTGTTGGCCGGCAGCACGGCCTGACCGTCACTGCTGGTGAAGTGGACGGTGCCGCTGTAGCCGGTGGCGGTGTTGTTAAAGGCGTCCAGGGCCGTCACCGTCACGCTGAAGGCGCTGCCCGCGGTGGCGCTGCTGGGGGCGGTGACGCTGAAGTGGCTGGCGGCAGCGGCGCTCACGGCGATGCTGTTGCTGCTGCCGGTGATAGTGCTGGTCACCGTGTCGGTAGCGATCAGCGTCTGGCTGCCCGAAGTCTTCAGCGTGGCGCTGAAGGTGCCGGTGCCGCTGGTCAGGGTGGCGTCCGCCGGCAGCACAGCCTGGCTGTCCGTGCTCGTGAAGTGGACCATGCCCGTGTAGCCGGTGGCGGTGTTGTTGAAGGCGTCCAGGGCCGTGACCGTGAAGTTGAATGCCGTCCCGGCGGTGGCCGTGGCCGGGGCGGTGACGGTGAAGTGCGTGGCGGCGGCGGCGCTGACGGCGATGGCGGCGCTGGTGCCGGTGATCGTGCTGGTCACCGTGTCGGTAGCGGTCAGCGTCTGGTTGCCCGATGTCTTCAGCGTGGCGTTGAAGGTGCCGGTGCCGCTGGTGAGAGGGCTGTCGGTCGGCAATACGGCCTGGCCGTCACTGCTGGTAAAGTGGACGGTGCCCGTGTAGCCCGTGGCAGTATTATTGAAGGCGTCCAGGGCCGTCACCGTGAAGCTGAAGGCGCTGCCCGCCGTGGCCGTGGCCGGGGCGCTGACGCTGAAGTGGGTGGCGGCGGCAGCGCTGACGGCGATGGCGGCGCTGGTGCCGGTGATCGTGCTGGTCACCGTGTCGGTGGCGGTCAGCGTCTGGCTGCCGGCGGTCTTCAGCGTGACGTTGAAGGTGCCGACGCCGTTGGTCAGGGTGCTGTTGGCCGGCAGCACGGCGGTGCTGTCGCTGCTGGTGAAATGCACCGTGCCGGTGTAGCCCGTCGCTGTGTTGTTAAAGGCATCCAGGGCCGTCACCGTGACGCTGAAGGCGCTGCCCGCGGTGGCGCTGCTGGGGGCGGTGACGCTGAAGTGGCTGGCGGCGGCGGCGCTCACGGCGATGCTGTTGCTGCTGCCGGTGATGGAACTGGTCACCGTGTCGGTAGCGATCAGCGTCTGGCTGCCGGCCGTCTTCAGCGTGGCGCTGAAGGTGCCGGTGCCGCTGGTCAGGGTAGCATCCGTCGGCAGCACCGCCTGGCTGTCCGTGCTCGTGAAGTGGACCATGCCCGTGTAGCCGGTGGCGGTGTTGTTGAAGGCGTCCAGGGCCGTCACCATGAAGTTGAATGCCGTCCCGGCGGTGGCCGTGGCCGGGGCAGTGACGGTGAAGTGCGTGGCGGCGGCGGCGCTGACGGCGATGGCAGCGCTGGTGCCGGTGATGCTGCTGGTCACCGTGTCGGTGGCGGTAATCGTCTGGTTGCCGGCGGTCTTGAGCGTGACGGTAAAGGTGCCGACACCGTTGGTCAGCGTGGCGTCCGCCGGCAGCACGGCCTGGCCATCGCTGCTGGTGAAATGCACCGTGCCGCTGTACCCTGCGGTCGGGTTGTTGCTGGCGTCCAGGGCTGTCACCGTGAAGCTGAAGGCGGTCCCCGCCGTGGCGCTGCTGGGGGCGCTGACGGCGAAGTGCGTGGCGGGGAAGGTGCCGACGTTGATGGCGTTGCTGGTGCCGGTGATAGTGCTGGTCACCGTATCGGTGGCAGTAATCGTCTGGCTGCCGGCCGTGTGCAGGGTGGCACTGAAGGTGCCGACGCCGTTGGTGAGCGTACTGTTGGCCGGCAGCGTGGCGGTGGCGTCGGTACTGGTGAAGTGGACGGTGCCGCTGTAGCCCGACGCGGTGTTGTTGAAGGCATCCTGCGCCGTCACCGTGAAGGTGAAGGCGCTGCCCGCCGTGGCCGTGGCCGGGGCGGTGACGCTGAAGTGCGTCGCCGCCGCGGCGCTGACGGCGATGGCGGCGCTGGTGCCGGTGATCGTGCTGGTCACCGTGTCGGTGGCGGTCAGCGTCTGGTTGCCGGCCGTCTTGAGGGTGACGTTGAACGTGCCGGTGCCGTTGGTCAGGGTGCTGTTGGCGGGCAGCACCGCCTGGCCGTCGCTGCTGGTGAAGTGGACCGTCCCGGTGTAGCCACTGGCGGTGTTGTTGAAGGCGTCCAGGGCTGTGACCGTGACGCTGAAGGCGCTGCCCGCCGTGGCCGTGGCCGGGGCCGTGACCGTGAAGTGCGTCGCGGCGGCGGCGCTGACGGCGATGGCGGCGCTGGTGCCGGTGATCGTGCTGGTCACCGTGTCGGTAGCGGTCAGCGTCTGGTTGCCGGTGGTCTTGAGCGTGACGGTGAAGGTGCCGGTGCCGTTGGTCAGGGTGGCGTCCGCTGGCAGCACCGCCTGGCTGTCCGTGCTGGTGAAGTGGACCATGCCCGTGTAGCCGGTGGCGGTGTTGTTGAAGGCGTCCAGCGCCGTCACCGTGAAGGTGAAGGCGCTGCCCGCCGTGGCCGTGGCCGGGGCCGTGACCGTGAAGTGCGTCGCGGCGGCGGCGCTGACGGCGATGGCGGCGCTGGTGCCGGTGATCGTGCTGGTCACCGTGTCGGTGGCGGTCAGCGTCTGGCTACCCGAAGTCTTCAGCGTGGCGCTGAAGGTGCCGGTGCCGCTGGTGAGCGTGCCGTTGGCCGGCAGCGTGGCCTGGCCATCGCTGCTGGTGAAATGGACGGTGCCCGTGTAGCCCGTGGCGATGTTGTTGAAGGCGTCCTGCGCCGTCACCGTGAAGTTGAAGGCGCTGCCCGCCGTGGCGCTGCTCGGGGCGGTGACGCTGAAGTGCGTGGCCGCCGCGGCGCTGACGGCGATGGCGGCGCTGGTGCCGGTGATCGTGCTGGTCACCGTGTCGGTGGCCGTGAGCGTCTGGTTGCCGGCCGTCTTGAGGGTGACGTTGAACGTGCCGGTGCCGTTGGTCAGGGTGCTGTTGGCCGGCAGCACGGCCTGGCCGTCGCTGCTGGTGAAGTGGACCGTCCCGGTGTAGCCACTGGCGGTGTTGTTGAAGGCGTCCAGGGCCGTCACCGTGAAGCTGAAGGCGCTGCCCGCCGTGGCCGTGGCCGGAGCGGTGACGCTGAAGTGCGTGGCGGCGGTGGCGCTGACGGTGACCGGGCCGCTGGTGCCGGTGATGCTGCTGATCACCGTGTCGGTGGCGGTCAGGGTCTGGCTGCCGGACGTGTGGAACGTGACGTTAAACGTGCCGGTGCCGTTGGTCAGCGTCGCATCGGCGGGCAGCACGGCCTGGCCGTCGCTGCTGGTGAAATGCACCATGCCCGTGTAGCCGCTGACCGGGTTGTTGCTGGCGTCCAGGGCGGTCACCGTGAAGCTGACGGGAGTCCCGGCCGTGGCCGTGGACGGGCCGCTGACGCTGAAATGCGTCGCGGTCGCGACCGCAGACACGGTCACGCTGCCGTCCACCGCGTCCGTGGTGGCGTTCGTCGGCGCCGGGGTCAACTGGTAGACCTTGTTGGCGCCGGTGACGTTGGTGCTGGTGGTCGAGGAGCCCACCTGGACGCTCGGCACCAGGTTCAGGATCGTTGTGCCACTGGCCCCAGCGACGACGTTGAAGGTGACCAACCACAGGCTGCCTGCCGTGGTGCTCGTCAGCGGCGTGCCGTTGGTGTTGACCAGGTGCAGGCCGAGCGTATCCTTCGTCGAGTCGATCGGGTTGGTGTGGGTGGTATCGACGCCGTAAAAGGCGTTCCAGCCGCTGGTCGGCACGACGCTGCCAGCAGCCACTGCCCCCGTGGCCGCCACGCTCAGCACGGCCGGGTCGAACAGGATGGCCGCGTCCGCCGAGGTCATGCCCGCGCTGCCGTTGGGATCGGGGTTGCTGACGTTCACCGCCACTGTAACGGTGCCACCGGGCATGGCCGTGACGTTCGTGGGCACGCTCAGGGTGCTGATCGGGGCAAAGTTCTGCACGTTGATGACGCCGTCCTGCTGGTCGGCCGGGCTCAGGGTGTAGCCGTCGGCTGCGCCCTGGATGGAATCGGGACCGGAGTGCGGGGTGGCGTCACTGCTGAGACCGTTGCTGGGAGAGGTCGCCGGCGGCACCACCACATGGATGGTGCTGCTGCCGGTGGGGGCACTGCCCTTGACGTGGAACTGGATGTTGGCCAGCACCCCGCCCGCCGAAGTGGTGACGTCGTGGCCGAGGTCGGAGCTGAACAGGCTGATGTCGATTTCGCCCGGGGTGCTGGCGTTGGGGGTGAAGGCCCAGGTGCCGTTGGGGGGCGCGTTGGTGAGCAGCGACCCCTGGGTGACATCGGCGCTGCCGACGCTGAAGACGGTCGGGTCGTAGGTCAGGACCACATCGGCCGAGTTCAGGCCCAGGTTGCCGCTGGTGTCGGTGAGGTTGTTGATGCTCACGGGCACGGTGATCGTGGTGCCCTGGTTGGCCGCGAGGTTGGTCGGCATGCTGAAGTAGGCGGAACTGGCGGGCACGACGCGATCCTCCAGCGTCTCGGCCCACAACCGCCCGCGGGACCGGGAACGCCCGCGGCGGTAAGTCCCACTCTTGTTGCCCCGTGCTGTCAGGCCGCGCCACCAGGAGGAGAACATGATGTTACTCGCTTGTGTGAAGACTCGGAGAGGGATTGCTGACTGTCGGGGTCAGATGCCGGGGCGAATGCCCCTTCCCTGGGTGCCATGACAAATCCGCAATAGTTTATCTAGCTTACACGAATTAACACAGCCTTACCGGCCCAGTATCGGCCCGGAGCCCATTTTTTTTTCGCAACTTCCCCAGTTCACCGACAAAATCGGGAAATGCCTTCTGTTCATTCAATCCGGAGGGCCGGGGAAAAGCCGCCGTTACGACCAGCGCATCCGGAATAAACGGCCCTGAGCTTTTCCCGGCCCGGTGTGCCACGCACCCGGGCCGGGAAAGTGATCGCCGCTTACAGAATGGCCTTGCCGGCGCCCGACTGGGCAGGGTTGAGATCTGCCACCCAGTCGGTTTCACCCGCCCCGTCCCAGACCAGGGCGTCCCATGCGTGCGGCGTCTGCACCGCGGGCGGTGTGCCGTTCGTCCCGTCGTTCAGGTCGATGAATACCTGATCCGTCAGCGCCTTGGCCACGCCCCCGGGCAACGACAAACCGTTGCCCGGCGTCGTCACGGCGACCACCGGGTTGACCGGCGGGACGGCCCCGTAGCCGGAGTTCACGAATGCCGCCGGCCCGACCGCGCCGCTGGGCTTGACAACCGGGACCGGGGCCGCCGGTGCCGGGTCGGCGGCGGTCAGCTTCACCAGCCCGTCCACGCCCGGGTCGGTGGGGGAGTCGGTCGGCGCCGGGGTCAGCGTGTACGGCCCCTGGTTGTCATCGACCGCCGTGCGGACCACCCCCTGACCGTTGGGGTTGACCTCGGCCGCCAGGTTAATCGGGCTGGCCCCCGGTGCCGCTCCAGGCTTGACGTGGAAGTCGATGGTCACCAGGCTGCCGCCGGCCGAGCTGGCGATGGGCGTGGCGCTGAACAGGATGATGGCAATCTGGCCCGTGGTCGCGTCCACCCGGGTCTGCAACACCCAGCCGCTGCCCGCCGCCGGCACCGTCCCGAGGTGGATGTCGGCCGCGGTCACCGTAAAGACCGTGGGGTCGTAGGTCAGCGCCAGCAGAGCCTGGGTCATGCCGGTGCTGCCCTTGGGGTGCGGGTCGTCGATGTTGACCGGCACCGTCACCGTGCCGCCGGGACTCGCGCTCAGGTTGGTGGGGATGCTGAGCGTCGGGTCGGGGCCGGACGGGTTGTTGGACGGAGCGCCGGGGTAGTTGGGTATCTGAGCGACCGTGGCGCCGCCCAGGTAATTGTTGAGCAGGCCGCCGTCGTTGGACTGCACCAGGCCGTTGCCGTTGAGGTCGGCGAGGATGACCGGGTCGAGGATCGGGAAGGCCGCGAAGCCGCTGTCCTTGGCCGCCGCCACGTTCGAGAGCAGCACGCTGTCGGCGCTGGTGTAGGTGCCGTCTCCCGAGGTGTCGCCCAGGAACGCCACCGCATGGAGGGCATCGTCGCCCACCGCCGTGATCGCACCACCGTTGAGCGACAGGCTCGCCCAGTGCAGCAGTTCCTTGGACTTGTATGGCGCGTTGGCCGGCACCGTGGCCGTCAGGCCGCCGAGCCGCACCGCCCCAGTTGCCAGCGCCGTCGGACTGTGGAAGGTGATGGTGGCCTGAGCGCTGGTGCCGGTGCCCGAGGTGCTGACGGTGAAGGTGGCCCCGGTGAGGGCGGAGTTGACGGTGCCGCCGGTGATGGTCAGCAGGTTGGCGTTGTAGTTGAGCACGAAGCTGCCGTCGGTGACGCCGAGGCCGTTGCTCAGGGCAATGGGGATGCCATTGGTGCTGTTGTTGGGAACGTTGATCGGGTCGGTGGCGTCGGGGCCGCGGGCGAAGTCGGGCACGGTCACCACCACCGCGGTGTTGGCCGCCACGGTGAAGGTGGCGACGTAGTTGTCGCCGTTAATGCCGTCGTTGTTGCCGTCGAGCGGGGCGCCGGTGGCGTCCTTGAAGGCAGTGCTGCCGCTGACGATGGTCGCCGTGTAGGTGCCGGCTGGTAGCAGACCGGTGGTGCCGCCGCCAGCCACGACATCGGTCTTGAGGAAGGTGAAGCTCTGGTTGCTCGGATCGATGACGAGCGAGCCCTTGATGGTGCCGGACGTGCCGACCAGGGTGACGTCGGCGGCGCCGTAGCCGGCGGAGCCGGCGTCGTAGAGGTTGATCGGGCTGGCACTGCTGTTGACGAACGGTTTGCTGAAGGCGACGGTGAAGCCGGTGGCCGTGGGCGTGAAGGTGGTGACCACCAGGCCTGCGCACGGCGATGGCAGTGCTGGTGCCGGTCAGGCTGCTGGTGACGGTGTCAGTGGCGGTCAGGGTCTGGGCGCCGCTGGTGTTCAGGGTGGCGCTGAAGGTGCCGACGCCGTTGGTCAGCATGCTGTTGGCCGGCAAGACGGCGGCGGCGTCGCTGCTGGTGAAGTGGACGGTGCCGCTGTAACCGGAGGTGGCGTTGTTGTAGGCGTCCACGGCGGTGACGGTGAAGGAGAAGGCGGTGCCCGTGGTGGCGCCGGCCGGGGCGCTGACCAGGAAATGGTCCAGGGCGACGGCGCTGACGGCGATGGCGGCGCTGGTGCCGGTGATGCTGCTGGTGAACGTGTCGGTGGCGGTCAGCGTCTGGTTGCCCGCAGTCTTCAGGGTGGCGCTGAAGGTGCCGGTGCCGTTGGTGAGGATGGCGTCGGCGGGCAGGACGGCCTTGACGTCGGTGCTGGTGAAGTGGATGGTGCCGCTGTAGTCGGTGGCGGTGTTGTTGAAGGCGTCCAGGGCCGTCACCGTGAAGCTGATGGCCGTGCCCGCGTTGGCCGTGGCCGGGGCGCTGACCGTGAAGTGGCTGGCAGCGGCGGCGCTGACGGCGATGGCGGCGCTGGTGCCGGTGATGCTGCTGGTCACCGTGTCGGTGGCGCTGATGGTCTGGCTGCCGACGGTGACGAGGGTGGCGCCGCCCGTGAAGGTGTGCATGCCGCTGTCGCCGGCCACGAACGTGTAGTTCGCCGGCACCGCCGAGCCCGTGCCCGCGTCCGTCTTCGTGAAGTGGACGGTGCCGAGGTAGCCGGTGACCGTGTTGCCGAAGGCGTCCTTGGCCGTGACGACGAAGGTGAAGGCCACGCCCGCCTTGGCGCTGGTCGGGGCCGTCACCGCGAACGCCGCCACTGTCGCCGCGCTGACGGTAATCGGGCCACTGGTGCCGGTGAGGCTGCTGGTGGTGGTGTCGGTGGCGGTGACGGTCTGGCTGCCGGCGGTCACAAGCGTGACGCCGCCTGTGAAGGTATGCACGCCGTGGTCGCCGGCCACGAAGGTGTAATCCACGGGGACCGTGGCGCCGGTGCCGCTGTCGGACTTGGTGAAGTGGACGGTGCCGACGTAGCCGGTCGCCGTGTTGCCGTAGGCGTCCTTGGCCGTGACGGTGAGGTTGAAGGCCGCGCCCGCCGTGGCCGTGGCCGGGGCGGTCACCGTGAACGTCGTCGCCGCGGCGGCGCTGACGGTAATCGTACCGCTGGTGCCGTTGATCGTGCTCGTCATGGTGTCGGTGGCCGTCAGCGTCTGGCTGCCGGTCGTCTTCATGGTGGCGATGAAGGCGCTGGTGCCGTTGGTGAGCGTGGCGTTGGCGGGCAGGATGGCGGCGGCGTCGGTGCTGGTGAAGTGGATCGTGCCGGCGTAGCCCGTGGCGGTGTTGCCGAAGCTGTCCTTGGCGGTCACGGTGAAGAGGAAGGCCGTGCCGGCGGTGGCACTGCTCGGGGCGCTGACCGTGAAGGTGGCGGCGGTGGCGCCGGCGACAGTCACGGTGGCGCTGCCGGTGATCGTGCTGGTCACGGTGTCGGTGGCCGTCAGCGTCTGGCTGCCGGCGGTGACGAAGGTGGCACCGCCCGTGAAGGTGTGGACGCCGTGGTCGCCGACCACGAAGGTGTAGTCGGCGGGCACGGCCGAGCCGGTGCCGCTGTCGCTCTTGGTGAAGTGTACCGTCCCCAGGTAACCCGAGACCGGGTTGTTGGAGGCGTCCAGGGCGGTCACGGTGAAGCTGAAGGCCGCGCCCGCCGTGGCGCTGCTCGGGGCACTCACCAGGAAGTGCGTGGCGGGGTTGGAGGAGGTGCTGACCATGACCGTGTTGCTGGTGCCGGTGATGGAGCTGGTGGTGGTGTCGGTGGCGGTGACGGTCTGGTTGCCGGCCGTCTGGAAGGTGACGTTGAAGGTGCCCACGCCGTTGGTCAGCATGGCGTTGGCGGGCAACGTGGCGGTGCCGTCGGTGCTGGTGAAGTGGACGGTGCCGGTGTAGCCCGTGGTCGGATTGTTGGAGGCGTCCAGGGCCGTCACCGTGAAGCTGACGGCGCTACCGACCGAGGCCGTGGCCGGGGCGGTGACGCCGAAATGCGTGGCCGCGGCGGGGGCGGTGACGGCGATGGCGGCGCTGGTGCCGGTGATCGTGCTGGTGGTGGTGTCGGTGGCGGTGACGGTCTGGTTGCCGGCGGTCACGAGCGTAACACCGCCCGTGAAGGTATGCACGCCGTTGTCGCCGGCCACGAACGTATAGTTCGCCGGGACTACCACGCCCATGCCCATGTCCGTCGTCGTGAAGTGTACCGTCCCCACGTAGCCCGTCGCCACGTTGTTGAAGGAGTCCAGGGCCGTGACCGTGATGTCGAACGCCACGCCCCTGCTGGCGCTGCTGGGGGCGGTGACGGTGAAGTGGGTGGCGGGGGCGGCGTTGACGGTGACCTTCACGGCGTTGGCGGTGTAACTCACGCTGACCTGGAAGTTGTTCGGGTTGTTGGTGACGAGGACGTGCGTGAACGTCCCGGTGTTGCCGCCATCCTGGATGACGGTGATCGGCGCCCCCGTCGTCGTCGTCAGGCCGGCGAGGTCCACCGTCAAGGTCGAACTGCCGCCCAGCGTCAGGATGTTGCTGCCCAGGTTCAACAGGTCGGAACTGAAACTGCCGGTCGATCCCGACAGTTGCACGGTGAGGTTGCCGCTGCTGAGGTTCGTCGCCCCAGCGTTCAGGGTGGCCTTGCTGGTGATGGGGTCGCCCGGATTCACCGTGCCGCCCAGGGTGGTGATGCCGCCCGCCGTGCCGGTGCCGCCCAGGATGGCGCCCGTGAGGACGGTGACCGGGCTGTTCGGCTGCGTGCCGTCGATGAGCAGGGTGCCCGCGCTGACGGTGGTCGGGCCGGTGTAGGTGTTGTTGCCCGCCAGCTGGAGCTTGCCGGCGTCCAGCTTGTTCAGGCCCGCCGCGGCGCCGCCGTTGCTGATCTGAGCGTTGATAATCATGTCGTTCGGGGCGCCGGGGAGGGCGCCTGCCTGAACGTCCACCAGGCGGGTCACGCCGCCCAGCGACAGGTTGCCGTTGATCGTCGCGGGGACCACGTTGCTCAGGTTGGCCTGGCCGAACACGTTGCCGCCGAGCGTCAGCAACCCGGTGGACCCCGTGCTCACGGTGCCGCCGCTGATGTTCAACGCGGTGGTGGTGGCGCCCAGCACCTGCGGCAGGATAGACCCGCTGAGGATCTGGTTCGCGTTGCCGTTCAAATCATACAGCCCACTGGAATTCACCTGGACGCCGGCGTTCGCGGGCAGCTGGGAGTTGACGCTGATGGCCGTGCCGGAGGGCGTGAGCAGGTTGCTGGCCACGAACATCGGGGTTTGGTTGGCAACACTGGGGGCGAAGGTGACCGTGAACGGCCCGGTGCCGGTGACGGTCACGTTGCCGGTGCCGACGTTCGACAACGCCGCCAGCGCGGACTGGATGTTGCTCGCCAGGGTGGCGGCGGTCGTGCTCCAGCTGATGGCGGCGGTCGTCTGGCCGTTGAAGGTCAGGGCGAACGTGCCGCCGGTGACGTTGGTGCCGAAGACGATGGACTGGAAGGTGGCCTGGTAGCGCAGCGTGGCGCCCTTGGTCGTCCCCGACCCGGCCAGGCCATCGCCGACGACCACGGTGGTGCTGGGCAGGGCCAGGCCGCCCGTGTCCGCGAGGAGCAGCGTGCCCGACTGGACGTAGGTGCCCACGTTATTCGTGGACGTGCCGGCGACGGTGACCGTCTGGGTGCCGGAGTAGGTGTTGGGCAGGTTGCCACTGAGTACCAGGGTGCCGGCGCCGCTCTTGGTGATGCCGACGGCGGCCCCCGTGTTGTTCACGATGGCGCCTGAGATGTTCAGGGCCTGGACGGAGCCGCTGTCGGCGACGTTGAAGCCCGTCGGGTTGTTGTTCAGCAGGAGGTTGCTGCTGATCGAGCCCGACGTGGTGGAGGCCAGACCGGTCACGGTGGCGCCGGTGACCACCAGGGCGGGGCCGACATTGGCCGTGGCGTTCGCGGCGCCGGTCGGGACGCTGGCCAGGCTCAGGAGCGGGACCGTCGATCCCGTCAACAGGTTGCCCTGGAAGGTCACCTGGAAGTTGAGTCCGATCCCCTGGATGGGGGTGACGGTGACATTGCCGGCGCCGACGTTCGGCAGCTGGCTCAGCGCGTTCTGGATGGCCAGGGCCGAATTGGTCGCCAGGAACGCGGTCCCCGCCGCGGTCGAATTGGCCAGGCCGTAGTAGGGGCTCGTATAGGTGAACGAGGTCGGGGTGGGCACGGCCGTGATCGTGTAGATGCCGTTGTAGCCGGTCGGCGTAATGCCCTGGATCATGACCGTCTGCCCGACCGTGAAGCCGTGGGCGGCGGCGGTGGTGATCGTCACGACGTTGCCCAACTCGACGGCACCCCCGGTGGCAATGGTGGCGAGATTCACGGTGCCGCCGCCCGAAGCCGCCGAACCGATGGCGGCAGTGTCCATGTAGGTGAAGGTGAAGGGCGTGGGCACGGCCGTGATCATGTAGGTGCCGTTGTAAGCGGCCACACCCACCCCGGCGATCGTGACCATCTGGCCGACGGTAAAGCCGTGCACGCCCGTGGTCACGATCGTCACGTTGCCAGAACCGTCCACGACGGCCCCGTTGGCCGAGGCAACGATGGCACCGTTCTGGGCGATGGCGGGCGTGGTCTGGCCGTTGAAGGAGAGCGTGAAGGTGCCGCCGGTGACCGTGGTGTTGGTGGCGTTGAGGACGATGTCCTGCACGATGTTGTTGGCGGGGCCATTCACGCTGCCGCCGCGCACTTCCAGCGTGCCGATGGTCTGCGACACCGGCGTCGCGCTGAGGTCCAGGACGCCGGAATTGGTGACGTACACGCTCTGGCCCGAGTTCGTCTGGTTGAAGGGCGTCGTGATCTGGACCGTGGCGGTGTTGCCGTAATCGCCGACCACCAGCGGCCCCGCGTACGCCGGCAGGTTGCCCTGCATGCCGAGGTTCAGCGTGCCTTCCGCGACAGTGGTCTGGCCGGAGTAGGTGTTGGCCTGGTAGCCGTTGAAGGTCAAGGTGCCGGTGCCGGTCTTGGTGATTTCATTGCCGCCGGAGATCAGGGACGAGACGTTCAGGTCGTTGCCGCTGCCGCCCGGGTTGACATCGAAGATGCGGTTGCCGTTCAGCACGAGCAGGCCGCTGATTGACGCTGGCGTGGCGGCGGCCAGGCTCTCGACGTTGGCGCCGAGGGTCAGGGTGCCAAACGCGGCCGCGGCCGCCACCGGCAGCGTGCTCACGTTGCCGCCGTTCAGCAGCAGACTGGCGAGGGTATCGTTGACCCCGATCAGGTTCAACACGCCGGAGCTGTTGACCACCACGGAGTTGGTCACCTGGCCGGACTGGCCGGTCTGGATGACCGCGTCGGCGTTGGTGCCGCCGACGCCGTCGCCGATGACCAGTGGCCCGACCACGGCCCCCACGGCTGCGGTCTTGCCCAGGACCAGAGCGCCGTTGTCCACAATGGTGCTGCCGGTGAAGGTGTTGGCCGCGGCGCCGGCCAGGGTGAGCGCGGCCGTTGCGGTCGCGGTGCCGCCGCCCGAAGCGGCCAGACCCACGTTGGGGTCCGTGTAGGTGAAGGACGTGGTGGACGGCACCGAGGTGATCTCGAAGGTGCCGTTGAAGCCGGTGACACCGACGCCAGCAATCGTGACCGTCTCCCCGACCACGAAGGGGTGCGCGGCCGTGGTAGTGATGGTCACCTGGGCGCCGGTCTCGGTGGCCCCTGTTGGGGAAGCGGCGATGGTGCTGGTGACGGCGGGCATGTTTTCGATCAGCGAACCGGCGCCGCTCAGGACGCCACTCAAAGTCAGACTGTTCGTCCCCGTGACGGTGAGTGCGCCGGGGCCGGTGTTCAGCGCGACGGGGTTGGCGATGGTCAGACCGGCCGCCGTGGTCTGGAGCGTGCCGCCGTCCACGTTGACCTGGCCGGTGCCGCTGGCGAGGGCGGTGGCGATGCCAAGGCCCAGGGTGCCGCTGTTGAGGGTGGTGGTCCCGGTGTAGGTGTTCGCCACCCCGACGTTCGTCGTGCCGCTGCCGCCGAAGGTGATGCCGGCGGTGCCGGTGATGGCGCCGGTGAGGTTCAGCGTCGAGCCGGCGCCGTTCACGATCACGCCCTCGACGGCGGCCAGCGTCACCGGGGCCGAAATGGTGTCGCCGGTGGTGGTGCCGCCCGAGCTGGCGATCAGGCCGCTGCCGACCGTCAGGGCACTGCCGCTCACCGTGATGCTGTCGCCGCGGATCAGGATGGCCTGGACGGTGTCCGCGGCGGTCATGGCCGTGCTGGCGGTCACCAACACATTATCGGTGGCCGCGTTGCCGCCCCCGGCCATCAGGGTCTGGTAGGTGGTCACGGCGGCGATGCTGGACGTGGTGGTGCCGGTGGCCGTTGCCAGGTTGAAGCCGCCCGTGGCCGCGTCGGTGACCGTGGCGGCCTTGACGATACCGTTGGTGGTCCCGGTCAGCAGCGTCGTCGGCGCCACGTTGAAGATGATCTGGTTGGTGGCGCTGCCGAGCGTCTGGCCGCCGCCGGCCACGAAGTTGATGTCAGAGCCGGCGTTCCGGGTCAGGGTGGCGCTACTGGTCAGGGCGATACTCCCGCCGGTGCCTGCGGTCGTCTGGATTTGCGACTGCCCGGCGTTCAGCGTGATGGCGCCGATCAATTCGGTCGAGGCGGCGTTGGCAGCGCCCAGGACGTTGAGGGTGCCGCCGGCCAGCGTGATGGCGGCGGCGTCGTTGAGCCGGTTGATATTGTTGCCGGCGGTGTTGTCCAGCGTCAGCGTGCCGCCGACGCTGTTCGTCTGGGCCGTGTCGCCGGTGGTCGTGGTGATGATGGACGTGATGGAGCCACCCGCCAGGCCGGCGGCGTTGAACGTCAGGGTGGGCACGTTGGTGCCGCCCAGGCCGTTCTGGAACGTGACGGTGAACGGCCCGGTGCCGGCGACCAGCGTGTTGTTGGGCCCGACGTTCGGCAGCGCCGTGAGGGCGGCCTGAATGTTGGCGGCCAGGGTGGCGGCGGTCGCGCTAAAGGTGATCGGGGCCGTGGTCAGGCCGTTGAAGGTGAGCGTGAACGTGCCGCCCGTGATGCCGGTGCTGAAGGTCAGCGTCTGCACCGCGTTGACCCCGCCCGGCGACGGCACGACGTAAGTGCTGGGGGCCGGCGTCAGTGCCGAGATGTTGCTGACGGCGAGGCTGGCGGTGTTCAGCAGGGCGCCGCCGCCGCTCAACGCCAGGGTGCCGCCGGTGATCGTGGTGGCGCCGGTGTAGGTGTCGGCGGTGGTGAGGGCGATCTTGCCTGGCCCGGTCTTGGTCAGCGCGCCCGTGCCACTGATGTTGCCGCTGAACGTCAGGGTGGTCGCGGGGTTGATGGCGTTGATCGTCGCGGCGCCGCTCATCACCACCTGGTTGGCGAACGTGTAGGAATTCCGGCCGGAGTCCTGCAGGGTGCCGCCGTTGATGGTGACCAGGCCGGTGCCCAGGGCGGCGCTGTTGCCCACGATCACCGTGCCAGCCGTGATGTTGTCGCCGCCGGTGAAGGTGTTGGCCCCGTCGAGGAACAGCAGGCCGGTGTTGATCTTGGTCAGGGCGCCGGTGCCGGAAATCACGCCGGAGATGCTGAAGTTGACGTTGTTCGACACCGAGATGGTGTTGGTGTTGCCCGCGAGGGTGACCGGGCCGGCGAGGTTGATGTCGCCGCCGCCGTCGGCGTTGCCGCCGCCGATGATGGTGGTCTGGCCGGTGGCCGCGGCGTTGTTGATCGAGGTCGGGGTACTGAGGATGTTGACCGCGTTGTACAGCGTCACCAGGTTCGCGCCATACTCGGTGGTGTTGCCGTTGGTGTTGGTGTTCTGCAGGACGCCGCCCATCAGGTTGAGCGGCCCGGTGCCGAGGGGGCCGCTGAGCAGATGGCCGGCGCTGTCGAGCACGCTGCTCGCGGTGACCTGCAGCTGGCCGTTGCTGCCGCCGACGCCCGTGGTCAGGCCCGTGCCGCCCGAGTAAATGTTGTCCGGGTTGGCCAGGATGAGGCCGTTGCCGCCCTGGATGAGATTGAGCGAACCCGTGCCGCTGATGACTCCGCCGAGGACGACCGGGTTCTGGTTGCCGTTGCCGAAATTGGCCAGGCTGAACGTGTTGGTGCCCGTCAAGGTCATGGGGCCGGTGAAGGTCGTGCGGTTGTTGTCCCCCAGCGACACCAGACTGTTGTTGAAGACGAAGGGGTTGGGGATGGCGAGGTTGGCGTTGTTGTTGTTCCCCAGTTCGCCGGCCGTCATCACCACGGTGCCATTGCTGAACCCGCTGATGGAGTTCGTGAGCACCAGGCCGGTGCCGGTGCCGTTGATCCAGGTGTTGCCCAGGTAGGTGTTGCTGCCGACGCCGTTGCCGCCGGTAATGCTGCCGTTGAAACTGGGGTTCAAAGCGATCTGGCCGGCCGCGGTGGCGCTGATGGTCAGGCCGTTGGTGCCAGCGATGGCACTGTTGAACGTGATGTTGGCGTTGTTCTCGTTGAGGATGCCCTCGGCCGAACCGAAGTCCACCGTCCCGCCGGTGATGGTCAGGGTGTTGTTACCCATGGCCATGATGGCGCCGCTGGTCACGCCCAGGGTGAAGAGGTTGTTGGAGCCGGTGTTCTGGTTAATCGTGATGCTGCCAACGCCGTTATTGGTGGTGGTGCCGGCAAAAAGAATCGCGTTGACGACCTTGTTGCTGGCCAGGGTCTCGCTGGCCGTCAGCCGGACGGTGTCGGTCGGGCCGGCAGCCGCCAGCGAACTCTTGTAGTTGGTGAAGGCGGCGATGCTGCTGGCCGTGCCTGCGGCGACGGTGGTGGCGAAGTCGAACTGGTTGGGGGTGGCCCCGACACTCGCCACTGTGGCATAGGGCAGGATGCCGTTGACCATCGCGGCCCCCGGGCCGAAGGAGTTGACCAGAATCTGGTTGAAGGGGGTGTTCAGGTTGCTGATGTTCTGGCTGAAGTTTTGCGAGACGCCCGGCAGGAAGCCCAGGGTGCTGCCCTGATTGCGGTTCAGGGTATTGATCGTTAGTTGCGCCATGGCTCCCACACCCAGCCCGTTCGCCGAACTGATGAACGAAGCGCCCGGATTCAAGGTGACCGTCCCCAGAGTCTCCGCTGTGAGCACGCCGGGCGTGTTGTTGCCCACGAAGCTCAGCACCGCGTTGTTGAAGTTGATGTTCGCAGGGGTGGCCCCGCTCATCAGGCGGCCGGACACGTTGAACCCGGTGTTGTCCAGGGTCAGGGCCGGGATGGCGGGGTTGGGGGTCACCACCGCCTGGACGCTGGGGTTCAGGTTCACAACGGAGGTGTTGAGCAGCTGGCCGACGTTATTCAGGACCAGGGTGCCGGCGGCGACGGTCGTGGCTCCGGAGTAGCTGTCGGGGGCGCCGAGTTGCAGCTGGCCGATGCCCACCTTGGTGAGCGCGCACCGTCCCGCTGATGGCGCCGGTGATCGCCAGGTTGGCCGGGGTGGTGACCGTGGTGGCGCTGGCGGCGCTGATCGTGGAATCGGTGTTCAGGACGATGTTGCCGGTCCAGGTGCTGATGAACTGGTTGTTGTTGGTGGTGTTGAGGTCTTCGAGGGCGCCCGTGGGCAACAGCAGGCTGGAGAAGTTGAAACCGAAGCCCGGGCCGTTCAGGACCAGGGTCTTGCTGTAGTAGGTCGTGGCGGAACTCGAGTCGAGCTGGAGCGTGCCGCTGCTGCCCGGGGTGCCGCCGGAGTTCACCACGACGCTACCGGTCTGCGCACCCAGGGCCGAGATCGGATTGGACGTCGTGGTGTTGCTGGCCGTGAAAACGTAGGAGGCGAGCTGCACAACGCCGACGTTGATGTTCGTCTGGCCCGTGTACGTGTTGAAGCCGGTGAGAATCAAGGTGCCGCCACCGGTCTTGGTCCAGTCCGAGGCGCCGGAAATCGAGCCGGTCACGGTCAACTGGTTCACGTCCACGTTAATGGTGCTGGGGGCGTTCAGGAGGATGCCGCCGTTGAGCTGGTTATTGCCGGACAGGCTTTCCAGGGTGCCGCCGTTGAGGGCCAGCACCTCGTTCAGCGTGATGGCGCCCTGCAGTTGCAGGGTCGCGCCGCTGCCCACGAGGGTGCCGTCCGCGGCCGGCGCCGTGGCCGGGAACCCTGCCCCGGCGGAAGTGATCGGAGACTGGCTGGGGACGCTGCCCAGGCCGGCGCTGTTCTGCAGGTTGACGGTGCCACCCAGGATGTACGTCAAAGCGGTGTAGGTGTTGGTGCCGGTCAGGATCACCGTCCCAGCTCCCGTCTTCGTAAACGTCTTGGCGGGGGAGTTGGCGCCGGTCGGGATGACCGCGCCCTGGTTGTTGGCGTCCTGGATGACGCCCTGGATGATGACGGGGGTCGTGTCGGTGACATTGAGGGTATCGTTCTGGCCAGCCAGGTTCCAGGCCCCGGTAAACACGAGCGCGTTGCTGCCGCCGAGGGTGACGGCGCTGTTGTTCAGGGTGACGGCCCCGGTCAGCGTCACGGAAGTGCTGCTCTTGAGGGTGCCGCCGTTCAGGGTCAGGGCGCCGAGGACGGAGTTGCTGGCAACGGTGAGCGTGCCGCCGTTGAGAGTGGTGGTGCCGGTGTAGGTGTCCGGGCTCGCCAGGGTCAGGCTGCCCGCCCCGGAAGCGGTCAGGCCGCCGCTGCCGGTGATGGTGCCGGTGACCGTCGTGCTGCCGCTGTTGGTGATAAAGACGCCTTCCTGATTGCCCAGTGCCAGGGTCGGCACGGAGATGGTGTCCCCCGTGGTCGTGCCGCCGCTGGAAACGATCATGGTGCCGGACCCGGAAGTCCCGCCCACGGTGAGCGTGGTGCCGGCGGCGCCGCTGATGTTGATGCCGTCGCCGCGGATGAGGATGGCGTTGACCGTGTCGCTGGCCGTCAGGGCGGTGGAGGCCGTGACCAGCACGTTGTCGGCGCTGGTGTTGCCGCCACTGGTGGACAACGTCGCATAGGTGGTCAGGGCAGCGACGGTGGCCGTGGAGGTGCCGGTGGCCGTCGCCAGGTTGAAACCGCCGGTGCTGCCGTCGGTGACCGTGAAGCCCTTGATGATGCCGTTATTCAGGATGGCGGAGGCCGGCACGTTGAGGATGATCTGGTTGGTGGCGCTGCCCAGGATCTGGCCGTTGCCGGCCACGAGGTTGGCCGTGCCGCCGCCGTTGCGCCCCGGGACGTTCGCGGTCAGGACCACCGAGCCGCCGGCCCCCGCGGTCGTCGTGATCGTGGAGTTGCCGGTGTTGTACAGGGTCGTGCCCAGGGTTTCCGTCGAGGCGGCGCCGGGGGTGCCCAGGAAGTTGAGATTGCCGCCGTTGAACACCACGACCGCCGCGTCGTTGATGCGGTCGTTGTTGTTGACGGTGGTGTTGTCCAGCGTGACCGTGCCGCCGCTGTTGATGACCAGCGCCGGGCTGCCGACGGTCGTCGTGGCGATGGACCACGCGATGTTGGTCCCGGTCAGGCTCACGTTATTAACGGTCATCAACTGCTGGGGTGCCCCGGCCAGGGCGCCCGCGAACGTGATGGTGATGTAGATGCCGCCGGCGCTGGAGTTGTTGACGACCAGGCTGGCGATGGGGCTGGTTTGCGCCGAGACGACCACGCTGGTGCTGTTGCCCAGCAGCGTGTTGAGGGCGGTCTGGATGTTCGCAGCGGTCGTGGCCGCGGTCGGACTGAAAGTGATCGCCCCGGTGGTCGCCCCGTTGAAGGTGAGCGTAAAGTTGCCGCCGGTGACGTTCCCCTGCTGGGTGTTGTTCAGGGAGGTCGGGAAGAACAGGGTCTGGACGGCGTTGGTGCTGGCGGTCCCCGTGAGGGCGCCGTTGCCGCTGAGGGTCAAGGTGCCGGCGCTGACAGTGGTCGAACCGGTGTAGCTCACCGGCGAGGTGATGACCAGGTTGCCGGTGCCGGTGAGGGGGGCGGCGGTCCCCACCACCACGGGCTGGTTCGTCAGGGTCAGCGCGGACGTGCCGGCGATGTCGGCGTTGAAGGTGGTCGTGTTGTTGACCGACAGGTTGATATTGCCGGTCAGGAGGGCGTTGTTGGTAATGGTGATGGCGCTGCCGGCCAGGGCCACGGGCAGCGGGCCGCCCGCCAGCTGCACCGTGTTGGCCAGGGTAACGGCGGCGTTGGCCTGGAGCACGCCGTTGGACAGCGACACCGGGCCGCTGCCCAGCGAATTGTTGTTGGCAATCTGGAGGGTGCCGGCGGTGCCATCCGGGTTCGCGTACGCGCTGGGCGGGACGAGAATGGCGACGTTGTTGGTGTCCGGCCCCTGGTAGGTGATGGCGATCCCCGCACCGCCACCGCCCTGGTAGTACTTCACCAGGAATGTGTGCAAGCCGCCCGACAGGTTCACGGTGGCGCTGCAGCCGGCAGGGCCCTTGGCACCATCGTTGTCGGCCATCATGGTCCCGTCGATGAACATCGTGCCGCCGTCGTCCACCGAGTAGAAGAAGGTGTAAAGACCCGGGTTGACAATGTTCAAATAGCCGTTTTCCGTGATGGCGATGTTGTTAATGGGCACCGATGGCGACAGCGAGAGTCCGTTCGGAGTTGGGTACGTGAGGCCGTTGTTGCCGTTGTCCGGGTAATCGACGGAGGGGTCGATGCGCGAGTACGCCGGTGCGGTGTTGAAGCTGGTCGCGGCAATGTTGTTGGTGCCGCCGGTGTTCAGGAAGCTGGCCTGGAGGCCGCCGCCCGCGGAGTTGAGCGTGGTGCCGCCCGCGTAGGTGTTGCTGGCACCCGAGAGCACGAGGTTGCCCGGCCCCATCACCACCAGGCCGCCTGGGCCGCTCACGTTGCCGCTGAAGGTGGTGGTGTTGTAAACCTGGAGGGAGTTCTGCGGCAGCGTCCCGGCAATCGTCTGGGGGTTGACCGAAACGCCGGCGTTTTCCACGAGGGCCGAGGTGGTCCCGGTCAACAGCACATTGCCGCTGAAGGTGAGATTGCTGTTGGTGCTGCCCGTCGTGCCACCCTCGCTGCTGGCGCCCAGGGTAATCCCGCCGTTAATCACGAGATTGTTGGCCAGGGTGTGGGCGTTCGCGTCGGCCATGAGGGTGCCGCTGGTCAGGGTCAAGGCGCCGGTGCCGAAGGCAGTGTTGCTAGCGGCGACCACGGTGGGGCCGTTCAGGAACGTGCCACCCGAGTAGGTGTTGTTTCCGGACACCACCAGGGTCCCGGTCCCCAGGACGTTCAGACTGCCCGTGCCGCTGACGGTCCCCGACAGCGACATCAAACCCGTGGCCAGGGCCGGGTTCGCGTCATTGCCCGAAGGAACTCCCTGGAAGCTGACCGGTGAGGTCACCACGATGGCCGTGTTGGTGCCGAGGAGATTATTGTTGGCGGTCAGCGTCAGCGGAACCCCGGCCATGCCACCAATAAAGGTAATGACGAACGGGCCAGTCCCGGTAACCAGAGTGTTGCCGGGGCCCCAAATGGTGGTGTTCGTGCCGGTCGCGTTCGCATTCAACGCGGCCTGGATGTTGGCGGCCAGCACGGCCCCGTTGCCGCTCCAGGGGATGTTGCTCGTGCCCGTGTTGTTGATGGTGAACGAGAGCGTGCCGCCGGTAATGGCACCCGAAATGGTCACCGTGAACACGACGTTGGTGGACACGTTCACCGTGTTCGTGTAGGCAGCGCCGTTGGGATCGTTGCTGAGGTTGTCGGTCGCCGTGACCGGACCGGACAGGTTCAGGTTCGTCAGGCCACTGAGGGTGACGTAACTGTTGTTGAGCGCCACGGGGTTGGGGAGCGTGACGCCGGCGAGGGACTGGACGGTGCCGTTAACGAAGCTGGCCGTGCCGGTGCCGAGGGACGCGCTGTTGCCCACGTTCAGGATGCCGTTGCCCTGGACGGTGGTGCCCGTGTACGTGTTGGCGTTGGGGAGGTTCAACGTGCCGCCGCCGCCAATCGTCAGGCCGCCGGAGCCGGTGATGGTGCTGTTGAGCGTGGTAATCGCCGCGGCATTGGTCTGGAGAATGCCCTCGTTGCTCCCGAAGGCCAGCGTGCCGCCGATGATGGTGTTGGTGGTGGTGAAACCGGCGGTGGTCGCCAGGGCGCCGCCGGCCAGCGTCAAGGTGTAGCCAGCTTCGCCGACGGTGCCGCCCGCCAGGAGCAGGGCGTTGACGGTTTTGTCGCCCGTCAGGGTTTCGGCCGCGGACAACTTGACGGTGTCGTTCGGCCCAGCGGCGGCCAGCGAGGTGACGTACCCCGTGAAGGCCGCGATGCTGTTGGTGGCGAAGTCGTAGGTGGCGAAATCGCCGCCGTTGACGGTGGCGTAGGGCAAAATGCCGCCGTTGCTGCCGACCAGCGTCGGCACCGTGGCCAGGGCGATCTGGGCGAAGGGGACGTCCAGGGCGCTGGTGTAGCCGGCCGAGCTGATCGTGCCGCCGGCGATGCCGCCGTAGCCGGCGAAGTTGACCGTGCCGCCGGGCAGGCGATTCAGGCTGGCGATGGTCAGCACGGACGTGCTGCCGGTGATGGCGATGCCGCCCGTGCTCGCCTGGATGGTGGACTGGCCGGCGCCGAGGGTGATGGTGCCGACCGACTGGCTGCTGGCGACCGGGGCCAGGCCCTGGCCGGGGTTGCCGATGAAGGAGAAGGTGCCGGCATTGAGCGTGATACCCTGGGTGGCGCTGAGGCGACTGGTCATGTTGACGGAGAAGAGCGTGCCGCCCGCCACCGCCGTGGTCCCCTGCTGCATCACGGCGCTCATGCCGTTATTGTCCAGCAGCAAAAAGGCGTTCGGATTGACAATGAAGCCGGACGAATTCAGGGCGCTGCCGGCCACCTGCAGCACCAGCTGCCCGGCATCGACCACGGTGTTGCCGGTGTAGGTCTCGCCCGCTTGCAGGTTCAAGATGCCGGTGCCGACCTTGGTCAGATCGCCCGAACCGCTGATGACGCCCGTCGCGTTGAGGTTGACGCCGGAATTGACGCCGATCGTGGCGCCCGGGTTCAGGACGATGTTGGCTTGCAAGTTGGTGGAGAGGATGCCCTGCACCGAGGGAGCGACGACCAGGGCGCCGGCGAGATTGGCGCCAGCGTAGCCGGTGCCGTTGAGCACGAGGGTTTCCGCACCGAAGACAAAGCCGGTCCCAGGATTATTGGAGGTGTTGATGGGCGCGGTCCCGGTGATCTGGAGCGTGGCCCCGGCGTTGACCACAGTGCTGCCGGCGACCGAGCCCAGGGCAAAGGCGCTGGTGTTCACCTGGACGATGCCGTTGGTGATGTTGGTCTGGCCGAGATAGGTGTTGGTCCCCGTCAGCGCCAGGGTGCCGCCGCCCACCTTGGTCAGGTCGCCCACCCCGCCGATGCTGCCGGCACTCTGGGTCAGGGTGCCCTCATCAACACCGATGGTGGCCGGCGTGAGCATCGAGACGTTGCCGAACACGTAGTTGTTGCCGTACACGTTCTCCAGGGCGCCGTTGCCGCCGACGCCGCTGCCGTTGAGGACCAGCGATTGCGACAACTGCACGGAGGTGCCATCGACAATCACCACCGTCGGGTTGACGCCGACGTTGCCGAACAGGTTCGTGAAGGTGAGCGCGGGTTGCGGCGCTCCAGCCAGGGCGCCGGTGAAGGTGACGAAGAAAGGCCCCGGAGCGCTGCCGGTAACCAGGACATTGTTCGCCCCGATCGACGAAAGTGCCTGGAGGGCGGTCTGGATCGTCGCCGCGGTGGCGTTGAAGGCGATGTTGGCCGTTTGCTGCCCGTTGAAGGCCAGCGTGAAGTTGCCGCCGGTGGGCAGGCCGGTAATGGTGACGGTCTGGACGTTATTGACCGGGACGGCTTTCTGCTGGGTCTGGAGCGTGGCGCCATTGGCCACGACCACACTGGAACTGGCGCCGAGGGCGCTGCTGCTCTGGACATTGACAATGCCGGCGTTGATGTTGGTCTGGCCGGTGTAGTTGCTGATGAACCCCTGGGCGTTGGTGAGGTACAGCGTCCCCGTGCCTTGCTTGGTCAGGTTGGCCGCGCCGGTGACCATGCCGGAGAAGGTGGTGCCGCCGCCCGCGATGGCCGCCGAGACCACGTCCGTGAAGCCGTTGAGGGTGACGGTGCCGCTGAAGATGAGCGGCACCGTGCCGGCGAAGCTCACCATGCTGTTCGTGAGTGACACTGGGTTGGTCACGGTCAGGGTGGTGCCCGCCGGCAAGGTGCTGGCGCCCTGCATGGTGCCCGCGACCAGGTTCAGGGTGCTGCCGCCGCCGAGGGCGTTGAGGTTGGCCAGGGACAGGGTGCCGCCGTTCAGGGTGGTCGTCCCGGAGAGGCTGTTGGCCCCACCCAGCGCCAGCGTCCCGTTGCCGCCGACGGTGAAACCGCCGGTCCCGGTGATGGCGCTGTTGATCGTGAGGCTGGCGCCACTGGCCGGCGTGGTGTTGTTGTTGACGATCCCTTCCGTACTGCCCAGAGTCAGGCCGGCGACCGAGATGGTGTCGCCGCTGGTCGTGGTGCCCGTGGTCAGCAGCGCACCGGTCCCCAGGGTGAGCGGGAAGGCGCCGCTGACCGTGAGGCCGTTGCCGCTGAGCAGGACGGCGGCCACCGTCTTGGCGCCGGTCAGCGTGTCGTTCGCCGTCACCTTGACGACATCGTTGGCCGAGGTGGAGCCGTTGATGCCGGCAGTGGTGTAGGCGGCGAACGGGACGATGTTGGCGGTCGCCGCGGAGGCGAAGTCGAACGAGCCGGTCGGGCCGGTGACGGTGGCGTAGGGCAGGATGTTGCCGCCGGTGACGGTCGTCGTCGTCGGGGTAGTGGTGAACACGACCTGGTTGGCGCCGGCGCCGCTCAGCGCCGTGTTGACGCCGACGAAGTTGACCGTCGCGCCGGAGTTGCGGGTGAGGGAAGCGAACGTCAGGGTGGCGGCGGCCCCGCTGCCGCCCGTGGTCACCGTGGAGGAGATGGTGGAGTTGCCGGCGCCCAGCGCGAGCGCTCCGAGGGTCTCGGTCGAGGCGGCGTTGGCGTTGCTCAGGTAGCTGAGGGTGCCGCCGTTGAGGGTCACGCCGGCGGTGTCGTTGATGCGGTCGAGGCTATTGGTGCCGGTGTTGTCCAGGGTCAGGGTGCCGCCCTGGTTGACGTTAACCGCGGCGCCGCCCGTGGTGGTGGTGGCCAGCGACAGGATGCCGGCGCCCGTGAGGGCTGAGCCGTTGAACGCCAGCGTCGGCACGTTGGCGTTGGCGAGGGAGCTCTGGAACGTGATGGTGTAGGCCGGGCCGGTGCCCGCAACCAGGGTGTTGCCCGCGCCGATGGTGGACAGCCCGTCGAGGCCTGCCTGGATGTTGCTGACGAGGTTGGCGGGGGTCGGATCCCAGCTGATCGGGGACGTGGTCTGGCCAGCGAACGTGAGCGTGAAGGTGCCGCCGGTCACTGCCGGGTTGAAGGTCAACGTCTGCACGGCACTGGTGCCGCCCGAGGTCGCCGTCAGGGCGCCGCCGCCGCTCAGAGTCAGGGTGCCGGCGTTGACCGTTGTGGAACCGGTGTAGGTCTCGGCCGCGGTGAGCACCAGGTTGCCGGTGCCGGCAAGGGTGGTGGAGCCGGCGACCAGGCCGCCCGGGACGCCCAGGGTCAGCGAACCGGTGCCCGAGACGACGCCGGACAGGGTGGTGGTGTTGTTGACCGACAGCACGACATCGTTTGTGAGGTTGACATTGCTGGTGATGGTGATCGGGCTGCCGGCGAAGGCCAGCGGGATGGCGTTCGCGGTGGAGGAGCTGGACGAGAAGGTAACGGGGTTGGTGATGGTGAGGGGGGCGGAAGCCGTCACCACACCCGAGGTGAAGTTCACCGCGCCACTCCCCAGGGCGGCATTGTTGCCCAGGGTCAGCAGGGTGTTGCTCGCCGCGCCTGCCGTCACCAAGCCCGGGCCGGTGAGGGAGGTGGCGGCCGGGATGAGGATCGAAGCGTTGCCGGTGTCCGGCCCTGAATAATTGACGGTCATCGCGGCGCCGCCGCCGTTATTGATGTACTGCGCCAGGAAGGTGTGCGGCCCGGCGGCCAGGGTCACGGTGCTCGACCGGGCGGTGTTGCCCTGGTTGAAGTCGTTGTTGACCACCAGGACGCCGTCGATATAGAGGTCGCTGTTGTCGTCGCTACTCGTGGTGAAGGTGTAGCTGCCGCCCGTGGCAATGTTCAGGCTGCCGCTGAACTGGGCGGCCACCATGAACGGATTCACGCTCGCGGGCAGCGTGGCCGAGTTGCCGGTGGCGCCGGAGACGGTGCTGCCGAAGCCGTTGCCGTTGTTCGGGTAGTTGATGCTGCTGTCGATGCGTGAGAAGACCGGGGTCAGCTGGTTGAAGAAGACCGTTTGCGTCCCGTTGGGAGGGCCGACCAGCGCACCGCCTCCGGGGCCGAAACTCAGGTTGTAGAACTGGGCCAGCACCCCCAGGCTGCCGACATTGTTCAGGTTGAAACCGGCGGAAAAATAGTTGGCGTCCAGGAGCGACACCGCGCCGGTTCCGGCCAGGGTGAGCGCTTTCGACCCGCCGGCCTCCCCCACGACCCCACTGAAGGTCACGCCGGCCGAGTTGTTCACCGTGAGCGTGGTGGAGGACAGGAGGGTGGTGGAACCCGTAAACGTGATGGCGCTGGTGCCGGCGAGGGTACCCGCGCTTGTGCCCGAGACCACCACGGCATTGGCCAGCGTGATCGGGGCGGAGTCGGTCAGGGTGCCGCCGCCGAGGCTGACCGGGCCAGTCCCGAGGGCGGCGTTGCTGCCGAGCACGGTGGTCGTCCCGTTCAGGGCGAATCCGCCCGTGAACCAGTTGGCCGTCGGCAGCTGGAGGACACCGCTGCCCCCCATGGTCAGCGCGCCGGAGCCGACGACGCCACCGGTGAAGGCCGTCGTGCCGGAGCTGCTCAGGTTGAGCGTGTTGTTGCCGACGAGCGTGGTCGGGCCGGCGAAGTTGACGTTCACGCCCTGGACGATGCTGTTGACCGTCACCGAGGTGTTGGGGAGCAGCACGGCGTTGGGAATCGTCACGGAGTTGTTGGCGCCGACGTTCTGTGTGGTGCCCAGCACGCCGCTCGTCAGTGTGAAGGTGCCGGTGCCCAGCGCGTTCGGGTTGTTGACCTGCAAGAAGTTGGTGGTGGTCGCCAGGATGGTCCCGCCCGTGAAGGTGTTGGCGTTGTTGAGGATCAGGGTGGTAGCGCTGGTGCCGGCCACGGTCAACGACCTGGATCCGCCGCTCTCGCCGATGCTGCCGTTGAGGTACACCTGGTTGGTGTAATTGAGGACGTCGTTGTTGGTCAGGGTGATCGCGCCGGTGAAGACCACCGGGTTGTTGGTGAACACCTGGCTGCCGTTGAGGTTCAGGGCGTTGCTGAAAACGGTTGGGTTGTTGTTGGTCTGGAAAATGCCGCCCGTGAAGGTGATCGCCCCGGTGCCGAAATTGGCGCTGTTCTGGTTGATGACGGTGCCCGAGTTGATGTAGGTGCCGCCGGTGTAGGTGTTGGTGGTGTTGTTGCCGAGGAACACGTTGTTGGTGCCGGCGATGTCCAGGCTGCCGGGCCCGGTGATGGCGGTCCCGGTAAAGCCGGTGTTGTTGCCGAAGTTCACGTTGCCCGTGCTGTTCTGGAAGAGGTAGGTCTCCCCGGGCAGGACGATCGGGCTGGTGGCGCTGGCCTGGATGTTGACCACGTTGGCCTGCAACCCCGAGGTGCTCGTGAAGATGTAGGCCCCGGAAGCCACCGAGAAGGAGCCGTTGGTGTTGATCTGCAGTGGGATCGAGTTGGCGGTGGGGTTGGCGACAACGTTGTTGGCCATGACCAGGGCGCCGATCGTCTGGTTGAAGGCGGCGTTGACGATAATGCCGGAGCCCGTGCCCGTCGTGGCGGAAACGGCGCCGCCACCCGCGGGAGCCGTGTTCGCAGTGCCGGTCGTGATGGTAAAGGTCGTGGGGCTGGGCACGGACGTGATGGTGAACTGACCGTTGTAGGTGCCGACCGCCGCGCCGTTCAGGCTGACGTTGTTGATGTTGACAATCTGGCCGACCACGAAGCCATGTGGCGTCGTCGTGGTAATGGTCGCGGTCGTGCCGACCTCGGTGGCCCCGTTGACCGCGGCGATGTCCACGCCGCTGCCGTTGGACACCAACTTGACGATGTCGAGCGGGCCGCCGGTCAGGACGACGGGGTTGGGGAAGCCGCCGTTGTTGGCCACCGTCTGGACCAGGTAGTTGGTGAACGGCACGATGTTGGTGACGCCGGCCGTGGTGGTGACGCCGGCGAGGTCACCGGCGTTGAGGCCGCCGCCCACCTCGGCGAACGGCAGGATGGTGCCCTGGTGGCCGACGAACTTCATCGCTGCGGCCAGGGGCGCGGTGACGACGATCTGGTTGCTCGTGGTGTTGATCGGCGTGTAGTTGTTGACGCCGCCGTCGAAATTGACGGTGGCGCCGGGGTTCCGCGCCAGGCTGGAGAAGGTGAGCGTCGAGGTGGCGCCGGCTGGCTGGACCGTGAAGCCGAGGCTCGAGGCGCCGCTGGCCCCGAAGACGGTCATGTAGCCGGTGCGGATCAGCGACTGGCCGCCGGCCAGCGTCACGGGGCCGAGCGTCTCCGCCGAGGCGACGCCCGGGTTGATGGCCGCCGCGAAGTTGAGCGTGCCGCCGTTCATGTTGATCGGCGTGGTGTTGCCCAGGCGGCCCTGGTTCGTGGTGCCGTTATCGACCAGGTTGTACGCCGTGTTGTCCAGCGTCAACGTGCCGCCGACCCTGTTGTTCACATTGAGGGTGTTGACCGGATTGACCGCGCCGTTCAGGGTGATGCTGCTGCTGTTCAGGATGGTGCCGAAGTTGTTCAGGACCAGCGCGGTGGCGCCGAAGGTGGTGCCGGCGATCTGGCTGCTGCCGGTGGCGGCGGTGCCGCCGATGGCCGCGTAATTGACGGTGGTGGCCCCGGTATAGGCGTTGGCGTTGGACAGGGTCAGGACGCCGGCGTTGACGGTGAGGTTGCCGGTAAAGGTGTTGCTCCCGAGCAGGATCACGGCGTCGGCGCCCACCTTGGTCAGGTCGGTGCCGCTGACGACGCCGCCGACGGTCAGCGTGGTGCCGGACACGCCGCCGATCATGGCGCCGTTGGCCAGCGTGATGTCGCCGGTCCAGCTGTTGTTGTTGGCCTGGTTGACGAGGGCGCCCTGCGGCAGCCCGCCGGCGAAGCCGAAGCCGGGGCCGTTGAGCGTGATGTTCTTGCCGGGAACCGTGATGGTGTTTTGTAGCTGCAGGCTGGCGCTGTTGGTGGTGACCAGGATGCCCGGGGCGGTGCCGCCGGTCAGGCTGTTGGTGGTAACGGTGATGGCCGCCCAGGAGGCGCCGGCCAGCGTCCCCTGGAAGGTGATGACGACGCTGCGCGCGGTGCCGCTGACGGCGACGTTGGCGGCTGAGCCGATGGCCGGCAGCGCGGCCAGCGCGGCGCTGATGTTCGCCTGCAGCGTGCTGAAGGTCGTGCTGTACGTGATGGCCGCGGTGTTGGTGCCGTTGACGTTCAGGACGAAGGTGCCGCCGGTGGGGGCGCCGGTGAAGGCCAGGTTCTGGACGGCGCCGGTGTTGACCATGACGGCGCCGGTAGGCAGACCCAGGGCGAGGCCGTTCTGCACATTGACCACGCCCTGGTTGATGTTGGTCTGGCCCGTGTAGGTACTGGAGCTGGTGATAACCAGCGTTCCGGCCCCCACCTTGGTGAAATCGCCGGGGCCGGCCAGGCCCGGGACGGTGAGCGTGGTGCCGGCGTCGATGCTGATGGTGGCGGCCGAGAGGAGCGTGATGCCGCCCGACCAGGTATTGTTGCCGCCGCCCAGGTTCTCCAGGGCCCCGGCGCCGTTGACCCCGGTGCCGTTGAGGAAGATCGAGCTGGCGATGGTCAGGCCCGACCCCAGCACCTGCACGCTGGCGCCTGCGGCAACCACGACCACGCTCCCCAGGGCGGCGCCGCTCTGCGCCTGCAGGATGCCGGCGTTGACGTTGGTCTGGCCCGTGAAGGTGTTGGCGCCTGCCAGCACCAGCGTACCCGGACCCGCCTTGGTCAAGTTCGCCGCCCCGCCCACCACGCCATCGAGCACGGTGGCCGCCGTGTTGGTCACGGTCAGCGTGTTGTTGGTGCCCAGCAGGTTGGCCGCCCCGGAGAACAGCAGCGGGTTGGTGCCGCCCAGGGTGACGACGCTGTTGTTGAACGTCAGCGGGTTGGTCAGCAGCAGGCCGCCGGTGGCGGTGGCCGTCAGGGTACCGCTCACCAGCGCCAGGCCGCCGGCGCCGATGGCCTTGACGTCGCCCAGGTTCAGCGTGGCGCCGGCCAGGGTGGTCGAGCCCGTGAAGGCGTTGGCCGTCGGCAGGTTGACGGTGCCGCTGCCCGCCAGAGTCAGGTTGGTGCCGCTCAGTGGCGTGTTGACGGTCAGGATGGAGCCGGCGGCCGTGGTGATGATGGCCTGGCCCAGCACCAGGGTGCCGCCGCCCGTGATCTGGGCGCCGGCGGTGGTGCCGGTGACGAGGAGCGCGCCGCTGGTGACGGTCAGGGTCACGCCCGGGTTGATGGTCAAGGTGCGGTCGCCGGTGATCGTCAGCGAGTTGATGGTCTTGCTGGCCGTGACCGTGTCGTTGGACGCGAGGTTGACGTTGTCGGTGGCGGCGGTGGAGGCCGTGACCGTCGTCTTGTAGGTGCCGCCGCTGGCGGTGTAGGTCTGGGCGCCGTTCGCCGCCGTGTAGCTCGCCAGCTCGGTGCCGTTGACTGTGGCGTAGGGCAGCAGGCCGCTGGTCAGGGTGGGCGCGGTCGTGAACAGCACCTTGTTGCTGGCACCGCCCAGCCCCGTGCCGGTGAAGTTGACGGCGCCGCCCGAGCCGACAGCGCGTGTCAGGCTCGCGAAGGTCAGGGCAGCGGTTTGGCCGGTGCCCGGCGTCGTGTTCACCGTTGAAGTGCCCGCCCCCAGGGTAAGGGCGCCCACGGTCTCGGTCGAGGCGGCCGTGGCGTTGCCCAGGAAGTTGAGGGTGCCGCCGCTGAGGGTAATGGGGGCGCTGTTGGCGATGCGGTCGGTGTTGTTGGTGCCGGTGTTGTCCAGGGTCAGGGTGCCGCCCTGGTTGACGGCTACCGCGGGGAGGCCGCTGGCGCCGGGGGTCACGGTGATGAGCAACTGGATCGTGTCGCCGGTCAGGTTCGTGGCGTCAAACGTCATCGTCGGGACGCTGCGGTTGGCCAGGGCGTTCTGGAAGGTGATGGTGAACGGCCCGGTGCCGGCGACCAGGGTGTTGCCCGTACCGATGGTGGATAGCGCGTTGAGGGCGGCCTGGATGTTGCTGACGAGGGTGGCGGGGGTCGGGTCCCAGGTGATCGGGGCCGTGGTCTGGCCGTTGAAGGTGAGCGTGAACGTGCCGCCGGTGACGTTGGCGCCGAAGACCAGGGTCTGGACGGCGCTCGCGGCGGGCGCCGCAGTCAAGGCGCCGTTGCCGCTCAGGGTCAAGGTGCCGTTCCCGACGGTGACGGTGCCGGGGAAAGTGTTGGCGGCGGTCAACACCAGGTTGCCCGTGCCCCCCTGGGTCAGGCCAATGGTGGGCACGGTCGTTGTCGGCACGTAGACGAAATTGCTGACGGTTTGGATGGAGTTGGCTCCGCCGGTGGCGCCGGTGAAGCCCATGTAGGCGCTGGTGCTGCCCAGGAGACTCAACAGGTTGACGCCGCCGAACGTGGTGGTCTTGGTGGTGCTGGCGATCGAATCCGTCAGGGTTTCGGTGATCGTCTGGGCACTGGCGTTGTAGACCAGGATAACGCTGATCGGGTCGCCGCTGTTCAGGGTGACGGGGGTGACGGGGGTGGCGGCGGGGATCGGGGTGGCCGCGGTGCCGAGGGCCGTGCCGATGCCGCCGGCCGCCCCCGTGTAGATGTTCAACTCGACCGCGACACTATTGATGATGCCGTTGTAGCCGAAGCTGCCGCCGCCTCCCCCCAGGGCGGCGGTGCCGCGCGGGTCGTTCTGCAGGGTGAAGGTCGTGCCGTCGGCTCCCAGACTGCCGCCGGGCGTGTAGGTGAAGGCCACCGTGAAGCCGCCCGTCGGCTGCACCTGCGTGTTGAAAAACGCACTCCGGGACTCGCCGTTGGCGCCGTCGGTGAGCGTGAGCATGTCGGTGGTGACCGGCGTGCCGCCGATGCCGGCGCTGTTGAACGTCCAGCCCGTGCCGTCGCCGCCGAAACCCGTGACGAACGAACCGGCGGTGGCGGTGGTGGGCCCGGTAATGGCGCCGGTGAAGGTGGTCGTGTTGTTGGCCGCCACCCCGATGCCGCTCGCCACGCTGAGCGGGCTGGTGAAGGTGATGGCGCTGCCCGCGAACGTCACCGGGGCGCTCGGGGCGCTGTTGACGGCGAGGGGGTTGGCGAGGGTGACCGCGCTGCTCGCCTGGAGCACGCCGGCGTTGAGCGCCACCGGCCCGGTCCCCAGGGAGGTGTTGGTGCCCACCACGACGGTGGGCTTGCCCACGGCCGTGGCCTGGGGCGTGACCAACCCGGGGCCGCCTGGGGTGGTCTGGGCCGCGACGACCTGGGGGTTGCCGCCGGTGTCCGGGCCGGTGTAGCGGACGACAACGCCGGCGCCGCCGCCGGCCTGGTAGAAGAGCGTGCGGAAGGTGTGCAGGCCCGCCGACAGGAAGATCGGGGCGCCGGCCGCCGGCGTGGCGTTGAAGCCGGCGAGGCGGTCAAGCACGGCCACCGCGACGCCGTCCACGTAGGTCCCGGCGCCGTCGTCGTTGTTGGTGTCAAAGACGTACGTGCCGGCCTGGACGATGTTGAGCAGGCCCACCCACTGGGCGGCGATGTTGGTTTGGTTGATGCCGGCGGGTAAGGAGGTAAGGATGTTGGGGTAGCTGATCGACGCCTCGACGCGGGTGGCGTTGGGCGTGGCGTTGTAGTTGACGCTGGCCAGGCTCGTGGGGGAGAAGGCCAGGTCGTAGTACATGGCGAGCAGGCCCGGGGCGGACGACGTGACCGGGGTGCTCAGGTTGAAGCCGCCGGAAAAAGTGTTGGCGCCGGCCAGCGACAGCGTGCCGCTGCCGGCCGCGGTCAACGACCTGGACCCGCCGACCTCGCCGACGACCCCACTCAGGGTGGTCGAGTTGGCCACGTTGAGCGTGGTGTTCCCCTCCAGGGTGGTCGTGCCGGTGAAGGTCAGAGCGTTGCTGCCGGCCAGGGAGCTGGTGCCGGTCAGGAGCAGGGGGTTGGCGAGCGAGAGCGGGCCGGAGGCCAGGAGCGTGCCGCCACCCAGGCCCAGCGACCCGGTGCCCAGGGCCGCCGCGCTGGGCAGCACGAGCGTGCCGCCGACCACGGCGATGCCGCCCAAGGTGTTGGCGCTGGCCGCCAGGCTGAGAGTGCCGGAGCCCGACATGGTCAGGTAACCGGGGCCGCTGATGGCCCCGGAAAGGGTGGTCATGGCGGTGTTCGTGACGCTCAGCAAACCCACGCCCGACAGGACGATCGGACCGGCCAGGTTGAGATTATTGCTGCCGCTGATGACGCTGGTGACGCCAGGGGCGAACGCGACCGGGTTGGCGAGGGTCACGTCGGCGAAGGAGTCCAGGCTGCCGCCCGCCAGGGTGAGGGTGCCCGCGCCGCAGCGCCGGCCGCGCCCACGGTGATGGTGCCGCCGGCCAGGGTGGTGCCGGCGAAGGTGTTGCCGGGGTTGAGCAGTTGCAAGCCGCTGGTGGCGCTGTTGCCGCCGGCCATGTACAACTGCGCGCCGCTGACGACGCCAGTGAAGGCCACGGGGCTGTTGCCGCCGTTGACCGTGAGGCGGTTGGTGGGCGCCAGCGTGATGGGGCCCGCGAACGTCCAGGTGGCGTTGGCGCTGCTGGTGTTGCCGGTCAGGCCGACGTTGGGGCCGTTGTTGGTGGTCAGGGTGACCGGGCCGTTAATGGTGGTGGGGTTGTTCAGGACGTTGCCGGAGCCCGTGCCCGTGGTGCCCGAACTCTGCAGGGTGCCGCCATTGAGGACCAGCGGGCCGCTGCCGAAGTTCCGGTTGTTCTGAATGATGGTGGTGCCCGCGTTGATCGTGGTGGTGCCCGTGTACGTGTCCGCCTGGCCGCCGTTGATCGTCGTGACCACCGAGCTGTTGGCGGGAGTGGCGCCCACCAGGCCGGAGGTGTCCACCGTCATCTCCGGGAAGTTTTGGCCGCCCAGCTGGTTGATGAAGGTGATGACGAAGACTTCGTTGCTGCCGGCGGCCGCGAAGGTGGTCGAGACGGTGAAGTTGTTGTTGCCAACCGCGTCGCGGCCGACGCCGGGCAGCGCGTTGAGCGCGTTCTGGATGTTGGTGGCCGTGGTGGCCGGGGTCGCGGGCACGTAGAGGATGGGGGCCGTGGTCTGCCCGTTGAACGTGAGCTTGAAGGTGCCGCCGGTGGCCGCCGGGTCAATGGTCAGGGTCTGGGCGGCGTTCTGGTTGATGGTCGTGTTCGTGAAGGCGCTGCCCAGATTCAGCGCAGGGAAGCTGACGGTGTTGGTGCCGGAGATCGTCAGGCTGCCATGGCCGCTCGCGGGATCGACGATGGGCGAGTTGAAGGTGGTGTTGTTGGCGCTGGCGTTCTGGAAGAGGATGCCTTCCGGCGTAGTGCCGCTGCCCAGGCTGAAGTAGCCGCCGCCCGTGAGCGGGACGGCCACGTTGTTCTGGGAGGTGTTGTTCCCGAGGGTGACCGTGCCGCTGCTGCCTTGCGTGATGATGCCGCCGCTGGAGATGTTCAGGGTGGTGTCCGGCAGGGGGGCGAAATTGACGTTCTGGCCGGACGTGTTGTTGATCACCAGGCCGGCGATGTTGTTGGCGGGCGCGGTGATGGTGAACGCCGTTGACGGCCCGGCGCCCACCTCGATCTGGACGATGTCGGTCGCGGCCGCGGTCACTTGCCCGGCTCCACTGAAGGTCTGGACGTTGTAGCCGGTGAAGGCGGCGATGCCCATGGTGCCGGTCTGGTTGTAGGAGGCGAAATCGCCCGCGTTGGCCCCGCCGTTGACCTCGGCGAAGGGCAGGATGCCGGCACCACCGTTGCCGATGCCGACGCCCTGGAGCAGGCCGGTCACGGAGGTCGCGGTGGTGAACACCACGTTGTCGCCGGTGCCGTTGACGCCGCCGGTGAAGTTGACCGTCGCGCCCAGGTTGCGGGCCAGGCTGGCGAAGGTCAAGGTGGAGTTGGCGCCGCCGGTCACTCCCGCGTTGATGGTGGACTGGCCGAAACCCAGGGTCAGGGCCCCAAGGGTCTCGGTGGAGCCGGCGGCGTTGGCCAGGTAGGTGAACGTGCCGCCATTGAGGGTCAAGGTCGCGGTGTCGCCGATCCGATCGGCGACGGGGGAACTGCTGTCATCGACGAGGAACGTGACGCCCGGGTTGACGACAAAGCCGGTGGTGCCCGTCACGGTCCCGGCGTTGTTCACGATGAGGTTGCTGCCGAAGTTCAGCGTGAGGGTGCCCATGGCCGCGGTCGGCGCGCCCGTGCCCGCGGGCCCTTGCACCACCAGGTTGGCCCCGTTGATCGCCGTCGAGCCGGTGTAAGTGTTGGCGGCGGCGTTGGCCAGGACGACCGAGCCACTGGCGGTGTAGACGGTCGCGCCGAAGGCGGTAATCGTGTTGGTCAGCCCGAGCGCCGCGGTCGAGGAGACGCCCGGGGGCAGGGCGGTTCCCAGGGGCAGGGTGGTCACGACCACGCTGCCGGCGCCGCTGATCGTGCCGTTGATTTGCAGCGTGGCACCCGCAATCTGTTGATCGCCGGCGACGGGGGCGAGCGTCAAGGTCTTGCCGCTGGCGATGGTGATGCCGTTGGCCGCGCTGCCAAGGACGACCGTCACCCCGCCCATCGGGGCCACGATGGTGCTGGACTGGTTGACGGCGACCGCATTATCGAAGGGCACGGTGGGGTTGGCGAACTGGGAGTCCAGGGTCAGGGTACCGCCGTCGAGAATGAGGGAGGCCGACCCGAGCGGATCGGTTGCCGCCGGGTCGCCGCTGCCCACGGCCGCCAGATTGCCGGCCTGGACGTCGATGGTCGTGCCGGTGATGGCGTTGGCCGTGCCCACCGAGTTGTCGAGGATGAGTTGGCCGGGACCGGCCTTGGCCAGGATGAGGGTGGCGGGCGACGTCGGCGTGGCGGTGACCACGCCGAGGCTGACATCCGGGGTGTCGGTCAGGGTCTGGGTAGTGACGCCCGTGGCCCCGGCCGTGAAGGTGCTGCTGGCGAAGTTGAGGCGTTTGCCCGCGGCCCCGGCCACGGTGAGGGCGCTGTTGCCGGTGACGGTCAGGGCGCCCAGGCCGATGTCGGTGAAGGCGCTGCCATTGAGCTGAATGGTGGAGTTGGCGGAGACGGTGACGGCGTTGCCCAGCGTGAGCGGGTCGGGGGTGTACAGGGCGGTGAAGGGGATCGGTTGCGTGATGCCGCCGACGGTGTAGAAGACCTGGGCCACGTCGCCGCCGCCGCCTTGCGCGAAGTCCAGGCGGATGTCGTGCAGGCCCGCGGACAGGTTGATGGTGTTGGAATGGTTCTGCACCCCGTGGGGGCCGTCGTCGGTGACCACCAGGGTGCCATCGACGAACAGCCGGGTGCCGTCGTCGCTGCTGGAGGTGAACGCGACCGCGCCGGCCTGGGGGATGTTAATCATGCCTTGCAGGCGGACCCCGAAGTTCGTGTTCTGTGTCTGGCTGGCGTAGAAGGGCACGGTGCCGCCCGCGGTGCCGAAACTGATGGTGTTGGCCAGGCCAGCCGTGGTGCTTGCCGCCGATGTCACGAAGGTCGGGCTGCCGGTCAAGAGCGCCGTCGGGTCGTTAAAGTTCAGGAGGTTTTCCTGGGTGCCGCCGGTGGTGCCGATGAACTGGCTGGCCAGGCCGTTGCTGGCGGTGGACGCGGTGGGGTCGAGCGTGAAGGTGCCACCGGCGAGGTTGACGGCGGCGCTGCCGAGGGCGCCGGTATCGACCAGGTTGGCGGTCACCAGCGAGCCGGAGCCGGCAGCGCTGGCGCGCAGGGTGCCGCCGGTGTTGACGGTGAAGGTGCTGGTGGAGCCCAGGACGTTGGCGGTGGCGCCAGTGGCGGTGTTGGTCAGTTGCAGGGTGCCGCCGCCGACGGTGGCACTCAGGGCGGCGGGGTTGGTGGCGGCGTCGGTGGTGCTGACGACCAGCGGGGCGTTGATCTGGTCGACGCCGCTGTTGGTGAGGGCACCGCTGCCGACGTTGAGGACGGCGTTGCCGGTGGCGTTCTGCAGGGTCAGGAGGTTGCTGCCGCTGGCGGCAATCGTGACATTGCTGGCGGTGCCGAAGTCGATTTCACCGACCGTGATCGCCACGTTGACCGTGACCGTCTGCGCCGCCGTGTAGGTGCCGGTGAAGCGGGCGATGTCGCCAGCGACGCTGGGAAAGGTGCCGGTGGTGCCGGCAGTCCGATTCCAGTTGGTGGGGTCGTTCCAGTTCGCAGTGGCGCCGCCGCCGAGCCACTGAAATGTCGAGAGGAGGGTGCGGTCTTCGAGCGGCTCGAGCCAGAGGCCGCGGAAGAAACGGTCGTCGGTCGCCAGGCGCTGGCCACGGCGGGCCGGGCGCGGGGTTTCGCGGACCAGATGCACCAACTTTCGCCACGTGGAGAGAGTCATGGGAAGCTCACTTGATTTTCAGGGGGGGGTTTTCACAGATTCGTGCCAAAAAGGGTCCAGGTAATCACGCCATCCTCGAGGGCGGGGCGGGGGGCGGCGAAAGAAACAACGGATTGGAGTTCGTCCACCACGGAAGGGACGGGATGTTCCAGACCGGATCGCTCGGCGGGAAAGTGTGGCCGCACCTTCCAGCCAGGTGGTTATCCCGAGCAGGATTCGGTCGGCGGAACCAGCAACTGTGGCTTTCGTCGTCCAGAATGTATTTTGGGAACGATGCCCTGGACAAACTTGCGCCATGAGGAGAAGGTCATGAGAAACTCACTTTTCTCAAGGGAGAGAACTGACAGCCACTTATACAGGCAAACCTGTACGACGTTCCGAGCAGCCTTCGCGCACCGGGCGGCAACCCAGAGCCGGATTTCGCCAACGAGAAGCGGGAACCACTGGGATGCAAGAATTTATGCCAGAAGCCAGTGGTTCACCACAGGACGCAACCGTCATCTTTCTCGGTTCCAACCAATGGCCGTACACTCCCACGGTCTCCCATCAGGGAGGCTGGTTGTGGACAGAACCCCACACCCACAGATGGTGCGGGGGCAGGCCAATGGCGCTGCGCACACCTTTCGGGTATCGCCTGTGCCGCAGCGACACAAACTTGGTAGTATCAAGCCAAAAATCTTGCTGAATAAATGTTGTAACCCTTTTTTTTTGAATTTCCAGAGTTAAACCAGAATTTCGGAATTTTTTTTAATCTTCTCAAAGGCGGCGCGCATGCCCCCATCTTTGGGCACACGCCGACTACCACGAGAGTGCAGGAAAGGATCGCGCCCCCAGAACGGTCCTCAATGGTATCAGCGCAGGACGCCGGCACCCATGAATCCCTCCAAGTGTTAGGGGGGCTTAATGAATCGCAGATGATTATTGGTAAGAGATAAACCCTCCCGGAGACAAAAAGTTTCGATGAAAATGTAACCACCGTCTGCCCCTGCCAGAATAGAGCAGTTTGCCGTCGCAAGGACCACGAACGGCAAGCCCGCGCTGCCAGGCGCCGCTTCTCGACGTGTGAAAACGTTGGCCCCCTTGGCCCCCTTGCTGTGGCAACCGCCGCCGTTGGCTGTCGCGCCGTGCCACCCCTACGGAGCCAGGGCGCCGCATCTCGACGTATGAAAAAGTTGGCCCCCTTGGCCCCCTTGGCCCCCTTGCTGTGGCAGTGCAGGCCGCCGCACGTCAGGCCGTGTCCGCCACCCCACCCGTGCGCACTCCGCCTGCGAACCGCTCTTGTTGCCCACAGGCACTGGGCACGGTGGCCAACCTGAAGCCAGGGCATCCTGGGCAGCCGAACTCATTTGCTGCGCCCGGCACCGGCTGCGGAAAACGGCCCCGGAGGGAGGAACACTACAGCCCCGGGATCGGTTGGCCTGCCGTGAGCGCCGTCGCCACCCGGCCCAGCCCGCGCTGCACGCGCACCTCGCCCAGGTCCAGGAGGTGGTGCATCACCGTCGCCAGCAAGTGACCGGGGCCGAACCGTTCCGAAGCGGGACTTGCGGCCAACCGATCCGAACGGCCGATCACCTGGCCCATCCGCAAGCTGCCGCCCGCGAAGGCCAGCGTCGTCAGGTTGGCGTGATGGTCGCGGCCGCCGTTGTTGTTCAACCGCGGCGTGCGCCCCATTTCCCCCGTGACGACCAGCAGAATTTGCTCACTCAGGCCGCGCGCCTCCAGATCCTCGATGAAGGCCGACACGGCATGGTCCACCTGCCGGGTCATCGGCGCCAGCCCGGCCATGTGCCGCGGACTGTTATTGTTGGCGTGCATGTCCCAGCCGCAGTCGGAGACCGTCACGAAGCCGCAGCCCGCCTCGCACAGGCGCCGCGCCAGCAGCAACTGCTTGCCGAGCAGGTTGGAAGCCCGCCGCATGTCGTAATAGCGTTGCAGCTCCTCGTTGCGGAACAGGTGGCTGGTGTCGTAGCGGGCGACGACCCGCGCGGATTCCCGGGACAGGTCGAACGCCGCCGCGACGCCCCGCGTCACGACCTCGAACGCCTGTTGCTGAAACCGGTCGGCGCCGGCCAGGGAGCCAGCGGCGTCCACGTCCCGGCGCATGGTGTCCAGTTGTTCCAGCAGGTAACGGCGATCCGCAAACCGATCCGCGGGGAGGCGCAGTTGCATGTTGCGCTGGACCTCGCCGGTGCCACTGGGGTTAAACGCCTGGTAGCTCGCCCCCAGTTCGCCGGGGCTGGTCAGGGTGGGCAGGGCGCTTGTCTCAAAATTCCCCTGAAGGCGCAGACCGGGCTGGACCGCCTCCGGGAGCACCAGGACGTTGTTCGGCATGCCGGTGTGCGGGTGGTTCACGCCCGCGACCCGGGCATACAGGGCACCCATGCTGGCGCACGTCGGGTTGCCGCCGCTGGTGGCGAGCTGGTAAGTGTGGTCCGCGTTGCCGGTGGCGTAAGACCGGACGACCGCCAGCTTGTCCGCCAGGCGGGCGAGTTGCGGGAAGGTGCCGCCGAACGTAATCCCCGGCAAACGGGTCTGCACCTCGCCGGTGATGCTGCGGAATTCCGCGGGGGCCGTCATCTTCGGGTCAAAAAACTCGATGTGGGAGGGCCCGCCCTGGAGGAAAAGCAACACGACCGACCTGTCTCTGACCGTCCGGCCTTCCGCGGCCGCCGCCGCCCTGGCCCGCAACAACAGGGGGAGCGTGAGGTTGCCGAGCAGGCCAAGGCCGCCAACTTTGAGGAATTCGCGGCGGCCCAGGCCCTGGCAATGCCGGACAGGCTGACGATTCAGGAGGGTGAGCACGGGAGGGCCCTTTCTGGTGGGAGACCACTGTTTTCATTTTGCGGGGGCCTGGTGGGTGAGCAAAGGCCCGTGGGGTTACGAACGATGTTACCCGTTTGCAGGTCGAGTCGCAACCAGTGACGTGCTCCGAAATGAGCGCGCGATCCCATGCTCTTCCCGAGGGGCACGCCGGCTCGTGGCACAAAACTTGCGTCCTGTATTCACCTGGGGTAAGCGAACTCTCGGGCGAATGATCGAGGGGCAGCCATGAGCACGGTCGCCGAGCCGACGACACCGACGAAGCCCAGCAAGCGGTCGCGGACCAACACCATCGCGCTGATCGTGATCGCCACGGTGGTGAGCGCCGCGGCCATCACCTACGCCGGCCCGGTGCTGCAACCGTTGCTGGTCGGCGTGTTCCTCTTCTACGCCGTGCGGCCAGCCGCGGAGGCCCTGCGCCGGATCGGCATCCCCTCCTTGCTGAGCTACACGCTGCTCCTGCTGATCGTGGTCGCGGCGTTCGGGATCCTGGGCTACCTGGCGCAGGACACCGCCCTGTCGTTCCGCCGCCACTGGCCGGAGTATCAGAAACGACTGACCAACCTGGTGGACGCCGTCGTCCCGGACGCGGGCCGCACCGTAATCAACACCCTGGCCCTGTCTGCCGAAGATCTGGTGCGGGTGCTGTTCGGCACCGCCCTGAACGTGCTGGAATTCGCGGCGATGACGTTCTTCTACCTGATGTTCCTGATTCTGGACGTGGGCAAGATGAAGCACCGGGTGCAACGGGCGCTGACGCCGGAGAAGGCCGAGCGGGTGGTAGCCGTGGCCCAAAAGATCGCCGATCAGATGGGCTATTTCCTGCGCGTCAAGACGCTCATCAGTCTGGCCATGGCCGGCTGCGCCGCCGCCATTCTGGCGCCGTTCGACCTGGACTACTGGTTCCTGTGGGCGTTCCTGTTCTTCCTGCTGAACTACATCACGTACATCGGCAGCATGGTGGCGCTGGTGCCGCCGGTGGTCGTGGCGCTGCTGCAGTACGACAATCCCTGGGTGGCGGTGGTCGTGGGCGGCCTGCTCATCGCGAACCGTTCCCTGTGGATCGACTTCCTGGAGGTGCGCCTGACCGGCAAGCAGTTGAACGTGGATTCGAGCTTGTTGCTGGCGTTCCTGGCGTACTGGGGCTGGACGTGGGGCATCGTCGGGTTGCTGCTGGCGGTGCCGATGCTGACGAGTTTGAAGATCGTGCTGGCCAACCTCTCCGACACCTGGCCGCTGGCCCGGCTGATGAGCGAGGAGTGACGCGGCGGTCACGGCGTTGGCTTGCGAGCTTGCTGCAACCTGGTGACGAAGGCGGTGTGCTCGGGGCTGGCCAGGCCCTGCATAAGCACTTGCAGGACGGCGGCCAGGTCAAAGCGGACCAGCGCCGCGGGGTCGAGCCAAAGGCCGGGGAAGACTTCGCTCTGGTAGTGACCCAGGGCGTTGAGCGACAGGCGGTCGTAGTTGCCCTGCCGCAATACGAACCAGTCAAAAGCCTGATCCTGGATACGCCACACCAGGTATTCGCAAACCCGGTTGCGTTGGTAGACGCGGAGTTTGGTGTTCAAGTCGATGCTGACGGTACTCGCAGTAACTTCCGCGACCAATTCGGGGGCACCGTCGAGGTAATCGTCCTGGCTGTAGCGGAGTTGGCCACCGTACTCCGGCTCAATAACCAAGGTGGCGTCCGGTTGGAATTCATTTTGAAAATCAATGCGCAGCGTGCCATTCACCCCGGCCCGCGTGCCGGGGGTGTGAGCCTGGTAAACCTTGAACAAGGCGTTAATGTCTCCGTTCGGAGAGGCGTGGTGCTGCCAGCGCAAGGGGGAGGGCATGTGGACGACTCCTTCGATCAGCTCCGCCTTCTTCACCTGAGGCATGGCTTCATAGCGCCGCTCAAATTCATCGCGGGTTAAATGATCCCCCTGCTCCAACGGCGGCACGCCCGTTTGTGTCATGGGAGTGGTCATTGGGGCAACTCCTTTCGCTCATTCCCTGAGTTTTTCCAGGTCCGCAAAGAAGCCCGGATACGTCTTGGCCACGCAGCCCGGGTTGTCGATCACGACACCCGGCACGCGCAGGCCGATCAGCGCCAGGCTCATCGCCATGCGGTGGTCATTATACGTTTGCACGGTCGTTCCGTGCAACGGCTGTGGCGTGATGGTCAGGCCGTCCGCGAACTCGTCCACGCCGGCGCCGAGGCGGCGCAGCTCGGCGGCAAGGGCGCTGAGGCGGTCGGTCTCCTTGTGGCGGATGTGGGCGACGTTGCGGATGGTGGTCGGCCCCTCCGCGAAGCAGGCGACGGCGGCGAGTGTCATCACGGTGTCACTGATGTCGTTCAGGTCGGCGTCGATGCCGCGCAGCGGGCCACCGGTCACCGTCAGGCTGGACGTGCCGCGCACGAACTGACAACCCATCTCCTCCAGGAGATCGCCGAAGCGTACGTCCCCTTGCAGGCTGTGGGCGGTCAGGTCGAGGACTTGCACGGTGCCGCCGGCGATGGCCGCTGCGGCGAAGAAATAGCTGGCGGAGGAGGCGTCCGGCTCAATCTCAAATCCCAGGAGGCCGTAGGTTTTCCGCGCAACACGGAATCGGCGCTGCTCTTCTACCTCAACTTCTAAACACCAGCGTCGCATCATTTCAACGGTCATGCTGACATAGGGCCAGGACACCAGCGGCCCGTCGAGTTCAATGACGATGTCGCCGTGGGCGAACGGCGCCGCCATCAATAAACCGCTCAAAAATTGACTGCTGACATTCCCCCGGATGCGCACCGTTCCAGGGTTTAGTCCGCGACTCTCGATGACGACCGGCGGACAGCCGTTGCCGCTTTCACTGTAGGCGTTGACGCCGAGTTGTCGCAAGGCGGCTAACAGATCTTCAATGGGCCGCTCCCGCATCCGCGGCACTCCGTCCAGGCGATAGCGGCCGTGGCCCAGGCTCAACATCGCCGTCAAAAATCGCATAGTCGTGCCGGAATTGCCCACAAACAGGTCGGCGGACGAGGCGGGAATGAGGTCTGCTTCCTCAGAGTAAACCGTGAGCAGCGGCGGGTCGGCACCCCACCGCGGCGTGACTCGAAACTTTAATTGTTGCAGTGCCGCGATCATGACTTCCGTGTCTTCGCTCCTCAGTGCGCCTCGTAATTCACAATCGCTTCCCTTACCGACCAGTGCCGCCAGCACCAGCGCCCGGTTCGTGATGCTCTTCGACCCCGGCACGCGCACTGTCGCCTGTGGCGGTTTTGTCAGCGGCACGATTTCAAGTTGCGGCGGGTAATTCGGCTGCGTGTCAGGCATACGTCACTCGCATCAGAAACAACCCCTGCGCCGGCGCCGTCGGCCCGGCTTGGGCGCGGTCCTCGGCGTTGAGAATCTCCGCCACGCACTCCACCGGCCAGAACCCGCGGCCGACGTTCATCAGCGTACCGGCGATGGCGCGCACCATATTGTACAGGAAGCCGTCCGCCTCCACGTCGATCCAGATCCAGTCGCCGAAGCGGCTGACGCCCAGGTGCGTGATGGTGCGCACGCTCGACATGCGATTCGGCCAGTCCGTCTCGAAGCTGTGGAAATCATGCCGCCCCTGTAGCGGCGCCGCGGCGCGGCGCATGGCGTCGGCGTCCAGTGGCCGGCGGGCCTGGCAACAGTAGCGGCGCAGGAACACGTCCGGCACCGCCCCGTCGTGGATGACGTAGCGGTACAGCTTGCGCAGCGCGTCGAGGTTGGCGTCGAACGCCTCCGGCACGTCGCAGCCGTCGCGCACCGCAAGGTCGTGCGGCAACCGGGCGTTGACGGCGCGGACGATGGTTTCGGGACTGTGGTGGGTGTTGGTGTAGAAGTTGACGACCTGGCCGACGGCGTGAACGCCGGCGTCGGTGCGGCCGCTGGCGTTGACGCGGACGCGCGGCTCGCCGGTCAACTCCGCGAGCGCCTTCTCCAGGGTCTCCTGCACGGTGCGGTAGCCGGGCTGCGTCTGCCAGCCATTGAAGTCCGTGCCGTCATAGGAAACCGTCAGCTTGATGTTCCTCATAAAAAAATTCACCGCAGAGCACGCGGAGCGCAGAGAGAAGACAAAGAAATGGATCAACAATTCTTTTGTCTTTTCTCTCGCGCTTCGCGTGCTCTGCGGTGAAATCCTCTTTACTTCCGTGGCAGCCAGCCGCGCTGCACCAGCACCTCGGCGATCTGCACCGCGTTGGTCGCGGCGCCCTTGCGCAGATTGTCGGCGACCACCCAGATGTTCAGGCCGTTGGCGACCGTCGAGTCGCGGCGGATGCGGCCCACGAACACCTCGTCGCGGCCCTCGCAGTGCAGCGGCAGCGGCACCTCGCCCCTGGCCGGGTCGTCCAGCAGCACCACGCCGGGGGCGCGGCGCAGCGCCGCGCGAGCCTGCTCCACCGTGATGGGGTTATGGAACTCGATATTCACCGCCTCGGAGTGGCCGATGCGCACCGGCACGCGCACCGTTGTCGGCGACACCTGAATGGCGTCGTCGCCCATGATCTTGCGCGTCTCGCGCACCATCTTCCACTCCTCCTCGGAGTAGCCCTCGTCGCCAGCCTTCCAGTCGTGCGGCAGCACGTTGCCCGCCAGCTGCGCCGCGTGCGCCTTCGCCGCCGGCATTTTCTCACCGCGGCCAATCGACCGCAGTTGCGCGTCCAGGTCCATCAAGCCCGTCGCGCCCTTGCCGGACGACGCCTGGTACGTCGAGACGACCACGCGCTTGATCTTCGCCAGGTCGTGCAGCGGTTTCAGCGCCACCACCATCTGAATGGTCGAGCAGTTTGGGTTGGCGACGATACCTTTGGGGATGCGTTCCAGCGTGTGGGCGTTGACCTCGGGCACCACCAGCGGCACCTCCGGGTCCATGCGCCAGGCGCTGGAGTTGTCCACGACGACGGCGCCGGCCTTCGCGGCGATGGGGCTGTACTCGCGGCTGACCAGTGCCGGCGTGCTGGACAGCACGATGTCCACGCCGAGGAACGCTTCGGGACGGAGCGGCTCGACGAGGTATTTTTTGCCCTGGAACTCGATGGGTTTGCCCGCGCTACGTTCGGAGGCGAGGAATTTAATGGCACGCAGAGGGAATGCGTGCTCGGTGAGCACCTGCCGCATGATTTCGCCGACCGCACCGGTCGCGCCGACCACCGCAACGCTTGGGACCACGCTTGAGTTCCTTTCGCAAGCAGAGAAAACGGGCTGACAACTTTTCCGCTATTTAAGGGGACGCTCGCCCCCTTGACAAGGGAAGTCCGAATCCCTGGAAACGTTGAAGGGATGGGGGGATTGGAAAAGAAAATGGCCAGCGCCCCGGCGTCGGCGTCGCCCAGTCACCGCCGCCTGTCGGAACGCTGGTAAAGGTAGAATAAAACAGACGATACCCTGTCCGTCAAGCGCTTTTTCAGGTCGATTGTCGCTGTTGGGTATGCCTCTGGATTTGAGCAGGTGCCGGCGCCCGCCGCGCCGCGCGTCAAATTTCGGAGGCGCACGCTGGACTGATTCAGCATTGATTCTTTCCGGAATGTTGCTACATATCCTCCCGACTTTTCCGCAACCGGGCGCCGACAAACGCCCGACCCCGCGACCCCACGGAAAAAGGACCCGACCCATGCGAAACGTTCGGGCGCTGCTCGGTATCCTGGTCTGCTGGCTCGCCTGCGCGGCGGCCAGCGCCCGGGCGGATAACATTTCCTGGAACTACGGTTGGTCGGGCACCACCGAGGTGCTCAACAACACCGGCGGCGGCGTTCAGTTCATCCCGTCGTTCGGCAGTGGGACCAACGGCGAAGATGGTGTGCCGGCCGTGATGCTCAAAGCGTTCGGCCCCACCGGCGTCGTCACCAACGGGGCCTACTCGCTCACCATGCACCTGACCGATCAGGCCTCCGGGACGACGGCCGACCTGTCCTTCAGCGGCGTGCTGAGCGGTACGACCGACCAGGGGCTGCTCAACCAATTCAACAGCCCCCTGACTCAGCAGGCGATGCTGGGCGGCAACAACTACGGTGTGGTCATCGGCCTGTTCGCCGCTCCGGGGCCGACGGGCTCGGGCGTGCAGGGCATGATCGGAGCCAACGTGATGGTGGTCCCGGGCAGTGGCGGCGGCAACCCGACGCCGCCGCCGGTCACCAGCGTCCCGGAGCCGGCCACGCTCACACTGGCTGGCCTGGCGGCCGGTGCCCTGGGACTACGCTGGGGCTGGCGCCGGCGGGCAGGTCGGGGCTGACCTCCGCAGCGCCTTGCCGCGGTCCTCCTGCTGTGTTAGCCTACGCCGCAGGAGGATTCCCTTCATGCTCCGCAACCTCTGGCTGGTCCACCCCGACGCGGCGGCCCGGCCGCGGTGGCGCCTGGCATACGCCCTGTTCATCGCAGTCGTCATCCCGCTCGGCCTCGGCTCGCGCTCCAGACACGTCCCACTGCCGCCGTTCGTCGCCGCCTACGCCGGCGATACGTTGTGGGCCCTGGTGGTGTTCCTCGGCTTTGGTTTTTTGCTGCCGCGGCTGGCCACGCGCCGCGTGGCGGTGCTGGCGCTCGGCTTCGCCTTCCTGATCGAAATCAGCCAGCTGTATCACGCTCCCTGGATCGATGCACTACGGCGGACGCTGCCCGGGCAACTGGTGCTGGGCGACACGTTTGCATGGAGCGACCTCGCCTGCTACACTGTCGGCGTCGCCGTCGGGGCCGGCGGCGAAGTGCTGGCCGCCCGCTGGAGCCGAGCCCACCCATGACCCCCGACGCTAACACTGCGGAACTGCTCATCGAACCCGCCGATCCGCGCGCGTCCGAGGCCGCGGCGCTGATCGCCAGCCTGCTGCAAGAATTCGGCCGCCGCTACGGCGACGACGGCCCCGGCGACTTCCTGCCCGAGCAGGTGCTGGCGCCGCGCGCCGTCTTCCTGCTGGCCCGGCTGGACGGTCGCGCCGTCGGCTGCGGGGCGCTGCGGCCGCTGGGTCCGGACCTGGCCGAGATCAAGCGCATGTACGTCGCGCCGGAGGCGCGCCGCCGCGGCATCGCCCGTCGTATCCTGGCCGAGCTGGAGGCGTTTGCCCGGCAGCAAGATTTCCTCCGCCTCCGCCTGGAGACGGGCATCATGCAGCCCGAAGCGATGCAGTTGTATGAGACAGCCGGCTACCACCGGATCGAGTGTTATGGCTACTACCGCGACGACCCGCGCAGTGTGTGCTTTGAGAAAATGCTGGAAGGACCGACGGAATGAGGCGTCCCCGCGGCTCATGGATTTTTCCGGTATTGCTCGTACACATCCAGGGCCGGGTCGTCCCAGCCTGCTCTGCCATCGTAACGAAAGCAGTCAGGGCTGCCAGGCCGCAAGCGGCAGCACTCGCCGGCACGTTTTCCGGCAACGGGGAGGTGGGGCCGGTTGCCTCACACAACCGCGGCCCCCTCCTTCGACAGCGTCAGGCGCTCCGTCGCCTCATCGTAGACGAACAACTCGCCGTAGCGCCCCCAGCGGACCAGCGTCTCAAACGTCCGCTCGTAATTCTCCTGCGGTAGTCGCAGGATGATCGTCTCCAGCACGAAGTGCCGTGTCAGCCCCTCGTCACCCTCTCGCTTCAGCGCCTCGTGCAGTTCGCGGAACAGCCGCAGACGCAGCAGTTGCTCGCGCCACAGCGCCGGCCGCTCCTCCGGCGCCGCCCGCACGAAGCGCTGGCCCGGCGGGTCCAGCACCACCAGCTGCCGCGGCGTGTCCACGAAATCCAGCATCTCGGCGGCCTTGGCCACGGCGATCATGCCGCCGAACGGCCGGTGCAGTTCCGCGGCGATGCGGAAGACGTTCTCGCGGCCGCTGCGGGCGTCCAGGTATTCCAGCAGGCCGATGATCTCGCCGACCCCCGCCTCGGGCAGCGCCTCAAACTCTGCCGGTGCGGTGGGCGGCTGATCGGGCAGTTCGTGGCCGGTGATGATCTCGTGCAGGTGATCGACCAGCGCGAGCAGTTGCGGCGAGCGGTAGTCGCGCGGCCGCGGCAGCGGGTTCTCGACGACCGTGCGGACGCGGCCGGGGTTGGCGCTCAGGATGACGATGCGGTCGGCCATGAACGCCACTTCCTTGATGTCGTGGCTGACCAGTAAAATCGCGGAGGGATTGCGGCCGACGGTGCCCCAGATGTCGAGCACCTCCGCTCGCAGGCTCTCCGCGGTGAGCGCGTCCACCTGGCTGAACGGTTCGTCCATGAGCAGGATTTCCGGGTCCACCGCCAGCGCCCGCGCCATGCCGACGCGCTGCTTCATGCCACCGGACAGTTCGCGCGGATACGACGCCTCGAAGCCGCCCAGCCCCACCAGGTTGATCGCCCGCTGCGCCTGCTCCGCCGCCGGTGCCACCCCCGCCGCCCGCAGCACCGCCTCGACGTTTTCCGCCACCGTCATCCACGGCAGCAGCGCGAAACTCTGGAACACCACCGCCGTGCCCGGGTTCAGGCCCGTCAGCGGTTGACCGTGGTACAGCACCTCGCCGCGCGTCGGCCGGATCAGTCCGGCCAGGATGCGCAGGATGGTCGATTTGCCGCAGCCCGACGGGCCCAGCAGCGCCACCACCTCGTCGGCGCGGACGGTGACGTTCACGTCCTCCAGCACGCACAGCGGCTTGCCGTGCGGCAGCTTGAATTCGTGCCAGACGCCGCGCGCCTCGCACAGCACCCGCGGCGGCCCCGCCCCCGGCTTGTTCAGCACCTCGCCACCCCTTTCAAGCGAAGCGAAAACAGGAACCACGGATCACACGGACAACACGGATTAAAAAGATGAATAGAAGGAGCCAGAGAGGATGAGCATTTTCTGGGCTCCCCAGGGAACCCATCGCTCGGTGTCCTTTATCCGTGTGATCCGTGTGATCCGTAGTTCCTCTTCGACGCCTGGCTCTCAGCCGCCGCGGGCGGCGCGCACATACGCCTCGAAGTTGGCGACCGGCGTGGCCCGGTCGAGGCCGTGGCTGAGGTTGACGATGTGGCGCCGGCCGCCGCCCTGCAGAACGCAGCGCCGCGTCGCCTCCGCCACCTGCTCCGGTGTGCCCGTGCGCAGCAGTGCCTCATCGACGTTGCCCTGGAACGACAGCCGCGGATACTGCTGCCGGGCCGCCGCCAGGTCGTGCGTCACGCCGAGGCTAATCACGTCGGCGCCGGTTTGCGTCATGCGATCGAGGTAGGGACACTCCTTGACGAACAGGATGCGCGGCACACCGGTCACGCCGGCGAAGACGGCCGTGTGCTGCGGTTGCGCCCAGCGCTGGTACTCTTCCGGCGCCAGCATGCCCGCCCAGGAGTCGAAGAGCTGATACACCTGGGCGCCCTCGCGCACCAGGACACGCAGGAAGTGAACGGTTGCGGTGGTCAACTTGTCGAGCAGGCGGCCCCAGACGAGCGGTTGCTCGGCGGCGAAGCGGCGCGTGGCGGCGAGGTTCTTGCCGGTGCCGATGCTGTAGGTCGCCAGGGTGAACGGCGCCCCGGCGAAGACGATCACCGGCAGTTCGCCGTGCAGTGCGGCGCGGACCTGCTGGAGCAGGTCGCGGACGTGGCGGAAGCGCTCGGGGTCGGGTTCCACGGCGAGGCGGTCCACGTCGGTCAGCGCGCGCACCGGCCAGTCCGGCACCGGGCCGATGGCAGGCCGCAGCGTGAACGGCTGGCCCATCGCCACGGTCAGCGTGGTGATGTCGTAAAAGAGGATGATCGCATCGACACCGAAGCGCCGCGGCAGCAGTGACGCCTCGGCGGCCAACTCGACGTTTTCGGAGAACTCGTAGAACGGCAGTCCGGCGCGGACGCGGTTGAACTCAGGATCCCAGCGGCCGGCCTGGCGCATGGCCCACACCGGCGGCCGCTCCACGGATTCACCGCGGGTGGCGCGGATGAGCAAATGTTCTTGATCCGTCTCCATCACTGCTCCGTCCGTTTCCGATCCCGGCCCCTCACGCCGGCCCCTGTCCGTACAGGTGCTGAATGGGCGTCTTGTGCCCCCAAATAATCTGGTCGCGCGTCAGGCCGAACACGCCGGCGATGGCGTCGCGCTCCTGCGGGCTCGGCGTCCAGCGGCCCAGCACGATGGCCGCGACGCGCTGCTCGTCCAGCCCGGCGCGCTCCGCCAACTGGCGCGCGTCCAGGCCGTGCTCGACGCACAGCTGATCGACGCTTCGGAGTGTGTCTGCCATCGCTTCATCCTCATGGGCTGCGGCCGAATTGTGGGCCGTGGCCGTACACGTGCGCCACCTCCACCTGATGGCCCCACGCCACCTGTTCGGGACTCACCCCCAGGGCCGCGGCCAGACGGCGGCGCTGCTCCGGGCTGGGGGTGTAGCGGCCCTGGGCGATGGCCGTGACGACGCGCTCGTCCAGCGCCGCCGCCGTGACCAGCTGGGCCAGCGTCAGGCCGCGTTCCGCCATCCAGTCGGCGACCGCTTTCACCTGGGTCATGACCGCCCTCCTCCGGCGAGCGGGGTCGCGTCAGCGCCCCGTGCTCCCGTCACGGGGCGCTGACGCGTCCCCGCTCGCCGGCCCGTTGGGTTACTGCTCCCCAGGCAGTTTCACGCCGGCGTCCAGCTTCAGCTGTTCGCGCAGCCGCGGGTACTGCGTCCGGGCCCCCTGCACCTCCTTGGCGTAGTCGAACTGATCCTTGCCCTCCACGCGCAGCGTCAGGCTCGGCTCCATCATTTCCGCCGGGAACCCCAATTTCTCCATCAGCACTTGCGGGTTGACCGGCTGGTTATTCATCTGTTGCATCATCCGCTTCCAGGCGACGGCGTCCTGCGTCATGAACTTCTTGAAGCCCTCCATGATCTTTTCACCGTCCATCGTGTGCGCCACCACCCCGGCGCCCGCCTTCTTGAAACCCTTGGCCTCCGTCACCTCACCGGGCAGCCGGTACACCGTTTTCACCTTCAGGTCGCTCAGCATCATGACCAGGAACGGCTTCATCGACTGGTAGCCGATGCGCATTTTCAGCACCATGTCGTCCCACTCCTTGGGCGTCGCCTTGGTCGGATCGAACATCGGCTGGTTGGGGTTGGGGTTCGGGTTGATGACCGGGCCGACCGGGTTCCCGGCCTTCTTGCCCGTGATCTTCCAGATATTTTTCTCCTTCGTGATCGTGAACTGCCCGACCGACTGGCCGCCTCCGGGAGGGCCGCCGCCGCCAGGCTTGTTGTCACCGCCGACCCCTTCCAGGTCGTCGAGGTTCTCGAAGTAGGCGGTGCCGACGAAGTGCAGCTTGCCCTCGTTGGTCCACTTGACCGACACGTCCTTCCAGGCCGTCACGCCCTTTTTCTCCAGCATGCCCTTGGCGAATTCCTGAAGCATTTCCTCCGGCGTCTTCTCCTTGGCGTTGGGCCCGCCCATCTTCAGCAGGCCGCCGCCCGCCAGCAGGGGCGAGACGGTGGCGTCGTACACCACCTTGCCCTTGCCGTCCGGGTTCAGGGTGATGGTCTGCGTCATGTCGATGCAGCCGGTCAGCAGCGGTAGACAGCCCGCCACCAGAGCGAACGTTGCGAGTCGTCGGAACATGGGCTCTCCTTGGGGAAAGGAATCGAGATCGGAGTGACACGTTAACGCACGGACACGTCCCAGTCCTTTTTATTGTGATGTTTGCCCAGCAGTTCGCGGGCCACTTTAGCCACGGCCTCCGCCCGTCCCTGGCGAACGTTGACGAGGATTTGGTGCAGCTGCACCTGTTCCCCGGTTCTGGCGCCGCCCTGGCGGATGGTGATTTTATCGCCGTAGCGTACCTGGCACGTCTTGATGGGCATGTACACGTCGCGGTTGTAGTCCTCGGCCAGTTGGTTGGCGCCGGGCTTGCGCGGCAGGCGGTTGCGGACGACGCCCACCACGACATACTGTTCCTTGTTCAGCATGATGGATTGGCCGACGGCATTCCCCTTGGGAAACAACTCCGCTGCCAGCTGCACCCCGAGCACGACCACGGTGCGGATGCGCTGGTCGTCGCCCTCGTCCATCTGGTTGAGGAACCGGCCGGCGGCCAGCGGCACGTCATGGAATTTCGCGTAGCCCTCCGTGGTGGCGACGAGACGGGCGTTGCTCGCTTTGGCTTCGTGGTGTACTTCCTGCGGAAAGATGCGCAGCGGCAGCACGCCGACCACCCCGTCGAGTTTTTTGATGCGCTCGTAGTCCTCCCAAGTCAGTCCGTGGGGCATGATCCAGGCGCGCGACATGGCCTTCCCGTCGCCCATGGGCTTCACGGAGCGGACGACAACCGTGGCAGGTTGCTGCCCCTGTGCGGACGAGCCGGTCAGCCACCCGGCGAACACTAACGCACACACCGCACAGCGCCATTGGTTGCGCATGGGTTTCCCGCCTCCGCCTGGTTGGGGCTCACGGTTATTTCGCCTTCGCCTGGTCTTGCAGCAGCTGGAGGCGCAGTTCCGCCTCCGCCAGTTCTGCCTGTGCCAACTCGCGGCGGGCGGTCTCCAGCAGGACCTCCGCGGCGCCGACCTCGACCTGGGATTCGGCGTCCACCGCCGCGGCGCTGGCCACGTTAAGCTTGGCCCGAAACTCCTGGACCTCACGCGCAGAGACGATGGCCTGCTTCTGCAGCTGCTCCGTGTTCTCCAGATGGAGTTTGGCGATCGCGACCTGCGCCCTGGCGGCGTCCGCCCTGGCCTTCAGCGCCTTCAGCTTGGCCTCGGCGATGACCCGGTACACGTCGGCGATCTTGACGGCGGTGCGCTTGATGGCGACCTGCTTTTCCGCCAGCGCCGCCTGCGCTTTGAGGGGGAGGGTTTGGCCCGGGGGCTGTGCCCGCAGCGGGCTCGTGGACAGGGCCACGGCGATCAGGCCGATAACCACCGTTGCCGGCGCGGAGACTCGGAGCGCGTTCATGGGATGGTCTCCCGTTGGGGAAAAGTTGCCTCCATACCAACCAGCATCATACCCAGCCGGCGACCGCCGTGCCGCAATTATTTCACCCCAACGTACACCGCCGCCGCCCCGAACGTCAGCGGCCACCAGCGCACGTCGCGCAGCCGGTGCCGCCGCAGTCGCTCCGCCAGCACCTCGCCGTCGGGGAACTCCTGCACGCTGGCCGGCAGATAGCGATACGCATTGTCCTTGCTGCGCGAGATTGTCTGGCCGATGACCGGCAGCACCCGGCGGAAGTAGAACTGATACAACCGTCCCAGCAGCCGGCCGCGCGGCCGCGCGAACTCCAGGATCGCCACCCGGCCGCCAGGCCGTGTCACCCGCACCATCTCCGCCAGGCCGCGGTCGGTGTCGGTGACGTTGCGCAGACCGAACGCCACCGTCGTGATCTGAAACGTGTCGTCCGGGAACGGCAGCCGCTGAGCATCCGCTTCCAGCAAGCGGATGCGCCCGACCGCCCGCCGCTGCCGCACCTTGACGGCCGCCCGCGCCAGCATTGCCGACGAAAAATCCGCTCCGATGATGGGCACCCGGCCAGCGGCGGCGCGGTCGTAGGCCAGCGCCAGGTCGCCGGTCCCTGTACACAGGTCGAGGATGGGGCCGTCGCCTGTCGGCGGCGCTAGCCGGGTGGTCCGCCAGCGCCAGTAGTGGTCGATGTTCAGGCTCAACAGGTGGTTGAGCAGGTCGTAACTCGGCGCGATGTTATCGAACATGCGTCGAATGCGGGTTTCCCGCTTGTCCAGTAGCGCTAGGGACACGAGCCCTCCCCTGTCGTCGGGACCGTCGGCATGGTAGTGTTCTATAAGAGGCGACGCCGGGTTTCCACATCGGGACCGCGTCCCCACCGACGCAACCGCTTTTCGGAGGTCTGCACAACATGCTCCTCAGCGCCGAGGGTTGCCACCAGCGCCGCCAACGCTTCTGGCAGGAGGCGTCGTTCCTCACCGAGGACCGCGTCCTGATCGGCCAACCCATCCACCTGATGTACCTGGCGAATTTTTACGTCGATCCGTTCAGCCTGGGCGGCGGCTTTGGCGGCTACCTGTTGCTGCGCCGCGACGGCCATGCCACGCTCATCCACGACAACCGCCTGCCGGCCTCCGTGAAGGAGGCGCACGTGGATGTGCGCGAGGTGGTGAACTGGTACGACGGCCAATCGCCCGGCCACGAGCCTCGACAACTGGCTCTGAACGACGAGGTTTGCGCCCTGATGGAGGCCGGTACGTTTGTCGCGGACGACTACCCCGGTAGGGAAATCGGCCGGCTCATCACCGAGGTGTTGACCCACCTGCGGCGGCAAAAGGACGCCGATGAAATCGACCTGCTGCGCCGCTGCATGCATGCGACCGACGCGGGCCACGCCTGGGCGCGGACGCACGTGCATGGCGGCATGACGGAACTGGACGTGTACCGCGGTGTCCAGAGCGCCTGCACGGCGGCGGCGGGGCACCCGGTCATCGTCTACGGCGACTTCGCGGTATGCACGGGGCCGGCACGGCGCGGCGGCCCGCCGACGCAACGCGTCTTGCAGTCCGGTGACATGTTCATCCTGGATTATTCCGTGGTGATCGGCGGCTACCGCAGCGACTTCACGAACACGCTGGTCGTCGGCGGCGCCCCGACCGCGGAGCAGCACCGGCTGTTCGAGCTGTGTACCGCGGCGATGGCGGCCGGCGAGGCACAACTGCGGGCCGAGACGGCGTGCCAGGAAGTGTATGACGCGGTGCGCGGCGTCTTTGAACAGGCGGGCATGGCGGAGTATTTCCCGCACCACGCCGGCCACGGCCTGGGGCTGATGCACCCGGAATCGCCGTTTTTTGTGCGGCACTCCGAGCGAGCGCTGCTGGCCGGCGACGTGGTGACGCTGGAGCCGGGGCTGTACGTGCCCCACGTTGGCGGCCTGCGAATCGAGAACAATTACCTGGTCACCGACGCGGGCTTCGAGCGCCTCAGCAACCATGTGATTTCGCTGAAGTGACCCTGGCGCGGCGCGGCGCGGCGTCAGCCCGCCGGTACTACGGAGCACCGGCGGGCTGACGCCGCGCCGCGCGCCAAATTCCAGAGACGCACCGCCGTTTTTAGTCTGGCTTGACACTCCGAGCCAACTGCCTTAGTATGCCGCCCGCTTTCGGGAAACGGTCCCGGCGGCCCGCGGCCCGCGGCGCAGGCCGGCGTTGTCTGGTCGTGATTGGGTGTGCGGCAGCCGGGCGTCGGCTGTCAAAACTGAACCGCTGCTGGTCTCTCGCTCAACGGATTGGAAAGGAGCCTGGTGTATGAAATACGCCGCGTTGCGCCTGTTCGCGCTCGCCGTCGCCGTCTGCCTGAGCACGGGCAGCCTGGCCCGCGCCGACTACATCGCCGAGTTTAACTTCACGCCCGACAAGACAACCCTGTATTCCACCAACGACCCGACGCTGGGGAAGATCACCCTGAGCAACGAGTCGCCGGCCAAGGCGGAGGGCAACACGACCCTGATCGCCACCAACATCACCACCTGGGCCTCGCCCACCACCGACATCGCCAAGAACCCGGCCGTCTTTCAGAACGTGGGCTTCACCCTGACGCTGTACGTCACGGACTTCGCGTCGGGCAAGTCCAACCAGATGTACTTCTCCGGCCAGTTTAACGGCACGTTGTCCCAGGGCTCCGCCCAACTGGTCGAGACGCCCACGTCGCCGGTGACCCAGACCCAGACGATCGGCAACCACACCTACACGGTGACAGTGGGGCCGTACGTGCCGCCGGGCAACCCGACCTCCGGCACCGTGGGCAGCCTCGGCGCTGTGGCGACCATCACGGTTTCGTCGGTGCCGGAGCCGTCCGCATTCGTGCTGGCGGTCCTCGGCCTGGTGACGGTCGGCGGTGGCTGGTGGTATCATCGCCGCCGGGCACTCGCGGTCCACCTGGCCTAATACGATTGCAGATTGCAGATTGAAAGACCAGAACCCTGCTGTCTTTCAATCTGCAATTCTCAATATCCCTTCAGCGCCACGTCAGCGGCCGGGGTCGTCTGGGCGTCGTCGTTGTCGGCCAGTGCGGCCAGCTGCTGCTGAATGCGGCGGTTGGAAATTCGCAGGAAGTAACGGCCGGCGCTCACGTCGCGTTCCAGTTCCTGCGCGTGGCCGTTGCCGTGCGTCAGCAGGTGGTCGAGCCGGCTGAGCGTGCAGCTGGAGGCATACAGTTCACAAGCCGCCTCGGCGACACGCTCCTGCTGGTACTGCCGTTCCAGCACGGCCTCGCGATACTGCCGCAGCAGCGTCTGCACGGCGGCGCCGAAGTCGCGGACGCGCTTGCCCAGTTCGCGGGCCTCGTGCCGCAGCGCGGCGCTCTGCACCGGCACCTCCGGCACCGACAGCCACGACTGCACCTGTTCACGGCCGAACTGCCAGAGCGTGCCCAGGCCCTTGAGCGGATGCTTGATCGCCGACAGCACGCCCTGCAAGTGCTCGCCGACGCCGCGCAGGCCCACCAGGGCGATGAACGCCCGCAGCACGTCGTTAGCGCCCTCGCCGATCTGGTTCAGCCGGGCGTCACGCATCATGCGCTCGTAGGGCTCGTCGGTGAAGAACGCCTGACCGCCGTAAATCTGAATGGTGTCGTTGACGATCTGCCACAGTGCCTCGGTGGACCACACCTTGAGCATGGCCGTTTCCAGCATGTAATCCTCGGCGCCGCGGTCGATGAATGACGCGCACAGCGTCGTGGTTGCCTCCATCGCGAAGGCGTGCGCCGCCATGTAGGCGATCTTCTTCTTGACCAGCTCGAAGTCGCCGAGCTTCTGCTTGAACTGCTCGCGGTGGTTGGCGTGCTTGACGGCGGCACGCAGGCAGATCCTGGCCGCGCCGGTGCAGCTGGCGCCGAAGGTGGTGCGGCCGAAGTCCAGTACCGTCAACGCCACGCGCAGGCCCTTGCCCATCTGGCCCAAAATGTTCTCCGCCGGCACCGGCATGTCATGGAACGCCAGCCGGCCGGTCGCGGTGCCGCGAATGCCGACCTTCGGCATCCGCGCTTCCAACACCTCGAAGCCGGGCATGTCCGGCGTCACCAGAAACGCGGTGATCTTCGTCTCGCTGCTCCCAGGGATGGGGGTCCGCGCCATGACGGTCAACACCTGGGCGATGGCACCGTTGGTGATGTAGCGCTTGGTGCCGTTGAGCAGGAACGTCTTGCCGTCGGCGCTGGGCGTGGCGGTGGTCTGCACGTTGGCGGCGTCGGAGCCGGCCTCCGGCTCGGTCAGGGCGAACGCCGCGAGTTTCTTGCCGCTGACCAGGTCCGGCAGCCATTTTGCCTTCTGCTCCGGCGTGCCAAACAGCAGCAGGGCGCGAATGCCGATGGAGTGGTGCGCGTTGACGAAGACGGCGGTGGAGCTGTCGTGGCCGCCGATGACCTCCATGATCTTGCAGTAGCCCATCTGCGAGAAGCCGCGGCCGCCGTACTCGCGCGGTGCCGTCATGCCGAGGACGCCCAGCTCGGCGAGGCCGTGAACGACCTCGGGCGGGATGTCGGCGTTGCGGTCGATGGCGGCGGCGTCGATGTGCTCGTCGGCGAAGCGGCGCACCTCGGCGACAGCCGCGTCCACGACCGCCTGTTCCGCCGCGGGCAGTTGCGGGTAGGGGAACAGCAGCGGCGCGTTGAAGTGGCCGAAGAACAGGCTTTTGGCGAAGCCCAACGTCTGCGGGCCGGCGAACAGCAACTCCTCCGCCTGTTGCTTTTGCTGCTCGATTTGCTGTTGGGTTAAGGCCATCTCGGACTCCTTGTTTACGCCAGGCGAAGTGAGGTTCTTCGCCCCCAAGGGGCGGGACAACTTAGCCCAGGGCGTTGCCCTGGGCTAAGTTGTTCCGCCCCTTCGGGGCAAAGACATCTCGAACCGTAACCCTCAAGCCCCGTTCAATCCACTTCCGCGACCCTGGCTTCCCGGAGCGTGTACAGAAACTCCTCGGGGTCGGTGGCGTTTAGGGCCAGGCGGCCCGTGACGCGCCGCAGGTCGCGCGCGTAGGTGACGGTTTTGCCCCGCGGCAGCTCGACGTAAATCATGCCGGTCAGCTCCGGCATCTCGCAGAACCAGCAGCCGACGGGGTATTCGATCAGCAAGAAAGTACGGCACTCCTGGGTGTTGTCGCCCAGCGGCTGCATGAAGCCGGTGAGCGTCACCAGCTTGCCCTCCAGCTCGCGCAGGTACTTCGGGAAGGTCGGCTTCGCCTGCTTGTCGATGCTGGTGTCGGCCAGCACTGCCCAGGGCAGGGCGTTGACGCCCTTGGGATCGATGGGCGGCAGCGTGCTCGGGTCGATCTTGTTCACCAGCGGCCGCCGCGAGCGCGCCGGCAGACCCGCGACGTGGTTCGGATTCTCGTGGCCCGCCGTGCTGTCCTTCGCCAGCTCGTCCGCGGCGGCGCGCGTTATTTGGCGGTGCTTGCGCAATTCCGCGGCGCCCAGGTTGAACTGCGTCACACAGCCGTCGAACATGGCCGCTGCTGTGCGCACGTCGCCGTGGGCGTTCGCCAGTTCCGCCAGTTGCCACAGCAAGCGACCGTCCGCCGGCAGCCACAGACCCAGCTGCTGCACCACTGCGATCGACGCTGCCGGCAGCTTCTTCTTCTCCGCCGCCGCCAGCTTGCCCGGCGTGTAGCCGCCCATGTCGTCCACGTAGCGCACGCCGAACAGATTGTCCAGCGCGTCGGCCTTCTTGCTCTTGAGCCGGAGCCGGACCAGCTTGAGGTGATACTCCTCCGCCTGCTGGAACTTGCCGGGGGCCAGCTTCACCGCCTGCTGCAGCGCCAGCGCCGCCTGCGCCAGGTCGCCGTGCAGTTGCCAGGCGGTGCCGAGGTTGGCGTTGATGGCGAAATGCTTCGGATGCGACCGCTGCGCCTCGCGGAGCAGCGCCACCGCCTTGCCCGCTTCGCCCAGGCGAACGTACAGGGCGCCGAGGTCCGCCAGCTGGTCGGCGCTGAGCTTGCCTTTCTTGGCCGCCGCTTCGAGCTTCGCCGCCTCGGCGCGGTAGTGGACGCGGGCCGTGCTGGCGCTCGTGCCGCCGGCCGGCTTGACCGCGATCTGCCGCAGCGTGCGCTGGTCGAGCAGGTAGCCACGCCACTGCGACGGCAGTTCCGCCAGGACCTCGCCGGAATAATACAGGCCAGCTCGCCCGACCGCGGGGGCCGCCATCAGAAGCGTCAAAACCGCCAGGCTGCGCAGCGTGTGCATGAGATGGGCCCTTGAGGAGGCGCAAGAAACGATATTGTCAGTGTATCATTTCGGACGCGCGCCGGTAAAGGGCCCGGGGAACTCCGCCGGCATCAGGAACGGTCCTGCTCGCGGGCCTTGATCTGATCCAGTTGCTTGCCGAGCGCCAGGACTTTTTTGGAATCGACGAACTGATCCGTGCCGCCGCCGAGCATGGATTGCAGGGCGTCCAGGTTGACGGTCCAGCTCTCGCCACCGCCGCCGGCGCGCGGCCGTAGTGGCGCAGCGACAGCGGCAGATCGTGGATGTTCCAGATCTTGCACAGCTCGTAGCCCTGCACGATCATCAGGCGGAAGTTGGTCACAACCAGGCGGGTGAAGTAGGCGTTGGCGTAAGCCAGAATCAGCACGGCCCCGAAGAAGACGGCGGCGGCGACCAGGATCGCCGCCTCCGGGAAGCGAGTGCGGTTCGCCGCGGCGTGCAACCAGCCAGCCCCCAGACAGAGCGCGGCCAGGGCCAGGGCGAAGAGGAACAACCCGGGGTGGGTGATGTAACGCTCCAGCCCCGGGTTCCAGCGTGGGCCGCGCACCCAGGTGACTTGCTCGTCCCGACGCAGCAGCCGCCGCGCCAGCCACGACGGCAGCGGCCGGTAGGTTCCGAGCGGGGCGGCCGAGGGAAGTTTGAACGGATTGGCTTCCAGCGGGTCGATCACGAGACAACTCCGAGCGGGGATGAGCAGGGTCGCCAAATATCCGCAGTATACCCAATCCCGCTGGCGCCGCCACGAGGTTCATTTAACTTTTTGCAGATCGCGTGCCACCGCCTCCGCCTGCCGCAGCGCCCGCAGCACGTTGCCGCCGAGTACCTTGTGAATCTGCTCGCGGTTGTAGCCGCGGTTCAGCAGCTCCTGTGTGATGTACGGGTAGCACGACACGTCTTCCAGCTGCCGCGGCGCACTGTTGATGCCGTCGTAGTCCGAGCCGAGGCCGACGTGATCGATGCCCGCCACCTTGATGATGTGCTCGATGTGATCGACCACGTCATGCACGCCACCGGTCGGGAACGGGTGCGCCTTTCGCCACTGGCCGAACGCCTCCTGGAACTCCTTCTCGTTGGGGTATTGCTTGCGCAGTTTGCGGCCGACCTGGAACATGTCCTTCATGGCCCGCGCCCCCTCCGGCGTGATGAAGCCGGAGTAGAAGTTGACCATGATGACGCCGCCGTTCTTCGTCACCAGTTTGAGCACGTCGTCCGGCACGTTGCGCGGGTGGTTCGCCAGCGCGAACGCCGACGAGTGCGACGCGATCACCGGCGCCTTCGTCACCTTCAGCGCGTGCCGCATCGTCTCCGCCGAGACGTGCGAAATGTCCACCAGCATGCCCAGGCGGTTCATCTCCAGCACCACCTGTTCGCCGAACTCCGACAGGCCGTTGTTCTTCGCCTTGTCGGTCGCGGAGTCGGCCCAGTCCAGCGTCTCGGAGTGCGTCAGCGTCATGTAGCGGGTGCCGAGCGCGTACAGCATGCGCAGCACGCCGAGCGAGTTGTCGATGGAGTGGCCGCCCTCGACGCCAATCAGCGACGCGATCTTGCCCTGTTTGCGGATGCGGACGATGTCGTCGGCGGTGAGCGCCAGCTCAAAGGTGTCGGGGTACTGGCGCACCAGGCGGTGGATGATGTCGATCTGTTCGAGCGTCTTGCGGACGGCGGTGCCGTCGTGGGCGGTCTCCGCCTCGACGTAGGCGGACCAGAACTGCGCCCCGACGTTGCCCTTGCGCAGCCGCGGGATGTCCGTGTGCAGCGTCTTCTGGTGCTGGGTCAGGTCGAGGCGGCGGAAGAACAGGTCCTTCTGCTCGCGCAACTGGTACGGCAGGTCGTTGTGGCCGTCGAAGACGAGGGCGTCGCGGTGGATGGCCAGCGCCGCCTCGGTCAGCTGGACGGGGCCGCGTTTCTTCTTCGGCGGCGGCTGGTCCTGGCCGCCGGCGAGGCCGAGCGCGACGGTTAGCAGCACGGGCAGCGTCAACAGGAGTCGTCTCATCGGTGCGGGTCTTTCTGCCTTTCGTGGTGCAGGCGGCCCGCCTGCACGGCGGTGGTGCAGGCGGGCCGCCTGCACCACGGGGCGGCCGGCGGATGGTCGGTCAGGCGGCGGCGGTGTCGTCCTTGTCATCCTTGTCCTTGGGCAGCTCCTTGCTGCCGACGATGGTCAGGTTGACGCCGATCTGGACGGACACCGGCGTGCCGTTGACCTCGATGGTCGTCTTGCCGTTCAGGTACCAGCCCAGCGAGCCGGTCGAGAACTCCTTGACCTCGGCGATCATCTCGTTGCCGCCGATGTTGATCTTGACCGGTTTGGCGGAGCCGCGGAAGTCGGCGCGGCTGATCGGACAGGTCGATTTCTTGCCCATGATCCTTCTCACCTGCGGTTCGGGTACGACCGACATCCGTTGCCGGCCGGGGCCACATCATACCACAACCCAGCCTCCCGGGGACAATACCGATTTCCCAGGCGCCCCGCCCTGCCCGCCCCGCCGCCGGCCCTGGAACCCGGATTCGGTAAAAAACGGCGGCGAGCGTGGACCGCTCGCCGCCGAGAGCCGCACCGGTTCGCCTGGCGGTCAACGCTTCCCTGGCAGCGGCGTGGCGTCCCAAATCCTCACGGTGCCGTCGCTGGAACCGGCGGCCAGGCGGTGACCGTCGGGGCTGAACGCCACGCCATTGACCGCCCCGCTGTGACCTTCAAAGGTGAGCAGCTCCTGGCCGGTCTGGGCGTCCCACACCTTCACGGTGGCATCGGACGCGGCGGTGGCCAGGCGCTGGCCGTCCGGGCTGAAGACCATGGTGTTGACCGCGCCGATGTGCCCCCTGAGGGTGAGGAGTTCCTGGCCAGTCTGGGCATCCCACACTTTCCCGTTGATGGCCAGGCGCTTGCCGTCCGGACTGAAGGCTACTTTGCTGTCGATCCTGAAGCGCCCGTTCAGGGTAAAGAGTTCCAGGCCCGTCTGGGCATCCCACACTTTCACCTCCCCGAAGCCCCCCAATTTAAACCCACTCTTGCTGGCCAGGCGCTTGCCATCCGGACTGTACGCCACACGGTACAACGTGCCGCCGCGCACCTTGATAGCAAGGAGTTCCTTACCGGTCTGGGCATCCCACACCTTCACCGTCCCCTTGGGCCTGTCCGATACATCCAAGCCGGCCAGGCGCTTGCCGTCCGGGCTGAACGCCGGCATGTAGACGCCACCCTTGATGGCGCGAAGTACCTGGCCGGTTTTCACGTCAAATACCGTCAACTCTTTTGAAGTTCCGCGGGCCAGGCGCGAACTGTCCTCGCTGAAGGCGATGGTGGTACTGCTGAAATTCTTGCCATCGACCTGGTCGCCCTTGAGGGTGTAGAGTTTCTGACCAGTCAGCACGTCCCACACGTCCACATCACCCTCCCGCTTTGCAAATCCACCACCAAATGCGTTGGCGGCAGCCAGGTGCTTGCCGTCCGGGCTAACGGTCAGCATCATCATGCCATTGTTTTGGAGAGCCAGGAGTTTCTGCCCGGTCTGCAAATCCCACACGGTTAGCCCATTTCCCTTGGTGACAAGGCGCATGCCGTCCCGGCTGAATGTCTCCACAGAATCGTGCTTGAGAGTGCGGACCTGCTGCGCCGCCTTCGCGATCCACACCATCACCGACTGGTCAGAAGAAGCACTGGCCAGGCGTTCGCTATCCGGGCTGAAGGCCAGACCCTCGACGGCACCGTTATGTCCCTTAAAAGTGCGCAGTTCCTGGCCGGTCTGGGCGTCCCACAACTTGACCGTCCAGTCCGCCGAAGCGGTGGCGATCTGCTTGCCGTCGGGGCTGTAGGCGACGTGGTAGACACGGTCGGCGTGTCCTTTGAGCGTGAATAACTGGTTGCCGGTCTGGGCATCCCACACCTCGGCAAAATGTTCAAGGCCGGGGGTGGTGGCCAGGTGTTTGCCGTCTGGACTGAAGGCCACACTGCGCATCCTGGTGGTGAGACTCTTGAAGGTGAGGAGCTCCTGGCCGGTCTGGGCATCCCACACCTTCACTTCGCCGACAGGTTTCGGCCCCGTACCAGAAGGGGTCCCGCCGACAGTGGCAAGGCGCTTGCCGTCGCTGCTGAACGCCACGCTGCACACCAGGTCTTTGTTGTTGTGCTTGAGGGCCAGGAGCTGCTGGCCGGTCTGCGCGTCCCATACCGTTATCGTGGCTTGTTTGCCATCGGGATTGCCGGTCGTCGCCAGGCGTTTGCCGTCCGGGCTGAAGGCCACGGTGTTGCCGATCCACGAGTGCCCCTTGAGGGTGAGCAGTTCCTGGCCGGTCTGGGCATCCCACACCTTTACTTCCCCATCTTGCTTGCCAGAAGGACCACCCGCGCTGGCCAGGCGTTTGCCGTCCGGGCTGAAGACCACGGCCCGGACGGCGTTTTTGTGTCCCTTCAAGGTAAAGAGTTCCTGGCCGGTCTGGGCATCCCAGACCTTGACCGTCCTGTCCGCCGAGGCGCTGGCCAGGCGCTTGCCGTCGGGGCTGTAGGCGACACCCTGGACGGCATCGGTGTGACCCTCGATGAGGGCGACGGGCTGCGTATGGCTCAGGCGGTAGAGGTAGTACCATTCAAAGCCGCGCAGGTCGCTCTCCCCCTCCTTGGGGCGGTGTTGCTCCAGGAGTTCCCGCACCCGCCGGACGCCGCCCTTATCCCAGGCATGTTGCGCCAGGTTGATCTGTGCCGCGTACAGCGTGCGCCGCAGCTGATCCTGCGCGGCCCGCAATTTCTCGTTGAGCGCCTTGACCTCGTCGCGCTCCTTTTGGGCCTCCTTCTCCTTCTGCTCGGCGTCGGCGGCGTGGGCCCACGCCACCTGCATCTGCCCGAACACGCCCGCGAAGCCCAGCGCCGCCACCAGCACCACCGCGGCGCTCAGGCCGGCCACCACCGGGTTGCGCCGGCCCCAGCGCCCCAGCCGCTCCAGCGGGCCGGTGCGCCGCGCCTTGATCGGCTCGTCCGCCAGGTAGCGGCGCAGGTCCGCGGCCAGCTCGTCCGCACTGGGGTAGCGCCGCCGCGGGTCTTTCTCGATCGTCTTCATGAGGATGGTCTCCAGGTCACGGGGGATACGCGGGTCCAGGGTGCGCAATCGGGCCGGCTCCTGGCGGCCGATCTGCTCGATCAGGTGCAGGCGATCCGGGGCGTCGAAGGCCGGCCGCAGCGCCAGCAGTTCGTACAGCGTCAAGCCCAGGGCGTAGACATCCGCCCGGGCATCGCACTCACCCTTGAAGCGCTCCGGTGCCATGTAGCGCAGCGTGCCGACGAGATCGCCGGTCTCGGTCAGGGCGGGGTCCTGTGTCTTGACCAGGCCGAAGTCGCTGACCCACAGGACGCCGATGGTGTCGAGCAGCAGGTTGGCCGGTTTGATGTCGCGGTGGACGATACCGCGGCCGTGGGCGTAGGCCAGCGCCTCGGCGGCCTGTAAACCCAGTCGAGCCACGTTGTGGCAGTAGCGGCGGAAGTTCGACGCCACCGACGACAGTTCCGAACGGTCCGGCAGCGCCGCCGCCGTTTCCGGGGCGGGTTGGTGCCCGCTGCCGGCCCGGAGGTGCTGCAACTCGCGGATCACGTCGTCGAGGGCCTGACCGCGGATGAACTGCATGGCGTAGTAGCACTGGCCGCCCTGCTGGCCGACCTCGTAGACGGGCACGATGTTGGTGTGGTGCAGCTGGGCGGCGGCCCGCGACTCGCGGCGGAAGCGCGCCAGCAGCCGGGCGTCCTGGGCGGCCGGGCCGGGCAACACTTTCAGCGCGATGCGCCGGCCCAGCGACTGCTGCTCCGCCTCGTACACCACCCCCATGCCGCCGCGGCCGATCTCCCGCAGGATGCGATAGTCCCCCAGTTGCTCCGGCTGACCGGCGGCGGGGGCGGCCGCCGGGGCGGTGGCCGGGCTGACGGGTTCGGGGTCGGAGGCGGGCGCGGCTTGCTCCAGCACGACCAGGGCCGGGAACAGGTCGCGGATCCGGTCGGCACACTCCGGGTACTGCGCGGCGTAGTCCTGCACGGCAGGGCGCTCGCCGCGGCGGAACCGGGTGAGGAATTCTTCCGCCAGCCGGTCCACCAGGTCCGCGCACGGGTCGGCGTCGCTCATGGTCATGGCTCCCTTGCAGGTTTCCAGGCCCTGACGGGCCTGGCTATTGACTGCCGCCCCTTCGGGGCTAAAACCGCGCTAATCTCCGAGCAGGCCCGGAATGCCCGCCAGCACGTCCTTAAGCCGTTTGAGGGCGCGCACGTACCGGCTGCTGGCGGCCGACTTGCCGATGCCCAGGGCCGCCGCGGTCTCGGCGGTGCTAAGCTGCTCGAAGTGGCGCAGGGCCAGCACCTCCCGGTCGAGCGGTTCCAGCTGGTTGAGGGCCTCCTGGACGCGCAGGCGCAACTCGGCCTTGACGGCGGCCTGCGACGGCGAGGTGAGCCGGCCGAGCAGTTGCTCGGCCAGCGAGGCGCTGCTGGCCACCGGCCAGGCCCCGCGGTGCAGCGACACCTCCAGGCCGGCGTCGCGCTTCTGCGCGCCGAGGTGCCGGCGGTGGACGTCGATCAACTTCTGCCCCGCCAGGTGGCGCAGCCAGAGGAAAAACGGCATGCCGGGGCCGTCCTGGTACTCCCGCAGGCGCTGGCTGGCTTCCAGCAGGGCGTCCTGGATCACGTCGGAGGCATCGACACGGCCCTGCAAGCGCGGGTTGAGCCGCAGCTGCACCATGCGCTTCAGGCGGCCGCGGTGCGGCGTCAACAACTCGGCCAGGGCGTGCTGGTCGCCCTCGACGGCGCGCCCGAGCAACTCCCGCGTAAACTCATTGGCTTCGGTCATGGCGGTGGTCCCCTGATAGGTAAAGCGCATTTTGGCGCCGGACACCGCAGGGAAAAGGGTTGGGGGCAAAAAAGACCGTTCCCGGCCGGCAGGCCGCAAGGGCCCCGCGGCTCCGCTATAATAGGGCAGTCGATACACCCAGATACCGTACCACGGACGATGCCATGAACCCTGTGCCTTCGAGCCGGCGGCTGTCGTTGCCGCTGTGGCAGGAGAAGTACGCCGCCCCGCTGGCGCCCACGTCGTGCGCCGAGATGGCGGCGCGCGGCTGGGACGCCGTGGACGTGGTGTTCGTGACCGGCGACGCCTACGTCGATCACCCCAGTTTCGCGATGGCGCTGCTGACGCGCGTGCTGGAGGCGGCAGGCTTCCGCGTGGCAGTGTTGAGCCAGCCGGACTGGCACTCGTGCGAACCGTGGCGGCAGTTCGGCCGGCCGCGGTTGTTCTTCGGCGTCAGCGCCGGCAACATGGATTCGCTCATCAATCACTACACCGCGAACAAGAAGGTGCGCAACGACGACGCCTATTCGCCGGGCGGCCGCATCGGCCTGCGGCCCGACCGGGCGACGCTGCCGTACTGCCACCGGGCGCGGGAGGCGTTCCCGGGCGTGCCGGTGGTGGCGGGCGGCGTCGAGGCGTCGCTGCGGCGGCTGGCGCATTACGACTACTGGAGCGACACGGTGCGCCGCTCGATCCTGCTGGACAGCAAGGCGGACCTGGTCGTTTACGGCATGGGCGAGGCGACCATCGTGGCGATCGCGCAACGGTTGGCGGCGGGGCAGACGGTGCGCGAGCTGCGCGACCTGCGCGGCGTGGCGTATGTGCTGGGCGCGAAGGAGTCGGAAGGCTTTATCGTTTCGCGAACCGATCAATCGGACACAATACAACTCCCTACTTTTGAGCAAGTGAAGTCCGACAAATGGGCCTTCGTCGAGGCGACGCGGCAAATCCACGTCAACACGAACCCGTACAACGCGAAGACGCTGGTGCAGTTTCACGAGCGGCAGGCGGTGGTGGTCAACCCGCCGGCGCTGCCGCTGAGCGACGCGGAGATGGACCGCATTTACGACCTGCCGTACACCCGGCGGCCGCACCCGGCATACATGGAACCGATCCCCGCCTACGAGATGATTAAAGATTCGGTGACGATCATGCGCGGCTGTTTCGGCGGCTGCACGTTCTGCTCGATCACGGCGCACCAGGGGCGCGTGATGCAGTCGCGGTCGCAGGAGTCGGTGCTGCGCGAGGTGCGCAAGCTGGCGGCGGACCCGGAGTTCGCCGGCGTCATCAGCGACATCGGCGGCCCGACCGCGAACATGTATCAGATGAAGTGCACGCGGCCGGAGGTGGAGGCGAAGTGCAAGCGGCTGTCGTGCGTCCACCCGACGATTTGCAAGCTGCTGGGCACGGACCACGGCCCGCTGGTGGAGCTGATGCGCCGCGCCCGCACGGAGCCCGGCATCCGCAAGGTGCTGGTCGCCAGCGGCATCCGCATGGACCTGGCGCAGCTGTCGCCGGAGTACATGCGCGAGCTGGCGGCGCACCACGTCGGCGGCCATTTGAAGGTGGCGCCGGAGCACACCGACCCGCTGGTGCTGCAGGCGATGAAGAAGCCGCCGATCGACAATTTCGGCACCTTCGCCGCGGACTTCCAGGCGGCGAGCGCCGCGGCAGGCAAGCCGAAGCAGTACCTGGTGCCGTACTTCATCGCCAGCCACCCGGGGTCGGACCTGCACGCGATGATCGACCTGGCGCTGTTCCTGAAGCGCAACGGCTACCGGCCGGACCAGGTGCAGGACTTCATCCCGGCGCCGTTCGACATCGCGACGTGCATGTATTACACGGGCATCGACCCGTTCACGAAGCAGGAGGTGTACATTGCCCGGCAGCTGAAGGACCGCAAGCTGCAGCGGGCGCTGCTGCAGTTCTTCAAGCCGGAGAATTATTTTGAGGTGCGGCAGGCGCTGCTGCAGGCGGGGCGGGCGGAGTTGATCGGCGGTTGCGAGGGGCTGATCCCGGCGCAACCGCCGCAGGAGGCGCTGCGGGCGCGGCAGGAGCAGGCGAACGCGGCGGTGCGCGGCGACCACGTGCATACGGTGCCGAATGCGGGGAAGGTGAAGGGGTATCGGCCGGGGCGAAAGAGTGCGCAACGGCGGCCGGGGAAGAAAGGCTGACGGTAGCGAGAGGTGTGCGACTCAGGCCTGTGGACATAGCCACCGTTGAACCACCAAATCAACATGTCGTGCCAGTTCAGATGCGGGCCAATAGTATGGCCCGGGCGTCATTGGTTGATGGCCTCCGTAAGGGGGACCGAATGGCCGGACAACAAACCGCGATCTCGTTCTGTTGGTGGAACCTGCACGATTTCGCTCATTTCGATGCGGGCCATGCGAGTGAGCCCAGGTGGCCGAAGCGGGCTGAGGACTTTGAGGCCAAGCGAGACCGCATACTGGCGGCGCTCCAGGAATTGTTCGCGGGCGGCTTCCCGGACCTGTTGGCGGTCTGCGAGGTGACCCGGGAGGCGGCGTCCGAGTTGGCTGGTCGCATGTCGCCCACCTTCGCTGTTGCGGTTGCCCCTACTTACCCGCACGATGACGGGTTCCAGGTTGCGGTCATCTACCGCAAAGGAATCGGGTTCTCAACCGACCCCCCGCTGTTGCCGTTCGAGGATTTGGCCGTTTCGGAAGAAACGCGACCGATGATCCCGATCCGGTACACTCAGGCGGGCCAGATCATTCGGTTCGTGGCGTGCCATTGGACCTCGTTCGGCAAGCTCCGTTCCCGATCAACGAGGCAGAAACTGGCCGATTACCTCCGGGATGACACTTATTCATTCCTGCAACCGAAAACGGCGCGCGTTTCTTTGGATCGCCACACCGTCATCCTCGGGGATCTGAATGAAGAGCCGACCGCGGACATGTTCGAGTTCGAGGCGAACCTTTCGGCGGCCCGAGACCACGACTCGGGACGTCAGCCAACTCACTGGCGTGATCATAATCAGAGGCGGGTGCGTCTGTATAATGCCGCATGGCGATACCTCGGTGAGCAGGTGGCGTACGGAGGCGGGGCACCGAGTCCGGGCCTGGCGGGGACTTTTTACAACAAGGATCTCGGCTGGCGCACGTTCGATCACTTGATCGTTTCAGGCGGCCTCCTTTGTGCCCCGCCCCCTTACCTTGATGAGGCAAACACTCGGGTGGCCGTCACAGCCGCCATGAGGTCGCCGGATGGAATTCTTCGGCCGTTCGAGGTGGCCGAACAACCCGGAATCTCGGATCATCTTCCCATCGTTGGAAGGGTCATTCTCTCGGGGGCTGCAAAATGACTACGTCGGCAGTGGACTACGAACAGTTGCTTCGCGATGCCATCACCCAGGCCAAGGTTGGCGCACCACGAGTCGCCGATGAGTTGCGCGATTGCGCATCCCGGGCCGCAGAAGCGATAGCGAACGTCACCAGTGGGGCTGCCGCCTTGGACTTGGTCCCGTTGCCGAGGCCGGACGAGTCTCCACCGGCTTTCCAATTGCTCTTGCGCAGGGTGGGGCATGACGGGCCACCGTCTGACCTGGGAGTGTACCAGTTGTCTGAAGTTGGTTATCCGATTCAGCGCTGGTATTCGCGGGGAAGTTGGGAAAGCATCCCGACCCAGACCGAGCACCTTTACGAGAACAAGAATGCCTTGGAGGGCCATTTCCGCTGGATGGTCTCGAACCCCTCGTCGAGGCTGGTGGTTCTGGTCGCCTTCATCATGCAGCAGGTTCGCGAGGACGGCGCCGCGACAACGACACCCTGAATCCAGGGTGGGTGGACAACGAACAGGCGGCCGTGGACGGTAATGGGGAAGTTTCACGTCTTCCGAGTAACGCGCCGCCCGGCCCGGGTAGGTGCTTTGCCAGATGGGGATCGACGCGGTATTCTGGCTTCAGGGGGACTCGAACGGGAGAGAATCATGCCAGACCACAACGAACACGGCGGTCAGGAAGCGCTTCAGCGCTTGCTCGAGGAGAACGCCCGGCTCAAGCAAGAACTGGCGGCCGTCAAGACCGAACACGAACGGATGGGGGCGGCGCTGACGGTGGAGATGGCCCTGGACATGGCCGACGGTTTGCGCTCCAGCGGCGATTTCCTGGCCCTGATCGACGAGATGAAAACAATGCTGTCCGATGTCGGCGAGAGGGAAACCTACCCGGCGCCGCCGAACTCCATGATCGCGAAGGTGAAGGCCATGACGGTGGAACTGCCCGAGGAAAAGGACGTGGACGCCTGGCAGGTGTTCCTCTGGAATCAGCCGGACCAGTACCTGTCGCGCGCCGAGAAGTTGCAATTCATGCTGATGCTGGAAGGCGGCTTCAACGGCTTTGACCCGTTCGTGGTCATTCGCGATTTGCTGAAGCACCGTCACCTGTGGCACGGCGCCGTCATGGACCGGGCGTTTTACTTGCCCACCGACCACGGGCCGCCGCTTTCCCCGCTGCGAACCGACCTCATCAAGCTCCGCGACATCGAGAGCACCTGGAACGTGGACACGCTATTCATTTTGACGGACGCGGGGAAGCGCGAACGCTGGCAGGAGGTCACGAAGGACTGGGCGGCGGACGAGATGCACTTCATCGAGGGGGAAATGGTTGGTCGGATGCTCGGCTGCTTCGGCGGCCCCGACGCCAATCGTGAGATTTTACAAGTTTGGTGGGACTGACCGACGAACACGAGCCAATGCCGGGTGCCATGCTTTCGGGAGGGCGAACAGGGGACGCGGCTCAATCATACGATTTTCACAATCGTATGATTGAGCCGCGTCCCCTGTTCCGCTTAAATGCTTTGGCGAGCGGCACCTACTTTCAAGCGCGCTTGGAGAAGGCTTCGCCGGAGCCGAGGATCTGGGCGTTGTGGTTCACGCCGTTGGCGAAGCTGGAGGTGGCGGTGTCCTGCACGCCGATGAGGTTGAAGCCCTGCGTGGTGAACGTGCCGTTGACATCGGGGCCCTTGTTGGGGTTGGCCGCGTTGCCGGCGATGATCGTGTTGTGCGCGTCGTCGTCGTGCCGGTTCCCGAGCGGATTGAACGGGAAATCGGGCCGCTGTTCCAGTCGATCGCGCGGGCGCTGGCCGACCTGTGCGCCGGGTACAGCACCCAGGAACTCGCCGTCATCCGTGACTTCATCGCCCGCTTTCACCAGGGCGCCTGGGAGGAGATCCGGCAGCTACGCGAGGGGGGCGGGTACGCAGAGCCGGCCAAGGATCAAGGTGGGGCTGCGCCTCGGCCAGATTCCTCTGAAGGGGCGAATCGTTCCTGACGGCAAGAGTATCCATGTACTCGGTGGTGTGATTGGGCGAGCAGCCCCCGGGACAGGCCGAGTGGCACAGGTTGGCACGAGCCTCACACCGGACCAGTCTTTAACCTTCGTCCCGCTGCGCACTCTCATTCTTTTCTCACTGGCATCCACGCCGCAGTTGTCGTAACATCTCAATTCCGATAGTGTGTACACGCACGAATACCGCTGCAGGGGCTCATGAGCACCGGAAGCGAACTCCCGATCGCCCTCCGCGCCGCGTACCTGGCCCTCCACCGCCGGTCGGAGGCACGGTTCGCGCCGCACGGCGTCACCGCTGACCAGTTCGTCCTCCTGGCAACCCTCGCCCGTGGGCCCACCCTCACCCAGCGGGAACTCGCCCGCCGCATGTCGTCCGATCCCAGCACCGTGCGGGCCATGCTCGTCCTGCTGGAGCAGCGCGGACTGGTCGAGCGCCCGACCCATCCGACCGACGGCCGGGCACGGACGGTCGCCCTCACGGCGGCAGGGAAGCGGACGTTCCGGCAGCTCTGGGCGGCGGGTGAGCCGATCCGGGCGCAGATGCTCGCCGCGCTCCAGCCCGGCGAGGTGGCCACACTCGTCAAACTCCTGGCACGGGTCGCCGCGGCGCTGAACGCGGAGAGCGTGCCAGGCGGCGGATCAACTTCCTTCCACTCTCAAGAGGATGAGTCATGAGCGAACGCATCCGGATGCTGGTCGCGTGTGCCGTGCTGGCGTGCCCGACCGTGCCGGCCCTGGCACAGCCAGGCGACAGGAAGACGGACGAAGCGGCGAAGTTCCCCGCGCCGCCCAAGGGTTTCGAAACCCGCCGCGACGGCATCGACCGCGGCAAACTGGAGACAGTCGAGTACGACTCGACGACGGTCGGGGTCAAGCGCAAGGCGCGGGTCTACACCCCGGCGGGGTACACCAGGGACAAAAAGTATCCGGTCCTGTACCTCCTGCACGGCATCGGCGGCGACGAGAACGAGTGGGCACGCGGCGGCGCCCCCAACGTGATCCTCGACAACCTGATCGCCGACAAGAAGGCGGTGCCGATGATCGTCGTGCTGCCCAACGGCCGGGCGTCGAAGAGCGTGACGGCGCGGGACCCGATCCCCAAGCAGTCGCCGGCGTTCGCCGCGTTCGAGAAGGACCTGCTCACCGACCTGATCCCGTTCATCGAGAAGACCTATGCAGTGAAGGCCGACCGCGCGGCGCGCGCCATCGCCGGCCTGTCGATGGGCGGCGGCCAGGCGCTCAACTTCGGCCTGAACAACCTCGACACCTTCGCCTGGGTTGGTGGGTTCTCCTCGGCCCCGAACACCAAATCTCCCGCCGCCCTCATCAAGGACCACGCGGCGGCGGCCAAAAAGTTGCGACTGCTGTATGTCGCCTGCGGCGACAAGGACTCGCTGTTTCGGATCAGCAAGGGCGTCCACACCATGCTTGACGAGAAGAAGGTGCCCCACGTCTACCGCGTCATTCCCGGCGGCCAGCACAACTTCAAGGTGTGGAAGAGCGACCTGTACCACTTCGCCCAGCTGCTGTTCCGCGAAGTGGGGCAGGAGACAAAGACACCGGAGAAAAAGGCGCCGGATAAGGGCGGTGACGAATCGAAGCCCGCATCGACCAACGTCGGCAACGCCCCCTACCCGCGCGTCCACGCCGACCTGCGGGTCACGCTGCAGTTACGCGCCCCCGAGGCCAAGAAAGTCCTGGTCGTGGGCAACTTCGGACTGGGCAAGGGCGGCCCGTGGGCGATGGAACGCAGCGAGGGCGGCGTCTGGAAGGTGACCACGCCGCCGGTCGTCCCGGGCTTCCACTACTACACGTTCTCCGTGGACGGCGTCCAGATCAACGACCCCGCCAGCTATACCTTCTTCGGCACCGGCAGGCCGACGAGCGGGATCGAGATCCCCGAGAAGGGCGTGGATTTTTATCACGCCAAGGACGTGCCCCACGGCGAAGTCCGCTCGCGGTGGTACACGTCCAGGGTGACGGGGCAAACGCGCCACGTCATGGTATATACACCGCCGGGCTACGACACCGACCGCGAAAAGCGCTACCCGGTCCTTTACCTGCAACACGGGGGCGGCGAGGACGAAACCGGGTGGAGCCGGCAGGGCCACATGAACTTCATCCTGGACAACCTGATCGCCGTCGGCAAAGCCAGGTCGATGATCGTCGTCATGGAGAAGGGCTACGCCACCCGTGCGGGCACCGCGCCCCAACCAAAAGGACCGGGCAAGGGCGCCGGCGGCGCGTTCGAGGACGTGGTCCTCAAAGACCTGATCCCCATGATCGACTCGACCTACCGCACCCTCCCCCACCGGGACCAGCGGGCCATCGCGGGGTTGTCCATGGGTGCCGGGCAGGCCCTGCGCATCGGGCTGACCCACCTGGATACCTTTTCGGCCATCGGCGCGTTCAGCGGCGTCGGCAAGGTCGATCCGAAGACGGCGTTCGGCGGCGCTTTCGCTGATCCCGCCGCGTTTGATCAGAAGGTGAGCCTGCTCTACCTCCATTCCGGCACGGTGAGCCTCGACGCGGGCATTCACAAGAATGCCGAGAGCCTTTACAAGGCGCTGCAGCAAATCGGCGTCAAGAACGTGGTCTTCCGCGACGCCAGGGGGTTCGCGCACGAATGGCAGACCTGGCGGTACGCCCTGTATGATTTCGCACCGCGATTGTTCCGGCAGAAGAAGTGATGCGGGAGACCGAGGAGCACGAGTTGAAGACCGGCGTCCACCGCGTCAACTTCTGCGGGGCGTCCTCGAACACCCTCTGCAGCACATCCCAGCGGGTCTGGAAGCGGTCCTCCGGCTCCGCCGCGGTCCGCTCCCAGGTCCATCTCCGGCAGCGCCAGGTAATACGTCAGCGGGATGCGCAAAGGGGGCCATCTTTTTCACACGCCGAGATTCGGCGCCTGGGAACGGTGCGCGCCGCTGGCAGGACGGCTCGCCAGTGCCGGCCTGCTGTTCGTGGTCCATGCAACTGCGAACCGCTCGAGTTCGGACATCCCAACGATCTCCTCGAACGGTCTGCGGCGATCTTATCCGAGAGAACGTACCGATCCGGTGTCCTTTCCACAAGAGCCTGTTTCAGGCGCGGCCGCCTCCGCCGTGCGGCCGGCCCGGTACGGCTCCCACGGAATCGCTGGCGTGCGCTGCAAAATCTGGTCCGCCAGCAGCCGGGCGGTGCCCAGCGACGTGGTGATGCCCAGCCCCTCGTGCCCCGTCGCCAGGTACAGGCCGTCCACGCCGGGACAGGGGCCGATGAGCGGCAGCTTGTCCGGCGTGGCGGCGCGAAAGCCCGTCCAGGCCCGCAGCGCCGTCAAGCGGCCCAGCCCCGGCAGGTACGCCACGGCGCGGGCGAGCATGCGGCCGAGCATGGCTGGCTCGACCGCGGAACCCTCCGCCCCGAACTGCCGCGATGAGCCGATCAGCAGCTGGCCGTTGGGCCGCGGCTGCACGTTGAACGCCACGGAATCGGCCGTCACGGCATGCGCACTTTTCAGGTAGCCCAGCTCCACCAATTGATGGCGTACAAAGCCTGGGTAGCGGTCGGTGATGACGAGATGACCCTTGCGCTTGCGAACCTCCACGCCGGGTGTCAGCTCGGGCGCCCAGGTGCCGGCGGCGTTCACGACCAGGCCCACGGCCAGTTCCGAGCCGTCGCGCAACCGCACAGCACCGTGGCGGACGGCGGCCACCGGCGCCCGCTCGCGCACCACCGCCCCGAGCGCCGCGGCCCGGTCGAGGAAATGGCGGGCGGCACACGGCGGGTAAATCACGCTGTCACCCGGCACGCGCAGACCGCCCGCCAGCCCCGGCCCCAACTGCGGTTCGGCCTCTGCCAGCTGCCGCGCATCGAGCACCTCTACCGCCACACCGCGGGCCGTGTAGAACTGCTGCTTGCGCCGCACCTCCTGCAGTTCGTCCGCGTCCGCCGCCACCCAGAGTGTGCCGCAGCGGGAAAACTCCACGTCGGCCGGCAACTCCGCCGCGGCCTCGTCCCACAGTTGTTGCGAATAGCGTGTCAGCGCGAACTGCGCCTCGGAGTCGTCCATGACGACGATGTGGCCCATGCCCGCCGCGGTGGCGCCGCCGCCGAGGACGCCCGCCTCGACCACGGTCACACGCAGGCCGGCGCGGGCCAGTTCCAGGGCGCAGGCGGCGCCGACGATGCCACCGCCGATGATGACCGCGTCTGGCACGGCGCTCATGCCCGAATCCCCAGACGGAACGGGTCGGCCGGATCGAACAGCAGCCGGGCCTCGGCGGTGACGAACGCGGTGCCGGTGATGCTCGGGTACACGCGGCCATCGACGATTTCGACGCCGCCCTCGAAGACGCTGCCGACGATGCTCTCCTGCCGCCACGTGTCGCCGGGCCGCAGTTTACCGTCGGCCACGAGGCAGGCGAGCCTGGCGCTGGTGCCGGTGCCGCACGGCGAACGGTCGTACGCCTTGCCGGGACACAGCACGAAATTGCGGCTGTCCGCGACCGCCGACGGGCCGAACAGTTCGATGTGGTCGATCTCCTGCCCGTCTGCACCGGTGATGTGCTGCGCGGTCAGCGCCTGGCGGACGCGCCACGTGAACTCGGTCAACTGCTCCACGTTCTTCAGCGTCAATTCCTGGCCGTGGTCGCTGACCAGGAAAAACCAGTTGCCGCCCCAGGCGACATCGCCGACCACGCGGCCGTGGCCCGGCACCTCCACCGCAACCCAAGCCGCGTGGCGGTAGCTGGCGACGTTGCGGACGGTGACGGTGCTGGCGTCGTGGAGGCGGGCGCTGACGACGCCGACCGGGGTTTCAATGCGGTGCGTGCCGGGCTGGACGCGGCCCAGGTGCGCCAGGGTCACGAGCAGGCCGATGGTGCCGTGGCCGCACATGCCCAGGTAGCCGACGTTGTTGAAGAAGATGACGCCCGCGGCACAGGTGGGATCGGTGGGCGGACACAGCAGGGCACCGACGACGGTGTCCGAGCCGCGCGGCTCGTTGACCACGGCGGAGCGGATGGTGTCGTGTTCGGTGCGGAGCAGGGCCAGCCGTTCCCGCAGCGGCAGCGCCGGCAAGTCGGGGCCGCCGGCGATGACCACGCGCGTCGGCTCGCCGCCGGTGTGCGAGTCGATGACCTGGATTTCACGCAGCGCCGCCTTCATGTTGTCGCTCAAGCCTCAACCGCCTCGACGAACGTGTACAACCTGATGACCGCTCGTTACTTCTTCCGCCGCGGCTTGCGCGGGGCGGCGGAAGGCTTGGGTGTCAACCGTTCCAGGTATTGCCGGATCTGCTCCTCGGACAGGCCCGCCAGGCGCTGTTCCGGCGGCAGGCCCGCCAGGCGCTGTTCCGGCGGCAGGCCCGCCAGGCGCTGTTCCGGCGGCATCGCCTGCAACACTTTCTCTTGTTCCTCCGGAGTCAACTTCTGGAAGTGCTCCATGATGTACTGCCGGTTGAAATCCTCCATCGTGTACGACACGGCGAAGCCCTCCCCTTGAAACCTCTCGAACAGTTGATTGAGCAACCGGCTGGTCTGCTCCGAGTGCCGTTGGTAGGCGGCGCCGCCGAACGCGACCAACTCCGGCGCGGCGCTGAACAGGTGCAGCGGGGCGTTGTGCGGCTCACGCGCCAGTTCGCCCGCCACCAACACGCGGATCGTGTCCGTCCCCCACAGGCAATCATATACGCCTCTTTGCACCCGCTGCCAGGGTACTTGTTGCGCCAGGTTGTGGGGGAAGCGGGCGGCCACCGCGTACAGGCCGAACTGGTCTTCCGGCAGCAGCGCGGACGGCGCGGGGCTGACGAATTTGCGGTAGGCCACGTAGTGGTGAATCAGTTCCTTGATGGCCCAGGCGTCCAGCGCCTCGTGGTGCGACTTGAAGGTAAGCAGGTTGTGGAGCCGCAATCCGTCCAGGCCGTCGGGCAGTCGGCCGGCGAAGCGCCCGCGGCCCCGGCGCACGATCAGCACGTCGAGCAATTGCTGCTGCACCGACAGGTCGCGCTCAACCTCGACCACGAAGGGCGAGCCGCTGAAGAAGTCGGTCAGCAGCAGGCCGAACAGCCGGTGCCAGTCGCGCAGCGCCTCCCGCTCGATCGCCATCGGATCGCCCTCCCGGGATCGCGTCCGCTTGGGCCCGGCCGCCGACGCACGCGAAAGATACCTTGAACTCCACGAAGCAGCCCGTCAATCGGAGTTTTAACCTTGAATGGGCCCTTTTTCTCCCCGGGTTTAACAAAATCATTGGTTGGTCTGACAATCATTTTGCCTGCGGCACGTCCCAAACCCGAATCGTTTGATCGCGACAAGAAACGGCCAGCACCCTTCCGTTGCCGGACAGAGAGACCGCCTGGAGTGCCCCGGGGGGCAACCGGAAGACCATCAGGGTTTGGCCCATCTCCACATTCCACACACGGGCGCTGTTCCAGGAGAGCAAAGAACCCGAAGGTGACAACGCGATGCCGTAGATCGCTTTCTTGCTCTTGACCGTGACGCGCGGAGCGTCCGCCGCCGGCAGCTTGTCCGCCTCGGGTTCCTTGACCTTGATTTTTTCTTTCTTCCGGAGGATGAACAGCGTGAAATCCCCCGTCCCGTTCACGCCGGTGCTCGCGGCCACAACCTGAAAAACGCCGTCTTGCGGACAGAGGAACTCAATGGGTGAGGCGCGGCCCAGTTCTTTGTTGTTCGCATCGACCAGGCGCAATAAGGGGTCGAAGGGTGGCGGCGATTGCCGGTTCAAGTGCATCGTGTAATGGTAGCCTGCGTTCAGCCGTACCAAAAACACGCGTTCCTCGCCCGCACCCAACCGGGAGGTGAGGAGCAACGGGGCGCCGCCAACAAGTTCGTAGATTTTTCCCCGTTCCCACTGGTCGGGCCGCGACGATTTCTTGTCATCGTTCGGTGCCCCCTTCTTCCCCGCTTTTCCAGAAATGAGCAAGGTAAAATCACCCGTCGAGTTAGGGCCCCGGGTGGTGGCAATGACTCGGTAAACGCCGCTTTTCGCGCAAGCGAAATCGATACGCGCGTCGAGCGTGTTCTCGCCAGGGGCGTTGTCGTTGCTGTCCAACTTTTTGCCCGCGCCATCCTCAAGTACCAGGATCGGATCGAATCCAACAGGATCGCGGCCGTTCATCCGTATCGTGTAATCTAGCCCCGCTTCCAGGCGGACTAGAAATACTTTACGCAAGTGCGGGCCCTTTTTAAGGCGGTCATCTTCACCAGTCAACTGGGACGTGAGTTTCAGACTCCCTTCGACCGGGTCGTACACCTTGCCGCGCCGCCACTGGTCGTGCCACTGCTCGCGGACCGGCGGCAGCGGCTCGACCTTGACGCCGCCTTCCGCGCCCGCCAGCACCACGACAAAGTGTTGCGGGTGGACGGCCGTCACCGACCCATGCACGATGAGCCGGTGCGGCGGGACCTCGTCGCACCGATATTTGTTCTCGGCCGCCACGCGATCCGCGATGAAGTCGCGCGTCAAATCGGTCGCCAGCACGGCAACGAGGCCGGCGACCGGTTCTCCTTCAACCAGGCGTACTTTTTTCCCCTGGGTGGTGAGCAGGTCAATTCGCCCTTGGATCTCCACGATCTGGCCGACCAGAGGATTCATTCGCTGGAAGTCGTTCATGTTCAACTGCACTTCCACGTGCGGCCCCTGCGTGGCCTGCTGAAATGCCTGCTCCTGCCTGGCCTGCTGAAGTGCCTGCTCCTGAAGCATGCGGGCGCGTTCTTGTTCCTGAAGGTCCCTGAAACCCCGTTCTTGTTCCTGAGGGTCCTTGAATAATTGTGCTTCGCGCTCATCGAGCCGTTCGCTGGTTGCCTGATTCACCACCACGAGGACAACCGTCGCCAAAGCGCCGACCAGAAGCAGCACGCCGCAGACCGTCGGTAAAATCCACCACAAGGCACTGTTCCCTGTAGACGCGGGAACGGGCCGGCGGCGGCGCGGCCGCTCGCCGGCTTCCTCATCCCGGACCTCGTCGGGCCAACGGCGCGGTTGCTCCGTGGGCAAGGCCGAAGACCTATTGTTCCGGGCGGGTGGGGGCGCCGCGATGAGTCCGGCGAACGGGTTGTCGTCCCTGGGTAAGGGAGCGGCGATGGGGGGCAACAGGCTGGCGGCCGTGGCCTGGGGTTCCTCGGTTTGTCCCCCGTCGTAGACTGCCTTCACGCCCCCACCGCCGTCCGGCCGCCTCCCCTCCCCCTCGAACGCCAACATGTCTGCCCCAAAAAAGCCGACGCGGATACCATGCCTCTTCAGGAATGCGGTCGCTTTCCCGTTGATGACCAGCAGGACGATGAGCCCCAGGACGGGGACGAGCGTCAAAAAGCCCAGGAGAACCCCCAGGCCGACGCCATGGACCTCGGTCGCGAGCTGGAAGACGAACACGGTGCTAATCAGTCCGACGATGAGCAGCAGCCCGGCGAAAATTGCGAAGGGTTCGGCGGGGAGGTGGATCTTGGCGGCCACTGGGAGGACGGAAAAGAATACGTAAACCAAGACGACGAAGAAATAAACCGAGACGCAGAGGATAACGGCCTTCTGGCAGAAGGCAATGCTATTAAGCTTTCGCCAGACGTAGCGATTACCTCGTTCCACCATTCACCTCACTTCTGGACAGCAACGCTTGACCCGCCACCTCTGGGCCGAACACCCCAGTTCACGTGCGGGCCGCTCGACTCAATGCTGTCATCGCAACCTCAGTTGACCCGTCACGTGCAACACCTGGTTCGGCCGCTCTCATTTGTTTGACGCCGAATCGAGTTGCGCCCCCTTTTCCTCTCGTTGCTGAACAACAGAACTCATCGGCTCGACCGTGCTGCTTGACCCGATCCTTTTCAGCTTCTCGTCATCTTGTAGATGCTTCCGCCTTTTTGACCAACGCTCGGACCAACTCTGCAAGCCTGTCCGTTTTTGGGTCATAGCCGGTTTGCCGGTGCCGGATGATGCCTTCATGATCAATAACGTACACCGTCGGATACCCGTTGACGTCCCAGATTTCCAGGGCGCGGCGCCGTGCCCTGCCCACCACTGTTCGCCGAGCAGCGCCGTTTTCTCCTGGAACTTCAGGACCACTTCCCTGCGCTCATCCGCGCTGATGGCGATGGCTGCGAAGGGCCGGCCTTTCATCTCGCGCACCAGCGCATTGGTTGCAGGAATCATCCGCAGGCACGGGCCGCAGTGCGTGTGCCAGAAATCAAGGACGATCACCTTTCCTTTGTGGTCGGCCAGGGACACTTTCTTGCCGGTCAAACTGATGGCCTGCGTCCCGGGAACCTTCGCCCCCACCGAAACGTCGGCCAGTGCGCCGGCCAACTCGGGGGCACGGAGTTTTGCCTTGGCCTCGGCAATGTCCCGCTCCCACTTCGCAATCCTGGCTTCCCAGTCGGCCACTGCTTCCGGATTGTTCGTGCGCGCCTTGGCTTTGGCCAGCAGCGGCTTTTGACTATCCACGTAAAACGAACGCCCATTGATGAGGGCGCGCCACGCCAACGCACGGACCCGCTTACTTTCGTTGGTTTCGCCGATCTCACGCAAGAGTTCATGCGCAAGCTGGCTCTGCCCGAGGCCGAGATTTCGTAAGGAAGGGATGACCAGGAGCGTCTTGAGGTAATCGCGGCGTAACCGGGCCAGAGTTTGTTTTTGCAACTGACGGTCAACCTCCCCCGAGAGCGAAACGACCTCGAGCAAGGCACCAACGGCGCTACTATCCCGGGGAAATTGTTGGGCGTGAGCGAGGTATTTGTCGATGTACTTTCTACAGTAGCCCTGCCATTCTGGACTGTCAGTTTCCAGGCCACTCTGCAACTTCTGGTTGGCTTCGAAGTGTTCTTCCTGTAGTTTGTCAAACGCTTTCTGAGCGGGGCCGCGCGCGGCGGTGTCATCACCGTTCTCCGCCTGAGCACCGCCGGCCCCGCCCGGGTTGGGGCCGTAGAACTTCCAGTTCGGCGCGTAGTCGCGGCCGAGCTTCTCGTCCGTCAACAGGCGCGGACCATTGCGATGGGCATGTTCCCCGCCTGCAAGATGCGGTCGTGGAAATCGCGCTCCGTCATCTTGCCGCTGTCCACGAGTTCCTTGCGCAGCGCCCGGATTTGCAACCCGCCGAGCATGTACGCTGCCTGGTAGAGCGGGCCGTAATTGCCCTGGAAGGAGCGGCGCACCTCCGCGGTGGCGTTGTCGCGCTCGTGGCCGACGCGCTCCACCAGAAAATCAATGCACTCCTGCGGCGACTTCTTGCCCAGATGATATTCCAGCGAAAAGATGATGCGGGCGCAGCGGTGCATGCGCCAGAACAAAAAGCCGACGCGGTCCTCGGCGGTCTTGGGAAAGCCGTGGTCGTACAGCACGAACTCCCAGTACAGCGCCCAGCCCTCCACCCAGAACGGCGTGCCGAACTGCCGCCGGTGCGTGTTGGTTCGGGCGTTCATGAACAGCTGCAAATGATGTCCCGGGATCAATTCGTGATGCACGGTCGCGCGGCTGAAATGTTTGTTGTTGCCGCGCATACTTTGCAGCTTGGCTTCGTGCGACATGGTGCTGGTCGGGAACGCCACGCTGATGGTTTCGCCGCCGGTGAAGAACGGATTCACCAGTTGCCGCTGCGGCGACATCATTTCCATGCGCCACGTCTCCGCAGCCAGCGGCGGCACCGTCACCAGGTCGTGCTTTTTCAAATAGTCGATGGCCTCGAACGCCAGGAAGCGGATCAACTCGGGTTGCTGACCCGGTTGCACGTGCAGCGTTTTGACCTTCTCCAGCGCCTTGCGCCAGTCGTTGCCGAAGCCGAGGTCGCGCGACGCCTTGAGCATTTCGCGGTCGCACCAGGCGAACTCCGCGTTGGCCAGCGCGATCAGCTCTTCCGGCGTGTACGGGATCATCTCGCCAGCCAGCTCCAGCAGCAGCGCTTCGCGGCCGATGGGCCGACCAGTAATGCCGCTGTTATCCTTCTTCGCCGCCGCCTTCGGGGGCGGCAGGTCCAGCCGGCGCAATTCGCGTTCGAGATGGTTTTTGAGCAGCAGGTAATCGACCTGACCTTCGCGGCTGAGTTTGTCGAAGTCCAGTTTCGGCAGCGCCGCGAGCCAGTCGCCGTAAAACTTCTTCAGACGGGCGGCGCGCTCTGGCGACACCGGCCCCTTTGGAAACCCGGGGAGCTTCGTCAGCTTGCCGCCCAGACTGCCACGGTCCTTCTGAAAGCGCTGGAGCACCACGGCCAGCTCACTCTGCGGCGCGGCCAGCATTTCCTTCAGGTTCGGCACGTCGGCGGCCTTCGGCGGCAGCTTGACGTTGACCTTGAGCGGGCCGGCCGCGCCCGGGGCGTAGGTCACCGGGTCGTCCCCGGCCTGGTTCGCCTGCTCACGCAGGAAACTAACATAGCTTTGCAGGGATTGGTCAGCGTCTTTGTACGGCAGGCTCACCCACCAGCTGAACACGGGGTCGTAGCTATCATAGAAGTTGTGCCAGTTTTTCAGCGCGGCGCGTAATGCTGCGGTCGTATCGGCGGCGCGGGTGAGAAGCGACTTGTTGACGTTGAGGCCCGTCTCGATCAACCACTGTGTTTGCCCAATTTGTTTCTTCAGCGCCGTCAATTGCCCGGCGGCTTTGGCGCCGTCCACCTTTTCCAACCGGCGGCGCGACTCTTCCAGGTGAATGACCGTCGCGGCGAACGGCACCAGCGGGACGATCTCGGCCTGGACACGCGCCTGCTGGTTCAGGCGCATCAGGTCGGCTTCTATGGTTTTTTGCAGGGTTTCGTGATCCGTGCGCCCTTCCTTGCTCAGCGCCGCGGGGTTTAGTTTCCGCAGCGCGTCGAGCCAGTCGGCGTAAAAGCGTCTGAGCCGGGCGTGTCGGGTGGGTGAGGCCTGGATGGAATACAGGCGATTGAGGTTGCCGTGATCGGCGTCGAAGCGGCGGACCACGACGGCGAACTCGCTGCGCGGCGTCGCCAGCAGTTCGCGCAAATCCGGGACGGGCGGCGTCTTGCCCTTGGGCTGTGCTACCGCAGGCTTCTGTTCACCGCCCTTCACCTTTGGCTCTTGCCGGGCGGAGGGACCGGGCCCTTCGCCGTGCAGCGTCCCGCTCACCAGCACCAGGAACGTGGCCAGCAGGACAGGTTGAATCCAACGACCGATCATGACGAATTACTCCGGCGTGATGGAAGGGTGCCCGATCTCGACGTGTGAAAAAGATGGCTCCCTTGGCTCCCTTGGCTCCCTTGCGCGGACAACCGGCGCCACCAGGCGACCAGCGATGCCAATGCTCCCAGTTCCGGCCCGTCACTCCGCCCCGCCTTTTGCACGGGCGGCGTTGCGGTTGGGCGGTTCGACGCCAAGCAGGTGGCGCACAAAGAAATCGTCGCGGCGACGGCCGCCATACTGGCCGCCGCTGGAGTGCCCCAATCCCGGCACCACCAGCAGGTCAAAATCCTTGCCGGCGCGGACGAGCGCGTCCACCACACGGTAGGTCGATTCCGGCGGCACGTTGGTGTCCAGTTCGCCGAGGATGAGTAATAGGTTGCCCTGGAGTTTGTGGGCGTTGGTGACGTTGGATTGCTCCACATAATGTTTGCCGAGCAGCCCCATCCAGGCTTCGTTCCAGCTCCACTTGTCGATGCGGTTATCGTGGCAACCGCACGCGGAGACGGCGACCTTGTAGAAGTCGGGGTGGAACAGCAGCGCCCCCAGCGCGTTCTGGCCGCCGGCCGAGGTGCCGTAGATGCCCACGCGCGTCACGTCCACGTAGCCGTAGCGTTTGGCCAGCGCCTGAATCCACAGAATACGATCCGGGAAGCCGGCGTCGGCGAGGTTTTTCCAGCACACGTCATGAAACGCCCGCGACCGCCAGGCAGTGCCCATGCCATCAATCTGCACCACAATGAACCCCAACTCCGCCAGCGCCGCCATCTGCCGATAGGCGCTGAACGACTTCGGCACATGATGGCTGTGCGGCCCGGCGTAGATGTATTCGATCACCGGGTATTTCTTGTTGGGGTCCATCTTCTGCGGCCGGCACACAATGCCCCAGATGTCCGTCTTGCCGTCGCGGCCCTTCGTTTGGAACACCTCGGGGTAGCGCCAGCCGGTCGCCTCCAGGGCGCTCACGTCCGCCTTCTCCAGGACGCAAACCAACGCACCGTCCGCAACGCGCCGCAGTTCGTGGACGGGGGCCATGTCCACGCGCGAATAGGTGTCGATGATGTATTTCCTGTCCGGGGAGAACTTCAAGCCCTGCTGGGCGAACTTCCCCGCTCCCTGGGGAACATGATGGCCGTTGCCGTCGGTCAGCGCCACCAGGCCGCCGCCGTCGCAGTTCACACGATAGTAATGCACCAGGTACGGATCTTGCCCGGCGTTCTTGCCACTGCCGCGGAACCAGATTTGCCGCTTCTGCACGTCCACCCGGTCGATGCCGCGCACCACCCACGCGCCCTTCGTGATTTGCTGTTTGAGTTTCCCGGCCTTGACATCATACAAATAAATGTGTTTCCAGCCGTCCATTTCCGAGACGTACAGCACTTCTTCCGTGTCGGGCAAATATTGCAGGTAGTGAAACGTGTAATGATCGATAAACGTCTGGGTTTTCTCGTCGATGATGTTGCGGGCCTTGCCGGTGTGGGCGTCCACCTCGATGAAGCGGAAGCGCTGGTAGCCGCGGTCCATCTGTTCGTAGAGGGCGTGACGGCCATCCTTCTTCCAGCGTAGCCGCGGCTGGCCCTTGAAACTATCAAACCGGTCCACGGCCACCTTGACCGGCGTCCTGTCCGCCAGGTTGATGGCGTACATTTCATAAACCGCGAACTTATCCCCGGGCTGCGGGTAAACGCGCTCGCGGAATTTGGCGCGGAGTTGATCCTTCGGGCTGGTTTCGATGAGGTACACCGGCTTGTTGTCACCGGGTTCGATGCGGAACGCCAGCAGCGCCTTACCGTCGGGCGACCACGCCAGGGCGCCGTAGGGGTTGCCCTCGACGCCGTTCTGCGTCACCTGCGTCTCCTTGCCGTCCGCGTCGCGCAGCACCACGTTGCGGTTTTTGATGAAGGCCAGAAATTTCCCGTCCGGCGACTTCGCCTCGGTGGCAAGTACCTTGCCCGGTTGTTTCTTGCCCTTGCCCTTTTGCGGCGACTCTTCGGGCGACAGTTCATCATCGGCCGGCGCGTCGTGGCCCCAGCGATCCTCCTCCACCGCGGGCGGCGGCAACTCCTCGGGGGCTTCCACCTGCGGCGTCTTCTCCGTGGGGCTGCATACATACGAAGTCAGATCGCACTGCCAGTTGCCGCCGGCCGCATTGAAGCACACCGCGCCGCCGTCCTGCACGAATTCGATGGCGTCAAAGGGCAGCCGGTCCGCCTTGGAGTCGATGCCGGCCGCCTTGGACAGCGCCGCCGCGAGTTTCTGGTGATCGAATGCCGGGCCGCGCGTGCCCTTGATGGCATCGACGAGGATAAACTCCTTCTTGCCGCCCTTGAGGTCGTTGCGATACCAGAAGCGCGTGTTGTTGGCGAACCAGTGCGGCGTGATCGTCGCCTTGAAGACGCGGCCCTGCGTCTGTTTGCCGAGCTGCTCGGCACGCAGATACGCGGCGGGCAGGTCGAGGGAGTCCACATTGCCTGGCGTCTCGGCGCCGGCCTTCTTGCCGCCGGCCGGTGACTTGCGCAGGACGGTGCCGTCCGCTACGGTGTAGACGTTGGCCAGTGCTTCCAGTTCAGACGGGCGATCCGTGGCGACCGGAGCCGGCCGCGTGGGCGCGGTTACCCTGGCGTAAGCCTGCCAGGCCAGCGCCGCGGCGAGCAGCGCCACGGGCGGCAACAGGAGCTTGCGAGAGAGTCGGCACTTTGACGGCAGCATGGCACAATCCTCTCAGGGGTTTCTCACGATCGTTCACGGCGCGGACCCTGGCACAGTGCATCGCAACAGCGCCTGGTCTGAGCGCCATGGCGATGCATCGAGCATCGAAGCCTCTTCAACGTTCCGGGATTCAAGCCATGATCTGGCGAATCGGCTCCGCCCCCTCGACACCGACCAGCCGCTGATCCAGGCCGCCGTAAAAATACGTCAGCCGCATCGGGTCCAGGCCCATCAGCGTCAGGATGGTCGCGTGCAGGTGCTTGACGTGGAAGCGGTGCTCCACCGCGGCGGCGCCCAGCTCGTCCGTGGCGCCGACGCTGACACCGCCCTTGATGCCGCCGCCGGCGCACCACATCGTGAAGCCGTAGGCGTTGTGGTCACGGCCCGTGCCGGTCGCGTATTCGGCCGTCGGCTGCCGGCCGAACTCGCCGCCCCAGATCACCAGCGTCGTGTCCAGCAGGCCGCGCCGCTTCAGGTCCTTCAGCAGCGCCGCAATCGGCCTGTCGGTGCGGCCGGCGTGGCGGGTGTGGTTCAACACCAGGTTGCCGTGCGCGTCCCAGTTGTCGTCATTGTGGGCGCCACCGGAATACAGCTGGACGAAGCGCACGCCGCGCTCCACCAGGCGCCGCGCCAGCAGGCAGCGCGTGCCAAAGTCCGCCGTTTGCGCCTGGTTGACGCCGTAGAGGTTTTTGGTCTCCTCCGTCTCCTGGGCCAGGTTCACCGCCTCGTGGGCGTGCGATTGCATGCGGAAGGCCAGCTCGTAGCTGGCGATGCGGGCCGCCAGGTTGCTGTTGTCGGCACGCGGCAGCTGGTGAGCGCTGTTGTACTGGTTGAGCGTGTCGAGCAGGCGGCGCTGGGCCGCGGCGGGCGTGCCCTGCGGCCGGTCCAGGTCGAGGATCGGGTGAGCGCCGCCGCGCAGGATCACGCCCTGGTAGCTGGCCGGCATGTAGCCGCTCGACCAGTTCTTGGCGCCGCTGATGGGGCCGCCGGTCGGGTCGAGCATGACCGCGAAGCCCGGCAAATTCTGGTTCTCGCTGCCCAGGCCATAGTTGACCCACGAGCCCACACACGGGCTGCCGGACAGGATCTTGCCGCTGTTCATCTGCAGCATGGCCGAGCCGTGGATCGGCGAGTCCGCGGTCATACTGTGGAGGAAGGCGATGTCATCGACGCAGCCGGACAGGTGCGGGAACAGGTCGCTGACGTGCTTGCCGCTCTGGCCGTACTGGCGGAATCGCCACTTCGGCCCGACGACGCGGCCCTGATTGCGGTGGCCGCCGCGGCCGTGCGTCTGCACCTGGATGGTGCGGCCGTCCAGCTGGTACAACCGCGGCTTGTAGTCGAAGGTATCGACCTGGCTGGGGCCGCCGTACATGAACAGGAAGATCACGCTCGTGGCCTTCGGCGCGAAGTGCGGCGCCCGCGGCGCCAGCGGGTTGGTGGATTGCGGAGTGGCCGCGGCGTCCTTCGCCAGCAGCGCGGACAGCGCCAGGCCGGTGAAGCCGGCGCCGGCCTCCCAGAGGAACTCGCGGCGGGTGCGGCGGCAGAAGGTGCCGTGCGGTTGCTTCGGGTCGGGGGGGGATGCGCTCATGGGGTGAAGTTCCTTGTTTCTGCCGCTTGCGGCTTAGCGCTCTTGTCGTGGGGCAAACATTCCTGTCTGTCAACCTCAATGGCAGACAGGAATGTCTGCCCCACGAAAGAAGGGTTAATGTCAATCCAGATACATGAACTCGTTCAAATTCAACACCACCAGACAGAAGCCGTTCAGCGCCGCCGTCTCGGACAGGCCGTCCTCGCGCCGCAGCGCGGCGATCAGGTCCACGCCGCGCTGCACCTCCGCGGCGGTCGGCGGTCGCTGCGTCGCCAGATACAACCCGCGCCGCACCTGGGCGGGCACGTCCTTCGCCTCGCGGCGCAGGCGGTCGGCGAAGAGGACGGCTTGCTTGTTCAGGAAGTCGCCGTTGAGCATCGTCAGCGCCTGCAGCGGTTGCGTTGTTGAGAAACGCACCGGCACGGAGCGATCCGTCTCCGCCACGTCGAACGTCTCCAGGATCGGGTAGATCAGCGACCGCTTCACGTGGATGTAGACGCTCCGCCGCGCCGCCTCCTCCGGCGACGACTTCGGCCAGCCGCGGCCCGGCACCGACTGCCCGGCCAGCACTTCCTTCGGGATTTCCGGGTAAATGCCAGGGCCGAACATCTTCCCATTGAGGTTGCCGCTGACGGCCAGAATGGAATCGCGGATTTCCTCCGCGGTCAGGCGGCGCATGTCGAAACGCCAGAAAGCATCGTTGGCCGGGTCCGCGGCCAGCGCCTTTTCCTGCGGCCGCGACGACATGCGGTAAGCACTGCTCAGCAGAATCGTGCGGTGCAGCCGCTTCAGCCGCCAGCCGCCGTCGATCAGCTCCGCCGCCAGCCAGTTCAGCAGCTCGGGGTGCGTCGGCTTCGCGCCCTGGTAGCCGAAGTCGTTCGTCGAGCGCACGATGCCGCGGCCGAAATGATTCTGCCAGACGCGGTTGACCAGGACGCGCGCCGTCAGCGGGTTGTCCTTCGACGCAATCCAGTTCGCCAGCGCCAGCCGGCGGCCGCTGCTGCGGGCGCCCGGCTTCGGTGCGGAAATGATCGGCGCGGCGGTCGTCAGCACCTCGGGGAAGCCGGGCGTCACCACGTCGCCGGGCGCGTGCGGGTTGCCGCGGATCATGACGCGCGTCTCCGGCGGCGTCGGCCCCGGTTCGCTCACGCACAGCGCCATCTCCGCCGGCACCTGCTTTTTCTTCAACGCCTCCAGCGATTTTTTCAGCTTGTTGTACGCCGCCACGCGCTCCTTGCCGAGCAGACTCGGCCCCTCCCTGGCCATCAACTGCCGCAGATCGCCCGCCGCCTGCCGCGCCGACACCGACAGGTAACGGCGGCCGAAGCCGGGACCGGACCAGCCCACCGTCAGGCCGAAGCCGAACTGGTTCTGAAAATATTCCAGCTTGATCGGCAGCCGGCCCTTCGGTAGCGTCACCGTCGCGGTCTTCTCCATGCCCTCGCCGTGAATGCCGTCGTACAGGATCACCTGCTTGCCGTTCACGGTCAGCCGCGCGCCGTCGTCGGAGTCGAGGTAGAAGGTGTATTTGCCGGCCTCGGGCACGATCAGCACGCCCTCGTAGACGAAGCCAAACGCCTCGTCGCGCGTGCGCGGTCCCAGGTCGAAAAGGTTGCGCGGCAGTTTGCCCGTGTCCTCCGGCTTGAGGGCGGTGAAGTCCGGCAACTTCGTCCAGCTGTCGCGGTAATATCGGTACGTCAAATCGTCCAGGTCGAAACCCTGGGCGGCGCCCTTGCCAGTCTTCAACAGGGCGACACGCAGTTCCTTCTCGATCGCCGAGAGTTCCGCCTGCACCTTGTCGCGCTTCGCCAGCAGTTCCTTGACCTGCTGGTCGTAGGCGCTCTTCCGATCCGGCGTGAGGATCGGCCGCAGGTCGGTCGGGCCGCCGCCGCGGTAGTGGTTGACGTTGTGGAAGAAGCTCAAAAAGCGATAGTAGTCCTTCTGCGAAATCGGGTCGATCTTGTGGTTGTGGCAGCGGGCGCAGTCCATCGTCAGGCCGAGGAAGACCTGGCCGGTGGTGGCGACGAGATCGTCCAGGCCGTCGAAGCGCGCCTGCAGCGGATCGGACGGTTCGTCGTCCCAGATGCCGAGGCGATAGTAACCCGTGGCGATCAGCGCGTCCGCGTTGTCGGGGGCCAGCTCGTCGCCGGCCAGCTGCTCCTTGACGAAGCGGTCATAGGGTTTGTCCTCGTTGAAGGCGCGGATGACGTAATCGCGGTAGCGCCAGGCGTGCGGCTTGGGGTTATCGCGCTCGTAACTGTTGGTCTCGGCGAAGCGCACCAGGTCCAGCCAGGAGCGCGCCCACTTCTCGCCGTAGTGCGGCGACGCCAGCAGGCGGTCCACCACCTTCTCATAAGCGTCCGGTGATTTGTCATTGACGAACGCCTCCACCTCGGCGGGCGTCGGCGGCAGGCCGGTCAGGTCGTAGTAGACGCGGCGGAGCAGTTCGCGCTTCGACGCCGGCGGGTTCGGTCGCAGGCCCTTCGCCTCCAGGCCGTGCAGGATAAAGGCGTCGATGGGATTGGTCACCCATTTGGCGTTCTTGACGGCCGGCGTCTTCGGACGCTGGAGCGGGCGGAAGGACCAGTGTTGACGGTCCTTGTCGGTGATCTTGAACTCGCCCTTGCGCGGTGGGTTGCCGGCGACTTTCGTGTCACCGGGCCAGGGGGCGCCCAGCTTGACCCACTGCGTCAGGTCGGCGACGTGCTCGCGCGGCAGCTTCCTGTCCGGCGGCATTTTCAGGTGCTTGTCGTCGTAGCGGACGGCCTTGATAATGAGGCTCTTGTCCGGGTTGCCAGGCACCAGCACGGGGCCTTGATCGCCACCCTCGAGCATGGCGGCCCGCGAGTCCAGGCGCAGGTCGCCGCGCTGCTTCTTGGGGCCGTGGCAGCCGAAACAGTTCGCGGCCAGGATGGGGCGGATTTTCGTCTCGAAGAACTGCACAGCCGCCGGCGACGGCTGGGCCGATTGCTTGTCCCCCTGTGCCCATGCCGCGGTCGGCAGCAGGCCCAGGGTCAGCAGTAGTGCCAGGCAGAACGGCACACTGGTGGCCATCAACTTCCGGCAGCGCATCATCAAGCTCTCCAGGAACACCACGGCAGGCAGATGGCGGGCATCTTTCCTCTTCTCTAAATTACCGAATTGTCGGGTTGGTAGCAAAGGAAATGGGGAGATTTCGGGGCGAGCGCTGGGTGGCGGACGAACTGCCGACCTGTGCGCAGTCCGCGCCGACCCGCCCAGAACTTCTCTGGGCGCCGACGCGGAGGCCGCGTCTCCTGTCAACAGGAATCCGCGGTTGTCGATCGCGATTTGACAGGGAGGTCAGCGCGGTGAACCGGTTGCAATGGCAAATGCTCGCGGACCGCTGGCTGGTGGACGCCAAGGCCATGCTCGACGCCCACTGCTGGTCGGCGGCGTACTATGTGGCCGGCTATGCCGTCGAGTGTGGGCTCAAGGCGTGCGTCCTGGCACGTGTGGCCGTCACCAACGAGGTGGTTTTCGAGGATCGCAGGTTCTCGGAAAAGTGCTGGACGCACAATCTCCTCGACCTGGTCAAACTCGCCGGCCTGGAACCCGATCGGGCCGCGCTTGAAGCCGCGAACGCGGCTTTCCGTAAGGCAGCCGTTCAAAATTAGTCCGCAGCTTACACCTGGGTGCTGATGTTAGAATATTGTCCAACGTGGCTTGATGGTGTAATTCCAACTGGGGCAGACGGCATGCCTTTGGAGGCGCCACGTCTGCATTTCTGCGTCCGGCACCTTGACCCCCTTCGCGTACTCCGCGTCCAGCAACGTCGCACGTACCGCCCAACCGGCGTCCGTCTCCGTGCCCCGGATGCAGGCCAACAGCGTCTCCACGGTTCGCAGCGGCTCCCCCGCCCAGTTGACGCTGATGCGGCTGAACAGCCGGTGCTCCACCGGGTTCCACTTCGACGCCCCCCGCGGGTAATGGCACACCGTCACCCACAGCCCCCAGCGGTCGGCCAACTCCTCCTGGAGGCGCTGTTTCCACAACCGCACGCGGCAACTGTTGCTCCCGCCCGCGTCGCACAGGATCAGCAACTCGTCGGCCTGCGGGTACCACAGCCGTCCCTCGCCGCGCCACCACCGGCCGATCACGTCCCCCGCGAACGCCGCGGTGTCGGCGGACAACCCCACGTAGACATGGCCGCGGTCCTGGCGCACGTCGTAGACCCCGTAGGGGACGGCCCGGCCCAAGGCGTCGTCCAGGAAGTCGTGGGCGTTGACCTCCGTCGCGCGCCGGCACCACTGCCGCCCTGCATTCTTGAAGTTGCCGATCAACTCCTTTTTCTTGCTGTCCACGCTGATCACCGGCTGGCCGAGGATGGCGAAGCGGCGCCGCTGCCCGGCGATGTACGCGAACTGCCGGTCCCGGTCTGGGTGAGGCGGGCCGGTGAAGCGCTTGCGGTTGGCCTTGAGCGAATAGCCCAGGTCGTCCAACAGGCGATAGACCGTGGCGGGGCTGACGGCGAAGCCTTGGCCTTGCAACCGCGTGCTCAGGTAGGCGACGCTGTGGCGCACCCACTTCTGACAGGTTTGCGGGCTGCCGGCGGTCTGCTCCTCAACCAGCTGCCTCAAAGCGTTCATGAGGCCCGGCACTTTTTTTTCACAGCGGGCCGTCCTGCCCCGGGCCGGCGGATGCGATCCGGGGGGCAGTCCCGCAGGGAGTCCTCGAGTTCCCGGCGACCGCGCCGGATGGTTTCCACGTTCAGGCCGGTGATGAGGGACAGTAGGCGGTCGCCGCCGCGGCCGACCTTCTGGGACTCCCAGGCTGCCAACCACCGGCGTTGGTGCTCATCCAACCGGCTCAGGAGAAGGTTGAGCCGGTAATGGAGGGCGCGTTCGGGGTGGTCCGCACCTTGTCGGCAGTGAGGGCATTGGCATTGGTGGATGTCCACGGCTCTGCCTCCCTTCCAAACCAGGCCCCCGGTTGGGCCAGGGTTATTGTAGAAGGGAACTGCGGATTAATTTTGAAACGTTGCCTAAGCACTGGCAGGTTGTCAAGGACTGGAGTGAACAGTCCCGTTACCGTACCACGACGCATCAACGAGCCAAGAAACTCTATAACACAATCACGAACCAACCAAACGGGGTGATGCAATGGGTCAGGTCACATTGGTAGAACCGCAGATCGACGCCGGCGCCAGGTTTCTTCGTGAGTTTAACAAGTACGCCCCCGTCCAGGTCGCTTTCTGGCTCAAGGATGAGGAAGCGAGCCAACCCTGGCTCTACGTCGCGTCGGACCAGATCACGGACGACAATTTCGACGTGGGGTACGAAGAAGTCGGGAGGATCGCCGATGAACTCCGGGATCCGTGGTTCGACCTCATGCGGGTGAAATTGATCGGGGCAGACGACCCGCTGGCGCAGGACGCCCTGGCGCTGCTGCGGCGTTACCCCGTTCGGACGCCCACGCGGTTTCCCGGCCAACGCATCGGCGATATTTTCGCGGAGGAGATCTACCTGTACCCGACGCCCGTGGCAACGGCTCAGTGACGGGAGACAGGGCAAGAAGGCTGCGCGAAACGGAAACGCATCAACAACAATCACTCACTTCCGCTTCAGTTCCAACGTGTCGATCCCGTCGGCGGGCTCGAAGTTTTTGGGCCGCAGCTTGACGCCGGCCTTGCTCATGGCGATGGTCAGCTGGCCGCTTGCCAGCTTGAAAATGCCAAGCAGGGTCTTGCCCTTGTCGGCGCCCGCGGTGAGGCTCAGGTCAATGGTGGCCGGCTTCTTGTTGATGTCGAGGCGATACGTTCCCGCCTCCAACTTTTTCCCCGCCACGAAGAGGGTGTATTTGCCGTTCTTGAGTTCCATCGTGACCGGGGTTTCCTTGAGGCTTTGCTCGGGGATTTTTTGGCCGTCGGAGGAGCCCCCGACGACCGTCCACGTCCCGTCGATCTTCGATGCGTCCTGGGGGCTGCCCCAGGCGACCGCGGCCAGCGCCACCAGACAGACCGCCACCATACAGGCCGATACCTTCCGCATACGACCTCCTTCAGTTGGGAGACGGGCGACTCACTTGCGCTTCGGCAGCGTCGGCACCTGCGTGATCGTCAGGCCCGCGCCGCTCAGGTAATTGTCCAGCAAATCAATGCGGCCGGTGGTCCGCAGCCGACCGTACAGCCGGCTCATCTCGTCCCACCACAGCGCGTTGAGATACCGGCTGCCGGCGCCGCCGCCGTGCGCCAGCGCCGCGGCGCCGGCCAGCGGTCCGCCGCCGCCGGGCGCCGCCAGCCCGGCGACGCCGCCCGCGCACCAGGCCAGCGCCGGGTCGCTCCGCTGAAACGTGCGGTACGCGGCCAGCCGCTTCTCGAACGTCTCGACATCCGCCGCCGCCAGCAGCTGCTGCTCGCGCCGGTACGAGGTCACCTGAATGTCAATGTCGTACTTCTCCGCCTCGGCCGTGCGCCAGAGGCTGCTCGCGGCCTGCTCTGCCTTGACGATGTCCGTCTGCATCTCCGTCTGCGCTCGCGTCACCTCGTCGAAGTACGGCTTCACGTCCGCCGGCGGATACAGGTGCGTCACGTAAGCGCCCTGGATGCGGATGCCCAGCCGATAGGGGCCGATGCGCTGCTGCGTCTGCTGCACCAGCCAGGGCGGCAGCGTTCGCTTGCCGTGCAGCAGCACCTCATCGACGGTGCGGCCGGCGACCCACTCCGCCAGGGCCGTCTCCGCCGCCCGGTTGACCAGGGCGTCCACGCCGTCCTGCTGCACCACGAACTGCTCCACCTCCGCCTCAATGACGTTGTAGTCGAGCACCACCTGCACGTTCACCAGGTTGTGATCGCCGGTCAGCATCTGGCCGGTGGGCATCGTCACGCCGTCCTCGTCCGTCAGCCGCGGCTCGTAGCCAACCGTCACGCGCCGCACCAGTTCGATGGGCACGCGCTCCACACGGTCAAGGCCCCACGGCAGGCCGACGTACAGGCCCGGCCCCGGCTTCTCGTCCAGCAGCCGGCCGCAGCGCCAGATGACCGTGCGCTCGCCCGGTTGCACCTGCGTCACGCCCGTCAGCAGCGACAGCAGCAATAACGCCAGCAGCCCATACAGCACGTATTTCATGCGCCGCCCTCCTTCTTCGGCTGCGCCGGCGGAGCGGGCGGCTGCTGCGGCATGACGGGGCCGTTCAACCCGGGCCGCGGCGGCGCGAACAGCAGGTCGAAGATGGGCCGGTGCGTCGAGAGCAGCAGCAGGGTCTTGTTCTCGCCGAGGATGCTCTGCATCTTCTCCAGCTTCTTCAGGAAGACGTAAAACTCGGGATCCTGCAGGTTGGCCAGGTTGCGCAGCCGGTCGGCCTCGACCTCCGCCTCGCCCTTGAGGATGCGGGCCTCGGACTTCGCCTGGGCGAGCAGGTCATCGACCTTCTTCTTGGCGTTGCTGCGAATGTTGTCGGCCAGGCGCTTGCCCTCCGTGCGGTACTCCTCGACGCGCTTGTTGCGGTCGCTGCGGATGCGCTCGAAGATCGCCTCGCGCACCTGGGCCGGATGGTTGAAGCGCCGCAGCCGAATATCGACCAGTTCGATGCCATACTCGGTCTGGGCCGGCGACTGGAGACTGCCGAGCAGGCGGTCGCGCAGGTCTTTCAGGTTGGTTTCCACGCGGGCGCTGTCGGTGCTGATGAGGTCGTCCATGCGCATCTGGCCGATGACGGCGCCGAGTTCGCCGTTGAGGCGTTTGCCGAGCGTCGCCTCGGCCTGTTTGGCGTTGCCCATGCGGCGGATGAAGCGATCGACGCCGTTCTCGTCGGTGTCCTTGCCGACGATGCGCCAGCAGACGTACGCCTTGACGGTCAGCGTCTTGTCGATGGCGCCGGCGGCGTCCTTGGTGAGCAGTTCCGCGGCGGGCAGGTCGAAGTATTGCAGGCGGCGGTCGAGGCGCTGCACCGACTGCACCGGCCACGGCCAGCGCCAGTGCAGGCCGGCGTCGCTGTCGCGGGCGCCGCCGTCGTAGACCGCCACCGGGGCGCCGAACTGCGTCACGTAAACGAACTCGGTCGGATCGACCGTGAAGTAGCACTGCGACAGCACCACCAGCCCCAGCACCACGGCGAGCAGGCACCAGAAAATCCGCATCGGTGAACCCTCACAGGAGAAGAGGAATTCACCACAAAGACACAAAGAGCACAAAGGAGAAATCAAAGCAAAAAATGGATTGATTAAATCAATTTCTTTATCCTTGCCTTTTCCTTTGTGCTCTTTGTGTCTTTGTGGTGATATTATTTCTACCTCGACGTCTCGCGATCCGGCTGGATCAGGATCGGCACCGGGATGCGCCATTGCTCCGGGTCCAGGAACATCAGCTGCCGCCGGCCCGTGATTTTTGCCGCGTCGATCAGCACCAGGTCACGGCCCGTCAGCGACCGGCTCAGCGTCTCCCAGTACAGCCGGAAGTCCATCAGCGCCGCGTGGGTTTGCAGCGCCTGCGCGCGCCGGGCACAGTAGCGGTCGCACACCGCGGCCGGGTCGGTGCCGTCGAGCAGCCCATCGACCGCACCCAGGAACTCGGCCCATTCGTAGTCGAAGCCCAGCCGCTTGCGGGCCTGGCTGCGCTGCGCGAACGTGGCGTAGTTCGCCTCCGCCTGGCGGATGGCCTCGTTGCGCTCCGCCTGGGCCATCAACACCAGCTTCGTCTTTTGCGCCTCCGCGGTGCGAACGCTGCGCAGCGCGTCCGCCTGGGCCTCGTTGATGAGCCGGTCGCGCGTCTCCATCGCCCGCGTCACCTCGTAGTACGACAGCACCACCTCCTGCGGCGGGTGCAAATCGTGCAGCGAAAAGCCGTCCAGTTCGATGCCGAGCTTGTACTCCCGGCAGCGCTCCTTCAGCCGCGCCAGCACGTCCCGCTGAAACGCCCCGCGCTGCTGCGTCAGCAGTTCGGCGAACGGTCGGCCCGCCACCATGCCGCGCAGCACCGCCTCCGCCGCGGCCCGCACGATCTCGTCCACCTCGTTGACCTGGAAGGCCGTCGTGTGCAGATCGACAATGCGGTAGCGCACACTCGCCTGCACTTCCACCAGGTTGCCGTCGCCGGTAATCATCACCGCCTCGTCGGCGATGCGCTTGATGCCGTCGTCGCCGTGCGAGGACGACCAGGAAAATACTGTGCTTCCCTTCTGGCCGCTCTTCGGGTCCAGGCGGAAGCCGATCTCGACCGTGCGAATGCGGTCCACGCGCTCACGCACCACGTCCTCGACCGGCCACGGCCAGCACCAGTACAGCCCCGGCCCCAGATCCTCAACCGGCCGGCCGAAGCGGCGACGGATGCCCTGCTCGTCGGGCTGGATCATCGTCAACCCGCTCAGGGCGTAGCCGACCAGCAGCAGCACGACGCCGACCGCCGCCAACCGCGGCCAGGCGTGGCTGACCCAGTGGAAGAAGTCGTCTACGTTGAGATACGTTTCCATCCAGGCGTCGATGCGCTTGAAGACGCCGCGGGTGCGCTCCAGCCCCGGACTGGCGCCGCGCTCGAAGCGCAGCAGCCGCATCGAATTCAGCAGCACCGCCAGCGAGCCGAGTTGATGGTACAGCACCGCCGCGATGGGCGCCCGATTGTGCCAGTCCTTCGGCAGCAGCAGCGGCCACAGCCAGGCCGTCAACAGAATGCCGACCGCGTTGACGCCGAACGCGAACCAGAGAATGTTCTGACGGATGATCTTGACCGTCTCACGCGACAGCCGCACCAGCAACGGCAGCGGCCGCAGCGGGGCGCCCATGAGCACCAGGTCGCCCGCCTCCGCGGCCACATCGGTGCCGCCGCCGATGGCCAGGCCCACGTCAGCGCGGGCCAGCGCCGGGGCGTCGTTGATGCCGTCGCCGACCATCGCCACGCGTTGCCCCAGTTTTTCGACCAGTTCCGCCTTTTGCTGGGGCAGCAGTTCCGCGTGAACGTCGTCGATCTTCAACTTCGCAGCGACGGCACGGGCGACGGCGGCCCGGTCGCCGGTCAGCAGCGCGATCTGACTGATGCCCAGCGCCCGCAGCTCATCCAGGACCACGGCGGCGTCCTCGCGCACCTCGTCACGGGCGCCGATGGCGCCGAGCACCACGCCGTCGCGGGCCACGAGCAAGGCCGTCTGTCCGCTTGCGTCCAGCTGCTCCAGCAGCGCCAGCGCTTCCGGCGGCAGCGCGACCCCCTGCTCCTCCAGCAGCCGTCGTGTGCCGACAACCACCGTCTGGCCGGCGACGTGGGCGGTGACGCCGGCGCCTGCGTGAGCCTGAAAATCCTCCAGCGGCGCCGGCTCCAGCTTGCGGACGGCGGCCTCCTGCAGGATGAGGCGGGCCAGCAGGTGTTCGCTGCGCTGCTCCGCGGCGGCGGCGACGCGCAGCAGTTCGTCGGGACTGACGCCGGCCAGGCCGTGGACATCGCCGAGCGTCAGCTTGCCTTCGGTGAGCGTGCCGGTCTTGTCGAAGGCGAACGCGGTCACGCCGGCCAGCCGCTCCAGCGCGGCACCGCCCTTGATGAGCACGCCCGTACCGGCCAGCCGGCCCAGCGCCGCAATAATGGCGGCCGGCGTCGCCAGGATCAGGGCGCACGGGCAGGCCACCACCAGCACCGCCAGCGCCGGCATGGCCGCGTTGCGCAGCGAGTCCTCGTCGCGGTTGCCGCCGCCCAGGATCAGCGCCCCCAGGAACGTCACCAGCGCCAGCCCCAGCACCGCCGGCAGGAAGTAGCGCGCCAGCCGGTCGGCGGTGCGTTCAATGCTGGCCTTGTCCTTCAGCGCCCGCGCCGTCAACTCGACCACACGGCCGACGACGGTTTGCTCACCGACGCGGTCGCAGCGGATGGTCAGCGCCCCGAACTGGTTGAGCGAGCCGGCCAGCACCTCGTCGCCGGCCACCTTGTCCACGGGCGTGCTCTCGCCGGTCAGGGCGCTCACGTCCACGGCGGAACGGCCGTCGCGGACCACGCCATCGGCCGGCACCCGTGCCCCCGGCTTGACCACGACCACATCGCCGCCCTTCAGTTCCTGAGTCAGAACGCGGACCTCCTGACCGTCGCGCAGCAGCCAGCAGCGGCGCGGGCACACCTCCAGAATGCGGCGGATGGCCCGCTGTGTCCGGTCGAAGGTGAACGCCTCCAGACACTCGCCGAACAGGCCGATGAAGACGATCTCCGCAGCGATCAACGCGCCCTCGTTGGTCTTCTCGTCGTTGAGCAGCAGGGCGGCGATGCAGGCGATGGCCAGCGCCAGGTCGGCGCCGACGCGGCCTTCCAGCAGCCCCTCCAGCGACGTGAACAGGATGCGAGCGCCGCCGATGACCGCGGCGATCAGCGCGATGGGATAGCCGGCGATCTGATTGGGCCAGGTCGGTAGGCCGCGCCAGCCGAACAGTTCGACGAGCCGCGGCCAGCCGTCGATGGCGATCAGCAGGCCGAGCAGGCCGGTGAGCAGGTACAGCGCCAGGTTGCGCTGCGGGGCGAACGCCGAATCGGTGTGCGAGATTTCGCGGTGCATGCGCGCTGGGGGTCGAAGAGAGGGCGAGGTCTGGGAATGCTTCGCGTCCGGGCGGCGGAACACACGTCCGTGTGCTGTGGAGACCGGCGCCCGGGTTGGTCAGGGACGAAGGATTATTCTAACCGCGCCGCGCGCCGAAACAAGGTGCCGCCGCGGCGGCAGTCGGGCAAGAAACCGGCGGCCGGCCCTTCTCAGCGGTGAAAACCACGGATACACTCTGGATAACTCGTTGGCTTTTCGGCCCCGGTCAAACAAAACCATTCGGTCAACGAACATCAGGGAGAGGGGGGGCTTCTCCTGGCTGGTTGCCGGCGAGCCCTTCCGGAAATAACGGCGTCCTCTTCGACGACCTGTGAACCCCGGACGCGAGGCAAGTGAGGACGCATGCAAGAGATCATCAGCTGCCCCAGTTGCAAGCGCAAACTGCAGGTGCCGGAGGGCCTGATCGGCCAGGACGTGCAGTGCCCCACCTGCGGCGCCACCTTCACCGCCCGGGTCGGCGGCCCGGCGCCCACCGCACCCGCCGGCTCCCCCGGACGCTACTCCGACGACCGCTGGACCGACGACCGCGACAGCCGCCGCGACCGTGATCGGGACTGGGACCGCGACCGTGGCGGCTACGGCGACTCCGGACCGCGCCGCGACCTGATGCCGCACCGCGGCAGTGCCGTGCTCACGCTGGGCATCATCAGCATCGTGGCCGCGGCGGTCTTCGGCTGGTGTTACGGCGTCGGGACGGTGGCCTCGATCATCATGGGGCCGATCGCCTGGGTGATGGGCAACACGGACCTGACCGAGATCCGCGCCGGCCGCATGGACCCTGACGGCGAAGGCTCCACCAACGCCGGCCGCATTTGCGGCATCGTCGGCACCGCGCTCGGCGCCCTCGGGCTGGTCGGTTGGTGCATCATCTTCGGCATAATCATCGTGTCCCTCAACGCGAAATGACGCCCCGGTCCTGGTTCGTAGTACCGCCTGAAGAGAGCGTCCAGCTTTCAGGTGTTGGAAAAGCTGGACGCTCTCTTCAGGCGGAATGCGCGGCTCGGACCAGGAGACCCCCACGAGGAGTGCGTATGCCGTTTTCGCTGAAAAACCACGTCGCCGTCGTCACCGGCAGCAGCACCGGTCTGGGCAAGGTCATCGCCCTGACGCTCGGCAAGGCCGGGCGCGCGTGGCGCTGAACTACTGCAACAACCAGGCCCGCGCCGAGCACACCTTCGCCGAGTTCCAGGCGGCCGGCGTGGGCGCTATCCTGGTCCGCAGCGACGCCACCACCGAGGCGGGCGTGGACCTGCTGTTCACCGAGGCCGAGCAGAAACTCGGACCCGTGGACATCCTGGTGCCCAACGCCACCTGCGAACAACCGCTCCGGCCCATCGAGGAGTACGACTGGGCGTTTTATCAGGCGATGACGGATTTCTTCGTCAAGAGCCCCTACCTGCTGACACGCCGCAGCCTGGCGGCGATGAAGCAGCGACGCTGGGGCCGCATCATTAATATCACCAGTGAAGTGTTCCACCGCAGTGTGGCGCCGTTCTCGGCATACGTGGCGGCCAAGGGCGGGCAGACGGGCTGGTCGCGGAGCATGGCGCGCGAGCTGGCGCCGTTCGGCATCACCGTGAACATGGTGGCGCCGGGCTGGATCCCCGTGGAGCGCCATGAAAAGGATCCGCAGGAGGCCAAGGACGAGTATTTGCGGCTGATCCCGGCGGGCCGCTGGGGGGTGCCGCAGGATGTGGCCAACGCCGTGCTCTACTTCGCCAGCGAAGAGGCGTCGTTCGTGACCGGCCAGACACTCTGCGTCAACGGCGGTATGACGCCGTGGTGACGCCGTTCCGCGCGCGACAAACTCGCATTGCCCGATCCAGGGTCGGTGGCTATGATCGCGGCCGATTTCGGCGCCGGCCTGGGCGGTGCCCGTCTTTCAGGGAAGAAAGGACAGTCACGTGATTACGGTTCGCGAGTTGGCCGACCTCGTACACGGACAGGTCCTCGGCGATGGCACCCAGGTCGTCCGTGCCGCCCGCTGCCTCGACGAGGCCGGCGCCGGCGACATCACCTTCCTGGACCACGAAGTCCACGCCCGCCGCCTCGACGACTGCCGCGCCTGCTGCGTCGTGGCCCCGCCCGGCGTCACCGCCCCCGACCGCACCCTCATCCGCGTGCAGGATCCGCTCATGGCCTTCGTGGCCATCGTCCGCCACATGCAGGGCCACGCCGAGGCGCAACCGCACGGCATCGATGCGCGCGCCGAGGTCCACCCCAGCGCCCGCGTCGGCCCCGACGCCAGCATTTACCCATTCGCCGTCGTCGGCGCGGGCACCGTCATCGGCGCCCGCTGCCGCATTTACCCCGGTGTCGTCGTCGGCCGCAACTGCCGCCTCGGCGATGATGTGCTCCTGTACGCCAACGTCGTCCTGTACGACGATACCGTGCTCGGCCACCGGGTCATCGTCCACGGCAACGCGGTGCTCGGGGCGGACGGCTTCGGCTACCGCTTCCAGGACGGTCGCCACGTCAAGGTGCCGCAACTCGGTTTCGTCGAGATCGGCGATGATGTGGAGGTCGGCGCCTGCACGACCATCGACCGCGGCACCTTTCAGGCGACGCGCGTCGGCACCGGCACCAAGATCGACAACCTGGTGCAGGTCGGCCACAACTGCCGCGTCGGCCGGCACAATCTGTTCGTCAGCCAGGTGGGCATGGCCGGTTCGTGCAGCACGGGCGATTACGTCGTGCTCGCCGGTCAGGTCGGCGTCGTCAGCCACGTCCACATCGGCACCGGCGCCGTCGTCGGCGGCCAGGCGGGCGTCACCAAGGACGTGCCCGACGGCCTGCGCGTGCTCGGCTCGCCGGCCACCCCGGAGCGCGAGCAGAAACGCATTCTCATGACGCTGGAAAAGCTGCCCGAGATTCGCAAGGACGTTCACGCCATCAAGCAGCACCTCAGTCTCGGGCAGCAGGAGGACGCCGCGTAACGGGCTTTCATTCATGGTTTCGCGCTCCACCCAACCCGTGGGCCTGCTCGCCGGCGCCGGCCGCTTCCCGGTGCTGTTCGCCGAGAAGGCGCGGCAGCTGGGCCTGCCAGTCGTGTGCGCCGGCATCCGCAACCTGGCGCCGCCGGAGCTGGCCGGTTTGGTGGAGCGCTTCGAGTGGGTCGGCCTGGCCCGGCTCGGAGCGATGATCCGCTGCTTCAAGCGCGGCGGCTGTCGCCAGGCGGTCATGGCCGGCAAGATTCACAAGGTCGTCATGAACACGCCCTGGCGCTGGCTGCACTACATCCCGGACCTGCGGACACTGCGTTTCTGGTACGGCCGCGGCCGCCGCGACAACCGTGACGATAGCCTGCTGCTCGGCATCATCAAGGAGTTCGCCAGGGATGGAGTGCAGTTCGCCTCGGCCCTGGACTTTTGCCCGGAGTTGCTCGTGCAAACGGGAGTGTTGACGCGCCGCGCCCGGGGGCGCGTGAGCTGGCGGACGTGGACTTCGGTTGGGAACTGGCCCGCGAGATGGGCCGGCTCGATGTCGGCCAGAGCGTCGCCGTCAAGGAGAAGGCGGCCCTGGCGGTCGAGGCCATCGAGGGCACCGACCAGGCCATTTTGCGCGCCGGCCGGCTGTGCCCGCGCGGCGGCTTCGTCGTCGTCAAGGTCGCCAAGCCGCAGCAGGACATGCGCTTCGACGTGCCGACCGTCGGCGTCGCCACCATCGAGGCCATGCACCAGGCCGGCGCCACCGTCCTGGCCATCGAGGCGGGCAAGACCATCGTCATCGATCAGGCCGATACCGTCGCCCTGGCGGATCGCCACGGCATCGCCATCGTGGCGCGCTGACCCGCCCGCTACCGCCGCTCCCCCCACCCAGGTTTTTTCCCGCCTGCGCCAGTTTTCCGATTTTTCGGCGTGTTCAAATCGCCCGCGCTGGTTAAATTAACAGCATAGATTTGTTGGACGACAACATCGCCGTGGCCTGGTCGCGCACCTTTGTAGCGCTCCTCCGCCAGGCGGCAGCCGCAGGATGAAGACGCCCAACCTTTCGGACAACGGACAACCTCATGGGCAAACTGACCTTCCTGCTTCCGTCCGGACTCCCCCTGGAGGCCGTCCAGGAACTGGAGCGCGCCAGCATGGCCGGCGGACAGGACGGCATGCCCTTCGCCACGCTGGTCGAGATCGATCCGGTGAAGCTGGAGGCCAGCCGTCGCGTCGATGAGAGCGGCTACCTGACGGCCCCCTGGCAGATCGCCGGCGCCGGCCTGCTCATGAGCAGCACCGCCACCGTCATCGAACGACTGCAGCCCTACTACCTGGCCATCGAACTGGCCCGCGGCAAGGTCAACCAGGTGCGCGGCCAGGCGGCGGACTGGTTGCAGGGCGGTCTGCAAATGCCCGCGGCCCTGCACCACCTGATCCGCGACGCCACCTTCAGCTTCGGCAAGGCCATCACCGCCATGCCCGCTCCGGAGTCCCAGCAGCACGCACAGACCGCCCTGGAACAGAGCTACCGCGCGGCAGAGCAGCTTGTGCAGGCGTACGTCAACCAGGTCTTTCTGGTGCGCCGCCAGCGCCAGCCGCGCCTCGACACCACGCTCAGCGTTCGCCTCGGTGCCACGCCGCCGCCGGACGAGCTGGTCGATCCGCTGCTGGAGGCCTGTAACGCCGTCACCATTCCGTTTTCCTGGAGCGACATCGAGCCGGCCGAGGCCGACTACCACTGGGCGGCGCACGACGCCCTGCTGCAGTGGGCCGAGCGACACCGCAAGCCGGTGATCGGCGGCCCCCTGATCGACTTCTCGGCCGCGCGGCTGCCCGACTGGTTGTGGCTGTGGGAGGGCGACCTGTCCAGCCTGGCCAGCTTCATGTGCGACTTTGTGGAGCAGACGGTCAAGCGCTACCAGGGCCGCGTGACCACCTGGCAGCTGGCCGCCGCCAGCAACTGGTCCGACCTGCTGAACCTGGGCGAGGACGAACTGCTCTGGCTGACGGTGCGCCTGGCGGAGGCGGCCCGGCAAGTCGATCCGGACATTGACGTGATCGTCGGCGTGGCGCAGCCGTGGGGCGAGTACCTGACGCCGCGCGAACGCACGCACACACCGTTCGCCTTCGCCGACACCCTCATCCGCTCCGGGCTGAGCCTGGCGGCGCTCGACCTGGAAGTGGTCATGGGCGTGACGCCGCGCGGCAGCTACTGCCGGGACCTGCTGGAGCTGTCGCGGTTGCTGGACCTGTACGCGCTGCTGGGCGTGCCGTTACAGGTCACGCTGGGCTACCCAGCGGACATGGCGCCGGACCCGAACGCGGACGCCGAGATGAACCCCGGCGGCGGCTTCTGGCGCGACGGCTTCGCGCCGGACACGCAGGCCGACTGGCTGACGGCGTTCGGTTCGCTGGCGCTGTGCAAGCCCTACGTCCGCGGCGTGCAGTGGGCCAACCTGCTCGACGCGGAGCCGCATCAGTTCCCGCACTGCGGTCTGGTGGACGCCGCGGGCCAGGCCCGGCCGGCCCTTCAGCGCATGCGCGACCTGCGCCGCAAGTATTTGCGCTAAACTCACAGGGTTTACACCTGGAGCGGTTCGCGTTTGGGTAGCGCACAAGTCGTGGGACGGCTCTCCAGAGCCGTCAGCGTTCTCCCGACGGCTCTGGAGAGCCGTCCCACGACTTGTGGTCCACGCGACTGGGAACCGCTCAAGTCGGATTTGGCGAGCGGCGCGGCGTCAGCCCGCCGGTGCTCCGAAGTACCGGCGGGCTGACGCCGCGCCGCTCGCCGCGGTTTTTCCCCCCACCTCATCGGCCGCACGACCGGCACGACTCCCTCCCTCTTTTTGCCCATTTTAACTATTTTGCCTTTGACTCCCATTGTTTCCCTTCTTAATGTAAATTCGAGGTAACCTGTCCGGAAAAGTCTGTCTTTTCCCCAAACCGGGAACAGCTTCTGCAACTTGCTCACGTGGGTTAAACCTCGGGGACGTGTACCTCAAATTCGCCCGTACTGCCAGCGCGGTCGGGCTCGTTCTGGTAACGGAGGGTCAAGAAGCATGTATAGCGTGGTGTTGGCGACGATGTTGGCGGCGGGGACCACCTCGCCGTCCTGGGGGCACGGTTGCTACGGCTGCTGGGGCTGTCACGGTTGTTGGGGCTGCTATGGCTGCTACGGTTGCCACGGCTGCTGGGGCGGCGGCTACGCCTTCGGCTGCTACGGCTGCTACGGTTGCTACGGTTGCTACGGTTGCAGCGGTTGCTGGGGCGGCTACTACTACCCCGCATATTACAGCGGCTGCTACGGCTGCTACGGCTGCTATGGCTGCTATGGCTGCTACGGCGGATCGGTGGTTTACTCCTACCCGGTCGCGGTGGCCAGTTACGCGCAGGCGCAACCGCAGGCCGTCGGGGGAGCGAGTGCCCAGGATGCGGCCACGATGAAGCGCATCGTGGACCTGCTGAGCGACGTGGACCAGCGGCTCAAGAAGCTGGAAAATCGCAAGGATGAGGTCAGGACCGGCGCCCGGCCGGCGGAGGTCGTCGTGCATTTGCCGGCCGACGCGAAGCTCTACGTCGATAACGTCCGCTGCCCACTCACGTCCGACAAGCGTTCGTTCAAGACGCCGCGACTGGATGCGGGCAAGCAGTACTTCTACAACCTCCGCGCCGAGGTGGTGCGCAACGGCAAGACCTACACGGAGACGGCGCGGGCGATCCTCACCGCCGGCCAGCAGGTCCGCGTCGAGTTCGCCGAACCGGCGTTGACGCGCACCGCGTCGCGCTAATGATCGGCAACCCCCTGCAACCGCACGGCCCACGGCAGAGATGCCGTGGGCTTTTTGATTGCGCTACGTTGAGTGGCGAAAGTTGGGGCCCCGCCGGACCTCCTGTCACAGCGAGGCCCCACGCCAGCGGACACTCGCAGTAATCTTCAGGAGGGTAACGAGCCACCGGAGGGGACTTGCGCCATGATCCGGCGAGCGGCGCGGCGTCAGGCCGCCGGTATTCCGAAGCACCGGCGGCCTGACGCCGCGCCGCTCGCCGCGGGCTGCCGGCGGAGTTTGCCGGATTTGTCTTGCGAAGTGATGGTGCTTTTTCTAAGCTCAATACTACCAGTGCGGAGGCGGCCGCGCTCCCGGCCGGGCCGGCACCTCAAATCCAACTTGACAGGCAACCAACGGCCGAGCCGGAGCCTGCACGTCCACCTCAGCGTTCTCCGTGGTTCTCCCCAAGCCGGTGCTGTCGGTCAGCGCCCCGGTCGCGGCCCTGCCGCTTGTGCCGGCGCTGCGGGCCGTGACGGCTGAGCAGGCAACTGCGGACGCGGAAGGGCGGCCGAGGGTGGTGGCTCCGACCAGTCCTTGCGTCTCTGTCCGACATCAAGGAGATTCCCCCATGTTGCGCAACTGGAAGTGGCTCGGCGTCGCCACGCTGCTGACCGTCGCGATGGCCGTCCCGGGCGCCGCCCGCGGGCAGTTCGACGGCGCACCGCCACAGGATGACCGGTTCAAAAGCCTGGAAAAGAAGATGGAGGATTTCGAGAAGAAACTGATCGCCACGCTTGCGGACGCCTTCAAGGCCGTCAAGGACGACATGAAGGATCTGCGCACGAACATGAACCTGAAGGCCGAGGCTGCCAACGGCCGGATTGCCGCGCTCGAACTGTCGTTGAAACAGTTGAAATCGGACATGGAGCGCATGCGGGTTGATCTGGAGGCGCTGCGCTTCAGCGACAAACGCATCTCCCTGTACCCGTCGGAAACCCGGGATCAGATGGCGGAGTTGCAGCGCCAGATTGCGGACCTGAAACAGACGGTGCAGCAGTCGATCTCGAAGTATCCGTCGTCGGTCGGTCAACCGCCGGTGATCCTCGATGTCATCAACAGCGGTTCCCTGGTGGTGACGAACCGCCGTCCCGAGACGATTGTACTGACTGTCAATGGCATCGAGAGGGCCCGAATCGCGCCCAACATGCAGGCGGTCGTCCGCGATGTGCCGCTCGGCACGGTCACCTACGGCATCATTTCGTCCTTCGGCGAAACCCTTCGCACCAGCGTGATCCGCTCTGGCTGCCCGCTGCGGGTGGAGGTGCAATAACCAGGAAGTCATTCGTCATTCGTCATTAGTCATTAGTAAACAGGGTTGAGCGCCGGGTGAAAAGCCCCCTACTCGAACCTTGTTCGCCAATGACTGGAGCGGTTCGCAGTTGGGTGTAGCGGAAGTCGCCAGACTTCCGTCCGGTGCTGCTCGGAAGTCTGGCGACTTCCGCTACACCCATTCGCAATCTGCAATAATGACTGATGACTGGCGCGGTTCGCAGTGGTGTGGACCAGGAACGGCAGGCCCGTGCTCCCGAACCGTCCAGCAAACTGCGCGAGCCGCTCCCAGGCTCGAATCTCGACGTATGAAAAAGTTGGCCCCCTTGGCCCCCTTGGCCCCCTTGCTGTGGCAGCGCAGGCCGCTGGAGGTCAGCCCGTGCCCGCCGCCACTTGTGCGCAAACCGTGCGTGAACCGCTCGAATGACTATGATCGTGACCATTGATGGACCCGCGGGCGCCGGCAAGAGCAGCACCGCCCGCGCCCTGGCGGAGCGCCTGGGCTTCGCGTTCCTGGACACCGGCGCCATGTACCGCGCCGTGACCCTGGCCGGCCTGCGCCGCGGCGCCGACCTGCACGACGAGGCTGTCCTCACCGAATTGCTAACGGGGCTGGCGCTGGAGATGCCGCCGGGCCGGATGCTGCTGGACGGCGAGGACGTGACGGGCCTGATCCGCTCCAGCGAGGTCACCGCCGCCTCGCGAGCCGTGGCCGATAGCCCGGTAGTGCGCCGCCGGCTGGTCGAGTTGCAGCGCGCCGCCGCGGTGGGCCGCGACCTGGTGACCGAGGGCCGCGATCAGGGCACAATTGTTTTTCCGGACGCCGCCTGTAAATTCTTCCTCGTCGCTGAGCCAATCGAGCGCGCCCGCCGCCGCCAGCGCGACCTGGCGGCCCGCGGCGAAACCGTGGCGCTGGACGACTTGCTGCGGGCGCAGCAGGAACGCGACGCCCGCGACGCCGCGCGCGATCTCGCGCCGATGCGGGCCGCCGCCGACGCCATCCGACTCGACACCACACACCTGACGCTGGCCCAGGTCGTGGACGTTATGGAACGCGAAGTGCGATGCAAAGCTGGTTCGGTCCCTGCTTCTACGAAGCCACCTACTGGGTCAGCATGAGCGCTTTTACCCTTGGCTTCAGCCTGCGCACGGCGGGCCGCCAGCACATCCCGCGCACCGGCCCCGCGCTGCTGGTCGCCAATCACCAGAGCTTCCTTGACCCCCTCCTCGTCGGCCTGTCCACGCACCGCCATCTGTCCTTCCTGGCCCGCAAGACGCTGTCGGAGCGCCCCCTGCTGTGGACGGTGCTCGGCTGGCTGAACGCCGTACCCATCGACCACCACGGCGTCGGCAAGGAGGGCATCAAGACCATTCTGCACGAACTGGAGCACGGCCAGGCGGTGGTGGTGTTCCCGGAGGGCACGCGGACGCCGGACGGTAAGGTGCAGGAGCTGAAGCCGGGGGTGCAGCTGCTCATCAAGCGGACGCGGGCGCCCATTGTGCCGGTGGGCATCGCCGGGGCGTTCCAGGCGTGGCCGCGGACGCAGAAACTGCCGACGCTGGCGCCGCTGTTCCTGCCGGCGGAGCGCGGGACGCTGGCGGTGGCGGTGGGCGAACCGCTGGACGCCGGCTACTTCGCCGCCCTGCCGCGCGAGCGGCTGCTGACGGAACTGGCCGACGAGATCAAAAAAGTACAGTTGCGAGCGGAGCGCCTGCGCCGGAAAAGTTGAGCGTTGAAAAATTTCACCACAGAGAACACAGAGTGCGCAGCGAAAAGACAAAGAATGAAATAAAATTCTTTTGTCTTTTCGCTGCGCTCTCTGCGTTCTCTGCGGTGAAATCCTCTTCGAGGGAGCGTACCATGTCTGACGTGGCCCTGGCCGTGATGGCCCACCCCGACGACGCCGAGTTCCTGTGCGCCGGCGCCCTGCTGCGGTTGCACGAGGAGCACGGCTGGCACATCCACATCGCCAGCATGACGCCGGGCGACTGCGGCTCCGCGGAGCTGCCGCCGCACGAAATCAGCCTCATCCGCCGCGCCGAGGGCGCGAAGGCCGCGGCCCTGGTGGGCGGCCGCTACCACTGCCTGGAGGCGCGCGACCTGCTCATCACGTACAACGAGCTCAACCTGGCGCGGGTGACCCGACTGCTGCGCGAGGTGCGGCCGCGGATCGTGTTCACGCACAGCCCGCAGGATTATCTGCTCGACCACGAGATGACCAGCCACGTCGTCCGCGCTGCGGTGTTCGCGGCGCCGGTGCCGAACTACCTGCTCGACCGCGGTCTGCCGCCGGCCCTGGGCGTGATGCCGCACCTGTACTACTGCGACGCCATTGAGGGCAAGGACATTTTCGGCCAGGAAATCAAGCCCGGGTTCTGCATCGACATCAGCGGCGTCATGGAGCGCAAGGTCCACATGATGGCCGCCCACGCCAGCCAGCGCGAATGGCTGTTGCGGCACCACGGCATGGACCATTATTTGGAGACGCTCCGCGCCTGGAACGCTCACCGCGGCCGGGCCTGGGGCGTCGCCTTCGCGGAGGGCTATCGCCAGCACCTCGGCCATAGTTACCCGCAGGACAATCCGTTGACCTCACTGCTGGGCACCATCGGCCCCACCCGGTCCCCCCTCGCTGGTGGCGACGGCAGTCACGGGTGACGGGGTTTCGGTCTTGCTCCCCTCGCCCCCTTCAGGGGGAGAGGGAGCGGGGTCTGGGGTGAGGGGGACACTCGGACTCACCTCGACCACGGCAGGCGGTGCGGGTTCGGGACTGGTCGGTGCGGCCTCGGCCTTCACCCTGCCGTCCGGCAATTTGCCGATATTCTCGAACAGCCGCGCCAGCGACGCGGTGAGCTTGCGGAAATCGTCGGCGTGCAGGCTCTCGTTGGTCGAGTGGGCGTTGGTCTTCGGATCCTCAATGCCCAGCAGCAGCGCCGGGGCGCCGCCAAACAGCTCCGCCAGCGGGCCGACGAAGGGGATGCTGCCGCCACAGCCGATGGCCACCGGCTTGTGGCCGAAGCCCGTCTTCAGCGCCGCCAGCGCCGCCTCGAACGCCGGCCCTTTCGGATCGGTCATCCACCATTTGGCCAGGCCGGCTGGTTTGACCGTCACCCGGACGCCCCACGGCGGGTCCGCCGTCAAGAACGTCTTCAACTGCTCGTAGACCTCGTCCGGCTCCTGATCCGGCACGATGCGGCAGCTGACGAGGGCGGACGCCCGCGGCAACACCTGGTTGGACGGGGTCTTGAACGAACTGGCCTCCAGCACAGTGACCGTGAGGGCCGGCAGCCGCCAGGTTTGCTCGTAGGGGTTGGTGCCCTTCTTCGTGGCGAAGCCGACATCCGGGAGCACACCACAGTCCGCGCCAGCGGGCCTCATCGCCGGGCATCTTTTTGATCGCCCGCCGTTCGGCCGCCGTCACCGCCCGCACCTTGTCGTAGAGACCGGGGACGGGAATCTTGCCGTTCTTCCAGTACAGCCGCGCCAGGATCACGTTCAGCGCCAGGGCCGCGTCGGCGAGCACGCCGCCAGCCATGCCGCTGTGATTCGCCTTGGTGGCGCTCTCCACGTCCACCCGCATCCCCACGAAGCCACGCAGCGAGTACGTGAGGCTCGGCAAACCGGTGTCAATGTTCTCCGTGTCACACACGACAATCACGTCGGACTGCAGCCGCTGCTTCTGCTCCTGAAAGAATTTGCCCAGGTTCGTTGAACCGGACTCCTCCTCGCCCTCGACCAGCACCTTGACGTTGACGGGCAGACTGCCCTGCGTCTGCAGGTACGCCGCGATGGCGCCGAGCTGAGCGGGGATGGCGCCCTTGTCGTCGGCGGCACCACGGCCGTAGAGCCGGCCGTCGCGCTCCGTCAGCACCCACGGATCGGACTGCCACTTCTCGTCGCCAACGTCGTTGACCGGCTGCACGTCATGATGCGCGTACAGGAAGACGGTTGGCTTGCCGGGGGCGCCGAGCCATTCGCCGTAGGCATAGGGATTGGAGTCACCGCAGCGCAGCAACTCGACGTTCTGCAGGCCAGCCTGGCGCATCTGCTCGCAGGTCAGGGCGGCGCTGTCGTCGAGTTCCTTTTGGTGCTCGCCGTCCGTGCTGATACTGCGGATGGCCACCAGGCTCGCCAGGGATTGAATCAGTTTCGCGTCGTTCGCCTTCAGCCAGTCCTGGACGCGCTGCATCGGTACATCTCCTCTCAAGCAGGAACCACGGATGACACGGATAACACAGATAAAGAAGGAAAACGACGGGTGCCGGAATGCCGGTTGGCCGTCCTCGCCTTCCCGCTGTTGTATTAATCCGTGTTATCCGTGTTATTCGTGGTTCCCTCTATTTACAAGAGGCTGAGCAGGCGGAGGAAGACAAGACCGCCGATGATGGCGGCGAAGGCGCTGGCCAGCAGCACGGCGCCGGCGGCGATGTCCAGGCACGGCCAGACGCGCTCGCGGGCCTCCTCATCCAGGCCACGGAACAGCGTCTCGACGGCGGTGTTGAACAGCTCCGCCACCAGCACCATCGCAATGCAGCCCAGGAGGATGCAACTCTCGATGAGCGGGCAGCGCAGCACCAGGGCCGCGGCGATCACCAGGGCGGCGAAGAAGAAATGAACGAAAAAGCTGGACTGGCCGCGGACGCCGAACTTGATGCCGCGCAGCGCCTCGCGGAACTTGTCGCGCCAGCGCCGCGGCGCCCTGCGGTGCCGGGGCTCCGGACTGTCCGGGGATGCGAGGGCGGGACCGGGGAACACGCTCATCGGTGCCTCGTGCTGCCTGGGCGGCTCACTGTTCCAGGGCTGCGGGCAGCGTACCATGTGCGGCGGCCGGCGTCGAGTCGGATTGCCGATCCGTGTGCCACTGCTTGGCCGCCCCTCGTCTCTGGTATCCCCATCCAGTTCCAGAAGGGCGGCCAAGCAGTGGCACACCCAATCGCGGTCGGCTCGATTGTGGCTACGAAGCGTCTTCCTTATCCGGCCATCAGCCTCCCGGCACCGCCTCCAGCAAGCGGCGCACCACATCATCCGGCTTGACGCCCTCGGCATCGGCGTTGAACGCCAGCACCAGGCGGTGGCGCAGCACCGGGTAAGCGACCTCGCGGATGTCCGCCGTGGTCACGTGCAGTCGGCCGTGCAGCAGCGCCCGTGCCTTGCCGCCGAGGATCAGGTACTGGCTCGCCCGCGGTCCCGCTCCCCACGACACCAGCTCCGTCACGAACTTCGGTGCCGCCGGATCACGCGGCCGGGTCGCCCGCACCAGGTCCGCGGCGAACGCGAACACCGGATCCGCCACCACCACCTGCCGCACCAGCTCCTGCAACTGCTGGATCTCCGCCGCGTCCAGCAGCGGCTCCAGCTCCGGCCGGGTGGTGCTGGTCGTCTGCTTCATGATGGCCAGCTCCTCGTCGCGGCTGGGGTAGCCGACCAGCACGTTGAACATGAAGCGGTCGAGCTGGGCCTCGGGCAGCGGATACGTCCCCTCCTGCTCGATCGGGTTCTGCGTCGCCAGCACGAAGAACGGTTCCGGCAGGGGATAGGCGTGGCCGCCGGCTGTGACGTGGTGTTCCTGCATCGCCTCCAGCAGGGCTGCCTGCGTCTTGGGCGGGGTGCGGTTAATCTCGTCGGCGAGGATCAGGTTGGCGAACACCGGCCCCGGCAGGAACACGAAGCGGCGTCGGCCGGTCTCCGGATCGTCCTGCAGGATGTCGGTGCCAGTGATGTCCGCCGGCATCAGGTCCGGCGTGAACTGGATGCGCTTGAACGACAGGTGCAGGATGCGCGCCACCGTGCTCACCAGCAACGTCTTGGCCAGGCCGGGCACGCCCACCAGCAAGCAGTGGCCGCGGCTGAACAGCGCCAGCAGCAGCTGCTCGATCACCTGCTGCTGGCCGACGATCACCTTGCCGATCTGCTGCGTCATGGCCTGGTAGGCGTCCGCCAGGCGGCGCACCGCGGCGGCTGTGGCGGAGTCGGCGGACATCAGCGGCGGGCCTCCCGGGCGGACGGCGGTGGGCTCCGCTCATTCTATGCACTTTTTCCGTAGTGCGGACGGCCCGCCTGCACAAAGGCTTGCCGGGCGCCGCCCCTTGCCGACAATCACCCCAGGGATCGCCCGCACTCCCACCGCAACCGCCGGGTTACCCATGAACCAGCGACCCATCCAGCGTGCCCTGCTCAGCGTCAGCGACAAGACCGGCCTGGTCGAGTTCGCGCAGGCGTTGCGTCGCCTCAACATCGAACTCATCTCCACCGGCGGCACCTATCAAGCGCTGCGTTCGGCCGGCGTCCCCGTCACGGAGGTGGCCGAGGTTACGCAGTTTCCCGAGATGCTCGACGGCCGTGTCAAGACGCTGCACCCGCGCATCCACGGCGGCATCCTCGCCCGGCGCGACAACCCGCAGCACCTGGCGACGCTGCAACAGCACGGCATCGCGCTCATCGACCTGGTGGTCTGCAACCTCTATCCGTTCGAGCAGACGCGGGGCAGGCCCGGCGCCACGCACCACGACATCATCGAGAACATTGACGTGGGCGGTCCGAGCATGCTCCGCGCCGCCGCCAAGAATTACGAGGCGGTCGCTGTCGTCAGCGACCCGGGGCAGTACACCGAGGTGGTCGCGGAGTTGCAGCAGCACAACGGGGCGCTGACGCTGGCGACGCGGCAGCGGCTGGCCGGCGCCGCCTTCGCCCGCACCGCCGCCTATGACCAGGCCATCGCGGACTACTTCGCGACAATCCCCCCCACCGAACCGGCCGCATGGCCGCCGCGGCTGACGCTGACGCTGGAGCGGCGGCAGGTGCTGCGCTACGGCGAGAACCCGCACCAGCACGCCGCGCTGTACGCCGACCCCACCGGCCGCAGTGCCACCGTCGTCAGCGCCCGCGTGCTGCACGGCAAGGAACTGTCCTTCAACAACCTCCTCGACCTGGACGCCGCCCTGGCGCTGGTGCGGCGTTTTGATGAGCCGGCGTGCGTGATGATAAAACACAACAACCCCTGCGGCGCCGCCGTCGCGGACACGCTCGCCGCCGCCTTCGCCGCCGCCTACGCCGGTGACCCGGTGAGCGCCTTCGGCGGCATCCTCGGCTGCAACCGCGAAATCGATCAGCCGACCGCCGAGCTGCTGTGTGAGGACGGCCGCTTTCTGGAGTGCATCATTGCTCCCGGCTTCGCCGACGCGGCGCTGCAGCTGCTGACAACCAAGCCGAGCTGGAAGAAGAGCGTTCGGCTGCTGGCGACGGGACCGTTGACCGCTTCCGCGACCGATGCGGCGCGGTACGACTATCGGCCCATCAATGGCGGCATGCTGGTGCAGACGGCGGACGAGAGCGGCGACGACTTCGCCAACGCCCAGGTGGTGACGAAGCGGCAGCCGACCGCGGCGGAGTGGGCGGACCTGAAATTCGCGTGGCGCGTGGCTCAGCACGTCAAGAGCAACGCGATCGTGCTGGCGAAGGGGCAGCAGATCATCGGCGTCGGCGCGGGGCAAATGAGCCGGGTGGACTCGGTGCAGATCGCAGTGCGCAAGGCGGCGGAGCGTGTACGGGGCAGTGTCCTGGCGTCAGACGCCTTCTTCCCGTTCCGCGATAACGTGGACGAGGCGGCCCGGGCGGGCGTGGCGGCGATCGTGCAGCCGGGTGGCTCGAAGCGCGACGCCGACTCCATCGCGGCGTGCGACGAACACGGCCTGGCGATGGTCTTCACCGGCGTGCGGCACTTCCGCCACTGACACACGGCTCTCTCGTGCCCGGTCCAGAGAGCGGCCCGCCAGGCCCGCCTGGAGAACCACCGCGACGTTTTGCTGGCTTTCGCTGAGCAACTCGAGGAGGAACTGCAGGCGGTGGCCGCGCAGTACGCCGTCCCCCCAGCCGTGGTCGCCGATGTCCACCAGGTCGTGAGCCTGCCCGAGCGCACACTCCTGCGTTGGCAACGGGAGCAGGCGCTCTGGCGGCGCTGGCCGACCTGGCGCGCGGCCGACTGCGCGAACAGATCCCTGAGTTGCAGGAGGCGCTGCGCGCGGGCCAGCGCTGGTTGCTGGGGAGCGCAGCCCGGCACCTGGACAAATCCCCTCGGTTCGTAGAATAATGGAGAAATCAGTTGACGCGCCGCAATTGCGGCTTACGATGGAATTCGCCTCCCCTGTTGGAAGAAGGCGACCTGACAGTCTTCTTCTTGCACAATCCCTCACCAGCCAGCCCCGGTTGCTGGTGAAACGTTTACCAGCCGGTCAGGTTCCCTGGATGCGCGCCCCAGCGCGTTTGCGTTTGCCGACCCAACCTTCCGCGAGACCCCACGATGAGTCAGTCTGAACGACACTTCCAGCCGAAACTCGCCGGCGCCGAACCGCAGATGGCCGAACCCATCGACATTGAGCCGGTTCTCGTGTCCCCCGGCCCCAGCGCGGTCACCGACCAGTCGGATTTGCACATGCTCGACCATCTGCGGCACGCCCACAAGCAGATGCGCAGCGAACTGGGCAAGATTATCATCGGCCAGGACGTGGTGCTCGACCAGCTGCTCATGGCCATCTTCTGCCGCGGTCACGCGCTGCTCGTCGGCGTCCCCGGGTTGGCCAAGACTCTTATGGTCAGCACGCTGGCCCAGGCCCTCGACATGACGTTCAAGCGCATCCAGTTCACGCCCGACCTGATGCCGTCTGACATCACCGGCACCGAGGTCATCCAGGACGACCCGGCCACGCGGCAGCGCATGTTCAAGTTCCTGCCCGGCCCGATCTTCGCCAACATCGTGCTGGCCGACGAGATCAACCGCACGCCGCCCAAGACGCAGGCCGCCCTGCTCGAATCCATGCAGGAGCGCAAGGCGTCCATCGGCGGCGTGGACTATCCCATGAAAGACCCGTTCTTTGTGCTCGCCACGCAGAACCCCATCGAGCAGGAAGGCACCTATCCGCTGCCCGAGGCCCAGCTCGACCGCTTCCTCTTCCTCATCAAGGTCGATTATCCGACCGACGCGGAGGAGGAACTCATCATGCGCATGGGCACGTCCACGGTGCAGAACGTCGTGAGCAAGGTGCTGCACGGGCCGGACATTTTGCGGTTGCAGCAGATCGTTCGCAAGGTGCCGGTGGCCGACCACGTGTTCCAGTACGCCAAGCGCATCTCGCGCATGACCCGGCCGAACACGCCGGAGGCGCCCGCCTGGGTGAACAAGTGGCTGACCTGGGGCGCCGGGCCGCGTGCCAGCATGAACCTGATTTTGGCCGCCAAGGCGCACGCCATCCTGAACGGCCAGCAGCACGTCAGCGCCAACGACGTGGCCGCGGTCGCCAAGCCGATTCTGCGGCACCGGCTCATCACCAACTTCACGGCCCAGAGCGAAGGCGTTACCGTCGATGACGTGATCGCGCGCATCCTCAAAGAAGTCCCCAGGAACCAGGCGGCCTGACCGTGGCAAGCACCAAATACCTCCATCCCGACGTGGTGGCGCGCGCCCAGGCGCTCGGTCTGGCGGCGCGCACCATCGTCGAGGGTTTGCGCGTCGGCGACCACAAGAGCCCCTTCCGCGGCTTCTCGGTCGAGTTCGTCCAGCACCGCGAGTACGTCCCTGGCGACGACATCAAGCACATCGACTGGAAGAGCTACGGTCGCTCCGAGCGCTACACCATCAAGCAGTACGAGCAGGAGACGAACTTCACCTGCCATCTGCTGCTGGACGCCAGCAAGTCGATGCTCTACGGCGGCGGCCAGCAGCGCAAGCTCGAATACGCCAAGGTGCTGACGGCAGTGCTGTCGTACCTGATCGTGCAGCAGCGCGACAGCGTTGGCCTCAATATCTTTGACGAAACCTGGCGCGAGATTTTTCCGCCGAGCAGCCAGACGGGCCACGTGCTGACGATCCTGCACGCACTGGAGCAGCTGGAGCCGCGCGACAAGACGAGCATGGGGCCGCTGCTGCACGACATCGCCCAGCGCATCACGCGCCGCGGTCTGGTGTTCGTCATCTCCGATTGCTTCGACGATGTGGACGCGCTGATGTCGGGCTTGCAGCACCTGCGCTTCCAGGGCCATGAGGTGACGGTCTTCCACGTCATGCACCCCGACGAGCTACAGTTCCCGTTCGACGGCACGATCAAGTTCGACGGCATGGAGGAGCAACTGCACCTGCTGACGCGGCCACAGTTGATCCGGCCGGCGTATCTGCGAGCGGTGCAGAAGTATCTGAAGGAGTTGCAGACCGGCTGCGAGAACAACCGCTGCGATTACGTGTTGCTGAACACGTCGCGGCCGCTGGCGGTGACGCTGACGGAGTACCTGGCGCGGCGGCAGCGCGTGCGGGTGGTTTAGTCATTAGTCATCAGTCATTAGTCATTAGTTTCAATTCCTGATGACCGATGACGGTGGCTAGGGACTAATGACTGATGACTAATGACTAATGACTAATGACCTAACATGACCTTCCTGGCACCCATCCTGTTGTTCGGCGCAGCCGCGGCGGCGATCCCGGTCCTGCTCCATTTCCTGTTCCGCACGCGCTACCGCCGGGTGCCGTGGGCGGCCATGAAGTTCCTGCTCACCAGCATCGAGCAGACCAGCCGCCGCGTCAAGTTTCAGGAATACCTGCTGCTGCTGGCCCGCATCCTCGTGCTGGCCTTCCTGGCCCTGGCCCTGGCCCGCCTGCTGAACCTCGTCCCCGTGGGCTTCTTCTGGCTGCTCGCCGTCGTCGTCCTGACTGCCATCACACTCACCTGGGTGCTCTCTCCATTCTGGCAACTCACGAAGTCGAAGGCCGGCAACGCCCTGATTTTCGCGGTGACGCAGGTCGCCATGCTGGGGGTGTGTGCCCTGCTCTGGGTGCCGCTGGCCGCGGCCGGGTGGTTCTCCGGCACGGCCGCCGCCTCGGGCCGCGAGGAGGTGCTGGCCGTCCTGGTCATCGACAACTCCATGAGCATGGGCGTCCGTGAGGCCGACCCGAACCGCGCCGGCGACCGGGACCGCCCCGATAACGACAAGCTCCGGCTCGACCTCGCCAAAGAGGCCGCCCTGCGTGTCCTCGACCAGCTGCCGCCCTACGCTCACGTCAAGGTCATCACCTGCTCCAACCAGGCCACGGTCATCGGCCCGCGCGACGCCGGCAACGTCCAGGAGGCCCGCGAACTGATCCGCGCCATCGAATTGACGCACCTGGCCACGGACCTGCGTCCCGGCATCGTCGCCGCCGCCGCGCTGCTCGACGAGGAAAAGACCCGCAGCCGCGAACTGTACGTCTTCAGCGACATGCAGAAGCTCGGCTGGCAGGACCAGGACGGCACCCTGAGCAAGACGCTGCGCGATCTGCATGAGAAGGCGCAGGTCAACCTGGTGCGCTGCGGCAGCAAGAAGCCGCGAAACGCCGCCATCGTCGCGGTGGTGCCGCAGACCGGCATCGCCCGGCCGAAGGAGCGCGTCAGCTTCGCGGTCATGGTCCGCAACACCGGCAGTGAGGTGCTGCGTAACCTGACCGTCACGCTGGAAAACGACCAGCAGCCGCGAGCCATCGAGGATCACCGGCCCGGTGCCGACAAGGGCAAGCAACCGCCCCGCAACCGCAAGGCGGACAGGACGCGGGCCGCCAACCCGGATTCGCAGATCATCGATCACCTGGCCCCCGGTGAGCCGCGTACCGTCACGCTCAGTTCGCGCTTCGAGCGCCTCGGCCTGAGCACGCTGACGGTGGAACTGAGCAACGACGACCTGCCGGCGGACAACCTGTTTCACCACGTCGTCGCCGTGCGCGACCAGGTGCGTGTGCTCGTCGTGGACGGGGCCCCCAACGAGGTCGAGACCCAGTCCGGCAGCTATGAGCTGGGCCACGCCCTGGTGCCGATCAATCCCGAGAACAAGACGGAGTTGGCCCGCTTCCCGATCCGCATTCACACCGTCACGCCTGGCAAGGTCGAGGGCGTGCTGCTGTCGGCGTATGACGTGTGCATCCTCGCCAACTGCGCCCTGAAGGACGATCAGCAGCGCAAGGCGCCCGGACTGCCGCAGGAGTTCCTCAAGGATCTGAGCGATTTCGTGCAGAAGGGCAACGGCCTCATCATCTTTGGCGGTGAGCACGTTGCCGCCGAGCCGTACAACCGCGTGCTCGGCAAGCTCGGTCTGCTGCCGGCGCCGCTGCTGACCACCGTGGAGTTCAACGACGACCGCCGCAAGGCCGAGGCCAAGCTGGTCGGCTACGACCGCACCGACCGGAAAATCCGCGTCGATGGCAAACCGCTCCGGATCGGTGGCGAGGATTTGCTGTACAGCGAGAGCGGCCGCCGGTTGCTGCTGGGCGGCCGGCTACCGGTCCTTGGCAGCAAGGAATTGACGTATAACCAGAACGTCCTCAAGCTGGGTGGCAGGCCGGTCATTGATGCCAACGACCGGCTGCTCAAGGTGGACGCCCCGGCCATCAAGTTTGACCGCAAGACGGCGACCGCGCCGGCTTTTCTGCGCTTCAACCAGCAGAAGTTCTACGAGACGCTCGATGGCGTCAAGGTGTGGCGTACGCTGGAGGTGCAGGAGCCGACGAAGAAGCCGCAGGGCAAGGACGCCGCGGGCCACGCGCCGGAGGTGGGCCAGGTGCTGATGCGTTACACCAACGGCAGCCCGGCCATCGTGGGCCGCAAGCTCGGCGCCGGCGACGTGCTTTTCATCGCCACCTCGGCGGACCCCGGCACCGACCCGGCCAGCAATGAGCCGACCTGGAACGAACTGTCCTTCTGGCCCGGCTGGCTGCCGTTCGTGCAGTCCTGTCTGACGCACATGCTGGAGCGGCAGACGCAGAAGCACAACTACACCGCGGGCGAAACCATTCGCTGGAAGCCGGACGCCGACGACGCCGACGCGCCGTTCGTGCTGAAAACGCCGAAGCTGTCCACCGGTGCGGCCGGGCCGAAGGAGCGCCTGGGTCGGCCGCGCACCGAGGATGGCCAACCGCTGCTGGTCACGCCGGTGCTGGATCGCGCCGGCCTGTACCTCCTGGGCCGCGCCGACCGCGAGAACGAAGAGGACCGGATCGGGGCGGCGGGCGCGGCCAGGGGGCGGGCGCGGACGGCGTGGGTGCCGTTCGCGGTGGTGGCGGACCCGCGCGAGGCAGCCAACCTGGAGACGCTGAGCGATCAGGAGTTGGACGCCACCCTGGGCTTCCGGGCGCGGCACGTCAGCGCCGGCGACGCCGCGGGCGGTTCGGTGCGCATGGACGCGGCCAGCCAGGAGTGGACGCTGTGGCTGCTGGCGCTGGTGTTGCTGTTGACGGTGGGCGAGTCGGTGCTGGCGTGGCTGTGCGGGCGGGCGTGGTAATTCCAGAAGTCAGAGGTCAGAGGTCAGAAATCAGCGAAAGCCAAAATCCTCAACTTGCTTGCTGATTTCTGACCTCTGACTTCTGACCTCTCTGAAAGGTACGACCTCATGGAGTGGCTCAACAACTTGCTGGGCGAAGACGCGCCGCCGGGCACCACACTGGAGTCCGCGGAACTGGCCTTCCGCGGCCTGTTCCCCTGGCCGCTGGCGGTGCTGCTGATCGCCGCCCTGGCCGTCCTCGTCGGCGTGCTCTACTGGCGCGAGGCCCGGCGCGTGCCCTTTGTGCTGCGCGAGTTCATGGCCCTGGTCCGCGTCGCCGTCATCGTCGTGCTCGTGTTGCTGCTGTTCCGGCCCGTGCTCGTCTCCGAGTTCAAGGGCCAGCGAGTCCGCAGCATCGCCGTGCTCCTCGACAACAGCAAGAGCATGGACCAGCGCGACCGCCGCGCCTCCACCGTGGACCTCGAACGCGCCGCCGCCCTGCTGCCCAAGGGCGCCAACCTGCGAGCCTCCCGCGCCGAACTCGTTCAGGCTGCGTGGAAGAGCAAACGGCTGAATTTACTGGCCCGGCTGCAAGAGAAGGGGCCGGTGCAGGCGTTTCTGTTCGGTCAGGAAGTCCACAGCGTGCCGCGTGCCGGCCTGGAGCAGGGCAGCGAAGCCGAGCACATCAAGGCGCTGCTCGCCGGCTTCGACCGCCACGAATCCGAGACCGCCCTGTCCGACGCCATCTACAAGCAGTTGCAGCGGCCCGAGGGGGAACTGCCGACCGCCATTGTCCTCATGACCGATGGCCTGGACAACGCCAGCCAGTATTTCGACTCTCTCCGTGACGCCGCCCGCGAGTGCCGTGTCCGCCGAGTGCCGTTGCTCATCTACGGCGTCGGCTCCTCCGAGTCCACCAGCCTCCGCCTCAAGGACGTGCATGTTTCCGAGACGCTGTTTCGCGAGGACACCGTGACCGTGCCGGTGCGCTTCACCGCTCAGGGCTTCAAGGCCGGCACCGTCGAGGTCGCCCTGTTCCTGAACGGCGAGCGCGTCCGCTTGACCAACGGCAAGGAGTCCGAGGACGTGCCGCTGCGCACCGATGCCGACAAGGACCAGGACAAGGACAAGGAGGGCCAGGCCGGCGACAATTACGAAAAGGAACTGACGTTTGTGCTGCCGCGCCGCACCGATCCCAACGAGAAGACCGTCGAGAAGATGACGCTGGAAGCGACCATCCGCCTCAAGGGCAATGACGAGTTCAGGGATTCGCTGAAGCGTCCAGTGCGCGTCGTGGACAACAAGGTCCGCGTGCTGTACGTCGAGAACGCGCCGCGCTGGGAGTACAAGTATCTGTCGAACACGCTGAAGCGCGACCGCCGCATCCAGGCGAAATTCCTGCTCATCGGCGGCGAGGCCAAGGACATCAAATCGCCGGCCATGCTCACGAAGTTCCCCAACGCCAAGGAACTCTTCAACGATTACGACGTCATTATTCTGGGCGACGTGCCGGCGGCGTACCTGGGCAAGAAGAACCAGGAGGTGCTCCGCAAATTTGTCGAGGAGCAGCGCGGCGGCCTGATCGTCATCGCCGGCACCCAGCACATGCCGGGCAGCTACACCGACAAGGACTCGCCGGTCGCCGAACTGCTGCCGGTCGAGTTCGTGGCCCAGTCGTTCAAGGGCGATCAGACCCGGACGCAGGCGTTCAAGATGCAGCTGAGCAAGGCCGGCAAGAGCGAACTGATGCTGCAACTGGGTGACACCGGCGCGCAGACCACCAAGATCTGGCAGGACCTGGAGGGCATTTACTGGTTCTACCCGGTCACGAAGGTGCGCAAGGAAGCGCGCGTGCTGCTGGAGCACCCCCGCATCAAGATGGGCGAGAAACCGATGCCGCTGGCGGTGCTGCAAAAGTTCGGCAAGGGCGAGGTGCTGTGGCTTGGCTTCGAGGAGACGTGGCGCTGGCGCTTCAACGAGGAGGATAAATTCTTCGGCCGCTTCTGGTCGCAGGTGGTCAGCCACATGGGTCTACCGCACTTGCAGGGCCGCGAGTCGCAGCAGGTGCAGATGGGCCTGGAAGGCGGTCGCGCCGTCTTCGGCCGGCCGGGCATGCTCTACGCCTGGCTGTACGACAGGGACCGCACGCCGTATGTCGCCAAGGAGGTCAGCGCCGAACTGATCGCGCTCGACGGCACGGAGAAGCCGCGCACCATCAAGCTCAAGCCGGAGGAGGACCGCGACGGCGGCGTCATCAAGAGCGGCTACTATCAGGTGCAGTTGCCGCACGACCGCCCCGGCCGCTTCGAGATTCGCGTCGCGCAGCCGGAGCAGACCTCGTTCTTCTACGAGGTCAACCTGCCGCCGCGACACGAATTGCAAGAGGCGAACATGGAGGAAAAGTTGCTGCGCGAGGCGGCGCAGATCAGTGGCGGTCAGTTCTTCCAGGAGTTGTCGCTGGGCCAGTTGCCCAACAAGATCGAAACGCGCACGACGCCGTACACGCTCAAGCGCGAGGTGCTGCTGTACAACTGGCTGACACTGCTGCTGTTCGCGGGCCTGATTACCTTCGAGTGGCTGCTGCGGAAGTTTGCGAATTTGATTTGAAGCTTGCTGTTCCGCCGCTTGCGGCAGAAAAGACATCCGGGTTTCGCACGAGACGACCTTCATGGTGCCGAGAACAATCCTCCGCCAACTGTCGCGGTTACGCTGGCGCGAGCGGTCGCTGCGCTTCACCTGGGGCGCGGCGCGCTGGTTGGCCGTGGTGCTGATCGTGCTCGGCCTGGCCTGCCTGACCGACTACCTCATCGACCGCTACACCGAAACGCCCTGGCCGCTGCGCTACGCTTTGGCCGCGGCGCAGCTTTTGCTCGCTTGCTTCATCCTGGCCGTCTGGGTGTTCGGTCCCACCCTGCGCCGCCTCAGTGACAGCCTGCTCGCCCTCTGGGTCGAGGACAAGACGCCGCGCCTGAGCCACCGCCTGATCTCGACAGTGCAGCTCAACCAGCGCGGCGCCAAAACGGAGGGCATGTCGAAGGAGCTGATCGCCGCGGTCACGCAGGAGACGGAGCGGCAGACCAAGGGCATGAGTTTCGCCGCGGTGGCCGATCACCGCCGGCTGTCGTGGAGCGCCGGTGTGACGGCGCCGGTGGTGCTGGCGGCCGCGGCCCTGTTGGTTCTGCTGCCCGAGATCGTCCAGGCATTGGTAGCGCGGCAACTGCTCATGGACGTGGACATCCCGCGCCGCTACTCCCTGGTGAGCCAGACCCGCAAGGTGTGGCCGGCCGGCGAGGAGGTGACGCTCAAGTTCCTAGTCAAGGGGCCGGAGCTGGGGCCAGACGTGGCGGGGAACGCGACCATTTCCCCGGAGGGGCAGGGCGGCGAAGATTACCCGCTGGTGTACGACTCGCCCGCCGGAGACGGCCAGGCGTATTACACGGTCACGCTGCCAGCACCGAGCGCCGACTTCAGCTTCCGGGCCTACGTCGGCGACGCCCGGCTATCACAGCCGGGCTACGTGCATTTCGAGCCGCGGCCGGTCATCACGCAGCAGGAGGCGTGGGTGCTGCTCCGCTTCGGCAACCGCGGTGCCAGGCACGAGAAGCCGTATCCGGTGTTGCTGTCGGGCACCGGCGACATCGTGACCATGCCGCGGCAGCGCGTCCTGGTGCGCGTCAAGGTGCAGAAGCCGATTGAGAAAGGTAAGCTGGAATTGCTGGGTTCGCCGCTGCCGGACCTGTCGGCACCGCTGGGCGACAGCGATTCGCAGTCCCGCGGCGTCAAGACGTTGGCGGACAATCTGCGAGACTATCTTGGCGGCGAGGTGCTGGCCCGCGCTGTGCAAAACGCCAACCGCGAGGAGCGCGTGTTGCGCACCGTCCCCATGAAAGTGTGGACGGACAAGAAGGGCAACCAGTACGCGGAGGCGGAGTTCGAGTTACGGCCGACCGAAACCGCGCACCGCATCACGGTGTTTGATGAGTACGGTTTCGAGAACGTGCCGCCCCCGGTGCGCACGCTGCGGCTGGTGCCGGAGGAAGCCCCGCAGGTGGCCCTCTTGCCGGAAATCATCCGCGACCCGAGCGACAAGGGCTTCACCGAGGACTACGACCAGACGGGCATGCCGCTCCCCCCGGGGCAGCGGATCCAGATCGCCTACACGGCGACGGGGCCGCTCAGCCTGGGGCGGGCGACGCTGTATTACCGGGTCATCAAGAAACCGTCGGAGGGCGGTGGCGATTCGCCCCTGCCCACCGAGGAGGACTGGCAGACGCTGAAGTTGATCGAGGAGCCGGAGTCGCTGGAGAAGGGGCCGTTCGATTTGCGCAGCGGGGCGTTCGTAAAAAGCGGCAGCGAAGAGAACGTCGGCTTCCACGTGCTCGCCCGCGGCGACGGCATGCCCGGCAAGACCGAGGGCGGCGGCCGCTACAACTTCCAAACGTCGAAATTGACGTTCAAGAGTCGCGGCCAAACCTACGTCGGCCAGGAGTTGGAGCCCGGCGACCGCATCGAGTTCTACGTGGAGGTTTTCCCGGACGGCAAGTATGACCGCGAGACGGAGGTCGCGGCCCAGCGGCCGCCGGGGAAGTCGGAAATCCGTGGCAAGGACATCGTGACCGTCAAGGACTGGGACGAGGCGCGGCAGCGGCGCATCCAGCAGGAGGATCGGTTGCGGGAGTTGCGCCGGCAGCAGGAGAAGGTATCGCCGGTGAACAGCAGTTTCTTGCAACCGGGGACGCGGCCTGGGGTGAGGGGGCCTTTGACGGAAATCCACCATTTAGGTGCTTTTATTATCGCCCGGCATCAGGTAGCATGGGAACCGTCGTGGCGGGGGGACGACCCCTGTCACAAATTCAAGGGGGGCTTTTCATGTTAAGCAGCCGAAGACTGGCCCGGTTGGCGGTGCTCGGAGTGGCGGCCGTCCTGGTCGCCTGGGGCACCAACGCCCTGCTCCGCGCCGGCACCGACGACACCACCGCGCAGCAGGAGAAGTTGCGCGCCGAGGCCGCACTCCGCGCCAAGCAGGAGCAGCAGAAGCAGGTCCAGGAAGAGACCGAGAAACTCGTGAGCCGCCTGAACGCTTCCATTCGGCTGCTGACCTACTACCGTCTCGACAAGAACGAGGAAACGCAGATCCTCAACAAGATCACCCGCACTCTCGGCGACTTGAGCCAGGACCAGATGACCGCGGTCATCAAGGGCCTGGAGCGCGCCGCCAAGGCCCCCAAGGATGTCCGCAACACCGAACTCGTCAAGGTCTACGCCCGGCACCGCGAGATTCTGGAAACCCTCGACACCATGATCGCCAAGTACAAGGCGATCCGCTCGCTCGACCAGGCCGCCCAGCGCCTGGAGGACGCCGCCAGGAAGCAGCAGCAGTTACGCACGCAGACGGCCCAGCTCATCAAGGAGCGCGAGGACTACAAGAGCAACAAACTGACGCCGCAACAGCGCCTGCAGATCATGCAAAGCCTGAACGCCCTCCCGCTCGATGTCAAGCACCAGGCCGACGAGCAGGCCGACCTGATGAAGGACGTGCGCAAGACGCTGGAAGACCTGGACAAGATCAAGGACAGCCTGACCGACGACCAGAAGGACCGCCTCAAGGAGATGCAGTATCTGGCGAAGGAGCAGGACGTTCTGGACAACATGGTCAAGATCGCCAATCGGCTCAACACCCTGCGGCCGAACGACCTGGACAACCAGGTGAAGGTCTGGCAGGAGGCCAACGAGCTGCAGCGGACCTCCGAGAGCAACCTGCAATCGCTGGCCCGCACCCTGCGCGACCCGCAGGCCAAGCTGGCCGCCCTGAAGGAAGCCAAGGCCCGCCTCGACCAGTCCATCCGCGAGCAGGAAGCCCTGGCCGAGGTCGCCAAGGAGGTCAACGGTAAGGACCAGCCCAAGCAGGCCGAGACCGCCAACAAGGGCAAGAAGGACAGGGTGCCGGGCCTGGAACTGCCCGAGGGCGACAAGAAGCTGACGCCCGCCGAAGTCGCCAAGGCCGCCAAGGATCTGAGCGACTTCCAGGCGAAGCTGGAGTTCGACACGCGCGACACGCGCAACCTGCTCAACCCGCACTCCACCGATCTGGCCGCCAAGCTCGGCGAGGCCCAGAAGGCCATGCGCGACGCCGAGAAGGAGTTGCGCCACGCCGAACTCGACAAGGCCAACCCCAACCAGGAGCAGGCCGCCGAGTCGATGAAAAAGGTGCGCGATGAAATCGAGAAGATGATCGCCAAGGAAGAAAAGCAGAAGGTCGATCCGCTGGCGGCCCTCAAGAACGCCGCCGAACAGGTCGAAAGGCTCATCAAGGAGCAGAAGGAAACTCGCAGCGACACCAAGCGGGCGCCGGCTGACCAGCTGCCGCAGATTGGCGAAATCCAGAAGGATCTGGCCAAGCAGACCAAGGAGCTGAAGGACACGCCGCTGCCGGAAAAGCAGGAAGTGAAGAACGCGCTGGATCAGGCCGCCAAGGCGATGGACAAGGCGACCAAGAATTTGGAGGACAAGCAGGCCCCGCCGGCGATGTCCAAGCAGACCGACGCCATCAAGTCGCTGGAAGAGGCCAAGAAGGCCCTGGAAGACCAGATCGCCGAGGTGCAGAAGCGCCGCGACGACATCGCCAAGCTGGAAGCGGCCGCCAAAAAGCTCGACCAGCTGGCGAAGGAGCAGGGCAAGGTCGCGAACAAGGCCAACGAGGCCGCCCAGAAGGCCCCGACCGCCCAGGAGCCGAAGGACATCGCCAACAAGCAGGGCCAGTTGGAGCCGAAGGCCAAGGATCTGAGCAAGGAACTGGACCCGCTGGCGCCGAAGGCCGGCGAGAAGGTCGCTGACAGCGCCAAGGACATGAACGCCGCCAAGAAGGAACTTGCGGATAACAAGACGGACCCGGGCGCCAAGAACGCTGACGCCGCCAAGCAAAAGCTGGACGAGGCGGCGAAGGAGATTCAAAAACAGCTGGCCAATGAGAAGGGCAAGGAGCTGGCCGACCAGATTGCCATGCAGGGCAAGAAGGTCGATCCGCAGCAGGCCCAGGAGCAGTTGCAGAAGGCCATCGAGCAGGCTGAGAAGGCGGCCGACAAGGCCAACGAGGCCGCCCAGGCCGCGAAGGATCTGGCCGAGTTGCAGAAGGACATCGCCGACAAGGCCGCGGAGCTGAAGCAGCCCGAGGCGAACAAGGCCGCCGACAAGGCCGCCGAGGCGCTGAAGCAGGGCGACTTCAACAAGGCCCTGGAGGAGCAGAAGCAGGCCCTGGAGAAGTTGCAGGAGGCCGCCAAGGGCCAGCCGATGGAGCAGCAGCCGAAGGAGGGCGAGGCCAAGCAAAATCCGATGGACGGCAAGCAGCAACAGCCCGCCGAGGCCAAGCAGGGCGATCCGAAGCAGGGCGACCCCAAGCAGGGCGAGGCCAAGCAGAACCAGGCCCAGCCGTCCGAGGCGAAACAGGGCGACCCCAAGCAGGGCGACCAGAAGCAGGGCGAGGCCAAGCAGCAGGGCGACATGAAGGAGGGCGATCCCAAGCAGGGCGAGGCCAAGGCCGGCGACCCGAAGCAGGGCGACCCCAAGCAGGGTCAGGCCAAGGAAGGGCAGCCGAAGGACAACGTGGCCAAGGGCGGCGACCCGAAGCAGGGCCAGCCCAAGGCCGGCGACGCCAAGCAGGGTCAGGCCAAGGCTGGCGACGCCAAGCAGGGCCAGCCGCAGCAAGCCCAGGCGGGCCAGCCCAAGCAGGGTCAGGGCCAGCAGGGCGCCCCGCAACCCGGTGACGCCAAGACGCCCGGCCAGCTAGCGCAGGCGCAGCAGAAGCTGATGGACGCGACCAAGGCCGCGGCCCAGTCGCAGCAGGCGACGCAGGCCGCCCAGGGCGCCCTCGGTCAGGCCCAGGCCCAGGCGCCGCAGCAGGTGCAGAAGCAACTGCAGCAGGCCGCCCAGAACCTGAACCAGGCGCAGGGTCAGCTCGGTCAGGGTCAGCCCGGCCAGGCCGGTCAGGCGCAGCAGAAGGCCGCCCAGCAGATGAAGCAGGCCCAGCAGGCCATGCAACAGGCGCAGATGGCCCAGGCTCAGAAGGGTGAGGGCCAGGGCAAGGGCGAAGGCCAGGGTCAGGGCGAAGGTCAGGGCCAGGGCGAAGGTCAGGGTCAGGGTCAAGGCCAGGGGCAGGGTCAAGGCCAGGGTCAAGGTCAAGGCCAGGGCCAGGGACAAGGCCAGGGGCAGGGACAAGGCCAGGGGCAGGGCAAAGGCAAGGGCAAGGGCAAGAGCCAGGAGAGAAATGACACGAAGGGCAGCGGCGACCGCATCGCTGACGGCAAGGTCAGCAATGAGAAGTCGAAACTGAACGACGTGCTCAACGACGCCTCCCTGCTCGACCTGCCGCCGCGGCAGCGCGAGATGATTCGCCAGGCGCTCAGCGGCGAACTGCCGCCGGAGTACGCCAACCTGATCCAGCAGTACTTCGCCAACATCGCTCGCGGCCGGCCGGTGGCCAACGCCCCCGCGCCGATGCCGACGCAGAAGAAGTAACCCCCCTTGGAGTTGGCGGATAACCACCCGTCTCCGTTGATGATTCGTGGGGCAGACAGGAATGTCTGCCCCACGAATCATCAACGGAGACGGGTTTTGTCCGGCGGTCCTTACTGGTTGGGAGGATTGATATGCGCTGGTTCCTCAGTGTCGGCGCCGCCGCGGTGCTGGTTGTCACGTTCGCTGGCCCTGCGTCGGCCGACGTGAAGATGGATGAGAAAACCAAGAAGGCCACCGCCAAGGCTCTGGAATGGCTCGCCGCCAGGCAGAACCAGGACGGTTCCTGGAGCGATGGCGGCTACTCGCACAACACCGCCATCACCGCCTTCGCGCTGCTGGCGTTCATGTCGCAGGGTCACCTGCCCAACCAGGGCCAGTTTGGCCCCGAGGTGTCCAAGGGCGCCCGCTTCCTCATCAGCTGCTCGCGGCCGAACGACGGCTACCTGGTCGGCGGCCAGGGCGGCAACATGTATTGCCACGCCATGGCGACGCTGGCCCTGGCGGAACTGTGGGGCTCGACCAACAACGAGGATATTAAACCGGTCCTGAAGAAGGCGGTCGATCTGATTATCAAGTGCCAGAGCCCCGAGGGCGGCTGGCGCTACCAACCGTACCCGAGCGGCTCGGACATCTCCATCACGGTCATGCAGGTGATGGCATTGCGCGCCGCCAACAACGCCGGCATGGCGGTGCCCAAGGAGACTATGAAGAAGGCGCTCGGCTACATCGACCGCTGCTACAACAAGAACGCCGGCGGCTTCTCGTACCAGGCGGGCGGCGGGGCGCCCGGCTTCGCCCGCACCGCGGCGGGCCTGTGCATTCTGTTCCTGACCGAGGGCGACCGCAAGCGCGAGGGCGGCAAGGAGGAGGACGAATCCAATAAGCGCTTCACCAAGGCGGAAATGCCCAAGGCGATCACGTTCCTGAAGAACCGCTCCAACGAGTACATGCACTACTTCTACGGCCACTACTACGCCGCCCACGCCATGCACCGCGTCGGCGGTCGTGAGTGGGACGACTGGTACACGCACATCAGCCAGCAGTTTCTGAAGATGCAGTCCAAGGACGGCAGCTGGACGCACGTCAGCCGCGGTGAGGTTGGGCCGGTCTACCAGACCAGCATCGCCGTCATCGTGCTGTCGGTGCCGGCCAACTACCTGCCCATCTTCCAACGATAGGAAGAGGGATTCACCACAAAGACACAAAGGACACAAAGAAGACAGAAGAAATTAAATTAATTTCTTCTGTCTTCTTTGTGTCCTTTGTGTCTTTGTGGTGAATCCTGTTCGTCTGGTATTCCCGGGCTGGGGATGGTAATCTCCGCCCGGGAGGACTGAGAACCATGGACGGTTTATCACTCATCTTGCCGGCCTACAACGAAGAAGCGGGCATCGCTCAGGCCATCGCCGAGGCGGACGACATCCTGCGCCGCCTCACCGATCACTACGAAATCCTGGTCGTGGACGACGGCAGCACCGACCGCACCGCCGCGGTTGCCGCCGCGGCCGCCGTGGGTCGCCCGTGCGTCCGGTTGCTGCGCCACGACAAAAACCGCGGCTACGGCGCCGCCCTGCGCACCGGCTTCGAGGCGGTGCGCTGCGAGCGCGTGGCGTTCACCGACGCGGACTGCCAGTTCGACCTGGCCGACCTGGGCCGCCTGGTGCCGCTGACGGACGCGCGGCCGGTGGCGGTCGGCTATCGGCGGCACCGCCAGGATCCCTGGCGGCGACGGTTCTACTCGTGGGGCTACAACGTGCTGGTGCGGCGGTTGCTCGGCACGCGCGTGCGCGATGTGGACTGTGCGCTGAAGGTGTTTCGCCGCGAGGCGCTGGCGCTGCTGCTGCCGGAGTCGCGCGGCTACTTCGTCAACACGGAGATGCTGACGCGCGCGCGGCAACTGGGCTTCGCGGTGGCGGAGGCGGCGGTGACGCACCGTCCACGGCTGCGCGGCGGCAGCAAGGTGTCGCTGGCGGACATCCCGCGGACGCTGGCGGTGCTACTGCCGTTCTGGTGGTCGCGGGTGCTGCTGGGCCGCCAGCCGGCGCAGGCAGCGCAGGTCACCACGGCGCGGGTGCGGCTGGCGAACTCGGGGGCAGCGTCGGCGCGGCAAACAGCCGCAAGCGCGGTTTCCGGTTCCGTGGATGCCTGATTTGCGTTTTGTGCGGGCCCGAAGCAGTCGGGGAGACGGCTTCTGAAATAAGGCCGTCTTGTGTCCTGAGAATGGATTGGTTATTCTCTGGAAGGTAAGAGTGTCCCTGGTGGGCCACTGGCGGTATCCTTTAGCGCGGTTCACGCACGGTTTGCGCACAAGTGTCGGCGGGCACGGGCTGACCTCCAGCGGCCTGCGCTGCCATAGCAAGGGGGCCAAGGAGGCCAAGGGGGCCAACTTTTTCACACGTCGAGATTCGAGCCTGGGAGCGGCTCGCGCAGTTTGCAGGACGGTTCGGGAGCACTGGCCTGCCCTTCGTGGGCCACACAACTGCGAACCGCGCTAGGATATTCGGGAGAGTGCCGGCATCGTGCCGGTTGGATGACAATCCCGTAACCGTGAGGTCCATGGCCTATCGCCCACACCCGTGGTTCCCACCAGGAACACTCTTCTTATGCACCACAAATCGGGCTTCGCAAGCCTGCTGCCGGACAAATCCTTTCGCTTCTTCCCAACGTAGCCCGCGCTTTTCGCTGATCCGTAACGACTGCTCTTCCGCCCCAATGGGCGACTGCCGCGGCGCAGGCTATAATTGAAGCATCAATTACTTTCGCCCACACCTCACGAAGGGTAGTCCATGCCGCTAGACTGGGCCCCGCTGGTCGATCTGGTACACCGGCACCAACGCTTCCTGCTCACCACGCACGTCCGCCCCGACGCCGACGGCCTCGGCTCGCAGCTGGCCCTGGCCGACGTGCTGGAGCGGCGCGGCAAACAGGTGCAGCTGGTCATCGCCAGCGCCTGGCCGCCACGCTATGACTTCCTCGACCCCCGCCGCCGCATTCAGCGTTTCGAGCCGCCCGGCGATGCCTGGCTCGGTGCCGAGGTGGTCGTCGTCCTTGACACCGGCACCTGGAACCAGCTCGGCGACTTCGGGCCGTTTTTGCGACAATTGAACGTGTCCAAGGTGGTCATCGACCATCACGTCTCGCAGGACGACTTGGGGGCGGTGCGCCTGGTGGACACGACCGCGGAGGCGACCGGCCGGCTCGTCTTCGAGGCCGTGGCGGTGCTGGGGGATCGGCTGTCGGCGGCGGCCGCGAACCATCTGTTCGCCGCCGTGGCGACGGACACGGGCTGGTTCCGCCACTCCAACACCAGCCCCGCGACGTTCGCGCTGGCCGAGCAGCTGGTCCGGGCCGGGGCACAGCCGACGCAGCTCTACGAGCACCTGTTCGAGCAGAGCACACTGGCGCGGCTGCGGCTGATGGGCCTGGCGCTGGGCCGGCTGCAGGTGATCGAGGGCGGTCGCGTCGCGTTCACGGAAATCCACCGCGACGACTACGCCGCCACCGGCGCGGTGCCGCAGGACACCGAGGACCTGGTGAACTTCACGCGCAGCATCAGCGGCGTCGAGGTCGGGCTGTTCTTCATGGAGCAGCCGCGCGGCGGCGTCAAGGTGAGCCTGCGGTCGCGGGCGCGCGTGGACGTGGCGAAGGTCGCGGAGTTGTTCGGCGGCGGCGGTCACCGCCTGGCGTCCGGGGCCATTATCGAGGCGGCGCTGCCGGAGGCGAAGGCGCGCGTGCTGGCGGCGGTGCAGACGGCGCTGAATGGTTGATTGGCGAGCCGGGAGTGTCAGCGACCGGAGGTCGAGGGTAGGGAACCTGCGCGTCCCCTGGGGCTGACAGGGGGGGTGTGAAATGAAACGAGATGAAAACCCTCCCTGGCACTGTCTCTATTATACCCCTGAGCGCGCTTCTGGGGAACGACCCTGCGGCCGCCTGCCGATTGACAACCACTGTGACGCGGATACCATGAGGGGTTAGTGAATCGCCTTCGCCCCCGGTTTCTGCCCGCCTGAAGCGCGCGACCCGCCTCCGCCGGCCGGTCAGCGTCGCACTCGGATTTCCCGCGACGAAAGGCTCTCCCAGTGGAAAGACGCACCTTTTTGGCCTGGCTGACCAACGGGCTGAGCGGCATCTTCGCCGTCGTCCTCGGCGTGCCGGCCGTCTGCTATCTCATCGACCCGCGCAACCGCAAGGCCCCGGACAGCAAGTTCCGCGCCGTCGCCCGCCTCAGCGACCTGCGCGAGAACGTGCCCTATGCCGCCGTGGTCCGCGACACACGCACCGACGCCTGGACGCTCTACCCCGATGACGTGATCGGCCGCGTCTGGCTTATCCGCCAGCCGGACAACAGCGTCAAGGCGTTCACGCAAATCTGCCCGCACCTGGGCTGCCCCATCGGCTCCCAGGGACAGCAGTTCATCTGCCCCTGCCACCATGCCACCTTCGACAGCAACGGCACTCGGCTGATGGCCGGCGGCGAGAACCCCGCGCCGCGCGATATGGACTCGCTGGCATGCCGCGTCCAGGGCACCGGCCCCGACGCCGTGGTCGAGGTGGAATACAAGAACTTCATCCAGGGCCGGCCCGAGAAGGACGAGCGGAAGTAAGGCCCGCGTTCGCCCCGGAGGCCTTCCCTCTCCCCGCAGCAGCAAAGGAACCGTCGTGGTCTCGAAATTCCGTGACTGGCTGGACGCACGCACCAACTACCGCAAGCTCATGGCGGCGCTGCTGCTGGAGCACATCCCCGGCGGCGCCAAATGGCGGTACGTCTGGGGCAGCACGCTGACGTTCGTCTTCTTCATCCAGCTGGTCACGGGCGTGCTGCTCATGACCGCCTACAGCCCCGGCGACACCGCTGCCTGGTCGAGCGTGTTCTACATCCAGTACCAGATGGATTTCGGCTGGTTCATTCGCGGCCTGCATCACTTCGGTTCGCAGACGATGGTCGTGCTGCTGGCCGTCCACATGCTACAGGTGGTCATCGCCGGGGCCCAGCTGCCGCCGCGTGAGGTTAACTGGTGGCTCGGCCTGCTGTTGATGGGCTGCGTCCTTGGCCTGAGCCTGACCGGCTACCTGCTGCCGTGGGACCAGAAGGGCTTCTGGGCGACGCGCGTGGCCACGAACATCGCCGGCACGCTGCCGGTGCTGGGACCGGAGATCGCGCGCTTCGCGGTCGGCGGCCCGGAGTACGGCAACGCCACGCTGACGCGCTTCTTCGCGCTGCACGTCGCCATCCTGCCGCCGCTCATGATCGTGCTCATCATCGCCCATATCGCCGTCTTCCGCAAGCAGGGCCTCACCGCCAACGTGCCCGAGGACCACCCCAAACAGGGCGTCTTCTGGCCGGACCAGGCGTTCAAGGACCTGGTCGCTTGCCTGGTCGTGTTCGCGGTCATGGTGTCGCTGGTGGTCTTCGGCGGCCAGGGCAACAAGATCGAAACCGAGGCCGCGGCCGGCGCGGAGGTGCCCGGCCTGTACGAGGACTGGGCGAAGGCCGGCCGCAAGGGGATGGGCGCCAATCTCGACGCCCCGGCCGACCGCACGAAGGAGTTCCCCGCCCGGCCGGAGTGGTACTTCCTGTTCCTGTTCCAGCTGCTGAAGTATTTTGAAGGACCGCAGATCCTCATCGGCACGGTCGCCATCCCGCAGGGGGCCGGCCTGCTGCTGTTCCTGCTGCCGTTCTTCGGCATCGGCAAACTACGACCGTTCGGCCGCGTGCTCGGCGTCATCGTGGTGCTGTCGCTGATCGTCGGCGCCGCGACGCTGACGATCCTGGCGCTGGCCGACGACACCATCGACCCGGTGCTGCGCGAACTGTTGACGCAGCTGGCGCTGTACGTGGTGCCGGCCGCGGGTGGCTTCTATCTGCTCTACCTGGGGCTGCTGGCGGTACTGCCGCACGGCGTCGTCCGCAAGGTGGTGTACGGCTTCGGCGTGCTCGTGCTGGTGACGGTGCTCGGTCTCACCGGCTTCCTGATCTACGCCACCCAGGCCGACAACGAACATCTCGCGGTCAGGAGCGAGGAGAAGATCAAGCTCACGGTCAAGGACCGCGAGTACCCCGAGGGCAGCACGACGCCGCGCGAGGTCTGGGAGTTCGCCCGGGACGAGTTGCAGAAGAAGGAACACGCAGAAAGCTCCGAGCAGCACGCCGCCCGGGCGAAGCGTCAGGGCGAAATCGAGAAGCACTTCAAGGCGCTGAAGGAGGCGCACGAATCGGCGGAGCGGGCGGTGCTGCAGGCGTCGCGCGGCATCCCGGCGGAGGGGCCGGTGTTCCTGGTGCGCAACGACCCGATGACGCGCGGCCGCGAACTGTTCAAGACGAAGTGCGCCACCTGCCACAGTTACACCAACCCGAAGACCGGCCTGCCTGAGTTCGAGACCCCCAAGAGTGGCTTCACCGCGTCCGACCTCGGCGGTTTCGGCAGCAAGGACTGGATCCTCGGCATGATCGAACGCGCCGACGATGACAAATATTTCGGCCGCGCGATCAAGGCCGGCGAGGCCAGGAACAAACCCTTGGTGGAGAAAATCGAGGCGGAGAAAAAGAAAATCACGGATCAGATGCAGAAATTGCAGAAATCAAGGTCGGTCGCGGTGGTCGGCACGCTGGATCGGCTGAACCTGCCCTACCTCGTGGACGCGGTGATTCAGGTGCGGATCGAAGACCTGAAGGCGAATCGGAAGCGGCTGAAGGACCCGCCGGTGCTCGGAGGCATGGCCACGTGGTCCGCCGAACAGCGCCAGACCCGCGAGGCTTTCGAGAAGATCATCGCGAACCCCAAAGCGAGCCCGGAGGAGAAGGCGGATGCGAAGAAGAGTTTGAAGAATGATAATGACGAGATCGACCGTATCGCCGCCTGGCTGGCGAAGCAACCGACTGCCGACCCGCCAAAGGCCGACGACCAGGGCGAATTTGCCAGGGGCTACCGGGCGTTCAAGCAGACCTGCATGGAGTGCCACGGCTACGGCGACAAGGGCTCCAAATCTGCGCCGAACCTGAAGGGCTACGGTTCGCCGCAGTGGACGCGGCTCATGGTCATGTTCCCGACACACCCGGAGCGCTACCCCAACACGAACCTCATGCCGGCGTTCCGCAACCTGGACGGGCCGGCCGCGCAGGTGAACGAGCAAGTGTTCCAGGAACTCCATCAGGACCGCAAGGTCGAGGTCATCGCCCTCAACGACATCGAGCGCGAATTAATTTGCGCTTCCTGTACCAGGACGACCGCGTTATCTTCGGCGGTCAGCCGATCGCCGGGCCGCCGCGCAAACAGTGACGCCGGGGCGGCGAGCATCCGTGAACCTGGACCGAGGAGGACCCATGAGGAAATTCGCCATCCTGAGTGCCGCCGCCTGCGGGCTGCTGGCACTGCACCTGCTGCTGGCCCCGGCCCGCGGCGCCGTCATCGACGAGGAGGTCGCCAAGGCCATCGACAAGATCGCCGCGGCCCTGAAAGCGGACAACAAGGCCGCCGCCCAGAAGGATGCCGCGGCGCTGGCCAAGAAGATCGAGGAACTCGACGACGTGATGTACGCCTTCAAGCCGCGCAACTCGAAGAAGAAGGGGTTCGGCGTCGGCAAGAAGGGCGAGGCCACGCCGGACGGCATCGAGGATCAGATCCGGTTTATCGCCCGCGACGGCATCACCGAAGCCAAGGCGAAGAAGCTTGGCCCCGCTCTGGAGCAGGCCGCCTGGCGCACCGCCGCCATCGCCGAGGTGGCCCACGTCCGGGGTTACGAAAAGTATACCGCCAAGCAGACGAAGGCCGACTGGATGAAGTGGTCCGAGGACATGCGGGCGGGCGCTCGCGAGATGGCCAAGGCCGCCAAGGGCGGCAGCGCCGCTGATCTCAAGGACGCCGCGACCAAGCTGAACGCCAGCTGCAACAGCTGCCACGCGGTCTTCCGCAAGAGTAGCTGAGGCACAGCGCGCTAAGCCGCAAGCGGCAGAACAGCTGGAAGGCAGCGCCATCCCTTCTGGTCTGCCGCTTGCGGCTTAGCGCTCCGCCACCTGGCGCAGGAACGCCAGCGCCCGCCGCGCCGTTTCCACGGCGTTGTGACTGTGCCGGCTCAACTCCACATGCACTCCCCCTTCGTAACCGATCTCCCGCAGCGCCGCCAGCACCGGCGCGAAGTCGATCTCCCCGTCGCCGAACATCAGGTGATCGTGGACGGCCGCCCGCATGTCCTCGATGTGAACGTTCCACAGCCGGTCGCGCCAGCGGTGAATGTGGTCCGCGATCGGCGTTTCACCCAGGCAGTGCAGGTGGCCGATGTCGAGCGTCAGGCCGAACGCGGGATGGCCGACGCGCTCGTGCAGTTCGGCGAAGCGCGGCATGGTGTCGATGAACATGCCCGGTTCCGGCTCGAACGCCAGCCGTACTCGCTTGCGCTCGGCGTGTTCGCACAGCCGCCGGCAGCCGTCCACCAGACGGCCCAGCAGCACATCCGGCGGGGCGCTGTCGATGGCCGCGCCGGACCAGAAGCTGACGGCGTCGGCACCCAACTCGAAAGCGATGTCCGCGGCCAGTAGCAGGAAGTCGAGCCGTTTCGCGCGCTCGTCTGCCGTGGGGCTGACGAGTGTCGGCCGGTGTTTCCGCCGTGGGTCGAGCAGAAAGCGGGCGCCCGTCTCGATTACGACGCGCAGCCTGAGCCTCTCCAACAGACGGCGCAGCTCGTAAGTGCGGCCGAGCAGATCGGGATCGTAGGGGTGCAGGGCGTGGTGGTCGAGCGTCAGCGCAACGCTCTCGTAACCCAACTCGGCCAGGATGACGAGGGCGTCCTCCAGGCGGTGGTGGGCGAAGCCGTTGGTGTTGTAGCCGAGTCTCACGGCAGCGCCTCAATGTATTCGACCTCGGGCAGGTGGCGGCGCAACTCCTGCTCGATGCCGTTGATGACCAGCATGAGCGTGCTCGGGCAACCGCTGCAGACGCCGTTCAGCCGCAGCTGGGCGATGCCGTCGCGCACCTCAAGCACCTCAATCGCGGTGCCGTCGATCAGCAGCGCCGGGCCGACCTGCTCGGCGAGCACTTGTTCCACGCGGCTCTTCAAATCGGTCTTTTCCATATGCTTTCCCCCAAACGCTTCACCGATACAACGAATCCATCGTACTCACAAGTCCACCAGCCGACAAATCTGCGGAGGCGCGTGCCGGCCCGGTTCCGTAAAATGGCCGGGGGGCTGCGTTGGGCCCCGCTGAGTCGGCACACCTCGGAGGAACGAACATGGCAGCAATGACGGAACTGGTCGATGCCTACCTCGCCGGCACCTCAGCCTTGCGGCGGGCGACCGCCGGCATGAGCCGGCAGCAACTGCTGGCGCGGCCGGTGCCGGGCAAGTGGAGCACACTGGAGGTTGTCTGTCACCTGACGGACTTCGACCCGATCTACGCCGACCGCATGAAACGCGTCATCGCCGAGGACAGCCCAACGCTGCTCGGCGCCAGCGAGGAGCGGTTCGCCGCGGCCCTGGCCTACCACGAGCGCGACCTGGAAGAAGAACTGACGCTCCTGGAGAAAACGCGCCAGCAGATGGCCCGCATCCTGCGCACACTGCCGGACGCGGCCCTGCAGCGCAGCGGCGCCCACAACGAGCGCGGCCCGGTCACGCTGGAGAAGCTGCTGACCACCATCACCGGCCACATCGAGCATCACCTGAAGTTCGTAAAGGAAAAACGGCAGGCGCTGGGCCTGGTGCCGGCGTGACCTTTGCTCCCCTCTCCCCCTGAAGGGGGAGAGGGGTCGGGGGTGAGGGGGTCTCCGTGCGCGAGCGCTACTTCGCGACGTGTGCCCGCGGCATCGAGCCGGTGCTGGCGGACGAACTGCGGGCGCTGGGCGCTGAAGCGGTCGAGGCGGGCCGCGGCGGCGTGGGCTTCGCCGGCGACCGCACGCTGCTCTACCGGGCCAACCTCTGGCTGCGCACCGCCATCCGTGTGCTGTGGCCGATCCTGCAGGTCCAGGTCACGACACCCGAGGAACTGTACGAGGCCGTCCGCACCATCGACTGGTCGCAGTATCTGACGCCGGAGCGCACGCTGGCGGTCGATTGCAACGTGCGCGACTCGCACCTGACGCACTCGAAATACGCCGCCCTCAAGACCAAGGACGCGATCTGCGACCAGTTCATTGACAGGTGCGGCCGCCGGCCGAGCGTGGACGTGGAGACGCCGATGGTCGGCCTGAACCTGCACATCTACCGCGACGAGGCCGTGCTGAGCCTGGACAGTTCCGGCGATTCGCTGCACAAGCGCGGCTATCGGCCGGTGCTGACGAAGGCGCCGCTCAACGAGGCGCTGGCGGCGGCGCTGGTGCTGCTGACGGGCTGGCGCGGCGACACTCCCTTCATCGATCCGTTGTGCGGTTCGGGCACGCTGCCGATCGAGGCGACGTGGCTGGCGCTGCGGCGGCCACCGGGGCTGACGCGCAAGCGCTTCGGCTTTCAGGGCTGGATGGATTTCGACATCGGCCTGTGGTCGGAGCTGCGCGACGAGGCCCGGCGGCAGGTGCTGAAGCAATTACCGGCCCCGGTGCTCGGCTCGGACGTTCGCCGTGACGTGGTGCATTTCGCCGAGGGCAACGCCCGCGCCGCCGGCGTCGGCCATCTGATCCGCTTCGAGACGCGCGACCTGCCGCAGGTGCGGCCGCCGGCCGGGCCGCCGGGAACGCTGCTGTGCAACCCGCCCTACGGCGAACGGCTCGGCGACGAGAACGAACTGGTGCCGCTGTACCGGACGCTCGGCGAGGTGCTGATGCGGCACTTCCAGGGCTGGACGGCGTTTGTGTTCACCAGCAACCGCATGCTGGCGGAAGAGGTGGGCCTGCGGCCGGCGGCGCAGACGCCGCTGTTCAACGGCAAGATTCCGTGCCGGTTGCTGCGGTATGAACTGGTGCCCGGGAAGATGTGATCTCCCGCGTTAATCCGAATCGCCGTCGCGCGTCCGGCGAAACGCCTTGCGGCCCGCCATCACCTGGTACGCCCGCACCAGCAGTTCCCGCCGCTCCTCCGGGTCGTGCGCGAACAGCGGACTCTCCAATCGCGTCGCACGCAACAGGCGGTCCTCCAGCGCCGTGGTGGTTTCCACGCTGCCGTCGCCGCGCAGGTGTAGGGCGCCACGTCGCGTTCTCCCAGCGCGGGCGTAATCATCAGCCCGCGGTGACAGTCCAGCGGATCCTCCTCGCCGCACATCATCGCCACGCGTCCGTCCGCCGCCAGTGCGCACAACCGGTCCAGGCCGCGGCGGAAGAAGTCGGTGGCGCGGGTGCGCACGTAATTGACGCGGCCAGACGGGTCGTACAGTTCGCGGGACTGCGGCCGGCCGCCCAGGTCATCGCCGAGGAAGACGTAACCGATGCCCACGGAGCGCAGCGCCGCCTCCAGGTCGGGGCGGTTGTAGAGCGGCATGTAACGGCTCGACGGGTGGGTACGCACGTCCGCCAGCAGCGTCACCCCCGCCTGGCGCAGCAGCCGCAGAAAATGCTCCACCTCATGCACCGAGTAGCCGATCGAGAAGACGCCATTCTGGCCGTTTTCCATTTGCATCGCCGCCGATCCCTTTCCATGATGGGGCGAACCGTCTTGCGGAAGGGGGGTTCGCCGTGGATTTGATTTTGCTCGACTGGACGCGGATGGGCAAGTGCTTCTGTCTCGCGGGCGTCGTCGTGGACGGCCAGCGGCTGTACGTCGTGCGGCCGCTGCCCGTCGGCCAGCGCGGCTGGGAGTCGCTCAAACTCGGTTGGGAATCCTGCTTGCTCGCGGGTTACGAGCGCTGGCAGGTGTTCGAGTTGTTCGAGCCGGAGCGGGCCGACGCCACGGCGCCGCACACCGAGGACGCCTGGGTGCGCGAGCTGCGGCCGACCAGCCGTTTCGCCCCGGTCGAGATGCGCCGTGCCATCCTCGCCGCCACGGCACAGAACAACGACCCGCTGTTCGGCACCACCCTGCACGCCAGCCGCGCGACCGCGTTCGCCAACCCCGGCACCGGCAAGTACAGCCTGACGACCATCGCGGTGCCGGCGCAGGACATCAGCTTCCGCGGCCAGCGCCGCGAATTCTCCGACGAGGTGCGGATGCGGGTGTCGCTGCCGGTGCGCGACCTGGGCCAACGCACGCTGCCGGTGACGGACCATCACCTGTTGCTGCGCGCCGCCGAGGCCGCGCCGGACCCGGACGGGCAGGCGGCCTGGCTGACGGCGACGGTGCGCGGCCTGGGTGATACGGTAGCAGTGCGGCTGGGGCTGTCGCGGCCGTTCTTCTGGCCGGACGCGCACCCGGAGCCGCAGTGCTGGCTGATGGCGGACGGCTTTTTCTCGATCATCGACCCGCAATGATCGCTCGCGTTCCGTAACAAGGAGCCTCCCATGCCGAAGTTTCAGACCTTACAGGATCGCCGCACGGTGGTATCGGTCGCGCTCGGCAGCCTGGTGATCGGCGCCGCGCTGTTCGCGGCCTGCGGATTTCCCCGCCGGCCGGCGACCGCCCAGGAGAAGGGGCCTGGCAAGAAAACCGAGCAAGCGCAGCCGGCCGCCAAGGTCGCGCCCGGCGTCGCCGTCCTGATTCGCCACCCCGGGCTGGCCGCCGACGCCGTCGAGCGCACCATCACCAGCCCCGTCGAACGGCTCCTGCGCGGCGCCGACGGGCTGCGGCACGTCGAATCCCGATCGGTCACCGGGCTGTGCAGCATCCGCGTGCAATTCCGCGACGACATCGTGCCGGGCGTCGCCCTGGCGCAGGTCGTCAGCCTGGTGGCGAGCGTCCGCCCCGACTTGCCGGCGGGCACGGCCGCGCCGCAGGTGTTCCGGTTCAACCCGGCCGACCCGCTGCCCGTCGCCGCCCTGGTCCTCGACCACCCCGCCCTGAACCAGGTCCAGCGCGAGGAACTGGTCCGCCGGCTGGTCGTGGACGCACTCGCCCCGCTGCCCGTGGTGGTCCGGCAGGCGCCCAACCCCGGGGGAAGGGTGTTGGAGGTATTCCTGGATCCGATGCGCATGCGCGCGCTGAAAGTGTCCGCGGCAGCGGTGCTGCAGGCCCTGGAACCGTCCCCGGCGCCGCCGCTGGCGGGCACGATTCGGGTGGGAAAGCAGTTGCTGCCCCTGGAAGACCGGGAGCTTGACATCAAGGAGCTCGGCAACAGCGTCGTCAAAATGGCCAACGGGAATCGCATCTTCCTGCGGGACATCGGCTCCCTGAAAGACGCCGCCCCGCCTCCGGCCGCCCTGCTGCGGCTCAACGGCCGGCGTCAGGTGGGGGTGCTGCTTTCGCCCGGGGGCGGGGCCGGCGCGGCCCAGGTCAACGAGGCCCTGAAGCGGGTCGTCCCGGTCGTCCGCAAGCAGTTGCCGGAGGGAGCCACCCTGCACGTCCTGGACTTCGGGACGGAAGGCCAGGCGCGAGGGCACGGTCTCATCACCATTCACCTCCGCGCGGCTACCGGCACCAGCCTGGAGGAAACGGAGAAACAGGTCGCGGCGGTGGAGGCGTTTCTGGAGAAGACGATCCCGGCCGAGGCGCGTGCCTTCCTGCTCACCGACCTGGGCGTGCCCGCGGCCGGCCCGGCCCTCTCCTGGGAAAACGACGGCCCCCAGGACGCCACGCTCCGGCTGCGGCTGACGCCGGCGCACGCCGCGAAGGCGCCGGAGTATCTCCGCACCCTGCGCGGCCTGTTCCGGAAGGAGTTCCCCGCGCTGCAGGCCAGCTTCCACGCCGGCGCGGGCGCGGACTGGCCCATCGCCCTCCGGGTGGGCGGCGGTGCGCCCGGCCAGGCCGAGAAGTTGGCCCAGCAACTCGGCGACCGTGTGGCCAAACTCAAGGGCGCCGTGGATGTCCACGTCGGTGAACGGTTCGACCTGGCCGCCGTCCAGATCAGGATCGACACCGCGAAGGCCGCGGCCCTGGGCCTGTCCCAGCAGGACATCCACCGCCAACTGGCGTTCGCCACGCGGGAAGGAGTCACCCTTCCTGCGGCGGTTCGGTCGAGTACCGGGGCCGCCGTCCCCGTGGTGCTGCGTTACCTCCGTGAAGCCATGAAAGGTGTGGACGACCTCGGCAACCGACCGATCGACTCCGCCAGGATCAACGCTCCCGTTCCGCTGAGCAATGTGGCCAGCATCCAGTTGAGTAAGGTGCCGGTGGAAATCCACCACAGTGATGGGGCCCGCGTTTTCACCGTCCGCGTCAACGTCGAGGGGCGCACGGCCGCAGCCGTGGTCGGGGAGATCGAACAGGAACTGAAGGGGTTGCAAGTGCCGAAGGGCGTGTGGGTCAAGGTTGGGAACATCCAGGGTGGCGGATTCGTGGAGCGAAACCGCTAGCCGCCCCCTCCCGATGGCCGCGGCGCATTACGAGGTGGGCGGCCCGACCACTTCGTAATGCGCCGCCGGCCGCGACGGCAACGCCGCGGCACGGTGGCAGGCGGCAGGTCAGTCTTCCTCTTCCAGCTTGGCGAGGCGCTGGCGCAGCTCTTTGAGGATTTTTTCGACCTGCGCGAGATCTTCGTCGCTGACGCCCTCGCGGCGGCGGTAGCGGCGCTGCAGGCTGTCCAGGACGTGCTCCCACATTTCCAGCGTCGGCTCCAGGCCGCGCGTCCATTCGCCGCGGCGCTGCAACTTCCACTTGAAGCGCCACGCGCCCGCGAACTTGTCGGCGCACAGGAAGCGGCGCTGGCCGCTGTCCGGGTCGGTGTCGGTCCACTTGATTTCGATGGGCATGGTCGTCAGTCCTTCCCCGCTTCCTTGCCGTTGACCGTCAGCTGGTCCAGGTGGACGTGCGGCGCCGCCGTGCCGCGCAGCTCGATCACGCGGTCGGCGCGATGCTGCGTCAGATACGCGGTCAGGTCCACGCTCATCTCGCGCAGCGCCGCCAGGTGCTCGCGCTGCTGGGCGTCCTGGCCGCGGCGGATCGTCAACCGCAACTCCGCGTCCTGACGCGCCTTCTCACGCACGAACGCCATCTGCGCCTCGCGCTGCCGCAGTTCCGCCTCCTGGCGCCGGCGGGCCAGCTCCAGGTCGTGCTCCACCTCGCCCACCTGCTCCAGCCGCCGCTTGCCGGCGCGGGCCAGCTGACAGTCCAGCTTGTAATTCTCCAGCTCCTGCGCCTGCTGCTCGGTCGCCCGGTCCAGCTGCAGCCGCGTCCGCGCCTCGATGGCCTGGTCGTGCATCGCCTGCAGCGACGCCGCCGCCCCGTAACCGCGATACACCACCTTGTTGATGCGATAGCCGCACTGCGCCGCCCGGCCGGTCAACTGTGGGTAGCTCTCCAGGTCGTTCAACTGGTGCGTCACGCCCTTGAAGCGCTCGAAATCGTGACGGCCGGTGAACGCGACCACATCGCTGCTGGCGGCGTTGACGAAGTCGCCAATCGGGTCGTGCGTCGCGTCCAGCATCCGCTCGATGTCGATCAGCTCGAAGAAGATCATCAGCCGGATCGTCAGCAGCGCGTCGTCGGCGGTGCGCACGTCCGTCACGTCATGGTACATCTGGTCCGGCATCAGCCACAGCTTCTGGAAGACCAGTCCATTGGGCACCTTCTGCACTCCCTTCGATCCGCCCTTCGAGGCGTGCCAGGAAAACGTGTGCAGCCATTCGCCGGGCTGCGGCACGAACAGCGCCGGGCCGAACACCAACCGGCGCGACACGGCGGCGCTGTCCGGGGCCTTGGTGTAGACGACGACCGCCTCCTTCGCGGCCAGCGGCAGCGCGTCCTCGACGGTGATCTGCTGGTGGATACGCGGGTCCAGCCAGATGTCGGCGGGTCCGGGTAGGTGCTCCTGACGGCCGTCGCGGAAGCGGACCATCAGGAACTTGTCCGGGTGCGCGACGAAGTGCTTCATCGGTTGGAACGTGCTCCAGCCGCGCCAGACGCGCCGCGGGCCGACGATGATGTGCATGGTGCCGTCGCGCCGCCACATCAGCACGCGCTGCCCTTCCTCGACGGTGTAGTGAAACATGCCGGTGCCTCCGATTCGCCGCGTGGGGTCCTGGCCGGGGAGCAGGGGTTCTTCATCCGCAAGGTCTTCCAACAAGGAGCATTCAAATCCCGCGTCCTCATCCTTCAGCCCCTTGACGCCCTTCTTGAACTCAACGACGCCTTTGCCCAGGGAACGGCGGGCGTTTCTCAAGCGGTCGTACAAACTGACTTGCCTCATCTCCCGCATGGGGCTGCCGGCCAGGTCCAGGGAGGTTTCGTTCTTCCCGAAATCGATGGCGGTATCCGTGAACTCCTGCAACATGCTGTCCACCGATTCCGTTTCGGCGGCGGGGTAATGGCGGTCGATCATCTCCAGGATGACCTCGCGCCGGGCGGGCACCAGCTTGACATCCTTGGCGAGAATGAACCGCAACTTGTCCGCCGTCGCGATGTCGCTGGGGTTGACGGCGGCGACGGTGATGGTTTCGCCATCGAAGTGCAGCGGCATGATGACGTTCTCACGCGCCACCGAGCCGGGGATGAGTGCCAGCACCTCCGGCGGCACGGAACCTTCGACGGCCAGCTGCTCGCTGGCCTCGTTGAGTACGCCGCGTGTCCGCAGCAATTTCAGGCCCGCGATGGTCCGGGCGTTGGGGTCGCCGCCGCGGATGCCGTATGGGTTGACCGGAACGGTGGGCGCGGGATGCGCTTCCTGAATCCCCATGCGATTTGCCCCCGGGGCCAAGGGTGAATGGATGAGCACGTCTGGATTTGATCTTACCCGCCCTGGCGCAGCCGGTCCAGGAAGTCCTGCAAGTCCGGCGGCAGCGGCATCTCCCAGTGCAGCTCCTCGCCGCTGACCGGGTGCGTGAAACCCAGCTCGGCCGCGTGCAGCGCCAACCGCGGGGAGCCGCTGGCGTCCGGCAGCACGCTGCCGTCGGGCTTGCGGTGGTACACCTTGTCGCCGCAGATGGGGTGCCCGCGTTCGGCCAGGTGGATGCGGATTTGATGCGTGCGACCCGTCTCCAGCCGGCACGCCAGCAGCGTGTAGCCGGGCAGTCGCTCGGCCACCTCCACGTGCGTCACCGCGTCCTTGCCGGGGACATGCTCCAGCGGCGTGCTGCCGCGGCGGCCGTCGCCACGGTCGCGCACCAGCCGCGACACGATCCGCTGCGACGCCACCTTGCCCGGCACCACCGCCAGGTAGCGGCGCGTGACCGTGTGGGCCTTGAACTGCTTGCCCAGGCCGCTCTCGGCCACGACGGTGCGCGCGAAGACCACCAGGCCGCTGGTGTCCTTGTCGATACGGTGGACGATGCGCAACCGCGGCGGCGGCCCCTTGCGCGACCGGTCCTCGCGCTGGGCGACCAGCGCCGCCACCAGTTCGTCAAGGGTCGGGTTGAGGGCGCGGCGGCGCGTGTCCCAGTCGCGCTCGGCGGGGTGGCGGACGGTCGGCAAGCCGGGCGGCTTCTCGACGACGACCAGGTGCGTGTCGAGGTAGCGGAGGTTGATGGTCTCGCGATGCCGCGGCGGCGGCGCGGGGTGGGCGAGCAACTCGACAATCTCGCCCTCCTTGACGCGGCGGGCGGGGTCGAGGACCAGTTCGCCGCCGATGCGGGCGTGGCGGGTCTCGATCAGGCGGCGCACCTGGTTCCAGGACTGGCCCGACAACAGCGCCCGCAGCACGGCGGCGAGCGTCTGGCCGGCCTGCTCGGCGGCGACCGTCAGAGTTTGGGCGGGCGGGGGGTTCATGCAACTCACCGGGGTTGTGACCGGACGAAGGTGTCTCCGTCTGGATTGTACCCGGTCCCGCCGAACGCTGCCGCGTCCACGGCGCGGATCAGCGGCCGCCCGCGGCATCCAGTTGGAGGCCGATCACGTTGGACTCGACTTTCCCAGTCCAGGCTTTCGCGTCCGTCTCCAGACGGCGGCGGCCCCCGGGCATGTCCAACTGGATCGACAGCTGATAGGCCCCGCCTGCCATCGGCCTCTGGACGTAAGCCCACACATCGATGATTTCCTCGTGGGTCTGTCCAGGACCGAGCAGGATGTCGTTGAGGAACGTCGGCAGGCCGGGGCGCGCCGGGGGCTCGTATTTCCGGGCGGCCACGAGTTTGCCGTCGGGGCCTTTTAACGCGACCTGCCCCAGCAGGTCATCGGCGTTCCGGTCGATGAGGTCTCCGTGCCGCCGGGTTCCTGGGATGGTAATCCATTCTTTCCCGACGTTCTTCCAGCGGAGGAGGATTTTGTCCGGCTGGTCGGTCGCCGTAATGGCGAGGGCCAGGCCGTTGACCTCCTTGCCCCAGTGGAGCTGGGCGTCGGCCGGCCGCGCACTGAATTTCAGCAGTTGCAGCGGGCCGCGGTCGGTTTCCAGAACCTGGCTGTTGGTCTGCCCGGTCGTGCGCACCTGCGTCTTGACCAGCAGGCAGTTCTTGGAGCCGGTGAAGCGAATACGCTGGTTGTTCACCTGGAGGAAGCTGTCGTCACAGACGGTGGCGCCCACGAAATTCCCGGTGGCCAGGATAATGCTGTTGCGCACGCCGGTCATCCGTCCGACGTTGCCGCGGACGATCAGTAGCGAATTGGTCAGGCTGGTGACGCCGGTGAAATCGCCATCCACGATGATGATCGAATTGCTCACGCCGGCCATCCGCGGCGTCGGCCCGACGCACAGCACCACGGAGTCCTGCACACTCACCAGCTTCAGGTCCGGGCCAGGCACCAGCACGCGCTGTTTGTTGGCCGCGATGTTGCCGGGCTTGTGCAGCGGCAGTGCTTTCGGGTCCAGCACGGGCGGCCCGAACTGCCGGCCGCCCAGGTCGTTCGCCCGCTTCGTCACCGACCGGACCACGGCCTGCAGCAAGTCCCACTCCCGGTCGCCGGGCGCGTTCGGCTTGGCGACCAGGCGGCGGATGAGACGATCCAGTTCGATCTTCTGCACGTCGGCGAGCATCGCCTGGAAGGCTTTTTCCTCCAGGCGGACCGTGATGACGCCCACGATGGCCTGTGCCCGGCGGCGCGCCTCCAGGTCGCCCTTGTTGCTCAGCTCGCGCAGGGCGTCCGGCACCTCGTCCAGTTTGGACAGCTCGCGCGTCGCCCGGTCCCGCTTCTTGAACTCGCCGCTCTTGAGGTCTTCCACCAGCTGGCGAACCGTGGCGGCGTCGAGTTTCGGGGCGGGCTGTTCGGTGGGTTTGGGCGGCGGGGTTTTCTGGTCCTGGCTGAACGTCGCCTGGGTCACGCACGCCCAGGCAAGAAGGACGGACAGCGTTCCGATTCGCGTGCTGGCGATGCTCATGATTGGCCTCGGTCCTTGAGTGGCGTTTTCGGGAACCGTGCTGCCAGGATCGTACCAGAGGCCGGGTACGTCCGCCAGGTGCCGCGGGCAATATCTCTGGTGGGAGATTGACGCCCCGGAGCCTGCATCATGTGCGCGCCCCGTGACCGGAACGGTTCGCCTTCGGAAAACGAAATGGGACATTCAGCAAAGGCTGAACGTCCCATGAACGCCAACGAAGGCCACGAGCTTCACGACGCCTGCGCCACCTCTTTCACGGCGGCCACGTCCAGTCCCTGGAGCACCTCCAGCAGCCGGCCGCGGTAGCCGGGCTTCACCAGCGGCAGCAGGGCGTGCAGGAACGTCTGTAGCGCGTCCTCCTCGCTCAGTTGGGCCACGCGGTCGGCCAGCGTCGCGCACTGGACGGGCCGCAGTCCGTGCTCCTCCTCATAGAGTTTGCCCAACTCGATCAACTGGCGGATGCGCTGCCGGCCGCGTTTCAGGCCGTGCTCCTGCTCATACAACCGTCCCTCTTGAATCAGCTCGTGAATGCGGCGCGCCCCCTTGCGGCCTGCCTCGGCATAGCGACTCGGCGTCGCCACGGCATCGCCGTTCGCCTCGACCGCGGCGCCCACGTCCGCCGCCACCGGCTCCACCGGAGAGGGCGCTGCGGGCGTGGCGTTCGTCTGCAGTTCCTGGTCGGCGGCACGGACCAGGTCGCCGTCTTGCTGGTACAACATAAACACTCCTTCTCGGGTGATGCTTTGCCAATACTCATGAGCCGGTGCCTGACGAGCAGGCGGCCGGCAAGGTTGTCCGGCGGGAGTCACGCGGTCCAGGGCCCCGGCAAACGCTTCCTGGTCGTCGAAAGTCCCGCAGTAGTTAGAGCATGCAATGTGCGAAAGGGATTCAGAGTTGCATGGTTTCACGGAAAATGTGCTGCCCTATGGGTAGGGAATCCACGCTCACCCGACTGGCCGAAGGGGGTGTGTGAAATGATATGAGACGCAAGCCCTCCGTGGCACACTTCCTTCAGGATAACACAACGAACGGGCACAGGGAAGGGCTCACGAAACCGACGCGGCGCGTTCGAGCGAGGCAAACAGGTTGACCAGCGTCTCCGGGTCGGCGGGCTTGACGAGGTGGTGGTCGAAGCCGGCCTCGTGCGAGCGGCGCACGTCCTCTGCCTGGCCGTAGCCGGTCAGCGCCACCAGCACCGTGCCGGCCAGCTCGGGCAGCTGGCGCAGCTGGCGCGCCACCGCGTAGCCGTCCATGCCGGGCAGGCCGATGTCCAGCAGCACCAGCCGCGGCCGATCCGCCGCCGCGACCGCGACCGCCGTGGCGCCGTCGTGGCAGATGCGCACCTCGTGGCCCCCCAGCCGCAGCAGCAGTGCCAGGCTGTCGGCCGCATCGTGGTTGTCGTCCACCACCAACACGCGCACCGGGCCGCACCGCGCCAGCGAACTGACGATGCCGTTGGCCGTCGCCACCGACCGCCGCTCTCCCACCAGCGCCGGCAGCCGGACGACGAACTCGGCGCCCTGGCCGGGGCCCTCGCTGTGGACCTGGACGCGGCCGCCGTGCATCTCCACCAGCCGCCGCACCAGTGTCAGGCCGATGCCCAAACCGCCCTGGCTGCGGTCCAGCGTCCGATCGACCTGCGTGAACAACTCGAAGATGGAGGCCAGCATGTCCGGTGGAATGCCCACACCGGTATCGCGCACGCGCAGCACTGCCTCGGTGCCGTCGCGCTCCGCCGTCAGCCAGATGTGGCCGCCGTCCTCGGTATACTTGGCCGCGTTGTTGAGCAGGTTGCCGAGCACCTGGGCCAGCCGTACCAGGTCGCCCTCGACGCGCAGCGACTCGACCGGCAGCGTCACCGTCAACTCGTGGCGGCGGGTGTCGATCAGCGGCCGGTTGGTCTCGACGGCGCGGGTGACCACTGTGGCCACATCCACCGGCTCGGTTTGCAGGCGGATTTTGCCGCGGGTGATGCGCGAGATGTCCAGCAGGTCGTCCACCAGCCGGATGAGCTGCTGCACCTGGCGGTCGATCAGGTCGCGGATCTGCGTCAACTCCGGGTCGTGGGCGCACTTGAGGCGAAGAATCTGCACGGCATTGCGGATGGGCGCCAGCGGGTTGCGCAGCTCGTGCGCCAGCATGGACAGGAATTCGTTCTTGTGGCGGTCGGCCTGCTGGATGTCGCGGTACAGCCGGGCGTTGTCCAGGGCGATGGCAGCGCGGCCGGCGAGGTCTTCGGCCAGGGACAACTCGGCCGGTGTGAAGTGGCGCCCGGAAGGGCCGTGGGCCAGCGTCAGCGCCCCGAGTGTGCGGCCGCGGGCCAGCAGCGGCAGGACGACGGCTGTGTGCAATTCGATTTCGTCCCTGGTCCGTGGTCCGTGGTCCGTCGCTCCCGCCCCTGGCGACGGACCACGGACCACGGACAACCGACGCGGTCGATCCAGCGTCTCGGCCCGGCCGCCGGTCAGCACGCGCTCCACGGCGGTCCGCAGTTCATCCTGCGGCCCTTCGGCGGCGGTAAGTGCGCCCTGGTGCAGGCCGCCGTCGTCCAGCAACAGGTAAGCGAACTGACTGCGCCAGGGCAGTCCGGCCTCGCTGGCGAGCGTGACCGCGGCCAGGTCGCCGAGGAACGGCACCACCAGTTGGAGCAGGCCGCGCACGGTGGCGTCGAAGTCGAGCGAGTTGGCCAGGACGGTGCTGGCCTCGGCCAGGAAGGCGGAGCGGCGCGTGGCCTCCTCGGCGGCGGCGCGGGCCGCCTGCGCCGCGCCAGGGCGACGCGCTCGTCGGCCTGGCGGTGGGCCTGCTGCGTCATGCGGAACAGCTCGACGAAGACGCGGACCTTGGTGCGCAACACTTCCGGCACGATCGGCGACAGGATGTAATCGACGGCGCCCAACTCGTAGCCCTGGGCGGTGTGCATTTCATCGGCGAAGGCGGTGACGAAGATGATGGGCGTGTGCGCCGACTTCTTGCGGCCGCGGATGAGGGCGGCGGTTTCCAGGCCGTCCATGCCCGGCATGTTCACGTCGAGCAGGATGACGGCGAACTTGTGTTCCAGGACCTTGCGCAGCGCTTCCTCGCCCGAGCGTGCGGTGATGACGTTCTGCCCCAGTTCCTCCAGGACGGACTGTAGCACCAGCAGCTTTTCCGGCAGGTCGTCCACCACCAGGATGTTGATCTTGTCAGTCATTAGTCATCAGTCATTAGTCATTGGTCATTGGTCATTGGTCCGAAGCGGGTGCCCCGTACTAATGACTAATGACTAATGACTAACGTCGCAACCAGGCCCGCAGCACGGCGAGCATCTGTTCGGTGTCCACGGGCTTGGACAGATAGTCCCAGGCCCCCGCCTCGATGCACTTCTCGCGGTCACCCTTCATGGCCTTGGCGGTCACGGCGATGATCGGCAGCCGCTTCAAGTGGGGAATTTTACGGATCTCGCGCATGGTGTCGATGCCGTCCATCTCCGGCATCATGATGTCCATGAGCACGATGTCGATGTCGGGCTGCTCCTGCAGGATCTTGATGGCGTCGTGGCCGTTGTCGGCCGAGGCGATGACCATCTCGTGGTCTTCCAGCACCGTGGACAGTGCGAAGATGTTGCGCATGTCGTCGTCCACGATCAGCACTTTCTTGCCGGGCAACACCTGGGCGGAGGAGTGCAGCCCCTCCAGCGCCCGGCGCTGGCCGTCGGGCAGGCCGGACAGGTTGCGGTGCAGGAAGAACGCCGCCTGGTCCATGAGCCGCTCCGGCGACTGCACCACGCGCACCGTGAACGTGCCCGCCAGCACTTTCCAATCGCCGTCGGGGCCGTGGGCCTTGCCGTCGCCGTAGACCAACACCGGCACGTGCTCGACAGCCGGCTCGCCCTGAGCGGCAGCGGCGAACTCGGCCGGGCTCAGGTCGGCCAACCGCGGCGGCAGGATCATGCAATCGATGCGCCGCTCGCGCAGCATCTGCAGAGCGCCGCGGCCGTCGGGCACCGTGGTCACCTGCACGTCGCTACCGCCGACACAATGCCAGATGCGCTCGCCACGGGCCGAATCGGGTTCGACCACCAGCAGGCTCTTCTGCCGCCGGCCCAGGTAGTCGCGCAGCCGTTCGACCAGCCAATCCACCGTGTCCTTGGTCTGGATCGGCTTGGCGACGAAGGCCAGGGCGCCCGCGTTCAGCGCCCGCTCGCGTGCCTCGTCGGTGGAGATCACGCACACGGGGATGTGCCGCGTCGCCAGGTCGTTCTTGAGCCGCTCCAGCACACGCCAACCGTCGATGTCCGGCAGGTAAATATCCAGGGTGAGCACGTCCGGCTTGTACTCCCGTGTCATGGCCAGGGCGGCGGCGCCCAGCGAGGTCACCAGCCCCTTGAAGCCGCGCTCGTGGGCCGTCTCCAGCAACAGCCGCGCGAAGCCCAGGTCGTTCTCGACAATCAGAATCACGCGGTCGCCCGGCTGGATGTGGTCGCGGTCGTCGCCGACCTCATTGACCAGCGCCGACACCTCCGACACCGACACCGGCGGCAGTGGTTCCGGCACCAGCGGCCCGGGGGTGCCGTTGGCCTTCGGCACGGGCACCACCGCCGGCGCGGACAGCGCAGGCGCGACCGCCACGGCGGGTTCGGCCGGGGTGGACGGCGGCCGGCGCGAGGCACGCGGCGTGTACGTTTGCGGTAGATAGAGCGTGAACACGCTGCCCTTGCTGGGAGCGCTGGTCAGGCGGATTTCGCCGCCCAGCAACCGCGACAGCTCACGGCTGATGGCCAGGCCCAGCCCGGTGCCGCCATACTTGCGGCTGGTGCTGCCGTCGGCCTGCTGGAATGCCTCGAAGATGATCTGCTGCTTGTCCGGCGGGATGCCGATGCCCGTGTCACTGACCGACAGCGCCAGCACCGCGCCGGCCCGGTTGAGTTCCTCGTTGTCCGCGCTCCAGCCCGCCTTGGCGTTCTCCACCGTCAGGGTCACCTGGCCGTGGTGCGTGAACTTGAAGGCGTTGCAGAGCAGGTTCTTGATGACCTGCTGCAAGCGCTTGGCGTCGGTGAAGACCGACTTGGGCAGTTCCTGGCCCAGGCGGATGAGGAAGTCCACGTTCTTGGCCTCGGCCACGTGGCGGAAGGTGCGCTCGACGTAGCCGTGCAGGTCGTCCAGCCGCACTTCGCCGACGTCCACGACCACGGTGCCCGACTCGATCTTCGACAGGTCGAGGATGTCGTTGATGAGCATGAGCAGGTCGTTGCCGGACGAGTGAATCGTCTTGGCGAACTCGCGCTGCTTGGGTGTCAGGTTGCCGTCCGGGTTCTTGCTCAGCTGGTCGGAGAGGATGAGCAGACTGTTGAGCGGCGTCCGCAGTTCGTGCGACATGTTGGCGAGGAATTCGGACTTGTACTTGGACGTGAGGGCCAGCTGCTTGGCCTTCTCCTCAAGGGCCTGACGGGCCTGCTCGACCTCGCGGTTCTTGCGTTCGACTTCCTGGTTCTGGTGGGCGAGCAGGCCTGCCTTCTCCTGCAGCTCCTGGTTGGTCTTCTGCAACTCCTGCTGCCGGCTTTGCAGCTCCTGGGCCAGCGACTGGGATTGCTTGAGCAAATCCTCGGTGCGCATGTTGGCCTCGATGGTGTTGAGCACGATGCCGATGGACTCGGTCAGCTGGTCGAGGAAGGCCTGGTGCGTCGGATTGAAGCGCTCGAAGGACGCCAGCTCCAGGACGCCCTTGACCTGGCCCTCGAAGACTACCGGCAACACGATGATGCTCTGCGGCGGCGCTTCGCCCAGGCCGGAGGAGATGCGGATGTAGTCCGGCGGGGCGCTGGTGATGTGGATCTTCTGCTTCTCCAGCGCACACTGGCCGACGAGCCCTTCGCCCAGCGACAACCACTTGCCGAGCGCCCCCTGCCCTTTGTCAGCATAGCTGGCAAGCAGGGTCAGCTGCGGCACCTCTCGGGAAGTGTCGAGCACGTAGAAGACGGCCTGCTGGGCGCTGACCACGGGAGCCAGCTCGGAGAGGATGAGACGGCCGACGGTGTTGAGGTCTTTCTGGCCCTGGAGCATGCGGCTGAACTTGGCGAGGTTGGTCTTGAGCCAGTCCTGTTCGCTGTTCTTCTGCGTGGTGTCCTTGAGGTTGCGGATCATCTCATTGATGTTGTCCTTGAGAGCCGCGACCTCGCCCTGAGCTTCGACAGCGATGGAGCGCGTCAGGTCGCCCTTGGTGACGGCGGTGGCGACCTCGGCGATGGCTCGCACCTGGGTCGTCAGGTTGGCGGCGAGCTGGTTGACGTTCTCGGTCAGGCCCTTCCAGGTGCCGGCGGCGCCGGGCACCTTGGCCTGGCCGCCGAGCTGGCCCTCGACGCCCACCTCGCGGGCCACGGTGGTCACCTGGTCGGCGAAGGTGGCCAGGGTATCGATCATGCTGTTGATGGTGTCGGCCAGGGCGGCGATCTCGCCCTTGGCATCGACGGTGAGTTTCTGTTTGAGGTCGCCGTTGGCCACGGCGGTCACGACCTTGGCGATGCCGCGCACCTGGCTGGTCAGGTTGCCGGCCATGAAGTTCACGTTGTCGGTCAGGTCCTTCCAGGTGCCGGACACGCCCTTCACCTGGGCCTGGCCGCCGAGATTGCCCTCCGTGCCGACCTCGCGGGCCACACGGGTTACCTCGGCGGCGAAGGAACTGAGTTGATCGACCATCGTGTTGACGGTGTTCTTCAGTTCGAGGATTTCGCCGCGGACATCGACGGTGATCTTCTTCGACAGGTCGCCGTTGGCCACGGCCGTGGTCACCTCGGCGATGTTGCGGACCTGAGCGGTGAGGTTGCCGGCCATGAAGTTCACGGAGTCGGTCAGGTCCTTCCACGTCCCGGCGACGCCGCGCACGTCGGCCTGGCCGCCGAGCTTGCCTTCGCTGCCGACCTCGCGGGCCACGCGCGTCACCTCCGCCGCGAACGAACGCAACTGATCGACCATCGTGTTGATGGTGTTCTTCAGTTCGAGGATTTCGCCGCGGACATCGACGGTGATCTTCTTCGACAGGTCGCCGTTGGCCACAGCCGTGGTTACCTCGGCGATGTTGCGGACCTGAGCGGTGAGGTTGCCGGCCATGAAGTTCACGGAGTCGGTCAGGTCCTTCCACGTCCCGGCCACGCCGCGCACGTCGGCCTGGCCGCCGAGCTTGCCTTCGCTGCCGACCTCGCGGGCCACGCGCGTCACCTCCGCCGCGAACGAACGCAACTGGTCCACCATCGTGTTGATGGTGTTCTTCAGTTCCAGGATTTCGCCGCGGACATCGACGGTGATCTTCTTCGACAGGTCGCCCGTCGCCACCGCCGTGGTCACCTCGGCGATGTTGCGCACCTGGGCGGTGAGGTTGCCGGCCATGAAGTTCACGGAGTCGGTCAGGTCCTTCCACGTCCCGGCCACGCCGCGCACATCGGCCTGACCGCCGAGCTTGCCTTCGCTGCCGACCTCGCGGGCCACGCGCGTCACCTCCGCCGCGAACGAACGCAACTGATCCACCATCGTGTTGATGGTGTCCTTCAGTTCCAAAATCTCGCCGCGGACATCGACGGTGATCTTCTTCGACAGGTCGCCCGTGGCCACGGCCGTGGTCACTTCCGCGATGTTGCGCACCTGGGCCGTCAGATTGCCGGCCATCGAGTTCACCGAGTCGGTGAGGTCTTTCCATGTCCCGGCGACGCCCTTGACATCGGCCTGACCGCCGAGCTTGCCCTCGGTGCCGACCTCGCGGGCCACGCGCGTCACCTCCGCCGCAAACGAGCTGAGCTGATCGACCATCGTGTTGATGGTGTCCTTCAGCTCCAGGATTTCGCCGCGGACATCCACGGTGATCTTCTTGGACAGGTCGCCGGTGGCCACGGCCGTGGTCACTTCCGCGATGTTGCGCACCTGGGCCGTCAGGTTGCCGGCCATCGAGTTCACCGAGTCGGTCAAGTCCTTCCAGGTGCCGGCGACGCCCTTGACATCGGCCTGACCGCCGAGTTTGCCTTCGGTGCCCACCTCACGGGCCACACGGGTCACCTCCGCCGCGAAGGAACTGAGTTGATCGACCATGGTGTTGATGGTGTTCTTCAGTTCCAGAATCTCACCCTTCACGTCCACCGTGATCTTCTTGGACAGGTCGCCCGTGGCCACGGCCGTGGTCACTTCCGCGATGTTGCGCACCTGGGCCGTCAGATTGGACGCCATGAAGTTCACCGAATCCGTCAGGTCTTTCCACGTCCCGGCGACGCCCTTCACGTCCGCCTGGCCGCCGAGCTTGCCCTCGGTGCCGACCTCACGGGCCACACGGGTCACCTCCGCCGCGAAGGAACTGAGCTGATCGACCATGGTGTTGATGGTGTTCTTCAACTCCAGAATCTCGCCCTTCACGTCCACGGTGATCTTCTTGGACAGGTCGCCCTTGGCCACGGCCGTGGTCACTTCCGCGATGTTGCGCACCTGGGCCGTCAGGTTGCCGGCCATCGAGTTCACCGTATCCGTCAGGTCTTTCCACGTCCCGGCGACGCCCTTCACGTCCGCCTGGCCGCCCAGTCGGCCTTCGGTGCCGACCTCGCGGGCCACGCGCGTCACCTCTGCCGCGAAAGAACTGAGCTGATCGACCATGGTGTTGATGGTGTTCTTCAGTTCCAGAATCTCGCCCTTCACGTCCACGGTGATCTTCTTGGACAGGTCGCCGGTGGCCACGGCCGTGGTCACTTCCGCGATGTTGCGCACCTGGGCCGTCAGGTTGCCGGCCATCAAGTTCACGTTGTCGGTCAGATCCTTCCAGGTGCCGGCCACGCCCTTGACGTCGGCCTGACCGCCGAGCTTGCCCTCGGTGCCGACCTCGCGGGCCACGCGCGTCACCTCCGCCGCAAACGAGCTGAGCTGATCGACCATCGTGTTGATCGTGTCCTTCAACTCGAGGATTTCGCCGCGCACGTCCACGGTGATCTTCTTGGACAGGTCGCCATTGGCCACGGCCGTCGTCACCGCCGCGATGTTGCGCACCTGGCTGGTCAGGTTGGACGCCATGAAGTTCACGGAGTCGGTCAAATCCTTCCAGGTGCCGGCCACGCCCTTGACATCGGCCTGTCCACCAAGCTTGCCTTCGGTGCCCACCTCGCGAGCCACACGGGTCACCTCCGCGGCGAACGAACGCAGCTGATCGACCATGGTGTTGATGGTGTTCTTCAACTCCAGAATCTCGCCCTTCACGTCCACGGTGATCTTCTTGGACAGGTCGCCCGTCGCCACCGCCGTGGTCACTTCCGCGATGTTGCGCACCTGGCTGGTCAGGTTGGACGCCATGAAATTCACGCTGTCGGTCAGGTCCTTCCACGTGCCGGCGACGCCCTTGACATCGGCCTGGCCGCCGAGCTTGCCCTCGGTGCCCACCTCGCGGGCCACGCGCGTCACCTCCGCCGCAAACGAGCTGAGCTGATCGACCATGGTGTTGATGGTGTTCTTCAGCTCCAGAATCTCGCCCTTCACGTCCACGGTGATCTTCTTGGACAGGTCGCCGTTGGCTACCGCCGTCGTCACCGCCGCGATGTTGCGCACCTGGGCGGTGAGGTTGCCGGCCATGAAGTTCACCGAGTCGGTCAGATCCTTCCACGTCCCGGACACGCCTTCCACACGCGCCTGGCCGCCGAGTTTGCCTTCTGTACCGACTTCGCGGGCCACGCGCGTTACTTCCGAGGCGAACGAACGCAGCTGGTCCACCATCGTGTTGATGGTGCCCTTCAACTCCAGGAACTCGCCCTTGACATCGACGCCGATCTTCTTGGACAGATCGCCGTTGGCCACCGCGGTGGTCACTTCCGCGATGTTGCGCACCTGGCCGGTCAGGTTGCCGGCCATCGAGTTCACCGAATCCGTCAGGTCCTTCCAGGTGCCGGCCACGCCCTTGACCTTGGCCTGACCGCCGAGCTTGCCCTCGGTGCCGACCTCACGGGCCACGCGCGTCACCTCCGCGGCGAACGAGCCCAGTTGATCAACCATCTTGTTGATGGTCTTGGCGGTGCGCAGGAACTCGCCCTGCAACGGCCGGTCGTCGATCTCCAGGGCCATCGTCTGCGACAGGTCGCCCTGGGCCACGGCGCCGATGACGCGGGCCGTCTCGCTGGTCGGATGCACCAGGTCGCTGATGAGGTCGTTGACCGAATCAATGGAATCGGCCCACGAACCACTCACGTCGCCCAGCGACGCTCGCTGCGAAATCTTGCCTTCCTTGCCGACCACCCGACTTAGGCGGTCCAGCTCCCGCGCCATGCGCTGGTTCAGCTCGACCACTTCGTTGAAGGTGTCGGCCACCTTGCCGGCCACGCCCGTCCACTCCACCGGCAGGCGGACGGAGAAGTCGCCCTTCTTCAACGCGATCAGCGCCGTCAACAGGGTCGAGGCGTCAATGTCGTGCGCGGCAGTTGCTTGCAGAGTGGCCATGTGCTTCTCCGACCAGGGGCGACCTTCATCGAATCGGCAGCGGGGCATGCGTTTCCGAGGTCGAGACGAGGAGGTTCTTCATGGGAGCCCGCCACCGGTGAGACTTTCCGCGGAAGTGTTAACTTCCTCCCGGGGTGACTAATGATGTGTTAGAAGTATACTGCCTGAGGAAGCGGCGAGCAATCAGAAGAATGAAAGATTGGGACTCCCATTGGCAAGATTCCGGGTTGCGCAACAAGTTGCTCAATCCGCCTGCGCTCCCGCAAGAAAGCCCGCCGCGATGGGGCGGCGCCATGACGTGTCCCGGCTCGTCGCCGGCCGGCAGCGGTTGCCACAGCAAGGGGGCCAAGGGGGCCAAGAATGCCAACTTTTTTACACGTCGAGATGTCACCCCCTGGCACTACCGAGGGGGCACAGTCAGGCACCGGTTGGCGTGGCCTGCCACAGCAGAGAAGGATTTGGAATCTCAATGGCCGCGCTTCAAAATGGGAGCTTTGATTCCCATCGAATTGAGCAGTGCAGTGCCGGCCGTTACTGCCCAACATTTCGGCAACGCCGGGCGTTGTTAAGGAGTTGACTCGCTTGGTTCCGGTTATTGGATTCTGAGCGCCGGTAGTGATCCCATTGCGTATTGGGAATTCCCTTAGATGATCCAGACAACGGCTGGGCTAACATACGCTCCCCGATACCTCAGCCGTTGGTGAAGAACTCCTGCGTTTCGGCGAAGACGGACGCCATGCTCAGCACGGCCAGGCCGGAGTTGACCCAGCTGGTGATGTCCCCTGCTGACGGCGCCGTCGTGCGGTGCAGGAGTGGCGGCAGCGCACTCAGCAGCGACATCGCCGGCGGCGTCGCGAAGCCGTAGAACTGCTGCGCCGCGTCGCCGCGGAACTCCGCCGAGTACAGGATGACATTGGCCACGCCCGCCCGGCCGCCGCCCGGCAACTGCGACAGGAAGTAGGCCACCTCGGCGTTGGAGCCGGTGCGGCCCAGCAGCTTGACGTACAGCGACTCCACAAAGCCGAAGTCGGTGCCCCCCGTGTCGGCCGCGTACTCCGCCGAGGTGACCAGGCTGTCCACCACCTGCTCCAGCGTGCCGCCGTTGCTCAGGTAGGTGACCAACTCCGCCCGGCCGTTGGGGTCCGCGGCCCGGTTCAGCAACTTCTGGTACAGGCCGTCCACGACCACGCCCAGCGCCTCCGGCGTCTTGCTGATGGCCGCCGCCACCTGCGCCGGCGTCATCGTGTTGCCGTTCAGGGCGGTGACCCAGCCGCCGGCGTCGTTCGCATTGGTAGTGTCGCCGGCGCGCTTGAGGAAGTCGTTGTACAGCGCCGCCACGAACGCCGCGTTGGCGGACAGCGGGTTGGCCAGGTTCAGGTTGTGGTTCGGGTCCGAGACCACGCTGGCGGGCGTGACACTGCCGGCGAAGGCGTTGTGCTGGGCCCGGACGGTCCCCTGGGACAGCGCCACCCCGGCCACCTGGATGGCGACGTTGCTCGGCATGTTGGGAACGGTGAAACCGCGGAAGTCGTTGTCGCCGAGGCTGCCCTGGTTGCCGCCGCCCAGGTCAATACCGCCGGCCGGCCCCGTCGCGCCGCCGATTTCGATGCCGAAGGCGTTGTCGTGGAAGTCGTTGCCCTGGACCTTGACGTTCAACGCCCCCGTCGCCGCGGCACTCAGGTCGAAGCGCAGCCCGTAGCCGTTCGTGCCGTTGGTGCTGATCTGGTTGTTGGCGACGACGGCGCTGACGCTGCTGTTGGGTCCGCCGCCCTGCAGGTCGATGTCAATCGCTGACGCGGCCGTCAACCGCAGCGTGTTGCCGACGATCTGCAGGTTCTGCGGGTAGAAGAACGGCACCTGGTAGATGCCCGTGGAGCCAGGCCCGGAGAAGGTGTTGTCCGCGATGGTCAGGTTGGTGAGCGATTCCTCCACCGTCAGCAGTGAGTTCGCGGATGCCCCCGGGCTGACAAGGAAGGTGTTGCCGATCACCTGGTCGGTGACGGTGGCGGCGGAGCCGTCGGCGTAACCGAACTCGTCGTTGCTGAAGGCGTTCACCACGAACGTATCGCCGCTGAACAGGTTGCTGCTGCCGCCGGCGGGCGTTTCGACGGTCAGCATGCCGTTGCTGACGGTGACGTCGTTCACCACCGTCGAGCCGGTGACCACGTTGGCGCCGCCCGACAGGGTGATGGGCAGCGTGCTGGTAGAGTTGATGTCCACGAGCACGGAGTTGGTGAGCGTAAAGTTGGCCTGAATCGTGAGGGCGCCGCTGTCCACCAGGCCGGCGTTGACGTTCTTCAGCGTGAAGCGGCCCAGGCCCGGCACGGCGGTGAAGGGGCCACTGATGGTGAACAGCGGGATGGCGCCGGGCGGCGCGTTCGGGTCGCCCTGGATGGTCAGGCTGGCCACGGGCGGCGCCATGGCGGTGACGTTGCCGGGGGCGGAACCGGGTTCGATCTGGATGGTGTCGCCAGCGGTCAGGCCGGCGGTCGCGAGCGCGGCCTGCAGGGTGGTGAACGTGGTCGTGTTATCGACGGGCACGCCCAGCGGCAGCACGAAACGGTTGTTGAGCAGGGTGCGGGCTTCGAGCACTTCCAGGCGGGGGCGGTACAGGGCGGGGCGCGCGGCGATGCGGTGTGGCATGGCGGCCTCCGAAAAATGTGCGACGGGGCTGCGGCTGTTGTAGGCGCCTGAGGGGGGTCGCGTCAGCGCCCCGTGCGCGTCAGCGCCCCGTGCGCGACCACGGGGCGCTGACGCGACCCCCCTCAGGCGCCTCAGCCGTTGCTGAAATACTCCCCGGTCTGGGCGAACGCGACCGCCATGCTCAGCACGTCCAGCCCCGAGTTGACCCAGCTGGTGATGTCGGCAGCCGACGGCGCTGTGGTGCGGTGCAGCAGCGGCGGCAGCAGACTCAGCACCGACGCCGGCGCCGCCAGGGTGAAGCCGTAGAACTGCTGCGCCGCGTCGCCACGGAACTCCGCCGAGACCAGCAGGGCGTTGGCCACACCGGAGCGTCCCTGCATCGGCAACGCCGCCAGCCAGCCCGATACCTCGGCGTTGGAGCCGGTGCGGCCCAGCAGCTTGACGTACAGGGACTCGATGTAGCCGTAATCGGTGCCGCCCACGTCCGCCGCGTACTCCGCCGAGGTGACCAGGCTGACAATGACCTGCTCAATGGTGCCGCCGTTCTTCAGGTAATTGACCAGCCCGGCCCGGCCGTTGGGGTCGGCGGCGCGGTTCAGGAACTTCAGATACAGGCCATCGACCACCACACCAAGCGCCTCCGGCGTGTGGCTGATGGCGGCAGCCACCTGCGCCGGTGTCATGGTGTTGGCGTTGAGGACATTCACCCAGTAGCCGGCGTCGTTGGGGTTGGTGGTGGCGCCGAAACGGTGCAACTCGTTCTCGTACAGCGTCTCGACGAAGGCGGCGTTGGCCGACAGCGCGTTCGACGTGTCCGCCGTCACGTGGATCAGCCCGCCCTGAACGAACGAGAGCGGCGGCGTGTTACTGAAGGTGTCGTGCTCGGCCACGATGGTGACCGGGACGGAGGGGTTGGTGCCCGTGACGACCAGTGGCCCCTGGGTGGAGTTGGCGGGGCCGAGGAGGCGGAAATCGTTGCCGCCGCCGCTCTGGCCGCCGCCGCCGAGGTCCGCGCCGAAGACCGCCGGGCTCGTGAAGCTCTGCACCGTCGCGTGGACGCCGATGGTGTTGTCGTGGAAGTCGTTGCCCTGGGCCGTAACGCCCACCACGGCCCCCGCCACCGACCCCGCGTTGAGCAGCAATCCCGTGCCGCCGTTCGGCCCCGTGCTGGTGCTGATCTGGTTGTTGAGCAGCACGGCGCTGGTGGTCGAGCCGGCGGCGCCGCCGCTGACGCTGATGCCGACCGCGCTCGTGCCCGTCAGCCGCAGCGTATTGCCGATCACGTTCGTGCTCTGGGTCGCGAGGTCGCCGCCGTGGTTCAGCTCGATGCCGATGGTCTTCGTGTCGGAGTCGCTGAAGGTGTTGCCCTGTACCGTCAGGCCGCTGGCGTTGCCGCTGTCGTAGAACATGGCGAAGAGGTCCTGCCCGGGGGCGGCCAGGAAGGTGTTGTTGACCACCTGGTCCGCGGGCGTCGGCACCGTCGGGCTGCCGCCGCTGGTGTAGTCCAGGAGGTACTCGCCGTTGGCGGAGGGGCTGGCCATCTCGAACACGTCATTGCTGAAGACGTTGCTGTCGCCGCTGCCGTCGCCGTTGGCCAGATCGACCAGCACCATGATGCCGCCGTCCAGCGAGGCCAGCGTCGAGTCGGTGACGGTGTTGACGACGTTGTTGGCCGTCCCGGGGACGAAGAAGATCGAGGTGGGGGGGCCGGAGTAGCTGACGATGGCCGAGCCGGTGATGGTGGTGGAGCTGTCGAAGGAAAAGCTGGCGGCCGTCATCAGTTCGACGTTGACGTTCTTGAGTGTGAAGCCCGACTCGGCGCTGCCGATGGTCACCACGTTGCTGACGGTGAACGTCGGGATGGCGGTCAGCGGCGCGTTCGGGTCGCCCTGGATGGTGAGGTTGGCCACGCCCGGGGCCGTCAGGTCGGCGTTGCCGACGACGCCGGGGTGGGAACCCGGCTCAATCTGAATGACCTCGCCGGCGCTGTGGACGCCGGTGGTCAGCGCCGCGTGCAGGGTGCCGAAGGTGGTGGCGTTGTCGATGGCGGTGCCGAGCGGCACCACGAAACGGTTGTTGGGCAGGGTGCGGGCCTCAAGCGCTTCCAGCCAGGGACGGAACGGCACGGGGCGCGGCCCACGGACGGGACGCCAGGGGCTGCAGTGCGACATGTGAATCTCCCGGTTGCTCGGAGTGGGGCTTCCACTGTTGTAGCTCCGCCCGGCTCACCTGGATACCGCCTGCTGCCGTGAGTTCGTCCGAACCTGTGATAGTGCGGGGTCAGGGGTTGTGGGCGGGGAATCTGCGCGACCCCTGGGCTGGTAGGGGTGTCTGTGAGATGATACGAGATGAAAGCCTTCCCTGGCACTTCCTCTATACATTATACCAGGCAGCGCGGGTTCGGGGAACGACCGCGCCAAACCTCCGGAGCGCCGCGTTCCTGGCACCGTGTTTGCTCACTGGGCCGGCGGCAAAAAGGTCGCCTTCCCCTGAGACGCAGAGCGCGTCCGCGGGTTCTTGCACCGTGGTGTGCAGCGTGGACGGGCGTGGTGAAATACGCACAATCCCACAGCGCCGCCGGCAAACGGCGGCCCGATCTGTCTGGGAAGGCAACGACTCAAATTGAGGAAAATCCATGCGCGTATGGCCGGGCCGGTCTTACCCCCTCGGTGCCACCTGGGACGGAGCGGGTGTCAACTTCGCCCTGTTCTCGGAACACGCCACCAAGGTAGAGTTGTGTTTGTTCGACACCCCCGAGTCCGAGAAGGAATCGCACCGCATCACCCTGCCCGAGCAGACCGACCAGGTGTGGCACGCCTACCTGCCCGACGTGATCCCCGAGCAGTTGTACGGCTACCGCGTTCACGGTCCCTACGAGCCGGCCAAGGGGCACCGCTTCAACCCCAACAAGGTCGTGCTCGATCCTTACGCCAAGGCCATCGGCCGCGACCTGAAGTGGGACGATTCGCTGTTCGGCTACAAGATCGGCGACCCGGCGGCGGACCTGTCGCTGGACGACCGTGACAATGCCGCCTTCGCCCCGCTGGCGACGGTCGTGGACACGGCCTTCACGTGGGGTGACGATCGGCCGCCGCGCACCTCCTGGCACAAGACGTTCATTTACGAGCTGCACGTCAAGGGCTTCAGCAAGCTGCTGCCCGGCGTGCCGGAGCGGTTGCAAGGCACCTATGCCGGCCTGGCCGCGGAGGCGTCCATCCAGCACCTGCTCAGCCTCGGCGTCACTGCCGTGGAGCTGATGCCCGTGCATCACTACGTCGATGACCGCCATTTGCTGGAACGGGGCCTGTCCAATTACTGGGGCTACAACAGCCTGGCCTTCTTCGCTCCGAGTGCCAAGTACGCCTCCACCCCGGCGCCGCAGCAGGCGGTGCAGCAGTTCAAGATGATGGTCCGGGCCCTGCACACCGCCAGCATCGAAGTCATCCTCGACGTGGTCTACAACCACACCGCCGAGGGTAACCAACTGGGGCCGACCCTCTCCATGCGCGGCGTGGACAACGCCAGCTATTATCGGTTGTCGCCGGAGGACCCGCGGTACTACATGGACTTCACCGGCTGCGGCAACACGCTGAACATGCAGCACCCGCGTGTCCTGCAACTCATCATGGACAGCCTGCGTTACTGGGTGCTGGAGATGCACGTGGACGGCTTCCGCTTCGACCTGGCGAGCACGCTGGCACGCGAGCTGTTCGCGGTGGACAAGCTGGGCGCCTTCTTTGACATCATCCACCAGGATCCGATTCTCTCGCAGGTGAAGCTGATCGCGGAGCCGTGGGACGTGGGCGAGGGCGGCTATCAGGTCGGCAACTTCCCGGTGCTGTGGACGGAGTGGAACGGCAAGTACCGCGACAGTGTGCGGCGTTTCTGGAAGGGCGACGGTGACACCGCCAGCGAGTTCGCCACGCGCCTGGCCGGCAGCAGTGATCTGTATCAGTGGACAGGACGGGCGCCGTACGCCAGCATCAATTTCATCACCTGCCATGACGGCTTCACCTTGCAGGATCTCGTCAGTTACAGCGAGAAGCACAACGAGGCCAACGGCGAGAGCAACAAGGACGGTTCCAATGATAACAACAGCTGGAACTGCGGCGCCGAGGGACCGAGCGACGATCCGAACATCAAGGCGCTGCGTGCGCGGCAAAAGCGGAACCTGATGGCAACGCTGTTCCTGTCGCAGGGGGTGCCGATGCTCTGCGGCGGTGACGAACTGAGCCACACACAGCGCGGCAACAACAACGCTTATTGCCAGGACAACGACTTGACCTGGTTGAACTGGGAGCTGGACGCGGAGCAGCAGCAGTTCCTGGACTTCGTGAAGAAGGTGACGCTGATCTGGCGGGAGCAGCCGGTCTTTCAGCGCCGCAAGTTTTTCCTTGGCCGGCGCATCCGCGGCTCGGGCATCAAGGACATTTCCTGGTTCGAGCCGAGCGGCAAGGACATGACCGACGAGGCGTGGGACGCCGGCTTCGTGAAGTGTCTGGGCGTGCGTCTGGCGGGCGACCTGATCGGCGACGTGGACGAGCGCGGCGAGCCGATCATCGGCGAGACGCTGCTGATCTTGTTGAACGCGCACCATGAGGCGATCCCGTTCACGCTGCCGGTGACGAAACCGGAGCATCACTGGGAGCGGCTGTTCGACACGGCTGAGCCGGTCGCCGGCCTGGCAGTGTTCGACACCAACCAGGCGTATCCGCTGCAGGGTCGTTCGGTAGTGCTGTTCAGCACACGGCTGGCCGAGGAGACGGGCCAGGCCGTCATCGCCACACAGGTGGAGGTGCTGCGCCGCGAGGCCCGCAAGGCGACACAGCCGGCGCCCGTGCCGGTCATCGGGGCGGTGACTTCATAAGGAGGATGTCATTAGTCATTCGTTATCAGGGTTGAAGTGGTGGGCGAAACCTCCGGGCCTTGAAGCCTGATAACTAATAACTAATGACTAATGACTAATGACTAATGACAAAATCATGGATCAGGTGATCGACGCGCTGCTGGACCGGACGCTCCAGGATCTGGCCGCGCGCCGCGGCGCTTCCCGGAGGCGACCTATCGGTTGCAGTTCCACGCCGGCTTCACCTTCCGTGACGCCGCCCGACTGGTGCCGTACCTGCGCGACCTGGGCATCACCCACTGCTACGCCTCGCCGTACCTGAAAGCGCGACCCGGTAGCCAGCACGGTTACGACATCATCGACCACCGTGTCCTCAACCCCGAGATCGGCACCGACGCGGCCTACGCCGCGTTCGTGGACGCGCTGCACCAGAACGGGTTGGGCCAGATCCTCGACATGGTGCCGAACCACATGGGCGTGCTCGGCAACGAGAACCCGTGGTGGAACGACGTGCTGGAGAACGGCCCGGCCTCGCCCTACGCCAATTTCTTCGACATCTCCTGGTTCGCCTCGCCGCGGCCGGAACTGCACGGCCGTGTGCTGCTGCCGGTGCTGGGCGAGCCCTACGGCAAGGTACTGGAGTCGCAGCAGATCAAGCTGGAATACGCCGCGGGCGCTTTCACCGTGACCTACTTCGAGCACAGCTGGCCGGTGGCGCCGCGCAGTTACGGCCTCATCCTCGGCTACCGCCTGGAGGAACTGGAACGGCGCCTGGGCAAGGATGACCCGGCACTGGTGGAGTACCAGAGCATCCTGACCGCGGTGAAGCACCTGCCACGGCGCACCGAGACGGGCCCGGAAAAGGTGGCCGAACGGCAGCGCGAGAAGGAGGTCATCAAGCGCCGCCTGGCAGTGCTGACGCAGGAGAGCGCCGCGGTGGGCGACTTCCTGGCCGAGACGGTGGCGCAGTTCAACGGCACGCCGGGCGACCCACGCAGCTTCGACCTGCTTGACGAACTGCTCGACGACCAGGCGTATCGACTGTGCTTCTGGCGCGTCGCCGCCGACGAGATCAACTACCGCCGCTTCTTCGACGTGAACGACCTGGCGGCGCTGAGCATGGAGCGGCCGGAGGTGTTCGAGGCCACGCACGCCCTGGTGCTGAAGCTGCTGGCCGAGGGCCAGATCGACGGCCTGCGTATCGACCACCCCGACGGCCTGTACGATCCGCGGCAGTACCTGCGCCGGCTGCAGGAGCACTTCGTCCTGGCCCGCGCCCGGGAGCTGGCGGAGGACCAGGACTGGGCGGTGCTGGAGGGGCCGCTGCGCGAGCGTGTCGCCGCTTTCGTGGGGCAGGCTTTCCAGCCTGCCGAGGGACCGGCAGGCTGGCCCCTGTACGTCGTCGTGGAAAAAATCCTCGGCGCCGCCGAGGCGCTGCCCGTGGACTGGGCGACCCACGGCACCAGCGGCTACGACTTCCTCAACCAGCTAAACGGGTTGTTCGTGGACGCCGCCAACGCCGAGGAGTTCACCCGGCTGTACCGCGACTGGACCCAGGACGACACGCCGTTCGCGGAGGTCGTCTATCGCAAAAAGTTCCTGATTCTGCAGGTGTCGCTGTCGAGCGAACTGCACACGCTGGCCTACCAGCTGGACCGGCTGGCGCAGCGCGACCGCTGGTCGCGCGACTTCACGTTGCACAGCCTGCGGCACGCCCTGCGCGAGGTCATCGCCTGTTTCCCCGTCTACCGCTCCTACATCACCGCGGACGACGTGAGCGACTCGGATCGCAAGTACGTCGTACGCGCGGTGCAGCGGGCGCGGTGCGCAACCCCGCCCAGAACCGAGCGTACTACCTCTTCATCCGCGACATGCTGCTGCTGAAGTACCCCGACGCCGCCGACGAACGCCAGCGCGCCGAGCAGGCCCGCTTCGCCGGCAAGTTCCAGCAGGTGACGGCGCCGGACATGGCCAAGGGCATGGAGGACACGGCCTTCTACATCTACAACCGGCTGCTATCGCTGAACGAGGTGGGCGGCGATCCGGGCCGCTTCGGTCTGCCGCCGACCGCCCTGCACAACGTTTTCCAGGAGCGGCAGGCGCGCTGGCCGTGGGCGCTGTCGGCCACCTCAACGCACGACACCAAGCGCAGCGAGGACGTGCGCGCCCGGCTCAACGTGCTCTCGGAACTGCCGGGCGAGTGGCGCGATTGTCTGCGGCGCTGGAGTCACCTGAACCTGCCGCATCGCGTGGCCCTGGAAGAAGGCGTGGCACCGGACCCGAATGAGGAGTATTTCATTTACCAGACCCTGGTCGGCGCCTGGCCGCTGGGCGAACCGGGACCGGAGGAGCATGCCGCGTTCGTGCGCCGCATCCAGGACTACATGCACAAGGCCCTGCATGAGGCCAAGGTCCACAGCAGCTGGATCAACCCTGACAAGGACTACGATACCGCCCTGAGTCAGTTCATCGCACGCATTCTGGACGAGCAGGTCAGCAAGTCGTTCCTGGGCGATCTGCGTCCCTTCGTGCGCCGGGTCAGCCGCTTCGGTCTGCTCAACTCCCTGGCGCAGACCCTGGTGAAGATCGCGGCGCCGGGGGTGCCGGACTTTTACCAGGGCTGTGAGCTGTGGGACTTCAGCCTGGTCGATCCCGACAATCGGCGGCCGGTGGACTACGAGCGCCGCCGCCGACTGCTGGCCGAGCTGCGTGAGCGCACCGCCTCCGGGAAGGGTCTGGCCGCGCTGGCCCGCGAACTGCTCGGCTCCCTGGAGGACGGCCGTGCCAAGCTGTACGTGACCATGCGTGCCCTGAAGGAGCGCCGCGACCACCCGGGACTGTTCGCCACGGGGGAATATGTGCCGCTGGAGGCGGTCGGGCCGCGAGCGGAGCATGTCTTCGCCTTCGCCCGGCGGCAGGCTGAGCGCTGGGCGGTCGTGGCCGTCCCGAGACTGCTGTGCCGGGCGTGGATGTCCTCGACCGACCTGCCGCTGGGACGGGAGTTCTGGCAGGACACGCGGCTGGTGTTGGCGGGATTGTCTGAGAGGTCTCGACTGGGCAGTCCGTTCACCGGGGAGATGGTGGCGGTGGCGAACCGGGACGGACAGCCATCCCTGGCGCTATCGGAGGTGTTTGCCCAGTTCCCGGTGGCGCTGCTTCTGGGGTGAGGGAAACGCGAATCTGTCAGTACGCGCAAAATCTGCGCATCTTCACCGGCCTCAAACGACTTTTGAGTTGAAAGGAAACCACCATGCGCATCGTCGTGATTTGATGGGGGAACGTCGGCCCGGCGCACGGCTTTCCGTGTACCTTGAGGCGGCGTGCGACGACACCGATCAGGGTCTGGAGCGGTTGGAAAAGTCGTTGGAATACTTGCTGGAAGAAGGGCGGCGGCGGCGGGGACAACCTGCGGCAGTGTAGCTCGCGCAGCGTTTGCGACTTCCGTAGTGCGGGCGGCCCACCTGCACAACCAGGGTGTGCAGCCGGGCCGCCCGTACTACGACCGCGTCGGCTCCGTGTCCGTCCCGGGCATCGGCAGCGGCGCCGAGGTGGGCAGCGTGTAGTGCCGTTCCACAATCTCCAGGATCTGCTTGCGGCTCTCCTCGGCAGAGAACCCCTGCCGCTCCTCCACCTCCGCCGCCTCCGCCGCCATCACTTCATCCTTGATGCTCTCGCGGAACCATTTGGATATGTCGCCGCGGCGCAGATGGTAGTCCCAGGTATCGTCGTCCACCCCCTCGGCCATTTGCAGGAACAGGATGAGGTTCTGGGCACGCAGGTTGAGCTTGCCCTCCGGTCCCTGAAAGTAAAAGCTCCGCTCCGGCGGCAGTTCGCCCTCGGCGTACTTGCGCGTGTGGCGGTGGTGCTCCAGCTTGCTCGGGATGAGCTTGACCCGACACGGGGCCTGCTTGCCGTCGCGGCGCCAGACCACCACCTCGGTGGACTCGGCAGACTCGGCGGGGACGCGCGGCGGCCGCTCGCCCACCACCCCACAGAATTTGGCGATGGTCTTCTCGGCCTCCTCGCCCACGGCCATGACCAGGTCTACCGAGTGGAGTACCGCAGCCGACATCTGGTCCGGGTGGACCGTGACAAACGCCATGCGCTTCATCTCCTGCGGCAGCGCCATCTGGGCGGGCTCCCACGCCGCGGGTAGCAGGTGATGGGCCTCGTCCACCAGCAGCCAGTGCGGCCGGCCCGTCCTGGCCCGCATCTCTTGCAGACGCGGCAGCAGCGACAGGAAAAACGTCGGCCGGTCGGCAAGGGGTAGTCCGATCAGGTTCACGACCACGTGCTTGTCGGGGTCGGCCAGCAGTTGCAGCACCTCGTCCGCGTTCGGCGGTTGCTGGGCGTTGCCCAGGACCGCCGCCCCGCTCAGGCCCTCGTAGTCCCCCTCCGGGTCGATGATGCAGAACTGATACTTGTGCCCGGCCAGCCGTTCGAGGAGACTGGTCGCCGCCGTGGACTTGCCGCTGCCCGAGGGGCCGGCGATGAGCAGGTTGAGCCCGTAAGACGGGATACGCTCCTCGCCGCCATCCGCCCGGTTGCCCAGCAGCAACTGGTGCCGCGCGATCTTGCCTTCCAGGTCGGCCAGGTCATTGTCCACCAGCCGGTCGATCAACTCGGCCACGCCGGCGCCCTGGGCGCCGCGGGTCACCAGGTCGGCCCGATCTTTGAGCGCCGGCAGCGCGTTGGCCACGGCCGCGGAGCACTCGCACAGGGACAGGAAGGCGTGATCGTTCTCGGCGTCGCCGACGCCGACCACTTCGTGCGGCGACAGCCCCAGTTCCTGGAGCGCCGCCCGCAGACCGGTCGCCTTGTTGACGCCGGCGGGCAGCACCATGACCGCGTCCTTGTTAAAGATCACCTGTAATTCCAGGCCCAGGTCGCGGATGGTCTCCAGCACCTTCGTCTCGTTCGGATGAAAGGTGGCAACGATGCTGCGGCCGACCGACAAGGGCGCGACACCGCGGCGCCGCAGTTCCGCAACGAACCGCTCCGGCGGCGACTCACCGAGGAGTTTGGTTTGCCGGTCGGCGGGTCGGTAGAGCAGAGCGCCGTTCTCGGCCACCACCCACTCGAACAGTGTGACCTCCGGGAAGATGCCGAGTAACTCTTCCAGCTCGCGGCCAGTGACGAGCAGCAGTCGGCGGCCCGTGGCGCGCAGCCGCTCCAGCGCCGCCAGCGTCGGCTCGTCCACCTTGCCGTGATGCGCCAGGGTGCCGTCATAGTCGGTCGCCAGAGCATGGTAACGCATGGGTCCCTCATTTCGTGGTGCAGGCGGCCCTGCACTACGACCGAATGCCTTCCTTCGCCCAGCAGCGCAACACCTCCGCCACACTCCACGCCTGGGCCACACAGCCGCGCGGCGTGTACGGCGCCTCGGCGTCGAAGACTTCACTGATCGAGCCGATACACGCCTCGTGCAGGTGATCGACGAAGCCCTCCAGGTAACGGCGGGCGTGGTCGCGGTCCTCCGGGTACACCTTGAGGCGGGCGTCCAGGTACGGGCCGATGAGCCAGGCCCACACCGTCCCCTGGTGATAGGCCGCGTCGCGCGCCCGCAGGTCGCCGTAGTACTTCGTCTTGTAGTCCGGACTGCCCGGCGCCAGCGACCGCAGCCCCACCGGCGTCAGCAGCCGCTCCGTCACCACGTCCAGCACCGGCCGCCATTTCGACTGCTCCAGCACCGGATGCGGTAGCGAAATCGCGAACACCTGGTTGGGCCGACACGCCGGATCATCGCCGCCGTGCTCGCCGTCCACCACGTCATACAGGTAGCCGCCCCGAGTGTACCAGAAACGCTCGTTGAACGACTGCCGCGCGCGCTCCGCTAACTCGCCGGCTTTTTCGGCCGCATGCGCGTCGCGTTCCTCACGCAGCCAGCCCTCCAGCAGCCGCAGGGCGTTGTACCACAGCGCATTGATCTCCACCGCCTTGCCGCGCCGCGGCGTCACCACCCAGTCGCCAACCTTGGCGTCCATCCACGTCAACTGATACCCGTCGGCCCCCTGGCTCAGCAGTCCGTCCTTCGGGTCCACGTGAATGTTGAAGCGCGTCCCCTTGACGTGGTGGTCGATGATGTCCTGCAATTTGGGCAGCAACAGCCGCAGCGTCACGCGGTCATTGGTCGCTTGCAGATAGCGATCCAGGGCGTGGAAGAACCACAGCGTCGCGTCCACGGTGTGGTACAGGCCCTCCTTCTCGCCCTCGGGGAACATGTTGGGAATCAGGCCGTCCCGGACGTAGTGCGCGAAGGTGCGCAGGATGTAACCGGCCTCGGCCTGTCGGCCCGTGACCAGGGTCAGGCCCTCCAGGCTAATCATGGTGTCACGGCCCCAGTCCGTGAACCAGTGATAGCCGGCGATCACTGTCCGCACCTCGTCACCGGCGGCGTGGGCGCGGGCGGCGTCGGCGATGCGGCCCGCCGGCGTAATCAGGAACTGGTCCGCCGCCAGCACCAGCTCGCGGGCCGGGCCGTCGCGCAGCTCCGGCAGCGCCGCCGCCACCAGCCGGTGCCGCCGCTCGCGCTCTGCGTGCAGCGCCTCGGCCGGGTGCAGCGCCAGGATGGTTTCCCACGACTCGGTCGAGGCGACGAGCGTGGCCGCGTGGTCCCGGCTCAGGTCCACACGGAAATACCCAGGGCTCCAGAGAGTGCCCACGTGCTCATAGCCGCGGTTCTCCTCCACGCGGTAGAGGATGTTGCTCAGTTCCTTGCCGTCCAGGGTGAACGCCGGCTGGCTGCCGTGCAGGTACATCCGCAGCGGCGGCAGGGTGGATTTGTCCGACAGTTCATAGCGGCCATCGACGCAGGTGAGGGTGTAGGGCCCCACGTGCTGGTCGCTGACCGGGGCCTCGTGCGGGCGGAAGTGGACCGACGGTCGCAGCTTCAGCCGCACCACACCCACGCCCGCCACCAGGCGATAGTTGACGTGGACGGTGTTCTGCATGTGCGGCAGCAGGACACGCTTCTCGAAGGCCACGCCGCCCACCTCGTAACGCCACACCGGCAGCCCCTGCTCCAGCCGGAACCCCTTCAGGTACTCGGCCCCGTGCAACTCCAGCGTGCCGGTGTGCTCCTCGCCGCCAAACAGGAACGTCTTGCCGTCGGGCAGCCGGACCAGCTCCGACAGGTGGTTGAGCATGACGCGACGGCCAAACGGCGCCGGCAGTGCCGCGATCAGCAGACTGTGGTAGCGGCGCGAGGCCACCCCGGCGATGGTGCCCGAGGCGTAGCCGCCCAGGCCGTTGGCCACCAGCCACTCGCGGTTGACCAGTTGCTCCGTCCGGTTGTCCGCCGACCACGGGATGTGCAACACTGAGTCTTCCATGTCCACTCTCCGTTTCATCTCAAGGGGGTGAGATGAAATAACTCCTTGCCGCCCTTGATGCTACTCATTTCATCTCACGTTTTCACCACACCCCCCGTGTCAGACGTGGCCTCGTGATGCCCAACGGACTCAGGCCGTGTCCGCCGTTGCCGGGCGTGGTCGCAGCACCACCGCCGCCTCGCCCGGGATGCGCCAGTTCTCCTCCGTGTCCAGCGGTGGCGTGCCGCCGCCGTCGTACTTCAGGTCCTCACTCGACCACAGCACCTCCCACCGACACCCCGCGGGCGGCGCCAGCAGCGGCTCGGGTGCGGGGTCCAGGTGCAGGTCGCGTCCCAGGTTGACGAGCAGCAGCCGATCCGCTCCGCCGTCCACGAAGAAACGCAGCATGAAAGCCCGGAACGCCAGCACCGCCCCGTCCACGCCGCGCGGCCGCTGCGCCCGGAACGCCGGATCCTCCCGCCGCAGCCGCAACAGATCGCGGTGCAGGTCGTAAAGGGGTTGATGCGTTTCGCGCTCCGTGAAGTCCAGTTTGCAGCGCTCGAACGTCTGCGGGTCGGCCGGGTCCGGCACGCACGCCTGGTCCTCGGAGTGCGCCAGGCTGCGGAACTGCGACAGGAACTTGGTGCGGCCCTGGTGTACCAGTTTGGCCAGCTCCGGCTCGTGCTCCGCGAAGTAGAAGAACGGGCTGCTGCTGGCGAATTCCTGCCCCTGGAAGAGCATGGGCGTGCCGGGGCCAAGGAGGGTCAGCGCCGTCAGCGCCTTGCAGCGCCCGGGCTGGTGAGCAGGTGGCAGCGCTGGCCATGGCCGGAGTTGGACACCTGGTCGTGATTCTGCAGGAAGTTGACGAACGCCGCCGGCGGCAGGTCCAGCCCCGGTGTGCCGCGCCGCTTTTTCTGCCACAGGTAACGCTGGCCCTGGAACAGGTAGCCCCATTTCACCGCCGAGATGAACTCCTGTGGGTCGCCCAGATAGTCCGTGTAATACGCCTCGTTGTGCCCCGTCAGCGCGACCATCGCACTGTGGTGATAGTCGTCGTTCCACAGGCCGTCCAGGCCGTAGCCGCTGCGCTCCACCGGCCGCACCAGCTGTGTCTCCTGCGGCTCGTTCTCCGCGACAATCAGTGTCGCCCGGCCGCGGGCCGCCGCGCGCACGCGCCGGCCGATGACCGTCAAAATGTGCTCCCTGGAGTTGTCGAAAATCTGCTGCGTCGCGTCCAGGCGCAGGCCATCCAGATGGAACTCGTCGATCCAGTATGCGGCGTTGGTGGCGAAGAACTCGCGCACCGGGCCGGCGGCTTCGCTGTCGAAATTGATGGCCTCGCCCCACTCGTTCTCGTGACGGTCGGTAAAGTAGTGCTCGGAAAACGGCCGCAAATAACAGCCGTCCGGGCCGAAGTGGTTGTACACCACGTCGAGGAGGACGCCGAGCCCCGCCGCGTGGGCGCGATCGACGAAACGGCGGAAGTCATCCGGCGTGCCGTACAGCCGCGTCGGCGCGAACAGATCAACACCATCGTAGCCCCAGCCGAACTGGCCTGCGAACTCCGCCACGGGCATCACCTCCAGAACAGTGATGCCGGCGGCGGCCAGTTCCGGCAACTCGCGCGCCGCCGCCTCCCAGGTGCCCTCCCGCGTGAAGGTGCCGAGATGCATCTCGTAAATCACCTGTCCCGCGATACCGGCGCCGCGCCAGCCCTGGTCGGTCCAGGCGAAGGCGGTCGGGTCGATCACCTGCGACGGGCCGTGCGGCCCCTCCGGCTGGAAGCGCGATGCCGGGTCGGGGTAGCGCTGCCTGTCGCCGTCGAGACGGTAGCGATAGCGTGCCCCGGCACCGACGCCAGCCACGAAGCCGGCGTGATAGCCGTCCGCCTCCGCCGCCAGCTCGTGGACCTGGCTTTCGCCGCCGTCCGCCGATTCCAGCACCACTTCCACGCGCCGCCGTTCGGGCGCCCACACGCGGAAATGGACGCCGCCCTCCTGCACCTCCGCCCCGATGGGAAACTTCCTTCGTTTCATACCGAAATCCTTTTTCCCAATACAACAGTGCCTTGGCGATTCTGGTTCCTGGTCCGAGCCCGAGCGCCAGCGCGGGGCAGCGCTGGCCCCGCGCTGGCGCTCGGGCTCGGACCCATCAAGTTCTCCGCCTGAGAATCACCTTGCCGCTTGTCAGGCAAATCCAGTGCCACAAAATACCCGGTACAGAACTAGCACGCAGCCTCATTAGCGCGCCCGCGCAACCTGGGAAACGGAGATCATGCCATGCAGCGGCACCTGACTGAGTCCGCGGTCCTGTTCGCAGACGACCCCCTCTGGTATCAGAACGCCATCATTTACGAACTGCACGTCCGGGCCTTCGCCGACAGCAGCGGCGACGGCATCGGCGACTTCCGCGGCCTGCTGGGCAAACTCGACTACCTTCAAGACCTCGGCGTCACGACCCTCTGGCTGTTGCCCTTCTACCCCTCGCCGCTGCGCGACGACGGCTACGACATCGCCGACTACACCAGCGTCAACCCGGTGTACGGCACCCTGATGGACTTCGAGCGGCTGCTGGAGCAGGCCCACCACCGCGGCCTGCGCGTCATCACCGAGCTGGTGCTCAACCACACCAGCGACCAGCATCCCTGGTTTCAGCGTGCTCGCCGCGCCCCACCCGGCAGCCCCGAGCGCGACTTCTATGTCTGGAGCGACAACCCACGCAAGTATCCGGAAGCCCGCATCATATTCAAGGACTTCGAGGCGTCCAACTGGACCTGGGATCCGGTGGCCAACGCCTACTTCTGGCACCGCTTTTACGCGCACCAGCCGGACCTGAACTACGACAACCCCGCCGTCCACGAGGCCACGTTCGAGGCGCTCGACTTCTGGCTCAAGCTGGGCGTGGACGGCCTGCGCCTGGACGCGGTGCCGTACCTGTACGAGCGCGAGGGCACCAACTGCGAGAACCTGCCCGAGACGCACGTTTATCTGAAAAAACTGCGGCGGCACGTCGATGAGAACTTCAAGAACCGCATGTTGCTGGCCGAGGCCAACCAGTGGCCGGAGGACGCCGCCGCCTACTTCGGCGACGGCGACGAGTGCCACATGAATTTCCATTTCCCGGTGATGCCGCGCCTGTTCATGGCCGTGCGCATGGAAGATCGCTTCCCCATCGTGGACATCCTGCAGCAGACGCCGCCGATCCCGCCGACCTGCCAGTGGGCCACTTTCCTGCGCAACCATGATGAACTCACGCTGGAAATGGTCACCGACGAGGACCGCGATTCGATGTACCGCTTCTACGCCCAGGACCCGCAGGCACGCATCAACCTCGGCATTCGCCGCCGCCTGGCGCCGCTGCTGGAGAACCACCGCGGCAAGATCGAGTTGATGAACGCCCTGCTGCTGTCGCTGCCGGGCACTCCCGTGCTGTACTATGGCGACGAGATCGGCATGGGCGACAACATTTACCTCGGCGACCGCAACGGCGTCCGCACGCCCATGCAGTGGAACGGCGACCGCAACGCTGGCTTCTCCCGGGCCAACCCACAGCGGTTGTACTTCCCCGTTATCATCGACCCCGAGTACCACTACGAGGCCGTCAACGTCGAGGCCCAGGAAAAGAACCCGCATTCGCTGCTGTGGTGGACCAAGCGCATCCTGGCGCTGCGCAAGCGCTACCAGGCGTTCGGCCGCGGCAGCCTGGACTTCGTGCCCGCAGACAACAACAAGGTGCTGGCGTTCCTGCGCCGCTTCCCGGGCAGAGGTCAGGAGTCAGAAGTCAGGGATCAGGAGTCAGAAGTCAGGAATCAGGAGCCGGAGGCCGCCTCTTCCCTGACTCCTGACTCCCGACCCCTGACCCCTGAAACCATCCTGGTCGTGGCCAACCTGTCGCGGCACGCGCAGGCGGTGCGCCTCGACCTGAGCGAGTTTCAGGGCTGGGTGCCGGTCGAGATGCTCGGCCGCAGCCACTTCCCGGCCATCGCCGGCATGGCTTACCCGCTCACCCTGGGCTCGTATGCGTTTTACTGGTTCAACCTGGAGTCGCAGTCGGCCACGCTCGCGTCGGTCGAGGGCAATGGCGAGGTGAGCCCGGCCGTCCTGCCGCCGACAAGGCTCTGGGAGGATTACCTGCGCGGCGAGGGCCGTGAACTGCTGGAAGAGGTGCTGCCCAACTACATGCGCCGCAGCTACTGGTTCTGGGGCGGCGAACGCTCCCCCGAGGCCGTCCGCGTGCTCCAGGCCGTGCCGGTGGTCACCGCTGAGGTGGCCCTGGCGCGCGTGGAGTACAGCGACGGCGACGCCGAGACCTGCGCCCTGCCCCTGACGTTCGCCGCCGGCCCCGAGGCCGATCGAGTGCTGGCGCAGTACCCGCGGGCCGTCGTCGCCCGGCTGCAAACGACCGGGAAGCGTGCCGGCGCGGGACAGACCGGGGTGCTGTTCGACCCGCTGGCCGAGAAGACGTTCGCCCGGGAACTGGTCCAGGTCATTGTCCGCCAGCGCCTGTCCAGCGGCCCTGGCGGCCGCCTGGTCGGCACCACCTTCCCGGGGTTGCCGCAGCCCTTCGACGCGGAGGCCGAGGTGCCCGAGGTGCTGTCGCTGCGCGTGGACCAGGGCGACACCCTCGCGACCTGCGGCGACCGGCTGCTGCTGCGGGTCTGTCGCCGTATCGAGCCCGGCGTCCACCCCGAGGTGGAGGTCAGCCGGGCCCTGATGGAAAAGACGGCATTCCGTAATTTCCTGCCGGTGGCGGGCGTCCTGGAGTTCTGGCCGGAAGAGGGCGGGACGCCGCTGACGCTGGCGGTCCTCAAGGGCAGCCAGCCCAGCCAGGGCGACGCCTGGCACCACGCCCGCGACGCCCTGGGCCGCTACTACGAGTACGCCCTGACCCACAAGGAGCAGGGCACGCAGCTGCCGCTGGAGCGCCGCTCCTGGTTTGATCTGGTCAGCGACGAACCACCGGCGCTGGCTCGCGAGATGATCGGCACCTACCTGGAGAACGCCCGCCTGCTGGGCCAGCGCACCGCCGAGTTCCACGCCGCCCTGGCGTCTCTGACCGACACCCCCGACTTCGCCCCGGAGCCGTTCACCACGCTGTACCAGCGCCTCCATCTACCAGTCGCTCCGCAGCCAGGCCCGGCGGGCGCTGGAGCTGGTGCGTAAGCGCCTGGCGGTGCTGCCCGAGTCCGCCCGCGCGCTCGGCCAGGAGTTGCTCCAGCGCGAAGAGGATTTGCTGCGCATCGCCCGGCGGGTGACCGAACACAAGATCATTGCCCAGCGTACGCGGTTGCACGGCGACTACCACCTGGCCCGGGTGCTGTACACCGGCAACGACTTTGTGCTCCTCGACCTGGACGGCTCGCCCGGCCGCTCGGTGAGCGACCGCCGCCGCAAGCGCTCGCCGCTGCGCGACGTGGCCAGCATGATTTGCTCGTTCCATTACGCGGTGCTGTCCGCGGCGCGAAACGGGGCCGTGCGCCAGGAAGACTATGCGGCGCTGCAGCCGTGGATTCGGTTCTGGCGGCGCTGGGTGGCGGTGACGTTCCTGAAGGCGTACCTGGCCGTGGCGGCGGACCAGACGTATCTGCCCCGGACCCGGGAGGACCTGGAAAACCTGATGCACTTCTATCTGCTCAAACGGGCCACCAATGAGCTGCGCGACGACCTGATTCTCCAGCCCGACCGGGCCGAGGTGCCGCTGCAGTTCCTGTTGCAGATCCTGGATGCGAGCCGCTAACCCGGTTGTTCTTTCTGCCGCTTGCGGCTTGCGCGCTCGGAAACAAAGACGACTCGGAGGCGCTCTTTTCTTCCGAACGCGCCAAGCCGCAAGCGACAGAAAAGAAGGGACACAGTTACACCGTCACCTTGTCGGCCTGCTGCGGCGTCGCCGGCGGCGCGGGGCAGGGCTTGGGTTCTGGCTCGCCGCGGTGCGAGCCGAAACGCTGGGCGTACAGGTGGCTGAACTCGGCGCCGAGCAGCAGGATTTGCGCCGAGAAGTAGACCCACACCAGCACGACTGCCAGCGAGCCGGCGGCGCCGAAGGCGGACACGATGGTGCTCACCCCCAGATACAGCCCCAGCAAATACTTGCCAGCCGTGAACAGCAGGGCCGTCCCCGCGGCGCCGAGCCACACGTCCTTCCAGGCCACGCGGGCGTGGGGCACATACTTGAAGAGCAGCGCGAACAGCAGGGTGATAAACAGGTACGTGACCGCGGCGTTGCTGAGCCGCCAGAGCAGCACGCCGCCGGGGACCGACGCCGGCGTCAACAGGTGATCGACGGCCGCCAGCGCCGCGGTGATGAGCAGCGACACCAGCAGCAGAAAACCGGTACACAGCACCAGTGTGAACGACAGCGCCCGGTCGCGGAGGAACGCGAGCCAGGTGGCGCTCTTGCTCGGCGGCACTTTCCAGATGGTGTTCAGGGCGTCCTCCAGTTCCATGAACACGCCGGAGGCGCCGACCAGCAGCATGACCAGTCCGAGCAGGGACGCCAGGTAGTTGCCGGTCTGGTCGTTCTCACGCAGGATGTTTTCGATGGCCGTCGCCGCGGGCCGGCCGAGGGTGGCCGCCAGCTCCGTGACGATCTCGCCGCGCGCCGCCTGTTCGCCGAACACCAGACCGGCGATGCCGATGGCGATGACCATCAGCGGCGCCAGGGAGAACGCCGTGTAATAGGCCAGCGCCGCGCCCATCCGCGGCGCCCGGTCGTTGTTCCACTCAATGAAGGTGTCCCTGATCAGTCCGAACAGTGCCCTGGCGTTCATCGCGGTAGTTCCGTCGCAAAGTCCTGAAAAAAGCCCGGCGAACCGGGGACGGGCCCTGGTTCGCCGGGCACACCTGGGGGCACCGCCGGTCACTTCTGTGGGATGGTGAAGTCCACCAACGAGTGGCGGCCTGGCTGGACCGTCACGGTGCGCGTCTGGTCCATCGCCTTGCCGTTCTGGGTCCAGTGGGCACGCACCTGATAGGTGTAGGTGTGAGCAGGTGTCAGCGGCGGCGTGATGAACTCGCGTACCGAACCGGTCTGCTTCGTCCTGGTGCCGTCAAACCAGATCTCGGCGTCCGGCGCCACCGTCACCCGGATTTCGGCGCTGTTGCCCAGCTGCTGGCCGCTGGTCGCCGGGTAGTAGGACAGGTAGGCGTTCGTCGGCGAGTTGTAAGCGTAGCTCGGCGGGCTGGTGTAGGTGCCGCCGTAGTAAAAAGTCGGGGCGAAATTGTGGCTGTAGGACTCCGGGCTGTAGTGGGTGTAGTTGGAGATAGGCGAGCTGGACGAGCCGTAGATCCCTGAGGCGTAGCCATAGCCGAGGTAGTTGTAGGGAGGCGAACTGGAAGAGCCGTAGATCCCCGGGGCGTAGCCGTAGCCGAGGTAGTTGTAGTACGGCGAGTTGAGATAGCCGTAGCCGGAAACGTTGCCGAGGTAGTTGCCCATGCCGCTGCCGTAGCCGCCGACACCAAAGCCGCCAAGGCCGCCGTAGCCGCCGTAGCCCCAACCGCTGCTGCCCGGGTTGCCCCAGCCGCCATAGCCGCCGTAGCCGTAGCCTGGATAGCCTCCGAATCCGCCGTAGAAGCCACGCCGCTGCGCTTCGCTCTTCCCAGGGCAGAGCAGCACCAGTGCCCCGGCCAGGGCCACCATCCCGGCGATCGACCCAATGCGAGTGTTCATCGTGTCCCTTCCTCCCGTGTGATGCTTGGTGCGCAGGGCAACCGCTGCCCCACCTCCTCCGGACACCTCCAGACTATGCAACTCCAATGCCAGGAACCAGACCCGTTTTGGCGCCAGTTCCGCACCCCTGCGCACGAGATGGTTCACGACTGCGCATCCACAGGTCCATCACCTGCCGGTGCGCGTGCCGTTTTCCACCCCCCACGCCAGCGTTTTTGCTCGCGGAGCAACCCTGGCACGAAAAGCGAGCCGTCCCGGTCGCCTGGCACGTGATGTGCAACCGCCATTGCCAGAAACCTACCATTTCCCGGATCTCGTCTGATATTCGGACGCCGGGCAGGTGCCCCAGGGAGCGTAATCATGCCAGAAAAGAACAGGCGAGGGTTCGCGGCCATGGACGCGGAGCGCCAGCGCGCGATTGCCAGTAAGGGTGGGCGGGCGGCGCACGAACGCGGCACGGCCCACGAATTTACGCCGCAGGAGGCGCGCGAGGCTGGCCGGCGCGGCGGTGAGGCGGTCAGCCGCGACCGCGGACACATGGCCGCGATCGGCCGCCGGGGCGGCCAGCACTCCCGCGGTCGCAACGGCCGCGGCGAGTCCCCGCAGGGCTGACCGCAGCCGCCGCCCATGCCGGCCCGAAACGGAAACGGGCGCTGGCGAGCGGCGCGGCGTCAGCCCGCCGGTACTCGGAAGCACCGGCGGGCTGACGCCGCGCCGCTCGCCTCTTTCCGTCAGGCCTTCTTACCCATCCCTTCACCCCCTTCCGGTCTGGCCACGATTCTTCCGTCCCGGCCTCAACGAGCCGGTCGCCGCCGTGCGTGGCGGGATTTTCACAGCGCCACCGCCGTCCGGGGCGAGGTTCGCGTTCTATAGTTTGGCAGGAACGTAATGCCGCGCCGCCGGATTGTCCGCACGGAACCTTGCTCTCGTTACCCAGGAATTCTCCATGAAGGGCGTGTCCAACGGCCGGTCGTCATCGCACCCCACCCAGTTTACCATCGGGACGACCACCCTTTCGTCTGGCCAGGCCCTGCTGCAAGACCTGCTTGGTACGTCGCTGGTGCTGACCGAGGACTGGGAGGCCCTGCCCGACGCGGTGCGCGAACTCCTGCTGCACCGCGTTGATCGTTTGGGCGTGTTGACGCTGCTGGTCGAGCAGCGGTTGCTGACCGATTACCAGGCCGCCCGCATCGAGGCTGGCAAAACCTTCGGCCTGCTGCTGGGCAATTACCGCATCCTGGAGCGCATCGGCGCCGGCGGCATGGGCGTGGTCTTCAGGGCCGAGCACCTGCTCATGCGCCGGGTGGTCGCCATCAAGGTACTGGCCGCCTCGCCGGACGACCCGACCTTCCTGGTGCGCCGTTTCTACACGGAGATGCGTGCCATCTCCCAGTTGCAGCACCCCAACATCGTCGGTGCCGTCGAGGCAGGCAAGGCCGTCTCGCCGGGGCCGGACGGCCAGGTGCTGCACTACTTCGTCATGGAATACGTGCCCGGCCAGGACCTCGAGGACCTGGTGAACGGCCGCGGCCCGCTGGAGCCCAGCTTCGCCTGCGATCTCATCCACCAGGTCGCCTCGGCGCTGGCCGAGGCCCACAAGCACAACCTGGTCCACCGCGACATCAAGCCGTCCAATGTCCTCATCACGCCCGAGGGCCAGGCCAAACTGCTCGACTTCGGCCTGGCCCGCCACTTCCGCCATCGCCAGACCGAGGCGGGCACCATGCTCGGCACCCTGGACTACATGGCGCCCGAGCAGGCCCAGGACGCCGGCTCCGTGGACATCCGCGCCGACATCTACGGCCTGGGCGGCACCCTGTTCTGGTGCCTGACCGGCCGGCCGCCGTTCGAGTGGAAGGACAACATCGTCCAGCAGGTGAGCGCCCGCCTGACGCAACCGCCGCCCTCCGCGCGGCAGTGGCGGCCGGAGCTGCCCGGCGACCTCGACGCCCTCCTCGCCCGCATGATGGCTGTCCGGCCCGACGACCGCTTCCCAACACCACAGGCCGTCATGCGCGCCCTGCTGCCGTTCTTCCAGCCGGAGCTGCGCGAGCACCTGCAGCTGTCCGCCGACGGCACCCCTGCGGGCGGCCTGCCGTCGCTGGAAGTGGCCGAGTCGGTACGCAAAGCCCGCGTGCTGGTCGTGGACGACGAGCCGTCCATCCGCCTGTTCTGCCGCTTCGCGTTGCAGGCCGAGGGACTGGCCTGCGACGAGGCCGAGAACGGCCGCGTCGCCCTGGAAACGCTGCACCGCAAGCCCTACGACCTGGTGCTCAGCGACTTCGAGATGCCCGAGCTGAAGGGGCCGGACCTGTGCCGCCGTCTGCGCGAGCAGCCGCCCAGCGCCCATCTCAAGATCATTCTGTGCTCGGGCCGCGTCAGCGGCGATGACATGGCCCAGGTTCTGCTCGCCGGCGCCGACGACTACCTGACCAAGCCGCTCAGTGTCATGCAGCTGCGGGCGCGGGTCAAGGCGGCGCTGCGGCTCAAGGAAGCTCAGGACCGCTCCGACCTGATGACGCGCCACCTGCTGACGGTCAACCAGGAACTGGAGAAGAATCTCAACCACCGCGACAGCGATCTGGTGCATGCCCGCAACGCCCTGGTGCTGGCCCTGGCCAAGCTCGTGTCCTACCGCGACAGCGAGACCGGCTCCCACCTGCACCGCCTGCAGCGCTTCAGCCGCTGCCTGGCGGAGGAGGCGGCCAGCAACCCGAACTTCGCCACCCAGATCACCCCGGGCTTCCTGGAGATGCTGGAGTGCTGCGCTCCGCTGCACGACATCGGCAAGGTCGGCCTGCCAGATCACATTTTGATGAAGCCGGGCAAGCTCGACGCCGATGAGCGCGTCATCATGCAGACGCACACGGTCATCGGCAGCGACACGCTGCGGGCGGTGGCCAAACAGCACGGCTTCGCGCTGGCGTTTCTGCAGACAGCGGCGGACATCGCCCGCCACCACCATGAGCGCTGGGACGGCCGCGGTTACCCCGACCGGCTGACCGGCACCGACATCCCGCTGGCGGCCCGCCTGGTGGCCATCGGCGACGTGTACGACGCGCTGCGGTCGCGGCGCGTCTACAAACCGGCGCTGTCGCACGCCGCCACCCTGCAGGTGATGGCCGAGGGCTGTCAGGGCCAGTTTGACCCCGCGCTGGTTCAGGTCTTCCTGCGCTGCGCCCCGCACTTCGAGGTGATTTTCCGTGAGGTCACCGACTGAGGTTTCCGACCCGACCGCGCGACCTGGCCCGCAGGGCGTCCGCCTGTGGGCCGTGGTGGCCGGCTTCGCGCTGGCGTTGGCGGCACTGATCGTCAACGGCGCGGTGTCGTCGGCGAACGTGCTCCACCTGGTCGAGGACGGGCATCTGGTGGTCCACACGCACGAGATACTGGAGCAGTTGCAGGCGACCCACACGCTGCTGGGGGAAGCCAGCGCCGCTCACCGCGCCTACCTGTTCACCCATCAGGAGCGTTACCAGGAGGAGATCGGCCGGGCGACCGCGCGACTCCGCGAAAAGATTCAGTCCTTGCAGGAACAGACGGCCGACAACCCCGCCCAGCAAGAACGGCTGCGGGAACTGGAGGCCCGGTCGGAGGTATGGCTGGCGCGGATCGCGGGGCACCAGCAGTTGACCGAGGGCGCTCTGCTGGGCCGGCCCCTGCGCCTGCCGCTGGCGCGGTGGGCGGAACAGGAGCGGAACGGCCTGCGGGCGCGGGTGAACGCGCTCGCCGCCGCGGAGCGCGACCTGCTGGCCCGCCGGGCGGCCCGTTCCCGGGCCAGCTCCCGTCTGACCCTGACCACCCTGGTGCTGGCCACGTTGTTGACCGGCGTCTTTCTGGCCAGCGCCTTCTACCTGGCCCGTCGCGCCCTGGCCCAGAAGCACCAGGTCGTCGCCTCGCTGCGCCGCGCCGGGAGGAACTGGAGGAGCGGGTCCGCGAGCGCACCGAGGCGCTGGCCGAGTCCAACGCGGGGTTGCGCCGCGAGGCCGAGGACCGGCAGCGGGCCGAGGGCCGGCGGCTGACGCTGGAAGCCAGCCTGCGCGAAAGCGAGGAGCGCTTCCGCAGCGCCTTCAACCACGCGGCCATCGGCATGGCGCTGGTGGGGATCGACGGCCGCTGGCTGCAGGTCAACCGCAGGGTGTGCGACCTGGTCGGCTACTCCGAGGCCGAACTACTGGCCTGCGACTTCCAGGCCATCACCCACCCCGACGACCTCGACGCCAACCTGCGGCAACTCCGCCACATGCTGGACGGCGACACCAGCACTTACCAGATAGAGAAGCGCTACCTCCACAAGGGCGGCCACGTCGTCTGGGCGCTGGTGAGCGTGTCGCTGGTCCGCGACGACCGGGGCCAGCCCCTGCACTTCATCGCCCAGATCCAGGACATCTCCCCGCACAGGCGCGCGGCGGAGGACCTGCAGCGGGCCAAGGAAATCGCCGAGGCTGCCAACCGCGCCAAGAGCGAGTTCCTGGCCAACATGAGCCACGAGATTCGCACGCCCATGAACGCCATCCTGGGCATGGCGGAACTGGCCCTGGACACGGCGCTCGAGCGCCGAGCAGCGCGAACTGGTCACCGTCATCAAGACCTCCACCGAGGCGCTGCTGACGCTCATCAACGACATCCTCGACTTTTCCAAGATCGAGGCGGGCAAGCTCGACCTGGACCCGGTGACGTTCGAGTTGCGTGACGGCCTGGACGAGATGCTCAAGCCGCTGGCCCTGCGGCGCACAAGAAGGGGCTGGAGCTGGTCTGCGATGTACGGCCGGAGGTGCCGGAGACGTTGGTAGGCGACTGGGGCCGGCTGCGGCAGCTGCTCGTCAACCTGGTCAGCAACGCGACCAGGTTCACGGAGCGCGGCGAGATCGTCGTGCGGGTCGAAAAATTGCAAATTGCAGATTGCAGATGGCAAATTGCAAAGACCGATGACAATTTGCAATCTGCAATCTGCAATTTGCAATTCTCGGTGAGTGACACGGGCATCGGCATCGTGGCGGACCAGCTGCGGTTGATCTTCGCACCCTTCGTGCAGGCGGACGGCTCGACCACGCGGCGCTACGGCGGCACCGGGCTGGGGCTGGCAATCTCAGCGCGACTGGCGGAGTTGCTAGGCGGCCGGCTGTGGGCCGAGAGCGAGCCGGGGCGCGGCAGCACCTTCCACTTCACCGCCCAGCTGGGATTGTCGGCCGGCGCGGCCAGCCTCGGCCAGCCGGTCAGCCTGGCGGGCCTGCGCGTGCTGGTGGTGGACGACAACACCACCAGCCGACGGTCTCTCAAGACCATCCTGGCCCACTGGGGCATGCGGCCGGCCGGCGTGGCCTCGTGCCCGGCGGCGCTGGAGGCGCTGGCGCAGGCGGCGACCGCGGGCGACCCGTTTCCGCTACTGCTGCTGGACGCCACCCTGCCGGCCGGGGAGAGCCAGGTGCTGACCCGCGACGCCAACAACCTCGTCTACCCGGAGCCGCGGGTCGTCCTGATGGTGCCGGCCGCCAACCCCCGTGACGGCGAGCGGCGCTGGTCGCTGTCGGTGGCCATGCGGGTGACCAAGCCGGTGTGCCAGTCCGATCTGCTGGACGTGTTGCAGGCGCTGGCGGCGGGCACGGCGCCCGGTGCCGAAATGCTGGACCTGCCCGCGTCCTCGAAGCCGCCGGCGCTGCGGCCGCTGCGCATCCTCCTGGTCGAGGACAACGTCTACAACCAGCGGGTGGGCGTGCTCACGCTGCGCAAGCGGGGCCATGAGGTGTGCGTGGCCGCCAACGGCCGCGAGGCGCTGGACGCGCTGGCCGGGCGGGACTTTGACCTGGTGCTGATGGACGTGCAGATGCCCGAGATGGACGGCCTGGAAGCGGTGGTGGAGTTGCGGCGGCGCGAGGCGGGCACGGGCCGACGCCTGCCGGTGTTTGCACTGACGGCCCACGCCATGAAGGGCGACCGCGAGCGCTGCCTGGCCGCCGGCATGGACGGCTATCTCACCAAGCCGCTGCGGCCGGCGCACCTGTGGCAGACCATCGCCGAACTGCTGCCCTGGGCGGTGCTGCCGGCGGACGGGCGCGCGGAGGGCGTCTGTCCCCGCGCGCGGCAGCGGACGCCTTCGACGCAGTGGAACTGCTGGAGCGAGTGGGCGGCGACCGGGAGGCGGCCCGGCAGCTGACGGCCCTGTTTCTGGAGCAGGGGCCGCAGCTGGTGGCGGCGGTGGGCACGGCGCTGGCGCAGCGCGAGGCGGGGCCGCTGGAGCGGGCGGCTCACTCGCTCAGGGGGACGTTGAGCAGTCTGGCGGCGCCGGCGGCGGCCGCGGCGGCGCTGCAGCTGGAGTTGCTGGGCCAGGACGGGAGGGTGGACGGGGCGGACGAAGCGTTCGCCCGCCTGGAGCAGGACATCGACCGATTGCGGGCGGCGCTGGCCGCCTGGGGTAAGGAGCTGGCATGAGGGTGCTGATTGCCGACGACGACCTGATCCCGCGGCGCATGCTGCAGGGGGCCCTGGAGAGTTGGGGCTACGACGTCGTCGTGGTCAACGACGGCCTGGACGCCTGGGAGATCCTGTCGGGGCCGCAGGCGCCGCGCCTGGCCGTGCTCGACTGGGTGATGCCGGGGCTGCAGGGCGTGGAGGTGTGCCGGCGGCTGCGCGCAGCCGACCTCCGAGCCGGTCTACGTCATCCTGCTGACCGCGCGCGACGCCAAGGCGGACGTCGTCGCCGGCTTGCAGAGCGGGGCCAACGACTACGTCATCAAGCCGTTCGACCGCGCCGAGTTGCAGGCCCGGGTGCGCGTCGGCCAGAACGTGGTCGAACTGCAGCGCAGCCTGGCGCAACGGGTGCGCGAATTGGAGGAAGCGCTGTCGCAGGTGCAGCAGTTGCAGGGGCTGCTACCCATCTGCTCGTACTGCAAGAAAATCCGCGACGACCGCAATTACTGGCAGCAGGTGGAAACCTACGTATCGCGACACACGCAGATGCGCTTCAGCCACGGCATCTGTCCGGACTGCTGGGAGACAGAAGTGAAGCCGCAGCTGAGCCGGTATGCCGCCCAGCCGCCGGACGACGGCCGGGAATAGGGGTCCTTGTTTTTCGGGCTCCGACCAGGAACCAGAAGGCACACGTCACGCCCGCGGGGCCTCGGCGTCGAGCACCTCGCGGACGCGCAGCGCCAGCGCCGTCGGCGTGAACGGCTTCTGCAAGAAATGCACGTCCGCCTGCAGGATGCCGTGCCGCACCACCGCGTCGTCGGTGTAGCCCGACAGGTACAGCACGCGCAGCCTCGGCCGCAGCGCGGTCAGCCGCTCCGCCACTTCCCGGCCGCCCATCTGCGGCATCACCACGTCCGTCACCAACATGTCGATCGATCCAGCATGCTGGCCCGCCAGGCGCAGCGCCTCCTGGCCGTCGGCCGCCTCCAGCAGCGTGTAGCCGCAAGCCTTCAGCACGTGCCGCACGAGCGCCCGCACCGCCTCTTCATCCTCGACGAACAGCAGCGTCTCGGTGCCGCGCGGCAGGACCGGCGCCCCGACGCTCGACTTGCGCGCCGCCGCCGGCCGCTCCTCGGCGCGCGGCAGGTACACCTTGAAGGTGGCGCCGAGGCCAGGTTCGCTGTAGACCGCGATGTGGCCGCCGTGGCCCCGGGCGATGCCGTAGACCGTCGCCAGCCCCAGGCCGGTGCCCTTGTCGCCCTTGGTGGTGAAGAACGGCTCGAAGACCCGCGCCTGCGTGGCGGCGTCCATGCCGACGCCGGTGTCGCTCATCGACAGCAGCACGTGCGGCCCGGGCCGGGCCTCGGCGTGCGTCCGGGCGTAGTGCTCGTCCAGTTCGACGTTGCGCAGTTCCAGGGTGAGCTTGCCGGCCCGCGGCATGGCGTCGCGGGCGTTGACCGCCAGGTTGATAATGATCTGCTCCATCTGGCCCGGGTCCGCCCGCACCAGCCACAGGTCCGGGGCCATCACCGTCACCAGTTCGATGTCCTCGCCGATCAGCCGGCGCAGCAACTGCCCAATGTCGGCCACGAGCGCCTTGAGGTCCAGCACCCGCGGCGCCACGACCTGCTTGCGGCTGAAGGCGAGCAGCTCGCCGCGTCAGCGCCGCCGCCCGGTCGCCGGCGGCGGTGATCTGCTGGATCAGCTCGCGCGTCGCGGTGCCTGGCGGCAGGCTGGCCAGCAGCATCTCGCCGTAGCCGTTGATGACCGTCAGCAGATTGTTGAAGTCGTGGGCCACGCCGCCGGCCAACCGGCCGATGGCCTCCATCTTCTGGGCCTGGCGGAACTGCTCCTCCAGGTGTTTGCGCTCGGTGGTGTCGCGGGCGATGGCGGAGGCGCCGAGGTCGCGGCCGTCGCGGTCGCGCAGCGGCGCCAGGCTGACGGCTACCTCGACGCGGCGGCCGTCGCGATACAGCCAGGTGCTCTCGAAGGACGAGACGCGCTCGCCGCTTTGCAGCCGGGCCAGGGCCTGGTGGAACTCGGCAAGGCAATCCGGGGCGACCAGGGATGTCACCGGCCGGGCGAGCGCGGCCGCGGTCGGCAGGCCGGTGAGCCGCTCGGCGCCGGGGTTCCAGCTGGTGATCGCTCCTTGCGCCGACAGGCCGATGATGGCGTCCTCGGAACTTTCCACCAGCGCCGCCAGTAGCCGACCGGCGTCCTGGGCCTGCTGGTACAGCCGGGCGTTGTCGATGGCGACCGCAGCGTGGCCAGCCAGGCCAGTGATGACGCGCTCATCGCGGGCGCTGAAGTGGCCCGGCTCGGTGTGGCCGAAGAACAGGCCGCCCAGCAGCACATTGTCCCGTGAGACCACCGGCACTGCCAGGAAGCTGCGCACCGGCGGATGGCCTTCGGGCAGGCCGAAGAACGCTGGCCGCTGGCGGAAGCGCGGGTCGCCGGTCACGTCGTCCACGCGGGCCCGCTGGCCCTCGCGGCAGACCTGAACCACCAGGCCGGGATCCCAACCGCGGCTGGCCTCGGGCACCACTCCTGCCAGAGCCTCCGCCAGTGTGAACTGGCTCCAGGACACCCCTTCGCCCAGGTCAGGGGAGACGAAGGCGCCGACCTGGGCGTTGACCAGTCGGGTCGCCGCGTCGGTGATCGCCTGCACCAGTTTGTACAGGTTCAGCTCGGCCGCCAGGATGGCACCGATGCGGTGCAGCGTCTCGGCGACCTCGGTCTCCTCGCGCAGCCGCTGCTCCGCCAGATGGCGCTCGGTCACGTCCTGCACCAACGTGACGAGGTGGGCCGGCCGGCCCGCACGGTCGCGCACCAGTGAGACACTGTTGAGCACCCAGACGATGCTGCCGTCCTTGCGCAGGTAGCGCTTTTCCAGGAGGAAGGCGGGCGCCTCGCCGGCCACGAGCCGGGCCACGGCCTCGTGCTGGGCCGGCCGGTCGTCGGGATGAGTCGGGCTGCCGGCGCTGCCGTCCAGCAGTTCCGCCTCGCCGTAGCCGGTGATGGCGCAGTAGGCGGGGTTGACCTGGACGACGCGGCCCTCCGGCGTGCTGACCGCCATGCCAACCGCGGCGTAGGCGAAGGCCATTCGGAAACGCTCCTCGCTCTGCCGCAGTTCCTCCTCCCGGCGGCGCTGCTCGGTGACATCGGTGACCACGGCCAGGGCGCCGGCGTAGCGGTCGCCCTCGAACATGGGTTTGGTGGCCAGGTGCGCCCACAGTTCGCCACCGTCCTTGCGGCGGAACTTGAAGTCGTGGTGCTCGGCGATGCCCTGGCGGCGGCGCTCGACCTTTGTGGCCGCCAGCGGCCGGTTCTCCGTGTCGATGAAGGCGAACAGGTGACGGCCGAGCATCTCATCCACGGTGTAGCCGAGCATCTCCGCCATCGGCCGGTTGACGAAGGTGGTGTTGCTGTCGGCGTCAATGGTCCAGATGCCGTCGGGGACGGTCTCGACCAGTCGGCGGTAGTTGATCTCGGTCCGGCGGCGCTCGGCGCCGAGGCGGCGCCGCTCCAGGGCCCCGGTGATCGCCAACCCCAGGCGGTCGAGGCGGTCCTTGCGCAGGTAGTCGGCCGCGCCGTGCTGCAGCGCGGTGACGGCCTGGTCCACGCCGTCACTGCCCGAGACGACGATCAACGGCGCGTCGTGACCGGCCTCGCGCAGCATCTCCAGGGCGCGCAGGGCGGTCAGCCGGGACAGATGGTAATCGGACAGGATCAGGTCGGGCGCGGCGGCGAGGCGGGCGCGGAAGTCGGCCTCGGAGTTCACCCATTGCCAGTCGTGGGCGAAGCCGGCACTCCGGAGTTCCTGCGCCAGGTGTTGTGCGTATGCCGCGTTGTCATCGAGGATGATGACGCGAAAGCCTGGGGACATAATGACTTACCTGGGCGCACTGGGGGGGGAAGGTTCTGACCGCCGAACGCCCTCCGGGCGCCGCCGGCGTTCACCATTGAACCAATAGATTCATTATGGGGACTCTGGCGCTCGCCTGGCAATAAGGCAATTTGGATAGATAATAGAATTTCGGTAAGCGGACCACGAAAGCCGGAGCCCCGTTGATGGTTCGCGCGGGGTGGGCCACGCGAAACGTCAACGGGGCTCCATCGTTCCGGCAGTTCCAAGCGAGACCGGGGCACCGCTACGCCAGGATGCCCTCGATGACCGAGCCGGAGCTGATCGGCAGCGGTCGTTGCAAGGCGTCGCGCACCTCCGTGCGCGGGTCGATGCCAAGCAGGTGGAACAATGTCGCGGACAGGTCGTCCGGTCGCACCGGGTCGCGCGCCGGGAAAGCGCCGATGCGGTCGGAGGCGCCGTGGACATGGCCGCCCTTGACGCCGCCGCCGGCCAGCAGCGCCGTGTAGCACTGCGGCCAGTGATCGCGGCCGGCCATGTTGTTGATGCGCGGCGACCGGCCGAACTCGCCGACCCAGACGACGAGGGTGTCGCGCAGCAGGCCGCGCTCCTGCAGGTCGGTCAGCAGCGCCGGCAGCGTCTGGTTGGTGATCGGCATCAGGTAGTTGTTCAGCACCGGGTACATCGGGTTGTTGTTGAAGCCGTGTGTGTCCCAGCCGCCGGACGTGAAGCTCTGACCGCCGATGCTGGCCGCGAAGTAGACCGTCACGAACTTGACGCCGGCCTCAACCAGCCGCCGGGCCAGCAGGCAGCCCTGACCATAGGTGGTGCGGCCATAGCGGTCGCGCACCGCCGCCGGTTCGCTCGACAGATCGAACGCCCGCCGCACCGCCGTCGAGGTCAGCAGCGCGATCGCCCGCTGGTGGAAGGTGTCAATGCCGCGCGCCTGCGCCGAGTAGTCGAGCAGCCGCGACTGCCCTTCGACCAGGCTGAGCATCTCCTCACGATTGCCCAGCCGCGCCGGCGTGACGTTTCCGGGCAGACTGAGTTCGGGCAGGCGGAATTCTGGACTGTTGGGATCCTGGTTGATGAAGAACGGGTCATGAGCCTGGCCGAGGAAGCTGGCGTGCTGGCCGGGCGTGATGGAGCCATCGCGGATGACGTGCGGGTAGGACACGAAGGTTGGCACGCCGGCCGGGCACGGCGCGAAGCGGTCCACGACGGAGCCGTAAGCGGGGAACAGCTCGCGCGAGTCGCGCAGGCGCTGGTCGTCGATGGCCGGGGCGTGGCCGGTCAGGCTGTAATAGCCCGCCGAGTTGTGGTTGCGCATACCGTGCCACAGGCTACGGATCAGCGTGACTTTATCCATGTGCGGCGCCATGGCCGGCAAGCGGTCGCAAATCTGAATGCCGGGGCGCGGGTGGCGATGGGCCGGTAGTCGCCGCGGATGGCGGCCGGGGCGTCCGGTTTCATGTCAAAGCTGTCGAGCTGACTGGGGCCGCCGTACTGGTGCAGGAAGATGACGGACTTCGCGCGGGCACGGCGGCCCGACTGCTGGGCCTGCACGCGGAGGAAGTTTGGCAGACTCAGCCCGAGGAGACCGAGGCCGCCGACCTGCAGCGCCTGGCGCCGCGTCAGGCCCGACAGGGCCGCCCGTCCGTTCGCACATGTTCCCGACCAGTTCATGGAGTCTTCCTCCGACCGCTGCCTTGTTTTAGGGGTGTCTGCCGGGGGTGAGGGCAACGCGTCGGACGGCCAAGGATGCCGCCCATTAATCCCCAGTATATCCGGAATCAATGGACCACGCCAGGGGGTGCAACTCCGTAGTTGCAGGAGCAGCGAATTATCTTCGTGGGACGGCTCTGGAGAGCCGTCCCACGAAGCACTGCCGACGCGATGTCGCGGCGGTCATCGCTGCCACACAGGGTCTTGCCGTCCAGGGGCGAGAGGCGGAGTTGCTCGGGCGTGACGGGGATGAGGCGCAAGCGGAGGCGAGCACGGAGCTGAGGGTAAAGCGCCGGCCGTGGGGGCTGCGGGAGTCGGGCAGGTCGGCCAGCGCGGCGAACAGGCTGCCAGGAGCAAACAGGGGCATAGGGCATCCTCCGGGACATGGACTTGTCCCCTCATGCACATTCTGCCCGATTGACTCAAGATCAACCTTTCAGTCGCCCTGGGCCGCGGCGCGTTTTGCCCTGTACTCAGCTCAGGGAATGTGATAATCATCGGCCCCTCCAACGATTCCGGGCTGTACTCAAGTTGGGATCGTTGGGGGGCGATGGCTAACACATTCCCTTGCTCGCCAGATTGACTGGCTCACGGATTAAAGCCAGGGGAAGGGAGTCCTCCAACCGAGTACCAGGAATTCAGGATGAGTTCATTGCAGCGAGCAATGCGCGTGGTCGCGGATGAAGGCCTGGGGAGCCTGGTGCGCCGGGTTTCCAGGAAAATCCAACGCCGGGTCAGCGACCCCTTCGGGGTGGAGCAACGGCGAGCGGCCATGGCCCAGGAAGTGCATCGCCAGGTGTCCGAACTCCGCCGGTCGGACGAATTGTGGTTGGCGGAGACCCGCCGGATCGACGCGCAGCAGTTGGAGGAGATCCGCCGGGCGGACGCGCAGCGGTTGGAGGAGGCCCGCCGGGCGGAAACGCAAGCCGCCCTCCAGGCGCAGGCCGCCCAGAAGGCCGAGCAGGAGCGGCAGCGCCAACTTGAGGCGCAGAAAATCGTGTACGGACAGCAGGTCCAGGCCTTTCGTGAACGGACGCGGGGCCCCAACCCCAAGGGTTTTGACGACTATTACTGGTACCACACGATTGACCTGGGCAACGGGCTGATCACCCCGGGTGACTACGACTTTCGCGACCAGATCGCCGCGTTCAGCTTCCCGGCCGACATGAAGGGGCTGCGCGCCCTGGACGTGGGCTCGGCGACCGGCTTTTTCGCGTTCGAGTTCGAGCGGCGTGGGGCCGAGGTCACCTCCGTCGAGCTACCCTCGCTCGAAGACTGGGACATGCTCACGTGCGACCGGGAACGACACTTAAAGGATCTGGTTGCAGCTTCCGGGGCCGACACCCGGAGACTGGCTTACCAAAACCACCTGGACGGGCCGTTCCAGTTCTGCCACTCCATCCTGAAGTCCCGGGTGCAGCGCTGCTATTCCACCATTTACGACCTGGGGAAGACCCCCCTGGGCGAGACCCAGTTCGATTTCATCTACGCCGGCGACATCCTCGTCCACCTGTTCTCCCCGTTGAAGGCGCTGGACGTGCTGGCGGGGTTGTGCCGCGGCTCCCTCATGGTGACCGTCGAAGTGCCGTTCCTGGGAGGGCCGGGTCCGTTTCCGATGATGGGCTTCATCGGCAGTTCCAAACACTGTCGGGTGTGGTGGCAGCTCAACGTGCCCTGCGTCGAGTTGATCCTGCGCCGCCTGGGGTTCCAGAACGTTTCGGTCGTCGGCAATTACTCTGGCGTCCTCCGCCGCGCCTGGCAGACCTTTAACCGTGCGGTTATTCTGGCCACACGCTGATCACGCCGCCGTTCACGGTGCGGGCGTTTTCTTGTGCTGGCCCAGGATGGGATAGAATTGTACCCAGACGTTATCGTCGCTGGCGTGCTTGCGGTGGCATTGGTAACAGGCCCCGTCCGCGAACGCCTTCGCGCTCGTGCGCTTGGTGCCGAAGTCGTAATAGGCCCAGTCGGTGTTCGCGCCGTCCGGCCGTTTGCTGTTCTTGATCGCCGCCTCAACACTCAGGAGCTTGCCGGGGAAGAACCCCTTGGAGACGATCTTCTGCGGCCCGCGTTCCACCGCCTCGTAGACCTCCATCACCAGGATCGTCCTGTCCGGGAACTTGCCCGTTTTCACATAAGTCTGATACGCTTCCGGGTTGATGTAGACGTTGTGAAACGTCCCGGGGTTGCTGTTGGCGCGTTCCTTGTCGATCACTTCCTTGCCGTACTGGATGCCGAGGTTGGAGCCGACGAACACCCAGGTCTGATAGCCCGTGGGCCGCAGGAGTTCGCCCTTGTCGTTGTACTGCGGCCCGGTCGCGGCCTTCTTCTGCTCCCCGGACGGTCTGCCGGGGGCCGGGGCGATGGCCAGCAGCAGGGCGACGAGAGCGAATGCCAGGAGGCTGCGTTTCATGGTGACTCCCGTTCGTCGGTATCGCAAAACTCAGTCCACCCAGAGGGCGTCCGAGGAGTCGGACGCCGCGTGGTAATAGCGGGCGTAAACCGGGTTCTCGTCCGGGTCGGGCACCAGGCTGGCCTGCGCCGGATACCCCGCGGCCCGCAATCGCTCTACCACCAACTCCAGCGACGCCGACGGCCCGCCGTCCAGGAGCACTTCCGCCTGGTTGGCCTCGGCGAACACGCGGGCACCGAGCACGCCGGGGGTGGCCAGGAGGAGGTTACGGATGCGGTCAAAGCAGGCCGGGCCACGGATGCCCCAGATGTCCAGTAAGAGTAACATGATGAGTCCCTTCTCCGCCACGGTCAACGAACAGGGCCAATTCCGCCAGGTCACTGCCGCACCTGAAACTCCTTGGCGTTTACCAGCGCCCACAGCAAATCTTCCAGCGCCGTCCGCCGATCCTCCGCCCGCTCCACGCGCGCCACCAACCCCGCCCGTTCCGCCGCCGTCGGCCGCCGGCTGAACGCCGCCAGGTACAACTCCTCCACAATCTCCGCGTTCGTCCTGCCCGCCGCCAGCAGCTTACCGACGCGGTTGTCCTTCGCACTGACCGCCTTGTTCACCAGCGCCCCGGTCATCATCTGCAGCGCCTGGCCCAGCGTCGGGTCGTCGTTGCGCTCGCAATCGCAGTTTAGCAGACGCTCGGGCTTGCCGAACTGTTTCAGGAATTTTTCGCCGTCCGTCGATCTGGCGTCGCCGCGCCGCACGATGCGCATCCCCGCCAGTTGGCCGGCGCGCGTGCCCGGCGGATACCCCTCGAACTGGGCCGGCACGCCCGTCACCTGCGCGATCGCGTCGAGCAGCTGCTCCGCAGGCAGCGACCGCACAGCAGCGCGGCTGAAATTCACCTCATCGTCGCGGTTGGTGTCGTTGGGCACCGCCGACAGCTGGTAGGTCCGCGAGTTCATGATCGTTCGCACCAGATGTTTCAGGTCGAACTTGTGCTTGACGAGGTCCTGGGCCAGCGCCTCCAGCAGCGGGCCGTTGACGGGCGGGTTCGACAGGCGGAAGTCGTCGTTCGGATCGACAATGCCACGGCCCAGCAGGTAGCTCCAGATACGGTTGGCCTGGGTCCGGGCGAAGAAGGGGTTGTCCGGCCGCGCCACCCAGTCGGCCAGCAGCAATAGCCGGTCGTCCGTAGCCTTCAACGGCGGCGTGTCGGCGCCGAGGAAGCGCGGCGCCAGCACCGCCCCGGTGACGGGGTGCTTGACCTCACCCTCGCGGTCCATCCACACGACCTGTTCGCCGTCGAACTCGTGCTTGTCGAGTTTGTCCCGGCGGTTGTTGCCGAGAATCTTGTACTGCACGCGCGGGAAGAACGCCGCCAACCGGTGATAGTCCGTCTGCGTCCACTGGTTGAACGGGTGGTTGTGGCATTTGGCGCACTGCATGCGGATGCCGAGGAACACCTGCGCCGTCGCCTCGGCGCGAATCTGCGGGTCGCGCAGGGCCCGGTAGTAGTTGCTGGCCGGCGCGTGTAGGTGCTGCCGCGGCTGGCGATCAACTCACGGGCGAACTCGTTGAGCGGCTTGTTGGTGGCGACGCTCTGGCGAATCCACTGGTGGAACAGTTTCACGCCGCGGCGGTCGAGCTGTTTCTCCTCGTTGCGCAGCAGGTCCGACCAGCGCAGCGCCCACAGGTCCGCGAACTCCGGCCGCTCCAGCAGGGCGTCGATGAGGCGGGCGCGCCTGTCCGGCCGTTTGTCCGCGAGGAAGGCGCGCGTCTCGGCGGCGGTCGGCAGCACGCCGAGGGCGTCGAGGTAGGCGCGGCGCACGAAGACCTCGTCGGCCGCCAGCGCGGACGGGTTCATGCGCAGCTGCTTGAGGCGGGCGAAGACGTGCCGGTCGATGTAGTTGACCGTGGGTGGGTTGCTCCAGACGAAATCGGGCCGGGCCGGCACGAACGCCAGTGGCACGCTCACCTGCTGGTCAAGGTAGCGCACCACCACGGTCGTTTGCGCCGCCTTCTCGACGCGCACCACGCCGTCGCCGCCGACCTCCACGTCCGGGTTGCTGGTCTCGAACACCGCCAGCCCGGTCACATCACGACGACTGCCGTCGGAAAACAGCGCTTTCGCCCGCACGGCCACCTGCCGCGCCGGCATCACCAGCACCGCCTCGGTTGGCGTCACGTCGAGCCGCTGCAGCGTCGGCGTGCCGGGCGCGTCGGGATGCAGGCCGGCGCTGATCCAGGCGCGCAGGAGGTTGTACTCACGGCTGCCGACGGCGAAGCGTTTGCCGCCCTCATGCGGCACGGTCGCGGTGGCCTTGAGCAGCAGCAGACTCTCGGTGGGCCGCTGCGGGTTGGTGCGGCGGCCGAACGATTGGCGCGTCAGCACGGCCAGGTCGAAGTCGGGATCCTGGCCGCGCAGCGACAGTTTGAAGCCGTTCTTGCCGTTCAGGTTGCCGTGGCAGGTTCCCTGATTGCAGCCGGCCCGCGACAGCACCGCCATGACCTCGTTGCGAAAGCTCACCTCATCGGCGCGGACGGTCGCAGCCGGGGCGAACCACGCCAGGGCGGCCAGGGTCACCAGGGTGAGACGCAGCAAGGGCCGAGGGTGTGCAGGCAGCGCTGGCATGATCGCACCAGGTTGGGGCCGCGCAGACGTGAGAGGTCGTCCGGGCGGGAATGGTTGCGGGAATCCGGGCGGGACTGATGATTTAGTATACCCGTCGGCCGCCGGGCTGCCATAGAAAATCCCCGCGACAGGTGCTTCTTTGCCACCGCTTCTCATAATCTTCCCAGCTCTTCCCGCAGGCGCAGGGTCAACGCGGCCGTGCGCTCGTCATTCAGGTGCAGCGGGTTGATCGTCAATTTGCCCTGGTGCAGCAGACCGTGACCGACGTGGACCGGTGGTTGGCCGCGCCGCAGTCGCCGGCAGACCGCCAGCGTCGCGTCCGGCCGGTCCAGGGTGATGAGGAGAAGCGGCAGACTCTCGCCGTCCGCCGGAGCGCAGACGCGGCACTGCACCGGCAGCCCGGCGAGGTCGGCGGCCAGCTGTTCGAGCCGGCGGCGCTGGGCCGGCAGTTCCGCACTGTACGCCCCGGCGGCGAACAACCGCAGTGCCGTCAGCAGCGCCACGATTTGCTCCTTCGACACCTTCATGGCCCGGCCGATGCCGTGGCGCGGCAGCCCTGGGAGCCGGCCCCTGTCGATGAGGTCCGCGGGCGGCTCCCACAGTTCCCAGTGGTCGTCCAGGTCGAGCATCTGCACGGCCGCGGCCCCGATCAAATCACGGCGGCCACACAGGATGCCGGTCGCCTGGGGCCCGCGGATCGCCTTGCCGCCGCTGAAGCATACCAGGTCGGCGCCGCTCGCCAGCAGGTCGCGCAGATTCGCGCGCGGCGGCAGTTCCCCGGCGGCGTCCACCAGCACCGGCAGGTGGTGGCGGTGGGCGACGGCGACCACCTCGGCCAGCGGCGGCCGCGATTCGGGGTCGTGGACGTACAGCACGCCCGCGGTCATCGGCCCGAAGGCAGCGGCGTACTCCCAGCCCTCCGTGCGGCGAACGCCGGCGCCGGCCGCGATTTCATTGAAGCCGATCTCGACCAGCCGCGCCCCGGCGGCGCGCACCGCATGGTCGTAGCCGTTGCGCTGCTCCCGGGCGACGACGAACTCGTGCGCGAAGCCGTCGCAGTGCGGCAGCCGTTCCATGCGTCCCAGGTCGTAGCCGGTGAGGATGGCGGCGGTGCCCAGCGTCAGCGCGGCCGCGGCGCCGGCGGTCACCAGCCCGGCCTCGGCGCCGGTAGCGGCGGCGATGGCGCGCGCGGCGACGCCCTGCAGCGCGTCGAGCGGCACCGATTCATGGGCCGCGGCGCAGAACGCTTGCAGCACCGCGTCCGGCATCGGGGCGCCGCCCAGGCGGGTCACGGCGCCGGCGGCGTTGATAATCGGTTCCAGGCCGAGGTCGTCGTAAATGCTCATCGCGGGGACTCGGGTGGCATCGGGGCGGCCCCAGGTGTAATATCGATTTTTGACGGCGGTTCTGCAAGGAGGTGGGTGTTGGCCGCGAAGAAGCAATGGCACCCGGTGTTCGCTGAGTTACTGCGGCCAGCGCGGTTCGCAGTCGCGTGGCCCACAAACGGCAGGCCGGCGCTGCCAGGCGCCGCATCTCGACGTATGAAAACGTTGGCGTTCTTGGCGTTCTTGGCGTCCTTGCTGTGGCAACCGCCGCCGGTGGTGGTCGCGCCGTGCCAGCCGAACGGGGCCAGGGCGCCGCATCTCGACGTATGAAAAAGTTGGCCCCCTTGGCCTCCTTGGCCCCCTTGCTGCGACAGCGCAGGCCCCTGCTGGTCAAGCTGTGCCCGCCGTCCCACCGCGTGCGCGATCCGCGTGCGAACCGCTCCAGCGGTGGAGAGCCACTACCGAACGATCGACCTGAATCCGATCGTCGAGTTGATGGGCATGACCTGGGTCGTCGAGCAACTGGGCCTCAAGCGGGTCGTTGAGCAATTCGGGTTGCCGCGGGTCGTTGACGAGGTGGGGGTGGAACAATTGTTGAAGAAGTTGACCCCGGCGCAGCGGCGAGAGTTCAAGCGACTCCTGGAGGATTGAATTTGGGCAATCGCCCGCGTTAGGTGGTTGATGCTGGCCGCGGTTTCCGTGAGTTCCTGACGCGCCCCACCATGCGCCTGCACTTCTGGCATCTGTGGGTGTACTGGCAATTCTAAAGGTTCTCGAAGTCGTTGGCGAAGGCGCAGAGCATCCATATCACGGCGTCCGGGTTCCAGCCCGCCTGGTATCTCCGTAGGAGACGTTTGTGACTATATTGGCGTCAAGGGCCATCAGGACTTACGGTGAATTCAAGGCCCTCGACGCCAATATAGTCACTTACTCCGCGAGCACGCTCCGTGCGCGGCTCGGAGGCGCTCGCGGGGAAATCCGCAACTCCAGGGTCTGCCGGATGTGATACACCGGCCCGGGTCATTGCAGGTTCACGTCGAATTCCCGCGACGAGAGGATGGCCGTCTCCAGCACCTGGTCGGTGGCGCCGCTCTGGAGGGCGGCGGCCCCCTGCGCTGCTCGGTGGGGTTGGGAGTGCGGTGCAGCAGGGACTGGTAGAGGCTGCTCACCAGGTAGCCGCGGCCCTCCGTGGTGGTCAGAATCTGCAGGGCGACACTCGTCCGCGACGTACCCGCCGCCAACTGTTGCTGCCAACCGGCCAGTTCGGCGGCGGAGGCGGAGCGGCCGAGGGCCGCCTGGTAGACGCCCTGCAGGAAACCGGTGTCGGTGCCGCCGTTGTGCGCCAGGAACTCGTCGCTGCCCATGATCCCCGCCTTGACCTGCTCGACCGTCGCCCCCGCGGCCAGCGCGTTCACCCAACCGGCCAGCCCGGTCGGGTCCGCCGCCCGACCCAGCAACTGCTGGTACAGCCCCTGCACCAGATATGTCTGCGCCTCCGTCGAGTTCACGACCGACTCGGCCACCATCTCGCGCGTGGTGCCCTGGGCCAGGAACGACGACCAGCCCGCCTCCTCCGACGCATTGATCGCCCGCCCCAGTTCGTCCTGGTACAACTGCCCCAGGAAGGCAGACTCCGTGGACAGCACCGGATTGTTCAGCGTGCTGCTGTCGGTGTAGGAGAGATACTCCGCCGAGCCCAGCACCGCGGCCTCGACCGACTGGTCGGTCCCGATTCCCTTCAGGGCCAGGGCGTTGCCGATCACCTCGGCGCTCTGGCCGTCGCGGAACAGCAGGTCCTGGTAGTAGGTCTGCACCAGGTAACCGTGGGCCTCGTCGGAGGTCAGGATAAACAACGCGACGCTGGAACGCGACGTGCCGGCGTTCAGCAATTGTTGCCAGTTGGCCAACTCGCTGGCGGAGGCGGAGCGGCCGAGGGCGGCCTGGTAGACGCCCTGCAGGAAGCCGGTGTCGGTGCCGCCGTTGTGGGCCAGGAACTCGTCCGTGCCCATGATGCCCGCCTTGACCTGTTCGACGGTCCCGCCCTGCGCCAGCACCCCCACCCAGCCCGCCAGGCCCGTCGGGTCCGCCGGCCGGCCCAGCAACTGCGTATACAGCCCCTGCACCAGGTGCGTGTTCGCCTCCGGTGTGGCCAGGATGTCCGCCGCCACGTCCTGGTGGGAGATGCCCTCGTCGAGCAGCGGCGACCAGCTCGCCAGACCGGTCGCGTCGATGGCCCGGCCCAGCACGTCCTGGTAGACCTGCGCCAGGAAGCCATTTCCCGTGTCCGGCGGCGTGCTGCTGGAGGCCACGGTCTTGGTGATCGCGTCGTAATTGGCCGAGCCGGCCAGGTTGTTGATGAAGATGCCAGCGACGATGGACTCGTCGCGCACCCCCTGCTGGAGCAGGGTGACGTACTGGCTGGCAGAGCTGGCGGGGGCGGTGGCGTGCGGCAGGCTGGCGAACTCGCTCTTGACGTAGAACTGGTAGGCCTCGGGAGTGGTCAGGATTTGCAGCGCGACGTCGTACTGCGAGTTCCCGGCCGTCAGTTCCGCTAGCCAGCCGGCCTGCTCGGTCGTGGAGCCAGTGCGGCCGAGGGCGGCCTGGTAGACGCCCTGCAGGAAGCCGGTGTCGGTGCCGCCGTTGTGGGCCAGGAACTCGGCGCTGCCCATGATGCCCGCCTTGAGTTCTTCCACGGTGCCGCCCTGGTTGAGGAACAACACCCAGTTGGCCACGTCGGTGGCGTCGGCGGCGCGGCCGAGCAGTTGCGTGAACAGTTTATTGACGAGATCCGTCTTGTACTCGTTGCTGGCCTGGATGCCCGCGAGGACGTAGGTGCGGGAGTAGCCCTGATCGAGGACGGACGACCAGTACGACAGGCCGACCGGGTCGATGGGCCGGCCGAGCAGGTCCAGGTAGGCGTTTTCCAGGAAGGTGGTGTTGGGGTTGGTGCTGCTGACCGTGACGGCGGCGCTGGTGCCGGTGAGGCTGCTGGTCACGGTGTCGGTGGCGGTCAGCGTCTGGGCGCCGACCGTCTGCAGGGTGGCGCTGAAGGTGCCGGTGCCGCTGGTCAGGGTGGCGTCCGCCGGCAGGGTGGCGGCGGTGTCGGAGCTGGTGAAGTGGACGGTGCCGGTGTAGTCGGTGGCGGTGTTGTTGAAGGCGTCCAGGGCCGTGACCGTGAAGGTGAAGGCGCTGCCCGCCGTGGCCGCGGCCGGGGCGCTGACGCTGAAGTGGCTGGCGGCGGCGGGGCTCACGTTGACGGTGCCACTGCTGCCGGTGATGCTGCTGGTCACCGTGTCGGTGGCGGTGAGGGCCTGACTGCCGGCGGTCTTGAGGGTGGCGCTGAAGGTGCCGGTGCCGTTGGTCAAGGTGCTGTCGGCGGGCAGGGCGGCCTGGCCGTCGCTGCTGGTGAAATGCACCGTGCCGGTGTAGCCGGTGGCGGTGTTGTTGAACGGATCCAGGGCCGTGACCGTGAAGCTGAAGGCGCTGCCCGCGGTGGCATTGCTCGGGGCACTGACGCTGAAGTGCGTGGCTTTCGCAGCGCTGACCGTGACGGCGGCGCTGGTGCCGGTGATGCTGCTGGTGACCGTGTCAGTGGCGGTCAGCGTCTGGCTGCCCGCCGTCTGGAACGTGACGTTAAACGTGCCGGTGCCGTTGGTCAGCGTCGTGTCGGCCGGTAGCACCGCCTGGCCGTCGCTGCTGGTGAAGTGGACGGTGCCGCCGTAGCCCGTGTCCGTGTTGTTGAACGGGTCCAGGGCCGTGACCGTGAAGCTGGCGGCGATCCCGGCCGTGGCCGTGGCCGGGGCGGTGACGCTAAAGTGCGTGGCCGCCGCGGCGCTGACCGTGACGGCGGCGCTGGTGCCGGTGATGCTGCTGGAGGTCGTATCGGTGGCGGTCAGCGTCTGGCTGCCAGCGGTCTTGAGCGTGGCGCTGAAGGTGCCAGCGCCGTTGGTCAAGGTGCTGTCGGCGGGCAATACCGCCTGGCCGTCGCTGCTGGTGAAATGCACCGTGCCGGTGTAGCTCGTGTCCGTGTTGTTGAACGGATCCAGGGCCGTGACCGTGAAGTTGAAGGCGCCACCCGCCGTGGCGTTGCTCGGAGCGCTGACGGCGAAGTGGGTGGCGGCGGCGGCGCTGACGGCGATGGCGGCGCTGGTGCCGGTGATCGTGCTGGTGACGGTGTCGGTGGCGGTAATCGTTTGATTGCCGGCAGTCTTGAGGGTGACGGTGAAAGTACCAGTGCCGCTGGTCAAAGTGGTGTCCGCCGGCAGTACGGCGCTGCCGTCGCTGCTGGTGAAGTGGACGGTGCCGCTGTAGCCCGTGGCGGTGTTGTTGAAGGCATCCTGCGCCGTCACGGTGAAGGTGAACGCCGTCCCGGCGGTGGTCGTGGCCGGGGCGGTGACGCTGAAGTGGGTGGCGGCGGCGGCGCTGACCGTGACGGCGGCGCTGGTGCCGGTGATGCTGCTGGAGGTCGTATCGGTGGCGGTCAGCGTCTGGCTGCCAGCGGTCTCAAGCGTGGCGCTGAAGGTACCAGTGCCGTTGGTCAAGGTGCTGTCGGCGGGCAGCACGGCCTGGCCGTCGGTGCTGGTGAAATGCACCGTGCCAGTGTAGCCACTGGCGGTGTTGTTGAACTGGTCCAGCGCCGTCACCGTGAAGTTGAAGGCGCTGCCCGCCGTGGCCGTGGCCGGAGCAGTGACGCTGAAGTGCGTGGCCGCCGCGGCACTGACGCTGATGGCGGCGCTGGTGCCGGTGATCGTGCTGGTGACCGTGTCGGTGGCGGTAAGCGTCTGGTTGCCAGCGGTCTTGAGCGTCACGCTGAAGGTGCCGGTGCCGTTGGTCAGGGTGGCGTCCGCCGGCAGCACGGCCTGACCGTCACTGCTGGTGAAGTGGACGGTGCCGGTGTAGCCCGTGGCCGTGTTGTTGAAGGCGTCCTGCGCCGTCACCGTGAAGTTGAAAGCGCTGCCCGCCGTGGCCGGGGCCGGGGCGGTGACGCTGAAGTGCGTGGCCGCCGCGGCACTGACGCTGATGGCGGCGCTGGTGCCGGTGATCGTGCTGGTGACCGTGTCGGTGGCGGTAAGCGTCTGGTTGCCGCCCGTCCTGAGGGTGACGGTGAAAGTACCAGTGCCGCTGGTCAGGGTGGCGTCCGCCGGCAGCACGGCCTGGCCGTCGCTGCTGGTGAAGTGGACGGTGCCGCTGTAGCCACTGGCGGTGTTGTTGAAGGCGTCCTGCGCCGTCACGGTGAAGTTGAAAGCGCTGCCCGCCGTGGCCGTGGCCGGAGCCGTGACGCTGAAGTGCGTGGCGGCGGCGGCGCTGACGGCGATGGCGGCGCTGGTGCCGGTGATCGTGCTGGTGACCGTGTCGGTGGCCGTCAGGGTCTGGTTGCCGGCCGTCTTGAGCGTGGCGCTGAAGGTGCTGGTGCCGTTGGTCAGGGTGGCGTCCGCCGGCAGCACGGCCTGGCCGTCACTGCTGGTGAAGTGGACGGTGCCGCCGTAGCCCGTCGCCGTGTTATTGAACTGGTCCTGCGCCGTCACGGTGAAGTTGAAAGCGCTGCCCGCCGTGGCCGTGGCCGGAGCCGTGACGCTGAAGTGCGTGGCGGCGGCGGCGCTGACGGCGATGGCGGCGCTGGTGCCGGTGATCGTGCTGGTAGTGGTGTCGGTGGCCGTGAGGGTCTGGTTGCCAGCGGTCTTGAGCGTCACGCTGAAGGTGCCGGTGCCGTTGGTCAGCGTGCTGTTCGCCGGCAGCACGGCCTGGCCGTCACTGCTGGTGAAGTGGACGGTGCCGCTGTAGCCCGTGGCGGTGTTGTTGAAGGCGTCCTGCGCCGTCACCGTGAAGTTGAAGGCGCTGCCCGCCGTGGCCGTGGACGGAGCAGTGACGGTGAAGTGGGTGGCGGCGGCGGCGCTGACGGCGATGGCGGCGCTGGTGCCGGTGATCGTGCTGGTCACCGTATCGGTGGCCGTCAGGGTCTGGTTGCCAGCGGTCTTGAGCGTCACGCTGAAGGTGCCGGTGCCGTTGGTCAGGGTGGCGTCCGCCGGCAGCACCGCCTGACCGTCACTGCTGGTGAAGTGGACGGTGCCGGTGTAGCCCGTGGCCGTGTTGTTGAAGGCGTCCTGCGCCGTCACCGTGAAGTTGAAAGCGCTGCCCGCCGTGGCCGGGGCCGGGGCGGTGACGCTGAAGTGCGTGGCGGCGGCGGCGCTGACGGCGATGGCGGCGCTGGTGCCGGTGATCGTGCTGGTAGTGGTGTCGGTGGCCGTGAGGGTCTGGTTGCCGGCCGTCTTGAGCGTGACGCTGAAGGTGCTGGTGCCGTTGGTCAGGGTGGCGTCCGCCGGCAGCACGGCCTGACCGTCACTGCTGGTGAAGTGGACGGTGCCGCTGTAGCCCGTGGCGGTGTTGTTGAAGGCGTCCTGCGCCGTCACCGTGAAGTTGAAGGCGCTGCCCGCCGTGGCCGTGGCCGGAGCCGTGACGCTGAAGTGCGTGGCGGCGGCGGCGCTGACGGCGATGGCGGCGCTGGTGCCGGTGATCGTGCTGGTCACCGTGTCGGTGGCCGTGAGCGTCTGGTTGCCGGCCGTCTTGAGCGTGACGCTGAAGGTGCCGGTGCCGTTGGTCAGGGTGGCGTCCGCCGGCAGCACGGCCTGGCCGTCGCTGCTGGTGAAGTGGACGGTGCCGCTGTAGCCACTGGCGGTGTTGTTGAAGGCGTCCTGCGCCGTCACCGTAAAGTTGAAGGCGCTGCCCGCCGTGGCCGTGGCCGGAGCAGTGACGCTGAAGTGCGTGGCGGCGGCGGCGCTGACCGTGATGGCGGCGCTGGTGCCGGTGATCGTGCTGGTAGTGGTGTCGGTGGCCGTGAGGGTCTGGCTGCCGGCCGTCTTGAGCGTGACGCTGAAGGTGCTGGTGCCGTTGGTCAGGGTGGCGTCCGCCGGCAGCACGGCCTGACCGTCACTGCTGGTGAAGTGGACGGTGCCGCTGTAGCCCGTGGCGGTGTTGTTGAAGGCGTCCTGCGCCGTCACCGTGAAGTTGAAGGCGCTGCCCGCCGTGGCCGTGGCCGGAGCAGTGACGCTGAAGTGCGTGGCGGCGGCGGCGCTGACCGTGATGGCGGCGCTGGTGCCGGTGATCGTGCTGGTAGTGGTGTCGGTGGCCGTGAGCGTCTGGCTGCCGGCCGTCTTGAGCGTGGCGCTGAAGGTGCTGGTGCCGCTGGTCAGGGTGGCGTCCGCCGGCAGCACGGCCTGACCGTCACTGCTGGTGAAGTGGACGGTGCCGCTGTAGCCCGTCGCCGTGTTATTGAACTGGTCCTGCGCCGTCACGGTGAAGTTGAAAGCGCTGCCCGCCGTGGCCGTGGCCGGGGCGGTGACGCTGAAGTGGGTGGCGGCGGCGGCGCTGACGGCGATGGCGGCGCTGGTGCCGGTGATCGTGCTGGTCGCCGTATCAGTGGCCGTCAGGGTCTGGTTGCCAGCGGTCTTGAGCGTGACGCTGAAGGTGCCGACACCGCTGGTGAGCGTACTATTAGCCGGCAGCACGGCCTGGCCGTCGCTACTGATGAAGTGGACGGTGCCGCTGTAGCCCGTGGCGGTGTTGTTGAAGGCGTCCAGGGCCGTCACTGTAAAGTTGAAGGCGCTGCCCGCCGTGGCCGTGGACGGAGCAGTGACGCTGAAGTGCGTGGCGGCGGCGGCGCTGACGGTGATGGCGGCGCTGGTGCCGGTGATCGTGCTGGTCACCGTGTCGGTGGCGGTCACGGTCTGGTTGCCAGCGGTCTTGAGCGTCACGCTGAAGGTACCGGTGCCGTTGGTCAGGGTGCTATTGGCGGGCAGCACGGCCTGGACGTCGCTACTGGTGAAGTGGACGGTGCCGGTGTAGCCCGTGGCCGTGTTGTTGAAGGCGTCCTGCGCTGTCACCGTCACGCTGAACGCCGTCCCGGCGGTGGCCGTGGCCGGGGCGGTGACGCTGAAGTGGGTGGCGGCGGCGGCGCTGACCGTGATGGCGCTGCTGGTGCCGGTGATCGTGCTGGTCACCGTGTCGGTGGCCGTGAGCGTCTGGTTGCCAGCGGTCTTGAGCGTCACGCTGAAGGTGCCGGTGCCGTTGGTCAGGGTGCTATTGGCGGGCAGGACGGCCTGGCCGTCGCTACTGGTGAAGTGGACGGTGCCGCTGTAGCCCGTGGCGGTGTTGTTGAAGGCGTCCAGGGCCGTCACTGTAAAGTTGAAGGCGCTGCCCGCCGTGGCCGTGGACGGAGCAGTGACGGTGAAGTGGGTGGCGGCGGCGGCGCTGACGGCGATGGCGGCGCTGGTGCCGGTGATCGTGCTGGTCACCGTGTCGGTGGCGGTCACGGTCTGGTTGCCAGCGGTCTTGAGCGTCACGCTGAAGGTGCCGGTGCCGTTGGTCAGCGTGCTGTTCGCCGGCAGCACCGCCTGGCCATCGGAGCTGGTGAAGTGGACGGTGCCGCTGTAGCCCGTGGCGGTGTTGTTGAAGGCGTCCTGCGCCGTCACCGTGAAGGTGAAGGCGCTGCCCGCCGTGGCCGTGGCCGGAGCCGTGACGCTGAAGTGCGTGGCGGCGGCGGCGCTGACCGTGATGGCGCTGCTGGTGCCGGTGATCGTGCTGGTCACCGTATCGGTGGCCGTAATCGTCTGGTTGCCGGCCGTCTTGAGCGTGACGCTGAAGGTGCCGACACCGCTGGTGAGCGTACTATTAGCCGGCAGCACCGCCTGACCATCGCTACTGGTGAAGTGGACGGTGCCGCTGTAGCCCGTGGCGGCGTTGTTGAAGGCATCCTGCGCCGTCACCGTGAAGTTGAAGGCGCTGCCCGCCGTGGCCGTGGCCGGAGCAGTGACGCTGAAGTGCGTGGCCGCCGCGGCACTGACGGCGATGGCGGCGCTGGTACCGGTGATGCTGCTGGTCACCGTATCGGTGGCGGTCACGGTCTGGTTGCCAGCGGTCTTGAGCGTCACGCTGAAGGTGCCGGTGCCGTTGGTCAGCGTGCTGTTCGCCGGCAGCACGGCCTGGCCGTCACTGCTGGTGAAGTGGACGGTGCCGCTGTAGCCCGTCGCCGTGTTATTGAACTGGTCCTGCGCCGTCACCGTGAAGGTGAAGGCGCTGCCCGCCGTGGCCGTGGCCGGAGCCGTGACGCTGAAGTGCGTGGCCGCCGCGGCACTGACGGCGATGGCGGCGCTGGTGCCGGTGATCGTGCTGGTCACCGTATCGGTGGCGGTCAACGTCTGGTTGCCGGCCGTCTTGAGCGTGACGCTGAAGGTGCCGGTGCCGTTGGTCAGGGTGCTATTGGCGGGCAGGACGGCCTGGCCGTCGCTGCTGGTGAAGTGGACGGTGCCGGTATAGCCCGTGGCGGCGTTGTTGAAGGCATCCTGCGCCGTCACCGTGAAGTTGAAGGCGCTGCCCGCCGTGGCCGTGGCCGGAGCAGTGACGCTGAAGTGCGTGGCCGCCGCGGCACTGACGGCGATGGCGGCGCTGGTACCGGTGATCGTGCTGGTCACCGTGTCGGTGGCGGTCACGGTCTGGTTGCCAGCGGTCTTGAGCGTCACGCTGAAGGTGCCGGTGCCGTTGGTCAGCGTGCTGTTCGCCGGCAGCACGGCCTGGCCGTCACTGCTGGTGAAGTGGACGGTGCCGCTGTAGCCCGTCGCCGTGTTATTGAACTGGTCCTGCGCCGTCACCGTGAAGGTGAAGGCGCTGCCCGCCGTGGCCGTGGCCGGAGCCGTGACGCTGAAGTGCGTGGCCGCCGCGGCACTGACGGCGATGGCGGCGCTGGTGCCGGTGATCGTGCTGGTCACCGTATCGGTGGCGGTCACGGTCTGGTTGCCGGCGGTCTTGAGCGTCACGCTGAAGGTGCCGGTGCCGTTGGTCAGGGTGCTATTGGCGGGCAGGACGGCCTGGCCGTCACTGCTGGTGAAGTGGACGGTGCCGCTGTAGCCACTGGCGGTGTTGTTGAAGGCGTCCTGCGCCGTCACCGTGAAGTTGAAAGCGCTGCCCGCCGTGGCCGTGGCCGGGGCGCTGACGCTGAAGTGGGTGGCGGCGGCGGCGCTGACGGCGATGGCGGCGCTGGTACCGGTGATCGTGCTGGTCACCGTGTCGGTGGCCGTCAGGGTCTGGCTACCGGCGGTCTTGAGCGTCACGCTGAAGGTGCCGGTGCCGTTGGTCAGGGTGCTATTGGCGGGCAGCACGGCCTGGCCGTCCGTGCTGGTGAAGTGGACGGTGCTGCTGTAGCCCGTCGCCGTGTTGTTGAAGGCGTCCAGCGCCGTCACCGTGAAGTTGAAGGCGCTGCCCGCCGTGGCACTGCTGGGGGCGGTGACGCTGAAGTGGGTGGCGGCGGCGGCGCTGACGGCGATGGCGGCGCTGGTGCCGGTGATCGTGCTGGTGACCGTATCGGTGGCCGTGAGGGTCTGGCTGCCGGCCGTCTTGAGCGTGACGCTGAAGGTGCCGGTGCCGTTGGTCAGCGTGCTGTTCGCCGGCAGCACCGCCTGGCCGTCGCTGCTGGCGAAATGCACCGTGCCACTGTACCCTGTGGTCGGGTTGTTGCTGGCGTCCAGGGCCGTGACCGTGAAGGTGAAGGCGCTGCCCGCCGTGGCGCTGCTCGGGGCGCTGACGGCGAAGTGCGTAGCGGGGAAGGTGCTGACCGTGATCGTGTTGCTGGTGCCGGTGATCGTGCTGGTCACCGTATCGGTGGCGGTCAACGTCTGGTTGCCGGCCGTCTGCAGGGTGGCACTGAAGGTGCCGACGCCGTTGGTGAGCGTATTGTTGACCGGCAGCGTGGCACTACCGTCCGTGCTGGTGAAGTGGACGGTGCCGCTGTAGCCGGTGGCGGTGTTGTTGAAGGCGTCCTGCGCCGTCACCGTGACGTTGAAGGCGCTGCCCGCCGTGGCGCTGCTGGGAGCGCTGACGCTGAAGTGGGTGGCGGCGGCGGCGCTGACGGCGATGGTGCCGCTGGTGCCGGTGATCGTGCTGGTCACCGTGTCGGTGGCGGTCAGCGTCTGGTTGCCGGCGGTCTTGAGCGTCACGCTGAAGGTGCCGGTGCCGTTGGTCAGCGTGCTGTTGGCCGGCAGCACCGCCTGGCCGTCCGTGCTCGTGAAGTGGACGGTGCCGCTGTAGCTGGTGGCGGTGTTGTTGAAGGCGTCCTGCGCCGTCACCGTAACGTTGAAGGCGCTGCCCGCCGTGGCTGTGGCCGGAGCAGTGACGCTGAAGTGGGTGGCGGCGGCGGCGCTGACGGCGATGGCGGCGCTGGTGCCGGTGATCGTGCTGGTCACCGTATCGGTGGCGGTCACGGTCTGGTTGCCGGCGGTCTTGAGCGTCACGCTGAAGGTGCCGGTGCCGTTGGTCAGGGTGCTATTGGCGGGCAGGACGGCCTGGCCATCGCTGCTGGTGAAGTGGACGGTGCCGCTGTAGCCCGTGGCGGCGTTGTTGAAGGCATCCTGCGCCGTCACCGTGAAGTTGAAGGCGCTGCCCGCCGTGGCCGTGGCCGGAGCCGTGACGCTGAAGTGCGTGGCCGCCGCGGCACTGACGGCGATGGCGGCGCTGGTGCCGGTGATCGTGCTGGTCACCGTATCGGTGGCGGTCAACGTCTGGTTGCCGGCGGTTTTGAGGGTGACGCTGAAGGTGCCGGTGCCGTTGGTCAGGGTGCTATTGGCGGGCAGGACGGCCTGGCCGTCGCTGCTGGTGAAGTGGACGGTGCCGCTGTAGCCCGTGGCGGTGTTGTTGAAGGCATCCTGCGCCGTCACCGTGAAGTTGAAAGCGCTGCCCGCCGTGGCCGTGGCCGGAGCCGTGACAGTGAAGTGCGTGGCCGCCGCGGCACTGACGGCGATGGCGGCGCTGGTACCGGTGATCGTGCTGGTGACCGTATCGGTGGCGGTCACGGTCTGGTTGCCGGCGGTCTTGAGCGTCACGCTGAAGGTGCCGGTGCCGTTGGTCAGCGTGCTATTGGCGGGCAGGACGGCCTGGCCATCGCTGCTGGTGAAGTGGACGGTGCCGCTGTAGCCCGTGGCGGCGTTGTTGAAGGCATCCTGCGCCGTCACCGTGACGTTGAAGGCGCTGCCCGCCGTGGCCGTGGCCGGAGCCGTGACGCTGAAGTGCGTGGCCGCCGCGGCACTGACGGCGATGGCGGCGCTGGTGCCGGTGATCGTGCTGGTCACCGTATCGGTGGCGGTCAACGTCTGGTTGCCGGCGGTTTTGAGGGTGACGCTGAAGGTGCCGGTGCCGTTGGTCAGGGTGCTATTGGCGGGCAGGACGGCCTGGCCGTCGCTGCTGGTGAAGTGGACGGTGCCGCTGTAGCCCGTGGCGGTGTTGTTGAAGGCATCCTGCGCCGTCACCGTGAAGTTGAAAGCGCTGCCCGCCGTGGCCGTGGCCGGGGCCGTGACAGTGAAGTGCGTGGCCGCCGCGGCACTGACGGCGATGGCGGCGCTGGTACCGGTGATCGTGCTGGTGACCGTATCGGTGGCGGTCACGGTCTGGTTGCCGGCGGTCTTGAGCGTCACGCTGAAGGTGCCGGTGCCGTTGGTCAGGGTGCTATTGGCGGGCAGGACGGCCTGGCCGTCGCTGCTGGTGAAGTGGACGGTGCCGCTGTAGCCCGTGGCGGCGTTGTTGAAGGCATCCTGCGCCGTCACCGTGAAGTTGAAGGCGCTGCCCGCCGTGGCTGTGGCCGGAGCAGTGACGCTGAAGTGGGTGGCGGCGGCGGCGCTGACGGCGATGGCGGCGCTGGTGCCGGTGATCGTGCTGGTCACCGTATCGGTGGCGGTCACGGTCTGGTTGCCGGCGGTCTTGAGCGTGACGCTGAAGGTGCCGGTGCCGTTGGTCAGCGTGCTGTTCGCCGGCAGCACCGCCTGGCCGTCCGTGCTCGTGAAGTGGACGGTGCCGCTGTAGCTGGTGGCGGTGTTGTTGAAGGCGTCCTGCCCGTCACCGTAACGTTGAAGGCGCTGCCCGCCGTGGCTGTGGCCGGAGCAGTGACGCTGAAGTGGGTGGCGGCGGCGGCGCTGACGGCGATGGCGGCGCTGGTGCCGGTGATCGTGCTGGTCACCGTATCGGTGGCGGTCAACGTCTGGTTGCCGGCGGTTTTGAGGGTGACGCTGAAGGTGCCGGTGCCGTTGGTCAGGGTGCTATTGGCGGGCAGGACGGCCTGGCCGTCGCTGCTGGTGAAGTGGACGGTGCCGCTGTAGCCCGTGGCGGTGTTGTTGAAGGCATCCTGCGCCGTCACCGTGAAGTTGAAAGCGCTGCCCGCCGTGGCCGTGGCCGGGGCCGTGACAGTGAAGTGCGTGGCCGCCGCGGCACTGACGGCGATGGCGGCGCTGGTACCGGTGATCGTGCTGGTGACCGTATCGGTGGCGGTCACGGTCTGGTTGCCGGCGGTCTTGAGCGTCACGCTGAAGGTGCCGGTGCCGTTGGTCAGCGTGCTATTGGCGGGCAGGACGGCCTGGCCATCGCTGCTGGTGAAGTGGACGGTGCCGCTGTAGCCCGTGGCGGCGTTGTTGAAGGCATCCTGCGCCGTCACCGTGAAGTTGAAGGCGCTGCCCGCCGTGGCCGTGGCCGGAGCAGTGACGCTGAAGTGCGTGGCCGCCGCGGCACTGACGGCGATGGCGGCGCTGGTACCGGTGATCGTGCTGGTCACCGTATCGGTGGCCGTAATCGTCTGGTTGCCGGCGGTTTTGAGGGTGACGCTGAAGGTGCCGACACCGCTGGTCAGCGTGCTGTTGGCCGGCAGCACCGCCTGGCCATCGGAGCTGGTGAAGTGGACGGTGCCGCTGTAGCCCGTCGCCGTGTTGTTGAAGGCATCCTGCGCCGTCACCGTGAAGTTGAAGGCGCTGCCCGCCGTGGCCGTGGCCGGGGCGGTGACGCTGAAGTGGGTGGCGGCGGCGGCGCTGACGGCGATGGCGGCGCTGGTGCCGGTGATCGTGCTGGTCACCGTATCGGTGGCGGTCACGGTCTGGTTGCCGGCCGTCTTGAGCGTGACGCTGAAGGTGCCGGTGCCGTTGGTCAGGGTGCTATTGGCGGGCAGGACGGCCTGGCCGTCGCTGCTGGTGAAGTGGACGGTGCCGGTATAGCCCGTGGCGGCGTTGTTGAAGGCATCCTGCGCCGTCACCGTGAAGTTGAAGGCGCTGCCCGCCGTGGCCGTGGCCGGGGCGGTGACGCTGAAGTGGGTGGCGGCGGCGGCGCTGACGGCGATGGCGGCGCTGGTGCCGGTGATCGTGCTGGTAGTGGTGTCGGTGGCCGTGAGGGTCTGGCTGCCGGCCGTCTTGAGCGTGACGCTGAAGGTGCCGGTGCCGTTCGTCAGGGTGGTGTCTGCCGGCAACACCGCCTGGCCGTCGCTGCTGGCGAAATGCACCGTGCCACTGTACCCTGTGGTCGGGTTGTTGCTGGCGTCCAGGGCCGTGACCGTGAAGGTGAAGGCGCTGCCCGCCGTGGCGCTGCTCGGGGCGCTGACGGCGAAGTGCGTAGCGGGGAAGGTGCTGACCGTGATCGTGTTGCTGGTGCCGGTGATCGTGCTGGTCACCGTATCGGTGGCGGTCAACGTCTGGTTGCCGGCCGTCTGCAGGGTGGCACTGAAGGTGCCGACGCCGTTGGTGAGCGTATTGTTGACCGGCAGCGTGGCACTACCGTCCGTGCTGGTGAAGTGGACGGTGCCGCTGTAGCCGGTGGCGGTGTTGTTGAAGGCGTCCTGCGCCGTCACCGTGACGTTGAAGGCGCTGCCCGCCGTGGCGCTGCTGGGAGCGCTGACGCTGAAGTGCGTGGCCGCCGCGGCGCTGACGGCGATGGTGCCGCTGGTGCCGGTGATCGTGCTGGTCACCGTGTCGGTGGCGGTCAGCGTCTGGTTGCCGGCGGTCTTGAGCGTCACGCTGAAGGTGCCGGTGCCGTTGGTCAGCGTGCTGTTGGCCGGCAGCACCGCCTGGCCGTCCGTGCTGGTGAAGTGGACGGTGCCGCTGTAGCTGGTGGCGGTGTTGTTGAAGGCGTCCTGCGCCGTCACCGTAACGTTGAAGGCGCTGCCCGCCGTGGCACTGCTGGGGGCGCTGACGCTGAAGTGCGTGGCCGCCGCGGCGCTGACGGCGACCGGCCCGCTGGTGCCGGTGATGCTACTGGTCACCGTGTCGGTGGCCGTCACGGTCTGATTGCCCGACGTGTGGAAGGTGACGTTGAACGTGCCGACACCGTTGGTCAGCATGGCGTTCGCCGGCAGCACCGCCTGGCCATCCGTGCTCGTGAAATGCACCGTGCCCGTGTAACCCGAAACCGGGTTGTTGCTGGCGTCCAACGCCGTCACCGTGAAGCTGGCGGCCGTCCCCGCCGTGGCCGTGGCCGGGCCGCTGACGCTGAAGTGCGTCGCCCCCGTGGTGCTGCCGCTGATCTGGACACTGCCGTCCACCGTGTCCGTGGTGGCGTTCGTCGGCGCCGGGGTCAACTGATACACCTTGTTGGCGCCGGTGACGTTCGTGGTGGTAATCGAGGCGCCCACCCGGGCACTCGGCACCAGGTTCAGGATCGTCGTCTCCGTGGGGGCGGCGGCGTTGACCGTGAACGTCACCAGCCACAGGCTGCCGGCGCTGGTGCTGGTCAGGGGCGTCGAGTTGGTGTTGGTCAGGTGCAGACCCAGGGCGGCCTTGGTCGAATCCACCGTGTTGTTGCCGCTGGTGTCCACCCCGTAGGTCAACGACCAGCCGGTGGCCGGCACGTCGCTCCCCAGGGCCACGGCACCCGCGCTGGCCACGGTCAGCACGTTCGGGTCGTAAATGATGGCCGTGTCCGCCGAGATCATGCCGGCACTGCCGACCGGGTCGGGGTTGGCGATGTTCACCGGCACGGTGATGGTTTGCCCCGGGATGGCGGGCAGGTTGATGGGCAGGCTCAGGGTCGTGACCGGAGAGAAGTTCTGGATGTTGACCACGCCGTTCACCTGGTCAGCGGCGCTCAGGGTGTAGCCGGCGAAGTCGCCGGACGGCGAGTTGGGGCCGGTGGCGGGCAGGGCATCGGTGCTGTTGCCGTTGGGGGAGGAAGCGGGTGGGGTCACGACCTGGATGGTGCTGTTGCCGGTCGGGGCCGCGCCCTTGACGTGGAAGCTGATGTCGGCCAGGATGCCGCCCGTCATGCTGGTCACGAAGGCGGTGGCGCTGGACGTGGACACGGACAGGTCCACCTCGCCCGGTGTGGCGGTGTTCTCCACGAAGTTCCAGGTGCCGTTGGGAGGCGGGTTGGTGAGCAGGGAGCCCACGGTGATGTCTGCGTCCCCCACGGTGAAGACGTTGGGGTCGTAGGTCAGGGTGACATCGGCGCCGGCCAGGCCCTGGTTGCCGGCGGCGTCGAACAGGTGGTTGATGGTCACGGGTACGGTCACCACCGTGCCCTGGTTGGCCGACAGGTTCGTCGGCATGCTGATGTAGGCGGAGCTGGCGGTCGAGGCACTGACGCTGATGGCGGCGCTGGTGCCGGTGATGGTGCTGGTGACCGTGTCGGTGGCGGTCAGGGTCTGGTTGCCGGCCGTCTGCAGGGTGGCGCTGAAGGTGTGGGTGCCGTTGGTCAGGGTGCTGTTGGCCGGCAGCACGGCGCTGCCGTCGGTGCTGGTGAAGTGGACGGTGCCGGTGTAGCCCGTCGCCGTGTTGTTGTACGGATCCAGGGCCGTCACCGTCACGCTGAACGCCGTCCCAACGGTGGCCGTGGCCGGAGCGGTGACGCTGAAGTGCGTGGCGGCGGCGGCGCTGACGGCGATGGCGGCGCTGGTGCCGGTGATCGTGCTGGTCGCCGTATCAGTGGCCGTCAGGGTCTGGTTGCCGGCGGTCTTGAGCGTCACGCTGAAGGTGCCGGTGCCGTTGGTCAGCGTACTATTGGCCGGCAGCACCGCCTGGCCGTCCGTGCTCGTGAAGTGGACGGTGCCGCTGTAGCTGGTGGCGGTGTTGTTGAACTGGTCCTGCGCCGTCACCGTAACGTTGAAGGCGCTGCCCGCCGTGGCTGTGGCCGGAGCAGTGACGCTGAAGTGCGTGGCGGCGGCGGCGCTGACGGCGATGGCGGCGCTGGTGCCGGTGATCGTGCTGGTCGCCGTATCAGTGGCCGTCAGGGTCTGGTTGCCGGCGGTCTTGAGCGTCACGCTGAAGGTGCCGGTGCCGTTGGTCAGCGTGCTGTTGGCCGGCAGCACCGCCTGGCCATCCGTGCTGGTGAAGTGGACCGTGCCGGTGTAGCTGGTGGCGGTGTTGTTGAACTGGTCCTGCGCCGTCACCGTAACGTTGAAGGCGCTGCCCGCCGCGACGCTGCTGGGAGCGCTGACGCTGAAGTGCGTGGCCGCCGCGGCGCTGACGGCGACCGGCCCGCTGGTGCCGGTGATACTGCTGGTCACCGTGTCGGTGGCCGTCACGGTCTGGTTGCCCGACGTGTGGAAGGTGACGTTGAACGTGCCGACACCGTTGGTCAGCATGGCGTTCGCCGGCAGCACCGCCTGGCCGTCCGTGCTCGTGAAATGCACCGTGCCCGTGTAACCCGAAACCGGGTTGTTGCTGGCGTCCAACGCCGTCACCGTGAAGCTGGCAGCCGTCCCCGCCGTGGCCGTGGCCGGGCCGCTGACGCTGAAGTGCGTCGCCCCCGTGGTGCTGCCGCTGATCTGGACACTGCCGTCCACCGTGTCCGTGGTGGCGTTCGTCGGCGCCGGGGTCAACTGATACACCTTGTTGGCGCCGGTGACGTTCGTGGTGGTAATCGAGGCGCCCACCCGGGCACTCGGCACCAGGTTCAGGATCGTCGTCTCCGTGGGGGCGGCGGCGTTGACCGTGAACGTCACCAGCCACAGGCTGCCGGCGCTGGTGCTGGTCAGGGGCGTCGAGTTGGTGTTGGTCAGGTGCAGGCCCAGGGCGGCCTTGGTCGAATCCACCGTGTTGTTGCCGCTGGTGTCCACCCCGTAGGTCAACGACCAGCCGGTGGCCGGCACGTCGCTCCCCAGGGCCACGGCACCCGCGCTGGCCACGGTCAGCACGTTCGGGTCGTAAATGATGGCCGTGTCCGCCGAGATCATGCCGGCACTGCCGACCGGGTCGGGGTTGGCGATGTTCACCGGCACGGTGATGGTTTGCCCCGGGATGGCGGGCAGGTTGACGGGCAGGCTCAGGGTCGTGACCGGGGAGAAGTTCTGGATGTTGACCACGCCGTTCACCTGGTCAGCGGCGCTCAGGGTGTAGCCGGCGAAGTCGCCGGACGGCGAGTTGGGGCCGGTGGCGGGCAGGGCATCGGTGCTGTTGCCGTTGGGGGAGGAAGCGGGTGGGGTCACGACCTGGATGGTGCTGTTGCCGGTCGGGGCCGCGCCCTTGACGTGGAAGCTGATGTCGGCCAGGATGCCGCCCGTCATGCTGGTCACGAAGGCGGTGGCGCTGGACGTGGACACGGACAGGTCCACCTCGCCCGGTGTGGCGGTGTTCTCCACGAAGTTCCAGGTGCCGTTGGGAGGCGGGTTGGTGAGCAGGGAGCCCACGGTGATGTCTGCGTCCCCCACGGTGAAGACGTTGGGGTCGTAGGTCAGGGTGACATCGGCGCCGGCCAGGCCCTGGTTGCCGGCGGCGTCGAACAGGTGGTTGATGGTCACGGGTACGGTCACCACCGTGCCCTGGTTGGCCGACAGGTTCGTCGGCATGCTGATGTAGGCGGAGCTGGCGGTCGAGGCACTGACGCTGATGGCGGCGCTGGTGCCGGTGATGGTGCTGGTGACCGTGTCGGTGGCGGTCAGGGTCTGGTTGCCGGCCGTCTGCAGGGTGGCGCTGAAGGTGTGGGTGCCGTTGGTCAGGGTGCTGTTGGCCGGCAGCACGGCGCTGCCGTCGGTGCTGGTGAAGTGGACGGTGCCGGTGTAGCCCGTCGCCGTGTTGTTGTACGGATCCAGGGCCGTCACCGTCACGCTGAACGCCGTCCCAACGGTGGCCGTGGCCGGAGCGGTGACGCTGAAGTGCGTGGCGGCGGCGGCGCTGACGGCGATGGCGGCGCTGGTGCCGGTGATCGTGCTGGTCGCCGTATCAGTGGCCGTGAGCGTCTGGTTGCCAGCGGTCTTGAGCGTGACGCTGAAGGTGCCGACACCGCTGGTGAGCGTACTATTGGCCGGCAGCACCGCCTGGCCGTCCGTGCTCGTGAAGTGGACTGTGCCGCTGTAGCCCGTCGCCGTGTTGTTGAACTGGTCCTGCGCCGTCACCGTGAAGTTGAAGGCGCTGCCCGCCGTGGCACTGCTGGGAGCGCTGACGCTGAAGTGCGTGGCCGCCGCGGCGCTGACGGCGACCGGGCCGCTGGTGCCGGTGATGCTACTGGTCACCGTGTCGGTGGCCGTCACGGTCTGGTTGCCCGACGTGTGGAAGGTGACGTTGAACGTGCCGACACCGTTGGTCAGCATGGCGTTCGCCGGCAGCACCGCCTGGCCGTCCGTGCTCGTGAAATGCACCGTGCCCGTGTAACCCGAAACCGGGTTGTTGCTGGCGTCCAACGCCGTCACCGTGAAGCTGGCGGCCGTCCCCGCCGTGGCCGTGGCCGGGCCGCTGACGCTGAAGTGCGTCGCCCCCGTGGTGCTGCCGCTGATCTGGACACTGCCGTCCACCGTGTCCGTGGTGGCGTTCGTCGGCGCCGGGGTCAACTGATACACCTTGTTGGCGCCGGTGACGTTCGTGGTGGTAATCGAGGCGCCCACCCGGGCACTCGGCACCAGGTTCAGGATCGTCGTCTCCGTGGGGGCGGCGGCGTTGACCGTGAACGTCACCAGCCACAGGCTGCCGGCGCTGGTGCTGGTCAGGGGCGTCGAGTTGGTGTTGGTCAGGTGCAGACCCAGGGCGGCCTTGGTCGAATCCACCGTGTTGTTGCCGCTGGTGTCCACCCCGTAGGTCAACGACCAGCCGGTGGCCGGCACGTCGCTCCCCAGGGCCACGGCACCCGCGCTGGCCACGGTCAGCACGTTCGGGTCGTAAATGATGGCCGTGTCCGCCGAGATCATGCCGGCACTGCCGACCGGGTCGGGGTTGGCGATGTTCACCGGCACGGTGATGGTTTGCCCCGGGATGGCGGGCAGGTTGACGGGCAGGCTCAGGGTCGTGACCGGGGAGAAGTTCTGGATGTTGACCACGCCGTTCACCTGGTCAGCGGCGCTCAGGGTGTAGCCGGCGAAGTCGCCGGACGGCGAGTTGGGGCCGGTGGCGGGCAGGGCGTCGGTGCTGTTGCCGTTGGGGGAGGAAGCGGGTGGGGTCACGACCTGGATGGTGCTGTTGCCGGTCGGGGCCGCGCCCTTGACGTGGAAGCTGATGTCGGCCAGGATGCCGCCCGTCATGCTGGTCACGAAGGCGGTGGCGCTGGACGTGGACACGGACAGGTCCACCTCACCCGGTGTGGCGGTGTTCTCCACGAAATTCCAGGTGCCGTTGGGGGGCGGGTTGGTGAGCAGGGAGCCCACGGTGATGTCTGCGTCCCCCACGGTGAAGACGTTGGGGTCGTAGGTCAGGGTGACATCGGCCCCGGCCAGGCCCTGGTTGCCGGCGGCGTCGAACAGGTGGTTGATGGTCACGGGCACGGTCACCACCGTGCCCTGGTTGGCCGACAGGTTCGTCGGCATGCTGATATAGGCGGAATTGGCCGGCAGGACGCGGCTCTCCAGCAGTTCGACCCCCAGCCGCTTGCGTGGCCGCCCGGCCACGCCGCGCATCGAAGGAACCCGATGACCCCGTTTTGCTGGGCCGCGCCACCTGAAGAAGAACATGTTGCCACTCACTTGTGTCAGGACTCAGAAACGAAGAGCCGCACGCGGACCCGGGGTTGCCAAGACAGCTCAGCCCCCGTGCGCTCCGGTTGCCCGAAACGCATCTCACATAAATTAACCTTTATAATGACTATACGCCATCCTCAAGTAAAAAGTGTCGGTTGTTCTGGGCGGTTTTTTTTACGCAGCTTCCCCCCTTTACCGGCACGGCAGGAACAACCGAACCACCCAACTCCGGATTGCCAGTGACACCGTGCCCTGGGTTGCCGTTCACGAGAGATCCGGAGAGCCAGGGATCCGCCCAGCTGCGGCCGTGAAATCGAGGCCCCACGGCTGGCCGGCCCCATCTGCCGACGCCCCCGCCAACCCCGTGAGCCAGTCGGGCTCGGCTTCCACCTCCGCCCACAACTGCGCCTCATTCACCCACGCCGCTCCCGACTGGCCGGCCGGGTTGCCGTCGCCCGCCGGCGCGGCCGCGCCCGTGCTCGCGGCCAGGGCGAGAAACACCTGATCCGCCACGCCCCGGGCGCCCCGACGGACGGCAGGGCGAACGGCAGCAGGCCGTTCGCTACCGGCGCGGTCACGACCAGCACCGGCTTGACCGCCACAGCTGCGGTGGACACGTCGGTCACCGACCCGCCGTCCACAACCACCTCGTTCTTGCCGGCACCAACCGCCGGCTTCCCCGGGGCGGTCGCGGCAACCACCGTCACCTGGCCGTCCACGCCTGTGTCGGTTGCCGCGTCGGTCGGCGCCGGATGCAGCGTCAGCGGCCCCTGGTCGTCGTCCAGCGCTGTCGCGATCACCCCCTGGCCGTTCGGGTTAACCTGTGCTGCCAGGTTGATCGCGCTCGCTCCCGCCAGCGCCCCTGGCTGCACGTGGAAGTCGATGGTTACCAGGCTGCCGCCCGCTGCGCTGGTGATCGGCACGTCACTGAACAGCACGATGCCGATCTGGCCTGTCGCCGCGTCCACGTGTGCCTGCAGCGTCCAGCCCGTGCCCGCGGCCGGCACACTGCCCAGCTGGATGTCTGCCGCCGACACGGCGAACACCGCCGGATCGTAGGTCAGCGCCAGCAGCGCCTGCGTGAGCCCCGTGCTGCCCTTGGGGTGCGGGTCGTCGATGTTCACCGGCACCGTCACCGACCCGCCCGAGCCCACCCGCAGGTCGGTGGGGATGCTCAGCGCCGGGTCGGGGCCGCTCGGGTTGTTGCTCGGCGCGCCGGGGTATGGCGGCACCAGGGTGGACATGGACCCGCCCAGGTACAGGTTCAGCGCCGTGGCGTCCGCCGAGGTGATGCGGCCGTCGCCGGTGATGTCGCCGACGACCGCCGGGTCGAGGATTGGGTAGGCGGCGAAACCGCTGTCCTTGGCCGCCGCCACGTTCGAGATCAACACGCTGTCGGCGCTGGTGTAGGTGCCGTCTCCCGAGACATCGCCCAGGAACGCCACCGCATGGACGGCATCGTCGCCCACCGCCGCAATGGCCCCACTGTTGAGCGACAGGCTCGCCCAGTGCAGCAGTTCCTTGGACTTGTATGGCGCGTTGGCCGGCACGGTGGCCGTCAGGCCGCCGAGCCGCACCACCCCGGACGCCAGCGCCGTCGGAGTGTGGAAGGTGATGGTCGCCTGAGCGCTGGTGCCGCTGCCGGAGGTGCTGACGGTGAAGGTGGCCCCGGTGAGCGCGGAGTTGACGGTGCCGCCGGTGATGGTCAGCAGGTTGGAGTTGTAGTTGAGCACGAAGGTGCCGTCGGTGACGCCGGCGCCGTTATTCAGGGCGATGGGGATGCCATTGGTGCCGCTGTTGGGCAGGTTGATCGGGTCGGTGGCGTCGGGGCCGCGGGCGAAGTCGGGCACGGTCACTACCACCGCGGTGTTGGCCGCCACGGTGAAGGTGGTGACGTAGCTGTCGCCGTTGACGCCGTCGTTGTTGCCGTCGAGCGGGGCGCCGGTGGCGTCCTTGAAGGCAGTGGCGCCGCTGACCAGGGTGACGGTGTAGGTGCCGGCCGCCAGCAGGCCGGAGGTGCCGCCGCCGGTGACCAGGTCGGTCTTGAGGAAGGTGAAGCTCTGGTTGCTCGGGTCGATGAGCAGCGAACCCTTGACCGTACCAATGCCGCCGGAGCCGACCAGGGTGACATCGGCGGCGCCGTAGCCGGCGGAGCCGGCGTCGTAAAGGTTGAGCGGGCTGGCACTGCTGTTGACGAACGGCTTGCTGAAGGCGACGGTGAAGCCGGTGGGCGTGGGCGTGAAGGCGGTGACCACCAGGCCGCGTACCGCAACGGTGCTGGTGCCGGTGATGCTGCTGGTGACCGTGTCGGTGGCGGTCAGGGTCTGGGCGCCGCTGGTGGCGAAGGTGGCGCTGAAGGTGCCGGTGCCGCTGGTCAGGGGACTGTCGGCGGGCAGGGTGGCGGCGGCGTCGGAACTGGTGAAGTGGACGGTGCCGCTGTAGCCGGCGGCGGCGTTGCCATAGGCGTCCACGGCGGTGACGGTGAAGCTGATGGGGGTGCCGGTGGTGGCGCCGGCCGGGGTGCTGACCAGCAAGCGACTCAGGGCGGCGGCGCTGACCGTGATGGCGCCGCTGGTGCCGGTGATGGAACTGGTGACGGTGTCGGTGGCGGTCAGGGTCTGGCTACCCGCCGTCTTCAGCGTGGCGCTGAAGGTGCCGGTGCCGCTGGTGAGCGTGCTGTTCGCCGGGACCACGGCCTGAGCGTCGGTGCTGGTGAAGTGGACGGTGCCGCTGTAACCCGTGGCGGTGTTGTTAAAGGCGTCCAGGGCCGTGACCGTGAAGCTGAAGGCGCTGCCCGCCGTGGCCGTGGCCGGGGCGGTGACGCTAAAGTGGCTGGCGGCGGCGGCGCTGACCGTGACCGTGCCGCTGGTGCCGGTGATGCTGCTGGTCACCGTGTCGGTGGCGGTCAGGGTCTGGCTACCCGCCGTCTTCAGCGTGGCGCTGAAGGTGCCCACACCGCTGGTGAGCGTGCTGTTGGCCGGGACCACGGCCTGGCCGTCGCTACTGGTGAAGTGGACGGTGCCGCTGTAACCCGTGGCGGTGTTGTTGAAGGCGTCCTGCGCCGTGACCGTGAAGCTGAAGGCGCTGCCTGCCGTGGCCGTGGCCGGGGCCGTGACGCTGAAGTGGCTGGCGGCGGCGGCGCTGACCGTGATGGCGCCGCTGGTGCCGGTGATGGAACTGGTGACGGTGTCGGTGGCGGTCAAGGTCTGGCTACCCGCCGTCTTCAGCGTGGCGCTGAAGGTGCCGGTGCCGCTGGTGAGCGTGCCGTTCGCCGGCAATACGGCGCTGCCGTCCGTGCTGGTGAAGTGGACGGTGCCGCTGTAGCCCGTCGCCGTGTTGTTGTAGGCGTCCAGGGCCGTCACCGTGAAACTGAAGGCCGTCCCGGCGGTGGCCGTGGCGGGAGCGGTGACGCCGAAGTGCGTGGCCGCGGCGGCGCTGACCGTGATGGCGCTGCTGGTGCCGGTGATGGTGCTGGTCACCGTGTCGGTGGCGGTCACGGTCTGGCTGCCGGCGGTCTTCAGCGTGACGACAAAGTAGCCGACGCCGTTGGTCAGCATGGCGTTGGCCGGCAGCGTGGCGGTGCCGTCGGTGCTGGTGAAGTGGACCGTCCCCGTGTAGCCCGTGGCGGTGTTGTTGAACTGGTCCTGTGCCGTCACCATGACCAGGAAGGCATTGCCCGCGATGGCGCTGCTCGGGGCGCTGACCACAAAATGCGTGGCGGGGTTGGCGGCAGTGCTGACGTTGATGATGTTGCTGGTGCCGGTGATGCTGCTGGTCACCGTATCGGTGGCAGTAATCGTCTGGCTGCCGCCGGTGTTCAGGGTGGCAGTGAAGGTGCCGGTGCCGTTGGTCAGCATGGCGTTGGCCGGCAGCGTGGCGGCGCCGTCCGAACTGGTGAAGTGGATCGTGCCCGTGTAGCCCGCGGTCGGGTTGTTGGAGGCGTCCAGGGCCGTCACCGTGAAACTGAAGGCGCTCCCGGCGCTGGCGCTGCTCGGGGCGCTGACCAGGAAGTGGGTGGCGGGGTTGGCAGTGTTGCTGACGGTGACGGAAGTGGTGCCGGTGATGGAACTGGTGACGGTGTCGGTGGCAGTCAGCGTCTGGCTGCCGAGGGTCACGAAGGTGGCACCGCCCGTGAAGGTGTGGACGCCGTGGTCGCCGGCCACGAAGGTGTAGTCGGCGGGCACGGCCGAGCCGGTGCCGCTGTCGCTCTTGGTGAAGTGTACCGTCCCCAGGTAACCCGAGACCGGGTTGTTGAAGGCGTCCAGGGCCGTCACCGTGAACGTGAAGGGGATGTTGGCCGTGACCGTGGCCGGGGCGCTGATGCCCAGGTGTGTGATGGACGCGACAATGTTCACCGTCACCGTGTTGGCCGTGTAGCCCAAAACAGCCGTGACGCCGTTCGGGCTGTTGAGGAGGTTGACGGTGGTGAACGTCCCGGTGGTGCCGCCGTCCTGGATGATGGTGATCGGGCCGCCGGTGGCGGAGGTCAGGCCGGCCAGGTCGAGGTTCAACGTCGAGGTGCCGCCCAGCGTCAGTACGGCGGTGCCCAGGTTGAGCACGTCCTTGGTGAAGTGGCCTGTCGAACCGGCAATCTCAACGGTCAGGCTGCCGCTGCTGAGGTTGCCGCTGGTCGTCGCGCTGAGCGTGCCCGTGCTGGACACCGGGTCGCCGGGGTTGACCGTGCCGCCCAGCGCGGTCAACATGCCCACCGTGCCGGTGCCGCCCAGGGTGGCGCCGGAGTTGACCACGACTGGGCTATTCGGCTGCGTGCCGTCCACGAGCAGGGTGCCGCCGTTCACCGTGGTCGGGCCGGTGTAACTGTTGGTGCCCGTCAGCGCCAGCTTGCCGCCGTTGGTCTTGGTGATGCCGTCGCCGCTGGTGACACCGCTGATGTTTGCGCTGACGATCAGGTCGTTCTGGCTGTTGGGCAGGCTGCCCGGCTGCACGTCGAACTGGCGGACGCCGCCGCCCAGCGAGACATTGCCGCTGATCGTCGCCGGTGTTTGGTTGGCGACGTTCCAGGTGCCGAACACCGGGCCGTTCAGCGTCAGCGTGCCGGTGCCGGTCGTGACGGCGCCGCCAGTGAGGGTCAACTGCCCGACTGCCTGGTTGTTGCCGTTCAGGTCCAGCAAGCCCGAATTGTTGACCGTGACCGCGGCGGTCGAGACGAGCTGGTTCGGAAGCGTCAGGCGGACCACGTCGCCCTTGGTGGCGCCGGAGCCGCCGAGCAGGTCGCCGACGGTCAGGTTGCCCGGCAGGGCGAGGCCGCCGGTGTCGCTCAGGAGCAGGGTGCCGCTGTTGACAGTCCAGGTGCCGGTGCCGGTGTCGGGCGCGCCGGCGCTGAGGATGACCGTGCCGTTGGCGCCCTTGGTGACGGCGTTGCCGCCGCCGGCGATGACGGCGCCGATGTTCAGGGCCGGGGTGCCACCGGCATCGGCGGTGTTCAGGGCCGTGGAGGTGGTCAGGGTCAACAGGCCGTTGTTGCCGGTCAGGACCGTGGCGGTGGCCGGGGCGACGGCCACCGTACCGCCACCCGAGGCGGCCAGGCCGCTCAAGGGGTCGGTGTAGGTGAAGCCCATCGCCGTGACCGAGGTGATCGTGAAGATGCCGTTGTAGCCCTTCACGCCGACGCCAGCGATGGAGACGACCTGCCCGGTTTGCAGGCCGTGGGCCGCCGTGGTCGTGATGGTGACGGTGTTGCCGGTTTCGCTGGCCCCGGTGGCGGTGATGACCGCGTTGATGGCCAGGACGGAGCCGCCGCCCGAGGCGGTCAGGCCGGAGGCCGCCGTGTAGGTGAAGGTGGTCGCGGACGGCACGGCCGTGATCGTGAACGGGCCATTGTAGCCCGCCACGCCCACGCCGGCGATCTGGACCAGCTGCCCAACCTGATAGCCGTGCGGCGTCGTGGTGGTGATGGTCACGGTGGTGCCCGACTCGGTGGCCCCGGTCGGGGAGGCGGCGATGTGGCTGTAGTCGTTGACAATCTGGCTGGTCGTGGTGCCGTTGTAGGGGGTGCCCTGGATGGTGCCGCCGACGCTCAGGTTGGCGTTGCCGAGCGACACCAGGCCGCCGCGCAGGTCCAGAGTGCCCGTCGTGCCGACCACGGAACTGGCGCCGGCGTAGACGACCGTCGCGGTCCCCGCGCTCAGACTGACGGTGACGTTCTGGTTGGCGAGGGTGCCCTGGAAGAAGAGGTCGTAGACGCCGCCCGCGGTGGCGGTGGCCAGGACGCCGCTGACAACCACCTGGAGGTCGGTCGCGGGGTTCGGGATGGCCGTGGTCAACGCCTGCAGGGCGGCCAGCACCTGGGCCCGGGTCGCGTTGAACGGCAGGGCCGCCGTCGTCTGCGACCCGGCGATGGTGTTCACGGTGATGGTGAACGTGCCGGACGTGAGGCCGCTGAGGATGAGTTGATAGACCGACCCGCCCGACGCGGCGTTCAAGGTGCCGGAACCGCTGACCGTGACCGCCTGGCTGTTGAGCTGGTTGGTGTTGCTCAGGACGCGAACCACGTCCGCGCCGTTGAAATCGCCAACGACCAGCGGGCCGGCGAAGGCGGCCGCGGTCTTGGCGAGCACCAGGGTGCCCTCGTCCACGTTGGTCGGTTCGGTGTAGCTGCTGGCGCTGGAGCCCGCGTAGATGAGCGTGCCCGCGCCGATCTTCGTGACCGTGAAGCCGTTGCCGGAAGACCCAGATGCGATTGCGGAACTGATGGTCAATTCGTCCCCTGCCGCGGCGCCAACACCGGGGAACACGTTAATCACGTTGTAGCCGGCGCCCACGCTGGCGGTGACGCCACCGGTTCGGGCGAGCGAGAAACTGCCGGAAATGCTCGAGGGGATGGCGCTGGGCAGAGCCACGATGGCGTCCTCAAGGTTCAGGATGAGCTGCGACAGGGTGCCGCCGTTGAGAATGAAGCCACCCACGGCGTCGCCAGAGGTGGGGCCGACGAAATAGTTGCCGGTGTTGTTGATGGTGGTGTTGGTATTGTTGGGCAGGGAGTTCGTATTGTCGTTCACGGTGGCTTGCGTGCCGGCCTGGCCGTTGCCGATGATGAGCAAATCGCCCTGGCCGCCGTTGCTGGCGATCTGGTTGTTGTTCCAGGCACCGTCGCCCGTGGAGGTGATGGTGAGCGTTCCTTCGATGACGTTGGTGATGCCGAAGTAGCTGTTGACCTGCCCGCCGAACGCGAAAGTCGTCGTGCTCGTGTTCATATCCACGGCGAGCGAACCGCCAAGGGAAATGGCGCCGGACCAGGTGATGTTGTTGGCGCCGGTAAAGGTCAGGTAGGCGGCCCCGGTCCGCAGTTGGAGCGGGTTGGCGATCGTGAGGGCGGCGGCGGTCGAAATGGTGCCGCCGTAGGCGGCGAGGATCGTGGCGGCAGGGCCAATGGCCGTGGCATTACCAAGGATCAGGTTGCCGGAATCGAGATTGACCGTGCCGGTGTTGAGGTTGGCCCCGCTCAGGGCGAGCGAGCCAGTGCCGCCGATGGTCAGGGCCGTCGCCGTGGCCGGGATGACGCCGGTGATGTTGGTGACGCCCGTGGTGCCGGGGCTATTGTTCGTGATGAAGATGCCTTCGCCGGTCACGCTCGGGCTGACGGCGATGGTGTTGCCGGTGTTGCCGGTGTCGGCGAACACGTACATGCCCGAGGCGGACGTGAGCGAGGTCCCGGTGAGGTTGAGGCCGTCGGTGTTAAACAGGATGGCGTTCACCGTGTTCGCGGTGCCCAGCGCCTGAGCCCCGGTCAAGTTGACGAAGACGTTGTCCGTCGGGTTGTTGCCGGCGGTGAGGTTCAAACTTACGTAGGTCGTCAGCGCGGCCAAACTGGTAGTGGAGCCGGTGGACAAAGCCCCGGCCGTAACCAGGTTGAAGCCGCCGGAGTTGGCGGTGCCCGCATCGACATTGACGGTGGTGGTGCCGTCGGTCACCGTCGCGCCCGCCAGGATGCCCGTGGCAGCACCGGTCAAGATGGTCGCCGCCATCTGGTTAACGATCACCTGGTTCGTCGCGCTGCCGAGAATCTGACCGCCGCCGGCGACGAAGTTGACGATGCCGCCTGTATTGCGGACGAAGTTCGCCAGCGTCAGGGCGACCGAACCGGTGCCGGTGCCGGCCGTGGTCGTGATGGTCGAGTTGCCGGCGCCCAGGATGAGAGCCGCCAGGGTCTCGGACGAGGCGGCGTTGGCGGTGCCCAGCAAGGTCAAGTTGCCGCCGTTCAGGGTGAGGTTGGCCGCGTCGTTGATGCGGTTGGAGTTATTGGCGCCGGTGTTGTCCAGGGTCAGCGTGGCGCCGGGGTTGACCGTCACCGCGGTCGTGTTCACAAGTTGGCCGCCGCCGCTCAGGCTCAGCTTGCCCTGATTGACGGTAGTGGTGCCGGTGTAGAGCGACACACCTTGCAGGTTGAGCGTACCGGAACCCAGGGTCGGGCTGATCGAAGAGACAACCGCCGCCGAACCACCGCCCGAGGCCGCCAGGCCGGTGGTCGGATCGATGTAGGTGAAACTGGTCGCGGTCGGGACCGAGGTAATGAGGTAGGTGCCGTTATAGCCGGTGACGCCAACACCGGTGATGGTGACGTACTGGCCGACCAGGAAGCCGTGGGCAGCGGTGGTGGTGATGGTGACGGTATTGGTCGCTTCGGTGGCGCCACTCGGAGAGGCGGCGATCGTGGCGACGCCAGTGCCGGCCAGGGTCAGGCCCGCGCCGTTGAAGGACACGGTCGGGGTGGCCCCGCCGTTGGCGTTGGGGGTGAGCGTCTGGAACGTGATCGAAATGGCGCTGAGGCTGGTGCCGTTGACGACGGGCTGATAGGGGCCGACGATGGCGCTCGGCAGGAGGTTCAGCGCGTTTTGGATGTTCGTGACCAGCATGGCCGGGGTCGAACTCCACGCGATGGTGCCGGTGGTGGCGCCGTTGAGCGTCAAGGTGAAGGTGCCGCCGGTGATCAGAGAGTTGTTCAGGAAATTGAGCGTCAGGACATCGTCCATCGTGCTTTCGTAAGTGGTCAAACTGGCGAAGCCCTTGACCAGGTTGCCGGTGCCGCCGACGTAGCCGGTGAAGGTGAACGGGAGGCTCGGGTTGATCGCGTTAATGGTGCTGGTGGTGCCGGCGGCGAGGATCACGTTGTTGCTCACGGTGAGCGCGCTGTTGCCGTCGTCCTGGAAGGCGCCGCCCGCCAGCGTGAGCACGCCGCTGCCCAGGGCATTGTTGTTGCCGATAATCACGTTGCCGACGTTGCCGAGGACGCCGGCGCTGAAGCCGACCGTGAGGCCGCCGGTAAAGGTGTTATTGCCGTTGAGGAGCAAGGAGCCGTTGTTGGTCTTGGTCAGCGAACCGCTGCCGCTGATGGTGCCCGAGATGATGAAGTTGAAGCCGGCCGTGACGCCCAGCGTGTTGTTGCCGGAGAGGGTCACAGGGCCCGCCAGGGTGATGTTGCCACCTCCGCCGGCGTTCGTTTGGGCACCACCCGCGACGATGGTGTTCGCGTTGGCCAGGATGATCGCGTTGTGCAGGGTGATGGCGTTGACCGTGTAATCCGAAACGTTGCTGGCGGCGGCCTGGAAGAGGCCGCCGGTGAGGTTGACGGCGCCGGTGCCGAGCGGGCCCTTGGTCACGTTGCCGCCGCTGACGGTGTCGCTGGCCGTCACGATCAGGTTGCCGGCGGCGAGGTTGGTCCCGCCGGAGTAGGTGTTGTTCGGGTTCTGAATCACCAGGGCGCCGCCGAGCTGGTTGAGCGAACCGGTGCCGCTGATGACGCCGCTGAAGAAGGTCGCCTGCCCGACGGTGGCGTTGGAATCGGCGGTGATCTGGTTGTTGCCCGTCAACGCGATCGGGCCGGTGAGGACGAAGCGGTTGGCCGAGCTGCCGAACGTGAACACGCTGTCGTTGAAGTTGACCGGGTTGGCCACGACGAAGTTGTTGCCGACGCTGTTGGTCAACGAGCCGCTCGTCAGCGTCAGGGCACCGCTGCCGAGCGCGCTGAGGTTGCCCACGGTCAGCGTGGTGCTGCCGGTCGAGTTGAGGTAGGTGCTGCCCGTCAGGTTGTTGGCGGCGTTCAGGGTGATGTTGCCCGCGGTGGTGGCGGTCACGGTCAGGCCGCCGCTGCCGGACAGCGTGCTGTTGACCGTGATGTTGGCGTTGTTCTGGTTCAGGATGCCCTCGGACGTGCCGAAATCGACCGTGCCGCCGCTGATGGTTAGCAGCTGGTTGCCCATCGACATGATGGCGCCGGCGGTCACGCCCAGGGTGAAATTGTTCTGCGTGATCGTGACGTTGATCCCGGCGGTGGTGCCGGCGACCATGATGGCGTTGACCACCTTGTTGGACGTCAGGGTCTCGCTGGCCGTCAGGCGGACAGTGTCGGTCGGGCCGGCGGCGGCCAGCGAGGTCTTGTAGTTGGTGAAGGCTGCGACGCTGCTGGCGGTGCCGCTGGGGACCAGGGTCACGAAGTCGTACTGGCCGACGATGGCCGAGCCACCGGGCGTGCCGCTCGTCGCCCCGAGGGTGCCGACCGTCGCCCACGGCAGGATGCCGTTGACCATGGCCACCCCGGTGCCGAGCGTGTTGATAAGCACCTTGTTGAAGGCGCTGTTAAAGCTGTTGTTGACCCCGGCGCTGCCACCCGGCACGAAACCGAGGGTCGCCCCCTGGTTGCGGGTCAGGGTGCCGACCGTCAGGACGGCGGAGGCATTCAGGCCCGAGCCGCTGGTCTGGTTGATGAACGAGGCGCCGCTGTTGACGGTCAGGGTAGACACCGACTCGGCGCTGCCGGAGCCTGAGGTATTGTTGCCGATCAGGTTGAACACGCCGTTGTTCAGCGTCACGCCGACCGTGCCGCCCAGCCGGTTGGGCACGTTGTAGCCGCTGGCCGCCCCGGCGTAGGCGTTCTGGTTGTCCACGGTCAGATTGGCGCCGGACGCGTACGAATTGTTCAGCGTGACGCTGGCGGTGGTCTGGATGCTGCCGACGCTGCCGAGGGTCAGTGTGCCGGCGCTCACCGTGGTGGCGCCGGTGTAGGTGTCGGTCGCGGCCAGGACGACGGTGCCGGTCCCCACCTTGGTCAGGCTGCCCGTGCCGCTCACGGTGCCGGCCAGCACCAGGGTGCCCGTCGTGCCGCTGACCGTGGCGTCCGGCGTGTTCAGGATGATGTTGCCGGTCCAGACGCTGGTGGCGTTGGTGATGTTCTCCAGGGCGCCGGTGGGCAGCAGCAGGCCGGAGGTGGTCAGGCCCAGGCCCGAACCGTTCAGGATCAACTGCTTGCTGGTGTAGGTGGTGCCGGCGCCCGGGTTGAGCTGCAGGGTGGCGCCGGCGGCGACGACGACGCTGCCCGTCGCCGCCCCGAGCGTGTTGGGGCCGGCGGTGCCGCCGATGCTGCCGAGCGTCAAGATGCCGGCGTTGACGTTGGTCTGGCCGGTGTAGGTGTTGTTGTCCGTCAGCACCAGGGTGCCGCCGCCTGTCTTGGTCAGGTCCGCGCTGCCGGCGACCTGGCTGCTCACCGTCAGCTGGCCCGCGTCCACCGCGATGGTGCTGGACGCCAGGAGGTTGATCGAGCCGCCGAAGGTGTTGGTCCCGGTCACGCTCTCCAGCGTGCCGCCGTTGAGCGCCACCGCCTCGTTGACGGTGATGCCGCCCTGCACCTGCAGCGTGGCGCCGGCGCCGACGATGGTGCCGCCCGCGTTCGCGACGGCGGCGTTGGCCAAGGAGGACACCGGGGGCTGGTCGGGCGTGGCGCCGAGCGCCGTGGCGCTCTGGACGTTGACGACGCCGGCGAGGATGTTGGTCTGGGCCGAGTAGGTGTTGGCGCCGGTCAGGATCAGGGTGCCGGCGCCCGTCTTGGTCAGCGATTGGGCGGGACTGACGGCGGCGTCGCTCACAACGCCGGTGATGATGGTCGGGGCAGTGTTGGTGACGTTCAGGGTGTTGTTGAGGCCGGCCAGTGTGACCGCTCCCGTGAACACCAGGGAATTGCTCCCGCCCAGAGTGACGTTGCTGCTGTTCAGGACGACAGGCTGGGGCAGCGTCACCGCAGTGCTCGCCAGCAACGTGCCGCCGTTGAGGTACACCGTGGCCTCCTGGGTGCCGACCAGCACCTGCACGATGGAGATGTTGTCGATGAACGACGTGAAGTCGCTGCTGGTGGAGTTCGTACCCACGAAGCCCAGGGTGTGGGCCCCGCTGGACGAGACCGTGAAGGTAATGGTGTACGCACCGTAGACATTGACCACCGGAGTGATCGTCGAGCCGATCTGCACCCCGTCGATCTGCACCTGGAAGGGGTTCGAGCCGTAGCCGTTGCGGCCGGCGGAATAGAAGGTGATGGCGTATGTCCCCGCGACCGGGAAGGTGAGGCTCTGCGAGAAGCTCCCCAGGTTCTGGAGGAAATCTTGCTGGACGCCGTTGGGCGCGTTGGGCGGGCCGAAAGCGCTGCCGTTGCCGGCAAGGCCGCTCTGGCCCAGGAAGGTCCAGGAGCCGCCGGTCGGGTTATAAACGTAACCGGTCCCCTGGGCGGGCGTTTCAAAGCTGAAGTTGGGGACGATGACCGAGGCCGCGACCGGGACGCTGCCCAGGGCCAGGCTGTTGCCGAGGCTGAGCGTACCGCTGTTGAGGTTCACGGCGCCGATGATGCTGTTGGCGCCGTTCACGGCCACCACGCCGGCGGTGGTGGACGCGGTCGAGGTCGGCCCGGAGAAGGTCAGGCCGCCGGTGCCGGTGATGGTGCCGGTGAACTTCAGGTTGCCGCCAGCCGGCGCGGCCGTCGTCGCATGGGTGTAGGCGGTGAAAATGCCCTCGGTCGAGCCCAGCGTCAGGGCGGCGACGGACACCGTATTGCCGGTCGTGTTGCCGCCGCTGCTGGCCACCACGCCGCTGCTCACGGTCAGCGCGGCGCCGCTCACGTTGATGCCGTCGCCAACGATCAGCACGGCGTTGACCATCCCGGTCAGGGCCTGCGAACTGGTGACGAGGACGTTGCTGGTGTCGTAGGTGGTGAGGGCCTGGATGCTGGCGCCGCTGGTGGTGTCGGTGGCCGTGGCCAGGTTAAAGCCGGTGGTGTTGCCGGTGACCGTGCTGGCGTCGGTGACGGTGGCGAACGGCACGATGCCGCCGATCAACAGGGATGCGGACGCCACGCCACTGAGCAGCACCTGGTTGGTGGCGCTGCCCAGAACCTGGCCGCCGCCGGCCACGAAGTTGACCGTGGCGCCGGGCAGGCGCAGGGCGGTGGGCGCGGTCAGCTTGACGGACTGGCCGGTGCCGGCCTGCGTGAAGATGGTGGAGTTGCCGCTCACCAGTCCGACTCCCCCGAGCGTCTCGGACGACGGGGCGTTGGCGTTGCCGAGCAGCTTGAACGTGCCGCCGCCCAGGGCGACGGTGGCGGCGTCGTTCAGGCGGTTGGTGTTGTTGACCGTGGTGTTGTCCAGCACGACGGTGCCGCCGGTATTGATCGTCAGGCCGGCGGCGCCGACCGTCGTCGTCGCGACGCTGCCGAGGACGAATTGCGCCGACGCGGTCATGCCGCTGATGTTGATCGACATCGTCGGCAGGGCCTGCCCGGCCAGGGCACCGACGAAGGCGACGAGGATCTGCTGGTTATTGGCGCTGCTGCCCGGCACGAAGTTGACAGTGACGTTGCCGATGCCGACGTTGGACAGCCCGGCGAGGGCGGCCTGGATGTTCTGGGCCGTGACGGTCGGCGTCGTGCTGTAAGTGATGGTCCCGGTGGTCTGGCCGTTGAAGGTCAGCGTGAACGTGCCGCTGGCGGCCTTGATGATGCTGACGGTCTGCGTGGCGTTGGCCCCGGCAGTCTGCGTCAGGGCGCCGTTGCCGCTCAGCGTCAGGGTGCCGGCGCTGACGCTGGTCGGGCCGGAGTAGCTGACCGAGTTGGTGAACACCAGGTTGCCGTTGCCGGTGTAGGTCGTGGTGCCGACGGTCACTGGCTGGCTGGTCAGGGTCAGTCCGGCGGCCAGCAGTTGGATTGCGGGGACCAGGCCGGATGCGTTGGCGAGGTCGCCGTTGAAGGTGGTCGTGTTGTTCACCGACAGGTTGACGTTGCCGGTCAGGGTGGCCGAGTTAGCGATGGTGATGTTGCTGCCGGCGAACACCAGCGGCAGCGCTCCGCCGGTAATCGACACCGGGTTGCTGATCGTCACCGCATTCGTGGCCTGCAGGACGCCGTTGGACAGCGCCACCGGGCCGGTGCCCAGGGAACTGGCGTTCGTGACCTGGAGCGTGCCGGCCGTGCCCAGTGGGTTCGACAGCGCCCCCGGCTGGACCTGCACGTTGACGTTGTTGGTGTCCGGGCCAGAGTAGTTCAGGACCGCCTGCGCGCCGCCGGTGTTGTTGTTCACGCGGATCTGCAGGCTGTGCAGGCCCGCGGCCAGCGGCAGGGTGACGCTGGTCGCCGTCTGGTTCACACCGTCGCCGTGGGTGATGAGGACGCCGTCCAGATACACCACGGCGCCGTCGTCGCCGAGGAACTGGAAGGTGTAGTTGCCCGGCGTCACGATGTTCAGGTAGCCGCTCTCCGTCAGGGCGTCACCGGCGATCGGCAGGCCGCCCGGGACCGGGGGCGGGTTGAGGAAGCCGACCGGCGGGATGAAGCCGTTCTGCGTCACGTAATTGACGACCGGGTCGAGGTGCGCGAACAGCGGCGTCAACCCGGGGAAGTTGATCCCCGTCACCGTCGAGGTGGCGGACGTGGTGAACTGGACGGCGGCCAGGCCGATGCCGGAGGAGTTGAGGGCGGTGCCGCCGGCATAGGTGTTCGTGCCCGCCAGGACGAGGTTGCCCGGCCCGGTCACCAGCAGGCCGCCCGGCCCGCTGATCGTGCCGCCGAACGTGGTCGTGTTGGACACCACGAGAGTCGTCGAGATCGACATCGTCGTGTTCACGTAGGCGAGCACGCCCGTGCCGCTGAAGGTCAGGTTGCTGTTCGCCGTGGAGCCGCTGCTCGCGCCGTTGTAACTGCTGCCGCCGAAGACGAAGCCGAAGCCGTTGAGGACGAAGTTGTTGGCCAGGGTGTGCCCGGCGGCGTCGGCCAGGAGTGTGCCGGTCGTCAGAGCCAGGGTGCCGGTGCCGAAGGCGCTGTTGCTGCCGACCACCACGATGAGGTTGCCGGTCACGAACGTGCCGCCGGAGTACGTGTTGGCCCCGGACAGCACCACGTTGCCCGTGCCGCTGAGGAACAGGCTGCCGCTGCCGCCGAGCGCTCCCGAGAAGACGGTCAGGGCCGTGTCGGTAACGTTCACGGTGCTGGCGAACGTGCCCGCGGCCGTACCGGTGTCGCTGAGCGTGCCGCTGCCGGTGAAGGTCAGGTTCTGGTTGCCGGCGAGCGTGACGTTGCTGTTGTTCAGGGCCAGCGGGTTGTTGATCGTGATCGCGGCCAGGCCCTGCAGGGTGCCGCTGATGAGGCTGAGCGTGCCGGTGCCCAGGCCCGTGCCGTTGCCCAGGTTGAGGGTGCCGCCCGCGAAGGTCGAGGGGCCGGTGACGGTGCTGGCGTTGGGCAGTGTGACGACGCCGTTGCCGCCGACCGTCAGGCCGCCGCTGCCCGTGGTCAGGGGTTGGAAGACCAGGCTGGCCGCGTTGCCGCCGTTGTTGACGGTGTTGATGACGCCCTCGGCGCTGCCGAACGCCACCGTGCCGCCGATGACCGTGCTGGTGGTGGCAGCGTTGGTCGCGGTGGCGGCCAGGCCGCCGCTGGTGATCGTCAGGGTGTTGCCCGCCAGGCCAACCGTGCCGCCGACCAGCAGCAGGCCGTTGATCGTCTTGTTGCCGGTCAGCGTTTCGACGGCGGCCAGCTTGACGGTGTCGCCGGCGCCCGCGGTGGCGAGGGAGGTCGCGTAGTTGGTGAACGCAGCAATGCTGTTGGCAACCTGGTCATAGGTGGCGAAGTCCTCGCCGCTGGTGAAGTTGTTGCTCGCCAGGGCGTAGGGCAGGATGCCGCCGCCGTTGCCGACCGTGGTGGGAGCGCTGGTGAACGTCACCTTGTTGAAGGTGCTGCCGAGCAGGGCGGTGCTCAGGCCGCCGGCGTTGGACTGGAAGTTGACCGTGGCGCCAGCGTTGCGCACCAGGCTGGCGGCGGTCAGCGTCGAGGAGGTGGCGGCGTTCGGGGCCGAGGTGTAGCCGGTCTGGATGGTCGAGGAGCCGGCGCCCAGGGTCAGGGTGCCGATGGTCTCGGTGTTGGCCAGGGCGCCGCCGACCTGGAAGCCGTTGAGGACGCCGCCCGTGCCCGGGTTGGCGATGAAGTTGAACGTGCCCGCGTTCAGGGTGACGCCCGCGGTGTCGGCGATGCGGTTGGTCAGCAGCACCGACGTGGTGCTGCCGTTCTGGTTGTTGTCGATGGTCAGCGTGGCGCCGGGGTTGACAATGAAGTTCGGCGAGTTCAGGGCAGTGCCGGCGATCTGCAGGACGAGCGTGCCGCCGTTGACCACTGTGTTGCCGCTGTAGGTCTCGGCCGCGGGCAGGGTCAGGGTGCCGGGGCCGACCTTGGTCAGGTCGCCGGTGCCGCTGACGATGCCGTCGAGGATCAGGTTGCCGCCGGTGGTGACGCCGATGGTGGCGCCGGGGTTGAGGACGACATTGCCCATCCAGGTCTGCGTGGCGTTCACGGTGGTGCTGACCAGGGCGCCGGCGAGGTTGTAGCCGGCGTAGCCGGTGCCGTTGAGGATCAGCGTCTTGGCGGCGAAGATGCCGCCCGAGCCGTTGACGATGGCCAGTGTGGCGCCGCTGTTGACGACCGCGTTGCCGGTGCTCGCGCCAAGGACGAAGGCGTTCGTGGCCACGGTGGTGATGCCGTTGGCCAGGATCGTGTTGCCGGTGTAGCTGTTGGCGGCGGTCATGTTGAAGGTGCCGCCACCGGCTTTGGTCAGGTCGCCGGGCCCGCTGATGACGCCAGTCTGGGTCAGGGCGCCGGAGGTGACGCCGATGGTCGCGGCGGTGTTCAGGGTGATGGTGCCCGAGACGACGTTGGTGCCGAGCACGCTCTCCAGGGCGCCGTTGCCGGTCGGGCCGTTGCCGTAGAGCGTCAGGGCCCGGGAGAAGGTGAAGCTGCCGTTGGCGTTGAGCGAGGCTTGCAGCTGGAGCGCGGCGCCGCTGGCGACCGTCACGGCGGAACTGGTGCCCAGGGCGTTGGCGGCCTGGACGTTGAGGTAACCGCTGGCGACTGTCGTCTGGCCGGTGAAGTTATTGACGTTGCTGGTCAGGTACAGCGTGGCGGTGCCCTGCTTGGTCAGAGTGGCCGCCGTGATGCCGTTGCTGACCTGGCCCGCGAAGGTCGTGTTGGTGTTGACGGTGAGCAGGTTGTTGATGCCGTTCAGCGTGACGCCGCCGGTCACCACGAACGGGTGGGTGCCGCCGAAGGTGACGGTGCTGGTGCTGAGCAGCAGCGAATTGGTCAGCGTCAGCGGCGCCGTGGTTGGGGCGATGCCGCCCTGGAGGGTGCCGGCGATGGCCTGCAAACCGCCCGCGGCCAGGGCGTTGGTGCCGCCCAGGACCAGGGTGCCGCCCGCCAACGTGGTGGCAACCAGGCCGGCGGTCGCCACCTCCACGAGGACGGTGGGGGTGGTGCCGCCGGTGAGGCTATTGGTGCCCAGTGCCAGCGTCGCCAGCGGCGTGGCCGCCAGGGCGCCGGTGAAGGTGACCGTGAAGGGGCCGGGGTTGGTGCCCGTGACCAGCACGTTGCCGCTGCCGATGTTCGGCAGCGCCTGCAGGGCGTTCTGGATGTCGCTCGCCAGGGCGTTGTAGTTCAGGGCGGTCGTGGTCTGGCCGTTGAAGGTTAGCGTGAACGTGCCGGCGGTGGGCGCGCCGATGATGTTCAGGGTCTGGCTGGAACTGCTGTTGGTGTAGGTGTTGGTGCCGCTCAGGGTGAGCGTGCCGGCGCCGCCGACGGTCAGGCCGCCGCTGCCGGTGACGTTGCTGGACAGGGTCGCGGTGGCGCCGGGGGCGGTCATGAAGACGCCCTCGGTCATGCCCAGGGCGATGCTGCCGCCCGAGATCGTCGCGGCCTGCGTACCACTGAAGGCCAGGGTGTCGAGCGTCAGGCTGTTGCCCCCCTGGTTCAGCACGGTCGGCATTGTGGCGCCGACGATCAGCAGGCCGTTGATGGCGGTGGCGCCCGTCAGGGTGAGCGTGCCGGGGTCGGTCAGCTTGTAGTTCACCGTGGCCACCGCCGTGCCGTCCGTCGGCAACGAGGTGGCGAAGTTACTGCTGTTGGGGCTGGTGGCGCTGAGGGCCTGGATGGTCATGCCACTGCCGCCGATGGTGGCGAAGTCGCTTCCGTTGACCAGCGCGTAGGGCAGGATGCCGTTGACCAGCGTCGGCGCGTTCGTGAAGACGATCTGGCTGTTCGTGCCGGTGAAGCCGCCCAGGTTGGCGCCGTTGAAGTTGACCAGGCCGCCCGGCAGGCGGTTGCCGAGGTTGTTGAAGGTGAGCGTGGCGGCCTGACCCGAGCCAGGGACGACGTTGACCGTCGAGTTGCCGGCGCCGAGGTTCAGGTTCCCCACCGTCTCGGTCGAGGCGGCGGTGCCGTTGCCCAGGTAGATGAGCATGCCGCCATTGAGCAGGATGTTGGCCGTGTCGCTGACGCGGTTGGCGTTGTTGGTGCTGGAGTTGTCCAGGACCAGCGTGCCTCCGGTGTTGATGGTGATGGCCGAGGCGCCGTTGGTGGTGTTGGTGACCGTCACGGTCGGGTTGGTGCCGGTCAGGCCGACGCCGCTGGCGGTCATCAAGGGGATGGGCTGGCCCCCCAGGACGCCCTGGAATGTGACGGTGGGGTTGGCGGAGTTGGAAACCACAGTGGTGCCGGCGCCGAGCAGGGTGTCGAGGGCGGTCTGGATGTTGGCTTGCAGGTTGGCGGTGGTCGAGTCCCAGGAGATGGGCGCCGTGGTGCGGCCCAGGACGGTCAGGGTGAACATGCCGCCAATGGTGTTGGTCCCGCCGAAAGTGATGGTCTGCGCCGCGTTCGTGTTGGCGGCCCCCGTCAGCGCGCCGTTGCCGCCGACGACCAGCGTGCCGGCGTTGACGGTGATCGGGCCGGCGGAGTCGGTGTTCTGGATGGCCAGGGTGCCGGTGTTGGTCAGGGTGGCGTTGCCGGCCGGCAGCGGTTGGTTGGTCAGCGTCAACGCGGTGCCGGTGGTGGTGCCGTTGACGAAGACGGTGTTCGTCAGCAGGAAGGTGCTGGCGCTGTTAATGCCGAGCGAACCGGCCAGGGTCAGGGCACTCCCGGTGAAGGCGACGAAGCTGGCGGTGGCCGAGATCGTGTTGTTCAACCGCAACGGGGCGGAGGTCTGGAGGACGCCAGCCGTCAGCGTGATCGTACCGGTGCCCAGCGAGCTGTTGAAGACGGCCACGCCGGGGGTCGTGACGGTGACGGCAGCCGTCGGGGTGGTGCCGGTCAGGCCATCGCCGTTGGCCAGCAGCGTCGGCACGGCGGTGGCGGCCAGGGCGTTCTGGAACGTGATCGTGAAGGTGCCGGCCGTGGTGCCCGCGGCCACCAGGGCGTTGGGCATGCCGCCCGTCAGGCCGATGGACGACAACGCATTCAGGGCGTTCTGGATGTTGGTCACCAGCGTGGCCGCGGTCGCGCTGTAGGCGATGGGGGCGGTGGTCTGGCCATTGAAGGTCAGGGTGAAGGTGCCGCCCGTGGCGCCGCTGAGGGTGAGGGTCTGGACGGCGCTGACGCCCCGGGTGGTACCGTTGCCCAGCACCAGGGTGCCGGCGCCGGTGGCGCCGCCGGCGCTAAGGACGGTGCCGCCCGCGTAGTTGTTGGCGTTGGGCAGCGTCAGCGTGCCGGTGCCGGTGAACGTGACCGCGCGGGCGCCGTTGTCGTCGGTGATGATGCCGGCCAGCGTGGCCCCGGCGGTGTCGGTGACGTTGAGCGTGGTGCTGTTCAGCATGGCCGTCAGGCCGGTGAACGTGAAGGCGTTTTCGCCGCCCAGCGTGACGGTGCCGCCGTTCAGGATCAGCGGCTGTGCCAGCGTCAGTGGCGTGGCGCCGTTGGCGAGGAGGGTGCCGCCGGAGAGCGCCAGTGGCCCGGTGCCCAGGCTGTTGGCGTTGGGCACCAGCAGCGTGCCGGCGGACATGGTCAGGCCGCCCGTCCAGCCGGTGTTGTTGCCGCTGAACTGCACGACGCCCGCGGCATTGTTCAGGACGATAACGCCCGAGCCGCTGACGGTGCCGGTGAAGGAGGTCTGGCCGGCGTTGGCGATGGCGAGGGTGTCGGTGCCGACGACGGTGACGTTGCCGGTGAAGGTCAGGTTGGTGCCCTGGCCGCCGATGCCGGTGTTCAGCGTGACCGAACCGTTCGGCAACAGGATGTTGTTGGGCACGACGGTGGCGATGTTGTCGCCGTTGCTGAAGTTGGGGTTGATGGTGCCGCCGACGAGCGTCAAGAGACCGGTGCCCAGGGCGTTGTTGTTGCTGATCTGGAGGTTCGCGGCGGTCAGGATGGTGCCGCCGGTGTAGGTGTTGGCGTTGTTCAGGATCGCCGTGGCCCCGCCGGCGGCGATGACCAGCGCCCCGGGCCCGCCGACGACGCCGTTGAAGAAGACGTTGTTATTGAGGGTCAGGTACGTGGTGGCGGTCAACGTGGTCGGGCCGGTGAAGACGACGGTGGCGTTGGTGAAGTTGATCGAGCCGGAGAGGTTCACGGCGTTGCTGAACGTCTGGTTGCCGTTGTTGCCCTGCAGGGCGCCGCCGTTAAAGGTGATGGCGCCGGTGCCGAAGTTGCCGCTGCCCTGGTCGATAACGGTGCCGGAGCTGATGTAGGTGCCGCCGCTGTAGCTGTTGACGACGCCGCTGCCGAAGTAGATGTTGTTGTTGCCCGCCAGCACCAGGGTGCCGGGGCCGATGATTGGGCCCGTGAAGTTCGTGTTGCCGCCCGAGGAGTTGTAGAAGAAGTCGGTCTCGACTGGCAGCACGATCGGGCTGGCCGCGGACGAGGCCTGGATGTTGATCGAGGAGGCGGCGCCGTTGCCCAGGGTCAGGTAGGCCCCGGAATTGACGGTGAACGAGCCAGTGGTATTGAGCTGCACGCCCGGGTTGGCGGTGGTCAGGTTCTGGATGAGCAGGGCGCCGAACGCCTGGTTGGGCAGGGCGGTTAGCGTCACGCTGGTGCCGCCACCGTTGGAAACGAGCTTGACGATGTCGGTCGGCGCGGTCGAGACGAGGGTGCCGCTGGACGCGAAGGTCTGGGTGAAGTAGGTGCTGAACGCCGTGAGGCCGTTGGCGGTGTAGCTGGCGAAGTCGCCAGTGTTGGCGCCGCCGCCGATCTCCAGCGCCGGCGCGATGTTCGCCACGCCGGCGGTGCCGGTGCCGAAATACTGCAGCTTGTTGGCCGTGAAGGTTCCGGCCGTGCCGTTGACAGAGGTCAGGCCGCCGTCGTTGTAGGAGCCGCCGCTGGTGCCGAACAGGACCTTGTTGAACACGCCGTTGGTCGCCACGCCGAGCGGCGACAGGTTGCCGGTGCCGCCGATGAAGTTGGCCGTGGCGCCCGGGGCCCGCGTCAGGGACGGGAAGGTCATGGTCAAGCCGCCGGTGCCCGCGGGCGGCGACCCGATGTAGCCCACGGTGACGGTCGATTGGCCGCCGGCCAGCGTCAGCGCGCCGAGCGTCTGATTCGTGGTGACGCCGACCACGCCGGTGGCCAGGTAGGTGAAGGCGGCTTCTTTCAGGGTGACGGCCGCGGCGCCGGCGAGGCGGTTCGCGACGTTGGCGAGCGAGCCGTCCACTGTCATCGTACTGCCCGGGTTGACCGTGATGCCGCTGGTGCTGGGGGCCGAGCCGAACAGGTTCAGGGTGAGCGTGCCGCCGACGAAACTGCCGCCGATGGCCGAGCCACTGACCGTGGTGGCGCCGGTGTAGACGTTGGCGTTGGCCAAGGTCAGGGCGCCGGCGTTGACGGTCACGTTGCCGGTGAAGGTGTTGGCGTTGGTCAGCACGACGGCGCCGGCGCCGTTCTTGGTCAGGTCGGTGCCGCTGACGACGCCGCTGAGCGTCAGGGTCTGGCCGCTGGCCGCGGCGACCGAGGTGCCGGTGTTCAGCGTGACGTTGCCGCTCCAGGTGACGCTGCCGCTCTGGGCGACGAGGGCGCCCTGCGGCAGCGCGCCGACGTTGCCGAAGCCGTTGCCGTTCAGCGTCAGGGCCTTGCCGGCGATGCTGGCCTGCAACTGCAACGTGCCGCCGTTGACCGTGACGCTGCCCGTGATGAGGCCGAGGCCGGCGCTGTTCTGGACGTTGAAGACGCCGTCGGTGATCGTGGTGTTGCCGGTGTAGGTGCCGGCAACGGTGGAGGTCAGCTGGCCCTGCCCGACCTTGGTGAAGTTGGCGTTGCTACCGGTGCCGCCGAGGGCGCCGCTGACGGTCAGCGTCGTACCCACGTCCACGCCGATGCTGCTGTCGCTCTGGAAGTTGATGCCGCCCGCCCAGGTGTTGGCGAAGCCGCCGCCGATGCGCAGGTTCTCGAGGGCACCGCCGCTGTTGATGCCGGTGCCGTTGAGCACGAGCGGCTTGCTGATGCTCAGGCCGTTGCCGTAGAGCTGGAGGGCGGCGCCGCTCTGCACCACCACGGCGGGGGTAGCGCTGCCCAGGCCGCTGCTGTTCTGCAGCTGCACGACGCCCTGGTTAATGAAGGTCTGGCCGCTGTAGCTGCTGGTGCCGGACAGGATGAGCGTGCCGGCCCCCGTCTTGGTCAGCAGGCCGGCGCCGCCGATGGCGTTGTTGATGTTCGTCACCGCCGTGTTGGTGACGTTGATGGTGTTGTTGGTGCCGGTGGCCAGCGTCGCGCCGCCGCCGCCGAACAGCAGCGGATTGCTGCCGGCGAGGGTCACGTTGGCGTTGTCGAAGCTCAGGGTGTTGGCCAGCTGGACGCCGGCGGTGTTGGTCGTCTGCACGGTGCCGCTGACCAGCGTGATGGTGCCGGTGCCCAGCGCGGCGCTGGTGGGCAGGTTGAGGGTGACGCCGGCCAGGGTGGTCTGGCCCGCACCGAGGGCGTTGGCGGTGTTGAACGTGACGGTGCCGGGGCCGGCCAGCGTCAGGTTGCTGCCGCTCAGGGCGGTGCCGGCGGCGGCGGTGAAGGTGGCGGCGGCGTTGGCGGTGTCGATGATGGCGTCGCCGGGGAAGACCAACAGACCGCCGCCGGTAACGGTGAACAACGCACCCGCGGCCAGGAAGATCGCGCCGCTGGTGATCGTGAGGGTTTGGCCGGGGGCGATGGTCAGCGTGACGGTGCCCGTGACGGTCAGCGAGTTCACCGTGGTGGAGGCGGTGACCGCGTCGTTGGCCGAGAGCTTCAGGTTGTCCGTGGCGGCGGCAATGCCGGCGATGGAGGTGTCGTAGGTGCCGCCGCCGACGGTGTAGCTCACCAGGCCATTCGTGCCATAGGTGGCCAACTCGGTGCCGGCGACGGTAGCGTAGGGCAGCAGCGCCGAGGTGCCGGTAGCAGGTGTGGTGGTCGGCGCGGTCGCGAAGGTCAGCTGGGCGCTGGTGCCCAGGACGCCGCCGCCGCCGGTGGTCACGTTGAGGATGCCGCCGGAGCCGTTGTTGCGCGTCAGGGTGGTGCCGGCCAGGGTCACGTTGCCGCCGGCGCCCTTGGTGAGCAGGATGGTCGAAGTGCCGGCCGCCAGGGTCAGGCCGCCGAGCGCCTCGGTGGTGTCGGTGCTGGCCACGTCGGTGCCGCGCACCGACAGGGTGCCGCCGCTGAGCGTGGTGGCCACGTTGAGGCGGCTGTTGTTGTTGAAGGCGGTGTTGTCCAGCAGCAGTGTGCCGCCGGTGTTGACCGTGACGGCGGACGCAGCCAGCGCACCGTTGGCCCCCGTCAGGGACAGGGTGCCGCCGCTCACGATGGTCGGCCCGCTGTAGGTGTTGGCGCCCGTCAGCGACAGGGTGCTGGTGCCGCCCAGCAGGATCAGGCCGCCGCTGCCGCTGAGGGCGGTGCCGATCGTCGTCGGCGTGTTGACGATCACCCCCGACGGGGTGGCGTTGGTCAGGCTGTCGGGCTCGATGCTCTGGAAGGTGATCGGGTTGGTGCCGTTGAAGACCACCAGGCCGCCGGTGCCGAAGATGAAGGGGGTGGCGACGGCGAAGGTGCCGCCGACCTGGAAATTGCCGGCGGTCAGGGTCAAGACGCCGGTGCCGAACACGTAGGCCGCGCCGGCGACCAGGGTGCCGAGTGCGTCGCCGCCCGCCGCCATGTTCAGCGTGCTGCCGCCCGAGTAGGAGTTGCCGCTGTTGCTGACCGTCAGCGTGCCGATGCCCTGGAACGTCAGGCTGCGGGAGCCGGCGCCTTCGCTGATCAGGCCGGAGAAGGTCGTCGCGTTGTTGACGGTCAGGGTCGGGCTGGCGAGCAAGGTCACGTTGCCGCTGAACGTGAGCGGGTTGGTGCCGGCGAAGGTCGCGCTGCCGGTGAAGGTCAGGGGGTTGGCGATGGTCAGGGCGCTGGTGGCCAGGAAGGTGCCGGCGCTGATGGTCGCGGTGCCGGTGCCCAGGGCGGCGTTGTTGCCGAGGAGCAGCGTGCCGGCGCTGAGGTAGCTGCCGCCGCTGAAGGTGTTGGCGCCGGTCAGCGCCAGGGTGCCGGCGGTGCCGGCGTTGGCCAGGACGCCGCTGCCGGCGATGACGCCGGAGAACGTCGTCTGGCCAAGGTTGCTGGCCGCGATGGTGCCGACGCCCGTCAGGTTGACGCCGCCGGTGAAGGTGATGTTGTTGGCGCCGCTGATGGTGGCCGTCGTGTTCGGCAGGTTGATGGTGTTGGCGATGTTGTTCAAGGGGATGGCGGCGGTCAGGGCGCCGCCCAGGAACGTGAGGGCCCCGGTACCCAGGGCGGCGTTGTTCAGCAGGGACAGCGTGCCGGCGACCAGGCTCGTGCCGCCGCTGTAGGTGTTGGCGCTGTCCAGGGACACGGTGCTGCCGCCAACGACAGCCAGCGTCTTGCTGCCGCCGGTCTCGCCGACGACCCCGGTGACAGTGAGGGCCACCGTGTCGTTGAGGACGGCGTTGGTCGTCAGCGTGACCGGCGCCGCCAGGGCCGTCGCGTTGGCGGCGAACGTGATGTAGCCGTTAAGGTTGACGGGGTTGCCGATGACCACGTTCGGGTTGTTCGGGCTGAACGTGCCGCCCGTGAAGGTGAACGTGCCGCCGCCGAACGAGCCGCCGTTCAGGGCGATGAGGGTGCCGGCGTTGAGCGTGGTCGTGCCGGTGTAGGCGCTGGCGCCGACGTTCCAGGTCAGGGGGTTCGCGCCGCCGAGGGTGACGCCGCCGCTACCCGTGATGAACGTGTCGATGTTCGTATTGCCGGCCGAGTTGTTGGCGAAGAACACGCCCTCGGCAGTGCCGAAGGCGAGGGTGCCCTGCGGCGCGTTGGCCACGTAGGCGTTGCCAATCTGGGCCTGGCCGCCGCTGCCGGTGGCCATGAACGCCCCGGTGCTCAGCGTCAGGGTGACGCCCGCGTTGACGGTGACCTGCAGGGCGGCGCCGGCGCTCAGGAGCAGGGCGCCGATGGTCTGGTTGGCGGCCACCGTCGCGCTGGCCGTGAGCTTGACGATGTCGCCCGCGACTGCGGTGGCGAGACTGGTGACGTAGTTGGTGTAGGCGGTCACGCCGTTGGTGCCGTAGGTGGCGAAGTCGCCGCTGCCGGTGCCGCCGTTGACCTCGGCGTAGGGCAGGATGCCGCCGCCGTTACCCACCGTCGTCGGGGCGGTGGTGACGACGAGTTGGTTGAGCGCGCCGTTGGTCATCACGCCCAGCGGCGAGGCCTGCACGCCCCCGGAGACCGTGCCACCGACGAAGTTAACCGTGGCTCCCGGGGTGCGCACCAGGCTGGCGAAGGTCAGCGTCGAACCGCCGGCGCCCGTGACCGGGGCCGCGGTGTAGCCGGCGTTGATGGTCGATTGGCCGCTGGCGAGCGTGACCGCGCCCAGGGTTTCGGCCGTAACGGCCCCCGGGCCGTTGTTCGCCTGGAAGGTAAAGCTGCCGGAGTTGAAGGTCACGCTCGGCGCCGTGGCATTGGTGAAGCGATGCTGGTTGACGGCGGTGTCGTCAATCGTGACCTGGCCGCTCTGGTCGATGGCGACGGCGGCGCTGCCCAGGGTGCCGAACTGGTTGAGCGTCAACGAACCGGCCGAGAAGTTGGTGTAGGTGACGCCGTTGACGGTGCTGGTGACGCCGCTGACGGCCGAGCCAGCGACCGTCGCCGTGCCCACGGCCGCGGTGTTGTTGTTCGACAGCGTCAGGTTGCCGCCCAGGACCGTGGTGGCGCCGGTGTAGGTGTTGACGTCGAGCAGCTGCACGGCGCCGGCGCCGACCTTGGTGAAGTCGGTGCCGCTGACGACGCCGGCGATTTGCAGTGTCGAACCGCCGGCGGCGCCGATCAGGGTGCCGGTGCTGGTCGCGGACAGCAGTGGCAGAGAGCCGCCGGTCAGGCCCACCGTGCCCGTCAGGGCGATGTTCCCGGTCCAGAGGTTGGTGCCGGAGAGGCTGACCAGGGCGCCCTGCGGCAGGGCCGCCGTCTGACCGGCGACGTTGCCGAAGCCGGTGCCGGCCAGCGTCACGTTCTTGCCGGCGACGGTGATGCCGCCCTGCAACTGGAGCGTGGCGCCGGCGTTGACCGTGACCGAACCGCCACCCGCGCTGGTGGCCTGGCCGAGGGCCTGGCCGCTCTGGACGTTGAGGATGCCGCTGCCGACGACGACGTTGCCGGTGAAAGGAGGTGCCGAGGTGGCGACCGTCTGGGTCGAGGATGGCGTGGTCGATACGAAGGCGAAATTGCTGATCGTCTGGATGGACGCCGCGCCGCCGGTGCCGCCGGTGAAGCCCATGTAGGCGGTGCTGCCGACCAGGCCCGGGATGTTGACCAGGTAGTTGATGGTGAAGACGCTGCTGGTGGTCTGGTCCACGAGCCTGACCGCCAGCGTGGTGCCGTCATACGTCAGGGTGACGTTGATCGGGTCGCCACTGGCCAGATTCACCGGGGTGCTGGGGGTGTACGCGGTGTTGTTGCTGGCACCGGACCCGCCGGTCACGAGGCTGACGCCGATCGGCCCACCCCCGCCGGTATAAATGTTGAACATCAGCCCCACGCTGGAGGTGATGCCGTCGTAGCCCTTGCTGCCGCCGCCCGCTCCCAGGGCGGTAAGCCCTTGACTTTGAAGGACGAAGCCGGCACCGTCCGCCGCCAGGCTGCCCCCGACGGTGTACGTGAAACTGACGGAGAAACTGCCCGTATTGACCGGGACATCGTACCAGGCGGAGCGGGCCTCGCTGCCGCCGTTGTCCGTCAACGTGAGGATGTTGGAAGAAACGGTGGCGCCGCCATTGAGCGTCCAGCCCGTGCCGGTGCTGCCGAAGTTGTTGATGGTGCTGCTGCTGGCGGCGGCCAGCGTGCCGCTCCCCACCTTGGTCAGGGTGCCGGTGCCGCTGAGGCCGCCGGAGGCCTGGCCGTTGAGCACGCCCGCGGTAAGGGACAGCGTGGTGCCCGCGTCCGCGCCGATGCTGGCGTTACCGTTCAAGATGACATTGCCGGACCAGGTGTTGTTGCCGCCGGCCAGGTTCTCCAGGGCGCCGTTGCCGCTGACGCCGTTGCCGCTCAGGACGAGCGGGTTGTAAAAGTTCATGCCCGAGCCGAGGAGCTGCAGGCTGGCGCCGCTGGCGACCACCGTGGGCGCGCCGGTAAGGGTGCTGCCCAGCGGCGAGGTGTACGGGACGATGCCGGACGTGACCGTGGTGTTATTCAGCTGCAGCACACCCTGGTTGACGACGGTCTGGCCGGAGTAGGTGTTGGCGCTGCTGTTCAGGACCAGCGTGCCGGGGCCGGACTTGATCAGGTTGCCGACCGCCCCGGACTCGGTGAAGACCACGCCGTTGATGGCGACCTGAGGCGTGCCAGCGGCGTTGCCGACCGTGAGCGTGTTGTTCAGTCCGTTCAGGGCGAAGCCGCCAACCACCGTGGGCGGGGCCTCGAAGCCGGGGTTGACCACGACGTTGGGGCCACCCATCCCGTCGGTCAGGGAGATGTCATCGACGTACATGAAGGTGGTGTCGCCGAAGCCATCCCCGTGGGTCAGGAAGGACAGGATCACGGTCTGGCCCGCGAAGGGGGTCATGTCGAACGTGGTCTGGGTCCACCCCTGGGTCACGCAGTTGTGGAAGATGGTGGCCAGCACCAGGCTCACGGTGCCGCCGGTGCCGCTGGCGCCGGAGATATTCGGCTGGACGTAGGTGAAGGTCGTGGGCGAGGGGACGGACGTGATCGTGTAGGTGCCGTTGAGGCCGATGTCGCCCGTGCCTGAGTTGATGCCCCCCATCAGGACCGATTCCCCAACGGTGAACCCGTGGGGTATCGAGGTGGTGACGGTGACGGTGGTGCCCGACTGGATGGCACTGACGATGCTGAGCGGGGCGGCGGGGCTCAGGATTTGCACATCCTGCCAGTCGAAGGTGATACTGTCGGTCGTGCCTCTGTTGGTCCAGAAGGTCAGCTGTGGGGTGCCGGCCGGCACGGCCACAGTCTGCTGGAGGTAGGCGGACCCGTTCGGTTCCTGGCTGCCCACGGTGTTGCCGAGCAGGACGGCATATGACCCCGAGTTGACCACGCCCGACTCAATCCCGAACTGGGCTTTAATGTTGCCGGTGCCGCCGGGGTTGGCGTCCTGGAACATCGTCCAGCCGGGGCTGAGGGAACTGATGGCGGGCGGCTGGAACGTGATGGCGTTGGTGCCGCCGATGGTGACGTTGCTGTTGTTCAGCACAACCCCGTTCTGCAAGGTCAGGCCGCCGCTGACCGAGGTTTGCAGGGTGCCGGCGGTCAGGGTCAGGGTGCCCAGGCTCAGGGCCGAGGCGTTGCCGAGGATCAGCGTGCCGCCGTTGACTGCGTTCGCCCCGGTGTAGGTGTTGGCCGCGTTCAGGGTGATCGTGCCGGCGCCGCTGATCGTCAGGCCGCCGCTGCCGGCGATGGTGCTGTTGATCGTCAGGCTGGTGGTGGCAACGTCGGTAATCAGGACGCCATCCGTGGTGGCGTTGCTGCCCAGGGCCAGGATGCCGCCGCTGACCGTGCTGCTGCCACCGGTGACCAGCACGCCGCCGCTGACGATGGTCAGCGTCACGCCTGGGCTGATGGTCAGGTTGGCGCCGTTGGCCAGGACGAGCGAGAAGATCGTGGTGTTCTGCGTGACCGTGGTGGTGCCGCCGGTCAGCTTGACGTTCTCGGTGCCGGTGCCGCCGCCGGTGGGCAGGCTGGTCGTGTAGCCGGTGAAGCCGGCAGCGCCGGTGGATGTCAGCACCGCCCAGGTGGTGCCGTTCACCGTGGCGTAGGGCAGGATGGTCCCGGTGGCAGTGGTTGCCCAGCTGTTGCCGGTGAGGTTGATGGTGGCCCCCTGATTGCGGTTCAGGTCGGCGGGGCTGAACGCCGCGCCCGGGCCGGTGGTGTTCACCGAAATCGTCGAAAGACCGCTGTTAAACGTGACCACCCCCAGCGGCTGCACTGTGAGAGCGGTGCCGTTGCCGATCAGGGCCAGGTTGCCGCCGTTGACGGTGATGGGGGCGGTGGCGTTGATGCGGCTGGTGTTATTGGTGGCGGAGTCGTCCAGCGTCAGGGTGCCGCCCTGGTTCAGGATGATGCCGGCGGTCGCCGTCAGCGCCCCGTTGGCGCCATTGAGCACGAGGTTGCCGCCGCTGATGTTGGTGGTGCCGGTGAAGGTGCTGGCGCCTTGCAGGTTGAGGGTGCCGCCGGCCAGGGTCAGGCCCGCCGTGGGCCCGCCGCTGATGGCGCCGGTGACGGTGGCGCTGTTGGCCACCGTGAGGGTGGTGGGGCCCGCCAGGGTGACGGGGCCGCTGAAGGTGGCGGCGTTGGCAACGGTACCACCGATGGTCGGCGAACCGCTGAGTTGCACGGGGTTGCTGAACGTCAGACCGGCGGCGGTCGGCAGCACGGTGCCGCCGGAGAGCCAGAGCGTGCCGGTGCCGAGCGGGGCGGCGCTGCCCACGCTCAGGGTGCCGCCGGCCACCGTGGTGGCGCCACTGACCGTGGCGGCGTTGCCCAGCGCCAGCGTGCCCGAGCCGCCCACCAGTTCCAGCGAGCCGGTGACGGCGCCGGTGATCGTGGTGCTGTTGTTGACCGTGAGCGCGGCGCCAGCCGTGGTGATGGGGCCGCTGAGGGTGATGGCGTTGTTGCCGCCGAACGTCACCGGGCCGTTGACGAGGATCGGCACGGGCAGGGTGACCGCGGTGCTGGCCAGGATGGTGCCGCCGCTGAGGGTGGCCGCGCTGGTGGCGCCGCCCAGGGCGTTGTTGGAACCCAGGACCAGGGTGCCGCCCGCCAGGGTGATGCCCGTGCCGGTGCCGGTGTAGCCGCTGTTGTCCCCCGACAGGCCCACGGTGCCGCCGCTGGCGCCGCCAACCAGGGTCAGCGAGCCGGTGCCGCTGAGCGACCCGGAGAAGTTGGTGCCGGCCGGGTTGGAAGCGACAAGCGTATTGGCGCCGGTCAGGTTGACCTGGCCGCTGAAGGTCAGCGGCGCGCTGCCGCCGAGGGTCACGGTGCCGTTGGTGCCGCCGGCGTTGTTCAGGTTGACGGCGTTGCTGACCGTGGTGGCGACGCTGGACTGGACGGTGCCATTGACGAGGTTCAGCGCCCCGGTGCCCAGGCCAGTGGGGTTGCCGATGGTAAGTGTGCCCGACTCCAGCGTGGTGCCGCCGGTGTAGGTGTCGGCGGCGTTGAGCACGGTGGTGCCGCCCATCACGGTGAGGCTGGAGCCGCTGATGGGGCCGTTGAAGGTGGCGGTCGCCCCGGCGTTGGCGATGACAGCGGTGGTGCCGGTCGTGCCCAGGCTCAACGGGGCGTTGATGGCGTCGGCGCCGCCGGTGACCAGGAGCGTCTGGTCGCCGATGGTCAGGCTGTTGCCCGGGGCACCCGTGACCGTGATGCCGTTGCCGGCGATGATGAGCGCGTTGACTGTCAAGCCGCCCGTCGGGATGACATCGTTGCTGGTGAGCTTGACGTTGCTGGTGGCGGTGGCGCCGACCAGGGTGGTGGCGTAGTAGGGAATGATGGTGCCTGCGAGGGAGACATCATCGACATACATGCCGGTGTCGTCGCCGAAGCCGTCCTGGTGGACCAGGAACTCAATGGTCACGGTCATGCCGGCGTAGGGCGCCATGTTGAAGGTGGTCTGGGTCCAGCCCTGGGTTTGGCAGACGTGGAAGATGGTGGCCAGCAGCGTGGTGCCCGTCGCATCCTTGATGTATGCGTCCTGCCAGTCGTAGGAGATCGAGTCCGTCGTGTACTCGTTGGTCCAGAAGGTCAAAACCGGGGCGTCGCTGGCAGCGGGCACGTTGACCACCTGGGAAAGGGTGCTGTCGCCCAGCGGTTCCGAAGCCGGGTAAGGGAGGAAACTGCCCAGTGCGGCGGAGTACGTGCCCGAATTCGTTACCGCGGTGGAGACCATCGGCGTCGGGTTGCCGCCGCCCGTTGTCCAGCCGGTGAAGTCGCCCGTCTCGAAGCCGGGGTTGGCCACAACGTTCGGGCCGGCACCGGGGGAGCCGACGGAGGCCGAGAGGCCGGTCTGGCCGCCCTGGTTGTAGACGGCGAAATCGCTGCCGCCGATGTAGGCCCCGGCGATGATGCCGTTGGTCTGCGTCGGGGCGGTGGTGAAGGTCAGGTTATTGTTGGCCGTGCCCAGGACGGCCCCCTGGCCGACGAAGTTGACGGCCGCCCCGGCGGCCTCGTTCAGGCTGTCCGCCACCACGTTCAAGCTGCCGCTGCCCTGCGAATTCAGGGTGACGGTGGACAAGCCGCTCTGGACGTTGATGGCCCCGAGGGTCTCGTTGGTGGTGCCGCCGACACCGCTTTTGTAGGTGAAGCTGCCGCCCTGCAGGTTCACGGCGGCGGTGGGGCTGAAGCGGGGCATGTAGGTGGTGGTGCCGCTGCCGCTGCCAGAGAGGACGACATCATCGACGTACATGCCGGTGTCATCGCCGTAGCCGTCCTGGTGGACCAGGAACTCAATGGTCACGGTCATGCCGGCGTAGGGCGTCATGTCGAAGGTGGTCTGGGTCCAGCCCTGGGTTTGGCAGACGTGGAAGATGGTGGCCAGCAGCGTGGTGCCGGTGGCGTCCATGATGTATGCGTCCTGCCAGTCGTAGGAGATCGAGTCCGTCGTGTATTCGTTGGTCCAGAAGGTCAAGCTCGGGCTGCTGGTCGGCACAGTCACGACCTGCGTGAGGTAGTCGTCGCCCAGGGGTTCCGGGGACGGGTACGCGCCGAAGTTGCCGATCGCGACGGCGTACATGCCGGTGTGGACGACCGCCGTGGTGATGGTGGGCAGGCCGTTGACGCCGTTGGTGACGTTCTGCCCCGCCGTCCAGCCGGTGAGGTCGCCGGTCTCGAAGTCGCCGTTCATCACGCCGCCGCCGGCGCCGCCTGGGGCGGAGGGGGTGTCGGCCAGCAGCGTGGCGCCCGATTTCACGGTGAAGCCGGTGACGGTGGTGGCGGTGCCGGCGCCGACGATGGTGACCTGTTTGCTGGCGCTCACGACCACGGGGCCCGCCCCCAGGCCGTTCTCGGCCGTGTCTTTCACGAGGCCGCCGTTGACGGTCAGGCCACCCGTGAACGTGCTGTCGGCCACCGGGTTGAGGATCACCGTGCCGGCGTTGGCGGTGGTGCTGAACGGGATGCTGTTCACGACCAGCGCGCCCCCGCCGCTGATGGGCTCGTTGATCTGCAGGGTGGCGCCGGCGGCGTTACCCAGCGCCGGGGGCGAGCCGCCGAAGGTGTTGACGGTCAGGGTCTTGCCGGTGGCGATGCTCATGGTGTTGGTGGTCGTGGCACTGCCCAGCATCAGCGTCGCCGCGTTGGCCTGGTCTTCCAGGGTGCCGGAGTTGGTGACGGCCACGGCGTTATCGAAGGTGATGGGGCCGTTGCTCGTGTCCAGCGACAGCGTGCCGCCGTCGATGGTGACGGCGGCGGTGCCCAGCGGGTCCGCGTTGAAGGTGGCGGTGTTGCTGCCGACGGCCACCACGCGGCCAGCCTGGATGTCGAGGGTCGAACCGGTGAAGATGTTCGAGGAGGTGGCGTTGGTGTTGTCGAGGATAAGCTGGCCGGCGCCCTGCTTGACCAGGGTGACGCCCGGCAGGTTGACCACGCCGGCGGTGTAGGGGTAGGCGCTGTAGCTGCTGACAAAGCCCACGTCGGCGCTGTCGTTCAGGGTGACCGAACTGGTGGAGGTGGTGGTGGCGCCGCTGAAGTTCAGGCGCTTGCCCGCCTGGGCGTTCACCGTCAGGCTGGCGTTGAGGGCCAGGGTGCCCAGACCGACGGCGGTGAAGTTGCCGCCGTTGAGCGTGATGGTCGAGGCAGACGACACGGTGACGGCGTTGCCGAGGTTGAGCGGGTCGGGCGTGTACAGGGAGGTGAAGGGGATCGGCTGCGCGGTGCCGCCGGCCGGCGTGTAACTGAGCAGGGCCTCGTCGCCGCCGCTGCTCTGGGCGTAGAGCACGCGCAGGTTGTGCAGGCCGGGCGTCAGGTTGATCGTGCCCGAGGCCTGGCCAGTGGGCCCGTGGGAACCGTCATTGTTGACCACGAGCATACCATCGACGTAGACCTTCATGGCGTCGTCGCTGGTCGAGGTGAAGGTGGTGGGCCCCGGCGAGGTGATTGGGAGCATGCCGTTCCACACGGCAGCGAAGTTGGTGGTCGGGACATTGGCGCCGAAGGACTGGCCGGTGCCGGGGGCGTTGGTGCCGAAGGCGAAGCTGTTGGCCAGGCCCGGGGCGGCGGCGACGGCGCTGGTCTGGAAGGTCGGTGCGCCGGTGATCGCCGCCGCGTTCACGAAGTCGTTGCCGTTGATCTGGTTGCTGGTCTGGACGATGTACTTGCTGGCCACGCCGTTGGCCGCGGTGGACGCGGTCGGGTCGATGACCAGGGAGCCGCCCGCCAGGGTGAGCCCGGCGCTGCCCAGGGCGCCGGTGTCCGTGAGGTTGGCCGTGGTCAGGGAGCCCGAGCCCGCGGCGCTTTCGCGCAGGGTGCCGCCGGTGTTGACGGTAAACGTGCTCGTGCTGCCGATGACGTTGGCGGTGGCGCCGGTGGCGGTGTTGGTCAGTTGCAGCGTGCCGCCGGAGACAGTCGCGGTCAGCGGCGTGGCGGTTGCGACAGCCAGCGGGGCACTGATCACCTGCGTGCCGGTGTTGGTGGCGGCGACGTTCAGGATGGCGTTGGCGCTGCCGCCGCCGGTGTTGTCCAGGGTCAGGACGTTGCCGCCGGTATTGTTGATGGTGATGTTGCTGGCGGTGTTGAAGTCAATCTCGCCGACGGTGATGGCGGCGTTGACGGTGGCCGTGGTGCTGCCGGTGATGGTGCCGGTGAACTGGGCGATGTCGCCAGCGGCAGTGGGGAAGGTGCCGGCGGGGCCCCCGGTCCAGTTGCCGGCGACGTTCCACAGGGCCGAACTGGCGCCGGTCCACTGGTACGTCGAGAGGAGCGTGCGGTCTTCCAGGGCCTCGAGCCAGAGGCCGCGGAAGAAGTGCCCGGCCAGGGCCGGACGGCGTTTCTGGCCGGCGACACCGGCGTTGCGACGAGACCGCTGCACCAACTGACGCCACGACGGGAAAGACATGGGTAACTCTCTTGTTGCAAGGGTAAGGATAATTGAGCATCGGCGGGGGTCTTCAGAACCCGCGCATTAAGTGGGGAGGGACCGGGTCGGTCGCAGTCCAACTTCACTGGTTTTGTGGGCGCAAGGATGTTCGGAACAATTCCGATAAAACAAGACACACGTGCGGCAAGCTTTGCCTCGGGACCAAGGCCGCACGCCGCAGGGAGAGAAAGAAGAACCCGATAGCGAGCCTCGCCGGTCCCAAATGCCGAATCGACAAACGCTTACAGGACCCAACCGGACACCCATTCAACGCACACCGCGGCATGCTTCCTAAAAGGAGCCAACGCGCAGCGGACTGATTGACACCGGGGAAACAGGAGAGCCCGGGATCGGCTAGGGCGAACTTTTAATCGTGTACGGTTGCGAATCCTTCGTCACCAGGCTGGAAAGCGTGGCTTCGCACACATGGTTAAATAGACATTTCTGTCCAGGGAAGTTAGAGTAAGAAATGTTTTGGCGAATACAAGGAAAAATCGGAAAAATGAAAAATTTTTTCATTCCTTACAAGGAACCCGCACGCCGGCTGACCCCTGGGGGGGACGTCGAAAGTCACCAAATCGTCATGCTGAGGCTGGCACAGGTTCGCTGGCCGGAGCTTTCGTTAAGCATTGAACCCCAGCAAGGGCGTTAGGGTCCGCTGGCTGGAGAACTTTTTGGGTGGTGGGCGCCGTCGGTCTCCTGGTAGGCCACCGAGGCAAGCTGGGGCACGGTGCCGGCGGCGGTCTGCGCCACCAGATCGCCTTGCGCGTCCAGGCTGACGCCGTCACCCCCCAGGTGCCTGGCAGAATGGGGTGTCTGGGTGGTTGAAGGGTGGAGTAAAGCCTCGTATCGATTGTGCCGATAATACAGTCAGCATCCATTCGTCTTGATCGCCATGTCCTGGCATCCACCGAGGGTCGCGTTCCAGCCAGGTGTCGTCCTGCCGAGAAGAGGACTCCTTGTGGCGTGCATCGCCTCACCCCGGCCCTCAACTCCCACGGCTGCCGTGCCGCGGCGCCATGGCCGGGCGCGCGTACTGCTGCCGCTGCTGCTGGTCGCGGGTTGTGCCTCCTGGTCTCGGCCGTTGCCCATCCCGCCGGAAGTCGCCCAGGCTGGCGTGGCGGCTCGCCTCCTGGTCCCGACTGACCTGAATGTCAACCCGGCGGAAACCGTCATCAAACCTGGCCCTCCTGGCCAGGCGACCCTGGGGCCGCCTGTGAACAACGGCCTCGAACTCGAGCGGACGACCTTCTCGCTGGCCGACGCCATCGCCTTCGGCCTGCGGCACAACCCTCGGCTGCGGTCGGCCCGTGCCGCCATCGAACGCGCCCGCGGCCAGGAGCAAGTGGCCTTCGCCCCGTTTTTGCCGCAAATCGATATCCTGGCACAGGACGGCACCACCTCCGGCACCCTGGCTCCCGGCGTCCCTGGGCCCACGGGATTCCTCCTGGCGAATGGCATCGCGACTCGGATGTATGCGCAAACCGAGGTGGGGCTGCAATGGACCCTGTACGACTTCGGGCGGACCGGCGGCCGCTACCGCCAGGCAATCGCGCGCGAGCGCATCGCGGAACTTCAGCTCATCCGGGCCAAGCAAACCATAGAATTCGACGTGGCCGCGACTTACCTGGATGTCCTGCTGGCCCGTGCGTCCCGCCGGGTGCAAGAGGACGCCGTTCGTCGGGCCGAGGTGACGCTGCACGACACGGTGGCCCGGCGCAAGGGCGGCGTCGCGCTCAAGGAGAACGTGCTGCGTGCCGAGGTCCAGCTGTCGGAGAGCCGTGAGGCCCTCGTCCTGGCCCGGGAACGGGAGTGGGGCTCGGTCGCCCGCCTGAACAACGCCATGGGACGCAACGCCGGCTGGCCGCTGGAGGTGATCGACCTGGAAGTGCAACCGCCCTTGCCCGGCGCGCTGGCCTCCCTCCTGGAGTGGGCCGCCGCCGAGCGCCCGGAGGTCGGCCTGGCCCGGCAAGCGGTGGCGGCCGCCCAGGAGGGCCGGCAAGTGGCGCGGGCCGAGTTCCTGCCGCGAATCTTCGTCCGGGCCGTTGCGGGCCATACCGACGGGCAAAACGTGATTACCGGCTGGCAGGAAGGGGCCGGCCTGCACCTGGAGGCACCTCTCTACGCTGGCGGCCGGCGGCTCGGCGATATGCGCTCGGCCGAGGCGGACATCGAAGCCGCCATCGCCGACGCCCAGGTCATCCTGGACGCCATCAGCCTGCAGGTGAACCTGGCGTACCGCGCCGTGATGGCCGCCCGCGAACGCATCGACCTGGCGCGGGTCGCCGTCGTCCAGGCTGAGGAAAACCTGCGCCTGCTTCGGGTCCGCTATCGCAACGGCAATGCCACCCCGACCGACATCGTGGACAGCGAGGCCGCCTTGACTCGATCACAGCAGCGGTTTTTCTCGGCCACCTACACGTACCTGGCCGCCCTGGCGCGCCTGGACTACGCCGTGGGCCAGCGCCAGGGTAGTTTCTCCCCGCAGGGGGATCGGTCACCGGAGGTGAAATAGCCTGAGGCGAGGTTTCCAACATGATGGCACTGCACCATTTCCGCTCGTTCCTGGGCCGACTCGGGAGGTTCTTGCTGGCAGTATTGCTTTCCCCCCTGAGAATCGGGTGGAAGCTGTTGCTGTCTGTACGGTCCCTGATCCTGTTCCTCCTGCTGTTGATCGCGGTCCTGATCGCCTATTACGTGCTGTCGGATCGCTACACCCCCCTTACCACGGAGGCCTACGTCCAGGCTTACGTCGTTCAGGTGGCGCCCCGGGTCGAGGGCCAGGTGGTTCGCGTCCACGTCCGGGAGAACCAGACCGTGAAGAAGGGCGATCTGCTTTTCGAGATCGATCGGCGGTCCTTCAAGCACCGGGTGGAACTGCTGCTCGCGAAACGGGTCCTGGCCGTCCAGCAGGTTGCCCAGTTGGAAGCCGACCTGGTGGCCGCCGAGGCCGAGGATACGCGGCTGGTCGCCGAGGAGGATTACGCCCGGGCGGTCCACCTGCAGGAGAAGGAGATCTTCAAGCAGGAGGCCACCACCGACCGGAAATACCTGGATGCGCTCCAGAAATTCAAGGCAGCGCAGGCGGCCCTGAAGCGCTCCCGGCGCAGGTCCGCAAGGCCGAGGAGGCGCTGGCGGCGCAGATCGACGAGGAACATGCGCTGGTCGCGGAGGTCGAGGCGCAGCTCGCCGAGGCCCGGCTCAACCTGGAATGGACGCGCGTGTACGCGCCGTGCGACGGACTCATTACCGATCTGCAGTTGCGCGAGGGTGCCTACGCCCACACCGGCCAGGCTGTCTTGACGTTGATCGACACCGGTCGCTGGTTGATCGTGGCCAACTTCCGCGAGAACGCGCTGGTCGGGGTGCGCGAGGGACAGCCGGCGCGCATTGCCTTTCGCGGCGTGCCCGGCCGTCTCTTCGATGCCGAGGTGATGTCCGTCGGCTGGGGGGTGAGCCAGGGACAGGGCGTGCCTTCCGGTCAGCTGCCCGATGTGAAGGTTCCGTCGAGCTGGGTGCCGCCGGCCCAGCGCTTCCAGGTGCGACTGACCCTTGACGACCCCGAGTCCGTGCCGCTGCGGGTCGGCATGACCGGGAGCGTCGTCGTCTACACCGAGCCCGAAGGGTGGCTCAACGACGTCACCGAGGGCTGGCATCAGGTCATCGCCTGGTTGTATTACCTCTGACGCGGATCAGAAGTCAGAAGTCAGAAGCAATGATTCTCTGACTTCTGACTTCTGACTTCTGGGAGTGACGCCGATGTCGTCAGCTGTGGACACGAGAGGCGCCACGGGCCCGGCCCTGTTGACGGCCGTCGCCTCGGTGGTGTGCCTGACGCTGGTCGCGTGGTTCGGCCTGGCGCACGGCAATTTGGCCGTGTGGACGGTTTTCATGGTGACGGCCCAGTATACCTTCACCCGCTTTCAAAAAGGGCTGGAGCGGGTGGTGGGCCGGGGGCTGGGCATCCTGGCGGGCCTGATCCTGGTGACCTGGTTCAACGACACCGCCTTGCTCGCCCTGGGCCTGATTGCCGTCCTGCTGATCGTCTTCTTCTACCTCTATTTCGCCGGTCGGCTGGCCTACACGTTTCTGAACGCCGGGCTGTACGTCGTCGCCATGTTCCAGATCGGCCACGCCAACCCCGCCGCAGCCGTCTCGGTTGCCTGGGAGCTGTTCACCGCCGTCGCGCTCGGCGTGGTGGTCGCGGCCGTGGTGACCTGGCTGGCCGGCGTCGAACGCGACCTCAGCATCCAGTTCGGCGACGCCCCCCTCTGGCCGGTGCGCGGCGACTGGCTGAACCAGAGCCTGATGCTCGCCGTCACGGTGCTCCTGACGCTGCTGGGGGCCCACGCGCTTGGCCTGCCGCCCGATAAGGCCGCGATCTCGGTCATGCTGTTGGCGTCCACCTCGCACCTGCAGGCGATGATCCTGAAGGGAGAACTGCGCATTGTCGGTTTGTTACTGGCCGTGGCCTGGAGCCTGGGCACCTTCCTGATGGTGGGTCTGCAGCCGCACTTCCTGTTGCTCGCCAGTCTGCTGTTCCTCGGCCAGTTCGTGGCGACCTACCTGACCCGGACGGCCGGGAAGTATTCCTACGCGGGCCTGCAGATGGGGCTGGTGCTGCCAATGGTGGTGGTGGCACCCCCGGCCGACTTCGGCAGCGTCACCCCTGCCGTGCAGCGGTTGGAGGGCGTCCTGCTGGGCCTGGTGGCGTCGGTGGTGGTGGCCGGCCTGTGGCCTCGCTTTCCCCTGGCGAGCGCGGCTGCTCTCGTGCCGCCCCCGCCGCCGCCCGTCTTCCCAGGAGAGATGGATGTGTGACCGTGCTCCCGGATCACGTTGCCGCCAGCCTTCCCAGACCATCCTGCGCCGAGCGGGGTTCGTGGGGTCCGGGAACGCTCAAGATTTCCTCCCCCGCTGCCGATCTTTCCGAAGAAGTGCCGCTCTCCGCGGTGGGGCGAGCCCGCACTCCCGGGTTGATTGCTTTTGCCCCGTCCGGTATAGTCTACCGGGCGTAACGGATGGCGCCGCCAAGCGACGAGGAAGGACGTGCATGGGCTTTCTGCCGTGTGACCTGGCGCCCGCGGCGGCCGCACCGGTGCCCCGCGTGGAATGGGAAGAGATCGTCTGTCCGCTGTGCTGCGGCCGCCGCTGGAAACTCCTGCTGGAGGCCCCGGACCCGTGCGGCGGCGAACTGGCCCTGTGGTTCGCGGTCGTCAAGTGCCAGGACTGCGACCTGTGCTTCACCAACCCACGGCCGTCTGCCCGTGCCATCGCCGCCTTTTATCCCGCTGACTACCGGCCACACCGCAAACCCGGTTCGCGCGCCGTCGCCCTGGGTCGGCGCCGCGCGGCGGTCAAGGGCGTTGCCTGGCACGGTCAGGGCCGACTGCTGGACTTCGGCTGCGGCGCCGGTTCGTTCCTGGCGCGCATGCACCAGGCCGGCTGGCGCGTCACCGGCGTGGATTGCAGCGCCACGGCGGTCGAGCAGGTCCGCAGCGCCCTCGGTGTGCCGGCCCTGGTCGGATCGTTGCCGCACCCCGAACTCCAGGATCGCAGTTACGACGTGGTGACGATGTGGCACGCGCTGGAGCACGTCCACGAGCCGCTGGAGGTGCTGCGGGCCGCCTACCGTCTGCTAGTGCCGGGCGGCAAGTTGGTGGTGGAGGTGCCGAACATCGACAGTTTGCCGTTCCGCTGGTTCGGCCCAAACTGGTTCGGCCTCGATCTGCCGCGGCACCTGACGCACTTCAGCCCGTGGACGCTGCGGCGCATGCTGGAGCGGGCGGGGTTGGAGCCGGGACCGGTGACAATGGTGTGTCACACCACCTGGCTGCGCCGGTCCGCGCGCCAGGCCCGGCAGCGCGGTCGCGGCACCCTCGCGGCGCGGCTGCTGAGCGCTGGGCCGCTGAGCCGGCTGGCCAGCTGGTACGGCTGCCTGACCCGCCAGTCCGACACCATCCGCATCGTCGCCGTCAAGCGCTGAGGACGCGGCCGATGCCGTAATAGGTGAAGCCCAGCGCGTGCATGGTTTTCGGCTCGTACAGATTGCGTCCGTCAAAGACGACCGGCTCGCGCAGCAGCCGGCGGATCACCTCGAAATCCGGCCGGCGAAACTCCTGCCATTCAGTCACGACCACCAGCCCGTCCGCCCCTTCCAGCGCCCCGTACGGCCGGTCGCAGTACTCCAGCTTGTCGCCGTACAGCGCCCGCACGTTGCGCAGCGCCTCCGGGTCGTGGACGCGCAGCCGCACCCCTTCCTTGAGCAACTCGTCAAGGAGCGTCAGCGCAGGCGCCTCGCGGATGTCGTCGGTGCGCGGCTTGAACGCCAGGCCCCAGATGGCGAGCGTGCGGTCGCGCAGGCTGCTGCCGTAGTGGGCACGCACCTTCGTCGCCAGGACGTGCTTTTGCGCCTCGTTGACCTGGTGGACCGCCTCCATGAGCCGCACCGGCGACTTTAACTGATTTGCCAGGTAAATCAGAGCGCTAACGTCTTTTGGAAAGCAGCTCCCCCCGTAGCCGGCCCCCGGGAAGAGGAACTGAAAGCCAATGCGGGCGTCGTGGCCGATGCCGCGGCGCACGTCGTTGACATCGGCACCGACGCGCTCGCACAGGTTGGCCATCTCGTTGATGAAGCTGATCTTGGTCGCCAGCATGGCGTTGGCGACGTACTTGGTCATCTCGGCGCTCTCGGGCGACATGACCAGGAACGGCCGCTCCGTGCGCAGGAACGGCGAGTACAACTCGTGCAGCGTCTCGGCGACCTCCTGCCGGCGCACGCCGACGACGACGCGATCCGGCTTCATGAAGTCATCGACCGCGGCGCCTTCTTTCAGGAACTCGGGGTTGCTGGCCACGTCCACGGGGTGGGGACAGCGGGCGGCCAGGCGCTCGTGCAGAGTGGTGTTGGTGCCGACCGGCACGGTGCTCTTGACGATGACGATTTTGTTGGGGCCATTGATGGTTTTGGCCAGGGCGTCGCCCACCGCCCACAGGGCGGACAGGTCGGCGGCGCCGTCGTCGCGCTGCGGCGTGCCCACCGCGATGAAAACGATCTGTGCCGGCGCCACCGCGGCCGCCAGGTCGGTGGTGAACGTGAGCCGGCCTTCGCGGCGGTTGCGGTTCACCAGTTCCAGCAGGCCCGGCTCGTAGATCGGTAGTTGACCGCCCTCGAGCAGGGCGATTTTGGCGGCGTCCTTGTCGATGCCGATGACGTCGTTGCCGCTCTCCGCCAGGCAGGTGCTCGTGACCAGGCCGACGTAACCCGTGCCGATGACAGCAATCTTCAAAGGGTGTTCTCCGTTCAGAAGCTCGGGCCGTCAGCGCCCGTGATACTGCCGCTCATAGTATTTCAAATAGTCACCGGTGCGGATGTTGGCGACCCAATCCGCGTGTTCCAGATACCAGGCCACCGTTTGCCGCAGGCCCTCCTCGAAGGCGACCGCCGGCCGCCAGCCCAGTTCCCGCTCCATTTTGGCACAATCGATGGCGTAGCGGCGGTCGTGGCCGGGGCGGTCCTTGACGTAGCAGATCATGGACCGCGGCTTGCCCATCGCGTCCAGCAAAGCATAGGTCAATTCCAGGTTCGTCTTCTCGCAGCGGCCGCCGATGTTGTAGACCTCGCCGACCCGGCCGCGCCGCCAAACGAGATCGACCGCGGCGCAGTGGTCGCGCACGTGAATCCAGTCGCGAACGTTGAGGCCGTCGCCGTAGACCGGCACCGGCTCGTCGCGCTGCAGGTTCGTGATGAACAGCGGGATTAACTTCTCCGGGAACTGGTAGGGGCCATAGTTGTTGCTGCAGCGCGTGATCAGCGCCGGCAGGTGGAAGGTGTGGACGTAACTGCGCACCAGCAGGTCCGCCGCCGCCTTGCTGGCGGCGTAGGGACTGTTCGCCGCCAGCGGCGTCTCCTCCGTGAACAGCCCTGTCGCTCCCAGGCTGCCGTACACCTCATCGGTACTGACCTGAACAAAGCGTTCAACCTGGAACTCGCGGGCGGCGTCGAGCAGTACCTGGGTGCCGAGCACATTGGTGGTCACGAACGGCCCGGAGTCCTGGATGCTGCGATCGACATGACTCTCCGCGGCGAAGTGCAGCAGGTGCTTGACGCCGCGGGCCAGGGCGTCGCGCACCTGCTGGCGGTCGGTGATGTCGCCGTGGACGAACTGGTAGCGCGGATGGGCTGCCAGTTCGCTGAGGTTGGCGGGATTGCCGGCGTAGGTCAGCTTATCGAAGTTCAGGACGTGCACGCCGGGGTCGGTGTGCAGCAGATGGCGGATGAAGTTGCTGCCGATGAAACCGCAGCCGCCGGTGACGAGGACCGTGGTCATGGGATTCCCTTCGCAGAGGACCGGGCAAGGTACGCCCCTACGATGCGCGGCGCGCGGCCGGCTGTCAAGGGGACCCCAGGCGCCAGCTTGTGTCCCGTGTGCGGTTGTGGTGAAATCACCGCATGGCCGCGCACCCTTGCCCCTGGACGCTGACCGCCCGCTGGATCCTGCCGATCGACGGCCCACCGCTGGCGCACGGCACCGTTACCATCGACGGGGAGCGTATCGCCGCGGTCGGGCCACACGGCAGCCGCACCGCAGACGTGGACCTCGGCGACGTGGCGGTGCTGCCGGGTCTGGTCAACGCACACACGCACCTCGACCTCACCGGACTGCGCGGTCAGTGTCCGCCGACGCCCGACTTCACGCACTGGCTGCGCGGCGTCATCGCCTTCCGCCGCACCCGCTCCGAGGCGCAGGTGCTAGAGGACGTGCGCGCCGGCGTGGCGGAGTGCGTGCGCTACGGCACGACGCTGGTGGGCGACATCACGGCGGCGGGGATGAGCTGGCCGGTGCTGGCGGAAGCGCCGCTGCGGGCGGTGGTGTTTCAGGAACTTTTGGGACTGCCGCTGGCGCGTGCAAAACAAGCGATGGAGACAGCAATGGGCTGGTTCCACGAGCACCCGTCCACAGAGACGTGCCGTCCCGGACTGAGTCCACACGCCCCCTACAGCGTCCACTGGCACCTGTTTCCCGACATTGCCATTCGTGCCGCACGGTACAGTTTCATCGCCGCGACCCACCTGGCGGAGACGCGCGCCGAGCGGGAACTGGTGCAGGATCGCCGCGGGCCGTTTGTGCCGTTTTTGCAGGAACTGGGTGTGTGGGATGAGGAGGGGGTGTTACGCGGGCCACTGGAGAAGTTTGGGTTTGGCCAGCTCAGTTTTCTTTCGGGGCGCTGGCTGCTGGTGCATTGCAACTATCTGCCAGAAGGCATGGAGTTCTCGCCAGGCACCACCGTCGTCTTTTGCCCGCGCACCCACGCCGCGTTCGGTCACGATCCGCACCCGTTCCCGCACTGGCTGCAGTGCGGCGTCCGCGTCGCCCTGGGCACCGACAGCCTCGCCTCCAACCCCGACCTGAATGTGCTCGAAGAAGCGCACTGCGCCCACCGCCATTATCCGCAGATGCCGCCGGCGCAGCTGCTGCGCATGGCAACGCTCTCCGGCGCCGAGGCGCTCGGCTGGGAAGCGGAAACCGGCAGCCTGACGCCGGGCAAGTCCGCGGACCTGGTGGCGGTGCCGCTGTGGAAACGCCAGGGTGATCCGCTGGAGTCGGTGCTGCAAGGGACCGAACCCGTGAACGCCGTCCTGTGGCGCGGCCGCTGGCTCACGGCCCCCGGTTGACGGCCGCTTTCCGATTGCACCTTGCTCGCCCCCGGCCGTGCCCGTATCAAACCAGAGAAGCAACTTTGTCCCGCACCTGGACCCCAAAGGATCCGCACCCGATGCCGCTTGGTTACCTCACCCTCGTCCTGCACGCCCATCTGCCGTACGTCCGCCATCCGGAGTACGACGACTTCCTTGAGGAAGACTGGCTCTACGAGGCCATCACCGAGACCTACATCCCTCTGCTGGAGGTCTTCGACGGCCTGGAGCGCGACGGCTGCGACTGGCGCGTAACGATGTCGGTGACGCCCACCCTGGCGGCCATGCTCAGCGATCCGCTGCTGCAATACCGCTACGTCCGTCACATCGACAACCTCATCGCCCTGGCCGGCAAGGAACTCGAGCGCACGCGCTGGCAGCCGGAGTTTCACCACCTGGCGCAGATGTACTATGCCCGCTTCTGCCGCGCCCGCGAGGTGTTCGTCAACCAGTACGGCAACAACCTGCTCAACGGCTTCAAGCGCTTCTTTCAGGCCGGCAAGCTGGAACTCATCACCTGCGGCGCCACGCACGGCTTCTTGCCGCTGATGAACGACAACCGCAAGGCGATGCACGCGCAGGTCGAGCTGGGAGCGCGCGAGTTCGAGCGGCACTTCGGCAAACGGCCGCAGGGCATCTGGCTGCCGGAGTGCGGCTACTCCCCGGGCGTTGATGAGGTGCTGCGCGACAGCGGCATTCGCTACTTCTTCACGGACACGCACGGTGTACTGCACGCCGAGCCGCGGCCGCGCTTCGGCGTTTACGCTCCCATCGTCTGCCCCAGGAGCGGCGTGGCGGTGCTGGCCCGCGACACCGAGTCGAGCAAGCAGGTCTGGAGCGCCATTGAGGGCTACCCCGGCGACTACAACTACCGCGATTTTTACCGCGATGTCGGCTTCGATCTGGATTACGAGTATCTGAAGCCGCACCTGCACCAGCACGGCATCCGCAGCCATCTCGGCATCAAATATTACAAGATCACCGGCCGCACCGACCACAAGCAGCCCTACGACCCGAAGGCGGCGCTGGACAAGGCGGCGGAGCACGCTGGCAACTTCATGTTCAACCGCGAGAAGCAGGTCGAGTGGCTGAGCGGTGCGATGGACGGCCGGCCGCCGGTAATTGTGGCGCCGTATGATGCCGAGTTGTTTGGCCACTGGTGGTTCGAGGGGCCGGACTGGGTGAATTTCCTGTGCCGCAAGGTCCACTGGGACCAGCAGACGGTCAAGATGATTACGGTGCCGGAATACCTGGACCGCCACACCCGCGTTCAGGTGTCGCAGCCGTCGTTCTCCAGCTGGGGCTACAAGGGCTACTGCGAGGTCTGGCTGGAGGGCTCCAACGACTGGATCTACCGCCACCTGCACGAGAACGCCGACCGCATGGTCGAGCTGGCGCAGTCCAACCGCGACACTGGTTGCCCTCTGCGACGGCGGGCGCTCAACCAGGCGGCACGCGAAATCTTGCTGGCGCAGTCCAGCGACTGGGCGTTCATCATGAAGACGGGCACCATGGTCGAGTACGCGGTGGAGCGGACGCGCGTCCATGTGCTGAATTTCAACCACCTGTATGAACAGCTCAAGCGCGGCGAGATCGACGAGCCGTGGCTCAGCGAGATTGAGCGGCGGCACAACCTGTTTCCGGATATTGATTATCGCGTGTACGTGTGACGCCGAGTCGTCGGGACCGGGGACCGGTTCTTACACGGTCCCCGGTCCGGCCTCGGCCTCTAGCCGTTCGAGTTCGGCCAACTCCTCAGGGGTGGCCTGCTGCGCGCGGGCCTTCCGCGCGAGTTCCATTACCTGGCGGAGCAACTGGTCAGCCTGTTGGGCGCGGGCCTCGGCCTGGCCGGCGCGGGCCTCGGCCTGGCCGGCGCGGGCCTCGGCCTGGAGGCGACGTTCGTCCAGTTGCCTCGCAGTCAGGAAGGGAAGTCCGTCAGGACGGAACACCATCATCTCTGGCCCGGACAGGTCGAAGCGGATGCCCAGGCGGGGGCTGACGTGGCCGTGCGCTGGCCGGATGCGAAGCAGCGTGTCGCGCTCGCGGCAGTAGGCTTGCAAATGATTCTTGATGGGGTCGTAGAAATAGTATTCCTCGACCCCGTGGTCCTCGTAGAACAATAGCTTCAGGTCCATCTCGGTGGCTGTGTTATTCGGCGAGAGGATCTCGAAGACGACGGTCAGCGGCACGTCGCCTTCCTCCCATTGCTTGTAGGAGCCGCGGTATCCCGGTGGCCGGCCGAAGACCACGAGCACGTCGGGGGCCAGGCGGATCTCCGGGTCGCCCTGTACGGGGTACCACAGCAGGTCTCCCCCAACGAACACGTCGCCGCGCCCGCCGAACAGGATGTCGAGGTTGTCATACAGGGTGACGATCCACTGCAGTTGCAGCGAGTTGTCCGCCATGGGCAGGCCGTCGCTTTCGGGGTAAACGAGCGGACTCGGAGAGGGGGTTGACAGTACCGACACAGGCTGGCTCCTTCCGTCGTTCGTCTGGTTACTGAACCGAATGCAGGCCACGCCGATTACCTTTACGGCCTCGTACCAATCACGAACAGGGTACGGACCACCTGCCTGCATCATAACGCCGGGGCCGCGACCCGATCCAGATGGATCGAACCGCGGCCCCGGTGATTTCCCTGGTCGCGCTTACTGGTCGTTCCGCGTTTCAGTCGGCCAACCGCCGGTGCCGGCGCCAGCGCCGCCAGCGGGTGGCCGCAAGCCCCAGGCCCCCCGTGACGCACAGTAGCAGGCTGGCCGGCTCGGGCGCGGGATTGCTGGTCGGCACGTAATCCACGGTCGCGGCCCCGGTCAGGGTGATCGCGTAGCCGCCCGTGTCGCCGGGGTCTGGATTCGTCTCCCAGAAGGCCAGGGACCGGTTCGGGCTGTGCGGCCCAAGCACGTCCGTCGCATTGGTGGAGTTGAAGTCGAACACGCGGACGGCATTCGGGTTTCCGTAGTAAGGCTCCGTTGCGTATCCGGAGACCGCGAGGTAATAAATGCCGGGCGTCAAACCGGCGATGGACCCCGCCGGGAGCGCCGACAGGGTGCTGCCGCTGTTCATGTCGTTGTTGGCCACCAGGCCGCGGCCGCTGCTGTCAAACAGGAACAGCATGGTGTTCTGCACAGCGTGCGTGGCGCCGTTCAACAAGTAGTCCGCGTTGCCATTGACGGAATAGGTCGTCGCCGAGAACGCAGCCGGATCGGTGATCTGGATTGCGTACATGTCGATGTTGGGCGAGTTGGCGAGGGTGCCTGCGATCAGGTCGAGGGTTGAGTTGCCGGTCGTGACCTGGGCGGTCGCCAGGGAACTGCCCGTATCGCCGCTATTCTCCGCCCAGATGGTTCTTCCCATTCCCAGTGGGTCCACGATGAACCCCGCGCGCGCGGCGCACACGCCACCAGCGTCACCAGAAACACCAACCCGACTCGTGAAACCCTGGGTATCATGCGGCTATCTCCACGCGGAAGTTACACCCGTTGGGGTGGCTCTCAGCACGTTCGTAAGGGGCGCAGGGTCGGCACTACGTAGCGCGACAGCGGTCCACGCCACCGCAGCGATGAAAGTTAGAACACGGGGCCAGATTTTTCTGCCGTCCCCCCAGATGAAATTGCAGCAAGGGACGGAATCTTACAAAAAGGTTGAAACGCCGAAAAAGATTGGTGGGAGAATTGCGCCGGTCAGCCATCGAACAGGCCGCGCAGCTCGGCGCGCAGCCGGGTCAGGACGCGCGACTTGGCGACGTAGACGGCGTTGGCGGTGATGCCCAACCGTTGCGCCACCTCCGCGACGGGGCGGTCTTCAAGCACCTGCAGCTGGAACACCTGCCACGTCCGCGCGTTGAACTCCGCCTGAATGCTCGCCAACATGCGGCGGACGAGTTGCTGGTCGTGTTCCTGGTCCCATTGCCGGCTCAGGGCGCTATCCGGGTCGGCCAGCTGGTCCAGCCAGTCGCTCGGCAGCTGTGTAGACACCACGGCTTCGCGGTGGCGCTGCCCGCGCAGGAAGTGGCCCACCCGCAGCGTCAGGATCGTCCGCAGCCAGGACCGGAACGCCCCGGGTTGGCCGTTGTGGACGAACCCCGGCAACTTGTCGCTGACCACCAGCAGGATGTCTTGCAGCACGTCCTCCACGTCAGCCGGTTGCAGGTCGTGCCGGCTCAGCCAGCCGCGCAGCCACGGCTCGTAGACGGCCAGCAGCCGCTGCCACGCCTGGTGGTCGGCGCGGTCGTGCAGGCGCTCCAGCAGACTTTGCGACGTGGCTTGCATGGGCGTCAGTTCGGTCCTTTCGGCGGGCGGGCGGGCAGGCGCAGGACGTAGAGGGAGTGCGCCGTCAGCAAGCTGGCGTGGGCGTCGTCATCGGAAAAGGCGTACCGGAAGCGGGCCGGGGGGAGGGAAGTGTGGGGCGGCTCGCTGTCGGGAAAGGCGAAGAGGCCGCGCACCTCGGCGTTGCTCAGGAGGTGATACGCGAGCAATTGAATCTGCCCGCCCTCGACCCGCGTGGCGAACCGCCAGCCGCTCAGGAAGTGCGAGCCCTCCGCCACGCCCCGCAGCGTGTTCGGCGGAGCCTTCGCGCGGTAAGTTTCGACCACCGTCCCGGTGCGCAGGTCGAGCGACAGGCGCTTGCCGTCCCGCGTCACGACCGCCGTGTAGCCGTCCGGACACATCCACACAATTTGTTCCACGCCCGCCAGACCGGCCAGGGCGTCACCGGCCCGGTTGTGTTCCACGTCCCAGACCACCCAGTTGCCGGCCTGGTCCGGTTGCAGGAGCAGACGTTTGCCGTCGGCGGTGAAGTGCGCGCTGGTACTTGTCGAGGGCGGCGCCTGGCAGTCCCAGTGGTGCAACCGCCGCATCTGGGTCAGGTCGAACAGGTCCCAGCCGTCCTTGAACCAGGAGATCAAGTGCCGGCTGCCCGGCGCGACCTTGAAGTCCCAACTCTTGATGGGCTGCGCGGTCTCGCGCAGTAACGTGCCGGTGGCGGATTCGTAGACCTTGTAGCCATCTCCGATTAACGCCAGGACTTCTTCGCCGTCCCCGAGGAAGCGGGCACGGTAGCCGGGCTGGCTAAAGTGTTTTTCGCCCGTCGCCGGGTTGAAAACGTCCATCATCACGCCGGGGTTGACGTCCCGGGTGATCAAGGCGTACTTGCCCCCCTTGCTGACGGCGGTGTCGTAGAAAAAAGTGCGGTGCGCGGCCACGGGGATGCGCCGGATGACCTCGATCTTTGCCGGCCCGGCGTCGGCCTGCACCGCAGGCGGTTCCCCGGCGTCGTCCGTGTCGGCCGGGGGGCGCGAGACGGCGACCGCGACGATGCCGCCGACCAGAAGGGCGGCCGCCAGCGCCGCGGTGAGCCACCGGCCGCGCCGCCGCGGGCGGTGCGGCGTGGCGAACGGCGCCAGCGCCGCGGCGGCCGCGCCCGGCGTTTGATAGCGGTCCTCGGGCCGCGGGGCCGTCAGGCGGTCGAGGACCTGCGCCAGCCCCGCCGGCACGTCGGCGCGCCGGGAGGCGATCGGTTCGGGCCGCGCGGTGGCGCGGCGGTGGAGTTTCTCGCCGAGGGTGCCGCCGGGAAACGGCACCTGCCCGGTCAGCAGGTGGTACAGGGTGCAGCCGAGGCTATAGATGTCGGCGCGGCTGTCCGCGGCGTGGCTGTCGCGGGCCTGCTCGGGGGCCATGTAATCGACGGTGCCCATGACGGCGCCGGCGGCGGTGAGCTGGCCCGTCGCAGGCCCGGTGCCGGCGGTTGTGTCCGGTGCCTCGGTCCCGGCTACGTCGAGGAGCCGGGCCAGGCCGAAGTCGAGGATTTTGACCGTGCCGTCCGCGGTGCGCATCAGGTTGTGCGGCTTGAGGTCGCGGTGGACCATGCCCTTCTGGTGGGCGAATTCCAGGCCGAGGGCCGCCTGGTGGACGCAGGCGCACGCTTCCGCGACCGGCAGCGGCCCCCGACGGGCGAGCACCCGGTCCAGCGGCTCGCCCTCGACGTACTCCATGACCAGGAAGTGGGTGCCGTTGGCTTCCTCGGCGTCGTGGGCGGTGACGATGTGCGGGTGCGCCAGCCGGGCCGCCGCCTCTACCTCCTGGCGGAAACGCTGCACCAGCTGCGGGTTGCCCAGGTAACCGGCGCGAATCAGCTTGATGGCGACCAGCCGCCGCATGAGGCGGTGTTCGGCCAGGTAGACGGTGCCCATGCCGCCCTGGCCCAGTTTGTGGAGGATGCGGTAACGGGGGTGGTTGAGCAGACTGGCGACGTCCGCGTCCGGGTCGTCCCGCATCGGGGCCGTGCGCACGGGGGTATAGGGGACGGCCTCCCAAGATAGTTCCCCCGCGCCGCGCAGGTGCCGCAGCAGCGCGTCGTCGGGCACGCCCTCCAGGATCGCGCGGCAATCGGGGCCGTGCGTCAGGAAGTCCTCGAACTCCCCGATCCGCTGAGGGTCACACTTGCCCAGGCTGAAGGCGTGCAGTTCTTCGGCACTGGGCGGTAGAGCCCGGCGATGGTCCATGATGCCCCGCGTATGGTCGGTCTTCCTATCTGCTTCCAAAGGTAGTATGTGATGAAAACACCTCCGCGCGCCGCTGTCAAGGTTTGCGCGACCGGCGCCCCCGGAACTTTGGGACGCGACCACTGCACATGTGAAAGTATTCATTAATTTTCATGAGGCGCCTGCCGCGCCAGCGTTTTCCCATCTTCACGAAAACTTTGTTGCAAGTTTGCTGCCCAACGGCGTCTTTAGAAAGGTAGCCCCGATTTGTGGCCACAATCCGACGCTGGCGCGTGAGCCAGACGGGGCTAGATCGTCAAAGCATCGACAACGGATCGAACGCGGCTCCGAACCCAGGAAACTCTCCCTTTCAAAAAGGTGGTGACGCGTGCGTGTGCTTGTCGTGGAATCGAAGAAGACGGAGGCGGCGTCACTGCGGCGGACGCTGCGTGCCGAAGGCTTTAGCGTCGATGTCGCGCCCACTTTGGCCGTGACGGAGGGACTGCTGCGGGCCGTGCGATTTGATCTGATGGTGCTCGACCTGCACCTGCCCACGGTGGACAGCCTCCAGCTGCTGCGCGACTGGCGCGGCCAGGGGGTGAGCACGCCCATCCTGGCGCTGACGGCCGTGGATTACCTGGGCGACCGGCTCCGCGCCCTGGAGGCGGGCGCCGACGCCGTGCTGACCCGACCGGTCGCCGCCCTGGAGTTGGTGGCGCACGCCCGCGTCCTGGTGCGGCGCCTGCACCGCATCTACGACCCCGTGATCCGCGTCCACGACCTGGAGATCGACACCAACACGCGCGTCGTCAAGCGCTGCGGCGAAACCATCCGGCTGACGCGCAAGGAGTACGCACTGTTGCAGTTCCTGGCGTTCCACCGCGGCCGCGTCGTCAGCCGCGCCATGATCTGCGAGCACCTGTACGCCGGCGACAGCACCAACACCTCCAACGTGGTGGATGTCTTCATCCGCTACCTGCGCGGCAAGATCGACAAGGGCCATGCCCTGCCGCTGATCCTGACGCGCTGGGGCGAGGGCTATCTGCTGCGCGGCGAGGAGGAGACCGTCGCCGAGGAACCGCCAGCCCGCCAGCGCCTGCAGGCATGAACCAGCACCGGATGGAGGCGAGCCGGGGGCGTGCGCTCCCGCTCGCCTTTGGCTGACGCCACCCTTCGGGCGGCGCGGTCTGGATATATTAATTTTTTGGTGTATAATACACTCGTCGGATGGGAAACCTTCTCAACCGTGGTGTGCCTGTTCTGCCCTCCCCGTCGCCTCATCCTGCAACACCCGCCCACTTTTCCCATTCCGTGTTCGCGCCGACAAGCAGGAGTCTCCTGCCGGCGCGTTCAACTCAATCGAAGTCCCTTTGGGGAAAGTGCTTTCATGACCGTTCCGACCACAACCGCTCCGCCCGCCGCGGGCATCCCCCTGGCCGTGCGCCTGGCCAACCTCTCCGTCATCGTGCTGCCGTTTATCGGCCTGGTGGTTGCCATCGCGGCCCTGTGGGGCTGGGGCGTTACCTGGTTGGACCTGGAGATGGCGGGGGTCATGTACGTCCTGACCGTCCTGGGCATCACCGTCGGCTTCCACCGCCTGTTCACGCATCGGGCCTTTGAAACGCACGGCTGGGTGCGGGCCGTCCTGGGCGTGCTCGGCTCCATGGCCGCCGAGGGGCCACTGCTGGCCTGGGTGGCCACGCACCGCCACCATCACCAGCACAGCGACTCACACGCCGACCGGCACTCGCCCTACCGCTTCGGCCAGGGTTTCTTCAGCCTGGTTTATGGGTTCTGGAGCGCCCACATCGGCTGGCTGTTCACGCCCGACCCGCCGAACCTGGCCCACTACGCCAGCGACCTCCGCCGCAGTCCGACCAACCGCGTCCTCGATAGTCTATTCCCGCTCTGGGTGGTTCTCGGCCTGGCGCTGCCGGCCGCCCTCGGCGGCGTGCTGACGGGCACCTGGACGGGCGCCTTCCTGGGCTTTTTATGGGGCGGCGCGGTTCGCATGTTCCTGGTGCATCACGTCACCTGGAGCATCAACTCCGTCTGCCATCTGTGGGGCGGCCAGCCCTTCCAGACGAACGACCGCAGCAAGAACAACTTCGTGTTTGGCGTGCTCGCGCTGGGCGAAGGCTGGCACAACAACCATCACGCCTTCCCGACCTCGGCCCGCCACGGCCTGCGCTGGTGGCAGCTCGACGTGAGCTACTGGGTCATCCGCGGCCTGGCCCTGTGCGGCCTGGCGTGGAAGGTGCGCGTGCCGTCGAAAGAGACCCAGGCCGCCCTGCGGGGCTGAACGTGATGCCGAAGGCGTTGCATCTCAACCCCACAATCCGGGACAATCAGGAAAAGCGAAAGGCCGGGCGATGTTCGCATCGCCCGGCCTGAAACGTTCACGAGTTCAACAATCGGTTGTCAGTTACGGCTGGAGGAGGCCATCACGATCCGCAGGATGTACCAGAACAGCACCGCGACGGAGGCGAACAGCGCCAGCGAGGCGGCGACGTACTGGTCGGTGCGGTAGTGGTACAGCAGCCCCGAGGTGTAGTACAGGATGTAGCCGCTAATCAGGGCCACCATTGCGAAGCAGAAGAACAGGCCCAGGTTGAAGCCGAACAGGATGCCGGCGACGATGAGCGCCAGGGCCAGCAGGCTGCCGATGGTCAGGACCGGCCGCAGGAAGGTGAAGTCCTTCTGCGTCAGGAACACGGTTGCCGTCAGGCCGCCGAAAATGCCCAGCGTCAGAATGCCCGCGACCGGGATGGCGTCGGGGTAGTACACCTTGGCGATGTACATCAGCGGCAGGAAGATGACCGCCTCGGCCACGGTGTACAGGGCCAGGCCGGCGTATTGCAGTTCGCGCGAGGTGTTGCTCTGCGCCCAGTACTCCGCCAGGTAGCCGACGCCCATAAAGGCGAGCATGACGACCAGCCACATGTAACCGCTGGTCATGCCGCGGACGACGTTTTCGATACCGGGCAGCTGCAGCAGGGCCGCCTCGATGCCGGCGAACGCCAGAATGGCGCCGGCCAGGTGGGCGTAGGTGCGGCGGATGAACGTGGCGCGTTCGCCCTGGCTCGCGGCGGCGGCGATGTTGTAACGCATCTCATAATTCATGGCGATCTCCTTGGCTTTTTTCATCATTTCTCCACCGCCTTATTTTAGCTGCGGGACCGGGGGTTTGCAAGCGGGAGCGCCAGGGCCGTGCGCTTCTTGCTCCGCGCCTGGTGGAAAGTTCTCTGGGCGGAGCCGGGGTTGGGGCTGCGGACGGGGAGTCTGCGCGGCCCCTGGGGGCAGACAGAGGTGGGTGTGAGATGAGTCCGTCTCCTGGTCATTCGCGGCTTTCTCTTGGCAGCGGCGGCGCCGACCCGGTATACTCATTCAAGTCCCCGATCTCCGCGGCATCATCCAGGCAAAAGGCGACGTGAAATGAACGCCATGAAGTGCGCCTGTCCCACCTGCAAAACCGTGCTCCAAATCGCGCAGGCGCTGCCGGTGCGGGTCCAGTGCCCGAAGTGCAGCACCATGTTCACCGTGGCGGCACCGCCTGGCGCCCCGGCGGCGCCGCCCGCCGCTCCGGTTCGTGCCGGCGCGCCTGGCGCCCGCGGCCCGGCGGCCCGTGGGCCTGCTTCCACCGCCGTCCGCTCCGCCCCCTCCGCCCCGGAACCGATGCTGACGCCGCGCAACCGTTCGCGGCGTGGCTACAAGCCGAAAAAGGGCAATGGCCTGGCGCTCACCCTGGTGGTCGTGGGCCTGGTCCTGCTGCTGGCGGCCGGCGGTGTCCTGGCGGCCTACTTCGGCGGCCTCTTCAACAAGTCCAGCGACACGAAGTCGCCGGAGAACAAGCAGACCGAGAACACCGGCGGCAGCGGCGGCAAAGGCGGCGATAAGATCATCCCACAGACCAAGTTGACCAAGCGTGAGATCGAGATTCAGAATGCCATCGCGAAGGGCGTGGACTACCTGAAGGCCAAGCTGCTGGCGGACGACAAGCGGCCCGCGGACAAGTTCTACTACTATCCGACCCGAGCCTCCGACGTCGGCGCCTCGGCGCTGGCCGGGCTGACGCTGCTGGAGTGTGAAGTCGAACCGACCCATCCCGCCGTCCAGGTGGCTTACCGCGCGGTCCACGCGAGCGCCGATAACCTGAGTTTCTCCTACTCGTTGTCGTTGTCGATCCTGTTCCTCGACCGCCTGCACCAGTCGCGCAAGGAAAAACTGGACGACATCCGGGCTCAACTGGAAAGCCTGAACAAGGTGGCGGGCAAGAATCAGGAGGCCATCAAGCGGTTGGAGGAACAGCGGGCGCCACTGGAAAAGTTGCAGAAAGAGGACGAGACCGTCATTCACCGTTTGACCACGCGCATCCTGGCGAACCAGCACGTCAAGGGCGGCTGGGGCTATTACTGTCCGCCGCCCAAAAACGAGAGGGCCTTGATGGAGGCGTTCCAGCGCGGCGACCCCTTCACGCCCACGGAACCCGGCGAGGGCAACAACCGCGAGGACAGTTCCATCAACCAGTTCATGACCCTGGCGCTGTGGACGGCGCGGCGGCACAAGATCAAAACCGACGACGCCCTGCTGCGTGTCGGCCAGCGCTATCGCAACATCCAGAACAAGGACGGCAGCTGGGGCTACACGGAGCGGTCCCCGAGCCTGAAGGACGCCACCACCTGCGCCGGCATGATCGCGCTGGCGGTCAGCGAGGCTGTCAAGGGCGACCTCAAACCGGCCCTGGGCAAGGACAAGAACCAGAAAGCCCGGAACATCCTGAAGGACGACCCGAACATCGCGCATGGCATGGAGTACCTGACGCAGGCGGTCGGCCACACCTATCTCATCAAACCGGAGAAAAAGGAAGAGCGGCACCGGGACGCGGCGAAGATGCTGGAACTCATCAAGGAGTATCTCAACGCCAAGGATGATGACGAGCGGAGGTCGGTGGTTCAGGAGCTGGGCAAGCTGGACCGGCCGGAACTGCTCAAGGGCACCTATTTCGCCGCGGACTCCTGGGGCGACCTGTACTTCCTGTGGTCGGTGGAGCGCGTGGCGGTGGTCTACGACCTGAAGAAGATCGGCGACAAGGACTGGTTCGCCTGGGGCAGCGAGTTGATCCTGAAGAACCAGCAGAAGAACGGCTCCTGGACGGATCGCTTCCCCGGCATCCCGGACACCTGTTTTGCGCTGCTGTTCCTGAAGCGGGCCAACGTCGTCAAGGACCTCACCAACAAGTTGCGCGGCCTGGACGCTCGCCCGGGCGTCGGCGCCAGTCCGGTGCCAGCCCCGCCGCCGCCGGCGCCCGCCCCGGCTCGAAAAGAGTAGGCTGTGTCACCGGACGTGGCGGCAAGTTTCCAACTTGCCGATTTCAGGAGACACCATGACACGGTTGCTGACGGTGCTGGCCGGCCTCGTGCTCGTCGCCGGCCTGGTGCTGGCCGGCGGCGGCGACATCCGTAAGGCCACGGTCAAGCGCATCGACCTCGACAGGCGGGCGCTGACGCTGACGGTCGCGGGCAAGGATCAGGAATTTATCCTGAACGATCAGACGAAGGTGCTTGGCAGCCAGGGCGCGACCCTCAAGGAGCGTCTGCGCGGTTTCAAGGTCGGGTCCGAGGTGATGTTCAAGGCGGAGAAACAGGGCGGCACGGACGTGCTGGTCGGTTTGAAGCTGAATGTCCCCTTCCAACCCACGGCGGACACGTCGAAGCTGAAGCCGCTGACCGAACTGGGACGCGAGAAGTACCAGGGCTACGAGGGTGGGCTGTACCCCGGCGGCAAGAATGAGCGACCGGCGGCGCACGAGGAGGCGGGCCGGCGCCTGGCCCGGCAGGTACAGCCGCTGGACGCCGCCGGCAAGCCGGCTCCGAACGGCAAGATCGTGCTGCTGTCGGTCGGCATGAGCAACACGTCGCAGCTGTCGCAGGGCTTTCAGAAAGTGCTGCCGTCCGAGAAGAACCGGAATCCACGACTGGTGTTCGTCAACGGAGCGCAGGGCGGCATGACCGCCGCGGCCATCCAGGACCCTGAGGACGGCAAACGCGGCACCCTGTACTGGAAGACCGTGGACGACCGGCTGAAGGCCGCCGGGGTGACGCGGGCGCAGGTGCAGGTGATCTGGATCAAGCAGGCCGACGCCGTGCCGACCACGGGCTTCCCGAAATACGCCCAGACGCTGGAGGCGGAGCTGACGCGGATCGTGCAGCTGCTACCGGGCCGTTTCCCCAACCTCAAGCTGGTGTACCTGTCGAGCCGGACCTACGGCGGCTACGCGAAGACGCCGCTCAACCCCGAGCCGTATGCGTATGAGTCCGGCTTCTCGGTGCGCTGGCTGATCGAGCGGCAGATCAAGGGCGATCCGGCCCTGAACTACGACCCGGCGAAGGGGGCGGTCAAGGCACCGTGGCTGAGCTGGGGGCCGTACCTGTGGGCCAACGGCGCGACGCAACGCGCCGACGGCTTCCGCCATGACGCCAGTGACTTTGGGCAGGACGGCACACATCATTCGCCGGCGGGCATGGAGAAGACGGGCCGGTTGCTGCTGGAGTTTCTCAGGACTGACACGACCACGCGGCCGTGGTTCCTGGCGAAGGCCGCGGGCAAATAGCGGCGGCATTTCGTCCTGGGCGAGCGGCGCGGCGTCAACCCGCCGGTACTCGGAAGCACCGGCGGGCTGACGCCGCGCCGCTCGCCTCATCCGTTGAAGCAACCGTCACCCCATCCTGGAGTCGCACCCATGCGCCGTCTCTCCACCCTGACCTGCTCGCTCGCCCTGCTGTTACTGCTGCCGGCCCAGGTGCTGGCCCAGGCCGGCGAACGTTGGCCCGCCGAAAAGGCCAAGGCGTGGTACGACAAGCAGTCGTGGATCGTCGGCAGCAACTTCATCCCGAGCACCGCCATCAACCAGCTGGAGATGTGGCAGGCCGACACCTTCGACCCGAAGACCATCGACCGCGAACTGGGCTGGGCGGCGGACCTCGGCTTCAACACCATGCGCGTCTTCCTGCACGACCTGCTCTGGGAGCAGGACGCGGAGGGCTTCGCCAAACGCATCAAGGAATATTTAACCATCGCCGACAAGCACAAGATCAGGACGATGTTCGTGCTGTTCGACGACTGCTGGAACGAGGAGTGCAAGCTCGGCAAGCAGCCGGCCCCGAAGCCCGGCGTCCACAACTCCGGCTGGGTCATGTCCCCCGGCCCGAAGTGCGTCACTGACCCCAAGACGTGGCCGCGCCTGGAGAAATACGTCAAGGGCGTGCTGACCGCCTTCAAGGACGATCCGCGCGTGCTGCTGTGGGACCTGTACAACGAGCCGGGCAACACCAAACTCGGCGAAAAATCGTTGCCGCTGCTCCACGCGGTCTTCCGCTGGGCGCGGACGGTCAACCCCAGTCAGCCGCTCAGCGTCGGCGTCTGGTTCGACAACGCGAAGCTGAACGCGGCACAGTTCGCGGCGTCCGATGTCATCACCTTCCACAGTTACGACAACCCCGCCAGGCTCAAGGCGAAGATCGACGGTCTGCGCAAGTACGGCAGGCCGTTGATCTGCACCGAGTACATGGCCCGCACGCAGAACAGCAAGTTCGAGAACTGCCTGCCGGTCCTCAAGGCGGCGAAGGTCGGCGCCATCAACTGGGGCCTGGTCAGCGGCAAAACCAACACGATTTATCCGTGGGGCTCGAAGTCGGGTTCGCCGGAGCCGAAGGTGTGGTTTCACGACATTTTCCGGGCCGACGGCACGCCCTTCGACGCCCGGGAAGTCATGCTCATCAAGAAAATCGTCAAGGAGAATTGACGCTTTAGCGCGGTTCGCAGTGGTGTGGCCCACGAACGGCAGGCCAGTGCTCCCGAACCGTCCTGCAAACTGCGCGAGCCGCTCCCAGGCTCGAATCTCGACGTGTGATAAAGTTGGCGTTCTTGGCGTTCTTGGCGTCCTTGCTGTGGCAGCGCAGGCCGCTGGAGGTCAGCCCGTGCCCGCCGCCACTTGTGCGCTAAACCGTGCGTGAACCGCGCTAGGTTTTTCGCCCCAGCACCTCGCGGGCCTTTTCGGCCTCCGCCCGCAGCGGCGCGTTCGGCGACTCCCGCAACTTGTCGATGGCCTCGTACAGCTTCTCGACCTCTTCCGGCTGCTCCTTGCGCTCCCGGGCGGCGCCGTCTGTCTTGTTCCACTCCACAATCGCCTTCAGAGCGCTGATGACGTTGGTCCGGGCAGCCGCCTCGTTGGACACTTCCTCACCGCTCTGCAATTTCGTGACGCAGTTCCGCAGCTGCTTGCGTTCGTCGAGCATTTCGCGCAGCGTATCCAGCGGCACCTTGTCACTGCCGCGGCGGGCCAGCGCGACCGTCGCCTGGTAGCGGATTTCCCAGCCCGGGGCGCTCGGCGCAACACCCTCGGGCGGCGCCTGCGGCGTCGCCTGGCTGGGCAGCCGTAGCAGCACCAGCAGCACCACCGCGGCGATCACCGCGATCAGCCCGAACAGCAGCAGGCCGCGCGTCCGCAGCGCCGCATTCCCATCCGACATGATTCACCTCTTCGGTTCCGCCTCGGCGTCGGTGACGGTCACGCCCTGGCCGCGGTCGTGCGCCAGCAGCAGCAGCGTCGGCTCCACCTCTGGCCCGTCCCAGAAGTTCAGCGCCAGCGCCACCAGTTTTCGTAGGTTCTGGTCGTCCGAGCGGGCACATTGGGCCAGTGCCCGGTCCACGTTCAGCGTGCCCTGCTTGTTCAGGAACGCCAGGGTTTCGCGGGCCCACTCCGCCCGCCGGCCGGCGCCCTTCGCCTCACGGTCCAGGTCGGCCAGAATCCGCTCGCGCTGGGCGGCGGACAGTTTGGGAAACGCCTTGATGTTCTCGCCCAGGTTGGCCAGACTCCAGACCGCCTGCTGCCGCCGCAGCGCCACGTCCTTCGCGTCACCGCCCTCCTCGCTGACCGCCACCCGACACAGCACCGGCGCCCCGACCGGAATGTCGAAGTTCGCCAGACACTGGCACAAAAAGTCGCTGAGCTTGCGCTCCTCGCTGAGTTCCTTTTTCGCCTTGGCGATGGCGCCGGCGTTGTCCGCCTCGTTCTTCGACAGCTTCTTCAGGCGCTCCAGCAGGTCGGCCTCGTTCGTCAGCGCGGAGTCGAGCAGGTCGGTCAACTCCAGCGCGAAACCGACATCGGTGGCCAGTTTGGGCTCGGGCTCCTTGCGGTCGCGCAGCAGCACCTGGGCGAGTTCGTGGGCGGTGCGCCAGCGGACATCGGCGTTGGGGTTCCGCAGGCCCTCCAGGAATTTTTCGCGGCTGGCGGTGCCGCCGGCGAGCCAGCTGAAGCCCCACAGGATCAGCACCGCGACGGCGACGATCAGGCCGGGCACCACGAACAGCTGCACGATGAAGCGCCCCGACGGCGGCCGGACGGGCGGTAGGCCGCGCTCCGGCTGGCCGTTACTGGCGGCGGGCTCGATGGACATGAAGCGGACTCACAGGGGCGAAAAAGGGGTTGATGAGCTGGAGGTAGCGGAAGTCGCCAGACTTCCGTTGGCGCTCGGAAGTCTGGCGACTTCCGCTACGAGGTTATTGTTAGCGGCCGCGCTCGCCCCGGCAAGTTCCCCGCGGCCGCCGGCCCCGCTCTTGACACCCCCGCCCTCTATGTTAGCCTGAACTGCGGCCGGTCACTGCGCCGGCGTGCCCCCAGAAGGTTCGTCTATGGCCCTCACACTGGAACAGTACGCCGCCCACCTCGACAGCCGCGATGTGACCTGGCCCGCGCCGCCCACGGTGGAGCGGCCCAAAGCCCGGCCGCATCTGATGCCGCTGCCGGAAGTGCGCGTCGTCACCTGGAGCGTGTACGGCACCCTGCTCAACATCAGCGGTGGCGAACTGCTGTTCACGCATCCGCAAAAAATGCTCATGGACGTGGCCCTCGACCGCGCCGTGCAAGAGTTCAAGATGTGGGGCTCGATGTCGCGCAAGCCCGGCCAGCCCGCCGAGTACCTGGCCCAGCTGTACCAGAAGGCCCTGGACGAGCAGCGCCTGGCGCCATCGCCCGGCGAGAAAACCCCCGAACTCCTCGCCGAGCGGGTCTGGGAAAACATCCTCAAAAAATTGCTCCAGAAGGAGTACCAATTCGACGCCGGCTATTACGGCTCGCTGAACGAGTACAGCCGGAAGGTCGCGTATTTCTTCCACAGCAGCTTGCAGGGCGTCGCCGCCTACGACGGCGCCGCGGCGGCCCTGGGGGAGCTGCGCGACCGCGGCGTGACCCTGGGCATCCTGGCGGACGGCCAGTGTTTCTCCCCCGTGCAACTGCGGCGCTGCCTGACCCGGCAGGACAGTGGCGTGCGGGTCGATACACTCTTTAATGAGGAGCTGTGCGTCTGGTCGTTTCAGGAGCGGGCCAAAAAACCCTCCGAACGGCTATACCGCCAGCTGCTGACGGCGCTGGCGCAGGGCGGCATCGAGCCGGGGCAGGTGCTGCACGTCGGTTCGCGCCTGGCGCAGGACGTGGGGCCAGCCCGCAGGCTGGGGTTGCGCACCGCCCTGTTCGCCGGCGACCGCGGCTCGCTGCAAGCGACCGCCGAGCAGCTGCGCGACCCGGCGACGCGGCCGGACATGCTGCTGACCGAACTGGGCCAGATCACCGAGGTGGTGCCCGGCCCGTAGGAGCCATCATGCCACCCGAATTACATGTCGATCCCACCGGCATTGACTGGACGCGCGTCCTGGCCGACCAGGAGGCGATTCGCCAGGTCAACCCGCAGCGCTTCGAGATGGAGCAGTTGACGGCGGTGGTTCTCATGGACCCCGTCAACCATCTCGTGGCCGGCTACAAGGACATCAAGGGCGACGAGTTCTGGGTGCGCGGCCACATGCCCGACTACCCGCTGTTCCCGGGCGTGCTGATGTGCGAGGCGGCGGCGCAGCTGTGCGGCTATTACATCACGTTGAACAAGATCATGGGCGGCGACTTTTGCGGCTTCGGCGGCCTGGAGGATGTGCGTTTCCGCGCCCCGGTGCGCATCGGCGACCGGCTGCTGCTGATCGGCAAGGGCGTGCGCATCAACCGGCGGCAGACGATCTGCAATGTCCAGGGTTTCGTCGGCAGCACGATGGTCTTTCACGCCGACGTGATTGGCGTGCCGCTGACCCGGCAGGAGAGCTGACGCCGTGCGCCGCGGGGCCCGTTTGCCGCTGGAACAGTTGCAGCCGTGGTTGCTGGAAATGCCGGCCGCGGAACGGCAGTTCGACTGGGCAGCGCTATGCGGCGGCCGGCCGGTGGAGCTGGAGGTCGGCTTCGGCAAGGGCCTGTTCCTGATCACCGCAGCCGAGCACCACCCAAACGTGCAGTACCTCGGCATCGAGATCGAACGCAAGTATCAACTCTTCACGGCCACGCGCCTGGCCCGGCGCAACCTCACGAACGTCAAGCTGGTGTGCGGCGACGCCCGCGTGTTCCTGCGCGACGCGGTGCCGACGGCGGCGCTGCGGCGCTGCACATCTACTTCCCGGACCCGTGGTGGAAGAACCGGCACAAGAAGCGGCGCGTGTTCACGGCGGAGTTTGCCGGGCAGGCGGCGCGCGTGGTGCGGCCCGGCGGGCATCTACACATCGCCACGGACGTGGAGGAGTATTTCGGCGTCATGCAGAAGTTGGTGGCGGGACAGCTGGCGTTCACGGCGGTGCCGCTGCCGGTACCGGCGGAGGGTGAACCGGAAGCGCTCACCAATTTCGAGCGCAAATATCAGCTGGAGGGGCGGCCGATCTACCGGGCGGTGTACGAGCGCGGCGGGGAGGAGACATCGACAAGCTCGCGCAACGCTTCTTCATGCAGGGATTTGGGCACAGGGTTGTGACCAGTCCTGGTTCATAATCCTTGTTTCGAGTCCGAGCCCGAGCGCCAGCGCTGGCCCCGCGCTGGCGCTCGGGCTCGGACCAACCGCGAAATTCATGGCGATTCCGTATGAGGCCAGTTCACCACACCGGGCGGAACGTCCCACTGTTGTAGAGCACTTCCACGGACCCGTCCTGCAAGAAGACGATCAGCACCGCGTAGGAGCCGTAGTTGTAGATGATCGTAGTGCCCCGGTGCTGCATGCGCGGCGTGTCCTCGGGCAGCGTCAGCGGCACGATCAGCGTGCGACCGGTGCAGGGGTGGACGACCGTCACCATGCAAGTGGGCCGCTTGGCATTGGGGCAGGGCTGCGGGCTGCCACCGAAATAGGAGGTGCGCAGGCCGACCGCGCCGCCGGGGCCGATGGGCGCCAGCACGGTGTTGCCCTTGTCGTCCCCGGGGACATAGCGATAGCGGATCACGTCGGCACGGGCCGAGGCGACCGGCAGCAGCAGGGCCAGGCTCAGGCAGGGAAGGGCGAGACGGAAAAAGGGCTTCATGCACGAGTTCCAGTTGGGGAGAAGCCCCGGCGGGCAGCGCCTGCCGCCCGCCGGGGCCAGGGGGTTATCATCCGGTCACGGCCGATAGCCGTTGCTCGGGTACACGGGGATGCTGTAGGACGGCTGAGCGGCGCGGGGGCGAGCGGGCCGGGGGCTCCTCCACAGCACGGGGCCGGGGCTGGGACAATCGGCACCGCATTGGACACCGCGGGACGGGCGCCGCAATGACCGCAAGTGGTGCCGCAGCCCGTTGCCAGCAGGGGGATCGCCAGGGCCAGCCCCGCCAGCAGAAGGTGGATTCTCATGGGGACACTCCTCTCTCACGGCGACCGGCGCCGGTTGGGCGGCCGCCGATCCGCCCGGAGTTGATACTCGAGGCGCCGGCCGGGCAGGGTGGCGGCGCCGCCGCGGTTGGCCAGCAACGCCCTGGCACCGCAAACTTACTACACGTTAGGGCGGCGCGGCGCGCGAATCAACGCCACCCAGGGCCGTTCGGAGCGTCAAAACCACGGCCGGCGCTCGGTTGTAGCGGACGGGCAGCTTGAGGCAGTTTTGCACGACCTGTAAGATGAGCCGGCAGCGACAGTCGCGCGGACCTTGAGGGGCGAGGGGGCGTCATGGATCAACCAGCGCAGCCATCGGCCGGCCGGCCCGACGTGCGCATGCGCGGCTTCCAGCAGCGCACTGAAGTCGCAGCTGTGGTGCAGCTGCTTGACCAGCGTTTGCGGTCACTGGCCGCGGAGGCGGTGGAGCTGCCGGGTGCCGCGGGCCGCGTGCTGGCGGCAGCTGTGACGGCGGCGGTGGCGGTGCCGGCGTTCGCCCGCGCCGCCATGGACGGCTACGCCCTGCGCGGCGAGGAGACGTTTGGCGCTGACGCCTATAACCCGCTGGAGTTCCAGGTCATCGGCGAGGCGCTGCCGGCGCGGCCCTTCAGCGGGTCGGTCGGCCCGGGGCAGGCGGTGCGCGTGATGACCGGCGCACCGGTCCCGGCCGCGGCGGACGCGGTGGTGCAGGCCGAGGCGTGCGCGGAGCGGGACGGCGGTCGGCGCGTGGCGGTGCGCGAGCCGGTGCCGCCGGGTCGTCATGTGGGACGGGTCGGCGAGGACATCGAGCCGGGCACAGTGGTGCTGCGGGCCGGACGGGTGCTGCGGCCGCAGGACGTGGGCGTGCTGGCGTCGCTGGGGGCCAGTCCGGTGTCGGTGGTGCGGCGGCCGACGGTGGCGCTGCTGGTCACCGGCGACGAACTGCTGCCGTGCGGCTCCCGGTCGCAGGGGTTTCACATCGTCGATAGCAATTCGGTCATGCTCGACGCCCTGGTGCGCCGCGACGGCGGCGTGCCGCAGCCGGTGCAGCTGCTGCGCGACCGGGCCGAGGTGGTGCGGGCGGCCCTGATGGCGGCGACAGCGGACGTGGTGCTGCTCTCGGGCGGCTCCTCGGTGGGCGTGGAGGACCACGCGCCGCGCGTGCTGGCGGAACTGGGCGAACTGGCGGTCCACGGTGTCGCGCTGCGGCCGGCGAGTCCGACGGGCCTGGGCTTCCTGCAGGGGCGACCGGTGTTGCTGCTGCCGGGCAATCCGGTGTCGTGCCTGTGTGCGTACGACCTGTTCGCCGGCCGGGCGGTGCGGCGGCTCGGCGGGCGGACGCCGGAACTGCCCTACCGGTCCCGCGACCTGCCGCTGGGCGCAAGATTGCGTCGATGGTGGGCCGTGTCGATTATGTGCGGGTGCAGGTCAACACCGCGGAGGCGGTGGAGCCGCTGGCCGTCAGTGGGGCGTCGCTGCTGTCGTCCACAACGCGGGCGGACGGTTTCGTGCTGGTGCCGGTGGAGTCGGAGGGGTATGCTCCGGGGGAAGTGGTTCACGTGTACCTTTACGATTGAAACGGGGAGCGCGATGGACCGGCGACAATTTCACCAGGCCGTCCTGGCCGGCGCGGCGACCGCGGTCGGCCTGACGGGCGAAACCAACGTGGCCGCGGCAGCCACCCCGGCCGTGCCGCTCCCGCTGCACCCGCAAGACGCCCTGCCGCCCGGCGCCGCCGTGCGGTTCGGCAACACCCGTTTCTGGCACCACGCCGAGTGCGGCAACGAGGGCGTCAGCAATCTGGCCTTCTCGCCGGACGGCACGCTGCTGGCGGCCCTGGGCAAGGATGACGAGTCGATCAGTTTGTGGGAGGTGCCCGGCGGCAACCTGCTCCGCCGCTGGCGCGTGGGCTTCGTAGGCCCCAGTGCGGAGATTGCCTTTTCCCCCGATGGCCGGTTGCTAGCCACGGCCACGGCCGAGGCACTCCAGCTCTGGGACCCGCACAGCGGCGCCCTGGTCCGCGCTCTCGGCGAGCCCCGGTTCGGGGCGGCCGGCCTGGCGTTCTCCCCCGACGGCCGGCTGCTCGCCGGGCGCGGATGCACCACGGCGTGGCCCTGGTGTGGGAGGTCGCGACCGGCGCGGAGGTGGCACGGTTCGAGGCCGGCCCACTCCCGCTCTGGCCGGACCACCTGATCCCGCAGCGATCCGACCTGTTCAACTGCGTCGCGTTCTCCGCCGACGGCCGGCTGCTGGCGGTCGGGGCCACCGAGCAGATTCTCCTGGAAGCGGACGCCCCCGAGGCCAGGGATATGCTGGCGCAACTGCTGACCCTCTGTACGCGCAAATCCATGCCCGCCGGGAATCAGACGTGGCTCGAAGGCAAACATCACGTGTTCGACTCCCGCGGCCGGGTTTGGTGCTGGGAGCTCGCCACGGGCCGCGAGGTGGCGCGGCTGGGCGGCCATGCGTTCGGGGTGTTCACCGTCGCCTTTCTCGCCGACGGACGCCTCGTCGCTGGCGCGGAGGACGGCGAACTCTGGCTGTGGGACGTGCAGGCCGGGGTGCGGTCGGCCGAACGGATCCATGCGGCCGGCTTCCGCGACGCCATCCCCCTCGCCCTGGCCGGGGACGGCCGTAACGCGCTGGTGGGCGGCAAAGATCATCTCAGGCTGATGGACCTGGTCAGCGGCCAGGAGGTGCGGCGCATCCCGGTCGGCCCCCACTGGCACGGGCGCTTCAGCCACCCGACGATCTCGGCGGACCTGCGCTGGGTCGTGACGGACAGCCAGGGCCGCTTCCGCCTGTGGGACATGGCCAGCATGACGGACGTCTCGCCGCCGGAGCGGCACTCCACCAGCGACGTGCGGGCCGTGGCCTTCACCCCCGACGGCCGGGTGGCCACGGCGACCGCCGACGAGGTCATGCTCTGGGGAGCGCGGGGCGAGTTCCTGCAACACATTGAGGGACAGGACAAATTGCGGTCGGAGACGCTGGCGCTGGCGCCGGACGGCCGCGGCGGCGCCTGCGCGCGCCGGCCCTGGTTCCGAAATGAACCGCAAGGCGACGTGCTCACCTGGGACTGGCGGACGGGGGAGGCCCGTAGCTTCGAGGAGCGGAACGTGACCGCCCTGGCGTGGCTGCCCGACGGCGAATCCCTGCTCGTGGGGACGAAGCAGGAGGGGCTGTACGTCCTGGACCTGCGCGACGGCCGCCGGGACCGGCTGGCGAGCGGTTTCCAGGGAATGGTCAAGCAGGTGGTGGCGTCCGCGGACGGGCGGTTCGCTGCCGCCGTGGGGAGCGATACCGCGCTCCACGTCTGGGATCTGTCGGGGGCGGGGCACCACCGGCTGCTGATCCCGGCCGTCGCTGGCAAAAAATATTCCAACTACGATTTGTGGCCCTGGGGCCGGCTGGCGTTCGCGCCCGACGGACGCAACCTCGCCCTGCTCACCGAGCACGGCGACGTGTGTGTCGGGCCGGTTCAGGGCCCGACGCTGCCGCTGGTGTTTTCGTTGCCGCCGACGCATGACCCCGAGGAGTTCACTGGCCGGTGCGCACTGATGTGGACCGTCGCCGGGCGTTTGCTGGCGGCGCGGAGTTACTACCTCGGCGACGAGGAGGAACCCGGCCCGGAGACGGTCCGCGTCTTCGATGTGCTGTCCGGGCGCGAGGTGTGGGCGGCGCCGCCGTTCCCGCGCTACGTCGGCTGTCTGGCGTTTTCGGCGGACGGCCGGCAGCTGGCGTCCGGCATGGGCGACGGCACGGCGGTCCTGTGGCCGCTGGACACCGCCGCGGCAGGGTGAGCCTCTGGAATTGGGTGAGCGGCGCGGCGTTAGCCAAAATCCGTCTTGTTTTCTTTAGCGAAAGTCCGTTTATTAGCGGCCCGGCAGCCGGCCCCTCCCCGGGCCGGGCGTCCGTCGCACCGTTCGCCGCCGCTGGAGCCGCGCTCGCGACCCACACCCCGCACCGCACCCCGCTTTCGCGTCCGTTCCCGTCGCGCTCCGTCCGCCTCACCGTCCACCCAGGGAGGGGTATCCTCATGTCCCGGTTATCGACCCGCCTGTTCTGTGCTGCGCTGGCCCTGCTCGGCGCCGCGCCCGTCGCCGCGGCCCAGTTGCCCGGTCCCCCGATCGCCACCGACGACCTGGGCGACCCGCTGCCGGCCGAAGCGCTGCGGCGGCTGGGCACCATCCGCTACCGTCACGGCGACGGCGTGTGCGCCCTGGTGTACGCGCCGGACGGCAAAACGCTGGCGTCGCTGGGCCGCGACCGCACGGTGCGACTGTGGGAGGCCGACTCGGGCCGGCAGCTGCGGCAGTTCCACGAACCGGACACCGACTTCTACGCCCTGGCGTTCACGCCGGACGGCAAGCACCTGGCCGCGGCCGGCGGCGACCCGTGCAAGGGCGGCAACACGGCGGTGCGTATCTGGGACGTGGCCACGGGCAAGGAACTGAGCCGCTTCGAGGGCCACAAGCAGCCCGCGTACACGCTGGCGTTCAGCCCCGATGGCAAGATGCTGCTGTCGATTGGCTGCGACCAGGTGGTTCACTGGGAGGTGGCCACGGGCCGGCCGGTTCACGGCTGGAAGCACCTGGGCTCGACCGCGGCCATCCACGTGTCGCCGAGCCGGCTGGAGCTGGCCTCCGTCGGCGGCGAGATCGAGGACAAATCCATCCATCTGTGGGACGCGCGCACCGGCGTCCAGCAATACCGGCTGGGCGGCCATGAGCGCGGTGTGCTGTCGGTGGCGTTTTCGCCGGACGGCAAGCGGCTGGTGTCGGGCAACCCGTTCGAGCCGGTGCGGCTGTGGGACCTGGCGCAGCGCAAGGTGATCCGCCAGTTCGAGCAACCGCACGGCGGCCTGTCGCTGACGTTTTCGCCGGACGGCAAGCTGGTGGCAGGCGCGACCATGAACGGCGAGGTGCGGTTGTGGGACGCGCCCAGCGGCAAGCTGGTGCGGCAGTTGACGGGCTATCAGGGCTGGGTGAACGGCCTGGCGTTCTCGCCGGACGGCCGGCGGCTGGCGCTGGCAGGCGCCGACGCGCAAACGCTGCACGTCTGGGACGTGGCGACCGGGGCGGACGTGCGGCCGTTGCGCGGCCACAGCAGTCCGCTGCGGGCGCTGGCGTTCGCGCCGGGCGGCAAGCTGCTGGCGACCGCGGGCGGCGACGCCAACGACCGGGACACGGAAGTGCGGTTGTGGGACGCGGCGACCGGCAAGGAAGTGCGCGTGTGCGCTGGCCACACCGGGGCGGTGTTGTGCCTGGCGTTCGCGCCGGACGGCAAGGTGCTGGCGTCCGGCGGCGAGAAGGAAAAGCTGCCGCGGCTGTGGGACGCCGCCACCGGCAAGCCGCTGCCGCCGCCGTGGCCGGAGGACAACGACAGTTCGCTCGACCAGCGCGTGACGGCGCTGGCGTTCACGCCGGACGGCAAACATCTGGCAATCGGCGGCGATGACGGCCAGGTGACGCTCCTGGACGTGAAGACGGGCAAAGCGCAGTGTCTGTGCAAGGGTCACGACGGCCGCATCACCACGCTGGCGTTCAGCCGCGACGGCAAGGCGCTGATTACGGGCAGCCTGGACCGCACGGTGCGCCACTGGGAGGTGGCGACCGGCGCGGAGGTGCGCCGCTACGGCACGCACGAGGACGCCATCAAGGCGGTGGCGTGGTCGCCGGACGGCCGGGTGCTGGCGGCGGGCAGCGGCGACTGGCAGGGAACGGTGTTCCTGTGGGACGCGGCAACCGGCAAGGAACTGGGCCGGATCACGGGCGGCCAGGCACGGCTTTATCAGGTGACGTTCTCGCCGGACGGGCGAACGCTGGCGGTGGGCGGCGGCGACGCGGCGGTGCGGCTGTGGGAGGTGGCGACGCTGCGCGAGCGGCGCAGTTTCGCGGGCCACCCGGGCGGCGTGCGCTGCCTGGCGTTCGCGCCGGACGGCCACACGCTGGTGACCGGCGGCGCGGACAGCACGCTGCTGGTGTGGGACATGAGCGGCCCAGCCCGGCCGGGGCCGTTGCCGGCGGCGGAGCTGGAGCGCTTGTGGGCGGACCTGGGCAGCGCCGAGGCGGACCGGGCGCACGCAGCGGTGCGGCGGTTGGTGGCGGCGCCACGGCAGGCGGTCGAGTACCTGGGCCAGCGTCTGCGGCCGCTGCCGGTGCAGTCCGCCGAGCGGCTGGCGAAACTGCTGAGCGACCTGGACGACAAGCGGTTCCAGGTGCGCGACCAGGCGACGGCGGAGTTGACGCAGTGGAGCGACCTGGCGGAGCCGCTGCTGCGGCAGCGGCTGGCGCAGCCGACCTCAGCGGAGATGCAGCGGCGCTTGCAGATGGTGCTGGGCAAGTTGGAGTCGGCCTCGCTGTCGGAGGGCCAGCTGCGGACGCTGCGGGCGTTTGAGGTATTGGAGTTGATCGGCACGGCGGAGGTGCGGCCGCTGCTGGAGGCGCACCAGTCCGAGGCGGCGGCGCGGCTGGGCCAGGAGGCGCGGGCGAGCCTGGAGCGGCTACAGGCGCGGCGCGAGTGACCGACCCTCTTCGTTCGTAGTACCGCCTTCCGGCGGTCTTCGTTCCAAACCGCCCGAAGGTGGTACTACGCGCGACCATCGCGTTGAATTAATAGCCGGCGATCGGCACGCGGACCAGCGTGCCATCGGAGCAGACGACGATCAACTCGCGCGTCCCGTGGTGGGCGAAGCAGGCCACCGGCCACGCCAGGGCCACGTCGGTGCGGGCGAGGATGCGGAAGTTGCTCCCCTCACGGCGCAGGCGGACGATGGCGTTCGCCGTCACCGCCGCGACCAGGCCGGGACGCAGCAACGCGGCGGCCAGGTAGGGCGGCTTGCCGTCCGTGGCGGCGCTGCCGACGCGGAACTGGTCGTCCTCGAAGCGCACCTCCGAGGCGTACACCTGACCCTCCGCGGTGATGCCGGTGACCTCGACGCCAGCCGTGCCACGCCGCAGCCAGTTCAGCGCCGGCCGGCGCAGACTGCCGCCGTGCGGCACCGCCGGCTGCCAGCCGGGCTGCAGATCGAACGTGTCCTCTGAGGTGACGGCGTGCTCGTAACAGGCGAAGTGGTGGCCGACGAAGGCCAGCAGGGTGGCGCCGCTCGGCTGGTTCCGCGATGTGGGCAAAAGCACGCCGGCCGTACAGGGAACGCAGCCGCGAGCGAATTCCCAGTTGTCCAGGGAGGCCAGGTCGCCGGCCTGGAGGAAGCGCACCCCCGAACCGGTCCACAGGCCGACGACGGCGCGGTGGTCGTCGCCGAGCGCTTCGGGGCAGAGCCAGGCGGCGTCCGTCGCCTTCACCAGACGCCGGGTCAGCGGCTCCCGTCCCTGTCCGTCCAGGCTCGTCACGTTGACCACGCCGCCGCCGCAGGCGCCGACGACGAACAAGGAGGATCCGTCCTGGCCGGTCGCCAGCGACAGCACGGCGCTGTGCTCGTCCCAGACCGTGGACACCTCGCCCGTCTTCGGCCGGAAACGGATCACCTCGCCGCTCGCGAAGCCGAGGACGACGGCGCCGTCGCCTGACTGACAGACGGCCGTCACCAGGCGCGTCCGCGCCTGGACGGTCACGCGCGTGATGGAACTGACGGCGGGAGTGGCCGGCGCCACGGGGCGCGGCCGCGCCGCAGCGCGAACTGGGCGTCACTGACCACAGCCGGCGCCCAATGCGGCGCCTGGCCGAGCAGGGTCGAAACCAGGTCCGCCGTCGCCAGGCCCGCCTCGGCTCGCTGCCGCAGCTTGCCGGCGATGCGCGTCAGGGCCAGGTCGCGCAGGTCGTCGCGGTCGGGGCCCGTGAAGTGCTGGTCCGCCAATCGGGCCAGTTCGTTGTAAAACTCACCGGCCGGGCCGTCGTTGCCGCGCGGCCCCAGGTATTCGTCCGCCTCCGCCGCCAGGGCCAGCAGCGGCGCCACGGCGGCGGCGCGGGCGTGCCATTGCGCCAGCCGCACGGCGCACGGCACCGCACTGCCGGCCGGCCGCAGCGCCCAGCCCTGCTCGTAGTACGGCACCGCCAGGTCCTCACGGCCGGCGCGCGTCCGCAGCAGCTCGCCCGCCTGATAGTGGCCCTTGCCGGTCGCTACCGCCTGGTCCGCGGCGCGGCGGTACTCCGTCAGCGCCTCGTCCTCGTCGCCGACGCGGCGCAGCAGGTCGCCGGCCAGCAGGTGCTCGCCACACTTGCGGTACAGGGCCAGCGCCTTGTCGGTGTCGCCCGCAGCCTCGTACTCGCGGGCCGCGGCCAGCGCGTCGTCGAGGCGGTTGAGGTAGAGCGTGGCCGCGTCGCGGTGCAGGCCGCCGCGCGACAGCACCGCCGCGGCGGCGCGGTAGTCGTGTAGCAACTTGCCATAGATGTACGCCGCCCGGCGATGGTCGCCGCGCCGCTCCGCCAGCTCCGCCTGCTTGCGATACTCGGCCTCCAGTGCGCGGTACAGGTCGTGACTGGCGGCCCAGTAGCCGCCGCCTCCGCCGCTGCTGCCCAGCAGGTTGGACAGCGAATACAGCAGGTTCTGGAACGGCAGCCAGGCGCCGCCCACGGGACGCGCGCCGCGGCCGCCGTCGCCGCCCAGCGGCAGCGCCCGCCGCAGCGCTTTCTCCACGTCGCCTCTGCGGAGGGCGCTGAGCAGGGCCCGCAGGGCCGCCTCCTGCTTGCCCAGCACCGAATCGGCCAGCTTCGGTGCCTGGTGCAGTCCGGACTCCATCCAGTCCATGCCCTTTTTCGCCAGGTTTTTCGAGCCGAGCATTTTGCCCAGCCACGCCAGCGCCTTGCCGGCGCCGAAGGCCGCGTGGCCCAGCGCCTGCGACGCCAGGCCGGTGTCCGGTTGTGGCGCCTCGCTGCCGATGTCGCCGGCGCCGGCGGCCAGCAGATCGTCGGGCGGCAATTCAGGCAACTCCAGCGTGATCTCCGTGAGGCGCTCCGCCAGCGGCGGCGGCTCCGGCAGCGATTGCCAGACGCCGCGCCGTACCCCTTTTGTTGTGGCCGGGTCTCCCGACCAGGCCACGACCACGGCTGAGAGCGGGAGCGGTTGTCCCGGATCGAACGCCAGGACACGGCCGCCGGGCAGGAAGACGAGGCCGCGGCGCTTCACAAGATCAGCGGCCTCGTCGGCCAGCAGCGCCGGCGCCAGGTCGGCGTCCACGGGCAGCAGCAGGTGGTCCGCCAGGCGCGCAGCCGCACCACACCGCCGAGCGGTTCGGCGCGCGGCCGCGGCAGTTTCAGCAGGAAGCCGTCGGCGACGGCGAACACCGGCGGCAGCGGGTCGAGGCCGAGGCGGACGCACAGCGCGGCCAGCGCCGCGGCGTCGTGCGTGGGCAGTAGCAGCGCGGTGGCGGCCTCGGGGACAGGCCGGCGCCACAGGCGGAAGGGCGTTTTCACGGCGTCACCTCCGACGGGGCCGCGGCCAGGGCCTTGCCGAACTTCTCCAGATCGCCGGGCGTCGGCGGCCGATTGGCGGCGGTGGACGGCCCGAAGCAGGTGCCGTCCGGTAGCCAACCGGAAAGTTGATCGCGGAACACGAAGAACATGCAGATCAGTTTTTCCTGCCGGTCGAACACCGCCAGTTGGCCGTAGCGATCGAGGATGACGCTCAGGCCGAACCGGGCCGCCATCACGAAGCGCTCGCGGTCATACTGCACGGAGGACGGGACCGCCGCCGCTTTGCCGGCCGCACCTTTGTGGGGTGGCCTGCCGAGTGCGTTACGCAGGAACGTCATCGTCTCGGCGTCTTCCAAAATGGGCGTGTCGGAGCGGCACTGGCCGTTGCTGAACCACTGACGCAGCTCCAGCGTGCCGCGGTGCCAGCGCAACAGATGCACGTTGGACCGGCCCTTGCGCAACACCAGCCAGTCCTCGCCGAGCAGGAACTCGATCTGGAATGACCCGTTGTTCGCGCGACTGGCGACGATGGCCACGACGCGGCCGGCGATGTCGCGGACCTCGACGCCCCAGCCGCTGACCTGCAGCGCCAGGCGTGCGCCATCGGCCGACAGCGCGAAGGTGTGCTGCTGGTGGGCGACGTTGTACTCGGCGAGCGGCACCCCGTGCGGCCCCTGGAACAACCGCAGCCGCACGCCGCCGTCGCGGCGAAGCACCTTCACGGCCAGCACGTTGCCGCGGCACTCCGCCTCCAGAAGCGTGCAGCCCTTCAGGAATGGATGGCCGTCGGCGAGTGGCACAAAGAGGTTCCAGGGCGGTTGAAAGCCGAACACGTCGAGCCGGCCGGACTCCGCGTCCAGGGCGCAGCCATGCCTGGGGCGGTGTCGGACATCGGCGACGCCGTTCACACAGGCGAGCCGCCGGGGGGTCAGGTGCCCCTGCTCCACGGCGTCTCGGGCTTGCCGCGCCCGTACTGCGTGCTGCCCCTGCAAATTGAACTGCACGGGGTAAAAAGCACCGTGACTCAGGTCCAGGGCGATGACCGGCACGCGATCTGGAACGCACGGCACCACAGCATGGTGTTCCGGCGAGTAATACCAGGCATGAGATTGCGAACCGGGCTCGACCAGGCCCGTCAGGTTATAGCACTTACAAGTCCGCCGGTCGATGTCGTAATGGGCGAGCAGGTAGTGCTGCGCGTCGCCACCGGACGCCACGAAGCCGCCGAACACGCCGATGACCGTGTCCAATTTGGTCAGCAACTGCTGCCCGAGGATGGCCCGCGGCAACAATTCCCCTCGCCCGCTGCCGTCCAGCTTCCACAGGTGCAGCATGCCGTCCGCACCGGCCATGAGCAGCCAGCGGCCGGTGTGGTCGAAGTCGAACAGGGCCGAACCCACGCCACCGCCGGCACCGACTCGAAAGGGGAAGCCGATCGGCTCCACTTCGCCGCTCCACGCACCGGACCGGTCGGGCGACGGAGCCGGGGTTGGCAGTGGCGGTGCGGCCTGGCTGAAGTCCACGCGGAACTGGCGCAACTGCACCGGGACGCCGTGGCGCAGCTCGCTCAGGCTGGCCTGGCCGTGACCGTCCAGCGCCAGCGCCAGCAGCCGCGTTTCCGGGGCGGCGCGGCGGGCGGCCGCGGTCACGTCCTCCTCGCGCAGGTTGCGCGGGTGCGTCAGCAGCACCACGTCGCGCGGCCGGTCGGCGTCGCGCTCCAGCAGCCGCTCCAGCGCCAGCCCCGGGTTGGCTGACAGGTCGCTCGCCTCCACCAATTTGCCCAGCGCCTCGTCGTTCGCCGTCAGCGGGTCAAGGGTCGCGCCGCCGTTGCTGGTGGCGGCCACGGTGAACGGCAACTTCACGCGCGCCGCCCGCCGGCCCAGCGCCAGCACCGCGGCGCCGAGCACCAGTCGCACCTCGCCCCAGGTGCGCACGCCCTGGTCCAGCAGCACGACCAGTTCGTAGCGCGTGTGGGCGTGCGGCTCCTCGCGGCGGAAGTAGAGCAACTCGTTGTCAGCGTGGCGGCGCAGAAAATCCCACTCGTCCAGGGCGAATTGACTCGGCAGCAGTTGATCGGGATGGCCGCGCGTGGTCACGTCGGCGTAGCCGCCCAGCGGCAACTCCGGCGGCACGCGCCGCGGCGGCAGGGTCAGCGCGCTGATGAGTTGCGAGACGAACGGCCGGGCGCCGGCCAGGCGCGGACGTTCCAGCAGCGCCGCGAGGGCGCCGGCAAGGGTCCGCGTCGGCGGCAGGGCGCGGGCCAGGGCGGCGCCGGCCTGCTTGACGGGGCCGCAGCCGTGCCGCAGCCACTGCCACAGTTCCTCCGCCGTGTACGCCTCCAGGCGCTTCAGCACCAGCGCCTCAAAGGTGACCGGGTCCAGCGGCGGCACCTCGGCGGGGAAGAAGGTGTCGTGAAAGCTGACGATGTGCCAGCGGATGGGCCGCAGGGGATTGCGCAACCGATCCAGGACGGCGCTGGCGTCGGGCCGGCCGGTGGCGTCGGGCACGTCGCCGCACAGGGCGGCGCAGAAGGCGCCGGCGTTGCGCAGTGGCCGGCCGGCGTCGATGAAAACGCTGCTGAGCGGCAGCCCGTTCGGTCCCGCCGGCCGATGCGTGTGCCGCAACAGGTGCATCAGGTTCAGCAAGAATGCGAAATGGATCAGCCGGCCGCCGCGGGAGGCGAAACCCTCCAGGAACAGCGCGACCTCCTCGGTGAGCGCGAACGTCAGGCCGTCGCCGTATTCCAGGGCGTCGTCCTTGAAGGACCAGCGCACGCCCCCGAGGTAGTCGCAGTAGTCGCGGACCAGTCGCAGGTACAGTTCGGCGGGCGTCACGGCGCGTCCTCCCCGAGAGCCAGGTGGAGGCCGGCCCGCGTCAACGGCCTGAACGCGGCGCGCGGCACCGCCTCCGCCCCGGCTGCGTCCAGCAGCAGCAGTTCGTCGTCGGCGATGCCCAGCGCCGCGCGCAGGGCGCTCGGCGGCAGGTCAGGCTCCGGCCGCTGGCCAAGCGGTGACAGCAGGCTGTCACCCCAGAAGCGTTCGCCGTCGGTCAGCGACGGCAGTCGGCGGCCCAGCAGCAGCACCCGGTTCGCACTCACCGCGGCGTGGAGCATGGCGAGGCGGTCGGCGGCCACCGTGTCGGCCCAGCGCGCCAGCTCGGCCAGTTCGCAGCGCAGGGCGGTGGCGGGGCGTGGCCGAGTGTCGGGGGCCAGCGTCAGAACGACCGGCCGCGGATTCAATGACGGCGGCGGCACAGGCAGTACCGGGGCCGGCGTCAAGGCGACGTACAGCGGCTGCGGGTCGGCCGCGGCGGGGAAGTCGAAAGCTGGCAGACGATGACCGTGGCGGTACCAGCGGCCGTCGCGCTGCGCATACAGCGCGACGCCAGCCACCGGCAGCAGCCGGCGCAGGACGCGCTCGTCGCCGGGCTGCCAGCGCACCCAGGCGCGGCTGGCGGCCAGGGCCACGGTGACGCCAGGCAGGTCGCGCACCTCCGCCAGCGCCGCCAGCGCTTCGGGCGGCAGACTGGCGCAACCGATGTCGTGCAGCGGCGGATTCATGGTCACCCCAGGCGTTCAAGGCACTTGCGCGTCCGCTCCAGCAAATGGGCACGGCCGGCGCCGTCGGTCAACCACGCGGCCCGGTCGGCCAGCTCCGCCACCTGCTCGCGCAGCCGGGCGGCCGCACTCAGGCTGAGCCGCGCTCCGTTCAGCTGACCCTCAATACTTTCCAGCTGACGAGCCAACTCCTCCGCGTCCGGCGCCGCCTGGACGTTGGCCAGGGCGTGGCGATCCGCAGCGTCCTCGTGCTGACGCAGAACGCCGTTGACCAGTGCCGCCAGCGGTTCAATCTGTTCCTCGCGGTCCCAGACGTAACGCAGCACCCACAGGTCGGACGGGTTGCAGGCGCTGCGGCCGCACAGCAGCGCCGACGCCGCCAGCAGCTTGAGCACCTTGACCGCCCGCCGGTCCGAGAAGGCGACGCCCAGGTCGCGCACCTTCCGCACCAGTTCGCCATACGGCTCCAGCACGCCCGCCAGTTCCACGCGATAGAGCCCCGCGTGCAGGGCGGCCAGTTCCGCTGCGGACACCGGCGCCTCCGGGGCCGGCGCCGCCTCGAGCGCCCAGCCGGCCTGCAGCAACCGCGGCATCTCCTCGGGCCGCAGGTTCTTTACGTGGCAGCGCAGCAGAAAGCGGTCGAACAGCGCCCGCAGCGCCTCGTCCTCGGGCAGGTGGTTGGACGCCGAGAACAGCGACAGCAGCGGCAACCGGTGCGTCTCGGCGCCGCGGCGATAGACGCGCTCGTTGAGGACGGTCAGCAAATTGTTGAGGATGGCGCTGTTGGCGTTGAACAGTTCGTCGAGGAAGACGACCTCCGCCTCGGGCAACATACCGGCGGTGACCGTGACGACACGGCCCTCGCGCAGCCGGGCGATGTCGATGGGACCGAAGATTTCGTTGGGTTCGGAGAAGCGCGTCAGCATGTACTCGAAGTAGCGGCCGCGGACGGCCAGCGCGAACTGACGGATCAGTGCCGACTTGGCGGTGCCAGGCGGGCCGTACAGGAACAGGTGTTCGCCGGCGAGCACCGCCAGGGCGATCAGGTCCACGACCTCGTCACGGCCGACGAAACGCTCCTTGAGCGGTTCGACGACGCCGCGCCGCAGCCGATCCGCGGTGGGCTCAGACATCAGCGCGCTCCCTTCACCCGGCCGTGTGCCGGACCAGTTCCCAGTATTCCAGGCCCGGGCCTTCGGGCACCCAGGCGGCGCGTTCGTGTCGCGCCAGCCGCTCGACGTACAGCAGCCACAGCCCGTGATGGCCGGCGAAGTCGGGCGGTGTGTGCGGTTCCTCGTCCACGTCAGCGAGCACGCCGCTGAGCGGCCAGCGGCGCAGCACGTCCGCAAGCAGCATCGTCAGTTTGTCCGCCGGGTTGTGGGCGCGAGCGCGGCGGTGAACCTGTGGCAGCAAGCGCAGCGTCAGGTCGGCGGACAGGTGCTGCGCGGGCGTGCGCGGCGGGCCGGGCAGGACAAGAGTACGCTCCAGCTCCGCCTCGGGTTCAGCGCGGCTGACGAGGAACCAGCAGGCCCGACACACCAGCGCCGCCGCCGCCAGGGCAATGCCAGCGTCGAAGTCGATGGCCGGCCCGGCGACGCCGAGGCGGTGGTCGGCGAAGGTCCGGCGGAGCAGCGCGACGGCATGTGCGTCGGGGCCGGCGATCGGCTCGGGGCGACCCCGCAGGACGGCCCGGCCCTCGCGGAGGAGGGGTTCCAGGAATGCGGCGAGCGACGACATGGTTCCTCAACCCGACGGGTTCGCAAACCATCCCCAAAATGGACACGGGACACCCGGGGCCGGTTCAGCACCCTGGACCAGCATACCTGATGGGACGGCCGGTTGCAGGACCAAGGGGGCCAAATCTCGACGTATGAAAAAGTTGGCCCCCTTGGCCCCCTTGGCCCCCTTGCTTTGACAGATGGCGCCGCCGAACGACCGCCAATGTCAACCGCGACACCGATTCGCGGAGCGCTTCAATTGCCCTTGTCGCCACGTTCGCGGAGCGCCATCAACTGCTGCCCCGGCCGGGCTCGGCCACTTGACCGCCGCGCTGGCCCCCGGATAATACCCGGATACTGTCCGCCCGCTTCCAGAGCCCTTGCCCGGGGAACCATCCAATGATGGAGAACACCGCGACCCCCGCCCCCGCTCCGGTGCGCCCGCGCTTCCGTTGGCCCATGCGCGTCTTCCTCACCCTGCTCCTCTTTGACATCGTCTTCCGCAGCTTCAGCGTCCTGGTGCCGTGGGACGATTGGCGGAAGGAATTCGAGATGGACAACATGCCGGAGCGCCTGCCCACCCGGGCGGAGTTGGCCGAGTTGGCGGCGGCGCCCGACGATGACGAACACCCCGATCCCCTCACCCGCAAGCTGTTCGCGTCGGCCGATTCCGTCTGGGACTACTGGCGCCCCTGGCCGGACTGGCGAGTCCGCAGGCGCCTGCACGACGGCGAGGCCTGGGCCAAGTGGGCGATGTGCTGGCTGTCCAGCCGCTGCCTGTTCGTCGAGAACCTCCTCGGCTTCGATCAGGAGTGGCCCATGTTCTCGCCCAACGTCCGCAGGAAAAACACGGTCACCCGCGCCGAACTGACCTACGCGGATGGCTCCAGGGAAGAGGTCCGCATGCTCGCCGACCCCGTGGACCTGACAAACTACTCCCACTGGAATCAGGAGAAAATCCTGGACCACGAACTGCACGTCAAGGAGGAGCGGTTCGGCGACTGCATGGGTTACTGTAACCTGCTGGCCCACCGTCATGCGACCAACGCAGCGGGGGCGCGGCTGGTGAAGATCAGTCTCAGGGCGGTGCGCTACAAGCTGCCGTCCCCCGACGTGGACCCGGTCGAATCCCTGCGTGCGCAGAGCGGGCCGCCGGAGCACTCCGGCCAGATCGACCGCCACCCGTTCTTCGTTTACGACCCGGCGACGCGCAAGGGCGATTCGGTTGATCCACCGAAAGATTCCCCATGACCCCGAACCCGCAACTATCCTGGTGGGCCCGCTTCTGGCACGAGCCCGTGCGCGCCGAGCGCGTGGCCCTGATGCGTATCCTCCTGGCGCTGGCGCTGCTGACCGACCAGCTGTTCCAGCTGCTACCAAACTTGCAGGAGTTCTACGGCGCCACCGGCGTGGCCCCTGAGGGCCTGCACGACGCCTATCAGCTCCGCCACTGGCACTGGACTGTCTTGCTGTTCAACACTGACCAGATGGCCATCGTGGCCACGCTGTTCGCGCTCTGGGTCGCGGCCACGGCGCTGCTGCTGGTCGGCTGGCACAGCCGGTTGATGAGCGTCCTGGTCTGGTTCCTGACGCTGTGCTTCATCAACCGCAACCCGAACATCACCAACGGCGGCGACGACGCCCTGCAGGTGGGTCTGTTCCTGCTGATGCTCGGCCCCAGCGGCTACGCGCTGTCGGTGGACGCCTGGCAGGCCCGCCGCGCCGGCAAGCCGCTGCCGGACGTGACGCCGCCCTGGCCGGTGCGCGTGCTGCAAATCCAGCTGTGCATGATTTACCTGACCACCGGCCTGGTCAAACTGGAGGGAACGGGATTCCTGGAAGGGACCTGGTGGGACGGCACCTCGGTGCATTACGTGCTCAACTACGTGACCATGAGTCGCTGGTCGTACGCTCAGCTGCCGGTGCCGCTCTGGATCACCGCCGTGCTGACGTACACCTCCGTCTGGTGGGAGACACTGTTCCCGCTGCTGGTGCTGAACCGCTGGACGCGGACGCCCGCGCTGCTGTTCGGCCTGCTGTTCCACCTGGGCATCTGGCTGACCATCGAAGTCGGTTGGTTCAGCTTTTACATGTTCCCCTTCTACGCGGTGTGGGTGTCCGACCGCTTCTGGATTCGCCGCGCCGCCCAGGCCGCCCGGGCCGTGCGGGCACCGCCCACACGGGCCGAGGCCATTGTTCCGGTCCTGAACGCCCCCGGTTGACCCGGCGACCGCTACCGCGCTCCCGGCGCCTCCCAGACGCGCACCGGCGTCTGCGACCCGGAGCAGGCCAGATAACGGCCGTCCGCGCTGAACGCCACGCTCGCCAGCGGCCCCGTGGCGCCCGTTAGCTCCAGAATCTCCTGCCCGGCCACCAGGTCCCACAGCCGCACCGACCGGTCGTCGCCGGCGCTGGCCAGTCGCCGGTCGCGCGGATGGTACGCCAGCGCCGCGATCACGCCGCCCGAGCCCTCCAGCTTGACCGTCCTGCCGTCGTCCAGGTTCCACAGACGGATGGTGCGGTCCACGCCGGCCGACGCCACCTGCCGGCCGTCCGGATGGAACGCCACCGCCTTCACCGAGCCCGTGTGGCCCTCCAGCTTGATGTGGCTCCCCGTCGCCAGGTTCCAGACGCGCACCGTCCGGTCCACGCTGCCCGAGACCAGCCGGCCGCCGTCCGGGCTGAACGCCACCGCCAGCACGCCGTTGCCGTGACCCTGCAGCACCCGCTCCAGCTTGCGCCTCGCCAGGTCCCAGACGCGGATCTGTTCGTCATCGCTGGCCGAGGCAATACGGGTGCTGGTCGGGTCGATGGCGACCGCCGTCACGGTGCGAGTGTGGCCCGCGAATTCGACCGGCGGGCCGATCTTGCCACCCACCAGCGGGAAGGCTCGTACCACATGGTCCACGCCAGCGGTCACCAACCAGCGGCCGTCGGCGCTGTAGGCCACGCCGCGGTTGCCCACGGTCGGGCCGCTCAGCTTTTGCAGCGGCCGGTCGCTGTCCAGCGCGTACAGCAGCAGCTGGCCCTCCTGACCTGCGCGCGCACCGGCGGCGGCGAGGGTATTTCCCTTCGGGCCGAAGGCGACCCACTCCGGCTGACACTCGCCCGGCCACAGCCGCACTTCATTGCCGCCGTCGCGGTTCCAGAAGTGGACGCGGCCGGCGCGACCGCCCGCCGCCAGCCGCCGCCCGTCCGGGCTAAACGCCAGGGTGAACACGCGCTGCGGATCGCCGCGCAGCCGTACCGGCTCGCCGCGTGAGGTTCCCTCCCAGATGCGCACAATGCCGTCGTTGCCGGCTGCCGCCCACCACTCCTCGTCCGCCGCGGCTCGGCCGTCGAACGCCACGCTCAGGATGCGATCCGAGAGGTGGTCGTAGCCGGCGCGCACGGTGGCGTTCTGAAGATCCCACAACTTCACCGCGCCGCGCTTGCTGCCACGGCCGCCGCCCGCGGCCAGCAGGGTGCCGTCGGCATTGAACGCCACGCAGGTGACCTCGCCGTCGTGATCGAAGCGGCGCCGCAGCTGCCAGGTGCTGGTGTCCCAGACGTGGACCTGCTGGCGCTCGCCCAGGCCGCCGGCCGCCAGCCAGCCGCCTTTCGCACTGAAGGCCACGCCGTTGACCGCCTTCAGCCCCGCCAGCGTCCGCAGCGGTTTCAGATCGCTGCGCGGCCCACGGTCGAGCGGCCACAGCTGCACCTGGCCATCGCCGCCGCCCGAAGCCAGAATCTTGCCGTCCGGGCTGAAGGCGACCCCCATCTGACGGCTGCGGCCGGTCAACGTTGCCAGCAGGGCGGGGCCGGCGCCTTCCCAGATTTTGACGGTCTGATCAGTGCTGGCGCTGGCCAGCCATTTGCCGTCGGGGCTGTAGGCCAGCGCCGTGATGCTGTTGCGGTGGCCGCGCAGCGTGTACAGCACCTTCGCCGTGGTCAGATCCCAGACGCGGACCTCGCCCGGCTTGCCCGGCTGACCCTCTGCCGCGGCCAGCAATTTGCCGAGTGGGTGATACGCCACGGCCGTGACCCAGGGCGGCCCGGCCAGGTCGGCGCCCGTCCGCGGCGGCGGCTGCCAGAGGGTGAAGCGGGGGCCGCACAGGTTTTTCAGGTAGTACCACTCCCAGCCGCGCAGGTCGGTGTCGCCGGGCCGCTTTGGCTGCCAGTGGGCCAGCAGCTTGTTGGCCCGGTCCAGCCCGGCCGCCTCGATGGCGTGCTGGGCCTGGCGCATCTGGCCGACGTAGAGCAGGTAATTGACCGTGTCCAGACCGGTCTTGGCACGCCGCCCGGCGTCTTCTGCCAGCCGCCGCTGCTCGTCCGCAGTCTCGCGTAGCTTGCGCTCCTCCTCGGCGACCTGGCGGCCCTGGATGCCGAACGCCACCAGGGCGACGACCAGCCCGACAACCGCCAGCGCCGTCACGGCCAGCAGCGCCGCGGCGGCGGGCTGGCGATGGCACCACTTCAGGGCGCGGCCCAGGCGGCCCAGGCGGCGAGCGGTGATCGGCTCGCCATCGAGGTAGCGGCGCAGGTCGTCGGCCAGGGCCTCGGCGCTGACGTAGCGCCGGGCGGGTTCTTTTTCCAGGCACTTCAGGCAGATCGTCTCCAGATCGGCATCGACACGCGGGTTCAGCAACCGCGGCGGCACCGGGTCGGCCTCGGCGACCAGGTTCAGCGTCGCCAGGGCGGTCTCGCCGCGGAACGGCGGGACGCCGGTGAGCAGTTCGTAAAGGATGGCGCCGAGGCTGTACACGTCACAGGCGGGGCCGAGGGTTTTGCTGGCGGCGGCCTGTTCGGGGGCCATGTAGCTGGGCGTGCCGATGACGGCGCCGGTGCGGGTCTGGCCGGAGTCGGTCTGCACCAGTTTGGCCAGGCCGAAGTCGGCGACCTTGGGCTGGTCGTGCTCGTCGAGCAGCACGTTGGCGGGCTTGAGGTCACGGTGGATGACGCCGCGGCTGTGGGCGTAGTGGACGGCACGGGCGGTCTTCTCCAGGTACGACGCGGCCAGGCGGCCCGGCAGCGGGCCCAGGCTGACGCGCTGAGCCAGGCTGCTGCCGGGGACGTACTCCATCGAGAAGTACGGCTGCTGTTCAAAGGTGCCGGCCTCGTAAAGCGCGACGATGTTGGGGTGCTGCAGCTGGGCAGCGGCGGCGGCCTCGGTCTGAAAGCGCTGCAAATCCTCGGGGCGAGCCAGCGCGCCGCCGAGGATCATCTTGAGGGCGACGATGCGGCCGAGGCGGACGTGTCGGGCCTTGTAGACGACGCCCATGCCACCGCGGCCGATCTCCGCGAGCAGTTCGTAGTCGCCGAGGCGTTGCGGCGCGGCGCCGGCGCTGAGGTCCGTAGGGGCGACAGACTGCGGGCTGTCGGCGACGATGGTCGGCGCGGTGGTCGGCGGCGGCGGGTTGGGGGTCGGCAGAGTCGAGTCGGTCATCCCAGGGGCCTCAGTCTGTGCCGGCTGCGGGCTTTCAGGTTTAGTGTGACCAATCACAGCGGGAGCGTCAAGTTACGCAGGAACCGCGAAGGCGCCGTAAGATGCCCACATGGCAAAGCGACGTGCTCCTGACCCGGTACAGGCCCTCTTCCAGGCTGTCCTGGACCGCCCTGACGACGACGCGCCCCGCCCTGGCGTGACAGGACTTCTCGGTCTCTCAAGGCCGCGAAATGATGGCCCCTGGTGCTGCATGTCGAGGAACCGGCTGAAGACTTGTGGGAGGCTCTCATCGCTTCGCCCAACCTGCCGCGCCTCCTCCGCGTCGATGGCGGCGGTTACGGGTTGTCCTGGCTGCTGCGCAAGGCCGGCAAGGAGGTCGTGACCTGGTCCGCTGGGGATTGAGCGTCCCGCGCCCGGGCGCGAGCTGCCGCGTTGGCTTTCGCGCGCCGCCAGACGACCGCGGCCCACACGAGCAACACCCCGCCGCCCGCAGCAACCCCGAAGCCGAGTAACAGTTCCTCATAGGACAACCGCCGCGGGTTGGAACGCAGGTCCGGCACGAAGATCAGCACCGCGCCAAACCCGATCAGCAGCACGCCGAGGCCGACCAGGAGCACCAGTTGCCTCAGCAACAGGGCGATCTCGACGCCGGTGGCAAGCACTTCCTGAAATTGTTCCGCGGGGCTGGACTGCTGCCGCTTGCTGGCGACCAGCTGACCCAGCGCCGCCGGGCTCGACGGGTCAACGAGGCCACCGGCCTTGCGGCAGAGGGAGCATTTCTCCAGATCACTGGTGAGGTAGGTCTGCTCGCAGAAAGAGCAGTAGACGCGTCGATCCTCGCTCACGGGCTTCCCCCTCATACCTGACCGGCGTAGCGCCGAGAATGTGGCGCTACGCCGGAAATGGTGATCTCAGGCGGCCACGCCGCTCAGCGGAAGATGTCGTGGCACTTGACGCAGCTGGTGTTGACCTTCTCCAGCGCCCCCTGGGTGGCCTGGACATTTTTGGACTGGGCCGCGGCCGCCAGGTCCAGCGCCGCCTTGCGGAACTGCTCCGCGTGCGCCACCCAGTTCGCGGCGGTCTTCTGGCCGCCCTCGTTGCGCTCCTCCTTGTACTCCAGCGCCGCCTGGCCGACCGTCGCCAACTTGTAGCCCAGCCGCGCCACATGCTGAAGTTGCGCCGGCGTCAGATCCTTGGCCTCGGTCAGGTCGCCCAGTTCCTTCTCGATGCCGAAGCCGCCGACGCGCTCGCTGGAGAACTGGTGCATGACCTCGCCGAGGTCCAGCGCCTTGCCCAGCGGCCCGGCCTTGCCGCCGGCAGCGGGCTTGAGCGCCCCAGCGCCTTGGCCAGGTCCGCGGCTTCCTTGTGCTTGCCGTCCTCGATCAGCTTGATGAGTTGCTGGCCGGCGGCGGCGTAGTCCTTGGCGCCGTTGACGTGGCCATAGGCGGCGATCATGTACGCGGCCGCCTTGACCTTGCGCGTGGTCTTCTTGTCCGGGGCGCCCTTGGTCAGGAGGTCCGCGACCACCTTGGCGTCGTGCTTGACCAGGGCGTCGAAGTCCGCCTTCGGCAGCAGCGCCTTACCGCCCGGCCCGCCCGCGCCGCCGGCGCCGACCAGCAGCCAGCCGGCCACGCCCACGACCAGCACACTCCCCATCCGCAGTCCCAATCGCAGCATGACAGTCCACTCCCTCTGTTGTTGGAATCAGCCATTCGCAGGTATTCCTATCGGCCCGCCGGGCAAAGGGGAAGGTGTCCGCCGCCGTCGATCCGATCCGCGTTTGGCAATTTGTTTGACCGTCCCCGGCGGGCCGTTATGCTGGGCAGAGTCGCATCACTCTCCGCGAACACCCCGAACGAAGGCGGCGGTCATGGGCGAGCCAGTGGCAGGTCAGGCGAAGCAGGGCAAGTGGCTGGCGTTGACGGCGGCACTGCTGGGCTGGATGTTCGACGGCCTGGAGATGGGCCTGTTTCCGCTGGTGGCCCGGCCGGCGATCAGCGACCTGCTCGGCACCGCTGACGACGGCCTGATTGGCCGCTGGTTCGGCGTGGCGACGGCGTGCTTCCTGGTCGGGGCGGCGACGGGCGGCGTGTTGTTTGGCTGGCTCGGCGACCGTCTCGGCCGCGTCCGGGCGATGACCCTCAGCGTGCTGACTTACTCGGTCTTCAGCGGTCTGTGCGGCCTGGCCAATTCCCCAGAACAGATCGCCATTCTCCGCTTCATGTCGGCGCTGGGCATGGGCGGCGAGTGGGCGCTGGGCGTGGCCCTGGTGATGGAAATCTGGCCGAACCAGTCGCGGGCGCTGCTGGCCGGACTCATCGGGGCGGCGGCGAACGTCGGTTACCTGATGGTGGCGTTGCTCGGGCTGGGGTTGGGCGCGGTCCTCAAGCAAATTGAAGCCGGCCTGCTGGGAATGGGGTTCGCGGAAGCCACCGCTGCCTTGTTGGTGCGCAACTCGGGGTGGCGGCTGCTGCTCCTGGCCGGGGCGCTGCCGGCGCTGTTGACGTTCCTGATTCGGCTGTTCGTGCCGGAGTCGGAGAAGTGGCGGCACGAACAAAGCAAGGGCGGCACCTCGCACTGGGCGGCGCGCGACCTGGTCGGGGTGCTGGGCGGGGCGGTGGCGGCCTGCGTCATGATTTATGTCTGGGCGCCGCCGCTGCAGGGCGGCGACGAATTCCCGCTGGCGGTGCGGCTGCCGGTGTCGCTGGCGTGCCTGGCGTGCGTGCTGGCCGGCTACACGTTCCCGGTGATCCGCTACCTGCAACGGGCGCAGGCGGGGCAGCCTGGGGCGGCGCCGGCTCCGACCCTGGCAAACCCGGTGCTGCGGCGGATGCTGCTGGGCGCGTGCCTGGGTGGGGTGGCGCTGCTGGGCACCTGGGCGTCGATTCAGTGGGCGTCCGTCTGGGCGGACAAGTTGGTCGAGGGCCGCATCCCCGAGGCCAAGGCGTGGACGCAGTGCTGGTCGGCGGTCGGCGCGGTCCTGGGAACGATTCTCGGGGCCCTGCTCGACCGGTGGTGCAGCCGGCGCCTGGCGTACACGCTGTTGTGTGCCGGTTCCCTGGCGTCGAGCCTGATCTTTTTCCAACTGACCCAGGAATACGGGCCGCTGTTTCTCGTGGCGGTGTTCTTCGCGGGCGGCCTGACGGCGTCGTTCTACGGTTGGCTGCCGCTATACTTGCCGGAGCTGTTCCCGACGGCCGTGCGGGCGTTCGGTCAGGGGTTCAGCTTCAATTTCGGCCGCATCCTGGCGGCGGTCGGGGCGCTGCAAACGGGGGCACTCATCAGCCTGCTGGGCGGCTCGGACCCGAAGCTGGGATATCCGCAAGCGTGCTCGCTCATGAGCCTGATCTACCTGGTGGGCATGGCGATCATCTGGCTGGCGCCGGAGACGCGCGGCAAACCCCTGCCGGAATGAGCCGGCTCAGGTCTTCAGCAACCCTTGTTGCCGCGCGTAGGCGAACACACCGCCCGCGGCGATGATCGGCGCCACCTCACCCAGCGACTTCAGCGGCCACTGCTCGCTGGTCGTGACGTTGAACAGCCGATTGTTCACCAGGTCGATGCGCAGTGCGTCGCCAGTGCAGACGCTGTCGCACAGGCGGCCCTCACTCTCGATGGGGATGAGGTAGCCGCCGTTGACGCTGTTGCGGTAGAAGATGCGGGCGTAGAACTCCGCCACCACCGCGACAATGCCCGCCGCCTTCAGCGCGATCGGCGCGTGTTCACGCGACGAACCGCAGCCGAAATTGCGGCCGGCCACGATGATCTGGTATGGCGAGACGAACTCGTCGTCGGTGTGGAACGGCACATGACCCTTGGGCAGTCCAGCCTGGCCCGGCGGTACGCTGCTCAGCGCGTACTTGCCGAACTGGCGGAACTCCTCCGGGATGGCCGGGTTGTACGTCAGGTACTGAGCCGGGATGATCTGGTCGGTATCGACATTGTCGCCCAGGACGTAAACCTTGCCGGTGATTTCGGTCTGCATCGCGGATCCTTCTTCCGGGTCCGAGCCCGAGCGCCAGCGAGGGGCCAGCCTGCCACCTCGCTGGCGCTCGGGCTCGGACCTCATCATTGCATGCACTCGCGCGGGTCGGTAATGGTGCCGGTCACGGCGCTGGCGGCGACCGTCATCGGACTGGCCAGGAACACCTGCGCCTGCTTGTGCCCCATGCGGCCCGGGAAATTGCGATTGGTCGTGCTGATGCAACTCAGCGGCTCGTTCAACCGGCCGAAGGTGTCGCTCGGCCCGCCCAGGCAGGCAGCACACGACGGCTCACCCAGCTTGGCGCCCGCCGCCAAAAACACCTCCTCCAGCGTCTGACCGTTCAGCTTTTCTTGCTTCAACCCGCGGGCGATTTCGCTGGTCGCCGGCACCACGAAGGTGTCGATGCGCACGTGCCGCCCCTTGAGGATCGCCGCCGCGGCGCGGAAGTCGGTCATCTTGCCGCCCGTGCAGGAGCCGATGTACGCCCGGTCCAGCCGGGTGCCGCGCACCTCCGACACCTTCGCCTTGTTGTCCGGGCTGTGCGGCTTCGCCACCACCGGCTCCAGCTTCGAGACATCGTAAACCTTCTCGAAAATGAACTGTGCGTCCGGGTCGCTCTTGTAGACGGTGTAGGGCCGTTGGCCGGCGTTGCGGGCGTTGACGAAGTCCAATGTCACCTGATCCGGCGCGATGACACCGTTCTTGCCGCCGGCCTCGATCACCATGTTGCACAGCGTCATGCGCTCCTCGATGTTCAGCGCGTACAGCGCCTCGCCGTCGAACTCCATCGCACGGTAAGTGGCGCCGTCGCAGCCGATGTCGCCGATCACCGCGAGGATCAAATCCTTGGCCATCAGGTACGGTGGCAGCTGGCCGTGGAAGACGAAACGCATGGTCGGCGGTACTTTCACCCAGAGCTTGCCGGTGCCCATGACGAAGCCGGCGTCGGTGTTGCCGATTCCGGTCGCGAACTCGCCGAAGGCGCCCGCGGTGCAGGTGTGGCTGTCGGTGCCGAACAGCACTTCGCCCGGCCGCGTGTGGCCCTCCTCCGGCAAGGCGATGTGACAGACGCCCTTGTAACTCGGCGTGCCCACGTCGTAAAAGTAGCGCAGGTGCTGCTCGACGGCGAACTGGCGCAGCACTTCCACGTTGCGGTTGGCCATGCGGTCCTGCGTGAAGATGTAGTGGTCGGGGATGATGACCACCTTCTCACGGTCCCAGACCTTCGCGTCCTTGCCGAACTCCTGCTTGAAGATGCCGATGGTGCCAGGACCGCAGACATCGTGCGTCATGAGGATGTCGGTATCGACCCAGATGTTGTCGCCGGGCTGCACGGCGGCGCGGTTGGCGTGGCGGGCGAGGATTTTTTCGGTCAGCGTCATCGGCGGCATGGTGTGCGGTTCCTCACGAGGGGGTGCATGGTGTTAGTATAGGCTGGCCGCCATCGAAACAGAAGTGGCTCATCCGGGCGGTGCCTGAATCCGCGACCGGAAGAAGTCCATCGTCCGTTTCATGCCCTCGTGCCGGTCCACCTGCGGTTCCCAGCCGAGCAGCTGGCGGGCGCGGCTGATGTCCGGTTTGCGCACCTTCGGGTCGTCCTGCGGTAGCGGCTTGAAGACGATCTCGCAGCGCTTACCCGCCAGCGCCTGAATCTCCTTCGCGAAATCCAGAATGCTCACCTCGTTCGGGTTGCCGAGGTTGACCGGCTCGTGGAAGTCCTTCGTCAACAGCCGGACGATGCCTTCCACGAGGTCGGAGACGTAGCAGAAACTGCGCGTCTGTGAGCCGTCGCCGAAGACGGTCAGCGGTTCGCCGCGCAGCGCCTGACCCATCAGGTTCGGCACCACACGGCCGTCGTCCAGCCGCATAAAGGGGCCGTAAGTGTTGAAAATCCTTACGATGTGGGTGTTTACGTCGTGATAGCGGTGGTACGCCATCGTGATCGCCTCGGCGAAGCGCTTCGCTTCATCGTAGCAACCCCTGACACCAATTGGATTTACGTTGCCCCAGTAGTCCTCCTTCTGCGGATGCACCGCCGGGTCGCCGTAGACCTCGCTGGTGCTCGCCAGCAGGAAGCTCGCCTGCTTCAGCTTGGCGATGCCCAGGGCGTTGTGCGTGCCCAGCGCGCCGACCTTCAGCGTCGGGATCGGGTGCCGCAGGTAATCGACAGGACTGGCCGGCGACGCGAAGTGCAAAATGTTGTCCAGCGGGCCGTCGATCTCCAGCGGGTGCGAGATGTCGTGACGGATGAACGTGAAGCGGTCGTTGCCGCGCAGGTGTTCGAGGTTGCCCAGGCTGCCGGTGATCAGGTTATCGACGCAGATGACCTCATGGCCGTCCCTCAAAAAGCGCTCGCACAGGTGGGAACCAATGAATCCGGCCCCTCCGGTAATCAGCGTCCGCATGGCATTCCTCTCGTTGGAGCGTGGCGACTCGGGAATGCTTTATGACTTCCCGGCCCCGCCGTCCGCTCTCGCTCTGCCGGCCGCGGCCCTTCCTTTTGCCCGCCCGGCCGCTAGAAAAAGCCCCGACCCGAAACCCACGCACCCGTGAGCGGCCCATGATTGCCGACAACCCCGAAACCACGCCGCCGCCGGCCCCCGCCCACAAAGGGCTGATCGGCGTGCTGGAGTCCAAGGAACAGGACCGGCGTTCGTTCCTGGACTACCGCCGCTTCATCCAGCAGCACTACGACGGCGCCGCCGGCGGCTGGACCCGCGTCACCGGTGTCCTCACCGGCCATGAAACCCTGGCGGGCCGTCTTATCCGGCCGCGGGCCTTCGACGTGCGCGGCTGCAAAACCATCCTCGACGCCGGCTGCGGTAACGGTCGCTACACGCGCTTTCTGCTGCGCGACGCACCGCCGGACGCCATTGTCACCGCGTTCGATCTGTCCGTGAACATGCTGGCCCGCGCCCGGCGGCGCTTGAAAAACTTGCCGCGAGTCGCGCACGTCGCAGCGGACCTGACGCGGCTGCCCTACGCCGATGCCGCCTTTGACGCGATCGTGTGCGGCTGGGTGCTGGAACATCTGCCGGACCCACGGCCGGGACTGCGCGAGCTGGCGCGCGTGCTGCGGCCAGGCGGCATTCTGCTGCTGCTGGTCACCGAGGACACGCTGACTGGGGCGCTGTGCAGCCGAATGTGGCACTGCCGGGCCCACAACCGCGACCATCTGCGGCGGCTGTGCGCGGCGGCGGGGCTGCCGTGGCAGCGCGAACTGTGGTTTTCGCCGCTGCATAGGCTGCTGCGGCTGGGCGGCATTATCGTTGAGATCCGTCGTGAGTGAGATCGTGAGGCGGTGAGGTGGTGATTCATCGTTTCGCGCGAACCGATAAATCATTACCCCACCACCCTGCAACCAGGAGGCTCCCCATGTCCAATCGTCTCTGGCTCGCGCCGGCCGTGTTGCTGGCCCTGCTGTCGTCCGCATCGCTGGCCGCCGGCCAGAACCAGCCGATCCCCGGCATCGGCCCGGTCGGCAAGGTCGTCAAGCTGCACACCAACTTCAAGTTCACCGAGGGCCCCGCCGCGGACCGCCACGGCAACGTCTACTTCAACGACGTGCGGGCCGCCACCACCTACAAGGTCGATAAGGACGGCAAGCTCTCGAAGTTCCGCGAGAACACCAACAACGCCAACGGCCAGATGCTCAACGCCCACGGCGAGATCGTCACCTGCGAAATGGCCAGCGGCCGCGTCGTCGCCGTCAGCACCGCGGACAGCAGCAAGGTCCGCGTCGTCACCGACAAGTACGACGGCAAGCGTTACAACGCTCCCAATGACCTGGCCATCGATAAGCAGGGAGGCGTCTACTTCACCGACCCGGACTTCGGCGCCCCGGTACCGCGGCCGCAGGACAAGCTCGGCGTCTACTACGTCGCCCCGGACGGCAAGGTCACGCGCCTGATCGACAACCTGGCCAAGCCCAACGGCGTCCGCCTGTCGCCCGACGAGAAGACGCTCTACGTCTTCCCATCCGGCTCGCCCAAGATGATGGCTTACACCGTCACCGCGCCGGGCAAGATCGATGCGGGCCGCGTTTTCTGCACTCTCAGGCCCAAGGGCAAGGTCGCCGGTGGCGCCGACGGCGCCGCGGTCGATACCAGGGGCAACGTCTACATCACCTCCGCGACGGGCCTGCAGGTGTACGACTCCAGCGGCAAGTACCTCGGCAACATTGACATCCCGGAGCAGCCGGCCAACGTCTGCTTCGGCGGCCCGAAGATGAACGTCCTGTACGTGACGGTGCGCTCGTCGCTGTATACCGTCCCGATGGAGGCGACCGGCATCACGCCGCCGGCGCCGAAGAAGTGACATGGCCCCACGTATCGTCATCGTCGGCGCTGGTGTCAGTGGGCTGTCACTGGCCTACCGGCTGCGGCAGCGGCTGCCGGGCTGCGACCTCACGCTGCTGGAGCAGCGGTCGCGGCCCGGCGGCACCGTCTGGACTGACGCCATCGCCGGCTTCCGCATCGAGGAAGGCCCCAACGGCTTCCTCGACAACAAGCCCGGCACGCTGGCCCTGTGCCGTGACCTCGACCTCGGCGAGCGGCTCGTCCCAGCCAGTGAGGCCGCCGGCAAGAATCGCTATCTGTTCCTCGACGGCCGGCTGCGGCTGCTGCCCGGCGGCCTCGGCTCTTTTCTCCGCAGCGACCTGCTCAGCTGGCGCGGCAAAATCGACCTGCTGCTGGAGCGCTTCCGTCGGAACCCCACCAGCGCCTCGGACGAGTCCATTGACGCCTTCGCGCGGCGGCGCGCCGGCGGGGAGGTGGCGGACGTGTTCGCCGACGCCTTCGTCACGGGCATCTACGCCGGCGATCCGACGTTGCTCAGTGTCCGCGCCGCCTTTCCGCGCCTGGCGGCGCTGGAGGCGGAGCACGGCAGCGTCCTTGGCGGCCTGGCGAAAACGGTCGCGCAGCGTCGCGCCGAGGCGGCGGCGCGCGGCCAGCCGTACCGTCGCGGCGGCCAGATGTGGTCCTTCCCCGAGGGGCTGCGGCGGCTGATCGACGCGCTCGTCGAGGCGTTGCCGCGGCCGCTGCTGGGCGTCAACGTCCGCGGCGTGCGGTCGGAGGGCGGCGGCTGGGTGGTGCGCGGCGATGGCAACGACCGTTGGACCGCCGACGCGGTGGTGCTGACGTGCCCGGCGTATCAACAGGCGGCCATCCTCGCGGACCGGGACGCGGAGTTGGCGGCGCAGGTCGGCGGCATCGCGTACAACCGTGTCACGGTGGTGGGCCTCGGCTATCGACGGGCGGACGTGCGGCACCCGCTGGACGGCTTCGGCTACATCGCGCCGCAGCGGACACGCCGCGATCTGCTCGGCGTGCAATGGTGCTCCTCGATCTTCCCCGGCCGCGCACCGGAGGGCATGGTGCTGCTGCGCGCGCTGGTCGGCGGCTGGCACCGGCCCGACGCCGCCGCCTGGGACGACAACCGCTTGCTGGCGGCGCTGCGGGCGGAACTGCGGCTGGCGCTGGGGATCGACGCGGCACCCGTTTTGCACCACATCGTGCGCTGGGAGCGGGCGATCCCGCAGTACCACCTCGGCCATCTGGAGCGCGTGGCGTGGATCGATAAGCGGTTGGAGCGGCACCCGGGACTGTGGCTGGGCGGCAACGCTTATCACGGCGTCGCGCTCAACGACTGCACGGAACAGGGTGAAGTCCTGGCCAGGCAGGTGGCGCAATACCTGATTGCAGATTGCAAATTGCCGATTGCAAATTGAAAAACAGCCATTTCCGTTTTTCAATTTGCAATCGGCAATTCCCCAGCGGGTGTGGTAGACTGGCCGCAAATCGGAAGCAATTCGGCAACCCATACGGACGAGCCATCATGCGGAACGTACTCAGTCTGATCCTCGGCGGCGGCCGCGGCACGCGCCTCTACCCGCTCACCATGCTGCGCAGCAAGCCGGCGGTGCCGATCGCCGGCAAGTACCGCCTGATCGACATCCCTATCAGCAACTGCATCAACAGCGGTTGCAACCGCGTCTACGTGCTCACACAGTTCCTGAGCGTTAGCCTGCACCGCCACATCGCCAACACCTACAAGTTCGACCCGTTCAGCCGCGGCTTTGTCGAGGTGCTGGCGGCCCAGCAGACCAACGAGGCGGCCGACTGGTATCAGGGCACCGCGGACGCGGTGCGACAGAACATCCGCTACGTCCACGAGGACGGCTGCACCGACGTACTCATCCTGTCCGGCGACCAGCTGTACCGCATGGACTTCGCCCAGATGCTGAAAACGCACACCGAGAGCAAGGCGGACGTGACCATCGCAGTGCTGCCGGTGCTGGAGGAGCAGACGAGCGGCTTCGGTATCATGCGCCTGGACGACGACGGCCGCGTGGTCGGCTTCGTGGAGAAGCCGAAGACCGCCGAGCAGCTGGCGCCGATGTACACGGCGCCGGAGTGGATCGAGGCGCGCGGCGTCCAGTGCCGCAATCGGCCGTACCTGGCGAGCATGGGCATCTACCTGTTCACGCGCCCGGCCCTGTTCACGCTGCTGAACGCGCCGCCGCTGGCCACCGACTTCGGCAAGGAAGTGTTCCCGCGCAGCATCAAGACGCATCGCGTACAGGCGTACCTGTTCGACGGCTACTGGGAGGACGTGGGAACGATCAAGGCCTATCACGAGGCGTCGCTGGCCCTGACGAACGATCCGGCGCCGTTCGACTTCCACAGCCCTGACGGCGTGATTTACACGCGCATGCGCTACCTGCCGGCGTCGCGCATCAGCGCCGCGAGCGTGGAGCAGTGCCTGGTCAGTGACGGCTGCGTGGTCCACTCCGGCAGCACGCTGACGCGCTGCGTCATGGGGGTGCGCACGCGCATCGGCAGCAACAGCCGGTTGCGCGACACCGTGCTGATGGGCGCCGATCACTTCGAGACCGACCAGGACCGCGCGGACAACCACCGCCGCGGGGTGCCGGACATGATCGTCGGCAACGGCTGCGTCATCGAGAACGCGATTCTTGATAAGGACTGCCGCATCGGCAACAATGTGCGCATCGTCAACCGCAAGAAGCTGGAGAACGACGACGGCAGCAATTACGTTATCCGCGATGGCATCGTCGTCATTCCCAAGGGCGCGGTGGTGCTGGATGACACGGTGATCTAAAATTGCGGAGTGCGGATTGAAAGACCCCTTCTTCAATCCGCAATCCACAATCCGCAATGACTTGACACTGTTTCGCGCAAGGGAGTACACTTCACAAAGAGCGATTCCGTGCGGTCTTGCGCCGGCCGGTCACAACCGTTTGGGACCGTTCCTCCCCGGAGAAACCAATCTTGAAGGCGTTCATAAGCGATATTCACGGCAACCTGGAAGCCCTGACCGCCGTGCTGGCCGACATCGAGGCCAGCGGCATCACGGAGATTTACTGCCTCGGTGACGTGATCGGCTACGGCCCCAACCCGCGCGAGTGCATCGACCTCATCATGCAGTGCAAGGTCGTCCTGCTCGGCAACCACGACCAGGGGGCCATGTTCGACCCGGACGGCTTCAACGGCCCCGCCGAGCGCGCCATCTTCTGGACGCGCAGCCAGCTGGAAACCTCGCCCGAATCGCGGCAGGTGCGCGAGCGCCGCTGGGAGTTTCTGGCGGAGCGGCCGCGCGTCTACAAGGAGAACGGCTACCTGTTCGTCCACGGCTCGGCTCGCAACCCCCTCAACGAGTACGTGTTCCCGGAGGACATCTACAACCAACGCAAGATGGACCGCATCTTTGCGCTGGTGGACCGCTACTGCTTCCAGGGCCACACGCACGTGCCGGGCATCTTCACCGAGGGCCAGCCCGAGGACCTGTACCAGTTCCACGCGCCGGACGACATCGAGTTCAAGTACAAGCTCGAAGGGCACAAGACGCTGTGCAACGTCGGCTCCGTCGGCCAGCCGCGCGACGGCGACTGGCGCGCCTGCTACGTCGTGCTCGATGGTGACACCCTCTTCTACCGCCGCATCGAGTACGACATCGAAACCACCATCAAGAAGATTTACGCCATCCCCGATCTGGACAATTTCCTCGGCGACCGCCTGCGCGACGGCCGCTGACACGAAAAAGACGAATCACGCACGGTTTGCACATACGTGGGCGGGCAGGCACGGCTTGACCACCAGCGGCCTGCACTGCCACAGCAAGGGGGCCAAGGAGGCCAAGGGGGCCAGCTTTTTCATACGTCGAGAATTGGCGCCCTGGCTCCGTGCGGCTGGCAAGGCGCGACACCAAACGGCGGCGGTTGCCACAGCAAGGACGCCAAGAACGCCAAGAACGCCAACTTTTTCACACGTCGAGAAGCGGCGCCTGGCAGCGCCGGCCTGCCGTTCGTGGTCCATTCCGCTGATCGTCATGATGCTCGTGGCGCTGTTCACGGTCCATCTGCGTTACGGTTTCAGCGCCATCAACACCATCGGGTTGACAGCCGACGGCCCGCAGTTCGGCCCACCCGGATACGAGATCAATCTTCTGTATATCGCCGGCCTGCTTGCGCTGATCCTGGGAGGCGCGGATCCTTTGTCGATCAATGGGTTGCTCACTCCCGGAAAGCGAGAGCCCGTGGTTCCGCCTTCGTGATCCGCCAGGCACGGGGTTGACCGGCCGGACACACGTTAATCGCCACCGGATCACGCTGTAGCTGCCGGAACCGACATAAAACCAGTGTTCCACGCGCTCGACGGCGTTACGTGCGACCTGGTGGTACACGTTGCTGCGAAAATCCGGGTTTTCACGCCTTCCAGAACGCCGCCAGCCCGCGCCGCAGAAAATACTGCAACCCACGCAGCGCCAGCAGACTCTTGTGCGCTTCCTCCGGCCGGCCCTGCACCCGCCGCCACAGATATTGCACGCCCTTGAGCAGCCACTGCACCGGTGCGTCCACCGTCACCGTCAACTTGTACACCGTCAGCGCCGCCGGCGAACAGCCGCGCGTCCGCAGATACCGTGCGAAGCCGATCATCATCTGCGCCGACGCGAAGCCGATGTGCTGTCGCGTGCTCGCCCGGCCGTGGTGCATCACCTCCGCCCCGGGGTAATACACCACGCGGTGCCGGCGGTTGATCCGCGTTGAGAGATCCAGGTCCTCGCCGCCGAACGTGAAGCCCTCGTCCCAGCGGCCGCAGTCGTGGAAGCGGTCGCGCGGCAGCAGCACGGCGGCGCCCATCAGCACGTCCACGGCCCGCTCCCGGTTGGGGTCGAACTCCTCGCGGCGGTAGCGGCGGTAGGCGTAGCGCAGCAGTCCCGTCCAGCGCAGCAGGCTGGTGCGGTGCAGCAGTGTCGCCAGCGTCGGCGCTCGCCGGTAGGACACCTGGTATTGGCCACGGGCGTCGCGCAGCCGCGGTCCCACCATGCCCACGTCCGGGTGCGCCTCCAGGTACGCGACCAGCCGGCCCAGCGTGCCGGCCGGCACCACCGTGTCGTTGTTCAGGAAGAACAGGTAGCGGCCGCGCGCTCGTGCCGCCGCCTGGTTGTTGGCTCGCGCGAAGCCGACGTTCTCGGCGTTGCGCACCAGCAGCACCTCGGGGAACTCGCGGCGCACCATGTCCGCGGCGCCGTCCGCCGAGGCGTTGTCCACGACGATCGTTTCCAGCGCGACGCCCTGGTCCTGGTCGTGCAGCGACTCCAGGCAGACGCGGAGCAAATCACGGCAGTTCCAGTTGGCGATGCACACCGACACCGCCACCGGCTGCGGGCTCAGCAGCTGGCGGCGCCAGGCGCGGCGGCGGTTGGCACGGCGGCGGCGCGGGGCGGACGGCGGCGGCGCGGGGGCGTCGGCGTCGAGCGGAAAGAAGTGCTGCGACATTCGGTGTCCCAGTGGTTCAGATCCAGATACGGAGCGAACGGCCGGCGGCCGCACAGCCAGCGGCCGAGCTGGTAGCGCAGGCGCCGGCCCAGCGACAGCGGCTCATGGGCGTAACGGCGCAGGCGTTCGCGGTAACCGGCGTGCTGCTCCGGCGGCACCGGGGCGTGGTCGGGCCCGAAGGCCACGGCCCAGACATTCGCCGGCCGCCGCTTTGGACCGTGCCAGCCGACCAGCCGGTGCGGGTAGTCTTCCAGGAGCAGGTGCAGCGCTTCGGGAGTGAAGCGCCAGTAGTCGCTGGGGAAGGCGTGGATGTGGAAGTAGAACGGCACCGACAGCAGGAAAACGCCGTCGGGCCGCAGCACGCGCTCGACCTCGGCGAAGGCCCGCCAGAAGCGGCGGACGTGCTCGAAGGTGTTCATGGCGATGACGGTGCCGACCGAGCCGGTCGCCTGCGGCAGCCGCTCCGCGTCGCCCACCACGTCCACGCCGGGGCCGGCCCGGAAGTCGAGACCGGTGTAGCGCTTGCCCGGGAACAGGCCACGCAGGTTGAGAATGTCTTCCTGGCCGGCGACCTGGTAGGAGCCAATTTCCAGGATCGGCTCGGGCAGCGCGAAGGTCTCCACGGTCGCACGGACGACGCCGTTCAGAAAATGGTTCATGCTGGCGCTTCCTTGCGCTCGTCGGGAGGACTTCTGACGAATGGGCGTTAAGTGAACACAATCGCCGCGGTCGTGTCAACCGCAACGCGCTTCTTCGTGGGGCAGACATTCCTGTCTGCCCCACGAAGAAGCAGGTCACGGCGTCTTGCTGGTCGGCGACAGCTTGCCGGCGAGCAGGTCGCGCAGCACCGTCCGCACGACCTCCGCCGGGATGGCGTGCGTCTCGACGCGGCCGGCCCGGCAAATGTTCATGCCGACCACGTTGCCGTCCAGGTCCACCAGCGGACAGCCGCAGTCGGTCGGCTGCAGCACCGTGTCGTGCTGCAGGATGTTCGGGTGGCCGCCGCGCAGCTTGCTCAGCTTGCTGCCCAGGTTGTTCTGGAACTCGCCGCGGTCGGCCATGTTGGCCGGCCGCTTGCCCAGCGTCGCCTTCAGCGCCAGCTCTTCCTCACCGCGCTTGATCTTCAACTCAATGGTCTCGCCGACCTTGTACTTCCGCACGATGCGGATCAGCGTATCGGCGTCCGGCGTGATCTTGCCGGAGATGGACAGCACCACGTCGTTGACCTTGAGGCCCGCCCTGGCGGCTGCCCCCGTGGGCTCCACCGACGCGACCTTGGCCGCCTTGGGCTCGTTCGCCAAACTGATGCCCAAAAACCCACTGTTGGGCGACGGCGTCAGCCACGGCGGGGTCTTGGACACCCGGGCCGCCACGCTGATGACGCCGACCGCCACCGGGTCCACCCCCGTGCCCACGCTGGCCACGAAACTGCCAACCGGCACTTGCTTGCTGTCGCCCCAGACGACCGGCTTCAGCCCCGTGGCGTCGATCTTCAGCAGCGCCAGGTCGTGCAGCTTGTGCGAACCGACGATGCGAGCGTCACGCGTCGAGCCGTCGTGCAGCAGAACGGTGATTTTACCGTCCAGGTCGTGCAGCTGCGTCAGCAGGTAGCCGTCCGACGACACCGCGACGCCCAGGGCGCGTTCATCGCCGTCGCAGAGCACGCGGAACGTGCTCTCGGCCGCCTTCGTCACCGCTGGCCGGAACGCTTTCAGGAACTTCGGCGTGCTCTTGATGAGCACGTCGGTCCCACCCATGCCGCCGAAGCCGCCCCCTCTCTTTTTCTGCGCCTGCGCCGGCTCGGCCCCGCCCAGAACGAACCCCAGTACGACCAGCGCCACCCAGACGGCCGGCCAGCTTTTTCGGATCGCCAACATGGTCCCTGAACTCCGAAGAATGAAACGGGGAATAACTCGAGCGCGGTGTGTTCGGGGGTAGCGGAAGTCGCCAGACTTCCGAGCAGTGCCGCACGGAAGTCCGGCGACTTCCGCTACCTCCGAGGGCCCACCGCGCTAACCGGTGTGGAAAACGGTTCGCGCGCCGGGCGGCTCAGTTCGGCCGCTTGCCGATGGTCACAGTCAAGGTCATGGTCTCGTTGCCGCGCACCACCTCCAGGGCCACCTGGTCGCCGACCTTACTCCGGCGGATCATGCTGGCCAGGGTGTCGTAGTCGTCAATGCGGGTGGTGCCGAACTTGACGACGATATCATCCGCCTTCAGGCCCGCCTTCTCGGCGGGCGAGTTGGGCGTGACCGACGTGATCTTGCACTTGTTGTTCTCGGTGTCGCCCTGAACGCCAAGGTAAGGCTGGGCCTTGCCGAAGTTCGTGCCCGGACCCCACTCGTCGGCCTTGACAAGCTGGTCCCAGGTGTCGCGGAAGGTGTCCACCGGCACATGGAGATTGGCGGTGATCGGCCCGGCGATGCGGCTGTTGATGCCGATGACGCGGCCCTGCATGTCGAACAGCGGCCCGCCCGAGTCGCCGCCGACCAGCACGCAATCGGTGCGGATGGCGGCCTTGCCCAGGTCCAGGACACGGCCCAACCGCACCACCGGCGTGCGGCCCTGTTTCCAGCCGCCGGGGTGGCCGACGGCGATGCACCACTGACCCTTCTTCAGGGTGCTGGACTTGCCCATTTCCAGGTACGGATACTTGCCCGCGGTGGTGATCTTGACCATGCCGCTGTCGATGTTGGTGTTGCGGCCGAGGCTCTTGCCCTTGAGCTGGCGGCCGTCGGGCATGATGATGACCACGTTCTGGCCGGCCTTGCCGGAGACGTGGCCGGCGGTCAGCACGTAGCCGTCCTCGCTGACGATGACGCCGCTGCCCGAGCCGGCGCCGATGCGCAGACCGACGGTGCAGGGCACGACTTTTTCCACGACCTTGCGGACATGGACCTGAATGTCCTTGAGATCCTGAACGCTTTCCGGCACCGCCTTGTTGAACACAGGTGGCGGCGGCGGAATGTCGGCATTTTTGGGGCGGTCGGCGGACGCGCGTGGCGTCCACAGGAGTGCCAGGCCCAGGAGCAGGCTGGCAATAAGTTTCACGGCAGGGCGATTCCGGGGCAGAAGGTCAATCCACATTCGACGTTCTCCCTCGACAGGCAGGGGGGTAGAGCGGTGTGGGTGTCCACGGGGGGCACCTCGGCGAGGCACCACGGCGGGGCTTCACGAATTTTAAACAAGTGTAGTATACCGTGGTCCCATACCGCAGTTCAACTGGCTATTTTCGGAAGGTTGGAGAGAGCCTCCCGGAGAGGGGCGCCACCGCCGTATGAAACCCCGCCGAGGCCGCGGGGTGGCGGGGAAAAACCGGGCCTCAACCTGGGCGGTTGCGGTGCCTGCGCAGCGATCCCGGGTAGGGCAGCAGTCGGAAGCCGTTGCGCCAGTGCCACAGCATGCTTGAGTCGTTGCCGCGCAGGAACGTGCTGGCCAACTCACGGAAGCCCAGCCGCAGCAGCGCCCGCACCGCCGCCGCCAGCAGCGTGGTACCGGCGCCCTGGCCCGCGGACAGCGGTTCGACGAAAATCCACGTCAGGTGCGGCCGGCCCAGCCGCCGGGCCACGGCGTCCGGCGGCGGCGGCGTGCGCCAGCCGTAGCTGTCCCAGTCGCACGGATCACCGTCGGGCAGCAGCGTCACGAACACGGCCCCGACCGCGGCACCGTCCTCCTCCAGAGCGACGAAGCAGGCCGCCTCGATTAACGGCCCGTCGCCGCCGGTCAGCGTCCGCTGCAGGCACGTGCGGGCCGCCTCACGGCGTTTGTCGTCCTCCAGACCGCCGAACGGTTGGACCCGGTCGAACGCCGCCGCGAAGACGCGTTCCAGTTCCGGCGTGTCCGCTGGCGCCGCCGGCCGCACGCGCAGCCGGCGCTCCGCTTCCAGCGCCACTGCGGTGAGGTCGAGCAGGGCGTGATAGTGGCGGGGCCGCGGACTGAGGTGTGCCTGGCCGTCGAGGTACTCGAAGCGGTAGGCGCTGTGGCGCGGCAGCAGGCGGAACTGTTCGGGCGTCAGCGGCAGGGTCAACGACGGCATCCATTCATCGCACATCGGCGGCGGGCCTCACCCTGGGCGGTTGGCGGATTGGTTCTATTACAAACATAGTGGATTTTCCTGAGAACGCACCTCCGCAGGCACGACCATGAAAGTGGGCATCGCAGGTTTTTCCGGCTCGGGCAAGAGCACGGTCTTCGAGTGGCTGACCGGCGTCAAGCCGGACCCGGCCAAGAGCCAGCACGGCCAGCAGGGCATCGCGAAAATCCCGGACGAGCGCCTCACCTGGCTGTCAAAACTGTTCCAGCCCAAGAAGACGACGCCGACAACGCTGGAGTTCCTGGACACGCCAGGGCTGCTACCGACGGAGCGGCGCGACAACCCGCGCCGCCTGGCAATTATGCGCGACGCCGGCGGCCTGCTGGTGGTGCTGAACGGTTTTGGTGGCGGCGAGCTGGCGCGGGAACTGCAAGCGTTCCGCGAGGAGTTGCTGTTCGCCGACCTGGAGATCGTGACCAACCGCATTGACCGGCTCAACGCCCAGTTGAAGAAGTCGCGACCGGCCAAGGAAAAAGAGGCGGACCAGTACGAGTTGGCGCTGCTGCAGCGCGTGCGTGAGGCGCTGGAGGCCGGCCAGGGAGCGCACACGCTCGGCCTGAAGGAAGACGAGGAAAAGGCGATCCGCAGTTTTCAGCTGCTGACGCTCAAGCCGGAGGTGGTGCTGGTCAACTGCGACGAGGCCGGCGTCAAGAAGCCGCTGCCGCCGGGGCTGCTGCAGCTGGCCGCGACTGCGTTCGCGGCGCCGGCGAAGCTGGAACTGGAGTTGGAGGAGTTGCCGGAGGAGGACCGGCAGGCGTTCATGCAGGACCTGGGTGTGACGGGCTTTTCGCGCGACCACATTTTGCGGACGATCTACGACGCGATGGGCCAGATGGTGTTCTTCACGGTGGGCGAGGACGAGTGCCGGGCGTGGAGCATTCCGAAGGGGGCGAACGCGGTCGAGGGGGCGGGGCAGATTCACACGGACCTGGCGCGCGGCTTCGTGCGGGCGGAGGTGGTCGGCTACGAGGATTTCCAGCGCGTCGGCTCGATGAAGGAGGCCAAGGCGCACGGCGTTTACCGGCTGGAGTCGAAGACGTATGCGGTCAAGGATGGCGACATTATGCACATTCTCTCTAGCAGTTGACGGTTTTTGTAAGCCGAATCAGGCAGGTGGTTTGTAAAAACAGACTCCGACGCCGGCAGCTCCCGGCGGTCGGCCCGGCCCCGGCTTCCGCCGTCGTGGCGATTCTTGGCCTGGTCGCCGGCTTTGGCGAGGTAGCGCGAGACGGTGTCCCTGGAGACCCCCGGTGAGGCCGCAGCCCGCGCGAAGGTGGTCCAGGACGGAGTCGGTCGCTTCGGCCATGACGCAAGTCCTTGACGGTTCTCTTCGTCCGGATACTACCTCTCCATGCCATTCGAGTCGCCTTGCTTGCCCGTCAAGGCCGCCACCAATTTTCCTTTCGATTGATGAATTCCAGTCCGATACGGCTGGGAATTACGTTCATCATAGGGGGGGACCACCGTAAGGTGATGCTGCGCAGACCGACAGTAAGGTTTCGTATCCCAGCCAATATTCAATTTACCCAAACCGCCTAAATTGCCCAACGATGTTTGGGTCGTTTTTTCATTGACCGGCCTGAGTTGAATTGCGACGGGGGAGGTTACTCGTCGCAATTCGGTTTTACACCCCTGTCTGGGATGGTCCAGGGTCTGGAACTTTCTTACCTACTCCTGGTGGCGATTTGGGTTCGCGGAGCCCGGATGCACCGCTGTTTTTGCTCTGGAGATGTACGTGATCTGGAACATTTTCCCCTTGCGTCGAGTGAATCAGGCTCCCAGGAAGCTCTTCCGGAGCGCAAAGAACAGGCCAGAAACGGGAGGCAAGCGGAAACTGTACCTGGAGCAGCTGGAAGTCCGCGAAGTGCCGACGGCCTACACCTGGGTGCCGACGGCTGCCGGCGCCTTCGACTGGAATAACCCGGCGAACTGGTCCCCCAACACCGGTTTCCCGAACGCCGTCGGCGACGTGGCGAATCTGAACAACGCCATCGTCGGCAGCGAGACGATCAACCTGAACCAGGCGATCACGGTCGGCACCCTGAACCTCGGCGCCTCGAGCGGCACCAGTACCTTCACGGTGGCGGGCAACGGCGGCTCGCTCACGCTCAACGACCCCACGGCGGCGGCGATCAACAAAACCACCGGCGGCGCCGACGTGATCAGCGCGAACATCGCGCTGGGAACTGCGGCGACCGTGAACACCACGGTCGCCATGACGATTTCCGGTATGATCTCCGGCTCGGTGGCGTTGACCAAGGCCGGGGCTGCCAACCTGACCCTGAGCGGCGCCAACACCTTTACCGGCGGCGTGAACCAGAATGCCGGCGAAATCACCATCGGCAACGCCACCGGACTGGGTACCGGAAAGCTCACCGTTGCCACCACGGCGCCCTTTAACACCACCACGGGAGGCACCAGTTCCCCCTCGCCGTTCCTGTACATTAACATCAATTCGCCCACCATCACCGTGGCAAACGCCATCGCCCTGCCCGCGCCGACGGCGGCCGATTACTTCACGATTCAATCCCTCGGCGGCAATGGCTCCGCGGTGACGCTTTCCGGCGTGATCAGCGGGGGGGGTACTAACCTCGGGCTGGAGCTGTTCAACACCGTCGCCGGGGATGTGACGTCCACCTACCAGTTCACCGGCACCAATACGTTTGCCGCCATGAAAGACGTGATCCTGTACCGCAGCTCGTTCATCGTCACCAGCGCGACCAGCATCGGCAGTTCCTCGAATCCGTTCCTGTTGCGGGCCACGGTCAACTCCACCCTGGGCGACCTCCGCTTCGCGGCCTCCGGCATCACCTTCCCCAACCCGATTCAGACCATCAGCGGCGATGGCAACGATACCGTGGACCCCTCGGGCTTTAACGACACGCTGTCGGGCGTCATCTCGAACACTGGCCCGTTCACGGAGGTGGGCACCGGCAGTCTGACGCTGACCGCCACCAGCACTTACACCGGCGCCACGGTGATCAGCGGCGGCACGTTGTACTTGAACGGCACCCTGAGCGCCACCACCTCGGTCGCCGTCGCCAGCGGGGCGACTCTGGCGGGGACCAACGGCACCATCAACTCTGCCGCCACGACGACCGTGACAGGCACGCTGAGCCCGGGCAATGGCACCAACCCGGGGGTGTTGAACCTGGGCAGCCTGGCGTTCGGCAGCGGCGGCGTCTACAATCTGACGCTCAACGGCGTGGCCGCCGTTGCTCCCACCACTTACGACCAGGTGACTGTCGCGGGCACCGTCAACCTGGCGAACGGCTCGCTGGGGCTCGCCAGCCAGAACCTGGCCAACATCAACGCCAGCGTGCCGTTGCTCATCATCAAGAATAACGGCACGAGTGCAGTCACGAACCCCTTCCTCAATCAGCCGGAAGGGTCCACGATCACTCTGGGCGGCATCAACTACACGGTCAGCTACGTCGGCGGCGACGGCAACGACGTCACCTTGACCCGCCAGGCCAGCACCACGTACACGGTGGACACATCCTACGACAGCAGCACGCCGGGCTGGGGCGTGACCGCCTTCGCCACCATCGGCAGCGCCATCGCGGCCGCACCGGCCGCGCCGGACACGGTCATCTCGGTTGACCCCGGCACCTACAACGAAGCCGTGGTGATTAACGAACAGCTCACGCTGGAGTTCACCGGCGCGGTCAACATCAACAGCCTGGCCGACACCGTCACGAACGCGGCGGTGGTGCTCAACGCGGGGTCGATGCTCACGACCGGGTCGGATAACACCTCGACCAGCTTCAGCAGCGTCATCGCCGGTGCCGGTCAGCTGGTGAAAACAGGGACGGGCGTCTTCACGCTCAACAACGCTTCCAACTCCTACACCGGCGGCACCGTTGTCAGCGGCGGCGATCTGCTCCTGGGCGCCGCCGGCGCCCTGCCGAGCAACAACACCTTCGCCACCGACTACTCCGTCACGGTGAACGCGCCGGGCACGCTCACCCTCAACGGCAAAACGGAGTCGCTCGTCGGCCTCAGCGGTGACGGGACGGTGGAAGACGCATCCTCGACGAACATCACGCTCACGGTCGGCACGTTCAACGGCACCAGCACTTTCGGCGGCGTCCTGCAAAACGGCACCGGCACCGGCAAGCTCAGTCTTTTGAAAACCGGTACAGGCACCTTCACCCTCAGCGGCACCGCGAGCACCTACACGGGCGTGACCACCGTATCGGCCGGCACGCTCGCCGTGATGGCCCTGGCCCTCGGCGGCCAGCCGAGCAGCATCGGCGCTTCGACGAGCGCCGACACCAATTTGCTCATCCAAAATGGCGCTGACTTCCAATATGCTGCGGTGGGCTCGACTGCCACCACGGACCGCAGCTTTCTCGTCAATAATAGTGGCGGCGCCATTTTCGAAGTGACCGATCCGGGCAGCACCGTGAACGACTCGGGATCGGTCTACAGCGCCGGCTTCGCCTTCGCCAAAAACGGCGCGGGCACGCTCAACTTCTCCACCAACGACGCCCTTGACACCAACTTCACCGCCGGAGCCGCAGGCATCACCGTGAATGGCGGCACCCTCGGCGTTGCCAACATCAAGTTGACCAGGAGTTCGTCTTCCTCGCACCTCATGACGCTCAACGCCGGCACCTTCCTGAACTCCTCCGGCACGATCGAAACGATTGCGACCACCACGGCACAATTCTCCGCCATCTCCGGAGCGGGGACCATCAATTTGGTTTCCACGACCGACAACGCCACCAACCCGGACATTTACTTCAACGTCGGCAGCGTCGTCAATTCCAACGCCGACGACGGCGACAACATCTCCGCGGCGATCAACCTCGGCAGCTCCCCCCGCTATGTCGAGGGCCTGACCGAGCACAACAGCGTGCCCTCATACGGTCAGTATGCCGATTCGGCGTTCACCGGGGTGATCTCCGGGTCGGCCGGGGCAAGTCTGATTCTGCTCGGCGAGGACAATTACAATCCCTCGAGCGGCAGCAACTGGATGGAGATGCCGTTCTACCTCGACAACGGGGCGAACACCTTTACGGGTCCCATTCAGATCCAGCGCGGCTCGCTCTACTTCTCCGCCACCGGCTCTCTGCCCGGCAACAACCTGACGCTCAGTCCGGCGTCCGGCAACAATGCCCGGTTCTACCTGGACGGCATCAGTGCCAACATCGGCGACCTGAATTCGTCAGGCGCGGGAACGTCGCTAATTGCCAACTCTCCCGGCTACACGAGCGTCAATCCGGCCACGCTGACGATTACCTCGACGACAGCCGATACCTTCGCCGGGTCGATCGTCCAGACCCAAACGGACGGGGTGACGACGGCCTCCGGGACGAGCGGCGCCATCAGCCTCGTCCTGAATGGCACGGGAAGCTTGACGCTCAGCGGCACGACCTCGATCACCGGCACCGTCAATGTCAACGGCAGCAGCACGCTGAATGCGTCGGGCAGTTTTACCGCGAGCGGCACTGGCAATGATAACATCGCGAGCGGCGCGACCCTCATCAGCGGGAGCGGGGCGGCGATGACGCTTGGCGGCGCCGTCGTGGTCAACGGCACACTCGTTCCGGGCGGCTATGACGTCGGTGGCTCCATCACGACCGCCGGCCTCTCCTTCGGCACCGGCGGCATTCTCAGCGTCGATCTCCTCGGCAATTCTCCCGGGGTCGCGACGGGCTATGACCAGATCATCTCCACGGGACCGGTCGATCTGACCAACGCGGTCCTGAATCTCGCCAACGTCAACGTGAACAACGTCAATCCCGGCATCTCGCTGTCGATCATTCACGGCAATAGCCCCATCAACGGCAACTTCGCGAGCGTCACCGGCACCAACGTCAGCTACACCAGCCTCACCGAGGGTTCGACCATCACCGTGGGCACCGGCTCGAGCGCGGTGAACTTCACGATCAGCTACGTGGGCGGCATCGTCGGGTACGACGTGACGCTAACCCGACAATCGGGCAGCACCTACACCGTGGACACAACTTTTAACTCCAGCACGCCCGGCTACGGCGTTACCACGTTTAGCACCATGGGTTCCTGTCTGGCCGTTGTCCCCGCCTTCTCCAACATTGTCGTGGACGCCGGCACCTACAACGAGGATGTCGTCGTCAATCAGCCCGAAACCGTCCAGATCCAGGTCGGTTCGACCAGCTTCAACTCGCTGGCCGACACCGTCAGCAACAATGTGGTAGATCTCCTCGGCAACCTGACCGTGGGGGCCGACAACATGACCACGACCTTCAGCAGCTCGATTATCGGGCCCGGCTCACTGACCCAGACCGGCACCGGAGTCTTCACGCTCGGCGGCGCCAACTCCTTCAGCGGCGGCCTTACCGTCAGCGCCGGGGCCATCGATTCCGGTTCGACCTCGGCCGGCGGCACCGGCAGCCTGACCGTTGCATCCGGGGCAGATTTCCAGCTCGATGGCTACAGCCAGACGTTCACCCAGGTGTCGAACTCAGGAACGATTGAAAATAACAGCACCACGCCCGCGACGTTGAGCTTCCCCAATTCGGGCCCCAACACGTTTACCGGCGTGTTCAACAACGGGGCCGCCGGAGGCGCCCTGAGCCTGAATATTTCGGGATCGGGAACGCTGATTTTTGCCGGCGCCAGCAACTATAGCGGCAGCACGACCGACAACGGAGTCGCGCTGCAGGCCGGTTCGACGACCGCCCTGGGCGTCAATTCGACGACGACTCTCAACAACGGCGCTTCGCTGGCCCTGGAAGGTTTCAACCTTAGCCTCGGTTCCATCGCCGGCAGCGGCAACGTCAGCAACGGAGGGACGACCAACGCCGTCCTGACCGTCGGCGGCGACGGCACGAGCACCACCTCCGCGGGCCTGTTCAGCGACGGCGGCACCGGAACCCTCGCCCTGCTCAAGACCGGCGCGGGCACCTTCCAGATGAACGGGGTCACCTCGGCCACGCCCAACACCTATTCCGGCGGCACCATCGTCAGCCAGGGGACGCTGGAAACGGGCAACCCCAACGGCTGGGGCACCGGCTCCATCACCCTTGCGGACGCCAATTCGGGCAGCATCCCGATCGGGCTCCTGCTGACCAACAACGTCAACTTGTCCAACCCCATCACGGTCACCAATAACGGCACCGGCACCGTCACCATCGGAACGTTCTACACGAACGGGCAAAACGTTTCCTACTTCAACAGCAACATCACGCTGGGCCGCAGCGTCACCTTCCAGGGCGGGAACACCCTGATTACCGGCTTCACCGGATTCATCACCGGGCCTGGCGGCATCACGACTACGACCGTCAACGGATCCAGCCGGGTGTCCTTGGTCCGGTCCTCGACCGCCTATCCGGTCAACAACTATGCCGGCAGCCTGACCATCGGGGCGGGTTCGCCCGTCGAGGTCGAAATTGCGACCGCGGATGGAAACACCGCGATTCCGGACGGGGCGACCGTCAACTTCGCCAACGCGACTTCGACGCTCGAATTCGCCCCCACCGGCGCCGATACGGAGACCGTCAACGCCCTGGTCAGCCAGGTGGCCGGCGCGGGCGTGATCCAACCGTTCTACGGCGCGAACACCGCCACTTTTAACCTGGTCATCGGCGCCGGCGACGCCAGCGGCAACTACAGCGGCACGATCATCGCGAACGCCGGTTCCGGCATCGACCTCCTGAGCCTTACCAAGACGGGGACCGGCACGCAAACGCTCACCGGCGTGAATACCTACACTGCTGGCACGACGGTCCAGGGTGGTACGCTGCTCGTCAATAACACCAGCGGTTCCGGCCTGGGCACCGGCCCGGTAACGGTCGGCGCCCTCGGCCTGCTCGGCGGCACCGGGATCTTCACGGGCGCCGTCTCGGTCAGCGGCGTGCTTGCCCCGGGAGGCGTCGGCGCGACCTCGGTGTTCAAGACCGGCGCCCTGACCTTCGGCGCCGGCGGCGTCTTCGACGTCGATATCAACGGCACCACCGCCGGGACCGGTTACGACCAGTTGCAGGTCACCGGCACGGCGAACCTGAATAACGGCAACCTGGTCGTCAACGCCGGCAGCGGCCTGACGCAGGGGAGCACGTTCACGATCCTCACCTCAACGGGTGCCCTCAGCGGGGCGTTCGCCAATGGCGCGACGATTGTGGCGGCCAACAATCCCCAGGACATCTTCACCGTCAGCATCATGGCCAACAGCGTCGTGCTGACCCTGGCGAGCGTGACCAACGGCACCAGCCCGACGCTCGATGTCACGGCGGGCGGGGTCACCTTCAGCGCCCTCGGCGGCGCCAATGACGGGCTGACGGTGAGCAACACCGCCGGCGCTTACACGGTGGCCGACTCGGCCGGGGCCATCACCCTGACAAGCAACGCCATCAGCGCCGGCTGGAGTGTCAACGGCGACGGCTCGGTCACCGGCCCGACCGCCGGCGTCACGAGCTTCCTGTTGAACCTGGGCGACGGCACCGACCAGATCACCAGCCTGGACGCCGGGTCCGCCAATGTCACGGTGGACGGCACGGGCAGCCTGGCGATTGCCGGGGCGACGACGACCACCGGCAACTTCACGATTCTGGGCTTTGCGACGCTGGCGGTGCAGAATACCTTGAGCGCCACCACGATTACCACGAACCTGCCGGGCACGATCACCGCGACGGCGGGGAGCCAGCTCGCCGGGACGACTTTGAACCTGGGCGCGGAGGGCGGCATCGGCACCCCGGCCAACAACGTGTTGACGGCCGGCACGACCATCGCCACCGCCACCGTGGGCCCAGTCTACCTGACCGAGGCGGCGGGTGGGACCATCACCTCGTCCACGTACGGTCTGAACGACATCGTGTTGACCAACCTGACCGGCAGCCTGACCGTGACGGCCACCACGACGGACGGCAACATCATCGTCAACAACCAGGGCTCCGACCTGACGTTGACGGCGGCCGCGGGGGGGTTCGGGAATGTCACGGCCAGCACCGCCGCCGGTACACTGACCATCGCCGGCGCGACCACGGCGTTGTTCGGCAACATTGCGCTTTCGAGTGGCGGCGCGGTGGCGGTGAACGCCAACGTCGGTTCGAGTACCGACGAGGGGACGATTGCCATCAGCGCTAACACCCTGGGCTCCGGCTCCGGCGGCTACACCCAGGCGACCACGGCCACCCTGCGGACCACCAACACGTCGGCGACCGGCATCGTCATCAACGTCAACACCGCGATGGGCGGCAGCGGCGACGCGGTCCTGGGCGGGGCCATCGTCGGCACGGCCACGGCCGGCACCTACACCGTGAACGCCAACGGCGGCTCGATCATCGACAACACCGCGTTCACCTTCCCCAACCACACCGCCGCCGCCAGCCCCACCTGGGCCATCACCGCCTTCAATACGGTGTTCAACACCTCGGGCGCCGGCAGCATCGGCGCCAGCCAGCTCCAGCCGCTCATCGTCAACACCACCAACAACGCCTCTGCCGGGAGTTTCGTGGCGGGCTCGGGCGGCATCTACGTGCTGTCCTTCGGCAACGGCATTACCTTCGCCTCGGGCACGGGCTATTTCCAGGTCGTCACCCAGGCGATTGCCGCGGGCGCGGGCAACATCTGGATTCAGACCACGAACGAGGGCAACCACGGTCTGATCATTAACGGGCCAGTGTGGACGCAGAGCGGCAACATCCAGCTGGACTCGGACGACAATTTGGTCATGAACGGCAGCGCTGTGATCGGCGGCACCATGAACACCCAGCAGTTCAGCGGCAACGTGCTGATCCACGCGAACATGGACCTGGCGGGCGGTCAGTATCTGCAGATGAACTCGGGTTCGTCGATCACGACCACCAGCACGGCCGCCAACGCGGTGGTGGTGCATGCCTATCCGACCACGACCGGCGGCGGCATTCAGGCTGGAAACATCACGGTCGGCAACGGCGGCGGGATCCAGTTGTACGCGGCGTTCGACGCCAGCCAGGAACCGGTCCAGAATCCGCCCGTGACGGACGTGACCAACCCGACGAACCCGGCCCGCAGCGGTTCCATCACGCAAATGTCCGGCACGATCCTTGATGCGGGAGCGACTGGGACGATCACGCTGGAGGCGGCGAGCCTGGGCGTGGCGACGGAAGGGAACATCGGCAGTACGGGATCGATCCAGACGAACGCCGGGACCGTGAACGCGATTTCGACCAACGAGGCGTCGGCGACGGGCGGCACCATCTCCGTCACCAACCAGGGCCCGGCCACGTTCACCGCCTCGACCACCGCGGTGTCCGGCACCAGCATTGGTGGCATTTCGCTCTCGACAGTTACCGGCCTGTTGACCGTGGCCGGCGTCAACGTCGCCTCGGGCGGGTCCATCATCCTCATCGGCGCCGGCGGGGTGACCATCGCTGCCGGAGCAACTCTCGGCAACAGCCTCACGGCAGGCATCAATATCTACGCCAGCGGCAACAATGCCACGTTGAACACCACCTTGACCCTGTACGACAATGAGTCGCTCTACGTCGCCGGCAACCCCGGTCTGTTGATCGGCGCCACCGGCGTGCTCGCCGGCACCGGCGCGACGTACAACAGCTACCCGGTCACTACCCAGACCGGCGGCGTCATCAGTCCCGGCAGCACCGACTCGCCCACGGGCATCCTGACCACCGGTACTGTGGACATGAGCGCTGGCGGCACCTTCTTCGCCGACCTGACTTCGACCGGCTCCAATGAGTTGAACGTTAACGGCACCATCAACCTGATGGGGGCGCCGACGCTGACCGGCACCCTCGGGACTGGGTTCAACGCGCCGGTCGGCACGGTCTTCACGATCATGAACGCATCGAGCCCGATCAGCGGCACATTCGCGGGGCTGCCGGAAGGGTCCGTGGCGGTGATCGGCGGCCTGCCCTTCACGGTCAGCTACCTCGCCAACGGCGGCGACAGCGTGACGCTGACGCTGACCAACAACGTCAACACCGCCACCGCCGTGGTTGCCAGCCCCAACCCGGTCCTGGCGGGCCAGACCGAGACGCTGACGGCGACTGTCAGCCTCCCCACCGGCACCGGCGTCGGCTTCCCCGGGGGCACCGTGAACTTCTACGACGGGACCACCCTGCTGAACACGACCCCGGCGACGCTCGACGCCAACGGGATGGCGACCTTCACCACAACGACTCTCACCCCCGGCACGCACAGTATCACGGCGATGTACGAGGGCGACGGGTCCAGCCCCGCCGATTTCAACACCAGCACCTCGACGGCGGTCACGCTCACGGTCAACCAGGCCCCGGCCGTGACCATGCAGCCGACCGACCAGACGGTCAACTCCGGCAGCAGCGCCACCTTCACCGCGGTCGCCAGCGGCTTCCCGATCCCCATGGCGCAGTGGTTCGTGAGCACCAATGGCGGCACCAGCTACACCCCCGTTAGCGGCGCCACCTCCGCCACCCTGACGCTGAGCAACGTCACCACGGACATGAGCGGCAACCTCTACGAGGTCACCTTCACCAACACCGTCGGCAGTGCCACCTCCAACGCCGCCCTGCTCACCGTCAACTCCAGCACCATCATGACGACCACCACCCTCACCGACCTGGGCCCGAGCCCGTCGCTGAACTTCGGCGGCACCATCCAGCCGGTCGCGTTCCTGGTCCACGTCACCCCCGCCAGCGGCTCGGTCGCCGGCGACACGGTGTCCCTGTCGGACAACAACGTCGCCATCACCGGCGCCACTGGCACCCTGGACGCCAACGGCAACGCCACCATTACCGTCGCGAACTTCGCTGTCGGCGCGCACCCCATCACCGCCACCTTCGCCACCCAGGGGAACTTCGCCCCCAGCACTTCTCCCCAGGTCAGCCAGAGTGTCGTCAGCACCTTCCAGGTGGACTCGGCCACGCTCTCGGGCAACGCCATCCGGTTGGTCTTCGACGGCCCCATCGACCCCACCACGACGCAACTGTACTACAGCCCCGGCACCACGGCGGTGGCGCCGGATGTCACCGTCACCGGCCCGAGCGGCAACATCAAGGGTTCGCTGGTCATCGACGCCACCAACCCCAACGTCGCCACCTTCGTCGCCACGGCCGGCCAGTTCGCCGCCGGCAGCTACACCGTCGCCGTCACCACCGCCGTCAAGGCCGTTGGCGGCGCCACCCTCACCGCCAACTACAGCCAGGCCCTCACCGCCGCCCCGGTCACGCCGCTGGTCACGGCGGCCAACGTCGCCCGCGGCCCCGGCGAGACAGTGAACGTGCCCAACAACAGCACCGGCCTGCCCATCTCGGTGAGCGGCATCACCACCGCCGTCGCGTCCGCCTCCTTCACCCTGACCTACGACCCGACCCTCCTCAGCGTGACGGCGGCCGCCCTCTCGACCGACGCCGCCACCAACGGCAACCTCGTCCTCAACCCGATTACGTTCACCAGCATCGACGCCCACCACATGCAGATCACCTTCACCATCGTTGGCGGCACGGGCGGCGGCCACTGGAACCCCACGGGCGGCACCGGCACCCTGCTCACCCTCACCGCCACCGTGCCCCAGAACGCCCCCTACACCGACAAGGCCCTGCTCGCCACTCAGAACGTGGTCATCAACACCGCCGCTGCCCAGGGCGACGCCGCCGTGGATGTCAACGCCTACCCCGGCGACGTCCATGCCGACGGGCACTACACCGGCCTGGACGCCACCCTGATCTCGCGCGTCGCTGTCGGCGCCGGCACCGGCTTCAGCCCCTTCAAAGACCTCGACCCCTTCCTCATCGGCGGCGTCAGCGGCAGTTCCACCCTGGCCGTTACCGGCCTGGACGCCACCGATGTCTCCCGCGCCGTCGTCGGCTCCTTCCCGAGTGCCATCCCGCAGCCGCCCTCCGGCATCACCATCATGGGGCCCACCGGCCCCGACCCCCGCCTCTACCTCGCCGCCGCCAGCGGCAGCGCCGGCCAGACCGTCACCGTCCAGGAACGGCTCAACGTCACCGCGTCGTCAGGGGTCGAGGTGGATGCCATCGACTCGGTCATCGAGTTCGATCCGAGCAAATTCACCGTCGCCAACCTCCGCGCGGGTAGCCTGCTGCCGGGCTACCTCGTGGTCAGCAACATCGACGCCGTGCATGGCATCATCCGCGTCACCGAGTTCACCGCCAGCCCGGTGCAGGCTGCCTTCGGCACCGACGGTGCCGTGCTGCTCATCGACTTCACCGTTAACGCCAGGGCCCCGGCCGGCCCGTCGCCACTCAAGCTGGCCGCCAACAACGGCGCGACCACCACTGGGGCGTACAACGCTGACGGCCCGCTGACGCTCAGCCCAGCCCCGCACAACCCCAGCACCCTACCGATCAGCAACGGCACCGTGTCGTCCTTCGTCGCTGGCGTGGACAACTACTTCACCGTCGTCGGCCCCAGCAGCGCAGCCAAAAACCTCCCGACCCCGCCCGCAGTCCCCGCTGGGAAAAGCCCGGTCACGCTCAGCCCGGTGTTCGTCTCGGGGGTGAGCAGCGCTGTCCAACCGATCCAACCGCCAGCCAACGCCCTGCCCGCGGCCAACCCAGGCGTCCCGACCGGCACCGTGGGAACCCTCACTCTCCCAGGCGCCACAGGCCTACCAGTGACCGACAACCCCACCGGGCTCGTCGCTCTTGACGAATTCTGGCGGCGGTACGGCGACCAGGGTGCGCTCGGCCTGGGCGATGACGTGGCCAGCGCCGAGAGCTACGCCCCAGCCGATTTGGAGCCCCTGCGGTTCGCGGACCAGGTGTGGGCGCTGGCGAAGGAAGAGCTGGGGGCTACTTGACCTGATACGGCAGGCACGCGCCACCGCCAGCTGCCGATGGCTGGGCACACGCTCCTGTCCGGTAGGCCGCCAGGATCTGACGGGCTTGCCAGTCCAACCGCGTGCAATAGAGCGCGTTGCGTTCGGGTGTGGCGGGTTCTTCGCCCCGAAGGGGCGGGACAACTTAGCCCAGGGCAACGCCCTGGGGACGCCGATGCGACCCCACCCTCTTCTCTCTTCCGTGCCCTGAAGGGGCACCCCAAGCGTTGTTGTGGTGCCCCTTCAGGGCACGGAAGAAAGCAGTCCCTCCCTGGTTCCCAGGGCGTTGCCCTGGGCTAAGGATATGGTCAACAATTACTTCCCGATTTGGACGGCACTGGGGTGCCTAAATTCGGGAAGTTGTTCTTGACCATGTCCTAAGTTGTCCCGCCCCTTCGGGGCGAAAGACACGACCGCTACAGTCGTCTGCGAACCGCTCCAGCGTGCGGGGTGCGCAAGCCCCTTGCTTCCCAACTGTAGCGCCTGACGCTGGCAGACTTCACAGGACACGCTCAACGCACCGTCACCCCTCCTCCTCCTCGCGCAGCCGAGCCAGCACCGAATAATCCTCCAGCGTCGTCGTATCCCCCGTTGTCTGCCGGCCGCTGGCGATGTCGCGCAGCAGCCGCCGCATGATCTTGCCCGAGCGCGTCTTCGGCAGCGCCTCCGTGAAGCGAATCTCGTCCGGCCGCGCCAGCGCCCCGATCTCCTTTGCCACGTGCTCGCGCAACTCCTTCTTCAACTCCTCCGTCGCCGCGGTGCCGCTCACCAGCGTCACGAAGCAGGAAATGCCCTCGCCCTTGATCTCGTCCGGCTTGCCGACCACCGCCGCCTCGGCCACCTTGGCGTGATGCACCAGCGCGCTCTCCACCTCCATCGTGCTCAGCCGATGCCCAGCCACATTGAGCACGTCATCGACACGGCCCATGATCCAGAAGTAGCCGTCCTCGTCCCGGCGGGCGCCGTCGGCGGTGAAGTAGACGTGCGGCACCTGCGACCAGTATTGCTGCCGATAGCGCTCGTCGTCGCCGTAGATGGTGCGCATCATCGCGGGCCACGGCTGGCGGATCACCAGAAAGCCGCCCTGGTTCGCCGGCAACGCGGTGCCGTGCCGGTCCACGATGTCGGCCACGACGCCCGGCAGCGGCCGCGTCGCCGAGCCCGGCTTGGTCGGCACCGCGCCCGGCAGCGGCGCGATCAGGATCATGCCCGTTTCCGTCTGCCACCAGGTATCGACGATGGGACAGCGGCCCTTGCCGATGACCTCGTGATACCACATCCACGCCTCGGGGTTGATCGGCTCGCCCACCGTGCCCAGCAGCCGCAGGCTCGACAGGTCGCGGCCACCCGGCCACTGGTCGCCCCACTTGATGAACGCGCGGATGGCGGTCGGCGCCGTGTAGAACGTGGTCACGCGGTACTTCTCGATGATCTCCCAGAAGCGGTCCTCGCGCGGATGGTTCGGGGCGCCCTCGTACATGACCGTGGTGGCGCCGTTGCACAGCGGGCCGTAGACGATGTAGCTGTGGCCCGTCACCCAGCCGCAGTCGGCCGTACACCAGTAGGTGTCGTCTTCCTTGAGGTCGAAGACCCATTTATGCGTCAACGACGTGCCGAGCAGGTAGCCGGCGCGTGGTGTGCAACACGCCCTTGGGTTTGCCGGTCGAACCGCTGGTGTAGAGGATGTACAGCGGTTGCTCGCTGTCGAACGGCTCCGCGGGACAGTCCGCCGAGGCGTCCGCCATCAGGTCGTGCCACCAGTGGTCGCGGCCCGGCTTCATGTCCACCTGCTGGTGGCAGCGGTTGTAGACAATGCACTTCTCCACCGTCGGCGACTTGACCAGCGCGGCATCGACGTTTTGCTTGAGCGGCACCACCTTGCCGCGCCGCCAGCCGCCGTCCGCCGTGACCACCAGGCGAGCCTGCGCGTCATTGTTGCGGTCGGCGACGGCGTCGGCACTGAAGCCGCCGAAGATGACGCTGTGCGTCGCGCCGATGCGGGCGCACGCCAGCATGGCGATGGCCAGCTCCGGCACCATCGGCATGTACAGCGTCACGCGGTCGCCGGGTTTGATGCCGAGTTTCTTGAGCACGTTGGCGAACTTGCAGACCTCGCGGTGCAGGTCCTGGTAACGGAGCACGCGACTGTCACCGGGCTCGCCCTCCCAGATGATGGCGGCCTTGTTTTTGCGCGGCCCGTCCAGGTGACGATCCACGCAGTTGTAGCAGACGTTGAGCTTGCCGCCGTCGAACCAGCGGGCGTGCGGTTCGTTCCAGGTCAGCACCCTGTCCCAGCGCTTGACCCAGTGCAGCGACTCGGCCTGCTCGGCCCAGAAGCCCTCCGGGTCGTCCTTGGCGCGTTGCCAGAGCTGTTCGTACTCGGCGAGGCTCTTGACGTGAGCGTGCTGCGCGAAGTCGGCCGGCGGCGGAAATTTGCGGGTTTCCTTGAGGACGCTGGTGATGTTGGGCTGAGCGGGAGAGGACATTTTTGGGAAACCTCCTGGGGCGGCCTGGCTCGCGGAACGACACAGTTACTCCCCTCGCCCCTGGGGGGAGAGGGGTCGGGGGTGAGGGGGCGTTGATGCTGGCCATTCTAAAGGCGGCGGCGCGGCAAGGAAAGATTGCGGCGGCCGGGCGGTTGCCAGTACGATGGCGGTGATCCATTCTTGAGGCGAAGGAGGAGCCGCGATGCCGTCACCGTTTCCGGGGATGAATCCGTATCTGGAACATGTCTATGTTTGGCATGATTTCCACCAAACATTCGTCCCCGCCCTTCGGGAAGCCCTGTGGGTGCATGTGCGCCCGCGTTACTTCGTAAAAGTCGAGGACCATCTTTACGTCCAGAAACCCGATGAGCAAAGGCGCAAGGTTGTTGGGGTGGTCCGACGTGTCCTTGGCGTCCCGACGCCCGGCGACGCCGGCCGGGCCGAGGACGACCGTGGCGGCAGTTCCGATCGAGGTCTCGATCCCGGAGGTGGAGCTTGAGCACAGCGCGTTCCTGGAGATCCACGACAGTGCCGGCCTCCAGGTGGTGACCGTCATCGAGTTGCTCAGCCCGGCCAATAAAAACCTGGGCGACAAGCGCGACCAGTACCTCACCAAGCGCCACCAGTTGATGGCGAACGGAGTTCATCTGGTGGAAATCGACCTGTTGCGCGGCGGCCCGCGCATGCCGGTCAACGACATGCCGGAGTGCGACTACTGCGTGCTGGTCGGCCGCGCGGAACAGTTGTGGCGAGCAGGGTTATACCCCATCCGCCTGCGCGAACCTCTGCCCGTCATCCGCATCCCGTTGCGTGCGCCGGACCCGGATGTCGCGGTGGACTTGCAAGCGGTGCTGCACCGTGTCTATGATTCTGCCGGCTATGGGGAGTTTATTTACAACCACGAGCCCACGCCGCCGCTGCCCGCCGAGGACGCCGCCTGGGCGCAGCAATTTCTGCCGCCGCGGCCCGCGTGATGGCCCACGGAGATTTCATCAATGAGCCGCCTTTCCGCTGCCCTCCTGACACTGGCCATCGGGGCCTGCGCCGCCCGCGCCGACTCGCCTGCGGCCGTCCCCGCCGACACGGCCAAACAAGCTGCCGCGGCGCTGCAACCGCTGCTGAAGCGCCTGAGCGACACCACGTCGAACCCGGCCCAGTTGCGCCTCGACCTGCTGGCCCTGCAGCGCACCTACCCCGGCACCGAAGCCGCCCGCAAAGCCGCCGTGGCCCTGTTGGATCTGCCGTCGCCGCTGGACAAACTCGACGCCGCCAAAATCGACGCCAACGACCGCATCGACAACCAGCCAAAAACGCTCGTCGCCGTGCTGCGGGGCCACACGCGCACCGTCACCAGTCTGGCGTTCGCGCCCGACGGTGTCACCCTGGCGTCGAGCAGCCTGGACGGCACCGTGCGGCTGTGGAAGCTGGACGGCCCCACCGGGCGCGCGTGGGCCACCTTGCAGGCCAGCTCCAGCGGCGTCGCTTTTTGCCCGGACGGCAAGACGCTGGCGACCGGCCGCGGCGACACGCGCGTGCAGCTGTGGAACCTCACCGGCAAGCAGCCGAGGGAGGCCGCCGCCCTGTCGGGCCACACGCACCGGCCGTTCGTGCTGCTGTACTCCCCGAATGGCAAGATGCTCGTCAGCGGTTGCTTCGGCCCGGTGATGCGGCTGTGGGATCTGCGCGAACAGGAGCCTGAATTGTGGGGCGTCCTGCCCGAGGAGCAAATCACGGCGGCAGTGTCCTCCGTGGCGATCACGCCGGACGGCACGCTGCTGGCCGCGGGCAGTCCCCTTGCCGGGAGCCCGCTGCGGCTGTGGGATGTCGGTGGCAAGTTCATGAAGGAACTCGACATCCCCAAGGCCCGCGCCCGGGTGGTGGCCCTGTCGCCGGACAATAAAACGTTGGCATTCACCGGGGACGCCGCGGAGGTCCCCTGCTGGGACGTGCGCCGGACGCCGCCGAAGATGGTGCGGACGCTGGCGGGCCATCCGGTCAAGGGCGAGACCGCGACGGTGCGGGCGCTGGCGTTCGCGCCGGACGGCAAGCTGCTGGCGACGGCGGGCAAGGACCGGCGCGTGGTCCTCTGGCGGACTGCGACCGGGCAGCCGGCGCACGCCTGGACGTTGCCGGACGAGATGCACGCCCTGGCGTTCGCCGCCGACGGCCGCCATCTCGCCGCGGCCGGCGCCGGCGGCAGTGTGTACCTGTTCCGTCATTAATTCGTGGGGCAGGCTTTCCAGCCTGCCGTTGAGGTCGGCAGCCTGGAAAGCCCGCCCCCACGAAGAAGGGACCAACTGATGTGCCTGCTGGCGCTTTTTTCCGCGCCGTGGACGACGCCCCGCTGGTGCTCGGGGCCAACCGCGAGGAGCGTTATGACCGCCCGGCCACCGGGCCGCAGCTGTTCCAGGAGGGCGGCCTGCGCGTCGCCGCCGGGCTGGATCGCGTGGCCGGCGGCACCTGGCTGGGCGTCAACGAACGCGGCGTCGTCATCGCGGTCACCAACCGTAACAAAGCCGACGTGCCGCCAGAGCCGCCCAGCCGCGGCCTGCTGGCGCGACGGCTGCTCGGCTGTGCCAGCGCCCGCGAAGCCGTGGACCTGGCCGGGCGCGAGCTGGGCACGAACCGCTACGCCGGCTGCAACGTCGTCTGTGCCGACGCCGAGCGGCTGGTCGTCATCCACGGCGCCGAATGGCTGCGTATCCAGCCACTGCCGCCGGGCCTGCACGTGCTGACCAACAAGGATGTCAACGACCAGGGCGACCCACGGCTGGGCCACGCCCTGTGGTGGCTCGGCCAGCGCCCCTACGCCCGCGCCACCGATTGCGTCACCGCCCTGCGCCAGTTGTGCGCCCAGCGCGGCAACGGCGGGCCGCCGATGTGTCTGCACGGCAGCGACCGCGGCACTGTATCCAGCACGATTTTGAGTCTGCCGTGGAAACCGGGCACCGGCCAGTACCTGCACGCCGCCGGGCCGCCGGACCGCACGCCCTACGACGACTACTCCGACCTGCTCCGCCAGCTGGCGGCCGAGCGCGGGAGGTGACGCTTGTACCCGCATCGCATCCGCCTGCGCGGTCCCTGGGAGTGCGAACCGCTGGCCCGCCTGGTCCGCCACGGCGACGGCCGGCAGGAGTGGACCGAGGTGGACCTGCCGCCGCAGCTCCGGCTGACGATGCCGGCCCGCTGGCGCGACGGCGGCTTGCAGGACTACGCGGGCCGGGTGCGCTTCCGCCGCCGCTTCGGCTATCCGGGTCGCATTGATGCCCATGAGCGCGTCTGGCTGACGTTCGCGGGGCTGGAGGGCACGGCGGACGTGCGGTTGAATGACGTGCCGCTGGGCCGGCGCACTGGCGCGGACGGGCCGTTCGAGTTCGACGTGACGGAACTGTTGCGGGAGCGCAACGAACTGTGCGTGGACGTGGAGGACGCGACCGGTGCGGGCGGTCTGTGGGGCGAGGTGGCCCTGGAGGTGCGCTGCACCGCGTTTTTGCGTAATGTCCAGGCCCGGTGGGTCGAGGCAGAGGGCGGGTGGTCGCTGCACCTGTCCGGCGAGCTGGTGGGGAGTTGCGCTGGAGCGCTGGAGCTGTACGCACTGGCGGAGCGGGCCACGCTGCTGTACGCGCCGCTGACGGCCGACGGTGGCGTTCGGCCCTGGGAACTGGTGGCGGCGGAGGTGCCGGCGGAGCGCCGCACGGCGACGGCGCTGCGCGTGGAACTGGTCCAGGTCGCGGTGGTTTGGTTCGCGGTGGAAGTGCCGATCTTGCCCCCGGGCAATCCGTGAGCGCTACTCGGTCGTCTAAAAAGAAGACGATCCTCGGTTATCAACTTCAAGAAGAAAGGACGACGTATGCGAAGTTTCTCGCGTCGGCCGTGGCTCCCGCTCAGTCTGCTGGGAGCCCTGGCCTTACTCGGGGCGCAGCCCACCACGGCGGGGGCCGCCTGCTGCTACTTCTCGGCGCAGAATGCCGATATTCTGCAGCCGGCCCAAAAAGTCTTCATCACGTGGGATCCCGCCAAAAAGCTGGAGTCGTTCACGGTGCAGCCGAAGTTCGAGGGCAATGCGCTCGACTTCGGTATGGTCATCCCCACACCCAACCAGCCCAAGCTGCATGAGATGCCGCGCGACTTCTTCAAGCACCTCGCGGTGTACTCGATCATGAAGAAGCGCGAGTTCCCCCACTCCAAACTGCTGCCGTCCTACGGCGGCCGCGGTGGGTTGCGCCTGGCGAGTTTCCAGTACCGCGAGTTGTCGGAAGACCGGGCGGAGGGCGTACACGACGAGAACAAGCCGGCGGTGATCGTGCTGGAGCAGGGGGTGGTCGGTTCGCTGGATTACAAGATCATCGAGGCCAACCGTGCGGATGCGCTGTACGCCTGGCTGAAGGCGAACAAGTACAGCTACTCCGGCGACGAGGCGACGCTCAACTTCTATGTGCAGAAGAAGTGGGTCTTCACCGTGATGAAGATCGACACCATGCAGATGAAGAAGAACAAGGACGGCAGTTATGCCGGCGAGGTGACGCCGACGCGCTTCCAGTTCGCCTCGGACAAGCTGGTCTATCCGCTGAAGATCACGCAGATCTCGGTGAAAGATAAGACGGAGGCGCTGTTCTATGTGCAGGCGCCGTTCAAGGTGGACCTGCAGGGGGACATGAGTTACCAATATCAGTGGGTGCCGATGTTGCAGGCGGCCAGCGGCTGCACCCCCGGCGGCCTGCCCGGCAAGGGCGCCGACTGGCTTAAAGCCATCGAGCAGCAAATCCCGCAACTGCTCAAGCGCGGCCAGGACCTCGGCTTCAACTTCATCCGCGGCCAGCGGCCCCAGCCGAACAAACAGGGCCACATCATGACCACGATGGAGTGGGCGCGGCGGCTGACCGACAACGACGTCAAGGTGCTGCGCGGCGACGCCCCCTATTCGGAGAACCTGCCCAACGTCGATGAGGGCTTCACCGAGGCGGACCTCAAGGACGCCAAGCGCGCCCAGGCGGTCATCAAGGTTATCCAGGCTCGGCTGCAGAAGGCGCACAAGGATCGGCCCATCGGCTACCTCGTCCGCCACGCCCCCAGCGAGGACGTGCGGCGGTTGCAGGAGTTGACCGGTCATGTGCAGGCGGGGCTGTTCGTCACCAAGTTCCGCAAGCTGTTCGCCCGGGATGAGATGAACGACGACCTCGTGATTGTCCCGGCCCGCGTCGGCGAGCATGAGGACAGTTCCGAGTACGAGGAAATCCTGCCCACCTCGCCCCCGTGAGCCGGGACCGACCAACCCAACAGGCGGCTGGCGTTCGCGTCCGCCGCCTGTTACACTTTCATCACCATAGTTCAGAGACTCACCCGATCCTTTTTTTGAGGGACCAAGCAATGCGGAATAACCGCACAGGCCGATGGCGCTGGTGGCCGTTCACGGCCGCGCTGGCGCTGGGGCTGTTCGGCGCGTCCCATGCCGACGCGGCGTGCTGTTACTTCTCGGCGCAGAATGCCGATATTCTGCAGCCGGCGCAGAAGGTGTTCATTACGTGGGACCCGGCGAAGAAGCTGGAGTCATTCACCGTCCAGCCGAAGTTCGAGGGCAATGCCCTGGACTTCGGCATGGTGATTCCGACGCCCACGCAGCCCAAGCTGCATGAGATGCCGCGCGACTTCTTCAAGCACCTGGCGGTGTACTCCATCATGAAGAAGCGCGAGTTCCCCCACTCCAAACTGCTGCCGATCATGATGCCGCCCAGGGCACCGGCTGCGCTTGGCGGAGCGCCGCAGTCGGCCCCGGCCGGGGACATGGCCAACAAGAAGGCCGAGCCGCCGCCGATCAAGATTCTTGAAGTCGGTGTGGTGGGCTCGCTGGACTACAAGATCATTGAAGCAGCCCGCGCCGATGCGCTGTACGCCTGGCTGAAGGCGAACAAGTACAGCTACTCCGGCGACGAGGCGACGCTCAACTTCTATGTGCAGAAGAAGTGGGTGTTCACCGTGATGAAGATCGACACCATGCAGATGAAGAAGAACAAGGACGGTAGTTATGCGGGTGAGGTGACGCCCACGCGCTTCCAGTTCACTTCGGATAAGCTGGTCTATCCGCTCAAGATCACGCAGATTTCCGTCAAGGACAAGACGGAGGCGCTCTTCTATGTGCAGGCGCCGTTCAAGGTCGATCTCCAGAACGACCTGAGCTACCAGTATCAATGGGTGCCCATGCTCCAGGCCGCCAGCGGTTGCACCCCCGGCGGACTGCCCGGTAAGGGCGCCGACTGGCTCAAGGCCATCGAACAGCAACTGCCGCAGTTGCTCAAGCGCGGCCAGGATCTTGGCTTCACGTTCATGGCGGGCCGGCGGCCCTTGCCCAACAAGCAGGGCCACATCCCCACGACGATGGAGTGGGCGCGGCGGCTGACCGACAACGATGTCAAGGTGCTGCGCGGCGACGCCCCCTACAGCGAGAAAATCCCCGACGTGGATGAGGGCTTCGCGCAGGCCGACTTGAAAGATCCCAAGCGCCGCCAGGCCGTCATCAAGGTCATCCAGGCCCGCTTGCAGAAGGCCCACAAGGAGCGGCCCCTCGGCTACCTCGTCCGCCACGCCCCCAGCGAGGACGTGCGGCGGCTGCAAGAGTTGACCGGCCACGTGCAGGCGGGGCTGTTCGTCACCAAGTTCCGCAAGCTGTTCGCGCGCGACGAGATGAACGAGGATTTGGTCATCGTGCCGGCCCGCGTCGGCGAGCATGAGGACAGCTCCGAGTACGAAGAAATCCTGCCCACCTCGCCCCCGTGATTGCTGAGGGGTTCAGGCTTTGGTACGCTCAGGTGTAGCGTACCAAAGCCTGGGCCGTCGTTTTCCGGGCCATTCGCGCGATAATCAAAGTCCGGCCGCGCCGGAGGGCAACTCGTGTACAGGAAGCTCTTTCTTGGGGTGGCGGTAAGCTTTGCTTTATAGTCGAATCCCCTGCCGGTTGGAAGGGGACGTTGCGTGCCCACATCACACTGGTCGATCTGCCCGTGAGGCGTGCTGGAGAGAGTGCTTTCATGAAGGCTGGCTCCATCTCCTATGAGGCGGACCTGCGCCGGGAAACGGAAACCTGGAAGTTTGCCAATGTGCCCCCGGAAGGAGTCCGCTTTACGGGCTTCAAGCGCGGGGTGCAGCCAGTCCAGGCCCTACGGCCGCTGGCCACGGAGAAGGGCGGCCCCTTAACCACGGTGCGATTCCTTGTGTCGGGGGATTGGCTGACGCTGGCAGCCTACAAGAAGGGGTTCGGATCCCTCTTCCCCCCGGAGGTGCATGTGCTGAAACTGGACCGGAGCGAACTGGAGTGGAGACGCCTGAAAGGGAAGTAGGCGGCGCGCCCGTGGGCGCGCTGATTCCACGGCGTTCCCAGCCTCGTGGTGGAAGAGCAGTTCGAAGTCGCTTCGGGCGCCGAGGGGAGCGGGGCGAAGCCGAGAGAGTACGCACCCGAACCAACTGCTGCTGCGGACGGGCCATCTGAGGTCACTCGGACAGGCCCAGGTCACTGGGCCCGACGCTGAACTACGGCGTTCGGCCAAAAGAGAATACACCGGAAAGACCGGTCGTTGAAGAACAAGGCGTTCTGAGCGGAAAGGAGATTGGGATGATCCGTTTTGTCCTGATCGCCGCCGTTGTCCTGGTGTTGGTACAGGTCGGCCCGGGCCGCGCCGCGGCCGACATCATCCAGTATGAAAGCCTCGACCTGGCGGTGGTGGCGGCCGACCTCGTTGTCCGCGGCGAGGTGACCGAAATCGTCAGCCAGAAGGGGGAGAACGGTGTTGTCTGGAATCGGGTGACTGTCAAGGTGGCGGAGACGATCAAGGGCAAACAAGCCAGGGAAGTGACGTTCCTGGTTCACCAAATACCGTTCACGGGCCGGACCACTCCCTGGCGGAACCAGCGGCGCGAGATGCTCTTCTGCCTGAACGCCCTGAAGAGCCCGCAGGGGCCGTTCCGCGTGGATTACGTCCTGCACGAAGGCTTCATCTCCTGGGCGATCGCGCTGGACGGCGCGCCGGACGCGGGGGGACCTATTTACAGCCTCAACTTCAAGGCGCTGACCGACCCCAAACAGATTCTGACGGCGGCGCGCGCGGCGGCGGGGGCTGCGGGCCGCAAGACCAAAACCATGCTCGAGTGGATCGCGCAAGGCCCCGAAGTCTTGAAGCCCCACGCAGTCCTGTATCCCGACTCCGAACGGGTGCGCGCCGCAGCCAGGCAGCAGCGCATCGAACTGTTACCCTGGTAAGCAATTCGGGCCGCCAGCGGGTCGGGGGCATCGAAAGCCAGCGAAAACCGTTGCAGCAAGCGCAGGACCACTTCGGGAGTTCGCCGATGAAGAAGTCCCTCCTCCTCGCCCTTGCCCTGGTGCCGACACTGGCCGGGCGCCCACTGTCGCCGGAAGCCCGGCCGCAGGACAAACCGGCGGCCCCGGCGAAGCACATCACCACCCCGAAGGAGCACTTCGGCTTCAACCTGGGCGACGACTACTGCCTGGCGAACTATCAGCAGTTGATAAGCTACTGGGCCAAACTGGAGAAGGAGTCGGACCGGCTCAAGGTGGTCAAGATCGGCGTCACCGCGGAGGGCCGGCCGCAGCTCATGGGCGTGGTGACCTCCACCGCCAACCACAAGCAGCTCGACCGCTACCGCGACATCGCCCGCCGCCTCGCTCGCGCTGCGGGCATCAGCCCGGCCGAGGCCGTCAAGCTGGCCGCCGCCGGCAAGGCCGTCGTCTGGATCGACGGTGGCCTGCACGCCTCCGAGTCGCTTTGCGCCCAGGTTCTGATGGAGACGCTCTACCAGTTCCTCAGCGCCGATGACGCCGAAACGCGCCGCATCCTCGACGACGTGATTATCCTCTTCGTCCACGCCAACCCCGACGGCATGGACCTCGTCGCCGACCATTACATGCGGCCGAAAGACCTCAAGCAGCGCACGCTGCAGGGCCTGCCGCGGCTCTATCAGAAGTACATCGGCCACGACAACAACCGCGACTTCTACGCCAACACCCAGGCCGAGACGCGGAACATGAATCGCGTCCTGTACCGCGAATGGTTCCCACAGATCGTCTACAACCACCACCAGGCCGGGCCGCCCGGCACGGTGCTGTTCGTGCCGCCGTTCCGTGACCCGTTCAACTACCACATTGACCCGCTGGTCATCAGCGGCCTCGACGCGGTCGGCGCCGCCATGATGCAGCGTTTCCTGGTCGAGGACAGGCCGGGCGCCACCTGCCGCTCCGGCGCCCGCTACTCGACGTGGTTCAACGGCGGCCTGCGCACCACCACCTACTTCCACAACATGATCGGCCTGCTGTCCGAAACCGTCGGCAACCCGACGCCGATGCAGATTCCGTTCTTGCCGGCCAAGCAGCTGCCGTGCGCCGACTATTTGGCGCCGGTGCCGCCGCAGACCTGGCACTTCCGCCAGTCGGTGGACTACTCGGTGACGGCCAACAAGGCGGTCCTGGACTACGCTTCGCGCCACCGCGAGCAACTGCTGCACAACATCTGGCTCATGGGCCAGCGCGCCATCGACCGCGGTGGCCGCGACAGCTGGACGGTCACGCCGAAGCTGGTGGAGGCGGCCAAAAAGCTCAAGGGCAAGGCCAAGACCGGCGTCAACCCGAAGGAGTTCGCGCGGCTGTTCCGCGATCCGGCCAAACGCGACCCGCGCGGCTACGTGCTGCCCGCAGACCAGCCCGACTTCCTGACGGCGACCAAGTTCGTCAACACGCTGATCGGCACGGGAGTGCGCGTCCACCGGGCCACGGCCGACTTCACCGCGGCCGGCAAGAAGTACCCGAAAGGCTCCTACGTCGTGAAGTGCGCCCAGGCATTCCGCGCTCACGTGCTGGACATGTTCGAACCGCAGGACCATCCCGACGACTTCGCCTACCCCGGCGCGCCGCCGACGCCGCCCTATGACGCGGCGGGCTACACGCTGGCGTTCCAGATGGGCGTGCAGTTCGACCGCCTGCTCGACGGCTGCGACGGGCCGTTCGAGGAACTGGCAGACGAAATCCCATCGCCGCCGGGGGCGGTGATCGGCGGCCAGGCCGTCGCGGGCTACTTCCTGGACGGGCGCGTGAATGATGCGTTCCGGGTCGTGAATCGATTGCTGAAGCACAACGTGCCGGTGTCGCGGTTGCGCGGCGCGTTCACTGACCGGGGAATTGCTTATCCCGCCGGGACGTTTTTCATCGGCGGCGGCGCGGAGCTGAAAAAAGTGCTGGGCGGCCTGGCGCGGGAGCTGGGCACGTCGTTCGTGGGCAGCCTGGCGGACCCCGGGAAGGTGGCCGTGCCGCTCCGGTCGGTGCGGGTCGGCCTGTGGGACCGCTTCGGCGGCTCGATGCCGTCGGGCTGGACGCGCTGGCTGCTGGAGCGCTTCGAGTTCCCGTACCGCGTGGTCAAGGCGGACGAACTGAACGAGGGCGACCTGGGCAAGCAGTTTGACGTGCTCGTCTTCGTCGATGATGCCCTGCTCGGCCGTGGCGGCGTGTCGGACGAGACGCTGCCGCACCTGCGCAAGTTCCTCGACGGCGGCGGCACGGTACTGGCCATCGGCGGCGCCACGGGCCTGGGCAAGCGACTTGGGCTGCCGCTGGCGAATCACCTGGTCGGGCCGGACAAGGAGCCGTTGTCGGCCGAGCAGTTTTACGTGCCCACGTCGGTGCTGCGCGTGCGTGTGGACCCGACCCAGCCGCTGGCGTGGGGCCTGGGCGAACAGGTGGATGTGATCTTCTCGAAGAGCCCGACGTTCCGGCTGCCGGCCGACGCGGACAAACAGGGGCTGCGGCGCGTGGCGTGGTTCGACGGCAAGGCGCCGCTGCGCAGCGGCTGGGCGCACGGGCAGCAACACCTGGATGGCGGCGTCGCCATCGTTGATGCCGCGGTCGGCAAGGGCCGGCTCGTGCTGTTCGGACCGCAGGTGCTGTATCGGGGGCAGCCGCACGGCACGTTCAAGCTGTTCTTCAACGGCATCGTGCGGGCGGGGACGGGCGGTTCGTGATCAGAGCCCGCAGCGACAGCAAGGGTGCTCTTTGCTCGTGCTGCGGGCTTCTTCGCCCCTTCGGGGCGAAGAATCAGCGCGATCCCCTCCAGGTCGTAATCCCATAAACGTCGCCCTTTTTCCGAACGTCAGTCACTGTCCCTCGGTGAAGACGATTCGTTCTCCCACGCCACCGCCGTCCTCGGCCGCTCATTGACCGTCAACCGAAACACATCCGGCCGCGCATAATGTCCGACCACGTCAAAATCAAACTTCCCCCGGGCGATCTCCTGCAAGTCCACCTCCGCCGTCAGCATCTCCTCGCCGCCGAAGTGCGGCCCCGCCAGCACCTGGCCCAGCGGCCCGACAATGCAACTGCCGCCGCGGATCAGCACCGCCGCCGGGTCGTCACCCTGGGCGCACGCATACTCGGCCGGGCAGTCGCCGCGCCGCAGAAACTGGCACGCCGACAGCACAAAACAGCGGCCCTCCAGCGCCACATGCCGCATCGTCGGCAGCCAGGTATCGCGGTCGTCCACGGTCGGGCGCAGTACAGCTGCACGCCCTTGGCGTACATGGCAGTTCGCAGCAGCGGCATGTAGTTTTCCCAGCAAATGACGGCCCCGAGCCGGCCCAGCGGCGTGTCGAGCACGGGGAGCGTCGAGCCGTCGCCCTGGCCCCAGACGACACGCTCCAGGGCCGTCGGCATCAGCTTGCGGTGCTTGCCGAGCAGCTGGCCGTCCGGGCCGAAGAACAGCGCCGTGCAGTACAGCGTGCCGCCGTCGCGCTCAATCACGCCGACCACCAGGAACAGGCCGCCCGCCCGCGCCGCCGCTCCGATGGCCGCGGTCGCCGGGCCGGGCACGTCGATGGCACTGTAGAAATAGCGGCGGAACTCCTCGCGGCCCTCCGGCGTGCGCGAGCCGAGGCGGACGCCAAAGTCGAGGCCCTTCGGATAGGCCGACACGAACGCCTCGGGGAAGACGGCCAGGCGGGCGCCGCGGCGGGCGGCGTCAGCGGTCAGGTCGCGGAGCTTGTCCAGGGTGCGCGGCACGTCGAAGACGACCGGACCGGCCTGGACCACCGCAGCGCAGAACGGCGGCACGGCGTCACTCCTTTTTCCCCGGTGCGAACAGGATCACGTCGTCGATCAGCAGCGCCGACTCCGAGCCGACCGCGAACGTCAGTTCGTTGACCGCCAGCCCCGGCCGCACCCTGCCCGCCGGCACCAGTTCCACCACCGCCTCGGCCCACTGCTCCGTTTTGAGGTTTTCCACCAGGACGCGGAACTTCTCCTCGCCAAGGTTGTGCCGCAACACCACGCGGACGCTCGCCGCCGCGGTCAGGTGGTAGCGGAAACGCAGGTGCGTGCAGTCCGCCAGCGGCCGCTGCCCGCGCAGGTCCAGGCGAATCCAGTGCCGCTGCTCCTTCGGGTCGTAGATCGAGTGTGCCGCCTTCCAGCCATTCGGCCCCTTCTTGGCGACGATGGCGAAATCGCCCGGCCACTCGCCGCCCTGCTTGCCGGTGTCGAACCAGGCTGTGTAACCGATGGCTTTCGGGAACGGCCGCTGCTCGCCGGGTGCCGCGGCCTCGAACAGCACGATGTCGTCGATGGTCAGCACCGCCGCGGCGTCGGTGTAGAACTGGATGTCGTCGATGCGTTCATCCTCCGACAGCGGGCCGCCGCTGCCGTCTGGCCGCCGCGCCTGCGTCAGATCGACGGTGACGTGTTGCCAGCGGCCTGCAGGCAGGTCCGTCAGCGTCAGGTGGCGATGATACCCTTTGCTCAGACTGTAAATCTGCACGCGCAGGGTGGTCGCCTTGTCGATGCGATAGTGGAAACTCAGATGCGTCCGCTTACCCAGGGGCGGCCCTGGCACTGGGTTGAAGATCACTGCCCGGTACAGCGCCTTCGCGTCACCCATGCGATCGTCGAAGTCGTGGCACAGGGCGGCGCGGAGGTACTTGCGTTCGCTGGCGCGCTCCGCGACGAGCCGGCCGCTCAGCCACCAGCGCTGCTCGATGGCCGTCTGAAATGTCTCGGTGACATGGACGCGATCCGGGAAGCCGCCGCGCGGCACCGGTTTGGCCACGTTGGTCAACTTCAGCTTGTCCGGTGGCGCCGGTTTGGCGCCGGCCGGGGCCACGCGCTCGACGTACCACGCCAGGAATTTTTCCTTCTCGACGGCGGTCGCCACCAGCGCGTTCGGTTTGCCCGCGACGCTGCGGGTCAGGCCCTGGTCCATCTCAATGCGGAGTTTTTCGGTCTTGAAAAACTTCGATTCGAAGCAGATGGCGACCGCGGCGGCGTCGAACGGGATGATCGGTTTCTCGCCGTCCGGCCACAGATCGGCCAGAACACGCAGCTGCCGGTTCAGCGCGTTGCCGTGGCGCAGCACCCGGTCGCGCTGCCCCGGCGACAGGGCCAGCGTCGCGGTGGCGTCGAGCGGCACGACGGTCAGCGGCAGGCCGGACGCGAACACCGCCTGCGCCGCCTTGACATCGCCCTTGATGTTCCACTCCGGCTCGGGCGGCGGCTTGCCGTTGTAGCCGATGCGCACCGCGCCGCCCATGACGACCAGGCGCTTGATCCACGGTTTGCAGTCGGGGTGCTTCGCCAGCAGCTCCGCGACATTCGTCAGCGGCCCGAGCGCCAGCAGGGTCAGTTCGCCGGGGTGCTGCTTGAGCTGCGCGTACAGGAAGCGGACGGCGTCCGCTTTTTGCAGAGGATTGCGCGGCCCGCGCGCAGGCCGTACTGCAACAATCCGGCGGTCTCCGGCGGCTTGCGCGGCTTGCCGGCGGCCGCGACGGGGATGTCCTTGCGGCCAGCCTCGTACAGCAGCCGCGCCACCAGCTGCGCCCGTGTGTGCGTGTCGCCGGCCACGGTGGTGACGCCGCGCACGTCCAGTTCCGGGCTGACCACGGCCAGGGCCAGGGCCAGGGCGTCGTCCAGGTCGGCGTCGGTGTCGATGAGCACCGGGATTTTTTTTGGCGACTGCTGTGCCGCGACGGGCGCCACCAGCAGGAGCAAGGCGACGCCAACGACCATCCATCTTTTTCCCATCGCTCACACCTCACAGCCGCGCTCAATGCGGCAGCCCGTACACGAAATACACCAGGCACAAACCCGCCAAAATACCCTGTCCGAGTGTCACCTCGCGCCAGCGCCCGGTCAAGAGTTTGAACACCGGATACAGGATCAAACCGGCGGTCAGGCCGTTGGCGATGTTGTAACTGAACAGCATCAGCGCGATCGCCGCCAGCGCCGGCGTCGCTTCCGTCAGGTCGTCGAAGTCAATGTTGTTGATCGACGCCACCATCAGCAGCCCGACCGCCATCAGCGCCGGCCCGTAGGCATACTTCAACTGTTGCAGCGGCTGGAACAGCGGCAGGAACAGCAGTGCCAGCGCGAACAGCAGTCCGGTCGTCACCGCGGCCAGGCCGGTCCGCGCCCCCTCGCGGATGCCTGCCGCCGACTCGATGAACGCCCCGCTCGTGGACGTGCCGATCACGGCGCTGAACATGCACGACGCCGCGTCCACCAGCATCGGCTTTTCAATGTCCTTGACGTTGCCTTGGGTGTCCAGCATGCCGGCCGCCGCCCCGACGCCGACCAGCGTGCCCAGCGTGTCCAGGAAACTGACGAGGAACAGCGTCAGCAAGATTGGCAGGAAACTGAGTTGCAACACGCCCGCAATGTCCAGATGATAGGCGACCCGGCCCAGGTCGTAGGTGTCGCTGCCCAGGTCGGTGAACACCGCGGCGGGCGCCTCGCCGAAGCCACAGGCGTAACCGACAACCGCCACCGCGATGACGCCGAGCAGGATGCCGCCGCGCACCCGCCAGTACAGCAGCACCGCGATCAGCACGAAGCCCGCCAGCGCCAGCAGCACGCGCGGGTCGCGCCAGTCGCCGAGCTTGAGCGGCACTTCCGTGGACGGGCCGTTGGTGACGATGCCGGTCTGGTGCATGCCGAGCAGCAACAGGAACAGCCCGATGCCGACCGCGAAACTGTGCTTCAAACTTGGCGACACGGCCCCGGCCAACCACGACCGCAGACCGAGCAGCGTCAGGATGAAGAAGGCGACGCCGGCGACGAAGACGCTGCCGAGCCGCTGCTGCCAGGTGACTGTCGCGGTCAGGCTGAAGGCGAGGAAGGCGTTTTCGCCCATGTACGGCGCCACCGCCAGCGGCCGGTTGGCGTACAGGCCCATCAGCAGACAGCCGAACACCGCCGCCAGCACCGTGGCCACCGTGCTCGGGCCGGCCGGCAGCCCCGCTTTTTCCAGGATGGCCGGGTTGACGACGATGATGTACGCCATTGTCAGGAAGGTGGTGGCGCCACCCAGCACCTCGGCGCGCAGGCTGGACCCGTGCTCGCGCAGCCGGAACAGGCGTTCGAGAAGGTCGGTCATGCGGTGATTCTACGGAAACAGACCGGCGCACCGGGCTCGGCTTTCACGTTGCATCGGCCGCAGCGGGCCGTCACAATACGACCAGCGTTGCTTCCGCCGATCACAACCCCAGTCGCGTCCATGCCATGATTATCCAATGCCCCAGCTGCGGCGCCCGTGCCAGTGTCCCGGAGACGGCGGTCGGCCGCTCGGTCAAGTGCCCGCAGTGCCGTACCCTGTTCACGGTCGCCGCCGCGTCCTATGAACCGCGGTCACCCGCCTACGACGAACCCCCGCCGCCGCCAGCCCGGCGGCACGAGGAGCCGGAGTACGACGAGCCCGCCCCACGGACGCGGCGGGCCGCGGCCGCGGATCGGCCGCGCCGCTCCGTGCTGGGGCTGCTCGGCTTCCTCATGGGCGGCCTGGCCCTGCTCGTGGCGCTGGCGGCCCTCGGCCTGACACTGTTTCGCGACCCGCTCGGCGGCGGCCTGCGCAAGTACAACTTCTCCACCCCCAGGGACTCCATCGTCTCGCAATCCAGGATGCTGAGCGACATGGACTTTCGCGCCATGATGGAACTGGGCAAAATCATGAACGGCAAGCGCGACGAGGAGAAAATCCGCACCCTGGACATCCGCAAGGAGGTGGACTACGCCGGCAAGAAAATCATCTTCTACGCCTACGAGTTCAAGGGCAAGAAACAGCACGGTGTGGATTTCTTCGAGAAGGACAACGACACCGGCTACTGGTTGCCGGATCGCAGCGATTTTCGCTGGCGGGAGGATCTGCGCAAGGACCGGCCCGAGGTCGAAGAGTGGATCCACTCGTTCCCCGGCTCCGGCGAGTTCCGCGACCAGCCGAAATGGAAAGAGGGGGGGAAATTCAAGGATAAATGGGGTGGCAAATAACCACGCGCCGCGCAGCCGCGGGCGCGGTGCCCGGGCGAAACGGTCACCGACCACCGCTCGCGGAGCGGTGGAAATGGACGTGCCGCCAGCGGCCGTCCTGGTGGTGCCAGATGCGCGTCTCCTCGGTCGCGGTCGTGGTTGGCCCCGCGGCACCGACGCGCTGGTTGAGCCGCACGTAGGTCACCACCGCCACGTCGCCGAGCAACCGCACCTGCGGCGACGCCATCGTCGTGACGTGCGGCTCCTTCGCGCCGCCGAGCTGGAAGTAGAAGCGGTGGAACTCCAGCCCCTGCACCAGCTGGCCGACCGCCTCCGGCTCGAAGGCCGTCAGACTCGCGTCGCACAGCTCCGTGTACGTCTCCCAGTCCGCCAGGGCGATGCTGTCCAGCAGACGCTGGTTGAGCCGCAGCACTTCCTCACGCACGTCGTCCGCCATGATTGTGACCTCGGTTGTCGCCCAAAAGACGAAACGCCACCGATTGCTAAAATAAGCGGAACCATCGCCCCGGAGAATAACGCGAGGAGCAAGGGCGTGAGTGCAGCAGAGACAACCTGGGTCATTGATGTCACCGAGGCGGATTTCACGCGGGAGGTGCTGGAGCGGTCGCACCGGCAGCCGGTCGTGGTCGATTTCTGGGCGCCGTGGTGCGGGCCGTGCCGGGCGCTGGGGCCAGTGCTGGAGCGGCTGGTGCAGGAGCGCGGCGGCGACGTGATCCTGGCGAAGGTCAACGTCGATGAGGCGCCGGTGCTGGCGCAGCAGTTCCAGATCAGTTCGATTCCGCTGGTGATCGCCTTCCGCGACGGCCGGGCGGTGCTCGACTTCGAGGGCGTGCTGCCCGAGCCGCAATTGCGGCTGTTCCTGGACCGGGTCGGCCCGAGTGAGGTCGAGCGCCTGGTCAAGCAGGCAGCAGCGCTGGAGTCCGTCAAGCCGGCGGAGGCGGAGCCGTTGTACCGCCGGGTGCTGGCGCAGGACCGGCACCACGAGGCGGCGCGGCTGGGGCTGGCCCGGCTGCTGCTGGCGCAGGGCAAGGAAGCGGAGGTGACGGAACTGCTTAGCGAGGTCGGCAGCGAAGGTGCGGAAGGGGCCGAAGCGGAGCGCCTGGCGGGGCTGGTGTTCCTGCACCAGACGGCCAAGCCGTTCGGTGACGAGGCGACGTTGCGCAAGCAGCTGGAGGCGAATCCGAAGGACGCGCAGGTGCGCTACGAACTCGGCGTCGTCGTGGCGGCGGCGGGGCGCTACGAGGAGGCGCTGACGCTGCTGCTGAGCGCGGCGGAGTTGAACTCGGGCCTGGGGGCGGATAAGGGGCGGCTGGCGATGGTCAAGATTTTCCACGTCATCGGCGTGCGCAGCACCCTGGCCGACGACTACCGCAACCGGCTGGCGACGCTGCTGTATTAAGAATTGAGCCACAGAGGACACAAAGGACACAGAGAGGAAAAACAGAGGAAAAGACGATTGAATCACCCGGCTTCCTGACTTTTACTTTTCTTCTCTTTTTCTCTCTGTGTTCTCTGTGTCCTCTGTGGCTACTCTTTTTCACAGGATGTTCCCATGCCCTACCCCGCATTCGACCGTTCGCGTCTGCTCATCAAGCCTCTGGCGGAGCGGCAGCACGACCTCGACCTGAGTGTCCTGCTACCGCTCGACGCGCCGCTGCCGCCGTTCCAGCACGACGCACTGCCGGTCCTCGGCCGCCGCTTGGTCGAGGCCAAACGCGCCGGCCGGGCGCGTGTCCTGCTGATGGGGGCACACGTGCTCCGCGCCGGCGTCGCCCGCTACCTCATCGACCTGATGGAGCGCGGTCTGCTCACGCACCTCGCCATGAACGGCGCTGGGCCGATCCACGACTGGGAGTTCGCGTTGATCGGCGCCAGCACCGAGAGCGTCGCCCGCTACATTCAGACCGGCGAGTTCGGTCTGTGGCGCGAGACCGGCCGCATGAACGACGTGATCCGCTACGCCGCCCACACCGGCATGGGCCTCGGCGAGGCGCTGGGCCGGGCCATTCTCGACGGGCCGTTCCCGCACCGGGACGTGAGCGTGCTGGCCGCGGCGGCGCGGCTGGGCGTGCCGGTGACGGTCCACGTCGGCGTCGGCTACGACATCCTGCACGAGCACCCCAACTGCGACGGCGCCGCCCTCGGCCAGACCAGCTATCAGGACTTCCTGGTGTTCACGCAGGCGGTGACGCAGCTGGAGGGCGGCGTCCTGCTGAACTTCGGCTCCGCGGTCATGGGGCCAGAGGTGTATCTGAAGGCGCTGGCGATGGCCCGTAACGTGGCCCACCAGGAGGGCCGGCACATCCGCCATTTCACGACGGCTGTCTTCGACCTGATCCCGCTGGAGGGCGATTATCATCAGCAGGCGCCGAAGACGGATCCGCGCTATTATTATCGGCCGTGGAAGACGATCCTGGTGCGCACGGTCGCGGACGGCGGCGAGAGTTTTTACGTCAGCGGCGATCATCGCGTCACACTGCCGCACCTGTATCATGCCGCTTTACAGGCGCGCGCTAAGGAGGCGCCGAACAACAACTTCCAAGAGTAGGACGGCTCTGGAGAGCCGTCCTACGAAGTTGTTGTTCGGCGCCTCCTTAGCGCGCGTGCCTCGGCGACACCGAGCCGCGCCGCAGCCTGGAAAACCGTTGGCCCGAACGACGGACTGCGATACACTGAAGTGCCCAACTCCCCCTCTGTTCCCGGAGGCCGCCGCATGTCCCTGAACCGCGCCGTGCTGATCGCCTGCTTGGCGTTGCTGCCGTGTCACGCCACTTTTGGCACCCCCGTCACGCCGCAGAAAACGCCACCGGCCGTGGACCGCGACGGCGATCCGCTGCCGGCCGGCGCCGTCGCCCGACTGGGCATGCTGCGCTGGCGGCACGACGGCTCGACCTCGGCGCTGGCGTACTCCCCCGACGGCCGCGTCCTCGCCGGCTCCTGTGCGGGCAAGATCATTCTCTGGCAGGCGACGACCGGCAAACGGCTGCACCAGTTGCCGCTCGGCTGCGTGGGCTGGCTGTCCCGCCACTGCCTGGACTTTACCGCCGACGGCAAGGTGCTGGCCGTCGCCCACCGCAACCTCTCGCAGAACGGCTTCCCCGACCTGTACGCCGGCCAGGTCACCCTCTGGGACGTAACCACCGGCAAGTACCTGCGTAGCCTGGCGGTGCCGAAGGAGTTTGGCGCCAGCGACCTGCGGTTCTCCCGTGATGGCAGAAGCGTTGCGGTCGGCAACAGCTTCGGCGTGTACCTCGGCGACGCCGCGACCGGCAAGGAACGCTGGCGCAAGCACTTCAAAAACACCTTCGTCGATGAATTCGTGTTCTCCCCGGACGGCAAGGCCCTGGCGGTGATCCTGAGACGGAACCCCGACGAGGTGCAGCTCTGGGACGTGGCCACCGGCAAGGTGCTGCGCGCGTTCGAGCACCCCAAAAACACGGGCATCACCAAACTGACGTTTTCGGCGGACGGCAAATCCCTGGCCACCGTGACCACGGATCACCTGCTCGTCTGGGAAGTCGCCAGTGGCCGCGAACAGGCGCGGCTGGAGGCGCCCGTGCGCTGGTGCATCGGTCTCGGTTTCACGGCGGAAGGAAAGACCCTGGTCACCGCCACCGACGAAACGGAAGTCCTCGTCTGGGATCTGGAGAAGAAGGTGTTGCGGTCGCGCCTCGGCCGGCGCCTGGTCCAGGGCGGCAGTCGGGCCGCCCTGTCCCCCGACGGTCGGACGTTCGCGGTCGGCACGAACTACAGTCAGGTGCATCTGTGGAATATCGCCACCGGCAAGGAACTGCACACCGACGTGATCGGCCACGACTCGGCGGTGCGCTGCCTGACGTTCTCGCCGGACGGCCGCCTGCTGGCCAGCGGCGGCGACCGCTGGCAGGTGCGCCTGTGGGACACGCGCACCTGGGGACTGGTGCGCAGCCTCGACGGCAACGCCCAGTCGCTGTCATTCAGCCCGGACGGCAAGCGACTCGCCGGCGCCCCGTTCGTGCCGACGAATTTCATCTACTCTGGGAGCAACGTGAAGAACAAACCCCTGGCGATCTGGGACGTGGCCAGTGGTAAGACCATCACGACAGTTCCGGAGCAGGCGGGCCAGGTCTGCTGGGGCGCGTTCACCGCCGGCGGCAAGCGCCTGGTCTACTTCGACGCCCGGTTAGTGATCTGGGACGTGGCAGGCAAGCGACCGGTCGTGCAGTCCGAGGTACTGGCAGGGGAATCGGTCTGGGGAGCGAATACGGGGTTGATCGGCAAACCGCTGCTCTCCCCGGACGGAAAAACGGCGCTCGTGGCTATCCGAAACGACCAGAACCGGCGACTGATTACCACGGACCTCTACGCCATCGACCTGGAATCCGGTCAACATCAGCGCGTCCTCAGCACGGACCAGGGGAGCGCCGTGGCCCTGTCGGCCGACGGTAAAACGCTGGCCTCGGGGGACTGGCGCATTCAGCTGTGGGACCTCACCAAGCAAAAGCCGGTTTTCGGACTGCCCGAGGACTTCGGCAGGGACAAGCGGCGTGTGTCTGTGCTGGCGTTCTCGCCCGATGGCCGATGGCTGGCGTCCGCGGCGGGCTCTCCGCTCCGCCTGGGCGACGTGCCGGACCCGGCGCGCATCCGCATCTGGGACGTGAAGACCGGCAAGGAGGTCGCGTCCTTCGTCGGCGACGAGGGCTTTGTTTCCACCCTGACGTTTTCGCCGGACGGTAACCGGCTCCTGTCCGGCATGCACAACGGCACCGTCCTGGTGTGGGACTGCACCCAAATTGCTGCCCGACGACCGTGAAACCCGGAGCCTTCCCGTGCTGCGCTTCGACGACCCGCCGCGCATGCCCGGCACTGGCGAACACCCCGAGGAGTTGCTCGCCCGCGCCGCGCCCCTGGCCGGCACCCCCGGGCAAGCCTACGTCGAGCGCCGCGGCATTCCCGTCGCAATCGCCGATGCCGCGGGCGTGCGCTTCGCCGCGGACTTCGGCGGTCGGCCCGCGGTAGTGGCGCCGCTGTGGGACCGCGCCGGGGCGCTGGTTCACGTCCACGGGCGCTACCTGCACACAGTGCGCGGGCAGAATAAAATGCTCACGGTTGGCCCCGGTGGCGGCACGGTCAACGTGCTGGGCGGCTGGACGGTCGAGCCGCTGATCGTGGTCGAGGGCCTCTTCGACGCGCTGTCGCTGGCCGTCTGTGGCTGGGCCGCTATCGGGACCATCGGCCGCTGGCCGCCGTGGCTGCCGGAAGTGGCAGCGGGCCGGGTCGTCTGGCTCGCCTTCGACGCCACGCGGCCCGGCGAGGAAGAGGTGGTCCGCTACACCGAACGGCTCCGCGCCGCGGCGGTGCGCCGGTTGCCGCCACCGCCGCGGTGCAAGGACTGGAGCACGGCGCTGGTCAAGCGCGGCCGCGGCACCGTGGCGCAGTGGCTGCGCGATCGCCTGGTTCCTGGTCGAAGCCCGAGCGCCCGCGAAGGGTAGAGCGAGCCCCTCGCTGGCGCTTGGGCTCCGACTCATCACGAAGAGGCCCGGCGTATGACACTCGACCTCCCGGCGACGATCTGCTTCCGCGTCACGCGGCGGTGCAACGCCCGCTGTGGCTTTTGCCTCGCTCCGCCCGATGGCGTCCAAACCTCCGCGGTCACACTGACGCAGCGCATCGACTGGCTGCTGGCGCACGGCGTCCACACGGTCCACTTCTGCGGTGGCGAGCCCACCATCCATCCCGCGCTGCCGCAGCTGCTCCTGCACGTCCAGGCGCGCGGCGGCAAGTCGAAGCTCACCACCAACGGCATCGCGCTGAGCGACGCCCTGCCGCCGGTCCTCCGCCAGACGGGTTGTCAGGTCAAGGTCAGCGTCCACGGCGACCGCGACCGGCACAACGAGTTGGTGGGCCGCGACGCCTTCGACCAGACGACGCACAATCTCCGCCGTCTGCTCGCGGCCGGCGTCGCCACGGGCGTGCAAACCACCGTGGTCGCCAGCGGCGGCGCGGTCATCGACTGGGCCGTGCGCTTCTGCCTGGACAACGGCGTGCGGCGGCTGAGCCTGTTGCCCTTTATCCCGCGCGGCGATGGTCGCGCCCGCCGGGACGAGTACGGCCTTTCCGAACCGGAGCGCCGCTCCCTGCGGGACCAGGTGCGCCGGCAGCGCCGCGTGCTGCTCGGCCGGCTCGACCTGCGCTGGCTGGACTTCACGGCGCGGCCGGTTCATGCGGTCGAGCCGGACGGGCGCGTCGTCCTGGAAGGCGCGACCGAAGCGCTGGATGAGGTGCTCTGTCAGATTCCGACGGACCCGTTTACGTTTCGCGCGGACGCTGACCGCGAAACGTAAACGGAGAAGCGGTCTGCTCACGGCGCGGCGTCCGCGCGCCGCCGCAACAAGAAGAGCGTCAAATCGTCCTGCTGGTCTGGCCCGCCGACGAATTTCGCCACCGCCTCCCGCGCCTGGTCGGCGCACGCGGACAGCGGCTGCGCCGGCGTGAAGCCGCTCACCACCTCCTGCAACCGCGCCAGGCCGAACATCGCCCGGCTGCCCGGTTGCCGAGCCTCCGTATAGCCATCGGTGTAGATCGCCAGCAGTTCGCCCGGCTGCAGGGTGAACGTCCGGTTGGTCAGGTTGACGCCCTCCTCCCCCAGGCCGAGCAGCCGGCCGCTGCGGTGCTTCACCTCCTCAACGCTGCCGTCAACGTGGCGCAGCAGCGGCATGGGATGGCCGCCGGAGACGAACACCACTGTGCCATCGCGCGGGTCATAAATGCCGTGCAGTAGCGTCACGAACAGCTCGGATGGGTTGTCGGCCGCCAGGGCGCGGTTGAGCCGCAGCAGGGCCGCCGCCGGGCCGCCCTCGCCCTGCGCCAGGTGCCGGCCCAGCACATGGACCGCCACCATGAACAGCGCCGCCGGCAACCCCTTGCCCACCACGTCGCCCACGAAGAACGCCAGCCGTCCGTCCGGCAGCAGGAAGAAGTCATACAGGTCGCCGGCCATGCCGCGGGCCGGGTGGACGTTGGCGAACAGGTCGATGCCCACCGCGGCCAGCGGCCCGAAGTTGGTCGGCAGATAGCTCTCCTGGATGTCGCGGGCCATCGCCAGTTCCTGGTCCTGCCGCTGCTTGCGCAGCAGTTCGGCGTGCAGCGCGGCGTTCTCCAGCACGACGCCGACCTGCAACCCCACGGCGGTCAGCATCTGCAGATCGCCGACGAGGAACGGCTGCCCGGAGCGAAAGCGGTCCAGCTGGATGACGCCGAGCCGCCGGCCTTCCTGGCCGATCAGCGGCACGCAGATCAGCGAGCGCATGTCCAGGGACGTGATGGTCTGGCTGCTCTGGAAGCGCTCGTCGTCCTTGACATCCTCGCTGAGCAGACCGATCCCCTCGTCGAGAGCGCGGCGGACGACGGTGCGGCTGTACGGGAAGGTGGTGGCGTCGTGTTCGTGGCGGCAGCGCTGGCCGCGGACGACGAGTTCGTCGCCCTCGCACAGCAGCACCAGGGCGCGGTCGGCCTGCGGCAGCAGGCGCATGAGGTGGTCGAGCAACTTGTCGAGCAGCGGTTCCAGGTCGAGGGTGCGCGCCAGGTGCTGGGCGATGTCGAGAACGACCTGCAACTTCTGGGCGGGGTCGTGGCCGTAGACGCTCTGCGACATGGCGACGGCGTTGACCTGCTCGACGATAATCATGTCCGGCTCGACGCTGGTCAACCGCGGCCTGGGCCGCAGGCCGAGCAGGTAAGGGCCAACTTGCAGAGTGTCTTGCTCGGTGAGCGGCACCGGTTGGCGCGGCACGAGCCGTTTGCCGTTGAGGTAGGATCCATTACTGCTGTCGAGGTCCTCGACGACAAAGCCCTCGTCGGTGCGGCGGATCTCGGCGTGTTCGCGGCTGACAGCGCGGGCAGACAAACAGATGGTCGATTCCGGCTGCCGACCCAGGACGGTGACTGGCGCGTCCAGGGGAAACTTGCGGCCGACATCCGGGCCCTGGAGAATGATGAGTAGCGACATGCCCTCTGTTGTACCGCAAATCGACGCCGTTCGCCAGCGCTTTGCGAGGTTGAGGGGGGGAGGGGGTGAAGGGGTGAAAGACACCTGCTCTTTCACCCCTTCACCCCCTCATCCGCTTACTTGGTCGCGCTGGCGGGAATGAACGCTCCGCGCTTGCGGTTGGGCACCCAGGCGTTGCAGGCGTTGAGGATAGCGTGGCGGAAGCCCTCCGGTTCGGGGACACCGGGCAGCGTCAGCCGCACCTGACCGCCACTGACGATCTCCAGCGTGCCGGCGCGGAAGAAGCTGCTGTTGGCGTCGGTGACGACGCGCACTTCATCGATCTCGCTGAGCGGCACCTCCGGGCCGGGTTTGCCGGTGATGCCCTTGCGGATCAGCACCCGCTTGTTGGTGACGGCGTACCGCTTCGCCATGAGCGGGAAAAACTTGCCGAAGAACACCAGCGACATCACCAACCAGCCCAGCGGCGCCAGCACGAAGGTGCCGGTCAGTATTCGGCCGAAGCTGGCGACGGCGGGGTTCATGGCCACTGATGGCCAGGTCTGGCGGATCAGGGCCTCGGAAACCTCCGGCGGCGTCAGGCCGGTGATCGCTTGCTTGCGCTGGTCGGGCATGGACAGTCGTCCTCTCTCGAAAGCACACCGCGGCGGTCCAGGGGTGGTTATTGATACCGGCGGGGCTCCGGTTCGGCAATCAATAGTTGTCTGCCGCTTGCGCCTCAGCGCGCTGCCTCCCCCATGCGCAGCAGCACCTTCCCCTGCCGGCCCGGCGCCTGCGCCTGCGTCACCGCCTCGCGGAACTGCTCCAGCGGATACGATACGCCGACCGTCGTCGTCAACACATCCTGCCGCAACAGGCGGTCGATCTGCCGGAACAACCGCAACATCGTCAGCGGCCCCTGCGCCCGCACCCACTCCGACAGCCAGAAGCCCTCGATGCACTTCTGCCCCACCATCAGCAACCGCGGGTCCAGCGCGATCGGCTCGGCCGACAGCGTGCCGTACACCACTAACCGACCGCCCGCGTCCAGGCACTCGACGACCGCCCGCCCCGTCCCGCCGCCAACCGCATCCAGGGCGTAGCGGACCCCGAAGCCGCCCGTCAGCCCCCGCACGCGCTCGACCAGCGGCTCCTCGTCGGTGGCCACCACCACCTCGGCACCGGCCCGGCGCAGCTCCTCCGCCTGGTCGCGGCGGCGGACCACGTTCAGCGTGCGGAAGCCGAGGTGCTTGCCCAGGCGGATCACCATACGGCCCAGGGCGCCCGCAGCAGCGGTCTGCAACAGCCAGTCGCCGGGGCCTGGTCGCAGCACGCGCTGCGTCAGCACCAGGGCCGTCGCGGGGTTGACGAAGAACGATGCCACCTGCTCGTCCGGCAGTTCCGCGGACACCGGCACCACCTCACGGGCGGTCAGCACGACGTACTCCTGCCAGTTGCCGCCCCGGCCGTTGAGCACCGCGACGCGGCGGCCCGGTCGCAGGCCGCGGAGCTTCGCCAGCCAACCGGAGCCGACTGCATCGAGGACGCCGACGCCCTCAAAGCCGGGCGTCGCGGGCAGCGGTGGCAATCGGCCGTACTGGCCGCGGACCACGAGCAGGTCCGACGGATTGACCGGACTGGCGATCATGCGGACGCGGACCTGGCCAGGGCCGGGCTCCGGCGGCGGCGCTTCACGCAGATGCAGCACCTCCTGGGGGTCGCCGAAGCGCTCGAAGACGAGTTGTTTCATGAGGCTGTCAGGGTTCGGGGACGGAAAAATCGTTCGGGGCGGCGCGATCGCTGCTAGTTTCAGGAAAAAAACAGCAACTTCAACAGCGACGCTAAGAAAATCGTGGAAAATACGGCAAGATTCGATTGACAAGATTGCCAAAGCAATCTACGCTGCCCACTTAATGCGTACCGTAATGTTCGTCCAATTTCACTCCGGGAGAGGGTAAATCTCATGGCCAAGGCCAGCGCCGGCGGCGGGAACTCGGCGAAACCGAAAGCGAGCAGCAAGACGGTCGTCTACCAGAAACTGGCGGACGCGACCAAGCTCTCGAAGAAGGATGTCGCCAACTTCATCGAGCAGCTGACCGTCCTGATCAAGAACGAACTGGGCAAGAAAGGCCCCGGCGTCTTCACGATTCCGGGGTTGCTCAAGCTGCAGCGGAAGGAGAAGAAGGCCACCAAGGCTCGCCAGGGCCGCAATCCGCAGACTGGCGAGACCATCACCATCGCGGCCAAGCCGAAGCGCACCGTCGTGCGCGCCACGCCGCTCAAGGTGATCCGCGACATGTTCAAGTAAGCGGATGACAAGGTGAAGGGGTGAGGGGGTGAAAGACCGTCTTCTTTCACCCCCTCACCCCTTCCCCCCTTCACCCCCTCGCCGTTTCTGCGATAATCACCCACAGCCGGGCCGCCGCGGCCCGGCCTTCGTGACGAAATCCGCACGGGAGGTTGCACCATGTTGAAGCGTTTGAGCGTGCTGGCGCTGGCCGGCGCGGCGGTGGCGCTGCTGGCGGCGCCGGCCGCGGCTCAGGGGACTGGCAAAATCCGGGTCGTCATCATCGACGGCCAGAACAACCACAACTGGCGGGCGACGACGCCCTTCATGAAAAAGGCCCTGGAGGACACCGGCCGCTTCACCGTGGACGTGTCCTCGAACCTCAAGCCGAACGACAAGCCGGGCAGCGTGCCGACGGTGCCGTTCCCGCCGCACCTGAGCCGCTATGACGTGGTGCTCAGCAACTACAACGGCGCCTCCTGGCCGGCCGACTTCAACAAGCAGCTGGACGAGGCCCTGAAGCGCAACAAGATCGGCCTGGTGATCGTTCACGCCGCCAACAACGCCTTCGGCGGCTGGAAGGAGTACAACCAGATGATCGGCATGGGCTGGCGCAACAATAACTACGGCGACCGCCTCATCGTGGACGACAGCGGCAAAGAAGTGCGTGTGCCGAAGGGCAAGGGCTTCGGCGCCGGCCACGGCAGCCAGCACGCCTTCAAGATCGTCGTCCGCGACCGCAGCCACCCGATCACGAAGGGCATGCCGGCCGAGTGGATGCACTCGCAGGACGAACTGTACCAGGGCATGCGCGGTCCCATCGAGCACGTCCACCTGCTGGCAACCGCTTACGCCGACAAGGCCAAGGGCGGTAAGAGCAGCAGCAACGAGAACGAGCCGATGATCTGGACCGTGCAGTACGGCGAGGGCCGCGTCTTCCACACGCCGATGGGCCACGACCTGAACGGCATGCGCTGCGTCGGCTTCCTCACGACGCTGGGGCGCGGCACCGAGTGGGCCGCCACCGGCCGCGTGACGCTGCCGATCCCGCAGAACTTCCCCAGCGCCGCCAAGGTCAGTCAGGTGCCGGCGCCGAAATGAGGTCTTCCTCGTGGGGCAGACCTTCCTGTCGGCCGAGGGATTGGCAGACAGGAAGGTCTGCCCCACGATCCGCAGCAACCCAATCTGGTCTAAACCGCCCCGTCTCGGTATGGTGACAGCGGCGCAGCCAACCGCGCCGCGAGTCCCCGCACGGCCGAGAGGCGCGTAGTCATGGACAACCCCGCCGACATCCCGCAGAACGGGCCGCCCCCCGCCGAGACGCTCGAACAGCGCCTCCGTCGCCTGGAGGACGCCCTCGCCAATTTGCAAGACACCCAGAGCGTCGAGCAGCGTGTCGTCGAGCGCCTCAGCGAGCGCCTGCAGACCGCGGCCGTCCCGGGGCCGCCGCCGGCACCCAGCGAAGCCTTCACCGAGCCCCGGCCGCTGCCGGCGCCCGGCCTGCAGTTGCCGTTGCCGCTGTCCGTGCCGGGCCTGCCGTCGCCGGGCGCCGTCCAGCAAGCGTGGCTGCTGTTCGACCTGTGGACCGAACTGCGGGCGATGCTGCGCATGTTCTTCGACCGCCGCTATCATGTCGCCTGGTGGACGCGCCTGACGCTGCTGGTGCTCGGCCCGGCGATTTTGCTGTCGCACTGGTGGCTGCCGCTGGCGAGCCTGATCCCGATTGCCGGCCCAATCCTCGACAAGGCCGTGGACCTGATCCTGGCATTTTTCCTGTACAAGAGCCTGAGCCGCGAGGCGAGCCGCTATCGGCAGGCGCTGGCCGCGGCCGGCCAACCTCTTTGACGGACGGAACCGACAATGCAAAACGCGATTCGACTGGGCGTGAACATCGACCATGTGGCGACGGTGCGGCAGGCGCGGCGCGGCCACGAGCCCGACCCGGTGCAGGCGGCGGTGCTGGCGCTGCTGGGCGGCGCTGACGGTATCACCGTCCATCTGCGCGAGGATCGTCGCCACATCCAGGACCGCGACGTGCGGCTGCTGCGCGAGACCGTGCCGCACCGACTCAACCTCGAAATGTCGGTCGCGGAGGAGATCGTCACGTTCGCCTGTCAGGTGAAGCCGGACGAGGCGACGCTGGTGCCGGAGCGGCGCGAGGAGTTGACGACCGAAGGCGGCCTGGACGTGGTGGCGCACCAGAAGGCGGTGACGCGGGCGGTCGAGCGGTTGAAGGCGGCGGGCGTCGAGGTGTCGCTGTTCCTGGACCCGGACGACCGGCAGATTGAGATGGCCAAGGTGCTCGGCGTTCACGCCATCGAGTTGCAGACGGTGCGCTACTCCGAGGCGAAGACGCCGGCCCGGCGCGAGGAGGAGCTGGACGAGCTGCGCGAGTCGGCGGCGCTGGCGAAGCAGCACGGGCTGCACGTCCACCTGGGTCACGGGCTGAACTACTGCAACGTGCAGGCGGTGACGCGCATCCCGGGCGTCGAGGAGTTGAACATCGGCCACAGTATCGTGGCGCGGGCGGTGTTTGTGGGGCTGGAGCGGGCGGTGCGCGAGATGAAAGAAGCCATCCGCCGAGGTTGAAGAACGAGGAATCACCACAAAGACACAAAGAGCACAAAGAAGACAGAAGAATTGTAATTCAATTCTTCTGTCTTCTTTGTGCTCTTTGTGGTGATTCCCTTTACACCATCAAGTTCGGATACTGCGTCGGCAGCACCATGCGCTCCAGCATGCGGTCGCCGCGCAGCAGCGTGACCGTCGTCGGCACGTCGATCGGCAGTTGCGTCAGCAATTTGTGCAGTTCGTCCACCGTGGGCGTCGGTTCGTCGCCGAGCCGCACGATCAGGTCGTCTTCCAGGATGCCCGCCTGGTCCGCCGGGCCGCCCTGCTCCAGACTCACGACATGTACCGCCGTCGTTTGCAGCAGTTCGTGCCGTTCGACCAGCCGCTCGGCGATCTGCGCGTTGCGGGCGTGCAGGCCGAGGTAGCCGCGCACCACCCGGCCGTGCTTCATCAACTGCGGCAGGATGTGCTTGGCCATGTTGATCGGGATCGCGAAGCACAGCCCCTGCGCCGGCATGATGACCGCCGTGTTGATGCCGATCACCTGACACTTGCTGTCCACCAGCGGGCCGCCGCTGTTGCCTGGGTTCAGGGCCGCGTCGGTCTGGATAACATTGTCTACGAGATGGCCGGTGATGCTGCGCAGCGTGCGGCCGGTGGCGCTGACAACCCCGGCCGTCACCGTGGACTCGAAGCCCAGCGGGTTGCCGATCGCCACCACCAGCTGGCCGACGCGCAACTGCCCCGAGTCGCCGAGCTGCGCGAACGGCAGCGCCAGGGCGTCCGCCTGCACCACCGCCAAATCGGTCCACGGGTCGGTGCCGACCAGACGGCCGGTCAACTCACGGCCGTCACCGAGGCGGACCTTCACCTTGTCCTTGTTGCCGACGACGTGGGCGTTGGTGAGCAGGAAGCCGTCCGGCGTGAACAGGATGCCGGAGCCGGCACCTTCACCGCGGTTGCGGCCGACGCGCAGGTGGACCACCGCCGGCCGCAGCGACTCCGCGACGCGGACCACCACGCGCGAATAGGCATCGAGGGCTTCGCTCTCGGAGGGTGGATCGGGAGGCGGCGGCACGGCGGCGGGCGGCGGGTCGCCGTTGTTGATGAAGTGTTGCCAGAATTTGGACATGGGTGGCTCCTCATGGAAGGGTCCGCACTGACCCATTGTAGCCACCCTCGTCAAGTGGCGGCCGCTGCTTGCAAAATCCAGTTCACGAGTTCATTGCCACCGCGGCCCGATCTCTGAGGAAGTCCAGCCATTGTTCCATCCCCTGTCCGGTCTTCGCCGATACCTCGAAGACGCGCATCCCCGGCCGCACCGCCTCAATACTGCGGTGCGCCGCCGCGGCGTCGAACTCCACCGCTGCGGCCAGGTCCGTCTTGGTGATGAGCGTCACATCCGCCGTGTTGAAGATGGTCGGGTACTTGAGCGGCTTGTCCTCGCCCTCGGTCACCGAGAAGAGCACCAACCGCAGGGCCTCGCCCAGGTCGAACGTCGCCGGGCACACCAGGTTGCCGACGTTCTCGACAAACAGGAAGTCCAGGTCCGCCGGTTGCCAACCCTCCAGGGCGTCGCGGACCATGGCCGCTTCCAGGTGACAGACCGTCCCCGTCACGATCTGCTTGACGGGCGCCCCGCTGCGGGCCAGGCGGCGGGCGTCGTTGTCGGTCGCCAGGTCGCCGACCAGTGCCGCCACCCGGTAACGTTCGCGGAGCAGGCCGAGCGTCTGCTCCAGGAACGCGGTCTTGCCGGCCCCGGGGCTGGACACCAGGCTGACCACGTACACCCCCGCCGCGCGGAAGCGTTCGCGCAGGGCGCGGGCCACCACGTCATTCTGCTTCAGGACATTCTGGCGGACCTCGACCAGGCGCGGGTGGTTGCTCACAATTCGACCTCAAGGGCAAACACTTCCAGCTCGCGGCCGCTCACGATCTCCGGCGTCGGGCCGCCGCACTCGGGGCAGCGGAGTTCCCAGACCGAGGGCAACGGCCGCGCGGCGTCGCAGGCGCGGCAGTAGCCCACCAGCGGCACGTCCTCGACGACCAGCTCGGCCGTCGCCAGGGCCGTGCCTTCACGGGCCAGGCCATAGGCCGACCGCAGCGCCTCCTTGACGACACCGGACAGCGGGCCGAGCCGCAGATGCACCGCGGCGACACGGCCGCCCTGCCGCTCGGCCTCTTCGGTCGCCATGTCCACGATGCTCAGGGCGATCGACAGTTCGTGCATGACTCCTCACATCGAACGCATTTTCAGATAGCGCCGAACGTCCGGGCCGAGTTTGTACCACGCCCAGGCTCCCAACCCGAGCACCGCCAGCCCGCCAAGCAGCAGACCCAACCCGCCGCCCCGCCGGTCGTCCTCCCGAAGGTCTCGGGGCCAGCGCCCCCATCCTCCGAATACCCCAGCGAGCGCTCCTGATACTCCGACATCCGGTTCGCCATGATTACGCCTCCCTTGCCAGGTGTGGTGATGTTATTGTACCTCGGCCTCGCTCCCGACCCGCAGGAGTTTGCCGACCAGTCCTTCGATGAGCGGCACCGCCTCGTCCACGGCCGCTCGCACGGGGTCGCTCAGGCCCATGCTCAGGTCCGCCGCCGTGGCAGCGGTCCCGGGCTCACAGCCCACGACGAGCAGCCGGCCGACCCGTCCTCCCAGGGCCACGGCCAGGCGCAACACCTTGACCGGATCCAGGGCGTGTCCTTCCACCTGCAAATCGCCGGCCGTCGGTTCCGCTTGCTCCGGCTCCAGCACATAGAGCGTCCCGGGAGAACCGCCGCGCGGCGCCGCGTCCACCAGGACCACGGCGTCATAGCCGTCGAGCAGGGCGTAGGTCAGGTCCAGGCCGCGGATGCCGAAATCGACCACCCGCACACCGTCCGGCAGGGGGCGCCGGGCCAGACGCTGGGCAACCTCCACCCCGAAGGCGTCGTCGCCCAGGAAGATGTTGCCGACACCAGCGACCAGGACACGCGGGCGGCTCATGACTTCTCCGGGTTGTCGTCCCGCACGAACGCCAGGTCGAACGCGACGCGGAGTTCGTCCTTGAGCTTGATGGCGCCGCCGAGGGCCGTGACCGGCCGGATGCCGTACTCCGACATGCGCAACGGAAACGCTGCGCTAATTCGCACCCCGTCCCGGAAGGCCAGCAGCCGGGCGTCCACTTCCAGGGACCGCGTGCCGCTGTGCAGCGCCAGCTGGCCGCGGATGTGCAGCCGATACTGATTGCCTTCGGTCGCGCCCCCCGACAGGTTCTCCGCCGCCAGTCGTATCTCGGGGTAAGTGTTGGTTTCCAGCACCTCGCGCCGCATTCGGTCCTCGATGTCTCGCCGGTCAGCGGCGCTGACCTGATCCAGCAGTTCCAGAGAATCGGCGCGGACGGTCACCCATAATGATCCGCCCAGGGTGTCGTGATCGAGCCGCAGTTCGCCCGCATAGTCTCCGACGGTGAAAGTCGGACTGTGGCCAAGGAACGACAACATGCCGGTGGCGAACGCCTGCACCGTGAAGCGACTGTGATCGGAATCGAGCCGATAATGGACGATCATGGCTCCCCCCGGGAAAGCGGCTCCACTTCCTCGGGAGCGAAGAAGAAGCGGTGGCCGGGCTGACGTAGCACACCGAGATCGCGGCCGGGGTCGTCGTCCACGGTCACGGCCAGGTAGACCCGACCGTCGAAGTCCTGTTCAATCGACTCGACGGTGGCGGTCTTCCCGACCAGTGCCAGGTCGAAGATGTCGGCCCGGCCGCGCGGCCGCAGCCGAACACGGTCGCCCGGCCGCACCTCGGCAGGGCCGATGTGGACGCACTCCACGCGCTTGCGATCCGACTCGGGGCCCCAGTCCGTCATGGCCGCCCCCCTTCCGGGACAACCCGGAGCGCGCGGAGGGTGCCGTGCAGTTGCCGGAACTGGTTGCCGGTCAGGTCAGCGGTGCGCTGCAGCAGCGCCCGCGCCCGCTCGTCCACCGCCGCCATCGCCTGCTTCTCATCGTCCGTCAGTGTCTGGATGCGCAGCGTCAACATCTCGTCGATCTCGGTGCCGTCAAAGAAATCGCCGGGGCTCTCGGGCGCGATCTGCGGATAATCGTAGAGGATGATCGGCGCTGACAGCATGGTGTCACGCTGCCCCTGCGCCGACCAGCACCGGCCAGACGCCGACGTTGCGGCACGCCGCAGCCGCCGCCGCCCACTCCGTTGGTGGGTCCAGCAGCGAGACGAAGGCACCGCCGCGGACGCCGAGGATGGCGTGTGTCGAAATCAGCGACCGCAGCTGGGCGGCGTCGCGCCTGCTTGCCGTGCCCTCGCCCAGCGGTGTTCGATTCCGGACTCGGAGTGTCAGGCGGTACAACCCCTCGGCCACCCGGGTGGCGGACACCTCGACAGTCCCCCGAACCTCCTGCTGCTCCCGTACCAGGACGCCGACAATTTCCCCAGCCGTGCCCGGAAGCGGTTCCAGCCAGGCCTGCCCGGGAAGGTGAAGTTCCGACACTCGGACTGGTTCGGGAGGTCCGCCAGTCTCAGACTGCCGAGGGACACCGCACGCTCCTGGGCCTCTTGCCACGGATAGTAAACACGGTCCCCAACTCGGAGAGTCTCAGTCAACCGATACTCGGGTTCCGAGCCTCGTGGCCACTCCGCCAGGGGCGGGACGAACTCCCCGACGCGGCGGTCCGTCAGGTGCAGGAAGCGGACGGTCGCCTCCAACACTGTGTCCGAGTCCCCCTCGACCAGACACTCCGTCTGGCTCTCCGAGGCATCGCCGCTGGCATTCGCCTGACAAAATGGCTCGGGATACAGACCGCCGAAGGTCCAGCGCTGACGGTTCTTGACCGACGGCCGATAGGGGTAGAGGAGGTAGCCCTCGTATAGCACGGCGTCGGCGATGCGGTCCACGAGTGGACGGGTCATGGCAGCACCTGTTTCTTTTCTTCGTTCGTAGTACCGCCTTCAGGCGGTCTTCGCTCCAACCCGCCTGAAGGCGGTACTACGAACGAAGCAGGCTCGGCCGCGGTCAGCAGTTCCTCCAGCGCCTGCTCCCAGGTCGGCAGGCCGCGGCGGCTCTTGTAGCGCGACAAGCGGTTGAATACGTCCTGCCGCAGACACAGCCAGGCGCTGTTGGGGTAGTGGCGGTCCATCAGCTCCCGCCACGTCGCCGCGGACAGCCGGAAGGATGCTTCCTTCTCCCAGGAAATTTGCGCCACCTGCAAGCCGCCGTCGGCCGCCTCGTAGAAGATCGTGCCACTGAACAGGAAGCACAGTGGGATGTCACCCCCCTGCAGCGCGTCAAAATACTTCGTGGCGGCCAGGTTGAAGTCAAAACTGCACGGCACCGGCAGGTCCACGGCGGCAGCGCTCGTGAACGCTGGCACCAGGACGCTGGCGTGCGTCCACAGCATGGGGCGCAACGTCTGGCCCCAGCGCTCCGGTGTGCCGAACAGGTCGAGCAGCCGCTGCTGCTCCGCGGGGCTGTGGTGTCGCCGCCCCGGCTCGATGCGGATCTGGCAGCGGAGCAGGACACTGTGGATTGGTGTCGCCCCCGTGGTTTCGCTGACACGGACCCGGAAAAGCAGCAACGGCTCCGCCGCGACACGCTCCGGCGTCGCCGCCTCCACCTGGAAATTCAGGTCAGGCATGGGCGGCGCCTCCGACCGACCGCGCCCGCTCGCGCAGCGCGGCGAAGAATTTTAGAACCTCCGTCCACAGCGCGTCTCCACCCGACAGGCCGCGCCAGTGGCTGCGGACGAGGCCCACCAGCTTGTAACACTGGTCGATGCCGAGGCGGTAATACTCCGGCGGCGCCGCCAAGCGGTTCACGAGTAGCGCCTCCACGTCCGGCGTCAGTTCGCGCAGGACCGGGTTGTCCGCCGCCAGCGCCTGCCACGCTTCCTGTGACGGCAGCGCCTCGGTGGCGCCGGCCGGGCTCGGGTACAGGGCGGCCACACTCCCGGCCGCGGTCGGCAGGAAAAACGCCAGGCCGATCGGCACGTTCAGCTCCTCCCACTGCACGTCCGTCATGCGAAAGTCGGTCAGTCGCCAGCAATCCCGCGGCACCCGGCGATACCTGGCCGCGCCGGGACTGCCGAACAGCACGGCGCAGGCGTCGCAGGCGCAGCACAGCCGCCGGCTGGCCAGTTCGACCAGGTGCGCGTGCTCGTCCGCCAGGTCGAGGCCGCACAGTTCGCACCGCTCCCGGGGGGCGCGCGGCCGTGCATAGCGGCGCAGCGACGCCAGAGCGTTCGGCAAGGGACGGGCATCGGGTTTCATGACGGCTCCCGGTCTTCACGCGGGCGGCAGGTGTGGCATCCGCGGGTCGATGGGCTCCTGGGCCTGCGGGTTGACGCTCGTGGCGTCGCGGGCGGTGCGCACGAAGCGTTTGTCCTGGCGGCCCGGTTCGCGGCCGTGGTGCCGCACTCGTTCCTCGCCCTTCGGCACGCCCGCTGTGTGGGCGGGCAATTCGGCACGTTCGTCGTGACAGGCCATGTCGTCCCTCCTCTCGGCATTGGGTTCATTCACAACACAGGCAGGGCGATGCGGCGCCGGCCGTCCTCCGCCATCGGCGGCCCTTCCGACAGCCCCACCAGCTCCACCGCGATAACCTCGGGGGCCTTGCCGCAGATCGCCTGCTCGATGGTCTGCTGCACCGTCATGGCCGCTGACGGAGAAGCCTGGCAATCGCCCTCCAGCCGCAGCCGCACCACTCCGTCACGGATTTCCAGCAACTCGACGCTACCGCCGTGCTTGCGGAGGTGGGGTTGCACATTGTCGAGGGCCTGATGGACGCGGGCCTCCAGGTCCAGCGGGTGCAGGCCGTGCAGCAGCAGCAGGCCACTCACCACGTCATCGTTGGCGCAGGTGTCGAGGATGGCGCCGGCCTCGTCCGCCGCGGCCACATGCTCCAGCAGCCGGTCCAGCCCGACGCCGTGCAGGTCCAGCAGCGCCTGCACGATTTCGCGCGTGTGCGCCTGCGCCGCCGGGTCCGCGAAGCGCTCGACCTCACGGATCAGTGCGTCGAGGCGCTCCAGGCGGGCCTGAAAGTCTCGGACGTCGGGCGTGGGGTTCGTCATGATGCACTTTTCTCCGATTTCGTGGGGCAGACAGGAATGTCTGCCCCACGTGGAAGAACTCTACCCGTGCGCCCGAACATCGGAACGTGCCGCACTTCCAGCAGCTTGCCGTCGCCGTGGTACATATGGACGCCGCACGGCAGACACGGGTCGAAGCTACGCACCGCCCGCATGATGTCGATGCCCTTGAACTTGTCCGGCCCGTTCTCCTCGAAGATCGGCGTGTTCTGCACGGCGTCCTCATACGGCCCCGGCGTACCATACACGTCACGCGGGCTGGCGTTCCACGGCGTCGGCGGATACGGGTGGTAGTTGGCGATCTTGCCGTCGCGGATGACGACGTGGTGCGACAGCACGCCGCGCACCGCCTCATGGAAGCCGCAGCCGATCGCTTCCTCCGGCACCGTGAAGTCCGCCCAGGTGCGGTGGTCGCCACTGTGCAGCGCCTTCAAGGCCCGCTCCGCGAAATACAGCCCCATCGCCGCGGCGTACGCCTGGAAGTACGTCCGCGCCCGGTTGCGTTCCAGGGCGTTGCTCCACTTCGGAATCTTCCACTCGTACTCGACCTCCGGCAGCAGCGCCGTCTTCGGCAGGTAAATCTTGACGCTGTGGCCGGTCGCCTTGACGTAGCCCACGTCCACCAGGTTCGCCAGGGCCGTGGACCACAGCCGGGCAATCGGGCCGCCGCCCGTGTCCAGCGCCAGGTAGTCCCCCGTGCGCTGGTCGTACCAGCGCGGCGACATCACCCAGGTGTAGTTGCCGTCGAAGTCGCGTTTCTGCGGCCGCGGCGTCGTCGTCTGGTTCCACGGGTGCCGCTGATCCACTGGGTTGCCCAGCGGGTCGCGCTGCACGAACGTCTCGCCCTGCTGCCAGTCGTCGTAGAAGGACGAGCCGAGCAAAATGCGGATGCCGAGGTTGATGTCCACCAGGTCATGCGTGACGGCCTGGCCGTCCACGATCACGCCCGGCGTGACGTACATCGCCCGGCCCCACCTGTTCATATTCTGATATTTGTAATCGCAGACCTCCGGGTCGTTCCACGAGCCCCAGCAGCCGAGCAGCACGCGGCGCTGGCCGACCTTCTCGTAGCCCGGCAGCGCCTGGTAGAAGAAGTCGAACAGGTCGTCGTGCAGCGGCACCACCTTTTTCATGAACTCGACGTACTTCATCAGCCGCACGAGGTAGTCCGTGAACAGCTGCGGCGTCGGCACGGTGCCGGTGCCGCCGGGGTACAGCGTCGAGGGGTGGACGTGCCGGCCTTCCATCAGGCAAAACATCTCGCGCGTCAGCCGGCTCATCACCAGGGCTTCGCGGTAGAACTCGCCAGTGAACGGGTTCAGCGAGGTCATGATGTCCGCGATGGTGCGGTACCTGTGCAGGTTGGCGTGCGGTGCCGGCGTCTTCTGCGCCAGGTCCCAGACTTTCGGATTGGTCTCCTTGACCATCTGTTCGCAGAAGTCCACACCGACGAGGTTTTCCTGGAAAATGTTGTGATCGAACATGTACTCGGCGGCCTCGCCGAGGTTGATGATCCACTCGCCCATCGGCGGCGTCCGGACATCGAAGGCCATGTTCTGGGCGTAGACGGCACAGGTGGCATGGTTGTCGCCGCAGATGCCGCAGATGCGGCTGGTGATGAAGTGGGCGTCGCGCGGATCCTTGCCCTTCATGAACACGCTGTAGCCGCGGAAGACCGAGGAGGTGCTGTAACACTCGGCGATCTGGCGGTTGGCGAAGTCGATCTTGGTGTAGATGCCCAGGCTGCCGACGATGCGCGTGATCGGGTCCCAGGACATCTCGACCAGGTTGCGGCCCCTGGTCGCGCTCTCGCGCTGCGGGATAGTCGCGGTTACCATGATGTCACTCCTTGGTTCAGAGGTCAGAGGTCAGAAATCAAACGCCACGTCGCGGGGCCCACTCCGGCTTTCGGCTCTCGGATCGCTGGCTTCTGACTTCTGACTCCTGATCTCTGACCTCTGACTCCTGACCTCTGACTTCTGACCTCTGGCTGTACGTCGAGGGGCGATAGCCGGTGGTCAGGTAACGGCCGCGGTGCCGCCACTTCGGCTCCTTGTTCACCGTGGCGTTGGTCATGCCGCGCAGGTTGCGGATCACCGTGCCGTACAGGTTCACCAGCAGCGTGGACCCGATGGCCCCAGGCGGTTCATCCATGAACGGCATGAACTTGTCCGGGAAGCCCGGCATCGTGCAGGCGATGCAGATGCCGCCGACGTTCGGACAACCGCCGATGCCGTTCATCCAGCCGCGCTTGGTCACGTTGCAGTTGACCACCGGGCCCCAGCAGCCGAGCTTCACCAGGCACTTGGGCGAGCCGTACTCGTTGGCGAAGTCGGCCTGCTCGTAGTAGCCGGCGCGGTCGCAGCCCTCATGGACCGTCTTGCCGAACAGCCAGGTCGGCCGCAGCTTGTCGTCCAGCGGGATCATCGGCGCCAGGCCCGCCGCCTGGTAGAGCAGGTACAGCAGCGTCTCGGTCATGTTGTCCGGCTGCACCGGACAGCCCGGCACGTTGATGATCGGCAGGCCGGCGTGCGACCGCCAGTTCCAGCCGAGGTAATCGGCCAGGCCCATGCAGCCGGTCGGGTTGCCGGCCATCGCGTGAATGCCGCCGTAGGCCGCACAGGTGCCGCAGCCGACCACCGCCAGCGCCCGCGGCGCCAGACGGTCGATCCATTGACACAGGGTGATCGGCTGGCCGGTCTGCGGGTCGTTGCCCATCGCCGCCCAGTAGCCCTCGTTTTTGATGTCCTCGTTGGGGATCGAGCCCTCGACCACCAGGATGAACGGGGCGTCGAGCCGGCCCGCGGCGGCGTCGTGCCAGACCTTCAGGTACTCGTCACCGCCGAGCGAGTAGGCCAGCACGCGGTTGTGCAGGTGGACCTTCGGCAGCCCGGGGATGGCCCCCATCACAATGTCTTCGATGCTCGGCTGCGTCGCGGCGGTGACGGAGACGGTGTCGCCGTCGCAACCGAGGCCGTCCGGGGTCCAGAGGATGTGGACCTCCTTGACGGCGGGCGGCCGTTGGGTCTTGCGCCCGTAGGGCGCCTGAGCCGTGTCAGCCATGTGTCACCCCTTTCGTTAGTGGTCCATTGCAGCTGAACGGTAGCAGTCTTCGTAGGACGGTTCTCCAGAGCCGCACTACGTTACACTTGAGTCGCAACGACCAGTAGAATGCCTCCCGTTTCACTGTCGATCCAGGAGTCCCTCCGGGGGCACGAAGGCGGCCGACAGCCGCACCTCGTCATTTTCTTCATTGACGGCCTGGAGTGCGCCGACCCGCGGCGACCATCCCGGGGATCTCAGGCTCCTCCCTAGATTTTTACGGTCATTTCCTTGACAGACGCGCTTTCGCAACGTAATTTTCCGTGCGGTTCTGAAAGCCACGTTTGCAACCCCCCTGAGCGCTTTGAACCGCCCTTCCCCACGTCCCGTCGCGAGTGACGGCGTATTTTCGTTCCTCCTGCACACCGTGGAGAACCGTCGATGAACTGGCTCACCCGCCTCCGCAATTCCCTCCGGCCGCCCACCCGACCCACCACCAACCGCTACCGACCGGCCCTCGACGTGCTCGAGGACCGCGCGGTGCCCTCCGCGTCCTCCTCGCTCGCCCAGAACTTCAAAGGCAACGCCATCCCGGCCGGCGACACCCTCTGGTTCAGCGCCGTCGGCCAGGTCGGCGGCCTGCCGCCCGGTACCACCTCGGCGGAACTCCACGTGGAGAACGGCGTGATCAGTTTCACCGCCAACGGCACCCCGTACAGCGTGTCGGTGCCCAACGGCGACATCGTCTTCACCCAGGGGGCCACGTCCGAGTCGGCCTCGTACGACCCGACCGACAACGACTGGGACGTCAGCGTGCCGACCGGCGGCACCGGCAACGTGTTCCTGGGCGGGGTGGCGCTGCCCGTGACGGCCGCCCTGCCGGGCAACATCAAGAACGTCACCTGGTCGGCCAGTTTCTGGAGCGACACGGCCAACCTGAACGTCAACTGGTCCTGGGGCGCGGCCGTCTACACCAGCCTCGGCACCGACCCCAACAGCCTGGCCGTCAAGCCGGCGGACAACGCCCCGCCTGGCACCCCGCCCAACTCCGACAAGGCCGGCACCCCGGAGACGTTCAAGGCCGCCGTCGTCGCCGGCGGCACCGGCACCGGCATCACCGGCGGCCCCGGCGGCAACAACTACACCGGCTACACCGGCGGCCCGGGCAGCCCCAGCGCCCACGTGACGCCGACGCTCGGCGACGGCCTGCAGGACTACCCGTATCCGAGCAGCAACCCGCTCACCAGCGTGGCCTTCAACGAGAGCACGGTGCTGCGGGCCGCCAACCTGGACGCGACCAACGGCTACTTCGACCTCTGGTACAGCGACGAGCACGCCATGGCGCTCGGCGTCCGCCAGGTGAACGTCATCACGTCCAGCGGCACCACCACCACCAACTACCCGCTCACCGCCCTGACCGCGAACCCCGGTTCGGCCACCAACCCGCAGATCGGCACGACCGCGACCACGGGCGACCAGGCGGGCATCGACCCGTCCGGCCGGCTGATCGCGCCGTCGCTGTACATCACGGACACCACCGGCAACCCGAACAGCCGCAGCGGCGACTGGCAGTCCGGCGGCTCCGCCTACGCCCCCAGCCAGGTGTTCGGCACCTGGAAAGGCGTCGTCAAGACGGTCAATTACACCAACAACACGACGACGGTGACCTGCGACGCCGACCCCGCCACGAACAGCTGGAACCTGGGTGCCGGCGCCGACGCCCCGCCGGCCGGCACCACCAACGAGGGTTACGGCACGGAGGTGCGCTGGAACCTGACCGCCCTGTACAACGCGGGCGTGTTGCTGCCGGGCCACAGCTACCGCTTCTACGTCATCGTCCACGACGGCGACCAGAACAAGTCCGGCGGCGACTGCGGCCAGGCGAGCTACAACTACACCTACCCCGGCCTGCCCGCCAGCCAGCTGGCCACCGTGTCGGGCTTCGTGCAGCTGGACAACGGCCCCGGCGTGCTGGCCACCCCGCTGGCCGGCGTGACCGTGACGCTGACCGGCACCACCACCGCCGGCCAAACGGTCACCCTGACCACGACCACCGACATCAACGGCTACTACAGTTTCGGGACGCAGACGTACCTGCTGGCGGGTACGTACAGCATCACCCAGACGCCGCCGGCGAATTTCTTCGTCGAGAGCGCCACCCTCGGCACGGACAACGGCGCGCAGGACGGCTCGCTGGTGGACAACGGCTTCGTCAACGTCGTGCTGAACGGCGGCGACAACGGCATCAACTACGACTTCCTCGACGCCACCGCCTCTGGCCCCGGCTCGTGAGCGCCGGCGCCGCCAACCGCATCCAGTCAAGCGGGTCCGGGCCGTTCTGGGAATGCTCCCGGGGCGGCCCGGCCTTTTTTCGCGCCAGGGCGGAGCGGCTCCTACCGGTTAGCAGATCCGCGGTAGCTGCTCACCGGCCAGCAGCGTGACGACCCGGTCGCCGCCCACCACCGACCGCTGTATCACCAACCCCGGGTGCTCCGCCACGACTTCCCCGATGACCGCCGCGTCACGCCCCAGCGGGTGGCGGCGCATCACCGCTAGCAGCCGGTCGGCGTCCTCCGGCGGCACCACGGCGATCAGCTTGCCCTCGTTGGCGACGTACAGCGGGTCGAGCCCGAGCATCTCACAGGCGGCGTGAACCTCACGCCGGATCGGCAGCGCCGCCTCGGTGAGCCGGACGCCGACCCGCGACGCCACCGCCAGCTCGTTGACCGCACTCGACAGGCCGCCGCGCGTCGGGTCACGCATGCAGCGGATCGACGGACAGGCCGCCAGCATCGTCTCGGTCAGCCCGGTCAGCGGCGCGGTGTCGCTCTCCAGCACCGTTTCAAATTCGATGCCCTCGCGCAGCGACATGATGGCGATTCCGTGATCACCAAGGGTGCCGGAGATGAGGACACGGTCGCCGGGCCGGGCGTTGTGGATCGACAGGCAGCGGCCCTCCGGCACCAGGCCAACGCCGGTGGTGGTGATGAATACCTGGTCGCCCTTGCCGCGGTCCACCACCTTGGTGTCACCCGTCACCAAAGCCACACCCGCCTCGTCGCAGGCCGCACGCATCGACGCGACGATGCGCTTCAGGTCGTTCAGGGCCAAACCCTCTTCGAGGATGAACGCCGCGGCGAGGTATTTGGGCACGGCGCCGCCGACGGCCAGATCGTTGACCGTGCCGTGGACCGCCAGACTGCCGATGTCGCCCCCGGGAAAAAAGAGTGGGCGGACCACGAACGCATCCGTCGTGATCGCCAGGCGCGGGGCCTTGATGCCGTTGCTGCCGTCCAGCGAGACGGTCGCCTGATCTTCCAGAGCCGCCAGCACGTCGTTGCCGAAGGCCGGCACGAAAACGCGCTGAATGAGGTCGGCGGTCAGCCGGCCGCCACTGCCGTGGCCGAGCAGGATGTGGTCGTATTGCGACCGCGGCAACGGACAGGTGCCGAGCAGATTCCCAGAAGTTATGTCTGGGGAATTCATCTGAGATCACGGTCTCCTTGAGCTGGATGATCTATCTTGCGTTCCACGCTGTAACAACAGGAAAGGTAAGAATAAAATCGCGAACACCAGGGCTTCACCGCCCACATACAACCAGTCCACTACCCACCGGAAACTTGAGCACCAATACGGTCCTTGCTCTTCTAATTTCACGGTACTGGGTATGGTTTCTTCCATACTTCCAATTTCTCCGATCCAGCCGTACCGTGGTATGTAACCGAAGAACCAGCGATCGACCCTCTCGGCTGTCCCTGACGGGATGGGGCTTGCCGTATCTGGCTCGATCCAATCACCCGCTCGGCGGAGTGGCGGGAACAGCACCATCAACGCCAAGATCAATCCGGCTACCAGCCAACTGCCCCAACCCCACCTCTTTCGCGAGAGCCTTGAACGGAATCCCTGGACAATCCAAAAAGCTATCCACAACACCAGTCCCACACTTATGGACACAATCAGGAAGAGAAAGCAGATACCACCGCCGAAGTCCATGTGCCCCTTCCCTCGGTTGGCTCAACCGCTCACCTTGTCATCTTGTCACGAGTTCCAGGTGGCGCCCGTAGGCGTAGTACGCGGCACACGCCCCCTCGGACGACACCATCGTCGCGCCCAGCGGCGACTGCGGCGTACACTCCTTGCCGAACGCCGGGCAGTCGTGCGGCTTCTTCAGTCCACGCAGGATCTGGCCGCTGATGCATTCCGCCGACTCATGTGTCTCGATGGCGTCCACGGCGAAGCGCACCTCGGCGTCGAAATCGCGGTAGGCGTCGCGCAACCGATAGCCGCTTGCCGGGATCAAACCGACGCCGCGCCACTTGCGGTCGCAGACCTCGAACACGTCCTCGATCAACTGCCGCGACTGTGGATTGCCCTCGGGACGGACGGCCCGGCCGTACTGGTTCTCCACCTCCGCCCGGCCCGCCTCCAGCTGCCGCACCGTGCGCAGGATGCCTTCCAGCAGGTCGAGCGGCTCGAAGCCCGTGACGACGATGGGCACGCGGTAGCGGCGGGCAATCGGCTCATACTCGCCGGTGCCCATGACCGTGCAGACGTGGCCCGGCCCCAGAAAACCCTGCACACGGTTGTCCGGCGCTTCCAGCAGGGCGGTCATCGTCGGCGGTACCAGGACGTGCGACACCAGCACGCTGAAGTTCGTCAGCCGCCGTTTGCGGGCCAGCCAGACGGCCATCGCGTTGGGCGGCGCCGTCGTCTCGAAGCCGATGGCGAAGAACACCACCTGCCGGCCTGGGTTGGCCGCGGCCAGATTCACCGCGTCCAGTGGCGAATAGACGACACGCACGTCGCCGCCCTGGGCCTTGACCTGGAGCAGGTCGCCGCGCGAGCCAGGCACACGCAGCATGTCGCCGAACGAGCAAAACATCACCCCGGGCCGCGACGCAATGGCGTGGGCGCGGTCGATGGTCTCCAGCGCCGTGACGCACACTGGACAGCCGGGGCCGTGGACCAGTTCAAGGCCGGGCGGCAGCAGCTTGTCGATGCCATACTTGACGATGGTGTGCGTCTGACCGCCGCAGACTTCCATGAGCGTCCACGGCCGCGTCACGCTGGCGGCGATGGCCGCGGTTAACTGGACGGCGGCGGCGCTGTCCCGGTATTCATCGACGAATTTCATGGGTCAATCCGTTCCCGGGTCCGCGGCGGCGGGCGCCTGCAGTTCGTCGAGCTGGTTCATCTGCTCCAAAAACTCAAACACGCGCCGGGCCTCGTCCTCGTCGATGCGCGACAGGGCGAAGCCGACGTGGACCAGGACGTAATCGCCGGGCCGCACCTCCGGCACATGCTCCAGGCAGACGCGCTTGCAGACGCCGCTGAAATCGACCTTGCCCATCAGCACGTCATGCTCGCGGTTGGTCTCCACCACCCGGCCCGGTATCCCGAGGCACATTGTTAGCTCCTGTCTTCGTTCGTAGTTCCGCCTTCAGGCGGTCTTCGCCGAATGCCGCCTGAAGGCGGGACTACGAACGAAGAGACTCTGTTGCTGCGGCGACGGCCAGCTGTCCCAGGCTCAGGCCGCCGTCATTGGGCGGCACCAGCCGGTGGCGGTACACGCGGAACCCGTCCCGGTTCAGGCGACCCGCTACCTCGCGCGTGAGCAGCGCATTCAGGAAGACGCCGCCGCTCAGCACCACCGCGTCCAGCCCGGTCGCCCGCCGCAGTTGATCGCAGACGGCGGCAATGAGTTCCACCAGCGTTGTATGGAAGCGCCGCGCGACGAGCCCGGCCGGGACTCGGCAGCGCACGTCGCCCACCACCGCCCGGATGAGCGGACGGGTGTCGATGTTCAGGGGTTGCGTGCTGTCGTCCTGCCCGCCCTGGGTCAGGTCAAAAGGATAGGCCCCGTCAGGAGGCACGTCCGTCGCCAGCCACTCCAGTTCCACCGCAGCCTGGCCTTCGTAGCTCACCTGATCGCGGACCCCGGCGAGGGCCGCGACTGCATCAAAAAGCCTGCCCGCGCTGGAAGTCAACGGCGTGTTGAAGCCGCGGGAAAGCATCTTCTCCACCGTGCGCAGAGCGGAGCGCGGCAGCCGTCTCTCCAGGATGTCGGAACCCTCCCCGGCGTCGAGCAGCTGGGCCAGGGCCACGCGCCAGGGCTCGCGGACGGCCCGGTCACCGCCAGGCAAACCGACGTAGCGCAGGTGGGCGGCGCGCCGAACCTGCCGGTAATCGCCGACCAAAAACTCGCCGCCCCAGATGGCGCCGTCCGTGCCGTAGCCGGTGCCGTCGAAGGTCACGCCGAGGACCGGCTCCGTCAGCCCGTGCTCGGCCATGCAGCTCGCCAGATGGGCGTGATGGTGCTGGACGGCCAGCAAGGTCAGGCCCTCGGTCGCGGCACGCTCCTGGGCATGGCGGGTAGACGCATAATCCGGATGCAAATCATGCGCCAGTAATTGCGGCTTGCTGGCGAAGAGTTGTTCGTACAACGTGACATCCTTCACGAAGGCGCGGTAAGCGTCGTAGTGGTCGAGGTCGCCCAGGTGGTGACTGAGGAAGGCGTGCCGGCCGCGGCCGACGGCGAAGGCGCCCTTGAACTGGCCGCCGACCGCCAGGATGGGTTGCCGGCACTCCAGCGGCAGGGCGATTGGCTGCGGGGCGTAGCCGCGCGAGCGCCGCAGCGGCAACTCCACGCCGTCCACGACGCGCGTCACCGAATCATCGCAGCGGACGTGAATGGGCCGGTCGTGCGTCAGAAACACATCGGCGCTGCCGGCCAGGCGCTCCAGCGCGTCCGCGTCGTCGTAGGCGATGGGCTCGTCGGAGCGGTTGCCGCTGGTCAGCACGAGCGGCATGTCGCCGACGGCCCGCATCAGCAGATGGTGCAGCGGCGTGTAAGGCAGCAGAACGCCGAGGTAAGGGTTGCGCGGCGCGATGCCCTCCGCGATGGTGCCGACGCGGCGCAGCAGCACGATGGGCCGGCGCGGGGAGCGGAGCAGTGCTTCCTCGGCGGGGGACACGTCGCAGAGTTTCCGGGCCGCGGCGAGGTCGGCGACCATGACGGCGAAGGGTTTTTCGTCCCGATGCTTCCGCCGCCGCAGTTCGCCGACTGCCACCGCGCTGCGGGCGTCACAGGCTAGGTGATAGCCGCCCAGGCCCTTCAGGGCGCCGATCCGTCCCGCCCGCAACGCAGCGGCGAACCGGGCCAGTGGGTCGTCGGTTGCGATGGGTTCCCCAACGGCGTTGCGCAACCGGAGGCGCGGCCCACACGCGGGGCAACAGGTCGGCTGGGCGTGGAAGCGGCGGTTGCTGGGATCGTCATACTCGGCCCGGCAGGCAGCGCACATCGGGAACGCCGACATGGTGGTGCGTTCGCGGTCGTAGGGAGCGCCCTGAATGATGGTCAGCCGGGGGCCACAGTTGGTGCAGTTCAGGAAGGGATAGCCGTGGCGGCGGTCGTGCGGGTCGAACAGTTCCGCGAGGCAGTCGTCACAGGTGGCCACGTCCGGTGAGACAAAGACGGCCGCGGGGTCGGGCTGGGCCTGGCTGGCCTCGATGCGGAAGGTATGGTCGCCGCGCGGTGGTCGCGGCTCCCAGGACAGGCGTTCGATGTGGGCCAGCGGCGGCGGGTGGTCGGTGAGTTCGGCGAGGAAGCAGTCCAGGGACGGCGGGTCGCCCTCGACCTCGATGAGCACGCTGCCGGCCTGGTTGGTGACGAAGCCGCGGAGCTGCAGCCGCACGGCGAGGCCGTGGACGAGCGGCCGAAAGCCGACGCCCTGCACGATTCCCTGCACCGTGATCGCCCGGCGTTCCACCATGAGTGCCCGCGCCTTTCGCCCTGCCGTTCCGGCGGGCATCGTTTACGCTATATCGCCGCACGGTGGTTAGCAACTCCCGTGCCCCGGGTCGGGCCGTCATGAATGCCCTTTACTTTATCGGAGGTTGATCCGCTCCGTAGAAAACCTGGGCGAGCGGCGCGGCGTCAGGCCGCCGGTGCTGCGTCAGACCAGGCACAGGACCGGCGGGCTGACGCCGCGCCGCTCGCCTAGAGCGGTTCCCAGTCGCGTGGACTACAAGTCGTGGGACGGCTCTCCAGAGCCGTCGGGAGAACGCTGACGGCTCTGGAGAGCCGTCCCACGACTTGTGCGCTACCCAAACGCGAACCGCTCTAACTCAACTGATTCCGAGGTTTTCTACGAAGCAAGGTTGATCCCTTGGTGCGTTCGGAAGCAAGGAGCGCCTCTGACCGATTCCTGCGGCTGGCCGGATGAGCTATATTGACTCCTCGAACCGTTTCCCCGGCCGAGGACTGCCCGATGCAACCCTTCCAGCTTGTCGCGGTGTTGCTCGTGCTGGCCGCGGGCTTTAGTTATCTCAACTACCGGCTGCTGCGGTTGCCGACCACCATCGGCTTGATGGCCTTGACTTTGCTGTCCTCCGTGGCGGTGGTGGCCGTCGGGCAAGTGTTTCCCGTGGCCGAACGCCAGGCCGCGGCGTTCGTCCGCCGACTCGACCTCAGCGAGGCGCTGCTGCACGGCATGTTGGGGTTCCTGCTGTTCGCCGGGGCGTTACACATCAACCTCAACGATCTGGCCAGCCGCAAACTGGCGATCCTGGCCCTGGCCACCTTCGGCGTACTCCTTTCGACCGGCATCGTCGGCGGCCTGACGTGGTGCGTCCTGTCCGGACTCGGCATGGAGACGCGCTTCATCTACTGCCTGCTGTTCGGGGCACTCATTTCGCCCACGGATCCCATCGCCGTACTGGGGCTCATTAAACAAATCGGCGTACCCCGATCTCTGGAAGTCCTGATCGCCGGCGAGTCGCTGTTCAACGACGGCGTCGGCGTCGTTGTCTTTTTGGGCTTGCTCGGGGTCGCCACGGGCGAGCACGGGTTTGAACCGGGACACTTCGGCGTGCTGTTTCTGCGCGAGGCGGTTGGCGGGGCCGCCTTCGGTTTGGCCGTCGGCCTGCTGGTTTACTGGCTGCTCAAGTCGGTGGACGACTACCAGGTGGAGATCCTGCTGTCGCTGGCCCTGGTCGCGGGCGGCTTCGCGCTGGCCAACGCCCTGCACCTGTCCGGCCCCATCGCCATGGTCGTGGCCGGGCTGCTCATTGGCAATCAGGGTCGCCAGTTCGCGATGTCGCCACGAACCGTGGAACACCTCAACCTGTTCTGGGAGCTGATCGATGACATTCTCAATGCAGTGCTGTTCGTGGTGCTGGGGCTGGAAGTGCTGGTCGTGACCTTCACCGGCACGTACCTGGCTGCCGGTCTCCTGGTGATCCCAGTCGTTCTCCTGGCCCGCCTGGTGTCCGTCAGTCTGCCCATCTGGGGGTTGCGCCGCTGGCAGTCCTTCGAGCCTGCCGCCGTGCAAGTCCTGACCTGGGGCGGCCTGCGCGGCGGCATCTCGGTAGCGCTGGCCCTGTCGTTGCCGACCCGGGCGGCAGGGGTGGCGGTGCCGGAACGCGAGGTCATCCTGGTCATCACGTATGTGGTCGTGGTGTTCTCCATCCTGGTGCAGGGGTTGACCATCGGGCCGCTCACCCGCCGGTGGCTGTCCGTTCCGGGGCTTGCCGTTCGCCCGGACTGACAGCAATCGCCGGCGCGGCTTGTGTGCCGAATCCCCACCCTTATTATCCGAAATGTCCCGGTCTCACGGCAACTCGCGGATGCGCAGGTTGCGGAAATCGATCGGTGCCCCCTCTGACTCCAGGCACAGGAACCCCGACCGCGGCTCGGCGTGATTGCCGCCGGACACCTCCTCGCCATTCACCCACAACCGAATCTCGCCGTTGATGGCGCGGACGTAGTAGTGGTTCCATGCGTTAATGCCCTTGCTCAGGTTCTTGCGCGGAAAACTGCGGCTGCCGTCCGGCGAGGTCGGAGCGAACGGCTTCATCTTTGACGTGCCGACCGGAAACACGTCGCCGTGGGTCGTGAACCAGTCCGCCTTCTTCTTGCTGCGCTTCTCGTACTGCTCGGTGTAGCCGTGGTCCAGCACCTGCACCTCAATACCGCCGCGCGGCAGCTTGCCGGGTTTGAGGTCCTTCAAACCCGCCGCCGGCGCCCAGACGAAAATGCCCGAGTTGCCGCCACTTTTGAGGTGCCGCCACTCCGCGACCAGCTCGAAATTGGTGTATTGCTTCACCGACCGGCAGACGCCGATCGGCAGGCCCGTGCAGTGGACGCTGCCGTCTTTCTTCCACGTGAAGGTGTTCGCGTCGCAGTTGACGTTGACGAAGTCGGCCTCCCCCAGCGCTCGCCAGCCGGGGCCGGTGCCGTCAATGAATGCCTTTGGGGATTTGCCTCCCTCCTGAGCGGGGGTGGCGGGGACGAGGAGCAGCGTCAGCAAGACGAGCGCCGGCAGCGCGGAACGGGACAACCGCATGGGACATCCTCCCGGAAGCGCAGAGCCGGCGGGAAGAACGGACCACGGGCACACGCTCGCCGCCGGCGCGGGTTTCCCGTTGGTCTACCCGAAGGGCCGTCCGGGACAAGCCCACGTGCGGCGGTTATTTCGTCAGGCGCGGCCCCAGCCAGATGGCGTGCAGGCCGCGCGGATCCTTGCCCAGGCAGCGCACCTCCAGCCGCAGATCGGCCACGCCACGCACGGATACCGAGCAGGTCTGGCCGTCTGCCTGGGAGCGGATCGGCCGCGATTGCCAGAGCAGCCGCCCGTCGCCGTGGACTGCGAACGCGCAGCTCGACATGGCATCCGCGGGGCCGTCGTTCAGGTTCACTGTGGCGTGGAACTGGTTGTACTGCTTGCCGAGTGCGTACTGCAGCACGGCGGGACCGCCGACCGGCGGCGGGTGCATGAAAATGCTGTGCGGATCAACCTTGCCCTGCACCCGGCCGCTGCCGTAGGCCTTGAGCGGCGGCAGCCCCGGCGGCGTGGGCGGCAGGAACGGCCAGTTCTCGCGGCCGCTCGGCTTCAGGGCGGTCAGGTACGTCGCGCCCTGCTCCACCGCCGGGATCGCCGGCGCCGGCCCCTCCGGCGCCGCGGCGGGGTTGACGGGACGGTTCAGCACGTGCCAGAGAAGCGGCGCCGCAAAGGCCACGGCCGCCACCAGCGCCACGGCCCAGGCCCAGCCGTGCCGTCCACCGGCGGCGGACTCCGGTTCGCACTGGGGCCTGATCCGGCGTGTAGCCGAGGCGACGGGGGGCGGCGCCTGGCCGCGTTCCAGGGCGCGCAACTCCTCCAGCACCTCCCCGGCCGAGGGGGGCCGATCACGCGGGTCCTTCGCCAGCAGCCGGGCCACCAGATTCGACAGGGCGGCCGGCAGGGCCGGGTTGACCTGATGGACCGGCGGCGGCTGGCTCGTGGCCAGCGCCGTCAGCACGGCCGTCGTGGTCCGGCCAGGGAACGGGTCGCCGCCCGTACACAGGCAGTACAGGACGCAGCCGAAGCTGAACAGATCGCTCCGCAGATCGACCGGTTCGCCGCGTGCCTGCTCGGGTGACATGAACGACGGCGTGCCCAGGACGGTGCCGGTGCGCGTCAGGCCGGGCTCATCGCTGACGAAGCGGGCCAGGCCGAAGTCAAGAATCTTGACGTGCGCGGCCGGCGCCTCCAGCCAGAGGTTGGCGGGTTTGATGTCGCGGTGGACCAGGCCGTGGTCGTGGATGACCGCCAGGCCCGTGGCGATCTCGCTGGCCAGACGGTAGATTTCGTCGAGCACCGGCCGCTCGCCGCGCTCCAGCCAGTCTTGCAACGTCTGCCCCTGCAGCAGTTCCATCGCCAGGAACACCACGCCGCCTTCCTGAGCGGCCTGGTACACGGTGACGAGCGCCTCGTGCTTGATGGCCGCCATCACGCGGGCCTCACGCAGGAAGCGCTGCCAGGCGCCGGGTTCCGTGCCCAGCTGTGGGTTCATCACCTTCAGGGCAACCGGCCGGCACAGCGTCAGGTCTTCGGCCTGGAAGACGTAACCCATGCCGCCGCGGCCCAGGAGCTTCAGTACGCGGAAACTCCCCAGCCGGCCGATCTCGTCGGGCTGGACGGGCGGCAGCAGGAAGGGGAAGGGCACGGCCTCCGGCAATTCAGAGAACCTGGCGGACCAGGAGGGTGAGACGCTTTGCGGTTGGTTCATGGGTGCGTCCGAAAAAAGGGTGGGGCCACCTGGCGCAACGGACACGCAAGGATAGGCCACGCCCCGCACCCCGGCAAACCTACACCGCGTCGTTCTGCGGCTCGTCGTTCAGCAGGGCAACCTCATCGCGGCGCAGGAAGCGCTGCACCTCCGCGGCCACGCGCTCCGGCTGCGTCACGAACGCCAGGTGGCCGCAGCCCTTGAGGCGCACCAGCCGGGCGTGCGGCACGCCGTTGTGCAGCGTCTGCAAGCTGCGCTCCGACACCAGCAAGTCGCGATCGCCGGCCAGGAGCAGCGTCGGCATCCGCAGCCGCTCGAGGCGGCCGCTGAGGTCGAACGCCTCAACCAGGCGCAGGCGGTGGGCCATGACGCTCTGGTCGGTCTGCCAGATTTGCCGGGTCACGAAGTTGAACAGCGGCCCCGGTTCCTGACGGCCGCCGAACAGGAGGTTAAAAAATTGGTTGATGAACGGATTGTCCGCCGGCAGCGGGAAGCGCGACAGGACCGTGCCGGCCACGCGGTGCAGCAGCCCGTACTCGAAACGCGACCCGGCGCCCTGCACGATCAGGTGCCCCAAACGGTGCGGTGCCCGGGCCGCCAACTCCAGGGCCAGCACCGCTCCGAACGAGACGCCGAACACGGTCGGGCTCTCCAGGCAGTGCCAGTCCAGGAACTCCGCCAGATCCTGCACCAGATCTCCGAGCGTGAACGGGCGGCGCAGGGCGAAACTGTCGTCCTCGCCGCGGAGCTGGTAACTGATGACGCGGAAGTGCCGCGCCAGCAGCCGCGCCAGCGGCCCGAGCAACTCGAAGCCGCCCGCCAGCCCCGGCACCAGAACCAACGGCGGCCCTTCGCCCCATTCGCGGTAGTTGACGGTGTAGTGCGTCAGTGGGGCCACGCCTGATCGGCCCTCCCCCGCGCTAAATTCCATCCCCACCGCCGCCAACCAATCACTGGATGCCTTCACGCCTCTGCTCCCCTTCCGATCTGTTCCTCGCAACGCAAAGCCGGCAACACCGTCAGTTCGCAAAAAGTCGGCCCTCCCGGTTGCATTCCCCATACCAAACGGCCGGGGCCGGCTGCCGCCCGAGCGTTCGCAGGTTCTTCATCTCACTAAAGCATTTGAAGTACGACGTTTGTGGCAAACTTATTAAGCGGAACCTCTTTTTCGACCATGAAAAAACAAACCGAGTTCAGGCAATTGACTTTGAATTTCGGCGCTTCGGCGCCGAATTTCGGCGCTGCTCCTGGGGAGATAGGTGCTTTGAAAAGAATGGTTGGGCTGGCAAAAAAAAAGAGGATCTGGCAACGCACGATCCAGCATGGTTGTCTTAACCCATTTGAAACTGAGGACTTTCGCACATTCATTCATTGTGGCGTCTCCGGGCGGTTGGCGACGCGGGATCGAACCGGACGGTTGACTCTAATCTTTGCGTCCATTACAGTAAACAGACATCGGAACCACGGCGTCGGAGTGGAAGCGCCGTTCGCCTCAATAAAAGCTTACGGAATAGCAGCTTAAGACGCAGCGCCGAACTTTCGGCGCTACCGTCGAAGGGGGTCGAGGTGCGACTTTCAGACCTGTCGCGCGAACCCGTCTGGTTGCGGCGGCTGGGGCTCTGGCTGCATCAGTTGGGACTGCGCCGTTGCCTGCTCATCCTGGCCGCGGTGCTGGTGTGCGCCCACGCCATCGGCGTGCTGGCCTACATCCTGTCGATGCCGGACCTGGGCCTGCGCAGCGCGTTCGGCAAGGAGATTCGGACGAAGCCGCGCTTTTTCCAGCCGGACCAGCCCGGCGGCCTGACGCCGCGCGGCGGCGATGAAGTGGTGCAGGTGGCGGATGAGCCCATTGACTCCTGGCCTGAACTGCTGGGCATGCCCCGCCGCGTGCGCACCACCCTGGAAGGCAGCGCGGCAAGCGATTGGCCAGCGTGGGCCCGGCGCGACCACCACGACGGCCACGATTTGATCCTGGTCCATGCCGTCTTCCAGCGCATCGACCCGGACACCGGTCACAAGACGCTGCTGCACGGCTGGCTCGCCCTTGGCGGTCTGCCCGTTGATGACCTGGTGCCGACCACCCTCTGGTTCCTGCTGAAACTATCGCTGTTCGTCGTTGGCGCCCTGGTGTTCTGGAAGCGGCCGCGCGACCCGGCGGCGTCGCAGTTCTTCCTGCTGTGCATCGTCACGCTCGGGGCGTACATGGGCGGCTATCACTGGCCGCACATCGCCACGCAACCGGTGCTGCTGCTCGGCTTCATGGTCACGGGCGTGCTGCTGCCGGTCGTCAGCCTGCACTTTTATCTCGTCTTCCCGCGGCCCAAGGCCGTCCTGGTGCAACATCCGCGCTGGACGCTGGTGGTCATCTACGGCGTGCCGCTCGCCTTCCTGGCGGCGCTGGTGGCCTGCTACTTGCACGCCCGCATTACCTACCAAAGCCACGCCGCCCCCGACGAGGTGGGGGCCGCCCTGGACCTGCTGCGCCAGACCATTTACGTCTACCTTTGCGTCGCCGCCCTGTGGTATCTGGCCAGCGTCGTGGCCCTGGTCCACAGCTTCTACTCCGTCGGCGAGGGCATGGAACGGCAGCAGGTCAAGTGGATTCTGTGCGGGGCCGTTCTGTCACTGGTGCCGATCGGCTACTCGCTTTACCTGGCCGTCTGCAAGCCGGACGACTTCGGCGCCGGTGCCGCCACCTGGCCGATGTTCGCGGCCTCGGCGAGCCTGACAGTCGCCTTCGCGGTCAGCATCACGCGCTACCGCCTGATGGAACTCGACCAGATCATCACCTCGGGCGTCGGCTACTTCCTCGTCAGCGTTGGCATGGGCGTCGCCTACTACGGCGTCGTCTTCCTCGGCACCCTGGTGTTCAGCCAGGTGATCGCCGGCCCGTCGTTGACGCAGGCGCTGACCGTCAGCACGACGGCACTGGTGCTCATGCTGGCGCTCGACCTGGCCCGCAGCCGGCTGAAAAAAGCGCTCGACCGCCGCTTCTCGCGCGAGAAGCACCACCTCGACCGCACGCTGCAGCGCCTCGGCCAGGCCGTCGAACAGCTGGTCGATCCGCCGACGCTGGCCCGGCGGCTGTTGCAGGCGTCCGCGGACCTGCTCGGCGTGCCGCGGGGGGCGGTGTATCTGCGCGAGGGCGAGCCGCCGCTGTACCGCCTGGCCGCGACGCTGGGGCCGGAGCCGCCGGTGGCGGAGCTGGCGCCCGGCTGTCCGCTCATTGAGGCGCTGCAGCGCCGCAGTGCCGTGCTCGTGCCCGGCCGCGGTGAACTGCGCCTGGAGCAGCGCCAGTTGCAGCTGCTGGGCGGCGCCGTGGCGCACGGGCTGGTCCACAAGGGCCGGCTGCTGGCGCTGCTGCTGCTCGGGCCGAAGGAGCGCAGTTATCAACAGGAAGACCTGCACCTGCTGGCGGCGTTCGCGCAGATCACCGTGCTGGCGCTGGAGAACGCCGAGGGACACCGCACCATTGAAGTGCTCAACCGCGATTTGCAGGCCAAGGTCGAGAAGATTTCCGAACAGCAGCGGCGCATCCTGGCACTGCAGACGCAGCTACGCAAGCAGTCACTGCTGCGCCGGCCGCCCGCCACGCCGCCGCCCGACGCCGACAAGGTTGACGTCAGCGACGGCATCGTTGGCAACAGCCCACTGGTGCGGCAACTGCTCGATCTGGTGCGCAAGGTCGCCAGCAACGACCGCACCGTCGTGCTGCTGCGCGGCGAGAGCGGCACCGGCAAGGAACTGCTGGCGCGCGCCGTCCACGAACATTCGCCGCGCCGGCAAGCCGTTTGTGAAAGTCCACTGCGCCGCGCTGACGCCGAGCCTGCTGGAAAGCGAACTCTTCGGACACGTCCGCGGCGCATTCACCGGGGCCATTGACCACAAGACGGGCCGCTTCGAGCTGGCGCACGGCGGCACCCTGTTTCTGGATGAAATCGGCGACATCTCGCTGGAAGTGCAGACGAAGCTGCTGCGCGTCCTGCAAGAAATGACCATCGAGCGCGTCGGCTCCAGCGACAGCATCAAGGTGGACGTGCGCGTCGTGGCGGCGACGCACCAGGACCTGGAGACGCTGATCCAGCAGAGCCGCTTCCGACTCGACCTGTTTTATCGCCTGAATGTGTTCCCGATCGTGGCGCCGCCGCTGCGCGAGCGCTGGGAGGATGTGCCCGAACTGGCGCTGTACTTCTGCGCCAGTCCGCGCAGCGCTGCCGCAAGGCGGTCACGCAGATCGACGACGACGCGCTGGCGGCGCTGAAGGGCTACGCCTGGCCGGGCAACGTCCGCCAGCTGGAGAACGTTATCGAGCGGGCGGTGGTCATCGCCGAGGGACCGGTCATCACGGTGCAGGAGTTGCCGCCGGAGATCGCCCAGTCCGCCGACGCGGCCGAGGCAGTGCCGGGGCTCGACTGGCAGCCGGTCCGCGCGGCGGGGCTGACCGGTGGGATGCGGCTGGAGCGGTCGGAGCGCAACCGCCGCGAGCGCGAGCTGATCGTGCGGGCGCTGGCGGCGGCCCACGGCAACAAGGCGGAGGCCGCCCGCGCCCTCGGACTGCACCGCAGCACGTTTCTGAGCCGGCTGAAGAAGCATGGCCTGGCGTAGGGCCGTCGCACATCACCCCGCCAGACGCCGTACAAGTTACATAAGCCTTGTTTACTCTTCACGCGATCCGCATTAGACTGGCGGAAATGTGATGAACCCGTCGGCGTTTCCCCAACCGCAGGAGGCTGAAGCATGGCCAGAACTCCCTGGACAAGACGAGCCGTGGTCGTGGCGCTGGCGTTCCTAGTCCTCGGCCCCGCGGCCCCGACCCTGCGCGCCGAACGCGACCCCTGGATCTGGGTTGATCGTTATCATTTCGACATCGACCCCAAAACGCCCTTGAAGGATCTGCTGCCAGTGCCGCCGAAAACGGTGCCGATCCGCAATCTGATCGTGGCGGACCTGACGCACGTTCCCGAAGTGCAGTTCCAGGACCCGGACGCCCTCAAGTTCAGTGGCAAGAGCAAACAAGAACGCGAGGCGGCCAGCAGAAAGGCCATGATCGAGATTGCCCGACAGCTGGCCAAAATCAATTTCCTCAATGGCCAGAAAACGGATCGCTTCATGGAGCGGTTGCTGGCCAGTCGCCCCGACCTGGCGGGATTGCCCTTCACGCTGGGCGATGCTTGCCGGCTCACGTCCGCGGAGCGCAAGGCGTTTCAAGCAGAACTTCGTCAGGTGCGGCACCTGTTACCCGTGGAAGCGGCCCAGCCCGTAACCAAGAGCAGCAAGCCGGACCCGGCCGACGAGAAGACATGGTTGCGACAGCGTGCCCAGGGCTTCTGGACAGAGTACGGCGACCAACTGAAAACAGAAAAGGGCAAGGAGTCCGCGGCAGCCGTTGCCGTCCTGATGCAGGTTCTCGGCCCGGAACCGTATTTTCACCCGGGCCTGGCGCAGTGCCTGGCAGTCATCGAAAAAAACAGCCCGGACAAGGGCCGTAGTGTGGAGGCCCTGGCCCGGTTGGCGATCTATGGCCAGAACACGGAGACGCGCCTGGCCGCCGTCGAGGCGCTGAAAAAATGTGCCCCCGCTTCGGCGACGCCGCTGCTGCTGCGCGGCCTGCGTTACCCCTGGCCCGCGGTTGCCCGGAACGCCGCCGACGCCATCGTGCGGCTCAAACGCACCGACCTTCTGCCCGAACTCGTGAAGCTGCTGGACGAGCCCGACCCGCGGGCGCCGACCCCGCAGATGGTCAACGGCCAGCAGGTGCCTGTGGTGCGGGAACTCGTGCGCATCAATCATCACCGCAATTGCCTGCTGTGCCATCCGCCCGCGAACACGCCCGAATTGTTCGGTAAAGTCCGGGCGACCGAGACGCCCCCGAAGGTGGAGGACAAGAGCGTGCGGGCCGAGTCGGTCGGGTTGGACAAGCTGCACATCACCGCCGACATCGGCGCGGTGCCCATTCCTGGCACGCCGCTGCCGTTAGATAGTTACAGCCAGTTCCGCACCCCCGACATCCTGGTGCGGGCCGACGTCACCTACTTGCGACAGGACTTCTCGCTGCTGCAAAAGGTGGCCAACGCCAAACCCTGGCCGGAGATGCAACGCTTCGATTTCCTGGTACGCACGCGGGTGCTGACCAGGCAACAGGCCGCGGTGTATCTGGCGGAGTTCGAGGGCCAGGAGGCCGACTCGCCCTATCGGCAAGCGGCGCTGGACGCGCTGCGCCACTTGACCGGCCAGGACGCCGGCACCACCGCCCAGCAGTGGCGCACGGCGTTGAAGTTGCCGTGAACCGGTGCGTTCTTCGTTCGTAGTACCGCCTGAAGGCGGTACTACGAACGAAGCAGATCCTTCCGCCGACACACCAACCCGAAGGGCGTTGTAGCCACCATGTCCCACCCCTCTCCCATCGCCCCAACGGACCTCCTGCTACGGCGGTCGCTGTGGTGGTGGGTCGGCTTGCAACTGGCCTTGTGGACGTTCCTTGGCGCCTTCGAGGCCAGTCAGACCTGGTTCCTCATCAACCTGCTGCAGCGCGAGGACATGACGCTGACGCAGTGCGTCGTGCTGTCGATGGCGGGGTGGTACGGTCTGGGACTGCTGGCGCCGGTGATGTGGTGGCTGGCCCAGCGCTTCCCCGTGGGGCAGCACCACTGGCGGCGGCCCCTGCTGCTCCTGCTGTCCGCCTCCGTCGGCCTCGCCCTGCTCAAGGTCGCCCTTGACGTGCCCTGGGAACGCATCGTTCGCCCCGACTGGTCCCCCATTCAGGGCAAAAGCGACTGGGATCTGTTTCAGCTCTTTTTCGGGGCCCGCTTCCTCTACTACCTGACTGTCTTCTGGGTCGTGCTCGGTCTGGGCCAGGCGGTGGCGCTGTACCAGAAATACCGCGAACGGGAGTTCCGTGCCGCGCAGCTGGAGACGCAACTGGCCGTCGCGCAGCTCCAGGTACTCAAGATGCAATTACAGCCGCACTTCCTGTTCAACACGCTCAACGCCATCTCGGCACTGATCCACCGTGACGTGGAACTGGCCGACCGCATGATCGCCCGCCTGGGCGAACTGCTGCGCTCCACCCTGGACACGGCCGGCACCCAGGAAGTGACGCTGCGCCAGGAACTCGACTTCATCAAGCCGTACCTGGAGATCGAACAGGCCCGCCTTGGCCCGCGCCTGAGCGTCCTGCTGGACGTGGACGCTGAGGTCATGGACGCGCAGATCCCGAACCTTCTTCTGCAACCGCTTGTCGAGAATGCTATCCGGCACGGCGTGGCGCCGCGGCGCGGCGCGGTGCGCGTCGCCATCGCGGCTCGCCGTGAGCAGAATTGCTTGCATTTGCAGGTACGCGACAATGGCGGCGGTCTGGCGGCGAATTACACGGAAGGGGTCGGGCTGTCCAACACACGTGCCCGGCTACGGCAGCTATACAGCGACGCCCACCGGTTCGCAATAAGCAGCCCACCGGAGGGCGGTGTGGTCGTGACCATCACCGTACCTTACCGCGAGGGAGTCGGAGAAGCCGACGACCGCCCGCCGGACCCGTTCGACCAGGCTGTGTGCGCCGCCCAGTCGTTCGACCACGGCCCACCCCGGGGGGAGACTGATGGCCATACGCATTTTGATTATCGACGATGAGCCGTTGGCCCGGCAGCGCATCCGGGCGCTGCTGGAGGCGGAGCCTGATGTCGAGGTCATCGGCGAATGTGAAGATGGCGTCAAGGCCGTCGCCGCCATCCGCGACCACAAACCCGACCTGCTCTTCCTGGACGTGCGCATGCCGGAGCTGAACGGCTTCGGCGTGCTGGAGGCGCTCGGCAGCGAACAATTACCCAGCGTCATCTTCGTGACCGCCTACGACCGCTACGCCCTGCGCACCTTCGAGGTCCACGCCCTGGACTACCTGCTCAAGCCGTTCGACCGCGAGCGCTTCGCCCGGGCGCTGGCGCGGGCGCGGACGCAGATCGGCCGGGCGCAGACCGACGAGGTCAGCCAGCAGCTGCGGGCGCTGCTGGAGGACGCGCGCGGCGGCCGGAAGTTTCTGGACCGTGTCGTCATCAAGTCCGCCAGCCGGGTGTTCTTTTTGCGCGTCGAGGAAATCGACTGGATCGAGGCGGCCGGCAACTACCTGAAACTGCACGCCGGCAGCGAGTCGCACTTGCTTCGCGAGACCATGAACGGCCTGGAAGGCCGCCTCGACCCGGATAAATTCCTCCGCATCCACCGCTCCACCATCGTCAACATCGAACGCATCCAGGAACTGCAGCCGTGGTTTCACGGCGACTATGTGGTGCTGCTGCACGACGGCACCAAACTCACGCTGAGCCGCAGTTATCGGCAGAAATTGCAGGAACTGTTCGGCAACACGTTGTGAAAAAACCGAGAGCCTTCGGGCTCCCATCCCAGCACGGGGAGCGCCCGTCCCAGGGGGTCGGCGCCTGATCCCAACGCCCTACCGCCGGACGGTCGAGGGCGCTTAAAATCCTGCGACCGTGAACAAGAAGCCAGAGGGGGACCGCCGCCATGCGTGGACGAAAACCGCGACGGCTGACGCTCGCCGCCGCCGATGAACCGGTGCTGCGCTGGATCGCGCAGGGCCATGGCCTGCCCACATACCAGGTGCAGCGCGCCCGCATTGTCCTGGCCATCGCCGAGGGCCGCCGCACGGGCGAGGTTGCCAAACAGAACGACTGCGACGAGGCGACCGTCTGGCGCGCCTGCCGTCGCTACGAGCAGTCCGGGTTGTCGGGGCTGCTTGCGGATGGGCGGCGCTCGGCATGAAGGGCGGATCAGCAGGGTTGAAGGCGCGCGGCGCGGCGCTGGTCGAGGACCTGCACGCCCTAAGAGCTACCGGACAAAACTCACGCTGGCGGCGAGCGGCGCGGCGTAAGCCCGCCGGTGAGATCGCGTTACCGGCGGGCTTACGCCGCGCCGCTCGCCTTTTGTCCGCTAGAGCGGTTCGCAGTTGGGTGTAGCGGAAGTCGCCAGACTTCCGTCCGGTGCTGCTCGGAAGTCTGGCGACTTCCGCTACACTCATTCGCAATCTGCAATAGCTCTAAGCGATCATGGGCTTGACGACGTAAGACTGGCAGAAGTGTATAAAACCATTGGTCACCACCTTTGCGTGGGCGGAATCTCGGGGAAGCCCCATGAACGTGACATACACAGACCAGACCAGGCAGCGTGGCGAAGAACATGCGCTCCTGCAGCAAGCGACGAATCGCCTTGAGGAAATCCTTGGGCCATCGGCTGCCCGAGTCAAGGCCGAGTGGGAGAGGCGGGAAGACGCCCGGGGGCGCGCGCTCTACACCCTCCACCTCTCTGACTGGACCGGAGACGTGAAGGCAGACTTCTCCCCTGACGAGCTGAAATCAGCCAACCAGCTGCGCTACCGACTGCACCGGCTTTGGGGAGACCTATTGCAAGTGAGGTCCCAGAAGCAACTCGACCAACTTTCCGGGGATGGCGGCGGGGCGGAGGACTGAGATGGTGCGCAAGACCGCCGGCGAAAAGATCGATGAACTCGTCGTGCAGGACTGACGGCGGCAGTAACTTACTTAACCCGGCGCTGACCATTCTTCGTGGGAATCGCAATGACCGCCGATGGGGAACCGCGCCCGGAGCGTGAACAGCACGGCTTCCGCCGCACCGTCTGCGACTGCGCCTACTGTGCCGCCCCGTGCCGCCACCTACCCGGCAGCCTCGACGTGGACGACCTGACGCGCCTCTGTCCACCCGGCGAGGACCTGTTCCGCTGGGCCGAGCAACACCTCCGCGCCCTGCCCGAAAAACCCTTCCCCACGCTGGTCCCGGCCCGCCAGGCCAACGGCCATTGCCAGTGGCACTTCGACGGCAAGTGTGCGGTTCACGACGCGGCGCCGTTCGGCTGCGCCTTCTACGACACGCACATGAGCGAAGCCGAGGCGGAGCGGCGCTCGGCGGCGACCATCCGCGCCCGCCGCGACGACGCGGCCTGTGGCGGTCTGTATCACCAGGTCTGGCGGCACCTGGTCCGCAAGGGTCTGACCGGGCCGCCCGGTGACCGCGACGGTCTGCGGGCGGAGTGGCTGCAAATCAGCCGCCACGCCCGGCGCAACCGCCGCCGACAGCACCCGCGCGAAACGTAACCGGGACGGGTGGTGGCGCGGCACTCAATAACGCCCGCCGCCCAGACGCCCCAGCGCTCCGGAACCACCGCGGCCGCCGGGAAAGCCGAACCCACCCATGCCACCCATGCCACCCCCGCCCATTAAATACGGGAATCTCCGCTGCAGGGCGAATGCATCCAGCCCGTCCGCGATCCCTTCGGCGCTGGGCGCGGCGGCGCCGCCAGGTCGGTTTCGGGATGGCGGCGGTGCAGTTCCGCAAGCAGGTCCCAGCGCCGGCCGGCCGGCCGGCCGAGCAACTTCGCCAGATGGTCGAGCACCACCCCCCGCGTCCGGCCGACGCAGAGCGGGTGCTTGAGCAGTTGCACCGTCGCCGCCCGGTCCAGGTGAACGCACACGTCGGCCAGCGGCTGAAACGGTTTCGCCGCGAGGACGCCGCCGTCCAGGGCCGCCAGTGGGCCGCCGAACCGGTTCGCGAGGGTGGTGTCGCTCAGGTTGTTGTAGCCGCTGAGGTTGTCCACCAGTGCGACGGCTGCCGCCGCCGCCCAGCGCGGCGGCAGCCGCTCGCCGGCCACCAGCAGCAGATTGACCTGTGTCTTGCGCGTCAGGCGTTCCTCGGCGCCCGGCGCGGTCAGCCGGTCGGTCAGCCGGTCGAGCAACGGCGTCCCCTGGTCCTTCGGCAAGTTCGCGCTGAGGCTCGCCAGCGCGGCCACCAGTTCGGAGCGCTGGTAAAGCCCTTCCGTCTTGTTCAGCGCCACCAGCAGGCGGTCGGCCGCCCGGTCGTGGAGCCGCTCAGCCTGCGGGCGCGGCAACTGCGGCAGCACCTGGCCCAGGCAAATTGCCAGTGCCGTCACCTCATTTCGGGTGTTCGAATTCAGACTCACGGACAACCCCTGGAGGAGTTCGGCCTCGTGGGCAACTGCCGCCTTCTCCAGGAGATCGGCCAGGCGTGCGGCCACCGGGCCAGCCGTCGTGGGGGAGAGTTTCTTCAAGACCGGTCGCATGGCGTTGAGGAGGTAGAAGTGAGACCCCGTGATCGTGGGCTCCTCGGGGCTTTCCAGCACTCCCAGGAAGGCCAGGATGACGCGGTCGCGCAGTCGGCGGGCCTGGGCGTCCGGGAGTTTCTCGGTGAACACCTCGAGCGCAGTCAGGGTGGACTGCTGGGTGAGGTCGCCGGGCTTTTCCAGGGCCTCGGCACACCGGAGGGCCAGCGCCGCCTGCCGGTCGGGCGCCAACCGGTCCCGGATTTTTTTCGCCGCTTCCAGGTGCGGCGCTGACCAGCGGCCACCGCCGCCGCGGCCACCGCCGCCGCCGCCGCCGCCGCCGCCGCCCAGCCCTTTCTTGCCTTTCGGGGTTGGGCCGTACGCTTGCAGCAGGTGGTCGGCGGCCTGGTCCAGCAACGGTCGGCCCTGGGCCGCCGGCAACCGGTCGCTGACCACCGCCAGGGACTGGACGGCGTACAGCACGATCAAGGGGGGTGTGTCGGGGTCGTTAAGGGATTTGCGGAGGCGCTCCGCGACCGCCCCGGCCCGCTCTACCGACAGGCGCGGGGCCAGTGCTTCCAGGCTGCTGTATCCGTACATGCGGGAATTGGTGCCCAGCCCCTCGTCCTCCCCGCGCACCTGGAGGAATCGTTCGGCCATCTGGTCAATGAGCAGACGCGCCTGCGCTTCCGGCAGCCGGTCGGTCAGGGCCATCAGCCCCGTGGTCAGCGAGAAGAGCCCCATGCCATTCGTCCCTTCCAGGAGTTTGGGAAGGTGCTTCGCGGCCGCGGCCGCCGTCGCCGGCGACAGGCGGGGGCCGAGGGCCAGGAGTGCCTGTGCCAGGGGGAACAGCGCCTTGTCTCCCGCGCCGGCATCCAGCAGGGCGGTCACGCGGGCGGCGGCCTGTTCGTGCCACCGATCCGCGGCCTCCGGTGGGAGCCGGCGGCCCAGCGCGGCGAGGACCTGGGCCAGGGTGGCCAGTTGCTGGGCGTCCTCGGTGCCGTTCATCAGGGCGGTCACGCGGGCGGCGGCCTGTTCGTGCCACCGATCCGCGGCCTCCGGTGGGAGCCGGCGGCCCAGCGCGGCGAGAACCTGGGCCAGGGTGGCCAGTTGCTGGGCGTCCTCGGTGCCGTTCATGGCGGCGACCAGGGTTGGCGCCGTCGCCCGCACCTGGCCGTCCGACAGGCGCCGGGCGGTGGTTTCCAGCAGGACATCCGAATTCCCCCCCAGGAAAAGAGGGCTCCCAGCATATTCTTTGCGCAGCACGTCCGTGACCAGGGCGGCCATCCGGTCGTCCAGTAGCCGGGCCTGGTCGGCCGGCAACTTCCTGGCGACCGCCGCCCAGAACTCCAGCGACCCACGGCCTTCCAGTCGGCCCAGGTCCGCCGCGAGCCCGGCCGCCGCCCGGGCACTGTCCTCATCGAGCAGGTCCAGTTCCTCCAGCGCCGCCAGGGCCGTCCGCTTCACCGGGAGGTTCGCTTTCGGGTCGCGGAGCCGGCCGACGAGCAGCTCGTCGCACCCCCTCGGCGCGGCGGCGGTCCAGGCCGACCGCCGCGTGCATGCCGGCCCCAGGCGGTTCTCCAGTTGCTCCGCCCGGCCGGCGTCCGCCAACGCCCGCTCCAGGAACAGCGTCCGCACGCGCTCGCGCGCCGGCGTCAGGCTGGCGAGATCCCAGAGCGCCACCATCTCAATGGAGTTGATGCCGCCCTGAAAAAACCCGCTGGCGCCCGGGTGCCCCAGGGGCCGTAGCAGACCGTCGGCCAACGCCTCCTCCGTCTCGGCCAGGGCGACCCGGGTCTTTTGCTCGCTCTGCTGGGCGGCGTGCTTGTCGTTGTCGGCGCGGCGGGCGTTCTGCTCCGCTTCCTCGGCGGCCCGCGTCGCCTGCACGGCCAGGGCCGCCGACGTGACGGCGCCCGCGGCCAGCGCCAGCACCACCGCCGCCAGCAGCGCCGCCACGACCGGGTTGCGCCGCACCAGTTTGACGGTGCGCTCCAGCCGGCCCACCGGCCGCGCCGCGACCGGCAGGCCTGCGCGGAAGCGCCCCAGGTCGTCCGCCAGCGCCTCAGCGCTGGCGTAGCGCCGGCCCGGGTCCTTGTTAAGACATTTCAGGCAGATGGTTTCCAGGTCGCGCGGCAGCCGGGCGTTGAGCTTCGTCGGGGCCGCCGGCTCGTCGCTGATGACCTGCAGCAGCGTGTCCAGCGGCGACGCGGCCTTGAACGGCGGCCGGCCGGTCAGGCACTCGTAGAGGACGGCCCCGAGCGCATACACGTCGGCGGCGGGTCCCACCTGCTTGGCGCCGCCGCTGGCCTGCTCCGGGGCCATGTAGCTGGGCGTGCCGACGATGGTGCCGGACTGCGTCTGGCCGGAGGTCTCGTCCAGCTTCTTGGCCAGGCCGAAGTCGGAGATCTTCAGCTTGCCGTCCAGGGCGAGCAAGACGTTGCCCGGCTTGACATCGCGGTGGACGACGCCGCGCGCGTGCGCTTCGTGAACCGCCCGGGCCAGTTGTTCGATGGCGGCGGCGGCTTCGCGCGGCGGCAGTGGCGTGCCTTGCAGTTGCTTTTCCAGGCTGCCGCCGGGGCAGTACTCCAGCGAGAAGTAGGGCAGGCCGTCGTGCTCGCCGACCTCGAACACCTGGACGATGTGCGGGTGCTGCAACCGGGCGATGGCCTCGGCCTCGACGCGGAAGCGGGCGCGCTCGGTCGCGCTGGCGTGGGCGCCGGACAGAATCATTTTTAGCGCGACCAGGCGCTGGAGTTGCAGTTGCCGCGCCTTGTAGACGACGCCCATGCTGCCGCGGCCCAGCTCGCCGAGGATTTCGTAGCCGGGGATGCCGCGCGGCTCCGCCACGTCCGCGGCGGCGGCCGGCGTGCCGCCGGGGGACACGGACATCGTGGCGCCCGCGGGCAGCGGTGCGCCGGGCGGAAAATGCAGGGTGTCGCCGGCCGGGGACTCGGGCGACGGGTTTGCCGGCGAGGTGGGGGTGGACATGCTCAGGGGCCTCTGGGTGTGGAGACGATCTTACCCCAGACTATCAAGAGGGCCTTTCCATCGATAGGAAAAAATGGGCCGCGCTGGGACGACCGGCGCCATTGTGGTCGGGAATTAGGTTCCGCGTCCGCTCCGAGCAGCATTCGCAACCGGGTGCGCATTTTTCGACCAGAGACACTCCCCCGCACAACCTGCAAAGACCGCAAAGTTTTCCTCATCGCGCACCCCGCCGTCTGCCGAAAAGACAGAGGGGAACCGTTGTCCTGCGGCGGGGGACTTCATGCACACCACCCGACTTATCTTGCTCATCCTGACGCTGTGCAGCGCCGCGGTCAGCGCCCGCGGCCAGGATCAGGCCGCGCCCGTGGCGAAACTGCTGCCGCCGATCCCCGACGCGGTGACGCCGGTTGCCCTACCCCTGGCACCGCCGCAGCTCGCCCAGGACGCCCTGCCGTTCACGGTGATGCCGCCGGCCGCAGCGCCGCGTTACACCCTGCCGGACCTGATCGCCCTGGCCTCCGCGAATTATCCCGAACTGGCCGCCGCCCGCGCCTGCGCCGACTTCGCCCGCGGCAAGCTCGTCCAGGCTGGGCTCTACCCCAACCCTTACGTGTCCATGCGTAGCGACGAGATCGGTAACCCGCAGGGCTCACTCGGCTTCCTCGCCATGACGGTCACGCAGGAAATCGTCACGGCGAACAAGCTCAAGCTGGCCCGGGAGGCGCAGGCCCACGGCGTCGCCGCGATGGACTGGCAAGCGATCACGCGCTGGTTCGACGTGCTGACCCGGCTGCGGCTGTCGTATGTCGATGTGCTGACGGCCCAGCAGGAGGTGCGGGCGTACCAGGAGATCGTCAAGCTGTCCACCGACGGCTACGAGGCGGCGGTGATGCTGCGAAAGAAGGGCCAGGGGACGGAGCCGGACGTACTGCGGGCCCGGGTCGAGCTGGAGCAAAGCAACATCCGCCTGGGCGTGGCCCAGCGCCGGGCCGAGGCGTCGTGGCGGCAGCTGACGCTGTCGGTCGGGCTGCCGCGGCTGGAGTATGGCGAGTTGGCCGGCCGCCTGGACAGCCCATCGCCGGACTTCGACTGGCAGCCGCTGGTGGACACGGTGATGGTGCGCTCCTCGGAAATCCAGGAGGCGCAGGCGCTGAACCGCCTGGCGGAAGGGCTGTGGCGGCGGGCCAAGGTGGAGCCGATCCCGAACGTGCTCGTGCAGGTGCGTCCGATGTACGCCGCCCCCGAGCGCAACATGGAGTTGATGGTCGAGGTCGGCGGCTACATGCCGTTTTTCAACCGCAACCAGGGCAACATCACCGCCGCCCAGGCGGACATCCACCGCACCGCTGCGGACGTACGCACCGTGGAACTGCGGTTGGGCGAGCGGCTGAACGTCGCGTACCAGCGCTACCTGGCAGCGCGGCAGCAGGTGGAGGCGTACCGCAGCCGGATTTTGCCGGACGCGGAGAAGTCGCTGCAGCTGGTGCGACTGGGCTACGATAAGGGCGAAGCCCGCTTCGACTACACGGCGGTGCTGCAGGCGCAGGTGATTCTGAGCCAGGCGAAGCTGGTGTACACGCAGGCGCTGGGCGAGCTGTGGCGGAGCGTGACCGACGTGGCGGGGCTGGTGCAGGACGACCGCCTGGAAGTGGCGGACTCCTGCAAGAAATAGGGGAAGCCCCGTCAAGGCACTGCCGGGAGTTCGGATCCCATTCCTTCCAGCCGATCCACTCGGGCAAAGCGCGGTGGTTAAAGCAGTTTGCAGTCGCGTGGACCACAAACCGTGGCACGGCTCTCCAGAGCCGTGGTGGCAACCGCACGGCTCTGGAGAGCCGTGCCAGCCCCACGGAGCCAGGTTGCCAATTCTCGACGTATGAAAAAGCTGGCCCCCTTGGCCTCCTTGGCCCCCTTGCTGTGGCAGAACAGGCCGCTGGTGGTCAAGCCGTGCTCGCCGTCCCACCCGTCGCGATCCGCGTGCAAACCGCTCGAAGCGGGCTCGGAGGCGCTCCTTGCTTCCGAACGCGCCAGGCCGCAAGAGCGGCCCAGCGCTGCGCCGCTTCCTTTCTTCTGTTCCTCGCGGGCACCAGTTGTGCTAGCATTTCTCGCAGGAGACGCTATATGGCACACAATCAGAAAGCCAACAAAGACGACAACATCAAGGTGATCTGCCGCAACAAGCGAGCGCTGCACGAGTATGAGGTGTTCGACACCCTGGAGTGTGGCATGGTGCTGGTGGGCACGGAGGTCAAGAGTCTTCGCGAGGGCGGTGTCAGTCTGGAGGACGCCTACGCCAAGATCGAGGATGGCGAACTGTGGCTGATCGGCAGCGACATCCCCGAATACGCGATGGGCAACCAGCTGAACCACAAACCGAAGCGGCGCCGCAAACTGCTGCTGCACAAGCGCGAGCTGGACAAGTTCGCCGGCAAGGCGTCGCAGCGCGGCTACACGCTGGTGCCGCTGCGAATGTACTTCAAGGACGGCCGGGCCAAGGTCGAGGTCGCCGTGGCTCGCGGCAAAGCGGCCCATGACAAGCGCCAGGCGGCCAAGAAGGCGGACGCCCAGCGCGAGATCCGGCGGGCCATGACCGATCGGCGCAGATGACGTGGTGCAGGCGGGCCGCCTGCACTACGGAAAAAACGCAGTGCGCAAGGAGGCGCGATGTCCATCCCAACCAGCCAATCGCAAGCGCCCGGCGTTCGGTGGCGCCGGCTGCATCGCATGGAGCGCGTGCTGTCCAGCCGACCAGCGGGCGCGGCGGCGACGTGCCTGACGGTGCTCATCATCCTCGGCTGCATGACGCACAACCACTACCACAGCGACCCTGACAAGGTCGTCGCGGACGTGAACAGCCCGCTGACGCAGGACGGCAAGATCATCCTGCGGCCCGGCGCCGAGCAGATCATTTACTACCCCCTGGCCTACGCGGTGCCGCCGAACCTGGAATTGGAAGACCGCCTGAACCTGTGCGAGGTGCTGGAGCAGAAGGAGAACTACTTCCACGTGCGCATGAGGACGGGCACCTACAGTGTCGGCGACGGCATTCCGTGGAAGGCGCGCGGCGTGCGGCCGCTGCCGCCGCCCCCGGCCCCGCCGTTGGTGACGCCGCACGAGGACCCGCCGCCGCCCGCCCCGGCGAAACTCATCGCCCCGAGCGAGGGGCCGCCGCCGCCCGCACCCGTCGTCATTCCTGGGAAGTGACGCCCCCTGGTCAGGGAGAACCGCCGTGTACATCACTGCCCTGGTTGACCGTCCCGACCACGTGTGCTGCCGCTACCGCGTCGCCGCCTTCGCGCCGCACTGGCGCCGGGCCGGCCATCAGCTGGAACTGCTGCCGTGGCCACGCGGCGTGTGGGGCTGGTTCACCCTGGGCAGACAACTACGGCACGCGGATGTCGTGATCTTGCAGCGAAAATTGCTGCGCCGCTGGCAGCTGTACCTGCTGCGCCGGGCGGCGCGACGGCTGGTATTTGACTTCGACGACGCCGTGTTCCTGCGCGACTCCTACGCGCAGCGCGGCCTGCACAGCGGCAGCCGGATGCGCCGCTTCGCCGCGGTGGTCGCCGCCGCGGACGCGGTGGTCGCCGGCAATGGCTTCCTGGCAGACGCGGCGCGGCGCTGGGCCGCGCCCGGCCGTGTCCAGGTCGTGCCGACCTGCGTCGAGCCGGAGCGCTACCCGCTGGCGGAACCTGGCGGCGCCGGCCCGGTGCAGCTGGTCTGGGTCGGTTCGTCGAGCACGTTGCAGGGGCTGGAGGCGATCCGGCCGCTGCTGGAGGAACTGGGCCGGCGGCTGCCGGAATTGCGGCTGAAGTTGATCTGCGACCGCTTTTTTGAACTGAAGCACTTGCCGGTGCTGCCGTGCGTCTGGACCGAGGCAGGCGAGGCGGCGGAGATCGCGGCGGCGGACGTGGGCGTCAGCTGGATTCCGGATGACGACTGGAGCCGCGGCAAGTGCGGCCTGAAGGTGCTGCAGTACCTGGCGGCGGGGCTGCCGGTGGTGGCGAACCCGGTGGGCGTCCACCCCGAGATGGTGCGGCCGGGCGGGACCGGCTTTTTACCGCGCGACCCGGCGGAGTGGGTTGAGGCGGTGACCGTGCTGGTCCGCGACGCGGCGTTGCGGCGGCGGCTGGGCCGGCAAGGGAGGGCGCTTGTGGAGACGCACTACAGCGTGGCGGCGGGGGCGGCGCGGTGGCTGGAGGTGCTGGGCACGCTCGCCAAGCGGCGAGCGGCCGCGTGATTGATGCTGCTGTCCGAGCCCGAGCGCCAGCGCGGGGCCCCGCGCTGGCGCTCGGGCTCGGACTCACCATGAGAGAGGCGGGACATGGCGGACGCGGTGGCGCTGACCGTTGGCGCGGTGTGCTGGCAAGTGCTGGCGCGCGCCGCGCCCTGCTCTTCGGTGCCGACGGGCTGCCGCTGGCGCAGTGGCTGCGCGACGGCCGGGCGCGGGTGGTCAAGCAAGGGCCGCACCGCACCGTGTACCAGGTTCGCCTCGACGGCATGGATGTCCACCTCAAGCACTACCCCGTCTACGATCTGCGGGCGTGGCTGCGGCAGCTGGTGCGGCCGTCGAAGGCACGCAGCGAGTTCGAGATCGCCGAGCAGCTGGCGGCGCACGGCGTGCCGACGTTCGTACCGCTGGCCGTGGGCGAGCGCGTCACCACGCTGGGCACCGGCGAAAGCTGGCTCGTGACCGAAACGCTCGCCGCCACCGAACCGCTGAACACGTTCATCGAGACGACATTGCCGCGCCTGGACGCGGCCCGGCAGACGGTCCTGCGGCAGCGGCTGGCGGTGGCGCTGGGCGCTTCACAGCACGGATGCACAACGCCGGCGTACTGCACCACGACCTGCACGCCGGCAACCTGCTGCTCCGCTGGCGCGACGACACGCCGGAGTTGTTCCTCATCGACCTGCATTACGTTCGGCTGCACGCACACGTTGGCTGGCAGCGCGGCCGCGCTAACCTGGTGATGCTCAATCGCTGGTTCCAGCTGCGGGTCAGCCGTGCGGATCGGCTGCGCTGCTGGCACGCCTACCGCGCGGAGCGTGCGGCTGCGGAGATGGACCGCTGGCAGCGTGTGCTGGAGACGCCCGCGGCGGAGCTGGCCCGCGACGTGGAAAGTCGCACCTGGCACTCGAACCTGGCGTTCTGGCGCAACCGCGACCGCCGTTGCCTGGTCAACAACCGCTACTACCGCCGCGTGCGCTCCGCCGTGGTCGCCGGCCACGCCGTCACGGACCTGGACCGGACGGCGCTGCGGGCGCTGCTCGCCGATCCGGACGCGCCGTTCACCCAGCCCGGAGTGGTGCTGCTCAAGGATTCGCGCAGCTCCACTGTGGCCGAACTGGAACTGCCCGTCGGTGGCGTGATGCGACCCGTGATTTACAAGCGTTTCCGCGTCACGGAGTGGAGCGATCCATTCGTGACGCTGCTGCGCCGCAGCGCCGCGGTGCGGTCGTGGCTCTACGGCCACGGCCTGCGCGAGCGCTGGCTGCCGACGGCCCGGCCGCTGCTGGTGCTGCACCGCCGCAAGGGCGGCCTGAGTCAGGAAGGGTATCTGCTCACGGAGAAGGTCGAGAATGCTGTCGAGCTGCACCGCTTTCTGACGGAGCTGGAGGCGTGGCCGCGGCACGCGCGGCTGGCGCTGCTGCGGCGGCACATCGACGCGCTGGCGCGGCTGGTGCGCGGACTGCACGAGCGGCGAGCTGTCGCAGCGCGACCTGAAGGCCGCGAACATCCTGGTACGGCGGCCGGAGACGGCGGCCGCGGCGCCGGCGCTGTGGTTCATTGATCTGGTGGGCCTCGACCTGTATCGGCGGTTGCCGCGCGGCCGTCGTGTCCAGAACCTGGCCCGGCTGCACGCCAGCTTTCACCGGCACCCGGGCGTGACGCGCACGGATCGGCTGCGCTTCCTGCGCGTGTACCTGCTGTGGGGCCTGCGCGGTCGCGGGGACTGGAAAACCTGGTGGCGAGCGGTGGAACAGGTGACGCAGGCGAAGATCGCCCGCAACGTGCGCAACGGCCGGCCGCTGGCCTGAGGGGGCGAGCGGGAACTTCTCTGTTCAAACGCAGGGCCGCTGTTTACAATCCGGCCCGCGCGGGCGCTGACACCATTGGCCCAGGGATGGGAACATGAAGACTCCGCAGGGACACCGAAGCCGGTGGCGCCGCAGGCTGAGCCTGGCCGTGTTCGCGGTCTGGCTGGCGGTGGGCTGCAACCTCCTCCGCTTCAATACCGTCCCGCCAGCGAAGCAGGAGAAAGAAGTCGCCCCGGCCGCGCCGCCGGCGGTCAAGACCTCGTTCCGTGTGCCACCGCAGTTCGTCTTTTACGCCGACTTCGAGGTCAACCGCAATCTGCCCCTGTTCAAGGATCTCGCCAACCTGCGCGACCAGGTGTGCCGCGACCTGCAACTGCCCGCGTCCAGTTCCGTCATTCAGGTCCACCTGTTCGAGAACCGCGACCGTTACGAGCAGTTCATGCAAGCGCGGCACCCGGACCTGCCGAAGCGACGGGCGTTCTTCGTCGCCCAGCCGCGCTTCGGCGGCACCGAGGATTTGCTCGTCTACACCTACTGGGGCACTGGCGAACGCATCGGCCAGGACCTGCGTCACGAACTGACGCACGCGCTGCTGCACAGCGTCCTCAAGGACGTGCCCATCTGGCTCGACGAGGGGCTGGCCGAGTATTTCGAGGTGCCCGCCGGCTGGAAGGGCGTCAACTATCAGCACATCGCCCAGCTGCGGGCGGAGCAGGGCAAGGCGTTCAAGCCCGACCTGGACCGGCTGGAGCAACTGACCGAGGTTCACCAGATGACGCCGGCGGAGTACCGTGAGGCGTGGGCGTGGGTCCATCTGATGCTGCACGGCGTCCCGGAAGCGAAGCAGGCGCTGGTCGGCTATCTGCGCGAACTGCGGACCAACGCCCGGCCGGGGCCGCTGCGACCGCGGTTGGCCTCCGCCTACCCGGCGCTGGAGGTGACCCTGCTGCGGCACCTGGCAGCGCTGGACGGGCCGCCGCCGCCGGGCGCGATGGTCCAGAGGAAACCGGGCCGCCTACAATAAGCGCGTGGAACCACGACCCCGACTGGGTCCGCGCATGAACGTCCTCGTCACCGCCGGCAACACGCTGGTGCCGATTGACCGCGTCCGTTGCCTGACGAACATTTTCACTGGCCGCACCGGCGCCGGCATCGCCCTGCACGCGCACGAGCGCGGCCACACCGTCACGCTGCTCACCTCCCACCCCGACACCGTTCGCGAACTGACCGAGGATCCGCCGGCCCCGGACGAACGCTGGCGGCTGGAGCGCTACCGGACGTTTGAAGACTTGCAAGCACTGATGCAACAGCACGTCCGCCGTAGCTGTGACGCGGTGATTCACAGCGCCGCCGTCAGCGACTACCGCGCCGCCGGCGTCTACGCCCCCGCCGCGGACACCCGCTTCGACCCGGACAGCGGCGCATGGCGCGGCGGTCCCGGGCAAGCGCCGCGGTTGCTGGATCGCGCCGCCGGCAAGATCAAGAGCGACGAAAACGAACTGTGGTTGCGTCTGGTGCGGACGCCGAAACTGGTGGACATGGTGCGCGCGGACTGGGGGTTCGGCGGCGTGCTGGTCAAGTTCAAGCTGGAGGTCGGCGTCAGTGAGGAGCGGTTGCTGGAGATCGCGGAGCGTTCGCGCCAGCATTCCGCCGCGGATCTGATGGTGGCCAACACTTTGGAAGGCGCCAGCGACTGGGCGTACCTGGGGCCGGTGGGCGGCGCGTATCAGCGCGTCGGCCGGCGCGACCTGGTGATGCAGTTGCTGACCGAGGTGGAGCGCCTGCACCGGGAGCGCGGGCATGGCTAACGTGTTGCTGGGTGTGACTGGCTCGGTGGCGGCGATCAAAACGCCGCTGCTGTTCGCGGCGCTGCGCGGCGCCGGCCACCAGGTGCGCGTGGTGGCGACGCAGGCAGCGCTGTACTTTTTCGACCCCGCCGAGCTGGCCCCGCTCGACCCGGCGCGGCCGCGGCGCAACCCGGACGTGGTGACGCTGGACGAGGACGAATGGCCGGGTCGCGGTGCAGGGCGGCGCTACCAGCGCGACGACGCGGTGCTGCACATCGAGCTGCGCCGCTGGGCGGACGTGCTGGCGGTGGCGCCGCTGGACGCGAACACGCTGGCGAAGCTGGCGAACGGGCTGGCGGACAACTGCCTCACCTGCGTCTGGCGGGCGTGGGACCGGGCGCGGCCGGTGCTGCTGGCGCCGGCGATGAACACGCTGATGTGGCAGCATCCGCTGACGGCGCGACACCTGCGCCAGCTGGCCGTGGACGTGGCCGGGCGACCGGCGCCGGACGAACTCGACCTGGAGGAGTTGCCGGGCTGGATCAACGAGACCTGTCCGGCGCTGCGCATCGTCGGGCCGGTGAGCAAGCGGCTGGCGTGTGATGATGTCGGCGTCGGGGCGCTGGCGGAGGTCGCGGACATCGTGGCGGCGGTGGCGGCGCTGGCGGCCGGGCGGAGTTGAGGGGGCGTCATGCGGCGTGTGCTCAAGGGCGTGCTGATCGGGGCGGTCGTGGCTGGCTGCCTGGCGAGCCTCGACGGCGCGGCGGTCGGGCTGCTGCTCGCGGGCAGCACGGACGTGGTGCTGACGGCGGCGCGCTGGGCGGTCGGCTTCGCGGTGGGCGGGGCGGCGGTCGGCGCGATCGTCGGCGGCCTGTGCGGGTGGCTGGGCGAACGCCTGGTGCTGCGACCGCCGCAGGAGCCGGGGCCTTGAAATGGGCTGCGCGGTTGGTACGTTCTCCGCGAACGCCGTGTGCATCACGCGGCCGAGATGAGAGTCTTTTCGAGAGGATCGTCAATGTTCCGGTGCAGGTTCACATTGCTTCGTATCGGCGCGGGAAGTTGCCTCGGCTTGCTGATCGCCCTGCTGTTCGCAGCGGGGACATGGGCCGGCGGCGGCCAGGTTCAGGGTGATGCCTCCAAAACCACGGGGCCGCGGTATCGGTTCCCGGAAATCATGGTGATCGTCTACGCCGATTTTCCCAACGAACCCGAGCAGCAACTGGCGCTGGCGAAATACACCGCGAGCAAGGGCTTCAACTGCGTCGAGGCCGAGCTGGATAAGCTGGATGTTTGCCGCAAGGCTGGCCTCAAGGTGCGACTCGGAAGCATTGATGTCAACAAATTGCTCCAGGCCGCTCCCAAATTGCAGGATGATCCGGCCGTGTTCGGCTACTTCGTCTCCGACCGGCGCACCAGCAAGGCTTTCCCCGGCTTCGCCAAAATCGCCCGCGCGTTTGAGGCCGCGGACCCCAGGCACCCGACGCTGTTTATCAACCGGGCCGAATACAATCAGTTCCCCGAATTCGTCCAGGTGGTCAAGCCGATGGTGCTCGACTACTACCATTACCACTGGTGGCCGAAGAACCATCCGGAGCGCTATTATCTCTATCTGCGCATGTTCCGCGACCTGAGTGCCAAGCACGACATTCCGCAGATGCGCTGCCTGGGCTCGAACAATTCCCCCGAGAAGCTCCGCCAGTCGATGTACGTGGCCCTGGCGTACGGCGTGCAGGCGTTTCATTTCTGGCCGCCCTGGTTCGTCACCTGCAAGATGGATAAGGATCGCAACGCAGTCCTCGAAAACGGCAAACCGGTGTTCGGCCTGAGTGACCAGGCGAAAACCGTGTCCAGCGTGGCGCTCGAATTGAAAGCCCTCGGGCCAGTGCTCCTGAAACTGAAAAATCAGGCCGTCTACCACACCGACAAGATGCTGCCCATCGGGGCGGAGAAGGCACCGGCGGATCTGTGGTTCCAGCCGGAAGGCGCGTCCTTCCTCGTCAGCGTCTTTCAGGACGAGCGGAAAAACCGCTATCTGCTGCCGGTGAACCACGGCGTTGAGAAGGCGCGCGAGTTGACGTTGCGTTTCCAGGGCAAGGTCACCCTGGAACTGCTCGACCGCAAGACGGCGAAGTGGCGGCCGCTGGACCTGGAAACGAGCGGCGCACAACGGGTGTTGCGGTTGACGCTGGCTCCGGGCGACGGCGAGTTGCTGCGCGTCCACCCGTGAAAGGGGCACCAGCGCTAAGCCGCCAGCGACAGGCACACGAACCCCAGCGCTGACGCCGCGGCGCCGCACACCGCCTGCCGCAGCCAGCGCGGCGTGTCTGCCGGGCAGTCGTCCAGTCCCGGTTGCAGCCGTGCGAACGCCAGCGCCGCCGCCGTCACCCCCGCCAGTCCGACGACCGCCCCAAACAGCGTGCCGCCCGCCAGCAGGTACGGCACGAACAGGCATGCCCAGCCCTTGAGCACGCACACTGCCAGCAGCAGCGGCGCCGGCAGCGGCCGCGGATAGCGGCGCAGGCGGATGTAACCGATGATCGCCAGCTGGGCCGCGTAGGAGAGGGTGTACGGCAGTAAAAACTCCGGCTGCTCGAGGATGCGCGCAGCAGCAGCCAGGTCATGCCGCCGGAGGCCACCGCGACGACCGCGTGGATGTTGTGGATGCGCCGGCGGTTGGCCGGCACCCACGGCGACAGCAGCGTGTAACTCAGGAACACCATCAGCGGCGCCAGCACCCACGGCCAGCCGCCCAGCGTCCAGGCGATGTAGCCGACCAGGAACGCCCCCGCCACGGCACTGCCCGCCAGCGTCGTCCGCGGCTGGTACAGCAGCAGCAGAGCCGTCAGCGCCGCCGTCACCCCCAGGCGCATCATCAGATCTTCGACCGACAGGCCCAGGTCCATGCGCAGGATCAGAAAGCTGACCAGCGGCAGCGCCAGGTTGTCCAGACCATTCCAGGCGATGGACTCGAACAGCGTCGCCAGCCAGGCCAGCAGCACCGCGATCAGCAGCGACTCGGCGCGGCCGGTGTCGGTGCCCAGCAGCAGCGGCACATGGACGCAGAAAAAGGCGCAGGTGAAAAAGGCGGTCGAGCCCTCGAAACTCTTGAAGCCGTCCGCGGTCGCATACTTGTGCCGGCCGTAGGCCAGGCCGATCAGCGCCGCGACCGCGTCCGCCAGCGTCAGCAGCAGCAGCGGCACACAGTAGAGCACCAGGGCCCGTTCCGGCGGGTCGCGCGGCTCACGACGGTAGAGCCAGAACAGCACGGCCACCGCGGTCGGAAAATACACCTCGCCGAGTGACACCCGGCCGACACCGCCCAGGACGCTGCCGAAGCGCTCCCGCAGCGCCCCCACCAGCCGCAGCGCCAGCAGCGCCGCCACCGCCAGCACCGCCAGCGTCGTGACGGGCCAGGTTTCGTCGAAGACCCATGGGAACGTCAGCGTCACCAGGCCCATGCAGACGTGGACGAGCTTGCGTGTCAGTTCGGGGTGGATGTCCAGGAAGCGCTGCGCCAGGCGCAGGCCGCCGACCAGGCCGCCGAGCACGGCGAGCACGCCGGCCATCGCCAGCGGCGGCGGGATCATCCGACGACCTCCTCGACCACGAAGTCGCTGTAGAAAAAGGCCCGATCCGCCAGGTGCAACCGCCGGGCCAGGTCCGTTAGCGGCCGCAGGCGGTGTGCCAGCGCTTCGGGCCGGCGGCGCGGCACCAGCATGTTCCAGTACGCCAGCCGTCCGCCCGGCCGCGCCGCGTCCGCCAGTCGCTCCAGCAGGCGCTGGTAGTTGGCGTCGGACATGTACTCGAAAATGTCGCTGAGGTTAAAGCGGTCGATGGCGGCCTTGCCCTGTTCCTCCAGGAAATCCTCGACGGACTGGCAACGCCATTCGAGGCGGTCGAGGTGAGCGCGGATGGTGTCGAAGTGCTCGGGCCGCAGCGCCAGCGGCAGCGCCGTGGTATGGCGGCCGGTGAGGATCCATTGTAGATACGGATTATCGGCCGGGTCGAGCACGGCCAGAGCGTGGCGGGTGCGGGCGAGGATGCGCTCGGAGACGCTGCCCTGCACGTAGGCGAAAAAGCTGGGATCGCGGCCCAGCCGGCCCATGACGAAGCGCGAGAAGAAGACGCGGAACAGCAGCCGCCAGCCGGGCGTGTCCCAGCGCTTGTCATGGAAGCGGCGGCGCTGTTCGGGGCTGCCGCCGCGCAGCAGGGCGTTGACGACGCCACCGCGGTGGACCAGCGGCAGCACCCGGCGGCGGAACAGCGCGAAGTAGCGCTCGAATTTGCCGGCGCCGCCGATGCCGGCCGCGACATCGGCGGGGTGTGCGTCCCAGAAGTCGCGCGCCGCGGTGTCCAGCAGCGGCCGACAACGGCGGTACAGTTCCGGCCGGCGCCGGCTGGGCCGCGAACCGATCAGTTCCAGCAGTTCAGGGTGAGTGAGGATGCGGTAGGCGGCGACGCGCAGGCCGACGCAGGCCAACTGGGCGGGGCTGAGGTCAAGGGCGACGACGCGGGCCGGGTGGCGCGTCAGCAGGGCCAGGGCGTTGTCGCCGGCGGACGCAATCGACAGGCAAACGTCGCCGGGCCGCACGTCGAGGGCGTGCAGCAGCACGTCGGCGTCCTCCCAGCACTGGGCGTAGCGGACGCCGCTGAAACTCGCCTTGCCCGCAATCTCGCTACCCATGCCCCGGCCCCGGATCGGTTTTTCTGGTGTCTGACACGGTGGTACGCGATCCGTCGGCATTTTGCAACACTTTCGTGCCGACCGCCAGCGTCCCGGGGCGTGACGAGCCGCGCCGGCCGGCGTAGGATACTGATACCGAGCCGTGGCCGAACCGTTCCGACGCAGGCACAACCATGTGGTCCAACTCGACCGAAACGCAAGAACTGCTCGACCAGGTGCGCCACGGCGACAGCGGCGCCGTGGACATGTTGCTCGCCCGCCATCGTGAGGCGGTGCGGCGCATGATCGATCTGCGGCTCGACCCAGCGATTGCCGCGCGCGTGGACGCCAGTGACGTGGTGCAGGAAGTGCTCATCGAGGCCAGCCGCCGCCTGGACGATTTCCTGCGCAACGGCACCATGCCATTCCACCTGTGGCTGCGGCATCTGGCGCAGGACCATCTCATCGACGCCCACCGTCGCCATCGTCAGGCGCAGAAGCGCGGCGTGGACCGCGAACAGCCGATCGTGCCCGCCGCGTTCGCCGACCGCTCCTCCATCGAGTTGGCAGCACAGTTCCTGGACCCCGAATTGACGCCCGCGTCCGCCGCCATGCAGCAGGAGTTGCAGCGCCGCCTGCACGCCGCCATCACCCAGCTCAACGAGGACGACCGTGACATCATCCTGATGCGTCACTTCGAGCAGCTGTCGAACCAGGAGGTGGCGCTGCTGCTAAAATTAACGGAGGCGGCGGCGTCGATGCGCTACCTGCGGGCGCTGCGCCGCCTGCGGGCGCTGTTGCAGCCCGACAACCCCGAGGCCGCCGCGGACGCCTAGTGGCTGTGCGAAAAGTAGGTGCCGCGAGCCGAGCGGCACCCGCAGCGGGTGCCGCTCGGCTCGCGGCACCTACTTTTCGCACAGGCCCTTAGCTTCGTGGGGCAGACATTCCTGTCTGCCAGGCGCTATGGCAGACAGGAATGTCTGCCCCACGCAAGAAGAGACGCGCTCATGACCCCCACCAATGCTGACGCCGACCAGCAACTCGCCAACCTGCTCGCCGAGGTGACGCAGCAGCAGCGCCGGGGCCAACCGCCCGACTGGGACCGCCTCGGCCGCGACCATCCGCACCTCGTCCACGAACTCCGGCAACTCGTCAACCTCGCCCAGCTGGCGGAGTCCTTCGCCCGCGCCGACCCGGCCACGCCCTGCCACGACCGCACCCCCGCGCCCGCCAGCACCGCCCTGGCCGAGACGCTGCCGCGCATCTTCGGCGACTATGAACTGCTCCAGGAACTCGGCCGCGGCGCGATGGGCGTCGTTTACAAGGCGTGGGAGGCGAGCCTCAACCGCCACGTCGCCGTCAAGATGCTGCTGCGCGGCGACCAGGCCACGGTCACCGACGTGACGCGCTTTCGCGGCGAGGCCCAGTCCGCGGCGGGGCTGTCGCATCGCAATATCGTGCCGGTCTACAAGGTCGGCCAGTGCGACGGCCGGGCCTACTTTAGCATGAAGTACGTCCCTGGTCAGACGCTCGCCCAGCGGATCGCCGGCAAACCGCTGCCCAGTCGCGAGGCGGCGCAACTGCTGGCAGCCATCGCGCGGGCCGTCCACCACGCCCACCAGAACGGTATCCTGCACCGCGACCTCAAGCCAAGCAACGTGCTGCTCGACGCCGAGGGCCAGCCGCTGGTGACCGATTTCGGCCTGGCCAAGCGCGTCGCCGACGGCGCCAACCTGACCGGCACCGGCGCCATCGTCGGCACGCCGAGCTACATGGCCCCGGAGCAGGCGGCCGGCGGCCGTGGCGCCGCCAGTCCCGCCAGCGACGTGTACAGCCTCGGCGCCATCCTCTACGAAATGCTGACCGGCAGGCCGCCGTTCCAGGCCGCGACGCCGGTGGACGTGCTGCTGCTGGTGCGCAGCGAGGAGCCGGTGCGGCCGCGGTTGCTTAACTCGCAGATTGACCCCGACCTGGAGCTGGTCTGTCTCAAATGTCTGGAAAAACGGCCCGAACATCGCTACGCCAGCGCCGCGGCGCTGGCCGACGACCTTGACGCCTTTTTGCAGAGCGAGCCGGTGGCGGCGCGGGTCAGCAACCTGGCATACTTCCTGTCGCGGTTGCTGCGCGAGACCCACCACGCGCCGGTGCTGGAGAACTGGGGTTTGCTGTGGATGTGGCAAAGCCTGATGCTGTTCCTGCTGTGCGCGGTGACGAACGTGATGTACTGGCTGGGCGTGCAGCAGCACGGGCCGTATGTGGCGCTGTGGGGCGGCGGGCTGGTGGCGTGGGGCACCTTCTTCTGGAACTGGCGGCGGCGCGGCGGCCCGGTGACGTTCGTGGAGCGGCAGATGGCGCACGCCTGGGCGGCCGGCGTGGTGGCGTCGGTCGGCGCGTTCATTGTGGAAGTGCTGCTGCGGCCGCCGCTGCCGGTGCTGACGCTGTCGCCGATCCTGGCGGTGTGCGCCGGCATGGTGTTTCTGTTCAAGGCAGGCACACTCTCGGGCGGCTTCTATGTGGCGGCAGTGGTGAGCTTTTTGACGGCGGTGCCGATGGCGCTGTTCCCGGAGGTGGGGCCGCTGCTGTTCGGGGTGGTGTCGGCGCTGAGCTTCTTTGTGCCGGGGCTGAAGTATTACCGCCAGCGACTGCGCTCGACGCGGGCGGCGCGGTAAGAGCGTGCGGAAAGAAAACCACGCAATCCCCGCTCACCCACTCTTCTGTCTTTTTCCGTGTTTTTCGTGGTTTTTCTTTTGCGGCGCAAGTCTCGGCCGCCAGCGCGTTTACTGGGTGAAAGCGCTGCAACTGAAGACGTGGGCCAGCCCCACACCTCCCACCCGCTTTCAACCTCGACCACCCACCACCACCGACCCCCAGCCGCGGAGAGACTCCCATGGCCCGCCACGCCACCCGTACTGTCCGCCCGGAAGTCGAAACCCTGGAAGCCCGCACCGTCCTGTCGGTCACCTACCCGGCCATCGCCAACGCCATCGCCTTCAGCACGGAGAACGTGGAGCGGGTGATCGGTCAAGATTACACGAACCTGCTGCACCGCTCGGGCAGCCCGGCCGAGATCAACGGCTGGGTCGGCCGCGTCGAGGCCGGCATGACGCTGAACCAGGTCGATGCACTGTTCACCGGCTCAGCGGAATACGTCAACGACCATTACGGCGCGGGACCGGATTATGTCGCCGGGCTGTATCAGGACCTGCTGGGCCGCACGCCAAACACCGCGGAAGTCAACGGCTGGCTGGGGCAGCTGGACAACCACGTGAGCCCACAGGCGGTGGCCTCCGTCATCGCCAACAGCACCGAACACCTGGCGGATCAGGTGACCGCCGATTACGTGCAGTACCTGGGGCGGACGCCGAGCGGTGCCGAGGTGAGCGGTTGGGTCAACGCTCTGCGTGCCGGCGAGAACGACCTGAACGTGGTGTCCGACATGGTGGCCTCGTCGGAAAACTTCAACCGCTACGGCGACAGCCCGCGGAACTGGTTGATGGGCACCTATGAGAGCGTCCTGGACCGGCCGGCCGACGCGAAAGAACTGCAGGGCTGGCTGAACGTCCTGAGCGTGAACAACGCCGCCTCCGCCCCTGCCATCCCCGCCCCCGCCGCCACGAACACCTGTTCGACGGACAGCAACGACAACACCGCGAACAGCGCCCCGGTCGATAACAGCAGTGACAACACCGCGAACTGCGCCCCGGTTGATAACAGCAGCGACAACACGGCTCCGGTCGCAGTCGATACCAGCAGCAGCGATCAGGGTCCGCTGACCGTGGACATGAGCGACTACAACACTTACTGGCAGGTCGCCACGTCCTCCACGCCCCCCGACCCCTACACGCTGGACTACAACACCTACTGGGCCGAGGTGGACGCGCAACAAGCGTATCAGGACTCTCAGGATTAGCAAACATCCCCCAGCGAGCGGCGCGGCGACAGGCCGCCGGTACTGCGCAGTACCGGCGGCCTGTCGCCGCGCGCCGCGTCGTCGGCTCCGCGTCTTTCCGGTAATTGTGGCGCAAGGATCGGCCGGCGGCGCGTTCTTCGGATGAAAGCACTGCAACCGCAGCAACGACCCCTCCCCTCCTCCCCACCGACCTTTCCACCAACCCCACCACCACCGCGGAGCCCCAGCCATGAAGCGCCACGCCCCCCGTACCGTTCGCCCCGAAATCGAAGCCCTGGAAGCCCGTTTCGTGCCGGCCGTCACCACTTCGGACGTCGCCAGCGCCATCACCCACAGTTACGAGAACGCGGTTCGGATCATCAGCGACGACTACACGGTCCTGTTGAATCGCCCGGGCAGTTCCACCGAGGTCAACGGCTGGGCCGCCGGCCTGGCGGGGGGCCTGACGACGCCGCAGATCGACGCGGCCTTCGCCGGCTCCGCCGAGTACGTCGCCGACCACGGCGGCGTCGGGCCGGACTTCGTCACAGACCTGTACAGGGATCTGTTGAACCGCACGCCCTCTGCTGTGGAGGTGAACGGCTGGCTGGGGCAGCTGGGCCACGGCGTCAGCCCGCAGACGGTCGCGACGGTGATCGCGACCAGCCCCGAGCGCATGGCCGACCAGGTGACTTCGGACTTCGAGCGCTACCTGGGGCGGGCGCCCGGCGTCCATGAACTGGGCAGCTGGGTCAACAACCTGAAGGCCGGCGAGAACAACCTGGACGCGGCGGCCGTCATGGTCGGCTCACCGGAGAGCGTGGCCCGCTACGGCACCGACACGCAGAACTGGGTCGCGGGCTCCTACGAGAGCGTCCTGGGCCGGCCTGCCAGCCCGGGTGAAGTGAAAAACTGGCTGGACGCGCTGGGGACGAGCGCGCCGACCCACGCCTCCACCGTCAGCACCCCGGACACCACCGTCCCGACCGCGACCTTCGTGGCCCCCGTCCTCGCCACCTCCAGCCAGCCGATCCAGCCGGCCAACGGCAGCCCGACGGCGGCACTGTTCAGCGTGCCGACGACCATAGCTGAGGGCAGCCGCTTCAGCGTTTTCCTCACTGGCGTTTACGACGGATCCATCGCGAACGCGGTCGCCGGCTACCACTACAGCTTTGCCACGAACCCGGCGAACCTGGCCACCACCTACGCCACCGCCGGCACCGCCAACTCGGTCATGATGATCTTCCTGGACAGCGGCAGTTACACCTTCTACGGTCGCGTCTTCAACCAGAACAACGACTTCACCACCTATAGCGCGCCCGTCACAGTCACCAACGTCAACCCAACGGCAGGCCTGATTGCGCCCCTGATGGTCAACGAGGGGCAGACCTTCACGGCGTCGCTAATCAACTCATCTGACCCGTCGCCGGTGGACACGGCGGCCGGCTTCCATTACGCCTTCAGCACCGACCCGACCACGCTGCCGACCACCTACGCCGCTGCCGGCACCGCCAACTCGGTCACGCTGAGCTTTCCGGACAACGGCCCCGGCACCAGGGTCTACGGCCGCATTTTCGACAAGGACAATGGCTTCACCACCTACAGCCAGGTCGTGATCACCCTCAACGTCCTCCCGACCGCGATCCTGACCGCGCCCACCGCGGCCGTCAACGCGGGCGCCTCCTTCAGCGTGGCGCTGACGAACGCGTCAGATCCGTCGCCAGTGGACACGGCGACCGGCTACCACTACAGCTTTGCCACGAACCCGGCGAACCTGGCCACCACCTACGCCGCCGCCGGCACCGCCGCGACCGCCACCCTCACCGCCCCGGCCTGTGGCGTCGTCACGGTCTACGGCCGCATCTTCGACAAGGACAACGGCTCCACCACGTACACCCAGACGATCATCATCACCTCGCCCTGCACCAACTCCGGCACGCCGCCCAGCTGCCCGGTAAACGTCAGCACCGGCAACACGATGAACAATGCCACGGTCACGGCCATCTACCCCCCGGCGACGAACTGCTACAACACCCCGGCCCCCGTGGACACGGGCACGGACACCGCGATTACGACACCGACCCTTTACATCGCCCCGGTCACCATCGACGACACCACCCCGACCGATTACAGCGCCCCGGTGACCGACACGACCGCTACGACTGACACCAGCGTCCCGGCCACGTCGGACAACGGCGACACCGACAACAGCGTGGACATGAGCGACTACAACACCTACTGGCAGGTCGCCACGTCAGACGCACCGCCCGACCCGACCACGCTGGACTACAACACCTACTGGGCCGAGGTGGACGCGCAACAGGCGTATCAGAACTCCTAAATTAGCGCGTGTTGCGTTCGGGCGTGGCGTCAGCCCGCTGTGATTGGAGAACCACGGCGGGCTGACGCCACACCGCTCGCCGGGACCATGAGGAAGCGCAAGGATCACCATGGACGACTGGTACACCGCCATCCAGGTCATCATGATGCCGCGTGACGCCAACCCGCTGCCGACGACGGTGCTGCACGGCGGCCAGCCGTTCACCGCCTTTCAGTCGATCTTCGGCGGCGTCATCCTGAGCTACATCGACCAGGCTGGTGCCGTCGGGGCGCGACGGGTGGTGACGCTGGCCGGCGGCGGTCAGGCGTACGTGGTGACGGTCGCGGTCAACCGCGTCGAGTTCAAGCAACCGGTGCTGGTCGGCGACGTGGTCAGCTTCCACACGCGCCTGGTCAAGATGGGCCGCACGTCGATCACCATGCAGGTGCGCGTCGAGGCGGAGCGCGACGGCCACGCGCTGCACGTCACCGAGGCGGAAATCGTCTACGTCCGCATCGACCCGACCACGCCGGAGCGCCGGCCCATACCGCTGCTGCCCCAGACAAATCCTTGATTGCGGAGCGCGTCGTCTGGGCGCTGTTTACTTCTTCTTCGTCAGCCCTGGTGAGGGGATGTAGCGGCCGGCCCATTCAAAGAACGTCGGGAAGTTGGGGACGTTCGTGTGGCCGCCGCTGTGCTGCCGCCAGGCCAACTCGCCGCCGATGAGGGTGTTGACGGCGGGCAGCTTGTCGGTCAGGTAGTCCCCGGGCGTGCCGAGGTTCTTCTTGCCGAGCAGCCGGTAGGCCGGACCCGCCAGCACCGTGGCCATGAAACTGCCACGAGCATCGATCCAGTTCGGATCCCCCGGGGGGACGCCCATGCTGATGAAGCACGGCCGCGGGGCGCACAGGGCAATCAGTTGATGCTGGTCTACCGGCAAGTCCGCCGCCGTCTTCTTGCCGAATTTGGCCTCCGTCGCCGCGTACTTGAGGTAGTTGCCGGCCATCCAGTGGTACTCGCCACGGCCCGCCACGTTCTCCAGCAGTTCGCCGAAGATGTGGCGGTGCAGCTTGGAACCGCCCGCCCCGGAGGAGGCGACGAACCCCGCCGCGATGCGCGTGTCGAAGGCCGTGGCGACCAGCGCCGCCTTGCCGTAGCGCGACACGCCGGTGATGCACACCTTGGTCGGATCGACCCCCGAATCCGGGTTGGCCTCGAAGTAGTCGATCAGGCAGCTCACGCCCCAGGCCCAGGCACGCAACGCGCCCCAGTCCTCGGGGCCGCGCGGCTGCCCCTTGTTGGTCAGGCCGATGATGCCCTCGCGCAGCCGGCTGTTGTCCGGCTGGATGCTGTTGGGGTTGATCGTGCCGTAACCCCAGCCCTTGTTGAGCGCCTGCTGCTGCCACGAATTCGGGCCGCCCTTGCCGCCGAACCCGCCGCCGAACTGGATGATGATCGGCACCCGGCCCCTGGCGTATCTGGGCACGGTGAAGCTGGCCTGAATGGTGACTTTGATCTTGGGAAACGCGCTGTTATCGACGTGGCCGACCAGCGTCTTGGTGACCGTGGCGATGCCACCACTCTCGCCCTCGACGGTCTTCGTGACCTCCCATTTCACCTTCGGAACGTTCTTCGGAATCCTGCCGTAGACCTCGCGCTCGAAGTCCTCGACGATCTCCGCGCGCCGCTTCGGCCACTGGTCGGCGGTCTTCACCTTGGTGCCGTCCTTGAAGGTCATCAGGTCGGGCATGGTTTCCTTGTAGGGGTTCGCGGTCGCCTCGTCGGAGGTGTCCTTCACCCTGGAATCGCGCCCCTTGCGCATCTGCTTGATGCCGAGCCGGTCGAGCATGGTTTGATAGTCGTCGTAGCCGGCGGGAATGAAGTCGGGCTGCTTGCCGCCTTTGCCCTGACCCGACGAGGGGCCGGCGGTCAAAATCAGGACGGCGAACAGCAGGGCCGGCGCCGCCGGCCGAAGGACGCTCCGAATCACCTGATTCGTGAACATGACCCTCTCCTGGTTGGGGAACAGGCGTGTCTCTGATCCGAGCCCAAGCGCCAGCGCGGGGCCCCGCGCTGGCGCTCGGGCTCGGACCAACCACGAATGGCCAAAATGATCCCGTGCTGGCGCGGTTCGCAGTCGCGTGGCCCACAAACGGCAGGCCGGTGCTGCCAGGCGCCGCATCTCGACGTATGAAAAAGTTGGCGTTTTTGGCGTTCTTGGCGTCCTTGCTGTGGCAACCGCCGCCGGTGGTGGTCGCGCCGTGCCAGCCGCACGCTGCCAGGGCGCCAAATCTCGACGTGTGAAAAAGTTGGCCCCCTTGGCCCCCTTGGCTCCCTTGCTGCGACAGCGCAGGCCCCTGCCGGTCAAGCTGTGCCCGCCGTCCCACCCCGGGCGCGATCCGCGTGCGAACCGCTCCAGCAACAACGTAGCCGCTCGCAGGCCAATTACAAGAGCCAGTCGTGCGTCGCCTGTCACTCGGCGGCCGACGGCCAGAAAGATCGCGCAGGGGTTTGAGACGTATCGGTTCGTCATGGCCGACGGCAAGGTCTTCACCGGGTTCGTGGTCAGCGAGCGCGCCAGCACAACCCTGATCCGGGAGACGAACGGCGTGCAGCGCGAGGACATTGAAATGCGGCAGATGCAGAAGATGTCCGCGATGCCGGAGGGGGTGGTGAGCAACCTGACGCCGGGCCAGTTGGCGGATTTGATCGCTTACCTGGAGTCCCTGAAGTGAGGCGAAAGCGCGGTCGGGACTGATACGGAATTGCCCTGTATTTTCTTGAGCCCGCAGCGCCAGCGAAGGATGTCTCGCGCTGGCGCTGCGGGCTCAAACAAAACGGCCCTTCACAGCGCCGCCAGCAGCGCCTCGGTCACGTCCGCCGTCTTCGCCGTGCCGCCAAGGTCGGGCGTGCGTGGCTTACCGGCCCGGAGCACCGCCGCCACCGCCCGCCGGATCGCCGCCGCGGCCGCCGGCACGTTCAGGTGGTCGAGCATCAGCGCCGCCGACAGCACCGCCGCCAACGGGTTCGCAATCCCCTTGCCGGCGATGTCCGGGGCGCTGCCGTGGACCGGCTCGAACATGCTCGGCCCGGTTCGCTCGGGGTTGACGTTGCCGCTCGCCGCCAGCCCCACGCTGCCCGTCACGATGGCGCTCAGGTCCGTTAGGATGTCGCCGAACAGATTGCTCGCCACCACCACGTCGAAGACCTCCGGTTTGCGCACGAAGTCCATCGCGGCCGCGTCCACCAGCAGCGAACTGGCCTGCACCTCCGGGAACTCCTGCGCCACCGCGGCGAACACGTCATCCCATAGCGTCATGCCGTAAATCTGCGCGTTCGACTTGGTGACGGACGTGAGCCGCTGGCGCCGCTTCAGCGCCGCCGCGAACGCCGCGCGCATGATGCGTTCGCAGCCGCGGCGCGTGAACACCGCCGTCTGCACCGCGACCTCGTGCGGCGTACCGGGGTACAGCTTGCCGCCGACCGGCGCATACTCGCCCTCGGTGTTCTCGCGGTAGACGAGCATGTCAATGGAACCGGGCGCCTTGTCGCGCAGCGGCGACTGCACGCCGTCGAACAGGTAGGCTGGGCGGAGGTTGACGTACTGGTCGAATTTGCGGCGCATCGGCAGCAACAGGCCGTGGACGGTGACGGTATCTGGAACAGCCGGGCTGCCGACGGCGCCGAGGAAAATGGCGTCGTGCCGGGCAAGCGTGTCCCAGCCGTCCGGCGGCACGATGTGCCCGGTTTGCTGGTAATAGGCGGAACTCCAGGGCAGGCGGTTCCAGTCGAGGCGGACGTTCTCGCGGCGGACAGCGGCGTCCACGACGCGCACGGCCTGGTCGATGACCTCGGGGCCGATGCCGTCGCCGGCGATGACGGCGATGTGCAGAGCTGCCATTGCAAAATTCTTTCTTTTGCCTATAGGGGAGGGACATTCACGACCGATTAACAATTCTTGATGAAGCGTCAATTTAGCCGGCGCGGCAAGTGGGTCAATATGCCAAGGCAACCACAGCCCGGAAAACGCCCGCGGGGGCTGCCCCCCCGACGGCCGCGCCGTTTCGTCTGCGCCGTGGCGGTGTCGGCCCTGGTCTGGCTGGCCGGCTGTCAAGCGCCGTCGGTCGCTCCGTCCAAGCTGGGCGCCGGCGACCCGCTCGTCGGCGAGATGCAACCGCAGACTTACCCGTTGACGACGCCGACGGCCACAACCTCGCCGACGCCCACGACCAAGACGAAGTGGTCCGCCTTGCCGTCAAACCCAACCGCCACATCGTCGAGCAGCAACGCCGCCATGGCCCTGGGCGATCCGCTGCCGGGCGCCCGCTCCGGCCTGGCCATTGAGGAGGGCAAGCGCACCGCACAGCCGGTCGGCAGCTGGCAGGTGCCCACCAGTGTCGTGAACCCCGCGCCGGCGCCGGCGCCCACGCCGCGGCTGCAGGAACACGGGCCGCCCGGTGTGACGCTGGGCCGCCCACAACCGGTGGTGGTGCAGCCATTGCCGGACGCACCGTCGGCGCCGGGTCCCACCGCCGCCGGTGGCCTGGTGCCCGCCAGCGCCTACGCCTCGCCGGTGGGGTCTGGGGACTACGATTCGTTGCTGGCCCAGTTGAAGTCGCGCAAAATGGTATCGTATCGGCAGGAGTCATTCGGAAACGGCCACAAGTTCATCTGTACGGTGCAAACGGCACCGGGTTACGAGCGCCAGTACGAGGCGACGGCCCTGGACTGCCGCTCGGCCATTCTCGCAGTCCTGGAGCAGATGGACCGTACGAGGTGAATGGGTGAGGGGATGAATGGGTGAGGGGGTGAAAAGACAGCTTCTTTCACCCCCTCACCCATTCATCCCCTCACCCATTCACCCCCTCACCTTCACGACGTGCCGACCAGCTTGAGCCCCTCGGTCGGCGGCGCGACCATCTCGATGAAGGAGCCACCATTCTCGAACAGTTCGTCACCGATGGCGGCGGTCCAGAGGATGCGCACCAGCAAGGTGAGGACGGAGCCATCGTCGCCAGCGGGCAACTGCACGCGGATTTTCTGGCCGAGCAGGCTGCGCGTGCCGATCAGACGAATGCCGGTGGTGGAGAGGTCGCGGCTCAACAGTGTGGTTTCGTGGCCATCGTCAGATCGCACCTTCACCGGTTGGATGAAATCCAGGCGGTCTTCCCGTCGGCGGTCGTTCGGGCTGGTCTGGGTGCGGTGGTGGCGGATGAGGCGCTGGATGGCCCGCGCGATGAGTTGTTGCTGCGTCAGTTCCTGGCGCAGCCGTGGGCTGACGCTGGAGAGAAAGAAATAGCGGCCCTGGCGAAAATGGAGCGACTCGCGGGCCAGTTCGATGACATCCTTCCATTGTTCCTCGGGCAAGCCCATCCGTGTCAGTTCGGCGCGAATGTCGCGCGGCAAGACGAACCCCTGGCGCTGAGCGCGGCGAACGACGGTATTCGCAACTCCTTGCAGTTCGGTCAGGCTCATGATGCGTCTCGCGTCGGCCCCTGGTACGTACTCTCCCCCTGTACCATAGCACGCGATTCAGGCCGGCGCAAACAACCCAGGGCGAAAAAAATCCGCCGGGCGGCTCAACCGGTGGGGTCGAGCCGCCCGGCGGAAGACACTGTCACCGCTGCAAGACCGCCTGTTCGGCTCTGGCCAGCGCCGCCCGGACGGCCGCCGCCTCGTCGGCGGCGTCCGCCACGATGTGGCGCGTCTGCCCCGCCTGCGCGGTGGGCAACACGAAGGTCACCCGATGACCGCCCTGCGGCAGCCGGCTCACCTGAAAGCCGACGGCGCCGAGCCGCTGGAGCTGGGCGTGAACCGCGTTCCAGTCCAGCCCCGGTGCGGCCGGTGTCAGGGCCGCGTCCCGGACGCCGAGTGCGCTCGGCGGGGGCAGTTGCAGCAGCGCGGGCGACGGCGGCGGACTGGACGGCGCGAGCGGTACTGGGGCGGGCAGTGGCTCATCCTCGGCCTTGCCGCGAATGACCGGCGGCGGCAGCGCCGCGGTCGGCGCCGGGCCGGGGTTCCACTGCGGCTGCGCCTGCGGATAGGGTTGCTGGGGTGCCGGCCGGACGTACTGCTGGGGCGGTGGCGCCGGCGGCAGAAACAGCGGGGCGGACTGGACCGGCGCACGGCCGATCATCTGGGGTGAGCACCCCCCCGGCCCTCAAAGCTGCGCACCGAGGGCGGGGTTGGGGGCGATCCACAACACCGTGCCCACGACGGTCAGCACCGCGAGCGCTTCCTTACGCATGATCGGATCCTTTGTCGCCGGCGAGCCGCGCCGTCCTGGCGTCGGCAGCCGGAAGGAGACGAGGGGTCGAACGGCGCCGGTGGAGCGTGCGGGACACGGCCGCCGGCGCGACGGGGTGCTTGCGGACTGCGCGGGTGCTGCGGAGTGCTCCGGCAAGCGGGGCGTGCCATAGCACAGGGGCCGTCCACGAAAAAGAGCAAGTTGCTCTCAGCCCGTTTCGGCCACGTCGAGCAGCAGCACGGTCACGTTGTCCCGACCGCCGGCCGCGTTGGCCGCCGCGACCAACCGCCGGCACGCCGTCTCCGTGTCCGGCGCCTGGCGCAGCACTGCCTCGATCTGCTGGTCGGTCAGCATCTCCGTCAGGCCGTCGCTGCACAGCAGCAGCCGGTCGCCGCCTGCCAGAGTTTCGACGCACACGTCAGCCACGGCGTCCTCGGCCATGCCCAGGAAGCGCGTCGGGCCACCGTTGCCCAGTGACAGGAGCGCCTCGCCTTCGGTGATCCAGCCCAGGTCGAGCATCCGCTGCACCCGCGAATGGTCGCGGGTGCGCCACTCCAGGTTGCCGGCGCGGCAGCGGTAGATGCGGCTGTCGCCGACGTGGGCCAGCAGCGCCCGGTCGCCATGCATCAGTGCCAGCACCAATGTCGCGCCGGTTCTCGAAGGGTCGGCGCGGCGGGCGTCGCGCACTTGCCGGCCGGTGGTGGCGATGGCTTGTTTGACGCGGGCGGCGGTGTCGGGCTGCGTCAGGTCGGCGTCCGCGGGCACGGCCTCGGCCAGCAGGCCCGGCAGCGTGTCCACGACCAGTTGCGCTGATTTGGCTTCGCCCATGCCGTCGCTGACGAGGTACAGGCCGCGTTCGGGGTCGGCGTGGGCGCGGTCATCGTTGGTGGTGTGGCGCAGGCCGACATCGCTTAGAAGGGCGTGCCGGATCGTGGGCATGGGCAGTTCCTCAAGACGGGCAACTGCACTTTGGCGCGCCGGCGGGGTAGGTGCAAGGGCAAAGGCCGCCGCGGCAACCAGATTGTTGGAAGTGATCGGTCGATGTAAGCGACGCGCAAGGCAGGACTGACGTGGTAACTGCTGGCTCGACTGCCCACAGGTTCAAGGATTCTCCATGACTCGGCAAGTGTTTTTGATTGCCTCCTGTCCCTCATTGCTGTATCCTCTTTCATAGCCTTCCTGCCATCCCACCTTTCCTCCCCCACGGAGGCGTCCTGGCCATGATGCAAAAGCTTGTTGCGTGCGCTTGCTTGCTGCTCAGCTCGACCGCGGTGTTGGCGCAAGACAAACTCTTGCCGGCGGATCGAACCATCGAACAGGCGGTGGATCATTACATCGACGCCAGGCTGACGGCGGCGAAAATCACCCCCGCGCCGCCAGCGTCTGATGCCGCCATCCTGCGCCGCTTGACGCTCGATCTCAATGGCCGCGTGCCGACGCTCTCCGAGGTGGACGACTACCTCAAGAGCAGCGACCCTGACAGGAAGGTGAAACTCGTTGATCGGTTGCTCGCCTCACCGACGTTCAGCCGACATGGTGCCCGGAGCTTCTATGCGTTCATGCGATACGCCGACAACCGGCCGCGCAAGGGCGGGGGTAAAGGGCTGTACGATTATTTGCTGGTCAGCTTCCGCGAGAACTACCGCTGGGATCGCATGTTCAAGGACATCATGCTTCCCGACGAGACGGCCGTCAAGCACGCGGGGGCTGCGGAATTCCTCAAGACGCGCGTGAAAGATCTCAATCGACTCACCATTGACACCTCGAGCATCTTCTTCGGTGTGAATGTCAGTTGCGCCCAGTGTCATGATCATCCGCACGTCCAGCAATGGACTCAAGATCAGTTCTACGGCATGAAATCGTTCTTTGCCCGCACGGTGGACAGCGGCGGCTTTCTGGGCGAGCGCGACTTCGGCGTGGTCAAATACATCCCGAACAAGGGCACGGAGAAGGTATCGCCGGTGCTTTTCCTGACGGGCAAGAAGATCGACGCTCCCGGCATGAAGGCGCCGACCGGTGCGGAAAAACAACAAGAGCAGAAACGGCTCAATCTCGGCAAAAAGGCCAAAGCCCCGCCGGCGCCGCCGAACTTCAGTCTGCGCGCCAAGTTGGTGGAGATCGCGCTGGCGCCGGAGAGCCGGGACTTCTTCGCCCGTAACATCGCCAATCGCATGGTGCATCGCTTCCTGGGCCGCGGCCTGGTGATGCCGCTCGATCAGGTGCATAGCGAGAACAAGGCAAGCCATCCCGAGTTGCTCGACTGGCTGGCGCGCGACACTGCCGAACACGGCTACGATCTGAAACGTCTGGCACGCGGCCTGGTGCTCTCGAAGGCGTATGCGCGGTCGAGTCGTTGGGAAGGCGACAAGACACCCGATGACCGGTTGTTCGCGGTCGCGTCCGTGCGGGCGCTGGCGCCGATGCAGCTGGCGGCCTCGCTCAAGATCGCGACCGCCGATCCGAAGTCGCTCGCGACCGATGTCGAGAAACGCATTGAAGCCATCGAGAATAGCGCGTCGGGCCTGGCGAATCTGTTCGCTCAGCCGACCGACCGCTTCCAGGTGGGGGTCGCCGAGGCGATGCTGTTCGCGAACAATGAGGCGCTGCAGAAGTCGCTTCTGGAGGGCCCGGGCGCGTTGCCGGCGACTCTGGCGAAGGAACCGGACCTGGCGAAACGTGTCCATCTGGCGGTGCGCACGGTGCTCGGTCGGCCCGCCCGTGCGGAGGAAGTGAAGGTCCTCGTTTCCTACATGGAAAGCCGCACGGATCGACCGGAGGCGGCGTGCCAGCAGGTGGTGTGGGCGCTGGTGACGAGCGCAGAGTTTCGGTTTAATCATTGAGTGGCTTCAGAGCGGTTTGCATTTTGGTGTAGCGGAAGCCGCCAGACTTCCGGAGGCGCTCCGGAAGTCTGGCGACTTCCGCTACGAACCGAAAAGGCCGCTCGGCAACCTGGCGGCGCCGATCCGGTTCCGCACCGACCACTGCCCACCCCTGTTGCTCACAGGCCAGTCTGTTGGCGGAACTGCGCCAGGGTTTCGGCTTCCAGGGCCACATCCAGCCAACGATCCAGTTGTTGACTATCGGCACAAGCGCGGACGGCAGCAGCCAATCCCTCCGGCAGTTCCCGATAACGTTTCTGAATCACACGTAACAATTCCTCGGCCTTGATCTTGGGAGTGGCTTCGGCCACCGCGTTGGCGAGCAGTTCCGCGATAATTGGCGACTCAATCATCTTCAATCCTTTCAAAGCAGGATCCCGGCTCATCCGGGGATCGAGGTCGCGGGCTATTGCTTTTCCACAAAGGAGCGAATGGTCAACGTGTACGCCCCGCTGCCGCGCTGCTCGAAGGACGTGGCGACCAGGCGATAGGTGCCGTCTTCCTTCGGCGTGAAGATCAGCCGGGAATGCAGGTTGACGCCGGGAACGATGTCGTCGTTCTCGGCCAGCAGTTTGCCCTTGGCGTCGTGCAGGCGCAACACGGTGTCGAACGCGCTGCTTTCCAGGTCGATGAGGCAAGTTTTGCCGGCTTGCCATGTTACCTGGTGGGGCTGTTCCTTGATCTGGGCGGTCAAGGTGCCGGGGAAGCGCTCGGTGTGGACATGGGCGGCGATGTCCTTGCCGAGTTGCTCCACGTCGGCCCAGAGCCTGGCCCAGTCCTTGTGCACCTCCGCGGGCAGTTTGGCTAATGAGTTGGGATCGCGGACGTGGGCAAACGCTGGCTCCTTTTGCCAGGTGGGCAGGCGGGTCAGCAAGCCGGGCAGCGCTTTGGGGTCGCGGGCGGCGAAGCGTTGGCGCCACTGCTGCAAATCGGCTTGCAGCCAGGTCAGGGCCTGGGCACGCTTTTTGGCCTGGGCCTCGTCGGAGAGTTTTCCACCAGGTTCGCGGCTCTGCCCCGCGGCGGCCAGCGCGGCGGAGAGCGCGGCCCGGAAGCGGTAGCCGCTGTCCAGGTTGTCGGCCACGGCCGGTTGCGCTTTGAACAGGAGCAGGAAAAGATCGGCCGCGGTGGCGTGGTAGTGCTTGTACCTGGTACACAGGTCGATCAGTTCCCCCAGTTCTTTGGGCTGGGTGGGAGCCTCGCCCTTGTCGAGGTAGGCGTTGACCCTGGCCTCCACGGCCAGGAGTTGTTCGCAGAGCTTTAACCGTTGCTGGGCGGCCTTTTCCAGGGGGTCGCCAGGAGGGAGTAATTTCAAGGCCTGGCGGGGTGGCATCGTGGGCTTCGGCAAACTGTCCCTGTTGAAGCAGGGTGAGGCCGAGGTTGATGTGGGCCGGGGCGTATTTGGGGTCGATTTCGACGGCGCGGCGGTGGTGGATGGCCCCGGGCAGGTTCTTGTTGTCACGCAGGACAACACCAAGGCTAACGTGGCCCTTGGCGAATTCGGGGTCGATTTCGACGGCGCGGTGGTGGTGGATGGCCCCGGGCAGGTCCTTGCTCCAATAAAGGGCAACGCCGAGGTTGAATTGGCCTGGCCCGCTGCTGGGACGAACTGCCAGGGCTGCTTGTCAAGCTCCTCGCCCCGCATGGCGCCCTGGCCACCATCGACGCCCTGGGCTGTCGGAAGAAAATCGCCGCCGCGGTCGTCGTGGCCGGGGCCGACTACGTGCTTGCCGTGAAGGAGAACCAGCCGACGCTGTACGCCGGTGTCCAACAGGTCCTCCTCGGCGGGCTGGAGGAGGACTTCGCGGGCACCGAGCACCGCTACCGCCACACGCTCGACCTGGGGCAAGGCCGCACCGAGGAGCGGCACTACCACCAAGCCGGCTGGGACGACGATTTCCTCGTCCAAGTCCTCCTCGGCCAGCCCCAGTAGTGGTTTTTCTATGTTTCAAGGTGGGATAAAGCTGTTCCAGTCCCGCACGCGCTCCCGCCAGGGTTTCGGGTCGACTTGCTGGGCAACGGCCAGCAACCGATCTTGTAATGCCCTATTTTTCTCAACCGCTGCCCAGTGGTCCAGCGCCGCCACCAGCGCCGGCCGCGCCGGGGAAGCCTGGATGCGTGCTGCAAGCGCGGCTTCCTCCCCCGCCTTTACCTCCAGGCCAACTGCCGCAAACACCTTGGGATATTCCCAAGCCGCCACCCGAAAATCGACCTTGCCTTCCACCGAGGTCGAAGCCCGCAAGCGCACGCCGACGAACTTATTCGCCAAATCATACCCCGATTCCTCCCACTCCAGACGCTCCTTCAGCCGCCACAACGCCGCCGTCCAGCGCGACTCCAACAACCCCTCATTGCCCGCCGCCAGCTTTTGCGCCTGCTGCCAGTCCGCTCGCGCCGCCTGCAACTGGTCGTGCCATTTGTCCGGTTCACTCAACAACTCCTGCACGTTTTTCGGATCGTCGATCTGCTGCCGCAACTTCCGCAGTTTGTCGTCCGCCGCCGTCAGGGCCGTGCCCACCTCCTTGTTGGCGTATTCCTTTCGCACCGCCAACTCGGCCTGCCGCTGCTTCTCCTCGGCAGCGAGCCGGGCCTGCTCCGCCTCCCGTTGTGCTTGCTCATGCTGATACCAGATGGCCCCCACCGTCGCCGCGACCAGGGCCACCACCAGCGCCGCCGCCGTCGCTGTTACCTGCGTGCGATGCCGGCCCACCCAGCGCCGCGTGCGCACCGTCCACGGCTCGGGCCAGGCGCTCACCGGCTCGTCGGCCAACCAGTGCTCCAGGTCACTGGCCAGCTGCCGCGGGCTGCCATAACGGTGGGCCGGCGCCAGCGCCATGGCCTTCAGGCAAATCGCCTCCAGGGCCGGCGGCACCGCGGCCTTGACCTGACGCGGCTGCGGAAAGTCGCCACGCTGCACACGCTGCAGCATCTCGCCGTCCTCGCGTTTCGCGAACGGGGCTCTGCCGGTCAGCAGGAAATACAGCGTCGCCCCGAGACTGTAGACGTCGCTGGCCGGTCCCAGCTGATCCAGGCGTCCGGCGGCTTGCTCCGGACTCATGTAGGCGGGCGTGCCCAGGGCCGAGCCGTACAGGGTCTGCCCGGCGCTGCTGGCGGACGTGGGCCGGAGCGTGGGTTCCTCGGCTACCGTCGCGGACGCTTCCGGCTCCGAAAATTTGCCCAGCGCCTTGGCCAGCCCCCAATCGACCACCAGCGTTTCGCCGTACTTGCCGAGCATGATGTTGCCCGGCTTCAAATCGCGGTGCAGGACGCCGCGGTCATGGGCGTACTGCATGGCCTGGCACACGTCGATCAACCGGCCCAGCAGTTGCCGCAGTTCCAGCGTCCGCTGTCCCGGATCGCGCCCCGGCACGTCCGCCTGGTGAAAGCGCTCGCAGGCCGTTTTCAGGCTGTCGCCCCGGATGAAGCGCATGGCGTAAAACGGCCTGCCGTCGGCGTACTGGCCCAGGCCGTACACCGGCACGATGCCGGGATGTTCCAGACCGCCGGTGATTTCCGCTTCCAGCACGAAGCGCGTCCGGCTGTCCGGGTGATCGGCGTGTTGCGTCTGGATCTCCTTGAGGGCCACTTCGCGGTGCAGTTCCTCGTCGTGGGCCACGAAGACTTCGCCGAGGCCGCCCTTGGCGTGGGGCCGCAGGATGCGAAAGCGTGCGCCCGCGGCGGTCGGCCTGCCCACGACGTGGGGAGCGGTGGCGTTCGGATCGTTCGCCGGCGGCGGAGGCGCTGGCGACGTGGCCCAGGCTGGCCTGCACCTCGGCGTCGGCGATCTGTTGCAGGTCGCGCTGGACGTACGCAACCGAGCTGAGCGCTGCCAGACTCTGCTGCGGGTCGTGGTGGTGCTGCTTGAGGTGTTCCTGCACCAGCGCTTGCAGCAGGGTGTGTCGCTCGGGAGCGAGCGCTTGCTGGCCCACGAGGATGGCGCCGAGGGGTTGGCTTTTGTCCAGCACCCAGGCGTTCATGGCGGCGACGAGTTGGTCGCGGTTGATGAAATCCAGTTGCAGGGCGAGGATGCCGTACAGCAAGTTCAGGTCGGCGGGGTGCTGGGTCATGGCGACAACCCTCGGGGCCAGGAAATGGGGGCTGGAAAACACCTTACCAGGCCCGGCAGCCAGGAGCGACAGAAAATCACCGCCTTCGATTCCGCTCGGTGAGCGTCTTGAAAGTTGGTGGAATTTTTGTACACAAAGGCCAGCTTTGATGCGTCGGTAGGAAATTCCCCCTGACACGGAGGCCTCTATGTCATCCGCGCTGCTGCCGCCCGAGCAACTCACCCCGGCCCAGGCCCTCGCCCAAGCCATCCACGACGCCACCGACGCTGACATTGAGGAGATCGCCCGCACCTTGCTCGCGACCGACGACGAGCACGTCTTCGGTGCCACGGAGTTCCGGCTGCGGGCTCTCGCCCACCAGATCGCCGCCAAGGCTTTGGAGCAGCACCTGGCGCAAAAAAAACGGCTACGAGGGCGCCAGCGTAAGCTGCCCCCATTGCGGCGGGGCCGCCGAGTTCCACTCCCACCGGGCCCACCGGCCAACCAGCCTGGTGGGTCCGGTCTGCTACCGGCGCGCCTACTACCTCTGCCGCCGTTGCGGCCAGGGCCTGTTTCCCTTCGACCAGCGGGCCGGGCTGACCGCCCGGCACCTGACGCCGGGGCTGGAGCGCGTGGCCACCCTGGCCGGCACGGTCGCCGACAGCTTTGAAAAAGGGGCCGACCTCGTCCACGAAATGGCTGGCGTCCGGCTGGGCGAATCCACCGTCGAGCGGACCACCGAGGCCGCGGGCCAGCGGTTGGCCGCAGACGTCCAGGCTGGCCGGACCTTTGGGCCCAAGGTCGCCTGGCCCTGGCACAAGGACTACCAGGGCCGGACCTGCGCCTACGTCGAGTTGGACGCCACCGGCGTGCGCCAGCAAGGGGCCGGCGGGGCCGCCGCCGAGGGCCGCATGGCCTACGTGGGCCTGGTCGCCAACCTCGCCCCCGAGTGGCCCTGGCCGGACGAGAAACCCGAACCGGTGCGGACCCGTTATGGCGCCGGGCTGTACCCGCTGGCGGAGTTCGGGCCGCTACTGCGCAAGCCCGCGGGGCAAGTCGGCATGGACCGCGCCGACCTCTGGATCGGCCTGACCGACGGTGGCAACGGCCTGGAGGACCGGCTGGAAGAAAACTTCCCCCGGGTGGAGGTGGTCATCCTGGACTTCTTCCACCCCGCGGAACGGCTCACCGGCCTGGCGCGCGTGCTGCACCCCAAGGACGAGGCCGCGGCCGAGGAGCAAGCGCGGCAGTGGCGCCGGCTGCTCCAGGAGGAGGGGGGTGCCCTGCTGGCGGCGCTGCTGCGCGAGGACCCCTGGCCGCGCCGCGCCGGCATGGCTGAGGCCGTCGCCGACGTGGTCGATTATTTGGAGCGGCAGGCACACCGGATGAAGTACCCTGAGTACCTGGCGCAAGGCTGGAATATCGGCAGCGGCGCCGTGGAGAGCGGTTGCAAGACCGTCGTGGGGCAACGGCTCAAGTTGGCGGGGATGCGCTGGGGCGAGGACGGTGCGGACGCGCTCTGCCATTTGCGCGCCTTGTACCGTAGCGAGAAAGGCCAATGGGAGGCCTTCTGGAACCGCCAATACACACCCAACTGATCACTTGTCCCACCAACGAACCTGACGCTCACCGGATTCCGCTCGTTGTGGCCTGGTCTCCGGACTGGAAGGCGGGGAGACCTTCGGCCCGGCCCTGTCAGTAATCCAGAGTAAAGGTCCGACCGGGCCCATCGTAGGTGAAACGCAAGCGGTCGAGCAGATCACGGCCCACGACGGCATCGAGGCCGAGGGATTGCAGGGGCAATTCACAAACGAGGATTTCCGCAACGACAAAGTGATCGGCCGGGTTGCCGGAGGGGTGGAGGATCGTTACCCCGGCTCGATGTTGGGTGGCAAGCCCCAGGCCCATGATCGCCGGCACGTTGACCAGGCTCAGGTGAGCCATCGGCAATGCCAGTTGGTTGATGACGACAGGGTCCAGGCAGGTCGCATCTGCCCCGGTGTCAACCAGCGCCAGGAGTTGCCGAGCCTGGGGAATGGGTCGCAGGGCGTTGCGAAGTTGCCGGGCATCAGCCAGGCCCAGACCGACGAGCAGGTCAACGATCGCGCCCTGGCCCTGGAGTGGGCCGATCAACCGGGGCACGGTTGACTCCGTAGTCGGGCCAGGTACTGGCGCAACCGCAGGAACTCCAGCGCGCTGACCGGCGAAGTCAGGAACCGGCCCTCGGGGCCAAATCGGTCGTAGCCGGCCTGGGTGGCATCCCCCAGGGAGTCCCACAGCGAAATCAGTTCCCCGTCGTGAAGGAGGGCAACCCGGTCCTGATGGCCCTCGTCGAGCAAGCGTGGTAATTCCCGCCAGAAGCGCCGGATGTCCGCCTGTCGCTCCCGGGCCTTTTCCGGCAAAGCTGCCAGGAGGAGGTCGAGGTCTTCCTCCGTAAACCGGAGGCCGGTTGGCAACGGCGGGGCCAGCGGCGTGGCGGCGCTACGGGTAGTCACAGTTCCTCCTGGCGTTCGTTTCGGGGAGTGGCTTCGTTCTGGTGTATCTTACCACCCCTTGTCAAAAGCAAGCAAGACACCGGCGCGGCTATCCGACCATCCCCCAAGGAAATCCCGCTTTGACCAATTATTTTGCTCGCCTTCCGCCGCCCCATGCGGTACGCTAACATCGTCAGTACCTACCTCGGGGGGATTCCTACCAATGTCTCGCAAGCAATTCTGTGGTTCGTCCGACCATGCCGTCAGCCGGCGCGGCTTCCTGACTTCGCTCGCGGCACTGGCCGGGGGCGCGGCGTTCGCCGACATGACCGCCATCCAGGTGCTCGGCACACCTCAGGTGGCCGACGAGTTGCGCCGCAATCAGAAGCGCGTCATCATGCTCTGGCTCGCGGGCGGGGCCAGCCAGCTGGAGACCTTCGACCCCAAGCCCGGCGTGCCAACGGGCGGGCCGTTCCAGTCGATCCAGACCTCGACGCCCGGCATCCGCATCAGCGAACTGATGCCGCGCATGGCGAGCCGACTCAAGGACACCTGCATCATCCGTTCGCTCAACACCCGCAACGCCGATCACGGCAGCGCCGCCCGCATCATGATGCGCGGCCGCATGGGCGAGCCGAGCGTGGATTATCCCGATCTCGGTGCCGTGCTGGCCCGGGAAATGGGGCTCGCAGGCAGCCAGGTTCCCGATTACGTCTCGTTCTACACCGCGACCGAAGGACGCAACATGTCCCCCGGCAGCCCCGGCTTCCTGGGCGCGCGCTTCGGCTCGATGGACCTGACCACGTCAATGGTGCCGGAGAATATTCGCCGCACCGGCATCAGCGTTCAGGATCACACGGAACGCGCCGAACTGCGCAATCAGCTCAGCGATATGTTTGAACGCGGCCGCACTTCCCCGGCAATGGAGAGCCATCATCAGGCTTACCGCCGCGTGTCGGGCATCATGGCCAATGAGCGGTTGTTTAACATCGATCTGGAGCCCCAGCGCATGCGCGATCGCTACGGCCCGACGCTGTTCGGCCGGCAGTGCCTGGCGGCGCGTCGGCTGTGCGAGGCAGGCGTGCCGTTCGTTCGCGTGGGTCGGGCGTGGTGGGACACGCACGCCCAGAACTTTGAATCGTGCCAGGAACTGGTTCCCGAACTCGATCACGTCATGGCGACACTGCTGGACGATCTCGACGAACGCGGTCTGTTGCGCAACACGCTGGTCATCACGCTCTCCGAGTTCGGCCGCACGCCGGCGATCAATGCGTCCGTCGGCCGCGACCACTTCGCCTCGGCGTGGAGCACGACCCTGTCGGGTTGCGGCATTCGCGGCGGGTCGGTCTATGGCCGCAGCAATGCTTCCGGTGCGAACGTCGCCGAGGGCGAAATCAATGCGGCCCGGCTGTTCGCGACCATCTATCGCGCCCTCGGCATCAACCACCGCAAGAACTATCACCTGGGCGCTCGCCCCATCCCGCTCACCGACCCCGGCACCGAACCGATCCGCGAAGTGCTGGCGTAAGAACGCTAACAAAAATAGCCACAGAGGACACAGAGAACACAGAGAGGAAAACAAAAACCGCACTTGCTTTCTCTTTTTTTCTCTGTGTCCTCTGTGTCCTCTGTGGCTAAATTCCTCCAGTTGTTTTTGAGATTCCCACCATGCCGAACCCCGACCCGCGCACCCTGCGCACCGTTCGCCAGATCAACCGCACCGGCATCAATTTCTCCGTCGCGCGCGTGGCCAACACGTCGCGCCTCCTGCTCGCCAGCTCAGAGCAGAAGGTCTTCGAGATCGACGCGGGCCAGATGAATCCGACGGCACGCGAACTCGCCAATCATGGACGCTACGTCACGTGTGTCCGCCTCCGTGGCGACATCGCCGTCTCCGGCGGCTATGACAATCGTCTGATCTGGTGGGACCTCGGCACCAACCGGGCCATTCGCACCATTGCCGCGCACACCCGGCAAGTGCGTCAGCTCGCCGTGTCCCCCGATGGCAGCCAACTCGCCTCCGTCGGCGACGACATGGTGTGCCGGCTCTGGAACCTCCAGACCGGGGAACGCCTGCGCGAGCTGCGCGGCCACGAGGCACGCACTCCCACCCACTTTAGCTCCATGCTTTATTGCTGTGCCTTCTCCAACGACGGCACGAAGCTGGCGACCGGTGACCGCGTCGGCCGCGTCTGCATCTGGAACGTCGCGACCGGCCAACGACTCTCGACTGTGGAAGTGCCATCGCTCTACACCTGGGACGGCGTGCAGCGCATCCGCTCGATCGGTGGGATTCGCTCACTCGCGTTCTCGCCGGACGGCACCCAGATTGCCGTGGGCGGCGTGGGGCAGATCGGCAATGTCGATGGCCTGAGCGGGCCGTCGCGCGTCGAGGTGCATGACTGGTCGCGCCGACAACGGGTCCACGAATTCCAGGGCAATCAGCAGGGCCTCTTCAACAAGCTCGTCTGGCACCCCGACAACCATTGGCTCTGCGCGATCGGCGGCGGCGGCAACGGTTTCATTCTCTTCCACAACATGACCAACCGCACGACCCTCCACCAGATGAATCTGCCGATGCACACCCACGACAGCGCCTTCAGCGAGGACTGGACGACCCTTTATCACGCCGGGCATGGCAAAGTCGTCGTTCAAGAAATGCGCGCGTAACGCTATTGCAGATTGCGAATGGGTGTAGCGGAAGTCGCCAGACTTCCGAGCAGCACCGGACGGAAGTCTGGCGACTTCCGCTACACCCAACTGCGAACCGCTCTAGCTGACCGTTTCGCACGCGGATCGCGCACGGGGTGGGACGGCGGGCACAGCTTGACCGGCAGGGGCCTGCGCTGTCGCAGCAAGGGGGCCAAGGAGGCCAAGGGGGCCAACTTTTTCACACGTCGAGATTTGGCGCCCTGGCTCCGTGGGGGTGGCACGGCGCGACAACCACCGGCGGCGGTTGCCACAGCAAGGACGCCAAGAACGCCAAGAACGCCAACTTTTTCACACGTCGAGAAGCGGCGCCTGGCAGCGCTGGCCTGCCGTTTGTGGTCCACGCGGCTGCGAACCGCGCCAGTGCGTTCGGAAACAAAGACGATTCGCCCGAGCGCCGCTTACTCCGCGAGTATGCTCCGCCAGGGCCTCCAGGACCGCGGACAGGAGGGCCTCGATCCGGGCCTTGCTCCTTTTTAGCCCCTCAAACCGTTTTGAGCAAAAACGAAACGAAATGACACCCGGCCCCTCTTACCCACCAACCTTTCGGCTGAAACGAAATGGCCCGGCGCAAAACGTTCCGAGCCGGGCTGGCGTCAAAAAGGAGCGAAGCCGCGTTGAAGGTCGCGCGAAACGTAAACGGGGCCAGCGACTTCCAGCCCATGCAAAAACCCCGCAGGGACGCCGCCGCCCGCCGCCGCTAGAATAGGCGTTCGCCACCCCTCTGTTCCCGAAAGCTCCAGGTGAGGATACCGATGACCGCCCCGCGACGCCGCGGCGACGAGCCGGGCAAGCCGTCCGGACGGATGCGCAAGGCCGAGCGCAAACGCCAGCTGCTGCAGCACGCCAAGCAGCTGTTCGTCACGCTCGGCTACCAGGACACGACCACCGAAAAAATCGCCGACGCCGCCGGCGTCACCGAACCGGTGCTGTACCGTCATTTCGAGAACAAGAAAGCGCTGTTTCTGGAAGTGCTGGCCGAGATTCGCGCCGCCACGCTCGAACGCTGGCACGCCGACACCGCCAGCCTGGCCGATCCGCTGGCGAAGCTGCACGCCATCATGGACGGCTATCTCGGCTCCACGCGCGAGATCGCGCTGGAGTTTCGCATCATGCACCGCACGCTGCTCGAGACCGACGACCCGGAAATCGCCGCGTCGCTGCGGTCGTTCTACCTCGACAGCGAAACGCTGCTGGCGCAAATCATCAGCGAAGGGCAGCAGGCCGGCGTCTTTCGCCGCAACCTCGACCCGCGGGTCGGTGCCTGGGAGCTGATCCGCACCGCTCTGGCGTACACCCTGACGCTGCCGCTGGGCATCCCGCTTTACGACGAACCCGATTACCTGCCGCGGGCCATCGAGTGCCTGCTGCACTGCCTGCTCAAGACCGACATTTAGGCGAGCGGCGCGGCGTCAGCCCGCCGTGCAACGCCAGACACGGTGGCCTAACGCCGTGCAACGCCAGACACGGCGGCCTAACGCCGTGCGGCGCCAGACACGGCGGGCTAACGCCGCCCAGCGCCAGACACGGCGGGCTAACGCTGCGCCGCTCGCCCTGGAGTCACGCGGGTTCCACCGTCGTCGTCAGCCCCTTGCTGGCGAACTGCTCGGAGAACAGCTCGGCGCGCTCGCGGTGCGTGACCAGCAGGGTGGAGCGGCCGCAGTGGTGCGCCTCCCACATCTTGTGGGTCGCCTCCGCCCGGCACAGGCGCGTCAACTCCATGATTGTGCGCACGATGAACATCATGTCCTGGGCGGCGTTGTTCAGCAGCACCACCCGGTACGGCGGCAGCGTGCGCCGCTGCGGTGCGGTCCGGGTCGTGGACACGAGGGTCGGAGGGATCGCCGGCGGATCGGTGGGTCGCTGGTTCATCGGTGTACCCCTGTGGGTGGATGGGAAGGCAACGTTGCGGTCGAAACGTCGCCGGGGGAGGCACCCGAAGTTGGATTCTAATACACGCCGCCAGGGCCATTGAAGCCAAGCACTCCTGTCTGCCCCAATTCTTCATCGAATCGCGTGCCGAGGGTGACGCCTGGGGGGGATGTGCCGAACAGGATGGCGAGCGGGGTCGCGGCAGCGCCCCGTGCGGTCCAGCGAGCGGGGTCGCGTCAGCGCCCCGTGCGGTCCATGCACGGGGCGCTGAACGCGACCCCGCTCGCGCCAGCTGCAAGATAGGTATCCGCGGGCCGGCCTGTAAGCCGGGTTCTGTGCCGGCGTCCGAAGACGCCGCGACGGTCATTTCTCTAGCCGTACGGTTGCCCGTACAGTCGAGCAGCCTACCCGAGAGTCGTAACGGGCCGGATCAGCCCTGCTCTCATATTTGGCCTTGCTCCCGGTGGGGTTTGCCGAGCCAGCCGGTCACCCGGCTGCTGGTGGGCTCTTACATTAAGAGGCCGAAGCCCCCCCACCATTTCACCCTTACCGCGCCTGGCGTTATACCGGGCGCGGCGGTATCTTTCTGTTGCACTTTCCCGGTCCTTCGGCAACCGCGGAACCATTCCCGCGCCCGCCTCGGACGGTGGGCGTTACCCACCACCGCATCCTGTGGAGCCCGGACTTTCCTCCCCCTGGCGAACCAGGCGACGACCGTCCGGCCAGCCCGCGGACTGGTGTATCATATATGAGGACAGTGCCGCGGTCACGGCCGGTTCGCGCCAAACGCTTGACCGCCTCCGCCGTTCATTTATACTGAAACGAAGTGCCGCCCCGTCTGCGACGCCGGCCCCTTCTGTTCCACAACCCGAACCTACCGATCGAGCCGCATCATGAAGCGCATCCTCTCTCTGTTGCTGCTGACCGTGCTGGGCCTGGCGGGCGCCGCCAGCGCCCGCGCCGACGAGGACGACCAGACGCAACTGGAGTTCGTTCGCAGACTGCGTGAACGCCGCATGGCGCCGCTGGCCCTGGAGTACCTCAGCAAGCTCCAGAAGACCGGCTCAGCCGCGCTGAAAAAGCTCATCCCCGTGGAAGTCGCCCGCACCAAGATCAGCATGGCCCGCGAGATGGCCTCCGAGCAGCGCAAGAAGCTGTTCGAGGAAGCCCGCGTTGAGCTGGAGAATTACGCCAGGGCCAATGAGGGCTCGCCGGCCGCCGCCCAGGCCCGTCTGGAAAAGGCGCGCGTCGCCACCTACGAGGGCCAGGCCCTGCTCAGCCAGGCCAACCGCGCCGAGGACCGCGTCAGCATCCTCGACCTCGCCCGCAAGGCCGAGGAACACTACAAGCTCGCCGGCGGTGAACTCGCCGCCGCCGCCAAGGCGCTCACCCAACCGCAGGATCAACTTATGGTCAAGTTCGAGGTCGCCAAAAACCTCCTCGACCAGGCCCAGACCATCCTCGACCGCTCGCGTCAGGCCGAGAGCACCCGTCGCGCTCTGCTGCTGGACGAGGCCCGCAAGGCCCTGGAAGCCATCGAGAAGGACGCCGGCAAGGATGAGAAGGCCGAGGCCCTGCACCTGGCCCGCGCCTGGCTGTTCCGTCTCTACAAGGGCGAAAACCTCGACACCGCCAAGACCAAGTATTACCTCAACAAGGTGCTCAACGCCGACGCCGCCGAGGCCGCCTCCGGCCAGCGTCTCGTCAAGGCGTACCAGATCCAGCACATCATGAAGGACCCCGACCTCAAGGGGACGCCGCACGAGCGTGTCAAAATGGTCCAGAAGGAGGCTCTGGACTGGTTGAAGATCTACCGCGGCCAGAACAATACGGCCGACGGCATCGCCGTCCGCTTCGCCCTGGCCAGCGCTTACCTGGCCGAGTCCAACGAACTCAAGGCGGAGGTCGCGAAGGCGAGCGCGAAAAACCCCAAGGCCGTCAAGGACAAGAAAAAACTGGCGACGGCCGAGGCGCTGGCCGACAAGGCCCTGCGCTGGTTCACCACCATCGCCGACAGCGACAACGACTTCACCGAGGAGGCCACCCGCTACCAGATCGCCCTCAACATCCGCCGCATGGGCGAGAAGACGCCGGTCGAGCAGCTCAAGAACGCGGATGAATGCTTCCTCAAGGCCCGCTTCGAGCTGTACAAGTCGCAGGAAACCGCCGCCCAGCTGGCCCGCGTCAAGGACAGCGACAAACGCAAGGAACTGGAGGAGCAAAAGGAAGAACACGAGAACAACGTCATCAAGGCGTTCCGCCGCGGCATCGACATGGCCGAGAAGGACACGACCCTGAAGGATCGCGTCAAGAAGATCGCCGAGGCCAGGTATTACCTGACCTATTTTTACCTGCTGCTGAACACCCCGCAGGCGTCGGCGGCGGCGGCCGCGCTCGGTGAAAAGGTCGCCCGTGCTAACGTGCAGACGAAGTTCTCGGCTGCCACCGCCGGCTACGCCGTCGAGGCGTACACGCGGCTGATGAGCGGCGACAAGGCCAAGGCGGCACGCAAGCAGTTCCTGGCCTTCGCTGACTTCTTGATGACCAAACGCGCCGATCTCTGGAAAGGCGAACCGGTCCTGCAAATCGTCCGCTATCAGCAGGCGATGGCCTGTCTCCGCGAGAAGGCCGACGTGCAGAACGACCTCACGGAGAGCGACCCGGAAAAGAAGTATCAAAAAGAAGTGGACTGGACGAAGAAGGCCATTAAATTGTTCGGCAAGCTGGACCCCAGCTTCCGCGGCTACCAGTACGCGCAGTGTCAGGGGGCGTACGCGGCCCTGCTGGGCATGAAGAACGCCGACAAGAACCTGGAGCGCGACCCCAAGAAGATCGACCCGAAGAAGAACGCGGAAAAGATCAAGGACCGGACCTACTTCAAGGACGAGTTTGAGAAGATCATGCAGGGCCTCAAGGGCGTCTCGGCGAACACCGACGCGGGGACCGTGCAGCTGTACTTCTCGGTGCAACTGGAGCAGGGCAACATGCTCTTCGCGGAGGCCGCCAGCCTGCTGGCGGAGGCGAAGACGAAGGAGGCGGTCGCCAAATACAAGGCGCTGGGCCAGTTCACGGCGCGGATGGAGAAGGAGTACGCCCTGGCCGGCAAGGCGTTGAACGACGACCTGCGCGGCAACTTCCAGCTGGCGATGACGGCGCTGGACTACCGCGTGCGTCTCGGTCTGGGTCAGGTCGCTTACCAGGAGAGCAAGTACCAGGAAGTGTTGAGTCCGGCGATCGCGCAGCCGGTGGTCGCGGCGGTGCGGCAGCGCGGCCAGGCCGGCGCCGCGGCGGCCGCCCGGCTGGCGCCGCCGCTCGCCGCCGCCGAGAAAGCCCTGGCGGCCAACAAGGACGCCGGCAAGGCGGAGCCACTCAGGGAGAGGGTCGAGGCGCTGCGCAAGCAGCGCGACGACGCGCAGGCCATCGTCCTCCGGGACGACCGCGTGATCGCCAACCTGCTCGGCCTGGCGATGCGAGCGGACGTGCAGGTCGGCAAGGTGCCCGAGGCGCTGGACGTGCTCGGCCTGCTGCTGCGTGTCCGCCCGGAGCGCGGCGCCCTCGACCCGGTGGCGCCGGAGCTGGAAATCTTCATCCGCGAGTTGCGCGAGCAGGTCAAGACGCTGAAGGCCGCCAGGAACGAGAAGAAATTGGCAGCGACGGTCAAGAACTTCTCGCTGTTCCTGGACAAGCTGAAGGAGGAGCAGGGCCGGCTCAACCAGAAGAGCGATTTCATCTTCCTGGCCAACAGCTACGCCAGCCTGGGCAAGCACGCCGAGGCGGTGAAGTACCTGGAGAAGGTAGAACGGCCGAAGATCGACCACGCCAGGAAGCTCGACAAGCTGGACAAGAAGGAGCTTCAGGAGCTGCAGCGCTACTGGCTGATGCGGGTGCTTTACGGCACCGAGTTACGGCTGAACAAGGACTTGAAGAAGGCCAAGGAAGTGCTGGAGGGTGTGCAGACCGACCCGCAATCGATGGCGAAGTTCCTGGGGCAGAAAGAATTACTCCATGTGGAGGAGGACGCGGGCCGCTTCGGCAACGCGGTCATCGGCTGGCGCAAGTTCATCAATCGGCCGGAGTTAATCAAGGGCATGTCCGACCCCGGCAAGACCGTGGCCGAGCAGCGCCGCAACAAGGCGCTGTATTTCGAGTGCTACTACCACCTCACGTACTCCACGTTCATGTACGGCAAGCTCGGCGCCAAGACCAGGGAGAAGCAGGAGCAGTGGTACAAAATCGCCGCGGATTATATCACGCGCCTGGAGAACAGCCCGAACCGCGAAGGCTGGGAAGTCGCCGGGCCGCGCTTTCTGGAACTCATCAGGGCCGAGCCGCTGCTGTACGAGCGGCTGCCTGACCTGACGAAGAAGTACAACATCCCGAAGAACTTCACGAAGTAACAAGCGGTGGCGAAATGGGTTGGTCTTTGTTCGTAGTACCGCCTTCAGGCGGTCCTGGGCGAAGACCGCCTGAAGGCGGTACTACGAACAAAGACAGCAACCCCGAAGGAGCATCCCCGATGAAGCGTTTGATTCCCGCCCTGGCGCTGCTGGCCGCGGCGTGCTGGCAGGCGCCGGCGCTGGCGCAGCGCACCGTCACAGTCTACACGCCGGACGCCAAGCTGCCGATCAAGGGCATTCTCAAGAGCGAATCGCCACTTGGCATCAGACTGGTGGCCAAGAAGGAAGTGCTGATTCCGACCGAGAAGATTCTGGACGCGGAGTACGAACTGGCCTCGGCGTCGGTGTCGATTCAGAAAATGCGGCCGGCGCTGAACAAGGAGAAGGCGGCGCGTGCCGCCAAGGGGGACAAGCGGACGGCGCTGCTGGCCGAGGCGATCAAACTGTTCCAGGAGGGCGCCGCGGCGCTGAACGCAGGGACGGACCCGGCGGCCAAGCAGCACCTGGAATACAAGGCCGCCGTGCTGACGGTCGAGCTGTCGGACCTGGACCGTCAGGAGGCGACGCGCCAGGCGGCGGTGGCGCGGCTGCGCGACTTCACGAAAAAGCACCCGAAGTCATGGCAGATCAGCACGGCGCTGAAGACGCTGGCCCAGTTGCAAATCGAACAGAAGCAATGGGCCGACGCCGAGGAGTCGTACAGCACGCTGGCCAAATTGCCGGTGGCGGAGGAACTGCGGAAGTTCGCCCAGCTGCGGGCGCTGCAGGTGGGCATGGAAGCAGGCCGGGCGGCGCGGGCCGAGGGCAAGACCGAGGAGGCGACCCGGCGCTTCAGCGAGTCGGTCGGCAAGTTGAAGACGCTGGGCGAGTCGCTACCCAGGGGCATTCAGCAGCAGCGCACCTACCTGGCGCTGGCGGAGATGCTGACGGAGCTGAACCGGGTCAACGAGGCCGAGAAGTACGCCAAGCAAATCCTGACGGACACGACCGACAAGCAGATCAAGGCGACGGCGTACAACACGCTGGGCTTCTGCCACTTCCGCAACCAGCAGTGGCAGGAGGCACGCTGGCAGTTCCTGTGGGTCGATGTGATTTACAACCAGGATAAGGAGGAGCACGCCAAGGCGCTGTACTACCTGGCGGAGTGCTTCACGAAGCTGGGCGAGGGTGAGCGGGCGCGGGAGTGCCTGGACCAGTTGTTGACCGACCCGCAGTTCGCCGGCCTCGATTACCAGCGCCGCGCCGCCCACGACGAGCGCGAGCGCAGCCAGAAACAGCAGTAGTGGGCTGGTGACGTGCGCGAAGCCGCCAGCGGCAGACCAGGGCAGCGCCGGTCTGGCGGCTTCGCGCGGTTCGCAAACTGCTCTACTGGTTGAGGTCGTTGAAGTCGATGAAGTCGTTGCCGGCCCGCGTCGTGATGGCCGCCAGGGTGCAGAGATTGATGTTGGCGTTCAGGAAGCGCACCGAGCCGTCCGCGAAGGCGACGTTGGCGCCGCCGCTGTGGAAGCCGTAGATTTCGCTGTTGTTGGAGCAGTTGAGCGAGCAATTGCCTGGCACGCTCCCGTCCGGATTTGAACCGTCGATGCTGAAGGGGGCGCCCGGGTCGGCCCAGCCGCCTTCCTTCCAGCCCGCGATGGCCGGGTTGCCCAGCGCGCCGCCGGAGATGTACAGGTCCGGCCGGCCGGCGTCCTCGGCGACCATGATAGTGTTGGAGGTGCCATCCCGAATCTGCGTCATGCGCGTGGGGATGTCGTAAGTCAGGGCGCCGATTTGCCTCCGGTCTTCGGTCGTTGTGGGCGTGAACGGCGGCGGGTAGCCGAAACAGTCAATGCACACGAACCCCTTGACCTCGCTGATGGTCGAGTAGTCGCCGCAGGCCGGCTTGGTGGCGATGGTGGTATCGAAGCGCGGGCCCGCGGGGTTGGCCGGGCAATTAAAGATGGCCACCTGAATCTGGACGGCCGGGGAGTTCGTGGGGTTGTTCCAGTCCACGTTAAAGTTATAAGCGGTGAAGACGTTCTGCTGCTCGATGTAGGGAAGAATGAAGGCAGTCCACGAGTTCATGGGCGTTACGGTCGTGCGGGTGGGCGGAAAAACTTTCTTCAGGTTCTCGTAGTTGTGCAGAGCCAGGCCGATGTTGTGCAGGTTGTTCTGGCATTGTGAGTTGGCCGCCGCGGCGCGTACTTTTTGCACGGCGGGCAGGAGCAGGCCAATGAGGATGGCGATGATGGCGATCACCACCAGCAACTCAATTAATGTGAAGCCGCGGGGGCGGTTCGGAAGGCGGTTCATGCATTCTCCGGTTGGTGGGCGGATGTTGTGGGGTTACCGGGTCAGGTGAAATGGCGGAAGCTCGTTGGTCCCCTCCTTGATCTCCACAACGGGCAGGCCCGAATTTTCCAGGCTCTGGTAGCGGGCAGGTAACAAATTCTTGCCGGCAACGTCGCCGGACTTGACTGCCTCGGTCCAGGTAATGATCACCCGATACTTGCCGGGCGCCGCCCCATCCCCGATTCTGTAAGTGCCCAGACGGAAACTACCGTCTTCCGCGACCTGGGCGTGCGGCAACGGGGGCCGCTTGCTCTCCGGCGTGACCGGGTGCAACCAGACCACCGCCCGATGGGCGGGCTTCTTGTCCACAAACACTTTTCCCTCAACCGGATGCAGCGGCGGCTTGCCGTCGCCACCACAGCCGGCGAACAGGGGAACCAACACGAACAACCACCAACCGGCGGGGCCGATCAGGCTTTCGCGAACCGGCCGCGCCGGGGAGAACCATTGTTTCCCGGAGCGAAAAAACACCATCTGGTCAACCATCCTTCCCACTCTAATCAGGACCAAGTGCATGGCAATGGGTTCCTGGTGGATTTCACACATACTTCTTGGGTTCTTCAAACGGCTGTTGCAATGGCGCTTATCCACCCACGCCGTTCACGGCCCGTGCTGGAGCAGACGCAGGATGATTTTACTGTGGGATTTCTGCTGGGGATGAAGCCCTGGTGAGGATTCGGTGAGAGTGAACGGAAACGCGCCGCAGCCGGGGACAGATGAACGGCTGTAAATACCGTTGGGCCAGGGGAAAATCCGCAATGGGCTCGGGGCACTTCCCGCCACCGGAGCGACCGCCACGGGGAGGAAATTGTCCGATCCGTTGACCGATTGCGTTTAACCTGGTGGAGAGTAAGGTAAACGAACTCGCAGTCTGAACTCCCAGGGCCAGTGTGCTCACCCGGCGAACTTGCTTCCACCCAAAGCAACTTGACTGGACAACCTGGACTGGCAAGGAAGTAAACCACTCCAACCAAAAAACCAGCATCGATCTCCGCCCCTCGTCCGGCGTGCGCGCCGAGGCGCTGCCTTTTCGTGACCTAACCTACGCCTGATACCAGGTTTAACGAATTATTGGCCCAACCATCAATCAATGCTTGCGAAATCCTCACAATCCGAAAGTATAACACTCACTTCAACATACCAGAACCTCAACTGGGGTCTGTTCAGGGTGAGTGATCGGCCGTTTCAACGTTTCTTCGATCCCCTTGGTGGCGGCATGGGTTCGCGGAGCCCGGATGCACCGCTACTTGACCTCCTATGGAGTTGCTGACAATGGCCTGGAAGAATTACCTCTTCAATCGCCTCCAGAAGTCCTCCAAGACCGCTGCCAGAACCCAGAAGCGGACCCTCGCGGAAATCCGCAAAGGTCGCCTGTTTGTCGAACCCCTGGAAGACCGCGTCGTGCCCAGCACGGTCACGCAGTGGACGTTCGAGAACAACACGATCGCCGTGAATAACAGCCCGACGCCTTCGACCGGGACCGGGACGGCCAGCGGGCTGGGCATGACCAACTCGTACAACGGCACCACCAGCACGAACACCGACGATGTCACGCAGGGTGCGACCGGCGACACGGGCAGCAACGGGCTCGCCGATACCACCCAGATCTGGCGCATCCGCGGGCAGAGCCCCGGCAACGGCTGGTCGAGCCAGGCGCCGATCGGCACGCAGGGCGCCGAGTTCGCCGCGAGCACCGTGGGCTACAACTCCATTAACGTCAGCTTCGATTTTTATGCGACGACTCAGGGTGAAGGGAAGCTGCAGCTCGAATACACCACGGATGGCACCACCTGGACCAATGTCCCGGTGACCGTCCCGGGGGCCGACACCAATGTCGCCGCCCTGACCAACAGCAGCTCCCCCAATACGGTCATGGGCTCGTATGTCCAGATTTCGGGCGGGCAGCAGTGGGCGCCCAACTTGACCGCCACCATCACCGATCCGAACGCGAATAATAATCCGAGTTTCGCCATCGAGCTGGTGAACGCTTCGACGGGTGCGGACTGCGTCAACACCTCGGGAGCCGCCCTGAATAACTCGTCTGGCAACTGGCGCTTCGATAATATCACGATCTCGGGAACCCCAGTTGTTGCGAACGACTCGACCTCGACCGCGATCAACTCGATCAGCCCCACGACCTCCACGTTCGGCAGTCCGGTGGCGTTCAGCGCCACCGTGACCGATACTTCCGACTCGGCGCCGCCAACTGCCGGCTCGGTGCAGTTCAAGGACACCACGAGCGGCACCGTGCTCGCCACCGCCACCACCAATACCACGAGCACGAACACGACCACCTTCACGGTAACGAGCAGCAGCGTGCCGCCCGGCCAGTACACCAGCGTCGAGGCCTTTTATATCCCCGGCACTGGCTTCAACGCCAGCAACTCCGCGGCCTTCGGCAGCAACGTGACCGTCAACCAGGCACCGTCCATCACCAGCCCCAGCAGCACGACCTTCAATGCCGGCGCGAACAATTCCTTCACTGTTACCGCAACCGGCTACCCGACCGCGATTACGTATGCCGAAACCGGCACCTTGCCGGCTGGCGTGACGTTCAACACCGGCACCGGGGTGCTGAGCGGTGTGCCGACCCAGGCCGGCTCGTTCCCCCTCTCGTTCACGGCCACCAACTCGGCCGGCACCGGCCCCGCGCAGGGCTTCACCTTGACGGTGATAGCAGTGCCCCTGGCCCCGTCCTTCGCCCTCGCGCAGTGGAGCTTTGAAAACAACACGATCGCCGTGAATAACAGCCCGACCCCCTCGCTGGGCACTGGGACGGCCAGCGGGCTGGGCATGACCAACTCGTACAACGGCACCACCAGCACGAACACCGACGATGTCACGCAGGGTGTGGCCGGCGACACGGGTAGCAACGGGCTCGCCGATACCACCCAGACCTGGCGCGTCCGCGGGCAGAGCCCCGGCAACGGCTGGTCGAGCCAGGCGCCGATCGGCACGCAGGGCGCCGAGTTCGCCACGAGCACCGTGGGGTACGGTGGGCCCATCAACGTCAGCTTCGACTGGTACGCGACGACGCAGGGTGAAGGGAAGCTGCAAGTCGAATACACCACGAACGGCGGCACCACCTGGACCAATGTCCCGGTGAATGTCCCGGCGGCCGACCTCAGCAGCGTCACCGCCCACACCAACAGCAGCTCCCCCAATACGGTCGTTGGCTCGTACGTCCAGATTTCGGGCCAGAACTGGGCGCCCAATTTGTCGGTGAGCATTACTGACCCGGCGGCGGCGAATAATCCGAATTTCGCCATCGAGTTGGTGAACGCCTCGACCGGTGCGGACTGCGTCAACACCGCCGGAGCCGCTCTGAATAACAGCTCCGGCAACTGGCGTTTTGATAACATCAACATTTCCGCCTACAAGCAATACACCCCGGGCAACCTCGTGGTCTTGCAGGCCGGCGACGGCGTTGCCAGCTACAACGCGCAGGCCCCGCTGTTTCTGAACGAGATCGGCACGACCACTGCCCAGACGAGCCTGATCGCCATCACTGGCACCACCGCGGACAGCATGGGCAACGTCACGGTCACGACGGGCCCCGGCACGCAGAACTTTTCCGTGGGCCAGTATGTGCAGGTGTCGGGTGTGCAGGTCGGCAGCACCATCAACAGCGCCTACAACGGCGTCTTCGCGGTCGCCAGTGTGAACAACGCCGGGAACATGTTCACCTACGCCGACCCGGCCGCGGCCGGCCTGGCGGCGGGTACGCCTGCCCCGCTGACATCTGGCGCATCGGGCGGCGCCTGGGCATACGCCGTGGTGCAGCAGGACTCCATCCCCGCGGTGACAGGCGCCGGTGCTCAGGCGGGCAACCAGCCGATCACCATCGATCTGAGCGCTGCCGCCGGTAACGGCCAGCTCAACCGCTCCGCCGACGGCGGGGCCCTGAGCTTTGACGGCATTGATTCCACGGTGAACAACGGCGGGCTGACGTCCCCGTCCACGCCGACCGGGCAAAACAACCGCGTCGTCGCGGTCCTCGCCGGCAACCCCGGGACTGCCCTCGCCACCACGACCCCGAACACCCCCAGCCTCACCAGCTCCTTCTACAACTCGACCACCCAGGGCGCGTTCTACGTCGGCGACGACAACCGCGGTTCGGTGGCTGCGACCCCTGTCGGCCCGATCTGGACGGCCGGCCACCCGAACCAGGCCGGCGGTGCCGTCTCGCAGGGCATTCACTACTTCCCGACCGAGGGTCCCTCGCCCGGCACCCAGGCCTCGGCCAGCACCAACATCCGCGGCATCACCATCGGCTTCGACGGCCGCGTCTACGGCTCCACGGCCAGTATGACCGCCGGGGCCACGATCCTCAACACCGCCGGCATTTTCACCGAAGCCCAGGCCCAGCCCACCGGCCCCACCCCGGCCAACGACATCCAGGTCGTTCCGGCCCTCTTCGGCGCCTCCAAACTCGGCGGCATTTACGTCGCCGACGTGAACGGCGACGGCATCGTCGATAACGGGGATCGGCTGTATTTCGTCGATGACGGCACGGTCGGCCACGCCGGCACCGGCGGCATCTACGTCTCCGTCTGGAACGACGCCATCACCTGGAACCCCTGGAACACGCCGAACAACGTGGCCGCCGCCGCCGCGGGTTTCGTGAACCACTGGAGCGTCCCCGTTCGCCTCGGCGACGCTCCCATTCAGGTTGGCGCCGGCGGCGTCGGTCAGCTCCGCGGCATCACCGGGACGGTGCTGCCCAGCGGCGTGGTGCAGCTCTACACCACCGCGTACGACAACACCGCAACCTCGACGAGCAGCGACAACAGCCTCGTCCAGAGTTGGACCGACCCGAACACCGGGAACGCCATCACCAGGGCGACCGAATCGGGCACCACGGTCACCCTCACATTCGCCACGAACGTTGCTCCGGCCTGGCTGAATCAGATGATCCAGGTGGACGGGGTGGTCGTGACCACCGCGAACTCGAACGGGCTGGGGGGCGCCGCCATCAATGCAGGCTATAACGGCATCTTCCAGGTGCTGTCCGTGAGCGGCAATACGCTGACTTACACGGACACGAATTCCGGTGCCTCGAACCTTGCGGAAATCGATAACGCGGGCGCCGCCGACCCAACGCTCACCGGCACCGTCATCGCCGAGGTCAACGCCGGCTCGGACAACATCACCAACACTTCGTCCCCGGGGTACTTCGGCGATGTCGCCCTGCGCGGCGTCGCCTTCGCCCCGGTCGCCGCGACCAACGTCGTCCTGAGCCAGGCTCCGACCAATCCGCTCAACCCGGGCACCGCCGTCACCCTCACCGCCACGTTGAGCAACCCCGAGTCGGGCGTGAACCTGAACGGCGAGGTCGTCACCTTCATCGACCAGAACACCAACACCATCCTCGGCCAGGCCACTGTTGGCGCCAGCGTCTCCAACGAGGCGATCCTCACCCTGCCGAGCGGCGTCTCCGGCAACCACTACGTCCAGGCCTACTTCGCCGGCGGCGGCGTTCAGGCCCTGGCCCCGGCCCGGTCCAACACGATTCAGATCATTGAGGATGGCGACTATGACACCTTGACGGTCCTGACCTCGAACCTGTCAGCCGCGGCGGTCGGCAAGCAGGTGACGCTGACCGCGACCGTCACCACCGACGTCGCGGGCGACCACGGCGCCACCGGCACGGTCAGCTTCTACCTCGGCTCGGTCACCCCGGCCAACTTGCTCGGCACTTCGAGCCTGAACGCGACCACGGGCATCGCGACGCTGAACACCGCCTTTGCGACGGCTGGCACGGACACCGTCATCGCCATCTACAACGGCAGCAACCAGTATGAATCGGGTGAGCAATCCAACATCCCCGTGACCATCAACGTCGCCGCCAACGCGACCGCGACCTTCAGTTCCTCGGCGAACAACGTTGCCCTCAACGCGACCCCGACCTATACGGTCTCGGTCGCCGGCAACTCCACGGTGGGCAACCCGGCCGGTTCGGTGATCTTCACCTTGACCTCGGCCACGACCGGCGCTGTCATCGGCACGTCGAGTGCGATCGCCCTCACCGGCAGCGGCAACACCACCACGGCCACCTGGAGCAACGCGCCGGCGCTGAGCCAGCCCGGCAGCTACTTCGTCACGCTCTCCTACACGCCGAGCGGGACCAGCGGCTACAACGCCTTCACCGTCGATACCACCGGCTCGACCAGCGGCACCGCCTTCGTCGAGACCGTCAAGCAGGCGTTCACGCCGGGCAACCTGGTCGCCGTGCAGCGCGGCGACGGCAACATCAACCTGGGCAGCTCGGGCTACCTCGTCTTCCTCGACGAGTACACCACCTCCGGGACTCTGGTGCAGCGCATCGCCCTGCCGAACCTGGACGCCGGCACGACCCACGCCCTGCTGCTCAGCGGCCAGAACGGCGGCGAAGGTCTGCTGAACCGCTCGGCCAACGGCGCGTACCTGACCGTCGCCGGCTATGACGTGCCGGTCGGCCGCACCTTCCTGACCTCGACCTTCCCATACCAGTTCCCGCGCACCATCGCCCTGGTCGATGGCACGGGCGGCGTGAACACGACCACGGCCATCGGCGTGGCCAACCCGACTGGCAGCGGCGTCCCCGCCTCGATCAAGTCGGCGACCGCGACCGGCACCGGCACCGGCCAGACCGTCACGATCACCCTGAACTCGTCGAATTTCTTCATGGCTGGCCAGACGGTCACCATCAGCGGCATCACCGACGGCACCAGCGGCACGGCCTACGACGGCACCTTCACGATCACCGCGGCCTCGGGCACCACCCTCAGCTACGTGGACCCGAATAACATCAGCAGCACCTCGCCGACGGTTTCCAGTGCCACGGCGGCCTCGCCGGCCAGCGTGCCCTACAACCCGACGGATGTGGTGTCCTACGACGGCAGTCAGTTCTACCTCGGCAGCAACCTGCCGGTCGGTGATACGACCGACAGCGGCATCCTCTACGTGGGCAGCGTCGGCGCCACCACGGCGACTCAGATCGGCCCCGTCAATACGGGGTCCGCCTCGATCGGCATCGCCGGCGGCCAGCTCTACAACACCACGGGGGGCGGCCACACGACGGCGGTCGGCACCGGCCTGCCGACGACGATCGGCCAGACCCTGACGCCCCTGCCGGCCTTCTCGCAGAATTACAACCTCTTCTATCCGGGCAAGGAAAACGCCGAAGAGGTCCTGCTGCTCAACACCGCCGACGGCAGCACGAACAACCCGAACGTCGCCTACGTCGCCGACCAGGCGAACGGTCTGCTCAAGTTCTGGTTGAACACCCCCGCCACCATCAGCACGCTGTCCGACGACGGCACCGGCCTGGTGACCGTGACCACCACCGCCGCCAACACGCTGGTAAGCGGTCAGTTCGTGCAGATCACGGGTGCCTCGGATGCGACCTTCAACGGCACCTTCCTGATCACCGTGACGGACAACATGCACTTCACCTACCAGCGGACGAGCGGCGCCGTGGCGACCGCCACCGGCGGCACCGCGGCCCAGTGGGTGTACGGCGGCTTCGACACTTCGACCGGCATGTATGACGGCACGTTCGGCGCCAAGCTGATCTCTGCCGGCGGCGTCACCGCCGTGACCGGTTACGTCGTGAACCCCGGCACGGCCACCGCCAAGATTCAGCTCTACGTGACCGGCGTCAACGTCCAGCAGGCGAACCCCAACCAGATCGATGCGTACCTCGACACGAACGGCGCCGCCCCCCTTTCGGGCACGACCGGCGTCGATCAGGGCTTCGGCTTCAACGGCACCTCGCCGAACCGCGTCTTCACCAATCTGGCGTTCGTCGGCGGCGCCCCCACGACCAACCCGACGAGCCCGAACGCCAACATGAACTTCTCCGGCCTGGCCTTCGTTCCGGGCTACGCCACCAGCACCGCGGTGGCCGTCACCGGCAACGCGACCGCCGGCTACAGCGTCACCGCGACCGTGACCGACCCGACCGGCGGGGCCAACGTGCCGACCGGTGCAGTGTACTTCTACCTCGACGGCAGCAGCACCCCATACGGCTCGGCCTTGCTGAACGGCGGCGTCGCGACCTTGACGATCGCCGCCGGCGCCCTGAGCGGCGAGCACTCGTTCACCGCGGTCTACCAGGGCGATGTGAAGGATGACCAGAGCACGGGCGTGTCCGGCCAGGCCTTCGGCGCGGGCAACCTGATCGCCACCGTGGGCACGGTTGGTTCCAACGCCAACGCGACGGCCACGTCCGTCAGCGAGTTCCAGACGACGGGCGGGGCCGCCGTCCAGACCATCTACCTGCCGACGAGCGGGGCGGGTGAGCTGACGCTCAAGGGCACCAACCCCGTCGTGAGTGGTGTGACGATTCCGGAAGGCCTCGTCAGCGATTCCGCCGACGGCCACACTGCGTCATTGGCTGGGTATCTTGTGGATGCCGGCGCCAGCACCAGCGGCGCCGCCTCCGCGATTGCCCTGCTCCAGGCCAACGGCTCGGTCAGCACCGCCACGCAGATCGCCAGTTCGGACATCGGCGGTTCGGTGAAGGCCGCCATCTCGGCCGACGGCCTGGGCTTCTGGGTCGCCGGGAGCAACTACCTCCGGTACGTCCCGTTCGGCAACAGCGCCTCGACCCCGAGCGTCCTGGTCAGCAACTATTACCCCGGCGCGAACACGGTCGAGATCCAGCCCGGCAATGGCCAGACCGGCACGGCTGCTCAGGCCGGCCAGATCTACATCACCGGCGCCGCGGGCAGCCCGGGCGGCGGCCTCAGTTCGATCGACGGCCCGGCTCAGGTGCTCGGCGGTTTGGCGACGGTCGCCGGCCAGGCTGAGACCACGCTCGGCAATGGCGGCGGCACCGACTTCAACACCGGGAGAGACGCCTTCGGCAACTTCCCCGCCACCGGCCAGATCGCCGTCAGCCCGAATGGCAGGACGATCTTCGTCGCCGACAGCCGAACGGACAGCCTGGGCGGCATCCTTGAGTATTACGACACGCTGGGCAGCGGTCAGTGGAACCTGGTGGGTCAGGCGCAGGTCGATGCCACCGCCGACGGCGGCCTCCAGGGCCTGGTCGTGGACTTTAGCAATGTCAGCGCCCCGATCATCTACGCGACGACGACGGCCGCCAGCGGCAACCGGATCGTCGAGATCACCGGCGGCACGACCAACGGCAGCGCCCCGAGCTTCGTCTTCACCACCGTGGAGACGGCGGCGGCGGGCACGGCGTTCCGCGGCGTCGCCTTCGCGCCGCAGGCTGCGGGGACCGCCACCAGCACGACGATGGCGCAAGTCACGACCACCCCGCCCGGCACCTACGCGGACTCGACGACCAACGTGGTTCTGTCCGCGACCGTGACCGGCTCGGGCCCGACGCCGACCGGGTATGTCAGCTTCCAGACCTCGACGGGTGTGGAAATCGGCTCCGCGCCGCTGGTCAACGGCACCGCGACCCTGGCGCCCGTGAGCGATCTCCTGGTCGCCCAGAGCGGCACCATCACCGCGGTCTACACCGGCGACTCCTTCTACGCCAGCAGCTCCGATAACTCGCAGATGGCCACCGTTGCCCAGGAAGCCACGACGACGACGGTCTCCGCGCAGTTCGCAACCGTGACCACCACCACGTCGGACACGTTCACCGCGCAGGTGACGTTCACCGGGTCGAACGCCGTCCTCACCGGAACGGTCCAGTTCTGGCGGGACGCGACCAGCACCGGCGCCGGCGGCACCAAAATCGGCTCGGCGGTAAACCTGACGCCGACCATCGTCAACGGCGTGCTTGAGTTCCTTGCGACCGCCAGCGGCACGCTGCCGAGCGCCGGTAGCCCGCACAACATCTTCGCCGTCTACACCGGCGACAACAACTTCGTGGGCAGCCAGAACGCCGCGGGCAGCCCGGCTGTCACTGTCGTCGTGGCGCCGACGATCACGGTGGCGACCAGCAACGCCAACCCCGGCAACAACGGCGCCTCCGTGATGGAGACGGTCACGGTGTCGGGCTCCGGTGGCACCCCGACCGGCTACGTGCAGTTCTACGACAACCTGCTCCCGATTGGTTCCCCGGTGATGCTGTCCGGCGGCACGGCCTCGGTCGGCCTGACCACCGCCGTGCTCCAGGGCACCGACACGAACGGCAACCAGTTCCTGCTGCCCGGCATCCAGTCGATCACCGCGGTCTACAGCGGCGACGGAACCTACTTCCAGGGCATGGGCGTTTACCAGCAGGCCGTCCAGACCAACGCCTTCGGCGTGGGCGACAAGTTCGTCCAGCGCATCGGTGACGGCATTACCTCCCTGAATGCCCCGACCGGCAGCACGGTTCAGGGTGCCATCGGCAGCACGATCTACATCGACGAGATCACGACGGCCGGCACCATCGTCCAGTCGATCATCCTGCCCGCCAACGACGGCACCGGCACGCAGAACACCATCCACGCCATTGTGGGCAACGGCCAGCAATCGACCACGGAGCAGATGACGGTGGACGGCGCCAACAGCGCCCTGTGGCTCACCGGCTACGACACCAATCCGCTGCTCGGCGTCACGGTCAGCACCACGGGCGTGGTCTCCGGCCAGGGCACGCTCGCCCCGGGCATCCCGACCGTTTCCGGGTCGATCATCCGCGCGATTGCCCGCGTCACCACGGCGGGTGCCGTCGCGGACGAGACCTTCACCAAGGGCAACTCGGGTTCGGGCTTCGGCAACTTCAACGCGGTCTTCAGCCCGGACGGCAACCAGTTCTACCTGGCCGGCGACGGCGACATGACCTACTTTGCGAACTTCACCCCGTCGTCGAGCACGGTGAGCCCGACGGCGACGATCGACACGACCCAGACGGGGACCGTGACCGCCCTCGAGACGGAAGCCGGCAACCTGGTCATGGTCAGCCCTCCGGGCTTCGGCAACGACGGCCCGCAGGTCTTCAGCGGCTTCCCGACCTCCGCGCAATCGGCGAGCAACCTGCCCGGCTTCTCCGACGCCGCGGCCCTGGCCGGCGGCCAGGCGAGCACGTTCTTCGTCGATGCGTACTTCACGCACCTCGACAACACGGCCGGTCCCGGCGGCACCAGCACGGCCCCGGTGGGCATCAACACGTTCTACCTGTCCGACGACGGCCCGAGCTTCGCGATGGGTGCCATCACCAAGTGGTCGCTGGTCGACGGCACCTGGATGGTGACGGACCACATCACCGCCCCGGGTGCGGCGCCGAACCCGATCAGCTACTACTACATCAGCGGCCAGACGCTGAGCGAAGGCCCGGGCAGCAGCGCGGTGGGCAACGTCACGCTGTACGTGACGTACGGCAACGGCGGCAACGCCGACCCTGGCCCCGGCCAGCTGTTCAGCATCACCGACGACAGCGGCTATGACGCCGTCGGCCTGACGGACCCCATTATCTACCAGACCGGCACGTCGTCGAACATGGTCTACCGCGGCGTCGCGTCCTTCTCGATGACCGACCTCTCCGGCTCGGGCATGCCGGTCACGGCCACACAAAACACGCCGGCGACCAACGTGCAGGTGGCGACCTTCGTCGATTCGGACATCACGACGATGGCCGCGGCCATGGCTGAGGTGGGCACCTACAGCGTGTCCATCAACTGGGGTGACGGCACCGCCACTTCGGCCGGCACGGTGAGCATCGTGAGCACCTCCGGCTCCGGCACCACCTTCGCGGTGACCGGAACGCACACGTACACCGTGCCCACGGCGTCGGGCCACTCGTACGCGGTCCACGTGACCATCAACGACCCCGACCAGCCCACCGCGCTGCTCCTCAGCACCACCGCCACAGTGGCCTATGCCACCACGCCCTTCAACGTGTTGACAGGCACGGGCACGCCCATCATCAACAAGCTGATTAACGTCTCGTTCACGTCCCAGGTGGGGACCTTCACCGACGTGATCCCGTTCGGTGGTTCGGCCAACCCGGTCTCGGACTACACGGCGATGATCACCTGGGGGGACGGCACGGCGGCGTCCGTCGGCACGATCACGCTGGGCTCGGCCAACGGCAACGTCCAGACGTACATCGTCACCGGCACGCACGCCTACGGCGTGTCCACGGCGCCGGGCGCGGCCTTCCCGGTCTCCTTCACCATCACCAGCAGCCTGGGCAACGCCAACCCGCTGACGGTGAATACCACGGCGAAGGTGCTCGACGCCTTCGACACCGGCGACCTGACGGGCACGGGCGTGAACGTCAGCGCGAACGCAACGCAATCCTTCTCGGGCCCGGTGGCGACGTTCACCGACCCGGCGCAGTACGGCGGCACGGCCGAGCCGGCGAACAGCTACCTGGTGACCATCAACTGGGGCGACGGCTCGCCGCTGGACACGACCTCCGGCGTCGTCACCATCACCAACAACACCACCGGCGCGTACAGCGTGGCCGGCACGCACACCTACGCCACGTCCGGCAGCTTCACGGTCACCACGACCGTGATGGAAATCGCCTCGCCGGAAATGGCCACGATGATGTCCACGGCGACGGTCACGTCGAGCAGCATCATGACGAGCACGACGATCACGGACCTGGGTCCGAACCCGTCGCTCAACTTCGGCAGCACGGTGCAGGCGGTGCCGTTCCTGGTCCACGTCACGTCCACCAGCGGTTCGGTCACCGGCGACATGGTGTCCCTGTCGGACAACGGCGTCGCCATCAGCGGCGCCACCGGCACCCTGGACGCCAGCGGCAACGCCACGATCACCCTCAGCAGCGCCGCCGTGCTGACCGTCGGCACGCACCCCATCTCCGCCAACTTCGCCGCCCAGGGCAGCTTCGGCCCCAGCGCCTCCGGCCCCGTCAACCAGGTGGTTACCAGCACCTTCCAGGTGAATTCCGCGACCGTCTCGGGCAACTACGTCCAGCTGGTCTTCGACGGCCCCATCGATCCCAACACCACCCAGCTGTTCTACAGCCCCGGCGCCACCGCCGTGGCCCCCGACGTGACGCTGACCGGCCCGAGCGGCAGCGTCAAGGGCTCGCTGCTCATCGACGCCACCCATCCCAACGTCGCCACCTTCGTCGCCACCGCGGGCGAACTGGCTCCCGGCAACTACACCGTCGCCGTCACCAACTCCGTCAAGGCCGTCGGCGGGGCCACCCTCGCCAGCAATTACAGCCAGGCCCTCACCGTCGCCAGCCCCGTGCTCACCCCGGTGGTCACCGCCGCTTTCGTCGCCCGCGGGCCCGGTCAGACCGTCAACATCCCCAACTCCAGCACCGGACTGCCCATCACCCTGAGCGGCATCACCTCCGCCGTCCAGTCCCTCTCCTTCACCTTGACCTATGACCCGACCCTCCTCAGCGTGACGGCGGCCACCCTCTCGACCGACGCCGCCAGCAACGGCAACCTCGTCCTCAACCCGATCAGCTTCACCAGCATCGACGCCCACCACATGCTGATCACCTTCACCATCGTCGGCGGCAGCGGCGGCGGCCACTGGAACCCCACGGGCGGCACCGGCACCCTGCTCACCCTCACCGCCACCGTGCCCCAGAACGCCCCCTACACCGACAAGGCCCTGCTCGCCACCCAGAGCGTCGTCCTCAACGGCACCGCGGCCCAGGGCGATGACGCCATCGACGTCAACGCCTACCAGGGCGATATCGATGGCTCCCACACCTACACCGGCCTGGACGCCTCCCTCATCGACCGGGTCAGCGTCGGTCAGGGCACCGGCTTCAGCGTCTTCAAGGATCTCGATCCCTGGATCATCGGCAGCGTCACCGCCAGTGGCACCCTGGGCGTCACCGGCCTCGACGCCGCCGATGTCGATAAGGCCGCCGTCGGCTCCTTCCCCAGCGTCATTCCCCAACCGCCCACCGGCTTCACCATCACCGGCCCGCTCGGCCCCGACCCCCGGCTCTACCTCGCCGCCGCCACCGGTGGCGACGGCCAGACCGTTACCGTTCAGGAACGCTTCAACGTCTCCGGTGCCGATCCCAGCACCGAGATCGATGCCATCGACTCGGTCATCGAGTACGACCCCAGCAAATTCACGGTCTCCAACATCCGCGCCGGCTCACTGCTGCCGGGCTTCAGCGTCACCACCAACGTGGATGCCGTCCACGGCGTCATCCGCGTCAGCGAGTTCACCGCCAACCCGGCGCAGGCTCCCAACCCCACCGATGGCGATGTGCTCCTCCTCGACTTCACCGTCAACAGCAGCGCCCCGCTCGGCCCCTCGCCGCTCAAGCTGGCCGCCAGCTACACCGACGCCAACAACACCAGCACCACCACCGCCGTCTACAACGCCACCAGCGCCCTGACGCTCGGGCCGGCGCCGCAGAACCCCAGCACCCTGCCCCTGAGCGGCAGCACCGTCAGCCCCTTCGTCACCAACGTGGACAACTACTTCAGCGTCGTCGGCCACAGCGGCACCGAGGGCTTCCCGGCCAACACCACGGCCACGGCCGGCGGCACCGTTACCATCCCCATCAACTTCAGCAACGGCCCGGTCCCCTTCAACATCGCCGCCGTCGATAACGCCATCAAGTTCAACCCGCTGCTGCTGCAGGTCACCAACGTCACCGTCGGCAGCCTGCTGACGGGCTTCAGCCTGACCACCAACGTGGATAACACCAACGGCGTGCTGCGCACCAGCGAGTTCACCGCCAACGAGGCGGCGGTCAGCGGCGGCCAGGTCGGGGCAGTGCTGCAGATCACCTTCGCGGTCAATGGCTCGGCCAGCGGTAGCATCCCGCTGTACATCCTGCAGTCCTACACCGACAGCAACAACACCACGACCACGACCGCGGTTTACGACGACAACGGCGCCATCACGCTGACGCCGGCGCCGCAGGGCACCGGCAGCAACCCCGTGTTCGTGACCGGCGTGGATGGCAACCTCAACATCGTGGTGCAGCCCAACCAGCCGCCCTACGCCAGCCTGCCGGTGCCGGCGGTCATCCCGGAGGCGCTGTTCAACCCGGCGGCCCACGCCGGCCTGCAGACGGTTACGCCCAACACCGTGGCCTTCTCGTCAGCCACTGGCGACGCCATCATCGTGACCGACAGCGACTACACCGCGAGCGGCTCCCCCGAGACGACGACGCTGACCCTGACCGGTTCGCCGGCGGGCACCTCGAGCGGCCCGGTGGGCACGCTGACGGCAGCGGCCAGCGGCCAGGCCATGGTCAGCGGCGGCGGCACGCAGCCGCTGGTCATCACCGGCAGCCCGAGCGACATCACGAACACGCTCAGCAGCCTGGTGTACACGCCGGGCCCCGGCTTCTTCGGCACGGCGACGCTGACGGTGAGCACCACCGACAACGGCAACAGCGGCTACGGCGGCTCGCTGACGGATGTCCGCTCCACGAGCATCACCGTGGTCGGCCTGTTCCTGAGTGAGATCGACACGCTCAAGGGCAACACGACCAACCCCAGCCAGTACATCGAGGTCTTCTCGACGGTGCCCAGCTACACCATCCCGCCGGGCGTGTACCTGACGGGCATCAACGGGGTCTCGGGCAGCACGCCGGCCGCGGGTGTGGTGGCCGACATCTTCAACCTGAGCGGTTTCACGACCGGCAGCAACGGCTACCTGGCGCTGCTGCAGAAGAACGAGAAGTACAGCAGCGGCGGCTTTGAGGTGGCCGGTGGCAACCAGCTGGACAACAGCGGTACGGGGGTCGGGTTCGGCAGCGGTAACACGAGCAAGTTCGGCACGGTCACTGGCGTGCATACCGGCAGCACCCGGCCGAGCGGCCAGCTGGCCACCGACATCCTGACGGGGGCGGAGAGCTTCCTGCTCATTCAGACGCCGACGGCGCCGACGACGACGACGAACATTGATCCGGCCAACACTGGCAACCCGAGCAACCAGACATCGGCGTACAACGGCTGGAACGTGCTGGACTCGGTGGGCATCCTGGACAGCGCCAGCACCAGCCACGCGTATGCGGCGATCACCTTCAAGCCGACGGGGGCGACCGGCACGACGCTGGCGGGCTCGAACGTGGTGAACACGGGCACCTGGGTGGCGAACTACGTGGGCCGCATCGCCCAGAACACCGGCAGCAGCGGCGCCGACTGGCTGGGCAGCGTGGTCACCGGCACGCCGAGCAGCGGCATGTTCTTCCTGGGGAGCCCGAACAGCACGGCGTTCGCGGGACAGCCGCTGAACAGCATCGGCGGGCCGAACGACTGGGCGCCGCAGTTGACGGTGGCGGTGAACGACGACAGTTCCAACCAGCACTCGCAGGTGGCGGAGCTGACGCTGACGTTCAGCACGCCGGTGAACATCGTCGATCTGGCGAGCGACTTCGTGCTCAAGGATGCGTCGGGCAACCCGCTGAGCATCAACGTCAGCGACCCGGGCACCGGGGCGACCACGGAGGGGGCCAGCGGCCCGGTGCCGGACAGCGGAGCGACGCAACTGTTCGTCACCTTCAACGCCGACGCGACGCACACGTTCAACTTCATCACGCCGTACCTGGACCAGTTCGGCAACACGCTGACGGTCGGCTTGGTGGACGGCAACTACTTCCTGAACACGAAGGTGGCCGACATCAGCGCCGCCAGCAATAGTGCGGTGCTGCTGGACGGTGCCAAAAACGGCATGAGCGGCAGCACGACAAGCGGGACCGGCAACCTCAACGGCAACGGTGTCAACCAGGTGGACGAGTTCTGGCGGCTGTTCGGCGACACGGAGGGGCGGCGGCAGGTGGATGGTGTGGACACGACGAACTTCCGCACGGTGAACGGCGTGACCCAGGAAACCAGTGGGATGACGGCGGGGATCACGGCGGCGAGCGAGTCGAACAACACGGTGACGATCACGACCAACGGGCCGAGTGGTTTCCTGATGGGCGAGATCGTGAATATCGTGGGTCTGCCGGCGGGGTACAACGGCTCGTTCGTGATCCTGTCGGTGAACGGCAACACGTTCACGTACATGGCGCCGACGAGCGGCCTGACGGCGGTAACCAACCCGACGGGGGCGGCGGCGACGCTGAACTCGTACCAGTGGTATCTGGACTACAATGAGGACGGCAACATCGACGTGGGCAACACGCTGGACCAGACCCAGCTGATTAACCGCCTGTTCACGCAACTGCCCGCGTGATACCGCAGCGCCTTGATGTTCTTGAGCCCGCAGCACCAGCGCGGGATCCTCGCTGGCGCTGCGGGCTCAAAAAGAAATGCCCGAAGCGGGGCCTGGACCCCGAAGAGCCCGCGCCATAAATCGGTAGTGTGCCGGCGGCCGGGCCTGCGTGAGTGTGGACCCGAGATTCCTGACCCCGTGAGGATACTTCTGATGCGCATCCGTTCCGTGATCCTGATCGCAGCCCTGACCCTCCTACCGGGCCGGGCCGCCGCCGATTACTCCTTCGTGTTCGCCGACTCCACCGGTACCTATGCGAACAGCTTCACGGTCGCGCAGGGCTCGACGGTGAGCGTCGAGGTCTACCTGATGCAGACGAACGGCGCCACCGGGTTGACGGCCTCCGGGCTGACGTCCGCCGGCGTGGCCCTGAACTTCAACCAGGCGATCGCCAATGTGCCGAACGCGGCGGCGATCACGCCGAACCCGGCGTTCAACACGAGTCAGACGAGCGTGGGGACGGGCACGGCCAGCCTGAATGAGCAGCAGGTGGCCAGCGGGCCGGTGTTCGCGCCGACGACCGGACCGAACACGGGAGCGGTGCTGCTGGGGACGTTCAACTTCACGGGGGTGTCGGCGGGCACGACGGTGACTCTGACGGCGCAGCCGCACCCGGCGCCGTTCGACAATAACGTGCTGAATGACGGCACGGTGCTCGACGGCATGATCGCCAACTCCAGCGCGGTCATCACCGTCACCGCCGTGCCCGAGCCGGGGTCACTGCTGCTGGGCGGCCTGGCCGCGGCGGGCCTCGGTGCCGGCGTGCTGCGCCGCCGCTGGTCCCGCAAGCAAACGCCGGCGGCCGCCGAGTGACCCTCTCCCCGGACTGCTGAAAACATCAAGGGGCCTCCCGCGGTCTACGGATCGCGGGAGGCCCCTGGCGTTTCGGTTTAAGCGAGCGGCGCGGCGTCAGGCCGCCGTGTGCGCCAGCACCTGGCGCACACGGCGGCCTGACGCCGCGCCGCTCGCCAAACGCCTCAGGCGGTCAGCTACGGTTGCAGCGGCAAGTCGATGGTCTGGGATCCGCCTGGTTTGATCTCGACGCGGAGCGGTGTGTCGCTCACGACGGTGTATTTCAGCGGGATCGCCACGACTTTGGGCGTCGGCGTGGTGGACTTCTCCCAGTTCGGGGGTCGTTCGGGCGTGGGCACCTGGACGATCACGCGATATTTCCCAACCATCGCGCCGGGCTGGCCGGTCGCGGTGGTCAGGGTGTAGGCGCCCGTGGCGTCCGTCTTGCCGCGGAAGACCTGCCCCCTGGCGTTCACTTCCGTGTCGGGGTAGAAGACGACCATCACGTCTTTCAAGGGCGCGCCGTTCAGGGTGACCTTGCCGCGCACCTCCGCCAATTCGGGCTGCTGACCGGAGCAACCGGCCAGGAGCCCGAACAGGACGAGACCCGAAATCAGGGTCGCGGTGCGGCGCGGGTCAATCATATTGGGTCGGGTCCACCACATTCCCGTCCTTGATGGCCGAGAGCTGCTGGTAAACAACGATGCTGATGGACTTCTGCAGGGTGTGAATCGAGCCGTCGGCAAAGCAGAAGTTGGTGGTGTTGCCGCCGGAATGCTGGCTGCCGAACTGATTGAGGTCACGCGTGACCCCGTCCGGGCAGAGGTAAGTCGTCGGGTTGCACCCCTGACCGCCTTCGATGGGGGACGACGTATTCATGCAGTTGTCTTCCAGGGCGTAGGCGTTGACCCATGCCCAGCCGCCGAGCACCTCGGAAGTGCTGGTCGCGGGCAGGTTCAGCCGGGAGCGCTCGCCGAACATCAACGTCTGGCTGGTGCCGTCGCGGATGTCGGTGAGGCGCACACTGCTGTTGATGAAGAAGACGCCGTTCTGCAGGTTCATCGTTCCGCTCGTGTTGCCGCCCGGGTTGGTCGCCGAAGTGCCCGAGCAACCGCCGTAGGTGGTCAGGGCGAAGGTCGCGCCGCTGTAGACGCCGGTGTAGGGGGGCAGCAGACTTTCCGCAGGGCAGATGTAGGCGTTCACCACCTGGGCGCCGAGCGAGTTCGGTGTGGCGCAGTTGGTGTATTGGGGGTTGGCGATGTTATCGACGAACCCGGTGCCCACGAGGTTGTCCTGCTCGATGTAGGGCAGCAGGAGGATGTGCAAGTTGGTCCACCGGTTCGACCCCAGGGGGGCTACCGGCCAGCCGGCAGGGGCCGTTTGGGGGGGAGGTTCACCGCCGGCGGGAAGCGCTTGTAGACGCCGTGGTAGTTGTGTGCCGCCACGCCCAGCTGGTGCAGGTTGTTGCGGCACTGCGAATTGGTGGCGGCCTCGCGGACCTTCTGGACAGCGGGCAGCAGCAGGCCGATCAGGATGGCGATGATGGCAATCACCACCAACAACTCAATCAGCGTGAAGCCGGTCCTTCTCATCGCGGCCCTCCTCATGGGATGTCCACCCAGTGGTATGAAAAAAATGTCAAGGGGGTATGATACGCGGCCCGGTCGCTGCCTGGATGAAGATTGTGAGGAAAATTAACAAAATTGGCAGTGATTGTGGAAACCGCTACCGTCTCTGCGGCCAAAGAAGTGGGCATTTGTTGTATGTGAACGGGCGTATTGATCCTTGATTTAGGGAAGCGTTGGCCTTCACGAATTTTTCACATTTCTGGCATTCGGGCTTCACATGGGGCGGTTAGATTTCCTCCCACTACCCAGTTCCCCCTTTCTGGATATATTTCCATGGGGTGGGGGATGGTGCGAAGCGGAGCTTCGAGTCCGAGTAACGCAGCTTCGCCTTCCCACCGCTCGACCTGCCGTGTGTTTGTGCTTCACCGATGAATTTACACCAGGGATGCAGTGATGCCTATATTGGCCGCCGAACCCGCACTCTATCCGGAGTTCCTGTTCGACGAGGTCCGACCGCTGGAGCTGGCCGAGCGCTCCTGGTGGGCCTTGCACACCCGCCCGCGCCAGGAAAAACGCCTGGCTCACCACCTGCACACGGGCGAGATGCCGTTCTTTCTGCCGCTGATTGCGCGGCAGGTTCGGGTGCGCTCCCGCACCGTCCTCTCCCATCTACCCCTGTTCCCCGGTTACCTGTTCCTGCTCGGAACCCGCGAGGAACGCCTGGCGGCCCTCAACACGGGCCGGGTCGTGCAAGCGCTTGAGGTGAACGACCAGGAGGGCCTCTGGCGCGACCTCTGGCAAATCCAGCGGTTGATCGCCAGCGGTGCGCCACTGACGCCCGAAGGGCAGCTGTTGCCGGGGACGCCCGTGGAAATCCGCAGCGGTCCCCTGACCGGGTTGCGCGGCACCATCATCCAGTCCGTCTCGGGCCGGCGGTTTCTCGTGCGCGTGGATTTCATCCAGCGCGGCGCCTCCGTGCTGCTGGACGACGTGGGACTGGTGAAAGTGTTCGACTGAGCTGATCTGCCCTGAGACGAATCGCTGCCGCTGTTGTTGATCGCCTGATTTCCAGCCGTCTTGCAACCGTAGCCCAGAGAGAGATCGCCGATCGGTCGCGCAGGCTGTGCAACCGACGGGGACGGAGTCCGCGCGGCAACCGCCCCGAATGTAATCGCCTGGTCCAGCGTCCCTCACGCTCGCAACCGACAGGCCACCGAACCCCCGACTGCCTCTCCGTCTGACCTGGCCGGCGCCAGCCCGCAGGGGTGCGCTACCCGTCAGACTGGTTCGGATTCGCGGGGAGGATTTTTCGAGATGACCGCGTTGCTCTACATCCTGGGATCGAGTTGTCTGCTGTGCCTGGTTCTGGTGCCGGCCGTCCGCGTCCTGGCCGAGCGCTTCGGCCTGGTGGACCGCCCCGACGGGCGGCGGAAAATCCACGCCCGTGCTGTCCCCCTGGCCGGCGGCCTGGCCATCCTGGCCGCGACCACGCTTACCCTGGCCGGCGCCCTGCTCGTGCCCCACGAACACCAGGACGCGCTGCGGGCACAGGCCCCGTTTCTGCTGGGGTTGTTCCTGGCGGTGGCGATCATTTGTGCGGTCGGCGTGGCGGACGATCTCGGCCGGTTACGCGGCCGGCACAAGTTGGTCGGCCAGTGCCTGGCGGTCGGCGTGCTCATCGGCGCTGGGGTGCTGGTCCAGCACATCCAGGTGTTCGGCTACCGCACCGACCTGGGGCTGCTGGCCGTGCCCTTCACCGCTTTCCTGCTGCTGGGGGCGGTCAACTCCCTGAACCTGATTGATGGCATGGACGGGCTGCTGGGCACCCTGGCCGGCATCATCTGCCTGGCCCTGGCGGCGATGGCGGCCCTGGCCGGCCACTGGGCCGCGGCGACCGTGGCCAGCGCGCTGGCGGGCGGCCTGCTCGGCTTCCTCCGCTACAACTTGCCGCCGGCGAGCATCTTCCTGGGCGACTCGGGCAGCATGTTGATCGGGCTGGTAGTGGGCACCCTGGCCATCCAGAGTTCGCTCAAGGCCCCGGCCACCATCGCCCTGGCCCTGCCGGTGGTGCTGCTCACGTTGCCCATCGCGGACACGGCGGCCGCCATCCTGCGTCGCAAACTCACCGGCCGCAGCATTTACGCCACCGACCGCGGCCACCTGCACCACTGCCTGCTGCGTCGCGGGATGTCGGTGTGGGCGGTGCTGCTGCTGGTGTCGGGGTTCTGCCTGGTCACCGGCCTGAGTGTGCTCGCCAGCCAGGCGTTCAACAACGAGTGGATCGCCCTGGTCACGGGCCTGGCGGTGATCGGCATCCTGTTGACCACGCGGCTGTTCGGCCACGCCGAGGCGCTGCTGGTCAAGACGCGGTTGCTGGCCTTCGGGCGTGTGCTGTTCAGCCCCAGCATCCACGGCCGGGCCCGCCAACTGGAGGTGCGGTTGCAGGGCAACGCCGACTGGCGCGGACTGTGGACGACACTGACCGCGGCGGCCGAGCAGTTGAATTTGCAGCAATTGTGCCTGGACGTGAACGCCCCGGCCCTGCATGAGGGCTATCACGCCCGCTGGGACCGCGCCCACGAGGACGGCGAGGTGCCGAGCCTGTGGCGGGCCGCCATCCCGATCACCGCGCTGGGCAGCATCGTCGGCCGGCTGGAACTCGCCGGCCTGCCGGACAGCCAACCGGTGTGGGCCAAGATCGCCACGATCACCCGGGCGGTCGAGGATTTTGAGAGCGTCATCGCCAGTTTGGCCTGTGGCAGTTCCCCCGCCGCTGCCGCCCTGGTTGCGGAGCCGGCCTGAGCCGTTGCACTCACCCCGATTCGCACGGTCCCCGTGGTCCCGAAAGGAAACGCCGTGGCACACTCCGAGCAGTGGTCGGACGACGAAGCCCCGCCCGCGAACGCCGCGTCCCTGTCGCGCGGCCTGGGGCAGATTCTGTGGCGGCGCAAGGCCCTTATCGTCATCGGGGCCGCGGCCGGCCTGGTGATCGGCGCGCTGTTCTTCAGCCAGCAAGCGCCGGTCTACCAGACCGGCGCGAAGGTGCTGGTCATCAAGAAAAACCACGACAGGATGCTGCCCATCTTCGGCACCAACCCGGGCGCCGCCTTCATGGAGGACTACCTGGCCACGCACGTGCAATTGATTCAGAGTCCGCTGATTATCGAGAAGTCCGTCAAGAAGTTTGAGCTGCACACGCTCAAGTCGTTCGAGAACCGCGAGCCCGTGGGGGCCATCGCCGCGGGCCTGTTCGTCGCCCGGGACAACCCCAAGGACGGTTCCTCCGGCCCCAGCAACATCCTGAACATGTCCTTCAAGGGCCCGGTGTCGGACGACTGCCCGCGTGTCCTCAACGCCCTGATCGAAACCTACCGCGAGTTCCTCGATCAGGCTTACCTCAGTGCCAACGACCAGACGCTCAACCTCATCACCCAGGCCCGCGAGCACCTCAGAAAGGACCTGGACGAAGCCCGGACCAAGTATCAAATCTTCCGGAAAAACAATCACCAGCTGTGGCTGAACAAGGACGGAGTCAGCATCCCCCAGGAGCGGTTCCACGAAATCGAAAGCCAGCGCACAGTGCTGTTGAAGAGCCGGGCGGAACTGCGCGGAAAGATCACGGCGCTGGAGGAGGATCTCAAGGCGAAGCGCTACCGGGAGGCCCTGGTGGTGGCCACGCAGAACCTGAACGAGGGCAAGACGGCCGCCGGGGAGCAGAAAAGCCTGGACGAGATTCTGTGGCCCCTCCGCCAGCAGGAAATCAAACTGCGGACCGAGCAGGGCTACAGCGACGACCACCCCGCCGTGATCTCGGTCACCCGCCAGATGGAGAAACTCAAGGAACTGTACGAGAAGTCCCAGGGCACCCACCGCAAGGGGGACCAGGCGGACAGCCAACCCCTGGACCCCGTGCAGCGCTACCTGGCCACGCTGCGGCACGAACTGGGGCGAGTGACGGCCCTGCACAAATCGCTGGAAGAAGTCCTGAACGACCTCAACAAGGAAGCCCGGGCGATGAGCAGTCTGGAGGCGGAGGAGTCGCATCTGCGCGCAACATCGTCCAGCTGGAGGATCTGCACAAGGCCACGGTCAAGCGGCTGACCGAGATGAGCCTCACCAAGGATGTCGGTGGCTTCAACGCCCAGGTGCTGTCGCGGCCGGGCCCGGGCGGCCAGGTGGCGCCGAACCTGATGATGACGCTCCTGGCGGGGTTCTTCCTGGGCGGCTTCGCGGGCGTCGGCCTGGCGTACCTGGCGGAGTACTCCGACCGCGGCTTCCGTAGTTCCGAGGAGGTGCGGCTGCGGCTCGGGCTGCCGCTGGTCGGCCACATCCCGTTCCTCAAGCCGAACGCCGAGGCGGTCCGCCAGGTCGCTGCCGGCGAGGCGACCGCCGACCCACTGCTGGTCTCGCACTACAACTCCATGTCGGTCGAGGCCGAGTCCTACCGGGCCGTGCGCACCGCCCTGTTCTTCAGCACCCAGGACGAGGGCCGCAAGATCATCCAGGTCACCAGCCCGACCAAGGGCGACGGCAAGAGCCTGATGATCGCCAATCTGGCCGTGTCTATCGCCCAGTCGGGCAAGAAGGTCATCCTGATCGACGCGGACTGCCGGCGGCCGCGGCAGCACAAGATCTTCGGTCTGTCCGCCCCCGTCGGCCTGACCAACGTGCTCGCCGGCGAGGTCGAACTCGAGGCGGCAGTGCAACGGTCCTGCGTCCCGGGGCTGGACCTGCTGCCGGCCGGGCCGGTTCGTCCCAACCCCGCGGAACTGCTCACGACGCCGCGCTTCCAGGAACTGCTCGACGGCCTGCGCGACGCCTACGACTATGTGCTGGTGGACACGCCGCCGCTGCTGGCGGTCACCGATCCGTGCGTGGTGGCGGCGCGCGTCGATGGCCTGTTCCTGGTGATTCGCCTGACGCGCGAGGCCCGGCCCAAGGCGGAGCGCGCCCGCGAAATCCTGAGCAGCCTGGGCGTCAAGGTCTTCGGCGTCGTGGTCAACGGCATCACCCGCCAGGGCGGCCCCGGCCTCTACAGCGCCGAGCGATACGACTACACCGAGAGCTACGAGGAGACCGAGGAGGAGGACGGCGACGGCTACTACAAGGCGGACCCCGAGCCCGACGCCGGGGAGACCAAACCGGTGCTGCCTCCCAGGCCGACGGCGTCCGTGCAACCGCCCTCGACCAAGGGCTCGTTGGCCGGGCCGAAAGGCGGTAAGGGCGGACTGCTGAGCTGGCTGCTGAGCTGGTGGCTGTGACGGGCAGCGCACTGTCCGAGCCGCTGGCGACCTGGCGCGAGCGAGGGAGGAACATGATCCCGTTGGTTGACATTCACTGCCACCTGCTGGCCGGTATGGACGACGGGCCGAAAACCCTGGAGGACGCCCTGGGCATGTGCGCGATGGCCCGCGCCGAGGGCGTCGGCATGATGTCGGCCACGGCCCATCAAAACGAGCGCTGGCCTGCGGTCACGCCCGAGCGCATCCGCCAGGCGACCACCGAACTGCGACAGGCGCTCACCGCCGCGGGCAACACGATGAGCGTGTTTCCCTGTGCCGAGGTCATGGCGGCCCCCGGCACTGCGGCGGCCTGGCGCGCCGGTACGCTGCTGAGTGTCGGCGACCGCGGTCAGTATGTGCTGCTGGAGATGCCGCGCGGCGTGTTCGTCGATCTGCGGCCGACCGTGCGGGCGCTGCGGCAGGCGGGGGTGCGCGTCATCCTCGCCCACCCCGAACGGGAACGCGACTTCCTGCACGTGCCGGGGCTCATCGAGGAACTGGTCGGCGACGGCTGCCTGGTGCAGGTGTCCTCCGCCAGCGTTACCGAACCGCGCGGCCCCGAGGACGCCAGGGCCCTGCGCGACTGGTTCCGGCGCGGGCTGGTTCACCTGATTGGCTCGGATGGACACTCGCCGCGGCGGCGGCCGCCGCGGCTACGGGCGGCCTACCAGCAGATCGGCGCGTGGGCCGGGGTCGCAGTCGCCGACCGTGTGTGCAGTACGCACGGCATGGCGGTCCTGCACGGTCTGCCGCTGCGGGTGCCCGAGCCGGCACCGCGGACGCGGCGCTGGTGGTGGCTGCCGGCGTTGCGCTGAACTCGTGGCGAGCGGCGCGGCGTCAGCCCGCCGTGTCTGGAGATCCACGGCGGGCTGACGCCGCGCCGCTCGCCGACCCCCCGATCACGGCAGGTTGCCGTTGACGGTGGCCGTCAGGTCGCGCTGGTTAATCAGGGTGCCCAGGATGTTGAAGCGGAACACCGTAATGAGATACCGCGTCAACGACTCGCCGAGCGACTCCTGGTAGATGATGACATCGCCAGCCTGCAAGATGATGTTCTCGCGGGGGTCGTTGGCGGCGCGGTTCAGGTCCACCTGAATGACGACCTGGCCGCGGTGCTTGGTCCGTCGCAGCACTGACACGCGGCTCGGGTTCGGTGAGCCGATGCCGCTCTGGTTGATGCTGCCGGTCAGGTTGTTCTGCACGATGATGCCGTTGTACAGCGGGCCGCCGGCCAGGGCGATGGCCTCCAGGACGTGCAGGTCATAGTCGCGCGGCAGCACGAACTGGCGCGGCGCCAGCAGGCCACCGGTGTAATACACCTCCGTGTCACGGGCCTCGATGAACACGATGTCGCCGTTCTGCAACACGATGTCGTTGGGGGAGAATGGCGGCGGTTCGCCCTCGCGCAGCCGCAACGGGATGCGGATCACCTGGCCGCCCAGGCCGGTGCCGCCGCCGGATGGGCCGGACGGCATCGGGCAGTTCGGCGGGAAGGCTGTCCCGCCCTGCCCGCGGTTGAAGCCGCGCTCAATGATGACCTCGTTGACGGCGTCGAAGCCCGGCAGGCCGCCGGTGCGCGTCAGGGCGTTGAGCACGTCGTTCTCGCCCGCGGGCAGGTCCAGCACCTGGCCGGTGCCGCGCCGCTGCGTGCCGACGATGCTGCCGGCCGCGTAGGTCGGTGTGCTTGGGCCCGCGTCCTGGCGCACCACCAGCACCTGGATCATCCGCGGTCGTATCAGCGACACCAGGATGCGCTGAAAACCCGGTTCGAAAATCTGCTTGCCTTTGTCCTTGCGCGACGTGTACAGCTTGATGAGCCGTTCGGTGATCTCGGGGATGGTCAGGCCGCGCACGTCGATGGGCGCGGTGGTTAGCGGCAGCGAAATGGTGCCGTCCTCGCGCACCGGCACCGGGTAGCCCAGGGCCGGCGCCTGGTTCACGCCGGGTTGCGGCAGGGTCACCGGGATGGGCTGCAGCTTGTCGCCGAGCACCCCCTCGATGTAGACGCCGAGCACGTCGCCGGCGTCCAGGCGGTAGATCTCCGGTTTCGGACGGGTCAGCAGGCTCAGCGGGATGGTGCGGGTCTCGCTCTTGGGACTGACCAGGTACTCCGACGACAGCCGGCGGACGGGCACCCCCTGGTTGACGGGATTGGTCCACGAGGCACACCCACTGCCCAGGGCGCAGAGCAGCGCCAGCAACGCGGCCCGCAACGAGGAGCGCATACGAGTTCTCCTGAGTAACCCTGGGCCGCTTAGCGCGCTTCCGCCGGCGGTTGGGCGGCCGCGGGCGGCAGCTTCTTGGGCAGCGGAATCTCCTCCACCTCGGGCATTTTTCGCGGCGGCGGTGCCACCTCCGCCGGCGCGGACGGCCCGACCGGTTGCTGCGGGGCCGACGACGCCCCGGACGCGGTGGTCGAGGGCGGCCCGTAGTCGCCGGGGCGCTTGCGCGGCGGCAGGCTCAGTGGGAGCACGACCAGCTCCCGCTGGCCGCTGGCCTTGGCCGCGGCGGCACCGTGGCGGAAGCCCGCGAACCAGTCCTGGATGGCGGCCAGGCCCTCTGGCGTCGCGTTGCGGTGGTAGTAATGGTAGCGATCCGGCGGAGCCACCGGCGGCTCGCCGACGCCGTCCGCGTCGATGAAATCAACGTAGCCGTCGATGAAGCCGCGAGCGTAGTCGTTCGAGTAATGGTGGTCGGGGTCGGCAGCCTGAATTTTGGCCCAGGCCTCCTGAGCCCAGGCGACGAAACGCCGCTTTTCCAGACAGTAGTCGATGGCCTTCAGCGGCGACTCGACCATGTTGCGGGCGGCGAACACGAAGAACGAACAGCCGGTGTTCAGGGCCGCGAGCACGAGAAAACAGAGCAGCGGATGCGGTCTCATCATTCGTCACTCGCTGACAGGCTGTTCGGCGACACGCACCTGCGACGCACTCTGGCCCCACAAACTTTTATCGGCGGGAGCGTCGTGACGGGTTTAATAGTTGTCCGGCCGGCTCGCGCTGGGCAGCCGGATTTGCCAGGGTTTTTGTTCAAGTTGGTGTGCCGGGGGTTTGAGCAAGGGGTGCTGTTTTGGAAGACGCGGAAGACCTGCCGGGCTGCGGTGTGCGGGTCTGTCACCTGGGCAAGTTCTACCCGCCGGCGTGCGGCGGCATCGAGACGCACCTGTTTACCCTGACCCAGGCCCAGGCGGCCTTGGGTGCGGACGTGCAGGTGCTGTGCGTCAACCACCAGGACGCCGCCGGCCGGGACGTGACCTTCGCGACCTTCGCCCGCACCCGCACGGTGCGCGAGCGCCTCGGTCGTGTACGGGTGACGCGCGTTGGCCGCTGGGCCTCCCTGGCACGGCTGGATGTGTGCGCCGATCTGCCGCGGCTGCTGGAGCAGCTGGAAGCGGACGTGCTCCACCTGCACGTGCCCAATCCGACCATGCTGCTGCCGCTGGCGGTGCAGCGGTCGCGGACGCCCCTGGTCATCACCTACCACAGCGATGTCATCAACCAGCAGCGCCTGGCGAAGCTGGTGCGGCCGTTCGAGGACCGCGTGTTCCGCCGGGCCGGCGCCGTCCTCGCCACCTCGCCGACCTACGCCGCCGGCTCCGCACTGCTGCAGGCGCATCGGCACAAGGTTCGCGTGCTGCCGTTTGGGATCGAGGTGAGTCCGTATCTGCACCCGGCTGCGGAGGTCTGCGCGGCGGCGGCGGAATGGCGGGCGACCCACGGACAACCGCTGTGGCTGGCGGTCGGCCGGTTGGTCTACTACAAAGGGCTGCATAACGCCCTGCGCGCCCTGCGCGAGGTGCCGGGGCGGTTGCTCGTGGTCGGCACCGGGCCTCTGGAAGGCGAACTGCGGCAGCTGGCCGGCACCCTGGGCGTGGCCGACCGCGTGGTCTGGCGGCCGCGGCTCAGCGACCGTGACCTGGCGGGCGCTTACCGGGCGGCGACGGCATTGTGGTTCCCGAGCAACGCCCGCAGCGAGGCGTTCGGTCTGGTACAGGTGGAGGCGCTGGCCAGCGGCTGTCCGGTCCTGAACACGGCCATACCGGCCAGCGGCGTCGCCTGGGTCAGCCGGCACGAGGAGACGGGGTTGACCGTTCCGGTCGATGATCCGCCGGCGCTGGCGGCCGCGGCCCGGCGGTTGCTCGACGAGCCCGGCCTGCGCGAGCGCCTGGCGGCCAACGGCCGCGCCCGCGCCGCCGCGGAGTTCGATGCGCGGCTCATGGCGCGCCGCAGTCTGGAGGTGTACCGGCGGGTGACGGTTTCACGCTATCAAAGGCAACCATGCGCATCCTGCACCTGAACGCCGGCAACCTCCACGGCGGCCTGGAAACCCTCCTGGTGACGCTGGCGCGGTGCCGCGAGCTGTGCCCCGAGATGGAGCCGCACTTCGCCCTGTGCTTCGAGGGCCGGCTGAGCCAGGAACTGCGCGACGCCGGCGTCCCGGTCCACCTCCTGGGGCCGGTGCGCGTCAGCCGGCCGTGGACGCTCTGGCGTGCCCGCCGCAGTCTGCGCCGGCTTCTCGGTTCGGGAGCCTTCGACGCGGTGGTCTGTCACTCCTGCTGGCCGCACGCCGTGTTCGCCCCGGTGGTGCGGGCCGCCGGGCTGCCGCTGGTGTTCGGCGGCCACGGACTGCAGGGCGACGGCCACTGGCTGGAACGCTGGGCCCGCCGCACGCGCCCGGACCTCGTGCTGGCGAACAGCAGCGTCACCCAGCAGTCGATTGCCGAGCACCTGTTCCCGGCCTGTCGGAGTGAGGTGGTGTACCCGCCCGTGTCCGCCCCCGAGCTGGCCGACCGCGCCGGCTGCCGCGCCGCTGTGCGGGCCGCGCTGGGTACGCCACCCAAGGCCACGGTCATCATCCAGACCAGCCGCCTGGAGGCGTGGAAGGGCCACACGCTACTGTTGCAGGCCCTGGCCCGGCTGCAGCACCTGCCCGGTTGGGTGTGCTGGGTGGCGGGCGGCGCTCAGCGGCCGGAGGAGCAGCACTACCGCGCCGGGCTGGAGACGCAGGCCCGACAGGCGGGGTTGGCCGGGCGCGTGCAGTTCCTGGGCCAGCGTGCCGACGTGCCGCAGCTGCTGGCCGCCGCGGACATTCATTGCCAGCCGAACCTGAGCCCCGAGCCGTTCGGCATCGCCTTTGTCGAGGCCCTGTACGCCGGCCTGCCGGTGGTCACCACGGCGCTGGGCGGGGCCCTGGAAATCGTCGATGACAGCTGCGGCGTGCTGGTGCCGCCCGACGACCCGCAGCGGCTGGCCGACGCTCTGGCCTGGCTCATCGAGGACACGGACCAGCGCCGCCGACTGGGGGCCGCCGCACCGGCGCGAGCGCGGGCCGTCTCGGAGCCGGCCGCCCGCATGAGACAACTGGCCCAAATCCTGGGCACCCTGCGTGCCGGCGCCACCGGGAGGACTGCGTGATGATAATGCTCTGGTTGCTGCTGTGTCTGTCCGCGGCCCAGGTGCCCACGCTGGAGTCGAAGGACTTCACGAAACCCGTGCAGCAGGCCGCCGTGACCGCCACCGTCCGCGTTGCCAACGTCAGCGCTGGGTCCGACGGCAGCGGTGTCCTGCTCCACCGCGAGGGACCATACGCCTACGTGCTGACGGCGAACCATGTGGTCGATAAGGCGAAGCAACTGAACATTTACGTCTTCTCGGCCGCCTCGTATCCGAAGGAGGCGAAGGTGTACAAGGGGGCGGTGGTGCTGGCCCGCGACGCCCGCACCGACCTGGCCGTGCTGCGCGTGGCGACACGCGACACCCTGCCCGTCGCGGCGCTCTGTCCGCTGAAGCAGGCGCCCGTTGGCAAGGGCTTTGCCGTGCTGGCCGTCGGCTGCCGGCTCGGCGGCGAACCGCAGCCGCTGCTCGATGTGGTGCAGGCGGTCCCGATGATCCGTCGGCCAGGCGCGGCGGAGGCGGTGCAAAGCTGGGAGACGGCGAAGGCCCAGGTGCGCGGCCGCTCCGGTGGGCCGCTGTTCGACCGCCAGGGCCGGGTGATCGGCGTGGCCAGCGGCACCAGCGCCGGCAAGGGGTATTACACCCACCTGCGCGAAATTCACGATTTCCTCAAACGGAACGCCCTGGACTGGTTGGCCGAAGCGGCCAAACAACCTGCGGCGAATCCGAAACGCTCGGATGCGGGGCGATCCGGGCAAATTGCGGTCCGCCTGTCCGTCTCGGCCCCGGTTTACGTTAGTTATGGTAGGGGGATTGCATGGGTTTGCTGTACGCCCGCTTACCCCCGCCAGCAGGTTTGGGTTCTTTTTCTTTGAGCCAGGAGTGTCTCGTGCAACAGAAAAGCAAGCGTGTGCTGGTGACGGTGGGCGGCCTTCTGACCGCAATCCTGCTGTTGTCGGTTCCGGTTCTCGCCGCCAGCACCATCGCGACCTGGGGCCAGGGCTCGGACGAGCAGACGGCCATTGAGGCGTCGGACGACGCCGTCAGCAACGGCCTTCATGTCGTCAAAACCGACGCCGCCCCCACCGTTGGCAACTCCCGCGCCGCCTTTGCGGACAGGGCCTCCGAGAAGGTTCTGAGCGACTGGCGCTTCACCCACGACAAGAGCGGTTCGCCCGGCATTTGATCTGATTGCGCTCGCCGGTTTCGGGACCATTCGTGCCGACCAAGGCTCTCGAACGCGCTGCCCTGCCGTCCGCCCCTGGGGAGATGCTGCGCCCGTGGCTGCTGCGCCACCTCCGCGGGGCGATGGAAATTGTCGTTCTGGCGCTGGTCATCCTTTCCCCGTGGGCGTTCGGCAGCGTTCACCCACTCGCACAACTACTCCTGACGGTCGGCCTGGCGGCGCTGCTCCTGCTGTGGGCTGCGCATGGCGGTCGAGTGGCGGGTGACCTGGGCGCGCTGTCCAGTCCTCGTGTGCCTGGTCGGCCTGTTCCTGCTGGGCGTCTGGCAAATCACCCCCCTGCCCAGATCAGTCCTCGAAGTGCTCGCGCCCGGGACAGCGGCCCTGCACCGGGAACTTCTCCCCGCCACACCGGAACAGTTCGCGGCGGGAGAGCCGGTAGACCCGGGCGGGGCCGCGGCGGGGCAGGTCATCAGCCTGTACCCGGGGGGCACGCGCTCGTTCCTGGTGGGACTGCTGGCGGTGGTCGTCCTGTTCGCGGTGGTGCGGAACAACCTGACCACGCCCGACTGTCTGCGCCGGCTGGCGGTGGCGGCCCTGGTCAACGGGGCGCTGCTGTCGGTGTTCGGCCTCTTGCAGTTTTTTAGCTCACAAAAGAACCTGCTCTACTGGTCGGTGCCCAGTCAAGGGACGGTGTTCGGGCCGTTCATCAACCGCAATCACTTCGCCTGTTACGCCAACCTGTGTATCGGGCTCGGCGTCGGCGTCCTGGTGTACCTGAGACATGCGGAAGCGGCCCGGGAGACGGGCGGTTCGGGCGGGCCGGGGGAGTTGGCTCTGCTGCTGCGGCCGCGCGTGCTGTGTGCCGGCCTTGCCCTGGTGCTGATGCTCGCGGCGGTGGCGATCTGCCTGTCGCGGGGCGGCCTGGTGGCGCTGCTGGCGGGCGGCGGCGTGTGCCTGGGCCTGTCCCTGACACGGCGGCGCCGTCCGCCGCAGGTGTGGGGCGGCCTGCTGGTGGCCGCAGCCGCCGTGGGCCTGGTGGCCTGGCTGTCCTTCCAGGCGGTGCAGGCGCGGCTGGGGACGCTGTGGCGCGGCGACGCCCTGGAGGAAATCCGCCCACGACTGTGGGCGCGGGTGCTGACCCTGTGGTGGGACTTCCCGGTATGGGGCGCCGGCTTCGGCTCGTTCTTCCACCTGGAGCCGTTGACCCGGGCGCCCGGTCAGGATCGACACTTCTATTTCGCGCACGCTGACAATGACTGGTTGGAACTGCTCCTGGAAGGGGGCACGGTCGGCGTGATCCTGGCGGTCGCGGCGGTGGGCCTGATTTACTGGCTCGGCGGCCGGGCCTTCCGCCGGCTGCGCGGGTCGCGGATTGCCGGCCTGTGGCTCGGCGCCTTCTTCGCTCTGACCACGGTAACGGTCCACGGCTTCTTCGACTACGGGCTACATATCCCCGCGGTCACCCTGCTGGCAACGGTGATCGCCGCGCAGTTGAGCGTCCGGAAGATTCCGGAGCCGAGCGCGCGGCCCGGGCCGTCGGAGGCCGAGGGGACGCACACGCTCGGCGGCCTGGCGCCGCTGGTGGGCGTGGCGGCGGCGGTGGTGGCCGGGCTGGTCCTGGTTCACGAGGGCTGGAATGCGGATCGGGCCGAGCGCTACCGGTTGGCCGCGGAGCGCTGCCAGGCGTCGCCGAACGCCGCGGATCAGGCCCGACGCCGGCGTTACCTGCGGGCGGCCGTCCGCCTGGCCCCGGACAACGCGCTGCTGTGGCTGAGCCTGGCCGAGGCCAATTACGACGCTTTCGAGAAGGACGAGACGGCCCGGGCGCGCCAGGCCCGATTGCGGCAGGCGGCCGAGGTGGTGTGGGGTGGCGGCGTCCTGGCGACCATGACGCCCTGCTGTCCGCCGGCCCTGTCGTGGGCGGCCGGCGCGGCGCTCCGCGACGCCGCGGCCCGGGAGGCGGATCGGCCGGCGCGCGACCGGGACCGTGAGGAGTATTTGAAGCCAGCGCTGCTGAGCTACGCGCGGGCGCGGAATCTGTGTCCGCTGCTGGGCTGGCCGAACATCCGCCTCGCCAGCCACACGGAGCTGCTGGCCCACGCCGACACGCCCGCCGTCTACCTGCGCCGGGCGACCCAGTTAATGCCGCAGGACGAACGTGCCTGGTTCGTGCGCGGCGCCCGGGCTCTGGAAGACGGGGGGGCGGCAGAAGCCTGGCCCAGCTGGCGGCGTTCTCTGGAGTGTTCGCCGAAGTTTTTGGCGACCATCGTCGCGCAGGCGGGGCAGCACCTGACACCGGCCGCGGTGGCGGAGCAGGTCATCCCCCCGGACCCGCTTTTGCTCTATCAGGCCGCCCTGCTGCAGAACGACCGCCCCGATGTGGCGGAGGCTCAGCGGCCTTACCTGGAAGCGGCCCTGCGCCAGTTCGACCGCCAGGGGCGCTGACGGCGGAAGGCGGGTATGCGCGGGCGCAATGTTATTTGCTGCTCGGCCAGACAGCCCCGGCCCTGCGAGCCTTTCGCGAGGCGGTGGCGCTGGCCCCGGACAGGACCGCCTGGCGCTTCGAGTACGCCCAGTTACTGAGTCAGGCCGGCCAACTCAAGGAGGCCAGTCAGGAGTTGGCTGGCGTGCTCCGGCAAGAGCCCAATCATAACGAAGCCAGGGACCTATACCGGGCGTTACAGGAACGGATCGCCGGGGGCGATTGAGGGCGTGGCGGCATTTTTTGCTCAGTCGCGCTCACCTGGTTATTTTCCCAAATCTTAACTGCGTTAACTTAATCAGCCGATAAACTTTCTCTTCATCAATTTGACCGCCCTTCATCGGCGCCCCTGGTTCACAAGCTTGTAAGGAGATTGCAGAATGATTATTGCAACGGTTCGGAAATTGTTCCAGGCTTCCCCCAAGCGGCGCCCGGGGATCACGTTCCGTCCACAGGTCGAGGGCCTGGAGGGCCGCTGGGTTCCCGCCAACCTCAACGTCCCCGCGCAATATGCCACCATCCAGGCGGCCGTGAACGCGGCTAACCCCGGCGATAACATCGTGCTTGCTAACGGGACGTACACCCAGGACGCGGTTATTTCCAGGAACAGTGCCGGCGTGCAGCTGAACAACCTCCACATCATGGGGCAAACCTCCAACCGGGTCATCATCGAGGCCCCCGCCGGCATTTCGAGCACTGGGGCTGTCCTGGACATCAACGGCCCCACCGGCGTCCTGGTCCAGAACCTGGTGGTGGACGGCAACGGGCAGGTCTTTGACGCGGGCATCCGCGTCATCGGCGGCGCTTCGGCCCAGATCCAACAGGTCACCGTCCAGAACACGTTCAACAACGGCCAGAACCAGCTCGGCTTCGGCATCCGCGTCGGCGACAACGGCGCCCTCCTCGGCACACCCACGACCGGGAGCGCCACGCTCCAAAATCTGAAAATCCTGAACTACAACAAGGGCGGCATCATCGTCGATGGCACGGGCTCGCACGCCACCGTTCAGAACAACATCGTCACCGGGTCCACCACCAACCCGAATGGGCTCTTGACGGTGTCCCAGAACGGCATTCAGGTCAGTAACGGCGCGTCGGGGCAGGTCCAGAACAACACCATCACCAACAGCTATTTCGACTTCAGCGCCGACACTGTCGCGCTGGGCATTGAGATTTTCAACACCACCGTGGCGACGACCGTCACCAACAACACCCTGACCAACGACGAATCGGCCATCGAGGCGCAGCAGTCCTCGAACGTTCAGATTCAGAACAACCGGATCACGAATACCGCCTTCGACGGCATCATCCTGACCAACTCCAGTAACAATGTCGTGCAGAACAACCAGGTCTCCGGCGTCGGCAGCCAGAGCCCCGACTCCACCGTCACCGGTGACGCCATCACCGTGCAAGGCTCCAGCTACAACACCGTGGCGAACAACCAGGTCATGAACAACACCGGCAGCGGCCTGTACGTCGGCCCCTTCGGGAACAACAACAGCAACTACAACACCATCATCAACAACCAAATGCAAGGCAACGGTCTTGACGGCATCACCCTTCAGAACGCCTCAAACAACACGCTGAGCAACAACCAGACCAACATGGACGGCCAAAACGGCATCGCCGACCATGACGGCAGCTACAACACGATCACCCAGTGCCAGGCGCAAAACAATGGTGGTTACGGCTTCGCCCTTTATGGCGCGACGAACGACACGATCAGCTATAGCCTGGCGCAAAACAATGCTCTCGGCAACTTCTTCCAGGACAGCGCCACGACGGGTACGGTCTTGAACGACAATCAGTTCTGAGGAAACGGAGTTGGCCGTGGGGTGACACGGAACGTACTTTAGTGTTTCACGTTCTTTTCACGACACCACCCTGACGGGTTAATAAAACAATCTCCGAAAGACTGGGCCGCTCCCCCTAACCGCGTTCCTGATGATTGGGAACCCCCGGTTCGGTCAGATTTCACCCCTGTTTTGATAGTTCTACTGTGCGAGGTGGGGAATGGAGGAGATGTAGGACGGCTCTTCAGAGCCGTCTTACACCTCACCTTCCCCACATCCCGCACCGTAGAACTCGTTGTGCCAGGTGCCGCCCTTCCTCTGAAGGGCCCGCCAACCGGCGTCGAATGATCCCTTCTGGTTCCTCGGAGAGAACGAGCATGTGGTTCAAGAAGCTGCGACAATGGATAGCGGCTTGGTTCGCGAAGCCTTCCCGTCCCGCCCGGAAGACGACCAACCGCCTCCACCTCGAAGGACTTGAGGGGCGTTGGGTGCCGTCCACCCTTACGGTGGGAGGCCCCCATGGCGCCAACAACTACTCCACCATCACCGCGGCCCTGACCGCGGCCAAAAACGGTGACACCATTCGGGTGAGCGACGGCGTCTATGCCGAGTCGGTCACCATCACCAAGAACGGCATCGATCTGGTCGCCGAGCACAGCGGCCGGGCCACCATCATCGCCCCCACCAACATCGCCAGCAACACCGGCATCATCAACATCATCGGTGCCACGTGCGTGGAGGTCGAAGGCTTCGTGGTGGACGGCAACCACCAACCGCTGGACGCGGCCATCCGCGTCCTGAACCACGGCTCGGCCGACATCCACAATAACACCATTCAGAACACGTTCAGCGGCCCCAGCAATCCATACGGCTACGGCATCCGCGTGGGCGACAACGGCGACCCGACCGGGTTCATAGGCGGCTCTGCCCTCGTGACGCACAACGTCATCACTGGCTACGAGAAGGGTGGCATCATCATCGACGGCAACCAGTCGGCGGCCGTGGTCAAGGACAACACCATCACCGGCATCGGGCCGACGGCGGTGGTGGCCCAGAACGGCGTCCAGGTCGGCTTCGGCGCCACCGCCATCATCGTGGGCAACACCATCTCCCAGAACAATTACAGCGCCCCCGGCGACATCACCGCCCTGGGCGTCCTCATCTACCAGACGAGCCGGCCGACCCTCGTGTCCGGCAATGACCTGAGCCAGAACGGCTCCGGCCTGCAGGTGTTGCAGGCGAGCGACGCCTTCGTGATTGGCAACACCGTCCGCAACAGCCTGTACGACGGCATCATCCTGACCAGCGCCACGAACACCGAGGTCGAGGGCAACTGTGTCACCCACAGCGGCGGCGATGGCGTCTCCATGCTGGACTCCAGCGGTAACGAGATCGAGGACAACAACCTCTCCGGGAGCGTCAACTTCGGTGGCGTGTACCTGGAGAGCAGCAACCACAACGAGATCGAAGGCAACGAGCTGGACGACAACTCCGCGTACGGCATTCAGCTGGTGACCTCCAACAACAATGCGATCCAGGGCAACCGCGTGACCGGCACCGGCGGCGACGGTATCAGTCTGACCGACTCGACGGGCAACCGGATCACGGGCAACGTCCTCGTCCAGAACGTTGGCCTGGCCATCCGGCTGACGAACTCGCCGAACAACCAGATTTACGGCAACCAAACCAGCGGCCACGGCGGAGACTGCGACGGCTGGCACTACGACGATCCCGGCCACGAGGACTGGTATTTCGGCCCCCTTTCCTGCTTCGGGTTGGATGCGTAAGACGTTCAGCCAGCCGCGCCGGCCGGTTTGCACTTCCCAGGTCACCGGTCCCGTCACCGTGGAGGGGCGCGGGCGGCGCTTTCTCCCCGGCACTCCCGGTCGCTGTCCGCCCCTGTAGTTTTCGAGTGGTTAACGGAGGACCTGCATGATAACGCAGTCGCAGTTTCAGGATTTGATCCGGCGGGTGCGTGCGAGAGAGCAGGAGGCCGCCACCGAACTGGTACGACGCGTCGAGCCGGTAATCTACAAACCGATTCGCCTGTTCCTGACCAGTTTTCAGCCTGCACCGCGTCATGGATGTCGGTGACATCTCGCAGTCGATCCTGGCCACCTTCTTCGCGCGGGCCGTGGCGGGGGAGTTCCAGGTGGACGACGCCGAGCAGCTTCTCAAGCTGCTCGTAACCATGGCGCGCAACAAGGTCCGGGACGAGGCCCGCAAGTACCAGGCCCAGCGGCGCGACCGGCGGCGCTTGCAGGATCAGCGCTCGGGCGGCGACCTGGCCCTGCTCGCCGCCAGCGAACCGCCGCCGAGCCGCATCGTCGCCGGCCATGAACTGCTGAACGAGTTTTTTCGGCGCCTGACCAGCGAGGAACGCCGTCTCGCTGAGCAGTGCGCCCAGGGCGATGACTGGTCCGCTATCGCCGCCGAGCAAGGCTCCTCCGCCGAGGCAGTGCGCAAGAAACTGTCCCGCGCCTGCAACCGGGTCGCCCAGCAGCTCGGGCTGACGGAATTGCTGCTCTGCTGACCGGCGCTGGCAAACGTGGAAAACGCCACGCGGCGGGTGGGAGAACATCTCCCACCCGCCGCGTGGCGTTTCCTGTCAGAGCCCGAGCGAAGCCGTCACTGCTCGCGCTTCAGTTCCAGGGTGTATTCCTTCCTGTCAGCGGACACCCGGACCTTCAGCGGGCTTTCCGCGAAGTTGCCGTACTTCGTCGGCGGCCGGGGGCCCAGCGCGTCGAGGTACTCCCGGCGTTTCTGATATTTCGTCGGGCCCGCGCCCATGAGCTCGGGCGGGAAATCCGCTTCCTTCACGGCCACCTGGTTCTCCCCGGAGCACGCCCCGGGCTGGCCCTTGCAGGTCAGTTTGAACCGCCCCTTCTCGTCGGTCACGCCGGTCGCCAGGTACTCCGGGTCGTGGTTGGTCGCCGGCTGGAACTGCACCACGACCTTGTTCAGCGGCCTGCCCTCCAGCAGGACGACGCCCTCGACCGGAACGATCGGCGGCGGCTCCGGTTTGCCCGTGCCGCAACCGCCGACCAGGGCGGCCGCGAGGACGCCAGCGACCGCCCACAAACGATACCCCATGATGAGTCCTCGTGATTTCGGTTTGCGCCCGCGTCAAAAATCCGGGAGCGTGACGGCGTTGCCGTCATCCTTCACGGACAGCTGTTGCAGCGTCGCGATCGAGGTGCTCGTGGGGAAGAAGTGGACCGAGCCGTCGCACATCAGGAAGTTGGCCCCGCCAGTGTGGCCGCTGCCGAAATTCGTCCGCCGCGAATTCGTGCCCGTCAGGCTCGCCGAGGAGTTGATCGGGTAGGACGTATCCCCCAGGCTGTCCTCACCGGAGTTTTCGTTGGTCCAGGCCCAGCCGCGGATGTCCTCCAGGCCCGTGAAATTCGGGTCCAGGCTGTAGCGCTCGCCGGCCAGCAGCGTGTTGGAGGTGCCGTCCTTGATTTGCTGGAGGCGCACGCTGCTGTTGTAATAGAGCACCCCGTTGAAGCTGGTGGAGTTGCCCAGCGGCCAGGCATTCGTGCCGGCGTTGGCGAAGTAGCTGTTGATCCCGAAGAAGTAAGTGCTGTACGTGATCACCTGCTGGGGGACGTAATCCGACGGGCAAATGTACCCGGGCACCACGGTCGCGCCCGGGGCGGTGGTGCTGCCGCAGTAGGTGTAATCCCGCTGGGTGAAATTCGTACTGGCGGCGCCGCACGCATTGTACAGGTTTTCCTGCTCCATGTAGGGCAGGATCATGGTCAGCCAGGAGCCGAACTGGTTCGGGACGGGAGGACTGGTCAGTTTCGGGGGCGGCGGGATGGGGACCGACCCGGAGGGGCCACCGATCGGCACCGAGAGGCCCGAGGGGAAGCGCTTGTAGACGCCGTGGTAGTTGTGCAGGGCCGCGCCGATCTGGTGCAAGTTGTTACGGCACTGGGCATTCGCGGCTGCCTCGCGCACCTTCTGGACGGCGGGCAGGAGCAGGCCGATGAGGATGGCGATGATCGCAATCACCACCAGCAGCTCAATCAGTGTGAAGCCGCCGCGTCGGGGGGGTGGGAAACGGGTCATGCGACCTCCAATGAATAAGGCGGAGACAAGAACAACTCGCATTCACGTGAAAGAATAAAAAATCACTTTATCCCAGGCCCGAGTCATTACAATGTCGCAATTATTGCATTCTTCAAAATTTTACGGGATCTTCATTTTGCTCCGCGGCTGTTTTATCCGAGGATTGAGAGTTTGTGGAATTCACCGTGTAACTTTGCCGATCGTTGATTCCTCCCGGGATCTGCGCCCCGCTCGCCAACACTTCTTCATAGAACCCAAGGAACTGCCGGACGAACCGCTCCTGATCGAAGCGGGCGAGGACGGTGGCGCGGCCGTCGGCGCCGAGCCGCCGGCGCAGGGGTTCGTCGTTCGCCAGTCGCTCCAGGGCCGCCGCCAGGGCGGTGGCGTCCCCCGGCGGCACCCCCAGGGCGTCGTGGTCGTGGGTGAACAGCTCGGCCGCGCCGCCCGCCGCGCTGACGACGATCGCCCGGCCGCACGCCAGGGCCTCAATGACGGTCAACCCGAACGGCTCCGGCTGCGTGCTGGCGTGGACCATCACATCCAGGGCGCGGTACACTGGCACGGGGTCCGCCTGAAACTCGACGAAGCCAACGCAGTCCGCCACCCCCCAGTGCCGGGCCGCCTCGCGCAACTCCGCCCGCGACACCTGCGAGCCCTGCGTCTGATAGATGGGGCCGCCAACCACGTAGCCGCGCACGGGCAGATCGGGCTGGCTCCGCCGCAGACGGCCCAGCGCTTCCAGGAAAACGCCGTGGCCCTTCCAGCGCGCGTAGGTGGCGACCAGGCCGACGCGGACCACGCCAGCGGGGGCCGGGTCCAGTCCGGCGAGGCGGTCGAGCCCGGCGCCGTCGCCGGGGCCGGGGGCGAAGGCCCGGGTGTCCACGGCGTTGGGCAGCACTGTGACCGGAGCGCGCGGCAGCAGCGCCTGCACATCGCGGCCGACCGCCGCCGAGATCGCCAGCACGCGCACGCCCTTGCCGAGCCAGGGCAGCAGCCGCCGTGCCAGCGGGCGGGCGCCGTAAAAATCGTGGGCGTGCCAGACCAGCGGCACACCGGCCGGCCGGACCAGGGCGCTGAGGATATGGGTTTTCAGGCCGTTGGAGTGGATCAGGGCGGGCCGCAGCTGGCGCAGCCGGCGCGACAGGTGACGGAGCAGTTCCGCGGCGGCGGGGGCAGCCGCCAGGCCTTGGCGGAGCACGCTTCCAAGGCGGCGCCACGAGCCGCCCTGGCGCAGCTGGCTGTCGCCCAGGCCCGCCAGGCCCGCGGGTACGGGCAGCGCTTCCGCCGTCACGCCGAGCGCCCGGGCGGCGGCCAGCAGCGGGCCGTCGGCGAGGGTGAGCAGGTGCAGCTCGTCCCGCGGCCGACCGTGCCGCAGCGCCTGCAGGGCGGCGAGCAGCACGCGCTCGGCCCCGCCGAGGCCGCCACTGGGGTTGAGCAATAACAGCCTCATCGGCCCTCCGCGGCCAGCCGGCCGTAAGCGTCGGCGATGACCCGGGCGTGGGCTGTCCAGGTGAAGCGCGCGGCCTGGGCGATACGCACGTCCGGCGGCGGGGCCTGGGCGGGGTCGATCAGCAACGCCGCCACGGCCGCGGCCCACGCCGGCACGTCGGCCACGGAGCGGAAGACGACGGCGGCGCCGCCGACCTCGCGCAGCACCGGCAGATCGCTCGCCACCACCGCCGCGCCGCACGCCAGCGCCTCGATCACCGGCAGGCCGAAGCCCTCAGCCGCGCTGGGGACCAGGACCGCCGCGGCCCGCCGATACAGCGCCGCCAGCTGGCCGCGGCTCAGGCCGCTGAACTGCACGACGGCCGCTCCGACCCCGAGCCGCTCGATGCGCCCGGCGGCCGCGGCGGACCACGGCGGCCCGACCTGCACCAGCCGGACGCCCGGATGCTTCGCCCGCACGGCCGCGAACACGTCGAGCAGCACGTCGATGCGCTTGCGCGGCAGGTGGCTGCCGACGTGCAGGAGATACGGACCGGTGGGCCAGCCCGGGGCCGGCAGCTCAACCTGTCCGGTTTCGGCCGCGGTGAATTCGGCGGCGACGCCGAGCGGTGCGTGGACGAGCCGGGTCGCCGGTACGAGGCCGCTGTCCGTGAGCTGACGGCCCACCTCGGTCGAGTTGTGGAACACCAGGGCGGCGGTCTGGAGGCCGCGCAGGGTGCGGCGGGCGAGCCAGCGGAACCACCACGGCCGCGGCTCGCGCTCCGGTTCGAGCAGCGAGCGGAAGGCGTCGAGGTCGTGGCAGTAGACGCCGGCCCGGCCGGGCGGCAGCGCCAGCACCGCATGGGCGTAGCTGTGGTCCACGATGTGGAAAAAGTCGAAGTCGGCGGCCCGGCGGCGGAGGAAGCGCGGCAGCGCGACGTGCCGGTGCAGCGCCCGGTCGGCGTTGAACGCGGCGGTTCGTCGGCCGAGGATCGGCAGCATCTGGGCGCGGCGGCGGAAGGGGGCGTCGAGGTCGGTCGCGGCGACGGTCGGCGGCAGCTGGGCGAGGAGCTGGTCGGCGCACAGGTCCATGCTCGGCCAGCGCTCCACGCGGGCGTCACGCACCACGCCCAGGCGCAGCGTCATCTGGGGTGCCATGCTTTCGCGGCCCTGCTTGCCATCATGCACAAACCAGGTCTCCGAAGGGCCGTGAAAGCATGGCACCCGGCGTCACCGAGGTGCCACCACGGAAATGCTAACACCAATCAGTGCTTGTGTTCCTTCTCCTTCTTCTCCCCGTGGTGTTCGTGGCCGCCCTGGAACAGCGCGTCCCGCGGATTGCCGCCCGCCACCACATAGGCAACGAGGTCCAGAATCTCCTCATGCGTCAGCTGGTCCAGCTGCCCCTTGGGCATGATGGACACCGGCGACTTCTTGCTGCTGACCACGTTCTCCGCCTTGAGGATGGTCGGCTGCGCCTTGGCCAGCGGGTTCTCCAGCACGTGGTACTCCTTGCCCGTCTTCTTGACGAGCATGCCGGTGATGAATTTGCCCTCGTCCGTCTCGAAGATGTAGCTCTGATACTTTTCGTTGATGCGGAACGACGGCTCCAGCACGTCCCTGAGCACCTCCAGCGGCTTTTTCTGCTTGGCGTCCAGTTTGGTCAGGTCCGGGCCGATCTCCTGGCCGACGTTGTTCAGCTTGTGGCAGGCAATGCAGTTCGCCACCGTGAACATCAGCTTGCCATTGGCGAACGACCGGCCGTCCTTCATCTTCGCCACCGCCGGCGCCACGTCCTCGTATTTCCACTCCGTCCGCGGCCGCGTGAACTTCAGCAGCTCGTCCTTGGCCGGCAGCGGGTTCTTGGCCAGGTAGCCCTCGGGGTTCGCCAGATATTCCTCCAGGTCCGGCACCACGTACAGCGCCCCGTACATGCGCCGCCAGTGGCCGGGGTAGGTGCAGACATACGGGTAGACGCCCGGCACCTTCGGCGCCACGAAGCTCAGCTTCTGCGACTCGCGCGGCGCCAGCAGCCGCGTCGCGTGCAGCACCTTCTTGCTCGGCGGCACGTATTGCCGTGCCAGCGCCGCCGGGTCCGTCGCCGACGCCTCCGCCAGGTTGCCGATCTCCTCCAGCGACCCCGGCTGCACCACCACCAGGTTGTGCGGCATCAGGTCGTTGTTGTCGAACAGGATTTCCACCTGCTTGCCGGCCTTGACCACGATGCGATCCTTGTCGAAACGCATCTGGTCCGGCACCGTGCCCATGCGGATGACGCGCACGCCCAGCTCACCCAGCAGCTGCCGCACCTGCCGCGCCTCCGCCAGCGGCAGCTGGCCCGCGAGGTTGTCCGCCAGCTGCAGCGCGTCCAGTGCCTCCGGCGTCGTCCGCTCCTTCACCGGCACCGACTTCACGAACGTCAGCACCTTCTCCAGCAGCGGCTTGACCGCCTCCTTCGGCCAGTATTTGCCGGGGATGCGCAGCAGCGCCTGCACCGCGGCGTGGCGATCCGCGTCCTTCATCACGAACGGCGTCAGTGTCTTGAACGTCGCCGCCTCCTGGCCACGCACTGCCGTCAACGCCTGCATGGCCGCGTGCCGCACGATCACCTCCGGTGACGCCGCGCTGACCGCGAACGCCGCCTTCACCGCCGGCGCCGGCTGCTTCTTGCGCTCGTAGACGACCTGGCGATTCTTGGCCAGCACCTTGAGCGTGTAACCGTTCAGGCGCTTGCCCAGGCCGCCGTCGGTGCGGTTGTAGATCAGCACCTTGTTGATGGCGTACTCCTTGCCGAGGTCCACCTCCCACCACGGATTGTCAGTGCCCTCGACCGAGTGAGTCTGGCCGCCGTCGTTGTAAGCGCTGCTCTTGTTGCCGTCGATGGCCCTGCTCGCGTCGCCGCCGTAGGCCGTGTTCTTCTGCGTCGCCTTGCCCTGGCGGGCGACGTTCTGGCCGTTGCTGATGACTTCCACTTCCGCGAGCGTCAACGTCTTCTTTTTGCCCGGAATCTCAACGCGGACGTAGCGGCCCATGATGGCGGCACCGGTCTTGCCCTGCAACTCCCGTGGCAAGCCCTGCAGCAGCGGCGCGACCTTCGGGTACAGCGCGGCGCGGTGCTCCGCGTCGCGCACCAGCGGCACCGCCTGCACCAGGTCCTGCAGTGCCGCGGCGGACTTCGTGCCCAGCTTCCACGCCGGCTCGACGCCGCCGTCCGCCGCGATCAGCGCGACGTAACCCAGCTGCCGCGTCACCGGCGTCTTGGCGTCGGTGGCCAGCTTCTCCAGCTCGCCGCGGACACCCTGCAACTGCTGCGGCCCGCGCTCCAGGAGCAGACGCACCAGGTTGAAGAGCATCGTTTCGTCCTGGTTGGCGGACTGCTCGTCCTGCAGACGCACGGCACTGAGCAAGGCAACCGGCTCGCTGACGTTGTCCAGCTTCGCCAGGTCGGCGACCGCAGCCTTGCGGTCCTCGTCGCGCACGCCCTTGCGCGTGAGGATTTCCAGCACCACCGCCTTGTCGCGCTTCATTTTCAGCAGCGCCGGCGTGTCCACGCTGCGCAGGAAGTAGCGGGCGCCCGCCAGGCTGGTGAAGCGCGGCTGTTTGCCCTCGGACAGCGCCTTTTTGATGATCGGGTCCAGCGCCCGCATGGTCTCGCCGCGAACGAACTCGATGTACTCGTCGGCCGGCTGCTCGGCGGAGATCAGCACGACCTCCACCGCCTCGGCCTGCTTGAAGAAGCTCGCCGCCCGCACCGCCTCCAGGCGCAGGCGCGGGTGCTTGTCGGCAGCCTGCTTCTTAAGCAGTTCCAGGGAGTCCGGCACGCGGTCGCGCCAGTAGCACAGCACGCGCGTCGCGGCGGCGCGGGCGCGGAAGTCGCTGGAGCCCAGCGTGCGCTTCAGCAGGTCCGTATTCACCACGTTCAGGTTCTGGTGCAGCCACAGCCCCTCCAGCATGTGGTGCTCGTAGTTCTTGTCGTTGCGGTCGAGACCGGTCAGCCATTTGTTGGCCGCCGCCAGCACGTCCTCGGCCTTGCGGCTGCCCAGTTCCTGGCGGGCGCGGTAGCGGACGCGGTCCTCGGGATGCTTGAGCACATCCAGCAGCTTCTCCGTCGATTCGCCGTCGATTTTCGGCGACCGCGACAGCGGCCGGCCCGTGTAGGTGACGCGGTAAATGCGGCCGTGCTCACGGTCACGGCTCGGGTCGCGCAGGTTGTGCTGCATGTGGCCGATGATCGGATTGTGCCAGTCCAGGAAGTAAATGGCCCCGTCCGGCCCGACGCGCAGGTCCGACGGCCGGAAGTTCAGGTCCGTCGAGGACAGGATCGGCTCGACCTCAATGCCCTTCAGGCTGGCGCCGTTGTCCACGACCTTGTACTGCAAGATGCCCTGGAAGCCGATGACGTTGGCGACCAGCAGGTTGCCGTTGTTCTCCGGCGGGAAGTGCTGGCTGGACAGGTATTCCATGCCGGGGCAGGGCCGCGTCTTCTGCTGGTAGACCTGCGGCGGCCGGTTGTGCCGCAGCGGATACGGCAGGTGGCCGGAGAAGAGAGCCGCGTGGTACGGGTTGGCGCCGGTGCCGTCGATGACGATGTCCTGGCCCCAGCGGTCGAAGACGTGGCCGTGCGGGTTGGCGAAGCCGAAGGCGACGTAGGCGTCAAACTTCTGGGTGCGCGGCTCATAGCGGTAGACGCCGGCGTTGACGTTGCGCAGCGTCGGCGCCCACGGCGTCTCGACCTGCGTGTGATGGAAGGTGCCCTCTTGCCAGTACAGGGCGCCGCCCGGGTCGAGCACAAAACTGTTGGCGGCGTGGTGCGTGTCGGCGGAGTCCATGCCCATGATGACGCGGACGCGCATGTCGGCCTTGCCGGTGCCCTTCGTGTCCTTCAGGTATAGCACGTCCGGCTGCTGGGCGACGATGACGCCGCCGTTCCACAACTCGAAGCCGGTCGGGCAGTGCAGCTTGTCCGCGAAAACCGTGCATTTGTCCGCCTTGCCGTCGCCGTCGGTGTCCTCCAGGATGAGGATCTTGTCGTTCATGTCCTCCCTGGGCTTCCAGTGCGGGTAGGTCGGCCACACCGCCACCCACAGCCGGCCCTTGGCGTCAAAGGTCATCTGCACCGGGTTGACCATCTCGGGGAAATCCTTCTCCGAGGCGAACAGGTTCACCTTCATGTTCTTGGCGACGGTCATCTTTTTGATGGCGGCGTCGGGATCGAGGAAGAGGTGCTTGCCGCCGGGGCCCTTGCCGGGCTTGTTGGTGATGACCGGGATGAATTCGGGGATGTTGCTGTCATCGACTTTCAGGTCGCCGCCCTGGGCCACCGCCCAGACGCGCTTGTCGCGGTTGGCGGTCATCACGTCGAGAATGGCCATCTCGCGCTGGGCAACGACGCGGTTGGTCTGGCCGCCGACGAAGCGCAGGTCGGCCCGGCCGCCGAAGACGGAGTAGCCGTCCACCGTGCGGTAGCGGTTGAACCAGTAAAAATTGCGGTCGAGGACGGCCTGCCGCAGTTTTTCCAGCTGCCGCTCGTTGCGCGGCGGCGCCGCGCCGGCGAACAGCGCCTGATCGATGATCTGTGCCAGCACCTTGTTGCCCGCCGGCGACAGGTGGACGCCGTTGATGGTCAGGGCCTTATCCGTTTTGCCGTACGCCTCCAGCGTGGGCCGGTACAGATCGACGAAGACGACGCCGTTGGTCTTCGCCACGTCGGCCATCGCCGCGGTGTACAGCTCCAGGCGTTTGTTGTTCTCGGTGCCGTCGGGCAGGTTGGGGTTCTTCAGATTCTCATGGGCGATGGGCGAGAACAGCACCATCCGCGGCGCGCCCTTGCCGCTGTAGTTCTTGCTCAGCGTGCTCTTGACGAAGGCGTCGAGATCCTGCTTGAACCTGTCGAGGCCGGGCGTGCCGGCGTAGGACTCGTTGTAGCCGAAGAAGGCGAAAACCACGTCGGTCTTGTTCTTCGTCATCCACGAATCGGGACTGCCGAAGTTCGCGGAGCGCAACCGCAGGGCCACCTCGTCGCCGGAGAAGCCGAGGTTGCGGAACACGAGATCGTGTTTCGGGAAGCGGCTGTAGACGTAGGTTTCAAGCCAGCCGTCGTGCTGGAGGCGGTCGGCGGTGGTGTTGCCGATGATGGAGATGTGGTCGCCGGGCTTCAGGTCGAGCTTGGTCGGGCCCTTTTCCTGGGCGACGGACTGCGGCGCCGGGCCGGCGGCGGTCCACAGCAGGGCGAGGGCGGCGAACAGCGTGAGGGGCAGGGACAGCGCGGCGAGACGGTGCGGCGACAAGCGGGGGGTGGCCATGATGGTCTGCCTCGGAGGTTGCGACAGTTGCCGGTGCCGGGGGTACGTCCCGGGCGGCTTGTACCTGGGGGTATAAAGTGATTATGCGGAGGGGCGGTCGGTTCGCAAGGGCTTTTCACGGCGCACCGCCGCGCACCGCGGGGTGCGCCTGGCGACGGTGCGGGCGGCCTTCGTAGCCTCATAAGCGAAGTCGTCAAATGCGGCCGCGTCCAGGAGGCCGCGCATGTCCAGCTGAGGCCGTAGTGCGGGCGGCCCGCCTGCACTTCGGAAGAGGCGGCGAAAACAGTTGCCGCCGGCCAGGGCGCGGTGCGACAATCAAGGAAAATTTCCCGCCGAGGCCACTGCCACTCATGATCCGTTGCAGTCTGCTTTGTGTACCGTTGCTCGCCGCCCTGGCGCTGCCCGGCCCCGCGCAGGTCGGGCCGCCGGCGCGGGCGGACGTGGAGTTCTTCGAGAGCCGCATCCGGCCCGTGCTGGCGGAGTCGTGCTACGGCTGTCATTCCTCCAGGAAGGCGCGCGGCGGTCTGGCGCTGGACACGCGGGCGGGGCTGCTGCAGGGCGGCGACTCCGGCCCGGCGGTGGTGCCGGGCAAGGCGAACCAGAGTTTGTTGATCCGCAGCCTGCGCCACCAGCTGCCCGACCTGAAAATGCCCTTGCAGAAGCCGAAGCTGGCCGACGCGGTGATCGCGGATTTCGTCCACTGGGTCAACCGCGGTGCCGCCTACCCGACCACCGTCAACACCGCCGAGGCCCGTCGTCTGGAGTGGTGGTCGCTACAACCGTTGAAGCGGCCGCCGCTGCCGAAGCTGGACAACGCCGCCTGGGCGCGGACTCCCATTGACTATTTCGTGCTGGCGAAGTTGCGCGAAAAAACCCTCGGCCCGTCGCGGGAGGCCGACCGTCGCACGCTGATCCGCCGGCTGACGTTCGACCTGCACGGCCTGCCGCCGACGCCGGAGGAAGTGGCAGCGTTCGTCAAGGATCAGGAACCGCGGGCGTATGAGCGATTGGTGGACCGCCTGCTGGCGTCACCGCACTACGGCGAGCGCTGGGCCCGGCACTGGCTGGACGTGGTGCATTACGGCGAGTCGAACGGCTTCGGCATGGATCGGCCGCGCTTCAACGCCTGGCCCTATCGCGATTATCTCATTCGCGCCTTCAACGAGGACAAACCCTACGCCCGCTTCGTGCAGGAGCAGGTCGCCGCGGACGTGCTGTTCCCGGACGATCCGACGCTGCTGCCGGCGCTGGGCTTCGCCGCCGCGGGGCCGTTCAACCAGAGCGCCCTGGTCGAGCAGACCGACGGCACCGACTGTCGCAAGATCGCCCTGAACCTCGACCGCGACGACATGGTGAGCAGCCTGGCCGCGACGTTCCTGAGCGTCACCGTCCACTGCGCCCGCTGCCACGAGCACAAGTTTGACCCGATTTCGCAGCGCGACTACTACCGCTTGCAGGCCGTGTTCGCCGGCATTGGCCGGGCGGAGCGGCCCTACGAGACGGACCTGGTCGTCGACGCGAGGCGCAAGGGCTGGCGGCGCCGCCAGGCGCTGCTCGATGGTGACAACTGGGTGACAGCGTTCTCGCCCGCCGAACGCCAGGCGCTGGCCGGCGCACAGGCCGCATGGGAAAAAGCGGTGGGCGAATCGGCGGCGCTGTGGCGCGTGCTGACAAAGCTCGACGCCCGCTCGGAAAAGGGCACGACATTCACGGCGCTGGCGGACGGTTCGCTGCTGTGCGGCGGCCCACGGCCGGAGCGGGACACGTACACCCTCACGGCCAGGACAGCGCTGCAGGGCGTCACGGCGGTACGACTGGAGGTACTGCCGCACGAATCGCTGCCGAAGCAGGGCCCCGGTCGCCAGGACAATGGCAACCTGCACCTGTCGGAGTTCCGCCTGCGGACCGGCACTGCGGACGTGGCCATCCGCAAGGCGACCGCGGACTTCAACCAGGCCGGCTGGGACATTGCGCGGGCCATCGACGGCAAGAAGGAAACCGCCTGGGGCATCTTCCCGCAGGTCGGCCGGCCGCACCAGGCGGTCTTCGAGTTGAAGCAGCCGCTGAAGTTCGACGGTCCCGGCGTGCTCACCGTGCGGCTCGACCAGCTGCACGGTGGCGGCCATCTCATCGGCCGGCTGCGGCTCTCCGTCACGACCAGTCCGACGCCGGGCCTCGTCCAACCGCTGCCGGCCGACCTGGCCGCCGCGCTGGCGGTGCCGACCGCGAAACGCACCGCGGCGCAGGCGGCCCTGATCGCCAAACAGTACCTGCGCCGGCACGTCCAGGAGCAGCTGGCCAAACTGCCGCCGCAGCCGAAGGTGTGGGCGATTGCCAGCGATTTCCCGACCTTCCGCAATTATCGGGCGCCGAAGGTGCCGCAGCCGGTTCACGTGCTGCGCCGCGGCGACGTGAAGAACCCGCTGGAGGCGGTCGGCCCCGGGGCGCTGGCGTGTGTGCCCGGCCTGAAGGCGGAATTCGACGTACCGCCAAGGGACGAGGGGGCACGGCGGGCGGCGCTGGCGCGCTGGCTGACGGACCCGGCGAACGTGTTGACGTGGCGCAGCATCGTCAACCGCGTCTGGCACTACCATTTCGGCCGCGGCATCGTCGATTCGCCCAACGACCTGGGCCGCCTGGGTGGGCTGCCATCGCATCCGGAACTGCTTGACTGGCTGGCGGTCGAGTTCCGCGACGGCGGCGGATCGCTGAAGAAGTTGCACAGGCTCATCGTCACCAGCGCCGCGTACCGCCAGGTTTCCGACCGCGACCCGGGCAAGGCGAAGATCGACACGGACAACCGGTATCTCTGGCGGATGAACCGCGGCCGCCTCGACGCGGAGATGCTGCGCGACACACTGCTGGCCGTGAGCGGCAAGCTTGATCTGAAGATGGGCGGGCCGTCGGTGATGCAGTTCGACTTCAAGGATCCGAACAAGGAAGTGTCGCCGCAGATCCGCTACGACACCTTTGACCCGGACAGCCCCGCCAGCTACCGCCGCAGCGTCTACCGCTTCGTCTTCCGCAACGTCAACGACCCGCTGCTGGAGACGTTCGACGCGGTGGACCCGTCGCTGTCCGCGGCCCGGCGCAACGAGACGATCACGCCATTGCAGGCGCTGACGCTGTACAACAACCGCTTTGTGCTGCGGCAGTGTGAGCATCTGGCCGCGCGCCTGGAGCGCGAGGCGCCCGACCTGGCGGGGCGCATCGACCGCGCCTGCCTGCTGGTGCTGGGCCGGCCGCCGCAGCCGCGCGAGACGCAGTTGCTGAGCGCGTATGCGAAACGCCACGGGCTGGCCAACGTCTGCCGCGTGCTGTTGAACACCAACGATTTTCTGTTCATCCACTGAAAAAGAATTAGCCACAGAGGACACAGAGAGCACAGAGAGAAAGAGAGAAAGAAGAGGAAGAAATGAATAACGATCCGTTGACGGAACAAATCATTGGGGCCGCGATCGAGGTTCACCGAATCCTCGGTCCGGGCTTGTTGGAAGCTGTGTACGAGGAAGCCCTGTGCGTGGAAATGGATTTGCGCGGAATCCCGTATGACCGACAGGTCGAGGTCGATATGTACTACAAGGGCCATACCATCAAGGGCCAAAAACTGGACCTGCTGGTCGCCAAGGAAGTTATCATCGAATTGAAATCGCTTTCCAAATTACCGGAAGTCGCCACCGCCCAGATCCTTTCCTACTTGAAAGCCACCCGACTCAAACGCGGCCTTCTCATTAACTTTGGTTTGCCAAGGTTGCTGGACGGCGTCAAGCGCTTCTCTCTGTGATCTCTGTGTCCTCTGTGGCTAATTGTTCGTAACCAACGAGAGGTTTTGACCCCATGCTTCCCATCAGCCGGCGGGATTGGCTTCAGCAATGCGGCGGTGGTCTCGGCTCGCTGGCCCTGGCCTGGCTGCTGCACGAACAGGACGCCGCAGCGGGCCAGGCGGCACCGGCTCGCGCGAAAGCGGTGATTCAGCTGTTCATGCTCGGTGGCGCCAGCCAGTGCGACACCTTCGACTACAAGCCGGAGCTGATCCGCCGCCACGGCCAGACAGTGCCCTTCCGTGTGACCGGCGGCACCGTGACGCGGCCCGGCCCTGTGCTGAAAAGCCCGTGGACGTGGCGGCGGCACGGCCGCTGTGGCCGCTGGGTGACCGACGCGCTGCCGCACCTGGCCGGCTGTGTCGATGACCTGGCGTTCCTGCTGGCGATGCACGCCCCGACCAGCGAGCACAGCGCCGGCCAGACCATGCAGGTCAGTGGCTTCGTCGTGCCCGGCTTTCCCAGCGTCGGCGCCTGGGTCAGCTACGCCCTCGGCAGCCTCAACCGCAACCTGCCGACGTTCGTGGCGCTGCCCGATCCGGTCGGCCTGCCCTGGACCGGTCAGGCCGCGTGGGGCAGCGGCTTTCTGCCCGCTCAGCACCAGGCGACCATGCTCCAGCCTGCCGCCGACAACCCGGTGCCGGACCTGTTCGCGCCGCGCACCACGCGCTTCGTCACGCGCGACAGCGAGCGCGAAGGACTCGACCTGCTGGCCGAACTGAACCGCCAGCAACAGCAACGGACGCCCGGCGATTCCCGGCTGGAGGCGCGCATCCGCTCCTACGAACTGGCCGCGCGCATGCAACTGGCGGTGCCGGAGGTGCTGGATCTGCGCACCGAGACGGCGGCGACGACGCGCCTGTACGGCCTGGACGATGCGCGTACACGCGACTTCGGCCGCAACTGTTTGATCGCGCGCCGGTTGGTGGAGCGCGGCGTGCGCTTCGTGCAGTTGTGGTGCGGCTCCGGCCTGAACGGTGCCAGCGGCAACTGGGACAGCCACAACGACGTGCGCCGCAACTCGGACTTCGAGCGGATGTGCATCCGCAGTGACAAACCCATCGCCGGCCTGCTCCGCGACCTGAAAGCGCGCGGGCTTCTGGATGAGACGGTGGTGTACTGGACGACGGAGTTCGGCCGCACGCCGTACAGCCAGAACGGCAACGGCCGCGACCACAACGGCAACACCTTCGTGAGCTGGATGGCCGGCGGCGGTGTGCGCGGCGGCGTCAGTTATGGGGAGAGCGATGAGTTCTCGTTCCACGCCGCGACACGGCGGACGATGTGCTACGACCAGCACGCGACGTTACTGCACCTGCTGGGTGTCGATCATGAGCAACTGACGTTCCGCGTCAACGGCGCGGACCGGCGGCTGACGGATGTGCATGGGCATGTGATTCGGGAAATTCTTGCCTGAGTGAAGGATAGTTGCCAGGATGGGGCAGTCATCAGGTCAGCACTTCCACGGGGATGTCGGCGCAACGGGCCAACTTGGCGTCGTTGGTCAGGAACAGCCCGCAGCCGTGTTCGATGGCCGTGGCGAGATGCACGGTGTCCAGCGGCTTGAGATTAACCGTTGCCCCGATTCGGGCCGCCCGCTCCCACACAGCGGCAGTGACAGGTAACATCGTCACCTGCGGACTGACAAAGAAGCTTTGATAGCTGGCGATGTCGGCGGCGTTCCCGATGGTGAAGGGCTTGACCAGGCATTCCAGCCGGGCCGCATCGCTGACGGCAATTGCATCCCCCGCCGCCCGGAGCAGCGCCAACCGTGCCGTCGCCTTCGGCGTCCAAACCGGGTTCGCTTCGACCAGATAAATCACCAGATTCGCGTCCAGGCAGACGATCATTCGCTGCCGCCCTTCGTCGGGGAAGCGGGGTTCTGGGCCGGCCCACACTCCCGCTGAAGTCCCGCCGCTTCCGCCAATTCCTCCGCCGAATCGTCCCGCAACCGTTGGCGGTGGGCCTCCACTTCTTCTACCGAACGGGGGGTTAATCCGGCCCGGGCGCGTGCCTCCCAGATGTTCTTGAGCATGTCGAAGAAGGGATCCCCCGAGGGCAACTGCGGCAGCGGTCGCAAAATCACCGAGACCCGCCCCGGCGCCAGGTTGGGCCTGCGATCCAGCTCCAACGTGCCATCCGGCTTGAGCGTCCCTGCGACGATGGCTTCATCAAGGCTCATGAGGCTTTTCCTTTCGCGTCGGGTTGCCCTCGACAAGTTGCCGGCCACGACACCACCAGCGACGGCACGCACCGACTTTGTTGTATATCATACCACTTCAGTTGAAACCATCCTTCCGCCGCTTCTGAAAGGGCAGCCCATGCGCCGCTCCCTCTGCGTCCTCCTGGCCCCCTTCCTGCTCGCCACCCTGGCACTCCCGACAACGCCGCAACCGGACGCCGCCTACGATCTCGTCATCCGCAACGGCAAGCTCGTCGATGGCACCGGCAACCCCTGGTATCACGGCGACCTCGCGATCAAGGGCGACCGCATCGCCGCTCTTGGCAGGGTGGCGGGCAAGGGCAAGCGCGAGATCGACGCCAAAGGCCTGGTCGTCGCCCCGGGCTTCATCGACATCCATTCGCACTCGGACTTCACGATCCTGGAGGATGGCAACGCCCAGAGCAAGATTCGCCAGGGTGTCACCACGGAAGTGCTCGGCGAGAGCGGTTCCGCCGGCCCCTACCAGGGCAAGTACACGCCGCCGAAGTTCATGGTGCGCGGCAAGGAGACGCGCTGGCAAACGCTGGGCGGCTACTTCGACGCGGTGGAAAAGGCCGGCGTCAGCACCAACGTCGCGTCGTTCGTCGGCCTGGGCAACGTCTGGCGCTCCGTCATGGGCACCTCGCACCGCCGGCCCACGAAGGATGAGTTCGAGCAGATGAAGGCCCTCGTTGAGGAGGCGATGAAGAACGGTGCGAAGGGCCTGTCGTGTTGCCTGGCGCAGACGCCGGACATGCTGGCGACGACGGATGACCTGGTGGAACTGTGCAAGGTGGTGGCTCGCTATCGCGGCATCTTCGTCGTCCACATCCGCAACGAGGGCAGCGACGTGTTCGCCGCCATCCGCGAGGCCATCGCGGTTGGCCGGCGGGCGGGCGTCGCGGTGGAAATCCTGCACATCAAGATCGCCGATCAGGTCAACTGGGGCCGCATGAACGAGGTCGTCAAGCTGATCGACGACGCCCGCAAGCAGGGCGTCAACGTCGGTGCCGACGTGTACCCCTACACGCGCGGCAATAACAACCTGTCGAGCATCATTCCGCCCTGGGCGCACGAGGGCGGCACCGCGAAACTGCTCGCGCGTCTGAAAGACTCCAAGGAGCGCGTGAAATTGAAGAAGGATATTCGCGAAGGCATTCCCGGCTGGTACAACCATTACACCGCGGTCGGCGGCGACTGGTCGCGCATGCTCATCAGCGCCAACAACAGTTACAAGGGCCTGACGATGGACCGCGTCCTGGCGGCGCGCACCAAAAACAAGCAGCCGCCGCCTGACTACCTTGACGAATTGTTTGACATCCTGATTGAACAGAACGGCTCGGTGTCCACGGTTTACGACCATCACACCGAGAAGGACATGAACCTGGCAATGGTGCAGCCGTGGTGCTCGATTGGCTCGGACGGCACGGCCCACGCCACGGCAGGGCCGCTGCGGCGCGGCCATCCACACCCGCGCAGTTTCGGCACCTTCCCGCGCGTGCTTGGCGTCTACGTCCGTCAGAAAAAGCTGCTGCGCCTGGAAGACGCGATGCGCAAGATGACCTCGCAGAACGCGGTCAAGATCGGCGTTTACGACCGTGGTCTGCTGCGGCCCGGCAACTACGCGGACATTACCCTGTTCGACCCGGAGCGCGTTATCGACCGGGCCACCTATGCGGAGCCGTTCCGCTACAGCGAGGGTATTGAGTACGTGATCGTGAACGGGCAGGTGGTGCTGGAGCGCGGCCAGCACACGGGGGCGCGGCCCGGGCGGGCGCTGCGCTGACGGGTTTTTCTCCCCTCTCTCCCTGGCAGGGGGAGAGGGGAGCCGTTACGTCGAGGTTCACGGCAGGTTCGTCTCAATCCTCGAGTTCTTGCGCATGTCCGAGATGATGTTCTGATAAATCTCCTGCGCGTAGACCTCACGAACCTGGTCCTTGATCTGTTCGTAGTTGGACTTCTGCCCCTCGTTGCGGTCGGTCACCTTGATGAGGTGCAGGCCGAACTCGGTCGTGACCACATCGGTCACGTCGCCCACCTTGGTCGCGAAGGCCGCCCGCGCGAACGGCTCGACCACCGCGAACTTGAACGGGAACGGCCCGATGTCGCCGCCGTTCTCCTTGCTCGGGCAGTCCGAGTTTTCCTTGGCCGCCTTGGCGAAGTCCAGCTTGCCCGCCACGATCTCCACCCGCAGCGCCGCCAGCTTCGCGTGCGCCGCCTGCCGCTCCGCCGCACTCGCCGTCGGCGGCAACTTGATCAGGATGTGGCTGGCCCGCACGAACACCTTGTCGAAAAACAGCTTGTTGGCGTCGTAGTACGCCTTGACGACGTTATCCGGCAGCCGCGGCAGGATGAACGCCTTCCACTGCACGCGCGTCGCCAGGTCCGCCCGCAGCTGGGCCTCTGTCTGGCCGCTGCTGTCCAGGAACTCCTTCAAGGTCATCTTGTTCTTGCCCGTCTTCAGCGCCATTTCCAGTTCCTTGACCTCCGTGTCCACCTCCTTCGGATCGGCCGGCTTGGCGTTCTTGCGTAGATACTGCTTCATGAGCAGGTCGTCGATCAGCCCGTTGAGGGCCGACAGTTCCAACTCGCGTTTCTGCGCCGCGGGCAGCGGTGTGGGCGACGGCGGCTGCTGTTTGAGGATCGTCTGCACGTCGGACAGCGGAATGGGTTCGCCGTTGACCATCGCCGCCGGCTTGACGCCCGGCGCCTGCGCCGCCACGGCCCCGCTCAACACCCCCAGTGCCGCCAGGCTCGCCAGCCCTCGCAGCACACTTCTGCGCACACTCATGCTTACCTCCTTGCTCAAAAACCGTACCCGAAGGCACCCCCTCGTGGGCGCGCTTATACCCACTCGGGCCGTCGGAGGGGAAGGGCAATTTTCTCAGAGGTCAGAAGTCAGAAGTCAGAGGTCAGGTTATCTTTTCTGCTGCTTGCGGCTTGGCGCTGTTTTCTGACTTCTGACTTCTGACCTCTGACTTCTGACTTCTGATATGATGATGGCATGACACCCGTACCTTCCCTGGCCCACCGGCTCGCCCCGCTCCAGGGCAAACCGCCGGGCCAGCTCCTGATCCACGAGATTTACCAGAGCGTGCAGGGCGAATCCACCTTCGCCGGCCTGCCCTGCGTCTTCGTGCGCCTGACCGTCTGCAACTCGCGCTGCGTCTGGTGCGACTCGCCGCACGCCTTCAAGCAGGGCGAACTGTGGCCCCTCGACGCTGTGGTGGCGCGCGTGCTCAACGAGCGCTGCCCCCTGGTCGAGGTCACCGGCGGCGAACCGCTGTTGCAGCCGGAGGCATTGCCGCTCATGACGCGCCTCGCTGACGCGGGGCGGACCGTGCTGCTGGAGACCAGCGGAGCCCTGGACGTGGCGCCGGTTGATCGGCGCGTCCACATCATCATGGATTTGAAGTGCCCCGACAGCGGCGAGTGTGCCGGCAACCGCTTCGAAAACCTGGCGGCACTGAAGCCGGCGGACGAGGTCAAGTTCGTCATCGCCTCTCGGCGCGACTTCGACTGGGCGGTGGCGACGATCCGCGAACACCAGCTGGACCGGCGCTTCACGGTGCTGCTCAGCGCGGCGTTCGGGGCAGTGCCGCTGGCGCTGCTGGCGGCGTGGCTGCTGGCGGCGGGGCTGCATGCGCGATTGCAGTTGCAGCTGCACAAGTACATCTGGGATCCGCAGGCGCGCGGCGTGTGACCGGGCGGGCGGAGTTCGTACAATGCACCGCAACCGCGACATTCAATCACGAGGGGCGCGTCATGCAACGGACGTTGATTCTGATTAAACCAGACGGGGTGCAGCGGCGGCTGGTCGGCGCCATCATGCAGCGCTTCGAGCAGAAGGGGCTGCGCCTGGTGGCGCTCAAGCTGGTGCAGGCCAGCCGTGAACTCGCCGAGAAACACTACGCCGTCCACAAGGGCAAGCCGTTTTACGAGTCGCTGCTGACGTTCCTGACGGGCGGCCCAACGGTGGCGCTGGTCTGGGAAGGGCGCGAGGCGATCACGGTCGCGCGGACGCTGATGGGCGCGACCGACGGCACCAAGGCGCCGCCGGCGACCATCCGCGGCGACTACGCGCTGAGCGTGCAGAACAACCTCGTCCACGGCAGCGATAGCCCCGAGAACGCGGCGCTGGAGATCGGCCTGTGGTTCCAGCCGAACGAACTGGTCAACTACACCCCGGCAGACGCGCAGTGGATCGCGGGAGCGTGAACAAGAAGCTCGATCCACAGAAGATCCCGCGGAACGCAGGTAAAGACAAAACCAATTGGTTTGATTTGTCTTTATCTGCGTTCCGCGGGGTCATCTGTGGATTTATTCTTTTTTGCCCGGGACGTGCCACAGGTACAGCGTGTGCGGATAAAAGCCGATCTTGCGCTCGACCGTGACCCGCTCCCGCGGCTCCCAGCCCGGCACCGGGTAGTCGTGCGCCACAATGCGCGTGCCCGGCTTCAGCTCTTTCAGCAGGATCGGCTTCAGCTTCTCCATGAACTGCGGCAGCATGTACAGCGTGACCACCGTGGCCTTCGAGAGGTCCGGCACCTTGAGCGCGTCGCCCTGGCGGATCTCCACCAGCTTCTCGACCTGGGCCTTCTTGACGTTCGCCAGCGATTCCTTGATGCGCTCCGGGTCGATGTCGATGCCAACGCCCTTCGCGCCGAACTTTTTGGCGGCGGTAACGACGATGCGACCGTCGCCGCATCCGAGGTCGTACACGATGTCGTCCTTCGTGACCTTAGCCATGTCCAGCATCTTGTCCACGACGTTCTGCGGCGTCGGCAAGTAGATGACCTGACTGGAGGTGGCATCCGGGCTCTCCTGCGTCATGTCCACGACGGTTTCCTTGCCCGCCCGCACCCGGGCGACCGCCATGCGCGTGATGTTGTCGGCTTCGCGCTTGGGGTCGCTCTTCCAGGTCGCCTTGAGGGTGTACTGAAAGGTCTTGCCGGGCTCCAATGGCGGCGTCTCGAACAGGCGTTCGCCGCCGGTCTGCTGCGTCTCGTGGTCGTCGAACAGCAGGCGGGCCTTGGCCGGCAACTTCACGCGGATCGTGGCGCTGGCGGGGCCGTCTGGCTTCTTGTCGCCGGACGCGGTGGTTTTTTCCTGAGCGTTGGGCCGCTCCACGGGGGCCAGCAGCAGCAGCGCCAGGCACAGGACGGGGAAAAGACGGGGCCACGACATATCGGTAAGCTCCTTTCACCGGAAGACATTGAGCGTCATTGTCCGGGGGAGCATTATACGGAAGTGCAAGCGAGCGGGGTCGCGTCAGCGCCCCGTGTCCGAGCGGATGCAGACACGGGGCGCTGACGCGACCCCGCTCGCCGGGCAAGTTACGCCTTGATGAGGCGCACGCCACCGGTGGGGTTGAACGGTTGCGGCGGTGGCGGTTGCTGCAACGGCTGCTGCGGCATCGGCGGCGGCAACAGGGCGGGCGCCTGCGGCAGGGTGCTGGTCAACTCGATGCTGGCGGCCTGCAAGAATTCCAGGGCGAGGCGCTGTCGATTCTGCCGGCACACCCCGAGGCGGACGAGCCAGCTCTGGATTTCCTGCGGCGCCGCGGGCCGGCTGAGCACGTCGGCGTACAGGCTGGCGACGAAGCCAACCGGGTTGCAGCCGGTCTTCTGGAAATACTCCGGACTGCCGAGGATATGCGACAGCACCAGCGGCGCCGGCTTGCCGCACTCCAGCTGCCGCACCCAAGCAATGGCCCCCGGGTCCATGCCGCGGCCGAGGTAGCGAATGTACCAGGCGCCCACCAGCTGCAACTGCGGCGACTGCACGACCACCGGCGCCGGCTGATACATCGGGGCGGGCTGGTAAAATTGCTGGGCGTGGGCCCGGGATGCGCCGGCGGCCAGCACGGCCACGGCGACGGCGGCAGTCAGGGAACGGTGCATGGCTTCTCCTGCAGTAGGTGGGGCTTCCGCCTGGGAACGCGGCCGCTGGACAAACTTGCGCTCTCATTGTAACGGTTCTGGGGAGCACGCACACACGGGTCGGATTGAATTAGCGCACCGTTTGCGCCCTACAACCGGCAAACTCGGAGTCATCATGCTCGTCATCCGCAACGCTGCCCAGGTGGCCTGTGTCGGCCAGCCAGGCGAGCACGTCAAGCGCGGCGCTGCCCTGCACGAACCCGTCGTCATTGCGGATGGCGCCGTCGTGGTGCGCGGCGACACCATTGAATGGGTGGGGCCGACACGCGACCTGCCGCCGCTGCCGCCGGACGCGAACGCGATCGACGCGACTGGCAAGACGGTGCTGCCGGGCTTCGTGGACAGTCACACGCATCTGCTGTTCGCCGGCAGCCGGGAGGACGAGTTCGAGCGCCGCTTGCAGGGGGCGACGTATCAACAGATCGCGGCGGCGGGCGGCGGCATCAACGCCACGGTGCGGCGCGTGCGGCAGGCGTCGCGCGAACAGCTGCGCGACCTGGCCCGGCCGCGGTTGCAACGGTTGCTGCACTTCGGCGTCACCACCGTTGAGGTCAAGAGCGGTTACGGCCTCAGCCCGGCCGACGAGGTGAAGTGTCTGGAAGCGATTGCGGACCTGAACGCCGAGGGGCCGTGGGAGCTGGTGCCGACGTTCCTGGGTGCGCATGCGGTGCCGCCAGAATTTGCACACGACCGCGCCGACTACCTGCGTCTGGTGACCGATGTCATGCTGCCGGAGGTGGTGCGCTGCGGGCTGGCCGAGTTCTGCGACGTGTTTTGCGAGACGGGCGTTTTCAGTGTCGCGGAGTCCGACGCACTGCTGCGGCGGGCGGCGGCGCTGGGGCTGGGCCTGAAAGTCCACGCCGACGAGCTGACGCCGCTGGGCGGAGCGGAACTGGCGGTGCGATTGGGAGCGGCGTCGGCGGATCATCTGCTGTGCGTGACGGACGCGGGTGTCGAGGCACTGGCGCAGTCGGAAACGGTGGCGACGCTGTTGCCGGGGACGGCGTTTTTCCTGGGACTGCCGTACGCGCCAGCGCGGCGGCTGATCGACGGCGGCGCCGCGGTGGCGCTGGCCAGCGACTGCAACCCGGGCACGGACCCGACCGAAAACCTGCCGCTGATCGGCACGATGGCCTGCGCACAGATGAAGATGCTACCGGCCGAGGCGCTGGCGGCGCTGACGCTGAACGCGGCGGCGGCGCTGCGGCGGTCGCAGCGCGTCGGCTCGCTGGCGCCGGGCAAGCAGGCGGATTTGCTCATCGCGGACGTGCCGGATTACCGGCGGCTGTTCTACCACTACGGGGTCAATCATGTCGGGCGCGTCGTCAAAAAAGGCCGCGTGGTTTGGGCTGCTTGAGCCGCCACCTCCACCGGAAGCGCTGCCGCGCCGCCCGGATGATCCGCGGCTGGGCGAGGTCATTGAGACGTGGGACGGCGACCCGGCGGCGTTGCATCCGGGACGGCCGGTGCTGGTCGGCTTCCCGCAGGACGAGGGCGTGCGCCGTAACGGCGGCCGCGTCGGGGCGGCGGCGGCGCCGGACGCGATCCGGCAGCAGTTACGGCGGTTGACGCCGTGGGACGGCCGCTGGGGAGTTGAATTGCCGTCGCTGCTGGACGCGGGCAACGTTCACTGTGATGCCGACCTGGAGGCGACACAATCGCGGCTCGGGGAGGTCGTCGGTCAGGTTTTGAGTGCCGGGGCGGTCCCGGTCGTGCTGGGAGGCGGGCACGAAACGGCCTACGGGCATTACCTCGGCTACGTCACGGCTGGCCTCCAGGCCGGCATCATCAATCTGGATGCCCACCTGGACGTGCGGCCCCTGATGGAAGGCCAGGGGCATAGCGGGACGCCGTTTCGGCAAGCCCTGGAGCATCCCACCCATCCCCTGCCCGGGGAGCATTACGTTTGCCTGGGAGCCCAGCCTCACAGTGTCAGCCGGCAACACCTGCAATGGTTGGAACAGCGCGGCGGTGTGGTGTGCTGGGCGGAACTGGCTCGCGAATTCTTCCTGATGGAACGGTTCACGTTGGCAGTGCAGCGGCTACAGGCAGCGGGCTGCCAGGTGTGTGTCACCCTGGACGCCGACGTGGTACACGCGCGCGATGTGCCCGGGGTGAGCGCTCCGAACGCCCTGGGGTTGGACGGGACGAGGGTGACGTGGTGCGCATACCTCGCGGGGCGTGAGCGGTGCGTGCGGAGTTTCGAGTTGGTGGAAATCAACCCGCGGTACGACCGCGACCACCAAAGTGTCCGCTGGGCGGCGGCGGTGGTCTGGAACTTCCTGGCCGGCCTGGCGCTCCGCCCCACCGCTCCGCAGTGACAGCCCGCTGTCCAAAACCCGAGTGTCTTGGTCAAAAAATCGCGCAATACGGAACCATTGCCGCCCGGCCGTAGTCTAATAGGATAAGTGCCCCACCCCGCCGGTCAGATCATCTGAGTTTCCGTACATAACTCGATGACCCTCCGGGAGTTGAAAGCCTGCCGCAGGCGCAAGGCGTGGCGCCTGCGCGGCGCGTGCCGGATGTGCGCAGGTCGGGGGTGGGGAACCTGAAGGAAATTGGGCTGACCTTGCCCTTGTCGAAGACTTTCATGGCGTAGAATTCGATGCACGCCAACCAAGCCACGCTCAACGGAGGGTAGCGCTATGCTGGTATTGAGTCGCAAACTCGGAGAGAAGATCTACATCAGCGAGAACATCTGCATCACGGTCGTGGACATCGATCGCGGCAAGATTCGGTTGGGGATCGAGGCCCCGCGGAATGTGCCCATCTTCCGCCAGGAGCTGTTGCCGCTTCAGGGCAATCAGCCCCCCAAGGCGGATGCGCCGACGATCGTGAACCAGTGACCGCGATCGGCTGATGATAGACCGCAGTCAGGCTGTGGCCAGCGCGGCAGGGCGTTAGAGAGGACGCCCTGCCACACTGGCCACGGCCTGACCTTTTTTGCGAATCACGTCTGCCGTCCGAGCGCCAGCGCGAGGCCCCGCGCTGGCGCTCGGGCTTGGACTCTTCGGACTGCCATTCCGACAGATGCCGGCCGTTCCTCCGGACAACTTGGCAGGAGCCCTGCCGCGATCCCTTCCAGCGATTTCTCGCAACCGTCAACCAATCAAGCACTTGCAGCGCTTCATTCCTTCGGGCATGAGACTTGCTTTGGGGTAGTTGAAACTATTTTCCCGAGCGCTGAGCACACGGAGGATGAATCGTGACGGTAAAACCCCTGGGTGATCGGATTGTGGTGCGCCGCCAGGCCGCGGAAGACAAGACGGCGGGCGGCATTGTGTTGCCGGACACCGCGAAGAACAAGCCGCAGCGCGGCACCATCGTGGCGGTCGGCCCTGGCCGGCTGCTCAAGGACGGCACGCGACGGCCGCTGCAGGTCAAGGCCGGCGACAAGGTGCTGTTCACCATCTGGGCCGGCGACGAGTTCCGCTCCCGCGCGACCAGCACCGACGAGGGCGTCGTGCTGATGCGCGAGGAAGATGTGCTCGCGGTCATTGACGAGTAATTCCGTGGGGCAGACATTCCTGTCTGTCCCACGAAGCAAAACCGAAATTACCCCACAAGGACCAGTTAACCCACTGGAGGTAGAATGCCTGCCAAGCAGATCGCGTTCGATCAGGAAGCCCGCGACGCCATGCGTCGGGGCATCGCCAAGCTCGCCAAGGCGGTCAAGGTCACGCTCGGCCCCAAGGGCCGCAACGTCATCCTGCAAAAGAGCTTCGGCTCGCCGACCGTCACCAAGGACGGCGTCACCGTGGCGAAGGAAATCGACCTGCCCGACCACTACGAGAACATGGGCGCCCGCATGGTGCGTGAGGTCGCCAGCAAGACCAGCGACGTGGCCGGCGACGGCACCACCACTGCGACCGTGTTGGCGGAAGCCATCTTCAACGAGGGCCTGCGCGGCGTCGTCTCCGGCGTCAACCCGATGCTGATGAAGCGCGGCATCGAGAAGGCGGTGGAAGACATCGTCGCCCGGCTTCAGAAGATGAAGATCGAGTGCAAGACGACGCAGGAAATGCAGAGCGTCGCGACCGTGGCGGCGAACAACGATGTCGAGATCGGCCGCATCATCGCCGAGGCGTTCGCCAAGGTCGGCAAGGACGGCGTCATCACCGTCGAGGAGGGCAAGACCCTGGAGACGAACTACGAGTTCGTCGAGGGCATGCAGTTCGACCGCGGCTACCTGTCGCCGTACTTCGTCACCGACCCGCAGAAGATGGAGTGCGACCTCGAAGACCCGTACATCCTGATTTACGAGAAGAAGATTTCCAGCAACAAGGATCTGGTGCCGGTGCTGGAAAAAGTGCTGAACCAGGGCAAGCCGATCCTGATTATCTGCGAAGAGGTCGAGGGCGAGGCGCTGGCGACGCTGGTCATCAACAAACTGCGTGGCACCTTCAAGTGCGCCGCGGTGAAGGCGCCGGGCTATGGCGACCGCCGCAAGGCCATGCTGGAGGACATCGCCATCCTGACCGGCGGCGAGGCCATCTTCGAGGACGTGGGCACCAAGCTGGAGAACGTGCAGCTGACGCAGATGGGCCGGGCCAAGAAGGTCAAGATCGACAAGGACAACACGGTCATCATCGAGGGGGCCGGCAAGAAGGCCAACATCCAGGGCCGCATCGGCATGATCCAGCGCGAGCTGGAGAAGTCCACCAGCGACTACGACAAGGAGAAGTTGCAGGAGCGCATCGCGAAGCTGTCGGGCGGCGTGGCCAAGCTGAACGTCGGTGCCGCGACCGAGAGCGAGATGAAGGAAAAGAAGATGCGTGTCGAGGACGCCATGCACGCGACACGGGCCGCCAACCAGGAAGGCATTCTGCCCGGCGGCGGCATCGCGCTGCTGCGGGCGGCGCAGAACCTGAAGCCGGACGATTTGTCGGAGGACGAGACGGCCGGGTACAACATCGTGGTGCGGGCGTGCCGCTCGCCGATCGTGCAGATCGTGCAGAACGCCGGCGAGAACGGCGACGTGGTGGCCAACAAGGTGCTGGAAGACAAAAACCAGAACTTCGGCTACGACGCCCGCCTGGGCAAGTATTGCGACATGGTCAAGGAAGGCATCATCGACCCGACCAAGGTGGTGCGCAGCGCCCTGCAGAACGCCGCCAGCGTCGCGACGCTGCTGCTGACCAGCGATGCGCTGATCGCCGACATGCCCAAGGAGGAGAAGAAGCCCGCGGCCGACGGCGGCTATGAGGACATGTATTAATCCCGGTCTTTCTGCCGCTGGCAGCTTGGCGGTCTGAACGTGGGGCAGACATTCCTGTCTGCCAAGGGACCGGCCGACAGGAATGTCTGCCCCACGTTCAGAGTGTTAGAACAACGTCGCCCAGCGCAGCTCGCGCACCGGCGGCCGCGGCTCCTGCGCCAGTCGAATGGCCAAATCTGCCATGTGCGTCACCGCCCAGTCGAAGTACGGCTTCGTCAGCGCATTGACATCCATGTCCGGCGCCGGGTTCATGAAGTCGATGATGTAGGGCACACCACCGCGCACCGCCCACTCCACCGAATCCATGTCGTAGCCGAGGGCGCGCACCAGCGTCAGCGAGTCGCGGACGATGCGCTGCAGCACCGCGGCCGGCACGTCGTCCGGCGGCAGGTAGCGACGGCGATGCGGGTCGTACTTCATCGGCAGCACATCCTGCCGGCCCAGCACCAGACAGCGCACGTAGTGCTCCCAGCGGATGAACTCCTGCACCACCATCGTCAACAGGCCCGACTGGTTGTAATGGTGGATCAACTCGTCCAGCGACTGGCAGACCGAGACGTTGCGCCAGCCGCCGCCGTGCGCGTCCTTGAGCACGCACGGCAGGCCGACGTGATCGACGATGTCCTGCCAGTCGAGCGGATAGACGAGGTTGCGCAGCTTCTCGGTCGGCACGATGCCGGGCACGTAATCCTTGTTCGGCAGCACGACAGTCTTCGGGTGCGCGACGCCGAGCTTCGTCGCCAGGGCCGCCTCGAAGAACTTGTCGTCCGCCGTCCACATGAACGGGTTGTTGACGACCATGACGCCCTGGAGGACGGCATACTTGAGATAACTGCGGTAGTAGGGCACCTCATGCGAAATGCGGTCGAGAAGGACGGTGTAGGGCACTGGTTCGTCCATGCGCGTGCCGCCGAGGCGGGCGTGCTCGGCGGTGACGCCAGCACCGCGGCGGTTGACCTCCTCCAGGAACGCGGGCGGGAAGGACCATTCTCGACCCACCAGTAAGCCGACTTTCATGAATCGCCTCCCTCAGGCCGCCGCCTCGCGCAGTTCGCGGTACAGCCGGGCCAGGTCCGCCAGCTGATAGTGCGCGTTCAGCCCGCTCGGGCTCGGCAGCACCCACACGCCCGCGCCGACCAGCGGCTCGGCCTGCAACCCCAGCCGCGCCCGCTGGCGGTCGAAGGCCGTGCGGTAGGCGCTCACGCCCAGGAACGCCACGAACGCCGGCCGATAGCGCCGGACCTTCTTCGCCAGCCGTGCCGCGCCGGCGACCAACTCCGCGGCTGTCAGCTCCGCCGCCTGCGCCGTCGCCCGGCCCGCCAGGTTCGTCAGGCCGTAGCCGCGCTGCAGCAACTCCCCCTGCTGGGACGGGTGTAGCAGTCGATCGGTGAAGCCGGCGGCGGCCAGCGCCGGCCAGAAGCGGTTGCCCGGTCGCGCGAAATGATGCCGCACACAGGCGGAATACAGGCTCGGGTTGATGCCGCAGAACAGCACTTTCAGCCCTGGGCCGATCAGGTCCGGCAGCGTCCGGCCGTGCGCCGCGGCGATCTCCTGGCGGGTGGGTTTGCGGACGGGGGGCACGGCCATGCACGAAACTCCTGAAAAGGCGAGCGGCGCGGCGTCAGCGCCGGTACTGGGAAGAACCGGCGGGCTGACGCCGCGCCGCTCGCCTCTTTCTGCCAGGATTTTGGAAGGAAACTGGAAGGTTGCTGACGTGTCCTGAGCAGCACCGCAGCACCTGACTGCCGAAGGTGGGACTCGAACCCACACCCCCTTGCGGAGACCGGATTTTGAGTCCGGCAAAAGCACATTTCAGCCACACTCAGGCCGCATGGCTTCCGCGTTGGAAACCCTTTTCCGTTATTCAGTTTAGGCTAATCTGCGTCCCGATCACGTTGGGGCAGAACAGGGCTGACACGGCCAGCTGGCTTACCAAAATCTTACCAGGAAGACGCGCCGGATCCCTGGAAATCGACGTGTTTCTGTCACCCTTCGGAGGGCGTGGCCGCACTGGTACAGCAAATGTCCGCATGGTACTTTTTTCTGGCTCCTGAGTTGGCTCGGGGCCGACACTCCCAAGAGTGTATCGTGTCAGCCCCGCCGGCGCCAAGAAAATCTCGCTGTGGCCCGCGGCCCCCAGCCTGGCATGCACCTTGACGCCGGGCTGGCGACGCGGTCTCCTGTGCCCTGGGCCGGCCGAACGGCTGCGCTGACTGGGCGATGCCGCGGACGGACACGCCGGCCCATTCTCTTTTTACCCCAGGAACCGAACCCAGGCATTTCACCCACCTGGCTGTCGTTATGGCAACGGCCTTTCCCTGCGTCCTGGAGGCCCGCTAGGACGAGCGGGCAAAACTGGCTGGCTCGTGGGTCGCCGTAAAGCTCCTGACGGCCAAGGGCACGGTGGACATCCCGCCGAGGACTCGCACTGGCATCTGAAGTTGGAGGTCGGTAACTTCACACTTCAGACGCCACTGAGCGAGACCGAGACCACGGGCAGGGCGGTACTCGACGCCAAACGCGGGCGCCTCGACGTGCAGGGCAAGGGAAACACGCTGCCCTGCACATGCACGCTGAAGGCCGGGCGGCTGACGCTGATCGTCTGGCCGAACGCGGCCGCCTGGAACCAGGGCGGCGACACGCTCAAAGCCGGGACGTTCGTGCTGGAGATGGAGCGTCCACGCAAGAAGACGTGAGTAAGCCGCGCAGAGGCCAGGCAAGAAGTAAACCTCAAGAATTGCTTTTCGCATATGACAGGCAATGTCGCACCCCCTTGAATATACTCTCTAAAGTTGTTGAATGGCCGTCCTTCGCTGGTAGCCCACCATGATGGAACGAACTTCTCGTCCCCCGCTGCGCCGCCTGGTGGCCGTGGATCGGTGCATCCGCGCTGGCGGCTACCCCAATACCCGCACGCTTGCCGGCGAACTGGAAGTCAACCGTCGGACTGTCCTGCGCGACCTGGAGTTCCTCCGCGACTCGCTGGGTGCGCCGCTGGAATACGACGCCCGCCGGCATGGCTATTACTACAGCCTGCCGGATTACGCCTTGCCGCTGTTGCGCCTCAGCGAGGGCGAACTGGTGGCGCTCTTTCTGGCCGAACGCCTGATGCAGACCTACCACGGCACCCCCTACGCCGCGGACCTGGCGACCACCTTCCGCAAACTGACGGCTCAGCTGCCGGACGAGGTGACGGTCGATCTGTCGCACCTGGGCGAGACCGTCTCGTTCCGCAGCCCCCAGGCGGACGCCGGCGCCGTGCGCTGCTTCCGGCAGCTGATGCGGGCGGTGCGCGAGGGCCGGCGGTTGGAGCTGCTGTACTGGAGCGCGTTGCGCGACGAGGAGTGCCGCCGCACCGTCGATCCGTACCACCTGACGTCCGTGCAAGGCGAGTGGTATCTGGTCGCGTTTTGCCACCTGCGGGAGGAGGTGCGCATGTTCGTGCCGGCGCGGATTCGCTCCCTGCGCGAGACGGGTGAGCGCTTTGAGCGGCCGGCGGACTTCCGCATTGGCGACTACCTGGACGCGAGCTTTCGGTCGATGCGTGGCGACGCCGGGCCGCAGCGCGTACGGTTGCGCTTCACCGGAGAAGCGGCGCGGTACGTGAAGTTGCGCGAGTGGCACCCGAGCCAGGTCATCAAGGAGCGGCGCGACGGCAGCCTGGAATTGACGCTGACGGTGAGCCATTTGCTGGAAGTGCGGCGCTGGGTGATGGGGTACGGACCGGAATGTGAGGTGCTGGAACCGGCGGAGCTGCGCGAACAGGTGCGCGACGAATTTCGGCGTGGTTGGGAAGTTTACGAATAACCACGGACACTACCGGGCACCGGAGGGGTGATGAACGCTCGCTTGTTTTGGGCGAAGCTGGGCGATGCGGAGTGGCCGGAGCCGTATCACCCCGTACTTTGCCACCTGATCGATGTGGCAGCCGTGACCGCGAAACTCTGGGAGGCCGTCTTTCGACCGCGGTTCTGCCGATGGCTGGCCGGGCACCTGGGGCTGGAAGAGCGGGAATGCGGCCGCTGGCTGGCATTCTGGAGCGGAGCCCACGACATCGGCAAGGTGTCGCCCTGCTTCCAATCTCAAGGCAAGACCAACCGACTGATAACGCTGCTGAAAGAGGCGGGGTTCGACTTCCCCCCTGGCAACGAACCTCACGGCGTCCTCAGCACCAAGATTCTAGCTGACGAATTGACAGGCGCGATGAAGTGGGCCGCGATCGACGCGGGCGTTGCCCGCAACGTGGCCGTCGCCGTGGGCGGGCATCACGGTGTCTTTCCGACGAACTGGGATGGGATCTGCAGCCCGCTCGGGAACGGGACAATCTGGGCCGTCGTGCGCCGTGAGATATTGGCCGACCTCGCCCGGCTATGTGGCGTCACCAGCCTTCGCCCCCCGAAGCCTACCAGGACGCACGACCAATCCGTTTGGATGTGTCTGGCCGGGCTTACCTCCGTGGCCGACTGGATCGGATCGAACCAGGAATTTTTCCCGGTGGTCGGTAATGCGGCTCTGGTGAACGGCACGTTCAACGTGGACGACTACTTTGAACAAGCCAACCGCCAGGCAGCAGGTGCCCTGGACCAACTTGGCTGGCTCGGCCGGGCGAACAAAACCACGCCAATAACATTCGCTAAATTGTTCCCGTTCATCACACAACCGCGTCCGCTCCAGACGGCGGTGGCCGAGATCGTTGAAAAGATGACCGAGCCTAGCTTGCTGATCGTCGAGGCCCCGATGGGCGAGGGCAAGACCGAGGCCGGGTGGTACGCTGCTGCCTGCTGGGACCGGCGCGAAGGCCAGGGGGCCTACGTTGCCCTGCCGACGATGGCCACCAGCAACCAGATGTTCGAGCGGGTCGGCAAGTTCCTGGAAGCCGACACGGGGGGGAACCTGATGCTCCTGCACGGCAAGGCGGCCCTCAATGAGCGGTTTGAAAAACTCAAGTACGCCGCGCGGGTTTACGACGACGAGAAACGGCCCTCGGCGGTTGTGGCGGAGGGATGGTTCGCGGCGAACAAGAAGCACGGGTTGCTGGCCCCTTATGGAGTTGGCACCATTGATCAGGCGCTGCTCGCGGTGCTGCAGACCAAGCACGTCTTCGTCCGGCTGTTCGGGCTGGCGGGCAAATGCGTGATTCTGGACGAGGTCCACGCCTACGACGCCTACATGACCACGCTGATGGAGCGGTTGCTGCGGTGGCTGGCCGCCCTCGGTTGTCCGGTGGTGTTGCTCAGCGCGACCTTGCCACGTGACAAGCGGTTGAAACTCCTGCGGGCTTACGCCTGTGACACGATGCCGGAGCCGCCCCACGAGCAATACCCGCGGGTGACCACGGCATCGGTCGATGGCCGGGCCGAAGTGAAGCACATCGAGGCTGACCCGGCGCGGCGCGGGCGGTTGAGCTTGGCTGGTTGACCGAAGCGAGCCTGGCCGATGAACTGCGGCAGTCGCTGGCGAAAGGTGGCTGCGCGGCGGTGATCCGGAACACGGTCGGGCTGGCGCAAGGGACGTACCTGGAGTTAAAAAAGTTCTTTCAAAAAGAGATTGAGTCTGGCGAACTCCAACTCGACCTCTTCCACGCTCGATTCCCGTTCGGCCGGCGAAAGCAGATCGAAGAGGACGTACTCCAGTGGTTCGGCAGGACCAAGGATGACGGGGTGAATGAAAATGGCTGTATCGTGTCCACTCCCCACCGACCGACGAAAGCGATACTGGTGGCGACGCAGGTGGTCGAGCAGTCCCTCGACCTGGACTTCGACGTGATGATTTCGGACGTGGCTCCGGTGGATCTGGTGCTGCAACGCGCCGGCCGCCTGCACCGTCACGCCCGGGGGCGCGCCCGGCGGGTGTGACAGAGCCGCGGTTGCGGCTGATCGAGCCGAAGACGAAAGATGGCCTGCCGGACTTTGGCTCTTCAGAGTACGTCTACGCCCGGTACGTGCTGCTGCGGTCTCTTCTCACCCTTCGGGCAATCGAGCCGCCAGCCATTGAACTGCCCGGCCATTTGGAAATACTCGTGGAGAAGGTGTACGGCGACCAAACGCTGACAATCCCGGACGGCTGGCGAGCCGACCTGGACGAATCCGAAAAAAAGTTGAGAGAGAAGCAGGAGAAACAACAACTCGATGCCACGGACGTAGCCATCAACGCCCCCGACGATTCACCGTTGGAGCAGCAATGCCAGCAACTCGAAGAAGATGATCCCGAAGCGGCGAAAAAGATCCAGGCCCAAACCCGAGATTCGGATCCGACCGTTCAGGTCGTGTTGATTTATCACCTCGAGGGGCGGGATTACCTGGACCATTTAGGCGCGGGGCCTTTCGACGAAGCCGACGAACCGGACGTACAGCGCATCCGTCGTCTACTCGACAACGAGGTGACCATCAGCCATCGCGGTTGCTTTGCTTTCTACCTCTGCCGCAGCGTACCGAAAGGTTGGCGAAAGAAGGGCATGCTCGGCCATCACCGCGTTCTTCGGGTGGATGGGGACGGCAAATCGCTTCCTGGGGATTTTTTTCTCCGGGTGGATCATGAACTGGGAGTTCAGTTTACGGATGATTAAATGAGTGACGGGTGGTAGAGACGTTTGACATGGCAGAGCCTGCTGCCTAAGATTCGGTTTAGCAGCCGGAAGGAGGTGAATTTATGGACCGAACGGCTCTGCTATCGGTGTTGGCCGAATGCTACCAGCGTCAGGGAATGGCGGCAGACCAGCTGCCTTACACGGAGGAGTTCGAGTGGCTTTGGGAGGAGGTGCAGCGCAGCACCGGTGCTGTCCTGACGCAGGCTGAGTTCTGGCGGTTGCTGGCGAATGCCCGCAAACGCGGAGCGCTACCGCGACTGGGCCGCTGATTGACCCTTCTGACTCCCCCACGTTTTTTGTTTCCCCACGTGTTGTGGGGGTGAACCGTGAGTAACGGGCGGTTCTGACCCCCGACCTTTCAACTTCCCCACGTGTGTGGGGGCGTCCTCGACCCGGCAAGTGGATCGCCTTGCTGGATTCTTGCTATTTCAACGCAATCTGGACAACACCACCGACAGGAAGGGGTGCCAGCGTGGCAGTGTCATTTAATCTCGCAAGGGAACCTGTCATTCTATGTCTCTTCCGCGACGGTAGGGCGGTCGAGTACAGCCTCCACGATGTGCTGGTTCAGGCGCACACGATTACCGAAATCCGCGACGAGTCACCTCTGGTTACTGTCGCGCTGCACCGACTCCTCCTTGCAATCTTGCACCGTTGTTACCAGGGACCGAGGAAGTCGGCAGACCGGGTTGCCACCCGGCAGGCTGGAATGTTCGATGCCAACCGCGTGAACACCTACTTCGCTGAGTGGGCTGATCGGTTCGATTTGTTCCATGAGAAATACCCGTTCTTCCAACGAGCGGGGTTCACCACCAAAGAGCCGAGTGGAATCAACCGGCTGGCTCAAGAATTGTCCCGTGGCAACAACGCTGCCCTGTTCGACCACACGACCGATGACCCTCCACCGGCCTTGACCCCGGCCCGCGCCGCCCGAGTTGTGGTTGCCGAGCAAGCGTTCGCGGTGGGAGGCGGCAAGAGCGACACCGGCAACACTACGCACGCCCCACTCGTCTCCGGAGCGGTGGTTCTCGCGCGGGGTGACACCCTGTTCGAGACCTTGTGGTTGAACCTCACAGTCTTCTCTAACAAAGACCCCGTTGCCAGTTTGCCCGATGATGTCCCAGTGTGGGAGCGGCCTCCAACCGAACCACACAAACAACCGGGCCGCCCGCGTGGCTACCTTGACTACCTGACGTGGCAGAGTCGGACACTCCGGTTGCACCCCGAAGAAGTTAACGGGAAAGTGATGGTCCGCCGGGTGTCGTACGCCCAGGGGCGGAAGCTCGAAGTCCCGGCTGGGTTCTACGACCCGATGATCGCGTACTCACGCAGCAAGGAAGAGGGTGACCGGCCTGTCCGGCTGAGCGAGAACCGCGACCTGTGGCGCGATAGTGCGACCCTCTTTCAATTTGCGGAGGCCGACCAGTTCAAGGGGCCGACCACGCTGCACACACTGGCGCATTTCGAGTTGAAAGAAGTGTTGCCTCGCGCGGCCCGCTACCGCGTGTCCGTCTTCGGTCTTTGCACGGACAAGGCCAAGGTCAATTTCTGGCGGCACGAAACCCTGCCGTTGCCGCTCGCGTACCTCGACCGTCCAGAACTGGTGGAGTCACTTAAACATTCGCTTGAACTTGCGGAGGCCGTCAAAGACGCGCTACGAAAAGCGGCCTGGGCGGCGGCGGCGAATTGGTTAACCGGCAGCGCTGAGATGAATCCGGACAAAGACCGCGTCAGCGCCGTGGTCGATTCCTTTGCCCCAGACCGTCTCTACTGGTCTCGGTTGGAGCGGCCGTTCCGCGAACTGTTGGTCACCCTCGCCGCCGACGGGGCGGACCTTGGGGCGTGCGTCAACAGCTGGTACTGGGACACTCTTCACCCTACCGCCAAGGACGCCTTCAACGATTCCATCGGTCGAATCGACGGCGGCCGCGACCTCAAAGCCGTCAACGCCGGCCGGGGACTGCTGTTTTCCCGTCTGAAGAAGATTCGCAACGACAACCGCATCCCGAATCGAGAGAAAGAAGGTGTCGCATGAGCGCTCCAAAGTGGGACATCGAGTTGGTCAATGATTTGACCGAACTTGCCAACCCAGACAACCCGAACCGGGCCGCGTTGGCCCACCTCCGCCGTGGACTCGAACGGCCCCTGGACTACACCCTCGGCCGTGTCGGTTGGCTGTTTCGCCGAGTGCCAGATTTCGCGCTCGACGATTCCGTCCTCGCCGCTGGGCTATTCGCCTGGGTGAAGGGCGACTGTCGCCAAACCGAACAGGTGAACTTTGGCGCGGCATTCGGGGCTGGACTGACCCTGGAGGAAAGGCAGCAACGGGAGAAGCGCTTTATCGACCTGCTCGACACGGACGGCGAGGAACTGTCTTACAAGCTCCGCCAAGCCACCACCTTGATTGCCCGAGATAGCATCGGCCTCGACTGGCGGTTGCTCATTCAACACCTTGGCAACTGGAATCACGCCGACCGTTGGGTCCAGAAGGAATGGGCTCGCGGCTTCTGGAACGCCCCTGAAGCAGAGGCAAAAGCAAACCAGGAGCAACCCGTTTCCGAATAATCCCTTACCCCACTGGAGTCCCCATGCGCATCGAGATCCATGTTTTGCAAAACTTCGCCCCTTCGAACCTGAACCGCGACGACACCGGTAGCCCAAAGGATGCCGACTTCGGCGGCCACCGTCGCGCCCGCATCTCCAGCCAGTGTCAAAAGCGGGCTGTCCGGAACTATTTCAAGGACCACGACCTGATCCCGGCCGCGAACCGCGCCGAACGCACCAAACGGCTGGCCGAGGCCGTGTCGAAACTCTTGCAGAAACAAGGCCGTGATGAAGGCTCCGCTTTGCGGGCGGCCAAGAATGCCGTGTCGGCGTTTCTGCCAAAGTCGGAGGACAAGGACGAACACAAAACGCCGTACCTTCTTTTCCTCGGGGATAGCGAAATCACCCGGTTCGCGGATGTCGTGAATCAACACTGGGACGCCTTCTCTGCCGAACCAAAAATTGATCCCAAGCCGGCAACCGCCGAAAAACCGGCCGCCCGTGGACGGGGCAAATCGAAGGCGACCGATGATGGCCCAAAAGCTCCGGAAGGTTTCACGAAAGCCGTGGAGAAACTTCTCGATGGCGGCAAGGCAGCCGACCTGGCCCTCTTCGGCCGGATGCTTGCCGATCTGCCTGAGCGAAACGTCGATGCCACCTGCCAGGTCGCCCACGCAATCTCTACCAACAAGATCCACACGATGGAGATGGACTACTACACCGCCGTGGATGACCTCAAGCCGGAGGATACGGCCGGAGCCGACATGATTGGCACGGTCGAGTTCAACTCCGCTTGCTTCTACCGCTACGCCACCCTGGATGTCGCCGAGTTGGTCGGCGGCTACAGGGATGAGAAAAAGTCGCGGTCGTTCGGCCTGCAAGGAGACTCCGAACTTGCCAGGACCACTACTTCCGCATTCCTCAAGGCGTTCATCCACGCCATCCCCACCGGCAAACAGAACAGCTTTGCCGCCCACAACAGCCCGTCGCTCGTTTTCGCCATCGTCCGCGATGGGTCACCGGTGTCGCTGGCCAATGCGTTCGTCAAACCGATCACTCCACGCGGCGAAGAAAGCCTGGTCGGAAAGTCAATTGAGGCGCTGGACGACTATTACGGCCGGCTCGTCGGCATGTACGGCGACGGCGGCCGGAAGGCGTCGGCCGTTTGCCAAATGGAGCGCCTCACCCTCCAACACTTGAAAGACCCTGTCGGCTCGGTGGAGGCGCTGATCGCGGCGGTCACCAAGGCCGCCTTCGACGGAAAGGGGGCGACATGAGCGTGCTGCTGATGCGCCTGGCTGGCCCGATGCAGAGCTGGGGCACCCGCAGCCGGTTCAGCAACCGCGACACCGGGCTGGAGCCGTCCCGCTCCGGCGTCATCGGCCTGTTGTGCGCCGCGCTGGGCCGGCCGCGCGAACAGTCGCTGGACGACTTTGTGCCGCTCACGATGGCCGTCCGCGTGGACCGTGAGGGTCGGCTGATGCGCGACTACCACACCGCCCAGAATGTCCGCCGCGCCGACCCGACCAAGGCTACGCAGGACACCGTGCTGAGCGAGCGGTTTTACCTCGCCGACGCCGATTTCCTGGTCGGCCTTGAGGGTGAACACGCTTTCCTGAAGCGGCTGGACGACGCCCTCCGCCATCCGGTCTGGCCGCTGTTCCTTGGCCGCAAGGCGTTCGTACCGTCCCTCCCTGTTGCCGCACCCGAAGGGGTGAGCGAAAGCGAGTTGATGGCGGTGCTGGCAAACCACGGCTGGCGGAAGCGGCACCCCGGAGACAAGCCTTCCGGCGAGACTCTTCGCGGGGTGCGGGAAGTGTCTTACGGCACCGGCGAGCCGCGGCCGGATGTGCCGATGTCATTCGTCAGCCGCGACCGCCGCTTCGGCATCCGGCACGTGCAGAACTGTACATTTTCGATTCTCCCAATCCCGATCCTCGAACCAATTCCGGAGTCCCCTCGTGTTCCTCAGCAAACTGGTTCTCAACCCTCGTGACCGCCAGGCGCGCTGCGACCTGGCCCAGTCCTACGAAATGCACCGCACCCTAATGAACGCCTACCCCTACCCGCGCGTCGATGATCGCTGCGACTTGCTGTTCCGCGTCGAGCCGTCGCGGTCAGGGCAGCCCGTCGTTCTCGTGCAAACCCGCGACAATCCCGACTGGTCCGGCCTGCCCAGGTGCTACCTCCTTGGGCCGGCCGAGTCCAAGCGGTGCGATCTGGCCTTCGCGCCGGGCCAGCGCCTGTGCTTCCGGCTGCGGGCCAACCCGACCAAGAAAGTCGGCAGCGTTTCCAAGGAAGATCGCCTGGCCGGCAAAAAGGGCAACGGCCAACGGCTGGCATTGCTTCGCGAAGACGAGCAGGTGGCCTGGCTGCTGGAAAAAGCCGAACAGGGCGGATTCCGCATCCCCGGCGAATGGCTGCAAGATGGGGACGGCGGGAAAGCGCCGAACTTTCGCTGCGATGTGATGCCCGAGGGCTGGGTCCGGTGCGGCAAGGACGGGCACACCGCCGGCCGCTTCCACGCCGTCCGCTTTGAGGGCATGCTGGAAGTCACCGACCCCGGCCGATTTCTCCTCACCCTGCAAAACGGCATCGGCAGCGCCAAAGGGTTCGGCTTCGGGCTCCTGTCCATCGCGCCGGCGAGGACTACCTCATGAAAACGCTACACTCCCTGCCCCGGTTCGAGGACCGTTGGAGCTACCTCTACCTCGAACGCGGTGTCCTCGATCAGGAAGACAGCGGCCTGGTCTTGCACCAGCAACAGAACGACACCCTGGTGCCCATCGACCAGATCAGCCTGGTCATGCTCGGCCCCGGCATCAGCGTCACGCACGCCGCCGTCAAGGCGCTGGCCGCCAACAACTGCCTGGCCGCCTGGGTCGGCGAGGATGGCGTCCGCCTATACGCCCACTCGACCGGCGGCACGTTCAGTTCGCGGCGCCTGCTGCACCAGGCCCGGTTGGTGGTCGATGACAAACTCCGCATGGAGGTCGTCCACCGCATGTACCGGCGGCGCTTCCCCGGCACCGAACTGGGAAGCATGTCCATCGAACAGATCCGCGGTCTGGAGGGCGCCCGGGTCCGCCAGGCGTACCAGCAGGCCGCGGCGCAGTTCGGCATCACCTGGACGGGCCGCGATTACAGCCAAGAGGACTGGTATCGGGCCACGCCCGCCAACCGGGCGTTGTCCGCCGCCAATGCCTGCCTGTACGGCGTCTGCCACGCCGCCATTGTGGCGGCCGGCTACTCGGCGGCTCTCGGATTCATTCACACAGGCAAGATGCTGTCATTCGTGTACGACGTGGCAGACTTTTACAAGGTCGAGGTGACGATCCCCGTGGCGTTCCGGTTGGCGGCGACGACCACGGAGGGCCTGGAGCGGGCCATCCGCCAGGAGTGCCGCAAGGCGTTTCACGCGGCTAAGCTGATGGAACGTCTCCTTCCCGACATTGCGGAGGTGCTCGGTGTTAATCATGATTCTGGAGAAAATGCCGCCGAAATGGAAGGGCGCGCTGAGTCGTTGGCTGATCGAAATCCGCCCGGGGACCTATCTGGGCCACCCCAGCCCGAGGGTGCGGGATGAGCTGTGGCAACAAATCACGGCGCGGCCGGTACCGGGCTTTGTGCTGCAACTATGGAGCAGCCGCACCCCCCAAGGATGGACATTCCGTCAGGCTGGCCGAAGTAACCGGATGCTGCAAGACTTCGAGGGGCTGGCCCTGGTGACCATTGAGAAATCGACCAGGAAGAACCGCAAGGCGGCAGCGCGTCAACGTCCCAAGGATGGGTGATCGCTGCGACGACAAGTTCTGTTAGCATTCAACCGTTCACTATCTGATCGCTTTTTCAGTTAGGATCGCTCGAATGCAGTGGACATTCGGTTAGCCTGCTCCCCACGAGCGTGGGGGTGAACCGGCACGCAGCGAGTGCGCGCCGACCTTGAGGACGACGCCTACCTGCTCCCCACGAGCGTGGGGGTGAACCGCCTGGGACGACGAACGCAACTGGCACAAGGCCCTGCTCCCCACGAGCGTGGGGGTGAACCGACGGGCTGCCGGTGGGCACGGCTGAGATTTTCCTGCTCCCCACGAGCGTGGGGGTGAACCGTCACATCACCCACCGGACACTCTAATTGTAACTGCTCCCCACGAGCGTGGGGGTGAACCGAGGCCAATGTCCCCGGCGGTGCCGAGCGTCTGCCTGCTCCCCACGAGCGTGGGGGTGAACCGGTGGGGGCATCGGCTTGAGTGCCGTCCAGCACCTGCTCCCCACGAGCGTGGGGGTGAACCGGCCCCGGCTCCGACCCGGCGGGCAGCACCAGCCTGCTCCCCACGAGCGTGGGGGTGAACCCTCTCCGCCGCACCGGCCGAAGTCGAAGGGTTGCTGCTCCCCACGAGCGTGGGGGTGAACCGAAGTGAGAACCAGAGGGCGGTCAGTCCGCGTACCTGCTCCCCACGAGCGTGGGGGTGAACCGAAGCTGAGCCCGGCCCAGGAGGCCGCCACGGACCTGCTCCCCACGAGCGTGGGGGTGAACCGCCGATTGGGTGGTTTGCTCAACGATATTGAATCTGCTCCCCACGAGCGTGGGGGTGAACCGCTAGCGGCCACGATCCGGGCGTGGTGGAAGCCTGCTCCCCACGAGCGTGGGGGTGAACCGAAGATGCAGCAAAGGCCAAACAGCGTCGCCACCTGCTCCCCACGAGCGTGGGGGTGAACCGTACAGCAATGCCGTCAGCGAGCCCGTGAAATAACTGCTCCCCACGAGCGTGGGGGTGAACCGTGGTGGACCACATCATTCCGCACAAGGGCGACCTGCTCCCCACGAGCGTGGGGGTGAACCGACAAGAACCGCATCAAGGGTTCCCCCACGGCCCTGCTCCCCACGAGCGTGGGGGTGAACCGGTGGACGCCTCCATTTTCAGGATGACCGCGACCTGCTCCCCACGAGCGTGGGGGTGAACCGGAGGAGGCGGCGCGGAACAGGCGCGGGGCCGACTGCTCCCCACGAGCGTGGGGGTGAACCGGAGGTGGCGCCCGCGGTGGCGCAGGTCAGCTGCCTGCTCCCCACGAGCGTGGGGGTGAACCGGAGGAATTGTCGTGAACACGGACGTTGGCCGGCCTGCTCCCCACGAGCGTGGGGGTGAACCGATCACGGTCAACCTGGAGCACCGTCAGGATCGCTGCTCCCCACGAGCGTGGGGGTGAACCGCTCGGCCCGACTGCCGATGCGGTAGGCCAGTGCTGCTCCCCACGAGCGTGGGGGTGAACCGTGCGGATCAGCCGGGTGCATGGCATCGACGGGACTGCTCCCCACGAGCGTGGGGGTGAACCGGCCATCGCCTGATGATTTGCAGCGCTTTGGTCCTGCTCCCCACGAGCGTGGGGGTGAACCGGCCATCGCCTGATGATTTGCAGCGCTTTGGTCCTGCTCCCCACGAGCGTGGGGGTGAACCGGCGCGGTGGTGTGGATGGCCGGCGAGGAGGAACTGCTCCCCACGAGCGTGGGGGTGAACCGGCGGGAACGTCTTCATTCAGGATGTTTCCGTTCCTGCTCCCCACGAGCGTGGGGGTGAACCGGAGTGTACTAGCGATTTTCTCTCGGTTCTGAACTGCTCCCCACGAGCGTGGGGGTGAACCGCCAGACAGCCCTGAGCCGACCTTGTGATTTTCCTGCTCCCCACGAGCGTGGGGGTGAACCGTTGGTGGTGTCCACCACCACCACCTTCCAGACCTGCTCCCCACGAGCGTGGGGGTGAACCGGCCATCGCCTGATGATTTGCGGCAGCCTGGTCCTGCTCCCCACGAGCGTGGGGGTGAACCGAGGTGCCTCATGTCGGTGCGGGTTAGCTACTTCTGCTCCCCACGAGCGTGGGGGTGAACCGGCGTAGCTTTGCTTGCGTGCGCTAGCGTTCGGCTGCTCCCCACGAGCGTGGGGGTGAACCGGGTGGAAGATACCATTCCCGCCCTTCAGGCCGCTGCTCCCCACGAGCGTGGGGGTGAACCGAACTGCCAGCGCTGCCGGCAGTACACCTCCCACTGCTCCCCACGAGCGTGGGGGTGAACCGTCGTGGCCGGGGCCGGAACCTGCAACAAGCAGCTGCTCCCCACGAGCGTGGGGGTGAACCGTTCCCGGCTGGCGCCCGCGTCGTGGTGACCAACTGCTCCCCACGAGCGTGGGGGTGAACCGGACTACCTCGAAGAAAGTGGGCTGCCAATGATCTGCTCCCCACGAGCGTGGGGGTGAACCGGACGCCGGCGCGGCCGCTTACGCCGCCCGGCGCTGCTCCCCACGAGCGTGGGGGTGAACCGCAGGCGCTGGGGCAGCGGCAGCGGTAACGCCCCTGCTCCCCACGAGCGTGGGGGTGAACCGAAGTGTATGGCCAAGCCACTACCTGAAATTTAACTGCTCCCCACGAGCGTGGGGGTGAACCTTTCCCTTAAATGCGTTGAGGGTCGCCGCGAGCCTGCTCCCCACGAGCGTGGGGGTGAACCGCATCAGGATACCCCAGGGGCCCCGATCATGACCTGCTCCCCACGAGCGTGGGGGTGAACCGAACGGGTCAGCCGGATTGTGAGGCTACGGGGCCTGCTCCCCACGAGCGTGGGGGTGAACCGGTGACAAGGGAGTGGGAAAATCCACCTTCTGCCTGCTCCCCACGAGCGTGGGGGTGAACCGTCGGCATTCTGCTCCGTCATCATCCAGGCCGCCTGCTCCCCACGAGCGTGGGGGTGAACCGTAATGTGTGTTGTAGTCCCGGGCATACCCGTGCTGCTCCCCACGAGCGTGGGGGTGAACCGTCCACCAGATGCCGGCGTAGCACACGCCGGTCCTGCTCCCCACGAGCGTGGGGGTGAACCGAGAACGGGGTGAGTGTGCCGCGAAGCACCTACCTGCTCCCCACGAGCGTGGGGGTGAACCGGTCAGCTGCGGCAGCACGCTGGCATACGATAGCCTGCTCCCCACGAGCGTGGGGGTGAACCGCCGACACCCGGCTTCCTGGTGCCGGACGGGAGCCTGCTCCCCACGAGCGTGGGGGTGAACCGATGTACGGGCCCAACTGGGTGGCCGAGACCGACTGCTCCCCACGAGCGTGGGGGTGAACCGAGACGTTGGGCGATTTGCTTGCCTTGTGCCTGCTGCTCCCCACGAGCGTGGGGGTGAACCGCCGGCTCAGTACACGTTGATGGGCCTGCGGTCCTGCTCCCCACGAGCGTGGGGGTGAACCGCTGTTCGTGGCCGGTTTCAATCCCGGGCCGCTCTGCTCCCCACGAGCGTGGGGGTGAACCGGTTGACCACGGCGACCGTGAACGCGGCTCGTACCTGCTCCCCACGAGCGTGGGGGTGAACCGTCCGCCTCGGCGTGACCCTTCATCCGGTACTGCCTGCTCCCCACGAGCGTGGGGGTGAACCGGCGGCGGCGAAGTCGAGCGGGGACGGCTTCGGCTGCTCCCCACGAGCGTGGGGGTGAACCGTGCTCGGCGCTGTCGTCGGCGTCATCACTGGCTCTGCTCCCCACGAGCGTGGGGGTGAACCGCGTACCTGCAGGGCCGCACCAACGCCGCGCTCCTGCTCCCCACGAGCGTGGGGGTGAACCGATTGGGCGGGCTGGCGTTGGGCGGGTTGCTGCCCTGCTCCCCACGAGCGTGGGGGTGAACCGGTGCCCGCAGCACCTGGCAGCCGGCCTGCTCCACTGCTCCCCACGAGCGTGGGGGTGAACCGGTGATCGGGATTCACGCAGAGCGGCGTGCGGCCTGCTCCCCACGAGCGTGGGGGTGAACCGTTTCCTGTGCAACCTGGAGTGTGCGCCGGCTTCTGCTCCCCACGAGCGTGGGGGTGAACCGGAACTGTCGCGGCCAGACACCGACGACGACGAGCTGCTCCCCACGAGCGTGGGGGTGAACCGCCAAAGCCGGCGCTGGCGGCGCTGGCATAGCCCTGCTCCCCACGAGCGTGGGGGTGAACCGCAGGGCAACGTTGCCGTCGGCGAGGTGAAGCACTGCTCCCCACGAGCGTGGGGGTGAACCGTCCCCGACGCCCGACGCGTCCATCTCCGGGATCTGCTCCCCACGAGCGTGGGGGTGAACCGGAGCCATTGCCCATGTCTGAGCCGGTCGCCGACCTGCTCCCCACGAGCGTGGGGGTGAACCACTGCAGGCGACTACCGAGGAGTGACCTCATTCCTGCTCCCCACGAGCGTGGGGGTGAACCGTGAGCGTGCGGCTGAACGAGCCGGAGCTAGAGCTGCTCCCCACGAGCGTGGGGGTGAACCGGAGAATGGGCTATGAGGTGGATTCCGGTGCGACTGCTCCCCACGAGCGTGGGGGTGAACCGGCAATTGACGCAAGAGGGAGTCACATCATGGGCTGCTCCCCACGAGCGTGGGGGTGAACCGGCGTAACGGCCCTACCTCCCGGGGGCTCCCCGCTGCTCCCCACGAGCGTGGGGGTGAACCGACCGCGTAGCGGAGGCGGGCGGCAACGCGACACTGCTCCCCACGAGCGTGGGGGTGAACCGTCTTCCTGGGCCGCGAGTACGTGGACAATTTCCTGCTCCCCACGAGCGTGGGGGTGAACCGACGTTGACGCTCAGCTTGATGGCGCCGGCCAGCTGCTCCCCACGTGCGTGGGGGTGAACCGTCAATCACGCAAATAGCGCCGAGCAAAACGGCCTGCTCCCCACGTGCGTGGGGGTGAACCGGCATAACCGACAACTGGCTTGATAGCCAACTCCTGCTCCCCACGTGCGTGGGGGTGAACCGGGCAAGGGTTATAAGCATTGGCGGTGAGCGATCTGCTCCCCACGTGCGTGGGGGTGAACCGACAGACGCGGCGGTCGTACACACCCGTCGCGTCTGCTCCCCACGTGCGTGGGGGTGAACCGAAACGGCCCGGCCAGCATAATCCCTCACCAATCCTGCTCCCCACGTGCGTGGGGGTGAACCGGCCACGCCCATGCCTGATCTCAAACAACTCCACTGCTCCCCACGTGCGTGGGGGTGAACCGGGGGTGCGGCATGAACCGCAAGCTCGAACTGCTCCTGCTCCCCACGTGCGTGGGGGTGAACCGTACACGGCGCTGCCGTTGGCCAGGCCGTGGCCGCTGCTCCCCACGTGCGTGGGGGTGAACCGGAGCAGGGCGGCAGTGACCGGAGTGACCAGGCCCTGCTCCCCACGTGCGTGGGGGTGAACCGGGCACGTCGTACCTGAATGGCTACCAGCGGCACTGCTCCCCACGTGCGTGGGGGTGAACCGTATAAGGCGTTCGCCCTGGCGTGCGGGTCGTTCCTGCTCCCCACGTGCGTGGGGGTGAACCGTCATGCGGCGGCCGGGGCATTCGCTGGGGAGCCTGCTCCCCACGTGCGTGGGGGTGAACCGTACAGCGGCCGGCCCGGGTCGCGGACCAGCAGGCTGCTCCCCACGTGCGTGGGGGTGAACCGTCGGTCGGTTTCATAATTCACTCCAGCGCCGGCTGCTCCCCACGTGCGTGGGGGTGAACCGAGCAGCAGAGAAGCGCGTCGCAAGCTTGCAGACTGCTCCCACGTGCGTGGGGGTGAACCGTACCGCAACCGGCTCGACAGCTTTGTTGCCGACTGCTCCCCACGTGCGTGGGGGTGAACCGCGTTATGTCGTTAGTAGTGAGTGACCTTGGTTCTGCTCCCCACGTGCGTGGGGGTGAACCGGAAGCCTACCAGGCGCTGGCGAAGGCGGTGCCCTGCTCCCCACGTGCGTGGGGGTGAACCGGGCGCCAGGGGTGACATTTTCGGACATGGTTTCCTGCTCCCCACGTGCGTGGGGTGAACGCTCCGGACTTACACCCACTGCAGTCCGCCTTGAACCCGCCGCACGACCTGGCGGGCCGCCTGCGCACGCTGGCGTGCTAGCAGCCGGCCGGTGGGGTCGCGAGCCGGTCGGCCATGAACTTCTCACGGGCGTTGATGCTGGCGGCGTTCCAGGCCGCCAGCAATTCCGGGTAGCCCTCGGGGTCTTGCTCCCGGGGCGGCGGCTCGGACGCCTGGGCGCGGGCCAGGTCGCGGCGGACCTGCTCGATGCGCTCGCGGTCCTGGTCGGTCAGCTGCCGGCGGTGCGTGTTGAGGACGTAGGCGAGGTTCAGCTTAATCCTGCATGACACGCATGACACGCATGACACGCATGACACAGATGACGCATGACGCATGACACTTCAGACACTCGCCCATGTCCCTTTGTCCCTTTGGCGTCCAAGTGGTTGATGTCCAGGACTTAAAGCCGAAAGGGACAAAGGGACACAAAGGGACAAGCATCGAGTGTCTGAAGTGTCATGCGTCATGCGTCATCTGTGTCATGCGTGTCATGCGTGTCATGCGTGTCATGCAGGGTCGCTGACAGCTGGTTGCCATCGGCCCGAGCGCCGCCAAGCCGTCAGGCGCCGCACAAGCCGCACAGTTGACAACTCCAGCGTAGGCAACGTCGTGGTGTCGAGCATGTTGCTGCGCTGGTTCGGGCCGCTGACTGCTACACAACAGCACGACGTTGCCTACGCTGGAACGTTCGGATGTGCTGGCTCGGCGGTGGGGATGAACGTTGCGGCCCCGCCCAGTCCTGGGCCGACACTGGCGCTGCCAGAGTTTACCAAGGGTCGCCAGGCCGCTTGAATTGCAAGCCCTGCCATTCGCGGGAATTTTCACCGTACCGCTCGGGTGGTCACGGCCCTGTCGAGCTGCCCCGGATTGTTGTTCTGCCCCGAGTTGCAGATTCGTTGACGTTGTGGAGACGTGCCGGCGCCGGGGCGGGGGAAATTTCCCGGTGAACGCAGACTCGGCTTTTCTGGCAGGGTTTTCCAGGCTTAGCTTATTTGTGTCAAGCAACAAGCACGAACGGAAAGCGCCAGTCAAGCAGAGAGGGTTTAGCCATGAGCGTTAGCGTTGAGGAAAGCATGGGGCGCATTGAAGCGATGGAGGAAAGCCTGGGGCGCATTGAGGAGATGCTGGCACGCCTGATAGAGCGGGAGACGGCCAAGGAATGGTATGCCACCGATGAGTTCGCCCGCCTCGTCGGCAAGGCGGAATTTACGATCAGGGAACACTGCCGCCTCGGCCGCATCCGCGCCGAAAAGCGGATGTCGGGCCGAGGCGCATTCCCTGCCTGGGTTATTTCCCATCAGGAGCTACAGCGTTATCGCCGCGAGGGGTTGCTGCCTCTCCAAAGACCACTCGGATAGCCTGCTGCTCGACGGACGGGATCAGGTGTCGATACCGCCGCCTCATTTCCTCGGTGGTGTGGCCGACCCAAGAGTCGATGAGGCGCTGGTCGATGCCCATTGCCGCACAGTTGGAGATGAAGCTGTGTCGCAAGCAGTGGTAGCCTGGCAGCACCTGCCACTTCGTTCCGGCAAGCGTCCGTCGAAAATGGTCGCTGGCCTCGGTGCGGCTTAACTGCGAGGGCGGCGGCGTGTCGCGCTTTTTTACCCCCTTGGTCCGGCCGACCAGTGTTGATGCCCTCGCCTGTTCGCCCTTGTGCCCCGTCGTCGCGCTGCGCTTCTTGCTGCGGGCGATTTCACCGGAATGACAAAACAGGTGCGCACCGCCAGGGTGCGCTGCCAGCCAGTCCTTCAGCACCAGCGCAAGCGCAGGCGAGAGCGGCACGCGTCGGGTGGATTCGTGGACATCGCGACGGCGCTTCTTCTCGCGGATCAGCACCGTCTTGTCCTGCAGGTTCACGTCTGTCACCAGGGCAGCGGTCAACTCAGATCGCCTGGCCCCGGTATGCGCGGCCATGCAGAAGAGCGGGTGAATCCAGGGATAGCAGCCTCTGGCCCGCACCACGTCAAGCACCTCCTGGATTTCTTCGCGGGTCAGGAACACGCCCTCCCATAGCGACTCCGGTTCGCCGGCGGCAACACGGCGCTCGATTTCCGCGAACGTCATGAACGGTGGCTTCTCGGTGCCCTTGGGGAAGTGCAGGCCCCGGTTGGGGAATGCGCCCGCGAGCAGGCCCATCCGCACGCCCCAATTCCAGCAGGTGCGAAGCGTGATGATTTCCTTCTTGGCCGTCGCCGGCTCGACGCCCTCGGCCACACGGTCCATGACGTATTTCTGGAGGTTGGGCAGCGCCAGCGCCTCGGCCTCGGTGGTGAGCCGCAGCAGGCGCCCCAGGTGTTTCCAGTGGCCGCGCATGTCGGCGACGGTGCGGGGGTCGAGCAGTTTGGCGTGCAGTTGCAAATATTCGTCGCTCAGCTCGCCGAGGGTGATCGGCTTCTTGGCCGGGACCGCCGGGGCGGTCGGTGGTTTGCCGTCGTGCTGAAGGAAAGTCACGATGTCGCACCCGACCGGCAGGTCGAGCAGGTGCTGCTTGAGCCGCATCAGAAGGTGTTCAACCTTGCCCTTCCACGAAGCGGCCTCGACGGAATCGACGGGGCCGATGGGGAAAGAGTGCTGCTTGCCGTTGTAATTGAAAAGAACGCGCCAGCTGTCGCCGCGAAGTTGCAAGGATGCCATGTTGGTAAGCCCCTGGTAAGAGCGAAGCGTCAGCCCAGTGTGACGTCCGCATTCTTACCAGAATCTTACCAATGCGGTTTTCTCTTTGCCAGCTCAGTTGCCGTAACTCGTTACTGCCGAAGGTGGGACTCGAACCCACACTCACTTGCGTGAACCGGATTTTGAGTCCGGCGCGTCTGCCATTCCGCCACTTCGGCTCATGGATTACTTTACCCCACCAGCAGTCCGCGTCAACCTCTGTCCCCGGCCGCCAACCACGCCTGCCCTTGTGCCGCCACCGCCTCGATCAATCGCTCCAGACAGCCCGCCGCCAGCACCGCGACCGTCTCCTGATAGATGCCCTTGCCGTACGCCGTCGCGTCCACCAGGTACGCCGGCCGCCAGCCGTTCGCAACCGTCATCACAAGGATCGGCGTCTGTGGGAAGCGCCGCCGCAGTTCGCGCTGCAGCGTCTGATAGTGCTCGCCCTCCACCGCGCACCACAGCGCGTCGCCCAGTTGCCACAGCACCACCGGCAGCGGAAAATGCTCGCCCGGCGGCAGCCCCTCCAGGCGCGTCAGCTGCCGCGTCATCCGTTCCGCCAGCGCCCGGCACTGCCGCGCCTGCGCCGCGTCGCCCAGCCGCAGCGCCTCGTGCTCCCGCTCCTCCCACGACGCCCGCTCCGCCCGCGTCGCCGCCGCCGTTGGCAGGTCCGGCCGGTAGGGCAATTCCACGTCCCAGCGCCGCCACCGCCACACCGCCTGCTGTTGCAGCGTCGCCGCGTCCAGCGGCACATGGCCCCAGGTGCCGAGCATCGCCCCGGACACCACCGGGCCGAGATACTCGAAGCGCGTGCCCGGCGGCGGCAAGCCTTCCAGCGTCGCCAGCACCGCATGGCCCAGCTGCCGGCCGTTGCGATCCGCCACCGCCGGGTCGCCGACGTAACCCTCGCGCGGCCCCAGGTCGCCGGATGCCCCCTGCAGGAACACGCACGTTGCGCCCGTCTCCCGTTCCACCAGTTCGCGCAACGCCCCGGGATAGTCCGGGCTGATGAGTGTGTTCTGCCACGCCAGCGTCGTCGGGTGGCAGGCGTAGTTGACCACCACCGCCACTGGCCGGCTGTCGGCCCCGGTCACGCGCGCCACCAGCACGGCGTCGTCGGCCGGGCCGTTCGGGTTGTAGCCGCATACGAACTGTCCGGTGATGGGGTCGCAGAAATCGCGGTGGGCCGCCAGGGCGCAGCGGCCGGTGCCGTAGGTGATGGTCACCGGCTGCACCGCCCGCCGCGCCGCGGTGACCGCCTCCGCCATCTTGACGCCGAGGTCGTCGAGGTACGGCGCGATCAGGTCGCCGCCGGGCAGGCCGGCACGCTCCAGGCCCATCAGGCCGGCGCCGTGCGTGTGCGAGAACGCCACCACCAGCCGCTCCGTCGCCAGTCCCGTTCGGCCGCACACTGCCGTGAGCAGCGCATCCATCTCGCGCGCCGACAGCAGGCAGTGATCGAGGGCCACCACAACCATTTCATCCGTGCCTGCCAGCGGCCGGAAGACCAGCGCGGTGGCGGTCAAGGGTCGGTGGACACCGGTGGAGCGGTCGTGCGTGGCGGCGCCCCACATGCGATGATAGATGCCAACCGGCGGCGTCACGTCGCAGCGGGCCAGGCCGAAGTCACAGCGGCTCTGCGAACCAATCACTTTGATTGGTCATCAGTCAATAGTCATTAGTCATTAGTTATCCGGATCCCTGTCGCGGGTGAAAGTTTTGTTTGAGACTGCGACCCGGATAACTAATGACTAATGACTATTGACTAATGACTCTCCTCCCAATGTCGTTTGATATGTTGCACCAGGTTTTTCATCACGAAGCCCGTTTCGGGGCACACGTCCACGCGCACGCCCAGCTGCCGCAAGTGCTCCGTCAGCACCGGCCCAATGGACGCCACCCGGACGCGCTCCAACCCCTGCCGCAGGTGCTCTTCCAGGCAGCGTTCCTTCGCCACCTCCAGCAGTCGATCAACCTGCGGCGAACTGGTGAACACGAGCAGGTTGATGCCGCCGTCGGCCAGGCGCACGATCAGGTCGCCGACTCGGTCGGCGTCGGCAGCCGGGGCGTAGACGTAGGGGAGCACCGGATGCGGCGTCGCGCCGGCGTCGCGCAGGAACTGTAGCAGCGGCGGGTTGTCCGGGCTGTAGAGTTGTACGCCGACGTGCAAGCCGTGCAGCGGCTCGCTCCGCAGCGCGGCGATGACGCCCTCGGTGGTCGGGGCCGCGGCGACGAGGGTCGGAGTCAGGCCGAGTTCCTTGAGCGCCCGCACCGGTTTGGGGCCGCGCGTCACGGAGCGGACGCGGCCCAGCGCGGCCAGCACCGCGTCGCGCAGGGCGGCGCGCTCCGCGAAGCCCAGCAGCCGTCGCACGCCCTCGCCGGTCAGCCATACGGCCCAGGCGAAACGGTCGGCGGCCAGGTCGCGCAGCCAGGCGACCACGGTGTCGGTGTCGGGGCTGTCGTGGATGCTCAGCAGCGGACAGCGGACGACCGTGGCGCCTTCGCGGGCCAGCAACTCGGCGAGTTCTTCCAGTTGCCGGCCCTCGGCCAGGGCGGCGGTGCAGTTCGCCAGTGGTGCGGTCACGGGTAGCTCGCTGAAGTGTTTTCCGAATAATCTGGATCTCGCACGATTGCAAGAAAACTAAAGCGGATTGCGGTTGGGTGTAGCGGTCTGGGGTAGGTGCCGCGAGCCGAGCGGCACCCGCTGCGGGTCCGGCTCGGCTCGCCGGACCTACTACCCGCTACACGCACCTGCAATCCGCGCTAGTTGTTGATCCTATCCCTGCGAAGTAGCACCGACAACCACTTTTCCGATGTACTTATTGGAAAATAAATATGCGGTATACATTTGCTCAAGACTGCGCCCGTCTGCGAAAAAACTGAGCGGAAAGGATACCTCACGGTTCGGTCCACGCGAGCGCTGCTTGAGTTCGATGAGGTAATTGTAACTTGTGCGACGACATTCACCAGGGAGTCGTCTTGCGGCGGGATGGTCCCTCCCTCCTACCAAGCTTCAGGCTTCACGTGGGCGGCAGCACCTCCGCCAGCACCTCCAACGGGTGCCACGCCCGGCGGCCGTCGAGGTCCTTGATCTGGTGCCGGCACGAAGTCCCCGGCGCCACCACGCGCGTGTCGGGTGCCGCGGCCAGCGCCGGCAGCAGTTCCAGGTTCGCCACCGCCACGCTCACGTCGTAATGCTCCTTCTCGAAGCCGAACGAGCCCGCCATGCCGCAGCAGCCGCTGTCCAGCACGCGCACGTCCAGCCCCGGCACCAATCGTAGCGCCGCCGCGCTGCCGCCGACGCCCAGCAGCGCCTTCTGATGACAGTGGCCGTGCAGTAAACATTTTTTCTGCCTGTCCGGCTGCGCCCGCAGCGGCAGCGTCACCTTGCCCGCCTTCGCCTGCCGCGCCAGCCAGTGGTCGGCCAAATCAGCGGCGGCAGCGATGGTCTGCGTCTCCTCGCCAGGCACCAGCTCCGGCCACTCGTCCTTGAGCGTCAAGAGGCAACTCGGCTCCAGGCCCAGTAGGGGGGTGCCGTCGGCGACGTGCGCGGCCAGGCGCGGCGCCTGCTGCTGCACCAGCTCGCGCGCCTGCGTCAAGAATCCCTTGCTAATCATCGGCCGACCGCAGCAGACCAGTCCCGCCAACTCGACACTGCAACCGCCCGCCTCCAGCACGCGCACCGCCGCCCGGCCGATGTCCGGTTCGTTGTACGTCGTGAAGCAGTCGTCCAGCAGCAGCACGTGATTGGTAGCGAGACGGCTCTGGAGAGCCGTCCCACGGTAGGCGAACCAGCGGCGGAAGTGGTCGGCGTGCAGCACCGGCATGCTGCGGCGGCGGTCGATGCCGCCAAACTTTTCGAGCAGCAGCCGTACCACCGCGTTCTGTTGCAGCCAGTTCACCACTGGCGCCGCCAGCGCTCCCAGCTGGTTGACGCGGTAAATGTACGCCATCAGCCACTGGCCCGGCGGCCGCAGCCGGCCGCGGTAGTAGAAGTGCAGGAACTCTGACTTGAGCTTGGCCACGTCCACATTGCTCGGGCACTCCGACTTGCACGCCTTGCACATCAGGCACAGGTCGAGTACGTCATACACCCACTGGCTCCGCAGCGCCCGCAGCGGCCGCTCGCCGGCCAGCGCCAGCCGCAGCGCGTTGGCCCGGCCGCGCGTCGAGTCCTTCTCGTCGCGCGTCGCCCGGAACGACGGGCACATCGTACCGCCCTGGAGCTTGCGGCACACGCCCGAGCCGTTGCACAACTCGACCGCGCGGACAAACCCCTCTTGCTTGCCGTAGTCGAACAGCGTCGCCGGCTCCGTGGGCGCGTAGCCGGGGCCGTAGCGCAACTGCTCCGTCATCGGCGGCGCGTCCACCACCCGGCCCGGGTTCAGCTGGTTGCGCGGGTCGAACACCTGCTTCACCTGCCGAAACGCCTGGTACACCGCGTCGCCGAACATCTTGCGGTTCCACTCGCTCCGCGCCAGGCCGTCGCCGTGCTCGCCGCTCAGGGCGCCGCCGAACTCCAGTACAAGATCGGTAATATCCTCGGTGATGCGGCGCATGCGGTGGACGTCGTTCGGGTCCTTGAGGTTCAGCACCGGCCGGATGTGCAGACAGCCGACGCTGGCGTGGCCGTAGAACGAACCGTGGGTGCCGTGCTTTTTCAGCACCTCCTGGAAGCGGGCGACGAACTCCGGCAGGCGGGCCGGCGCCACCGCGGTGTCCTCGATGAACGCGACCGGCTTGCGGTCGCCGTGCAGGCCCAGCAGCAGCGGCACCGCGGCGCTGCGCAGGCTCCACAAGGGGTTGCGCAGCTCCGCATCCAGCGCCGGCACCACCGCGGTCAGGCCGCGCACGCCCTGCAAGCGCTTCTGCAATTTTTCCACGCGATCGGCAACCTCGGCCTGGTCGTCGCCCTGGAATTCGACCATGAACAGCGCCGCCGGCCGGCCGTGGACCGCCGCCATCGTGTCCTTCAGCGACAGGTTGCCGCGAGCCAGGTCGAGCAGCAACTGGTCCAGCAGTTCGACCGCGGACGGCGCAAATTCCAGGCACGCGGACAGCGCCTCCATCGCGGCGGCCAGCGATGCAAAGTGCGGCACCAGCAGCCCGCGATGCAGCGGTCGCGGCACCAGTTCAACCTCCGCGTCGGCGACCACCGCCAGCGTGCCCTCGCTGCCAATGATGAGCTGGTGCAGGCCGACGCGCGCCGCCGGGTCGTCCCAGCGCCAGCGTGTCAGGCCGTGCTCGATCAGGTCGAGGTTGTAGCCGCTGACGCGGCGCTGGATGTGCGGGAAGCGGCGGCGGATCTCCGGAGCGTTGTCGAGCACCGCCTGCTGCACGCCGCGGTAAATGTCGCCCTCCGACCCAACCGCGGCCGCCTTCTTCGCCCAATCGACAGCGTTCAACGCCGCGAACTCCGCCCGGCTGCCGTCCGCCAAAAAGACGTTCAGGCCGCGGACGTGATCGCTGGTCTTGCCGTAGACGATGGAGCGACTGCCGGCGGAGTTGTTGCCGATCATGCCGCCGAGGTTGGCCCGGCTGGCGGTCGCGACCTCTGGACCGAACTGCAGCTGAAACGGCGCCAGGGCGCGGTTGAGCTGGTCGAGGATCAGGCCGGGCTGCACCCGCGCCGTGCGGCCCACGGCATCAATGTCGATCACACGGTTGAGGTACTTGCTGCAATCGATCACCAACCCCGGGCCGATGGCCTGGCCGGACAGGCTGGTGCCGCCGCCGCGCGCCGTGACGGGCACGCCCAGTTCCGCGGCGACCTGCACCGCCGTTTGCAAATCCGCGACGGTCCTCGGCAGCACGACGCCGAGCGGTTCAATCTGGTAAATGCTGGCATCGGTGCTGTAGAGGCGACGCGAGGTGGCGTCGAAGCGGACCTCCCCCTCGAAGTGGCGACGGAGGTGCTTTTCCAGGGCGGCGCGCTTGGGTTCGGTGAAATCGAGCATGGGCAGTCACAAGAGAAAGAGATCCACAGATAACACAGATAACCCAGATAAAAACAAAAGAATTACTTGTTTTTATCTGGGTTATCTGTGTCATCTGTGGATCGATCTTTTTTACGCGACCGGCCGCGGCTTCATGCCCACTGCCGAGCGCACCAGTTCCATCGTCTGCCGGGCCTCGTCGCGCGCCCGCTTCGCACCGCGGTGCAGCACGTCCTCGACGTACTCTCGATCCGCGGCCAGTTGCTTGCGGCGCTCGCGGAATGGGCCGAAATACTCGTTAATCTTCGTCAGCAACAATTTCTTGGCCCCGCCGTAGCCGATCTTGCCGCCACGGTAGTCCGCCGCCAACGCCGCCTTCTCGTCCTCCGTGGCGAACAGACTGTACAGCGCGAAGACGTTGCAGGTGGTCGGGTCCAGCGGCTGCCCCAGCGGTGTGCTATCGGTCTGGATCGCCATCACCGTCTTCTCCAGCGACTTGCCCTCCGCGAAGATGTCGATGGTGTTGCCGTACGATTTGCTCATCTTCTGGCCATCGGTGCCCGGCACCTTGGCGTGCTTATCCAGACGCGGGCTCGGCAGCGGGAAAATTTCCTTGTAGGTGCGGTTGAAGCGGGCCGCGATGTCGCGCGTCATCTCCAGGTGCTGCACCTGGTCCTGACCGACCGGCACCACATGCGAACGGTAAATCAGGATGTCCGCGGCCATCAGGATCGGATACGTGAACAGCCCGACGCTGGCCTCGATGCCCTTCTCGACCTTCTCCTTGTACGAGACGGCCCGCTCCATCAGGCCCATGCCGGTCACGGTCGAGAGGATCCACGTCAGCTCACACACCTCCGGCACGTCCGACTGGCGGAAGAAGCTCGCCCTGTCCGGGTCGAGGCCGAGGGCAAGGTAGTCCAGCGCGGCGTCGTGGACCAGTTCCTCCAGCCGTTTCGAGTCCTGCACCGTCGTCAGCGCGTGGTAGTCGGCCACGAAATAAAAGCAGTTGCCCTCGTCCTGCAGCGCGATGTGCTGCTTGACGGCTCCGAAGTAGTTGCCGAGGTGCAGCTTGCCGGAGGGCTGCACGCCACTGAGATAGCGTTTCGGTTGTTGGGGTTGCATGGTGCTCGCCTGCGCGATAAAAACCGCTGCCCTGGTTCATTCTTCACTGTACACTGACCAGGAACGGCTGGCCACGGCGGACGGGCGAACCCTCATGGACAAGGTGACCCAGGTGTTGCTGGACGCGCTCAAGGACGCCCTGGCACAGCCGGGCGAACAGCGCCTGTACCGGAGCGGAAAAATCCCCGGCATCTTCGCCAGCCGGCTCGGCCTGAACGCCGAGGCGGTCGCCCGGGCGCTCAAGGAGGGCCTCATTGAGGTCCGCTCAGATATGAGGGGCAAAACCCTCATCGAGTTCGCGCGCGTCACCAACAAGGGCGTCGATTTCATTCACGAACAGGAGTCGCCCGCGCGGGCCATGGACGAGCTGCGGGCCGTGCTCAAGATGACCGAGGAGGGCATCCCCGTCTGGATGCAGGGGATTCGCCAGGAACTCAACGCCCTCGGCCAGCGGCTCACCGACGAGGTTCAGGCGGTCACCCATCGGCTGGAAGTGCTGAGCCAGCGCGTGCTGGAGTCGCTGCGCCGCCATGACGCCACGCAGCCGACATTGCCGGAAGACGCCGCCGCTCAGGTGCCGTGGGGCCAGGAGGTTGTTGGCTACCTCGAACGCCGCCGCGAAACCGGCGTCATTAACCACTGCTCGCTGCCGGAATTGTTCCGGGCCGTCACCGAAAAGCAGCCGGGGCTGAGCATCCCGGACTTCCATGCGGGACTGCGACTGCTGCACGACCGCGGGGTGCTGCGCCTGCTCGCGGCCGACGACCCCCGGGCCATCCAGGAGCCGGAGTACGCGCTGCCGACCGGGGCACAGGTGTACTACTACGTCACGCGCTAATCGGAGGGGATTCACCACAAAGACACAAAGGGCACAAAGGAAGACAAAATTGTTTTCTTTGTGCCCTTTGTGTCTTTGTGGTGAATCCCCTCCGATCCTCACCCCAGCAAGCGCTTGAGCCGGTCCCGCCAGCCTGGTTGTGCCCACTGCCCGTCGCGCGCGTAGCCGTTCGCGATCAGCCACGGCCCACAAATCTCCGCCAACCGGGTCAGCTGCCGCCGCGTCGCCTGCCGCCGCCAGTCACCGACGCGGCCGCTGCGGATGTGGTTCCAGTGCAGCAGCGTACGCGCGTCCCAGCGGTTCGCGTTCGCCGGGTCCGCCAGGTCCACGCCCTGCTCGCGCAGCCGATTCGCCAGCTCGATGGCCCGCCACTGGTTCGCCGTCAACGAATACTCCTCCGCCACTGCCGTCGCCTCACCGGCCGCCAGCGCGACACCCAGCTGCGCCGCGATCTCCGCCGCCGCCGCAGCCGGGTCCGTCGTAAGCGCTTCGTAGCGCTGGCACAGGACGCCCGGCTGCGCTCGCCAGAAGGCGTCGTTGTCCAGGCACAGGTGCAACAATCGTCGCCGTTCGACCACCTCCGCGAAGCTGGCGCCGAACTTGTGCATCAGCGAAAAACACACGTCGCGCAGGTCACGGTAGCAGTACAGGGCCAGCGCCTGCCGGCGTTGCAACATGTCGGAGAAGGCGGGGTGTGCATCGTGGGCTTTGAGGATGCGCCAGGCCGGCGCGGGATCGGATGGGGGCGAGTAATGGTCGCCGGTCACAAAGCCGAGGCGCTGGGCGGCGCGGTGGCGTTCGAGCAGCTGGCTGGCCACGTCGTACTGCCACGTGGAGCCGGCACGGTACATGCCGACGCAGAAGACATCCATGTCTCACCTCGCCGCAACCCGTTAGAACCCCATTTATGGTTTCGCGCTCATGAGCGCGAAACCATAAATGAAGGCGGATGGGGCCGACGCCCTTACTTCACGAGTTTCGGAATGTCCTTGAGAATGCGCTCGATCGCCTGCTCGTTGAGCTGGCCGGCGCGGAAGGTGTAGTTCGAGACAACCTTGGCGTTGCGATACAGCACCACGGTCACGTCGGCCTCCCTGGCGACGTTGTAGCCGTCGGGGCCGGGCGGGTTGTCAATCGCCAGGGTGGTGTGCTTGATGCTGTTCTTCGCGGCCAGGCTCTTGAGCTGCACGGCGAGATCAGCCTTGTCGCTCAGGAAAACGACGAAGCTGCCCATCTCGGCCTTGGCGTTGGCGGCCGTGGCGGCGTCGATCTTCTTGATGAGGGCGGTCAGCGGCGTACTGGTGGAGCGGGCGAAGATCATGGCCACTGGCGCCGGGCCGTGCTGGCAATACAGGCAATTCTTCTGGCCGGCCTTGTCGCCGGTCACGTTGAACGGCTCGAACGGGCCGGGCAGCAGTTCGCCGACCTGCGGGCCGCTCTTCAGCTGACCGCCCGCCAGCGTGCTGCCGACCGCCACCGCCAGCCCTAGAACCGCCGCCGCGAACAGGTGCGTACATTTCATCGAACGGATCTCCTTCAATCGAAGCCAATGGAACGCCTGTCATTTCCCCGCAGGGAGCAGTTTTTTCACCGTATTTTCCACGTCCTTGTAGGTGAAGGTCTTGTCCACGTCGTTGTGATCGAAGCGGGCCGCGAGCTTGCCGTCGCGGCCGTACACGAACACCGCCGGCGGCCCCTTGATGTTGAAGTGGTCCTGCCACTCCGCGTTTTCCTGGAAGTCAAACCGGTAATTGGGGAACGTCGCCTTCACCTTCTTCAGGAACTTGAGCGCCCCGGCGTGGCCCTCGGGTTCGTCCACCGAAATGGATATGCACACCAGGCCGTCCTTGCCGTATTGCTGGTGCAGCCGGACCAGATTGGGGAACTCCTCCTTGCAGGGGATGCAGAAATCCGCCCAGACATCGAGCACGACGACCTTGCCCTTGTGCGCCTGGAGCGCCTTTTCAAACGCCTTGACCTTGACCGCGTCCAGTTTGATCTCGCGTTTGCTGTCACCCTGCGGATCGGCGGTGCAGCCAAACACCAGGGCCATCAGGCCGGCGACCAGAGCCAGGGCGCACACGGCGGGGTGAAAGAGGACACGCACGGGATTCCTCCGAGGAAGGGCCGCTGCTCTCGTGGGGCAGACATTCCTGTCTGCCAGGTCACCGGCAGAGAGGAATGTCTGCCCCACGAAAAAGCGGCCGGGCGGAGATGGGTTCGCGAAGGGTTACTTCGAGTCGTACTTGACGGAGCAGCCGAACGCCTTGGTGGTCTGCGTGGTCGGAGTCTTGCCGGCCAGCGCGGCCGCGACGGCGGGCTCGAGGTAGTTGGTCGTGGGGTTGGTCATTTTGTTGTCCATCGAGCCCCAGTAGACCAGCTTGCGGTTCTTGTCGAAGACGTAGAACTCAGGCGTGACCGAGGCGTTCAGGGCCTTGCCGACCTGCTGGCTGGCGTCATACAGGTACGGGAAGTTGAAGCCCTTCTCCTTGGCGCGGATCTGCATCTTGTCGAGCTTGTCCGCTTCCAGGTTGTTGACGTTGATGGCCACGAAGCCGACCTTGCTGCCCGTCCCCGCGTACTTCTTGGCGAAGGCGATGATGCGGTCCTCGTAGGCCACCGCCACCGGGCAGTGGTTGCAGGTGATGGCGATCACCACCACGTCCTTGCCCTTGAAATCGGCCAGCGAATGCGCCTTGCCGTCCACGCCGGGCAGGTTGCTGAAGTTGGGGGCGGCGGCACCGATCTTGAGCTTGGCGGTCTGGCCGCTGACCGGGGCCAGGCCCGCGAGCAGCACGCCACCGAGCAGGGTCGCCATCGCGTAACGAACCATGGACTTCTCCTTGGAAACAATCGCGAAACCGTGAGGCACGCGCCTCACCCTCTGTTGCGAACACGGGGAAAGCCGGGCGGTTACTTCTGTTGCAGGGCGTCCCGGATGGCCTTCTGAAAATCCGCCGAATCCGGGTCCACGTCGGAGGCGAAGCGGCCGATGACGGCGCCATCGCGGCCGATCAGGAATTTCTCGAAGTTCCAGCGCACCGGGCCGGCGAATTTGGGGTTGCTGTCCTTCTCGGTCAGGAATTTATACAGCGGCGTCTGGCCGTTGCCCTTGACGACCACCTTGGCCAGCATCGGGAAGGTGACGCCGTATTCCTGCTTGCAGAACGCGGCGATCTGGGCGTTGGTGCCGGGCTCCTGGGCGCCGAAGTCGTTGCTCGGCACGCCGACGATGACCAGGCCGTCCTTGCCGTACTTCGCGTACAGCGCCTGCAGCGACTTGTATTGCGGTGTGTAGCCGCACTCGCTGGCGACATTGACGAACAGGACGACCTTGCCCTTGTACTGGGCCAGGTCCGTGGTCTTGCCGTCGAGGCTGGTCATTTTGAAGTTGAGGACCGGCGGCACCTTGGCGGCTCCTTGCTCTGGCCAATAATATTCCGCGTGAACCACTCCCCCACTCACGATGGTGAGCCTGGGTCGCGGTCCAAAGCGAACTCGTTGAACCGCTTCCGTCAGAGTGACGGTTGTGAACAACACGACCAGCGCGGTGCTACCAAGGAGAACGTGCCGTGTCATGGGTGGTGCTCCTGGCGGGTAGTGGGCCGAGGCGGTTTTCGTGAGGATATATTAGTCAAGGAGATAGACGTTGGCTACCCCAGAGCTATTCGGGGCGGCCGGTATCCGCTTTCGATGGAACGGGTGCTGGCCATTCTACTCGGGCGGTTCGTCGGGCAAGGGGCCGCCGCGCGCGACGTAGGCGGCCAGGGTGATCGGTTGAGCGCGTGCCGGAGGGTGATGCGGTTGCCGCGAGCGGCCAAAATTGCTTGTTGGCTGTCCGACACGGCTTCGATTGCGTGCGGTTCGACGAGTGCGGAAAAGTTCCTGGGCAGCAGACCGCCATTCAGGGCATTGCAGATGCCGATGGTCCAGGCTTGATGGAAGTCGTGGCACAGGTTGGCATCGACCCTTGCCCAGTCGTGGATTGGCATGAGCGTGTCTCCTGAACAGGGCCGCCGATCAACCGCCCCATTCTACTCCACCAGCCGCCGCCGCGCCAGCGCCAGGATGTCCGCGTGGTCGAACGCCAGCGGCGGCAGCTGGTCCAGCGCGTGCCACGCCACCGCCGCCGCGTCGTCCGCCGCTTGCGGCTGCACCTGGTCCGCGTCCACCTCCGCCAGGTACACGACGCTGACCGTGTGGCCGCGCGGGTCGCGGCCCGGCGTCCCGAACGTATGCAACTGCTCCAGCGCCACCTGTTCCAACCCCGTCTCCTCGCGCAGCTCGCGCCGCGCCGCCGCGTCGAGATCTTCATTCTCATCGACGAAGCCGCCCGGCAGCGCCCACTTGCCGGCGAACGGGTCGTGCTTGCGGCGGATCAGCAGCACCCGCCGCGGCAACGTGCGCGTCGCCAGCACCATGTCCACCGTCACCGCCGGCCGCGGATATTCGTAACAGTATTTCTTGCGGGCCTTGCCCATGACCGACCTCATCGTGGTGCAGGCGGCGCGCCTGCGGAACCGGAATGCAGGCGAGCCGCCTGCACCACGATATGATAGGACCGCACGCCCCCCAAGGAGCCAGGCCATGTTTGATCTGCTGATCCACAACGGCCGCGTCATCGACGGTACCGGCACCCCCTGGGTGCGCGCCGATGTCGGCATCCGCGGCGACCGCATCACGGCCGTCGGCCCGCTCGGCAGCGTCGAGGCCAAACACCGCCTCGACGCCGCCGGCCAGGTGATCGCGCCCGGCTTCATTGACGCCCACGTTCACGGTGACCTTGCGCTGCTCGCCGATCCGCTGCATGAACCGGCCATCCGCCAGGGCGTCACCACCTACCTGCTCGGCCAGGATGGCGTGGCGATGGCCCCGGCATCGCCGGCCACACTCGATTACATGCGCCGCTACACGGCCGGCTTCAGCGGTCAGCCGCCGGTGACGAAACGCTGGTCGAGCATTGCGGAGTATCTGGCTATTTTTGATCGGCAATGTGCGGTCAACGTGGCCATGCTGGTGCCCAACGGCAACCTGCGCATGGAGGTGATGGGCCTGGAGACGCGGCCGCCGACCGCCGACGAGCTGAAGCGGATGGGCCGGCTGTTGCGGCAGGGCCTGGACGAGGGGGCGGTCGGCCTGTCGAGCGGCCTGGATTACATCCCCAGCCGCTACGCCGGCACCGACGAGTTGACGGCCCTGTGCCGTGAGATGGCGGACGTGGGCGGCGTTTACGTGACGCACATGCGCAGCTACGCCCCGGACGGCGTCCACGCCGCGCTGGATGAGGTGTTCCACATCGGCCGCGAGGCGCAGGTGCCGGTTCACGTGTCGCACTTCAACAGCCGGGCTGAGCTGGTGCTGCCGCGCGTTGATGCGGCGCGGCGGGAAGGCATCGAAACGACCTACGACCTCTATTGCTACCTGGCCGGCAGCACCATTTTGGCGATGATCGCGCTGCCGCCGTGGATTCAGGAGGGCGGCCCCGAGCCGACGCTGCGCCGCCTGGCGGACCCGAGCCAGCGGCAGCGCCTCACCGACTGGTTCGCCCAGCCGACGCGCGGCCCCATCGACGGCGTGCGGCTCACCTACGTCGCGGCGGAGGCGTATCGCCGTCACGAGGGCCAGTCGCTGGCGGAGGCGGCACAGGAACTGGGCGTCGGCGTGGGCGATTTTGTCTGTGACGTGCTGCTGGCGTCGCAGCTGGCGGTCGGCTGCATCGCCGCGCACCGGCAGCGCTCTGGCGAGGATGTGCGGCAGCTGATGCGGCACCCGGCGATGATGGCGGGCAGCGACGGCATCTACACCGGCAGCCGGCCGCACCCGCGCGGCTGCGGTTGTTTTGCGCGCTACCTGGGCCACTACGTCCGTGACGAGCCGACGTGGACGCTGGAGGAAGCGGTGCAGCATCTGGCGGCGCACGCGGCGCAGCGCTTCAGACTGCGCGACCGCGGTCTGCTGCGACCGGGTATGGCGGCGGACGTGATCGTCTTCGACCCGGCGGCCGTCGCGGATCGCTCGACCTATGAGGACGGCCGGCCGCTGGCGGTGGGCATGACGCACGTGGTCGTCAACGGGGTGCCAGTGCTGGAGGACGGCCGGCGCACCGCGGCACTGCCGGGCCGGGCACTCCGCCGCGGATGAGTTGCAAAAGGAATTCACCACCGAGAACGCAGCGCGCAGAGAAAAGCCAAAGAGTGTTTAATTCATCATTCTTTGTCTTCTCTCTGCCGCGCTGCGTTCTCGGTGGTGAATTCCTCGTCGGTTGCGCGACGGTGTTCTGCTTCATCTGGAGCACCGCCACGAGCACCACGGCCGCAGTGCCGATGCCCACTACCATCGGCAGCAGCGTCGTCGCGGCGCGTAGCGTGCCGAGCACCGCCCCGAACAGCAGCGCGGCGCCCACGGCCAGCTGCCAGGGACGGATCAGGCCGCCCTCGGGCGGGGCGGGGGCTTTCGCCACGGTCTTCGGTCGCGGCGTCTCGACGGGCGTCGGCGTCGGGCGGGGTGCGGCCTCGGGACGGACCGGACGTGGCGCCGGGCGGCGCGGCGCGGTCGGGCGCGGTGCCGGCTCCGGCCGGCTCCGGCGCGCTGCCGGCGGCGCAGCGGGTGCGGCGGCCACGGCAGCCGCCGCCAGCACAGGGCGGGCAGGCGCGACGGCCGCAATCTTTTCGACCGCGCGCTTCGGGAGCGGGTGCGGTTCGGCATAGCCCGCGCCCGTCGCCAGGCCCAGGTTGCCGGCCAGGTGGAAGTAGGCCTGCGCCGCAGGCGCGTCCGGGTTGGCCAGCGTCACCACCTGGTAGATCATCGCCGCCTCCTCCACCGCCCCATCGACCGGAATGGTCGTCGGCAACGCCTTGTCGCCGAGAAAGCGGCGCAGGTCCGTCTCCCAGCGCTCCGAGGCCGGTTGCGTCACCACCACGCCGCGGAACACCGGGCCGCCCTCGCGCTGGATGGCCTTGATCGTTTCCTGGAACAGCGGCAGTGTGCGGAACACCATCGGCTCCGCCCGCATCACGAACAGGAACTCGTCACAGCCCTGCAGCAGCGCCCGCGGCCGCAACCCCATGATCGGCGGCGCGTGGACGATGACGCAGCGGTAACGGTCCCGGAACTCCTCCGTGTCCAGCAACCGCAGCACCTGCTCCACGTCCTCCGGCGCGAAACCGCCCTCCTGGGCGGGCGCCAGCACGTCGAGGTCGGGCGCCACGTCGCCGTACAGGGCGCCGTTGTCGAAGCCGATCTCGCGCAGCGGCCGGCGCTGGCCGTGGGCCGCCAGGTTCAGGGCGCTGCCGACGTTGCCCAGCGGGTCGGCGTCCACCAGCAACACCCGTTCCCCCGATCGCGCCGTCGCCGTCGCGAGGTTGATCGCCGTGGTCGTTTTCCCAACGCCGCCCTTCTGGCTTGCCACAAGCAGTTTGCGCACGGTCATCTCCACCTGGCTGAATTGGGGAGGATTCTCCGGCAACGATCGGCCGACACAATCCCTTGCAAGTCTAGGTCAAGAATTTCTCGCCGGACGGCAGAAACGTCCCCGGCGCCAGGTATCGCCGACGGCATAGGGAACCTTCCCGATTTTTCCAGGATTTCCGGCTTTACAGGCGCAGGTGATCGAGCTATGCTTTGGAGGTAAGCAGTTGCGGCCTATGTCCTTCACCGGTGCCAACCCCGCCAATCGCTCGACTCTCCCACCGCCACCAGGACCGCCAAGCCCGACAATGCTCTTTCCTTTGTGAGCCAGTGCTTTACAATGGGGGCCGTCCAGCGACCTCCGGGGTTCCGTACCAAGGACCAACCCCATGCCGGGCAGTTACATCGCGCGACACGGCGCCATGCGTTTCCTGGGCGAGTTCCAGGCTCCGGCCGACCTCCCGTTCGTCCGCGGCCAGCACGTCGTCGTGCGCACCGAGCGCGGCCTGGAGGCGGCCGAGGTACTCTGCGAAGCCACGGCGCGCGCCGTGCAACTGCTCAGCGAGCCCACCCACGGCGAACTGGTGCGGCCCTTCACCGCCGACGATCACGAACAGGCCGCCCGTCTGCGCCAGGCCGAACTGGAGGAGTTCCACACCTGCAACCGCTACATCGAGACGCGCCGGTTGCAGATGGAATTGGTGGACGTGGAGCACCTGTTCGGCGGCGAGCGGATCGTGTTCTATTTTTTGGCGGAGAAGCGTGTCGATTTCCGCGAACTGGTCAAGGACCTGGCGCGTGAGTACCGCACGCGCATCGAAATGCGGCAGATCGGCGTGCGCGACGAGGCCAAGTTGCTGGCGGACTTCGGCGATTGTGGCAAGCCGGTGTGCTGCAACACGCACATGGCCGTGATGCCGCCGGTGTCGATGCGCATGGCCAAGCTGCAAAAATCGACGCTCGATCCGTCGAAGATTTCCGGCCGCTGCGGTCGGCTCAAGTGCTGTCTGCGCTTCGAGCAGGACGTGTACGAGGAGTTTCAGCAGGCGCTGCCGCCGCCGGGGTCGCGCGTCGTCACGGCCAAGGGCCAGGGGCGTGTGATCGCGCAGGAGATCCTCGCCCGCAAGCTGCTGGTGGAGTTTGAAGACGGTCGCCGGCTGCCGGTGGCGGCCGACGAGATCTTGACGCGCCTGGGATGATGTCTTGGTTCGTAGTACCGCCTTCAGAGAGCGTCCAGCTTATAAGTGGTGCAGGGAAAGGGTTTACGGCAAGAGGGTTACGTCTCGGAAGAGGCTTTTTTGTTCAGGTATTCCCGGACCCCCTCCACCCCCATTTTGGGCCACCTGGATCGCCGTAACTCCTTAATTACCAACACTTGAAAGCTGGACGCTCTCTTCAGGCGGAATCTGATGGTCGGCTTCCGCCTGAAGGCGGTACTACGAACGAAGAATAAAGAGTTGAGGGTTATCGAAGGCATGAGCATGTACCACCCCGGTCTGGCCGAGGTCGTTCGTCGCGACGGGCGCTACGCCTATGAGGCCTATGAGTTCCTGTTCCACGCGCTGCAGCACACGCAGAAACTGCTGGGGCGCGAGCCGGCGGCAGGTCGCCGTCAGGTGACCGCGGAGCAACACGTCAGCGGCCCGGAACTGCTGGCTGGCATGCGCGACCTGGCCCTGCGCGACTTCGGCCGCATGGCGCGGACGGTCTTCCGCCTCTGGGGCATCCAGCGCACCGACGACGTGGGCGAACTGGTCTTCAACCTCGTGGAAGTCGGGCTGATGAGCAAGACCGATGAGGACACTCGTGATGACTTTCACAATCTCTTCGACCTCGACGAGGCCCTCCTGCACGGCTACCGCATCGAGCTGGACGAGGTGAAATAACATGAGCAGGGGCAGGGCACGGCTGACGGTGGCGGCCATCGTGTTCGTGGCCTGGATGGGCTGCCTGATGGCGCTGGCGTACCCGGTGTTGCGCGAGCAGCTCACCTCGGGCAAGAAAGCCATCGTCGTCTCACGTCCGCAACTCCTGGTCGCGAACCTCGTTGTCGTCGCCGAACTGCAGGACGGCAGCCACAAACCGCCGCCGCGACAGGTGAAACTGCCCGCCCTGCTGCCCGTGCCGCTGCTCGGCATCCCCGGCTCCGAGGCGTGGACCCTGCCAGGGCAGTATGCCCGCCTCGAAACCGTGCCCGGGAAGGTCATCAGCGTTCCCGTGGAGGTGGTCGGCGACGGGCCGTTTGAAGAAGTCGTCGTCAAGGAAGTGCTGTGGCCGAAGGACCGGGCCAACCTGGAAGGCGAGACCCTGACCGTGCGCAACCTGCGGTTGTGCGATAAGGAATACGGCTGGGAAGGGCCGGGCCGATACGTCCTGGCGCTGACGGCGCGGCGCGGCGCGACCAACCCCGTCTACATCGTGACGCCGGTGCCGCGCTCGCCCGGCTACGACACGCCTCGGGTCAATGAGAAGGTCCGCCTGCCGCCGGCCCCCATCTACAAGGAAACGCCCGAGGTCCGCAGACAGGTCGAGCACCTGCTGCAAATGTTTCACAAGCAGTAACGCCGGGCAAAATGCTGCACTCGCCCTGGCACGGCGTGGCAAAACGCGACACCTTTTTCCGGCGCTCCCCAACCGCCGCGCTTGCCGCCAGGTGATTTTTCTCTTCTCCTTGCGAATATACGACTTGTGTCGCAGCATTCGGCCGCCGTCCGGCTCCGGCATGTGACTTGCTTGACTCTCAAAAAGATTTTTGGTATTTTGCGCGAACCTTTCATCAGGTCGAACGATCTGTAAGTATATCGTCAACCCAAAATCATCTTTCAGGCCACCAAAACCAAAAAAAGCCCAAAACTCGCGCAAGCAAGAGCGCGGGCGGACGATGTACTTGTTAGATGGTTTTGCAGAATCGGTTCGCCCCCAAACAACGAAAGTCGCCCATACATCCGACGCCCTTTTTTCAACCCTCGTTGACCCATCGGGTCAACCCCTTTGATCGCCGGAGGTCTCCCATGGCCGTGAAGAATCTGGAATCCCTGGTGCTGCGTGGCGTCCGCGTCAACCATGACGTGCGGATGGTCGTGGAGTGCATCGGTTCCAATCTGGCCGTCCAGGAACCTCAGGTGCTCTCCCTGTCCTTCGCACGACACCTGTTCCCGAGCGACCCGCAAGCCGACATCGATGCCGGTACGCGGGGCACCACCGCCTGCACGCCAGGCGGGAAGCGCCCTGCGCATCGGGCCGGTCGGCCCGGAAGCTCCACTGGTGTCCTCGACAGTCGCCGCCTCGCGAGAACCGCCAGGCGGGCCGTCCTCTCCGGACGGCAGTTGGTCCAGGGCCAGTCCCGTGCGTTAGCGTCGCTAACCACAGACCAGCCTTCGGGTTCCCTGGCCGGGATGCGCCGGCCCTCGGTACGCGGCAGCCTCATCTGCTCGCCGCGCTCATCGGGGGTCAAAAATCGCATCCCGCCGGTGTGGCAACCGCAGTTGCGGCTGCCGTATTACGGGAACTTTACCACCTATTGACCCGAGGAAAGAGCATGTGATGCGCAGAAACTAGTACCCACATTCCGACGCCCGGCAGATGCCCAGTCTGCCAGTGAATTGGTGACACGTTTCTGTCGCCGCACACGCTCAACCAGTGAAATTCCTGGTGTTACTCAACGCGGACCATTGACCCCTGCGTGACCCCGTGCCGTCGTGCGCTGCCGCACTTTCGTAGTGCAGGCGGCCCACCTTCACCACGAAAAGGGTGCTGCAAGGTCGCGTGTCGTGCCGTCACAACCACCGCGAACGGTCGCTGCCCCCCGGCCTGCGTGTGCAGACTGGGTGTGGCGTGTTCCCGCCGTTGATCCGGGGCGGGGGCCAGCCGTTCTGCCGCGGTGCCACAACCGAAACAGGGATCGGGACAGGTGCGCCATCATTATGGACGAGATTTACACGTTGGTGGAGTCGGCCCAGCGGGGTGACCGGGCGGCCTACGGCGAGCTGGTGCAGCGCTGCCAGCCCATCGTCTACGCCAAGGCGCTGGCCCGGCTGCGCAACCCGCTGGAGGCCCAGGAGCTGGCCCAGGAGGTGTTCATCCACGCCTGGACGAAGCTCGGCCAGCTGCGCGACCTGAAGTGCTTCATCGGCTGGCTGTGCCAGATCACGGTGCGCATGGCCATCAACCGGGTGACGCGGCGGTTGCCGTTGCAGGGCACCGAGCCGGAGGTCCTGCAGAACACGGCCGCCCAGGGCGCCACGCCGCTGGATGAGCTGGTTCGGGCCGAGCAGAACGCCGAGCTGTGGGTCGGCCTGAAGCGGCTGAAGGCCATCGACCGGGAAACGCTGGTGGCCTTCTACATCCAGGGTCAGTCGCTCCTGGAGATGAGCCAGCAGTTCGAGACGCCGGTTGGCACCATCAAGCGGCGGCTGCACGTGGCCCGGAACCGGCTGCGGCAGCAGCTGGAGACGGCCCAGCCCGGCGACGGCCCGCGCGGCCGCAAGACCCAGGACCGGCCCCGTGAGCGGGAGCTGGCCTGCGTCTAACCGAAAGTGACCTCGGCGCGGAGGGCGTGAGCCCTCTGCGCCGAGGTCGTTTTTGCTTCTTAGGAGGCGCCGAACAACAACTTCGTAGGACGGCTCTCCAGAGCCGTCCTACTCTTGGAAGTTGTTGTTCGGCGCCTCCTTACCGGACGGGAAACGACCGCGTGGCGCCGGTTTGCAGTTCCGCGGGATCGGATTGTGACAGCGGCCTGGCAGATCAGGCAATTTCCTCAGCAGAAGACGCATTGTGGCCGCACCGGGGCTTGCTATAATCCCGCGGTGAGGGCGAGTCGATTCCGAGGGAGGACCGTAGCTGGAAGTGTCATGGGCGTTTACCTGGTACGACCGCGGGTGGCGGACCTGGTTTTCCAGCTCTACGGAAAACCGTTGCACCCCGAGTTGTTTGACATCCTGGCCAGCCGCACCGTCCGGCGTGACGACTGGGAGTTGACCGTGCGTATCACGCGCACCGGCCACGCCGTCCACTGGCACAACCGCGACGTTTGCCTGACCGAGGTCGCCGCCGCCGTGGAGCAGGAACTGCCCCAGGGCCGACGCCTGCTCAGCTATCGGCTGCGCGGCGAGCACAGCGGCACCCTCGCCTGCGCTCATGGCGTCCACTATCAGACCACTTTCCAGGTCGAGGTGCTACCGCCGGAGATTTTCGCTCACGTCCACGAAGAGATTCTGGCCGACGGCGACAAGCGCGGCCTGCTGCACCACTTTCAACCGCACCACCGTCTGGCCCTGGCGCCGCTCGGCCTGGTGGCCGTCGAGTCCCGGGCTGGCTGCCTGTTCCTGTCCGCCTTCCACACTTTCCCCGAGGAGCACACGGTCGTCAAGTCGCAGTCGCTGATTGAGAAGAAAGCTTGACCGGAAATCCTTTGTATCGCCCGCGCCGCCGCGGTACACTTCTGGAAAACCTACCGACAGCCCGCCGGTTTCCCACCGCAATGAAACGTCCTCGTGCGGGACGTTGACCGTGACCCCTCTGGAGCGAAGGAGCAACCGTATGCGAACCGCGCTGGCCCTGCCGGCCGTGGCCCTGGTTGGGCTGCTGCTGGCAGTGGACGTGCCCGCCCAGGACAAGCAACCGCCCCGCGACAACACGCCTCCGCCAGGCTTCACCGCCCTGTTCAACGGCAAGGACCTCACCGGCTGGCAGGGCCTGGTGGACGTGAAGCAGCGCAAGAAAATGACGCCGGAGCAGTACAAAGCGGCAGTCGCCAAGGCCACCCCCAAGGCGCTGCAACACTGGACCGTCAAGGATGGCGTCATCCACTACGACGGCAAGAACAACAACCTGCAAACGGCGAAGGATTACGGCAACTTCGAGTTGTACGTGGACTGGAAGATCGGCAAGAAGGGCGACAGCGGCATTTACCTGCGCGGCCATCCGCAGGTGCAAATCTGGGACAACCCGGAGGGCTCCGGCGGCCTGTACAACAACCAGAAGAACCCGCGCAAGCCGCTGCTGGTCGCCGACCGACCGCCCGGTCAGTGGAACACCTTCCACATCATCATGAAGGGCGACAGGGTGACCGTGTTCCTCAACGGCAAGAAGGTGGTCAACGACACGCCGCTGGAGAACTACTGGGAGCGCGGCCAGCCGCTGCCGGCGAGCGGACCGATTGAGTTGCAGCATCACGGCGACGAGTTGTGGTTCAAGAACATTTACCTCAAGGAACTGCCGGAATCCAGGATTGTTCCCCCTCGCTGACCTCGTTTACGTTTCACGCGCGTCGCAGTCCGCGCGAAATGTAATCGGGGTCAGCTGGGGCCGAGACCTCTAAATCACAGGAGCACTTCCATGAAGCAGAGTTGGTTGCACGGCGTCCTGGCGGCGGCGCTGGTGGTCGCCTGCGGCGCCACGGCCGGCACCACGCCCACGGCGCAGGACACCTGGAAGCCCGAACCGGGCTACACCTCGCTGTTCAACGGCAAGGATCTCACCGGCTGGCGGTACTACAAGGAAAAGGATCTCACCGGCAAGCTGGAAACGTATGACAAACGCTTCGAGGTCAAGGACGGCATCATCGTCGCCAACGCGAAGGACAGGGACGGCAAGGGCGGCATCAAGGATCTGTACACCGTCAAGGACTACAACAAGGAATTCCATCTCAAGTTGGAGTTCCGCGCCGCCCCGAAGGCGGACAGCGGCGTTTACCTCCGCGGGCCGCAGTTGCAGGTGCGCGACTTCATCCGCCGCAACGAGATGAAACACCTCAAGAAGTTCAAGAACGACGACTGGAACGAACTGGACATCACCGTCAAGAACGGCGTCGTCAAGACCACCGTCAACAACAAGATGGTCGGTGCCGGTGACCTGCTCGAACTGACCGTCAAGGACGGCAAACCCGCGGCCAGGCTCAACGGCAAGGACGTGGCGGTCACCGACCTGAAGATCAGCGTCGGCGCCGTCGCGAAGTGCCTGTGCAACGGCGAGATCATGGACAAGGCGATGAACGCCGGCACCAAGGGCGGCATCGGTTTGCAGGCCGAGACGGGCAAGTTCGAATTCCGCCACATCCAGGTCAAGGAGATGCCGTAACCGTATCGGCCGCTTCTTTCGTGGGGCAGGCTGGAAAGCCTGCCCCACGGAAGAAGAAAAGGACACCCGCCGCCGCAACACTTCCCCACCTTCCACGTTTTACCTTTGCGAAGTCGTCGGGTATACTAGAGCGGTTCCCAGTCGCGTGGACTACAAGTCGTGGGACGGCTCTCCAGAGCCGTCGGGAGAACGCTGACGGCTCTGGAGAGCCGTCCCACGACTTGTGCGCTACCCAAACGCGAACCGCTCTAAACCCACGAACACCGCCCACCTGCTGCCGGCCAGGGTGGCGCCGTGGTTTAATTGTCCGCCCGGGGTGTCTCTACCCTCAGGAGCAACCGCATGGCCTCCCTGGATAATGGCCCGGTAGCGCCGCTGGAGCGTTACCGCGATTACCTGCGTCTGCTGGCGCGGCTGCAGATCAGCGTCAAGCTCCAGAGCAAGCTGGACCCATCCGACCTGGTGCAGCAGACGCTTTTGCGCACCATCAGGCCAGCGGCCAGTTCCGCGGCCACAGCGCCGGCGAGCAGGCGGCCTGGCTGCGGCAGATTCTGGCCAACACGATGGCCAACGCCGTCCGCGACCTCAGCCGCGGCAAACGCGACATCAACCTCGAGCGCTCCCTGGAGGCGTCGTTGCAGGAGTCGTCCGCCCGGCTGGAGGCGTGGTTGGTTGCCGAGCAGGAGTCGCCCAGCGAACTGGCCCAGCGCAACGAACAGGTCATGCAGCTGGCCGAAAAGCTGGGCGCCCTGCCCGACGACCAGCGTGAGGTGCTACTGCTGCGGCACTGCGAGGGTTGGTCGCTCAACGACATCGCCAAGCACCTCGACCGCAGCCGCGCCGCCGTCGCGTCGCTGCTGCGGCGCGGCCTCAAACAACTCCGGCAACACCTGCGCGCGGGGGAATGACGCATGGCCGCCGAGCCACAGCACCTGCAAGACCGCGAACAACTCCTTGATGATGTCGTCGCCGCCTACCTCGACGCGGTTGAGAACGAGGGGCGGCAGGACGCGCAACGCTGGCTGGACCGCCACCCCGAGCTGGCCGACGACCTCCGCGAGTTCTTCGCCGACGAGGATCGGTTCGGCTCCCTGATGGCACCGCTGCGCGAGGCGGTGTTGTCGTCGAAAAGCCTCACCGTTGGGCACGGCTCCGCCACGCCGCGCGACGGCACCCGTCTGAACGGCCCCCTCACGCCGGCCAGCCTGGGCGAGTACGAGATTCTGGAAGAGATCGCCCGCGGCGGCATGGGCGTCGTCTTCAAGGCCCGGCAGCGGCGGTTGCAGCGGCAGGTGGCGCTCAAGATGATCCTGGCCGGCGACCTGGCCACGCCCGACGCGGTGCAGCGTTTCCGCTTCGAGGCCGAGACCGTCGCCGGCCTCGATCACCCGCACATCGTCCCCATTTACGACATCGGCGAGGACCAGAACCGCCACTACTTCGCGATGAAGTTGATCGACGGGTCGAGCCTGACGCGGCACATCCAGCGGCTGCGCGACGACCCCGAGGCGGCGGCGCGGCTGCTGGCCACGGTTGCCCGGGCCGTCGATTATGCTCACCGCCGTGGTCTGCTGCACCGCGATCTCAAGCCGGCCAACATCCTGCTCGACGAGCACGGCCGGCCGCACGTCACCGACTTCGGCCTGGCCAAGTGGGTCAACCGCGCCAGCCCGAACCCGACCGAAACCGGCATCGCCGTCGGCACCCCCAGCTACATGGCCCCCGAGCAGGCCGCCGGGCCGCACAAGGATTTGACCGTCGCCGCCGATGTTTACAGTCTCGGCGCCATCCTGTACGAGCTGCTCACCGGCCGGCCGCCGTTCAAAGAGGCGACGCCGCTGCTGACGCTGCGTGCCGCGCTCGACACCGAGCCACCGCCGCCGCGCGCGCTCAACCCGCGGGTGCCGGCGGACCTGGAGATCATCGCGCTGAAATGTTTGGAAAAGGATCCGGCGCGGCGCTACGCCAGCGCCGCGGCGCTGGCGGACGACCTGGAGCGCTACCTGAACGTCGAGCCGATCCTGGCCCGGCCGGTGCGGACGCCGGAGCGCTTCTGGCGCTGGTGCCGTCGCAAGCCGATCGTCGCCGCCCTGGCGGCGGCGCTGCTGCTGTCACTGCTGGCTGGCGGCGGCCTGGCGACGTGGCAGTGGCAGGTCGCCGAGGCGCACGCCGAGACGGCCGAGGCCAACTACCACCGGGCCGACGAGCAGCGCACCCGCGTCGAACGTCTCGTGATGGAGAAAGAGGAGGCTCGCAAGAAGGAGGAGGTGGCCCGGCAGAATGAAGGGGCGGCCCACAAGAAGGAGGAGACCAGTTACCGGCAGGCGCGCGCCGTCATCAACGACATGGTCCGCCGCCTGAGCGAGGGGGGGTTGCGCGACGTGCCCGGGCTGGAGCCGCTGCGCAAGGAACTGCTGGAGTCAGCCCTGCGCTATTACGAGAAGTTCCTGAAGCAGCGCGGCGACGACCCGCAGTTGCGCGAGGAGTTGGCCCTGACCTATTTCCGCGTCGGGGCCATCACGAACCGGATCGGCCCCCAGGAGAAGGCGTTGGCCGCTTACCAGCAGTCGCAGCAGTTATTCCAGCAACTGCTGGACGCCCAGCCTGACAACGCCAAACTGCAGGCCCAGCTGGCGGACGCCTACATCAACGGCGGTCAGGTCAAGCAATCGCTCAACCAGGCCCGCGCGGCCCTGAAGGATTATGACCGTGCTTGTGCCCTGCTGATGCCGTTGCGCAACCACCCGGAACGGGGCGCCTGGGCCAAAAAGTCGCTGGCCATCGCCCACACCAACAAGGGCGGCATCCAGCGCACGCTGGGAGACCTGGACGACTCGACCACGACGTTCGAGACGACGCACCAGTTGCTCCGCGAACTACTCGCGAAGGATCCGAAGGCCGTCCACCTGCGTGCCGACCTGGCCGTCTGTCACATCAACCTGGGCGTGCTGCACGCCGCCCGCGGCGACAGCCACAAGGCGCTGGAGTGCTACGAACTGGCCCGGTCCATCCAGCTGGAGCTGGTCAAGGCGCAGCCCAAAAACCTGCGGCTGCAATACGACCTGGCCCTGAACCAGCGGCGCGTCGGCGACCGGCTGGTGACGATGGGCCGCTATGCCGAGGGCATCCAGGCACTGCGGGCGGCCGAGCAACACTGGCGGAAATGTGCGAAGGAGAGCCCGAGTGTGGCCGACTACCGCAGTTTCCTGGCGGCCTGTCTGCGGTCGCTGGGCCACGCCGAGCGTCAGCAGCGCCGCCACGCTCAGGCGCTGCCGCTCTACCTGGAGGCGCGCGGCCTGCAGGAGGCGCTGGTCAAGAAGCACAGCCAGGTGGCGGAGTATCACGAGGAGCTGGCCCGTACCTGCTTCTACCTCGCCAAGGTACACGTGGCCCAGAACCAGCGGACGAAGTCGCTGGAGCCGCTACGGCGGTCGCGTGACCTGCGCGTGGGGCTGTTGCAGGTTAACCCGGAAAACCTGGACGTGCGCGACGCCCACGCCGGCACGTTGCAGGAGCTGGGCTGGGTGCTGACGGAACTGAAGCGCCCCGTCGAGGGGCTGTCCGCGTTCGCCGAGGCGGTGGCCCACGAACGCATCGCCGTGGAGCGGTCACCGCACACGGCCGGTCACTGCACGCACCTGCACACCCACTACGCCGAACTGGTCACGATGCTGCGACGGTTGAACCGGGTCGATGAGTCGCTGTGTCGCGCCTGGGAGGCGGTGGCCTTTTTCGAGCAACTCGCCGAGGCTCACGGCAACGACCTGGCCCTGCGTCGCGAGGTCGCCAGCAGCTGGCGACACCTGGCCGAGGCCCAGCTGGCGGCGAACGATCCCGAAAACGCCCTGCGGAGCATGAACCACGCGACGGCGCTGCGGCAGCAGCTGGTGCAGGAGCGTCCCGACGACTGGCGGCTGCGCAACGGGCTGGCGCAGAACTACCACACGCTGGGCACGAAGTTCTACGGCAATCCGCGGCCCGCGCAGGCGCTGCGCTGCTACGAACTGGCCCGGTATCATCAGGAAATCGTCGTGGCGGTGCAGCCGGACAACCTCGTGATGCGTGCCGACCTGTCCATGTTCCTGAACAACCTCGGCATCACCCTGGCCCAGGCGGGGCAGCCGGTCGCCGGTGCGGAGGTGATCCGCCGGGCGATCCGCCTGCAGGAGCGCAACCTGGCGGCGGCGCCGACGGTGCCGCGCTACCGCAACGCCCTCAACGTTTACTACACCGCCCTGGCGGCGGCCCTGCGCCTGGACGGCCGCCTGGCCGAGTCGCTGGCGGCGACGTGTAAGCGGCGGGAGTACGTGGGGGACAACCCCAAGGATCTGGTCAGCATGGGTATCGACGTAGCGCGGCTGGTGCCAATGGTGGGCACTGGCAAGATGGAGTTGTCGCAGGAGGAACAGGCGCAGCGGCGTGCCTATGCGGATCAGGCGATGGCACTGCTGCGCGAGGCAGTCACCCAGGGCTACCGCGATGCGGACGTGCTGCGCAACCACTCGGCCCTGGCGCCGGTGCGGACGCGGCCGGACTTTCATGTGCTGCTGCATGTGGTGGAGAGGGGCCGTTGAGCGGAGCCGGTCGTTGGCGTATTGGGACGGAGCCCGAGCGCCAGCGCGGGGCAGCGCTGCCCCGCGCTGGCGCTCGGGCTCCGTCCAGGAACCAGAAGGCGGAACGACGAACCAAGCAAGTCACGCCGCCTCCACCACCTCCGCGTGCCTGGCCGACAGCAACCCGTCCCAGCAATCCAGCGGCATGCCCATCGCCAGCTTCAGCGCCCCAACGGCCCCGGCGAAGACCGCGTCGCTGACGCGCCGCACCTTGCCGCCGCCGTACTCCTTCAGCGCGTCCTCGATCACGCGGTCCAGGCCCTTGAGCTGGCTGCCGCCGCCGCCCAGCACGATGTTGTTCAGCATCCGCTGCTGAAACTCCGGGTCGAAGCGGCCAATCAGATCGCGCAGCCCTTGCAGGATCGGCGCCACGATCGACTTGCACGCCTCCTTCAGCGGCCCGGTCACGTCGAACGCCTTCGGCTTGCCCTGGACCGGCAGGTTGACGATCACCTTCTCGTTCAGGTCGTGAACGAAGCCGTACTTCTCCTTGATCTCGCGCACCATGTTCATCGACAGCTGCGCCTCGGGGTACACCTTGCGCATCAGCTTCTGGAAGTGCTCGTCGATGAAGTCGCCGCCGAGCGGCACCGTCACCTGCTCCTCCTCGGTCGGGAAGGTGCCGCAGATCGGGCACAGGTCCGTGGTGCCGGCGCCGATGTCGATGACCAGCGTATCGGTCAGGCGGTTCATGCCGTAGGCGATGGTGAACGGCTCCGAGACAATCATCACCGCGTCGAAGGCGGACTGGGCCGCCTCCAGGATGACCTTTTTATTACCAACGCTGGCCCGTGACGGGGCGCCGATGACGCCGTAGATCGCCGCGCCCTTGGGCGGCCGCGTCAGCGCTACCGCGTGCTCGACCAGCAACCGGGCCGCTTCCCGGCGGTCGTGGTTCTGCTCCTGTGCCAGGCCGGCGGCCTTGTTCGAGTTGTACTTGAGAACCCCCTTCTCGAACGGCCGGATGACGTTCAGGGCCAACCGCTGCTCGATGATGTCGTTGCCGAACACCACATCGCGGCCGAGCATGGTGCGGGCGACGTGGTCCTTCGGCCGGCCGACGGCGCTGTAAATCACGTCGCGCACGCCCGCCGACGAGGCCACCGAGGTCTTGAACGTACCCAGGTCCATGCCGATGTAGACGACGCCCCTGTCCATGCCTGTTTCCCTTTCCTGCTCAAGAAATGGATCGCTATTTGGTTCGGCGCTGTCTTCAAGAACGCCGATTCTCGACGTGTGAAAAAGCTGGCCCCCTTGGCCCCCTTGGCCCCCTTGCTCTGTCAACCCGCGCCTCCCGGTGCCCCGGTGTGCCAGCGTCCCGCCTACGTCTCCACCTCGCCCGGCAGTTCGGCGATCTGGCCGCGGAGCTTGAGATTCTCCTCGAAGATGTGCCGCAGCGTCGCCTCCTGCTGTTGCCGCTGAGACTGCTCGCGCTGCTGGTGCTCCTCCGCGAACGTCGGGCCGATGTCGAAGCGCTGGGCGGTGCCGGCTAACTCATCGGGCACCGGGGCCGGTTCGGCAGGCGCGGGCACCGGTACGCGGTGGGATTCCACGGCGCCGGCGGCCTGCGACACCAGAGTCAGCCCCTGGCCGTTGACGAACTCCACCCGAACCAGCGGCCCGTTGCGTCCCGTGTAGCGGCGCAGCAGGAACAGCACCGCCAGCACGGACACCAGCGGTCCGACGACGAACGCCGCCACGGCGATGATCGCGTGCAGCAGCGTGAGGTCGTGCAACGCCCCGACGGCCGCGGAGTCCGGCGTCGGCCGCGCCGGAGGGGGCGGCTCGGCCGGGGCAGCGCTGTTGAACACCAGGGTGGTCGGCGCCGGCCGTTCCTGCGGCGGCGGGCTGGGTTTCGGGTCGGCTGGCGCGGCGGCCGGCTCCTGGGCGACCGGGGCAGGCTGCAAAAGCGGCGGGGGCGGCGGCACCGGCGGCACCTCCACGGGCGGGCGGTGCATGGCCGGGCGCAGGCCGGGATCGACCTCGGGACGCTTGCCGACCAGTGGCGGCAGCAACTCCCCCACGGCGGAAGCGTTGGTCCAGACGTTAGTCGTCGGCGGCAGGACCACGGCCGGCACCTGCGGCAGCGGGGCGGGCGGCGGGGCCGCGTGCTCCTGTGGCGGCGCGACGCGGTGCAACCCGTGGTAGGTTTCCACCTGAGCGCCGCCGTCGTCCAGCGTGGGAGGCTGAGCTGGGGCGGAAGGCACGGCACCCCAGCCGCACACGACGGCCGTCAACGCCCACGCGACCGCGGCCCGCCAGCGCTCCCGAAACGGTCCTTGTTGCCTGGCACTCACGGCGCCCCTCCTTGCTCGAACGTCCACAACTTTCCAGGATGCCCCCGCGCCGCCTTCGGCAACTGCTCCGAGGCAGCGCGGCACCGCTCGAAAAGATGATCGGTTGCAGGGACGTAAGCGCTGAAGCGCAACTTGCCGGCTGCATGGATTTTGCCGTTCGGGCAAGCGCTGCCGCCGTATTGACAGGACCGACCCCTGGCCCCTACCATTTTGAGGCTGCTTGCTCAACTTCCCCTGTTGCAGGATTGTCGATTCATGATGCCGGTATCCAACGATGGCCCCAGCGCGGCCCTGAAGGCGCTGGTCACCACGACGCACCTGAGCACCGAGCAGGTCCGCGCGCACACCGCGGCGATCTACCAGAGCGTGCTGACGGAGTCGCTGCACCTCAAGTCGGGCAACTTTTCGACGATCGCGACGACCGATCTGGCGCGGCTTTTCGACCTGTACGACGAGCGCTTCTTTCAGGGCCGCGTCCGCCAGGCGCTGGCGGAGCAACAAAGCCCGCTCAACTTCCGGCTGGCGCCGCGCATGACGCGAGCCGGCGGCAAGACGTACCGCTGGAAGCGCCGCCCCGGTCAGAACGGGCCGGGAGACTGGCAGGCCCGCTACGAGATCGCCATCTCGACGACGCTGCTGTTCCAGACCTTCACCGACGAGCGCCGCGAGGTGCGCATCAACGGCCAGGTCTGCGCCGACCGGTTGCAGGCGCTGCAGCGCATCATGGAGCACGAACTGCTGCATCTGATCGAGATGCTGGTCTGGGACGAGTCGAGCTGCAAGCGGGCGAACTTCAAGGGGCTGGCGGCGCGACTGTTCGCGCACACGGACGTGACGCACGACCTGGTGACGGCGCACGAGCAGGCGGAGGTGCAGTTTTCGCTGAAGCTGGGCGACCGCGTCGCGTTCCAGTACGAGGGTGCGCGGCTGACGGGCATCCTGAACCGCATCACGCGGCGGGCGACCGTGCTGGTGCCGCATCCGCAGGGCCTGCGTTACACCGACGGCGAGCGTTACGCGAAGTACTACGTCCCGCTCGGGCATCTGGAAAAGGTGGATGGTACAATGGGGTAGGCGTTGCCGAGACACGCAGGGGTGGAGACGTGGACGAGACACCGATTGTCGGCCGGCAGGATCAGAACCTGGCCCGCGAGGTGATGTCGCTGGCGGGCGGGCCGGCGTTCGCGCGGCGGGCGCGGGAGGTGGAGGAGGCGCTGGAGCGGTTGCTGCACCGCTGCCGGCAGCAGCGCGACGAGTGGCTGCCGATGGTGCGCCTGAACGTGGGCCGGCTGTTCGCGCTGGCCGGTGACGCGGCAGCGCTGCGGCCGCTGCTGGCCACGGCGGAGCACCTGGAACAGTTGTGCCGCTTGCACGCGGAGCTGGAGCCGCGGCTGCGCGTATTTGTGGAGGCGACGGCCTCGAAGCGGGCGCTGCGGCGGGCGCTGACGGAACTGCGCGAGAGCCTGGAGCGTTTCAACGACCGTTGGCGGGCGTTCCTGTTTACGGTCGATCTGACCGCCGTCAATGAAATGCGCGACGGCTACAACCGCTTTTACCTGATCGAGAAGGAGGCGGTGGTGCGGTCGCCGCGGGTAGCGCGGCAGGGCTTCCAGCCGCTGCCGCCGCTGACGCACGCGGACCTGGCGGCACTGCTGCCGCTGCTGCCGGTGCCAGAGCCGGCGCCCTGAAGTGTGGTCCCGAAACGGGAACTACTGCTTGCTCTGGGCAATGAGACTGGCAATCACCTTCTTCGATTTTTCGCGTGAAAAAATCTCCTTCAGATGTTCGGTGAGTTCGGCCTCATTTCCCACGGGAATTATTCCGCCTTCACCGGCAACGATAATCCGGGCGGGGTACAGATTGATGTCGTGATCGACCGCCAAAAAAGGCATCTGGAAGCCCAACGGGCCGCAGTACAAGTTAAGCTGATGATAAATCCGAGTGGAGCCGTCACCCGTGGTTTGAACTCTCCCCACGACAATATTTGACGTCCTTTCCCCCAATGCCTGAGCCTGCTCGCGCAGGATCGCTACGGGGGTCCGCTCCGCGATCACCCCGAAATCTGTCGGCCACAAATTTTCCGACACCTTGTCTGACATCAGGCACCTCCTTCAAATGTGCAGCCGGAATAGAATGGGAAGGTGGTCCGAAAAGTCCTTCTCGTTCGGGCTGCCATCCACTTTTAATAGTGTTTTATTTGCTGCCAGGTCTTGCCAAAGGATCGTAACATCTTCATCTCGAAAAAAAGGCAGTAGAGCCGGCCGAACCAGTACCTGGTCGTAAACGTTCCAGAAATCGGCCCTGGTCTTTGGGGTCGAGTAGTAATAGGTGCCGGCGTGCCCTTGCTTCTTCTCACCAAAATGAGACCACATGGGGTTATAAAAGAACAGATTACTCTCAAATTTGACGCGCCGCGTCTCGCGCATCGCCAGGCGTCGAGTCATCACTGCATGAAGACCGGCGGTGACCACCACCCCGTCTTCATAAGGGTTCATGTTCAGGTCACCAACCAACACCGTCCTGGAGTGTGCGACAGCAGCCTCCGCTTCCGCCAAGATTCGGGCGAAATGGGTCGTGAAGATTGTCTGATCCACAGGTTGCTGCCGCAGTTTTGATGGAAAGTGTACTGCACACAGTAGCACTTCATCCCGACCAGGGAGGGCCAGCCGCCTAATACTGAAGTCATCACCCCGGATGCTGTTGCCTCCTTGTTGAATAGGCAGCACAAACTGATCGGAAAACCGAGTGTACAGCTGAAGTTTATCACAATCGCTTGGGGCAAAATAGTAATCTGACGTTGGCTGATTCAGTGCGATTAGTACATTGCCGGATGTTACTGGGCATTCCGCCAAGGCGAGCACATCCACATTGTGCTGCCTCACCAGACTGGTGAGGAGAGCAATATTGCTGCCCTTCATATTCCAGAAAAGGAAGTTCAGCATTTCACTCAAGCCTCTGATTATTCGTATTTTAGGGCAAACCGCGTCCGTCCGCAAGCCATCGGCCTATGAAGCCGTCAGTTCCCCGCGCACGAACACCGCCGCCACGCCCCCCGGAAACGTCACGCCCTCGAACGGACTCCACCCGCAGCGCGTCCGCAGATCCTCGCGCCGCACCGTCGTCGGCCGGCGCAGGTTCAGCACCGTCAGCGATCCCACATAGCCCGGCAGTAGCCGCCCATACTTTTCATGCTGATACGGGTTGACGAACGCCCCCGGGTTGGCCGAGCACAGCTCCGCGACGCGCTCCGGTCGAAACCCTTCTTCCACCAGCAGCCACGTCACGAACGGCCCATACGTGTCCAGGTGCGGCTGCCCCGAAACGCCGCGCCTCCTTCTCCGCGATCGTGTGCGGCGCGTGGTCCGTCGCCAGAAAATCCGCCGGCCCGTCCCGCAGCGCGTCCAGCATGGCGGCGCGGTCCGCCGGGCTGCGCAGCGGCGGGTTCATTTGCATCCACGGCCGGTTCGCGTCCGTCAACATCGCGGTGTCGAAAAAGACGTGGTGCGGCGTCACCTCTGCCGTTACCGCCAGGCCCTGCGTCTTCGCGGCCCGGATCAGCGGCAGCCCCTCCGCCACGGAGTAGTGACAAAGTTTGCCGCGCAGGCCGTACTTCTCGATCATTGCCAGGGCGAAGCGCGTCGCACTGATCTCACACGCTGGCGGCCGCCGCGCCTCGTGCGTCGCCGCGCCTCGGTGCTGCTCCAGTAAAATCGGATCCTCGCAGTGGAAGCTGACCGCCCGGCCGCGGTAGTGGGCCAGCGTTTCGTCGAGCTGCTCCAGCGAGCGGAAATACAACTCGCCGACGCTCGGGCCCATGTACGCCTTGTACGGCACCTCACGCCGCAGCGGCCGCGTGCCGGGGCCAATGCCGCCGTAGAGCGTGAACGTCACCGGCAGCGCCGCCGCCGTCAGCAGCGCCTCCTTGGCGGCGTAGGTGGCGTCGTCCACCGGGGCCGCGGGGTTGTTCGGCATGTCGGCGACGTGCAGCACGCCGCCGTGCAGCGCCGCTGCCGCCGCGGTCGCGAACGTCTCCTTGTAATTCTCGCGGCCGGTCACGTCCTGCCGGGCGTGGATGTGGACGTCGCCCATGCCGGCGAAGATCAGGCAATCGTCGCCGAAGCGGTGCGTCGCCGCGCCCAGGTCCGGCCCCACCGCGGTGATAACACCGCGCTCGATGACCACCTGGCCGTGCCGCACACCGTCGATGTCCGCCAGCACGCCTTCCACGATGGCGCTGTCCATGTGCCGCTTCCAATCGTCAGAGTTGAATCCGGGTGCCGAGCACGTCGAGGAACTTCGCCAGCCAGGCCGGGTGCGCCGGCCACGCCGGCGCCGTGACGAGATTGCCGTCGCGCACCGCCTGGGTCACGGGCACCTCGACGTAAATGCCACCCGCGGCGTTGACCTCCGGCCCAACCGCCGGGTAGGTGGTACACTGCCGGCCGCGGAGCACGTCCGCCGCGGTCAGGATCTGGACGCCGTGGCACAGCGCCGCGATGGGCTTTTTGGCCTCGGTGAAGTCGCGCACCAGCCGCAGCACGCCCTCGTTGAGCCGCAGGTATTCCGGCGCCCGACCGCCCGGCAGCACCAGCGCGTCGTACAGATCGGCGCGGGCGTCGCTGAAGCTGGCGTTGAGCGTGAAGTGGTGGCCGGGCTTCTCGGTGTACGTCTGATCGCCCTCGAAGTCGTGGACCGCCGTCTTGATCTGGTCGCCGGCCTTTTTGCCAGGGCAGACGGCATCAACATGGTGCCCCACGCTCTGCAGCGCCTGGAACGGCACCATCACCTCGTAATCCTCGACAAAATCGCCCACCACCATCAGGATGCGTTTCGCGCCCATGTCAGGTTCCCCCTCCCGGTGCAGTGCGTCCGCTCGTTGCTGACATTTTAGAGCGGTTGGCGTTTGGGGGTAGCGGAAGTCGCCAGACTTCCGAAGCCGCTACGGAAGTCTGGCGACTTCCACTACGAACTGACCGCTACACCCGACCGCGATGCGCACTGGCAAGCGGTGTCGTGCTCGCCCGCCAACGACGGACCCCGTTGTTAGTTTCATGCGGGCAGAGTCCGCGCGAAACTAACAACGGGGTCCGTTTGGTCCGGCAGCGCTTTGTCCGACCGCGTTACAGCAGCAGCGCATTGACCATTTCTTCGCTGATGGGCTCCAGGTACTGGCAGCCGACCAGCCAGTCGCCCTCGGGCAGGGCCTCGACGCGAACCACCCGGGCTTGCAGTTCCACGGGCAGGTGATCGGGGTTGCTTTCGAGTTCCATCGACAGCACGTCGCCTGGCTTCGGCCGCACGTTCAGCAGCACGCATAGGCCGCCGGCGGACAGGTCCACCACCCAGCCATCGTCCAGGTCCTTGCCCGGCTCCAGTGACAGACGGCGCGGGATCGGCCGGGTGCAGGCCAGGCGCTCCCACAGGCGGCGCTCGACGGCGGTCAGGGTGGCAGTCGTTCCTTGCTGTTCGGTGACGGGTTCGTGTGACATGGTGTTCTCGTCTGGGGCCCAAGGTTGAGATCCTGCCAAAAGGTAGGCCACGGCAGGGCCGCGGTCAACCGGGCAGGGCCGAGCCGCGGCCGCACCAGGCCGACCGCGACAAATGTCCCCTGTCGGCCGTGCGGCACCAGCTCCAGTTCGGCCGGCAGCACGGACGCCAGCTCCGCCAACCCGCGCTGTGCCTTGACAAACACCAGCGCCCGCGGTTGCTTCGCCAGCTCCGCCGCCAGGGCCGTCCGGTCGCCGGCGGTCAGGACGCGCACGTCGTCGCGCTGCAGGTAAAAGCTGACCGAGTCCCAGCGGTGCGGGTAGCAGTAGACCGCCAGCGAAGCGTCGGCGGCCAGGGCGCGGTGGCGGCGCACGAGGCCACGCAGGCCGAACCGGCGGTGGTAGCTCGCCAGCCCCTCGTGAACGCCGGCCAGCAACACCGCGAACGTCACCGCGGCGACGCCCGTCCAGCGCAGCAGCGCGCGGCGGTCGTCCGGCGCACCCGCTGCGCCAGGTAGTCGCCGAGCACCAGCGCCAGCGGCGGCAGCGCCGGCAGCAGGTACGCGGGCCGTTTGCAGCCGGACAGCGAAAAGAACAGCAGGCACCAGCCGGCGGCGGTCAGCCAGAACCCCAGGGCCGGCGGCAGCGGCACCGCATCGGGGCGGTGCCGCACCAGGCGCCAGGCCAACGGCACCAGCAGCAGCGACCAGGGCAGTGTGCCGGTCAGCAGCAGCGGTAGGTAGAACCAGAACGGCTTGGCGTGGTCGATGGGGGCGACGAAGCGCTGGACGTTGTGCTGCCAGAAGAAGTCCGCGGCGGCGGCGGTGCGCGCAGCGCGACGGCGGCGTACCACGGCGCGGCGACGGCGACAGCGACAGCGACAAAGACCAGCAGGCGCAGCACCAGGCGCCCTATCCCGTCGTTCTGCCGCAAGCGGCAGAAAAATGCCACCGGCGGCAGCACCAGCGCCAGCGCCACCGGGCCCTTGGTCAGCAGCCCCAGCCCCACGCACACCGCCGCCAGCAGCCACCAGCGCCACCGCCAGCGCACCAGCGCCTGCTGCGCCGCCGCCAGCGCCGCCGTCACCCACAGCGCCAGCACACCGTCCAGCACCAGCATCCGGCCCAGGTAAACAAAGCGGCCCGACAGGCACAGCACCAGCGCCGCCACCAGCGCCGTCCAGGCGTCCGCCACCGACCGTCCCCAGGCGTAGGTCAGCAGCACCAGCAGCACCGCCGCCAGCGCCGGCACCAGCCGCGCCGCCGCGTCCGAGACGCCCAGCACACGGTAACTGGCCATCACCAGCCAGTACACCAGCGGCGGTTTGTGGTAGTACGCCTCGCCGTGCCAGACCGGCTCGATGAACCGGCCCTGCGCCAGCATTTGCCGCGGAATTTCCGCGTAGCGCGTCTCCTCCGGCTCCAGCAGCGGACAGCTCAGCCGTGCGCCGAACAGCGACAGCGCCAGCGCCAGCAGCAACGGCAGGCGCCACCGCGTTGGGATGCCTTGCCGCGCTGCCGCCATGCCTCGCGCCCTCCGTGCGCCGCGCCCACCCTCGGGGCGGCGAAGATCCCACAGCCGGCCCGGCGTGTCAAGGGGGAGCCGAGGCCAGCCGCCGCCATTCCGCTGTCGCGGCCGTTGTGGTATCCTGTATGAAAGAGTGCCACGGAGGGAACTCGTCTCGTTTCATTTCACAGACCCCCTGGTTGACCCTGGGGGGCCGGAGATTCCCTATCCTCAGGCACAGTCAACGGGTGGACCGGTCTCCGGACTTCTTCTTGCCAGGCGTGCGGCTCTTTTTGGGCGCGGCGGGGAAGTGGGCGAATAGCTCGGCCAGCGGCAGCGTGAAGCCGGGCAGTACGTTGCCGCCGTCGAGCGCCTGCGCTTCGTCCAGAGTCGCGGCTGGGGCATCAGGCGCGGTGTAAACTTGCGCCTGGCGCTTCCGTGGGTCGATCATCCAGACGAGGCAGGTGCCGGCGAGGAAATATTCGCGGAGTTTGCGTGCCATCTCCGCGGGCGTGTTCCCCTTGCTGAGCACCTCGACGGCCAGATCGGGCGCCACGTCCGGGATCGCTTTCTCCAACATCATGCGGCCGGGCAGTTTGTCCCAGCTGAAAAACGCCACGTCGGGCATCCGCACCAGCCCCTTCAGCAACCGTACCGTCCCGTCCGCGCCGGCGGGAATGCCCAGGTCATGCTTCCGGGCAAAGGCTCTGATCTCGCTCAAGACTTGGCCTGCGATCATCGATTCGCTGAGTCCCACGGTCTTCTCCACCAGCGTGCCATCGACGAGTTCGTATAGGCGATCGGAACGGCGCAGCGCAGTGCGCAAATCGCGCTCGGTGGCCGTGCCCGGTGGTGGCGTGAAGCAAATGCGGTCCAGGGGGATGTTGCCCAACCTTCGCACCAGTTCGGCGGCGTTCGCAAACGTCACGGCCATTGGCATAGTTCCTTGATGGGATGGGGACGACATCTGCGGGGATTAGAACAAACGCTTGGCGAAGTGTCGAGCCGCGTTCGACGACAGGGGTGAGCCGCCCGAAGTAGGCGGGCAGGAAAAGCGATGTGTGCCACTGCCTGGCCGCCCTGAGCGACCGGACGGGGGTACTGGAGACTTCACGAGGCGGCCAGGCAGTGGCACACGCAACCACCCCCTGCCTACTTCGAGAGGTAGACTCCAGCGACAGGAGCGGCCCTGGCCCGCCCACCTCGGGAAGCGACCGGGCTTTCAGCGCACCAGCGCTGCCACGTCCGCCCAGAATTGCTGACACGCCTGCCGCTCGGCGGTCGGTAACTGCTGCAGCGCCGCCGCGTCGCGCACGCCCGCCAGCGCCGGATCCCACCGCCACCAGCGCAGCCGCTCCGCCGCGTCGGCACGCTCGTCCGGGTCAACCGCTTGCAGCTGCTTGGCCCGCGCCGCCAGGTCGTCTCGCAGCCACTGCACGGCCAGTTTCCGCAAGCGCGTCCGCTCTTTTTCAGCGAGGGCGCTGCCGTCACCCAGGCCGGCGGCGGCGCGGGCGGCGCTGCGGGCGGCGTCGCATCGGTGTTCGGCGCGCAAATCGTCGGCCAGCTTCGGGTCGGCGGCGAAGGCGTCGGTGTACAGCCGGGCCGCCCCCGCGTAGCGCCTTTTCGCCCAGCACAGGTACAGCAGCAGGTCGCGCTCCGCGGCGTCACGCGGCTTCAACTCGCCCTTGAGGAACGCGGCCAACTGCGGCTCCAGGGCGAGGATCTGCTCCGTCTCGCGCACCGCCAGTTTCGGGAAGCTGTGGATGTTGGGCGTCTGCGCCGCCAGGTCGGCGCAGCGCTTGATGACCGGCGGCGTCTCGGCGAAGCGCCCCTGCGTCACCAGGCAGATGTACAGGGCGAGGTGCGTGGACGGGTTCTGCGGCTGCAGCAGGGTGGCAGTGCGGCACAACGTCTCGGCGTCCTTGGAGCGGCCCTGTTTTTCGTAAACGTGGAGTTGCAGGAGAAACTTCGCGGCCAGCAGGTCGTTCTGCCAGTGGAGGGCCTTTTGCAGTTCCCAGGCGGACTCGTCCAGCCGGCCCTTGCGCCACAGCAGGGCGGCCAGGCCGAGGTGCCCCTCGGCGGTCGGGTACAGCCGGAGGCCGCGGTGCGCCGCGGCGACGGCCTCGTCGTAGCGGCCCTGGCCAAAGAAGATCAGGCCGAGCACGCTTTCCGCGTTGCTCGTCCGCTTTAGTTGGAGGGCCCGCCGCACCGCTCCCTCGGCCTCTTTGAACCGGCCCTGTTCCTGCAGCGCCCAGGCCAGCGCCACCCAGCCGTAGGGGTCGGCCGGTTGCCGCTCGGTCGCCCGCTTCAGGACCGCCAGCGCCTCGTCGAACCGCTTCCGGGACGCGAGGGCGTGGCCCAGCGTCAGCAGGGCGTCGTGACTGTCCGGCCGCAGCGCCAGCGCCGCCGTGCGGAACCGCACCTCCTCCTCGTAGGCGGCGGCCTCGGCCAGTTCGTACGTGTTCCTGTCCTCCAGCGCCCGGGCCAGGGTGACGACAATCCAGTAGTCCCCCGGGAAGCGCGCGTACGCCGACCGCAGCACCGCGATGGCCCGGTTCAGCTTCCGCGTCTGCAGGTAGCCGGCCAGCAGCAGCACCGTCTCGGGACCCTGCCGCTCCAGCGCCTCCGGCGTGGTCAGCCGTTCCACCGCCGCCAGGTCGTTCTTCGCCACCGCCGCCCGCAGTTCCTTGCGCGGCCCGTTGTCGTCGGCCGCCTGCAGTACCCGGAACAGCGCGTCCCGCTCCGGGCCGCGGTACGGGGCCAGCACCATCCAGGCGTCCAGGCCGGCGATGAGCCGCGCGCGCGTCTCCGGTGGCCGCCGCCGCACCCAGTCCGCCGCGTCCTGCGCGCTCAGCTTCTGGGGCCGGAAGCCGTGTTCGCCGAACACCCGGCGGTACTCGGTCAGCAGCCGCTCCTGCCAGAGCCGCTCCAGGCGCACGAGCAACTGACGGTCCTTTTCCTCGTCCTCCAGCTCGCGCCGCAGCGCCCGCACGCGCCCGCCCAGCTCCGGATCCGACACGCCGGCCAGCAGCGTCTCGGCCTGCTCGGCCAGCGTCCGCGCCTCGGCCCAGCGGGCGGCGTCGTTGCTGGCCCGCGCCCGGGCGCGCCGCTCCTCCGCCCGGGCCAGGACCGTTTGCAACTGCCGGGCCGCCGCCGCCTGCTGGTCGCGCGCCGCGCGCTCGCGCTGCTCCCGGTCGGCCAGGGCCGCGCGCTCCCGCTGGGTCTGTTCCTCCAGCTCTTCGCGCTCGCGCGCCGCTCGCTCCTGGCTGATCCACAGCCAGCCGCCGCTGCCCAGCAGCACCGTCAGCAGCACCGAACCGGCCAGCGCCAGCGTCAGCCGCCGCCGCTTGCGCTCCTCGGCCGCCCGCGCTCGCGCTGCGGCGCCGTCCACCTCCGCTTGCCGCAACCGCGCCTCCACACCGGCCCGGTAGGCGGTCACCGCCTCCGCCACCGCCCCCGCGTGCGCCGGCCGCTCCAGCGGCTGGAACGCCAGGCACCGCAGCGCCAGCCGCACCAGCTCCGCGTCCGCGCCGCAGCGCTCCAGCCGGCCGTGCGCCTCCGCCAGGTCGCCCTGCGCCGCCTGGGCCAGCACCCGCTCGGGCGGCCCGGCGTAGGGCGGCTGCCCCGTGAGCATTTCGCACAGCAGCGCCCCCAGCCCGAACACATCGCAGCGCTCGTCGAGGTGGTCCACCTGGCCGCGGGCCTGCTCCGGCGGCATGTACGCCGGCGTCCCCAGCACCGTGCCCGCGCGCGTCGCCGATTCGTCCGCCGTCGAGAGCCGCGACGAATAGAGCGTGCTTGTCCCCGCCGCCGTGGCCGGCGCCAGCGCCGCGGGCTGCTGCCCGAGCACCTTGGCCAGGCCCCAGTCCATCACCTGGATTTCGCCGAAGGCGCCGACCATGACGTTGGCCGGCTTCAGGTCGCGGTGGATGACGCCGCGACTGTGCGCGTACGCCAGCGTCTGGCACACCTGCTCGAAAATGCCCAGGAAGCGCGGCAGGTCCGCCGCGGGCGCGGCACGCTCGCGCAGCAACTCGGCGAGCGTGCGGCCCTTGACCAGCTTCATGGTGAAGAAGGGCCGCTGGTCCTCCAGGCTGCCCAGTTCGTGGACGGACACCAGCCCCGGATGTTGCAACTGGCCGCCGATCTGCGCCTCTTCCAGGAAGCGGCGGCGCAGGTCGGGGCGCTGGCCGTGGCAGTCCAGGAGCACCTTCAGGGCCAGGGTGCGGCCCAACTTGGGGTCGCGCACCTTGTAGACGACGCCCATGCCGCCGTGCGCGATCTCGCCCAGTACGTCGTAGCGGTCCAGGCGCAACGGCACCGCCGCCGCGGACGCCGCGGGTTCCTGGGCGGCGCCGCCGGGCGGCGCAGCGGTCGGCGGCGCCTCCTCGGGCTCCCGCAGCTGCACAGGGGCGTCGCACCCGGTGAGGGTGGGCGGGGGGAACGAGCCGGTGGGGGCGTCAGCGGCAGCGGAGCCGGTCGGCGAATCGGACATGGGCAGTCCTCGATGGGAACTTCAACTGTCACAAGAACCTCATCGTCCTGGCTATTCTTGTTCGTGGTCCGAGCCCGAGCGCCAGCGAGGGGCCTGCTACCACCTCGCTGGCGCTCGGGCTCGGACTAAACGCTCGCTGCAAGCGCTACGTCGCAAGCGGCAGACCAGAAGAGGGCCGGCGTCAACGCAGCAGCCATTGTAGCACGGCGGCGGTGTCCTGCTTCGCCTCGTGGCGCTGCCACGCCCGCGGCGCCCCGGCGGCGGTGTACGCGGCCTCCAGCCAGCGCGACGAGCCGGTGCCCTTGGCGTTGTGCAGGTACAGCTCGCCCGGCGCCGCCAGCGCCGCCAGCGCCGGCAGGCCGCCGTACTTCAGCGCCTCCGGGCAACATCATCGGGTCGTTCATGTCCTTGATTTGCTCGAAGCGGAAGCCGTTCAGATCGACGGCGGTGCGCTGCACGGCGTCGCCGCACAGGCCGCGGGCCAGCAGCACCCACGGTCCGGCCTCGCCGACACCAACCAGGTGGATGCGCTTGTAGACTTTGGTGCCCTTCACGAAGTCCACCGCCGTCAGGATGTCCGAAACCCGCTCACTCAGCAGCGGCCGATTGTAGCCGAACGTGTAGCCCGCGAATTGCTTGTTCACCGGCGGCCGCTCCTTCTGGGCATTCACATCGGTGCGGTACGGATCAATGGCGAGCAGATGGGCGCCTTTCTCCCAGACCGCCTTTGCCGCCGCCGTCAACTTGCCGTCCTTGTCGAGGACGCCGTTGTGCCCGTCCGCGTCCACCCAGATTACGACGGCGTCGTTCGGCCTTTTGGCGTGGACCCACGTCGCAGGGATCGCCACCTCACGCCCTTTGCGGGTGATGACAAAATTGCTCACGGCGACGTTGCCGCCGTCCTTGAAGGCTGGCGGTGTCGGCGGCGATGTCGTGGCGTGCTGGCTGGCCACGGTGTCGCCAATCATCACCCGCAGCGCCGTCCCCTCCACGCGGCGGAACGCCTCCAGCGTCTTCGCGTCCTTCGGCAGCAGCGCCTCCAGCTGCTTCTCCGACTCCGCGGTCAGCTCGCGGCGCAGCGCCGCCGCGTTGACGGCATCCTTCGGCAGCGGATGCTCCTTGTCGAAAACGGACAGCTCCTTCGGCGGCACCGGCACGAACGGCTGCTCCTTCACCGGCTCCTTGAGGCCGAGCTTGAGGTGCTGGTTGAACCAGTTGTACATCAACTCACGGCTCATCTGGTTGTAGTTGTGCTTGAACTGCTTGTACGTCTTCGCGAACACCTTGTCCTCGGCGCCGTAGAGGCGGTACAGCGCCTTCAGCTCGGGCAGGCCCTTCGTCTCAATGTCGATGGTCCAGTCGTCGGCGCCGCTCATGCCCAGCGGCTTCGGCGCGAACATGCCGGCGATTTCCACGTTGCCGGTGCCGACGCGCAGGTACGAACAGTTCTCGCAGATGCAGCCGCCCTGCATCGCCGTGCCGACCATCACCGCCGGGAACGCCGCCGCCGGCCGCGCGTCCAGGGCACACAGAATAAACGTCTGCGTGCCGCCGCCGCTCGCGCCCGTCACGCCGATCCGCGCCGGGTCCACGTCCGGCAGGCTCGTCAGGAAATCGAGCGCGCGGATGGTGTTCCACGTCTGCTGTCCCATGAAACTCTGCAACCGCAGTTCCGCCTCCACGTCGAGGAAGCCGGTGCGGTGCGTGATCTGCTGGCTGTCGGCGTAACCGATCATGTCGTAGTGGAAGACGACGCAGCCCATCCGCGCTAGCTGGGCGCAGCGCGCCTGCAGCGGATAGCGGGCGCCGGCCATGGTCGTCTCGGCACCGCTGGCGATTTGCTTCTTCGCCTCCTTCTCGCCGGCGTCGTAGAAACGGCCGTTGGCCCAGTGGCCGTGCGGGCTCAGCACCGCGGGCAGCTTGCCGCTCTTGCCGGTCGGCCGGTACAGGTTGCCGCAGACGTAGAAGCCCGGCCGGCTGGCGAAATACACCTTCTCGATGGTGTAGCCGTCGCGCTCGATCTTGCCGTGGATGACCGGGTGCAACGGCGTCTTTTCGGGCATGGGCCACAGACCGTTGGCGACCAGGAGCTGTTCGCGGACCTCCTGTTTGCGGCGCTCCCACGCTTCCTTGCTGGTCGGCGGCGTCCAGGGGAAGTAGCCGTTGTAGTCCTTGGGTTTGCCGTAGCGGGCGTCCTTCGGCGTGTCCTTTTTCTGGGCGACGGAGCCGGCCGACAGCAGGGCGGTCAGCGTCAGGGCCGCGGCGGTCAGGCAGAGCAAGCGCTTCATGGGATGGGTTCCTGGCGGGCGACTCGCGGGTGTGCGTCTGACCGATCAGGGTACGGCAGCGCCACGGCGGCGTCAACGCATAAGATGACGGCGGGCATTTGTGTTTTCTGCCGCTTGCGGCTTAGCGCGTTTCCTGCCCGCTAAGCCGCAAGTGGCAGAAGGAGAGGGACGACCATGAACCACCGCCGTCTCGGCCGCACCGGCCTCAAAGTCTCGGAAATCTGCCTGGGCACCATGACCTTCGGCCACCAGTGTGACGAACGCACGTCGTTCGCCATCCTCGACCGCGCCGCCGAGGCCGGCGTCGATTTCCTCGACACCGCCGACGTTTACCCGGTGCCGCCGTCCATCGAGACCGCCGGCCGCACCGAGGAGATCGTCGGCAAGTGGCTCGAACACCGCCGCGATCAATTCGTGCTGGCGACCAAGTGCCGCATGCGCGTCGGCCCCGGCCCCAACGACGAGGGCCTGTCGCGCCGCCACATCCTCAAGGCGGTCGAGGATAGCCTGCGCCGGCCTGCGCACCGACTACATCGACCTGTATCAGCCGCACAGCACCGACCCGGAGACGCCCATCGACGAAACGCTGCGGGCGCTGGACGACCTGGTGCGCCACGGCAAGGTCCGCTACCTCGGCTGCTCGAATTTCCCGGCCTGGCAGGTGGCGCTGGCGCTCGGCGTCAGCTACCGGCACGACCTGGCGCGCTTCGACTGCGTGCAGCCGCGCTACAACCTGCTCTACCGCGAAATCGAGAGCGAACTGTTGCCGTTGTGCCGCGATCAGGGAATCGGTGTGATCGCGTATAATCCGCTGGCGGGCGGCTTCCTGACGGGCAAGTATCGGTCGCTGGAGAGCCCGCCGCCGGGCACGCGCTTCACGCTCGGCAAGACGGGCGAACTGTATCGGCAGCGCTACTGGCAGCAGGCGCAGCTGGAGGCGGTGCAGCGGTTGCAGCAGTTTTTCCAGCCGCGCGGCAAAGCGCTGGTGACGGTGGCGGTGGCGTGGGTGCTGGCACAGCCGGGCGTCACCGCGGCCATCGTCGGCGCCAGCAAGCCGGAGCAATTGGCGGAGAGCCTGGCGGCGGCCGGCGCGACGCTGGACACGGAGGAACGCGAGGCGTGTAACCTGGCGTGGTACACGTTGCCGCGACAGCCGTAGCACAACCCTGTTGCCACGCGCCGCAAGCGCGTGGTAATCTAAAAGCGGGGAAGAACCATCTAAACGCAAAGGTCAGAACATGCGCGTGCTCTCTCTCAGTACCCTGGTGGTCGCCCTGTCGTTGCTGCTGGTCGGCGGTGCCCACGCACAGGGCAAAGGCAAGGACAAGGACAAAGACAAAGACAAAAAACACGACTGGCCCACCGAAATCGGCGGCAAGAAGGCCGAGGAATGGATCAAGGAAATCAAGCAGAGGGACCGGGCCAAAAGCCTTCAGGCCCTCAAGACCGTGACGGAGTTCGGGCCGAAAAAGGCCTACGAGGCGGTGCCGATCATCCTCGGCGAACTGAAGAAACACAAGCCGGCGTCCGGACTGTACGTGGACACCAGCTTCCTCGCCAACGCCCCCACCATTCTGGTGTCGATCCTGCATAGCCAGGAAAAAGTGGACCCCAAACAGGTCATTGAGGTGGTGAACGTCTTCAAAAACCTGCTCAAGGACCGGCAGGTCGTCGTCAAGTACCGCACCCTGGTGGCGATCAGCAACCTCGGGCCGTACATGAAGGCGGCGGCCCACGAAATCGCCGCGATGGTCCGCGATCTCGATACCTGGGAAATCCGCCAGCTCGCCGCCACCATGCTGGGCAGCTACCCCTTCGACCGCAAGAAGGAAACGCCGCCCCTCGAGGTCAGTGAGGCCCTGCTCAAGCGCCTCAAGTACGAACCCTCCTCCCAGGTCAAAATGGCCATCCTGCACTCCATTGATCGCCTCGACCTGACGGACCTGAACGCCACCAAAAAGGCGGTGGATCAGTACATCAACGAAATCCTGTATACCAAGGCGTACGAGGAAAAGGACCTGAGCGTCCGCATCAACGCCCACCTGGTTGCCTACGGCATCGACAAGACCAGGAACAAGGACCGCCGCGAGGCCCTCGCCAACTACGCGACCAAGAGCAAGGACCACGCCGTGCGCATTGAGGCCCTGCACGCGCTGGCCAAACTCGGCCCGGAGGCCAGGGACAAGATCAAGCTCGTGTACGTCGAGTGCCTGGACCCCAAGAAGGTCGATGACGTGAACATCCGCGTGGCTGCGCTGCATGCACTGACGCGCATGGGCGGCAAGACGATTGCCCCGACGGTGGCCTCCTTCCTGAAGGATGAGGATGTGCCGATGCGCGTCGCCGCCCTGGCGAACCTGGCCAGCCTCGGTGCCGACGCCAAGGGCGAACTGAGCCAGATGATCGGCCTCCTGAAGGACAAGGATCTAGCGGTGCGCGTCGCTACCCTGGAGGCACTGGCCACGCTCGGCAAGGACGCCGCCGAAGTGGCCAACCCGGTGCTCCGCCTCGTCGAGGATCCGAAGGAAAAACAGCAGGTGCGCGCGGCGGCCATCCAGGCGCTGGGCCGGATCGGCGCCGCCCCGCAGCACATGGATGCACTCGTCAAGTGCCTGAAGGACAACGACACCAACGTCGTTGCCGCGGCGGTGATGGCCCTGGCGAGCATGGAGAACCGGGCTCGGCCTGCCCTGCCCCAGCTGCGCGTCGTATCGCTCGACATGGGAAACCCCGAGGCGCTGCGGCGCATGGCGGAAGAGGCCATCAAGATCATCCTCACCGAGAAGAAAAGCACCAACAAGAAGGGGGGCGCGAAATGACCCGCCGTACCTGGAGGGCGGCGCTGCTGCTCGGCGTCCTGGGGCTGATCGCAGCCCCGGCGCCGCGCCGGCGCAGGAGTTTCTGGGCAAGGGCTGGAAGCAGTGGTCCACCGACCTGAATGCCGGCGACGCCCGCGCTCGCCGCGCTGCCGCCTTCGCGCTGGGCAAGCTCGGGCCGCCGGCGCAGCCGGCGCTGCCGCAGCTGGTCGCCACGCTGCGCAACGACAAGGACGCCCGGGTGCAGGAAGCCGCGGCCTACGCCCTGGGCGAAATCTGCTCCAAGAGCGGTGTCCCGCCGACGCCCGAGGCCCAGAACGCGCTGTGCGACGCGCTGAACCGGTCCCCCGACCCGGCCGTGCAGCGCAGCGCCGCGGTGGCGCTGGGCACCATGGGCCGTGAGACGCCGGCCATCCTGACAGCGCTGCGCGGCCAGGCCGGCAACGCCAGCGTGGGCGTGCGTCAGAACGTCGCCTGGGCGCTGGGCCAGGTCGGCAACGATAACGTTGGCGTGCTGACGAAGTTGCTCGGCGACGCCGATCCGCAGGTGAAAATGAACGCGGCCAACGCGGTCGCCGAGCACGATGCCGACAAGGGCCGCAAGGCCCTGGACGCCCTGCTGGCGTGCTGCAACGACAGGGATGGCGAGTTGCGGCGGGCGGCGGTGCTGGCGCTGGTACGGCTGGTGACGCCGGAAGACGCCAAAAAGGCCGGGCCGCTGATCGCGGCGCTGGGCGACAGCGACGCGGAGGTGCGCAACAACGCGGCCATGGCCCTGGGCAACATCGGCGGCGAAACGGGCAAGCAGGCCGTGCCGCTGCTGCGTGGGCTGCTCAACACCGGCGACCTGGAGTATCGCAAGAAGGCGTGCGCGGCGCTGAAGAACATCGGCACCTACGCCGCGGAGGCCGCCCCGGACCTGCAACGGGCGTTGAAGGACAGGGACGCGGAAATGCGTCGCTACGCTGCCGTCGCGCTGGGCGGTCTGGAAGTGCATGCCGAGAAGGCGGTGCCGGACCTGGCGGCAATGGTGCAGGACGCCGGCGAGCGGATGGAGGTGCGCGCCGACGCGGCGGTGGCGCTGTCGCGGATCGGGCCAGTGCCGGCGGCGAAGACCGCGGCTCCGGGGCTGCTGAAGGTCATCGAGGATCCGGCCGCTCCGATGCGCGTGCGTGAGCGGGCGTTGTGGGCCCTGCGCGTCCATCGGGAGAAGATGGTGGACATCCCCGGTCTGTTCCCGGCGATGGCCAAGCTCATGACCGACGCCCGTGAGCCCGACGCCAAGATGCTTCGCTACGATTGTGCCTACCTGCTGGGCATCTTCGAGCGCGACAAGGCACCGAAGGCGACGATGGACGTGCTGCTGGAGTTCCTCCGCGACGACAAGATTCAGATTTACGCCGGCACCGGCGGCAAGGTGGAAGGCAGCAGTGCCGAGAAGACCATCGGCGGCGCGAAGGTGACGGAGAAGCGCATTGGCGACGGCCGCGTCATGGCGGTGCAGTCGCTGTCGCAGATGGCCTCCACGACCGCCGGCCGCAAGTGGATCAACGAGACGCCGGCGGTGATGACGCAGCTGCGCACGCTCAGCCAGGACATGGCGATTTACGAGCAGTTACGCAAGGACACGAATAAGTTGCTGGAGAAGTTGCAGAAGTAGTCCCTTGACTGCCGCTGGCGGTTCGGAGCATTCCCAGTTGTGGCCCGGTCTCCTGACCGGGCCACGGCTGCGACCGAAGGTCTCCTCTTCAGGCGCCGGAAGGTGGGGAGACCTTCGGTTCGGCCCGGTGGCGTGGTCCGGAGACCACGCCACAACTGGGGGACCACGCCACAACTGGGGTCCGCTGCCTTGCCCGTCTCGCGAGCATTTCCGATAACAACCCGCAGCGGCAACCGCTCGCCCCAACCCAACGGAAGACCCCCCGTGAGCACCCCCTACCAGGTGATCGGCACACGCCCCATCCGCCACGACGGCCTCGACAAGGTGACCGGTCGCGCCCTCTACGGCGCCGACCTGCAGCTGGCCGGTCTGCTGCACGGCCGCGTCCTGCGCAGTCCACACGCGCACGCCCACGTCCGCGGCATCAACGTCAACAAGGCACTGGCGCTGCCCGGCGTCGAGGCGGTCGTCACCGCCCAGGACCTGCCCGAGCCTGGCGACCGCATCGCCGAGCTGGGCGAGGGCGCCATCAACCTGCGTCACCTGAGCTGCAATACCCTGGCTCGCGAAAAGGTGCTGTACAAGGGCCACGCCATCGCCGCCGTCGCCGCCAGCAACCCGCACGTCGCCGAGGAGGCGCTGGCGCTGATTGAGGTGGACTACGAACCGCTGCCGGCCGTCACCGACGTGCTCGCGGCCATGCGGCCCGAGGCTCCCCTGCTGCACCCCGGCCTGCGCACCGAGTCGCTGGCCCAGCAGCCCGGCCCCAACGGCGCCGCCGGCAAGGGCTCCAACATCGCCAAGCACTTTCAGTTCAAGCTCGGCGACACCACCAAGGGCTTCGCCGAGGCGGCCCTGGTCATCGAGCGCAGCTTCCGCACCGCAACCGTCCACCAGGGCTACATCGAGCCGCACAACGCCACGGCGCTGTGGAACGCCGACGGCGCGCTCACCATCTGGTGCAGCACGCAGGGCGCGTTCACCGTCCGCGCCCAGGTGGCGGAGTTGCTGCAAATGCCCGTGTCGCGCATCAAGGTTGTGCCGATGGAAATCGGCGGCGGCTTCGGCGGCAAGATTCGCGTCTACCTCGAACCCGTGGCGGCGCTGCTGAGCCGCAAGGCCGGCAAGCCGGTCAAGGTGCTCATGAGCCGTGCCGACGTGTTCGAGGGCACCGGCCCGACGCCCGGCTCGTTCATCCGCGTCAAGCTGGGCGCCGATAAGAACGGCCGCCTGACCGCCGCGGAGGCGTACCTCGCTTACGAGGCCGGCGCTTACCCTGGGTCGCCCGTCGGCCCGGGGGCCATGTGCGTCTTCGCGTGTTATGACATCCCCAATGTCACCATTGACGGTTACGATGTGGTGGTCAACAAGCCGGCCACCAGCGCGTACCGGGCGCCCGGCGCCACCAACGCCGCCTTCGCCGCCGAGACCGTCGTCGATGAACTGTGCGAGCAGCTGGGCATCGACCCGCTTGACTTCCGGCTGCGCAACGGCGCCCGCGAGGGCACCCGCCGCGCGGACGGCCCGGTGTATCCGCGCATCGGCATGCTGGAGACGGTCGAGGCGGCCCGGCAGCATCCGCACTACCAGACCCCGCTCCCCTCGTTGGGGTCTGGTCTCCCGACCAGACCCCGCGGCCGCGGCGTCGCGTCGGGCTTCTGGTTCAACATTGGCCTGAAGTCCAGCGCCACCGCCAGCGTCAACGCCGATGGCAGCGTCAGCCTGGTCGAGGGCTCGACCGACATCGGCGGCACGCGCACGTCGATTGCGATGCAGCTGGCGGAAGCGCTCGGCATCCGGGCGGAGGACGTGAAGCCGGTGGTGGCGGACACGGACATGGTCGGCTACACCGACGTGACCGGCGGCAGTCGTGTCACCTTCGCCACTGGCTGGGCCGCCTACGAGGCGGCGCAGGACATCAAGCGGCAGCTGGCGGCGCGGGCGGCGCACCTCTGGGGCACGTCGCCGGCGGACGTGAAGTACGAGCGCGGTGTGCTGACCTGCCAGAGCGATCCGGCGAAGCACTTCACGTTCAAGGAACTGGCCGCGAAGCTGCACCACACCGGCGGCACGGTCGTCGGCCGCGCCAGCGTCGATCCGCCCGGCGCCGGCGGCGCGTTCGCCACGCACATTGTCGATGTGGAGGTCGATGCGGAAACGGGCAAGGTGACCATCCTGCGTTACACGGCGGTGCAGGACGTGGGCACCGCCATCCACCCCAGCTACGTCGAGGGGCAGATTCAGGGCGGCGCGGTGCAGGGCATCGGCTGGGGCCTGAACGAGGAGTACGTCTACAACGACAAGGGCCAGATGACCAACGCCAGCTATCTCGATTATCGCATGCCGACGAGCCTGGACCTGCCAATGATCGACGCGGTGCTGGTGGAGGTGCCGAACCCGCACCACCCCTATGGCGTGCGCGGCGTCGGTGAGGTGCCGATCGTGCCGCCGCCCGCGGCGCTGGCCAACGCCATTTACCGGGCGGTCGGCGTGCGCCTGTACGAACTGCCGATGTCGCCGGGCCGCGTGGTGCGCGAGCTGCTGGCGACGCGCTAGCCCTGTGGCGATTCCCCGTTCGAGGTGCCCCACATGCCCCGTACCGCCGTCCTGCTGGTCGCCGCCCTGGCGCTGGGGCTGCCGTCCGCCGCGGCCCAGGCCGACAAGCAGGGCTTCAAGGACTCGCCCTATTTCCCGCTCCAGGTCAGCAATCGCTGGGAGTATCGCGTCGGCCCGCGCACCCTGGTCACGCGCGTGGTCAAGCACGAACTGATCGACAAGCAGTGGTGCGCCCGCCTGGAGACGAAGGGCGACGGCACCACCGTGGTCGAGTACGTCGGCGTGCGGCCCGATGGCGTCTACCGCTTCCGCGCCAACGCCTTTGACCTGCTGCCGCCGCTGTGCCTGTGCAAGGTGCCGGCCAAAAAGGACGCGCACTGGCAGGTGCAGTCGCGCACCGCCGGTCAGGAACTGCAGGGCCGGTACTCCCAGGAGTTCGAGGCGGTCACCGTGCGCGGCAAGCCCTATCGAGCCCTCAAGGTCACCACCACCGACCTCAAGGTGGGCGGCGAGAAGACCGCGATCACGACCTGGTACGCCGCCAACGTCGGCATGGTCAAGCAGATCGTCAAGAACCGCGAGGTGGAAATCCTTGTGGAACTGGAAAAATTCCAGGCGGCCGAGCGCTAAGCCGCAAGCGGCAGAACCTCTGGGGTGAAGCGCCATCCCTGCTGTTCTGCCGCTTGCGGCTTAGCGCTGCCATTCAGCGCCCTGGCGGCCGTTTGCCCTCCAGCAGCACGTCGCGGATCAGCTGCTCGACGGCCGCCACGTCCGGGATGGTGTCGAGTTTGATGCGGGCGTCGTCGTAGCCGCTGGCCTTGATGGGGATGTGCAGGTTGCCGTGGCCGCGCCGCCTGGGCAAATCCTGGCGGCGCATCTTGGCGATGTACGTGGCCGGCGCGATCTTGAGCGTTTTGACGCCCTCGGTGGCCAGGATACGGCGGTCGGTGAGCACGTAGCACGGCCGGCGGGCGATGTGGTTCGGCATGTACGCGGCGGCGTAAGTCACCGCGCCGGCCATCGCGGCCAGGAGGAGGAAGCCGCCGATAAACACAATCCAGGCCATGGGGTGGGATGTGAACCGGTCCCCGGTGTTCAAGCCCATGCAGCAGAAGGGCATTCCCAAACACGACAGAGAAAGCACCCCGCTCACCCCGCCGATGATGTACAGCAGGACCGGATTGGACTTGTACTCGTCCTCTGGCGGCCGGCCGACCCAGATGACTTGCTCGTCGCGCTCCAGCTCGTCGGTAATCAGCTGCTGCACCTTTTCGTCCACCTCGTCGAGGTGCGCGAAGGGGTCTTCTCCTGGCCGGACCAGTTCCAGGTCAGTTTCGAGGGTGTCCTCCAGAACTTCAGGAACCGGGGCCGTGGGCACCGGGATCGGCTTCTTGCATTTCGGGCAGCGCACAGTCTTGCCCTGGTGCTCGTCGGCGACGCGCAGCCGGGCCGAGCAGGATTCGCAGACGATTTCGATGGGCATGACAACGGCCTGTGGTGCGGGCGAGGGTTTGGAGGAATCCTAGCAGGCGGTGAGGGGGTGACAAGGTGAAGAGGTGAGGGGGTGAAACACAGGTCCGCCGCTGTACGTCACCCCTCACGCCCTCATCCTGACTAACCGACTCCGGACAGCCGGCTGCGCTCGTCACGGCTGAGCCACTTCTGAATGCGAGCCAGATCCTTGGACCAGCCGGCGCCGAACCGCCGCGCCCCGAAGGCGTCGTACAGCAAATCCAGCGTCTCCAGGAAGTGCCGCAGGCTGCGTCACGCGCTCGTCCAGGCGGGCGCGCTCGTCGTCGCCCTCCGGCGGCGGCAGCCGGGCGCCGGAGATCGCCAGCGTCTCCGCCTGCAACGTCAGTTCGTACTGCTGGTCGTGCCGCACCACCGTCAGGCCGACCTTGCGCGGCAGCTTGCCCGACTGGATCGCCCGCAGCGCCTCCGGCAACCGTGTCGGTCCATCGCTGCTGATGCTCTCCTTGCCCGACACGCCACGCGGACACTCCAGCACCAGCGTCCGCGCCAGCATCACCGCCGCCTCGGAACCGTCCGCCAGCGTCAACGTGTCCGACTCGTTCTCCAGCACGTACCACAACCACAGCAAAAATTCGTTGCCCAGGTAGTCACGGTTGTTCTCGTCCGGCAGCCACGCGATTTCGGCCGTGCTGACGCCGGGCAGGAACACCGCCGGCAAGGCGTCATCGACGCCGCGTGTCTGGTTGCGCGTCTCCGCCTGGGCGAACGCCTGGCGGCCGGCGCTCAGCATCTCGAAACCGCGGCCGAACGTCTGCTGGAACAGCGTGTGCAGCCGGTCGATCATCGTGATCGCTGTGGTGCCGACCAGCAGCTCGTTCGACTGCGCATCCCAGAGCAGCTCGAACGCCTGGCGGCGCAGGAAGCGACCGTCGGCGGCCTCGGCTTCGAGGCGCTCACGGGCCGTCTCGCGCGCCTCGCGGCGCTGGCGGGCGCTGGGCCGGCCGCTCGGGTTGGCCGCCGCCTGCGCCTCCAGCTCCACCTGCGTGTAGGCGCGCAGCAACTCACCCGGGATCTTCTGGGCATCCACGCGCAGGGCGAAGTGCAGCGTGTCGTTGCTGACGTTCTTGGCCAGGTCGAAGCGCGTGTCGAGGATGTGGTCGCCGGCAGTCCAGCCGGCCTGCACGCCATCGGCGCTGACCACGCGCTGCTTGCCGATGGCCGCAGCGTCCAGTTTTTGCAGTTCGTCAGGGCCGAAGGCGCGCGGGGCGGCGCCGGCGACGCGGTAACGGGCGCAGGTGAGGCGCCGGAAAAGAAGCCCATGAATCAGGCCCTCCGGGAAAACGCCGGCGCACCGGGTGCGCCGCCGCGGGGAACCGCGGTTGGTAGGATGTCGCTGAGTTTACTGCGGGTTGGAAAAACCATGACCCGAGGCGGCCGAATTCGGGAGAGGTCGGGGCCTCGGGTCGGCGTGGACGGGGTGGTCAGCTCTTGGTCCAGGCGTACGACAGGCCAGCCAGGCGGGGATCGCCCTCCTGATCCTTCTTCTCCATCTCCTCATGCACGACCGGGTGCCAGTTGTGCTCCCGCTGGCCGGCCGGGACGTAATGTTCCCGCGCCCAGCGCCGCAACCGCAACTCTTCGATGAAATCCAACTCCGCCATCACGCTACTCGACATAAACGTCCCCTCAAAACACGAGAAACGACCCGTTTCGGGTGGAGATATGAAAATATATCGGCACCCGTCCCAACTTCAAGGAGTTTTTTGCTTTTCGCTCAGCCTTCTCGCCTCCCAAGAGGCTGCGTCTGCTGGCAAAGTTTGTGTCGTTGGTAGGGTCGCCAGAATCGGCAGCCCGACCCTAATTGTAGTATCAAAACACCCCGGAAAACACGAAAAATCGTGTGCCAAAGGTGTGTTGCAACTGCGGAATCGGTTTCCTCGTTCCCACGCTCCGCGTGGGAATGCGAGTCCTGGGACGCTCTGCATCCCGTCCCCACCGCTGGGCAGGCGCGACGCGGAGCGTCGCAACCATGCGTTCCCACGCTCCGCGTGGGAGCGAGGGCGCTGGCAGCGAAACGTCAAGGGTGTAGGTAAATTACTGCCGCACGTCCAGAAAGGCAACATTCGGGCACAGGGATTTTGTCTGTTTGGTCAGGTAGCCGCGCACCTCGCCGACGGTCTTCATCGCTTGCACACGCTCGGCGACCTCCTCGGCCAGTTCGCGCTGCGTGCGGCGCACCATCTCCTTGATCGACGGCACGAACGCCGGGCTCATGCTGAAGCGGCGCAGTCCCATGCCGAACAGCGGCAGGAAGCAGCGCGGCCGGCCGGCCATTTCGCCGCACAGCGTCACCGGCTTGCCGTGGGCGTTGCACGCCCGGATGACGTACGCCAGCAGCTTCATGATGGCCGGGGTGAACGGCTCGCACAGGTGCGCCACCTTGGGGTTGTCGCGGTCGGCGGCCATGACGTACTGGATCAGGTCGTTGGAACCGATGCTGACGAAATCGACCTCTTGCAGCAGCGTGTCGATGCACAGCGCCGCCGCCGGCACCTCGATCATGATGCCGACCGGCACGTCCTCGCTGAACGGCACCGCCGCCCGCCGCAGCGCCTGCCGGGTGCGCTTGAGCATCGCGCTTGAGGCGCTGCACCTCCTCGACGGTGCTAATCATGGGGAACAGCAGGCTGATCTGACCGTGCAGTCCCGCGCGCAGGATGGCGCGCAACTGCGTTTGGAAGAACTCCGGGTAGGCGCCGCTCAGGCGGATGCTGCGCCAGCCCATGAACGGGTTGGCCTCGTGCAGCGGGTTCAGGTACGCCACGTGCTTGTCGCCGCCCAGGTCCAGCGTGCGGATCGTCACGGTACGGTTCGGCGCCGCCTCGATCACCGCCCGGTATGCCGCCAGCTGCTCCTCCTCCGACGGCACCGTCGGATGCGTCAGGAACAGGTATTCGGTGCGGTACAGGCCGACGCCACAGGCCCCCGCCTTGACCGCCATGAACGCATCCGGCGGCCCGTTGACGTTGGCCAGCAGCTCGCACGGCTTCGCCGTCGCGCGTCACCGGCTCCTGATCGCGGTTCTCGATCAGCCGGTCGCGCATGTCCACGTACTCGCGCTGCAGCTTGCGGTAGGCCGCCTCCACCTCGGCGCCCGGCCGCAGATAGACGTGTCCCTCGCGGCCGTCCAGGGCGATCAGGTCGCCGGTCTGCACTTCACGCAGGATGCCGCGCAGGCCCGAGACCGCGGGGATGCCGAGCGACCGCGCCAGGATGGCGGCGTGGCCGGTGGTGCCGCCGGCCTCGGTGATGATGCCGGCCACCTGCAGCCGGTCGAACGTCAGCGCCTGCGACGGCAGGATTTCCGGGGCGACGATGATGACGGGTTCGTTGACTTCCAGGGTGTGGCGATGGCCATCCTGCTGCAGAGCCAGCTGGGCGATGACGCGGCCGATGACATCACGGATGTCGGCCATGCGTTCCTTGAGGTACTCGTCCTTGATCTGGCCGAAGAGGGCGGCGTACTCGTCGAGCACGTCGTGCAGGGCGGTGCGGGCATCGACGTGCTGGGTGAGGATGGCATTCTTGACGCGTGCGGTGAGTACGGGGTCGCGTAGCAGCAGGCGGTGGGCCTGGAAGATGGCGGCCGCCTCGTCGCCGACCTGGGAGCTGCACGCGCGCGACGATAGCGTCCAGTTCCCTGGCCGCGGCGGCGCAGGCGTGGTCGAACCGAACGACCTCGTCGGACAGGGCGGCTTCGTCGAGTTTACTGGGTTCGCGGCGGGCCAGCACCTCGTCCACGCAGTAAGCGCGGGCGACGGCCACACCCGGCGACACCGGCACACCTTTCTTCATGATTTCACTCTAACAAGCGATGCGCAGAGCGTCAAACGGCCGGGGCGAGCGGGGTCGCGTCAGCGCCCCGTGCGCTCGATAGCGCGCACGGGGCGCTGACGCGACCCCGCTCGCCTTGATTCGCCGCCGCCGCTACAATGGCGAGAGTGATACCCACTCCGCAACCCCAGGCACCCTGATGGACGATTCTCAACCCGCCGTTGATCCGTTGAAACCGAAGTACCACCGCGTCATATTGAAGCTCAGCGGCGAGGGCTTCGGCTACGTCGGCAAGAGCGGCATCAGCATCGACGAGACGCTGAACATCGCGCGCACGGCCAAGCGTGTGCTGGAGCGCGGCGTGCAGCTGGCGATTGTGGTGGGGGCCGGCAACATCCTGCGCGGCGCCCAGTTCAGCGCCGGCGGCGATGTCATCAAGCAGGCCACCGCCCACCACATGGGCATGCTCGCCACCATCCTGAACGGTCTGGCGCTGCAGGACGCTTTGGAGAGCCTGAACTGCGAGACGCGGTTGCAGACCGCCATCCGCATGGAGAGCGTGGCCGAGCCGTACATCCGCCGCCGCTGTACCCGGCACCTGGAGAAGGGCCGCATCGTGATCCTGGCCGGCGGCACCGGCAACCCCTTCGTGACGACCGACACCGCCGCCGCCCTGCGCGCCTGCGAGCTGCAGGCCGACATCCTGCTCAAGGCGACGAAGGTCGATGGCGTCTACAGCGCCGACCCGGAGCTGAACCCACACGCGGTGCGCTACGAGAAGTTGACTTACGACCAGGTGATCCGCGATAATTTGCGGGTGATGGACACCGCCGCCATCGACCTGTGCCGGGCGGCGAAACTGCCGATCCTGGTGTTCAATTTCAAGCGCGAAGGCAACATCGAACGGGCCATTGCCGGCCATACCATCGGCACGCTGGTGACGGAAAAGGTCTAACCCTGCGGGACCCAAGCCATGACGAGCGACGACATTTTACTGGACTGCGAGGAGCGGATGGAGAAGGCCGTGGATGTCTTCCGCAACGAGTTGCGCGGCCTGCGCACCGGCCGGGCCACGCCGGCGCTGGTGGACAGCATCCGCGTGGAGTATTACGGTTCGCCGACGCCGCTGAAGCAGCTGGCGCAGATCAGCACACCAGAGCCGTCGCAAATCCTCATCCGCCCGTTCGACGCGGGCGTGCTCAAGGACATCGAGAAGGCCATCCGTAGCAGCGACCTGGGCATGGCGCCGAACAACGACGGCAAGATGATCCGCCTGACGGTGCCGGCGATGAGCGGCGAACAGCGGCAGAAGATGGTGCAGCGCATCAAGAAGTCCGCCGAAGAGGCCAAGGTCAGCTGCCGCAACATCCGCCGCGACAGCAACAAGCATTTCGATCAGGCCGAGAAGAACAAGGAGATGACCGAGGACGAGCGCGATCAGGGCAAGGAAGAAGTGCAGACGCTGCTGAAGACGCACGAGGACAAGATTCAGGATATGGCGGACAAGAAGTCGAAGGAAATCATGGAGCAATAGCCCATCTGTTCTGCCGGTCGCGGCGTAGCGCAGCGCGCTACGCCGCGACCGGCGGAAAGTGGGTTCCTTGCGGAAAGGCAGGATGCCATGCGAACCGTGTTCGTCGCGGCGGTGGTGGCCGCTCTGACGCTTCCAACCGACGTTGATTCCCAGCAGAGAAGCAAGCAAACCTCCGTCGAAGGGAGTTGGCAGTGCGTCCGCACTGAGAAACAAACCGGTGTTGATGCGGAGATGATTCTAGTGATCGAATTCAAGGGCGACTCCGCCACGGTGACGGAGGGGCGCCTTTCCATCACTGGCCGCGTTGATGTCGATCCGAACGCGAACCCGCCACGGATCACTTTTAATAAGCCGCTCACTGGTAAAGTGTGGATGACCGGCATCTACCGCTTCGACGCCGATACCCTGGTCATGTGCTTGTGGCGAACGGAATCCGAACGCCAGGCGACCTTCGACCTCCCAAAACAGAACCCGCCGGGCACCGTTTACACCTTCCGGCGGGCCGCGGTACAGAAACCGTAAGCGGTGCCTGGCACCGTACAGAAAGGGCGATCATGCCAACCGTCGAACTCGTCCCCGAAGACTGCCCCGACCCGGTTGTCCAGGAGGTGTTCCGCGACATCAAGGCGACGAAGCAGATTAACTTCGTGCCGGCGATCTGGCGGGCGCTGGCGACCCACCCGGAGCATCTGTCTCTGTGCTGGACGCGCCTCAAGGCGATCATGCAGCCGGGCAAGGTCGATCTGCTCACCAAGGAGATCATCGCCCTGGCGGTGTCGGTGACGAACTCGTGCCGCTACTGCATCAACTCACACCGCGGCAGCGCAGAAGCTCGGCCTGGACGACACGCAGCTCGGCGAAGTGCTGGCCGTCGTCGGGCTGTTCAACCAGATGAACAAGCTGGCGGACGCCTACCAGGTGGAGCCGGACATCCTGCCCTCGGCGGCAGCAGCGGCCGCGGCGGCACCGCCAGCGACTCAAGCCGTTTCCGGCCCGCGCACCTTCGCCCCGCGTATCAAGTAAACGGGTGCCGATTTGTTGTGCGGCGCCGCGAACTCCACTCCTTTCGGACGCATCATGGACGTTTCCATCGCTGCTGGCCCACCGCCAACACAGCTCAAACGCACGCCCGGCCTCGGTCTCGCCGTTGGACTGCTGATCGCAGCGCTGGCGGCGCTGTTCTGCCTCACCACCTTCCCGCACTCCCCGGAACTGCTGGAGCGGGCGCGGCACTACTTCACGCCCGCGCAGATCGAAACCGGCATGCGCTACGGTCTGCAACGCTCCCTCTTCATGTGGGGCCAGATCGCCATCAACTGGACGCTGCTCCTGCTGCTGGTCTGCCAGGGATGGGGGCGGCGCCTGGCGGATTTCTGGGACCGGCGCACGGGCGGTCGCTGGCTGTTGACGCTGCTGCTCGTCGGAGCCACGCTCTACGTCGCGGAGGAAATCACGGCCACGCCGCTGCGGTTGCTGCGACTGGAGCACACACGGGCCTGGGGCATGTCCACGCGCACCATCGCCGACTGGTTCCCTGATTACGCCAAGTCGTTCCTGCTCGGCGCCGTGCAGTACGGTATTCTGCTGGTCGGCCTGTTCGGCATCATGCGGCTGTGGCCGCGCTGGTGGTGGCTGATCGCCGCCGCCGCCAGTGCTCTGCTCGCCGCAGCGTATGCGTTCCTCATTCCGATCGTCATCAACCCGATCTTCAACACCTTCACGCCGCTGAAGGATCCCTACCTGCTCCGCCGCTTCGAGCAGGTGACCGACAAGGCTGGCGTGTCCGTCAACGAGGTGCTGGTCATGGACGCCTCGCGGCGCAGCAAACACACCAACGCCTACTTCACCGGCTTCGGCGCCACGCAACGCATCGTCGTCTATGACAACCTGCTCAAGCCGTACCAGCAGCCGGACGCGACCGACGTGACCGGCGTGGTCGGCCTGCTGGCGGCGCCGCAGGGGACGGGGCCGCTGCTGGCCGCCAACGAGCGCGAACAGCAGCGCGTGCAGAAGGCGGCCGAGATCGAGTCAATCCTGGCCCACGAGGTCGGCCACTGGTATCACGAGCACATCGTCAAGGGCATCGCCCTGGCGGTGCTCGGGGCGTTGTGCGGCCTGTTCGTGATGGACCGCATTCTGCGCTGGGCGGTGAATCGGCGGCCGTTCCTGCTGCGCAACCCCAGCGACCCGGCGGCGGTGCCGCTGATCGGCCTGCTGCTGCTCATCGGCGGCTGGATCGCCAGCCCCGTGGAGATGGCCATCAGCCGGCACTTCGAGCGCCAGGCGGATGAGATGTCCCTGAAACTGGCCGGCCAACCGCAGGCGTTCATCGAGGCCGAAAAGCGGCTGGTGACCGACAACCTCGGCGATGTCGCCCCGGCGCCGGTGGCGGTCTGGTTCTTCGCCAGCCACCCACCGGCCGTCGAACGCATCGAGATGGCCGAGGCGTGGGAAAAAGCTCACGGCAGGGCGACGCAGCCGTAGCCGGTTTCGTGATCGTGGCCGGCCGGGCCGAGGTCGCGGGCCGTGCGCCGCAGGGCCTGGCTGACCTGGGCGGCGGTCCAGTCCGGGTAGCGCGCCCACACCAGCGCTGCCAGCGCCGCCGCCTGCGGGGCCGCCGCCGAGGTGCCCGCGAAGGCCCGCGCTCGCCACAGGCTCGGGAACGGCACCTCCGCCACCAGGTCCGGCTTCGGCAGCAGCGAATTCGGCCCGCACGAACTGTACGGCTGCCGCACACCGTCGTCGTCCACCGCGCCGACGGCATGCACGCTACGGCAATCGGCCGGGCACGGGATGCTGCCCTGGGTCTCCACGCAATCCAGGTGCGCGCCCAGGGCCACCACGTGGAACAGCGCGTTCGGATCCCCCACGAAACCGCCCGCCACGCTCAGCCGCACCTCATAGCGCTGCAGCGGCTGCGGCAGGAAGCGCACCACCGCGCTGCCGCCGGTGGCCGCCGCCTTCGAGCGCGTCACCGCCGCGGAGCCGATTTGCACTCCCGTCCGCGTCTCGACCACCGTCAGGCGGGCGTTGCCGGTGAACCGACCATACAGTTCGACCGAGACGCGCTCGTTGCCCCACGGGCTCAGCGCGTTGCCGGTGACGCCCGCCCGCCACTGATGGTGGCCGTCGGCGTCCGGCCGCAGGGTGCCACACCAGTGCCGCTGCGCGGTGTTGCCGGCGCTGGCGAAGCAGAGCACGTCACCGGGGTCGGCGCCGCCGCCGAGCAGGCCGGCCAGCCCCTCGTTGACCGCGCCGCCGCCCTCACCGTCGCTCCAGCTCGGCATGATGAGCGAGCAGGAGATGATCCGGGCCCCCTGCTGCTTCGCCCAGCGCACGGCCTCCAAAAATTTCTCGGGCCGATCCGGCTCCCAGTTGGCGAACAGCAGCTCCGCGTCCGGCGCCAGGGCGTGCAGCACCTCGCCGCACAGGATGCCGTGCTGGCTGTCGCGCGATTCCAGGACGCCATCGTTGCGGAAGGATTTAACGGTGACGTGCGCGGGCAACACACCACCCAGGAAGTTGCGGTAGTCGCGGAAGCCGGTGTCGAGGACGGCGATCTTGATGCCGGCGCCGCGGCAGCCGCCCGCGTGCCAGCGCTCGACGCCCAGACGCTTGAGATGCTGCTGCCGTTGCTGGGCTGGCGCCTGCGGGAAGATGGGCGGCCCACTGTCCGGGCGCCTTCTTCCAGAGCCGCGAGATACGTCGGCCAGCGCGTCTGTGCCACCAGGGCGGCGCTGACCAGGCCGAGCAGGCACGCCGTCGCCAGGACGCCACGGAACAGCCAGGGCCGCAGGGAAGGGGCCGGGGAGGAGCGAGTCATGCGGTGTTCATCCAGAGGAGATTGGTTTCCGGGGGGGCTTGGGTTTGGTATCGGCCGCCGGGCCGCGGTCGGTAACCCATACTACGCGCGCGGCGGCGGCGGCGCGACGGCGGAGCCGTTACAATCCGACCCGGAAGGGGGGCGCGCCGGCAAGCCGTAGCGGTCAGGGGAACTATTACTCCGGCAGCAAAGATGCTCATGTGGCACGGCTCTGGAGAGCCGTGCCACGTGATGAGGTTACCCGCCGGGGGAACATGTGTGAAATGGCTTACTTCTTCGTCAGTCGGCCGTGCTCCAGCCGGTAGCTGACGAACCCGTACAGGATGCCGAACACCGCCCCGGCCAGGGCCCCATACAGGCCCGCCCGGGGGCCGCCGCGCCAGCCGCCGGTGGCGTAAATGAGGGCGCCCGCGGCGCCGCCCAGCACCGCCACGAACACCGCCGCGAACAGGCAGCCGAGCACCGCCGCCCGCAGCGCCCCCAGCAGACTGCTGCGGTTCACCAGCGCCAGCACGAAGCCCACCACGAAGCCGATGCCCGCCCCCGCCAGCGCCCCCAACTTCGCCAGGTCCGTGACGCCTTCCAGCAGCGACGCGGGCTGTTGCCAACCGCCGAAGTAGCCGACCAGGGCGCCAAGGATGGCGCAGTAGATCGTCTCGTACAGGACGGCGCGGAAGGCGCTGCGCTGCGGGGCCGACGTGGGCGCCGGTTCGGGTTTTGCGGTTGGCTCGCTCATGCAGTGGCCCCGATGAGGGGAAATGGATTCAACGAGAGATTGGATTATCGTAGTGGGTCGGAGCCCGAGCGCCAGCGCGGGGCCACCGCTGGCGCTCGGGCTCCGACCCGAAACAAGAACCGTCCCGTCAGGCGCCGGCCTGCTGCTTCATGAACGCCGCGGCGCGGCGCTCCATCTCCTCGGGCGACACGTCCTCCTTGTGCGTGGCGAGGGACCAGGTGTGGCCGAACGGGTCGCGCAGCGTGCCGGAGCGGTCGCCGTAGAACTGGTCCTGGAGCGGTCGCAGGACGGTGCCACCAGCGGCGACGGCCTGGGCGAAGCGCGCGTCCACATCCTCAACGTACAGCAAAATGCTCACCGCCGCGCCGCCGAGCGTCTGCGGACTGATCGCGCCCATCGCCGGATGCTCATCGGCGAGCATGATCGGCGAGTCGCCAATGCGGATCTCGGCGTGGCCGATCTTGCCGTTGGGGCCGGTCAGGCGCATCAGTTCGGTGGCGCCGAACGCCTGGCGGTAGAACTCCAGGGCGCGGGCGGCGTCGTGGACGATCAGGTAGGGCGTCACCGTGTGGTAGCCCTCGGGGATGGGTCGGATGGCCATGCGCACTCCTTCGGTTAAAATGAGGTTGGTTGGCGAAGTGGGAGGAGCATACCCGGAGAGCGACACATGGACAAGGACAGTAGGCGGTTGACCGACTTTCTACTCGGCATCGGTGTCGAGCAGGTGCCGCACACGCACAAGACTTACCTGGGCCATCTGGTTGCCGTGCAGCGCTTGCTGGAGACGCAGGGCTGTTCGCAGGACGTGTGCCGGGCGGGCCTGTTGCATTCGCTCTACGGCACCGAGCGTTTCCAGGGCTTCACGCTGCCGCTGGAGCGCCGCGCCGAGGTCCGCGCGTTGGCCGGCGACCGGGCCGAGCGGCTGGCTTACCTCAACTGCGCCATGGATCGCGCCTCGTTCGACCGCGTGCTGGACCAGGCGGCGGAGCCCTACACGATCCGCGACCGCATCACCGGCGAAACGGTGTCCCTGTCGCGGGAGGACTTTGACGATCTGGGTCGGGTGCATCTCTTCGACTGGCTGGAGCAGGTGCCGCGCTCCGGGGAGTGGGACTACCGGCGAGCGGCGTATCGGCGCCTGGCGGAGCGCCTGGGGCCGGCGGCGACGGCGGCGTATGACCGGGTGTTCGGCCAGGCCAACGCGGGGGTGGAAGGGTAGCTGGCCTCAATCCAGGGCGGCTCGGCGGCGCGTCGGGGCGATGGGCGGGAAGAGCTGACCGCCGAACCACGAGCCCGCGATCGTCAGGCACAGAGTACAAATGGCGACGAACAGCGTCTGTTCCAGCACGGCCTGACGGTTGAACATCTGAATGACGGTGAGGATGAAGCTGCCGCTCACGCCAACGCACAGGCCCTGCTTGAGGCCGTTGCGCGTGGTCGCGCCCGCCCAGGCACCGCCGAACAACGTGATCAGACCGGTGATCTCCCAGGTGATGAGCTGGGCCTGCAGGTGCGAGGTCAACGACAGCTGGCCGGCGCTGGCGTTCACCACGAAATCAAGGATGACCTTGGGCCAGAGCACGCCGGCCAGGACGATGCCGACGCCGGCAGCCACGCGCGCCCAGGCGATGGGCCCGTCGAGCAACCGCAAACGGGTCGCCGCGGCGCTTTCTCGGGGCTTGGCCGGTGCCGTCAGCGGCGTGGTCACGGTCGGCAACGGCCGCCAGATCAGCGAGCCGATGTGGCCGCCCAGGGCGCCGAAGGTCAGATTCAGCACCGGCTGAGCGTACAGGTTGATCTCCGTCAGACGCTCGCCGCGCAGCTGCTGCGCGGCCATCCACACCGCCGTGTGCGCCATGCCGAGCAGCGCTCCCAGAAACAGGCCGCGGCTCTGGCCGGCTCCCGTCAGTCCGCCGCCGATGCACAGGCTGAGCCCCTGCAGCGCCTGCAACAGCACCAGGCCGAACAGCGTCGCCCAGACGGTGCGCGTGGCCTCCGCATCGGTGGCCAGCAGGCCGGCGGTACACAACATCTGCAACCCATAAGCCAGGCCCTGCGTCAGCAGCAGGCCGACGAGGATGCGGCCCCAGGGCGTGTGCTGCCACTGGCCGGCCGGGGCTGGGCCTGCCCCCGTCAGGGCGGCGCGGCGCGGCACGGCCTGGTACTGCAGGCGGACGCCGCAACCGGGGCACTGCAACGCCTGGGGATAGGTGCGTTCACACTCTGGACAAACCATGGCCATGGCCGGAAATCCCTGTTCAACGTAGCCGCACAACCCCCGCGCTCCGCCGATGCGAGCGAGCCGGAAAATAGCGCAGGGTTCAGGTCGCCGGTCCTCCTCCCCGCGCCGGGCGCCGCTGTCGGGAGGAACTCTTCTGGAGTATAGTTTTTTTTTTTCAGCGCGGTCGTCGAAGCAGACAACGAGGAAGCGCGGCAGGGGTAACGCGGTCGAGAGGGGCAGAGCCAGGGGGGCGAAAAAAGCCCTGGCGTCAGGCAAGGAATTGGCGAAAATCAGGGGGCGCGCTTTCGACGGTGAGGGTTGTTGGTTGCGGGTACTGGACTCACTTCCGGTATTTTTTCATGTCTTTGATGAATTTTACTTCATACACTTGACCTTTTCCCGATTGTAGAGTATTTTTACCCTTAAATTTCCAGGGCAGTCTTGTTTTCTGCCGCCTGGAAATCGGATCGTCCCGCCTTGGTGCCCGGCGGATTGGACCTTCTCCCTCAGCGAAGGAAAGGCCTCCCATGCGCGCTGCACCATCCCGCTCCTCAACTGCCTTCACGCTGATCGAGCTGCTGGTCGTCATCGCGATCATCGCGATCCTGATCGGCCTGCTCCTGCCCGCCGTGCAAAAAGTCCGCGAAGCCGCCGCTAACGTCCAGTGCCAGAACAACCTCAAGCAACTCGGCGTCGCCCTGCACAACCTCCACGGCGTCAACAGGGCGCTGCCGCCGCTGTGCGCCCGAGTTCCACCGGCGCCATCACCTTCGCCGCCCCGTCGTACAACGGGGCCATCGGTTTCACGGTCTTCGATTGGCTGTTGCCCTACGTCGAGCAGGAGACCTTGTACCAGGCGGCCAACGGCAACGTGAACACAGTCGTGAACGGCACCCCGGTTATGTCTGCGGTCGTGCCGGCCTACCTGTGCCCGATGGATCCCAGCCCTTCGGGCAGCACCCACCTGGGCGTGAACACCTCCACCAACTCCCAAACCCGGGCCATCGGCAATTACGCAGCGAACTATTTCGTGTTCGGCAACCCCGGCTGGGTCGGCCCCTTCCCGGCTGACATGAACCGGCGCGAGCAGGGCTCCGGGACGATCCAGAGCATCTTCCGCGACGGCACCTCCAATGTCATTGTGTTCACCGAGCGCTACGGCACCTGCGGCTCGACCGGCAACCCGAACAACATCACCACGGGCACCAACCTGTGGTCGAGTTCCGACACCATCTGCCGGCCGGTGTTCTGTCTGAACATCGTCCAGATGCCCGTCGGGTCGGGATACTCCCCTCCGTGTGCCCTGTTCGAGGTTCGGCCCGACTGGATCAACGGCTGCGATTTCAGCAGGGCCGAGTCCGGGCACAGCGGCGGCATCAACGTCTGCCTGGGCGACGGCAGCGTACGCTTCCTCACGGCCGGCATCAGCGCCACCACCTGGGCGCAGGCGTGCGACCCGCAGGACGGCATCCCCCTGGGGCCTGACTGGAATTGAGCGCTGGCGGAAACACACTGAGCCCGACGTGCCAGCGCGGGACATTCCTCGCTGGCACGTCGGGCTCAGCACAGACGTGGGGCAGACCACTACGGCCGCGCCTTGCCGTCAAGCGTGTCGCGCAGCTCCTTCTCCAGCCCGAGCGTCGCCGCCAGCTGCCGCAGTTCCGGCTGTTCCAGCGCGTGCAGCTCGCTCAGGTGGAACCGCTCGGCAAACGCCTTCTGCAGCGCCTGCGCCGCCCCAGCCCGGTCCCCCTTCAGGGCGCGAGCCTGGGCCAGGTGGACGTAGAAGGGGGCCGACTCGCGCTGGGCGACGGCCTGCTGCATGTCCTGCACGGCCGGTTCGCCCTGCTTGCGCTTCAAATACACCACCGCCCGCGTGTCGAGCAGGTCCGCCAGCGGTCCCGCCTTGTCGATCGCTAGGTTCACCAGCCGTAGCGCTTCCGCCGGGTCGCGGTCGGTGATGGCCAGCAGGAAGGCCAGGTTGTTCAACACCACCGGGTTGTCGTTGCTCTGCTTGAGCAGCCGAAGGTAAACGTCGATGGCCTCCGCGTGCTTGCCGCGCAGATCCTGCACTTCCGCCAGGAAGGTCACCAGCAGGTTCGACCTGGGGTGGTCCTGGATCGCCTTGAGGATCGCGCGCTCCACACGCTGCTGCTGGGCGGCGCCCCCTTGCCAACCCGCAGTGCCGTCACGCTGGCCGCCGCCACTGCCTCGGGCGCGCAGGTCTTCCAGGCCCCGTCGCACAGTTGCAGCGCCTCGTCGAGCCGCTTCTGCCGCGCCAGATACTGGGTGAGCAGCAGCACGGTGTCCGGGCTCTTCGAGGCAAGCACGAAGTCCCGCAAAGCCTTTTCAGCCTCCGCCTGCAGGTCCAGCAGCTCGAACCAGCGCCCCACCAGGTCCAGCCGGGCGTCCTTCCCCCGGGCGTAGTTCCGGACCAGGGTGGTCGCCTCCTTGGTTTTCTTCAGGGCGCGAAGCGTCATGAACCGCAGAGCGGTCGTCTCCAGTTTGTCCGGAGCGACCTCGGCCAACTTCTGCAGCCACTTCTCCGCCTCCTTCGCCTGGTCGTCGCGCAGCAGACCGGTGACCAGCCGCGTCAGATATTGCGCGTTCCGCTCGTCCATCTCCAGCAGCTCGCGCAGGTAGGCCTCGGCCTTGCTCCAGTTGCCGTCGGCCTCGTGCAACTGCGCCAGCAGGTAGCGGGCCTCGGCCGGCAGCGTCGCCCCCGCCGGGGCCAGCCCCTCCACCTGGCGGATGGCCTCCTTGCGGTGGGCCGGGTGCGTTGCCAGCACCAGGGCGATGATCTGTCGATCCGCCGGGGTCTCGCCGTTCGCCTTGATGTTCTGCTTCACGAGGTTCTGGGCTTCAAGCAGCCGTGGGTAGCCGCCCTGCAGCGCCAGGACCAGGGCCAGGGCACGCCGCGCCACCACGACTGCGGCCGGCGAGGCCCGGGTGCCCGGCGCCAGCACCTGGCGCAGCAGCGGCTCCGCCTTGGCCGGCTGCCCGGTGCGGGCATAGAAGGCGGCCGTGGTCTGCATCCGGCCTGGATCCTCCGGCTGGGCATTGAGGAGCTTGAGATATTGCTCCTCGGCCTTGTCCGTTTTACCCAGCGCCTCCAGGCAGGGGGCCAGGGCCAGCGCCGCCTTGTCGGCGGGCAGCTTCGTCCTGGCCCGCTCCAGCTCCGCCTCGGCGGCCTTGCGGTCGGTGCCGACCAGGTACAACACCAGCAGCGCCCAGTTTTCCGGCGCCTGGTCGTTCAACTCGCACGCCCGGCGGAACGCCTTCTCCGCCTCCTGTTTCTCGCCCGCCAGGGCGGCCACCTGGCCCAGCCACAGGAAATCGCGCGCCTCCCTGGAGTCGGCGGTCACGGCCTTGCGCCAGCACCAGCGCTTCGCGGCGGGCGGCCTCCGGGGTCTGGCCGGCCGCGTCGGCGTTCAACAGCGTCAGCTGAGCGTCCAGTCGGCCCAGTTCTGGCGTCTCCCGGAACCGCTCCGGCTGTTTGCGCAGCAGCGCGGAGGCCTCGGCGTACTGGCCCTTTTCGGCCATCAACCGCAGGCACCGTTGCCATGCCCGCAGGTTGACCGTGCCGCGCTCCAGCGCCGCCTTGTACTTCTCCAGCGCCCGGTCCTTCTTGCCCTCCATGTCGAAGGCGGTCGCCTCGGCCAAGAGCACCTGCGCCACGACGGCCGCAGCGCCGCCGCCTTCGCCAGCCAGGGCCGGGCCTCCGCCAACGCCTTGCGGTCGCCGTCCACGGCGAGCCGCAACCGCAGCACCGCTTCGCCGTAAGCCGTCAACGCCCCATCGCCGCCTTCGATCCGCCGCAGTTGCTTGACCAGCCGCCGCACCGCGTCCGTCCGGCCGTCGCGCAGGGCCGCTTCGAGCAGCACGAAGCGCACGGCCAGGTTATCGGGCTCCAGCTCGGCGACCTGGAACCAGAGGCGGTCGGCCTGCGCGGCGTCTCCGGCGGCGGCAAAGCCTCGGGCCAACCCCGCCAGCAGGTTCACCCGCTCCGGCCCCTGGAACTGCTCCACGGCCGGCAGCAGTTTCGGCAACAACTCTTTGGCCCGGTCGCGGCCCAGTAGCAGGGCGTGGCTGGCGCGCGCCAGCGTCCAGTAGATGTTCTTGCCGGCCTGGCGCTCGGCCTCGTCCACCAGCTTCGGGATGGCCTCGGTCTGCTTGCGGCGTTCGGCCAGGCCGATCAGCAGCAGCCAGGGACGGGTCTGCCTGGGATCCTCGTCGCGCATCGCCTCGGTGAGCTTCTGGGCCTCGTCCCACTGCTCCCGGGCGGCCAGGAAGTCGATCCGCAGCAGCCGCGCGGCCAGTGTGGCTTTCTCCCCGGCGTTTACCTGGTTCACCAGCTTTTCGACCTCCGACCAGTCGCGCTGCTCGCGCGGCAACCGTATGGTGCGGGCCAGCAGCAGCCGGGCCAGTTCGCCGCGCACCTCGGGGAACTGGTCCGCCAGCTTGCGATACTCGGTCAGCGCCCGGTCGAACTGGCCGACCGCGGCCAGCGCCACCGCGTGGGCGCGGCGGGCCGCCGGCCAGAAGGGGTCCAGCTCCAGGGCGCGGCTCAGGGCCGCCAGCCGCTGATCCGGATTGGCCAGGCGCTCATAGCATTCGGCCTGCAACAGCGGCACCTGCTTGGCGAGCCCCGGGGCCAGCCGGGTGCCGCGCAGTTTCTCCAGCTGTTTGCTGGCGTCTCCCCAGCGCTCCTCCTTCATCAGCAGCCGCGTCTCCAGCAGGTCCACCAGGGAGCGGCGGCCAGCCTTTTCCAACCGCCGGCTCAGCTCGCGCACCTCGGCCAGCGCCCCGGCATCGAGCAGGAGGTTGGCCAGCGCCCACTGCTCATCGGGGTCTTCGGGCAGGGAGCGCAGATCCAGGTGCGACAGGGCCTTCTGCCGGTCGCCGCCGGCCAGCGCCAGCCGGGCCAGCCCCTGGCCCATGCGGGCGTCTTTCGGAAAGCGCCGGCGGCCCTCCTCGAAGTGCTTGCCGGCCTCCTTGGCATCGCCGCGCAACAGCGCCACTTCGCCGGCCAGCGCCAGCAGGTCCGCCGTCGGCGTGCCCAGTTCGGTCAGGGCGAAGCGGAGGTGGACCCAGGCCGCGTTCGGCTGCCCGAACTGCCGGAAATACGCCGCCGCCTTGAGGCGCGTCTCCTGCGCGCGCGGGTCGCGCAGCACCATGTCCTCGATGATCTGGTCCCCCAGCTCCGGGATTTTCTGGCCCACCCGCAGCAGCCCGGCGTATTCCAGGGCGAAGTCGGTTCGTTTGGGGGCCAGCTTCATCACCTTGCCGTAAAGCTCCGCGGCCGTCTTGTAGTTGTGCAGCCCGGCCTCGGCGCGGCCGAGTTCGTGCAGCAGGTCCAGGTCGTCGGGCGTTGCCGTCAGCAGCTTCTCCAGGTGGGCCTTGGCCTCGGCGAAGCGGCCGAGACGGAGGCCAAGCCGGGCGGCTTCGTGGCGCGCGTCCTGGCGCTTGCCGTCGCGGCGCACCACGTCTTCGAGCGTCAGGAACGCCCGCTCCACTTCGTGGCGGGTCTTGGCCAACTTGGCCAACAGCAGACCGTACTTCGCCCGGGCGTCCGTGTCGTGCGGCTCCAGTCCCAGGTAGTTTTCCAGGTGCTCAAGGGCCGCTTCCGACTGGCCCTCGTGCTCCGCCCGGTCGGCCTCCTCCAGCAGCACGTGGGCGTTCCGCCGCACTTGCCAGCCGTGGACGAAGTAGACCGTGCCGCCCAGCACGACCGCGGTCACGATCAGGATCAAAAAGGCCTTGACGTTCACCCGCCGGTTGCCCGTCAGGGCTGCCCACAATTGCTTCATGGCTGCCACTCGCTTACCAGGGTTGAGCCCGCCCTCGGGCCCCAACCGTTAATCTTTTTGAAACAGCGCCTTGTGCACTTCCGGCAGGAACTGGCCGATGAACTCCGGCGACGGGTCATCCTGCAACGACTCGTCCACCTTGGTCAGCTGCCGAATGACGTAGAGCTTGTACAGGGCCCGGTGGCGCCCGAAATGGAAGCGCGGGTTGTCGGGCACCTGCCAGTCCCCGGTGGCGTTCCAGGACCAGTAGATGAGCAGCGGCTCGGGCGCCGGCCCGGACTTCTGATACTGGACCATGTGGAACGCGGCTGGCGCGGCCAGGCCCGCGATGGTGAATGCTTTGCGCTCCTGCTCGAACGCCGGGGTGTAGCCCGCCCCCTCGTAGCAGATGTTGGGGCTGTGCAGCGCCGTGGGACCGGGACGGCCGCAGACCAGCAGCACCGTGATCTCGGTCCCCTTCTGGCGGTGGACGTAGCGGCGCTGGACGTAGCTGATGATTTGCGCCTGCCGGATCTGGTCGGGGTCGAGTTCAAAGTCGCGGCCCTCCCAGTCCCCAAACGTCCGCGGCACCCGGCTGACCCGGGCGCTCGCCTGCTCCAGCTCGCCGGACAGACCCCAGCGGTCGGTCCACAGTCCCTCGGCCACCCCGTAGCCCACCACCAGAACGAGGGCCCCCAGCACCCACACGATACTTTTCATGACGTTCGCCTGCGAAAAAGAAGAACCCCGGCGCCGGACGGCGCGGGCATGGTCAGGTCGGACTCGACGCGGCATTGTTCGGCGCCGTGATAGCGGGCGCGGCCGGCGCCGCCGGTGGCGCCGCCGGCGTTGGCGCCATCGGCAGCCCCCAGGCGTTGAAGCCGAGTTCCGCAGCGGGTTCCTCGACGTGGCGCTTGCTTCCAGGGACGAGCACCCAGTCCAGGAGGCGCACCTCCGCCCACAACAGCAGCAGGGCGACCAGCGGCATCAGGTAGCCGGCCACGTCATGAAAGACGTGCTCGGCCAGTTCCCGGGTGGTCGTCTTGTGCAGGATGGCCGTCGCCACGATGCGGAGGATGTTGACGATCAGGGCAATGGGCACGGCGCTCAGGAACAGGAGGATTTTCTCCAGCGGCGGCCGCTGGGTCACCAGCACCACCGCGGTGGACAGGGCGAAGAAGGTGAGGAGCATTTTCAGACCGCTGCAGGCCTCGATGATGTTGAGGTACACGTCGCCCAGGCGGATGAGGTTGCCCTGCGAGAAGGCGATGAAGCCGAGCGTTTGCAGCACGAAGGTGCTCGCCAGGGTGGCGACGCGCTGCAGCGGATGCGCCAGGGCGATTTCCAGCTTGTAGGGCAGCGGGATCATGAACACCAGGAAGCACAGCGCCGGCCACGTCCAGTGCAGGGCGCGCCAGCCGCCGGTCAGCAGTGCCAGCCCGGCCAGGCAGGGGATGATGGCCGCAGCGGTCAGCCAGTCGAGGAAGATGAAGGTGCCGAAGCCGTGCAACGCCAGCCCCGCGACCAGGAACGCCAGCCCCCAGGCGCTGGGCTGTCCCGGCCCGCCGGCGATCAGCGCTCGCCGCGCCCACAGCAGGTACAGCGCGAACACGGGCACCAGGTAGCCGTGCGAATACTGCGACTCGCCCCAGCGCCGCAGCAGTTCCTCCGCCGTCGGCAGGTACGCCCACAGCAGCGCCAGCAGCACGAGGCCGCCCAGGCGCACCGCCAGGGGCAGCGCCGCCGCCCGCCTGCCCAGATCGCGGAGCCAATCCCAAATGTGGAGAGGGCCAAACATGAGGTTCCTCACAGGACGAAGCTGCCGCCGACGAGCGGCCGATTACTCTTGAACTCTGAGCCCAAAGCGCCAGCGAGGGACGTTAGGAAAAATCATGGCACTTCTGCTCTGGAGAACACCCTGGCGAGCGGGGGCGCTGACGCGACCCCGCTCGCCAGGGTGTTCGGCGGAGGTGGCTTCGGGATCACCCAGTCAGCGTGGGGGCCGCCCCTTCGTGCCGCAGCGCGTAATACTCGACGCACTCGCGGAGGCCCTTCTCCAAACTGGTGCCGGCGCAAAAGCCTAGCTCAACTTCGGCCTTGTGGGGATTTGCCAGATGGCAAACATCCTCGGGCGGCCCGAAAAAGGTTTCCACCGGCGCCAGGTGGATCCCCAGGATGTCGTTCAGAGCAGCAACCAACTCCAGCGGCGTCGTGGGGCGACCGCTGGCGATATTGTATACCTTGCCCGCGGCGCGCGGCGTGGAGACAGCCAGCAGGGTGGCGTACACGGCGTCGTCCACGGCGATCAGGTCCTGGCGGCAGTTGACGCCGACGGGCACCACGGGCCGGCAGCCCGTGAGCATTTGCCGCAGCACCTGCCGCAGCGACCCCGCGTATGGGCTGCCCGCCGACTGCCGCGGTCCGAACACGTTGAAGTAGCGCAGCCGCACCGTCTCCAGACCGTACAACCGGTTGAAGCCCAGGCACTGCTGCTCGCCCGTGAGCTTGGCCACGCCGTAAGGGCTCAACGGTTGCGTCGGCTCATCCTCGCGGCGCGGCAGCCCAATGGCCTGGCCGTAGACGTGCGAACTGGAGGCGTACACGACGCGGCGGACGTTGGCCTCGCGGGCGGCGATCAGCACATGCAGGGTCCCGGTCGCCCCGGAGTGGTGGGTGCCCACCAGGTCCGCCAGGCTCAGCACGCCCGGTGTCGGCGCCGCCAGGTGGAACACGTACTCCGCGTCCGCGGTCGCCTCGCGCACCACGTCGAAGTCCGCCACCGAGCCGCGGATCAACTCGATGTGATCCTCCACGGTGCTCAGGTTCTCCAGGCAACCCGTGCTGAAGTTATCCAGCACACGGACCAGGTGTCCACGGTCGAGCAGCGCTTCCACCAGGTGAGAGCCGATGAACCCTGCACCTCCCGTTACCAGGCAGACGGCCATGACAGTCCTGTTCAATAAAAATGATTGGGGGCGAACCCATTGTTACCAGCCCACTCCACAGGATCTCCGCGCCTGAGGAGCCCAGACGACTCACCGCACAGCCTCTTCTCTTCACGTTCCCGGTGCAGACCACAATTTGCCGCGCGCACGGAGTACGGGGTCATTCGCGACAACCGCAACGACGATCGGGCGGCTCTTCGGTTAACGATCCAGTTCGGCTCGCAGGCGCTGGAAGGTCGGCCGCTCCAGCACATCCACCGTGTCCTCGGTCAGGCCCAGATTTTTCCCGCGCCGCCAGGCGTCGGCGGCCGCTTTCCGATTCTTGGCCCGGTCGTGTACCTGGGCCAGGTGGAAGTAGCGCAGTGCGGTGGGCGTTTCGGTGATGGCCTCTTCCAGGTCCTTCACGGCCCGCGCAGCGTCCCCCTTGGCCAGCAGCGCCACGGCGCGGGTATCGAGCAGCGCGGCCTGGGGGCCGTCCAGTTCGATGGCCCGGTCGATCATCTGCAGCGCCTCGGCGCCGTCGTGCTTGCTCAGCGCCAGCAGCCAGGCGAGATTGTTCAGTGTCACCGTGTCCTTGGGGTCGCGCCGGAGGATGTCCCGATACAGCGCGATCATGCCGTCGTAGTTCTCCTGCAACCGGTACACCGCCGCCAGTTGCTGGGCCAGCCAGGTCTTGTCCGGGTTGGCGGCGACGACCTTCGCCAGCCGCTCCGCCGCTCCGGCCAGGTGCTCCGTCTCCTTCCGGTTCTGATACAGGATCAGCACAAGGGTAGACGCGACATCTTCCGGCCGGCAGGTCTTCCACGCCTGCTCGCACAGGGCCAGCGCCTCGCGCATGCGCTTCTGGCGGCCAAGGAAGCCGGCCCGCAGCAGCACGGCTTCCGCCTTCTTGGTGCGCTCGCCGTAGCGGGTGTACAGCCGTTCGGCCTCGTTGAGGGCGCCGACCGACTCGAGCACGCCAGCGACGGGCAGAATCTGGGCGTCGTCCTTCTGAGCCAGGGCGACGAGCGCCGGCACCACCTCCGCGGCCTGGCCCTGCTTGTCCAGCAGGCGGGCGCGGAGGGCAAGTGTGCGGAAGGTCTTCGGCTCCAGTTTCTCGAGCCGGTCGAGCCACGCCTGGGCCTGCTCGACGGCGCCGCGCTGCAGCATTTTGTTGGCGGCGTAGTTCAGGTAGTGGGCGAACTGTTTCTCCAGGGCCTCCTGACGGCGCGGGCTCTTGTCCAGCTTCTCGCCCATCCGGGTCAGCAGCCCGAGCAGTTCCTGCTGCGCCTTGTCGCCCTGGCCGACCGTGTCGTACAGCTGGGCGAGCAGGAACTGCTCGTCCGGCGTCAGCGGCTCCGACCGCTGCAGGTTTTCCAGCAGGGCGACCGCCTGCCGCCGTTGCCGCGGGTTCTGCGCCTTGGCCAGCACCAGAACCCTGGCCCGCAGGTCCGCCGGATTCAGGTCGGCGCCGGCCGTCTCCGGCCCGTCGCCAAGCACGCCGAGCAACTCCAGCGCCTTCTGCCGCTGCTCGTGCCCCGCGCCGGAGGCCAGGACCAGCGCCAGCAGGCGGCGCGCCTCGGCCAGTTGCTGCGGGCTGCCGCCCTTCTCGTCGATCAACTTCTGCAGCTGCTTGCGCGCCTCCTCCAGCCGGTTCGTGCGCAGGCAGAAGAGGGCGAACCGTTCGCGGGCGGCCACCTTGTCCGGGCTGGACGCCAGGGCGACCTCGTACTGGTCCCGGGCCTTCTCCGGTTGGCCCAGAATTTCATAGCCCCGGGCGAGCGCCAGCGGCACCGTCTCCGGCGGCAGTTTCTTGCCGGCCTGCCGCAGCAGCGCTTCGGCCTTGACCTTGTCCCCAGTGCGGACCAGGAACGACACCATCGTCACCCAGGTTTCCGGGATCTTGTCAGCCAGGCGGAGCGCGCCCTCGAACGCCGCCGCCGCCTCGGCCTGCTTGCCGGCCGCCATGCGGAGTTGGCCGAGCATCAGCAGATTGCGGTAATCCTTGGTGTCGGGCGAGATGGTCTGCTCGGCCAGGCGCAGAGCCTCGGCGGGGTCCTGCGCCACCACCGCGTTCAGAATCCGCACCGCCTCCATGCCGGTCAGGTTGTAGCCCTCCTGGCGCAACTTCTGCTCCAGTTCCCGCGCCTCGACGTGGTAGCCGGCCCGGCTCAACAGCGCGAACGCCTGCCGGATGACCAGCGGGTGCCGTTCGCCCAGGTCAATGGCTTTCAGACACTTGCTGGCCGCGGAGCGCGGCCGGCCGAGCAGGTCCTCGACGCTGCTCTGGCTGACAATCAGCCGTACCCAGTCGGGCCGGGTCTCGGCCACCTTCTTGAGCAGCTGCTCGGCCTCCCGCAGTTTGGTCCGGTCGCCCGTCGCGCGGGCCAGGGCGATCAGGCGGTTCGCTCCGTAGAGCCGCCAGAGCGTGCCGTCCGGCCCTTCCAGCTCCCGCAGTTCGTTCACCAGCCGGGCCATCTGCGCGTTGTCCTTGTTCGCCTCCGCCAGGTCGAACAGGGCCGCGCGGATGCCGAGGTCGTTGGGGTGCTTGCGCGCAGTTCGCGCCACAGCGCCTCCGCCCGGGCCGATTCGCCGAGCTTCAGGTACGCGGTGGCGAGGTATTGAGACAGGCTGCGCCGCTCGGCGCCCTTGAACCGGTCGAGCTTGCCGGCCAGGGTGTCCAGGGCCCGGGGGGCCTCACTGCCGCCACGGCGGACCCAGACCCGGACGCGGGCCTGGAAGATCGCCGCCTGGTCGCCCAGGGCGCGCTCGGCGTCGTCCAGCAGGGCCAGGGCCGACCGGGCGTCCCCCTTCCGATCCTCCAGCGCGGCCAGCCCCACCCACATCTCGATGGACCGCGGCTGCGCGTCCGACTCTCCGCTCGTCAGTTCCTTCCGGGCTTCGGCGAAGCGGTTCAGGGACGCCAGCCGCTCAGCGCGGAGCAGTTTGACCTCCGGCGGGACGGGCTTGATCTGCTCCAGTTGCTTCAGGATCGCCTCCACGCCGGTCCAGTCGGCGTCGGGGTTCTTCCAGTTGCGCTCGGCGAGCAACTGGCCGAGGGCGACCCAGGCGGTCGCGGGGGCGTTGGGCTGCTGCGTCAGTTGCCGATACTCCTTCTCGGCCGCGTCGAGCCGGCGCTGGCCCCACAGCGTCTGCGCCAGTTCCAGGCGGGCCTCGACCTTCTGCGGCGCACGGGTCACGACGCGCCGGTAGGCGGCAACGGCGCGGTCGGCGTCGCCCAGCACCACGTAGCAGCGCGCCAGCAGCAGGCTGGACTCCAGAGCCAGGTTGACGGAAACCCCCTCCAGGCCCCTGGTGTTGCGCGACAGGAACTGCGGGTAGACGCGCTCCAGCAGACGCACGGCCTTGAGCCACTCCTCGCCGCTCATCCACAGCCGCGCCCGCAGGAAGTCCAGCTCCTCGGTGGGCATGCCCGCCTTCTCCATGCGCGCGATCAGGTCCGCGGCCTCCGCGTCCCGCGTCTTCTCGTCCAGCTCGGCCCGGATCTGCTGGTACGCCAGGTGCCAGAGCAGGTCAAGGTTCCTGGGCAGGCGCTTCAGGCCCATGCGCAGGGCGGCCAGAGCTTCCCTGGGCCGCTTCTGATCGCCCTCCAGCCGGCTCAGGACCAGGTACATGCGGGGATCATCTGGGTGGCGCTCGATACCCCGCTCAAGCTCGGCGCGGGCGCGCTCGGGGTGCTGGTCCTCGTATTCCAGATCCGCGAACGCCAGAATGACATCCGCCTCCTGTGGCCCCAGTTTGCGGGCCTTCTGGATGAGCGCCGCGACGCGCTCCCGGGTCTTCTCCGGTTCGAGTTGCTGGTAGAACGCCCTGTAGTAGCCCACGGCGTACAGCTGGGCCTGAAACGAGCCGGCGTTCGCCTGGAGCATCTTTTCGATCTGCGCGTCGGCCAGGGCGCGAACGGTTTCCGGCGTTTCGTTCTTCCGCCGGACGCCCGCAGCCGGGTTGCGCAGCAACAGCGCCAGCCGCAGGTACACCTTCACATCGACTTTGGGCTGGCCGAGGGCTTCCTCGTAGCGGTCACGGGCCTGCCTGTATTCGCCGCTGACCTCGTGACACTCGCCCCGCTGCGTTAGCAACTCGGCGTCCTTGATGTTGGCGGCGAACAGCCGGTCCAGGTGCTCGGCGGCGTCGGTCAGCCGGTGGAACCGGGGGGACATGGCGAGCTGGATGACGCGGCGGCGAACGTCGTGCCGCTCCGGGGCCTGTCGCAACACCTGCCCCAGCGTCAGATACGCCTTGAAGACGGCGTTGGGGCTGTCGGCAATCAACTTGTCGTCGGCCAGCAGCAAGCCGTAGCGGGCCAGCGCGTCCTTGTCGTGGGGGACCAGGGCGAGGTAGCGGCTCAGGTAGTCCGCGGCTTGAGTCGGCTTGCCGTCCTTCTCCGCCTTGTCGGCCTGTTGCAGGAAGATGCCCGCGTTGCGGCGCACCTGGAACCCGTGGAGGAAGTATCCCCCCACGCCCACGATGACCAGGGCGCCAAGGAGCAACAGCGCGAATTTGACGTTCAGGGTCCGCTTGCCAATGAAGTTCATAAGCACTCTGCCTGGGCGATCGGTTCCGGTATCGAAAATCGGCGTCGAGAACGCACGGGAAGTCGGGGAGGAAGGGGCGGCCCCGAAAGGCCGCCCCTGAGTGAACGTGGTTAGCAGGTCAAACGGCAATCAGGCCGTCTTGACCGCCTTGCGACGGCGCAGCCAGCCGTAGCCGCCCAGCATGGGCAGGCCAGCGGCGGCCAGGACGAGGGCCGCCGGAGCCGGCGAGGACACAGTCGAGCCCGCCGACAGCGAGCCGGCCTCGTTGGTGGAATTGAACCCACTGAAGGTGTAGGTCTGGTAGAACGAGAACGGGCTGGAGGGGATGGGGAACGACGCACCGGTGACCGGATTCGGCATCAGGACGCTCGACGCGGCGCCCATCGTGCCGGTGCCCGTCGTCTCGCCAAACTGACCGCCCAGGGTGGTGCCGGCGGCGCCGAGCGCCGTGACGGTGCCAGAGAGCACACCGCTCGTCATGGTCACACTGCTCACCTCCAGACCGTCCGTGCTCGGCGAGGCGTTGCTGGTGATGCTGGCATTCGGCGGCGAGGTGGGGTTGGAGAAATCGTTCCCCAACACCTCGATGATCAGCGTGTCCGAGCTGGCCCCGGTGGGACCGGTGTACGTGATGTTGACCGTCTGGCTGGCCGCGGTGAAGCCAGTCCCAGTGGTCGCGATGTTGGTCACAAGGGTGATCGTGAAGTTGCCGACGGCGTTGGCGAAGACCAGGGAGCCGGAACCATTCGCAGCCGACAGACCGGTGGTGGTCACATCGGCAACCACCGCGTTGGTACTGTCGAGGTCAGTCGCGCGAATGATGAAGTCGGCGCGCGCCTGCTGGGACGCCCCCACCATGACGACGCCAGTCAGCATGGCCGCCAGGAAGGGAAGGAATTTGAAACGTGACATTGAAGCGTTTCCTCTGAGAAAAATCTGTGAATCCATGGTTACCTGTGCTACTGCGCGACGCTTGCCGGCCCGCGCCCTGGCCCTTTCCAGCCACGGGAGGGGAGCCGGCCGCTCAGTCCATTATGCGTGTGAACGTTCCCTCGTGCTTACCCTCCTTCCGGGCAAGGAACAGGCATCCAGAACTCCGCCGGGCGAACGGGAGAGACGGCTTGCCCATTCTGCTCCCCGCGGGCGGTGACGTCAAACGTCGGCAACAGTGCCCACTGTTTGTCGAGTTGCTCGGCCACGTCCACGGCCCGGGCCCAGTGATGGCCCCGCAGCAGTGGCTGCAGCCGGGCGCGGCTGCGGTAAATGCCCACGTAGGTGCGGAACGCGCTCAGGCGGCCCAGGGGCAGCCGCGGTTGGCCCGGGTCGAACTCCCAGGGGTGGAAGTACAGCATGGCCACCGGCGGGTCGCAGCCGTCACGCACCTGGGCCAGGGCACGCTGCAGCAAGGCCAGCGGTAGCAGCCGGAAGTAACCGCCGCCGCCGACCGGAACGTTCGTCCCCAGGACGCGCCAGGTCAGTGGTGGGATTTCGAGGATTTCGTGCTGTTCGCCGCGGGCGCGGAAGGGGCCCCGCGGCGCCCCCGGCACGCCGTAGCGGTCGTGCCGCACCGGATAGATCGAGGAGTCGTAGGTGATGCCCTGTTCCACCAGCACGTCCAGGGCCCAGGCCGTCTGGCGCATGACGCTGAACGTCGGCGCCCGGTAGCCGACCACCGCTTCGCCCGTGACCTGCTCCAGGGCGTCCTTGCTCTGGCGGATGTCCGCGCGGAACGTCGCCGGCGTCAGGTTCAGGACGCGCTGGTGGTCCCAGCCGTGGCTCGCCACCTCGTGGCCGGCCTCGTGGATGGCCCGCACCAGGGTCGGGTTGTCCCGCGCGATCTGGCCCACGATGAAGAACGTCGCCCGAATCTGGGCCTGCTCCAGCTGATCGAGCAGCCACTGGGTCGAGGGCACCAGGCGTTCGCAGTATTGCGCCCGCAGTCCCGGGTTGATGGCCAGGCCCGCCGCCGCCTCGATGCGGAAGTGCTCCTCCACGTCGAAGCTCAGGATGGCCCGCAACGGACTCACCGCCGGCGCGGCGGCGCTGGCGAGTTGTTGATCCGGGTCGGGAACGATGCGCGTGGTCAAAGCTGGCTCCTCAACATGGCCGACCGTCAGCAGCTCGCACCGGGCACTCGGCAGAACAGGCAGGGGTGACAGGGGAACGCGGTCGGAAGGTAGGTGACGGTACTCACCGAATGCGGCCATCCCTTCAGATGTCCGGGGCCTGCGGTTGCAGCGCCCCGAGGGGCGCCGTGCGCGGTTTCAGCCTCCGAGGCCGTACACTGTTCCACTCGCCTGGCGCTTGAGTCTCCCCCGTGTAGAGCAAACGTCGGGCCAACGGGGCTGGCCTTCCTCCACGGGTCAACTTGTAAGCTACAATCCCTTATTTATGAACAAGTTGCGTTTCATCGACTTTTCCGATCACCGGCTCGATGCCGCCGCCGAACCGAGCCCATCCGTCTGGCAAAGCGCGCGGTTTACAGCAGTGTGTTGTGGGGCTGTCAACCAGAGTTGACATATCGGCTGGGGCCGTTCAATCCTTTCTCTTCCGCGAGGGGAAGGGAGAAGAACCGAACGGCCCCGGCCGGACATAACCCGTGGATGGGACTCAAGCATCACACCTTCGGCGAACGCCCCTGGGGCAACCCGGAGGACTTGCGGCTGTTCCGCTCGTCTTCCGCCGACGCCGACAGGGCCAGCCAGGCGAGACTCACGGCACAGGCCGCGTCCACCTCGCGGATGCCGGGGGCCAGCACCAGGGCCTCGTCAGCGTTGTCCGTGGCCAGGCTGCCGAAGATGCTGTCCAGCACCTGTTCCTCGGCCGGCGCCTCACTGCCGAAGGTCGTCAGCGGCTCCCGGGCGTCCGCCGCCGGCACGATCAGCTCGTCCTGCTGCCAGAGAGCATCGACATTATTGGCACGACCGCGGGCCAGTTCGGCGAACAGCTCCGCGGACTGGCTGGCGACCTGCTGCGGGGCCTGGACCAGACCAACCGAGATCGGGCTGACCGGAGCCTGGCTGACCACCTGGATGCCAGTCTCGTGGGCACTGGCAACCGCGGTCGGCAGCGTGATCCCCTGGGAAACGACCACCGGCAGCTGCAGCAGCGTCACGTTGCCGTTCGCCGTGGTGATCGCCAGCGGGCTGACCGCCAGGGTCGGCGCGACCGTGAGCGCACTCACCGGAGCAGCCGCGACCGGCTTCGGCAGCACACTCAGGTCGAGGGCCGGGCTCGTGGACGCCAGCGCGGACTGGTTCAGGCTGTCCCGGAAGGTCAGCCCCGTCGTCCCCGCCACCTGGGCGTCGAAGACGTTGATGGCGTTGTGCATCGCGTTGATGCTGCTGTAGTCCCCGAGACTGCCGCTGCCGACACTCGCGGTCACAGTCACCGTGCGCGGCGACGTGCCGGCCGTGGTGAAGGCGACCAGGTCGGGCACCAGCTGGCCGGCCACCGGAGTGCCCAGGCCGGTCACCAGGTCGTAGCCGGGGCCGGCGTTGTAACCGTTGGTGCCAGTGGTGACGTCGTTGAAATCGCCCAGTGGCAGCGTGTACAGGGCTTGCTGGGCCTGGTTCGGCGTGGTGGTGCCGAGGGTTGCCTGGCCAGCTTCCGCTCGCCCCTGGTTGGCCAGGGCGAACAGGCCCGCCCAGCTGGGCGCCGACAGGCTGGTGCCGCCCACGACCTCCCACGGGTTGTCCGCGGACAGGTTGTACGGGTCGGCGACCCAGACGCCCGTGCCCGGGTCGGCCACGAAGGACACGTCGGGCGTGGTCCGATAACCCGTGGACTGGACGCTCTGCTGATAGGCCGGCTCGGCCTCGAACTGGCTGACGCCGCCGCCGCCGCCGATGAACGTCCCCGCGCTGCTGGAGTTGTAGCCCCAGCCCGTTTCGCTGCTGTAGGAGTTGTTGCTGTTGAGGGTCAGCGACGTGCCGCCGACGGCCACGACGTTCGGCGAGAAGGCCGGGTACTCGGGGTCGTCGGTGCCGTAGTCGCCGGTGCTGGCCACGAAGGTGACGCCCTGGTGGCCGGCCGGCGTCGTCAGGTCCGCGTCGTAGGCCGCCTCGTCCTGGGCGAGGACGGACGCGCCTTCGGTGTAGCCCCAGCTCATCGACACCACCGACACGTTGGGCAGGCTGGCGGCCGTGGCCACGCTGCCCATCAGGTCGGCCAGCGACTGGCTGTTGGCCTCGACCAGGACGATCTGGGCGCCGGGGGCCATGGCGTGAATCCATTCCACGTCGAGCGCCTCTTCCACTTCCCAACCGCCGGTCGGGTCGGTGGCGGGCAGGCTGCGCGTCTGGCCGGACTGGTTCACCACCGTCAGGAACGACGCGGCCGCACCGTACTGGTCGTACAGCGTCGAGCCGGAGGCCGTCAGCGAAAACTGGGCGTCGAAGGTGTCCAGGGCGGTGAGGATGGACGGGTCGTCGTAGGCGTCCACGATGGCGATGGTCTGGCCGGTGCCGTCCAGGGCGAGGTTGTTGACACCGTAGGCGGCCCGCACCTGGGCCGGGGTGTAGGACACGCCGGCAGTGGACGGCGCCGCGTTGGTGACGTTGCCGGTGTTGTTGATGCCGCTAAAGCACTGGCCGGCCCCCGCAGACACGGACGCTCCGGCGCTGGTGCAGGCGTTGAGGTTCATCAGGAGTTGCATCACCGTCGTGGTGGTGTTGTTCGCCAGACCGAACGCGCTGCCGTTGTTGCCGACGCTGTAAGTGTCCATGCCGGAGCCGGGCAGCGATGTCGTGAAGTGGTAATCGACGTTGTGGATGTTGGTGCAGGTGAGGTTGATACTCGTGGCATAGCAGGACAGGGCCGCTGACAGCACCTGCTGATCGTTGCCGCTGAAGCAGTGCGTGTAGGCGTACGCCACCTGACTGTCGGAGCAGTAGCTGCCATTGGAGTTGACCAGGCAATGGCTGCCGGTGCCGGACCCATACAGGTTCGGGAAGCAGGTGGCCAGCCACTGAGCCAGGCAGGTCGAACCGGAGTTGCCGTTGAAGCAATCGATCACGTGCTGGCCGGTCGAGGTGCCCCAGTAACTGCACTTCGAGTAGTCGCCGGAGCAAACCGTATGGGTCGAGCACGCCTGCGTGCCGCCGTTATCGGCGCTGAGCAGGCGGTCCTGGGGCGTGTAGAAAATGTTAGCGCTGTCGGGGCCATAGTTCTGCGGTCCCAGCACGTTGATCGCCTGACCGCAGACGAAGTCGATCTGGTAGTAGCAATTCGGGATCAGCACCGTCAACGAGTGGGTTCCGGGTCCGAACGTCCCCGTGGCCTCGTCAAAGATCTGCTGCTGGTAGGCGGTCGTGGAGTCGAAGCTCGAACCTGGCGCGGTGTAGCTCACCAGAGTGAGGGTGTCGTTCATCCCGGGGGTGACGGTAAACGTCACCGTCACCGTGTCCCCTTGCTGGGTGTTGCCGCGCAGGTCGCTGACCGTCGTATGGTAGCAGTTGTTGGTGACGCAGAAGCTGACATTGGTGGGGGTGCAGGTCGGCACCTGGAAGTCGTCGAAGTTATTGCCGGTAAAGGTGGTCGCGCCGCTCCCGGTGAAGGTCACGGTGTAGTAGGTCGCCCCGGCCGAGCCGTTGGGCCCGCCCCCAGTCTGGATGTAGCCGGTCGGCACCACCTCCTTCACGAAGTAGGTGCCCGGGGTCACGGTGAAGGAGAAGGTCCCGTCGTGTGCCCCGGTGGTCGTGGTGGCCACCGGCGCCCCGTCAGCGGCGGTCAGCACTCCGTCGCCGTTCATGTCCTCGTACAGCTGGATGGTGACCCCGCCCAGCGGGGTGTCGTCGGCGGAGAAACCGTTGCCGGTCAGGTCGAGGAACTTGACGCCACTGATGGTGGCCGTCGGGGGGGTCTGGCGGCCCTCCTGCCCCACGGTGATGTAGATCGTTGCCGTGGATTGTTTCGGCGACACGCCCGTGGCGCTGACCGTGGCCGTGTTGACCAGCGAAACGGGGGGACCGTTGACCGTGTTGCCGGAGTTGATCTGAAAGTCCTGGTTGCCGCCGCCGAAGACGCGGCCCATCAGGTTCGAGTTCGTCAACTGGATTTTGTCGTTGGGGGCGAGGATGATGCCCTGGAAGGCCGCGTTGGGGTAGCTCGAGGCGTTGTTATTGAGCTGGAGATTCTGGCCGGTGGAAGTGAAATTCCAGATCACCTGGTCGTCGCTGAGGCCGTTCAGGGTGACGTCGCCGCCGAGTTGGATGTTGCTGTTGGCGGTGAAGTTGAACACCACCGGGTCGCCGGACCCGTCGCCGTTGATGGTGACGACGTTGCCGTTGCCCTCGCTGTAGGACGCGATGTTGAAGACCAGGAAGGTGGTCCCGTTGACGGTGGCCAGATGGCCGGCGCTCGCGTTGACCGTCGTGTTTCCGTTCAGGGTGAGCGAAGTCCCCGAGACAGCGCCGAGGGCGGAGCTGAGGCTGTTGACCGTGGTCAGAGCACTCGACACCGCCGAGACGTTGTAGTTAACGGAGGTGATGCCCGACGTGTTGCTCGCCGAGTACTGGCCGGTGTTCGCGGCCGAGAAATCGATCCGGCCGCCGATGGTCCCCGGACCGCTGAGCTGGGCGTGTCCGGTGCCGCCGATGCCGATGTTACCGTAGACGCTGCTGTTGCTGACCTGGAAGTTGGGGCCACTAATCCCTTCATACAGCACCGTGTAGTTGACGGCGGCACCCAGGATGGCAGACGCACCGGAGAACGTGGTGCCGTTGCCGCCACCGCTGCTGTCGGCGACGGTGGTCGGGCTGGTGATATGGACGGCGATGCTCTGGCCGGGGGCCAGGCTGTCTCCCCCCGAGATAAACGCTGGGGACAGGCTGAGGGACTGACTGCCCACCGCTCCGGTAATATGGAAGTCCGCCGGATTGGTGCCTGCTCCGTGACCGGTCCCCGAGGTGTCGATCGTCCAGTTGATGTCGCCGCCCACCCCGGGCGGCAGCGGGTCGGTCAGCGTGACGTTGGTGTCCGTGGCCGTGCCGGTGTTGGTGATGGTGACCGTGTAGCCGGCCGTTTGCCCACCAGTGATCGTGACCTGGTCCGCCGTCTTGACGATACCGAGGTTCGGTGTTCCCGCAATGTGATAGCCGAAGTCGATGGTCTCGTCGTTGGCCGTGGACAGCGTGACGCTGGCCGGGCTGCCGTTGCTGTCGTTGGCGGGGGTGCTGCCGGCGACCATGCTCGGCGTGGCCGTGTAGCCGGCCAGGGGGCCGCCGGTGTTGAAGTTGCTGCTGTCGATGACGACGGTGTAGGTGCCCTGCAGCAGGCCGCTGAACTGGTAGTAGCCGGGGGCGCCGCCCACCGGGTTATTGCCCGTGGTGGTGGTGGCGATGACGGTGCCGCTGCTGTTCTTCAGATCGACGAGCACGCCGTTGATGCCGTTGCTGGTCAGGTCGCTGCTGTCCTGGATGCCGTTGGCGTTGACGTCGTTCCAGACGAAGTCGCCGACCGACAGCGTGCCGTAGTAGTGGTCGGGGTTGGTGGCGCTGACCGGCGTGGCGCCCGGGATGGTGCCGCCCGTGGGGGTCACCGGGGTACCGGTGGCGGTGCCGATGTTGCTGTACTGGCCGGCTTGTGCGATGCCTGTGGCGGTGAACACCCAGGTCTCGCCCATTTCCAGCAGGCCGTCGTGGTTGGTGTCGCCGACGTTGAAGCCGCCCGAGAGCACCGGGGTCGGGTTGACGCCCGCGATGTTGTCGCTGACGCTGACGCTGCTCAGCGCCACGCCCGTGGGGTTGGTGACGTTGTAGGTCCAGGTCACCGTCGAGCCCACCGGCACCGTCGGGCCGTCGGGCGTGCCGGCGACGGGCGGACTGTCGTTATTGGTGCCGTTGGTCAACTTGACGATGTTGATGCCCGGCTTGAAGTAGCCGAAGTCGATGGTCTCGTCGTTGGCCGTGGTCAGCGTGACGGCGGCCGGGCTGCCGTTGCTGTCGTTGGCGGTGGTGCTGCCGGCAACCATGCTCGGCGTGGCCGTGTAGCTGGCCAGGGCGCCGCCGCTGGCGAAGTTGCTGCTGTCGATGACGACGGTGTAGCTGCCCTGGAGCAGGCCGCTGAACTGGTAGTAGCCGGGGGCGCCGCCGACCGGGTTATTGCCCGTCGTCGTGGTGGCGATGACGGTGCCGCCGCTGTTCTCGAGATCGACGAGCACGCCGTTGATGCCGTTGCTGGTCAGGTCGCTGCTGTCCTGGATGCCGTTGGCGTTCACGTCGTTCCAGACGAAGTCGCCGAGCGACAGCGTGCCGTAGTAGTGGTCCGGGTTGGTGGCGCTGACGGGGGTGGCGCCCGGGATGGTGCCGCCCGTGGGGGTCACCGGCGTGCCCGTGGCGGTGCCGATGTTGCTGTACTGGCCGGCGATGGCGGTGCCCGAGGCGGTGAACACCCAGGTTTCGCCGTTCTCCAGCAGGCCGTCGTGGTTGGTGTCGCCGACGTTGAAGCCGCCCGAGAGCACCGGGGTCGGGTTGACGCCCGCGATGTTGTCGCTGACGCTGACGCTGCTCAGGGCCACGCCCGTGGGGTTGGTGACGTTGTAAGTCCAGGTCACCGTCGAGCCCACCGGCACCGTCGGGCCGTCAGGGGTGCCCGCCACGGGCGGGCTGTCGTTGTTCGTGCCGTTGGTCAGCTTGACGATGTTGATGCCCGGCTTGAAGTAGCCGAAGTCGATGGTCTCGTCGTTGGCCGTGGTCAGCGTGACGCTGGCCGGGCTGCCGTTGCTGTCGTTAGCGGTGGTGCTGCCGGCGACCATGCTGGGGGTGGCGGTGTAGCCGACCAGGGCGCCGGTGCCCGTGAAGTTGCTGCTGTCGATGACGACGGTGTAGGTGCCCTGCAGCAGGCCGCTGAACTGGTAGTAGCCGGGGGCGCCGCCCACCGGGTTATTGCCCGTGGTGGTGGTGGCGATGACGGTGCCGCCGCTGTTCTCGAGATCGACGAGCACGCCGTTGATGCCGTTGCTGGTCAGGTCGCTGCTGTCCTGGATGCCGTTGGCGTTCACGTCGTTCCAGACGAAGTCGCCCAGCGACAGCGTGCCGTAGTAGTGGTCGGGGTTGGTGGCGCTGACCGGCGTGGCGCCCGGGATGGTGCCGCCGGTCGGCGTCACCGGCGTGCCCGTGGCGGTGCCGATGTTGCTGTACTGGCCGGCAGTGGCGATGCCGCTGGCGGTGAACTCCCAGGTCTCACCGGCCTCGAGCAGGCCGTCGTGGTTGGTGTCGCCGACGTTGAAGCCGCCCGAGAGGACCGGGGTCGGGTTGACGCCCGCGATGTTGTCGCTGACGGCGACGCTCGAGAGTGGCACGGTGCCCGTGGTGGTGACGTTGTAGGTCCAGGTCACCGTGCTGCCCACGGGCACCGTTGGGCCGTCGGGCACGCCCGCGACTGGCGGGTTGTCGTTGTTGGTGCCGTTGGTCAACTTGACGATGTTGATATTCGTCGTGTAGCCGTAGTAGTGGTCCGGATTGGTGGCGCTGACCGGCGTGTTGGTGATGGTGCTGGTGCCGGTGACGGTGCCGATGTTGCTGTACTGGCCGGCGGTGGCCGTGCCGCTGGCAGTGAACTCCCAGGTCTCGCCGGGGTCGAGCAGACCGTTGTCGTTGGCGTCGCCGACGTTGAAGCCGCCCGAGAGCACCGGGGTCGGGTTGACGCCCGCGATGTTGTCGCTGACGGCGACGTTGGCGATCGGCTCCGTGCCGGGGTTGGTGACGTTGTAGGTCCAGGTGACGGTGCTGCCGACCGGCACGATGGGGCCGTCGGGCGTGCCGGCGACGGGCGGGCTATCGTTGTTGGTGCCGTTGGTCAGCTTGACGATGTTGATGGCCGGGGTGGCGACGACCACCGGCTCGCCGTCCGTCGTGCTCGTGACCGGGTTGTTGTTCAGGTTGTCGCCGTTGTAGGTGGCCACCCAGTAGTAGGTGCCGGGGGCAGTGATCGTAAAATCGGCCGAGGTCGCCGCCCCGACCAGTGGCTCCTCGGGGGTGATGACCAACGGCTCGGTGTCGGTGAACAACGAGGTGCCGGTGCCGTTCGGGTTGTCGTACAGGTTGAACGTGACCGTCCCGGTCGGGTAGTACCCGGTGACGATCGCCGTGTCGTTGGTCGAGGTGCCGACGGGGCCCATCAGCGGCGTCTGCTGGGTCGTGATGGTCGGGGTGACCGGAACGCCGAAGTAGTGGTCGGGGTTATCGGAAGCGACGGGGGTGTTGGTGATGGTGCTGGTGCCGGTGACGGTGCCGACGTTGCTGTACTGGCCGAGTGTGGCGATGCCGGTGGCGGTGTACACCCAGGTCTCGCCGGGGTCGAGCAGGCCGTTGTCGTTGGTGTCGCCGACGTTGAAGCCGCCCGAGAGCACCGGCAGTGGGTTGACCCCGGCGATGTTATCGGTGACGTTCACGTTGGCGATCGGTTCGTTGCCCGGGTTGGTGACGTTGTAGGTCCAGGTGACCGTGCTACCCACCATCACGATGGGGCCGTCCGGCACACCCGGGGTGGGCGGGTCATCATTGTTGGTACCGTTGGTCAACTTGACGATGGCGATGTGCGGGTTGTTCGCGTTGGGGACGGCATCGACCTCCGAGCCCGCCGACATGGAACCAGCCAGGCCGGTGGTGTTAAACCCGCCGAACGTGTAGGTCTGGTAGAACGTGAACGGGTTGGCGAGCGTGAAGACCGAACCGGACACGGTTGGGTTGGGCAACAGGACGCTCGACGCCGTACCGACCGAGCCCGCCCCCAACGTCTGCCCCAACTGGCCGTTCAGCGTGGTGCCTGGCGTGCCCGACAGCGCGACGTCGCCGTTGAGCACGCCGCTGGTCATGGTGACAGTGCTCGCCTGCAGTCCGGAGGTGCTGGGGGAGGCGTTGCTGGTGATTTGGGCCGGGCCAGCGCTGGGGGTGACATAGCTGTCGCCCAGGACCTCAATGAGAATGCTGTCCGAGTTGGCCCCGGTCGGGCCGGTGTACAGCATGTTGATCGTGGTGCTGTGGGCGGCGTAGGTGGAGCCGATGTTCGAGTTGTTGCCGACGATGGTGATGCTGAAATCCGGCAGAGTGAAGATGGCGTTGAAGGCGCTGCCAGGGCCGTTCGGGCTGGTTTGCGTGCTCGAAGCGACCACGTTCTTGAGGCTGTCGAACTCGGTCGCCCGGATGGCGAAGGCGGGAACGACACGGCCTTCGAGCGCTTCCAGGGCAGGGCGGAACGGCTTGCGCGCCTGGGTGACTGCGTCGCCTTGACGCCGGAACATGCTCTTTCGCTTGGACCACACGCGATTCAGAGAACGTAACACTGGCAGACCCCCAAGGTAGAGAGTTAGTGAAGGCAGACCCCTGGGTCGCCGACGACCCGAGGGGACAGAGTTTTTGTTCCAGTAAGGTGCTGGCGCTCGCCTGGGCGGCGAGCAGTCCGTGCCAGCAAGGGGAAGGAGTAGAACCGGGCGGCCCCGGTCCGATACATCCAGTGGGGAAGCAGTCAACCGTCACACCTTCGGGGAACGCCGCTGAGGCAAGCCGGAGGACTTGCGGCTGTTCCGCTCGTCTTCGGCCGACGCAGACAGGGCCAGCCAGGCGAGGCCCACGGCACAGGCCGCGTCCACCTCACGGATGCCGGGGGCGAGCACCAGGGCCTCGTCGCCGTCGTCCGCGGCCAGGCTGCCGAAGATGCTGTCCAGCACCTGCTCCTCGGCCGGCGCCTCGGTCCCGAAGTTCGCCAGCGGCTCCCGGGCGTTCGCCGCCGGCACGAACAGGTCGTCGTGCTGCCACAGCGAGGCGTCACTGATGGCGCGACCGCGGGCCAGTTCGGCGAACAGATCCGTGGACCTGCTGGCGACACTCTGCGGGGCCTGGACCAGACCCGCCGAGATCAGGCTGACCGGAGCCTGGCTGACCACCTGGACGACGGTCCCGTTGGCACCGGAGACCGCGGTCGGCAGCGTCACGAATCCGTTCGCCGCGGTGACCGCCAGCGGGTTGACCGCCTGGGTCGGCGCGAACGTAAGCGCACTCACCGGGGCGGCCGCGACCGACTTGGGCAGCACGCTCAGGTCGAGCGCCGGGCTCGTTGACGCCGCCGCGGCCGGGCTCTGGCTGTCCCGCAAGGTCAACCCCGTCGCCCCCGCCACCTCGACGTTGACAACGTTGTGCAGGGCGTTCATGCTGCTGTAGTTGCCCAGGCTGCCGCTGCCGACGCCCGCGGTCACGGTCACGGTGCGCGGCGACGGGCCGGCCGTGGTGAACGCGGCCAGGTCGGGCACCAGTTGACTGGCCACCGGGGTGCCCAGGCCCGTCACCAGGTCGTAGCCGGGGCCGGCGCTGTAGCCGTTGAAGCCGGTGGTGACATCGTTGAAATCGCCCAGGGGCAGCGTGTACAGCGCCTGCTGTGCCTGGTTCGGCGTGGTGGTGCCGAGGGTCGCCAGGCCGGCGTCCGTCCGCCCCTGGTTGGCCAGGGCGAACAGGCCCGCCCAGCTCGGCGCCGACAGGCTGGTGCCGCCCACGGTCTGCCAGGGGTCGTCGGCGGACTTGTTGAACGGGTCGGCGACCCAGGCGCCGGTGCCCGGGTCGGCCACGAAGGACACGTCCGGGGTGGTGCGGAAGCCCGTGGACTGGACGCTCTGTTGGTAGGCCGGCTCGGCCTCGTACTGGCTGACACCGCCGCCGCTGCCGATGAACGCCCCCAGGCTGCTGGAGTTGTAACCCCAACCCGTTTCGCTGTTGTAGGAGCCGTCGCCGTTGAGCAGCAGCGAGGTGCCGCCGACGGCCACGACGTTGGGCGAGAAGGCGGGATACTCGGGGTCGGCGGTGCCGTAGTCGCCGGTGCTGGCCACGAAGGTGACGCCCTGGTGGCCGGCGGGTGTGGTCAGGTCGGCGTCGTAGGTCGCCTCGTCCTGGGCGAGGACGGACACGCCCTCGGCGAAGCCCCAGCTCATCGACACCACGGAGACGCCGGGCAGGCCGGCGGCCGTTTGCACGCTGGTCATCAGATCGGACAGGGACTGGCTGTTGGCCTCGACCAGGACGATCTGGGCGCCCGGGGCCAGGGCGTGGATCCATTCCACGTCGAGTTCCTCTTCCAGCTCCCAGCCGCCGGTCGGGTCGGTGGCGGGCAGGGCGCCCGTCTGGCCGGACTGGTTCACCACCGTCAGGAACGACGCGGCCGCCCCGTACTGGTCGTACAGCGACGGTCCGGTGGTCGTCACGCCGAACTGGGCGTCGAAGGTGTCCAGGGCCGTGAAGATGGCCGGGTTGTCGTAGCCATCGACAATCGCGATCGTCTGACCGGTGCCGTCCAGGGCGAGGTTGCTGACGCCGTAGGCGGCCCGCACCTGGGCCGGCGTGTAGGACACCCCACCCGCCGTGGTCGGCGCCCCGTTGGTGACGTTGCCGGTGTTGTTGATGCCGGTGAACACCGGGCCGGCTCCCGCGGAGACGGCCGCCCCGGCGGCGGTGTTGGCGTTGAGGTCCACCAGCAACTGCATCACCGTCGCGGTGGTGTTGTTCGCCAGGCCGAACGCGGCGCCGTTGGGGCCGACGCTGACCGTGTCCATGGCGGACCCGGTCATTGAGGTGTTGAAGTGGGTGTCGAGGCTGTGGACGTTGGTGCCGGCGAGGTTGATGCTGGTGGCGTAGACGGACAGGGCCGACGACAGCACCTGCTGGTCGTTGCCGGCGAAGTGGGCGTAGGCGGTCGCCACCTGGGCGTTGGTGAAGTAGGTGCCGTTGCTGTTGACCAGCGAGTGGCTGCTGCCGGCGCCGGGGCCGTACAGGTTCGGGAACGTGGTGGCCAGCCAGTAGGCCAGGTAGGTTGCGGTCGAGCCGCCGTTGAGGGCCTTGATCACGTTCTGGCCGATCGCGGTGCCCCAGAAGTTGTTCTTGGCGAAGTCGCCTGGGGCGACCGCGTGGGGCGCGAACGCCGTCGTGCCGTCGTTGTCGGCGCTGAGCAGGCGGCCCTGCGGCGTGTAGAAGATGTTGCCGCTATCGGGGCCGTAGTTCTGCGGCCCCAGCGTGCTGATCGCCTGGCCGCAGACGAAATCGATCTGGTAGTAACTGTTCGGGATCAGCACCGTGAGCATGTAGGTGCCGGGCGTGAAGGTGCCGCTGGCCACGTCGAAGATCTGCTGCTGGTAGGCGGTCGTGGCGTCGAAGCTCGGGCCGGGGGCGATGTAGCTCACCAGGCTGAGCGTCTCGGTCATCGTGACGGTGAACACCGCCGTCACCGAGTTACCCTGGTTGGTGTTGCCGCTCAGGTTGCTGTACGACGTCGTGCTGCCGTTGTTGACGACGTAGTAGCTGACGTTGGTGGGGGCGCAGGTCGGGGTCTGGTAGTCGTCGAAGTTGTTGCCGGCGTAGGCCTGACCGGACTGGACGGTGACGGTGTAGTAGGTGGCGCCGGCCGAGCCGTTCGGGCCGCCGCCGGTCTGGACGTAGCCGGAGGGGACCACCTCCTGCACGAAGTAAGTGCCCGGCGCCAGCCCGGTGAAGGAGTAGGTGCCGACTTGCCCCGCGACCGTCGAGGTGGTGGTGGTGGCGACCAGGGAGTCGCCACCGTCAAGGACGCCGTTGTTGTTGGTGTCGTTGTAGAGGTTGATCGGCACGCCGCCGAGCGGGGAGTTGGTGCCGCCGAAGCCTTTGCCGGTCGTGTCAAGGAACTTGGTGCCGCTGATGGTGCCCGGCTGCGCGATCGTGATCGTGGCCGAAGCTTGCTGCGACGCGACGCCGCTGGCCGTGACCGTGGCCGTGTTGCTCAGGCCGTTCGGCAGGCTCATGACGTTGGCGTTGACCGTGGCGTTGGAAAGCAGTTGGATGCCCGCCGAGCCGCCGCCGATGATCTCGCCGACGAAGCTGCCGTCGAGGTTGAAACTTTCATGGGGAGCCAGCAGCGTCCCGTAGAAGACGTTGCCGACGTGGGAAGTGATGGTGCCGGCAGGGCCGCCGACGGTGCCCGTAAAGTTGTACAGCACGTGGTTGACCGTCACGCCGCTGCCCAGCATCAAACCACCGGTTCCCCCGAAGGTGGCGTTCCCGGTCACGTTGACGATGAACACGTCCGAGGCGGAACCGCTCAGGGTCAGCGAGGCATTGTTGAGGTTGATGTTGCCGTTGATATCAATCACGTTGAGGCCGCCGTTGCCATTAACGGTGGTCGCGGCGGTGATGTTCCCGAAGGTCTGCGTGGCGCTCAGCCCCGCAGCGGCGGTCGAGGCATTGAGGGCGTCCGTATCGTTCTGGGCGAGCAAACTGGCGTTGGTGATGACCGACCCGCCCAGGATGCCCGGGCCCGAGTATTGCCCGCTGGCATACTCGTAAACGTTACCGGTGATGGACGAGGAAGCCATGTTCGAGAGCGAGCCGCCCTGCGACACGCCCTCGTTGCCCGTGATGGTGACGGCGCTGTTGGTGATGGCCGTGTTAATGAGCCCGAGCACGCTGTAATTGCTCGCCGTGCCCAGGGTGACGAAACCGGAGGCGGCAGTGCCGGCTGTGTTGAAACTGCTCGCCAGGGCGCCGCCGTTGGCGTCTCCCGTGTTCGTCGGGCTGGTGATGTGGACGGAGATGCTCGCGCCGGGGGCCAGGCTGTCTCCCAGGGTGGTCAGGAAGTACGACGACAACGTCAGGCTCTGGTGCCCCGGCGATCCGGTGATGGTGAAATCGGCCGGGGAGCCCACCGTGCCGTCGATCATCCAGTTGACGTCGCCGCCAGAACCAGCCGGCAGCGGGTCGCTCAGCGTCACCCCGGTGGCGGTGCCGGTGCCGGTGCTGGTGATCGTGACGGTGTATCCGGCCGTCATTCCCGCCGCGATGCTGGACCGGTCGGCCGTCTTGGTCACGACCACGTTCGGGGTGCCGCCGTTGACGATCTCCGGCTCGTCGCTGAAGGGCGACGAAACCCCGGCGTTGTTGAGGTCGCCGCTGTAGACGGCCACCCACTCGTAGGTGCCCAGGCCCGACAATGCCATCGTCGGCGTGAAGCCGCCCGGCGTGGTGTAGGTCCCGTCGCCGGTGACCGGCACCGTGACGGTGTAGACGTAGTTGTCGTTGAGGGCGTCGGGGGTGACGCCCGGCGCGTACAGGTAGAACGTGACCGAACCGCCCGGTCTGTAGCCGCCCGAGATCGTCGCCGAGTCGGTCAACGCGCCGCTCGCCACGCCGTTGACCAGGGCCACCGTGCCGCCGGGCGTCGTGCTGATGGCGACCGGCGGCCCGACCGTCTCAGGCTCGCTGCCGAACGGGCTGGTGACGCCCGGATTGTTGCTGTCGCCGCTGTAGACCGCCACCCACTGGTAGGTGCCCGTCTGCATCGGCGTGTAGCCGCTCGGCGTGGGATAGGTTCCGGCGCCGTTCACCGTGACCGCGGTGGTGAAGACGTTGTTGCTGAAGGTCGCGTTGGGCGTGACCCCGGGCGCGAACAGGTAGAAGGTGACCGTGCCGGTCGGGTTGTTGCCACCGGTGATCGTCGCCGAGTCGGTCAACTGCGTGGGCATCGCCGCGGACGACGAGGACGCAGTGACCGGGGTGGGGTTGGCCGGGCCGCCCGGCACGATCTGCACCGAGACGCCGGTGTTGGCCGTGACCTGGGTGGTGGAGCCGACGCCGGTGGCCGTGACCGTCACGTTGTTCGTCACGGTGGAAGGCTCGGCGACCGGGGTGAACCGGATGGTGCCGGACAGCTTGGACGGCGAGTCGTGGACGTACGGGATGCTCACCGAACCGAAGCCGTTGGCCCCGAACGCGGCAGAACTGATGACCACCGTGTAGCCGTCCACGTTGTTCCAGCTGGCGTCCAGAGTGGTGCCGGGCGTGGGCGAGTTGGTGGTGAAACCGTAGTAGGCCGGCGACTGGTTCAGGTCGTCGGTGATGGTGGTGTCGATGGACCTGATCCAGGCGCTGTTGCCGACGCTCAGGCTGCCGTCACCGCCCAGACCGAGCGTGCCGTAGTCAGAGGGGAAGGAGCTGGACTGGCTGACGTAGTCCGCCTCGAACTGCAGGACGGTGTTGCCCCTGCCGTCGGTGAACTGGAAGTCGGCGCCGTCGCTGCCGGTCAGGTCGCTGAACTTGTGGCCCTGCGTGCCCCAGCCGGAGGAGGCGTTGGTGCCGTAGGTGTTGTCCACCAGGCCCAGGCTCTGCAGGAACGTGACCTTGTAGTCGCCGGACGGCAGCTGCTGCACGCTGAGCGTGCCGACATCGACGTCGGTGCCGTTGATGACCTGCGACTCGGTCACGGGCGGGATGACGGTGGCGGTGAACTGCCACGTCTCGCCGGGGCTGAGCAGGCCGTCGTGGTTGGCGTCGCCGACGTTGTAGGTCTGGCCGTTGTAGGTCGTCGTGACCGGCGCCGGACTGAAATCATCGCCGGTGGAGCCCGGCGTGCCGTTGTCGTCCACCACGGACACATTGGTCGCGGCGGCGCTGCCGTTGTTGCTGACCGTGTAGGTGTAGGTCACGGGCTGGAACGGCAACACGGCGGTCGCGTTGGCCGTCTTGGTGATGACCAGGCTGGGCGAGTTGAGGTCCACCGTGCCGCCGGGCGTGGTGGCGATGAAGATCGGCGGGCTGACGGCTTCGGGCTCGGAGCCGAAGGGGCTGGTGACACTGGCGTTGCTACCGTCACCGCTGTAAACGGCCACCCACTGATACGTGCCGGTCGTCTGCGGCGCGTAGCCCGTCGCCGGCGTGGAGTACGTCCCGTTGCCGTGGCTGACGGCGACCGTGGTGCTGTAGACGTTGTTGCTGTTGTTGGCGTTGGGTGTGACCCCCGGTGCGAACAGGTAGAACGTGATCGTGCCGGTCGGGCTGTTCCCGCCGGACAGCGTCGCCGAGTCGGTCAAGGGCGTGGCCGGCGGCGCGAACGTCGTCGGCAGGCCGATCGAGGCGGTGTTCTGCATGGTGGGGCCGCCGGGCACGATTTGCACGTTCGTCGTGGCACTGCCGGTGACCTGATTGGTCGTGCCGGCGGCGGTGGCGGTGACCGTGACGGTGTTGGTGACCGTCGAGGGCTCGGCGACCGGGGTGAACCGGATGGTGCTGGACAGCTTGGACGGCGAGTCGTGGACGTACGGGATGCTCACCGAACCGAAGCCGTTGGCCCCGAACGTGGCGGGGCTGACGACCACCGTGTAGCCGTCCACGTTGTTCCAGTTGGCGTCCAGGCTGGAGCCCGGGGTCGGCGAGTTGGTGGTGAAACCGTAGTAGGCCGACGACTGGTTCAGGTCCTGGGTAATGGTGGTGTTGATGGCCAGGATGTTACTGCCGTTGCCGACGCTCAGGCTGCCGTCGCCGCCCAGGCCGAGGGTGCCGTAGCCGGACGGGTAGTTGACCGTGGTGCCGTTGGGCAGGGTCATGGAACTGCCCTGGCTGACGTAGTCCGCCTCGAACTGCAGGACGGTGTTGCCCCTGCTGTCGATGAACTGGAAGTCGGCGCCGTCGCTGCCGGTCAGGTCGCTGAAGGTGTGGCCGTGCGTGCCCCAGCCGGAGGAGGCGTTGGTGCCGTAGGTGTTGTCCACCAGGCCCAGGCTCTGCAGGAAGGTGACCTCGTAGTCGCCGGCGTACGGCCCGCTGGTGGGGTGCTGGACGATCAGGGTGCCGACGGACACATCGGTGCCGTTGATGACCTGCGACTCGGTCACGGGCGGGATGACGGTGGCGGTGAACTGCCACGTCTCGCCGGGGCTGAGCAGCCCGTCGTGGTTGGCGTCGCCGACGTTGTAGGTCTGGCCGTTGTAGGTCGTCGTGACCGGCGCCGGGGTGAAGGAATACGCAGGCATGCTCGGCAAGCCGTCGTCATCGACCAGGGACACGTTGGTCGCCGGAGCGTTCCCCGTGTTGGTGACCGTGTAGGTGTAGGTCACGGGCTGGAACGGCAAGGCGGCGGTCACGTTGGCCGTCTTGGTCACGACCAGGCTGGGCGTGCCGATGGCCACCGGACCGCCAGGCGTGGTGGTGATGGTGATAGGGGTCGGCCTGATGTAGCCGAAGTCGATGGTCTCGTCGTTGGCCGTGGTCAGCGTGACGGGTGCCGGACTGCCGTTGCTGTCGTTGGCCGGGGTGCTGCCGGCGGCCATGCTCGGCGTGGGCGTGTAGCCGAAGAGGGCGCCGCCGGTGTTGAAGTTGCTGCTGTCGATGACGACGGTGTAGGTGCCCTGGAGCAGGCCGCTGAACTGGTAGTAGCCAGGGGCGCCGCCGACCGGGTTGTTGCCCGTGGTGGTGGTGGCGATAACGGTGCCGCCGCTGTTCTCGAGATCGACCAGCACGCCGTTGATGCCGTTGCCGGTCAGGTCGCTGCTGTCCTGGATGCCGTTGGCGTTCACGTCGTTCCAGACGAAGTCGCCGACCGACAGCGTGCCGTAGTAGTGGTCCGGGTTGGTGGCGCTGACCGGCGTGGCGCCCGGGATGGTGCCGCCGGTCGGCGTCACCGGCGTGCCGGTGGCGGTGCCGATGTTGCTGTACTGGCCGGCGATGGCGGTGCCGCTCGCGGTGAACACCCAGGTCTCGCCCATTTCCAGCAGGCCGTCGTGGTTGGTGTCGCCGACGTTGAAGCCGCCCGAGAGCACCGGGGTCGGGTTGACGCCCGCGATGTTGTCGCTGACGCTGACGCTGCTCAGCGCCACGCCCGTGGGGTTGGTGACGTTGTAAGTCCAGGTCACCGTCGAGCCCACCGGCACCGTCGGGCCGTCGGGCGTGCCGGCCACCGGCGGGCTGTCGTTGTTGGTGCCGTTGGTCAGCTTGACGATGTTGATGCCCGGCTTGAAGTAGCCGAAGTCGATGGTCTCGTCGTTGGCCGTGGTCAGCGTGACGGCGGCCGGGCTGCCGTTGCTGTCGTTGGCGGGGGTGCTGCCGGCAACCATGCTCGGCGTGGCCGTGTAGCCCGCCAGGGCGCCGCCGCTGGCGAAGTTGCTGCTGTCGATGACGACGGTGTAGCTGCCCTGCAGCAGGCCGCTGAACTGGTAGTAACCAGGGGCGCCGCCGACCGGGTTGTTGCCGGTGGTGGTGGTGGCGATGACGGTGCCGCTGCTGTTCTTCAGATCGACGAGCACGCCGTTGATGCCGTTGCTGGTCAGGTCGCTGCTGTCCTGGATGCCGTTGGCGTTCACGTCGTTCCAGACGAAGTCGCCGACCGACAGCGTGCCGTAGTAGTGGTCCGGGTTGGTGGCGCTGACCGGCGTGGCGCCCGGGATGGTGCCGCCGGTCGGCGTCACCGGCGTGCCCGTGGCGGTGCCGATGTTGCTGTACTGGCCGGCGATGGCGGTGCCTGTGGCGGTGAACACCCAGGTCTCGCCCATTTCCAGCAGGCCGTCGTGGTTGGTGTCGCCGACGTTGAAGCCGCCCGAGAGGACGGGGGTCGGGTTGACGCCCGCGATGTTGTCGCTGACGCTGACGCTGCTCAGCGCCACGCCCGTGGGGTTGGTGACGTTGTAGGTCCAGGTCACCGTCGAGCCCACCGGCACCGTCGGGCCGTCAGGGGTGCCCGCCACGGGCGGGTTGTCGTTGTTGGTGCCGTTGGTCAACTTGACGATGTTGATGCCCGGCTTGAAGTAGCCGAAGTCGATGGTCTCGTCGTTGGCCGTGGTCAGCGTGACAGAAGCCGGGCTGCCGTTGCTGTCGTTGGCGGTGGTGCTGCCGGCAACCATGCTCGGCGTGGCCGAGTAGCTGGCCAGGGCGCCGCCGCTGGCGAAGTTGCTGCTGTCGATGACGACGGTGTAGGTGCCCTGCAGCAGACCGCTGAACTGGTAGTAGCCGGGGGCGCCGCCCACCGGGTTATTGCCCGTGGTGGTGGTGGCGATGACGGTGCCGCCGCTGTTCTCGAGATCGACGAGCACGCCGTTGATGCCGTTGCTGGTCAGGTCGCTGCTGTCCTGGATGCCGTTGGCGTTCACGTCGTTCCAGACGAAGTCGCCCAGCGACAGCGTGCCGTAGTAGTGGTCCGGGTTGGTGGAGGTCTGCGGCGGGGCGCCGGGGATGGGGGTGCCGCTCGGGGTGCTCGGGGTGCCGGTGGCGGTGCCGATGTTGCTGTACTGGCCGGCGATGGCCGTGCCGCTGGCGGTGAACTCCCAGGTCTCACCGGCCTCGAGCAGGCCGTCCTGGTTGGTGTCGCCGACGTTGAAGCCGCCCGAGAGCACCGGGGTCGGGTTGACGCCCGCGATGTTGTCGCTAACGGCGACGCTCGAGAGTGGCACGTTGCCCGTGGTGGTGACGTTGTAGGTCCAGGTGACGGTGCTGCCCACGGGCACCGTTGGGCCGTCGGGCACGCCCGCGACGGGCGGGTTGTCGTTGTTGGTGCCGTTGGTCAACTTGACGATGTTGATATTCGTCGTGTAGCCGTAGTAGTGGTCCGGATTGGTGGCGCTGACCGGCGTGTTGGTGATGGTGCTGGTGCCGGTGACGGTGCCGATGTTGCTGTACTGGCCGGCGGTGGCCGTGCCGCTGGCGGTGAACTCCCAGGTCTCGCCGGGGTCGAGCAGACCGTTGTCGTTGGCGTCGCCGACGTTGAAGCCGCCCGAGAGCACCGGGGTCGGGTTGACGCCCGCGATGTTGTCGCTGACGGCGACGTTGGCGATCGGCTCCGTGCCGGGGTTGGTGACGTTGTAGGTCCAGGTGACGGTGCTGCCGACCGGCACGATGGGGCCGTCGGGCGTGCCGGCGACGGGCGGGCTATCGTTGTTGGTGCCGTTGGTCAGCTTGACGATGTTGATGGCCGGGGTGGCGACGACCACCGGCTCGCCGTCCGTCGTGCTCGTGACCGGGTTGTTGTTCAGGTTGTCGCCGTTGTAGGTGGCCACCCAGTAGTAGGTGCCGGGGGCAGTGATCGTAAAATCGGTCGAGGTCGCCACCCCGACCAGTGGCTCCTCGGGGGTGATGACCAACGGCTCGGTGTCGGTGAACAACGAGGTGCCGGTGCCGTTCGGGTTGTCGTACAGGTTGAACGTGACCGTCCCGGTCGGGTAGTACCCGGTGACGATCGCCGTGTCGTTGGTCGAGGTGCCGACGGGGCCCGTCAGCGGCGTCTGCTGGGTCGTGATGGTCGGGGTGACCGGAACGCCGAAGTAGTGGTCGGGGTTATCGGAAGCGACGGGGGTGTTGGTGATGGTGCTGGTGCCGGTGACGGTGCCGACGTTGCTGTACTGGCCGAGTGTGGCGATGCCGGTGGCGGTGTACACCCAGGTCTCGCCGGGGTCGAGCAGGCCGTTGTCGTTGGTGTCGCCGACGTTGAAGCTGCCCGAGAGCACCGGCAGTGGGTTGACCCCGGCGATGTTATCGGTGACGTTCACGTTGGCGATCGGTTCGTTGCCCGGGTTGGTGACGTTGTAGGTCCAGGTGACCGTGCTACCCACCATCACGATGGGGCCGTCCGGCACACCCGGGGTGGGCGGGTCATCATTGTTGGTACCGTTGGTCAACTTGACGATGGCGATGTGCGGGTTGTTCGCGTTGGGGACGGCATCGACCTCCGAGCCCGCCGACATGGAACCAGCCTGGCCGGTGGTGTTAAACCCGCCGAACGTGTAGGTCTGGTAGAACGTGAACGGGTTGGCGAGCGTGAAGACCGAACCGGACACGGTTGGGTTGGGCGACAGGACGCTCGACGCCGAACCGATCGAGCCCGCCCCCATCGTCTGCCCCAACTGGCCGTTCAGCGTGGTGCCTGGCGTGCCCGACAGCGCGACGTCGCCGTTGAGCACGCCGCTGGTCATGGTGACAGTGCTCGCCTGCAGTCCGGAGGTGCTGGGGGAGGCGTTGCTGGTGATTTGGGCCGGGCCAGCGCTGGGGGTGACGTAGCTGTCGCCCAGGACCTCAATGAGAATGCTGTCCGAGTTGGCCCCGGTCGGGCCGGTGTACAGCATGTTGATCGTGGTGCTGTGGGCGGCGTAGGTGGAGCCGATGTTCGAGTTGTTGCCGACGATGGTGATGCTGAAATCCGGCAGAGTGAAGATGGCGTTGAAGGCGCTGCCAGGGCCGCTCGGGCTGGTTTGCGTGCTCGAAGCGACCACGTTCTTGAGGCTGTCGAACTCGGTCGCCCGGATGGCGAAGGCGGGAACGACGCGGCCTTCGAGCGCTTCCAGGGCAGGGCGGAACGGCTTGCGCGCCTGGGTGACTGCGTCGCCTTGACGCCGGAACATGCTCTTCCGCTTGGACCACACGCGATTCAGAGAATGTAGCACTGGCAGACCCCCAAGGTAGAGAGTTAGTGAAGGCAGACCCCTGGGTCAGCAGTGACCAAGGCGACGGAGTTTTGTTCCAACAGATTGCAGGCGCTCGCCTGGGCGGCGGGCGCCTTTCGGGACGGTGCGCAGACCGTACCGGTGGGCGACGGCCACGGACGGCAGGGGATCGGTCGAAGGTTACCGGATCCACATCCGGCCCGGGACATCGGATTGGGAAGCCACGCTCGGGGCTCAAGCACCCGGGCCCGAGTTCCAGCAGTCGGTGGATGCAAGGAAGGCCCGCAACGCGCGGGCCAACTTGACTTCTGATCAACGACGGTTTACAACGCAGTTGAGAGAAGTGGGGCGGTGCCGACGCACGCGCGGTGCCCTTTGCCGTGGCCGCGCACCGCCCCCTTTTCCCTCAATATTTGTTTTGTCTATCTTCTCTTCTTCAGCAAACGCCGAGCCAACCGGACTGAGCTTCTGCTGATGTTCTGGTTTCCATTCGCAATGTCCTCTACATCAACGGCTTACAGTGGTATTCCACTTCCGGATGGCGGTGTAAACTTTTCGGCTCGTTCAGGCCCGTCCTGATTTCCGCAGCCCATTGTTTACAGCCGGGCTCATCCGTGTTGTCAACCGCCGTTGACATTCAGGGGATGCCGCGGACGATGCGCGGCCCGAGCAGGCGCGTCAGCCACACCGGCAACCGCTGCCACATGCGGATCAGGCGCTGGTAGCGCGGGTTCTCCGGACGCATGGCCGACATCTCGCCGATCCGCAGGTGATACAGCCAGTCCGCCGGCGCCTCCTTGGCCCCCCACTGGTCCTTGAACCGATACGTGTTGCTGTCCCGGCTGGAGCGGCCGAAGTCGAAAACGGACTGGCCGCGCTGGCTGGCGCGCTCCAGCAGATGCCAGTACATCAGCATGTTGGCGCAGGTGGCGTTGTACTGCCGCAGGGCGCTGGCGCTGGGCACCTCGGTCACGCCCCAGCCGTGCGTCAGCAGGGCGGACGCCACCGGCACGGCGCCGGCCCGCACCACGCACAGTTCCGCCCGGTCGGGGAACTGCCGCAAAATGCTGGCGAACAACCCCTTGCCGTAGGTCGGCGTGCCCAGGTCGCGCATGTTGCGGCTGAAGACCGCGTGAAATTCGCCGAGCAGTTCTTCGCCACCCCAGGCCACGGTCAACTCGTGTTTGCGCGCCTTGCGGACCTGGTTGCGGACCTTGCAGTTGAGTTCTTCCCAGAGTAATTCCGGTGTCGGCGGCAGCGGCCGGCGCATGTGGACCTTGCCGGACATGCGCAGCGGCAGCGCCGGGTGGTCGATGGCTTCGCCCTGGCGCAGTTCCAGATAACGCACCTCCAGCACGTCGGCCAGGTTGACCGCCGCGTCAATCAGGGCGGCGGCCGTGGCGTCGTCGTCGGCCAGCACGCCGCCGTGGTTCACGTAGGGCAGGCTCACAAGGAAGCGTCCGAAGAGCAGGCTGTCCACCTCGGCCAGCGGCAGCAGGCCGCGTGTGCGGTCGCCCGCCACGGCCTCCAGGCAGTACGGCGTGTGGCCGAGCCCGTCGCGCAGGACGTGCAGCCAGGCCGGGTGCCGGCTCAGGGGCGTGAAGGACGTTCGGGACACGTATTCCGCCCAGCGGCCCATGCCGTGCTCCAGGTCGCGGCCGCGGTGCAGCCGGATGGACAGCGGAGCGGGCGGCGGTGTCGAAACGTCAACGGTGGCCATGATTCAGCCCCTTTCCCTGGTGCGATGTCTTCAACACGGCGGACCGCTGGGGCCGCCCGCCAGCAAGGCGTCATAGAGGCGGGCGATTTTCGCAACGCGGCTGGCGAAACTGTAGCCCGTCTCGACGGTCTGGCGGCCGGCCCGGCTCAGGCGCTGGCGGAGCGCGTCGTCCGCGAGCAACCGGCCCACGGCCTGGCCGAGTTCCGCCGCCGAGCCGGGGGACACGAGCAGACCGTTCTCGCCATCGTGGATCAACCGCGGCACGCCCGCGACCCGCGTCGCCACCACGGGCACTTCCAGGGCCAGGGCCTCCAGTACCACGTTGGGCAGCCCCTCCCGCAGACTGCTCAGGGCGAACACGTCCCAGGCCTCGTACAGTTCCCGCGGGTCGGGCTGATACCCCAGCAGCCGGATCCGGTCGCCGGCGCCCAGCTCCGCGATGAGCGCCTCCAGGCGCGGCCGGTCGTCACCCTCGCCGACGATCCACAGTTCCAGGTCCCGGCCGCCAGCCAGGAGGCCATGCACGGCCCGGATCAACAGGTCGAAGCCCTTTTCCGGTGACAGCCGGCCGACCGCGCCAACCACCTGCCGCCCGACGGGCACTTCGAGGCGCCGCCCGGCTTCCGCGACCGACCGGCAGCGGGCGTACTGTTGCAGGTCGATGCCGTTTTCGATCAACACGCAGCGCTCGGCGGGGACGCCGCTGGCCAGGCACTGCTCGCGCAGGTCCTCCGAGACGCAGATCACCGACTCGTAGCGCGGCAGACACAGCCGGTCGATCTTGTAATACAGGGGCGTGCGCCGCGTCTGTCGCACCCAACCGTGGACCGTCGTCACCAGGCGCATGGGCCAGAAGCGGGTCAACAGCAGGCCGAGGGCGTTGCTTTTGTAGTCGTGACCGTGCCAGATGCGGGCCCGTTCGCGCCGGCAGATGCGCAGCATTTCCGAGACCACACGCCAGTCCCACGCGCCGCGGTCGGGCACGGAGAACAGCGGCGCTTCCAGGGCCGCCGCCTTGCGGCGCAACTGCTCGAAGCCGGGGTCGCCGGGGGGGTGCATGTAGGCGCACAGCATCTCGTAGCCGTGGGGCCGGAAGAAGCGGGGCGAACTGAGGATGGTTTTCTCCGGCCCCCCGCCCGCCTCCGTGACGACGCGGGTGTCCAGCACCACGGGGCCGACCGCCCCGCGGCGTCCGGGTTGCGGCCGGCGCTGCCGTTCGAGTTGCTGCCTCATGCCGACCTGCTCTCTGCCTCATGGGCGGGAAAAAGGACTTGCTCGAACGCCTGGGCCTTCGCGGCCCAGCCCTCGTCAGCGAGGCGGCCGCGGGCCGTTTGCTGATGCGCCGGCAACCCCGTCTCCAGGCGGTGGCGCACCGCCTGGGAGAACACCTCCGGCGAGGCCGCCAGGTCGAGGCAGTCGGACCACGGTCGCGTGGCCGGCAGGTCGCGGACGACGGCGGCCTTGCCGGTGGCCAGGTACTCTTTCAGTTTGAGCGGCTGCATGGCGCGGGTGACCGGCAGGTCCGCATAGGGCATCACCAGCACCGCCAGCTCCGCCGCCAGCACCGGCAGCCGCGCGAACGGCACCGCGCCGAGCCGCCGCACGCGGTCGAGACGGTCCAGGGCCGGGTCGTGGCCGTCCGAGGGGCCGATCAGCAGGATGGTCCCTTCGCGCAGGTCGCCAGCCAACCGTTCCACAAAGGCCGTGTCCATGCGCCGGTCCACGGCGCCCCAGAAGCCGACGAGCGGCCGCGGCAGCCCGTCCAGTTCGGGAACAGCCTCGGCCCGGGTGGGCGGCGCCCAGCAGTCCAGTTCGACGCCGTGGGTCAGCAGCTGGGACGAGCGGCCCATGCGGGCCAGGCGCTGCTGCAACGGCTCGCTCACGGCGACGATGTCATCGACCCGCGCAACCAGCTCGACCTCCATGTCCTCCAGGGTCCGCTGATCCAGGCCGGGCCACTGACTGAAGTCGTCCACGCAGTAGTACACCCAGCGGCGCACGGGCAGAGTGCCGACCAGATCCGCGACCAGCGGGATGGTGGTGACGGCCACCGGGGCCTCGGGAAGCGAGCGCAGCAGCGGCGCCAGTTGCCGCGTTAGCAGCCGCCGGTTGAGCCCGCGGCCGAAGGCGGAACCGAACCAGGGCCACATCTTCGGATTCAACACCGCAAGGTTGGCGGGCAGCGCCCCGGCCGCCGCGGGCCGGCGCCGCAGCCACTGACGGGCCTTGCCCATGCTGCGGCGCAGGGTGGCCCAGTCGAGCCGCGGCGTGCGCGTGCCGATGGTGTTGACCCAGTGGACGGGGCGGCGCTCGAGCAGATGGCCGACCAGGTGCTGGCAGCTGGACGGATGCCGGCCCCAGTCGTCGGCGAAGACGAGCAGCGCGGGCCGCTGGGTCCGGGGTTGGTCAGCCATCGATCATGTCCTTGTAAAGCTGGAAGTAAGCCGCGTGCATCTGGTCTTCCGAGAACAGGCCCGCCGCCCGCTGCCGGCCCGCTTCGCCCAGGCGGTGCCGCAACGCGGGCTCGTCCGCCAGCCGCAGCACCTGCTCGGCCAGGGCAGCGTCATCGCCCGAAGGGGCCAGGCAGCCCGTCGTGCCATCCGCCACCACTTCGGCCAGGCCGCCGACGCGCGTGGCCACCACGGGCAGCCCCGCGGCCATCGCCTCGATCACCGTCAGGGGGATGCCCTCGCTGATGCTGGTGAGCAGGAACAGGTCCGCCCCGCGCAGCAGCCGGGCAACATCCTTGCGCAGGCCCAGGAAGCGCACCTGGGCGCCGAGCTGCTGCTGCGCGACCAGCGCCTCGATCCTGGCCTTCTCCGGCCCCTCGCCGACCAGGACCAATTTGGCGTTCGGCCGGGACTGGGCCACGCGCTGAATGGTCCGCACGGCGGTGGCATGGTCCTTGAGGTAGTCCAGACGTGCCACGAGCAGGATCACAAAGTCGTCCGCGGCCACGCCCAGGTCGCGGCGGACGGCGGCACGGTCGTGAGCGCCGTTGCCGAAGCCGTCCAGGTCGATGCCGTTGTAGATGACGCCGACGCGCCGGGCGGGAATACCCTCGTTGTGGATCAGCGCCTGGCGGACGGCCTGGCCGACGCCGACCACGCGGTCGCGCTGTTCCAGCAGAAGGCGGTTGCCGGCCCGCCGTTTGGGCCGCGGGTAGTCCGGGAAGTGCCGGCCGTGCTCGGTGAACAGCACCGGCGGCCGGCGGTACAGGAACCGGGCCAACAGACTGTAAAAGAACGGCGTGTACTGATGGGCGTGGATGAGATCGACGCGCTCGCGGCGGAGCAACGCCGCCAGGCGCAGGCCGCAGCGCCAGTCCAGCCCGGCCCGCCGGCCGATCACCTCGACGGGAAACCCTTCGTCGCGCAGTTCAAGGCCGAGGGTGCCGATCTCGTCCAGGCAGGCGAAGACGAAGCGACAGCGGTCGCGAAGGCGGCGGCCGATCCGCGCCGCCAGGACTTCGGCGCCGCCGACGTTCAGGGTGTGCAGCAGTTGACAAACGGTCGTTCGCGGAGTCAGCACAGCCGCCCGTCTCCAAGGCTTTTTGCAAGGTGAGTGATCGGGGGAGAAACGCGCGCTCCATGCCAGTGGGTTACAGGGTGGTCGCATCGATCCGTTGGGGCCCTGCCTCAGCGGAGGATTGGTGAAGGGATAAGCAAACATCAGGCCATGCACGGGCTTTTCGGCTGCGCGGCCTGTGGCGTGTCGTTACTCGTTGTCTGGACATCAGTTGGAACAAGCTGGTCTGGTCGGGCCGACGTGCGTGTCCGGCTCGAACTGCTGCCGTGAAGTGCCGGACGACATGAGGGTTTACATTCTGTACAGCGACTGTCAACCAGACTGGACACCGGGCCAAACGTGCCGCGATTCGCAGTCGCGTGGCCCACAAACGGCAGGCCGGCGCTGCCAGGCGCCGCTTCTCGACGTATGAAAAAGTTGGCGTTCTTGGCGTTCTTGGCGTCCTTGCTGTGGCAACCGCCGCCGTTTGGTGTCGCGCCTTGCCAGCCGCACGGAGCCAGGGCGCCGATTCTCGACGTGTGAAAAAGTTGGCCCCCTTGGCCTCCTTGGCCCCCTTGCTGTGGCAATGCAGGCTCCTGCTGGTCAAGCTGTGCCCGCCGTCCCACCCCGGGCGCGATCCGCCGCTGGCCGTGCTGGAGCATCACGATCCCCAAGAATTACGGCGACTGCTGATGGCGGTCCTGGAACCGATCCCCGAACTGCCGCCCAGGCGTCCGAAACAGCCACCCCCCACGCAACCGAACAGCGGCTGATGCCGTTGTGCAGATACCAATGCCACCAGGGAGAGGGAGAGGAGGGCGGCGAATTGGCGTTCCCGCGGCGGCGCGGCCCCGGTAAAATCCGCGGCATGCGTAACGGCTTCCACCGCGAACTGGCGACTTATGGCCCACAGCGCTCCTACGCGCCGCCGTCGCCGCCGCGAGCGCACGCCTACTGCCGCCGGCTGGCGCGCGGCCACTACGAAAACTTCTCCGTCGCCACCCTGCTGCTGCCGCGATACCTAAGGCCGCACTTCCACGCCGTCTACGCCTACTGCCGCTGGGCGGACGACCTCGGCGACGAGACCGGCGGCGGCCAGCGCTCGCTCGGCCTGCTGCGCTGGTGGCGCGACGAGCTGCACGACTGCTTCGCCGGCCAGCCGCACCACCCCGTCATGGTCGCGCTGGCCGAAACCATCCGCGCCTTTGACATCCCGAAAAAACCGTTCCTCGATTTGCTGTTCGCCTTCGAGCAGGACCAGCTCATCAAGCGCTATCGCAGCTTCGCCCAGTTGCTGCACTACTGCCGTTACTCCGCCAACCCGGTCGGCCATCTGGTACTGTACCTGTGCCGCGCCTACGACACCCCCCGGGCGGCGCTGAGCGACCACATCTGCACGGCGCTGCAACTGACGAATTTCTGGCAGGACGTGGCCCGCGATTACGCCATCGATCGCGTGTATCTGCCCGAGGAGGACCGGCTGCGCTTCGGCTACACCGAGGACGACCTGAAACAGCGCCGCTACAACCAACCGTTCATCGACCTGATGCGCTACGCGGTGGACCGCACGCGCGACCTGTTCTACCGTGGTCTGCCGCTGGTCGAGCTGATGCCGGAGGAGGTGCGACCGGACGTGGAGCTGTTCGTGCGCGGCGGCCTGGCGGTGCTGCGCAAGCTCGAGCAGATCCACTACAATGTGTGGCACCGGCGGCCGACGTTGGCGAAGTGGGAGAAGGCGGCCCTGCTGGGCGGTGTATTGTGGCGGCGCGTGCGCGGCGCTGTGGTGAGGGACGAAATGGATTGACTCCCCTCGCCCCCTTCAGGAGGCGAGGGGAGCAAGTCAAAACCCACGGAAGAACCATGACCCCCGAGTTGGCCCGTTCCTATCGATATTGCGAGGCGCTGGCGCGGCTCACAGCTGGCAACTTCTACCCGGCGTTCGGCGTACTGCCGCCGCGGCAGCGCCGGTCCATGTGCGCCCTGTACGCCTTCCTGCGCGTCGCCGACGATCTCAGCGACGCGGCTGCCCCACCAACCGACCGGCAGCGCCGCCTGCACCGCTGCGCGCGCCGACTTCGACGGCGCCTGGCACGGCGACTTCACACACCCGCTGCACGCCGCGCTGCACGACACGCTGCACACTCATCACATCCCGCGCGGCTACCTGGACGCGGCGCTGGACGGCGTGGAGATGGACCTGCAGCCGGTGGCGTACCGCACCTTCGCGGACCTGCGGCTGTACTGTTACCGCGTGGCGTCGGTGGTGGGCCTGGCGTGCATCCACGTCTGGGGCTTTCGTCGCGAGCAGGCCAAGCAGTACGCGGAGCAGGCGGGCATCGCGTTTCAGATGACGAACATCCTGCGCGACCTGGGCGAGGATGCGGCCCGCGGTCGGGTGTACCTGCCGCAGGAGGAGCTGGAGCGCTTCGGCATCGACGCGGCGGCGTTCGCCCAGGGCCGGCGCGACGAGCGCTTTCGTGACCTGATGCGCTTCCAGGTGCAGCGAGCGCGGCAGTTTTACGACGCGGGCTGGCCGCTGGTGGACCTGCTGCCGGCCGCCGGGCGGGCGGTGTTCCTGGTGATGGCGCGAACCTATCGGGGACTGTTGAACACCATCGAGCGGCGCGACTACGACGTGTTCTCGTGCCGCGTCAGCCTGAGCCGCTGGCGCAAGCTGCTGCTGGTGGCGACCGCCCTGCCGGTGCGCTGGGGCTGGGCGTGACGAAGAGGAGTTCACCACAAAGACACAAAGGAACACAAAGAAGACAAAGAGAGAAAAAGAGCAATTTGTTGCTCTCCTTTGCCTTTCCTTTGTGTTCCTTTGAGTCTTTGTGGTGAATAATTTTTTGAGATGAACCGATGGCGGAGCGGGTGCTCATCCTGGGTGGCGGCCTCGCCGGGCTGGCGGCGGCGACGGCGCTGGCGCCGCGCGGCTTCCGCGTCACGCTGCTGGAGGCGCGCGACCGCCTCGGCGGCCGGGCTGGCTCCTTCCACGACGCCGCCACCGGTCAGCTCATCGACACCTGCCAGCACGTCAGCATGGGCTGCTGCACCAACTACGCCCACTTCTGCCGCACCGTCGGCGTCGCCCACCTGCTGCGACCGCAACAGTGCCTGTACTTCCTCACGCCCGACCGCCGCGTCAGCAAATTCGCCGCCGACCCCTGGCCCGCGCCGCTGCACCTGCTGCGCAGCTTCGCCGCCGCCCACTACCTGCCGCTCGCCGACAAGGTACGCATCGCCTACGGCCTGGCCTGTCTGCAGCGCACGCCGCCGGACGACGATCCGCCGTTCCACGACTGGCTGCGACAACACCGCCAGAGCGCCGCGCTGTCGAGCGCTTCTGGGGCCTGGTGCTCATCAGCGCCCTTAACGAGAGCCCCGACCGCATCGGCCTGCGCTACGCCCGCAAGGTGTTCGTGGACGGTTTCCTGCGTCACCCGCGCGGCTTCGAGGTCGAGTTGCCCACAGTGCCGCTCGGCCGTCTCTACGGCCCGGAACTCCGCGGCTGGCTGGACTGCCAGCAGGTCGAACTGCACGTGCAGCGCGGCGGCCGGCGCTTCGCCGTTGAACAGGGCCGGGTAAGCGGGTTGGAGATGCGCCAGGGCGAAACGCTGACGGCGGACTGGTACGTCAGCGCCGTGCCGTTTGAGCGGTTGCTGGATCTGCTGCCGCCGGCCGTGGTGGACGCGGAGCCTTACTTTCACAACCTCCACCGCCTGGAAACGTCACCGATCACCAGTGTGCATGTGTGGTTCGACCGGCCGGTGCTGACGCTGCCGCACGCGGTGCTGGTCGATTGCGTCGGGCAGTGGGTCTTCAACCGCGGCGGCGACGCGGACGGCCAGTATTTGCAGGTGGTAGTCAGCGCGGCGCGGCAGTTCCGCGGGCTGGGGCGTGAGGCGGTGGAGCGGCGCATCGTCGGCGAGTTGCGGCAGTTGTTCCCGGCGGCACAGGCGGCGGCAGTGCGGCGGGCGCGGGTGGTGACCGAGCACGCCGCGACCTTCAGCGCCGTGCCGGACGTGGACCGCTGGCGACCGTCGCAGCGCTCGCCACTGGACAACCTGTTCGTGGCCGGCGACTGGACCGCGACGGGCTGGCCGGCCACCATGGAAGGAGCGGTGCGCAGCGGCTATCTCGCGGCGGAGGCGCTGCTGCAGCGCGTCGGCCGGCCCGAGCGACTGGTGCAGGCGGATTTGTAAACGGGGGTTTGCTTTGTTTGGTAGAACATCTTGGTGAGCGGGGTCGCGTCAGCGCCCCGTGTGCCCAGCGGAGGCAGGCACGGGGCGCTGACGCGACCCCGCTCGCCAAGATGTTCTGTCGTTACTCGTCCACCACCCACGCCAGCGTCAGCCGCAGCGGCCCCGACGCCACCGGCACCGTGAACGTCTCCGGCGTCGGGTCATCCTGGTCGCGCTTCATCACGAACTCCGGCACCGCCCGCAGACAGCCCTCCAGCAACTCCAACTCCACCGCCTTCGGCGGCCGCATCGACATGCCGCGACCCTTGTGGATGGCCGTCGGATAGGCGTCCGGCCGCGCCACCGGCCAACCGTGCCGCCGCGCCGCGTCGATGTCGGCCACCGGCGTCTCGTACTCGTCGCCGAAGGTCACGGTCGTCGCCACCGTCCGCCGGGCGTTATCCTCGTCGTCGCGCTCCTCACTCCACATGCCGCGCAGCAGCTTCAAGTCCTCGTACAGCGCCAGGCCGATGGTCAGGCCCGACTGGCCCATGAGCACGCCGTACCACGGCCCACCCTCAATTCGGTCGCACTCGATCTTGATCGCCGACTCGTAGCCAACTTTCTTCCACGGCGCCTGCCGGTAGAAGTACGCCGCAGCCTCGTAAAACCGGGCCGCCTGCTCCGGCGTCACGCCGGACACGTCCAGCAACCCCGGCTCGACCGGCCCGATCACGTGCTCAAGCATCCCCGCGAACGCCTCGTCCAGCCGGTCAAGTTCGGCAGTCACCACCAACTGAATGCCGACCTGCTCGAAGTGCGGCCGCAACGTTTCCCAGCGCTCGTCGGCGCGGACCTGGAGTTCGCGGGGCCGGTGCGGCTTGCCGGCGGGCGGGTGCTGCATCGCCTGCACCAGCGTGTCCCAGAGCAGCGCCGCGGTGGGCGCCGCCTCCACGATCTGATGGCCCAGCACCAGGTTATTGGTGCGGTTCAGCGCCATGATGACCCACGGCCGCACCGGCTCGCCACCAGCGTTGACCCATTTGGGAAACCGACGGCAATCCGCCTGCCACACGTCCTCGACCTGCGGCAGTTTGTCCGTCAGCCACTTCTTGACGAGATCGAGCGGCCCGCGGGCCTGGGGTGCTTTTTCCTTGTGTTTCTTGACCTTCGCGTCGTTGGCCCGCAGCCAGGCTACCGCGCCCGGCGTGCCCTTCCAGCCGGCCAGGAAGCCGGCGACGTAGATCAGGGCCTCGTTCTCGTCGCCCAGGCCGTAGTGGGGCGGCTGTTGCTCCGGCGGGAACTTGCGGCCGAGCAGGTAGTCCGGCACATACTTGTTGGCCTTCTTCGCCTGCTTGAGCAGTTGGCGAGCCTCCAGCGTGTCGCCGTGCTTCCGGAAGGCGAGCAGCGCCCGTGTGTACGCCCAGGCCGCCATGCCGTCGTCGTCGAACTGCCGCAGCAGGGCTTCCAGCTCGGCATCGCGGTCCAGGAACAGCAGCCAGCCAGCCAGCGTGTAGCGCAGGCCCTGGTTGTCGTTCGGGTTCAGCCGCAGCATCTCTTGCAGGTGTCGCACGGCCTCGTTGCGGCGGCCGGAGGTCCACAGGACCTGGGCCAGTCCCTCCCGGGCACGCATGTACGGCCGCGTTTCGAGGACGCCCCAGAAGTGGCCGACGGCCTCCTGAAACCGCTCCGATCCGAGGGCACGCTCGCCAGCGGCGACGCCCTGCTCGTACAGTTTCAGGGCTTCCTTGCGGCGGGGGGTTTGTTCCGCCAGCAGGACATAGGCGTCGGCGCAATCGGGACTGAGGGCCAGCGCGTCCCGGGCCAGTTGAGCGCGGCGTTCCGGGCTGCGCTCGCGGAACGCCTGCTGGACGAGCGCCTCGGCCCGGCCCAGCGGCGTGTCAACGGGGTGGCTTCGGCCACTCAGCTGGGCCGCGATTTCCCGCATCGCGCCCTCCATTGCGCGGCGGTCGGGGAGGTCGAGCGGAGCCGGCGGTTTCGGGGTCGGCTTCGGCTGGCGACGCTTCTTCCGTCGGTCGCCGTCGGACGGGCGCTTTTTCCTGGCCATCGGACGCTCCTGTTGATGGGGTGCGGGCGCTGCGGTCATTGTAGGACAAATTCCTGCAATCCCTGCGCCGGTTGGGAGCGCCGCCGGGTCGCCTCTTCGGGGCTCAATACCAGGACCGCTACAGCCGCCTGCAACACGTTCTCGTTTAAAGCTCGACCAACCCGCGCAGCGCCGCCAGGTTGACGGTATCCATGTCGTGGTTGTCGCCCTCCTCCTTGGGCGTTTCCAGGATCATGGGCCGGCCACGGAAGCGGCGGTCGTTGACCAGCAGGCGGAACGGCTCCAGGCCGAGGTGGCCACGGCCGATGTGGGCATGCCGATCAACGCGGCTGCCGAACGGCTTGAGGCTGTCGTTGAGATGAAAGCAACGCAGTCGCTTCAGACCGATGAGTTTGTCGAAACTCCGCAGCGTCGCCTGGTACTCCGCGCGCGGCGCCAGTGCGTAGCCGGCGGCAAAGACGTGGCAGGTATCGAGACAGACGCCGACGCGATCGGGCTCCGCGAGCTGCGTCAGAATGTGCGCCAGGTGCTCGAAGCGGTGGCCGAGGCTGGTGCCCTGGCCGGCGGTCGTTTCCAGCAGGACCCGCACACGGAAGTTCGGACAGCGGCGGTGCGTCTCATTGAGCGCTGCCGCGACGCGCTCCAGGCCGCGCTGCTCATCGCCGTCGGTCGCCGCGCCGGGGTGCGTCACCAGGTACGCCAGGCCGAGCGCCTCGGCGCGGCATACCTCCTCGACGAACGCCTCCACGGAGCGGCGGTACAGCGCGGCGTTGGGCGAGGCGAGGTTGATGAGGTAGCAGTCGTGGGCCGTGGCGTGGCGCAGGCGCGTCTGCCGGAGGACGCGGCGGAAGGTAGCGATGGCGTCCGCGCTGAGCGGCTTGCCCTGCCACTGGTTGTTGTTCTTGGTGAAGAGCTGAACGGTGCCGCACTGGAGCTTCTGGGCCGCGAGCAGGGCGTTGTGCAGACCGCCGGCAATCGACAGGTGGGCTCCGAACAACGGCATAGAAGTTCTCTCAGACATGCGGGCGAACACCAGGACCCCGTTTCCGTTTCGCGCGGGTGGCAGTCCACGCGAAACGGAAACGGGGTCCGTTATAAGCAGCGGGAAGCGAAACGCAAGACGCTTTCACGGCATGACGATCGTTTTCGGCTCGCCCGGAGAAGACGGTGCCGGCGGTGGATCCTGCCGCGCCAGCCAGCGCCGCCACGCGGCAAGCGCCTGGGTGCGCTGCGCCGCCGTGGCCTGGGGCGACGGCCCGAAGTCGCAGCCACGGCTCAGGCGCACGAGCCCCTGCCGCGCCGCCTGGCTCACCTCGGGGGACTTGTCCGACAACAGATCGATCAGATCGACCTCCAGCGGCAGCCGTCGCAGGGCGATGACCTGAACCGTCACCCAGCGGACCATCGGTCGCTCGTCCACCAGGCGCAACCGCAACTCGTCGGTGTCGAGCAGCCACAGTTCATGCACGCAGCGTTCCAGCGCCTCTTGCGCTGGTTCTGGTCGCGCCACCATTTTTCCAGTTGCTGGGCCAGCAGTTGCTGCCGCTGCTGGGCCAGCAGTTGTGCCGCTTGCCGGAGTTGCTGCTGTTGCTGGCGGAGTTGCGCCAGGGACTGTTGCTGAATCAGCCGGGCCATGGCCGCCGGGTGGTGCTGCTTCGGGATGGGCGCATGGCCCCTGTACAGGTCCGCGGCGAGGAATTGTCGGGCCTGGTGAATGATCGAGCCGACGGTGGACTGCGAGGGAACGCCCTGGCCAAGGTTTTGCAGAACGTATTTGTACAGGACCGGAGAACTGGAAGCGCGCACGGCGCTCAGCAGAGAATTCTGCATGGTGTGAAGCGGTCAGGTAAAACCAATGTTGTAACGACCCACGTAATTCAGCCCGCGAACCAGCGCTGGCGTCGCTTCCGGACCGAGCTTCATCAGCACGCTCCTGGCGGCCTGCTGGATGGGGATCAGTTTACTACATTCGCCCTTGTTGTAGGGGTAAAAATTCAGGGCCACGATGAACGTGTTGACGATGTAGTTGTATTGACCCTGGAGCACCGGATCGGAGAGGGCTGCGGGGTTCAACAACGGCCTGCCGCCGGTCAACTGGGCCAGCCGATTCTGGGAGGCGATGTACACCTGTTCGACCTGAAAGGCGGCTTTTTCCAGGGCCGTGAAAGCCTCACTCCGCCGGGGGGACATGCCGGCTTGCTGGAGGTTTGGCGGGTCCATCGCGGCCAGGGCAGCCGCGGCGCTCATACGGACAGGAGGCTCCGGGTCATTCAGGCATTTGATCAAAGCCGGCACGGCTTCTGCGGCCGTCGGCGAACCCAGGTTGCCGAGGGCGATTGCCGAGGTCACGCGGACGTTAAGGTCGGGATCCTCCAGCAGTTTGATGAGCGGCTGGACGGCGTCCTTGGCCCGGGGGCCGAACTGCGGCAGCAGATAAGGTGTCGCCCAGCGCGTCTGCAGGGACACCTCACGGAGGGTGTTCGCCAGCGCCTCGGGGTCGTCCTTGACGATCAGCAACAGAGCGGAGTACGCCTGCAACTGCGTTTGCAAGTGTTTGACCCGAAGGGACTCAATCAGGGTGGGCACGGCGGTTTTCGCCTCAGGACCGACCGCCCCCAGCGCCTCCCACTGCGGCCAGACGCACGCCCGAGTCGGTATCCTTGACCGCCTCGGTCAACTGCGGCACGGCCGTCTTCGCCTCGGAGCCGAGCAGCGCCAGAACCTGGGCGGCACCTTGCCGGACGGCCGGCTGTTCGTCGGACAACGCCTTGCCGAGTGCCGCCACGGCCCCGGAGCCGAGCCGCCGCAGCGCCTGGGCGCCCTGCGTCCGCACCTTCGGGTTGGGGTCCGCCAGCGTTCGCACCAGGCGGTCACACGCCGGCTGGGCCGCCGGCCCGATCTCGCCGAGCGCCGCGGCCGCCAGGCTGCGCACCTCGGAGTTGTCGTCCGTCAGCGCTTGCTCCAGGGCGGCCACGGCGTCCTTGCCTTCCGGTCCCAACAGGCTCAGCGCCCAGGCGGCACGGTGGCGCAGTTTGGCGTTCTTGTCGGTCAGCAACTGGACCAGCGGCGGCACGGCGGGCCGGCCGATTTGCGCCAGGGTCTGGGCCGCCTGGTTGGCCAGGCCGTCGTCCTTTTCGCGCAGGAACAGCCGCACCAGCGGCACGGCTGTCCGGGCGGCGTTGCCGTACGCGCCGAGCGCCTTGAGCGCCTTGAGTTGGGCTGGCTTATCCCTGGCGTCGTCGAGGCTCTGGACGAGATCGGCGACTGGATCGCCGCCGGTCTGGGCTGTCGTTGGGCAGCACAGGAACAGGGTCAGTAGCCCGAGGCTGAGCAGGCCGAAACGCTTCATGCGACACCCGTTGGGAGTGGTGTAGACGATGCAAATTTGGATTGGATTCCAATCTGCTAAACGACCCAACCACTGAAATGTTGGCACCACGGCAACATTTCCGCGGGCCGCTCTTCACCTCACCTCCGGGCGGTCGCTGCTGGCGCCCGACAGGAACCACTCTGGCGGCACCAGCCACGCCAGCTGCCCGGCCCCCTTGCACACGCCGCCGTCCACCCGCACGCACGCCACCCCCGCCTTCTGCAGTTCCAGCTGCGCCTTCTTGCTGCCGATCAACCACGCCGTCCATTCGCTCAGGCTCGGCTCATGACCAACGAGGGCCACGGACTGCTTGTCCGCCGCCAGCAGCGCCCGCGCCAGTTTACGCGGCTTGATGTGCGGCGCCAGGGCGTTGCACGCCTCGACCGCCGGCGGGGTGCCGTTCCAGTGCTTGACGAGTCCATCCGCCGTCTGCCGGGCGCGCACCAGCGGGCTGGTCAGCACCAGGTCCAGCTTCACACCCACGTGCGGCAGGCCGGCTCCCAGTGCTGCCGCCTGCCGCGCGCCGTGCTCCGTCAGCGGCCGTTCCGCGTCCTCGGTAATGCCGCGTTCGCCCAGCGCCACCGCTTCCGCGTGCCGGATCACGTACAGGTCCATGTGTTTCCCCCTCACCCCCAACCCCTCTCCCCCGCAGGGGTGAGGGGAGCAAGGGGCCTTCATCAAGGTTTCACGCCGCCGCGGGCCGCCCTGGGCTGTTCAAGCCGCGCTCCTTCTTTATACAATAAATACTCGTATGCGCCCGGCCAGGGGACCGCGCCGCCGGCGCCATCCCATTTATTTTCACGATTCCCCAAGGGACCATGACCAAGCGTTCCGACCTACGCAATGTGGCCATCATTGCCCACGTTGACCACGGCAAGACCACGCTCGTCGATCAGCTCATGCGCCAGTCCGGCCTGTTCCGCATGGAGGAGCTGGACCGCCTCGCCGGCGGTCAGCACGGCCTCATCCTCGACTCCAACGACCTGGAGCGCGAGCGCGGCATCACCATCCTGGCCAAGAACATCGCGCTGCAGGTCGGCGACACCAAGGTGAACATCATCGACACGCCCGGCCACGCCGACTTCGGCGGCGAGGTCGAGCGCGTCCTGAAAATGGCCGACGGCGTCTTGCTGCTCGTGGACGCCGCCGAGGGCCCCCTGCCGCAGACGCGCTTCGTGCTGCGCAAGGCGTTCGAGTGCGGCCTGAAACCCATCGTGGTCATCAACAAGATCGACCGCCCCGACGCCCGGCCTGCCGACGTGCTCAACAGCGTCTTCGACCTGTTCGTCGAACTCGACGCCGACGACGCCACGCTCGACTTCCCGACGGTGTACGCCTCCGGCCGCCAGGGCATCGCCACGCACGACCTGGCCGTGCCCGCCACCGACCTCAAGCCGCTGTTCGACACCATCCTCGCCAAGGTGCCGGCCCCGGAGGTGGACGCGGACGCGCCGCTGCAAATGCTCGTGGTCACGCTCGACTGGAGCGACTACGTCGGCCGCATCGCCATCGGCCGCGTCGTGGCCGGCAAGATCAAGAAGGGCCAGCGCGTCGCCCTGCTCCGTCGCGAGGGCCATCACGCCGAGACCGACGAGCAGACGGTCAAGCGCGTTGATTGCAAGATTCAGACCCTGTACACCTTCGACCGCCTCGGCCGCGTCGAGGCCGACGAGGTCGGCGCCGGTGACATCTGCGCCGTGGTCGGCCTGGAGGACGTGGACATCGGCGACACCATCGCCGACCCGGACAACGCCGTGGCGCTGCCGCCGATCACGGTGGACGAGCCGACGCTGGAAATGGTCTTCCGCATCAATGACTCGCCGTTCGCCGGCCAGGACGGCACTTACGTCACCAGCCGGCAGCTGCGCGACCGGCTCATGAAGGAACTGGAGTCCAACGTCGCGCTGCGCGTGCGGCCCGATGAGGTCAAGCGCGACGAATTCCACGTCGCCGGCCGCGGCCTGCTGCACCTGGGCATTCTGCTGGAGAATATGCGCCGCGAAGGTTACGAGTTGTCGGTCGGCAAGCCGCGCGTGCTGACGCGCGAGGAGAACGGCCGAACGCTGGAGCCGATCGAGTACCTGGTGGTGGACGTGCCGGCGTCGGCGGTGGGGCCGGTGATGGAGCTGGTCGGCAACCGCCGCGGCGAGTGCGTCAAGATGGAGACGCGCGGCGAGACGACGCACGTGGAGTTCACGATCCCGGCGCGCGGCCTGATCGGCCTGCGGACGCGGCTGCTGAACTCGACCAGCGGCCAGGCGATCATGCACCACACGTTTTACGACTACCAGGCGGCGCGCGGCACGATCCCGACGCGGCTGAACGGTGTCATGGTGTCGATGGATACGGGCCGCACCACGGCGTACGCCCTGGACACGCTGCAGGAGCGCGGCATTCTGTTCGTCGGGGCAGGCGAGCAGGTGTACGAGGGCCAGATTGTGGCGGAACACTGCCGCGACAACGACCTGCCGGTGAACCCCACCCGCGAGAAGAAGTTGACGAACATGCGGGCGTCGGGCTCGGACAAGTCGGTCATCCTCAAGCCGCCGCGGCAGCTGACGCTGGAGCTGGCGCTGGAGTACATTGAGGAGGATGAACTCGTCGAGGTGACGCCGAACGCGATTCGACTGCGGAAGATTTACCTCAAGGAGAACGATCGCAAGCGCTACGCGCGGCAGACGGCGCAGTAAGCGGCTGCGGGCTCAGCACACCCGTTTACGTTTCGCGTGGGATCGCGCGAAACGTAAACGGAGCAGTAACGCTCACCCGAACGTCAGGAAATCCGAAGTCGAGAAGACCGCCACCTCCAGCCCGAGATGGTGAGTCCGTGGGTGTTCACCACCCGAACGGCTTCACTCTACTCAGGGTCGGTCAGGATAAGGATGAAGTCGTAAGTCCCATGCCGCCGTTTGCCGTTGCTGTGCCTGGCGTGCCAGTTCCGCGTTTTGCCAGCTTCCCGTTCCAGTTTGGGCACCTGCCTGGGGCCCTTGACTTCCTGGGCCGCCGGATCGGCGGTCGTGTGCGTTGCCAGGATCTCCAGTACCATCGCCACACCGGCGACGGCGAACCACGGTAGGCAAGCGTTTTCCCATGACCAGGCTCTTTCGTGCAGGAGAGTTGCGGAGCCGCGTCAGAACGGCGAACTTTCAGGTTCACCAGGGAAAGTAGCGCACCTTTCGGAGTCGCCTGGAAGGATAAACAGGAGCGGAAAGCGGAAAGGGTCGGGAGTTGACGTTAAAGGGTTGGGACGCCGTACAACATACCGGCGCCCCAACCCAGTAAACGAATGACTGATGACTGATGACTATTTGGCCAGCGACACGCAGACGATCTCGCGATCGTTGCGGGCGAAGACGCAGCGATCCGCGAACGCCGGGTGCGACCAGATCACCGGCCGCCCCGCCAACTCGTTCGTCGGCGTCAGGATGTTGGCCCGGCTGATCTCCTCGTAACCCTTCGGCGTCAGCTTCGCCAGAATCAGGTCGCCCTGTTCGTTGAACAGGATGAAGCGGTCGCCGCCCATCGGCACCAGGAAAGCGTTGGCCCAGCGCAGCGATTCGCCGCCGGTCGCCGCGTGCGTCGCCCACAACCGCTTGCCCGTCGCCGCCTCCAGACAGCGCAGCTCGCCGTAGCTGCACACGCCGTAAATGTAGCCGTCCTTCAGCCACGGCGTACTCATGATGCTGTGCAGGCCGTCGGTCAGGCGCGGCTGTTCGCCCTTGCCCTTGCCGCGCCACAGCACCTTCGCCCCCGGCTTGTCCTGGTTCAGCTTCAGCATCAGCGGGCCGTCGTAGAACGCCGTCACGAACAGCAGGTCGCCGTCCACCCGCGGCGTCGGGATCGACAGCGCCGCCTTGACCATGAGCTTGCCATTGGGCAGCTCGTCCTTGCCGAACGGCACCGACCAGTACACCGCGCCCGTCTCCGGGTTCAATGCGTTGACCGACTCGGGGTGCCAGATAATCAGCTGCCGTTTGCCGGCGGCCTCGTAGATCATCGGCGGCGCGTAGCCGGGCTGGTTGGCCGACAACGCCCGCCAGAGTTCCTTGCCAGTGTCCTTGTTGAACGCCACCGCCACGCTGCCCTTGCCGCCGACCAAGCAGATGAGCCGGTCGCCGTCGATCAGCGGGCTGCCGGCCATGCCCCAGAGCGGCACCTTGAACTGATACTCCTTCGGCAGGTTCTTCTGCCAAAGGATCGTGCCGTCCAGCGCATCCAGGCAGAGCAGGTCGCCCATGGTGCCGAGCGTATACACCTTGCCGCCGCTGACGACCGGCGTGGTCCGCGGCCCGGCGGCATAGCTAACCTTGTAAGCGACCGGGTACTCCTTTTTCCAGAGCACCTTGCCGTTGCTCTCGTCCAGGCACAGGACGCGCTCGCGGCCGGGGATGGTCGCCTTGTCGAAGCCGCTTTTGGGGGCGGCGGCGCCCTTGTCGCGGATGAAATCGGTGACGAAGACGCGGCGGCCGGAAACGGCGGGGCCGGCGTAACCTTCACCGATGGGCGTGCGCCACTTCGGCTTGAGACCGCCGGCTGGGAACTTCGTCAGCAAGCCGGGTTCGCGCCATACGCCATCGCGCTTCGGCCCCAGCCACTGCGGCCAGTCGTCGGCGGACGCCACCGACGCGGACAGGCCACACAGCAACAACGCGAGCAGGCCCACCAGTTGGATCGACAACCGCGGTCGCATGAAAATCTGCCTCCGTGACGGACGAACAAGGGAATGGATGGTGCCGGGCACCCTATCACTATAAACGCCGACGGGCGGGACCGGCAATCCTCCCAGGCCGCGCGGACGGCAGGTTGGGAAGGCCAACCAGCACAGATTACGCAAATCGCAAGGTTTTTCTTTGCTGCGCTGGTGTCCGTATTGATAGAATCTTCCCCATCATCCGTCCCTGGCGTCTGGACTGCGCCGCTGGCCGGCCGCGGGCCCTGTGAATGGTATGGGCGCGGCGGCGCAGAACATCCCATGGCTGTCACCCTGAGCAGGAGAGTTGGTCATGCCCGAAACCCCTATTATCCGGTCCCGGGCGGGCACACAGCGCGCCGGGCGCAGGCCGCGGTCACCCTGCCGGCCCTGCGCGTCCGCTACTACAAACGTATGCGGCCCAACCGGGTCTACCCCGTGCAGGTCGGCTGGAAAGGCACGCGTAAGGGCGGCGAAGGCGGCGGCCCGGTGCAGGTGCGTCTAATCATGGCCGGCGCCCAGGTGGTGCCCGCCGAGCAATCCCTCGACCCCGGTGAGCCGTCCGCCCGGGTGGTTTTTTACGTCACACCCCTGGCCCGCGGGCCGCTGCGCGGCGAGCGCGCCGAGGTGCTGCAGAACGGCCGCAAGGTCGGCGAGGTCCGCACCCCCGCCAAGGTCTTCACGCAACGCATGTCCTGGGTGCTGCTGGCGCTGGCGCTGCTGGTGCCGTGGCTGATGATCCAGTTCTGGAACGCGCCTCTGAGGTCGGAAATGATCGAGATGCCCGCGAAATTGACGGCGAGCGAGCAAACCCGGCTCAGTGAGCTGAGCGAGAAGAAGAACCTGGACAAGAAGGAAAAAGCGGATCTGGTGAGCCTGGAGAAAAAAGCGAACGCCAGCCCCCGTCCGGTCCCCATCAAGGATGGCAAAGTGGTGGAGCACCGCATTCGCGAGTTGTCCCCGAATCTGCCGCCGCAGGTGGAGGAGTACGCTGGCCCGGACGTGGCCAAGCACATCACCGATGTCCCCCAGCTCATCGGCGACTATTACACCATCGCGTTCCTCGACGGCCGCGCGTTCCACATCCCCTTCTGGACGTTCTGGGGCCTGCTGCTGTTGACGCTGCTGTCGTACCTCTGGCACCGCGAGTCGCGCAAGACGCGCGTCGGCCAGCCGATCGAGATCGCGGAGTGACCGCCCGGTCCAGGAAAGCCGGAAGCCGTGGGTGTAGCGGAAGTCGCCAGACTTCCGGGCAGCGCTGCCCGGAAGTCTGGCGACTTCCGCTACGGGTTTTGCAGCGCGTTGCCGCGGTGGTATAATCGACGGGTAAGGAGCGGCAACCATGACTCTCTCGTTGAAATGCACCTGTGGCGTGCGTCTGGACATCCCGGAGAACTTTGCGGGCCAGCAGATCACCTGCCCGGACTGCCAGCACCCGGTCGCGGTGCCGCGCTCCGACCCGGCGCTCATCAAGACCAGCGGCCTGGCGCTGGCAAGCCTGCTGCTGGCGCTGGTCGGGGCATTCACGGTGGTCGGCACGGTGCTCGCAGTGCTCGTCGGCCTGGCGGCGCTGGTCCACGTCCGCCGCCACCGCGAGGCGGTCACCGGCGAGCGCTACGCGGTGGCCGGCATCGTCCTGGGCGTGCTGCTGACAGTGGCGACGCTGTATGCCTATCACGCCGCCGAGGGCTGGGGCCTGCGCAACCTCATGGGCCAGGCGTACTGGACCGGCAAACTCGATTACACCGGGCCGAAGCTCATCAAACGTGAGACCGAGAATTACACCATCGAGCGGCCGTCGGAGCGCTGGGGGGTCGTCAAAAAGAACCAGCCGGTCAAGGACAAGGACGGCTTCAACCCGCAGGACGCCCGCAGCCTGGAGGAACTGCTCCTCATCAACGTCGAGGAGGACGCGCACATCCTGGTGCTGACGGAGCGGCAGGACGGCACGCTGGACCAGTACCTGGAGCAGTGCCGGGAAAAGCTGCGCACGGAGGACATTGGCAAGGTGTTCGGCAGCAAGGCAGGGGCGCGGACGGACCACTGGGAAGTGCTCCACACGAAGCGGGGGCCGCAGGGCGAACCGGTGAACTGGATCGAGTCGGTGATCGACAAGCGCGTCGGCGGCCAGGAGCGGAGGTTCATCTTGCGGGTGGTGCAGCGCGAGGGCGAGGAACTTTTCTATCAGGTGATTGTCGGGGCGCGGAGCGCAACTTTGAGCGCCGAGCCGGAACTGCGGAAGGCACTGGACAACTTCAAGGTGCTGGAGCGTTGAGGTGGGGAGGACGGCCATGAAAGGGCCCCAGGGCCGCTTACGGCATCAGGTCCGGCGCGAGTGGCGCTGCCCGGTGTGCGACCGTCGCGAATTCACCGGCGGCGAAGTCGTTCACCGCCAGTGCGACTGCCTGGCACGCAATGACCCACCACGGCTGACGTGGATGCTGCTCATTGAGGTGTCGCGTGTGCGGCCGCCACGGCAGCCTGAGCCGCCCTTGTAGCGCTTTCCCGAAGCACCGGCCCTCACATCACACGCCGCAGGAACGCCACGCCAGCCGCCACGTCCTGCGCCCGATCCGTGCCGCCCTCGCGCTCGACGACCAGCCAACCGTGGTACTCGATCTCCTCGAAGAGCCCAAACAGCGCCAACCAGTCGAGGTCGCCGTGGCCGAGCGGCACCTCCTGGGCGGCACGGTTGGCGCGCGCCTGGCTGGCGTCATGGGCGTGGGCGTGGTTGATGCGGCCGCGCAGCGCCCGGGCGGCGGCGAACGGCTCGAAGCCGTTCAGCAGCAGGTTCGCCGGGTCGTAGTTGACACCCAGGCCGCCGGTGTCGAAGCGCTTCAGGTAGGCCGCCAGTGCCTCACCGGATTCCAGGCCCGTTTCCAGCGCCAGCGTGGTGCCGGTGCGGTCGCCGTGGGCGCCCAGGGTCTGGAGCGCTTCGGTCAGCAGCCGGCCGCGCGGGTCGTCCAGCGCCTCGGCGTCCGGCACGCGGCCTGCCTGGACGATGGCGATGCGCGGCCCCAGGTCGAAGGCCAGCGACAGGACGTTCTTGACGTGATCGATGCGCCCCTCCTGGTTCTCGGCCACGTCGAGGCCGCGGCGCAGCGGGCAGTTCAGGGCGGTCAGTTCGAGGTTGTGGGCGCGCAGCAGGTTCCGGAACTCGCGCCGGCCGGTCTGCGTCAGGCGCTGCGGCGCCAGGTCGCCGGCCGCGTCGATCTGCACGCCGATCACGCTCAGCTGCTGCGCCGCGGCCAGGGCGCGGCGCAACGGCATGCCGAAGGACTCCAGGTTAACGCCGAGTTTCACTGCGTTCATGGGGGGCCCCCCTCCTCCCGACCGACGTTGCCCCGCGGAACCATAGCAGGGCCTGTATTATTCTTTATACTGGGTTCGTCTGGCCAGGGGTTCCGGCGACCCGCTACACTGACGCCATCCCGTGGCGGCTCAAGCAAAGGTTGGGTGCGTTGTGGACTGGGGTTTACTCTTTCTCATCCCCGTGGCGGTGCTCGGCGGCTTCGGCCTGATGGCGTGGTTGGCCATGCTCGGCCGGCTGCCGGCGGAGGACGCGCCAGGGGCGATGGTCCTGAAACACAGCTGGTGGACGCGCGGCTTCGCCATTTTCTCGGCGTTCGTCATCCCGCTCGGCATCACCGTGCTGATGTTCTTCCAGCCGCCGAAGGACAACGGCGACGTGGCGGCCATCATCGGCATTTACGCGCTGTTCGCCTTTCTGGCCGCGCCGCTGCTGTGGGAGTCGCTGCGCTTCCGGCTGGTCGCGGACGATGAAGGGTTGGCGTGCCGCTCGCCGTGGCGCGGCACCGAGTACGTCGCCTGGGACGAGCTGGAAGAGGTGTCGTACAGCCTCGGGAACGCGTGGTATGTGCTGCACGCGATTGACGGCTACAAGTTCCGCGTCCACAAGCTGGTGCCGGGGGCGGCGCGCTTCGTGGCGGAGTGTGCGCGGCGGTTGCCGGCAGACGCGCTGACGCCGGAGGCCTGGCAGCAAGCGCAACTCGACCGTTCGCTGCCGCGCGGTGACCGGCCACTGCCGCGCGTCGAGGGGCGCTGGACAAATGGGGCGACCGTCACCACCGGCCGTCTGGCGAACGGCGCCGGCGCGACGACGACGACCACGTGCAACCGGACACGCCGGCGGAGTGAGTGACTATCCCATATACGGACAAGCGTTCACATTAGCCACTAACACAAGGGCTGAAAATCTCAAGGAAAATCGCCCCTAACGGAGTTGCCTGAGCGGCCATACAGGTGAACAACAGTTTGCATATGGGATAGTCACTGAGCCGACGACCAGCGCCTGGAGCCCGCGTTCACTGCGGCTTGTCGGACGAGCCGTTGGTCTTGAGACGTAGTGGCCGATTAGCGCGGTTCGCACGCGGATCGCGCACGGGTGAGACGGCGGGCAGGGCCTGACCTTCAGCGGCCTGCAATGCCACAGCAAGGACGCCAAGAACGCCAAGAACGCCAACTTTTTTGCATGTCGAGATTCGGCGCCCTGCCAGCGCCGGCCTGCCATTCGTGGTCCACGCGACTGTGAACTGCTCCAGTTCGAGCAGCGCCCAGGCGTCGAGCGCCTCCTGGAAGGATTTGAACGTCACCAGGTTGTGCATCGCCAGGTCCTCGAAGCCGTCCGGCAGCCGCCGCGGGATCGGCCGGGGGCCCTTGTGGAGGATCACCAGATCGACGAGCTGCCGCCTGAGCGACAGATCCTTCTCGGTTTCCACGGTGACAGTCGTGCCCTGGAAAAAGTCGATCCAGGACAGGCCGAACAGGCGGTGAAATGGTCGCGCTTCGCTCACCGGCACTCCGGTCGTTGGTCCAGCTGGGCGGAGTCATTGTACCCGGGCCGCCACTGGTCGTGCAGCGCCACCGCCACTCATTTACCAGGAGACGAACGGCGCGCCGGTGCGTTATAATGCTGAAACAAGGACGACCCGAATCGCCAGCCCGCCACCGCCTTCTCCCGGAGATCGACATGCCTCGCACCCTTGTCCTGACCCTGCTCGCCGCCGCCTGGCTACCGGCCCTCGCCCGCGCCGACGTGCGCGTCGTGCGTGCCCCCAACCGCGGTCAGGTGCCCGACGTGGCCGTGGACGCCCGCGGCACCCTGCACCTGACCTACGGCACCGGCCAGCCCGGCAACGCCTTTTACGTCCAGTCGCGGGACGGCGGCAAGACCTTCAGCAAGCCCGTCAAGCTGAACCCCGACGCCGACACCGTCACCTGCGGCATGGAGCGCGGCCCGCGGTTGGCGCTGGGCAAGGACGGCGCGATTCACGTCATCTGGCACGGCTTTTACAAGAAGGGCGGCGGCGTCTATTACACGCGCAGCACCGACGGCGGCCGCACGTTCGCACCGCCGCGCCGTCTGGAGGAGCCGCAGTACGGCCTGGACAACGCCGCTCTGGCCGCCGACGGCCGCGGCAATGTTTACGTCCTGTGGACCGGCGGCTTCCCTGGCTTCCTGCGCGACCCCGAGAGCGAGGTCGCTTCGCCAATCATCTGGGTGCGCTCGACCGACAACGGCGCGACCTTCAGCAAAAACGAGCTGCTCAAAAGCGATCACCCCGCCAGCGGCGCCGCGTGCGGTTGCTGCCGGCTGGAAGCGCGCGTGGCCCCCGGCGGCGAACTGTACATCGCCTTCCGCGGCGGCTACAAGGGGCTGCGCGACCCGTGGCTGCTGCGCGGCAAGGGCACCGAGAACAACTTCAAGTGCGTCCGCGTCAGCGAGGACAAGTGGGCGGCCAACTGTCCCATGCAGGGCATCCCGCTGAACGTCGATGGCAAGGGCCGCGTCACGGTCAGCTGGATGAGCCGCAACCGCGCGTACTGGAAGTTCTCGACCGATGGCGGCGCCACCTTCGCGGGCAAGTCGATCACCACGCCGGACCAGGGGACAGCCAGGCAGTCCTTCCCGCTGGCGCTGCCCAACATCAAGGGCCAGGTGCTGCTGGTGTGGGCGGAAGGCGGCCAGGTGCGCTGGGCGGTCTACCGCGCGGACGGCACGCCGACCACCGAGCGCGGCGTCGCTGGGCCGCAGACGGGCCAGAATCGGCCGACTGCCATTCTTGGCGCCGACGGCAATTTTTACGTCGTTCCCTGAAAGGATTTACTTGACTCAACCGCGGGGTGCGTTACCATTAGAAAGTGTGTTAATTGCACCCTCCCTTCCAACCGCCTTGCTGACCCAGGAGCGAGCGCCCGCAGGTGGTTGCGTGGTGCCGTGATGTCGGACGCGCGTTTGAACAGTGTGCATCTGGAATCGCCACGACGGCAGGAGTTCCGGGCCGCGCGCGACCAGTTGTTGCACGCCCGGGGCGGCGAAACCATCGCGGCGGAGCAGCATCACCTCGCAGCGCTGGCCGGCGGCAGTCCGACCGCCATTCAGAAGCAGGGCGGCGGCGACGCCCCCCTGGCCCGCTTCGTTTTGATGGACGCCGAGTACGTTTACCCGCTCAAGGTCGGCCTGAACACCATCGGCCGCATGCCCGACAATGACGTTGTGCTCCAGGACGCTTACGTTTCGCGCCGCCACTGTGCTGTGCTGGTCCACCTGACGGGCGACCACTGTGAGCTGCACGACATCGCTTCCAAGAACGGCACCTTCCTCAACGGTCAGAAGATCAACGGTCCCACCCGGCTCAAGCCTGGCGATGAGATCCGCATGTGCAACCGCCAGCTGGTGTTCCTGACCCGCGCCGAGGCGGCGCCGCCGGACGTCGGCCAGCACACCCAGAGCGACTAACCGAGGTTCCCCCGATGCACCGCCGTACCTTCTTGCAGGGCGCCGCCGCGCTGGCGGGCGCCTCGACGGGCCACGCCCCAACCCCAGCCGCCCCCGCCGCGCCGCAGCAACCGGCGCTGACGCCCAAGGAGTTCACCGCCTTTCAGGAGCGGCGCCGCAAGGAACTCTGGGGCCTGCTCGGTGACCTGCCCGAGCGCCGCAAGCCGACCGCCCGCCTGGTCCGCACCGAGAAGCACGCCAACTTCAACCTCGAAGTCCTGGAACTGGACCTCAACGGCATTGAGGCGGCGCCCGCGTATCTGTTGCTGCCGGCGAAGCGGCCGAAGGCGGCGCCGGCGGTGCTGCACATCCACGCCCACTTCGGCGACCACACCATCGGCAAGGAAGAGTTGCTGCAGGGCCGCAAGGTGATGCCGGCCTACACGCCGGTCTACGCCGAGAAGGGCATCGTCGCGTTGTCCTTCGACAGCTGGTGTTTCTCCAGCCGCAAGCACCACCTGAACGGCCACACCGGCGAGTTGAACACGTTCAAGCGGATGCTCTGGCACGGTCAGGTGCTGTTCGGCATGATGATGTTCGACGAGGTGCAGGCGCTGACGTACCTGCTGTCGCGGCCGGAGGTGGACCCGCGCCGCGTCGGCACGCTGGGGCTGTCAATGGGCTCGACCAAGGCGCAGTGGCTGGCGGCGCTGGACCCGCGTGTCAAGTTGTGCATCGACCTGTGCTGCCTGACCGAGTGGGCGGCGTACGAACGGACGGGCCGGCTGGAGATCCACGGCCCATATTACTACGTGCCGCGGCTGCTCAAGCACTTCCAGACGCAGCAGATGAACGAGCTGATCGTGCCGCGGCCACGGCTGAGCCTGAACGGCCGCAAGGACGCCCTGACGCCGCCGGCCGGCGTCGAGCAGGTCCGCGACCACCTGCTGCCGCTCTACGGCCGCTACGGTCGCAAGGGCGATTGCCGCGTGGAGTTGTACGACTGCGCTCACGAGGAGACGCCGGCCATGCGCAAGCTGGTGCTGGAGTGGCTGGACCGTCACCTCGTCAAGGCGTGAGCCCGCAACAAACAATGCACCGCGGAGAACGCAGCGCGCAGAGAACAGACAAAAAGTGTTTCATTCATCATTCTTTGTCTTCTCTCCGCGCGCTCTGCGTTCTCCGCGGTGAATTCATTTCGATCACAAAGCCTGGATGATGGCGTCGGCGAACGCGGTGGTGGTGGCGGTGCCGCCCAGGTCGGGCGTGCGCACTGCTCCAGCCGTCAGCACCGTCTCGACCGCGTTGCAGATGCGCTGACCGGTCTCCTTCTGGCCGACGCCCTCGAGCAGGTCGATGGCCGGCAGCAGCAGCGGCAGCGGGCTGGCGCGATCAACGCCAATGATGTCGCGGTCGCCGCCGTGGAACGTTTCGTAAACGCGAATGCCGTCGCCAACGTTGATGCCCGCCGTGGCGCTGACGCCGCCGACCAGGCCCGCCCCCAAATCGCTCACCAGGTCGCCGTACAGATTGCCCATCACCATCACGTCGAACTGCTGCGGCTTCGACACGAGTTGCATGCAGCAGTTGTCCACAATGATCTCGCGCGTTTGCAGCTCGGGGAAGTCTTTGGCGGTGGTGCGGAAGACCTCCAGGAAGAGGCCGTCGGCCATTTTGAGGATGTTGGCCTTGTGGACGCAGTGGATGGTCTTGCGGCCGGCGGCGCACGCCCACTCGAAGGCAAACTGGAAGAAGCGCCGGCAGGCGGCCTCGGTGACGACCTTGATGCTCTGCACGACGCCCGGCACAATTTCGTGCTCAATGGAGGTGTACAGATCCTCGGTCAGCTCGCGGATCACCAGAATATCGACGTTCTGGAAGCGGGCGGTCAGACCGCGGAGGTTCTTGAGCGGCCGCACCGAGGCGAACAGGCCCAGCGCCCGGCGAAACTGAACGTTGTAGTTGCCCTGCTTGTGCGGCGCGACGAGCAGCTTGGTCTTGAGGGCCAGGCCGTTTCGGCGAACGGACTCAAGCAGTGCGGGCGACAGCGCAGGCTGGCCGGCCTCGACGGCGGCGTTGCCGGCGAAGCACTCGTCCCACTGAATGTCCACGCCCGCGGCCTGGAGGATGCGCTTGACGGCCGGCGCCTGATCCAGGCCCACACCGCCGCCCTGTACCAGCGTCACGCGCAGCGCCATCGAGCATTCTCCAAAACAAATTTAGCCACAGAGGACACAGAGGACACAGAGAGGAAAAAAAGAGAATTGCTTCCTCCTCCTCTTTTCTTTCTCTCTGTGCCCGCTGTGTCCTCTGTGGCTAATTCTTACAGATTTGCGATCAATTCCTGCGTCAGCGTCGTGGTGGTGCCGTCGCCGCCGAGGTCGCGCGTCAGGCCGCGGCCGGTCTGCAGCGTCCGCGCCACCGACGCCTCGATGCGCCGCCCCGCGTCGAGCTGGCCAATGTGCTCCAACAGCAGCGCCGCCGAGCGCACCAGCGCGATCGGGTTCGCCAGCCCTTTACCCGCGATGTCCGGGGCGCTGCCATGCACCGCCTCGAACACCGCGTAGCGGCTGCCGATGTTCGCGCCCGGCACCAGCCCCAGACCGCCCACCAGGCCGGCGCACAGATCGCTGATTACGTCGCCAAAAAGATTCTCCATCACCAGCACGTCGAACCCGGTCGGGTCCAGCGCCAGCTGCAGGCACAGCGTATCGACGTGCAGTTCCTCGAACTCCAGGAAAGGGTAGTCGTCCGCGACGACGCGGGCGGTGTCGAGAAACAGGCCGTCGCTCAGCGGCAACACGTCCGCCTTGTGGCAGAAGGTCACGCGCCGCCGACCCTGCTGCCGGGCCAGCTCGAAGGCGAAGCGCACGATCCGCTCCGCCGCGTGCTTCGTGATGAGCCGCAAACTCTCGATGACGCCCGGCACGACGACGTGTTCGAGGCCGGAGTACAGCCCCTCGGTGTTCTCGCGGACCACAACGAGGTTGACGTTGCTGTACGGCAGCTGAACGCCGGGCAGCGTCCGCACCGGCCGCACGCTGGCGTACAGTTCGAGGCCCTGCCGCAGCCGGACGTTGATGGAACGGTAACCCTTACCGATGGGGGTGGTACACGGGCCCTTGAGGGCGACACGGTGTTTGCGGATCAGTTCGAGCGTGGCGGCCGGCAGCGGGTCGCCGTAGCGCTCCACGGCACCGAGGCCGGCGTGCGCCTCCACCCAGTCGATGCGAGCGCCGGCGGCGCCGACCACGGTCCGCGTCGCCGCCATCACCTCGGGGCCGATGCCGTCGCCCGCGATCATCACTACCGGTGTCATGAGCACCCAGGTGCAGCTACTTCTTCTGTTTGTCCCAGCACGCCTGCCACTGCCGCCGTGCCTCGCTCACCGCCTCGGCCGTGGCGTCCCGCGCCGGACCGAAATCCTGGCCCTTGCTCAGCTGCACCAGCGCCTGCCGCGCCGCCTGCCGCACGTCCAGGTCGTCGTCGGTCAACAAATCCATCAGCTGATTCTGCATGCGATAGCTCTTGAGGCCGGCCACCTTCGCCGCCGCGGCACGAACCGCACTGTTCTCATCTGCCAGGCGCTTCTTGACGGCGTCGCTTTTCCACCGACCGAGGTGGCGGATCAGCAGGGTTTGGCCCAGCTTTTTCGTCTCCTCCTCGGAACTGGTTGCGGCCAGCGCCAGTGTCGGCAGCACCTTCGGATCGCTCCGCTTCTCCAGTTCCGTCAGCACCGCCTGCAACCGCGGCCCGCGATCCGCGCCCGCCGCCGCCAGTAGCTCCACCGTGGACATGCGCTGCGTCTGCTTCTGGCCGCCCAGCCCGCCCTTCTCCTTCAGCGCCGCCGTCTGCAGCGCCGACTTGCGCAGCATGCACGCCACCTTGAGATCTTTCAGCACCACCGTGTGCCGCTTCGCCGTCACGCCACTGCCGATGTTCTCACGCGCATAGTCCAGCAACTGCATGTCCTTGGTGCCGCGCAGCAGCAGGCTGAGCTTCTTGGCGATGAGCACCGCCGGGCAGCTGTCCTGCAGGTTTGCGGCGTGGTTGAGGCCCTCGATCAGACTGGGGATGGCCTCCGGCCCCAGGGCCGCAAAGTCCTTGAGCGCCTGAGCCGCCTGGGCGCCCTTGAGCTTGCCGGTGTCGGCGGCGATGAGACGGTCGATCACGCGGTCGATGGCCTCGTATTCCTTCGCGGTGAGCAGCGGCAGGCTCGGCGCCAGCGGATGCCGCTCGCGCTGCTTGAGGTCGCTGGCGGGCGCCTGCACCAGCAGTAGACAGGTCAGCGTCAGCAGTGACATCGACATGACAATACCTCGCAGGGACCAACTCTCCCAGTAACACTCTACCGCCCAGCCGGCGGCTTCGCAATCACCTCTGTCGTCGTGCAGGCGGCCCGCCTGTACAGCTGGCGTGCAGCCGGGCCGCCTGCACCACGGAAAAAACCTTCACTTCTTCGGCGTGATCCGGATCGTGCGGAAGACGACGGGCCCGTGATCGCCCTGGAACATCAGCGGCCCGGTCGCTGCCTCCTTGCCGGTCAGGCCGCCCGGCGTCGGCCCCTTCATCTCGACGTTCTCGTGAATCACCTGGTCGTTGAGTGTCACCTTCACGAACTTCGCGTTGCTGAGCTTCTTGCCGTCCTGGAAGCGCGGCGCCTGGAAGTCAATGACGAACTTCTGCCATTCGCCGGGGGCCTTCGCCGCGTTGACCTTCGGAGCGGCGGCGTTGTACAGGCCGCCCAGGTCGCCGGGACCGACCTTTTTGCGGCCGAAGCTGTCGAGGATCTGCACCTCGTACTCGCCCATGAGATAGATGCCCGAGTTCGAGCCCCTGGGCACCATGAACTCGACCTCGAAGACGCCGTCGCCGAACTTCTGCTCGGTGTACAGGTCCACGCCGCCGGCCGCGTTGACGAGGTCGCCGGGCACGAAGGGCATCACCGCCAGCTTGTTCGGGGCCTTCTCGTCTAATTTGGCCTTGCCGACCATCCACTTGCTCTTGTCCTTGTTGCCCTTGAATTTCCAGCCCGTCAGATCCTTGCCGTTGAACGGCATGATCGCCTTGTTCTGGGCCGGCGCCGCCGCCAGACCCAGCGTCAGCCCCAGCGCCGCCACGCTGGCCAGCGCCGCCGTCCAGCACGTCACGTTCCGCACCATCTTGGTCCCCCTCGTCATGAATGCCACAGTGGTGAAACAGGTTGCCGAGCGCTCAGCGTCGCGGAAACTCCGGGCGAAGTCAAGAAAAACCACGCCGTTTTGTGCGCCGGCATATGCTATAACAATTGTCAGGGAAGGCAGCTTCTCGTCTCACTTCACCCACCGCTATTTTTGTCACGGCCAGGAGTTGGAGGCGTAACATGGGTGTTCCGGCGGACTGGTATCAGACGTTTTTCACCGGCATCACGGTCGAGATGTGGCTGCACCACGGCACCCCGGAGGTGACGTTGCCGGAGGTGGAGTTCCTCGAACGGCACCTGCAACTGCCGCCGGGGGCGGGCGTGCTGGACGTGCCGTGCGGCGGCGGCCGGCACGCCGTGGAACTGGCGGCGCGTGGCTACGCGGTGACGGGCATCGACCTTTCCCCGGAGTTCCTGGAGCACGCGCGGGCGGCGGCGGTCGGCCGGGGCGTCGCGGTGGAGTGGCGCGAGGGCGACATGCGCGACCTGCCGTGGGAGGCGGTTTTCGACGGGGCGTACTGTCTGGGGACCTGCTTCGGCTACCTGGACGAGGAGGGCAACACGGCGTTCGTGGCGGCGCTGGCGCGGGCGCTGAAGCCGGGGGCGCGGCTGGTACTCGACGCCTCGACGGCGGCCGAGGCGGTGCTGCCGAACTTCCACGAGCAGCGCTGGTACGATGTGGGCGACATGGTGTTCCTGATCCGCAACGGCTACGACCTGGAGGCCAGCCGGATCGAGCCGGAGCTGACGTTCATCCGCGACGGTCAGGTGGAGAAGCGTAGTTTCTCGCAGCGTGTCTACACGTATCGGGAACTGTGCGGGCTGTTGCGGGCGCACGGCTTCAGCGACATGCAGGGCTACGGCGGCTTGCAGGATGAGCCGTTCCGCCTGGGGGCGCAGCGGCTGTGGCTGGTTGCCACCAGGCATTAGGCATTAGTTATCCGGGTTCCCGTTCAGGGCAACCGTGTAGGTTCTCGATTGCAAATCTGATAACTTGAGCGGTTCGCAGTTGGGTGTAGCGGAAGTCGCCAGACTTCCGTCCGGTGCTGCTCGGAAGTCTGGCGACTTCCGCTACACCCAGTCGCAATCTGCAATAATGCCCAATGCCCAGTGCCTAGAGCGGTTCCCAGTCGCGTGGACTACAAGTCGTGGGACGGCTCTCCAGAGCCGTCGGGAGAACGCTGACGGCTCTGGAGAGCCGTCCCACGACTTGTGCGCTACCCAAACGCGAACCGCTCTAATGCCCACGACGAGGGGAGGAAGCGTTGGCCCGTTACTTCAAATTCCACAGTCTGTCCGACCTCGCCACGGAATGCACGCGCCTCGACCTGGACCTGGAGTTCAGCGAGGATTTGACGCCGCTGTTCCAGCCCGCATTCGTCGGCCCGCAGCGCGCCGGCAACCGCCTGTGCGTGCAGCCGATGGAGGGCTGTGACGGCACCCTCGACGGTCATCCCGACGAGTTGACCTACCGCCGCTATCAGCGTTTCGGCGGTGGCGGCGCCAAACTCATCTGGGGCGAGGCCACCGCGGTCGTCGAGGAGGGTCGGGCCAACGCGCGGCAGCTATGGCTCAACGACCGCACCGCGCCGGACCTGGGCCGGCTGCTGCGCGAGTGCCGCGCCGCCCACCGCGCGGCGTTCGGCAGCGACGACGATCTGATCGTCGGCCTGCAGCTGACCCACTCCGGCCGCTACAGCTATCGGCGGCCGCTGATTGCTTTTCACGACCCGCTCCTCGACCCGCGCACCGTCGTCGATAAAACCACCGGCCGCACCGTGGACGCGGACTATCCGCTGCTGACCGACGACGAGCTGAAACGCCTGACCGACCATTACGTGACCGTGGCCCGGCTGGCGTATCAGCTCGGCTTTCAGTTCGTCGATGTGAAGCAATGTCATCGTTATCTGCTCAACGAACTGCTGGCGGCGCGGACGCGGCCGGGGCCATACGGCGGCAGCCTGGAGAACCGCACGCGGCTGGCGCGAGATCATCGGCCGCATCCGCGCCGAGGTGCCCGGCCTCATCGTGGCGACGCGGCTCAATGTCTTCGACTGCGTGCCGTTTCGCAAACGGCCGGGCGGTGACGACGGCGAGCCGTGCCCGTGGCAGCCGCCAGTGCTCAGCGCCTGGGGCACGAGCGCCGAGCAGCCGCTGAAGTCGGACCTGACGGAGCCGCTGACGTATGTGGAGGAACTGCGGCAGCTGGGAGTGGCACTGGTGAACGTGAGCATGGGCAGCCCATACGCGACGCCGCACGTGGCGCGGCCGTTCGAGTACCCGCCGCCGGACGGTTACGAGACACCGGAGCATCCGCTGCACGGCGTCGCCCGTCATTTCGCCCTCGCGGGCCAGGTGCAGCAGCGCTTTCCGGACCTGCCGGTGGTCGGCAGCGGGTACAGTTACTTGCAGGAATTTCTGCCGCAGGCCGGCGCCGCCAACATCAGCGCCGGCCGCGTCACCTTCGTGGGCGTCGGCCGCGCCGCCTTCGCGCAGCCGGACTTCGTGCGCCAGTTGCAGGAGCACGGCCGGCTCGACCGTAAGCGTGTCTGCCGCACCTTCAGCTACTGCACCGCACTGATGCGCGCCAAGCACAACGAACAGGGGCAGTTCGCCACGGGCTGCCCGCCGTTCGACAAGGAAGTGTATGGGCCGATCTGGGAGCGGGCGAAGAAGAAGTGAGTTGGTTCGTGGGGCAGACATTCCTGTCTGCCCCACGAACCAACTCACAACCCGAACTCCTCGCGCAGAAACGCCTGCACCTCCGCCCACCGCGCCGCCGCGCGCTCGAAATCGACCGGCAGCTGCCGCGCCGACCGCGCCGGCCGCATCGCCTCCGGCAACTCCACTTTCACAGCCGGGTTCAGCGGAATGTGATAGCCCGCCTTCGCGAGCTCTGCCTCGACTTCCTCGCTCAGCAGATAGTCGATCAGCTGCCGGCCGCCGTCGCGATTGGGTCCGCCGCGGATCAGCGCCACCGTGTTCGGGATAAACAACACGCCGCGGCCGCTGTTCGGTGGTGCGTCCGCGTCGGGGAAGACCAGGCGCACTGGCCGCCCGGCCTCGATCTCGGCCATCGCGTCGTCGGTGTCGGTCAGGCCGATGGCGAACTGACCCTGACCGACGCCCTCCGCGACCTGCTTGTTGCCCGCCACCAACTGCACGCCGTTCTTGCGCAGGCCGCGATACCACGCCTTGGCCTTCGCGTCGCCCCACGCCACGAACAGACACGCCGCCTGCGTCGCCGACGTGCCGGCCTGCGGTTTGCTCATCGCGATCTGGTCTGAGTAGCGCGGGTCGGTCAAATCGTCGAGGCTGCGCGGCCACTGGTCCTCGGGGATACCGCGGTCGCGCAGCAGCTTGGTGTTGAGCAGCAGGATGCGAGCGCGGGCGGCGAAGGCGTGCCAGGTGTGGTCCTGCGCGCCACTGCGGCGGGAACGCGGCCGCGGCGGGGCTGTCGTAGGGCTCCAGCAGATCCTGCTTTGCCAGGCGGAGGGTGGCGATGATCTCGTTGTTCCAGTACACATCGCAGCGCGGCTGCCGGGCCTCGCGCACCAAGTCCTCGTACAGGCCGACCGCCTTGTTCGCCTCGCTGTCGAAGCGCGTCGTCACCGGCCAGCCGCTGCGCTTCTCGAAGGTGTTGAGCACGTCCTCGGCGAACTCGCGATCCTGGGCACAGTAGAGCACGACGCGACTCTTGCCGCCGCTGCTGCAGCCGGCCGCGAACAGGCAGCACAATACCAGGACGAGCAACGTCCATCGGAGGGGGCAGAAAACCCGAGCCACAAAAGCGCTCATTTCTGCACCGTCTCCTGCGATCCGTTCTGGTCCGGTTTCAGATGTGCCTGGGGCGGGAAGTACTTGATGAGCCGCACCTCATTGCCGGTTTCATTGTACTGCAGGTCGTCCACCAGACCGCGCGACATCAGAATGCCGAAGCCGCCCTCGCGCAGCCCCAGCGTCTCGCGCACCATCATGTGGCCGACCGGGTCGTCCGTGGTGGCGGCGTGCGGCACGTTGCTCGGGTTGAAACCGGAGCCGGTGTCGCGGATGACGATGGTCACCTTCTCCGGGTCGATGCGGTAGACCACCGTGACGATGCGGTCCTTCTGCTTCTGGTGGCCCCACTCGATGGCGTTGGTGCCCAGCTCACGCACCGCCGTCGTCAGCTGCTTCACCTGGTGCTGTGCCAGGCCGCTGAACAGGAACAGCGACCCGAGCAGGTGATTCAACTCGTCCAGGTGTTGCGTGTCGCTCTGCAGGTGGAAGTGGACCTCGCCCTCAGTGCCGTTGTGCTCCAGATCCTGCCGCCAGGCGATGACTTCCTGAATGGCCTTGTTGAGGTCGGCGCCGGTGAAGGGCTTGGTCAGATACTGGTTGGCGCCGACCTTCAGGCCGCGCACCTTGTCCTCCGGAGCGATCAGGGCCGTAATCATGATGATCGGAATGAGGTTCGTCTGCCGCTCCAGTTTGAGGTTCTCGCAGATGGTGAAGCCGTCGGTGCCCGGCAAGAGCAGGTCGAGCAGGATCAGGTCCGGCTGGTGTTCGCGGACCCACGAGATGGCGGGGTTCCCGTCGGTCAGGACCGTCGGCTCGAAGCCCCAGCGGCGCAGGTATTCGGCCAGCAACAGACCGGTGTCCTGCTCGTCTTCCACGACCAGTGCTTTGCGTGTCATGATCGCCTCCCATCGTAGTGCGAGCGAGTTAGGGATGCGGACCCTGACTATTGTTTCATCCTGCCCCGCCCCGGTCAAGCACCCGCTCCGGGTATACATTATCGATCAACCACCTTCCCCGAGAGGCCCCGTCATGGCTTCGCCTCTGGTCCCCGCCGCGGCCCCGACGCTGGTGCAGGCCTTCAGCACCCAACCCACCACTGGCGCCGGGGTTTGGCAGGCGCCGCTGGTGCCGCTGGCCCTCGCCGCCAGCGCGGGCATCCTCCTCGACCGCCACCTCGGCGTGGCGCCCCTGGTCGGCCTGCTAATCGTCGCCGGCGCCCTCGGCGCCTGGGCGCGGGCCCAGGCCGTCGGCCGGCCGGGGCTGGCCCCCTGCTTCCTCTGGGCGGCGGTCGCGGCCCTGGCGGCCGCCGGTCACCACTACCGCCGCGCGACGCCGGCCGAAGACGTGGCCCACTGCGCCGCGCCGGAACCACGGCCCGCGCTGCTGCGCGGCACCGTCGAGCGCGAGCCAGTGCTGACGGCGCCGCCGCCGCGCGACCCGCTCCGCGCCCGCCCGCCGAGCGGTTCGACGCAGTTCGTGCTGCGCGTCCGCCAGATCATGGGCCGCGACGACTGGCTGCCGGCGTCCGGCCTGGCGCAGGTGGTCGCCCGCGGCCCGGTGCCGGAACTGCACGGCGGTGACGCTATCGAGGTCGTCGGCAACCTCAGCGTCCCGCTGTCGCCGGGCAACCCGGGCGAGTTCGATTACGCCGAGTATTTGCGCGACCAGAACATCGGCGCCGTGCTGGCGGTGCGGCCCGGCCCGGATGGCGTCACGCTGACGGATCGGCGTTGGCCGTGGCACGCCGCCGGCCTGGTGGCGCTGTTGCGCGGCGGCGGTCAGCGGCTGTTCGCCGAGGCGCTGCCGGAACCGCAGGCGGGCCTGGCGATGGCGCTGCTGCTCGGCGAGGGCTCGACACTGACGCGCGCGGACTGGCAGAAGTACATCCGCACCGGCGTCATTCATGTGCTGGCGATCTCGGGACAGCACATGGTGGTGCTGGCCGGCTTCGCGTGGGCGCTGCTGCGGCTGGCGGGCGTACGGCGGCGGCGCGGCGGCCTGGCGGTGACGGCGCTGTTGCTGTGCTACACCGTGCTGGTCGGCGGCCGGCCGCCGGTGCTGCGCGCCGCGGTCATGGTCTGCGCCTTCTGCGGCGGCCTGCTGCTGAAGCGGCCGGTGCTGCTGCCGAACGCCTTCGCGCTGGCGTGGCTGCTGGTGGCGCTGCTCAACCCGACGGACGTGTTCAACTGGGGCTGTCAGTTCTCGTTCCTGGCGGTGGCGGTGCTGTGCTGGGGCGTCGGCCCCTGGTGGGCGACCGCGCCGCCCGACCCCGTGGAGGAACTGATCTGGGCGGCGCGGCCGGCGTGGCAAAAGGCCCTGCTCTGGACGGGCAAGCAAATCCTGGCGGCCTATGCCGTGACGCTCGCCGTCTGGCTGGCGCTGTTACCGCTCACCGTGTCGTGGACGCATCTGGTGTCGCCGGTTAGCGTCGTGCTGGGGCCGCCGCTGTTGTTATTGACCTCCATCGCGCTGGTGGCGGGTTTCGTGGTGCTGGCGCTGGCGCCGTGGTGTTGGCCGCTGGCGCAGCCGGCCGTGTGGCTGCTGCACGTCACGCTCGGCGCCTGCGACGTGCTCGTCAGCGCCGCGGACGGCTGGCCGGCGCCTACACCTATGTCGGCGACGTGCCGGTCTGGTGGCTGTGGGTCTTCTACCCGGGCCTGCTCGCCTTCCTGACGGTGCCAGCACTCCGGCGACACTGGCGGCCGGCGGCACTGCTGGCGGCGCTGTGGCTGTGCGTCGGCCTGGCGGCGCTGCTGCGCTGGCCGCCGGGCGAACTGCGCTGCACGTTCGTCGCGGTCGGTCACGGCGGTTGCACGGTGATCGAGACGCCGGACGGCCGCGTGCTGCTCTACGACGCCGGCGCCATCGCCGGCCCCGACGTGACCGCCCGCCACATCGCGCCGTTCCTGTGGAGCCGCGGCGTCCGCCGTATCGACGAGGTGTTCCTGTCGCACGCGGACCTTGACCACTTCAACGGCATTCCGGCGCTGCTGGAGCGCTTCAGCGTCGGCCAGGTCAGCACGACGCCGAGCTTTTCGCAGCGCGACACGCCCGGCGTCGAGGCGGCGCTGCGGCGCTGGAGCGGTATCGCGTCCCGGTGCGCATCGTCAAGCGCGGCGACCGCCTGCGCCGGCGACATGGACATCGAGGTGCTGCACCCGCCGCCGCACGGGCCGGACGGCATCGAGAACACGCGCAGCCTGGTGCTGCGTCTGCGGCACGGCGAACGGTCGCTGCTGCTGACCGGCGACCTGGAGGGGGCGGGACTGGAGCAGGTGCGGTTGTTGCCGGCAGTGCCGGTGGACGTGATTCAGGTGCCGCACCACGGCAGCAAGGCGGTCGATCACGCGGCGCTGATCGGCTGGACGGCGCCGCGCGTGGCGATTGTGTGCCAGGTGCCGCCGCGCAGCCGGGACACCGAGGCGGCGTATGCGGGGGCGGGCGTGCGCTTCCTCAGCACGGCAACGCACGGGGCGGTCACGATCCGGGGCGACGGCCGGCGCTGGGTGGTGGAGACGTATCGGACACGCCAGCGGTGGGAGTTACGCTCGGGGAATGAATAGCGGCGGTTTCATCTCAGGCATGGTTCAAAAGAGCCCAATTTCTCGTGGGCCCGCAGGCCATCAGGGCAGCCGATGCAGTCCCGTTACCGGACCACGAAACACCAGTTGGCCAAGAAACTCGATGCCGCGTGCGCTGACCGCGAGGCGCTGAGACAGACGTAACGGTCGGGGGCCGGCGATTCGGAGGGTCGGCTGCGGGTGCAGACTTTGGCAGGAGATGAACCCAGGTTGGTCTGCGGACGGCCGCGAAGTTGCGGATTGGAGCGGAAGATTCCCCACAAATCGCCTCTAAAGTAGAAAAAAAGGCAAAAAACACAATTGACAAACTTGCTCGCAAGACCTACTTTTCATTTACTTGAGTAAACGTGTAATCCAACGGCCTAGGTCTGTGCCACACACAGTCACCGGCGTTGATCTCGCAACGAGGCGTGTCTCGTAGGCCTTGAAGCCGAGGGGACCGGTCGTAACGATTCTTCTGGCCCATTCGACCCGGTGAGCTTTGTAAGCATTTTCCTTTCCACGTGGTCTATCCGTGGAGCGGTTGAGTCGCGGGTCTGTTATCGCTCCAGGTTTCAGCAGAACCGCTGTGGAACAAGCCCTTTTCCAAGGAAGTTGCGCCGTGCGGCGTCGCTTCACTAATGACGTGTAATCCCACTCCCACACACAACCCTGAACGTGGTTTCGGCCGTCGTGCGTCATCCACTACCAGCGCCTGGGTGCCAATGGGTTGGCATTCGGTGTGCGCCAGCCCTCGGTGGGAACCGTCGGATGAAGTCCTTTGCCTCAACCTTTTCCGTGTTCGCATTGCGGGAAGGTGGGCATCAACAAACACGAGGTTTCCCCATGGGTCGCATCTCGACGAAGAAACAGCAGATTAACCTTGGCGTTGAGACGTTGGAAGCGCGCCTGGTGCCGGACGCAGCCAGTTACGTGAACGGCCTGTACCTGCAGGTGCTGCACCGCTCGCCGACCGCGGCCGAGGTCACCGCCGGCGTGCAGCTGGATCAAACCTCCTCAGCCACACAACTGGTGGCTAGCATCTGGCTGTCGCCGGAGCACCGCGGCCTGCAAGTAGACTCGTACTACCAGAGCTTCCTGGACCGCACCGAAACCCCCGCGGAGCGGCAGCACTGGGTCAACCGCTTCACCAACGGCGGCCTGAGTGAAGTTCAGGTTCAGACCGCCTTGCTGACCTCGCCGGAATACCTGGCCGACCACCCGGGCCCCACCAAATTCGTGCAGTCGCTCTACCAGAACCTGCTCGGCCGCGCCCCGAGTTACGCGGAGCTATCGGGCTGGACGGCGCAGTTGCAAACCCCAAAGAGTTACGCCACCGTGGCCCTGGACATCCTGACTACCAAGGAAAATGAGACCCTGGTGGTCGGGAATGACTACGTCAGCCTGCTGAACCGCACGGCGGACGCGCCCGGTCTCACCGGCTTTGTCCGCGGCCTGCAGGACCAGGATCCCGGGGACATCATTGGGTTCCACAGCCTGGCTTACACCACGGCGCATGACACGGACAACTCCCAGTACCCACTCAACGTCCAGCAGTTCGTCGGCACGATCCCCACCGTCGATTCTTCCCTGGAGAAAGTGGCGGTCCTGATCCTGACCTCCCCGGAATTCTTCGGGGACTGGCCCACCGTCGGCACGAATCCGACCACCGTCACCGTGACCGACTCGACGCTGCAGGCGCAGATCACGGGGCGCCGGCGTCGGGGCACAGCCCGGCGGCCACGCCGATCACGTTGACCGGCAGCGTCAACAGCCCGCAGCAGGGGCCCACCTACACGTATGCCTGGCAGGTGCTCAAGAACGGCGCCGCCTTCGCCAGCGGCAGCGGCCCGCAGTTCACCTTCACCCCCGACGGCATCGGCTCCTTCGCCATCACCCTGACCGCCGCCGACCAGGCGGGCCAGCTGGGCAGCACCAGCACGACGATCACCGCGGACGACGTGGCGCCGACCGCGAACCTCGGCGGTCCCTATGCGGGCGTCGTCGGCTCCAGCATCGCCTTCAACGCCCGCGCCACGGACCCGAGCCCGGTCGAGACGGCGGCCGGCTTCTCCTACAACTGGAACTTCGGCGACGGCACCACTGCCACCACTACCACCGCCACCATGAGCCACGGCTACGCCGGCGCTGGCACCTTCCCTGTCACCCTGACCGTCACGGACCAGGCCGGCGACAGCGGCACCGCCCAGACCACCGTCACCGTGGCCGACCTGGCGCTGCAGGCGCAGATCACGGGGGCGCCGGCGTCGGGGCACAGCCCGGCAGGCACGCCGATCACGTTGACTGGCAGCGTCAGTAACCCGCTCGCGGGGTCCACCTACACGTACACCTGGCAGGTGCTCAAGAATAGCGCCGCCTTCGCAACTGGCAGCGGCGCGCAGTTCACCTTCACCCCCGACGACCGTGGCTCCTTCGCCGTCACGCTGACGGCCACCAACCAGGCGGGCCAACAGAGCAGCACCAGCACGACGATCACCGCGGACGACGTGGCACCGACCGCGAACCTCGGCGGTCCCTATGCAGGCGTCGTGGGCACTGACATCGCCTTCGCCGCCAGCGCCACCGACCCGAACCCGGCCGACACGGCGGCCGGCTTCTCCTACAGCTGGAACTTCGGCGACGGCGACACCGCCATCGGCGCTTCCCCGAGCCACACCTATCTCAACAGTGGCGCCTTTACTGTCATCCTGACCGTCACGGACCAGGCCGGCACCGCCAGCATCGCCCAGACTACCGTCACCGTGGCTCCCGCTCCTCAGGCGCAGATCACGGGAGCGCCGATGTCGGGGGACAGCCCGGAGGGCACGCCGATCACGTTGACCGGCAGCGTCAGCAACCCGCAGCAGGGGTCCACCTACACGTACGCCTGGCAGGTGCTCCAGAATGGCACCGCCTTCGTCAGCGGCAGCGGCCCGCAGTTCACCTTCACCCCCGACGCCGCCGGCTCGTTCGCCGTCACGCTAACGGCCACCAACCAAACCGGCGCCACGCTCGACAGCACCGATACGATCACCGCGGACGACGTGGCCCCGACCGTGAACATTGGCGGTCCCTACGCGGGCGTCGCGGGCACCAGTATCGCCTTCGCCGCCAGCGCCACCGACTCGAATCCGGCCGACACGGCGGCCGGCTTCTCCTACAGCTGGAACTTCGGTGACGGCACCTCCGCCACCGGCGCCTCCCCGAGCCACACCTACGTCAACAGTGGCGCCTTTACCGTCATCCTGACCGTCATGGACCAGAACGGCGGCACCGGCACCGACCAGACCACTGTCATCGTGACCCCCGCCCCTCAGGCGCAGATTACGGGGGCGCCGACGTCGGGGCACAGCCCGGAGGGCACGCCGATCACGTTGACTGGCAGCGTCAGTAACCCGCCCGCGGGGTCCACCTATGCGTATGCCTGGCAGGTGCTCAAGAACGGCACTGCCTTTGCCAGCGGCAGCGGATCGCAGTTCACCTTCACCCCCGACGACCGCGGCTCCTTCGCCGTCACGCTGACCGCCACCAACCAAACCGGCGCCACACTCGGCAGCACTGATACGATCACCGCGGACGACGTGGCCCCGACCGCGAACATTGGCGGTCCCTACGCGGGCGTCGCGGGCACCAGTATCGCCTTCGCCGCCAGCGCCACCGACTCGAACCCGGCCGACACGGCGGCCGGCTTCTCCTACAGCTGGAACTTCGGTGACGGCACCTCCGCCACCGGCGCCTCCCCGAGCCACACCTACCTCAACGGTGGCACCTTTACCGTCAACCTGACCGTCACGGACCAACTTGGCACCGCCGGCACCGCCCAGACCACCGTCACCGTGACTCCCGCTCCTCAGGCGCAGATCACGGGGGCACCGATGTCGGGGCACAGCCCGGCGGGCACGCCGATCACGTTGACCGGCGGCGTCAGTAACCCGCTCGCGGGGTCCACCTACACGTATGCCTGGCAAGTGCTCAAGAACGGCGTCACCTTCGCCACCGGCAACGGATCGCAGTTCACCTTCACCCCCGACGACCGCGGCTCGTTCGCCGTCACGCTGACCGCCACCAACCAAACCGGCGCCACACTCAGCAGCACCGATACGATCACCGCGGACGACGTGGCCCCGACCGCGAACATTGGCGGTCCCTACGCGGGCGTCGCGGGCACCAGTATCGCCTTCGCCGCCAGCGCCGCCGACCCGAACCCGGCCGACACGGCGGCCGGCTTCTCCTACAGCTGGAACTTCGGCGACGGCACCTCCGCCACCGGCGCCTCCCCGAGCCACACCTACGTCAACAGTGGCGCCTTTACCGTCATCCTGACCGTCACGGACCAGGCCGGCACCGCCAGCACCGCCCAGTCCACCGTCACCGTGGCTCCCGCTCCTCAGGCGCAGATCATGGGGGCGCCGGCGTCGGGGCACAGCCCGGCAGGCACGGCGATCACGTTGACCGGCAGCGTCAGCAACCCGCAGCAGGGGTCCACTTATGCGTACACCTGGCAGGTGCTCCAGAACGGCGCCGCCTTCGTCACCGGCAGCGGCCCGCAGTTCACCTTCACTCCCGACGACCGCGGCTCGTTCGCCGTCACGCTGACGGCCACCGACCAGTTCGGCGCCACGCTCAGCAGCATCGATACGATCACCGCGGATGACGTGGCCCCGACCGCGAACCTAGGCGGTCCCTATGCAGGCGTCGTGGGCACTGACATCGCCTTCGCCGCCAGCGCCACCGACCCGAACCCGGCCGACACGGCGGCCGGCTTCTCCTACAGCTGGAACTTCGGCGACGGCGCCATCGCCTTCGGCGCCTCCCCGAGCCACACCTACGTCAACAGTGGCACCTTTACCGTCATCCTGACCGTCACGGACCAGGCCGGCACCGCCAGCACTGCCCAGACCGCCGTCACCGTGACCCCCGCCCCTCAGGCGCAGATCACGGGGGCGCCGATGTCGGGGGACAGCCCGGCGGGCACGCCGATCACGTTGACCGGCAGCATCAGTAACCCGCCCGCGGGGGGGGCCACCTACTCGTACGCCTGGCAGGTGCTCAAGAATGGCGCCGCCTTCGCCACCGGCATCGGATCGCAGTTCACCTTCACCCCCGACGACCGCGGTTCCTTCGCCGTCACGCTAACCGCCACCAACCAGTTTGGCGCCACGCTCGGCAGCACTGATACGATCACCGCGGACGACGTGGCCCCGACCGCGAACATTGGCGGTCCCTACGCGGGCGTCGCGGGCACCAGTATCGCCTTCGCCGCCAGCGCCACCGACTCGAACCCGGCCGACACGGCGGCCGGCTTCTCCTACAGCTGGAAATTCGGCGACGGCACCTCCGCCACCGGCGCCACCTCGAGCCACACCTACGTCAGCGGCGGCTCTTTCACCGTCAACCTGACCGTCACGGACCAGGACGGCACCGCCAGCACCGCCCAGACCACCGTCACCGTGGCCGCCGCCGCCCCCGTCCCTCAGGCGCAGATCACGGGGGCGCCGACGTCGGGGCACAGCCCGGCGGGCACGCCGATCACGTTGACTGGCAGCGTCAGTAACCCGCTCGCGGGGTCCACCTACACGTACGTCTGGCAAGTGCTCAAGAACGGCGCCCCCTTTGCCACCGGCAACGGATCGCAGTTCACCTTCACCCCCAACGACCGCGGCTCCTTCGCCGTCACGCTGACGGCCACCAATCAGCTGGGCAACAGCGGCAGCAGCACCGATACGATCACCGCGGACGACGTGGCCCCGACCGCGAACATTGGCGGTCCCTACGCGGGCGTCGCGGGCACCAGTATCGCCTTCGCCGCCAGCGCCACCGACCCGAACCCGGCCGACACGGCGGCCGGCTTCTCCTACAGCTGGAACTTCGGCGACGGCACCTCCGCCACCGGCGCCACCTCGAGCCACACCTACGTCAACAGTGGCGCCTTTACCGTCAACCTGACCGTCACGGACCAGGACGGCACCGCCAGCACCGCCCAGACCACCGTCACCGTGGCCGCCGCCCCCGCCCCTCAGGCGCATATCACGGGGGCGCCGACATCGGGGCACAGCCCGGAGGGCACGTCTGTCACGCTGCAAGGCAGCGTCAGCAACCCGCAGTCGGGGGCGACGTATACCGACGCCTGGCAGGTGCTCAAGAATGGCACTGTCTTTGCCACCGGCAGCGGCGCGCAGTTCACCTTCACCCCCGACGCCACCGGCACCTACGTGGCCACCCTGACCGTCACCAACCAGGCCGGCCAGCAAAGCAGCACCAGCACGACGGTCAGCGCCGACAACGTGGCGCTAACCGCGAACATCGGCGGTCCTTACGCGGGCGTCGTCGGCTCCAGCATCGCCTTCACCGTCTCTGTCACGGACCCGAACACGGCGACCGGCTTCACCTACAACTGGAACTTCGGCGACGGCACCTCCGCCACCACTACCATCGCCACCATGAGCCACGGCTACACCAGCGCTGGCACCTTCACCGTCACCCTGATCGTCACGAACAACGGCAGCTCCGCCACGGCCCAGACCACCGTTACCGTGACCAACCAGACCACCAGCACCGGGTCCGGCACCGGCACCGGCAGCGGCACCGGCTCTGGCACCGGGACTGGCACCGGAACCGGGACTGGCACCGGAACCGGAACCGGGACTGGCACTGGCACCGGAACCGGCACCACCGGGTCCGGTCAGGCTCTTCAGGCGCAGATCACGGGGGCGCCGGCATCGGCACACAGTCCGGCGGGCACGGCGATTACGTTGACCGGCAGCGTCAGCAACCCGACCGCGGGGTCCACCTACACATACGCCTGGCACGTGATCGAGAATGGCGCCACCTTCGCCACCGGCATCGGATCGCTGTTCATTTTCACCCCCAACGACCGCGGCTCGTACGCCGTCACGCTGACGACCACCGACCAGTCCGGCGACACCGGCAGCAGCACCGATACGATCACCGCCGACTACGTGGCGCCGACCGTGACCCTCGGCGGCCCCTACACGGGCATCGCGGGCACCGGCGTCGCCTTCACCGCCAGCGCCACGGACCCGAGCGCGGTGGACACGGCGGCCGGCTTCAGCTACAACTGGAACTTTGGCGACGGCACCACCGCCACCGCCACCAGCACCCCGAGCCATGCGTACGCCAGCGGTGGCACCTTCACCGTCACCGTGACGGTCACGGACCAGGAAGGCGGCTCCGCCGCGGCCCAGACCACCGTCACCGTGACCCAAGCGGGGCTGCAGGCGCAGATCACGGGGGCGCCGGCGTCGGGGCAGAGCCCGGCAGGCACGGCGATCGCGTTGACCGGCAGCGTCAGCAACCCGCCCGCGGGGGCGACCTACACGTACACCTGGCAGGTGCTCAAGAACGGCACTGCCTTCGCCACCGGCAGCGGCGCGCAGTTCACTTTCACTCCCGACGACCACGGCTCCTTCGCCGTCACGCTGACCGCCACCGACCAAAACGGCATCACCTTCAGCAGCACCGATACGATCACCGCCACCGACACGGCGCCGACCGTGAACATGAGCGGCCCATACACCAACTACCTGGGCGACCCCACGGTCTTTACTCCCTCAGTCACGGACCCGAACCCGGCGGACACGGCGGCCGGCTACACGTTCACCTGGAACTTCGGCGACGGCACCACCAGCACCGGGGCTTCGCCGAGCCACACCTACGCCACGGCCGGCAATTTCAACGTGACGATGACGGTCACGGACTCGGACGGGATCAATGTCACCTCCACCACAACCGCCGTGGTTACCAACACAGAAGGGGTCACCCTGACGCCGGGCTGGGCCACCTTCGGTCAGGCGCTGCCCGATGGCTTCGCCACCACGGGGGTCCAGGTCGGCACCATGCCCACCCAGACCGACGTGCAGACCCGCTGGTCGGACGGCTCGATCCGCTTCGCGGACGTGACCGTCCACGCGACCACCGCGGGCGTGTTCCCCCTGTCGGCGGCCCCCGCTCTGACCGGCCCCGCCCTCACGCCGACGCTGCCCAATGCCTCGGTGTCGTTCAACATCGGCGGCACCGTGTACACCGCCGCGGTGCCCTCTACGCAGTCGAACGACCTGTGGCTGAACGGCCCGCTGGTCAAGGAGCAGCGGTTCACCGTGGACCCGGTTGCCGCCGACGGCACCCTGCAACCGTACCTGCGCGTGATCTTCGACATCCGCTCATACGTGGACGGCTCCACCCGCCTGGACGTGACGGTTGAGAACGACCTGAACGTGACGGGCGACACGGTGATCGCCACCTCCGCCGACATCTACTACAATGGTCAGAACCTCTACCACCACGACACGTTTAACGACTACTACCTGACGCGCTGGCGGGAGACGTTCGACCTCAACTTCACCGAGGCCGAATCGACGCCGGATCTGCAAAAAGACTTCGAGGCCAACGCGCTGCCGCAGTACCTGTCCTCGGTGCCCGACGTGCAGTACTCGACCACCGGCCCAACCTTCGATATCGAGGAACGCGGTGGCCTGGCGTACGACGCAATGGGAGCGCCCGGCGGCCGTCCCGAGCTGGCGCCCTACCCCGACTGGGTGGCCGAGTACCTGGTCCATCCCGACCAGAACAAGAAGGCGTTTATCCTGGCCAACGGCAACCTGGCCGGCTCGCAACCGGTCCACATCCGCGAGGCCGACGGCTCGTTGGTCACCATCGACAACCACCCGCAATTCTGGCTGGACCAGCGCGGCCAGTATTCCGATACCCCAGTGGCCGACCAGCCGCATGGAGACCTGTCTTCGACGGCCCTGGGGCCGCTCGAACCGGACAAACAGCACCAACCGTCGCTGGCGTACGTGCCCTACCTGTTGACCGGGGACCGCTTCTACGCCGACGAGATGAAGTTCTGGGCCAACTATAGCCTGCTGGGCTCTCAGCCTTTCTACACGCGCAATGGCAGCGAGGGCCTCCTCTTTGGGGACTTCGCCAACGGGCCCAACGACCTGAGCCTCACCAACCAATATGCCGGCGCGCCACGCGGCACCGCCTGGCCGCTGCGCAACCTCACCGACGCCGCCGCTTACCTGCCCGACGCTGACCCGAACAAGGCCTACCTCGTCCAGAAGTTGGAAAACAACCTGACCTGGGCCGACCAGTATGCCGTCGCCCACGTCACGCCGCTGGGCACGTATTTCGAGATGAACGCGGGGGTTGCCATGGGTCCGATCGCGCAAGGACAACCCGTTGTGTCCGTGTGGCAGGACGACTACCTCGCGTGGGCACTCCAGCACGCGGCTGACCAGGGTTTCACCGGCGGCCAGATTCTGGAAACCAAACTGAACGAGTTCCAGTTGAGCCTGTTCACCAGCCCGAACTTCCCGGAGGCGTACGCTGCGCCCTACTACCCGCAAATCGGCACCATCGACAGTTCGGGGCACGTTACGTATTTCACCAACCTCCAGCAGGTGTTCAACGCGACCTACAACGAGTCGAACGGGACCGTGGACCCGCCGGTCGCCTTCACCAACTACGGCCAGGACGCCCGGATGGCAATGATGATGCTGATCCACCAGGGGGGGCCAGACGCGGCGGCGGCGCAGGCCGCCCTGAATTGGCTGGCGCCACAGCTCAATGACATTCAGAACGGCTTCGCCTTCAGCCAAATCTAATCGTCATTCCCAATCGATCCCAGGGGCCGGTCGTCGCCGACCGGCCCCGGGTTCAAAACCATCTGGAAGGCTACCGTTCGCCGGCCCGTGGCCAGAGTGCGATCCCCGCCCCGGTCAGCAGGACTGGAGCGACGAGAGTTCGGTGTGGGATTGGACCGTGGCTTCACGGAGGGGGAGGCGGCGCGGGGGCGCCGCCAGGCCGTTGGCGGCGACCAGGAGCAGGGGGGCCAGTGCGGGGATGTGGTGCCGACTCTCGGCCTCGAACACGAGTTGCAACCCAGCCAGGTAGACCAATAGTAGCAGGGCCAACAGGAAGCGCCGCTCCCCCCACAGCGGGGCTCGGCAGGTGGCGAAGAAACACACCACGAGCAGGGCGGTCCAGGCGGTGTTCAGTGTCGCCATGCACACCTGTTCTTCCCGATCCGTCATCCGGTCGCAGGACAGGAAGGACATAATGGTGCTCGCCGTCCCCCAGGTGATGGTCGTCTTCATCGCAGCCAGTCGGAGGAAGTCGGCCGGGTGGGCCAGGATCCAGCTCACCGCCGCCCGCGAACGTGCCCGGTCCATCGCCACCTCGTCCGTCTCCCCAGGGAGCGGCTCTACCGGCATGTGGAAGCCGTACGACTCGGGGTTGTTCGCGCTGTAAAGGACGTACCCCCCGTTCGTCGAGACGGGCACGAACTGGTGGAAGGTGTAGTAATTCCGCACCGTCCAGGGCGCCACGACGGCCGCCTGAACGACCAGGACGACCGCGGTCCAGGCCAGGGACCGCCATCCCAACCCCAGCCACAGCCACCAGACCAGCAGCAGTCCCGGCACGAGCAGGCACACCGGCTTGACGAGCGTGCCGAACCCAAGGACGAGGCCGAGCGCCAGCGCGTGATACCACCTCACCCGTTCCTGACAGATGAGCGTGATCTCCAGGACAAGGCAGAAAAGGGTTCCCAGCACGATTTCATAGCCCAGCGAGGCGCTGTAGAATACCAGGGTGGGCAGGACCGCCGCAGTCAACCCGGCCCAGCGACCGACCAGGTTCCCCCGCAGGCGCCGGCCGATGTCGTACAGGAGCAGCACCATGCCGGTGCCGATCAGGCAGTTCAACACCTTCCCGCTGATCGCTCCCGCGCCGGTCAACTGATACCAGGCGGCGAGCAGGAAGGTCATGCCGGGCGGGTAGAACGCCCGGAGGCCGCCGTTGCCATCGAGGTGACGGAGGTGCGGCCAGGGGATGCCGCCGTAGCCCTTGCCGTCGAGCAGGTTGACCGCATAGCGGTGGAAGTATCGGTGGTCGTTGACGGGTTCGACGGGGAACACCAGGATGGCGGCCAGGCGCAGGGCCAGCGCGAGCACCACCAGGCCGAGGAGGAAGCGTGTCTTCGGCCAGGCGAGCAACCACCGGGATAGTCCCTGGCGCACCCCGGGCACACAGAGGGCCCCGCCCACCAGCAACCCCAGGACGACCGGGGCGTATCCTTCCAGTCGGCCCTTGTAGAGCGGGAAGGCGAGCATCGTGCAGCCCCAGTGGAGGCAGAACAGGATCCCGAAAAGTTGCGCAAGCCCGCGCACACTGAACAGCCAGCGCATGCCCATCGCACCGCCCTCAACAAGGTTCGACCGCCTAGCCAGTCACACCCCGACAGGGTTCCCGACGATACGGTCGGTCGGGCTCAGGCGGACCAGGCGTTTGCGCCGCACCAACCAGCCCTCGCCCACCCAGTTCAACACGGGCAGATCACTCTTCGAGTCGCCGTACGCCCACGACGCCGGCGGCGGGGAGTCCGCCCCAAGGTAGCGCCGGAGTGCCGCCACCTTCTCGGGCCCCTTGCAGTTGCCGCCCTCCAGCGCCCCGTCACAGCGGCCGTTGACGACGGCCACGCGGGTGCAAATGACCTCGCTGATGCCCAAATGGTTGGCCGCGGCCGGGACGTAAACGTCCGGGCTGGCGGACAGCAGGACGACCCGGTGACCCGCCGCCTGGTGCTCGCGCAGCCGCGCGACCACCTCCGGCCGCAGGCGGCGCTGCACCCAGTTCCGGCAGAACCGGTCCGCGTGCTCGGCGATGGCGGCGCTGCACTGGCCGCGCAGGAAAGCGATGAGGACGCGCTCCTTGGCGGCCCGATCCGACAGGATCCGTAGGGCATACAGGGCCAGGTAGAACGGCAGCGTGAGCAGGGCCAGGAACCGGCGCCGGCGCCAGCCGTAGCTCAGCAAAAACGGCAGGAACGAATCGCTCCGCACCAGGGTGCCGTCGAAGTCGAACACGGCCAGCGGGGTCGTGGGATCGGCCAGGGGCGGTTGCTCAGGGTGCGCGTGCATGGCTTGGGGGACTCACAAGGAACCGGACAGCCACAGGATCGCGAAGACGCTCGCAACCCACAACAGGACGTTCAACGAAAAGGTCCAGTCCTTGACCACCACCTCGACGGGCCCGTCGTGCTGGCCCTCCTGGACTTTCAACAGGTAGCGGAAGACCCCGTAGGCGACGAACGGCGTCGTGTACACAAGTTTGTCGGTGTGATGGACGCGCACCGTCTCCGGGGCCACGGTGTACAGCATGTAGGAGAGCAGACACATTGAGGCGGTGATGCCCAGCAGCAGGTTCAGCTTCTCCGGGCTGTAAGATTGCAGCACCGGACGAAACTCCGCCGCCCGCTCCAACCCGTCCACCTCCAGGCGGCGCTTGCCGAAGCCCAGCAACAGCGCCAGCGAAAAGCCGCACACCAGCAGCCAGGAACTGGGCTCCACCCCAATCGCCGCGCAACCGCCCAGGAGCCGCAGGACGAAGCCCAGGGCGATCGCCAGGACATCCACGACGACGCGGTACTTGAGTACCAGGCAGTAGGCCAGGCTGTTGGCCAGGTAGAGGGCGCCGAAGAGCAGCAAGGGTAGCGACACGGCCACGCCAGCGACTGCGAGCGCCGCGCCGGCCAGGACGACGCACGCCGCGACGGCCGCCCCGGGCCGGACGCGCCCCGCCGCGATGGGCCGGTAGCGTTTGCGCGGGTGCCGCGCGTCGGCGCGGGCGTCGAGCACGTCGTTCAGGCAGTAGACGCTGCTCGACCAGACGCAGAAGCAGGCGGTCGCCAGGACGGCGGCGGCGATGACGGCTGGCTCCCAGGCGACAGGGCTGAACAGCAGCGGCGCCAGCACGAAACCGTTCTTGACCCACTGCTGCGGACGCGCGAGGGCCATCAGGTCGAACAGCATCCGCAGGGGCTTCGGGCGGCCCTGTGTCTGGGGGGGCGGAGGTAAAAACGTAGTCGCCATGGTAATTCCTGGGGCGAGCCTGAGTGAAGCCGGTTTCGACGGTGGGGCGGGCAGTGCGGGGCCGCCTCAGCCGGGCCCGTTCAGGGCCACCGGCACGCCCACGGGATCGGCCGCACCGGCTCCGACCCGTTCGTCATCAACAAACTCGCGCTGGCCCTGTTCAAAAATCAACATCGCCATCAACAGGTAGGTGTGGTTCGCCTGGCCCGCCAGGTGGCGGCGCACGACCGCCTGCACCGCCGAGGGGTTGAAGACGCCGCGGTCCAGGCAGCGCGGATCCAGCAGCAAGCGCTCCACCAGCGGCCGCAGTTCCTGACGCAGCCAGAGGCCCAACCGCTCATAGGGCTGGTAGCCGGCGACGCCGAGTTTGGCCAGCACCTTGAGCCGCACCTTGGCAGCGAACCGCGCCAGCGGCCCCGCGCCCATGCGGGCCCCCGTGTTCGTGTTGACCACCCGCAGGAACGCCGGCTGGTGCCGCCGCAGGATGTGCGCCTGGATCCGGTCCCCCCACTTCAGCGCCGCCGGCGCCGCCAGCAGCGCGTCCACCAGGTCGTTGTCCAGGTACGGCAGCCGGATGGACACGAGCGAGCCGAACTCGAGCATCGACAGAGCGGTCTCGCGGCGCACCCGCTGGGCCAGGAACAGATGGCTGACGCGCTGGGCCGGCGGCGTCACCTCGTCCGTCTCCGCCAGGCAGTCGCGCAGCGAGGCCCGCGCCAGCTCCGCAGCGTCGCAGTGGAAGCCGGGGGCGAACAGCGGCTCGCGCAGTTCGTCCAGCATGTACGTCTGCAACCGCCGCCACAGCCAGCTCTCCAGGGCGGTGCTGTCGCGCAGCGCCAGCCCTTCGCTGTCGAGCGAGAAGTTGTACGCCTTGTCCAGGTGCATCAACTCGCCGGCGTGGCCGCGCAGCAACACCTGAATGCCCAGGTCGCGGTAGACGGGCAGCGTCGGCATGACGATGCACTGCGACAGGTAGTGGCCATCGGTCAGGTGGACCATCCAGCGCAGGTGGTCCTCGAACCGCGACAGGAATTGCTCGTCCAGCACGAAGTTGCGGTGCGGCCGCCCGGCCACGCGCGCCAGTTCCGCGGCAACGCAGTGGTCGATGCTGCCCGGGATGCCCAGGGTGACGGAGGTGAGTTCGCGGTCGGCGGCCACCACGCCCAGGATCGTCCGGGCGTCCAGGCCGCCGGAAAGCGACAGCCCCAATCGCTCGTCGCCGCCCGTCCGCCGTGCCACCGCGCGCCGAAAGGCGTCGGCGAGGCGGTCCAGTTGCTCCGGCTCGCTGGCCGGCGCTGCGACCGCTCCGGGCTCGAAACGCCAGTAGCGCTCCACCGTCAGGCGATCCTCGGCCGCGTCGTAAGTCAGCCAGCCCGCGGCCGGCAACAGCCGCACGCCCTGGTGCAGCGTGTCTTCCCCGAACAGGTGGCCGTAGGTAAAGAACTGGGCCGCCCCACGCGGGTCCACCGCCCGCGGCAAGTGCCGGTCGGCCAGCAGCGCCTTGACCTCCGAGGCGAACAGCAGTTTGCCGGCGGCCTGACTGTAATACAGCGCCTTGATGCCGAAGCGGTCATTGGCCAGGTACAGCCGCCGTCGGCCCGCGTCCCACAGCGCGACCGCGAACAGGCCGTTCAGGCGGCGGAAGAACGCCTTGCCCTCCTGCTCGAAGCCGTGCGCCAGCAGTTCGGCCGGGCTGTCGGAGTGGAAGACGTGGCCGGCCGCTTCCAGACGGCGCCGCTCCTCGTCATAGTTGTGCAACTCGCCTTCCATCACCGCCAACAGCGAGCCGTCCTCGTTGGACCCGGATTGAGGGACGGCGTTCCCGTGGCCGAGCGTGACCTGTCCCAGCGTCAGATCGCCGGCGGCAGTGGCGTGCTGCTGCTCGACGTACCAGGGATGATGTTTCATCCGCCGGACCATCTCGGCCACCAGGCCGTCCGGGTCCGAACGAGGAGTCACACTCAGGGCGCCACAAATTCCGGGCATAATTGCTTCCCAGTACACAAAACGGTCACGACGAGCGCCGACCCCAGGGATGCGAGTGAAAATTCCCTGGAAGAATCGTCCGGTCAACCGCCCATCGCGCTCAGGAACAGTTTCAGGTCAACGGCCACGAACAGCCAGAGCCAGCCCACCAGCAGGACGCCACACAATCCGCACGCCGCCAGGAAGGCCCGGCTGCGCCGCTGTTGCCAGAGCTGCCGGCGCTGCACCCAGGCACAGGCGGCGCCGAGCAGGACGATCGGCATGAGCGGCAGGTGATAGCGCGAGTGGCCGAACACCAGCGTGTGCATGCCGCAGACGAACACCACCACCAGCAGCAGGAACCACCAGGACCGTCGATCAGCGGGCGGCGCCATCACCAGGCCGAACAGGGCCAGCAACACGGCCAGGGCATAACTGCCGAAGATCGCCAGCGCCACCAGGGCCAGCGCCGGTTTCGACAGCGGGCCGAGGTAGCCGCGCACGGCGCCGGCAACCAACTCCCGCTCCAGGCCCCAGAAGTCGAAGAACTTCACCAGATCGCGCAGCAGGGTCAGTCCCGGGTGCTCCCGCACAAATTGTAGCCCCTGGCGCAGCGCCAGCTTATCAATTTTTCCCTGCGTGTCCCGTTCCGCGGCGGGATAGGTCATCCTGACCTCGTACGCCCAGCTCTCCTCCCCCTTGAGGCCGATGGCGTCCCAGGACCGGTACAGGGGGGTATAGCGGTAGTTGCCCATCATGAAATTGCGGCCGCCCATCACGTCGATGGTCGTGAACACCTTCTGCAACTGCGTGTTGCGGATCGACCACGGAGCGATGACGGCCGCGAACGCCAGGCCCACCAGGGCGCCCGCGGCCAGGCGTCGCCACAGCGGCCCGGGCCAGGCGAACAGCAGGAAGACGGCCAGCACCGGCGGGAACAACCACATGACGCTGCGCGTCAGAGCGGCCAGTCCGAGCACGCCGCCCGCCGCCGCCATGCCCGCCAGCGAGCCGCGGCGCACCGACAGCACCACCAGCAGGCAGAAGGCGCTGAGCAGGAAGGTGAACAGCACCTCGGTCAACAGCAGGGTGTTGAAGCCCAGCAGCGACGGGTAGAAACACAGCGCGCTCGCCAACCACAGGGCGACGCGCCGCGAAGCGACCGCCACGCCCAGCCGGTAAGCGATCAGCACCGTCGCCAGGCTCAGCACGGCCTGCAGCAGCCGGACCGCCGCCAGCGCCTCGGTGCCGCAGACCGCGTACACGCCGGCCACCAGGAACGGGAACAGCGGCGGCCGGATGGAGGTCAGCTCGCCGGGAGCGTCGGCAAACTCGCCGTAACGGACCAGGTTGACCGCCAGCAGGTGGTAGTGCTGCTCGTCCTCGATGGACAGCGGCTGGTTCCAGGACCACAGCAACAGCGCCAGCCGAACGACGGCGCCGAGCAGGAGGATCCAGAACAGGGCCCGGCGAGCGGCGACGGGCGACAGCTCGGTGGCCGCGGCCGGCGCCGCCGGGGCGGCCCCGGTGGCAGCCAGGCCGAGGACAAGCGTTGAACTCATTGCGAGCCGTATCCTTTGGTCAAAGACAGCGCCGGGCCGACGGTTAAAACTCCCACAGCGGCGCCACCGGCGAGGCGGTGACGTTGAAGAACTTGTACAGCACGGGGATGTTGGTGAACATCAGCAGGAAGAAGGCGAGCACGCAGACGACCAGGTAAAGCGTCAGGCCCTTCTCGCGATACAACTTCTCCGGAGCCTGGGCGGCGCTGTCCTTCTTGAAGGCGATGTGCAAATAGTAGCAGACGAAACCGGCCAGCAGCGGGAAGGTCAGGATCAGCTCCAGGTGGTAGCGGATGATGAAGACGCCAAGGAACAGGGCGAAACTGGTGGCGTAGAAGAACATGCTGACGAGCAGGCTCTCCTCCGTGTAATGGCGGAACGACTTGCGGTAGGCCCCGGCCACGCTCCGGTCGCCCAGGGAGCGGTACTCGGCCATCCGCTTGGTCGCCATGAAGAAGGCGCCGATCATCCAGTAAGCGATGAGCAGCGACACCGGCGGGAAGAACGTCGCCGTCATCACGAACCAGCCCAGCAGCAGCCGGATGGGGTTGTTGATGGCCTCCGACAGCACGTCCACGTAGGCCACTTCCTTGGAGCGCAGCGGCGGCACATTGTAGATGATGCCCATGACCAGCAGGAACAGGCCGGCGCAGAAGAACGGCCAGTTCACCGTCTGGGCCAGCAGCAGACCGGCGGCGCCGAGCAGGACCCACTCGGCGTAGGCGAGCGGCAGCCACACGCGCCGGACGGGATGGGACGCAAACGCTTTTTGGGATGGCTGCGGTCGCTGGGCGCGTCCAGGATTTCGTTGATGACGTAGTTGCTGGAGGCGAGCAGGCAGGTGGCCGCCACGGCGCACAGGAAGGGCACGAGGCGATCCCAGCCGAGCGTCTCGGGATGGCAGAACAGGGCCAGCATCACGCCGGCGACCATGAAGACGTTCTTGAACCAGTGGTCGGGGCGCGCGATGGAGACGTACGGCAGCACCCGTGCCAGCAGCCCGCCCTGCCGGTCGGCGACCGCCGGCGTCGGCGACCCAACCTCCGGGTGCGTGGGCGGTGCGGCGAGGGTCAGGATCCCGTCCGATTGGCTGGTCGGCGTCATGAAAAAGCCTCGTGTTGCGTGAGAAGTCGGTCCATTCAGGCGGTCGCCGCCGCGGCGACTGGTTCCGCCCCCGGCTGGACTGGGCCAGGTGTTTCCGTGGTCCCCGGATGCAGCAGCCCCAGGGCGCCGGGCAGGGAGAGAGCCACGGTGAAGATGCGCAACAGCAGCATCATCTCGGCCCCGCCCAGGATGCCCAGGGAGTTCAACAGTACGTCCGAGGTGGCTTCCGCGAAGCCGATTCCGCCGGGACTCACGGGCAGGCAGTTGCTGAGGAACACCAGGGGCCCGGCCAGGAAGGCGACCCCCAACGGCAGGGGGTGGCCCAGCAGGTCCGCCACCGCGGCCAGAGCCAGGACGCCCACGGCGCTGCTGGCCAGGGACAGTCCCAGGCAGGTCAGCACGCCGGTCAGCCCGGCCCGATACGCTCCCAAATAGTTGCGCCACGCCGGCCGCCAGCGTCGCGGCAGCAGCCGCAGACCCGCCTCGCGCGGAGCCTGGAACAGCAGGATCGCTCCGCCCAGGGTCATGGCCGCCAGGGGCGTCAGGGTCAGCCAGGCCAGGTTGGCGATCGCCGGGGACAGGCCCTGACGGCAGACCAACCACACGCCGGACAGGGTCGTCAGCAGGAGCAGGCTGTACATGCCCACGGCGCGATCCACCACCACACTCGCCAGCGCCCGCAACCGCAGTCCGGGGTGGCGGCGACAAATCAGGTAAGCCCGGGCCAGGTCGCCGCCGGTCGCTCCCGGCAGGAAGCAGGTGGTGAAGTAGCCCACCCAGCTCAGCGCCAGCACGCGCGGCAGCGACGTTTGCAGGTGCTGGAGCCGCAGCAGCCACCACCAGCGCACCGCCGGCAACAGCAGCCAGGCTGCGACCAGGGCCACGACCAGCGGTGTGGCAGCGGACGGCGCCAGCGCCGCCAGGCCGCCCAGCTCCAGCCGGCCGCTGACGAACAGCCAGGTCAGCAGAGCGGCCGCGAACCCCAGTTTGGCCACGACGAGCAGCCGGTGCCGCCAGGCGTGCGGCCGGCGGCGAGCCGACGGGGGAGTCAGAGACACCGCGGGACCCGGTTCAGCGGTGGGGGGATCGAAAGTGGGTTGGATGCGGTCGCTCAAAGTCGGCTCACGCCTGGTAGCTCGTGCGGGGATGTTTGGTCGTAAGGTGATGGTTGGGTCATCCGGTCACCGCCTCGACCCGTCGCGGTCCAACAGCAATGGGGAATTCACCTCTTCTTCTGGCAAAGTTGGTGCCGTGCCACGCTCTCACCAGATCAGAAGCGGCGATTTTTCTATAACTTCTTCCAGGAACAGGTCTTAGAAAATACAATGTGGAGGGGCCTGGGTGGCGAACCGGTGCCCCTCCCGACAGGTGTAACCCTGTTGTAAACCGAGATTGACACTGCACGCCAGACACTTTGTAAACCTGCCTGATGGGGGTGTTTCCCTCTTGTTTGGGACAGCAGGATTCATACACTGCCCCCGGCCCCGACGTATGCCATCACCCTTCGGACTGCTGCACGCATGTCGCTGCCGACGATCCACCCCATCCGCGACGAGGACTTGCCGGAGTTCTGCGCGTTCCTGCACGAGCACCTGAACCCGCGGATTGCCGTGGCGGACTGGGTGACCGCGTTCCGTCAGGACTGGCGGCTGGCGATGCCCAATCACGGCTTTCTGCTCCGCGACGCCAAAGGCAAGATCGGCGGCGGCATCGGCGCCATCTACGCGGAGCGGGTCATTCGCGGTCAACCGGAGCGGTTCTGCAACATCACCAGCTGGTGCGTCCTGGAGCCGTACCGCGCCCACAGCCTGCGCCTGGCGATGACGCTCGTCGCCCAACCAGGATTTCACTTCACCGACCTGACACCGACTGCGGTGGTGGCGGGGGCGCTGCGCTTCCTCAAGTTCAAGCCGATGGACGTGCGCATGACAGTGCTGCCCAACTTGCCGGGCTGGATTCCGGGCGTGCGCGTGGTGACCGACCCGGCGGCGCTGGAGCGCGTGCTGGCGCCCGCGGACGTCCAGGTCTTCCGCGACCACCGCCACCTGCACTGGCTACGGCACGTGGCCGTGGGTCGGCCGGGCGCCTTCTGTCACGTCGTCTACCGCAAGGGACTGCTGAAACGACTGCCCTGCGCGACGGTGCTGGCCGTCAGTGATCCGGAACTGTTCCTGCGCTACCGCTTCACCCTGGGGCGCTTTTTCCTGCTGCGGCACGGTATGCTGAGCACGCGCATCGAATCGCGGTTCCTGCCGCGCCGACCGCGGTTGTCGGCCCAGGTGGGTGGCTTCCCTGACAAGATGTACCGCAGCGACACCCTTGGCGAAGCGGACATGGCGAACCTGTATTCGGAGATTGTGGCCCTGAACGTGTAACGCCAGGCCGGGCGGGAGGCGGCGACCATGAGTGAACCCAAACCTCTGTGGAAACGGCTGCGAAGCTGGCTCTGGCACCGCACAGGCGCGCGGCACACGGCCCAGGCGGTCGCGTACGCCGTCCTGCGCAACACCCCCGTGGAGCGCTGCCCGGCCCGGTGGGCGCGACTGCTCGAGGTGAAGGTGCCGCGCGCCGTCCGCCCCAAACCGGTCAAGTCGCCCGAGGGCGAGTCGAACATCAACATCCTGTTTGAACTGCTGGGGCGCACCGCCGCGGTGCCCGGCGACGTGGCCGAGTGCGGCGTCTTCCGGGCGTCGAGTCTGCTGGCGCTGGGCCTGTACGTCAAGCAGCATCAACTCGCCAAGGCCGTCCTCGGCTTCGACTCCTTCGAGGGTTTCGACGAGGCCGTCAACATTGACATCCGCCTCGGCGGCGCCGCCAGCAGCGACAAGCGCGTCGGCGGCTTCAACGAAACCTCCTACGAGACGGTCCTGGAAAAGATCGCACGGCTCCAGCTGGGGGACGTGGTTCGCGTCACCAGGGGTTATTTCGCGGCCACCCTGCCTGCCTTCGCCGACCGTCGGTTCTGCTTCGTCCACCTGGATTGCGACATCTACCAGTCTTACAAGGAGTGCCTGGAGTTCTTTTATCCGCGCCTGTCGTCTGGGGGCATCATCCTTTTCGACGAGTACAATGACCCACCGTGGCCGGGCTGCAACCAGGCCATCGACGAGTTCCTGGCGGACAGGCCGGAGCGGCCGGTCGAGATCGAGCGCGACAATTATCAGAAGTGGTACATTCAGAAGCAGTGACTGACCGCCTCACGACTGGACGGCCAGCGGTGCCGCGACCGCACAGGGCTGCTCCAGGTCAGCACGAATCTGCAACGGCGTCCGGGCGACGCCGTTCAGCTCCTTCAGGAAGAAGGTGAAGTAATCGCGGCAGTTGTCAAGGAAGGTCCGCAGTTCGTGGGCGTCGCGGACATAGGGGGTGCAGCCGGGCTGGATGGACGGCGAGTGAAAGCTGAACACGAAGGTGCGGAAGCCGCGGCGCAGCAGGGAGCGCGTCAGGCGGCGCAGTTCCGCGTTGGTGTGCCCCTCGGGGGTCAGGCTCATGCGCTCCACCGCCCGGAGCCGCGCCAGCACGCCGCGCAGCCGCAACCGCTCCCCCAGGGGCCGCGAGGCCAGCCAGTGGAGCCGCCGTTTGCCGCCGGGCAACCAGCCCACGAAGTCGCCGGTGCAGGGCAGTCCCAGCAGCCGGCGGCGCCGGCCGAACCAGTACGGATGGTTGGTGTAGCCCGAATAATCCGGCCCGCCGTCGCCGCTGAAGTCCAGCGGCACGATGGCGCTGACGTCCACCTCGTAGCCCAGGTCCTCCAGCAGCGCCGCGGTGTTGGGGCCGAAGCCGTAGCGGCCGGCCAGGTACACCGTCGGCCGAACACCGAAGCGCGCGGCGATGCGCTCCGTCAGCTGCGTCAGCTTCTCGCGCTCCAGATCGCAGGGCAGGTTGCCAGGATACGAGTTGAAGAAGTTCAGCGCCTCGACGTGCGGCGGCGACACCCACGGGTGCAGGTGGGCGCCGATCACGGCGCGGCCATCGGCGGCGAAGTCCAGCAGCGGACGACAGCCGGCGTCCTGGTCCACAATCGGGTAGTCCACCACGTAGGTCGGCACAATCCCCTGCTCGTCGAACAGGTCCTGGACGCGGCGGATGTGGTCCATGTGGGTGACGGCAGTAGCCGTGCGGTCGAGCCGGCCCCACTCGAATTCTTCTTCTGTGTGGATCACCACCGACAACGTGGGCCGGTGCTTTCCGGGATCTGGATGAGTTCGCGTTGCATGGTGGCGCCTCAGTCCGCCCGACGGGCAAGTGCGAAGTCCGTCATGGCGTTGACCGACCCCAGGTTGTCGATGTTGATGTCCTCCTGCCGCAGCGTCAGGCGGTACTCGGCCTCGTACCACGCCACCAGTTCCAGCAGTGCCGCGGAGTCGAGCAGGCCCGTGGCTGGCAACAGGTCATCGTCGGTGAACCCGCTGGGGTCGCCGCCGAGCCGGCGCGCCAGCTCCACCACGCGGCCGTGGATGGCAGCCTTGACGGCATCGCGTTGCAAGTTCATGGGTTCCCCCCGGCCTCACGGTTGGGTCAGTTGCTGGAGCACGCGCACCACGTCGAAACCGCTCAGCACGCGGTGGTCGTAGCTGGCGCCCAGCACCGCCGGCCCGCCCTGGCGCGGCGCGGCATGGGCCACCATCAGCGAACAGTAGGGCGGCAGCACCGGCACGTGTTGCCGCACGCCCCAGCGGGCCATGCTGGTGAAGCCGACCGTCGCGCCCTGCGTCTCCTCGGCCCGCAGCTTCCGTGCCACCGCCCGGCGTTGCAGCTCCCCCAGGCGGTTGACGAAGCCGGCCGCGTCCAGGGCGCCGGCGTCCTGCACCACTACCAGGTAAAGTAGCTCACCGGCCTGCACCGTGAAGCCAAGGTTCACCTGCCGATACTGGTAAAACTGCCCGTCCACCAGGGTCGCGTTGACCCGGGGCGTGGCCCGCGCCACCTCGGCCAGGCGGTGGGCCAGCAAGGGCAGCAGCGGACTGAGCAGCAACTTGCGTTCCGTCGCGAATGTGGCGGCGTGCGCATCCCAGGGCTTCGGGTCGTACTCCATCTCCAGGTAAGTAGCCACGGCCTCGTCGCGGTGCCAGGTGACGGTGTGAAGCATGCCGCGCTCCTCCACCGTCAGCGGCCGCGTCTCCCCGGCGGCGAGCGGCCCCGGCCCTTTGGACTTCGGCGCCGGCGCCGGCCCTGCCCCGGCGGCACGCCGCGCCAGGAACGCCTCCACGTCTGCGACGGTCAGCCGCTCTCCCGTGGCCGGCACCTCCTCGGTCCGCAGGCCGTGCTCGGCGAGCAAGGCCCGGGCCTTGGCCGTGGGCTCCGCGCTGGCGGCGGCAACCGGCGTCGGCCCCGACTCGTCCGCCGCCGGCACGGGCTCATCGGGCCGGTCGCCCAGCCAGAGCAGAACGCCACCGACGGCCACTTCCTGACCGGGGACGCCGACGATCTGGAGGACGTAGCCGTCCTGCTCGGCCTCCACGTCGGCCACCGACTTGTCCGTTTCGATCTCCGCGACCACGGCGCCGCGCCGCACGGCCTCGCCCTTCTGGGCGAGCACGCGCAGCAGCCGGGCGGAGTCGTCATTGTTGTTGACACGCGGTACACGCAGCGGGTAAGGCATGACGGTCTGTTCCGGAGTGTCTGGTTCGGCGACGGGGTGGGAGGCCCTGTCCGTGTATCCTACGGGCTGGGCCAGCGTCAGAACAGTCGCAGCACCGCGCGGGCGACCGCCTCCGCGTCCGGGATGAGCTGTTTCTCCAGGCTGCGGGCCGAAGCCAGGGGCACCGGTGGTGTGCCGACCCGCAGCGCTCGACCACGGAAGCCGGCCTCCAGCAGGTTGGCCAGCACTTCCGCGCCGTAGCCGAACTGATGATGAGCTTCCTCCACCACCACCACGCGCGGCCGGTCGCGCAGATGGCCGACCAGCGTCGTGCGCGGGAACGGCGCCAGCAGCGCCGGCACCACCACCTCAACAGCGAGTTCCTCGCGCTCCTCCAGGCGGCGGACCGCTTCCTCCACGACCGGCAGCATACCGCCATAGGTCAGCACGGTCACGTCGGGCTGGCCGCCGCCGCGCACCAGAGTGGGGAACAGCTCCGCCGCGGCGTCCGTGGCGACGGCGGCCAGCAGCCGGTAATCGCCCGCGGCCTGCGTCTCGCTGTAGAGCAATTTGTGCTCGAAGAATAGCACCGGGTAGGGCCAACCCTGACTGGCGTTGACCAGCAGGCGGCCGTTGTCGTGGCGGTGGCTGCCGAAGACCACCGTCAAGCCCGGGACGGCGGTGAACAGGTTCTCCGGACTCTGGCTGTGCGTCGGGCCGTAGCCGCGCCGTCCGCCGCTGGGGGCGCGCACCACCAGCGGCACGCGCAGGTCGGGGAAGACGCCGGGGAACTTGACCGCGTGGTTGTACAGCTGATCCAGGCACAGCGTCAGGAAGTCCGCGAACATGACTTCCACGACGGGCCGCAGGCCGGCCAGGGCCAGGCCGATGCCCACACCGGCGATGCCGGCCTCGCTGATCGGCGTGGACAGGACGCGTCCTGGGAAGTCGGTGGACAGGCCGGCGGTCACCTTGAAGGCGCCGCCGTAGGGGTCGTGCAGGTCCTCGCCGAGCAGCAGGGTGTCATCCGCGCTGTCGAGCAGGTGGCGCAGGCCGGCGTTGAGCGCGGCGCGGACGTTGGCCCGGGGCGGGCTCGGCGGCGGTGCCGGGGCGGGCTCGGCGGCGGCGGTAAAGAGGTGCCGCGGTGGCTCCTGGTCGCGGGCCTCGGGGGAGGCGGCGGCCTCGGCTTCGACCTGTTGCAGGAAGGCGGCGTTGCGCTCCTCGATGCCGCGGCGCAGCGACTCGGGGAGGCGCCGCCCCAGGGCGGCGAGCGGGTCGCGCGTCCGGATGGCCTCCATCTCCGCGGCGGGGCGCAGGTCATCGCCCTTGCTGTGCGGCCCCAGGCGGCGGGTGTCGATGACCAGGAAGCCGGGCCGGCCGCTGTCGCGCACCTGGGCGACGACGGCCTCGGCTCGGTGGAACAGGTCCGGGTCGGCGTCGTCGAGCCGCCAGACCGGCAGCCCGAAGGCACGACCGCGGTCCTCAATGGTGCCGGCGACGGTGTCCGCGGTGCAGGTGGTCTGGGCGATGCCGTTGTGCTCCACCACGAACAGGGCCGGCACCTGCCAGACGCCGGCCAGGTTCAGGCTCTCGTACAGTAGCCCTTCGCCCAGGGTGCCGTCGCCGACCAGGACGGCGACAACCGCCCGCTCCCGGCGGCGCTGGCGGGCCAGGGCCAGACCGACGCCGATGCCGGCCATACCGCCCTGCACGCCGTTGCTGTGGAAGTGGCGATAGGCCAGGTGCTGACTGCCGCCGCGGCCGCCACACACGCCGCGCTGCCGGCCCATGACCTCCGCCACCAGGCCGACGAACTCGCCGGAGTAGGTGAGGAAGTGGCCGTGGTTGCGGTGGTTGGACAGCACCGCATCGGCGGGGTGGTCGAGGGCGCGCACCACCGCCATCTGGCACAATTCCTGGCCCAGACAGGTGTGCGTGGTGCCGGACACCAGACCGCGGCCGAACTGCGCCAGAATCAGCTGTTCGGTGCGGCGGATCAGGTCGCCGAAGGCGTACAGCGCCTCCGGCGACGCCGGGAGGACCGGCTTGCCGTGGTCGTCACAGCGGAACCCGGGGACCTTCGCGGCCACGGTGTTCGCCGGGGGTTCGATCAGCAGAGTGTTAGCCATGCGCCTCTCGCTCGGTCACGCTGGATTCCGGGCCGGGACCGCCTGCCCGGCCTGGAGCGCCCGGACGACTTTCACCGCCTCGCTGGTATACACATGCTTGTAAAACCGGTTGGTGCCCAGGAAGTGGACGACGTGGGCGCCGGCGACGCGCGGCAGATCCTCCGGCCAGAAGTTGAGATACAACTCCGGGTTGAGCCGGACCGCCCGGGTGACCGAGAGCAGGTAGATGACCATGCACTGATCGCTGCCCCAGTGATGCAGTGGCAGCTTCAGGTCCAGGCACGTTTTGACGAGCCGCTCCACGCGGTCGAGCGACAGTTCGTTGGTGCAGCCGTAGAAGCCGGCGGTGGTGCCGTCCAGGAACTCGGCCGGCAGCCCCACGCCCGCGGCGATCTCCTGCAACTTGACGCGGAAGACGCCCTGGACGTGGACCTTGGACAGGTCGGTGTCCTTCTCGGTGGGGCCGGCGTTCTTCGGCGGAACGCCGATGAGGAAAGGGCCGTCGCCGCGCTCGACCCAGTCGATGACCTCTTGCGGCGGCCGCAGTACCAGGACGTCGGAGTCCATGATGATCCGCTTGGGGGTGTTGCACCACAACTCCGTGTCGATCAGCCGCCGGTAGTTGACATCGAAGCCGCGGCAGCGCCACAGGAAGGAGTCGGCCCCCAGGGCGGTGCGGGCGCGGGCGTCGGCCTCGGCGGCGTCCACGAGTCGGGCGCCCGGGAGTTGATTGCGGAGCAGGTTGACCTCACGGCTCGTCAGGGTGCCGTCGGAGTGGATGACGACACCGACCGGCGGCCCGAAGCGCAGCAGCGACTTGACCGCCAGCAGGTACATCGGCAGGTCGCGCGCCCCGAGCATGGTGTGGACTTCGCAGCCGGCGGCGGGGTCGCAGGGCAGCGGCGGGGTGGAGCAAATCCCCCCGGTGCGATACTTGAAGTAGCTGTACGCCAGGTGTTTCCTGAGTCGGTGGAGCATGACGACGGTTCCTTCACCAATCCGCCGGCGGTGTTCGCGAACGCGGGGCCTAAAACCGTGTCCCGTGGTCCTCGGCGACTTGCGAATCGGCCTGTTTGCGGTAAGCGGCCAACATCCGCCATTTCTCACGCCGTTCCTTCGCCCCGGCCAGGGCAGCCGGGCCTCGCAGCCAGGTCCGCACGCGCCGCGCCACCTTGCCGACCAGAGACGGGGTATGCCTCGCCAACGGCGGGGACAGGCGTTCGTACGGCTTGTGCAGTTCCAGGAAGCGAACCGCCTTGTAAACCTGGGGGGCCGTGGTGTCGTGAAACGCCAGCACCCCACCCGTCCGCAGCAGCAGATCCGCGTAGAACAGGTCCACGAGGGTGAAGTCGAACGAATGCCAGCCATCGATCAGGATGAAATCGAACCGCTCCCCCTGAGCGAGCAATTCGGGGAGGGCGAGATAGTCGGGCCGCTCGATGAGGCGGTGCGCGCCCTCGAACCCAGCTTTCCGCAGGTTCTCGACCCCTGCCGAAGCGTAGCCGGAGGCCGACGACTGGAACGGGTCAATCGACGCCAGGCGCCCGCCGCCGTTGTCCCCAAGCGCCGCGCAGATCGCCAGGGAACTGGTGCCGGTGGCCATGCCTACTTCCAGAGCGGAGCGGCAGCCATTGGCGCTGACCAGTTCGTACAGCCGCACCAGCTCGGAGACGCTCATGCCCGCGCGCACGAAGGCGTCATCGCCTGCGTCGCGGGCGACACCGTAGACCTGCTCCAGCAGCCCGCGCACTCGGGCTTCGGCTTGATCGGTTGACCGCGGCAGGTGCGCCGCGGCGCCCGGGTTCAGGCTGGCCTCAAGGGGTCGTGAGTCCGTCTGGGGTTGCGCACTCGAAGTCACTAGGCACCTCACGCTGGCTCGAGATACGGATCGGGAAACAACGGCCCAACTACTCAATTCGCCTGCAACACAACCGCGGGCTGGCGACGGGCCTGGGCGGCGGCCTGTCCCCGCTCCGGCTTCGTCAGCGTGGCCCAGAAGTAGGACGCGAAATATTCCCGCAGATACGGGAAGCGCAGAAACAGCCGGGTCCACCGCGCATACCGGGAGCCGAACGGTTCCAGGTTGATTTTGTACGGCAGTCCGGTGGACTTAAAGGCGTCTTCAAAGTCGCGGATCAAAAACTTGTTCACGTAATCCACCGGGATCACGTCCGCCGTGTACTTGTCGGGGATCTTGTGTCCGTGCACGTCGAGGTCGTACATGCGCGGCTCGTACCAGGGCGAAAGGTAGACACGGCGGGAGGTCCGCATCACCGTCCGCTCCGAGAACAGGACATGGGCCCAGGGCACCGGCATGGTCGCCCACATGTGGTGGGCGAAGGGATGATACCAACCCCAGGTGCCGATCAGCATCCGGCCGCCCGGCCGCAGCACCCGGCTGCACTCGCGGAGGATGACGGCCGGTTGCGTTACGTGCTCGAACACGTCGTAGCTGACGACCACGTCCACGCTCTCGTCGGGCAGCGGGATGGTGTCCGGCGTGCTGACCAGGTAGCGCAGTCCCGGCCCCGCGGCCAGCTGCCGGGCGCGGGCGACCTCCTCGGCGCGCACGTCCACGCCGATCACCTCGGCGGGGCCGTACTGAACGTACTGAGAGGTGAGACTGCCGTCGCTACAACCCAGGTCGAGGACGGTGCGGCCCTCCAGCGGCACGCCGTAGGCCTGCGCGGCCCGGAGCACGCGCACCACGTCGCCGCGCCGGTACGCGCTGCACAGGGCCATGTCCGACTCCGCCGCCTTCATCTGGCGGCTGTGGGCAATCTCGGTGTGGTAAAACAGCTTGACGAGCCGATACAGCACTCGCTCTGCCAACCAGGCCATGAACCTACCTCGACGTTTCAAGGGTTGAAGTTTCCCACCGTGCGGGCACGAACCGGGCGCGGCCTTACGGCCGTCGGGCGAACAGTTCCAGGGTCAGGCCGAGTTTGGCCCAGCGGTAGGCCACCGTCTTGACCAGGGGCGCGAGCAGGCGTGCCGGCAGCGAGCGCCGGCGCACGCTCGTTGGGGGCGGGGCCTGGGTGGGGGCGTTCACGGCGTCCACCACCTCGCTGGTGATGGATCGCCCGAGCAGGTTCTCCCACTTCAGACCGCCATAGGTGGTCACGCGCAGCACGCGGAAGCCACACTCCTCCGCCAGGCGGCCGAGGCTCCGCGGGGTGAAGTAATTGACGTGCGCCATGGGCATGTCGAGCACAAAATCGTCCATGTGGAACATCACCGGCAGGCGGTGGTAGTTCGGCACGTTGAGGTACAGGACGCCGCCCGGCCGCAGCACGCGCCACAGCTCTCGCAGGTCGGCCTTCGGACGGGCCAGGTGCTCCAGAACCTGGCTCGAATACACCACATCGAAGTGGCCGTCGGGGAATTGCTGGTCGGCGAGCAGGCCCACGTGCAGGCGCTCCGTCACATTGCGGACCCGAGCCGCCTCGCGCGACCAGCCGGCGAGTTCCACGCCGTGCGCGTCCCAGCCGCGCGCCGCGGCACGCTCCAGGAAGTAGCACGGCCCGCAGCCGAAGTCCAGCAGCCGTCCGCGCCCCGGCAGCACGGCCTCCAGTTCCCCCAGCACGCGGTCGTAATCCGCGAGCATGGTGGGGGTGTTGATGCGTGCCCAGACGGCGAGTTGGGCCGCGACATCGGTGTGACCGTACTGCTCCAGCAGCGCGCTGGGGGGCAACTGCGGGTTGACGAAGACGAACCCGCAGTGCAGGCAGCGCTCCAGGGTGAAGCCGTTGACGCTGCGCTCGCGTCCCGTGGCCGACCCCTCACAGAGCGGACACGGGACGCGGACGAGCGCCCCCCGGCTCACCGCTTCCCCCTCGGTTTGCTGACCCACTGCCATGGCCTCTCCTTCACACAGACGCGGTGGGCGGCGTACAGCCGCCTTACTGAGCGGGCTGCTTGGCCGGGGTAATCGAGTAAGCTCCCGCCGTGACGACTGACGCGGTCACCACGGCAAACCGAATGGAGCCGTCCGGCCAGGTGGTTTTCACATCCGTCTGGGTCGGCAGTTTGCCAACCTTGAGGCCGCCCCTGGCTACCCCCTGGGGCAGGGCAATCCCGAAGGTCGCCCAGCCCCTGGTCAACAGGTACTTGCCGAGCGGAGTGCCCGCCTTGGGTGCCTTCGGGGCCGTTTCCAGGGCGATGGCGAAGCCGTCCTGGAGCCGGCCCCTGGCCAGCTGGGTCATCAACCAGTCGTAGGGCACCTTGGCTTCCTTCTTGCCTTGCTGGATGCTAATCATCAGCGCCAGCCGGGCATCCCGGCCGTAATCATTGAAGGGGACCGGCGGCCACAACGTACCGTCCGGTTTGCGGTTGGTGGCCTCGAACAGTTCCTTCATGGTGGTGAAAAAGGTGATCTTGTTCGCCTTGTCGATCGTGCCGACGAGGGGGTAGTAAGGGGCGGCGTAATCCCGCGGGTAGTCCTTGCCGCCAGTGAACAACTTCAACTGGAAGTCCGCCAGCCGGTCGCGCAGCGCCTGGCCGCCCTTGAACCCCTGCTGCTGGGCATGGTCGAGCGCCCACGCCAGGTAGTTATTCTGCCACACGGAGATCACCGGGTCCCCTGTCTTGATATTAGTGTGTGGAGCCCCCGAGTGCATCTCGAAACACGTGCCCAGCGGCGTGACATGTTTGGCGGCGTACTGGTCGGCCCAGGTCAGGTTGTTTTCCAGCTTCCGGGCCAGGTAAGTCCGCTCCGGGTCGTCGTCCGGCAGGTAAGCGACCGCATCGACCATGTTGCGCAGCGGCCAGGCGGTGCCGCGCGGCGCCGGCATATTGGTTGGTGAGGCTAAAGTCGTTGGGTCCGTTGGCGAAATCCCCAAAGAGGCTGCCCTGACTGTCGTTGCGCGTGTAGAACGGTGAGACGGCCAACAGGTTGAAGTTGGCCCAGAACTTCATCTCGTCGGCGTAGAAGCGGTCCCCGGTCACCAGATAGGGCACGTACGCCAGCGACGGCTGGTGCTGCATGTCTGGCCCGAGCGGACCCCTGGCGGCACCCGACAAGTCCCCTTTGGGTCGGTCGGCCAACGGGCCGTTGTCCTTGCCGCGAAAGTCCAGCCAGAACTTGGGATGCCGGTCAATCGACACGAGCGTACCGTCCGCCTCGCGGATATGCACCGGTTGCGAGCCGGCCAGGTCGCCGTTGACCAGCAGGTAGGCGCGTTGGTGGGGCTTGCGGTGGACCTGGTAGGTGGCCACCCAGTCGGGGTAGGGCCCTAACTCGGGCCGGCCGCCCGGCGCCCCCATCGCGTCGTACGCCAGACCGCCGCGTTTCAGCAGGTCAAAGGTCGCCCCCGCGGTCGAGTAGTTCTGGTCAGCCACCCGGGTCAGGTAGCGCGGCATGGCCCTGGCTCGGATAAAGGGCTCAAAGTCGGGCGTCACCAGGGACTCGGTCAAGCCGAGAGCGAACACCTTCCGCCACCGCGCCAGGTAGTAGTGCTTGACGTTGGCGCGCTGAAAGAGCGTCTTGCCCCCCGCCTTGATGTCCACGTCGTAGGTAACGGCCGTGGCCCCATCCACGTTCAGCGTGTTCTCCACCGTCACGTCCAGCCGCTTGCCGCCGCCCTTGTACGCGCGGAGGTCGAACAACACGCGCAAATACGGGTGGGCCTTGTCCTGGGATTCCACGGGCACTACCACCACCCGGCCTTCCGAGACGAGCGGCCCAACGAGCCAGGCCGCCGCGACCAGTTCCTTGGGCAGCGCCGCCACGTACACCTCGTTGCCGATCTTGAAGCGAACCACCGCGTTCCAGCCCGCCAGTTTGACCGTGGGGGCGGCCTGCTTCGCGGGCGCCTGCTTCGCGCCCGGTTGCTCCGGGGCCTTCTTCGGCTCCTCGGGTTTTTTGGCTTCCTGTCCCGCGTCGTTGGGCGGGTTCACCGCGGACAGTGCCTCGCCTCCCAGGCTCTTGATGATGGTCTTGCCCGGATCCTTTTTCTCGGCCACCTGCACGGGGGGCTTGTCCTCGACCGGGCTGGTGTTCTCTCCCAGTTCCTTCTTCTCGACCACCCGCTCGGGGGACTTATTGGGGGTCGAGTTGACGGCCGGGGCTAGCTCCTTTTCGGCAGGAATGTTCTTCCGGTTCTTTTCACCCTCGGCAGTCACCAGGGCGCCCTTCTTCTGCCCCTCGGGCCGGCCCCGACTGGTGTCGCCCGCGGGCCTGGCGGGGGATTCGGCACGCTGCCCGCCCTCCTCGACCTGGGAGCCGGCGAAGGGATTGGTGGCGACCACCCAGGCGGTGAGGCCGCCGACCGCGACCAGCGTCAGCACAGCCAGGGCCGGCAACAGCAGCGAGCGGCGGACGGGCGCGAGGGGGATGCGCAGTTTGCGGTCGCACCTGGCACAGGTTCCCGCGCGCCCCGACAGATCCTCGCGAACCTGAAAGCTGGCGCGGCAGTGAGGGCAGTTGAACCGGATCATAACGTTCCTCGAAGATTGAGCCTGTCGAGCAGGGAGGGCAGGCAGTGAGGGCGTCGGGCAGTGTGCCCGAGGGTTCCCCTCTAGTTTACTCTGTGATCAATGCGGTGCCAAATTTCTAGCCCCTGTGCCGCATGAACTTCGGCCGTCGCGGCCGGCGGCCCGGCGGTACACTTCCAGGTGGCGCTCCGCGGACGCTTCCCACGAGAACCGCCGCGCCCACTGCCGGGACGTTTCGTTCGGTTGCGGAGTGCGCCCCCGCTCCGCCACCAGGGCGCGACAGGCATCAACCCAGGCGCCGAGGTCCTCCACGGGCAGCACCACCGAGCCCGGCCCTTGCAGTTCCGTCAGGCTGCTGACCGCGCTGTGTAGCACGGGCGTGCCGACGGCCTGGGCCTCAACGACCGGGAAGCCGAACCCCTCGTACAGCGTCGGATAGAGCACCGCGGCTGCGTTCTGGTACAGCCGTGGCATGTCCTCCTCGGAAATGAAGCGGAGGAAGCACAGCCGTCGGTGTAACTCCGGCTTCAGCCGTCCGCGGACGCGCTCCTGGGCCGCCTCGTCCACACCGCACACGACCAGTTGCAGCTCAGGATCTCCCAGCCGCTCCAGGATCTGCGTGGCCCACTGCAGGCGCTTGCGCTCCATCTCGCCGCCCAGGTAGAGCAGGTAGGGCGAGCGGACGCCCGCCACCTGCAGGGCGTCCGGCAACGGCGCCGGCGTGGCCGCCAGGTAGCCGCGGTCGATGCCGTGCAGGATCGCGTGGACCTTGTCCGCCAGGCCCGGCCAGAGGCGAATGATGTCCTGCCGCGAATACTCGCTGACGGTGACGATGGCGGCGCACTTCCAAAAGGCCCGGGCCAGCACGCGGCGGAAGAACCGTGAGCACCAGACGGTGTCGTCCGTCAGCCAGGGGATGACATCGTGCAGGGTCACCACGGTGGGGACCGGCTGCCACCAGGGGAGGGTGGTGGCGGTGCAGTGGAGCACGTCCACGGCCGCCCGCCGCGCCGCCCGGGGCAACGCCAGCTGTTCCCAGAGCCGAAACCGTTCGCCGCGCTGCTCGAACACGTCCAGCCGCACCCGGGCCTCCTCGGGCACGTGCAGAGGCCAGTCGGGCCGATCCGAAAACAGGTGCCAGTCCACCTCGCCCGTTGCCGAGAGGTGGTTGATTACCTGCCACATGTACTTGCCCATGCCGCGCAGGTGAAGCGTGTTCAGGCAGCGCGCATCGACACCGACCCGGACCACATCAGCTCGAGGCAGCACTTGACGATCTCCTTGTACACTTGGAAGTTCCAGGGCCACAGCGACACCGAGCGCAGATACCAGTGAATGGCCTTGCGCTGGTCGTGTTCGGCGGCCATCCAGGCAGAGGCCATCCAGGCGTTGGCCACCGCCTGGGTGAGGACGCCCCGCGGCACATTCCGGGTCCGCGGCATGGCCAGCGCACGCTTGATGACCTGGAGACGCCCGTTCAACATGCGTTCGTGATTGCGGCTCGCCGAGGTCTGGTGCCAGCGATACCGCGACAGCGGTTCGCGGACCAGACGGACGACACCCCCCTGGCCCGCGTAGCGCAGCCACAGGTCCCAGTCCTCACAGACCCGCAGGGACTCATCGAAGCCGCCCAAACGGTCGAACCAGTCCTTGCGTATCATCACACTGGAAGTCGGCACGAAATTCCCGACCAGCAGGCGTTCAAAGATGTCCCCCTCCCACAACGGGACGATGTCCGAGAACCGCTCGGTCACGTGCGGGCAATGGCCGAAGTTGAGGATGTCGGTGTACACCATGCCGGTCTGGGCGTCCGCCAGCGCCAGCTGCCGGGCGAGTTTGTTCGGCAGCCACTCGTCGTCCGCGTCCAGGAAGGCCAGCCACTCGCCCGTGGCCAGGCGGGCGCCGTGGTTGCGCGACGGGCTCGGGCCGGCGTTGGCCTGGCGCACTTTGCGGATGGCGCTGCCGAACGGTGCCAACGCCTCCCAGGTCCCGTCCAAGGAGCCGTCATCGACCACGATGACTTCGTGATCGACGCCCTGCTGCGCGAGGGCAGACGTGACGCTCTGCCGGATGAATTTGGCGGCGTTGTAAGCCGGGATGATGGTGGAGATTTTCATGAACGCCTTACCCACAGTGCTCACGGGCCGGAACGGTTTGCGACTACACCTCAATGACTTCGGACGGCTGACAGGGGCCCACCTTGGTGGCGGCGATCAGCATCGTCGATCCGCTTCGGAATAGCAAATTGCGCACCGGGACGGCCCGCAGGGTGGCGGCGTGCCAGCCGAGTACCCCCAGGTAGAGGGCGTTCGCCAACACCCCCAGGCGGTCGTTCGTGTAGCAGTTAAAGGTTCTGATGTAATCGACGCGAAAGCCCGCAGAGTTCAGCAACAGCTTCATCTCATGGACAGTATACTCTTTGCGATGATCCATGGGGCCGCCGTACGCCCGGGTCTGGTGCGGCGGCTGGCCGCGGAAAAGCCGATAGATAACGCTCCAGGAGGCGACGTTCGGTGTCGTCAGTATGAGCTTGCCGCCGTCCCGCAGGGCATCGCTGACCCCCATCAAAAACGGGGTCGGGTGAAACTGCAGGTGCTCGATGACCTCGAACGCCGTCACCTCGTCATAGCCGGTGCCGACCCGGAACTCGGTGGTCTTCTCGGACAGTTCCAGAGCGACGGGGGTGTGTCGGTAGCAACCGCCGCCCGAAGCTTCACGGAAGTCCACCTCCTCCGTCGTCAGCGCGGTGGAAGTGAGGTCCACGCCAGGGAAGCGCTGGTTGGCGAGCAGACAGAACCAGGGGTCGCTACTGATGTCCAGCCAACGGTTGCCCGCGGAGAGGAAGTTCGACAGCAGGCCGAGGGTCTTCGTGTACCGGGCCAGGTTCCAGGAGACGTACGGCGGCGCGGCGGGGCTGAAGCGGTTCAGGATGGCGCGGTGCTCGGTCAACGCACGCCGCCCCTTGGAAAACGGGGGGAACAAGCCTGCCAGTTTGCGCGGGTCCGGCGCCTCGGTGGGCGGGTCGATTCGCTTCGGTGGCGGCAGTGGCTGCCGTGCTTCCGTCGCATTGTTGAGAGAAATCGTCTTCATTCCAGTGCCCCAAAGAGGTCATCCCGCGGTGACGGGAGTGTCAGAGAGCATTTCGCAAATGCCGCGCATGACGGTTACGTTGTCAGCCATCCGGGCCAGCCGATCCGACTGTGGTGGCCGGCGGGCGGCCTCGGCGAGCAGGTCCGGCGAGAGCCGGGTCAGGGCCGTGCGGGCCTGCAGGCAAGGGGCGTCCTGTGCATGGCACTCCAGGAAGGCGCCGACTTTCCGGTCACACTCGATCGCCAGAAACGGTTTGCCCAGGGCGTAACTAAAAATGCAGCCGTGCAACCGACTGGACACCACGAGAGCGGCACGGGCGTACCGCCGCAACAGTCCGCCATCAAGACCCGCCAGGTGGTCCGTCTCATCGTAGGCCAACCCCAGGCGCGCACTCAGCGACCGCAGCGTCGCGCGCAACTCCGGCAGACTGACCCCCGTCAAGCTCAGGTCTGCCGGGTGGCACACGTGCAGCAGGTGGCTGGCCGCTCTCGGCAAGTCGCGCCCCGCTTCATGGAGGTAATTCACAGACGGGCAGACCCCGACGGTGACGGATGCTCCTGGGTAGTCGGCAAACAGTTGCTGGGTGAAGCGGTCCCGCACATGAACCGCGACGGCCTTCGCCACCAGTCGCCGGCGCATCTCCGGGGCCAACACCTGCCGGAAGTTCCCCGCCTGGTTGGCGCCAACGCCGAACACCACAAGCGGCACTTCCAGTTCCAGCAGCCGCTCCCAGAAGCCGTCGAAACAGTTCTGGAACAGGCCGCCGCCACCGACGAACACCGCCTGCCACCGACGACCCGGCCCTGGCGGCCGGGATAGTGTCCGCACCGTCTCCTTCAGGGCCAGGGACGCGGCAAACAATTCCACACCAGCTTGTCCTACCAGATGCCGGACTCCCAGATACGAAGCGTAGTCGCCGCTGTTGGAAGGCTCGGCGTAGATGAAGGCCACGGGGCGCTCGGCTGCCAGCGCCTTGCGGTTCGCCAGGTAGCGGCGCACCATGGTCCCCGGCCCTCGGTAGAGAGCCCGATACGGCGCAATGTAGCTCTGATAGCGCCAGCGCAGTCCGTCGAGAATGCTCATCTCCCCTTCCCGTAATCTCCGCTCGTGGCGGTAGCGATGTCCGGTAGCCGAAGTCGTGAGACTTCGGCTACCGGACACGACTGCAACCCGTTTTAATCACGGATGTCGTGACCGTACATCTGCCCGGCGTCCGCCGTGGCGGACTCCCACCAGCGCACCGGCATCTTCGAGACCTGACGGTATTCGCGCCCGTTGTAAAAGTTCTGCCACCAGTGCGGCTTGATCAGCAGGTACTTGAGTTTGAACTTGTCGTACAGCCGCATCCCCTCGCCGCTGGGCGCGTAGGCGCCGATGCGGAGCTGACGCAACGGCTGGCACACTGTGTCGTCCCCGTGGAGCCGCCGCAAGAACTCCACCTCGCGGGCAGGTTGGGAGCCCACGAACATCCAGTCATGCGCTTCCTGGTTCAGCAGCGTGTCCCAGACAAAGTGATACCGGAACGTCTCGCCAGAGTTCGACGCCGAATGAATGCAACCGTTGTTGAAGAAGTAGACCGAGCCCGCTTCAAAATGGAATACTTCCCCATCGAGAAACATCTCGGCCCCAGGGTTCGTGGCCACGGGCAGATGGAAGCGAGCGCGGACCTGGACGTGGTTGCCGTCCGAGGACTGCGACACCACGTGTTCCTCATGGGGCGACAGGCCGGATTTTTTGCCCATGCCGTTCAGGCGCATGTTGTAGGCGTGGGGGAATGCGTCGATGAACCGGGCCAGGGTCGGGAATTCTTCGGCGTAATGGAACCGCTTGCCCTGCCGGGTGCGGTTGTGGTCCGTCGAGAAATCGTCGAATTTGCCGGACTCGTTGAACAGCGAGAACTGGACGGCGGTCCCGTACGGGTTCGTCCAGTTGGTGACATGGTCTTTGTCCTTGACGGCGGACGGCGTGTATTTCTCGACCAATGTTTTCACTTCCGCCACCAGAGTCGCGAAAAACTGGTCGTCCACGCGGAACAACCGCTGGCACTTCAGGCCGCCGCGGTGATAGTTCCCGTCAATGATCCCCCGCAACCGGGCGGCGGCCTCCGGGGGTAGTTCCCCTGCGGTCGGGGCCACCGGGTTCTGAAGCATTGGCGTGCTCATCTGTTGTCCTCTCACTCGCTGAGTTAAGAATCCGCGCGCCCCTGGGCTGCGCGAGCCAGGCTGAAATCAGCGTTACCGTTTGAACCAGGACGCAATTCGACGGCAGGCGTTGCCGCAGCGTTCCCTGAAGGAAAGCGGTTCGGGACGCCACTCGGCCCCGCCCGGCAACCCTGGTTCCGGCCCGAGCACCTGATAGAGCGCCCGCTTGTCGAGCCGGTCGCCGTGACCGCTGGGAGGGCGCAGGAATTCCGCCACCGGCAGGCACTGCAACCCGGTCTTGCGCGACCAGTCTTCCAGGGCCCGCTTTTCCGACTCCTGTTCGCCGAGAAACTCATCGAACAATAGCAGGCTGCCCGTGTGCAGCAGCGGGGTGAGCCAGGTCAAGGCGCAGGTCGTGGAGGAGTAGAGGTCCGCGTCGAGGTGGGCGAACGAGACAGCGCCGACTTCGCGCGCCAGTTCGGGCGTCAGGCTGTCCTGAAAGTACCCCTTGACGATGTCCACGCCGGGGAGGTCCGGCACCGCACAGGCGAAGGCCCCTTCCTGGAGTTTTTCGTATTTCTCCGGCAACCCCTGGAAGGAGTCGCAGGCGAAAATGCGTTTGCGCGGCGCCAGGCCGCGCGGGTACGCCCGCGACCATTTGTCGAGGGCGCGGCGGATGGCCATGGTGGATTGCCCCTGGTAAACCCCGAACTCGACAATGTGTCCGGGGACAAACAGGGACAGCCGCACGGCGATTTCCAGGGTGAAATCGCGCGCCACCAGATTGCACATCCCCTGAAGCCGCTCCCACTCGGGCAAACTGGGGCCGGTCGCCGGGGTCTCCGAGGTCAACGGATCACGCATCGCGAACATGGTTTCGCTGTCACCTTTCCCTTGAGTAATGGCCCCGGGCTCACCGGCTCATGGATTCGACTGCATCTTCGACAGAAAGTTCCGCCGCCTCCCAGCGGGAACGCATCAGGAAACGGCCCCGATTCGGGTGGGGCAGTTTGCCCCCGCCGTAGTAATCGGCGGCGATGACTTCAAACGCAATGACTTGCTCCAGCACGTCCGTGGCCGCCTGGTGGTGGAACGGTCCTGCGTTCAACGACAGAAAATATCGGCCCGGAGCCAGCGGCAGGTCGTCCAGATGACACAGAACCCGATGACGCTTCCCGTTCAGGACCGGGACGGAGTCGGTCAGGTAGGTCCCCACGGTGAACAGCCGGCACCCGACGGCGTCTTCCACCACAATTCCAACATGGAGGTCCGTCCTGGGCTCCTCCACTTCGATCGTCAACTCCACGGTGAGCGGCGACCCGCAGATAAACTGATCGGTCGCCTTCCGGGAGCCGTTGAGGAGGCGGAACCCTCGAAAGATGCGTTGCGACCCCGGCGTCCGGTTCGGATGATTGCTCAGATCCCCTTCGCCGGTCATGAGCGTATTGGAACTACTCATGTAATATTCCACCGCCTGCGCCACCGGCCCGATGTAACTCAACTGGCCGCGGTCCAGCACCAGGGCCCGCTCACAAAGGCTGAGGACCGTCCCCATGTTGTGGCTGACGAACAGTACGGTGCGGCCGGATTTGCTGACCTCGCCCATTTTCCCCAGGCACTTGCTCTGGAAGGCGGCGTCGCCCACGGCCAGCACTTCATCCACCAGCAGGATCTCCGATTCCATGTGGGCGGCGACCGCGAAGGCCAGGCGCACGTACATGCCACTGGAGTAGCGTTTGACCGGGGTGTCGAGGAAGCGGTCCACCTCGGCGAAAGCCACAATCTCATCAAACTTCCGGGTAATTTCCCGGCGCGTCATGCCAAGAATGGCCCCGTTCAGGTAGATGTTCTCCCGTCCCGTCAGCTCCGGGTGGAAGCCGGTGCCCACTTCCAGCAGACTACCGACGCGACCGTGCAGCTGGCAGCGGCCGGAGGTCGGCTCGGTGATGCGGCTCAGGATCTTCAGCAGAGTGGACTTGCCCGCGCCATTGCGGCCGATGACGCCAACGACCTGGCCGGCGGCGATTTCACAGGAGATGTCTTTCAGTGCCCAGTACGACCCGGCCGGCGCCGCTGCCTCGTCGGCCCAGCCGGGGGCGGCGACCGCGCGGGCGAGCCGGCGCAACCGGCGATAGACCCCGGCCCCGGCCTGCATCAGGGATTCTCGGAGCGTGCGGTACTCGCCCTGGCGTTGGCCCAAACGGTAGAGCTTGGACAACCGGTCGATGCTAATGGCGGCGGTCATGTTCGTGGGTCGTCTCGGTTACAGTGACGGAAGGAAATACGTCATCCGACAGGCGCCCGCGCGGCCTGTCCCTCCGGAGCGAGATCGGCAGGGGCCTCGTGTTCCTCGGCTTCCCAGTCGTAAGCGTCCTCATCGTCCTCGAACTCGGCCTCCTGCGCCAGCCGCTGTTGCGGGTCACCACTCAGCCGGATGACCCCGGCCCCGACCAGCGTCACGAAGTAGCCGAGTTCCAGACCGACCAGGCTGACGAACTGCGTCGTGACCAGGAACCCCACCAGGGAAGCGAAGACCATGGTCGCCAGCTGCTTGAGTTCGGGGGACAATGTCGGGTCGCGGCTGCGGAGCAACCTCCAGCAATGGAACATGCAGATCAGGTAGAACAGCGCCAGCATCAGCAGGCAGGGCAGGCCGTTCTCCGCCCCCAGTTGCAGCCACAGGTTGTGGGCTTCGGACTTGTTATGCCACCCGTCCCGGACGATCGCATCGGGGAACTGGGCCGTGCCGATGCCCAGGAGCGGCTCCTTCTGCATGAATTTCACACAGTAGCCCCAGAATTCGATCCGGTGCTGGGCGGACCCGTCGCGTTTCTCTCGGCTGGCGAAGGTCGTCGAGAAGCGCTTCTGCACCTCGGGGCCGGCCATGCGGATGCCGATCAGGATCGCCACGACCAGGAACAGGTAGTACACGGGCTTCTTGGGGATCAGCAGGAAGGAGACGCCTCCCGTGACGATCAGCCCGAGCACGCCACCGCGGGAGAACGAGAACATGACCGCGTGGGTCATAACGAGCGCGGAGCCGAAGGCCAAAGCCCTGTGCCAGTGCTTCTTGGCGTACAGGCCCAGGAAGAACGCGAAGCCGGTGGCCGTGACCAGGGCGATGGCCACGCAGTTATTGTCCATGCCGCCGAAGCCAATGGCCTGTAGGGCGTTGAAGCCGCCGAAATACGCCAGGTTAAACTCCAGGGCGACGTACGCCTGGCTCAGCAGAATGACCCAGGCGAGTTGCTGCACCTTCACCACCGAGTCGATGAGCGTCAGGCCCACGATCACCGGCAGGATGACCTTGGCGAGGCTCTCGACCATGGGCCAGGCGGGCACGCCGATCGGCGTGCGGGCCGTGGACAGCGCCATCCACAGCAAGAAGCCGATCAGGCACGCCACCATCGGCCCCGCCTTGCCGAGGCGCCAGCTGCCGAACCCCTTCATCGACCAACCCAGCAGGAGGGCGATGGCGATGATGCGGCTGTAATTGCCCTGCGGCACCGACCAGTGCCACAGCGACTCCGGCTTGATGATCGCGAAGCAAACATAGATCAAAAACCCCCAGTAGGGGTTGAACAGCGACATCAGGCCGCCGCCGTAGGTCATCAGGTAAGTGAACAGGAGGCCTTTCATCGGTCCGCGCCGGCTCCGTGGGTCAAATGATGTCCGCGAACGACTTCTCCACCCGCCGGAAATACAGGCACCCGACCAGCAGCAGCGCCAGGCCGACGGCCCCGGAGACGGCCAGCGCATACAGGTCCAGTTCCTGGCCCAGCAGCGCCCGGCGGAAGTTGCTAATCAGGCCGTGCGCCGGGTTGAGCGGCAGCAACCACTGCCCGCGCGGCCCCACCACCTGGTCCGCGTCCAGAAACACCGTCGGGGTGGCGAACAGCCACAACTGCACCAGGAAGCCGAGGACGTAGCGGAAGTCGCGGTAGGCCACCGTCAGGGCCGACAGCAGGATGCCAACTCCCAGCGCCGCCAGCAGCAGTGCCAGCGCCAGCAGCGGCGTCAGCAGGAGCGCCCACCCGGGCACAGCACCGTACCAGGCCATGAGCGCCGCCAGCAGGCCGCAGCCGATGGCGAAGTCCACCAGCGCCGCCCCGGCGGCGCTGACCGGAATGATCAGGCGCGGGAAAAACACCTTGGTGACCAAATTCTGGTTGCCCACCACGCTCTGACTGGCGGAACTGACCGAGTTGGCGAACAGGAACCAGGGCAGCAGGCCGGCGAAGACGAACAGCGGGTATGGCACCTCCGCGGTCCCGCCTCCAGCCAACTGACCGAACGAGACACTGAACACCACCATCGTGGCCAGCGGCTGCAACAACGCCCAGGCGGCGCCGAGCACGGTCTGCTTGTAGCGGACCTTGATGTCGCGCCAGGTCAGGAAGACCATCAGTTCGCGGTAACGCCACAGATCGACGAAGTTCACAAAGCGCCAGCCGGGCACGCGCTCGATGACCGTCACGGGCAGCGGCACGGCGGCCGCTCCTCGCATTGTGTGCGCGTTCTCCGGCTCGGCGCAGCCAGGCTCGCCCTCAGACTTCTGCTCCACGACCCTGGTTGGCGAAGGGTTGCAAGCAACGCCGGCGGGCGTTCTGTTCTGGTGCGTTGTCAAGTTCATACTCATGAAACAAGTCTGGTCGGGTGGTATGGAAGCGCTCGGGGTTGCGGTACCCTTGACGATCACAGGAGGTTCGAGCCAGAGTCAACACGATCCGGGAAACCGCCAAGCTTTTGCTGGTGCCTGGGACGAATTTTACTGAAGCAAAGCCGATGCCACGTGAATTGCAATCGGCACCGCACACGAACGTTCGCAGTAAACTATATAATGACATTGACTTGCAAACTAGACAATTGGGCAAGTTGGTTTTGCTCCGGGTTCAGTGCGGTGGAGTGTAAACCTCGTGAGACAGGTTTACACTGTGCCATGATTACAGACGAGGGCATGGAGAGACAGTGGGACAGCACGAGCCGTGCGACAGGGTTTTCGCCTTCCATTCTCTCCGGGCGTGAAGATCAGTTCAGAACTGACGTTCGCGCAGCCGGGCGCTGACCGGCCAGCCCCCAGGCCGCCAGCAGCAGCAGTATCCACACCACGGGGATTTGGTGACGGCTGTGGGCTTCAAACACCAGGTGGAGGGCGAAGAAGTAAGCAAGCAGGAGCCAGGGGATCAAGAATGCGGGGTGGCCCCAGGCGCCGCGCCAGGTAGCAAACAGGCAAATCACCAACAGCGCCGTCCACGCCACGTTCAGGACCGCCATGCTCGCCGCCTCCTGCCACGCCACCATCCGGTCGTTGGAGATGTAGGACATGATCGTACTGGAAGTGCCCCAGGTAATCATGGATTTGATGGCGGCGAGGCGTGCGAAGGCCAGGGGGTTGGCAACGATCCACTCCCGCGCCGCCCGACTCCGAATCCGGTCCATCGTCACCTCGTCCGTCTCTCCCTCAAGGGGCTCCGCATCCATGTGAATGCCTGTGGAAAGAGGATTGTTGGCGGACCAGAGCACGTAGCCGCCGTTGGTGGAGATGGGGACGAACGCATCAAGGACGAGGTAGTTGCGCCAGGTCCACGGGGCGACGACCAGCGCGATGCAGACGGCGCAGGCCGCGGCATACAGCGGCGCCCGCCAGCCGGCCCCAGCCAGCAGCCACCACACCAGCAGCAGCCCAGGGACGAACAGGCAGACCGGCTTGAGCAGCGCGCCCGCCCCGAGCAGCAGCCCCGCCGCCGCCACGTGCCAGGCACGCGGTCGCGCCGGCGCCAGCAAGGCCAGGTCGGTGACCGCCGCCAGCACCACCGCCAGGGCCGTCTCGTAGCCCAGAGTGGCGGAGTAGAACACCAGCGTGGGGCAGCAGGCCGTCAACAACGCGGCCCAGCGCCCCACCGCCTCGGAGGCTCCGCGGCGACCGACATCGTAGACCAGCACCGCCAGCGCGACCGACAACAGGGTCACCAGCGCCTTCCCCGCCAGCGGGCTGGGGCCGGCCACCGCGTACCCCCCCACCAGGAGAAACGTCATCCCGGGGGGAAAGAAAGCCCGCAGGTCACTCTTCGGTCCGAGGTGTTGTTGCAAGTTCCCCCAGCGGATGCCCCCATACCCTTTCCCTTCCAGGATGTGGATGGCGTAGCGGTGGAAAAAGCTGTGATCGTTCGTCGGCTCGACGGGGAAGAACAGGATCGCCAGGGCCCGCAGTCCCAGTGTCAGCGCAATCACCCAGAACAGAAACTGCCCACGCGACAGGGAGTTGATCCTGCGGTTGAGCGAACCCCGCACGCGCTCATTACACAGGAGCATCCCCAGCAGCGCTCCCAGGAGCACCGGTGCGTAGCCGATGAGCCGACCCTTGTACATCGGGAAGATCAGCGTCCCCAGCAGCCACTGCACGCAGAAGAGCACGCCGAATAAGGTAAACAAGACTGCTGCCGGCTTCGCCAGTTTACCCGCCACACCCGGGGTGGGAGTCCCCTCGGTCAATTCCATGAGTTCACCCTTCGGACCAGGTAGCAACCAGAAACCGATCGTTCCCGGAGGAACGCTTTCTGGAAGAACGGTTACGAAATGACAGCCCCAACATATTACCATCAAAGGGGAGGATAGCACCGCAACATGGGCCGGTCACCCGGCGGGGAGGCCGGCGGAGTGCCGAGCTTTTTAAATTGGTTCAAGAAACCGTAGAGCGTCATCTCGGCCCACAGGACGGCCCGGATGTGCTGGGCCAACAGGAAGCCGAGCCAGGCGCCGCCGCACTCCACCAGGAGGTCCGTCGTGCTCAGGAAGCGCAGCGGCAGGAAATACTGGCCTGCCTCGATCACCGCGGCCACCCCGAAGGCCGCCACGAGCAGGGGCCGCACCGGCCGCCGGGAGTACAGCCGCCGCGAGGCGAAGGCCGCCAGGACGCCCAGCGGCAAGAACGACAGTATCTTTTTCAAGAACTGATCCAGGGCGTTGTACTTGCTCTCCCAGTAGTATTCCACCAGTGGCAGCCAGGACAAGCGCTGGGGCCCGCGGGGTGCGTGCGGCGGCAGGGTGGTGGTGAAGTCGAAGGGCTCCCAGTTGAAATACAGCACTCCCGCCAGCCACGCCAGGCCGAGGCCGAACAGCAGCGCCCACGAGCGCCAGGAGCGCGGCCGGGTCAGCGGCTCCGCGGCCCCCAGGTCCGGCTCCTGCGCCAGCGAGGTGCGGAAGGCCCGCCCGCACCACCAGCCCAGCAGCACGGCCAACGCGCCCATCACGATGTCCGTGGTGTCGAAGTAGCGCGAGAAGATGAACAGCTGGCAAGCTTCGACCAGGGCCGGGAACACCAGCGCCAGCAGCAGCGCCTCGCGCCAGTCGCGCTTCTTCGAGGCCAGCTGCGCAGAAAGCCCACCGGGAAATAGACAGCCAGAGTGGCCAGCACCTTGATGAGCATGCCCGCCAGCCCGCGTTCCTTGGTCAGCGAAACCAGCGGCACCAGGTACAACCGGCCCTCGGCGGCCTTGAGGCCCAGTTCGCGCGGGCTGAGCACCAGGTCGAACGGGACCAGCTGGATGAGGACCGTCAGCGCCAGGTAAGCGGGCAGCAGATGGCTGGCCAGGTCGGCGAGCGTCGTGGCCGAGCCGAGCCGGCGCACCCATTCCGTGAAGCGCCGGCCGCCGCCGACCCACGCCAGGATACCGAGGAGCATGCCGGTTCCCTCCACGACCACGTCGTTCAGCGAGACGGTGCGCGGCGGGAAGAACACCTGGAGGAATTCAATGAACACGCTCAGCAACAGGCCGAACGGCAGCACGATCAGGGCGGCCCGGAGGTCGGCGCGGCGGTCGCGGTTGACGCACCGCGCCGCCATCAGGGTGAAGCCCAGGGCGGCGAACAGGGCGGTGCTGAGCACCCAGTCGCCGCGGGCGTTCACGTCCCAGAGATCGATCAACGTCAACTGGCACACGGCGGCCACAGCCTGGCCGAGCGGCCGCGGTTGAAAGTTCAGGGGGAGCAGATTGCCGTAGATGGCCAGCGTCAGCAGACACAGCGCCGCCCACCAGTAGTAAGCTGCCCTGACAACAGGCGGGTCCGTCCGTGGGTCCGCCGTTGGTGATGGAAAGGGAAGTCGCATGGTCACCCGTTGGGACAGTAATCGCAGTTCAACAGGCGGAGCGAAACCAAATGTCGGCAGGGCGTTCAGGCAAGTTGCGGCGGAGCGTCGCGGAGCCGGTGCAGCAAGGGCGCCGCTTCTCGACGTATGAAAAAGTTGGCCCCCTTGGCCTCCTTGGCCCCCTTGCTCGGTCAGGCGGCGACAGCCGAGGACTGGCCGTGCCAGTCTCAGGAGGGGCACGCCGGCGCTACACCGCCGCGGCCGCGGTCGTGGGCAGGCCGAGCAGCGCGGCCATCGGCTCCAGGCAGCGATCCCAGTGATGGTGGTTCAGGACAAAGCGCCGCCCCGCGTCGCCGAGTTGCCGCCGCCGTTCAGGCTGGTCGAACAGGTCCGCGACGGTCGTCTGCCATTCCTGCGGGGAGGCGGCGGTCAGCAGGTGCCGGCCGGGCTGGGTCTGGAGGCCCTGAATCGCCTGCGGCGAGACCACGACCGCCTTGCCCATCGACAGTGCCTCCAGCACCTTGTTCTGCAAACCGCGGGCGATGTGCAACGGTACGACCGCAACGGCCGCCCGGGCCAGGTGGGGGCGCACGTCCGGGACCGGGCCCACCACCTCGACGCCGGGCAACTCCGCCAGGCGCCGCACGGCAGGCGTGGGGCTGCGGCCCACCAGGGCGAAGCGAGCGTCCGGGTGGCGGTGGTGGAGCGCCGGCCAGACTTCGTGGGCGAACCAGCACGCGCCTTCCACGTTGGGCCGATAGTCCATCGCGCCCACAAAGACGCAGCGCCGTTCCTCGGCCACATCCTGGGGCTGGAAGTAGTCCAGGTCCACGCCGTTACCGACGACCTGCACCCGGCCCGGAGCGCAGAACTGCTCGTACAGGGCGGCCTCGGCCTGGGTGACCAGTGCCACCGCCCGGACCTGGGCCGGCAAGTCCTGTTCCAGGTGGCGCAGGCGCTGGCCTTCCAGGCGGTAGAGCCAGGACCGCGGCGGCCGGTCGGCGGCGGCGTAGTCGAGCCATTTCTGGCTGTCCACGTCCACCAGGTCCACGACCGCGGGCACGTCGCGCAACCCCGGCAGGCGGAGATACGGCACCATGCTGGAGGCGGAGGTCAGCACGGTGTGAAAGCGAGTCTGCCGGGCCCAATCCAGCAAGGTGGCCTCCAGGCCGCGCGACCGGAACGCGCCCTCGGTGGCGGTTCGGCCGGTCGCCAGGGAGTGAAGGCTATTCGCCCAGCGCAGCACACCGCCGGTGGGCTGGACCGCCAGGCGCACGCAGAAGCGCTCCAGGGTAGCGCGGGCCTCGGGGTCCACCGGCTCGTCCGCCAGGCAGGCCAGGTGGACGCGGGCACGGCGGCAGAGGTAGCGGAGCAACTGGAAGGCCCGGATGCGGTCCCCCTTGTCGGGTGGATAGGGGAAGCGGTGGACCAGGTACAGCAGTTCCGGGCCGTCGCCGGAGGTAATCGAGGAATCCATGCGTCGGAAGGCCCCAGCGAGTTCAAGCTGGTTGGAGTTCGGGGGTCGGCTCGGGGACCGGTGCCGCCGTACTTTCGTACGCCTCCTCGACGACCCGGCCGCCCGGCAGGCCGAACAACACGCGCGCCACCGTGGCGGGCAGGCTCAGGGCGTACAGGGCCGTGCCGAGCAGGATGCGCAGGTCGAGCCAGAAGCCCACCCGTTCCACATAGTATAGGTCGTAGGCCAGCTTGCGGCGCACGCTGTCGAGGTCGCTGTCGGGCGGCAGCTGCACCTGGGCCAGGCCGGACAGGCCGGGGCGGACCAGGAGTCGTTCGCGGTAGCGCGGGATGGCTTCTTCGAGGCGCGGCACAAACTCCGGGCGCTCGGGCCGCGGCCCCACCAGGCTCATCTCGCCCCGCAGGACGTTCCACAACTGCGGCAGCTCATCAATGTGCGTCTTGCGCAGAAAGCGGCCGACGGGGGTGATGCGGTTGTCGCCCGGAGTGCTCCAGCGCGCGCCGGTGTGCTTCTCGCAGTCGTGCCGCATGGTGCGAATCTTGTGAATGGTATACGGCCGACCGCCGCGCCCCAAACGCACCTGCGAGTAAAACACCGGCCCCCGTGAGGTCAACTTGACCGCCAGCGCCGCCAGCAGGATGAGCGGCGCCGCCAGCACGAGCAGGGCCAGGGCGCAGCCGAAATCCAGCACGGCCTTCACGGAGTGATACCACCCCTCCGGGCGCTGCGGGACCGCTGGATGGCGCCGCGGGTGCTCCAACCGGATCACCAGGGGGGGGGTAGGGTGCGAGTCACTGTTGGTAAGCATCCAGAACACCTTATGCGGAAAAAGTTAGGCACCGCGCATGTCAATGAACGAGTCAGACCTTGGAGAGTTCAGCGCTTGCGGAACAGCACCGGGTTGAGTTCCGGCAAGAAGTCTCGGAGGAATTCGCGACACACTTCGTCGGCTTTCTTGTCGCCGTTGACGATCTCGTGCGTCACGTACAGTTTGTACAGCACGGGCTTGCCGGCGAACGTGAAGCGTGGCGAATTCGGCGTCTGCCAGGTGCCGTCGGTGGTCCAGGACCACAGCACGGACATCTGCATGGGCGTGGCGGCGTCGGGTTTCCCGACCTTGATCTTCCACAACTCCGCGTCCATCCCGCCCGGGGCGGCCTTCAGGGGCCAGTGGTCGGGGCCGCTGAGAATCTGGTAACCCACGCCGCGGTAGCAGACTTCGGGCGTGTGAACCGACATGGGGCCCGGACGGCCGCAGACCAGCAGGACGTTCACCACGCTGCCGTCACGGCGCTCGTAGCGGCGTGCGGCGAAGCCGGAAATCCGCGACCCTCTGACTGCCCAGTCCTCCACGTCGGGGCCCTCCTTGCCGCGCCAGGCGCCGAAGTTCATGGGCACCTTGTCCATCCGGGCCACCGCGGCGGCCAGTTCCGGGGAGGTCTGCCAGCGGTTCGTCCACAGGCCGCCGACCAGACCATCGGCCGCCAGCAAGAGGCCGGCCGCCAGCAGGAGAAACACTCGCAACATAACGTCTCCGTCGCTCAGGAGGCGGCCGAGGCCGGGGGCGTGTTACTCTCGTAGCTGTAATGGCCGCCGTGGATGCTGTCCTGGGTGCCGTTGACCACCGCCCCCAGGATGCGCGTGCGCAGCATCTTGAGGCGCTCGTAGGCGGCATAGACCAGCGGCAGGCGGCTCACCTCGCGGAGCACCGAGAAAATCACGGCGTCCGTGTGCTGGGCGAGCAACTGGGAGTCGGCCACCGGCAGCACCGGCGCCGAGTCCACAATCACGAAGTCGTACTGCTCGCGGACCAGCTGGAAGAGGTCTTCCAGCGGCTTGCGCGACAGGGCCTGGATGGCCAGGGGGTCACTGCGCCCGGCGGTCAGGATCGACAACCCCTCGACCGGGCCGGGGCGGACGACGGCCGCCAGGGCGGTCTCGCCACGGAGGATTTCGCTCAGGCCGGGCGTCAGCGGCAGGTTGAACAGCTTCTGGAGCGACGGCCGCCGCAGGTCGCCGTCGATGAGCAGCGTCCGCCGGCCGGAGCGGGCCAGGCTGACCGCCAAGTGGGCCGAGAGGGTGGTTTTGCCTTCGCCGCCGACGGCGCTGGTCACCATGACGATGCGGAGCGGTTCGACGCTGGCGGTGTGCAGCAGCATGGTGCGCGTCGCGTCGATGGACTCGGTGAGGCGCTGCTGCCAGCGGGCCTGGCTCTTCCGCGAGTTGAGCCCGCCCCAGCCGCGCTTGACCCGGGCGGGGATGGCGCCGACCAGTCGCAGTTTCAGGCCGTTGACCACATCGTCGGCGCCGTTGATCTTGTGCGTGCGGTATTCCAGGAAAGCGACGCCCAGCAGGACCAGGAAGAAGATGGCGCCGCCGGCGATGCCGGCCTTCTTCAGCGGACTGTCCTGGTCGGGCAGGACGATCGCTTCCTCCATGACGGTGATCCGTTCCGGAGCCTTCTGCTCCACCTGCAGAATCTGCAGCTGACTGGCCATCTTGCGGGTGATCTCGTCCGCCAGGGTGATCTCGTCGCGCAGCCACTCCACATCGACGCGGCGCTTGCTCAGCCCCTGGAACTTTTTCAGGTAGTTATTGACCTCCTGCGTCAGCCACTTGTCCTGCATTTCCAGCACCGCGATCTGTTTCTGGGTGTAGGACTGATTGCTGCCCTTGATCTCCGGGTGGGCATCCCCGCGGACCTTCTGGGCCAGCTCCTGACGCAGTTGGGCCCGCGTGTCGGCCAGGTGCTTCTTGGCCACCACCTGTGCGGCCAGCGCCGCCTTGTAGACGGGTTCCTTTTCCGCGTTGTGGGCGTTTTTGTGGATCTGCTTGGCGATCCTGTCCAGCCGGGCGATTTCCTTCTCGAGATCCTGGATCTTCGGGTTCTTGTCAATCCATTCCTGAATCTTGTGCTCTGGCAGCGGGAGGAAGTCGTCCACTTCTTCCTTGGGGGCCGGGAACAGCAGGGCGGCCCAATCCTTCTGAGCCGCTTCGCCGCCCTTACCGTCCTTGCCGTCCTTCTTCTGGGCCGGGGCCGCGACCGCTTCCATCTGCGCCTGGCGCAGTTTGGCCTGGACGGTGAGCAGTTGCGCCTGAATGCCGTCGAGTTGGCGGAAGGCCATGAGCTGGGTCTTCTCCATCACCTTGGGATCCTTGGAGGAGCCAAGGTCTTCGGACATGGACTTGAGGACGCGGCGCTTTTCCTGCAACTGCTTGTCGGCCTCGGCAAAGAGTTCGCGCAGCTTGGTCAGGCGCATCTCTTGCTGGTTGAACTCCTTGTTGACGATCTCCTTCACGTAGGATTCGCGAACCGCATCGACCACGACCTTCAGCTCCTCGCCCTTTTCCCCGTTCATGGAGATCTTGAGAACCTCTGGGGCGGTGAGGAAGTCGGCCTGGATCTCTTTTTCGAGCCAGAGAATGGGGTCCACATGTTCCTTGACGACCGACAGCGCCGCCACGTTGGGGTTGTTGAGGGCGCGGTTGAGCACCAGGCGGCTTTTCACCAGCGCGATCTGGGTGCGCTGGTAACTTGCGAAGTCATTGACGCGGTCCATCTGCATCAGGACGTGCGGGCGGTTGGCGGCGACGTGGATCATCGTCCGCGCGGTGAAGCGGGGCGGTGAGAAGTGCCAGACCGCCCCGGCCACGCTGCCGGCGAAGAGCACGCCCAGGGAGACGGCCAGCAGCCAACGGCGCTGCAGGGCGCGCAGCAGAGCGAAGACGTTAAACCCCGTCCCGGTGGCGGCCTGGGGGGCGGCGAGCGGGCCGTGCGGCTTGAGTTTGCGCACGACGACCGCGCCGCCAGGCGACTCGATGGGCGCCCCCACCTGGGGCTGGGGGACGACGGGCTGAGCGTTTGGGTCAAACATGAAGCGCTCCGTTGTCGGTTTGGGGGTGCCGCACCGACGCATCTATCCAGAGATCCTGCCGGGTGACCTGGGCCGCCGGGGCAGGAGGGTTGATCTCCACATTCGCGTCAGGAAACCCCGGCGTGTTCCGTGGGGCCGGGGACGGTCAAGGTAAACTCCAGCTGCTTTTCGGGGAGCCGCTCGACCAGCAGCCGGTCGAGGATCTTCACTTCCACCCAGAGCATGACCAGGGCCAGGGGCATCATGAGCCAACCGCCCCAGTAGTGGGCGAGCAGGTCGGCGGTCGAGCCCCCAAGCCATTCCGCCAGCATCGCTGTGATGGTGATGCGGATGATGTTGGCCAGCAGAGAAATCGGCACGGCACTGAGGACGATCACCAGCCGGTCCAGCAGGGGCCGCCGCACGACGATGGCCGTGCCGGTCGTCATGGCAAAGAACAACAGCAGCATGCCCAGGCCGTTGCAGGCCTCGACGACGCCGACCCGGGCCTCCTCCATGATGATGGTATTGCCCTCCGAGACGGCCGCGAAGCCGATGGTTTGCAACAGGAACGTGCTGCAGACCGTGGCCAGCCGCTGGAGCGAGGAGCCCAGGGCCACTTCCAGCTGGTGGGGCAGGGGCAGCATGAAAGCCAGGAAAGCGACGGACGGCCAGGTCCAGGCGAGCACCCGCAGGCCGCCGAGGCACAGGGCCAGGCCGGCGAGCACCGGCAGCAGCGAGAGCGCGCTGATATAGTCGAAGTAGTAGTAGGTGCCGGCCAGGTGCAGCGCGACGCCAACCACCAGTACCGGCAGGCCCCACGGGTTCGGCTGGGGCGTGACACCTTCGAGTTTTTGCCGGCGGAAGTACAGCAGGAACAGGGAGAACGCGGGCACCAGGTAGCCGTGCGAGTACATCGCGTGGGTCGCCCACTTCTCCGCGACCTCTTCCAGCGTCGGCCAGTACGCCCACAGGGAGAGCGCCCCGAACAAGATCAGGCCGATCAGGATCGATGGTCGCGTCCAGCGGAACATGATGCACGGCGAAGGTTCTTGGCTTCGCCCCCTGGGCTTCGTGGAGAGATCGGTCGCGCTATCCTGCGGAGGAACCGGCGGTAAAATATACTTCGCGTTCGGGCGCAGGCTGTGTTGGCGAGTTCACCACGGAGTTTTACGTGTACTCGTCTGGGTTGGGGTGGAGGTCATTTCGGACAGTAAACATTTTTATCCACGATCCCCTTCTATTGCAAACTTCAGGCCAGTCCGGTGCGGGGCCTCGTGGTTTTTCTGGCTCGCCGCAGCTCGATGTCTTGAAAGGTGTTAGGCTGGAATGTCCACGCGACCTTCCGCACGACATCCTCATGGTCCCCACTTCTGTAAACCGCTGTTGACAGGAAAAAGTGGACGGTTACAGGGAGTGACAACCTGGTGCTCGTCGCGGCGTGGCGGTCTGGTGCTGTTGCGGGGCGTTCCTGAGGGGCGGCCTGCCTCAAGCCGGTTTTCGACCTCGAAAAAGGCTAGAATATGATGAGAAGCTGGGGAATAGGCGTGTTTTCCCGGAAAAGACAGCGGCCGGCCTCATTTTTGCACCAGGCCGACGCGGTACTCTCTGGACCGGCTCCCTGCGACACCAATAAATTGTCCTCGTGATGAAAGCATTGTTGAAACGGCTCGCGGAACTGTCGGCCACCCTGCTGGTCCTGCCCGCGGCGCTGGCGTACCACACCGCCCGGCTGCTCTGCGGCGCCAGGCGAGCGTTCCCGGCCTGGACGCAGGCGTTCAGTCTGTTGCCCGGCACCTGGGGCGTCTACCTGCGTCGGGCCTTCTACCAATTTGTGTTCCCCTGCGGCCGCGGCTCCTGCATCTGTTTCGGCGTCGTCTTCTCGCATCCCGGCAATGTCGTGGGGCGGAACGTCTACATCGGGTTGTTCTGCTGTCTGGGAGAGGTGACCCTGGAGGATGACGTGCTCCTGGGCTCGCATATTTCGATCACCAACGGCAACGCCCAGCACGGCATCGAACGGCTGGACATCCCGGTGCGGGAGCAGCCCGGCGTGTTCCCGCACGTCACCATCGGTCGCGACACCTGGGTCGGCGACCGCGCCATCATCATGGCCGACGTGGGCAAACATTGCGTGATCGGCGCCGGTTCGGTGGTCACGCGGCCGATCCCCGACTACGCCATCGCCGTCGGCTCCCCTGCGCGGGTGGTCCGCTACCGCAACCAACCCCAGGCCGCCCCGGCCGGTTGAACTATGGTCGGAGCCCGAGCGCCAGCGCGGGGCCAAGTCTGCCCCGCGCTGGCGCTCGGGCTCCGACCCACAAGGTTATCTTCTCCCCGAAGGGAAGCCGAGCATGTGTGGAATCGCAGGCGTCCTGTACGCTGACCCTGCACACCCCGTGGACCGCGCCGCGCTGCGGCGGATGAGCGCCAGCATCGCCCACCGCGGCCCCGACGCTGCGGGTTTCTGGAGCGAGCCGGGGATCGGCCTGGTCCATCGGCGGCTGTCGATCATCGACCTCGCCGGCGGCGACCAGCCCATCGCCAACGAGGACGACTCGCTCCAGGTCATCTTCAACGGCGAGATTTACAACTTTCAGGAGTTGCGTGCCTGGCTCGAAGGCAAGGGCCACCGCTTCCGCACGCACAGCGACACCGAGGTGCTCGTCCACCTGTACGAGGAAGAAGGTGACCGGCTCGTCGAACGGCTGCGGGGCATGTTCGCCTTCGCGCTGTGGGACCGCCGCCGCCGGCAACTGCTCCTGGCCCGCGACCGTCTCGGCATCAAGCCGCTCTACCTCTACCGCGACGCCGAGAAGGTGCTGTTCGGCTCGGAATTGAAGGCGATCCTGGCCCACCCCGGCGTGCAGACCGGCCTCGACCCGGCTGGCCTGGAGGATTACTTCACCTTCGGCGTCGTCCCAGGCGCCCGGTCGATCTTCCAGCACATCGAGAAATTGCCTCCGGCCCACGTGCTGTCGCTCCAGGCGGGGCGCTTCGACTGCCCGCCGCGCCGCTACTGGCAGCTGCGGATCGAGCCGGACGAGCGGACCACGCCGGAGGAGTGGCAGGAGGCCCTGCGCGCAAGGTAGCGGAGACGGTGCGATTGCACCTGATCGCCGACGTGCCGGTGGGGGCGTTCCTCAGCGGCGGCCTGGACTCCAGCGTCGTGGTGGCGTCCAGCGCCGGCCTGACCCGGGGGCCGCTGCAAACGTTCTCGATGGGCTTCGCGGACGAGGCGTTCAGCGAACTGCCCTACGCCCGGGAAGTGGCCAAGCGCTTCGGCACCAGTCACCATGAGGAAGTGGTGACGCCCGACGCGGCCGAGTTGCTCGACGACCTGAGCCGGTATTACGACGAGCCGTTCGCGGACTCCTCGGCCATCCCGACCTTCCTGGTGTCGCGGCTGGCGAGCCGGAATGTCAAGGTGGTGCTGTCCGGCGACGGCGGCGACGAGGCGTTCGGCGGCTACGCGCGCTACGCCCACGACCTCAAGGAGGCGGCGCTGCGCGACTGGCTGCCGGGTTGGTTCCGACGACTGGCGGTTGGGCCGCTGGCCCAGGTCTGGCCCAAGGCCGACTGGCTGCCGCGGCGTCTGCGGGCGCGGACGCTGCTGACCAACCTGGCACTGGAGCCCGGCCCCGCCTACGCCAACACCATCTCCCTGTGCCGGCCGCCGCTCCGCCGTCGGTTGCTGGCCCCGGACCTGGCCGCGACCCTGAACGGCCGTGATCCTGGCGCCATCGTCCGGGAGGCGTTCGCCACTGCGCCGCCGCGCGACCCCCTGGCCGGCATGATCGCCGCGGATGTGGGCATGCTGTTGCCGGATGACTTTTTGGTGAAGGTCGATCGCGCCAGCATGGCCAATGGGCTGGAGGTGCGGCCGCCGTTCCTGGACCACGAGCTGCTGGAACTGGCCGCCCGTATCCCGTCGCGCTGGAAGGTGCATCGCGGCGAAACCAAGTGGGTGTTCAAGCAGGCGTTCAAGGATCGCTTGCCGCCGGCGGTGACGAACCGGCCCAAGCACGGCTTCGAGATCCCCATCAACACCTGGCTGGCCGGGCCGCTGCGCGAAATGTTCGAGGATGCCGTGCTGTCTCCGGGCGCGCGCGTGGCCGCGCTGGTCAACCAGGAACTGGCCGGGAAGTTGTACCGCGCCCACCGGTCGGGCCTCGGCCGGCACGGCGACGTGCTGTGGAGCCTGCTCGTGCTGGCACGCTGGGCGGAACGGTACCTGGCCGCCCCTACCGTGGCGGCCTGTTAACCGAGGGTTACAGTGGTTGCCAGTGTGTCAACTCGCCCGGACAGTGCGGCGCGGCTGGAAACGGGCCGTATTGACCGTTCCGAGCCCGAAGGCGGTCGAAAACCGGTGGGAACGGCCGCAATAGCGGGTTTCCGGGTATGAACGCTCTCTGGCATGTTTTATGCGTCCATGAAAAACTCTCCGTTGCAAGCGAAACGGACTGCCTCTGGGGTCACTCTCCCCCTGCCCCGGTGCCCTCGAACAGACACTGCCCACTACCTGAGTGAGTTTCCCACCATGTCGCGTGAGTTGGCCTTCGACTGCCGACACTTCCAGGGTGACCGCCCCTGCCGCTTCCACAAGCAGGACGAGCGGGTCATCTGCAAGTGCGATTATTACGAACCGGTTCGCGAGCAGGTGTTGATCGTCAAGCTCGACGCCATGGGGGACGTGCTGCGGACGACGGCCCTGCTGCCGGCACTGGCGGAGGCCCACGCCGGAGCGGCCATCACCTGGGTGACGCGGCCGGAGGCCAAACCGCTGCTGGAGAAGAACCCCTATCTGGCGGAAGTGGTGGCGTACGGGCCGGATTCGCTGATCCACCTGTTGACCCGCAAATTCGACCGGGTCATCAACCTGGACGCGGGCAAGGTCAGCGCCGGCCTGGCCACGGCGGCGCGGTCCACCCGCAAGGACGGCTACATCCTGCACGAGTCGGGCCATGTCCTGCCCACCAACGCCGCCGCCCGGGCTTGGCTGGAGATGGGCGTCTTCGACGACCTCAAGCGTCAGAACACGCGCGGCTACCAGAGCATCATGGCCGAGATCCTCGGTCTGCCACACGAGAAGTGCCACTATGTCCTGCACCTGACCGACGAGGAGCGGGCGCGGCGCGCGACCACCTGGAACGCCTGGGGGTCGAGCCGGGCGTGCCGCTGATCGGGTTCAACACCGGGGCGGGCGGCCGCTGGGAGCTCAAGCAGTGGCGGCTGGAGGGCTTCCTCGAACTGGCGGAGCGGGTTCACCGGGACATGGGCGGTCAGGTGCTGCTGCTGGGCGGCAAGGCCGAGCGCGACCGGCACGCTTTTCTGACGGCCCGGTCGGCAGTGCCCGTCTTCGACGCCGGCAACGACAACGACGTGCGCCACTTCGCGGCCCTGACCGCGTGCTGCGATGTCGTCGTCTCGGGGGACACCCTGGCGATGCACATCGCCCTGGCGACGGGCCGGCGCACGGTGGTCCTGTTCGGGCCTACCAGCGCCCACGAAATCGAACTCTACGGGCTTGGGGAAAAGGTCGTGCCCGAGATGGACTGCCTGGGATGTTACAAGGAGCGCTGCGACTTCATCCCGAACTGCATGGACCTGATTGGCGTCGATCACGTGGCCGAGGCCGTGCGGCGCCAGTTGCGCGGATCTCGATCCCTTCCCCTGGTGGCCTCTCCCACGCTGGCGGTTTCCCCGGGCTTCTGAGAAGGACACTCGATGCGCATTCTTTTCCTGGCTCAGCGCGTCCCCTATCCGCCGGACCGGGGGGACAAGATTACCACCTACCACGAAATCCGCCACCTGGCGCGACACCATGAGGTGGCGGTGGCCTGCCTGGCGGACGGTCCGGAGGATCTGGCGAACGTCGCCGCCCTGGAGCCCCTGGCCGTTTCCGTGGATGCCGTGCCGTTGAACCGGCGGCGTGCCCGCGTTCGGGCCCTGGCGGCCCTAGCCACGGGCAAGCCGCTGACTGTCGCCTACTTCAACGAGGGCGAATTGCACCGCCGCGTCGCCGACCGTTTGCGGGCGTGGCCAGCCGATTTGATCGTGGTGTACAGCTCCGGCGTGGCGCAGTTCGTTGAGCGCTACGCCGATGTGCCGCGTGTCATGCAGTTCGCCGACCTCGACTCGCTCAAGTGGCGGCAGTACGCCGCCACGGTGTTCCCGCCGAAGCGCTGGGTCTTCGGCCTGGAGTCGCGGCGGCTGCTGAGCTACGAGCGCCGCCTGGCGACGGAGTTCAGCCACTCCCTCGTGTGTACGCCGCGCGAGGTGCGCGACTTCCATCAGCTCATCCCGGGGGCGCCGGTCAGCTGCGTGAGCAACGGCGTGGATCTCGACTATTATCAGCCGGTGACGGTGCCGCGCCAGGAAAACAACCTGGTCTTCACCGGCGTCATGGATTACTTTCCGAACGTGGAGGGCGTGGTCTGGTTCTGCCGGGACGTGCTGCCGCTCATCCGCGGCAGGTGCCGGGCGTCACCTTCACCATCTGCGGCGCACGGCCCAACGCCGCGGTGCAGGCGCTTGGCCGCCTGGAGGGCGTGGAAGTGACCGGACGGGTGCCGGACGTGCGGCCGTACCTGGCCCGTGCGGCGGTGTGCGTCGTGCCGCTGCGCATCGCCCGCGGCATCCAGAACAAGCTGCTGGAGGCGATGGCGATGGGGCTGCCCACGGTCGCGTCAACTGCGTCCTTCGAGGGCGTGGAGGCCGAGAAGGGCGCTCACCTGCTGGTCGCCGACGAGCCGGCCGATTTCGCCGCGAAGGTGGTGCGGCTGCTGGGCGACGCGGCCGAGCGCAACAAACTGGGCCAGGCCGCCCGCGCCTGCATGGAGGCGAACTACCGCTGGGAGACGCAGTTGAGCCGACTGGATCAGGTCATCGCCACCGTCCGCGGCGTGCCGGTGGCGGCCGGCAGCCTGTGTGAGACGGCGAACAGGAGCGGGTGCTCATGAATCCCGTCGATCTGAACCGGGTGCGCACTGTCCCGCTGGGGGCGCGGTCGAACAAGGTGAACCTTGACTGGTTCGCCCGGCCGCCGGTGCCGGGCCAGTCCGTCAAGGACTTTCTGGCCGGCCTGCCCGCCATCCTGGCCGGCAACGACTTCCGTGCCGTCATCGAGGCCATCGTCGGAGCGCGGCGGCGCGGCCGGCCGGTGATCGTCGGCCTGGGCGCCCACGTCATCAAGTGCGGGCTCAACCCGGTGCTGATCGACCTGCTGAAGCGCCGGATCGTCACCGCGCTGGCGGTGAACGGCGCCGGCGCCATCCACGACTTTGAACTGGCCCTGATCGGCGAAACCTCCGAGGACGTGGCGGCTGGCCTGCGTCACGGCACCTTCGGCATGGTGCGCGAAACCGGCGAACTGATGAACGAGGCGGTCAACGAGGTGCTTCGCCAGCCCGAGCGCGGCATGGGCGAGTTGCTGGGCGACTTCCTCATCCGCACGCACGCCCCGCATTGTGGGCACAGCCTGCTGGCAACCGCGCGCGAACTGGGTGTGCCGCTGACGGTCCACGTGGCCGTCGGCACCGACATCACGCACATGCACCCGTCGGCCAACGGCGCCGCGCTCGGCCAGGCGAGCTTCAACGACTTCCGCCTCCTGGCCGGCTGCGTGACGCACCTCAGCGGCGGCGTCTACCTCAACGCCGGCTCCGCAGTGCTGCTGCCGGAGGTTTTCCTGAAGGCGTTCACCGTGGCTCAGAACCTCGGGGCCGAGCTGCACGACTTCGTGACCGTGAACGTGGACATGATCGCCCACTACCGCCCCGGCGAGAACGTGGTGCGACGCCCGCCAACCGTCGGCGGCAAGGGCTACAGCCTCATCGGCCGGCACGAACTGCTGCTGCCGCTGCTGGCCCAGGCGGTGGTGGACGAACTGGCGGAGGGCCCCGCGTGAGCGCTCGACCATACCCCGCGCAAGGTGCTCACCCTGGAGCAACTGCTGCCGTTCCGCGAACGCTGGCGGGCCGAGCGCAAAACGGTCGTCTGGACGAACGGCTGCTTTGACCTGCTCCACGTCGGCCACGTGCGCAGCCTGCAGGAGGCGCGCGATCTGGGGGACGTGCTGATCGTCGGCGTGAACAGCGACCGTTCGGTGCGGCGGCTCAAGGGCCCGACCCGGCCGCTGGTCCCGGAAGATGAACGGGCCGAGGTGCTCGCGGCCCTGGAGTGCGTCGATGCGGTGGTGGTCTTTGGTGAAGCGACGCCGGAGCCCGTGCTGGCCCGGCTGCGACCGGACATCTGCTGCAAGGGCGGCGACTACGCGCCGCCGCACGGCAAGCCGATCCCCGAGGCTGCCCTGATCGCGTCGTATGGCGGCCGCTTCGCCTTCCTGTCGTTCTCGCCGGGCGTCTCGACGACCGAACTGGCCCGGCGGGCAGCGCTGCGGCCCGCGGTCTTCCTCGACCGCGACGGCACGCTGGTGGAAGACGTCGGCTACCCGCGCGATCCGCAACAGCTTCGGCCTTTGCCGGGGGCCGTGCGGGCACTGGCGGAGCTGCGCCGGCACGGCTTCGCCCTGGTCGTGGTCAGCAACCAGTCCGGGGTCGGCCGCGGCATTCTCACGCGGGAGCAGGCTGGCCGCGTTCACCAGCGCCTGGTCGAAATCCTCGCGGAACAGGGCGTCGCCCTCGACGGCGCGTACTACTGCTACCACGCCCCGGACGAGGGGTGTGCCTGTCGGAAGCCGTCGCCGCACCTGCTGCGGGCGCGGCGGACGATCTGAACCTGGACCTGGCGCGCTCGTTCATGGTCGGCGACAAGCCGAGCGATGTGTCGGCCGGCCGGGCCGCCGGCTGCCGCACCGTCCTGGTCGCGGCTGCCGACGACGGCGCGGCCGCCGCGGATTTCGTGGCGCCGGACTGGGCGGCCATTGTGCATTTCCTCATGGGTCGGGAACGGGAGTCGGTAGGAGGGCAGTCATGAACCGCAGGCTGGCCGAGGCGTTTCGCGGCAAACGGGTGCTCGTCCTGGGCGACGTGATGCTGGACGAGTACATCTGGGGCGAGGTCCGGCGGATTTCGCCGGAAGCGCCCGTGCCGGTGGTGGAGATGAGCCGCCGGACTTATGTGCCGGGCGGCGCATCCAACACGGCCGCCAACGTGGCGGCGCTGGGCGGTGTGCCGATGCTGCTCGGCATCGTGGGCGGCGACTATCACGCCACCGTCCTGCGCGAGGCCCTGACCCGGCACGGTATCGACCCCGAAGGGCTGTGCGTTGACCCCACCCGGCTGACGACGACCAAGACGCGCATCGTCGCCCACAGCCAGCAGGTCGTGCGCCTGGACTGTGAGCAGCGGGCGCCACTGGCCGCGGGCCTGGAGGACGAACTGCTGGCCGCGGCCGAAGCGCGGCTGCCCGGCGTGGAGGTGTGCGTCATCTCCGACTACGGCAAGGGGCTGGTGTCCGAGCGCGTCGCCCGGCAGTTCATCCGGCTGGCGCGGCTGGCTGGCCGGCCCGTCGTGGTGGACCCCAAGGGGACCGATTACGGCAAGTACCGCGGCGCCACCGTGGTCAAGCCCAACGTCCACGAGGCCGAGGCCGTCGCCAAGCAGCCCATCACCGACGAGGCCAGTTTGCGCGAGGTCGGCCGGCGACTGCTGGAAATCCTGGACGGCTCCGCGCTGCTGATCACGCGCGGGCCGCAGGGCATGTCGCTGTTCCGCGCGGACGCCGACACGGTCCACCTGCCGACGCTGGCGCGGCACGTGTACGACGTGACCGGCGCCGGCGACACCGTGGCCAGCACCCTGGCGCTGAGCCTGGCAGCCGGGGGCAACCTGGAAGAGGCCATGCACCTGGCCAACCGGGCGGCCAGCATTGTCGTGGGCAAGGTCGGCACCGCCACGGTCACGCCGGAGGAGTTGCTGGCCGCGCGCTAGTCCTAACCCTCGCTGGCGCTCGGGCTCCGACCAGAAACGAGGCGATTTCATCTCTCGGGGGTGAGATGAAATAACCCTTTAGTGGCACAGGGGTTCGCGTTTCATCTCACGTTTCTCTCACACCCCTATTTGCCAAAGAGCGCCAGACCGGGCATGGCCGCTCCGGCCGTTGCCTGGCATTGCCTTCGCGAGTCAAGCCACCCCCGGACGGGTGGCAGCCTGGCGTCCGTTTACGTTTCGCGCGAACAGAGTTCGGGCGTTGCTCTCTCAGATAGTCCCATGGAGCAGCGACCAGTCGTGGACGACGAGGGTGATACGAGGCACTCCTGGGGGACGGCGGCGCGCGCGGCCTGCACCAGGGGTTGCGCGAGGGTGGTCAGCGTCGTGCGCGCTTGGCCCAGAAGCGCCAGGCGGCCTGGGTGCTGGTGAAGGGAGCGCGCCAGGGCGGGGACAGCGCGGCGTCCAGCGGCCACAGTTTGGAGGGGAGCCACCTGCTCCTGGATCAGTTGGTCGTACCGTCGTTGCAAGCACCGCTCCAGATCAGGCAAAGAAGATACATACACTGATTATACCGCCCTGTCCCCCCAGTGGTATTTGTGTAAATACCAATGCCTGTTGGGGGAGGGAACCGGACAGCGGCCGCCCCGAACGGCTGACTCTCATGGCACAACCCCACCTGCTGTTCGTGACCGGCAAGCTGGCCGAGGCGGCGCTGCGGCGGACGCTGGCCGAGCTGGCGGCGCGCGCCGGCTTCGACTACAGCGTGGCGGTGCTGCCGATCACCGTGGCGGCGCTGACGACGACGCCGTGGGTCGTGCGCCACCTGACTGTGCCCGCTGGCGTCGCGCGCGTCGTCCTGCCGGGCCTGTGCGGCGGCGACCTGGACGTGGTTGCGACGGCGGTCGGGATACCGGTAGAGCGCGGCCCCGCGGACCTGCGCGACCTGCCCGAGTTCTTCAAGGCGGACCAGGCGAAAAGCGATTACGGCGCCTTCGACATCGAGATTCTCGCGGAGATCAACCACGCGCCGCGGCTGGCGCCGGAGGAGTTACTGCGGCAGGCGTTGGCGGCGCGGGCATCGGGGGCGGACGTGATCGATCTGGGCTGCGACCCGGACGGCACCTGGGAGGCGGTCGGCGACGCGGTACGGCGGCTGCGCGACGCGGGGCTGCGCGTGTCGGTGGACAGCTTCGACGGCCGCGAGGTGGCGCTGGCGGCCGCGGCCGGGGCGGAACTGGTGCTGAGCGTCAACGGCACGAACATCGCTGCAGCGGCGGACTGGGGCTGCGAGGTCGTGGCGGTGCCGGACGTGCCCGCGACGCTGGCCGGCCTGGACGCGACTGTCGAAGGACTAACCATGGCGGGGGTGCCGTTCCGCATCGACCCGGTGCTGGAGCCGATCGGCTTCGGCTTCGCGGCGTCGCTGGGCCGCTACCTGGAGGTGCGCCGCCGCTACCCGGACGCGGCGATGCTGATGGGCGTCGGCAATTTAACGGAACTGACGGACGCGGATTCGGCCGGCGTCAATGTGATGCTGCTCGGCTTCTGTCAGGAGGTGGGCATCCGCAGCGTGTTGACGACGGAGGTCATCAACTGGTGCCGCAGCTGCGTGCGCGAACTGGACCTGGCGCGGCGGTTGGTGCATTACGCCGTGCGCCAGCGCGTGCTGCCGAAGAAGCTGGAGCCGAATTTGGTGCTGTTGCGCGATCCAAAGCTAAAGGAGCACGGCGAGGCGGCGCTGCGCGAACTGGCGGCGAACATCAAGGACCGCAATTTCCGCCTGTTCGCGGAGCGCGGCCTGCTGTACGCGCTGAATCACCAGTTATTTCTGTGGGAAACCGATCCGTTCGCGCTGTTCCGGCAGATGCTGGAGCAGGAAGCGATTGACCCGGCGCATGCGTTCTACCTGGGCTACGAACTGGCCAAGGCGGTGACGGCGCTGACGCTGGGCAAGAATTACATGCAGGACCAGGCGCTGCGCTGGGGCTTCCTGACGGTGCCGGAGGAGAGCCACCGGCACGAGGGGAATGCGATAAACTGAAGCAGTCAAATTCAACCTCTGCGGAGAAGGGTCATGGAGTCGATGACGATGGGCAAGGTGCTGGTCGCGGCCCGGATCGAGAACCTGGAAGACGTGTTCAAGGCCAATCAAAACGTGCTGCCCGCGGATCAGGTCCGCTGCGTCGAAGTGATGGACGCATTGGTGGACACGGGGGCGAGCACGCTGCTGATGCCAAAGGGGCTGATCGCCCGGTTGGGCTTGCAGCCGCTGCGCACGCGTCGCTCGCGAACCATCAACGGCGAGGCGGCGATGCAGATTTATCGGGCCGTGCGGCTGACAGTGCAGGGGCGCGACTGCGTGTGCGACGTGGGGGAGATTCCCGACACCTTCAACGTAATTATTGGGCAGGTGCCGCTGGAATTGATGGACTGGGTGGTGGACCCGAAGAACCAGCGGCTGATCGGCAACCCCGAGCACGGCGGCGAACACATGATCGACGCCTAACCCGGCCCCGCCGCGCCGTGGGCCATCTCGTCCGTGGGCATCGGCGGCTTGTCGTTGTAGTCCTGCATGAAGTAGGCCACAACCCGGTCCGGCAGCCAGCGCGTCAGCTTCATCATCAGCGTCGTCTGCCACGGGAAGTTGAACACCTTGCGCCGCCGCCGCAGCGCCCGCACGATCCGCCGTGCCGCCTCGTCTGCGGTGACCAGCCACGGCATTTTGAAGTTGTTCATGTCCGTCATCGGCGTCTTGACGAAGCCCGGACAGATGGTCGTCACGGCGATGCCGCGGCTCTGCAACTGAATGCGCAAACCCTCCATGTAGCTGTTGACGGCGGCCTTGCTCGCGCAGTAGCCCGATTCGCCGGGCAAACCCTTGTACGCCGCCAGGCTCGACACCGCCGCCAGATGGCCGCGCTTGCGCTCCAGCATCGCCGGCAACACCGCCTCAATGGCGTAGACGACGCCGAGCAGGTTGACGCGCACCATCTTCTCGACCATCTCGACGTTGAGCGGCTCCAGCAGCGTCGGCGCCCCGACGCCGGCGTTGGCAATCAGCAGATCGATCGGCCCCAGCTCCGCCGCCAGCTGGTGGATGGCCGCGACGGTCGAGTGACGGTCGCCAACGTCCGCGGCGGCGACGGCGACGGTGCCGCCCTGCCCACGGATGTCCGCGGCGAGCGCCTCCAGTTTGTCGAGTCGCCGGGCCACGAGGCCGACGCGCGCCCCCTCCTTCGCCAGCGCCTTCGCCAGCGACCAGCCGATGCCGCTGGACGCTCCCGTGATGATTGCGACCTGGTTGGCGAAGGACATGCGCGACTCCTGTCGGGGTTCCGTCTGGCGCGCCTGTGCCGGCGGCGCCGGTTGCCTGGGTTGTTTTCCGGGCTCGGGCGCTCGCCGGCAAGGCCGTGTCGTCGTCGGGAGCATGGCATACTTGCGCGGACTGCCCTTGGCAAACGGCCGGGCGGGCGCAACAATTCTTCTAATGACGGCTGCGCTCCCATCCACGCGCGCCCCTGCGAGGTGTTTCATCATGACGTCCGGCGTCGGCCCCCGTTCGCGAGCCGCGGTCCTGATTGCGGCCCTGGCCTGCTTGCTTGTGCTCCCGTCCCTGGCCCAGCAACCGCTGCAACCGCCGCCGGTGGCGAAGTACAGGGTGAAACTCCGCTACCACATCCCCGCGCCGCGCGACCAGCACGTCAAGCAGTACGACGCGATGATCGAGTACCTGAAGAGTCTCAAATTCAAGTTCGACCCGCCGCTCGAGGACCGTCCCGAAACCGACCGCGAGGATCGTGGCAAGAACGAGTTGGAAGGCCAGATCGGCCCCGGCAATCCGCTGCGGCTGCTGGGCGACCCCAGCGTCGCGTCGGTCCTGCTGGTGCCCGCGGACCTGAAGCTGCCCAACGACCCGAACCAGCCCGTCAAGGTGCGGCTGGAACTGCCGTCCGGCTACAGCCCCGACCGGCAGCTGACGCTGGCCAACCAGGTGCTCGTTTTGCTGGGCCAGCTAGGGTTTACGGAGGCGGATGGCTACGACCACCGCGGCTACACTGGCCGGCCGCACACGCGCCTGGTCGGCACCGTGCCGGTCCATCAGCTGGAGACGCTGCTCAAGGACCTGCGCAACCGGCCGGGCGGTTGGTTCGCGCCGGCCATCGCGCGGGAGGATTTGCCGCTGCCGTTGCGCCGGGAGAACCCCATCCTGGTCACCGAGGTGCTGCGCGAGCCGGCCCCCGCCCGGGAACTGGTGCTGCCGGAACCGCTCACCCCCGCGTACATGGACAAGGTCAGCCCCGAGTTGGCGCCGCTCGTCAGCGACAAGGACCGGGTGTTGGAAGCGACGCGCCTGGAAATCATCCTGACGTACACGCCTGGCGACGACGACCGGCTCTGGTGGTCGGGCCTGAAAGCGCACGTGCCGGAAATTCTGCTGGAAGGCCGGCTGGGGTCGGTGGTGACCTGCGTCACGCGCGTCGGCTACGTCCGGAAGCTGGCGGCGCTGCCGCAGGTCAGCACGATTCGGCTGCCGCGGCTGTCCTACCGCCTGGCCGCCGCCGAGGCCAAGTTCGCGACGGACAACAAGCAGGTGCTGGAAAAGAGCGGCCTGGCCCGGCTGCACCAACTCGGCAAACGCGGCAAGCTCCACATCCCGGGCACCCTCCACTATCCGAAGGCGAAGGATCGCAAGCTCCGCCTGGCGATCCTTGATGACGACTTTAGTGGTGTCGCGGAGTTGATCGAGGAGAAAAAGCTGCCGGCCGACACGCGGCTGGTGGACCTGACAATCCAGCGCGATTCCGACCTTTACCCCGCGCCGCGGTGGTTTGAACCGCAGCAGCACGGCCACGGGACGCAGTGCGCCCTCGCGGCCCATCTGGCGGCGCCGGACGCCCAGTTGACGCTGGTGCGGGTCGATCCGCGGACGCCGTACCAGGTTCAGGACGTGGCCCGCTACATCAACGGCGAGCCGCTGGTGTCACCAGATTTAGAGCGGCGCCGCGACGAGTTGGCCGCCGAAGCCGCGGTGATCGCGACCCGGCGAGCCATTGTCCTGAAGGAGCGCCGGCTGATTCTCGACGACTTCCAGGATGAGGCGGATTTTGCCGAACAGTACGGGCTGCTCGGCGACGCGGTGACGGCCTGGCTGTTCAGCCCCCGGCAGTGGAGCCTGCGTCGCCTGGCGGAGGTGGAGCGCGACGACCTCGACCATCGCCGCCGTGAGCTGCGCCTCCTCAAGCTCATGGAGGACCTGGCCACGCTGCGCGGCATCGACCTGGTGTGCTGCACGTTCAGCTGGCCGGATCGCTATCCCCTGAGCGGCAGTAGTTATTTGAGCCGCTGGTTCGACCAGACGCCACAGAAGGCGTTGTGGTTGCAGTCGGCGGGCAGCCAGCGTCGCCAGACATGGTACGGCCTGTACCGCGACGCGGACGGCAACGGTGTCATGGAGTTCGCGCCGCCGGGCACCAAACTCGACAAGGGGCAGTGGACGACGGAGTTGAATTTCCTGAAGTGGGAGCCGTTCGTGCCGGCCGGCAACAAGGGGCCGGCCCGGCTGCGTATCTCGTTGCAGTGGCGCGAGCCGCACGACCCGGATTACTACTTCCGCCCGGGCGAGGAGGACCGCTACCGGACGCCGCTGGCGGAACTGCGCGTGACGGTGCTGCGGCAGCGCGACCCGTCGGGCAAGGTGCTGCCCACCGATGACTTCGAGCCGGTGGCGGTCACCTACGGCGCACCGCAGCGGCTGGATAACCGCCCGAACATGGCCACCTATGAGCAGGGCATCGAGTTCACCATCGAGCGCAGCAGCCGCTACGCGGCGTTTGTGGTGCGGCAGCAGCCGGAGCGCTGGGATCTGATCCAGGACCGGGTGACGGGGCGTTACTCGTTCGTGCTGGAGCGCGGCCTGGCGCCGACGGGCATCCGGCCGTTGGGGGCGCCGTCGCTGGAGGCGTTCGAGAAGAAGTGGGAATTGTGGCCGCGGTTGTTCGTGGAGTGCGTTGATCCGCTGGCGAGCACAGCTGGCCGGCCGGTCTTCGAGACCTACCACACGGACCAGGGCAGCATCGGCATGCTGGCGGACGCGCGGACGGTGGTGACGGTGGGCGCGGCTCAGCTGTCGGACCAGCCGGGGCCGTACGCGTCGCTGGGGCCACCGATGGGCCTGACCGGTTATCGCAAGCCGAACGTGCTGGCCTACGACGCGCTGGACGTGGCGCTGCCGGAGAGGTCGAAGGTGTACGGCAGCGATCTGGCGACTGCGTTCGCAACGGGGCAGGCGGCGTGTCTGATGAGCGCGGGCATGTCGCGGACGCAGGTGGCCAAGTACCTGCTGGGCCAGAATGGGGCGGTGCTGCGGGTGCCGAAGGAGGTGCCGCGGAAGTAACGTCCGGAACGTGGGGCAGACCTTCCTGTCTGCCAATCAGAATGGCAGACAGGAAGGTCTGCCCCACGTCACAGGGGTTTGATCGGCGAGTCCGCCGGTTTGAAGGCCCGTTCCTTGAGCATGATCGCGGTCCGGATGGCCGATTCGATGTCCTGCGGGTTGGCGAGAAAGGTGTAGCAAATCGTCTCGACGGCCTCCTGCAACAGCGTCAGCTGATATTGCAGATGGCTGTTCTGGTGTTCCAGGAGGCGCAGTTGCCGCAGCAGCACCTCGACGGAGTTCTGCGGATTCATGGCCGACCCCGTTAGCCCGGAGGATGCACCACAGAGAACGCGGAGCGCGCGGAGAGAAGACCGCAGAATTGATCCACAGATAAACACCGCTCGAGCGGTTCGCAGTTGGGTGTAGCGGAAGTCGCCAGACTTCCGTCCGGTGCTGCTCGGAAGTCTGGCGACTTCCGCTCCCCCCCTTCGCAATCTGCAATAAAGACATTTTGAATTGGTCTTTAGCGGTGTTTATCTGTGGATCCTCTTTTTGTCTTTTCTCTGCGCTCTCTGCGTTCTCTGTGGTGAATCATTCGCGTTAGTTCAACTGCGGCCCCGCCTCGCGCAACCGCGTCCGCAGATAGCGAGCGCGGACACTGTTGCGCTCCTCGCCGTCCAGCGACGCGCCCATCAACTTCTGCAGGTGCGCCGGCTGCGTGTGCAGGAACAGCTCGTTGACCGTCGCGATCGACACGTCCTCCAACAGGCCGAGGTTGATGCCGAGCCGCACGCTCGACAGCAGATCCATCGTCTCCTCGGAGGTCATCATCGTCGCCGAGCACAGCGTTCCATAGGCGCGCGACACACGGTCCTGCAGCGCCTGCCGGGTTTCGCGCACCATGGTTGTCCGCGCCTGCCGCTCGTAGGTGATGATCTGCGGAATCACCTCGCGAATCTCCGACAGAATGGTCGCCTCGCTCTTGCCGAGCGTCACCTGGTTCGAGATCTGGTAGAAATCGCCGGACGCCCTGCTCCCCTCGCCGTACAGGCCGCGCACCGCCAGATTGATCTTCTGCAGCGCCCGGAAGACTTTTTCGATGTGCTTGGTCATCACCAGCACCGGCAGGTGCAGCATGACGCTGGCGCGCATGCCGGTGCCGACGTTGGTCGGACACGCCGTCAGGTAGCCGAACTCCTCGCTGAAAGCGTAACTGACCTTCTGCTCCAGCAGGTCGTCAATGCGGTCGATCTCCTGCCAGGCCTCATCGAGGGCGAAGCCGCTGCGCATGACCTGCAGCCGCAGGTGGTCTTCCTCGTTGACCATCAGGCTGACGTTCTCGGTCGCCGACAGGGCGACGCCGCGCGGTCCCTCGCTGTTGGCCAGTTCGCGGCTGATGAGCTGCCGTTCGACCAGGAACTGGCGGTCGAGCGCGTTCAGGCTGGGCAGGTGGAAGTAGGTCAGGCCGGGGTCGAGGTCGAGCTTGCCAACGCGGTCGCGCAGCAGCGCCTCGATCTCCGCCTTCTGGTGGGCGCTGGCGCGGTTGGTGAAGGGGAAGGCGGCCAGGTTGCGGGCCAAACGGATGCGGCTGGAGACGACGATGTCCGACTCCGGACCAGCGCCGCGCAACCACTCGCCATTATGTTGAGTCAGGCTATCCAGGTTCATCCGTCGTTTCCTTCTGTCGCAAAAGGTCGCGCAGACGGGCGGCCTCTTCATAGGCTTCCGCCTCGACCGCGGTCCGCAGTTGTTGTCGGAGCCGAACGATGTCCGCCTGACGGGCGGCGTTGGCCAGGGCGTGGACCGCCGCCTTGCCGGTGTGGCGGAGCGCCCGGTGGATGCGCAACAGCAGCGGCTCCAGGCCCGCCCGGAACACCTGGTAGTCGTGGGGGCAGCCGAGCCGCCCGCCCGCCTTGAACTCCATGTACTTTATTCCGCACACCGGGCAGGTCAACCGACCCAGTTCATCGGTGGGTTGGCCGGGGTGCGGCGTCATGACCGTCTGCACGATGGCCGACAGGTTCAGATCCTTGTCCGGGCCCTTGAGGAGCTGCTGCTTCTCGGCGCAACTCTCGCACAGGTGCGTCTCACGCTTCTTCCCGTCAACGAGGATGTCGGTCAGGTGAACGGTGGCGGGGTTGGAACACAACTGGCACTTCACGCCTCGGTCCTCCGTCCGGTCCTGCCTGGCGTCCCGGCCCCCCTCCGGTGGGAACCGGCTACTTCCTCCCCTCTCCCCTGAAGGGGGAGAGGAGAGCAGTTGTCGTTAGCTTCCTTCCAGTGTGCGAATGCGGTCGCGCAGCCGGGCGGCTTCCTCGTAATTTTCCTTGTCGATGGCCAGCTTGAGGCGGTTGCGGAGCTGGATCAATTCCGACTGCGTTTGCCGGGTCTGCGGCTGGCGGCGCGGCGTCTTGCCGCAGTGGCGCGTTTCGCCGTGGATGTTCTCCAGCAGCGGCGTCAACTCCTCGCGGAACTCGTGGTAGTCGTTGGGGCAGCCGAGCCGGCCAGTGTTGCGAAATTCCACAAACTTGATCCCACAGAGCGGGCATTCGTGCTGGTTGAACGGGCCCTCGTCCGCCTCGGCGCTGAGTTCGGGGACCTGGCTCTTGGAACCGCCCGACGCCTTCTGCTGGGGCTCGTAGAGATACTTGTTGGCGCACTGCTCGCACAGATGCAATTCTTCAAACTGCTCGTCGCCGAGGACCTCGGTGATGTGCAAGGTTGCGGGGTTGTGACACTTCTGGCACTTCATCGCTGGGATCCCCAGAAACGGCACGCGAATGGTCTTCCTGCGCCATTCTAACAGGGGGGGGGATGCTGTCAAGCAAACCAGCCGGCAGCCGCTTTGAGGGGGCGCCTCCCGAAGTAGGCAAAGGCGGGCGTCACGCCAGCACCTGCTCGACCACCTCGCCGTACACGTCCGTCAGCCGTTCGTTGCGGCCGTTGTGCCGATACGTCAGCCGCAGATGATTCAGCCCCAGCAGGTGTAAAATCGTCGCGTGCAGGTCATGCACATGCACTTTATCCTCCGCCGCCCGCAGGCCGACCGCATCGGTGGCGCCGATCGTCTGGCCGCCCTTGACGCCGCCGCCGGCCAGCCACATCGTAAAGCCGTGCGGGTTGTGATCGCGGCCGGTCGTGCCTTCGGTCATCGGCGTCCGCCCGAACTCGCCGCCCCAGACCACCAGCGTCGAATCCAGCAGGCCGCGCTGTTTCAGGTCCGTCAGCAGCGCCGCGATTGGCTGATCGCTTTGCGCACACAGCCGACCGTGATTGCCTTCAATGTCCGAGTGGGCGTCCCAGCCGTTGGTGTCGCCGCAGTAGACCTGCACGAAGCGGACGCCACGCTCCACCATCCGCCGCGCCAGCAGGCAGCGCAGACCGAACTCCGCCGTCTCGCGCCGCTCCAGGCCGTACAGCCGCCGTGTCGCTGGCGTCTCCTGCGTCACGTCCACCACCTCCGGCGCGTGCGCCTGCATGCGGAACGCCAGCTCGTATGCGGCGATGCGGGCCGACAGTTCCATGTCCGGCGGCCGAACGGCGAGGTGCTCGCGGTTCAGCCGGTTAATGAGGTCGAGCGTGCGCTGCTGCTGGGCGCCGCTGACGCCGGGCGGGTTGTGCAGGTGCGGCAGCGGTGAACGACCGCCGCGCAGCATGGTGCCCTGATACGCGGCCGGCAGATAGCCGTGGCCCCACGCGGCGCGCCGCCCTTGACCAGCCCGGCCGGGTCCGGCAGCACGACATAGGCCGGCATGTTCTGGTTCTCCGTGCCCAGGCCGTAGCTCACCCACGAACCCAGGCTCGGCCGGCCCATCAGGATCGAGCCGGTGTTCAGCAGGTACACCGACTCCGGGTGCGTCACGCTGTCGCCGTGACAGCTGCGGATCACACACAGGTCGTCCGCGTGCCGGGCCAGGTGCGGCAGCAGGTCGCTGACCTCGACGCCGGACTGGCCGCAGCGGCGGAAGGTGTGCCGCGTCGCCAGCAGGCGGTTGCGGGCGACGTTGCGGCGCGTCGCCACCGGGCCGAACGACTCCGGCAGCGGTTGGCCGTGCAGGCGCTGCAGGTCCGGCTTGGGGTCGAACAGTTCGAGATGGCTCGGGCCGCCGGACATGAACAGGAAGATCACGCGCTCGGCGCGGGCGCGGTGGTGCGGCCGCCTTGGCGATTGCGGGTTGTCTCCCGCGAGCAGCCGTTGCTCGGCGAGCAGGGCGTCAGTGCGATCAGGCCGAAACCGCCGCCGGCGCGGCGCAGGAAATCGCGGCGGTCGGGCGGCGGCAGCGTCGGGGCGGTGGGGCCGGGGCAGCGGGTCATGGTAAAGCCCTCGGGATCACACTTGGCGAGCGGCGCGGCGTAAGCCCGCCGGTAACCCACACTCACCGGCGGGCTTACGTCGCGCCGCTCGCCAAGTGCATGAGTTTTTTCCGCTAGAGCAGTTCGCGGTCGGGTGTAGGGGGTTAGCGACGCTTCGCAGAAGCGTATGGCGCCGAAACGCTTCTGCGAAGCGTCGCTAACCCCCTACACCCGACCGCCAAGCGCTATAGCTCTAATCCACATATATAAACTCGTTCACATTCAACAGCGCCCGGCACAGTTCGCTGAGCGGCGACTCCGCCAGGAACTCGCGCGCCAGCCGCAACTCCGTGGCGCTGGGTCGGCGGCCCAGCGCCAGCCGGTAACACCGTGTCACGCGCCCGTCCACCGTCGGCGCCTCCTTGCCGACGCGCGCCGCCAGCGCCTTCGCTGCGTCCACGACATCGGCGGCGTTCAGCATGGCCAGCGCCTGCGGAGCGGTCGTGCTCTGCTGCCGCTTCGGGCAGCTGAGGTTGCTGTCCGGCAGATCGAACGCCTCCAGGAACGGGTAGCGCAGGTTGCGGCAGGCGAAGATGTAGACGCTGCGGCGCGTGTGCTCCTTCGGGTCCGGGCTGACGGTCCATCCCTTGACGTCCGCCGCCCCCGGCGGCAGCGGCGGGAACACGCTCGGGCCGCCCACCTTCGGGTTCAGCCGCCCGCCGAGTGACAGCAGGCTGTCACGGATCACCTCGCCCTCCAGGCGCTGCCGGTTCATGCGGCCGAACAGCCGGTTCCCCGGATCCTTCTTCAAAACTATCGCGTCGGCCTGCGTCGCTTGTTGATACGTCGCTGACTGCAGCATCAACCTGTGCAGCGCCTTGAGGCTCCACTTCTGCGCGACCAGTTCCGTCGCCAGCCAGTCGAGCAGTTCGGGGTGCGTCGGCGCCTCGCCGCGCAGCCCGAAGTTACTGGCGCTCGCCACCAGGCCGCGGCCGAAATGGTGCTGCCACAGCCGGTTGACGATGACGCGCGCCGTCAGTGGATGGGCCGGGTCGGTCAGCCACTTCGCCAGGGCGGTGCGCCGGCCGCTGCTCGCCGCCAGCGGTTGCACCGCGGCGGGCGTTTCCTTCTGGCCGGGCGACAGCACCCGAAGCCAGCCCGGCTGCACTTCCGCACCGGGGCGCTTCAGTTCGCCGCGCTTGAGCAGGAACGTTTTCGGCGGCGTCGCACTGCTCTCCTGCAAGCCCCACGCGGTCGCCAGCGGCGCCGGCTTGAACGGGTCGAATTTCTTCAACTCCGCCTGCCATTGCCTGGCCTTCGCTCTGTCCGCGTCGCTCGAGCGCCGCGGCCACCTGTGCCGGCGTCACCGCCAGCAGCCGCAGACTCTTTTCGACCAGTTCCCGCTGCGTCGCAGTGCGCTTCTCCGGCGGCGTCTGGTGGGCGGCGCGGGTCTCGTCCGACAGCTTGGCGAAGCGGGCGTCCGTCAGCTTCTTGCGATACGGCCCCTCCAACTGCGTCAGCGCGTCCTGCAATGATCGTGTCAGTGCCTGGTATTTGTTGAGCGCGGCTTCATGGCGTTTGCGCTCCGCGGCGTCGGCTACCACGATGTCCCGGCGGAACTGGGCCGGCGTGAACACCGCCTGCAGCCGATAGTAGTCGCGCTGCGGGATCGGCTCGAACTTGTGGTCGTGGCAGCGGGCGCAACCGACCGTCAGGCCGAGGAACGCCAGGCCGACGGTATCGGTCATGTCGTCGAGCGCGTTCTGCCGCCGCTGGGTCATGCTGGCGGCGTCGGTCATGTCCGGCCCCAGCAGGTGCAGGCCGGTCGCGATCCGCGCCTGGGCGTCGTCCGGGAACAGTTCGTCACCGGCGAGCTGCTCCTGCACGAAGCGGTCGAAGGGCTTGTCGGCGTTGAAAGCATTGATGACGTAATCGCGGTAGCGCCACGCCTGCGGCCGCGGTTCGTCGAACTCGTAGCCATTGCTCTCGGCGAAGCGCACCAGGTCGAGCCAGTGCCGGGCCCAGCGCTCACCGTAATGCGGCGACGCCAGCAGCCGGTCGATCACTTTTTCCCAGGCGTTGGGCGCGGTGTCCTTGACGAAGGCGTCGATCTCGGCGGGAGTGGGCGGCAGGCCGATGAGGTCGAGGGTGACGCGGCGCAGCAGCGTTTCGCGCGCGGCCGGCGCGGCGGGCGTCAGGCCGGCGGCCTCCAGTTTCGCCAGCACGAAGGCGTCGATGGGGTTCTTGACCCACTGCGGCCGCTGCACGTTCGGCACGGCCGGCCGCACCGGCGTCCGCCACGCCCAGTGCTTTTTCGCTTCCGGCGCGATGACGTAATCGCCCGCGGTCGCCAGCCGGGTGCCGGCGAGCAGCAGGAGGGTCAGGCAAGCAGTCCGGCAGCCAGGGAACATGGGACATCTCTCGCGGCGAGGGCCGGGGCACACGGGGGGCAGGGTTGAGGATCGGATTTATCATACACCGCCCGGCGACGGTCGCAAGCGCCGAAAAGCCGATCCGCGGACTGCCGCGGTGTGTCGCGTCGTGGCTTTTTGCGCGTCGGCGGCCTGGCCGCGCTCGGCCTGACGCTGCCCACGGTGTTGCGTCTGCGCCAGCAGGCGGCCGCGTCCACGCCGGCGCGGCGCAGCAACGTCAACTGCATCCTGTGGATGCAGGGCGGCCCCAGTCATATCGACACGCTCGACCCCAAGTGGATACGTGCTGCGCGAGCCGCTCCCAGGCTCGAATCTCGACGTGTGAAAAAGTTGGCCCCCTTGGCTCCCTTGGCCCCCTTGCTGTGGCAGCGCAGGCCGCTGGTGGTCAGCCCGTGCCCGCCGCCACTTGTGCGCAAACCGTGCGTGAACCGCTCGAATCACCTGGTTCGGCCATGGCGGCCGCACAATAAGGAGGAGGGGTGAAAGCCATGACAGCGACCAAACTCAAGAGTGTGCTCGCGTCGGTGATGCTTGTCGTCGTAGTTGTCGGCGTTGGGACCGGTGCCGTGCAGGACAAGAACCAGGTGGCCCAGAAGGTCACGCTCGAAGCGTTGGCGAAGGAACCGGAGAAGTTCAAGGGCAAGCTGGTTCAAGTGGAGGGAGTCGTCGAACAGTGGTGTCCCGCTGGTGTTGGGCCCAGGCTGCGGCGAAGCCCGAATGGGGGCCTTGTCGCCCAGGGGCAGGTCGGCTTGTATATTGTCCAGAAAACCCCTGGGCCAAACCCGCCATGAAAACCTTCTTCCTCGCGGCTTCCCTGCTCGGCCTCTGCGCTTCCGGTGCGTTCGGCCAATGGCAAACACAACCCATCAATACCCAGGCCGATTTCCGCGGCCTGGGCGCGGTGACTCAGAAGGTCGCCTGGGTGAGCGGCACCGGGGGCACTTACGCGCGCACCACCGACGGCGGCAACACCTGGTTGGTCGGAACCGTGCCCGGCGCGGAGAAACTCGACTTCCGCGATGTCGAGGCGTTCGGCGCGGCGACAGCCTACCTGCTCAGCGCTGGCCCGGGCGATGCTTCCCGCATTTACAAAACCATCGACGGCGGCAAGTCCTGGGCGCTGCAATTTCAAAGCGCCGACCCGGCGGCCTTTTTGGACGCCATCGCCTTCTGGGACGAGCAGAACGGCCTTGCCCTCGGCGACCCCATCAAAGGGCAGTTTCAATTGCTGGTCACCACCGACGGCGGAGCCCATTGGAAACCGCTGGCGCCGAAGAGTTTCCCGCCGGCCTTGCCCGGGGAGGGAGCCTTCGCGGCCAGCGGCACCTGCCTGGTCACCCACGGCGAACGGGATGTCTGGTTCGCAACCGGCGGGGCCAAAACAGCACGCATCTTTCATTCCAGGGATCGCGGCCAACACTGGGAGGTGAGCGACACGCCGATCCTGGCCGGCGTCCCGTCCGCTGGTATTTTCTCGATCGCCTTCCGCGACCGACAGCACGGCATGATCGTCGGTGGCGACTATCGCAAACCCAACGACAGCGGCGCCACCGCGGCAACCACCGCCGATGGCGGAAAAACCTGGACGCTCCTCGACAGGCGGTTGCCCTATCGTTCAGCCGTGGCGTGGGCGAAAGATCGTTGGGTCGCGGTAGGCACGTCGGGCTCCCATGTTTCCCTGGACAACGGCGCTACCTGGAAGTTGCTGGACCGGGAGAAATACACCAGCGTCGGCTTTACGTCAAACGGTGCAGGTTGGGCGGTTGGCCCGAAGGGTCGCATCGCGACGTTCACCCAGGAGGCGAGTTGGCCGCCGGCGCGGCAAAAGGAGTCGGAATTTACGGGGCGAAAACTGGAGGTCTTCCAGCACGGGAGCAGGGAGGCCTGGGGCTATGCGAAGCCGCAACGCGACACTTTCCTGGTACTCCATCCGAAGCAGGCGCGCGCGAACGCTCCGCTGTATGTGGTCCTGCATTCCGCCGGGCATGACGTGCATTCGTGCCTGGCCTGCACGAAGCAGGTCGGCAACCACGACATCTATCACGCTCCGCAAGACTTCTTCGCGCTCTACCTCGATTGCCGGGCCAACAAGGGGGACTGGTGGTGGGGTATCGAAAAGTACCCTGGCCCCGAGGTCAGCCCTCCGGAAAAACGGGTGCTGGACACGGTGCGCTGGGTGATCCAGCACTATGGCATCGACGCGAACCGCGTCTATTTGTGTGGGAATTCCATGGGCGGCAGTGGTGCCCTGGGGATCGGCATGCGCCACGGGGATGTCTTCGCCGCCATCAAGGCCAATGTCCCCGCGGAGGTCAAACATGTTTCCAGCCGGATGTACTTCCCGCCGCGCGAAGTGCCGGCGAACCTCACTCTGCCCGACCCGCCAATCGTCGTGGACTATTCCGCGCAAAACGACGGATGGTCCCGAGGTCACGACGCCTTCGTCAAGGCCATGAACGGGCGGAAATATGCGCTGTTCCTGTACTGGGGGCCGTTCGGCCATGCGAATAACCACGCGCAGATCATGAAGGTGAATGACCTGATTAATTCGTTTGACTGGCTGAGCGTCAAGAAAACCGAGTCCTATCCGGTGTTCACCAATGCCTCGACCAATGACCCGCTGCCCTGGCCGAAGCAACTCAACGATAAGAAGGCCGGCCAGATCAACGCATTCTTCCGGTGGAAGAACGTGCGTGATACGCCGGACGCGCTCGAAATGTCGCTTTTTCTTGTCAAGCCAACGGAACTCAAGACCAAGTTCACGATTCCGACGGAAGCGACCGCCGATGTCAGCGTTCGCCGGCTGCAATTGTTGCGGGTCGCTCCGGGAGCGCTGGTGCGCTGGCAATTTGGCACGTCCGCCGGAGAGGTGCGGGCCGACGCCGGCGGATGCATCACCATCCCCCGGCTGAAGATTACCGCGGAACCGACCACCCTGAGCATCAAGAAAACGAAGTAGTCCGATGGTAGCATCAATGAACAGGGTAAGCGCTCAAGCAACGGCTGGTTATTTCGTTTTGTCTTTGTATTCGGATTTGGGGGCACCCCTGGGCGCAGCGCGTTTTGGCGGCGTCACGCCGGCCGCGCGCATCACTTGATGGAGAGCGGCAACGGTCTCCGGGGAAGGTCGGAAGTTGAGGCCCGGCCGATACCCTTCGGCAATCACCAAAGGCGTCAAGCCGGTTTTGTTCTTCTGGTTCCAGACCTTGATCTTGGCCCCCTTGTCGGCGAGGAGCAATACCACCTTTGGATGGTTCCGGTAGGCGGCGCCGTGCATCGCCGTTTCGCCGTGCTTGTCAATCCCATTGATGTCCGCGCCGTGCTTCAAGAGCAGCTTGACGGCCTCCAGCACTTCCGGTTCGGTGCCAGCCGCCTCCTCAGGGGCGCCAACGCCGACCCCAGCCGCGGCCATCAGGGGCGTGGAACCCTGTGCATTCGGCAGCAGCGGATCGGCCTTCAGTTTGACGAGCAGTTCCAGCAGCGGTACATCCGCCGTGGAGGCCGCCGCCAGCAGGGGAGTCGCGCCGGGGATTTTGAGGATGCCTCGGCCCGACACGCTCCTGGTGGTCTTCAGATCGACCTTGGCCCCGTGGGCGACCATTGCCTTGACGAATTCCAGGCTGGTGAACTTTCCCGAGCCAATGGGCGGCGGATCGCCTTCCTCGTCGTCGCCGCGGTTGGGCTTGCGGACCCAGGAGACCATGTGCAACGCCGCATAGCCCGGGCGCAGGTCATTCGGATCGGCGCCAGCTTTCACGAGCACGATGGCCAGCTCAAAATGGCCGTTTTCGACCGCCATGTGCAGCGCAGTGGTTCCGGGTTTGGGGCCACGGGAAACGGCTTTTTTGCCCTGGATTGCGTCGTTGACGTCGGCTCCCGCCTTCAGCAACACGCGGACGACCTCGATGCGGCCCTCCCGTGCGGCGAACAACAAGGGTGTGAACCCGGAGGGCAACGCACTTTTGAATTCCGCCCCGGCCGCCAGTAACAGGGACACCACCTCCGCGTGGCCCTCCGCCGCGGCCCACATCAGGGCCGTTTGTCCCTTGCGGTCCCTGGCATTCATCTTGGCGCCCTGAGCGAGCAGCGCCTGCACCGGCCCCGGTTTGCCCGTGTGGGCGGCCGTCATCAAGGCCGTCTCGCCGCCGCGCAGCGTCGTGTTGGGATCGGCGCCGGCCTTGAGCAGTAATGCCACGATCTCGGTGTTGCCGTTCGTGCAAGCTAACGAGAGGGGCGTCACGTCGTAGCGGTTGGCGGCCTTGACGTTGGCCCCGGCCTTGACCAGGAGCGTTGCGGTCGCCAGATCGTCGTGATACACCGCCCAGTGCAGGGCCGTCATGCCGTCCACCTGCGCTGCGTTGACGGCAGCGCCTTTTTTGAGCAGGGCGTCGATCTGGGCACGGTCCCGCTTTTCCGCGGCGTCCGCCAACGGGGCGCTGGATTGGGCCAGGGCCGAACCGCCGGCGAGCAGCACCAAAACCAGGGCCCCGATTCCGAATCGCTTCATTCCCATGGCAATCGACTCCGAATTAGCGCCGGGAGATCCTGTCCTTCGCGAAATCGCGGGGTCCCGGGCCGCTCAGGCGCGGTATGACGGACTTCTTCCTTACCCGAGTCTATCCGCCGGCGGACAGGGTAGCAATCGCGCCAGGAGTGGGAATACAGCGGCATCGTGGGCTCAACCCCAGCCTGGGCTGGCTGGCACGGCCGGTCCTGGCGCGGCAGGGATTGACCGAGCAAGGGAGCCAAGGGAGCCAAGGGAGCCAGCTTTTTCACATGTCGAGAATGGCTCCCAGGCCGTCACCGCGCGTCGCCCGGTGACGCCGATTGTCGAATCAAGGACGCCAAGAACGCCAAGAACGCCAACTTTTTCGCACGTCGAGATCGCCGGGTAGAAAAAGGGGACGCGGACGTCCCCATTTTCACTCTTTTCCACCATTTTTCACCATTTCCCTTCCCACGCATTCTCGCCGGCGACATCGCAGCGCTACCGACCCGTGGATCCGAGCCAAACCCTGCGGAATGATTCATAACCAAGCGGTGGTGGGTCACCCGTGTAGTTGTCCTCGCAGTTGAGAATGACACAGGTGGCTGTCCCGCCAAACTTCGGCCCGCGGAGCCCGCGGCCGACAATCTGCTCGTACAGAACCCGACTGACCGTCGGCCGTCCCATCACGATGTGACTGATCTGGGGGGCATCGAAGCCAGTAGTCAGAACTTCGCAGTTACAAAGCACCCGGATTTTTTTCTGCTTAAACTCGGTGACCACCTGGCGCCGTGTAACATCGCGGGTGTTGCCGCTCACGACTGCCGCGGGGATTCCTTCCCGGCGCAATAGATAGGCCATGCATTCGGCATCGCGCACGGTGGGGCCGAAGTACAGGATGGAATGTCCAGGGTTCTTGGCGAGCGGTAGCAATTCTTTCAGGATCGCGAGGCGCCGTGGAGTGTTGTCCGTGCGCACGGCCAGAATTCGATCAAGCCGCTCCAATTCCTCCTCGGAAAGCGTTCCCTTGGTGGGCACCGTCGGCAGCCGCATTTTTGTCTGCGTCTTGATCGTTCTCAACTCCGGCCGCGCGAGGACGCCCATGTCTTGCAGCTTGAGTCTTGGCTCAGAACCCAGGGTCTGCATCGGCTCGATCAGGTGGTGAAAAATCTCCTTGAGCTCCCGTGTTCCCTCTTCGGGGTCGTCTCCTACGTACTCCATGCGAAACGGCGTGGCCGTGAGGCCGACTACCGACAGCGGGCGCTCCTCTGGAATCAGGTTGTCCATGATGCGCTGGTACGAAGGCGCCGCGGCACGATGTGCTTCGTCAATGACTACCAGGCCCAGGGTCCCGGTCAAGTCAGCGAGTACCGCCTCGCTGCCTTCGATTCGCCGGTCCAGCAGGTTCATGATCCGCTGCGGTGTGGAGACCAGGACACCCGGGCGCGTCAGAACCTGCTCCAGCGTCTGCCGGTGTTTTGCGAGGTCCTGTGTGTAGCGGCCCCAGAAGCGCACTAGGAGCAGCGGACAAACGCTCTCCGAACCTTCCCAAACCTGCTTGAAGCAAGTGCATGCTTGCTCGCACAGTTCCTCTGTATGCGCCAACCACAGGACAACACCGCCTGTGAGGGCCTGGGCAGCAACGTCATACCGATTCGTCAGCCAATCGCGAATGGTCTCGACAGCGACGCGGGTCTTGCCGGCCCCCGTCGGCAAGGTCACAATCGTGCGCTTGCCTGCATCTTGAAGAGTATGGCTCAGTTCCTCCTTCACCTCGCACTGGAAAGGCTCAAGGGGGCGCAGCCGAAATCGGCCTTCCAGGTATTCAAAATCGGGCAGTCCTTCCTCAGTGGGTAACCCCGCTAGTTCGCGGGGAAAGCCGGTGTTAGCGACGAAGTCGATTGCGGCCGGCTTACCTGGGTGCCAGCGACTGGGCGCGGGAACGCTCGCCGACTTGCCCACGGCTTCGCGGATATCGGTTTCACAGAACAAATCGATCCCGCGCTGAAGAACGAGCGCCGTGGCCAACTCTGACTTCTGGCCGCGGCGATCGACTCCTGTTTCCGCAAGACGCACCTGCCGCACTGTTTGTAGCAACGTGCCGAGCAAGTCTTCGAGTTTCCCGTGCTGCAGTAGTTCGGCCAGTCGCGCCACGGCAGTTTTTTCCCAGTCTGTCCGCAGCAGCAGCACTTCGGTGGTGCTCTCCTCCGGCAGTCTCCCTTTGCGCTTCTTGACGACGAACCCGCCGCTGTGCCTTGACCCCTTTTCAATGGACTGATTGCCCTTCAGAACCTGTTTCTGCAGTTCCTTGTAGTCCTCTTCCGCGATGCCCCATGTCTCCAGAATCTGGTCCTTGGTTATCTCACCCTGTTCGAGGATAGCAGAAACGACTTCGGCGACAGTAAGGCTATCGATCATCGCTGGTTCTCAAGAGGTAGGTTCAACAGCTGTATGAATGAGTGAAAGGGTATACGTTTTCGGTGATTTCACAAACTCGGTCGAGCGCTGGCCGAAAGGAGTACATTACTATGAAGCGACAACGCATCTGAGCCAGCTGCGTCAATACCCTCCTGGCAATCATTGCCCCCAGGAATCGGTTGAATTTCATCCGCTCTCCGGGACCGAACACCTCAATTCACGTTCGAGCCGCTCGACCCGGCGTGTCCGTGTAGCCTGATACGACCCGCCACGTGCAAAGATGGTTCAGCGGTTGCCCCTCAACCAGAAACCTGCCCAGCGTCCGTTTTCCTATTCGCGACGAAGCATTCAAATGGCTCGAACTTACTTCCATACTTCACGAGTGCAGCCATCGCATGTAGACGGCCCCATCCATCCACGATCTCATACACGCGTTCCCAAGTCATCTCCACGAGAGGACACGATTCTGCGCTAATAAAACCCGTTAGCGTCTGCTTGTCCTTCCACTCTCGAAACAGCGTTATCTGCGTGCCAGAATGACTGGACTCAAAATATCTTCGCTCAAGTGCAATTGCAGCCATGTCTCCCAATCGTCGAGTTTTCGGACAGGGAACAAGACAGCGTTCCACCATCCAGTCGTCCTTAGGCAGCCGTTCAAAATTAGTCCGCAGCTTACACCTGGGTGCTGATGTTAGAATATTGTCCAACGTGGCTTGATGGTGTAATTCCAACTGGGGCAGACGGCATGCCTTTGGAGGCGCCACGTCTGCATTTCTGCGTCCGGCACCTTGACCCCCTTCGCGTACTCCGCGTCCAGCAACGTCGCACGTACCGCCCAACCGGCGTCCGTCTCCGTGCCCCGGATGCAGGCCAACAGCGTCTCCACGGTTCGCAGCGGCTCCCCCGCCCAGTTGACGCTGATGCGGCTGAACAGCCGGTGCTCCACCGGGTTCCACTTCGACGCCCCCCGCGGGTAATGGCACACCGTCACCCACAGCCCCCAGCGGTCGGCCAACTCCTCCTGGAGGCGCTGTTTCCACAACCGCACGCGGCAACTGTTGCTCCCGCCCGCGTCGCACAGGATCAGCAACTCGTCGGCCTGCGGGTACCACAGCCGTCCCTCGCCGCGCCACCACCGGCCGATCACGTCCCCCGCGAACGCCGCGGTGTCGGCGGACAACCCCACGTAGACATGGCCGCGGTCCTGGCGCACGTCGTAGACCCCGTAGGGGACGGCCCGGCCCAAGGCGTCGTCCAGGAAGTCGTGGGCGTTGACCTCCGTGGCGTGCCGGCACCACTGCCGCCCTGCATTCTTGAAGTTGCCGATCAACTCCTTTTTCTTGCTGTCCACGCTGATCACCGGCTGGCCGAGGATGGCGAAGCGGCGCCGCTGCCCGGCGATGTACGCGAACTGCCGGTCCCGGTCTGGGTGAGGCGGGCCGGTGAAGCGCTTGCGGTTGGCCTTGAGCGAATAGCCCAGGTCGTCCAACAGGCGATAGACCGTGGCGGGGCTGACGGCGAAGCCTTGGCCTTGCAACCGCGTGCTCAGGTAGGCGACGCTGTGGCGCACCCACTTCTGACAGGTTTGCGGGCTGCCGGCGGTCTGCTCCTCAACCAGCTGCCTCAAAGCGTTCATGAGGCCCGGCACTTTTTTTTCACAGCGGGCCGTCCTGCCCCGGGCCGGCGGATGCGATCCGGGGGGCAGTCCCGCAGGGAGTCCTCGAGTTCCCGGCGACCGCGCCGGATGGTTTCCACGTTCAGGCCGGTGATGAGGGACAGTAGGCGGTCGCCGCCGCGGCCGACCTTCTGGGACTCCCAGGCTGCCAACCACCGGCGTTGGTGCTCATCCAACCGGCTCAGGAGAAGGTTGAGCCGGTAATGGAGGGCGCGTTCGGGGTGGTCCGCACCTTGTCGGCAGTGAGGGCATTGGCATTGGTGGATGTCCACGGCTCTGCCTCCCTTCCAAACCAGGCCCCCGGTTGGGCCAGGGTTATTGTAGAAGGGAACTGCGGATTAATTTTGAAACGTTGCCTTAATCATCGAGTAATGAATGAGGAGGCAATTGAGTTCCTCAGGTTCCTCGAACTTGACCAGTTCAATCTTGTCGTTATATGGTTGGGGCAGCTTGTACGGATAGATGTTAGCTAGCCAGAAAACAGGATCTCCACCTCTTTCAATGTCCGAGATCGCAGGTTCGTCATCACGAGTTTTCTTTCCCCTCTGGCGCTGCCAGAACTGTCCAGCGTAATCCTTCAGGCTGCATTCTCGAATCACTTGCATTTTTTCGACTCAGAAAACGCCAAAGACACTATGCCAAACGAACCCCTTTGCACCGTCAAGCCGCCGAACGTGTGATTCGCGTAACCGCTCGCCCTATCCAGAACGGACTTATACGGCAGCGCCCTGGCGATTCGCGTTTCCGGTTGGAGCCCGAGCGCCAGCGAGGGGCCAGCGCTGCTCCTCGCTGGCGCTCGAGCTCCGACCCACCACGAACGAACAAGGCGATTTCGTATTACACGGTGTACGCTCTTCGCTACGCGCCCGCAAAGCCCGTCGCGTAGCGAAGAGCGTATCACCACAACATTTTACAGCGGAGCAAACAGGTCATCCAACCTGCCGCGACTGTCAGCGAATGAGTCGATGCGGACCCCGACCTTATCGAGCAGCGTCAGGTGCAGGTTGGCCAACGGCGTCGGCTTCCCATAGCGGACGTGCCGCCCGCCGCGCATCCGGCCCGCGGCGCCACCGGCGACCAGGATCGGCAGGTTGTCGTGGTCGTGCAGGTTGCCGTTGCCCATGCCGCTGCCGTACAGCAGCAGCGCATGGTCCAGGAGCGTACCATTGCCCTCCCGCGTGTCGCGCAACTTCACGAGAAAGTCGGCGAACAGCGAGACGTGGAAGCGGTTGATCAGGGCTACCTTGGCGATCTTCGCTGGGTCGCCGCCATGATGCGTGAGCGGATGATGCGGATCGGAAACGCCGATCTCGGGGTAGGTCCGGTTACTCGTTTCCCGCGCCAGCTGGAAGGTGATGACGCGCGTGATGTCGCTCTGGAAGGCCAGCACCTGCAGGTCGAACATCAACCGGGCGTGCTCGGCGTAGGAGGCCGGGACGCCCACCGGACGGTCGAGATCGGGGAGCGGGTGTTCGTTGGCGTTGGCCTCGGCGCGTTGAATGCGGCGTTCCACCTCGCGCACGCTGTCCGTGTACTGGGCGACGGTGGCGCGATCGGTTGCGCCGAGCTGGTTATTGAGCTGGGCCAACTCCTCGCGCACGGAATCGAGCAGACTGGCTCGGCTCCGCAGGGCCGCGCGGCGTTCCGCGCTGGTGGCGCCGTCGCCGAACAGCCGCTCGAAGACGACCCGCGGATGCGCCTCGCTCGGCAGTGGCGTCGTCGGCGACGACCAGGAAAGATTGTTCTGGTAGACGCAGGCGTAACCGTTGTCGCACTGGCCGGCGAGCGTCAGCAAATCCATGGACAGTTCGAGCGAGGGCAACTGCGTGTCTCGGCCGATGTGCCGGGCGGCGATCTGATCGGCCGTGGTCCCCAGATAATAGTCCGCGCTCTCCGTGAGCCTGGCCCGGGCGGCGCTCAGGAACGCCGAGTTGGAGGTCGCGTGCGTGCCGGGGTAGGCGTTCCGCAATTCCAGATTGCCGATCACCGTGACATGCTGCTTGACCCGTTCCAGCGGGGCGAGCGTGGGCGACAGCTGATTCAGATTGCCCTGACCGGTCGGCGTCCAGCGCGTGCCATCGCAGCCCATGGGAATGTAAACGTAGCCGAGACGGCGCAGACGCTGCGGGGCCGCCGGCGTCTGGGCCTCGGCGGTCATGGCGGGAATCATGGCATCGAGCAGCGGTAAAGCCAGTGCGGTTCCCGCCCCGCGCAGAAACGTCCGTCGCGACAGCGCCTTCTTGGTGACGATCACTGCGACCTCCTCATTTGAAACGGTGTGCTGGTCGTGAGGCCCACGATCAGCGCGGAAAAGCGGTAATGGTTCGCCCGCGCATCGCGGACGATCTTGCGGATGGCCGGGGCATCATATTCTTCCGGCGCCCGGCCCAGTGCGAAGGTAAAAAGTTTCTCGGTCAGCGTGCGGACAAACCACTCTGGCCGCTGCTGCAGCGCCTTCTCAAGTCCGGCAACGCCCTCAAACGCGCTGCCGTCCGGCAGCCCCCCGGCCGCATCGACCGGCTGCCCCTCGTCCCGATCTCGCCAGCGGCCCACCGCGTCGAACTGTTCCAGCGAGAAGCCCACCGGATCGATCAGCCGATGGCAACTCGCGCAGGCGGCGTTGGAGCGATGCTGGGCCAGGCGCGCGCGGATCGTCAGATTCGTCCCCACGGTGTTCTCCCGCAGCGCCGGCACGTCCGCCGGCGGGGGCGGCGGTGGGGTTCCGAGTAAGTTTTCGAGGACCCACTTGCCCCGCACCACCGGTGAGGTCCGCGTGGCGTAGGACGTGACCGTCAGAATGCTCCCGTGCCGCAGCAGGCCGCCCCGTTGCCGGTCGGCACCGAGCGCCACGCGCCGAAAGCGCTCGCCATAGACGTGCGGGATGCCGTAATGTTTGGCGAGGCGCTCGTTGAGAAACGTGTAGTCCGCCGACAGCAGGTCCAGCACGCTCCGGTCCTCGCGGCGCATACTGTCCACGAACAGTTCGGTTTCTTGCCGGAAGGCGGTTCGCAGATTGTCGTCGAAATCCGGGAACAACCGCAGGTCCGGCGTGATCGACTCCAGGTTGCGGAGGTGCAGCCATTGCACTGCGAAATTGGTCGCCAGGTTGCGCGTGCGTTCGTCCGCCAGCAGGCGCCGCACCTGTTGTTCAAACACTTTGGGCTTGCGGAGTTCGTTGCGCTCGGCCAGGTCCAGCAGTTCGTCGTCCGGGATGGTGCCCCACAGGAAGAAGGACAATCGGGATGCCAGATCCAGGTCGCTGACCCGATAGGCGGTCTTCGCAGCGACGCCGGGCGGGTCCCGTTCGATGCGGAACAGAAACTGCGGATTCACCAGCACGGCACTCACGGCCATTTCAATGCCGGCGTCGAAATCCCCGGCCTTGCGCCTTGCCGATAGAACTTCATCACCTTGTCGAGGTTGGCAGCGGTGACCGGCTTGCGGTAGGCCCGGCGCAGCAGCGCGGACAGGATTTTTTCGGCGCAAGCCTCTTCGTCCTTCGGCCCGGTCGGTGCGCAGATAAACAGACGGCGGCGACTGGCGGTCTCGCCATGCCCTTTCGCGTTGTAGGGGCCGGTGATCGACACCTGGTAGACCGCCGGCGTTTTGCGCGGGTGCCGATGCAGGTTCCAGTGCGCCGGATACGGCTGGCGCTTGGTTTCCTGCAACGACGCCGGGTGCTGCACGAACGTGGCGCCCAGGTCGTGCAGCCCGGCCGCCACCGTGACGCGGGCCTTCAGGTTTTTATCGACCTGGGCATCGGACTGGCCCCTGGCGGGCGGTTTGACGGTGAACGCCGCCACGCGCTTGCGGTCCAGCAGCACTTCCAGTTCGTGCGGTTCGCGCAAACCCTCAATGTGTTCGTTGCGGTCGCGCGTCAGCCAGACCTGGATGTCGTAGTCGCCGTCTTGCGGGAAGGTGTACGGAATCAGCAGGCCGCCGCGCGTCCCCAGGGGCAGCCCGGCAACGTGGCCTTCCTGCGTCAGGTCCGGCCGGGTCCGGAACGTATCGCTGTTGGGCGTGGTCGGCGCCCGACCGACGGCCAGACGACTGATCTTCTGCGCCGCCGTGACGTAGCGCTCCAGCAGTGTCGGTGACAGATCGCCCAGCGGTGCGCTGTCGAAGCCGTGGTTAGCTTCGTCCTGCGGCAGCAGGGCCGCGGCGTCCACGTCCACCGCCAGGAGGTCGCGGATGACGTTCTGATACTCCGTGCGATTCAAGCGGCGCAAGGTGACGGTTCGGCCGGGATTGGGGTGTGCGGCGGCCGCGCGGTCCAGGGCGGTTGCGAGCGCGGCGACGAATTTTTCATACGCCTTCTCGTCCGGACGCTTCTTGCCCGCGGGAGGCATTTGCCGCGCGACGAGCTTGCGCACGACCTTTTCCCAGATCGCCGCGTGCTTGCCCACGTCATCGGCACTGATGGCGTCGAGCGCCAGTCCGCCCCGTTTGTCATCGCCATTGTGGCAGCTGAGGCAATGCTGGGTGACAAATTTCTGGACGGTGGCACTGTCCGGTTGCGCTTCCTGCGCAGGGCCAGGCTGGGGCGCCTGGTGTGCCCCATGGAAACCGACCAGTCCGCCGGCCACCAGCAGGGCGGGCATCCAGAAGCGGGTTGATTTGACCCAACCACCCATGGGACGAGACTCCTTGGACGACCTTCCCAAGCATCCCCAGCACGAAAACAGCCAGCGCACGCAACTTCAATGGGGCCAGGCGCAATGGTGCATTAAACGTCATCGAGTCTACGGCCTGCCCATGACACCGTCAACGATTTTTGCTGGGCCGAATTGCCTGGCGCTGTCTCCAGGCGCTGTCGGAGTGGCGCTGGGAGTCGCCGGCCAGCGTCGGCTGACCGAGCAAGGGAGCCAAGACTGCCAAGGGGGCCAACTTTTTCACACGTCGAGAGTTGGCGCCGTGGCTCTGGACGGGTGGCACGGCGCGACAACAAACGGCGCCGCCCGTCACAGCAAGGGGGCCAAGGAGGCCAAGGGGGCCAACTTTTTCACACGTCGAGATTCGGCGCCCTTGCAGGTGAGAAGGTGAGGTTTACGAAGCCAGGAAGAAGCGAAAAAGGGGGTCAGGAAGAAGCGAAAAGGGGGTATCCGGTGACACCGGGGCAGCTGGCGGACTGGTTACCGGAGGTGGTGCGGGCGGGGGCGGTGCTGGTCGGCGGCTGCTGCGGCACGACGCCGGCGCACGTCGCGGCGCTGGCCGCGGCCTGCGGTGACGTTCAGACGCGCGGAGCATGCGGAGACTTCTCGTCACTAATTTAAGACTGTCCGGGTGGCTTGTCGTTTCCCCGGCGTTTCTCACTTGCAATCCGAAAAGGGGGCGGTTACGCGGCCGCCGGCCAGCGCAAAACTGGGAAAACCGAGGCGCGGCGAGCGCCCCAATCCATGTTCGGCCTTGTAGCCGTAAATAAACCTGACCCCTGGTATGTGGGTTTTAGCGAAGAAATAACCCATTCCGACGAGCCAGCTGCCAGAATGAGATGAGCCCTCTTTGTCCAACCGCACTGGCTATCTTTGGCGGGGTCTCGATCCCTGATTTTTCCCTGGGTTTCCTGGGTTGAGCCGCCGGCCGACCTCCGGCCCGCCTCGTTTGCCCACCCGGAATGTGGCTGAAAAATCCAAGGCTTCGTTGACCTAACCCCTTGCCCGACTGGGGTTAGCTACCTCCAAAGGTAGCCAGTGCGGTTCCTCTTTGTCCCTTCCTTTTAATCGGACCCTTTTCCGTGCCCGGGACTACCCGGGGCTTGACATCATGGAGGTTGGGGAGAAAATAAACCTGAAAGCAATCCCAACCAGAAGCCCAAGGGGGGCACCATGTCTATCGAGTTCCGCGTCCAGGGCAAGGACAGCGCCATCGTCGCACAGCAGTTCGCCGACCTGATGGAAGCCCGGTTCAAGATCAGACCCACCATCCGCACTGCCGCTCCATCGACCGATCTGGCCGGAACGGGCGCGGACAAGATGATCGACCCGCTCCACGCAACCCTCGTGGTTCTGGAAGTCGCCGTGGTGCTGTTCCACGTCTACGATAAGATCCGCGAAGGGTACGAGAAGCGGCGCGAGGCCCTTGTTCTGCACTGGCTGGGTCTGATCCATTGGGCCCAGCAAAAGTTGCCGACCACCATCCGCGCGATCATCGGCGACAAGGCGCTGTTCCTCCACGAAGGCGACGCCGAGCAGCTCCACGACCTGACCTGCAAGGTCATGAAGGACGTGGCCGTCATCCCGGAGACGGCGGCGGTGGCGAACCCTGCGCAGTAACCGTGCCCACCGCGTGCGACCTCCGGCCCCTGCTTCTCAGATCGGGAGCGACCCGTGGCCTCGCCCGTTTGCATTTCACTGTCCGCGACCCATCTCCGCGCCACGCGCGACGGGCGCGACCTGGGTCAGCGGCCTACCACCCCCGCCGACGCCGGGCGGTTCGCCACCTGGCTCCAGGATTACGCCGGCGGCACGGCAACTTCCGACCGGCGTTCTCAGATCGGCCGGGAACTCTATCAATGGCTCGATGGTGCCGACCGGCTGCTCGGCCGTTACCGCGACGAAACGCCGGACGCGCTATGGCTCGAGTTCGTCCTCGAAGCCGGCGGCAACCGGCTGTTCCTGGACGTATCCTGGGAACTGCTCCGCGACGAGGACGGCTACCTCGCGGAGGCAGAGTTCCTGTCGTTTTCCGTGGTCCGCCGCCTGCTCCCCCGACGGGAACCGCCCGCCGCGTCGCGCTACCGCCCGGCCATGGTCTTCATGGCCGCCGACCCGCGCGGCAACGCCATGCCGCTCGACCACGACGCGGAAGAACAGGCCATCCTGCAAGCTGTTCACGCGACCGGGGTCGATTTCCTGTGCGAGGACACCGGCAACCTCGAGGCGCTCGCCCGGCGCATTCAGGAGGAGACCGAGGGCGACGGCGGCGTGGACATCGTCCACCTATCGTGCCACGGCAACCTGACCGACCGCCCCGTGCTGGCGCTGGAGACCGAACTCGGCGAACCGGAGCTGGTCGGGGCGCGGGAGATCGCGGAGCAGTTCGGCGAGTTTCGGCCGCGGTTGCTGTTCCTGTCGGCGTGCACCACTGCCCAGCCGGATCAGCTGCTCGGTTCGCTCGCCGGCGCCCTGGCCCTGAAGGGCTTCCCGGCCGTCCTCGGCTGGGCGGGCAAGGTGAGCGACGTGGGCGCCACCTGTTTCGCCGCCGAACTGTACCGGCGCCTGGCCATGCGGGAGTCGCTGGAGGCCGCCGTCGCCCAGGCCCGGAAAACGCTGGGCCGCCACGGAGACAGGGAAGTAAAAACGGAATGGCACAAGGCCCGCGTCTTTTTTGGGCGCAGGGCGGCGGCAAGATCACCGGCGGCGACCGGCGCCGCCACTGGCACGACGCCGGCCGCGCGGATCAGGAATTCCTCGACAGGATCAACAAGCAGATCCCCGTCGCGTCGCGGTATGAGTTTGTGGGCCGCCGCCGCCCCTTGCAGGACGTCCTGCGTTGTCTGCGCACGCACCAACCCACGGTGATCCACGGACTCGGGCAACACGGCAAGAGCAGTCTCGCCTGCCGCCTGGCCTCGCGCTTCCCATCCTACGACCTGGTGGTCGTATTCAACGACTACACGCCGGCGGGCATCCTGCGGGCGCTCCGCTCGTCCACCGCGCTGGAGGGACACGCCGGCGCCGTGGAGGTCCAGCGCATCCTCGACGAGGCCGGCTCCGGGGAGTTGACGGCTGACGCCTTCACCCTGGTGCTGGCCCGGCTGTTGCGCGGCCCCTTGCGCGAGCTGCACACGCACGGCGGCCGCGCCGAGCAGCGCCCGATCCTCCTGGTCGTGGACGATTTTGAACGTGCCCTGGAATCGATGCCCGGCAAGCTGCACCGCGTCAGGCCGGAACTGGAGGCGGGGGTCGCCGCCCTGGTGACCGCCTTCGCGACCACGGAACACGACTCCTTGCTGCTGATCACGTGCCGGTATCGCTTCACCTGCGTCGTGAACGGCAAGGACGCGGACCGGCGCCTGGCGTTCTACCAGCTGCCGGACATGGCCCCCGGCGAAATGCTGCGGCAGACGTTGCAACTGGCCCGGCAACGGGTCGCGGAGCAGATCAAGCACAACCCGGGTATCAGCCCCCAGGAGGCGCTCGATAGTGAGCAGCAACTCTTCCAGGAACTTGCCGGCGCCATCGACGATGCGTTCGGCAGTCCGAGCCTCATGAGCCGCGCGGCCCGCCTGCGGGCCGAAAGCGCGGACGCCTTCCAGCGCTTCCGGGAGGCCGCCCAGGAATTCCGGACGCGAGGACAGACCAGCGAACCGCGCCTGCGCGAGTTCCTCAACATCGTCGCGATCCACGAACTGCTCGGGTTGCTCACACCCGATGAGCGCGAACTGCTGCGCCGCTCGACGCTGTTTGAAATCCCGGCGCCGCAAGCGGTGCTGCCACTTCTTCATCCGCGGCACCATGCGGATGCCGCGGCGGCCGTCGCGGCCGTGCAACGCCAGTTCGACCTGGGCCTGCTCAATCGGTTTGAAAACCCGCTCGATTTCCGCCGCGGCCACGATCACGCGCTGGTCGATCCACTGGTGCGGCCTCAACTGGAACAGGAAGGTTCGTCATCATGAACCAGGCGGAAGCAGCGCAACTGGCGACGCTGGTTTGCAAGCCACTGTTTGCCGCGTGGGGCGGGGCGGCGGGGGCGCAGGCCCGACCGTTGCCCCTGAACAGAGAATTGACGCGCATGGGCATCCTGGCCCGCGACGCCGAGGTCGTGGCCGCCGATGCCGGCGAGGTGGTCGGCATGTTGCGCGCCCGGCACGCCTACCGGGACGCCGCCGCCCTGGGGAGGCAATCCATCGCAGTCATTGACCAGGCGCACGCCGTGCCGCCGTTTCACCTTCTTCGTCTTTCCGCACTGTCCTGTCAGATTGTCGGGGATGCCGAGGACGCACAGCAACTCCTGGAACGCGCCCTGGAAGTGGCGGGGACACAGGATACCGAAGAACGGGCGCAGGCCCTGGCCGAACTTGGCGAACTGCTGTTTAGCAAGGGAGACGTGGCGAAGGCGGAACAGTACATTCGCCAGGCCATCGGGCTATTCGCAAAACTCCGCAAAGAGAATCAAGAAGCCGTTGCCAACGGCCGTCTGGCCGACATCCTGTTCCGGCGGGGCCGGCTGGACGAGGCCCTGGCCATCCGTCAGGAGAAGGAACTGCCCGTCTACGAGCGCCTCGGCGACGTGCGCTCCCTGGCGGTCACGCACGGCAAGGTCGCCGACATCCTGTTCGCGCGGGGCCGGCTGGACGAGGCCCTGGCCATCCGCCAGGAGAAGGAACTGCCCGTCTACGAGCGCCTCGGCGACGTGCGCTCCCTGGCGGTCACGCACGGCGACATCGCCGACATCCTGTTCCGGTGGGGCCGGCTGGACGAGGCCCTGGCCATCCGCCAGGAGAAGCAACTGCCCGTCTACGAGCGCCTCGGCGACGTGCGCGAACTGGCGGTCACGCACGGCCAGGTCGCCGACATCCTGTTCGCGCGGGGCCGGCTGGACGAGGCCCTGGCCATCCGCCAGGAGAAGGAACTGCCCGTCTACGAGCGCCTCGGCGACGTGCGCTCCCTGGCGGTCACGCACGGCAAGGTCGCCGACATCCTGTTCCGGTGGGGCCGGCTGGACGAGGCCCTGGCCATCCGTCAGGAGAAGGAACTGCCCGTCTACGAGCGCCTCGGCGACGTGCGCTCCCTGGCGGTCGCGCACGGCAAGGTCGCCGACATCCTGTTCGCGCGGGGCCGGCTGGACGAGGCCCTGGCCATCCGCCAGGAGAAGCAACTGCCCGTCTACGAGCGCCTCGGCGACGTGCGCGAACTGATCGTCTGCCGGACCAACATCGGCCTGACGCTGTTGCAGCGCGGCCGTACAGAGGAGATAGAAACGGCGCTGGGCCATCTCTTCTGGGCACTGCAAACTGCACGGGAGCACGGCTTACCCGAGGCCGAGCAGATTGCGAAACTTCTCGGGCAACTGCTCCCGACAGCCCAGGAAGAAAATCAGCCCCCGGAATAACAACGCGCTTGCGGCGAGACGCCAGAGAAAAAAGCCACCGGGAGAAAACGGGGACGCTTCTCATAACCCGCTGATAGCAAAGAAAAAGCGCGAGAGAATAAAAGGGGAGGATAAAAGGGGCAGAGACCGATAACACGATTCTGAAAATCGTCATTCGACATCCCGAGAGCCGAGCGGTGCCCACCGGCATCGTTCTCGGAAGCGAAAAGGGGGTCAGGTCATGTTTCATACGATTCTCAAAATCGTGTGAAAACTGACCTGGCCCCTTTTCGCCTGGGGGTATCCGGTGACACCGGGGCAGCTGGCGGACTGGTTACCGGAGGTGGTGCGGGCGGGGGCGGTGCTGGTCGGCGGCTGCTGCGGCACGACGCCGGCGCACGTCGCGGCGCTGGCCGCGGCCTGCGGTGACGTGCAGACGCGCGGAGCATGCGGAGACTTCTCGTCACTAATTTAAGACTGTCCGGGTGGCTTGTCGTTTCCCCGGCGTTTCTCACTTGCGATCCGAAAAGGGGGCGGTTGCGCTGGTCGGCGGCCGCGCAAGACACACACGTCTGTACGCGGCCGCCGGCCAGCGCAAAACTGGGAAAACCGAGGCGCGGCGAGCGCCCCAATCCATGTTCGGCCTTGTAGCCGTAAATAAACCTGACCCCGTTTCCTCTCCCTAAAACTCCCCAACAACCGGCTTCCAGCCCGGCGACCCGTAACCGAACGCCATCGTCTGCGGCCCCGCGCTCGGGGTGGAGCGCAGATACCACGCCCCGCTGCCGGGGTAGTACACGCCGATGCCGTCGAAGCCGTCGCCCGACCAGTCGCCGACCACCGGCAGCCAGCCCGGCGCCCCGTACTGGAACACCGCGTTGGCCGGACCCGGGTTGGCCAGCGTGCGCAGATACCACGTCGCCGTGCCCGGGTCGAAGACGCCGATGCCCGTGTAGCCGGCCCCCGTCCAGTCGCCGGTCACCGGAATCCAGTTGGCCGCCCCGTACTGGAAGACGCCCGCGTCGGCGGGGCCGCCGCTGGCCTCGACGCGCAGATACCACGTGGCGGTGCGCGGGTCGAAGACGCCGATGCCCGTGTGGCCCGCGCCCGTCCAGTCGCCGACCACCGGAATCCAGCCCGGCGCCCCGAACTGGAAGACGCCCGCGTCGGCGGGGCCGCCGTTGTCCTCGTTGCGCAGATACCACGTCGCCGTGCTCGGGTCGTACTCGCCGATGCCGTCGTGGCCGGTGCCGTTCCAGTCGCCCACCAGCGGAATCCAGCCGGCCGAGCCGAACTGGAAGGCGCCGACCGTGACGCCGCCGGCGCTGGCCTGGTTGCGCAGATACCACGTCGCCGTCGCCGGGTTGACGGCGCCAATGCCGTTGCGGGCCGAACCGATCCACCCGCCCGCCACCGGCAGCCAGCCCGGCGAACCGTAGCCGAACACCCCGGCGTCCGGTGGGCCAGCCGTCACCTCGTTGCGCAGATACCAGGCGCCGCCGGCCGGGTTGAGGATGCCCAGGCCGGTGTGGCCGTGGCCGCCCCAGTCGCCGACGATCGGCGTCCAACCCGGCGCACCGTACTGCACGGTGCCAACGTCGATTGGCCCGCCGCTGGCCTCGCCGCGCAGATACCACGTCGCCGTGCTCGGGTTGTAGACGCCAATGCCGGCCCGGCCCGTCGCGTTCCAGTCGCCCGCCACGGGCAGCCAGCCGGGGGCGCCGAACTGGAACGTGCCCGCGTCCGCGGCCCCGGGGCTGTCTTCGTTGCGCAGATACCACGTGTCGGTGCTCGGGTTGACCACGCCGATGCCGGTGTGACCGCCGCCGCTCCAGTCGCCGACCACCGGCAGCCAGCCCGGCGCCCCGAACTGGATCACCTCGTCGGCGGGGCCCGGCGTCACCGAATTGCGCAGATACCACGTCGCCGTCGCCGGGTTGTAGACGCCGATGCCCTCGTGGCCGCTGCCCGTCCAGTCGCCGGTCACCGGAATCCAGCCGGGCGCGCCGTACTGGAACGAGCCGGCGTCCGCGGCGCCACCGCCGACGCCGTTGTGCAGGTACCACGTCGCCGTCGTCGGGTCGAAGCCGCCGATGGCGCTCGGCTGGGTGGCCCGCACCGTGACGGTGCTCGGGAACGTGTCCTTGCTGCTGTCGATGTCCTGCACGGTGACCGTGACGTGGTAGTGCCCGGGTTGCTGATAGGGGTGGTTGCCCAGCACCACGAACTGGCTGCCCGACGCGACCACCGAACCGGACGTGACCGTGCCGTCGCCCCAGTTCACCGTCGCCGTGTACCAGCTGGCCGAGTGCAGGCCGCCCAGGTCCGAGAACACGTCCAGGGCGACCACCGCCGACGAGCCTTGCACCTCGTCCGCCGGCAGCGCCGTCGCCACCAGGTCCGCGACGCCGTTGATGATCTGCGCGTCGGCGACCACCTGGCTGCCGTCCGACTTGTGGATGATGACGTACACCGAGCGGTTCGTGCCGGTCGAGCCGGCGGCGTAGGTGTGCGTGCCCTTCACGTCGAACTGGCCGGGCACGTTCGCGTCGGCGACGATGGTGCCGGCCGTGAGGCTGCCGTCGCCCCAGTTGATGCTGGCGGCGTCGCTGGCGCCGGCGGCATCGGTGAAGCTGGCCAGCTGCCCCGAGAACGTCCAGCTGGTCGCGGTGTTGTTGGGCGACACGGCGGTCAGGGCCAGGGCAGTGCTGGGCACCAGCGACGGCGCGTCCGGCACCGTGTAGCCCAGTGCCTTGCCCTCGGCCGTGATCGTGAAGTTGCCGGTCAGCATGCCCTGCGGCGTGATGGTCTCGTTGAAGCTGTAGACGTTGATGCCGTCCACCGGCTTGACGTCGGCCTCGGTGGTGCCGAGGCCCGACGGGTCCAGCTGGGCGCTGAAGGTGCCGGTGACGGTGCCGTTGGCCAGCGTCGTCGTGGAGATGGTCAGCGTGTGGCCGTTGGGCAGCGTGGTGACCGAGGTGCTGGTGCTGCCGAGCACGGGTGCGCTCGTGTGCTGCGGGTTGTCGTCGCCGTCGGCCAGGGCGAAGCCGCCGTAGCTCGTGGAGCCGGCGGGCGCCTTGATGCCGTGCGAGGCGTGGTTGGCGTTGTAGACCACGTTGGAGAACATGTTCTGCACGGCGTAGCCGCCCAGCTCCGAGACCGACAGGTTGGGCGGCTGGAACTCCACCAGGTCGCCGACCTCGTTGTCGCCGCTGCCGAGGTGGCTGTCGAAGGCCGTCGGGTTGTCGATGATGAAGCCGGCCTGGGTGATGTTGCCGCTGTTGTCCGTCTCCTGCAGCGGGTCGGTAACCGCCTCCATGATCTCGTGCGAGGCGGTAATGGTCACCTGGTCGAAGTTGGTCGTGCTGACGCCGCCGGTGGGGTACGGCACAACCGCGTAGTGGACGAAAACGTCGTTGGAGCCGAGCGCGTCACTGCCGTTGCTGAAGCGGTCCACGTTGCCCTGCTGGTCCAGGCCGAACGTGCCGTGATAGCCGCGCTCCTCCGAGCCGTTCTGGAACTGGTAGAGGGTCTGGCCGTTGGCGTCCTGCACGTTGACGCCCGGCGGCAGGTAGACGACGAACAGCACGTCGGGGTAGAGCGACTGGTAGTTGTTGTCGAAAAAGCTCTCGTCGAGGGCGGAGACGCCCGGCACGCCCAGCGAGTCCAGAGTGTTGGCGAACAGGTCGCCGGCGATGTTGTCCTGAATCTGGCCGTCCGTGACGGTGGTGCCGGTCGTCGGCGCGCCGGGGTCGGTGTCCACCTCCACGTCGCCGACGGAGCCGCGGCCGATGGTGTGGGCCGGGTGGTTGGTGGACGTGAAGACCGGAGCGCCGCCGGGCTGGTCCGTTTCCTCAATCGCCGAGGTGGCCGGCGTGCCGTACTCGGACATCATGTCCATGTAGGTACTGTTGACGAGGTAGGACGTGAAGTTGGTTTCCTGGGTCTCCAGGCTCTTGTACTGCGACGCGAAGCTGGTGCCCCAGAAGGTCGGGACGGCGATGACGTTTTGCAGGATGGAGCCGCCGTGCCAGTAGACCAGGTTCGTCGGGACGGTACGGTCCTCAAGCATCTCCAGGTGGAGCGAGGTGCGCCCGCGGCGCGGGCGCCGCGGGGGCGGGCAATCGGTGGGCGACAGGACGGACTGCGGAACGCGGGCCACATAAGCTGCTCCGTTGGGAAAAGGAAAGCGCGGGTGGGGGGCGGCGGCTACGGGGAGTGGACCAAATCCGTCCCTCTTCAGTCTGGTATGCGGAAGTAGCCGGCGGGGCCGGAAAAAGTATTTTCGGACATTTTTTTCCAACAATCAGTCGGGTGGCACTCCCCTGAACGGGCGTACCAGCCGACGCCGGGCATGAAGTAACAGGCGACGGGGGCGGGGATGGGACCTGTAGAGAGGGGTCATTATTTACGGCTACAAGGCCGAACATGGATTGGGGCGCTCGCCGCGCCTCGGTTTTCCCAGTTTTACGCTGGCGGCCGCGTAACCGCCCCCTTTTCGGATTGCAAGTAAGAAACGCCGGGAAAACGACAAGCCACCCGGACAGTCTTAAATTGGTGACGAGAAGTCTCCGCATGCTCCGCGCGTCTGCACGTCACCGCAGGCCGCGGCCAGCGCCGGAAGCGAAAAGGGGGGCCAGGTCAGTTTTCATACGATTCTCAAAATCGTGTGAAACCTGACCTGGCCCCCTTTTCGCCCCGGTTACTCTGGATGGCAGCGGGCGGCATGGGACGGCATCGGATTCCGACATGGTGACCCGGTGGCCCGGTGACTCCCCTCCATTGCGTTTTGGATCACTGCCCCAGGGCAAGGCATTGCCGCGGCGCCACGGGGTTACACCAGCAGCTCCTGGACGACCTCGCCATACACATCTGTCAGCCGAAAGTCGCGGCCGGCGTAGCGGTACGTGAGCCGTTCGTGGTCGATGCCGAGCACGTGCAGCAGCGTGGCGTGCAGGTCGTGGATGGAGACGCGATCCTCGACGGCGCGGAAACCGAATTCGTCCGTGGCACCGTGGCAGGTGCCGCCCTTGAAGCCGCCGCCGGCCATGAACATCGTGAAGCCGTAGGGGTTGTGGTCCCGGCCGTCGCCACTCTCGGAAACGGGCGTGCGGCCGAATTCGCCGCCCCAGACCACGGCGGTTTCGTCGAGCAGGCCCCGGCGTTTGAGGTCCCGAATCAGGGCGGCAGAGGCGCGGTCCATGTCCGGGCAGCGGCCGCGCAGGTTCTGCGCGATCCGGCCGTGGTCGTCCCAGGGCTGGCCGGGGCCGTAGTAGACATGCACGGTGCGCACGCCGCGCTCCACGAGGCGGCGCGCCAGCAGGCAGCCGTTGGCGAACGGCGACCACCCGTACTGTTCGCGCACGGCCGCGGGCTCGCCGCGCACGTCGAAGGCGTCCGTGGCCTCGGTCTGCATGCGGAAGGCGGTTTCCATGGCCTGGATGCGGGCTTCGAGCAATTCGTCCCCGCCGACGGTTCGTTCGTGGTCGCGGTTGAGTTGTTGCACCAGGTCCAGCTGCTGGCGCTGGGCGGTGGGCGTGAGTTGCCGGTTTCGCAGGTGGCGGATCATCCGTTCCGGATCGGTGACGGCATCGTCGAACGCGGTGCCCTGATGGTGCGCGGGCAGGAAGCCGCTGCGCAGGCCGGGACCGCCGCCACCGCCGGGGCTGAGGACGACGAACCCCGGCAGGTTCTGGTTTTCGGAGCCCAGACCGTACGAAATCCACGAGCCCATCGAGGGCCGGGTGGCGGCGATGTTGCCGGTGTGGAACAGGCTGCGCGCGGGCGTGTGCGTGGGGTTGAACGTGTGCAGCGACCGGACAACACAGAGGTCGTCGGCGAGCGCGGCGAGGTTGGGCAGCAGTTCGCTGATTTCGAGACCGGCCCGGCCGTGCTTGCGGAAGACGAAGGGGGACGGGAGCAGGCCGCCGGTGGTGCGTTCGGTGCGCAGGTTGACGGCATCGGGACGCTGGCCGACGTAGCGCCGCAGTGCGGGTTTGGGGTCGAACAGATCGATCTGCGACGGACCGCCGGGCATGAACAGGACGATGTTGTGCTTCGCCTTTGCGGCGAAGTGCGGCGCCGGCGTGGTCGCTGCGCGGGCCCGCTCGTCGGCCAGCAGGCCATGGAGCGCGACCGAGCCGAGGCCCGCGCCCAGGGTGCGGAGCATTGCACGTCGCGAGATAGGTTGGTTCATGGCCGGAAGATTACCTCACTGGTGTTTCACGCTGATTTCGCGATCCGTATGTCCCTGCGAACGCTGCCCTGTCACTTCTTCCGCCGCGATTTGCGCGGCCGGGGCGTCCGGCCCTCGGCCGGCCGGTCCAACAGCTGCCGGAGTTGCTCCTCGGACAGGCCCTCCAGCGCTTCGCGCTGCTCCTCCGGCGATAGCAGCGCGAAGTGCTCCTTGATGTACTGGCGGCGGCGTTCGGGGGAGAGTCGCTCCAATGCTTCGCGCTGCTCCTCCGGCGACAGTTGCGCGAAGTGCTCCTTGACGAACTGGCGCATGAAATCTTCCATCGTGTAGGTCATGGTCAGACCCTCCCCCTGGAACCGCTCGAATAGCTGCCTCAGCAGCGCGCTTGTGTACTGCGAGCGCCGCCGGTAGGCACCGGTAGCGAAGCTCACCAACTCCGGCGAGGCGCTGAACAGATGCAGGGGCGCGTTGTGCGGCTCGCGCGGCAGTTCCCCCGCGACGATGACGCGCACAATGTCGGTTCCCCAGCGGCAATCATACACGCCGGCCTGAACCTGCTGCCAGGGAACCTGCTGCGCCAGGTTATGCGGGAAGCGGGCGGCCACCGCGTACAGGCCGAACTGCTCGTCGGGCAGCCGTTCGGCTGGCGACGGACTGACGTACTTGCGGTAAGCCACGTCCGCGCCAACCAGTTCCTTCATTGCGAAGCCGTCCAGCGCCTCGTGGTGCGACTTGAACGTCATCAGGTTGTGCGGCCGCAGCCCCTCCAGGCCGTCGGGCAGGCGGCCGGCGAAGCGCCCGCGGCTGCGGCGGACGATGAGCACGTCGAGGAACTGCTGCTGCACCGACAGGTCGCGCTCGACCTCGACGACGAAGGGCGAGCCGCTGAAGAAGTCGGTCAGCAGCAGCCCGAACAGCCGGTGCCAGTCGCGCAACCCCTCCTCAGCAGCCATCGGACGGCCCTCTCTGGAATGCACCCGATTCTACGAGGCGGCTCGCTCCCATGGAACAACAGGCTTTTCCTATTTTGGGGGACGGAACTCGTATTCCACCTTCTCGCCGTCGCGCACCTGTCGAATCCCCTCGAGAATGATCCGATCGTCCACGCCAACTCCCTTGGTGACGACGAAGAGGTCCCCCACTTCGTTCTGGACGATGATCTTGCGCTGATGCACCAGGCCGCCCTTATCGACGACGTAAACGTACCGCTGGTCGAGTATCTCGAACGTCGCCCGCTGAGGGATGACGATGGCGTTTGTCAACGTCCGGTGGATCAACACCTTGCCGGTCATCCCATTGCGCAGCAGGTCTTCCGGGTTGGGAAAATCCGCGCGGAAGGTGACGGTCCCGGACTCGTTGTTGAAGTCGGCCTCGTTCGCACTGATCTTGCCGGCGATCACCTTGCCGGTATTGCTATCCGCGAATTTGCTACCGTTGGCCAGCACGAGTTCGATTTTCCACTCCTTACCCGGGTTGGCCTTGTATTCGAGGTAGCGGATCTCGGGCACGTTGAAATAAACCCACAGCACGCTGTTGTCGGACAGGGTCGTGAGGACGTCCCCTTCCTTGACCAGGCTACCCTGCTGCTCGTGCTGGCGGCCGATGCGGCCGTCGAATGGCGCCCTCACCTCGGTAAAGTTCAATTCGGCTTTCGCCAGCTCCGCCTTGGCCCGGGCCCGGGCCAGTTTGGCCTCGTACAATGCCACCTCCTGCGGACCGATCACTTTCTGCTCGTACAACTTTTTGGTGTTCTTGAATTCCAACTCCGCGAGCAGGGCCTCGGCCAACTCGGCGTCCAGTTTTGCCTTGTAGAGCGTTGGCAGGATCTTGAACAGCACCGCGCCCTTCTTCACAACCTGGCCCTCTTTGACCGGGATCTCCTCAAGATACCCCTTCTGCAAAGAACGGACCTTGATGTGGTGGTGTGAATGGATCTGGCAGACGTACTGCTGGGTGATGATGATGTCCTTGGCCCTGGGGCTGGTGACCACAATCTTCTGGTGCTTCACCTCGGGCATTTTCGCCTGCGTTTGCTCCAGGTTAGCCTTCGCTTGCTCCAGGTGGATCTCGGCTTCCAGGCGCTTCGCTTTCACCTTGAGGACGCTCACCATGGTTCCTCGCGTCGCCTTGACGCGCTGGTCGGCCAACGACTCCTGCTGCTTCAGCACGGCGACGAGGTTCTTGTAGAGTTCGACGCGCTCCGCCTCCGTTTCCGCAGCCTCCAGTTCCGCCGCGATCAGCAGCTGCCGCGCCTCAAACACGTCGTCGATCGACGTGTTCGTTCTCATGCTCTTGTACAAGACACCGACTGCTTCAGTCAGGTTCTTCAAGACGGCGATCCGCTCCTTCCGGAGTTCCTTCACCTTCTTGACCGACGCATCGGACTGTTCCTTGCTTGCCGGCGCCCCACCCTCTTGAGGGCAGATGGGCGACACCAGGAGTGTGGCCGCCAGCAGGGCCAGGATCGATGTGGGCATTCGCATCGTGAGCCTCCTAGACTTGTTCACGGCCAGTAAATGACCTCGTTGGTGCAGAGCAGCGCGTGGGTGTAATCGGTCAGGCTGCCGCCAGCGAGGTAGGCGTTCGCCAGCGTCAACTCGCGCGGGCTGGGGTCGCGGGCCAGCACCCGGCGGTACAGGGCACGCACCTTCGCGTTCCCGTCCGGCTCCTGCGCGACACTGCCGACGAGCGCGGCGGCCCGGTCGCGCAGGAACGGACTGTTCAGAACGAACAGTTGCTGCAGCGGCGTGGTCGTGGTCTCGCGGCCGGGGCTGTGCATCGTCGCTTCGGGGAAGCCGTAAAGTGCCAGCAGGCCATTGACGCGCCCGCGGCTGACACGGCCGTACACGGTGCGGCGCTTGTTGCCGGACTGGTCGAGATCCGTGGACGGGCCGCCCAGACGGGTGTCCAGACTGCCGGTCGCTTGCAGGAGGCAGTCGCGATACGCCTCGATGTCGAGGCGGCGCGGGTTCATCCGCCACAGCAGGCGATTGCCGGGGTCGAGTTTGGCGGCGTCGGGGCGCGGGCGGCTGGCCTGCTGGTAGGCGGCGGAGAGCATGATCTCGCGGTGTAGCCATTTGAGCGACCAGCCGTGGGCGATGAAACGCGCGGCCAGGTCGTCGAGCAACTGGGGGTGCGACGGTTTCTCGCCCTGGGTGCCGAAATCGCTCGGCGTCTCGACCAGCGGCTTGCCGAAGTGCCAGCCCCAGACGCGATTGACGATGACCCGGGCGGCGAGCGGGGCGGCGTCGGTAAAGATTTTTGCCGCCAGTTCCCGCCGGCCCGAGCCGTGGTGAAATTTGGGGTCACCCTTCGCCAGGACGGCCGGGAAGCCACGCGAGGCGACTTCGCCGGGCTTGGCGACGTTGCCGCCGGCGAGCACGCGCAGGTCGCGGGGCTGGCCGGGCCGGATGTCGAGCAGCGTCAGGTCCGGGTCGGTGCCGTCCACCCACAGGCCGGCGTCAAAGACCGAATGGAAATACGGTTCGGCGCCGTCGCCGCGTTTCTTTTTTTGCTTCCCCGCCGGCGGGGCCGTCCTGGTGCCCGGCCTGGTTTCGTAAGGCGCCGGCCGCTTGTCCAGGCGGGCGAGGTGGGCATGAAGCGCGGGATACTGGTCGCGGAGGTCGGCGATCTCGGCCTCAATACTGTCCAGTTCCTTGATGAACTGCTCGACCTTTTTCCGGGCTGCCTTCGGCCTGGTTCCCGGTTCGCTGCGCATCAAATTGGCGAGGTAGCTGACGTAGAAAAGACGCTGGGTCGCGGCCATGAAGCGCGTTTCGACCTGGGGATCGACGGCGGCCAGAGGGCGGGGGGCGGCGACCGTGGAGGCGAAGACCCCGGCCAGGGCGTAGTAATCGCGGCTGGAGATCGGGTCGAACTTGTGATCGTGACAGCGGGCACAGGCCACGGTGAGCCCGAGCACGCCGCGGGAAACCACGTCCACGCGCTCGTCCCAATCATCCATGTAGAGGTTTTCGATGACCTCCTTGGACAGGCGGCCGTCCTTGTGATAGATCGGCCCCGCGCCAGGAAGCCGGTGGCGACGAGGTCGCCGCGGGGCGTCTTCGGGATCAGGTCGGCGGCGAGCTGCAGCGCGACGAACTGGTTGTACGGCACGTCGCGGTTGATGGCATCAATGACCCAGTCACGGTAGCGCCACGCATAGGGATAGGGCCGGTTGGTGGCTTCGGAGGTCGGGTTGTCCTCGCCGTAGCGGACGACATCGAGCCAGTAGCGGCCCCAGCGCTGGCCATACTGGGGCGAGGCGAGGAGTTGTTCGACGATCTGTGCGTAGGCCTGATCGGTGGGATTTTTGGCGAAGGCCTCGGTTTGTTCGTAGCTGGGGCGCAGGCCGGTGAGGTCGAGGTAAGCGCGTTGAATGAGCGTGCGGGGATCGGCGCGGGGCGACGGGGCGATTTTTTTCGCTTCGAGTTCGTGCAGCACGAAAAAGTCGCTTTTCTTCCTGGCCCATGCCGATTGCTTGACCACCGGCGCGGCCACCGGGTTCACCGGAAGAAACGCCCACCACTTGCGACCGGCCTCCAGGTCGGAGGCGAGCGTTTTCTTGGGCGCTGCTGACACCACCTTGGTGCGCGGGTCCGGCGCACCATCTTGACCCACTGCTCGAAGCGCTCGATTTGCTGCGGCGACAGCTTGGCCTTGGGCGGCATGGCGAAGTCGGAGTCGGTCCAGCGGATGGCCTGGATCAGCCGGCTTTTTTCGACATCGCCGGGGACCAGGACTGGGCCGTTGGCGCCCCCCTGGCCATGCCCGGTTGCGAATCGAGCAGCAGTTCGCCCTTCACCTTTTTGGACTGCGTCGAATGACACTCGTAACAGCGCTCGGCCAGGACCGGACGGATGTACTTCTCGAAGAACGCCACGCCTTCTTTCGTCAAGGCAGCGGGCTTTTGCGCCGCCGCCCCGGCTGCGGTGACGCCGACAAAACTTACGGTCAGGACCAGCGCAACAACAAAGATGGTGGCGGTGGGTCGCATAAGTTGAGGCCTGACTCCGGTGAGGGTGTCGCCGAGCATTCGTGGTAGGTCTGTTCTGCGTCCACAGAATCTATTATGCGCCCCTTCGGTTGCGGGGCAAGACGGGTGCTTTCCAGGCGTCGGCTGCCGCGAACACCCTGATCCGCAAGCGGCAGAAAAGAAGCGCTCACTGCTTTTTCGCCCTGTCCTTCACCGACGCGGCCAGCCGGCGCACCGCGGGCTCGGGGTCGTGCGCGGCCAAATCCTGGAACCATCCGTCCAGCGCCTGCAACTCCGCCTTCGACGCGGCCAGCGTCTTGAGGTAGCCGACGCGACCGCCACGCACCCAGGGCCGCCCGAGGCGCTTCGTCAGCAACTCGGCCGCTTCCTGGTTCTTCGAGTCGATGCGCACCAGCGCCAGCGCCGCCTCCAGGCTCAGGTCCAGGTCCTTCGCGTCGAGCAGTTTTTTCAGCGCGGGGACGGTTTCCTTCGCGGCAGCGCCGAGGCCGCCGAGCGTCCGCACCGCCATCCGCTGGACGTACGGGCTGGAATCCTTGAGGCCGTCGCGCAGGCGCTTGAGCCTGTCCGCAGCCGACAGCTGTTTCGATGCTGGCAGCAGTTCCAGCAACCGCAGCGCCTCGCCACGGATGACCGGGTTGGGGTCGGTCACGGCCCCGAGCACGTACACCTCCACCAGGCCCAGGTGCTGCTTCAACCGTGCCAGGGTCGCGGCGGCGGCGCGGCGCACGGCCGGGCTTTCCTGCTTGTCGCCCACCAAACCAAGGAGGGCCTGCACCGCCTTGCCGTCGGTGTCCTGGCCCCAGTCCGTCAACAGGACCGCCGCCCGGTAACGCACCCGCCCGTCCGGCGACGCCAGCGCTTCCCGCACGGGCTGTGCCAGTTTCTCGGTGGGTTCGCCCATTGTCCGCAGCGCCGCGGCGGCGTGCAACCGCACCATCGGGTTGCGATCCTGCAGCGCCTTCTCCAGCGGCCCCCCTACCGCCTCCTGCGTGGCGCCGAGCGCTTGCAGTGTGGCAATGGCCTGGAGACGCACCGCAACGTCCGGCTCCGCGCTCGCTTCCTGTTCGACATCCTTGCCCTTATCGGTGCGGACTACGATGACCTTTTCCAGGTCGCGGAGCAAGGGCGTCAACTTCGGGGCAACCGATCGGGCCGCCGACCCGATGGCCGCCAACGCCCGCAGCGACTGGACGCGCAGCTCCGTCTGGTCGTCCCGGGCCCTGGCGTTTTTGGGCAACTTCGGCAGCGCCTTCCTGTCCTTGACCTCCGCCTTGCGGCCTGCGAGCGCCGTCGCTGTCAGTGCCTGAATGATCGCCTCGTTGTGCGGCGCCAGGTCAGTCAGGGCGCGGGCAGCGGCGAGGCGGACGCCGAAATCCGCGTCGGTCAGGGCGCGGCGCAGGCCCTCCAGGGCGTCCGCGCTGGTGGCACCGATGCAGGCCAGGGCGTGGGCGGCGGCGCGGCAGACCATCGTGTCGCGATCCTGGACGGCGGCGGCGAGCAGCGCCTCGGCCTCCTTCGCCTTCGGGCCGATGGCAGCCAGGGCGGCGGCGGCGCGTTCGCGCGTGAAGGCGTCGCTGTGCTTGAGCGCCTGCTTGAGATCGGACAAGGCAGCGGCGGCGGCGGGGCCGCGCAGGCGCAGGGCGTCCAGCGCGGCGCGCGCACGGCCGGGTCGTCGTCCGCGGCGGCCTTGCCGAGCGCGGCGACGACTTCCTTGCCGCCGGCCTGGGGGTTCGACAGGCGCCGCGCCGCGGCCAGGCGCTGCTTCGCATCCTTGTCGGCCAGATCCTTGAGGCTTTTCTGGACCTCCGGCGCATCGCCTGCGGCAGCCGGAGTGCAGAAAGAAAGGGCGAGACAGAATGGCAGGGCCGTGCGGAGCATGGTGTATCTCACAGGGGCTGCGGTGGATTTCAGTAGGTATTTATATGACACCCGCCGCCCACAAGGAGGCGCCGAACAACAACTTCGTAGGACGGCTCTCCAGAGCCGTCGGGACGGCTCTGGAGAGCCGTCCTACTCTTGGAAGTTGTTGTTCGGCGCCTCCAAGGCAGAAGGCACCACGGCCTCGACTGGCGGAGCAGTTGGCAGGCTGGTTGGTTCGGTTGCTCTAAACTCGACGTGCGAAAATGTTGGCACCCTTGGCATTCTTGGCACCCTTGCGCCGCCCGGACGCCGTTCGCGCAGGCCGCACCTGGCAGCGGATTACGCTTGCCTTGGCAACTCGCCCCGGGCTACGATGAGGACGTTCCATCCGCGAATCCCCGAGTGGTCCCGCCATGCGTCGCACCCTTCTGCCGCTGTTCGTCGTGCTGCTGGCCGCGCCCGCCGCGACCGCCCGCCCCGCCCACAAGCAGGCGCTGGCCGAGTATTTCGGGCCGTTCCTGGCCAAAAAGCTCAACGACTGCCGCACCTGCCACCTGCCCGACCGGCCCGGCGCCAAACCCGGCGACGCGGACAGGCCGCACAACGTCTTCGGCGAGCGCCTCGTGGTCGTGCGCCGCGAACTGAAGAAGGCTGGCAAAAAGACGACCATCGCCGACCGCCTCGACGCCATCGCCCGCGAGGACGCCGACGGCGACGGCGTGTCCAACTTGCTTGAGCTGCTCACCGGCCATTATCCCGGCGAGGCCGGCGACAAACCGGACACCTCGGAGCTGAAAGAGGCGAAGCAATTGCTCGCCGCCTTCGCCCGCTTCCGCGCCGGCTACCCGTGGCGGCCCTTCGAGGTGGTCAAGCGGCCCGCCGTGCCGGCGGTCAAGCACGCCACCTGGGTGCGCAACCCCATCGACGCCTTCATCGCCACCGAGCACGAGGCGCTGGGTCTGAAGCCACGGCCCGAGGCGCCGCGCGCCGTGCTGCTGCGCCGCGTCTACCTCGACCTGATCGGTCTGCCGCCGACGCGCGAACAGCTGCACGCCTTCCTGGCAGACAGATCGCCGGACGCTTACGAGCAGGTGGTCGAGCGGTTGCTGGCGAGCCCGCAATACGGCGAGCGCTGGGCGCGGCACTGGATGGACGTGTGGCGCTACAGCGACTGGGCCGGCTACGGGTCGCAGGTGCGCGACAGTCAGCCGCACGTCTGGCGCTGGCGTGACTGGATCGTCGAGTCGCTCAACGCCGACCGCGGCTACGACCGCATGATCGTGGACATGCTCGCGGCCGACGAACTGACGCCGGACGACCCGCAGGCGCTGCGGGCCACGGGCTACCTGGTGCGCAACTTCAAGCTGCTGAGCCGCGAGAAATGGCTGCAGGACACGGTGGATCACACGGCGCAAGCGTTCCTCGGCTTGACGCTCGGCTGTGCCAAATGCCACGATCACATGTACGACCCGATTTCGCAGAAGGAATACTATCGGGTGCGTGCCATTTTTGAGCCGCACCACGTCCGCATTGATCGCGTCCCCAGCCAGCCAAACCTGTTGAAGGATGGCGTCGCGCGCGTCTACGACAAGGAGTTGGACGCGAAAACGTTCCTGTTCCTGCGCGGCGACGACCGCACACCGGACAAAACGCCGCTGGCCCCCGGCGTGCTGGAAGCGCTCGGCGGCACGTTCGCGGTTAAGCCGGTGAAGTTGTCGCTAACCGCACAGAACCCGGACAAACGCGAGTTCGTCAAGCAGGAAGCGCTGACCGCCGCCAAAGCCGCATTATCCAAAGCGGAGGCGGCGCTGAAGGCAAAGCCCGGCGATGCGCTGATGGAACTGGACGCCCAGCTGGCCCGCGCACGCCTTGAGGCGGTGGAGACGGAACTGCAGGCGGAGGCCTTGCAGGACGCCGGCAAGCAGGACTCCCCCGAGTGGGTGTGGTTGGCCAGGGTCACGCTCGCCGCGCAGCGCGAGGCGGCCTGGTTCGACGCCCGGAAGAAGAAACTGGTGGCGGCGGCGCTGGCCAAGACGCCGGTCGGCGGTGGCAAGAAAAACGCGGCCGCCGCGGCGATTTCCTTGGCCGACGACGCACTGGCGAAGGCTCAGGCGGCGCTGCAGCAGCCGCTGACCATCTTCTACACGCCGCGCTCCAAACTCAGCTACCCCGCAACCAGCACCGGCCGCCGCCTCGCCTTCGCGCGCTGGATCGCCCATCGTGACAACCCGCTAACGGCCCGGGTCGCGGTCAATCACATCTGGCTGCGTCACCTCGGCCAGGCGCTGGTGCCGAGCGTCTTCGACTTCGGCCGCAACGGCCGGCTGCCGTCGCACCCGGCGCTGCTCGACTGGCTCGCGGCGGAGTTCATGGAACATGGCTGGAGCATGAAGCACCTGCACCGCCTGATCGTCACCAGCAGCGTCTACCGCCTGGCCTCAACGCCGGACGAGCACAACCTGAAGCGCGACCGCGACAACAAATACCTGTGGCGGCTGGCCCCGCGCCGCGCCGAGGCGGAGGTGGTGCGCGACAGCATATTCCACGTCGCCGGCAAACTCGACCTGACGCGCGGCGGCCCCGACCTGCCGCACACCCAGGGCCTGACGGTGCCGCGCCGCAGTCTCTACTTCCAGAGCGCCGCCGAGAAGCAGATGGAGTTTCTGGCGATCTTCGATGGCCCCTCCGTGGTCGAGTGCTACGAGCGCAAGCACAGCGTTGTGCCGCAGCAGGCGCTGGCGCTCAGCAATAGCGCGTTGGTGCGCAGGCACGCCCGGCTGCTGGCGCGGTCGCTGTCGGCGCAGGTCAAGGACGACGCGGCGTTCGTGACCGCGGCGTTCGAGCAGGTGTTGACGCGGACACCGACGGCCGCCGAGCTGAGCGAATGCACAGCGTTTCTGAAGCAGCAGGCGCAGGCGCTGCAGCCCGGCAAAGCGGCGCCGGCCGACCCCGAGGGCCGGTTGCCGGCGGCGGACCCGGTGCTGCGGGCGCGCGAGAATTTTATTCACGTGTTGATGAATCATCATGAGTTCGTGACGATCCGGTAATTTCGGGAGGGGGAGTTATGTCCCGGCAAACGGCCAGGAAGGGCTATTCGTTCGATGAGTTTTGCGTGGTTGTGAAGGACGGGCAGAAGGGAGATTTGATTGAGGGGGCAATCTACATGGCATCGCCCGAGAATACGGACGCCAACGACCTGTTCTTTTGGTTGGGGGGGTTGATTTACGATTACGTTCAGGCCAAGAATTTGGGTAAGGTCTATGGGTCGCGGGTGGCGTTCCGGCTGAACGATAACAATGCCCCGGAACCCGATATTGCCTTCGTCAGTAAAAACAAGCTGAAGTCGGTGAAGTGTGGTTACGTGGCAGCGCCCCTGATCTCGCCGTCGAAATTGTCTCGCCGGAAAGCATGGGGCGGGATTACGAGAACAAACGGGCTCAGTACCAGAAGGCGGGAATCCGCGAATACTGGATCGTGGATGAGGTGGTGGAAAAGGTCATGTTGCTGCGCCTGTCCGTGCGGGGGACCTACCGAGAGGTGCGGCCGAAAAAGGGGATTTACCAGAGCGAGGTGCTTCCCGGTTTTTGGCTGCTCGCGGACTGGCTATGGCAACGCCCGCTCCCGATCAAGATTCAAAAACTTACCGAGATTCTGGCCAAACAACCTGAGTAGTTCTACTGTGCGGGATGCGGGGAAAGCGAGGCGTAGGACGGCTCTCCAGAGCCGTCTTCTTCGACACAGACGGCTCTGGAGAGCCGTCCTACGCCTCATCCCACTCCACCTCGCACAGTAGAAGTAGCGCTGACAATTACTGGACCAGCTTCCCAAGGGGCTTTCCGATGTCCACGCACCGACCGCCGCGCTGCCCGGGGATGTCCCGCCGCACCTTCCTGGCCGACACCGGCATGGGCTTCACCGGCCTGGCCCTGAGCGCCCTGCTGTTCCGCGACGGCGTCGCCCGCGCCGACAACCCGCCGCCCGACGGCCGGCCGCACTTCCCACCGAAGGCCCGCAGCGTCATCTGGATTTTCCTGTGCGGCGGCGTCAGCCACGTCGAGAGCTTCGACCCCAAGCCGGAACTGAACCGCTACCACGGCCGCACCATCGACGAGACGCCCTATCGCGCCGCGCTCAACCCGGAGCGGTTGCGCGACGTGATCGGCGGCAACCCGGCGCACGGCGGCCGCCGCGTCCTCATGGGGCTGAACACCGGCCACCGCCGCCACGGCCAGAGCGGCCTCGCCGTCGCCGACTGGTGGCGGCACTGCGGCGCCCTGGCCGACGACATCGCCGTCGTGCGCTCGCTGTGGACCAACCACAACGACCACGGCGCCCAGCTGACCTGGCACACCGGCCGCCACATCCGCGAGGGCGCCTTCCCGACCATCGGCTCGTGGGTCAGCTACGGCCTGGGCACGCTCAACCAGGACCTGCCGGAGTACGTCGTGCTCGGCACGCCGACCGGCGACTGCTGCGGCGGTTCGTGGACGCACGGCGCCGCCTACCTCGGCGCCGAGCACGCGGGCGTCCGCCTCAACGTCGGCGGCCGCGAGCCGCTGTCGTTCGTGGCGCCGGCCGGCGGCGCCACGGCCCAGGAGCAGCGGGCGGAGCTGGAACTGCTCGGCCGGCTGAACCGGCTGGCCGCGGTCGAGTACCCCGACGACGCGGCGCTGCGGCGCGCATCCGCTCCTACGAGTTGGCCGCCGGCATGCAGACCGCCGTGCCGGAGACGCTGCAGCTGGAGCGCGAGGGCGCGGCGACGCAGGCGCTGTACGGCCTGGACCGGCCGGCGACGCGACCGTTCGGGACGCTGTGCCTGGCGGCGCGGCGGCTGGTGGAGCGCGGCGTGCGTTTCGTGCAGCTGTTCCACGGCGGCGGCGGCGGCGGGGCGTGGGACGCGCACAGCGGCATCCGCGGCAACCACGGCAACCTGTCGGCGCAGGTGGACTCCCCGATCGCGGGCCTGGTGCGCGACCTGAAGCGGCGCGGCCTGCTGGAAGAGACGCTGGTGGTCTGGGGGACGGAGTTCGGCCGCTCGCCGGGGCGCAGGGCGACGGCCGCGACCACCACCCGCAGGGCTTTTGCGCGTGGCTGGCCGGCGGCGGCATCAAGGGCGGCGTCGTCCACGGGGCGACGGACGAGATCGGTTTCCACGCGGTCGAGGATCGGCATTACGTGACGGACCTCCACGCGACGGTGCTGCACCAGCTGGGGCTGGACCCGCGGCGGCTGGAGGTGCCGGGCCGGCGGCGGCTGGAGGTCGATTACGGGCGGCCGATCCGGGAGGTTCTGGCGTAAACGGCGGGCTGGCGATTTTTCTGGATGCCGGCTCAGTCACGGTATATCATCCCCTTGGCGTATGACTCGCCACCCCGAGCCGAGGCGGTTGTCAATGCGCGGCGTTGCTTCGCTCAAGATAGGAGGCTGTGATGACCGCGGACCCGGAAATGCTGCTCGCCCTGTTGGCCGTTCGCCTACTCGGCGGGCAGGCGGTGGACGCCAAGGCCACCCTGCTCAAACCCTTCAAGAAACCGTTGAAGCAGGCGGCAGATGAGGGACTCCTGGCTGCCGGCAAGACCAAGGTGACGACCACTAACAAGGCGGGCAAAACCACCAGCAAACAGGTCGATGCGGTCGGGTTCACCGACAAGGGCGTGGCCTGGCTCAACCAGGCGGCCTCCCCGGAAGCCTTGGCCGCCACCAGTAACGGCCAGTTGCAATCGCTGAAACTTGACCTGGAGGCGGACCGTCAGGAACTACGCAGCCAGGTGGAAGCCGCCCTCAAGGGTAAGAAAAAAGAGCCGGATGAGAAGAAAGTGGAAAAAGAAGTGGCCGCCCTAGCCAAGAAGGTAGACGACCTGCCCAAACAGGTCGAGAAGGCCGTAGCCGACCTTACGAAAAAAATGACGGACCTGGCCCAGCAATTTGAAAAGCTGGAGAAATTGACGCGGGGCGGTGATAACGGGGCGACGGCCGACAAACTCGACCAGGCGTTTGCCACGATGCTGACCAGGGTCGAGCAGCGGTTGCAGGCGTTGCCGGTCCGCACGGCCCATCAAACGCCAACCCCGGCCGAGGCCCCGGCTCTCACGCCGCCAACAGAGCCGAAATCGTTGGTCCCGGTGCTCCACGAGGCTTACGAAAAACTGTGCCGGTTCGTCGATTACCAGGATGGACTGATCCCCTTGAACCGCCTCTACCACGAGGCGGTCAAGTCGCTGCCCGAGTTGTCGGTTGCCACGTTTCACCGGCAATTGCTTGATTTATGGGACCGGCGCGACCTGGATTTGCACGTGCTCAACGAACGCGAGCAGGCCACCGAACCCGACCTGGGCATCGAGCACAATGGCAAGCTTTACTACCACGTTCTCTGGAAACGCCCATGAGCACACCCTCGCTCAACATTGAATCGCTCCGGCTGGAAGTGTTGCGGTCCTACAAGTTGCGCTTCGGCGCAACCCCGAATTCAACTACTCGCCGTTCAGTGCGGACGGGATCACCCGCTACCACACCAACGTCGTGGACCTTGACGTTCCGGCCATTCACAGCAAGGTGCGCGAGCGCATTGAAGCCATCCTCAAGGAGATCCACCACGGCCAGGTGTCGCAACTGGTCATCCTGACGGGCAGCCCGGGGATGGGGAAAACCCACCTGATTAACTGCTTCCGGTCGCGGCAACGGGCGGAGGACCTCCGGTACGAGTTGGTGTGCAACTCCAACCACTGGAAACCGCCCGAGTTCGAGGCGTGTTTGCTCCAGTGGATCCTGGATGCCCTGGTGTACCCGTCTCCCGATGAACCGCACCGGCTTCTCGAACGGATCAAGGACATTGCATTCCAGGCCCTGCGGCAGATCGTTGACCGGCCGGGCGAAATCGAACACTACAAGCGCCGGTCCATGAAGGGGTTCTTCAGTCGGCTCCGGGCCAAGTTAACCGGCGCGGAACACGGCCAGTTCCTGGAGGCCATCGAGAAGCGGGACATCAGCATCTTTCGCAGCCTGGAGTTTGGGAAATTCGCCGGCTACGTATGCAAGCGTTTTCTGCTGGAGAGCAACAATTGTTTCCACCGGCACGTCATGCACGTGCTGTTGCGCTACCTGTTCGTGGAAGACCGCGAAAAGGTGCTGCACTGGTTGCGGCGCAAGCCCGTGCATGATTATTTCCTGCGCAAACTGGGCATGCAGGACGAGATCGACCACAACTTCAAGATCTTTGACGTCATCAAAATCCTTGTCAGCCTGTTCACCCCGGACGTGTCTGCCAAGCTCAAATCAGTAAACGGCGCTCCGGCCCGTCCGTTGGTTTTCTTCTTTGCCTTTGACCAGTCGGAGGCCCGCGAAGCCCTCTTTGAAACGCCGGATGAGTGGCGCAAGTTTTTCGCCCAGTTGAGCGAACTCTACAACGCCCTGCCCAACGTGTTCATTCTGTTCACCATGACGATAGGATTGCGTGACAAGTACATCGCCACTATGGAGGGCCAGTTCCGTGACCGCATCCGCCAGGATCCGAATTTCATTCTGACCGACATCGAATCGTCGGAGGTGCTGGCTTTGTACTACCAGCGCATTAACCGCTGGCTTGGAGAAGACCGCGAAGAAGTGGTGCCGAAATTGGATCTGATTGGCAACCGCTACATGCCCCTCGATCAGAAGCGGGTGCTCGAACTCGCGCAAAAGGCCACACTCCGCGACACACTGCGGAATTTTGACATCGAGTTTCGCAAGGTAATCACCGAGGTGGTGATCGGTCCACAAATCGATTTTCAGACTTACCAGAAAGAGTTTCGGAAGGATGAAGAAACCATCCCCGAGCACCAGTACATCAAGGATCACCTGGAAACGGTAAAACAGCTGTTGCAACTTGCCGGACATTCTCTGGCCGATTCGATGGGGATCGACCTGGTTACCTGGGAAGACAGACAAACGGACACCAACGCCTGTCCTGTCCTCCGCGTTCAGTTCTGTTCCAAAAACAATTCTGGCCGCTGGTTCCGCATCTTTCTGGTGCGCCTGCCGTTCACCTACAACGACAAGATGCCTGAGTGCATCAGATTGCTTGCCAACTTACAGGCTGCTCGATACCAACTCTGGCCAGTTCGGGCCAGGCCGATTGACCCGCAGTACGCACAACAGAAGCCGGGCCAAATCTTCGACCGGGTATTGATCCCGGCAGATGAGACGAACTTGAAAGCCGCCGTCGAGGTGTGGAAAAACCGCGATGACTACTCCCCGGACGATTGGGTCACGGGTGAAGCCTACCTGCTGAGTAAAATCAAGGCTACTTACCTTGGGGAGTTGCTGGACCAGGTCCGGCAGGCCATCGCCAAGTTGGATGGCGCTCCGGAACTGGTTGAAGCGACAGAAGCCATTGTGGAACCGAAATCCTGACATCCTTCCGGGATCCCGTCATGGTCGCCTTAACTCCTCCCCGTCCGCCCGTGCTTATCGACCTTGAAATAGACGGGGGGACGGCGTTCGTCGGCACCTGGTTCCCGCTCACGATTCGCCTCCGCCGGCCGCTGGATCAAAAGACCCCCGTCCGCGTACGCAACGTGGACTGCGCCGACAAGGACGTGCAGATCGATAGCGATTTTCTTCAGCGTGACGTGGAAGTCCGGCCGGGCGAATCCTACCGTTTCACGATGCTGCTCAAGGTGGCCAGTGTGCGCGAACTGGAACTGGCAACGATTTGCCTGGAACTGGCCGAGGTGGATGATCTTGTGCCCTTGCCGTCCCGCCTCGTACAGGTCCGGCCGGCCCTGGGGCGGGACGTGGTTGTCTCCGACGAGCCCATTTGTTCCTACGGTGACACCACCAAGGTTCTGTTGACCTTCCACCACGAGGGACAGACGGCGTACAGGAACCTGCGCATTCACATCGGCCCGGAGGCGGCGGTGCGCTCCGGCAAGTGGCCCATTGTCCGGCTGGCGTTCGGACCGGGAGACGTGGAGACGGCGATCGTCGCCGCCACAGGGGACCTGAAGATTCTCATGTCGGCGGTGGTGGACGGTGCGGACGTGCGTTCCGAACGAAGCGTCGCCGTCAAACCCGTGACGGCCAAGGTCGGCCAACTGTTCCGCTTTCTGGAGCCGAGCCGGTTGTCCTCCGACCAGATCGTCCTTCGCGCCGGTGGCCGCGGCGGTCCTCCCGTCGGCCTGGTGCGCTCGGCGTACCCGCTGGTCGGCGGCGGCAGTTACCAGGTGGTGATCCGGCCGCAGAACGCTGCTGAGGTGAAGGACATCAAACTCCAGGACATTCCAGGACTGATTTACGTCCGCAAGGCAGAGTTTGAGGCGGAGGAAAACGGCTGGACGTTTGACATTGATGTGATCTACAGTGAACTGGTCAGCAAACCGGACCGGCTGGTGTACCGCGTGGAGACCCGGACGGGGCTGCTCACCGGCGAAATCCACCTGGCGCTCAAGCCGCCGCACTTCAAGTACCTGAAGTTTTCGGTCGCCCTGGGGCTGGCCGCCACGCTCCAAGGTGCGACGGCCCTGGTCCGGCGCGCCCTCGATCCAGAGCGATCGATCCTTGACGGGTTGACGGACTTCGACTGGCACCGCGATTACCAGTTCCTGTTTCTGCTGTCCATCCCGGTGGTCTGGGCCGGAACTCTGCTGGCAGACTGGCTCCAGTATCGATTGAGGAATTAAAGTTCACCACCTCCGCCCGTTCAGGTGGCAAAGGGAGGAAGGGATTGCCGTGCAACTTTCAGCCGATCAGGTGGAGCGCTTCTACGCCATCTGGAAGCCGCTGATGCTATTCGTGAACCGGCGGCTCAAGCTGGTGCCGGAGATGCTGCCGCCCGACTTTGGCCTGGACGGCCCCTGGTCAGTCCCCAAGGTGAAGATCATCCGCGACGCCCTCTGGGCCGACGACTCGCTGCTGGACGCCTTCGTCGCCGAGAACCCCGCAAAGTTGTCCGACGCCGACCTGGCCCTGGCGGCGAGCTGGAAGGACCGGCGCGAGGGGAAATTCTTCGTCCTGCGACACCTGAAGCGTTACTCGATTCTCATCGGCGGCGACCCCTCGGCCGTGTACGGGGTGCTGGGGTTGGCCAGTTCCCTGGAGGAGGTGACTCCTTTCGTCCCCTGCATCGCCGATGCCGTGCTGCTCCCGTTTGAAGACCACATCATCTACGACAGCCTGATCGTCCCTTACAACGTCATGGTGGGGCCGGGATACCGGAAGGACCTGGAGGAGACGTACCGCGACGCCAAGGAACGCGGCGCCGTGCTCACCTCGCTGAAACCGATCAGCCCCGAGGACGCGGCGGCCAACGTGGCGGAAACCAATAGCAAAGTGCTGGCCGCCTTCCGCGCTCACCTGTTCGCCGCCGGCCTCAGCCCCAGGGTGGTGGAACGCGACCTGGCGAACCTGGCCGCGTTCGGGGACACGTACCTGCTCACCCTGGCGAAGCCGCGGTCGCTGCGTGAGATTGGCTCGGAGGACGTGAAGCGTTACCTGGCCGGGTTGCCTTCGGAACCAGCGACGCGGCGCAAGGAATTCTTGACGGGGGTGAAACGGTTCTTCAAGTACCTCGGCGACACCAGCCGCATGGATTACGTTCGTGCGCAGGATGCCCTGAAAGCGATTCGGAAACTCGGGTGAGCAGTCCCCTCACCACCGCAGCCCCGGGCGGATACAACGACCCGCAAACCCTTACCCACCAGCCGTCCATACACCCGGGAATCCCCCATGCCGAGCCACCACCGAGTCCCGTCAGGGCTTTCCCTCCTCCGGCGGTGCCTTGCGCGAGCGGCGTTTGCCGCGCGTTGAGGCCGGCGGTGGTGCGGGCAATTCCCGGCGCAGGCGCATCCTCAAAGTGCGGCAGGCTCGCGCAAGTTACCGCCAGGTCCAGCAGGCGCTCGAACTGATCCTCCTCCTTCACCTGTGCGAGCCCGGCCGCGACGGCGGGGGGCGCCGCGCCGAACCGCTTACTCAGGACACGGAGGATATTCTTCACGTGCGTTGCCCGGGCGGACTCGGCGGTAAGCTCCTTAATCGGAGGCAAATCGCTGAACATCTTCTTTCCTCCTATAATCTCCAACCATCCCGGCCGGTCGAAGTGCAGTTTGGCGAACACCTGGCTAACCGCCAGCAGGTTGTCGGTTTGCCTGCCGCCCTCGCGGTCAATGCGGTCGCGGCAGCGCTGCAACAGCACCTCCGGCGGCCCGTCGTACCGCGCCAGGGTCGCCCACGGCACCACGCCCACGTTCGGCGCCGCTAACAGTTCCTCCGCCGACAGCGTCCACAACTCCACCACCTTCCACGATAGCGTCTCCGTTGTCCAGCCCAGCGCGCTCCGTGCCTGCGCCTGCTCGGGCACGCGGTACTGGCCGCGCGGGCACAGGCACAGCACCACCGCCTCGGGCAGCACCCCGCGCGCCTGCCGTACCAGGCGGATGTCGTCGCACACCTGCTGCACGACGCGCGGCTCGGGGTACGTGGCCACCTCCACCAGCACCAGCCGCGGCTCCTTGCTGTCGGCGAAGCGTGCCTCCAGCAGGCCGTCGGGCAGCTGCCGCGGCTGCACCACCTCAGCCTTCCGCGCCTTGCACGACAGCACGCCGCGGGCGCCCGCCAGGTACAGGATGCTGGCCCCGTACACCTCCAGCATCCACTTGCTGCTCGGGTCGAACGTCTGCTGTGCCATAGCGCCTCCGTGCCCCGGCCTGGTTCGCCGCAGCATAGCCGCCGCCCGCTGCTCGGGCAACACCACCCCTCACCGCCGCGGCCCGCCGCGGATACAACGACCCGCAACCCTCACTCACGTTCCGGGAGCCGCACATGCCGAGCCGAGCCGCCACCGAATACCGTTACGAAAAACTCACCTGGCCCGAGATCAACGACGCCGTCGCGCTCGGCAAGGTTTGCCTGCTGCCCTGCGGCGCCGTCGAGCAGCACGGGCCGCACCTGCCGCTCGACGTGGACCTCATCTGCCCCACCGAGATCGCCCGCGGCGCCGGCAAGGCCGTGCCCGACAAGCTCCTGGTGCTGCCCACCGTCTGCTATGGCTACACCGGTCACGTCATGGACTTCCCCGGCACCATCAACAACGATTTCGAGCACTTCATGCACCATGTGCTCGACATCACCAAATCGCTCGCCTACCACGGCTTCAAAAAGATCGTTCTGCTCAATGGCCACGGCTCCAACTGGCCCAACCTCGATCTCGTCGCCCGCCGCACCAACCTCGAAACCGACGCCGAGTGCATCCCCGCTTGCTGGTGGACCCTGCTCACCATCGACAAGACTTTTCTGCCACGCTGGCGGCAGAGCAAGTTCCCTGGCGGCTGCGCCCACGCCTGCGAACTGGAAACGTCGCTGTACCTCTACCTCGACGGCGACAACGTCCGCAAGGATCAAATCAAGAGCGGCACCATCAGCTTCAATGAGGAGGACAGCCCGTTTTGCTGGGTCGATCTGTTCGCCGCCGGCCCCGCGACGCTCATCTCGTGGACCAGTTCGTATTCCGAGACGGGCGTCCTCGGCGAGGCGCAACTGGCCACCGCCGAGAAGGGCAAGCAGGCGTATGAGGAGGCCGTCAAGCAACTGGTGCGCTTCGTCAGCTGGTTCAAGGACCGCAAGCCCGACCCGCGCCGCGACCGCCACCGCACGCCGCCGACCATGCCCATCCCCTGGGGCCAGCGGCCGCTGCGGCCCGGTCAGACATGAGCGCTCTCTTCGTTCGTAGTACCGCCTTCAGGCGGGTTCGAGCGAAGACCGCCTGAAGGCGGTACTACGAACCAAAACCAAGCAACCATGACGAACACCACGAATATCATCGTCGCACCGGCCCGGCCCGACGAACTCGCCGACGCTGTGCGCCTGTTGTACCGCCGCCAGTCGCCGGAGGAGGCCGTCGTCCGCGCCAGCAACGCCCTGCGGGCGCTGGAGCGCGGCGACCTCGACCCGGCCGGCGTCCTGGTGGCGCGCGGAGCGGCAGGGCTGGGCGGTGTGCTCGTGTGTCTGCCGCTGCGGGGCGCCACCGGCCTCGTCTGGCCGCCTGTGGCCGACATGCCGGCGCTGGAGGACGCGCTGACCGGCGCCGCGCTCGACCTGCTCCGCGGTCGCGGTGCCCGGATTGCGCAGGCGCTGCTGGCGGCCGAGGAAGTGCCCCACGCCGCGCCGCTGCTGCGCCACGGCTTCCGCCACGTCACGGTGCTGGAGTACCTGCGCCGCACGCTCGACCCGACCGCGGCAGACGACCCGCCGGAGCGGTTGACCTATGACGCCTATGACGCCGGCGACGCGGATCTGTTTCACGAGACGCTGCTGCGCACCTACGAGGGCACCCTGGACTGCCCGGAGGTGAACCACATCCGCGACATTCACGATGTCATCGCCGGCCACCAGGCGCAGGGCCGTTACGACCCGCAGCGCTGGTGGCTGGCGCGCGAAAACGGCCGGCCGGCCGGCGTGCTGCTCTTGAATGAGATTCCCGAATGGCGGAGTCTGGATGTCTCGTACCTCGGCGTCGTCCCCGAGGCGCGGGGCCGCGGTCACGGCCAGGAACTGACTCGCCGTGCCCTGCGCGCCGCCCGTGCCGCCGGGGCACTGATGTCCACCCTGGCCGTGGACCGACGCAACCTGCCGGCCCGCCAGCTGTACGCCCGTCTCGGCTTCGAGCCCTTCGACGAGCGCGCGGTGTTCCTCGCGTTCCTCGTCTGACGGTCGGGACGCTGTGCCGCGCCGTGGTTCCGTCCGCCGTCTCGCCATTTCGCTTGCGGTGCCGGCCGCGTCGTTTAGAATTGCACGTCTCTTTTCCCCTACCCGCGCGGCCTCGCATGGTCCTTCGCGGACCGCGCGGCGTATCGAAGTTTTTCTGCGGAACGAGCTGTGCTGAGCGAGGAGCGCTCGTGCAGTCGAGGTGCGCCGGGAGGCAACCTTGACGACCAGCGAGCCCGAGGTGGCGTCGGCCCTGGGGCAGGCTATCGCCCTGCGGATCGGCGAACCCCGTTACAACCTGTGGTTCCTCCACAAGACGAAAATCGACTGCTCCGGCGACGCTGTCGTCGTCGGCGTGCCGAACCATTTCTACCAGGACTGGCTGCAAAAACAGTTCACCGACGTGGTCCGCCTCGCGGCCGCGGATGTCTTCGGCCAGCCCTGCCCCGTGCGCTTCGTCATCGACCCCGAGCTGTTTCAGGAGGCTCGCCGCGACGAGGTGCCTCGTGGCACAGGCGGGACGCCTGTGAAAGAACCCCACCCAGGCGGGACGCCTGTGCCACGGCCAGAGAAGGCGAAAACGCGCGGCCGGCGCTGGCGGCACCTGCACGACTTCGTGGTCGGTCCCTGCAACCGCGTCGCCCACGCCGCGGCGCTCAGCGTCGTCGAGTCCCCCGGCCAGGACGCCAACCCGCTCGTGCTGCACGGCCCGGTCGGCACCGGCAAGACGCACTTACTGGAGGGCATTTACGCTGGCCTGCGCAAGCGCCAGCCGGAGTGGCGCGTCTGCTTCGTGACCGCGGAGGATTTTACGAACCGCTTCGTGCAGGCGATGCGGCTCGGCAAGCTGAGCGCCTTCCGCCGGCAGTTCCGCGAGTGCGACGCCTTGCTGCTCGACGACCTGCACTTCCTGGCGAGCAAGAAGGCGACGCAGGAGGAGTTCCTGCACACCTTCGACGCGCTGCTGGCGGATGGCATCCAGGTAGTGGTGACGTGCGACTGTCACCCCCGGCTGGGCGAGGAGTTCATGCCGGAGCTGGCGGATCGGCTGCTCGGCGGGGCGGTCTGGGGCCTGCTGCCGCCGGACGCCGCCACCCGCCTCGACCTGCTGCGGGCCAGGATGGCGCGCGGCACGCCGGCGCTGGGCGAGGACGTGCTCCGCTACCTGGCGGAACAGGTGCGCGGCAACGTCCGCGAGCTGGAGGGGGCGCTGCACAGCGTCCAGCACTACGGCCGGGTCGCCGGCAAGCGCGTGGACGTGGCCCTGGCGCGCGAGGCGCTGGGCGACGTGCTGCGGCACGTGGTCCGCGTGGTGCAGCTGGCGGACGTGGACGCGGCGGTGTGCGGCGTGCTCCGGCTCGAAGCGGGAGCGCTGCAGTCGAAGCAGCGGGCCTGGGCGTGGTCGCACCCGCGCATGCTGGCGATGTTCCTGGGCCGCAAGCACACCGCCGCCACCTACACCGAGATCGGCAAACACTTCGGCAAGCGCACGCACAGCACCGTCGTCGCCGCCGAGAAGAAAGTGCGGCAGTGGGTGCAGGATGACGGCGTGCTGACGCTGGGCGAACGTCCGCTGCGCGTCCGTGAAATCCTCGAGCGCGTCGAGCGCGAACTGGTCCGCTGACCCCGAATCGCCCTGGTTTTTCCCCGGCGGCAAGCCGGGCACTTTGGCGAAGCGCTAGCGGTTGTGGCGCGCGACGGGAAAATACCCAGCGGAAGGGGACTCGGGGAGAGCTTTTTTCTTCGGGGTTTGGCGGGGTTTCGGTCGATGCTAGTTGTGCTGAAAACAGCGGCCTTGCAGGGAAGAGGGCCGCGGCAAGGAACCGCCCTGGGCGGCAGCGATCAGCACGCGAAGGCACGGCCGACCGGTCGTGATGCCGCTGAGCCGGCTGCCTGGGAGACCGGGGGCATCTGTCCAAGGAGCCATGATGAAACGATTTATTCTGCTGGCGTGCGCGGTGGCGGGGATGTTCGTGGCAACGGCCCAGGCCAGCCGCGCTGACTGGGGCAGCATGAACTACGGCGGCTACCAGCCGTGGTGGAACATCTTCGCCCAGCGCAACCGCGGCCTGTCCTGCGAAGAAGAGCGGCTGCAGCGCTTCTGGCACGACTACTACGACGCCCTGCGCCGCTACTACGGGGCGCTGGACCACATTGACTGGGTGGCCTACTACAAAAACCACGGCTACCAGATCAACGCCGCCTGTGGCGGCGGTGGCGGCTGCGGGCCGTGCGGCGGCGCCGGTCGCATCCAGTTCGCGCCGGTGTTTGTCAGCCCGACCATGCAGTGGGCGGTGCCCAACGCCCCGCTCGGCGGCGCCCCGGCCTGCGCCCCGGCGCCCCGATGCCCTACGGCCCCTACGGCCATTAATCGAGTCGGGCTGTCTTTTCCGCCGCTTGCGGCCTGGCGCTTGACCGTGGGGCAGACAGGAATGGCTGCCCCACGTGAAGAGCGCCAAGCCGCAAGCGACAGAAAAGGCCCCCCGCCGCGACGAGAGACGATCCACCGCTCGACTCCCTTCGCGTCGCAAGCCTGGGACCTCCGCAAGGGGCCCCAGGCTTGTGTTGTTGTCGGCAGCGTGCCGCGCTTCACGCACGGGCGGTGCTTTCCCACCAGGCCAGCGGGGAAATGCGCAACCGCGGCATCTTTTTCCCGGCCGCGCGGAGCATCCTGGGGTAAGGTTCTCGGGGAAGACGGATGCCGTCTTCGCAACGGAGCGACCTGCCGAAAGGAGTCCCCGATGAAAGCGCTCACGCCTCTGTTGTGGGCGGCCGGCTGCGTGGCCCTGGCCGCCCCGCTGGCGCCGGCCCAGTACCCTTCCTATGCACCGCAATACCAGTGTCCGCCACCCGCGCCGCCCGCGCCGGACGCCTGTGGTCCTGGCTACTTTTACTACAACTGGGACGGCACCCTGTACGGGCCGATCTACTGCGTCCGCCCACCCTGGGAGCCGTTCAACGGTCTCCGGCCCGGCCCGAAAAACCAGCCCGTCCAGACGCCGGTGCCGGTGGTCGGGCCGAACGGCAAACCGATGATCCCCAGCTACGCCATGCCGCCAGCCAAGGGAGCATTGCCGGCCGGCCCAGGTCCCGTGCCCGGGCCGCCGACGTTCCCGAGCCACCCCTTTGCTCGCTCGCCGCGCGACTTCTTCATGTGGACGGAGGCCCAGCAAGACCGCTTCACCCGTGAGCAACTGCCGCGCTTCGTGCCGTGAAAGGGTACGGCGCTACCGGCGGCCGCCGCGGATCGCGGGGTGGGCGTTTCTCAAGGCGTGCAAGGACGCGCTGCCCCCGGTTCGCGGCGCCCGCCGAAATCATCTCCCGATTTCTCGGTTCGCGTTATTGACCGCACGCGAACCGAGAAATCGAAACCGAAAAATCTTACTTCTCCAGATTCTTGACGGTGAAGAGGTCGAAGTGCGTTTGGGCGTCCGACTTGGTCCACAGGCCGACCTTGCCCGCCCTGGCGAACTCGCCGTCCGTGTGCTCCAGATATTTCTTGCCGTCGAGGGAGCACTCGATCCTGTCGCCGATCTGGCGAATCGTCAGCGTGTGCCAGGTGCCCGTCTCGACTTTCAGGCCCTCCCTGGTGGCCAGCTGCTTGCGCACGCCGCCGACCACCTTGTAGCACCGATAGTTGTCCTCCAGCGGGTTCATGCGGGCGATGTAGTAATTGTTCGCATCCTGGTAGCGCCAGACAATGCCGCCGCCCTGGTCATCGTCGCCCTTGACGGCCTTGAAGTGGACGGTCGCCTCCAGATCCTTGACGTTGCTCTTTTCCAGGACGCAAAGGTTAAAAGCCTTTCTCGGGCCGGCCGTGGTCTGGGCCAGGACGTAGCCCTTCTTCGACGGGGCGGTGGCGTCAGCCACCACCTTCCAGACACCCGCCGCGCCCTTGCCGGTTTTGTCGATCTTCCAGCCGGACGGCAACTTGCCCGCGCTGGCCCTGGTGAAGATGATCGGCCCGGGCTGGCCGGCCGCCAGGACGGTTGCACCGCCCACGCACAACGCCACCGCCAACGCACCCCAGCGGTTCATCGTTACCTCCAATCACTGTTGCGCCGTCATGAAACCGCAGCCATCCCGCGCGCAGCAGCGCTTCCGCCAGCGCCAGCGCATCAACCGGCCAGTATTCGCGCGCCCGCGGATGAGCGGTCGGCGTGCCACGCAGCGGCCGACAGCACAGCAGTGCCCGCCGCCAGCGCGCCGGCACCGCCTCGCGGCCATGCACTGCCCCGAGCAGCGCCCCCGCAATCGCCCCGGTCGTGTCCGTGTCGCCGCCGCTCATCACCGTGGCGACAATGCCGTGTTCCAGGCTCGGCGCGTGCAGCAGCTGGTAGAACGCATTCTGCAGCGCGATCAGCACCCAGCCCATCTGCGACTGGTAGTCCGCCGGTGGCGCCTGGGCCGCGTCCTGCAGCGCCTGCCGCACCGACGCCTGTGCCTGCGCTCGCTCCGCTTCGTGCAGCGCCGCGCGGTAACTGGACTCCGCGTCGCCGCCCACAATCGCCGTCGCCAGCGCCGCGACGAACACCGCACAGGCGTCGCCGCTCACCGCGTTGGCGTGCGTCAGCCGGCTCTCGACGCGCCCTGCGCGGCGCCGGCGTCCGGCCGGCCGGCGTAGAAAATGCCCAGCGGGCTGATGCGCATCAGCGAACCGTTGGACTGACTGCTGCGGCTGGCCTCCGCCTCGACGCGCCGCAGCCGGTCCTCGTTCGTCGTGGCGCGCGACGCCGCCCGCAGTGCCTGGCCGATGGTGCCGCCCACGTCGAACGTCTGCGGATCATTGACCCAATCGACGTAGGCCGCCAGCACCGCCGCCGGGTCGTGCCGGCCCTCGCGCTCCAGCGTCCGCGCCAGCAGCAGCGCCAGCTCCGAGTCGTCGGTCGGCTGCCCTGCGAGGTTACGCCAGGTGCCGCCGTCCTTGAGGTCGCGGCAACCATTGGGGTAGAGCGCCGCGATGCTGCTCACGCCCTTGAATTCGACCAGGCCGCCCAGCGCGTCGCCCGCCAGCTGGCCGAGCAGACAGCCCTGCGCCGCGCCAGCAGCGCCGGCTGTCGCACCGCCCGGCCAGCCACGTTGCGCACCGGCCGGTAGCGCGTCGGCCGCAGCAGATGCTCGGCGGCCCACGGCCGGGCCAGGTCCTGGGGGCTGGGCCGCAGCATTTCGGCCGTCGGCTCCGTCAACCAGTCACGCTGCCGCAGCGCCGCCACCGCCATTGGGCCGCCGCCGAACACGGCAGCGACGGCGCCGGCGCCGTCGCGCCCATAGGTGACCGGGCTGCCGTCCGCCTGCACCAGCACGCCGCCGGCGGCGCGGACCAGGGCGTGCCCCGCGGCGTAATCCCAGCTGCACGGGTTCGTCAGCGACAGCGTCGCCGCGCCCTCGCCGGCCGCCACCAGCGCCAGCCGGTAGGCGATGCTCGGCAGCGCGGCGTAGCGCGCCGGGGCCACACGCCGCGTCGTCGGCACCGGCCGGTCGTCCAGGTCGGGCGTCAGATAGACGATCATGCCGGGGTGGAAGCGCGTGTCCGGGTCGGCCAGGTCCGCGTCCGACAGCGGCGTCGGCACCGGCTGGCCGTTGCGCGTGAGCGAGCCGCAGCCCTCCGCCCAGGCAATCAGGTCGCCATCGTCATCGGGGTAGCCGAAAGCATAGACGACGCCCAGCACCGGCTCACCGTCGCGCAGCAGCGCGATCGACACCGAACTGCCGCGGCGGCCCTTGAGGAAGTGCGTCGTGGCGTCGTGCGGATCGACCACCCAGCAGTGCTCCGCACCCGCAGTGCCGCCGGCGCCGGTTTCCTCGCCCAGGTAGGCCCAACCGGGGATGCCCTGCAACAGACGTTCGCGGAGCTGCTGTTCAACCTCCGCATCGACCGCGACGGGGCCGCCGGGCGCGTGGAAGGCGTCGCGCAGGCGGCCGCCGGTCTCCCGGGCGACGGTGATGGCGAGCGAAAGGGCGGGCTGATAGTCGTGCATGGGACTCTCCAGCTATTCGTAGGACGGCTCTCCAGAGCCGTCTCACGTCGCAGCGACGGCTCTGGAGAGCCGTCCCACACCTTCTCCATTCCCCGCATTCCGCACAGTAGAAGTAGGACGGCTCTCCAGAGCCGTCTCACGTCGCAGCGACGGCTCTGGAGAGCCGTCCCACACCTTCTCCATTCCCCGCATTCCGCACAGTAGAAGTAGGACGGCTCTCCAGAGCCGTCTCACGTCGCAGCGACGGCTCTGGAGAGCCGTCCCACACCTTCTCCATTCCCCGCATTCCGCACAGTAGAAGTAGGACGGCTCTCCAGAGCCGTCTCACGTCGCAGCGACGGCTCTGGAGAGCCGTCCTACCGACAGTGTGCAGGCGGGCCGCCTGTACTACGAGGCCAGCGGCGTCAGCCGTTCGACGAACGCGCGCACCTGCTCGGCGCTGAAGCGCGGCGGCGTGCCAGGCGGCACCGGCGTCAACATCAAAGAGTTCACGCGCCGCGCCTGGGCCGGGTCGGGCCGGTCGATGACGGCGTGGTGCATCAACCCCAGCATGCCGCGGTCGCGCTCGGCCAGGCCGAGCGTGCTGTTGTTGATGAGCAGCACCTGATAGTGCCCCGGCCGCCACGCCGTCAGCGGCACCGCGTACGGCCGCAGCAGCGCCGCGCCGGGGCCGAACGTCGGGTTCACCTCATCGAGGAACTGCCGCGGCGTCAGCCCATGATCCAGCGCACAGCGCGTGAAGTCCACCAGTTCGAGCCGGCTGGCGACCGCACTGGGTTCGTAGCCGAGCAGCAGCAGCGACTCCGCAGGGCCGCCGTCGAGGTGCGGTTTGGTGGTCACCTGCTGGTCGAACTGGCTCATCGACACGAAGTCCAGCGGCCGGCCGAAGTCCTGCCGATACACGGCGTCGAGCGCCGCGGCGAGGTCGATGAGCAGGCGGCGGAAGTCGAGCGGTGTCAGCGTGTCGCCCAGGTCCACCAGGGCGAAGCCGGGCTGCGCCGGATCGGTGCGGAACGCGACGGCGGCCAGGGCGCGGGCCAGCGACGGCAGCGCAGCGGGCTCGGCCCGGAGGCGGGCGCCGTCAGCGGTCAGGTACGGACTCGGCACGGCGGCCGGCATCGGCGGATCTCCTGACGGACGGGGACGCGAACTCTGGCGGTACATTGTATGTGATGCGGCCCGGGCGGTTCTGCCTTCCTTTGCCAAATTGCCATTCCCTGCGCGACCGCGCCAATGGTAGAATCCCCCCGTTCTTTGCGAACCACCCCTTAAACCAGCGGCAAGGAGGCTGCAGGTGTCCACCCTTTCGCCACCTTCACCCCCTCCCGTGAAAGCGCTCGCCGCCACGGTGTCCGCGTCCGCGCCGCGCTCCGCCCTGGACCGGCCGGCCGTCTGCGTGGCAGTGGTGCTGGCCTGGTGCGGGCTGCTGTTCTTTTACGGCATCGGGGCCGGCGAACTGTGGCGCACGGAAAGCCTGCGGGCGATCATCGCCCAGGAGTTTCTGCGCAGCGGCAACTGGGTGGTGCCGACGCTGTACGGCGAACCGCTGTTCACGAAGCCGCCGGGCATGTACGCGCTGATCGCGCTGTGCAGCGCTCCGTTCGGCGGCGTCACGGCATGGACGGCCCGGCTGCCCTCGGCGCTGGCGGCGACGCTCACGGTGCTGCTGTTCTACTGGTACTTCGGCCGCGAACTCGGCCGTCGGGCGGGGCTGGTCGCGGCGCTGGTGCTGCCGCTGTCGCTGCTGTGGCTGGACAAGGCCGGCACCGCCGAGATCGACATGGTGCAGGTCGCATGGGTGAGTGCCGCGATTCTGTTTTTGCTGCGGGCGCTGGATGGCGCCGCGGACAACGACGCCGCCGGAACCCTGCTGGTCTGCCGCTTGCGGCCTGGCGCACTGCAACCCGTGCAGCCCTCACAGGGTATCAGCGCGCAGGCCGCAAGCGGCAGACCCAGGAGTGGCCCTGGTGGCTCGCATCCCTGGCGTGCGTCGCCGGCGGCGTCCTGACCAAGTGGACCGCCCCCGCGTTCTTCTACGCCACCGCCGTCACGCTGCTGTGGCGCCGCGGCCAGCTGCGTTTGCTGCTGCGACCGCCGCACCTCGTTAGCGCCGCGCTGGCTGCGGCGCTGTGCCTGGCGTGGGCCGCCGCCGCGGTCGCGCTCACCGGCTGGGAGGTGTTTGAAGCCACCGTGCGCCGCGAAGCGCTGCAGCGCATCGTGCCCACGTACTCGGAGCGGCCCTACCCGTGGCGCGAAACGCTGCTGCACCCGCTGGTCGTCTGGGCGGCCGCGCTGCCCGGGTCGCTGGCGGCACTGCTGGCGCTGTGGCCCGGCTTCGCGGACCGCTGGGACGAGCGCGGCCGGCGGCTGCTGCAAGCGCTGCACTGCTGGGTCTGGCCGAACCTGCTGATCTGGAGCCTGATGAGCGAGCACACGCCGCGGCACAGCTTCCCGCTGCTGCCGGGCATCGCGGGGCTGGCGGCGCTGGTGTGGGTTGCATGGCTCGACGGCCGGCTGCGCTGGCGTGTGTCGGGCCCACGGCCGGCGACCGTGTTCGTGCTGGTGCTGGCGGTGTGGCTGGGCGTCAAGGTCGCGTTCGTCCACGCGGTCACGCCGCGGCGCAACGCCAACCGCGAACCCGCCGCCAAGGGGCAACTGCTGGCGGAACTGGTGCCGCGCGGGCTGGTCCTGTACCTGTTCAAACTCAAGGATGAGGGCATCATGTTCTATTACGGCCGGCCGGTGGTGCGGCTGGACAGCCCGGCGGACTTGCCCTCGTCAGGTGAACCGGTGTTCTGTATTCTGGAGGCGAAGGAGTGGCAGCAGTGGCGGCCGCGCCGTCGGGCAGAAGTGGTGCGGCGCCTGACCGACGAGCAGGGGCGCCGATCGTGCTGGTGCGGGTGTTGCCGTGACAGATTTATCGGGACACGAAACGATAAATCGGAGTAACCTTGTGAACGATAGTGCCGCGAAAATCCTGAGCGTCAGCGAGTTGACCGAGGAGGTCAAGGCGCTGCTCGAAGAGGGGTTCGCCAACGTGTGGGTCACGGGCGAAATCTCCAACCTGTCGCGGCCGAGTTCGGGACACGTGTACCTGACGCTCAAGGACGAGAAGGCACAACTGCCGTCCGTCCTGTACCGCGGCATCGCCCTGCGCCTGCGCTATGAGCTGCGCGACGGCATGGCCGTGATCGCCCGCGGCCGGGTGAGCGTCTACCCGCCGCAGGGCAAGTACCAGTTCGCGATCGAACAGCTGGAGCCCAAAGGGATCGGCGCCGTCGAGCTGGCGCTGCGGCAGCTGCGCGAGAAGCTGTTTCGCCTCGGCTACTTCGACCCGAAGCGCAAGCGCCGACTGCCGCGCTTTCCGCGGCGGCTGGCGCTGGTCACGAGCCCAACCGGCGCGGCGGTACGCGATATGCTGGAAATTCTGGGTCGCCGTTGGCCGTTGACCGAGGTTCACGTCTGTCCGGTGCGTGTCCAGGGCGACACCGCCGCGGAGGAGATGACGCGGGCGCTGCGCTGGTTGAACCGCCTGGCCCACGTGGACGTGATCGTGCTGGGCCGCGGCGGCGGCAGCGTCGAGGATCTGTGGCCGTTCAACGCCGAGGGCGTCGCCCAGGCGATTTTCGAGTCGCGCATCCCGGTGGTGTCAGCGGTCGGTCACGAGACGGACGTGACCATTGCGGACCTGGTTGCGGACAAACGGGCGCTGACGCCGAGCGAAGCGGCCGAGCTGGTGGTGCCGGATCGCGACGAACTGCGGCAGGGGCTGGACGGCACTGCGGAGCGGATGCGCGATTTGCTGACGAATCGGTTGCGGCAGGCCCGGCAGCGGTTGCGCTTACTGGCGGAGCGGCGCGTGTTCCGCCAACCTCTGGAGCGCGTGCGCGAACTGGCGCGACGGCTCGACGAACTGGAGGAGCGCGGCGGACGGGCGGCGCGCCAACTGGTGTTGCGGGCGCGCCAACGAATGGAGGCGCTGGCGGCACAGCTGGAGACGCTGAGTCCGTTGCGGGTGCTGGGGCGCGGCTACAGCCTGACCCGGCGGGCGGTGGACAACGCGGTGGTGCGTTCGGCGGAGCAGGTGCGGCCGGGCGAGCAGTTGGTGACGGTGGTGGAGCGGGGGCGCATCGTCAGCCGCGTGGAGTCGGTCGAGGCGGCGAGCCCGTAGTTCGTCGGCGGAGGGGCGGATGGATGAAGTGCGTGAGGAGGCCCGCGACTCGATCCGCTATTACGTCTGGTCGGGATACTACGACGCGGACGAGGTCTTCACCATCATTGACGAGGAAGTGTTCGATGGCGACGGCGAAGACGAGGCGTGGTTGCGCGGGGCCATTCGCCGCGAGTTTCGCAAAAAACGCGAGGCAGAGCGGGACTGGCCTGAAGTCACGAACTGCGACCGGTTGGATCGTGTTTTTGAAGCGCTCCGCGGGCGCGGGATTCTCGCCCGGCACCGGTGTGGGCTCACCATCCAGGATGGTGTGGATGTCGTGTGGGGCCTCTACAAAGAGGAGGGTGGCAAGCGGTCGGGCCTGATCGGTTACTGTTTCTACCACCTCCAGGACATGGAGGCGGCCATGTGGGGTGATGGGATGTGGCTCGCGTTCGGCAGCTTTTCCCGGAGTGCCGAACACGGCGTTGAAATTGGGCACCTCATCCGTGAGGAGTTCGAGCGGGCGGGGTTTGCCGTGGAATGGGACGTCACGATCAAGTCGCGGCCGTTTTTGAAGGGGTTCCGATGGCAGCGGCGCAGTCCGGGCGCGGCCGAGGGGCGCTGAGGACTTTGCGGTCAGGTGCCATTGGGTGCCATTCTCGACGTGTAAAAAAGTTGGCTCCCTTGGCTCCCTTGGCTCCCTTGCTGCGTACGCCGCCGTCAGTCAGCGACTCCGAGTGCCAACCCGCCAGGGACGCAGAAAGAGAAGATCCCATGAGCGAACCGACCGCGGAGGTGCTGAACTTCGAGCAGGCCCTGGCCGACCTGGAGCGCATCGTCCGCACGCTGGAGGACGGCCAGACGGGCCTCGAAGAAGCGCTGGCCCAGTACGAGCAGGGCGTGGCGCTGCTACGGCGCTGCCACGGCCAGCTGCGCCAGGTGGAGCAGCGCATCCTGATGCTGACCGGCGAGGACGCCGACGGCCGGCCGGTGGTGGCACCGTTCGAGCACGCCGCCACGCTGGCCGCCGACAGCCGCAAACGTCCGCGCAAACCGCCCGAGGGTTGACCGTGGCTGACGACTTGCAAACATGGATGGCCGGCAAGCAGGCCCTCGTCGAGACGGCGCTGCGGGGCCACTTGCGCCGGATCAGCGGTGTCCCGCCGGCGCTGATGGAAGCGGTCGCGTACAGCCTGCTGGCGCCCGGCAAACGGTTGCGGCCGTTGCTGGTGCTGCTGGCGAGCGAGGCGTGCGGCGGCCGCGAGGTAAGCGCCCTGCCGGCGGCGTGTGCGGTCGAGATGATCCACACGTACTCGCTCATCCACGACGACCTGCCGGCGATGGACGACGACGATCTGCGCCGCGGCCTGCCGACGTGTCATAAAAAGTTCGGTGAGGCGCTCGCCATCCTCGCCGGCGACGCTCTGCAAGCGCTCGCCTTTCAGGTACTGGCCGAGTATTATCCGCCCATGACCGCGGCGCACTGCTGTCTGGAACTGGCCCGCAGTGCCGGCGCGGCGGGCATGGTCGGCGGCCAGGTGGAAGACCTGGCGTGGGAGAAGGGCGGCGGCGACCTGGCGGCGCTCGAACCGCGTCCACCAGCTCAAGACCGGGGCGCTGTTCCGGGCCAGTCTGCTGCTGGGATTGTGGGCGGCCCAGGGCGAACGTCCCACCGGCCCCAACCCGCTGCTGCTCGAAGCGCTGCAGGAGTACGGCCGCTGTTTCGGGCTGCTGTTCCAGGTCACCGACGACCTGCTCGACGTGGAGGGTGACGCCGCGGCCACCGGCAAACAGGTACAAAAAGACGCCGCCCGCGGTAAACTAACTTACCCCGGCCTGCTCGGTGTGGCGGAGAGCCGCCGACGGGCCGAGGACCTGTGCCGGGCCGCCCAGCAAGCCCTGCTCATTTTCGGCGGCGCAGGTGAACGCCTGGCCGACCTGGTACGCTTCATTCTTGCGAGGGATCGCTAGTAACTGTCAACGTCCCCGGACCGCGCCTGGCGCGGCCGGGCCGTTATCCGCGTGCCGTCCGTCCGGTTGAAATACTGGAGGTCGCGCGACACGGCCCGGCGACCGAGGGAGGAAAGGAAAGGACCCATGAGCGAACTGCTGTCCATGATCCAATCGCCCGCAGACCTGCACCAGCTGGACGACGCCCAGTTGCACCAGCTGGCCCAGGAAATGCGCGACGAATTGGTCCGCGTGCTGAGCATCCGCCCCGCGCACTTCGCCAGCAACCTCGGCGTCGTCGAATTGTGCCTGGCGCTACACCTGACCTTCGACTTCAGCCGTGACCGCCTCATCTGGGACACCGGCCATCAAATTTATCCACACAAATTGATCACCGGCCGCTACCCGCAGTTCGAGGGCATCCGCACGCGCGGCGGCCTCATGGGCTACCCCAACCCGCACGAAAGCCTGTACGACCTGTTCATGACCGGTCATGCCGGTTGCAGTGTCTCGACCGCGCTGGGCCTGAAGACCGGCGACGAGTTGCTCGGTCAGGGCGACCGCTACAGCGTGGCGGTGGTCGGCGACGGGGCGCTGCCGTCGGGCATCGTCTTTGAGGCGCTGAACAACGCCGGCCACCTCAACCGCAATTTGCTGGTGATCCTCAACGACAACAAGATGTCGATCTGCCCGCGCGTCGGGGCGATGGCGTCGTGCCTGGACCGGGCCCGGCTGACCAACTTCTACCAGGGCGGCAAGCGCCGGCTGCGGAAAGTGCTGGAGAATCTGCCGGTGGTTGGCGGCGTGGCGCAACACGCGCTGGAGCAGGTGCGCGACGCCCTGAAGGCGCTGGTTTCGGGCGGCGCGCTGTTCGAGGAGCTGGGCTTCCGCTACATCGGCCCGGTGGACGGCCACGATCTGCCGGCGCTGCGGCGCTGGTCTGCGCAGGTCAAGGACCAGCGCGGCCCGGTGCTGCTGCATGTGTTCACCGAGAAGGGCCACGGCGTCCCCCAGGCCAGCGAGGACCCGGTGACGTATCACACGCCGCCGGTCTTCGAGAAGGTCGGCCCGCAGCGCACCATCCTGTCGCTGAAGCGCGGCGGCTCCCGAGCGTACACGGACGCCGTCAGCACTGCGATTTACCAGGAAATGCAGGCCAACTCGCGCGTCACGGTGATGACCGCGGCCATGTGTCAGGGCAACAAGCTGGAGCGCGTCCGCGAGGAGTTTGCGGAGCGCTTTTTCGACGTGGGCATCTGTGAATCGCACGCGGTCGCCTTCGCCGCCGGCCAGGCCAAGGCGGGCCTGCGGCCCATCGTGGACATTTACTCGACGTTCCTGCAGCGTGCGTTCGACCAGATATTCCAGGAGGTGGCGCTGCAGAACCTGCCGGTGACGTTCTGCCTGGACCGCGCCGGCCTGACGGGACCCGACGGCCCCACGCACCACGGCGTCTTCGACACGCCGTACCTGCGGCTGTTCCCGAACCTGGTGGTGATGGCCCCCGGCGACGAGGCAGACGTGGCGCCGATGTTGCGCTTCGCGCTGGAGTTCGCCGGGCCGGTGTCGCTGCGCTACCCCAAGGCGAGCCTGGAGAAGGTGGAGCGAGCGCCGGCGCCGCTGGAGCTGGGTCAGGCCGAGGTGCATGACTGGGGCAGCGACGGTGTGCTGGTCGCTTACGGCACGCTGTTCCCGGCGTGCGTCAAGGCGGCGGAGCAGCTGCGGCAGGAGGGGCTGGACGTGGGCGTCATCAACGCTCGCTTCGTCAAGCCGCTGGACCGGGCCACGCTGCTGCGGGCGGTGGAGGAGCAGCCGTTCGTCATCACCGTCGAGGAAGGCACGCTGGAAGGCGGCTTCGGCAGTGCGCTGCTGGAGGCGGCCAACGCGGCGGGGCTGGACACGCGCAACGTCGTGCGGCTGGGCATCCCGGATCGCTTCATCGAGCACGGCGAACGGCACGAACTGCTGACCGAGCTGGGGCTGGACGTGGACGGCATCTGCCGGACGGCGCGGCGGGCCGCCGGGCGGCCACAGGAAATCGAGTCGAACGCGCTGGTGAAGTAAGAGTTACCGGACAACAGCGAACCCCCGTTTTTAGTTTCGCGCGGGCAGAGTCCACGCGAAACTAACAACGGGGGTTCGCTGTTGTCCGCTACCACCCGGAAGCTGGGTCGGCGGGGCGAGATGAACCGCCGGGGAAAAGAGCAGCCAATTTGTGCTTCGGAACCAGAACACGGGTGAGGGACATCGGTCGCGGAGAAAAACCCGCGAGATCGACGCGACAGCGCTGGCGTGTTCGAGCAGGTCGTGGAATGATTGGGTTGGCGTTCCCAAACTTCATCACCCGGAGGCAACCATCGTGAACACGACGGCTACGCAAACCTATTCGGAAGTCGCGCAACTGGTGCAGCAGGGCCAAACCGATCTGGCGCGGGCGCTGGCGGTGACGATCCAGGTCGATCACCTTCGCGGGCTGGCGCTTCTCCTGGTGAATTTCAGTCGGCGGTTGTAAAAAATGCCCTCCCGTTTTGAACCGATGGCCGCAGCGGGGCTGGTGAGACACCAGCCCCGCGGTCGTTTTTACACGGCTCACAGCGGCGCGGGCGGCGGTGGCGGCACGGCGGGGCCGCTGGGCGGCGGCAGGGCGGGCACGCCGACGGGGCCGGCCGGCTGGCCGCACGGCGGCGGCGGACAGGGCGGCGGGGCGGGGCGCGAACAGCAGCGGCAGCCGGACAGCGCCGCCAGCGTCAGGGCCACAAACAGAATGCGGAGTGACATGAAGCACCTCACTTCTCTGGAAATGCGGGCGACCGTCTGGGATCATTGCAGAGGCGGTGCCCGGCGGCGGCGGACGTGAGGTTTTCTGGGCGATTCCGCCGCGGCCGGCGCCGGGTTGTGCCGGTCGGGCGGCGGGGAAAAACCGGGGGAACCTTGATGAGCAGGGAATCCGATCGGGCGTTGAAACAGGTGCGCGGCCTGTGTCTGGCGTTGCCGGAGGCCGCCGAGGTGGAGGCGTGGGGCCACCCGACCTTCCGCGCCGGCAAGAAGCTATTCGCCGCGTTCGGCGCCGACGCAGACGGCCCGACTCTCGGCCTGCGGGTGGGGCACGACCGGCAGGAGCAACTCCTGAAAGACGGCCGGTTCTACCCGACGCCCTACGCCGCCCACCAGGGCTGGGTGTCGCTGCGGATCGACGGCCAGACCGACTGGGCTGAAGTGTGCGGTTTGGTCCGCGAGGCGTACCGCACGGTCGCGCTGAAGCGGATGCTGCGGGCGCTGGACGGCGAGGGGTGAATCGCGTCGCCCGAAGCGGAGGACAAGGACATGTGCCGCAAACTGCTGGTGATGGTCGTGGCCGGTGTCGCCTGCGTCGCCGCCACCGGGGCACAGGAGCCGGCCGGCGCCGGGCGCACGCAGGTGCGCTTCGTCGGCCCCTCGGGCATGCAGATTCGCTGGCTCGTGGTGGGACGGGATGGCAAGGCCCGCTTCTCCGAGACGCCGCTGGAGGCGCCGGCCCGCTACAACTTTCGCCAGGGCGCCGTCTATCGGCTGAAGCTGAGCCACATCGCCGGCTTCCCGGGGCTGGAAGTGTACCCGACGCTGGAGGTGCCGGCCGCCGGCCCCGCGGCCGGGCAGTTCCTGGCTCACAACGCCGTGGCGCTCGAACTGACCGCCGACGATTTCCGGCGCGTGACGGCTGGCAAGCAGATCGTCAAGACGGTCACGCTACCCGGCAGCGGCGGGGTGCCACTGCTGGTGCTGCGCATGGGCAACCTGGACATGGAGGCGCCGGGGCAGAAACAGCCGTGATCGTGGAGTGGGGTTCATGCCGGGATGCGCAGGCGCCGGCAGGTGGTCAGGTAGGATTCCTCCAACCGCAGGGGCACGTTCAGGTCCGAGGCCAGCCACAACGGCAGCGTGGGCAACGATTCCCCCAGGGCTAATGTCTCGGGCCAGACCTCGAAGCGTGGCGCCTTGCGGGCGGTAACGGCCCGGTAGGCGACGGCGTACAGGCCGGTGGCCGGCCGCCAGGCGGCGCTGCGGCCCTTCACCCGAATCAGGTCGAACAGCTCGGCGTGCAGGTTGGCCGACCGTGAGGTCACGATGTCCACCATGACCAGGTGAACGCCGTGCCGGAGGTAGCCGGCGCACTTCGCGGCGAAGGTCTCCCGGCTGTCCGCGCGGTGCTTGTTGGCCGGGCTGACCAGTTCGATGGCGGCTCGTAATTGGGGGCCGGCCAAGTCCTGGAACACACGGACCTCATAACCGTTCAGGCGTGAGAAATCCGCTTTGACAGAAAACCGCGGTTTCGCGGGCGCCCACGCCGCGGTGGTAACTCCACCGCCGGATTGGGGCTTTTCCAGCGTTGCCACGTCGATTTCCATTTGCGGGCCGAGGGTGATTTGGCTCTTCCGTTTTTAGGTGCGGGTTATCGGCCCGATTCTCAATTTTCCCTGGAAAAATCGTGGGGCACGTGATCGTCCGTTCACCGAAAATCCAGTGTTTCGCACCTAAAAACGGAAGAGCCGGTGATTTCCGGATCGGCGTAATAGCTCGGGGGCAATTGCTCTTCGTTGAGTTGGTGCGCGATGATGGCCGCCCAGGAGTGGTGGAAGCCCTCCCAGTGGTGTTCGTGGAGTAGCGGCGGATGGAAGTGATCGAGTAGCGACATCGGTCATCAAGTTGTTAACTTTTGGCCACTGGAACATCTGGGGCCTAACGGGAGACGCTAAAGGACCAAATACTGATGGTAAGGAAAACCAGGATTCCACTTGTCCAACCATAACCATACCAGAAAAGCCGGTGGGGCAGTTGTCTGACGAGGTAACTGTTGGAAGAAACCATGAAATAGGCACAAACATAAAAAGGCAATGATAGAACCATCGAAACGATGCCAAAGAAGACCGCGATGAGAACAAATTCTTGCAGTCGTGAAAAAATCCTAACAGGATCGTCTTTATACCACAGACAGTTGACGAAACCAATCAACAGACCGAATACAAGAACGGCCGCTGCAAATCCTGTCGTGAGGAAATAGGCCGTCATGGGTCGCGAATGAAGCTCCCTTTGCATGGACTGACCTCCGCTCAACGATCCACCGGCAGCCCGCGCTCGCCTGCGCCACTGCCTCCGACGCTGCCTCCGCCGGCGCCTCGCGCAGCCGAATCTCCACGCTCGCCGCGTGCGCCGTCAACCCCTCCTTCTGCGCCAGCCGGATCACGTCCGGCGCCAGCGCCTCCAGGCCGGCGCGCGTGTACGACAGCACGCTTGAGCGCCGCAGGAAATCGTTCGCCGACAGCCCGCTGGCGAAGCGACTGGTGGCGCCGGTCGGCAGCACGTGCGACGGCCCCGCCGCGTAGTCGCCCAGCGCCACCGGCGAATAGTGCCCCAGAAAGATCGCCCCGGCGTTGTCGATGCGCGGCACCAGCGCCTCGGCGTCCTGCGTCGCGATATGCAGGTGCTCCGGCCCAATCTGGTTCACCCATTCCACCGCCTCGTCCGCGTCGCGCGCCAGCACCAGAGCCCCGAAGTTTTCCAGGCTGTGGCGGGCCTGGTCGGCGCGGGCCAGCGCCGCGCACTGGCTGCGCAGCGCCGCCGTCACCGCGTCCAGCAACGGCTCGTGCCAGGTGATGAGAATGCTCGTCGCCGGGTCGTGCTCCGCCTGGGCCAGCAGGTCCGACGCGATGAACGCCGGCGCTGCGCTCGCGTCCGCCAGCACCACCACCTCGGTCGGCCCCGCCAGACAATCAATGGCCACCTGGCCGTAGACGAACTTCTTGGCCAGCGTCACGAAGACGTTGCCGGGGCCGACGATCATGTCCACCGCCGGCAGCCCCGTGACGCCGTAGGCCAGCGCCGCCACCGCCTGGGCGCCGCCGACGCGGTACACCTCCGTCACGCCCAGTTCGCGGCAGGTCGCCAGCATGTCCTGGTGGTACGCCCCGGTCGGCGTCGGCGGCAGCACCACCGCGATCTCCTTGACGCCCGCCGCCTGCGCCGGGCACACCGTCATCAGCAGCGTGGACGGATACGCCGCGGCGCCGCCGGGCACGCACACGCCGACGCGGCGCATCGGCCGATAGCGCAGTCGCAGCTCGTGGCTGCCGACCACGCTCAGCACCGCCTCGCTCTGCAACAGGCCCAGCTGAAAGCTCAGGACGTTCTGCCGCACGCGCCGCAGCGTCTCCAGGAACGCGGGCTCCGCGGCGGCGTGGGCGGCGGCCAGCTCGGCGGCGCTGACGCGCACTGTCTCGGCCGTGAGGCGAACGCCGTCGAGCCGCTCGGTGTAGTGCAGCAGCGCGTCGAGGCCGCGCATGCGCACGTCGGTGCAAATGCGCTCGACGACGCGCGTGGGCGGCAGCGGTTCGCCGAAGACGGCCACGGTGAGCTGCCGGCCGCGCGGCGACATCACGTCGGCCTGCGACGTGAGCTGGCGGCGCAGGTCGGCCAGTTGCCGGGCGGCGCCGGGGTCGCCGCAACGGATGCGGCGCAGGGTGAGTTGATCCATGTGCGCTCTCGGGAGGTCCGTTCCGGGCGGCGGTCGCTGCGATTCCCTGGCCGGTCAAGGGGGGCGGCGACAGCGTCTGTTCCGGTAGCAACGGCCCGGCGGCGCGGCCGCGCCGGGCATCGTGGACTATACGGCCGCTGGCGGTCGATTGCAAGAAACAGCCCGCGCCCGGTTCGATACAATGGCCCTCCGGGTGGCTTTCTGAACGCAAACCGGCGAGCGACCATGAGCGAATACCAGTATTACGAGTTCCGGGCGGTCGATAAACCGCTGGACCAGAAGCAGCAGGCAGCGGTGCGCGAGCTGTCCACGCGCGCCGAGATCACCGCGACCAGCTTCGTCAACGAGTACCACTTCGGCGACTTCCGCGGCGACCCCAACAAGTTGATGGAGAAGTATTACGACGCCCACCTGTACTTCGCGAACTGGGGGTCGCGCCGGCTCATGCTCCGTGTGCCGGCGGCGTGGCTGGCCCTGGCCGACGTGCAACCGTACTGCATCGAAGACCGGGTGACGGCCTGGCAGAAGCGCGACGCCGTGGTGATCGACCTGAACTGCTATTACGACGACCCGCCCGACGATGAAGCGTGGGTGGACAACGACGCGCTGGACGACCTGTTGCCGCTGCGGGCGGAGTTGGGTGCGGGCGATTTGCGCGGCCTGTACCTCGGCTGGCTGATGGGCATTCACACGGCCTGGCACGACGACATCGCGGAGGACGCGGTGGAGCCGCCGGTGCCGCCGGGGCTGCGGCAGTTGACGGCGGCGCAGCGGGCGTTGTGCAAATTCCTGCAGATCGACGCCGATTTACTCGAAGTGGCGGCCGAGGCGTCCGCGGACCTGGCCGGTCGCGGGCCACAGCAGGAGGACCCGCGCGCGTGGGTGGCGAGCCTGCCGGCGACGGACAAGGACGCGGTGATCCTGGACCTGCTGGCCGGCGAAGGCGCCACACTGGAGATGACGCTGCAGCGCCGCTTCCGCGACTGGAGCGCCGCCCGCCGCGGCAAGCAACCGGCGGCCGACGCGGGGCCGCCGCGGCGGCGCGTACTGGACCTGCTGGACGCCGCGGAGCACCGCGAGGAGGAGAACCGCCGCCGCGCCGCCGAGAAGAAGGCCAAAGAGGAAGCGGCCCGCGCCAAAAAGAAGGCGGCGGAACGGGCCAAATACCTCGACGATCTGGCGCCGCGCGCCGCCGAGGTGTGGCGGCAGGTTGAGGCGTTGATCGAGTCGAAGAAGCCGAAGGAATACGACGAGGCGGTGCGGCTGCTGGTCGATCTGCGCGACCTGGCGGAGCGCAGCGGCCAAACCGCCGAGGCGGCGCAGCGCTTCCGCGAACTGCGTGATCGTCACGGCGGCAAGCCCAGTTTGATGAAGCGGCTGAACCAGGCGAAACTGCCCGGTTGAGTCCGTCGCCGGGGCCGTTAGTGTCTGTGCGAAACGGTGGGTGCCGCGAGCCGAGCGGCACCCACCGCGGGTCCGGCTCGGCTCGCCGGACCTACTTCCGAGGTAGGTGCCGCGAGCCGAGCGGCACCCACTGCGGGGCCGGCTCGGCTCGCCGGACCTACTTCTCGCACAGCCTCTTACACTCGGCGGCAGTCCACGGAGGAGGAAGGCATGGCCGGAGTGACCTTGACCGTTGGCCCCGCCGACCAGGGCCGGCGGCTGCGCCTGGACGAGTTCGCCGGCGCCGACCGCCAGGAGGGCTACCTGTACGAACTCGCCCGCGGAGTCCTCGTCGTGAGCGACGTGCCTGGCCGCCGCCACCTCGCCCAGCTCAGCGCCCTGCGCCGCCAGCTGGCGGCCTACGACCTGGCCCACGCCGGCCGCATTCACACCCTGGCCGCCGGCAGCGAGTGCAAGCTCCTCATCGCCGCCCTGGAGAGCGAACGCCACCCCGACCTGGCGGTCTACCAGACGCCACCGCCCGACGACGAGCCGCTCTGGGAATTGTGGGTGCCCGAGATCGTCCTGGAGGTGATCTCACCCGGCTCCGAGCAGCGCGACTACGCCGAGAAGCGCGAGGAGTATTTGCTGTTCGGCGTGCTGGAATACTGGATTTTCGACGCGGAGCGACGGGAACTGCTGGTATTGCGGCGGGCGGGCGGCCGGTGGCGCGAGCGCACCGTGCGGCCGCCGGAGGTGTACCGCACGCGACTACTGCCCGGCCTGGAACTGGCATGCGGCCCGGTGTTCGAGGCGGCCGACGACGCCGGTTGACCGCCCCGCCCCTCCCGCAAGGAGTATCGCCATGTCCGAGATGGTCCACGTATCCCGCCAACCGCTGGTGCTGCACCGGCTGGCGCAGTTGCGCGACCAGGCCACGGGGCCGCGCGCCTTCCGCGAGGTCGTCCGCGAGATTTCGCAGATGCTGTTCTTCGAGGCCAGCGCCGACCTGCGGCTGCGGCCCATCACCGTGCAGACGCCGCTGGCCGAGTGTACCGGCCACGAGCTGGCGGAGGTGCTGGGGCTGTTCCCGATCCTGCGTGCCGGCCTGGGCATGGCCGAGGCCATCCTGGAACTGGTGCCGGCGGCGCAGGTCTGGCACCTGGGCCTGTACCGCGACCATCAGACGCTGCGGCCGGTCACTTATTACAACAAGCTGCCGGCACGAACCACGGTGGACCTGGCGTTCGTGCTCGACCCGATGCTGGCGACCGGTGGCAGTGCCGTGGCGGTCGTCGATCTGCTCAAGCGCTGCGGCCTGACGCGGCTCAAGTTCATCGGCCTGATCGCGGCGCCGGAAGGCGTCGAGGCACTGCGGCAGGCGCACCCGGACGTGCCGATCTACCTCGCGGCACTTGACAGCCACCTCAACGCCAGCAAGTACATTGTGCCGGGCCTCGGCGACGCCGGCGACCGGCAGTTCGGCACCATGGGCTAACCTTCTCAGGGAGAACTCTCATGATCCGTCGCTGGCCGATCATCCTGCTGCTGTTCGTGCTGGCCCCGCTGCCCGCAGCGCGGGCCGGGGAGCCGAAACCGATTGCGGAAGGCTGGGACTACAGCACGGCAATGCGCAAGGTCGCCGCGCAGTTCAAGGGCAAGCCGGGCGTGGTGCTGCACCTGGGCGATTCGATCACGCACGCCAACCCCTACGGCCAGTGGGCCCGCGGCGGCGAGGGCCGGACGCCGCGCGACCGCGCCGTGCTCCAGTGGATGCACACGGGCAAGAACAATGATCTCGACGGCTGGTATCTGGCGGCGGTGGACCGGCCCGGCGGCCGCTCCGACACCGCGGCCGGCGGCATGCGCGCCGACCAGTTCCTGGCGGGCGGCCACAATGGGCTGCCGGCGCTGGCGGCGCTGCTCAAGAAGTATCAGCCGCAGGTGGCGGTGCTGATGCTCGGCACCAATGATGTCAGCGCCGGCCGGCCGCTCGACGCTTACCGCAAGGACATGGCGAAGGCGGTGGACATGATCCTGGACAACGGCACCATTGTGGTGCTGTCAACGATTCCGCCGCACATCGGCCGGCCCGAGCTGTCGAAAAGCTACAACGTGGCGCTGCGGCAGCTGGCGAAGGAGAAGCAGCTGCCGCTGATCGACTACGAGGCCGAAATCCTCAAGCGGCGGCCGAAGGACTGGAACGGCACCCTGCTCAACAAGAACGACGTTCACCCCACGGCGGCGCGCGGTGAGACGAAGTCGAGCAGTGCGCCGACCGAGCAGAACCTGAGCAATTCGGGGTATCTGCTGCGCGGCTGGCTGTCGGTGCGGAAGCTCGCGGAGGTCAAGGAGCGCGTGCTGGACAAACGCTGAACGCTGGCGTGTCGGTTCGAGTAACATGGCCACATGGCCACGCGGCGCGCCTCTCATCTGGACGCGGATGCGAGTGCCAGGCGATGTCGGGTGGGCGCGGCACGAAGGCCGGATGTAGTGCCTTGCCGGGCTGTCCGTTGCCGGGCTGCGCAAGGGTGCCAAGGTTGCCAGGAGGGCGCGTGCCGCGCGGCGCCAAACGGACGTGCCGGGCGGCGCCGGCGGAAGCCTGCCTCTGTCGGGTCGCGCAAGGGTGCCAAGAGCGCCAAGATTTTGCGAGCCGGACATTGCGCATCCAACCGAATCAGGTAGAATGGTGGGAAGAGTTCACGCTGATCGTCACACCGCAACCGATACCTGGCGTGTCCTACCACAAGCTTTGACTGTCAAAGCGCTTCGACAGGGCAAAGGACGCCGGCCCAACCTGATTATGCCGCAGGTCCACGGTGCGCAGGCGCGCCAGGTCGTGCGAGTCTGCCAGTGCCTGGGCGCCGGCGTCGGCGATCTTGTTGTTGTACAGGTGCAGGCGAATCAACGAGCCCAGGTGCGACGATCGGGCCAGGGCGATCGCCCCGGCGTCCCCAATGCCGTTGCTGCTGAGCCAGAGCGTCCTTAAGGACGCCAGGTGTGGGCAACGCGCCAGCGCCTGGCAGCCTTCATCCCCCAGTTCGTTACCACACAATTCCAGCGTCCGCAAGCGGGAGACCTCCGGCAGTTCAAGGAGTTCCGCGAGTCCGGTGGGGCTCAGCGTGGTACTGTTCAGGTTCAGGTTCGTGACCCGCTGCAACCGGGGGGAGGCCACCAGTGCCTTCGCCCCCGCGACACCGATGGCGTTGTACCCGACGCCCAACTTCCTCAACCCGGTCAAGCACTCCGTGCCGGCCAGGGCTTCTGCCCCGGCCCATCCCAGCTGGGTGCTCTCCAGTGCCAATGATTCCAGGCCACTGAGCGGCGCGCTCAAGGCGAGCCGCCGTACACCCGGGTCGCCGATGCCGTTGAAGCTGAGATCCAGCTCGCGGAGGGAGTGCAACACCGGCGAGGTGGCCAGCAGGATTGCGTCCTCGTCCCCCAACCCGCTCATGGACAGGCCCAGGCGTGTCAAGCCGCTCAGGAAGCGGGAAGTTGCCAGGCGTTGGATGGCAGCATGATTCAGTTCCAGGGAACCGAGGTCCAGGTAGCGCAAGCGCTCCACCACGGCCGAGGCCGCCAGCGCGGCAACCCCGTTGGGACCGATCTGCGTGCCGTTCAAGCGGAGACTGGTCAGCGCCCGCCAATCGGACGCCACCAGTGCCATCACGCCCGCATCGCCGACATCCAGGTCCTCGGCGAGGTCCAGCGATTGCAATCCCGAAGCGCGCCTCGAGTGTGCCAGTATCTGCAAGCCCTCGTTACCGACAGACGTCTCGGAGAGGTCCAGGTGTGTGAGCCCGGCAAGGAACGGCGCGGACGCCAGCGCCTGCAGGCCCTCGTCGCCGATGCCGTTGCGGGCCAGACGGAGGCGACGCAACCCCGGCAAGTGGCGGCCCGTCGCCAACATTTGCACGTGGGTGTCGTCGAGCATGTTGTGCCGCAGGTCCAGGGTCGCAAGCCCAGGCAGAACGGTGGAGGATGCCAGTTCTTCGATGACTGCCAAACCCGGTTCGGTGTCGGCCAACAGCAGGGAGCGCAGACCACGGAGGTGTGGGGAATGCCAAAAGGATGACAGGCCCCGTTCGCCGAAGGCGGCGGAGTTCAGGTCCAGGGTGGCCAGACGAGCCAGGTAGGGGGAGCGCGCCAACTCCTCCGCCTGGTCGTCAGGACACGAGAAAAATCGGACCTGCTGGACCGGCGCGGCGGCGAAGATACGTGAGGCGTAGCGCAGGAAAGTTGCGGGCTCATCCGCCTCGATAGCGTCGGGAAAACCCCGCCGGAACGAAAGCCAGGTCACCCCAGGGATCTCGGGTAGTCTTGCCTGCCAGTCAACCTCATGCCGGCTCTGGAGTTCTTCAGTACGAGCCAGTAGCTCGTTTCGCCCCGGCTCGTGCTCCGCCGCGGTTGCCAGCGCACACTGAACGCGGATGAACTCGGCTTGCTCGGCCCGGCCGTGCTCCTCCAACCAGTCGGCGAAGATGAGCCGCGGCGCGTCGTCGTCCGGCTGGTTCCGGATCGCTTGCAGGAATCGTTCATCTACAGTCATGTGCGCCGCGCCTCCAGCTCCTGCCAGCGCTCGTACAGCCGCTCGACCGTCCGCTGCGCCTCCTCCAGCGCCCGGCAGGCGTCCGCCAGCGCGACGTGTCCCGCGGTCGCCGCCCGCTCGACCGCCGTCTGGCGCTCGACCACCGTTTCCTCGGCGGCGAGGATGGCGGCCTCCATCTGCTCCAGTTCCTGCTGCTCGCGGTAGCTGAGGCGGCGCGGCTTTACGGCCGCGGTCGCCGGCCGGGGCGCCGCTGCCGCCGCGGGCCTGGCCGCCTCCGCCGCTTCTGCCGCCGCGCGCTCGTAGGCCGTCAGCCACTGCCCGACGCTGCCGTACATCGCCGAGCCGCCGCGGCCGTCCAGCCCGACCACCTCCGTACACACACGGTCCAGCAATTCGCGGTCGTGGCTCACCACCGCCAGCGCCCCGGGGAACTCCGTCAAGCTCTCTTCCAGCACCTCCAGCGCCGGGATGTCCAGATCGTTGGTTGGCTCGTCGAGCAGCAGCAGGTCGGCCGGCCGCAGCATCAGCTGGGCGATGCGCACGCGCGCCTGCTCGCCGCCGGACAGGTCGTCCACCGGCACGTCCATCTGCTCCTCGCGGAACAGGAACTGCTTCGCCCAGGCGATCACGTGCAGCGATTTCCCACGATAAACCACGGTGTCGCCATTGGGGCACAGCGCCTTCCGCAGCGGCGCCGCCGGGTCCAGGCTGGCCCGACCTTGCTCGAACATCACCGCCCGCAGCCCCTCGGCCCGCGTGACGGTGCCGGCGTCCGGGGCCAGCTCGCCCGCCAGCACGCGCAGCAGTGTGCTCTTGCCGCTGCCGTTGGCGCCGAGCACGCCGAGCCGGGTGCCGGGCGTCAGCAGCAGGTCGAGCCCCGCGAACAGCGGCCGGCCGCCGAGCGCCTTCGCCAGCCCGATCGCGGTCAGCAGCTTGCGCGACTGCCGGCCAGTGCCGACAAAATCAATGCCCGCGGCGCCGCCGGCGGAATTGCGGTAGCGCAATTCCGCAAGTTCCTGGCGGCGCTGGGCGGCGTCCGCGATGCGTGCCGCGGACTTGCTGCGCTGGGCGGATTCCTTGCGGCCCAGCCACTCTGTCTCGCGGCGTACCTGGTTGGCGACCGACTCCTCACGCCGTGCCTGCGCTTCCAAAAACTGCGCGCGCCGCTCGGCGAAGTCGTCGTAGGGGCCGGCCGCGCGGAAGTAGCCGCCGGGGTAAGCGCAGTTGATCTCGATGACCTCGCCGGCGACCGCGCAGGAAAGCCCGGTCGTGCGTGGCGACGACGTAGCCGAAGGGGGCCCCCTGCAGCAACCGCTCCAGCCAGGCGACGGCCGGCAAATCGAGATGGTTGGTGGGCTCGTCGAGCAGCAGCAGTTCGGGCCGCAGGACCAGGGCGCGGGCCAGCGCCAGCCGTTTGCGCCAGCCGCCAGAGAGCGTGTCGGCGGCCTGGTCCGGGTCGGCGAAGCCCACCTGCGTCAGCGCGATGGCAGCCCGGGTTTCGTGCTCGTGCTCCTCGCCAGGCTCCGCGGCCAGGGCGGCGAGCACGGCGGCGCGGGCGGACTGGCCGGGCGGGAAGGTGTCGTCCTGCGGGACGTAGCCGAGGCGGGCGCCGCGGCGCAGGGCACGGTTGCCGGCGTCGGGCTCGTCGAGGCCGGCCAGCAACCGCAGCAGCGTCGTTTTGCCGGAGCCGTTGGGGCCGATGAGGCCGACGCGCTCGCCGGCGCGGAGGTCGAGGGACAGATCGGTGAACAGCGGCCGGGGCCCGAAACCCCTGGTCAGCCCCTGGACGCTCAGCAACACGGTCATGCGCGGCCTCACTCGCGGGGCGGTTCATGCGGTGAGGGCGGTCCCGCGGCGCCCCTGGTATTGCTTCGCAGAACGCGGCCGCGGCGGCAAGGGCAATCCGGCGGCGCGGCCTCAGCGGCTGCACGCGCGTAGCACCGAGCCCAGGATCCAGATCACGATGACGATCCAGAACCACTTCCCCCGACCGCCCGAGCCCTGCTGCACGGGGACGTCCTGCCGGGCGGGGTGGGCGCTCGGGTCGATGGACTGGGTGGGCAGCGCCAGGGCCGCGGGCGTGGTCCATTCCACGTTGCCATCATCGTAGCGCAGATAAATCCGGTCGCCGTCCACCTCGGCGACCGTGCCCGGGTGGAAATCGCGGCCCATCCGCCACCGCCCCAGCACCCGCAGCCCGACGGGGATCTGCAATGGTACGAGTTGCTCAAGGGGCACCCAGCTTCGGCTGCCGTCGTCGAACCGAATGTAGGCCTGCCGCTCCTCGATCAGGTGGACGCTGCCGACGCGGAGCAGGTCGCCGGCCGAGGGCGCCGAGACGCGGTCGCCGGGCTGCAGGTGTTGCAGGAAGGCCAGGTGCGAGGCGACCTGGGTGGGCGTCGCTCCGCCGCGCGGCTGGCAGGGAATGCGGAGGGCGCCGACGCGCGTCCATTCCTCGCCGCCGTCGGCGAAGACGACCAGCACCTCGTCGCCGCGCACCTCGCGGATCTCGCCGGGGAAGAATGCCTGGCCCATGCGCTTGCGGCTGAGGACTTTTTGCCCTTTCGGGATGGTCAATGGCAGGATTTGCTCGGCCACGACCCAGCCGGCGTCGCCGTCGTCGAACTGGATGAGGGCGCGGTTGCCGTCGAGCTGGGCGACGCGGCCGGCGTAGAGGAACTGCGGCTCCCACGGCGCCAGGACGCGGTCGCCGACGCGCCAGCCAGACGGAGCGCGGGGAGCCGCCGGGTGAGCGGGCTCGGCGGGCTTGTCGGTGCGCTCCGGAAGCGACAGGTCGGGGAAGTCGTCCGGCAGGCGGAAATCGTTGGAAGGCATGGACGATCCTTTTGGCATTCAGGGGAATAAACTGGGACGCTTCGGTTCCTCCGGCGTCGCTGCTGACCGGTCAGGAGGCCGGCGCTTCCAGGACGCGCCGCCAGCGCCGCGGCATGGCAGCGAAGGCGGTCTGATAGGTGGCCTCCAGCGGCGCGGGCACGCAGCCGTTCGGCTCCAGGAACAGCGGCATGTCGGGCAGCGTGTCGCCGACCGCCACGGGCTGGACGAACGCCCGCACAGTCAGGACTGTTTCGTAAGCCGCCAGCGTCAATGGCTTGCCGGCGGCCGGCTCGTATTCCTGGCCGGCGATGTACTCCCAGAGGGCGGCGTGGATGCCCTGCGGGTCGCGGCGGCCGGGCGGCAGCAGGTCGATAATCAGCAGGTGAATCCGCTGGTCGAGCAGTTCGGCCGCCTTTTCGACGAATGAGCGGAGGGCATTGCGGTTGGACTTGTTGCCAGGCGAGACGATCTCGATCATGGCCACGACACGATCACCGCTGACGTGGCGGACGACGATGGGCTTCTGCTTGCGGCGGTAGAACTCCATGTCCGTCTCGCTCGCCGGTTCGTTGTTGTCCTCCTGCGCCTTGCAAAGTCAGGACATCCGGCCCAAACCCGGCCGCGTGCTGTTCTGGTAGTGCGTAGTAATCCGATGGCAGAACGCCACTATTCAGCGCGTTGGTAAGTGAAATGAGCCACTGCTGGTGGAAGGCGTGGAAAATCCCAGCATCTACGTGCGACCAATCGTGAATCGGCATGACCATTTCTCCCCGGAAATCAGCGCACGGTTTCCGTCAGGATTGTACCGCCATCGCGATGGCCGCGGCAATGCGGCATAGCGACTCCGCCGACGTACACAACGGCGGCAGCGCATACAGCACGTTGCCCAGCGGCCGCAGCAATACGCCCTGCTCCAGACAGCGCCGTCGCAGTTCACGCCCCACGTCGGCCAGATAACCGCCCGCCACGTCCAGTTCCACCGCGGCGATGCTGCCGCACACGCGCACGTCGCGCACGCCTGGCGCCTCCCGCAGCGGCGGCAGCGCCTGTCGCCAGAACGCCTCGATGCGCCGCGCCTCCTGCAGTCCCCGCTCCAGCAGCAGCCGCCAGCTGGCGATGGCGACCGCACAGGCCGGCGGATGCGCCGTGAACGAGTGGCCGTGGAAGAACGTCCGCGCCGGGTCGCTCGTCTGCCACGCTTCGACGATGTGCGGCGCCGCCAGCGTCGCGGCCAGCGGCAGCATGCCACCCGTCAGCGTCTTGGCGGCGCAGATCAGGTCCGGCGCCACGCCCGCCGCCGTGTGCGCCCAGACCGTGCCGGTGCGGCCGCACGTCATCACCTCATCCGCGATGAACAGCACGCCGTGCCGCCGCGTCACCTCGGCGATGGCCCGCAGTTCGTCCGGCGTATGCATGCGCATGCCGCCGGCGCCCTGCACCAGCGGCTCCAGCAGCACCGCCGCCACCCGGCCCGCCCGCCGCGTCAGCGCCGCGTCCAGCCGCTCCGCCGACACCGGCACCATCTCCGCCTCGAACAGCAGCGGCTCGAAGCGGCCGAAGAACACCGGGTCGCGGCTCAGCGCCATGGCGCCGAAGGTATCGCCGTGGTAGCCGTGCTCGAAGCCGATGAAGCAGGTCCGTTGCAACTCGCCCTGGTGGCACCAGAATTGATACGCCAGCTTCAGCGCCACCTCGACCGCGGTGCTGCCGTTGTCCGAGTAGAAGACGCGGCCGCCGGACGGCCACGGGGCGCTGTGCAGCAGCAGCTCCGCCAGCTCGACCGCCGGGGAGTGCGTGACGCCGGCGAAGTGGACGTGATCGAAGACCGCCAGCGCCTGCCGCAGCGCCTCCAGCAGTACCGGGTGGCGGTGGCCGTGCAGGATCGTCCACCACGAGGAAATGCCGTCAATGACGCGGCGGCCGTCGGCCAGGGTGATGAACTCGTCCTGCGCCGCGACCGCCACCAGCGGCGCGTCCGGCTCGGCCAGCGATGTGTACGGGTGCCAGACGGCGCGGCGGTCGCGCGCGACCCACTCCGCGGTTGTGTCGGTCGGCGGCGGCAGGCAGGCGCGGAGGGCGTCCAGGATCGGGCGCTGCCGCTGGGCCGCGGCGGCGACGGATTCGGGCTGCCAGGCGGCAGGCGGCTCGACGCCGAAGACGGGCAGGTGCGGGCGGTGCCGGGCGATCTGCTCGACCGCGAAGTCGTCCGGCGGCCCCAGCAGCACGACCGCGGCGGGATAAAGGCTGTGCGACTGCAATGCTTCCAGACATTGCAGGGTGCGGCCGATGGCGCCGACGCGCGACGGTGTCACCAGTACACACGGCAGAGCCAGTCGCCGCACCAATTCCGTCTGCAGCTCGTCAGCGTTCAGTGGAGAGAACGGGCCGCCAAAGGTTTCGATGAGCAGGGGATGTGCGGCGGGGCGGGACGCGGCGATGGCGGCGGCGCTGGGGACCGTGCCCCCGGACTGAATCGCCGCCAGCAGCGGCGCGACCGGACTCTGAAACGACGCCAGCGGCGGGTGAACCGTGGCGCCGGGCACCAGGGACCGCAGGGTGTCACTGTCGGACGCGCCGGTTTCGAGCGGCTTCCAGTACGCATACTCGTCTGCGAACGCCGCCAGCCACAGCAGTGCGAACGTCGTCTTGCCCGCGTCGGTGTCGGTGCCGAGCACAATGAAATCGCTCATCGCAGCGCCTCCGCGATGGCCGCGGCACAGCCGATCAACTCCGTGCGCGTGTGGTCGGCGTGGACCGACACGCGCAACCGAGCCGTGCCCGGCGGCACCGTCGGCGGTCGGACGGCACGCAGGTCGAAGCCGGCCGCTTGCAATCGCCGCGCCGCCGCCACTGCCCGGTTGTCGTCACCGATCAGCACCGGCACCAGGTAATGCGCGCCCAGGGCCGCGCTGCCGTGCCGCGCCAGTTCCTGGCGAAACAGCTCGGCGTTGTCGTGCAGCCGCGCCCGGCCGGCGGCGTCCTCGCGGACGCGCGCCAACGCCTCCAGCCACCATGCTCCCAGCAACGGCGGTAGGGCCGTCGTGAAGATGAACTGCCGGCAGCGATTCACCAGCAACTCGCGCAGCGACGGCGGCCCGCAGATGTACGCCCCGGCGACGCCCAGCGCCTTGCCGCCGGTGTGGACGGTCGCCAGCACGTCGCCGCGCAGCCCCGCCGCGTCCACCAGGCCCGAGCCCGCGGCGCCGAAACAGCCGGTCGAATGCGCCTCGTCCACGATGAGGTGGGCGCCGTGGCGGCGGGCCAGGGCCGCCAGCTCCGCCAGCGGCGCCGCGTCCCCCTCCATGCTGAACAGCGATTCCGTCACGACGAACAGCTGCCGATCCGCCGTTCGCCCGCGCGCGACCGCCGCCAAACCGCTCTCCAGGTGGTCCAGGTCGAGGTGCCGGTAGATGAAGCGCTCCGCCTTGCTGAGACGCAGGCCATCAATGATCGAAGCGTGGTTCAGGGCGTCGGAGGCGACCCAGTCCGTCGATTCAAGGACGGTCGAGAGCAGGCCCTCGTTGGCGACGTAGCCGCTGGTCAGCAGCAGGGCCGCCTCTGCGCCGTGCCAGGCGGCCAGCGCAGTTTCGACCCGCTCCCAGATCGGATGCTGGCCGCGCAATAGCCGCGACGCCGTGCCGCTTCGGGCCAACTCCGTGGCGGCCGTCTCGGGCGGCAACTTCGCATAGCCCAGGTAATCATTGGACGTGAAGTCGATGCCGTGCGGCGTGGCCAGATCGCGGTAGCGGCCCGCGGCGCGCAGCCGGTCCAGCGTGGCGGCCCAGCGTGCGAACAGGCTCATGGCGCGGCGGGGGCGAGGACGGGCAGGCCCATCGCGCGGAACAAGTCGGCGTCGGCGCTGGCGTCCGGGTTCGGGGCCGTCAGCAGTTTTTCGCCGAAGAAAATCGAGTTGGCCCCCGCGAGGAAGCAGAGGATTTGCAGTTCGCGGCTCATGCGGTCGCGGCCGGCGCTGAGGCGGACGCGCGCCCGTGGAAACGCGATCCGCGCCGTGGCGATCAGCCGTACCAGTTCGATGGAGTCGATCGGCGGCGCCTGTTCCAGCGGCGTGCCGGTGATGGGCACGAGGCAGTTGATCGGCACGCTCTCCGGCGGCGGCTCCAGCGCCGCCAGCTCCGCCAGCAGTTGCAGCCGGTCGCGCACTGTTTCGCCCATGCCGACGATGCCACCGCAGCAGACCGCGATGCCCGCCTTGCTGACCGCCCGCAGCGTCGCCAGGCGGTCGTCGTAGGTGCGCGTCGAGATGATCGACGGATAAAAATCTCTGGAGGTGTCGAGGTTGTGGTTATACGCGGTCAGCCCCGCGTCGCGCAGCCGCTTCGCCTGGTCGTCGGTGAGCATGCCGAGGGTGACGCACGCTTCCAGGTCCAGCGCCCGCACCGCCCGCACCATGTCGAGCACCTGCTCGAACGCCGGCCCGTCCTTGGCGGAGCGCCACGCCGCACCCATGCAGAAGCGGGTCGCCCCGAGTTCCTTGGCCCGCCGCGCCCGCTCCGTGACCTCCGCGACGCTCAGCAGCGCCGTCGCCGGCACGCCGGTGTCGAAGCGGTGCTCTGGGCGCAGTAGCCGCAGTCCTCGGGGCAGCCGCCGGTCTTGATGCTCAGGAGGGCGCAGCGCTGGATGTCGTCAGCGCGGTGGTGCGTGTGGTGGACCTCGGCGGCCCGCAGCATCAACTCGGGCAGCGGCAGGTCGTGAATCGCCTGGAGTTCGGCAAGTGTCTTCATGCGGAATGGTATAGCGACGCGGTGTTGACGAGCAAGTTCAGCGCGGGCCAATCGGTGTAGCGGAAGTCGCCAGACTTCCGTCGGCGCTTCGGAAGTCTGGCGACTTCCGCTACCACTCCAGTCGGCGCTTCGGAAGTCTGGCGACTTCCGCTACCACTCCGGTAATCCGTCAGCTACTTCGCCGTTGGCGGGTACAGGCTGTAGCCCGCGACGCTCACCGGGATTTGATACAGCGTCTTGCCCGCGGTGACGTACAGCGTCTTGCGGTCCGCGCCGCCGAACGCCAGGTTGGTGATCAGGTCCTCCGGGGTGGGGATGCGCCCAGCAGCTTGCCCTGCGGCGAAATCACATACACGCCGGTCGGCACGTCCAGCGTCTCGCCGGGGCCGCGCTTGTTGTAGATGCCCGCGGCCACCCACAAATTGCCCTTGCTGTCCAGGCGCATGCCGTCGCCGCCGCGGCCCTTGCCGAAGTCGTACACCAGCCGCCGGTCCTTCAAACTGCCGTCCGCCGTCACCGCGAACGCCCAGATTTTGCGGTTGCCGCCCACCTTCGGATGGCTGTCGATCACGTACAACGTCTTGCCGTCCGGCGTCATCGCGAGGCCGTTGGGCCGGTCGATCTGCGGTTGCGTCAGCACGCGCGTCACGGTGCCGTCGGGGTCCACGCGATAGACGCTCTCGTCGGTCATCTCCAGGTCGCTGCGGTCGGCGCCGTAGCGCGGGTCCGTGAACCAGATGCGGCCGCTCGGATCCACCACAACGTCATTGGGGCTGTTGTAGCGCTTGCCTCCGAAGCGCTCGGTGATGACCGTGACCTTGCCGGTCTTCAGGTCGGTGCGGACGACACGGCGGCGGCCGCCGGGGCCGTTCTCGGCGCCCTCGCAGCTGAGCAGACGACCCTGGGCGTCGAAGGTGTTGCCGTTGGTGCGGCCGCTGTCGGCGCGGAAGACGGTCACCTTGCCGTCGGGGCTGCGTTTGAGAATACGGTTACCGGAAATGTCGCTGAAGTAGATATTGCCCGCGGCGTCCACGGCCGGGCCTTCGAGGAAGCAGACGACGGACGCGGCGGCGGCCTGGACATCGGCGGCCACCAGGCCAACGGGCAGCCCGGCCTTGCCGGGGGCAACCTTGTCCTGGCCGTGCAGGCCGACGCCGCCGGCGAACAGACCGAGCAGCGCCACGGCTGCCAGACGAGTGCGGTGCATGTGCTCCTCCCACGAAAACAGAAGTCAGAGGTTGGAAGTCAGAGGTCAGTGTAAAGAGCGAAGGGTTGCGGCGCCAGGTGTACTTCCTGGCACCACAACCCTTCTCGCTGACCGCTGACTGCTGACTTCTGACTTCTGACTTCTGTGTACGAAAAAAGGGCCGCCGACAATCCCCTCTCTGTCGGACGGCCCTAAAGTGTCCTCTTCTTCTCCCCAAAAGTCGAGGACAACCAATTCCTACGTCACAGTCCGGCTGAATGCAAACCGCCACGGCCGCACAGCCGCCGATTTCTCCGAAAAAAACGAGCCCGACGGGGTTAGCGCCGGGCTCGATGTTTCTTTTTTCAGGCGACAAGCGCAATATCATTTCTTCTTGCCATTGGCCAGCTTGCCAAAGTAGTGCGACTCGATGGCGCGCGTCTCCAAAGTGCCGCCCTGGCGCTCGGTTTCCTCGGCGGCGCACTGCTGGGCCTGACGGAACACGCCCTGCACTTCCTTCGCGCTGAACTTCGACTGGTTGCTGCCGCCCTGGGTGAAGCCGACCCGCTGCTGCTTGCCCTTGCTGTCCACGAAGGCGTGCTGCTTCTCGTTCTTGCTCTTTGTGTCGCCGTCCTGGGCGAATGGCCGCGGCCCCCCGCCTTCCAGCCCCGCCAGCATTTTCTCGCGGGCGTTCTGCAACTGGAGTTTCAGGTTCTCCAGGTCCTGCTTCTCCTGGCCCGCGCCCAGGTCCTTCAGATCCTTCGCCGCGTCGCCCAGCTTCTGGGCCGCGTCCTTGCCGTCGCCCTCCTTCAGGTCCTTCTCGGCCTGCCCCAGCTTCTGGCCCAGTTTGTTCAGGTCCTGCTGCTGCTTCTCCTGCTCCTTCAGCTCGCCTTCCTGCTTCTTCAGCTCGGCCTGTTTCTGCTCGGCCTCCTTCTGCTTCTCCTCGGCCTGCTGTTTCTCCTGCTCGTTCTTGGCCTGCGCTTTTTCCTTGTCGGCCTGCTGCTTCTGCTCCTCCGCCTTTTTCTGCTTTTCCTCCAGCTCCTTCTGCTTCTGCTTCTGCTCCTCGGCGGCCTTGTCGATGCGCTCCTTCATCTGCTGGATCTGGTCCTGCAACTGCTGCTTCTGCTCGTCGTTGAGCTTGTCGTTCTTGAGGTCGCCGGCGAGCTTGTTCAACTCGTCGGCGGCCTTGTTGAGGTCGCCCTTGCCCAGGGCGTCCTCGGCCTGCTTGCCCGGCCCCTCCTTGCGCGGGTTGTCCTCGTCCTCCTTGCCGAACACCTTCTCGAACTCCTTTTTCAGATGCTCTTCCCGCTCCTCGGCCTTCTGGATCTCCTCGTCGATCTTCTTTTCCTCGTCGTTGAGCGCCCTGGCCTGGTCGAGCACGTCATCCTTGTTGTTCGGGTCGAAGTCGTTGTTGGCGATCTGCTCGATGTCCAGGAGGATTTCACGCAGCTTGTCGGAGCGCGGCTGGTCCTTTGCCTTCTCGGCCTTGAGCGCGTCTTTCAACTCGTCCTTGGCCTTCTCGATCAGTTCGGGCTTGACCTTCACCCTGGCCACGTCATTGGTGTCGGCGGCCCCCAGCGGCGGCGGCACCGGCGCGAACAGCCAGGCCAGCACGACCAGCACCGCGGCGCCGGCCGGCGGCAGCCACAGCCGCCACGGCAGTCCGACGCCGAAACGCCTGCCGACATCCAGGCCGCGCACCCGTTCCTCCACATCCGCTCGCAGCGCCTGGCCGGCGGCCGAGTCCTGCTGTTCCGGCGTCAGGCCGAGCAGGGTAGTGGTGCGCTCGACGGAGGCCGAAGCGCTCGTCCAGGGCCAGGGCTGCCTCGAGCTTCGAGGGGCGCGCAGCCAGGCCACGAGGGCAGCGGCCGCGGTCGCCAGCACCAGGCCGCCGACGACCACCAGCCAGCGCGGGTCGGCGTCGGCCCCGCGCAGCAGCCACGGTTGGGCCACGACCCAGCCGGCGGTCAGCAGCAGCGCGGCGGTCCAGGTCCACACCAGCAGCCGCAGGAACGCCGCCAGCGTCAGCCGGCGGCGCACGGGCAACAGGTGCGGGTCCACGGGGGAAGGCATCGGCTTGGCCATGTCGGTCGTCTCCACGGGGGCGGGGGGCCGGGCCGCAAACGGCACGGCTTCTGCAACTATCCGCTATTATCACCGCCGGGATCAATCCTGGACAACTGGATTCTGGTTTTTCTCGTTGATACTCGAGCGCGTGGCGAGCGGCGCGGCGTCAGCCCGCCGTGTCTGGCGCTCCATGGCGGGCTGACGCCGCGCCGCTCGCCGGCGCCGGCCGCAGACGGGTGATTGCGTCGGCGGGGGTCGGCTGATACTATCTGGATAGTGGTTCCCGAATCCATGTGCTTGTCGGGTGGATGCCATGCGTGATCCGTTTAGCTGGTCGCTGCCGCTGGGACGCCTGTTCGGGATCACGATCCGTATGCACATCCTGTTCGTGGTGTTCGTGCTCGGCATGTGGCTGCGGGCGGCGACCCTGTGGGGCAGCGTCGGCGGCGCCGCCATGCTGGTCATCATGATTCTGCTGTTCTTCTCGGTGCTGCTGCACGAGTTCGGCCACTGTTTCGCCGCCCGCCTGGTGGACGGCGACGCCCGCGAAGTGCTGCTCTGGCCGCTGGGCGGTCTGGCCTCCTGTGAACTGCCGCACACCCCGCGTGCCCACTTCGTCTGCGCCGCCGGCGGGCCGCTGGTCAATCTGCTGCTGTGTACGCTGGTCGGCGGCGTCCTGGTGGCGTTCCAGTTCGTGCCCTCGTTCGATCCGCGCGGCAACCAGGTCTGGGTTCCCGAGCTGTACAACTTCCACGACGGCAAGGCGCACGCCGGTTCGCTGCTGGCCGTCTCCCTGGGGGATCGGCTGCCGCTGGAAACCTGGCAGGTGCTGCTGGCGATGTTCTTCTGGGTGAACTGGGTCAGCTTCCTGCTCAACGTGGTGCTGATCGGTTTTCCGCTGGACGGCGGCCGCATGTTCCAGGCAGCGTTGTGGCCGCGGCTGGGCTACCGCCAGTCGATGCTGACGGCGATCTTCGTCGGCTTCCTGGTCATGTTCATCGTCGGCACGTTCTCGATCATCGTGAACGAGGTGATGTGGTTCTTTCTGGCGGTGTTCATTTACTTCGCGTGCAAGGCGGAGTGGATTCGCCTGGAGACGGGCGGCGAGGAGTCACTGTTCGGCTACGATTTCTCGCAGGGCTACACCAGCCTGGAGCGCGACCAGCCGCCGCCGGTGCGGAAGCGCCGGCAGAACTTCATCCAGCGCTGGCTGCAGCGCCGCGCCGCCCGCAAGCGTCAGCGCGAGGAGGAGAGCCAGGCCGCCGACGAGCGCCGCATGGACGAGCTGCTGCAAAAAATCCTGGAGCACGGCAAGAACTCGCTGACCGACGAGGAGCAGCGCTTCATGAAGCGCGTCGCGGACAAGAAGCGCAACCAGTCGTAACGCGCTGGTTCGTAGTAGCGCCTTTAGAGCGGTTCACAGCCGCGTGGATCACGCCCCGTAGGACGGCTCTCCAGAGCCGTCTCCGAGACAAGGACGGCTCTCCAGAGCCGTCTCCGAGACAAGGACGGCTCTGGAGAGCCGTCCCACAGGCTGTGCGCAAACCAAGTGTGAACCGCTCTAAAGGCGGTACTACGAACCAGGCGGTGAACCCGTGGGCGTCTGCGGGAGTCATTGAGGAACAACGCCACGGGGATCCGTCATGAGCGACCAAGCTGCCCAACCCACCCTCATCGAACCGCGCACGCTCAGGGGGTTTCGCGATTACCCCCCGTCCCTGATGATCCCGCGCGAGCGCTTGCTGGAAACCGCCCGCCGCGTTTACCGCTCTTACGGCTTCGCCCCCATCGACACGCCCGCCCTGGAATACGCGGAAATCCTGCTCGGCAAGGGCGGGGAAGAGTCCGACCGTATTGTGTACCGCTTTCGCGATCATGGCGACCGCGACGTGGCCCTGCGCTTCGACCTGACGGTGCCGTTCGCGCGCTTCGCCGCCCAGAACATTGGCCAGCTCGGCACGCCCTTCAAGCGCTACGCGATGGGGCCGGTGTGGCGCGGGGAGAACACCGCGCACGGGCGCTACCGGGAGTTCTGGCAGTGTGACTTCGACACCATCGGCACCACGTCCAATGCCAGCGACATCGAGACTGCGTTAGTGATCCATGATCTGATGTGTGCCTTGGGCTTCGAGAAGTTTGAGATCCGGGTGAACAACCGGCTCGTCCTGAATGGCCTCCTGGAACTTCACGGCTTGGCAGACAAGTCTGTGCCGATCTTGCGTGCACTCGACAAGTTGCCCAAAATTGGTCGTGCCAACGTGCTCCTTGAGATGATCGAAGCGGGAATTCCGTCTGACCCCGCCGCCGCTGTGGTAACGCTCGCTCAACAAGCCGGCACAAACAAGGAAATCTTGTATCAAGTTCGGCAATGGTTTGAGAGGTTGGACAACAACGAAGGCCGTGAAAACCTGAAAATCGGTCTTGCTGGCATCCGCTGCCTGGAAGAATTGCTTGCCGTAGCCAGGACAGCCGAGGTGCCAGAGGCACGCATCAAGATCGATCTATCGATCTGCCGGGGCCTAGATTATTACACCGGGACGATCTTCGAGACGTTCCTTCTGGACAAGCCCGACATCGGCAGCGTCTGCTCCGGTGGCCGCTACGATAACCTCGCTGGCCTTTACACCAAGCAAAGTCTGCCTGGAGTTGGCGCGTCGCTCGGCCTGGATCGGCTGCTGGCGGCGATGGAAGAGTTGAAGATGTTGCCGCAGGTTGCGACGCCGGCGCCGGTGCTGGTGGTGCAGTTCAGCGCGGACTACCTCGGCCAGTATCAACGGCTGGCGCGCGAACTGCGAGCGCAGGACATTGGTGTGGAGGTCTACCCGGAGCCGCGCAAGATCGGGCCGCAGTTGCAGTATGCGGAGCGGCGCGGCTTCCGCGTGGCGCTGGTCGCGGGGCCGGACGAGTTCGCCGGCGGCACCTGGAAGGTCAAGGACCTGAAGACGCGCGTGGAGCAGGCGGTGCCGGCGGCCGAGGTGGCGGCGGCGATCCGCAAGATTCTCGAAGGAGTCATTAGTCATTAGTCATCAGTCATTAGTTATCTGGGCCGCCTCTCCAGGCTGAACATTTGCCCGAGACAGAGAACCAGATAACTAATGACTGATGACTAATGACTAATGACTCCCCCGAAGGGGGTGGGCGATGGACCGCAGCAACCGCTACGAAGCCGCCTTTGAAGCGTTCCTGCGCCAGCACCGCTACGCTTACGTCGCCGTCAACGAGCAGCGCCGCACCGTCCTGGGAGCGGCCCCCATCAAGAACCTTGACTTCATCGTCTGCGACCCCGCCGACGACCTGCGGCTGGTGCTCGATGTCAAGGGCCGCCGCTTCCCCGCCGGGCCGCGACAACGGCCGCGCCGCGTCTGGGAGTGCTGGTCCACCGCCGCGGACGTGGCCGATCTGCAGCGCTGGGCCGACGCCTTCGGCGCCGGGCGCGGGCGCTGCTGGTGTTCGTCTACGAGCTGGCCGGCGATGTCGAACCCGCGGCGGACCTTGGGGATTTGTGGGAATGGCGCGGTCGTCGTTACCTGCTCCGCGCCGTCGAGGTCGCCGCCTACCGCGCCGCCATGCGCGTCCGCAGTCCGAAGTGGGGCACGGTCGATTTGCCCGGCGCCGCGCTGCGCCAGCTGGCCCGACCCTTCCGCGCCTTCGCCAGTCCCCAGGCCGCCGACCCCGCCTGGGCCGACCTGGGAGTGCCTGTCGTTTGAGGTGAAGCCGCCCAGGTGTTCCTCTCGAAATTGGCAGCGGGTGTTGGAGTGTGCCACTGCCTGGCCGCCCCGCGAAATCTCCAGCACCTGCATCCAGATTCAGCAGGGCGGCCAGGCAGTGGCACACGGCTCCGCACGCGCCGCCTCATTCCGCAGGCACTCCGGGCCATGTTCGCGGACTGGACGGCGCCGAATCCATCTGCTATAGTTCCAGTGGCAAGCCCCCAGGAGAGACGGAGTACGTCTTTCCTGGGTGTCGTTTTTTTGTCCACGCCTCTGGATTTTTTAACAAACCGGTAGTAAACTGACCGGGTGGTGAGTGGAACGGCCTGAAGTTGAGGAGACCTTATGCCTCTGCGAATGCGTGTTCATGACCGGGAACCGATCGGCGCAGCGCTGCGGCGCTTCAAGAAATTGCTGGAGCGCAGTGGTCTGCAAAAGGAACTGCGGAAGCGCAAGCACTACGAGAAGCCGTGTGAGGTTCGACGCCGGGCTGAACTGCGCAAGCAGAGCGCCATTCGCAAGGCCCGCAACCAGCCGCGCCCCACCCCATGACGCTGCAGCACAAGGAGCCATCCATCCACACTGCTTCTCTCCCGACGGAACCGACGCCAGCTCTCCGGCGTCCGCGCCGTTCTGGGACCTGGCACGGCTGCCAGTTCCTGGCACGCAGCCTGCCCTTCTTCACGTTACACGTGGCGTGTCTGGCCGTGTTCTTCGTGCCGGTGACCCCGACCGCCCTGGTGCTCTGCGCCGGTTTTTACCTCGTGCGCATGTTTGGCATCACCGCCGGCTACCATCGCTATTTCTCGCACCGGTCCTTCAAAACCAGTCGCGTCTTTCAGGCGCTGTTGGCCTGGCTCGGCTGCAGCGCCATGCAGAAGGGACCGCTGTGGTGGACCGCCCACCATCGCCAGCACCACCGCCATTCCGACACCGCCGCCGACCCGCACTCGCCGATTCGCAGCAACTTCTGGTGGTCGCACATGGGCTGGATCCTGAGCGGCGGCCACGAGCGCACCGACTTCGGCATGGTCCGCGACTGGCTGCGCTTCCCCGAACTGCGCTGGCTCAACCGCGTGCACTGGCTGCCCGGTCTGCTGGTGGCGATTGTCTGCTTCCTGGTCGGCGACTGGAGCGGCCTGGTCTGGGGCTTCATCATCAGCACGATCCTGGTCTACCACGCCACCTTCGCCGTGAACTCGCTGTGCCACCTGTTCGGCAACCGGCGCTACCGCACCACCGACGCCAGCCGCAACAACCTGTTCGTGGCCCTGATTACGCTCGGCGAGGGCTGGCACAACAACCACCACCACTGCCAGAGTGCGGCCCGTCAGGGCTTCTTCTGGTGGGAAATCGACGTGAGCTATTACGTGATCCGCCTGCTGGGCCTGTGCGGCCTGGTCTGGGACATTCGCAAACCCTCCCCCACGAAACTGGCCGGCTGACCTCGACTTACAAGGAGTGCTCAGGAATGTCCACCACACTCCGCCCGGACGACCCCACGCTCCGCCGACGGTTCAGCCAGATGTACCGCCAGTTCTTCGACCTCGCCGAGAAAAAACGCCGCTGGTCGATCCGCGACGACATCCCCTGGGACCAGGTCAACCGCTCGATGGACCCGGCCATCGCGGACGTGGTCGAGTCGTTCTGTGCCGTGGAAATGTACCTGCCGGACTACATCGCCAAGGCGCTGCCGATGATCCGCAGCAACCAGGGTTGGTCCTGGTTCCACGCCAACTGGGGCTACGAAGAGTCGCGGCACTCGCTGGCCCTGGGCGACTGGCTGCTGCGCTCCGGCCTGCGCTCCGAGGAGCAGATGGCCGACCTGGAGGACATGGTCTTCCAGAAGGAGTGGGAGCCCCCGCACGACAGCCCGCAGGCGATGCTGATTTACGCGGCGGTGCAGGAACTGGCGACCTGGCTGCACTACCGCAATTTGCGCGAGCGCGTGCTGGTCCACGGCGACCCGGCCCTGGCGACGCTGTTGCAGTACATCGCCGTGGACGAGCGTGCCCACCACGCCTTCTACCGCAGCATTGTGCAGGTGTTCCTGGAACTGGACCGCACGGAGACGCTGGAGCAACTGCGGCGCGTGCTGCTCGGCTTCCGGATGCCGGCGGTGCATCTGCTCGCGGACAGCGGCCGCCGTGTCCAGGCCATCAAGGACCTGCACATCTTTGACGAGGACATGTATCTGCATGAGGTGTATCAGCCGGTCCTGGACGTGCTCGGCGTCAAGGCGGCGGACCTGCGGCGGACGCAGATCGCGGTGCGCTGACTCATACGAGATCGCCATGAATGGTCGTGGTTGGTCGGAGCCCGAGCGCCAGGGCGATTCGGTATCAGGGGTCAGCGCGGCAGCGGATACAACTCCAGCAGCCGATAGCCCGTCTCGGTCATGCCCAGCCGCCGATACACTTCCCGGGCGCCGGCGTTCTCCTGCTCCACGTACAGCCGCAGGCCGATCACGTCCGGCTCCGCCCGCGCCGCCGCTGAGACGTGCTCGAAGAGCATGCGGAAGACGCCGCGGCCGCGGTACTCCGGCTTCACGTACACGCTCTGGATCCACCAGAACCAGCCGTTGCGCCAGTCGCTCCACTCGTAGGTGACGCCCAGCTGGCCGCAAACCACCCCGTCCTCGTCGGCGAGGAAGTACCGGCCCCTGGCTGGGTCGGCGAGCAGCGCGCATACCCCCGGCAACAGCACGTTCAGGTCGAGCAGTTTGCCTTCCGTCTCCTCGGCGAGGCGGCTGTTGCACATGGCGATCTCGGTGAAGTCGTTCCGAGTGGCGGGGCGGATGGTCAGCGGCATGGTTGCTTTACCTGGGGGTTCCTCGTATCCTGTCCCGAAACGCAGCGGAAAGGGTTTTTCGATGGACCTGGCGAAGTACATCCGTGACGTTCCTGATTTTCCGAAACCCGGCATCCTTTTCAAGGACATAACGCCGCTGCTGAGCGAGCCAGCCGCGTTCGCCGATGCCATCCGCCGCATGGCGGAGCACTACACCGACAAGGGGGTGGATGCCATCGCCGCAGCGGAGGCACGCGGCTTCCTGTTCGCCGCACCGCTGGCGCTGGCGCTGCGCAAGCCGCTGGTGCCGCTGCGCAAGCCCGGCAAACTGCCCTATCGCACGCACGCGCTGCAGTACGACCTGGAGTACGGCAGCGCCGAACTGCACATCCACATCGACGGCATCACGAAGGGGGCGCGGGTGCTGCTGGTCGATGACCTGTTGGCAACCGGCGGCACTCTGGTGGCCGGCTGCCAGCTGATCGAGAAGAGCGGCGGCCGGGCGATGGGCTGCGTCGTGCTGGTGGAGCTGGAGTTCCTCAAGGGCCGCGAACGGCTGCGGCCGTATGAGGTGTTCAGTTTGATCAAGTTCTAAAGGATGAGGGGGTGAAGGGGTGAGGGGGTGACAAGACAGAGTCTGTTTTCACCCCCTCACCCCTTCACCCCTCACCCCCTCATCCGAAGAGGTTCCCCATGACCCCCGACTTCGAGAAGGCCGGCGGTCTGCTCCCGGCGGTCGCCCAGGACGCGGACACCGGCGAAGTGCTGATGCTGGCCTGGATGAACCGCGAGGCCTATGAGGAGACGCTGCGCACCGGTCGGGCGTGCTACTTCAGCCGCAGCCGCGGCAAACTCTGGCGCAAGGGCGAGGAGAGCGGCCACGTTCAGGAGGTGCGCGGCGTCTTCCTCGACTGCGACGCGGACACCATTCTGCTCAAGGTGCATCAGATCGGCGGGGCGGCGTGCCACGAGGGCTTCCGGAGCTGTTTCTTCCGCGAGGTGACACCGGGCGGGCTGCGCACGGTCGGCGAACGCATCTTTGACCCGAAGCAGGTTTACAAGAAATGAACGATCCGGTGCTCAAACTCGGCATTCCCGCGGGCAGTTTGCAGGAGGCCACGGGCGAGTTGTTCCGCAGGGCCGGCTACAAAATCACCTTCACCAGTCGCAGTTATTACCCCAGCATCGACGACCCCGAATTGCACTGCACGCTGATCCGCGCCCAGGAGATGCCGCGCTACGTCCAGGACGGCTCGCTCGACTGCGGCCTGACCGGTCACGACTGGATTCTGGAGAATGAAGCAAAGGTGATCGAGCTGGCGGAGCTGGTTTTCAGCAAGGTAAGCCGGCGGCCGGTGCGCTGGGTGCTGGCGGTGCCGGACGATTCGCCGATTCACAGCGTCCAGGACTTGCAAGGCAAGCGCATCGCCACGGAGGTGGTCGGGCTGACGCGGCGCTGGCTGGCGCAGCACGGCGTGACGGCGCAGGTGGAGTTCAGCTGGGGCGCCACCGAGGTCAAACCGCCGCGGTTGGCGGACGCCATCGTCGAGGTGACCGAGACGGGCAGTTCGCTCAGAGCCAACAACCTGCGCATCGTCTGCGAACTGCTGCAGAGCACGACGCGCTTCATCTGCAACGAGCGGGCCCAGGCGGACCCGTGGAAGCGGCAGAAGATGGCCGACCTGATCCTGATGCTACAGGGGGCGATGGCCGCGGAGGGCAAGGTCGGCCTGATGCTGAACGTGCGCCAGGCGGACCTGCCGGCGGTGCTACGCATCCTGCCGGCGTTGCAAAAGCCAACGGTATCGTCGCTGTCGGACCTGGAGTGGGTGGCCGTCAACACCATTTTGGACGAGAACACGGTACGGCACATCGTGCCGGCGCTGAAGCAGGCCGGGGCGCGCGGCATCGTCGAGTATCCACTGAACAAGATCATCGACTGAACCGGCTTCGTCCCGGGAATTACTGGGCGGTGGCGCCCGTGTCTTCACTCCTGGCGCTCCTGGATCTTGCCCTCCTTGACCTCGCGTAGATCCTCCTTGAGTTCCTTGACCTCCTCCTTGACCTCGCGGATGTCCTGCTTGACCTCTTGGAGGAGTTCCTTGGTCTCACTGGCGAGGCTGACGTTCTTGCGCCAGTTCTTCCGTCCGACCGGCCAATTTCATGAGTTCGTTCAGCATATGGAGAAGCCTTTCTATCTCGGAAGGATCCGCGGTCTTCACCAGGCGATAGTCAAAGCCAGCCTCCTGGGCGAGGCGGTCGTGCGTCTCGTCCGAGTACGCCGTCAGCGCCACCAGTTTCGCCTTGTTCAGGTCCGGGTGCTGGCGGACGCGCTGGGCCAGGGTGTAACCGTCCAGGCCCGGCATCCGGATGTCAAGCAGCAGACAATCCGGCCGGTATGCGCAAGCAACTTCCCAGCCAGTTGCGCCGTCGTAGGCCACGCGATAGTCGTATCCCCACAACCCCAGCAGCGTGGCCAGGCTATCCGCGGCGTCCCGGTTGTCATCGACCACCAGGACACGGAGGGGCCGCTTCAGGGATGGTACTGCTTCCACGGCGCCAACCATGGCCTGATTCGTCCTTCTCGAACAGTTTCAGCCAGGCAGAAGGGGGTGCCTTTTCTCGTTGTTAGAGTCGTCATGACTTGGGGTTCACCCAGAGATCATGAAAATCGCGCCGCCTCTGAACAGCCCATCAGGTGGGCGGCTTTTTGTCAGGGCAGCGGTTCGCGTTTGGTAGCGCACAAGTCGTGGGACGGCTCTGGAGAGCCGTCAGCCTTCTCCCGACGGCTCTCCAGAGCCGTCCCACGACTTGTGGTCCACGCGACTGGGAACCGCTTGGTGGAAGTGCAAGCGATGTGCCATGATCGTGAAAAAAAAATGTCCCGCTGTTGATTCCCTCGGCGTCGCCCAGTCACCGAAGTCACCACCCAGCGGGACGGTATCTTTGTAATGGACGGCAGCGGACTCGACAAGAGAAAAATGGAAAATCAGGAAGTTGATTGCTCGCGCACGGCAACCACCCGTGCGCTCAGTTCGTTCTTGCCTGCCGCCTGTGCCGGCCCGCGCGGCGCCTGCGAACCGTTTTCCGGTCAACTCCAGGTCGGCTTTTTGCGGCAAGCTGGTAAAATTGGGAAAGTGAGCAAGGCGTTTCGCAGTCGAGGGCGGTTCCATGTGCGGCATTGCGGGGCTGATGGACCTGGCGGGCGGGCGGACAGTGCCGGGCGGCGTGCTGCGGGCCATGGCCGAGAGCATCGTCCACCGCGGCCCCGACGAGGACGGCTATTTCACCGCCCCCGGCGTGGCGCTGGCCAACCGCCGCCTCAGCATCGTTGGCCTGGCGGACGGCCGGCAGCCGCTCTTCAACGAGGACCGCAGCGTCGCGGTCGTCTTCAACGGCGAACTCTTCGACTATCCTGAACAGCGCAAGCTGCTTGAGGCTCGTGGCCACCGTTTCGTCACGCACTGCGACACCGAACTGCTGCCGCACCTGTACGAGGACCACGACGCCGACCTGTTCGCGCGGCTGCGCGGCCAGTTCGCGGTCGCCCTCTGGGACGAGCGGCAGCAGCAATTGTTGCTGGGCCGCGACCGCTTCGGTATCTGTCCGCTGTACTGGACGCAGCAGGGCGACTGGCTGCTGTTCGGCTCCGAAATCCGCGCCCTGCTCGCCTCCGGCATGGTCAACGTGGAGCCGGACCTGCTCGGCATCAATCACCTGTTCACCTTCATGGCCCAGCCAGGGCCGTACACCTGCTTCCGCGGGGTTCAGTTGTTACCGCCCGGTCATTTTTTGCGCGTGCGCCGCAGCCACCCCGACGCGCCGGCCGAACTCAGCGAACACACCTACTGGGAAATCGACTTTCCGGATCGGGGCAAGGAATCTCCCGAGCGCGACGAGCGGCGACTGGTGGACGGCTTCGAGCAGGTGATGTTGCATGCGGTGGAGCGACGGCTGCGGGCGGACGTGCCGGTGGTGTCGTACCTGTCCGGCGGGGTCGATTCCACCACGGTCGCGGCCCTGGCCGGCCATGTCCGTGGGAAGCCGATCACGACCTTCACCATCCGCATCGACGACCCGCACCTGGACGAGACCGCCGAGGCGGCCGTCGCCGGCCGGCACATTGGCTCGACGCCGATTGTCGTCAACGTCGGCGCCGCGGAGGTGATGAACAGTTACCCGGAGTTGATCGCCGCCGCGGAGAGCCCGGTCATCGACACCAGCTGCACCGCCCTGCTGCTGCTGGCGCGCGCGGTCCACGCCCACGGCTACAAGGTGGCGCTGACCGGCGAGGGCGCCGACGAATGGCTGGCCGGCTATCCGTGGTTCAAGGTGGATCGCCTGCTCGGCTTCCTCGACATGGTGCCGGGGCTGCACCTCAGCCAGCTGGCGCGGCGGGCGTTCCTGTGGCTCAACGGTGCCCCGAAGATGAACTGGGGCCTGGTGCGCAAGGTCCATGAAGTCGCGGGCGGCCACAGCGCCTGGATGGACTTTTACAGTCTGGTCAGTCTGAACAAGCTGCGCTTCTTCAGCCCGGCCGTGCTGGAGGCGGTCGCGGAGCACAACAGTTACGCGGACCTCGGCATCAACGCGGGACGCATCCGCCGCTGGCACCCGCTCAACCGGGCGCTGTATTTCGGCATGCGCATCCACCTGCCGGGCCACCTGCTCAACGCCAAGGGCGACCGTGTGGCCATGCACTCGTCCGTCGAAACGCGCTATCCCTTCCTCGACGAGGACGTGTTCGACTACCTGGCCCCCGTCCACCCGCGCTGGAAGCTGCGCGGCTTCGAGGAGAAGTACCTGCTGCGGCGCCTGGCGGAGCGCTGGCTGCCGGCGTCGATTGCCCGGCGGCGCAAGCTCATGTTCCGCGCCCCGCTCGACAGCTTTTTCGGCGCCGGCGTGCTGCCGCCGTTCATCGATCAACTGCTCAGCGCGGAGTCGCTGCGCCGCGCCGGCTACTTCGACGCGGAGGCGGTGCGGCACTGGCGCGAACGCTTGCCGGGACTGCGGATCGGCTCCGGCCAGCGCACCTCGGTGGAGATGGGCCTGGTCGGCGTGTTGGCAACGCAGCTTTGGCATCATACCTTTATTGATGGCGGTCTGGCCGAACTGCCCAGCCGGGCGGCGTGAAGCTCCTCACCTTGCCCCGTCGCGCGCTTCCCATGCAGCCGCCGGCCGTCCGCAGCCGCCCTTGACCTGTTCCTTGAGAATCTGCTATACCGCCACCGTCTATTCACCCTCCACTGGGCTAAGGGGATCTCCATGCCGACCGCGTTAATCACAGGCATCACCGGCCAGGATGGCTCGCATCTGGCGGAACTGCTCCTGCCGAAAGGCTACCGCGTGTGCGGCATGGTCCGCCGCGCCAGTACCGAAAACTTCCAGCGCATCGAGCACCTGCGCGACCAGATCGAACTCCTCCAGGGCGACCTGCTCGACACCACCTCGCTGATCCGTATCCTGGAAAAGACGCAGCCCGACGAGGTGTACAACCTGGCCGCGATGTCGTTCGTGCCCACCAGCTGGGAGCAGCCGGTGCTGACGGCGGAGTTCACCGCGGTCGGCGTCACCCGCCTGCTCGACGCCCTGCGCCGCGTTTGCCCCAAGGCCCGCTTTTACCAGGCCAGCAGCAGCGAGATGTACGGCAAGGTCCGTGAGACGCCGCAGAGCGAACGCACGCCCTTCCACCCGCGCAGCCCCTACGGCGTTGCCAAGGTGTACGGCCACTTCATCACTGTCAACTACCGCGAGAGTTACGACCTGTTCGCCTGCTCGGGCATCCTGTTCAACCACGAAGGCCCGCGCCGCGGTCTGGAGTTCGTGACGCGCAAGATCACGCACGCCGTCGCCCGCATCAAGCTGGGCATGGCGACCGAGTTGCGCCTGGGCAATCTGCAGGCCAAGCGCGACTGGGGCTTCTCCGGCGATTATGTGCGGGCGATGTGGCTCATGCTACAGCAGGATCAGGCCGATGATTATGTCATCGGCAGCGGCGAGACCCACACCGTCGAGGAGTTCGTGCAGATCGCCTTTGACCACGTGAACCTGGACTGGCGCGAGTTCGTCGTTGTGGATCCGCAGTTCTACCGCCCCGCGGAGGTGGACCTGCTGCTGGCCGACCCGACCAGGGCACGCACCCAGCTGGGCTGGGAGCCGGAAGTCAGTTTCCCCGAACTGGTCAAGATGATGGTCAACCACGACCTCGCCTTGCTCGGCGGCGAATCCGGCGTGAATCAGCTGGGCCTGACCGTGTCCTGACTTCTCTCGTGGGGCAGACATTCCTGTCTGCCAGGAGTTCGGCAGACAGGAATGTCTGCCCCACGAAAGAGTGCGCCGGCACCGCCTGAACACGAGGAGAAGGCATGCTGGACTACCTGAAGGGAATCTGGAAGTGCCGCTATTTCTGGATGAGTCTCGTCAAGATTGATCTGCGGGCGCGTTATCGCCGTTCGGTGCTCGGCCTGGGCTGGTCGCTGTTGCACCCGATTGCCATGACGGCCATCTTGTGTACGGTGTTCGGCAAGATCATCATGCCCGAGGGCGACATCCTCAGTTACGGCCCCTTCCTGCTGGCCGGCCTGGCAACGTGGAGCTTCTTCGTGACCGCCACGCTGTCGGGCTGTCAGTGCTTCTTCCAGGGCGAGTCCTACATCCGCCAGTACCCCGCGCCGATGGCGATTTATCCGCTCCGCTCCGCCCTGGGGGCGATGATTCACTTCCTGATCGCGATGGCCATCGTGCTGGCGGCCGCGTTCGTGTTCAAGGGCACCAGCCTCGACCGGTTGGCGGCCCTGATCTGGTTGCTGCCGGGCATGTTGATGCTGTTCGTCTTTGGCTGGTCGCTGGCGGTGCTGGCGGGGCTGGCCACGGTGTACTTCCAGGACACGCAGCACCTGTGTGAGGTAGGCTTTCAGGGGATGATGTATCTGACGCCGGTTATCTACCCGGCCGAGTTGCTGAAGGCACGCGGCCTGGACTGGCTGGTCAACTACAATCCGTTCGCGGCCCTGCTCGACCTGGTGCGCTGCCCCGTGCTGGACGGGACGATGGCGGCCGGGCCGTCCTACATGATGGCCAGCTGGACGGTGGTGGTGGTGTTTGCCGCCGCGTCGCTGACGTTGGCCCGCTGCCAGCGGCACATCATTTTCCACCTGTAAGGCGATCCCCCCCCCACCCCAACCCTACCCCACCAGGGGGGAGGGAGAAAGAGCGCCTCCCCCCAGCCAGGGAGAGGGAACAAGAGGCGGTCGCAAGGGAAGGCATTCCACATGGCGCACATTCAACTGAACGGCCTGAGTCTGACGTTCTCGGTGCGGCAGTACGCGCGCACCACGCTCAAGGAGTTCGTGGTGCGCAGCCTTCTGCGGCGCCGCCAGCAGAGCGCCTACGTCACCGTCGAGGCGTTGAAGGAGGTCACGTTCGAGGTCCGCGAGGGCGAGCGCGTGGGCGTGCTCGGCGGCAACGGCGCCGGTAAGAGCACGCTGCTGCGCGTCCTGGCCGGCATCTATCCGCCCACCTGCGGCCGGCTGCGCGTGCAGGGCAAGATCAGTTCGCTGTTCGACATCGGCCTGGGCTTCGAGCCGGAGGCCAGCGGCTGGGAGAACATCGCCTACCGCGGCTACCTCCAGGGCGAGACGCCGACCACCATCAAGGCCAAGCTCAAGCCAATCGCCGAGTTCAGCGAACTGGGGCACTTCCTGGACATGCCGGTGCGCTACTACTCCTCGGGCATGAAGGTACGGCTGGCGTTCTCGATCGCCACGGCCATCGACCCGGAAATCCTGCTGGTGGACGAGGTGCTAAGCGTCGGCGACCGCTCCTTCCAGGAAAAGGCCAGCCAGCGCATGCGCGATATGATGAACAAGGCCCGGTTAATCGTGTTCGTCAGCCATGATCTGGAATCGATCAAGAAGCTGTGCCACCGGGCGGTCTGGCTGGACCACGGCCGCATCCGCATGACCGGCGACCCACTTGAGGTGGTGAATGCCTACACGGATTCCGCGAGGGTAAAGCCCGCCGCCGCCGCGTGAGCCGTCCTGGTTCGTAGTACCGCCTTCAGACGGAATCGGAGTGTTGGATTCCGGCTAAAGCCGGTATCACGAACAAAGCGAGAGGAGCCCATGAGCCGCCTGCCCAACCGCGTGCCCACGCCGCCGCCGAGCGCCGCCGTGCTCGACGGCCCCTTGTGTTTTCGGCCGTATCTGCGGCCGATGGTCTGGGGGGGTCGGCGCCTCGGCACGCACCTGGGCAAGGTGCTGCCGGACGACCAACCCTACGGCGAATCGTGGGAGGTGAGCGACCACGCCAGCCACAGCAGCGTCGTGGTCGGCGGCCCCTGGGCGGGCGTGACGCTGCGGTCGCTGATGAAGGAACACCGCGTCGCCCTGCTCGGGCCGGCCGCGCTGGTCCACGAGCGCTTCCCCTGGCTGGTGAAGTTTCTCGACTGCCATGACTGGCTCTCGGTCCAGGTCCACCCTGACGACGAACAGGCCCGGCACCTCTGGCCCGGCGAAATCGGCAAGACGGAAGTGTGGTTCATCCTGGACGTGCTGCCGGGCGGTCGCGTCTACGCCGGCCTGAAGCCGGGCGTCGATGAAAAGGCGCTGCGCGGCGCTGGCGGCCGGCCGCGCGGTGGACTGCCTGCATGCGTTCACGCCGCGGCCCGGCGACAGCGTGTTCCTGCCGGCCGGCACCGTCCACGCGGTCGGCGGTGGCGTGCTGATGGCCGAGGTGCAGCAGACCAGTGACGCGACCTTCCGCCTCTACGACTGGGACCGCTGTGACGCCCTGGGCAACCGCCGGCAGCTGCACGTCGAGGAGTCGCTGCGCTGCATCGACTGGGACCGTGGCCCGGTCGCCCCGGTGCGCGCCGAGAGCTGGACAACACTGGTCGCCGGTAGTCCGAGTGCGTGGCCGCGCGAGCAGCGGTCGCTGGCGCGGTGCCGGTTCTTCGAGTTGGAGTACGTCAGTCGCACGGACCCTGTGGACCTTGGCGGCACTGGTCGGCTGCAACTGCTGGTCGTGCTGGCGGGCCGCGGCCGGCTGCGCACGCCGCACGGCGACGAGGCGCTGGCGGCCGGTCAGGTCTGGGTGCTGCCGGCGGCCGTGGCGCGGGCGGAGTGCCGTCCGGATGGCGGCGTTAGTTATCTTCTCTGTCGCTTGCCGCAGTGAATCACTGATGATTTCAGCCCGCCAACATCCCCCTCTCGTGCACAGGAGGTGCCGGTGCGCATCGCCGTGAACCATCTGGCGGCCCTGGACAGCACCAAGACCGGCATCGGCCACTACACCACCGAACTGGTGCGCTGCCTCATCGAGCAGACACCGCCAGGCACCATCACCTGTTTCCCGCCGCCCTGGGTGTCGCGCTTCCGCAAGGCGTGGCGCAAGCTGCGCGGCGCCAGCGGCAACGGCCCGGCCCCCGCGGGCACCCCGGCCAGCGGCGGCCGCCTGTCCGGGCTGAAGCGCAACCTCGGCAACCTCGCGGAGCGGTTGCGGATCGGCGGCATGGCCTGGGCCAGCCGCGGTCTGCTGCAGCGCTGCGACCTGCACCACGAACCCAACTTCATCCCGTTGCCGGGCGACTGCCCGACGGTCGCCACCTTCCACGACCTGTCCGCGGTGCTGCACCCCGAATGGCACCCGGCGGCGCGCGTCGCCTTCTTCGAGCGCCACCTGCCGCGGGCGCTACGCCAGTGCTGCCATTTCCTGACCATCTCCGAGTTCAGCCGCCGGCAGATCGTCCGCCACCTGGGCGTGCCCGCGGAGCGTGTCAGCGTCACGTACATGGGCGTCCGCCCCGGCCTGCGACCGCTCCCGGCGGCCGCGACTGCCGCGGCCCTGAAGCGGCTCGGTCTGCCGCCCGCCTATCTGCTGCATGTCGGCACGCTGGAGCCGCGCAAGAACCTGGAGACGCTGCTCCGCGCTTACGCCGGCCTGCCGGCGGCCCTGCGATCGCGCTGGCCATTGCTGCTGGTCGGCCGCTGGGGCTGGAACGCCACCGGGCTGATGCGCTGCCTGGATGAAATCGGCAAACCGGCGGGCGTGCTGCACCTGGGCTACGTCGCCGAGGATGACCTGGCGGCGCTGTACAACGGGGCGCGAGCGCTGGCGTTCCCCACGCACTACGAGGGTTTCGGTATGCCGGCCATCGAGATGCTGGCGTGCGGCGGCGCGGTGCTGGCCTCGACCGCCGCGGCCCTGGCAGAGACCGCCGGCCACAAGGCGCACCTGATCGCTCCCGACGACGAGGCCAGCTGGCGCGACGCGCTGCACGGCGTGCTGGCCGACGACGACTGGCACCGCGAACTGTGCCGCGGCGCCACCGCGGCGGCGGCGCCGTTCACCTGGGCCCGCTGCGCCGTCGATACGCTTGACGCCTACCGGGCAGCGCTTGGCGGCCTGAGGGCTGCACCGGTTTCTCGGGCTGCTTAAAACTGCCGGCCTGGGTAAGATGGGCGCTGGCGCACGGCGGAGGGGTTCCGCCCGCCCTTGGGAGGCCCGCGATGACGAAGACCGCGCTGCTCACCGGGGTCACCGGTCAGGACGGCAGTTATTTGGCGGAATTACTGCTGACGAAGGGTTACCGCGTCTACGGCCTGGTCCGGCCCGCCGCCGACGGCGTCAAGGAGGAACTACCGGAGGTGTGCCGGCGCGTGGAGTTGTTCGAGGCCAACCTGCTCGACCAGGAGGGGTTGGAGCATCTGGTGCGCAGCCTGCAACCGGCGGAGGTCTACAACCTGGCGGCGATGACGTTCGTGCCGGCGAGCTGGCAGCAGCCGCTGCCGACGCTGGAGTTCAACCTGCTGTCGGTGGCCCGGCTGCTGGAGGCGGTGCGGCGGCACGCGCCGGCGGCGCGGTTCTTCCAGGCCGGCACCAGCGAGATGTTCGGCCAGGCCGACCACAGCCCGCAGAACGAACAGACGCCGCTGCGGCCGCGCAGCCCCTACGGCACCTCGAAGGTCTGCGCCCACCACATCACCGCCAACTATCGCGACTGCTTCGGCCTGTTCGCCTGCTCGGGCATCCTCTACAACCATGAGTCGCCGCGCCGGCCGCCGGCGTTCGTGACGCGCAAGATCACGGCGACGGCAGCGCGGATCAAGCTCGGCCTGGCGAAGGAACTGCGTCTGGGCAACCTGCAGTCGGTGCGCGACTGGGGTTTCGCCGGCGACTACGTGCGCTGCATGTGGCTGATGTTGCAGCAGCCGGCGGCCGCGGACTATGTGATCGGCACCGGGCAGCCGCACACCGTTGAGGATTTCGTGCGCGTCGCCTTTGACCGCGTGGCGCTGCGCTGGCAGGATTACGTGGTGGTTGATCCGCAGTTCTACCGTCCCGCCGAGGCGGTGCCGCTGGTCGCCGACGCCCGCCGGGCGCGCGAGCAGCTGTACTGGAAGCCCGAGGTCAGTTTTGAGGAACTGGTGCGGCGCATGGTCGATCACGACCTGGAGTGTCTGAGCCAGTCCGCCGAGGTGTCCGCGGCGCCGCGCTGACGCGGCGGCGGCAGGGGAAACTACACCTTCACGGCTGGGGTTAACATGGACTCAATCGTTGCCTTCAATTCCTTGGCTTGAGCGCCCGTCGCCAGAACGCCCGCCGCCCTCGCTGGGTTCTGCCACAGTGACCGTTCTCCTTCAGCCATCCTCCCGTGCCGCGGCTGGAGCGTCAAGGCCGGCGACCGGCGGCCGATCTCTCACCCCGCCTTGCGGCGCGGCCGCCACGACAACCACGACGGTTTCACCAGCTCCGCCGTCAAAATCCCCTTCCTGCCCTTGCCGGAGGACACCGGCTTCTTGCCGCGCCGCGTCAGAAAGCACTGCGCCGCCAGCCCCAGCAGGGCCGCCGCCCCGCACAGCCAGTTGAGCAGCACGACATGCTTCTCGCTGAACGCCACCGCGTCGCAGTGCAACAGGTGCTCCGCCAGGCCCAGGCCGCTGTAGCCGATCAGCAGCGTACCGCCGGCGCTGGTCAGCGCCATGATCCAGAAGCGGAACAGCGCCATGCCGAGCAGGCCGCCGGCCAGAAAACAGATGAGCGGCTGGTCGAGCGTCGGCACCAGCGCCTGCAGCGCGAGCACCGCGGCGACGCCGCCGGCCGCGAACGCCAGCAGCCGCACCAGCGCCAGCGCCAGCATGCCCGCCGCCAGGGCCAGCAGCACTCCCGTCAGCAGCGGTTGCACGCGCCAGGCCGGCGCCTCGTAGAGCCCGTACACCCCCGCCAGCGCCGTGATCGTCAGCACCACCCAGAAACGGTGACTCCACCAGCCGAGCAGCCACAGCGCCAGCCCGACCGCCAGGCCGCCGGCGCACAGGCCGACCGACAGCGTTTTCACCTCGGCCACAATGTCCGGCGCCAGCACTTCCATGGACCTGCGCTTCCTCGCCCACGGCGACAGGGGAACCGGGGCGGACGATAGCGGTGCGACCGATGAGTGTCAAGCGCTGCGCTGACCGAAGACCGGGGCAATCCGTATCCTGATCGGCAACCACTGTGCAACACCAACGAGAGGAGACGGTGATGAACCTGTTCAACCTGACCGGCAAGGTGGCCCTGGTGACGGGCGGCAGCAAGGGACTGGGCAAGGCCATGGCCCGCGGTCTGGCCGAGATCGGCGCCGATGTCGTCATCAGCAGCCGCCACGAGGACGAGCTGAAAACGGCCCTGGCCGACATTCTGCACGGCACCGGCCGCAAGGGACATTACGTCGTCGCCGACATGGCGCGGCGCAGCGAGGCACAGCGGCTGGCGCAGGCGGCTCTGGAGAAGGCCGGCCGTGTCGATGTGCTCATCAACAACGCCGGCACCAATCGGCCGCAACCGGTCGAGGACATTCAGGATCAGGATTGGGATGAGGTGTTCGAGATCAACCTCGGTTCGGTGATGGCGCTGACGCGGGCGCTGATTCCGCAGATGAAGCAGCGGCGCTGGGGACGGATCATTCACATTTCGTCGATCATGGGGCTGGTGTCCAACGCCGGCCGCGCCGCCTACTCGGCGACCAAGGCGGCGCTGATCGCGATGGCGAAGGCCAACGCCGTGGAGCTGGGGCCGTTCGGCGTCACCGTGAACTGCATCGCTCCGGGGCCGTTCCTGACCGACCTGCCCGGCCGGTTGCTGACCGACGCGGAGAAGCAACGCTTCGCGCAGATGACCGCCCTGGGCCGCTGGGGCGACCCCAACGAACTGGTCGGCCCGGCACTGCTGCTGGCCAGCGACGCCGGCAGCTACATCACCGGCGAAACGCTCGTCGTGGATGGCGGCTACGTCTGCCGCTGAGGCGGCGTTGCCGATTTATCGGTTCGCTCCGGCCCGCGCGAACCGATAAATCGAAACCGCTCACTCTTTCGCCACCGTCAGCAGGTTCTCCACCTTTTCCACGCCGAGCGTCGCTGCCGCCACCTCCGCGGCCCGCTGCTTTTGCTGCTCGTCCCGCACCCGGCCGCGCAGTTCGACCGTCTTACCCGTGGCCCGAACCTCGACGGCGACTTCCGACAGACTCTTCTCCCAGCGCAGCCGAGCCGACACGCGCGTCTCCAGCGCCGCCGACTCCCACGCACTCCAGATGCCCGCACAGCCGCGCTGCACCGTCTGCTGGACGCCAGCGGTCACGACCTCGCAGCGCGCCGCCGTCTTGCGACCGACACGGCCCAGGCCCTCCGTGTCCTGCTTTGAACAGCCCGCCACCAGCGCCGCCGCTCCGATCAGCCACAGCCAGGGTACGTTGTGCCGTCGCTTCATGTCCGCACCTTTCGCTGTCCTGCCGGTTTTCTGTTGACGCACCCCGCCGGGCCGCGGAGTATGCCGTTGCGGACACCGTCCGGCAAGAGCAGTTCGGTGTGCCGGTGTGCCGCTCGAAGCTAAAGGAAGCAGAGTGTGGTTGGGCAGGCCCACCCAGAACAGTTCGCCCCCAACCCCGGGAAGCCACCCCAATGAAATTCCACGAAATGACCTGGCCCCTGTTGCGACAGGTGCCGCGCGACCGCGCCCTCGTCCTGGCGCCCATCGCCGCCTGCGAGCAGCACAGCCGCCATCTGGCCACCTTCACGGACACCATCCTCGTCACCGCCGTCGCCGAGGCCGTCGAGCGCCGCCTGCCCGAGTCGGTGCTGCTGTTGCCGACGCAGTGGTTCGGCGCCAGCGCCCATCACCTGCGCTTCGGCGCCACCCTGTCGGCCGAGGTCGATACCCACGTCGCCATGCTCTGCGACCTGCTCGAACCGCTGCTGCGCGACGGCCACCAACGACTGCTGATCCTGAACGGCCACGGCGGCAACATCGACACCATGCAGCTGGCCCTGCGCCGGCTACAACCGCGCTACACCGACCGCCAGCTGGCCGCGGCGTCGTACTGGGACCTGGCCGCGCAGGAGCTGGCGGCGCTGGCCGAGGGCGGTCGCAAGGTCATGGGCCACGCCTGTGAGTTCGAGACGTCGATGATGCTGGCGCTGCGGCCGGACCTGGTCTGGCATGAGGAAATCCGCAACGACCCCGATTCGAGCGATCCAGACCTGCGCGGCCTGTACCTCGCCGAGGACATGCACCAGCGCACGCAGCAGGGGGCCGTCGGCTACCCCGAACTGGCGACCGCCGAGAAGGGCCGTGCGTTCCTGCAGGCCGCCATCGACCGCACCGCCGAGGTCGTGCAGGCGCTGCTGCAACGGCCCCTGCCGCGATAGCGCACATTGCAACCGCCACGACTCCGCGATAGTATCGGCTTGTGAACGATGCGTTTGACACGCCGGGTCAGCTGGGTACAATGCAACATAGATGGCATGCCAGCGGAAGCGCCGTCAGGGAGCAGGATGATAAGGGGGAGCTGGTTGGCATACTCATTCCATTACTGGAGGGCATGACCATGTGCATTCGCAGTCTGGCGGGCCTGGCCGGCGTGGCGGCGTTGTTCGCCGGCGCTCAGGTCGCCGACGCTCAAACCACCAAATCGGACGTGTACACGCTCAAGGCGGACACCAGCCGCGCCCAGACGATCACGCTCGGCTCGGCCGCGGCCGACACGGAGTTGGTACGCGGCTTCCACGGCGGCGGCTTCCACGGCGGCGGCTTCCACGGTGGCTTCCACGGCGGGTTCGGGGGCTTCCACGGTGGGTTTGGCGGGTTCCGCGGCGGGTTCGTCGGCTACCGTGGCTTCGGCGGCTACGGCGGCTTCGGCGGCTATCGCGGCTTCTACGGCGGCTACGGCCTCGGTTACGGCGGCCTCGGCTACGGCGGCTATGGCCTTGGCTACGGCGGCCTCGGTTACGGTCTCGGCTACGGCGGCTATGGCCTTGGCTACGGTCTCGGCTACGGCGGCCTCGGCTATGGCTACGGTCTCGGCTACGGCTACCCATATTACGGTTACGCTGGCTCCGGCTACCCGTATTACGGTTACTACGGGTGCAGCACGGGCATCCTGTCACCATACGCCTACAACCAGCCCTACCTGGCGAGCGTGGCGCCCTACGGCGTGTCTCAGGGCGTCGTCCCCTACGGCTCGCCGCAGTACAGCATCATCAACGGTTACAGCAACACGCTGCAACGGTACGGCATCTCCGGCTCCAGCACCACGCTGCCGCCGATGCCGCCAGTGCAGCCCGGCGACGGCACCTACCCCTACGACGGCGGCCCAACCGCGCCGGTGCCGATGCCGCAGGTGAATCCCAACCCCGCCAAGACGGCGCCGGCGCCCCCGGCGACGCTGCGGCTGGTGGGCTACTCCAATCGCCCCGTCCAGCAACCAGCGTCTCAGTTCGCCTTCCCGGCTTACGGCGAGGACACCCGGGCCAGCGGTTTTGCCATCGACCGCACGGCCCCGAAGAAGACCAGTCGCTAACGCACTCTCCCTGACCTGACCCTGATTTGCAAGCGGACACGCGGCCCCCGGAGGAACCGGGGGCCGCGGCGTTTCCTCGCCGGCCGAACTGCGGCCGCTAGTTGCCCTTGCCCTTGCTCTTGCGGAGCGGCAACTTGACCACCGCGGCAACCTTCTCGTCCTTGGCCGGCGTCACCTTGATCTCGTAGCCCTTGGCCATGCGATCGTCCGTGAGGCCCTCCTTGCTGACGCCGCCCTTCGGGCCGACGAACTTCGTTTCCGGTTTGACCTGGAACAAGCGATCCTTACCGTCCGCCAGCGTGATGGTGAACGTTTTCTTGGTCATGTCCACGACCTTGACCTTGCCGACGATTTCCTTGACCCCCAAAGGGGCTTTTTTGTCCTGCCCCTCCAGGCTGCCGACGGTAAAGGCCACAACCACCAGCAGACCGCCGCTCATGCGTAACCACATAACGCACCCCTCCAGCGACTGACGCCGCCTACCCCGGCCCCGCGCCGTGGCGAACGGCTCACGTTTTTTCCAGCTCTTGTTGTAGCAGTTTCTGCACCAGTTCGGTGTTGGCCATGCCGCGCGTCTCGCGCATGACGGCGCCCTTGATGGCGTCGGCGGCCTTGACCTTGCCCTTCTTGTAGTCCGCGACTGCCTTGCCGTTGGCCGCGACTGCCTTGCGCACGATGTCGAGCAGCTGCCCCTCGTCCGGCCCTTCCTGGATGCCCAGCGCCTTCATGGCCGGCTCGGCCCCGACGTTGTGTTCCAGCATGTGCGCGTAGACCTCGCGCGACCGCTGGGCGTTGAGCTTTTTCGCCCGGCGCTGGGTGATGAGGTCGGCCAGCGCCGCCGCCGACAGCGGGAAGGCGCGCACGTCCAGGTTGCGCTCGTTGAGCGTTTGCAGGACCTGGTTGGTCACCCAGTTGCTCGCCTCCTTGGCGTCGCCGGAGAGCAGGGCGCTTTCCTCGAAGTAGGCCACCAGCGCCCGCCCCTGCCGCGTCAGCACCTTCGCGTCGTAGGCCGACAGCCCGTACTGGCTCTGCAACCGGGCGTACTGGCCCTGCGGCAACTCGCCCAGCGTCGCCCGCGCCCGCTCAATCGCCTCCACGGTCAGCGTCACCGGCACCAGGTCCGGCTCCGGGAAATAGCGGTAGTCGGCCACGTCCTCCTTGGCACGCTGCAGCACCGTGACGCCGCGGGCCGCATCCCAGCCGTAGGTGCGCTTGGAGCCCTGTTTCAGCGTCTCGCCGGTGCGACGGAACTCCTCGTACTGCCGTTCCGCCTCGTAACGCAGGGCGTGTTCAACGCCGCGGATGCTGTTGAGGTTCTTGATCTCGCTGATGGGCGTGGCGTCCATGCCGCCGTCGGGCCGCGACACGTGCAGGTTGACGTTGGCGTCGCAGCGCAGACTGCCCTCCTGCATCTCGCAGTCCGAGACGCCCAGCTCACGCAGCAGCAGCCGCAGTTCTTCGAGGTAGGCGCGGGCCTCCTCCGGGGCGGTCATGTCCGGCTTGCTGACGATTTCCACCAGCGGCGTGCCGGTGCGGTTGAGATCGACCTTGCTGTCGCCGCGGCCGTGCTCGTCGTGCAGCATCTTGCCGGCGTCCTCCTCCAGATGGGCGCGAATCAGGCCCACGCGCTTCGGGCCGTGGTCGGTTTCGATCTCCAGCCAGCCGTCGTGGCTGAACGGCAGGTCGTACTGGCTGATCTGATAGTTCTTGGGCAGGTCGGGATAGTAATAATTCTTGCGGTCCCATTTCGTGAACGGGGCGATGTGGCAGTTGAGGGCCAGGGCGGCACGCAGGGCCAGCTCGAAGGCGTGGCGGTTCATGACCGGCAACACACCGGGCATGCCAATGCACACCGGACAGGTGGCCGAGTTGGGCGGCAAACCGAACTGCGTGCTGCAACCGCAGAAGAGCTTGGTGCGCGTCAACAGCTGCACGTGGACTTCCAGGCCGATGACAATGCGATACGGTTCCGACATGGGGTGGCCTCACTACCGGCGAGTGACCGTGCCCTGGCGGCACCCGGTCAGTGTACGCCGCGCAATCCGCGGCGGCTTGTCAATCGTCATGAAGTAAGTTAGGCTCTTGCTATCCGACACGTGTCATCCGCAAAGGAGAGGACCATCATGCCCCGATTCCGACAAGGCCCCTGGTTGACGGCGCTGCTGGCGCTGCCGCTGCTGGCGGTCGGCCCCACCGCCGCACGGGCGGCGTGCTGCTATTTCTCGGCGCAGAATGCCGATATTCTGCAGCCGGCGCAAAAAGTCTTCATTACCTGGGACCCGGCCAAAAAGCTGGAGTCGTTCACGGTACAACCCAAGTTCGAGGGCAACGCCCTGGACTTCGGTATGGTGATTCCGACACCGACGCAGCCGAAGTTGCACGAGATGCCGCGCGACTTCTTCAAGCACCTCGCCGTCTACTCCATCATGAAGAAACGCGAGTTTCCTCACTCCAAGCTGCTGCCGACGCTGTACCACGGCAAGGGGGGACGGGGCAGTGCTCCGGGGATGGCCAATAAACGCCAGGCCGGAGCCGACGCGGAGCAGCAGCAACAAGAGAAGCCGGCAGTGATCGTGCTGGAGCAGGGCGTGGTCGGTTCGCTGGACTACAAGATCATTGAGGCCAACCGGGCGGACGCGCTGTTCACCTGGCTGAAAGCGAACAAGTACAGCTACGCGGGGGATGAGGCGACGCTCAACTTCTATGTGCAGAAGAAGTGGGTCTTCACGGTCATGAAGATCGATACCATGCAGATGAAGAAGAACAAGGACGGCAGCTATGCCGGCGAAGTCACGCCCACGCGCTTCCAGTTCGCCTCCGATAAGCTGGTCTATCCGCTCAAGATCACGCAGATTTCCGTGAAGGACAAGACGGAAGCCCTCTTCTATGTGCAGGCGCCGTTCAAGGTGGATCTGCAAGGCGACCTGAGCTACCAGTATCAATGGGTGCCCATGCTCCAGGCCGCCAGCGGTTGCACCCCCGGCGGCCTGCCCGGCAAGGGCGCCGACTGGCTCAAGGCCATCCAGCAACAAATGCCCCAGCTGCTCAAGCGCGGCCAGGACCTCGGCTTCACCTTCATGGCGGGCCGGCGCCCCCAGCCCAACAAGCAGGGCCACATCATGACCACGATGGAGTGGGCGCGGCGGCTGACCGACAGCGATGTCAAGGTGCTGCGCGGCGATGCCCCCTACAGCGAGAAGCTGCCCAACGTCGATGAGGGCTTCACCAAAGCGGACATCCAGGACGCCAAGCGCAGCCAGGCCGTCAGCAAGGTCATCAACGCCCGGCTGCAGAAGGCGCGGCAAGAGCGGCCCATCGGCTATCTGGTGCGCCACGCCCCCAGCGAGGACGTGCGCCGCTTACAGGAACTGACCGGCCACGTCCAGGCGGGATTGTTCATCACCAAGTTCCGCAAGCTCTTCGCGCGCGACGAGATGAACGACGACCTCGTGATTGTGCCGGCGCGCGTCGGTGAGCACGAGGACAGCTCTGAGTACGAAGAAATCCTGCCCACCTCGCCCCCGTGAGCCGGCTGAGAAATGTTGAGTGCCAGCAACGACCGTAGCGCTACCTGGGCAGGAGCGCTGCGGCCGTTTGCATTGCGCTGGCGGCGCCGGACCAGGGCGGCTATGCTTGGCGGAGTGTTCTCCCTTGCGTCGCCCGTGCTGCAGAAAGGAATCGCGGATGGACCGAAGGCACTTCCGTTGGTGGTCGCTGGCCGTGCTCACGCTGGGTGGACTGGCCCCATGCGCGGCGGACGCGGCGTGCTGTTACTTCTCGGCGCAGAACGCAGACATTTTGCAGCCGGCGCAAAAAGTCTTCATCACCTGGGATCCGGCGAAACAGCTGGAGTCGTTCACGGTGCAGCCCAGGTTCGAGGGCAACGCCCTGGACTTCGGCATGGTGATTCCGACCCCCACGCAGCCGAAGCTGCACGAGATGCCGCGCGACTTCTTCAAGCACCTCGCGGTGTACTCGATCCTCAAGCAACGCAAGTTCCCGCAATCCACGTTGCTGTGGAAGCTCAGGGCCGCCTGTCGGCCTCACTGGAGTTGGTACTGGGACGAGGAAGAAGAGGAAGAAGAGCATTCTCGGAGGAGCAAAAGTAGTTCCGCCGTTGTCGTGCTGGAGCAGGGTGTCGTCGGTTCACTGGATTACAAGATCATCGAGGCCAACCGGGCGGATGCGCTGTTCGCCTGGCTGAAGGCCAACAAGTACGGCTACGCGGGGGATGAGGCGACGCTGAACCATTACGTGCAGAAGAAATGGGTCTTCACCGTGATGAAGATTGACACCATGCAAATGAAGAAGAACAAGGACGGCTCCTATGCCGGAGAAGTGACGCCCACGCGCTTCCAGTTCGCCAGCGGCAAGCTGGTCTACCCGCTCAAGATCACGCAGATCTCCGTCAAGGACAGGACCGAGGCGCTGTTCTATGTGCAGGCGCCGTTCAAGGTCGATCTCCAGAACGACATGAGCTACCAGTATCAATGGGTGCCCATGCTGCAAGATGCGTCGGGCTGCACCCCTGGCGGGCTCCCGGGCAAGGGCGCCGACTGGCTGAAAGCGATCGACCGGCAGATCCCCCAGTTGCTCAGGCGCGGCGAAGCGTTGGGCTTCCCCTTCGTTGCCGGCCAGCGGCCCCAACCCAACCAGCAGGGCCGTGTTGCCACCACGATGGAGTGGGCCCGCCGGTTCACCGACAACGACATCAAGGTGCTGCGTGGTGCCGCCCCCTACAGCGAGAAGGTGCCCAACGTCGATGACGGCTTCACCGAGGCGGACCTCAAAAACGCCAACCGCGCCCAGGCGGTCAGCAAGGTCATCCAGGCCCGGCTGCAGAAGGCCCACAAGGAGCGGCCCATCGGCTACCTCGTCCGCCAGGCCCCAAGCGAGGACGTGCGCCGCTTGCAGGAATTGACCGGCCACCTGCAAGCCGGCCTGTTCATCACCAAGTTCCGCAAGCTGTTCACGCGCGCCGAGATGAACGACGACCTCGTCATCGTGCCGGCGCGCGTTGGCGAGCACGAAGACAACTCCGAGTATGAAGAAATCCTGCCCACCTCGCCCCCGTGAGCGGCCCCCGGTCGTGCCTTTTTTCGCGCCGCGCAGAACTTCGCCCGGCGCGGGTGGTTACAAGAGGTAGAGTGTTCGGCGCAAGACTCGAAACCCGTTGCCAGAATTATTCCCTCACCCCTCACGCGAAGGAGCAAGACCATGCGAAGACTGCTGGCGCGCCTCGCCCTGCCGTTGCTGACGGCAGTCGCGGCGTTGGTGCCCGCGACGGCGGACGCGGCGTGCTGTTACTTCTCGGCGAAAAACACCGACATCCTGCAACCGGCGCAGAAGGTATTCATCACCTGGGACCCGCAGAAGCAGGTGGAGACGTTCACGGTGCAGCCGAAGTTCGAGGGCAACGCCCTGGACTTCGGCATGGTCATCCCCACGCCCACGCAGCCGAAACTGAACGAAATGCCCAAGGGGTTCTTCAAGGATCTGGCCGTCTACTCGATCCTCAAGCGACGGCAGTACCCGGCCTCCAAATTGGTTCGGACGTCGAAGTTCGGTGGGGGAGGAAAGGCGAAGGGGAAGGGCGGCGCCAAAAAGGACGGGGGGAGTGACGAGGAGACCAAGGCGCCGCCGCTCATCAAGATTCTCGAAGTGGGGGTGGTCGGCTCGCTGGATTACAAGATCATCGAGGCGGCCCGTGCCGACGCGCTGTACGCCTGGCTGAAGGCCAACAAGTACAGCTACGCGGGGGATGAGGCGACGCTGAACCATTACGTGCAGAAGAAGTGGGTCTTCACCGTCATGAAGATCGACACCATGCAGATGAAGAAGAACAAGGACGGTACTTACGACGGTGAGGTCACGCCCACGCGCTTCACCTTCGCCAGCGACAAGCTGGTCTATCCGCTCAAGATCACGCAGATTTCCGTGAAGGATAAGACGGAAGCCCTCTTCTATGTGCAGGCGCCGTACAAGGTCGATCTGCAAGGGGACATGAGCTACCAGTATCAATGGGTGCCGATGTTGCGGACCGCGCAGCGGCAAAATCAAGACGCTGCCGGGCAAGGGCGAGGAGTGGTTGAATGCCATCAGCACGCAGATCCCCGACTTGCTGAAGCGCGGCCAGGAGCTGGGCTTCACTTTCAGGGCCAAGCAGCGGCCGCAGCCCAACGCGCAAGGCCGCGTGCCCACCACGATGGAGTGGGCCCGGCGCCTCACCGACACCGACATTCAGGTGTTGCGCGGTCAGGCCGCATACTCCGAGAAGGTGCCCAACGTGGACGAGGGCTTCACCCAGGCGGACGTGCAAGATCCGCAGCGCCGGGCAGCGGTCGTCAAGACCATCCTGGCGCGCCTGCAGAAGGCGCACCAGGACCGGCCGAACGGCTACCTGGTACGCCACGTGCCCGAGGAGGATGTCCGCCAGTTGCAAGAGTTGACGGGCCATCTGCGGGCGGGGCTGTTCGTCACCAAGTTCCGCAAGCTGTTCACGCGCGGCGAGATGAACGACGACCTCGTGATTGTGCCGGCGCGCGTCGGCGAGCACGAGGACTCCTCCGAGTATGAGGAAATCTTCCCGTCTTCGCCGCCGTGAGCCGTGGTCGGTGATCAGTGAAAATGACACGGTTGTGGCCCGGTCTCTGGATGTCCGGAGACCGGGCCACAACGTTGACGCGAGGCGTCAACGGGGTTCTGCTTGAAAAAAACTTGAATCCCTTCCCCTCGCCAGACCCTCTAATCCTAGGGAGGAAGAAAGGCGAGCACCGACACCACCGGCCAGTCGCTCCCCTCCCCATCGCCCAGAAAAAATCGCTGGCATCCGTCGAAAAGGAGGTGGGTTATGTTTGCACTCACGCCGCGGACGAGACCGGTGGCGCTGCTGCCGCGTCTGGAAGCCCCGTTCGACTGGATGATGAATGAGTTCACGCCCCTGTTCGACCGCTTTCTCGGCACCAGGATGGGTGAGGAACTGTCCGAGTGGCCACTCGCACGTGCGCTGACGATGGAGGAGCGCGAGCGGGAAGTTGTCATCCGCGCGGAATTGCCGGGCTTTGAGCCGCCGGAGGTGCGCGTGGAGGTGCTGGGTGATCGGTTGACGGTCGAGGCGGAACACCGGGAGGCGGCCGCGGAAGGTGCGGAAGCCGCTGAGCGCGTGGTTGCTCATGTGCGGCGCGTGCTGACGCTGCCGCCGGAGGTCGAGTTGGAGAAGATTGAAGCGACCTACCGGAACGGCGTTCTCGAAGTGCGCGTCCCGCGCATCCCGGAAGCGGTGGCCCGCCGGATCGAGGTGAAAGCGTGATTCCGCAAACCGGCGGCCGACCCCACGTTGGCCGCTCGTGAGTCGGCGTCAGGAGCGGAAGGGAAGTCGAGGCCGCGGTTCCCATCGGGGAACCGCGGCCGTTTGTTTGCGCTGCCCGGTCAGCGCAGCACCACGACATGCGGCCGCTGTTCGATGTTGCCCGCGGCATCCTCCGCGAAAGCCTGCAACGTCAGCCCGCCCCGCACGCCCTCCAGCACCGCCTCCCACTCCGCGAAGTTGGCGCTGAGCGGTCGGGCCTCGGTGCCGCTGACCACCACGCGCTTGACCGTACCATTGTCCGACGTGGTGCCGCGCACGATCACCTTGCCGTCCACTCGCCGCACGTGCGTGATGACCGTGGCCGGCGGCAAATCGTCCACTGGGTCGAGCAGCTTCGGGAACACGACGCCCTTCGTTTCCGCGACGCGCGACTGATCGCCGGTCAGCAGCGCTTCCTCGCGGTAGACGAGGCCGTCGGTTTTGAGTTCCTTGGTTTTCGTGCTGACAATCTTGGCGGTGCGGCCGGGGCCGAAGTGGTCGTGCAGGTAGATCGGCACACCCTTATCGGTCTTCGGCATCGGCCGCGGACCGCCGCCCAGGTTGACGATGGCCCGCTTCTTGTCGCCACTCCAGTTGGTCACCTTGACGTTGCGGAAGTGCGATGCCGCCGTGCTGCTCATGTTGTCGTCGCTGATCTGGATCAACGGCATGAAGCTGCCGGAGCGGATGCCGTCGAAGGTCAGGCCGTCCACGGTCAGCACGCCGTACTGGGTGCTGAGGTCGTCGTGGCCGCGGTTGAACGGCTCAGTGTTGGTGTAGCCGATGTAGACGTTGCGGTAGACGTGGTTGTCGTAATTGGGGTGGTAGACGCCGTAGGCCGCCTTCCAGATTTTCAGGTTCTCGACCAGCAGCGCCGGCACCTGCGGCCGCAGGGCGTAGTGGACGGACCAGATTTTCGTGTTGCGCATCACGAACGGGTGCCGCGCGTCCGGGCCGACACGGTTGACGCCCTCGCCGAGGTTGATGCCGTACAGGCCGTCGCAGTGCGCCTCGTTGTCGTCGAAGCGGACGAACGGCAGCGTGCGGATGTCCAGCTTTTTCAGGGTGCCGTCCGCCTGCTGCACGGGCAGGGTGAGCTTGAAGGAACTGCCCTGCGTCGCCTCGTAGCGGTAGCCGTAGCGGTGATTCTCGCAGGAGACGTTGCGCGTGAAGGTGTTCAGGCTGTTGGCCCACCAGAAACCGGACCCCTCGTTGGCGTCGAACGGCAGCATCTGCCGCGGCAGCCGCTTGCCCTGCTTCGCCTGCACCGCCAGGTTGCGGTCGAGGACGTTGTAGACCTCGGTGCCGTCCTCGAAGAAAAAGCCGTGGCCAATGCTCTGGTAGCCGACGCAGTCGCGGACGACCAGGTAATTGGTGCCGTGAATGGTCAGCCAGCGGTTGTGGCTGTCCCAGATGGAGGCGCCGAGGACGTAACTGCCGCGCATGGTGTCGCCGACGAGGTGGTAGTGCAGACTGTAGCGGCCGAGGACGCCTTCCTTGCCGAGGTGGCGGAACTCCGCGTAACTGATGGCGCCGGCGCTGTGGCGGTGGTACATGGTGTGGCCGCGGACGCCCTTCGGGTCCGCCGATTCGACGACGACGTTGCGGCTGAGGTTCGCGATCTCGCCGCGGTACTCGCCGGCGCCGAGGTGCTCGAACGCCAGCGGCCGGTCCAGTGTCACGGTGCTGTCACTGACGGCGCGGATGGTGCGCTCCTCCGTCTGCCATTCGTGCTGGTAATTCGGCGTGGTGGTGGCGGTGACAATAACGCGGTCGCCGACGCGCCAGCCGGTCACGGGTTCGGCCAGTGTGGCGGTGGCGTCGCCCTTCTTCGCCGTGGCGCCGAGCTTGAGCCAGGTGCGGCTCAGGGGGGCGCCGTGGAAGTCCATGCGGCCACCACAACAGACGATGGCCGGGCAGGACTGTTTGTCCATGCCGTCGAGGTACGCCAGGCGGATGGTGGCGGTGTGCCTGGCCGCGACGGGCTGGTTGGGCGTGCCGACTTCCAGGGCGGCGCGGTCCTTTTTGGCATCGGGGGCCGTCAGGTGGACCGCGCAGTCAAAGCCGTCCTCGCTGTACGTCTCGCTGTCCTGAATCTTGAGGAGGCCGACGGTCAGGCGTGTGTCGCGGTCGGTGGCGAAGCTCAGAGTACCGGCCACGTTGACGGCGCGGATCGGCTCATCGGACTTGATGTCGTACAGGATGCGATGGCCGGCGCGGATCAGGACGCGGGCGCCGGCGCCGGGGACCTTGCCGCCCTCCCAGGTAGCCGATGCCGACCAGGGGCCGCTCTTGACGGAGCGGAGGACAGGCTTGTCGCTGGGGTTTTCCTGGGCGGGCGCGCTGGCCGCGCCGGTCAACAGCCAGGCAATGGTGCAGGCGAGCGAGAGGGTGACGGGCCGCATGGTGTTCGAGGCTCCTTGGGGCGGTTGGCGGGTTCTGCGGGGCGCGGGTTGATCGGGCAGGCCGGTTGTTTGGTATCTTACCCCTGGCAGGAAGGTTATGACAGCCAGTATCGGTAAATACAGAGGGTTTGTCAATTTGCCAATGATGTGAGGGCGGTGCCTCCCGAAGTAGGCAAAGCCGCGCCGGCAGCATCAAGCGGGTTGATGCAGTGGACTGGATCCTGAATCAATAGCGTCCGCGCGAGTTGTAAGAGTTAAGAGAACTCGACAGATTAGAGAGACACCAGAGTGCCCGGTGGGAGTTGAACCCACCTGATCCTGCTTGGAAGGCAGATGCCTCGGCCGCTCGGCCACGGGCACGGTCAGCGGAAGGAGAGGGAGTCGAACCCTCAAGGGCTTGCGGCCTCGTCCCAATTCCAATGGGGTGCCATCGCCGGTTGGCTTGCCCTTCCATTTGTGTGATGTCCGATCCGAGCCCGAGCGCCAGCGAGGGGCCCCTCGCTGGCGCTCGGGCTCGGACCGTTTCGCAGAGCGTCCAGGGGGATTTGAACCCCCACATCTGCCATGGCAAGGCAGTAGGCTGCCAAATTACATCATGGACGCAATCGTCAGTACCCCGGCCAGGAATCGAACCCGGAACTTCTCATTAGAAGGGAGCTGTGATGTCCGTTTCACCACCAGGGCACATTTCGCCATCAGTATTGGGTAGACGGTTGCCGCCGATGACAGGTTCGCTTTCGCTGCGCGCTTTTTCCGCGGGATTCCGGGGCCGATTCGCTACAATCCTGGAGACGGCCCGCCGGGCCACGTCGCCACCAATGACCGGGAGCCCCCAATGACGCCGAACACCCATACCGTCCGCGCCGTCTGTCCGCACGACTGCCCCGACACCTGCGGCCTGGTCGTCACGGTGCGCGACGGCCGGGCGGTCCAGCTGCGCGGCGACCGCGAGCACCCGTTCACGCAGGGGTTTCTGTGCCAGAAGGTGGCCCGCTATCTGGAGCGGGTCTACCATCCCGAACGGTTGCAATATCCGCTGCGCCGCGTCGGCCCCAAGGGGACTGGCCGCTTCGAGCGCGTCAGCTGGGACGAGGCGCTCGACGCCATCGCCGGCCGCTTCCGTGACATCGCCGCCTCGGCGGACGGGCCGCAGGCCATCCTGCCGTACAGCTACGCCGGCACGATGGGCAAGCTGCAGGGCGAAAGCCTGGACCGCCGCTTCTTCCACCGCCTGGGCGCGTCGCTGCTGGACCGCACCATCTGCGCGACGGCCGGCGCGGCGGGCTGCCAGATCACGCTCGGCACTCGCGCCGTGCTTGACCCGGAGGCGGTCGTCCACAGTCGTTACCTCATCAACTGGGGCTCGAACACCAGCGTCACCAACATGCACCTGTGGGCGCGGATGTTCCAGGCTCGCAAGGCCGGCGCCAAAATCGTCAGCATTGATCCGTACCGCTGCAAGACGGCGGCGCGCAGCGACTGGTGGATCCCCATCCGCCCCGGCACCGACGCGGCGCTGGCGCTGGGCCTGATGCACGTGCTGTGGCGCGACGGTTTGCAGGATGAGGATTATCTGGAGCGCTACTGTCTGGGCACTGCGGAACTGCGGCAGCGGGCACTGACGGAGTATGCGCCGCAGCGCGTGGCGGCGATCACGGGCATACCGGTTGGCGACATCGAAAAACTGGCCCACGAATATGCGGCGACCGCGCCGGCGCTGATCCGGCTGAACTACGGCATGCAGCGGCACGGCGGCGGTGGCATGGCGGTGCGGACCATCTGCTGCCTGCCGGCGGTAATCGGTGCGTGGCGGCACGTCGGCGGCGGGGCGCTGCTGAGCACCAGCAAGCTGTACCCGTTCAACAACGACGCCCTGCAGCGGCCGGACCTGATCCCGCCGGGAACGCGCACCATCAACATGACGCAGCTGGCCGAGGCGCTGACCGGCGAACTGCCGGGGCCGCCGGTGCGGGCACTGTACGTCTACAACTCCAACCCCGCCGCCATCTGTCCGGACCAGTCGCGCGTGCTGCGCGGGCTGCGGCGCGAGGACCTGTTCACGGTCGTCCACGACCAGTTCCAGACCGACACCGCCGACTACGCCGATTTGGTGCTGCCGGCGACGACGCAGCTGGAGCACTTCGACCTGCACGGCTCCTATGGCCACCTGTACGTGCAGACCAACGAGCAGGCGATCGCGCCGCTGGGCGAGGCGAAGAGCAACACCGACGTGTTCCGCCTGCTGGCGCGGCGCCTGGGCTTTGAGCCGGAGTTGTTCGACGTGACCGACGAGCAGCTGGCGGCGGAGGCGATGCTGCCGCCGCAGTCGCCGGCCGCGTATCCCAAAGCGGAGGCGTTCGCGGGCATCGGCCTGGAGCGGCTGCGGCGCGAGGGGCCGGTGCGGCTGAACGTGCCGCGCGATTACGCGCCGTTCGCGCAGGGCGGCTTTGGTACGCCATCGGGCAAGTGCGAATTCTACAGCCCGGCGCTGGCGGCGCAGGCGCTCGACCCGCTGCCGAACTACACGCCGCCGCACGAGGACCCGCAGACGCGGCCGGACATGGCGGCGCGCTACCCGCTGCAACTCGTCAGCCCGCCGGCGCCGTCGTTCCTGAACTCGACGTTCGTCAACGTGGACAGTCTGCGGCAGCAGGCGGGCGCGCCGACGGTGGAACTACACCCCGAGGACGCGGCGGCGCGCGGCATCGCGAATGGGCAGTGGGTGCGCGTCTTCAACGACCGCGGCGGCTTCCGGGCGCGGGCGGTGGTGGGCGAGACAGTCAAGCGCGGCGTGGCGGTGACGCTGAGCGTGTGGTGGAACAAGTACGCCACCGACGGCGTGAACTGCAACACGACGACGAGTAGTAAACTGACGGACTTCGGCGGCGGGGCGACGTTTTTTGATAACCTGGTGGAGGTGCGCGGCGAAACGGAATCGTACCAAACCCCTGCTGAGGTGCATCTTGTTAAGGTTGAGCCCGCGCAGGCTTTGCCGGGTTAACACGTTCACAAACCGGCGAGCGGCGCGGCCGCGTCCCCGAAGCGCTCGGCCCGCACGCCCATGCGGTTCATCAGCGACAGGTACAGACTGCACAGTTTGCGGTTGGCATCCCCACGCCCGCGGTAATCGAGCACCCGCCCGGTCGTCAGCGATCCTCCCAGGCCGCCCACCAGCAGCACCGGAACCTTGCTCGAATCGTGCTGGCTGCCGGACCACAGGTTGGAAATGAACAGCAGGCAGGAGTGGTCCAGCACGGTCGCGTCCCCTTCCGGCATCGCGGCCAACCGGTTCGCCAGGTACGCCAGCTGGCTCACGTAATAGCGCGTCACCCGTTCGTAAGCGGCGGAATGGTCTTCGTGCGAAGTCGGGTGGTGAGCCATGCGGACGTCGAGGAACGGGTAGAAGAGCCCGGAGAGGTCGCGGCACAGGAGCAGCGTCGCGATGCGCGTCGTGTCGGTCTGGAAGGCCAGGGCGATGATGTCGCACATCAACCGCATGTGTTCGCGGATGTCTTCGGGCAGCCCGTTGGCGGGACGGGGCATCGTCAGCGCCGGTCGGCCACGGTCGCGGGCCCGGTTGTCGGCGCGGTCTTTCTCGACACGGGTGCGCTGTACGCGCCGTTCCACCTCACGCACGCTGGTCAGGTACTCGTCGAGCTTGGCCCGGTCGGCGTGACTGACCTGGCGCTGCAGCGCCGCGGCCTGGGTGCGAACACGGTCGAGCACGCTGAGGGTTCGCCGGCTGCCCTGGTTGTCGAACAGGCTGTCGAACGCCAGCGCCGGGTAGACCTCCATCGGCACCGGCGAGTTGGCGTTTTGCCAGGAAATGTGCGAGCTGTAGGCCATCGAGAAATTGGTTTCGTGGTAGCCGGTGATCGGCTGTTCGCAGCCCAGCACCAGGCTCGGCTGGGCCGTCTCCTCCTCGAAGTGGGCGGCGAGCACCTGATCCATACTGGTGCCGCCGCGCAGCACCGCCCCGCGCTGCAGTGCAGCCCCCGACAGGATGTTGCCGGTCTGGCCGGGATGGATGCCGACGCCGGTCGCGTGGCGGTTGAACAACCCCGAGACGACGTTCAACCGGGGCCGCAGGGCGGTCAAGGGCTGGAGACTCGGGCTCAACTCCATGCTGGCGCCAGCGCCTCGCGCCCACCAGTTCGGCGGGCTGATGCCGTTGCCCATGAACAGGGCCGCGAACCGTTTGGGCGGCGCCGCGCCGGCGGTGCCGGTCGCTGGACTGCCCCAGAACGGCAGCGCTTCCAACCAGGGCAGGGCCATCGTGACGCCGACGCCCTTGAGCAGGGTGCGGCGAGTTAGCTTGTGCGGTTGCGCGTTCATGACTTCATCCCCTGGTCGATTACGGGCGCAGTTCACGGAATCCCCAGCGCCGCCTTGAGACAATCATCGATCTTCAGCATGAGGGCATCGGAAAACTTGCCGATCACTCGCCGCACGTCCGCCTGCGGAATTGCATGCAACCGCTCGCAACGCACCGCCGAGTCGTGCAACAGGCCAGTTGCTGCCCCGTCCGGTGTGGCCACTTCGAGGAGGAGTTGCGTCGCCTCATGTACGCGCGCCGTGTTGCTGGTGATGGCGGCAATGATCGTCTCGTTCAACCGCGCATTGTTGTGATCCGACTGCACGACGAGCGCGGGGACGAACCTTTTCGCCCGGACTGCCGACGTTCGGCACATAAGTCAGGATCACGTCGCCTCGGTTTACGGGCATCGCTTCCGGAGTTCCTCGTCATAACGGTCGTAGGCTTCCATGCCAGGTTCCTCCCAACCATTTTCCCTGGCGGAGCGGGCCAACTGGATTCGCAGTTCGTCGTCTGTCCACTCGGAGTCGTCATAAAGCAGGTGCCGGACCCGCTCGTATACGTCCTTTCGCAGGACGACGTAGGTCTCGGCCGTCTGGGAGTCGGTGACATCGACCGCCTTGCCGCTGCCGAGGCGCTGCCGCTGTTCTTCGGTGAGTTCGATCATGGTTGCCTCCTGTTTAGCCGCTCCGTAAAAAAGCAGTTCTCCCTTCAACAGCACTGAAGACGCCTGACTTTCATTCTACTGGTCGCGCGGGTCGTCGCGCCCCCTCTGGTTCAAAAACTGCGGGCTCGTGACAATCGCTTCGACCAGGCTGCCGAACGCATATTCATCGGCCGCCAACCGCCGCCGCATCTCGTCGAGCGCCGGCCGGTCCGACGGCACCAGGCCGCGGCCCAGCGCATACGAAAACAGCTTCCGGCACAGGTTATCGACAAAATCGTCCTGCCGTTTCTCGCGCAAATACGCGCAGTCCCGGGAGCCCACTCCGGTCCTTGCCGTCGGGGAAGGTCGCGGTGGTGTTCACGGGACGGCCGCCCAGGTCGCGGCTGCGGCGTTCGCCGACCGGGCCGAACGCTTCAAAGACCAGGCCAACCGAATCGAACCGGCGGTGGCAGGCGGCGCAATTTTTGTCCTCGCGGTGCCGCGCGAGCATTTGCGGCAGCGTCAACTCTCCCAGGTTCGCCTCGTCTTTCGGCAACTCAGGAACGGTCGGCGGCGGTGGTGGAATCTCCTCGCCGAGCAGCCGGCGGACGACCCAGTAGCCGCGCTTGACGGGACTGGTGCGCAGCCCCGGCGCGTTTTTGGTGAGAAAGACCGCCATCGGCAACAACCCACCCCGGCCGTAGCGCTGCGCGTCCGCGACGTGGGCCCATGCGTCGCGCTGCTTCGCGGTGTGAGGAATGCCATAATGCTCGGCCAGCGGGCGATTCACGAAGGTGTCCTTGCCGTACAGCAGATCCAGCACGGAGCGGTTCCGCTGCGCGACATCCACGAAATAGCGGATCGGCTCCTCGAACATGGCCAGCCGCAGTTCATTGGTGAAACCCGGGAATCGCTGGCGATCAACGCTGTTGTGCTCTTCAAAACGACGGAAGTCGAGCCAGTTGCCGCCAAACTCGGTCGCCAGGCCGCGCACACGCGGGTCGCGCAGCAGCCGCCGCACCTGGGCTGTCAGCACCGGGGGTTGATGCAACTCCCCCGTACGGGCGAGCGTCAGCAGCTCCGCGTCGGGCAGGCTCGACCACAGGAAATAACTCAAGCGGCTGGCCAGCGCGTAATCCGACAGCGGCTGCGCCGCCGTGCCGGGCTTCGGCAGGTCGAAACGGTAACAGAAATGCGGCGACATCAGGACGCTGACCAGCACATCCCGCAGCGCCTCCTCGTGCCCCGGATCGTCCTGCGCGCGCAGCTGACGGTAGTACGCCAGCAGGTCCTCTCGCACCTCCCTGGTCAGAGGCCGCCGATAGGCTCGCTCGGCGAATTGCAGGAGTGCTTGCAGGTGGCTCGGCTCGGCGGCCACCCGGGCGCGCTCGACCTGGCGAACCTCGGCGGAGATGGTGGCGAAGTAGGTTTCGATGGCCTCGACCGCAGCGCCCGTGGCCCCGTTCTTTTTCGCCTTGGCCAGGTACAATTTGGCCAGCCGATCCATCTTCGCCTGGGAAGTGCAATCCCTGTCCTCGGAGCGCGCGAAGTCGAACTCCGCCTCGAACATGAAACGCGGCGGTTCGGCGCGTTCAAAGAAGATGTAGTCTCGGTACTGCCGCAGCGGCGCCAGGGTGATGACATTCAGTTCCTCCCAAAGCGCGTCGAGGTCGCGCCGCTGCTGCGGGTCGAGAATCAATTCGCACAGGGGGGTGTCGTCACGGAAATACCCCTGCATGAGGTGGAAGCCCGCGGTGAGCGGCCGCCCCTTACCGGCTGCCTTTGGGTCGAAGTACGGCCCGCGGTCGGTGACGACAAAGGTCAAGGGAAACACCGAACAAAATCGCTCCAGCGCCCCACGCAGCCTGTCTTTCTCCGCAGCGGTGGTCGTCCCGGGAAAGAAGTCTCTCAGCCCGGCGTCCGTGTTCCTGAGCTGGCCGGAGAGCTTGTTGAGATCGGCCAGCACCTCCCCGGAATAACTCCGGTGCTTGCCGGCCAGCTGGCGATTCCGCCACAGGACAAACGCCTGGCTGCCGGCGGAGATGCCCTTGGCGCTCAACTTCTTCACGTCAGGCTTGAGTTCCTTGCGCAGGCGCACCACCAGGTCGCGCAGCCGCTCGCAGCCGGGGCGAGCGGCGTCGATGGATGGGCTCGGCGCCGGCAGTTCCTGCCACAGTTTGCGGACGGCCGCGAGCGGCCCCGCATTCGCCTCGGGTTCGTTCAGCGCCGACCAGATCAGCGCCAGGTACTTCGCACTCAGGCCGCGGTCGGCCGCAAAGCGGCCCAGGTCCGCGTCGCCCCGGCCCAGCAATGCGCGCTGCCGATAGGAGTGCGCGGCCAGGAAATAATCGGCGTAATCGACCTGGTGACGCTGGTAGAACGCGATGATGCGCTGCACGCAATACTTGTCGCGGTCGGTGTCGGTCACCACCGGATGCGGCGCGAAGACAAAGCCATCCGGTTTCAGGATGACGTGCTCGGCGACCAACCGTGTCGCCGCCAGGTACTTCTTCACCAGCGCCGGCGACATGGCGAGCGATTCGCCCGAGTTGTCGAACCCGGCCTGGTTGGCGGGATCGACCGGGAACTCCCGCGTCGGCCGAATATCGATGCCGGTGAGGTCGCGGATGGTGTAGTCGAACTCGGCGTTACTCAGGCGCCGGGCCAGGACCGTTCCCGGGTCGCCGGCGTGGCGCTGCGCCTCATCGTGGAGCAGGTCGCGGATCCAGGCGATGACCGCGGCCCGTTCGCCGGCCCCCGGCTGCAGGGCCGCGTCCGCGGGCGGCATCTCCTGTGCCTGGAGTCGTTCGAGCACCAGTTCCCATTGCTTCGCGTTTTTCACGACCGCCGCCACGGTCGCGTCCTGGCCAAGATCAAGGGCGGCTTTCGGCTTCTTCGCGCCGTGACAGGCATAACAATAGCGCGCAGGAACGGCCGCACCTCGGTCGCAAACCGGCGTTCGAGCCGCTCGGTTTGCGCGGCCGGATCGGCACTCTTGAGGGGGGTCGGTTTGTGCTCCGTGGCGGGACTGGTCGGGGAGTCTTCGGGAGCCCATCCTGTCAGGAACGGCAGGGCGTACCAGACGCCCACGCTGGCGAGGCAGAGCGCAAGCACCGGGAGGCCAATGCGGATGCCGAATTTGCTGGACATCGAATCCCTGTGGGGGTGGGTCTTGCGGGGTTGCTTTGGTCCGACCGTTCCCGGAGGGCTTGCTGAGGTTCGGTCGCGACCGGAATAGTGCGATTGTACCCCAACGGAGCGGCGGTGCAACGATGCATCGATTTTCTCCGGCGGTGGTCCCGAAATCGGGCTGCCCACAAATCCCCACCTTTGCCCACCATTTCGACCACGAACGCCCACGAGCCGGCCGGCTAGAGCGGTTCACGCACGGTTTGCACACGAGTGGGCGGCGGGCACGGGCTGACCACCAGCGGCCTGCACTGCCACAGCAAGGGGGCCAAGGGGGCCAAGGGGGCCAACTTTTTCACACGTCGAGATTCGAGCCTGGGAGCGGCTCGCGCAGTTTGCAGGACGGCTCGGGAGCACTGGCCTGCCGTTCGTGGTCCACACCACTGCGAACCGCGCCAGGATGGGTCGGATGGTTGGGCGCGGCAAGCATGACAATGGGGATAACAGGACGTTGACGATCCTAAAAGTTGGTAAATCTGGCTGGCCGATCTGGGAACCGGACGCGGGCATGAGCAGTCCGGGCAACGGCCCGTGCTGGTGGTGAGCGACGACTCCTTTAATGCCGGGCTGGCCGGGCTGGTGATGACCGTTCCGCTGACATCGAAAGTGGCGAAATCAAAGAACATCGACGATGGCGCCGCGTTCCAGCAAGGCGCGAACCGTCGCCGCGCTGGGGCTCGAGCCGCGCACGTTGGCGATCAGCGGAGTGCGGCCCCTGGAAAAGACGCAGTTGGGGTCGATGCCCCACGAGAGTCGTTCGGCCACGAGGTCAACGTCGCCGCGCTGGGCGGCCAGGTACAGCAACTTTTCAAAGCTGCGGCGGTGCTCTGGGTCCCAGGCCATGTCGCGAAAATCGTTCATGTAGTTGATTGTATCAACCGGTGTGGCCGAGGTCGGCCGCCCAGTCGGTTTCACCCGCCCCGTCCCAGAGCAGGGCATCCCACTCGTGCGGCGTCCGAACCGCGTGCGCCGGGCCGTTCGTGCCGTCCGTCCCGCCAGCCAGGTCGAGGAACACCCGATCCGCCAGCTTCTGAGCAGCGCCCCCGACCCAGGGCAGACCATTGCCCGCCGTGGGTGTCGTCACCACCAGCACCGGGTTGACCGCCGGGACGGCGACCCCATAACCGGAGAACACGAAAGCTCCCGCCTGGGTTCCGTCGGCGCCCGTCGCCCCCTTGTCCAGGGTCGCCGATACCGGGTCGGCGGCGATCAGCTGCACCAGTCCGTCCACGCCCGGGTCGGTGGGGGCGTCGGTCGGCGCCGGGGTCAGCGTGTACGGCCCCTGGTTGTCATCGACCGCCGTGCGGACTGCTCCCTGACCGTTGGGGTTGACCTCGGCCGCCAGGTTGATCGGGCTGACTCCGGGCGCCGCTCCGGGCTTGACGTGGAAGTCGATGGTCACCAGGCTGCCGCCGGCCGAACTGGTGATCGGCGTGACGCTGAACAGGATGATGGCAATCTGGCCCGTGGCCGCGTCCACCCGGGTTTGGAGCGTCCAGCCCGTGCCCGCGGCCGGCACGCTGCCCAGCCGGATGTCGGCCGCCGACACGGCGAACACGGCCGGGTCGTAGGTCAACGCCAGCAGCGCCTGCGTCATGCCTGTGCTGCCCCTGGGGTGCGGGTCGTCGATGTTCACCGGCACCGTCACCGTCCCGCCCGGCCCCGCCCGCAGGTCGGTGGGGATGCTCAACGCCGGATCAGGGCCAGCCGGGATGTTGGCCGGCACGCCGGGATATGGCGGCACCAGGGTGGACGCGGTCCCGTTCAGGTACAGGTTCAGCGCCGTGGCGTCCGCCGAGGTGATGCGGCCGTCGCCGGTGATGTCGCCGACGATGGCCGGGTCGAGGATTGGGTAGGCGGCGAAACCGCTGTCCTTGGCCGCCGCCACGTTCGAGATCAACACGCTGTCGGCGCTGGTGTAGGTGCCGTCCCCCGAGGTGTCGCCCAGGAAGGCCACCACATGCACCCCGTCGTCGCCGACCGCTGTGATCGCCCCGCCGTTGAGCGACAGGCTGCCAAAGTGGAGCAACTCCTTCGCCTTGTAGGGGGCGTTCGCGGGCACCGTGGCCGCCAGCCCGCCGAGCCGTACCACCCCGGACGCCAGCGCCGTCGGAGTGTGGAAGGTGATGGTCGCCTGAGCGTTGGTGCCGCTGCCGGAAGTGCTGACGGTGAAGGTGGCCCCGGTCAGCGCGGTGTTGACGGTGCCGCCGGTGATGGTCAGCAGGTTGGCGTTGTAGTTGAGCACGAAGGTGCCGTCGGTGACGCCGGCGCCGTTACTCAGGGCGATGGGGATTCCGTTGGTGCTGTTGTTGGGCACGTTGATCGGGTCGGTGGCGTCGGGGCCGCGGGCGAAGTCGGGCACGGTGACGGCGACCGCCGTGCTAGCCGCCACGGTGAAGGTGGTGACGTAGCTGTCGCCGTTGACGCCGTCGTTGTTGCCGTCCAGGGGGGCGCCGGTGGCGTCCTTGAAGGCGGTGGCGCCGCTGACCAGGGTGACGGTGTAGGTGCCGGCCGCCAGCAGGCCGGAGGTGCCGCCGCCGGTGACCAGGTCGGTCTTGAGGAAGGTGAAGCTCTGGTTGCTGGGGTCGATGAGCAGCGAACCCTTGACCGTACCAATGCCGCCGGAGCCGACCAGGGTGACATCGGCGGCGCCGTAGCCGGCGGAGCCGGCGTCGTAGAGGTTGAGCGGGCTGGCACTGCTGTTGACGAACGGCTTGCTGAAAGCGACGGTGAAGCCGGTGAGCGTCGGCGTGAAGGCGGTCACCACCAGGCCGCGCACGGCGATGGCGGCGCTGGTGCCGGTGAGGGAGGAGGTGACGGTGTCGGTGGCGGCGAGGGTCTGGCTGCCGCTGGTGTTCAGGGTGGCGCTGAAGGTGCCGACGCCGTTGGTCAGGGGACTATCGGCCGGCAGAACGGCGGTGGCGTCGCTGCTGGTGAAGTGGACCGTGCCGCTGTAGCCTGCGGCGAAGTTGTTGAACGCATCCACGGCAGTGACGGTGAAGGTGATTGCCGTGCCCGTCGTTGCGTTCGCCGGGGCGCTGACCAGGAAGTGGTTCAGTGTCGCCGCACTGACACTGACGGACCCACTCGTGCCGGTGATGGAGCTGGTGGCGGTGTCGGTGGCGGTGAGGGTCTGGGCGCCGGCGGTCTTCAGCGTAGCGCTGAAGGTGCCCACACCGCTGCTCAGGGTGTTGTTCGCGGGCAGGGCCGCCTGGCCATCGGTGCTGCTGAAGTGGACGACACCGGTGTAGCCACTGGCGGTGTTGTTGAAGGCGTCCAGGGCCGTGACCGTGAAGCTGAACGCGCTGCCCGCGGTGGCGCTGGCCGGGGCGCTGACGCTGAAGTGCGTGGCGGCCGCGGCGGCGACGGTGATCGTGTTACTGGTGCCAGTGATGGTGCTGGTGACGGTGTCGGTGGCGGTCAGGGTCTGGCTGCCGGCGGTCTTCAACGTCACGCTGAAGGTGCCCACGCCGCTGCTCAGGGTGCTGTTAATGGGCAGGGCGGCCTGACCGTCGCTGCTCGTGAAATGGACGGTGCCGCTGTAACCGGCGGCCGTGTTATTGAACGCATCCTGGGCCGTGACCGTGAAGTTGAAGGCGCCGCCCGCGGTGGCGCTGGCCGGGGCGCTGACGCTGAAGTGGGTGGCGGCGGCGGCGCTGACGGCGATGGTGCCGCTTGTGCCGGTGATGCTGCTGCTCACCGTGTCGGTGGCGGTCAGGGTCTGGCTGCCTGCCGTCTCGAGGGTGGCGGTGAAGGTGCCGGTGCCGCTGGTTAAGGTGCTGTTGGCGGGCAGGATCGCCTGGCCGTCGCTGCTCGTGAAGTGCGCCGTGCCAGTGTAGCCAGCGACCGTGTTGTTGAACGCATCCTGTGCGGTGACCGTGAAGCTGAAAGCCGCGCCCGCGGTGGCGCTCGCCGGCGCACTGACCGTGAAGTGGGTGGCGGCCGCGGCGGCGACGGTGATCGTGTTGCTGGTGCCGGTGATGGTGCTGGTCACGGTGTCCGTGGCCGCGACCGTCTGGGCGCCGGCAGTCTTCAGCGTGCCGACGAAGGCGCCCGTCCCGTTGCTCAGGGTGCTGTTGGCGGGCAGGACCGCCTGGCCGTCGCTGCTCGTGAAGTGCGCCGTGCCAGAGTAGCCAGTGGCGGTGTTGTTGAACGCATCCAGCGCCGTCACCGTGAAGAGGAAGGCGCCACCCGCCGTGGCCGTGGCCGGAGCGCTGACGCTGAAGTGCGTGGCCGCCGCGGCGGCGACGGTGATGGTGTTGCTGGTGCCGGTGATGCTGCTGGTGGTGGTGGCGGTGGCGGTGAGCGTCTGGGCGCCGGTGGTGACGAGGGTGGCGCCACCTGTGAAGGTGTGGGCGCCGTTGTCGCCGGCCACGAAGGTGTAGTCCGCGGGCACCGACGAACCGCTGCCGCTGTCCGTCCTGGTGAAATGCACCGTGCCGGTGTAGCCGGTGGCGGTGTTGTTGAACGGGTCCAGCGCCGTCACCGTGAAGCTAAAGGCGCTGCCGGCCGTGGCGCTCGCCGGGGCGCTGACCGTGAAGTGGGTGGCCGCCGCGGCGGCGACGGTGATCGTGTTGCTGGTGCCGGTGATGCTACTGGTCACGGTGTCCGTGGCCGTCAGGGTTTGGCTACTGGCGGTGCGCAGGGTGGCGCTGAAGGTGGCGGCGCCGTTGGTCAGGGTGCCGTCGGCCGGCAGGGTGCCGTTGGCGTCCGTGCTGGTGAAGTGGACGGTGCCGGTATAGCCCGTCGCCGTGTTGTTGAACTGATCCAGCGCCGTGACCGTGAAGTTAAAGGCGCTGCCCGCCGTGGCGCTCGCCGGGGCGCTGACCGTGAAGTGGGTGGCCGCCGCGGCGCTGACCGTGACCGTGTTGCTGGTGCCGGTGATGCTGCTGGTGGTGGTGTCGGTGGCGGTCAGGGTTTGGGCGCCGGCGGTCTTGGGCGTAACCGTGAAGGTGCCGGTGCCATTGGTCAGGGTGGTGTTGGCCGGAAGGGTGGCCTGGATGTCGGTGCTGGTGAAGTGGACGGTGCCGCTGTAGCCACTGACTGGGTTGTTGAAGGCGTCCAGGGCCGTCACCGTGAAGCTGAAGGGGCTGCCCGCCGTGGCCGTGGCTGGGACGCTGACACTGAAGTGCGTCGCCGTGCTTTCGCTGACCGTGATGGCGTTGCTGGTGCCGGTGATCGAGCTGGTCGTGGTGTCCGTGGCCGTGATCGTCTGGCTGCCGATTGTCTGCAGGGTGGCGCTGAAGGTGCCGGTGCCGCCGGTCAGGGTGGTGTTGGCCGGCAGGGTGGCGGCGCCGTCGGTGCTGGTGAAATGCACAACGCCGCCGTACCCCGGCACCGCGTTGTTGTTCGCGTCCAGGGCCGTCACTGTGAAGTTGAAGGGACTGCCTATCGTGGCGCCGCTGGGAGGCGCTGACGGCGAAGTGAGTCACGGCGGCGTTCGAGACGACAGTGATGGCGTTGCTGGTGCCGGTGAGGCTGCTGGTCACCGTGTCGGTGGCGGTGAGGGTCTGACTGCCGGCGGTCGCGAGCGTGGCGCTGAAGGAGCCGGTGCCGCCAATCAGGGTGCCGTTGGCCGGGAGCGTGGCCTGAGCGTCCGAGCTGGTGAAGTGGACGGTGCCGGTGTAGCCCGTCGCCGTGTTGTTGAAGGCGTCCAGCGCGGTGACCAGGAAGCTGAAGGCGCTGCCGGCCGTGGCGCTGCTCGGGGCGATGATCGTGAAGTGTGTCGCCGCGGCGGCGCTGACTGCGATCGCGCTGCTGGTGCCGGTGATGGAGCCGGTGACCGTGTCCGTGGCGGTGACCGTCTGGCTGCTGGCCGTCTTCAGTGTGACGATGAAGACGCCGCTGCCGTTGCTCAGGGTGCTGTTGGCTGGCAGCGTCCCCGCCGCGTCGGTGCTGGTGAAGTGGACGGTGCCGCTGTAGCCGGTGGCCGTGTTGTTGAAGGCGTCCAGCGCCGTCACGTTGACCAGGAACGGTGCCCCGGCGGTGGCGCTGGCGGGGGCGCTGACCGTAAAGTGCGTGGCGGCCGCGGCGGCAACGGTGATCGTGGCGCTGCCAGTGATGGAACCGGTGGCCGTGTCGGTGGCGGTGAGCGTCTGGGCGCCGGCGGTGACGAGAGTGACGCCGCCCGTGAAAGTGTGGGCGCCGCTGTCGCCGGTCACGAAGGTGTAGTCCGCGGGCACCGCCGCGCCGCTGCCGCTGTCCGTCGTCGTGAAATGCACCGTCCCGGTGTAGCCAACGGCCGTGTTGTTGAACTGGTCCAGGGCCGTCACCGTGAAACTGAAGGCCGTCCCGGCGGTGGCCGTGGCGGCGGCGGTGACGCTGAAGTGGGTGGCGGCGGCGGCGCTGACGCTGATGGCGGCGCTGGTGCCAGTGATGGTGCTGGTCACCGTGTCGGTGGCGGTGACCGTCTGGCTGCCAGTGGTCCTCAGCGTGACGACGAAGAAGCCGGTGCCGTTGGTCAGGGTGGTGTTCGCCGGCAGGATGGCGCTGGTGTCCGTGCTGGTGAAGTGGACCGTGCCGCTGTAGCCGGTCGCCACGTTGTTGAACTGATCCTGCGCCGTCACCATGACCAGGAAGGCGCCGCCCGCCGAGGCGCTGCTCGGGGCGCTGACCACGAAGTGGGTGGCGGCGGCGGCGCTGACCGTGATGGCGCTGCTGGTGCCGGTGATGCTGCTGGTCACCGTGTCGGTGGCGGTCAGGGTCTGGCTGCCCGAAGTCTTCAGCGTGGCGCTGAACGTGCCGACGCCGTTCGTCAGCATGGCGTTGGCGGGCAGCACGGCCTGGCCGTCACTGCTGGTGAAGTGGATCGTGCCGGTATAGCCGGAGGTTGGGTTGTTGGAGGCGTCCAGGGCCGTCACCGTGAAGGTGAACGAACCGCCTGCCGTGGCAGTGCTCGGGGCGCTGACCACAAAGTGTGTGGCGGGGGTAAGAGGGATGCTGATCGCGCCACTCGTGCCGGTGATGGTGCTGGTGACCGTGTCGGTGGCAGTCAGGGTCTGGCTGCCGCTGGAGCGCAGGGTGGCACTGAAGGTGCCAGTGCCGTTGGTCAGAGTGGCGTCGGCCGGCAGGGTGGCGGCGCTGTCGGTGCTGGTGAAATGCACCGTGCCTGCGTAGCCGGTCGCCGCGTTGTTGTACTGGTCCTGGGCCGTCACCGTGAAGCTGAAGGCCGTCCCCGCCGTGGCGCTGCCAGGCGCAGTGACGCTGAAGTGCGTCGCCGCCGCGGCACTGACGCTGACGGCACTGCTGGTGCCGGTGATGCTGCTGGTCGTGGTATCCGTGGCGGTCAGCGTCTGGTTGCCGGCGGTCACGAAGGTGGCGCCGTTCGTGAAGGTGTGCGAACCGTGGTCGCCGGCAACGAAGGTGTAGTCGGCGGGCACGGCCGAGCCGGTGCCGCTGTCGCTCTTGGTGAAATGGACTGTCCCCAGGTAACCCGAGACCGGGTTGTTGAACTGGTCCAGCGCCGTCACGGTGAAGGTGAAGGGGCTGCCCGCCGTGGCCGTGGCCGGGACGTTGACACCGAGGTGCGTGGCGGTCGTGACCACGTTCACCGTCACCGTGTTGGCCGTGTAGCCCACGATGGCCGTGAAGCCATTCGGGTTGTTCAGCACGTTGACGGCGCTGAACGTCCCGGTGGTGCCGCCGTCCTGGATGATGGTGATCGGGCCGCCGGTGGTGGTGGTCAGGCCGGACAGGTCGAGGTCCAGAATCGAGGTGCCGCCCAGCGTCAGTACGGCGCTGCCCAGGTTGAGCACGTCCCTGGTGAAGTGGCCTGTCGAACCGGCAATCTCAACGGTCAGGCTGCCGCTGCTGAGGTTGCCGCTGGTCGTCGCGCTGAGCGTGCCCGTGCTGGACACGGGGTCGCCGGGGTTGACCGTGCCGCCCAGCGCAGTCAACATGCCCACCGTGCCGGTGCCGCCCAGGGTCGCGTTGGAGTTGACCGCGACCGGGCTGCTCGGTTGCGTGCCGTCCACGAGCAGGATACCGGCGTTGACCGTGGTCGAACCGGAGTAGGTGTTGGTGCCGGTGAGTTGGAGCGCGCCGGTGTTGTTCTTGGTCAGGGCGCCGTTGCTGATGGCGGCGTTGACGACCAGGTCGTTCGCGTCCAGGAGCGTGGTGTTCGGGTTCTGGCTGACCAGGGCACCGGGCTGCACGTCGAACGCCCGTGTGACGCCGCCCAGGTTCAGGTTGCCGCTGATGCTGGCCGGAGTGATGTTGGTGGCGTTGGCCACGCCGGCCACGTTGCCGCCGAGGGTCAGCGTGCCGGCCCCGGTGGTGACGCTGCCGCCCGTCAGGGTCAGGGCCGTGACCGCGCCGTTGCCGATGGTGTTGTTGCTGCCGTTCAGGTCCAGCAGGCCCGAGTTGTTGACCGTGACCGTCGCGGGGAGGGCGATCTGGTTGACGGCGGAGGCCACGGTGAGCGTCGCTCCGGCCGGGGTGAGACCGTTGCTAGCCACCACCAGCGGCGTCGGATTGGCCACGGTGTTGGCGAAGGTCACCGTGAACGGCCCGGTGCCGGTGACCGTAACTTTGCCGGCGCCGACGTTGGTGAGCGCCGCCAGAGCACTCTGGATGTTGCTCGCCAGGGTGGCGGCGGTCGCGCTCCAGGAAATGGTGTTCGTGGTCTGGCCGTTGAACGTCAGCGTGAAGTTGCCGCCGGTGACGCCGCCGAAGGTGAGCGTCTGAGTCGGGGCCAGCAGACGCACCACATCCGCCTTGGCGGCGCCTGAACCGCCAAGGAAGTCGCCGACGGTCAGGGTGCCAGGCACCGCCGTGCCGGCCGAGTCGTCGAGCAGCAGAGTGCCGGTGTTGACGGTCGTGGTGCCGGTGTAGGTGTTGATCGCGGTGCCGTTGAGGGTCAGCGTGCCGGCACCGCCCTTGGTGAGGTTTTCGGCGCCCGAGATCACCGCCGAGATGGACAGAGCCGGGACGGCGCCGCTGTCGGCGGTGTTGATCGCCGTGGCCGCCGTCAGGGCCAGGTTGCCGCTGATCGTGCCCGTCGTCCCGGCCGTCAGGCCGGTGACGGTGGCGCCCACGCTCAGCGTGTTGTTGTTGGTGCCGGTGGTCTTCACGACACCGCCGCGCACGTCCAGGTTGCCGACGGTCTGGCCTGTGGTGGAGCCGCTGATGTCGAAGGTGCCGGAACCGTTGACAATGACAGGGGCGCTGCCCATCTGGGCGAAGTTGGTCGTCACCCGCACCGTGTCGGTGCCGTTGAAGTCACCGACCACCAGGCCCCCGGTCAGGGCAGCCACCGCCGCCCCCTTGGCGAGCAGCAGCGTGCCCTCGTTCACCGTGGTGAGGCCGGCAAACGTGTCGGCGACCGTACCTGAAAATTGCAGGGTGCCGCCGCCGAGCTTGTTCAACCCGGCGGAGGCGGCACTGTTGGTGATGGGGGTTTGAACATCCAGGGTTCCGCCGGCGGCGACGATGAAATCGCGCATCACGTTCGCGCCACCCAGGACCAGGCCGCTGGTGGTGGTGCCAAAATTCATGGTTGACGTCGTGGCGTTGGCCAGGACGATCACATTGCCGAAGTTGGCACCCAGCGTGATTGCGGTGGTAGACAGTCCGGTGAAGGTGCCGCCGTTGAGGATCAAGTTGCCGCTGAGGGTGCTTGAATTGGTCATCAGCAAGGTGCCGCCCTGGTTGATCGTGATGTTGACGGCCGAGCCCAGGACCGCGGCGTTGTTGTTGGAACTGTTAAAAATACCGCCGCTCTTGACCACCAGTTGGCCCGCGAAGGCGGCGACCGCACCCGTCTCCACCAGTTGACCCCCACTCACCGTGGTAATCCCGGTGTAGGTGTTGGCGACCGTGGAGGTCAGGAGAGCACCAGCACCGGCCACGTTCAGGGAACCACTCCCAGACACCGCCCCGCTGAGCGTGAGTGCGTTGGAGCCGCCGAACGTAACCGGACTCGTGCCCGAATTCAGCTGGATGGGGTTGGTGATGGCGAAGGGGAGACTCACGTTGCCGCTCCCGGTGTAAGCGGCCAGGCCGGTGAGAGGGTTGTACACGGTGAAGGACGTGCCCGAGGTGAAAGCCTGGATGACAAAATTGCCGTTATAGCCAGCCGTCGTCACGCCCGCGATCGTGACCGGTTGGTTGACCGCCAGGGTGGTCGCCGTCGTCGAGAACGTCACGAGGTTGCCGGTCTCGCTGGCCGCGGTGATGGTGGCCGTCACGGTCGGATTCGCCAGCGACTGGAGCGTGCCGCCGATGAGGGAGAACGTGTCGGCGGCGGGGCCAACCGCCGTGGCACTTCCCAGGATCAGCGTGCCCGCGGTCATGCTGGTCGTCCCCGTGTAGGCGTCGGCCCCGGTCAGGGCGAGGGTGCCGCTGCCGCCGAACGTCAGGCCCGCGGTGGACGTGGCCGGGATGGCTCCGCTGACGGTGGTGACGCCGGTGGCGCCGGCGACGTTGGCCGTGAGGAAGACGCCTTCGGTTGCGCCGAAGTTCGGATTGACGGCGATGGTGTTGCCGGTGTTGCCCGTGTCGGCGAACACGAACATGCCCGAGGCCGGCGTGAGGGTGAACGCCCCGGTCAGGTTCAGGCCGTCGGTGCGGAACAGGTAGGCGTTGGCCACGCTGGCGCCCGTCACCGCCTGCGCTCCCGTCTGGTTGACGAAGACGTTGTCGCCCGAGGAATTGCCGCCCAGGTTGAACGACTGGTAGCTCGTCAGGGCGGCCAGGCTGGTGGCGGTGGCGCTGGTCGGGGCCGTGACGAGGTTGAGGCCGCCGGAGTTGGCGGTGCCCGCCCCGACGGTGACGGTCGTGGTGGCGTCGGTCACGGTGGCGCCCTTCAGGATACCGACGCCGCCGCCGGTCAGTGTGGTCGTGGTCGCCTGGTTGATGACGACCTGATTGGCGGCGCTGCCGAGGGTCTGGCCACCGCCGGCGACGAAGTTGACGTTGCCGCCGGCACTGCGGCTAAAGCTCGCCATCGTCAGGGCGACCGTGCCGCCGCTACCAGCGGTTGTCTGGACGGTCGCGCTGCCGGCGCCCACGGTGACGGCGCCCAGGGCCTGGGTGGTCGCAGCGTTGGCGGTCCCCAGGAGGTTGAAAGTGCCGCCGTTGAGGGTGAGGTTGGTGGCGGCACCGAGGCGGCTGAGGTTGGCGGCCGTGTTGTCCAGCGTCAGGGTGGCACCCGGGGCGACTGTGACGCCGGACGTGCCCAGGACCGTGCCGCTGCCGTTGAGCAGCAGCGTGCCCTGGTTGACGGTTGTGGCCCCAGTGTACAGTTCGATGTTGTTCAGGACGACGGTGCCGGCGCTGTTGCTCGGCACGGCCCCGGCGAGGCTGGCCAACCCCTTTTGCAGTGTTCCCGCCACCCCGGAGGCGTTGAGAATGTTGCCGGCGAGTGTGAAGTTGAAGGCGGTGTTGGTGGCATTGACCGTGTTGGTGGCGGCGGCCAGGGCGATGGTGTTGTTGAGCGTGCGCGCGGCAGTCCCGTCGTCCTGGAGGATGCCACCATTCAGGGTCACCAGGCCGGCGCCCAGGGCGCTATTGTTGCCGACGACGGTGGTGCTGCCCCCGGTCAGGGTGACGCCACCCGTGAGGGTATTGGCACCGGACAGCTGCACCAGGCCCGCGCCGGCGACGGTTAGCGCGCCCGTGCCTCCGATGACGCCGGTGAAGGACACGCCCGGAACGACCAGGCCGCTGTCCACGCCGCCGGAGACGACCGGCATGCCCGGGTGGGTGATTGTGAGGGTGTTGGTGTTGCCGGCGACGGTGACGGTGCCGCTGAAGGTCGTGGTCGTGCCGAAGACGCCGCCGATGGTTGCCGCCGCGTTGGTGAGCGTGAGTGGGTTGGCGATGGTCACCGCCGCGACACCCGGCGACGGCGTGCCGGAAGACTGGATGGCCGTCGCGGACTGGATCACGCCGTTCGTCAGACTGACGGCTCCCGTGCCCAGGGAACCGGACGTGATCGTGTTGCCGCTCAGCTGGCTGCTGTTGGTCACGACCACCACGCCGGTGCCGCTGGCGATGTTGGTACCGCCGCTGTAGGTGTTGGCCCCCTCCAGGGCCAGGTACGACGCCACGCCCGGGTTCAGCACGTTGAGTGAGCCCGTCCCGCCGACGGGCCCGGCGAGGTAGGTCACGAGGTTGGCCGTACCGCCAGTGGTGACCTGGTTGTTCCCGGTCAGCGTGACCGGCCCGGCCAGCGTGAGGTTGGCCGAACTGCTGAGCGTCACCACACTGTTGGCAAGGTTGAAGGCGTTCGCCAGGGCGAAGGTGCCGCCGGCGCTGTCCGTCAGGGCGCCGCTGGTCATGGTCACCTGACCGTTGCCGAAGGCACTGATGTTGCCCGCGGTCAGGGTCAGGGTGACGGGGTTGGCGTTGATCGTCGTGGTGCCGGTGTAGCTGTTGGCGGCGTTCAGGGTAACGGTGCCGGCAGTGGTGTCAGTGATCGTCAGGCCGCCGGTCCCGGTCAGCGAGCTGTTGACGACGATGTTGGCGTTGTTCTGGTCGAGGATGCCCTCGGCGGTGCCGAAGTCCACCGTGCCGCCACTGAGGGTGAGGGTCTGGTTACCCATCGCCAGGATGGCGCCGCTGGTCACACCCAGGGTGAAGTTGTTCTGCGTGATGGTGATGCCGGCCCCGGCACTGGTGCCGGCGAACAGGATGGCGTTGACGACCTTGTTCGTGGTCAGCGTTTCACCGGCCGTCAGGCGCACGGTGTCGGTGGGGCCGGCGGCTGCCAGTGAGGTCTTGTAGTTGGTGAACGCGGCGACACTGTTGCTGGCGCCCGCGGCGACGAAGGTGGCGAAGTCGTACTGCTGCGGCGTGTTGCCGAGCGTGCCGACCGTCGCCCACGGCAGGATGCCATTGACCAGCGCCACCCCCGTGCCCAGGGTGTTAATCAAAATCTTGTTGAAGGCAGTGTTCAGGCTCTGGTTGGTGCCGGCGTTGCCCTGCGGCACGAAGGACACGGTGCTGCCGGTGTTGCGGTTCAGGGTGCCGATGGTCAGGGTTGCCGCGGCACTCAGACCGCTGCCGCTCGTCTGGTTGAAGAAGGACGCGCCGCTGTTCAGGGTGACTGTGCCCAGGGCGTCCGCCGAGAGCACGCCGGGGGTGTTGTTCCCCAAGAAGTTGATGGTGGCGTTGTTGACGATGACGTTCGCCGGGTTGGTCCCGGACATCAGGCGGTTGGACAGGTTGGTCCCGGTGTTGTCCAGGGTCAGCGTGGTGCCGACGCCCAGAGTCACGCCGCTCGTGTTCTGGATCTGGCCGACGCCGTTGACCGTCAGAGTGCCGACGAGCACAGTCGTGGTCCCGGCATAGGTGTCGGCCGCGCCGAGGAACAGGGTGCTGGCCCCGACCTTGACCAGGGCGCCCGGGCCGCTGATGGCGCCCGTCACCGTCAGGCTGTTCAGGGCCGCGCTGATGGCACTGTCGGTGCTCAGGACGACGTTGCCGGTCCAGGTGTTGGCGGCGCTGGTGGTGGGCGCGTTCTGCAGGGCGCCGGTGGCCATCAGCAGGCCCGAGGCGGTCAGGCCGAGGCCCGAGCCGTTCAGGAGCAGCTGTTTGCCAGCGTAGGTGGTGGCGGCGCCCGGGTTGAGTTGTAGAGTCGCCCCGCTGGTGACGGCGATGCTGCCGGTGACCGCGCCGAAGGTGTTGGCCCCGGCGTTCGCCCCGATGCCGCCCAGTGTCAGGATGCCGGCGGTGACGTTGGTCTGGCCGGTGTAGGTGTTGGCCGCGGTCAGGACCAGCGTGCCGCCGCCCAGCTTGTTCAGGTCGGCCGTGCCCGAAATCTGGCCCGCCACCGTCAACTGGCCCACGTCCACCAGCACGGTGCCGGCCGCGTTGAGGTTGATGGGGCCGGCGTAGACGTTGGTGCCGGTCAGGCTTTCCAGGGTGCCGCCGTTGAGGGCGACCGCCTCGCCGACGGTGACGCCGCCCTGCAACTGGAGCGTGCCGCCGCCGGCCACGAGTGTGCCGGCGGCGTTCGCGACCGAGGCGTTCGCCGTCGAGTTCACCGAGGGCTGAGTGTTGCTGCCGCCAAGGGCGAAGTTGTTCTGCACGTTGACGACACCGCCCAGGATGTTGGTCTGGGCGGTGTAGGTGTTGGCCCCGGTCAGGGTCAGGGTGCCTGCGCCCGTCTTGGTGAAGGCACGCGCCGGGTTGGTGGCGTTGTCGCTGATGATGCCGGTGATGACCGTCGGGCCAGTGTTGGTGACCGCCAGTGTGTCGTTGAGGCCGGCCAGGGAGAGCGACCCGGCGAAGACGATGGCGTTACTGCCGCTGATGGTCACGTTGCTGTTGTTCAAGGTGGTGGCGCCGGTGAACGTCACTGGCGTGGCGGCGGTCAGGGTGCCGGCGGTCAGGGTCAGGGCGTTGGCGCCGAAGGTGTTAGCGGTGAGGTTGAGGGTGCCGCCGTCCAGCCAGAGGGTGCCGGTGACGCCGTTGACGGCCCCCAGTGACACGGTGCCAGCCCCGGCGAATGTCAGGCCGCCGCTGCCGCCAAGGGCGACGTTCCCCAGGGTCGCCGTCGTGCCGGCCGCACTCTGGAGGATACCGTCGGTGGCGCCGAAGGCCAGCGTGCCGCCGCCCGTGACCGTCAGGCTGCCGCTGCCGGTGACGAGGATCGCGCCGCTGCTGACGGTGAGGGTCTGGCCGGAGTTGATGGTCAGCGTCGCGTTGCCCGAGACCTTCAGGGCGTTGATGGTGGTGCTGGCCGTGACCGTGTCGTTGCCGGCCAGGTTGACGTTGTCCCCGAAGGCGGCGGCGCTGACCGTGGCGTCGTAGGGGGCGCCGGTGCCGGTGTAGCTGACGACGCCGTTGGCGGCATAGGTGGCCGGGTCCGAGCCGTTGACCGTGGCGTAGGGGAGCAGGCCAGTGCCGCCGGGCTGGAATGTCCCGGTCAGCGTGGGAGGGGTGAGGTTAAAGACGATCTGGTTGCCGGCGCTGCCCAGGGCGGCCCCGGTCGAGGCGCCGACGACGTTACTGAAGTTGACCACGGCGCCGGCGCTGCGCGTGAGGCTGGCGAAGGTCAGCTGGGCGGTCTGGCCGGAGCCGTTGGCGGCGTTGATGGTCGAAGCGCCGCCGGTCAGGGTGAGTGCGCCGAGCGTCTCGGTCGAGAGGGCGGCAGCGTTGCCCAGGAAATTCAGGGTGCCGCCGTTGAGCGCGACCGTGGCGGCGTCGTTGATGCGGTCAGCGCTGTTGGTGCCGCTGTTGTCCAGCGTCAGCGTGCCACCGTTATTGACGGTCACGGCGGCGCTACCCTGGGTCACCAGCGAGACGGAGCCGAGTACAGTGTTCGCGGACGCCGTCAGGCCGGAGGTGCTGATCGTCATGAGGGGCTCGGGCGTGCCGGCCAGGGCGCCCTGGAACGTCACCAGGAACAGCTGATTGTTGGCGGTGCTGCTGGCCGCCGCGGTCACGCTCACGAAACCGCCCACCCCACCGATCGTCGAAAGACCGTCCAGGGCGGCCTGGATGGCCGCGGCCGTGGCCGTCCCGGGGGCTGTGTTGGTGTAGGTGACGGTGGCGACCTGGCCGCCGAAGGTCAGCGTGAACGTGCCGCTGGCGGCCTTGATGATGCTGACCGCCTGGACGGCGTTGGCGGCGGCGGTCTGTGTCAGGGCGCCGTTGCCACTCAGCGTGAGGGTGCCACCGCTGACCGTCGTCGTGCCGGAGTAGCTGACCGGCGCGGCGAACACCAGATTCCCGACGCCGGTGTAGGTGGTGGTGCCGGCGACCACGGGCTGGTTCGTCAGCGTCACTCCGGACGTGCCGGCGAGGTCGCCGCCGAAGGTGGTCGCGTTGTTGACCGACAGCACGACGTTGCCGGTGAGTGCCGCCGGCGCCGCGACCGTGATGGGGCTGCCGGCGAAGGCGACTGGCAGTGGCCCGCCGGTCACGGACAGCGGGTTGGTGAGGGTGACGGCGCTGTTGGCCTGGAGGACGCCGTTGGACAGCGTCACCGGGCCGGTGCCCAGCGCGGTGTTGGTGCCGAGTTGCAGCGAGCCGGTGGTGCCTGCCGGGTTGGCCAGCGCCCCGAACGGCACCAGCACGTTGACGTTGTTGGTGTCCGGGCCCTGGTAGTTCAGGATCGCGGCGGCGGCGGCGCTGTTGTTGTTCACGCGGATTTGCAGGGCGTGCAGGCCCGCGGTCAGCGGAAGGGCGATGCTGGTCGCCGTCTGGTTTGCGCCGTCGCCGTTATCCACGAGGATGCCGTCCAGGTACACGACGGCGCCGTCGTCGCCGATGAACTGGAAGATGTAATTGCCCGGCGTCACGATGTTCAGATAGCCGGTCTCGATCAAGGCGTTGGCGGTGACCGCGAGGCCGGGAGGGTTCGCCGGCGGGTTGCCGAAGCCGCCGGCCGTGGCGAACCCTGGGTTGGCGCTCGGGTAGTTGACCGTCGAGTCGATGCGCGTGAACTGCGGCGTCAGCGCCGTGAAGTTGATGCCGGTCACCGTCGAGATGGCCGACGTGGCGAACATGCTGGCGACCAGGCCGGTGCCCGCGGAATTGAGCACGGTGCCGCCGGCGTAGGTGTTGGCCCCGGCCAGCACCAGGTTGCCCGGCCCGGCCACGACGAGGCCGCCCGGCCCGCCGACCGGGCCGGCGAACGTGGTCGTGTTGTAGACGACGACGACGGACGAGGAGGCCATGTAGGTCGTGGACGGGATGACATCAAGCATGCCGGCGCCGCTGAGGGTCAGGTTGGCGTTGGTGGCGCTGCCGCCGGCGGCGCCGTTGTAGCTGCTGGCCCCGAAGATGAAGCCCTGACCGTTGAGCACGAAGTTGTTGGCCAGGGTGCGCGCGGTCCCGTCGGTTAGCAGCGTGCCGGTCGTCAGGGCCAGGGTGCCGGTGCCGAAAGCGCTGCTGCTGCCGGCGACCGTGATGAGGTTGCCGGTCAGGTAAGTGTTGCCCGAGTAAGTGTTGGCCCCGCTGAGGAAGACGTTGCCCGTGCCCGCCAGGAACAGCGCCCCCGAACCGCTGACGGTCCCCGCGAAGACTGTCTGGGCGGTGTTGGTGACCGTCACGGTGTTGGCCGCGGTGCCGGTGTCGCTCAGGGTGACCGGGCCGGTGAAGGTCAGGTTGTTGCTGCCGGCGACGGTGACGGAGCTGTTGTTGAACGCCACGGCGTTGGTGAACGTGGAGCCGGCCAGGGCCTGAACGGTGCCGTTGATAAGCGTGACGGTCCCGGTGCCGAGGGCCGCGCCACTGCCGACGTTCAGCACGCCGCCGCCCAGGGTAGTGCCGCCCGTATAGGGGTTCGGACTGGTCAGGTTCAGGACGCCGGAGCCGGCGTTCGGGCTGCCGACGGTCAGGCCGCCGCTGCCCGTGATGGGGCTGTTGATGGTGGTGGCAGCGCCCGCGTTGGTCAGGATGATGCCTTCCGCAGTCCCGAACGCCAGGGAGCCGCCGATGATGCTACTGGTGCCGCCGTTGAGGGCGTTTACCACGCCGCCGCTGGCGACGGTCAGGGTGAAGGCCGCCTCGCCGACCGTACCGCCAGCCAGCAGCAGGGCGTTGATGGTCTCGTTGCCGGTCAGCACCTCGTTGGCGCCCAGCTTGACGGTGTCGCCCGGACCGGCCGCGGCAATCGACGGGGCGTAGGCGCTGAAGGCGGCGATGCTGTTGGCGGCCGGGTCGTAGGTGGCGAAGTCGAGCGTCGTCACCGTGGGCGTTTGCACCGTGGCGTAGGGCAGGACGCCGCCGTTGTTGCCGACCGTGGTCGGGGCGGTGGCGAAGGCGATGCGGTTGTAGCTGGTGTCCAGGCCGGTGCCGGCGCCGCCGCCGCCGTTGCCCACGAAGCTAACGGTGCCACCCTGGGAGCGGACCACGCTGCTGAAGGTCAGCACGGAGGTCGAGCCGAAGGCCGGGGCGACGGTATAGCCGGTCTGGATGGTGGACTGGCCGGGGCCAAGGGTGAGGGTGCCGACGGTCTCGGCGGTGGCCACCGGCGCCGAGACCTGGCCGGCATTGGCGACGAAATTCAGGGTGCCGGCGTTGAGCGTCACGCCCGCGGTGCCGGCGATGCGGTTGGCCAGGTTGACGCTGGTGGTGGAGCCGTTGGCGTTGTTGTCGAGCGTCAGCGTGGCACCCGGGTTGACGACGAAGCCGGCCGAGTTGAGGGCGCTGCCGGCGCCCACCAGCGTCAGTGTGCCGGCGTTCACGACTGTGTTTCCGGTGTAAGTGTTGGCGGCCGACAGGGTCAGGGTGCCGACGCCGACCTTGGTCAAATCGCCTGTGCCACTGACGCCGCCGGGCAGAGTGAGGGCGATGCCAGTTGCGGTCGCCGTCCCGCCTCCCGAACCAGCCAGGGCCGTTGTGGGATTGATGTAGGTGAAGGTCGTCGGGGACGGGACGGAGGCGACGGTGAAGGTGCCATTGTAGCCAGCCACACCTACCCCAGCGATCACGACCGTCTGGCCGGGAGAGAAGGGGTGCGCCGCCGTGGTCGTGATCGTCACGGTGTTGCCCGACTCGGTGGCCCCGGTCGCGGAGGCGCCGATGGTGGCGCTGGTGTTGCCGGTTGCCACGCCGATGCTCGCCCCCGGGTTCACGACAACGTTGCCTTGCAAGGTGTTGGTCTGGAGCGCGACCAGGGCCCCGGCCAGATTGGCGCCGACGAAGCCGGTGCCGTTGAGGACAACCGTTTCCGCCTGGAAGATGCCGCCGTTGGCGTTGAGCTGGAGGGTGGCGCCGCTGTTCACCACCGTGGCGCCCACGATGGAGCCGAGGGCGAACTGCCCACCGTCGAGCCGGACGATGCCGTTGTTGATGTTGAACTGGCCGGTGAAGGTGTTGTTGGCACTGATCGCCAGGGTGCCGCCGCCGACCTTTTTCACGTCGCCCGCCCCGGAGACGACGCCGGTGTTCTGCGCCAGGGTGCCGGCATCGACGCTGATGGTCGTGGAGGAGTTCAGGCTGATGTTCCCGGTCACGCTGTTGTTGCCGAACACGCTTTCCAGGGCACCGTTGCCGTTGGTCCCGGTGCCGTTGAGGGTCAGCGACCGGTTCAGGGTGAAGCCCGGAGAGGACGAGCCGTTGGCCACGTTCAGGTTGGCCTGGAGCTGGAGCGTGGCGCCGCCGGCCACGACCACGCCGGGGCTGCTGCCCAGGGCGGTGCTGCTCTGGACGTTGAGGATGCCGCCGGCAACCGTCGTCAGCCCCGCGAAGTTACTGGCAGCCCCGACGGTGCTGGTCAGGGTCAGCGTGCCCGGCCCTTGCTTGACCAGGTTGGCGGTGCCGGTCACCTGGCCGGTGATCGTGGCGCCGCCGGAACCACTGACGGCGATCTGGTCGCTGGTGCCGGCGAGGGTGATCGTGCCGCTGAAGATCAACGGGATGGTCCCGGCGAAGGTGACCGCGCTGTTGGTGAAGGTGACAGCGTTGGCCAGGGTGAGCGTGGTGCCGGCGGGGTAGACACCGCTGGCCTGGAAGGTGCCGCCGATGAGGTTGAGGGCGCTCGCCGCCGGCAGGGCATTGACGTTGCCCAGCGCGAGGGTGCCGCCAACCAGGGTCGTGGCGCCGATGTAGACGTTGGCCGCGCCCAGGGTCGTGGTGCCGCCGCCGCCGACCGTGAGGCCGTTGAAGCCAGTGATGGTGTCGTTGATGGTGGCGCTGGTGCCAGGAGCCGTCTGAATGACGCCCTCCGCGCCGCTGAAGTCGAGCGTGCCGCCGCCAGTAACGGTCAGGCTGCCGCCGGGGGCGACGACAATGCCGCCGCTGCCGACGCTGACGACCTGGCCGGGGTTGATGGTCAGCGTCGCGTTGCCCGAGACCTTCAAGGCGTTGATGTACGTGCTGGCCGTGACCGTGTTGTTGCCCGTCAGGTTGACGTTGTCCCCGACGAAGGCCCCGCTGACCGTGGGGGCGTAGGCGGCGCCGGTGCCGGTGTAGGTGACGACACCGTTGGTGCCATAGGTGGCCGGGTCCGAGCCGTTGACGGTGGCGAACGGTAGCAGGCCGGTGCCACCCGGCTGGCCGGTGCCGATTAGCGGTGCCCCGCCGCCGAAGACGATCTGGTTGCCGGCGCTGCCCAGGGCGGCCCCGGTGGTGGTGCCGACCACGTTGCCGAAGGTGACCGTCGTGCCAGCGTTGCGCGTCAGGTTGGTGAAGGTCAGCTGGGCGGTCTGGCCGGCGCCGTTGGCGGCGTTGATCGCCGAGGCGCCGCCGGTCAGGGTGAGGGCGCCGAGCGTCTCGGTCGAGAGGGCGGCAGCGTTACCCAGGAAATTGAGGGTGCCGCCGTTGAGCGCGACCGCGGCGGCGTCGTTGACGCGGTCGGTGTTGTTGGTGCCGTTGTTGTCCAGCGTCAGTGTGCCGCCGGTGTTGAGCGTCAGGCCGGAGGTCGAGGCCAGGGTGCCGTCGCCGCGCAGCGTCAGAGTGCCGGCGCTGACGGTGGTAGCGCCCGTGTAGGTGTTGGCCGCGGTGAGGATCAGGTTGCCGCCGCCCGTGAGCGCGCTGGCGCCGGCCACCACGGGCACGTTCGACAGGGCAAGCCCGTTGGTTCCAGAGACGACGCCCGCGAAGGTGGTGGTGTTGTTGACCGAGACGGCGGCGTTGGTCGCCAGCGTGGCGGTGTTGCTGAAGGTGATGGCGCTGCCGGTGAAGGCCGGCGGCGCGAAGGGCGTCCCGCCGATGGTCAGCGCGTTGCCGAGCGTGAGGGCGGTCGTGGCCTGCAGGACACCGCCGTTGAGCGTCAAGCCGCCGCTGCCGAAGACGTTGTTATTGGCCGCGCTCAGGGTGACGGCGGCGCTCGGGATCGCCAGCAGGCCCGCGTTCGTGCTGGCCACGCCCGTGCCCGTGCCCCAACTGGGAACGACCACCGTGGCGCTGTTGGTGTCGGGCCCGTTGTAGCTAATGACCTGCGCGGCGCCGCCGGCGGCGTTGTAGTAGATAACCCGGAACAGGTGCAGCCCCGCGGCCAGCGTCACGGTGCCGGTGCCGGTGGTGTTGGTGGTGTTGGTCACCACGGCGGCGCCGTCGATGAACAGCGTGCTGGCGTCGTCGCTCAGGTTGGTGAAGGTGTAACTGCCGCCCGTGACAATGTTCAGGTAGCCGAGCCACTGCCCGGCCACGTTGGTCATCTGCACGTCGCTGGGCAGGGCCGCCGGATTGCCAGCCGTCCCGGGCCCCGTCAGGCCGCCGGCGACGGTCGGGTAGTTGACGTTGGGGTCCAGGCGCGTGAAGACCGGCGCCGCGTTGAAGTTGATCTGCGTCACGCCGGTGGTCGTGGCCGGGGCGGCGCTCAGGTTCAAGAAACTGGCGGCCACGCCCGGCCCGCTCAACGGGCTCAGGGTGGTGCCGCCAGAGTAATAATTGGCGCTGGTGAGTGCCAGGGTGCCGCTCCCCGCGACCGCCAGCGAACGGGCGCCGCCACTCTCGCCGAGGACGCCTCCCAGCGTCACGGGGGCCGTGTCGTTTACCGTGAGCGTGGTGTTGGCCAACAAAGTAGACGGGCCGGTGAAGGTGATCGCACTGGTGCCGGTGATGGTGGCCGTGGTCGCCGTCGTCGCCCCGGTGAACCCGACACTGGTGAGCAGCAGGGCGTTGCCGAGGGTGACCGCCGTGCTGCTCGTCAAGGTGGCGGCCGACAGCGTCAACGGCCCGGTGCCCACGGCGTTGTTGTTGCCGACGCTCAGGGTCAACACGTTGCCGGCCGGCGTGGCGCCCTGGGCGAATAGCGTGTTCGAGATGCCGTTCAGGGTCAGGCCGCCGGTGAAGGTGTTGGCCGTCGGCAACGACAGCATACCGTTGCCGTTCACCGTGAGCGCGCCGGTGCCGCTGACGCCGCCCGTGAAGGCGGTCATGCCGCTCGAGAACGGGGCGGTGGTGGTGCCGAGCAGGCCGAGGCCAAGGGTGTTGCTGCCGACCAGGGTGGTCGGGCCCGCGAAGGTGAGGTTGTTGCCCTGGGTGATGCTGGTGATCGACACCGAGGAGTTGGGGAACAGGACGGCGTTGGGCAGTGTGACGGCGCTGTTGGTGTTGAGCGTGCCGCTGGCCAGAGTCAGGGTGCCGCTGCCCAGGGCGTTGTTATTGCCGAGTTGCAGGACGCCGCTGTTGGCGGCGGCGGCCAGGATGGTGCCGCCCGTGTAGGTGTTGGCGTTGTTCAGCGTCAGCGTGCCGGTGCCGAGGACCGTCAGCGTGCGCGGGCCGCCCGTCTCGCCGATGACGCCGTTGAAGAAGTCAGTGTTGTTGGCGGTGACCACGGCGTTGCTCGCCAGGGTGATCGGCCCGGTGAAGATGAAGTTCGCGGTCGTGCCGATGGTGACAGCGCCGGCGAGCACCAGCGGGTTAGCCAGGGTGAAGGTGCCGCTGCTGCTGTTCAGGGTGCCGCCGACAAGTGTCAGACTGCCGGTGCCGAAGTTGGCGCCGACGACGACGCCGTTGGCCACGGTGTTCACCGTCCCGGAGTTCAGGACGAAGTTGACCGTGGTGAGTGTGCTGGTGTTGCTGCCGGTGTTGAGGACCACGGCGCCCGAGGCCGCCGGGGAACCGGACAGGGCGAGGTTGCCCGTCCCCTGCAGGGCCGTGCTCACGATGTTGTTGCCGCCGGTGCCGTTCGCGAAGAACACCCCGTCCGCGCCGAAGTTGAGGGCGCCCTGCGAGATGTTCGCGCTGAAGCCGACCCCGATGTTGTTGCCGCCGCCAGTGTTGGCGGTCATGAACGCGCCGGTGCCCAGGGACAGAGTGACGCCAGGGTTGATGGTCAGTGTGATACCGGCGGTTCCGGCAATGAGCAACGCCCCGATGGTCTGGTTGGCGGCCACCGTCGCGTTGGCCGTGATCTTCACGATGTCGCCCGCGCCCGCCGTGGCGAGACTGGTGACGTAGTTGGTGTAGGCGGCCACGCCGTTGGCGCCGTAGGTGGCGAAGTCGCCGGTGCCGGCGCCGCCGTTGACCTCGGCGTAGGACAGGATGCCACCACCGTTGCCCACCGTCGTTGGGGCGGCGGTGAAGACGAGTTTGTTGCTGGCGGTGCCCAGCGGCGTCAGGTTGCCGACGCCGCCGAAGAAGTTGACCGTGGCCCCCGAGGTGCGGGACAGGGCGGCGGCGGTCAGCACGGAGGTGGCGCCCGTGAACGTCACACCCGCGAACCCAGCGGTGATGACGGACTGGCCAGTGGCCAGAGTGACGGTGCCGACAGTCTCGCTCGAAGCGGTCCCGGTCACGTCGTTGGCCAGGAAGTTGAGGGCGCCGCTGTTGAACGTCAAGCTCGGCTTCGTGGCGTTGCTGAAGCGGCCAGAGACGTTGACACCGGTGTTGTCGAGGGTCAGTGTGCCGCTTTGGTCGATGGTGACCGTGCTGGTCGCGGTGGTCCCGAAGAGGTTGAGCACGAGAGTGCCGGCGGTGAAGGCGCTGCCGACCGCGGCGCCGCTGACCACCGTGGTCCCGGTGTTGGCGTTGGTGTTGGACAGTGTCAGCGTGCCGCCGAGGACCGTGGTGTTGCCGGTATAGGTGTTGGCCGCGGTCAACGTGACGGCGCCGGCACCCACCTTGGTCAGATCGGTGCCGCCGACCGAGCCGGTCAGGGTCAGCGTGGTGCCGGTGACGCCGCCGATGAGCGTGCCCGTGCTGGCGGCCGAGAGCAGCGGGATGGTGCCGCCCGTCAGGCCGACCGAGCCGGTCAGGGTGATGTCGCCGCCGAAGGTGTTGTTGTTGGCCTGGTTGACCAGGGCGCCTTGCGGCAGGGCACCGCTGTTGCCGAACCCCGCGCCGTTCAGTGTGAGGGCCTTGGCGGCCACGCTGGTCTGGAGCTGGAGCGTGGCGCCGCTGCCGACGACCACGCCGCCACTGACCAAACCGAGACCCGCGGCGTTCTGGACATTCACCACGCCCGCGTTCACGTTGGTCTGGCCCGTGTAAGTGCTGGCACTGTTCAGGACCAGGGTGCCGACGCCCACCTTGGTGAGACTCCCCAGGCCGCCGACGGCGCCCGTCATCAGAGTGAGGGTGGTGCCGGCGTCGGCGCCGATCGCGCTGTTGGTATTCAGGGTGATGCCGCCGGTCCACGTGACGGCATTGTTGCCGGCGCCCAGCAGACGCAGGGCGCCGCTGCCGTCGGTGCCGGCGCCGTTGAGGATGATCGACTCGGCGATCGTCAGGCCGGAGCCGAGTACCTGCACGCCGGCGCCCGCGGCCACCACGGTAGCGCCGCCGGCGCCGCCCAGCGCCGCGGCGCCCTGCACCTGAACGTTGCCCGCGTTGACGAAGGTCAGGCCGGTGTAGGTGCTGGCGTTGTTGGACAACACCAGAGTGCCGGCGCCCATCTTGGTCAGGTTGGCCGCGCCGAAAACCACGCCATCGAGCACGGTGGTCGCCGTGTTGGTGACGTTCAGAGTGTCGTTGGTGCCGTTCAACGTGACGGCGCCGGAGAACAGCAGCGGGTTGCTGCCGCCGAGGGTGACGGTGCTGTTGCTCAGGGTCACGGCGTTGGTCAACAACAGGCCGCTGGCCAGAGTCGTCGTCAGGGTGCCGCTCACCAGCGTCAGGGTGCCGGTGCCGAGGGCCGCCGTGGTGCCCAGGTTGAGGGTCGCGCCCGCCAGGGCCGTCTGTCCCGCGGCAAAGGCGTTGGCCGCCGGCAGATTGACCGTCCCGGATCCGGCCAGGGTCAGGTTGCTGCCGGTCATGGGCGTGTTGATCGTGACCGCCGAGCCGGCCGCGGTGGTGATGACGGCCTCGCCCAGGGCCAGGGTGCCGCCACCCGTGATCGTGACGCCGTTGGTGGTGCCGGTCACGAACAGGTCGCCACTGGTGATGGTCAGCGTCACGCCCGGGTTGATGGTCAGCGTCACGTCCCCTTGCAGGGTCAGCGCGTTGATGGTCTTGCTCGTCGTGACCGTGTCGCTGGCGTTGGTCGCGGCGTTGATGAGGACGTTGGCCCCCGGGGCGGCGCCACTGACAGTCGGGGCGTAGGCGGTGCCGGTGCCGCTGTAGGCCGTGACGCCGTTGCTGCCGACGGTGGCGAAGTCACTGCCGTTGACCTGGGCGTAGGGCAGCAGGCCGGTGCCGCCGGGCTGAGCCGTGCCGGTCAGTGTCGGGGCGGTGGTGAACAGCACCTGGTTGCTGGCGGTGCCCAGGCCGGTGCCGGTGAAGTTGACGAAGCCGCCCGAGCCCGCCGCCCGTGCCAGGCTGGTGAGGGTCAGGGTGACACTCTGGGTGCCGCCCGGGGTCGTGGTGATGGTGGAGTTGCCGGCGCCCAGGGTGATGGCTCCGAGAGTCTCGGTCGAGGCGGCGGCGGCGTTGCCCAGGTAGTTGAGGGTGCCGCCGTTGAGGGTGAGCGCGGCGGCGTCGGCGATACGGTTGGGGTTGTTGGTGCCGGTGTTGTCCAGGGTGAGGGTGCCGCCCTGGTTGAGGGTGATCGGTGTCACGGCCAGGGTGCCGCCGCCGCTCAGGGTGAGAGTGCCGCCGCTGACACTGGTGGCGCCCGTGTAGGTGTTGGCCGCGGTGAAGGTCAGACTGCCGCCGAGCAGGGCCGGAGTGCCGGCGCCGCTCAGGACGCCATTAAAGGTCGTTGCCGCGTCCGCCCGGACTGTTGGGCTGTTCGTGAAGGTGCCCGTCCCGCTGAACGTGATCGGGTTGCTGCCGCCGAAGACCACCAGGCTGCCGGCGGCGCCGTTGAGTGCCACGGGGTTGGCAATCGCAAAGGCCGCCGCTTGCAGGGTGCCGGCGGTCAGGGTCAGGGTGCCGGTGCCGAGGGCGGTGACGCTGCCGACGATCAGGCTGCCCGTGGGCGCGTTGGCCACCGCGGCGTTGAGGGTGACGCCGCCGGTGAAGAAGTTGTTGGCGTTGCCCAGCGTCACCGAACCCAGACCGGCGACCGTGAGCGTCCGCGCCGCGCTGCTGGCGCCGCTCTCGCCGATGATGCCGCTCAGCGTTGTGGCATTGTTCGCGGTCAGCGTCATCGGGGCCAGGATCGTCGTCACGCCGCCGAAGGTGACCAGGTTGCTGCCGGTGATGGTGCTGCTCGCGGAAAGCAGCAGCGGGTTGGCGATGGTCAGCGGGCCGCTGCTGGCCAGCAAGGTGCCGCCGTTCAGGACCACGGGACCACTGCCGAAGACGCTGGCGTTGGCGGCGAAAAGGTTGCCCGCGGTGACGTAGGTGCCGCCGGTGTAGCTGTTGGCCGTGCCCGTCAGCAGCAGGCCGCCCGGCCCGGAAGTGCCCGCGGTGTTCAGGTCGCCATTGCCGCTGATGAACCCCGAGAGGGTGGTTAATCCGGTGTTGGTCACGGCCAGGACACTGTTGCCCATCAGGACGACGTTGCCGCCCAGGGTGAAGTTGGTGGCGCCGCCGAAGGTGGCCGTGGTGTTGGGCACGACGATGGTGTTGTTGAGGGTCACCTTGAAGGCGGCAGTCAGCGTGCCTGGGTTGGCCGCGGTGCCGGCGAAAATCAGCGCGCCGGTGCCCAGGGCGTTGGCGTTGCCCACCGTCAGCGTGCCGCCGGCCAGCAAGGTCGGGGCGCTGTAGCCGGTGTTGTTGCCGTTGAGTTGCAGGGCATTGTTGCCGCCGGCCACGACCAGGGAGGCGCCGGCCAGGGTGCCCGTGAACAGCACAGGAGCCGTGTTGACCGTGACGGCGTTGCCCGCCGCCAGGGTGACGGGGCCGGCGAGTGTCAGCGGCGTCGTGGCCGCGGCGGACGTGAACGTGACGGGGCCGTTGATCGTCGTGGCGTTGCCGAGCGCGACCGTGGTGGCGCCGCTCAGGGTGCCGCCGGTGAGGACCAGGGTGCCGGTGCCGAGGTTGCTGTTGGCCGACACGCTCAGAGTGCCGGCGTTGAGGGTAGTGCCACTGCCATAGGTGTTGACAGTGGTCCCCAGGGCCAGCGTGCCGCCGCCCCCGCCGCCGCCAACGGTCAGACCAGTGGTGGCCCCGGCGATGACGAGGCTGGTGGCCGCGGTCGTGGTGGCGCCCGTGTTGGTCAGGACGATGCCTTCGTGGCTGCCGCCGAAGGTGAGCGTGCCGGGACCGTTGATGGTGTTGCCGCCCAGGAGGCCGCCGCCGAAGCCGGCCGTGGTGTTGATCGTCAGTGTGACGCCAGCGTTGATGGTCAGGGCGAAGCCGTTCAACTTGAGCGAATTGATCGTGGTGTTGACCGACACCGTGGTCGCCGCCGTCAAGGCGACGTTCTCCGTCCCGGTGCCGGGGCTCGGCATGGCCACGTAGCCCGCGAAGGTGGCGATGCCGTTGGCGCCGGTGGTCGCCCAGTCGGTGCCGCCAATGGTCGCGTAGGGCAGGATGCTGTTGTCCAGTGTCGGCGCGGTCGTGAAGACGACCTGGTTGGTGGTGCCCGTGCCCAGGGCGGCGTTGTTGGCGACGAAGTTGAGCGTGGCCCCGGCACTGCGCGTCAGACTCGTGAAGGTCAGGTTCGAGCTGACGCCCGTCAGCAGCGCTGCCGTCCCATAGCCCGCCTGGATGGTGGATTGACCGCCGGTCAGGTTCAGGGCCCCGACCGTTTCCGCGGTGGCGGTGTTGAGGAAGTTGGCGGCCAGGAAGTTGAGAGTGCCGCCCATCAGCGTCACGGGCGCGGCGTTGCCGAGGCGGCCGAAGCTGGTGGTGCCGTCGTCGGCGACGTTGTACAAGGTGTTGTCGAGCGTCAGCGTGCTGCCTGGGTTGACGGTGAAGCTGCTGGAGTTGAGGGCGGTGCCGTAGAGGTTCAGGATCAGGGTGCCGCCCGCGAAACTGCCGCCGACCGAGGCGCCGCTGACCGTGGTGGCGCCGCTGTAGACGTTGGTGTTGGACAGGGTCAGGGTGCCGGCGTTGACCACGGTGGCACCGGTGTAGGTGTTGGCGTCCAGCAGCGTCACGGCGCCGGCGCCCACCTTCACCAGGTCGGTGCCGCTCACGATGCCGCTCAGCGTCAGCGTGGTAGCACTGGCGGCGCCCACCGCCGTGTTGGTTCCGGCGGCGACGGTGCCGGTCAGCGTCACATCACCCGTCCAGGTGTTGTTGTTGGCCTGGTTGACCAGGGCCCCCTGCGGCAGCGCCCCCACCATGCCGAAGCCTGTCCCGTTGAGCGTCAGCAACTTGCCAGCCACGGTGGCCGTGAGCTGGAGCGTGGCGCCCGGGGCGTTGACGGCGATGGCCGGGCTAGTGCCGCCGGTCAGGGCGTTGGCGGTGACGGCCAGGGTCGGCTGCGAACTGCCGGCCAGCGTGCCCTGGAAGGTCACAGTCACGGTAGTGGCGTTGCCGCTGACGGCGACGTTGGCGGCCGAGCCGATGGCCGGGACGGCGGCCAGGGCGGCGGCGATGTTGACCTGGAGCGTGGCAGTGTTGGTGCTGTAGGTGATGGGGCCGGTGCTGGCGCCGCCGAAGGACAGCGTGAACGTGCCGCCCGTGGGGCTGCCGCTGAAGGTCAGTGTCTGGACGTTGCCGGTGTTGACGACCACGCCGCCGGTGAGCTGGCCCAGCGCGGTGGCGTTCTGAACGCTGACCACGCCACCGTCGATGTTGGTCTGGCCGGTGTAGGTGTTGGCCGCGGTCAGGTTCAACGTGCCGAGACCGACCTTGGTCAAATCGCCGATCCCACCAACGGCGCCGCTCTGGGTCAGTGCCGTGCCGGGGTCGGCACCGATGGCGCTGGCGGTGGTCAGAGTGATACCGCCCGACCAGGTGTTGTTGCCGCCCGCAAGGTTGCGCAGGGCGCCGGTGCCGTCCGGGCCGGTGCCGTTGAGGATGAGTGCCTCGCCCACGGTCAGGCCCGAGGCCAGCACCTGCACACTCGCCCCGCTCGCCACCACGGTGGCGGTGGCACTGCCGAGGGCGTTGTTGCCCTGCACCTGGATGATGCCCTGGTTCAACTCGGTAAGGCCCGTGTAGGTGTTGTTCCCTGACAGCACCAGGGTGCCCGTGCCCAGCTTGGTCAGGATCGCGGCGCCGGAAATCACTCCGTTGAAGTCCGTCAAGGCGGAATTGGTGACGTTCAGCGTGTCGTTGGTGCCGTTCAGCGCGACGGCGCCGGAGAACAGCAGCGGGTTGCTGCCGCCGAGGGTGACGGTGCTGTTGCTCAGGATCACGGCGTTGCTCAAGAGCAGACCGTTGGCCGGGGTCGCCGTCAGGGTGCCGCTCACCAGGGTCAGGGTGCCGGTGCCGAGCGCCATCGTGGTGCCCAGGTTGAGGGTACTGCCGGCCAGGGTGGTGCCCCCCGCCCCAAAGGTGTTGCCCACCGGCAGGTTGACGGTGCCGCCGCCCGCCAGTGTCAGGTTCGTGCCGCTCACGGGTGTGTTGATCGTCACCGCCGAGCCGGCCGCGGTGGTGATGACGGCCTCGCCCAGGGCCAGTGTGCCACCGCCCGTGATCGTCACGCCGTTGGTGGTGCCGCTCACGAACAGGTCGCCACTGGTGATGGTCAGCGTCACGCCCGGGTTGATGGTCAGCGTCACGTCCCCTTGCAGGGTCAGCGCATTGATGGTCTCGCTCGTCGTGACGGTGTCACTGGCGTTGGTCGCGGCGTTGATGAGAACGTTGGCCCCCGGGGCGGCGCCGCTGACCGTCGGGGCGTAGGCGCTGCCGGTGCCGCTGTAGGCCGTGACGCCGTTGCTGCCGACGGTGGCGAAGTCACTGCCGTTGACCTGGGCGTAGGGCAGCAGGCCGGTGCCGCCGGGCTGAGCTGTGCCGGTCAGTGTCGGGGCGGTGGTGAACAGCACCTGGTTGCTGGCGGTGCCCAGGCCGGTGCCGGTGAAGTTGACGAAGCCGCCCGAGCCCGCCGCCCGTGCCAGGCTGGTGAGGGTCAGGGTGACACTCTGGGTGCCGCCCGGGGTCGTGGTGATGGTGGAGTTGCCGGCGCCCAGGGTGATGGCTCCGAGAGTCTCGGTCGAGGCGGCGGCGGCGTTGCCCAGGTAGTTGAGGGTGCCGCCGTTGAGGGTGAGCGCGGCGGCGTCGGCGATGCGGTTGGGGTTGTTGGTGCCGGTGTTGTCCAGGGTGAGGGTGCCGCCCTGGTTGAGGGCGATCGGTGTCACGGCCAGGGTGCCGCCGCCGCTCAGGGTGAGAGTGCCGCCGCTGACACTGGTGGCGCCCGTGTAGGTGTTGGCCGCGGTCAGCGTCACGTTGCCGCCGGCCAGGGCCAGGGCGTTGGTGCCGCTGATGACGCCGTTGAACGTCGCTGGAGTGTTGGCCAGCAGCGTGGTCGTGCCGGCCGCCAGGCTCGTGGCACCGTTGAAGACCAGCGGGTTGGCGCCGGCGAAGGTGACCAGGCCGCCGTTGAGATTCACGGCGTTCGGGATGGCGAACACGCCGCCGGCCTGAACGATGCCGTTGGTCAGTGTCAGCGTGCCCGTGCCCAGGGCGGTGGGGCTGCCGACGACCAAGGTGCCGAGCGACACGGTCGCCCCGTTCAGCGTGGCGCCGCCCGAGAAATAGTTCGCCGGATCGGTCAGCACCAACGTGCCGAAACCGGCCTGTGTCAGCGACCGGGAGCCGCCCGTCTCGCCGATCAGGCCGCCGAGGGTGGTGGCGTTGTTCGCGGTCATGGTGACGTTGGCGCCGAGGGTGGTCACGCCAGTGAAGGTCAGGGCGTTGCTGCCCGTCACGGTGAAATTGCCGGTCAGGACCAGGGCGTTGCCGATTGTGAGCGGCGTCGTCCCGATCAGCGTGCCGCCGCTGAGGACCGCAGGGCCGGTGCCCAGCACATTGCTGCCGCCGAGGATGACGGTGCCGGCGCTGAGTGAACTGCCACCGCTGTAGGTGTTGGTGCCCGTCAGCTTCAGCGTGCCGGTGCTGCCCGCGGTGGCCAGAACGCCAGCGGTGTTGGCCGTACCGCCGTCGGTGATCGTACCGGAGACGGTCGTCAGGCCGGTGTTGGTCACGGCCAGGGTGCCGGTGCCCAGCAGGTTGACCGTGCCCGTGAAGTTGAGGTTGTTGCTGCCGCCGATGACTCCGGTCGCGTTTGGCAGGTTGACGGTGTTGGCGATGTTGGTGAGGTCGGACAGCGCGGCGAGGGTGCCGCCGGCGAAGGTCACAGCTCCGGTGCCGAGTGCGCCATTGTTGTTGACCAACAGGGTGCCGCCGACGAGGTAGGTGCCGCCCGTGTAGGTGTTGGCGTTGTTGAAGTTGAGCGGCTCGTTGGCGCCGGTGCTGGCCAGGATCAGGGCGTTGCTGCCGGTGATGGGGCTGTTGAAGAGGATGGCGCCGGCGGTGCCCGGGTTCAGGGTGTTGAGGACGGTATTGCCGGTCAGCGTCACCGGGCCGGTGAAGACGCCGTTCGCGCCGGCCGCGTTGTTGGTGAGCGTGACGTAGCCGTTCAGGTTGACGGGGTTGGAAATCACGAAATTACCGGCGAAGTCGGCGCAAACGCACCACCATTGATCGTGACCGGACCGGTTCCGAAGTTGGCAGTCGCCGTAATGAGGAACACACTGGAACTCGCGTTGATCGTCGTGCCGCCGCTGTAGTTGGAGCCGGCGGCCTGCTGGTCGAAGGCGAAGGCGCCTGCGCCGCCGACGACCAGACTGCCGCTGCCGACGATGGTGGCGTCGAAGCGGTTGCTGGTGGTGCCCTTGTCCGCGAAGACGATCGTCTCGCCGGTGAAGGGGGCCGCGGCGGCGGGGAGCACCCACTGGGCCCCCGAGACGCCGAAGGTGATGTTGTTCGCGGTGTTGTTGCCGGTCGAGACGTAGGCCCCGCTGGCGATGGTCACCGTACTGCCGCTGGCCCAGGTGAAGAGCAGCGTGCCGGCGGCGGTGGTCGGCATGCTGACGAGCAGGGCGCCGAAGGTCGTGTTACTCGGCACCGTGACCGTCACGGCCGCGGTGAAGGCATCGACTACCTTGATGATGTCGCTCGCCGTGGTCACCGTCAGGGTGCCGGTGGCTGCACTGAACGTCTGGACGATGTAGTTGGCGAACGCCGTGACGCCGGTGGTCGAGTAACTGGCGAAGTCGGACGCGACGCCGCCGTTGACCTCCGCGAACGGGATGATGTTGCCGACACCACTCGCCCCGTTGCCGAAATACTGGTAACCGTTTGCCGAGAACGTGCCCGCCGTGCCGTTGGTCGCCGTCAGGCCGTTGTTGACGAGCAGCTGGTTCAGCACGCCGTTGGTCGCCACGCCGAGCGGCGAAGCGTTGCCCGTGCCGCCGACGAAGTTGACCGTGGCGCCCAGGTTGCGCACCAGGGTGTTGACCGTGAACGTCGAGCCGCCGGCGCCCGTCACCGGCGCCGCGGCGTAGCCGGCGTTGATGACCGACTGACCGCTGTTGAGCGTGACCGTCCCCACCGTCTCGGCCGAACTGGTGCCCGCGCTGTTGTTCGCCAGGTACGTGAAACTGCCGGTGTTGAACGTGAGGTTCGGGGCCGTGGCATTGGTGAAACGCTGCTGATTGATGGCGGTGTTGTCGAGCGTCAGCTGGCCGCCCTGGTCGATGGTCACGGCACTGGTGCCGAGGGTGCCGAGACCGTTGACCGTTAGCGAGCCGGCGGCGAAGTTGGTGTAGGTGACGCCGTTGACGGTGCTGGTGACACCGTTGACCGCCGAGCCGGCGACCGTTGTCGCTCCGACCGCGGCGGTGTTGTTGTTGGCCAGTGTCAGGTTGCCACCCAGCACCACGGTGGCACCGGTGTAGGTGTCGGTGTTGAGCAGCGTCAGCGTGCCAGCGCCAACCTTCATCAGATCGGTGCCGCTGACGACGCCAGACACGAACAGCGCCGTGCCACTGGCGGAGCCAATCGAACTGGCAGTGTTGCTGCCGGCGAGCAGCGGCACCGCACCGCCGGTCAGGGCCGCGGTGCCGGTCAGGGTGATGTTGCCGGACCAGGTGTTGGTGCCGGTGAGGTTGACCAGTGCCCCCTGGGGCAACACGCCGCTCTGCCCGGCGGTGTTGCCGAAGCCGGTGCCGTTGAGCGTCACGTTCTTGCCGGCGACGGTGATGCCGCCCTGCACCTGGAGCGTGGCGCCGGCGTTGACGGTAACCACGTCGCCGCCCTGGCCGGTCGGCAGGCCGAGGGCCAGGCCGTTCTGCACGTTGACGTTGCCGCCGTTGATGATGGTTTGGCCGGTGTAGGTGTCGGCCGCGTTCAGTACCAGCGTGCCCGCGCCCGTCTTGGTCAGGTTGCCGCTGCCGCTGATGCCGCCGCTGGGCAAGGCGTTGACCGTGGCGGTGGTGATCGTGAGCGTGGTGGCCGGGTCCACGGCGATGGTGCTCGGGACGGCCAGGACGATGTTGCCCGTCCAGGTGTTGTTGCCGCCGGTCAGGTTTTCCAGCGTGCCACCATTGAGAACCAGGGCCTTGTCAATGCTCAGGCCGGTGCCGAGGATCTGCACGCTGGCCCCGGCGGCGACGGTCGTGGCGGCGCCGGCGTAGGGGTTGCCCAGCGGGGTCGTGTACGGCACGGTCCCGGCGGTGTTGGTGGTGTTCTGCACCTGAATGATGCCCTGGTTGACGAGCGTCTGACCGGTGTAGTTGTTGGCCCCACTCAGGACCAGGGTGCCGGGACCGGACTTGATCAGGTTGCCGACCGCGCCCGCCAGGGTGGTGACCGTGCCGTTCCAGACCACCAGCGGTGTGCCGGCGGCGTTGCCGACTGTGACCGTGTTGTTCAGGCCGCCCAGGGTGACACTGCCGGCCGCGGTGAACACGATGGGGTTGCTGCCGCTGAAGGTGACCGCGGCGTTGTTCAGCGTCACGGCGTTGCCCAGGGACACGCCGCCGGCGACGGCGGTTTGCAGAGTGCCGCCGGTCAGGCTCAGGGCGCCGCCGGTCAGGGCGGCGGCGTTGCCGAGCACCAGAGTGCCGCCGTTGAGCCAGGTCGTCCCGGTGTAAGTGTTGGCCGCGTTCAACGTCACAGTGCCGGCACCACTCAGGGTCAGACCGCCAATGCCGGCGATGGTGCTGTTGATCGTGAGACTGGTCGTGGTCGCGTCCGTGCTGAGGACGCCATCGGTGGTGGCGTTGGTGCCCAGCACCAGGGTGCCGCCACTGATTGTGCTGTTGCCGCCCACAGTCAACAGACCGCCGCTGACGAGGGTCAGGGTCACGCCCGGGCTGATCGTCAGGTTGGCGCCGTTGGCCAGGACCAGGGAGAAGATGGTGGTGTTCTGCGTGACCGTGGTGGTGCCGCCGGTCAGCTTGACGTTCTCGGTGCCGGTGCCGCCGCCGCTGGGCAGGCTGGTCGTGTAGGCGGTGAAGGCGGCCGGGCCGGTGACCGGATCGATCACCGCGAAATTGCTGCCGTTGGCGGTGGCGAAGGGCAGCAGGCTGGTCGCGGTGCTGGGCAGCACAGCGTTGCCGGTGTAGTTGACGGTGGCGCCCGGGTTGCGGCTCAGGCTGGCGGGGTTGAAGCCGGCGCCCGGCCCGCTGGTGTTGACGGTGATGGTGGACTGGCCACTGTTGAGCGTGATGGCCCCCACGGCCTGGACCGTGGGCGCGCTGCCGTTGCCGAGCAGGACACCCGTGCCGCCGTTGAAGGTGACCGAGGCGGCGGCGTTGACGCGGTTGGTGTTGTTGGTCCCGGTGTTGTCCAGCGTCAGGGTGCCGCCCTGGTTGATGACGATGCCGCTCGTCGCCGTCAGGGCGCCGCCGGCGCCGTTCAGCACCAAATTACCGCCACCGATCGTGGTGGTGCCGGTGTAGGTGTTGGCCGCTTGCAGGTTGAGCGTGCCACCGGCCAGGGTCAGTCCGGCCGTGGGGCCGCCGCCGATGACGCCGGTGATGGTGGTGCCGTTCGTCACCGACAGAGTGGTGGCGGATGCCAGGGTGACGGGGCCGCTGAAAGTGGCGGCGTTGGCAACAGTGCCGCCGAGGGTGGGCGTGCCGCCGAGCTGCACCGGGTTGCTGAAGGTCAGGCCGGCCGCGGTGGGTTGCACGGTGCCGCCGGACAGCCAGAGGGTGCCGGTGCCGAGCGGGGCGGCGCTGCCCACACTCAGGGTGCCGCCGGCCACGGTGGTGTCGCCGCTGACCGTGGCACTGTTGTCCAGTGTCAGCGTGCCCAGGCCGCCCGCCAGTTCCAGCGGCCCGGTGACGGCGCCGGTGATCGTGGTGCTGTTGTTGACCGTGAGCGCCGCCCCGGCCGTGGTGGTGACGGCGCCGCCGAGGGTGAGGGCGTTGCCGCCCGCGAACGTTACTGGCCCGTTGACCGTGAGCGCCGCCGACGTGGTGACCGCGGTGCTCGCCAGGACGGTCCCGCCGCTGAGCGTCGCGCCGCCGGGCAGGGCATTGTTCGAGCCCAGAACCAGGTTGCCGCCCTGGAGCGTGAGCGCCCCCGTGAAGGCGCTATTGTCGCCCGACAGGGCCAGGGTGCCGTTGGCGACGCCGCCCACCAGCGTCAGCGAGCCGGTCCCACTCAGGGCCCCCGAGAAGGTCGTCCCCGCGGGGTTGGCCAGGGTCAGTGTGTTGTCGCCGGTCAGGTTGACCGCGCCGCTGAAGGTCAACGGTGTGCTGCCGCCGAGTGTCACGGTGCCGTTGGGGCCGCCGGCGCTGGTCAGGTTGACGGCATTACTGACCGTGGTGGCGATGCTCGCCTGGACCGTGCCGTTGATGAGCGTCAGCGCCCCGGTGCCCAGGCCGGTGGGGTTACCGATGCTCAGGATGCCCGACTCCAGCGTGGTGCCGCCCGTGTAGGTGTCGGCGTTGTTGAACACCGTGGTGCCGCCGCCCGCCACGGCCAGGGCCGAGCCGCCGATGGGACCGTTGTAGTTGGCCGTGGCGCCGGTGTTGGTGATGAGGGCGCCCGCAGTGCCGATGTTCAGCGGCGCGTTGACCGAGTCCGTGCCGCCGGTGATCAGGACGGCGCCGCTGGTGAGGGTGGCGCTGCCGGTGACGCTCAGGTTGGTGCCGTTGATGATGAGCGAGTTGACCGTCAGGCCGGCGGCCGGCACCACGTCGTTGCCGGTGAGCTTGACGTTGCTCGTGGCGGTTGCCGCCGCCAGGGACGTGACATAGCCCACGAAGGCGGCGATGGTGTTGCCACCCCCGGCGGCGAAGTCGGTCCCCGTGACCGTGGCGAAGGGCACGATGCCGTTGGTCGAGGGCAGAGCCGTGGTAACATTCAGCAGGTTGGTCGAGCCGTAGACGCCGCCGCCACTGGGCGCCGCGAAGTTGACGCCCGCCCCGGCAGTCGTCTGAGCCAGGCTGGCCGCCGACAGGGTCAGGGTGCCGCCGGCGCCCTTGTTCATGTTGACGGTGGAGAAACCGGACTGAACGCTGATCGCCCCGAGTTGCTCGGAGGTCGCGGCCGTGGCGTTGCCCGTCAGCGTGAAGGTGCCGCCGGCAAGATTCAGGGCCGTCGTACTCCCGAGGCGGTTATTGACATTGGCGGCGCTGTCGTCGATCAGCACCGTGCCGCCCGGATTGACCGTGAAACCCGTGACGTTGGTCGCGGTGCCGGCGGCGTTGACCGTCACCTGGCCGCCGTTGTTGACGGCCACGGCGCCGCTGAGGCCGCCGGCCGTGGTGTCGGTCACGGTGCCGCCGTTGACGGTCAGGTTGGCGAAGCTGTTGGCGGCGACCGGGCTCAGGATCAGCGTGCCGGGGTTGGCCGTGGTGCTGATCGGGACGTTGTTCTTGACCAGGGTGCCGCCGCTGATGGGCTCGTTGATTTGCAGGGTGGCGCCGGCGGTGTTGCCGACGGCCGTGGGCGTGCCGCCGAAGGTGTTGACGTTCAGGGTCAGCCCACTGGCGATGGTGACGGTGTTGGCCGTCGTGGCGCTACCCAGGGCCAGAGTCTGGGCGTCCGCCTGGTCCTCAATGGTGCCACCGACCGTCATGACGTTCACGGCGTTGTCGAAGGTGACGGCGCCGTTGCGGCTGTCCAGTGACAGGGTGCCGCCGTCGAACTGCACGCTGCCGGTGCCCAGCGGGTCGCTGTTGGAGTTGGCCGTGCTGCTGCCGACGGCCACGACGCGGCCGCCCTGGATGTCGAGGACCAGCAGGACGTTCGGGGTGGTGGTGCTGGTGTTGTCCAGGAAAAGCTGGCCGGCACCCTGCTTGTAGAAGGTGGCGTTCGGGATGTTCACCACACCGGGGGTGTACGGGTTGGTGGCGTAGCTGCTGACGAAGCCCACGTCCACGGTGTCGTTCAGGGTGACCGGGTTGACGGTGGCCGTGGCGCCGCTGAAGTTGAGGCGCTTGCCGGCCTGGCCGGTCACGGTCAGGTCGGCGCCGAGGGTCAAGGCCCCCAGTCCCACCGCGGTGAAGTTGCCGCCGTTGAGCTGGATGGCGGAGTTGGCCGTCACGTTGACCGCATTGCCCAGGTCGAGCGGGTCGGGCGCGTACAGGGCGCTGAAGGGAATGGGCTGGGCCGTGCCGCCGGCGGGCGTCCAGGTGAGCAGGGCCTCGTCGCCGCCGGTGCCCTGGGTGTAGTCCACACGAATGTCGTGCAACCCCGCGCTCAGGGTGACCGTGCCGGAGACGGGGGCGTCGGGGCCGTGACCACCGGCGCTGGCGTTGTTGTTCACCACGAGCACGCCATCGACGTACACCTTCATGGCGTCGTCGCTGGTGGACGTGAACGTGGTCGGCCCGGGGGTGGTGACGTTCAGCATCCCTGTCCAGCGCACGCCAAAATCTGTGGTCGGAACGTTGGTGCCGAAGGACTGGCCGGCGAGGTTGGCCGGGGCGTTGGTGCCGAAGGCGAAGGTGTTGGCCAGGCCGGGGGCGGCAGCGACGGCGGCGGTCTGGAACGTCGGCGTGCCGGCGATGGCGGGCGTGGTCAGGAAGTCGTTGCCGTTGAGCTGGTTGGTGGTCTGGGCGATGTAGTCGCTGGCCACGCCGTTGGCCGCGGTGGAAGCGGTCGGGTCGAGGGTCAGCGTACCGCCGGCCAGGTTCAACGCGGCGCTGCCCAGGGCGCCAGCGTCCACCAGGTTGCCCATCACCAGCGAACCGGCGCCCGCCGCGCTGGCGCGCAGGGTGGCGCCGGGGTTGACGGTGAAGGCACTGGTCGCGTCGATGACGTCAGCGGTGCTGGTCAACTGCAGGGTGCCGCCGGAGACGCTGGCGAGCAGGGGGGTGCCGGCGGCCACGGTCACCGGCGTGTTGAGAACCTGAGTGCCCGTGTTGGTGGCGGCGACGTTCAGGATGGCGTTGGGATTGGGAGTGTTGTCCAGCGTCAGGACGTTGGTGCCGGTGCTGTTGATGGTGATGTTGCTGGCGGTGTTGAAATCGATCTCGCCGACGGTGATGGCCTGGTTGACGGTGACCGTCGTGCTGCCGGTGATCGAACCGGTGAACTGGGCGACGTCGCCGGCCAGGCTGGGGAAGGTGCCGGCGGGGCCGCCGGTCCAGTTGCCGGGATCGCTCCACAGCGCCGAGGAGGTGCCGAGCCACTGGTAGGTCGAGAGCAGGGTGCGGTCTTCCAGCTGCTCCAGCCGCAGGCCGTGGGAGGCACTCAACTCGGTTGCCGGTCGTTGGCCTGGGGCGAACCGGAGGGGCCGACGGACGAGGCGGACTATCTTACGCCATGAGGAGAGAGACATGGTGAAGCTCGCTAAACAGGTTGTTGGGTACGATCGACGCAGACGGTCTGAGGGCCCGTTCGGGGCACAGCGGAAGGCCCACCGAACGGGGGGTTGAAAAGAGAATCCGCAACGTAATCGACGGGCAGCAATTTGGGTAGCTGACGACTCAGGGCGTCACGGCCCAGAGTCGCAAAGGCAGGGGCGCGACGCGACGCCCGCAACGAGAGCAAAGATGTTGGGGGGAAACATCTGTCCCGTCTGTTGATCTGGTAGCCAGTCTAGCTCAGAAACCAGCGGGCTGCGCGACCACGGAGAGATAATCCGTCCGTGTGACCGGTCCACCATAAACGCCACCGAAAACCGTGGACCTGGCATGGCCACCCCGGCAGCGTGGTAGCAGAAATCATTCACAGCAGTTCCGGGGAGGCCCAGTGCTTCCGCCCGGCAGGTTCCTCGCTTGATTGACTGAAGTTCCCACGCCCAGTACTGGGCGGAGGCTCGTTGATCCGGGTAGCGCGTTGATGTTCAGGGTGGGTTCCTTTCAAGGCTCACTCGCATTGTTGACAAAATATAATCACATTAGCATCAAGTTATTAATTCTTCCCGCCGTGGCAAGACTATTCGTGACTCATTTCTATTAATAAATGTTCATTAAGGAGTGCCCCGGTTGTCTCACATACTTCGCAGCCGCGGCCAGAGAGAGCCCGACAATTTAACCCGACGGCGACAGAAAAGTTTCAGATAATTTTTGGCACCCTCCGGGAAACGCTGGGGCAAGGGTTGAGAGCACCGCCGCCGGACACGGCAGCGCGCCCGCGTCCACAGCGGTACGTGAATTGCATTCCTTTTTTCCGGGCGGATATCGTGGGGGCAAGCGACCGCAACGGGGGCGGCCATGGGGTGGTTTCACAAGCAGACGCCGGTCCTGGCCGAACAGGTCAAGCAGAACATCGAGTCGGTGGCGCAACTGGAGCAGGAGTTCCGTCGGCAGCGCACGCCGCTCGACCGCATCAGCGACACGATCACCGCCTTCGCCGGCAGCATCCGCTTCGTCATCGCCCACGTCGTCCTCTTCTCCTCATGGATCCTTCTCAACATCGACTGGGTTCTCGGCAACTGGGCCTTCGATCCCTATCCCTTTCAGTTCCTCAACCTGGTCGTCGCCCTGGAAGCGATCTTCCTGTCCACCTTTATCCTCATGAGCCAGAACCGGCAGAACCGCCAGGCCGAACAGTGGACGCACCTCGGCCTGCAGATCAACCTCCTCGGCGAACAGGAGACGACCAAGATGCTGGAAATGCTGCGGGCCATCTGCGGTCACCTGGGCCTGCAGAAGGCGGCGGCCGACAAGGAACTCAAGGAGATGATCGCCACCACCCACGTCGAGGTGCTGGCCAAGGAACTGGAGAAGGCCCGCGAGCCGCAGGAGGCCGGGGAGGCGAACGAGAAGCAGGACGGCACCCCGCCCGCCAGCGATAAACGCATTCCGATCTGATCTCCGACCCGCCGCTTGACGGGCCGCCGCCGCGGAGGGTATGCTCATCCCAAAGGTTTCAGGAGCCCCCCATGCTGCGCTTCGTCTATGACAGCCCATCCGCTGGCGGCCGCCTGACCCGCCGCGAGTGGCTGCGCGTCGGCGGTCTGGGCGCGCTCGGCCTGGCGGCCTGGCCCGGGCGATCCGCCGCCCAGGCCAGGCCGCAGCCGCCGCCCGGCTTCGGCCGCGCCCGGTCGGTCATTCTCATCTACGCCAGCGGCGGCCAGAGCCAGCTCGACACCTGGGACCCCAAGCCGGACGCCCCCGTGGAAATCCGCGGCGAATTCCGCCCCGTCCGCACCGCCGTGCCCGGCACCCTCCTCTGTGAACACCTGCCGCGCCTCGCCCGGCTGGCCCACCTGTACACCATCGTCCGCAGCGCCTCGCACGACGACCTGGACCACGGCTCCGCCACCTATCTGACGCTGACCGGCCACTTCCACGCCCGCAAGTCCGGTAACCCGCCGCCGCAGCCCGGCGACCAGCCCACCTACGGCGCCCTGCTGCACCGCGTCCGCCCCTCCACCCGCCACCCGTACACGGCGGTCCACGTCAACGGCCCGGCGCTGGTGCCCGAGTTGACCGCCCCCGGTCAGTTCGCCGGCCTGCTGGGCCGCGGCTGTGAGCCGCTGCTGCTCGGCGACGTGACCGGGGAGCCGATCGCCCTCCGCGGCCTGGACCCGCTGCCGGAACTGCCGCCCGTGCGCACCGCGGGCCGTCGCTCGCTGCTGCAGGCGCTGGATGGCGCGCAGCGACAGCTCGGCCGCGAGCGCGCCCTGCTGGACATGGACACGGTCTACCGCCGGGCGTACGACCTGCTGGCGGCGCGCGACTTCCGGGCGGCGTTCGACCTGAGCCGCGAGCCGCACGCCGTCCGCGCGCGCTACGGCCTGAACCGTTCCGGGCAGGCGTGTCTGCTGGCGCGGCGGCTGGTCGAGGCGGGCGTGCCGTGGATCACCGTCGTCTGGAACCACTGCAACCGTGGCCAGGACCGCAACCCCAGTCAGTCCGACTGGTACGGCTGGGACACGCACAACGACATCTTCGAGGTGATGCGCGACCAGCTGCTGCCGCGCTTCGATCTGAGCTTCGCGGCCCTGCTGGCGGACCTGGAGCAGCGCGGGCTGCTCGACTCGACGCTGGTGGTGTGCATGGGGGAGTTCGGACGGGCGCCGGAGGTGGCGGTGGAGCGGGGGTTTGCGGGGTTGTCGCCGGGCCGCAAGCACTGGGCGGCGGTGTACTCGCTGGTGCTGGCCGGCGCCGGTGTGGCTCGCGGCGGCCTGGTTGGCGCCTCCGACCGCAGCGCCGCCTACCCGCGGACACTGCCGGTCGGCCCATGGGATGTGGCCGCCACGATGTTCGCGGCGCTGGGCGTCGATCCGGCCGGCCATTATCACGATGCGACCGGCCGGCCGCTGCCGCTCACCACCGGGCGGGTCATCCGCGAGCTGTACGGGTGACTCAGCGCTAATACGGATCATTCACCACAGAGAACGCAGAGCGCAGAGAAAAGACCGATTTCTCGGTCTTTTCTCTGCGTTCTCCGTGGTGAATGATGCAGAAAGAAGTGTCACGCCGCCTTCGCTCTGGCCGGGCCGTCCGCGCTCACCTGCAACACCAGCGGCCCCAGTTGAAGATGGTCGCCGTCCACCAGCAGACGCTCCTCGCGCACCAGGGTGCCGTTGACCAGCGTCCCGGCCGCACTGCCCAGGTCCCGCACCTTGGCCCCGCCAGCCGTCACGCGCACCATGCAGTGCTGGCGGCTGAGACAGGCGCTGATCGAGCGCACGTGGCACTCCGGCCCATGACCAATCAGGTACTCGCCCAGGGGGAAGTACAGCCATTTGCCCTGCGGCCGGCCCCGTACCACGCGCATGTGGACGCCCATGATCTCCTCCGTGAGCCGCGCAAGTTTGCGCCTCCTCCGTAAGTTGACAGATTGTGTACAATAGCAGGGAACATTGCAACCGTAAAATCCGGCCGCGCCGCCGGTCATCGATTGCGAGCGTTCCGGCCCGAATGACCGCGCGGCCCAGAGGATATGCACGTGAGCAACCACATCGACAACGCCCTGCGTGATTGGGACTACGAGCCTGGCGCGCCGCAGGCCCGCCTCACCGAGGGGCGCGACGGCCGCCAACTCCTGCAGTTGCGCGTGGACCTGGGGGTCTTGCAGATGGAGACGACCGGCCGGCCCGACGGCGCCCGGCCGCACGGTTTCGTCACCTACTTCGACTACCTCCGCCACGAGGCCCGCAAGGCGGGGCGGGCCGGCAAGCCGTTCGCGCTGGACGAGGAGCAGTGCCGTGATGCCGACCGCGAGTTCGTGCAGTTTTATCACCGCCGCGTCAGCTGGCTGGGCCTGAAGCTCTATGGGCCGGCCATCGCCGACGCCGACCACACCCTGGCCTTCATGGATTTCGTCCGCGAGCACTCGCCCAGCGAGGAGTACACCGACGCCCACGAGCGCTACCGTGGCTTCGTCACCTTCCAGCGCACCCAGGCGGCGGCGGCGCTGGCGCTGGAGGACAAGGATCCCGAGCGGGCCATCGACGAGGTGCGCCGCGGCCTGGAGCGCATCAGGGCGTTCTTCGTCGAGCACGGCGCCGAGGAGCAGATGGAGGACGACGGCATGGTGCAACACCTGCGCCGCATCGAGCAGTCGTTGCGGCAGCAGCACGGCATCGACGAGACGCTGCAGGAGCAGCTCGACCGCGCCATCGCCAACGAGGAGTATGAGACGGCGGCCCGGCTGCGCGACCGGTTACGTGAGCGACAGTGACATTCGGATTTTTCAGGGTTCTGGTTCCAGTTGGTCCAGTTCGCGCAGCCGCCGGTCGGCGTCGAAGGTGGGCGGCGGCAACTGCTCGGCCTGGCACAGGGCGTCTTCCAGGCCGAGGTCGTCGCGGCGGCGGCCCCAGCCGCGGAACACCGGCAGCCTACGCCGCAGCGCAATGATCTCGCGGCGCGTCCGGCCCTTGGGCGCGTCCGGCCACGTCCCCGCCCGCTCCTGGAAGTCGAAGAACACCGGCAGCACGCTCGCCAGGTAACGCCAGTAGCCAGGGTTGTCCGTCTGCACGAAGAACTGGCCGCCCGGCTCCAGCGAACGGTGGACCAGCGTCAGGAAGTGCGGCGTGACCAGGCGTTTGTGAATCTGGCCCGGGTCGTAGAAGGGCTGGGGGTGGTAGCAGTGAACCTCGCGGACGCTGCCGGGCGGCACGTGGCGCTCCAGAAACGTCTGCCCATCGCAGGCGGCGAAGCGGACGTTGCCCAGGCCGCGCTGGTTGGCGCGGCGCGTGGCGTAGCGCAGCACCAGCGGCAGCACGTCGATGCCGACGTGATCGTGATCCGGCCGCCAGACAGCGCTGCCGATCAGGAAACGGCCGTTGCCGCAGCCCAGGTCCAGCACCACCGGGGCAGCACGGCCGAACAGCGCCGGCCAGTCCAGCGGCCCATCCGCGGGCAGTCGCTTGAGGGCGGTCTGCGTCCACCGCGCGGCGTCGAGGATTTCGCCCGCGATGGGCACGCCAAACTCGCGCTCGATCCGTCGCCGTTCGCTCATCGGTCGCCCGCCGTGTGTCATGCACCCCTCTCCCCTGCAGGGGAGAGGGGTGCAAGCATTGTCCCCCAACCCGATGGTATCCCCTCATGGCCGACAGCACAACCGCCGCCCCGCCCGAGCACAACGTCATCGGCATCGACTACGGCCAGCGCAGCCACCTGCACTACCGCGGGCCGCTGATCGACATCCACAGCCACGTCATGCGGACGCGGCCCGGCGACCCCAAAGGCGCCTTGCCGCTGCCGCCCGGCCCCGACTCCAGCATCGAGCAGGCCGCGGTCATGCTCGAGGTTGCGGCGGAGTTCAGCATCGTCAAGACGTATACCATGTGCCCGGTGGACGACATCGAGCCGCTGCGGCAACGCTTCGGCGACCAGCTCGGCTTCAATGGCCCCATCATGAAGAAGGCCGCCGACGCCCCGGACGAGGAGGCGTATCAGCAGCTCGACCGTTTTCTGCAACTGGGCGTGGAGATCATCAAGTTCTGGGCGGCGCCGCGTGGTCGCGACCGCGGGCTGCTGGTGGACACGCCCTGGCGCCGCGAGGCCGCCCGCCGCGCCCGCGCCGCTGGCGTCCGCATCATCATGGTCCACGTCGGCGATCCGGACACCTGGTTCCGCACCGTGTACCAGGACAGCGCCAAGTTCGGCACCAAGCCGGAGCAGTACGTCGGCCTGGAGCGCATGTTGCAGGATTTCCCGGACATGCTCTGGATCGGGGCGCACATGGGCGGCGACGTGGAACACCCCGACCACTTGCAGGCGCTGCTGGAGCGCTATCCGCACCTGTCCCTCGACACCAGCGCCACCAAATGGGTGGTGCGCGAGGCGTCGGCGCGGCGCGCGGCGGTGCGAGCGCTGATGTGTCGCTTCCCGGAGCGCTTCCTGTTTGGCTCGGATCTGGTGACGCGGCACGGGCTGCCGCGCGAGCACTACGTCAGCCGCTACTGGTGCCAGCGGTCGCTGTGGGAGAGCGACTGGCGCGGCCAGAGTCCCATCGCCGACCCGGACGTGCAGGGCGAGAACGGCCAACCGCTGTCGCCGCTGCTGCACGGCGTCGAGCTGCCGCCGGAGGTGGTGAAACTGGTCTATTACGAGAACGCGCGGCGGTTGCTGCGCATGGGCTGACGCCGGTGTTCTGCGGCTTGCGGCGTAGCGCTCCCCGCTACACCGCAAGCCGCAGAACAGCAAGCGTCACGACGGCGAATAAGGATCGCTGGAGGGGTCGCTGTAGGGATCCTTCGGCGGGGCCGCTGGCGGCGGCACCTTCTGGACGCTGTAAGTGTTGCTGCCCGAGTCCGACGTGTCCGTGACCGTGCCGTTAGCCGTCGCGCTGCTGCCGGTGTTCGCGGCGGGGCTGCTGGCGCTGGGGTCCGTGGAGCCGCTCGACGTGGAGGTGGTGCTCGTGCTGCCGGCCGGCGCCGCCGTGGTGTCCTGCGTCTTCGGGCCGATGGGGTCGCTGCGGACAATGACACGCACCAGATACGTCAACGGCGGCAACGTCTGCGTCGGATCCTGCGTCCCCGCCGTGAAGACCACCGTGTAAGTCTCCGGCGCCAGCATCACGTCCAGGCTGGTCGTCTGCCCGGCCGTGGCCATGAAGGACTGCACCAGGTTCCCCGCCGCGTCGTAAATGCTCATCCGCACCGCCGCCGCCACCGTCGAGGTGCCGGTGTTCGCCGACAGCACAAAGTGGAACAGCTGGCTCCGCTGGTTTTGCAGGGAGTACGCCGTCTGGGGCTGTGCCTGGGTCAGCGTGTCCGTGGCGAAGGTGTCCATCGTGATGACCCAGTCGCGGAAGTCCGCGGCCAGGAAATAATTGCCCGTGCTGTGCGGCCCGCCCGGGTTGGCCGCCGCGACGCGGATGTAGAACACCTGCAACGGCGACACGTTCGCGATTTGCAGCGTGAAGTTGGAGTGGTCGTAGGCCAGCACGTCCGCCTGCATCGGTTGGCCGAGCAGGCCGTACACGGTGACGTTCGGGTCCAGGGTGCCGGCCTGCAGCGCATCGACCGTCACCACCAGATCGCGCGGCGTCGCCGTGATCACGCCGTTCACCAGGGTGTTCAGCGGCGCGACGATGCGATAATAATCCACGTCGGTGCTGTCGCTGATGCTGGCCCGGGTGACATCGTCCCAGCGGGCGCTCTCCTGGAGCACCTGCGGGATCAGCGTCGTGGCCGTCAGCATCGTGTTGTTGGTGTTGCTGTCCACGTTCAGCAGGCTCGTCAACGGCGGGAACAGGGCCGCGTGCGCGTTGCTGCCCGCCGCAATCTGGTAGGCACCGATGCCGAACACGTCGCCCGGCTGCGCCGCCGACACCTTGACGTAGTAGGTGGCCCCCGACCGGGCGTTCGGCACGTTGACGAGCAGGTCGCCGGCCGTCGGGCTGCTGGCGCTCGCCGTCGCCACCGGCTGCAGCAAACCGTTGTAGACCGTCACCTGCGCTTCCAGCAGGCTGACGCCCGAGGTCCGCAGCTGCACCGCCAGGCCGCTGGCGTTGGCCTGAACCCGGTAATAGTCCACGTCCGTCGCGGTCGTCAAATCGGCCTGGATGCCGCCCGCCGGCACGCCGTTCACCAGACCCGTGAGCGTCGTGGCCAGGGCGAGCGGCGTCGCCGTCAAAAAGCTGTTGTTGCCGAGCAGGCCCTCGTAAGCGTCGGGGGTGCGGGCGCCGTACAGGGCCTGAAGGTTCTGCACGTCGCCGGCGCTCAACCCCGTCCTGGGGTTCATGTAATTCTCGTACATGACGGAGGCCGGGTCCGTGCTGTTACTCAGTCCGAAGGCGTGCCCCGACTCTTGCAGCAGGGCCGTGTACAGGTCATAGGCGCCGTTGACGCCGCCGTTGCTGAAGGCTTGCTGCGTGTTCACGATGATGTCGCCGGAGCGGCTGTCGAACAGGTCGAACGGCGTCGTGATCGCCAGCTCGTTCGTCGAGAGGGGCAGGCCAGCCAGGCGGATGTCGCCGTAGTTGGGGTTGCCCTGCAGCGGGCCAGGGCTGCCGAACGGCTCGCCGTCATCGCTCACGACACTCAGGTTGATGTTGGCGTTGTCCGCCCAGGTCTGGAACGCGCGCAGCACGGCGAGCTGCCAGCCGGAGCCGTAGGTGGCGTTCATGTCCTGGAACAGATTGCTACTGTAACCGTTCACGTTCGTGCCGTCCGGCGCGAAGCTGATGGTCAGATGTCCCGGGTCGGGCCAGGGATTGCCGAAGACCGCGGGCACGCAACGGTCTTCCAGGTGTTCGAGGTGGAGGCGGGTGCGACGGGGGCAACGCGACATGCGGGGTCGTCCTTTCGGGTTAGAGGAACCCAGTGGGGGGACCAATTCGGCGGACGGAATCCATTCCGAGGGGGGAGAGGAAGGACGCCCGGAGTGCTGCCACCCCGGGCGTTTGGCGGTTTCCCGGACCACAATCAGGCTCATCAGGAGGAACGGCAACGGTTCAGACCGTCCGCCAAAAATTCTTAGGGACTCCTGAATTTTCCTTAGAGGACTGGTCCGAGCCGCGCACGCAGCGCAGCGGAGTAAGCGCTCTGGTGCGGCCGCTTACTCCGCTGCGCTGCGTGCGCGGCTCGGAGCCTAACGGCCCGCGGCGGTGGCGCGTAGCGCTTTCGCGCTATCCACCAGCTCGCGGAACTCGTCATCCTGACGCAGCGGCCCCAGGTCGGGGTCATCGTCGATGTCCTCCAGCCCCTGGCCCTTCGCCAGCGCTGCCGCCAGCAGGCGTAGCGCCTCACGGCGGTCCTCGGGATGGGCGGCGGCGGTCAGGGCGTAGACGCCGGCCACCTGGTATTGCGTGACCGGGCTGGGGTCGCGCTGCAGCGCGTCACGGGCGTCGCGCTGGGCGGCGGCGCGCTCGCCGAGGCGGGCGTACAGGACGCCACGACTGGCCAGCGCCGCCACGTCATCGGGGTAATACTTCAGCTTCGTGTCCAGCACCGCAATCGCCTCACGGGTGCGGCCGGCGACCACGCCGTTCTTGTCGCGGCCGAGGTATTCGGAGAGCACGGTGGCCTTGTTGTCCAGGCCGGCCGGCGACCGCGGATTGAGCTTCAACGCCTGCTCGAAGTCGGCCAGCGCCCCGAACGTGTCGCCCTTTTTCAGGCGGGCGTAGCCGCGGGCGTTCCAGCTGTGCTCGTCCGACGGAGTTCGCTCGAAACCCTCGGCGCGGTCCTCGCGGCCCCAGGCTTGTTGCCCAGCTGGTCGCGGACACGGGCGCGCAGGAAGTAGACGCGCGTGATGCCAATGCCCAGTTCCAAAGCGCGTGTCAGGTCGGCCTCGGCCGCGGCGTGCTGCTTGAGCTTGTGGCGGGCGATGCCGCGGTTGAAGTGGGCCTCGGCCAACCCCGGCTTCAGCCGCAGCACCTGCTCGAAGTCGGCAGCGGCGTCGGCAAACTGGTTCTGCCGCAGCCGGGCCAGGCCGCGGTTGAAGAACAGCCGGTGCGACCGCGGCCACAGCGCGATGCCGGTCGTGTAGCACGCCGCGGCGGCGCCGTGCTGGCCCAGGCCGTCGCGACAGCGGCCCAGCAGAAACCAGGCATGGCCGTTGGTCGGATCGTCCGCGGTGACGGTGCGCAGCAGCGGCAGTGCCTCACGATAGCGGCCGTGGACCACGTGCTCACGGGCCGTCAGGTAACGGTCCAGCGGCGTGCGCACCGGCGTCCGCCCGGCCTCGGCCAGCAGCCGCTCCGCCTCGGCCTTGCGACCCCGACGGCCCTCCAGCTCGCTGCGCTGCACCAGCACCGCCCGGTTGGCCGTTTCCTGGCCGAAGCACGCCGCCGCCAGCGCGTTCAACTCCAGCGCCTGGGCGACGGCCGCGTCACGGTCGGCCGGCCGGCGGTCGGATTGCAGCGCGGTCGCCCGCGCCAGCAGAAAGGCCAGCACACCCACTTCTTCGGTGAGCTGCTGCCGCCGTTCCTCGGGCAGTTCCTGCACCGCCGAACCGTCGCGCCAGTTGGGGTTGTCCAGCACGCCGTAGCGCCCCAGCGCCCGGCGGCCGCGCGCGATGGCCTCGTCCAGTTCGGCCGGCTCCGCGGACTGCTCCGTCAGCAGCAACTGCGTCGTCTTCAGGTCGTTCTCGAACTCGTTCAGCGTTTCAACCGCTTCGAGCTGTTGCAACCGATAGTGGTTGAACAGCAGCAGCGACGCGAGCCCGAACAGCAGCGCCAGCGCCAGCAGGCAGACGCTCGTGGTCGAGGTCACGCGCGGGTGGCGGCGCACCCACTTGCGAGTGCGCTCCCGCAGCGACGGCTCGCGCGTGTGCTTGAGCGGTAGGTCGTCCAGCTGGCGTTCCAGGTCTTCCTGCAGGGCGCGGGCGCTCGGGTAGCGGCGGGCCGGGTCCGCCTCCAGGCAGCGGCGCACAATGGCGTCCACGGCCGGCGTCACGTCGCGATTCCAGCACCGCAGCGACGTGGGCCGCCGATGCCGGTCCTCGAGCATGTTCGCCACCACCTGCTGGACGGGGCCGGTGTGCAGCGGGAACGGGTTGCGCATGCCCAGCAGCTGGTAAAAGATGATGCCCAGCGAGAACAGGTCGCTGCGGGCGTCCAGCGGTTGCCGGTCGCCGCCGAACGCCACCAGCTGCTCGGGCGACATGTACGGCAGGGTGCCGCCCAGCTGCGCCGCGGAGGCGCTGGCGCGGAGCTTGGTGTCCTCGGCGAGGTTGAAGTCCAGCAGCATCGGCTGGCCCTCGTCGGTCAGCAGCACGTTGGCCGGCTTCAGGTCGCGGTGCAGGATGCCGCGCTCGTGCGCGTGCGCCAGACCGTCCGCCAGCCGGGCGACCAGGAACAGCACCGCATCAACGTAGCTGAGCTTTTGCAGTTGCTCCAGGATGACAGTCGAACCCACCTGCGGCGCCGCGTCCGGGACGGCCGGCAGGACGACTTCCGCACCGCCGCCGGAAGCCGAGCCGGAGCCCAGGCCGCGGCGGGTGTCGGCGCTGGCCTGGTTCTGCAGCGTGCTGACCAGCTCACGGCCGGAGCCGGGCAGTGACTTCTGCGCCGCGAAACCGCGGAGCACGTCGGCCAGGGTGGTGGCGCCCAGGTACGGCATGCACACCGCCTGCAGCGGCCCGGCGTCGTGCAGCGAATACACCGGCACGACATTGCTGTGCAGCAGCTGGGCCAGGCGCTGCGACTCGCCGCGCATGTCCGCCGAGACTTTCAGGGCGACGCGGCGGTGGGCCAGCGCCGGCTGCTCCGCCAGGTAGACGCGGCCGAAAGCGCCGCGGCCCAGCTCGGCCAGCAGGCGGAAGCCCAGAAATTCCGTCCCCGGCTCAGGCAGGCCCGAGACGGCCTGCGCCAGCCGACAGGCGGCCTGCGGGTCAGCCTGGTGCAGCGCGCGGAAGCCATCCAGCAGGGCGGTGGCCGGCAGGTCGGCCTCGTGTACGTCTGCCCCGGCCTGGAAGCGGCTGTACGCCTCCACGGGGTCTTGCGGCGGCGCGGGCGGGTCGGTGACGACGGTATTTTCGGGTGAGCCGGCGGAGGACGCGGAGAACTCCGGCCAGTGGTCGGTGGCGATGCCGAGGCGGCGCTCGTAGTCGGCGCGGGCAGGGCGCTCGCCGGCCTGCAGGCGCAGACGGTACTCCTCGAAGGCGAGGTCGTGGCGCTGGCCCGGATCGGCGAACGCCTCGGGGAAGTCACGGCGGTACTCGTCCAGCGGCCGCGGCCTGCCGGAGCCCCAGCGCTGTTCCAGCTCGACGCGGATCAACTCGTGCAGGACGGGTAGATACAGGGCGTCGCTGGGCGCCGGCAGGAAGGCGCGCAAATCGGCGTTGCCAGTGCGGGCCAGCGCGGCCTCGTAGGCTTCGACGTAGTCCCCCGCCTGGGTGAAGGCGGCGGCCGGATCGCGGCAGGTGTCGGGCTCAGTCACCTTCATCAAGAACCTCCCGCAGTTTCTTGCGCAGCTCCTGCAGCAACCGTTCGACGGTGCGGCGCGAGCGGCCGGTCTTTTCGGCGATCTCCGCGACCTCGTAGCCGGCGATGCGCATCTCCATCATGTGACGGCTGACTTCCGGCAGCGTGCCCATGAATTCGTCGATTACCAGATGCAGGGCCGAGTCGGTCTCGGTGCGCCTGGGGTCGGGCAGCTGCTGGTCGAGGGTGGCGCTGTGCTGGCACAGGCGCACGTCGCGGCGGGCAGCCTGGTGGAAGGCGCCGGCGTCGCGGATCTTGTTCAGGGCGATCACCAGGAAGAGCTTCCACAATTCCTCGCCGGCGGGCACCTCGTAGCAGCCGCTGCTGACCTTCTCGAAGAAGCGGCGAAAGACGGACTGCACGATGTCGTCGGCGTCGATCAGGGAAGTCAGCAGCGGCGACGTGCGCGTGCGGGCCAGGGCGCGAAGGCGTTCGCCGTAGCGCTGGTACAGCTCCGTGGCGGCCTGCTGGTCGCCGGCCCGAAAGCGGTGCAGCAGTTCCTGATCCGAAGCGCTGCGCTGCGCGGTGTCGGCGGCCAGGGTGTCGAGTGCGGCGGGGGCCATACCAGGATCTCTCCGAAATACGAGGCGGGCGCACCGGCCGCCGTTGCGCGGCGGGAAAACGTCATTACGAACATAGGTTACAATCGGGAGTGATGCCAGCAGACGCAGGCGAGCTTTTTCGCTGCCGCGGGCCGTTGGGGGCAGGGTATCTCCGGGCACCCTGGCCCGGCGGGGGGGTGTGCGAAATGAAACGAGATGAAAGCCCTCCCTGGCACTCCCTTCATTCTACCACAGGGGGCGCCGGGGCAGAATGGCGGAAAGCGTCCGCGCCGGCAACTCGCCTCTGGACAATACCTCTGTTTGTTGCTAGGGATAGGATTGTTTCCTGGAGCGTTGCGGCCCGCCCAGGGTGGTCGGGCCTTTTCCCATTCTTCAGGTTCGGCTCGGGTTTCGGGCCGGGAGTAGTTCGCGACCATGACTCATACTGTTTGCCAACCGTGCTACGACTGCAAGTACACCGACTGCGTCGCCGTCTGTCCGGTGGAGTGCTTCTATCAGGACGACATGATGCTGTACATCGACCCGAATGACTGCATCGACTGCGAGGCGTGTGTGCCGGAGTGCCCCGTCGAGGCGATCTTCGCGGAAGCGAACGTCCCGGCTCAGTGGACGGACTACACCCCGCTGAACGCCGAACGCGCCGCCGCCCTCAAGGCCGTCGGTGGCGACGCCCACATCACCGAGAAGGGCGACGCCAAGGAAGGGCCCGAGTGCAAGAAGAAGTAACCCAGGAAGAATTGCAAATTGCCGATTGCAAATTGCAGATTGAAAAGCCAGCGGGCAGTTTGTCTTTCAATTTGCAATCTGCAATTTGCAATTTGCGATCAACCATGTCGAATGTCGGCGTTCTCCTGGTGCAGCTCGGCACGCCGGACGCGCCCACTCCGCGGGCGCTGCGGCCCTACCTCCGCCAGTTCCTCAGCGATCCGCGCGTCATTGAGGTGCCGCGTCTCAAGTGGTTCTTCATCCTGAACCTGTTCGTCATGCCCTTTCGGCCGCGGGCCTCCGCCGCCAAGTACCAGCGCATCTGGAACAGCCAGACCGGCTCGCCGCTGTTGCACTGGACCCGCCGCCAGACCGATTCGCTCCAGCAAGCGCTGCCCGACGTGCCCGTGCGCTTCGCCATGCAGGTCGGCAACCCGAACATCACCCAGATCGTCCCCGAGATGATCCGGCAGGGAGTCGAACGGTTGCTGGTGCTGCCGATGTACCCGCAATACTCCGCGACGACGACCGCCTCGGCGCTGGACGCGCTGTTCCAGACGCTGATGCGCCAGCGGCGCGTGCCGGCGCTGCGCGTGGTGCCGCCGTACTACGAGCACCCCGCCTACCTCGACGCCGTGACCGCGGTCATCCGCGACGACCTGGCCAAACTGGACTGGCAGCCGCAGCACTACCTGCTCAGCTTTCACGGCATCCCGATGTCGTACGCGCAGCGCGGCGACCCCTACGCGCTGCACGTCAAGCGCACGACGGCCCGGCTGATCGAGCGCCTGGGCTGGCCGCGCGGCCGCTGGACGCAGACGTTCCAGTCGCGCTTCGGCCGTGAACCGTGGCTGAAGCCGTACACCGAGGAGACGCTGGTACGGCTGGCCGGCCAGGGCGTGCGCCGCGTGTTCGTGGCCATGCCGGGCTTCACCGCGGACTGCCTGGAGACGGTGGACGAGATCGGCTTCGAGGCCCGCGAGGCGTTCACGCACGCCGGCGGCGAGCAGCTGCGGGTGTGCCCGTGTCTGAACGACCACCCGGCCTGGCTGGCGGCCCTGCGGACGCTGGTGCTCGAAGAGGGCCAGGGGTGGCTGAAACCCATTTGATTGCGGAGGTGTCCGTGCAACCGAACCCGCGCACCCGCCTGATCGAGTACGTGGACGTGGCCATGGTCGCGGCCATCCGCGGCGCCGCGGTGCTGGCGGAGTATCGCAAGAAGTTCCGCGTCCAGGAAAAGGCCCGCCACGACCTGGTGACCGAGGCCGACATCCAGTCGCAGGCCGCCATCTTCGAGGAGCTGCGCGGCCGCTTCCCCGACCACGCCTGTTTGGGCGAGGAGGACAGGGCGCACGCCCGGCCCGGCCCGGACGCGCCGCCGACGTGGATCGTCGATCCGCTGGACGGCACCACCAACTACGTCCACGACTGTCCGCTCTACTGCGTCTCAATCGGCTTGCAGGTGGCCGGCGAACTGGTGGTCGGCGTCGTCTACGATCCGGTGCGCAAGGAGATGTTTTCGGCGGCGCAGGGCATGGGCGCCTGGGTGGACCGCGAACGGCTGGCGGTGAGCAAGACCACGTCGCTGGACGAGGCCCTGCTGGCGACCGGCTTCCCGCCGGACGTGCGCGGCCAGGAGCGGACGCTGGATTGGTGGCGGTATTTTTCGCTGCGCACGCGGTCGCTGCGGCGCACGGGTTCGACAGCGCTGAACCTGGCGTACCTGGCGGCGGGCCGGTTCGACGGTTACTGGGCGTTCGACAACCATGTCTGGGACGTGGCCGGCGGCGCGGTGCTGGTCCGCGAGGCGGGCGGCGTCGTCACCGACGTGAGCGGCGCGGCGTACGACCCGTACACGCCGGACTGCCTGGCGAGCAACGGGGCGCTGCATCCGGTGTTACTGGAGCACCTGCGCGGCGACCCGTGGGCGTAGCCGCACCACAAACGCTTCCTCTTGTGCTGAAGGAATCGCGACTCGTGTGAAATCGCCACTGCCGCTTGCTGTTTACGCAGTCGCGTCTTAATGCCGAAACTGGAACTCCTTCGAGTTGACCAGCGACCACCCCAGGTCTTCAAAGAACTCCCGCCGGTCAGCCGCCTGCGCCGCTTCCGCCAGCAGCGTCTGCCGCTCGCGGGCGCTCGGCGGCCGTGACAGCGCCGCCAGGTACAGTTCCTCAATGATCTCCGCGTTGTTCTTGCCGGACTTCACCAGCGCCGCGATGCGGCCCTTGTCGCTACTCAGCTTGTCCTGCACCAGCCGGCTGCTAATCATCTGCAGTGCCTGACTGAGATTGGCGCTGTTCTCGCGTTCGCATTCGCACGCCAAAATGCGGTTCGGACGGTTGAACGTCTTCAGAAACGGATTGTCGCTGCGCAGGCCGATCAGCTGCGTCGCCCGCGTTCCGGCCGGCCGGCCCTCGAACTGCTCCGGCACGCCCGTGAACGACGACAGCGCATCCAGTAACTGCTCCGCCGTCAACATCCGCACCTCCGCCCGCGAGAAGTACAGCACATCCGCCTTGTTGAAGGCGTTCGGCCGGGCGCTCAACTGGTAGGTGCGCGAGTTCATGATCGCCCGCACCAGCGGCTTGAGGCGGAAGCCGTGCTTGACCAGGTCCTGCGTCAACGCCTCCAACAGTTCGTCGTTCACCGGCGGATTGGAGTCGCGGGCGTCGTCCACTGGCATGACCACACCGCGGCCCATGACGTGGAACCAGATGCGGTTCGCCAGCGTCCGCGCGAAGAATGGATTGTCGGGCCGCGTCAGCCAGACCGCGAACGGCTTGCGGCGGTCGCCGTCCGGCCCGGCGGTCAGCGCCACGCCGCCCGGCGCGTGCGGCGCCATCACGGCGCCGGTGCGCGGATGCACCACCTTGCCGGCCATGTCCAGCCGCAGTGTGAACGCCCTCGGCGCCCGCTGCACCAGCTTCAGGTTCAGCTGCGCGAACACTGCCGACAGGCCGTAATAGTCCTCCTGCGTCCACTTCTCGAACGGATGGTTGTGGCATTTGGCGCAGCCGATGCGTACGCCCAGGAACAGCTGCGACACCGACTCGGCGGCCTCGTCCGAACTGGCCATGGGGCGGTAGAAGTTGGCCGGTGCCACCTTCTTGCTGTCGCCCTTCGACACCAGCAGTTCCTTGACGAATTCGTCCAGCGGCCGATCCGCCGCCACCTGCTGGCGCAGCCAGGCGTGGAAGCCGTCCAGGGCCGCCGGCTCCATGTAGCGCTCGTTCAGCCGCAGCACATCCGCCCATTTCAGCGTCCAGAAGTCCGCGAACTCCGGTCGCTCCAGCAGCCGGTCGATCAGTTTCGCGCGCTTCTGCGGGTCAGTATCCTTGAGGAAGCCGCGCACCTCCGCCGGCGTTGGCAGGATGCCGAGGGCGTCGAGGTAGGCGCGGCGCAGGAACGCGGCCTCGGTTGCCAGGTCGGACGGGGCGATTTGCATCAGCTTCAGCCGGGCGAACACGTGTCTGTCGATGTAGTTGTTTTCCGGCGGGTTCGGCCAGACGAAGCCGGGCACGTCCTGCAGGAACATGACGCGGGCGCTGGCGATGCTGTGCTGGAAGCGGCACAGCACCGCGACCGCGCCGCGCTTCGCCGGTTGCACCAGGCCGGTGTCGGTCACCGTCGCGATGTCGTCGTTGCTGGTGCTGAACGCGGTCAGCCGCGTCACGTCACGGACGCTGCCGTCGCTGAAGTGCGCCAGCACGGCCAGCTGCTGCGCGTTGGCGGCGCCGCCGTCTTTCAGCAACCGCACCATTCGCCGCGGCGGCACGACTTCCAGCCGCTGCATTACCGCCCGGTCTGCTGGGTCGTCGCGCAGGCCCTCGGCGATCCACTGCCGCAGCAGCCCGTGGTCCTGCGTGCCGATGGTCAGACGGCGGCCGCCCTGGTGCGGCACCTGGAGCAACGGCTTTTGCAGTACCAAACTGGCGTCGGGCTCGAGCACGTTGGTACGGCGGCCCAGGGCCGCGCACGTCAGCACGTCGTAGTCGAACGGCATGTCGTAGCCGCGCAGGCTCAGTTTGAAGCCGCCCTTGCCGTTCGGCGTGCCGTGGCAGGCGCCCTGGTTGCAGCCGGCGCGGTTCAGCACCGGGATGATCTCGTCGCGGAAGCTGACTGTCTGCGGCCTATCGGCGTCCGTCACCGTGAGCGTGCGCTGCACCCTGCGGAGCGCGTAATTGGCGCTGATGGTGACAGTGCCGTTGCCGGCGGCGCGGACGTAGCCGCCTTGTGACACGGTGGCGACCTTCGGATTACTGCTGCTCCATTGCGCCTGGCGCGTCAGGTCCTGCTCGATGTCGCCGGGGAGGGTCGCGGTCAGCACCAGCTGCACGACGGCGCGGGCGCCGCGGAGCGTGGTGACGGCGGGCGACAGCGTCAGCTTGGTCGGGGTGCCAATGCGTTTGGGTTGGGCGCTGACGGGGCCGGCGGCCAGCGTCCCGGCGATCAGGCACAGCAGGAGACGATGCGGAAGCATGAAAATACACCTAAATCGGCATTCGGTAAAGCGCTCGCCCCTCCTCCCGTGCTCGCGTCGGTATCACACCGGGTCAAGACGACGCGGCATCGTCACGGAGGAACCAAAGCGACGACAACACTGCACCCAGAGAAGCCCCAACCCAACCTCCGAATTGAGCCCCCAAGTCACTCGCGACGGAAATACAGGCCGCCTTCAGGACAACGGGCCCGATGCGTTTCAGGACACGGTGGGGGTGCGCCTGCGTGATTTGCTGCGTGGGCTCGCCGGGTTGCTCAGCCGGGCTGCTGCCCTGGAAAACCAGTTCCTCAATGACCTGAATGCCTTCGTTTTTCCCCGGTTTTTGTGGGTCCGCCCGCGGCACTCCTGGTTCGAGGATGGCATCGGTCACGAACTCATCCAACATCCGGAAGCCTTCGTTCTCGGCGCGCGTGGCCATAAATCACTTCATTCTGAGGTGGCGCTCATCGATCAATCTGACTCACAGTGGACTCGACCAGGCGAACCCACCCCAGCGGGTCGGCCACATCTTCGGGGCTACCATACGCCGGCACTACGATGTATGCTGCTGCCAATCCGAACCGCTCGGCCGCCTCGCGGTGATGCCGGCTGTCGTCCACCAGGAAGTCGGCCCGCAACTGCCGCACATCCTTCCAACGCGCTGGCAACTCGTCCCAGGAGTGCGACTCCGCGAACCAGCGCTTCAAGCCGAACGAAAGCGCTTTGTCCACGTAGCGGCGGGAACTGACGGACCAGAGCACGAGGCTGAATTCTGGTAGCAAGCGGTCGAGTAGGTCGGCACAACCCGGCCGCAGCTGCCAGCCGATGATGTTCGCTCCGTCGATCAGCGGGACGCCCAGCGTTTCATCAAGATCGAACGCGATTCGCCGCAATACCACCTCCGCTTCGCCGAAGCCTCCCTCAAGCAAACAATTCCGTGACCGGATGGCCGCGCGTGATCGGCAGCGGCCGGTTCAGGCGGTCGCGCAGCTCGCCCTCGGTGTCCATGCCCAGGGCGTGGTAAATCGTCGCAATCAAATCCTCCGGTGCGGTCGGCCGCTCCGTCGGGTAGGCGGTGTACTGGTCCGAGCGGCCCACGACGGCACCGCCGCGGACGCCGCCGCCGGCGAGCATGATCGTGTAGCAGTTCGGCCAGTGATCGCGGCCCGTGGCGTCGGTGCCGGCGTTCACCGATACCTGGCCGATGCGCGGCGTGCGGCCGAACTCGCCCATGCTGATGACCAGGGTCGATTCCAGCAGGCCGCGCGTCTCCAGGTCCTCCAGCAGTGCCGACAAACACTGGTCCCACAGCGGCAGTAGCTTGTCGCGCTGCTTGGGGATGTTGCCGCGGTGCGTGTCCCAGTAGTCGTCGGGGCTGTTGAGGGCGCCGCCCCAGTACACCGTCGTCAGCCGCACGCCCGCCTCGACCAGTCGCCGCGCCAGCAGCAGCGACTGGCCGAACGTGTTGCGGCCGTAGCGGTCGCGCAGCCGGGCCGGCTCCTGGCGAAGGTCAAACGCGCGCCGCGCCTCCGGCGACGTGACCAGCTGGTACGCCCGCCGGTAGTACGTGGACATGCGGTCCAGTTCCGGCAGCTCGTTGACCAGCGGGAATTCCTCCTCGACTGTGCGCAGCAGCGACCGGCGGCGGTCCAGGCGTTGATTCGTAACCGGCGCCGGCAGGGCCAGCTCCTCCACGGCGAAGTCCGGCTCATTGGGGTCGCCGGTCACCTTGAGCGGGTCGTAGGCGGCGCTGAGGAAGCCAGCGTTCTGGCCCGCCACCTGCGTGTTGGCGTCGCCGACCAGCGGTGGGGACAGCTGCACGAACGTCGGCACCGGCCGCGTCGCCGGCAGGAAACGCGACACCACCGAGCCCGGGTGCGGGTAGTCGTCCGGCGAGGTGGCCAGGGCAACGATATCGCGCGCCGGCGGCACCCCGGTCAGGGCGTAATAGACGCCCGGGTTGTGGTTCGAGGCCCGATGTGTCATCGAACGAATCTGGCCGAAGATGTGGGCCTGGCGCGACAACCGCGGCATGTGTTCGCAGACGGTGATGCCCGGCACGGTCGTGGCGATGGGCCGGAATTCACCGCGGATGCTGTCCGGAGCGTTGGGCTTCATGTCGAAGGTTTCCAGCTGACTCTGGCCGCCCAGAAGGAAGAACAGAATGCAACTTGTGGCCCGGCGGCGCGGCCGTCCCGTGGTGGGTTGGGCGTCGGCGCGCAGCAGTTGCGGCAGGCTCAGGCCGAGGGCGCCGATGGAGCCGAGCTGCAGGAAATCGCGGCGGGTGATGCCGTCACACAAGCGGGTCGGACCGCCGTTCAGGCTGAGCATGGTTGGAACTCCCGCGCTCCCGGACGGAGCGGTGTGCGCTGCAGGTAGGAGAGTGGATGCGCGACCCGTGCCGCGCCGCGCAGGCTGGCGTTGCTGCCCAGTAGTCCCAATGTAACGGCTGCCCGCGCGAATTACCAGGAGATTTTGCCGCCGGTCGCCACGCTCCGAAAAAGCCGTCCGTTCCGTACAACTCCAAGAATTTGCCCCGGGGCAGCCCGGTTTCTGTGCAGGCGCCATTGATTCCAGGTTCCCTTCTCCATTAAATTTAAGGCGGCTAGTAAATTTGGGTAGTCTGGTCAAGTACGACCCGATACGGCACTTGCGCTGGCCAGGGAGGGTTCACCGTTATAGGCCCCTAAAACACGAGTCAGTCATGCGTCGGGTCGTGGTCACGGGTTTGGGAGTGGTCGCCCCGAACGGCGTGGGTCGGGAGGCGTTCTGGTCTGCCTGCCTGAACGGTCGCAGCGGCGTCGGACCAATCCGCAGTTTCGATGCTTCGGAACATCCCGTCAAGATCGCCGCGGAGGTCAAGAACTTTGACGTGCTGCCCTTTGTGCCGCCGGCGCAGCGCAAGGGCCTGAAGATCATGAGCCGGGCCATGCGCTTCGCTGTCGGCGCCGCCGGCCTGGCCGTGCAGGACAGCGGTCTGGAACTGGCCCGCGTCAACCCGGAGCGCATCGGCGTCGTCATGGGCACCGGCCTGGTGCCGGTGGACCTGCCGGAGTTGACGCCCGCGCTGGTCGCGGCCGCCGACGATCAGGGTCGGTTGCAGACGACGCGCCTGGGTCAGTGCGGCGCCTCCGCGCTGTTCCCGCTGTGGATTTTGAAGTATCTGCCGAACATGGTGGCAGCACACATCTCGATGGCGCTGAACGCCCAGGGGCCAAACAACACCATCACCACCGCCTGCGCCGCCGGCACCCAGGCGGTCGGCGAGGGCATGCGCCTGATTCAGCGCGACGAGGCCGACCTGGTGCTGGCCGGCGGCGCTGACAGCCGCATCGACCCGCTGTTGATTCTGGCGTACACGGCGCTGGGGGCGCTGAGCCGTGGCGACCGGCCGCCCTCGGAGGTGTCGCGGCCCTTCGACGGTCGTCGCGACGGCTTCGTGCTTGGCGAAGGCGCCGGCGTGCTGCTGCTGGAGGAACTGGAGCACGCCAAACGGCGCGGCGCGACCATTTACGCGGAGGTGCTGGGTTCGGGCAGCAGCTTCGACGCCTACGCGGTGACGAAGCCGGATCCGGAAGCCCGGGGCGCGGCGCGGGCCATCTCCGCGGCGCTGCGCGACGCCCGGGTGGATGTCCACGACGTGGACTACATCAACGCCCACGGCACCAGCACGCGCTTGAACGACCTGATGGAGACGGCGGCGGTCAAGCGCGTCTTCGGTGAAGGGGCGCGGTCGCTGCCGATGTCGTCGATCAAGTCGATGGTGGGGCACCTGATCGGCGCGGCGGGCGCGGTCGAGGCGGTGGCACTGGCGCTGACGCTCAAGGACGGGGCGCTGCCGCCGACCATCAACCAGACGCAGCCGGACCCGGAGTGCGACCTGGATTACGTGCCGAACACCGCCCGCGAGGAGCCGGTGCGCACGGCCCTGTCCACGAGTTTCGGCTTCGGCGGCCAGAACGCGGCGCTGGTGATGCAGCGGTTCAGCGGTTGACCGGATAGAATGTACTGTGGGGGCGAGGCCGGAATCCACAGGCACTACCCGCGGGCGCCGCCATGAGCGCTGGCTATCTGATCGACGGCTACAACCTTGTGTACGCGATGGGGCTGCTGGAGGGCAAGGTCGCTCCGCCCGGCCGCCTGGAGCAGGCGCGTCTGCGGCTGCTGTCGTTACTGCACCACACCTTCGGCGGCGACGGCCCGCACGTCACCGTTGTCTTCGACGCCGCCGGCGCGCTGCGCTGGGCCGACGGCAATCAACACTTCCACGCCATTGAGGTCCAGTTTGCCGTCCGCCAGGACGAGGCGGACGACCTGATCGAGGAACTGATCCGCAAGAGTTCGACGCCGAAGCAGCTGACGGTGGTGTCGGACGATCACCGGGTGCAGCGCGCCGCCAGCCGGCGGCAGTGCGTCGCCCAGGGCTGTGGCGAATTCCTGGAAGAACTGGAACGCTTGCAGCGCCGGCGCCGGCAGCGGCCACCGGAGGCGCCGGAGAAGCGCGACGGCCTGAGCGACGCAGAGACGCAGCGCTGGCTGAAGGAATTCGGCGACATCGAGACGGACCCGCAGTTCCGCAAGCTGTTCGAGAAGTACGATTTTGAGGAGTAGCCGGTTACGCCGCCGCCAGTTCCCGCGGTACGCCCCCTGGTTAAGAAACGCCGCATCGGCTTGGGTTCCTTCACGGCGATGCCTCCCGTTTCAAGAGAACATTTTTTTCGTCCCGCCTGTCCCCGCGCGGACGCTGTTTCCGTTTACCTGGTGGATGGCACTGCGGGGAAGTGGAAGCGCGGGATGCCGATCCGCCCTTCCCTTCTCTTGCGGTCACCGGTCGGTTCGTCCAGATTCTCAATCGAGGTGCTGCATTCAAGTGTCGCTGTCCGTTTGGTCCGCCCACGTTCTGATATTTTTTTAATCAGTAAAGAATTGCGGCCCAGGGGAGGACGTTATATGATTACCATCACTTACCAAAATTCCTTCCACCGTCGAATGGGCCTGCCGATGTCGTCCCCAGGCTCCGTCACGCACTGGATCGGTCAGCTGAAGGCCGGCGACGCCACCGCCGCCCAACCACTCTGGGAACGCTACTTCCACCGCCTGGTACTCCTGGCCGGCAAACGCCTGCGCGACGCCCCGCGCGCCCCCGTGAACGGCGAGGACGTGGCCCTCAGCGTCTTTGATCGTTTCTGCCGCGACGCCGCCCGAGGCGCTCTGCCCCAACTCAGCGACCGCGACGGCCTGTGGCAGTGGCTCGTCGTCAACACCGCCCACAAGGCCATTGATGTTCTGCGCGGCGAGCAGTCCCGCAAGCGGGGCGGAGGACGGAGGCACGAGGTGTCCGACGAGGAACTGCAGCGCGTGCTGGGCGACGAACCGTCGCCGGACTTCGCCGCCGAGGTGGCCGAGGAGTACCGGCGCCTGCTGGACCTGCTGCCGGGCGACGACCTGCGCCAACTGGCCATCTGGCGAATGGAAGGCTACACCCTCGACGAAATCGCTATCCGCATGAACTGCGTGACGCGCACCGTCAAGCGCCGCCTGCAACTGATCCGCGATCACTGGGAACAGGAGGGCGTGTCGTGAATGAGCCGGCCCCAGCCCGCGTGGAGTGGCCGCTGGCAGTGCGGCACCGGGTCGATGCCGTTTGCCTGCGCTTCGAGACCGCCTGGCAGTCCGGTGCGGCGCCGCAACTGGAAACCTACCTCGGCGAGGTGGACGACACCGCCCGGCCGCTGCTGTTTCAAGAACTGCTGGCACTGGAGTTGACCTACCGTTGCCGCAGCGGCGACACGCCGCACCTGGAGGAGTACACCAGCCGGTTCCCCGAGCACAAGGAACTGGTGCCGCCGATTTTTGCGGAGGTGGTGCCGGCCACCGCCGACATGCCCCCGATCAATGGCCACGCCACCATCACGGGCATCCCGGTGTTCGTGGGCTATGAGATTCTTGAGAAGTTGGGCCAGGGCGCCATGGGCGTGGTTTACCTGGCGCGTCAGGTCAAGCCGCCGGCCCGGCCGCTGGTCGCCCTCAAAATGATGCGCGACGGCGCGTTCGCCACGCCCGACGAGAAGGAGCGCTTCCTGCGCGAGACCCGGACCATGGGGCTCTTGCAGCACCCTAACGTCGTGCAGATTTATGAGGTGAGCGAACAGGACGGCCTGCCCTTCTTCGCGATGGAGTACCTGGCGGGGGGGAGCCTGGCCAAACAACTGAAAGTGGCACGCCTGACGCCGCGCCATGCCGCGGAACAGATGGAGGTGCTGGCGCGGACCGTGCAGGCCATTCACCAGCGCGAAGTGATACACCGCGATCTCAAGCCGGGCAACGTCTTGCTGGCGGCGGATGGCGCGCTCAAGATCACCGACTTCGGCCTGGCGAAACGCCTGGACGACAGCATGGACCTGACGCAGTTCGGCGCTATCGTGGGTACGCTGGCGTACATGGCCCCCGAACAAACGACCGGCCGCGGCACCGACATCAGCGTCCGGACCGACGTGCATGCCCTGGGGGCGATCCTTTATGAACTGCTGACCGGCCAGCCGCCGTTCACGGGTGCGACGCTGAAGGAGTATCTGCACCAGATCACGACCCACGAACCCCGGTTTGCGCGGAAAACCAGGCCGCGGATCCACCGCGATTTGCAGGCCATCTGTCTGATGTGTCTGGAAAAGGAACCGGCCCAGCGCTACGCCAGTGCCGCGGCGTTGGCGGACGATCTGCGGCGTTTTCTGGACGGCAAGCCGATCCTGGCGCGGCGGATCACCTGGGTGGGCAAGTCGCTCAAATGGGTACGACGGCACACGGCGGCGGTGGGGTTGGTGAGTCTGCTCCTCGGCGCCCTCGGGGGCATTTGGGGCTTCACGGCCTGGACGGCTTACTGGTCCGATCCGCAGCGCATGCGCGACGACGTGGTGGAGCGGTTGAAGAAAGACCAGCAGGTCGAGCTAATCGGCGAGACGGGGCCGCCGGGGTACTTCGAGTGGGCTCGGGGAAAAGAGAAGACCTTGATTTCCACCGATTCGGATCGGGTGTTCACTGTCAGTACCACCAAGCTGACCCTGATCGAATTCCCGTATCCCGCAGCGGCCAACCTGACCCGGTATCGGTTTAGCGCCCAGGTCCGGCACGACGGGCGTTTTGGCGGCGGCGAGGTCGGGATTTATTGTAGCCGCCGCACGCACCATCAGGTCGGCGAACCGGAACGGCTGTCGTACATCACCTTGACCTACAAGGAATGGAACCATGTCAAATCGAAAAAGGGACCGGCGCAAAGCCGCGTGGAGCTGATAGCGCATTACCTGGAACTGCGGCGGTTTGGGCTAAGCAAGACCGCTGTGATCCAACCGTACAAACCCTTTGAGGCGGTCAATCCGCTCGTTGATGAGGTGCCCTGGCGGGAGTTGGTGCTGGAGGTGACTCCGGACGCGGTGCGGGCTTCCTGGGGAGCGACTCCCGAAAAGACGGAAGCGTTCGCCACCGGCACCCCACAGCAACTCCGCAAACACGCCGACGCTTACAATAAATACAAAAAAAAGTTCAAAGAATTGCACGACGTGGTTTTTGAGTTGGCTCCCCAAGGTGGACTTGGGCTCTTGATAAACCAAGGCGAAGCATCCTTCCGGCGGGTCACGTTGCAACCGCTGGGAACCCCCCCTTAATTCCTGGAGGAATGGTTCATGACAATCACCAACAAGATCAACACCCCGCCCACCGCTACGTGGACTTCTGACGGTACCTGGTATCCTGCGACGGGGCAAGTCATCTTTTCCAATGAGCAGCGTCCCGAGACGACTGACGGCTGGGGAATCCTTGGCATCGTCATTTACCCATTGGACAACACCCCCGATTGCGTTGTGCCCGGCAGTTGGCCTGACAACACCAAATTTAATTGGGTGGTGAAATTCCCAGATCCCAACGGTTCGCATGGCAACGACTCGGGGGCGTTGCATACTGACTCACCCACGGCCATCTTGCTCGCAGTTGTCACGCCCCCGGGCGGCGGAGCGGTTTCCCAATCCAAGGATGTCAATATTCAATAACGAGATGGATGATCGCAAGGGAAAGGGCCCGCAGCCGCTCCGAAGAAAACCCCGCACGTGTTATACCGAATCGCCCTGGACATTCTTGCCTGCGCCGGAGGGGCGGCATACGGTAGCCAGGGGCTACCGTATGCCGCCCTCCGGGGCTCAAGAGAATTCATGGCGACTCGGTATTACCCCGCCGACCCAATGCTGCTACCCGCCGGTGCCGGCGGCACCTTGCGCTGCCACAGCCCTTGCAGCGCCCGCACCAGTAGCACCAGCCGCGCCCCCACGCCCAGCAGCAGCAGCACCGCCGCCACCAGGCTGCCGCCGAATACCAGCCACCCCAGCACCGCCAGCAAAATCAACTGCTCGGGCAGCAGTTGCCGCAGCACCGCCGCCACGCGGCCCAGGTACGCCAGCAGCCCAATCGTCGCCAGCACCGCCGCCAGCAACAGCGATGAGCCCAGCGCTTGCCGCAGCCCTTCCTCCGCCACCGGCGTCAGCCGCAGCCGCGGCGCCTGCCCCGGCGCTACCTGGTAGACCTGCGGTGTGCCCCGATCCGGCAGCGTCAGCGGCGCCGGCGTGGGCGCGTCCGCGGGCGCCTGCCGCTCCGCGTCGAGGTGCAGGCGGTTGAACCGGGCGTTCTCCTGCCGCAACGCCTCCAGCCAGTCCGCCAAACTCTGTCCCTTCGGACCCGCGCCCGCGGCCGCGTCGGGGTGCAGCGCCAGCTCGTAGGCGGCCACCCGGCAGTGCCAGGCGAACCGCCGCTGCGCCGCCAGCAACGCCGCCCGCACCGCGTCGCCGCCCTCAGCCTGCCCGCGCTCCGCCAGCAACGCACTCAGCCGCAGTTGCGCCTCCGCCCGCGCCAGCTCCTGCGCCACGCCGCCCGCCTTGCGCGCCGCGTCCGTCTCCTTGGCCGCCGGCCGCGCCCGGTAGCCGGCCGGCGTCACCACCGTCCACAGCACCGGCACCGCCGGCAAGTCCTTGAACGTCGGCGTCCGCAGCAGCGGCCGCTCCAGCGTCTCGTCGCCGCCCTCGTCGTAGACCCAGCGCAGCCGCAGCACACGCACGCCGTCGCCGCCGGCCAGCGGCAGCCACAGCCGCTCCGGCTCCGGCTGCCGCGGCGTCTGCGGCACGCCGTCCACCGTCAGCAGTTGCAGTCGCGCCCCCGTCGGCAGCAGCAAATGCACGTCCGAGCCGCCGCGGGCGTACAGCGTGAACGCCGCCTGGTGCGCCCAGTGCCGGCCGTCCAGCACCGCCGCGGTCTGCTCGGCCAGCAGCACCTGCACCGCCGGCGCCCCTGGCACGCCCCCTGCAGTCAGCCGCAATTGCCAGCCGTCGCGCTGCACCCGCCAGGCCATTCCCTCGCGGCGGACGCGCTCCGCCTCCGCCGGCCACAGCCGCAGGTCGTGGGCCACATCGGCGGGCTTGATCCGGCTCACCCCGTTCTCCGCGCCGACCTGCACCGGCCCCACCACCGCCAGCCAGCGGCCCTTGAGCACCGCCCCCTCCACCGTCACGACCGGCGGCGTAAACGGCCCGTTGCCCGCCAACGCCACGCGGCCCGACAGCTTGAGCCGGTGGTGCCGGGCCACTCCCGGCGGCAGCGTCAACGTCCAGACGCGCTCCTGACCGACACGCTGCTCCTTGCGCTGCACCACGCCGGGCGCGTCCAGGTGGACCGCCTCGCCGGCCCAGCCGCGCAGCCGCACCTTGACCGTGTAGGCCTCGCCCTGTGGCGCCTGCAGGTCCAGGTCGCCGGCGAACGACAGCACCCCCTCCGCGACCTCCGCGCTGGTCAGGAGGTACGCCTCCGGCGCCAGCGGCACCGCGCGGGCGAAGAAGGCCGCCCGGTACACGGGTTCCTGCGTGGTGTAGACCCGCGTCGGCGGCGCGGCCGGGATGGCGACGGCCGTCAGCTTCTCCAGGCGCTCGGGCGTCACCTCCAGGCCGGGCGTCGCGGTCAGGCGGAGCTGCGTGACGGTGGCGGCCGCGGCCGGCACACGCAGACACGGCAGGTTCAGGTTGGCCGAGCGCACCGGCGGCGCCGTCTTCAGATCCGTCAGCCAGCCGGCCAGTGTCACTGTGGTGTCCTTGCGCGGCTGCTGCAACCAGACCTGCACGCGGTCGCCGAAGCGCGTCCAGTAGCGGACGTGCAGGCCGGACACCTCGGTCACGGTCACCGCGGCCGGCACCTCCCAGTCCACGAACAGGATGTCCTCCGCCGCGGAGGTCAGGTGCAGCGTGGCCCGCACGTCGGCGGACTGCGGGCGGATGTGCCAGTGAATGTCCTGGCGCACCTGCGGCCACGACGGTTGCAGCGCCAGGTCCAGCGCCGCGAGGCCCTGCTGGTTGCGGCTGAAACTGTACACCCGCGTCGCCGCCGGCACGTCGCGCAGGCCAGCCGCCAGGCAACGCTTGGCGAAGGCGTCCAGTCCAACCGGGCTGACACCGAGTTTGATGGCCCGGTCGGTCGCGTTCAGGCCGTCTACGCGGTACGCCAGCGCCCCGTCGGCGGGCGTCGCCCCCAGCGGCCGCGGCAGGTTCAGGCGCACCAGGTTGTTCCCTCCCGTCAGCTTCGGCGCCAGGTTCAGCGTCAGTAGCACCTGGCCGGCGACCGGCGTGTGCAGTTCCACACGCAGTCTGCCGCGGCCCACCGACCACCTGCCAGCTCCTGAGACGCGGCACCGCGGCGGCCTCGACGACCTTGCCCGCCGGGCTCACCTCTACGCCGCGCACCTCGATGCCCTCGGGCAGCGCCACCGCCAGGTGACCGACCAGGCCGCTGCTGACCGTGTACTGCAGGGCGGCGGTCAACTGGAAGGAAGCGGGCCGCAGGTCCCAGAAATACGTCTCGCGCACGGCGACCACGGGCGGCCGCTGTCCGGGCTGGTCCTGCCGCCAGCGCAATTGCAGCAAGCCCTCGCGGCCCAGGTCCGCGTGCAGCCGCGGACGCCGCCGGTCCTCCACCCACTGCCGGCCCTGGGCGGCGACGGCCCAGGCGTTCTTCGCCGTGGGCAGCAGCTGCAGTTCCACCTGGCTCCGCGCCAGTTTTGGGATGCCGCAGCGCACCTCGCGCTGGTCGGCCAGTGCCGCCAACCGCACGCGGAAGCGCAGGCGGATCACGTGCCGGCCGCGGCCGCGCAGCGTCACGGCGTAGCCCGGTCCCGCGGCCACGGGATGCGCCGGCGCGAACGCGGGCTCCGCGAACGGGTGGCCCGGCAGCCGCGCCGCCTCGGCGCCCGCGTCCAGCTCCACGTCGCTCAACGGGATCAAGAGAGTGGCTTTATCGTCGAAACTCAGGGCGTCGAACTCCGCCTGGAACAGCGCGATCTCGCCCCGAACCTGGCCGGTGTAGCGGGCGCCGAGCAGCGCCGCGCCGCGCGGCGCCAGCGACCGCTGCGCCAGGTCGTCCAGCCGCCTGAGCAGCTCGGGTGTCACCAGGGCCGTCTGGCTGCCGTCCTCCCCGGGCGGCAGCAGCAGGACCGTCTGCGGCTCCGGGCCGCCGGCGGCCGGCCCCTGGCCACACAGCGACGCCGCGCCGGCCAGCAGCAGCAGCAGCCCCGCCGTGACGACGCCGCTCTTGCGCAGCGAGCCGGTGCGCTTGCTGGTGGTGGTTGGGGCCGAGTGTGCGGCGCGGCGCGGCCAGGCCAGGTGCAAGTGCCAGGTCAGCGCCGTCGCCACGGCGGCCAGGGCCGGGCCCCAGCACAGCGGCCGCAGCGCGACCGGCAGCCAGAACAGCGCCAGACCGCCCACCGCCAGCCACAGCAGCAGCAGGCGGAAGCGCCAGCGGGCGCTCAGCGTTCGCGAAGCCAGCCAGGCCAGCAATGTCAGCAGCACCGTCAGCGCCAGGTCGCACGTCCACAGGGCGTCCTGGCGAACCACCAGCAGCGTGTCGGCCTCGTCCCCGGCCAGCGGCTCCCACATGGTCATGGCCGGCGGCGCGTCGTCTTCCGGATCGACACCGCTGTGCCGCAGCCAGAAATGCACGGCACGGAAGCGGCCCGAGTCGTCGTGGCCCAGCGCCGCCGCCGCGGCCACCGCCGTGGTGATCGCCTCCGACACCGGCCGCGCCCCAGCGGTCGCCTGCCACTGCTCCAGCTGGCGGCGCGTGGTCAGCAGCGGCGCCGCCCGGCACGGCACATATACCAGATCCAGTTGCTCCCAGAACGGCTCGCCCGCGCCGGCTGCGACCGTGCGGCCCAGCGACAACAGCGTGCCCGGACGCAACCCGGCGGCCTGCAGCGCCGCGGCGTCCACCACCAGACTGGCCTGCGGTTGCAGCTGGTCTGCCAACCGCTCCAGGGCCGCGCCGAGCGTCGCATCCCGGCCGCCGCGCTGGCCGCGCCAGGCCGCCTCGGCGTTCAGCATCACCTGCCGCTGCCGGCCGACCCACTCGTCCGCGGCAAACTCCGGGCCGAGCGTGCTCAGCAGCGGTTGGCCAACATCCCACGCCCGCCGCACCGCCGCCCACCACGGCCCCTGCTCGCCGCCCAGCGCGTCCGGCAGCCGCCGCACGCCGCCCAGCGGCACGACACCGACCGGCAGCCGCCACAGCCGGCGGAAGCCGGCCGGCGGCACCGGCAGCCGCGGCGCCGGCGCCGTCAGCGTCGCCGCCAGCGCCCCGGGTGACCAGCGTTCACCGGTCGCGTAGGTGATCTCGAAGTGGTGAACCGCCGGGCCGGCCGGCGCTGGCAGATCGACGCGCACGCCGTCCGCGACCGTCTGCTGTCGCGCCGCCACCTTCCAGCCGTGCTCGACCTTGACCGCCAGCAGCGTCGCGCCGGCCGGCAGCAGCACCGGCACCTCATGCCGCCGCCAGTTCCACAGACGAAAGCGGTAGTGGTTCAGCACCAACCCGTCGGGCTCCAGCGAGGTCGTCAGCGCCGCCTCGTCGCAGAATTCGCGCACCGAGCGGTCTCCCGGCAATGGGCGCGTCCGCACCTCCAGGCGCGGCAGTTGGCCGGCGGACAGGGCGGTGCCATAGTCGAACAGCCGCCAGGCGTCGTGAGCCACCGCACTGCGCTTCGCCGGCCGCGGGCCGGCGCGGCCCTGCTCGTGGACGCCGCTGGCGCGCACCGCCACGACTTCAGCGGCGACCAGGTGCAGCGTCACCTCGCCCTCCAGGCGGTCTGCTCCGAGCACCGTCGCCAGCGGCACCTGCCAGGTCTGCTCCCCGGCCTTGCCGGCGCCGGCTGGCGCGGGCTGCGCCGCTTCCAGCGTGATGGTCTCGCGCCGGGTCAGCGGTCGGGCCAGCGTCAGTCGCCAGCGTTCGCCACACGACTCGGCGGCCAGCAGCGTCGCCGTTGCTCCGACGCCCCGCCGGTCGCCCAGCGCCAGCAGCGCCGGCACCGCCTCCAGGGCAGGCAACCGGCGCAGGTCGCGGACCAGGCCCGGCGGTGTCGCGGCGCCGATTTTCCACGGCCCGGCCGGCGCCGACAGCAGGAAGTCCACCTGTTCCGGCGTGCCCAGCAGCGGCTCCAGGTGCAGTTGCAGTGTCACCCGGCCGGGACCGGTCGAGCCGGCGGCCAGCTCGGTCTGGCAGCGGGCGTGCAACCGCGGCTCGTGCGGAGCCAGACGCAGCTTGCCCGCCGGAGCCTTGTCGCGGAACGTGAAGGCGAAGTTGAGCGGGGCGCGACCCCAGGGGCCGTCCTGCTCCTTCACCGCCGCTGGTTGCGCCCCTGGTGGCGGCGTCACGCGGAAGCGCGGGTCCACGCTGACCGCCAGCACGCCCTCGCGCCACGGGCCGTCCAGCGGCTTCAGGTCGGGCAGGGACAGGGTCAGCCCGGTGGCCGGCACGTTGCGGCCGCGCGGCGAACGCAGCCGCACCGTCAGTTTGGCCTGTGTCTGCGGCGTCAGCGCCCGTTGCAGGTCCACGGCCAGCGTCGCCGCCGCCTGCGGGCCGGTCGGGCCCCAGGTGCGCAGCAGGCCGTCCGGCTCCAGCTTCACGTCCTCGACCTGCCAGCCTGGGTCCGGCAGTTTCAGCAGCAACCGGAACAGCCGGCCCTGGGCGACGCGGTAGTCCACCGCCGCCGTCAGTGTCGAGCCGGCCGGTCCGACCTGCCACCACGTCGCCTGCCGCGTCAGCACCTGCACGACCGGCATCCGCAGCCCGGCACTCGGCCGCGCCGGGGCGACCTTCGGCGGCAGATTCTCCTGCAGCGTCAGCACCTGCACGTCGTCGGCCTCCACGGCCAGGCCGGTCAGGCGGAAGTCTTTCGGCATCCACTTCTCCAACCGCACGTCGTTGGGCACATGCAGCTTCAGCGTCTCGCCGCGCGGCTGGGCGCCGCGCAGCCGCACTCCCGGGCTGACCCAGTAAATTTCCTTCTTGTTGCGCGGCAGCGCCGCCTCGCAGTGAATCCGCAGCGGCGGCAGCACGCCCTGCAGCGGCTCGCGCAGCGGCACGGTCAGCGTCCGGACGCCGCCGCCGGGCGACAGCGACCAGTCGCGCAGTTCGGTGCTGCCGAGTGTCACCTTGTAGGGTTGCAGCGGCGCGTCGCAGTCAAAGACGAGGGTGCGCACGCCCGCGTGCAGCGCCTCGATGTCGAACTCGTAGCGGGCGCTGACCCCGGCGGGCGTGAGTTGTTGTGTGGCCGTCACGCGGAACAGCAGCACCGCCTTGCGGCCGGGCGTGTCGGCGCGGCGCAGCAGCAGTTCGATGCGTGCCTTGCCCGCAAAGCCGACGTGCCAGTCGCGCGCGTCCTTCGCCGGGCCAGCGGCCGCCGTCACCAGCGCCCCACCGCGCGGTGCGGTCACGGTCACGTCCGGCGGCAGCGTCAACCGCAGCGTCGCCACGGGACAGGCCGGCGCTTGCAGGACGAAGCGCAGGTCACCGCCCTCGCTCTGGCCGCGCAGGCTCCAGGCGAACGCGGCCGTGTGGGTGCCGCCCTCCGCCACCAGCAGCCCCGGCGCCTTGCCGTCGAAGTCCGCCAGCGGCGCGGGCGGGTCGGCGGCGTCGGCCGGGCGCAGCGCCAGGTTCAGCTCCGGCACCGGCAGCACCGCCGGCCCCGGCTGCGGGTTGACGACAACCCAGCGCGCCGCGCCCACCAGCGCTGTCCCGTCGAGCCGGGCGCGGTAGTGCGCCTCCAGCAGCCGCGGCGGTTGCTTCATTTGTTCAAGCGCATCGGCCGCCTGGCGCACCTTCGCCTCAAACTCCGCGCGCGGCAGCTTGACCAGAATGCCTTTCTGCAGCCGCTCCAGTTCGGCGGCGAGGCGGTCGGCGGGGATTTGCAGGCGGCGCAGCGGCAGCGGGTCGGGGCGCGGCTGCAGTTGGGCCTCGGCCGGCAGCAGTGGCAGCGCGACCACGGCCAGCAGTGCCAGCGGAGTCAGAACCGCGACGGCAGCGTGGCGGGACATGGGGCTCAACTTCCTTTGTTGGCGGACGAGCCGGGAGCGGAACCGGGGCTGGCCGGCGCGTCCACCGTGGAGGCGTCGCGCGTCCGGCCGACTGCGCCGGAGCGCACCAGCGACGAGCCCGGCTTGAGGCGCTTGAAGCCGGGCATGAACACCACCTGACGGCGATAGCGCTCCTGCAGCATCCACTGACACAGGAGCACCACCAGCAGCACCACCGCCCCCGGTTCGCAGCCGTATAGCACGGCGGGCAGCACCGCAGGCAGGAACAGCGCCAGGGCCACCAGCGCCAGACCGAGCAGGGTCAGCAGCAGCCCGGCCGTGTGCGCCGACAGCGCCGAGGAATTCAGGCCCAGGCCGAGCAACAGCAGCAATCCGGAGCACAGCACGAACCACAGTTGCAGCGGCACGCGATACAGGTAGACCGGCCGCAGGTCGCCGCGCGACAGCACCAGGCTCGGCGTCACCGGCGGCCCCTCCGACGGCGGCGCCGTCAGCCATTCTTCCAGCTGGGCGCTGGTCTGCGGCGGCTGCGGCGTCAGCAGGCCGCCGCGCCACTCCCACTGGGGGGCGCTGCCGGTGTCCTCGCCGGCCACCAGCGGCACCCAGCCGCCCGGCAGCGACACCTGCCAGCGCACCTGCGGCACCTGCACGTTGCCGGCGAACTCCGGCGCGTGCAGGCCAGTCTGCCAAACGCCTTCGTTGTGCAGGTGGTCGCGCGGCAGCTGGTAGACCACCTCCAGGATGACCGGCCCGCCGTACAGCGCCGGCTCCACCGTGACGCGGGCAACGCTGCCGTTCTCCGTCAGCACCCACGGCACCTTTTTGCCGCCCAGCGTGATCTGCGGCTGGCCGGCGAGCGGCACCGGCAGGCGGAGGCGCAGGGCCGTCGTGTTCAGCTCGGTCAGCAGGAAGCGGACGCGGTAGTGCTCGGTGCCCTCGTCGTCCACGGCGACCTGCACGAGGGCGCGGCGGGCGACGGCGTCGCGCTCCGGCAGCGTCACTTCCAGGCGCAGCCACAACGGCACGCCCAGCCGCGGGCTCGACAGCACCCGCCGCGGCAACCGATCCACGCCGGGCACCACCTCCGTGCCCAGGTCGCGCCAGGCGACCTCGGCGACCTGGGCGTCGGTCAGGTTCGGCAGCATGTTGGCGTCGCACCAGAGGCGCACCTTGGTGTCGATGCGCGTGGCCTGCTCGGGCCAGAGCAGCGGCACCTCGAAGGGCGGCGATTCGGCCGGCGCCCCGTTCTTCGGCGGTGGCGTGCCGCGCGGCAGCGCGAAGTCGTACTCCAGGGTAAGTTTGCTGGCGGCCGCCGCCGACAGCGTGACGGTCACGGTTCGGTCGCGGGCCGGGTCGAACGCCTCGGGCAGGTCGCCGCCGATCACCCGCAACTGCCGGGCCCCCGCCGGGACGCGCAGTTGCACCTGACGCGGCCGTGGGTCCGGGCGGCCGGCCGCCGGGCGCGTGCCGGGGCCGAACTCCAGTTGCTGGCGGACGTGGCCGGCGCCTTGCCGCAGCGTCACGTCGGCGATCACGTGGACGGGGAACTCGGGCCGGTGCGGCCGCCAGGCCAGGTCCGCGAACTCGGGCGGCTGCTCCGGCTCCAGCGTGTAGTGGTCCCGCTCCGGCGCGACCACCTCCAGGCCGCCCTCGCGGATCAACAACTCCAGTTCCTCGCCGGCCTCCACGCGCAGCTTGCCGCCGTGCGCCACGTCCACCAGCGGTTGCGGCAGCACCAGCCGCGCCCGCCGCGCTCCGGGCGGCAGCGTGTAGGTGCCGGTCAGCTCGACGGTGAACTCCTTTGGCTGGTAGTCGAAGAACTTGATGCGGGCGCGGCCGTTTTTGACGCCGCCAGTTTCCAGGTATTGCAACTCCGCCCCGGAACTGCTGCGGCCCAGCGACCACTCGCCCGGCAGCGGCGGCGCGGCCGCCGCAACCAGCGCCGGCCACGGCAGGCCGGCCAGCCCGGTCGGCGCGGACACGCTGGCGGCGAGGGTGGCGGGCTCCAGCGGTGGGCGGCGCAACTGCACGTCGAGAAAGTCCACAGGGGCGTACAGCGGCTTGGCCTGAATCCGCGTCGTCGCCAACACGCGCAGCCCCTGCTCGGTCTGCCGCAGCCGCAGCGTGTGCTCGACATGGGTTTCGACCCGGCCCTTGTTCTGCTTCAACTCGATTTCCAGCGGGGCCTGGTGCTGCTTGACGAAGACGTCCGGCCCGGGCAGCGGCCGGCTGGGCGTCGGCATGCCGTGGTAGCGGAACAGCGCCACCACATCGGTCGCCGGCAAGTCGCGCGGCAGGTCGCGCTCCTCCACGTCGCGGTGGCGCAGGTAGTTCAGCCGCACACCACGGCGGGCCGCCGGCGAGGCGCGGACCTCAATCGTGCCCTCCTGGCGAAACGCCTCGACGACGCCGAACGGCCCGATCGGCACCCGCGTCTGGCCGCGCGGCGCCGTCACGGTCACGGTCACCTTGACGGGCTCGTCCGTCTGCTGCTCCAGTTGCAGTTTGTGGATTTGCACCAGTTCGGCCTTGCTGGGCGGCACCAGGCTGAACTTGGTGCCCTCCGGCGGCGTCACCTTGACGGTGGCCCCCTGCGGCAGCCACAGCTGCCAGTCCTTGATCTGGCCGCGCAGGTCCTGCAGGGTCAGTTCGGCGGTGGTGCTGATCTGGTTCTCCTCAACCTTGACCATGATTTGACCGCGGGCGGTGACCAGCGGCTCGTTCCTGGGCGGCACCACCGGCTCCTTCCAGGAGACCGTCACCTGCGTGAGTTTGCCGAGCGTCACCTCCCAGTGCTTTTGCTTGACGGCCGGGGTGCGCTTCTCGATGGTCTTGTTCCAGCGCAGTTCCTTGACCGGCAGGGGCAGGTCGAGCACCAGCGTGGTGACGGCGGCGCCGGGCAGGCCAACCTCGAAGCCGCGGGCGGCCGGGTCCGTCGGGACGACCGCGCCGATGGGCACTTCCATCTTGAGCGACAGCTGGTATTCGCCCGGCGTTTCGACCTGCAGGGTGAAGCCATCCGGGGCGTTGTCCAGGGCGGCGACGCGGCCCGCTCCCGGCTTTCCGAGCGGCCGCCACAGCGCCTGGTTGACCTGGGCGCCCTTGCCGCCGAGGAACACGACCTGGCGCGGCTGATCGGTGGTGAAGTACAGCTCGGCGCGCAGTTCGAGGACATCGCCGCGGACGGTGCCGTGCAGAGCGCAGGTGTGCGGCGGCTTGCGCTCGGCCCGGAGCTGCTTCTCCAGCGCGGCGATGCGCTCGGTCATCCACTGGTACTTTTCGACGGACATGATGAACGCGCTGGGGAACAGTTGCACGGCGTCCTTCGCGTTCTCGCAGAGCACAATGACGGCGCCCGGCGGCAGTTTGATTTTGTCGAGGGGGATGCGTTTGCCGTTCGGATCGAGGACAACGCTCTTGCCGGCCTCGGGGGGCTGCTTGCCCTTGGTGTCGGCGGGGTTTTTGGTGCCCTCCTGAGCGCGCACCGCCAGCACCAGGGTCAGCGCCGCCAGGCCGAGGCAGATACATAGCGCACGGGACATTGGCCTCTCCAGAATGGCGTCGGCGCGGGCGGGGCGGGCCGCCAAGACTCCGGCGACCCAGGGCTTTCATTATAACTGATGCGTTCGCGGTCACAGGTACAGAATCCGCGATTTACCGCGCTTGCCTGGGTGGCGGAACCTGACGGGTGAGTTGTAGGGAGTACAATGCCAGGGACGGCAAAAGCTGGCGCCGACGGACGAATTTAACAGGAGTTTCAAGTGGTATGAAAAGAACCGGCGCCAGGAATTGCAAGCGGTTCTGACCAACCTCAACTCTGTTGTGGCTTGGTCTCCCTCTGTTGTGGCTTGGTCTCCGGACCAAGCCACGGGCCTGGACCGAAGGTCTCCTTTGTGTTTCAGCGCCCCGAAGAGGAGACCTTCGGTCGCAGCCGTGGCCCGGTCGGGAGACCGGGCCACAACTTGGTGGTCAGGTGCAGCGCCTCGTTCGGCGGTTCTACTCCTTGGGCGCGTATTGCGGATAGATGCGTGCAACGAGTGACGAATCCCGCGTTGCCCGTTGGAAGGACTCCCAGGCCACAGGATCCTTCTCCCTTCGTGGGCAATTCTCGTGATTGCGCGTCGCAGCTCGGACGATGCCGCCGAATGTTCGATCACGCGCCAGAGCCGCGTCCTCCGGCGAAAGTAGAAACTCGGCGGCAAGGAGTCGCTCGGTAGTTTCGTCCGGCGTGCCGCGCAGAGCCGCCTGGATGACGAACTCAACGACTTCTTCCACGGTCCTGCCAGGCGACAACGGGATGTTCATGTCGTCCGTCCAGCCTTCGGGAATCGCCATACTTCGCCTCCACTATGCCGCCGAACATCTGTTTATGCTGCGCAAGCATCGCCCAAGCATTGGGCCAGCCTACCAAAGCCCCACCCCGCACACAAGCACCTGAATACCCTGGCACCACCGGCCGCGATTTCCCACATTTTTTCCGCTGTCTTCGCACGCCCCGCAGCGCCGTTCGGTGTCACGGAGCGCCACCCTCTTTTTTTTCTGTTGACATAGTGTACACAAGTCCATTACTATGAAGATGTAGGTGGAACGCTGCAAAGGGGGAGCCCATGTTGCACGGAAAACCGGAACCCCTGCCCGTCCTGTTACGGGTCGAGCAGGTGGCCAGGCGTCTGGCGGTGGGCCGGCGGACGGTCTGGCGCTGGCTAGCGCTGGGCAAGCTACCGCCGCCGGTTCGGCTCAGTCGCGCCTGTGTGCGCTGGCGCTCGGAGGACATTGAGGCGCATTTGGAGCGCCTCGTCCAGGAAACCCAACCGGGTTAGCGCCCGCGTTCGTGCGGCCCCAACCGCAACCCCGTCGTCACCCCACGTCATCCCGTCGCCCGCAGGCGGGGCTTTTCTGAGCCCCGCCTCCTCACATTCTCCCGGTCTCTGTCATGCCCGTCCCGCGCTCCCACACCGCCGGCCCGCGCACCGCCGCGCACACCGCGCCGCAGCTGCTCGCCCTGGCCCTGGACCCCACACGGTTGCTGGCCGCCCAGCGCCTGACGGCCGATCCGTGGCAGCGCGACCTGCTGTTCTCGACCGCCCGGCAAATCCTGCTCAACTGCTGCCGCGGCGCCGGCAAGTCGCGCGTCGTCAGCGTCCTGGCCCTGCACACCGCCCTGTTCGAGCCCGACAGCCTGGTCCTGCTGGTGTCGCGCAGCCTCCGCCAGTCGATGGAACTGTTTCGCTACGTCAAGCAGGGCTACCGCGCCCTGGGCCGGCCGCTGGGCACCCTCAAGGAAACGACCACGCAGCTGGAGCTGGCCAACGGCTCGCGCGTCGTGTCGCTGCCGGGCAAGGAGGAAACCATCCGCAGTTTCCAGGGCGTCAATTTGCTGATCCTGGACGAGGCAGCGCGCATCCCGGATGACCTGTACGCCTCGGTGTCGCCGATGACCGGCGTGCGCCGCGGCCGTACCGTCTGCCTGTCCACGCCGTTCGGGCCGCGCGGCTTCTTCTGGCGCGAGTGGCAGCAGGATGACGACCGCTGGCAGCGCATCCACATTCCCTGGTGGCAATGTCCGCGGCTGTCCGCCGACTTCATCGCCGAGGAGCGCCGCAAGTTCGGCGACCACTGGATCGCCCAGGAATACGAGGGCTGTTTCGCGGCGCTGGTCGGCCTGGTCTACCCCGACTTCCCGGGCTGCATCACCGACGAACCGGAGGGCGCGACCGGCCGCAGAGTGGGCGGCATCGACTTCGGCTTCCGCAACCCGTTCGCGGCAGTCTGGGGCGTGCTCGACAGCGACGACGTGCTGCACCTGTTCGGTGAGCGCTACGCCACGCAGACGCCGCTGCACGAGCACGCCCGGGCGCTGCCGCCCGGCCACGAGTGGTACGCCGACCCCGCCGGCCGCACGGAGATCGAGGAGTTGCGCGCCGCCGGCCACAAGGTCATCGCCGGCCAGAACGACATCCGCCTGGGCATCGCCGCGGTGACCGCCCGGCTGCGGACGGGCCGGCTGCGCGTGAGCCGGGCGGGCTGTCCGCGGCTGATCGCCGAGGCGCAGCGCTATCGCTACCCCGACGAGGGCGCCGCCGACCAGGCCGAGAAGCCGCTCGACGCCGACAACCATGCCCTGGCGGCCCTGCGCTACCTCATCTCGCGTATCGACGCCCGCTTCCTGGCCCGGTTGCGCCGGCAGGACCGGCACGCCGACCCGGCTCCAAAAACCAGCAGCCACCAGGACCGTCTGAACAACCCCAACCTGTGGAACATCCTGACATGATCCGCACCGTCCTCGACCTGTTCCGCCGCACGACGGCCTGGCTGCAGCGCAAGACGGCGGTGCAACCCGCCCTGTTCAGCGGCCTCGGCCGCGCTGGCTGGTACGCCGACAGTTACCGCCACCTGCGCGAGCCGACGGCCCTCGATCTGCTGCACGAGTTGAAGGGCACCGCCTGGGCGTGCGCGTCCGTCAACGCTGCCGTGTGCGCCCGTTGCCCGCCGCGGCTGTACGTCACCACCGCCGCCCACCAGCCGGCCGCGCGCTGCCTGACGCGCCGCCTGGGCGCCGCCGAGGAGCAGCGCCTGCGCGAGACGCCGCACCTGGCCGCGCGCGTCAAGGGTGTCGAGACGATCACCGAGGTCGTCAGCCATCCGCTGCTGACGCTGCTCCAGCAGATCAACCCGGCTCATAACAGTTTTGACCTCTGGGAACTCACACAACTGTACCTGGAGTTTCACGGCAATGCGTACTGGCTGCTGGAGATGGACGACGTGCTCGGCATCCCGGTACATATCTGGATTTTGCCGAGCCAGTTCGTCCGCATCTGCCGGGCGGCGGACAGCCCGCGCCTGGTGGACTGCTATGAGTTCACCGCCGGCGGCGCCGTGGCCCAGTTCGCGCCGGAGGACGTGATCCACTTCCGCTGTCCCGACCCGCGGGCGCCGTACACCGGCGGCCTGAGTCCGCTGCGGGCCTGCTACGAACAGGCGACGCTGCTGAGCAGCGGGGTGGCGCGCAAGCGAGCGTTGTACGACAACACCGCCCTGCCAGGCGTGGTGCTGTCGCCGGACGCGACCATCGGCCAGGACGAGCGCGACCGGCTGGAGGAGCAGTGGAACCAGAAGTTTCGCCGTGGCGGCGCCGGCAAGGTGCTCATCAGTGAAACGGGTTTGAAGGTCGATTTGCTGAGTCACTCGCTCGGCGACCTGGCGGCGCTGGCGGAGTTGAAGGCTACGCGCGAGGACGTGGCCAACTGCTTCCAGGTGCCGCTGCCGCTGCTGTCGTCGGAGACGAATTTGGCGAACCTGCAAGCGGCCGACCATCTGCACAAGAGCCTGGCGATTGTGCCGCGCCTGCGCCGCCGCGATGAGAAGTTGAACGAGCAGCTGATCCCGCTGTACGACCCGAGCGGCCGGCTGTTCCTGATGTCGGACGACCCGACGCCACAGGACCAGGAGCGTTTGCTGAAGCAAACGGAGTCGGATCTGAAGTACGGCGTGCGGACGATCAACGAGGTGCGCTCGGAGCGCGGCCTGCCGCCGGTGCCGTGGGGCGACGTGCCCTGGGTGCCGCCGCGGGTGTCCATTCAGGAACCGCAATGAGCGTCCCGGTTGTGGCTTGGTCTCACTGGTTGTGGCTTGGTCTCCGGACCAAGCCACCGTGCCGGACCGAAGGTCTCCCCGCCTTCCAGCGCCCCGAAGAGGAGACCTTCGGTCGAAGCCGTGGATCGGTCAGGAGACCGGCCCACAACAGAGATGTCCTCACCCCATCACCCCATCACCCCCTCATCCGCCATGCCCCAGTTCCACAAAGCCTACTACGACACCGAGGGCCCGTTCGGCGTGCCGATGAAGGACCGCCAGGCCCAGGCCCTCGAAGCACTGCTGAAAACGCTGCCGCGCGAGCGCCCCTTCGAGCCGCAGACCGCCGTGATCGCGAAATCGCCGACCGAGCTGCTGACCGGCGAACGCGCCGATGTCTCGTGGATCAGCGAGGAGTCCATCGACCGCCAAAACGATGTCGTGATGGCTGCGGGCATGGACGACGCCCATTTCAAGCTGAACCCCCTGGTGACGATGCAGCACGCTTACTGGCTGCCGCCGGTGGGCCGGTCGCTGTGGCGGCGCCGCGTCAAGGACGGGCCGCTGGTCGGCATCAAGGCGAAGACGCTGTATCCGCAGCGCCCCGACGCCTGGCCGGACGACGCCGAGTGGCCCGCGGACATCGCCTTCACGCTGGTGCAGTCCGGCCTGCTGAGCGGCAAGAGTGTCGGCTTCCTGCCCGTCAAGGCCCGCCGGCCCACGGAGGACGAGGTCAGCACCAACCCTGCGTGGTCGAAGGTGAACTGGGTCATCGAAAAATGGCTGCTGCTGGAATACGCCTGCGTCTACCTGCCGGCACAGCAGAACGCCCTGGTGGAGAGCGTGTCCAAGGGCCTGCTGTCCGACGCCACGCGCCGCGCCCTCGGCCTGTCCGCTGACGTTGAGCCGCCAGCCCCGGCCGTCATCCCGTTCACACCGCTGGAGGAAATCACCCGCGCTTTTCAGCGACAGGTCGATCAACTGAACTTGCCCACGCTGGTGCAAGAATTCCTTGCCGAGTGCTGGTCCAGGTTAAAAGGCCGGATCTAGCGTACCCGCCGGAGTAGCAGTCAGGCCGCGGCCGCCGAGGCAGACGCCAAGCTGCCCGCCGCCGTGCCGGAGACGCGCCGCCGCCATCCCATCCCATCAACCCATCAACGAAAGAGCCCCTCATGTTCGTGCAACTCAAGAAAGACCACTTCGGCCAGAAGGCCGGCGCCCGCGTGGACGTGGACGAACCCGTCGCCGCCACGCTGATCGCCCAGGGCATTGCCGAGGCCGTCACCGGCGACCCGCTGGCGCCGGTGGTGGCGAAGTCGATGGAGTCGCTGCTGGCCACGCTGACGCGCGGCCTCAACGACGCCATGGAAACGACGCTGAAACAGTTCGCCGACGCCCAGACGCGCTCGCGCCGCAACGCCGTGCCGCTGATCTTCGGCCAGGGCGGCAACGGCGACCCGAAGAAGACGTTCGGCCACTTCCTGCTGGCGGTGCGCCGCGGCGACGGTCGTGTGCTGGAGGAGATGGGCAGCCGCTGGGCCGACTGGGAGAACCTCGGCCAGAAAGCGGCGCTGACGACGCAGACCGGCACGCAGGGCGGCTACACGGTGCCGACGGAATTCCTGCCGAATTTGCTGATGCTGTCGGCGGAGACAGGCGTGGTCGAGAGCCGGGCGACGCGGGTGCCGATGGCGTCGCAGTCCATCGAGATCCCGGCCCTGGACGTGACCACGCCGCCGCAGGCCGGCGACACCGCGTACTTCGGCGGCGTCACCGCCACCTGGTCCGTGGAGGCGCAGCAGCTGACCGAGAAGGAGCCGACGTTCAAGCAGATCCGCCTGACGGCCCACGAGCTGAGCGGCTACACGCTCGCCTCGAACGCGCTGCTGAACGACAACGCCGTCGGCCTGGAGGCACTGCTGCTGCAAATCTTCGGCAACGCCCTGGGTTGGTACAAGGATTACGCCTTCCTGCGCGGTGACGGCGCCGGCAAACCGCTGGGCATCCTCAACGCGACGGCACTGGTGTCCGTGACGCGCTCCGGCGCGAGCGCGGTGACGCTGGCGGACGTGGGCGGCATGCTCGGCCGCATGCTGCCGGGCTGGAACGCCCGCAGCAGCGTCTGGGCCATCCACCCGACGGTGCTGGTCAAACTGCTGACGATGGCCGCCACCGCCGCCGGCAGCCCCAACATCTTCCTGAGCAACGCCCAGGACGCGCCGCGGATGCAGTTGTTCGGCATCCCCATCGTGGTCAGCGAAAAGTTGCCGGCGCTGAACACGCTCGGCGACATCCTGTTGCTCAACCTGCAGCACTACCTGGTGGGCGACCGCCAGATGATTGAGATCGCTTTCAGCGAACATTACAAGTTCATCAACAACCAGGGCGCCTGGCGGTTCGTGTGTCGGGTGGACGGCCAGCCGTGGATGCGCGACAAGGTGACGCTGGCCGACGCCACGACAACGCTGTCGCCGTTCGTCGGCCTCGCCCCCGGCTGACGGGCCTTGCTCCCCTCGCCCCTGGAAGGGGGAGAGGGTAGGGGTGAGGGGGTATTCTTCGATTTATCGATTCGCGCCCCCTCACCCCCAACCCCTCTCCCCCGGAAGGGGGCGAGGGGAGCAAGACAAAGAGTCTCCCCCGGCCCCGGCGGAGTTCGTCCAGGGGCCGCCATCGCCGCCGCGCTCCGCCGCGCGGCGGCCCTTCCTTCCCCGGAGTTTCCCATGCAGAGCCAGCCCAGCGAACGGGCCGCGGTGGTCGCGACCATCGACCCGGCCAACTACAACGACAGCACGCAAAACACCGATTACGTCGATATGAGCAAGTTCCACGAGGCCATGTTCGTGGTCCTGCTCGGGGCCGTGGACAGCACGGTCGATTTCAAACTGCGCGAGGCCCTCGACACCAGCGGCACCGACGAGCAGGACATCACCGGCAAGGCGATCACGCAGTTCCAGTCCACCGACGACGACAAGGTCGCGATCATCAACCTCAAGTCGGAGGAGACGACCGCGTCGCCGAGCCTGTACCGCTACGTGCGCGGCCGGCTGACGGTCGGCAACGGCACGACCAACATCGTGGCCGTGGTCGGCTTCGGTATGCGGCCGCGCTTCGGCCCCGCCAGCGACGACGAACTCGCCAAGGTCGCGCAGATCATCACCTGACCCTTCCCGGGTCAGAGGACAGAAGTCAGAAGTCAGAAGTCAGAAATCAATCGCTGGCTTCCGACTTCTGACCTCTGACCTCTGACCTCTGACTTCTGTCCTCTGACTTCTGAATACCCCCATGGCCGATCTCATCACCAGCGCCCGCGCCCTGTACAACCTGAACAACCTGAGCACCAGCAGCGACGAGGACACCACCATCGCCGCGCTGGTCAGCGCCTGCTCGCAGGCGATCCGCCGCTACTGCAAGCGCGCGTTTGACAGCCAGCAGTTCGACGAACTGTACCACGGCACCGAGCACCCGCGCCTGCAACTGCGGCAGTTCCCGGTCCTTTCCGTGGACCGCGTCGCTTATGCGCCGACGGCGGTGCTGCGCGTCACGAACACCTCGGCGGCCAACCAGCGCGCCACCGTCGCGGTCACTGACACCGGGCTGACACTGACGAGCGTTGCCAGCGGCGTGACCACCACCGACACCTCGGTCACCTTCGCCGGCAACGTCACGCTCAGCGCCGTGGCCGCCGCGGTCACCGCCCTGGGCAACGGCTGGTCCGCCGCGGTGCTCAGCCCGGCGAACGGCAACCGCGCCTCGGCCGACCTGCGCGCCCGCAGGGGGCGTGCAACGCCGCCGGCGGCGTCACCGCCGACCTGGTGCTGCACCTGCAGGAGCTGTCCGCCTTTGACGTGGACGCCGACCGCGGTTGGCTGGCGCGCGCTCCCGCCGCGCCGCTGCCGCCGGACTGGCGGCACCTGCTCGGCTGGCCCGGCGGCCGCAATTACTGGCGTGTGGTCTACACCGCCGGCTTCGCCACCGTGCCCGACGACGTGCAGGAGGCGTGCGCCGAGTGGGTGGCGGCCCTGTTCTGGCAGACCAAGCGCGACCCGGGCCTGGAGCATGAAATCATCTACGGCGTGACCGCCCGCGTGCCGGTCAAGACCATGCCGGTCAGCGTTCAGCTGCTGCTGCAACCCTACGTCGATCACAAGCTCAGCGCGTTTGGAGGCTGACATGACCCTCGCCGTGACGCCCAACACCACCTGCGAAATCTACCGGGCCGGCAACGCACCGCCGGCCGCCCCGGACGTGGCACTCACGCGCTGCCATTTGAAGGGCGTCTACTCCCGGGGTCTGGAGGAGGGCGAGGGCGATCCGTTCGACCTGCGCTTCACGCACCTCCTGCTGGTGGACCTGGCCACCGACGTGCGCGACAGTTACGACCGCGGCCAGGTCGGCAACACGCAGGACACGGTGTACACCCCCGACCGCAACGGCACGCCGCTCTCGGTGGTGTTCGTCGAGCGCAAGGGCTGGGGCGAGACGAACGACCACAAGAAAGTGTATCTGGCCCGCAAGACCGCCGGCGCGGCCCAGGCCAGCAACGCCGCGGTGATGGACAACCCCATCACGGACAGCATTACCACCACCGCCACCAACACCGTCACCAACATCCTGACCCTGGCGGCGAACAGCACCAGCACGCCGGCCGCGGGCTTCGGCCTGTCCCAGATCATGCAACTGGGCACAACCACGACGCCAAACGTCAGCGTGGCCGCCACCGCGACCACCTTCACCAACGCCACCACCGCGAGTTACACCATCCAGCAACAGTATTCGCTGACCGACCACGGCGGCACCTACGACTGGCTCACGGTCAGCACCGACGGCACAACCGCCAACAGTCTCTTCACCGGCCAGGTTAGTTTCGGCACCACGAACAGTCTCGCCGCCGCGCCGCCGGGCTACGTCACCCTGCCAACCCTAACGATCACCGGCACGCCAACGTTCACCGTCCCGGCCGGCAGTCCGGTCTACGACACGACCGACAAGAAGCTGTACATCAGCGACGGCAGCGGCTCGTTCACGCTCGTTGGACCGTCAAGCGGTTCCGGCAGCACCGGCAGCAGCGGCGACGTGCAGTTCGCCGACGGCGCGGGCAGCTTTGCTAACGCCAACGGCGAGTACAACTACTCCGGCAGCAGCCACGTCCTGACGGCGAGCTACACCAACCTCGGCACCACCACCACCAGGTTCAACAGCGCGACGGGCATCACCTCGGATCAATCCGCGCTCGACTGCACGAACAGCACCAACGGCGGGCGGCGAACGATTATTTCCGATGGCATCGAGTGCCTTCGCACCATCGAGACCACCAGCGGCCGAACCGTCATCCTCAACGGCCTGACGTTCGGCATCTACGACAGCGGACTCACGGCGTCGCAGCCAGTCAAGACGGACGCCAACCAGTATCTCGTCTCCGGCCTGATCGACCTCGCCAGTGACGTGACCGGCACGCTGCCAACCGCCAATGTCGGCGCCGCCGGTTCGGCCGGCGAGGTGCCGTTCAACGACGGCAGCGGCACCTATTCGACTGACCCGGCGAATTTCCTGTACGACCCGACCGGTTCCGTTGGACCATTAGGGACACCTGAGACGCTCTATGTCGGCGACCAAACGAATAACATCAATCCGGGCTCCCTGGCCCTCTGGGATCTGAGCGGCACCTATTTGCAGATGACCACCTCTGGCGGCGCCTTTGTGTTCGGCAACGATGTTGACATTACCGGCAGCTTGACCGTCTCCGGCACGATCACGGGAGTCGTGGCCCCGGCTGCGAGCAACACGCTCACCAGCCAGACGGCAACCGGGACCATCACCTCCGTCGCCAGCGCTGTGGGGGGCCTGTACCGCGTCGGCGGCTACCTCAAAATCCGCAGCGCGAGCGTCGATGTGCTCAATTTCCAACTCATCTTCCATGACGAAACCAACACGGTGCAGACGGTCAATCTCACCTCCACGGGCGGCGCCACGAGTTTTGGCACCAGCGGCATTTTTTACTTCAACGATCTCACGATCTGGGTGCAGAGCGGCACCACGATCACGCTGAGAACGGCGTTCCAGACCAGCGGTGGCTTGATTAGTTTCGACGCGGCCGCACACATCACCCAACTATGAGAGGGCCTCCACATGCAGACCACCGAGTACCTGAACCGCTTCAAGGTGCAGACCCGCAATCTTTTGAGGGACATCCAACTTCTGGAAGCGACCGTGCAGGAGGGCAAGGACCGCGGCTTCGTGAGCCCCGACGACGGCACAACGCCCGGCTCGTTGCAAGACTCCGACCTTCTGGCAAGTCAGCTATCGTACCTGTCCGCCGCACAATTCGCCGCGGTAGTTGTTACGCTCGACACCCTCAAGACATCCCTCGACGCCAACAACAAAACCATCCGCGTGAACCTGTATCAGGTGATCGGTTGATAATGCGTTTCCCAACCCTTTTGTTTCAGGAGAGTGCGATGAAGAATGTCTACGTCCCCAAACTCGGCAAGCGCGTCAAGTTCCAGGACCGGCACGCGATGAAGCGAGGTCACCCGACCCGGCGCTTCAAGCTCTCCGTGAGTTACCCGCCCACGCCGCTACCTGTGGACTGGGCGAAAGCGCTGTCCTTCCCGATGGACGGCAACGACAACTACGGCGACTGTATGCTGGCCGGCGCCTGCCACGCCGACAACACCTTCACCGGTAACGCTGGCACCGAGTCCAGTTTTTCCGAGAGCGCCATCGTCAACCAGTACCTGAAAGCCTCCGGCGGTGACAACGGGCTGGACGAGGGCACATTGCTCAACCAGTGCTGGAAGCCTGGCCTGGCCGGCAACGCCCAGGCCACCATCCTCGACGCCTTAGACCTCGACCCGACCGACACCGCCGCGGCCCAGGCCGCCATCTACCTGTTCGGCGGCGTGCTGTTCATGCTCGACGTGCCGGACGCCTGGATTGACGCCTTCGACCCCGCCGGCGGCGCGGTGTGGGACGCCCCGGCCAGGGCCGACAGCAACAACGGTCATGGCGTCTGGTGGAACGGCGTCGATGCCAGCGGCCGCTACCGGGCGCAGACCTGGGGCAGCTACGTCCGGATCACGCCCGCGGGCGTCCAGGTCTGCGACCCGTCCGCGTTCGTGGTCTTCTCGCTCCGCTGGTTCGACAGCAGCGGCTACGCCCCCAACGGCAAGCACTACACCGAACTTGCTCAATTCTGGCAGCAGTTCGGCGGCGCGACCCTGCCGCCGAGCCCGTTCCCGGCGCCCGGCCCAACGCCGACCCCGCCGGTCCCGGTGCCGCCGGCTCCGACACCCTCGCCGGCTCCGAGCCAGTACCCGACGCTGGCGCAGTGGGACGCCGAGTGCCAGCGGCTGCTCACGACCTACCCGCGGATGAAGTCGTTCATCAAGGTGGTGCAAAAGTTGGGCGCCAGTGACCTCGGCAAAGGCTTCGATCCGATCGCGGTAGTTCAGGCGCTCATCAACGACGCGCCCCAGATCATCGCCCTCGCCCAGGCGCTGGCAACCATCATCACCAGCTTCCAGGGGCCGCAGGCGCTGCGCTTCCGCGACACGCCCACCGACCCGGTGGACGCGGCCCTGGCGGTGGTGAAGGCGGACGCGGCGCAGACGGCCGCTGACAGTGCGGCACAAGCGCAGACGGCCCAGCAGCTGGCCAACGCCCAGCAGGCGGACCAGCAGGCCCAGGCCGCACTGACCGCGGACCAGACGCAACAACAACAGGACGTGGCGGCGCTGATTGCGGCCGTGCAGTCGGAGTACGGCGTGTCCGCGTAACCGTTCCCCACGGGCCGGCGCTGGACCGCCAGCGCCGGCCCGCGCTTTCCCGAAGTCCCGGAGGTGCGCTGTGCCGCTGCCCCTGCCGCCCAACACGACCTGTGAGATTTACCGTTCGGGAAACGTGCCGCCGGCGAGCCCCGACGTAGCCAGCCAACGGTGCGCCCTGCACGCGGACTACGAGCGGCGCATGGAAACCGGCGAGTCGGAAGTGCGTCCCCTGCGCTACACGCACGTGCTGCTCCTCGACCCGTTGACGGACGTGCGGGATGGATTCAGTCAGTTCGACCAGGCGGGGACGGAGGACTCGGTGTTCATCCCCGACCGTAACGGCACTCGGTTCCGCGTGGTGCTGGTGGAACCGCGGGCGCTGGGCACGCCGACCTACCACAAAAAGGTTTATTTGGACCGCTACGCCGCCGCCTGGCCCACCACAAACCTGTGAGGCTCCCCGTGAAGAACCGCATCAAGGACCACCGCCGGGTGCGTGCCGGCGATCTGGTGCCGCACGAGTTGAACCCGCGCCGCCACAGCAAGGCCCAGCGCGCCGCCCTGGCCGCGCTCTACGAGGAGATCGGCTTCGCCCGCTCGCTGCTGGCCTACGAACTGCCCGACGGCCGCCTCAAGCTGATCGACGGCCACCTGCGCAAGAGCATGGACCCGGACGCCGTGCTCGACGTGGAAGTGCTCGATGTCAACGACGCCGAGGCCCGCGCCCTGCTGCTGGCCATCGACCCGCTGGCGCAGCTGGCCGAGACCGATGAGCAGACGCTGGCCCGGCTGCGCGACCTCGCCGAGGCCGACAGCGCCGCCGTCCGCAACCTGTGGCAGCTGCTCGACGGCGAGGAGGCCGAGGCCCGCCAGCGCATCGAAGACGAGGAAGGCGCGCCCGAGCTGTGCCCGGAAAAATTCTTCGTCATGGTCGAGTGTGCCGACGAGCAGGAGCAACTCACCTTGCTGCTGCGACTGCAAAGCGAAGGGCTCACGTGTCACTGCAAGATCGCCTGAAACCAGAAGTCCGAGCCCGAGCGCCAGCGCGGGGCCTGCTTGGCCCCGCGCTGGCGCTCGGGCTCGGATTCCTTGTCCCCTCCTTTTTGGGTTTCTCATGCACACCACAGTCACCGTCACCTGTCCCATCGTGGAGTCGCCGCGCGTGGCTCAGGTGCGCGGTATCTTCGATCTCGCCGCCGAGCACACCTCCGCCGTCCACTGGTCCGTCGAACTGCCGCTGGAGGAGCGGCCCTGGCACGTCGGCCTGGTGGTCGGCCCGAGCGGTTGCGGCAAGTCCACCATCGCGCGCCACCTCTGGGCCGACGCCCTGCACGCCGCCACCGCCCTCACCTGGGATCCGCGCCGCAGCGTCCTCGACGCCTTCCCGTCCACGATGTCCATCAAGGACGTGACGGCCCTGCTGTGCGCCGTGGGCTTCTCGTCGCCGCCGGCGTGGCTGCGGCCGTTCCAGGTGCTCAGCACCGGTCAGCAGTTTCGCGTCGCACTGGCGCGGCTGCTGGCCACGGCTGCCGCCGGCGACGGGCCGTCGCTGGTGGTCTGCGACGAGTTCACGTCCGTGGTGGACCGTACCGTCGCCCAGATCGGCAGCGCGGCCCTGGCGAAAACGGTGCGGCAGCGCGGCCAGCAGTTCATCGCTGTCACCTGCCATGAGGATGTCGAGGACTGGTTGCAGCCGGACTGGACGTACCGGCCCGCCGAGCAGCGTTTTACCTGGAGGTGTCTTCACCGACGGCCGGAGATCAAACTGGAGGTCGTTCGTTGCCAGGCATCGGCGTGGCGGCTTTTCGCTGCCCATCATTATCTGAGTCACGCGCTGAACCGCTCGGCGGTGTGCTTCCTCGCCAGCTGGCGGCGGACGCCGGTGGCCTTCAGCGCCTGGTTGCCGTTCCTCGGCACCGGCCCGAAGGCCCGGCGCGAGCACCGCACGGTCACCCTGCCGGACTTTCAGGGTGTCGGCATCGGCAACGCCCTGAGCGACACCATCGCGGCACTGTGGACTGGCCTGGGTTACCGCGCCCTGAGCACCACCACTCACCCGGCGATGATCGCCGCCCGCTGCCGCTCGCGGGCCTGGCGGCTGACGCGGAAACCCTCGTTCGCCGCCGGTTCGGAGGGCGGCCTGAAGCACGCCACCACGCGGCTGACAGCGGGGTTTCGCTACGTCGGCCCGCCACTGCCCGCACCGCTGGCCGCGAATTTGTTGGGATCCTCATGAAGCGCAAACCGGTTCCCCTGACGGACACCCTGATCCAGGGCATTTGCACTCGCGTTCGGGCCGGCGCCTTCGAGCACGTCGCCGCCGGTTCGCTCGGAGTGCCGCTGACCACCTTCGAGGCGTGGCTGCGGCAAGGGCAGCGACAGAACGGCGCGTTGTTGAAGCGGCGGCTGGTGCGGGAACTGCAAGCGGCGCGGGCCCACGCCCGGTTCATGGCCGAGATGGAGATGCGCAGGGATGACCCGAAATGCTGGCTGCTGCACGGCCCCGGCAAGGAGACGCCAACGGCCCCGGGTTGGTCCGCCCTGGCCCGCGCCGCCGCGCAGTCGGATCGGGACGGGCTACCGCTGTTGCAGCGGGCCGAGTTCGCCGGCCTGGCTCGGTTGCTGATGAAACTGCTCGCCCCATATCCCGAGGCCCGCGTCGCGGTCGCCGACGGCCTGGCCGGCCTGGAGGAACTGCCCGTCGATCCCGCGCCGCCCGTCGCTGTCCCCGATGCCCCTCCCCCTGACCCCGCTGCCGATTGACTGCGAGATGTCCCATGGCCCGTTCGCACCACCGCCGCCGTCCCCGGAGCGCCGCCTGGCGCGCCGTCCCGGGAGCGGTGGACTGCTTGCCGCAAATCGTCTGCCCGCTCTGCCAGGCCCCCATGACCGCCCGCGTCGGCCGCCACGGGCCGTACTTCCATTGCCGGTGCCGCGCTAGCCCGGAGGATTCACCACAGAGAACGTGGAGAGCGCAGAGAAAAGACCCAAGAGGATCCACAGATGACACAGCTGACACAGATAAAGACATTTGAATTGGTCTTTATCTGTGTCAGCTGTGTCATCTGTGGATCGATTTCTGCTGCAGGGCGGCGGTGAGCGGATGGGTGGAGCCGGCGTGCTGCGCCACCAGGCCGCGGAAGCGGCCCATGTCCGACAGGAACAGCGGCACCCAGATGGGCCGGCCGCCGCCGCGCGGCAAGACGCGCAGGAACCGCAGCCCCAGCAGCCGCGCCGGCCGCACCGCCGCCATGTCGGCCCAGGCGACGTTGTGATACAGGCCCCAGGAGTCGTAGCCGCGCACGCCCCAGCTGCCGACGCCGGTCGGGAAGAACACCACCGCCAGGAACGCGGCCGCCACGACCACCACCGGCGTAACGCCCAGGCTCACCGGCAGGCCAGCGGTCTTGATCTTCAGAATAAAGAAGAGCAGCAGCCAGACACCGTTCGCCAGCAGGCCCAGGGCCAGCATTAGCAGGAAGACCGGCAGGAAAGCGAATCGGAACGACTCCACCGGGCCTTGCATAACTCCTCCCAACGGCGTCGTTGGCCCTGGGTTGTAGCGGAAGTCGCCAGACTTCCGAGCAGCGCTGGAGGGAAGTCTGGCGACTTCCGCTACACCCGAGCGCAACGCGCGCTAATAAGCGATCAACCGGATTTTTTCTCCTGCTTGGTGTCCACCTTCTTGTACTCGCCCTGGAGGAACTGCCCCAGCGCGGCCCCGCCGGTGCCTTGCCAATCGCTGATGGTCAGCGTATCGCCCTTGAGCTTGAACTTGAAGCCGTACAGCTCGCCCGCTTTCGGCCCGGCGCCCTCGATCACCTTGCGGATGCGGCCATACAGATGGCCGTCCTTGGTGACGGCGTAGTCGGCGTCGAGTTCCAGTTTGCCGAAGTTGCTTTCGCCCAGGAAGTGGACGCCGTTCTCCGCGAAGGTGAACCGGTGCGTGGCGTCGTCCTTGGTGCGCGACCAGGTGCCCAGCGGTTTCTTGGCGGTTTGTTCGCCGGAAAGCAGCGGCGCGGCCAGAACGAGGACGGCGGTCACGGCGGCACAGACGATGCGGGTCATGGCGGACTCCTTGAGAAAACCGAGGGGCGTGAGGGGCGGGAACGCGCGTTCCCGCGCAACCACTACCGCGGCGACAGCGGCCGGGTTTCGCCCGGCCCGCCGTCCGCGGCCGCCCGTTGCACGTCAGATAACCTAGACTTGTTTCGGGCCAAAGCACTAGAATCAATGGTTAGGCCCGCTTCACTTCCTTCCTTTGACCAGGAGGCGGTCATGTTCTCCCGAGGCATTCTCCTCTCCCTCGTATTGACGGTTACCCCTGTCGTATCCCCCGCTCAGGTGGTGCAGAAAAAACCAACCGCGGCGGACAACGAGGCCGAGGTGTTCTTCGCCAACGGCAGTCGTGTCCGCATGACCATCGTCCAGGAAGCCTTTGAGGTTGGCACGAAGTATGGCAAATTGACGGTCCCCCTGAAGGACATTCGCCGCGTCGAGTTCGGCATCCACCTGCCCGAGGGCATGCAGCCGAAGATCGAGGCCGCGCTCAAGAAGCTCGGCAGCCCGCTGTTCAAGGAGCGCGACGCCGCTGTCAACGAACTGGTCGGCATGGGCTTCCACGCTTACCCGGCCCTGGTCGCGGCCTCTAAACGGCCGCCCTCGCCGGAGGTGGGCGAGCGCGTCAGCGTGGCGCTCGAAGCGCATCCGCGCCAAGGTGCCCGAACAGATGCTACGACTGCGGCAGGAGGATGTCATCGTCACGCCGACGTTCACGATCATTGGCCGCATCACCTCGCCGATCCTCAAGGCCAGGGCGGAGTACTTCGGCGACCTGCAGGTGCAGGTCGCGGGCGTGCGGCACATCCGCTGGCTGCGCGGCGGCAGCAGCGACACCGAGTTCGCCGTGGACGCCGCCAAGTACGCCAGCCAGCAACTCGCCTGGATGGAGACCGATTTTTACGTGGACGGCATCAGCAAACTGGTCATCGAAGCCAGCGGCCAGGTGGACCTGTGGCCGCAGGGGCCGGGCCAGTACATGAGTCAGGCTAGCGGCTACATGCAGGGCGGCAAGCGCGGCCCGCACTTCTCGGGTACGCTGCTCGGCCGCATCGGCACGGATGGCGAGCCGTTCGTCATCGGCAGCCGCTATGCCGGCACGCCCAACCGCGAGGGCCGGCTGTATGTCCACATTGTGCCCAGCCCGTGGCAGAATGAGTCCAGCGGTTCGTACCAGGTGAAGATCACGTCCACGGTTGGGGACTGAGGGTTGGTTTTTCTGCCGCTTGCCGCTGAAGGCGCGTTGCGTTCGGGTGTAGCGCTGTGTTTGACTCCCCTCGCCCCCTGAAGGGGGCGAGGGGAGTCAATCGCGAAGCCGCAAGCGGCAGCAAAGAAGTATCATGACCATCCGCTTCGAGCTACTCCAGACCGACGGCGCCGCCCGCCTGGGCCGCCTGCACACGCCGCACGGCACCGTCCAGACGCCCGTCTTCATGGCCGTCGGCACCCAGGCGACCGTCAAGGGCCTGACGCCGCAGATGCTCCACGACGCCGGCGCCCAGGTCGTGCTCGGCAACACCTATCACCTGGCGCTGCGGCCCGGCGACGAACTGATCGCGGCGCTGGGCGGCCTGCACCGCTTCATGGCCTGGGACCGCCCCATCCTCACCGACAGCGGCGGTTATCAGGTCTTCAGCCTCGCCGCCAGCCGCCAGATCGACGACCGCGGCGCCGTCTTCCGCTCGCACATCGACGGCGCCCTCTTCGAGCTGACGCCCGAGCGGGCCGTGCGCATCCAGGAAAACCTCGGCTCCGACATCGCCATGTGCCTGGACGAATGCCCGCCCGGCGACGCCGCCCTGGCCCCGCACCGCGACGCCGTGCGCCGCACCATTCACTGGGCCGAGCGCTGCCGGGCCGCCCACACCCGGCCCGATCAGGCGCTGTTCGCCATCGTGCAGGGCGGCACCGACGTGGAGCTGCGCGGCCGCTGTGCCGAGGCGCTGACGGCGCTGGACTTCCCCGGCTACGCACTGGGCGGCTTCAGCGTCGGCGAGACCGAGGCGCAGATGCTGGCGGCGCTGGCGCCGACCGCGGCGCTGCTGCCGGCCCACAAGCCGCGCTATCTCATGGGCGTCGGCCGGCCGCAGGACGTGCTGCGCGGGGTCGCCGGTGGCATCGACATGTTCGACTGTGTGCTGCCGACGCGCAACGGCCGCAACGCCATGGCGTTCACCATGAACGGACCTGTCCGGATGCGTAACGCCGTCCACCGGCGAGATCCGGCCCCGCTGGAGTCCGAATGTGGGTGCTACGCCTGCCGGCACTTCAGCCGGGCGTACCTGCACCACCTGTTTCAGGCGGACGAGATGCTCGGGCCGACGTTGCTGTCGCTACACAACGTCGCGTTTTACGGCAGGCTGCTCGCCGAGGCCCGGCAGGCCATCGCTCAGCAGCGCTTCGCGGCGTTTTGCGCAGTCAGCCTTGCCCGCTGGGAAGCAAGTTTTTAAGATACCTCTTTCTCTTACCGTGCTGGAATAATCGCGAAAATCGTTGCGACCCGCACGTTTTCGCGTTCTTGAGGGTGGCCGTCATGTTGACCGCACTGGTGTTACTCGCTGCCGAAGAAAAGCCGTCAGGGGGACCGGACCCCCTCACGGGGATGCTCATCCCCATTGCCGTGATGTTCGGCCTCTTCTACTTCCTGATCATCATGCCCGCGCACCGCAAGGAGAAGCAGCAGCGCGAGGAACTGTTCGGCAAGCTGAAGAAGAACGACGAGGTGCTGACGAACGCCGGCATCATCGCCGTCGTGCACAACATCAAGGACGACGAGGTGACGCTCAGCCTGGAGGGGGGCGCCAAGCTCCGCGTCCTGAAGAGCAGCATCGCCCGCATCATCAACGCCAAGGACGCGCCGGCCGCCACCGACAACGCCCAGAACATCAAGGCCGCCGCGCCGGGCGGAAAATAACCAATTTCGTTCGTTGTCCGTGGTCCGTGGTCCGTTGCCAGCAGCGCTTGAGCGGCTGACCGGACTGACTTTGACTGGACCGCGGCGGCAACGGACCCCGGACCACGGACCACGGACCCATTATGCGACCATTCTTCTGGCGAATCGTTATTTGCGTCGTGCCGGTGTTGCTGTCGCTCGCGGCCATCTGGTCGGCCTACGTCAACGACACCTTCAAGCTGGGCGTCGATCTGTCCGGCGGCACCATCCTCGTCTACGAGGTGGACACGCGCAAGCAGCTGGCCGACGAGCGCTCCAGCTACAACCCCAAGCAGGACACCAACCTGCTGGCCGAGTCGCTCAAGCGGCGCATCGACCCCAACGACCTGTACAACGTCACCATCCGGCCGGCCGGCGGCGAGGGCCGCGTCGAGATCATTCTGCCCACCGGCGGCGTCCGCAAAGCCGAAAAGGCGCAGCAGCAGTGGAACGAGTTGCTGGCCGACATGCAGAAGAAGTACGACCTCGAAAACCTGGACGTGCCGCGCGGCAAGACCCAGGAACTGGCCCTGCGCATTCAGCAAATGCTCCAGCAACGCATCTGGAGCAAGGAACTGTTCACCAGCCGCGAGTCGCTGAAGGAGCTGGCGCAAAAAGCCCGCGACTTCAAGCCGCTCAGCGATGAACTCTACCACATCGCCGACATCGACCTGGCGACGACTACCGTGGCACTGCACAGCCCGGCCCTGGTGTTCGCCGTCAGCAACTACCAGACCAGTCCCCTGCGGGCCAAGGCCATTCAGTTCGATCCCACCGCCCCGGTCACCGCCCCAGGCGCCAGGCCGCAGGTTACCACCCTGGAAGGCATGGTGCGCCGGGTCAAGGACCTCGTCAACGACTACTCGCGCGAGAAGGAAATCGGCTACTGGTTCAAGCAACAGGCCTGGAACCGGCTGCTCGACAAGATCGCCCAGCACTGGGACATCTTCAACCCCGAGAAGATGCGCGAGAAGTACAAGAACGACAAGGACAAAACCAAGGCCGAGGTGGAGGCGGAGCAGGCCAAATTGCGCTTCGAGGCCCTCAAGAACGTTGAGCCCGACGCCGTCGAGGAGTTGATCGGCCGCGTCGAGATGAAGGGCAACACCATCGGTCAGGCGTTCATGAGCACCCTGGAAGGCGTCCTCGGCAAGGACTTCGTGGGCGAGCAGGGCAGCGACGACTTCCTGCCGCGCACGGAGGTGGCCGACTTCATCCGCGACCACTACGGCCCATCGCTGGAGTCGATTGAGAAGACCATCGAAGAGAGCAACAAGGCGAGCGGCCGGCAGCGCGACCTGACCGTCGAGGAGGTGCAGCGCATCAAGGACCTGGTGTCCAAGGTGGGCAGCCTGGAGTTCCGCATCCTGGCCAACCAGAACGACGACCGGGCCGCCATCGAGGACGCCAAGAACCTGTTCAAGCTGGCCAAGGACAACAACAAGCTCAAGGCCGAACTGGACAACGATCAGCTCAAGGGCCTGCCGCCGCCCGGCCCGCGCACCGGCGGCGCCACCGGCGATCCGAAGCCGTACACCATCAAGCTGGCCCGCGGCGAGACCAGCACCGTCACCTACAGCTGGGTCGAACTGGGCAAGCAGGAGCGGTTGCAACTGCACCTGAACAACCTGGCCAAGTCCGAGCCCGGCCGCAGCGGTAACTGGGCCGAGATGGCCGCCGCCCGCGCCGGCACCTACGCCACGCAGCTGAAGCTGCCCGGTTCCGGCGGCGAACGCTTCTGGCTCAACGGCGCCCTGTTCTTCAGTCGGAACTGCGAGGACCGCAACCTGCCCGAGGAGGAGCGCCGGCAGAAGCAGGTTGAATACTTCGTGCTGACTCGCAACCCCGAAATCAACCCGGCCACCGGCAAGGAAAAGAAGATCGACGGCAAGTACCTGGTCAGCGCCGTCAACATGCCGGGCAGCGACGGCCGGCCGGCGGTGTCGTTCACGTTCAACAACGAGGGCGGCGCCCTGTTCGGCGAGTTGACCGGCAAGAATGTGCCGTCCGCCGGCACCACCGGCGACGACACCTCCAACAAGCGGCACCTGGCCATCATCCTCGACGGCCTGGTGATGTCGGCGCCGACCATCAACTCGCAGATCACCACACACGGCCAGATCAGCGGCAGCTTCACCAGCAAGGAGGTGGATGAGCTGGTCAACATCCTCCGCGCCGGGCGCTGCCGGCAACGCTCAAGCCGCAACCGGTGAGCGAGAGCACCATGGCCGCGACGCTCGGCCAGGACACTATCAACTCCGGCATCACCGCCATCGCCCTGGCGTTCGCGGCCATCCTGGCGTTCATGCTCGTCTACTACCGCTTCGCCGGCCTGGTGGCGTGTATTGCGTTGCTGGCCAACCTCGTCATCACGGTCGGTTTCATGGCCTTCTGCGGTGCCACCTTCACGCTGCCGGGCCTGGCCGGCCTGGTGTTGACGTTGGGCATGGCCGTGGACGCCAACGTGCTCATCTACGAGCGACTCCGCGAGGAGCGTGAGCGCGGCGCCAACCTGCTCGTGGCCATCCGTCAGGGCTACGACCGCGCGTTGCCGACGATCATCGATACCCACCTGAGCAGCATCTTCACCGCGGTCGTGCTCTACATCGTGGGCAACGACCAGTTGAAGGGTTTTGGCATCAGCCTGACGCTCGGCCTGCTCATCAGCCTGTTCACCTCGCTGTACATGACGCGGTTGATGTTCGATCTGTGGCAGGCGCGCGGCTGGCTGAAGCAGTTGAAGATGATGCACCTGTTCCACCGCCCCGACATCGACTTCATGGGCATCCGCTATTACTGGTTCACCGCGACCGTCATCCTGACCATCGCCGGCATGACCTTCTTCATCTACCGGTTGCCCAACGACCTGAACATCGACTTCCGCGGCGGCACCGCCTATGGCGGCCAGCTGAAGCTGGGCGAGGCGCGCAACATGGAGGGCTACCGGAAGCTGTTCGACGAGGAGCGGCAGAAGGAGTTGCTCAAGCCGGTCGTGACGGAGGTGCCGGGCTCGAACGGCTACAGCTTCACGATCCGTTACAAGAACGCCGACGGCACCGAGACGCCGGCGCGCACCGTCAACCTGGCCAACGAGCCCGAGGGCGCCACGCCGGAGGCCCGCGCCGCGGTGATCGCGAAACGGGCCGCGGCACTACCGGACTGGTCGGTCGAGTTGATCTTCTCGCGCATCCACGAGGAGGAGGACGCGAAGCGCGACCCGAAACAGGCCGAGGAGAACAAGCAGGAAAGCAAAAGCCGGCTGTTCAACGTCCGCACCTCCGAGAAGGAAGCCGAACTGGTGCAGGCGACCATCGACCGTCTGCTGCAGAACGCCAAGGGCCTACCGCTGCTGCGCCAGGTCAAGATGGACTACAAGGAGGGCATGCTGGAGCAACCGCGGGCCAACCGCGAGACGGAGGTCAGCTTCACCGACGCGGACACCGGCAAGGAGTATTTCGCCTCGCCGAGCTTCGTCAAAACGCTGCTGACGCGCGAGCTGTTGCAGGAGTTCGGCGTCAAGGAGGCGCGCGAGCTGCCGTTCACGATTGACCTGGCCGGCATGGGCAAGAGCGAGGAGGGCCGCGTTGCCCAGGCCAAGCTGACGTTCAACCCGACCGGCTCCAAGACGATCGACGTGGTGATGACCGAGAAGATCAAGCAGGCGCTGGACAAGACGAAGCATGAGTTCCAGATCCGGCCGCAGCCGGAGCGCCTGGAGACGTTCGACAGCCAGCTGGCGGCCGACACGCGCTTGCGGGCCATGTACGCCATCCTGCTCAGCTGGGGCGGCCTGCTGCTGTACCTGTGGTTCCGGTTCGGCAACTGGACGTTCGGCGTGGCGACCGTGCTCTGCCTGATTCACGACCTGTTCTTCACGCTGGGCATCATCGCCTGTTGCCATTACGTCAACAACTGGTGGCCGGGCTTTTTGGGGATTGAGGACTTCAAGATCGACCTGACCGCGGTGGCCGCCTTGTTAACGCTGGTGGGCTACTCGGTCAGCGACACCATTGTGGTCTTCGACCGCATCCGCGAGGTGCGCGGCAAGAACCCGGAGCTGACGCCGCAGATGATTAACGACAGCGTCAACCAAACGTTGAGCCGCACCATTCTGTCGTCGCTATCAGTGTGGCTGGTGGTGTTCGTGCTCTACGTCCTGGGCGGGCCGGGCGTCCACCTGTTCGCGTTCGTGATGGTGATCGGCGTGATCGTCGGCACGTACAGTTCGATCTACATCGCCAGTCCGCTGCTGCTGCTGTTCGGTGAAGGTTCGCGGGCGGTCAGCCGGGGCGCTCAGCCAGCGACAACGCCACCCAGGCCGGAGGTCGGTATCCAGCCGGCGCCGTGACGGCTACGGCATGTGGCGAAGACCGCCTAAAGGCGGAACTACGAACGAAGAGGCCGGCTTCGCTGTCTTCGTTCGTAGTTCCGCCTTTAGGCGGTCTTCATTGCGGAGTGACTCATGGCCCTGGCAGACTGGCTGTTCGGCAGGCCGCTGGCGACGGACGAGGAGGGCGAGCACCGCGTCGGGGTGCTCGCCGGCATTCCGATGCTGGGCCTGGACGCCCTCGGCTCCGCCGCCTACGGCCCGGAAGCGGCGCTCACGCTGCTCATCCCGCTGGGGGCGGCCGGCCCGGGCTACATCGGGCCGATTAGCGCTCTCATTATTGCCCTCTTGCTGGTCGTCTACTTCTCCTATCGGCAAACGATCACGGCGTACCCGCACGGCGGCGGTTCCTACACCGTCGCCAAGGACAACCTGGGCACCACCGCCGGCCTGCTCGCCGCTGCGGCACTGCTGCTGGACTATGTGCTCGTGGTGGCCGTCGGCATCTCGGCGGGCGTCGGGGCGCTGATTTCCGCGGCGCCGGACCTGCAGCCGTACACGCTCTGGCTCTGCCTGGCGATCCTGACTCTGATCACGGTGGTCAACCTGCGCGGCGTGCGCGAGTCGGGCCTGGCGTTCGCCGTGCCCACGTACCTGTTCATCGTCACGCTGCTGGCAGTGCTCGCCATCGGCACGGCCAAGGCGGTGCTGTCCGGCGGCCGGCCCGAGCCCGTGGAGGCCCCGCCAATACTGCCCCCCGCCGCGGCAGCCGTGTCGCTGTGGGTGCTCATGCGTTCGTTCGCCAGCGGCTGCACAGCGATGACCGGCGTCGAGGCCGTCAGCAACGGCGTGACCGCCTTCCGCGAGCCGTGCATCGTCTACGCCCGCCGCACGCTGACGACGATTATCGTGCTGCTGGCCGTCCTGCTCGCCGGCATTGCGTACCTGTGCTGGGCCTACGGCATCGGCGCGACGGACCCGGGCGAGTCGGGCTATAACAGCACGCTGTCACAATTAACTGCCGCGGTGGTCGGCCGCGGCTGGTTCTACTACGTGACGATCGCCGGCGTGCTCGCCGTGCTGGCGCTGTCGGCCAACACCGGTTTCGCGGACTTCCCGCGGCTGTGTCGGGCGATCGCGCTGGACGGCTACCTGCCGAACGGCTTCGCCCTCCGCGGCCGGCGACTGGTGTACTCGCAGGGCATTCTCGCGCTGGCGGTGCTGGCGGCGCTGCTGCTGATCGCGTTCGGCGGCATCACCGACCACCTGATCCCGCTGTTCGCTGTTGGGGCGTTCCTGGCGTTCACGCTGTCGCAGGCGGGCATGGTCGCCCACTGGCGGAAGGTGGGCGGGCCGCACGCGCGGGCGTCGCTGACCGTCAACGCCGCCGGCGCGGTCTGCACGGCGGTGGCGCTCGCCGTCGTGCTGGTCTCGAAGTTCCTCGACGGCGCCTGGGTCATCGTGCTGCTCATCCCGGCGCTGCTGGCCGTGTTCGCCGCCGTCCACGGGCATTACCGGGCGGTCGGCCGCGAGGTGGCCAGCGCCGCGCCGCTCGACGCCGACGATCTGGAGCCGCCCATGGTTCTGCTGCCAATCCGCGGCTGGAGCGCCGTCACCCGCAAGGCGCTGCGGATCGCCATGAAGCTCTCGCCCACGGTCTACGCCCTGCACGTCGCTGATGACGAGCACGCCATGGCTCACCTCGAGGACAACTGGGAAAAACTGGTCCGCGAACCGGCGGCGGCGGCGGGCTGCCCCGCGCCCAAGCTGATCGTCACCTACTCGCCCTACCGCAAGCTGTACGAGCCGCTGAAGCACGCGGTCGAGAACCTGCAGCGCGCTCACCCGGGCCGGGACCTCGCCGTCATCATCCCCGAACTGGTGCCGACGCGCTGGTATCATTACCTGCTGCACAACCAGACGGCGGCGGTGATCAAGACCTTCCTGCTCTTCAGTGGCTTCCGCCGCGTCATGGTCGTCAACGTGCCCTGGTATCTTTGTGGATGACGGTGGCGGAGGACTGATGGTGGGACCGAAGGCCAACTGGAACGACCCCGTCACCGGGCACATGCACCGCGACTTCCCCCAGCTGGACGTGCGCCAGACGGTGGGGGAGGCCCTGGACTGGCTGCGCCAGCACCCGCCGCCGGGGCGCATCATTTACTTCTACGTGGTGGACGGCGACAGCCGCTTGCAGGGCGTGGTGCCGACCCGCCGTCTCGTGCTCAGTCTGCCTGACAAGCCGCTGGCCGACCTCATGGTGCGCCAGGTGATTACGCTGCCCGCGACGGCGACGGTGCTGGAGGCGTGCGAGTTCTTCATCCAGCACCGGCTGCTGGCGTTCCCGGTCGTGGACGACGGCGGCCGCCTGCTCGGCGTGGTGGACATGGAGCTGTACACCGACGAGCTGAGCCAGCTGGGCGAGGGCCGCGTCGGTGACGACCTGTTCCAGCTGGTGGGCGTGAGCGCGACCGGCGCCCGCCACGGGTCACCGCTGAAGGCGTTTCGGCTGCGCTTCCCGTGGCTGGGCTGCAACCTGGCCGCGGGCATTCTGGCGGCGCTGCTGTCCGGCGTGTTCGAGGACGTGCTGAACGGCGTGGTGGAACTGGCGTTCTTCATCCCGGTAGTGCTGAACCTGGCCGAGAGCGTCAGCAGCCAGTCGGTGAGCCTGGCGCTACAGATGCTGCACGGCGAGGCGCCGAGTTGGCGGACGCTGCCGGCACGGCTTGGCCGCGAACTGGCGACGGGCTTCATGCTCGGGCTGGCGAGCGGGTCGGTGATGGCGCTGGTGGCGCTGGGGTGGCTGGGGAAGGGGCGTGTGGCGTTGTGCCTGGTGGGCGGCATCAGCGGCGGCGTGGCGGCGGCGGCGGTGTTCGGGCTGGCGCTGCCGTTCTTGCTGCGGCTGTTGCGGCTGGAGCCGCGCGTCGCCGCCGGGCCGATCGCGCTGGCGGCGGCGGACGTGGTGACGATTTTGCTGTACCTCAACCTGGCGCGGTGGCTGCTCGCTTGAGCGCTGAAGTCGTTCAAGGGGTTGCTGGAGCAAGCGCCGTCCGCACCTCAAAGATCCCACGCGAACGGGAGAAGAAGATGTCGAATGCCTGAAAGAAATTGAACTGACCGAGCACAAACGGAACCTGATCCGAAGCGGCCCAGGCCATTACGAGGCGGACGGGCGCAAGCTGTCCGACAATGGCCTCAACCGCGATTCCGCGGGCTTCGACCTGGGCCAGGGCGCCTGTTAACCGGATTGGCAACTGCTGGGAGTTCCAGTCGAACCCCAGTTGCAAGCCAAGCGAATAAGGCAACACACTGATGGTCGCACCGCTATCGACCAGCGCCAACCCGGACAGCGTGGAGGTTGACGAGCGGAGTAGAATGGGAAGGTCCGGCATCAGGTCGAAGCCCGCCGCGGTCGGAGTTCGGTCGCGGTAGGGAAACTGCTCGGACAGGCTCATGGGGACTTCCCTGGTTCCTGGAGAAGCGTGGCGAGCTGTGCGGCCGCGCCGGGGGCGAACGCGGGGGTATGGATGGGGAATTCCTGTCCCGGCTTGAGCGTCGCGAGCAATTCCTCTGCGGCCAGGTCATCAAGCAACAGCCTTGCGATGCGGAATTTCTCGCTTCGAGGCAAGGCACGCAAAGCGGGAATGATTTCGGCAGTCGTCATTGTCGTTGTCCTTTCTCCAAAATGAATTATTTAACGGCGTCCAGAAACGGTGTCGAGAGAAGTGATCCTAGAGGAGAGCGTTGCGATGGCCGAAAAGCAATTCAAGCGCATCGAGCGACCGGCGACGCCGGAGAAGCGCACCCGTCACGCGGCCATTCGGCAACAGATCGCGCAGGAGTTTCCGCCGACGGCAACCGGCGGCCCCGCGGAAGCGCCTCCCGGCATCCCGGCCCAGGTTCGCAGGGCGCGACAGGCCCGCGGCTTGACCTGGTACACCCTCGCCAAGCTCGCCGGGATTCCGAACGCCAACACGGTGCGCGACATCGAAGCGGGACGGGATGCCCAGTTATCGACGATAATAGTCCCCCATCCGTTTCGTTAGGTTCTTGGTCTTCCCGATCTTGATCGGCTCTTTGAAGCCACGCACGACGGTGTTCGTAAGCCGGGCGAGGTAGACGGTTTGCCGTTTCACTGTCACCTCCTGATTTACCCTGCTGCGAGATCGCTCAGTCGTTTCATCAGTTCCTTGCCGAACAGAAAAAGAGCAGAAAGGGTGACATTCAGTCATTTCAGGTCTCAATAATGATGAACATCCTCCTTTTTTGACCCCAGCAGTGTCTGCTCGGAGTCAAACGCAACGGCCAGGGCGGCGTGCCGGGCGACGGCCTCGACATCACCCCGTTGCGTTTCCAGGTCGGCCAGCAAACAATGGAGGCGTGCCCAACCGGGGAATTCCTCCAACCGGGCCTGCGCCAACTCCAGCAATTGGGCCGGAGCCGTCTGCAACCAGTCGGCGTGCCGATCGAGTTCGGCGCCGACCTGATGCTGCCGGCGCGCCAGTTCGTCGAGTTGCCCGGCGCGCTCTGCCCGCGCGTCCGTCAGATCGCGGCGTTCGGCCGGCAGTGGGCCTAGTTGCTCCAGCTCCCGAAAGGCCCGCTCTGCCCACTTGAGGTTGCCGGCCTGAAGGAAGCAGGCCGCGGCCGAAAGCAAGTCCGCGGCCGCCCGGGAGACATCCCCCTCCTGGCGGCCGAGGTCGGCCATCTTCATCCGGTTCTGGCCCGCTTGCCAGATCGCCAGCCCGGCTTCCTCAAAATTCCCCTGGAGCCGTTCGGCGTCATAACGCAGCATCTGGTTCGAGGACTCGCGGGCCAGTTGCCGGTATTCAGGATTGGTTAGCGTCATCATCGTGCAGCCCCTCGGTACGATTTCGCGGCCTGGCTGAGAAGACCGTCACACTCACCCAGCGCTTGCGGAGGGTGGGGTTCTTGTCGCTCTGGTCCTTCTCTTCCAAAAACAGCGTATCCAGACCCTTCTCGCTACTGCCGCGGCCCGCCACTTCCACCATTTCTTCCGAACTCTCATTCAGGTAGTAATCGTGGTACGTGCCCTTGTCGGAACGCATGCTCCACCTGGTGCCCGGCGCGATGTTCTCCAGCACGGCCGCAGTCACGATCACCGCCGCGTTCGCCGTTTGCAAGGACCGATACAGGTCCCGCCGCTGGACGTTCTCCACTTTCTGACGCAGGCCGGGATAGTGACGCTCCAGTTGTTCCAGGTCCCAACGGATCACTAACCGGTCGTTCTGTTCCACGTCCGCCGACGAACGGCGCCACCGCACCCGGATGCGGAACTCGCTCACCGCCAGCCCGCCGAACACTACAATCGCCGCCGGTAGCAATTCCCCCAGCATCAACGGGTGATCGAAGATCTTTTCGAAGTCGTAGTCCATGCGGATTCCATCCCGGGCCTGTTCCCATTGTAACCAGAACAGCGTTCTCAACAAATGGGAGACGTTTCTGCAAAACACTTGCCCAGATGGCACCTGCGGCTAAAGTGTACCGAGCAACCAGCCCTCGGTATCCCTGTTGCGCCTTACCCTGGATCTACTGGCTGCTTGCCTGAGGCGTTTCCCGAGGTAGCTCATGCGCCGCATGCCCGGGCCGTGGTGGTTGCTCGCCGTGCCGGCCGCCGTCCTGGTCGGCTGGTCGCTCTGGCGCTGCGCCATATCCTCCCCAGCCCCCGACCCGACCCCGGAAGCGGACGACCTCCCCGGTCAGGTGCGCGACGACCACGGCCCCGTCGCGGGGACGCGCGTCCGTCATGGCGGCCAATGCACCTTCACCGACGCACAGGGCCGCTTTCGCCTCAGCAAGGCCGCCGCCGGCCGCGTCAGCGCCTCGAAAACCGGCTACGCCATCGCCACGGTGCCGCTGGATCGCCGGCCGCTGCTGTTGACGCTGACGCCGCTGCCAGCCGCCGACAACGACGAGTACGAATGGATCGACCCGACGCCGGACGCGAAGAAGCCCGACAACTGCGGCAACTGTCACGCGCAGATTTACCGCGACTGGGCTGCCAGCGGCCACGCCCGCGCTTCTGGCGGGCGCCACTTCCGCGCCGTCTTCGCCGCCTACCTGTGGAAGCACCGACCCGAAGGCGCCGGCGTCTGCGTCACCTGCCACGCCCCGACCTTCTCCGACGCCATGCTGAACTACGACCTGCGCCAGCCGCCGGGTGTCGCCGCGCACGGCGTTCACTGCGACTACTGCCACAAGATCGCCGACGCCCCGACGGACAAGCTCGGCACCCGCTTCGGCCGCGATGGCCTGCCGCTGTTGCGGCCGCCGAACGGCAAGCAGCTGTTCTTCGGCCCGCTCGACGACGCCCACCGTGAGGGCGAGCAATTCGCCTACGCCCCCTTCTACAAGGAGAGCCGTTACTGTGCGTCCTGCCATGAAGGCGTCGTTTTCGGCCAGCACGCTTACGGCACCTACTCCGAGTGGCTGCAAAGTCCCGCCCGCCAGCGCGGCCAGCAGTGCCAGCACTGCCACATGGCGCCGGACGGCACGCTCACCAACGTCGCGCCCGGCAAGGGCGGCAGCGACCGCGACCCGTGGACGCTCAGCAGCCATCGCCTGCCCGGCGGTCAGGCGGAGATGCTGCGCCGCTGCTTGAAACTGGAGGCGAGCCGCGACGGGCTGCATGTCCGCGTGGAAGTCCGCGCCGAGCGTGTAGGCCATCGCGTGCCGACCGGGTTCATCGACCGCCATGTGCTGCTGGTGGTCGAGGCGTTCGACGCCGCGGGCAAGCCGGTCGCGCTGCAAAAGGGTGCGGTGCTGCCGCCGCACGTCGGGGCGGCGCTGGCCGGTCGGGCGGGGGCGCTGTTCGCCAAAACGCTGACGGGCGAGGACGGCCGGCAACCGGTGCCGTTCTGGTCGGCGTTCGCGGAGGGCGAGGACACGCGGCTGACGCCTGGCCAAACCGAGCGCCGCGACTTCACCTTCGCCGCCGGCGTGCAGCGCGTCCGGGTGCGGCTGCTCTATCGCCGCTTCTGGCAGGCGACCGCCGCGGAACGTGGCTTCACAGATAATGAAATCGTCGTGGTCGAGCGGGAGTTGCCGTAGCACGTGGTTTTGGCGAGCGGCGCGGCGTCAGCCCGCCGGTGCTGCCCTGGTCTTCACCGGCGGGCTGACGCCGCGCCGCTCGCCAAAACTAATAGACGCATTCTGCCACTGCTGCTTACAATCATCTCCAGGCGCGATTCCCACCACTTGACGGACCCCGGCCATGCTCTTCCGCCTTTCGCTGATTTTCGGCCTGTTGCTGCTGCCGGCCGCCGCGCTGTGGACGAGCGCCCAGCAACCGGCGAAGGTGCAATCCCCCACGCCCGCGCCGGTCGTCTTCAATCGCGACATCCGCCCGTTGCTGTCGGACAACTGCTTCAACTGCCACGGCCCCGACAACTCCCGCCGCAAGGCGAACCTCCGCCTCGACCAGAAGGCCGCCGTCTTCGGCGACCGCGGCGGTTACCGCGTCATCGTGCCCGGCAAGCCGGACGAGAGCGAACTGCTGGCGCGCGTGCTGAGCAAGGATCCGCGCGAAATCATGCCGCCACCGAAGAGCGGCCATCAACTGACCGCCACCCAGAAGGCCCTGCTGCGGCGCTGGGTCGCGGAAGGGGCGCCGTGGCAGGAACACTGGTCGTTCGTGCCGCCGGCGCGGCCGCCGCTGCCGCCGGTCCAGTTCAAGCAATGGCCGCGCAACCCCATCGACCATTTCGTCCTCGCCGGGCTGGAAAAGCACGGCCTCAAGCCGGCGCCCGAGGCCGACCGGGCGACGCTGCTTCGTCGCGTCAGTTTCGACCTGACCGGGCTGCCGCCGACGCCCGCCGAGGTCGATGCCTTCGTCAACGACGCATCGACGAATGCTTATGAGAAGGTGGTGGACCGGCTGCTGGCGTCGCCGCGCTACGGCGAGCGCATGGCCTATCGCTGGCTGGACGCGGCCCGCTACGCGGACACCAGCGGCTATCAGAACGACGGCGAGCGCGTCATGTGGCGCTGGCGCGACTGGGTGATCGACGCCTACAACCGCAACCTGCCGTTCGACCGCTTCACCATCGAGCAGCTGGCCGGCGACCTGCTGCCGGGCGCGACGCTGGAACAGAAGATCGCGACCGGCTTCAATCGCAACCACCGCGGCAACTCCGAGGGCGGCGTCATCCCGGAGGAGTTCCAGGTCGAATACGTGGTGGATCGAGTCGATACGACGTTCACGGTCTGGCTCGGCCTGACGATGGGCTGTGCCCGCTGCCACGACCACAAGTACGACCCGCTGACGCAGCGCGAGTTCTATCAGGTGTTCGCGTATTTCAACAACGTGCCGGAGCACGGCAAGGCGAGGAAGTACGGCAACTCGCCGCCGTTCCTCAAGTCGCCGACGCCCGCACAGCAACGGCAATTGCAGGACCTGGACGCCCGCCAGGCCGCGGCGCGGCTGCGCTTCCAGCAGTTGCAGCCGGCGCTGCGCAACGCTCAGCGGCAATGGGAAACGTCGGAGGCGGCCGGCAAGCCGTGTAGCTGGTCGCCGGCGGAGCACCTCGTCCACCACTTCCCGCTGGGCAAGGAGGCATTCGACGGCCAGCGCTACCGCGACCTTGGCGACGCAGCGGGCTTCGGCTTCTTCGACCGCTTCAGCCTCAGCCTGTGGGTCAAGCCGGCCAACCTCGACGCCGGCCCGGTGCTGAGCCGCATGGCCCACACCGACCGCGCCGAGGGTTATCTGCTGGCGGTGCGCGACGGCAGCTTGCAGGTGCAGTTCGTCAAGCGCTGGCTTGACGACGCCATCCGCGTCGAGACCGCGGAGCGCCTGGCGGTCAACGAATGGCAGCACGTCGCGGTGATCTACGATGGCTCGCGGCTCGCGGCGGGCATTCAGGTGTATGTCAACGGCCGGCTGCAAAAGCTCAAGATTCATCTGGACGACATCAACCAGAACTTCAAGACGGCCCAACCACTGCGGCTCGGGGCGGGCGGCGGCGGTCGCTTCCACGGGGCGCTGGACGAGCTGCGCGTTTATGACAGGATGCTGTCACCGAACGAGGCGCTGGTGCTGGCGACGCCGGAGCCGGTGTCCGAACTGGCCGCGCGGCCGGCAGCGAAACGCACCGTCGGCCAGCAACGCAAGCTGGACCTGTATTATCTGCTGCACGCGGCCCCGGAGCCGGTGCGGCGGGCCCACGAACACCTGCGCCGGCTGGAGCGCGAACGCGATCAACTCTGGGACGCCATCCCAACTACGATGGTCATGCAGGAGATGCCGACGCCGCGCGCCACGCATGTGCTGCTGCGCGGTGAGTACGACAAGAAGGGGCCGCGGGTGCAGCCGGGCCTGCCCGTGGCGCTGCCGCCGCTGCCGCTGCATGCCCGCAACGACCGCCTCGGCTTTGCTCAATGGCTGGTGCGGCCCGACCATCCGCTCACCGCCCGCGTCGCCGTCAACCGCGCCTGGCAACTGCACTTCGGCACTGGTCTCGTCAAGACCGTCGAGGATTTCGGCGCACAGGGCGCCTGGCCGTCGCACCCCGAACTGCTCGACTGGTTGGCGACGGAATTCATGCTCCCCTCGCCCCCTTCAGGGGGAGAGGGGTCGGGGGTGAGGGGGTGGAACCTGAAGAAGCTGCACCGGTTGATCGTCACCAGCGCCACGTATCGGCAGTCGTCGAAGGTCAGCCCGGCGCTGCGCGAGCGCGACCCAGACAACCGCCTGCTGCGCGCGGCCCACGGCAGCGGCTGTCGGCGGAAATGATCCGCGACCAGGCGCTGTTTGTCAGCGGCCTGCTGGTCGAGAAGCGCGGCGGCCCATCGGTGCGACCGTACCAGCCAAAGGGGCTCGTCAAGGACCTGACCGGCGTGGACGAGGACTTGCAGGACCACGGCGCCAACCTGTATCGGCGCAGCCTGTATACGCACTGGAAGCGGACGGTGGCGCCGCCGGGCATGCTGGCGTTCGACGCCGCCACCCGCGAAACCTGCGTCGTCCGCGAGAGCCGCACCAACACGCCGCTGCAGGCGCTCAACCTCATGAATGACGTGACCTATGTGGAGGCGGCGCGGGTACTGGCCCAGCGGCTGCTGCGGGAGGCCCAGGACGTGGACGCACGGCTGACGCTCGGGTTCAAGCTGGCGACGGCGCGAGCGCCGACGCCGCAGGAGTTGAAGATTTTACGGGCCGGACTCGAGCGGCAGTTAAAACACTTCCGCACCCGGCCCCAGGCGGTGGAAAAGCTGCTGGCGGTCGGCGAGGCGCCGCGGCCGGCCGGCGTTGAGGCGGCGGAACTGGCGGCGTATGCCACCGTGGCCAGCCTGATTCTGAACCTCGACGAGGTGATTACGCGGGAGTGAGGTCGTTCTTTGATGGCATCAATCATTCTCCTGCTACCAGTTGGAGGTGGCGAAGCATGTCGCGGCGTCGTCTTGCCGGTCGCGCCAGCTCTGGCTACAACGCGAACAGGTTTGGGCCTCTTCGGGGGTGGAGAACTAGCTGGATGCTCTGCATCAGGGGCGATGTTGCGTCGCCCGAGCGTTTGCTATCCCGGCCGTCTCAGGGAAGGCTGTTTCAGGCTCGCCGATGGCCGTCATGACGACGCTATCCATCATCGGCCTGGAACAACCCCGCGGTTCGTGGTTCCGATGATGGATAGCGTCGTCATGACGGCCGCGAGCCCGTGAGCCTTCCGTGACCCAGGCGGAGAAGTAGTCCTCGCCCCCGAAGAACCCAAACCGCTTCTCACCGTCGCGCCAACAGCAAACCCCGTTTACGTTTCGCGCAGGCTCAGTCCGCGCGAAACGTAAACGGGGTCAACTGTTGGTCGGCCCCGGCTAAACCTCATCCGTCGCCCTGAGCAACGACCAGGTCAGGCGCGGTGGTCGCGCCGTAGCGCCGCCAGAACTCATCAACGCCGCCGGCGCCGGCAGCGCTGTCGGCCACGGGCAGGGCCGCGGCGCCGAGCGGCACGAGGGATTCCACCAATCCGGTTGGGGCGGCCGCTGTGGCCGCGGGCAGGAAGTTGACCGGCGGCTGGTCCGCTCGGCCGGCGCCGCCCAGCCCCGGGACCGGCGCCGGGCCGTTAGCGTGGGCCGCGGTTGGGGTCGGCGGGGCACTGCCGCCCTGGCCGAGGATGGTGAAGAAACTGTCCACGCCGGCGACAAAGTTCGCCACGCTGCCGCCGCGGATCGGCAGCTGGTTCGGGTTCCGCGGCGCCGGGCTGAGCGTCAGCGAGCCGGCGGCGTTGTACGCCGCCGTGGTGGTGCCGCCGTCGTTGGCGGCGAGCACCAGCGGCGACCGGCCGGGCGCGGCGGCGGGCTTGACGGTGAAGTCCAGGAGCAGCACGGCGCCGTCGGTGCCGTGGGCGGCCTGCACCGGGCTGGTGGTGAACTCGGTGATGCGGATGACGCCCTGCACAGCGTCGATGTTGCTGACCACGAGGAAGCCCGGCAACAGGCTGCCCACGCGAATGTTCGAGACGGTGAATTTGCTCGGGTCGTACTCGATGACTGAATCGATGGCGTCCACCTCGACGCCCGACGGCGCCGTCACGTCGAGCCGCTCCTGCACGGCCACCGTCTGGCCGGCGCTGCCGCTGGCGGCGGCGAGGTAGAGGCGCGGGTCGGGGCCGGTGGGGCCGGTGATGGTGACGCCGGAGGGCGGCTGGGGGATGACGCCGGAGAAGGAGCCGACGACGGCGCGGGAGACATCGGTGGCGTCCAGACCGCTGACGGCCAGGGTGGAGCTGGCGCTGACGCCGCCGATGAGGAAAGGATCGAGATCCTTGAAGGGAGTGAAGCCGGTGCCCTGGCCGGTGACGACGCGGGAAATGAGCGTGGCGTCCAGGCCGGTGTAGTGCCCGTCGGCGTGGACGTCGCCGGGATAGGCGTTGACATCGACGGCGTCGTCGCCCTGAGCAGTGGTGCCGTTGATGACCACGTTCTGAGTGTTGAGCAGAGCTTTCTGTGTGTAGGGAGCGTTGCTGGGGACGGTGGCGGTCAGGGTCAAGAGCATGCCGGTGCCGGTGGTGGGGTTCCAGTGGCCGCCACCGCTGCCGCCAACAACGGTGAAGGCGATCTGCATGTGGTGGGCGTCGATGCTGGTGAAGACAATCGGGTTGAGGACGAGGTTGCCATTGGTAGCGGCGTCGGACGACAGGGTGGCCGCCGTCACAGTCAAGAGGGTCGGGTCATAGGTGAGGATGAAGGAAATGGACTGGACGGCGGTGGTGAGGCCGCTGACCGTGATGGGCAGTCCGGTGCTGGTGTTGGGCACGTTCACAGTTTCGCCGGGGCCGCGAGCGACGTTGGCGGCCGTGACCACCGGGATGCCGGGGGCGGCGGTGAGGGCCTGGCTGTAGTTGGCGGTGAGGGTGGCGCCGCCGAGCGCCTGGACAGCGGTGGTGACGGCGACCGTGTAACTGCCGGCGGGGAACTCGCCGGCGGTGGCGACGAAGGTGGCGACGTTGAGGTTGGTGGCGTCGAGGACCAGCGAGCCCTTGATGGTGCCGTTCGGGCCGGTGACGGTAACGTCGGGCGCTACCGCCGTGGTGCCGGGGCTGTAGTACAGCTGCGTCGTGCTGGGGTCGATGGGCCCGTCGAAGACCAGCTGGACGGCGTTGCCCGAGAGCGTGGCCGAGTCCACCTGGAAGGTGCTGACGACGTTCTGGATGACCTGCTGGGAGGTGCTGGGGGCGAAGTTCCCCTGGGCGGCGAAGCTGGCGGTAATGGGGTGGCTGCCGACGGCGAAGTTCGAGACAGTGATAATGGCGTTGCCGTTGGTGTCCAGGGCGCCGGTAGCGCCGGGGATGGCGACGTTGTTGTCCAGCAGGGAGACGGTGTCGCCGGTGAGAGAGGCGCCGTTGGCGGCCATGATGTGGACCAGGAACGCGACCGGCTGGATGGTGACGCCCGCGTTCAGCGACGGGTTCGGACCCAGGTCCGTGAGAGTCGTGCTGGTGGTGATGGGGTTGACCGTGAGCAGGGCGGGGCTGGAGGTGATGTTGCCGGCGGCGTTGGTGAAGGTGACCTCGTAGTAGTAACCGCTCATGGCCAGGGTGACGCCGCTGAGGGTCAGGGTGGAGGAGGTGGCGCCAGAGAGGGGCATGTAGTTGTTGCCGCCGTCGGTGCTGACGAGCCACTGCGCCGTGGGGGTCGGGAAGCCGCTGGCTGCCGCGGTGAAGGTGACGCTGCTGCCGACGGTGACGGTCTGGTTGACCGGCGGCGTGGTCACGGCCGGGGCCTGGTTGACCGTCAGGGTGAAGTTCTGCGTGGCGTCGCTGCCGACGCCGTTGCTGGCCGTGATGGTGATGGGATAAGTGCCGCCGCCGCCGGCCGCCGGCGTGCCGCTGAGCACGCCCGTGGTCTGGTTGAACGTCACGCCGCTCGGCAGCGTGCCGGTTTCGCTGAAGGTTGGCGCCGGGAAGCCGGTGGCCGTCACCATGAAGCTGCCCGCCGCGCCCACGGTGAATGTGGTGCTGTTGGCGCTGGTGATGGCAGGGGGCTGGTTGACGGTAAAGACGAAGGTCTCGGTGTTGTTGGACTCGTTGCTCTCGGTGACCTGGTTCAGGTAATCGGCATTAATCGTGATGGTATGACTGCCAGCCGACAGCGGGCCCAGGGTGGCGTCCTGCACGTAATAGTAGACGTTCGGGTTCAGCGGATTGGCGCCGTTCCAGTAGTACACCTGGACGCCGTCCAGGCGTAGTTCGAACTGATACGAGGTGGTGATGGCGGCGGTGCCCTGGTTGGCGAACGCCCAATCGACGTAGAGCGTGTCGGCGGTAGTGAAGGATGTTGCCGACGTGTTGGTGCCCGGTCCCGTCGAGACCACGACCGGCCCGCTCCAGCCCGTCGGCGTGTACGGCGCCAGGTCCGGAAGCGCCTGATTGACGGTAAAGACGAAGGTGGCGGTGTTGTTGCTCTCGTTGCTCTCGGTGACCTGGTTCAGGTAATCGGCATTAATCGTGATGGTATGACTGCCAGCCGACAGCGGGCCCAGGGTGGCGTCCTGCACGTAATAGTAGACGTTTGGGTTCAGCGGGTTGGCGCCGTTCCAGTAGTACACCTGGACGCCGTCCAGGCGTAGTTCGAACTGATACGAGGTGGTGATGGCGGCGGTGCCCTGGTTGGCGAACGACCAATCGACGTAGAGCGTGTCGGCGGTAGTGAAGGATGTTGCCGACGTGTTGGTGCCCGGTCCCGTCGAGACCACGACCGGCCCGCTCCAGCCCGTCGGCGTGTACGGCAACAGGTCCGGCAGGTTGATGACGGTGAGCGTGAAGTTCTGCGAGGCGTTCGGGCTCACGCCGTTGCTGGCCGTGATGATGAGGTTGTAGGTGCCAGCGGTGCCCGCCGCCGGGGTGCCGCTGAGCACGCCCGTGCTCGTGTTGAAGGTGACGCCGCTCGGCAACGTGCCGGTTTCGGAGAAGGTGAAGGCGGCGGGGTAGCCGGTGGCGGTCACGGTGAAGGTGCCCGCGACCCCCACCGCGAAGGTGGCGTTGTTGGCGCTGGTGATGGCGGGGGGCTGGTTGACGGTGAAGACGAAGGTGGAAGTGTTGTTGCTCTCGTCGCTCTCGGTGATCTGGTTCAGGGAGTCGGCCACCACGGAAAGCGTGTGGCTGCCGGCCGACAGCTGGCCCAGGTTGTAGTCCTGAATGCCGGTACTGGCGCCGACGTTGACTGGCAAGCCGGCCGACCAGGTCGTGACCTGGTTGCCGTCCAGGAGCAGTTTGAACTGGAAGGCGGTGGTGATGTTGGCCGTGCCCTGGTTGATGAACGACCAGTCGAGGTAGAGCGTGTCGGCGGTGGTGTAGGACGTGGCCGAGGTGTGGGTGCCGGTCACCGTCGAGAGCACGATCGGCCCGCTCCAGCCGCTTGGCGTGTTCGGCGCCAGGTCGGGCAGGGGCGGCTGCTGGACCTGAATGGTCACGGTGCCCTGGCGCGTGTGACCGGTGCCCGCGCTGGCCAGAGTGTAGGTGAAGGAGTCCGTGCCAAAGTAGCCGGAGTTCGGTAGGTAAATGAACGAACCGTCCGAATTGAGGGAAAGGCTGCCGTGGCTCGGGCTGGAGAAGGACGGAACGCTCAGGGCCGCGCCCAGGGCGTCGCTGTCGTTGGCCAGCACCCCGTTGGCGGCGTTGACCGTCAGGGTGGTGTTGTAGGGCGTGGTGTAGCTGTCGTTGTTCGCCGTCGGCGCGGGGTGGCCCCACAGGTCGCCCACCACGCGGCTGGCCACCGGCGTGCCCAGTCCGGTCACCAGGTCGTACCCGGTTCCGGCCGCGTAGCCGTTGTTACCCACGAGGATGTCGTGGAAATCCGCGGAGGGAAGCTGGTACAGGTCGGGGAGCGTTTGCGTCGGGCCGTCGAGCGTGCCCGCGTTGTTCAACACCCGGGCCTGGTCCGCCAGGGAGATCAGGGCGGCCCACGCCGGGGCGGCGAAACTCGTCCCCCCGTTCGAGAGAAAGCCGCCGTCCAGCGAGTCGTAAAGGCTCACCGGAGAGTCTTTGAAATCCGCGTTGAAGGCGACATCCGGGGCGCTCCGGACGTTATAGAGGCCGTTGGTGTAGCGGAGGCCATAGTTGTACTGGTAGTTCGGCATGGGCTCGTAACTGCTCGGACCACCGCCGCTGCCGCCGCCCGGGGTGTTGCTACGGTAATAGCTGAGGTAACTATTACCCCAGCCTTCCTCGCCCACCCCGCCGCTGCTGGTGGCGACGCCCGGGTAATCGGACATGTCGCCGGACGGGAACGTCAATGTGGTGCCGCCCACCCCCAGCACGTTGGGCGAGACGGCAGGATATTCCGGCGGGTAAATGCCGCCCGTGTCGTTGTTCAACCGAAACTGATACCCCGCCCCGTCATCCCCCGCGGCTGCCACGAAGGTGATACCCGGGTGCCCGGACGGAGTCGTGAAGTAGTTGTCGTACAGCGCTTCGGTGTCCAGGTTTTCCGGCTCCCCGAAGCTCATCGACACGACGCTGACCTGCCCCAGCGCGCCGTTGTAATGGGCGGCGGAGTACACGGCCGCGTACAGGTCGGCGTTCGAGAGACTGTTCGCCTCGAACATGATGAGGTTGGCCGCCGGCGCCAGCGCATGGGCCCATTCCACGTCGAGGGCTTCTTCCTCATACGCCCCCGAAACGGGGCCAGGGTAATTCGTGCTGCCGTACTGGTCCAGGAGGAGGAAATTGGGCGGATCGGCGATGCCGTAGGTCGTGTCGAACTGGTGCAGGTCGTCGAAGATGCGAGCGTGTCCGGTGACGGAGTTGTAGAAGTCGCCGGCGTCGATGATAGCGATGGTCTGGCCCTGGCCGTTGGCGGTCACCCCGCCAGGGAGCTTGATTTGATCGATGCCGTAGATGTGCTGGATCTGGGCCGGGGTCAACCCCGTCGGGACGATGCGCGGTTCCAGTTCGATCAGCACCGGCCTGGAGCGATACTGCCGGGAGCGAACCCTGGCGGTCGAACGAGCATTCCAGCGGATCCAGCGTTGCCAACGAGTAGAGAGCATTGGTGTACCTCCCTGGGAAACGTAATGGCAAAAGCAATCATCAAGCGGTCAACTCCATGGCGCAGGATTGAAGCATCTGGCGACAATTGTTTGATTTTTTGACGCAATTTTAATGAGGGGCAGGACGAGTCGCAACAAAAAAATCTGACCGTCACGGATGGTGGGGCGGGCAATCTCAACTGGGCCGATCTTTACGCCGAAGGCGTAAAAAAACCCGCCCCACAATCCGTGACGGTCAGGAAAAAAGTTGGGCGGAGTGAGGTTATTGTTGTTAAACAACTGGCCGTCACTCCTTCGGATCGACGAAGGTACGGATGGTCAGGGTGTAGGCGCCGGTGCTACGCCGCTCGAAGGTCGTGGCCAGACGTACCGATTCAACGGTCGCGCCTTCCGGCTGACCGATGTGGCCGGCAACGTCATCCGGGCGATGATCGCGTAGGCGCCCCGCAACGGGTTTTCAGCGGCGCCCGGATCGAAGTGCCATCGAAAACCGCAGCCAGCGTGGTTGCAGCCACTTGCATCATTTCAGGAATTGTCGATCAGCGGGAGTGCATGGAAATCGAATCCACCGGGGGCTTTGTTCAAGCCCCCCACTGGTTTTGAAGACCAGGGCCACCACCAGGTGTGCAAGCACCCCCATTGTCTTGTTTTTCCGCGGAAACCGCTGAATTTCAAGGCTTTGTGATTCTACTGCCACCGCCAGCGAGAGTCTACCGGCGCCTCCAGTAGTCTCTGCTTGGCGCTGTCTTGGCGCCAAGCAGGACGCCAAGACATTCTCCCTCGCGGGTGAATGATCCGTGCCGGGACCGCACGCGCCCTAGCCGCCGGCCACCGTCCAGGCGACGAATCTCCGCGTTACTGATGTCTCGCGGTGTGCAGCCGCACGCGCCCTAGCCGCCGGCCACCGTCCAGGCGAAGTAGGCGTCTAAAGCGTCCAGGCCGCTGGCCGGTTCGGACAGCGGCCAGGGACTTCGCGCCCAGACCGCGTCAGCCGACTCGTCGTCCTGCGCCAGCGCTTCGCCAACCGCCGGGGTGTCCGGTTGCCACGCCGGACTGGCCGCTGCCGGCGAGGTCAGTGTCGGGTCGAGGAGCCACTCGCCGGCCGGCTGCCGCGCGACGCTCATCGGTATCACAAAGCCGCCCGGCGTCGCCCCCCCGGCCGGTGCCAGGTCGGCAACGGGGAGCACGATCTTCGGTGCGGCCCCCGAAACACCACGCGCCGGACTCACGGCCGGGGGTTTCTCCGTCAGCACCGCGGTGCCGTCCACTGCGTCCGTATCGGCGTTGGTCGGCGCCGGGTGCAGCGTGTACGGCCCCTGGTTGTCGTACACGGCGGTGTGGAACACCCTCGCATCGAGGCGCACCGTGTCGGCCAGGTTGATCGGCGTGGCCCCCGCGGTGGCCGTCGGCCGCACGTGGAAGTCAATCGGCTCTTCCGTTTTTAGGTGCGGGTTATCGGCCCGATTCTCAATTTTCCCTGGAAAAATCGTGGGGCACGTGATCGTCCGTTCACAGAAAATCCAGTGTTTCGCACCTAAAAACGGAAGAGCCAGTCAATCGTCACCAGGCTGCCGGCCTGCGCCGCGCTGATCGGCGTGACGCTGTACAGCACGATGCCGATCTCCCCGCGGGCGGCGTCCATGTGAGTCTCCAGCGCCCAGCCTTGCCCGGCCGCCGGCACCGTGCCCAGGTGGACGTCCGCCGGCGCCACGTCGAACACGGCAGGGTCATAGGTCAGGGCCAGCACGGCCTGGGTCAGGCCGGTGCTGCCTTCGGGGTGCGGGTTGTCGATGTTGACCGGCACCGTCACCACCCCGCCCGGGGCCGCCTTCAGTCCGGTCGGGATGCTGACGGTGGGGTCGGGACCCGCCGGGAGGTTGGTGGGGGCGCCGAGGTAGGGGGGCACCTGCGCCACGGCCGTGCCCGAGATGTAGAGGTTCAGAGCGGTCGTGTCGGCGGCGGTGACGCGGCCGTCGCCGGTGAGGTCGCCGATGATGACGGGGTCGAGTATCGGGTAGGCCGCCAGGCCACTGTCCGCCGTCACAGCCACGCGCGACAACAGCACGCTGTCGGCGCTGGTGTAGATGCCGTCGCCTGTGGTGTCGCCGAGGAAGGTGACCACCTGCATGGCGTCGTCGCCCACCGCCGTGATGGCCCCACCGTTAAGCGAGACGCTCGACCAGTGCAGCAACTCCTTCGCCTTGTACGGAGCGTTGGCCGGCACCGTCGCGATAAGGCCGCCCAGGCGCACGGCCCCGGCCGCCAGTGCGGTGGGGCTGTGGAAGACGATGGTGGCCTGGGCGCCGGCGCCGCTGCCGGAAGTGGTGACGGTGAAGCTGGCCCCCGTCAGAGCGCTGTTGACGGTGCCGCCGGTGATGGTCAGGAGGTCGGCGTCGTAATTCAGCACCAGCGTGGCGTCGGTGACGCCGGCGCCGTCGCTCAGGGCGACGGGAAGCCCGTTCGTGCTGTTATTGGGCACGTTAATGGCGTCGGTCGCGTCGGGGCCGCGCGCGAAGTCCGGCACCGTGACCGCCACCGCCGCGCTCGCCGCCACGGTGAAGGTGGTGGTGTAGGCGTCGCCGTTGACTCCGTCGTTGTTGCCGTCCAGCGCCGCCCCGGTCAGGTCCTTGAAGGCCGTGGCGTTGCTGGCGAGCGTGACGGTATACGTGCCGGCCGCGAGCAACCCGGCAGTGCCGCCGTTCACCGGGCCGCTCGTCTTGACGAACGTGAAGCCGGCGTCGTTGGCGTCGAACACCAGCGAGCCACGCACCCGGCTGCCGCTCGGCGCCGCCAGCGTCACGTCCGCGGCGCCGTAGCCGGCAGAGGCCGCGTCATAGAGGTTGATCTCGGAGAGGTTGAAGGGCTTGCTGAACGTCACCCGGAAGCCCGTCGCCGTCGGCACCAGGCCGGTGACCACCAGGCCGCGGACGGCGACGGCGCCACTCGTGCCGGTGACGGCGCCGGTGGCGGTGACGGTGACGGTCTGGCTGCCGCTGCGGTTGAACGTCACGCTGAAAGTGCCGGTGCCGGCGGTGAGCGTGGCGTCGGCGGGCAGCTCGGCCGCGGGGTCGCTGCTGGTGAAGTGGACGGTGCCGCCGTAGCCCGCTGCCAGGTTGTTGTACGGGTCCAGCGCCGTCACCGTGACGCTGACCGGGTTGCCGGTCGTGGCCCCGACCGGCGCACCGACCACGAAGTGGTTGGCGGCGGTGGCGGTGACGGTAAAGCCCTGCGAGAACGCGGCAGTCAGGCCGACGGCGGTGGCGCCGAGGGTGTAGCCACCGGCGGCGCCCAGGTGCAGGTTGCTGAACGTCGCCGTCCCGGCCACGGCCGGCATGGTGGTGGTGCTGGCAGCGGTGAAGCTGCCCGGGCCGCTGGCGGCCACAGTCACGGCGGTCGTGCTGGCGACCGGGTTGTTGTACGCGTCCACGACCAGCACGCTGACCGCCGGCGCGATGGCGGCGCCTGCGGCGGTGTTGGTCGGCTGCTGCAGAAAGACGAGGTGGTCCGCCGCGGCGGCGCTGACGGCCACCGTGGCACTGCCGGTGCGGGCGGGCGCGGCGGTGTCCGTCACGGTCACGGTCTGGTTGCCCGCGGTCACGAGGGTGGCGCCGCCGGTGAAGGTGTGGGCGCCGTTGTCGCCGGCGACGAACGTGTAGTCCGCGGGCACGGCGGCGCCCACGCCGGTGTCGATCTTCGTGAAGTGGACCGTCCCCGTGTAGCCCGTGGCGACGTTGCCGTAGGCGTCGCGGGCGGTGGCCGTCAGCGTGAACGCGCTGCCCGCCGTGGCGGCGGCAGGGGCGGCGAGGGTGAAGGTCGTGGCGGCCGCGGCGCTGACGGCGACGGTGGCGGTGCCGGTGACGGTGCCTGTCATCGTGTCGGTCGCCGTGACGGTCTGGTTGCCGGCGGTCTTCAGGGTGACGTTGAAGCTGCCCGTGCCGTTGGTGAGCTGGGCGTCGGCGGGCAGGACGGCGAGCAGGTCGCTGCTGCTGAAGTGGAGCGTGCCCTGGTAGCCGGTCAAGGTGTGCTGGGCGGCGTCCTGGACGGTGACGGTGACGGTGATGGCGGTGCCGGCGGTGGCGCCGGCCGGGGCGCTGACGACCACGGTGGCGGGGGTGACGGTGAGGGTGAAGTTCTGGCTGGGGCCGGTGCCGGCGGCGTTGGCGGGGGTGATGACGATGCTGTAGGTGCCGACGGCGCCGACCGCCGGGGTGCCGCTCAGGACGCCGGCCGCGCTGAGGGTGACGCCGGCGGGCAGGGCGCCGGTTTCGGTGAACGTCGGGCCTGGCGTGCCGATGGCCGTGACCGTGAAGCTGTTCGCCGTGCCCGCCGTGAACATCGTGCCGCCGGCGCTGGTGATCGCCGGCGGCTGATCGACGGCCAGGGCCAGGTTGGTCGAGTTGACCTGCTCGACCAGCACGTTGCCGCCGCCCAGGGTGAAGCCGGTTCGCGTGGCGAAGTCGCCACTATGGGACGCGTAGTTGATGATCTGGTAGCGGTCGCCGGGCTGCGGGGTGAAGCCGTTCAGCAGGCTGACGTTCACGGTGCCGGCGAGGGCCGCCGTGCCGGAGCCCGGCGGCGTGCCGCTGACCACGAGTTGGTCGTAGTCCTGGCCGGGGGTGGTGCGGCCGCCGACCTTGATGTTGAGGCTGCCGCCGGCGGCCTGGGTGTAGGTGCCGCTGACGGTGATCTCGCCGGCGGCGGTGGCCGTCCCCGGGCTCACGGCGGCGGCGTTGGTGACGCTGCCGATCACGGTGCCGGTCCCCGACAGCACGCCGCCGTTCAGGCTGACCGTGCCGTTCAGGGTGCCGGAGGCCAGGACCGTGGCGCCGCCGTTTTGCGTGTAGGTGCCGCCGGTGCCGCCGGGGGCGAAGGTCGTGCCGCTACCGACGGTTACCGTGCCGAGGTTGGTCAGGGTGCCGATGTAAGCGCGCGAGCCGCCGCTGCCGGCCATGACCTGGATGGTGCCGTCGGCGCCGTTGGTGAAGCCGCCGCCGCACGCCAGCGTATCCGTGTCGGACGAACCGCTGATCGACTGCAGGAGGATGGTGCCGTGGTTGGTCTCGCCGGCCGCGCTCAGGGTGGCGTAGGAGTTGCGGCCCCCCACCCAGATGGTGTAGTTCGGCAGCACGTTGGTCCCCAGGGTCGTGGCGCCCGCGATCAGGATCGTCGATGGCGTCGTCGGGCTGGCGGTGATGTCCAGGGTGGCGTCGATGACGTAGCCGGGGCCGGTGATGGTGCCGCCCGCAGCGATGTAGGTGCTGTTCAGGGTCGCCGACCCGGCCGGGTCCACCGTCACCTGCCCCTGGTTGGTGAAGATCGACGCGGCGTAGCCGCCGCCGGCGATCGTCACGGATGCCGAGGCGCCGACGGTCACCGTGCCCAGGTTCGTGAAGCTGCCCGTGATGGTAGCCGCCGCGCCGCTGCCGTCCATGACCTGGACGGTGCCGTCGGCGCCGTTGGTGAAGCCGTCGGTGCCGCACGCCAGCGAGGGCGTGTAGTTAGAGCCGTTGATCGACTCCAGGAGGATGGTGCCGTGGTTCACCAGGCCGACGGAGGCCGGCCCGAAAGCGGCGTTGTTGCCGAAGCCCTGCACCCAGACGGTGTAGTTCGGCAGCACGTTGGTCACCAGGTTGGATAAGCCGGCCACCAGGATCGTGGTGGGGGTCGTGCGGCTGGCGGTGATGCTCAGGTTGCCGTTGAGGACGTAGCCGGGGCCGGTGATGGTGCCGCCGGCGGCGGCGTAAGTGCCGCCGAAGGCCGCCAGCCCGGCCGGGTCCACCGTCACCAGTCCCTGGTTCGTGAAGGTCGCGGACGCCGGGGAACCGCTGTTGACCGTCAGTGTTGACGCGGCGCTGACGCTCACCGCGCCCAGGTTCGTGAGGCTGCCCGTGATGAGGGGCGCACTGCCGCTGCCGGCCACGGTCTGGATGGTGCCGTCGGCGCCGTTGGTGAAGCCGACGGTGCCGCACGCCAACGAGTCCGTGTAGCCGCTGCCGTTGATCGACTGCAGCAGAATCGTGCCGTGGTTCACCAGGCCGAAGGTGGCCGGGCTGAGGATGGCGTTGGTGGTGAGGGCCAGGATCTTGATGGTGTTGTTCGGCAACACGTCTGTCGCGAGGGTCGTGGCGCCGACCACCCCGATCGTCGCCGGGGTCGCGGGGCTGGCGGTGACGTTCAGGGTGCCGTTGACGACGTAACCCGGCCCGGTGACGTTGCCGCCGGCGGCGGCGTAGGTGCCGCCGAAACTCGCCGACCCGGCCGGGTCCACCGTTACCTGCCCCTGGTTGGTAAAGGTCACTGCCGCCGATGCGTTGCTGTTGACCATCAGGGCCGTCGAGGCGCCGACGGTCACCGTGCCCAGGTTCGTGAAGTTGTTGGAGATGACGCGCGAGCCGCCGCTGCCGGCCACGACCTGGATGGTGCCGTCGGTGCCGTTGGTGAAGCCGCTGGTGCCGCACGCCAGCGTGTCCGTGTAGCCGCTGCCGTTGATGGACTGCAGCAGAATGGTGCCGTGGTTCACCAGGCCGGTGGCCGGGGTCAGCGTGGCGGAGGTGTTGAGGCCGAGGGTGTTGTTGCCCTGCACCCAGACGACATTGTTGGGCAGCACGTTCGTCGCCAGAGCGGTGTTGCCCGCGACCAGGATCGTGATCGGGCTCGCCGGGCTGGCGGTGATGCTGAGGGTGCCGTTGAAGACATAGCCCGGGCCGGTGATGGTGCCGCCGGCGGCGGCGTAGGTGCCACCGAACGTCGCCAGCCCCGCCGGATCCACCGTCACCTGGTGCTAGTTCGTGAAGATTGCCGACGCCGCCCCGCCGCTGTTGACCGCCAGGGCCGTCGAGGCGCCGACGCTCACCGTGCCCAGGTTCGTGAGGCTGCCGGTGATGACGCGCGAGCCGCCGCTGCCGGCCACGACCTGGATGGTGCCGTCGGTGCCGTTGGTGAAGCCGCTGCCGCACGCCAGCGTGTCCGTGTAGCCGCTGCCGTTGATCGACTGCAGCAGAATGGTGCCGTGGTTCACCAGGCCGGTGGCCGGGCTCAGCGTGGCGGAGGTGTTGAGGCCGAGGGTGTTGTTGCCCTGCACCCAGACGACATTGTTGGGCAGCACGTTCGTCGCCAGAGCGGTGTTGCCCGCGACCAGGATCGTGATCGGGCTCGCCGGGCTGGCGGTGATGCTCAGGGTGCCGTTGAAGACATAGCCCGGGCCGGTGATGGTGCCGCCGGCGGCGGCGTAGGTGCCACCGAACGTCGCCAGCCCGGCCGGGTCCACCGTCACCTGCCCCTGGTTCGTGAAGACTGTGGTGGCCGCCACACCGCTGTTGACCGCCAGGGCCGTCGAGGCGCCGACGGTCACCGCCCCCAGGTTCAGGATGTTGCCAAAGAGGAGGCGCGAGCCGCCGGTGCCGGCCATGGCCTGGATGGTGCCGTCGGCCGCGTTGCTGAAGGTGAAGCTGCCGGCGTCCAGCTTGTCGGTGTAGCCGCTACCGTTGATGGACTGCAGCAGGATGGTGCCGTGGTTGACCAGGCCGGTGCTGGCCGGGCTCAGGGTGGCGAAGGTGTTGAGGCCGAGGGTGTTGTTGCCCTGGACCCAGACGACGTTGTTGGGCAGCACGTTCGTCGCCAGACTGGATGAGCCGGCGACCAGGGTCGTGATCGGGCTCGCCGGGCTGGCGGTGATGCTCAGGGTGCCGTTGAAGACATAGCCCGGGCCGGTGATGGTGCCGCCGGCGGCGGCGTAGGTGCCGCCGAAGGTCGCCAGCCCGGCCGGGTCCACCGTCACCTGCCCCTGGTTCGTGAAGACTGTGGTGGCCGCCACACCGCTGTTGACCGCCAGCGCCGTCGAGGCCCCCACGCTCACCGTCCCCAGGTTCAGGATGTTGCCGAACAGGAGGCGCGAGCCGCCGCTGCCGGCCACGGTCTGGATGGTGCCGTCGGCCGCGTTCGTGAAGGCGAAGCTGCCGGCGTCCAGCTTGTCGGTGTAGCTACTGCCGACGGATTGTAGCAGGATGGTCCCGTGGTTGGTGACGGCGCCGGAGGCGGTCAGCGTCGCAAAACCGGAGCCGCTGTTCCCCTGCAACCACACCGACTGCCCGGCCGCGATGGTACCGCTGAGGGTGTTCGAGCCCTGCACGATAAAACTCGCCGCCCCGGTCGAGCCCGCACCGATGGCCAGCGCCGCGTTCACCAGCGTCACCGCCGCGCCAATGGTCCCGCCGTTGAAGTTGAAGGTGGACCGCTCACGGTCAGGCCGCCGCTGGGGGTCAGCGTCCCGCCCGACAGCGTGAAGTTCTGGCTCACCGCGGAACTGGCCGCGATGGACAGCGAACCGCCGGACAGGTCGAGGGCGGCGGTGGTGTCCGTCAATGAGTTGATGGCCTGCGCCCGGAACTGATCGAGATGGGGCTTGAGACGGCAACGTTGATCATCACGTCGTCCGTGGAGCCGGGCACCGCGTGGCTGGACCAGTTGTTCGCGTCGGTCCAGTTGAACGTGCCGGCGTTCCCCGTCCAGGTGACGGAGAGCGTCAGTCGGTCCTCCAGTTGCTCGACGAGGAGCCGTCGGCCGCGCGTCCGGTGGGCGAGCTTGCTCCCGTGCGAACGCCGTGTGAACCTTCCCATCAATGCGATCTCCTTCACACCCGGGGAAACGGCGCCCGGCCGGGCAATTCGAGTCGTATAAAAAGGGTTCGCCAACCGGGGAGGGTAGGGGCGAACCAGCCGCAACAGCGTCCGCGCTGCCGTCCTCAAACAGAACATCTCACATCGAACCATAAGCATGACGGCTGACGGAGAGAATGCAAGTGAAAAAACAGCCCTGGTGGTGTCTTTTCGAACAGATACCTCGCGCAGCGGCCGGCTTCCTCGGTCCAGGGTAGTTCACCCCCTGGCCCCGGCTCGGCGCCGCGGTCCGGGGCCGGCAGGTTGAAGCAGAAAAACACGGCCTTCGTCCCCGCCACCGGATGGCGCTTGCCGCTGAAGACCCGCCGCAGGAACACCTGCTTCGGGCCGTTCGGTTCGTCGATGCGCTGGAACAACTGGTAGCGGGACGGCCGGCGGTCGCCGCCGGGCGCAGGCTGCCGCGGCCGGTGCCGGTGCCGGCGTAACCCGGGTTGCGGAAGTGTCCGGTGACAGACATGGAACCCCGCGCGCGGCAATGAAAGCCGTGGGAAAACCTTCGGCCCAGTTCCGCCTGCGTTGGCGCCAATCCGCCGATCCGTGGGGAGAGTCGTCGCCAGCTTGCTGAACCGGCCGATGGGCCGGCCGTGCAAGGCAAAGCTGCCGCCCTCTCAACATGGCCAGCGCGAAGCGGCCCAGCAAAAGGGACAATCCGCCGCGAACGGCACACATTTTGCTTCCCGATTCTCCGCAGCCCGCAGTGGCAAACGGCCGATACACAAGGGAAAGCGAGGAATCCGTCATGCGCAGCAAATCCATCCTGGCGGCCGGCCTGATGGCCGGCCTCATCGCGTTCGCCGCCTGCGCGGCCCCGGCGTCGGCCCAGCTGCCGCGCGGCGCACGCCCGGCGTTCGCCTACCCGCCCAGCTACGACTTCTACGCCGACTACACGACCCCGTACTTCACCCACTTCGCCGCCCCCCCCAGCGGCTACCCGAGCCGCTACCGCCACTACCCCGCCTCCCTCATCCCCGTCTACGGTGCGGGCACCGCGTCCGGCGCCGACCTGTCGGGCTTCGCCTTGCCCTACCCCCGTCAGGGCCTGTTCAGCAATTACGGCCACGGCCTGTCGGACTACGCCGCCCCGTACTATGGCCAGGGGCTGTACACCCCCAGCAACGTGCCGTCGTACGCCGTCCCCTACATCATCCGCTAACGACCAGCGTGACGGCTGCGCCTTGGTTGAACGCCTCGACGCAGGAAACCTATCGGTAGACAGGGGGAAAACACGCAGCCGGCGCGCCAGGTTCACCGCGGCAGGGCCGGTTAGACCGTTGGTGCCGAAGACAGGGCCAATGCGGGATGGGTTGGCCGCCGCAGTGTCCCGAAATGGTATGGCCAGAGGGGCAATCTGGAGCGATTATAGTGGAAGTTGTGTCCTTCACCCGAACCCGGAGAGCATCATGGCGGACAAGCCCCCTTCCACGTCGGCAACCCCTGACCCACAGTCCGGAATGAATAAATGGGAGGCCGTCAAGCAGGCGCTGGCCAAACTCGGCAACGACGCCAGGCCCCTGGACATCCAGAGATTCGTCAAGACAGAGTTCAACATCGACATGACCACCGACCTCGTTTCCAATTACAAGGGCAAGATCCTCCGCCAGGAGCCGGGCGGGGGCAAGGCCAGGACTCAGGGCAAGCCGGCCGCCAAACCCACCGCGAAGCCCGCGGCCCCGAAAGCGGCGACCCCGCCGGCTGGCGGCATCAGTTTGAAGGACATCGAGACGATCAAGGGCCTGGTCGGCCGGGTCGGGCCGGAGCAGTTGCGCTCGCTGGTCGATCTGCTGGCGAAGTGACCCTCGGGACGTGAGAAATGCGTGAGAAGGCTTGACCTTGCGCGCCGGGGTTGCCAGGATATGCTTGCCCAAACCCCTCTCAGTTCAGGCGAGGCAACTCCGAGGTCCACATGAAGTACAGGATGACGAGCGTGGCGGCGCTGGCGGTGGCGGCCCTTCTGGCCCTGGACGCCGCTGCGCAGCAGGGCGGCGTCGGCGGCAAGCCGCTGGGCAAGACCCCTTCCCAGATGGAGGGCCCCTTCTACCCCGACCGGCTGCCGGCCGACACGGACAACGACCTGGTGATCGTCAACAACTCCAAGACGGCCGCCAGAGGCACCGTCACGCACCTGTACGGCAAGGTGCTGAACGTCAGCGGCAAACCGGTGCCGGGCGCCGTCGTGGAAATCTGGCAGGTGGACAGCAACGGCATTTACCTGCACTCCGACAGCCACAACCGCGCCAGCTACGACAGGAACTTCCAGGGCTTCGGCCGCTGCCGGACGGGCCTGAACGGCGACTACTACTTCCGCACCCTCAAGCCGGTGCCCTATCCCGGCCGCACGCCGCACATCCACTTCATCGTGCTGAAGGACGGCAAGCGGCTGCTGACGACGCAGATTTACATCAAGGGCGAGCCGCGAAACGCAAAGGACGACATCCTCATGGCCATCAAGGACAAGAAGGTGCGTGACGCGATCCTCGTGGACTTCACGCCGATCAAGGGCTCGAAGACCGGCGCGGTGGCGGCGCACTTCGACATCGTCGTTGGCCTGACGCCGGAGGTGCTCGACAAGGACTGATGCAGGGGCGTTCGACCGTCGGAGCCCGAGCGCCAGCGCGGGGCAGCGCTGCCACCTCGCTGGGGCTCGGGCTCCGACGCTTATCGACCGGCAAATCCGCCTTGCGGTCGCGCCCGCTCCCTGGTATAGACCGGCCGCTGGGTGTGCTTGACGGCCCGCGCGGCGTGGGCTATCGTGAACTACCGACGACGGTAGCGAGGCCGTCGGGTGCCGCACCCACCAGAATCTCCTCGGTCACCGCGCGGAGCGCCGCGCGCTCTCTACGGGACTGCCGACTCTTATGACCACGCAGACGACCCGCTCGTACCGCTGGCTGTTCTGGGGCCTGGCTCTGCTGGGCCTCTGCGTCGATCAGTACAGCAAGTACCAGGTGTTTGCCAACCTGTACCCGGACAGCCCCGAGAGCATGGGCAAGAGTTACCCGCTCATCGACGGCGTGTTCTACCTGGACGCCTGGTTCACGCGCGAGCCCGGGACGGGAGACGACCTGCTGGCTCAGCTGCGGACGGTGAGCGGCGACCGGCTGCCGCACGTCAACCACGGGGCCCTGTGGGGCCTGGGCAGTCGCAATGAGGCGGGCGAACCGGGCAGCGACTTCAACTCGTTCTTCGCGGTCATCAGCGTCGTCGCGGCAGTGGCCATCGTCGGCTGGAGTCTGCGCGCGCAGGCGTGCAAGGACTGGTATCTCTCGACGGCGCTGGGCCTGATCCTGGGCGGCACGCTCGGCAACCTCTACGACCGCGTCATCTTCAGCGGCGTCCGCGACTTCCTGCACTACAACTACCTGTTCAACTTCCCGGTCTTCAACCTGGCCGATTGCTGCCTGGTGTGCGGCGCCGGCTTGCTGCTGTTGCAGGCGTTCTACCTGAACCACGAACAGCCGCCGCAACCCGCGACCACGGCCGAGCAAGCGCAGGTGGCAGAGGCGACGAAATAAATGCCCGTCAGGAAACCACGAAAGTACGAAACCATGAAAAAGACAAATCAAATGTCTTTTTCGTGGTTTCGTACTTTCGTGGTTTCGTGAGGGGGGATTTAACAGCGCTCGACCGGCTGCAAGAAATTGTTGGCGCCAGCGCGCTCAGGTGTCGGGTTGGTGAGGGCAGGGCCACGAACCAGAATGGCGATTCCGTATGAGGGCGTCCGGACGAAGTGGGGGTTCACCGCTACCGGCCTGGGAACACCGACGGCACCGCTGCGCGGGCCCTGCCGGAACGCGAACGGGCCGGAGACGTGGTCTCCGGCCCGTTCGCGTTCCGGTGTTGTCAACCGCCGGGGGCAATTAAGCTCTGGCCTGCTTGCGTCGCTTCCAGGCGTAGCCGGCCAGGCCCGCGGCGCTGATGCCGAGGATCGTCAGGCTGGCCGGTTCGGGGACGGCCTGCGAACCCAGGCCGACGAGCGGGGCCACGTCGTCGATGCCGCTGAAGCTGTTGCCGTGGCCGTCCGTGGACATGATGATGACCTTGTTCGCCGCGCTGGTGATGTCGTGGGTCTGGCTGTAGTCGATGAACGTGATCTCGCCGTTGCCGGCGATGAAGGCGTGACCGTAGCCGTCCACCGAGCCTTGGTCGAAATCGGAGTTGATGCCGTTACGCTGCTTCAGACTGGCCTGGATGGCCGCGTCGCTGCCGGCATTGGGGTCCAAAGTGGCCACGCCGCCGCCGCCGAACATCGTCATCAAGCCGGTGAACGGGTCATACACGATGCCGTGGGCGGCCGTGATCGTGTTCGCGGCGAACAGCTGGTCCGTCGTATCGTTCGGCGAGCCGAAGGTGAACAGACCGACGGCTCCGTTGGCGTCGGGCGTGCCGTCGGTGTAGAACACCTTGCCGTTCGGCGCGAACGCGAGCTGGGTCACGTTCGTGTCGTTGCCCTTGGTTGGGGTGATGTTCGTCGTCGTGGCGTTGGTAATCGTGCCGTTGCTGTTGATCCCGAACGTGTCCAGCGGGCCGGTCGTGCGGGAGTAACGGTCGCTGGAGTAGAACATGGTGCCGCTCGGGTCCAGCGCCATGTGATAATCGGAGGCGCCACTGGTGCTAACCGTTTGCAGCACTTTCCCGGAAGTCGCGTCGATCCGGTAAACGTTGGCCACGGTGTTGCTGGTCACGAGCAGATTCCCGTTCGGCGCGAACATGATGCCGTCGGCGCCGTTCACCGTGGAAAGGCCCTGTTGGGTGCCGTAGCTGAGGGACTGGGTAGTGCTGTTGTAGGTGAACGAGATGCCCAAAACGTTCGGGCCGCTCCCGGTGTAGTGGGTGTAATACAACGTGCCTTGAAACATGTCGGCCTGGCTAGCCGTGGCGGTCGCCAGGGTGATCGCCACCGCCAGCGCCGCGGACATTCGCCGCAATTGGAACATGGAACCTACCTCGATTGTGGGAAAGGAATGCTAAGTCAAAACGCACACATTGGCCGCGCCGCCGCTGCCGCGCGGAAAAGAGACTATTCTGCAAGGGTTCAGGTCGGGGTCGCCGCCGCGCGGACCATCAGCGCGGTCGCCTCGGCGGCAAACAGTTCAGAGTGACAAAAGGGGTAGCGAACCGCGCGTCAGACGATCGTCTCCGCACCGCGAAGTGATAGCGACCGTCGGATTGCGCCGCTAAAAGGACTGGTTGTTGGTGTTAAATAGAGTAGAGATCCTCCGGACGGGCACCGCAGGAATAGAGTAGATAGTACCTGGCAAATCTTTGAAGTCAAGTTTTAATTTCACACCTTCTTGACTATTTTTGCACACACGGTTGCGCGGCGGGTTCACGCTAGGGGAGAAACTACGAACCGAGCGAGACCCGGCGGGGTCAGCTCGGTTCGCCGGATCTGCTGCACGCACCGCTCCAGGGAAAACTCCTGAGAGAGCAATCAGGCCGACTGAAATAGTCAAGATAATGAAGAACTTTTCACGCCGTCTGAGAGTGGAAATCGGCGTGATGAGGCGCGGGCCGTCACCAGCGCTCGACCGGCCCGCCCGGCACGGCGATGCTCAGCTCGCCCGTGTGGCGGTGCCAGTGCGGCGGCTCGCCGCGCTCGCGCAGCATCGCCACAATGGCGTCGAACTCCGCCACGGACTCCAACCGAATCAACGTTTGTTGCACTTCCCGCCCCGGCCGCAGCACACGGCAATACCAGTTGGCCACCTTGCGAAACGTCAGGCACGCGAAGCGCTCGCCGCGCTGGCCGACCAGCAGGTGAAAGTGCCGGTCCATGAACGTCAGTCGGCGCTCATAACCCGGCGGCTCCAGCCAACCGCCCGTCTCCTCCCAGTGCGTCAGCTGGGCGAAAATCCACGGGTTCAGCAGTGCCCCACGGCCGATGGCGATGCCCGCACAGCCGGTCACGGTGAGCATGCGGTGCGCCTCCGCGATGTTGCGCACATCGCCGTTGCCGATCACCGGAATGTTCTGGACCGCCTCCACGACGGCGCGGATGCCGTCGAGGTTGACGCTGCCGCTGAAGCCCTGGGCGCGGGTGCGGCCGTGGATGATGACCGCGGCGACGCCCGCCTCCTCGAACTTGCGAGCGAAGTACGGAGCGCTCAGCGTCTGCTCGTCCCAGCCCAGCCGCATCTTGACCGTCACCGGAATCCTGACCGCCTCGACGACGCCGCGCACCAGGTCCACCGTCTTGCCGGGCTCGCACATCAGCGCCGAGCCGCCGCCGCCGCGCGTGACCTTGTGGACGGGACAGCCCATGTTGATGTCGATGGACGAGACGCCGTGGTGCTGCTCCAGCCATTGCGCCGCGGCGCGCAGGTCGTCCACGTCGGCGCCGTAAATCTGCATGGCGAGGGGCCGGTCGGCCGGGCAGGTAGCGATCAGTTCCATCGTCTTGCGGCTGAACTGCAAGAGGGCGCGGGCGTTGACGAGGTCGCTGGTCGCCAGGCCGAGGCCGCCGAGTTCGCGCACGGCCAGGCGGAACGGCAGGTTCGTGTAGCCGGCCAGCGGCGACAGCAGGAAGCGGCTCGCCAGTTCCAGGTCGTGGAAGCGCAGGCGCTGATGACGGACGGGCAGGCGGTCGAGGTGATCGGGCGGCGGTAGTGACACGATGTCGGCCATGGAAAACGCGAAAAAGACCTCACGAAGGTGAAACCCATCTTTCCGCCGCTTGCGGCTTAGCGCGCTTCACCCTCCCGGCGCTAACAATTTCTGTTGGCGCCGGGAGGGTGAAGCGCGCTAAGCCGCAAGCGGCAGAAAACCCACTACACCTGCTCCACCGGCAAATCGTCCGGCACCTCGCGCGAATCGGGGTCGAACCATTCTTCCTTGAACTCGATGCGCTGCTGCAATCGCATCGCCTTGTTCGAGGTCAGCGCGATGATGGCGTCGGCCATGGCCGCCTTGCCGGGGCAGCGCGGTTGCAGGTCGTCGCGGTCGCGGGCCATGCCCTCGTCGCGCATGCGGATGCAGTACGCCAGATGCTCCATCTCCTCGCGATAGCCGCGGCTCGGCACGCCGCCGCCCAGCGACTGCTGGCCGCGCTGCTGCGTCGCCGTTTCGGTCGCTCCCCAGGTCGAGGACGTTTCCGCCGGCGCCTGGCCCGCGGGCGTGACCGTCACCGTCGCCAGCGTCGAGCGGCCCGCCGCCGGCCACAGCATCGCCGTCGCCTCCTGCTCCACCACCAGCGTGCCGCGCGGCCCCATCACGCACTCGCCGTACTTCTCGAAATCGTTCGTGCTGATCGACGAGTAATTCACCACCACGATGTCACTGTGTTTGGCCCGGCCCTGGGCGTTGCGCCGCGGTTTGGTCGGGTCGTAGTGCTTGCCCGGGAACTCGAAGCTGCAAAAGACGTGATCCTCGACCTCGCGGTCGTCGGTGTCGTCGTGGTAGAAGAACTTGCCGCCGACGCCACTGACCGCCAGCGGGTGCTTCTTGTTCAGGAAGATGCTGCAAGCGTCGAGTTGATGGCTGCCCAGTTCCGCCATCAGACCGCCGCCGGTGCGCTGGAACAGCCGCCAGCGCACCAGCTCTTCCATGCTCTTGTAGTGGTACTTGCTGCGGATGAGGTCCGCCAGGGCGTTCCGGTCCACGTCGCGGATCGGCGGCCGCCAACCGTCGCGGCCCGGCATCGTCGTGTTGCGGTGCCACAGGGCACGGATGTGATGCACGTCGCCGAGCACGCCGGCGTTGAGCAGTTCGGTCGCCTGCGCGTACAACAGGTTGTAGTGCCGCTGATGACCGATTGCGAGCAGCCGGTCGGTCTCCTTGGCGACGCGGATCATTTCCTTGCACTGCGCGATGTTCCAGGCCATGAGCTTTTCGCACAGCACGTGCTTGCCGGCGCGCATCGCCTTGATGGCCGCCTCCTGGTGCAGGTGCAGCGGCAGCGCGATCACCACCATTTCAATCTCGGGGTCGGCCAACAGGTCCTCGTAGTTGTCGCCGTAGAGGCGGATGCGCTGGCGGGCGTTGCTGCCGTAAATGCGGTTGAAGCCCTTGCGCCACAGGCGGCCGGGGCCGGGGTCGCGCTCGCCCTCGAAGATGCGGTTCTGGTTGTATGGCCGGATGTCGGCGACCGCGACGAACTCGACGAACTCGGGATTGTGTTCGCCGATGAGGACGCCGCCCTCGTCGCCGGAGCCGATCAGGCCCGCCTTGATGGGCCGGCCGTGCAGCCGCTGATAACCGAAGTACGCGGCGGCGCCGATAGGCAGCGCCGCGCCGGCGGCCATCAGGCCCTTCATGAAACTGCGGCGCGTCATGCCGGGGCCGGGCTGCTGACCAGGCGGTGGGCTGGCCTCACCGAGTTTGCCGGCGACGTGCTGGAAATTCTTCTGGCCGATCTCCCGTTGTTCGGGGGTCATGTCAAGGGCCATGCGGAGGCTCCTGTGCAGGGGTGGTGGTCACGACAGGCTGCCGTTCGGGCAGGCGCGGGCCGACGGGACCGCCGTTGTGGCTGGTGGGGGGTACGGGTTGCTTCGGGGCGGCCGGCTTTTTGTAGCTCCACGGATTGAGGAACTGCACCAGGCCGTCGAGGCCGAGCCACTTGCCGCTGGCGGTGGTCGCCAGGGTCAGCAAGGCCAGCGCCTCAATGACGTTCATGTTGACAAAGAAGAAGTGGCTGCGGGCGGTGCTGGGGTCCTGCGGCAGCCACGGCCAGGGCGGCATCGACAGATAGAGCATGGTCAGGAACAGGGCGCCGAGCACGCAGGCGGTGCGCGTGAACAGGCCGAGCAGCAGACAGCCGCCGACAATGACCAGACCCCACATGGTCACGCGGTCGATCCAGGTGATCCAGCGGAAGCCCGGCTCCGGTTCCGGCGGCGTGCCGAGCTTGCGCTGCTCGTCGGTCAGCACCTTGGCCTGAATGTACTTGAGGGCGTCCTTGAACGGCCGGTTCTCGTCCGCCAGCAGTTCCTTGCGGGACGTGGTGCTGTCCTTCTTCAGGTCGGTCAGGGTTTTCTTGTAGACGTTGTGGCCGAAGGCGGGATTGCCCTCGTTCTCCAGACGGCGGGCGTCGCGCAGCTGCTTCTTGTAAGCGTCGATGCGCTGCTGCGTCGTGACCGGGACTTTTTCCTCGACCTTCGAGAACTGCTTATCGACCTCCTTGACGCCGGATTCCAGCCAGTGCAGCGTTTCCAGCCTGGCGTGCGCGAAGAGGGCTTTCGCCAGGGCTAGCTGAAGCTTGTCAGGCTCGGCCACGGTGAAGGGGACGATGAACTTCAGCGGCGGCGCCTTGTCAGTGCCGACCTTGTAGAAGTCCACGAAGCGCTGGAACTCGGCGTCCCACTCCTTTTCGAGGGCGGGCGGCAGCTTGGCGGGCTCGCCGGGTTTGGTTTCGGGCAGGGTGAGGCGTTCGAGGGCGTCGGCGTCGAGGTCGCCGAGCGGGGCGCGGATGGTGTCAGCGAAGGGACCGGTGGCGCCGCGCAGGTAGGGCTCGCTGGTCCAGAGCGGCTTCGACGTGGTGGGGCCGGTGAAGTGCGTCTCCAGTTTGGCGACGCCCTCGAAGAGGAAGTGCCAGCCGATGGCGATGCGGAGCAGCACCAGGGCCCAGCGCGTGGAGGTGTTCATGTCCGTCTCGGTGCGAAACTCAAGGGCGAACCTTGTGCCCGTCGCTCGGCCACGGCAAGAGCATCGCCGTCACCGCCAGCACCAGCATGCTCAGATGCCAGAGGTAATAGCCCTCCAGCAGGGGGACACCAATCAGCCAGGCCGGAGCCGCGGCCAGTACCGCCAGCCAACCGCACACTGCCGCGAAGTCGTGTTGGTTGCAGACCAGACACAGCCACCCCAGCACCAGCAAGCAATTGGCGAGCGCAAGCAGCCCGATGCTCAGCACATTCCTCACGGATTCGGGCCGGTCGGACAGCAGCCGCCAGCTGTCGGACAGCAGCAGCCAGACAGCGAACGAGGTTTCCGCGCCCGTAAACACCTGGCCACCCTCCCCATCGCAGGCGGCGGGCAGCAAGCAGGCCGTGACGTACAGGCCCAGCACCAGCATGGCGACGAGGCGGCGGTAAGGCGTCGGGTTCATTTCCCTTGATTGTAGCGGCTGGCGGCCGCTTTTGCGCGGTCGAAAACCCGAAAAATGCCGGCGCGCCGGCGTGCCGCTCAGTTGTCCGAGGGTTTCGGCACGCGCTGCAGCCGCTGGCCGCGGAAGCGCGCGAACTGCATGTCCCCGGACATCGACATGGCGACGGACACCAGGCCGACGCCCTCGTCCTCAAAGTAGATGATGGTGCCGACGTGGCCGGCGACGTTCAGGCCGCCGTGAATGAACTGGTGGTCCGCCAGGCGCGTCAGCAGCACGCTGTTCAGCAGCGCGTCCTTGCCGGCCGCGAGCGCCGCCTGGCCGAAAATCTGGCCGGCCACCTGCGCCACCACCGCCTCCAGGAACGGATGGCGCGTCGCCTCGCCGAGCTTGATGAATTCGGGGTCGTCGCCGAAGTGGTCGAAGAAGTAGCGCGACACGTCGGCGAAGTTGGTGGCGTGGATGAGCTTGTCCTTGAGCGTCGCCAGCAGGGTGAGATCCGCCATGACCGGCCTCCGGAGTGGCTACGAGAACGCGGGGACACGGGCTCATCGTAGCCCGGCCCCTCAAAACTGGCGAGGAAATTCGACGACATTGTGGGTACAATCTGATTGTGGTGTGGCCACGATTATTTGTGCTGCATCGTCACCTTCGGTGTGAAAACCCCAAACACATCGGACAAAGTTGGAGCATGCCATGACGGATCCGACGCCCGCGCCTGAGCCCACTACCAACGGCGAAACCCCCTCAGGATCGCGGCCGGATGGCAACGGCGAAGTCCCCGTCAACGGGAGGCCCATGGAAGTGTCGCCGATCTTCGAGGCCGCCGTCCAGCGGGCCATCGCGGGGGCGAACCAGCCCTTGCCCGAAGAGATGACGGTCACCCAGGCCGCAGACTTCCTGGACGTCTCGCGCGAGTTCATCCTCAAGTTGATCCGACGCGGCGAGTTGCCCTGTCACCGGGCAGGGAAGCGCCGCCGCATTCCAAGTGCCGCTTTGCTGGAACAGAACGAAAAAATGTACCAGCAAGCGAAGAAGGCCGCCGAGGAGATCACCCGCATTTCGCAAGAACTGGGGCTCTACGAATCGGACCCGCCGGATAAGTGAGCCGACATGGAACCGCTGGTCGCCGTCTACGACGCCTGTGTGCTCTACTCCAGCTTTTTGAGAGATTTTCTGGTTTGGCTGGCGATTCACGGCCGCAGACAGAAGAAATTGCGCGGCAAGTGGACGGGGCGTATTCACCAGGAGTGGATTCGCGCCGTGTTACGCAATCGGCGAGATCTGCAACGCCCCGCGCTGCGGCGAACGGCCCGGCTCCTGGATGAACATGTGGCCGGCTGTCGGGTGTACCAGTACCGGCGGTGGATCCCGCGGCTGCAGCTGCCGGACCTTGACGACCGCCATGTGCTCGCCGCAGCCCTGGCCTGCGTGGCGGATGTCATCGTGACGCAGAACGTCGCCGATTTTCCCGCCGCCGTGTTAAACCCATTTGGTGTGACCGCCGAACCCCCAGACATTTTTATCCGGCGGTTACTGGAAATCGGAGTCGTCGTGGCAGCGGCGACCGAGCACCGCGCCAGCATGTCGCGCCCCGCCATGTCTCCCGGCGAATACCTCGATGCCCTGCGCCGCAATGGCCTGCCCGACACTGCCGACGCCCTGGTCGGAAAAGCCATTTAACCCTGAAATGTCACGGCTCCGCCCGCGGTCACAGCGTCGTCTCCCCCTCGCGCTCTGCGCGATCCGCAACTGCGCCCGCGCCCGCTGCTGCGCCTTCTCGTGCGCCGCCTGCTCCCCCGGCTGTAGTGCCGGCTGCTGCGCCTGGTGCAGCGCCGCCTGCGCCGCCTCCAGCGAAATCTCCTCCGCCTTCAGCGCCCGCTCGGTCAACACCGTCACCACGTTGTCGCGCACCTGGGCGAAGCCCCCGTCCACGAAGTAGCGCTTCGTCACGCCCGCCTTCTTCGTCCGCAGCTCACCCGTGCCCAGCCGGCCGATCAGCGGCGCCCGGCCGGGCGCGACGCCCAGCTCGCCGTCGTACATCGGCAGCGCCACGAAGTCGGCGGTCTCGTCGAACAGCGCCCGCTCCGGCGTCACCACCACGCACTGCAGTTGTCCGGCCATGCGTCACTTCCCTTCCCCGGCCATGCGCTTGGCCTGCTCCGCCGCCTCGTCGATGCCGCCGACGTACATGAACGCCGCCTCCGGCAAATGGTCCCACTTGCCGTCACACAGCTCCTTGAAGCTGCGGATCGTCTCGGCAATCGGCGTCACCTTGCCCTGCTTGCCCGTGAACGCCTCCGCCACGATGAACGGCTGCGACAGGAATTTTTCAATGCGCCGCGCCCGCGACACCACCTGCTTGTCGTCCTCGCTCAACTCCTCGGCGCCGAGGATGGCGATGATGTCCTGCAGTTCGCGGTAGCGCTGCAGAATCTGCTGCACCCGGCGGGCGACGGCGAAATGCTCCTCGCCGACGTACTGTGGCTGCAAAATGCGGCTGTTCGACGCCAGCGGATCGACCGCGGGATAAATGCCCTTCTCGGAAATCGACCGCTCCAGGTAGATGAAAGCGTCGAGGTGCTGGAAGGCGTTGGCGGGGGCCGGGTCGGTCGGGTCGTCGGCCGGCACGTACACCGCCTGCACGCTGGTGATGGCGCCGCGCGACGTGCTGGTGATGCGCTCCTGCAACTCGCCCATTTCCGTCGCCAGCGTCGGCTGATAACCGACGGCGCTCGGCATGCGGCCCAGCAGCGCCGACACTTCCGAGCCGGCCTGCGAGAAACGGAAGATGTTGTCCACGAACAGCAGCGTGTCGGCGCCGGTCGAGTCGCGGAACCACTCGCACATGGTCAGCGCCGACAGGGCCACGCGCAGGCGGGCGCCCGGCGGCTCGTTCATCTGGCCGAAGACCATCGCGGTCTGCGTGAGCACGGCCTTGTCGGTGTTGCCGATCTTGGTTTCCTGCATTTCCAGCCAGAGGTCGTTGCCCTCGCGCGTCCGCTCGCCGACGCCGGCGAACACCGAGTAGCCGCCGTGCTGGCTGGCGATGCGCGCGATCAGCTCCGTCAGGATGACCGTCTTGCCCAGGCCGGCGCCGCCGAACAGGCCCGCCTTGCCGCCACGCACCAGCGGCGTCAACAGATCGATGACCTTGATGCCCGTCTCGAACAGCTCCGTCTTCGACGACAGCTCGCTGAACGCCGGCGGCTCCGCATGAATGGGCCGGAACTCGCTGGCGTCCACGGGACCGCGGCCGTCGATCGGCTCGCCGAGCAGATTGAAGACGCGGCCGAGTGTGCCCTTGCCGACCGGCACCGTGACCGGCTTACCGGTGTCGATGGCCTTCATGCCGCGCACCAGGCCGTCGGTCGAGCCCAGGGCGACAGCGCGAACGCGGTTGCCGCCCAGGTGCTGCTGCACCTCGCCGACCAGGTGAATCTTGACGCCCTTGTGCTCGCTCTCGACGCGCACGGCGTTGTAGATTTCCGGCAGGTGACCCTCTTCAAACTCGGCGTCGAACGTCGAGCCGATCACCTGCACGATGCGGCCGACCTGCTGGCCGTTCTGTCCGTTGTGGCTGACCATGAGAACTCCCGCTGTATTGCCGATCTCGCTGTGTTTGATGTCCGGTTCCGTCGAGCGGGGTCGCGTCAGCGCCCCGTGGGAGCGCACGGGGCGCTGACGCGACCCCGCTCGACGGGATTATTTTAGGGCTTCTGCGCCCCCGATCACTTCTGCGATCTCTTTTGTAATCTGCGCCTGCCGGGCACGGTTGTACAGCCGCGTCAGGTTCTTGATCATGTCGCCGGCGTTCTCGGTGGCCGCCTTCATGGCGACGCGCCGCGCGATCTGCTCGCCGACCGCCGCGTCCAGGAAGCACTTGAACAGCCGCGCCTTGAACGACACCGGCAGAATCTCTTCCAGAATGTTGGCGGCGCTCGGCAGGAACTCGTATTCGACCGTCTTCTTTTTGCCCGCCGCGGCCGGCGCCCCGCCTTCGCCCTGGCCGGGCACCGTCGCCAGCGGCAGCAGCGTCTCGACCACCGGCGTCTGCTTCGCGGCGCTCAGGAACTTCATGTACGCCACCTCGACGCGGTCGTACTGGCCCTTGATGTAGCCGTCGATGTAGCGCACCGCCAGTTCGTCCACCTCGTCGAAGCGCGGCTTGTCCTCGAAGTTGGTGTAGGTGCGCTCGGCCTGCACGCCCTGGAAGCGGTAGTAGGTGATGGCCTTCTTGCCGGACAGTTCCAGGTGCAGCGTGACGCCGCTCTGCTGAATCTGGCGGATGCGGGCCGTGGCCTCACGCATGATGCTGGCGTTGTAGCCGCCGCACAGGCCGCGGTTGGACGTGATGACCAGCAGCATGACGCTCTTGACCGTCTCGCGCTGGACCAGCAGCGGGTGGCTGATGCCGGTGGCGCTGGCGCTGAGGTCGGCGGCCATCTCGGCGATCTTCTGCGTGTACGCCTGGGCCTCGCTGGCACGGTCGAGCGCTTTTTTGAAGCGGGCCGTGGCGATCAGCTCCATCGTCCGCGTGATCTTGCGGATGTTGCGGACGGCCTTGCGGCGCTTGACGAGGACGCGGGTTTTGGCCATGCTACTTGATCTCCACGACGTACCCCTGGTGGAGGCGAACTTCGTTGTTCTCGAACAGGGGGTAAGTCGTTACGGCACGCAGGCGGACGGACTGCCCCTTCTTGAGCAGTCGGCCGCTCTCGTCGCCCAGGATCACCATCACCTGTGCCTTACCGTCGCCCTTGAGCCTGGCGAAGTAGGTGGTATCTCTCTGTTTGTCTTTGGTCACGTCTACCAACTCGCCAGCGACGATAATCACTTTGCCGGCATATTTCGTGGTGTTGGGTGCGGCGGCGACATCCTTGGCCAGGTCGGACGCGGCGATCTTCACCGCCTCCGACCTACCCAGTTCCTTGAGCACCCCGCGCTCCAGGCGGGCGAAGTAACTCAGCCATATCTCGAATTTACCGGTAATCTCGATCTTCTGACCCCCAGACAGTTCCAACCCCGTCCCCGTGAATTCCGGCGCCAGATCGAATTCCACCCACGTGCCGATGGGATCCTCCGCGCTCTGCTTGAATCCTTCGAGCTGGACGGCCACAGATTTGCCCGCGTCCTTGGCTCTCACCCCGCGGACCTCGCCGGTAAGCCGGACCACCTTGTTGTCGTACTTCTTGCCGGCCGCCTTCTTGTCCTTCAGGAACTCACGGATGAACTCCTTCCCGGTCAGCGTGAAGTCCGGCTTGCCGGCGTCCTCGGCCTTCTTGCCGTTTGTCTCCGGATACCAGCCCTTGTCCATCCTGGCGGCCCGCTCATGCTCCGGATTTTCCTCGACACGCCTACCTTGGCCCTTGCTGTGGTCCTTGTCTGACCTGACGGCCTCGTCCCTCTTGCCGTCCTTGTCCTTCTGCTCCGAGGAGCAGCCCAAGAGCAGGGCAGCCAGCACAGCTACCATCGCCACAACGCGGTGGATTCGGGGGACCATGGTTCAACCTCACGGTTACTTGCCCGGTGCCTTGAACTGGTGCTGGAAGTCCGCAATCGCCGCGTTCAGCCGGTCATCGTCCTTGCCCTTCAGCTTGCCTTCCTTGATGAGCGCGTTGCGCATGTCCGCCCGCTGCTCGCGCATGAAGCGCAGGAACTGCTCCTCCCACGCCGACACCTGGTTGCGCGGCACCTTGTCCAGCGCGCCCTTGGTGCCGGCGTAAATAATCATCACCTGGTCGATGACGTGCATCGGCTTGTACTGGCCCTGCTTCAGAATCTCGACCATGCGGTAACCGCGGTCCAGCTGCTGCTGCGTCGCCTTGTCGAGGTCGGTGCCCAGCTGCGCGAACGCCTCCAGTTCGCGGAACGACGCCAGGTCCAGCCGCAGACTGCCGGCGATCTGCTTCATTGCTGCGATCTGCGCCTTGCCGCCCACGCGCGACACGCTGATGCCCACGTCCACCGCCGGCCGCACGCCGGCGTAGAACAGGTCCGGCTGCAAATAAATCTGGCCGTCCGTGATGGAAATCACGTTCGTCGGGATGTACGCCGACACCTCGCCTTCCAGCGTCTCGATGATCGGCAGCGCCGTCAGCGAACCGCCGGTGTTCGGCACCTTCACCACCTTGCAGCCCGGGAACTTTTGCACGTCGTGCTTCTCGGCGATCTCCTTGTCGAGCGGGCCGTAGTAGACCTTGCCCGGCTCACCTGGCTGGCGCTTCTCGCCCTGCAAATTGTTGACGCCCCAGTCCGCCTTGACCTTCGCCGGGTCGGCCTCCTGCGGCACGATGACGTACTCCTCCGCCGTCTTGGCCGAGCGCTTCGAGCAGGCGCGAGTGGGCGTAGAACACGTCGCCGGGGTACGCCTCACGGCCGGGCGGCCGCCGCATCAGCAGCGACAGTTGCCGGTACGCCGCCGCCTGCTTCGTCAGGTCGTCGTAGACGCAGAGCGTGTCGCGGCCCTGCTCGTACACGTAATACTCGGCCATCGCGCAGCCGGCGTAGGGCGCGATGTACTGCAGGGGCGCCGGGTCCGCGGCGGTGGCGATCACCACAATCGTGTAGTCCATCGCCCCGTGCGCCTGCAGCGCCTCGACGACGGCACGCACCGTCGATTCCTTCTGGCCAATGGCGACGTAGACGCAGATCACCTTCTGGTCACGCTGGTTGATGATCGCATCGACGGCGATGGCCGTCTTGCCGGTCTTGCGGTCGCCAATGATGAGTTCGCGCTGACCGCGGCCGATGGGCGTCATGGCGTCGATGGCCTTGATGCCGGTTTGCAGCGGCTGGTTGACCGGCTGGCGGCCGGCGACGCCGGGGGCCATCGACTCCACCGGCCGCGACAGCGACGTGATGATCGGCCCCTTGCCGTCCAGTGGGTTGCCCAGGGGATCAACCACGCGGCCAATCAGCGCGTCGCCGACCGGCACGCGCAGCAGCTCGCCGGTGACGCGCACCTCATCGCCCTCGGCGATCTCCAGGAATTCGCCCAGGATGATGACGCCGACCGAGTTCTCTTCCAGGTTGAAGGCGACGCCGCGCACCCCCGTGCGCGAAATCGACCATCTCGCCGGCCATGACGCCGCCCAGGCCGTAAATGCGGGCGATGCCGTCGCCGACCTCCAGCACCTTGCCGACCTCGCGGGCGTCGCTGGTCTTGCGGTAGTCCTCGATCTCTTTAGTCAGTACGGAAACGATCTCGTCCGGTTTGAATCTCATGGCTACTTCTCTCAATGATTTGGTTCCGGATGTTCAACAGCCGGGTGCGCACCGAACCGTCGAACTGCCAGTCGGCGACGCGCACCACCAAACCGCCCAGCAGTTCCGGCTCGATCTGCACGTCGAGCACCGGCTCCAGGTGCAGGGCGCCGCCGATGAACTCTGCCAGGCGCTGGCGCTGGTCGTCCGCCAGCGGCGCGGCCGCCCGCACCAGGACGTGGACACGGTGGGCACGCTCATCGACCAGCTTGTGCAGTTCCTGGGCGATGAGCCGCAGCAGTTCCAGACGGCCGTGGTGGTTGACGACGAGGAGGAATTTGCGGAACAGATCGCTGGCCCGGCCCTCGCAGAGGCGGTTGATGGCCTCTTCCTTGACGTGCGGCGGCACCACGGGGGCAGCGAACATCTCTTCCAGCAGCGGCTGCGCCTGGAAGACATCCTGGACCAGCGACTCCAGTGACTCCAGCACCCCGTCCACCTGGTTCTCGCTCACGGCGCCGCGCAGCAGGGCCTCGGCGTAGACCCGGGCCAGCCGCTGCGCGCCGACATCGCTGGGGGCGTGGTAGCGGGCGCCCTCGTTGTGCTCACTCATGCGCGGGCCCCGTTGGTTTCCTTCAACCGCGCCTCCCCGGCGACCCGCAGTTCATTCATGGACTCCTCGACCAGCCGCCGCTGATCGTCCTCGGTCAGCGACCGGCGGATGGCCTTGCCGGCGATGTCGGCGGCGATGTCGGCGGCCTTCGTCCAGAGGGTTTGCAGGGCCTGGTCGGTGGCGGTGTCGATCTCGCGGCGCAACCGCTGCCGCTCGGCGGCGATGTCGGCGTTAGCCCTGGCGCGCATCTCCTCGGCCAGCTGCTGGGCGTCGCGGCGGGCCTGCTCCATGAGCTTCGGGATTTGCTGATGGGCGTCGTCCAGTTTGCGCTGGAACTCCGCCTGCATCCGGGCCGTCTCGGCGCGGGCGACCTTGGCCTCCTCGACCGCCCCGCGAATGCTCTCCTCGCGCTTCTTGAGCCCTTCGAGCATCGGCTTCCAGGCGAACTTGCTCAGGATGAACAACAGGATCAGAAAGACGACGATGGTCCAGATGGCCAGATCGACGGCGCCGGCGAAGATGTCCAGCTTGCCGGCCTCGCCGCCGGGGTCGGCGCCCTGCTTGTGGGCGTCGTCGGCCGCCCAGGCGCTGCCCGTGGTCGCCAGGACCAGGGCGCACGCCAGGGCCACGTTCCAGTAATACCGCACACGCAGCATGGTCACCTCTCGAAGACCGACCACCTCCAGAAGCGAAGGCACCCGCCACCACGGTTAAAACTTGGCCTGACCCATGAGCAAGATGCACACGATCAGGCTGAAGAACGTGGCGCCTTCGAGCAGGGCCGCGATAATCAGCATGGCCGTCTGGATGTTGCCGCGGACTTCGGGTTGGCGGGCCATGCTCTCCAGGGCCGCGGAACCGATCTTGCCGAAGCCGTAACCGGCGCCGACGATGGTGAGGGCCGCGCCGATGCCGACGCCCAGGCCGGCGCCCGCGAACGAGACCGACGACGGCACCGTCGGGGCGGCCGCGGTCGTCTCGGCCGGCTTCTCTTTCGGCTGGGCCAGCACCGGCAGCGCCGCCACCGCGAACACCACGAACACCAGTACCAGCACACGCATCAGTTTCATGTCAATTCTGCTCCTGACCCTTGAGAAAAAGGTTCTGTTTCTATTCGTGGGGTCTGTTGTGGCCTGGTCTCCGGACCAGGCCACTCGGTCCGACCGAAGGTCTCTGTTGTGGCTGTTGTGGCCTGGTCTCCGGACCAAGCCACTCTCTGCGACCCTCTGTTGTGGCTTGGTCTCCGGACCAAGCCACTCTCTGCGACCGAAGGTCTCCCTGCTTCTACCCGGAGGAGACCTTCGGTCAGGATCCGTGGCACGGTCAGGAGACCCTGCCACAACGAATCCGCAGACCGTGCCACAACGAATCCGCAATCCGCAATCCAAAATCCGCAATCGGATCAGTGCGACGGGTTCAATGTCATCCCCATGAACAGCGCCGTGAGGAAGGTGAACACATACGCCTGCAAGAACGCGACGAACAGCTCCAGCAAACTCAACGCGACCACGCCCAGCACGCTGGCGACGGTGATGCCGCCCCACAGCACCGGCCCGACGTTGGCGGACATGACGATGAAGAACAGAATCATCGCCAGCACCGTGTGGCCCGCGAACATGTTGGCGAACAACCGCACCGCCAGCACCCCGCTCTTGATGATCGTTCCGAAGAACTCGATCAAAAAGATCATCGGCTTCAGGAAGATGGCGATGGGCCACGGGATTTCCATGGGCGGCCACAGGGACTTCACATAGGAAATGAAGCCCATCTTGGCAATTGCGACACCGTGCATCACAAAGAAACTAATCAACCCCAGCGCCCCCGTCACCCAGATGCTCGCGGTCGGCGAGCCCATGAACGGGATCATGCCGAGCAGGTTGCAGAACAGGATGAACAGGAAGATCGTCCACAGGAACGGCACGTACTTGTCGGCTGGGTTCTCGTGGTCCGCGGCGGGGCCGTGCTGGTGCCCGTGGTGCGCCGCGGCGGGGCCGTGGCCGTCCACGGTCAGCTCGACGCCGGCCCTGGCCTCATCGTGGTGGCCCTCGGGGGCGCCGAGTGTTGGCCGGGCCACCTCGTCGCGGATGAAGGTCAACAGGCTCTCGAACAGATTCCACCAGATACCCGTGGGCGGGCCGCCGCTGGCGGCGCGGCGCGCGATCGGCACAAAGATGGCAATGATGAGCCCGGCGGCAATCACCTCCAATATCATGAACTTGGTCAGGGTGAAGGTGTAGCCTTCCCAGAGTGGAATCTGCACCAATTTGATTTCGTAGCCGCCAAACAGCTGCTCGAAAAATTGCCAGGCCGGGTGGCTTGGGTGCGTGTCCTGAACGTGATGCTGGACGTTTTTGATGGGATCATCGGCCATCGCGCGGCGTCCTCTTTTATCCAGGGCCGGCGAGCGGAGGGCGTGAGCCCCCCGCTCGCCGGGACAGTTATCACTTCGGCGGTGTATTCAGCGCCTCCTGGCTGCGGACCAGGACGACGATTTCCAACCCGAGCGTGACCAGATAGACGACCAACACCCACAACCAGAACAACATCGAATGCTGCGCGAACACCGGCACCGCGTTCGCCAGAATCAGCCCGACGCCGAGCACGAAGAACATGCGCACGCCAGTGCCGCCCAGCACCGACGCCAGCTGCTGGTCGGGCGCCTGGTGGCTGGCCCAGCCGACCCACAGCAGCGTCGCGGTCATCGGCACCAGGCACAGGGCCAGGGCGACGGTATGCACGAGCAGGGCCACGTCGCGCGGCACCGCGGCCTCGGCCAGGCCCAGGCGGTCCCAGTACAGGTAAATCAGGCCGGTCGCCACGGCCCAGAAGACCAGGCAGCCCAGCAACAGCGCTCGCAGGGGCCGAATCACGGTGCGTCGTTCCTGGGGGGGCCTTCCGGTCGGCGCGGTTCTGGAGCACCACCAGGTGCGTCAGGCCGGCCACCAGGCCGAGGACGGCACCACCGATGAGCGGCCACGGATGCCAGTCCAGCCAGACGCCCAGCAGCCAGCCCGCGAACACAGGCGCCACCATCTCCATGCCCACCTGCGAGATGGTGAGGTAAAGCCCCAACTCGCGGGAGTTGGGCCGTTGCTCGGGCACACTCGCCCTCCACGCGCCGGAGAATGTTGGTTCGGTTTTCGTGGTCACGTAAGGGGTATTGTGTAAATACTGCCTCGAAAGTCAATTCGGTTCGTGGAAAAATTCACGAAGTCAGCCGGCACAACCGGACCATCATTAATCCTTACTCATCAACAAGTTGCGGAAGAAATGGTTTCGGCAAGCCCGGCAACAGCATGAAAAAAAATGATGTTTGCCGAAGGTGCGGTCGGAAAACTGCGTGCGGAAGCGGCGGAAACGATGAATTTATTGTTGACAGTAGCCCTTGCAGGTTTGTATCATCCGACGGAGGAAGGAAATAGGTTGCTACCCTGCGACCGGGGTTTCCACCCGCCTGCAACCAGAACCCAAGCAGTTACCTCCAGAGACGTACACGTGACTCCAACCGCGTTGTGGTCCCTGACCGGACGAGAGGAATAATTCCGACAGGCACCTCTTGCACCAGGGGGTTGCCTTTTTTTGTCGCCTTGCCAACCTGCACTCCGGCGGCTGTCCTGCCAGGTGGCCGCTGTCCAAGGCGATTGGGCTCTCCAGCCGTTTCGCATGCCGTTGGCGGCCCGGTTCGCTGTCGATGGGATCGTCAGTCGCGCCCGGGTGCGCTCACGCTCCTCCTCCCGGAAGGGATTCTCCGGGGGCTGTCTTTCGTCGCACGGACGTCTCCGTAAACATTGCACAGGGTCGGTTCCCACGGACGCCTGGCCGGCAGGCTCGACGGAGTTGTTCCGCATGAAAAGTGACCAATTGCAGCGCTGTTCCAAAAAAGACCTGATCGCCCTGGCCCGTCGCCGGGGCGTCGCAGGTTGGCACGGCATGCGCAAGGAAGAACTGGTGGCCGCCCTGGTGGCCCTCGGCAAGCCGGCCCGCTCTCGGGCACGCAAGAATGGTCAGACCCACCCGGCGGCCCGGGTCGCCACGGTCAAGCCCCGCGCCAAGCCGCAAGTTGCCGCCGCCCGCAACACCTCCGCCACCGGTGAGGAGATCGTCGAGCGCAGCAAGTTCGACGTCGGCGTCCCCACCCGCGACCTGTCCGCCAAGGTGCCGCGCGATTTGCCCGCCGGTTATGGCAAGGATCGCATCGTCGTCATGGTGCGCGATCCGTACTGGCTGCACGCTTACTGGGAACTCACCCGCCAGGCCATTCAGCGGGCCGAGGCCGCCCTCGGCCAGGACTGGCACGGCGCCAAGCCCATCCTGCGCCTGCTCGACGTTAGCAGCCACGACACCACCAGCAGCGCCGAGGCCGTTCTGCGCGACATCGACATTCACGGCGGCTGCAACAACTGGTACATCGACGTGCAGAATCCGCCGCGGTCGTATCGGGTGGACATCGGCTACCTGGCCCGCAACGGTCAGTTCTACGTGCTGGCCCGCTCCAACGTCGTGACCACGCCACGGGCCGGCGTCAGCGATGCCATTGACGAGAACTGGTCCGACATCGACCCCAAGAAAGCTGACCGCATTTACGCCATGTCCGGCGGCTTCGACCCGACCGCCAGCAGCCTGGAGCTGAAGCAGCTGTTCGAGGAACGGCTGCGGCGGCCGATGGGCTCGCCGGCGGTGACCAGTTTCGGCTCCGGTGCATTCCTGCCGGGCCGGCAGCGCAAGTTCTGGTTCCAGCTGGACGCCGAGCTGATCGTTTACGGCGCCACCGAGCCGAGCGCCCGCGTCACGCTGCAGGGCGAGCCGGTCAAGCTGCGGCCGGACGGCACCTTCACGATGCGCTTCAGCCTGCCGGACAGCCGGCAGATCATCCCCGCCGTGGCCGCGTCCGCCGACGGCGTTGAGGAACGCACCATCGTGCTGGCTGTCGAGCGCAACACCAAGGAGCTGGAGCCGATGATCCACGATGGCAACGAGTGACGCCAGTCGGTTCGGGTACAATACACAGGGCCAGGAAACCGGCGGCCAGCGCGGGTCTCCTGGCCCTATGGCGTTTGGAGGGATTGCCGATGCAGTTTACTGCGGTCTATCTACAGGTGCCCGAGGGCTACATTGCGTTTGTGGAAGAAATCCCGGGGGCCAACACGCAAGGCGACACGCTGGAAGAAGCGAAGGATAATTTGCGAGAGGCCGTGGCGTTGGTGCTGGAGGCCAACCGTGAGTTGGCGGAGCAGGCGCTGGCTGGCCAGGCCGTGACCCGCGAACCCTTTGTCCTGTCGGCGCCATGAAACACCACGACCTCATTCGCCACCGGGAAGTTGGTGCACGCCCGGACGTGGTTCGCGTTAAAATCTGGCGCTATGAAACACCACGACCTCATTCGCCACCTGGAAGCGCACGGCTGCCGGTTACTGCGCGACAAGGGCAAACATAGCGTGTACTTCCATCCGGCGAATAACCGCACCTCGGCAGTGCCACGTCACCGCGAGGTCAATGATTTCCTGGCGCGAAAGATTTGCCGGGACCTCGGCATCCCGGAGGTGTGACCGGGGCAACGATCATGGCGTACAGCGACTTCGACCTGCCGACCGCCCGCGACCGCTTCGGCCTTACCCTGGTCGAGGACGTGGACCTGTTCGCAGCCACCCCCGAAGTGCCGCCCGGACCGTTGCTGCAACAAACGCTGACCGAGTGGGCGCCTGTCGCCCTCGCCACGAACACTGAAAAGGCACGCTCGGAAATGATCATTGCCCCCATCCTGATGGAAGTGGTGCGGCGGGCGGAACATCGTCTCAGTTTGTTTTCGGGAGTGGCGCTGGACGTGGACCGCGAGCGCGGCCTGAACGGCGGCTGCGATTTTCTGCTGTCACGGTCTCCCGAGCGTTTTTTTGTCAGCCAACCATTGATCGCGGTGGTAGAAGCCAAGCGGGAAGACATCGTCGGCGGCCTGGGCCAGTGCGTGGCGGCGATGGTGGCCGCCCAGCTGTTCAACGCCCGTCGGGAAGGCACCGCCGGCATCACCGTCCACGGAGCGGTGACCTCCGGGAACATCTGGCGATTCTTACGTCTGGAAGGCACGACCGCGACCATCGACGGCCCCGAATACCACCTGCACCAGGTCGGCAAGATCATCGGGAATCTGATGAGCATTGCGACTTAACCCAGAACACTCATGCACCGCCGTGATTTCCTCGACCCACGCCACTTTGCTGCCGCCCTCGACCCGCCCCCGGCCGAGGCGCTGGCGCTGCTGCGCTGCAGCCGCCGCGCCATGGCCACGCAGTTCGAGATCGCGCTGCCCTGCGGCACGCCCGCCGCCCTCGCCGCCGCCGAGGACGCCCTCGACGAGATCGACCGCCTCGAAAGCCAGCTGACCGTCTACCGCGAGCAGAGCGAACTGAGCCGGCTCAACCGCCTCGCCGCCACGGCACCGGTGCCAGTTGAGCCGCGGTTGTTCGACCTGCTGACGTTGTGCGCCCGGCTGACCGAGGTCACCGACGGGGCGTTTGACGTGTCGGTCGGGGCGCTGGTCAAGGCGTGGGGCTTCTACAAGCGCCGCGGTCGGGTGCCGAAGCCGGCGGAGCGCACGGCGGTGCTGGAGCGCTGCGGCATGCGCCACGTCGAACTCGACCCGGAGCGGCGCGGCGTCCGCTTCCTGCGGCCCGGACTGGAAATCAACCTCGGCAGTATCGGCAAGGGCTACGCGCTGGACCGGGCGGCGGAATTGCTGCGGTCGCGCTGGCGGATCGGCTCGGCGCTGCTGCACGGCGGCGGCAGCAGTGTGCTGGCGCTGGGGGCGCCGCCGAACGACCCGCGCGGCTGGGCGGTGACAGTCAAGCACCCGTGGGAACCTGAGCGGAACCTGGGCTTGCTGCGCATGCGCGACCGGGCGCTGGGCACGTCGGCGGCGACGTTCCAGCATCTGGAGCACGAGGGCCGCAAGCTGGGCCACATCCTCGACCCGCGCACCGGCTGGCCGGCGGAGGCGCTGGCGAGCGCCACGGCGGTGGCGCCGACGGCGGCGCTGGCGGACGCGCTGGCGACGGCGTTCTTCATCCTCGGCGTCGAGCCGGCGCGCGAATTGTGTGCGGCGAACCCGGGGCTGGGGGCGGTGCTGCTGCCGCCGGGTGAGGACGCGCGGCCGGTGGTCATCGGGTTGACGCGGGCTGAGGTAGAACTGGCCCGGGTTGACTGAACGCCAGGGGCTATTTGGAGCCAGGGGCAACCTCGGTCAAGGAGCCGGCAATGGGCATCCGGTGTTCGCTCAGCGTTCTGCCCGCGGAGGAGTTCGCCCGCCAACGGGCGGACCCTGAATACGCCTTCCGGGGGGAAACGCCCCATTTCAGCATCGAGAAAACCTGGTTCAACTTCCACACCGTTTTCTGGGAGCAGCCGGAGCCGTTGAAGTACGCCATCCAGGGCGACATCGCCGAGCGGCCCATCCTGCGGAATTTGATGCTGGAAGAGGACCAGTCCGACGAGGACGGGGACGGGGTGCATTTCGGCTACGTCAGCCCGGAAATGGTGCAAAAGATCGCGGCGGCATTGAACGCGCTGCCGAACTGGAAGTGGATGGACTGGCTCCGCAAGGCGAACCCCTGGTGGGTGCGCCACAAGGAAAACCGCGACCATTTTTACTGGGCCTTTGAGGAACTGCAAAAGGCGTACAACACCGCGGCGGCCCAGGGGGCGGCGCTTACGGTGATCATCTGCTAACTGGGTGGCCAGGAGTTTTCCAAAGCGCAGCGCCCGATGTGGTCCTCGGGCTAGCGCCGCCGGTCAAAGTCACATCCTAATTCATTGGCCCGCGAGGTATAATTCTTCAGGGCCTCCTGCGGCCCCGACGACACCCCCCGGTATCGCCTACAGGACCCCGCATGAACAATTTGCACCTGCCTTCCACCTCGCGGAACTCGGCGACCGCGTGGAATTTCCCGCTCGGCATCGACGGCTTCCGTTACGCCGACCTCAACCGCGTCCGCCGATTACAGTCCCTGCTCCAGGTGTTCCGCGACGAACTGCGCGCCGCCGACCCCGACCTCGCCCGCCGCTACGAACAGAGCGGTTCCGGCCCGGAAGACACGCCGCTGCTCATCGACGTGGCCCGCCACCTGGACCGCTTCATCGGCCGCCTCTTTCACATCGAAAAGGAAGTCTTCAACCTGAACCGCCGCACCACCGATGACAGCACGGTGTTCGAGTTCAAGAAACGCTTCCTGGACCGCCTGGTGCTGAAGGCGCCGCCGGCCACGGCGGAGCTGACGGCCATGAACATCGCTGACGTGGAGTTCCGCTACCGCGAACGGGTGGCGGAGGTTCTGACGCGCGGCGAATGGGCCACCGACCCTGAACGCGAACTGGCCGAGGTCGCCCTGCACCTGCTCGATCGCCAGGCCGCCGAGCGCGCCCAGGGCGACGCCGACGCCGCGGCCCAGTATGAGCGCCGCTTGCAGGACGTCCTGCACTGGGCGCGGCGCTCGCCTTCCACCCCGACCTGAAGCACCGCCGCGGCCACTTCGCCTCGTTCGTTCACCCGGAAAAACTGGACTTCGACAACCTGGTGGCGCGCGAATTCAACTTCCCGGAACTGCCCGTGCTCTTTGAAGGCCCGGCGGAGGGGCGACGGCACCGCGACGGCTTCGGCCTGACCGACCCGCGCATGGCTCCGCGCGAGGCGCTGCGCGAGATGCACTACTGCATCATCTGCCACCCGCGCGACAAGGACTCGTGCTCGAAGGGGCTGCGCGCCGAGGACGGCCCGGTCAAGAAGAATCCGCTGGGCATCGAGCTGGAAGGCTGCCCGCTGAACGAGAAGATTTCCGAGGCACACCTGCTGAAGCGCGAGGGCCACGGCATCGGAGCGCTGGCCATGATTATGGTGGACAACCCGCTGTGCGCCGGCACCGGTCACCGCATCTGCAATGACTGCATGAAGGCATGCATCTATCAGAAGCAGACGCCGGTGAACATCCCACAGATCGAAACCAACATCCTGTCGGACGTGCTGCGGCTGCCCTATGGCTTCGAAATTTACTCGCTGCTGACGCACTGGAACCCGCTCAACCTGCGGCGGCCGGTCCCCCTGCCGTACAACGGCAAGAACGTTCTGGTGGTCGGCATGGGCCCTGCCGGCTACACGCTGGCGCACCACCTGCTCAACGAGGGCTTCGGCGTCGTCGGCATTGACGGCCTGCGCGTGGAGCCGTTGTCGGTGCGCATGCGCGGGGCCAAGCGGCGGGTGCCGCAGCCGATCAAGGACATCAACGACATCACCGGCCCGCTGGACCGCCGCACCATCCTCGGCTTCGGCGGCGTCTCGGAGTACGGCATCACCGTGCGCTGGGACAAGAATTTTCTCGACATCAATTATCTGCTGCTGATGCGCCGCAAGAAGTTTCGGCTGTACGACGGCATTCGCTTCGGCGGCACCCTGACGCTCGACGATGCCTGGCAGCTGGGCTTTGATCACGTGGCCATCTGTGCCGGCGCCGGCAAGCCGACGCTGGTGCAGATGAAGAACAATCTGCTGCGCGGCGTCCGCCTGGCGTCCGACTTCCTGATGGGGCTGCAGGCCACCGGTGCCTACAAGGCGAACAGCCTGGCGAACCTGCAACTGCGGCTGCCGGCGGTCGTGATCGGCGGCGGCCTGACCGCCATCGACACCGCCACCGAGATGCAGGCGTATTACGTCGTGCAGGTGGAGAAGGCGCTGGACCGCTACGACCGCCTGGTGCCGAAGATCGGCGAGGCGGCGATCTGGGCCAGGCTGGACCCGGAGGAGCGCGAGATCGTCGAGACGTGGCTGAAGCACGGCCGGGCTGTCCGCGCCGAGCGCTCCGCCGCCGCGGCCGCCGGGCGGGCGCCGGACTTCAACCGCCTGGTGCGGGCCTGGGGCGGCGTGACCATCGTGTACCGCAAGCGGTTGCAGGACTCGCCCGCCTACCGCCTCAACCACGAGGAGGTCATCAAGTCGCTCGAAGAGGGCATCCGTTTCGCCGAGCGGCTGAACCCGGTGGAGTGCATCGCCGACGCTTACGGGGCGGTGGCCGCCATCCGCTGCGAGTACCAGACGCTCACGGACGGCCGCTGGAAGTCGTCCGGCGAGTTCGTGACGCTGCCGGCCCGCGCCGTGATGATCGCCGCGGGGACGCATCCCAACACCACCTACAACCGCGAACACCCCAGCACGTTTCAACTCGACGACAGGGGCGAATATTACCGGGCTCACAGGTTCGAGGCCGACGGCGACGGCGGCCGGCTCGTGCCCGCGGGCAAGGGCGAAATCGGCTTCTTCACCTCCTACGCGCAGCAGGGCCGGTACGTCAGCTTCTTCGGCGACAATCACCCGCACTACGCCGGCAACGTGGTCAAGGCGATGGCCTCCGCCAAGGACGGCCACCACGAAATCGCCCGCGTTTTTCAGCACGAAGTCGCCCGGCTGCGGCCCGAGGACCAGCCGGAGCGCGAACGCGACTTCGTCATGTTCACGGAATCGCTGGATCAGCAACTCGTCGCGGAAGTGGTGGACGCGCTGCGGCTGACGCACCAGATCGTCGAGGTGGTGGTGCGCGCCCCGCTCGCCGCCCGCAACTTCCACCCCGGCGAGTTCTACCGCTTGCAGAACTACGAGACGTACGCGGAGGAGGTGGACGGCATTCGGCTGACGATGGAGGGCATCGCCCTGACCGGGGCGTGGGTGGACCGCGAGCGCGGCCTGATTTCGCTGATCGTGCTGGAGATGGGCGGCAGCAGCCGGCTGTGCTCGTTGCTGGAGCCGGGCGAAAAGATCGTGCTGATGGGGCCAACCGGCACGCCGACCGAGATCCCGGAAAACCAGACGGTCGTGCTGGCCGGCGGCGGCCTGGGCAACGCCGTGCTGTTCTCGATCGCGCTGGCGCTGAAGGAGAAGCACAACCGCGTGATTTACTTCGCGGGCTACCGGGCCGCCAGCGACCTGTTCAAGCGGCACGAGATCGAAAAGGCCTGTGACGTGGTGGTCTGGAGCACCGACAAGGGGCCGTGCATCCCGCCCACCCGGCCGCAGGACCGCACCTTGCAGGGTAACATCGTCGAGGCCATGCAGGCGTACGCCACGAACCGGCTCGGCGAACAGCCCATCCCGCTGGCCGCCGCCCAGCGCATCATCGCCATCGGCTCCGACCGCATGATGGCCGCCGTCAAGGACGCGCTCGCCGGGCCGCTGCGGCCGTGCTTCCCCGAACAGCCGACCGCCATCGGCTCCATCAACTCGCCGATGCAGTGCATGATGAAGGAGGTCTGCGCCCAGTGTTTGCAGCGGCACGTGGACCCCGTGACGAAGGCGGAGTCGTTCGTCTTCAGCTGCTTCAATCAGGACCAGCTGTTGCAGTCGGTCGATTTCGGCAATCTGAACACGCGGCTGCGGCAGAACAGCGCCGCGGAGAAGTTGACTTCGCTGTGGATCGATCACCTGTTCTCGGCGCGACTGGTGCAGACGGTGTAGCGCCACCGGACGACGGCTGACCCCGGTTCACCGTCAAGAAAAATGTCCGCGTTCCCTTTTCCTCCCTCAGGTGCAGCGTTTGGTTCGGCATAGCGTAACATCAGCCATGCTCGTGCCAAGTTGCCGAAACGCCCCTGTATTCAAACTCCGCCTGCTCCTTGGCTTCTTCGAGCGATTGATGCCAAGTATCCGTAATGCTTTCCCAAGTGGCGTTGCAGCCAAACAAGTAATAGCAGTTCTCGCCAGGATATTGGCAGATGGCCAAACCTGCGGCTGGCACTCGGAGAACCCCTGCAACGATCTGCTTACAGTTTCCGGTGGGGCGATGCCGTTCGTCAATGGGCGTGAAGCAAATCACTTTCGCCCCACCGATCTCGCGGGGAGCTGGACCCATTTGATTCCCTCCCCTGCCGAACGACCCAGTTCAGCAGCAGGGCGGGCTGGAAAGACGTTGAACCTCGGAAAGCCGTGCTGCCCGCCCTGTCTGCTGCAACGGCTGGTTCGGCGCTGAGCAATGCCATCCTCCGTGCTGCCCTGCGGGCGCGCAGGTGTCCTCATGCTGGCTACGGTGGAGGCGCAGGTTTATTGGGGTAAATGTCTTTCTCGTTGACCACCAGCACAAGAGTATCTTCGCGGAGCAGTGCCAGGTAGAAGCGGTCGGGCCTTGTCGGATCGCGTTCGTTGGTTCGGACAAAGACCGCGACGCCTTTCGGCTGGGCGAGTGCCTTCAGCACGGATTTCGTTTCTGCACGTTCGCCATTGACGCGGAAGGCTTGCACCGTCTTGCCGAGTGTCACCTTCCTGAGGTTACTCCACTTCATGACCATTGTGGCCGGCAAGGACTGCACTCCCGGCCCTAAGCCGCGGGCGCCGTCAACACCCCCTCGCTCCACCTGCTTTGCGATCTGAATGACGACCGCCCCTTCCTGATCGGAGGCCGACGCTAGCCACAGCTGCGGAGGCTGTCCGCGAGGAGCATCTTTTTCCTGCGCGCTCCCGACCGGGACGGATAGCAGCAACGTCGCTAATAGAATCGCCAGCACGCGCATCGAACACCTCCTTCAACAGCAGCCGTTCCAAACGATTTCGCTGACCTTTTGTCGATCCGCCGAACGATAAGGATAAGCTGCCGGGGCCGCCTGCAAGACCTTCATGCCGCGCGAAACCAGGATGGCGGCCCCGGTCAGCTTCATCCGTTGGTTCGGCGATGATTCTTATCTGCAGTCGACTCCCGACCCCTTTGGTTATCGTCAAGAGATTTTGCTGTCCCTTTGATTGCCTTTTATCCGGGGCTTCCCTTCGTAGCCGTGAACTGTTCGGAACCGCGACTGACGGCCCCGGTCAACTCTAAAGGCTGACTCGGCGATGCTCCACTCCCGATCATCAGTCTTGCCAGAGGGATGCCGAGGAAGCAGAGCCCGCCGGCGATGGCGAATCCGCCCGCCGCGCCTGCGGCTGCGACGTTGGGCTGCTCGATGAACACCGGATGCCCCGCAGCAGGAGAAGTTTTCGTCACCACGGTCGCGCGTAGGCCGAAGAAGGTGGCGAGACCCCAGGCCAGCAGTCCCAGAAAACTGAAACCAAGCTGCAGCGATGTCAGGTGCTCCTTCGCCATTCGCACCCCCCTTTCGTGTGCTGCCGAACGCAGAGTTCACGAACCGGGCGCGCTGGGCCGACTCACCGTCAGAGGGACCGGGAGGCGCGCCCGGTTTCGTGCAACGGCGGGTTCGGCTGGGCGGACCAGTTGCGCTGAACTCTGCGTTCCAAGTGCCGGCCGGTTGCCTCGGGATAGATCGCGTGGGCTGGTGGCAACCAGGGAACCAGACCCCACCGCAGCGAGCGGGAACGCATGGCCTCGCCGTAGCAACGGATCGGAGGCTTCCCGCCGCTCCTGGACTGCACGCCACGCCTGGTGGGCCAAGGCGGTTCGCGGTTCCGACGAGACGCGCGTCTTAAGCCACGCGGCTCCGAATCGCTTAAACCTATGGTGCTACACCATTTATGACGCCAGCCAAGCCGAACAACCAACCTCACCTGCCGGGGCCGCCTGCAAAACCTTGGCGCCTCGGAGAACCAGTATGGCGGCCCCGGTCAGGTGCAGCGACAGACCGTTTTGCCCCCAACGCACCCGCCTGACGCAGTGCAACCGATTGCCAGATCAGAAGTAACGTCCTAAACCTCTTCGGGACGATTGACCGGAGGGGCAAAGTTCGGGACAATACAAGGAATAGCGGGTTGCAGGGGGTAAGGCAATGGACGAGATGGCGGTTCACGGCAACGGAACATTCGACCACGACAAGAAGCAGTGGAAGCTCCGAACGAAGGAACTCAAGGTGTCGGCCACCACCCAGCAACTTCAGGAGTCGTTCAAGGAAGCGGTCCCCAACAGCGAGAAGGGGAGCCGCCCGTACTGGCTCAAGTACCTGAAGCTCAAGCGGGCCGAGAAAGCCGCCGAATTACTCGGCCCGACCCCGATCCCGACCCGCATCGCCAGCCTTGAGGGGTTCATCACGGAGTTCAAGGAGCAGGGCCGGGACACGGCCCAGCTTGAAGAAGAACTCGCCGATGCCCGAACCGTGCCAGATTGGGACATCGACCATGTGGACGGTCCTGCCGTCCACCCCGATATGCGACAGGCGGCGGCTCTGGTGGCCCTCGACGGGGGCGAGGGCATCATCACGGCGAGCGTGCTGAACGACCTTGCTGAGAGCAGGGCCATCCCGAAGGACGTGAGCCTCACGGTGGAGGCGAAGGCGTACATCGACAGCTACAAGAAGAAGGACAACAAACAGTGGTACGACATCAAGCGGGCGATGGACTTGTTCCTTGAGGCGACCGGCCACATCCGGCTGACCGAGATCACGGTCCAGCACTACCGCCGCTTCCTTGAAATCCTCGACCGAGAGCAGCTGGCTTGCCCCCATTTTATGTACCAGGCGCTGTGAGAGTCGGATCAACCGTCACAGATGTGTCCTCGGGCTGGCGTAGCGCAGCGGAGTCGGCCCGAGGACACATCTCCCCGTACTCCGCTGGCGTCCGATACCCCAACGAGCTGTGAGGCCGGACGTGGTTGTACTCGTGCTTCCATGCCTTGCCCAGCACCTGCGCCTCCCGCAGGCTGCCGAACACCTCCGCGTTCAGCAGTTCGTCGCGCACCTTGCTGTTGAACGACTCCGCGTACCCGTTCTCCCACGGCGCCCCCGGCGCGATGTACAGCGTCTCCAGGCCCGCCCCCGTCATCCAGGCCCGGATCGCCTTGGCGATGAACTCCGGCCCGTTGTCGCTGCGAATGTGCCTCGGTGCGCCACGCTCCCGCACCACCCCGGCCAGCACCGCGTTCACCGCCCGGGCCGTCATGCCGCGCCGCACCTCCAGGGCCAGGCACTCGCGCGTATACTCGTCCACCAGCGTGAACCACTTCAGCGCCCCGCCGTCCGCCGTCCGGTCGTGCAGGAAGTCCCACGCCCAGACGTGGCCCTTGTGCTCCGCCGGCCGCCGCACGCAGCTGTTGGCACTGGAGCCCAGCCGCCGTTTTTTCCGCTGCTTCCTGGGCACTTTCAGCCCCTGCTGCCGCCACAGCCGCCAGACGCGCTTGCGGTTGACCCGCCACCCTTCCCGGCGCAGCAGCGCCCAGATGCGCCGGTAGCCGTAGCGCGGGTGCTGGCGCACCAGCTCCAGGATGCGCCGGACCAGCCGGCCTTCCTCCTCCTGGGGAAGGGGGACCTGCCGCTGGGTGGAGCGCGGTTGCCCCAGCACGCGGCAGGCGCGGCGCTCGGACACGCCGAACGCCTCCTGCAGGTGCCGCGCCAGCTGGCGGCGCTGGGCGGCGGTCACCACTTTTTTTGGACGGCCTCCTGGAGCAGCTGCTTGTCCAGGGCCAGCTCGGCGACGAGGCGCTTGAGGCGAACGTTCTCGGTCTCCAGTTCCTTGAGCCGCTTGGCCTCGTCCTGCTTGAGGCCGCCGTACTGGTTCCGCCAGCGGTGCAGGGTCTGCTCGCTGACGCCGAGTTTCTGGCAGACCTGGGCGACGCCAAGCCCCTGGGCCAGGTCGGCCTCGGCCTGCCGCAGCTTGGTGATGACCTCTTCAGCCGTGTGTCGCTTCATGGTTCGTCTCCTGGCCCCGCAGGGCCTCAGAGACTCTCATACCACCTGGACCACTTTTTGGGGAGCACACCACAGCAGGCCGAAGGCTGGACGCAGCGGACCAAGCAGAACCGCCAGCGGATCATCCACACGTTCCTGAAGCATCTGGAGGCCGACCGGGACGACCTGCGGTTCCCGTTCGTCCGCAACAAGAAGTACCGCATCCACACGCCGCCGCCCGACCAGACGAAGTACGAGTTGGCTCAGGTCAAACTCGCCCTCCAGCACGCCACCGGGCTTCAGCGTGTCGGTCTGCTGCTGGGGTTGAACTGCGGGTTCTACTGGTCGGACATCGCCGAGCTACAGGCCAAGCACTGCGACGAGAGCCACGTCACGAAGGCGAGGGCGAAGAACAAGCGGGACGGGGTACAGAAGGGCTTCATGTCGAAGTGGAAGTTGTGGCCGGAAACGCTGGCCGTTCTCCAGTACGGCCACGACCCGCAGAAGGAGCGGAAGGAGTACAAGCTGTACCGGGGGCAGCTTGAACGGGCGTACCAGCAGCTTCGGGACAAGTACGGCCTGCCCGAACACATGGCCTTGCGGAAGACGGTGGCTCAGTGGATACAGGAACTCACCGGGGAGGAGGAGAGCCGCATCCTGTACCGGGCCGAAGGGTACGGCACGCACTACAGCAGCTACGTCTGCAACCTCACGGACGCCCAGGTCGCCAAGCTCGACAAGGCACTGGACATGGTGCGGGCGAAGGTGTTCGGCGGCGACGAGGAAAAGGAGTAATAACAGCAGTATTAACCACCCTGTGCCGGGCAGCGGACAGCCCGCCGACTGGTTAATACGTCGGTTCAGAGTTCCGAAGTAGTACACACCGCAACCTCTGCTTTTTGCGGGGGTTGCGTGTCCTTGTTGGCCTCCTGCTCGGTGTTGTGGTAGTGGTGTGGGAGCCGTTCAAGGGGGTGGGCCAAGTCCGTGTTCTTTACAGCCTCCAGTTCGCCCTCAGCCCTTGTTGAAGAGTTAAGAACACGGAAATACGAATGTAAAAAGTTGGAAACTGGTTCCATCAACCCCGGTCTGCTCCACCATGACCATGTGTGCTTTCTTGTTTCTGAACGGCAGCAACAGGACGACGAACTATGCCATACGACAGGATCATTTTCTTGCCACCGACGACTGACATGTCTGCGACAAAGCTCGCAGCCTTGGTCACCGACACATACGGGCGAGATCGAGCGGCACAGATACATGTTGAAGGAAGTCGTGTGGAAGTACGGTGGGGCGACTGGTCGCTGAGAGTCTATTACGAAGCAGGAGAGAGCGTCCGCAAGGAGTCGGAAGAGATTGTGGCCGGGTACGGCTCCGAGCGGACTGACAAGGAGCAGTTGACTGCGTGTGACAAGTGGGTCAGCATCGGTGCGGACAAGGACTACGACATGAAGCATTTCAACCACTTCGTCTTCTTGCTGCAAGACTTGGAGGAGAAGCTACCGGGAGCCGTGATGTTCGTTCCAGAAGAAGGGACGTTTTTCGATGTCGGCAACTTCAACTGAGTGACTTCGACAACATGAACACTACACCCATCATCGACGTGTTGCTACATATCGTGTATCTGCGGAGCGGGCCAGTGCTGCTAACGAAGAAGCCATATTCAACGTGGCGAGAGATACAGGACGAGTTCGACGACTATATGACTTCGCTGGGGCCGTGGCCCTTAGCTGATGTCCTCCAATTCTTGCACGACGAGTACCCCGCCGATGCAGGGCCAGACGAAGCCGAGCGGATCAACCGTTTCATGGCAACCCCGGAAGAAACTTTCCTTCTCTTTCAGCCGCAGCCTCATGATTGACCAGTTCAGGTGTCAGCCGTCCTGTTGGGCATGAAGTACACCGAGTCGGGAAAAATTCGGGTAAAATGAAACGCCGGTGCATAGATACCGGCGTGAACATTACATCCATGCCCGGTATCTTCTCCCGGTACACCAACGAGAAGTACGACCGTTTCCAGAAGTGGATCAACACCAAGCACGGCCAGACCGTGTACGCCTTGTTCCGACAGTTCTCCGAGATGTACCGCAAAGCCGGTCACGACCGCTGCGGAGCGAACCTGATCGGTAATCGCATACGGTGGGAGATGTCGGTGGGAGAGTACGTCGGCTACAAGGTGTCGAACGACTTCCTCCCGATGATGGCCCGGCAGATGGTTATTGACTACCCGGAGTACGCCAACTTCTTCAACTTCCACGACGAGGCGGCACGTCAGGCCGTGCAAGTCGAAAGCGACCTGCGAGGGGCATCCGAGATTGGTAGATATAATACGACTTTCACGACATCGCCCTCTCGACCGGCAGCGGACAACTCCTGACCTTCTGGACATACACAATGAAAGCTGTCGTCTACCGCCTCGATAACACCGAAGGACATGGCAGTTGGCGTCCTCGCTCTCTCACCGATATGCGTGGGGCAAGGTTCCCCGACGAGTACCACGAACATCTGGTACTGGATGCCGAGAGCATTGCCAAGGTGTTTGACCAGTACGAGAGTAAGCTGGGGGATGTAATCATCATGGGCGACGGCGATGAAAGGGAAGGTTTTGCCGCCGCTCCATTCGGCTGGGAAACCGTCAAGTTCGGTCGGCAGTGGAGATCGCCTGACTGACAGCATCGTGAAATCGCAACACGAAGAAACCCGCCGTACCGAACTGCAACCCAAGCACGGCGGGTTCCGAAAGCTATGGTAGATAGTACCTCACCAGAGAGATTGTATCAATGCCGCCCCAAGAAGCGTGTCCGTCCGTTGGGCTTCCAAGAGGACGGCTGGTACACGCTGGACGGGTACATCTACGAGGCCGACAAGCTCTCCCGCTGTGTGGCGTGGGCCAGACACCGTTACTTCAAGGACGAGTTCACGTTCTTCGCCTCCATCAACATCATGCAGGACTTGACCGCCGCCGAGATGAAGGTGTTGTGGTCGAAGGTGTGCCGCTACTTGAAGGGCAAGAACGTCGTCGCCCTCTACATCTGCGAAGTCAGCCGCCGTAGCAACCGCTTCAACTACCACATGCTACTACGGAGCCAGACGCCGAACCTGTCGGAGTTGGTGAAGTTTGCGGTGGACGACGTGAAGACCAACATCAAGGTGGAGAAGTACGACCCCGCCGAAGGCCGGTTCACCGTCCGCTACATGACGAAGGCGAGGACGGCGAAGTATAAGAACGGTGAGATCGTCAGCCATGACCGATGGAACAGGAAGCGTGTCCTGCTTCGGCAAGAACTTAAGATGCGGAAGTACGGAACCATCGGCCTATTTTGGCCGACCGGCATGAACAAGGAGGACATCTGGAAAGAGATCAAGGAACAGGAGCGGAAGATCAGTGAGGGGCTTCAACAACCCGGTGCGGAGGAATATGCCCTTGAACTCCATGAACTCATTCAGGGCTACTTCTCGTTGAAGCGGGTTCGTCGCTCGGTGGGCTATTTTGGTGTTCCTGCTGGGTGGATTTCCAGCATGGACGATGTGGTAACAGCCGTTTCAGGGTGATGAATCCAACTTTGGCGGTCGAGTCTCCGATAGGAAAGCTGCCATTTGGCATACAAGTGCTTCTGCATCTGGCTCCTTTGCTGTGATTGTGAAACAAAGCCAGTTGTCCCACGCAAGCTCTACGGCCAATGTGCCATTCGTAAAATCCCAAAACATCTGGTCAAGCCCGATGACCAATTCTGACAACGGCTTCAGGTTGAAGTGGTCGGCGACCGTTCTGCAAACTTCGGGATACGAAGAGGAGTCAATATCCGCTCTGTCATGCGTGAGGCGGTCACTGGCATCCCTGAAAAAGTGTGGTTCCATTTCTGATACCCAGGCTCGACCGCCACCCCGCCTGCCGTGGCCTTCGGGACAATCTTGGCGGGACAATTCACGGCCTTTGTCCTTCACTTTGTCCCGGCGACTGCGTAAAATGCCTGTAATCTGAAGGCAAGTCAGGTGCAGCGCCTGGTTCGGCGGAGCGACCGCACGCCGCTACTTCTTCTTGCTTTTCACCGGGTCGTGCTTCGCCGCCTCGGCGTCTACCCACACGTTCTCACAGTGGGCGATCTTCCACCCGTCGGCCTCTTTGCTCAACACGTAGGTCTGCCGATCTTGCCTCTTGTCGATGACGCGACCGTCCGGCGCGGTGAACGCGTCGTTCGTGGTCGTCACCACGGCGATCGCGTAGCCGGGACAGAGCGGGCGGAGGTGGATGTCGTCGGTCTTGATGTGGTGGTTCTTGAAGGTCGTTTTGTGGAATGCTCTGTGGGCGAGCATCACGTCGTCCCGGCCGCGCCAGTGCATGCCCACGACGTTGACCCACTCGACGTCTGGCCGGAGCAGCCGGGCGTAGGCGTCCATGTCGTGGGCGTTCCACGCCTGCTCGATCCCGCGAATCACCTGCCGGATGGCCTTGTCGTCGTCCGCCGAAAGGGTCTTCGCGCCGGCCGGGGGCTGGTCCGCCTTTGGCGGCTGGGCCGCCCCAGACCGCGCGGCCAGTAGCGCGGCGATTAGCAGTAGGGATGCCGTAGCGGTTGCACTTGTCGCTTTCATGAGATCCTCTCTGTCTGCAAGATAGTAAATCTACAGCCGCCTCTCCGCCGCCGAACGACATAGCTCCCACGAAAATGTATTTCTGGGACTGTGTCCACCGAGGGGACCGTCGTGGGTGGTCCTGCTCAGGCCGCCGGTTCCGCCACGGTCACCTCATAGCCCATTCTCTGCAGCCGCCGCACCAGCCTCTCCTTCAGCCGGTCCTTGTCTGCCGTCCGGTAATAGTCCGGCCCCTCTTCCTGGTACGGCCGGCGCTTGCTCAGTAGTGTGTAGGCCATCCGCAAGATCCGGTGCCCCACCGCCAGGCAGGCCCGCTTGTCCCCGCGGCGTGCCTTGATCCGATGGTACGTCGCCCGCAGACTGCTCTCCTTGGTGTTCGCCGCTCCCCGCGCCGCCTCCACCAGCGCCTGCCGCAGCCAGCGGTTGCCCTTGCGCGTCTTGCCGCTCTTCTGCTTGCCAGCGCTCTCGTGGTTGCCTGGACACATCCCCGCCCACGACGCCAACTGCCCCTCCGATTGAAAGCGGCTCATGTCCAGGCCGACCTCCGCCACGATCACCTGCGCCGTCCGCTGGTTCACCCCGGGAATCTGGTCCAACAGCGCGAGCGCCTGCGCGAACGGGAGGCACACCTCGGCGATCTTCGCATCCAAGCGGACGATGGCGTCGTCCAGGTCGCTCACCTTCTGTAATTGCTCCCGCAGCAACCAGCGCTGCGTCGCGCTCATCACCCCGCGCAGCGCTTCCTCCAATTCCGGGATCTTCGCACGCAGCTGGCCCCGCGCCAGGTTGGCCAGTACGGCGGGGCTGTCCACGCCCTCGGCCAGGCTGCGTAACATGTCTCGGCCACTGGCTCCCAGTACGTCGCTGGCCACGCCGGCCAACTTGATGTTGCAGTTCTCCAGCAACTTCTGGATACGGTTGCTCTCGTCGGCGCGCTGGCGGATCACTTGCGTGCGGTAGCGCGTCAAGTCCCGCAGTTCCCGGATTTCCTTGGGGGGCACGAAACTACTGCGCAACAGGCCCACACGCAACAGGGTGGCGAGCCACTCGGCATCCTTGACATCGGTCTTGCGTCCGGGCACGTTCTTGACGTGCTGGGCGTTGACCAGGACGACCTCAATGCCGGCCTGCTCCAGGATGTTGAACACCGGCTTCCAATACACGCCGGTGCTCTCGATGGCCACGTGCCGACAGTCCGCCTGCACCAACCACTGCGCCAACTCCTGCAAGGCGCTGGTCATGGTCCGAAAGACCCGGCGCTCGACGAGCGCATCGCCCGAGGCACCCGACTTCAAGAGGCAGGCGGTCAGGGTCTTCTTGTGGACATCAATGCCGCAGCAAATGGTCAGCACGACAGGGAGCAGCGCGTCCATCGGAGTTCTCCAGACGCCCAGGGAGCATGCAGACGCCGGCGGTGGTGGAGTCTCCCACACGGGCATATGGGCGCTGCGCCCAAATCAGGGTGCCTCGCGGCGTCCGGGTCCAACTCTGCGTCGGGCACGATGCACCAGCTAAGTCACGACCACAGCACGTCCCCAGACGCCCTCTATCCTAGCTCGCCTCCTTTTCATCGATCAGGGGGAAATTGGTTTCATGGAGAACTCTGCGGCGGGCCACTCGACTTAAGGTGTCCGAGTAGACTCAGATGGCCCGTCCGCAGCAGCACTCTGGTTCGGCTCTGATGTTTTCCGGAATCGACTCCCGACCCCTTTGATTTTTCCCGGCGGCCTACGTAGTCGTCGCCTATTTCAATTCCTCTTGATTATTTTTCCGGTGCCAAGATCCAAGACGACGACACGACCATCACCTGTCGGTATTTCAAAGCGGCGCTCCTTTTCCAACAGCTTTGACTCGCCAACTAGCCAGATCACGCGCTTTGAGGCTCCAGGTCCTGACTTCCGGCGAATAAGTTCCGGACGAGCGACCAGGCTGCCGAGAGTCTGCTCTGTTAGGGGTTTGCCACGCCAGTAGGTTGCCACGACGACTCGCTTGAGATCTTCTTGCCGTAACGGATCATCAAGCGCTGCCTCGGTAAACAAGTCACGCTCAATCCTCACGACGTGATCGCCGTTGGTTGAGACAAGCACATCGCGACAATACCAGTCAACCGTCCACAGTGGCTCCTTGGATCCATCGTTCTTGTATAGGCCGCTCTTGGGATAACGTGGATCGTTCGTGCCGCGGAACTTCTTAGGAGCGAGCATCACGAACACATACTTGCCATCGGCAGACGTCTGTGTGTAGGATTTGGGCGGAATGGGGGCATCGCCACCGATGGCATTTGATTGGGCGAGCAGAGCTATAACGAACATGGAAAGCAAAAGCACTCGCATTTTCGGCCCCCGTTTGAGCCTGTCGCCGAACAACAAAGTTCACGAGCGGGCCGCTCGACTTATTGTTTTCAGATTGACCTTAGATTGCCCGTCACGTGCAACACCTGGTTCGGGCCGGTTTTCTTGTTTTTCCCGCCAACCTGACCCCTTTTCTCTTATTCTCTTGATGACCGCGAACGGCTACTTCGTTTCCTCGCCTTGAGCCGTGAAGAAATAAACCTTGTCTCCGACGGAGACGCCATATTTGGTTTCTCCAAGGTCCTTGGCTGGGAACGTCAAACCTGAAGTTTTCTGTCCGGTGCTGAAGGATCTCGTCCTGTAGCTGAACACATCCGTTGCGTCTTTCGGATCGTCAATCAACTTCCGGTCGAGCAGGCTTTTCTTGATTTTCTTCGCGACCTCGGCATCCGTGATGATCGCGAACCGATCGGCTTTCGTCGTGCGTTCGAGTTCGCCGTTGAAGAACCCCCATTCCAGTCCATCGCTCAGGCTCGTCCAACTGAGAAAGATCTCCTGGACCGTGTTCTCGTCCTTCTTGCGAATCCCGACATTGTGCCTGCCTCCAGCCTGGTGCCACTGGAATTCCGCCTTCGGATAATAGCGTTCGCTGAACTCCTTGACCAGGAAACTCGAAAAGTTGTGGGCCTTGGCTGCCGCCGCCTTCTTCTTGTTTTCCTGAAACACCATCTCCAGATCGTACTGCGTTAGTTTCCCGGTGAACCCTTTCGGGCGGAACTGCGCCCGTTCCGCGCCCGAGGGGCCTTTCTTGTCCTGTGCAGTGATCGGAGTTGCGGCAACCATGATCAGCGTGACCGGACTCAATAGGAGACGAGTGATGAACATGAAGAGAACCCTCAGGGTGGAATGGGTCAACCGCCGAACATGTGATTATATGGCGCCCGCTGCGCCATATAACGTGATAATAACAGGCATTGCTGGACGCACCCAGGGGCGAATCCGCCAAAATCAGCCGGTGAATCCGCCGGAATCCGCCGCCGGTGCCTGATAACGCGGTAATAACCGACGTTCTTATCACGACCATCTTCGCTGGATCTGCTCGGGGCGCACGCTCCCCCGCCAGGGCATTTTTCGCAAGGTTACCGGCCTGCACAGCAGGTGTCAAGAAAAAACCGCCTGGGTGCGGAGAGAAAAGTTAACAAATGCTAAACATAAAGGGAACAAAAGAGGGGATCAAAAGGGGACGCGGACATATTTCCTCCCCGATAAATGTCCGCGTCCCCTTTTCCCTCTGAGCCAGGGCCCCAACCTCTGCTGCTGTTCCGCGCTGAAGGGGCACAACCACGAACGCGGTTGTGCCCCTTCAGCGCGGGGAAAACGGGGTGGGCCCTGGAGCAGTTTGCCGTCGCAAGGACCACGAACGGCAGGCCAGCGCTCTCAGGCGCCGCATCTCGACGTATGAAAAAGTTGGCGTTCTTGGCGTCCTTGCTGTGGCAACCGCCGCCGGTGGTTGTCGCGCCGTGCCACCCCCACGGAGCCAGGTTGCCAACTCTCGACGTATGAAAAAGCTGGCCCCCTTGGCCCCCTTGGCCCCCTTGCTGTGGCAGTGCAGGCCGCTGGTGGTCAAGCCGTGCCCGTCGCCCCACCCGTGCGCGCTCCGCCTGCGAACCGCGCTAACCAGCTCAGGGAGCGCTCCGCGACGGTCAGCGTTTTTTGCCCGATCCGGTGACCTCGGTAATCCAGATCGCGTGGAACACCGTGGGGTCGTCACAGGCCACAGCCAGCAAACTGGTGTCCTTCATCTTGTGCCAGCTGTCACAGGTCAGATCCTTGAAATCGGTCTGCCGCTTGAGGAGTTCCTTGCCGTCGAGCAGACAGCGGACATAGTTGCGGCGGACCTGCACAACGGTCGTGTGGACCGTGTTGATCTTGATAAGCCCGGGGGATTTCACGATCTGGGTGGGGTTGGACATGAGTTCAAAGTTGTTGCCATTCTGGACGCCGACTTTCCAGACGAAGGAGCCGCCGCGGGGGTTGGGCAGGATGGCCGCGACGGCATGACGCAACTTCGGTTGCGAGAATTTGATAATAAAATCGTACTCCGCCGGCGGCTCGTACCGCACCTGGATGCGCGGCACGAAGTGTTGCGTATCGCAACGGAGGCCGTTTTTGGTCACCTCCCATTTGCCACGGACGGCGTCGCGCACGGGATCGATGATGGGCATGAGGTTGTAGGTGGGCTTGCGCTTCACCTTTTTCTCGTCATCCTTGCCTTGCTGGAAATGCGCCGGCGCGGCGGCGGTTCCGATCAGCGCGGTGAGCAGGGTGCCCACGAACAGGCAGCAGCCCAGTCGGGACAGCGCCCTCGTGCCGCCGTGAGAGGTTGCCAGACGAGGAGACGACGGAATGGGGTCGCGGTGCGATTCGCTCATCAGTGCCACCTTTCTTGAGTGACGAAGGCACCGTCAGCGGCAGGGTGGCGGTCGAACGCGGCCGCCCCTCGTCGAGATACGGATCAACGATAGGTGCTGCTGCGGTGCCGTCGCGTTGATCGGCCCACAGAAATATAGGTCGCGATTTGACTTGACTTGCTGAATTTCCTGCTCGGTGAGCCTGGGAATTCAAATGTCGTAATCATACGCCGGCTGCGTGTCGTGCCCCGGCCGCCGCGGGCAGACCGGACACAGGCCGCCGCCGAGCAACTGATACGCGGACAACACGGCGTTGCGCCGGCTGACCTCGTGGGTCGGCCGGTCGTAGAAAATGCGCTGTTCACCAATCTGGCCTTCGAGGCCGGTACGCGCCAGCGCCAGGCCCAGCTCCGGCCCGACGCCGCACAGCAGCAGGGCCACGTCCCGCTGCCGCAGGTTGTCGCCCAGCATCCCGAGCACGTTCAGGAAGGCGGCGTCCGGGTTTCGCGCCCCCTCCAGCATCAGGATGACCGCACGGACGGAGCCGCGAGCGGCCTGAGCGATGGCGGCGAAGTGCCGCTTCAACTCGGGCTCGGCCCCGAAGAACACCTCCCCCTCCAGGCGGTAAATGAGCAGCCGGTCACACACCGGCGCCGCGGCCGTCCGCTCCACAACGCCGTCCGCCGCAGTCGCGGCCAGCGGCGTGACCCGCACCGGCGCGGCCCGCGACATGTGCAGCGCGAACGACAGAAAGACGCCGATGACGATGCAGAACTCCACCGAGATCGCGACGGCGGCCACGGCCGTGGCGATCACCAGGCCGGCGTCGAAGCGCGTTGCGCGCAGGTGGAAGACGAGTTGCTTGAAGTCCACCATGCGAAACGCGGCCAGCAGCAGCAGGCCTGCCAGCGCCGCCCGCGGGATGTATCGGGCCAGCGGCGCGAACAACAGCACCGTGCCGGCGACCGTGATCGCCGCGAACACCCCCGACCACTGACTGACCGCCCCCGCCTGCTGGTTGACCGCCGAGCGCGTCAGCGAGCCCGACCCGGGAAAACACTGGAAGAAACTGCCCGCCAGGTTGGCCGCACCTTCGCTCAGGCACTGCTGATTGACGTCGAGCAGCTGGCCGGTGCGGTGCGCAATGGATTTGGCCATCGCCAGCGCTTCCAGCAGGCCGAGCATGGCGATGGCGAAAGCGCTGCCGGCCAGCAGCCGCACCTGCTCCCAGCGCAGGTCCGGCAGCCGGAAGCCCGGCAGCGCCGCGGGGATGGCGCCGACGATGCGCACGCCGAAGCGCTCGTCCAGCTCGCCGGCCCAGACCAGCACCGACATCAGGATCAGTGCCACCAGGTGTTGCGGGATCGGGAAGCGGGCGCCGCGGCGGCGCATCAGGCCGTTGAACTGCCGCAGCGCCGCCACCAGGACCATCGTGCCAACGCCAATCAAACAGGTCGGCACGTGGACGCCGCCGCTTTCCGTCAGCGACATCCAGAAGCGCATCAGGAAATGGTCTTCGGGGCCGCCGCGCGCTTGCAGGCCGAGCAACGGCCGCAGCTGGTTGAGCACCAGCAGCGTGCCCGCGCCGACGGTGAAGCCGACGATGACGCTGTGTGAGACATAGCGCGTCAGATCGCCCAGGCGGCACAGGGCGATGCCCAGTTGCATCGTCCCGACCAGGAACGCCAGCAGCACGGCGGCCTGCACGCGCTCCGCGGCGGGCACCACGGCCAGGGCGCTGAGCAGGGCAATGGAGATGGCGTTGACCGGGCCGTTGATGAGCAGCCGCGACGAGTCGAGCAACGCCCCGACGGCGGTCATGACAATGGCCGTGTACAGGCCGTACTGCGGCGGCAGCCCCGCCAGACTGGCGTAGGCCATCGCCTGCGGCACCGCGATGGCGGCCACGGTCAGCCCCGCCGTCAGGTCGCTGCGCAGCGCCGACCGCGAGTAGCCGCGCAGCGCGTCCAGGGCCGGGACGTAGCGGCACAGCCAGCCCGCGACGCCCGGGAGCGGCGTACCGTTCGTGCCAGTGGTCAGGGACAGCTGCTGCGGCATGAAACCGTGCGGCGAAAGGGCCCGCCGTCACGCGGGGTTGGCGGCGACTTTGCGATTGCGATAGAGGGACGGGTCCACCGTCTGCACCATCTTCTCCACGTCCGCCGCGCTGTCGAGGAAGGCGGCCACGCGCTCCGCCTGGTCGCGCGGCTGGCCCAGGAGGTCATTGTAGCTGACGCCGAGGACGGCCAGGTGCTTCTGCGCCGGCAGCCAGCGGTGCAGCCGCTCCAGGTGTAGTGTATAGGCCCGTTTCATCTCCTCGCGCGGCGCGGCGCTGCGGCCCAGCCGGGCCAGCATCTTTTCCTGCGAGGTCAGCACCTCGTCCAGGTCGCGGTCCATGAAGAGGATGCGATACGTCTCGGTCGCTGGCAGGTCGTACAGCAACTGCGACACCATCTTGACCGCCTTGCCGCGGGCCGCCGACAGCCAGTCGGTGTCCGTCTTGACCTTCTTGACCCGCTCAAATTCGTAGTAGCCGCGGGGGTTGTCCGTGTCCGCGGTGCGGATGCCGTCCGTGAGGACCGCGACGCCGCCGTGCTCCAGCATCTGCATCATGAGCGACGTGCCGGAACGGGGCAAGCCCGAAACGATGATGACCTCGGTACACATGTGTTGCCTCTCGGAGAAGGGAGCATGGTTGTGAGTCCGAGCCCGAGCGCCAGCGCTGCCCCGCGCTGGCGCTCGGGCTCGGGTGGGGCCGGTCAAACGTTGACGCCCAGCCACCGGCGGAAGCCCAGGGCCGCCACCAGGGAGACCACGAACCAGTAAATCACCCAGGAATTGCTGCCGTACACCCACGAGGACCGCTCCGGATAGTCGATCTCAATGGACTGCACGGGCGAATCCGGGCCGAACGGCGGCTCCCCCGGGTGCAGCAGCGCCTCGGCCGCGTCCCAGCCCGGCCGCTTCGCGCTGACGCGCATGAAGCCGTCGCCGACCGCCAGTTCCTTTTCGATGCGCTGGCCATCGACCAGCACCACCAGGCGATGCTGTCCCCGCTTGCGGGCCTTGATGTCCCAGCAGATTTCGCGCTGACTCTTGACCCGCACCGGCCCGACCATCACCTTGACGGCGTCGTTCGTCGCCAGGCGCACGTCGGGCCAGGGGTCGGCGTCAGTGCCGTTCAGCTTCAGGGTGATGACCGCTTCCTCGTTGACGCGCAGCGGCCGCACCTGATACCACAGGGCCAGCTGGCCCAGCAGCAGCGTCACCGGCACCGCCATGACCAGCATTGGCACAATCGCCAGCAGGAACAGCCGGCCGGCGCCGGACAGCAGACCGCCCTGCGCCTGGAAGGTGACGCGCAGGTTGTCCTTGAACAGTTTCAGCGCCAGCAGGTGGGCCTTGATGTCGTCGCGCACCCGCTTGATCGCCCGCTGGTTGGAGGTGTGCTTGAAGATGACCAGCAGCAGCACACCGGTCACGACCGCCACGAGCGTCGCGGACAGCCAGCCCGGCAACAGACCGATGGGCGCCAGCAGCAGCGCGCCGAGCGCCCCGGCCACGCCGTTCAGCCAGACAACGATCTGTGCGAGCGCGTTCATCACTCGATGTACCCCAGGCCGCGCAGCTGGTCCGCCACGCGCGTTTCCGCCTCGTCGAGCTGGAGTTTCTGAATGCCCTGCTCGACGCAGTGGGCGACGAACTCCTCCACGCTGCTGTAACCTGCGGCGACGGCGGCGCGCTGCGCCCGCTCCAGCAGGGCGGCGTCGATCTTGATTTTTTCCACGTTCTTCGTCCCTTCATTCGCTCGGGCTCGGATTCAGGAAAAGATGCTCCGCCCCACCATCGACGCCGGCGTCGCCAACCCGAACTCCGCGAGGATCGACGGCGCCACGTCCACCAGCGACGGCCGGCCGCGGATCGGCCGGTTGCAGAACAACACGCCCGGCACCTCCAGGGCGTCGGCGCAGTGGTCGGCGGCCCACGCCTTGTCGTTGTCCGAAATCCCGGGCTCGCCGGGCTCCAGCAGGTTGCCCAGGCAGGTCTCCCAGGACGCCCGATAGCCGCGGTGATAGCCGATCACCAAATCCGGCGCCAGCGCCTTCGCGCTGCCGGTGTAAATCTCGTTCGCACGGTAGACGGTGCGGATCACCGGCGCGTCATCCCGGTCCCGGTCCGTGACCCGCTCAAGCCGGTCCTTCAGGTCCGTCAGCACCTCATTCACCTTCGCGGGCTCAACGAAGCCGTCGGGCTCGCGCCCCTTCAGGTTCAAATACAACCCGTTGAGCCCCAGCCCGTACGCGGTGGTGGCCCCCCATTCAATGCTCTCGCCGATGATGGAGCGGCACCCCTGCGGCTGAATGAAGCCCTCCTCGCGCAGCCAGGTGTTGAGGTGGAACTGCCGGCCGAAGTTGGCGAAGCCGTGATCGCTCATCACGATGATGGTCGCCTGACTGCCGTAGCGGCCCAGCAGGTCGCCGACCACCGCGTCCAGCCGTTGGTACAGCCCCATCACGCGCTCGAAGTTTTGCCGCACCACGCCGTCCTCGCGGCGCGGTTGCGACTCGCTGCCGTTCCACCAGAACATGTGCGACTGCAGGTCGCTGCTGGAGAAGTAGAAGAACAGCAGGCCGTCGTCGTAGTTGTTGACGGCGTGGTTGAACATTTCCAGGCGCGCCTCCAGCACCAGGTTCGCCTGACGGGCGTACTCGTCGTCCGAGAACACGTCGTTGTAGCGTGCCTTGAAGTCTTCCTGGAAGCCGGTGGTGTAGAACAGGCCGAGGTCGTTCGACAGGTCCTGCACGAACGAGCCCGGCTCGGAGATCGGCACCGCGGGGTTGCTCGGGTCGATGTTGATCGGTGAGACGAACAGCTGGAAGTTGTCGCGGACGCGCTTCAGGAAGAAGCGACAAATGCCGCTGACGTGCCGCGCGGGAATCGGCGTCGGGGTGGTGATCTCGAAGTCGAGCTTGACCCACCGGCTCCAGTCGCCGGCCTGCAGCACGACGCGCCGCCCCTGCACCTCGAGGACCGCCGCGTTCGCCTCGGTGTCGCGGTGGACGAGCAGCTCGACCGCGGTCGCGCGCGGACTGCGGAGCAGGCTGTTGACGGGGCCGACCAACCGCACCCGCGCCGTGTCCGCGGTGAACTCCAGCAGCGTGTGCGTGCCGCCCGCCAGCCGCTCACTCTCTGCGGGCAGGATCTGGGCGAAATACTGGTACAGGCCCGGGTCGCTGCCCATCACGTCCGTGGTGCCCATGCCGCACAGGCAGCGGTGGTGGCCGTGGTGCGACGGGCTCGGCGGGTAGTTGCACGGCAGGTCGTAGAACGTCGAGGGCACGCCCGCCGCGTCCAGAAAATCCCAGAACGGCACCCCCTTGCGGCGCAGGATGGTGCGCTGCGGCTGGTGGTTAAACGGCCAGAAGTCGAGCGGCAGGCTGTAGTCGCCGACCTCCCACGCGCCCACGCCGGGCAAGGTTTCCGAGCCGCCGTAGAACGGGTTCAGCGGCATCTCGTCGCTCCACGGCCGGTCGGGGTGGCGCTGGATGAAGTCGAAGACGCCGTGATCGCCCGGGCCGGCGCCGTTGATGAAGTTGGCCCAGGCGACGGGGCTCTGCGGCGGCATACTGGTGGCCAGGTCGCTGAAGCCGCCCGCGTCGCGCAGCCGCTTCAGGTTCGGTAGCTGGTTCTGTTCGAGCATGTACTCGCACAACCGCGGATCCATGCCGTCCACGCCGATGACGATCACCTTCTTGCCGGCGGTGCGCGACACGCGCCCCTGACTGCCGAGCCAGACGCCGGTGCCCACCGCCGCGGCGCCGACCGCCGCCGCCGCGGCCGCGCCCTTGAGGAACGTCCGCCGGCTGATGTTTCGCTTCGCCGCCATCAGGTCACCTTGATTGCAGTATCCAGTTCGCGCCGCGGCGCCACACTGTTCTCGTCGCCGCCCACCCCCCACACCTGGCCGTCCATGTGGCCGGGCACGTCCACGCCGAACAGATCCAGCACGGTCGGCCCGATGTCCAGCAGCCGCGGGTTCTCCACGTCCAGCGGGCGGTTGCAAAACAGCACGCCGGGGATGAGCGATGGGTCGATGCAGTGGTCGCCGCTCCACGCCTTGGTGTTGTCGTGGAAAACGGACTCAGTGCCGCGGCCGATGGCCGTTTCCCAGGAGACGCGGTAGCCGCGCTGGTAGCCGGGGATCAGGTCCGGCGCGTGATCCACATACGGGCCACGATACACCTTCGCCGTCACATACGTCCGCTTGATGGCGCTGGCCCCGGTCTGCGGATCAACCAGGCTTGTGAGCTTCCGGGCGATCTCCTCGCGGAGCTGGTCGGCCGATTCGCCCGACTCGACGATGCCCTGCGCGTACTTGCCGCGCAGGTTGATGAAGATGCCGGTCAACCCGAGAGCGAAGGCCCGCGTCCGCGACCAATCGACGCCCGCCAGAAACTCCTCGTTGCGCCGCCCCTCATGAAACACCAGGTAGCCGTACTCCTCCAGCCAGCGGTTCAGGTCGAGACCGCGGCGGAAGTTATTGAAACCGTGGTCCGAGATGACCATCAGCAGATTGTCATCGCCCTGACACTTCGCCATCGTGCGGCCGACCAGGTCGTCCATGTTCCGGTACAGGTCCTCGATGTAGTTACGACCCTCCGGCACCGGATGGTTGGCGCGGGCGGGATGCGTTGGGTCGATGTTGCGCCAGAACATGTGTTGCAGCCGGTCGGGGCCGTCGAAGACCACCACGCACAGGCCGCGCTGCACCTTGTCCAGCGAATCGAAGAACATCGCCTCGCGCTCGCGGTCGGCGTCCAGGCACTGCTGCAAAAAGCCCTGATCGCCCAGGACGTGCTCGTTGACCGCCCAGGTGTCCTCGGCCAGGCCGAGCGTCGCGAACGGCCCCTGCCGCTTCGCCAGGTAAAGGGCATAGACCGATGGCCAGCTGATCGGCATCACCGGGTTTTCCGGGTCGATGTTGACCGGCGTCACGTACAGGCCGAACTCGGCGCCGTTCTCCAGCAGCAGGAATTTGCACAGCCCATACACACTGACGCCCGGGGCGACACGGAAGCCGACGCGAATCCAGTCCGTGTACACGTCCTTGCGCAGCTCATGGCGGTCGCCGCCGATCTTCAGAAACACGCGGTCGCGCTTGAACGTGACAACGAACGGCGCCTTCAGCACGCTGCGGTCGGTCAGGAACGGATTCTCCGGCCCGATGAGGTCAGCGCGGATTTTGTTGCCGGTGCGGGTGACGTGGTGAACCTCGCCGCCGGTGCGCACGCCAGGTTGCTGCGGCCGCGTGGTGTAGTGCGAGAACATGCCCTGGGTGCCGCGCAGGTCCGGCACACACATCGCCGACAGCAGCACGCCGCGGAGCTTTTCCGGCGGGAACGTGATCGGCACACGAATAATGCTGCTGAAGATGCCGCGATCGCCGAGGTAGTTCCAGAACGGCCGGCTCTTGCGCAGCAAGCGCACATCCGCGCGGCCCAGCGGAATGCGGTACTTGCCGAGGCGGAGCATGCGCCGCGGCGGCCGGATTTCCACGGAACTCAACTTCGGCTCATACGTCTTGAGGTCCGGCGTCAGGAAATCATAGATGTTGTGCTTGCCCGGGTTGGTGCCGGTCTGGAACGACGACCACGCCACCGGTGAAATCGACGGCAGCGTGGTCGCCAGCGGTTTGAAGCAGCCCTGCTTGCGCAACGCTTCGAGGTGCGGCAGTTTGCCCTCGGCGAGCATCTGTTCGGTCAGTGTGTAGTCGAGGCCGTCCAAACCGAGGATGACGACGCGCTTGAAGCGGCTGCACGGCGGTCGCCGTCGGAAGAGGACGCGCCAGAGCAGGCGCACCGGCCAGGTCAACAGCAGCATCACGGCCGAGAACATGGCGGCGAACACCGCCAGGAACGAGCCGGCCAGGGCAAAGCCGGCGCCGGGGCCGATGTAGGCGAGCGCCGGGCTCGGCTCCAGCAGCAGCGCCAGCAGCGCGGCGGGCAGCAAGAATCGTGCGGACCTGCTCATCAGAACTTCTCTGATTGGTCGTTCGGAGGGTCGGGGTGCCAAACCGTAAGCGGCAGAAAGCCGGTGTTCTGAGCCCGAAGCGCCAGCGCGGGGCCAGCGCTGCCCCGCGCTGGCGCTCGGGCTCCGACCCAATCGCTCGCTACCCCTTCTTCTTGGGCACATCCTTGACGAGGTCTTCGAGCAGCGCCCCCGGCGTCAGGGTGCGGCCCACCAGTCCGGGGTAGTCCGGAGCGTAGCGCGGCGCCCGGAAGAGTCCGGGCGGCCCGGCGAAGCCCCCTCCGGGGCCGCCGCCGAAACCACCGGGGCCCTTCTTTTTCTTGATACCGCCCTGCATGTCCTTGAGCTGCTTCTTCTGTCCCGCCTCCAGGAGCGTGTCGAGTTTGCTGTCCGCCTCCTTCTGCAAACCCGCCAGTTGCTTCTTCTGATCGTCCGTCAGTTTCAACCGCTCCTGCACCGGAGCCGGCATCAGCTGGCCGAACTGCGGTGGGCCGCCGAAGCCAGGACCGCCGAAACCGGGGCCGAAGCCACCAGGCCCGTCCTTGAGCTTCTTCTTCTGCTCGGCGGTCAGCAACTGGTCGAGCTTTGCCGCCAAACCCTTTTCCGCGGTCTCCAGCTGTTTCTTCTGTTCGTCCGTGAGGTTCAGCATGCCGTGCAGGAACGGCGGCAGCAACTGGCCGGGCCGGGGCGGGCCGCCGAAGATCTTGCCACCAGGGCCGCCAGGACCGCCGAAACCGCCTTTCAACGGCACGACGTACTTCCAGACCATTTCCTTCGTCGGCGTCACCTCGAAGACGGTGCCGTTGGCGCCGGAACAGATGAGCGTGTTACCGTTAGGCAGCCGCTCGGCGCCGGAGATGAACGAGGAGAAGAAGTCCGACTTCTTCGGCGCGGCGTAGCTCCAGTGGACCTTGTCCGGCCCGTACGCCTTGCCCGGCTTTTCGTAGTGGCCCTTCGCATCGACCGGCAGGACGATCTCGTCCACCGTCGAGTGGGCGCCGCCGACGCGGCGCATGCCATTGTTGAAGATCATGACGTGGCCGGCGCCGGGCCGGCCCTTCGGAATCCAGTGGGCGTTGTGCTGGCCGAAGAGTTTCTGGTCCTTGACGGCGCCGGCGCGGTAAGCCCGGGGGTTGCCCCAGCGGTAGAGCAGGTCGCCGCCCTTGCCGTACTTGCCGCCCTTGTGGCCGGCCGCCTCGGCCGTGGTGGTGCTGTGGTCGATGATCCAGATTTCGTTGAACTCGTGGATGCTCAACATAATCTGATCCAGCTCGGCGTTGTAGGCAATCGCGTTGGTGTGCAGCCAGTCCGCCCCCATCATGCCCGGGCCGCCCTTCTTGCCGGTGGGGCCGCCGACGTAGCCGATGGCCTGCAACTTCTTCAACTCCTCCGGCCGGGCAACGATGGCGGCCAGGGTGCCTTCACCGAAGTTCACGTCGATCAGCTCGGGGTGCGCGGCCGGGTCGCCGTGATTGGCCACCTTGGAGTCAAATTCCTGAATCAGGTGGTCAAAGGTGTGCCACTCCCAGACGATCTTGCCGCCGGTCTTGCCCATCGGTTGGATTTCCAGAATGCAGTCCGCGTTCAGGTGCCCCTGCTTGACCGTCTCCGGTCGGCGCCCGGCGGCGATGGCTTCCTTGGCGGTCTTCTTCTCCCACACGATCATCAGGAGGTTGCCGTTGGGCAGTTTGCAGATGTCGTGGTGCGACAATTTCGTCGGGCTGGAGAGCGTGAAGTCCCAGATCAGCTCGCCGTCGAAGGTGAACTCCTGAACGCGGCCGCCGGCGCCACCGCCGAAGAACGGCGGGTTCTTCACCGCCCCGGTGCGCAGCAGGTTGCCGTTGGGCAGCAGGTAGGCGGACGCGCCCGGGTTGCAGTCGCTCTTCCAGGTCCGCACGACGCGGCCCTGGAGATCGATCAGATAAGTGTTGTGCGAGGTCAGGGCGCAACCAGGGTGTACCCCGGACTGGCCTTCGGTTCGTTGACGAGCAGGCCGGTCTTGGTCTTCGGCTGCCCCTTCGGCGGCTGGGCGCCGGCGGCGCCCGGGAACGCCAGGACGGCGAGCGTCCCAAGCGCGAGTCCCAGGACCGTGCCGCGAACGGCGGTGGCGAGTCGCGTCAAACGTACAGTACCCAATCCCATGAGGTGATTCTCCTGGCGTCGTGGGGGGACGTGGATCTTCCCGTCTTTCTATAGATGCGTTCGGTCGCCGGACGCTGCGCTGGGGTGCGCTTTTTTTTGGAGCGGCGTCCGGCTCTGGTTTCCTCACCCCGGCCAGAGCGTGTTGGCGCTCGGGGGGTAGCGGAAGTCGCCAGACTTCCGAGCAGCACCGGACGGAAGTCTGGCGACTTCCGCTACCCCCCGAGCGCCAACACGCTCCAGAATGCGAAGGGTCGCACCGCGTTCTTTTTGGGAGGCCCACCGATGGCCATCACCGTCGAAGCCGTGTACGAAAACGGCGTGCTCAAGCCGGCCCAGCCGTTGCCGCTCCAGGAACACCAACGGGTTACGATCCAGGTGCAAACCGAACCCACCCGGGCGGATCGCACGGCTGGCCTGCTGGGCTGGACCGGCCGACCCGGAACTCCTGCGCCGCGTCGCCGAGGATGACGAATTCAGCATGTGGTGGTCGCGCCGTGCCAGCCGCACGGGGCCAGGGCGCCGATTCTCGACGTGTGCAAACCTTGGCCCCCTTGGCCTCCTTGCTGTGGCAGTACAGGCCCCTGCTGGTCAAGCTGTGCCCGCCGTCCCACCGCGGGCGCGATCCGCGTGCGAACCGCTCCAGTCAGTACGAGTCGAGCGGGTAGAGTTTTGTTGCAGCAGATGCCTCTCTAAACCCTTGTCATTCCAGCGCTTCTGATTGACCCCGACGGGATTCGAACCCGTGTTGGCGGCGTGAAAAGCCGCTGTCCTGGGCCTCTAGACGACGGGGCCATGTGCGATCCGTACTTCCCTCCTCATGATAGATGACCCGGCGCGGCCGTCAAGTCGGAGCCCGAGCGCCAGCGCGGGGCAAAGCCTGCCCCTCACTGGCGCTCGGGCTCCGACCAGAAACAAGAACCGCCAAGGCGATTCCGTATCAACCCTGGCAGAGCCAGCGAAACAGGATCTCACTGGCCGTCTCGACTTCATCGAGCGGCACCCACTCGTCGCAGGTGTGGGCCTTGCCGATGTCACCGGGGCCGAACACGATGGCCGGCACGCCCGCCGCGGCGATGTTGGAGGCGTCGGTGCCGAACGGCACCGCCTCGACGGTGTGCCGGCCGCGCACGGCGTCGATCACGGCGCCGAATTCCTGCACCAGCGCCTCGGAGCCCTCCGGGTTCAGGGCGCCCTTGCTCATCCACGGCGGCACACATGTAAACGGCACGTCCGGCCCCAGCCGGCCCTGCAAGAACTGCGTCACGTCCTGCTGCGCCGCCAGCGGCTCCTCGCCCGGGATCAGCCGGCGGTCGATCTCGATGCGGCAGCGATCCGGCACCGTGTTAACGCTGGTGCCACCCTCGACGCGGCCAACGCTCAGGGTCGGCCGGCCCAGCAGCGGATGCTGCCGCGACTGGTGCAGCTGCCCGGCGTACTGCTCCAGGGCGGTCAGCACGCGGCCCATGAAGTAGATAGCGTTTTGGCCCTGCTCGGGCCGCGAACTGTGACACGAACGACCCGTCGTGACGATGTCCCAGCGGACGACGCCCTTGTGGGCATGGACGATGTTGAGGTCGGTCGGCTCGGCGACGACGGCTGCGTCCGCCTTCAGGCCGTCGCGCACCAGGCGCTGCACGCCGAGAAACGTGTACTCCTCGTCCACGGTGCAGGCCAGCACGACGTTGGCGGCACCTGCCGGCTTCTCGCGGGCCACACGCGCGAACGCCGCCAGCATGGCCGCCAGGCCGCCCTTGATGTCGCAGGCGCCGCGGCCGTACAGGCGGTTGCCGTCGATCTTCGCCCCGAACGGTTCGATGGTCATGTTATCGGTCGGCACCGTGTCCTGGTGGGCTTCGAGCAGCAGCGTCCGCCGCGCCCCGGCAGCACGCAGCGCGCGATGATGTTGTCGCGCGACGGCGCCACCGTCTGCCGCTCACAGGACACGCCGAGGTCGCGGAAGAACGCTTCCAGGTAGGCGGTGACGCGGTGCTCGAAGAAGTCGGGGTTGGGGCCGGTGCGGCCCATCGGGTTGACGCTCGGCAGGGCCACCAGGTCGCGGAGCAGGCGGGTGGTTTCCAGCATCGCAGTCCTCCAGTGGCAGTCAAAGTCCTTGCTTTACGGTCGTCCGGCCAGGGTGAGAACAGGGATTCTCCGGTCTCCCCCGGTCGTTCGGGGGGCTTTGCCACGCATTCGCCGGTTGTGACGCATTCGGGCGAGTTGCGACGCATTCGATCCAATGAAAAAACGCCACCAACCAAGGCGCCTTGGTTGGTGGCGTTTCGTGTTCAGCCGTGTTCGCGCACTCCCGGTCGTTGATGATGAATGAATAATGCCCGACCGAAAGGGGCGCGCAGTCCCCTGTCACCCGGCCCGTCTTTCGTCCTCGTCGAGAGCCCGCTTCGACAGAGCCGCGTACATATCCTGAAGCTGTTTGAGCAGGTCGCGCAGCACGCCAAGCGCCTTGCGGCTTTCCCCGGGTGAAGCCAGGTTTTCGCGCAGGCTTGCCGCCGCAGCCTCCAGCATGGCGGCTTCGTAATCCGCCTTCTTTTTCAAGAGCGTGGGGCGGTACTCGGCGCACATCCAATTCAGCAAGCCCGACACATCCACGCCCCTCGTTTCTGCAACCGAAACGAAGTCGTCGTACACACCAACGGGCATCCTGAAGGACACGGGGCGAGTCGCGTGGCCCTTCTGCGCAGCTTGGTCATTGCCGTCTCTCCTGTCTGACGGTAAGGGGGTTGTCCCTAAAGTTAGGTTTTGCTTTCGTCGATGATCTGTCTGCGTGGCGTGCGTCGGACATTGCTGGAAATGTCCGACAGCGGATGGGGAGATACCCATCCGTAGGCCAAAAGTCAACCCGATCAAACCTGGGAGGGCTGGGAAAAACCGGTGAAGGCTGGCGATCGGGCAGGAGTCGGTAACTCCTGCCCGACCAGCCAACATGCTGTAGCAAACGACGCGGGGGAGGACGGTTTCTCGGGGAACTTGGCAAAGTCCAGAAAGCCCGTTCAACTCGGGTCCGCGTCTGCAACAGCCTGCGGGGGTGTGGCGAAACTGGAAAACGCAGCGGGTTCCCAACCCGCCGTGGTGTTTCACCATTTGGGGGTTCGAGTCCCCCCACCCCCACCTTTTTCTATTGTTGTCGCTGCTTGTCAGATTTTCCAGACGGCTTCCCAGAAACGCCCCCGACGCGATCCGGCCCCAGACCGCCCGGTTGGTCGTAGACGGCGCCTTCTGCGCTCCTGCCTCATCCTGACGCGCCCCTGACGTGCTTCTGCGCAACCGACCGTTTTTCCGCAGCGGAAAAATATTCGTAAGTCCACTGCTGACCTGTACTTGTGGAGATAAATTGCGTACTATCGTGCGGAGAAATGATGCTCCAGGGACTGCTAGTAACAGCCCCTGGAGCGGACAACACTCCGGCGCTTGCACGCCCGAATGCGGCCCTCAACTCCATTCTACGTGCGCGCCTTCCGAGAGGCAGGGTGGCGACGTGGATATGCGTGAACTGAAGGCCCTGGAGATCGCGGCGCGTGCAAAAATCGTCTACGACGGCAGCGCCTGGGTTGTTCCTTCCCAGACCAGCCTTACCACCAAATACCGAGTCACGATCATCCCGCCCGGCTGCACCTGCGAAGACTTCGGCCTGACCGGCAAACCGTGCAAGCACGTCATCGCCGCGAAACTGGCCTGCGAGCGCGACGGCGGCGAGCAAGCCCCGGCCATCGACACCGACGTTATCCCCGTCCGCAAGACGTACGCGCAAGACTGGCCGGCGTTCAACAGGGCGCAAGCCACGGAGAAGCGCCGCCTGCAAGTGCTGCTCGCGGACCTGTGCAGTCGCCTGCCCGACCGCGATCGCTCCAGCAGCCTGCCCGGCCCCAAGCCACACCTGAGCCGCGACGCCGTGTTTGCGATGGCCTTCAAGGTCTACTGCGGCCTGTCCTCGCGGCGCTTCTCCTGCGACCTGCTCGACGCGCACGAGCGCGGCCACACCACCAAGCCCATCCCTGGCATGAAGGTGAACAGTTTTTTCGAGGATGCTTTCTTCACGCCGATCCTCAAGGAACTCATCGCCATCAGCGCCAGCCCGCTCCGCGTGGTCGAGACGGACTTCGCCATCGACAGCAGCGGCTTCGGCAGCTGCCGCTACGAAAAATGGCTGGACGAGAAGTATGGCATCACCCGCAACAGGTGCGTGTGGGTGAAAGTCCACCTGGCGTGCGGCGTGAAGACGAACATCGTCACCGCTGTCCGTATTCTGGACAAAGACTCCGGGGATTGTCCGCAGTTCGTGCCGCTGGTGAAGGAGACGCGGCGGCGCTTTGAGATCGGGGAGGTGTCGGCCGACAAGGCGTATGCGTCGCTGGAGAACTTTGAGGAAATCGCCGCGTGCGGCGCCGCGGCGTTCATCCCGTTCAAGAGCAACGCCACCGGCGCCGTCGGCGGCCAGTTCGAGCGCGCCTTCCACTTCTTCCAGTTCCAGCGCGAGGAGTTTTTGCGGCACTATCACAAGCGAAGCAACGTCGAGTCCACCTTCAGCGCCATCAAGCGGAAGTTCGGCGACTCGGTGCGCAGCAAGAGCGACACTGGTATGATCAATGAATCGCTCTGCAAAATCCTCTGCCATAATCTCACCTGTCTGATTCAGGAGCAGGAAACCCTTGGCATCGTGCCCGTCTTCTGGAAAGATGAAGCGGAACCGGCTGTGCGGCCGGACGTGCTGCCGATGCAACGCATTCGGTCTAACTGATACGCATTCCCATGCGTTTATCCGAATGCGTCGCAAAGCCCGTTCGGGGGGGTCTGTGAGATGATATGAGATGAAACGGCCTCCTGCCGCTACCTCCATTATAGGCAGACGCGCCCGGAAAGCGGACCTGGAATTCGGGCCGCCTGCCCTCTGGTTGCGCGGCCACGGTTTCCGTTAATTAACGCCGTCGCCCCTGCGCACCCCGGACCCGCCAGAGGCCCTGCCATGAAGCCGATCCGTTCCCTGTTCCTGCTAACCCTCGTGCTGGCGCTGCCACCGGCGGCCCACGCCCAGGAGTCCAAGGCCAGCCCACGCCTGGAACGCATCGCCTTCGGCTCCTGCGCCAACCAGCACGAGCCGCAGCCGATCTGGAACGCCATCGTCGCGGCGAAACCGCAGTTGTTCCTGTTCATCGGCGATTCCATGTACGCTGACCTCGTCCCCGCCGACAAGGGATACCGACTGACAAGGAACGTGACGGTGGACTTGATCCGGCAGAGCTATGACAAGCTGGCGCAGGTGCCGGGCTTTCAGAAGCTGAAGAAGACCTGCCCCATCCTGGCAACGTGGGACGACCACGACTACGGCCTGAACGACGCCGGCACGGAGTTCCCGTTGAAGAAGCAGTCACAGAAGCTGTTCCTGGACTTCTTCGGCGAGCCGGCGGATTCGCCGCGGCGCCAGCAGGAGGGGGTATACGACGCGAAGCTGTTCGGCCCACCGGGGCAGCGCGTGCAGGTGATCCTGCTGGACACGCGCTTTTTCCGCAGCCCGCTGAAGCAGGCGGGCAAGGGCGGCACCTACGTCCCCGACGACGAGCCGACCAAGACCATCCTGGGCGAGGCGCAGTGGAAATGGCTGGAGCGGCAACTGCGCGAGCCGGCGCAGCTGCGGCTGTTGTGCTCCAGCATTCAGCTGGTGGCGGAGGACCAGCCGTTCGAGAAGTGGATGAACCTGCCGCGCGAGCGCGCGCGGCTGTTCCAACTGCTGAAGGACACGAAGGCGAACGGCGTCGTGGTGCTGAGCGGCGACCTGCACATGGCGGAATTGTCGGTGATCGACGCGGGCCTTGGCTACCCGCTCTTCGACCTGACGAGCAGCGGGTTGAACCAGGGCTTCAAGAGCGGCTGGCGCAAACAACTGGTGAACCGGCACCGCGTGATGACGATGAACACCGGCGACAACTTCGGCTTCATCGCGATTGACTGGGACGCGAAAACGCCGACGGTCAGCCTGCAGATCCGCGACGTGGACGGCGACGTGACGATCCGGCAAAAGCTGCCGTTGCGCGTGCTGCAGCCGGCGCAGAAGGACAAGGGGCCGAAGCTGGCGAGCGGCGAGGAGCTGACGCCGAAGGTGGTGAAGGCCAACCTCGACAAGAAGGTGACGGTCGAGATGAAGGTGCAATCGACCGGGGCCAGCGGCGGCGCGAAGCTGGTGTTTTTGAACTCCGAGGAGAACTACCGCAACGACGGTAACTTCACGGTGGTGCTGAACGAGGAAGCGCAGACGAAGTTCAAAAAAGAAGACACGAAGGCGCTGCGGTCGCTCTTCGACGGCCAGCGCATCCGCGTGACCGGCACGCTGACGCTGTACCGCGAACGGCCGCAGATCATGGTGTCGGACCCGGGGCAGATTGAAGTGTTGAAGAATTAGCCACAGAGGTCACAGAGAGAGAAAACAAACCAATTACTGCGTCCGACTTTTCTAAAGACATCACATGCTGCCGCAAGATATTGAACAACAAAGCCTTGCGAAAATGCGTGATGACAACAGAACGGTCGGACGCAGTAACAGATCGGCAGACCGAGAAAACTCTTTCTCTGTCTTTCTCTCTGTGTCCTCTGTGTCCTCTGTGGCTAATTTTTTATAGAGATATGTTGATCCAGCTGAGGAAGTCATCATGAAAATTCACGAATACCAGGCGAAAGAGTTACTGGCGGCGGCCGGAGCGCCGGTGCCGCGAGGCATTGTGGCGTCGTCGGCCCAGGAAGCGGTGGCGGCCTTCGACAAGCTGGGCGGTCCGATCGTGCTCAAGGCGCAGGTCCACGCTGGCGGCCGCGGCAAGGGCGGCTTCAAGGGCAGCGGTTACCGCCCCGGCGCCGCCGACGATCCCGATTCGATCAAGGCCATTCTGCCGGCGTTCGCCGGCGTCAAGGCCGACGCGGAGAAACTCGGCGGCGTCAAGTTCGTGACCAAGCGTGAGGACGTCGCCCGCTGCGCGGAGGTGATGTTCAAACACCCGCTCGTCACCCTGCAAACCGGCGTGGACGGCCAGAAGGTGGCGAAGGTGCTGGTGGTCGAGGCGAAGGAGAAGATTGGCCGCGAGGTCTACGCGGGGGTGCTGCTCGACCGCGCCGTCGGCCTGCCGTTGCTGATGGCCTGCGCCGAGGGCGGCGTCGAGATCGAAGAGGTCGCCGCGCGGCACCCGGAGAAGATCCTCAAACTGCACTTCGACCCGACCGCCGGCCTGCACCCGTTCAAGGCGCGGGCAATGGCCCTGGACCTGGGCTTCACCGGCGATCAGGTGGCCCAGACCGCCGACACGCTGGTGGCGCTGGCGAAGGTGTTCCTGGAGAAGGACTGCACCTTGACCGAGGTGAACCCGCTGGCGGTGATGGAGTCGGGCAAGGTGGTCGTCGTCGATGCCAAGGTAACGTTCGACGACAACGCCCTGTTCCGCCACCCGGAGATCGAGAAGTTGCGCGACGTGACGGAGGAGAACCCGGCGGAGCTGCGGGCGGGCAAGGCGGGGCTGACGTACATCAGCCTGAACGGCAACATCGGCTGTCTGGTCAACGGCGCCGGGCTGGCGATGAGCACGATGGACATCATCAAGTACCACGGCGGCGAGCCGGCCAACTTTTTGGACGTGGGCGGCGGCGTGACCGAGGCGGGGGCCATCGAGGCGTTCCGCATTATCCTGGCGGACCCGCGGGTGAAGGGCGTGCTGGTGAACGTGTTCGGCGGCATCGCCAAGTGCGACCTGATCGCCGACGCGCTGGTGAAGGCCGGGCGCGAGGTCGGTTTCCGCGTGCCGGTGGTGGTGCGACTGGAGGGCACCAACGCCGAGAAGGCCCGCGAGATTTTGACGGCAGCCCGGTCGGAACTGCCGATGATGCAGACGGCGACCGACCTGACCGACGCGGCCAAGAAGGTGGTGGCGGCGGCGAAGTGAACCCAGGGCCGGCTGGCAGGGGCCGACGGTGCGGCGGTATCATGGAGTCGATTCGTGAGCCGGTCGTTCGCCGACTTGCTGAAGGATTACGAAGCGGACCCGGGTCAATGGGAAGTCATCCGGACCGAGGTGGAACCTTCGACGAACCTGCGGAACCCAGGCGGGACCAGTATCCAGGAAATGTTCCGTCACGAGACGACCGGTGAGGAGATGGTCCGCCACACGGTACGCAGGGCCGACGGCCGGGTGTTTCGTGCCCCACACTTTCGGCCCTTCTGGAAATGACGGAGGCTGTCATGGTTGCGGTCGATAAGACGAGCTGGGAAATCCTGAACGCCACCGCGGACGACTGGGAAAATTTGGAGGAGATTTACCAACTCGTTTGCTTCGATTTGTCCTCCGAGGAGTACGACCGCCGCGCCTCCGGGGCATATTATCTTCGCCCCGCGAAGGAGGCGCCCCCGCTCCAGGAAATCGCTGACCGCATCGTTCGCCTGGTGTCCGAGGGGTTGTTGGAAGTGAAACGGGAAGACGAGCCAGCGTGCGCGAACCCGGCGGACCTGAGTTACGTGTGGCGGGGTTGGTTTGCCATGACGCCGCAGGGTAGAAGTGCCTGGGCGGCGTCCGACCCGATGGTAACGGCGTAACCCAACGCTCGGTCAATAACCGGAACTGTTCCATGCCGAGTGAACGGGTCCCACGGTTCGGCGGCGCCTGGGCCAAGGTGGAGATATTCCTTGGCCTGTTTGCGGTCGGGCTGGGGCTGCTCCTGGGCGGTGGGTCGCTGTCGCGGCCGGAGGTCGATTGGGCGATGGCCGCCACGGGACTGAGCCTGTTTGTCCTGGGCGGCTACCTCACCCTCGCCGGACAGCGCAGCCACCTGTACCGCTCCAACATCGAAAGTACGAAGCGATTGATTGAGGCAATCCAACAGTCGAAGCAAGAAGGTTAACCGACCATGAGCATCCTCGTTGACAAGAACACGCGCGTCCTCTGCCAGGGTTTAGGCAAGGCCGGCACCTTCCACGCGCTGCAGTGCAAGACGTACGGCACGCAGCTGGTCGGCGGCATCACGCCGGGCAAGGGCGGCACCGTCAAGGAGGGCATTCCCCTGTTCAACAGCGTCGCCGAGGCGGTGCGCCAGACGGGGGCCAACGCCACCATGATCTTCGTGCCGCCGCCGGCCGCCGCCGACGCCATCATGGAGGCCGCGGACGCCAGCGTCGCCGTCATCGTCGCCATCACCGAGGGCATTCCCGTCCTCGACATGGCCCGTGCCATGCGCTTCCTCAAGGACAAACCGGTGCGGCTCGTCGGTCCGAACTGTCCGGGCGTCATCACGCCAGGCCAGTGCAAGATCGGCATCATGCCCGGCTACATTCACACGCCGGGGCCGGTCGGCGTCCTCAGCCGCAGCGGCACGCTCACTTACGAAGCAGTCTGGCAACTGACGAACCTCAAACTCGGCCAATCGACGTGCGTCGGCCTGGGCGGCGACCCCATCGTTGGCACCTCGTTCATTGACGCGCTGAAGCTGTTCCAGGACGACCCGCAGACGGAAGCGATTTTGATGATGGGCGAGATCGGCGGCGACGCGGAGGAGAAGGCGGCGGCGTTCATCAAGCAATACGTCAAGAAGCCGGTGGCGGCGTTCATCGCGGGGCAGACGGCGCCGGAAGGCAAGCGCATGGGCCACGCCGGCGCCATCATCAGCGGTGGCACCGGCACCGCCAGGGACAAGATCGCCGCCCTGCGCGCCGCCGGCATCATCGTCGCCGACAGCCCCGCGGATCTGGGCGTCACGGTGCAGAAAGCCATGCGCAAAGCGTGAGGCGTACTGGATCGGCCGCATTTCCCCTGGCCGAGTCGCTGGTTGCTATGGGTCGGGCAGGCCGAACTCAACGACACTCGGTCTACCCTCGACGGTGCGGACGCGGCGTGGGATCATGCGAACTGCTTTGCGGGCGACACCCGGCAACGGTAGGGTAGGCGATGTGGCGGGTGATTTTGCGCATCTCTTACACCGGCGACATGGGGTCCGGGCTGCGCAACAACGTTGTGCCAATTTTGCAAGCTCTCGGGCTTCAGCACACCGCCACCGGCACGTTCGAGTCCGCCGGGGTTGATCGGCTCAGCGCGGCCAATCACCTGGCGCAAGTTTTGCAATCCATCGCCGATCCCCAGCAATTCCTCGAGGTTCACGCCCAGGCCGCCCTCAAGCACCTCTGGGTCTACATCGACCGAGCGCACGAACCCGAGACGCATGGCACAGGAGACGAATGATGTCTCAGTTCTACATCGTCAACGAGAACACGGAAGACACGTTGGGCTCTGCGAACGAACTGCGCGACGCGGTCCGCCTGGCTCGGGAGGCGGCACAGCAAGGGCAGGCCGGCGACCTGGTTTCCATTTTGGAAAGTGGGGGTAAAGCGGTTCGGCAGTTCGTCCGCCTGACAGACGGGACGGTAGCGGAACAGCCCGTTGCTCGCGGCGTCAACCCAACGGCAGGCGAGGCGACGTGCAACGGGGCCGAACAAATCACCACCGCAGACCGGCCGCACGGGTAAGCGCCCGGGGCCGCAATCCAGGTTACGTGCGAGACACCTGTACTGCGGCCCCGGGCGCGAGCGTTCGGTTGCCGTTATTTCTTGTCCTTCTTGCCCTTCACCTCGGTCTGCGGCTGCAGCGTGATCATCTGCGACTCGGGGAACGTCGTCAGAATCAAATCCTTGAAGTGGACTTCCTGCGGCACCTTGTTGGAGTGCAGCTGCAGTCCGATCGGCCCCTCCATGATGCGCTTCGGCTCGGGGTCGCGCCAGTCCACGACCTGCACGCCGTTGACCGCCACACGCACGCGGTTGCCCTGGGCCAGAATCTCCAGATCGTTCCAGTCGTGCTGCTTACCGACCTTCTTCGCCGGGGCGCCCGACACCGGCAGACCGCCGCGGCCGAACAGGTCGTACATGCCCCAGCCCGTCGGGAACATCACCAGATGGCCGGCGTAGGTGTACGGGGCGCCCTTGTCCGGCGCCTTGCGGCCCCAGAACGCGATGCCCGAGTGCATCTCCGACTCGACGAGCTTCACCGTCGCCGTCAGGCGGAAGTCCGTGAATTTCCGCTTGGTCAGCAGGTACGTGCTCACCTTGATCGGATCCTTGTTCTTCGCGATGATCGTGCCGTCCTTGACCGACCACAAATCCTTCTCGCCCTCCCAGCCCTCGAGGTTCTTGCCATTGAACAGGCGGATGACCTCGGTCTTGCCCTTGCGCGGCGGCACTTCCGGAGCCTTGTCCTTGCCGCCCTTGTCCTTGCCGACCTTGTCCTTGCCGACCGCCTTGTCCTTGCCCTTGTCCTGGCCGTCCGCCATGCGGACGCTCGCCAGCGCCAGCACGCCGGCGCTCAGCAGCGCCAGCAGCACTCCCGTTTGCTTCATGGTTGCTCCTCGCTCGACAAACCGCTGTTGTGGAACGCGATGCCGCAGAATAACGCGCCGCTGGGCCGCAGGCAACCACCCGCTCACCGGAATAATGCCGCCTCCACCGTCAGCCCCGGCCCGAAGCGCCCCGGGGGCTTTGGCATTAGCGGCGGCATTTCCGCCGATACAGTCCGTAGCCCGCCAGGTTGAGGAGTGCGATGCCGAATAGGGTAACGGACGCCGGCTCGGGTGCGGCGTTCGACTGGTACTGGAAGTTAGGCCCGAACTGAACGTAATCGGCAAACCCGCCGTTCACGGTCCCAAGATAAGTGAGGTCCGTCGTCCCGGGGGAGAGGTATGCGTTGGTGAAGTGAATGGTGCCCACGGCAGGGTCGGTCGAGTACGAGGACGAGGCGGCGGCACTGTACTCGGGCGCCACCGCACCGGCGGGGAAAAGGGCGATCAGGGTGTAAGCGTTCCCGGCCGACAGCGTCACAGGAGTCGCCAGATTCTCGTAGCGAAACTGATTGCTGAGGGTTGACGTGGGGCTGATCGAGACGCTGGCGATCAGGTTGGCGGAGCTGTCGAAGATGCCGACCTTGGTGCCCGAAGGGATCGTCACGCCATTGCCGTCCCACGTGCCCAGGGCGGTCACGACGAGTTGCTGGTTCGGTGTAAACCTCCAGCCGATCTCAAATGGGTTCGGAGGGGCGCCGTCCGTGAGCTGGTTGGGGGAGTTGATCGTCACGGCCGTGACGAAGCCCGCCTGGGCCGACGCCGGCGCGGCGGCAAGAATCGCAAGTAGCGCCAGTCCACACACCGCACGCATCATGGTATCGTTCTCCCGGTTCTGACCTGCCGGCGCTGGCGCCGGTCAGGCCGACGAGTTTCGATAGGAACCGTTTGATGTTAGACATCGGGGAGAACGAGTCAATCAGAGAAGCAATTTCCCGCCAACCTTCATGGCTCCTTCCCGGTTTGATAACATGAGAAATAGATCACCGGAACAGCGCCGCCTCCACCGTCAGCCCCGGCCCGAAGCCCAGCGCCACACACGGCCGCGGCGCCCCCAGCCGGCGCAATTCCTCCACGATGAACAGCACTGTCGGCGATGACATGTTGCCGTGCTCCGCGAACACCGCCCGCGACGCCGCCGTCGCCGCCCGCGGCAACCCCAGTGCCGCCTCCACCGCGTCCAGGATGCGCGGCCCGCCCGGGTGCACCGCCCAGCTGGCCACGTCCGCCGGCGCCGCCTCGTGGCCCGCCAGCCAGTCCGCCAGCCACGGCCGCAGGTGTCGCGCAATCAGCCCCGGCACCTGCTTCGACAGCGTCATCTCGAAGCCGTGGTCGCCGACCGTCCACGTCATGGCGTCGCGCGAATCGGGGAAGACGCACGAACCGCTGGCCATCAGCCGCCAGGCGTCGGCCGGGGCCGACCGCGCCGGCACCGCCACCAGCGCCGCCGAGCCGTCCGCGAACAGCGCGTTGGCGATGATCTTCTGCGGATCCCAGCCGTAATGGTAGTGCAGGCTGCACAGCTCTGTGGCGCACAGCAGCACGCACGCGGCCGGCTCCGCCCGGCAGAAGGCGTTGGCCACGCGCAGACCGTTCAGCGCCCCGTGACAGCCCATGTAGCCGACGTGCGTCCGCTGCACCCCCGCCGGCAGCGGCAGCCCCTGGATCAGCTCCACGTCCACCCCCGGCGCGTGGAAGCCGGTGCAGGACACGGTGACCAGGTGCGTTATCGCCCGCGCCGGCCGGCCGCCCTGCTCCAGCGCCCGCCGGGCCGCCGTCAGCGCCAGCGCCCCGGCCGCCGCTGTGTAATGCTCCAGACGCTGGCGTGTCGTCGGACCGCGGTCGTCGGCGGCGCCGCTCGGCAGGAATGGCGAGCCGGAGCGGCGCGTACCGTCGAGCACGTCGCGCACCACGTCCGGCCCCAGCACCAGATGGCGGCGCTCGATGCCGGTGTGACCGTACATCGCGGGTAGCCAGGTCGCCTGCTCGGCCGTGCGGCAGCACAGCGACCGCGCGATCCGCAGCGCCTCGTCCTGATCGATCACCGTCGCCGGCACCGCCGTGCCCACGCCGACCAGCGCCAATGTCATGATGTTATCCTTGTCGCCTTGCCGCTCAGCCACGCCCCCAACGTCAGCAGCGCCGGAAAACAGCGCAGCCACGGCAGCACCGGCGCCACCGCGCCCGGCCGCATCGCCCAGTGCGCCACCACCGCCGCCGCCCGCAGCCGACCCGCGAAACTCCGCCGCCACCGCCCTGCATACGCCGTGCCGGTCACCGCCAGCGCCGCCACGTCCGCGCCGCCGTGCCGCCAGCGCCCCAGCTCCGTCGTCAGCAGCCACGCCGCCTGCAGCGCCATGCTGATGCCCTCTGCCACCACCGGATGCGCCTCGCCGGCCGCGTTGCCGACCTGGAACAGCCCCCGCCGCGGCCGCACCCGCACCCCCGGCCGGATCGGCCCCGTCGCCAGCCAGGCTTCGTCGCGCTCCGCCCCGGCCAGCGCCCGCCGCACACCGGCACACGCCGCCGTGATGTGCTCCAGCACCGCTTCGCCGGCGCCGGCGTCGTCACCGCGCCGCAGCCGCCCCAGCTGGTCGCGACGCACGCAGCACGACAGGCTGACGCGGCCGTCGTCACAGTGGACCATGCCGCCGTAGCCGCCCGAGAACGCCAGCAACGGCATCAGGCCGTCCGGCAGCCGGCTGCCGCGGAAGTGGGCCTTGAAACCGAACAGGTCGTCCGGCCGCGGCGGCGTCCGCGGGCTCTGCGTCGGCAGCGCCCCCGCCTCCCACGAACCGTGCGCCGCGATCACCACCGGCGCCCGCAGCCGTACCGCCGCTCGCGTCTCCGTCGAGAACGCCTCACACTCATAAACGTCGCCCAGGTCCAAAAGCGTGCGCGCGGCCCACGGCTGGCGCACGTCGGCGCCGGCCGCGACGGCCCGCCGCAACAGCAGCGTGTCCAGCCGTTCGCGCGACAGCGCCCGGCCCCAGCCACAACCGTCCGGCCGCGGCAGGTCGGCACGCAGCACACGCTCACCGCAGAACAGGCCGACCTCCCGCACTGGCGGCCCGGCCAGGTCGCGGAACACATCGCCGACGCCGAGCCGGTCCAGCAGCGGCAGGTTCGTCGCCGACAGGTACTCGCCACACACCTTGCGCCGCGGAAATGACTGCCGCTCCAGCAGCGTCACCGCCCAGCCGGCCCGCGCCAGCAGCAGCGCCGCCGTCGCGCCGCCGGGGCCGCCGCCGATCACCAGTGCGTCGCAGTCGTGCGTCATCCCCCCCACCCCGACCCTCCCCCACCAGAGGGGAGGGAGAAAGAAAGATCGGGCCGCCACGTCAACAGCCAGCGCCACGGCCAGCAGCGCGTTACCCGCGCCCCGGTCAGCCCCGCCGCCCGCGCCAGCCGCCGCGCCTCCGGCACCGTGAACGCCGCCGCCACCGACCACGGCCCATCGTGATGCACCACCGGCGAGCGCGACAGCAACCGCGTCCCCGCGACCGCCAGTAACAGGCCGGGCAGACTCCGCTCCAGGTCGTTGACCAGCACCAGCCGCCGCGCCGCCGCCGCCAGGGCTCGCAGTACCGTCACCGCCTCCGCCTCGTCCAGATGGTGCAGAAACAGCGAGCTGGTCAGCACGTCAAAGTCGGCCGGCAGCGGGTCGCGGAACACGTCGCAGGGGAAGAACGTCACCTGGGCGCCCAGCTCCCGCGCCCGCCGTTGCGCATGCGCCACCGCCACGGCACTGCGATCACAGCCGGCCACCTCCAGCGGCAACCCCGTCCGCCGCGCCCACCGCCACAACCGTAGCGGCACATCGCCCGCGCCCGTGGCCACGTCCAGCAGCCGCAGCGGCCGCGCCGGCGCGGTTCGGAACAACTCGCAAACCTCACGCCACAACACCCCGTTGCTGCCGCTCAGGCGGTTGATGCGCTCCAGGCCGCGCAGGGCGGCCTCGTGGGCGCGCGGGTCCAAATCCTCCTGATCCATGATTTCCGCACGCCGCAGACGCCGGTCGAGAGCGCTCAGCGGCGGCAGCCAGACGTGCAGGGCCGGCGGTTGTGACGTCACTGCGGCTGGTCCTTCCTCGGTGCCAAGCCCAGGAATGGGAAGGCGTTGTTGTTGTTATATCCGCCCAACCGCCGGCCGCCAGCGGGTCGCCGCCGGCCTGTGCGGTTGGCACAGCCGGACGCCGGCCGGCGTTGCCTGACCGAGCAAGGGGGCCAAGGAGGCCAAGGGGGCCAACTTTTTCACACGTCGAGATTCGGCGCCCTTCCGCGCCGCCGAAACCCCGAAAACCGGCCAGCCTGCTGTAGCTCAGGCTTGCAAAACAAGATAAGATGAGCTAAGGAAAAAGAACCCCCGGAAGTGGTGCGCCCGGCGGGGGTGGGACCGTCACGCGGGAGAGTCCTCCTCATGGCCGACTTTGTACTCCACGTCGGTAGCCGCACGGCGCAGGGAGTCCGACCAAACAACGAAGATCGCTTTGTCGTGGATCCGGTCAACCACCTGTTCCTGGTGGCCGACGGCATGGGCGGTCAGGATCGCGGCGAACAGGCCAGCGGTCTGGCAGCGGACATCATTCCCAGGGTCGTGCAGGACCGCCTGGCCGCCCAGGATACCGCCAACAACGCCGTGCTGCGCGCCCTGCAGGAAGCGAATTCCGCCATCGTCGATGCCGGCCGCGACCAGCCCCCGGGACGCCGCATGGGCACCACCGCCGTGCTCGCCCTGCACCAGCAAAACCGGGTCTACGTCGCCGGCCTCGGCGACAGCCGGGCCTACCTCATCCGCGGCGATCAGGTCAAGCAGCTTACCGTCGATCACTCCGTCGCCCAGGCACTGGTGCAGAGCGGCGCCCTATCGCCGGAGGAGGCCCGCAACAGCCCCTACCAGCATGTACTGCACCGCTTCCTGGGCTTCACCGGCACCTTCGAGAACGCGGAAGTGGTGCCGCTCACGCCCGAAGTGGGCGACCGTCTGCTGCTGGCCAGCGATGGCCTGACCAACCACATCACCGAGGACGATTTGCGCGAGGGCGTGACGCGCTACCCCAACCCGCAGGCGTGGGCCGATCAGCTGGTGGAGATGGCGCTGGAGCGCGGCTCGCGCGACAATGTGACGTGCGTGGTGGTGGCGTTCGAGCAGGCGTAAGAGCAGCGCCAGGCCGCAAGCGGCAGAAAGAGCAGTTGGAGCGCCATCCCCATCTTGTCTGCCGCTTGCGGCCTAGCGCTCCGCGTCACTGCTTCTTCGCCGCCGGCTTCTTCAGCGGAAAGTTCATCGTCTGCGTCCCTGCCTCCACCACCACCCGGACACGGTTGCCCTCGGCGTCGTTCGGCACCGCGTCGGGAGCCGGAATGAGACCGGTGACCGGGTCCACCTTGGGTTTGGCCCTGGACTGCTGCCGCAGTTCTTCGGTAGTGCGTGCGAACTCCACCTTGCTGTTGCCGGCAATGTGGACCATCTTCGGCCCGGGGCTGAGGTTGGCCACGGTGAACCTGCCGTCCTTAATGGGGGCGGCGACCTCGGTCCCCTTGCCGCCGTCGGCGGGGTGGAAGGTGATGTATCCCGTCTCCACCGGCTTGCCCTCGTAGGTGACCTCGCCGCTGACGGTGCCGGTGGTACTGTCGCCGCAGCCCGCGGCGCAGACCGCCGCCAGCACCAGCAGCCCGACCCAGCGCTTGCACAGCGAACCCATGTTCGACTCCTCCTTCGGTCAGGGCAAATCCGTGAGCGCTTCGCGGCCGTTGCGCGTGCCCATCGCCCGCCAGGTGGCCTGATCGACGCCGTTGGAAAAGAAGCGCACCGAGGCGTCCGCCAGGGCAGCGTTGCTGCCGCCGGTGTGCCGGCTGCGAGCCCCGGCGTACGAGCCGGCGGCGCTGGGCGTCCACCAGGCGTTGCTGCCCAGGCTCTGGCACGGAGCGGTGTAACTCAGGTCGCCCGCATCCGCCGGGCAGGGGCCGATGGGCCGATCCGGCGACGTGGAGTTCGGCGTCAGCGTGGCACTGAACAGGGCGCCGCCCATGTTGCCATACACCTGCTCGCCGATCACCCCGCCCCAGCCCGAAGTCGGGCCGGTTGTGCTGACCAGGCCCTCGGCCAGCATCAGCGTGTTGGAGGAGCCGTCGCGAATGTCGGTCAGGCGGATGTTGAGTGAGCTGACGGCGGCGCCGGCGTCGGCGCTCTGGCCGTGCTGCACGCCGAAGACGCCCAGGCCCCACGGGCCGGCGGTGCCGTCATTGATGGCAGCGCCGTACATGTCGCCGCTGCCGGTGCAGCCGCGGTAGTTGCCGCGGATGAAGCCGTAGGGCGCCGTGTTCATCTCGTTGCCGAGCGGCCCGTTGTCGCTGGGGCACAGGAACGTCGGGATGACCGTGGTGCGTGAGTTCCGCAACTGCACGTCGTCGCCAATCGGCCCGTTGGGGCCGGGGTAGTTCGTGAAATACGGTGTCTGGTTAATGGTCCAGTAGCCGTTGTAGACGTTCTCCTGCTCAATGAAGGGCAGGACCAGTTCCGACCAGGTATAGGTGTCCCAGATGTCGTAGCGGCGGCCGTAGGGCAGACGGCCGTAAACGTTGTGGTAGTTGTGGCAGGCGGTGGCCAGCTGGTGCAGGTTGTTGCGGCACTGGGCACTGGCGGCGGCCTCGCGGACCTTCTGCACGGCGGGCAGCAGCAGACCGATCAGGATGGCGATGATCGCGATCACCACCAGTAGCTCGATCAACGTGAAGCCCTGGTGATGGCGACGAGGAAAGCACATCGGAACTCTCCTGAAAAGAGGCCGGAAACCACGAATAAAAGACCATCATAGATCGCCGAGTGTACCGCGCTCGCCGAACGGACCGCCAACGAAAATCGTGTGAAAAGTAAAGTATCCGACCCTTGACCGGGAGCGCAGCGACTGTGCCTCTGGAATTGAGCGAGCGGCGCGGCGTCAGCGCCGGTGACTCGCAGTACCGGCGGGCCGGACGCCGCGCCGCTCGCCCGAAACCGAAGGTTCACCCCTGACTGCCCCCTGGCAGCGCCGGCCGTTTCTGTTAAGATAACCTCCGCCAAGCCGCTTGGCACAAGCGCACAAACCGGCGAACCCTGACGACCCTGACGGCGTAGCAACCCACAACGCCGCGCCCGTCGGTCGAGTATTGCGAACAGGCGAGGTAGCTGTTCATGAGTGATTCCAACGTCCTGGTCGAGACACGCAAGCTCACCAAGGTCTACCGCGACTTCTGGGGACGGCAGAAGAAGGTCGCCCTGCGCGCCCTCAACCTGGAAATCCGTCGCGGCGAGATTTTCGGCCTGCTCGGGCCCAACGGCTCCGGCAAGACCACCACCATCAAGCTGCTGCTCGGTCTACTCTTCCCCACCGAGGGCGAGGCGTACCTGTTCGGCCAGCCCGCCGCCGATGTCAAGAAAAACGAGCGCATCGGCTACCTGCCCGAGGAGTCGTATCTGTATCGCTTCCTCACCGCCGAGGAGACGCTCGACTTCTACGGCAGCCTGTTCAACCTGCCGCCCGCCGAGCGCCGCGCCCGCTCTCAGAAGCTCATCGACATGGTCGGCCTCAGCGCCGACAAGAAGCGCATCCTCCGCGAATACTCCAAGGGCATGCGACAGCGCATCGGCTTCGCCCAGGCCCTCATCAACGATCCCGAACTCGTCATCCTCGACGAGCCGACCAGCGGCCTCGATCCGCTCGGCACACGCTGGATGAAGGACAAGATCGTGGATCTGCGCAACCTGGGCAAGACGGTCATCATGTGCAGCCACCGTCTGGAGGACGTGCAGGACATCTGCGACCGCATCGCCATCCTGAACGAGGGCGAATTGCAGGAAATGGGCAGCGTCAAGACGCTGCTGGAGGATGTGCAGCGGCTGGAACTGCGGGCCAGCGGGGTGCAGATCAACGACGAACTGCGCCGCGACCTGGAAGAGGTGCTGGCGCGGCACGGCGGCAAGCTGGAGTTCCTGGGGCATCCGACGACGACGCTGGAGGATCTGTTCCTGCACATCGTGCAGCAGAGCAAGGCCCACCCCGGCCGCCGTTATCTGCCCGAGGGCCAGCGCCAGGCCGCGCCGCCGTCACCGCCGGCCGCCACAGGCGACGGCAAGGAGCGCTCCGAACATGTGACCGACGTGGGCAGTTGAGGGACTTCTGCCGCAAGCGGATAAAACGGCTTGCCCGGCTCAGGCCGTAGCCGCAAACTTTAGTTTGCGTTCGGCTTATTACCACGGCATGAAAGTTGCTCAAAAGTCCGTTGGGAGAATAACCGCGACACTCCGAGACGGAGACTGCTCATGTCCATCCAGTTACCTGACGCCCGCCAGTTGTCGGATGAAGCCCTCCAGGTGCTGCGTCTGCGCGCCTTACGGGGGATCGAGTTGGGCTACTCCGAGTTGGATCTCGCCGAACTCCTGGGCGTCTGCCACGAAACCATCAGTCGCTGGTGGACGGCCTACGTCGCCGACGGCCTGTCTGCCCTGCCCGGCGGTCGCAGCGGCCGGCCGCTCGGTTCCGGGCGCTACTTGTCCGACCCGCAGGCCGAGCGCATCCGGGCGTGCATCGACCTGCACTCCCCGGAGGAAGTGGGCATCCCGCACGCCTTGTGGACGCGCCGCGCCGTGCGCGACCTGATCCGCCAGGAGTTCGGCATCGACCTGGCCGAGCGCACCGTCGGCGCGTACTTGCGCCGCTGGGGTTACACCTCCAAGAAACCGAGCCGGCACGCGCGGCAGCAGGATCCCGACGCGGTCGAGGAGTGGTTGCTGGAAACCTACCCCGCCATCGAAGCCCAGGCTGAGCGCGAGCAGGCGGAAATTCTGTGGACCGATGAGGTCGGCGTGGCGGCCGATCACCACCCCGGTTACGGCTACGCCCGCCTCGGAGCACGCGCGACGATGGAGGTGCCTAAGCCCCACCTCCGGGTCAACCAGATTTCGGCCATCAGCAACGAGGGGACGGTACGGTTCATGACTTACCAGGGCGCGCTCGACGCGGCGGTGTTCCTGATGTTCTTGACCAAGCTGATCGCAGGGGCGACGCGGAAGATGCTGCTGATCGCGGATCGGCTGCAAGCCCACAAGACGCCGGCGGTACAGGCCTGGGTGGAGGCGCACCGGGACCAGATCGAGGTGTTTTATCTGCCGGCGTATTCGCCGGAGTTGAACCCAGTGGAGTATTTGAACAACGACATGAAGGGTACGGTGAACGAGGCGGGCCTGCCGCCCGACCGGCCGACGTTGCAGGGCCGGTTGTTGGACTTCATGAAACGCTTGGTTCGGGTGCCGGATCATGTGATAAGTTACTTTCTACATCCGTGGACTCGGTACGCTGCCCCGGTAGAATTGATTTGATCTTATTTCGTGCCGGGGTAATACGCAGGCTAAAGCGGATTGCGGTTGGGTGTAGCGGTCTGGGGTAGGTGCCGCGAGCCGAGCGGCACCCGCTGCGGGTCCGGCTCGGCTCGCCGGACCTACTACATGCTACACGCACCTGCAAACCGCGCTAAAGCCTGCGACCACAGAGTGTTGTCCGGTGACTCTGAGCTGCAAGCGGCGGAAAGACCGATTTCCCTGATTCATCCCGTTCTACCCAGGATCGACGAACGCCATGTTTGCCAGCCTGATTATCGAACGACCGCAGCTGGAATGGGCGCTGTTGCCCACGGCGCTGGCCGGCTGGCTGCAGGACGCCGGCGCCCTGGCGGCCATCGCCCTGGTCATCGTGGGCCTGGCCTACTACCTGCAGCGACCCGCCTGGATCGACCCCGAATGGAGCGCCACCAAGCGCTTCGTCTTCGCCGCCGCCAGCCTCAGTGCCGTCAGCTACGCGATCTTCATCGTGCTGTTCTTCTCGCAGCCGCTGATCGCGGTGCCCAACCCCGAGCCGCGTCTGCCGCCCACCCTCCATTACACCTTCGCCCAGGCCCTCTTTCTGACGCTCGGCGGCGGCCTGGCCCTGTTCGCCGTCACGCTGCCGATCCTGCTCGACGTGTTCGCGCATCGCCTGGTCGGCCGCCGTATCTGGGCCCTGGCCAGCGTCAGCCTCAAGGAAGCCTGGCGGCTGCGCATCTGGGCCATCTGCCTGGTCATCCCAATCATCTACCTGTACGCCGACTGGTACATCACCGGCAAGGCCGAGGATCAGCTGCGCACCCGTGTTGGTGTCGCCTACTTCGCGATGTCACTGCTGTTCATCATCACCGCGGTACTGCTCGGCTCGTTCAGCATTCCCGCCGATGTCAAGAACCAGACCATTCACACCATCGTCACCAAGCCGGTGCAGCGCTACGAGATCGTCCTGGGCCGCTTCACCGGCTACGCCCTGCTGCTGCTCGCCGAACTGGCGGCGGTGACGCTGCTGAGCCTGTTCTATGTGCTGCGCGGCGTCTCGCCGGAGGCGGCGGCGGAAAGCTATCACGCCCGGGTGCCGCTGTTCGCCAACAACCTCACGTTCCACGGCACCACCCGCGACACCCGCGGCGAGAGCGTCGGCCGTGAATGGGACTACCGCAGTTACATCGCCGGCCCCGGCCTGTTCTCCGAGCGCCAGGGAACGCAGTACGCCATCTGGATCTTCGACGAGCTGCCGGCGGCGCTGAGCGACCGCACCGAACCGGTGGACCTGGAGTTCACCTTCGACATCTTCCGCACCACCAAGGGCATCGAGGCCCAGGGCGTTTTCTGCACCTTCACGTTCGCGCCCGGTCAGTCTGTCGGTGCCCGCCGTGAAGAAGGCGTTGGACCAGTCCAGCGACGAGCGCATTGAACTGCTGAAAGCGCACCAGAAGGAAGGCCCCCGGAAGAAGCCAGCGGCCGAGGCGCCGGCGGAGGGCCTGAACGAGACGGACCTGCAGCTGCTGAACAAGTACGGCGTCTATCAAATGGGCGGCGTCGAGGTGACCGACTACCACACGCAGAAGCTGCGGGTGCCGGCGGCCATTTTCAAGAAGCTGCGCGAGGACGCGGCCCGGCTCAGTCCCGGTGAAAACGGCAAGAAGCCGCCGGCCATGCAGGTGCTCATCAACGTGGAGCGGACGCCGGGCAGTAGCACGCAGATGATCGGCGTCGCGCGCCGCGACCTGTACTTGCTGGAGGGCGACTATCCGTTCTGGATCAACTTCCTGAAGGGCGCGGTGGCGATCTGGCTGGGGGCGTGTCTGGTGCTGGGCATCGCGGTGATCGCCAGCACGTACCTGAGCGGCATCATCGCTTTTCTGGCGACCGGCTTTTTGTGCGGCGCCGGCCTGTTCTCGGACTACATCCGCTCGCTGGCGGAGGGGCGGACGGAGGGCGGCCGTGAGGGCGGCCCGATGGGCTCAATGGTGCGGCTGTGGAACCGTCAGAACATCAACGCGCCGCTGGACAAGTCAACCGGACAGTACGGCGTCATTGTCGCCTTTGACGATTCGTACCGCTGGCTGCTCAAGTTGCTGATGCGCGTCATTCCGGACGTGACGCGCTATGACCTGGCGATCTACGTGTCCAACGGCTTCGACATTTCGCTCATGCAGGTGCTGTTCCTGGACAATCTGCTGCCGCTGCTGGCGTACCTGGTGCCCTGCGGCATCCTCGGCTATTACCTGATGAAGTCCCGCGAGATCGCGAATCCCACGTAGTCATTAGTCATTAGTCATTAGTCATTAGTTTTCTGGGTCGCAGCCGAGCACCTAAACTTTTGCTTTGATCTGCGACCCAGAAAACTAATGACTAATGACTAATGACTAATGACTCCTCCGAAGGAGGATGAAATGGCACAAAACAAATTCCAGCAGCAATCGCTGACGCGCAAGTTTGTGTATTTTGGTTTGATCCTGGTGCTGTTCACGGTGTCGCTGTTCCTGCGCGGCCGGGTGGCGCTGGGAGCGGACTCCCCGTCGATCAACAAGCAGGCGGAAAACCTGCGCTGCGCGAGGTCGATCAGGGCGAACCGGAACTGACCGGCTCAGCCCTGCGCCTGGTCGCGTCCGGGCTGCGCGGCATCGCCGTCACCTATCTGTGGCTGTCCGCCATCGAGAAACAGAAGAAACACGAGTACAACGAACTCGAAAGCATCGTCCGCTCGCTCACCAAGCTGCAACCGCACTTCATCACGCCCTGGCTGTTCCAGAGCTGGAACCTGTCCTTCAACGTCGCCGTCGAGTGCGACAAGCCCAAGGACAAATATTATTTCGTGACCCGCGGTATCGAGTTACTTGCCGAGGGCGAGCGCCGCAACAAGGGCAACGACCATCCCAACCCCGAACTGCGCTCGCCCGCCAACCCGGAGATGCGCTACCACATCGGTTTCACCTACCAGCTCAAGATCGGCCAGAGCGACGACCAGAACGTCATGCAGTGCCTGCTCGACATGAGCATGATGGACCCGGCCGACCGCTACCCCGAGAGCCTGTGGGCCGCCGGCGCCCAGGGCAAGAAGGTCAACACCAAACGCTTCATTGATTTCTGCACTAAATATCCACGCTTCGTGCGCCGCCTTCAAGAGCGCCTGAAAAACTATGGCACCGCCACCAAGGTCGTTGGTTTCCTGCAAGAGAACCGTGACCTGCCCTCGCGCTTCGAGAAGCTGACCAATCCGCAGGAGACGGTGCCGCTGCTCGAACCGCAGGCGCAGTTCCCCGTGCTGCCGGAAAAGTTTGCCGAGGTGAAGCCCTATTGCCCCAACCCCGAGAGCCGCAACTTCGAGGGCGACGACGTGGACGTGTTTCAAATCGTCCGCGCCTGGTACATCTACGCCCAGCAGCCGCTGCCGCCGCCGAACGGCAACCCCCGCATCGACAAACTGGAATACGACCCGGCTCGCTACCGTATGCCGCGCATGGCGATATCGATCTTCCGCAGCTACCCCGCCCGCGCCGAGGTCTACTACGCCGAGCAGCTCCAGACGGAAGGTTGGTTCGGCGGCGAGGGCTGGTCGATTCGCAAGTTCTTCGGCACCGAACCCGACGAGGGGAACGTGAAAACCGATGTGCTCGTCGGCGCGGGCCGTTACCAGTCCAGGCTGGCCTGGGCTCAGGGCTACAGCGAGTACAAGGAATACGCCCGCCAAAACGGCCTGTATCTGGAACCAGAAGAAATCAAGGATCTGGAACACCAGGCGGCGCTCAAGGGTGCGAAGTCACCCGAGGCGGAAAAACTGCAGTGGTTCAGGCACTACAAGACGATGACTAACATTGACGCCTTCCTCGACCAGTCCGAGGTAGAGATGTTGCCGGAAACGGTCAAGGCCCGCTACGATCTGTTCCGCGCCCGCAAGGGGGCCGCCAACATCGTCAACCCGCGGACCCTGACCAACTACAAAAACGCCCTGCTCGCCTGGCTCGACATCCTGCTGCAACACCCGAAGTTCCTCAAGGCAGGCACCATCCAGGAAGACACCTACGAACTGCAGTTGAAGTACACGCGACTGTCCCACGAGCACCACGGCAACTGGCTCAAGCCGCTGCTGATCTACCAGGCCCGCCTGGCGCCGCTGTGGCCGCCCGGGTTGCTGTCGGGCGCGTCCTGGCGCGGCCGGCCGCCGCCACCAGCATGACCGGTCTGGTCGGTGCGCCATTGGCGGACGGTTCCGTTTTGGCCGCGGTCAGCCTGCGCCCCAGCCAGGCCCTGCTGCAAACCGAGGCAGTGCGGCCCACGCGCGTCAGCAACTACGTCGAGAACTTGCCTGTCGTACCCGTCTTCGGCGCCCACGGGCCGTTCGACGTGTACCTCTACGAGGGCAAGCACGAAAAGGAGTTACCGAACCTGTTCATCGCCGTGAGCGACCAGGGTGTCTGGCCGGCCGGCATCATCGCCGCCTGCAAGTTCGACCCAGTCCAGCGGCGGCGCGTGCTGGCGTTATCGACCTCGGCCGTGGAATCCCCCAGTGCGCTGTGGACACGCCTCATGCCCGACAGTGTCATGCAGCAGGTGCGCGAACGCCTCGGTGTGTCGCGCTACCATCAGACGCAACCGAAACAGGGGAAATGACTTCCGAATTGCAAGCACCGGCGCACGGAGCCGGGCGCGGTCGGTCGCACAGGACCGATACCGCACCCGGCTCCGTGCCCCAACTCTCCTCCCAATTTTCAATCCGATCTCACATTCTTTCAAGCACTTACGTCGCGCCATCCTGGGGCCGATTGTGCTTTACCCCGCGCCGCCTTTCGGATACAATGCTTTAGACGACGGGCGCACCGGCCCGTGGCGTCGCGGTACTCGCAACCGGTTTTCTGGCCGAAATTTAGAACCAGTCCCACACTACCGCCTGGTGCGGGGAGGGAACTACCGGAACCATGCACCGGCCCGCACTGAGCTTCGCACGCTTCGTGGCTGTCGCGGAAACCCGTGCGGCGTTCGTGGCGGTTCGAGACGTGCTGGAGTGCGTTCGCCAACAGCGCCCGCGTCGCCGTCACAATCCGCTGCTTCTGCACGGCCCCACCGGCAGCGGCAAAACGCATCTGGTGTCCGCCCTGATCGAGGAACTGACGCGGGATTGTCCGGCGCTGGTTGTCCATGCGCTGGCGGCCGCTGACCTGCATCCCGCCGCCGACGCGCCGACGCCCGGCCAGGACGCCGACCTGATCGTGGTCGAGGACGTGCAACACCTGGCACCCGGAGCGGCCGAGGTGCTCGTGCGGTTGATCGATGACGCCGTGACGCGACAGCGGCAGGTGGTGCTGACGGCCCTGACCGGGCCGGCCCAACTGACGCACCGCGGCGAACCGCTGCCGGCCCGGCTGACGAGCCGCCTGGCCGCGGGCCTGACTGTCGCCCTGACGCCGCTGTCCGCCGCCAGCCGGCTGGCCGTCCTGCGCCGCCGCGCCGAGGAGCGCGGCCTGGCCGTCGCCCCGGAAGTGCTGACCTGGCTGGCGGACCATCTGCCCGGCGGCGCCCGCCAGCTGGACGGCGCCCTGACGAACCTGGAAGCGCTGCTGCGACAGCCCGGGCCGGCGCCGGACGTGGCCGCGGTGGCCGGCCACTTCCGCGAACAGGCTGACGCCGGCCGCATCACAATGGAGCGCATCGCCCAGCGCGTGGGCGGTTACTTCCGGGTGGAACCGCGGCAGCTGCAATCGCGCCGGCGCTATCGGGGTGTGCTGGTGCCGCGGCAGGTCGGCATGTACCTGGCCCGCCAGCTGACGGGCCTGTCGCTGGGGCAGATCGGTGCGTACTTCGGCGGCCGCGATCACACGACGGTGCTGCACGCCTGTCGCAAGGTGGAGCGAGCCCTGGAACAGGATGCGGCGCTGTCCGGCGCTGTCCGGCGCTTGCAGGCGGAGCTTTCGTAATGCAGGCGGACCGCCTGCACCATGGTGGAAAACCTGTCGCGCCCAGTCGCGCCGTGGTTCAGAAGCGGTGATGGGATAGCTCCGGAAAGCTGCACGGTCAGTAAACGACTGGCGCCGACAACAGTACGCAACAGACCACCGACCCTGGCGCGACAGGTTTTCCACAACGGTAGCATTTACGCAAATGGCGTGCTGATAAAGAACAAGAGCGCAGCAACTGACCTGCGAACAACAAACAAGCGCTGCTTAAATACTGCTGCTGGAGAGAAAAGAAAAAGATGATTTATTTCTTCGGCAAGCGTGAATGAAAGCAAAACCATCCGGAAATGGAGTTCAACCCGGAAACGGGCGCGTCAGCCCAGCCGGTCAGACAGGAGCAGTCTCATGAAAGCGATTTGTCATCGCGAAGGTTTCTTGCAGGCCTGTCAGCTTGCCAGCGTGGCGGTGGCGGCCCGCGACGTGAAACCCATTTTGAAGAACGTCAAAACCATTGCCCAGCCGGATCGCTGCACGCTGATGGCCACGGACACGGAGGTCGGCATTCGCATCGACGTGCGCTCCGTTACCGTCGAGGAGCCCGGCGAGGCCATGCTGCCGGTGGCCCGCCTCATCGCCATCCTGCGCGAATCCACAGACGAGGAAGTCACCGTTGAGGCCAACCCCGGCAGTTGCGTGCTGCGCGGCCGCTACAACGAGTTTGAGATGCCGAGCGAGGACCCCTCGGCGTTTCCAGACTTCCCGGCGTTCGTGGAGGAGAAGTACCACGAGGTCAGCGCCGGTGTGCTGCGCGAGATGATTAAACGGACGCAGTTCGCCGCCGCGGTGGCGGAGCAGGCTCGCTACGGCGCCACCACCGGTGTGCTGTGGGAGCTGGACGAGGACCATATTCGTCTGGTGGCGACGGATGGCCGGCGTCTGGCGTGTACGGACGGTCCCGCCACGGCTCACGGCGGCCACAGTACCAAGAGCCACATGCCCGTGGTGCCGCCCAAGGCGATGACGCTGCTTGAACGCAACTTGCAGGAACCGGACGAAACGGTGCGCGTCGCTCTGCGGCCCAACGAAATCCTGGTGCGCACCGAACGGGCCATGATTTACAGCCGGCTGCTGGAGGGCCGCTTTCCGGACTACCGCAAGGTGCTGCCAGCCAAGCAGCCGATCAAGATTCCGCTGCTGGTCGGGCCGTTCATGAGCGCCGTGCGCCAGGCGGCCATCATGACGGAGGACGACAGCCGCCGCGTCGTCTTCCAGTTCGCCAAGGGCAAACTAACGTTGTCCGCCCGTGGCACCGACGCCAGCCGCTCGCACGTGGAACTGCCCATCGACTACGAAGGCAAGACTGTGCAGATCAGTTTTGATCCGAAGTTCCTGGTGGAAATGCTGCGCATCCTGGACGTGGACGCGCCGCTGACAGTGGAGATGAACGACGGCAACAGCCCGGCGCTGTTCCGCAACGAACCGAACGATTATCAGTACCTGGTGGTGCCGTTCCGCGAGGTCGAGTGATCCGGTCGTGGGGCAGGCTTTCCAGCCTGCCATTCAGGTCGGCAGGCTGGAAAGCCTGCCCCACGAGGAGTGCGCATGGCCAAGGGCAAGAACCCCGACAAGGGCCCCGAGCCGCTGGGCGAAATCCTCGCCCGGTTGTTCACGGCGCGCGGCTGGGGTCGGCGGCAGGGCCGGCTGCACCTGGAGCGTGCCTGGGCCGAGGCGGTCGGGCCGGAGTTCGCCCCGCACACGCGCGTCGTGGCTCTGCGCCGCGGCGTGCTGGAGGTGGAGGTCGCCAACGCGGTGCTGTTGCAGGAGCTGGCCCACTTCCACAAGAAACGGCTGCTGCAACTGCTGCGCGGCCGGCTGTCCAACACCACTCTGACCGACCTGCGCTTCTGCGCCGGGACGTGGAACACTGAACCGTAAACAAGCGCCCCAGCCGGGGCATTCGACAGTGAGGAACCGCAATGAGCGAGCAAGCGAACGTGGTTGTGGCCGACGAGTTGACCGCGGAGGAGCGGGCGGCCCACCAGGCCGGCGTTGAGGAGTACACCGAAGAGAGCATGCAGGTGCTGAAGAACGCCGCTCACATCCGCAAGCGGCCCGGCATGTACATCGGCGACACCGGCAGCAAGGGCCTGCACCACCTCGTCTATGAACTGGTTTACAACAGCGTGGACGAGGCTCTGGCTGGCTTCTGCCGCACCATCCAGGTGAAGATCAACGTGGACGGCAGCGTTAGCGTCATGGATGACGGCCGCGGCATCCCCGTGGAAATGCACCCGGAAGAAAAACGATCGACGTTGGAGGTGGCGATGACCACCGTCGGCGCCGGCGGCAAGTTTGACAAGGGCGTCTACAAGGTCTCCGCCGGCCTGCACGGCATGGGCGCCAAGGCGGTGACGGCCCTGAGCGAGTGGACGCTGGCGGAGGTGCGCCGCAACGGCAAGGTGTATCAGCAAGAGTACGAGCGCGGCAAGGCGATCACGCCGGTCACTGAAATCGGCGCCGCCGGCAAGCGCACCGGCACCACCGTCAAGTTCAAGCCGGACCCGCAGATTTTCCACCACATTGAGTTCAAGTACGACACCCTGGAGACGCACCTGCGCGAACTGGCGTTTCTCAACAAGGGCCTGGTTATCAAGCTGGCCGACGAGCGCATCAACAAGGAAGAAACGTTCCACTACGCCGGCGGCGTGTCCGAGTTTGTCGAGTACCTGACCAAGCGCGCCGATGTCACGACGCTGCACAAGCCGATTTACATCGAGAAGACGATTGACGACATCCGCGTGGAAGTGGCCCTGCAATACACCGACAGCGACGAGGAGAAGGTGTACTGCTACGCCAACAACGCCCACAACCCCGGCGGCGGCACGCACCTGAGCGGCTTCCGCGCCGCCATGACGAAGACACTCAACAGTTACGGTACCAAGGAAGGGCTGTTCAAGAACGTCGAACCCAAGGGCGAGGACTTTCGCGAAGGGCTGACGGCCATCGTCAGCGTGCAGGTGCCCGATCCGCAGTTCGAGTCGCAGACAAAGGTCAAGTTGAACAACCCCGAGGTCGAGGGCGCCGTCATCAGCGTGGTGAGCGAGCAACTGGGCACGTTCCTGGAGGAGAACCCAAAGGACGCCCTGCGCATCATCAAGAAGGTGGAGTTGTCCGCCCAGGCGCGCGAGGCCGCGGCCAAGGTGCGCAAGGCGATGAAGGACCGCAAGAACATCCTGAACTCCGGCGGCCTGCCCGGCAAGCTGATGGACTGCACCAGTCGCGACCGTGACGAGTCGGAGCTGTTCCTGGTGGAGGGCCAGTCCGCCGGCGGCTCGGCCGAGAGCGGACGCGACCGCTTTTACCAGGCGATTCTGCCGTTGCGCGGCAAGGTGCTGAACGTCGAGAAGGCGCGGCCGGAGAAGGTGCTGGGCAACGAGGAGATTTGCAATCTGATCTCGGCGGTGGGCGTGGACATCGGCTACAGCGAGGAGCCGGCGAACCCGCGCTACGGCAAGATCGTCATCCTGACCGACGCCGACGTGGACGGCCAGCACATCCGCACGCTGCTGCTGACGTTCTTCTACCGGCAGATGCGCAAGCTGATCGAGGACGGGCACGTGTACGTGGCGCGGCCGCCCCTGTACAAGGTGACGCAGAAGAAGCAGGTGCGCTTCGTGCAGACGGCGGAGGCAATGACGCAGGAGTTGATGCGGCGCGGCCTGGACGGCACGCGGCTGCGGTTGCAGGAGTTGACGGCCGACGCGGTGCTGGGCATGACGGGGATGCACCCGCGGCCGGCGGCGGTGTTGGAGGGCGAACAGCTGGAGCGGCTGGTGGGGGTGCTGAACGACGTCGCGGAGCCGCTGGAAATCCTGGTGCGGCGCGGCCTGAGCCTGAAGGATTTTCTGGCGCGGGCAACCGACCAGGGACTGCCGGTCTACCGCGTGACGCTGGGCACCGGCGAGCAGTGGTTCCGGACGCAGGCGGAGCTGGACGCCTTCCGCCAGGCGAAGGAAGCAGAGCTGGGCCACCCGCTCGTGGTCGGCGATGAGCTGCGAGCCGTGACGCCGGTGGCCGGTGCGGACGGGCAGGCTCCCGTCAACGGCAACGGCCACCCGGCGGTGACGCTGCACGTGCAGGAGTTGCACGAGGTGCGCGCCATCAACCGCGGTCTGGAACGGCTGCGCGAGTTCGGGATGAGCGGGGCGGACCTGGTGCCGCTGGAGCGCGTGGCTGGACGCGAGCCACCGCAGCGCTTCCGGCTGGAGAATGGCGAGGCGCAGCGCTGGCTGACGGACCTGCGCAGCCTGGTGGCGGAGGTGCGTAAGACCGGCGAGCGCGGCCTGTCGGTGACGCGCTTCAAGGGACTGGGCGAAATGGATCCCGGCGAGCTGTGGGAGACGACGCTGGACCCGGCGAAGCGGACGCTGCTGCGGGTGCAGCTGGACGACGCGATGAAGGCGGACGACATGTTTCGCACGCTGATGGGCGAGAAGGTCGAGCCGCGCCGCGACTTCATTCAGAAGCACGCGCTGGAGGCGGAGGTGGATTTCCACGGGGCGTGAGCCGTAAACTTGGGGAAGTAGGTTACCGTGATCATCGCTACTACCAAGCAACTGTACCATGACGTTGGTATTGTTACGCCGAAGGCGTTGGATAACAAAGCCCGGAGTCGCGCAGCGCACCCCGGGGAGAGCTATCACGTTAACACCGGGGAATTGATGTAACGCCTTCGGCGTAAGCCAATTAATGACGTTCGGTTCCCGGGGTGCGCTGCGCGACCCCGGGCTTTGTTATCCAACGCCTTCGGCGTAAAGACTTTCACCAAAATCCGGGACGGCCAGATTTCCCCCTGATCGTGGACCGCCCCCGTGACGTGGTGTGGCTGCTCGGCCAGGACCACCACTACAAGATTGAACAGCGGTGATCGTCAGATTAGATTGACGCCCCGCCCTACAATATCCGCCAGACGCGGCCCGGAGCGCGTCCTCTCACACGCGCACGGGCCGCGCCGACCCATTTGGCGAGTCCCATCAATGACCGAGTTCACCAGGACGAAGATGCATCTCACGCTGGTGCTGCTGGGCACGCTGTTCGCTCTGCACCCGCTCGTGGAGAAGATCCAGCACGTGGGCTTCGATTACGGCTTCGACGAGAACAAAATTTATCTGAGCATCGGCCTCGTCTACGGCGTCCTGGCGGGCCTGGTGGCGCTGGTGGTCTACTTCTACAGCCTGATGCTGCTTAGCGCCCGCTGGGCCGGCACGGCGGAGCGCCTCGGCAACTACATCTACGCCGTCGCCCTGCTGCTGCCGCCGTTCTACGGCGGTCTGTACCTGGCCTACCTCCTGGAGAACCAGCTGCTCAAGCACAGCGACATCGCCTGGGTGGCGCGCGTCGCCCCGTGGGTGCCGCTGGGCCTGGGCGTCTTCTGGCTGCTAGTCACGCAGGCCGGCGCCCTCTGGCTGCGCGGCCGGCTCAGCGCCCAGGACGTCGCCTCCCGCATGTCGCAACTGGTCGAGCGCGAGGCCGAAGCGCTCAACCGCGCCCAGGAGATGTTCGCCGGCGATCACTTTGACCTGGCCGTCATCGAGTCGTGGAAGGCGCTGGAGACCCGGTTGCAGCGCGCCCTGCTGGCGCACGACTACCACGAGGCGCCGACCGACCCCGAACGGCTGCTCACCGCGGCGCAGTGCGCCGGCATCCTCGACGCCGCTCGCCGCGAGCGCGTTCATCAGGTGCTGCAGGCCTGGCACGTCGCCATCGGCAGCGAGCCGACGGCGCGCGAGTCCGCCGACAAGGCGCTGCTCACCACGCGCGACATTCTGTCCACCATTCCCGTGCTCGACATGCGCCGGGTCAAGCGGCCAGCAGCCGCCGCGTGAACTTGAGCGAAAATCGCCGCCGGCGCCGTTTTCTCGGCGCGTTCTGCGACCGCGGTGGGATCCGCGCAATGCGCCTGTCGCGCCCGGGCGCGGCGACGGCGGCGGCGAAAAAAAGTCGTCGCCGCCGCCGCACCGGTTCGGGACGGGTGGTAAATTTCCAGCGGATCACGGGCGCACGCTCGCCACCAGGACGGTGGACTGGGGCGTCCGCCCCCACACTCGGATACCCACCGCGCCATGAAAAAACTTCTCTTTCTGAGCCTGCTGAGCATGACGGTACTCGGCGTGCTCCCGCAAGTGTCGTCCGCCGGGTTGCGCTGCTGGCGCTGTCGCTGCAGCAAGTATTCCACGTACATCTGCATTCGGCCGTACAACGCTTTCAGCCCGGTATGCTATGGCAACATCATGGCCGACGGCTGCTGCCCGCTGATGATGAGCGGCGGCCAGTTCAGCGGCTGCTGCCCGCCGCCGGCCATGCCGTCGTGCTTCACCGGCTGCGGCGCGCCGTCCTGCACGATGGGCTTCTGCGGCGACGGCGGTTGCCTGCCCGCCCCGGGCACCGTCCTGCAGCCGCAGGCCGCCGCGCCCAGATGTCGCCCGCGAAGCAGCTGCCGCAAGGTCCGCCGTCTGGTCCGCAGTTCACGCCACCCAACCCCGCCCAGCTGAACCCCGCTGCCTACTACTGGGGCTACAACCCCTACCTGTATAACTACGGCGTGATGCAGGCGGCTGCCTACCAGGGCTACGGCAACTACCCCGCCAACGGCTACGTCGGCTATCAGCCGAACTATTATCAGAACTACGGCTATAACACGCCGAACTATGGCCAGGCGCCGAGCTACTGGTATGGCAACAACGGCCGCTAAGCAGGATTTATTCACCGCGGAGAGCGCAGAGAGCGCAAAGAGCGCAGCGAGAAGACAAAGAATGGTTTATCCATTTCTTTGTCGTCTCTCTGCGCTCGCTGCGTTCTCCGCGGTGAATAATGCGCGCTTATCCCTCACGGCTATTTCGGATACACGAACGCGGAGCGCACCGGCGGCGGCATCGGCGAGTTCGGGCCTGCGCACCGAGCGCCAGATCACTTCATTCAACAGCAAATCATCCGCCGCGTCCTCGACGGAAAAATCCATCTTCGCCGACAGTTCGGCGCCCCACGCCTGGGCGGTGTTCTTCGCCTTCATGCCCACGTCCGGCACCACATGCGTATACGGCGTCAGGTCTGGCTTGGCCTGGAAGGCGTGGTACATCGGCGTCGCCGCCGCATCGAACTGGCTCATCGGCCGCAGCCCCAGAATCAGCCCCATCGTCCGCAACATGCTGGTCGTCGAGTACATCGTCGAATCAACATATTTGCGTTTGGTGTACGGGCTGATGACCAGGGCCACGCTGCGGTGCGCGTCCACGTGATCGGAGCCGTTCTGGGCGTCATCCTCCAGCACGAAGATCGCCGTGTCCTTCCAGAACTTGCTCCTGGTAATCGCCTCGATGGTCAGCCCGAGCGCGTGGTCATTCTCCGCGACCATCGCGGTCGGTGTCGGCTTGCCGACCCGGGTGCCGTAGGTGTGGTCGTTCGGCAGTCGCACCACCATGAACTGCGGCATCTCGCCCTGCTTCTCGAAGCCCTTCAGCTCTTCAATGAAACGCTCCGCCCGCTTCACGTCGGGGTAGTCCAGGTCGTAACTGCGGAACCACGGGTCAATGTGGCCCTCCAGCGCCTTGACGCGCGCCTTCGCCGGGTCCTTCGGCGTCTTGCCGTTCTCGACCCATTCGCCGTAGCTGCGGTAGCTGACCTTCGCCTCGGCGCAGCGGTCCCAGATATAGCCGCCCGCCGGCCGTTCGATGTCGTCGTGCATGCCCTCGGACGGGTAAATGTTCATCTTTTTCGTCGGGCTGCCACGGTAGGCGAGCGGCCACACCTTCTTGACGAAGTCCGTGGCGTACGCGCCCATGCTCCATTCGTGGCCGTCCGCAGACACCTCGCCGTCAACGTAAAAGTTGTCGAGCAGCACGAACTGCCGCGCCAGCCGGTGGGCGTTGGGCGTTACCTTCTCCGGGAAAATGCACAGGCTCGCGTCGCCGTTGCCCTCCTTGATGTCGCCGAGAACCTGATCGTAAGTGCGGTTCTCGCGGATGATGTAGATGCAGTGCTTGATCGGGCTGGCGTCGCCGACCTTCGCGGGAATGGGACTGTCCGCGGGCCGCTCGCCGGTGGCGCCCGCGTCGGGCCGCAGCGGACTGCACAGCAGCGCCTGCTGCGTGTAGGCGACCATACGCTCCTCGGTGGGGATGTCCAGCACGCTCAGGGTGCCGCGGTACAGGCCGCCGATGTACTCGCGGATGCCGCCGTAGCCGAGCTTGATCGGATTGGGGCCGTGGCGGTTTGACTTCGGCATGATGCCGCGGGCGTTGACGACGTACAGCTTCTTGGCGGCCGCGTCGAGGCGCACCGCCGTCGGGTACATGCCGGCCGGGATGAAGCCGAGCGGCTTCGCCTTGCCCGGCTTGCTGACGTTGAAGACGGCGACGTTGTTGGCGTCCGCGTTGGTCACGAACAGCAGCTCGCCGCCCGGCGTCAGCGCCAGGCTGTTCGGCGTGTTGCCGCTGGGCGCCTTCGGGTACAGGGCGCAGTGGATCGTCTCCAGGTTCTTGCCGTCGGCCACGCTGACGACGCTCACCTGCGTCGAGTTGCTGCAGGCGACGAACAGGGCCTTGCCGTCCGGCGACAGCAGCATTTCGGTCGGGTGTTTCTCGGTGCTGAAGTGGCGGACGACTGTTTTCAATTTCAAATTGATCACCGCCACCTGGGCCTTGTTCCACAGGCTGACGTACAGCGTTTCACCCGCCTTGTCGAGCAGGCAGCCGTAAGGGTAACTGTCCTTGCCGAGCGGGACGTACCCGGCACGTTTGGGCTCGTCCGGGTAGAGCACGCTGACGGCGTGGCCCCAGGTGCCGGCGACGTACACGGTCTTGCCGTCCGGACTCACCGCCATCCCATTGGGGATGAACTTGTCAGTCTTCTTCGGGATTTCCAGCGATTTGTAGTCCGCGAGCAGGCCGGCGTCTTTTTCAAAGCGAAAGCGGTGGACGACATCGAATTCGCCGCCGCCGGCGAGCAGGGTCTTGCCGTCCGGCGTGAACGCGAGGCCGCCGAAGGTCTGCTTCAGCGTAACGCGGTTGGCGACGCGCGGCCCGGTGGAATCGAGGTTGACGATGTGGATTTCGTGGGGGCCGTAGCCGGCGTGCAGCACCGCGAGCCACTGGCCGCTGGGGTGCAGCGCCGCGGCGACGGGGAAGTCGCCCAGCTCCACCTGCTTGCCGGCCGGCCGCAGCGACCACTGGTTGTGCAGCCGCACGGCGCCGGTCGCGTCCAGGCCGGGCAGGACGCGCCTGGGTTTTGCCTTGTCCGGGGCGGGTTGCTGGCCGAGCAGAGGGACGGCCAGGGCGCTGACGGCGAGGGCGGCGAACGTGAAGCGGTGCATGAGGACCTCCCTGATGGTAGGCGGCGTTTCCCCGCGCTGACGCTTGGGGCTGGTGAACACCTTACTGCCAGCACGTCATGGCGCACAGATACCCCTGCCGCTTTTTCAACAACCCTTCAAAATCGCCTCCCCGTTATCGGGTAATGGTTGGGCTGTGGTGCCGGTGGGACGCCGGCATCACGGCCCGAACCGCAAATCTTCTGTGGAGCATTCCGGCCCCGTTTTTCCTTCGGCGCTTTTCCTTGAAAGTGTACTGTCGATCAGGTTAGAGCGGTTCACGCAGGGCAGGCGCACACGACGTGGCACGGCTCTCCAGAGCCGTGCGGTTTCCACCACGGCTCTGGAGAGCCATGCCACGGTTTGTGGTCCACGCGACTGGGAACTGCTCTTGAGGGAAGGAAATTTCTATAAAAAGAAAAGAGAAAGGGAGTCAGGGTTAGGTTTCAAGCCCGAACCAGGTCCGGTCGGCGATGATCTGCCGCATCCGAGCAGCGGGTCTGCAGAATTCGTGTTCAGGAAAGCCGTGCGAGGCCCCGGATAACTTCACGAGGAGGAAGCACAATGAAGCAGCAACGACTCGGCCAGCAGGGTTTGCTCGTCTCCGCGCTGGGACTCGGCTGCATGGGTATGAGCGATGCCTACGGGCCCGCCGACGAAACGGAGTCCCTCGCGACCATCCACCGGGCCCTGGACCTGGGGGTCAATCTCCTTGACACGTCGGACGCCTACGGCCCGTTCACCAACGAGGAGCTGGTCGGCAAGGCGATCCGCGGCCGGCGTGACGAAGTGCGGGTGGCCACGAAGTTCGGCTTCGTGGGCGGCACGGACGGTAGGGGGGAGGAAGCATCGACGGCCGGCCGGAGCACGTGCGCGAGGCCTGCGACGGCTCGCTCCGGCGGTTGGGCGTCGATGCCATCGACCTCTACTACCAGCACCGCGTCGATCCAAACGTCCCCATCGAAGAGACCGTCGGCGCCATGGCGGAGCTGGTCCGGCAGGGGAAGGTGCACTACCTCGGCCTGTGCGAGGCGGCGCCCGCGACCCTCCGCCGGGCGCAGGCCGTACACCCAATCTCCGCCCTGCAGACCGAGTATTCGCTGTGGAGCCGCGACCCCGAGGACGAACTCCTCCCCACCGTCCGGGAACTGGGCATTGGCTTCGTCGCGTACAGCCCACTCGGCCGCGGCTTCCTCACCGGCCAGTTGCGCCGCTTCGAGGATCTGCCCCAGGACGACTGGCGTCGCCACAGGCCGCGGTTTCAGGGAGAGAACTTCCAGAAGAACCTGGAACTCGTGGACCGGGTGAAGGAGATCGCCGCCACGAAGCAGGTGACGCCGGCCCAGTTGGCCCTGGCGTGGCTCCTCGCCCAGGGGGAGGGCATCGTTCCCATCCCTGGCACCAAGCGCCGCAAAAACCTGGAGGAGAATGTGGCCGCGCTTGGGATCACCCTGACGAGCGCGGACCTGGAACGCATCAACGCGGCGGCACCGAAAGGCGCGGCCAGCGGGGCACGCTACGAGGACATGAGCGTGGTGGAGCGCTGAACCGGCCGCTCCCTGTCTCCACGTCCGTGAATGTGCTGATTCATTCGACGGGCATTTGTCCGTGAACAGACTCTCCAGCTTCCGGAGGAGTTCATGAGCACCATTGCTGCCCCTGATCGGTCGCCTGCCACATCCTCGCGTTCGGCTGCCGCGCTGAACCTGATCGGCGGAACCTGGGTCGAGGGCCGTGGGAACACGAGCCGCGACATCTGCAATCCGGCGGACACGGCCGAGGTGCTGGCGCCGGTGCGCGAGGCCGCGCCGGAGCAGGTGGACGAGGCCTGCGCTGCCGCCGCCCGTGCCTTCCCTGGCTGGCGCGCCACGCCGGCGCCGGAGCGGGCTCACGTCCTGTTCAAGTTCCGCGAGTTGCTGGAAAAGAAATCCTCGGACGTGGCACACAGCATCGTTCGCGAAAACGGCAAGCTGTTGAGCGAGGCGCGCGGCGCGCTGCGGCGCGGGATGGACGTCGTCGAATTTGCCTGCGGCATTCCCTCTCAGCTGATGGGACAGACGCTGACCGACATTTCGCGGGATGCCGACTGCCATGCCATCCGCGAACCGATGGGTGTGGTGGTCGGCATTCCGCCGTTCAATTTCCCGGCCTTGATTCCGCTGTGGATGATGTCGCTCGCCGTCGCCTGCGGGAACACGTTCCTCCTCAAACCTGCCGAGAAGGCACCGCTCACCGGCACCCGACTCATCGAACTGTTCGCGGAGGCCGGCTTGTCGCCGGGTGTCGTCGGCGTGGTGCAGGGCAGCAAGGAAGTAAGCGAACGGCTCATCACCAACCCGCATGTCCAGGCAGTTTCCTTCGTCGGCTCGTCGGCAGTGGCGGAGTCGGTGTACCGCACCGCAGCGGCTCACGGCAAGCGGGTTCAGGCACACGGCGGAGCGAAGAACCATCTGATCGTCTTGCCCGATGCCGACCTGGAGCGCAGCTTGCCCGACCTGATTGGATCGTGCTTCGGCTCTGCGGGCCAGCGCTGTCTGGCCGGGAGCGTGCTGGTGGCGGTCGGCGATCGAGTGCGACAGGACGCCGTCGTCGATGCCTTCATCTGCTCGGCGGGTGAACTCAAACTGGGAGACGGCCTGGACGACACCACGACGCTCGGTCCCGTGGTGAACCCACGTGAGGAAAAGCGGATCCGGGCTGCGATCGAGCGCGGAGTGACGGAAGGAGCCCGGCTTCGCCTCGACGGCCGTTCCCAGACCGTCCCCCACAGGCCGCGCGGTTGCTTCCTCGGGCCGACGGTCTTTGACGAGGTAACACCGGAGATGTTCGTCGGCCGGGAGGAGATTTTTGGCCCGGTGGTAAGCGTGATGCGCGCCCCAGACCTGGACGCGGCGATCACGTTGACAAACCGTAGCCGCTACGGCAACACGGTCTCTCTCTTCACGCAATCCGGTGCCGCGGCCCGCATTTTCCGCGAACGCATCCAGGCCGGGATGCTCGGCATCAATCTCGGCGTGCCGGCGCCGATGGCGTTCTTTCCGTTCGGCGGCTGGAAGAGTTCGCTTTACGGTGATCTCTTTGCGCAGGGTGCCGACGCCGTTGCTTTTTACACGCGAAAGAAAGTGATCACGGAGCGCTGGTTCGGTGCCGAGGGGCCGAAGGATGGATGGGTTTGATCGAAGACGCAGGAAACCTGGTTCATATTGGAGGGGTGAAACAATGGTAGACAGCGACAACCTTCGCCATACGAAGATGGCCCTCAACAATGGAGCCGGTGCCATCCCCGCCCTCGGCTTTGGCACACTGATTCCCGACCCCGTGGCAACCAGAACCGCGACCAGGGCGGCGCTGGAGGCAGGATTTCGCCTGCTCGACGCTGCGGAACGCTACCGAAATGAAACGGAGGTCGGCGCAGCGCTGCAGGAGGTGTTCAAGGCGGGGACGATCAAGCGGGAGGAAGTGTTTGTCGCCACGAAGCTCTGGAATAACAATCATCGTCCTGAGCGCGTCAAACCCGCCTTCGAGGCCAGTCTCAAGAAACTCCAGCTCGACCACGTCGATCTTTATCTCATCCACACTCCCTTTGCCTTCCAACCTGGAGACGAGCAGGACCCGAGGGATGCGAACGGCAATGTGATTTATGACAAGGGGGTGACATTGCTGGATACGTGGAGGGCGTTGGAGGGCCTGGTGGACGAGGGCAAGTGCAAGGCCATCGGATTGTCCGACATCAGCCTGGACCAGACGAAAGAAATCTTTGAGGCGGCCCGGATCAAGCCCGCAGTGGTTCACGTCGAGTCCCATCCGTATCTCCCGCAATGGGACCTGTTGGACTATTGCAGCAAGCATGGCATCGTGTTGCAAGCGTTCGCAGCGCTGGGGCATAGTAGCGAGCCCAACTTGCTGCTCGATCCTGTCATTACCGCGATCGCCAGGCGCGTCAACAAGACCCCGGCGCAGGTCTTGCTCGCCTGGGCCATCCAGCGCGGGACGGCCCTCCTGACCACCTCGAAGACCCCCAGCCGGATCAAGGAGAACTTTGAAGTCTCCACCCTTCCTGAAGAGGCCGTGCGGGAGATCAGCGAAGGAATCAAGTTGCAGGTCCGGTTTAATCGCGTGGTGGAGACCGGTGTTCCCGGGTTCATTCCGAGAGGAAAGGGAGGTTGAGACGGCAGAAGAGGAAAAGGCGGTGCCGTTGGTTGTCACCTTTGGGCCGATGGGAGGCGCGCCGTGATGGGTTCCGGCGTCGGGATGGACTCAGCCGCCCGCCCGCGGCCGCAACTCCACTACCGCCGCCCGCCGCACCAGCCCGTCGCCGGCCAGCAGCCACGCCTCGCCCTTGAGCGCATCGCTGCGGGCGGCCCGCAGGCGGTCGATCACCTCCGCCGGCGCCGCCACGCGCAACTGCTCCTCGGCGGCCTCCAGCACACACGCCTCCGCCTCCGCCGCCGTGATGTCGCGCGGCTCGCACCACTCCGCCCACGCCTGCCGCCACTGCCCTTCCGTTGGCTCGCCCGTCAGTTCGGGAAACGCCTCGTGCCAGTCGGCCTTGATGACGAACGCCGGCGCCGATTGCAGCGCCCAGCCCTCCGGCCGCGCCGCGAACGCCTGCAACTGCGGCCCTGTGGGCGTCGCCACGCGCAGCAGCGCCGCCAGCAGCCGCTCGGGCCGGTCCACCACCACATCCAGCCACGAGGCCGGCGTCGCGCCGCCGGCCACCGCCGCCACCTCGGTCGGGAAGCCGTAGCGCTCCTTCCACTCCGCCGACTGGTGGACGCACCCGGCCAGCAGCGCCACGTCGAACGCCCAGTCGCCTTCGGGCGCCCACGGCTGCGCCGACCCCGGGGCCAGCGCCAGGAAGTGTGGCGGCCGGCCCGTCCCTGGCGTCAGCGGCTCGGCAAAGTAGAACGCTCCCCGCTCGCGCCGCGACCGCGGGAACTGACCCTGTTGCAGTGCCTGCCGGCCAGCCGGTGTCAGGCGCCAATCGTTCTCGGCCGGCTGCGCCAGCAGCCCGTCGGCGACCAGCCCGGCCAGCACGCGCCGCAACAGCGCCGGCTCCAGGTGCAGCCGGCCGTGCAACCGCGGCAGCAGCGGTTGGGCGCTGCCGTTCTCCAGGGCGATGGCATTCAGCAGGGTGCGGGTCAGGGGTTCGACGTGATCGGGGATGTGGAGCAAAGCGGCGGCCTCAACGCGGTGCAGCGCCAGGTGCGCGACCCAGAACGCCTGCGGCCGCAGGCCCGCGAACAACCGCCACCAGGCCGCCAGGGCCCGGCTGCCCGGAAAGGTCAGGCTCGCGGTGGCGTTCATACGCCCCCGCCTTCGCTCAGCTGGAAGGCGTCGGCGTGGCGGCCCTGGCCCTGCAGGTAGCGCAACAGCTGGCCGAGCAGGCGGACCTCGGCGGCGGCGGCGGCTTCGTCGAGGTGGTCGAGGGGGCCGCGCCACTCCACGCGCCGTGCCAGCGTGCCCGGGTCACCCACCAGCACCAGCCGCCGCCGGGCGCGCGACAGCGCCAGCAGCAGCCCTGCCGGCCCGTCGCCGAAGGGCACCGCCCGGTGGCCGTGGCTGCGTGTCAGGCTGACGACCGCCACGTCACACTCGCGCTGCCGAAACGCGGCCGGCACATCGATGGCGATGGACTCCGCGGCCGCCGTCAGTTTCGGACTGCGCCGCACCAGCTGCCGAATGAGTTCCGCCTGGGCCGGGTACAGCGCCAGCACGCCGACACTGGCCGGCGGCGCCGCGGCGGCGAACAGTTCTTCCAGCTTGCGAACGACCGCCTGCGCTTCAAAGAAGTTGACCAGCCCGCGGTTCGGCAGGGCGGCGCGCAGGTCCGCCGGCAGTCGGTCACCGCCATGCCGCGTCGCGGCCAGATCCAGTTCCAGGCCGGCGCCCAGGCGCGGCAGCGGTCCCGGGCCGGCGGTGGCGGGGCGTGGACCGTCCTTGCGGCGGCGGTCGCTGTCACGGCCAGCGGGCTCGCGCCGACGGCCCAGCGGCGGCACCGCGACGAACTCCAGTGCCGGGCCGTCTCCCGGAGCCGCGCCGGCGGCAAGGCGGTACGGCGCCGCCAACAGGCCGTCGGACAGCAGCGCCGCCAGGGCCGGCGTCATGCGCCGCGGCGTCTCCAGCAGGGCGGTGCGGTTCAGGTCGCGCACGCCCAGGTGCGTCAGCAGCCACTCCTCGGCGCGCGGCCGCGTCCAGCCGGCGGCGCGGTCAAACTCCAGGCAGCAGGTCCACACCGGCGTGGCGTCGTCGCCCGGCCCGAGCAGCTCACGGACGCCCTCGTCGAGCGTCACCGCGGAACCGGCCGGCGTCACATGGTCGCTCAGGTGGACCGTGAGGCAGTCGGCCGACTCGCGCCAGCCCAGGCTGCTGGCGTGCGCCTGCACGGCCAGCTCCTGCAGTTCGCGGTAGATGAACTCCTTGGCCTCGGCCACTGACAGTGACGGCGGGAAGACCACCTCGGCCAGCGCCGGCGGCACCCGCGGCGCCGCCAGGATGCGCAGCTCGATTTCGGGGAAGTCAGCCAGCGATTCGCGTTCCAGCCACTGCCGCTGCTCGTTCGTAATCGGCCGCAGCCGGCAGCACAGACCGCCCTGCTCGCGCTGCCAGGTGTAGGGCAGCCGGCTCGGGTTGCAGTGCAGGTGCTGCCAGAGCCGGTGGAACGGCGCGGCGCGGGCCAGGGCGGGTGCCGCACGGCCAACCGCGACCGGGCCAGGCTCGCCCAGCAGCACCCAGCGGCGGGCACGGCGGACCGCCTTGAGCAATTCCGACTCGGTGACCTGATCCGCTTCCTCCAGCACAAGCAGGTCGAAGGGGCCAGCCTCGCCGAGCAGGTCGCCGGCGGTCGCCGCCGTGGTGGCCGCCACGAGGTTGGTGAGCCGCGGCAGCCGGGCCGCCAGGCTCTCCAGGCTCTCCGCCAGCTGGGCCGCCCACTGCGTGGCGAAGCGGCAATTTTCCTCGTCGTCCTGGAAGCGCTGCTGCCAGCGCGCCAGCGCGGCCTGCACCGCCGCGACGGTCATCTCGGCCGGCAACCGGTCCGCGTCCACTCCGGCCGTCACTGTTTGCCAGTGCTGTCGCAGCAGGGCCTGGTGCCGGTCGAGATGCTCGCGCTGCCGGTCCAGATCGCCCTGCCGCCGCGCGATCTCGGCGTCAATGCCGGCGGCGCGGACCTTCTGGTACTGCTCCTTTGCCTCGACCCGCTGCTGTGTCAGCGCCTGGTTGTCCTGATCCAGCTTGGCCAGCGCCGCGTCGAGCGATTGTTGCTGCTTCTCCAGTTCCGCGACCCGGCCGACCACATCACCCTGGAAGCGCGCCTTCCACCACGTCCCGGACCACCAGTGGCCGTGCTGCTTGGCCTCCGCCAGCGGCCGCAGCGTTGTCAGCTCGGCCGTCAACGTGTCCAGCTCCTGGCGCTTCTGCGTGTGCTTCTTGGCGGCGTCGATCAGCGCTGCGTCGAGCCGGCCCAGCTGTTCGCGGTGCGCCTGGGCGGCCTCGTCCAGGGCGGTCCTGAACGCGGGTTGATCGGCCACAATGTCAGCGTCGGCCTGGCGGCGCACCGCGTCGGGGACACCGGCGCGCTCTTCCGCGAGCGCCGCCGCCTGGGGACACAGTCCGTCGCATTCCTCGGCCAGCGCCTGCAGGCGCGGCCACAGCAGTTCTTCCTGACGGCAGCACTGACAGCGCTGCTCGGCCTCGTGGCGGGCCTGGGCGGCGCTGCGCAGCGAGTGCTCGCGCAGCGTCCGCATGCGCTCCTCGAAGGTGGCAGCGCGGGCGGCCGGGCTCAGGTGTTCAGGGCGTTCGTCGCGGCCCAGGCAGCGGAGCGGGCACAGCACATCGCGGCCCTGCACCAGTTCGAGCACACGGTCCAGCGCCGGCGCCGCCGGGGCCAGCAGCAGCACACGCTCGCCACGGCGGGCCGCCTGCGTGACGATTTCCGCGGCCACGCGCGACTTGCCGGTGCCGGGCAGGCCCTGGATCAAGCACAGATCCGGCGTCGCCAGGGCGCGGGCGACGGCCTCGCGCTGCGGTTCGTCGAGGGCATCGTCCTCGACGGTAACAGCGGCCACGTGGACGGGCCCAAGCTCCTCGGTCTGACCGGCGAGGGCCTGGGACAGCAGACGGAGAGTGCGGGACTCGTCGGCGGCGGGACGGGCGCCATTGACGGGGGGCAGCTGGTGGGCGTAGAGCAGGCCCTGGGCGCCCGCAAGCGTCAGCAGTTCCTGTTGCTGGCTGGGCGAGGCGCTGCGGTACACGTCTTCCCAGGTGGCTTCGCGGCCGGGCGGGTCGGCGGCACGCGGCGGCAGGGTGGCGACAGCGACCGAGGCGGCGACCGTCGCGGACAGGCTTTTGCAGGCGTGCCGTTCCTGTTGAGTCATCGAGAATCTCTTCCGTTCAGCCACGGCTCAGACCCGTGGCGATGTCTGCCCACACGACGGCCGGCGTTCTCTTCCCGGTTTTCCTGGGCGGACCAACGCTGTTCCGGTGTTCGGGGTTTGCTTCTATCCTGATGGGTGGCGGCCCTTGCGCTAGTGTTTTTTTCGCTCCACGTCATTTTGCCGCGAGGTGTTGCCGCGCACGAGAGGCCCCATCAGGGGCGTTTGGTCACTGCGGTAGGGGGATGCTGACAGCCTCGCATCGGACGTTTCCCGGCCATCCCTGGACGAACGCTTGCCGCCGTCTGGACTTGCGCCGGCCGCTGCGGTTCGGGGGCCACTATACTATAGACGGTTTGCCTCGCGCTTACTATCGGACGGTTTTTGGATTTTTCAGGTTCGGGATATTTGTCCGAGCCCGAGCGCCAGCGCGGGCTCCCGCGCTGGCGCTCGGGCTCGGACGAATTCAGTTCACTGCGCCGCCACCACCTCGACCGACATCTTGCCCAGCACCCGCAGCAACGGCAGCAGCGGTGTCTGCGACTGCGTGTCGTGCCAGCTATGGTCCGACACCTTCAGGTGCGTCGCCCCGACGTAGCCGCGGCCCAGGGTGCCATCGATCGGCAGCCATTGATTGCGCACCCACACCTCCGTCCACATGTGAAAGGCCAGTACCGGCCCGGTCTTCGTATCGGCGTAGATCAACCCGATGGCGGTCTTCGCGGGAATGCCTGCCGCCCGGCACATCGCCGCCGTCAACATCGCGTACTCGGTGCAATCTCCTTGCAAAGTGCGTGCCACGCGATCCGCCGGCGCCAGCGCCTCATCGTTGGCGCTCGTCATGTTCTGGTGCACCCAGCGCTCGATCCGCAGCGCCTTCTTCCACGGGTCCGTTTCCAGGCCGACCGCCTTGCGGGCGTGCTCCTTCACCTTCGCGTCGTTGCAGGTGATAAAGTAGGAACTCTGCAGAAACTCGTCCGCCACCTTCGCCGCCGGCAGTCCCGGTTTCGGCCCGTGCGTCGCCTGCACCACCACCTCAATGGCGCTGCCCTGTTGCTTGACCACCTTCTGCCGGCCGTCCTGGGCCAGCGCCGTCGCCGGGTCGTCCTCGTTCTTGAAGGTGATGCGGTACACCGCCTTCGTGGTGTCGAGCGGCTGCGGGATGCGCCGGCTCAGTTTAATCATCTGGCTGAGGCCCACGTCGGTCAGCGCCGCGACCTGACCCGACGCCGTGGCGTCCGCGCGCGTCGTGCGATACAGCGTCATCTGGCCCAGCCCGGGGATCTCCACCTGCGAACGCACCACCTGCCAGTCGGCGCCCAGCCAGTAGGTCACCGTCGGCAACTGGAAGTTATCGATCTTGTCCGGTTTTACCTCCGCTCGCAAGAGTCGCTTTTTCGTTTTGCTCCCCGGCAGTGCCACCAGTTCGTAATCCTTGACGGCCACGTGCGTGTTGACGACGAGGTTGATGGTCGGCTCGAAACTGTAGTAACTGAAGCGGTCGCCGGGCTGCACCTTGTAGTCCCTGAACAACTGCTGCTGCCGGTATTGCCCAACCACGCGGTCGTCCCACGGCGCCGGCTGCAGCGCCTTCGTCCCGTTCTCCGTCAGCCGCAGCTGTTTGCCGTTGACGACGCCGGTGATGGTCCGGTGCTGGTTCTTGCCGGTCTCCTGCCGCAGGACGGTTGCGACCACCTTGCCGGCAGCGGTCTCCTCGGTGGCGGTGGTCATGTGCAGAGCGATCACGTCGTTGAAGCGCTTCACCTTCAGGTGCAGGTCGATGGTGGTGAGGCGGTGTTTCTGGCCGTTGCGGTCGATTACGTGGACGGTGGTGTGGACGTAGCCGGCCCGGCCGCCCTGCAGATAGGCGGCGTCCCAGAGATCGACGAGCGGTTTGCCCTGCCCCTGAGCGGCGGCCGGCGCCGTCAGGAATAACAACCCCAGCAGGGCGATGGCGGTTCTGGTCATGGTGCGTTCCTCGGTAATTGGTAGCTGAACTCGTGCGAGTTCAGACCCCACCCTGTTGTGGCTTGGTCTCCCCTGTTGTGGCTTGGTCTCCGGACCAAGCCACGGCCCCCGACCGAAGGTCTCCCCTGGTTTCACAAAGAGGAGACCTTCGGTCACAGCCGGTGGCACGGTCAGGAGACCGTGCCACAACGAGGGAGGTCACAGCCGGTGGCACGGTCAGGAGACCGTGCCACAACGAGGGAGTTCAGACCGAAGTCTCACGACTTCGGCTACCCAGCCTCCTAAACATACCCCGCACTCCCCCGAGGCTACCCCGGCTGGCGGCCGGCCGCAACCCTTCCGACCCATTTCCCGGCGCAGCCGCGCCGGCCGCGCCGGTGCCGCGCGGTGCGCCGACGCTGCCGGCGGCTCGGAGCGCTTGCCCAGTTTCACCAGTCTACCACGACTGGGCCGGTCGTACAGGACGGCGCGATTGTACCGAAAGTCTCAAGTGTACCGGTCCTGTGGGACGATGGGTGTAGCAAGAGGAACGAGCGCGAAACCGATCGCCATGCCGGCCGGCCTCGCGCCATCGGCAGGGGCCTCCCGCGCGAGGGGGGGTCGGCCGCCCGGCATGTTTAGGGGGAAGAATCATGATTAAGCGGTGGATCCAGGCAACGCTCATCACGCTCGGCCTGGCGGCTGGGGCGCAGGCCCAGATGCCGCCGCCACCCGGAGCCGGCGGGCCCTTCTATCCGCCCACGTTCGCCAACAGCCCCGCGCCGATGGACGGGCCACAATTCTGCCCAGCGCCCGGCCCCGGCACGCAGGAGCCCGACTCGCCCTTCTCGCTCAAGCGCGACGGCAGCCCGAACGCCTTCGACGACGACTGCCCCGGCTGCGGCGCCGGCCAGGGCTTCTACGTCCACATCGGCGGCATGGGCCTGATGCGGCAGGGCCTGAACAGCAGCGTCCTGGCCTACAAGGATCCCGGCTCCAACATCGCGGGCCTGCCGGCCAACTTCGACAGCGGCAACCAGGCGCCGCTCGGCTCGCCGGTCATCGCCAACTTCAACAACGTCCAGCCCGGCATGACGGGCGGCGTCCGCGCCGCCGCCGGCTGGCGCGAGGGGCAGAACGCCTTTGAAATCAGCGGCTTTTACGTGGGCCAGCAGACCTCGACGGCCAGCACCATCTCGCCGGGCGGTATCGACGTGCTGTTCGGCGTCAACCCGGCGCCGCTCGGCTTCCAGAACACCAACAACCTGTGGCTGCAGTCCGACATCGTGCGGCAGCAGCTGAAATCGCAGCTCGGCAGCGGTGAGGCCAACTACCGCTACTCGACGTCGCCCGGGTTCGATTTCCTGTTCGGCGTGCGCTACGTGTATTTCCAGGATAACTACTCCGTCTTGACCGACGACGACGGCATCGTACGCCCGCCGAGCAACCCCAGATCGGTCGCCACCGTCGGCTCGAACGTGACCAACAACATCGTCGCCCCGCAGCTGGGCTTCGAGTTCACCTACCCGATCCTGTCGCGCTTCGCCCTGGGCATCAACGGTAAGGGTGCCTGGGGCGCGGACTTCATGAGCCGCAATTACACCCTGCAGCGTGGCGACGGCTTTGTCGGCTTCGACAGCCACCGGACCAGCACGTACTTCAGCCAGGTGTACGAACTCGGCGTGTTCGCGGACTTCCTGCTATGGGACCAGATCAAGGTGCGGGCCGGCTACATGGCGCTGTGGCTGCTGGACTTGCCCGAATCGACGCAACAGATCGACTTCAACCTCTCCAACCCAAACGGCACCGGCACCCACACCGGCAGCGTGTTCTTCCACGGGCCGATGGTGGAAGTGCAGATCGCCTTCTGACGTCGTGGTCAGGCGAGCCGCCTGTACCACGAAACAACCCCGTTTATGATTCGCGCTTCCCGGCGCGAACCGTAAACGGGGTTGCTCGTTGGTCCGATGGTCAGGCTGCCCACCGGCTCACGTCAGGTTGGTATCCAGTGCGTAACTGCCCGTGGAGAAAACGGGGCTGAACACGTAGATGAACACGGTTTCGCCAGCCGTGACCGGGGCGGTCGCCACCTCGGTCGTGGCGCCGGGGGTGGCCCCTGTCGTGCCGATCTGCGACAGCGTGTTATTGCTGTTCAATTTCCACACCTCCACTTCAAACGTACCGCCGCCAGCCTGGATGTTGCTCAGCGTCGCGGTCAGCGTGCCGCTGGCGCCCGCGGTCCAGCTGTACCAGTCCTGGTCGAACGTCCCATCAAAGTGCTGGGTGAGGGTCAGGTTCGTGTACGACTGCGTGCCCGCGGTCATCGTGCCCATCTGGGACGCGACGTCCGAGGTGTCGTTGTTCTCGAAGCGGTCCTCGGGGACCGCGCTGAGCGCGGCACCGCCAGCGCCGCCACCGCCGCCACCGCCACCACCGCCACCACCACCGGTGCCACCGCCGCCGGTACCACTGCTACCGCCGCCGCCGGCGGGCGGCGGCGGCGGGAACAGGCCCACCGTGCCGACCTTGGTGACGAATGCGTCCTGGCCGCCGCCATTGCTGACGGACTGCACTACCGCGGTGCCCACCACCGAACTATGGATGGGGAAGTTCGTGGACTTCGTGTAGCCGGTGATGTAGATGCCGCCCTGGTTGTCGATGGCGATGCCGTTGCCGTGCTCGTCCATGGTGCCGCCGATCGGCGTCGAGAAGGCGATGCCCGTGCCGGTGGCGTTGTAGGCGACAATGACAGCGTCAGCGCTGGCGAAGGTGCCGTTGTTGACCTGGATGGGGTTGACGAAGCTGAGTTCCGAGTCCGAATCCTCCCAGCCGGTCGCGTACACGTTCCCCTGGGTGTCGAGGGTGAGGTCTAACAGCGCCTGGTCGTTGTTGCCGCAGAAGTAGGTCGAGAAGATCAGCGCGGTGCCGGTCGCGTTCATCTTGGCGATGAAGGCGTTGCCGAAGAAGCCGATGGCCGAGAGCCCCGGCGCCCCCGGGCTGACCGGCAGGCCGGCGTTGGTGCCGCCCGTCCGCCCCGAGAAGTACACGTCGCCGGCGGAATCGACGGCCTCGCCGGAAGCGATGTCGTCGGTGGGACCGCCGTACAGCGTGGACCACACGAGCCCCGTGCCGGTGGGGTTCAGTTTGGTAATGAACACGTCGTTATTGCCGGCGTTGGTGGCCCGGAAGGCGCCGCCCGTCACCGGGAAGTTGGTGGATTTGGTCTGGCCCACGACGTAGGCGTTGCCGTTCGCGTCCACGACCAGGTTGTTGGCCTCGTCATCGCCGTTGCCGCCGAGGAAGGTGGAGTAGTCCAGTGTGGTGCTGGTGGGGCCGACAGTGAACTTGGCGACGAAGGCGTCGTCCAGGATCGGCGGGCCGGCCGACTGGAACGTGGTCTGGTAGGCGCCCATGCTCGTGGGCAGGTTCGCCGACTGCGTCCAGCCATCCACGTAGATGTTGCCGACCCCGTCCAGGCCAATGCCGTTGATCTGCTCGTCCTTGGTGCTGCCGAAGTAACTGGAATACAGGAGCGAATTGCCGCCGGGGCTCAGCCGCATGAAGAAGCCGTCCTTGCCGCCCCCGGCGGTGGTCTGGTAGGCGTTCATGATGACGGGCAGGTTGTTGGACGTGGTGTAGCCGCCGATGTAAATGTTGTTGTTGGTGTCCAGCGTCAGCGCCTCCGGCTCGTCGTCGCCGCTGCCGCCCAGGTAGGTCGAGGCGATCAGCGCCGTGCCGGAGTTGTTCATGATGGTGACGAAGATGTCGTTGCCGCCGCGATTGTTCGACTGGGCCGCCGGGGCGACGATCGGGAAGTTGGTCGAGCTGGTGTGGCCGACGACGATGACCTCGCCGAGGGTGTTGACGCGAATCTTCTGGCCGGTGTCGCTGCCAGTGCCGCCCAGGTAGGTCGAGAAGATGAGCGGCGGGTCGATGACCAGCGCATGGGTGGGGTCGTAGCCGCCAAGATGGAAGCTGACGGCGGAGCCGGTCAACTGGTAATCGACCTTGACCGCCACCTGGACGCCGTTGATGGTCTGGTAGGCGGCCGGGGCGCCCTGCGTAACGGTGCCGTTGGCCGTGGTCAGCACCAGATTGCCCTGGTCATCGATGCTGACGGACGCGCCTGGGTAAGTCATCAGAATCTGGTTGGGGTCGGCCCCGGGCGCCACGGTGAAGCTGAAGCGCAGCTGGCCGTTGTCGCCCTGGTACAGGACGTTGATGCCCTGGTAGGCGTTCTGCTCGAGCACCTGGCCGTAGTTGGGCACGTTGCTGCGCCACGTTGACGGATCGTTGCCGAGGAAGTAGTTGCTGGTGCTGGCCAGCGTTTGCTGGCCGCTGAACGCGGAACTGCTGACCTTGCTGCCGAGCAACTGCATCTGTACCGACAGGTTGATGGGAGCGCCCTGCGGGTTGCTCGGGTCCTGGGCCGGGCCGGAGAAGACGGCGCCGGTGGCGGTGATGGCGGAGTCGTAGCCCTGGTTGCGCATCAGGTAGAGAAGGGCCGGTTCGTCGAACTGGCCCAGGTTGGGCTCGAAGTACGTGGGCAGCGTCATGGCCGGCGCCGGGGGCGAGATGGTGATTCTGACCGGGGCGCTGACGAGTGTGGTGCCGTCCACCTGGGTGGCCTCGGCGCGGACCTGGTAGGTGCCAGCGGGCAGTCCGAACAGGTTCGTCTGGCCGACGTTGGTGCTCAGATTGAGGATGCCCTGGGTGAAGCCCAGAGCGCCGGCGCGTCGAAGTGACCGTCGTGGCTCAGGTCCACGTCGATGGTGAAGGTGCCCGTGAAGCCGGGGCCGTCGTTCGGCGTCGCTGTCACGGTCAACGGGTCGCTGCTGCCGACCGTCGCCGTCGTCGGCACGCTCAGGGTCAGGGTCGCGGCCACGGGCGCCGCGGGGCCGGTGGTCCCGCTGGTGTTGCCGGTGCCGGTCGTGGTGCCGGTCGTGCCGTCAGTGCCAGCGCTCGTGCCGGGGTCGGTCGTGGGGTCGGTCGTTCCCGTCGAGGTGGTCGTCGAACCGGTGCCCGTGGTGCCCGTGGTGCCCGTGGTGTCCGTGGTGCCCTTGCCGCTCCCCGAGCCCAGGTTGGCGTTCGTGTCGGTCGCGGGCAACTCGGTGAACACCGGCTGCCAGGAACCGACGCCATAGGAGAACGGCGTCCGGTCCGGGGTGCCGCCGCTGTTGCTGTTGCGGAGATACCACTCGCCGAGATTGTCATAAACGCCGATCGTGTCCGTGCCATCACCGTCCCAGTCGCCGACGACGGGCGTCCAGCCGGCCACGCCGTAGCGGAACGGCTGGTAGTCCGGGGCGCCGGCGCTGTTGCTGTTGCGCAGATACCAGACGGCGTCGCCCGGATCGAAGACGCCCACGGTGGTTTTGCCGGCGCCGTTCCAGTCGCCCACCACCGGAACCCAGTGCTGGCCGCCGTACTGGAACTTGATGTCGGCAGCGCCGGGGGTGTTGCTGTTGCGCAGATACCAGGTGGCGGTGCTGGGGTCGAAGACGCCGATGGTGTCCTTGCCCTGGCCGGTCCAGTCGCCGACGACCGGTATCCAGCCGTCGCCGCCGAACTGAATGATGCCAGCGTCGGCCGGGCCGGGAGTGTTGCTGTTGCGCAGATACCAGGTGCCGGTGCTCGGATCGAAGACGCCGATGGTCTTGACGCCATCGCCGTTCCAGTCGCCCATGACGGCGTCCCAGCCCTTCCCGCCGAACTGGAAGGGCGTCACCGTGGCGGGGCCGGAGGTGGTGCTGTTGCGCAGATACCAGGTGGTGGTGGCGGCGTCGAACACGCCGATGCCGGGCACCAGCGCCGGCACGCACCGGTCTTCGAGCGTCTCCACGGTGAGCACGCGCCGCAGCGGCCGTTGCGGCGACCGGCGGAACCATTTTCGCAGGAACGAGGACAGGGCCATGAGAACAGCCTCCCAGAGATCGCAAGAATCCAGATAGATAAGGATGTAGACACCGTTTGCCGGCAACCGGAGCCGACTGGGAAGATTTTCCTGTGGTAATTGGTCTGGTCGCCATTCCGTGGGCGACGTACCTGGGGATGTTCGGATCGGGCCCAATGGGAGAGACCGCCGAACGGGGCGAGGAGGAGTGCTGATCGAATGGAAAAGATCGTAAAGCAGCGCTCGCTCGGAAGCAAGCGGGTTTGGGAAAATAAGTAAATTTTAATGGTTGCTCCGGTGGCACGACCGGCATCGATGGCTCAGCGGAAGTACAGCAGGACGGTGCTGCCGCCGCGGACCCGATCGCCAACGTGGACGCGCAGGTCGCGGGCGTCACCAGCGGGCAGCAGCAGGTCGGTGCGCGAGCCGAGCTTAATCATGCCGAAGCGCTGGCCGGCCTCCAGGGTGTCGCCGGCCTTGAGCCAGCAAACGATGCGGCGGGCGACGGCGCCGGCGATCTGCTTGACGCGCAGCGGCCGGCCGTCGGGCTCCTCCAGGTCGAGCCACAGCTGCTCGTTGCGGCGCGCGCTGTCGGGGTTACGGGCGTCCAGGAAAGCGCCGGGAAGTAGCGGACGCGCACCACGCGGCTGATGCGCGGCACCCGGTTGACGTGGACGTTGAAGATGGACAGGAAAATGCTGACGCGCAGGGCTCGGCCGCCGGGGAAGTCAGGTTCCGCGACCTCCTCGACATGGGTGACGGTGCCGTCGGCGGGGCTGAGCAGGGCCGCGGCGTCGTCGGGGATGGTGCGTTCGGGGTCGCGGAAGAACCAGGCGATCCCCAGCCAGCCGAGCGCGACCACCGCCAGCGGCAGCCAGAAGGCCCAGTGGATCAGCAGTGCCGCCGCGGTCAGGCCACCGGCGAGCACGAGCGCCGCCAGGCTGAACAGGAGCAGTTCGGCCAGGCCGGCGCGGGCGACGCCGAGGCGGTCGCGCCAGGCGAAGCGGTCGTCCCGGGCGCGGAACCAGAAGCCGCACGCCGGTCGGGCGTACTTGAGATCGCGGCTGTCGATGATGTCGTGCGGACAATCGGGGCAGTCGCCCTGGCGCAGCTCGACCATGCGGCGGACGTAGCCGGGAAAGAGTCGGCGCAGGCAAGCGCGGCGGACGCGGCCCCAGGCCAGTTCGAGGTTGGCGCAGAAGCCGCCGCCGGGTTGCGAGCAGGTCGGCGTCTGAGCCGGGGGCAGAATGGCGGAGGACATATCGCGAGGATAGCGATGCACGGCATCCGCGGCCAGGTGACACCAGGGCCGTTCCCTGAAAGCGGGCTGGACGGTATAATGAAGGGAGTGCCAGGGAGGGTTTTCCTCTCGTTTCATTTCACACACCCCCTGACTGTCCCAGGGGACGCGCTCATTCCCTATTCACAACCTCGCACCCGGCAACTCCAGTCGGAGCAGACGCCAGTCAGGAACGTTCCTGATCAGACGATCACATTCGGTTGCTCTGATCCGCTGTTCGCAGCGCAGTTCTACCGCCGTGGTTCAAAATGCGCCAGCCTGGGCAGAATCGCGCAACGAACTGTTGCAAAACAGCCCAGTCACCGCCTCGGAGGCGACGCGAAATCGCACAGGCCGCACAAGATGCAGAAAAAAGCGAATCGCAAGTGATTACAGATAAGTTGGTTAAGGAGAAAAGGAGTGAAAGAGTGGGATTGAGAAAAGGGTTGGCACAGACGTTGCTTTTGTCAAGAAACGTGATGAGTGGTTTGCGAGTCCCACTCATTACATCCAAGAAATATCCTGCCTACACACCCTTCCAATGTCGGCACGAGGATTGGCTGGTTTGCGAGTCCCAGCTAAACCTCGTGCCGTCACCTCTTTTTATAGTATCTTCTTTTTCCACCCTTCGTCAAGACGATCCACCGCTGATCGCCGGCAAAAAATGGATTTCGCTCCCCGACGGCACGGGTTGCAGTAGTCCCAGCGTGGCCAGTTCCGTGCCGACCGCCACCGCGACGCCGGGCCGCAGCCGGTCGCCGTCGCACAACCGGGCGCGCATACCGGGGAAGCGCGATTCCAGGGCGTCGATGACCGCGCCGACGGTGGCACCGGGCGCGCGCAGGGAGTCGAGGCCGCCGGTCAGGGCGCGGAGCGGCGGCGGGATGAAGACGAGGGGGTCCATTGCTCGAATTTCCGGCGAGCGGCGCAGCGTTAGCCCGCCGGTAGTTTGAGTTACCGGCGGGCTGACGCCGCGCCGCTCGCCTCCCAAATTACTTCTTCGCAAACGCCGGCGGCAGCGGCGCCTGGTCGCCGAGCAGGGCTAGCACGACCATCGCGCTGCAGTAGCCGCGCGAGCGCGGGAACACGCGGTCGTTCCAGGTGCCGTCGGCGTCGCGCGTCTTGAGGATCAACGCCAGCAGCCGCTCGCGCTCCGCCGCGCGCTCCTTCTCCGGCAACATCTGGATGGCCTGGGCGCAGTAGCGGTGGCCGTAATAGAAGAAGTACGGCGCGATCAGGTAATCGCCGACGTGCGTGCCCGGCTTCTGGCGGCGCTTCTCCAGTTCCTGCCAGTGCTGGTGGAACGCCGCCACCGCGCCGCGGACGTTCTCTACGGAGCCGCCGCCGAGCAGCGTCAGCGTCGTCTCGCACACCGCCGAGCGGGCGATGGAGCCGGGCAGCAGGTTGATCTTCGACTTCGCCGCCTTGTCGTTGCCGACCAGCGTGCCGCCGTACAGGAACGCCCCGTCCTTCGTCCTGCTCTCCTCCAGCACCTTGCGGGCGCGCCGCAGCACCTCGTCGGGCACCTTTTCGCCCTGGCCGCGGGCCAGCAGCAGCGCCTGCGCCACCGGCGCCGTGACGAACGTGGCGTGCGCCCGCCGGTTGGCGTAGTTCCAACCGCCGCCGGGGATTTCCTCCGTGACCAGCGCCGCGATCAACTTCGGCACCCACGCATCCACCTGCTTGGCGTGATCGCCGGCACACTTGGCGGCGCGGACGTGACAGAGGAACTCCAGGGCGCAGGCGTGGCCCCAGACGCGCACGTCGTACCTGTTCTCGGTGCTCGGCTGCATGAGCGGGTGGTTGAGGTGCTTGAGGACGTGGGCCAAACCCTTGCGGACGGCGGCGCGGGCCTTCTCGTCGTTGGGCGCCGCGACCAGGAGCGTGGAGCCGACCGCCGCGGTGCCGCCGACGCGGTAGCCGACCGGCAGGTCCTTGTTGACGCGGTAGACGCCCTCGTAGGACCAGGCGCCGTCGTCGTCCTGCAGGGCGAGCAGGCTCTTGACGGACTCCTGCACGAGCGCGCCAGGTGTCGCTTTGGCGGGCGGCTGCGGCGGCTTGGGCTTCTCCTGCGGCACGGCGGCCGACAGCGGCAGCAGCGCCAGCAGGAGCAGGGGCAGGGCGAACCGGGGGTACGTGGACATTGGCGACCTCCGAAGCGGATGGGGAACGATGGCCCCGGCGGCGGGCGGACGGCCTGGCGCTGGGGAAGGTGTATTGTGGCCGGGGCGCGGCCGCGGAGGGAAGCAAGAAATCGCGGGCGCGGCCGTTTCGCGGCATCTTGTCTGCGGCAGCTGGCCGCGCGGTTCGCGCTGACACGGGGCCGGGGTAACGGGTATCCTTTCCAACCGAAAGGAGGGGATGAGGATGAAGCCGCAAGAATTGCTGGACAGTCTAGCCACGATTCACTACACCCAGATGCCCGAAGTCCCGGCCGACAGCTCCATTTATCGCGAATGCCAAACGTTCCGCCGGGAACTGCCGCGGCTGCTGGAGCAAGGGCATGAAGGCAAGTGGGTCCTTATCAAGGGGGACGAACTGATCGGCCTGTTCGCGACCCTCGACGAAGGGTATCTGTTCGGCCGAGAGCAATTTCAGTTTCAGCCCTTCATCGTTCAACCTGTGCGGGAATGGCAACCGTTGATGCGCTGCTTGTGGAGGCGCATGATCGATGCCGCACAGTAGTTTCCCGCTCGACAAGGACGGCATGATCGTCCAGGCGATGTTCGGTTTGAACGGCCCGGACACGGCAGCCCTGGTGCAAGCGGGACAGCCCGTCCCGCGGCCGGTTCAGGTTCGTGCCCTGATCGACTCTGGGGCCGACGCCACCACCGTGGCACCCCACGTGCCTCAGCGCCTCGGGCTGACGCCGTTCATTTCCGGCACCTCGCAGACGGCCAGCGGGTCAGTTCCGATAGATTTGTACCGGATGAGCCTGACCATTTCCGACCCCATCACCGGCCCCATCCTGGTTTACTCAGATCTCGTGGTTGCCGAGTTAACCACAGCGCTCCCGGTGGACGCCCTGATCGGCCTCAACGTGCTCCGCGATTGTCTGCTGATCCTCGACGGCCCCGGCAAACAATTCATCCTCAGCGCCTGACGCTCCCCCCGCGTCGCCGCCGGGCGCAACCTTTGCCGCACAAAGCACTTTGTTGTGGACAATCGTTCGCCTGTCTGTATCGTGTAGAGATGCAGCAGAGCGTCCGCAACCACGTGTGGGATGGGCAGGGGTGGACAGACACACGTTGACACAACCGGCGGCCCCGGCCGCGGCAGCCGTTATCGATGGAGCGGAGCGGCCGACCGCACCGGCGGACACCGCCCGCTCGCTGGCGCACGCCCTGGCCGACCTGCAGCAGCCGTTCCACCTCGAACCGCCCGACCGCGTCCTGGAACCGCACGCCCGCCCCTCGCCGCGCGCCGTCCTGGTGCCGGCCTACCGCCTCGAACACCTCGGCGACCCCACCTTCTGCGCCGACCACGGCATCCGCTGCGCCTACGCCGCGGGCGCGATGGCCAACGGCATCGCCTCGGTTGAGCTGGTCGAGGCACTGGGCCGGGCCGGCCTGCTGGCGTTCTTCGGCGCCGCGGGCCTGGCGTTGCCGGTCGTGGAGCAGGCGGTGCAGCGCTTGCAGCAATCGCTGGGCACGCGGCCGCACGGCTTCAACCTGATCCACAGCCCCAACGAACCGCACCTGGAAGCCGCTGTCGCCGACCTGTACCGCCGCGCCGGCGTCCGCCTCGTGGAAGCGTCCGCGTACCTCGATCTGACGCTGCCCGTCGTCGCCTACCGTGTTCACGGCATCCACCGCGCCGCCGATGGCCGTGTTGTGGCGCCCAATCGCGTCGTCGCCAAGGTGTCGCGCGTGGAGGTCGCCGCCCGGTTCATGGCGCCGCCGCCGGCCGCGTTGCTGCGGCAGCTGGTCGCTCAGGGGGGGCTCACGGCCCAGCAAGCGGAGTGGGCGGCGCACGTGCCGGTGGCCCAGGACGTGACCGCCGAGGCCGATTCCGCCGGTCACACCGACAACCGCCCCGCCGTGACGCTGCTGCCGACGCTGCTGGCCCTGCGCGACCGCCTCCAGGAGCAGTATCAGTATGCGCAGCCGCTGCGGGTCGGCGCCGCGGGCGGCATCTCGACACCGGCGGCCGCGGCGGCGGCGTTCGCGATGGGCGCCGCTTACATTGTCACCGGCTCGGTCAACCAGGCGTGCGTCGAGTCCGGCTCGTCGGACACGGTGCGGCAAATGCTGGCGGAGGCAGAACAGGCGGACACCATCATGGCGCCGGCCGCGGACATGTTCGAGATGGGCGTCAAGGTGCAGGTACTGAAGCGCGGCACCCTGTTCGCCATGCGGGCGGCGAAGCTCTACGAACTGTACCGCACGCGCAACGGCCTGGAGGACATCCCCGCGGCGGAGCGGGCGACCCTGGAGAAGACGATTTTTCGGCTGCCACTCGACGAGGTGTGGCGGCAGACGCAGGCGTTCTTCCGCGAGCGCGACCCGGCCCAGCTGGAGCGGGCGGCGCGCGACCCGAAGCATCAAATGGCCCTGGTATTCCGCTGGTATCTGGGCCAGTCGTCGCGCTGGGCGAACGCGGGCGAACCGTCGCGGAAGCTCGATTACCAAATCTGGTGCGGGCCGGCGATGGGCGCGTTCAACGAGTGGGTGCGCGGCTCCTTTTTGGAGCAGCCGGGACAGCGGCGCGTGGTGACGGTGGCGCTTAACCTGCTGTACGGCGCGGCGGTGCTGCTGCGGGCCGCGGGGCTGCGCTGCCAGGGAGTGCGGTTGCCCGCGGAGGTGGTGCGGGTGGCGCCGCTGGAACTGGAGACGCTAGCAGCGCGACTCGCCCACTGAGGGGCAAGCGGGTCGTGCGCTGAAAAAATGGGACGTTACTCACGCTTCCTGGGTGACCAAATCGCACTCGTCCCGTCATTTCAAGAATATCCGCCGGTAGGCACAATGTTTCAGCACCAACTGGGTTTCCGTTTGCTCTGTCCATGGCGCCTCGTCCGTTCCCGCCCCCTTTCTGCCTCCCGTTTTTCAGCCTGGTGATGGTGGGGAAGCGGTTGCGTCAGGGGAGGTGGCTGGGTTCTCAAAGATCAGGCAGAACATGAACGCCTCCCAGAAAAGCAGGGCGTAATGGTGCTGGCCTTCCACGTCGAAGTACCAGTATTGGAAGACGTTGGTGTAGACAGATTGTGGCTGAGTGTGACGCAATAACAGCATAAAAACAGGCTGCAAGTCTTCAAAATTCTCACAAAGTTCGATGTGTACGCAGTTCTTTTTGGGCATGTGCTTGCCGTGGTCTTTGTAGAAGAGGCACTGCGCCACCTTGCAGGCAACGTTCTGGATGCGGACCACGTCGTAAGAAACCCAAAGGTGGCCTGGGGGGAGGATAATGCCGCCTGGACTTGTGTTCCGGGCTTCCTTGAGCACCTGCCGGATGAGTACCTTCGACTGCGGCTTCTTCGCTCGTCTCCTGAGATCGGCAAAGACTTCCTGGCCCATGTGTTGGTTTTGGACGCCCACCAGGCCAGCAAGGCGATGGTAAAAATACTCCTCGTCCGGTTTGTAGCTGGCGTTGCACCGCTCATGAGACGGAACCTTCCACAATTGCTTGCGGATTTGAGAGCGGAGCTGGTGAGGGTAGAACTGCTTGGCAGGTACGTGCTCATCCGTCTCACGGTCAAGAGGGTCGGAGGGATTGTCGAGGATTGGTTGCCCGCACAGGGAACATGGCTTCATTGTGACCTCCTTTCAGTCATTTTACTGACACGGTGTCCGCGCTGCGGTTCACCCACATCAGCAACCGCGCCGCGCGTATCCTGTCCGGAAAACCCAACAGGATGGCCGCCCGCGTACCGCGCGAAGGATGGCCGGAGTTCCTCCGCGCCGCCAGTGGGGCGATGCTCGGCAGCCACGTTCCCAGCGTTGCTCAGGTGGCGGACTCCCGGCACAAGTATGCTACTGGCTCTCCGTAGACGCCCCCCGCCACACCCCCCAAGTCGGCGTGTTCGATGTCGATGCTTGGCCCCAATTTGCTGGTCCACCAACCGTCAGCAAGTTGTCGCGCCCCGTGAGTGGGAACGGTTCCCTGGGCGTAAAGCGCAATCTTCTCCAAACCCGGCTCCCTGTCTGCCGTCGCGCAGTGGGAGAAGCCCTGTGTGGCGAAGGCAGCCAGGAACGCTTCCAGGGTTTCTTCGCGGCACCCCAGGTGGCCAGAACCGGCCCGGCACCGGCCACCACCAGGCCGTGGTGATGCCGACCGCCCAGGCAATGCAGTTGTATTCCCAGCTTGTGGGGCTGGTGATCCGGTAATTGTCCGCGGTCAGGTTCGGCAAGGCGGCCCGCGCGGCCTCGTGTAAGGGGGTGGACATGCGGTGCCCCCTAAACCAGGTGGCGGCTCCGGCCCCAGGCCACCCAGGCGGCGGCCATGGCCGGGATGTTGCCCCAGTCCCGCGGCGCGACCGGGTCTTCCCCCGTGATGGCCTTGAGCGCTTCAAACCAGTGGACGGGTTCCCTGGCCAACTCCGCCAGGAGCAGCGGCACGGCGGGTTGGCCCAACGCAATGATGGCCTGATAGGCGGGGTGCGAAACCATCGCCGTGGTGGAAGACAACAACCCACAGGCCTCTTTCCATTGCTGGGCCAGGGTCCGGAACTCTTGCTCCAGACTGAGTTGGTCGGCGGTGTTGAGGATCATGTTCTTCCTCCTTCTCCCCCTCATGCTAACCTTTCCCGAAGCGGAGAACAATCCCCGCAATGAACCAGGAGCAGCCCGTTAGTTCGGAAGAAAATGGGCCGGCCGTGCGCACCTTTCGTAACCTTTGCCGCACAAAGCACTTTGTTCTGGACAATCCGCCGGCCGTTTGTATCGTGATGAGATGGGCGCCGCCAGCCCCACAACCCGTGCGCCAGGCCCGCCGGGGTGGACACACCCACGTTGACGCAACCCAGGACGCTGCGATCAGATGAATGAGACGCCAACCGTGGGACCAGCTTCCAGCCTGTCCGGCCTCTCCGGTCCACTGGAAGCCTGTCCCGCCGCGGTCATCGGCATCGGCTGCCTGTTCCCGCAGGCCGACAGCCTGCGCCGCTTCTGGGCCAACCTGCAGAACGGCGTGGACGCCATCACCGAAGTGCCGCCCACGCACTGGCGGCCCGACGACTACTTCGACCGCGACCCGAAAACCCCCGACCACACCTACGCGCACCGCGGCGGCTTTCTGGGCCCGGTGGACTTCCCGCCGCTGGACTTCGGCATCACCCCCAACGCGCTGGAGGCGACCGACACGACGCAGCTGCTCGGCCTGCTGGCGGCCCGGCAGGCGCTGGCGGATGCGGGCTATGGCCCCGGCCGCGACTTCGACCGCAAGCGCGTCAGCGTCATCCTCGGCGTCACCGGCACACTGGAGCTGGTGATTCCGCTCGGCGCCCGGCTCGGCCACCCGAAGTGGCGGCAGGCGCTGCGCGCGGCGGGCGTGGCCCCGGACGTGGCGGAGGAGGTGGTGCGGCGCATCGCCGACTCCTACGTCGGCTGGCAGGAGGACTCGTTTCCGGGCCTGCTGGGCAACGTGGTCGCGGGCCGCATCGCCAACCGCCTGGACCTGGGCGGCACCAACTGCGTCGTGGACGCGGCCTGCGCCAGTTCGCTGAGCGCGTTGCACCTGGCGCTGCTGGAACTGGCCGCGGGCCGCTGCGACCTGGCGCTGTCGGGCGGCATGGACACGTTCAATGATATTTTCATGTACATGTGTTTCAGCAAGACGCCGGCGCTGTCGCCGACCGGCGACGCGCGGCCGTTCGACACCGGCGCCGACGGCACCATCCTGGGCGAGGGGCTGGGCTGTGTGGTGTTGAAGCGGCTGGCGGACGCGGAGCGCGATGGCGACCGCATTTACGCGGTGATCCGCGGCGTCGGCACGAGCAGCGACGGCAAGGGCCACGCCATCTACGCCCCGAGTCCGGCCGGCCAGGTGCAGGCGCTGCGACAGGCGTACCGGCTGGCGGGTGTGACGCCGGACACGATTGAACTGGTTGAGGCGCACGGCACCGGCACCCGCGCCGGCGACGCCGCGGAGTTGGCGGCGCTGACGGAAGTGTATGCGAGCGCCGTCCCACCAGCGCAAAGCGCCAGCGAGGGCGGTTCCTGGTGCGCTTTGGGATCGGTGAAGTCGCAGATCGGCCACACCAAGGCCGCCGCCGGGGCCGCCGGGCTCATCAAGGCGGCACTGGCACTGCATCACAAGGTGCTGCCGCCGACCATCAAGGTGACGCAACCGGCCGGCGACCTGGCGACGCGACGGCTGCCGTTCTACGTCAACACGGTCAAGCGGCCCTGGCTGCCGCGCCCGGACACCCGCGCCGCGCGGCGGTCAGCGCGTTCGGCTTCGGCGGCAGCAATTTTCACTGCGTCCTCGAAGAATACCGCTCCGAAAAGCCGGAAATTGACTGGGACGATAACGTGCAGATTGCCGCGTTCGCCGCGGACGACCGCGCCGCCGTGTTCGCCGCCGCCGAAACCTGGCTGAGCGTGGATCGGCCCTGGGACGAGTTGTGCCGGGCGGCGGCCAGGACGCGAGCCGAGTTCGCGCCGGCGCGGCGCACCGGCTGGTGCTGGTGCTGGAGCGCGAGCGCTTCGCCGTACCGCGGCTGCTGGCGCGCTGCAGGCGCAGTGCGCGCGTAGTCCCGAAGGCATTTACTACGGCGCCGGCGCCACGGCCGGCACGCTGGCGCTGCTGTTCCCGGGCCAGGGATCGCAATATATCGGCATGCTCCGCGATCTGGCGTGTCGCTTTCCGCAGGCGCAGCAGGTGCTCGCCGAGGCGGACGCCGGGTTCGACGCTGGCCGACTCAGCGACCGCATCTACCCGCCACCCGCCTTCCGCGACGAGGACCGCGACCAGGACGCCGCCAGGTTGCGCGCCACCGACGTGGCCCAGCCCGCCCTGGCGCTGTCGGTCTCGCGGCCCTGCGGGTGCTGGAGCTGTTCGGCCTGCAACCGGCCGCGTTCGCCGGTCACAGCTACGGCGAGCTGGTGGCCCTGTGCGCCGCCGGTTGCATCACCGCTGCCGACCTGCACCGGCTGTCGCGGCTGCGCGGCCGGCTGATGGCGGAGGTCGCCGGGGATGGCGGCGCCATGCTGGCCGTGACCGCGCCGCTGGGCCGCATCGAAGCGGTTGTGCGGGCGGAGTGCCTGGACCTGACGATTGCCAACCGCAACGCCCCGAACCAGTCCGTGCTGTCCGGCCGCGCCGCCGAGATCGACCGGGCCGCGGCGGCCTTCGCACAGCAGGGCCTGACGTGCCGCCGACTGGCGGTATCGGCCGCGTTCCACAGCCCGCTGGTCGCCGGCGTGCGCCAGCCCTTCGCCGCCGCCCTGGAAGCGGTCGAGTTCCGGCCCGCGACCGCGCCGGTGTTCGCCAACACCACCGCGCAGCCGTACCCGGTGGACGCGGCGGCGGCGCGGCGGCTGCTGGCCGGCCAGCTGGCGGAGCCGGTGGCGTTCGTCGAGGAAATCGAGAACCTGTACCACGCCGGCGTGCGGACGTTTTTGGAAGTCGGCCCTGGCAACAAGTTGACCGGCCTGGTCGGCGCGATCCTCGCCGGCCGCGAACACGAGGCGCTGGCCGTGGACGCCTCCGCCGGCCAGCGCAGCGGGATGGCCGACCTGGCCCGGGCGCTGGCGCAACTGGCCGTGGCCGGGCAGCCGGTGCGGCTGTCGCGCTGGAACGAACGGGAGGAAACGGAGTCGGCCCGGCCCGAAAAGAAGCCGGCGCTGACGGTGCCGATTTGCGGAGCCAACTACGTGACGCCGAAGCAGCCCAAATCGACCCCGGTGCCGCCCGCCCCCGGCAACGGTCAGCACGTTCCGTCCCCGCCGGCACCGGTGCCGGCGGCCGCCCCCCTGGCGCACTGGGCGACGCCCTGCGAATCACGCAGGAAAATTTGCTGGCGCTGCAGCGCCTGGGCGAACAGACCGCCCAGTTGCACCGCCAGTTCCTCGACGGCCAGGACCGCACGCTACAGGTGTTCCAGGGGTTGCTGGAGCAACAGCAGCGCCTGCTGCACCTGCACGTCGGCGGTGCCCCGCTGCCCCCGCTGATCCCGGCACTGCCGGCGCCCGCAACCAACGGCCAGCATTACGCGCCGCCTGTCCACGCCGTTCAGGTTCCCGTCTCGGCCCCGGTGCCGCAGCCGCCGGCGCCGGTCGCGCCGCCAGTGAATTCCGACCGCCACACCGCGGTGCTGCGGGCGGTGGTGTCGGAGAAGACGGGCTATCCGGCGGAGGCGCTGGAGCTGGACCTGGAGCTGGACGCGGATCTGGGCATTGACTCGATCAAGCGCGTGGAGATTTTCACCGCCCTGCAGGAGCGGCTGCCGGAGGCCCCGCCGGTCAAGGCCGAGCATCTCGGCACGCTGCGCACGCTCCGCCAGGTCGCCGACTTCCTCGTGGGGCAGGCTTTCCAGCCTGCCAACCCCAACGTGGGGCAGACATTCCTGTCTGCCGAAGACCGGCAGACAGGAATGTCTGCCCCACGACCGGACGGCGAGACCGCACAGGTGTTGCGAGAAGTAGTCTCGGAGAAGACGGGCTATCCGGCGGAGGCGCTGGAGCTGGACCTGGAGCTGGACGCGGATCTGGGCATTGACTCGATCAAGCGCGTGGAGATTTTCACCGCCCTGCAGGAGCGGCTGCCGGAGGCCCCGCCGGTCAAGGCTGAGCATCTCGGCACGCTGCGCACGCTCCGCCAGGTCGCCGACTTCCTCGTGGGGCAGGCTTTCCAGCCTGCCCCACGGCAAGAGGCCGCCGTCCCCGAGCCGACCGAAGAGCCGGTGCAGCGCTGGGTGCTGGGCCGCGTGCCACTGGACGAGCAGCAGCGCCGCTCCGATCTGCGCCTGGAGGCGGACGGCGAAATCTGGGTCACCGACGACGGCACCGCCCTGGCGGCGCAGGTCGTGCAGCGGCTGGGCGCGCTCGGCTTCCGGCCGCGCTTGCTGGACCGCGCTGAGTGGGGCGCGGCGGTCGTGCCGGCGGCGCTGGCCGGCCTGGTGCTGCTGGCGCCGGGCGAGCCACTGGAAGCACGCGGGTTGTGGGACGCCCTATCCCTGGTGCAGCGCACCGCCGGCGCCCTGCGGCAGGGCGGCAAAGCGGGCGGCGCCGTGCTGGCGAGCGTCGCGCGGCTGGACGGGGTGTTCGGCCTGTCCGGGCGCTGGCAGGGCGATCCCACGGCTGGCGGCCTGGCTGGCCTGGTCAAGACCGCGCACCACGAATGGCCCGAGGTCCAGTGCAAGGCGCTGGACGTGGCCGCCGACTGGAGCGACGCGGAAGAGGCGGCCTTCGCGGTGGTCGATGAGCTGCTCCAGTTTGGTCCGCTGGAAGTCGGTCTGACGCCCGGCGGCCGTTGGACCCTGGCACTCCAGGAAACGCCGCTGTCCGGCGGAGCGGCACCGCTAGCGCGCGGCGACGTGGTGGTCGTCAGCGGGGGAGCCCGCGGCGTGACCGCGGAGGTCGCGGTGGCGCTGGCCGAGGAGTTCGCGGCGACGCTGGTGCTGCTGGGCCGCAGCCCGGCGCCGGCCGCCGAGCCCGACTGGCTGCGGGGCTTGACGGACGAGGCCGACATCAAGCGGGCGCTGTTCGACCAGGCGAGCGGCCAGGCGGCGCCGAAGGAATTGCAGGAGCGCTGTCAGTGCGTGCTGGCCAACCGCGATGCCCTCCGCACGCTGCAGCGCATCCGCCAGGCCGGGGTGCGGGCGGAGTACCGACGGGTGGACGTGCGCGACGCCGCGGCGGTGCGGGCGACGCTGGCCGAGGTCGCACGCACGCTCGGCCCGGTGCGCGGCCTGGTCCACGGCGCCGGCGTGCTCGCGGATCGCCGCATTGAGGACAAAACGGCGGAACAATTCCGCCAGGTGTACGACACGAAGGTCGAGGGGCTGCAAAACCTGCTGGTGGCGCTGCCGGCGGACCTGCGCGTCCTGGCGCTGTTCTCGTCGTCCACAGGCCGCTTCGGGCGGACGGGGCAGGTGGATTATGCCATCGCCAACGAGGTGCTGAACAAGACCGCGTGGCAGCAGGCGGCGCTGCGGCCGGGCTGCCGCGTTATGGCGTTCAACTGGGGGCCGTGGGACGGCGGCATGGTCACGCCAGCGCTGAAGCGCGTCTTCGCCGCGGAGGGCGTCGGCGTCATCCCGCTGCGTGCCGGCGCTGTGTATTTCGTCCGCGAACTGCGGCAGGCCGGTGGCCCGGTGGAGGTCGTGGTGCTGGGGCCAGGCTCGCAGTCGGCAGCCGCCGCCCCGCCGGCTCCGCCAGCGCTCACGCCCGTATTCGAGCGGCAGCTGACGCTGGAACAGTTCCCGGTGCTGCGGTCGCACGTGCTCGACCACCGCGCCGTCGTGCCGGTGGCGCTGATGGTCGAGTGGCTGGCGCACGCGGCGCTGCACGGCCAACCGGGTTTGGTGTTCCACGGGTTCAATGAACTGCGCGTCCTCAAGGGCGTCAAGGTGAAGCCAGAGCGTCCGCCGCTGGTGCGTGTGCTGGCCGGTCCCGCCACGCAGCGCGACAGCCTGACGCTGGTGTCCACGGAGCTGCGCGGCACCGACGCCCACGGCCGCGACGTGCTGCACGCTCGGGCCGAGCTGGTGCTGGCCCCGCAGCTGCCCGCCGCCCGCGCTGGCCTGTTGAGCGTGACGACCCGGCCCTACCCACACGGCCCTGGCGACCTGTATCCGGCCCTGCTGTTTCACGGCCCCGACCTGCAGGGCGTCGAGCTGGTGGAGGGCTGTTCGCCGGAAGGGATCGTCGGCCACGTCGCGACCGGCCCCAGCCCGGCCGGCTGGATTCGGCAACCGCTGCGGCCGCACTGGCTGGCGAACCCGCTGGCACTGGACAGCGCCTTCCAGCTGCTGATCCTCTGGAGTCGGGCGACGCACGGCGTCCCGTCCTTGCCGTGCTTCATTGGTGAGTACCGCCAGTATCGCCGCACGTTCCCGCGCAGCGGTGTTCGCGTCGTGGCCCGTGTGACGCAGCAGCAGCCGCACCGCGCCCTGGCGGACATCGATTTTGTGGACGGTGCTGGTAGTCCAGTGGCTCGCATCCACGGTTACGAATGCGTCCAGGACGCGGCGCTGGCCGAGGCGTTCCGCCGCAACCAGGTGCCGGAGCCGGCCCTCCCCACCACCTAGCACGAAGATGTCCTGCCGGCTTGTGCCTTACCCGGTTTTCCTTCTCCCGTTACAATGGCCGATAGGAGAAGTTCATGGAGTTTCGGTGGATTGACTGGAACCGGGACCATCTGGCCGAGCATGGCGTGGACTGGGAAGAAGCGGAAACGGTCATCCGGCAAGCGAAACGAAACGCTATCGGCGGAGAAAACGAACATGAGCCGAAAAGCCCCTGGCAAACCGTACTGGGAAATGACGACGGCGGAACTTCGGGAAGCCACGAAGGAGTTCGATGCGGAGTTCGTGGCGGACCAGGCGAAACCGCTCACCCCTTCTCTGCAAACACGCTGGGAACGTGCCAAAGTTAAGCCGCCCCACGTCGAGGCAGGTGCGGAGCAACAGACCATCGCCGTGCGCCTGGAACAAGCGTTACTCAAGCGCTGTACCGCCCTGGCGAAGAAGAAACGCATTAGTCGGGATGCCCTGATTGCCCGCGGCTTGAAAGCGCTGTTGGTGGCCGAAGGTGAGGCATTGTAGCGGAACGAAAAAAAGGTGTCAGGACCCCTTTTCGACCTACGAAAACATCCAGGACGCGGCGCTGGCCGAGGCGTTCCGCCGCAACCAGGTGCCGGAGCCGGCCTTGCCCTCATCATGACGCTGGACCAGCACACTATGCCGAGAATTCTTCCAACAGGAGTTTGAGGATGACACCAGAAGCTTTCGTGGAAGCTGTTGTCGATGCATACCAGAGGTCGCGCAAACCCCTCCACGAGCATCCAAAGTTGTTCAGAGGCGAAAGCCGAAGCGTGTCTTCGGAAACGGAAGACCTTCTAGCTTTCTACCTCGCTGAGCGAGTTCCAAGGATAGACCGGATTTTCATCAATCAGCCCTTGAGTAGCTGAACTGTCGCACGCTTCCATGAACAGACGAACACCGATAGTGTCACGGGGCTGTCGCAGAAAGAGAGAGGGGTTCCTCCTAAGTTTGTGCATAGGTTCTCAAGCCATGCACTCGCCGGAAGGAGCCCCTCATGTGGCTGATGATAGCTTCTCTCCAGCCCATCGTCCAAGCCCTCGCCCCGGCCTTCACCCTGCCCTCGTTCCACACCCACTGCCAACTCGTGCTCGGCTGGGTGATGTGCCTGGGCCAGCACCGCCTCTGTCGCGTCGCCGACACCGCCCAACCCCAAGACTTGCGGGACCATTCCCGGCGCCACGGCCTGGACACCACCTACAACTTCTTTGCGCGCTCCGCCTGGACCGTGACCGGGTTGGCCTACCACGTCGCCGTCCTCATCCTGACGCGCCTCCACCTGGGCGGCACCATCACGCTGTTGGTGGACGACACCCTGGCCCACAAGCGCGGCAAGCACGTCTGGGGCCTCGGCTGGTTCCGCGATGCCGTCGCCTCGACCCGCAAACGCACCGCCACGGCCGCGGGGCACAACTGGGTGGTCGTCGCCGTCGCCGTCTGCCTGCCCTTCGCGAACGCCCCGATCCTGGCGTTGCCCTTGCTGGCCCGGTTGCACCGGCCCGGCCAGGCGCAGCCGTCCTGCCCACTGCTGGCGCGCGCGCTGCTCGCCGAAGTGCTGGCCTGGTTCCCCGGCCGGCGCTTTACCCTGGTGGCCGACGGCGCTTACGCGGCCCAAGCGCTGCTGGCGGACCTGGACGAGCGCGTGACCTTCGTCGGCCGGTTGCGCGGCGACGCGGCCGTGTACGACCCGCGTCTGCCTCAGGCCAAGCCCGGCCGGCGCGGCCGCAAGGCGCAGAAGGGGCCGCGTCTGCCCAACCCCAAAGCAGCCGCCGCCAAGGCCGACCGTAAGCGCGTGGCCACCGGGGACTGGGTGTGGCAGGCGGTGACGGTGACCGTCTACGGGGAGCAGCGCGTCCTGCGGGCGTTCGCCTACCGGGCGGTGTGGCCGCGGGTGTTGGGGTTGCGGCCGGTGCAGGTGGTGGTGGTGCGCGACCCGGACGGGAAGTTGGACGATGCCTACCTGTTCACGACCGACGTGCGTGCGGACGTGGGGTGGGTGATTACGCAGTTCGCCTGGCGCTGGTCCATTGAGGTACTGTTCCGGGCGAGCAAACAGGTGCTGGACCTCGAGGCGCCACAACACTACAGTCGGGAAGCGGTGGAGAAGGTGGCGCCGTGGGTGTGGTCGTTGCAGAGCGTCGTGATGGTGTGGTATCTTACCGCCGGTCGGCAGTTGCCGGAGGCGGAGGAATTGCGCAAGTGATGGGACCCTGGGAGAGTGAATGGTCGTTGCGTCATATGGTTGCCGTGTTGCGGCGGGCGACTTTGAACGCCCTAATTAAACCCAAGTCGGCCGATGCAACGGAACTCCTGAAACTCATCGAAGCGCTGAAAAACTGCGTAAATCTCGCGGTTTGAGCACTCGGAAAAGTGCGACTGCCAAGGTAGAGGGCGATCACGGATTAAACCCGATCTGGTAATTTGCCAGGGTTCACGGATTTGTGCCTTCGTCGATGTCAAGATGGATCTGGGTTTTAAGAGAAACGAGTTTGATTCGATGCTTCGCCAGACGGAAGAACAGTTGCGACAACTGCGAGGGCAGAAATTTACATTCTTGGCCTGGAAGGACAACGAGCGTGTGCCAACAACATGCATCGTCTCAGAGGAAGCCATATACCTGTTCGTGGTCGTTTCTGACCTGAATATCAAACCAACCGAGTTCCATCGTTTTGAAGAAACCGCGTCCTCGCTATCCAACACAAGGCTTTATGTCTTGACTCGACGCTGTCACCCTAATGACCGATTCACAAAAGACGGGATCATGACCCGAATAACCATCTGCCAAGAGTCGTTTCTTGGGATTGAGCAGGAAGTTCGGCGGGTGGTCGGTGAGTAAGCAAACTGCAAAGGCGTCAGGACCCGTTTCGACCTTCCTGATTCCCTTTTGCTTCGTGAGGTCGAAACAGACCCTGACATTTTTCCGGCATGAACCCCTGTCCCCCCGTCGCAATCGTCGGCGTCGGCGGCATCTTCCCGCAGGCGCCGACGCTCGCGCATTTCTGGGCCAACGTCCGCCACGGCCGCGACGCCGCGCACGACGTGCCGCCCGGCCGCTGGCTGCTCGACCCCGATGACGTCATCGCCGCGGGCGTACAGCCCGACCGCTGCTACTCGCGCCGCGGCTGCTTCATCGAAGACTTTCACCTCGACCCGGCCGGCCTGGACCTCGACCCGGACCTGCTCGCACGCCTCGACCCGATGTACCATCTGGCGCTGCACGCCGGCCGCCAGGCGTGGCAAGACGCCGTGACCGAACCGCTGGACCGCCGCCGCGTCGGTGTGGTGCTCGGCAACATCGTGCTGCCGACGGAGAAGGCGTCGGCGCTGGCGCGCGACATCCTGGGCCGCACCTTCGCCGAAAAAATCCTGGGCCAGCCTGTCGTCGCGGGCCTCACGACCGAACCGCTCAACCGCTACGTCGCCGGACTGCCCGGTGGTCTGCTGGCGCAGGGCCTCGGCCTCGGCGGCGGCAGTTACACGCTGGACGCCGCCTGTGCCTCGTCGCTGTACGCGCTCAAGTTGGCCGTCGATGAACTGGCAGGCGGCCGCGCTGACGCCATGCTCGCTGGCGGCCTGTCACGGCCGGACTGCCTGTACACGCAGATGGGCTTCTCGCAGCTGCGGGCGCTGTCGCCGGCAGGCCGCTGCGCCCCCTTTGACTCGCGGGCCGACGGCCTGGTGGTCGGCGAGGGCGCCGGCGTGCTGGTGCTGAAGCGCCTCGACGACGCGCTGCGGCACGGCGACCGCATTTACGCCGTCATCACCGGCATTGGTCTGTCCAACGACGTGCAGGGCAACCTGCTGGCACCGAGCACGGAGGGCCAGCTGCGGGCGCTGCGAGCGGCCTACGCCGCGGCCGGCTGGCGGCCCGCAGACGTGGATCTGATCGAGTGTCATGGCACTGGCACTCCCACCGGCGACGCGGTCGAGTTCGCCAGTCTACAGCGAGCTGTGGGCAGAAGAAAACTGGCGGCCGGGCCAGTGCGTCCTCGGTTCGGTGAAGTCGAACGTCGGCCACACGCTGACGGCGGCCGGCGCGGCGGGACTGCTCAAGGTGCTGTTCGCGCTGCGTGACGGCGTGCTGCCGCCGACCGCGAATTTCTCCACGCCCAACCCTGGCCTCAATTACGCCAACGGCCCGTTCCGCGTGCTGGGTGAGGAAATCCCCTGGGAGCGCCGCGCCGCCAGCCAACCGCGCCGCGCCGCGGTCAGCGCCTTCGGCTTCGGCGGCATCAACGCCCACGTGCTGCTGGAGGAGTGGTTGCCGCGCGCTGCCGTCAGCGTGTCGGTGCCCGAACCCGTGGCGGCGCCGGACATCGCCATCGTCGGCATGGACGCGCACTTCGGCCGGTGGCGCGGGCTGCGGGCGTTTCAGGAGCGCGTGTTCGGCAATGCGGCGTGCGCGCCGTCGCGGGAACTGCCGTGGCGCGGCGTCGAGCGCAGCGCGTGGTTCCGGGAACAGCATCCGAACAGTGCCAATTACGCCGGTTATTTCATTGAAGAACTGCACGTTGCCGCGGAGCGCTACCGCGTCCCGCCGCGCGAATTGGAAGAGATGCTGCCGCAGCAGTTGTTGATGCTGCTGGTCGCGGACGGTGCGATGCGCGACGCCGGGCTGGCCGACGAGGTGCGGCAGCGCATGGGCGTCTTCGTCGGCATCGGCCTGGACCTGAACACCACCAATTTTCATCTGCGCTGGGCGATGCTCAACGAGGCACGCCGCTGGAATGAGCAACTGGGGTTGAACCTGACGCCGCAACAACTGGAAGTGTGGACGCGGCAATTGCGCGACGCGGTGGGGCCGCCGCTGACGGCGAACGCGACGATGGGGGCACTGGGCGGCATCGTCGCCAGCCGCGTGGCCCGCACGTTCCGCGTCGGCGGGCCGAGCTTCACCGTCTCCAGCGAGGAGACGAGCGGTTTGCGGGCATTGCTGGTGGCGGCACGGCTGCTGCAGCAGGGCGAACTGGATCACGCGCTGGTCGGCGGCGTGGACCTGGCCGGCGACGTGCGTGCCGTGCTGGCGACGGACGCCAACTGGGATTATCTGGCCGAGGACGGCCAGGTCATCGGCGAAGGCGCGGCGGCCGTGGTGCTCAAGCGCCTGGCGGACGCGCGGCGCGACGGGGATCGGATTTACGCGGTCTTGAAAAGCGTCGGTGGCGCCGGCGGGGCAGGTGCCCTGGCGCTTTCCCGGGAGCGGGCCGCGGAGGACGGCAGCGTGCCCCTGAAGACGGTCGGACTGACGGAAGTGTTCACGGGGATCGGCGCGTGTGGAGCGGCTTCCGGGATGGCGGCCCTGGTGCGGAACGTCCTGTGCCTTTACCACAATGCCCTGCCGAACGACGTGCAGTTCTGGCTGCGCGACCGCGGCGCCGGTCTGCGGCGGGCGGCCGTCCAGGCCACCAGCGTGGACGGCAACGCCCTGCATGTCCTCCTCGAAGAGTATGAAAATGCGCAGACTCCGCAATTGCGGAGGGAGCGTCGCCAGCCGTTCGGCGAGCGCCGCGCGGGCCTGTTCGTGGTCGAGGCGGACGACGCGGCCGGGTTGCGGGCGGGACTGCTGCGGCTGCGCGCCCACGCCGAAAAGGCCGCAGCCTCCCCAGAAGCCCTGGCCCGGTCCTGGTTCGCCGCCGCGCTGCCCGAACCCCGGCGGCGCCTGGCGGTGGCCGTGGTGGCCGGCGACCGCGAGGAACTGTTACGGCACCTCGACCTGGCGGAAGCCCGCCTCGCCGGCGGGACCGCCGACGAACGGGTGGAGCGCCTGTTCCTCACGGACGAAGCACTCGCCGGCCCGGGACGGTTAGCGTTCGTCTTCCCGGGGTCCGGTAACCACTACATCAATATGGGCATCCAGCTTGGGGTGCAGTGGCCGGAAGTGCTGCGCCGCCAGGACGGGGAGAACGAGCGGCTGCGCAGCCAGTTGGTGCCGGACCATTACTGGGGGATGGTGGCCAACCTCGCACAGGTGCCGCACAAGGCGATGATCTTCGCCCAGGTGGCGCTGGGCACGGTGGTGTGCGACCTGCTGGCGGACTTCGGCGTGCGGCCAGACGCGGCCCTGGGTTACAGCCTGGGCGAGTCCGCGGCGCTGTTCGGGCTGCGGGCGTGGACGGCGCGCGACGAAATGCTGGCGCGGATGCAGGCGTCAGACCTGTTCGGCAACGAATTGGTCGGCGAGTACCGGGCGGCGCGGCGGGCGTGGGGCCTGGCGGCAAACGAACCCGTGGACTGGCTCGCCGGCGTGGTGCCCTGCACGCCGGACGATGTGCGCCGCGCCATCGGCAACAAAAAACGTCTCTATTTGCTGTTAATCAACACGCCGTCCGAGTGCGTCGTCGGCGGCGCTCGCAGCGAGGTGGAACGGTTGGTGCGCGAGCTGGGCTGTAGCGTGTTGCCACTGCCCGGCGCCAGCACCGTGCATTGCGACATCGCCCGCGAAGTCGCCGACGCCTACCGCGCCCTGCACCTGCTGCCGACGACGGCCCCCGACGGCGTGCGCTTCTACAGCAGCGCCTGGGCCGCTCCCTACGAGGTCACGCGCAAACGCGCCGCCGACGCCATCCTGGCGCAGGCCCTGCAGACGGTCGATTTTCCTGCCGTGGTCCGCCGCGCCTACGCGGACAGTGTGCGACTGTTCGTCGAGGTCGGCCCCGGCGCCAGTTGCACGCGCTGGATCGGCCGTATCCTCGGCGATCAGCCGCACACCGCCCAGGCCGTGTGCGTCTCGGGCCAGGACGAGGTGACCAGTCTGCTGCGCGTGCTGGCCCTGCTGATCACCGAGCGCGTGCCGGTGGACCTGCGGCCGCTGTACGGCGAGCACACTGCCTCCGCGGAAATTGCGGCTCCGGAGCGACTGCTCCGTCTGCCCGTGCGCCGCGAACCGTTCCAGGTGCCGCCCCCTCTTGTGGGGCAGACATTCCTGTCTACCAGTACCTCGGCAGACAGGAATGTCTGCCCCACGGAAGAAGGCAGGCTGGAAAGCCTGCCCCACGATGGCGATCCACTGATGCGGCAGTTCAGCGCGACGACCACCGCCCGCAACCAGGCGCACGAGGCCCACCTGCGTTTCGCCGCGCGGCTGACGCAACTGATCGGCGGCCAGCTATCCCTGCAAATGTCGCTGCTCGAAGCCCAGCCGCCTGCCATCGCGCTGCCCACCGCACCCGCCGTGTTCCTGGACCGCAGCCAGTGCCTGGAGTTCGCGGTCGGCGCCATCGCCAAGGTGCTCGGCCCGGACTTCGCCGAAGCGGACACCTACCCGACGCGCGTCCGCCTGCCGGATGAGCCGCTGATGCTGGTCGATCGCATCCTCAGCGTCGAGGGCGAACCGCGCTCGATGACCGCCGGCCGCGTCGTCACCGAGCACGACATCCGGCCCGGTGCCTGGTATCTGGACGGCGGTCGCATCCCCGTCTGCATCGCGGTCGAGTCCGGCCAGGCGGACCTGTTCCTGTCGGGCTACCTCGGCATCGACTTCATCACGCGCGGCCTCGCGGTCTACCGCCTGCTCGACGCCCAGGTGACGTTCCACCGCGGCCTGCCCGGCCCCGGCACAATTATCCGTTATGACATCCACATTGACCACTTTTTCCGCCAGGACCAGACGTACCTGTTCCGCTTCCGCTTCGAGGGGACGGTCAACGGCGAACCGCTGCTGACGATGACCAACGGCGTCGCGGGTTTCTTCACCGCGGCGGAGCTGACCGCGGGCAAGGGCGTCGTGCGCCCCGGCCTCGACCGCCAACCACGGTGCGGCACGCTGCCGCCGGACTGGCGGCCGCCGGTGCCGCTCGCCCCCGAGCGCTACGACGAGCGCAAGCTCGATGCCCTACGCCGCGGCGACCTGGACGGCTGCTTCGGCGGCGCGTTCGCGGGCCGGCGCCTGGCGGCGTCACTGTGGCTGCCGGGCGGGCGCATGAAGTTGGTGGATCGCCTCGTCGCCCTGGAGCCGGACGGCGGCCGCTTTGGCATCGGCCTGATCCGTGCCGAGGCGGACATCCGGCCGGACGCCTGGTTCCTGACGTGCCACTTCGTCGATGACCGGGTCATGCCCGGCACGCTCATGTACGAGTGCTGCCTGCACACGCTGCGGATTTTCCTGCTGCGGCTCGGCTGGATTTCCGAGAGCGAGCAGGTCGTCTGCGATCCGCTGCCAGGCATCGCCAGCCGGCTCAAGTGCCGCGGCCAGGTCACCGAAACCACGCGCGTCGTCACCTACGAGGTCCACGTCAAGCAGCTTGGCTACAACCCGGACGCATTCGCGATTGTCGATGCGTTGATGTACGCGGACGGCAAGCCGATTGTGGACATCACCGACATGACGCTGCGGCTAACCGGCCTGACGCGGGAGGCGGTCGCGGCGACCTGGGCTGCGGACAGTGCGAAAAAGCCCGCCATTTTTGACACGCACCACATCCTGGCGTTCGCGGTCGGCAAACCTTCCGAGGCGTTCGGCGAGCGCCTGCGCGACTTCGACGACCGGCGCTTCATCGCCCGGTTGCCGGGGCCGCCGTACCAGATCCTCGACCGCATCACCGAAGTCCACGCCGAGCCCTGGAAGCTGGTGGCCGGCGGCACCATTGAGGCCCAGTACGATGTGCCGCCCGACGCCTGGTACTTCGCTGCCGAGCGCCACCCCGTCATGCCGTTCGCGGTGCTGCTGGAGCTGGCGCTGCAACCGTGCGGTTGGTTCGCCGCGTACATGGGCGCCGCCCTGACCAGCCCCGACGACCTGTGCTTCCGCAACCTCGGCGGCAGCGCCGTGCAGCACGCCGCGGTCGCGCCCGATGCCGGCACCCTGACCACCACCGTGCAGGCCACGAAAGTCGCCAACTCCGGCGGCATGATTATCAACCACTTCGCCTTCACCGTGCGCGACGGCCGCCGCGTCGTCTACGAGGGTGAGACGTACTTCGGCTTCTTTTCGCGGGCATCGCTGGCGCAGCAGGTTGGCATCCGCGACGCGGCACCGTACGCGCCCACCGCCGCCGAGCAGGCCCGCGGTCGGACGTTCGCCTACCCCACGGACGCGCCATTCCCGGACACGATGCTGCGCATGGTGGATCGCATCGACTGCTTCGTGCTGGACGGCGGCCCACCTGGTCTGGGCTTCCTCGCCGGCAGCAAGACGGTCGATCCGGGCGAGTGGTTCTTCAAGGCCCACTTCTACCAGGATCCCGTCTGGCCCGGCTCGCTCGGCGTGGAAGCGTTTTTGCAGTTGCTCAAGGTGACGGCGGTCGAGCGCTGGGGCCGCGGCGGCGACTGGCACTTCGACACGGCGCGGCCGGGGCAACCGCACCGCTGGGTCTACCGCGGCCAGGTCCTGCCCAGCAGCCGCCGCGTTGAGGTGCAGGCGACGGTCACCGCCGTGGACGACGTGCGGCAGCGCTTGATGGCGGACGGCTGGTTATCGGTGGACGGCCGCGTAATCTATCAGTTGAGCGATTTCGCATTGACCTGGGCACCCGCCACGACTTCGCCCTGAGAGTGGGCATGAACTACACGCGCGTTTTTGTGGACGCCATCGGCTACGAACTGCCGCCGGTGGTCGTCACCTCCGAGGAACTGGAAACGCGGCTGGCCCCCGTCTACCGAGCCTTGCGCATCCCCGACGGCCAGCTGGAAGCGCTGACCGGCATCGTCGAGCGGCGCTGGTGGGAGCCGGGCTACTCCGTCAGCAAGGGCGCGACTGCCGCGGCCCGCAAGGCGCTGGCCGCCACGCAGGTGCGCGGCCGCGACCTCGACGTGGTCATTTACGCGGGCGTCTGCCGCGAGCACTTCGAGCCGGCCACCGCCTGCCACGTCGCCGCCGGCCTGGAGGTCAAGTCGTCCGCGGCGGTTTACGACGTGAGCAACGCCTGCCTCGGCGTGCTCAACGGCATGGTGGACGTGGCCAACCGCATCGAACTGGGGCAAATCCGCGCTGGCCTGGTCGTCTCCTGCGAAACGTCGCGCGAGATCATCGACATCACCATCGAGCGGCTGCTGGAGACGCGCGACATGGCGGCGTTCACGAGCGGCCTGGCGACACTGACCGGCGGCAGCGGCGCCGCGGCGGTGCTGCTGACGGACGGCTCGTTCCTGACGCGACGCAAGCACCGCCTGGTCGGCGGCACCACGCAAACGGCGCCGCAGTTCCACGAACTGTGCCGCTGGGGCCTGGAGCTGCTCGTGCCGGCCGCCCTGCGGCAGTTCATGCGCACGGACCCCGTGGCGGTGCTCAAGCACGGCGTCGCGCTCGGCCTGCGCACCTGGAGTGCGTTCCAGCAGCGGCTCGGCTGGGTGCGCGAGCAGATCGACAAGGTCATCTGCCACCAGGTCGGCGCCGCCCACCGCGACACGGTGCTGCGCGCCCTGGGCATCCCGCCGGAGAAGGAATTTTCGACGTTCCCCTACCTGGGCAACATGGGCACGGTATCGCTGCCGCTGACGGCGGCGCTGGCGGAGGAGCGCGGCTTCCTGCGGCCGGGCGACCGCGTCGGCTTCCTGGGCATCGGCAGCGGCCTCAACTGTCTCATGCTGGGGCTGGAGTGGTGAACGCACTTTACCCATTTATCGGACATTTTTTATCGCTCGACGGCCGGCGCCTGCACTACCTCGACGAGGGCGCCGGCGCGCCCGTGGTGATGCTGCACGGCAATCCCACCTGGTCCTTCTACTACCGCGAACTGGTGAAGGAACTCCGCGGCGCGTACCGCTGCGTGGTGCCCGATCACATGGGCTGCGGCCGCTCCGACTGCCCGCCGGACGCGCAGTACGACTACACCCTCGACCGCCGCGCCCGCGACCTGGAGGCGCTGCTCGATCACCTGGGGCTGCGCGAGCAACTGACGCTGGTGCTGCACGACTGGGGCGGCATGATCGGCATGCTGTTCGCGCACCGCTTCCCGGAGCGCGTCAAGCGGCTGGTGGTGCTGAACACGGCGGCGTTCCACCTGCCGAAGGCGAAAAAACTGCCGTGGCAAATCGACTGGTGCCGCAACACGCCGCTGGGGCCGCTGCTGGTGCGCGGCCTGAACGCCTTCGTCCGTGGCGCTCTCCGCCTTGGGGCGGTGCGGCCACTGTCCGCGGATGTGCGGGCGGGCTACCTGGAGCCGTACGACAGCTGGGAGCGGCGGCGGGCAGTGCTGCGCTTCGTGCAGGACATTCCACTGCGGCCCGATGACCGCGCGTACGACCTGGTGAGCGAAGTCGAGCGCGGCCTGCACCGCTTCGCCGACGTGCCGACGTTGATCTGCTGGGGCCTGCGTGACTTCGTGTTTGACGCTCACTTCCTCGCGGAGTGGCGGCGGCATTTCCCGAACGCGGAAGTCCACGAGTTTCCCGACGCCGGCCATCTGGTGCTGGAGGACGCACGGGACGCTATCCTGCCGCTGGTCCACGACTTCCTGGCGGCGCACCCGCTGAGCGCGTCGCCCACTCCCCTGACCCCGACAGGTGCCGGATGAGCGTTCTGGTCAACATCGCCAGCCACGTCGGCGCCATGGCGGACAAGCAACCACACCGCCTGGCTGTGGTGTTCCCGCACGGCCGCGACCGCGCCGGCCGCGTCAGTTACACGCACTACACGTTCCGTCAGCTGCACGAGGCCAGCGACCGCCTCGCCTGGGGCCTGCAGGCGCTCGGCGTCGGCCGCGGCACGCGCACGGTGCTGATGGTCAAGCCGAGCCTGGAATTCTTCGCGCTGACGTTCGCGCTGTTCAAGGCGGGCGCGGTGCCGGTGCTGGTCGATCCCGGCATGGGCGTCAAGAACCTCGGCCAGTGCCTGGCGGAAGCGGAGCCCGAGGCGTTTATCGGCATCCCGAAGGCGCACGCGGCCCGGCGGCTGCTCGGCTGGGCGAAGGCGAGTGTGCGCGTCAACGTGACGGTGGGGCCGCGGCTGTTCTGGAGCGGCTGGGCCCTCAAGCACGTCTGGCAGGCGGGGCGGATCGGCGAGCCGTGGCCGCTGGCCGAGACGACCGCCGCGGACCTGGCCGCGATCCTGTTTACCAGCGGCAGCACGGGGGTGCCCAAGGGGGCGGTGTACACGCACGGCGTCTTCGCGGCCCAGGTGGACATCCTGCGGCGGCTGTACGGCATCGAACCGGGCGAGATCGATCTGGCGACGTTTCCGCTGTTCGCGTTGTTCGCGCCGGCGCTGGGCATGACCGCGATCATCCCCGACATGGACGCCACGCGGCCGGCCCTGGTGGACCCGCGCAAGATCATTGAGGCGGTCGAGAATTTCGGCGTCACGAACCTGTTCGGCTCGCCGGCGCTGCTGAACCGCGTTGGCCGCTACGGCGTCGAGCATGGCGTGCGATTGCCGTCGCTGCGACGGGTGCTGTCGGCGGGGGCGCCGGTGTCGGCGGCGATCCTGGAGCGCTTCGCAAAACTGCTGGCGCCCGGGGTGCAAATCTTCACGCCCTACGGCGCTGACCGAGGCGCTGCCGGTGTGCTCGATCGGCAGTGACGCCATCCTGACCGAGACGCGGCGGCGCACGGCGGCGGGGGCGGGCGTGTGCGTCGGCCGGCCGGTGGACGAGATCACGCTGCGCATCATCCGCATCAGCGACGAGCCGATTGCGACCTGGTCGGAGGACCTGTGCGTGCCGTCGGGTGAGGTCGGCGAGATCGTCGTGTCCGGCCCGGTGGTGACGCGCGAATATTATCACCGCCCGCAATCGACGGGGCTGGCGAAGATCATCGACCCAGGCCGCGGTTTCTGGCACCGCATGGGCGACCTGGGTTACGTGGACGAGACGGGACGGGTGTGGTTCTGCGGCCGCAAGTCGCAGCGGGTGCGGACGGCTGCGGGGGAGCTGTACACGATCCCGTGCGAGGCGGTGTTCAACGAACATCCGGCGGTGTACCGCACGGCGCTGGTGGGCGTCGGCGAACCGGGGGCGCAGCGGCCGGTGCTGTGCGTTGAGCTGAAGCCCGAGAACCCTGAGCGGTCGTTGGCGGAGATCACGCGCGAATTGCTGGCGCTGGGGGCGCATCACCCGCACACCCGCGGCATTCAAACGATCCTGCTCCACCCGGGCTTTCCGGTGGACATCCGCCACAACGCCAAGATTTTCCGCGAGAAACTGGCCGCGTGGGCGGCTGGACGGCTGGCCTGACGGCAAGGGCTTACACCGAGCCGCGCACGCGGCTCGGACGAAATAACGCGCGACCCAACCGCGGCCGCTCCGGGATTGGCGACGGCGCTGGTCCCTGGACAGCGCCGCGGAAAGCCGGATAATCTCAGCAACGAATCGCACCCAGTTTCACTCAGGGGGAACCACCCATGCGACGGGCAATCGGGTTGGCGGTCGCGGTGCTGGCGGCGCTGGCCGGCGGCTTTCCGGCGGCGCACGAGACGGCCGCCCAGAACAAGGCCGGCGACTACGTGTCCATCTTCGACGGCAAGACGCTCACCGGCTGGCACGTCAGCGCCAAGAGCGGCCACAGTTCCAAGAGCAAGCACAAGACCGGCGGCAACTGGCGCATCGAGGACGGCGCCATCGTCGGCAGCCAGGACATCCCCGGCAACGGCGGCATCGTCATCACCGACAAGAAGTACGGCGACTTCGAAGTCGTGCTGGAGATGCGCAACGACTTCGGCCCGGACAGCGGCCTGTTCCTGCGCAGCACCGAGGACGGCAAGGCGTACCAGGCGATGATCGACTATCACGTCGGCGGCAACCTGATGGGCGTCTACGGCGAGGGCATCGGCGGCTTCGGCAGTCGCAACTTCACCTTCACCGACCCCAAGGATCCGGAGAAAATCAAGGAGGACAAGGCCGATTTCAAGCTGCCGGTGTCGCCGGAGGGGTGGCCCGAGTTCTGGAAGCACGGCGAATGGAACACGTTAAAGGCGCGCATCGTCGGCAACCCGCCGACCATCACGACCTGGATCAGGGGCGTCAAGTTCATGGAGTACACGGACAAGCAGAAGCGCCTGCCCGAAATGGGCGGCATCGCGCTACAGGTCCACGGCGGCGGCTATGGCGGCCCCGGCGACCTGACGAAGCTGGTCGTGCGCTACCGCAACATTCGCGTCAAGGAGCTGAACAAGAAGTGATGTCCGTTAGGGGACTCCGCTGGTGAGCGGGGTCGCGTCAGCGCCCCGTGAAGTCGCACGCGGCGCTGACGCGACCCCGCTCGCCTCGATGACTCCGCCTAGCGTCCCGCGCGGCCGTCGTGCTACAATCCCACAGCGGATACGCCCCGACGTTGCCGAGAGCCATGCCGTCATGTCGATGTCCGAGCAACTGCTGACCGTCCACGACGCCCAGGCCATCGTCCTGCGGCACTCCCGGCCCCTGTCGGGGTTCCCTTATTGCACGGCATTGTCCCACCTGTCCGCAGCGCTGATGGGCCAGTTCCTGGCCGAAGACGTTCGCAGTGATGTGGACATGCCTCCCTTTGACAAGGCCCTCATGGACGGCTACGCGGTGCGTAGCGCCGACCTGGCCGCGGGGCCGCGTGCGCTGGAAGTCATCGAGGAGATCACCGCGGGCAACACCCCCCAACGCGAAGTGGGGCCGGGCCAGGCCGCGCGCATCATGACCGGGGCGCCCCTGCCTGCCGGGGCGGACGCGGTGGTGCAGGTCGAACGCACGCGCCTCCTGGACGGGGGGGGCGTCCACATCGAGGACCGATCCGTGAAGCCCGAGCAAAACGTCATGCGCCGCGGCCGTGAGATGCGCCGCGGCGACGTGGTGCTGCGGCGCGGCAGTCGGATTCGGCCGCAGGAAGTGGGCGTGCTGGCGACGGTGGGATACACCTCCGTTTCGCTCCAGAAGCCTCCCCAGGTGGCCGTCCTGTCCACTGGCGACGAACTGGTGGACGCCCGTGAGCAACCGCAGGCCGGCCAGATCCGCAACGGCAACGGGCCGATGCTCCTGACCCTGGCGGATCGGGCGGCCGCGCAGCCGCACAGCCTGGGCATCGCCGCCGACCAGGTGGAGCAGCTTCGGAAGCATATCGAACTCGGCCTGAAATACGATGTGCTGATCCTGTCCGGCGGCGTCTCCGCGGGCAAACTCGACCTGGTGCCCGGCGTGCTGCGTGACCTGGGCGTGACGGCCCACTTCCACAAGGTTGCCATGAAGCCGGGCAAGCCCGTGTTCTTCGGCACCCGCGGCGACACCCTCGTCTTTGGACTGCCGGGCAACCCCGTCAGCGCTTATGTCTGCTTCGAGCTGTTCGTGCGGCCGGCGCTGCGCCGCCTGCGCGGCCTGGACGACCCACTGCCGCCACAGGTGCTGGCCCGGTTGACCGAGGAGTTCGTTTACCGCACCGACCGGCAGACCTATCACCCCGCCTGGCTGGAACCGGCCGGCGATGGCTGGCGCGTGCGCCCAGTGGCGTGGCTCGGTTCGCCCGACCTGCGCGGCCTGACTGCCGCCAATGCGTTCCTGATCGTTTCCCCCGGCGAGCACCGCTGCGCGGCAGGACACGCGCTGCCGGTGCTCTGCGTTGAGGTCGGTTGATCTCCAAGGAGGACTGGATGAAGCAGGTGACGCTCCCCACGACTGCGGCGAAACACCCCGAGCCCCAGCCGGCCGCCGCGCCGGCGCCGCCGGCCCGCCCTCAGGGCGCCGACCCGTGGTGGGCGTGGCCGCTGCGTCTGTTCGTACCGCCGCTGTTGACGGCCGGGCTGTTGTGGCTGTGCTTCTTCCCGATGGCCTGGGGCTGGCTGGCGTGGGTGGCGGTGGTGCCGCTGCTGACGCTGCTGCGCAGCCGGATGTGGCCGTGGGCGACGTATTTCGCCGCGCTCCTCGGCGGCCTGGCGTTTTACCTGCCGGTGCTGCGCTGGATGCCCGTCGCCGACGACCGCATGAGTTACGCATGGCTGGCGCTGTCGCTGTACTGTTCGCTGTATTTCTGCGCCACACTGTTGCTGGTGCGCTGGCTGGAGCGACGCACGCCGCTACCGTTGGTGGTGACGCTGCCGGTCGTGTGGGTTAGCCTGGAATATCTGCGCTCGTTCCTGATGACGGGCTTCGCGTGGTACTTCCTGGGTCACACACAGCACGCATTCCTGCCGATCATCCAGGTGTGCGATCTCGGCGGCGTCTACATGGTAAGCCTGTTAGTGGCGGCGGCGAATGCCTGGGTCTTCGAGGTGCTGTATGCGCTGCCCGGGTTCCGGCGGGCGCTGGGCCAGCAGGGGCCGGGGGTGCCGCCGCTGTCGCGCAACTGTCTCGGCTGGCGGCGACTGGCGCTGCACGGCGGCGCCGTGGCGGTGCTGGTGATGGCGGCGCTGGTGTACGGCGTCGTGCGCATGGATCAGGACGAGTCCACGCGCGGGCCGCGCATCGCCCTGTTGCAGTCCAACGTGGACCAGCGCATCCGCAACACCCCGCTCACGGCGGGCAACGCGGATTCCAGGGGGATGTTCAACGGCATCGTGCTGCACATGACCGCCCTGTACGCCACGGGACTGGATTCCCAGCTGAACGCGGAGATGGTGGTCTGGCCGGAAACCAGTTACCCGGCGGACTGGAAACAGACTTCCCCGGCAGTCCCCACCCGCTTGATCCCCCAATACTGGGCCGACTGGGAAACCGATTTCCGCAAGGACTTGCAGACCTACGTCGGCAGCGGCAGGCGGCCGACCCTGCTCGGCCTGAACACCGAGGTGCTCACCGAGGTCGAGGAGAAGGACACCGGCCGCGGCTTCAGCGTGAGCGTCGATAAAAAGCGGACGCGCTACAACTCGGCCCTGATGGTGCATGGCAACGGCGGCGTCGGCCAGCGCTACGACAAAATTCACCGCGTCCCGTTCGGCGAATACATGCCGCTGCGCGACTGGCTGCCCTTCGTGGACCGGTACGCCCCCTACAAATGGGACTACAGCATCACGCCCGGCGACGAGCTGACGCGCTTCGAGTTAGGGCAGTATTGCTTCGGCGTCCTGATCTGCTACGAGGACTCCGACCCGTTCCTGGCGCGGCAGTACGCGGTGGCGGGCCGGGATGGCCGGGCGGTGGACTTCCTGATCGATATGTCCAACGACGGCTGGTTCGACGGCTCCAGCGAGCACGAGGACCATCTGGCCCTGTGCCGCTTCCGGGCCATCGAGGCGCGGCGGGCGGTGGCGCGGTCGGTCAACATGGGCATCTCCGCCGTCATCGACGGCAACGGCCGAGTGCTGAAGACCAGGGAGACGGCCGTCCTGGATCCGCTGACGAAAAAGCGCGTGCTCATCTGGTCGGTGCTGGAGGTGAACGGCCAGACGGCGGAGCTGCCGGTGTCGGAGTGGTCGAAGCACAAGAAGGTGGCCGGCGTGGTGGTGGCGAACATTCCGATCGACCACCGCTTCAGCCTGTACGCGCACCTGGGCGACTGGCTGCCCATCGGCGGCTGGTCGGTGCTGGGGCTGGTGCTGGTCGGATCCGTGGTCGGGCGTCTCCGCGCGGCCGACCCGGCGGTGCGCGGGCGGGAGGGGAACCGTGTCCACGCCAAAGGCAAAACGGTCAGGGACGGCACGAATCCTGCTGCGCCTGGTGGTGCTGGCGGGGCTGACGTACCTGGGGGTAGTGGTCGTGTTACTGACGTTCGAAAACAAAATGGTCTACCCGGCGAGTCCGGCGGCTGAGCGTTGGCAGCCGGCGCCGACCTCGAAGATTGCAGACGTGCAACTGACGCTGCTGGACGGCACCCGCATCCACGGTTGGTGGCTGCCGCGGCCGGGGGCCACCGGAGCGCTGCTGTACTTCCACGGCAACGCTGGCAACCTGAGCGACCGCGGCGCGGCCATTGTCGAGGCCAGCGATCACCTCAACGTGCCGGTGCTCATCATCGACTATCCCGGCTACGGCAAGAGCGGTGGCAGTCCCAGCGAGGAGGGCTGTTACGCGGCGGCGACCGCGGCCCACGACTGGCTAACGGTGGCGCAAAAAATCCCGGCGGACCAGGTGATCGTGTTCGGCGTATCGCTGGGCGGCGGCGTCGCGGTGGACCTGGCCAGCCGGCGGCCGCACCGCGCCCTGGTGGTAATCAACAGCTTCACGTCGATGCCGGACGTGGCCCAGAAGCTGTATCCGTGGCTGCCGGTGCGCTGGCTGATGCACAACCGCTTCGAGTCGCTGCGTAAAATCCGCGACTGCCAGCGCCCCGTGTTCATCGCGCACGGCGATCGTGACACGTTCATCCCGTTCAGCCAGAGTGAACAACTCTTCGCGGCGGCCAACGAGCCGAAGGCGTTCCTGAAACTGGATGGCGGCGATCACAACACGCCACTGTCGCCGCACTTCTACGCGGAACTGCGACGGTTCCTGGAGAAAAACCCGCCAAAATAAGGGTTCACCACAAAGACACAAAGGACACCAAGAAGAAAAAAAGAATTGATAAATCAATCTTTTTCTTCTTGGTGTCCTTTGTGTCTTTGTGGTGAATCCTCAGCTTGGCAGCAACTCCTTCACCGCGTCGCGCTCCTCCTCCAGTTCCTTCAGCGTCGCCTGGAATTTCTGTTGTCCAAACGCATCCAGCTTCACCCCCTGCACGACAGTGTAGTTGCCCTGGCCGTCGCTGCGACACGGGTAGCTGAACACCAGCCCCGCCGGCACAGCGTACTCGCCCTTCGACACCACCGCGATGCTCGTCCAGTCGCTGGCGGGCGTCGGCTTCAGCAGGCTCTTGACGTGATCGATGGCGCCGTTGGCCGCGGACATCGCGGAGCTGACGCCGCGCGCCTTGATGACCGCGGCGCCGCGCGTCTGGCACTGCGGCACAAACGTGTTCTCCAGCCACGCCCGATCGCTGATGACCGCCGGCGCCGGCTTGCCCTTGATGAGCGCGTTGGTGAAGTCGGGATACTGCGTGTTGCTGTGGTTGCCCCAGATGGTCATCTGCGTCACGTCCTCGTTGCCGACGCCGGCCTTCTTCGCCAGCGCCGCCACGGCACGGTTGTGGTCCAGCCGCGTCATGGCCGTCCAGCGCTCCGCCGGAATGGCCCGACCGTTCTGGTAGGCCACCAGACAGTTCGTGTTGCACGGGTTGCCGACCACCAGGATGCGCACGTCGTTGGCCGCGTGCGCCGCCAGCGCCTGACCCTGGCCGACGAAAATCTTGCCGTTCATGCCCAGCAAATCCTTGCGCTCCATGCCCTGCTTGCGCGGCGCGGCCCCGACCAGCAGCGCCCAGCTGCAGCCGTCGAACGCCTTCTTGGGGTCGTCCGTCACCACGATGTTCGCCAACATCGGGAAGGCGCAGTCCTCCAGTTCCATCGCCACGCCCTCCAGCGCCGTCAGCGCCGGCGTGATTTCCAGGAGCTGCAGGGCCACTTTTTGCTGCGGCCCGAAGACCTCGCCGGAAGCCAGCCGGGCCAGCATCGCGTACGCCACCTGACCGGCCGCCCCGGTCACCGCCACCTTGAGGATGTTTGCCATCGGTGCTCTCTCACATGACCGGGCCTGCCGTCGGGCACGCCCTCGACTGAGTGCCATCGTTCCCGTAGTCTGTAAAATAGCGAGTGGACATAACACCGGCGACAAGGAGTTTCGAGTTATGGCAGTGCGTGTGGGCATCAACGGTTTCGGCCGGATCGGGCGGCTCGTGTTTCGCGCCCTGGTGGAGCAGGGCCTGCTCGGCAAAACGCTGGACGTGGTGGCCGTCAACGACCTCGTCGGCGCCGACAATCTCGCCTACCTGATGAAGTACGATTCCATCCAGGGCCGCTTCAGCGGCGAGGTCCACGCTGAGAAGTCGTCTCCCGACAAGGCCGAGGACGACGTGCTCGTGGTCAACGGCAACAAGATCAAGTGCCTGGCCGTCAAGGAAGGCCCCGCGGCGCTGCCGTGGAAGAGCCTCGGCGTCGAATACGTCATCGAATCCACCGGCCTGTTCACCGAGGCTGAGAAGGCGAAGGGTCACATCGCCGCCGGCGCCAAAAAGGTCATCATCTCCGCCCCGGCCAAGGGCGAGGACATCACCATCGTCATGGGCGTCAATCACGAGAAGTACGACGCCGCGAAGCACACCATCATCTCCAACGCCAGCTGCACCACCAACTGCCTGGCCCCGGTCGTTCACGTGCTGCTGAAGGAGGGCTTCGGCATCGAGGAAGGACTGATGACGACGGTCCACAGCTACACCGCGACGCAAAAGACGGTGGACGGCCCGTCGAAGAAGGACTGGAAGGGCGGTCGGGCGGCGGCGATCAACATCATCCCGAGCACCACCGGCGCCGCGCGGGCGGTGGGCCTGGCCATCCCCGAGGTCAAGGGCAAACTGACCGGCATGTCCTTCCGCGTGCCGACGCCGACTGTCTCCGTCATCGACCTGACCGTGCGCACCGTCAAGGAGACGAGTTACAAGGAAATCTGCGCCGCCATGAAGCGGGCCAGCGAGACGTATCTGAAGAACATCCTGGCCTACACCGGCGACGAGGTCGTCTCCAGCGATTTCATTCACGACGCCCACTCCAGCATCTTCGACGCCGGCAGCGGTATTGAGTTGAACAACCGCTTCTTCAAGCTCGTGAGCTGGTACGACAACGAGTGGGGCTACTCCAACCGCTGCGTCGATCTGCTGCGCTACATGATCGGCAAGGGCTGATCCCAACGGTTGAACCGGCGAGCGGCGCGGCGTGAGCCCGCCGGTACTGCGAAGCGCTTGGAACCTCGCAGTACCGGCGGGCTCACGCCGCGCCGCTCGCCGGTTTTTCTGGCGAACCTTCCTGTGGCGCCGACTCTCCTATCTTTCGCAACGCGGAACGTGAGACAGACGACTGACGCCCCACCTCGCAGGATCGCAGTCCGCTGCAACTCTCGGCTTAGCCAGGGCCGGCATCGCACAACCCCAGGAAGACGCGATGATGATTCTTTACACCCTGCTGGTCTTCTTGCTCAGTGCGGCCCAGTCGTTGATTCAGCGGCGGGCGTCGGCCCTGGCGAAGAAGTACACGCAGGCCGCACAGCAGACGGAAAAACTGCTGCGCGAAACCGCTTTCAAGGAAGGCAACTCCAGCAAGCCCGACCCGTACCAGGTTGCGCGACGGGCGTATGTGCTGGGTAGCCTGGTGGAGAAGAAGGAGCGCCTGGAGGCGAAGCACTTCGCCTGGCAGGCGTTCGCGGAGCGCTTCGGCGGCTTCGTGAAGCGCGTCCGCGGCTGGCGGGGCAAGGCTCTGCCGTACGTGGTCGGCGCCGTGGACGTGTGCGTGGCCCTCGGGCTGATCGAGGTCTATCACCTGGAACACGCGGTCGGTTTCGCCCAGGCCAAGGCCTGGCTGGCGAGCTGGCTGCTCGGGTGACGATTCGGTCCGACATCGAACCTGGCCGTCGGGCCGAAGGGGGCGGGAATTGTTCCCGCCCCTGTTTCTTTTCCGGGGCGCGGCGGGGCAGTATACTATCAATTCAAACCACCGCCGTCACTCACGGAGACCGGCCGCCATGAATCGCTGGCTACCCCTACCGTTTTGCGTCCTGCTGCTGTTGACTACCGCCACCGCCACCCCCGCCCAGGTGCCGCCAAACAAAGTGCTTTCCACCTTCAAGGTGTCCGACGGGCTCGAACTCAGCCTCTGGGCGTCCGAGCCGATGTTCGTCAACCCGACGTGCATGGACATCGACCACAAGGGTCGCATCTGGGTCGTTGAGTCGGTCAACTACCGCACGAAGCTGCGCAGAGTGAAGCTGAACCGCCCGGAGGGCGACCGCATCCTGATCCTGGAGGACAGCAAGGGGACCGGCAAGGCGGACAGGGTGACGGTCTTTTACCAGTCGCCGGCCACGTTGGCGCCGCTGGGCCTGGCGGTGCGGCCGCACACCAATGGCAAGGGCGTGACGGTCTACGTCTGCCAGTCGCCGGACATCCTGGTGTTCGAGGATAAGGATGGTGACGGCAAGGCGGATGGGCCGCCGCGCAAGCTGCTGAGCGGCTTCCGCGGCTACGACCACGACCACGGCGTCCACGGCATTTTGATTGGCCCGGACGACAAGCTGTACTTTAGTGTCGGCGACCAGGGCGTGAGCGGCCTGGTCGATAAGCACGGCAAGAAGTGGTCGTCGAACGGGACGGACTGTCAGGCGGGCACGATCTGGCGCTGCGACCTGGACGGCAAGAACCTGGAACTGATCGCGCACAACTTCCGCAACGAGTACGAGCCGTGCGTCGATAGTTTCGGCACCATCTTCGTCAGCGACAACGACGACGACGGCAACCAGCAAACGCGCATCTGCTACGTGATGCCGGGCGGCAACCACGGCTACTACCCGCGCGGCAAGGGCCAGACGCACTGGCACGAGGAACAGCCCGGCGTGGTGCCCAAGATTCTGCGCACCTACTTCGGCTCGCCGACCGGCATGTGCGTCTACGAGGGGGCATTGCTGCCGTCGAAGTACCGCGGCCAGTTGCTGCACACCGATGCCGGCCCACGGCACGTGCGCTGCTACCACCTGACGCCGCAGGGCGCCGCCTACACCGTGCAGCGCGAGGACATGGTCGAGAGCAAGGACAACTGGTTCCGGCCGTCGGACGTGTGCGTGGCGCCGGACGGGGCGGTGTACGTCGCGGACTGGTACGACCCCGGCGTCGGCGGCCACGGCATGGGCGACACCAAGCGCGGCCGCATTTATCGCCTCGCCCCGAAGGGCTACCGGACGCAGCTGCCCACGGTTGACGTGAGCACCAACGCGGGCCTGACGGCGGCGCTGGCGTCGCCGAATTTGGCGGTGCGGTCGCTGGCGATGGACCGTATCACCGAACTGGGGCTGCCGAAGGCACTGGCAGTGCTGGAGCCGGCGGCGAAGCAAAAGGAGAACGTCTGGCTGCGAGCGCGGGCGCTGTGGCAGATGGGCCGCCTCGGCCATTTGCGCTGGGTCAACGCGGCGTTCAGCGACCCCGACCCGCGCTTCCGCATCCTGGCCATGCGCATCTACAACGACTTCCTGAACAAGACGCCGGCGGACTACATTCCCGACTGGCAAGAGCAGCTGGTCAAGGACCGGTCGCCGGCGGTGCGGCGCGAGGGACTGCTGCTGCTGCGGAGCGTGCCCGCGGACAGGGCGCGGAAGCTGTTTTACGAGTTGGCGAAGGGCTACGACGGCAAGGACCGCTTTTACCTGGCGGCGGTGGGCATCGCCGCTGGCACCGACGCGGCGCGGCGTGAGGCGCTGCTCGCGGACTTCGCCCGGCAGTTCTCAACCTGGGACGCGAAGGTCGCCGGCCTGATCTGGGAGTTGCGGCCGGCGAAACTGCTGCCGGAAATGGAAAAGCGGCTGCTGGCGCAGACCGGCACGCCCGCCGCGCGCGCCCAGCTGGTGGACATCATCGCCAGCGCCCCGCAGGAGGAGGCGGGCCGCGTGCTGCTCAAGGTGCTGGCGAGCGACAATACCCGGGAAGTGCGCGAGGCGATCGTCAAGCACCTGAAATTGCATCTGCAAGGGAAGTGGGCCAAGCTGCGGAACAGCGCCGAACTGCGTGCCGCCCTCCGCGTGCTGGACAAACGCGCGGACACGACCGGCCTGGCGGTGGCGCTGATCGGCGCCGCCCAGACGGACGATGGGTTGATGTGGGCCGTCAGCGTCGCCCGCAACAAGAAGCTGGCGCCGGCGCTGCGGGCCGCTGCCGTGGAAGCGCTCGGCCAGTACAGGACGCCCGAGGCGACACGGGAGTTGCAGTCGCTGGCCAGCGGGCGGGATCGCGTGGACGAACTGGCCGTGGACGCTGTGCTGGCACTGGGCCGGCAGGGCACCAAGGTGAGCCAGGGCCTGCTGCAGACGATGGCCACGGACGCCAAGCAGTACCAGCTGGCGGAGCGACAGGCGGCGGTCGCGGGGCTGGCCGGCACGCGGCCCGGTTCGCAGTTCCTGCTGGACGCCCAGGCCAAGGGCAAGCTCGGCAAGGAACTGACGCCGGACCTGGCCCGCCTGCTGCGCAACAGTCCGTTCCCGGACCTGCGCAACAAGGCGCTGACGATGTTCCCGGCGCCGGTGCTCGCCGGCAAGCTCAACCCCAAAAAGCTGCCGAGCATGCAGGCCATGTTGACACGCAAGGGCAACATCGACAACGGCCGCAAGCTGATGCTGGCGAGCCTGAAGAACGACGTGCAGTGCATGAAGTGCCACACGATCAACGGCCAGGGCGGCAAGATCGGCCCGGAGCTGTCGGTGATCGGTAGCAAGGCCAGCCGGCAAAATTTGCTGGAATCGATCCTGTACCCGAGCCGGGCCATCGCGGACCAGTTCGTCACCTGGTCGATCACCACCGGCGGCGGCCAGGTCATCAACGGCCTGGTCATCGAGGAGACGCCGCAGTTCACGCTGCTGCGCGACGCCAACGGCAAGGATTACAAGATCACGAAGGACGACATCGACAAGAAGACGAAGGTGGCCACGTCGATCATGCCGGACAACCTCATCAATTACCTGTCCGAGGAGGAACTGATCGACATCGTGGACTATCTGTATAGCCTGAAGTCGCCGGAGGGGACGCCGATGTCGCGGTTGCGCCCGAATTGGCGGCGCCGGTGCGCGAGGTCTTCTGGGCTCCGCGGGAATGTGTGCTCGAGCGGCGCAGGGGCTACTCATGCGCGGCACGGACGGGCTCAAGGCGGCACAGATGGAGCTGGGCAAGGCGCTGGCGGATGAGTCGCCGTATGTGCGGATCGTCGCGGCGGAGGCGCTGGGGCGCTACGGCACCGACGCGGAGTTGAAGCAGGCGCTGCCGGTGCTGGTGAACCTGGCGGCGATTGACAAACACGGGCTGCACGTCTCGGTGGCCGCGCTGAACGCGCTCGACCATCTGGGGGCGCGGGCCGCCGGCGCGAAGGCCGCCATTCAGGCGCTGCCGGTGACCGACGCCGCGGTGTCGCCGCGACAGAAGGAGTACAATCGCCAGCTCGTGAAACACATCTTGACGAACTTCCCGTGACTGTCATTTCTGAGCCCCGAAGGGGCGGCAGCCAATAGCCAGGGCCTGACGGCCCTGGCTATTGGCTGCCGCCCCTTCGGGGCTCAAAGAACTATCCCGCGTTCTTGCGCTCCGCCTCCCACTGGTTGAGTTTGTTGTACAGCGTCTTGAGCACAATGCCGAGTTCGCCCGCCGCCGCCACCTTGTTGCCCTTGTGCTTCTCCAGCGTCCGCAAGATGTGCTCCATCTCGATTTCCTTGAGCGTCTTGGCCGACGACGCCGACGACGGCATCGGCACCGTCGGCGGATAGGCCGGCGTTGCCGCGGGCGGTGCGGCTGGCGCCGCGGCGGCCGATGGATGCGGCTTCATCGGGATCGTCGCCGGGGGACCGCCAGCCTGGCGGACCTGGTGCGGCAGATGCTCCGGCAGGACGTGTTGACCGCCCGACAACAGATAAGCGTACTCCATCGCGTTCGCCAACTCGCGGACGTTGCCCTGCCAGTGATACTCCAGCAGCGCATCGACCGTCTCCGGCGTAAGCAGGTCCGCGACCTGTTCGACCGGCCGTTTGGCGATGCGCGCCAGCAGGTGCCGCGCCAGGTCCGGAATGTCCGAGCGCCGCTCGCGCAACGGCGGCAGGCGCAGCTCAAACGTGTTGATGCGGAAGTACAGATCCTCGCGGAACTCGTCGTTCTGGATCATCTGCCGCAGGTCGCGGTTGGTGGCGCAGATGACGCGTACGTCCACGCGGAACGGCTTCGTGTCGCCCAGCCGGCGAATCTCACCCGACTCCAGAAAACGCAGCAGTTTCACCTGAATGTTCTTGTTCAGCTCGCCGAGTTCGTCCAGGAACAGCGTGCCGCCGTTGGCGACCTCGAACAGGCCCTTGTGGTCGCGGTCGGCGCCGGTGAACGCCCCTTTCACATGGCCGAACAGTTCGCTCTCAACCAGGTTCTCGGCCAGGGCGCCGCAGTTGACCGGCACGAACGGCATGTCCGCGCGCTTGCTCTGCTGAAAGACGGTGCGCGCCGCCAGCTCCTTGCCGGTGCCGGTTTCGCCCTGAATGAGCACGGTCGATTCGCTCGGCGCCACCATGGCGATGTAGCGATGCACGGCCGCCATTGCCGGCGAGCCGCCGACCAGCACCGTCGGCCCCTCGGCCGCCTGCACCCGGCTCTGTAACGCCAGGTTCTTGTTCTTCAGCTCGCGCTTCTCCGCGATCTTGCGCAGGATCGCTTCAATCTCGCCGAGCTTGCACGGCTTGGTGATGTAGTCGAAGGCGCCGAGGCGCACCGCCTCGATGGCCGTCTCCATGCTGGCGTGGCCGGTCATGAGCACGACTTCCGTGTCCGGCGCCACCTTCTTGATTTCCTCCAGCACCTCAATGCCGGTCAGGCCGGGCATGCGCAGGTCGAGGATGGCGGCGTCGTAGGTGGACTTGTCGAGCGTCTTGACGGCCGTCTTGCCGTCGGGGCAGACCGTGACCTCGTGGCCCAGCCGCGGCAGCTCCGAGCGCATGAACTCCTGCAGCGATTTCTCGTCGTCGGCGAACAGGATGCGCAGGCTCTTGTGCGGGGGCGTGGCCATGAGACACCTCCTCTGTGCTACAGTTCGTGGGCGGTTTCGCTTTCTGCCGCTTGCGGCTTCGCGCTCAGCGACCCTCCCGGCGGCGGGCGTTTGCCAGCGCGCTAAGCCGCAAGCGGCAGAAAAAAATCGTCACGCCGCCCGCCGCTCCGGCCGCGGCGCGTGCTCGGCATCGTCGCGCGGCGCCTCCTCGGCGGGCTGCAACGGCAGCGACACCGTGAACGTGCTGCCCTGGTTCGGCCCGGCGCTGACCGCCTCGATCTCGCCGCCGTGCTGGCTGATGATGCGGTGGCTGATCGACAGCCCCAGTCCCGTGCCCTTGCCGGTGCGGCTGCGCGTGAAGAACGGCTCGAAAATGTTCTCCAGCACTTCCGCCGTCATGCCGCAGCCGGTGTCCTGGAACACCAGTTCCGCGTTGCCGCCGCGCCGCCCCAGCGTGATCGTTAGCGTGCCGCCGTCGTCCATGCTGTCCAGCCCGTTGACAATCAGGTTCAGCACCACCGACTTGATCTCCTGGGCGTTCACCGACGCCAGCACACGGTACATCGGCTTGAAGCTTAATTCCTTGCCGCGGCTGCTTTGCAAATGCTGCACCACCTCCAGCACCGACTGCACCAGCTCGCCGAGGTCCGTCGGCTCGCGCTGGCGCTCGCCGCCGCGGCTGAACTCCAGCAGCCGCTGCGTGATCTCCTTGCAGCGGAACGCCTCCTGCTGGATCATCCGCAAATACTTGGTGATGACCTCCGCCTCCTCGCCGCCGGAGCGTGCCCGGAAGGCCAGCACTTCTTCAAGGCGGCGCTCCAGGGCCTCGCTGCAAAAGGCGATGCTCGCCAGCGGGTTGTTGATCTCGTGGGCGACGCCGGCCGCCAGAAAGCCGACGCCCGCCAGCCGCTCGGAGCGCACCAGCTGCCGGCTGCGCTCGTTGACCTGCCGGGCCAGGTCGCGGTACATCTCGCGCAGCCGGGCCGTCATGTCGTCGAAGGCCGCGGCCAGGTCCTGGATTTCGTCGCCGCTCTTGACATCGATGGTGTGGTCGAAGTCGCCGCGGGCCACGCGGTCCACGCCCTGCTGCAGGTCGCGGATGGGCACGATGATCCACTGGTACAGCGAGCGCAGCAGCGCCGTCAACAGCAGCACGCCGGCGATGGCGGTGATGACGATCACCCAGATGTTGAAGCGGTTATCCTTGTTCGCCTGGTCGATGTGGTCGTAGGACGCCTTGTAAATGACCTCGTTCAGACAGTCAGCCGCCGTCTTCAGGTCGTTGATGGTCTGCTTGGAGTTGTCCTCGTACTCGGCGGCACCGTTCGGGTTCTCTTCACGCCAGTGGATCAGCCGTTCGAGTTCGTCGAGCTGTTTGCCGATGACGCTGATGTACCCGGTCTGCTCATGACTCTTGTCGGGAGACAGGCCGTGGGTGTGGTTAGCCTTGATGGCCTGCTCGTACTTCTCCAGCTTCTCGCGGACGGCGTTGGCGCGCTCCTGCAGCTCGCGCAGTTCCCGTTCCGCACTGCGCGGTTTCTTCTCCAGTTCGCCGATGCTCTTGCGTAGCTCAAAGGCGTGGCTCAGATCGACGAGGCGGTGGTCGATGGTGCGAATGGTGACGCGGTAGGCGTTGAGACCGTAGAGGGTGCCGGTCAGCAGCAAGCCGAGCACGGCGACCACCAGGCCGAGCCCGAGCATCAACTTGTGGCGGATACGCCAGTGACCGGCCACGCCAGCCCTCCTTGGCCGCGGCCCCGGGCGTGGCGGCGGCGCGGGGGTTTCCGCAAACCCAGGCGCAGCCCCCGCCGCCGCCTGGCGTCCTCCGTGACGGGGCGGAATCTACCAGAAGGTTGCGCCGGGGGGAGGCCAACTTATCGCGGCCGCACGGCTGGCAGCCGGGGCGAAGTGGGCAAGCCACGCGGACGCCGCTCGCCGCAATGCGGGGTCGTTACTTCTTCGGAGGGAACTGGTTGGGCGGTTGGCCGGGCGGCATCTGGTTGGGCGCCACCTGCAACACGCCGCGCACCAGGTACGTCCGCGAGGCCGTGCTGGGGGTGGTCTGGCCGCGGCTGTGGCTGATGCTGATCGAACTGGGCGCATCCTGGAAGAGGAAGTCCACGTCCGCCTTGAACCACTTGTTGTGCTCCAGCGTTATCGTGTCCGGGATGGGCGCCCCCTGCGTCGAGTAGTGAGCGACGCCGCGCGTGTACACCTGGCCGCCCAGCACATTCAGGACGTAGTTGCCCGGCCCCTCCACCACAATCGGCATCTCGTCGAGCACCTGCCCCGAGGCGTCGCGCACCACCAGGTTGTACTTGCCGCGCCGCAGCGCCGTCTGCAGCGTCGCCCCGGGCTGGGCGCTCCGCCACGGCTGACCGTTCAGCTCCAGGCGCACGTCCATCTTGGTGTTGTTGTCGATGTAGACCGTCGCCTGGGCGAAGACGAGGTGCACGGTCAGGCCGCCCGCCAGGAACGCCAGGCCGAAGCCGAGGCAGAACAGATACACGAGGAGCGCCTGGGAGCCCAGTTCGCCCTCGCGCCGCTCCGCCGACATCCAGCGCGTCAGCGGGAACAGGCCGATCCCGAAGCCGGCGCCCAGGATGATGAGCAGGATGGTGATGAACGTGAAGCCGGCGTTGAGCCAGATGACCGGGGCGCCGACGAGCAACAGAAACGCCGCGGCGCCGCCGGCCAGGCCCCAGATGGCGCCGGCGCCGAGGTGGAAGCCGCGGTATCCACGGCGCCGGCCGAGACGCTGGCGCCGGCCGACCAGCGGGATGTCCTCCTCGTCGTCCTCCGGCCGCCGCGGCGGTCGCGCCAGCGGCGGCGCCGCCCGCTGCGCCAGTGGCGGCCTCCGCGGCGGCGGCACCGGCTCCAGCGGGATGGTCGCGGTGTGGATCTCGGTCGCGGCCGCCGGCAGCTGGAAGGAATCGCCGCATTTGGGGCACTTGACGCGCTTGCCCGCGTACTGCGGCGGGGCGGCCAGCGTTTGCTGACAACTCGGACAGGTGTGTTGAATCATGGCGCTCGCTCGAAGGGCCGCTCCGGTTTTTTCAAGGTCTTCCAACCAGTCACGCAAGCACTTGCCGCACCACCCGGCCAGCGACATCCGTCAGGCGCTCGTCGCGACCGTTGTGCAGGAACGTCAGCTGTTCGTGGTCCAGTCCCAGCAAGTGCAGGATGGTTGCGTGCAGGTCATGCACATGCGTGCGGTTCTCGACGGCGTGCAGGCCGAACTCGTCGGTGGTGCCGACTGTGTGGCCGCCGCGGACTCCCCCACCGGCCAGCACCATCGTGAAGCCGTAGGGGTTGTGGTCGCGGCCGTTGGTGCCCTCCGTCATCGGCGTGCGGCCGAACTCGCCGCCCCAGATCACCAGCGTCGTTTCCAGCAAGCCGCGCCGCTTCAGGTCGCGCAGCAGCGCCGCCGTCGGCTGGTCGGCGCGTACACAGCCGCGTATGATTGTCCTCAAGGTTGCTATGTGCGTCCCACTGGCTGCCGGCGCCGCAGTAGACCTGCACGAAGCGCACGCCGCGCTCCACCAGCCGGCGCGCCAGCAGACAGCGGTGGCCGAAGTCGGCCGTCTCGCGCCGGTTCAGGCCGTATTCCTCACGAGTGCGCACCGACTCCTGCGACAGGTCCACGACCTCCGGCGCCGCCGCCTGCATGCGGTAGGCCAACTCGTAGGCGTTCATGCGCGCGGCCAGTTCGGTGTCGCCGGGGCGGCCCGCCGCGTGGTGGCGGTTCAGCTGATTGATGAGGTCGAGGCGCTGGCGCTGCTGTTCGGGGCCGACGGCGCTGGGCGGGCTCAGGTGCAGGATGGGGGCGCCGGCGGGGCGGAAGTGGGTGCCCTGGTAGGTCGCGGGCATGAAGCCGGTGCCCCAGTTGCGGGCGCCGCCGGCCACCTCGCCGGGGTTGTCGGTCATCACCACGAACGCAGGCAGGTTCTGGTTCTCGCTGCCCAGGCCGTAGGTCACCCACGACCCCAGGCTCGGCCGCCCCGCCAGGATCGAACCGGTGTTCATCTGGCAGACGCTGCCGACGTGGTTGAGGCCGTCGGCGTGGCAGGAGCGCAGCACGCACAGGTCGTCGGCGCAGGTGGACAGGTGCGGCAGCCAGTCGCTGATCGGCAGGCCGCTGCGGCCGGCGCGGCGGAAGGTGCGCCGGCTGGCCAGCAGGGCGTTGCCGCCGGTGCCCATCGGCGTGACCACGTTGCCGAAGCGCGCCGGCAGACGCTGGCCGTGGCGGCGCGTCAATTCCGGCTTGGGATCGAAGGTGTCGAGGTGGCTGGGACCGCCTTCCATGAACAGGAAGATGACCGACGTGGCCCGCGCTGCGAAATGCGGCCGTGGATTGTCAGCACGCGCCTGGTCGCGCTGCAGCAGGTACGCCAGCGCCAGGGCGCCGAAACCGCCACCGGCCTTGAACAGGAACTCGCGGCGCGAGGAGAACCGGGGAACATGCGGGGTAAGCTGCATTGCAAATCCTCAAGGATTTCACCACAAAGACACAAAGAAACACAAAGAAGATAGAACGGGGTATTACAATCCGCGGTCTCTGTTTTTCCTTTGTGGGTCTTTGTGTCTTTGTGGTGAAATTGATTCTTCAATCCACATACGCAAATTCGTTGACGTTCAGCAGCACATGACACAGGCCGACCACCGCCCCCGCGAACTCGGGGTCGTCGCGCAGCGGCACCTCACGCGGCAGCGACACCGGCTGCTTCGCCGCCAGCCGCCGCCGGACCGTCTCCGCCTCGCGCCGCAGAAACGCCTGGGCCAGCTCCATTTCGCGGCTGTCCGGCGTCCGGCCCAGCGCTGCCTGATAAGCGCGGCGCACCACGTCATCCGGCGCCCCCGTGCCCTCGTGCAGCAGCCGGCCGGCGAAGTCGCGGGCCAGGTCCAGCGTCAATGTGCTGTTGAGCAGCATCAGCGCCTGCGGCGCGTTGGTGGACACGTGACGGCGGGCGCAGGTCTCATTGCCGTCCGGGGCGTCGAAGGCCGCGAACAGGGGGTAGCGCAGGTTGCGCTTGAAAAAGACGTACACACTGCGGCGGTCGCGCTCCGCCGGGTCGGCGGTCATCGGCCAGCCGCCGCGCGGCACCGCCATCTCCGCGGGCAGTTCGGGGAAGACGCTCGGGCCGCCCATCTTCAGGTTGAGCCGGCCCGCCGCCAGCAGCATGGCATCGCGCAACGATTCGCCGTCGAGGCGACGCCGGTTCATGCGGCTGAACAGGTGATTCTGGGGGTCCGCCTTGAGCGCCGCCGGCGTCACCTGGCTGCCCTGGCGGTAGGTGGCGCTGGTCACCATCAGTCGGTGCATCTGCTTGATCGACCAGCCGCGAGCCACGAACTCCATCGCCAGCCAGTCGAGCAGTTCGGGGTGCGTCGGCGCGTCGCCCTGCACGCCGAAGTCGCTCGGCGACGCGACGATGCCACGGCCGAAGTGGTGTTGCCAGAGCCGATTCACCATGACACGCGCCGTCAGCGGGTTGGCCGGGTCGGTCAGCCACTTCGCCAGCACGGCGCGGCGGCCGGTGGACTTGCCGTTCGGCGGCGGCGCGATGGCCGGCGTCTTCGGCTCAATGGCCGACAGGAAGCCCGGTTGCACTTCCGCGCCTTCTTGCGCCAGTTGCCGCGCTGCAGCAGATGCGTCGCCGGCGCCACCGGGCCGACGTCGATCACCGCCATCGTCTCGGGCAGCGGCTTCGGTTTGAGGTGGTCGAACTGTGCCATCTGCTTGTCGATGAGTTGCCACTGCTTGCGCACGTCTGGCTTCATCGCCTTCGCCATCTGGGCGCGGTTGACGTACAACTGCTTGGCGAGCAGTTCGGCCAGCTGCTGCTGCAAGGGGGTGCGCTGCGCCGCCGGCGTGTCATACGCTTCCTGGAGGTTTTTCGCGAACTTGTGCTTGAGCGGGTTCGCGATCTTTTTGCGATACGGCTCCTCCATCTGCTCCAGTTTCGCCAGCAGTGCCGCGGCCTTCGCCTCCCAGGTTTTCAATTGCTCTTGATACCGTTGCGCCTCCGCCGGCCGCGCCAGGGGCAGGCTGTCGCGCGGCGAGATGGCGGCGAAGAACGCCTGAATGCGGTAGTAGTCCTTCTGCGAAATCGGATCGAACTTGTGGTCGTGGCAGCGCGCGCAGCCGAGGGTGACGCCGAGGAAAACCTGACCGGTCGTGTCGGTGATGTCGTTCAGGATTTCCTGGCGGCGCTGCTCCAGGTTGCGGGCGTTGTACTCGTCGGGGAAGTGGCGGTTGAACGCGGTCGCCACCAGCGCCGCCGGCTCACCGGGGAACAATTCATCGCCGGCGAGTTGCTCCTGCACGAAGCGATCGTAGGGCTTGTCGGCGTTGAACGCGGCGATGACGTAATCGCGGTAGCGCCACGCCAGCGGCCGCGGGTCGTCCGCCTTGAAGCCGTCGCTCTCGGCGAAGCGCACCAGGTCGAGCCAGTGCTGTGCCCAGCGCTCGCCGTAGCGCGGCGACGCCAGCAGGTGGTCCACCACCTTCTCGTAAGCGTTGGCAGCGGTGTCGTTGACGAAGGCATCGATCTCCGCGGGCGTCGGCGGCAGGCCGGTCAGGTCGAACGTGACGCGGCGCAGCAGCGTGGGACGGTCGGCCTCGGCGGCGGGCGCGAGGCCCTTCGCGGTCAGCTTCGCCAGGATGAAAGCGTCAATGGGATTGCGCACCCACCCCCCCCTCAATCCCCCCCCCTTGCAAGGGGGGAGATTGAGGGGGGGGCACTGCCGGGCGCACCGGCGGCTGGAACGCCCAGGCGTTCTTCTTCCTGGCAGGCTGTCCGTGGACCGTCTCGGGGGCGACGGTCAGCAGCCAGGCCAGGATCACGATCACGCTACAACAGCACAACCTTCGCATCGGCAGCGTCCTCGTGCTCTGCAGGCGGGAAATTTGGTGGGAATCTAATAGTTCAGGGTATCCGAAGGACGTCCGGTGTCAAATAAAAAGAGCAGTCCGGCGAGCGGCGCGGCGTCAGCCCGCCGGTGCTGCGAAGTGTTAGGGACTTCGCAGCACCGGCGGGCTGACGCCGCGCCGCTCGCCTATAATGCCGGGAGAGGAGGACACCCCCGCATGACTGGCAAGACGTTCACGCTCGGCCTGGTGCAGATGCGCTGCGACCCGGACCCGGCCGTCAACCTGGAAAAAGCGGTGCAGCGGGTCCGCGACGCCGCCCGGGCCGGGGCCCAGATCATCTGTTTACCGGAGCTATTCCGCGCGCTGTACTTCTGCCAGACGGAGGACCACGCGAAGTTCGCGCTGGCGGAGCCGATCCCGGGGCCCTCGACGGAGCGCCTGGGTCGCCTGGCGAAGGAACTGGGCGTGGTCGTGGTGGCGTCGCTGTTCGAGCGCCGCGCCGCCGGGCTGTACCACAACACCGCCGCGGTGCTCGACGCTGACGGCAGTCTGCTCGGCGTCTACCGCAAGATGCACATCCCGGACGACCCGCTGTACTACGAGAAATTTTACTTCACGCCCGGCGACGTGGGCTTCCGCGCTTTCGACACGCGCTTCGGCCGTGTTGGCGTGCTGGTGTGCTGGGACCAGTGGTTCCCCGAAGGGGCACGGCTGACGGCGCTGCGTCGGGCGCAGGTGCTGCTCTATCCGACGGCGATCGGCTGGCACCCGGGCGAGAAGGCGGAGTTCGGCGACCGGCAGCACCAGGCGTGGGAGCTGATCCAGCGTTCGCACGCGCTGGCCAATGGCGTGTACGTGGCGTCGGTGAACCGCGTGGGCCATGAGGGGCCGGCGGACGGCGGGCTGGAGTTCTGGGGGGCGTCGTTCGTCTGCGACCCGTTCGGCATGCTGCTGAAGCGAGCGGCGCACCACGATGAGGAGCTGCTGGTGGTGCCCTGCGATGTGCGGAAGCAGGAGGAGATTCGCCAGCACTGGCCGTTCCTGCGCGACCGGCGCATTGATGCGTACGGCGACCTGACGCGGCGGTTTATTGACAAAGAGTGAATCACCACAAAGACACAAAGAGCACAAAGGAAGACAGGAGAATGGATTTGTTGATTTTCCTGTCTTCCTTTGTGCTCTTTGTGTCTTTGTGGTGAAATCCAATCAACCCGCGACGGCCTTCAGCGCCTCCAGCGCCTTTTCGTAGTTCGGGTGGGAGCCGACTTCCGGCACGTATTCGCAGTAGGTGATCTTGTCGTTTTTGTCCACGACGAAGATGGCCCGCGACAGCAGCGGAATGGGCAGGCCCTTGATGAGCACACCATAATTCTTGCCGAACGACTGGTCGTGCAGGTCCGACAGGCTCGTCATGTTGGTGATGTTCTCGGCGGTGCAGAAGCGTTTCTGCGCGAACGGCATGTCCAGGCTGATCGTGTAGCAGGCGACCTTGTCCTTCAGGGCGCCGACGCTCTCGTCGAACTTCTTGGTCTGCTGGCTGCAGACGGGCGTGTCCAGCGACGGCACGACACTGAACAGCCGGGCCTTCTTCGGCGTGTCGGCCAGGCGCACCGGGTCGAGCACGTTGACGCAGGTGAACTCCGGCGCATTGTCGCCGGTCTTCAACTGCGGGCCGACCAGGGTCAGCATCTTGTCCTTGAACTTGACGGCGTTGGGACGCTCTTGCATGGAGGCTCCTCCTGATGCGAGAAAGAAAGTTTCCAGCGCTCAACCTATGGACGCGCCGCGGCAACGTCAAACACTGCGGCGCCCAGGGGCCCGGGAGTGGCGACTGGCACCACGTTTGCACGCTGATGGCAAAGTTCCTGCGGAGGAGTTTCACATGGTCAACCTGCGAACGCTGCTCGCGGCCGTGGCGCCGGCACTGCTGCTGTGTCTGACCGGCTGCGGCACCCGCGGCACGCAACCGCCGTTGCTGTACGGGCAGATCACCGGCCTGCACGACGCCGGCGCCGCCCAGCGCGGCGTCCGGTTGGCGGTCATCCAGGCCGACAAGGATCCCGAACAGGGCGCCGGCCGCGCCGTCAACGTGCTGCACGCCGAGTCGCACGGTAAACTGGAACTGCTGGAGGCCGAGGCGGTGCGGTTGGTGGCAGTCAACCGCGTGCAGGCGCTGCTCGGCGGCACCACCCCGGCGGAGCTGGAACGCCTCGACCGCGCCCGCGTCGTCATCGTCAGCCCCTGCGGTCTGCGGTCGCCGGCGCTGAGCGAGAACGTCTTCTGCACCGGCCTGGCGCCCGCCTTCCGCGGCGAGGTGCTGGCGCTGCGCCCGTGAGGAGTTGAAGGCCGCCAGGGTGGCCGTGCTCGTGGATGAACGCGGGCCGGAGTTCAGCCAGCTGGCGGACGCCTTCGCCCGCGCCTGGGCCAGCGCGAAGGACGCGACGCCGCTGACGATGGTGCGTTTCGGCAAGGAAGTGAAGTTCGCGGACCTGGCCCGACGACTGCGCGAGGACGCGCCGAACGCGGTGCTGTTCGCAGGCACGGTGGAGAACCTGCGGGCGTTCCGACAGGCCGACACCGCACCGCTTGAGGAGCCGAATGAGGTGCCGCCAGTCCTGTTCGGCGGCCTCGAGGACGGCCTGGCGCAATTGTTGAGTGAGCGCGACACGCGCTCCAACGTCTACGCGGTGACGGCGTTCGTCCAGGAGGGCGGCACGCCGCACATGCGCGAGTTCGCTGCGAAATATCGGGAGACGTTCCAGGAGGAGCCGGACGCGACCGCGGCGCTGGCATACGACAACGCCTGGCTGCTGTTCGCGGCCCAGAAGCGCAGCTTCGAGGGGAGCAGGACCTTGCGCGAGGAGCTGGCGGCGACGACCGACTTCGCCAGCCTGAGCGGGCCGCTGAAGTTCGAGGCCGACCAGTGCGTCCGGCGGCCGGCGTTCCTGGTCCGGCTAGATGGCCGGGTGAAGTTCGTCAAGCGCTACGATCCGCCGGCGAAATAAACTTGCCTGACGGCACGGCGGCGGCTACGCTGAAAACGTCGATAGCTCGACACCGAGGACTGAGGTCATGGCGTCCCTGGCACCCCCGGAACTGCCGCCGCGCGTCTCCGTCGCGGACGACGATAACCTGCGTCGCCTGCACTTCCGCCTGTGGCAGGTCGGCATGACCATGATTACCGTACTGCTGACGGTGTGGTGCATCACGTTGGGGCCGCTGCCCGCCATCCTGGCGCTGGTCGTGGCCAAGCACGTCCTCGTCGCCCTGCTCGTCATGGGCCTCGACCTGTATCCGCGCTACAAGAACGAACAACTGCCGCCCCCGCCGACCTGAGCCGAACCGATCCGTTCTTCATTGAATCTTCGCGTCCCGTTCATAAACCTGCCCCTGGGTTCGTCATACGATCCCTCTGGTCGTCTTTGGCGACTCGAATCCTGCGCCGCGCACAACGGAACTGCATCGACCCATGAGACTCTTTCTCCTGCTGCTCGCGATCTGCCTGGCGCCGCTGGTCCTGGCCGGCTGTCACGGGGACGACTCCCCGGATCGGCTGCGCGGCAAGATCGAGGTGGACGGTTCCAGCACGGTCTACCTGATTACCAAGGCGATGGCGACGGGCTTCACGACGCAGCACCCAGGCGTGCGCATCAACATCGGCATCTCCGGCACGGGTGGCGGCTTCAAGAAATTCGCCGCGGGCGAGACCGACCTGCAGGATGCCTCGCGGCCGATCAAGCCCGCGGAAGCCGAGGCCTGCCGGAAGCACGGCATCGACTACCTCGAACTGCAAGTCGGTTGGGACGGTCTGGCGGTCATCATCAACAAGGACAACACCTGGGCGCGGCGCATGACGGTGGCGCAGCTCAAGAAAATCTGGCAGGCCAAGGGGCACGCGAAGCTCTGGAGCGATGTCGATTCAAGCTGGCCGGAGGAGGAGATCGCGCTGTACGGCCCCGGGACGGACTCGGGCACCTTCGACTACTTCACCGAGGCGGTCAACGGCAAGGCGGGTTCGTCGCGCACCGACTACAGCAGCAGCGAGGACGACAACAACCTGATTAACGGCGTCGCGGCCAACAAGTACGCGCTGGGCTACCTGGGCCTGGCCTACTACGAGTCCAACCGCAGCGAACTGGGCGTGGTCGCGGTTGCGGCGAAGGCGGGCGGGCCGTATGTCGAGCCGAACACCGAGACGGTGCTGTCGAAGCAGTACCAGCCGTTGAGCCGGCCGCTGTTCGTGTACGTGCGGCGCACGGCGCTGGAGCGGCCGGAGGTGCGGGCGTTCCTGCGCTTCTACCTGCGCCGCAATGATCTGGTGACGCAGGCCCGCTACGTTGCGCTGAACGCCCGCGGCCAGTATGAGCAGCAGGAAAAGCTGGAAGAGTCATTAGTCATTGGTCATTAGTCATTAGTGATCTGAGTTCCAGTTCACTAATGACTAATGACCAATGACTAATGACTGCCTGAGGAGATTTTCGTGGCCCTTACTCACCAACCGACCCCAGTTCGCGCGCTGCTCCGCCGCACGATGTCCGGCGCCCAGATCTACTGGGAGCGGCTCGTCGAGTTCTTCCTGATGTGCTGCGGTCTGCTGGCGGTCGTCATCACGGTGGCCATCGCGGCGGTGGTGATTTACGGCTCCGTCGAGTTCTTCACCCTGCAGAACGACAAGCCAATGGCCGTCGAGCTAATCCTGCAGCGGTTGCGCTACTTCGTCCGCGGCGACAAATGGACGGCGGGCTTTTTGCCACCGGAGTACGGCATCCTGCCGCTGCTCGCCGGCACCCTGCTCGTCGCCGTCATCGCCGCCGCCATCGCGTTGCCCATCGGCCTGGCCACGGCGCTGTACCTCAGCGAATACGCCAACCCGCGCGTCCGCTCCATCGCCAAGCCGACGCTGGAACTGCTGGCCGGCATCCCCACCGTTGTCTACGGCTTCTTCGCCATCACCGCCGTGACGCCGTTCCTGGCCCTGTTCATCCCCGGCCTCGGCGTGCCCTACAACCAGCTCAGCGGCGGCATCGTCGTTGGCATCATGATTATTCCGATGGTCGCGTCGCTCAGCGAGGACGCCATGCGCTCGGTGCCACGCGCCCTCCGCGACGGCGGCTACGCCCTGGGGGCCAACAAGTTCGAGGTGTCCTGGCGCGTGGTCGTGCCGGCGGCGCTGTCGGGCGTCGTGGCCTCGTTCATCCTGGCCATCTCGCGGGCCATCGGCGAAACCATGGCCGTCAGCCTGGCGTGCGGCGACCGCGCCAAACTGACGCTCGACCCGCGCGAGGGCATCGCCACCATGACCAGCTTCATCGTCCGCATGGCCAAGGGCGACGTGCCGCACGGCACCACCGACTTCAACAGCCTGTTCGCCGTCGCCGCCGTGCTGTTCTTCCTGACGCTGGGCCTGAACGTCGTCGCCCGCCGCGTGCTGCGCCGCTATCGCCAGGTGTACCAATGAACGAACCAACCACCATCGCCGAGGCCAGCCGCAGCACCGACCAGCCGCTCGGGGCGCTGTTCCGGGCGTCCGTGCAACGGGCCTGGCCGATCACCTGGCGCGCCGCCCCGGTGATCTTCCTGCTGCTGCTGTTCCTGCCCGGCCCGGATACGCCGGTCAGCTTCATCGGCCTCGTGGGCGGCACGGTGGGCTGGACCGCCCTGTTGTTCGCCGTTCTGGTTGTGGCCCGGGTGCTGCGGTATTCGCGGCCGCTGGCAGACCGTGCGTTCGCCTGGGTCGGCTTCGCGGCCACGTTCTTCGGCCTGGCGGTGCTGGTCGTGTTCTTCGTGCAACTGCTGTCCGAGGCCAAAGCCTGGTTCGAGCACATGCCGGAGTTGGTTGAGCGGTACAACGCCCGCCTGAAGCAGGGGGCCGCGGAGAGCGAAGGTGCGGGGCTGCAGGAAACCATCCGCAAGCGGCAGGCGCAGGTGGACGCGGAGATGCGCAAGGAACTGGCGGCGGTGGACGGGATGAAACTGGACTCCGGCCAGCGCGAGGCGAAGAAGGCGGCCATCGTCCAGCTGTACCAGCAGAAGATCGGGCCGCGGCAGCGCGAGAACGTCGAGCGCACGGCCAGGGAAAAGCTGATCGAATACGAGCGCAACTACCGGGCGGACACGTCGCCGCAGGGATTGCTGTGGTACTTCCTGACGCACGGGCCGAGCGACCGGCCGCAGGACTCCGGCGTCTGGCCGGCGCTGCTGGGCAGTTTGATGGTGGCGCTCATCACGGTGCTGTTCGCGGTGCCGGTCGGCGTGGCGGCGGCGCTGTATCTGGAGGAATATCGGCAGCAGGGCCGGCTGAACAGCCTGATCCAGGTGAACATCAACAACCTGGCGGGCGTGCCGTCGGTGGTGTACGGCATCCTGGGAGCGTTCGTGTTCGTGGAACTGATCTTCAAGCCGATCGAGGCGGCCGGCGCCGACATCGCGGCCCGTAACGTGCTCGGCGGCGGTCTGACGCTCGGTCTGCTGACGCTGCCAGTCATCATCGTTTCGGCCCAGGAGGCGATCCGGGCGGTGCCGGTCTCGATCCGGCAGGGCGCCTACGCGCTGGGGGCGACGCGCTGGCAGGTGATCTGGACGCAGGTGCTGCCGCTGGCCCGGCCGGGCATCCTGACGGGCACGATCCTGTCGCTGTCGCGGGCGGTCGGCGAGGCGGCGCCGCTGGTGCTGTTCGGGGCGCTGCTGTTCGTCAACGAGGATCCGGGATTGTTCAGCCGCTTCACCATCCTGCCGATGCAGATTTTCGGCTGGGCGGACCTGCCGGCGGAGATGGTCGGCGGCGAGCGGGTCGAGATCTGGCGCTACAACGCGGCCATGGCCAGCCTGCTGCTGCTGGCCGTGCTGCTGGCGCTGAACGCGGTGGCGATCGTGCTGCGCAGCCGGGCGCAACTCAAGACGAAGTGGTAACAGTTTTTCCTTCCCTCGCCCCCTTCAGGGGGCGAGGGAAGCCAGAGGCGAACGGGTAACGCACTCATGTGGCCGTTGTACATCTTCCGACAGGTGCTGCTCCTGGGCAGCGGCGTGGTGCTGACCGTGGTGCTGGCGCTGACCGTGGTGCTGGGGGCCCAGGGCGCGGTGCTGGACCGGTCGCTGGCCTGGGCGGTGCTGGCCGCCACGGCCGTCGGGCTCACCGTCGCCGTCACGGGCTCGCGGGCACTGGCCCGGCGGCGCACGCTGCTGCTGAACGAACTGACCCAGGCCATCGAACACGTCGCCGCCGGCGACTACGCCACCCGCGTCTACGTCGATGACCGCGACGCCATCGGCCAGCTGGCCAGCGCCTTCAACCGCATGAGCGAACGCCTGGGCGAGCAGTTCGCCCGCGTCGATGAGGACCGCCAGCAGCTGCGTGCCGTCCTCAGCAGCATGGTCGAGGGCGTCGTCGCCATCGACCGCGACTTCGCCGTCCTGTTCGCCAACGAGCGCGCCGGTCAACTGCTCGACTTCCACACCGCCAGCGCTGTCGGCCGCAAACTCTGGGAGGTCGTGCGCCACCGCCAGTTGCAGGAAGTGGTGGAGACCGCTCTGGCCGAGTCGAAGTCGCACCGTCAGGAGCTGAACTGGAACGGCCCCGTCACCAAGAGCCTGACGGTCCACGTCGGCCCGCTGTCCAATGTGCCGCCGCGCGGCGCCGTGCTGGTCTTCCACGACACCACCGAGCTGCGCCGCCTGGAGCGGCTGCGGCAGGACTTCGTCGCCAACGTCTCGCACGAACTCAAGACGCCGCTGTCGGTCATCAAGGTCTGCGCCGAGACGCTGCTCGACGGCGCCATCGACGACTCGCAGTTCCGCGGCCCGTTCCTGGAGCGCATCGCCGAGCAGGCCGACCGGCTGTACGCGCTGATTCTGGACATGCTCAGCCTGGCACGGATCGAGTCGGGAGCGGAGGCGTTCGTGTTCCAGCAGGTGCGCGTCGATCAGGCGGTGATTGGCTGTCTGGAACGGCACCACGCCCGGGCCGAGGCCAAGCGGCAGCAGCTGGAGGCGGTGTCGCCGGAGCCGGCCGAGCACGTGCTCACCTGGGCCGACGAGGAGGCCGTCGGCGAAATCCTCGACAACCTGGTGGATAACGCCGTCAAGTACACGCCGGCCGGCGGCCACATCCGCGTGCGCTGGTGGCGCGAGGACGGTCAGGCGTGCCTGGAGGTACAGGACAACGGCATCGGCATCGCCGCTCACGATTTGCCGCGTATCTTCGAGCGCTTCTACCGCGTGGACAAGGCCCGCTCGCGCGAGCTGGGCGGCACCGGTCTGGGGCTGTCGATTGTCAAGCATCTGGTGCAGGCGCTGCAGGGGACCGTGCGGGCCAGCAGCCAGCTGGGCAAGGGCACGCACTTCATCGTGCGGCTGCCGACGCGGCCACCGACCTGATCCTTTGCCCGTTCTTCATACAAGCCACACAATCGCCCCATAAACTAAGATTATCTACACATTGGATTTTTTGCGCCGCGCTGCCGGCCGAGGTGACAAGTGTCCACGCTGTCGTATTCAGCGATCCTGTCGGAGCGCAACTCGACCGGCCGCGAGTTACCCGACCTGAAGGGGGCGCCGCCCAAGTTCGAGGTGCGCGGCCTGTCGTTCTGGTACGGCGGCCAGCAGTCGCTGTTCGACGTGGGGCTGACCATTCCGGAGCGGGCGGTGGTGGCGTTCATCGGGCCGTCGGGCTGCGGCAAATCGACGCTGCTGCGCTGCCTGAACCGCATGAACGACCTGATCGAGGGCACCCGGCACGTCGGCGAGGTGCTGCTGGAGGGCGAGGACGTTTACCGGCGCGGCGTGGACCTGGTGAACCTGCGTCGTCGTGTGGGCATGGTCTTTCAGAAGTCGAACCCCTTCCCCAAGTCCATTTATGAGAACGTGGTGTTCGGCCCGCGGGTCGCGGGGCTGCGCAACCGGGCACTGCTGAACGAGATTGCCGAGCGCTGTCTGAAGCAGGCGGCGCTGTGGGAAGAGGTCAAGGATCGGTTGAACGACCTGGCGCTGGGGCTGTCGGGCGGCCAGCAGCAGCGGCTGTGCATCGCGCGGGCGCTGGCGACCGACCCGGAAGTGCTCCTGATGGACGAACCCGCGTCGGCGCTCGACCCGGCCTCAACGGCGCGCATCGAGGATCTGGTGTTCGAGCTGCGGCGCAACTACACGATTGTGATCGTCACGCACAACATGCAGCAGGCGGCGCGGGTCTCGGACGTCACCGCGTTTTTCTTCCAGGGCCGGTTGATCGAGGCCGGGCCGACCGACGAGGTGTACACGCGGCCGAAGGTCAAGCAAACCGAGGATTACATCACGGGACGGTTCGGGTAATCTGAGGGTTCGGCAGACGACTTTCACAACCCCGAACCCGAGCAAGCAAGATGTCCAAACATCTGGAACGCGACCTGGAGCGGTTGCAGCACGACATCCTGATCATGGCGGCGTCCGTCGAGGACGCGATCCACAAGGCGACGCGGGCGCTGCAGTGCCGCGATGCCGCCCTGGCGAAGGAGGTCATCGCCGGGGACAGCGAAATTGACGAGGAAGAGAACCATATTGAGGAGGCGTGTCTGAAGATTCTGGCGCTGCACCAGCCGGTGGCCAGCGACCTGCGCCGCACCGCCGCGGTCATCAAGATCAACTCCGAACTGGAGCGGATCGCCGACCTGGCCGAGGAGATTGCCGAGCGTGCCGTCAGCCTGGCGGCGCTGCCACCGGTGCCGATCCCGGAAAAGCTGCAGCGCATGACCGACCTGACCACGTCGATGGTGCGGCAAAGCCTGGACGCTTTCGTCAACCTGGACTCGCGGCTGGCCCGGCTGGTCTGCCGCCTGGACGACGAGGTGGACCGCTACAACTGCGAAATGGTGGAGGAGTTGATCCGCGTCATGCAGGAGTCGCCGGACATGGTGGCACCCGGCCTGTCGATGTTTTCCGCGACGCGCCACCTGGAGCGGATCGCCGACCACGCCACCAACATCGCCGAGGACGTGGTGTACCTGGTGGAGGGCGAGATCGTCCGCCACCGCCCCGCGAAGGTGAATGTGGAGGGGGACTGACCCCAACTCGATTGCCCTGGAACGAGGAGTCTATGTCGAGCGCTGCTGCTTTGGGAGTACGAACTGCGATGGCCCGACCACGAATCCTGATTATCGAAGACGAGCGTGGCCTGACCGACGTGCTGCAGTACAACCTCCAACGCGAGGGCTATGACACCATCATTGCCCACGACGGTCAGGAGGGGTTACGCAAAGCACAAATGCAACTGCCCGACCTCATCATCCTGGACCTGATGCTGCCGACCATGGACGGCCTGGAGGTGTGTCGCGAGCTGCGCGGCGGCGAGCGCACCCGGCACGTGCCGATCCTGATGCTGACCGCCAAGGCGGAGGAGACCGACCAGGTGGTCGGCTTCACGATGGGCGCCGACGACTACGTGACCAAGCCGTTCGGCATCAAGGTGCTGATGCAGCGCATCAAGGCCCTGCTGCGGCGCATCGAGGCCAACGCCGAGCCGGGCGACGTGGTCGAGCACCTGGGCGTGCGCATCGACCGCGTGCGGCACCTGGCCACGGTCAACGAAGGCAAGCTGGAACTGACGCCGACGGAGTTTCGGTTGCTGGAGTGTCTGCTGCGGCAGCCGGGCCGGGCGTTCACGCGGCGCAGCTGATGGACATGGCCATCGGCGAGGGGCAGATCGTCCTGGAGCGCACCATCGACGTGCATATCAAAACGCTGCGCAAGAAGCTGGGCGGCGAGTCGGAGTACATCGAGACGGTGCGCGGCGTCGGCTACCGCTTCCGCGAGCACCGCGAGGAGACATAAAAACCCGATCCACAGATGACACAGATAACGCAGCTAAAGACATCTTAATTTGTCTTTATCTGTGTCATTTGTGGATCAGTCTTCCTTCTCCTCGGCGGCTTTTTGCATCTTCACGTCGCGTGGGTAAATCCCGGACATCATCAGGTTGGCCAGCACCGGGCCGTCCTTCTTCATGGTCACCCAGACAATGTGATCGAACTCGCCCTCTTCTGGGCCGCGCAGTTTGCTGCTGCCGCCGGTGGTCGCCAGCATGTAATAGGCGCGACCCTGCCGCTGAAAGGCCTCGTAACGGTGCTTGTGGCCGGCGAACACCGTGTACTTGCGGCCGGCCAGCGCCCCCTCGATTTCCAGCCAGCCGCTGTCGTTGATTTCCTTTTCCTTGTACGTCCAGACCGGCTTGTGCAGGAAAACCATCGTCCAGCGCACGGCGCGGTTGTCCTGCAGCGCCTTCTTGACGTAAGTGATCTGCTCGGCGCCGAACTTGCCCGGCCCCCTGGCCGGTACATCCTCGGTGTTGAGCAGCAGGAACAGCACGTCCTTGTAGACGAAGTGGTAGTAGTTGCGGCCGAACTGCTCGTTCCAGCGCTTCGCCAGAATCTTGTTGGCATAGTCGTGGTTGCCCGGCACGTAGAAGAACGGCATCTCCAACTTGGCGATGAAGCCGTTGAACTCCTTCCACTGGTCATCGATCTTCTCGAGGTTCTTCGCGCCCTGGATGAGGTCGCCGACGGAAACGACGAACTCCGGTTGCAGCCAGTTGAGCTGCTCGACGGCGCGCTCGAAGACGCCGGGGCGCGGGCCGCCGGTGCGGTCGGAGACGATGGCGAAGCGGAAGGTGCCGCTGGCGTTGTTGGCCTTGAGGTGGTTCCAGGGGTTTTGCTTTTCGACCTGGATCTTGAAGGGAACGGGGTCGGCGTCCCTGGTGCCGGGGGCGGCGTTGCGCGACAGGGCCACCGCGGCGGCGAGCAGGCCGACCGTCATCGCGGCGAGCAGCAGACGTTTCATGGCGGACTCTCCTTGGCAGCGAATCGGAGTTCGGGGCCGCGTCATCGTAACGGCGTCCGAGGCCGCCGTCCAAAGGGAAGTGTGTGAATTTCTGGTGAACGCCGTTGCGGTCCCTGTAACTCCGAAAATTGCTGGCCGTCTTGCCCATCCTGTGCGAAACTGCAAGTGTGGGTCGCGCTTTTTCGCGCCAACGAACGCGCCCGGCCCGCGTTGTTTTATACGGCCGGGTTCGAGGGAAACGATGACGCACGCCGACGAAGCCGCGTTGGTCCGCCGCGCCCAGCGGGGAGACCGCGCCGCCTTCGCGACGCTCGTCAACGCCTACTGGGCGCGGCTGTACCGCTGGCTGTACGGCCTGACGCACGACGCCCACGCCGCCGAGGACCTGACGCAGGACGCCTTCCTCAAAGCCTGGGGCAAGCTCGCCACCTTCCAGGCCGGCACCCACTTCCGCGCCTGGCTGTTCCGCATCGCCCACAACGGCATGCTCGACCGCCAGCGCGGCGGCCGTGGCATCCGGCCCCAACCGCTGCCGGACAGCGTCGCCACCCGTGAACCGGAGCCGGTGACCACGCTGGTCACCCAGGAATTGCAGACGCAACTCCGCGCCGCCCTGGAACTGCTGCCCGCCCGACTGCGGGCGCCGTTTTTGCTCCGGACACAACAAGATTTGGCGTTTTCGGAAATCGCCCAGATCCTCAAAGTGACCGAGGAAACCGCCCGCTGGCGCGTCTTCAAGGCCCGCCGGCTGCTGCTGCAACAGCTGGGCGACGCCCTGGACCAAGAGAAACCATGACCTGCAAGGAACTCAATCTCTGGTTGCTGGCCGCCGATCTGCAGGCGGCGCCGCCGCGCGAGGTCCGCTCGCACCTGGAGGTGTGCCCGCGCTGCCAGCGCTATCAGCAGCGGTTGCAGCAGCTGAACGACACGGCACGCGATCTGCCGGCACCGCCGGCCCGCTCCGGCGCCCGCGTCCGCCTGCTCCGCAGCCTGGAGCACGCGCCCGGGCCGCGGCCGGCCTTTTGGGTCCGCTTCCGCTGGCAGGCGGGGGCCGTGGCCGCCGTGCTGCTGCTGGCCGTCGGCGGTTTCGCGCTGCTGCGCAACCTGGAACCGACGCCGGAGGAGCAGGCCGAGGTCAAAACGCCCGTCCGGGACGAGGCGGCGGAAGCGGCGGTGGTTGGCAGCATCCTTGACCGGCAGCTGAAACTGGCGACGGGCCTGAAGCCGGCGGAGCGCTTCCAGGTATTGATGGGCCTGGCGGACGACCTGCGCGGCGAGTCGTTGCGACTGGCACAGGCGCCGGCGTCGGCGGAGCTGGCGGCGGTGACGAAATTGTATCAGCGGGTGGTGCGCGAGGGCCGGCTGGTGGACCGGGCCGCGAAACTGCCGCTGGCGGACCAGAAACGGCTGATCGTGCCCCGGCTGCGACAACTACGCCAGGGCGAGGTGGCCGCCGAGCAACTGGTGGCGACGGCCCCGGCGGACGTGGCGGCGTCGCTGCGCACGCTGGCGGCGACCACACGTGATTTACGTGCCCGACTGAGTGCCCTGGTGGCGGAGGAGGCGTTGTGAGAACGGTGCTGGTGGGGATGGTTCTGAGCGTGGTGGTGGTCGCCGGCGCCCTGGCGGACCCACCGCGGGCTGCGCCATCGCCGACGCTGCCGCTGCTGGACAGCCTGGTCGGCAACAGCCTGAAGGTGGCCGACGAGGCCGACCCGCTGCAGCGCGCCCACTGCTGCACCGATGTGGCTGACCAGTTCGCCAGGGCGCTGGCGCACGCGTCGAAGGGCAAGGATCGGGTGCTGGCCGAACGGTTGGCGGGCTACCTCGACCGCGTCTGGCAGGAGGGCGTCTCCGACAACCTTGCCCGCATCCCGCTGGACGGCATCAGCGAAAAGCGCCTCGGCGAGGTACATTTGCTGCGCGACCGCGCCGACCGCATCAACCACGATCTGGAGACGCAGCTGAAGAACGACCCGGCGCCGCTGGTGGCGCCGCCGCCGGGCATCAAGATGCCGCGCGGCTTCGAGAACCGCCCCGCTCGCAAGTCCCGATAGCCTGGGCCGCCGCGGCCGGCTCCCTCTGACCCCATTCAGGGTTGCGCGCTGTCCGCGCGCAACCCTGAATGGGGTCGCGTTGTTGCAAGCAGCGAACGTCCGCGCCGCGGCCAGTGTCCTTGTTGACGGCGTGTGCGCCGGGGGATAGACCAATAGTTCCATCCTCGGCCCGAGAAAAACCCGCGACCGTCCCTTCCGAGAAGGACCGCCTGGCATGCCGACCTACAACCCCAAGGTGATCGAGCCGCGCTGGCAGCGCTACTGGCTGGAGCACAAAACCTTCAAGACGCCCGACCTCTCGGATAAGCCGAAGTTCTACATCCTCGACATGTTCCCCTACCCGAGCGGCAGCGGCCTGCACGTCGGCCACCCGGAGGGCTACACCGCCACGGACATCCTGGCCCGCTACCGCCGCATGCGCGGCGACAACGTGCTGCACCCGATGGGCTGGGACGCCTTCGGCCTGCCGGCGGAGCAACATGCCATTGCCACCGGCGAGCACCCGCGCAACAACACCCTGCGCAACATCAACAACTTCCGCCGGCAAATCCAGATGCTCGGCTTCAGCTACGACTGGGACCGTGAGGTCGATACCACCGACCCCGGTTACTTCAAGTGGACACAATGGATTTTCCTGCAACTGTTCGACACCTGGTATGACGCCGAGCAGCAGCGCGGCCGGCCGATCCGCGAGCTGCCGATCCCGCCAGAGGTGCAACAGCAGGGCGACGCCGCGGTGCGCGCCTACCGCGATAGCAAGCGGCTGGCGTACATGGCGGAGGTGCCGGTCAACTGGTGCGCAGGGCTGGGCACGGTGCTGGCGAACGAGGAGGTGATCGACGGCAAATCGGAGCGCGGCGGCTTCCCGGTGGTGCGGATGCCGCTGAAGCAGTGGATGCTGCGCATCACCGCCTACGCGGAGCGGCTGCTGAATGATCTGGACCAGGTGAACTGGTCGCCGGCCATCAAGGAGATGCAGCGCAACTGGATCGGCCGCAGCGAGGGCGCGGAGGTGGATTTCCTGCTGGCAACGTTGTCCGGGTGCTTTGAGCACAACATCCGCGTGTTCACGACGCGGCCGGACACGTTGTTCGGCGCCACCTACATGGTTCTGTCGCCGGAACATCCGCTGGTGCCCGAGATCACGACGTCGGAACAACAGGCGGCGGTCGAACAGTACCGGGCTGCGGCCGCGCGCAAGAGCGACTTCGAGCGCACCGAACTGGCCAAGAAGAAGACCGGCGTCTTCACCGGCGCGTACGCCATCAACCCGGTCAACAACGAGAAGGTGCCCATCTGGATCGCGGATTACGTGCTGGCGAGCTACGGCACCGGGGCGATCATGGCGGTGCCGGCGCACGACGAGCGCGACTTCGAGTTCGCGAAGCAATTCGGCCTGCCGATCCGCACCGTCGTCAAGCCGACCGAGGAGTGGTTGAAGAAAACGAAGAGCACGCTGGACGAGCTGACCGAGGCGTATGTGGAAGAGGGCGTCGCGGTCAACTCCGGCCCTTTCGACGGCCTGCCGACGGCGGAGTTCAAGAAGAAAATCACGGACTGGCTGGAATTCAAGGGCCTGGGCACGCGCCGCGTCAATTACAAGCTGCGCGACTGGCTGTTCAGCCGGCAGCGCTACTGGGGCGAGCCGTTCCCGATCCTGCACGAACTGGACGCCAACGGCAACCCCACTGGCGTCATCGAACCGTTGTCGTCGGAGGAACTGCCGCTGCGGCTGCCGGAGCTGGAGGATTACAAGCCGTCGGGCAAGCCGGAACCGCCGCTGGGCAAGGCGACTGACTGGCTGTATGTCACGAAGAACGGCAAGCGCTACCGCCGTGAGACGAACACGATGCCGCAGTGGGCCGGCTCGTGCTGGTACTACCTGCGCTACCTGGATCCGAAGAACGATCGGCAGTTCTGCGACGCGGCGAAGGAAAAATACTGGATGCCGGTGGACCTGTACGTCGGCGGCGCGGAGCACGCGGTGCTGCACCTGCTGTACGCGCGCTTCTGGCACAAGGTGCTGTTCGACCGCGGCCACGTCCACACGCCGGAGCCGTTTCAACGGCTGGTCAACCAGGGCATGATCCTGGGCGAGGCCTCGTATCACCCCACGCCGGCCGCCGTCAAGAAGGCCCAGGACGGCACCGGGTCCGCGCGGCTCGCTGCCTTGCTTGCCGCGACCGAGGTGGTGTCGCCCCCCGCGGAATTCACAGAAGAAGGGGTGGTCGCTCGGGGGGGCAAGTTCTTCTGGAAGGAAGATGAGGCCGTGGAGGTCGTGCCGCGCGCGGAAAAAATGTCCAAGGCGCGCGGCAACGTCATCAACCCCGACGACGTGGTGAACGAATACGGCGCCGACAGTCTGCGGCTGTACGAGATGTTCATGGGCCCGCTAGAGGCGACGAAGCCGTGGAGCATGCGCGGCGTCGAGGGCGTGTACCGTTTCCTGAACCGCGTCTGGCGGCTGTTCATCGACGAGCGCGCCGACGCGGTGCAACAGCTCGACAGCGTGCAGCTGGTGGCGCCCGACCGCGACACCGAGCGCAAACTGCACCAGACCATCCAGAAGGTGACGGAAGACCTGGACGCGATGCGCTTCAACACGGCCATCGCGGCGATGATGGAACTGACGAACCACCTGACGCCGCTGCCGGTGCGGCCGCGCGCCGTGCTGCGGACGTTCGTACTGCTGCTGGCGCCGTTCGCGCCGCACCTGGCGGAGGAACTGTGGAGCGCACTGGGTCACACGACGACGCTGGCGTATGAACCGTGGCCGGCGTTCGACCCGGCGCTGACGAAGGCGGACCAGATCGAGGTGCCAGTGCAGGTTAACGGCAAGGTACGGGCCAAGATCACCGTGCCGGCGGACATCGACAAGGCGGGACTGGAGAAGGCGGCGCTGGCGGACGAGCGCGTGCAGGCGCTGATCGCGGGCAAGACGTTCAAGGTCATTGTGGTGCCGGGCAAGCTGGTGAACGTGGTGATTGGCAAGTGACGCGGGCGGCGGGCGGGTCAGGGGAGGAGCAGTTCGCCGCTGCCTTGGTCTCAGGCGAGGGAAAGGGTGGTGTTGTACTCGGTGAAGAACTGGGCGCCGAGGCGAAGAAAGGGAGGGAGATGCTGCACTTCCCGGGCGAGCTGAAGGGCTATCAACCACAGCGACCGTGGCGTGGGACTTCCGACTACGGGTAATCCCATTCGGACCCGGACGAAATCGCATGGCACACCGTACCAGGAAGTCGGCGGAACCGCAGCATTTTCCGACGGCTTGGAAGAGTCCGGACCGTTGCCCTGCTGGGCGTCACCAGCCTGCTCGGGGTTTTCGTCGTTCATGGCTGTCCCTCTCCTGTCTCCTGGACGCAACGCCATTTTACCACCGGGCCGCGCCCCGCCAACGCGAAACCCCGGCCTGCCACCGTGCGGACACCGCGCCTTTGACCGCGCCCATCCCCTTTGCTAGAATCAAGCTACCTTCTACCCCAGGCTCGGCGGCCCGACGATGGACGGAAGCTCGGTCATGAGCGGCATTGCCTACTTCAAACGCTTCCGCATGGAAATCGACCTGAACGCCCTCGCGCCGCCGCCAGCGCTGCCCGCGGGCTTTCACTGGCTCGCCTGGGACGAGGCGCTGTTGGAGACCCACGCCGAGGTCAAGTTCCTCAGCTTCCAGGACGAGATCGACGCCATCGTCTTTCCGAGCCTGAGCAGTCGCGTCGGCTGCACCTACTTGATGCGCGAGATCAGCCGCAAGGCCGGCTTTCGGCCGGAGGCGACCTGGCTGATCGGTTGTGGCAATGACTGGTGCGGCACCGTGCAGGGCGTCCGTGAGCGCAGCGGCCTCGGGGCGATCCAGAACCTGGGCGTGGTGCCGGCCTACCGCGGCCGCGGTCTGGGACGGGCGCTGCTGTTGCAGGCGCTGCACGGCTTCGTCCGCGCCGGTTTGGGCCGCGCCTTGCTGGAAGTGACCGCCCAGAACACCGCGGCCATCCGGTTGTACCGCCGTCTCGGCTTCCGCTGTCGCAAGACGCTGTACAAGGCGGTCGAGCAGAACTCGGCCCTGCAGGAGGCGGCCCGGTTCGAGTTGTGACCCTTCAAGGAGATTTGCACTGTGGCACAGGAAGTCTATCAGCACACCTTCCCCAACGGCCTGACCCTGCTCGCGGAGCGGATGACGCACGTGCGCTCGGCGGCGCTGAATTTCCTGGTGGCCGCCGGCTGTGCCTTCGATCCGCCCGAGCGGCTCGGCACCGCCACGGTGCTGTCCGAACTCATCACCCGTGGCGCCGGCGACCGCGACAGCCGCAAACTCATGCTCGACCTCGACAACCTCGGCCTCGACCGCGACGAGAGCGTCGGCGCCATCCACATGCGCTTCTGGGGCGCCACCCTGGCCCGCAACCTGCCCGCCGCCCTGGACATCTACGCCGACATCCTCCGCCGGCCGCGCCTGCCCGAGGACGACCTCGAAGCGGTCCAGGCACTGGCGCTGCAGGACCTGCAGGGCCTGGAGGACGAACCGCGGCAGAAGGTCGTCCTGGAACTGCGCCGCCGCCACTTCCCGATGCCGCTCGGCCGCGACCGTCGTGGCACCGCTGAGGGCATCGCGCGCGTCACCGACGCCGAGTTGCGGCAGCACCACACCCGGCTGTTCCGGGCGCGCGGCAGCATCGTGTCGGTCGCGGGCAACATCGACTGGGAGCCGCTGCGCGACCAGATCGGCCGGCTGTTCGGCGACTGGCAGGCTGGCCCGGAAGCGGAGGTGCCGCTCCAGCCGCCGGTCGGCGGCCGTGAGCACCTGCAGAAGGAGACGACACAGACGCAGATCGCCATCGCCTACCCGAGTGTGCCGTTCGGCCACCCCGGATATTACGCGGCGCAGGGGGCGGTGCAGGTGCTGTCCGGCGGCATGGGGGCGCGGCTGTTCACGGAGGTGCGCGAGAAGCGCGGCCTGTGCTACGCCGTGTCCGCCAGCTACCAGACCTTCAAGGAGGTCGCCAGCGTGCTGGTGTACGCCGGCACCACCAACGAGCGCGCCCAGGAGACGCTCGACGTGACCCTCGGTGAGCTGAAACGGTTGCCGGAGGGCGTCGGCGCCGACGAGGTGGAGCGCGTCCAGGCGGGGCTCAAGTCGTCGCTCATCATGCAGGAGGAATCGACCTCGGCGCGGGCTGGGGCGCTGGCGTCGGACTGGTACTACCTCAAGCGCGTGCGCAGCCTCGACGAGATCCAGGCGGCGGTGCAGGCGCTGTCGCCGCAGACCATCACCGAGCACCTGCGGCAAATGCCGCCGCGCGACTTCACCATCGTCACCCTGGGACCGCAGGCGCTGACTTGATGTCCTGGTTCGTAGTACCGCCTTCAGGCGGTACTACGAACCAGGACACCCAACCACCATCGCACTCACGGGAGCTTTTCATGCCATTCCACCGCCACGTGTTGCCCAACGGTTTGCAGATCATCGGCGAAACCAACCACGCCAACCGCTCCGTGGCGCTGGGCTTCTTCGTCCGCACCGGCTCGCGCGACGAGACGCCCGAAGTCTGCGGCGTCACGCACTTCCTGGAGCACATGATCTTCAAGGGCTCCGAACGCCGCGATTACCTCGCCGTCAACCGCGACTTCGACCGCATCGGCGCCAACTACAACGCCTTCACCAGCGAGGAAAATACCGTCTTCTACGCCGGTATCCTGCCCGAGTATTTGCCGCAGGCCGTGGATCTGCTCGCCGACATCCTGCGGCCGTCGCTGCGCGTGCAGGACTTCGAGATGGAGAAAAACGTCATCATCGAGGAGATCGGCATGTACGAGGACCAGCCGATGTGGTCCGCATACGACCACGCCAAGAAGGCATACTTCGCCGAACACCCGCTGGGCAACAGCATCCTCGGCACCCCCGACAGCATCCGCGCCCTGCAGCGCGACCAGATGCACAGCTACTTCAGCCGCCGTTACGTCGCCCCGAACATCACCGTCGTGGCCGCCGGCAACTACGACTGGCAGGCGCTGGTGCCGCTGATCGAACGCGCCTGCGGTTCCTGGGACGGGGGCGAGGCGCCGCGCAAGGGCGTCACGCCGACGCCCGGCTCGCGCCACTTCGAGGTCATGACCAGGCCGAAGGTGGCGCAGGAGCACGTCTTCTTGATCTCGCCGGGGCCCGCCGCGGACGCGCCGCTGCGCTACGCCGCGGACACGCTGGCGATGGTCCTGGGCGACGACTCCGGCAGCCGGCTGTACTGGGCGCTGGTCGATCCAGGCCTGGTCGAGTCGGCGGACTGCTCGTTCCACGACTACGAGGGCACCGGCTCGCTGTTCACGTCGTTCAGCTGCGAGCCGGGCCAGACGGAGGAGAATCTGGGCATCGTTCACGAGGTGTTCCGCCAGGTGCAGGAGGAGGGCGTCGGCGCGGAGGAGCTGGCGACGGCCAAGAGCAAGGTGCTGTCGCGCGTGGTGCGCGGCGGCGAACGGCCGATGGGCCGCATGCAGGCCATCGGCATGGCCTGGACCTACCTGCACCAGTACCGCACCGTCGATGACGAGCTGGCCGGCTTCGAGAAGGTGACGGTGCAGGACATCCGGCAAGTGCTCGATCAGTATCCGCTGACGGGCGTGACGGCGCTGGCACTGGGACCACTGGAGCAACTGCGGTCGCCGTTCCACGCGCAGGCGCTGACGGGCGCGGGCCAATGGATTGCATTGCGCCGCATCCACAGACAACCACGCCACGCACGTCGGGTCAGGCCAGTCGGGGTTCCGCCAGGCGGTGGAAGAGGTGGCACAACTGTAGCGATAGCAGCGCCGCGAAGAAGCACCAGACGGACACGAAGGCGTGACTGAACAGGAGTTCGCTGACCGCCACGGACGCGATCAGGGAGAGGCCGAAACCCGTGAAGCGGCTGTCGCGCGCCGCCAGGAAGGGGCAAAACACCAGGGCCGCATACAGCGCCATCCACACCAATCGCGGGGCGGTGTTGAACGGGAAGGCGTTGCGGATGTGGTAGTGGATCGAGTGGTGGACGACCTCCACTTTCAGCCAGGGGGTCAGGAACAGCAGCGGCACGAACTGGGCGGCGCCGAGCGCCACGCCGAGCAGGGTGCCCACGGCCAGGATCCGTCTGACCCGCGGCCGCTGTTCGAGGCAGACGACGCACAGCGGCACCCAGAACGGCCAGAACGCCAGGGCGAAGAACAGGTAGACCAGCGAAATCGGCCGCACCAGGGCCGGGTCGTCGTGAGCCAGGCCCAGCCAGACCAGGCCCTCGGCGAGCTGTTGCACGCCGAAGGCGATCGGCACGGCCGCCAGCGGCAGGTACGCGGCCCCCAACCGGGCAGCGGTTCGCAGGCAGTAGGCGCCGGCCGACAACAGCACAGCGCCCGCCGTGAAACTGGCTTCCGCGGAAAAACACATGCGGTCTCCTCCCGCCGTGGGGTGATCGATGGCTGCCTGCTTGCCGAGATTCAGTATAGGCCGGGGCCTCCAGGCCCTGCGATTATTTTTGATTTTTTGGTTGACAGGCGTAACGCTGCACCACACAATCCTCGATTGAGTAAAGTAAACCTACTCTCAGACACCTTGGAAAAGGGTTGGCCCAGTAAACCCCTGGCCAAGGGCAATTCGATGCCCGCTCTTGCCATTGCCGTCGTGACCAAGCCGGGGTGATCGGGAAGCCGACTCTCCTTTACGAGCGCTGTCGTTAGGGCGGACCTGTAGCCGGCCGTAACGGTCGTGCGCCCGGCAGACACCCGGCCTCCGTGCTCCCTGAGCGACGAACCAGCGAGGGAACCCCCATGAACCCGGACGTGATCCTCATCGTGAACGACCCGGCCGCCCTGACCTGGGAGAAGACCATCGAGGGCATTCTGAAGGTCCAGCTCAAATACCAGGTCTCGGTTATCGACGCCAAAAGTAGCCTGCCCGCGCTAACAGGGATCAAGTTGGTGGTGGTCTGCGCCGATCATGTCCTGGCAGTACTCAGAGGGTTGCACGTGCCGATCCTGGTTTGCAACCCTCATGCCCTGTTCGACCTGGGCATGACGTTCGCCAAGGACGGCGTGGACTTCGGGACGCAAAGCTACGCCGACATCTTCATCACCCCAGGGTCCGTCGGTAAACCGCTGGCGGGGTTCATTGGCCAGCAAACGATTACCTCCACACCAACCAATCAGGGGTGGGCGAAGCCGGGAGGTGGGGCGCTGGTGGTGGCTACCGTGAGCGGCAACAGTGAGAAGACCGTGGTGTTCGCCTACAACAAGGGTGACGCCATGCCGTGCCTGGACGCTGTCCACAACCGGGTGGCCTTCCTGGCCGTCGGCGACGCCCATGTCCCAATGAACGCTAATGGCGCTCTGTTGTTTGAGAAAGTGGCCAGGGGAATTTACGATGGGGACCAGTGGGCGGCGCCTCCGGGGCTGGCGGGTCTGTGGTTCCTGCGCGAGGGGGTTCCAACCCGGTCGCTGACCCAGGACGAGTACCGCGCCTGGGTCCACGAACAGGTGGAGCGCAAGGTGGGGCGCCAGCTCTGGAAGCGCCTGTCCATCATAAACACTGTCGTAGGCAGCATCAGCCTGGTCGTCCTGGTGACGATCATCGTTTCCGTGATCGGGTGGATTAATACCTCGATCACCACTCAGGTCCAAACTGAGACGGACAGGAAAGCCCACGATGCAGCCGAAAAGGCCGATCAGAAAGCCGATCAGAAAATTGAGAAAGTGAGAGTCGATCTCAAAGAGCGCCTGCAAGGAGACGTCGCCACGCAAATGGCGCAACTGCTGTTCGTCGAGGGTTCGCCGATCCGGAAAAAAGTGGAAGAAAAACTAAAGGTCCAGGTCGAGAACCTCATCAAAACGGACGAGAAGACCAAGCAGCAATTGCGCGACGTCGCCACCGAGGAGCTGCTGAAGAGTGGTAAGACCGCGGAAACCTTCCTGTCCCAGTTCAACGCCATCCCCCGCGGAACACAAGCAAAGAAACGCGACCTCCTCCTGCGACTAAGCATCGTCTACGCAACCGAGCGCCAGGGTGACACCCTGCACAAACTCGTCAAGAAAATCATCGTGGATGACCAGGAAGATGAACGCATTCGGGTCACGGCACTGGAGAATTACGAGCCCGAAAAAGGGAATGAGCCGGAAAATGACAAGGATTTTCGCGCCGTTCTGCAGGCGTTCGACCATAAACGGCCGAACCCGGTCTTGCGGGAGGCGCTGGGCAGTTTCTTCGCCAATTTCAAGGACGACCACGCCGAACCTCTCCTCACCTGGCTCCACAAGAATTATAACTATCTGTTTGTCGGCGATGCCAAATCCATGTTGTTCAACGCCATCAAGCTCAAGCAGACGAAGGGCCAGGACGGCCCAAAAGTCCTCAATCAACTCGTCGGTATGGTCCTCGACAAACAACCCGACAATTACGTCTGGGCCCGCGCCGCGCTCGTGCTGCTCAGCCAGGAGAATATCAAATGGGAAATCACCGACAAGCAGCGGCAAGCGTTGGTGTGGAAACTGTGTGTCCGGGCGAATGACTTTTCCGGCAAACAGGAAGACATCCTTCCGTCGCCGTCGCAAGCGTTCGAATACAAGGACCACAACACGATCCTCCAGAGCCTGTTCAAAGGCAATGCGGACGCAGACTTCGTCATCAGTAAATTGAGTGGCGGCGAGCGGGCGGACAGCAAGGCCTTCCAGATTTTGCTGTTCAACTGGGCGGCCGTGCTGGAAAAACAAAAGGAACAGGGGTACTCGAAAGAAATCCTCGAAAAATTGTACACAATCCGCGACCTGTTCAAAGGGGTGGGGACGGCGCGACTCCTGGCCTACTACCTCCGCAACGCCGAGGCGAAGGTGGCGCAACAATTCTTTGAGAAGTTCCCCGAACTGGAGTTTGCGACCAACATTCCGGCGAAATTGCCCTACAGCACGGACAACCTTCTGGTTGCCGCCCTGGAGGGCGACGCACGCGCATCGTTTGCGGGGACGCAAGCGATGTTGAAGCGAGTGGCTGCGAACCCGATTTTTAAAGGAGACCCTCGGAACAAGATCATGGGCAAGGTGAAGTCCGCCCTGGTTCGCTACGCCTCGATGGCGTATCGCCAACCAGAGGATCTTGTCGGACTGCGCGTTGCCCTGGCGGCTGTGGATCAAGAGAAAGAAATGCGCGATCTCTTTAAGGAGGCCCTGATCAAGGCTTATGAAAACTTGACCCGGCAAGCCGAGTCTACCAAGAAGTGGGATGTCGCAATCAAGTTGTACAGGGACTGGATCCAGCAGGATCCGGACAAGCCGTCGGAGCGATATTACAAGCTCGGAAAAATCTATTATGACGATCTGCAAGATTACCCAGAAACCTTGAGCTACCTTACCAAGGCCATCGACCTCGACCAGAATAAGTTCGCCTATTTCCTGACCCGGGGCGATGTTCACTGCATGATCGAGGGAAAAATCGACAAGGCGATCGAGGACTACGAGCAGGCCCTGAAAAAATGGGACGCAACAAGGGACAGTCCCTACGACAAGGGAACCGGTCACAATCGACTGGCGCTGGCTTACGTCCTCAAGCCGGATGAGAATCAAGTGAAGGCCCAGGTGCAAAAAGCCGTCGAGGCGTTTCCCCTTCCCCAAAACAAGGCCTGGGCCAAGGAGAACCTTGGGCTTTTCTACTTGACGCAACAAAAGTGGGATTCAGCATTTAACAACACCACTGACGCGACCAGGCTGTACTCCTACACCCCCTGGAACTGGATCATCCGCTTCATCGCGGCCCGGGAAAAGTTCTTGAAAACTGGGAAGAAGCAGGACGAGGAGGCGGCCACAACTGCCTACCAAACGTGGCTGTTGCTGCAACGGCCGAATGACCTGACCAACCTGAACTTATACATCCCCAGGCTGTTGGAGAAGCACCTGAACGTCGTTGCGGTGAAACCTGCCCGGCTCCAGGCGGGCTTTTCCTTCGAGACGCGGTTCGGGAAAAACAGTTTGGCCAACGTCCACACCATCCCCATGAAGCGCTCGAAGAAATACATTATCGACATGGAAAGCTCGGTGGTCGATTCTTACCTCTTCTTGCAAGACTCATCGGGAAAGTACATCACGGAGAATGACGACGGTGCCGGCGGCCTGAATGCACGCATTGAATACACGCCCGAGGCAGACGGGGAATACCGCATCATCGCCACCTCCCTGGCGGGGAAGTCCCAGGGGGCTTACACTTTGATCGTCCGTGAGATCCCCGAAGGGAAATAACCCTCCCGTCCCGAGGGCGCCATGTCCACCCCGCAACCTACCCGTTCGCCGTCAACGGCCCAGGCGCAGGCGTTCGCATTCCGCCTGCTGCACGCCCTGCCCGGCGCCGCCGACAACCTCGTGTTCTCACCCGCCGACGTGGCCGCCAACCTGGCCGCGCTGCACCAGGCCGCGCGCGGCGACACCGCCCAGCAAATCGAGCACCTTCTGGGAACGGAGCCCGCGTCGGCCAGCCCGATGGCCCTGAATCACGACGGCGTGACCTGGCGGGCGGCCCTGGCGCTGTGGGTGCAGGCGGGGCCAGCGCTGGCCGACGCGGCGCTGCGGACGTTCTGTGCGTCAACTCGGGCGGAGTGTCACGCGGTCGATTTCCAGGACCGCAGCGCCGCCACGGCAACCGTCAACGACTGGGTGGCGCGGCAGACCAACGGCCTGATCGACGCGCTGGTCGGCCCCGCGGACCTGACCGGCCCGCTGCTGCTCACCAGCACGCTGTATCTGAAGGCCCCCTGGGAATTCCCCCCTTTCAAGCGGAACGAAACCCGGCCGCTGCCGTTCACCCGTCGGGACGGCAGCCAGGTTCTGGTGCCGATGATGCGCCGCTTCGTCGAGGGGGAAATCCCCTGTGCGTGGACGGGGCCCTGGGCGGCCGCCCAGATGCGCTACCGGGGGGGACGGCTGGCGCTGGTCCTGGTGGTGCCCAAACCGGAGGCGTTTGACGCCGTGGCGGAGCGACTGGGGCCCGCGTTCCTGGACGAGGTCGATGCCGCCCTGCGCCCCCAGTACGCCAGGCTGGTGCTGCCACGGTTCACGGTGGGGTCGCGGGTTTCGCTGCGGGAGCCGCTGGGGCGGTTGGGGCTGACGGACCTGTTCACGCCCGGACGGGCCGACCTGTCGGGCCTGGCGCCCGCGGGCTGGTTCCTGAATGACGTGCTCCACCAGGCGCTGCTCACGGTGGACGAGGAGGGCACCGAGGCGGCAGCGGCCAGCGCGGACATGGTCACGATGGGCGGGCCGCCATCGCTGGTCTTCGACCGCCCGTTTTTCTTCTTCCTGCGCAACGCGCACACCGGGGCCGTGCTCTTCCTCGGCCGTGTCCTGGACCCGTCACGCTGACCTCACGTCCGCGGCACGAACTGCGCCCCCACCTCAAAGCTGCCGTCCGGCCGCGGTTCGACGCGCACCACCTTCGCCGTCACCTGCGCCGCCTCGCTGTGCTCGGTCGCCGGCAGGTCGATCACCAGCTGCGCCAGCGCCAGCGCGCGCGGCGCGATCAGACCAATGCCACGCAGCGAAATGTCCTTGGTCCGGCATACCAGCGGCGCCGCCAGATCGCCGCCCGGCAGCACCTCGTGGACCGTCACCGTCGTCTCCCACGCCAACCGCTCGTCCGCCCGCCGCTCGCAGCGCGCCTGCAGCTCGTCGCGCAGGTTCTCCAGCAGCACCGGCGCCACCTCGCGCAGCAGCCGATCCACCTCCGGCGCCTCGCAGCCCAGCGCTCGAATCTCGATGGTGAACACCGTCAGGGCGCTCGGCACCGGCGCCGGATTGGTCTGGAACTCGACCTTGACGCCCAGGCCGGCGCGGGCCGTGGGACTGCTCGTCAGCGGCACCTGGAACGTGACCTCACGCGGCGAAGTGTCCAGCATCAGGCCGCGGTGCTGCTTGACGAACGCCTCCATCTTGTACGCCGCCACCGCCAACGGCAGCCGGCTGGCGCAGCGGTGCAGCAGCACCTCGCCCGGCCGCAGCAGATAACGCAGTTGCTTGTAATGAACCAGCTGCCAGTTGCCGGCTGTGCGCGCAGCACCTCCACGACCTTGTAATTCCAGCTCGCGGCACCGACGCCGCCCCAGCGGTTGCACACGACCGCCGCCGGCTGGGCCGGCGCGGGCGGCGGCAGGTGGATCGACGACCGGCGACTCGCGCCCGCGGCGACCGGTGGCAGCAGCGCGTCGATCAGCGCCCGGCAGCTGGGCCAGCGCTGCTCGGGCTGACGGTGCAGGGCGCGCGTCAGGGCGTCGCGGTCGCGCAGCGGCGCCAGCCGCATCGCCTGCGGCCGCTCCGGCGTGTAGGCGGTGCCGGTCAGCATCTCCAGGTAGATCAACGCCAGGCTGTACTGGTCGGCGCGGGGGCAGCCATTGGAGCCGGCCAGCTCCGGGGCGCCGTAAATCGGGTTGAGCGCCGCCAGCGAGTGGCCGCCCGGTTGCCAGAACCAGGCGCCGACGCCGGCCTCCGCTACCAGCGCCCGGCCACTGCCCAGCAGCAGGTGCCGCGGCGTCAGCAGCAGGTGCGCCAGGGTGTGCGTTTCCGCCAAATAGTCCAGGCCGTCGGCGGCCGAACGCAGGTACGTCAGCAGTTCCTGCCGCGGCACGCCGGACAGGCCGCGCATGCGACACTCCTGGAAGCGCGCCGCCAGGTTCTTGCGGCCGGCCTCGGTCACCATCAGCAGCGCCCCGTTGGCGATGTGGACCGTCTCCAGCGACTGGACGCCAGGGTGCGCCAGCGCCCGCAGCCGTGTCGCCGCCTCGGCAACCGGCTCCGGCTGAGGTGGGCCGCCGAAGTACGCCAGCAGCAGTCGCGGCTGTCCCGGACGGGCGCTGACTTCCCAGACCTCGCGCAGCGGCTCGCGCTGCAGACAGTTGCCCAGCTTGTAGCCGGGCGGCGCCTGCACGCGCTCGCCCAGCGGCGGCGGTGCCTCGCCGGACAGCGGTTGACAGGGCGTCAGCGCCCGGATCTGCGTGTCCGCCAAATTGCACAACCGCCGCAGCAGCCGGCTGGGCGTCAGACGGCGCGGCTGCTCCGGAGCGGCACCCACGGGCGGCATGACGCCGGTAATCAGCGCCTGCACGAACGCCAGGCACGACGGGAAACGGCTCTCGGGCTGCTTGGCCAGAGCCCGGCCGATGATGGGCCGATCCGTGGCCGGCAGCCCGTGCAGGTCCGGCGGCTCATGGAAGTGCTGGAACAGCAGCTGGCGGGCGTTCTTGCCGCTGAACGGCGCCTTGCCGGTCAGCAGTTCGCAGTAGGTGATGGCCAGGCTGTACTGGTCGGCGAACGGGCTGGGCCGGCTCTGGAACGTCTCCGGCGCCGAGTACAGCGGCGTGATGCCGGCCGGCACCTGCGACGAAACGGTCATGTCGTCCTGCTGCGTCAGGCCGCCGAGGCTCTGCACCACGCCGAAGTCCGCCACCTTGAGGTGATTGCTGACCAGGAAGAGGTTGTGCGGCTTCACGTCCAGGTGCTGCAACTGGTGTTGCAGGTTCATCACGTCGAGCACCTCGGCCGCCTCGCAGAAGTATTCGAGCAATTCCTCGCGCGGGATGCCGGGCTCGCCCTGCTGCTGGCACTCCGCCAGGCGCTCGGCCAGGCTCTGGTCGGCCAGTTCCATGACGATGAGCAGGTCGCCGTCCACCACCTCGACGCGCTCCAGCGACAGCAGGAACGGATGGCGGATGTTCTTGACCAGTTGCAGGGCGTCGAGTTCCTGGTTGACCACCTGGCGGCGCGGCCCGACCGGCGTGTTCTGGCCGTAGACGAACTTGATGGCCTTGAACAGACCGCCGGGGGCCTCACACTTCCAGACTTCGCCGAAGCCGCCGGCGCCGAGCGGTTCGATCAGGCGGTAGCCCGGGATCGGCTCGGTGCCGGGACGGCGGGGGGGTGGGGTGGGTTCTTGCTTCGCTGCGTCCATCACCACGGAGGAGTCCACTTCATGACCTCATGCTCGGGTGCCTTGTTGCGTGCAGCGCAAGTATAGGTCACGATCCGGCCTGAGCGGCCTTCGTTGAAGTTGCTTTGGGATCGGCCGTGAGATGGCGCACGCGCCATCTCACCCGCATCGAGGTCCGTATGGGCGGCTATTCCCGTTTGGCGGCGCGGGGGTATAACATCGGCAGCGCGACCAGGGCGGGGGGCAGTCCGCGCCGCGCCGGCCGCGCGCGAGCAAGGAGAATCATCATGCTGCGTGTGCTGACGCTGGGGGCCACCGTGGGGGCCCTGCTGGTACTGTCGTCCGCCGACCCGCTGGCGGCCGGCGGCAAGAAGCAAGACAAGGGCGACAAGGGTTGGGTGCAGTTGTTCAACGGCAAGGACCTGACCGGCTGGAAGACGCATCCGAAGAACCCGGGCAAGTGGCGCGTGGAGAAAGGCGTCCTGGTGAGCAGCGGCAAGGCGACCAGCCACCTGTTCAGCGAGCGCGGCGATTACCAGAACTTCCACTACCGCATCGAGGCCAAGATCAGCGACAAGGGCAACAGCGGTCAGTATTTCCGGACCAAGTTCGCCCCCGGCTACCCGCCGGGCTACGAGGCGCAGATTAACAGCACCTTCCCCGATCCGCAGAAGACCGGCAGCCTGTACAACTTCGTCAAGATCACTGAGATGCTGGTGCCGCCGGACACCTGGTTCACGCAGGAAGTGATCGCGAACGGCAACCACATCATCATCAAGGTCAACGACAAGGTGGTGGTCGATTACGTGGACAAGAAGAACACGTACACCAAGGGCCACTTCGCGCTGCAGCAGCACGGCCCCTCGATGGGCGGCAAGGGCCCCGAGTCGGTGTTGCACGTCAAGAAGATCGAGGTGAAGGAACTGCCGGCCAAGTGATTGCAAATTGCAGATTGCAGATTGCAAATTGAAAGACAGAAACTTCGCTGTCTTTCAATCTGCAATCTGCAATCTGCAATTATCTTGCCTCCGGGTCGCGCACCGGCATGAACAGCCGCATATTCTCCGTCAAATCCGAAATGAAGTTGGCCCGCTTCAGGAACAGCAGCGCCATCGACGTGTCCAGGGGCGTGGACGAGCCGATGTAGCTGGACGTGAACCAGCTACCGTTGCTCTTCTGGTGGTTGAGCAGAATCTCGACGCCCCAGCCGTACCAGTCCTTGTTGCCGATGGTTTTCAGGTTGTAGAGCACGCCGACGCGCTCCACCGACCACAGCAGGTACAGGTTGACCATCCTGACGCCCTTGCGGGACCTGGCGGGATGGTCGAGCCAGGTGCCGAGCTTCTTCAGGCCGTTCTTGATGGCGGGGTCCGCCGGCACCGCGGTCGGCCGCTCTCCCTTCTGCGACGCCGCGACGTGAGCCCGGGCCTCCTGCGCCGTGCCGTGACCCATCGCCAGACCGATCAGGCCGACGCAGGTCATCGTGTCCTTGGTCGGCGCCCGCACGTGATAGCCCCAACCGCCGTCGCCATTCTGGCTGCCGTGGTAGCGCTCCAGCACCAGCGCCATCGTGCGCTCCACCGGCACATCGTAGCGCCGGGCCACCCACAGCGCCATCAGCGCGAACTGCGAGTTTGAGTTGTCGTCGTTGCCGGCCGGCACCGGTCGCGGCTTGCCGGCCAGGATGTTTTGCACCACCGGCAGGTTGCGCACCGTCTGCGTCAGCTGGCTGGCCGGCAATTTCTTGACCGGCGGCGGTTTCTTGTTGCCCCTCCTGTCCGGCGGCCGCGTCGGATCGTCTTTGGGATCGGGGACCACGACCGGCGCGATGACGCCAATCCGCCGGCTCTCGATGAAGCGCGTCAGGTCCACGACCTGGCCGCTTTTGCTGTGGCGCAGCACCGGGTAGAACAGGACATTGCCCGGTCGATGCGTCATCGTCAGCAACTTCGGGTCGATTGGCTGGACGATGGGAATCCGCATCGGGTCGTCCGGTTTGGCGAGCGGATCCTGCAACTTCACCGGCGAATTTTTGGCGATCAGCTCCGGCAGCGGCGGCGTCTGGTGTTGCTTGAGGAAGGTGAGGAGTTGCTGCTGATCCGCGGCGGTCATCGACGGACAGCGGTAGGTCCAGCCGCCGGCGGCGTTCTGGCCGGCCACCAGACGCAGCGCCAGGGCACGGAGGAGTTCCCGGTCGCGCTCCTCGTCGAGACGGCCGAGGAAGAGGATGGCCAGCGACAGTTGATACGTCTGGTGATGGACCTGGTTCAGGCGGCCGGCGCTCTTGCGGACGAAGGCGGCGGCCTTTTGCACGGCGGGGTCGCTGGCCGGTACGCCGCACTCCAGCAGCGTCAGGCCGGGCAGGGCGGCGTAGCCGACATCATTCTCTCCCGTCTGCCAGGTTCCGGAAGGCAGCTGGCTGTGGCGCAGGAAGTAGACGCCCCTGTCGATGGCTTCGTTGACCTCGCGCTGGCGGGCGTCGGACAGCGCCCCCTGGGTGCGGATGGCGCCGGCCGGCGACTTCAGTTCGGTTTGCAGCGGTTCCGGTGGCAGCCCCTGGTTGCCCGACTTGAGATCGCTTTTCGGTTGCTTCAGCGTGCCGATGGTCGAGTCCGCAGGCGGAACTTTCTGACCGTCGCCCTGGTTCCCGCTGTCGTCAGCCTGGTTCCCGTTGCCGTCCCCATCGCGCACCGTGCCGGCCTCACCGCCGCCGCCCCGCTGGGCGGACGGACCACCGCCCGCGGGGCGCCGGTGGCGTTTGCCGGCGTGCTGGGTCGGGGTGCCGTTGGCGTCGCCCTCGTGGCTAAAGCAGTACACTGCCAGGGCCAGGCCGCCACCCAGGAACAGGACCAGGCCGCCCAGGACGGCCGTCAACACCAGGACGCGGCCCGGAGACCGCGCAGCGACTGCCGCCGGCGGCGCGACGCCGACCGCGACCGGAGTGGCCGCCGGCGGCGCGACGCCAACCGCCACAGGCACGGCGACCGGGCCCGGCACGGAAAAGTAAGTGCCACACTTGAGACACTGAACGTTCTTGCCGGGCCGCAACGGCCGGCTGGACTTCAGGATGCCGTGACACGCGGGGCAGGAAACATTGGTGGCCAGCATAGCCGCACACCTTTGCGTGAAGGAGGGAGGTCAGCGCCCTGTCAACTTGCAAATAGCCATCTTGCACTGTACCAGGCCCGCCCCGGCGGCACAACGAAAATGTCCGCCGCCGCGCGGCGCCGCGGCGCCTGGCATCGGGTTCATTCCAAGAAACGGTCACTGGGCTCGGATGTGAGCGCTGGTGCGAACGATTTCAGGGAAATTTGTAGTTGCGGAACTTTTCGGCCGCACGTTAGTCTAAGAGGAAATGGGGGAGGTGCTGCGCCCAAATTCCCCCCATCGCCGGATGCGTTTGGTGCCTGTGCTCTCCAACCGGTCCCTTCGAGGAAATCGAATCATGCGAACCCTGCTGTGCGGCGCGGGCGCTGTGCTGGCGCTGACCCTGACCGTCGCCGACGTGGCCCACGCCCAGAACCCGAACAAGCCCGGCCAAAAGAAAACCACGGTCCAGCAGCAACAGCCGACGGACCAGGAGTACGCCTACATCAGCAGCCAGGTCAAGGAGGCCATCGGCAAGATCACCTACGTGGACGTGGGCAACAACACGCTGACGCTGCGCATCGAGTTTCAGCAATACGTCCCCAACAACAACAACAACGCCCAGAAGAACCGGAACCTCAATAATCACCAGCAGGCCCTCATGCGGGCGCAGCAGCAGCTCATGCGCGACTACCAGAGCATCATGACCAGCCGCAACGTGATGCAGCAGCAACAGCGGATGATGAAGTTCGAGCGCGACATGCAGCAGCTCCAGGTGCGCATGATGCAGGCCGGTATGGCGACCAACAACAACCAGTACAAGGTCGTGAAGGTCGCCAAGGAGTTCGACTTCAACCTGTCCCCGGACCTGCGCGTGGCCCGTGTCAACCTGCCGACCGAGTACGACGACAAGGGCAACGTTGCCACCTACACCAAGGAAGAGTTGAAGAAGAAGCAGGATGCGACGATGCCCGGCTACCTGGCCAAGCCGGACGACCTGACGGTCGGCCAGACGGTGAAACTGTACCTGGGCTCCCGCAAAACCACGAAGAAGACGGACGGCAACCTCAAGGTCGATCCGAAGAACAACAAGACGGACTCCGCGAAGTTGGGCGACTCGGCGTCGCCGAAGACCGCGACGATCGGCGGTACGGGGACGACGCCGGGTGCGCAGACACCGCCGCGGCCCTACGTGCGCCTGGTGCTGATCGAGACAGAGCCCGACCCGGCGTCGCTGCCGAAGACACCGCAGAAGAAGAAGAAAAAGAACAAAAACTAGCCCATCGGCCAGGACTCGTGCGGCCCACCCTGGTGGGCCAGCGCCTGCGGCGTGTGCAGGCGCTGGCCCCACCAGGGTGGGCCGCGGCCTTTTCCGACGCGGCCGGGCCGCGGTTTCGGGCAATCCAGAACGTCGTCTACCTCGTCTTCATCATGGGCGCGAAGCGCGCCCGATGTCTTCCCCGAGCGAAGAAAGGACCACCCATGAAGCGAGCGCAGCGGCGCTGGCTGCCGTCGTTCCTGACGGCGCTGGCGGTGAGCGCGGCCGGCGCGTCCAGCGCCGACGCGGCGTGCTGTTACTTCTCGGCGCAGAACGCGGATATTCTGCAGCCGGCGCAGAAGGTGTTCATCACCTGGAACCCGGCGAAAAAGTTGGAGTCGTTCACGGTGCAGCCGAAGTTCGAGGGCAACGCCCTGGACTTCGGCATGGTCATCCCCACGCCCACGCAGCCGAAACTGCACGAGATGCCGCGCGACTTCTTCAAGCACCTGGCGGTGTACTCCATCATGAAGCGGAGAGAGTTCCCGCAATCGAAACTGTTGCCGGTGCTGCGCGAGGAGCGCTTGGCGGGACTGAAACTCTTTGATAAATCCGCCACGAAGGACGAAAGCAAAGCGCCGGAAGACCACCGTCCCGCCGTCGTCGTGCTGGAGCAGGGCGTGGTGGGCTCGCTGGATTACAAGATCATCGAGGCCAACCGAGCGGATGCGCTGTTCGCCTGGCTGAAGGCGAACAAGTACAGCTACTCTGGCGATGAGGCGACGCTCAACTTCTATGTCCAGAAGAAGTGGGTCTTCACGGTCATGAAGATCGACACCATGCAGATGAAGAAAAACAAGGACGGCTCCTATGCCGGCGAAGTTACGCCCACGCGCTTCCAGTTCGCCTCCGACAAACTCGTCTATCCGCTCAAGATCACGCAGATTTCCGTCAAGGATAAGACCGAGGCGCTGTTCTATGTGCAGGCGCCGTTCAAGGTCGATCTCCAGAATGATATGAGCTACCAGTACCAATGGGTGCCGATGTTGCAGGCCGCCAGCGGCTGCACTCCCGGCGGGCTGCCTGGCAAGGGCGCCGACTGGCTCAAAGCCATCGAACAACAGCTGCCCCAGTTGCTCAAGCGCGGCCAGGACCTCGGCTTCACCTTCATGGCCGGCCGGCGACCGCTGCCCAACAAGCAGGGCCACATCCCCACGACGATGGAATGGGCGCGGCGGCTGACCGACAACGACATCAAGATGCTGCGCGGCGACGCCCCCTACTCGGAGAAGGTTCCCGATGTGGATGAGGGCTTCACCCAGGCGGACATGAAAGATCAGAAGCGCGCCCAGGCGGTCATCAAGGTCATCCAGGCCCGGCTGCAAAAGGCTCACAAGGATCGCCCCCTCGGTTACCTCGTCCGCCACGCGCCGAGTGAGGACGTGCGGCGGCTGCAAGAGTTGACCGGTCATGTGCAGGCGGGGCTGTTCGTCACCAAGTTCCGCAAGCTGTTCACCCGCGGCGAAATGAACGACGATCTGGTGATCGTCCCGGCGCGCGTCGGCGAGCACGAGGACAGCTCCGAGTACGAGGAAATCCTGCCCACCTCGCCCCCGTGAGGCGAATGAGCAAGGCCAGATGAAACGCAAGGCCGCGGCGCTTCCTGTTGGGAGACGCTGCGGCCTTTTTGGGTAAATCGCTGGCGGTGACGGTCAGGCGTGATTACACTTTGGACGGGGTGCCCGGTCGAGCTGCGAATCCCTGTGCGGAGGTACTCGTCATGGGCGGTTGGCGTTGCTGTTGGTGGTCGGTGGCCGCGCTGGTGCTGACCGGGTGGGCCCCGGCCGGTGTGGACGCGGCGTGTTGTTACTTCTCGGCGCAGAACGCGGACATTTTGCAGCCGGCGCAGAAGGTGTTCATCACCTGGGATCCGGCGAAAAAGCTGGAAAGTTTCACGGTGCAGCCGAAGTTCGAGGGCAACGCCCTGGACTTCGGCATGGTGATTCCGACGCCCAGCCAGCCCAAGCTGCATGAGATGCCGCGCGACTTCTTCAAGCACCTCGCGGTGTACTCGATCATGAAGAAGCGCGAATTCCCCGAGTCGCAACTGCTGCCGCTTATGGGAAACGGGCCGCGCCTTGGCGTGAGCGCGAAAGCCCTCGAATCACTGGGCGTACTGGTGATCCGTGGGACAGATCCGCGTCCACTCGAAGCAGCGATCAAGATTCTGGAGGTCGGCGTGGTCGGATCGCTGGACTACAAGATCATCGAGGCGGCCCGCGCCGACGCCCTCTTCGTCTGGCTGAAGGCGAACAAATACAGCTATGCGGGGGACGAGGCGACGTTGAATTACTACGTGCAGAAGAAGTGGGTGTTCACGGTCATGAAGATCGACACCATGCAGATGAAGAAGAACAAGGACGGCTCCTATGCCGGCGAAGTCACCCCCACCCGCTTCCAGTTCACCTCCGACAAACTCGTCTACCCGCTGAAGATCACGCAGATTTCGGTGAAAGATAAGACGGAGGCGCTGTTCTATGTGCAGGCGCCGTTCAAGGTCGATCTCCAGAATGACATGAGTTACCAATACCAATGGGTGCCCATGTTGCAGGCGGCCAGCGGTTGCACCCCCGGCGGCCTGCCCGGCAAGGGCGCCGACTGGCTCAAGGCCATCGAGCAACAAATCCCCCAGCTACTCAAGCGCGGCCAGGAGTTGGGCTTCACCTCTTTCGGAAACGGCTCCGGTGGTTTCGGCGGCGGCGGTTTCGGAGGCGGTCGTGGCTTCGGCGGCTTCGGGAACGGTTCCGCCAAAGGGACACCCCCCCAACCCAACGCGCAAGGCAAAACGGGCACCGCCCTGGAATGGGCTCGGCGGTTGAGCGCCGCGGACATCCGGGTCTTGTGCGGCGACGCCCCCTACTCGGAGAAGGTGCCCAACGTCGATGACGGCTTCACCGAAGTCGATCTGAGGAATCACAAGCGCGCCCAGGCCATCGCCAAGGTCATCCGGGCTCGCCTTCAGAAAGCGCAGCAAGAGCGGCCCATCGGCTACCTGGTCCGCCACGCGCCCAGCGAAGACGTGCGCCGGCTGCAGGAACTGACGGGCCATGTGCAGGCGGGGCTGTTCGTCACCAAGTTCCGCAAGCTGTTCACCCGCGGCGAAATGAACGACGATCTGGTCATCGTCCCGGCGCGCGTCGGCGAGCACGAGGACAGCTCCGAGTACGAGGAAATCCTGCCCACCTCGCCCCCGTGAGCGGCGACCACGCACCGACCCAGCGGCGGCCAGTCGCACGACTGGCCGCCGCTGTTTTTCCCCCGCGCTAGCCGGAGCGAAGTCGGCCTTTCCGAAACAATCGGGCCCGTACAGGGTTATTGAATGTGACGGCCCGCGCACCGCACGGGCGCAATCCCCGTAACCAGTCAGGAGCAACACATGAAGCACGGGATGATTCTGGCGGCGTTCGCCCTCTTCGCCGGCGCGGCGTGGGCGGCCGGCGACACGCAGGGCGGCAAACAGGAACAACCCAAAGCTCAGGCCAAGGGCAAGGCGGACCTGGAAGCGCTGTTCAAGAAGCTGGACACCAACGGCGACGGCAAGATTTCGCTGGAGGAGTTCAAGAAACTCGACGAGCTTTACAAACCCGCGGCGGGCGGCCAGGGTGGTCAGGGCGGGAAAGGCGGCTTTGGCGGTGGCCAGGGCGGCCAGGGTGGTCAGGGCGGCCAGGGCCAGGGCGGGAAAGGTGGCTTCGGCGGCGGCAAGGGCGGCAAGGGCGGGAAAGGCGGGAAAGGCGGCGGCTTCGGCGGCGGCAAGGGCTTCGACGCGGAGAAGCTGAAGAAGTTGATGGAAAAATTCGGCGGCGGTCAGGGCAACTTCGATCCGGAAACCATCAAGAAGTTGATGGAAAAATTCGGCGGCAAGGGCGGCTTTGACCTGGAAAAGCTGAAGAAGCTGAAGGACAAGTTCGGCGGCGAAGGCGCGAAGATCGACCTGGAGCAACTGCTGCCGTTGATCGAGCAGTTCCTGCCGGCCAACCCCGGCATCCAGGCCGACCCGAACAAAAAGTAGAAAAGCGGATCCACAGAGGACACAGATGGAACACAGATAAAGACATTTGAATTTGTCTTTATCTGTGTTCCATCTGTGGATCGATTCCTCGTTAGCTCGCGGTGCGGATGCTGGGCGGGAGCGGCAGCAGCGGCGGGGCGTCGGTGCCCGGCAGCACGGGCGCCCGGGTGGTCGCGGTCGTCTTGACCTGCGACGCCGGCCGGGTCGTGACCGGTGCGTCCCCGGCGAAACTCGGTGCCGTGCGGTCGAAATCCTCAATCGGCTCACCCGTGGGAGCGCCTGCGGGCAGCACCCAGACGGACCGCAGCAGCGGCGGTAGCGGCGGCCGCTCCAGGCCGTCGTCATGCACCACCGACAGCACCGGTTCTTTGGTAGTCGGCTCGGACTCAGGCAGCACACCGGTCAGCAGTCGCCCATCGGAGCCGACCGGTTCGGACGGCGCCGTCACCGGCACCAGCAACGCCGGCGGCAACTCCAGCATTTCCTTCGTCAGCACCAGCTTCGACCGCGGCGCCTCGACGGCCGCCGGCAATTCCACATCCGGACGGGTGCTGGTGGTCGGCGTCATCTCCTTGCGCGGCGTCTTCTTCCTGGCGATCATGGTCGGCAGGCCAGCGGACCAGCTGGTCGGCCGCGTCACGATCTCCGGCAGCAGCGGCGGCGTGGACTTCAGCAGCAGCCCGATGGGCAGGTTCGTCGGCGGCTGGAGCGCGAACTGCGGCAGCGGCATACCCTGCGGCGGCAGGACCATGTTCGGGGGCGGCTGCTGCACGAACTGCGGGAGACCCGGCGGCTGCGGCCGGAGATAGGCGACCGGCGTCAGCAGGTGCGTGCGGTTCCTGGCGACGGGCTCAGACAACTTCGGCTGCTGGCCCCCCATCATTGGCAGTTGCGGCTGCCGGCCCACCATCACCGGCGGCTGAGGCAGCCGGGCCACCATCATCGGCGGCTGGGGCTGCCGGCCCACCGGCTTCGGCAGCGCTGGCGGATTGAAGCGAGCGACCGGCATCCGCGGGCCGGACGGGGCCAGCCGTGTCAGCGCGGTGGGCATGTTGGGACCGCCGCCGGTCGGCTGCATGTGCCTGTGGCAGGACGCGCAGTTCCAGTTGATGGTCACGACGGTCACGTCCTTGCCGGTACACACGGTTCGGGTCTGCGTGCTCAGCTTCGTCGATCCGGTGTGCAGGGCCGTGGCGGTCGTGTGCAGCTGCCTGGCGACGGTCGTCAGCGTCTTCGCCTGCGTGTGCAAGGCCAGCGCGGTCGTCGAGAGGGTGCGCGACGGGGTGTGCAGTTGCTGGCTGACCTTCGCCAGGTGATTGGTTTGGATGTGCAGCTGGGTGTTCGTGCCGGTGAGCACGTTGCTGTGGTTGTGAACCAGCGCCGTGGGCGGCCGGCCCACATTGCCATGGGTGATCGGCACCACCCGGCACTGCTGGTTCGTGCTCAGATGGTGCACCGTGTTCTGCAAATGCCCCGTCGTCCTGCTCAGCATCTGCTGCTGCGTCTGCAAGGCCATCTTGTGCTGCTGGAGCTGGTTCGCTTGATGGACCATCTGCAGGTGCTGCTGGTGGAGTTGCATCATCTGCTGCTGTTGCTGCAGGTGATACTGGTGCATCTGCATTTGCTGGTGCTGCATCTGCTGGAAATGCACCTGCTGCTGCATCTGCATGTGGTACGTGTGTACCTGCATGGCGTATTGACAGGGGTGCTGGGCCGCCAGTTCCGGCAGCGCCGGCAGCAGCACCACCGCGGACAACCCAGCCACGAGCACCAGCCGGCACACGGACTTCATGAGCAGACTCCTTCGGCGGATCAGAACGTCCATCTACTAGAACGCACGACCGCCGCGGTCGTTGGATCGGGCGGCGAATTTTTTTCCCAACTACCCCCAACTTACGGCACCGCCGCGGCACTTGCAAACACCAATTTCCCCCGGGCGTTTTTTCCCTTGCGTGCGGTGGCGGCGGCGCCGCAAGATAGAGAGTATCATGGAAGGAAACCCCGCAGCGCCCGCTCTGGTTCGCCCGGCCATTCCCCCGCGTAAAGGGACCATTATGCCGCTCGGCGTCGCGTGCCCATCCTGTCAGCACAACTTTCACGTGCCCAGCACCATGAACGGGCGCGTCGTCAAATGCCCGCGTTGCGAACATGCCTTCGCCGCCACCGAGGCCTCGGCCCCGGCCGCGCCGCCGCCCGACGTGTCGCCGCCGGCCATGCCCCTGTCGGCGGACGGCGCAGCGCGGGAACCCGTGGCGGCGGCGGCCGCGCCGCCAGCTGCGGTGCCGGAACTCGACCTGGCGCCCACCCCGGAGCCGGCCGTGCCCGTCGCGGTGATGGCGGCCCCGTTCCTGGCCCTGCCGCGACCGGCCGCCCTGCCGGCGGCGGTGCCGACCCCGACCGCCCCGCCGGCACCGAAGCGGCCGCAGCGCCGGCTGACATCGCTGGTGGTCGAACTGCCCGGCGCGGTGGTGCGCGGCGTTTCGGGCGGGGCGCAGGGCGTCGTGACGCTGGCGCTGCTGGCGCTGGCCCTGGGCCTGGCCGCCTGGGCGCTGACGACGCTGACACGGCAGGGCCTGCTTGGCGTCGGCCTGGGCGTTCTCGGCGTGCTGCTCGGCGGCGCCGCCGTTGCCGCCCTGCGGACACGCCAGGAGAAGGGCCTGGCCCTGCCGATCGCCGCCATCCTGGTCAACGCCCAGGCGCTGCTGTTCGCCGTGCTCGCCACCAACGCCCCCGCCAGTGTCACCCCCGGCCCGCCGCCGGAGCAGCCTCCCCAGCCGAAACCGCTCACCACCATTGATTCGCTGCGCCAGGACCTCAAGGACGCCAACCGGGACACGCGGCTCAAGGCGGTGTTCGCCCTCAACGATCTGGCCCGGCGCCTGGGCGACCCCGCTCTGGAGCTGATGGGCCTGCTGCACGACGACCAGGCAACCCTGCGCGCCGCGGCCGCCGAGGCGCTGGGCCAGATCGGGCCGCCGGCGCGCGTCAGCTACCCGGCCCTGCTGGAAACCGAAGCCACCGACGTTAGCGACACCGTTCGCACCAAGGCCGGCGCGGCTGCCCGGCGCGTCGGGTCGCCGACCGAGGCCGACGTGGGCATGCTCCTGGAAAAGCTCAAGGACCGCAGCGCCCTGCTGCGCTCCGCCGCGGCACAGGGGCTCGGCCTGGTGCCGACCGAGGCCCGCCTCAGCGCCCCGGCCCTGCAGGAAGCGCTGAACGACAGCGACCCGCATGTCCGCATCAGCGCCGCCAACGCGCTGTCGGCGCTATCGCGGAAGAAGAAGGACGACGCCGAGCAGGTGTTCCCCGTGCTCCTGGCCGGCTTGAAGGAGCAGGACCCGGCGGTGCGCGGCCGGGCCGCCCTGAGCCTGGCCAACCTGGGCGACGCCGCCAAGAAAGCCGCCGAACCGCTCGCCGCCCTGATGGGCGACCCCAACCCCAAGGTGCGCTGGCAGGTGGCCCAGGCACTGACCGCCATCGGCCCGGCCGCTGCCAACGCCGAGCCGCAACTGCGGACGGCCCTGAACAGCGGCAACCTCAAGCTGGAACTGTACGCCGCCCAGGCGCTGTGGGTGACCCGGAGCAATTTGCAGGGACTGCCCGCGCTGCTCAAGGGCCTGAAGTCCACCGACCTGGAACTGCGGCAGACGGCGGCCTACATGCTGCAACAGATCGCCGAGCACAAGGCCGCGAAGGACAGGGATAGGGCCGCCGAGTTGGCCAAGGCGGTGCCGGCCCTGTGCGCGGCGCTGAAGGACTCGGACCCGGCGGTGCGTGGCCGGGCGGCCTACGCGCTGCGGGCTGTCGGCCCCGACCCGCGGGCCGTCCCGGCGCTGACCGCCGCTCTGAAACATCACGACCCGCTCTTCCGGGCCTACGCCGCCTACACCCTGGCCGCCTTCGGCCCCAGGGCCCGGGAAGCGGTGCCCGTGCTGACCGAACTGCTCAACGACAAGGTGGCAGGCGTGCGGCCGTACGCGGCCCGGGCGCTGTGGTCCATTCAGGGCGATGCCAAAACGGTGGTGCCGGCGCTCGTCGAGCTGCTGGGCGAAAAGGAGGACGAGGCGGTGCGCAGCCATGCGATCCACGTTCTGGGAGCGCTCAAAAAGAAGGCGGCAGCGGCGGTGCCGGAACTGGAGGAGGCGCTCAAGGACAAGAGCCCATCGGTGCGGACGGCGGCGGCGGAAACACTGGGCCTGATCGGCGCGGCCGCCCGCGCCTGTTATCCGCAGCTGAACGAACTGGCCAAGGACGAGATGCCCGAGGTTCGCAAGGCGGCCAGCGACGCGATGAAGGAGATCGGCCGGCCGACGTGCGCCGACGTGCCGTTGCTGGTGCAGGCCCTGGAAGACCCGCGGCGGCCGAGCTATCGCACCTCCGCGGCGGTGACCCTGTGGATGCTGAACCGCGATGCCCACCCGGCGGTCAAGGCGCTGGCCCAGGCGCTCAAGGATCAGGAGGAGTCCGTGGCCACGACGGCGGCGTTCGCCCTGGCGGCCATCGGGCCGAAGGCGGCCGAGGCCGTGCCCGCGCTGGCCGCCGCCCTGAAAAACGACAAGAACAGCGAGGAACTGCGGTCGCGCGCGGCCTACGCCCTGGGCGAGATCGGGCCAGAGGACAAGGTGGCCCGCGACGCCCTGAGCGATGCCCTGGCGGACCTCAAGTTGTCGGTGCGTCTGCAGGCGGCGCAGGCGCTGGGGTCGGTCAAGCAGCTGCCCGAGCCGGTGTGGCGGGAGGTCGTCAAGGTGCTGAGCGACGCCGCCCAGGCCCAGAAGGAGTTGAAGGGGGTGCAGCGCGTCATGGCGGCGGAGACGCTGGGCAGGCTCGGCGCCCGGCCGGAGGCGGCGGCGCTGGTCAAGGAGGTGGCGGTGCCGGCGCTCATCAAGGTGCTGGCCGACGAGGATGAGGCGGTGCGCACCAGCGCCGCGGTGGCGCTGGGTGGGCTGGGCGTTGAGGGACGCAAGGCGCTGCCGGCGCTGATCCGGCGCTGGAGGACTCCGACCCGAACATCCGCGCTGCCGCCGCCGAGGCGCTGGCCAGGATCGCCGTCGCGGAGGAGCGGGCCAAGGTGGGCGTTCGCGCCCGGGTGGCGTACACGGCGCTGCTGTTCTCCAGCAAGGTCGAGCCGAACGACCACGTGCGCAAGGCGGCGAACGCCGCGCTGACGCAGATCGGCCGGCCCGACGCCGGCGACGTGAATACGCTGCTGGAGGTGCTGGAGGACCAGGGTCAACCGATGGAGTTCCGCAGCGCCGCGGCCCAGGTGCTGGGCGTTCTGGGGCCGGCCGCCGAGGGGGCGGTGAAGCGGCTGGGCGCCGCGCTGACGGACAAGCAGGCCGGGGTGCGGGCCCTGGTGGCGTACGCGCTGGCGGACATCGGCCCGAAGGCGACCGCCGCCATTCCAGCGTTGTGCGTCGCGGCCAGGGACGCCGAGCCGGAGGTACGGGCCGCGGCAGTGTTCGCGCTGGGCGAACTCGGCCAGTTCGACCGCAACGCGGTGCTGCCGACCCTGGAGGCCGCCGTCAAGGACGCGGACGAGACCGTCAGCCGGGCCGCCCGCGAGGCGCGGAAAAAGGTGCTGGCGGCGGCGAAATAAGCGGATCGGCCGCTCTTCTTCGTGGGGCAGACATTCCTGTCTGCCGATCTTTGAAAGATGGCAGACAGGAATGTCTGCCCCACGTTAAGACCGCTACGCCGTAAGCGGCAGAAAGACGGGTCATAGCGTGGTGTTGCGCGGCGGCGCGGCAACGTTGCCCGCTGCCTGCGCAGCCGCGCCCCACCGTCCCGCGGCGGCGGCGCCGCCGACCGACGCTATCTGCCGCAATTTCAACCACTTCCCACGTCGCAGTGTCTCCGGCACGCGACTTGCTTTTCCTCCTTTTATGGTCAGTCAATGTACCGCCGGTTAATCCTCATCGTGTCTTTACCAGGCCAACACACCGTCCCCGCCGGTGCCTGGTAATCTACTCTCCTCTCCCGCCAACCGTCCGCGCCCGTGGACAGCCCACCATCGCCCCCTCAACCTACCCCCAAGAGGAGATTCCTCATGCTTTCTTTACTGCGTATGACGGCCGGGCTGTTGCTGGTGGCCACGCTGGCGGTGGGTTGCTGCACGCTGCAACCCGCCTGGCTGGCCGACCTGGGACTGGACGTGTGGTCCCTGCCCGAGCTGCTGAGCCAGCTCCGCCGCGAGGAACAGCGGCTGGCGGACCTGTCGCGCCTGGACGAACACCTCCAGGAAGTTGTGGAACGCAAGGAAGCCGCGACGCAGGAGTTGATCGCCGGCCGAATGACGCTGACCGCGGCCACGGAGCAGTTTCGGCTGGCGGCCAGCGATTCGCTGCCGCACGTCTGCAAAATGCTGCGCTACGAGCGACTCGACGCCACCGACGCAGAACTGCTGTGCTTTCATGTCCTGGAATGGGTCAGGTCCAGCCTGGAAAACGACCCGGAGCGGTGCGAGCAGGTCCTCGCCCGCCTGGCTGTGGAATTCTGCGCCCTACGCCACGCCTTTTCTGAAGATGAGCGCTAACAGGGCAACATGCTAGCGCGGCCCGCCCAGGCCGCGCTAGCCGTGCCCCTCATGCTCAACCGGTGCCGTCGTGCCGTGACCGCGCCAGTCCTTGAACCACTGAATCACATAATAAAACACCGGCGTCAAAAAGATGCCGAACAGCGTCACGCCGAGCATGCCCGCGAACACCGCCGTGCCCAGCGTCCGCCGCATCTCCGCCCCGGCCCCCTCCGACAGCATCAGCGGCACCACGCCGAGAATGAACGCGAAACTCGTCATGATGATCGGCCGCAGCCGCAGCCGGCACGCCAGCACCGTCGCCTCCCAGCGCGACAGGCCCGTCTCGTGCTGTGCCTTCGCGAACTCGACAATCAAGATCGCGTTCTTGCACGCCAGGCCGACCAGCACGATGAAGCCGATCTGGGTAAAGATGTTGATGTCCATCTTCGCCAGCACCACGCCGGTGATGGCGCACAGCAAGCACATGGGCACGACGAGGATGACGGCCAGCGGCAGCGACCAGCTTTCGTACTGGGCCGCCAGCACCAGGAACACCAGCACCACCGCCAGGAAGAACACAATGATCGCCGTGTTGCCGGTCTGCAACTGCAAGAAGCCCAGCTCGGTCCACTCGGCGCGCATGGTCTGCGGCAACTGCTCGTTGGCGGCGGCCTCCAGGGCGTCAATGGCCTGGCCGGAACTGGTGCCCGGCCCGGCCTCGGCGTGGATCGCCGCGGCCTCGTACATGTTGTAGCGCATGATCGTCACCGGGCCGGGCACGTAGCGCACCTTCGCAAATGCCGCCAGCGGCACCCGCTCGCCCTTGTTGTTGAGCACCTCCAGCAGCTTCAGGTCCTCCGCCGTCTGGCGGTACTCGTGCTGCGCCTGCACTGTCACCTGCCAGGTGCGGCCGAAGCGGTTGAAATCGTTGATGTAGTACGGCCCGAACGTCTGCTCCACGGTGGTCCGCACGTCGTCAATCGACACGCCGCGATCCTTCGCCTGCGGACGATCAATGATGAGTTCCAGCCACGGCGTGTCGGCGCGGAAGCTGCTGAACAGCCCCTGCAGGTGCGGGGTCTTTTCGCCCGCGACCACCGCCCGGTCGGCCGTGTCCTGCAGCGTCTTCAGGCCGTTGTTGCCCGTGTCCAGCACGACAATCTTGAAGCCGCCGGCCGTGCCCAGGCCCTCCACCGGCGGCGCCCCGAAGATGTTCACCACCGCCCGCGGCACCTCCTTCTGGATGCGCTCCTGCAGCGCCGCGGTGATGGCCTCGCTGGTCCGCTCCGGCCCGGTGCGGTCCTCGAAGTCGTCCAGCATCAGGTACAGCGACCCGAAGTTGGAGGCGTTGGCGCCCATCAGGATCGATTGTCCCGAAATGGCAACGCTGTGCTTGACCCCGGGCGTCTCCAGGGCGATCTTTTCGATCTTCTCCACCACCGCGCGCGTGCGCGTCACCGAGGCGGCGTCCGGCAGCTGCACGTTGACCAGCAGGTAGCCCTTGTCCTGCGCCGGGATGAAGCCGGTCGGCGTCGTGGTGAAGCCCGTGTACGTCAGGTACAGCAGGCCGCCGTAGGCCGCCAGCACCAGCACGCTCACGCGCAGCAGCCGGCCCACCAGCCGGCCGTAGATCGCCGTCACCACGTCGAAGCAGCGGTTGAAGGCGCGGAAAACCACCGCCAGCACCGCATTCACCGGCCGGATGCACAGCCAGCCGACCACCAGACCGAGCAACAGGCCCGGCGTGAACGTGGCGACGTTCACGACGTGCGCCAGCCACCACGGGGCGTCACTGTCGTAATGGCGGTGGCCGTGCGCCGCCAGTTCGGGCATCCCCAGGTGCTCGGCCAGCAGCGGCGGCAGCAGCCACAGCGTTCCGAGGCCGCCCAGGAGCCCGAAGAACCACCACGGCAGCGCCTCGCGCTTGTGGCCGTGATGGCCCGCCTCCTGCTTGAAGATCACCACCGCCCGGCTCGGCGTCAGCGTCAGCGCGTTGATGGCCGAGATAATCATCGCCACCGAAATCGTCAGCGCGAACTGGCGGTAGAACTGACCGGTGATGCCGGTGATGAACACGCTCGGCAGGAACACCGAACACAGCACCAGTGTGATGGCGATGATCGGCCCGGTGATTTCCTCCATTGCCTTGATGGTGGCGTTGCGCGTGTCCAGCCCCGTGGCAATCAGGCGCTCGATGTTCTCCAGCACGACAATGGCGTCATCAACGACGATGCCGATGGCCAGCACCAGGCCGAACAGCGTCAGGTTGTTCAGCGAAAAGCCCAGCACCGCCATGACCGCGAAGGTGCCGATCAGTGACACAGGTACGTCAATCATCGGCAGAATCATCGCCCGCCAGTCCTGCAGGAAGAACAGCACCACGATGGCCACGAGGATCACCGCGTCGCGCAGCGTGTGGAAGACCTCGTTAATGGACTCCTGGATGAACGGCGTCGTGTCGTAGACGATGGCGTAATCGACGCCGGGCGACCAGCTTTTTTTCAGGTGCTTCATGCGGTCCTTGACGCGGCGGGCGACCTCCAGGGCGTTGGAGCCGGGCAGCTGATAAACCGACAACGCCACCGACGGCTTCGTGTCCAGCGTGCAGGTCTGGTCGTAGGACTGGGCGCCCAGTTCCAGGCCGGCCACGTCCTTGAGATACACCAGCGAGCCATTGGTGCTCTTGACGACGATGTTGGAAAATTGCTCGACGTTCTCCAGGCGGCCCTCGATGGTGATGATGTACTGCGACACCTGGCCGCGCGGCGTGGGCGGCTGGCCGATCTGGCCGGCGGCCACCTGGATGTTCTGGGCCTCAACCGCCTTGATGATGTCCTGCGGGATGAGGTTGTACGACGCCAATTTTTGCGGGTCGAGCCAGACGCGCATGCTGTAGTCGCGCTGGCCGAGGTAGGTGATGTCGCCGACGCCCGCCAGGCGCGATAGCTCGTCGCGGATGCGGATAGTGGCGAAGTTGCTCAGCTCCAGGTTGGTTTGGCTGTCGTCCTTCGAGAACAGGTTGACGATCATGAGCACGTTGGGCGACTTCTTCTTGACGGAGATGCCGCGGCGCTTCACCAGGTCGGGCAGCACCGGCTCGGCCAGCGACACACGGTTCTGCACCAGCACCTGGGCGATGTTCAGGTCTGAGCCCGGTTTGAAGGTGATCGTCAGCGTATAGGAGCCGTCGTTGGCACACTGCGAGGACATGTACATCATGCCCTCGACGCCGTTGACCTGCTGCTCAATCGGGGCGGCGACGGTGTCGGCGACGACCCTGGCGTTGGCGCCGGGATAGACCGCGGACACCTCCACGGTCGGCGGCGTGATGTCCGGGTACTGCGCCACCGGCAGCGCGAACAGGGCCACGCCGCCGGCCAGGGTGATGACGATGGAAATCACCCACGCGAAAATGGGGCGGTCGATGAAGAAGCGGGAGAACACGGGTTACTGCCTCACTGGTCTGTTGCCCATTCCCCTTGCGTGAGCCCCGTCTTGTCTGCCGCTTGCGGCAGACAAGACGGGATTTACTCAGGAGTGTTTCTGTGGAGTTTCGGACGCGCCGTTCAGCGGCGCGGCGCCGACGTCAAGGACTTTCACATGGCCGTTCAGCGCCGCGCTACGCGCCGTTGCTGCCGTTCAGGTGAGTTCCCGCCGCCGTGCGCGGCGCGGTGTAGGGCCGGCGCAGCCAGCGCGCCACCAGCATCGGCAGCCACACCAGGCCCAGCGTCGCCACGCCCAGCGTGAAGTACACCACCTGGCCGGCCTGCCGCGCCCGCGCCGACGAGAACAGCGGGCTCTCCACAAAGCCCGCAATCACGTAGAAGAACACGGGCGTCAGGAAGATGCCGAACAGTGTCACGCCGAGCATGCCGCTGAACACCGCCGTGCCCAGCGTCCGCCGCATCTCCGCGCCGGCGCCGGTGGACGTCAGCAGCGGCACCGTGCCAAGGATGAACGCGAAGCTCGTCATCAGGATCGGCCGCAGCCGCAGCCGGCACGCTTCCAGCGTCGCCTCGCGCCGCGACAGCCCGCCTTCCTCGTGCTTGTGCTTGGCGAACTCGACGATCAAAATCGCGTTCTTGCTCGCCAGGCCGATCAGCACCACGAAGCCGATCTGGGTAAAGATGTTGATGTCCGACTTCGCGAGACTGACGCCGATCAGCGAACCGAGAATGCACATCGGCACCACCAGGATCACCGCCAACGGCAGCGCCCAGCTTTCGTACTGGGCCGCCAGCACCAGGAACACGAACACCACCGACAGCGGAATGATCAGGTTGTTCCAGATGTTGTGGGCGGCGTCGATCTGCAAATAATTGATCTCGGTCCACTCGAAGCCAAACGTGCCGGGCAGGTGGTCGTGACACAGCCGCTCCATCGCTTCGATGCCCTCGCCGGTGCTGACGCCGGGCCTGGTCGCGCCGACCACCACGGCGGCGGGGTACATGTTGTAGCGCGACACGAGGATCGGGCCGCCGACTTCGCGCACCTCCATGACGGCGCCCAGCGGCACCATCTCGTTCTTGTTGTTGCGCACCTGCAGCAACTTCACCTTGTCGGGGTTGTTGCGGAACTCGCCGCGCGCCTGGACGATCACCTGCCAGGTGCGGCCGAAGCGGTTGAAGTCGTTGACGTACAGCGAGCCCAGGTACGTCTGCAGCGTGCTGAACACGTCGCGCGGATTGACGCCCATCGTCTGGCACTGGTCGCGGTTGAGGTCCACGTGCAGCTGCGGCGTGTTGGCCCGGAAGACCGTGAACAGCTTCGCGACCTTCTGCTGCGGCGCGTCCGGCGCCAGCGTCTCCGGCTTCTTTTGGTTCGGCTTGATGGATTCGACCAGCCCCTCGGCCTGCCGCTGCAGTTCCCTCAAGCCGCTGTCGCTGCGATCCTCGACGAGAATCTTGAAGCCGCCGGACGAGCCCAGGCCCTGCACCGGCGGCGGCCCGAACACCGCCACCGTGCCCTCAAGGATTTCCGTCTCCAACCGCTTCCGCAGCCGGGCGGCGATGGCGTCGCTCGACAGGTTCGGATCGCGACGGTCCTTGAAATCCGCCAGACTGACGAACATGTTGCCGAAGTTCGAGCCGTTGGCCCCCAGCGTGAACGACTGGCCGGACACTGCCGTCGCGTAGGCGACCCCTGGCTCTTCCTGAACGATTTTGGAAATCTTGTCCATCACCTTCTCGGTGCGCTCCAGCGCGGCGGCGTCGGGCATCTGCAAGGCTATGTAAATCTTGGCCTGGTCCTGGTTGGGGATGTAGCCGGTCGGCAGTTGCGTCCCGAGCCAGCCGGTCAGCCCGATCAGGCCGCCGTAGACCAGCAGCACCAGCACGCTGCCGCGCAGCCCCAGGCCGACCAGCCGCGCGTAACCGTCGGTGGTGCGGTTGAAGCCCCAGTTGAACAGCCAGAAGAACCAGCCCAGGATCACCTGCAAGCCGTTGCCGAGCACCCAGCCGAGCGCCACCCCGATCAGCACCCCGGTGACCGCCGCCGGCGTTACGGACGCGGCCCACTCCGCCGCCAGCAGGGGGGCCGGGTCGAACACCGCGCCGGCGAACCGCTGCAGCACCGGGCCCAGGAAGCGGAAGCCGGCCCACCCCAGGACGCCCACGAAAGCGATGCGCGGCAGCGACTCGAACCTGCCCTTGACGCGCGGCCTGAGCAACAGGGCGGCCAGCGCCGGGCTCAGCGTCAGCGAGTTGAACGCGGAGATGACGGTCGAAACGGCGATGGTCAGCGCGAATTGACGGAAGAACTGCCCCGTGATGCCGCTGATGAACGCGCACGGCACGAACACCGCCGACAACACCAGCGCCACCGCGATGACCGGCCCGGACACCTCCGCCATCGCCTGGTGAGCGGCGGCCCGCGGCGCCATGCCGTGTTCGATGTGCCGTTCGATTGCCTCCACCACCACGATGGCGTCGTCCACCACGATACCAATCGCCAGCACCAGGCCGAACAGCGTCAGGTTGTTCAGCGAGAAGCCGGCGGCGATCATGACCGCGAAGGTGCCGAGGACAGCCACCGGCACCGCCGCCAGCGGAATCAGCGTCGAGCGCCAGCTCTGCAGGAACACCAGCACCACGATCGCCACCAGGATGATCGCCTCGATCAGCGTGCGAAACACCTCATGGATCGACTCCTCGATGAACGGCGAGTTGTCGTAGCCGATCACGTAATCGATGTCATCGGGAAACCGCTTCTTCAGATGCTCCATGCGGGCGCGGACGCGCGCGGCCACCTCGATGGAGTTGGCATAGGGCAGCTGGTAGACGACCAGGCCGACGCAGGGGCTGCCGTTGATCTTGTACGACACGTCCTGGTTGCGGCCCTCGAGCAATACCTGGCCGATGTCCTTGATGCGAATGCTGCGGCCCTCGCCATCGCTGCGGAGGATGATGTTCTCGAACTCCTCCGGCTCCGACAGACGGCCGAGCGTGGTGATGGTGAACTCGAACGGCTGGCCCTGGGCGGTGGGCGGTTGACCGACGTGGCCCGCGGCGACCTGCATGTTCTGCTCGCGCACGGCGTCCACCACGTCCTGCGCGGTCAGGCCCTTCGCCGCCAGCTTCTCCGGGTCCACCCAGATTCTCATGCTGTAGTCGAGGCTGCCAAAGAGGAACGTGTCGCCGACGCCATCGACGCGGGCAATCTCGTCCTTGATGCGCAGCGTGGCGTAATTGCTGACGAACAGCCGGCCGTAGCGGCCCGAGGGCGAGTAAATACTGACGATCTGCAAGATGTCCGGGTTGCGCTTGCGTGTGGTGACGCCGGCCTGTTTGACCACATCGGGCAGCAGCGGCATCGCCAGGTTGACGCGGTTCTGCACCAGCACCTGGGCGAAATTCAGGTTGATGCCCGGCTTGAAGGTGACCGTCAGGCTGTAGGAGCCATCGTTGGCCGACTGCGAGGACATGTACATCATGCCCTCGACGCCGTTCACCTGCTGCTCGATGGGCGCGGCAATGGACTCGGCGACCACCTTGGCGTTGGCCCCGGGATAGGTGCAGGAGACGATGATGCTCGGCGGTGTGATCTGCGGGTACAGCGCGACCGGCAGGTGGATGAGCGCCACGACGCCGGCCAGCGAGATAACGATCGACAGCACCGACGCGAAGATCGGCCGTTCGATGAAGAAGTGCGAAAACACGGTCGGTCCCCGGGTGCCTCGCGGTTCGCCTTTTCACTCCGCGTCAATCAGGCCCGTGGCCCGGTCGGGAGACCGGGCCACAACTTGGGGGCCACAGCAGGGGAGGCAGACAGGAATGTTTGCCCCACACTCACTCCGCGTCAATCAGCTTCTGCTTCGCGGCCGCTTGCTGGGTGGTCGTCAGCAACCGCACCAGCGGCGACAGCGGCGCCTGCGGCGGCGGCTGCGTCTTGACGGTGACCGCCGCGCCCGGCCGCACCCGCTGCTGACCCTGCACAATGATGCGCTCGCCCTCCTTGATGCCTTCCTTGCCCTCCTGTTTCGGGTCCGGCGGCAGAATCTCCCGCAGCAGGCCGACCTGCTGGCCGGGCCGCACCTTGCGATAAATGACCTCGTTCTTGTTGTTGACCACGAAAACGTATTTGCGACCCTGGTCGCTCATCAGCGCCTCGTCGGGGATCAGGATGGCCTTCTTCACGTCGCCAATCGGCAGGCGGACGCGCGCGAACAGGCCCGCCTTGAGCTGGCCGTCCGGGTTATGGAAGACGCCGCGCATGCGGATGGTGCCCGAGGTGGCGGTCACCTGGTTATCAATGAAGTTCACCACCCCCGCGTGCTTGGGGTCGAAACGGAACTCATCCTCGTTGGCCAGGCGGATGAGCACCGGGAAACGCACGTCCGGCAGCCGCCCCACCTTGCGATAGGTCGGCCCCAGCAGGTTCAGCAGCGTCCGCTCGTCCACGTCGAAGTTGACGTAGATCGGATCCTCGCTGACGATGGTCGTGAGCAGCGTCTTGTCGGCCATCACCAGGTTGCCCTCGGTGATGTAATACTTGCTGATGCGGCCAGTGATCGGCGCGGTGACCAGGGTGTAGTCGAGGTCGATCTTGACGTCCGCCACCGCACTTTCGCAATACTTGACGAAGGCCGCGGCCTCCTCGGCTTTGCCGACGGCCAGGTCGAGGTCGGTCTTGGCGCCAGCCCTCTTGTTCATCAGGTCACGCTGGCGGACGGCCTCGTAATCGGCGGCCTTCTTGGTGGCTCTGGAGCGCGCCAGGTCGGCCACCGCCTTGTCGTACTTGGCCTGATAGGTGCGCGGGTCGATGCTGAAGAGTTTGGCCCCCTTCTGGACCACGTCGCCTTCGTTGAAGTGAATCCACTCCAGGTAGCCGCTGACGCGGGCCGTCATATCGACGCTCTTGACGGCGCTCAGGCGGCCGGTGAAGTCCTGGTAGTCCACCAGCTCGGCGGTGACCGGCTGCGTGACGATGACCTCGGCCGGCTTGCTGGTCTTGTTGGCGCCATGGCCGTGGCCGCAGCCGCCAGCCAGAGCCGCCGCCAGCGCCAGGGCGCTCAACGGCAGCCGGCTGCGCCGCCAGGGGCGACGTGCTTCGGAACGAGGTTGAATCGGCGGTTGCGGAGCGCGAGCCGCGGTCATCATGATGTCTCCTGCGTCGAGGCGAGCACGGCGGGATGCCGTGGCGGCGGGCAAGGCGGGTTGCGGACTGACCAGTCAGTTCTATTCAATCCTACTCGGCCGGAAGGCTTTGTCAAACGGAAAAGTCCGTCCGGGAACGACAATCGAAGCGCTTTCGTTGGTCGTCACTTCTTCAGCAAGACGGGGGCGGTGACGAAAATGCGATGGTTCGTCGGCTGGACGCTGGCCTCGCCGCGGACGCGCACGGTGTCGCCGACGGCCACGGCCGCGTACCGCTTTTTCTGGCGCTCGCTGAAGTTGTTCGAGACTTCCACTTCGACCCACGCCGCTTTGCCCTGTCCGCTGGCGCCCGCGAGCTTGAAGCGGTAGCCGCTGCCCTCCACGGGCTGGACGGCAATGACCACCCCCTCCACGAGCAGCTGCTTGCGATGGTACTTCTTGTCCACCGCGGCGGCGTCGGCGGCAAACTCCTGCAGGAGCTTCGCGACCGAAACCGTCAGGGCGGGATCCGGGCCGGTTTCCAGCAGTTGGCAGCCGTCAAATTCCAGGGCCCCGATGTTCGTAAACTTGCCGCGGACCTTCACGGTCTGCCCCGCCGTCAGGTTGGCCACCTGCTTTTCCTGCTGGGCCGAAAAGTGGCAGTCCACCAGGGTGCGATTCTGGTTGGCGTCCTCGACGCCCATCAACCCCAACGAAGGTGCTTCGCCGAAATCGAAGCCGTACACGGTCCCGGTGATGTCCACGGTCTTGTCGTTGTACTTCTTTGCGAACGCCTGCTTGTCCGCCAGGAATTCCTTCGCCAGCGCCGCGGCGCTGACGACGGGGGCATCCGTCCTGGTGCCACCGGACGGGCTCGTCTTCGGGCCTTGCCAGCCGCCGCCGATCTGGAACGGGCACTCCACCTCCTGGGAAATCGTGCGAAACGGCCCGGTTTTGCCGTTCCCCTGCTGCACAAAGAACTTGAAGGTCGGGCTGATCCGGTCCATCTTCGGGATGACAATGGCTTTCGTCACCTCTCCTTCCGCCTCGAGCTTTTCCCCCGGCAACATCGCGATGAAGCCGGCCGCAGAGCCCATCTCCACCAGAAAGAGATACCACTTGCCCGGCTGCGGCGTCCCCTTGGTGAACCGATACTTGACCTTGACCTCGGCGACCGGAACATCGCGGCCCTGGAATTTTTGTTCGTCGTACCGAGTTTTCGGATCGAACAGTTCGATGGCCACTTCCGGGCCGCCGTTCACAGGCCGCTTGCCGTCCGGGTTGCCCTTGCCGTCCGTCTTGCCGCTGTCCCGCGTGCCCTTGCCCCTGTCGTCCGGCTTGCCGTCGGTGTTGGCCGCCTGGGGCGCGGGCTTTTTCGGGTCGCCCGGTTTGTTCATGATGAGCAGCACCGCCACGGCGCCGCCCGCCAGCACCAGAATGGCGCCGCCGATGCCCAGCAGCAGCACGAGGTTGGAAGAGGACTGCGTGGCCTTCTTGCCCTTCTTCCCCTTGCTTTTGCCGCGCGGCCGCTCGTCCTCTTCTTCCTCGTCATCTTCCGGCTCGGGCCGCCGCGCCGGCTTCGCGGGCGCCCGGGCGGTGACCTTGGCCGGGGCCTTTTTCTTCGGCGCCGGCTCCTCGTCCAGTTCCTCTTCCTCCGGTTCCTCGGCCGCGGGCACGGTCAGCAGCTCCTGGCACTCTGGGCAGCGGATGCGCTTGCCGGCCAGGTTGTCCTTCACTTGCAGGCGCTTGCCGCAATCGCAGGTGACGCGCAGAGGCATGGATGGTTCTCGGTTGGGGTGCGGGCGGCTGGCGGGCGACGAGTTCAGAATGACAGCAGGGCCGCCGGACGACAAGTAAAATCCTCCGGCCACATCTAACCCACGAGCGCCGCGCGGTCGATGCGCGGCGTTGCCCCGGCAGACGCGGCGACGCGCGCCGCCAGGTGGTTGGCGAACCGCACCGCGTCGGCCAGGGCTGCGCCTTCGAGCGTGCGCGCAGCAGCCCCGCGGTGAAGGCGTCGCCGGCGCCGACGGTGTCGACCACCGTCACCGGCTCGCCCGGCAGGTCGATCAGTTCGCGGTCGGTCTGCACCAGACAGCCGTGGGCGCCGCGCGTCAGCGCCGCCAGCCGACTCTTGAAGCGACTCCGCAGGTCGGTCAGCAGCGCGACGTGGCCGTCACCGTGCAGGCCGAACAGGTCGCGCAGGATCGGCAGTTCCTCGTCGTTGAGTTTGACCCAGTCGCTGAGGTTCAGGGACTGCTGAAGGATGTCGCGGTTGTAGAAGTTTTGCCGTAAATTGATGTCAAAAATCCGAATGGCTACCCCGGAGGCTGCCTGGGCCAGCGCCCGTTGAATGGTCAATCGCGCGGCGGCGTTTCGCTGCGCCAGACTGCCAAAACACACCGCCCGCGCCGCGCCGAACAGCGGTTCCAGCGCATCGTCCCAGGCGAGGGAATCGTAGGCCACGTCCGGCGTGATGGTGTAGCGCGGCTGGCCGTGCGCGTCCACGGCAACGGTGACGGTGCCGGTGGGGTGCGTGTCGTCGGTTTGAAGGTAAGCGTCGCTCAGTCCGGACTGGCGCACGGCGGCGCGGAGCGCATCGCCGAGGGCGTCGCGGCCGACGCGGCTGACGACGGCGCTGGCGTGGCCGAGTTGCTGGCAGTGGAAGGCGAAATTGAACGGGGCGCCGCCGAGCTGCTTGCCGCCCGGCAGCAGGTCCCAGAGCACTTCGCCCAAACCGATGACCAGGGCCGGCGCGACGGCCATGACGGGCCTCCGGTGGAAACAAAGACGCAGCCCATTTCGCCGGCGAAACGGGCTGCGTCGGGGAATGCGGGACAGCGGTTAGGTGGCGGCGGCGCCAGCCTCGCCCTCGGTCTTCTCTTCTTCCTTGGCCTTCTTGACCTTCTTGATGACGACCTTGACGACCTTGACCTTGGGCAGGCCATAGGGGCTGCGGCCGTCCGGCCAGCGCTCCTCGTCCATGAGCACCTTGATGCGTTCGTCGCGCGTCAGCACGTTGCGGGCACGCGCCAGCGTATTCTTGCGGCGGAGACTCTTGTCAATGGACATTGGCGTTCCTTTTTTGCGTCACGTTGCCGGGGACGCGGGCCCCGATTGGGAATGGGATTTATGATAAAACCCGCCGTGCGCCGCGACAAGGCCCGTTCTGCCGCTTGCGGCTTAGCGCGTGCCACCGCCCGTCAGCGCCTGCAACTCGCGCACCGCCGCGGTCGGCCCCTGTTTGTGGCCGAAGATGCCGGTGCCGACCACCAGCACGTTCGCTCCCGCCGCCACCGCTTCGGGCGCCGTGTGCGCCTCGATGCCGCCGTCCACCTCCAGCTCGCAGGCCGGGTTGTGCTGCCCGATCAGCGCCCGCAGCCGGCGGATGCGTTCGGGGCTCTCCGGCAAGAACGCCTGACCGCCGAAGCCCGGGAACACCGTCATGCACAGGGCCAGGTCGATCAGCGGCAGGTACGGCGTCAGCGCCTCGACGGGATGGTCCGGATTGATCGCCAGGCCGATGCGTTTGCCGAGACCGCGGACGCGCTGCAGCAGCGGCTTCGGATCGGGCAGCACTTCCTTGTGAACGATGAGCGTGTCGGCGCCGGCCTTGATGAAGCTGTCCACGAACTTCGCCGGCTCCTCGATCATGAGGTGGACTTCGAGCGGCAGGCGCGTGACCGGCCGCAGTCCCTGGACGACGACGGGGCCCATGGTCAGGTTGGGCACAAAATGGCCGTCCATCACATCGATGTGGATGCGCTGGACGCCGGCCTGGTCCACCTCGCGGACCAGGTCGCCCAGGCGGCTGAAGTCCGCGGCGAGAATCGACGGTGCGATGGCAATCATGATGGGTTTCTCCGGCGCAATTCTGGAGCTTCGAGCGGGGTCGCGTCAGCGCCCCGTGAAGTCGAGCGAGGTCGCGTCAGCGCCCGTGCGTTTTTCACGGGGCGCTGACGCGACCCCGCTCGACTTCACGGAACGTCCACAACGAAGATATTGTATCCACCGCCGCGGTTGGAGAGGAACGCCAGACGGCGGCCGTCCGGCGACCACGCCGCGTAGTTGTCCTGCGCCGGGTGGCGGGTCAGGTTGCGCACACCGCTGCCGTCCGCGTTCATCACGTAAATCTCGTAATTGCCGTCGCGGTTGGACGTGAAGGCGATGCGTTTGCCGTCCGGCGACCAGGCCGGCCAGTAGTCCATGCGCGGGTGATCGGTCAGGCGCTTCACATCACCGCCGTCGGCGTTCATGGTAAATATGTCGAAGTTGCCGCCGCGGCCGCTGCAAAACGCCAGGCGCTTGCCGTCCGGCGCCCAGCTGGGGTTGTGGTCGATGGCGGTGTCGCTGGTCAACCGCTTGACGTTGCCGCCGCCGGCGTCCACGACGTAAACGTCCGGGTTGCCGCCGCGGGTGCTGACCCAGGCGACGCGCTTGCCGTCCGGCGCCCAGCGCGGCGACTCCTCAAAAGCCTTGTGCGGCACCAGCGTTTTCACCTCGGTGCCGTCGGCGTTCATCACGTCGATGCGCAGCTGGCCGTCGGTGCCCTGGAGCTTGTCGGCGACGAAGACGATGCGTTTGCCGTCCGGCGACCAGTGGCCGTCGAAGTGCGGCTCCGCGTCGGCGGGCAGCAGCCGCTTCCATTGCTTGCCGTCCACCTCGATGGTCCACAGGCCCATCTTGCCGGCGTGGATGCGCGTGACCAGGAAGCGCTTGCCGTCGGGCGACCACTGCAAATGTTGCAGGAAGTCGCGCTGATTCGTAACGCGCCGCGGCTGGCCAGAGGATTCACCACAAAGACACAAAGACGCACAAAGGAAAAGACAGGGAACAACAAGTGTTCTGATCATTATTTGTTTTTCCTTTGTGCGTCTTTGTGTCTTTGTGGTGAATCCTTTTCAGAACAGCTCATGGATCACCTGGCCGTTGACCGTGACGCCGAGCGAAACCGCCTGCTCGCTGGTGATGCCGACGCAGTGCTGCACCGTCGCGGCCACGTCCGCCGGCGTCGTCGGGCGCTCGTGCGGCCGCTCCGCCCGGCGGTCGCTTTCGCCGACCACGCGGCCGCCGCGCACTCCCCCGCCCGCCAGCAACGCACTGTAACAATGCTCCCAGTGCTCGCGCCCCGCATTGGCGTTGATGCGCGGCGAGCGGCCGAACTCGCCGACCGCCAGCACCAGCGTCCGCTCCAGCAAACCGCGCTGCCGCAGATCAATCAACAGAGCGGACAGGGCCTGATCCAGCCACGGGGCGTGACGATCCTGCATGATCTGGAAGTTGCGATAATGGTGGTCCCAGCCGCCGTCGCCGGAGTCCTCCTCCGCCTCAACGTGGTCGCTCCAGTTCACCTGCACGAACGGCACGCCATGCTCCACCAGCCGCCGGGCCAGCAGACACGACTGGCCGAAGCGCGTGCGGCCGTAGCGCTCCGCCAGCGCCGGCCGCTCCTGCGCCAGGTCGAAAACGCGGCGGGCGTCCGGCGCCGTCAACAGCGCGATGGCCTGCGCCCGGTGATCGCTGATGGCGCGGCCGGCGTGCAGCAGATCCGTCTGCCGCTGCGCACCGTCGAGGGCGGTCAGCAGCCGCTGGCGGTCGCCGAGGCGCTCAGGCGTCAGGTTCGGCGGCAGCTGCAATGCGGGGATGCGGACGTTTTGCTGTGCGGGGTCGAACTCCAGGCGGAACGGGTCATAACGAGCGCCGAGCGGGCCGCCGCCCTCGCCGATGATGGCACGCTTGCCCTGGTGCAACCGGCCGCCCACGACCAGGAACGGCGGCAACGCGCCGCGCTGGCCGCGGACCCGGGCCACCACGGAACCCGTCGCCGGCCGAACGCCGCCCGCGAGCGCCTGGCCACCGAGGTTGACGGCCCCGCCGGCGCTGCCGGTCAGGCCGATGGTGCCCGCGACGCCGTGATCGTTGGACTGCGTGTGCAGCGACCGCAGGATGGCGAACTGGTCCGCGAGGTCCGCCAGCTGCGGGAACAACTCGCCGATGCGCGTGCCGGGGACGCGCGTCGGAATGGCGGCGAAGGGGCCGCGGTATTCGAGCGGGGCGGCCGGCTTGGGGTCCCAGGTGTCGAGCTGCGCGGGGCCGCCCCAGAGCCAGAGCAGGATCACCGCCCGGGCGCTGCCGTGGGCCGCCGGGCCGGACTGCGAGCGCAACCGCAGCAGGTCCGCCAGCGACAGGCCGAGGACACTGCTGCCGCCGATTTGCAGGAAGGCGCGGCGCGTCAGGCCGGAACAGGTGCGCTGGCGTTGCTGGCCGAGCAGGAGCATGCGTCGTCCTCGCGGGTGGGTTTCGGTTCCCCTCCAGACTACTATATTAACCTCTTCCCGACACCGATACCGCAGCCGAGGTTGCCATGCGAGCGCGACAGGTCGTCATCACCGAACCCTTCAAAGTTGCCGTGCGCGAGGTCGAACTGCCGCCGCCCGGGCCAGATCAAATCCTCGTCGAAACGGAGGTCAGCGCCGTCAGCCCCGGCACCGAGCTGGCTGTCTACACCGGCACGCACCAGTGGCTCAAGGACCCGAACCTGCCCGACTGGAAGTTCCCCTTCCGCTCCGGCTACAGCGCCGCCGGCCGCATCGCCGCGCTCGGCGGCAACATCCGCGGCTGGAACGTCGGCGACCGCGTCAGCTACCCCGGCAATCACGCCTCGCACGAGCTGCTGACGCTGGGCCACGAGCGCGGCCGCTGGTGGAAGTTGCCGGACGGCCTCGACGCGGAAAAGGCGTCGCTGGCGTGCATCGCCCGCTACGGCCTGGGCGCGTCGGTGCGCGCCGGGCTGACGCTGGCGCGCTCCGCGGCGGTGCTCGGCCTGGGGCTGATCGGCCAGTTTTCGCTGCGCTGCCTGATCGCGGCGGGCGCCAACCCGGTCGTCGGCATCGACACCGTGAAGATGCGCCGCGAGGCAGCGCTGGCCGCGGGCGCCGATTTCGCCATCGACCCCAGCGGCGGCGACGCGGCGGCGCAGTTGCAGCAGTTCCTGGGGGCGCGGCGCCGAGATCGTGGCCGATGCGACGGGCGTGCCGGACGCGATCCCGACGGCGATGAGTCTGGCGTGCGACGCCGGCCAGGTGGTGGTGGTCGGCAGCCCGCGCGGCCGGGCGAACAACGTCAACTTCTACGACGACCTGCACCGCCGCTACCTGGAGGTGACGGGGGCGCACGGCAACATGCTGTTCGAGCCGGCACACACGCGGCTTGCCGGGGCATGGGACATCCACAAGGCGCAGCGCTGGTTGCTGGCAGCGCTGACGAGCGGCCGGCTGAGCCTGAACGGCCTCATCACGCAGCGCATCCGGCCGGAGGAGCTGGGCGGCGTTTATGAAGGGCTGTTGAAGAAGAAGGAAGAGTACCTGTGCGCCGTGGTGCGCTGGCAGTAGATTCAACACCAACAATCCTCTTTGATTCATCGGTTCGCGCTTGCCCCGCAAGTGCGCGAACGCTAAAGCTCGGCCGCGGGGGCCGCCTCCAGCGACTTTGAAACCTGAGAAACCGGAATGGCGGCCCCGGTCGCTCGAATCCGACGCACTTCGTCAACAATCGGATCGTTCATGATTTTGACCCCAAGAGTTCTTCGGGCGTACAGATGATCGGAGCCTTGAATCCCTTGGTTTGGCACACCGACTCGATCATCGGCCGCTTGCAAGTGGCGCAGCAATCTGCAAAAGCTACAGCCGGAGTCTCTTGAACGGCCTCCGAAGCTTTCAACGATCTGTATGCCAGGGGGCCGAACAGGGTGGCCTGGCGCTTTCCCCCTGCTGGTGGGGAAGGAGGAATAGCAGAAGAAACCGCGGCCCTGGGCTGATACGGAATCGCCGTGGAGTTTCGTGGTGGTCGGAGCCCGAGCGCTAGCGCGGGGCAGGCTCTGCCCCGCGCTGGCGCTCGGGCTCCGACCAGGGCCAAGAACCGCCAAGGCGATTCGGTATTAGACGGCGCCGTCGGCCGGCTGGTTCGGGACGGGTTTGGCCGGGCCGCGCGTGGGTTTGACCTTGCGGCGTTTGCCGCCGCGCACCAGGGCAGGGCGTTTGTCCATGCGGCGGGCGTCGCGGAAGATGAAGTACAACAGTCCTCCCGTGAACAACCCCACCACCAGAATGCCGACCCACAGCTCAGACCCGTTCATAACGCTCCTCCTATCAGACGCTCCTTTGGGAAAGAGAGAAAACGCCATCCCCGGCCGGCGCCACGCTCACTGCTGCCGCACCGACGCCAGCCAGGCCCGTTCCAGCGCCTCGACGCTGGGGTAGCCGTAGACCGCCTGCGCGGCCTCGTCCCAGCCATCCTGATAGCCGCGCTTCACGAAGTCCAGAAATTTCTGCCGCCCGCCCGCGACAATCAAAAAGCGACTGACCGAGTAACTCTGCCCGTAAAACGTACACACTGCCGCGTGGTCGGCGGGAAATTGCTCGCGGCCGAACAGGACCCGCAGCGGCGCGTGATTGCCGGCCTTCAACGCCTTCTGCATGATCTTCGCGTGCCGCACATGCTCCTGGGCGTCCTCGGCGGTGACGGCGCCCCCTCGTCGGCCCAGCGCGGCACCGGCCGGCCAAGGTGGTGGGCGAAGATCGTGTGCGTGATCTCGTGCGGCAGCACCGCGGCGAGCAGCCGGTCGAGCGGCCCCTTGATCTCCATCTTCTGCGATAGAACGCCGCCCTGCGCCGCGAACAAAAACGACGTGGAGCCGGTGGGGCCCTCCATGCTCAACTCGACGCGCAGCGGGCACGGTTTCTGCCACGGCGGCAGCTCGCGGCCGAGCCACGCCAGCGCCTGGTTCTTGCGCTGCCGCTCGGCTACCTCGGCGACGCGGTCGGCGATCTCCTGCGTCGGCGCCTCGACCGCGAAGTTGGCCGTGCGCCGCGACGCCCCCGCCGCCGGCAGAGTCAGCAGTACCGACACCACGATTGCGATGCGACGTGTCATCCCTGGTTCTCCAAGAAGCGGAATCCTTTCCGCAAGAAAATGTACTGTCATTGTGCCGTGGGTGGGCCGCGACCGTCAAGGTTTACCGGGCGGCGGCGCGGAAAATTCAGAAGTGGGTTGCCGCCGACACGCGGGGGGTTTAGAGTGGTGACAGTCGGCATTACCCCCTCTCTGACTCGATCCGAAGGAGTTGCAGCATGAGTCAACGTTCTTCACGGCGTGACTTCCTCAAGACGTCGGCGATGGCTGGCGTCGGGTTCTGGGTGGCCGGCGGCCTCGAAGCCGCGCAGCAGCGGCAGCCCGGGCCGAACGACCGTCTCAACATCGCCCTCATCGGCGCCGGCGGTCGCGGCGAGGCCCACATCGGCCCGTCGCTCAAGACCGAGAACCTGATCGCCCTGTGCGACGTGGACGACGCCCGCGCCGCCAATGCCTACAAGCGCGCCCCAACGCGCGCCGTTACCACGACTTCCGCGTGCTGCTCGAAAAGGAAAAGACCCTCGATGCGGTGATCGTGGCCACGCCGGACAACACCCACGCGCACGCCAGCGTCATGGCCATGCGCCTGGGCAAGCACTGCTACTGCGAGAAGCCGCTGACCCACGACATCTGGGAAGCGCGGCTGATGAAGGACACGGCGACGAAGTTCCGCGTCAAGACGCAGATGGGCAACCAGGGCACCTCGACCAACGGCCTGCGCACCGCCGCCGAAATCGTTCAGTCCGGGGCGCTGGGCGACGTGCGCGAGATCCACGTCTGGACGAATCGGCCGATCTGGCCGCAGGGGCAGACGCGGCCGCAGGGCACGCCGGCCGTGCCCGCCACGCTCAGCTGGGACCTGTGGATCGGCCCGGCGCCGATGCGGCCGTACAACCCGGCCTACGCGCCGTTCAACTGGCGCGGCTGGTGGGACTTCGGCACCGGGGCCATTGGCGACATGGCCTGCCACACCATGAACCTGCCGTTCATGGCGCTGCGGCTGGGCGCGCCGACAACGGTGTCGGCGGTGCCGGCGCAGGCGGTCAACAACGAGAGCCCGCCGGTGGGCTGCACCATCACGTATGAGTTCCCGGCGCGCGGCACGCTGCCGGCGGTGCGGATGGTGTGGTACGAACGCGGTCTGCCGCCGATGAACCTGTTCCAGGGTCAGAAGCCGTCGGGCAGCGGCAGCCTGATGGTTGGCAGCAAGGGCACGATGTACTCGGCGTCGGACTACGGCGACCGCTACGTGCTGCTGCCGTTGAACAACTTCAAGGGCTATCGGCCGCCGCAGCCGAAGATGCCGCGGGTGGACGGCCAGCACATCCAGGAATGGTTCCGTGCCTGCAAGGGCGGCCCCGAGGCGATGTCCAACTTCCCGGGCTACGCTTCGCTGCTGACCGAGATGGCGCTGCTGGGCAACGTTGCCCTGCGTGCCGGCCAGCGGATCACGTGGGACTCGGCGAACCTGCGCTGCGTCGGCAACGACGCCGCCAACCGCTACGTCCGCCGCGAGTACCGCAAGGGCTGGCAGACGCTGTAATCGGCATCAAGCATTCGTTAACAGGGTCGCAGTGCCGGCCGAAACACCCGGCGCTGCGACCCTGTTGTGACCGGGCCACAAGGGGGGGCGGCCGCCGCGCCACTCGCCGAGGCAAGGCGCTTCGGGAAGCCACACCAAATCGTTCGCGGGGAGCCGGCCCAGCGCATCCGGAAGGGGCTGCCACAACCGGCCCTCCAGCGGAGCCGGACGCTTCCCCTTCTTGGCGCCGCCACCACCGCCGTCCAGATACTGGGAATCCTCGGTCACTTTTTCCTTGATGTTAATTTTCAGCGGCTTGCCGGCGAAGTCCAGGTCTGCGCGGACATGCACCGAAAACGTCCGCTTGACCGGGCCGGTGGAGTAGTCGGCGGGGTAGCGGGCCGTGTACTTGAGAATCACGACAGCGGATCGGATGAATGAATTGGTAGTCGGATCCGTCACGTTCTCCACACTCAGCGTGGCATTGCCCTCCACGTCGAAGTAGTCCTTGCCCCCCTCCGTGGTGATCGCGACCAGTTTGCCGTTGCCAGTGATCGACATTTTATCAGTGGGCATGTTCGCCGAATTTTTCGTCATGATCCGCACCGCCTCGGCGCGGTTGACGGGCCACGTACTACCCAGCGCGTGCTTCTGGTCCGTTTTGAAGAGTCGGGTCGGGTCCGGCTCGTCCTTGGCCGCCGAGTGCCCGATTATCTTTGCCAGGTAGGGCAGGTAAATGGAACTCGGGTTGCCGCCTCTGGCCTTGCGGGTGAAATCCACCCCGCGTTCCGTCACCTTGCCAACGAGTTGTGTGCCCGGCTCCACGGTGGGGATGTTCTGACCTCCGGCCTCCTGGGTAAGCACCTCCACGGCCACCTCGAGCTGAGCCTCCCGCCCTTCCGGGCCGACGGCCACGGTGGTCACTTCCCCCTTGAAATGTCCCTTGCCGTTAATGCCAAGGGCACCGCCTTCGGAAGTCACTTCCACCAAACCGACGGTCTTTCGGCGCTGCCCGACCCGCGGCGACGCGCCAAGATTGATGGTCACGGCGGGGCCGCCGCCGCCGCCGCCCCCCCCACCACCGCCCCCTGCACCCCCGCCGCCCCCACCACCACCGCCGGAGCCGCCCTTGCCGCCACTGTTCAGGACGATGAGGACGACCACGACCACCGCCGCCAGCGCCAGCAGGCCGCCGCCGCCCGCCAGCAGCCAGATCAGCATCTTGTTCGACCCGGCCTCCTGCTTCTGCTTCTTCTTGCGCGGTCGCGGCCGGTCGTCCTCGTCCTCGTCGTCCGCGGGGCGGCGCTCGCGCCGGCGGGACGGGGGCTTCGTCCTCGTCGTCGGTGACGGGCCGCTTCTTGACCGGCAGCCGGGCGGCGACGTTGGCGGCCGGTTTCTTTTTGACCGGCGGCGCTGCCTGGATGGCTTCCTCTTCCGGGGCGGCCTCGGCAATCTGGACGGTGCCGCAGCTGGGGCACTTGATCTTCTTGCCCGCCAGGGTGTCGTTGATGCGCAGGAACTTCTCGCAGGAGGAACACTGGATACGCATGATCGGGCACCTTTTGTTAGACACGCCGCGCCGCCGCGGCGGCGCGGGGAATGCGAGTCCCGAACCGTAATGGGTTCGCGGCAATCGCTCTATCTGACCCCGGCCTGCGGCACTTGTCAAGAGGCCGCCTGAAAGCGGGAAGTCCGTACGCCGCGTTCAATGCGCTGGTCGAGCGAATCAGGAACGAATTCCTGGAATCGACCGAGAAAGCCGCCATTTGACGGTGGACACGGCCGCGCCGGGCGGATAGCCTGGAAATATGCCCAACTGACTCGCGGCGCTCCCGCCATTGACCACCATTGCCCGCCACCATCCCAACCTGCCGAGGTTGCTCCATGAAGCGCTTGTCTCTCGCCCTCACGGCCGCCGTGCTCTACCTGGCCGGCGGCCCGTCCCGTGGTCCCGCTCAGGAACCCGTCGTCCCCGGCTTTCAACGGTTCTTCGCCGGCGACAAGGCGGACGCCGCCCACGGCGGCCAGCTGTTGCTCGGCGAACTGAACTGCACCAGCTGCCACGCGCCGGCGACCGACGCCGCCGTGAACCGCAAACAGGCGCCCATTCTGGATCACGTCGGCGCCCGCGTCCGCGTCAGCCATTTGAAGAAATTCCTGGCCGATCCGCAGGCGACCAAGCCGGGCACCACCATGCCCAACGTCTTCGGCGGCGACACCGACAAGACCGCCAAGATCGAGGCGCTGGTCCACTTCCTCGCCACGACCGGCACGCCGCGTCAGGAGCGGCCCGACTTCAAGGCGGTGACCGCCGGCCGCGATCTGTACAGCAAGGTCGGCTGCGTCGCCTGTCACGGACCGCGCGACGCCAGGGGCCTGGCCGAACGAACGCCAGCCGGCTGCGTGCCACTGGGCGACCTCAAGGGCAAATACACAATCAGCAGCCTGGCAGCGTTTCTGGGCGACCCGCTGCAAACGCGCCCATCCGGCCGTATGCCGCACCTGCTGTTCACCGCCAAGGAGGCGCACGACGTGGCCCACTACCTGATTCAGGGCGTCAAGGTGGACCTGACCCAGGGCGCCACCACCTACGCCTACTACGAGGGTTCGTGGACCAGGCTGCCGGACTTCGACAAGCTGAAGCCGGTCGCGACCGGCACCGGCGCCGCGTTCCATCTGGGCGTCGCCAGGCGCGGCGGCGACTACGGCGTGCGCTTCGAGGGCTTTTTCAAGGCCGACCGCGCCGGCACCTACACCTTCCTGCTGAACAGCGACGACGGCAGCCGGCTGTACGTGGATGGCAAGCAGGTGGTGAACAACGACGGCGTCCACCCGCCGCAGGGCAAGTCGGGCAAGATCAAGCTGACGAAGGGGGTGCATCAGGTGACGGTCGGCTTCTTCCAGGCCGGCGGCGGCATCGAGCTGAGCGTGGAGGTCGAGGGCCCGGGCCTGGGCCGGCAGCCGCTGGGCGGCCTCGTCGCCGCGACCGCGGAGGCGCTCAACAAAAAGCAGGCGGTGAAGCAGGACGAGCCGGATTTCCTGGACGTTCAGCCGGCGCTGGTCGCGAAGGGTCGGGCGCTGTTCGCCTCGGCCGGCTGTGCCAGTTGTCACCAGCTGAACGAGGGCGGCAAGACGTTCACCTCAACGCTGACGGCGGCGCCGCTGAACCAGCTCAAGGGCGCGGGCGGCTGTCTGTCGGCGGCGCCGGCGAAGGGCAGTCCGTGGTACGCGCTGAGCGGCGGCCAGCGCACCGCCCTGGCCGCGGCGCTCAAGAAGCCGCCGCAGCAGAGCAAGGAGCCGGCCGCGGTGATCGCCCGCACCATGACGACGTTCAACTGCTACGCCTGCCACAGCCGCGCGAAGGTCGGCGGTCCCATGGGCGAACTGGACAAGCTCTTCACGACGGCCCAGCCGGAAATGGGCGACGAGGGCCGCGTGCCGCCGCCGCTGGACGGCGTCGGCGCCAAGCTGAACCCGGCGTATTTGAAGCAGATTCTCGACTGGGGCACCCACGACCGGCCGTACATGCACACGCGCATGCCCGGCTTCGGTCTGGCCAACGTCGGGCCGTTCGCCGACGCGGTGGCGGCCATCGACAAGGTGCCCGCGGCCCCGGAGGTGAAATTCGACAACCTCGCGAAGGCGAAGTCGGCCGGCCGGCACATGGTCGGCGTGCAGGGTTTCGGCTGCATCAAGTGCCACACGTTCAACGGCGTCAAGGCCGAGGGCATTCAGGGCATCGACATGACGCTGATGCCGAAGCGGCTGCAGCGCGACTGGTATCACGCCTACGTGCTGGACCCGCAGCGCATCCGCCCCGGCACGCGCATGCCGACCGGCTGGCCGGACGGCCAGAGCACGCTGCCGAAGTTGCTCGACGGCAAGGCGGCGACGCAGATCGAGGCCATCTGGGTGTACCTGAAGGATGGCAAGGGCGCCAAGCTGCCGATCGGCATGGGCAAACAGTATCTGCCGCTGACGCCGATCTCCAGCGCCATCATTTACCGCAACTTCATTGCGGGCGCCGGCTCGCGGGCCATCGGCGTCGGCTACCCGGAGAAGGTGAACCTGGCTTTCGACGCCAACGACGTGCGGCTGGCACTGCTGTGGCAGGGCGCGTTCATCGACGCGGCCCGACACTGGACGGATCGCGGCGTCGGCTTCGAGGGGCCGCTGGGCGACAACATTTTGAAGCTGCCGCCGGGCGTGCCGTTCGCCGCGCTCGGCAAGGGCGACGCGGCCTGGCCGACGACGGCGGCGAAGGCGCAGGGTTACAGGTTCAAGGGCTACCGTTTGACGCCGGATGACCGGCCGACGTTCCTGTACAGCTTCGGCGGCGTGACGGTGGAGGACTTCCCGAACCCGGCGGTTCGCAAGGAGACGGCGCTGCTGCGGACGCTGACGTTGACCGCGACGCAGCCGCCGGCGGACCTGTACTTCCGCGCGGCGGTCGGCAGCAAGATCGAGGCGCTGGAGCGGGGCTGGTACCGCGTGGACGGTTACCGGGTGCGCATCGAGGGCGGCGGGGCGCCGCAGGTGCGACAGTCCGGCGGCCGGGCGGAGCTGCTGGTGCCGCTGCGCTTCGACAATGGCAAGGCCCAGGTGGTGCAGGAAATTGCGTGGTGACAGACGACCGGGGCCGGGAGCAAGGGTGCCAATTCTCGACGTGTGAAAAAGTTGGCCCCCTTGGCCCCCTTGGCCCCCTTGCTGTGACCGCCGTTGTCCGTCGGCGCCGCCGAGCGCCACTCCGTTGACCGGATGAGCAAGCGCCAGGCCACCGGGTCCGGGTGCCTGGCGAACAGATACCGCCCCTGCGGGGGCTCGAAAAAGCAAGGAATTACCGATGAGCTTCACATGCCGATGCACCGCCCTGCTCCTGGCCCTCTTGATGCTGGCGACCTCCGCCCAGGCCCAGGGCAAGGGGAAGGGCAAGAAGAAACAACCCGCCGCGAACACCGGCGAGGAGGAATACTACAAGCTCCTGCGCTTCGACTTGCCGCCCGGCGAGGTGCTGGAGGCCGGCGCCATCGAGATCATGCCGGACGGCAAGGTGGCGGTCGGCACACGCCGCGGCGAAATCTGGATGATCGACAACGCCTACTCGGAAGACCCCAAACAGGCGAAATTCACGCGCTTCGCTCACGGCCTGCACGAGGTGCTGGGGTTGGCGCAGAAGGATGGCTGGCTGTACGTCACGCAGCGGCCGGACGTGTCGCGCATCAAGGACACCAACCGCGATGGCAAGGCGGATCTGTTCGAGGTCGTGACCGACGGCTGGGAGATCAACGGCGACTACCATGAATACGCCTTCGGCTCGCGCTTCGACAAGGACGGCAATTTGTGGATCACGCTCTGCCTGACCGGCTCGTTCAACAGCAACCACAAGTTCCGCGGCTGGGCCGGCAAGGTGACGCCGGACGGCAAATTCGTGCCGACGACCAGCGGCGTGCGTTCGCCGGGCGGCGTCGGCTTCAACGCCGTGGGTGATGTCTTCTACACCGACAACCAGGGCCCGTGGAACGGCGCCTGCGGCCTGAAGCAGTTGACGGTCGGCGGCTTCGTCGGCCACCCGGACAGTTTCAAGTGGTACAAGGAGAAGGAAGCACAGTACCTTGGACCGGCGCCGAAGGTGCCCAAAAGCGGCAGCCGCATCATGATCGAGGCGAAGAAGATTCCGCAGTTCGTGCCGACGTGCGTGATCTTCCCTTACGGCAAGATGGGCCAGTCCGCCAGCGGCATTGACTGCGACCTGTCCGGCGGCAAATTCGGCCCGTTCGAGAAACAGCTGTTCGTCGGCGACCAGACGCACAGCACGGTGATGCGCGTGTTCCTGGAAAAGGTCAACGGCCGCTATCAGGGGGTATGCTTCCCGTTCCGGCAGGGCTTCGGCTCGGGCAACGTGCCGGTGCGCTTCGGCAAGGATGGATCGCTGTTCGTTGGTGGCACGAGCCGCGGCTGGGGCTCGCGCGGCAACAAGCCATTCGCGGTGGAGCGGTTGGTCTGGACGGGCAAGGTGCCGTTCGAGATTCACGAGATGCGGGCCAAACCGGACGGCTTCGAGCTGACGTTCACGAAGCCGGTGGACCCGAAAGCCGCCGGCGCGGTGGACTCGTACAAGATGAAGACGTTCACGTATATTTATCAATCGGCGTACGGCAGTCCGGAGGTGGACGCGACGACGCCGAAGATCACAAAGGTGCAGGTGGGCGCGGACGGCAAGAGGGTGCGGCTGTGGGTCGATGGCTTGCAGGAGGGCCACATCCACGACCTGACCGCGGCGGGCGTGCGCTCCGCGGACGGCGCACCGCTGCTGCACAATGAGGCGTATTACACGCTGAATTACATTCCGAAACAGTGACGCTTCTTGCTGCGGCTTGCCGCTCGGCGCGCTTCCTGCGCTGAGCGGCAAGCCGATTAGCATTTCCGCGCCGGGTCGAGTATGCTGTGAGTAGGGAGGGTCAACGTCATGCCGTCCATCGACCAACTTGCCACGCCGTCTCAAGAAGGCAACTCCGAACCCCTGGAGAAGTTGCCGCGGGGCCTCATCCCACCACCGGAACTGGTGCGCGCGCGAGTCGAACAGGAACGAGACAAGCACCCCCCGGCGTTGTTTGCAAGGTATGAGCAGCAGCTGTTGAACGATTGGACCATCGGCTTTTTTTTTGGCGGGCTCTATGTGGAAGTCGTTTACCGGCCGACGCCGGCGGGCCCCGAGGTGGTCGCGGTGGGGACGGAAGAGGTCATCGCCTTCAAGAAGGCAACGCCGCTCGACGAGTTACTTCAGAAGTACAAGACCTATCTCGGTTACCCATGAGCCGCATCACCGCCGCCGATCACCCAATCATCCTCGCAACGAGCGAAAACTGCCATCCGACGGTGAGCCATCTTCTGCGGATAGGGGGTCACAACGAACTCCGTGTCGAACGTCCAATCATCGACAAAATCAGTCATGATTTCCGTGCAAGCAACGGACGCAGTTTCGGCCTCGGCTGCCGGAGGTTCGCCGTCGAAGATGAACCGTATCCAGGCTCGCTTTTCCTCGGGAATCACGTCAACCGAAACCGCCCGCATCGAGCGAGTGATGTGCGTCAGCAGCGCCCGCTGGGCGCTGAGCCGTAAGCGAATGTCGTCTGTTACAGCCATCGAATCATCCTTGGCTATCTACTGCTCCCGCATCGCGGCGAGTGTGCGATGCGGGAGCGGTAAACAATACCCCTCACAGCCCCTGCACTTCCCAGCCCTTGCGGTAGCGGCGGCGCACGAACTGGTTCGCGTCCTTGACGTTGGTCACCCGCAGGTTCGCCGCGTCCCAGTTGAGCGTCTGCTTCTGGAAGCGCGTCGCCAGGCAGCCGAGCAGCACCGACTCCGTCAGCGGCCCGGAGTAGCTGAACGGCGTCGAGGTCCGGCCGTTACCGCGACACGCCTCCACGAACTGCAAATAATGGTTCTCGCCGCCCGGGTTCGGGAACTTGTAGTTCTTGAAACGCTCCGCCGGCAGCAGCACCGGCGCCGCGATGTACGGCGAATACAGCACGCCCTCACTGCCGATGTAGATCGAACCCTGGTCGTTCAGCCTGCGGCCGCCGAGCAGTTTCTGCACCTTCATCGGTGGCCGCCGGTCGCCGTCATACCAGTACAGCGTCACCGGGTCCGCGGCGAAGCGTGTGCCGGGGAAGATGTATTGCACCTGGCAGTCCAGGCCCCAGCTGTCCGCGTTCGGGCCGCCGCTCTCGGCACGCACCGAGCGCGGCGCCGTCAGCGCCAGAGCGCTGAACACCGGGTCGAGGATGTGGCAGCCCATGTCGCCGAAGGTGCCGGTGCCGAAGTCCAGCCGCTTGCGCCACTCGCCGGGATGGTAATACTTCGCCAGGTACGGCCGCTCCGCCGCGACGCCGAGCCAGAAGTTCCAGTTGAGCATTTGCGGCACCGCGTCGTTGCGCTTCGGCCGCGGATTGCGGTCGCCCCAGTGCTTGCCGCTCCAGCTGTGGACCTCGCGCACCTTGCCGATGGCACCCGCCTGGATGGTCGCCACCACCGTGCGGTGGACCGGGTGTGAATGAATCTGAATGCCCATCTGCGAGACGATTTTGCGGTCGCGCGCCGCCGTGGTCAGCTGGCGAGCCTCGTAGATCGTCTGCGTCAGCGGCTTCTGCGTGTAGACGTGCAGCCCCTGCTGGATGGCGCGCATCGTGATCGGCCCGTGCATGTGGTCCGGCGTCGAAACGTTGACCGAATTCAGGCCCTTCTCCTTGTCGAGCAGCTCGCGCCAGTCCTGGTAGATGCGGGCCTGCGGGAACTGTTTGCGGACCTCGGCGGTGCGCGCCAGGTCCACGTCGGCAACCGCGACGAGGCGGACGTGCTTGCTCGCAGTCAGCGAGCGGATGTCGGACAGGGCCATGCCGTTGGCGCCGAAGCTGGCATGGTTGAGCGTCTCGTTCGGCTGGGCGGCGTAGGCCCGGTACACGAACGGTAAGCCCAGCGCCGCGGCTCCCAGGCCCAGAGCGGCGCGGCGGGTGATACGTCGGGTCGTCATGAATGGGTCTCCTTGATAGTTGTGGATCACGTTATTCAATCACGGCTGGCCTGCCAGGGACCGCCGCTTGCGGCTTAGCGCGCTGCAACCCTTCTGACGTTAGCGCGGTTCGCAGACGACTGTAGCGGTCGTGTCTTTCGCCCCGAAGGGGCGGGACAACTTAGTGGTCCGTACCGCAATTAACTGGAGGGTTGGGGGTGACGGCCTGGGACCGTAGGACGGCTCTCCAGAGCCGTCCCGCTCACGCCGGGACGGCTCTGGAGAGCCGTCCTACGAACGATCCCGCAACCCTCCAGTTAATTGCGGTACGGACCACTTAGCCCAGGGCAACGCCCTGGGAACCAGGGAGGCGACTGTTACTTTCTTCCGTGCCCTGAAGGGGCACCACAACAACGCTTGTGGTGCCCCTTCAGGACACGGAAGAGAGAAGGTGGGGTCGCATCGGCGTCCCCAGGGCGTTGCCCTGGGCTAAGTTGTCCCGCCCCTTCGGGGCGAAGAACCCGCGACACCCGAACGCAACGCGCTCCAGAAGGGTTGCAGCGCGCGTAAGCCGCAAGCGGCAGTCCAGACGGGTTCACGCCTTCGACGGCTCCGTCATCGCCCGCGGGTCCAGCGCCGCGGTCAACTCTGCCTCGGTCACGACGGCGCCGCCCTCCTTCTTCTTGAGCGTCCCCGCCGCCATCTTCTCGCGGCACAGTTCGCGCACCGTCTTGCCGCTCTTGAACGCCTCCTTGGCGATGGCCGCGGCGGTGTCGTAGCCGATCAGCGGATTCAGGCTCGTCACCATCGCCAGGCTCTGCTCCACCTGCCGCGTGCAGCCCTCCGCGTTCGCCTCCATTTCCAACGCGCAAAACTCCACGAACGCCTGCGTGCAGGAGGCCAGCAGCACCACACTCTCCAGCACCACCTTGCCCATCATCGGCATCATGATGTTCAGCTCGAACTGGCCGCCGGTGGCGCCGGCGAAGGCCACGGTCTGGTCGTTGCCGATCACCCGGGCGCACACCTGCATCATGCTCTCGCACATGACCGGGTTGACCTTGCCCGGCATGATCGACGAGCCCGGCTGGCGATCCGGCAGCATCACCTCGTAAAAACCGCAGCGCGGCCCACTGCCCAGCCAGCGGATGTTGTTCGCCACGCTGAACAGCGTCACCGCAATCGTCCGCAGTTGACCGCTGCACTCCACCAGGCCGTCGCGGTTGGCGTTCGCCTCGAAATGATTCCTGGCCTCGACGAACCCGACGCCGGTTTCCTGCGCCAGCGCCTGGGCCACCTTCGCGCCGAACTGCGGGTGCGTGTTGATGCCGGTGCCGACCGCGGTGCCGCCCGCCGGCAGTTCCCGCACCGCGTTCAGCGCCCGCACCGTCCGCTCCCGCGACAACTCCAGCTGCCGCGTGTAGCCGGAAAACTCCTGGCCCAGCCGGATCGGCGTCGCGTCCGCCAGATGCGTCCGGCCGATCTTGATGATGGCGTCCCACTTCTTCGCCTTCTCCTCCAGCACCTCGTTCAGCCGCTTCAGCGCTGGCATCAGTTCCTTGGAGATGGCCTGGCCGACAGCGACATGGATGGCGGTGGGGAACATGTCGTTGGTGGACTGCCCCATGTTGACGTGGTCGTTGGGGTGGATGGGCTTTTTGGAGTCGAAGCGGTCGCCGCCGGTCAGCTCGATGGCGCGGTTGCTGATGACCTCGTTGGCGTTCATGTTCGACGAGGTGCCCGAGCCGGTCTGGTAAACGTCGATGGGGAACTGGTCGTCGTGTTTGCCGGCGGCGACCTCGCGGGCGGCAGTGATGATCGGCTCGGCGATGGCGGCCTTGAGTTTGCCGAGATCGCGGTTGGCGACCGCGGCGGCGACCTTGACCAGGCCCAGGGCGTGGATCAGGCGGCGCGGCAGCGGTTGGCCGGAGATCGGGAAATTTTCGACGGCGCGCTGCGTCTGGGCGCCGTAGTACGCCTGTGCCGGGACCTTCACGTCGCCCATGGAATCGCGTTCGGTGCGGTACTCGCTCACGGTGGCTACTCCTGAGAACTTGCGCTGGCTTCAGGAGTCGTTATAGCGACCGCGGCCCGGCCCGGAGCGAAAACGGACGCCGTCACTCGAACCGGCGCAGCACCGGCACGGAAAAACCGGGCAACACGTCCGGCACCACCAGCGTGTCGCCGTTGTGGAAGATTTCTGGAACAGCGGCTCGCCCTGGACCTGAGTGTCAAAAAACGGGTCTTTTTCGTGTTTTCGTTCGTTCGTGTTTTCGTGATTGGTCTTTGTCTACGACTCCACGACCTCGATGACGATGCACGAGACGTTGTCGCGGGAACCGTGGTCCAGGGCCAGCTGGCACAGGCCCTCGGCGCACTCCTGCAGGTCGGGGTGCTCCTGAATGTAGCTGAACAGCAAATCATCGGAGACGACGCCGGACAGGCCGTCGGTGCAGAGCAGGAACTTGTCGCCGGCCTGCAACGGCACCACCAGCACATCCGGCCCCTCGCCGACCTCCTTGCTGCCGAGGTACTTCCACAGCACGTTGCGGAAGCGGTGCTCGCGTGCCTCGGCCTGCGAGATCGTCTTGTTCTCGACCAGTGCCTGCGCCAGCGAGTGGTCCACCGTGAGTTGCTCAATGCGGCCGCCGCGAATCTGGTATGCCCGGCTGTCGCCGACGCTGGCGATGAACAGCTCGCCGCTCTTGCGCCACAGGGCCATCACAACCGTCGTGCCCATGTTGCGCAGATCGCGGTCGAGGGCGCCCATCGCCATGATTTCTTCATTGGCCTGGACGATGGACTTGCGGATGACGGCCTTGCCCTGTTCGGCGGTGGTCGCCTGGGACAGGCCGCGGCGCAACTCGCGCGGCAGCACTTCAATGGCCCGGTTGCTGGCGATCTCGCCGGCCGCCTGGCCACCCATGCCGTCCGCGACAATGCACACCGTCATGTCGGGGAACTGTTTGGCCTCGATCGCGTCTTCGTTGTTTTCGCGATAATTGCCCAGAACCGAACACTTGCCAATCGAAAGTGCCAGGGCCATGAGCCCACCTCGTGTTTCCTTGGGCCGCACCGCTGACCGCGGACTGGCCAGACTGGTTCTCAACGTGCCGCGGTGGCCGACCCCACCCCCACCCAGGATAGCAGCAAAACCCGCCGCTGCAATGTAAATGCGCCCGGCCGGGATTCGGTTCCGCGGCGCAGGGATTTTCTGCCCTAATCAGAACTATAGCCCCTGAGACGGGCCGCTGCAACAGAAGTCGTGGGCGCGGCGCGGCGCGCTTGACCGGCTTTGCGGAGAAGTTCTATAATGCGGCGAGAGTCCCGGCCCCGCCGCCGTCATACATTGCCGTTCCCAGCGCCGTCGCTCAGGCGAAAGAGAGGCTGCCGTGCAGGTCCAGATGGAATTGAAACGGATCATCATCAACGAGGTCCACGACCAGCAGGTGATCATGCTGCGGGAGGTGGACGGCGACCGCAGCTTCCCCATCGTCATCGGCATCTTTGAGGCGACCAGCATCGACCGGCGCGTCAAAAGCATGCCGTCGCCGCGGCCGCTGACCCACGACCTCGTCGCCAATGTCATCGAGAACATGGGCGGCGAATTGCAGGACATCGTCATCAGCGAGTTGAAGGACCACACCTATTTCGCCAAACTGCGCATCAAGCTGAGCGGCGAAATGGTCGAGGTGGACTGCCGGCCCAGCGACGCCATCGCCCTGGCCGTCACCGCCAAGGTGCCCATTTACGTCTCCGAGGACGTGCTGGGCGAGGTGTGCGGCGAGTGAGCCGCGCACCTCGCCCCCATGATCGCTCACTCGCGGTTCAGTTCCTGCCACAACATCCGGTAATACCGCAGCAGCCGTTCGCCGCTGGCCACGTCCGCGGTGCCGGGAATCTCCGCCAGCGTCACGCGGTCGTAGCCCGTCTCGCGCAGCAGCCGGAACAGCTCGCGGTACGGATAACCACTGTGCAGTTCGTTAATGTGGCACGACTTGATCCACGGCCGCAGCAGCTTGAACGACTCGGACACGCTGCCCTTGACCACATCGGTCGCGTTCGAGTTCCAGGTGACGCCAACGCTCCGGTGGCCGCACGCCTCCATGATGGTGCGCATATTGCGCGGCTCCTGGGTGCCTCTGCCGTGGACCTCGACCCAGATTTCCACGCCCGCCTTGGCCGCCGCCTCACCGCAGGGCACCAGGGCCTTGCCAATCTGCGTCAACGTCTGCTGCACCGGCACCTTCGGCGGCAGTCCGTTGGGCCGCACCTTGACGCCGCGGCCGCCGAGGTCCGCCACCAGCTCAACGAAGCGGCGGCAGGTGTCGATGTTCTGCTTGACGACGGCCGGCTCGGGCGACTGAAATTCGCAGACGGTGCCACAGCCCCAGATGGCGACGCCGGCGTCGGCGAAGCGGGCGCGGACCTCCTTGCGCTGGGCGCCGGTCAGCGTCGGCTCGACGCCGTGCTTGTGTGTGGTGCGCAGCTCCACGGCGGCCAGGCCGACGGCGCGGCAGACCTTCAAAATTGTCGGCACGTCCCAGCCGGCGGCGATGTTGTAGGTGACGATGCCCAGGCGGAAGCGCAGCGGCTGTTTCTGCGGTTGCGCCTGGGCGGCGGCGGTCGGCGCGGCAGCGAGGCCGGCGGCGGTCGTGGCGCCGGTAGTGCGGAGGAAGGCTCGGCGTGATATAATGCTCATAACGGTAACTCCGGCAGGGTGTGGGTGGTAAATGTGGGTGCCGTCATCTTACGAAATTTTTTCGGCCGTCGGCGGCGAGATCGCCAGGGCCGATTGTCCGAATCAGGAACGAAGGTCCGTTTTCGTTCCCCGATGGAGAATAGTGGTCCGATGAACAGCACCCCAACCGCCCCCGTGCGTCGCCGTAAATCGTTGATGGTCGCGATGGTGCTGGGCACCGCCCTGTCGGCGCTGCCCGCGCTGCCCGGCGTTGCCGCAGCCGCAACCGCTGCGCCGGATCAGCGGATCGTCAACGACATCAGTCGCTACTGCACCGTCTGCTGGCGCAACGCCCGCCTGCCGCCGGACACCTGGAACGACTGCACGCAGGAGGTCTTTCGCCGCTTGCTTCAGCGCATCGGCTCCGAGTCGTGGGAGTCGGCGCTGAAGGGCGATGGCGACGAGCGGCGCGAGTTCATCCGTGCCATCGACGCGGTGAAGAAGCGGACGCAGCGCGGCTGCAAGCGGACGACGCAGTTGCTGGGCGTCGTCGGCGACGACCGCGACCCGGGCGCCCGGCAGCGGGCCGACGAGCGCGAGGCGGTGGAGCAGGCGGCGAGCGAACTGCTCAGCGATCGGCAGCGGCAGATTTTGCAGCTGAGTTTTGAGGGCTGGTCGGTGCAGGACATCGCCGACCGGCTGGCGCTGGCGCCGGAGCGCGTCAGCGACGAGAAGTACAAGGCGATTCGCAAGCTGCGGGCGCACCTGTGCCCGGCGGTTGCCTGAAACGGATTCACCACAAAGACACAAAGAAACACAAAGGAAGACAGGTGAGAAATAATCTCGCTGTCTTCCTTTGTGTTTCTTTGTGTCTTTGTGGTGTTACTTCTTCTCACCCGGCGGCACCAGCGTCCGCAGCATTTGGCCGTTGGTGCCGTTGTAGACGCGCACCACGCCCTCCTCGCCGCCGGCCGCGACGATGGCCCCGTCCGGCGACACGCTCACCGCGTACACGAAATCCGTGTTGCCGGCGAAGTTGCGGGTCACGCCGCCACTCTGCACATTGACGAACTTCACCGTGGCGTCGCCGCTGCACGTCACCACCTGCGAGGTCTTGCCGATGAACATCAGCCGCGTCACCTGTTTGCTGTGGACGTTTTTGATCGTCCGCGCCTGCTCGCCCTTCTCGTAGTCCCACACCTTGACGGTGTTGTCGGCGCCGGCGCTGGCCAGCAGTTTGCCGTCGGCCATCCAGCCCACGTCGAGCACGTGATGCGTGTGGCCCTCGAACGACTTGATGAACTTGCCGCTCGGCAGTTCCCACACCTTGACGAACTTGTCGGCGCTGGCGGTCGCGATCTTCTTGTGGTCCGGGCTGAAGCACAGGCCGTACACCGTGTCGCTGTGGCCGTTCTTGATCTCGGTCACCAACTTCCAGGTGTCCGCCTCGTAGACCTTGACCTCGCCGTCCTCCGTCGGAGCGCCGCCGCCGGTCGCGAAGAATTTGCCGTCGGCGCTGAACGCCACGGCCACGACCATGTGTGCGAAGCCGGTCAGCTTCTTGCGCAGCTTGCCGGTCTGCACGTCCCACAGCGACACCTCCTGAAAACTACCGCTCGCCAGGAATTTGCCGTCCGGCGAGAACGCCAGCGACTCGACCAGCGACAGGTGCGCCGCCTTGACCACCTTGCCGTCCGGCGTCTTCGCGTCGGGATCGTAGAAGGAGCGAATGTAGGTGCCGGAGCCGGCGTCGTAAATGTGGATTTGATTGGAGCGGCCCGAGGCGACCATCGACTTGTCGTGGCTGACGGCGACGGCGCGAACCGGCGTCACATTGGCCGGCGGCAGACCGACGATGATCTTCTCCTTGACGCGAATGCCCGTGGGGGCCTTGGCGCCCTGGTCGATCCACAGCTTGATGGTGGCCGCTTCCTTGGGTGTGATATCGCCCTCGCCCTGGGGCGGCATGTACGGCTTGTGGGTGCGCATGATCGACTTGTAGAGCAGGCTGCTGTCGGCCTTGCCGGGCACGACGGCAACGCCGCGCTTGCCACCCTTCACGAGCGATTCGTAGGTGCTGATGTCGAAACGGCTTTCCTTGACCGGGCCGCTGTGGCAGGCGACGCAGCGCTTCAGGAGGATCGGCTCGACCTCCTTCTCGTACGCCACGGTGTCGCTGCGCTTCAGATCCACGACCAGCAGTGGCTTTTCTTCGGCCTTCTTTTTGCCCTGGGCCGGCGCCGTCAACGGCACCAGCGCCACCAGTGTCAACGCGAGCAGGGAACGCATGGGATTCCTCCGGAATAGTCATTAGTCATTAGTCATTAGTCATTAGTCATCAGGATCCCGTCCAAACCTGAGCATTTGTCCTGAACGGGATCCCTGATAACTAATGACTAATGACTAATGACTAATGACTATTTGACAACATTCACATTCAATTTCGTTTCGTGCGTCAGATTCACATTGCCGTTGACGACCGCGACCGCCCGCACCGTCAGGTTGGGCCGGGCGCCCACGGTGGCGTTCGCCGCTGCCCGCAGGATCAGTTTCGCCTCGTTCTCGCCTGCCTTGATGGTCACGGGGTCGGCGCTGATGCCCTGCGTGTTCGGCGGCAGCACCAGCTGCACCTTGAACTCGCCGGCGTAATCGAACTGCCGCGTCACCTTGACGAGCAGTTCCGTTTGGTTGCCGACCTTGACGCTGGGGTTGCCGCTGCCCAGCGACAGCGACGCCACCTGCTTCGGCAGCACCGTCAACTCCAGGGCGGTGGACGGCAGGACGGTGTTGACGTTCTGCTTCGCTTTGCCTTTCGCGTCCTTGTACGTCACCGGGGCGAAGCTGGTGAAGACGATGTTGTACTTGCCCGGCTGCACATTCGTCGGAATGTTCAGCACCAGGCTGCCGTCGTCCTTGCCCGGCGGCAGGTTCACTGGGCCGAAGGTCACGCCCTGCGGGAAGTCGGTCGGGATCGGCTGGATCTGCACCGGCGACTTGAAGTCCGGCCACAGCCGCGACACCTTCACCGGGATCGTCAACTTGTTGCCGTGAACGATCACCGCGCTGTCCTTGCCCAGCGTCAGCCGCCACGGCGGCAGGTCGCGCACCGCCAGCACGAACTGACGGTCGAGCCGCGCAATGGTCGGGATGTTCTGTTGCGGCTGCACCGGCCAGGTGGTGCCCACTGCCCGCGCCGCGCGCACCACCGTCTGGCCGTTGATGCTGGCGCTGGCCTTGATGGTGAACGGGCTCACCAGCGGTGCCGCGTCCTTCGCGGCGCTGAAGACGAGGTGCGTCTGCTTCTGGTTCGGGCCGACCACCTGCGGCCTGCAGGTCACGCCCTTCGGCAAACCCTCGGCGGTGAGCGTCACCTCGCCCTTGAAGCCATCGCGGCGCTGCACGAACGCCGTCAAGTAGCGGTCGCCGCCCTTGTACAGCAGCAGGCTGTCCGGCCGGTACGTGTCCGGCGGCGTTACCAGGACGTGGAAGTCCGGCCGCTCCGGGCTGATGCGGACGTGGTAGACGTGGTGGGGCCCCGCGGACGTGTCGCCGAAGTGGCTGCCGACCACGATGAAATAGGGGCCGTCCGCCGGCGCCACGAAGCGGTACGGCGTTGGGTCGCGCGTGACCGTGTACAGGTGCGTCGGGCTCAGCGTCGTCTGGTCGTCGTCCAGCGCCGCCATCTCGGTCACGTCCTTGCCGGTGCCGTTGCGGACGCTGGCGAAAATGTCCGTCGGGGCGCCAAGACGTTCGCTAAAGACCTCAATGGTGTAGACCGTGCCCTTCTTGGCGGTGAACCTGTACCAGTCGCGCAGCCGCTTCCTGTCGAGCCGGCCAACGATCTCGCAGGGGGCGTTGACCTGCTGGGCGGCGGCTTGCGTATGGTTGTCGTCGTTGTCGAGCACCACGGGGGCGGTGGCGAACGTCAGCAGCACGGGGTTCGACGTGCCAGCCGCGCCGCGCAGCCGATACTCGAAGCCGTCCAGCATGGCGTTCAACGGCGACAGGTGGCCGCTGTAGCTGAGCCGCTGCAGTGCCTGGGCATCGTTCGGCGCCGTCACCTGGACGACCAGCTTGTCCAGCACGCGGCCGTCGATGACGGCGCTGGGGTCGGGTTTGCCGCCGGGCAGGTTGCGGCCGTGGAGCGTGACCGCCGTGGTGCGGCCCGGCTCGAGCGCGGATGGGTGGGCCACGTCGATCCACGGCCGCGTCGAAATGGTCAGGCGGTAGAAATAATCGGCGTTGCCCTGCGTGTAGGTGAACTGGCAGAGGCGCACGAGGTAGGTGCCGTCCTCCGGCAGCGTGTAGTCGAGCAGGCCGTCGCTGCCGGGCGCCGGCCGATGGTAGGCGAGTTCCTTGCCCGCGGCCGTGAGCAGTCGCAGTTCCGGCATTAACCGGCTGTCCATGTTCGCGCCAAGGCAGTGGACGATGACGCGCTGGCCCTTCTTGCCGTTGAACTGGTAATAGTCCACGTCGGTCGGGGCGCTGATGGTGCCGTTGATCGTCGCGTTCAATTCGACCTTCTGCGCCTGGTCGATGTCGTTGTTCGGCTCCTGTTCCAGGACTTCCGGCAGGTCGCCGACGACGAAGGCGCGGGCATTGCTGACACCGTGCTTGCCGACGAAGCGCGCGTCATGGTTGCCGGGCGGCACGTCGGCGGCGATGGTGACCGTGAACTTGCCGCCTGGCGCCGCCTTGCCGGGTTGCTTTTTCTTGGTTTTCTTGGGATCGGGCTTGGGCAGGGGTTCGGACGAGATGATCGGCGTCGCCTTGATGCCGGGGTGGCTGAACAGCAGCGCCTCGGGGGCGTCGAGGTCGGTGCCGGTGATGATGACTTCCACAGTGGTGCCGGCCTTGCCGCCCGCGGGCGACAGCACGGTGAGGCGCGGCGTCGGCAACAGATTGCCCATCTGCGGCTGGGCCTGGGCGACGGCGGGGACGCCGAGCAGTGTCAGAAGCGTGACGACGGCGGTGCGGGTCGTTCGCGAACGGAACCGATCCCCTGGCATGATGGTCTCCTCTGCAGTAGCGAAAAGTCACTGGCGGGGCGTGGCGGGCACGCCGGCGGTTGGTCATCGCCACGGGGCAGCACCGGATGGCGAGGCGGTTGGGGCCGTCACTGGGGAGCGGGCCCGCGAGGTTGGTTGGTCCGCTGGGTGGGGGTCACGGTGGCAAGGCAGCGGCGACCTTGCAACAGGTTGTATCGTAATGCGGCCGGCGGCGCCGGTCAAGCAGGTTGTTCTTCTTTCTGCCAGCGGCAGAACCTTGCAAATAGGGCGGCTGGCCGTACACTCATTTTGGTAATGCGGTCGCGGGTTCGAGTCCCGTCACTCACCCATTCTCAGGAAATCTCAAACGTCCAAACCGGCCTCAACTCCTTGTACGATGACAGGGGGGTTGAGGCTGGTGTGCTTACCCTGGCTTTGCGTGATTCCCATGCCGAACCATCACGGATTTGTGCGCGTCGCCGCTGCGGTGCCGAAGCTGCGGGTCGCCGACTGCGACTACAACGCCGGCCGCATCCTCGGCCTGCTGGCACAGGCCCAGGCGGAGGGTGTCGCGGTCGTTGTCTTCCCCGAGCTGGCCCTGACCGGCTACACCTGCGCCGATCTGTTCCAGCAGGTGACGCTGCAGCGCGCGGCGGTCGCGGCGCTGCGGCGGTTGCTCGACGCCGAGTGCGGCGGCTTCGACGGGCTGGCCGTCGTCGGCCTGCCGCTGGCGGTCGAGGACCAGCTTTTCAACTGCGCTGCCGTGCTGCAGCGCGGCCGGCTCCTCGGCGTGCTACCCAAGACGTTCCTGCCCAATTACAAGGAGTTCTACGAGGGCCGTTGGTTCAGCCACGCGGTCAACGCCAACCGCAAGGAAACCGTCGTCGCCGGCCAGCCGACGCCGTTCGGCACCGATCTGCTGTTCGCCACCGACGACGCGCCCGGTCTGATCGTCGGTGTCGAAATCTGCGAGGATTTGTGGACGCCCATCCCGCCGAGCGCTCACCAGACGCTGCACGGCGCCACGCTCCTGGTGAACCTGTCCGCCAGCAACGAGGTCATCGGCAAGGCGGCGTATCGACGGCAGCTGGTGCTCGGCCAGTCGGCGCGGTGTGTCGCGGGCTACGTCTACACCTCCTGCGGCGGCGACGAATCGACCACCGATCTCGTCTTCGGCGGCCACTGCCTGATCGCGGAGAACGGCACCCTGCTCGCGGAGTCGGAGCGCTTCCGCCGCGACGAAACGCTGCTCGTCACCGACGTGGACCTTGAGCGTCTGGTCAACGAACGGCAGAAGACCAGCAGCTTCTGGGACGCGCACCTGCAGCTGGTCAAGGACAAACCCTATCGCCGTGTGCCGTGTACGCTGCGCCGCGGCGAACAGGCCCCGCAGCTGCGGCGGCCGGTGGACGCGCACCCGTTCGTGCCGCGCGGCCAGGAGCGGCTCGCGGAGCGCTGCCAGGAGATTTTCCAGACTCAGGTGGCGGCGCTGGCCCGGCGCCTGGAATACGTCGGCACGCCGCCGGTCAGCATCGGCGTCAGCGGCGGCCTCGACTCGACGCTGGCGCTGCTGGTGGCGTGCAAGACCTTCGACCTGCTCGGCGTGCCGCGCGCGCACATCCAGGCACTGACGCTGCCAGGTTTCGGCACCACGGCGCTCACCAATACCAATGCAAAAGCGCTGATGCGTGAACTGCAGGTGTCGGCTCAGGAGATCGACATCCGCCCGCTGTGCCTGGAGGAAATGAAGGCGCTGGGGCACCGGCCGTTCGGCATTCCGCTGGAGGGGCTGGGCGTCGCGGAGTTGACGGCGAAACTGGACCAGCTGACGGCGAAGCAGCGGGCGGACCTGGCGTTCGAGAACATCCAGGCGCGGATGCGGACGAGCCTGCTCATGAACCACGGCTTCGTGATCGGCACCGGCGACGTGTCCGAACTGGCGCTCGGCTGGTGTACCTACAACGCCGACCACATGAGCATGTACAACCCCAACGTCAGTATCCCGAAGACGCTCGTCAAATTCCTGGTGGACTGGGCGGCGCGGAACGAGTTCGCCGGCGAGGCACAGCGGATTTTACTCAGCATCGTGGCGACCCCGATCTCCCCCGAACTGCTGCCGATCGGGGCCGCGGGTGAGGCGGTGCAAGCGACCGAGGAGGTCGTCGGCCCGTATGAGCTGCACGACTTCTTCCTGTACCATTTCCTGCGCTTCGGCTGTCCGCCGGAGAAAATCCTGTATCTGGCGGGGCACGCGCAGTTCGATCGCGCTTACACAGCCGCCGAGGTGCGCCGCTGGCTGCGCGAGTTTCTGCGGCGCTTCTTTGCCAGCCAGTACAAGCGCTCGTGTCTGCCGGACGGGCCGAAGGTGGGCTCGGTGAGTCTGTCGCCGCGCGGCGACTGGCGCATGCCCAGCGACGCGTCGGCGTCGGCGTGGCTGGCGTGGGCGGACGGGAGTTTTTAACGGCGAGCGGCGCGGCGTCAGCCCGCCGGTACTGCGCAGTCCTTGACACTGCGCAGTACCGGCGGGCTGACGCCGCGCCGCTCGCCAAGCTCAAAAGCGCTACTTACGGGTTGATCTTCTCCAGCGGCGTCACCCACAGGTAAATCTTGTGATCGCGGCCGCCGGCAGAGAAATCAATCACCCGCTTGGGCCGCACCCCTTGCATGTCAAAGTCGTGCGACACGATGCGGCAACCGGGCTTCAGCTTGTCCAGTTGCGGGATCAGCTTGACATTGAGCTGCGGCAACAGGTAGAGCGTGACCACGTTCGCACCGCTCAGGTCCAGCTGGAAAATGTTGCCGCGCGTGACCGTCACCAGCTTCTTGACGTTGTTCTTCTCGATGTTCGCCAGCGAATCCTTGATGCGCTCCGGATCGATGTCCCAGCCGTACGCCTTGACGCCGTATTTCTGGGCCGCGCGCACCATGATGCGACCATCGCCGCAACCGAGATCATAGACGACCTCTCCCTTGCGCACGTCGGCCATCTCCAGCATCTTGTCCACGACCTCATAGGGCGTCGGCACGTAAATCACGTCGCCCATCTGGGGCTGCGTGGGCGCCGCCGGCGCCAGGCCGAAGGTCAACATCAGGGCGAACACGGTCAGCGAAACCATCACGAAGCGACGCATGGTGGGGTTCCTCCAAAACGGGTTGGCTTTCTCGGAATCAATCTCACAGGGGCGGCTCTCCCTGGCGGATGCGGTCGGATTCGGCGCCGGCCGCCGCGCCGTTGACCGTGACCCCGGCCGTCGGCCACGCCGGCCCCGGAGCGGGACGCTTGCCCGAGATCAGGTACAGCGGCACGCCCAGCGCCAGCACGCCCAGGCCGAACAGTGACCCCCATTTCACGTACTCAATCGACTTGTACAGCATGTACCCGCACATGGCACAGAACACGAGCGGCAGCAGCGGGAACAGCGGCACCGAGAACGGCCGGGTCAGGTGGCGGTCCTTGATGCGCAGCACGAACAGCGACAGCCCGGTCAGCAGGAAGAACACCCAGAAGACCGGCGCGGAGTGCGACACCAGTTTCTCGAAGGCGTCGTCCGGCTTCCACACGGTGCCGGCCTTCATCAGATCCAGCGCGACCAGGGCACCGGTCACGATCTCGTGCCCGGTGTGGGTGCCGAACAGGAAGATCAGGGCCAGGGTGATGGCCGCCTGAATGACCAGCGCCCAGAACGGGGCGCCGGCCCGCGTGTTCCAGCGGCCCAGCCAGGCGAAGGCGCTGTGGTCCGCCCCCAACGTGGCGTAAACGCGCGAGCCCGCGAACATCAGGCCGTTGACCGCTCCCAGTGCCGACACCATGACGATGACCGTGATCGCCTTGCCGCCGAAGTCGCCGAACGCCCGCGTCAACAGGCGGCCGGGGATGGTACCCAGGTCCGGCCGCCGGGCCCCGTCGAAGCCCAGCCCCAGCAGGTAGGCGACGTTCACCAGCAGGTAAATGAGCGTGATGAATGACACGCCCAGGATCAGCGCCCGCGGGATGTTGCGGCGCACGTCGTGGACTTCGGCGGCGACGAAGGCGGCGTCGTTCCAGCCGCCGTAGGCGTACAGCACCAGGACCAGCGCCAGGCCGCCCCAGCCGACGTAGTCCGCCGACTTCGTCGGGTACCAGGCGTCGAACTGCGGGGCCATGAAGCCCGCGACCAGGATGGCGGCCAGGCCCACGACCTTCGCGGCCGTCAACACGTTCTGCGTCCACTTGCCGAAGACGACGCCGCCCAGGTTCAGCACCGTGATGACCACGACCGCCAGCACCGCGTACATGAAGTTGGGGATCAGGCCGCGCTCCTCCCAGAACTGTTTCAGTTCGGGGAAATCGACGGCGAAGTCGCCGAAGACGTAGGCCATGGCGCCGATGCTGGCCGTCAGCACCACCGCCAGCTGCGCCCAGCCGAACAGGAAGCCGCACCAGTCGCCGAACGCCCGCGTCAGGTACACGTAGTCGCCGCCGGAGCGCGGGTAGGTGGTGGCCAGCTCGGCGTAGCAGAGGGCGCCGACCACCGCCAGGACGCCGCCGACGACCCAGACCAGCAGGCCCATCCACGGGTCGGAGACGTTACTGAAGATCAGCCACGGGATTTTGAAAATCGTCGTGCCGATGACGATGCCGACGATGATGCTGATGGCGTCCCACAGGTTGAGGCGAGCCCGGCCGGTCGGCGCCTCGTTCGCGGTCGGTTGCATGCGCGGCATCTCCACGGTGACTCGCTCGTGCTGGCAGTTGTCCTTTTTATCGGAGTCGCGCTGATTTCGCCAAGTTTTCCCAAGAAAATCACCGCCGCCCGGGACGGCCGTTTAGCGCGGTTCGCAGTTGCGTGGACCACGAACGGCAGGCCGGCGCTTCCGAGCCGTCCTGCCAGCGGCGCACCGCTGCCAGGTGCCGATTCTCGACGTGTGAAAAAGTTGGCGTTCTTGGCGTCCTTGGCGTTCTTGCTGTGGCAACCGCCGCCGGTTGTCGCGCCGTGCCAGCCGTGCGGGGCCAGGGCGCCAATTCTCGACGTGTGAAAAAGTTGGCCCCCTTGGCCCCCTTGGCCCCCTTGCTGTGGCAGTGCAGGCCGCTGGTGGTCAGCCCGTGCCCACCGTCCCACCCCCAGGCGCGATCCGCGCGAACCGCTCTGGAGCGCGTGGGGGTTGGGGTAGCGGAAGTCGCCAGACTTCCGAGCAGCGCCGAACGGAAGTCTGGCGACTTCCGCTACCCCCCGGTCGCCATACGTTCTGGCACCGCGCCACACCGGCTCGGTTGGCCCCTTGGCACCCTTGCCCGGCATCCGTATGGCGAACCTGTCGCCTCGCGGAATCGGTTGCCCGCTCAGGGAGGTTGTTGCGTTCATGGGGCTTCGCATTCTGGTGCTATCCACCGCGGCCGGCGCCGGCCACGTTCGCGCTGCCGAGGCGGTCGAGCTGGCCTTGCGTCTGGCCGCGCCCGAGGCCACTGTCCACCGCGTCGATCTCATGAACCTGACCAACCGCCTGTTCCGCTACGCCTACGCCGGCAGTTACCTCGACATGGTGAACAAGGCGCCCAGCCTGTACGGCTTGCTCTACAACCTGTTCGACCGCCGGCCCAGCAGCCCGGACGGCATCAGCGACCGCCTGCGCCGCTGGCTGGAGGGGGCCAACCTGCGGCGCTTCTACGCCCTGCTGCTCGACCAGCCGTGGGACCTGATCGTCAACACGCACTTCCTGTCGGCCGAGCTGGTCGCGGCCCTGCGCCGCGCCGGCCGGCTCAAGACGCCGCAGGTCACCGTGACCACGGACCTGGAGATTCATCGGCTGTGGTATCATGAGCCGTGCGAGCGCTATTTCACGGCGACGGAAGAGGCGGGCGTGACGCTGCAATGGCTGGGCGTGCCCGCGGCCGACATCATCCGCACCGGCATCCCCATCGACCCGGTGTTCAGCGCACCGAAGGACCGCGCCGCGATGGCCGCCAAACACGAGCTGGACGCGGACCGACCCATCGTGCTGCAGCTCGCGGGCGGTCACGGCGTCGGCCCGGTGGAGGAGTTGTTCCGGGCGCTGCTGACGGTGGAGGAGCCGCTGCAGGTGGTGATGGTGTCGGGCCGCAACGAGGCGCTGTGCAAACGATTGCAGGGGTTGGCGACGCCGCCGCGGCACCGGGTCAAGGTACTGGGCTTCACGACCGAGATCGACGAGTTGATGGCCGCCGCGGACCTGATGGTGACCAAGCCGGGCGGCCTGAGCACGTCGGAGGCGCTGGCGCGCGACTGCGTCATGGTGATCGTCAACGCCATCCCGGGGCAGGAGACCCGCAATAGCGATTATCTGCTGGAGAACGGCGCCGCCGTCAAGGTGAACACCCCGGCGACGCTGGCATACAAGGTGTCGGTCCTGCTGCGCGACCCGGAGCGGCTGGAACGGCTGCGCGGCAACGTGCGCCGCCTGGCCCGACCGCGGGCCGCCTTCGACGTGGCCCGCGGCGCCCTGGCGGTGCTGGGCCTGCCCTCCGCCGTGTGATGGCGCGTCGGTTTTGCCGCTTACGGCTCAGTCGCCAGCGGCAGAATCGCAGATTCCAAATCAACTCCGTACCGCCCAGCGCCGCTCCAGGTGGCGCGACAGCAGCCCCAGCGGCACCGACATCACCAGATACAACGCCGCCGTCGCCAGCGCGATCGTCACCAGGTCGCCGGCGTTCGAGCGCGTCAGAATCTGGTATTGCTTGCTCAGCTCCACCACTGCGATGACGCTGACGACGCTGGTGTCCTTGAACAGCGCCACCAGGTCGTTCGTCATCGGCGGCAGGATGATGCGGATGGACTGCGGCAGGATGATGCGGCGGAACGTGAGCGCGTCCGACATGCCGAGCGAGCGCGCCGCCTCCCACTGCCCGATCGGGATCGCGCCGAGGCCCGCCCGGTAAATCTCGGACTCGTAGGCGGCGTAGTTCAGGCCGAAACCGAGGATCGCCGCCACGACCGGGTCCAGCTTCAGCGTGACGCCGTGCTCCACCCAGCGGTACGCCCGCGCCATTTCCGGCAGGCCGAAGTACAGGAACACCAGCAATAACAGCACCGGGATGCCGCGGAAGAACTCCACATAGAGCAGCGCCAGGGACCGCAGCGGCGCGGGGCCGTACAGCCGCAGCAGGGCAATCGGCAGTCCCAGCACCACCGCCAGGGCGAAACCGGTGAACGTCAGGAACACGGTCATGCCGGCACCTTTGAGCAGCAATTCGGCGACCCCGCCGCCGACGGTGTCTTCGCCCGCCGTGTCGCCGCGGTACTCGGCCAGCAGTTTCTCTTGCTTGCTGTCCCAGAGGCCCCATTTCTCGTAGATGCGCTGCAGGGTGCCGTCGGCGAGCAGACGGTCGAGGGCGGCGTTCAGTTCGGCGGCCAGTGCCACGTTGTCCTTCTGGACCGCGATGGCGTAGAAGTAATAGGTCGGGAAATGGTCGATGAACCGGAACGGTGGCGTCGCCTTCTGGAACAGCGCCGTGTCCTCGGTGACCAGGCTTTTTTTGCCGTAATACTCGGCGATGGGCGCGTCCATCAACACGCCATCGATGACCCCGGCGGCGAGGTCGTTGTACGGCCCAGTCTGGTCCGTGTACTCCTTGGTCCTGACCCTCTGGCGCTTCAGATAGCGCGACGCGGCGGTGTCCTCCAGGGTGCCGACGACGCCTCCGGCTTGCTTGAGCGCCGCCAGCGTGTCGAAGCGGTGATCGTCGGCACGCACGGCCAACTCCAGGCGGTAGGCGTAGTAGGGCCGCGTGAAACGTACGCGCTTGACGCGGTCGGCGGTGATGTCGAAGCCGTTCATGATGAAGTCGAAGTCGCCGCGCTCCAGGCCCTCCGTGAGCTTGACATACTCGTACTGGACGAACTCGATCTTGCGGCCGAGTTCGCGCTCCAGGGCGCGCTTGAGATCGACCTCGAAGCCGATGTTGCGGCTGACGTTTCTGGGTTCCTTGAAGATGAAGGGGGCACCACCCTCGGCGTCGGCGGCCCAGCGCAGCGGCGACTGGGCGGTGGCGAGGGGGGGGAAGGAAAGGAGCAGGACGACGCTGGCCATCAGGGCTGTGTGCTTCATGTGCGCTGTTCCAGATTGGCCAGGATCTCGGCCAACGTCCGCCCGCCCTTCGGTTGCAGGCGGCGCTGAAGTTCTTCCTCGGAAATGCGGATTTTCACCTTGTCGGAAGGAGCAGGGCCATCTTTGCGGCCTTGTCGGTCATCGGGAGGATAGTCACTCATGCGCGCCTCCGGAACCCTGGGGGTGGCTTGCCAAAATGCCAAACATTCGTACCCGTTCACCGGATTTCTGAAAAACTTGGCTCGCTTGCTGTGAAAAACGCTATCGCACCAGGCCCAGGGGCGTCAACCAGTCCTTGCCGCGTTCTCGCTACTTCGGCAGCGTCTGCCGCGTCCGCAGGTTGTAGCGGGCGCCGGCCGTGAGCACCTGGTAGTCCGGTTGCCCTTTCGGCACTGGCCGCGTGCGGTCGTACACCGCGACCTTGCTGACGCCCAGCACGTCCATCACCTCGCCGCGCACCAGCAGCGCCGTGCCCTCGTCGATGCCCACGCCCAGCAGTTGCGGATACACCTTCATCAGCGCCGTCATGTCCGCCAGCCGCTTGCGCTTGAAGAAGTGCTGATCGACCGCGACGCCCGGAAGAAAGCCGAAGCCGCGCTCGTAACCCTCGGCGATGATGTTCAGGTTGCCCAGCGGGTCGCCGCGCGGCATGTACTCCGACTGAATCGACGCCCCCGCCGAACTGCCGCCGATGACGCCGCCGCGCTTCAGTACGTCGTGGAACAGCCGGTACGCCCGCGTCCCCTCGTAGGCATCCACGAAGCGCCACTGCCGGCCGCCGCAGAACCAGACGCCCTTCGCGCCCTCCAGCGGTGCGCAAAACTTCGCCGTGTCCGCCTCGGCCCGGCTGCGCGTGTGCAGCACCACCACGTTTTTCGCGCCGTGCTTTTTCAGCCGCTTCGCCTCGCCCGGTTCCTTCTGCAACTGTTGGTCTTCCATCGAGGTCGGGATCACCACGATGCGTGCGTCGGGACCGCCGGCCAGTTCGATGAACTTCAGGAACACCGCGTCCGGCAGGTTGCCGCCGCCGCCGATGATGAGCGAACCACTCGGCACGTTCGGCACCGCCGCCCTGTCCGGTGGGAACGGCGGCGACACCCGCGCAATGGCGGCGCGGCTCAGCGCGATCAGGTCCGCCTTCCCCCCCGGCTTCAGCGTCTGCTGGCTCGCCGGCTTGCGCGACGACGCCGGCAGACACGCCACCGCCACGGAGTTGCCCAGCACGCCGATGGCGCGGCCGCGCACGAGCACCGCCGTTTCCTCATCGACGCCGAGGCCCGCCAGCCCGGGGTGGGCCGCCAGCACACCCAGCAAGCGTTGTTCACGTTTACGCTTGAGAAAATGTTGATCCACGACGAAGTGCGTCAGGAAACCGAAGCCGGTGCCGACCGTCGCCTTCGGGTTGCCGCCGGTAATCATGACCTTGCTCATGACCGCGGCGCCGGCGGAGGTGCCGCCGATGACGCCACCGCGCTGCAGCAGTTTGTGCAGTTCACGCTCGACAGCGGTGCCGCGGTAGGCCGCCATGATTTTCGACTGGTCGCCGCCGCCGAACCAGACCGCGGTCGCCGCCGTCAGCGGTTTGACGAACGCGGCGGCGTCGGCCCTTTTCGGGTCGCGCGTGTGCAGCAGCGTCAGCGTAGCCGGCTTGTACTTCTTCCACGGTTCCAGTGACGAGGCGGCGTTGGGGCCGTCCGCGGCGGCGCTGGCGGTCGGGATGACCACGAGCTTTGCCTTCGCACCGCCGGCCAGGTCCATGAACCGATCGCGCACGGCGTCCGGTAACTTGCCGCCGCCGCAGATCACCAGGGTGCCGGGAACCTCGGCCGGCGGTGTCGTGACTGCGAGCCTGGCCTGCTGGGCACTGGACGGGACCAGCCCCAGGAAGAGTACCAGGCCGCAAGCGGCGGAAAAGACTGGGTAAATTGCTCGTGACTTCATTGCGCTCCTCCTTCCTCAGCCTCGACGCGCAACGGCCGCGTCAGCACGCGGTCACCCACTTGCAACCGCACCTGATAATCGCCCGGCGCCGCCAGCACACCTGGCTGACCGTCGGGCTGCAGGTTCCAGACGGTCCGGTGCAGGCCCGCCTTCTGCGCCGTCGCCAGCTTCGCGACCGTCTTGCCGTTGGCGTCCAGCACCGTCAGCGTGGCGGCCTGTGCCGGCGGCGTCTTCAGATAGTACCAGACGACAGCCCCGTAAGGCGGGTTCGGGGCCACGAACTTGCCCTCGCCCGGCTTCGCAACGGCCCGCGGCTTGAACGCCACCGCCGGCCGCACCTCGAACAACTCGGTCGCCTGCGCCAGCACCTTCGGCGTCAACCCCTCCAGCGGCGCGACATCCATGACGTACACGCTGCGGCCGTGCGTGCCGATCACCAACTCGCGCTTGCGCGGGTGGATGACCAGATCATGGATCGCCACCGTCGGCAGGCCGCCGCGCAGCCGGTGCCAGCTGCCGCCGCCGTCTAGCGACGCGAACAGCGCGAACTCGGTACCGACGAACAGCAGGTCCTTGTTGCGTGCTGATTCACGGATGACGTGGACCGAACCCTCCGCCGGCAGGTTGGCGGTGATCGGTTTCCAGGTGGCGCCAAAGTCGGTCGTCTTGAAGACGTAGGGCCGGCGGTCGTCATTGCGGTAGCGGTTGATTGCCAGGTACGCGGTGCCCTCGGCGTGGTAGCCGCACTCGACGCGCGACACCCAGCGGTCCTTCGGCACGCCCGGCACGTTCGCACTGAGGTCGGTCCAGTTCTTGCCGCCGTCACGGGTGACGTGGACGCGGCCGTCATCGCTGCCGACGTAGATCAGACCCGGCCGCAGCGGCGACTCGGCGATGGTCGTCAGCGTGTGGCCGGTGCTTTTGGTCGGGCCCGGTTTCGCATAGGTCAGGTCTGGGCTGATTTTGGCCCAGGTGTCGCCGCGGTTGTCCGAGCGGAACAGGAAGTTGCCGCCGTAGAACAGCGTTTTGGGGTTGTGCGGCGACAGCAGCATCGGGGCGTTCCAGTTGAAGCGCGCCTCCTGGCCGAACTTGGGCTGGATCGCCTTTTTCGCGTTGGTCTTCATGTTCACGCGCACCGGCTTGCCGTACTGCGCCTCGACGTAGACAAAGCCGCTGTTGGTGGGGTCGGCCTGGGCCTGGAAGCCGTCGGCGCCGTTGATCTTGATCCAGCTGGCGTTGGTGATGCCGGCCGTGGTGCGCGTTGCGCTGGGGCTGGCCCAGCTACCGTTGTCCTGCAGGCCGCCGTAAACCCAGTACGGCCGCCGCATGTCCACCGCCACACCGTAGAACTGGCCCAGCGCCAGGTTATTGAGGTGCGTCCACGACGCGGCCTGGTTGCGCGAGACGTACAGGCCGCCGTCGTTGCCGAGGATCAGGTGTTTGGGGTTCTGCGGGTTGATCCACAGCGCGTGGTGGTCGGGGTGGGCGCCGGTCTTGCCGCCGCCCTTGCCGCCGCCGCTGAACGTCTTGCCGCCGTCCTTCGAGACGTGGAATTGCACGCCCAGCACATAAATTCGCTGGTCGTTGCTGGGGTCGATGCGGATCTGGCCGTAGTAGAACGGCCGCGGCACCAGCGAATTGAGGAACTTCCAGGTTTTGCCACGGTCGTCGGAGCGGAAGACACCGCCAGCGTCTGGCGTCTTTTTGAGGTTGGGCCCCTGGCCCTGCACCGTGACGGGCGTGAGGTCCGTTTGCACCACGGCGTAGACGACGTTCGGGTTTTTGGCGTACACGGCCAGGCCACAGCGGCCGAGCGGCCGGTCGGGGAGGCCGCCGGCCATCTTCTCCCAGCGCTTGCCGCCGTCGGTGGTCCGGAACAGGCCGGCGTTCGGGCCGATCTGCACCACCGGGTTGCCGCCGGAGAAGGCGTCGCGGCGCACGCAGCAAGCGGCGGCGTACAGCGTGTCCGGCTCCTTGGGGTCCATCGCCACGTCGATGAAGCCGGTGTCCTCGTCAATGAATTTCGACAGCTGCCAGTTTTTGCCGCCGTCGCTGGTCTTGTACAGGCCGCGCTCCTTGTTCGGCCCCCACAGGCGGCCCAGCGCCGCGACATACACGATGTCGGGGTTGGTCGGGTGGACGACGATGCGGCCGATGTGGTGCGAATCGTGCAAGTCGATGTGCTTCCAGGTGCGGCCGCCGTCGCCGGAGCGGTAAACGCCGTCGCCCCAGCTGACGCTGTTGCGGGCGTTGGCCTCGCCGGTGCCGGCGTAGATCACATCGCGGTTCGACGGCGACCAGGCAACGGCGCCGAGGGAGACGGTCGCCTCATGGTCGAAGATGGCCGCCCAGGTTTTGCCCGCGTCGGTGGTCTTCCACAGGCCGCCGGAAGCGGTGGCCACGAGGAACTGGTCCGGGTCATCGTCGTTGACGGCGAGGTCCACGATGCGGCCGCCCATGTTGGCGGGACCGATGGGGCGAGCGGTCAGGGTGTCGAGGAGTTTCGGGTCCAGCTGGACGGCGGCCTGGGCCTGCCGGGCGGGCGTCGGTGGGCTGAGCAGGTTCAGCACGGTCAGCGCGGCTAGCCAGGCCACGGCGGCGACGGGGGCAGCGAGCTTTCTCATTGGGGAGACTCGGGAAAAACGAAAGGGTCGATTCCGTTACAGTCGCAAATCCAGTAACGCTTCCGCGTAGGTTGCTTCCAGGTCGAGCGGCAGCGTCGGGCCGCCGCGCAACGCGAGCGGCAGGATGGGCAGGCGCTGCCCGACCGCCAGGGCGTGTAACCACAGTTCAAGCTGACCGACGCCGGCCGGTTGCGAAGGCCGGTACGCGGTCGGGTAGGCCCCCGCGTCGGCCGGGAGTTGAAACTCCGGCGGATGGCCCAGGAACGCCATCAACTCATTGTGCAGGTTGGCGCGCCGGGTGGTCACCATATTCTCGGCGAAATACCCCGCGGGCAGCAAGCGCCGGTTCAACGTCCGCACGATTTGCCCGGTCCAGAGGGAGTGAAAGGACTCCCCGTGACGGTGCTCAGACATTGGGGGTCGGAAATGATCCCGGAGCGGCATCGGTCGATCCTTTGCAACGGGCGAACGATTGGTTGCGTCCGTTGTATCCGACGGCGGCGCGGGCCGCAACCACGGCAGCCCTCCCGCGCCGCCGAAAAAACTGGAGCGGTTCACGCACGGATCGCGCATGGGGGTGGGACGGTGGGCACGGGCTGACCACCAGCGGCCTGCACTGCCACAGCAAGGGGGCCAAGGAGGCCAAGGGGGCCAACTTTTTCGCACGTCGAGAATTGGCGCCCTTGCCCCGCACGGCTGGCACGGCGCGACCACCACCGGCGGCTGCCACAGCAAGAACGCCAAGGACGCCAAGAACGCCAACTTTTTCACACGTCGAGAATCGGCCCCTGGCAGCGGTGCGCGCCGCTGGCAGGACGGCTCGGGAGCACTGGCCTGCCGTTCGTGGTCCCCGCAACTGGGAACCGCGCCAGGGTAGCAAACTTAGGAGGCGCCGAACAACAACTTCCAAGAGTAGGACGGCTCTCCAGAGCCGTCCTACGAAGTTGTTGTTCGGCGCCTCCTTAGCTGGCGGCACCTGGTCGCGCAACGGCGGCCCAAGGCGTTGGGGCTCGGCGGTGGACAGGGCCTTGCGTTCGTCGTAGCGGTCCAGGAGGTTGCTGATGGTGCGCTGCGCAACGGCGCCGCCGCGCCGCATCCACTCCTGATGGATCTCGGGGACGACGCGGTGCTCGGCATGGCGGAGGCGGACGACGAGGGTGAGCACGTCCAGACCGAACTCGGGGTGTGGCAAGACGGTGCGGTAGTCCGCCCAGAGCCGGTGGCCGCCGGCGGGGCAGTGACGAGTGATCGGGGTCAGGGTTTGCGCGCACATCGGCTGCGGGCGCGAACGGGTACGTGCCAGGAAGGGAACTGCTGCTCGTAGTTCGGTACTTGCATTCTGCAGAGAGGGTCCAGCTGAGTTTGCTACCCCAGAAAAAAACCGCCCGTGGTGGCTTCATCGCCTCCCACGGGCGGTTCGCAACTGAGACTCCGCTCTTTGCGGCGGTCCATGTCAGCGGTTAGAAGCCGCGGCCCAGAACCACACCACCGCCGCCCACATTGCCCATGCCGCCCATGCCCATACCGCCCATGCCCATGCCACCCATGCCCATGCCACCCATGCCCATGCCACCCATGCCGTAGCCGCCCATGCCCATGCCACCCATACCCATCATCATGGGGTTCATCATGCCCATGCCGCCCATGCCCATGCCACCCATGCCCATGCCGCCCATGCCCATGCCGCCCATGCCCATCATCATGGGGTTCATCATGCCCATGCCGCCCATGCCCATGCCACCCATGCCCATGCCGCCCATGCCCATGCCGCCCATGCCCATCATCATGGGGTTCATCATGCCCATGCCGCCCATGCCCATGCCGCCCATGCCCATGCCGCCCATGCCCATGCCACCCATGCCCATACCGCCCATGCCCATACCGCCCATGCCGCCCATGCCGTACTGCATCATCTGGCCCATGGCACCGCCCATCTGGCCCATGCCGCGGCCGCTCAACGACGGGAAGCCGCCCATGCCGCCCATGCCGCCCATGCCACCCATGCCGCCCATGCCACCCATCATGCCGCCCATGCCACCCATGCCGCCCATCATACCGCCCATGCCACCCATGCCGCCCATGCCACCCATCATGCCGCCCATGCCACCCATGCCACCCATGCCACCCATCATGCCGCCCATGCCACCGTAGCCACCCATGCCGCCCATCATACCGCCCATGCCGCCGTAGCCACCCATGCCACCCATGCCACCCATGCCACCCATGCCATAGCCACCCATGCCACCCATGCCGTAACCGCCCATGCCACCGTAACCGCCACCGTAACCGCCACCGTAGCCGCCGCTCACCAGCGGGCTGAGGTTGTTGCCGATGATGCCGGTGGTGGTGTTCAGCTGCTGGTTGGACTGGTTCTGGTAGTAGTTGTTGATGTTGTTGTTCAGCTGGTTTTGCGCGCTGAACGGGTTGCCCGGCACGGCGGAGTACTGGTAATAGTTGCTCAGCGTGCGGTTCATCGGCATGTAAGAAGTGGAAATCGGCCGGAGCGTGATGCGCTGGCCGTAGGCGGGCGGGCTCACGGTCAGGGTGAGACTCAGGACCAGGCCTCCCAGCCCTGCGAGCCGCAGCGTTTGCGTGGTTGCGTACATCGTGGTTCCTCGAAAAAAAGATGGAAAACAGTTCAGGTTGCGAACCGCATTTTCTCTTGACCGGCGCATGGCCATCGCGGCACTGAACCACGATGAGTTCGCGATGCGCGCACAAAATCCCCGGCTGGACGATTCCGCGATCCCACTCGCACCGGAGCACAGCAGTGCCCCTCCTGGCGGAGGATAAGCCAGGTAAACAGCAATATCAATTTTCGGATTATGTATTTGAAGCACGTGCCGTGCCAAACGGAGTCTGCCGTAGGCAGTTTGCCTTAACACTGCTTCAAGATAAAGGAAAAAGAGAAATAATTTGAACTGGAAAGCAGCCGAAGGTCGGGGCGGAATTGGTAGGTTTGGTGAAAAAATGAGCGTGTGGTAAAAAATAGATCGCGCTCAGGAATCGCCCGCGCTCGGCAGGGGTGGCTCCGAGGTCACTTCCTCGGCAAGAATCTTGTCCACCGCGAGGTTGAGCCCGCGCAGCTTGTTGCGCAGCGTCTGGCGGTTGAGCCCGAGCAGTTCGCTGGCCTGCACCTGATGGCCGTGCGTGTGGTTGAGCACGCGCGTGAACAGAATCCGCTCCACGGCGCCGATCACCTGATCGTACAGCTCTTTCTGGCCTGTCTGCAATAACCGGTCAATCAGCGCCGTCACGTCGAAGGCGGCCGGCTTGTGCGCGGTAGCCGTGGCCGTCTGGGCGGGGTGCCGAACCTCTTCCGGCAGGAACTCCAGCAGCAGCAGATGGCCGGAGCCGTTGAGCATGGCCTGTTTGATGACGCTCTGCAGCTCACGGACGTTGCCCGGCCAGCGATACATCTCCAACAGCGCCAGCGCCTCCGGGGCGAAGGCCCGGAAGTCCAGGCCCAGTTCGCGGTCAAAGCTGAACAGGAAGTAATGGGCCAATTCGGCGACATCGTCGAGGCGGTCGCGCAGCGGCGGCACGCGGATGGTCACAACGTTGAGCCGATAATACAGATCCTTGCGGAAACGGCCCTCCTCCACCAACCGCGGCAGTTCCTGGTTGGTGGCCGCCAGCACGCGCACGTGCGTCTGCACCGTTTCATTGCTGCCCAGCCGCTCGAAGCGCTGCTCCTGCAGCACGCGCAGAATCTTCGCCTGCAGCGGCAGCGGCATGTCGCCGATTTCGTCGAGGAAGAGCGTGCCGCCGTTGCACTGCTCGAACTTGCCGATGCGCTTGCGGTCGGCGCCGGTGAACGCCCCGCGCTCGTGGCCGAACAACTCGCTCTCCAGCAGCGCCTCGGGGATGGCGGCGCAGTTAATCGCCAGGAACGGTTTGTCAGCACGACGGCTGTGCTGGTAGATGGCCCGCGCCACCAGCTCCTTGCCGGTGCCGCTCTCGCCGAGAATGAGCACGTTGACGTCCTGCGGCGCCACGCGGCCCAGCCCCTTGGACATCTCCTGCATGACGGTGCTGCGGCCGATGATGCGGTCGTCGTACTCCTCCGGCAGCACCGCCGGCACGTGCATCAGCCGCGTCGCCTCAAAGGCCCGGCTGAGCAGCTGCGTCAGCTTTTCCAGGTCCACCGGCTTGACCAGGTAGTCGAAGGCGCCGTGCTTCATCGCCTCCAGGGCCGTCTCGGTGGTGCCGTGCGCCGTGATGAAGATCACCGGCCGGCGCGGGTCCAGGGCCTGGATGTCGGCGAACACGTCCAGGCCGGAGCGGTCGGGCAGTTGCAGGTCGAGCACGACCGCATCGGGCCGTCGTTCGCGCACCATCGTTAGCCCCTCGGCGGCGGTGGCGGCGGTCAGCACCTCGACGCCATCGGTCTCCAGCACGCGGCGGAAGGAGTAGCGTACGCTCTGTTCGTCGTCAATGACCAGCAGTACCGGCATGGCGAAGCTCCTTCGGAGTTGTCCGTGGTTCGTTGTCAGTCGCCAGTTGTTGGGACGGACTTTTCTGCCGCTGGCGGCTTAGCGCTGCCCACTGGCAACGGGCAACGGACAGCGGACAACGGACCACTGACCGGCAGCACGATGGCGAAACAGGCCCCGCCCTCGGGGCGGTTGGCGCCGCTGACGCTGCCGCCGTGCTGCTCGATGACGCGCCGCGAGATGCTCAGCCCCAGACCGGTGCCGGTCGGCTTGGTGCTGGCGAACGGCGTGAACAGGCGGTCGAGCATCTCCGCGACGATGCCTGGCCCCGTGTCGGCCACGGTCAGCCGCACTTCCGATTCGGCCACGGCCAGGCCCACTTCCAGGCGGCCGCCGCGCGGCATCGCGTCCAGGGCGTTGAGGAACAGGTTGACCAGCACCGTGCTCAACTGGCCGCGATCCACGTCGGCCGGCACCTCCGCGTCCGGGGCGACGACCTCGACGGTGACGTTCTGCTGGCGGCAGCGGGCGCGGACCAGTTCGAGCGCCTGGCCGACGACCTCGCGCAGGTCACAGACGGCCTGCCGTGGCGCCGGCAGCCGGGCGAAGTCCAGGAAGCATTGCACGGTTTGCTCCAGGCGCACGACCTCGCCGTGGATGACGCCGAGATCCTCCTGCGTGAGCGGTTGCGGGTTGCGCGGCCGCAGCGCCGCCTCGACCAGCAGCTTGATGCCGGTGAGCGGGTTGCGCACCTCATGCGCAACGCTGGCCGCCAGCTGGCCGACGGCCGACAGCTGCTCGGCCCGCAGCATCTCGCGCTCGTGCCGCTGCACCTCCTCGGCCACCTGCTCGACGCGCTGCACGACGTATTGCAGTTGCCTGTCCAGGTGGCTGATGTCGCCCTCGGCGGGAATGGTGACGGAGCCGACGGTCTGGTCGAGCTTGCGCGTCATGTCGTGGACGCGGACGCTGAGCTGATAGATGGACCGGCTCAGGCCGCGGGCGATGCCGTAGCCGGCCACCAGGCCGCTGAGCGGGCCGACGATGCCCAGGCTAATCATGGCCAGGCGCACCAGGCCGCCGACGCGGTCGTTCTCCTGGACGGTTTCGGCGATCTGCTCGCGGTTGATGCGAATCAGCTCCCTGACAGGGTCGGCAACGTAGCGGATGGGGTGGTCTTCGTCCAGGGTGTGCAGGTCGGACTGCTTGCCGGCGCGGGCGAAGTCCCTGGGCAGGTCCGCCAGTTCGCGCTGATAGCGTTTGTAGCCGCGGGCGATGGCGGTGACGGCCTTGCTCTCCTCAGGCGTGTGGCTGGCCTTGCGGACGCGATCCAGAGCCAGCTCGAATTGCTGCTCCGACTCCGCGACCGGTCCGGCGCGGGCGTGGCCCGGGTCAATGACGTTGAGGAAGGCGCGCCAGCGCAACTGACGGACGCGGATCTCCAGTTCCTGGGCGGCCTGGAGGCTGGCGACCTCCTTCGACAGCAGCTGGGAGAGGTTGTGGTGCGTGCGCTCCGTGAACCAGGCCCCGACCAGGCACGCGGTCAACAGCAGCACACCGATCACCACGTTCGGCGCCGCCACCTGCAGAAACAGTTTGCGGTTCATCAGAACATCCTCGCCGAAATCGGCTTCAGATTGGTTTCCCCTCTATTATATCGCGGCGGCGTCTCACCGCCTTGACTAGATGCGCCGCGGGCTTACACTCCTCACCATACCCGTGCGATTCACTGCGTCGCGTCCGACACCCATCGCCCGCGGAGATTGCACCATGAAGCCCCTGTACGTTCTCGCCGCGGCCGGTGCTTGCGCCTCGTCGCGGCCCTGGTCCCGCTGTCGCCCCTGGCGGCCGAGCGCCTCCGACCGCCCCGCGGCACGCACCGCGCCGGCCGACAGCCGCGAGTTCCCGGTCAGCGCCGCCCTGACCCTGCCGCAGCAGCCGATCAAGCGCGTCGGCGGCCCCCGGCTGCGGACCAGCCTGAACTTCTACTCGTTCAACAAGACGCTCAACGACCACCTCAAGAAGCGCGGCAAGGGCATGACCCTGATGGAGCTGCTCGACTTCTGTGCCGAGCTGAACTTCGACGCCATCGACCCCACGGGCTATTTCTTCCCCGGCTACCCGAAACCGCCCACGGAGCAGTACCTCAACGACTTCAAGCGTCGCGCCTTCGTCCGGGGGCTCGACATCAGCGGCACTGGCGTGCGGAACAACTTCGCGCAGGCGGACAAGCAGAAGCGCGCCGCCGACGTGCGGCACGTCAAGGAGTGGGTTGAAGTCGCCGCCCGGATGGGCGCCCCGGTGCTGCGTGTCTTCGCCGGGGCGCAGCCGGAAGGACACACCTGGGACGAGGTGGCGGCGTGGATGGTGCAGGATCTGAAGGAATGCGTTGCGCACGGCAAGAAGCACGGCGTCATCATCGGCATCCAGAACCACGGCGACATGCTCAAGACGGCGGAGCAGACGATCAAGATCATCAAGATGGTGGACTCGGAATGGTGCGGCGTGATCGTGGACACGGGCTATTTCCTGACACCGGACCCGTACAAGGACATCGCGGCGGTGGCGCCGTACGCGGTCAACTGGCAGGTCAAGCAGCACATCGGCGGCAAGGGCGGCAAGACGCCGACGGACCTGAAAAAGATCGTGCGCATCGCCCGGGCGGCGGGCTACCGCGGCTACCTGCCCATCGAGACGCTGCCGGTGCCGGGCGAGGACTATGACCCCCGAGCACGGGTGCGGCAGTGCCTCGCGGACCTGCGCGCCGCCATCAAGCAGACGGAGCAGGATTGATCCACAGATGACACAGATTTCACAGATGAAGACAGAAAAAGACAAAAAGAGTGAGTGAGCCAGGGCGGAGTCCCGAGACTTCATCCCAACTCACTCATTCTTCCTGTCTTCATCTGTGAAATCTGTGTCATCTGTGGATCAATCTCTTGTCAGGCGTCGTTGAAGAATTCCGCCGTTCCCGCCAGCGCCACCTCGATGCTGAGCACGTCCAGGCCGGAATTGACCCAGCCATTCACCTCTGCCGCCGCGGGCGGCATGGTGCGGTGCAGCAGCGACGGCAGCAGCCGGACCACCGACCCCACCGGCGCCAGTGTGGAGCCGTACAACTCCTGCACCACATCGCCGCGGAACTCGCCGGACGCCAGGAAGGCGCTGGCCAGCCCGCTCCGCCCCAGACTCATCAGCGAATTCAGCGACGAACTCAACTCGCCGGCGGACGGCGCGCGGCCCAGCAACTTCGTGTACAGCGACTGCACGAAGCTGGTGCTGGAACTGAACAGGTTCATGTACTCCGTCGTGCCGACCATGCTGGCGATGGCCTGCTCCACGGTGCCGCCGTTCTGCAGCTGACTGACGAAGCCGGCGCGGCCCATCGGGTCCGAGGCCCGGTTCAGGAACTCCAGGTACAGGCCATCGACCAGCACGCCCAGCGCCTCCGCCGAGCGGGCGATGGACGTGGTCACCTGAGCCTGGGTCATGGTGCCGTTCGTGAGGGCGTTGGCCCAGACGCCCGCGTCGCTGGCGTTGGTGGCGTCGCCGGAGCGCTTGAGGAAGTCCAGGTACAGGGCCTCAACAAACTGCTGGTTGGGGCCGATGAAGGAGAGGAACGAGTTGGCAGGATTGGCGGCGCCGAACGCCGGCAGGGCGTTGCCGCTGGCGCCCAGGTTGGCGATGTTGGCGGTGGCGCCGACGCTGCCAGTGCCCTGAGCCTGCAGCCCGTTGCCGCCGTTGGTCATGGTCACGCCGCCCTCGACGTTGAGCGTGGCGGCCGCGGTGGCGGCCACCACCTGCAGCCCATGGCTGGAATTGCTGCTGGCGTCGCTGTTCAGCACCGTGACATCCGCGCGGTCCTCCGCCTTGAACCCCACCTGATTGGCGATGGACTGCACACCGTCGATCAGCACGAGACCGCTGCCGGTGGCGGTCGGGTGGGCGTCGATGCCCGCGCCGCCACAGTTCTCGATCCGGGTGTTGGTGACGATCAGGCGGGCGTCGGTGTTGGTCGGTTTGAAATCGATGCCGGCGCCGGTGAAGTTCTCGATCACGCAGTTCTCGATCAGGACCGCCGCGGCCCCGTTCACCTGGATGCCGGCGGTCCCCGAGCCGATGCCGTTGATGGTGAGGTTGCGCAGGATCACGATGTCGTTGGCCCCGGCGCTGACGACGATGCCGGGGGTGCCGGCGACCAGGACGGCCGCGAAGGTGCCGGTGCCGTCGATCGTGATGGCCTTGGTGATGGTGAGGGCACCGAAGCCGCCCGGGTCGGTGACGTTGATCTCGCCCCCGGCTGTCGTCTTGGAGATCGCCCCCGCGAAGGTCTTGGCGGGCGCGGTGCGCGAGGCGGGGTTGGCGTCGTCGCCGACGCCGGACACCCAGGTGCGCGTCGCGCCGCCGCCGCCGGACAGGGTGATGGCGGCCGGTGTGAAGTTCTTGTTGTTGTCAGTGATGTGGTTGCCGCCCTGCGAAACGAGCGAGCCGCCGGAGACCGAGGCGGCCCCCGTGCCCCCGTTGCCGTAGGCGCTGACGTTCGCCAGGTTGACCACCGTATTCAGCCCGACGGACGCGATGCCGTTCATGCCGTTGTCGGCGGCCAGGTCGTTCTGGAGCGTCAGCTGCACCGGCGCGGTCGCGGTCGGGGCCGCCAGGAAGCCGTAGTTCAGGTTGCCCGCGGCCACGCTGTTCGAGACGGTGACGGTGGCGTTGTTGCCCGCCAGGAGGCCGAACTGGTTCGCCTCGGAGCGCACGTTCGTGAGCGAGGCCGTTGCGGTCATGCCGCCCTGCGGGATCACCTGGATGCCGCCGCCCACGCAGCCCCGGATGGTGGTGTTGCTCACGATCAACTGGCTGTTGGGCGTCGAGGGCAGGAAGTCGATGCCGACGCCGTGGAAGTTTTCGATGGTGCAGTTTTCGATGATGACCGTTTTGGCGCCGGTGATGTGGATGCCGTCGAGGCCCGTTTGACTGGCGCCGTCGAAGTTCAGGCCGCGCAGGATCACCACGTCGGTCGCCGCGGCGGCGATGGTGAAGCCGTTGGTGCCGCTGACCAGCACGCCGGCCAGTTGCCCGGCGCCGTCGATCGTGATGGCGTGGGTGATGGTGAGGGCGCCGAAACCGCCCGGGTCGAGGGCGTCGATTTCGCCGCCGACCTCGGTCTTGGAGATGGCACCGGCGAAGGTCTTGCCGGGGGCGGTGCGCGAGCAGGGGTTGGCGTCGTCGCCGACGCCGGACACCCAGGTGCGCGTTGCCTGCGGCGTGATGCGGGTTTCCAGGGCCTCAAGTTCTGGGCGGACGCGGGCGGGCCGCGCCTTCCGGGTAGGCCGGGCGTTCCAGAGGCGGGTGAATCGGGAGAGATTCATGGTGCGTATCTTTCCAGAAGGGTGCGGGTAAAGTGTTAGCCGATGATTGATTATGATGCGTAATGTAGTCCGCCGGGCCGCTGGCGGCTTATTTCGTGGGGCAGACATTCCTGTCTGCCATCAATGTCTGCCCCACGACAAGAGGCGGCTCACCGCTCACGGGCCGCCCGCCGGTCGCACCAGCTGCGGCACCGCTTCGTACCACACGGTCCGGTAGCTTGGGTTGATGGTGAACGTCAGCCGGCCATCGGTCACGGTCGCGGGCACCTTGTCCTTGCGCTGACCGCTGCCGTCCAGCGCGAACACCTGCGCCGACGCGGCCACCGTGCTGATGCGAACAGTCGCGGTCACGCCCTCGGCCCGCGTCGGGCCGCTGCCCCAGTTCTTGCCGACACTGGTGCGGTCCCTGTTCCAGCCCATGCCGGCGTTTTCGACGCGGGCCACCGCCGTCAGCAGCAGCGCCCCGGACTGCGCCGTCGCCTTGCCGTCCAGCGCCGACAGCGTCAGTGCCGCGAAGCCGAAGCCGCCGCGCGGCGCCTCCACCTGCCAACCCTTCAGCTCCGCTTTCTGGCCGCCGAGGAACCCGACCACCGCCTTGGAGCGCGGCGAATCCACCGTGACCAGCGCCTGCTCGGTGCCCGCGCCGCGCCAGCGCACCGGGCCGGTGCCGACCGCCGCGTATGCCTTGCCCTTCGGCTCCAGGGTCACCGGGCCAGCACCGGATGTGAACGTGAGCGACAGGCGGCGGTTCATGCAGTCGAACGCCGGACTGCCGGCCGCCTCCCACAGCTCCTGCACGTCCTTGCGGCCGGCCACCAGGTTGACGACGCTGTCCGCCGGGATGCGCAACTGGGCCTGCTCCTTCGCCGCCGGCACGTCGCCGCGCACGAACATCAGCGCCGCGGCCGGCAGGAACGCCATCTTGGCCGGGTTGCTGTCGATGGTGAAAAAGCCGCGGATTTTGTTGGAATCCCAGCTATCGCGGTCGTTGTTGTAGTCGAAGAGATAGATCGCATCCCAGTCCTGCACGGCGGCGATGGCGGCCAGCAACGGCACGCACTCGGCCTGGGTGTCGGCCGGCGCCGCGTGGTTGTACTCGCTGACGGTGAACGGCATCCCCGCCAGGCGGTAGCGCGCCAGCTTCGCCCAGGTGCCCGCCCCTTTATCCTTGACCATCGGCGTGTTCGCGACCAGCCAGTTGCCGCTGTCCCACGCCCGGCCCGGGAAGCGCGGGTGCTGCCAGTACGAGTGCATGTCGATGAAGTCCGACCGCCGTTCGCGGTACGCCCCCGCCAGGCCGCCGTAACTCGCCTGCGAACACACCACGTTCGCCTTGCTGCCCAGGTCCTGCTTGACGTAGTCGCGCAGCGTGATGAGGAAACGGGCCTCGGTGTTCATCAGGAACGCCAGCCAGTCGCGGCCGGCGGGCGTGTCCTGGGCCTTGCCGATGGGGATAGTGCCCTTCTCCAGCCTGGCCCCGGCGGCCAGCGGGTTGTCGCCGCCAGCCAGCAGCGTGACGCCGGCCAGTTCGACCGCGGCGCCGTTGCCGCCCAGCAGGAACGCGACGCGGCCGTGGCTCTTCACCGTCTTGCTCGCCGTGAAGTTGAAGCGGTAGGAACGCCAGTCCCTGTCCAGCTCGACACGCTGCGACAGGCCGAGGTTGTGCCAGTCCGGCTGGTCGAGGGTCGCGTTGATGCCAAGGCCGCGCTTGTCGCTGGACCGCGCCCAGAAGCTCAGCGTGTACGGCTGCCCTTCCGTCAGGGTGAGGCCGCCCTGGTGCAGCTGGATGTGCCAGGACTGGTCGCCGCCCTTGCCGATTTTCACGCGCAACACCTTGCCGGACAGTCCGCCGGGCGGCGGCTGGTCGGTCACCTCCGTCTGGGCGGCCGCGATCTTTTGCACCTCCAGTTTCCAGGACGCGGCGGCCTGGGCGAAGTTGGCGTTGCTCAGAACGTTGACGTTCTTGCCCGCGGCGACCGCCTTCCAGCCCTTCGCCAGCTCGTCGGTGCTGCCGTAGCGCTGCTTCAGCCAGGCGTTCCACTGGCCCTGCAGCGCGTCGCGGTAGTGGGCCGGCAGCCGGTCGAGCTGACCGGTCCAGGCGGCGCCGACCAGCGTGTTCTCGTTCGTCAGCTCGACGATGAGGACCGCCGGCTCCTCGACGTACTTCGTTTTCGTGTAGGGGTTGTAGTGCGTCAGCAGGTCGCGGGCGTAGTTCTTCTGAATCTGGATCATGCGCGGCTCGAAGTAGTTGACGACGGCGCCGAGGCCGGGCAGCTTGTCGGTGTCGGGGAAGCCGTCGGCGGCGCCGACGGCGCGGGCGACGTGCAGGTTGATGTTCACGTAGATGCCGCGGCGCTTCAGCTGCCAGACGAGGTGATCGAGTTTGTCGAGTTGGCCGGCGTCGAGGTGCTGCTTGTCCTTGAAGCGCGGGTCGAAAATGCCCTTGGGGGCGTGGTAGTAGTCCATCAGGTGCAGCCGCACCAGGTTGACGCCGTACTTCTGCAGCCGGGCCGCGACTTTCACGGCGTCGGCCTTTTCCGGGAAGTTGGCGCTGAAGCAGAAGTTGACGCCGAGGAAGCGAGCACGCTGGCCCTTGGGCGTGTAGAAGTGGCCGTTCTCGGTCTTGATGAAGCCGGCGGCGCCGGCGGCCTCGGCGTTCAGCGCCGCGACGTTGGTGGCGCCCGGCGTGGCGTCGTCCCAGGGGATGACGAACGGAAACCAGGTGTCGGATTGCTGGGGGGCGGTCGGGGCGGCGCTGCCGAGCAGCAGCAGGGCGGCGCCGGCGAGCAGACGGGTCGCGGACATGGGGAACCCCTCCGTGGATGATGGCGATTCGCCCATCTTAAAGGGACTGCCGGCAAAATCGCAAGCCCGGCCTCGGGTGTCGCCGCGCGGCGCCGGTTGGCCGCGCCGGTCACAGCAAGGGGGCCAAGGGGGCCAAGGGGGCCAGCTTTTTCATACGTCGAGATGTGCCCGTCTGGCCCGCTCTGGCAACGGCTGGCCTGTCCTGGCGACGATTTGTGTCCCTGAAAAACATCGCGTGACAACACCAACCCGGCTCGCTATATTCCCGCCCCCAACGTCATGAACCGTTGCGCCCCGCCGGGGGAGGTGCCGCATGCGCTCGTGGTCGCCGCTCGTGCCGGTCCTGATCGTGCTGCTGGCCAGCTGCCGGCAGCCGCCGAAGTCCGCGCAGACCGCCACGGTTGCCGGCGTCGCCGTCGGTCAGGTGGCGCCGGACATCGAGGGCGAGGACGCGGACAGCGTGCGCTTCCGGTTGAGCGACTACCGCGGTAAGGTGGTGGCCCTGGTGTTCTGGGCGACCTGGTGTGCGCCGTGCCGGGCCATGCTGCCGCACGAGCGCGCCCTGGCGGAGCGGCTGCGCGACCAGCCGTTCGCGCTGCTCAGCGTCAACGCCGACGACGACCGCGACCGACTGCGGCACTTCCTGGCGACGCACGGCGTCACCTGGCGGCAGTGGTGCGACGGCGGCGCCGACGGACCGATTGCCCAGCGGTATCAGGTGCAATCGTGGCCGACGGTCTACGTCCTCGACGGCCGCGGTGTGGTCCGCTACCGCGACGTGCGCGGGCCGGAACTGGAGCACGCCGTGGAGACGCTGCTGCGCGAACAGCAGGCGGAGCGGCACTGAAGCGTTCTTCCCACTGCACCTTCTTGCTGTTGTAAGGCGCCGATAGAATGATGCGACATACTCGCGGGGAAGCGTGTAAGTGCGGAAGGAAATCAAATGCGACATCTGCTCGGTTGGAGTCTGCTGGCGCTGGCCTTCCCGGTCACGGTCGCCGGACAGCAGGCGGACCCGAAGGATCCGAAGACGTGGACGCCGCTCGTCATCCCGAACAAGCCGAAGGCTCCGGAGTTCGAGGACATCACCGCCTGGGTCAACAGCCCACCACTGAAGCTCGCGGACCTGAAGGGCAAGGTGGTGGTCGTCCACTTCATGGCGTTTGGCTGAATCAACTGCGTGCGCAATTACCCCTGGTACAGGGGCATCTGGAAGGAGTTCAAGGACCAGGGCGTCGTGGTGATCGGCATCCACACGCCGGAGACCGAGGGCGAAAAGAACGTCGCCACCCTCAAGAAAAAGCTGGCGGAGGCCAAACTGACGTTCCCAGTCGCCGTGGACAACAAGATTACGATGTGGCGCCGTTACGAAACGCGCTACTGGCCCACGGTGTACCTGATCGACAAGGAGGGCCGCGGTCGCTGGGGCTGGGTGGGTGAACTGGGCTTCAAGGGGGCGTCGGGCGAGACCCACATGCGCAAGAAGATTGAGGAGTTGCTCAAGGAGTAAGTGAGGCGAGCCCGACCGGCGCCTGTTTACGTTTCGCGGACCGCCACCGCGAAACGTAAACGGGCGCCGGTTGCATTGGCGAGCGTTTCTCTGGACGGGAGCAACAACCCCCGTTACTCTCGGGGGGATGGATAGCAAACGTCCCTTCACGAACCCAGGGAGATGGGTCATGGTGTTGCGCCTCGCCGGTCTGCTGGTCCTGATTGTCCCCGTCCTGGTAGTTGAGCCACAGTCCGCGGTCTCCCAGGGGCCGAAAAATCCTGCCAAACAAGTCAAACCGCACACGGACGCCCTGGGCGACCCGCTGCCGGCCGGGGCCGTCGCCCGGCTGGGCACGACGCGGTTGGTCCACGCTGCCTACCGCGGCGCCCCGGTTCGGGCCGTGTTTTCGCCGGACGGCCGCGTCATCGCCTCCGCATTCGGCGAGGTCGCCAACTATGACCCCCCCGAACGGGCGGTGCATTTCTGGGACGCGGCCACCGGCAAGGAGGCGCCGCCCTTCCGCCTACCCGGGCTGCGCGGCGTCAGCGCGCTGGCCTTCTCGCCGGACGGGACGTTGCTGGCCGTCGGCGCGGAGTGCGCCGGTGCAGACGACCTCCTGCTCGTGGACGTGCGGACAGCAAAACTGCTGCGCCGCTTCGGCCCGCACGAGATCGGCGCGCTGGCGGCGCGCTTCGTGGACGGCGGCAAGACCCTCGTGTCCGTGAGCGGCCCGGGCGGCAAGGTGTGCTGGTGGGACGTGGCCACCGGCAAGCAACTGCGCAACTGGGACGCGGCCCGGCTCTGGCCCAAGAAGACGGGCCGGAGGCAGCTCATTCAGTTCTGCGGCGCGGCGCTGTCGCCGGACGGCACCGTGCTGGCGGCCAACGGCCAGTGGGCGACCGGGAAAGGCTCTCCCTTGCAGGACCGCTGGGAGTTGGTCGTGCTGGACCTCAAGGCCGGCAAGGAACTCTGGCGGGCGAAGGGGCCGCGGGAGCACGCCAGCCCGACTGCCTTCTCGCCGGACGGCAAGCGCCTGGCACTCGACCTGCCCGGCACGGAACCGGCGGTCCACGAAACCGCGACCGGCAAATTGCTCTGGCGTATGCCAAAGCTGAAGGGTGAGGAGGATGATCTGCCGGAGTGCGGGGTGGCGTTCGCGGGGGACGGCAAGACGCTGGCCGTGGGCATCCCCAACATCGGCGTGCAGTTGTGGGACGTGGACGCCGGCCGGTGCCTGAAGATGCTGCGGCCGCCGTTGACGCCGTCCTTTTTCGCCGTGCGCATGGCCGTGTCGCCCGACGGCAAGCGGGTGCTGGCGGCGGCGCGCAATCGGTTGTGGCTGTGGGACACGGCCACGGGCGCCATGATTCCGCAGGCCGACAGCCACGGCGGCCACGTGACCGCACTGCACTTCTTCGCGGACGGTAAGGAACTGGTGTCGGCCGAGAGGTATTCGTCGATTTTCTGCGAGGAGTACCTGCGCTGGGATACGCGGACGTGGCGGCTGCGCGAGCGGCGGGACTGGAAAGCGCTGGAATCGTCGCGCTTCACCCTGCGTTCCCCCGATTACCGTCTGCGCCTGTGCCTGGCGGACGACACGGGCGAATGGACGGTTCACGCCGGCGATGCCGCCAAAGCCCTGTGCAAACTCGAACTGAAACCCAAGGCCAAAGAGCCTGTCTGGGGCAGCATCTCGCCGAATAACCGCCTGGCAGTGATGAACGCTGCGGCGCAGGAGCCGGGCAAGCTGTGGCTGCTGGACCTGACCACCGGCAAGCGCCGCTGCTCGCTGCCCGACGACGCCACCGACCTGTGCTTCGCGTTCTCCCCGACGGATCGGGCGATCTCCTGGTTCCACAAGGATGGCACCCTCCGTGTCACGGACGCCGTCACCGGCCGGGAGCGCTGGCGCTTCGGTGAGGCGGAGGAGTTCGCCGGGAACCACCCGCGGCCGACGCTGGCCTATTCCGCGGACGGCCGCTACCTGGCCTCCTGGCGGTGGCAGCGCCACGAGGAGGAGGGCCGTCATGAAATCCACGTCTGGGACACGGCCACCGGCAAGGAGCACTGCCGCCTGGTCTGCCGCCGCACGCCCATGTACATCGAGCGCAGCCCGTGCCTGGCGATTTCGCCGGACAGCCGCACGCTGGCGGTCGGCGGCCTGTCGGACGAGCCGGTGGTGCAGGTGTGGGAACTGGCGACCGCGAAGCTGCGGCGCACCCTCCGCGGCCACCGTGGGCCGGTGACGGCGCTGGCGTTCGCGCCGGACAGCCGGCTGCTCGCCTCCGGCAGCGAGGACACCACTGTGCTCATCTGGGATCTGTTCGCCCCGCCTGGGAATTAACGGGAAATCACCATGTCTATCCTCGTCCTCAACGCCGGCAGCAGCAGTCTCAAGTTCAGCCTGTTCGCCGGCGACGCCGAACTGGCCGACGGCATCATTCAGTGGACCGGCGACGGCCACCGGGCCACCCTGACCCTGAAGGCCGGCACCGCTGCGCCGCAAAAATCGCAAGCCGAAATTCCCGATTACGTCAGCGCCGTGCGCCACGCCGCGCAGCTGCTGGCGGGCGCTGGCCTGTCCGACGAGCAGCGGCACATCACCGCCGTCGGCCATCGCGTCGTCCACGGCGGCCCCCACCTGCGCCGCAGCGTCCGCATCGACGAGCAGGTCACGCAGCAAATCACCGCGGCCATCGAGCTGGCGCCGCTGCACAACCCACCGGCGCTGGAGGGCATCGCCGCGGCGCAACAGGCGCTGCCGGACGTGCCGCAGGTCGCCGTCTTCGACACCGCCTTCTATGCCGACCTGCCGCCGCACGCCTACGTCTACCCGGTGCCGTATGCGTGGTTCACCGACTGGGGCGTGCGCCGCTACGGCTTCCACGGCATCAGCCACACTTACTGCGCCGGCCGCGCCGCCGAACTGTGTCCCGACTCGGAGCGCGTCGTTATCTGCCACCTCGGCAACGGCTGCTCGGCGAGTGCCGTGCGCGGCGGCACCTGCGTCGCAACGTCGATGGGCTTCACGCCGCTGGAGGGGCTGATGATGGGCAGCCGCTCCGGCTCCGTCGATCCGGGCGTCCTGACGTACGTGCAGCGCCGCCACGGCCTGAGTGCCGACCAGGTGGACCGGCGCTGAACTTCGAGTCGGGCCTGCTCGGCGTCTCGGGCGTGTCCAGCGATTACCGCGCCGTGGAGCAGGCGGCGGACGCGGGCCACGAGCGGGCGCGGCTGGCGCTGGCGATCTACGCGGACCGGGTGCGGGCCACCGTCGGGGCGCTGGCGGTGACGCTCGGCGGCGTGGACGTGCTGGTGTTCACCGCCGGCGTCGGCGAACACTCGGCGAGTCTGCGGGCGGCGGCGTGTGCGGGGCTGGAGTGTCTGGGGCTGCGGCTCGACGCGGGCCGCAACCGGGCGGCGAAGCCGGACGTGGACGTGGCGGCGGCGGATTCGGCGGGCCACATTCTGGTGCTGGAGACGCAGGAGGACTTGCTGATCGCGCGGCAGGTGGCGGCGGTGCTCGGCGGCTGAGGTCAGGCAGACAGCCGTGGCGTCGCTCGCTCACTGAGCCTTTCACGCAGGCTGCGGGTCGGTGTCCCGAACCGCTTGTTGCAGTTGGGCGTCGAACGTCTTGGGGTCGGCGATGCCGAAGTTGTCGAGCAGCGTCCGCGCCATAACCAGGTGATAGGCCATCACGAAGTCGGTGTCGGGAAACGGCGGGATACTGAAAAGGTAACCGAAGGCCTTGTGTTCATAGATACGTGCCGGCGGATCTCCGGGAACCAGTCGGCTCGAAAGGCCCAAAGATCGCAGCGCCCTCTCCAGTTGACCGTAAGTGACCTCAGCCCGTTTCATACCTGCCACCCTGTTTAGCTGTTGATGAACTCCCATTGTAACCATCCTCGTCGTAGGTGAACAGGAGTAGATCGTAGCCGTAATCCTTTTCCACGCGCTGCGCGGTGTGGCCCGCGTCAATGATGAACCGTTCCACATAGGAGGCGCCGAACAACAACTTCCAAGAGTAGGACGGCTCTCCAGAGCCGTCCCGACGGCTCTGGAGAGCCGTCCTACGAAGTTGTTGTTCGGCGCCTCCATAGTTGACGCTCTGGTCCGCGATCACGTGGGCGCGCGTCCGGCGCTTGCGCAGGGGGAGAATCTGCTTGGCCATGAGTCATCCTGACGGTTAGATCCAGCGGTCCCGTTTTAAGGATAATTGCCGGGGTCATTCTTGGCTACCCCGTTCGTAACCGACCAGCCGACCTCAAGCACCCGCGTTGTGGCATGGTCTCCCGACCATGCCACGGCCCCCGACCGAAGGTCTCCTCTTCAGTGGCCGATTGCCCACGCCACCTATCCAAACTGAAGGCACTTCAACGTTTCAAAGAGGAGACCTTCGGTCGAGGCGGGTGGCACGGTCGGGAGACCGTGCCACAACGGGGTGGCGGTACTACGAACGAAGTCGGCCCATCCCGTCGATTCTAACCCTGTGGTTCCAGCAGCGAGCGCAACAGCGACGCCGGGTGCAATGCCCGCCGGCCGGTGAAGTGCTCGATCTGCAACCGACACGAGAAGCCCGGGGCCACGACGACCGCATCCGCGTCGGCCTGGCGCAGCGCCGGGAACAGCCGCTGTTCGCCGACCAGGCGCGACACCTCGTAGTGCTCGCGCTCGTAGCCGAACGAGCCCGCCATGCCGCAGCAGCCCGCGTCCAGGTCGCTCACCTCGGCGCCCGGGATGCGCCGCAGCAGCCGCAGCGCCGGCCCAATGCCGACCAGCGCACATTGATGGCAGTGGCCCTGCAGCAGCACACGCTTCGGCCCCGGCCGCAGGGCGAAGGCTGTCCCCGCCTCGGTAATGGCTTTTTCCGCGAACTCCTCGAACGTGAAGCATTGTGCCGCGACCGCCAGCGCTCGCCGCCGCTGTTCGCCCTGCAGCAGCGCCGGGTAATCGTCCTTGATCGTCAGGATGCAGCTCGGCTCACAGGCGACGATGGGCCGTCCCGCGTCGGCCCAGGGGAACAACCGCTCGACGTTGTGCCGGGCGTTCGCCACTGCCGCGTCGAGCAGGCCGTTGGAGATCATCGGCCGGCCGCAGCAGCGCAGGCCGTCGGGCAGGTCGGGCGTCACGTGCTGGCCGAGCCGCCGCAGCACCTCCAGCGCCGCCAGGCCGATGTCCGGCTCGTGGAAGTTCATGAACGTATCCGGGAACAGCAGCACCTGCGGCTGTCCATTGGCCGGCGCCACGTCCCGCACCTGCGGTCGGCGGAGGAACGGGCGCGCAGCGAAGCGCGGCGGCCGGCGGCGGCGGTCGATGCCCAGCAGCCGCTCGTTCAGCCAGCGACCGAGCCAGCCGCGCGCCGACCAGTTCGACAGCGGCGCCAGGCGGCAACCCCATTGGCTCAGCGTCGCCACGTGGCCGAAGACGCGGTGGCGCAGCGGTAGGCCGTGACGCCGGCCGTGCTGGTGCAGCACCTCCGCCTTGAGCCGGGCCATGTCCACGTTGGTCGGGCACTCGCTCTTGCACGCCTTGCATTCCAGGCACAGGTCCAGCGCGTCCAGCACCGCCGGATCGGTCAGCCCGGTCAGGCCGAGCTGCCCCGTCAGCGCCAGGCGCAGCGTGTTGGCCCGGCCGCGCGTGCTGTGCTGCTCGTCGCGCGTCGCCTGGAACGACGGGCACATCGTCCCGCCGCGGCGCTTGCGGCACTCGCCGACGCCGGCGCACAACTCCGCGGCACGCACCACGCCGCCGTCGCTGCTGAAGTCGAACGTGGTCGGCACGTCCGGCGTCACATAAGCGGGGCCGTAGCGCAGGTTCGCGGTCAACGGCGGTGCGTCCACGACCTTGCCCGGATTGAACAGGCCGCGCGGGTCGAAGGTGTACTTGAGCGTGCGGAACGCCTCGTACAGCGTCGGGCCGAACATTTTTGCCTGGAACGGGCTGCGCACCAGGCCGTCGCCGTGCTCGCCGGACAGGGCGCCGCCGTACTTCAGCACCAGTTCCGCGACCTCCGCCGCGATGGCCTCGAAACGCCGCAGTCCTTCCGCCGTTTTCAGATCGACAATGGGCCGCACGTGCAGACAGCCGACCGACGCATGGGCGTAGACGCCGGCCGTGGTGCCCTGGCGGGCGATGATTTGCAGGAACTCCGCGATGTAGTCGCGCAGGTGCTCCGGCGCCACGGCCGTGTCCTCGACGAAGGAAATCGCCTTGGCGTCGCCCTTCTCCGCCATCGACAGACCGAGTGCCAGCGTCCGCAGCTTCCAGATGCGCGCCTGGGCCGCGGCGTCCGTGGCCGGGTGGTGGTGTTCGCCGCAGCCGCGGCCGCGCAGGTCCGCCTCCAGCGCGGCCAGGCGGCCCGGCAACTCGGCGGCAGCGTCGGCGTAGAACTCGATGACGAGGATGGCGCCGGGGTCACCGCGCAGGAAATCCCGCAGCCGGGCGGCGTCGGCGTTGAGTTTGGTGCAGTCGAGGATGTAGCGGTCCATGACCTCGACGGCGGCCGGACAGTGGGCGAGGATGGCCGGCACTGCGGCCAGCGCGTCGAGCAGGTCGGCGAACTGCACGACGAGCAGCGCCTTCGCCCGCGGCAGCTCCACCAGCCGCAGTTTCGCCTCCAGCACGACGCCGAGCGTGCCTTCCGAGCCGACGAACAGCTGCGCCAGGTTGAACGCGGCGCCGGGCCGCGGCACGAAGGCGTCAAGGTTGTAGCCGCCCACGCGGCGCAGGATTTTCGGATAACGGCGGTCGATTTCCGCCGCGTGCTCCGCGGCCAGCTGCCGGACGACGCGGTAACAGGCGCCCTCCTGGTCCTGCTGCCGCGTCTTCTTGTCCAACTCCATTTCGTCCAGCGGCCGCAGTTCGACAACGCTGCCGTCCGCCAGCAGCACGCGCAACTCCAGCACATGGTCGATGGTCTTGCCATGAATCAGCGAGTGCGTGCCGGACGAATTGTTGGCGATCATGCCGCCGAGGGTGGCGCGATTGGCGGTGGAGATGTCCGGCGCGAACTGCAGGCCGAGCGGCTTGACGTGCTGGTTGAGGTCGTCCAGCACGCAGCCCGGCTCGACGCGCACCCAGCGCTCGGCGGCGTTGACTTCCAGAATGTTGTGCAAATATTTGGAACAGTCAAGGATAACGCCGGGGCCGATGCACTGCCCGGCCTGCGACGTGCCGCCGCCGCGCGCCGTCAACGGCACGCCGAAGTCCGCACACACTTTCAGAGTGGCGACCACGTCGGCGGCGTCGCGCGGCAGCACCACGCCGAGCGGCACGATTTGATATACGCTGGCGTCGGTCGAGTACAGCGCCCGGTCGAGGCGTTCGCAGCGCACCTCACCGCGCACCGCTGTCGCCAGCGCCGCCCGCAGCGCGGCCACATCCACGGGCGGGCGTTCGGGAGTGGGTTGCGCTTTGACCAGCGGGAGAGAGATCGCGCTCATGAGCCGACCTTTCCGGGCGTCCGGTTCGCCAGCCGCCGCAGGCCGTCGCGCAGGCGGCGCAGCCCTTCGTCCAGCGCCGCTCCGCCGCCGGCGAACGACACGCGCAGCATGCCCTCGCCGCCCAGCCCATAGGCGGCGCCGTGGATGACGACAACACCGGCATCGTGCAGCAGGAAACGGCGCACGTCGTCGGACGGCAGCCCGAGGCCGCGCACGTCGAGCATGACGAACAGGCCGCCCTCCGGCACCAGCGGCGTCACGCCCGGCAGGCCGCGCAGCTGCTCGACGACATGATCGCGGCGGCGCTGGAACTCCGCGGTCATGGCCGCCACGCACGCCTGGTCGCCGGTGAGCGCCGCCGCCGCGGCGTGCTGCACGAAGGTGGCCGGGCCGCGGCTGGACTGCTGCAGCACCAGCAACATCGCCGCGATGACCTCGGCCGGCGCGGCGCAGTAGCCAACACGCCAGCCCGTCATGCTGTAGGTCTTCGAAAGACTGTTCACCACAATGCTGCGCTGCCGCGCCGCGGCGGACAGGGCGGCCGGCGACACGTGGCGGGCGCCGCCATAAACCAGGGTTTCGTAAATCTCGTCGCTGAGCAGCCACAGGTCGTGGGCAGCCGCGAAATCCACGGCGGCGGTCAGTTCCGCGCACGACCAGACGGTGCCGGTCGGATTCCAGGGCGTGTTGAGCAGCAGCACGCGGGCGCACGGCGTGACCGCCGCGTCCAGAGCGGCGCGGTCGATGGCAAAGCGGCCGGCGCGGATGGCCGAGCGCACCGGCACGGCCCGGCCGCCCCACAGCGCGATCGGCGAGGCGTAAGCGTCATAGATGGGATCGGGCAGCAGCACGTCGTCGCCGGGCTGCACGAGCACGGCCAGGGCGGTACACAAACCACCGGTGGCGCCGTCGGTGACGAGGATTTCGCGGCTGGGGTCGTAGCTCAGACCGTTGTCGCACCGCAGTTTTTCGGCGACCGCCGCGCGCAACACCAGTTCGCCCTGGTTGTCGGGGTAGCCGGTGCGGCCGTCGCGCAGGGCGCGCTGCAGGGCCGCGCTGATGTGCGGCGGCGTCGGCGTGTCGGGCTGGCCGCGCATGAGCGAGACGATCGCGTGGCCCTGCGCCTGGAGTTGGCGGACTTCGTGCAGCACCTGGTTGACGGCGGTAGGTCGCAGGGCCGCGACCCGCCCGGCCAGTGGTTCGCGGCTCATGACTTTCTCAGGGACATGACAACGTGGGACAGGCGGCTCGCCTGTCGGCCAGCCCGACAGGCGAGCCGCCTGTCCCACGTTAAGAGGCGTCACTCGGCGGCGGCGGCGCTGGTGAAGTCCACGGCGACGTGCTGGCCGCCCTCCACGTGGACGGTGCGCTTCTGCTCGCGCATCTGGCCGTCCTCCTGCCAGCGAATGCGGAGCTGGTAAGTGAAGTTGCGGTTGGTCGGCAGCAGCGGCGTCTGGAAATCGCGCACGGCACCGACCTGTTTCGTCTTGGTGCCGTCGAACCACAGTTCAGCGCCGGCCGGCACGGTCACGCGCAGCGAGGCGACAGCTTCCGTGGAGGGCTTGACAGACGACGATGCGATGACCGGCAGCACCGGGGCACCGTAGACAAAGCCGGGATTACCGGTGAGGTTGTCGAAGGCGAACGGCGTCACCGACGACGGGTTGAACCCAGCCACGGCGTAACGGTTGGAGAAGACTGGCGGGGCGACGTAGACCGTGGTGTTGTAGAACGGAAAGGCGCGGAAGTTCGGGAAGTACGCATAGAACGGGTTGTACGCACCGAAGCCGGGCGCGGCCCCGTAGGCGGTGGCGGCGACCAGCGGGGCGCCCGCGTAGGACGGGCCGAACGCGCCAAAGGCGGGGGCGCGACGTTGTACACCTGGCTGTAGACGAGGTAGTTCGACACGGGGTAGAGGCCGCCGTAGCCGATGTTGAAGCCGCCGCCGTCCAGGAAGCCGCCGTTGCCGTAGAAGTGCGTCCAGTTGCCGTAGTTGTTGCGCAAGGCCTGGGCCGGGCTCTGGCCCGGCAACAGCAGAATCAGGGCGCCGGCCGTGGCCACTATGGCGGCCGACCAAAGACGATTGCTCATAGCCACTACTCCCCGGGCGACCGTCGAAGCGCGGGACAACCACTGCCCCACTTCCCCCATTCTAGCCAACCACGGAGGGGAGAAGAAAGTAGTTTTCCGGTCACTTCGGTAGGGGACGGCGTGCGCGAGGGTAGGTGGTTCTCGGTATTCCAGCCGGAGCGGTCAGAAATCGAGCGTGAAGTGGCAGGTGGTTGTAGCGGAAGTCGCCAGACTTCCGAGCAGCGCTGCTCGGAAGTCTGGCGACTTCCGCTACAACCAAACGCCACGCACGTCAACACATCTACGTGCAGCCCATCCTTGGTCACCGGGAAGACGAGTCGCGGCATTGCCAAAATCTCCAGGACATGTTCGCGGTCGGGACCGACGGGTTCACTGCTTGCCGAGCAGCAGATCAACGACCCAGCAGCCGCGGACGTGTGGGCCGGGGCCGCGACAATGGCCGAGGATGTCGGCGTCGGTACAGCCGGCCTCTTCGAGGGCGTCGGCCAGGATCGGCAGGCGGTCGAAGGTGCGGTCGTCATAGATGGACTGGGCCAGGGCCGTCACCGAGCGCGTACGCCAGGCCGGAGGGAGTGTTGGGGGGCGAAAGGGGGTGCCGAAGACGCAACGCAGGAGGTCGCACAGCAGCGACTGTTCGCGCTGCTCGTCGCCGAAGAACCCGGCGAGCGGCAACGGAAAGGCGGTCATATCAAAAGTGGCTGAAATGGCCTTGGCCGCGGTCGTGGACAGGGCCATGTGCGCGGCGATCCGCTGCTGGACCCCCGGGTCGGTCGGCTGGTAGCCCCCAAATGTCAATTCGAGGTTCTGCAGAAATGCCTGTTGCAGTTCGTCCTTGTCCGCTTGCCCGTCGGCAAATTGCTCGGCGAGCGCGACCGCCTGGCGCGAGCGCGGGTTCGTCAACAGCGGCCAGATGAGGCGGCAGCACCCGCAGCCAAACAGCCGCAGTTTGCGCTTGCCCGCCTTCGTCCGCTGCAATTTTCCTGGTTTCAAGAGCGTCCACACCATGTACTGAGGGCGTGCCTGCTCCGTCAACCACTCGGACTCGGTCATACCTTCCCCCGGTTGCTGCGCCAGCCTGAGCGTAAGCGGCCCCAGCCCGTCTGTCTACCCCTCGCCGCATTGACACCTACAATACCCCTTCGCCGAGTCTCCCACACCGCGGAGCCACTCCTTCATGGCCGACTACACCTACGCCGGCGACGGCAACAAACGCGCTGCCCTGGAAGGAAGGGCAGTAAGGCGTTACAATCCTTTTGGAAATAGAGGAGATAATCCCATGTCAACCATCGCGGCCCCCCTTGAGTTCCTGGAAACGCTGGTGGACCTGCGTTTCCCGCAAAAGGCGGATGACCGTTTACAAGTCCTGATGGACCGCAACACAGAGGGGCGGCTCGCGCAGGCCGAGCGGGAGGAGCTGGAGTCGCTGGTGGAATTGAGCGAACGTCTCTCCCTGGTCCGCGCCCAGGCCCTGCACCTGCTCGGCGCAAGCCGGTATGACCACCTCCTGGGCGGATCGCGTCCGCGAAGTGGAGGAGCGCGCCGATCAGCGCTGCGAATACTGCCGCATGCACCAGGCCCTTCAGGGGCGACCTTTCACGTCGAGCACATCGTTCCTTCGTCCGCGGGCGGTTCCGATGAGTTGACCAACCTGGCGTGGGCCTGTCCCAGTTGCAATTTGAAGAAATCGAACCGGCTGACCGCCACCGACCCGGAAACCGCGAGTGAGGTGCCCCTGTTCAACCCGCGGTCGGATCCGTGGGAAGAACATCTCGTCTGGTTGGGGTTCGCCGTCATCGGCATCACACCCATCGGCCGGGCGCTCGTGGTGGCGTTCGACCTCAACCATCCTCGGCGGCTACTCATCCGCGAAGCCGAAAAGCTCTTTGATCTGTTTCCGCCTTGATCCGCCCTGCGCATCCGTGGTGCCGCGCGCCGCCGCCACGTCTACAATACCCCTTCGCCGAATCCCCCACGCCGCGGAGCCACCCTCATGGCCGACTACACCTACACCGACATCGCCAAGATGATCGACCATTCCCTACTGCAACAGGTGCTGACCGACCAGCAGCTCGAAGCCGGCTGCCGCCTCGCCCGCGCCTACGACGCCGCCTCGGTGTGCATCAAACCCTACGCCGTGCCGCTGGCCGCGGCCCTCCTCAAGGGCTCGACCGTCGCGGTCGGCACCACCATCGGCTTTCCGCACGGCGGCCACGTCACCGCCATCAAGGTCGCCGAGGCCGAACAGGCCATGAACGACGGCGCCACCGAACTCGACATGGTCGTCAACATCGGCAAGGTGCTCGGCGGTGATGACGCCTACGTCAGCAACGACATCGCCGCCGTGGTCCAGGCCGCCCACCGCCGCAAGGCGCTCGTCAAGGTCATCTTCGAGAACTGCTTCCTCAAGGACGAGCACAAGGAACGGCTCTGTCGCATCTGCGGCGAGGTCGGCGCCGACTACGTCAAGACCTCGACCGGCTACGGCGACGGCGGCGCTACCGATGAGGACTTGCGGCTCATGCGCCGCTGTTCGCCGCCGCGCATGGCCGTCAAGGCAGCCGGCGGCGTGCGCACCTTCGAGCGGTTGTTGCAGGTGCGCGCCCTCGGCGTCCAGCGCGTCGGGGCGACGGCGACCAGGGTCATTCTCGACGAGTGCCGCAAGCAGCTGGGGCTGCCGCCGATTGCTTGAGATTTATCGGTTCGCGCTGCCGTCGTCAGCGCGAACTGATAAATCCTCGCAGCGTTGCAGTTCGCGGCTCGCGGTCCTACAACGACAAAAGACAGCGAATCGGTGCAATCTTCGGAGGCTTCATGGCGCAGGCGACCACCACAACTCCCCCACCCCAGGCGACAGGCTTTGGCACGACCGCTCGCCGCGACCCCTGGTGGGCCGGGCCGTCACTCGTCGTGATTGGACTGCTGGCGTTCCTGATCTACGGCACCTGGGCGGCCTGGCAGGGGGGCTTCTACGAAATCCGCCAGGATCGGACCGACTTCCACGCCGCCGGCAACAAGCCGGTCGCTCCGTACCTGTCGCCGTTCTTCGCCCCGCTGATCTACGACCCCAACGGCGAGAGCCATCACGCCTGGATCAAGGGTGACCTCCGTCCGGGCTGGCTGCCGGGCTGGTTCCCGTTCTCCGCCGGCTTCCTGATCCTCGCCTTCCCCGGTCTGTTCCGCTTCACCTGTTACTACTACCGCAAGGCGTACTACCGCGCCTTCTGGGCCGACCCGCCCGCCTGCGCCGTCGGTGAGCCGCGCACCGGCTACTGGGGCGAGAACCGTCTGCCGCTCATCTTGCAGAACTCGCACCGCTACTGGATGTACTTCGCGGTGCTCTTCCTGGTGCTGCTCGCCTGGGACGCCCTGCTGGCCTTCTTCTGGCCGGCCGACCGTGCTGGCACCCTGCTGCCCGATCACGGCTGGCAGTTCGGCGTCGGCCTGGGCACGCTCATCATGGTGGCCAACGTGGGCCTGCTGACCGGCTTCACGTTCGGCTGCAATTCGGTGCGGCATCTCGTCGGCGGCCGGCTCAACTGCTTCAGCTGTCCGGGCAACGTCGAGAAACTGAAGCCCGGTTACAAGCTGTGGCGCTGGAGCACGGTCTTCAACGAACACCACATGGAATGGGCCTGGGCGTCGCTGTTCAGCGTCGGGTTCACCGACCTGTACATTCGCCTGTGCGCCATGGGCGTCTGGACCGATCTGAGGATTATCTGAGATGGTCAACTATCAATCGCATGAACACGACGTGCTGGTGATCGGCGCCGGCGGCGCGGGGCTGCGTGCTGCCATCGAGGCGTCGGCGGCGGGCGTGTCGGTGGGGCTGGTGTGCAAGTCGCTGCTGGGCAAGGCGCACACGGTCATGGCGGAGGGCGGCATCGCGGCGGCGCTGGCCAACGTCGATAACCGCGACAGCTGGAAGGTGCATTTCGCCGACACCATGCGCGGCGGCCAGTACGTCAACAACTGGCGCATGGCCCAGCTGCACGCCCAGGAAGCGCCGGATCGCGTCCGTGAGCTGGAGGCCTGGGGAGCCGTCTTCGACCGCACGAAAGACGGCCGCATTCTGCAGCGCAATTTCGGCGGCCACAAGTATCCGCGGCTGGCGCACGTCGGCGACCGCACCGGCCTGGAGATGATCCGCACGCTACAAGATCACGGCGTCCACCAGGGCATGAGCGTGTACATGGAATGCACGATCATCCGTCTGCTCAAGGACGGCGACCGCATCGCCGGGGCGCTGGGCTACTATCGCGAACTCGGCCGTTTCGTGCTGTTCCGGGCGAAGGCGGTGGTGCTGGCGACCGGCGGCATTGGCAAGGCGTACAAGATCACCAGCAACAGCTGGGAGTACACCGGCGACGGCCACGCCCTGGCCTACAACGCCGGCGCCGAGCTGATCGACATGGAGTTCATCCAGTTCCACCCGACCGGCATGGTCTGGCCGCCGAGCGTCCGCGGCATCCTGGTGACCGAGGGCGTTCGCGGCGAGGGCGGCGTCCTGCGCAACAACAAGGGCGTCCGCTTCCTGTTCGGCGACATCCCGGACAACTACAAGCCGCAGACCGCCGACAACGAGGAGGAGGGTTTCCTCTACGTCATCGGCGCCCAGTACCAGGGCAAGGACGCGCGGCGGCCGCCGGAGTTGCTGACGCGCGACCACGTGGCCCGCTGCATCGTGCGCGAGGTCAAGGAGGGCCGCGGTAGTCCGCACGGCGGCGTCTTCCTGGAACTGGACTCGTTCGCGAAGTGGATGAAGCAGCGGCAGCCGAGCTTCAACGCGGCGGAGCACTGGAAGAAGAAGCTGCCGAGCATGTATCATCAATTCAAGGAGCTGGGCGGCCTGGACATCACGAAGGAGCCGATGGAGGTCGGCCCGACGACGCACTATGTCATGGGCGGCGTCCGCGTCGATGCGGACACGCAGATGTCCAGCAAGATTCCCGGCCTGTTCGCCTGCGGCGAGTGTGCGGCCGGCATCAACGGCGCCAACCGGCTGGGCGGCAACTCGCTGTCGGACCTGCTGGTGCTGGGCAAGCGCGCCGGCGAGCACGCGGCCCAGTACACCCGCGGCCAGTCCCTCGGCCAGGTCCACCAGGACCAGATCGACGAGACCGAGAAGTGGGCGCTGTCGTTCATGGACGCGCCGCAGGGTCAGGAGAACCCGTTCAAGGTGCAGCAGGACTTGCAGGACATGATGCAGGATCTGGTCGGCATCGTCCGCAAGGAGGACGAGATGCTGAAGGCGCTGGAGGGCTTGCAACAGCTCTGGCAGCGGGCGCGGCGCGTGCAGGCGCCGGGCAACCGCGAGTACAACCCAGGCTGGCACACGGCGATGGACCTGCCCAACCTGCTGACGGTGTCCGAGGCGGTCGCGCGGGCGGCTCTGCTGCGCAAGGAGAGCCGCGGCGGCCAGTTTCGCCTTGATTACGCGAAGAAGGACAATCAGAATTTCGGCAAGGTGAACTCGGTCGTCTGGAAGGGCGACGACGGCAAGATGCAGATTCGGCTCGACCCGATCCCGCCCATGCCCGAGGAACTGAAAGAGGTCATCAAGGAACAGAACGAGGGCAAGCTGCCCGAAGAGCTGGCATGAGTATTGATCCACAGCTGACACAGCTTTCGCAGATGACAATCAAATTGATTTGTCTTCATCTGTGAAATCTGTGTCAGCTGTGGATCAAAGAAAGGGTTTCCCATGGCGACGGCCACTTTTCAGATCTGGCGCGGCGACAAGACGGGCGGCGCTTACAAGACCTACACGGCCGAGGTCGGCGAGGGCATGGTCGTGCTGGACGCCGTGCATCAGATTCAGGCGACGCAGGCGCCGGACCTGGCGTGCCGCTGGAACTGCAAGGCCGGCAAGTGCGGCTCCTGCTCCGCGGAGATCAACGGCAAGCCGCGCCTCATGTGCATGACGCGCATGGACACCGTGCCCCAGGATCGGCCCATCACGTTGCAGCCGATGCACACGTTCCCGCTCATCAAGGACCTGGTGACTGACGTGTCCTGGAACTACCGCGTCAACAAGATGATCCCGCCGTTCAAGCCGGGGCCGAAGGAGGCCGACGGCACCTGGCGCATGGCCCAGGAAGAAGTCGATCGCGTTCAGGAGTTCCGCAAGTGCATCGAGTGCTTTTTGTGCCAGGACGTTTGCCATGTGCTGCGCGACCACGACAAGAAGGAAGGTGAGATGTTCGGCGGCCCGCGTTTCATGATTCGCGTCGCCAGCCTGGACATGCACCCGCTGGATACCGTTGATCGGCTGCCGCTGGTCAAGGATCAGTTGAACATCGGCCTGTGCAACATCACCAAATGCTGCACCGAGGTCTGCCCCGAACACATTCACATCACCGACAACGGCATCATCCCGCTCAAGGAGCGCGTGGTGGATGAATATTACGACCCGGTGATGTGGGTCTGGCACAAGCTGTTCGGCAACAGCCGCAGGAAAGAGCGGGTGACCGTCAAGGAGTTGCCGGTCGTGAAACAGTAACCGTCCTTCCGCCCCCACGCTGGAGAGCATGTCATGGCCACCCTTCGCGCGGACTGCTACCAGCGCGAAACGTAAACGGGGCTCGTTCATTTCCTCCGCTGCCCAAACTTCGCTTTTTTGCAAACCCCGGCGGTGGCGGTTGCCGATAGAAGGGATGTTGGCGGCAACTGGTGACGGGAAGACAGGAGGTCGGACGCATGAACCGTTGGCTATGGCCGTTGGAGTTGACGTTGGTGGTGACCCTGGGAGCCTGGTGGGCCGGTCCCCTGGCGGCGCAAGTGCCGACAGCCCCGGCGCCCGTGCTGACCGGTAACCCGGTGGTGATCCAGGCGTATGCGATCGTGCCGGTCGTCCCGCACGACGCCACGCCGCCGAACGCCGTCCCGCCGCCTGAACCCGAGCGAGGACCGATCGGGAAGTTCTACCACCAGTGCTGCACCCACGTCAAGAGCTTCGCCCGTTCCATGGGCTTTTGCTGCTGGGACACCCATAACTCGGTGGGCTGCGGCAACATTACCACGGACCTGACGTTCATGTTTGGCTCTTGCCGGCAGTTCTTCGGCGAGCCGTGTATGCTGCCCCCCCCGCCCGGGTCACCTGGGCGGCCGGTCATTCCCGGCAGCGGCTCTGGCTCCGGTCCCGGCGGCGCCACTGACCCCGGTAATGGCGGCTGCGGTTCCGGCACCGGTGGTTCTGGTTCCGCCAACGGCGGCTGCGGTTGCAATTAGCGCGGTTCGCCAGCGCGTGGACCACAAACCGTGGCACGGCTCTCCAGAGCCGTGGTGGAAAGCGCACGGCTCTGGAGAGCCGTGCCACGTCGTGTGCCCTGCGTGAACCGCTTCAGTGCCGTGCTCCGCACCGGCGGCGCGTCCGCCACACTGCCGCCACCTGTGCGCCGGTCCCCCCCCGGCCCGGGTGGCGGTTTTTCATTTCACCTTCCGGCCCCATCCTGCTTTCTGGGTTTCCCTGGACAGCGCCCCGGCGCCGCTGTATACCCAAACCAGCGTTCCACCCGTTGCCCGCGTCGCACCAGGGAGAAGAGTCATGGCTGCTGTGTCGCGCATGCCGCGCCGGCTCGGCGTCGCCGCCGCGCTGGCGCTGTTGAGCCTGTGCCCGCTCGGGGCCGTCTCGGCTCAGGAAATTCCGCCCGTCGCGGTCGAGGGCCAGCCCCTGGCCGCCAACGTCAAGCGTCTGCTGCAGGCGCTCGACTTCCTCGGCGCGCCGCTGCCGGCGGAGGTCACGAAGCAGTTGCAGGCGGCCGTCAAGGATCAGGACGCCAAAAAACTCCAGCAAATCCTCGACAAACACGTGCTGGTGGTCGTCACGCTGTCGCCGGAGGCGCGCGTCAAGGCGGCCCGCGGCCCAGCGAAGGCGGTGCTGCAACAGTCCGGCCATGTGCCCCACGTCATCAAAATCATCAATGACAGCACGGTCACGGCGCAGCTGCGTGTCGCCAGCCCACAGGCCGGCCCGGTCTTCTCCGGCGGCGCGTCGAAGCTCAAGGGCAAGCCGTCGAAGGACCATTTCCTGGACGTGGAGCTGTTCCGCAAGCCACCGATGACGGCGAACCTGAGCGGCCTGAAAGTCGAGTACGCCCTGGCGCTAATTACCAGCAGCGCGGCGGGCGCCCGCGAGGCGACGCTGGGCTTCAACGTCGGCCAGGGGACGCAGGACCTCGGCTTCCGCGGCGAGGTGCCGGTGCTGTTCGACGTGCGGCCGGCCATCACCGTCAAGCTGGGCGTGCGCGACTTCGACGGCACGCCGACCATCGGCCGCTTCACCTTCAAGGACAAACACGGCAACGTCTACCCGCCGCGCGCCAAACGCCTGGCCCCGGACTTCTTCTTCCAGGACCAGGTGTATCGCGGCGATGGCGACGTGGTGCTGCTGCCGCCGGGCGAACTGACGATGGACTACGGCCGCGGTCCCGAATATCGGCTGTTGCGGCGCACCGTGACCATCCCCGCGAAGGGCTCGGCGAAGATCGACGTGAAGCTGCAGCGCTGGATCAACACGAGGGACTTCGGCTTCTACTCGGGTGACCACCACATTCACGCGGCCGGCTGCGCCCACTACACCAGCCCGACCGAGGGCGTTTATCCGCGCGACATGTTCCTGCACGTCAAGGGCGAGGGCCTGAATGTCGGCTGCAACTTGACCTGGGGCCCGTGCTTTGATTTTCAACGGCAGTTCTTTGAAGCGGAGCCGAACAAGATCAGCGAGCCGTTCACGCTGCTGAAGTACGACATCGAGGTGAGCGGCTTCGGCTCGCAGGCGCTGGGCCATGTCTGTCTGCTGAACCTGAAGGACCAGACCTATCCGGGCTCGGACGGCACCAAGACCAAGGGCTGGCCGACGTGGACGACGCCGCTGATGCGCTGGGCCAAGAAGCAGGGCGCCTACACGGGCTACGCTCACTCCGCCAATGGATTGAACGTCAACGCCGTCGCCGCGGCCAAACGGTTGCTCGGCGAACTGGACACCGACAAGGATTTGTTCCTCAGTCCCAAGGAGGCGGCCAGGGGCCTGCTGCCCGAGGATTTCAAGGCCATCGACACCAACAGCGACGGCAAGCTGTCCGAGAAGGAATTGATCGACAGCCACGTGCGCGTCATGAACCGGCTGCCGAACCTGGCGATCCCGGAGCTGAACGGCATCGGCGCCCAGGAAATCTTCGTCACGGCAGCGCAGGGACTGTGCGACTTCATCAGCGCGATGGACACGCAGCGGGTGCCGGAGTGGAACTGCTGGTATCACATCATGAACTGCGGCTTCCCGCTGAAGGTGAGCGGCGAAACCGACTTCCCGTGCATCAGCGGCAGCCGCGTCGGCGAGGGCCGTGTGTACGTGCAGCTCGGCAAGGTGGACAAGATCGATTTCCGCGCCTGGTGCAAGGCGCTGGCGGAGGGCCGCTCCTACGTCTCGGACGGCTACGCCCACGCGCTGCAGTTCAGTGTCAACGGGGTGTCCTCGGGCGACGCGGTGCAGCTGGCCAGGGCCGGCGCCGTGATGGTCAAGGCGAAGGTGGCGTTCGCCAAGGCGACGCCGCTGGGCACCGCCAAGGGCGGCACCGTGCCGCTGGGCAACAAGCGGCTGGTGGAACTGATCGTCAACGGCCAGGTGGTCGCCAAAAAGGAAGTGCCGGCGGACGATCAGACGCATGACCTGATCTTTGAGGTGCCGATCGAGCGCAGCAGCTGGGTGGCGCTGCGGCAGTTTCCACAGCTGCACACCAACCCGGTCAACGTGATCGTTGGCGGTCAGCCGATTCGGGCGAGCCGCAAGAGTGCGCTGTGGTGCGCCGCCTGCATCGAGCAGCTGTGGCGGGCCCGCAGCCGGGTCATCGCCGAGCAGGAGCGTCCCGCGGCGCAGGAGGCGTTTCAGCAGGCGATCCGGACGTACCGCAAAATCGCGGCGGCGGCGCCGGCGGGGAGCTGAGCGGTTCGCGGCGGCCCAACAATCCGGTCGTGCCGGATGTGCCATTCTTTGCGGCAGTGGCAAGCGAATCCGCCGCGCCGTGCGCACCAATGTCTCCCCCTCCGCCCGCCCGCGCGACGAAGTAGAACGGCAGGATTTCCCCTCGCCCGGGCACAGAAGGAGAAGGATCTCCATGAAACGAGCGCTCGCAGTCCTGGTCGGCTCGATGGCCCTCGCCGCGGTGCTGTCATTCCCGACGGCGGTGGCGGCCAACGAACGCGGGGTGGCGATTCTTCCCCCGCTGGAGAGCCCGGACGGGCCGCCGCACCACAAAGGCACGTTCGTCCCGTATTACGGCTCCCCGCTGACGCCGATCTCCACGCGCTGGCGGCCGGTCGCCTATGTGCCCTACTACCGCGGCTACTGTCGGCCGTTCGTTCACTACGCGCACGCCCCGTATGGCTGGGACGGCGGCGGCCTGCCGCCGTTCGGGGCCGAGCTGTCGCCCGGCATCCACACCTTTGGCCCTTTCACCGGCGCCCGCGCGACGAGGCCCAACTCCTGCACCTGGGCGGCAACGGCCCCTATCAGCCCTCCGTGCCCGGTGCCACGGACATCATCGACGCGCTCGGCGGCCCCTGTCTGAACGGGGCCTGTCCGCGGTGACGCGGAGGCGGAAACGACCAGGCCCCGTTTCCAGTTCGCCTGGATTCTGTCCGCGCGAAACGGAACCGGGGCCTGGTCGTTATCGGCAGCCCTTAACGGGTCGCCGGCGGCGGGCCGACGCCCACCGGCGGCAGGTAGCCGGGCCGCGACGGGTCCACCGGCATGGGCTCGCCGGGGGTGTGGAATCGGGTGACTTCCTGGGCGGGGTAGCCCAGGGCGAAAAACATCTGGAACTGCGCCTGGTTGTAGTCCGCCACCGTGCCGAAATACTCGTCGTAAGCCCCCTTCAAACTCTCCAGGGCGACGACCACTTCCTGCGGCCGGTACGCCTGGACCAGGAGATTCCCGAACCGCTTGGTCTGCCGCATGCCCTCGTAGTTCTTGTCGTAGGTGATGAGGGCCTCGCGCAAGGAGCGCTCGGCCTGGCCGACCCGAACCGCCGCCGACTGGAGCCGGGCCTGGGCCCGGGTCACGTCCGCGGCCACCCGATCCTGAGCCATGAACAGCTGCACGATGGACCGGGACTGTTCGCCGCGCTGCTCCTTAATCATCGCGAGATTCCCGAGCCCCATGCCTTTGATTTGCCACAGCACCTGAGGGCTGAAGTCATCGCGGGAGCCCCACAGGTTCAACTTACCGCCGTTGCCGAAGCCCTGGGCACCAACCTGAAGCAATTCCTGCGGCGTCTGGAAGCCGTTGAGCAAAATGCTGGGCAGCAACGGCCGCAGTTTCTCCTGCCGGATGCGCACCAGCACTGCCTGCACGAGTTCCTGCTGCGCCGCCAGTTCGGGGCGGTTAGTCAGGCCGATGGGGATCAGGTCGTCGAGTGGGCGGGCGGGGTCGATCAAGGTGATTTGCAGGTGGTCGTGCTCGACCGGCACGACCACGGCGCGCGGGTCGAGGCGGAGCACCTGGGTCAGGTCGGCGCTGGCCACGCGCCACTGCTCGCGGGCGGAGGCGGCCATCTGCTCCAGGTCCGCGAGCGCCCGCTGGGCACGGTTGACCTCGGCCTTGGCCACGAATTCCTCGCTCAGCAGCTTGACGCGCTCGACCAGTTTTTGGCCGCGCTGGACGGTGTCGAGGGCGCCGGCGTACATGCCGCGGTAGCGATGTACGTCGAAGTAAGCCCGGGCCGTCTGTAACAGGGCGTCGTTCTTGGCGGTCTGGATGTCGAAGCGCCGCGCGTTGAGGGTCTGCCGCGCCGCCAGGGGCGAGAAGATGGCGTCGGTCAGGGCGACGCCCTGGGTGATGCCAGCACCGGCGTACATAAAGTTGACGTTCTGGTTGAGCGGCCGGGCCGCGGTATTGATGCCGCGGTTGAAGTCCGGCCCATAGCCGTCGTGCCGGACGTAATCCGCGCCGAGGTTGAGCGTGGGGAGCCAGAGAACCTGGGCGCGCTGGAGCTGCGCCTCGGCCACCCAGGCGCTGGCCTGGGCGGCGGCCACGATCAGCGGCCGGGCATCGGCGAGCTTCAGGGCGGCGGCCAGGTTGATCGGCAGCGGCACGTCGGTCGGCTCAGGCGACGCAATCCTCAGGCCCGCGGCTGATACACCAGTTTCCGGCGGGGGAAGGACCTGCTCCGGGGCGCCTTGGGGCTGGGCGGTCAGGACCGTGGGCGCCCCGAGCGCGACCTGGGACTGAGCGCGGGCGGGCGCCGGTTCGAAGCACGCCAGCAGCAAGGCTGTCAGGGCGACCAGGCACCAATCCAGGCGCTTCATCGGAGGACTCCTTTCGTTCGCTTGACTTACCGTTCCCTCGGGACACCCCTTACCGAGTTGCCGGGGGCGGTCCGACGCCCACCGCGGGCAGGTAGCCGGGCCGCGTCGTGTCCACCGGCACGACCTCACCCGGGGGCTGGAGGCTGGAGATTCCCTGGGCGGGGTAGCCCAGGGCGTGGAACAGCCGGAACTGCGCCTGGTTGTAGTCGGCCACCGTGCCGAAGTATTCGTCGTAGGCGTCCCGCAACCGGGCGAGGGCGACAACTGCTTCCTGCGGGCGGTAGGCCTGGATCAGAACGTTCTCGAAGCGGGTGGTCTGGCGCAGGCCTTCGTAGTTCTTCTCGAAGGTGATGCGCGCCTCCCGCAAGGAGCGCTCGGCCTGGCTGACCCGAACCGCCGCCGACTGGAGGTTCGCCTGAGCCTGGGTCACGTCCGCGGCAACCATGTCCTGGACGCGGTTGAGATCGACCATGGCCCGCGACTCTTCGCCGCGCCGCTCCTTGACCCGCGCCAGGTTCCCAAAGCCCAGGCCCTCGGCCTGCCAGACGAGCTGCGTGCTGATGTCGTCGCGCAGGCTCCACAAGTTCATGCTGCTGTCCGAGCCGGTGCCGAAGAACCCGAATTGCATACGCATGTCTCCGGGGGTCTGGAAGCCCGTGATGATGACGCTGGGGATGAACGGCCGCAACTTCTCCTGGCGGATGCGCACCTGGGCCGCCTGAATCAGCGCCTGCTGCGCCTTGAGTTCGGGGCGGTTGGCCAGGCCGATGGGCATCAGGTTGTCGAGCGGGCGGGCGGGGTCGATCAGGGTGATCTGCAGGTGGTCGTGCTCAACCGGCACGACCACGGCGCGCGGGTCGAGGCGGAGCACCTGGGTCAGGTCGGCGCTGGCCACGCGCCACTGCTCGCGGGCGGAGACGGCCCGTTGCTCCAGGTCGGCGAGCTGCCGCTGGGCGCGATTGACCTCGGCCTTGGTCACGAGTTCCTCGCTCAGCAGGCGGATGCGTTCGACCAGCTGGCGGCCGCGCTGGACGGTGTCGAGGGCGCCAGCGTACATGCCGCGGTAGCGGTGTACGTCAAAGTAGGACTGGGCCGTCAGCAGCAAGGCGTCGTTCTTGGCGGCCTGGATGTCCCAGCGCCGCGAATCCAGAACCTGCCGCGCCGCCAGGGGCTGGAAAATGGCGTCCGTCACGGCGAAGACCGTGTAGAGGCCGCCGCCGGCGTAGAAATAGTTGAGGTTCTGGCTGATGGGCAGTCTCGTGCTGTTGAGGTCGAACGGCACCGTGGAACCGCGGTTGAAATCCGGGCCGTAGCCGTCGTGCCGGAAATAAACCACGTCCAGATCGAGTTCGGGAACCCAGATGAGCTTGGCCTGCTGGAGTTGCGCCTCGGCCACCCAGGCGCTGGCCTGGGCGGCGGCCACGACGAGCGGCCGGGCATCGGCGAGCCGCAACGCCGTGGCGAGGTTGATCGGCAAGGGCAGATCGGTCAGTTCCAGCGGCGGCGCCGGCAGGCTCGCCTGGCCGCTGCCAGACGGTAGCGGGGCCGGGGGGAAGAGCTGTACCTGAGCCAACACCTGCTCGCGCGGGGGCGGCGGCGGCGCGACCTGGGAGGGCTGCGTCGGTGCGCGGAGGGCGGCGGACGCAGGCACGATGCCATCGCTGGCCACCGGGGAGCCCAGGGGGGGTGCGGTCGCCAGTATTCCCGGAGGTTCAGGGCGATTGGGCAACGGCAGGCAACCGGAGATCATCACCAGCGACAGGAGAACAAGCAATGTCAGTCTGTGGATTCGTTTCATCGCATGTGACTCCATTCATCCTGCTCCGCGGGTGACGACGCGCAGGTGCTCCGATTCGAAAGGATTGTCTTTATTTTCGGATAATGCTGGTGAGAATGTTTATTACGATCGCGTAATCTTCGAAAAGCTGAAAAGCTGAAATGCTCCCATCTCCTCGCCCTGGTAAACCCGCGGCAGCACTTTCCGGTAAATTCTATCTTTGTCATTTGTCGCAAGTGCAAGGACAGGCCGATCCAGTACCACATGGAAGTGGTTGAATGGGATCACCCCGCGCCCCAACTCGATCTACTGCCGCTGGCGCGAACCGATCAATCGAGCCCCAGGAGGGTCAGATTGATCGCTTCGCGCCGCGCTGCCACACGGACGGTGCCCATTCCGAGCGGCGGCAAGCGGTACGCTCTCGATCTCGGGGCCGCCTCAGGCGAGTGGCACTCAGTAAGGCAGGTCGAACAAGGAGACTGAACCCCATCTCTCTTCCAGTGGCTGGAACGCGGAGGAGACCTTCGGTCGGCCAAGTGGCCTGGTCCGGAGACCAGGCCACAACAAACAATAATCCTTCCCTCACCCCCTCACCTTGTCACCCCCTCACGTCTTCCCCTACAATTCCACGTCGCTCCCAGCACTCCAACCCAAAGTGACCCACCATGTTTGTTGATCGGGTGACCATCTACGTCAAGGGCGGTGACGGCGGCCGCGGCTGTTGCAGCTTCCGCCGCGAGAAGTACGTGCCGAAGGGCGGCCCGGACGGCGGCGACGGCGGCGACGGCGGTAGTGTCGTCATCCGCGCCGTGGCCGGCGCCGACAGCCTGGCGCCCATCGTGCATCAGAAGCACTGGCGGGCGGAGAACGGCGGCCGTGGCGGCGGCGCCAACCGGCACGGCCACAAGGCGCCGGATCTGGTCATCGACGTGCCGCCGGGCACCCTCATCTACGACCGCGACCGCGGCCATCAGCTGCGCGACCTGAAGACGGCCGGCGAAGAGGTGACCATCGCTCAGGGCGGTCGCGGCGGTCGCGGCAACAAGGCGTTCGCCACGGCCGTCAACCGCGCCCGCGCGAGACGCAGCCCGGCACTCCCGGCGAGGAACGCTGGATCACCCTGGAGCTGAAAGTCATCGCCGACGCCGGGCTGATCGGCCTGCCCAACGCGGGCAAGTCCACGCTGCTCAGCCGGCTGTCGCGCGCCCGGCCGGAGATCGCCGACTATCCGTTCACAACCAAGCACCCCAACCTCGGTCTGGTCCGGCTCGGCGACGAGCAGACGCTGGTACTGGCCGACCTGCCCGGCCTGATCGAGGGCGCTCACAGCGGCGTCGGCCTGGGGCACGAGTTCCTGCGGCATGTCGAGCGCACACGTGTGCTCGTCCATCTGGTCGAACCCTTCCCCGCGGACAAAAGCGATCCGGTACAGAACTACCATACCGTGCGCCGCGAACTGGAACTGCACCGTCGCGGTCTGGCCGAGAAGCCGGAGCTTGTCGCCGTCAGCAAGGCGGAGTTGACCGGCAGCGCGGACGTGCGGGCGCGGCTGGAGGCCGACCTTGGCCGCGACGTGCTGCTGCTGTCGGCGGTGACCGGCCAGGGCCTGGAGCGGCTGGTGCGCGACCTGGCTCGCACGCTGGCCGAGACGCCGTCGGAACCACCCGCGGCCGAACCCCTGGCGCTGGGAGGCGTCGAACAGTCGTGAACGCCGCAGTCGTTGTTGATGTTGGCAACACGCGCATCAAGTGGGGCCGCTGCGAGGCTGGCCGCGTTGCGGAGGTGGTGGCGCTGCCGCCGGAGCCGGACACCTGGGCGCAGCAGCTGGAGGCGCTGGCCGCTACCGCCGGCGGCGCCGTGGGTGCTGAGCGGCGTTCACCCGCAACGCCGCGATGCCCTGGCCGACTGGCTGCGGCAGCGCGGCTTCACCGTGACGGTGCTGCTCCTGGCGCGCGACCTGCCGTTGGAGGTGCGGTTGGAGTACCCTGATCGTGCGGGCATTGATCGGTTGCTGAACGCCGTGGCCGTCAACAGCCGGCGGACGCCAGGCGTGCCGGCGGTGGTCGTGGACGCCGGCAGTGCTGTGACGGTGGACTGGATCGACGACACCGGGGCGTTCTGCGGCGGCGCCATCCTGCCGGGCCTGCGTCTGATGGTGCAGGCACTGCACGACTACACCGCGCTGCTGCCGCGCATCGAACTGCACACCGTCCCACCGCCGCGGCCCGGCGCGTCCACCACGGCGGCGCTGGAGGTGGGCGTGTTCTGGAGCGTGGCCGCCGCGATCCGCACCCTGGCGAGCGAATTCGGCCGCGGCCGGCCCGACCTGCCGCCGCCTGAGCTTTACCTGGCCGGCGGCGACGGCCCGCTGCTGCACGCTGCCGTGGGCGCCGCGGTGCTGTGGCCGGAAATCACTCTGGAGGGCGCGCGCCTCAGCGCCGCCGCGCTGCCATGACCGCCCCCTCACCCCCAACCCTTCTCCCCCTCAAGGGGGAGAGGGGAGAAGAGAAGGCCACATGGCAGGCGTGCCTGACGCCGCCGGGCGTGGCGGCGCTGGCGACGCTGGCGGTGCGCGGCCCGGGAGCGTGGGCGGCGGTGCGGGCACGCTTCCAGAAACCGCTGCCGGAGGTGCCGGAGCCGGGCCGCTTCTGGCTGGGCCGCTTCGGCGACGCCGGCCGCGGCAGTAGCGACGAGGTGGTGCTTGCCGTCAAGCGTGGGCTGCCGGCGCCGTGGCTGGAGATTCACTGTCACGGCGGCCGCGAAGTGGTGGCGCTGTTGCAAGAGGTGCTGGCGGCGCAGGGCGTGGCGGTGTGTTCGTGGCAGGAGCTGGAGCGGCGCACTGCCGGCGGTGGCGCGCTGGCCCGGCTGGCCCTGGAAGTGCTGCCCGAGGCGCTGACGGCACGCACCGCGGCGGTCGTGCTGGATCAGCACGCGGGAGCGCTGGGGCGGGAGCTGGAGCGCGTTCAGGCGTGTCTTGATGCCGGCGATGTGGTCGGGGCGGGGCGGCTGCTGGCGGCGGTCACGAAATTCGGCGGCGTCGGCCGGCATCTGACACGGCCGTGGCGGGTGGTGGTTGCCGGGGCGGCGAACGTCGGCAAGAGCAGCCTGGTGAACGCGCTGCTGGGTTACGAGCGCAGCGTGGTGGCGCCGACGCCGGGCACGACGCGCGATGTGGTGACGAGCCGGCTGGTGGTGGGCGGTTGGCCGGTGGACCTCGCGGACACGGCTGGCTGGCGGACGACGACGGAAGCGCTGGAGCACCAGGGCCAGCAACTGGCGGCGGCCGCGGCGGCGCAGGCGGACGTGTGCCTGTGGCTGCTGGACGGCGCCGCGCCACCGCAGTGGCCGGCGGAGGTGATTGCGGGGGTGCGGTACATCGTCACCAGGGCCGACCTGCCCGCCGCGTGGGACCATGCGGCTGTGCCGGACGCGCCGCGGGTGTCGGCGCTGACGGGCGCGGGCGTGGCGGAACTGGTGGCGGCGCTGGCGGGCTGGCTGGTGCCGGAAGCGCCGCCGTCCGGGGCCGCGGTGCCGTGTACGCCGGAACTGGCGGCAGACCTGGACGAGGCCCTGGCCTGCTGTGACCGAGGGGACAGCACGGCGAGCGGCGCGGCGTTAGCCCGCCGGTGCTGCCCAGGACCGGCGGGCTAACGCCGCGCCGCTCGCCGTGATCGCTCACGGCCGCGCGCAACCGGGGCCGCCGGCGCCGGCGTCGGCGCCGATGCCGCCGGGCGGCTGGCCCATGGCCACGAACAGCTGGAACTGCGCCTGGTTGTAACCGACCAGGGCGCGGATCAGTTCGCGACGGCCGTCCACCAGTTGTTTGAAGTTTTGGAGTACCTCGATGGGCCGGGCCTCCAGGTTCCAGGCCTGTTCCTGGTTGAGGCGGAAGCCCTCCTGAGCGGTGGCCATGCGCCGCCGCGCCACCTCCACGTCGTTCAGCCGCGCCAGACACAACGCCCGGGCCTCGCTGACGGCGCTGCGGACGGCGTTGGCCACGCGCGCCCGCTCCGCCGCGGCCTCGTCCACGCGCCCCGCCACGTTGCGCTGGATCGCCAGGTTGCCCAGGCCAAGGCCCTGCAGCGTCCAGATGGCCATGACGTCCACGTCCTGGCGGCTGAAGATTCGCCCGAAAGCTGGCGCTGTCTGGTCGCCGCCGCCGCCGAAGGCGCTCAAGCTGTAGCCCGCGAAGAGCGTCGGCAGAAACGGCCGGAAACGCTCCTCGCGCAGCCGTGTCGTGAACACCTGCACGTCGGCGGTGCGGGCCAGCAATTCGGGGTTCTGGGCCAGGGCGATCTGCACCAACTCCTCATTGTTCGTGTGCGGGTCCACGAGCTGTACCATGCCCAGCGGGCCGTCCGGCACCCGCAGCGACGCGTTCGGGTCCACGTTCAGCAGCCGCGCCAGCTGCGCCGCCGCCACCGCCACCTCTTCCTCGGCGCGGACGCGCTCCGACTCCAGCAGTTCCGCGTCTGCCCGGGCGCGGTTCGCGTCCGACTCGCGGCCCTGGCCTTCCTTCGCGAACTTCGCCGTCTGTTGCACCACCGCGGCCACCTCCACCTCCGACTGCCGCAGCGCCGTCACCATTGCCTCGGCGCCCGCCAGGTCGAAGTAGCTCACCGCTACCTCTAACAGGATGTTGTTGTTCGTGGCGGCTGCGTCGAGGCGCCGGGAAGAGACCACATACCGCGTCGCAACCGGTTCAAAGAGGGCGTTTGCCATCGGGGCGACGAAGCGGACACCCTGTACTTGCCAGGGCACGGATTCGGCGGCACGGGCCCCGGCGCCCAGGCCGGCGTCAAACGCATCGCGGAGCACGTTGCGGATCAGGCCCTTGGACGAGAGCAGGTTGCCCTGGTGCCAGTCGTAGCTGGCACCGATGTTGATCGACGGCACCGCGATCACGTCGGCCAGCAGCTGATCCGCCAGGCTGATCTGCACGGCGGCGAGGGCCGCGGCAATGGTGGGGTTGGCCGCCCCGCCGCGGCGCAACGCCGTTTCCAGATCGATGGGCGTACACGGGCTGTCCAGCACGAGTGGCGGCAGCGTGCCCGGCGCCGCCGTCCCGGCCACGCTGGGCAGCGCGCCGCCGTCCAGCAAGGACACCCGGGTGGCTGGCGCCGCGGCGGCCGCGGGCTCCTGCCGTGGCTTGCCAGCCTGGGGGTCGGCGGGATTCGCCGGGACGCCAAGCTTCGCCCACGGCGACCACGGCTGCGTGACCAGGATCGGCCCCTTTGCCGCGTCCGCCGGCGCCGCGCCGGCCACGCCCCCGGCGGGCCGGATCGTCCCGAGCACAGCGTCCGCCGCCGCCGACGGGCTGCTGGTTCGTGCCGGCAGGCCGATCTGCGGCCCCAGGGCGGTCTGCGCGGCCCGGTTGATGTTCACTGGCGGCGGCAGCACCGGATCGGACTGGCAGCCACCGGTGCCGACCAGGACGCCGAGGATCGTGGCCCCGACCCATGCCGACCGAAGCCGGGTGCGCCGCCACGAGCCGGTGCTGGCCTGTTGCTTGCCCTTCATGAACCGACCTCCACGGAGTACAAACCCGTTCCCCGCCACCCCCCCGACACCAGCACCGTACGCGCTACGGCAGCATCGCCGGCCCCTTGACCGCGCCGGGCGGCGGCGACAGCTGGGCTCCGGGCGGCAGCTGGGCTTCGGGCGGCAGCGACTGGACGTCGGGCGGGACGACCTCGGGCGGCAGCACCAGGGTCGCCGGCACCGGACGGGCGAGATACTTGCGCGGTGGCTGCCCCAGGGCCACGAACAACTCAAACTGGGCGCGGTTGTAGTCGAGGATCGATCCCAGGTACTCGAAGCGGGCGCGGCTCAGCAGGCGCTGGTTGTCCAGCACCTCGATCGGCAGCCCCTCGCGGTTCTTGACACGCACGTAGTCCTGCTGGAAGCCCTCCGTGCTGGCCTTGACGGCCCGCTCGTTCACGCCGATCTGGGCGAAGCGGGCATGCGTCCGGGCATAGGACGCGGCCACTTCCATCCGCACCCGGTTGAGCACCTCCAGCAGCCGGAAGTTGGCGATCTGGGCCCGCGCGTCCGACGCTCGGATCAGCGCCAGGTTGCCCAGCCCCATGCTTTGCAGCGTCCAGTAGACGATCACGTCCACGTCCTGGCGGCCGTAGAAGTTGTCGAAGCGCGACTGCGACGTGGGCGGCAACGCCTCGGTGTTGCTGCCGCCGCCGAAGCTGCCGGTGCTGTAGCCGAGGATGTAGTTCGGCGAGAACGGCAGCATCTTGGCCCCGTGCAACTCCAGCAGCGCCGCGTCGATGGCCGCCCGGCGCTCCTTCAACTCGGGGCGCTGCCGCAGGGCGATGATGAGCAGTTCCGGCAGCGGGATGGGATCGGGCACCAGCGGCGCCGGCACCGCCCAGGCGTCGGTGACCACCAGGCGCGTGGACGGGTCCAGGTTCAGCACCTGGCACAGCCGGGCGCTGGCGGCCACAATGTCGCCCTCCGCCTGAAGCACCTCGACCTGCCGCTGCTCCAGTTCGGCCGCGGCGCGGTCGGCGTCGGACCTGCGGCCCTGGCCGGCCTTGGCGAACTCGTCCGTGATGCGGGCGATCTCGCGCACCTCCTCGCGGTTCTGCCGGGCGATGGCGTAGCGGCCCTGCGCCGACATCAGGTCCAGGTACGCGCCGGTCACGCGCAGCAGCACCTGGTTGCGAACCGCCTCGCTGGCGAACTGCCGCTGCGCCACCACCTGCCGGCTGATCAGGTAGTTGAAGACGCCGACGGAGACGTTACCGATCAACTGCACACCCGGGATGTTGACCGAGCCGGCGGCGATGGCGTTGGCACCCATGCCGAGGAACAACGAATCGCGGTTCACCTTGATGATGTTGCCGTTCGACTGTTGCAGGGTGCCTGTGTGGGTGTCGAGGTTGCCGCCGAGGTTGATGTTCGGCAGGAAATAGGTGGCGGCCAGCTGCCGCAGGGCGACGGCCTCCTCGACCACCGCGCGGGACTCCAGGATTTCCGGGTTCTGGACCCCGGCCAGCTTCAGGGCGTTGTCCAGATCGACGGGCGCCATCGGGCCGGTCAGCAGCGTGGCGGCGGCGTCTGGCAGCGGGAGCGTGACTGGGCGAGGTGGCGGCGCCTGCTCGCCGTTCGCGGCCGGCTTCTGCCCCGGGGGTTGGGCCGGCACGGCCGGCGCGGCGACCAGGCCGGCCGCGGCCAGTAACACGACGCACCAACAGCATCGGCGTGTAAGAGCCATGATTCCCTCGCAAAAGTCCTACTTGCGAAACCTGGGCGAACCGGGCGAACTGGCGGCTGCTGTTTCCGTGCGCCGCCCTGGACTCTTCCTTCTTTTCGGCCAATGCCGATTGTGCGGGCGAGTAATTCTTCGGTTTGTTCGGCGCCCGGCGCTGCTGGACCAAAAAGAGAACCCCGGAGGATTCACCACAGAGAACGCGGAGAGCGTTCTCTGTGGTGAATCCTCCGGGGTTGTTGTTATCCGGCCGGCTCACGATCAGTGCGCGGGCTGAATCCCCGCCGGGCCGTGGCCGTGGTCGTGGCCATGACCGTGGCCATGACCTTCCGCGTAGTCGTCCTCGACCACCTCACCCAGCTTCTTCTTGCCGTCGCGCACCAGGATGGCGTACAGCGCCGGCAGCACGAACAGCGTGGCGGGCTCGCCGGCGAGCAGACCGCCGAGGATCGCCCGCGCCAGCGGTGCGTTGGCCTCGCTGCCCTTCTCCAGCGCCAGGGCCGTCGGAATCATGGCAAAGAACGCTGCCAGGGCCGTCATGGTCACCGGCCGCACGCGCAGCGACGCCGCCTTGCGGATGGCCTGGAGCGGCGTTAGCCCCTCGTGCCGCCGCAGTTCCTGGGCGCAGTCGGTCATCAGCACCGTGTTGGCCACCTTGATGCCGACGATGAAGATGAAGCCTAGCAGCGACTGCACGTTCACCGCGCTGCCCGTGACGAACAGCATCGGCAAGATGCCGATCAGGCACAGCGGCACGATCAGCATGACCGCCAGCGGCACGATGAACGAGCGGTCCAGCGCCACCATCAGGAAGTAGATCAGCAGCGACGCCAGGATCAGGCCTTTGCCCAGGTTCGTGAAGGTGTCCTGCATGCGCGTGTACTCGCCGGTCAGCACGATTCTCGAGCCCTCCAGCAACCGCCGTTCCTTGGTGTAGCGCGGGTCGTAGGGCGTCCAGGTGCCGTCCTTGTTTTTCTTGCCGAAGTTGCGGAGCACGCGGGTCACGTCGTCGCTGACGTGGCCCAGGTCGCGGCCCTCGACGTTCATTGTCAGGTCCACGGCCATCTGCAGGTTGACGTGGTGAATCTCCGTCGGAATCTTGCCCGGCTCGATGGTGGCCAGGTTGCTCAGCGGGATGGGCTGCGCCTGCCTCGGGCTGGTGATCGGGATGTTGCGCACGTCCTCGATCGACTTGATGTTCGCCTCGGGATACTGCACGCCGACGTAATACTGATTCGTCGTTTTCGGATCGATCCAGAAGTTGTGCTTGTTGTAGGTGATGCTGGAGTTGGTGGCGGCGATGACGCTCTTCATGATGGCATCCTGGTTCAGGCCCTCGTCCTCCGCCTTGTCGCGCTTGACGTTGATGATTAGCTCCGGGGCGTCCGGCTTCTGGATCACGCGGGCGTCCACCACGCCATCGACCTTGGTCACCTCCGCCTTCACCCGGTCGGCCAGCTTGAACAGCACGTTCTGCGGGTTCTTGCCGACGAGCTGGATGTTCAGGGGCGAGGACTTGCCCTCGTTGAGGGCCCCGCGCACCAGGCCGCCGGAGTCGAACGAGAATTCCAGGTCGCTGAAGTTGGGGTTCTCGGTGAACTTCTTGCGCAGAGTGCGAATGTATCCCTGCGAGGAACCCTCGCGCTCCGGCTCCAACTGCACCTTGACGATGGCGTCCTGCGTGCCCGAGTTCTGGGTGTAGGCCGCCGACCAGTCCGCCGTCAGGCCGATTTCGGACACGATCACCTTCAGGTCGCTCTCGGGGATGGTCTTGCGGACGACATCCTCCACTTCCTTGACGCGCTTCTCGGTCACATCGAGCCGGGTGCCGGCCGGGGCCCGCACCGCGATCTCGAAGGCGCCGGAGTCCACCTCGGGGAAGAAGTCGCGGCGCAGGATCGGTGTCATCACCGCCAGCGTCACCGCCAGCAGCGCGAAGCCGGTCACGACCGTCGCCACCCGATGCCGCAGCACCACGTCCAGCATGCGCCCGTAGACCGCGATGCCCTGGTCGATCGTGCGCTCCCAGGAGGCGAAGGCACGGCCGATGGGGCCCTTGATGTCGGCGGCGTCGTCCCCGTGGTGGTGCCGCGGCAGCAGGAAGGCGCTGGCGCAGGGCACCATCGTCCGCGACAGCAGATAGGCGCAGGTCATGGCGAACATCACCGCCAGGGTCATGGGCAGGAACAGGAAGCGGCCCATGCCCGGCATCAACGCCAGCGGCGAGAGCACCAGGAACGTACACAGCGTCGAGACCAGTTCCGGCATGGCCACCTCACTGGCGCCGTTCAGGGACGCCGCCTTGGGGGAGGCGCCCATCGTCAGGTGGCGGTGCGTGTTTTCCAGGCAGATAATGGCGCTGTCGATCATCGGCCCGATGGCCAGCGTCAGGCCGGCCAGCGTCATGACGTTGATCGTCTGGCCGAACGCATACAGGCAGACAATGGCCACGGCCACCGACAACGGCAGTGTCACAATGGCGATCACCGTCATGCGCCACTGGCCCAGGAACATCAGGATGACCAGCGAGCAGAGCACGGCGCCGATGATGCCTTCCTGCAGCAGCGCGTAGATGGACGACCAGACGTACACCGATTGGTCCATGACCGGCACCAGATCAACATCCGGGGTGGTCAGCTTGGCGGCCATCTCCGGCAGCTTTTGCTTCACCGCGGACACCACGGCCGTGGTGCTGGCGCCAGTCTGGCGGTAGACGGGGATGTACACCTGCCGCTTGCCATTGACCAGCACGATGTTGGTCTGGATGAAACTGGAGTCCCTGGGCGTGGCCAGTTCCCCCAGGAAGACCGTGCCGCCGTCCTTCTTCTTGAAGACCGGGATCTCCTTCATTTTCTCCACTGCCTTGAACATCGAGTTCGAGGACAGCGAGTAATCATACATGCCGATGCGCACGTCGCCGCTGGGGAAGAACAGGTTGTACTTCTCGACCGCGTTCATGACATCGGCCGCCGACAGCCCGAGCGAGCGCATCTTGGTCTGGTCGAGTTCGAGGATGACGGCGCGGAGCTTGCCGCCGATGACCACGGGCGCCGTCGCCCCCGGGTTCTGCATGATGAAGTTGCGCACCTCGTAGCGGCCCACGTCGTACAGGATCGACTCGCGCTTGTCCTCGGACAGGTTGGGGGCGTTCAGGGCGACGAGCATGACCGGCGTGGTGCTGGTGGGGTCGAACGGCAGCACCACGGGTGGCAGGGTGCCCGGCGGCAGGTTGGGCAGCGTCGCCAGGGCCAGCGAGTTGACCTGCGTCAAGGCGCCGTTGGGGTCCTGGCCGTCGAAGAAGTAGTTGCGGACGATGCTGGCGCCCAGGATGGAGCGCGATTCCTGCCGTTTCATGCCGGTGGCCTGACCGGTCCAGCGCTCCATGCGGTTGGTGATGTCCTTCTCCATGCCCTCGGCCGGCATGCCGGTGTAGAAGGTCAGCACCTGCACCGCCGGGCTGCTGAAGACCGGCAGAATGTCCACCGGAATATTCACCAGGGCGATGACGCCCAGGATAATCATGGTCAGCGACATGACGATGACGGCGTAGGGATTGTCGAGGGAAGCCCGAATCAGGCCCTTCATATAAGTGTTTCCTTATAGGCGTGGAAAAGTGCCGCCGATCACAGTCTCGGCGGCACTCGTCAGGGGGTTCGTTTGGTTCGGGAGTTTTCGGATGGGCGTGCGACAGCAACTTCAGTCTGAGCCCGAAGCGCGAGCGAGGGAACCCGCTGGCGCTTCGGCCGCAGCGGTCAGGCCTTGCGGGAGCCGGGTTCCACCTCGACGGCGGTGCCGTTGTGCAGGTTCCGGCCCGGATTGGCGATCACCTCATCCTGAAGGGTCAGCCCGTTGCGGACGCCGACGCGGCCGCCGTAGCTCACGCCCAGTTCGACCGGCACCTGGACCGCCTTGCCGTCGCGGACCACAAACACCTGGCCGCGGTTGCCCTTCGTCTCGCCAACCAGGGCCGCCGTGGGGATCGTCATCGGATCGTCGGACTTCTCCAGGATGATGGTCACCTGGCCGAACATGCCCTGTTTGATGCGGCCGGTCGGGTTGGGCAGGTCGATCTCGATACGCATCAGCCGCGTGTGCTGATCCTCGGAGCCGGCGGTGCGGGCGACCTTGCCCTCGAACTTCTGGCCCGGCAGCGCGTCCAGTTCCACGGTGGCCTTGTCGCCCTTGTCGGTGAAGTTCACGTCGCGGTCGGGGATCTGAACGACCACCCGCATGAGATCCTCGCGCTCGACAACAACCAGCGGGGAGTTGGCGCCCGTGGCGGCGGCGCGGATGAAGTCGCCGCGGTTCACGTTGCGCACCGTGACGATGCCGTCAAAGGGGGCCTTCAGGGTGGCGAAATTGACGAGGACCAGGGACCGCTGCCACTCGGCCTGGGCCACTTCGGCCTCGGCCCGGGCTGCCTTGACATCCTCCTCGGCCTTCTCGACGGCGGCCTCCTTCGCCTGCCGCTGGGCCAGGGTGGTCTTGATGGCCGCCTGGGACGACCGCACCGTCTCCTCGGACGCCTCATAGCGCTCCTTGGCCTCGTCCAGGAGTTTCTCCTCGATGGAGGTGTTCTTGAACAGTCGTTCCATGCGGTTCATCTGCAGGTGGCGGAAGCGGGCCCAGGCCTCATTGCTCCGGAGGGTGGCCGCCGCCTGGATCTCGGCCGCCTTGGCGGCGTCCACCTCGGCGTTGGCGACCTTGACCTGGGCCTGCATCTGCTTGACGCGGGCCAACTGCTGCTCGTAGGCCGCCTTGTTGCGCTCCGCCGTCTTCTTCAGATCGGGCACGTCGATGACGGCCAGAATGTCGCCCTCCTTCACGCGCGAACCAATGTCTACGCGCAGTTCCTTGAGGTAGCCCGACACCTCGGCGATGATGGGCGCCGATTCAAACGCCTGCACGGTGCCCGGCTGCTGGGTGATATGTTCAGTGCCGCCGGACACGGGCCGGACCACGCGCACTTTGGGGATGTTGGGGGCAATTTCCTGCTCGTCATCGTCGGCCGAGGTGTTGTGGGCGTGCGCGGGGGCTGCCGTGCTGTTCCGGGTCAGGATGTACCCGACCAGCACACCGGCCACGACCACCACTCCCAGCACGAACGCCGTCCACCACAGCCACGAGGAATTGCGTTTGGTCTCCGTCATTGTCAAACCTCACTCCATCAAAAAAGACCAGCGAACATGAAATCATTATTAATTCGGCGTCCCATCGGCAAGGGTGGGGACCGAGGGCGGCAGGGCCAGCACGGTGCAGGTCCGAGCCAGGGACAACAATTCCGCCGCCTGGTCGCCCAGGAAGCGGCGCCACCAGGGCGTGGACGGGTGGCCTTCAACGAACAGATGCGTGCAGCGCCGCCACCGCGCCACCCAGGACGCGGCCGTCGTCAGGTCGTAGCCGACGATGAAATCCACATCCGCCCCGACGCGCTGGGTGGCGAAGGTCTGTTCGGCCACTGTCCGGGCCGTCAAGGCCTCGGACTCCGAGGCCGCCACCGTGAGCACCACCGGCTCAACGCCGAGAGTGCGGCACAGGTTCGCCGCCCGCGTCAGAAACGAGCCGCGGTGGTGCTGGTCCAAAATCAACACCCGCGACAGCGGCTGCCACAGCGGCGGGCACACCAGGACAGCAGTGTGTCCGTCGGCCAGCGCCCGGCGGACGACCGCTTCGCGTTCGGCCGGCGCCAGGCCGACGCCGACAGCGCACAACCCGGCGGGGTTGGCTTTCCCCTCGGCGGTCGGTTCCCAGGTGACGCCGTGGTTGGCACAGGCACCCGTGCAGGCGTCCAGGATTTGCCGGAGGTCCGGCCCGCCCGACTCCCAACCGGCCGGCACGATGCCTTGCAGGCACCAGCCCAGTCGCTCCGCCCACTCCAGGGCAAACGGAAATGCTCCCTGCCGCGGCGCCAGAGCGTCGAGCCACACGGCGACGCGGTTGAGAGTGATCGCGGTCATGAACGTCTCCCCACAGCCACGCGACGGCCGATCCGCCGGTTTTGCTGCGTGCTTGTACCTTTTTGCACGAACCGTGCCGGAGGCCGATGAAAACGAAAGAACTGCTGTAACCCCTGATTTAATCAGGAGAAATGAACAAGAAATTCTTGGCGGTGCGCCGTGCCCGGGAGGAACTCGGGAGGCGTCGGGGGGATTGTTCGTCTGCGTGGCCGAAACTTCGTCACGACGGCTGCGGTACGCGCTGTTGGCGCAAAAACCGCTCGTGGTGGCTTGCTCGCCTCCCACGGGCAGTTCGCAACCGCGGTTCCGCTCCTGCCGGCGGCTCCTGTCAGCGGTTAGAAGCCGCGACCCAGAACCACACCACCGCCGCCCAGGCCGCTCACATTGCCCGGGCCGCCCTGCAAGACAGCTCAAGGCCGGCGTCACTCCGCTGAAAAAGCATACACAGTCTGTTGCCGGTACGTCTCCCCCGGCCGCAGCAGGATCGACGGGAAGTTCGCGTGATGGACCGCATCCGGGAAGTGCTGCGTCTCCAGACAGATGGCGCTGCGCGGGCGGTACGTCTGCCCGGCTTTGCCCTTCTGGCCTTTCAGGAAGTTGCCGCTGTACACTTGCAGGCCCGGTTGCGTCGTGCTGACCGTCAGCACGCGGCCGGACTTCGGATCCTTCAGGCGCGCGGCGAAGGTCGGCGCGGCGCCGCGCTTCGACAACACGAAGTTGTGGTCGTAGCCGATGGCTCCCGTTTTCAGCAGCGGCTCGATACGGGCGCCGACGCGCGTCAACTTCGTGAAGTCCAGCGGCGTGCCGGCCACCGCCGCCAGCTTGCCGGTCGGGATCAATTCATCATCGGTCGGCGTGTACTCCTTCGCGTCCACCTGCAACTCGTGGTCGAGCGCCGTCTCCGCGCCGGCGCCGCCGAGGTTGAAGTAGGCGTGATTGGTCAGGTTCACCGGCGTCAGCCTGTCCGTTGTCGCTTGCCAGGTGATGCGCAACTCGTTGGTGTCCGTCACCTCATAAGTCACCTGGACCTGGAGCGTGCCGGGGTAGCCCTCCTCGCCGTCGGGGCTCGTGTAGGTCAGGACCAGCGCCGGCTGCTTGCCGTTCTTGTGGATGGCGGCCTTCCACAGCACCTTGTCGAGGCTGCGCTTGACGCCGCCGTGCAGATGATGGCGACCGTTGTTGACCGCCACCTTGTAGTCCTTGCCGTCCACCGTGAACTTGCCCAGCGCGATGCGGTTGCAGACGCGGCCGGTCGTGCTGCCGAAGTACTGGTTGGCGTCTGACTGGTAACCGGCCGCGTCGTCGAAGCCGAGCACCACGTTGGCGGCCTTGCCGGTTTTGTCCGGGGCGTCCACCTCGACAATGGTGGCGCCCAGGGTCATCACCTTGACCACCAGGCCCTTTGCACTTTTGAGCGTGTAGACCTCGACCGGCTGGCCGTCGGACGTTTTGCCGAACGGCGCCGGCCCGGACACGTCGGACGCGGTAGCGGGTGCGGTCATGAGCAGACTTCCCAGTAAAATGGCCAGGGACGAGCGGAACGGCAACATGGGTTGGCTCCCCAGTGTGGGATGGTGCAGGGGGTTGCTGAAGGGGAATCTTATACGCCAGCGGAGGAAGGGGCCATGACAGCGAACGCGGAACAACTGGCGGCGGCGGTCACGGCGGCGGCCGCCGAGGAGCTGACGAAGGCATTCGGACGCATTCGGCACTGCGTCGAACAGCTGAGCGAGGAGCAGGTGTGGTGGCGGCCGGCCGCGGACGTGAACAGTGTCGCCAACCTGATGCTGCACCTGGCCGGCAACCTGCGGCAATACGTCGGCGCCGGCCTGGGTGGCGCCGCGGATGTGCGGCAGCGGCCGCAGGAGTTCGCCGAGCGCGGGCCCATTGCGAAGGCGGAACTGCTGCGCCGCCTCGAAGCGGTTGTGACCGAGGCGCGGCAGGTGCTGGCGAACCTGTCCGCCGACGAACTGCTGCGCGTCCGCCGCGTGCAGAAGGCGGACGTGAATGCGTTGCAGGCGCTGTTCCGTTGTGTGCCGCACTTCCAGGGGCACACGCAGGAAATCATTCACCTGACGCGCCGCCAGCTGGGCGACGCTTACCGCTACGCGGGGCCGCCAGCGACGGCGTGATTTCTGCCCCACGGATTCACGGCCGCAGCATCAGCACGGGGCACGGCGCCACGCGCAGCAGCTTCTCGGCCACACTGCCGGTCAGCAGGTGTAGCAGCCCCGTGCGGCCGTGCGTGGCCAGCACGATCAGGTCAACGGCGTTCTGGTCGGCGTAATGGCGGACGGACTCGGCCACGTCGGCGCCGATGCGCACCGCCTCAACGCGGCGGACGTTGCCGCGCTCGCCCACCAGCGCCGCCAACCAGCGGTGGTAGTCGTCGGCCAAATCGTCCGGGTCGATGACGCCGGTGGCCGGCATCAGCTTCGTCAGCTCCGTCACGTCCTGGGCCACGTGCAGCACGTGCAACTCCGCGCCGAGGTCCTCGGCCAGTCGGTGGGCGTACTGCACGGCCTTCTCGGCGAACGGGCTCAGGTCCGTGGGTGCCAGGATGCGGTCCCAGCTGGTCAGTCTCATGGCGCGGTCTCCAGGGCAACCGGACGACAGGTTCCAGCGTATGGTATCCGGTCGTTCCGCGGCCGGGCAACGAAATTCGCCGCCGCTCACGAGCGCGTACTGCTCTTGACAGCGCGGCCTGCGGTCGGCATAACCCCCACCCTTCCAGTGAAGTCAGAAGCATGGGTCCGAGGCTGCCGCGGCGGCCGTCGGGGCGAAGCGTCGGGCAGCGGGGGTGACGGGATGTCGCGAACCCTGGGGACGGTCTGGGCCGTGGTGGTGCTGACGCTGGTCGGTGGGTGCATGACCGCCGGGCCGGCGCCGGACGTGGTGCCGCCCCCGGCCCCGGCCATGGACGCCCCTGTCTTCGTGCCGGGCGGCGAGGCCGTCGCCATCCTCGAAAACCCCCTGTACGTGTCGCTCGGCCCCACCTTCGAGTCCTACCGCAAGGTGTTCGACGCCACCCTGTCCACGCTCAGCGACTTCGGCTTCCGCATCCTCGAATCGAACATGTATGACGGCCACATCGAGACGGTGCCGCGCACCGCCCCGGGCCTCGCCGGGTTCTTCAAGCCCGGCAACCCCGAGCTGTACGACCGCCTGCTGTGTACGCTGCAATCCTACCGTCACCGTTGCTTCGTCGTCGTGCAGCCCGCCCAGAACGGCGGCTACTTCATCGCGCTGACGGTGTACAAGGAACTGGAGGATCTGCCGCGACCCGTGCGCTCCACCGCCGGCGCCGCCGTCTTCAGCAGCATCAACAACGTCGAACGGCAGTACGAGGTCATCGACCCGACCGTCTTCGAGTCGCGCTGGATCCCCAGAGGCCGCGACGCGGACATCGAACAACTGCTGCTGGAGCAGATCAAACGGAAACTGGGTTGAACGGCAAGACCGGGAAACCACGGAACACACGGAACACACGGAAAAAAGACGGAAGAGTGGGTGAGCAAGGTGCAAGTCTCACGACTTCAACCCGTCTCATTCGCTCTTCTGTCTTTTTCCGTGTTTTCTGTGTGTTCCGTGGTTTTGATCAGTCTGGTACGATGAGCCTGGAGGGCCTGCCCATGTGGATCGACGCGGGGCGCGACGTGCCGGTGCCGCCGGGCGAGCGCGTCAGTTACGTGCTGTTCCTTATGCTCATCCTCGGTCTGTTCGCCGCCGAGGTGATCCACAACTTCGCGCCGGGCAAGCTTAGCGCCCTGTTTTTCGTGCTGTTCTGGCTGCCGCTGATCGCGTGGCACGAACTCGGCCACGCACTCATGGCGGCGCTGCTGGGTTGGCGCGTCAGCCGTGTCGTCATCGGCGTCGGCCGGCTGCTGGCCAGTTTCTCCGTGGCCGGCGTGCCGGTCGAGGTGCGCCTGTTGGCTCTGGAGGGCTTCGTCAGGTGCGGCCCCGCGGACGGCCGCTTCAACCGCTGGAAAAGTGCCCTGGTCTACTTCGCCGGCCCGGGCATCGAACTGGCGCTGGCGACGGCGCTGCTGGCCGTGGTCGGGCCGGACGTGCTGTTCCACCGCGGCGATGACCTCGGGCTGATCGCGCTGCAGAGCCTGGCCCTGACGGCGACCACCGGGGCCGTGCTCAACCTGGTGCCGCACGGCATCCGCACGCCGCAGGGGCTCCTGCCCAACGACGGCCTCGGCATTGTCCTCAGCCTGACGGCCCCGGCTCGCGGCCCCGACCTGTCCGCGCCAGCGAACGACGAGGAGTGAATGTCATCTTGACCCAACGGAGGAAGCTCGTGTCCTGTCGAAAATGGCTGCGCCGCGGCGTGGTGACGATGTTCGTACTGGTCGTGCTGTGGCTGCTGGGCGCGGTGGTGGGTACGTACTGGCACACGCGCCGGCCGCTCGCCCCGTTCGCCGAGCCCGCCCCGGCCTTTCCGCACGGCCGCCTGGAAGAACACCGCCTGCACACCAGCGATGGCGAGGAACTCGGGGCCTGGTTCCTGGACGGCAAGCCGGGCCGGCCCGCCGTGCTGCTGCTGCACGGCCACCGCGGCCACCGCGGCCACAGCCTGGAGGCCGCGCAGGTCTTCGCCCAGGCCGGCTGTGCCGTGCTGCTGGTGTCGCTGCGCGCCCACGGCGACTCCAGCGGCGACTACAACGACTACGGCTACGGCGCCCGCCACGATGTGGCCGCGGCGGTGGCGTTCCTGCGCCAGCGCTGCTCGGCGGCGCCGATCATCGTTCGCGGCGTCTCGATGGGTGCGGCCGCGGCGGTGTTCGCGGCCACGGCGGTGCGCGACGACGTGGCCGGCTGGATCCTGGAGAGTCCCTATCAGGACCTGCGCACCGCTCTGTGGAACCGTCTGGAGAACTACAGTCCGCCGCCGTGTCCCCAGGTCGCCTACGCGGGCCTGAGCCTGACGGCGCCGCTGTTCTTCGAGGACGTGGACCGCATCGCCCCGCTGCGCGCCATCGACGCCATCCCGGAGACGCAGCCGGTGCTGATCCTGGCCGGCGACCGCGACGACCGGGCGCGGCCCGAAGAAGCTCGGCGCTGTTCGCGCGCGTCGCCACGCACGGCAAACTGGTGTGGATTCCCGAGGCTGGCCACGAATCTTTAGTCAAAGTGGATCCGCAGCGCTACCAGGCGGCGGTGCTGGAACTGGTGGGGCAGGTGGTACGGAATCCTCCGCAGACTGGGAAAAATCGGTAGGCGAGAACGTTCGGAAAAACTGCTTCAGCCTCCCCGACAGGGCCGATACGGTCGGGGGAGGCCATCATGAACCGAAGGATCGGTTGTTTGCTGCTGGTGCTCGCGCAGGTGGGGTGTTTCACCCCGGTCACGCGGCGCATCGATAACACCAACAACCAGATGGCCATCATGCGCAGCCAGCTGGCCGAGGCCAACACCAACCTGGCCGAGACGCAGGCCACCATGCGGCGGATGGAACGGCACCTGGAAAACACCTCCAAATCACTGGAAAACGCCTCCAAACAGCTGGAAGAGGCCAACAAGTTGCTGAAGCCGCTGGGGCGTTTGACGAAGCCCTTCGGCGGCATTGACGCCGACGGCAAGCCGGTCCTGCAGCCCCAGGGTGCCGGCGTCGGCCCCGGCCCCATCACCGAGGAAATGTGCTGGCAGGGTAAGGTCAAGAAGGGGTAAGCTTCTGCGGCAAGAAAACCTGGTTTTTCGCCTTGACAAGCTGAAGTCGGATCACTCTGTCGAAATCTTTATTTCGGGTGAGGACGAGCCGCCAGGAGTGCTGAAGGAATAAAACCTGGACTTCGGGCCAGGAAAGGGTGTTGGTATCTCGCAATCAGCCAGGAACTTACGTCAAGGGTGAGTGACGGGACTCGAACCCGCGACAGCCAGAGCCACAGTCTGGAGCTCTACCAACTGAGCTACACCCACCATCTTCAGTGAATTTTAACGGCCGCTGGCAAAATGGCAAGATCAGGTCAACCCATCCACGGCCGCGCCAGGCCGCGAACGGCGGACAGGGGGAGGCACGCACGGGTTGCCGATTTCCCTTGCATTTGCTCCGCCGCACCCCTCTGGAGCGGTTCGCAGTTGGGTGTAGCGGAAGTCGCCAGACTTCCGTCCGGTGCTGCTCGGAAGTCTGGCGACTTCCGCTACACCCATTCGCAATCTGCAATAATCATCCCGTTCCCCGACCCTCATTTGTGTTGGAGCACGACCCATGAAAGCACGCCTGTTCGCCCTTGCCGGCACCCTGGTAGCCTTCGTCCTCCACGCCCCGGCCCAGCAGCCCGCCAAGGAACTGGACGCCCAGGAGAAGAAGCTTCAGGCGAAGCTGTTCAAGTCGATCGCCTGGGTGGCTATCCCCGTCCAGGTCGAGGGCAAGACGGGCTTCTACCAGGGCTCCGCCTGGGTGCTGGACACCAAGCGCAAGCTTCCTCATTACCAACTATCACATCATTGCCAACCGAACGGGCGTGCAGGTGCTCTTCCCGGGGTACGTTAACGGCCAGTTGCTGACCGACCGCAAGCAGTATCTGCCCACGATCACCCAGAAGCGCGGCTACCCCGCCAAGGTGATCGCCGTGGACATAAAACGCGACCTCGCGCTGCTGGAACTGCCCGCGCTGCCGGCCGGGGCGGTGGCGGTGCCGTTCGCCCCGCAGGGGGCCACCAAGGGGAAGCGCGTCTACCATTTCGGCAACCCCGGCAACGAACCGCTGTGGCGGTTCCTCCCCAACACCGTCCTCGGAGTCGGCGCGAAGAAAGGCGTTTCCAAAAAAGAAGGGCAGGAGGACCGGCCGGTGGAGATGGTGATGCTGGAGACCGACCTACCCAGCCAGACCGGCCAGAGTGGGTGCATGGTGGTCAACAAGCATGGCGAGCTGGTCGGGGTCCACCAGAGCCACAGCCTGGACAAGGAACCGCGCACCGCCTATGTCATCGAGCGCGACGAAGTCGTCGCCTTCCTGGCGGCCAACCGCGTTGAGGTGAAGCTCCTGGGAGTGGGCAAGGCGCACGTGGTCGGCGGCGGCGACGGCCTGAAGGTTGTGGGCAAGCTGTCTCCCGGCGACCCCCCTGGACAAAAAGCGGCGGCAGTCGCACTACAGGTCTTTCTGGTCAAGCTGTCCGCCGGCAAGGCGTATACGCTCCGCCTGAACGCCGCCAACCCGAAGCAGCTTGATACCGTCCTGCGCCTGGAGGACGACGCCGGCAAGGAACTGGCCTTCAACGACGACGCCCCCGACGAGATGACGCTGAACTCCCGGATCGACTTCAAGTGCGAGCGGACGGGCACGTATCGCGTCATCGCCACCAGCTTGAACCCCGCGGCCGTGGGCGACTTCACGGTCCTGGTGAAGTTGGCCGATTAACGCCTTGATCTGAGTCGGTCCACTGCGGCCGACGTTTTTGCAGGAAGGCGCTGATGCCCTCCTGGGCGTCGCGGTGCAGGGCGTTGTCGGTCATCACCGCGGTGGCCCGCGCGTAGGCGGTGGCCTCGTCCAGCGGCAACTGGTCGTAAAACGCCGCCTTGCCGATCCGCAGCGTCCACGGGCTCGACGCCAGCAAGGCGTCCGCGTAGTCCTGCACCGCGGCGTCCAGCTCGGCGGCCGGCACGACACGGTTGACCAGGCCCAGTTCGTACGCCCGCAGCGCCGGGATGGGCCGACCCGTCAGCAGCATCTCCAGCGCAGCCCGCGGCGCGATCGTGCGCACCAGCGGCACCATCGGTGTCGTGCAGAACAGGCCGATCTTGACGCCAGGCGTGGCGAACGCCGCCTCCTCCGCGGCCACCGCCAGGTCGCACGCCGCCACCAGCTGGCAGCCCGCCGCGGTCGCCAGACCTTGCACGCGCGCCACCACCGGCTGCGGCAGTTTGTGCAGCAGTTGCATGACACGCGCACAGCGCTCGAACAGCGCGCGGTACGACGCCTCACTGCCGCCGACCATCTCGCCGAGGTCGTGGCCGGCGCTGAAGACCGGGCCGGCGGCCGCCAGCACCACGACGCGCACCGCGGCATCAACGGCCAGGCGCGTCAGTGTCGTCTCCAGTTCGGCCAGCAGTTCGGCTGACAGGGCGTTGCGCCTGTGCGGGCGGTTCAGGGTCACGCGGGCCACGCCCTGCTGCACGTCCAGCAGCAGCGCCGGCGCCGCGGTCGCGGATGAGGATGCCATCGCCGGTCCTCCGGGGGATGCTTCACGGACTGTCAGTGTAGCAGACGTGCCGGATTCTGGCGAGCGCGGGGCCCCGCGCTGGCGCTCGGGCTCGGACAGGAACCGGATGCATCACGACGATGCCCCGGCCGTTGGCGGCGCTGCCGCCGGCATCTCCGCGGGCGGCTCCTCCTTCTTGCCCACCAGCGTCTGCCGACGGCCGGCCAGCAACAGCAGGAACGCCGGCACCAGGATCGGCCGCACCACGAACGTGTCCAGCAACACGCCGAACGCCAGCGCGAAACCGAGCTGCTTCATCTCCGCCAGCGACCCCGCCAGCAGCGAACCGAACGTGCCCGCCATGATGATGCCGCAACTCGAAATGATCGGCCCGGTTCGCGTCAGCGCCTCCGTCACGCCGCGGCGCGGCCCGAACCGCCGCTCCTCCTCGTGGACCCGCGACAGCAGGAAGATGTTGTAGTCCTCGCCCACCGCGATCAGGATCGTGAACAGGAAGATCGCCACCTTCCAGTCGATGCCGGTGAACCCGCTCGGATCCAGCAGCCAGAACACCGCGAAGGTCGTGCCCAGCGTCACGTAGTAGCTGAACAGCACGCTTAACAGCAGGTACACCGGCACCACCACTCGCCGCAGCAGCAGCACCAGGATCAGGAACACACAGCCCAGCACCAGCAACTCGATGCGCACGCGGTCGCGCTTCGTCACCGCCGCCAGGTCGCGCACGCTCGCCGTCGTGCCGAAGAAGTACACCTGAGCGCCCGATTGCAACTTTTCGGGCAAGGCGTTGCGCACGTCCTGGCCGATGCGGTCCAGATCCTCCGCGGCCCAGCGCGAGAACGGGCTCTGGTTCAGCGTCAGGTCCAGCCGCGTCACCGTCCGCCGCCGATGGGCGTCCTGCGTGCCGGCGTAGTGGTCCAGAAACTCACGGCTGATCCGCTCCCGCCCCTCCGGGCTGAGCTCCGGGTCGTCCAGCGGGTTCTTCGCCCGCTGCGTGATGCCCAGCGGCACTGTCAGCGTGCGGATGTCGGCCAACCCCAACTCGTCCCTATCGCGGCGGAGGTGGTCGGTCACCCTGGTCACCACGGCGCGGCCCGCGGGCGTGCCGAAATCCACGTTCGGCTGGACCAGCAACACCGTGACCTCGCCGATGATGCCCGCCGGGAAGTGCTTCTGCAGCACGCGCGTGCCCACAACGCTCGATGCGTCCGCCGGCAGGTCGCCAATGACATCGTAACTCAGGCGGTTGTAGAACAGGAACGCCACCACCGCCAGCGGCGCCATGCACGCCACCGTCACCCCCCACGCCCACCCCGGCCGGCGCAGCAGCAGATGGCCCACGTGGTCCCACATCGACTGCAACAGGCTCGGCTGCTCGGGGGCCTCCGCCGCGGGATCCGCGGCGGCCGGGCCGACGTGCCGCGGCCAGAACGCCCAGCGGCCGGCCAGCCGCAGCAGCGACGGGCTGAACGTCAGCGTCGCGATCAGCACCAGTGCCAGGCTGAGCGGGATGGCCAGGCCCGCCTGACGGAACTTGCCGAACTCCGCGAACAGCATCATGGCGATGCCACCCGCCACCGTCGCGGCACTGGCCACCAGTGCCGCTCCCGTGCTGCCGACCGCCACCTCCACCGCCGCGCCTGGCGACTTGCCGGTGTTCAGTTCCTCCTTGTAGCGCGCCGTCAGGAACAGGCAATAATCGACGCCCGCCCCGTAGGCCAGGATGATGATGTAAATCTGAAGACCCTGGAAGAGCGTGATGAGGCCCGCCCGCGCCAGCATCGCCAGCAGGCACAGCGACAGTTGCACCACCAGCACCACCGTCGCCAGTGGGATGATCGCCAGCAGCGGCGCCCGGTAGATGACGATCAGCAGACCGACTACCATGAGCACCGTCAGCATTTCCGTGGCCCGGACGCTGTCCAGCTCGGCCAGCGTGTGGTCGCGGCCGATGACGGCGCTGCCCGTGACGGTGATGTCCAGGCCCGGCGGCAGTTGGCCCTGGCGTTTCAGCTCTGCCACCTTGTTCTGAACCTGCTCGATGACCTCCCAGTTGGCCCTGGCCAAAAACTCCGTGGTCAACTCCATCAGGACCAGCATGACCTTGCCGTCCGGGCTGATGAGCAGCGGGCCGATGGCGCGAGCGTTGGGCGTGTGGATGTCCCAGATGATCGACGGTGCTTTCGCCTTCGCCTGCGTGGGCGGCGGCTCGGCGAAGGGGTTGACGCCCACCTCCGTGGCGGCCGGAGTCGGGTATTTGGCCAAACCGCCCTGGGCCTCGGCGATCTCGCGCAGGGCCGGCTCCAGCACGTCCTTGATGAACGTCCGGTCGCGGTCGAAGGTGTCGTCGACGCGGTTCTGGCGGTACAGCACCAGGACGATGTTGCTGGCGGCCTTGTTCTCCGGGAAAGCCTCAGCGTAGACCCCGGCGGCGCGGCGGCTGGGGGAGTCTTCCGGGAGGAAAGAGAATTCCTTGTCCTGGGCGAATTCATCCCAGGGCGGCGCAGCGAACCAGGCGTAAACGAGGAGAGCGGCCCACACTGCCAGCAACAGCGGCCACGCCCGGCGCACGGTCTGGCCGAGGAAGCGAAAGATCATGGTTCATCAGGTGGTTAACGGCCCGCCCGCCCCGGTCCCCGATCATACGACGCGGCCGGGGCGGGTCTGATGCATTCCTGTTTCCGGGGGACTGCCTGGCCCCCGCGGCGCACATCCCTACGCACCTGGGGAACGTGGGTCGTTATTTCGCCTTGCTGTTGGGAGGATAGTTCTTCCGCATCGCGGCCAGCACCTTGGCGAAGTCCTGCGGCGGCACCGCGAAACCGGTCAGGTGGAACAGGGTCAGCATCATTTGCCCCTTTTCCTGGCGGTTGGCGTTCAGCAGCCCCACCCGGAAGCGGTCGCGCGTGGATTCGTCCAGGTGGTTGCCGTAGTAGGCCACCAGCGGCGGCGGGAACGGCTGCGATTTGGCGACCTCCTTCAGCTTTTTGAAGCGAGCCGGCTTGCGGCGCTTGAACGCCTCCAGCGCCGCCTGGTCCACCACCGTCGCGGTCACGTCACCGTCCACCACGTCGTCCAGGGCGTCCTCGATGTTCTCCGGCAGCGTTACCTTGGAAAAGAACGCCTCCGCCTTCATGCCGGCCTGCTTCTCCACGAACAGGCGCAGGAAGCGCGGGCTCGGGGCCGGGATGGAGAAGGTTTTGCCCTTGAGGTTCGCAAAGGTTTTGGCCGGGTTCGTCTTCTGGGTCACGACGTAACCGACCGGGTAGACGTGGACGTTGACCGTCAGGGCCAGCGGCTTAAGGTTCGGATACTTCGCCTGCGCCCAGGCGAACTCATAGCCCTGGAAGGCGCCCAGTTCCAGCTTGCCCTTGGCCATCTTCTCCGCCAGCGTCTGCCAGTCCTTCTCGTCGATAATCTCGTTGGTGAGGCCCGTCTCCTCCTTGATGAAATCCTTCAAGGTTCCCAGGGCCCCCTTCTCCTTTTTGGACGACTTCTCGGAGGAAAAGTTGCCGCTGGTGCCGATGCGGAGCACGTCCATTTTCTGCTGGCCGTGGCCGTCCGCGGTCGCGAGGATCAGCAGCGCCGCCAGGGCGCCGGACACCACGATGAACACACGACGAAGCCGCTGGGGCGGGGTCTTCGGCAAAATCATGTTTACTCCTTCCACGCGCACGTGGGTTATGGTGCCGCGCCGGCGCGGGCCTCCCGAGAGAGACCGGCCCGGAGCACGGCGGTTCCGTTGGGGAGAACAAATGCAAATAGAAAGCCAAAGGATGGGAATAGTGAAAGTCGGCGGCGCTGGCCGGGGCCTGGATTATCTGCCGCTGGCGGTTCTGGGCTCCGACCAGAGACCAGAACCGCCAGCGGCAGAACGAAGAGGACGCTTACTTCGCCTCGCCGTCCTTCGCGGGGGCCGGCTGCGTCGCGGCCTCGGCGAGCCGGGCGCAGAAGACGCCCGCGGTGATCCGCTCCAGGTCGGCCAGGGCCAGGATCTGATGATACAGATACTCGTTGTACGACGCCCGCGCCTGCGCCGCCAGCACGCGCGGCACTGACCACCTCCTCCACCTTGACCTTGGCCCCGGCCGCGAAGTCCTTGCTCAGGCCTTCAGCCAACTTGTCGCCGGTGTCCGCGGCCACCTTCGCTTCGGGAATCTGGACCGACGCTTCTTCCCAGCGGAAGAAGGCGTCCTCGGCCTCCAGCGTCACCAGGTTGCGGGCCATCTCGGACACCGCCAGCGCCCGGGCGTGGAAATCACGGGCGCGCTGCACGCGGTCGGGGCGATTGCCGACCAGCAGCGTCGGCATCTCCGGCGGCAGCGCACCGGGGCGGAACTCGGAGTTCTGCACGCCCTGCGGCACCACCACGGCGTGGATGTCCGAGCCGGCCGCGAACGTCTCCATCTTGCGGTGGATGTTGGTGGACTGGGCCTCGGCCTCCAGGCAGGTCACGTCGGCGAAGACGCCGGCCCGGACCAACTCGGCCCGCCGGGACAGGGCAGCGTTGGCCACGTCCGCCAGGCACGGCCGCACATCCACCTCGGGCAAGCGGCCGGGGGCCACCTCGAAGCAGCCCTGCGGTCCCAGGCCGATGGCCTCCTTGAGCGCCGCCTCGGCGCGCTTGACGCCGTGGCTCGCCTGGAGGCGCTTGGCCTCGGCGAGGCGGACGTAGACGCTGGCGCGCTGCACGTCGGGCTCGGCGATGTTGCGGGCGCCGCCCTCAAGCTGCTTCTGGGCGGCGTCGCGGGTGGCGGTCAGGCGGTCCACGATGCCGCGCGCAACGCGCTCCTGCTCACGGGCGTACAGGACCGTGAAGTAAGTGCGGGTGACAGCGTAGACGGTTTCGCGCTCGGCCTGGTCGAGACCGGCAGTAGCGGCGGTGACGCCGAGGGCGGCCTGGCGGCGGCGGATGGGCAGGTCCGGCACCAGCAGCGTCGGGGCGTTGAGGTTCTCCAGGGCGCGGCTGCCGTCCTGGGCGGCGGCCAGGCTGGCGCGGGCGGCGGCGATGCGCGGCTGCCGTTGCAGGGCCAGTTGCAGGCACTCGTGCAGGCCAAGCACGGTGGTGGGCGTCGTGGCGGCTGGCATCGTGGCGGGGGTGCCGGGGCTGGCGACAGGCAGCTGGGACATCGGCGGTTCGGGGCCGGCCAGGGGCAGCTGGGCGGAGGCGGGCCGGCCGCTCGCCAGCGCCGCGGTCGCAGCCAGGAATAGAGCCAGGCGGCAGATGCGGCGGGCCGGCGGTCGGGAAGGGGACAGGGGGGGGCTCTCCATGCGCTAGCGTTCCTTTCTCGCGGCGCGGAACGACCTTGCGCGCACAAGGTCGTTTCCAATTGGGGTGGATCGAAACAGGACTGCGGTGTGGGTCGAAAGGTTCATCGACCCGGCGCAGGCCAGTTCTCAAGGACAGGCGCGGGAGAAAGACCCGGGAGGGAGCAGACAGGAGGCGAACGGGGCGGTGGTTCCACCTTTTCGGAGATGGGCAGGAGCACCGGCTGCTCTCCGTGGGGCAGGCTTTCCAGCCTGCCCCACGGAGAGCAGCCGGGGAGCCGCTAGTTTACGTCCGACATGTCGAGGGCTTGGCGGTCGTTGATGCTGCACAACCGCTGCCACATGATCGGGTTGATGGTGAAGTTGACCTGATGGACCGAGCCGTCGCAGAACACCACCATGCAGCCGGCGTGGACCGAGCCGAAAAATTGCCCGCAGGTGCTGGAGACCACCCGGTCGATCCGCGTCGGCGGGTTGGGCGCGCCGCCGGAACCGTTGGCGCCGTTGGCGAAGCAGATGGTGTCGTTGTCCCAGCCGTCCACGTACCCCTGGTCGTCGTTACAGGTCGGGCTGGTGCCGGCGGCGGCGGTGCCGTCCAGGTACTTTTCCCCGGCCAGGAGCGTGTTCGAGGTGCCGTCCACAATGTCGCCGATGCGGCGCTTCTTACCGCTGGCGGACATGGTCGGCACGATCGGCCCGTCCAGTGCGTTGCCGCTGCTGGCTTCAAAATCGCCCCAGGTGCCGCCGTTGCCGGTGTAGTCCGTCATGGAGCGCGTGGTGTTGTCGCCGTTCTGCGTGTAGGCGAAGATGGTCGGCATGCGCCCGACCGATGGGCAGTAATAGATCGCGATCGGCGTGCTGCCGACCAGCGTGTCATTGGTGTTGCTCCACAGGTTGACTTGCTCGACGTAGGGCAGGATCTGGTACATCCAGCCCCAACTCTGCGTTTGGTAGGTGGCCGGGACGCCGTTGACCCAGACGCGGTTGTTGACGGTCCAGTCCAGGCCGCCGGACGGGTAACATTTGTTGACGTCGTGGTGGTTCGGGAAGGCCAGGCCCATCTGCTTGAGGTTGTTTTTGCAGGTGGAGACGTTGGCGGCCTCGCGGACCTTCTGGACGGCGGGCAAGAGGAGCCCGATCAGGATGGCAATGATGGCAATCACCACCAACAACTCGATGAGGGTGAAGCCCTGGCGCTGGAGAGTGGACCGAGTCATGGGAAATCCATCCGCAGGTGAAAAGAAAGGAAAATAACCACGTCCCCAATCACTCCGGGGCCTTGTACCCCGGCGGAAAGGGTGCATTTTTGAACTCCTCGTCCGACATTTGTGTAACGTTGCGGATCTGCAACACATAGCGTTTGCCGTTCTTGCCCCGCTGTTCGTAGGCCAGGACCGGATAAGTCCCGCGCTGTTGCGGGGGCGAACGGTAGTCCACCCCCCACAAAATCTGGTAGTTTTCGCCGTCGTTGGGGGAACGCAGCAGCGTTTCGGGATCCCCCTGTTTTTTCAGATAGGGCATCAACTCGTCAAGGTCTTTCGGCGGCCGATCCAGGGATTTCGTCGCTTCCAGGTACGCGGCGCTGATGCTCTTCAGGTTCTGATACGACCCGGGGATGTCCTTCGACTGCGGCTCCCCGCCACACCCTGCAATTCCAAAACAGGCCAGCAGAAATCCGGTCACCTTCCAACCAGTTCGATCCATGGCGAGGTTCGCCTTTCCCGATCCGGGGTCAGTGAGAGGTGTCTGCAGTGCTTCCGGCAAGCCCGGACGCCTGATCCAAAACCCCAGCCGATCCGCCCCAGCAACTGCCGCTTGATGAAAAATGGTTAATCATCAGTCAACCACGGATCGCGACCGCTGTCAACGGAAAAGCGGGCGGAGAAAGCCGCAAAATCCAAAAGTCTGGGAAGGCCGATTCCTGCCGTCGAGAAAGCGCGGCGGGAAATTCAGGCGCCAGACCGCGCCCGCCCGCACAGGCAACCCATTTGGGCGAATCTCTCGCCCGGCTTTTTACGGGGGTGTACAATAGGGGGAGTCACCAATTGGGAGGATCACAACCGCAGTGTCACTCGACATCACTCGCGAAGAATTGAGCGTTCACCTGGAGCGCGCGTTCCTGGTCAGCGTCGCGCTGCCGGATCGGCCCTGGGTGGGCGAGGATCCGCTCGACGAACTGCGCGGCCTGGCGACCACCGCCGGGGCTGTGGTGGTCGGCGAACTGTTGCAGAAGCGCCAGGGCATTGTCCCGGCCACGTACATCGGCAAGGGCAAGGTGGAGGAACTGACCGAACAGGTCCGCGCCGCCGACGCTGACGTGGTCATCTTCGACAACGACCTGTCGCCCGGTCAAATCCGCAACCTGGAAAAAGCCAGCAACGTCAAGGTGCTGGATCGCAGCGAACTCATCCTCGACATCTTCGCCACGCGCGCCCGCTCGGCGGAGGCCCGGGTGCAGGTCGAGCTGGCCCAGCTGGAGTACGCCTTGCCGCGATTGCGGCGCATGTGGTCGCACCTGTCGCGCTTCGAGGGCGGCATCGGCATGCGCGGTCCCGGCGAAACGCAGCTGGAAGAGGACCGCCGGCTGGTGGACGCGCGGATCCGCGACCTGAAGCACCGCCTCGTCGAGGTGCAGGCGCGCAAACAGCGCGAGGTTTACAGCCGCCGCGAGGAGCACACGGTTTCGCTGGTCGGCTACACCAACGCGGGCAAGAGCACGCTCATGAACGCACTGACGGGGGCGGGCGTCTACGTCGAGGACAAGCTGTTCTCGACGCTGGACACGCGGACGCGGCAGTGGCGGCTGCGCGACTGGGGCCGGGTGCTGCTGAGCGACACGGTCGGCTTCATTCGCGATCTGCCGCACCATTTGATCGCGTCGTTCAAGGCGACGCTGGAGGAGGCGCGGCAGGCCCGACTGCTGCTGCACGTGGTGGACGCCAGCAACCCCGCCGCGGAGGAGCAGGTGCGGTCGGTCAACCAGGTGCTGAAGGAACTCGGCTGCGACCAGAAGCCGGCGCTGCTGGTGCTCAACAAGGTTGATCGCATCAAGGATCGCTCGTATCTGGATGTGTTGATGGCTCAGCACCCGCGGGCGGTGGCGGTGAGCGCCGCCACGCGGCAGGGACTGGACACGCTCTGCGAGTCGGTGATCGAGCGGCTCAGCGCGGATTTCGCCAACGTGCAGGTGGACATGGACGCGGCCAACGGTCGGGTGCAGGCGTACCTGGGGGCGCACGCGGAGATTTATCGGCAGACGTACCACGACAACCGCGTGACGCTGTACTGCTATCTGCCGCGGCATCTGGTGCGGCACATCCAGGAGCCGGGGGTGGAGATTCGGCCGCTGGACGAGCCGACGAACGGGCAGGCGGAGGAATAGTCCGAGCCCGAGCGCCAGCGCGGGGCCCCGCGCTGGCGCTCGGGCTCGGAGGTAGCGATGGGTGAATTCGCTTACATCGACTGGCTGCGGCAACGGACGCCGGCCGACCCGCGTGTGCTGCTGGGCCCCGGCGACGACACGGCGGCGCTGCGGCTGCCGGCTGGCCGCGCCTGCCTGGTCACGACCGACATGCTGCTGGAGGGCAGCTGTTTCCTGCTGGCGGAGGCGGGGCCGCGGCGGGTCGGCCGCAAGGCGATGGCGGTCAACCTCAGCGACATCGCCGCGATGGCCGGCCGGCCAGTGGCGGCGGTCGTCAGCGTCGGCCTGCCGCGCAACGGCGGCCGGGCGCTGGCGGAGGAGTTGTATCTGGGGCTGCGTGACATGGCGGACGCTTTCGACACGGCGCTGGTCGGCGGCGACACCAACACCTGGACCGGGCCGCTGGTCATTTCGGTGACGCTGATCGGCGAGGCGACGGGGCGCGGCCCGGTGACGCGCGGCGGCGCCCGGCCGGGCGACTGGCTGCTGGTGACCGGGGCACTGGGCGGCAGCCTCCGCGGCAAGCACCTGGATTTCACGCCGCGCATGCGCGAGGCGCAGCGACTGCACGAGTTGGCCGAACTGCACGCGCTGATCGACCTCAGCGACGGCCTGGCCGCGGACCTGGGCCACGTCTGCGACGAGAGCGGTTGCGGGGCGGTGTTGCGGGCGGCGGCCATCCCGGTCAGCGACGACGCCCGGCGCATGAACGACGGCGTGGAGCCGCTACGGCACGCGCTGGGCGACGGCGAGGATTTTGAGTTACTGTTCGCGGTGTCGCCGGCGGACGGTCGGCGGCTGCTGGACGAGCAACCGTTGCCGGGCGTGCCGTTGACGCACATCGGCGAATGCGTGGCGGAGAGTGGTTTGTGGATCGAGGATCCGCAGCGCCGGCCGCTGGAGCGCCTGGGCTACGTTCACGAGATGGAATGACAGGGTGACACGCGAATCCGGAACGGGGAGGTCTGGCGAACACCAGCCCTCCCCGTTTTTTCCAAATGCCTCCTGGTTCTCAACCTGCCGGTGAAGTCCTGCTGTTGATCCCGAACGGGCACAAAAGGTACAAACGGCTGCGCGGCGGCTTTGAATTCGCGGCAACACCCCTTGAGGTACTGATCGTCATGGGCAAGCGTTCTCTCGTGCCGGACGCCATTGAGCAATATGTGAGTGCCTTCACCACGGAGACGCCGCTGCAGCAGCGGCTGCGCGTCGAAACCGCGACCATGCCCGGCGCCCGCATGCAAATCGGCGCCGACCAGGGGGCGTTCTTCGCACTGCTGATGCGGCTACTGGGCGCCCACCGCACGCTGGAGATCGGCACCTTCACGGGCTACAGCGCCCTCGCCGTGGCCGCGGCGCTGCCGCCGGACGGCAAGGTCGTCACCTGCGAGGTCAGTGAAGAGCGGGCCGCCGTCGCGCGGCGCTACTGGCAGGAAGCCGGCGTCGCGGAGCGCATTGACCTGCGGTTCGGCCCCGCGCTGGACACGCTGGTGGCGCTGGAGCGCGACGGCGGCGCGGGCACGTTTGATTTCGCCTTCATCGACGCGGACAAGGAGAACACCGACGCCTATTACGAGGCGTGCCTGCGTCTGGTGCGGCCGGGCGGCCTGATCGCCGTGGACAACGTGCTCTGGGGCGGCGACGTGGCGGACCCGGCGGTGCAGGACGTGGAGACGGCGGCGCTGCGGGCCATCAACCGCAAGGTGCGCGACGACGCCCGCGTGGACGCCTGCCTGCTGACGGTCGGCGACGGCATTCTGCTGGCCCGCCGGCGCTGACGGGGCTGGCGGCCGCGCGGCGTATAATGGTGAAGGAGTACCCTCGACCCGGAAAGGAGCCGAACCTATGAGCAGCGCCACCGCCACCCCGGTCACGGGCCGTCATCACATCGCCGGCCGCTGGCTGTCGCCGGCCGGCACATCGTTCGAGAGCCTCAACCCCGCACACAATGACCAGATCGTCGGCGTCTTCCCGACCGGAGGCGCCGAGGAGGCGAAGCAGGCCGTTGCCGCGGCGCGGGCCGCGTTCCCCGCCTGGCGGCGCACCAGCAAGATCAAGCGCGCCGAACTCTTCGACAACCTCGCCCAGCTCGTCAAGCGCGACACCGACGCGCTCGCCGAGTTGATGGCCCGTGAGTGTGGCAAGGTGCTGACCGAGTGCCGGGCGGAGGTCGTCGAAGGGCTGCACATGATCCAGTACGTCTTCGGCACCGGCCGCCAGCCGGTGGGCGAGGTGCTGGCGTCGGAGATTGCGGACAAGGACGCCTTCCTGCGCCGCAAGCCGTGGGGTGTCGTCGCCGTCATCACGCCGTGGAATTTCCCGTTCGCGGTGCCGCTGTGGATGCTCGGGCCGAGCCTCGTCGAGGGCAACACGGCGGTGTTCAAGCCCTCGGAGGACACGCCGGCCATCGCCCAGCGCATGATGGAGTTATTCGAGGAGGCCGGCTTCCCGCCGGGCGTCGTCAACCTGGTCCACGGTGCCGCCGAGGCCGGCGAGGCCCTGGTGCGCCACCCGGAGGTGAACGTCGTACTGTTCACCGGCAGTTACGAGGTCGGCCACCGTATTCAGCAGATTTCCGCGGACTTTTTCGACCGCATCGTCGCCGCCGAGATGGGCAGCAAGAGCGCCGTCATCGTCTGCGAGGATGCCCGGCTCGACCTGGCCGTGACCAGCGCCGTCATCAGCGCCTTCAAGACCAGCGGCCAGCGCTGCGTGTCCGCGAGCCGCATTCTCGTCCACGAAAAACTGATCGACCGCTTCGCCGAGCAATTTGTCGCCACGGCCAGGCGGCTGCGCATCGGCGACCCACTGGACGGCGGCAACTTCACCGGCCCGGTCATCCACCGCGACGCCGTCAACAAGGTGCTGAAGTACAACGAACTGGCCGCGAAGGAAGGGGCGACGGTGCTGCTGGCGGGCGGCCCCCTGACCGGCGGCAGCCACGCGAAGGGCTGCTATCTGTCGCCGTTCATCTACCGCGTCGAGCACCGGCCGGGCGTGCGCGTGCTGCGCGAGGAGGTGTTCGGGCCGCACGTCGCGGTGGTGCCGTTCCGCAGCAACGAGGAGGCGGTCAAGATTTACAACGACACGGAGTATGGCCTGTCGATGGCGGTCATCACGGACAATTACCGGACGATGCGCTATTTCCGTGACGAGTGCGAGTACGGCATGGGCTACGTCAATTTGCCGTGCATCGGGGCGGAGGTGCATCTGCCGTTCGGCGGCGTCAAAAAGAGTGGTAATGGCCACCCGTCCGCGGCGGGACTGATCGAGACGGTGACGCACAAGACCGCGTGGACCGTTAACTACGCGGAGGAAGTGAAGATGGCTCAGGGGCTGACCACGACCATTGAAGGCGGGCCGGCGTGATGCATTCTCAAGAACAGGCTGAAATGATCCGGTTGCTTCAGCAATGAAACCGATCCTTATGATTGGTCCGATCCGGTGAATTGATGCGGGCATGATTCAAGCGTTGTTATGTTGTCTTTGCCCCGAAGGGGCTACACAACTTAGCCCAGGGCAACGCCCTGGGAACACTGAGTGGCTGTGCGAAAAGTAGGTGCCGCGAGCCGAGCGGCACCCGCTGCGGGTGCCGCTCGGCTCGCGGCACCTACTTTTCGCACAGGCCCTGAGAACCTTAAACCCTTTTATCATTCGCCCTGAAGGGCATAACAACTTCTTGTTGTGCCCCTTCAGGGCGAAAAACCAGAAGGGATATTGTGGTCTCACCCCGTTTCCCAGGGCGTTGCCCTGGGCTAAGTTGTGTAGCCCCTTCGGGGCAAAGACAGGTCGGTACACTGCCAACGGCGAGACAGGAGGCTGACCTGATGTGGCTATTTGAGAACGAAACGGTCCCGTACCTCCACACCGCGCTGCCCGGCCCAAAGGCGCAAGCACTGCTCCACCGTGACGAGCAGTACATGTCGCCGTCGTACACGCGCATCTACCCGCTGGTGTGCGCCCGCGGCAGCGGCGCGGTCATTGAGGACGTGGACGGCAACCGCTTCCTGGACTTCACCGCCGGCATTGCCGTCACCGCCACCGGCCACTGTCACCCGCACGTCGTCGCCGCCATCCAGGACCAGGCCGCCAAGCTGATCCACATGTCCGGCACCGATTTTTACTACGCGCCGCAAATCGACCTGGCACAGCGGCTGGCGGAGGTCGCCCCGGGCCAGACGCCCAAGCGCGTCTTCTTCACCAACAGCGGCGCCGAGGCGCTGGAAGCCGGGCTGAAGCTGGCACGCTGGCACACGCGGCGGTCGCGGGCGGTGGCGTTCTTCGGGGCGTTCCACGGCCGCACTTACGGGGCCATGTCGCTGTCCGGCTCGAAGGTGGTGCATCGCCGCGGCTTCTCGCCACTGGTGCCGGACATTCACCATGTACCGTTCCCGCGCGGCTGCACGGTCTGTCAGCCCGGCGGCTGCGCCTGCATCAAGAGCATCGAAGACACCCTCTTCAAGCGCGTCGCCCCGCCGGAGGAGGTCGCGGCCATTTTCGTCGAGCCGATCCAGGGCGAGGGCGGTTACTTCGTCTCGCCGCCGGGCTTCCTGCCAGCGCTGCGCGAACTGTGCGACCGCCACGGCATTTTGCTGGTCGCGGATGAGGTGCAGTCCGGCATGGGCCGCACCGGCAAGATGTTCGCGGTCGAGCACTGGGGCGTCGAGCCGGACATTTTGTGTCTGGCGAAGGGCATCGCCAGCGGTATGCCGCTGGGCGCAATCATCGCCCGCGCCTCGGTGATGGACTGGCCGTCCGGCAGCCACGCCAGCACCTTCGGCGGCAACCCCGTCAGCTGCCGCGCCGCCCTGGCGACGCTGGACCTGCTGCAACAGGGCTATGTCGCGAACGCGGAGGTGCGCGGTCGTCAGCTTCAGGAAGGGCTGCGGAAACTTCAGCACACGATTCCCGAACTCGGCGAGGTGCGCGGCCTGGGGCTGATGACTGCGGTGGATCTGGTGAAGCCCGGCGACCGCCAGACGCTCGACCCGGCCCTGCGCGACGAGGTGATTCAGGCGGCGTTTCATCAGGGCCTACTCTTGCTCGGTTGTGGCGAGGGCGCCATCCGTTTTTGCCCGCCGCTGTGCGTCAGCGCGGGGCAGGTGGAGACGGCACTGCGAATTGTGTCGGAGCTGTTGACCCGGCCGCGCGGCGCTCAGGACGGCGCGGCGAGCCGTGGCGGTGCGGCGCCGGTGAGCCGATCAGTCTGACACCCGATTCCCGGGACCGGACTTCGAGAATCCCTCAAAGGAGTTGTAAAACGGCGTTTGCCCGTTTGCGTAACCGGTCGTCCGGAATCTCAAGGCACTCCTGGGCGATCTGCTGCGCGCGGCCGCGGTGTGCCACAGGCAGGTGGTGGCTGTCGTACAGGGCAATCACGGCCAGCAATACCCGGTAGAGGATGAACTTGCTCTCCCGACGAACGGCGGCGTCAGCGAGCCGTAAATCGTAAGCGTCGAATAGTCGGACGGCGTCGTTGGCCTCGGGGCGGGAAGCAATCAGCGTTGCCAGGACCAGCACCCAGGCCGTCTCCGGGTGGTTCTGGACTTCAGGGACCAGCACGGCGGACGCGACGTGCGCCCGGTCAAGAATCACGAGCATGGCCCTGGCTGTCTCCATGCGGGCGGCCATCCGGGCCTCGTAATCCGGGTTGTTGATCGCGTTGTACTGCTGGACCAGGTGCTCGATCTCGTAAACCCAGCCCGGAGCGGCGGCCGCGCCGGTAGCGACGAACGCGGCGGCGGCGGCGGCGGCGGGGGCAGCGACGGCTGCGGCCGCGGCGGCGACCGCTGGGGGAGGGTTTGCTGCGATGGCCGTCAACTGGGCGATCTCGGCCTGGGCCTGGATGGCTTCCAGGCGGTTGTTCGCTCGCTGTTCCACCTGGTTCACCCGCTCCCGAACCTGTTCGGTCACCATGTTGACCAGTCGCTTGGACAGGGCCGGCAGCAGTTGACGGCTGGCGAACCCGGTCAGCGCACCGAATGCGACCATCCGCGCCCAGGGTGGGATCGGGAAGTCCGTCTGCGCCTGGCCCTGCGTGACCCCAAAGAATTTGTCGCTCAACAGCGCCAGGGCGAACATCAGACTCGCCACAGCGCCAAGCATGCCGATGAACGCATCGGCCAGGAACCCGGCGTCCCAGGCTGGCCGGTCGGTTTCCTGGTCCGGGGGAACCAGCCCCGGGAACCGGAGCCTGTCCGCGCCGGTGGCCAGCGCCTGGGCGATGCCGCCGAAGCCCCCCGCCAGGAGCAGGGAAAAAAATTCCAACCCCCACGGGAGCCAGGTCAAATGGTAGACCAGCGCGGCGAGTCCGAAGCCCGCCCCGAAGGCGAGGATGCCCACGACCCACGGGAGCCATCTCATAGGCGAACTCCTTGAGTGCCGGGGTGCATACTTCAGGACGCGCTCGGTGTCGGGAGGCCGTGCTCGATCAAGCCGTCAATCACCCTGGCGGTCTGCTCCTCTCCCTGGTTGTAGACCACGCCACCGAGGTCCAGGCGGTTCACCTCCTGCCGGTATTTCTCAATCCCCTCCTGCTGGGATTTTTGGGGCGAGTGGTGGTACTTGCCGGTTTTGCCAGTTAGCAAACCCTTGACATCGCTCCAAAACTGATCGATGGCCTTTTGCCGATTTTGTGCGTGCCCCATGATCGTCTCCACATTTCACTCGACGTTCTCAACCTCGAAAAACTTCTTGTTGCCACGGTCGATCAGTCGTTGCAGCGCTGGTGCAGCCGTGGTACAGGCGGAGGAATCGGCTTCGCCACGGCTGCCAGGGGGGAGTGGGCAAATAGATAGGCGGCCAGATTGGTGGCATGGGGGAGTCTCACCCTATCGCAAGCACAAAGCTCTCGTTTTTTACCCGGCATCCGCCAGGAGTCAAGTGTGGTCACGCTCGGTGTGTCAACAAGCAACTGGGCCTCAAGGAGGCTTGCCGCGCACGTCTCGGATGACAAACACCACGCCGCCGCACTTTTCGGCTGTCTGCCGCCGCACTTTCTCGTAGAATCGGCCATTATCCTGGAAACAAGCGAAGCGTTTGCAGCTAGCAGGGGGCGCCGCCATGGCCGCCAGCAAGTTACAGCAGGAAATCAAAAAGAAACAACCCTTCGACTCGCCAGAGCAGGAATTGGCCCTGAACCTGTTCCGCACCGCCGACCAGTTGCAGATCCACTTCACGCGGCTGTTCCGCGAGTACGGGCTGACGCCGGCCCAGTACAACATCCTGCGCATCCTGCGCGGCGAGGGTCAGCCGCTGCCGTCGCTGGAGATCGCCCAGCGCACCATCACCGTGGTGCCCGGCATCACCGGCCTGATCGACCGCATGGAGCACGCCGGCCTGGTCACGCGCGAACGCTCCACCAAGGACCGCCGCGTGGTGTACGTGACCACCACCGCCAAGGCGCTCAAGCTGCTCGCCAGTCTCGACGAGCCGGTCCTGGACCTGCACCGCCGCGTCGTCGCCCACCTGTCGAAGGAAGAGGTTCACGAGTTGAATCGGCTGCTGGAGAAGGCCCGGGGGCCGTGCCCGGCGGAGGGGGAGTGAGGTGAACGGGGCCGACTCAGCGTAAACGCTTTGCACGCTGGCGCAGCGCTTTCAATACCTTCCGCATGTCCGCTGGCAGCGGCGCGTCCCAGTGCATACGCTGGCCGGTCGCGGGATGCTCGAAGCCGAGGCTGGCGGCGTGCAGGGCGGGGCGGGCGGCGCCGCTGTCGTCCGGCAACGGCTTGCCGTGCAGTGGCCGGTCGTAGATGCGCTCGCCGCACAACGGCGTACCGCGCTCGCCCAGGTGGATGCGCACCTGATGCGTCCGGCCCGTTTCCAGCCGGCACTCCACCAGCGTGTATTCGCCCAGCTCCTCGACGACGCGCACATGCGTCACCGCCCGCTGGCCGCCGCCTGCTTTCGTGCCGCTGCCGCGCCGGCCGTCGCCGCGATCCGCCACCAGGTACGACTCCACACGCTCCGACTTCGCCCGGCCGCGCACCAGTGCCAGGTACGTCCGGTCCACGGCGTGCGCGCGGAACTGACGGCCCAGGTGGCTCTCGGCCGCGGGCGTCCGGGCGAACACCACCAGGCCGCTCGTCTCCTTGTCGAGCCGATGGACGGCGCGGACCCTGTCTCCCTTACCGTCCGGCTGGGCGCTGGCGAGCAGCGTGGGCAGCAGGTCTGCGAGTGTCACGGGCAGGAATTTTTTCGCCCGGCGGCCAAACTCGGCGGCCTCGTGCTGGTGGCGCATGGTTGTTAAACCGGCGGGCTTGTGGACCACCACGACGTGGGCATCGACGAAGCGAAGGTAAGGCTCCGGCAGGTCGTCCGGCAGGCGCGGCGCCGGCCGCTCCTGGCGGAGCCTGGCAGGGGGGGTGACTTTGTACGGATCGAATTGCAGGCGTTGCCCGGCGGCGAGGCGCTGGTTGGGGTCGGCACACGGCCGGCCATCGACGCGCACCCGGCCAGCGTGAATCAGCCGGCGCGCCTCCGGCCAGGAGCAGTGCGCGTGCCGGCGGATCAGCTCGGCGACCGTGCGGCGGGCGTCGCCGCGGGTCACCACGATTTGACGGCTACTCGTCATTTGGCATCGGGGCGGGCGAAAACGCTGTCGTCGAGGCGGTTGTAGAAGTGGATCTCCACGGTTGCCAACTCCATGTTCAGCTTGCCGTCGCGGTACAGGATGGAACTCCGCGGCAGCAGCACACCGTCCACCAGCACCGGCCGCCACGGCTGTTTGGCGAAGGCGCCGCCGTCCTTGCCCAGCACCGCGGCCGCCGCCGCACGCCGTTGGGGGCCCGGGTCGTTCAGGGCCTGCTCGACTGCTGGATCCGGCTTGCCGTCGCGCACGGCCACGGCCGCCAGCGCTTCCAGCGCTTGCCGGGCCACCGACTCGTCCGGCGCGAAGGGCAGGTAGTCCAGCAGCACGGCGGCCGCACCGGTCGGTTTCCGGGCGGTCGTCAACCGCAGCAGGGCCAGTGTCAATTCTGCATCGGCCCCGTGCGTGACCTTTTCCAGCAATTTTTCGGCCCGGCGGACGATCTCCTGATCCTTGTGCTTGAGAGCGTCCTTCAGGTACGGCGTCGCCCGCGGTCCCCAGCTCGCCAGGGCGGCACTGGCCTTTTCCCTCACGCGCGCGGACCGGTTCCCCAGTTCCTCGACCAGCGCCAGCAGTTTTTTCCGGTCCTCCGGCGTGGGGACGCGCTGCCGCAGGGCCTGCAGCAGAGCGGGGCCGTCCACGCCGAGTTTGGCCGCCCGCAGCAACTGCTCGTCCGCCGCCAGCGGCCTGTACCACTGATAGTCCCGGTGGTACACCTCCTGCAACACCTCGGGGCCGCTTTCCGAGTCCTTGACCTTGTTGGCCGACTTCACCAGCAGGCCAGTCGTCTTGTCGAAATAGAGCTGGATGTCCGGCTTGCCTTCCTTCTCGACCTTGACGCCCAGGGCCGCGGCGCCCATGACCTGGACCTCGCCCAGGGTGGACAGCTTGTACCCCTTGTCGCGCAACAGGGTGACCAGGCTGGCCACCCTGTCCGCGTAGGCGGAGCGCTCCAGGCGCTGCAGGAACTCGTCGTCCAGCTCAACGGTGAGGCCGTCGAAGGTGATCCAACCCTTGCCGCCGTCCATGACCAGGGTGCGCGTGGACAGCTGGTTGTCCTGCTCCCCCTGAATGGTGATCTTGCGGCGCTTGCCCTGGTCGCTGAAACTATCGCCGGTGAAGGAGAATTTGTCGGTGTGAAAGACGCCCTTGCTCTTGCGGTGGGACGCCACTTTCTGGCCGAGCTTTTCCAGACCGCCCTGCGCGTTGACCGCCTTGAGCACCAGGGCGTGCGCGGCCGCAGCGTCATCCTGGGCGGCGGCGCACGGCACCAGGCTCATCAGCAGACCGACGGCCAGGGGATTTCGCAACCACGCGGACATGACCACCTCACTTCCCGGGAACGGCGCCAGATTCATCTCCCCTAGCGTAAAACGCCCGGGGTGAGAGGTCAATGAAAGGTTGACTCGCCAGGTGTGCCTCTGGTTTGAGGCGAGCGGCGCGGCGTCAGCCCGCCGGTCTGGTTTGAGGCGAGCGGCGCGGCGTCAGCCCGCCGGTCTGGTTTGAGGCGAGCGGCGCGGCGTCAGCCCGCCGGTGCTACGAAGCACCGGCGGGCTGACGCCGCGCCGCTCGCCAAATTCCGCCAGGAAACGCCGAGGACGCGGGGCCGGTGGTGGCCTCGCGTCCTCAGAAACTCCCCGGGGGGTACACTCACTTCTTCTTCTTCTTCGACTCCTGCTTGACGACGACGCGGTAAGAGGTCATCTTGTTGGTCGGCCGGATGTAAATGAGGCCGCCGTTGGGCCCCGGCACGCCGCCGCGCACCAGGATGAGGTGGTTCTCGGCGTCGATGCGCACCACGTCAAGGTTGCGAACGGTGCGCTGCACGTTGCCGTGCTGACCGGCCGCCTTGTGGCCCTTCTTGGGCCGGCCGCTACCGCGGTTGCTGGCGTGCGAACTGATCGAGCCGGCGCTGCGGTGGACCTTCTTGGCACCGTGCGCGGCCGGCAGGCCCTGGAAGCCGTGCCGCTTCATCGCTCCGGTGAAACCGCGGCCCTTGCTCGTGCCGACCACGTCCACAAACTTGATGTCCTTGAACACGTCCGCGGCGGTCAGGACGGCGCCGACGGTCTGCTCCGGCGGCTTGTCGAGTCGGCACTCCTTGAGGTGCCGTTGCGGCTCGCAGTCGGCCTTGGGCGGCAGCGTCACGCCGGCGGCGGTCAGCTCGCGGCGGCGCTTCGACTCCAGGTCCTTGGCGACGTGGCCGCGCTCGGCGCGGATGGCCTTTTCGCGCGGCTTGTCGAGGAAGCCGATCTGCACGGCGTTGTACCTGTCCTTGCCGTCGGCCGTCTTGACCTGCAGGACGGGACACGGCCCCACCTGGAGGACCGTCACGGGGGCCATGCGGCCCTTGTCGTCGTACACCTGGGTCATGCCCACTTTCAGACCGAGTAACCCCATCTTCATGACCGTGCCACCCCTTTCGCTCCCAAGACCCGGCTGGTTGATTTCATGACCCCGGCGACCGGCACACGACGGCCCATGTCCGCAGGGGGGAAAAATGTTATTATGGACACCGAAGAGCGATCGTCCAGGTCAATTCAGTAGAAGTCCGAGCCCGAGCGCCAGCGCGGTGGCCGCGCTGCCCCGCGCTGGCGCTCAGGCTCGGAATCATGAGCACGAAAGGGTTTCGATGCGCACGAAGTTCATCGCCGGCAACTGGAAGATGTACACGAACGCGACCAGTGCTCAGGCACTGGCAGCCGAGGTGGTGCGGGGCCTCGGCGGCGAGCAGCGCGTTGCGGTGGCGGTGTGCCCGCCGTTCCCGTACCTCGGCGTCGTCGCCGCCGTACTGCGGGGCAGCCCCGTCAGTCTCGGCGCCCAGAACCTCTACCCCGAGAAGGAGGGCGCCTTCACCGGCGAGGTCAGCCCGACCATGCTCGCGGACGTGGGCTGTCAGTACGTCATCGTCGGCCACAGCGAACGCCGCCACAAGCTTGGCGAGACCGACGCCTTCATCAACCGTAAGGTCCACGCCGCCCTGACTGCAGGGTTGCGTGTCATCCTGTGCGTCGGCGAGACACTGCAGGAGCGGCAGGCCAACCACACGGAAGCCGTGCTGGACGTGCAGACGGCCGAGGGGCTCAAGGGCGTGACACCGGACCTGCTCAAGCGCGTGGTGCTGGCCTACGAGCCGGTGTGGGCCATCGGCACCGGCCAGAACGCGACGCCGGATCAGGCCCAGCAGGCGCACGCCTTCTTGCGCCGGCGCGTCGGCCATCTGGTCAGCGCGCCGGCGGCGGAGGCGCTGGTGATCCAGTACGGCGGCAGCGTCAAGGCGGACAACGCCGCGGTGCTGCTCGGTCAGCCGGACGTGGACGGGGCGCTGGTCGGCGGCGCGAGCCTGCAGGCGGATTCGTTCCTCGCGATCGTGCGGGCGGGGGCTAACAGGGGATGAACCATCAGGTGCGCGAACGCAGCCCCGACGCGATCTCGAAGCGATTTTTCCTTCCGATTCTGAAGGCGAATCTTCTTCCGAAGGCGGATGACCGTAACCTCGCGGCAGTCGCACCCCATCCGAGCGCCAGCGCGGGAGATTGCTTCCCGCGCTGGCACTTCGGGCTCAGCATTTGTCTGCAAGCGGCAGGCCTCGGGAACGACTACCGCGGCAGGTCCGACTGCTGAATGGGTGGCAGGGTGACGCCGACGGCGTTCGGCGGAATGGGACTCGGGCCCGGTTCGGGCATGGGGGGCGGCGACTGGCTCGGCTGAGCGGGGCCGCTGGGCATCGCCTTGGCCGGCGGCTGGTTCGCCAGCGGCGGCTCGTGAACCGGGGCGCCGGCCATCGGGGCGACGCTGACCGTGCCACCCATGCCGCCGAGGACGCCGGCGCCGCAGCCGTCACAGCAGCCGGAAGCCTGGTACTGGCCGTGGCCGTGGCCGCGGTTGAACAGCCCTTGCAGCCGGCAGCGCAGCCCGCTGAACAGGCCGCCACCGCCACCGTGGTTGAACAGGCCGCCGCCGGAACTGCCGGTCCATTCCCCCCCGCCCGAGCAACAGCCCGAGCAGCCATTTGCCGTCGAGGACACCACCTGGCCGTGGTTCACCGGCACAATCGTCACGTCCGGGCTCTGGGCGGCCACCAGGCTGGCGGCAAGGACGCAAAACGAAGCAACCATCGCCTGATACTCCTTGCAAAGCGGTTCGTCCCCGGAACGGGGAGTAACTCGTGATGGTCCTTTCTTCGGCAGCGCCGGATTCCCCACTTGAGCCGCTTTGCCCCGCCGCCGCTGACCACCCGACTTCGCCGTCCGCAGCGGATTTGCCGAACTTGCCGGGGACTTCGCCTCCTGATTAAAACTTCGGAATCATCACCCGCTCGCCGCCCTTCAGCGCGGATTCGTGAGCACAAATCCCGACCATCGTCCAGTTCGCCGACGTGGCCGCGTCCGGCAGCGCCGGCTTCTCGCCCAGGATCGCCATCAGCCAGTTGTGCGCCAGGTGTGGGTGCGAGCCGCCGTGGCCGCCGCCCTGGAGGAACGACAGGTGCTCCGCGTCCTGGATGGCCGCCGGCTGCGTGAACTTGCGGATCGGCTCCGGCAGCAACTGGGCGAAGTCCGGGACCTTGACGCGCTTCGGAATCTGCGGCTCCGGCAGGCCCTTCGTGTGGATCACCGGCTCCTCGTTCTCGACCTGCTGCCATTCAAAGCTCTTCTTGCTGCCGGTCACGTCGAAGCTCTCGCGGTACTGGCGGGCCACGTCGAACAGGCTGCGCGTCACCTCTGCGACCACGTCGGAGCCGGTGATCTTGAACGTCGCCGTCTCGACCGCGAACGGGCTGCCGTAACGGCCGATCAGTTCCTCGCGGATGCGGCCCGAGCCGTGGCAAACAACGCTCTCGGCGTGCTTGCCCAGCAGCGCCAGGCACGGGCTGACGCAATGCGTCGCGTAGTGCATTGGCGGCAGGCCCGGCCAGTAGTCCGGCCAACCGTCCATGTCCTGCTGATGGCTGCCGCGCAGGAACTGGACGCGGCCCAGTTCGCCGGAGTCCGCCAGCTGCTTCGCGAACAAATATTCGCGGCTGTAGACAACCGTTTCCATCATCATGTAGACCTTGCCGGTCTGGCGTTGCGCCGCGACGAGCTGGCCACACTCCTCGATGGTGGTGGCCATCGGCACGGTGCAGGCGACGTGCTTGCCGGCCCTGAGGGCGGCCAGGCTCTGCGCCGCGTGGTCGGGGATGGGCGAGTTGATGTGGACCGCATCGACATTGGGGTCGGCGAGGAGTTTGGCGTAGTCGGTATAGCGAACCTTGACGCCGAAGCGGTCGCCGCACTCGTTCAGGGCCTTCTCGTTGCGGCGGCAGACGGCGTACAGCTCCGCGTTGGGGTGCTGCTGATAGATGGGAATGAACTCGGCGCCGAAACCGAGACCGACGATGGCGACGCGAATCTTCTTGTCGGAGGCCATGCGCGTGCTCCTTTCCTGGGGGACCGGTTGCGTGCGGGTCAGGATAGTGCAGGTGCCGCGGCAAGGCAAACAAAAAGCCCCCCGCGCTTTGGCGAGCGGGGGGGATGAACAGGGAGCACCTTGACGGTTCGGGCTCAGCCTTTAGCCCGGCGTGTCGTTGTTCTCGGGCCGGCCCTCAATGTAGAACCAGTTGTGAATCGGCCGCAAGATTTCCAGCACCTCACCCAGCAGCTTGTGATCCAGCGGCGTCTCGGCCCACTCAACCCACTTGCGGACGTTCTCGGGGTTCGCCGAGCCGACGATGCAGGTGGCCATGTCCTCGTTCGCGATCGAAAATTGCAGCGCCAGCTGGGCGATGTCCACGCCGCGGTTCGTGCAGTGCAGGGCGGCGCGGCGGCAGGCGTCGCGCACTTCCGGGGTCGCCTTGTGCCAGGGCGGCAGCGGTTGATTGGTCAGCAGCCGCGCCGAGAACGGCGCCGCGTTCATGACGCCGACGCCCTTCTGCTTCAGGTACGACACCCGATCCGCCAGCATCGTGTTCTGTAGTGTGTAGTGATTGTACGACAGCACCACGTCCAGGTCTGTGCGGTCGAGCACGAAGCGGAACAGCTTCATCGGATAGCCGCTGACGCCGACGAAGCGGACCTTACCCTGCTGCTGAAGCTTGCGCAGCGCCGGCAGCGTTTCGTCCACGATTTGCTGCATGTCCACGAACTCGATGTCATGGCAAAGCATGATGTCGAGATAATCGACGCCCAGGCGGTGCAGGCTCACATCGACGCTCTCGACAACACGGCGAGCGGAGAAGTCGAAGTGATCGCGGTCGTAGCGGCCGAGCTTGGTGCCGAGCAAATAGCTGTTGCGCGGCACGCCGCGCAGGGCGACGCCGAGCAGGCATTCGCTCAGGCCGCGGCCGTAGAAGGGCGAGGTATCGATAAAGGTCATGCCCAGCTCGAGAGCGACGCGGACGGCGCAGCGCCTCGTTGAGATCGACGGGCCGGAACTCCTGGCCGAGCGACGAGGCGCCGAAGCTCAGCCAGGGTAATTGCAGGCCGGTGCGGCCCAGCGGTCGGAAGTTCATGTCGCCGTGTCCCCCAGCGCGGATGTCAGCACCTGGGGTCATCGTAGGGAAAAAATCGTGGGGCAGACAGGAATGTCTGCCCCCCTGCTCACTTCGCGGGCCGATACCCGGGGCCTTCTTGATGTAGACGCGCCGCAGGTTCATGGCTGCTCGCTCGCCCCCAGGTTGGCCGCCCGCGTCACGGTCACCGCGCCGCCCTCCAAACCGAAGCGCCGCCGCAGCCGCGCCGCCAAATCCTCGGCCCGCGCCGCGTCCGGTAGCACCGCGAACACCGTCGGCCCCCACGAACTCTGGCCGACGCCCGCGACGCCCTGGCGCCGCACAAACTCCACCACCGCCGCCGTCCCCCCATGCGCGTAGACGCCGCCCTGCACTGGCGCGAACCATTCGCCGACACGACGGTTGAAGTCGTACAGCGCCGCTCCGAACGCCGCCGTGTCCGCCTCCGCCAGCGCCGGCAGCATGCCCAGCAGCACCAGCCGGCACAGCGCGTCCGTCGCCGCCAGCGGGACGGCCGGCAGTCGCGCCAGCGCCGCCGCCTCGCGCTCGCCGTGCAGCCCCGCGTCGCCGGGCGGCAGCGCCAGCACCAGCCGCCACGCTTCCGGGAATTCCAGCCGCGCCACCAGCGGCGCCAGGGGCGGGCCGCGCTTGCCCGCCTCCACCAGAAAGCCGCCGCGCGCGAAGCCGTGGACGCCCAGCGCCGACCGCAGGCCGCGGCCGACGCGCTGCGCCAGCTCCACGGCGTCCAGTTTTGCCAGGCCGGCGCGCACCGCCAGCAGCCGCGCCACCGCCAGCCCCAGTTGTGTGCCGACGCCCAACCCGGCGTGCTCCGGCGGCGCTTGGTCGATCACCAACCGCTGCGGCGGCAGCACGGCGTCGGTCGGCAGGCTCGCGGCGAAGGCGTCGGCGAACGCCAGGGCACGCCCGGCCAGCGGGCCGGCCGCGGACCAGGCGTGGGCGTCGGCGCGGCACACGCGCACGCCTGGCGCCTCGACCATGAGGCCGACGCCGCCGAACTGCCGGGCCGGCAGCACCTCGGCGCCCTGCGCGTCCGGCCAGCACTGCTCCGCGCTGAGGCGGAACAGGCCGAAGTGCAACCGACTCGCCGTGTGCAGCACGTCCACGACCGAACCTCCGCCGCCGCCACAGGATCATTCGAGCCGCGCGCGGGATGCAGAGCGCCAAGCCGCAAGCGGCAGAACTGAAGGGCGGACGCGCCATCCCTTCAGTTCTGCCGCTTGCGGCTTGGCGCTCTGCATCCCGCGCGGTCAGCCGGACGCCTGCACGCTCTGGAACAGGTCCGCGATGCGGACGCGCAGCCCCAGCGCGATCTTGTACAGCGTCTCAATCGACGCCGAATTCTTGCCCAGTTCGATCTGCGACAGGTAGCCCAGCGACACCTCCGTGCGCTTCGCCATGTCCGCCAGCGTCAGGCCCATGGCCTTGCGGCGCTCGCGGATCGCCGCACCCAGGGCCTGGTTCAATGCCTTCTCCGACATGCGCAACAGGCCCCGACTCTCCAGGCAGCGCGTCACCGTCTTCTGCAACTGCTCCACCTGGAACGGCTTCGTCAGGTAGTCGTAGGTGTGCGCCCGCAGGCACTGCAGCGCGCTGTCCATCGACGGATACGCCGTCACCACGATGATGCTCGCGTCCGGTTGCGTCTCGCGCACCCACGTCAACACCTGGTCCGACTCCAACCCCGGCAGCACGTAGTCCAGGATTACCACATGGTACGTCTGCTCGTGCAGCTGGGCCTCCATCTTCGTCGGGTCGGACACCGCGTCCACGTGAAAGTCGTGGTGCGACAGGGCGGCCTGGATCAGCCGGCAGATGGCCGCGTCGTCGTCCAGAATCAGCACGCGCACCTCGCCCGAACAGTGCAGCCGGTTCTGGTCCCGTTTCGGGTCGCGCGGGCTCTGCCAGCGCTCGGACAGGGACGGGACGCCTTCGGTGTCCGGATCGACGCCCGCACCCTGGGGAGGGTTGCCGTTCGTGTGCAAGTTCATCTCCTGAATAACGGGCCAGCGCCAGGGCCGGGAAACCTCGCCCGCCTAGCCAAAACTTCGTGGATGATCCAGCGACCGCCGCACCGCCTGCAGCAGCGCTTCCGGGCGAAAGGGTTTAACCAGCAGTTCAAAGACGCGTAGCGTTTTTTCCTGACGCAGCCGGGACACGAACACGTCGCTGCTGATGAACAGGAGGTTCACGTCTGGCTGCCGGCCCAGCAGCTGGTGGGCCAGCTCGAAACCGCTGAGCTGCGGCATCACGATGTCGCTGATGACCAGCTGGTAGGGCGGCGCCGCGGCATGCCGGTTCAGCGCCTCGGCGCCGCCGCCGGCCGTGTCCACGCGGTAGCCGGCCAGTTCCAGCGTCGTCGCCACCAGGCGCAGGATCATCGGATCGTCGTCCACGACCAGCACGTGCGGGCCGCCCGAATCGGCCGCCGACGGCCGCGGCTGCGGTTGCTGGCCGACCGGCAGCAGCAACCGCACCGCCGTGCCGCCCTCCGCCGCGGCGTCCAGCCGAAAACCGCCCTGGAAGGTGTGCAGCAGGCCATAGACGATCGCCAGTCCCAGACCGCGGTGCTGCGGCTTCGTGCTGAAGAACAGCTCGCGCACCAGCCGGCCGCGTGCCTCCGGGCTCAGGCCGGCGCCCGTGTCCGTGACGGTCACCTCCACGTGCGTTCCCGGCTGGGCGTTGCCGAACAGACCCAGGCAGTCTTCCGCCGTCAGCACGACCGGCCGCGCCGCCACCGTGACGGTGCCGGAGTCGTGGACGGCCTCGCCGGCGTTGTCGAGCACCTGGCCGAGCACCTCGCGCAGGGCTTCCGGGTCAAGCGCCACCGGCGGCAAGAACGCCGGCACGTCGCAGCACAGGGCAACGCGGCCGGCCCAGGTCAGCTGCACGCGGGCCTCTTCTTCGCGCAGCGTCGCCACCAGCGACGTGGGCCAGGCGGCGCGGGCCCGGCGGCGCGAGAACAGTTGCAACTTGCGCACCCAGTCGGCGCCGCGCAGGGCCGCGTCGCGCACCTCGCCGACGAAGCGGGCCGGCGCCGATCCCTCGGGCAGCTGCGCCAGGCCCAGTTCCGCGAAGCCGAGGATGCCAGTCAGCAGATTGCCAAAGTCGTGCGCCAGGCGACTGGTCGCCGTGGCAGTGATTTCCAGGCGGCGCTGCAACCGCAGCCGCTCAAGCGCCTCCGGCCAGGCGGCCCGCGACACCCCCGGGTGGGCCAGGCGGTCCAGCGTCTGCCCGGCCAGAGCGAGCGCCGCGGCCTCGCCGCCGCTCCAGGCGCGCGGCGCGTCGGCGGTCAACCACAGCAGCCAGCCGCCGGCCGCCGACGTGGGCACGGCGGCGCACAGCCAGGCGGTGCCGTCGGCGGTGCGGGCCGGCAGCGCCGCGGCGGCCTCGCGGACGCGGCCAAGCAGGTCGGTCTGTTCGTCCCAGGGGAAGCGCGGCGTGAGTTCCGGCTGGCCATCGGCCTGGACGTGCAGGCGGACGACGGGCGTGGCATCAAGCGGCGTGGCCACCCCGGCGCCGCGGGCGGCGAAGGCGCGGGCCAGGCCGCCGAGCAGTTCCGTCGGCGTGGACGCCTCGCCCGGCGGGGACTGTAACAGATCCTGGAGAAATTGCAGCGCCGCGGGGGTGCGGTCTTCCATAACGGCGGGCGGCGGGGCGGACAGCAACGCGACAGCCGGATCCATGCACGGCACCTTTCGGGGTGGGAATCAGGCAAAGCTCTTAAAGGAAGTATAAGCCACGTGTTCACCCCGAGGAACAGAAAGTGAGACAAAATCGTGAAAAAGGGCCTCCCTCCAGGTGAATTCAGTTCCGGCGGAGAACCCGGAGGGCTGGCGGACGTCCCACTCGGAGCCCGAGCGCCAGCGCTGCCCCGCGCTGGCGCTCGGGCTCCGACCTCGCTGGCGCGTTTTGAGACTGTGCGCGATCCAGGTAGCAAATTCAGGCGAACTTGTGAACAAAAACCCTCTGGGGGATCGGGTCCGTTCTCTGCTGTGAACGGTCGCTATAAACACCCACACCCAGAGGTGGTTATGATCTTCGCAACTTCGCTGCCGCGCTTCCAGACCTGCTTTGGTAACTTTATGGGCAAGAGTACCGAAGGTCCGTCAACAGGCTCAGCGGAACGACCTCGAAGTTCTGCTCGCTCTGGCGGAGGACGCCAACGGCCAGCAGCGCTTGCGGGCCTTACTGGATAAAATGAGTGGCGACTCTGCCGCGGCGGCTGCCGAACAGGAGATCACCACCCATATTTCCGATCCACATAGAGCGCAGTCTCCAAACTGGCGCTCGGGCTCGGACCAGCAACAAGCCGGGCAGCCCGTACAACGGAGGAAAGCGTGTGCGCAAGGTGTGGAGACTGGGGGCGCTGGGGTTTCTGCTGCTGGCCCTGTTTCAGCTGCTGACGCTGAACGTGATGGCGGGCCGCACCGCGGCGTTCGACCGGAGCTGGACCGAGGCGGCAACCCGCCACGCGGCGGAGCACCCGGAACTGCTGTGGCTGATGCGTCAGGCGACCCACCTGGGCGACTGGGCGGTGCTGGGACCGGCGGGCGTGCTGGCGCTGCTGGTGCTGCTGTGGCGGCGGCGCGTTGCGCTGGCGGTGCTATACGTGCTGGTCGCGCTGGGCGGCCACGAGTTGAACCTGTCGCTGAAACAGGTCTACGCCCGGCCGCGGCCGCCGCTGGCACTGCGCGACGCGATGGCACACCACGCCGACCCCAGCTATCCGAGCGGCCACACGATGGCGGCGACGATCAACTTCGGCCTGCTGGGCTACTGCTACGTGCGCTGGGGCCGTGGCCGGCGGTCGCTGGTGGCGGCGCTGCTGTGCGCGGCGGTGCTGCTCGTGGCGACGACCCGGGTGTATTTGCGGGCGCACTGGATGACGGACGTGCTCGGCGGAATGTGCGCGGGTGGGGCGTGGCTGGCGCTGTGGGTGGCCGGAGCGGAGGCGCTGCGGCACCGGCGTGCGCGGCGGCGGTTAGCGACGCCTGCCCAGCCTGTCGAGAGCCCTGCGCAAAGTGCCTCTGGTGGTCCCAGCGCATAAAGCGTTCCCAGGGCGAGTAAAGATCACAGGGTAAGGGTCGCATGGAGGGCGTCATACCATTTCTTGTTGTCGAGTCGTGCCACCCGCACGGGGCCAGTGAGTGACATCTCGACGTGTGAAAAAGTTGGCGTTCTTGGCGTTCTTGGCGTCCTTGCTACGACACGCCAGGCCGCTGGACGTCAGGTCGTGCCCGCCGTCCCACCACCCCTGCGCGAACCACGTGGGAACCGCTCAGGGCCGGTCCCGTGCAGTGATCGCCGTCGAGGCGGTGTCCGGTCGCTGCTGCTCCGCTTTCGGCGGCGGCTCCGGCCGCGGCGGCACCAGCCAGCGCAGCACCTGCATCAGCAGAAACACGCCGAACAAGGGCGCGATGACCCAGCCCAGCCACGGCCACCAGCGCGACAGGATCAGCAGCACCAAACTGCCCCACAACAGACCGCAGCCCAGCAACGTCATGCTGCCCTTGAAGCTGGCCTCCTCGGTCGCTTCCTGGTACTCCAGCACGCTCGACCGCCGCTTCTCCACGCTGCGCCGCGCCGCATCGTCCAGTTCCAGGCAGCGCACGGCGTCCTGCCAGGCCGGCGTCACCAGGTCCGGCCGCCGCGCCGCCGCGGCCCGCTCGAACGCCTCCGCCAGCGCCGGCCACGGATTCCACGTCGGGTAGGCTTCCTCGCGTGCCGCGCCGGTTTCGTCGCGCCAGGTCAGCCGCGCCGGCCCCGGCCAGCCCTGCGGGAACAGAAGTTCGATGCGCTGGAAAGCGGTCAGCGCCGCCAGCCGCCAGCGTGCCTCGGGCCGCCGCGGTGCCAGCGTCACCTGGAACAGCCCGCCGCGCTCGAACCGGCCCGCCAGTAGCAGCGGCGCTTCCGCGTCCAGTTCCTGCGTCTCGGCGAGTGCCGACACCTCCGCCACCTCGCCGCCGAGCCGTCGTAGCACGTCCCAGCCGGGCAGGCTTGGCTTGTGGCCGGCGGTGTCCGCTTCCAGTAGCAACGACTCCGCCGACCAGCGCTCGACCTCCAGCAGCAGCAGCGGCCCGTGCTGCTTCAGCAGTTCTGCCAGGCGGCCGAACGCGGGGTGCAGCGCCTCCGGCAACAGCGGCACGACGAACTGACCGGTGTCGGTCTGGAGCATCGCCGCCTCGTAGGCGAAATCGGGGCCCTGGTCAGCGGGGTGGACGCACAGCACGGGCCGCTCGGACTGCAGCGCCCGCCGCAGTTGCGCCGGCCGCACCGCCGCGGCCCCGGCGACGACCACCGCGTCAATGGTGGGGTCGGCCAGCACTTCCTCCACGTCGCCGACGGCGCGCGGCGTCAGATCCCAGCGGCGCAGGGTGTCCGCGCCCGCGACGGGACCAGAGTACATGGCCAGCTGATGCCGGCCCGACTCGGCCAGCGCCCGCGCCACGTCCAGGCCGTCGGGATGATCGCCCAGGAGTGCAAACCGCATCGCAAGATCCTCAAATTATGATTGTCTCACATCATTATAGGAAGGCCGCCGACCGCCCACGCTCAGCGGTTGCTGCGGCCCGGGGTCGCCCATACGTTCAACTGGAGGTTTGGCGGTGGTTTCAACGTGAGGCAGCGCCTGGGGATCGTTTTGGCATGAGCACCGACGCCACGTCTTACGTCTACTTCTTCGGCAACGGTCAGGCCGACGGTGGCGACGCCGTCAAGCACCTCGTCGGCGGCAAGGGTGCCAGCCTCGCCGAGATGACGCGCGGCGGCCTGCAGGTACCGCCCGGCTTCACGCTCTCGGCAGCGTGCTGCGACCTGTATCACCGCCACCAGCGTACCTGGCCCGCCGGCCTCGAAGACCAGGTGCGCGCCGGTCTGCAGCGGCTCGAAGACCTGTCCGGCCGCGTCTTCGGCCGCGGTCCCGAGCCGTTGCTGGTGGCGGTGCGCTCCGGTGCCGCCCAGTCGATGCCGGGCATGATGGACACCATCCTCAACGTCGGCCTGCACCCGGATTGCGTGCGGCAGCAGGCGGAACGCACCGGCAACCCGCGCGGCGCCTGGCGGGCGTACCTGCACTTCCTGCTGATGTTCGCCCCGACCGCCCTGGGCGTGGATGAGGCCGAGCTGACCGCGCGCGTCACCGACGTCCTGACCGAGGCAGGCAAGACCACCGACGAGGACCTCGACGCCGCGGAGTTGGAGCGGCTGTGCGACGAACTGTGCGGCCTGTGTGCGCGGCAGGGCAAGCCGGTGCCGACGGACCCGTGGGCCATGCTCGTGGCCGCGATCAACGCTGTCTTCCGCTCGTGGAACAACGACCGCGCCGTTACCTACCGCCGCCACCACCGCATTGAGGGGCTGATCGGTACGGCGGTCACCGTGCAGCTGATGTGCCCCGCGGAGGTCGCCGGCGTGCTGTTCACCACCGACCCGGTGAACCCCGCTTCCGGCCAGATGATCGTTGAGTCCTCGTTCGGCCTCGGTGAGGCCATCGTGCTTGGCAAGGTCGATCCCGACCGTTTCTTTCTCGACCGCAAGACGCTCGCGGTGGTGAACCAGGTCATCGGCAGCAAACGCCGGGTGACGGTGACGCTGACCGCGGGCGGTCAGGGCCAGCCGGCGGATCGCAGTGCGGCATCGCTGAGCCCCGGGCAGCTGGCGGACCTGGGCCGGCTGGGGCTGCGCGTCGCGGAGTATTTTCGGACGCCGTGCGACATCGAATGGGCGCTGGCGGGCGGCCAGTTTTACCTGCTGCAAGCGCGGCCGATCAAGACCGCCGCGGTCGTGGACGACAGCGCCGAGCTGGAGCAGCTGCGCCGCGAGGAGACCGAGGCGGCGCGGGCGCTGGCGGAGCCGGGCGGCACCGTCTGGAGCCGCTACAACCTCGCGGAGGTGCTGCCGGAGCCGACGCCGATGACCTGGGCGGTGGTGCGGCAGTTCATGTCCGGCCGCGGCGGCTTCGGCCAGATGTATCGCGACCTCGGCTTCGACCCCGACCCCGCCCTGGACACGCTCGGCACCTTCGACCTGATCTGCGGCCGCCCGTACTGCAACCTCAGCCGCGAGCCGCGCATGCAGTACCGGTCGCTGCCGTTCGAGCACTCCTTCGCCGCGCTGAAGCAGAACCCCGTCCGCGCCCTCAACCCCCAGGCGGTCTTCAACCCCGCCCGCGCCGGCTGGCGCTTCTACCTGCTGCTACCGTTCGTGTTCCTCAAATTGATGCGCTCGGCGGCCCGACTGCGCCGCGCGTCCGCCACCTTCGCCGACCGCTTCCGCCGCGATCTGGTGCCGCCGTTCCTCAACGAGGCAACCCGTGCCGTTGCCGATGACGTGACCCAGCTGACGAACGCCACGCTGCTGGAGCGCTTCCACTACTGGGTGGGGCGGACGCTGTTCGACTTCGCGCGCGACAGCCTGAAACCGACGGTGTTCACGGCGCTGGCGCTGGGCAACCTGGAGCGGGCGCTGGCACGCGGCCTGCAACAGCAGCCGGGCGTGACCGCGACCGCCGCCGCCGCCCGCGCCGGCGAACTGCTGCGCGAGCTGGTCATGGGCGTTCATCCCGACGAGGACGCTGACCTGCCGCGCGCCGTGCGCGCGCTGACCGCGGGCCGGCTCAGCCGCGACGAGTTCCTGCAGCGTTTCGGCCACCGCGGCAGCCAGGAAATGGAGTTGTCGCAGCCGCGCTGGGCCGAGGACCATGCGACGCTGGACCGTCTGACTTCTGAGCCCGAAGCGCCAGCGCGGGAACCTGCACTCCTCGCTGGCGCTTCGGGCTCAGAAGCGGCGCTGCTGGAACGCATCGCCGCGGCGTGCAAGCTGACCGCAGGCCAGCGGCAGGCGTTTGCGCAGGAGCTGCAATCGCTCCAGACCTACATGGGTCTGCGCGAAGCGGCCAAGCACTACCTGATGCACGGCTACGCACTGGTGCGCCGCTACCTGGTCGAGCTGGACCGGCGTTACGGTCTGGCCGGCGGCATCTTTTTCCTGACGCCAGACGAACTGCCCACGCTCATCAAGGCCGAGTCCGCGCCCGGGACGCTGACCGGGCGCATCGCCCAGCGGCGGCGGCGGCGGGCGCAGGCGCTCAAGCTATTCGTGCCGCAGGTGCTGTTCAGCGATGACCTGGAGGCCATCGGCCGTGAGCCGGCGGCCGCGGCCGGCGCCGCTACGCTGCAGGGCGTCGGTCTGTCGGCGGGCGTCGCGGAGGGGCCGGCGCTGGTGCTGCACGAGCCCGCCGTGGTGAGCCCGCCGTCGGAGCCGTACATCCTCGTCTGCCCGACCACCGACCCGGCGTGGGTGCCGCTGTTTGTCCACGCCCGCGGCCTCGTCATGGAGACGGGCGGTGTATTGTCGCACGGCGCCATCGTGGCCCGCGAGTTCGGCCTGCCCGCGGTCGCCGGGCTGCCCGAAATCCACCGCCGTTTGCGCTCCGGCCAGCGCGTCCGTATCGACGGTGGCCGCGGCACCGTGAATATTCTGGCGTGACGCCGCTTCGCGGTTACAATGGGCGGTGTGATATTTCCTTCTGCCGCAAGCGGCTTAGCGCTGATACCCATCTAACGTGAGAAGGGTCGCAGCGTGCCAGGCCGCAAGCGGCAGAACAGACGAGTTCCTCTCCAGATACACTCGCGCCTCGCTTCGGACGCCCGAAGAAGGCTTCATTTCCACCACGGGAGGTTTGTAATGCTACGACGGAGATCGTCCTGGCTGTTGCTGCTCGGCTGTGCCCTGGCGCCGCTGGGCTGCGGTCAGGCGCAACCCAGTGACCGCGAAGACCAGGAACGGGCCGTGTCTTTTGAACTCAGCGCCGCCGAGGTCCGCCAGGCCCGCGAACTGGCCGAGACGCTGCTGGCCGGCGCCCCGGGCAAGACCGTGTTCATCAAGGTCGAATTGCTGCCCGGCCCCACCGCCGACGCCCCACAGCGGCAGGTGCGCGTCACCCACTACTGCTACGAGGGCGACGAGACCGTCTACACCTGCGTCGATCTGAAGAACGGCACGGTGATGCAGGTCGAGAAACTGGCGCACGCCCCGACGGCGCTGGCGGCCGAGGAGCAGGCGCAGGTCGAGCAGCTGGTCCGCGGTGACGCCCGCCTGACTGGACTGTTCGCGGCACAGTCGCAACTGCGCATCGAGTTGCGGCCGCACCACGCCGAGGCACAGGACGCCCTGTTCGGCCACCGCCTGGCGCTGGTGGACTTCGTCCAGGGCGACGCCTACGTCGGCCCGCGCACCGTCGTCGTGGATTTGACCACCGGTCAGGTCCATTTCGGCCGCACGCCTCTTTCGACCCAGCCGTGACCGGACCCCTTCATCCCAAAACATTCGCGGAGACATCCTTCATGTTGCGTTTGCGAAAACCGACCCTGGCCGTGCTCACGCTGACGGCGATCCTGGCGATCCTGGCGGGCGTCGCCGCCCAGCAACCGGGCGGCGGCAAGGGTAAGGGCAAGAAACGGCCCGAGTTCAAGAGTTCTTCGGGCAACGAGGTTATCCAGGAATTCCCGAGCAACGGCTCGATGGAGACCGCCTGGAAGGTTCACTGGGCGACCACGAGGGGCCACGGCCTGTACATCCAGGACGCCTTCTACAAGAAGGGCCCCGGCGAGCCGTGGATGCAGGTCCTGGGTGACGCCCGGCTGTCGGAGATGTTCGTGCCCTACCACGTGGGTTCCCCACGCTTCTGGGACGTGTCGTACAACTTCGAGATGACGACGGTGACACGCGACGATGCCGGCCCGTTCGGCAAGCTACTGGGCGGCGGCGAAGGCAAGCGCCCGAACGTCGTCCAGGAGGTGCGCGACCGCGGCATCATGTTCATGAGCGAGAACACCGTCCGCCGCGGCCAGACGCTGGTACTGTTCGGCACGCTGCTGGCGGCGAACTACCGCTACATCATCGAGTACGGCTTCCAGGACAACGGCGTCATCACGTTCCGCGTCGGCTCCTGCGGTCGCAACTACGGCGGCCGCGAGTTCACCGGCCACATGCACAACGGCCTGTGGCGTATCGACGTGAACCTGGACGGCCCCGAGAACAACTCGGTCTACCTGGTCGAGCACATCGAACCAGACATCAATCACAAGGAAAAGACCCAGGCCCGCAGCGACGTGACGCCGTTCAACAACGGCAAGGAGGGCTTCGCCGACTTCAAGCCGGAGAAGTTCACCATGTTGCGCGTAATCAACGACAAGCGCGTCAACGCCCGCAAGCAGCCGCTGGCCTACGACCTGATGACGTTCCGCTCGGGCAACGCCCGCCACTTCGGCGGCGAAAAGAGCGAGAAGGAGAACGGGTTCAGCAAGGAAATGTGTACCCGGCACGACTTCTGGGTGACGAAAGCCAAGAACACGGAACTGAACTACACCCAGCTGCCGAAGTACGTCGCGGACGGCGAGCCGGTCCTCAAGTCTGACGTGGTACTCTGGCTCAGCACGCCAATGCACCACGAGCCGCGCTCCGAGGACGGCCAGTTCATCAAGGGCCAGTTCCTGGGCACGACCCACGTCGGCTGGGCCGGCTTTGAACTGCGGCCGCGCGACCTGTTCGACCGCACGCCCATGTTCGACTACAGCAACGTCGGCGGCAAGAAATAACGCCATCGTTCTGCGGCTTGCCGCTGATACGGGAGCGCCATGAATGTTCGTTATTGGTCGGAGCCCGAGCGCCAGCGCGGCCCCGCGCTGGCGCTCGGGCTCCGACCAGTAACAAGATTAATCCAGCTTGATCTGCACGTCCGAATTGTCGCCTTCTTTGATCTCGATGCGCAGCGGCGTACTGTCCGCCTTGCCGTACTTCTCCATGATGGCCGCGTAGTCGGGGTGCGGGCTCCACTTGCCCTCGCCCAGCAGCTGTTCGTCCTTCGGCGTTTTCGGCCGGAACGTCACGGAAACGCGGTGAGTGCCGGCGACCGCCCCCTCCTGCTTCCGGTCGTACTTCAGCGTGAAGTGGCCCTGTTCATCGGTCAGGCCGGTGCTGACCCGGCCTTGCTCTGGCTGGAACTGGACCAGGACGTTGGGCACCGGCTTGCCGTTGCGCGTCACCGTGCCGGACACCCGGGCCGTGGCCGCCCCGGAGCCGCCGCACCCGAAGACCTGACTGACCAGCAACAGCGCCAGCCCCCAGCGGAGGCCGGCGCCCGTCTTCTGCGTCATGAATCCCTCCTCAATCGTAGATCCCGACGACGTCCTGGCCATTACGGGTAAAGAGCGCCAGGTAGGTGCTGTTATTGACGCTGTTGCCGATGAAGGTGACGTGGCCGTCCGCCAGGGCGATGTACACGCCGCCGGAGTGGTAGCTCTTGGCGCCCCGGTTATTCCACACGTCGGAGTTCGGCAGCGAATAGCCCTGGATGTAGCCCTGTGAGGGGTGGTGGACCCAGATGAAATGGTTGGAGCCGTAGGTGTCGGGGAGCCAGCTCTGGTCGAGGTAGTTGGTCTGGTCGAACAACAGGAAGGTGTTGCTGCTGCCGTCGCGGATGTCGGTCAACTTGACGTTGCTGTTGACCCAGAACAGGCCATCCATGCCGGCAGCGGTGCGCTCCGGGCAGCAGGCGCCGGTGCCGCCGTTGACGCCGTAATCCTTCTGCGTGGAGCCCGCTGGCGTGTCGCCGGAACCGCGCGGGCTCATCGGACAGAGGAAGACGGGCGGCATACTGGTGGCGGCCAACTTGTTGGCCGCGTTGCCCGCCGGGCCGCGCTGCGTCGGCGCGCCGCCGCCGCCCAGGTCCTCGTAGATGTTGACGGCGTAGGCGTTCACGCTGAAGTTCATCGAGTTGTAAAGGTTCTCGGCCTCCACAAAGGGCAGGATCTTGGCCGCCCAGCTGAAGTGCCCCCAGGGCAGGCCGCTGCCGTAGTTGGGGTCCGCAAAGGGCGCGGGGAAATTGTTGTTCCCGGTCATCGGCCCGAAGCTACCGGGGGGCAACACCTTGTAGACGTTGTTGTAATTGTGGAAGGCTGTGGCGAGTTGGTGCAAATTGTTCTTGCACTGGCTGGCGGCGGCGGCGTCGCGGACCTTCTGGACCGCGGGGAGCAGCAGGCCGATCAAGATGGCGATGATGGCGATCACCACCAGCAACTCAATCAGCGTGAACGCGGATCGGCGCAGCGCGGACATGTTGTCGCTCCTGCAGGTGGGGCCTGCGTTCTCCCGGGAGAGGCGGTGGACGCGCTTGCCAGATCCTGTGCCGACCCGGGCAGGTGAACGTAAATCAAAAACAAAACATGATGATTAAAGAGTCTATCACAACTTCCGAGATTGTCCAGATTGAAGCGGCTTTGAGAAAAGGACCGACAGGGAAGACGCCCGTTCAACCCACCCCTAACAGCAGGCCCAGGCCCAGCAGCGTCAGCACGACGACCGCCACGGCCGCGAACCGCCATTGCTTTTCCACGGCCCAGCCCACCGCCAGCACCACCACGCGCAGGATCGGCGTGGCGATCAGCAGCAGCAGGCCCACGTACAGCAGGCCCACCCCTTCGCCATGCACCGCCTGCCGTAGCAGCCCCGGGATGCTCGGCGCCCCCTTCGGCCGCGATTGCCCGCTCGCCAGGGCCGTCACCAGCCCCAGCGCCAGCAGCACGCCGCTGACGATGACGCCCGCCAGCAGGCTCCAGTGAACCCAGTGCCGCAAGATCCGCGACCGCCCCTCGGCGTCCACTGCTCACCCCCTGGCCCCGAAGGCCCGCAGAAAAAACTCCACCGCCACCGCCAGCAGCAGCACCGCGAACAGCCGCTGCACAAACGTGCCACCGACACGGCGGTTGAGCAGCGACCCCGCGACCGAGCCCACCAGCACGCCGAGCACCACCGCCGCCGTCAGCGCCGGCCGTACTTCGCCGCGGCCGAAGTACAAGAACGCGCTGGCCGCCGCAGTCACGCCGATCATGAAGTTGGAGGTCGCGGCTGCTGCCTTGATCGGTACACCACACAGCAGGTGCAGCGCCGGCACCTTGAAGACGCCGCCGCCGATGCCCAGCAGTCCCGACAGGTTGCCCGCCACGAACGACACGCCCAGGCCCGCCCACAACCGCTGCACCCGGTATGCCACCGTCTGGCCGGTCGCCGCATCGACATAGCGTGCGCCCAGCGCCTCCGAGGTGCGGCGACTCCTCCGCGACCTGGTCGCCCCGGGGTATCCGGCCGATCATGACTGCGGCGTGCTCACCGCCGTGCCGCCACATGATGATGCCGGTCGGCACCAGCACGAGGGCGAACAGCCCCTCCAGGATTGTCGGGGCCAGAACCGCGGCGGTAAGGCCACCGGCGATCGCGCCGGCGGCGGTGGCGATCTCCAGTACCATGCCCAGCCGCATGTTGGCGGTGCCACGCTCGACGTTGCCGCTGGCCACGGCGCTGGACGTGGCGATGACCGACAGAATGCTGGTGGCCACCGCGTAGTGCATCGGCAACCCGATGAGGACGACCAGGATGGGGATGAGAAAGACGCCGCCGCCGGTGCCGAGGATGGCCCCGAGCAGCCCGGTGCCCGCCCCGGCTAGCAGCAGATACGGCCAGTTCTCCAGCGTCGCATACATGGCGCCTCGCTTGTGGGGAACGCAACAAAATCATGGAGAACAAAATCATAAAGACAGATTTTTATTTGTCTTCATAATTTTATTTTTCATGATTTTGTTCTTCATGATTTTGTTGCGTTCCTATTCCTGCGGGGCCTGCCGATGCACCTTCGCCCCGATGCGCTCGCGCGTCAGCAGGTACAGCATGTCCTCCGCCTCGCCGCGCGTCAGCCGATCCGCGAGCAGCAACGGCAGCTGTTGCGCCGCGCCTCGGCGGAGGTCGCGTCCAGGCCGTCGCGGGTGCGCAGCAGTTGCGCCAGGAACGGCCGCGCCGGCGGCGGCACCGCGGTTACCTCCACCTGCCACGCGCGCGGCGCCGGCTCGCGCTGCAACAGCCGCTGCAGGTCCGGCAGACCGATGACGGCCGTCAGGCAGTCCCCCGGCCGCAGCCGGGCGTTGAGCGGCTGCGCCCGCATGACCTGGTCGGCGCCGCGCAGGCCGACCGGCAGCAGCTGATAGTCCACTGCCAGTGCCCGCACCGGCCGGCCGTCGAGCAGGCCGTCGCCTGGCTGGGTTTTCAGATCGACCACCGCCAGCAGCCGGCCGTGGACGAAAAAGACGCTGCGCACCCGGTCGCCGTACAGCCCCGCCACGAACGCCGGCGCCGCCAGCTCCGGCACCGACAGCGCCAGCTGGATGTTCGCCGCCTGGCGAATCGTCTCCGCCAACCCCGGGTCGCGCAGCCGCAGTACCACGCGCTGCCCCGGGTTCACCTGCCGCGCCAGCAGGACGATCTCCAGGTTGACCAGTTCGTTGCTGCTGGCCGCGACCACGGCGCGGGCGCTGGCGGCGTTCGCCTGCCGCAGCACCTCCTCGACCGTGGCGTCGCCGACGATGACCGCCGCCCCCTGCCGCCGTGCGGTTGGGATGAACGGGTTGGTCGGCGAGTGCTCCACCGCGACCACGCGCTCGCCCTGGCGCAGCAGTTCCTCGACGACACGGTAGCCGACGTTGCCCAGGCCGCAGACGACGATGTGACCGCGGTCGGGGATGCGTCGCACCTCCAGGGCGCCGCGCAGGTGGGCGCGCACCAGGTAGTTCGTCAGGATGGCGGTGAAGGCCGCGACCAGGCCGGTGCCGACCAGGCGCAACACACTGACAAACACCTTCTGCCAGCCGCCCGCCTCCAGCCGGGCGCCGCCCATGTCGGCGCCGGTGGCCATCAGGCTGACGGTGCGGTAAAAGGCGTCCGCCGCCGACTCGCCAATCCCGAACGTGAGGATCAGTGTGCTCGCCACGATCACCACTAATAGCACCGTCGTGCAGAGCTTGACGGACAGGTCCACCTCCGCCAACGTCCGCCAGCCGACGCGGAACAGCCGCCGCGTCAGGCCCGCCCAGATCAGTTCCGGCAGTGACTCGCCCTCGGCCTGGGCGATCAACCCTTGCAGGTGCCGCGGTTCGCCACAGACCACCAGTTGGTCGCCGGCCGCCAGCGGCTGTTCCGGCTCCACGTCATGCAAAAAGCGCACCGGTTCGCCCGCCGGTACGTGGGCCACGGCGAGCAATTCGTGTCGGGCGCACAGGTCAATGATCTTCAGGCCGCAGGGGGGGATGCCGGCGCGCACCTGCAGCTGGGCGACCTGTTGCCGGCGGCCGTCCTCCAGCGTGAAGGCGCCGACCGCCTCGCCGGTGCGCGCGATCAGGGCCAGCAGCGGCGCGGTCAGCGCCGACGTGCTCTGGGCGAAGACGTTCTGCACGGCGCCGCCGAGGCGCGGCACCAGGTTCTGGTTGAACATGCGGACAACGACGCGCACGTCCGGACGCAGGCGGCGGACCATGAGGGTGGCGGTGATACTGATGAGGTCGTCGCTGATGAGGATGAGCACGCCGCGCGCCCTGTCGAGCCCCGCCTTGAGGAGCACGTCCTGCTGACGGCAGTCGCCCTGGATGAGCGGCACGCCCTGCAGGCGTGGATCGGTGGGGGCGCAACGGTTATCGATGCAGACGACCGGGGCGCCCGCGGCGCGGAGGTAGTCCAGCACGCGCCAGCCGACGTAACCCAGGCCGCACAGGATGAAATGCTGTTCCATGAGGGCGGACCTTTCGTGGGAGATCGATTGCTGCTTCTCCCAGTCTTATTCGCTAAAATCGGCGTGCCATTCGGCGGTTCAACGCGGCGGGCAATCGAGTACAATATACGCGGGCCCGCCCAGGAGTGTTGTAATGAACCCGGATCAGAAGATCTGCTACTGTTTCCACGTCTCGCGGCGCAAGTTGGTGAACTTTGTGCGCCAGAACCGGCCGAAGGTGGCCAGCCAGCTGTCGGAGTGCGGCGGCGCCGGCACCGGTTGCGGCTGGTGTATTCCCTTTTTGAAGCAGATTTTCGAGCAGGCGGTCCTCGGCGGCGAGACGGAACTGGAGCGGCTGACGCCGGAGGAGTACGAGCGGCGACGGGCGGAGTACATCGCGGCGGGCAAGGGCAAGCCGCCTTCGTAAGAGGTGTGAAAATGACAGAGACGTTAACACCGCGGTGGGGGCCATCCTTTGAGGGTCGGAGTGTTCGGAGGAGACCTGTGGCGGCGTGGCGATAGATGTGGTGGCTGCCGTTGATCACGACATCAGCGCTCGTGGAGTTATTCCAGTCGCCCGAGTAGGCGTAGCAGCCCGTCGAGGATCGTCAGTGGGTGGGGCGGCCAGCCTGGGATGAACAGATCCACCGGCAGCAGCGCGCTGCAACCGTCGTGGACTTCGCGGTGTCCACGAAACACCCCGCCGCTGATGGCCTCGGCCCCGACGGCGATCACGAGCTTGGGGGCTGGGATCGCGGCATAGGTCTCCAGCAGGGCCGAACGCATGTTCTCGCTAACGGGGCCGGTGACCACCAGGCCGTCGGCGTGCCGCGGCGAGGCGACGAACTGGATGCCGAACCGGCCCAGGTCGAAGACGACGGTGCCCAGCACGTTCAGGTCGGCCTCGCAGCCGCCCGAACCCCCGGCGCTCACCTGGCGGAGCTTGAACGACCGGCCGAAGAGCCGGCGGAGCTTCGCGTCGAGGCGCCTCGGCCAGCTCTCAGCGCCCGCCCATCGTAAATCAGATCCTCGCGCGTCCGCGTGGCCAGGCGGTGGTCCTGGCTGTAGCTGGATGGCCCCTTCAGGGCACGCTTGCACGCAGTCCGTGCAGAACAGGCAGCGCCCCAGGTCCAGCCGGAAGCCCGGTGCCGTCGATGGTGATGGCGTCCGTCGGGCACGCCTCGGCACACGAGCGGCAACCGTCCGGACATTTGGACGTATCGACGACCGGCAGACCTCGGAACCGATCCGGCAGGGCCGGAACGCTGGCCGGGTAAGCGATCGTCCGGTGGCCCTGCCTCAGGCGGGCGAGCGCGACTTGCAACATACTTGCTCCTCACAGGTCGTGTCCGCAATACGACAGATTAAAGCTCTTGTTACACAGCGGGAAGTCCGAGATCTGCTGGTCGCGCAGCGCCAGCGCCAGCCCCATCCAGTTGTGGAAGGACGGGTCCACGATCTTGTAGCGCGCGAAGCGGCCCTGACTGTCGGTCAGAGCCACGTGACAGATTTCTCCGCGCCAGCCCTCGACCAGGCTGATGACGAAGTGATCGGGCTTGACCGTCGCCGCGTCAGCTCGGATCGGACCGTCTGGAAACTCGGTGAGCTGGGTGCGGATGAACGCCACGGAACGCTGGATTTCCAGCCAGCGCACGTAGGCGCGGGCAAAGACGTCGCCCGTCTGCCAGGTGGAAACGGGGATCTGGGCGAAGCGGTAAGATGCCGGCGGGGAAATCCTGGCGCACGTCTGCCTCGACGCCGCAGGCCCGCGCTGCGGGGCCGACCAGGCCGAGGGCGCGGCAATCCGCCAGGGCAACGGCCCCCGTCCCCTCGAACCGGGCCTGCACGGATGTCGAATCCCAGAGCAAGTTGACCGCGTTGGCCACGTCCCGGTACGCCGCCTCCAGGCGTTCCAGACACTGCCGCCTCCGATCCTCCTCCAGGTCGAAGCCGACGCCGCCCGGACGGACCAGGCCGCGGCCGAAGCGGCTGCCGCACAGGAGCGCCGTCAGGTTGAGGAAATCGCCGCGGATGCGCCCGCAGTACGAAGCCGTCGGCAAGAACCCCACGTCGCCCGCCAGGGCACCCAGGTCCCCGGTGTGGTTGGCCAGTCGCTCCAGTTCCAGGGCGATGCCGCGCAACACCTCGGCGCGGATCGGGGACCTGGCAGCCGGCCAGGGCCTCGACCGCCTGGCAGTAGGCCGTGGCATGGCCGACCGAGGTGTCCCCGGCCACCGCCTCCATCATGTGGATGGTGCGCTTGTTCGGCCCGCCGACGAGCGCCCGCTCGACCCCCCGATGCTGGTAGCCGAGCGAAATCTCCAGGTGGAAGACCTGCTCGCCGTGGCACTGGAAGCGGAAATGCCCCGGCTCGATGATGCCGGCGTGGACGGGCCCGACGGCTACCTCGTGGATCTCCTCCCCTTCGACGCGGTAGAAGTCCGTGACGCCGATGACTGGTGGCTCGTCCGGCTTCCTGCCCCAGGCGTCGTGGCCGGGTCGGTACGAGGCATGGAAACGAACCGGCTTGAACCAGGGATGGCCTTCGGGACAGACACCGTATTGCTCGGCGATCTCGCGCTCGAACAGATGAACCTGCGGGCAATCCGGCGTCAGGCGACGGGAAGCGATCCGCGTCCAGGGTCGTCTTGACGACGCGCAGCAGGGCCTGGGTGCCGTCGGCGAGCACGGCGTAGAGTTCCACCGGCCCGCCCGACGCCGGAGCGTCGCCGAACAGGGCCGCTACGCGGTGCCCGCGGGCGACCGCGTCCACGACGGCCCGGCGGAACTCCGCCATTGGCCGTTCCGGAATCTGCCCACGTGGGATCGCCTGTCCCGAGCGCAACGAGGCGAAGCCGTTGTCGCTCATCGCTTCACCTCCAGGAAGGCGGCGGCCTCGTGCAACAGCGAGTCCAGCGGCGGCGGAATGTACAGGCCCAGCAACAGACCAGCGCCATGAACAGCAGGATGGGGGCGCCGGTGCTGACGCTGTCGTGAAAGCCGTTCGTCACCTTCGAGTCAGGGGCATTCCCCTGGACCACCGCCAGAACGGTGGCCCCCATGCCGATGAACACGATCCCCAGCAGGAGCAGGAACAGGCCGCCGACCAGGAATTGCCCGCTGCTCGACCGCGGCATTCACGATGGTGAACTCGCTGACGAACGGCCCGAACGGCGGCGAGCCGGTGATGGCCAGGAACCCGCCAGGAACAAGGCCCCCGAAAGCGGCACGCGCTGGAGGGCCCCCCGCACGTCGTCCGTGACCTTGCTGCCGTAGGCCCGGTGGATGTTGCCCGCCGAGAGGAACAGCACGCCCTTGGTCAGGCCGTTGTTGATGAGGTGCAGCAGGGCGCCGTAGACGGCCAGGCCGCCGATGCCGATGCCCAGGACCAGGATGCCCATGTGCTCGACGCTGGAGTAGGCCAGCATGCGCTTGAAGTCGCGCTGCCGGGCCATGAACACGGCGGCGACGGCCATCGACAGCAGGCCCATGAAGATCATGATCTCCCGGGCGAACTCGGCTTCGGCCCCGGCCCGGCAGATCTGGTAGACGCGCAGGATCGCCAGGAAAGCACAGCTGGTGATGCCCGCCCGCGAGCAGGGTGCCGACGATCCCCGGCGCTTCGCCGTAGGCGTCCGGCTTCCAGGTGTGCATGGGGGCCAGGCCCATCTTGGTGCCGTAGCCGATGAAGAGCAGCACGAAGGCGGCGTGGAGCCACGGCGGCGACAGCCGGGGGGCGATCGTCGATGAGCTGGTCGAAGAGCAGCGTCGATTCCAGACCGGCCTTGAGCGCCGAGTAGGCCAGGAAGAAGGAGCCGAAGAGGGCCAGGGCAATGCCCACCGAGCCGATGAGCAGGTACTTCCAGGTCGCCTCCAGCGAGCGGGCGTTGTGGTTGAAATAGATGGTCGGCGCACTGACCAGGGTGGTCGCCTCCATCGCCACCCACATCAGCCCGAGGTGGTGCGACAGCGCGACCAGGGTCATCATGGACAGCACGGCGAAGAGGTTGGCGCAGAAGACCCGGTTGGGCCGGTCGGCTGCGGAGAGCCAGGTAGCCCGGCGCGTAGAGCGAGCAGAGAAAGAACAGGACGCTCAGGAAGCCGAGGATCACCTTGCCAAGGGGGTCGAGCAGCAGCCAGCCGTCCAATCCGGAGAGGACCGTCCCGTCGCTTGACTCGAAGATCGCAGCAGCGACCAGCCCGAGGTGTCCCGACCCTCCCAGGGGAAGCAGCCACGGCCGCCAGCGGTTCGACGGGACGGCGAACGTCACCGCTGCCATCGCCAGGGGGAACAGGATCAGCAAGTAGACCATCGGTTATTCCTTCAACTCCGTCAGGTGCTCCGTGCTGATCGAGGCGAACTCGCGGCTGATGTGGTGGATGATGATGCCCATCACGAACACGCCGGTGAACAGGTCGAGCAGCACGCCGACCTCAACGAGGAACGGCATCGCCTCCAGCAGCAGCAGCCCGAACAGGAAGATGCCGTTCTCCAGGAGCAGATAGCCGAGCACCTGCATGATGGCCTTCCTCCGTGTCGTCAGCAGGAGGAAGCCGGTCCACACCGTCGCGAGCGACGCCGGCACGAGCAGGTAGCCGGCGTGCTTCTCGGCCAGGGGGAGCGTGGAGGAGAACACCAGCGCCAGGCCGGTGCCGACCGCCCCCAGCAGGAGGGAACTCATGTAGCCCACGACTGGCTTGACCTCGTGCTGGATGTCCGCCTCGCGCATGGCGCGCACGAGGAAGCAGGGGATGATGACTCCTTTCAGAGCGATCGTCACCACGAATGAGCAGGATGCTCCGCAAGCCGATCTCATCGTGGGGAAGGAACAGTGGCAAAGTCCCCAGTAATATCCCCTGCAGGGCGACCGTGTTGATGACCGCGCGAATGCGGCTCACTCCCAGGGCGACAAGTTGAGCGCCAGGGCCACGATCAACAGGGGATCGAGGAACTGGACCATCGTTTCACCTCACCACCAGGATGACGCCAAAGGCCGACAGCAGGCAGGCCGCGACGAGCAGGATCGGGAACGTGGGTCAGCCGCAGGCGCGCCATGGTCGATTCCACCACCCCGATCGCCACCGCGACGACCAGCATCCCGCCGACGAAGATGGGCCAGTCCAGCCAGGGAAAGCCGGTCGCCCAGGGGAACGCGAGGCGGACGATCAGTGCCCCGAAGACGAAGAGCTTGAGGGCCGCCCCGTAGAGGATCATGCCGAAGGCCGGCCCGCTGTGGTCGAGCACCATGACCTCGTGGATCATGGTCAGTTCCAGGTGCGTGTTGGGGTCGTCGAAGGGGATGCGCGAGTTCTCCGCCAGCAGGACGATGAACCAGCTGAGCAGGACCAGGACCAGCGAGGCGCCCGCCGTCGACCAGTGCGCCGCCGAGCGAGTTGCCGAGCATGTCCGCCAGTTGCAGCGACCCGGACAGCTTGGCCAGGACGAGCAGCCCCAGGAACAGCGCCGGTTCCGCCAGGCACGCGAAGGTGACTTCCCGTGCCGCCCCCATCCCCTCGAAGGCGGAGCCGGTATCCAGGGCCGCCGACGCGGTGAAGAACCGCCCCAGGCCCAGCAGGTACGCCAGCAGGATCAAGTCGCCGGTGAACGAGACCGGCGCCGTCGCGTTGGCGAGCGGGATGAGCAGCACCGCGAGCGCCGCCGTCACCAGGCCGACCACCGGCCCGGCCCGGAACACCCAGGTCGTCGTGGTGCTGAAGACCGATCCCTTGCGGAAGAGCTTGATGAGGTCGTAGTACGGCTGCACCAGCGGCGGCCCGACCCGGCCGGCGAACAGCGCCTTGGTCCTGGCGATGACGCCGAGCAGCAGCGGCGGCAGCGTCAGGGCCAGCAGCACGTGGACGGTATTCTGAATGACCGTTTCCATCACGTCCCTTCTAACGCCAGAGCAGCAAGACAATCAGAGCGACGAAGAGGTACAGCAGGTAGGTCTGAATGTTCCCTTGCTGGAACACGCGGAACCAGGAGAACAGCCACGCCACGGAGCGGAACGCCGGCAACACTGCTTCGTCGAGCACCGGGTCGGGCACCTCGCTGTGGAAAGTCGGTCTTCTGCGGGAACAGGGGCAGGTTCCGGGGCTGGCGCGTGCGCGGGCGGAGCGCCCAGCCGAACAGTCCGACCAGCATCTGGGCGAAGGAGGACGACGTGTACTGCATCCGCGGCGTCGGGGCGACGTAGCCGCAGCCCCAGGTCGCTCCCGTCTCCACGACACTGTGGCGCAGTCGCAGCCGCAACACACCTCCCACCGCGAGCAAGGCGGCGATCAACCCCAGGCCCATGACCGTGATCCAGCCCAGGGGGGCCAGCGCGGCGAGGCGCGGACCTGCGTCCCTCAGACTCCGGGCGCCCACGCCGAGATGCCTGCGCCGAGGATGGGAGCGATCAGGAGCGGGGCCAGCCCGATCAGGAAGCAACAGGCCGCCAGCACGCCCATCGGCCCGAGCATGGCCACCGGTGATTCATGCGCGTGCGTCGCGTGGTCCGACCGGGCCGTTCCCAGGAAGACCGCCCCGTAGACCTTCACGAAGCACGCCACGCGCCAGCGCCCCGATCAAGGCCAGCGCCGGGGCGGCGAAGGCCGCCGCCGGCGAACGACGGCCCTGCCCCGTCCCCGAGCGTGCCGAACAGGCCGAGATAGATGAGGAACTCACTGACGAAGCCGTTCAGCGGCGGCAGGCCGCAGATGGCGACCGCCCCGACCAGGAAGCACAGGGCCGTCCACGGCATCTCCTTGGCCAGGCCGCCCAGGTGGTCGATCTCGCGGGTGTGGGTCGTGTGGATGACGGAGCCGGCACTGAGGAAGAGCAGCGACTTGAAGGTCGCGTGGTTCCAGACGTGGAGCAGGCTACCGCCCAGTCCGAGGATGACCCAGTCCTGCCGGCCCAGGGAACGGCCCAGCAGGGCCAGGCCGAGGCCCATGACGATGATGCCGATGTTCTCGATGCTGTGGTAGGCCAGCAGCCGCTTCAGGTCGTGCTGGCCGATGGCAAAGGCGACGCCGAGGACGCCCGAGACGACGCCGAGCCCCAGGACGACTCCGCCCCATTCCAGGGGCGGGTTCGGAAACAGGGACGTCACCCGCACCAGGCCGTAGATGCCCATCTTGATGAGGACGCCCGACATGAGGGCGGAAACATGGCTGGGGGCAACGGCGTGGGCGCCGGGCAGCCAGACGTGCAGCGGCATGATGCCGGCCTTCAGACCGAAGCCGATGAGTGCCAGAATGAAGATCGCCGTCGCCAATCCCGGCGACAGGTTCTCCTGGTTCACGGTATCGAGCGCGAACGAGCCGTTGGCGGCGCGCAGCAACGCGAAGAGGGCGAAGAGGCACAAGGTCGCCACGTGGGTCGCGACCAGATAGACCCAGCCGGTTTCGCGGACCTCCCTGTTGTCCTCTTCGGTGGTGATCAGGAAGAACGCCGACAGCGCCATGATTTCCCAGCCGAACAGGAACAGGATGCTGTTGCGGGCGATCACCAGCAGTCCCATGCCAGCGGTCAGCGTGCCGTAGAACAGGCACAGTTTGCGGCCATTCTGCGGATGCTCCGTCTGCTTCCAGTAGGCCAGCCCGTAGACACTTCCCAGGAGCGACGATCAGGAAGATCGGCAGCAGGAAGACGGCCGACAACCCATCCACGGCCACGCTGAACTCGGCCCCCGGGATTGGCCAGGGCCACACGAGCGGTTCGCTGTCTCCGGTTGCCCAGAACGCAGCCGACGCCGCCGAGGCCCAGCCCCGACCCGACCACGGCCAGCAACGTCGTCAACCACTGTCCTGCCATCGAGGTCCGGCCCAGAAGAAGGCCCGGGACACCGCTCAATCCGGCGACGACGATCCCCCAGAGCACCAGCGTTTCGCTCATGACGTACCCCACCATGTCCGCGCAGACACCCAGGCCGGCGCCAGTGCGACCATGGGCACAATATCGAGCAAATCAACGTGGATGATGGCGCGGGGCAGGACATCCATGCTAGTGTGCTCCGATCTGTCCTTCAGCTGCGGGCGCGTTCATGCGTGCCTCGACCCGGCGAACTTCCCGCAGGATGTCAGCGCACGGCGCCCGGCGGACGACGGCCTCCCGTAGCCCGTGGTCGTGCATGGCAAAGGACAGCCGGGAGAGCAGCTGCAAGTGGCTCCGGTTCGTCGGGCTGATGATGGAGAAGAGGACATGGACTGGCTTGCCGTCCAGTGCCCCAAACTCGACCGGCTTTTCAAGGAAGGCGAGTGTGACCGACGGCCGGGAGACATGCAGGACGATGGGGTTGCGGACGTGGGGGACGGCGATGCCGTCGCCAATGGCGGTCGAGGCCGACGCTTCCCGCGCGTGGAAGAGCCGCAGGAGGAGGTCCCGGTCCACACTCTCCGGCAGGGGCAGGACCTGCACCAGCGCGCGCAGGGCACAATCTTTACTGGTGTCCGGGAGGCGGTAGTGAATGCCCCCTGCCTCCAGGGCCTCCGCCAGGGAAGGGGCGGCCTCGGCGTCCGCTTCGAGGTGGTCGAACAGGTCAAGAGACACCCGGACCAGGTTCGCCGTCGCCCACTCCAGTAGTTCCGCCCGGTTGACGCGGTACTGCCCCCCAAGCTGCTGGGCGGGCAAGCCACGGTGTTTGATCCATCGTGAAACCGTGGACTCGGCCACGTCGAGTAGTTTGGTGAGATCCCGCATGCTCAGTTGCATGTTGTTCCTCAATGACCGATCGATGACCGTTCACGCGCCGTCATTTTAGAAACGGTCACTTATTCTAGCAAGCGGTCCTTGAAGGCGGTGACTTCATCGAGGACTGCCCGTGGCACGCTCCCAGGTGCGCCAATATGCTATTTCCCATCGACGCCGCCAGGAAGTTGCACCGCTGAATCACCAACGGGAAGCCTTACCGGCGCAAGGATGAATGCAAAGTTTGGGACAAACACGGTGCTAAATGGACAAAACAAGCAAACGGTGCAAAAAGGGGTGGTAAAAATGGTCAGGATCGGAATAGTAGGGGTCGGCTTCATGGGCATGATCCACTACCAGCAAGAATCAGAGCAGGTTTTCTAGGGACAAAACGCCAAGCTGGCCTTGAAGAGAAAGCACTACCGAGGAAGAATACGAGGAAGATCGATCCACTACCCTCCTCGCTCGCGGAGTGCTGCCGATGGCCGGCCGGAAACCGAAGGTCAACTGGACCCCCTTCTATAACCAGTACACCTGCACGATCGCGGGGCAGTTTCACCGGCTCGGGAAGGACAAGGACGATGCCGAGACGCAGTTCAAGTTCCTCATGCGTCAGGCCGAGCTAGAGCAGAGCCCGGACCCGAACATCACCTTTGCCGACCTCGCTGACCGCTACCTCGACCACGTCGAGGCGACGTGCGTCCCGGAGCGATACCGGCACTGCAAGGAGCGATTGCAAGAGTTCAAGGACCACATCGGCGGCCACGTCCGAGCAAGGGACCTCCGGCCGAAGCACGTCGATGGCTGGCTCGGGAAGAAGGAGCTGTCCCCCAGCTCGGAGCGGCTCTATAAGTCGATCATCCTGTCTTGCCTCAACTGGGCGGCTCGGCCTCGGACCAAGAAGGGCGGCGAGTTGATTCACGAGAACCCGCTTCGCGGTCAGCTTCACTTGCCGGCCGGCGAGTCGTGGGGCAAGGAAGCGGTCTGGACGCCTGAAACGTTCGAGCAGGTGCTTCGGGTGTCGAGTCCGGCGTTCGCTGACCTCGTGCGGATTCTCGCGTGGACCGGTGCCCGCATCACGACTGTCATCCAGATTGCGGCCCGGCACTACAATAAGCAACAAAGCCGATGGGATTGCGAGGATCTGAGCCACGAGCGTGGAAACAAGAAGCGCGTGAAGTACGTCCGGCTCTTGAATGACGAGGCCCGCGAACTTGTCGAGCGGCTGAACGCCGAGCACCCCGAAGGGCCGATCTTCCGGAACGCCTACGGTGGGCCCTGGGATCCGGACGCGCCGCAGATTTACCTGACGAACCTGCGGGGGAAGTTCAAGGAGACGAAGAAACTTGAGTGGCAACCGGGGCTGTGTGTGAGCGGGCTCCGTCATACCTTTGCTACCAACTTCCTCCAGCAGTTCCCGAACGAGATCGAGTATCTTCGCGTCCTTCTCGGACATGCGAACTACAAGATGATTTTTGAACATTATGGACATTTGATCGATCAGCACCAAGCAGCATTCAAGCGGATGGAGGGGTTTGACCCGTTCAAGAAAGGTGCCTGAACTGTCGGGTGGACACGGCGGGACGTTCTGTAGCTTCTACCGTCACGCTCGCGCGATACTCGTCAAGGGCGTCTTCCGAGATGCGGATACTTCCACGGCCGAGGCCATGCCGCTCGTGGCGAATTCGACGATGAGCACAGAGTTGGTACACGGTGGCGGCGCTGCACTGGAGTCGCTCCGCCGCTTGTTTCACGGTCAACATGACTCACCCGCGCGGGTCCGGCCCGCGTCAATTTGGATCACAAAAGGCTGTGATCGATCTCATACGCTCTGCGGATTTCCTCGTCCGTCGGCTCGCGGCCTAGCATCATGCGGAGACAGTCTCTCGTCGCGTAGTAAATCGGCGGGCACTTATCGCCGCAATTTCCCCTGCAAATGTAGGTGGAATTGCAGCAGTAGAACTTGGCGAGGGCATCGGCTGCCTCATCGCCACGGACTCGTTTTCGGAATGGCCACATGGTCGGTTCCTTAATTCTGACTCGGTTCCTGCATTCGCCGCCGCTCGGCAGCGATGACGACCTCGGCGTAGGCGATGAGCACTCCCCATAGCCACCATTCGATGGCTCCGCGATCGGCGGGGAGTCCGGCGAGGTGATCGGCTATGTAGGCGACAGCGGCGATCGTGGCATCGTCAAGGTCGTTCATTCTTCCTCCGCGACGGCTTCGATGATTTCCTGAAGGCGATTGTCCGCGGCGGTGATGTCGAGCTGCCGGATGAATCCCTGAACGCCGAGAAGCTGCATGATGAGCCAGTCTCGGTTTTCTTCGTCGAGAAGGGCGATATTCATCTTCAATGCCGCGTTTCTCGTGTCTCGCTCTTTCTGCCACATTGGTTTAACCTCCTCGGGGCGAGGAAAAGGGAGATGGCGATGGTGGCGTCGTCAAAGTCGTTCATGGCTCTTCTTCGAGCAGATACTCCTCGTCGGGGGGCGACGGGTATTTCTGCCTCCCCTCTTTGGTCAGCACAAAGTACGCCCGACCGCCTCGCGACTCGATTCGCCCGAGCCCTGCCCGTCCTGCGTGGTCAGCGGCCAGAAAAAACATGAGGCCGAGGTAGGAGTAGACCACATTCATGTGTTCATCAAAGCGGGGGTCGAGTCCGAAGCAAACGGCGAGCGGCCCTTGGTCGTACCACGCATCGCCTTCCACGAATTGCTCGAAGAGGATGCCATCCCTATGTCCCAAAGCCGAACAGCGCATGAGGTAATCGGCTGCGGCCTCGATGTGCCGAGGTGTAATGCGCGTGCCATCGGCCGTGGGTTGCGTCGCACGCCTTCTGAATGGCCACATATTTCAATCCTCCGTCATGTCTATAAGGGCTCCCCGAAGTGCTTCTCGGGCGCGGTGATGTCGAGAGTTCGGCAGGTCGGCGAACCGCACGTCTCGACTTTTGTCACGGGACTAGCCTCCACGGCTGTCTTCACTAGATCGATCACCGCCCTCTCTTTCCTGGACAGGGCGAACGACCCGGCAGGCGCGAACGGAATCGCTTTCCTGCCGGGCGACGAGGTCCACCGATTCGGTCTCGAAGGTCGAAAGGACCTCGAGACAGACGCCAGAAAAAATCGTGATACCGCCTCGTTCGTCGTACGGGGTCATCGGGAGGGCTCGATTGTCGGCTTTGCTTCGACGCCCTGAACCGGAGCTCTTGCTTGTCGGACCATCATCCAGCCGTTCCAGCCGAGAACGTGGATGTCGCCCGAGGGGCCAATCACCACGTCGTCGATGGAGGTCGAGCGCGAGGGCATGACGCACTCGACGTCTTTTCGCGCCCACCAAGGGCCGTCCATACTGTTTGTCTTCTCGTAGACTTCGTCGAGGGAGCGAGCTTTGACGCGCGCCACGAGTTCGTAATCGGCCGGAAAGCGGACTTGGGAGCCAGATTTTTCCGATTCGACCCAGACCTCGGGCTTTAGATGCCAGACGTCGTAGAGGCCCTTTGCCACGTGCGTTTCTCCATTCTGGGCTCATTAACTCATTCACCTCTTCATCCCTCGATTGGGAGGAAGTTTCGGGGGATTCTTTCCTTGCGGCGCGATGGTGATGGGATCGACTGGTGGGTTCTCGTCAAGGCCGAGGCGACGGAGGTCCTCGACTGTCCAGGGGAGGAGATCCTCGTGGTCTGCCGGTCTCGGAACGAAATCCCGAACGCTGAAATCGGGAGCGATAAGCTCGCGCGAGAGATAGTCCCCGGGGAGGTAACTCTTCCACGCGCCGACAAAGGACGAGATGTAGAAGCCGGTAAGCCCGTTCTCAGGGTTTGTCGCCGGGAGCGAGAGGAACTCTGACGGGAGAACTGATTTTCGATTCGCGACAAAGCGGGCGTAGGCGATAGACGGTTGCCCGCTCGGGTTGTGAGTAACGGTGACATTCGTCTCGTCGAACTCGTAGTCCCCGAGCCTGTCGGCCTGCCACTTGGCCGTGAAGGGGCCGCCACTCCGGAGAAGCCCCAGATGACTCACCGTAGCGAGAATCGCCTCCGCCAAGTCCTTCCCGTAGATGGCGTAGAGGGCGTCGATACTCTGGGTCCCCAGGACCCCGGCAACCCCCTTCGAGCGTCCTTCGCCCAGAAGCTCGAGAAGGAATTCGAGCTTTCCAAGGTCGGGAAACTCGTCTAGCCAGATGGAGCTTCGCTCGGTGTCGGTGTTGGACTTTGAAAGAAGGAGCTGAGTGACCCACTTGAGCATCACCCGGTTTATCGGGTGAATCGCGGCCCGCCGCTGCGGGTCGTTTCCGAGGATCACGATGGACTCGGAATTTACCCAATCACGGAATCGAATCTTGGTTTTGGCCCGATGCCAGCAGGCGAAGACGGGCTCGAAGGGGTCAAGTCTCGCGGCGAGAGTCGACCGGATGTTTTGAAATGTGCTCCGCGGCTCGAAGTGGAGCTCGATGAGGTGGCGGGTCTCTGGGCACTTCCCCAAGACCTCCTTCATACGGCTCTCACTTCGCTGGCAGAGAATCATGTCGCGACCCTCCCAGCATCCAGGTGACCTGCGGATAAAAGACCACATGATGCCGTCGAGGAGCTCCCGAGCGCAGTCGGAGAAGTACCGATTCTGCCCCTGCTCCTCGGGAATGAAGGCGGTTGCGACCTCTCGGGTGGTTGCGTGATCCGAGATTTCTGCGATGTCCCAGGCGGAGCCCCGGAGGTCGAAGGGGTGAAGGAGATAGACGGGGGCGTTCAAATCCATCGCGGCCAAGTAGGGGAGGTCTTCACGCTTTGCCGCGTACACAAGGGCGCGGTGGCCGAGTCCGAGTCCGATGAGCATCAAGGCCCTTTGCATCATGAGCCTGATGTTCAAGGACTTCCCCGACTCGGGGGCTCCGATAAACGCGGTGTGGCTCGTCATCGCCTTTTGGGGGAGGTGGAGGCCGCCAAGGGGTACCTCGAGTTGCGCTTTATCCAGCCACCGCGACACGACCTTCTTTGCGGCGTCAAACGAGAGCATCGCTCTGCCGCGACGAAACGCGTCTCGGACGGAGAGGTACTTGTGCGCGAGCCAGAAGACCAAGGTGCCAGCGGCGATGAAGGCGACCAGACCCGGGATGTAGTTGGCCTTTCCGTTCGGGGCGAGAAGTAAGGCGAACGAAGCGTAGGCTCCTGAGGCAAGGGCCAAGGCCCCGACATAGACACAGAGTAGGAGGAAAAGGAAGTTGTCCTCGTCCTCTGTGCACGCCCTTGGGTTTCGGGACAGAAACGCCGCGACCCAGTCGCGACCGAGGAGAGAAAGAAGGAGGCCAGCAATCGCTCCGGCCCCAAGTCCAAGTTCGGCGGGGAGCCCCGCCACACAGACAGCGATAGTCACTGCGCAGAGGGCTGTGACTGGCATAAGAACAATCGAGTGCAGTTGGACAGAGGACAGTTTCACGGCTTCTACCTTTCTTGGGTTTGGGTAAGGACAGGGCGGATGACGTCGTGGGCGAGCGTCTTTTCGCGGTTGTTTGCGACCTTGGAGATTAGGTCTTCGAGATTCCTTCCGGCTTCGTACTCCTCCGTCACGAGCCGGAGTTCGTTCTTGTGGCGGCTTGCCTGGACGGTTGTTGACTGGCGGTCTTGAAGGGGGCCAGAGACGAGCACCCAGGCGTTTTCGACGGTGGCACCCTGAAGTTTGTGCGTCGTTGCGGCGTAGCCGAGTGCCAGGTACTCGCCGTACGTCCGAATGGGGAGCGTGACTTTGGTTTTCGTCTGGTCGAGGAGGACGATGACGGCCTTCTTTCCTGGCCGCCGGTCAAAGCCCACGACGGTGCCGAAGTCGCCATTTCGGACACCAAGGGACGAGTTCATCGTGCAGAGAACGCGGTCCCCGGTGCGGTAGCGTGTGCCGTCAATTATCATCCCGCGAATGCCGAGCTTTTTGGCCTTCATCCGCTCGGCCTGGGCACGCTCGTTTAGGGCTCGGACCTCGGCGTCGGTGTTAGCGACAATGACGTTCTCTCTGGGTTTCTGGACACCCACCTCCTTCCACTTGGCGATGAGGTCTTCGAGGGCAAAAAGCCTGTCCTCCTTCACCGTGAGAAGGCCCCGGCTCTCCAGGTTTCGAAGCGGCTCCCGGGCGTTACCCTCCGCGAAGTCCCGGACGTTTTGGCGGTCCTCGGGATTTGTCTGCCGGCGGATGTCGGTGAGGGTTGAAGCGGGGAGTGTCTTTCGGATGCGGCCGAATGGCGCAGCGCCGTCGATGGGCTGGAGTTGGTGGTGGTCCCCGACGAGGATCACACGCGCGTCTTGCTTCTCCGCCGCGCGGACGAGCCTACTCATCGTGTCGGCCGACACCATCGACGCCTCGTCCACGACAAGGACAGCGCCGCGCGGGAGTTTCACGCGGGGCTTTTGGCGTCGGGTCGGAAGTCTCACTGCGGTCCTCCCAAGCTGCGCCAGATGATGCTTCGCCTTGGCCCTAACCCGCTCGCCCGTCGTCTCCTCGAGGTCGCGGAGGAGTTTGAAGATAGTGTGGCTCTTGATGCCGGCACGAGTCTCAAGGCCGCGCGCCGCCTTTCCCGAAATTGCACAGCCCACGACCGGGCGGTGGGCTTTCTTGTAAGTTGCGGCGACGGCGCGCAGAACGCTCGTCTTTCCAGTACCGGGAAGCCCGTCCAAGGCGTGAAGTCGGCCCTCGCCAAGGATGAGCTTCCGAAACGCGGCTGCCTCTTCGGCTCCAAACTCCTTATGGCGCGCGAGGACTTTTTCCGCGGCACGATGAGGGACCTTTTCAGTGCGGGGCTCGCGAACGCGGTCGATGGCGTCAAGAAGCGTTTTCTCCTTCGCCACCATTTCGGGTGTCGCGTAGCGGTGTTCCTTTTTTTCGAGGCCAAGGTCCTGGAGCTTTGGGCTCTGGAGGAGTTCCGTGACCTTGGCTGAGACCCTAGCTGCACCGACTCCGGTCGCTTGCGCCTCTTCGGCCGAGAAGCGGAGGAGTTCTCGTTCGGCGAAGTGGGCCTGTTTTGCGGTGATTTTCTTGAGGGCGCGCTCCGCTGCGGCGTTGGTCTGTTCTTCCTGGTCGTACCGTGGGCGGGCGGCGTGCGTGAGGGCTTCGATGGAGCCTACGCGGAGGCCAACCTTCTCTCCCTCCTTCTTCCACCGCTCGAGGAGGACGGGGAGAGGGACCTCTTCCTTCGGAGGCCGAGTGCTGAGGGCTGCGGCCTCGGCCGCAAGCGCACTCGCGAAACTACTTGTGCCCAGCACCTTTCGGATCTCGGCACTTCGGGTGGAGAAGTGATCGACCTGCTCCTGGCTAATCCCCTTGATTTCAAACCAGAAGAGCGGGCGGCCCTTCTCGTCTTGCTTTCTCTCGCACTCGAATCCGAGGCGGGTGCGAAGCTCCTCGGCGAGCTGGCAGCGAAAGATGGCCCCGCCTGTCATCTTGTGGCGACAGAGTTCCCCGGCGGCGAGGGCGCCTGTCTTTCCGTCCTCGCCCATTGTCACGGCGTGGATGAAGGCGTGGGTGTGAAGTAACGGCTCATTCGCGCGAGAGCTGTAGTGTTTGAAGAGGGAGACCACGAGATCCGCCTTCATCACCTCTGCACCGCCGTGCCCCCGACGCGTGAACCCACACCGCTCGTTCAGTTCATGGAGTGTGTGGGAAACTGCTGCATCGACCGCGGCCTCGATTTCGCGCCTCACCTCGGGAGCAGTTGCCAAGGCCCAGGCGATCGAGACGGATTTTGGCGGGAGAAAGCAGATGTCGAACCCGGGCCGATGCCACTTTGACCCGGCACCTTGAACGAGGGCGACGCGGCCGTCGGGGGAATAGCCGTGATAGAGGTTGCGAAACTGGTCGGGCGTGACGATGCCTTGGAGCCCAAATGCTTTAGCAGCGCCACCGTCCCACCAGACGCCGGGCCAGTGCTTCGTCTCGTGGGACAGGGCGTAGTAGCGCCAGTTTCCAGACCCCGCTCGTGAAAGTGTCGCAACCATGAGGAACTCCGGTTCAGGGAAGGTTCTCGTCGGCCCATCTCCGGACTTCGTCCTCTGGGAGTGAAGCCGCGGTCTGGAGGATGGCGATGGTGGCGGTCGTGAGGTTTTCCTTCAGCGTCTCGACTTCGTCTCGGAGGGCTCGAAGCTCCTGGGATACTTCGTCCTCGTCCCCCGATTCCGAGAGCGCATCGATGACGAGGAGGCGCGCGTAGCGGCCTGCCGTAAGGCCCCGCTTCTCGGCCTCCGTTTCGAGTTTCTTTGCGATGGCCGCTTCAAGACGAAAACCGTACTGGCCGCGCGGTTTCATGAGAGTCCTCACTGGTTCGGGATCCTCACCGACGGGCGGCGAGCGTAGGGGAGTCCGAAGGAGTGGCTGAAGGAAGGCGCACGAGCACCATGCTCGTTGGCCTCGCTGGCATGGGCTTCGTGAAATCGATCTCGATGACGGAGCCCTTCTCCGTACGTGCCACGGTCCGAAGGACGACGACTGTTGCGTATTCACTACCGTCTACGTCGAGTCGGTACGTCTCGCCGACAGCGAACTCTCGATTCGCCAAGACACCGATGAAGTTGTTGGTGCGTTGGAGGCCGACAAGACAGCGGTAGGTCTCGGGAGCTTCTGCGGGGCCGGCAGACTTGATACGATCCGGTGCCTTGGGTCTCACCGTGAGGGAGGATTGCTGCCATGGAGCAGGGATGCCGCCGTCTTCGTACGCGAAGACAACCTGGCCATTCCCTGTGCGGACGATGTTTCGCACCCGGATTTCATAGAGGTCAACGTGGTCGTTTCTGAGGATCAGTATCTCGCCTGGCCGGAATTCTCGGGTCGTGCGAACCGCGAGTGCCGGCCAATCTTCCGAGCGCAGGAACGTGCAGGAGAAGGACACGTCCGCGAATTGATCACGAGATGGGGTCGGTCCCGGCGGGACAAAGGCAACGGGATTGGTGCGTGCCGTCCGCTCGCGAGCGGCGGTCGTTAGCTCCCCACGGACGCCAGGCGACACGGCGCCGTTCCGAAGTTTCTCACGGTAAGTGCCGAGGTGCTTTCTCAGGGCCTCGAAGCCGTCGATGTATGCTTTGAGATCCGCGATGTGACGCTCACGGATTTCGCCCGAGTCCAAGTTGATTGGGAAGCTTTCCAGGTGGGCGTCGAGCCGCTCGAGGAATAGCGCCGTTCGTTCCACGTAGCGAAGGGTGTCGCCCCAATCGCGTGTTTTGTCGTCACGGGCGACCTCGGCGGCACGGCGCTCGACAAGGGAGGCCAGGGTAAGCCAATCCTGGGCCAGGCGCTCGTAGTCCTGCTTGATTTCGTAGAAGGGCTCTTCTGCCGCGTACTCGAGGAATAGGCGACTTGCGTCACGGAATTTCGCGGGTGCAGTGGTAAGTGCGGCGCGGTACTGCTCCTGGACCGAAACGAACGTCTTGTGGTGAGTGAGAAGATCCGCTGCGATCCCGCGGAGGCTCTTCACGTAAACGCGAAGGGCTTCGATCGTGGCTTTTTGCTCGGCCGGCACGAACTTCCCAGCCTCCATTCGGTCGAGAGCCTGGGCGAGCGCTCGGTCCTCCTCCACCATGCGCCGTTCCGAGTCCTCGATTTGATCGCGGGCGGTGCGGGCAGGAGAGAGGGCCTCGGCCGGGATACCAGGTCGCAAGGCAGTCCGGCTCGACTCGCGAGACGAGTTCGCGCGCACACGGGTGATTGCCCAGACGGGGATGACAATGAGGGCGAGGAGTCCAAGGACTGCGGCCCATTTCCAGCGTGCTGACATGGCAAGTTCTCCTTTAGTAAGGGGCGAATTCGAGTTCGTGGTCTAGTTCGGCGATGGGCGAGGCGAGGCTCCCGCGGCTCGGGAGCGCCAACAAGAAGCCGCGCGGTAGGCATCATTTGCCGCGTGGAGGGTGTCTCGGAAGGAAGCCTCAAAACGTCGGATCTCGTCTGCCAGGCGTTCGACGTCACCGGACGCCACACTCAACACCTGGAGCCGAAGAAGAAATCCCTGAAGAGTCTCACGGCACCGCTCTTGAGTGGTGTGGAAGAGGTCGGCCTCGCGATCGAGTGCGGCGAAGACAAGGTCCACCCACCGAGCCGCCTCCTCGATTCGTTCGCTTGCCCGGGGTACGCGGTCATGAGGCATTGTTTTTCTCCTACGGTGTCTTGGTCACGCGCGTGGGATCCTTCCTCCGAAGCTCTTCCCAGAGTCGTGGCGTCCGCTCGCCGGGAACGGGTGACGCGCCGTTCGGGAAGGCCGACCACCCGGGCGGAACCGAGTTGGGTTGTGTCGTTGGAGGAGAAGTGGTCTCGCCTCGCACGAGTAGAAGGGCTATCGCGGTCAAGACACTTGCCCCGCCCGCAATCAAGGCGTGCCTGGCCGAGGTGCGTATGGCCGGGGAGACGGCCGGAAGCTGTATCGCCGGGACAAATCCGCGAAGGGCGTCGATGCGGGTTGTGATTCCGCGGAGTGCGTCGCCGAGCCTATCCTTCACGCTCGGTCCCGGCAGTGGGCGATTTGCGACAGCCGCCTCGCAATCGGCAAGTGCCAACGCCCAGTCAGCCGGCTTCGGACGCTTCCACGGTTCGTGGTGGCCCGCTTCAAACGCGTCCCGGAAAAGATCGCGGAGGCTCTGCGGAAGCGATGAAAACGGCGGAGCCATTGGGCGCGGTTCGTAGTGTGGAGGCCGCCTCGTTGCATACGCCCAGAGGCCTTGTTCGATTCTCTCTTTGAGTGTGGCGCCGTTACCAGGCCCGGTGTACCGGCTTGCGAAGGGGTGGTTCCCCTCCATGAGGCAGAGCCAAATGCAGACAGCGAGCGCAAAGGCGTCAGTCTCGGGTGTGCGGTCCTGGTCGGCATACTTTCGTCCGAAGAGTTCACGGGCGGTAAACTCGACCTTTCCCACGGTGCAGCGGTAAATGCGCCCATTTGCTCGAACTTGGAAACTGTCGGCATCGAGGAAGGTCACATCCGCCGTGGGTCCGACGACGAAATTCGATTCGTTCAAGTCACCGACGATGACACCCATTCGGTGAAGGTTCGCAACACCGACCGCCGAGTTCTTGGCCGTCCGAAGAAGGAACCTCTCGTCCACCTCTGGGCCCCGGGTCGCGGGCCGGTAAAGCTGGTGAAACGCGTACCGGTACTTGGCGACAGGCATAGAAAAGCCAACGACCGTTCGAGAAGGAGCTCCGCTCACGAGAAGGTCAGTTGGCCACGCAAAGGTATAGCCCTGAGGGAGGACGCCTGCGGTCTGTGGCGGCGACAGACGCATCGCTCGCACCTTCTCCTCGAACTCAGTCGTGGGGTTCCGGAGGAGCTTTGCGACGCTCCCACTTCGACGGATCTCGTACACGTCTCCTTCGCCACCGCTTCCGAGCTTTCGCCCAAGCTCGACTGGTGCTCCGGTCGCGTTGAAGAAGAGGTTTGAAGGTGTTGCCATTTGAGGGGACCAATAGGGGCCGCGGCAGTGATGAGCCGCCGCGGCGGGTGGTGTCATTCGATCTCCGTCACACCTTCAGGTTCGGCCTCGGGCGATTCCTCGTCGGGATCCTTGCGGCTCACGTCCGCGAGGCTCCTTGAGAGCCACCGGAAGAACTGGGCGAACTTAAGGTCCTCGAGCTCGTAGACCTTTTGGCCCGCGGGACAGATGCTTTTCAGGAAATCAAAGTCGGCACCCTTCACGGCGACCGGGTAGAAGGTGAGGCGATGGTGGCCGACCGCTTGGAAGAGCGTTTCTCTTGCCTTGAGGACGAGGTCACGGTCACTCGGGGCCCCGTCCGTGATGAGGATCACCCACGGGCGGTAGGGGGCGTCGATCCCTTGGCCCTTGAAGTACTCCTTTCGGCCTTGGAGGAGCTGAAGCGATTTCAGAAGCGCACCCGCGAGCGCAGTATTTCCGCCGAAAGTGAAAGGCGCGATCTTTTCGATGTCGGCGACCGTGGTGAAGTCCAAGGCCACGTGGACACTGTCGTCGAAGGTGACGATGGCGAGCTCAACTCGGTGGGCGGCCAGGTCGTCGCGGCGGATCTCACCGAGGAGGAGCGGCATCGCCGCGTTGAGTGCGTCGCCCTTGGGACCCCGCATCGAGGCCGACGCATCGGCAAGCACGATTACGGGACAGCGCGGCTCCGGGTTTGTTGTTTTCTTTTTTCCGGGGCGAGTGGGGAGAACCATGAAAACCTCCTTCTTGGTTGGCCCGTTGCCGGGCGGGTTGGGGCGATTCACTAAGTGGGAAGCGGGGGAGCGGGGGAGGCGAGTCTCGCCTCGATATCCTTCACGCGGGACTTGAGCGCCCGAAGGAGATCCTTGTCGGACACGGCACGTTTCGATTTGCGGCCGACGAGGAACCTGATGCCGGTTGCGTTGTCGACCCAACTTTGAAGGGGATGGACCGTGATGCCGTGGAGCGGGTTCTCGCCGGCGAAGGGTGAGGTCACGTTCTCGGGTGAGGAGTCAGCGGTATCGACGGTCGATACCGCCCGGCGCTTGGCCACTCGGGGGGCAGCACGCACACCGAGCGTTCCCTTTGCAACACGGTCGCGGATGTCGGCCGGGAGCCGGAGAAGGTTTACGTACTCACTTACGTGTCCCTGACTGACACCGAGGAAATCTGCGACCCGGGTCTGCGACCAACGGCGCTCACGCATGAGGGAGCGAAAGAGTGCGGCTTGATCGAGGGGATTCAATGTTTCACGAAACACGTTCTCGGCAAATTGCATCCGCCGAAGTTCGGCCGGGCTGAGCGGTGCTTCGCAGACGAGGCAGAGGGCCTCCGTGTGCCCGCAGGCGAGGGCAGCGTCGTACCGGCCTTCGCCGGAGACGAGAATGAAGCGGCCGGCAGCACCGGGGCGAACGAGGAGGGCGGAAAAGAGACCGTCTCTCTGAACACTCTGGGTGAGACTCTCTCGGCTCTCCTCACTCCGCGGGGTCGCACGCGGCTGGTTCTCGTCGCGGTCGATGTCGGAAAGGCGAATAATACGAGGCACGAAGCGTGGTGCATTTTGTTCGGGAGTCGTGCTGCCGTTCGTTATGGCCTTCCCGCTATCGACAGTCGGTGCGTCGGCCGCGATAAGAAGAGCTTCCACTTCTGAACCTCCAATTCACTTGTGACCCTTGGATTCCCACATACGCTCTGCTGTCCGGGGAGACAGAGGGGGAGAGCTAGTCTCCCACCTCTTCATTCCCCGCAGTGAAGGATCAGTGGTGAAGCTCCGCCGAAGAATTCGTTGGAGAAGAAGATAAAGGAGAAGATCGTACCAAAAGAGGCAAAGCCAACTGGCGCAGGTTTCACTCACCGCGAAAAGGGACGTTCCGTAGAGGAGGGCAGCCGTCAGCGTGGCAATGAGTATTGCGTTTTGCCGGCCGAGGGCGCGGAGTGACCAGACCTGGGCTTGGATGCTCCCGTCGATGCTGGCATGGAGACTAATGCCGAAGAGGGCGATGCCGAGACAGGAGCCCGGAATCGGCTCGATGACCCACGAGAAGATGAAGCCTGCAACAAGAAACCCAATGGCGATTGTGTACGCAAGATGAAAGCAGACCCGGTCCCCGCCCTTCACCGCTTTCTGGACCAGGAGCCAACCCTTCTGTCCCAAGGCCTCGGCCGTCACGATGCCGGTTGCCTGGGCGACGCCAACAGGAAGGGCTGACAAAACGGAATACCAGCTAAACGCGATGGCCGCGGCAGCAAGCGGCGCCGCGCCGTTGCGGGAGAGTGCGAGGAAGAAGACGATGCCTACGACGAGAGACCCGATGGCGGCGTGAAAGCCGACAACGGCACCGCGGAGAAGAAGTTCGGCTTGAACCATTTTGTCGCGTCGAACAACTGGGGAGAGGCCGAACCATACCTTCGGGATTGGTGACAGTCGCGTGGCGAAGGAGCCGGATACAAGAGTGCCTGCCGTGCGAGCGGCAATGACGCCGGAGAGCCCCCAAGCGGTGGGAACGATGAAAAGAAAAACGGCGTGAACCAGAAGTCCAGAGGAAACGACGAAAAACGCTGACCAGACACGTTCCTGGGCGAGGACAGGTGCGAGTGCAGCGTGCTGCGCGAGAAGGACTGCAACGATGCCGAGGAGAAGGCGAGCGCAGTTCACCTCGTCCTGGCTCGGCTCGTGGCCGAGAAGGAGAGAGGTAAGGACATGGGCAGCGGGAATGAGTAGAAAACAGAGAAGGCCGCTGTAGGCGGTGAACGCAATCGTGTTCTGCGCGAAGAGCGTCGCGTGGACCGGCCTCTCTCGCCTGAGCCGGGCAATTGCCACGACCGAGTAGACGTTTGAGCCGTTCAAGAACAGAAAGAGGATGGTGGCGGCGCCGATCAGAACGGCGTGGCTCGAAAGCGCGGCTGGGGATTGCTCCGTCCGCGCAAGAATAGCCCGCTCTAGGAGCACCTGGGCTGCTGGGACTGCGAGAAAGAGCGTTAGGGGAAGAGCCAGCCTCAACAGGCGGTGAGTCATGGGAAAACCTCGTGCGAAAAGGACTCAGGGACCTGCCCATAGGATCATTCTCCGGGAGGCGGAAGAATTGGCAGTGAACGCCGACGTGACGAGGTCAGTCGGTTCGTGCTATAGTGCCGGAATGGAACCAGAGACGAACCCGCAAGGAGAAAAGAAGCAGCCTGGAAAGGAGGGCGGAAAGGGCCAAGACGACGCCGGCGGTGCAAGACCAGAGAACGCGGCTGGAGCGCCGTTTGACCTATCGCAGTTTGGTTTTGGTATACCTGCGGGTGGTGATGGGACCGAGGCCGCACAGACGCCAAAGCGGCCGGCTCCCGGCCAGCAGAACCCGATAGTACTTACCGAAGAGGAAGCGTGGGAAGAGGGAGTCGAGGAGGAGCGGCTGAGAAAGCTAGGCGAACCATTCGAGAATCTCGCTATCGATCGGTCAAAGCTACTTGATGGTCCTCCGTTGACCCCTGAAGAGCACGCCGCGCTCTGGAGGCTCAACCGTGGTCAAATGAAAAGTCACGAACTTCGGGATGAACGGCTCCGCCTGCACAGAATGGTCGCAACGTACCGTAACTGGTTTGAAGCAAATTCCGAAATCCTCGATCGCCTGCTTCGCGAAATAGGTGATCAGATTAGGGGTCAGAATTGAGGAGTCGCATGATCTCCTCGATTGCGGTGGTCAAGAGTTTTCCGATTCTGTGCCGTTCCAATCCAAGCTCTTGTGCGAGTCGGGTGCGTGAGAATCCTTCAAGGATGTGCTTTTTGAATACGACGCGAAGTATTTCTGGGAGGGAATCAGCCGCATCCATCACTTCAGCCCAACGTTCGGCGGTAATATGGTCGGCGCGTGCCTCCGCCCGATCACAGGCCAACTGATCAACCACCACCTGGCGACGACAATTCCTCCTTCGGAGGCGAGCATCGACCGCCTTCCACACTTTGTTTCTGAACACGGCCGGCCAAAATCCGCTCCCCGTGCGCCCGTCCCACCGAAGGAGAGGGCTGCTCGGCCGGTCGAGAGACTCGGAAAGGGCGATTATCGCTTCGTGGGCGATGTCCTGGACATCATCGACCCACCGGAATCGGCGAGCCGCGGCGTGAATTCGAGCCTGCACAAATGGAGAGAACAGAATCCACTCGTTCAGCTTTTCGGGTGACCCGCCGAGCCGCGAGCGGATTCCTTCCTCGAAGGCGAGAAGTTCTGGCTTGACGCCCTTTTGCGGAGCGCCCTCGGTCGCGGAGCCGTCCGCTAATCGAGCCTCGTTTCCCACTTCGTTGATGCGTCGTTCATTCAGCGGCCCGCCGAGTTCCTGCTCAGACTCGGTACGACCGTGCTCCTGCGTGTCTCGAATCTTCGGCATAGCTGAAGCTCCACCGATCCGTTCGTCACTGCGAGAGGGATCCTCGCTACGAGCACCTTGGCTGCCCCACGGCACCCCCCGCGCACGGCTTTCCCGCCGGCACGTTCGGCGCTCATTGAGAATCATCGCGACACCTCCTTCGCAGGTCAACTTGATGTCGAATTTGAAATTCGATATAATAAAATTCGACCTGGTTTCGCTTTCCCGACATCGAGGCTGACATGAAAAAGAAGCTCACTAAGAAGAAACCACTCCGACAGGAGGACTTGCCGCCGCTCAAGGCGTACCGCGTCTTCGCAGGTGTGTGCGAAGCGCTTGAGCGCGAACACCCTAGGAAACCCCTCCTTAAGGACGTGATCCGGAAGGTTGCTCCACGGGTATCGTTCCCTCGGGCGTCGGAGCTTCTGAACGAGATCGAGGAAGCCTACGCCGAACGAAATGGACTCATCAGTCGGAGCGGTCATCAGGGATGCGTCGTCACGCCGGCGGGTTGGTCGGTCTACCGTCAAGTGAAGGAGACGCTCGACCGTCTCGACGCAATCGGCGGACCGACCGGGAGGGGAGACCGTGAGATTATTACCGTCGCTTCCGGATATGCGATCGCCGTGCATGCCCTCACGCGGATCGTGAAAACCTTCCGACTACGCGATGACGCAAAAGGTGCGCTTGAGGTGCCGGGACGCATTCCGGCCCGGGGCGTGGAATTCGTCTTCCGCGACATTGGAAACCCGATCGAGCTCATGAAGGCGGTCGGCTACAGCGAGGCCTCAATCGGCGTAACGGTAACGGGGATCACCGACGCGGTTCGGAACGTGGAACCCCATGAGGTGCCCGAGTTCGTCGTCCGAGACGTTCTCCTCCTCCCCCGAAGGGGGAAAAGAGACCCGTTCTCCGCGCTTCGCAGGAAAAAAGAAATCGAACTCCGAGACCTCGAGAAGTACCCGGTGTGCGTGAACGATTCTCCTGAGCTTCGGGCGCGTAACTACACGATCGGTGACTGGGCGAGCGGCCGAAAGAGCTGGATGTGGTCACCTTCCATCGAGATGGTTGCGGCAACGGTGGCGACGGGGGAATACCTCGGCATCGCAGCATCCTGGCGAGACGCCTACGGACCCTGGGAGAAGGATGTCGAGGTCAGAACTATTAAGGAAGTAGGTCCTTACAAGGTTGCCGTGTGCGTACCGATTCGGCCGGCCCCTTCGGGTACCGTGAGTGAATTGATGGAGTGCATTTGTGATTTTTTCCGCAAAGTGCCCGCCGAACGGCGATGAAGAACTCGGCTTATTTCCCGAGCCGCCGTCTTCGCTACGCGGGAGATGGCTCGGGCAGCGATCTTCGAGTACATCGAGGTGTTCTACAACCTCAAACGTCAGCATTCGTCGCTGAGGTACGTCGCCCCGGCGGAGTACGAGCAGACGGAATAACCCTTACCCCCCCTTTACCCCTTGTCCACTTTTCGTGGGGAACTCCATCCTTGTACTCGGTAGCAGCTTTGCGCTCTGTCGGGGGGCCGTCCCTGATAGAGCGCAAAAACGCCAACCACCTTCAATTCTGAACCGACCTGATAATGAACGATGCTAGCCTGACGTGTATACGACAAATGCGAGCGAATAAACTATCTGTGTCACGCGGCAGGAAAGAAACGTCCCCGACCTGTAGAGAGGAGTTACAGGAAGCGCGCCTGAATTCAGGTCAGTTGGGCTCAAGTGCCGTCGCGGGCAAGGCGAAGGACGAGGGATGTTTATACTCTCAATGCGTCGTCGTCGAACTCCGTCGCTGGGTCAGAGTACGGAAGCGATTCCGATCGGCGGCGGATGCGCACAGTGACGGGTTCCTCAGCGGAGCAACGGCGTTTGCCGACGCGCTGGGGCGTGGCCTCGATGGTGTGCGCGGCCTTGAGGGCCTTAATCTGGTCGGCGAGGTCGGAACCCCCCGGCAGTGGTTCGTCGCCTGGCTCCGGGGCCGCGCCGGAAAGTGCGGACTTGAGCTGGTCGCGCAAGACGGTGAGCCGGGACAAGTAGGAATCATGAGCGAAAGGCGCACCCAGGCGCGCCTGATAGTCGCGCAGCTGGGCCTCCGCGATCGCAAGGTCTTGCCGGACCCGGGCGCACTCCGAGCCGTAGGCGCTGGCCAGGCGCTCCGCCGCGTTCAGGACGGCTCGCGGTCCGTGGTGTTCCCGCGAGAGCATGGACTGGCGCGTGGTTGCCCCTTCCAGGTACACCTCGGGGGCGAATTGCGGATGAAGAACAAGTCCAAAGCGAAGGCCGCGATACACGCCCAGCGCGACGCGGCGCGGCTCCAGCGCCCACTCCGGCAAGGAGTCCAGACGCTTGCCAAGGATGAGCGTCGCGTCCTCGCGGGAGGCGGTACGATTGCCGATGGTGATGGCGTCAGCGGCGTGGGCTGCGGCGGTGGCCATGTCGGCCGTGAGGTCGGACAGCCGCCCGGACAGGCTGGCAATGGTCTCGGGCAGCACGCGCAGGCTGCGCCGCGTGAGGTACTGCTCGTCCGCGTGATTCCGTTTCAGGACGGAAAGGCGCTGGAGCTCGGCGTCGGCCTCGGCGAGCGTCAGGACCGCCGGGTTGCCCGACGCAATCGCCTTGACCTCCGCATAAGAGAGTTCCTGGCCGCCGACGTCCTCGGCGCGGCGGACGGCGATGTCTCCGGCCATGAGCTGCGCGATAAAGCGCGCCTTGGTTTCGAGCGCCTGCCACATGTAACTGTCGAAGGAACCAGTGGTTACGTAACGATAGACCGCCACTTCCTCGTTGTCGTTGCCCTGGCGGAGGATGCGGCCATCGCGCTGTTCGACCTCGGCCGGCTTCCAGGGGGCGTCGAGGTGGTGCAGGGCCACCAGGCGTTTCTGCACGTTGGTGCCGGTGCCCATCTTCTGCGTGCTACCCAGCAGCACCCGGACCTGGCCGTTGCGGACCCTCTCAAAGAGGGCCTGTTTCTTGGCGTCGGAGTCGGCGTCGCCGACGGCGGCTATCTGGTCGCGGGGGACGCCGCGGGTGACGAGCTTCTCGATGATCTCCTCATAGGCCGAGTAGCCCCAGGGCGTCGGGTGAACGCCCATGTCGGCGAAAATCATCTGGGTGCTGCGTGCCGCAGCCGTCCGCCGCCAGATGGCCGCGACGTTATCCACCAGCGCGTTGACCTTCGAGCCGGGAAAGTCTGCTGCCGTACCCGAAAGCATTCGTCCGTCGAGGGCGAGCTTGCGCCCGTCGGTGGTGATGGCCAGCGCGTTGTCTTCCCGCGGATCGACCTTTTCCGAACGCAGCCGGTCGTAGCGGGCCACCAGTTCCTGCTGGAGGGCGCGTTGCTCCTGGGACATCGGGCAGGCCACGACGATCGCCTTGCCGCCTTCGAGGCGCGGCCGGGGCAGGTCGAGCATGTCGGCGGTCTGCACGTCGGCGAAAGCGCGGAACAGCTGCTGTAGCTCGGGCAGGTTCGTAAAGCGGGCGAAGCGGCTCCGCGGCCGGAGAGAAGCGCCGTCGGGCGCGATCTCCATCGTATCGACGACCTCGCCGAAGGTGGCCGCCCAGCCGTCGAAATGCTCGATGCCGCGCTGGAGCATCCCCTCGGGGTCCAGGAAGCGCTGGACTGTGTAGAGTTCGACCATGGTGTTGGAAATCGGCGTGCCAGTGGCGAACGTCAAGCCGTGACCGGGGTGGCGCTGGTGCAGGTAGCGGGCCTTCATGTAGAGGTCGAAGGCGCGCTCGCTGCCGCCCGTCTGAATGCCGGCGACACGCTCCATCTTCGTCGGCGTCTCCAGGTTCTTGAAGAACTGGGACTCGTCGATGAACAGATGATCGACGCCGAGTTGATCAAAAACCAGCCCGTCATCCTTCTTGTCCTCAGCGAGCAAGTCCCTGAGCTTCTCCTCGCGCTTGCTTTTGGCCTTTTCGACGGTCTTGATGAGGTTGCGGCGAGTGCGGACCGCTTGGGCGCTGGCGCCGTCTTTGAGCAACTGGTCGTATTCGGCGATCTGCTCGCGCAGGAACTGCTCCTGGTATTGCCGCGACAGGCCGATGCGCTCGAACGAACTGTGGGTGGCGAGGATGCCGTCCCACTGGCCGCTGGCGATTCTTGCGGTCAGGTGCTTGCGGCGCTCGCGCGTCAGATCTTCCTTGGTGGCGACGAGCAGCTTGGCGTTGGGATAAAGTTGGAGGAACTCGCGGGCGAATTGCTCCAGCAGGTGGTTGGGCACGACGTACATTGGCTTGGCGATCAGGCCGGCCTGCTTCAGCTTCATACCGGTGGCGGCCATCGTGAAGGTCTTGCCGGCGCCGACGGCATGGGCCAACAGCGTGTTGCCCGAACTCATGCCGCGCCAGACGGCGTCCTTCTGGTGGGGCCTGAGCCGGATGGTCTGGTTCATGCCGGGGAAGTCGAGGTGCGACCCGTCAAAGAGCCGGGGACGTAAGGCATTGAAGGCGTCGTTGTACAGGCGCACGAGGCGCTCCGTGCGCTCGGGATCGGCGAACAGCCAGGAGCGGAAGCGCTCCTTGATTTGCTTTTGCTTCTCGCGGGCGGCCAGCGTGGCCTCCCGGTTGAGCACGCGCTCCTCGCGGTCGCCGCGGGTGACCGTGTCGTAGATCGTCGGCGTCTTCATGTTCAGGGCCATTTCAAGGAGGCCGGTGCCGTTGGCGCGGGGCGTGCCGTACTCGGAGGTCGCGGCGACGGACTGCTGGGCGGCGTAGTCGGCGTCCAGGCTCCAGACCGCGTCCTTCGGCAGGTGCCCGACCTGGATCGAAGACGGCGCGACACGGAAGAGATCGGCGGCGAACGCCTGAATGTCGCTTTCGGGGACCCACGGCGCCCCGAGGTTGGCGTCGATGTCGCCAGGCAGCACGTCTTCCGGCTGCACGGCCCGCAGGGCCTCGGCGTTGCGCAGGTAAGCCGGGCCGGCCTGCTCGGCCGCGGCGAGCTTGGCCCTCACGTTGCCCGAGAGGTAGGCGTCGGCTGTCTGCCAGGTCCGGGACACCGTGTCGTGGAAGATCAGGTCGCCCAGTTCGGCCACGATCTTCTCCTCGGGCTGGCCGTAGAGCGTGACGATGAACGGCAGATCGACCGTGCCGCGCTGGTCGAGGGAGACGAGCAACCCTTCCTCGGCGCTGCGGACCGACGTGACGGGTGGGCTCCTGCCGACCACGTCCCTGGTCATTATGGCGGCCTTGGCGGCCTGGCCGGTCACCTCGTCGTAGTCCTCCAGGGAGAGAACCAGCATCGCGTCGGGGTCCTCGCGGAACTTGACCAGGTTGGGCATGCGGCGGATCAGGGTGCCGTCAGCGGTTCTCCCGAAGGTGGTCTTGTTGATCGGGCCGTAGGTAGCGACGAATCGGTCATAGGCCCAGTTCAGTTCCCGGCGGGCGTCGTGGCGGTCCGCCTCGGGCCAGCCTTCGTTCTGCGACTGCAGGACGCGGCGGGCGCGGTTGCGCAGGCCGACCAGCGCGGCCAGGCGCTTGCCGGTGAGCGCGCCGCCAGCGTGCAGGGTTTTCCCTCCGTAAGTGACTGGTACGGTCTGCCCGTCCAGGCACTGGCAGATAGTGCGATCGTCGCCGACGAAGAAGCTGCCTTCCGTGACGTGCGGCTGCCGCGGCGGGGGAGTGAACGACGGGGCGCTCTCTTGCTCACGCGCGGTTGGTGCTGAAGCGATGCCCTCGGGCAGGTTGCGGATCGCGGCGCGAAGCTGCTCCGCCAGGTCGCCGTTCGCGGCGAGACTGTAGCCGTCGTCGTAAAGGCGGTCCTTGCGGCTGAAATTGCCCAGCACCATTTCCGGAAATTTCCGGAAGTAGCGGTTGATCGAGATGGTGGCGCCTTCGATGTCCACGGGCTCGGTCTCGAGCCAGGCCGGGTCCGCGTGGTTGGCCGGTTCGCCGGGGGCCCGCTTGCGAAAGAACACGATGTCCGTGACGACGCTTGTGCCCTGGCGCTTGAAGGCGTCGGAGGGCAGGCGAATTGCCCCCAGGAAATCCGCCTGCTCGGCCAGGTGCTCGCGCAGGCGGGCGTTCTGTTTGTCGAGGCTGAAATGGCTGGTGACGAGAGCGAGGACGCCGCCGTGTTTCAAGAGGTCCAGCGACTTGGCGAGGAAGAAGTCGTGAAGGGCCAGGCGCAGGCCGTGGAAGTCGAGCCGGACGTCCGCGAAGGGCGGATTGCCGATCACGGCGTCGATCGTTCCCTCGGGCAGGCGCGTGTCGCGGAAGTTCTCGATGCGGATCTCCTGATCGGGGTGGAGCAGTTGGGCGATGCGCCCGGAAACGCGGTCCAGCTCGACGCCGACGTAGCGCAGCCCGGGCCGGCCCTGGCTCATGAAATGGCCGGCGCCACAACCCGGTTCGAGGAGAGTGGCGTCCCCGGCAACTCCCAGGCGGTCGAGGGCCTCGTGCATGGCCGCGATGACGGTCGGGGATGTGTAGAAGGCGTTGAAGGTAGCGCGCCGGGCGCTGGCGTATTCCTCGGGCGACAGCAGCGCCTTCAACTCCTCGCCGAGTGCCTGCCAGGTGGCGTCCTTGTAGTGGCCGGTGCCGGGGTCGGGAAAGATCGACAGGGCGACGGGGCCGAAGCCGGCGAAGCTTGCGAGCGTCTGCCGCTCTTCGGGCGTGGCGGGCCGCAGCTCGCGGTCGATGGTCTGGACGGTGCGGATGGCGGCGAGGATGTCGCGGGCCTTGGCTTTTTCACCGCTGGCGCTGGTGAACGGTACGGCGGGCGCGGGGCGTTCAAGACAGGCGGACACATCGGCCGGGTTGGGGGCCTCGGCAACCGAGGGCGTTGCCGGGACCGGCGGTGGAGGTGTTTCCTCCGGTCCCGGTGGCTGGGGCTCGTCGCCGGCCGGCTGGGCGGGAAGGAAATCAAACAGCGTCGGCAGCTTCTCCGACGCCTTTACGCGGGCGGAGTGCGAGCGCGGACGAACGCCATGGCCGCGTCGAGGGACAGCGGCTCGCTGTCGTGCGGAGGCAAACCAGAGGTCAAACGGCCCTCCAGCTCCCGGAGGGCCATCTCCAGGGCCTCGCTCGCAATCTGGCTCGGGTTGCTGCCCGGCTTCGCCTGAGACAGGCGGTCCTTCCAGACCTCGTGGCTGGTCTTCAACTCCTGCGCGTGGCGTTCCAGCGCCGGCTGTAGCATCCGCCGACAGCGGAGCCGCTCGTGGATCTCGGGGCACTGCTGGAGGAGTTCGAGAACGATCGTCTTGTACAGCATGATGGTCTCCTTGGACCTGAGAGGGAACGCGGTCTTCTGGCGCGGGCGGCTCGCACCACTCCGGAGGGAACTCGAACAAGAGCTGCCGCGTACGCGAAGGCGTTGGTTGTTCCCTGATGAGGACTGGAAGATCGGTGCCGTCCTTCGCGAGTTCAACCAGGAACTCGGCCCTGAGCAACGACGCGGATTCCGGGACCAAGGGGTCGGGCTCCCGTTGCTCCTTGTCGATGTTGGGTAATGCCTTGCCGTCGAGCCCTGTCATACTCCTCCGGTTAGCCACAGATTTTGCATTATTTTCATTGCAACCGAAAGGATCTGAGATAAGGCAGGGTGCCGGAATGGATGTGCTCAGAGGCCGACTTTCGAGGCGGCATTCTCGCGGAACAGAGACCCATCCCGGATGTAGCGCCGCATGACAGCCAGGCTTCGATGCCCCGATTGCTCCTGAATCGACCTCTCGCTGGCGCCGCTCATGGCTGCCTGGGTAACGAGGCCCGCGCGAAGTGAATGCCCCGAGTAACCCCTGGCGCTCTTCCCGGCGGCCTTCAGACTGCGCTGTACCACCTCCGCGACCGCTCGGTCCGACAACCGCTTCTCCAAAAGTTGCCCATGCCGGTTCACCGGTCGGAAAAGCGCTCCTTCCTGGATGCCCGAAGAGTCGAGCCACCCGAGAACCGCCCGCACGGGACAAGTCTCTGGGTTGCTCCCGAACGGAATCCCGAGCTTCCGTCCCTGGCGAACCTGATCGGTCTTGCTCTTGCGGATCGTGATGACAAGCCCCTCGTCGGCCTGGGCGAGGTCCGAGACGTCAAGGCCCACGAGTTCGCTCCGCCTCATCGCGCCAGCGAAGCCCAGGAGAAGTAGGGCGCGATCGCGGTGGCCGAGCAAGCTGTCGGGCAGCTTGCCAACCATAAGTCGGACGTGCCTGGTCAATGCTGGCTTCTTGTGGACCTGGGCGACGCCTTTTTCACGCCGGATGCCCTGCCAGACCAGCCGAACCTGAGAGTGGCGATTGGGAGACTCGTGCCCAGCCGCCCGGTGCGCCTCCGCGATGGTGGCGAGCCTGCGCTGGAGCGTGCTCACTTTGAGCCGTTTGGACCTGTCAGCCAGGTAGTAGGCGACCGTGTCTGGGCGCGCGGGCAGGGACACAAGGTGGTACTGTGCGCACCAGGCGATGAAATCCGCCCAGTCTGCGCGATAAGCCCGCCGTGTGCTGGCGGCCTTGGCCTGGCGGACAAATTCGCGGGCGCGAGCGCCGACGTTCTCAAGTCTCGTCAAGGCGTCCGCCCCGGTGGGCCGGACGGCGGGTGGTGTTGGGCCGTTTGCGGCTCTTCGTGCTGCCATGCCCCGAGCGTGGATGATTGAGTACGTCTGCCGGGCAGGCTATCACGATCGTGGCCGCGGCGCGAGTCCGATTCGGCAATTTGCCCGGAAAAACGGGCTCACAGGCGCCCTTCCCGGCGGTTTTTCTGACCTCCGATAATCGAAGCTTATCGGAGGTCAGCGTCTTTTCGCGCACGGACTTGCACGGTTGCCCGTCATAGGACAATATGACCTGTCATAACGTGCGACGGCGGAGAAGGAGGGGTATGAGGCGATCGTCTGGGGCGGCCAAACAAGGTTCGCGAAGGAAGGACTCAGGCAGAATCAGGGTCCTGGAGAAACGGATTGCCCTCGCGCAAGAACTGGCGGCGAGTCCGACGACAACGGTGACGCTGCGCGTGCCAACGCGCCTGAACGACTGGCTCGACGCCTACGTCCACGGCATGTGGGAGCACAAGATCCGGAAACAGGAACTCGTAGCCGAGGCGCTGCGACTCTTGGTCGCACGACGTGGCGGAACCGCCGAGGAGGTTCTGACCACGGATCTTCTGGGTGACTCTCCGAACGACCGGCACCGTAGCGGACGTGCTTCGTGATTGAGGCCGGGTCGCGTCATCCTTTGGGCAATGAGGCTGCAAGGGCCAAAGGCGCGAAAGGCAGCCCCGAAAGCGCAGCGGTGTGTCGGACGTGTGTCGGATGTGGGTCGGACCGAAGCACGCAAGCCGCCGTCGATGCAGTGCGTAGGCCACTTTGTAAGATGGTGCCAAACAAGCCCGGATTGCGTCTTGATCACCGCAAAGGGGAGATTGTCAGACGGTCGCCTGTCCTAAGGGTCGGTTGTACCGTAGCCCGTACATTGCAAGTGTAGTGCGAGGGGAGAGTCCGCTTATGGCAGTTACCTACCGCGTTCCCGGCGCGGTCCTCACCGAGCGAGCCCACTCGGTCCCGTTGGACCACTCGATGCCCGATGGCGAGAAGATCACTCTTTTCACTCGCGAACTTGCTGCGCCCGATGGCCTCGACCGACCGTATTTGCTGTTCCTTCAGGGGGGCCCAGGCTTTGAGGCGACCCGACCCACCGCACCCCCGTCGGGCTGGCAGAAGCGGGCGATCGCCGACTACCGGGTGCTGCTCATCGACCAGCGCGGCACCGGTCGCTCGACTCCGGTTGGCGATATTCCTGGCTCAACGCCGCAAGAGCAGGCTGCGTACATGACTCACCTGCGCGCCGATGGCATTATCCGCGACGCGGAACTGATCCGGCACGAACTCGGCGTCGATCGGTGGAGCGTCCTCGGCCAGAGCTTCGGCGGTTTCTGCACAATGACCTACCTCTCGTTTGCCCCGGAAGGCCTGCGCGAGGCGCTCATCACCGGCGGCCTCTCGCCGGTCGGCCGGCCCGTCGATGACGTGTACGCCGCGACGTGGGCCCGCGCGATCGAGAAGAACAGAGCCTACTTCCAGCGCTACCCTGGGGACCGCGAACGGGTCAGGGAAATCCTCCACCGGCTCGATGACGAGGACGTCCGGCTCCCGTCCGGCGACCGGCTCACCGCGCGCCGCTTCCTCCAGCTCGGCTTCAAACTCGGCGACAGCGCCGGCTTCGAGCAGATCCACCACATCGTCGAGCTGCCGCCCGGCTCGCGGGCATTTCTCCACGACGTGGACGAGGCGGCGCGGTTCGGGAGGAACCCGATCTACGCCACGCTCCACGAGTCGTCGTACGCTGACGGGGTGCCCACGCGCTGGTCGGCCGAGCGGACGATGCCCGACGAGGTCGCCCAGGAGCGCTACTTCACGGCCGAGCACGTGTTCCGCTGGATGTGGCAGGACTTCTCCGGGTTGCACTCCCACGGCGCCGCTGCCGAGATCCTGGCGGAGCACCCCTGGCCGCGCCTGTACGACGCCGCTCAGCTTGCCCGCAACGAGGTCCCTGTTGCCGCGACGATTTACGTCAACGACCTGTACGTCGAGCGGCGTTTCGCGGAGGAGACGGCCGTCGCGATCCGGGGCCTGCGGCCGTGGGTTACCGATGAATACGAGCACAACGGCCTACGCGCCGACGGGGAGCGCGTCCTTGGCCGGCTCATCGACCTGGTGCGCGGCCGGGTCTGATGTCCGCCTCGGGGGCCGCACCTGGACACAGTGGTGCCGACCTCCCGGGCCCTGGGGTCGCGGTGAACGAACACTGGTCGGCCCGTTCACCGCCCGGTTGGCCTGCCGCCAGCGGGGCCTCGATCGCCTCCTTATGCGGATGTGACGGGATTAGGCAGTCGCAGCCGTCGTCGATCACGTCGGCTCGCCCGGCCTGGCTCAGGGCCTCGTGGACGGCGAAGTCATTCTATAGCCTACAGGCTGGCCTGCCTGAACAGTGAGCGCGCTGCATTCGGTCACATCGCCCGAGGGGTTTCGGTCCGATTCGCGCTGGTCCTTTCGGCTTGCGCGCGGAGGTCGAGAAGACCAAAGCGCTCACCCCCGAAACTGTTTCGGTTCATTGCTTGCCGATGCAGAAGCGGCTTCTCCGGTGCAAGCCGTGCAAAACATGCGTGAAAACCGGGCCTTTTCTGGGGTCGCGGCCGGCGGTGGGGGTGTCTGTCGATCGCGGTCAGAAAGTGAGCCACTTTCGCGGCCAGAAGTGAGCCACCCCGCAGGCCCCATTGGCAGCTACCGGCAACAGAGAAGAGGAACCCGTACTTGGACTTACGGCGACCAGCCCCTGCCCCAGCGGCTCCGAGGGTGGCTCAAGTGGCTCCGCGAAAGTGGCTCAGTTCCAAACCGCTCGTGACAGGTGTCCCTGATGCGCGTTTTGCACGCCGCGCAGGCATTTCCCTTCCATAACCCTTCCGGCACCGGCGGCATCGGCGCATCCAATAGTCAATGCGGTCGCTGCTCGTACCCGGCGGCCGGCGACTCGCGGTCGATCTGCAGAATCCACTCAGGGATGTCGTTGGGCCAGTGCTGGCGGATCAACATCCGCCCCAGCCAGGTCCAATGGTAGGCGAAGAGCTCCTGCCGGCTGTCGAAGTCGCAGTGGATCAGGCCGAGGTCAAGGAGCCTCGGGATGGCCGCGTTCAGCGCCAGGGTGTCCATGCCGGTTGGCGATCCGATCGTCACCTGGTTGGCCCGCGGCGCGTGGAAGCTCGGGTGGAACCGCGAGGCCGCGACCACGCTGATGCAGTTGGAGTCGAACCGGCGGACCGCGTCGGCGACCGCCTGGTCGTCCACGTAGATGATCGCATCGATGGCGGTCTTCAGGTCCTCCGCCAGCTTCGCCCTCACCTGCTCGGCTGTCGTCTTGTCGTCCGGCGGCATCCTGTAACGCACCGGCCAGCGTCGGTTGCGGATGTCGACGGGCAGCTTCTCGGCCCGGCCGAACGCCTGGTTCATGACGCAGATCACCCGCTGCCAGCCCAGCTTCGCGCCGGCGTAGGCCATCTCCATGAGCACGTTCGGATTCGCCGTCTTCTTAGTCGACTTGTTACCGTGGGGCTTGATCTCCCCGACGAGCGAGACGTCGCCGACGAAGATGGCCGCGCCGCGGATCTTGTCAAACATGACGGTCGCCACCTCGGGCGTGCCGCCGACTCGCTCCATTCCGGAATCGACGACCGGGATGTCGAAGCCCTTGCGCTGCTTGATCTCCTCGACCGCTACATCGAGCGCGCCACGGATGAACTCCCAGTTCGTGGCAGGGTCGGCGTCGCTCTGCCACGAATAGAAGATGCTGTACTCCCTATATTTCATGATCGAACCTCATTGCCTGCCGGCACGCCGAGGCGTGCGGCGAAACCGTCGAGCTTCTTGTCAACCGCATCCCCGAACTTTAGCCGGTTGTGGATGCCCGTGAGTGTGCCGAGGAACACAAGCCCCGCGAGATGCAGGAGGCCGCCGATCCCGTCAGGTGACGGGCAGAGGTCGAGCGCCCCGTGGTTGGTGTCGTCCTCGAGATCGAAGTGCATCAGGCCATCGCCCGCGTGCGCCACTTCAGACTGGTCGCCGTAGACCACGAGGTAGTAGGAGAGTACCCCGAGCGAGTCGGCCAGGTTTCTGACCGACAGACCGGCCTGTCCTCCCTTGAGAGCCTCCCACCACTTCTCGCCGACCGCGTCACGGGCTGCGGCCGTCTGGGCGGCGATAGCCTCCGGAGCGCCGCGCAGACCGATGCTCGGGCGCAGTTCCGGTCGCTCGCCCCACTGCCGGTACCGCTTGGCCTGCGTGAAGGCGGAGTGCGCGCCGTAGATGAGCGTGCGGAAGTCGGTGTCGAGCGGACGCGACGGGTCTGGGTCGAAGGGTTTCCCCTCCCTCTTGAGCGCGACGTTCTCGTTCATGATGAAGTTCATCGCGAGCGTCGTCTCGAACAGGGACCGCGTCAGGACGGTCACCTCGTCCCCGAAGCCGCGCTCGGCGAGGATGATGATGCCGCGGAACTGTTTGCACGCCTTTGCGAAGAGACCGAGCGCCAACGACCTCGCCCTGTCGGTCACCCCCGGCACCGGCTCAGAGGGGATGCGGAGACCGCCCTGGCCATCGCTGCCGATCATGTCCAAGGCGAGCCCGAGAAGCTCGCGGCTCTCGGCCAGTTCCTTGTGATGATCCGCTTCCACGTCCGCGCGCGCCTGGTCTTCAAAAGGAAGCATCTATAGGTCCTCGCTCGAGGTCGATTTCTTGCGCAATACGTCAAACTCAATAGTCACGTCACGCTGATCGGGGGTTCAGGAGCTGGCACCGTGTCCCATTTCAAATTATTACCACCGTCCGCCGAAGTATAATTGAGGAAGGGCGAGCGCAGCTCGCCCGGAACGGTGGCATGCCGGCGAGGGTCCGTCAGACACGACCACGGCCAAGAGCCAGAGCCATCGGCAGGGTCCAGTGCGAGTGCCGAGCACCTCATCCGCCCACGCGCGGGAGGTCAGGGGCCAAAGCCAGCGACGGAGCCACGCGCCAGCGCCGAGTGCCAGCCTATAACGATCTGACTCAGTTCAAAATCGTTTGACTCCCCGGATGCCGGTAACTGGCATTCGGAGAAGGCTCATGCTCGAATTCGCAGTTGGAATGGCGACGATCGCAAGCGCAGTCGCCGCAGTGGCGACCCTGGCCCTCGCCTTGCTCGACCGGCGACGGAAGCCGCCGCAGAAGACCGAAGAGATGAAATGACATCACGGGCCTCGGTCGTTAGGGAGACCGAGGCCTTGTCGTTTCGCACTCGCGGCTACAGCACCGACACGCTCGCGTTGACGTGGCCAGCGTAGCCGCCGAGGTCAACGACGACGTGCCAGCGGCCGGTGTGCGGCGCGGCCAGCGTGACTGGCGACCGTTTGGCGTGGCCACCGAAGTAGCGGTACTGCCGGCCGCTGCGGTACGACGAGAAGTTGCTGTCATCCATGAGCATCACGTTGGCCTGAGCGTCCAGCTCGACCCTGACGACGGTGCCATCGACCGCGTCCACCTGCCAATGCAAGAACTTCACGATGAAGCCCCCCACTGAACCGAGAAACAGGGCGGGCGGCGCGCCTTCGGCCGCCCTTCACCCTGATTACACGCGGGCCTTAACCGGAAAAAACCGACCGTCACAGTTTCTTGAAGACCGGCGCGCCGACCTGGTCCGGCGGGAAGTGGGGGCAGGGCGAGCCGTCGTGGTGGACAAGCCGCGGGTGCGGCGTGATGGTGCCGGTGTTGCCGTCGTACATCAGGTACACCGCGCCGCGCATCCTGCGCGTCCAGTCGGTCACGAGATCGACGGCGATCCCGACCGCCGTCGATGCCAGCGCCCCGTTCGGCCACACGACCTGGGGCCGCGGGCCGGCGTCGCCGTACCGGCCGGCCTCGCGCGCCAGGCTCGCCTCGCTCAGGAAGCCGAGGCACGTCATGCAGGGGAAGCCGGGCATCGACAGGATCACCTGGCCGCCCATCCGCGGCGGTTCGTCGCCGACGACGTGGACGTCCATGCCGATGTCGATGAGCGGCACCAGGTGCCGGCGGCAGGCGACCTCGAGCTCGCGCCGCTCGGCGAACCCGTCTACGCAGCCGAAGACGACGTCGCAGCCGCGCAGATGCTCGGGCCGATCCTGCCAGCGGCAGGGGAACGTCTCGACCTTGGCGGCGCTGCGCACGGACAAGATCCTGCGCTTCGCCAACTCCACCTTCAGCGTCTCCGCCGTCGCATCCGCCTCCGTGGCGATGACCAGACGGTTCAGGTTCGACTCCTCCGCGTGGTCGCGGTCGAACAAGCGATAGTTCATGAAGCCGATGTGGGCGAGCTGCTGCACGACGTGGCCGCCGCCGCCGCCGAGGCCGACGACGCCGACGACGGCGCGCTCGATGGCGGCCTGGCTGTGTTCGCCGAGGAAGGACTGTCTCGAGAATCGATCGTCACTCACGGCTCGTTCCTCCGAAGATTGAGAGGGGGAACCCGACGACGGAGACCGACTCCGCCTCGACGGCTTCCTCCTTGCCGGGCAACCAGACCCAGGCCGCGCATTCCACTTCGTGGAGCAGCACGATGCCGTGCGCCTGGGCCAGGCCGACGCGGCGCAGGCCCGTCACGACCGGGGGTATCTCCTTGGCGTCCATCCGGCTCAGCACGGGGCGGCCGGGCCAGTGGTGCAAGTGTACGTGGAAGCCGCCCTCGCCCCGGTCCAGGACGCTCTGCATCGCGCCGCGGATGGCGGTGCTGTCGATGCGCGCACCCGACCAGGGGTCGTTGATGTAGCGGTCGTCTGCCACCGGCTCGTAGCCGGTCAGCAGCACGAGGGCCTGGTCGGCGGCGGCGAGCCGGCCGAACAGGAAGCCGATTCGCTCGGCGGCAAAAGCGTGCGGGCGCGACAGGTCGGCCCGCACGTTGTCGAGCAGCTTGCGCGGGATGCGCACCTTGACTGTCATCGGAGGGCCCTCAAGTGGGCCGCGACCATCTGCGCGAGCCGCAGGTTGGGGTTCGTCTTCCAGCTGTAGGCGTGCCAGTTCCGCTCGGCGATGCGGACACCGTTCGCGTTCCAGTTGGGCACAGCCGCGGCCTTCGACTCCACCCTTTCCGCGAAGAACAGCCGCGACGCGTAGCCGTCGCGGGCGCTCGGGCAGAGGAGCGCGTCCGTGCGCACCGGGTTGCACCCGTCCGGGAGGATCAGCCCCGGAAGAAAGTAGAGGATGCAGCCTGCCTCCTTGACCTCGCAAACGCCGGGGCAGAGCAGCTTCAGCTCCGCCACCTGATCCTCGGGGTACGACATGGCGGTCACCTCAAAGCTCAGGAGGCACCGCCGTCCTTGACGTGGGAGATGAACACCTCGCAGCCCTGGATGTGGATGGTCGCGTCCTCGGCGACCGGCCGGAGCTTGCAGTTCACCAGCTCTTCCAGGTCGTCGGCCTGCGGCACGCCGGCGACCTTCTTGAAGGTGGGCACGTCGTACTTGCCCGGCTGGAGGACGACCTTGTGGTTGTTGACGTGGATGTCAACCGTGTGGCAGCGGTCGGCGTGGTGCCCGTGCTGGTCGTGGCCCGCACGGGCCTCTTCAGCGGTGGTGGACATAAAACCCCTTCCTGTCGCCTGTTCCGGCGACGGCTAGAGCCTGCCCCGCGTTCGGGGCTTACCGTCGGGCGGCACTTCCCGCCCTCACCCTGGATTAAGGGGGGCCTTAACCGGCCTTAACCGGCCCGGCGCTTTTTTTCGGGGCCGAGTCGCAGTGACTTCCCGCCCGCCATCGATTACGCTGGAACCTTAACCAGAACGACGTGTTGTTCCGGTAAGGTCGCGGTTAAGGATGGTGCGTATTCGTTCAGGAGGCGGGAGGTTTCAATGGCGACAGAGACGCCGCCGGACGAGGACATCGACGTTGACCTGGTGCGCCGCATTGCGGAAGACCGGGACAAGGACGCTCTGACGCTGCTGGTCAGGAGGTGTACGCCCAGGGCGATGGGCTACCTCATGACCCAGTTCCGTGGCGCCTGCGCGAGCCCGAGATGGACCAGGCTGTCACCGACGCGTTCCACAACGTCTGGCGATTCGCGGACCGCTTCAAGCCGTCGGAAGGGGACTTCGGGAGCTGGCTCATCAGGATCGTCCAGCGGGCCGCCCTGAGCATCATCCGCGGGGAGAAGAAGCACGTCGCCAAGGAACTGGAGTTCGACCCGGAGCACGACCCCGCGGACCATTGCGAAGACGACCCCCCGGAGTGCGGGTCCGCGGAGATGACCCGGGTCGAAATGATGGAAGACATCATCGAAAACGAACTGACGGGCTTCGAGCAGATCGTGGCCCGGGCAGACCTTGCCGTCGGCGGCACCGCTGACTCCCACCGCCTCGCCACCGAGAACAGCAAGAGCCTGAACACGGTCTACGCGACAAGGAGCAAGGTCAGAGAAAAAATCAGGAGTAGGATTCTGGAGCGCGAAGCCCGCAAGGACAGCACGAAAGGGAGCAAATGAGTTCCGACGCCGACAAGCTGTGGGAAGACCTGGCCCCCAAGCTGCGCAAGAAGCAGGGTTTCTGCCCGCTCACCCCGGAGGAGGCCGCGGCGGCGTACCGCGACGCCCCCGAGGTGAAGATCTCGGAGGAACGCATCAAAGAAATTGTCGATTCGGCGACGTCTAGCGGGGACGAAGAGTGGACCCCAGACCAGGACGGCGAGTGGGACGGCGACGAGGTTGTCGACGAGGCCGCCCGAGGCAGGTATCAGATCCATCGCAACGAGGGCGAGAAGACCCCCGAGACTGACAAGAAGGAAGACGACCTGAAGAGAAAGATGCTGAGCGATGACGAGCCCGAGGAAGACGAAACTTGAGTGGCAGGCCGACGAGGAGTGCCAGGCCCGCGCTGGAGCGGAGGCCGACGCGCTGGTCAAGCGCCTGAAGCTGACCGGCCGCATCGACCCCCTCGCCGTCGCAGAGACGGAGCGAGCGTTCCTGCGCACCGGCGGCGACGACCTCGGCGACCGGTACGACGGGAAGCTCGAGTATGAGCCGACGAAGAAGCGGTTCCTCCTGTACTACAACACGAAGTACGACCGCGTGATGCCGGAGGGCGAGCACCACCCGCGGACCCGGTTCTCGGTCTGCCACGAGCTCGGTCATTATTTTCTCGAACGCCACCACGAAGACCTCGTGAACGGCGAGCCGCCCCACGAGTCGAGCGGCGAGTTCAAGAACGCGTCGCAGAAGGAGCGGGAGGCCGACGCTTTCGCGGCGAGCCTCCTGCTCCCGACTCACCTCGTCGACCGGTCGCTGAACAACGGCGAGTTGACGCTCGCGACGATCGATAAGGTTGCCGCCGAGTTCCAGGCGTCACTTCTCTGCACGGCTCGCCGCGGCGTCCGCCTTTCCGACCAGCCCTGTGCTCTCGCCGGCCTGCGCGAGGGCCGCATCGCCTGGCTGTTCCCGTCGAACTCGCTGATCGCGGCGAAGATTTATCCCGGCAAGAAGGACATCGAGTCGCCGGTGGCGCAGGCCCGCTGGGCCGCATTTGAACGAGGCGACGACGGCCGACACCAGGAAGACGGCCTGCTGCGCCACTGGTTCCAGACGTTCGACCGGGGCGAGGATCTCCACGACGTCGAGGTGACGCAGGCGTTCCTGCCCGTGCCCGTCATGGGCACGCTCGCCGTCCTGCTCACGATGGACGAGGGCGACGTCCTCCCAGAGGACGAGGAGGAAGAGGAGGAGGACGAGATCGACCGGGACCATCGCGAGAAGTATGGGTGGTGACCCATCCGACGTGCCGCCTGGGCCGGTTCAGCTAACCGGCCGGCGGACCGATTCGCCGTCAGAATCTCATCAGCGATGGAAGAACCGACAGACCAGATGGGCCGGAGGCGAGCCCCGGCTCCCCGAGGGAACAAGCCGTGCCTCTGCTGTCGCCTACTTTTCAGATCGACCTCCGGAAGTTCTGCAGCGGCTGGGAAGGGCTGAAGCTCCAGCAGATCGACGACATGTTCCAGGGTGCCGGCATCGAGCTCGGGCCCGAGGCCGCGGCCAGGTCCGGCGGCGACCGACAGAAGCTGACCCAGCGGTATCTGAGCACCATCGACTGGAACTCCGAAGACGACGTCGACAAGATCCTCCAGGCGCTCACGATTGTCCTCCTCGGCGAGGGGACGTCGCCGGAGCACAAGGAGAAGCTCAGGGCGATTTGCGAGAAGGAGGGCCTGCGGACCGAGGCGAATGAGGTCGTCCTCGTCGGCAGCGAGCCCCGCGCAAAAAGGCCCCGCCAAGCAGAAGGAGATCGTCCGTGGCCGACTTTGAAATCTTTGTGAGCTGGTCCCGCCCCGGCAGTCGCCAGGCCGCCGAGGCGTTCAGCGAGTGGCTGCCCGACGCCCTGCCCGGCGTCAAGCCCTGGATGTCGAGCGAGGACATCACCAAGGGGACGTCCTGGTTCAACGCGATCTCCGACCAGCTCGCGCAGCGGCGCGTGTCTCATCTGCGTCACGCCCGAGAACATCGAGTCGTCGTGGCTCTACTACGAAGCCGGCGCGATCGCCCACGCGATGCGGGGTTCGCTCATCTGCCCGTACCTGGTTGAGGTCAAGCCGTCGAGCCTTTCCGGCACTCCGCTCGGGCAGTATCAGGCAACCGTCTTCGAGAAGGACGACACCTGGCGGCTCATCCGGACCATCAACGGTCGGCTGAGCTCCCCTCACGACGAGGGGCTCCTGCGTAAGGCGTTCGACCGGTCTTGGCCGTCGCTCCAGAGGAAGCTCGGCAAGGTGGTGACACTGGTGACGACGCCGGACCCGCCGGACAAGCCAGCCCCGCCGGACGAACCCGACCTCTCCGACGAGGCGAAGCACATCCTCGCGGAAACCGGCAAGGACCCGCGCGGCACCCTGTCCATGACCAAGAGCATGCACGGCTTCGACCTCGCCGCGCACGGGATGCAGCTCGTGGACGGCAATGACGCCCGCCTTGAGGCGGCCTACCGCGAGGCCGTCAACGACTTGGTCAGCCGCCGCCTTCTCGAACCGCGCGGGGACACGGGCGAATCGTTCGCGCTGACGAAGCGTGGTTGGACCCTGGCCGACAGCTTGAACTCGGCCAAGCCCAGTTAGGTGCCAGCCCCTGCCACGGCCCCCGTAGCCAGATCAACAGCCCTGTGGGAAACTCGTCACGGACGCTAATGGAACTCATCCGTGCACGTCACCATTCTGGGCAGACGCTACCGCTTCCGCTTCACCCGCGAGCTGTCCCGCGGCACGCAGGGGGAGTGCGATGAGCCGTCGCGGCGGGGCAAGGAGATCCGGATCCGCGACCAGCTCAGCCCGCAGGCCACCCTCGACACCATCATCCACGAAGTCCTCCACGCGAGCGACTGCCCTCCGTCTCCTTCGCGCCGCAGACACCAGCGTCCCACTCCTGGCCGCTCACAACGGTTGACGTGGTGGCCCACCACCGCGGCGGCTGGCCGTCGATCGTCGCAGTGCCAGCCGGTTAGCAACGTCATCGCCGGCGACCAGCGTGGGTGGGGGGGGCCCTGGTAACAGCGCTCGAGCTTGCGTGCGTCGGTCCGCCCCACCTCAGCACGAACCGCTCTTCCGCCAATCTGCTGCGGTCTGATCGACCGAACTAGCTGGGAGGCACCTTCAGCCCTCGGTCCCGCTCTGTACCTTTGTCACCCTCGACCTGTAAACAGATACGGTCGCGTGGCATCGGAAACTCTTGCAAACACCTCAAGGCATGCGTCGAGGTTTTCCCGCCCCGCCTCTAGTCCAACGGCAGGCCTGCCCGCATGCCGGCAAGCAGGGATGCCGCGATGCGCCTCTCGTATTCCTCGCGCTCGGCCTCCCTACCCCGGGCGTTGCTCGGCCGCCTGAGCTTGCCTATCTGCCAAGCCTGCCTCTCGAGTTCCGGCATAGCGTGCACGAGCGCCTTGAGGAGAGCCCGGAGGAGATGACTGTTCGTGACGTTCGTCCCGGTCGCCTTGGAATAGAGAATGGTGAGGTGCCCCAGCGCGTCGTCGGTCGTCTGGGTCAGGATGAACTCTCGCTTGATCTCCGGTGTCTCTCCCGTCTTCTCGACGACCGGTGGAGTGACAGGGTGCGTCTCCACAAGGGCCGCTCGGGCCACCCCCGGCTCGAGGAGTCGGGCAACCGCGCTCGATGGCACTGCGCTCGTCAATGGTTTCGCCACGATCCCTCTATCCGTTCAGAATTGCCCGGTTCGGCTCCGCACCCTCATTCACAGTGGATTCGGGTTCCTCCCTTCCGCGAAGGAGGAAGGGTTGTCGATTCACCGCCCGCTCCTCGACCTCCGCTGCCAGGCTACGGTACTGTTCGGTAACCTTGTGGGTCGAATAGACCTTGCTGTCGAACAGTGTCTTCCCCCTGCCGGAAAGTACGGGCAGAGCGTTCGCTTGGGTGATGATCGTCCGAAACGCCCGCCCCGGCAATTCCCGCGTAACGAGATCCTCAACGTCCCGGGCGAGATTCGTCCGGGTATCGACGCAAGTGAGAATGACCCCAAGAACCTCGAGGCCGGGGTTCCTCTGGATGCGGACGTCTGCGATGTCCTTCAAGGCCTCGTTGAGGCCCGCGATCGACAACGGGTGCGGGAACGCGGAAAGGAGAAACCAGTCCGCAACTGCATAGGCCGCAACCGTAGTCGTCGCTCCCGCCCAGGGCGGAGTGTCGAGGAAAATGAAGTCGTAGTGCGGCCGAGCCAGGTCGGCCGGGCGGTCGAGGATCCTCGTCCGATCGACAAATTTCGAGAGCAGCGTCTCGAGTTCCGATAGCTGCGTCCTGGACGGGATGAGATGAACGCCTCTCGGCATCCCTTCTGTGATGGCCAGGGTCTGTGGCGTCTCGCTGGTCGTCAGCAGTTCGAGCGTGCCGGCAAAACTCTGGACGGGAATGCCGAGGTGCTTCGTTGCTCCAGCGCCCGGGTCCAGGTCGATGATGAGGACGGCGTAACCCTTTTCCCCGAGTGCCGCGGCGAGATGCACCGTATTGGTCGTCTTGCCGACACCTCCCTTCTGATTGCCGACGGCGATGAGCGCGCCGAGTCTGCTGGTAGTCATAATCCTGCCTCCATGCCGGCGGGCATTCCGGCGTGCCCGGATCCCTGCCCTCCTGATGTAGCGCGCCTGGGGCCATTGCGACAAGCCCCTAACTCAGTGGAGAATACCTTTTCGAGCAGTCGGGACTGCGGGACCGCCCGCCCGCCGGCGAGCGAGACTGCCGGCGGGCCCGCCCGCGGGCGTGCCGGAGAGTCATCAATGCACGGGAAATATTGGGGATGTCCGTCAGGGTCGTGATGAAAGCGCGTGGCGGCGTCTCGCAGTTCCGACAAGAAGGCATCGGTGACTGCGGCGCACTCACTCTGCGGAAAGGGCGAGGGCCCGCTTCTCGATGTACCGGTCGATGATGATTTGCAGGAAGTGTTTCGCGAGGTGAGGTTTCGCGCCCTCGTACCGCTCGAGAAGCCACGAGTCAGCATCGGCGAGAGCGGCGTCTCGCAGCCGCTCCTGTTCCACCGGGCTGAGAGAGTTCCAATAGCGGAGAATCGGGTCCTTTTGCGCATCGAGCCGAGCGTCGGCCTCCGCCTTGTGTCGGGCCAATCGATCGGCAACCTGTGACCGCTTGCTGTGCCTCGCCCGGGTCGTCTTCTCGCGGTCGGCCCTCGAAGCGAAACCCGCGGGCGGGGCATAGTCATTCCGGATCGAATGCACGAGGTAGCCCGCCGGATTCTTCGAGAGGCGCTGCTCATTGTTCGCGCGGAGCCAGTCATGAACCTCGATTTTCGAGCCGATCCGCTCCGCCGGATAGGTCGCCACCAGCTTTACGGCGGTAGCAGGCGTCACGCCGCGAGCGATGAGTTCCTCCTCGTGTGCCCTGCTCGCGGTCCTCGTAGGGCGGGGCGGGCTCTCCCAGGTCTTCCTTACGAAGATGATCCGCCAGACACCGGCGCCCACCTTCACGTAGCGCTCATCCCGCCGGAGGGGCTCGATGAAGTTTGCCTTCTCGAGTTCTTCGAGGGAGGGTTGGAGCTTTTCCTTGATCTTCCCGACGTCATATTTGCGACTGAGCCCCACGTGCTCGCAGGCAAAATTGCGCAAATCAAACTCCAGGCGGTTGCGACGATAGAAGCGCTTGTCGAGGAAGCGAAAGGCACGCTTGGCGGGAGCGAGGCGAAGCTGGAAATAGAGATTCAGGTCGAGGCGCTTCAGATTCTCCGCCTGAAAGCTCCGAAAGACGACGCTGTTCCAAGAGAACGAAGAAAGGGGCAGCTCCCGTTGACGGCATGCCGCCTTCCTTCGGCGGGCTTCGCGATTCACGAGGGTGACGTTGTCGAGGATGTGAAAGTGCTCGTCGATCCAACTCTGGCTCTCCTTGTCCCACCAGGCCCTTTCATAGGTCAACGTGACTCCCAGCCAGCGTTTCAGCGACTCCTCGATGCGCCGGTAACTCTGACCACTGTCGGGCCAGCCGAGAAGCTCGACGAGCGCGTACCGGCTAAATGAGACAACTCGGTCGGTGAAATTGTTGTTGGCTTTCGTCAGCTGAATGAGGCCCACGATGATGTCATCATCGATCGCGGTGGGTAGTCCGTACCTGTCCGAGGCCGTGATGATGAGACGCCTCGTAATGAACTCTCCATTGCCCCGGTCCCGGATTCGGTCCTGAAAGACAAGCGTCTTCTTCGCGGGTGAGACCCGATTCGACAGGGCGGCGAGCGGGAACTCCGCCAGGTTGAGTTCGTCTCTGCCCTGGTTGTGTTCGCGGGGGAGTTGGGCTGGCTCCGCCGGGACTGCCTGGGGGGTCCGTTTCACGCTTTTATTCTTGTGTTGCTTTGAAGAAAAAAGCAACAACGTCGGCAGCTCCCTGTTGTTGTTCCGTTTTGTTCTTCAGTTATGAATAGTTGTGACTGCGAAAGACCAGCAGAATCAAGGCCTTGCACGGCCTATTTCTCCCCGGCGCATCGGTGTTTTCTCCCCCGGACATCGTCAACTCCTCCCTCGGCTATCGGTAAAATCTCCCCCCACAATCGGGGAATCCTCCCCGGATAATCGGTATCAGGCAGGCACCGACGGGGCGGAAAGTATCCATGGTCCTGTTCCTTCTCCTGCGCTAGTTTCCCTGGTGCAGGGCGAGGATAGGTCCTGCCGGTCGTCAATGACGTAAACGCTTTGACCACGGTCTTCCGTTCGCGCAGCACACTCGGTAAACCTGGCCACCAACCAGGCTAAGAGGATGGCACTAACCAGCCGTCACGTGCTGTGCCAGTAGAGCCGGATTGCCGCGAGAGTGGCTTGTCCGTGCTCGAAGGAGGCTCGCTGAAGTAATCCTTCCTGGCTTTGTATCCCAGAAGAGCAATCTCAGCGTTCTATCCTATGCGTTCGCACTGAATGTGGGCGACGCGGACATCCTTTGGCGCGTGCCAAAGCCGCCATCTTGCAAAGCTGGTGCGCGGTCCTGCCAGGCAGGCCGCAAATCCGCCCGCGGGCCTCGGGCCTCGCTACGCGAGGTTCGTGGAACGCTGGCCGGCGTGGGGAGCTTCCTGTCTGGCAACAGCGGGAAACGGGTAAGACTGACCCGTGTACTCCGTTAAACGCGGAGACGTGAAAAGCTCAACCATGAAAGGCCCGTAAGGGCTTGCCGGTGAGTTCTCTGGGAGACGATGCCGAAATGCTCACCTCAAGGCCGATAGCGGCCCGTGGTGACGGCGAACGACCCTGGCCGAAGGGTAAGGGAGGAGCTTCTATATTCTGCCCCCTGAAATGGCGAAGCCGTGTACGGAACGGCCTTGTCGAAACTATGCCGCGGCGGGAGCCCGGACATATGGCCAGAGGTCCTCGGGGTAACGCCCGATAGCCACGTGACCCAGAAGACGAAGGAGATGGCTAACGCGGGAAGGGCTCCAGCGGCCGGCCTGGTCGCCGGTGCGTGGGTTTGGTCCCCCACGTGCTTGAAATGCTGGAGTCTGGGAGTGGGGCCTGAGTAGACAGTCGGGGAAGCCTGTGGCGGGAGCCAGAGGCGGAACCGGGCGGTGCGCGCGGCAAGGCAGTCGCGACCCGCTGGCGTGTCAACGGGTGGTGCCGGACACATTGGCCACGACGAAAGGGCTGACTGGCTTTTTGAGCGTTCGGAAGATCGGGCGCGAGGCTCCCTTGGTACGGGGCCTCGCGCCGCATTCCTTGGCGGGAGGCGAAGCGGTCAAAGGAGGCCTTTTCGGGAGAAAAGGCCTCCTTTGGCGGCAATTTGGCGGCGGACAGGCGACGTGTCACCGAGACACGCCGCCGTTCGCCATGAGGTTCGCAGACGGTACGCGTATAAATTCGGCGGGGTCGCACTTGGAATATAGTGGCGGCCCGCCGAGATACCGTTTGGAGGGAAAGGTTTTCAAGGTAGGAGGGAGGTTTTTTTCCTGGGTCGGAGCTTGCGTGGTCGGGAAGGGTACGACGCCCCGACCGACCCTTGCGCCTCTCGGGGAAAACGGTTTTCATCGGCGTGGGGTTGGCCGTCAACAAACAACCCCGCCTTCCGCCACGCTGGGGAGGCATTGGTCTTTTCGCCGCATGCACTACCGCTGTGAAGCAACGACGGTCGAGGGGTTCGTCCAGCAGCTGGCCTGCTGCTACCTGCCCCACGGCTACTGGTTCTACGTCAGCGGGTGGGTGCCGGCGGGCAAGGACCCGCGAGCCGTGGACGCGAAGCTCCAGGAAAAGTACGGCATCGCCATCTCGCGCCAGTCGCGGGCGCGGCGGAAGCTTGCCGGCCTCGCCAACCTGCATTACCTCCGCCACGGGCGTCTCTTCGTCCTCCTTGCCACCCACGGCAAGCACTGTTTTTTCGAGGAGGAGGGGGAGCGGGTCCGCGACATCCGCAAGCTGCCGCTCCACTTCGCGGGTTACTCGATCACGTACAAGCAAGGGGATTTCAAGGCCCGGGCCGAGTCGGATGAACCTGCGGAGCCGGACGACAAATGGCACTCCCGGGTCCAGATCGGCCAGGAGGCGTACCGGAACCTGAAGGCGTACTTTTTGGAGAGGGCGGTCCGTACCCCGGCGGATGTTCTGAGCCGCCAGCTATACACCGTCCCGTTCGAGCCCTACGCGCGCGTTCGCCAGCAGCTGCTGAACGTCCTCCGCCTGCTGAACGACGCACGGCGGCGGGCAGGCGAGGAGTCGCTGCCGCCGACGGTGCTCCGCTACCAGCGCCGCATCGTGAAGCCGTTCGACGGTGCCGAGGAGACAACGAGTTCGAGTCGGGAGGGAGTAACACGAGCGGAGGACTGCCGCGAGCCGCGGGGCCGGACCGCCGCGACCGGTCTGGTGTCGCTCTCGCGCACCTTCCCGGAGGAGGAAACGCGATGACGGCTTTGTTCTTCCTGGGCGCGGGCTGGCTGGCCTGCAAGTATCCGCTGCCCTCCCTGGTGGTCGCGGCGGCCGCGCTCCTGCTGAAACACTTTCTTGCTTCCGGCAAACGGCGGTTCTCCGGGTGGTGACGATCCCGGCCCCGCCCCGCGCAGCCGGCGTGTTGGTGTGGTCAGCCCATTTCGGCGCAGGGAGGAAGACGGAAGAGAGGGGCGGCGCCATGCAACCTTTGCGGAACGCCGGAATGGGGCGGGCCGCTTCTGACCGGCGCCGCCCCCTCGTTCACTCCAGCAGCGGGCTGTAACCCATGTCCGTCGCCCGCTTGTACAGTTCGAACTCCGAGCAGTGGCAGTCCACGAACTCCGGCACGCCATGCGGCCCAAGGAAGATCTCCTTCCGCTCTGGGTCGTAAAGGTACAGGCTCACGTTGCGCGTGCGGCCGTCAGGCAGCACCGTCAGGATCTCGGCCACGATGCCGAACCCGAACGGTCCCTTCTGCCGGTCGATCTTCAAGCCATAAGGCTTCTTGAGGCGGACGATGTCGGCCAGCTCCACCTGGGCAAGCTCGCGGTCGAGGTTCTCGAGCTCGTGCCGCAACTCGTCGGCGGAGCTGCGCTCCGGACCGTGAGGCGCGTCATTCATGTCGTTCTCCTTTCCAATCGGCGTCCTCGGGCTCGTCGATGCACCAACGGCGTGCGAGTATCATGGGTTTGCTCCTTTCTGCCTGCGCCGGAGGGCCTCCGCCAGAAAGCCCAGGTAGTAGGTCATGCAATCGTCGCCGAAGGCGTCGGTCTCTACTTCGTAGGTGTCCTGACAGTCCAGGCAGATCACCGTCAGGGTCGCGTCGTCGGCGTCGATCACGCGGAGCGTGCCGCCGCAGGAACGGCACGAGCCGTCTTTGCGATCAACGATCATGTGGGATGGTCTCCTTTCGTCGTGGATGGGATGTCGGCGAAGAGCCAGTGGCTCTCCTCGATGCGGAAGCCGCAGGGTTGGTTCTTGGCCGTCAGCGGCCAGGCGTGGATGAAGGCCAGTGCCTCGGCGCGGGCCTCCGCGCGGGTCCGCCCCTTCGCGAAGAAGCGGATCGGGTCGCGCAGGGTCGTAACGTGGATGACGTAGCGCATGGTGCTTTTTCTCCTGGGCCAGGCGCTTCAGTGAGGCCGCGGAATGCCGGCCAGCTCACAGAAGCGGAGGGTCTCATCCCAGGAAAGCTGGCGGGCGAGGTAGCGGCCGGTCTGGCGGTCACGCCAGAAGAGCCGAAGAGCCTCGGCGCCCTCGGCAAAGCAGAAGTGCGAGCCGTTCATCCAGTGCGGGGGGAGGACTTCGAGCCAGTAGAAGTACTGCTCCTCCGTCACCTCGGCGATCTGACCTTCGGCGGAAATGCGCCGGACGTGCTCGTCCCATTCCTCCCCGCCTGAGGGGCCTGGGGAAAAGGGGACCGCCTCGCCGGCCTTGAGCCGGGCGAGGTACTCGGCGAGCGCGGAGTGGGGGTGTGCCATCAGCCGTTCTCCTTTCGCAACGGGTTAGCGGAATTACCGGGTCGTGCAGGCATCCGGCGGAGTTGTCTGCACGACCCGGCGCCCGCGTTCCCGGGAAAAGAGGCGGTGGCGTGATAGGAGCGGCCACAGGGGAACGGAAAACCTGGGGAGAACCTTCGCATGGCGCCGCCTGCCTCCTGGGCGAGAACGGCTGGGCCTCTCTCATCCAGGGGCGGGACGGCAGATGTCTACCCCGGTCAGAAATGGTGAAGTCGGCCCGGTTCTATCACCGGGAGTCGTCCGGCGCAAGGAACTGGCTGGACGAAACATGGCGGTCTTGTGTAGCAGTGCGGAGAATCAGTATCGTGGTAGTTGCTCGGTGAAACGGAGGCTGGCTCTGCGGGGACGCAACCAGACCAAGGGATAACCGAGCCGACGGTGCGTCGATGGACAGCACCCGGCCCCGGCAGGCCCGAGACAAGCTTGCCGGGGCCACTTTCTTGCTTGCGGTTATTTTCGACGGTTTCGGCTTCGACCGGGTGTGCCGCCCAAACACCCCGTCACCTTCCTCTCGCCGCCTTGACTCTCGGCCCGCCTCTTCCCGCCCATCGAACACCGGAGTACATGCCTCTGAAAATCCCGTTCGGCACAATGCCGACGCTCCTGGCACGGATGCCCTCTTATCTGGCTACTTTACCCGTCAGACTCAGAGCGTGCGGCCGCTCCCGGCGGATTCGAGTTCTTCAGAAACGTCTTCAACACGCCAAGATAGGCCTCGGCGCTCCTGGAGAGCATCGCATCCCGGCGCGTCCAAACACCGAGTTCCCACGGTTCGATCGGCGTCTTCAAGTTGAGGCTGAAGACGCGGAAGTCCTTGCGATACTCCTCCCGGCCGGTCGCCGCGACGCCTCCGAGCAAGGGAACGATGCCGATGGCACCAGCCTCCCGGACGAAATCCATGACGGAAGCATAATTGGTCACGACAATGCGTTGTGGAAATCGCAGCAGCCGGGCGTCATCCTCCTGCAAGCAGACGACTCGCTGTTCGAGCAGTTCTTCCGTCAATCCCAGTTGGGCGGTTTTGAGGGGGTCTTTTTTCCTCGTGATGGCCACCAGGTCGATCGTGAGATGAAGGTTCTCCCAGAGAAGCCAGGGATGCCGGCGGCGAAATCCGGAGCCGCCGAGGACAAACTGCGCCTCCCCGTCTTCGAGCGCCCGGATGGCTCCCTCGCGCTCCTCGATGAGTCGGATCGACGCGCCCTTGAATTCGGTCTGCGCATAAAATCGGGCGGTTGCCCGACTCAACAGGTGCCGGACAAAGACGTTGGCGGCGCCGACCACCAGCTCTTCCCCGGTGCCGGGCGGGCCCGGCGTTCGCATCACCTGGTGGGCGGCCAGAACCGCCTTCGCCATCTTGTGCAACTCCTCCCCTGGTGGGAGAAGAATGATCGGGGAGACGGCGAGGTTCACCAGTTCGGCATGCCGGATGTCCTTCCAGGTCTTGAGACACGCGGAAACGGCGGAGGGAGCACACCGAAGCGCGCGGGCCACGCCCTCCAGCGTTTCTTTCTTTCCGGCTCGGATGCAGTCGCAAATCCGGTCGTACAGCTCTACGGACTCGATGGATGGCTGGAGTCTCGGCCGCCGCCCGCTGGCGTTTGATTCAGCCACGATTTCCGCGGCTTCTACGCCTCCGATTTTAGCTTCTTCACCTGTCACGACCATCCTCCTCGAGCCAGACCTCTGTGCGGCGGTTCAGAAAAACGCGACGCGCGCTCAGAATAACAGAACGGTAGTGTAATTCTATTCTGTAAAACAGAATTGACCAGGCAGCCCGAAGCCTCAACAATCTACTGTAGATGACGCGCCGCTAGAGTCGCCAGCCTGACCTTCGCTGAGAAGCGGGCGAATCGGGCAAGGCCTGGAATTGTTGATCGGAGATAACGATGTCTACTAAATCCGCTATCGAGTGGACCGGGGTGACCTGGAATCCCGTTCTGGGGTGCTCGATCTGTTCGCCCGGCTGCCACCACTGCTACGCAATGGCAATGGCCCGGCGCTTGAAGGGGGTCGCGCTCGCGAAGCGCGTGCGCGGCGAGGAGCCGGGGCGGCTGCGCTACTACATCGAGGTCATCGGCGCCGACGGTCGCTGGAACGGCAAGATGGTCCTCGTGTCCGATGCCCTTGCCGACCCGCTCCGGTGGCGGCGTCCGCAGACCGTGTTCGTCAACTCCATGAGCGACCTCTTCCATGAAAATCTGCCGGCCGAGGACATTCGGAAAGTGTGCGTGGCGATGGCTCAGGCCGATCACCACACCTACCAGGTGCTCACCAAGCGGGCCGACCGCATGAAGGAGCTTCTGTCCGGCGCACTGCGCGAGTTCGCTGAGATGCCACACGTCTGGTGGGGAACGAGCGTCGAGAACAGGCGGCACGGCGTGCCGAGGATCGAGCATCTGCGGCAGACTCCGGCCCAGGTCCGCTTCCTGTCCGTCGAGCCGTTGCTCGAGGATCTCGGGCCGCTCGACCTGACCGGCATCCGTTGGGTCATCGCCGGCGGTGAGAGTGGTCCCTCCGCCCGGCCGATGGAGGCGGCCTGGGTGCAGTCCGTCAGGGACCAATGTCAGACCGCCGGGGTGCCATTCTTTTTCAAACAGTGGGGCGGACGGAACAAGAAAGCAGCCGGTCGCTCCCTGGACGGTCGCATGTGGGACGAGATGCCGGTAAGGATGCCGCTGCTCGTGCTGTCGGAGGAGGCCCAGGAATGTTGCGTGCCGGCCGTTGTTGTGCGCGATCCGAGCGATCTCGTTTGAGACGCTTTGACCGAGCGGCTGTGCCGGGCGAAGATGCAATCATCTGGGGAAACAGAGCATGACCGGAACAACCTGGCGGGACAACGGCTTCAAGGAGCAAGCCCTGGACGATGGCTCGCCGTTCTACTGCGGTTGCCTTCCCGAGGAACTCCTCTGGGACGACCACACCTTCGAGGAGGTGTGGCGGCTGCACCCGACGACGAAGCCCCGCATCCGCATGATCAACAAGGAAGTCGAGATCCCGCGGTGGCAGCAGGCCTACGGCGCCGACTACCATTTCAGCGGTCAGACGAGCCGCGCGCTGCCGGCGCCCCCGGTGCTGCTGCCGCTCCGGGACTGGGCGCGGCAGGCCGTTGATCCCAGGCTCAACGGGCTCCTGCTCAACTGGTATGAGGGGCCGGCCCACTACATCGGCGCGCACCACGACAGCACCCGCGGCATGGCTGCCGGGGCGCCGATCGTCACCGTTTCGTTCGGCGAGACGCGGGTGTTTCGCCTGAGCCGGGGGTCGGGAGCCGTTCGCCGCGTCCGGGACTTCCCCGCCCCAGCGGGGACCGTGTTCATCCTCCCGCAAGACACGAACGAGGTGTGGAAGCACGCGGTCCCCAAGTCGGGCCGGCACCGGGGCCGCCGAATCTCGGTGACGCTGCGGGCCTTCGAGGCCGCGCTGTCCGAACCCTGACCGGCATGAACCGAAGGTGTTGGGGGACAGTCGAGGCGGCGGACTCCAACCCCCAGCCTCACGCCGCGGATGCCGTTCCTGGCGGTGGTTTTGACGCCCTTCGCCAGCATCCTTCGTGGAGGCTACCATCACCAGCACCCGGGAGAGCTTGGCCTGCATCAGCTCGCGAAGCCGCACTGGGAGATATGGCAGGAGCGGCTTGCTACCGCCACGTACGGGACCATCCGCAGGCTTCGCCCGACCGATGTGAGGAAAGGAGGCGAGTTCATGTTACCGAGAACGGGTCAGGTCGTGACGTTCCAGGGGAACACTTACCACGTGCTGAAGTCGGCGAAGGTCTGGGTTGTCGTCGTGCGGACCGATTTCACCGGTGCCGGACGAATTCGCTGGCGTGAGGGGACGCCCGTTCGAGAGGCGACCAACGAGGAAACGCAGAGCCTTGCCGGCCGGTTGAACGGCCCCCCCGGCGGCTCACGGATCGAATGGGACCGGAAGCCCTGGACCGTCCTGCGCAAGGACGGTGACCGCCTCGTCATCGAGCCCCTCCACGGCGGCCCGCTGGCAAGTCTTCACGTCTTTGCCCCCTACCAGGTTGTTGCACGGGCTGACGCGTCGGCGAGTGAGGTCGTGGCTGCCCGAACGACCGTTCCCAGGGACGGCTCCCTGGTCCGCCTGGCGGGTCGCCAGGAACTGTGCCGGGTTTGCCATCTGCCCGACGACAGGTACGCCCTGGTCGGGCTTCAGGGGGTGGTCAGCGTGTACCCCCGGGCAACACCGTGCCCCCAGCACGACGTCGTTCAAGAACTGCAACAGTCGGTGGCCGGGCCGGTGGAGACAGTGATTGAACGCAAGGACCTCTTTCATGGCAAGAGCCCCGATTCGTCGGTGGCGCGGCTGCTGGAGCTGGAGCCCGCGTTGTGGCCGGCGGGGCGCCACCTGAGGTTCCATTACGTCGAGGTCCCGCGGGAGGCCCGGTCGGTGGGCGTTCACCCCGTGGTTCGCCAGAGTGGGCCGCTCATTGGGGTGTGGGTGCCCAAGGTGCCGACGAAATGGTGGCGGGTCTTCCCCGGCCAGGCGGAGCTGTGCCTGCAGGCGGCGGGACTTGTCGGCCTCGTGTGCTGGCGCAGTGCCGGCGCGTGTGACCGGGAGAAGCTTGCCGATTACGTCTTCACGCGGCTGGCGGAGTTGGGGACGCGGGGGGGCGTGGGCATGGCCTCCCTCCTGCTGGAGGCGCTGACACGGCCGGACGCTTTGGCCGAGGCGACCGGGGACATCCTGACGAAGGCGCTGCTGGAGACTGCACAAAGCTCGCGGGAAACGCCGGACACTTTGAGGGCACGGATCGCCGTCGGCGAGCGAAGGGAGGAAGAGGCCCGCCTGCTGGCCGAGAAAGCACGGAGTGTTTTCTTCGCGGCGGCGCCGGAACTCCGCCCTCTGGAGTACCGCTATGACGACGAGGTGCAGCGCATGGTCTACGAGGGCACCCCGGAAAAGTCAGCCGGGGCCGGGTGCTTGAGCGTGTACGAAGTGAAGGAGTTGCTGGAAGCGGCCTCGACGCCGCCGGAGTTGCTTCTGGACGCTTGCCGGTACTCGGAGCTCGTCGAAGTGGCCCTGAAGCACCCGAACCTGCCCGAACGGGGCTTGCAGGCCGCCGCGGAAGAGGGTTTCGTTGAAGTGTGGGAGCACCCGAAGGTGGGTGACGCCGAGCGTTACCTCCTCATGGACGCGCTGGGCATAGGGAAGAATGTGACCGGGAATGCCCTTCTCTTCGCCCGCTCGGCCGCCCTGCCCGTCGGCCTGCGGCGGCCTATCGCCGAGGCGGCTCCGCGGGAGTTGGCCGGATGCCTGGCCGAGCGGAAGGACGTTACCGGGGATGAAGGCCGGCTGCTCCTCGGCAGGTTCGGGCACGATACAGGGATTGGCAGGAGCCTCGCCGGGAACTGTTCGGACGCGGGGTTGTTAACGGAGCTTGCGCTGAGTGAGTGGCCTGGCCAGGGTTGGCGGATGGCCGAAGCACTGGCTGGGAACGACCAAGCCCCAGCGCAGATACTCCAAGCGGTCGCGGAACGTTGCCAGGGGCAGGACGGCGAGAAGGAGGTACAGGAGGCGCTGGCGAAGAATGCGGTGACGCCGGCGAGCGTGCTTGGCCAGCTGGCCAGGTCGCGGTTCCCGTCAGTCAAACTGCTTGTGGCGCTTCACCAGAGCACGTCGAGGGAAACCCTCGAAGCCCTTTCCAAGTTAAAAGGCGAGCCAGGAAAGGCAGCGCGGGAGCGTCTTCGATGACGGCCGCGTTGTTGTCGTTCTGGGGCGGCAAGCTCGCATTCTTCGACGAACTGAACCTAGCGTGGCTCAGAATACCTGTCGCTGGTGTGTGGGCGGTCATGCTCCTGGCGACCAGGAAAGAAGACCCGCGGGGGATACTCGGTGTTCAGCCCGGCGATTACCGCGCGGATCGAGCGCAAGGGGTTGCCCACTCTTGAGCAGGCCGAACGTGGCTGGAAGCGACTCTACTCCGAACGCGGCGCGCGTTTCCTCAGCCAGGCGAAAACCGGGGCGGCGACCAGCGGGAAACAGTAGGCCGGGCCACTTACCCGGCCACGGGGTCGGGCTCCTCGTTGCATTCCTCCTGGGGCTGGGGCTCGACCCCGCCCCGATACAGCCACCCGTGGGCCGCGTCCGCGAGCTTCTCCAAGAGCGGCAGGTCGTCACGGCCGAAGCTGGCCGAGTCCTTCCACCGGTCGCCGTCCTTGTAGAGCCTCGCGAAGGTGACGTTGTGGCGGACGCCGGCCTCGGTCTCGTTCTGCCAAATGGCTGCCCGGAGCCGACCGATGCGGATTTCGTGGATTGGCTTGTTTTTGCCCATTGTCGCCTCCTTGTTTTCGTGTGGATTGGATTAGAGTGGGCTGAGGTGGAATGCAATAGAGTTTTTACGGATCCTCTTAACAGCCTTTTGTCCCCCGAGGCAGCATGATAAGGTTCCCCTATGAAACGGACTCATTTTACATCGACCCCGAACGACGAACTTGCCATGGGAATCCAGACGCTTCAACAAAGGTTGGTTCAGAATTATCTGGCCGGGCTGCACGACAGTAACCCGCGGATTCGCAAGAAGGCGGTTCGCGGTTTGGGATACATCGGCCGCCCTGCAGTGGAAGCTATTCCAGCACTGAAGGCCCTGTGCAATGATGAAAGTCCCTACATTCGGGACGTGGTCCGATGGGCTTTGGCGAGGATCGACCCGTAACTTAAGGGGCATCGATCTGCTGACTCGGCATGGCTCCAATACCAGACAGTGCGAGGGCCCCAATCGTAGCCTGTTGCTCTCGTCGTAAGCGCCCCCTGGAAGAAACGGTGTGGTTGTGGGGCATGCGCGGTGCTGGCCACGTGCGTCCGTTGCAGTACAAGCAAACGAACCCGTATCACCTAGAGGGCTTCAAAATGCCGAGAACACCGAAATCTGGCTGGACCAAGCAGCAGGTTTTGAACTGGTTCGGTGATCGAGGTGTTTCCATCCAGAAACACGAACTAAAACAGTGGTATTGGGAAGGCGGCAAACTGTTCTTTGTCGTCGATCCCGACAACGATATGTATATCGTCCCGACTGAATCGGGTGAGGTGGATGTGACCCACACCCACGATGCCGAAGGGAATCCCATTCTGGTCTACGAGCTTTACGACTCCATCCCATTCGAGGAGAGTCCGCTCGGCATGAACAAATCCGAGTAGGCGTGGCCCTTTTCGGCCGTCCTTCTCATGCAGATGGAGCCACCACCGCTTTCCTTGCTGAAAGTAGCCCTCCACGTTCATTCCGACGGCTGCTCTGGCAAAGGCGAACGAGTAGACCATTTGACCGATAAAAGCCCTGTCGCGCAAGCCCGAGATGCCGCACCCGTCGATGGTGTCCAGGAGTGAGCGCGCCTCAATGCCCTCAATTATTTTCAAAACGGCATTGGGCAAGGGAATTCCGGCCCTCCCGGCTGACGCTTACCCTCCTTCATAAAGATGTCGTGTGCTCCAAGAGGGAGCCGCACGCGAGCCTGAACTTTTTGTGGAAAGTAGGCCAACGGGCATCGACAAGAGACGGAGCGCGATCGTATTTTGAGGGTTGGGTCGCACGTTCTGTCCGGGTTCAACCCTGTGCGCATTGTCTTGAGCAGCGAGACAGGCCGTGAGCGACTTGTTGCTGGGGAGGAAGGCGATGATGAACAACGGTTTTCATCAACCTGAGTATTCGGTCTGGGACCTGGGGGCGAGTCTCGATCCGAATCTTGAAACGAAAGCGGAGTTGGACCGGACCGAGAAGTTCCTCATCGCCGAATCGCTGCGGACCGCCCGCCGGCGCATCAAGGAACTGGAAGGTTCGCATCATCCCGATCTGTACCCGTACGTGATCGAGCGTGAGATGGAAGCGCATGAAGACCGTGTGCGTTCCATCCTGCGCGTCGTGCATGACGTGCGCACCGGGCTTCCGTTCTAGCTAGCTTTCTTTTTCCTTTTTTCTCGGGCTCCCTGGCCGGGGCTACATACTCGCTATTCTTTCAGGACAGGCTCTTCCGGGGGAAGAGAAAACGTCGCACGCGTGGAGGCTTCGCCGTGAAGCAAGTGGAAGAAGTCGCCCGTTGGCTGTTCGTGCGGGACGAACCGGAACGGGCGGACCTTGCGCTGGTCTTCGGTCACCACGACCCGGATACGTCAGCCCGGCGGGTGAGGCAAGCGGCTCGCCTCTACACCGAGAGGTTCGTCCCCCGGCTCCTCGTGACCGGCGGGGTCACGGCGCCCGGCGGCCCTGCGGAGGCGAAGTTGATGGCCGCAGTTGCTGTCGAGGCCGGCGTCCGTCCGGAAGGTGTCCTTGTAGAACCCCTGGCGCGGACGACGATGGAGAATGTTACGCGGTCTCTCGCGTTGCTCCGCGAACGTGACCTTTTGGAATCGCTCTCGACGGTCATCCTGGTCTCGTGCGGATACCACATGGGCCGGGCCCGGCTGCTCGCGCGGGCCATCTTCCCGGCGGGTGTCTGCCTCCTGGCCTGTCCGCACGAAGACGGTGTCAGCGCCGATAGCTGGCAACAGTCGGCCGAGGGCCGGACATGCGTCGCCACCGAACTGGCACTTTACAGCGAGGTTGTACGTGCACTGAGGCGACGGCAAGGTTAGGCCCCTCATTGTTTCCGGGAGATGGCTTGGAGGGTAACGATGACTTTCGATTTACCAGAGTTCGTGGAAGAAATGGCGAGAGCAGGGGCCGCGGCCGAACACACGGATCTCGCGACGTACGTCGCGCTCCTGATCATCCGCGACGATGAAAGAAGACTCGCGGAGGCGGCCCGGGCGGCCGCGGACAGGGCGCTGCCGGTAGTGTCGGAAGAAGCCCGGCAACTCGCGTTGAAAAACGTTCTGGCCCTCCGCGCCAGGCGTGAGGCTCGCATTCCGCCAACGAATGAGCCGTGATCAGGCGCAGGCTTGCAGGACGGACCGCAGCCGGTCCAGTTCCTTTCCTTTCCACGGCCGGGGCGGAAGGGAGACTCGGGCGATTCCGGCCGGGTACGTCGTGACCGCGACCCCGTGCTGCTGAAAGCCTGCCCGAAGTTCTTCCGCCGGTGCCGCCTGGACGTGGGGATCGCGGCCCTGGAGCAGAAGGATCCCGCACCGCAAGGGGGCGTCGGGAATGACTGGCTCCCAGCCACTCGGCCGGGCTGCTTCCGCCAGCAGGTCGGCGTTCTCGAGGCGAGCTGGAAAACAGGCAGCAGGCCCAAGCGGGTCCGCCAGGTCGGCCGCCGCGGCAGCGCTGGAGAACAAACCGGCGAGGCTAACGGTCTCGGAGAAAGGTTTCAGGCAACGGTTTTCCAGTTGCGCGGTGAAGAGGAGAAGCGGGTCGTCCAGGTCGCCGTCCGCCACCATCTCGTCGGCGAGAGTCCGCAGAAAGTCCTGGGAGTTTTGCCGGGGGTGGAAAGCCAGTCCCATGGGATGACCGGCGGCCAACCACTTGTGGCAGCCGGCCAGGTACACGTCGCAGGCGGGAATGTCTCCCGGCACGTGGGCCAGGGCCTGGGCGCCGTCCACCACGACAAACCGCGGCGGCCGCACGTCGGAGAGCGAGGCGATGACTTCCCCAATGGGTAGCCGGAGTCCCTCGAAGCTGACCGCGCTCAGAAAAAGGCCCTCGCACTGCTCACGCCGATACTGGGTGGCGAGCGCCCTCACGAATTCTGCGGCTTGCAGCCCCCGACGGAAGCATGCCTCGCGGGCCGGGAATACAACCAGACGGCCCCGAGCACGGCGGCGTTCGGCGTCCAGGATTGCCAGGAAGCCGGGCCATTCCAGGTCGGTGTGGAGGACAGATCCACAACGGCGGAACAGGGCTCGCGCGGCGAGCTTCATCAGCTCGGCCGAGCGGTTGGCCAGCAGCATGGGGGTCCGTGGCGGCGCGCCGGCCAGGCGAGCGAGCAGTTCTTTGAGCCGTGCGGTGCCGTGCCAGTCGGCCAACCCCGGATAGCGCTGGCGCATGCTCACCGGCCACGCTTCAGACCCACCACGCAGCAGCTCGTCGATGTGGGCCGAGCCGCCTTCCTCCCCGCAGACGCGCGCGAAATCGACCTGAGCCCGCTGGGTGGCGGGGACCATCAGTCCGAACCGGGCGGTATCCAGGTAAAGGTCGGTCGGCATCGCGGTTCCGGGCACGGGGACACGGGCGCCTTGCAGCTGATCCGATCTTATCCATTGAGATTTGTTTGATCCAGTAGACCTGCGAATGACGTGGTGTACAGCAGCAGCCGGGTCCAGCGGTCGCGCGCCAGCCGAACGTTTTGGGGGTCGAAGTGGAGGATGAAGCGAAGGGTTCGCGACTGGTCATCGAGCTCCTGTAGGCCAGTCGCTCTCTCGCCGTAAATTCCAAAGTCGGCAAGTAAATCGGGTTCGCTGGCGATGTCGGACTCGCGAACGAGGAGAATCCAGATGCCGTGGTCGTGCTGCTCCTGAATCCACGGGCAAACTTCGTCCGTTGGCAATCGTTCGCCGACGGGCCAGAGGTGGTTGCGGAGGATCACGACCCGCTCGATGCGCAGCCCCCGCCGAACGAGGTCGAAATTCAGGCGCATGCTCTGCCAACCGGGCCGGTCCTGCCAGTAGTCCTTCGTCTTGACCCATGCGACTGACTGATAGAGCGACAGGTCGCATTCCAGGAGCTGCTCGTAGACGGTACGCCACGTTTCCGTGCTTGAGAAAACCACCGTCCCCTGGGCGAGCGATTCGACCTGGCCGGCGATGGACGACAGCTTGAGCAGCGCGAACTGGCGGAGGACGGCGTCCGGCTGGCCGGCGAGGTCGGCAAGCGCCTCGGCGATGACGCAATACTGGTCGAAGAGATCGTGCTCGCGCGCCAGCGCCAGTGGAATGCGGAGCCGTTCGAGCAGTTCCGCCCGCCGGCGCTCGCGGGCCTCTTCTTGTTCCGCGTAGGCCACGAAGAGCCCGGCGAGAATGCTCACGCAGGCGCCGAGGACCGCCACCTGCGCCGGCACGGGCGCGAAGGTGGAGACCAGCGCCATCGTCAGCGAGCCGACAAGGGCGATGCTGACGAACTTGAAGCTGAAGAGGACGGAGCGGGTTTCGGGTGTGCGGCTGTTTTTCTTCATCGAGCGTACTTTATGCGATAACCCGCACGCAAAACAAGTGGGTCGTCGCCGCCGGGACCCTACCCCAGCGCTTTCTTGACCGTCCGCCAGACTTCGTGCGGCCGGTACGCGCTCGCGGCCGGCAGGCGAACTAAGGGGACGCCGGCGGCGTGCATGGCCGCCTCGACGAACCGGTCCCTGGCCCGGCGAACCTGAAGCCTGTGCGAGCGATCATCCAATTCGATTGCAGCCCGGATCCGAGTGGTCGCCGGGTCGATGAGAACGAAGTCGAGGTGTTTCTGCGCGATCAACCGGCCGTAGCCCATGCTCCAGGCCGCCCTGGGGCAATCGATCACGTCCGCCAGCCGTACCTTCATGCAGACGGTGTAGCGCCCTCCCAGGCTGCGTTCGAGAGCTTTGTAGAAGTCGAGTTCCGTAGGGCTGAGGAGGGCGCAGCGCGGCCGGTAGGGAAACACGTCGGGAACCGGCTCCCGAAACTTGCGTCGTAATCGCCACAGCCAGAGAAGCCGGACCGCAAGACCGGTGAGCGATCCGAGACCTGCACAGACAAGGATGCTGCCGGCTAGCGACATAGAGTATTTGGGAAATGGGTTGGAAGATGACCAGGCGTTAAACTGACAGAATGCACCGCGGCCGACCTGTAGTCAAATGAGTGGAGAGGTGGAGCGATGCAGAATCCTTTGCAAAAACCTCTCCGAAGAAGGACGGGCGCCTCGCTTGCGGCTGGTTCGCGCTCGGGTGAGGTCGTGTCCGAAGACACCGTGCCGAACCCCTGGGCTGCGTCAGCCGCGGTTAGCCCAGGACATTCCCTCGCGAGGTCGCCCGGTCTGTCACTGCGTCCTTCCTGACATGACGTGAACGTTCCGGTCGCGAGCAGTTCCCCGGTAGGAGAACCGCCGCATGGACTCAACGCCGAGCCAAGTGCGAACCGCTTCGATGGCGTCCTGCGGATCGTCCGGGTCGATGGCGTAAACGCTCCCGTTCTTGGTTACCCAGCATTCTTTGTAGCCGGATTCGAGAACGGCGAAGACCGCCAGCGGCGTGAACATCTCGGGAACGAGCATGATGCACCCGACGTGCGGCTCCTCCTTGCTCCCGCTGTTCCACTGCTCGTAGAGCGGCAAGTCCGGCATGCCCAGGCACTTCTCGACGATGACCTTTCCCTTGGCGGTCAGGTCACAAAGAAGCCGGTAGCCGAGCCCGCACGCTTCGCCGGTCAGCACGTCGATGCCGAACGGGCGAAGCTGGTCCCAACTTGTGACAGTTTTCACGAACACCCCCTTTCTGGCGGCGAAGAAAACCAGGGCTTCCCTGCCCAGGTTCCCGCAATCACAGATCAGAAGGGGATGTCCATTTCGTCCGAAGGAGCTTCTTCTCCCGGCTCCTTTTGTCCAGCCCCGTTGTTTTTCTCCTGGTATTGTCGCTGGATCCAGTGGAAGGCCATGCGGGTGACTTCCCCGACAACCAGAAGGTCATCGCGGCCGAAGCTCGATGCTGACTTCCACTGTCCCTCACCGGTCTTGTACGACCGGGAGAGGGTGATGCTGTACCAGGTGCCTTGCGTCTCGTGCTGGTTTGCCCAGATCGTCGCGCGGATGCGCCCGATGCGGCATTCGTGTGCCGGCCGCTGCCGTTCCGGCTTTGGCCCGGCGGGCGGGCCGTCTTTCTTTGCCATGTCCGATACCTGCCTTTCTTGTGAGTAATGGGTTCGGTTCAACATGCAACCACAGAGATGGTCTTCATCCACGGTTGTGACTTTCGCGGTGGTGACTTCGGATGTGCCGGAAGAACGCCGCGCCGGCCCTCTTCCCGCGTGAACTTACGCTGAGACAGCCAATTCCGGGCGAAAGTCGAGCAGGCCGTTGAGTTGCATGGTCTGGACCGCGAAAGCGTGCGGCTGCTCGACCGACCTGTCCCGAAGTGCCGAAGTGAAGGCGTTGAAGAGGCTCCAGACGTTCCGCTCCCGGAATTCCTCGTAGGCGGGATTCCGCCACTCGTGAATGACCCGGGCCAGCTGATGCGCCCCCACGATGCCTTTCTCGTAGGCACGCAGGATGAGCGCGTCCGCGAGTTCGGGCGAGAGTTCAAGACGCATGAAGCGCCGGATACGGTCCGCCTCCTGCTCTTTGAAACTCGTGAGCGACGTGACCGCACCGGCAATCGACTTCACGAAGTTCCGCTCGCCGTTGAGCGTGTGCTTCTTCCGGACGAGAAGTTCCGACCGGAAGGCGAGGTTGTCGCACACGAACACGCGGTTGCCGGCACAGAAGCCCAGCGGGAACGACTTGTCCACAGAGTTGCGGATGCCGACCGCGAGCGTAACGCCAGACGCGATGGGCGTGCCGAGATCGAGCGTGCCGAAGAAACGGCCGCCGTCCCGCATCACGCCATACTGCTCCTTGCGGATCTCGTAGCCGGCTTCCCGGAGCGTGGATTTCACGGTCTCCACGACACGGGAATGACAGACCGGGAACCAGCGCCCTTCGGGCGGCGGGGCCCGGAACTCCTGCAGTTCCTCCACGTTGACGGGGCGCGCCCCGCGGTGGAGGACCAGACTGGCCGTAGCCATGAATGCTCTCCCCAGAAGACAGGAGAGGCGGGGCACAAAAAACCTTCGTGCTATCGCCCACCTCCCAATGGTCGGTTGGGAGGTGGAAGAAGGCCCTTCTACCCAAATTGGAAATGTTCGGGAGACTCTGGCACGCTCTGCTGCTCCGCGTCAACCCTCGTGACTCTGGTCCGGGAGGAAAAGCGTGAATGGTGGACGGATCTGAAACAAGCCTGAGCCACTGGCCGTGGCCTCCACCTTCAGAGAGGAAAAGGCCCCACTCCGTCGGCCCTCCATTGGCTCGATGGAGTGGGGTGAAACCGAAGGAAGTTTGCAAGGAACGGAAGGATTCTACACGTGCCGCCGTCACGGCTGTCAATCGCGGCCAGAAAGTGTACCATTTTCGCGGCCAGAAGTGAGCCACCCCGCAGGCCCTTTTCCAGCGACCGGCAACAGAGAAGAGGAACCCGTACTTGGACTTACGGCGACCACACCCTCTCCGAGGGTGGCTCAACTGGCTCCGCGAAAGTGGTATACTTTCAAACCGCTTCTGACACACGGCGCAAGCGGGAGGGACCAAGTAACGCCAGGTGACGTCCCCGGAGCGAATGCTGCGACGGGACCCAATCGTCAGGCTTCGCCTGACCACTTACCGGCCGGCGGCCCTCCTCCGGCCCGCACGGGCCACGCCGGGCAAAAAGCCGCCCGTCATGTCCCGTGCTTTTCGCCTCCGTCGCGATCCGGCGGCATCTACAAGGTCGGGCTTCGCCCGGCCTTATCTTTTCGGCTTCGCCGTTCTTCGTCAGAAGGTGGGCTTTTTTTGCTGTCAGAAGTGACGAACAGCAAAAAAAGCCCACCTTCCGCCGAAAAAGCGGTTTTCTGGAGGCGGGGCCAACGGAAGGATGATTCATCAGCGCGGGTGCGGGCTCTAAAAGGCGTAACATCCGGCGCGGATAGTCGTGACACGCAACAACACGGAGGAAACACCATGAAAAAAGACAGGAAAGCAGACGCACACTCCCGGCCGCCGGTGCGGCCCGTCACTCAGCAACTCTATCTAGCGCTCATTCTCGACTCCTGGCCCAGCCCTGCGGCAGTCGTGGACTTCGGCATCGACTCGGAACGACACTATGCGGCTCTTCAGCATGCCGTCATGCAGCACGGCGTTACTGCGGGGGAGTTGGACAATGCCGCCTGCAACGGCCCGGCCCTAACGGCCCTCATCCGTCCGGACAGTCCGTTCCACGGCTTGACCTTCACCACTTCGTGGGACGACCTGGTGCGGACGATTCCCTCACCTGTCGAGGTGCCGACTGAGGCCAAGTTCCTGGCGGGCCGCCTTGTCGCGACGCCCGGAGCCCTTGAGGCGTTGTCGCAAGCCGACATCCAGGACGCGCTCGGACGCCACCTGGCGTGCGACTGGGGCGACGTATGTGATTCGGACAAGGCAGAAAACGATGCTGCCCTCCGGGACGGTGACCGGCTTCTCTCGGCCTACCGGACGAGTGGCGGTCAAAAGTTCTGGGTGTTGACCGAGGCAGACAGGAGCGTGACCACGGTGTTGCTCCCGGACGAATATTAAAACGCGGTGGGCCGGGGTTTCCGGCCCATCCCTTAATTTTGAAGACGATGGACACGAAGAATTGCAAAAAGACACTCGCGTCGAGAATTAATCAGCCTGACAACGGACCCACAACCGTTCCCCTCCCCGAATGCCCGCGGACGGCAAGCCCCGTTCCCTGGCTCACGAGTATCCACGCGATACCGGGACGGGGCGACTACGGCGACCCGGCCTACCGAGGGAACTGCTCGGGGCTCCTCATCAGGGACCTTCTCCTTTTCTACAGGGCCCGGCGGGTCCTGGACCCAATGGAGGGTGGCGGCACCTGCCGCGACGTGTGCAAGGAACTCGGGCTTGAGTACGTGGGACGAGACTTGAAATCCGGATTCGACGCCACACGGGCGGAGTTCTTCCAGGACCTCGGCAAGTTCGACTTCATCTGGCTTCATCCGCCTTACTGGAACATGGTCCGGTACAACGGGGGCGATGGCCGATGCTTGTCGAGTGCCGGGAGCGTTCCGGAATTCGTGACGCAGCTTCGCTCGGTTCTCAGGAACTGTCGTGGCGTCCTTGCCGAAGGCGGGAAGCTTGCGGTTCTGATGGGCGACGGGAAACACGAGGGCCGCTACCTGGGTCTCCCTTTCCGAACGCTGAACGCCGCAGTGGCTGAGGGGTATTGGCTCGCAGCACCAGAGATTATCCGCTTCAGCCACGGTGCGACCTCGTCAGGTCGGGTCTATCGGACAGCCTTCATCCCGCGCCTTCACGATGTGTGCCTCGTCCTCGAGTCTCAACGCCCACCGAGATGACATGCCGCGATGGCTGAGACCACACGGAAGGGTCTTCGCCATCGCATCTGGAAAGCCTCTCTGAGGTCGGGCTTCGCCCGGCCTTTTTCTCTCCCGGCGGTCGGTCCTCCGACACGCAGGAAGCATGCCAGGGAAACAGCACCCCTGTCATGCTTCCTGCTTCCGTCTCCGGCCCGATCCGGCGGCAACCAGCGGTCTCGCTTCGCTCGGCATTATTGTCGGCTTCGCCGTATTCGGGAAGGGGGGATCGACTGTTGTTCAAAAGGGGCGAAACAACAGTCGATCCCCCCTTCCCGAAAGTCCGGTGAGGGAGGGTTGGCGTAACCGAAGGAACGAAAATGCAAACGAATCGATTCGCCACTGTCCTCGAATATTCTCCGCTGAACGTGGAGCATTTCGCCACCGTCCAGCAGGAAAACCGTCACCCCTCGAAAACCTCTGAGCAGTATCGGTTTATCAGCACGAAGGAGGTTCTGGACGCCTTCGCGGAATTCGACTGGCACCCCGCCTCCGTCATCGAGGCCCGTGTCAGAAAGCCTGAAAATCGGGGCTTCCAGGGGCACATGGTCCGGCTTCAACACGCCGAACTTCGGAGTAAGGACGCCGCCCCGGAAATCCTCGTGAAGCACGCCCACAACGGACAATCGAGCTTGCACCTATTCTCGGGGCTTCTCGAATTTGTGTGCGGAAATGGTCTCGTCGTCTGGCGGGAGGTTCAAGACCGTCTCTCAATTCCGCACGTCGGGGACGTGGCTTTTTTCGTTGAGGGAGCCGTCAGGCATTTCACGGCGTCGATTCCCGCGACCTTCGAGCAGCGGGAACGCTGGAGGGGAATTCGACTCAAGCTTGATGAGCAGTTCGCCTTCGCCGACGCCGCAATTTCGCTCCGCTTCGACCCCCAGGCCGTCGAGGTTGACCCGAAGGAGGTTCTTTTGCCGCGCCGGTTCGAGCAGACGGAGCCGACCCTTTGGAACGTGCTGAACTCGGTGCAAGAGAATCTGATGCGAGGAGGAGTTCCGAACGTTCGGAGCGATGGACGCCGCTTCCGCAGCCGAGCCGTGAAAAACATCGACGAGGACCTGCGGATAAACCGGGAGCTTTGGCGGCTCGCGGAGGAGCTTGAAAAGGCCGTGCAGTAAATGAACGTGCCGGGGGAGACATATCTGGAGAGAAATCCCCCCGGCCATTTTCCGGCAAGGAGCAGCATGCAGCAGAAAATTACCCCCGAAGTAATCGACACGTTGACGAGGCTTCTGAATTACCTCGAATTGGACGAAGAGAAGGACTACCAACGTGCGCCTGAACACGACCGGGCAAATCACATTTACGGTGATATTTGCTTCCTTCGCGGATGGCTGGACAGCGTAGTGCAGGATACGGCGAGGCCGATTCGAGGAAGCAGGCGAAAGTGAGGCTTTTCGGGACCGCCGCCACAGAAAGCGGCCGATAGTCGGCCTTTGTTAGTGGTGTGGTCCCAATTAACCAAGGAGGAGCATGGACACACTTATCGAAGAATTTACGCGGGAATTGACGGCGGCAATTGCCGAAGGAGCCCAAGTCATTCCCCAAGAAGACGGGACTGAAAAGAGAATCCGGTACGAGCAAATGGACCGCGAGGCCAGGTCCCGTTTCCTCGGTGCCGTTGTGGACTTCACCGACTACGTCAATCGAGGAATGGAGCCATCCGAGGGAGACGCGGTCATTGAGCGGTTACTGGGCGAGTAGCACTTCGAGTCTCTTCCGAGAATCAATTGAGGGAAGTGGTTTTTTTGGCGACGGCCGGCGCGTCCTCCGGGCACTCCGCAGCAACGGTCGCGCCAGGCTTTGCCTGTCACGCCCCTTGCTTTGCTCCGCACCCGGAGGACGCTTGAGCCGTCGCACTATATCGTCTCGGGCCTGAAGGCCCGAGGCTTTGTTTTTTAACTCCCGTCGGAGGGGGCAGCGGGCTTCATGAGCAATTTCGAATGAAGCCCGCTGCCCCCTCCTCTTCCGGGAGTCCGGTTTCCGGGATGGAGGCTCGAAACCGCGGTCGACCGCCACGGGTGGCGGGTGAAGGTCGGCCCGCTTTGGAGAACCACCATGTCAGATGATTGGAACGTTATCTTTGCTTACACGAGGAAAGAGGCGATTGCGGACGGCGTTCTTGTCGACGTGACGGAAACGGCAAAGGAAGCGGGCATCCGCTTCCCGGTCGCCATCACCGGGACGGCCTACGGGAAGTATGTGACGGTGCCGGAGGGTGTCACCGGACAGGATGAACGCGGGCGACTCTGGGACATTCTCTGGATGCTCCGGGATGCGGTGCGCCGTTCCCGCTGGGAAGCTTCGACAATTCTTTACAGCCTCCTCGTTCAAAACGACGAGGGGGAACCGAAACCCGTGACGCTGAAAGCCGTCTGCGGACCAAGTGACGACGCATCGCCGTGCATCACCGTGATGCTTCCGGACGAGGACTAGCGAAACAAACGAGGAGCCGGGGTGAGAACCCCCGGCTTGCATCACGGAGGATTTCATCATGATCGTGCTAAAGACGTTTGAACGGAGTGCGAGGCTCGCTGAACTCAAGGTGTCGTACAAGAGGATTAGGAAGGCTGAGACCGGGCAGGTGAGGATGCCCTGGGTGTGCTCGACGCCACAGACGGCGGAGGAGTATTTGCGGTCCGTCTGGGACAAGGACCGAATCGAGTACGCGGAAGACTTTGTTGTGCTTTGCCTCAATAACGCAGTTGAGCCTTTGGGCTGGGTACGAGTGGCGACGGGCGGGCTCGATTATGCTGCGGTCGATCCACGAATTGTGTTCGGAGTGGCGCTCCAGACGGCGGCGACTCGGATTATTGTGGCGCATAACCATCCCGCTGGTTCGCTCTCGCCTTCACCCGAGGACAAAGCCATGACGAGAAAACTGAAAGAAGCTGGAGAGCTTCTCCGAATTCCACTTCTCGACCACATTATCCTTGGGAGAGACGGTGCCTACAGTTTTGCGGAACACGGGTTACTCTGAAGATGGGTTCCGCCCGAGGCGAGGCTTCGGGCGGAACCCGGTTTTCGGTCGGTTATCCTCTTTCCCGGCGCGTTTTTGCGTTGTTGACCCATGCACCATATCGACTGTCGATACCCCTCAATCATTCACGACGAGAGTTCTCACTGATACCGAACTGTAATCCCACACCCGTGCACCGCCGCGGGAACGAAATCGCTCGCCCAGGTATGCAACTGTAGGCGGTACCGGCCTTTCCGTGCGGCTTGTGGCGTTATCACGTTGATAACGATGACATCTTGTTAACGCGGGCGACGCCGAGAAACCTGGGAGAACCAGCTGATAACGGCATCTCGCGGGTTTCGTTCACAAACTTTGCGAGTACGAAGTCGAGGAAGCGTTCGCCGAGGGGGCGTGGCGAAAACGATGGAGTTGCCCGTCCTCAACCTTCTTCGGAGCCCCGAAAACCCGCCGAGCGGGTTCCCCTTCCAGAAGGAACTGGGTCAGTTCCTTCAGAGGCCGTAGCCGTGGAACGCCGACCGACTCCAGGGTGCAGGTGCTTCGTACCCTGCCGTGACCTTTTCGTCGATCCCGCTCGGCAGGACTGCACCATCGTCTCGCCGGTTCATCAGGTTTTTTCCGCTCGCTATCCTCTGACCGAAGACTTCGGGGTCGTCGCCCGCTGGACGAACGCTCACGGCTCATACGTCGTCGAGGTGCAGCTGCGGACCCTTGAGGGGTTCTTGAGGGGGACTTCCTCTTTAGCTGCAAGCTGGAGGCACCGTTCGAGACTCACGACCCTCTTCAGATTTGGATGATTCCCCTCCACCATCTGCCGATGCAGATTCCGGGACCGGGGAAATACGAGGTGGCCCTACTAGCGAACGGCCAGGATGTGGCGAGCGACACCCTGCTGGCCCACAAGGTGAGGCCGGCCGAATGACCCTCTGCTTTACCATTTTGTCTCGCAGGGCTGGTGAGGAAAAGCTCTCGGCAATTCTTCAGAGGCCGGGATGAGTTCGCCCGGATGAAGTACCTCGGTCCCACTTCGGCTGTCCAATCTCCTTGACCGAGACGCGCCAGGCAATGCCCTTCTCTATGTCTGACAAGGAAGGCGCGCCTGACCTGGATTCAGGCGGTCGCTTGGACCGGCCAGCGCCGTGCTCGAAGGTATACCGTCGTCGATGCTATGAATAGGTGCGGCGTCGAAGGGCGCCTCGTACTCCCACCGACAAGCGCGCAGCCCGCCTGATCTGGATTTGGCTGGTCACCGTCGGAATCCGGCTGGGTGCTTGCGTTCACTTTGCCCCGGGCCTTCCCGAGGCCTTCCCGAGGTGTTGATCAGCAAAGCTGGTGTTGTACCGTCGCGCGTTGGGGGCCGCACGCTATATCATCTGCAAGATCGGCGCCGCTTGTCGGGCCCGCTAAAGCCCGCAACCACCAAAGTACCACCAAAGTACCAGCGGCGCGGAGGAGACCAAACCCACGACACCGAGGCGGCCGAGCCGATGGCCCGGGGCGGCAAGGAACTCACCCGCCAGAAGTCTCGCCTTGGTCACAGACGACAAATGTTTGTGGCAGCCTTTGAAGGGCCTATTTCTTCTTCGTTTCCCGGAACGCAGGCGATCCGGCCAGGGTGAAGAGCACGATCTCTTCGCCGGTAACAGTGCTGATGTCGTGGTGCAGGCTCAACACCTTGACGCCGGTGACCTCCTGGACCAGCGCTTCCAGGACCGGTCGCGCCGTTTCTATCAGCTGCGTCCGGACTTCTTTGAGCAGGTTCCGCCCCTTCCCGGCCGGCAGCGTCTTGACCAGTTGCTGTTCGGCCGCGGTCAGGACGCCCTGGAGGCGGACCACGAGCAGGTCACCGATCAGGTGGGCGTGAATGTCCTTGGGCCCCCTGCCCATGTATTCCTGCTCAAACCGCGCCATGCCTTCGCAGATGCCGGCTTCGATTTCACCCTGCGTCTTCATGGCAACCTCCCAATCGTTAAGTGTCCTGTACTGCACCGGCGCGAGAGCCTGGCCTGTACCGCACGGAAGCAACGAGGGGCTCGCCGAAACAGCCACCGGGACAAAAAGGCCGCGCCACAGAGTCCACCCTTCACCCACCGAAAGAGTACCGAACCCTGCAATCCAATAGCCCTTTGCAGGTCCACAGAAAGGCCCTACAAGCGTTATGCCGACCGGGCCGCACCGTCCCTACCTGAAAGCTCATCGCTTCTGTACGGCACGCGGCGAATCGCCAAGATGATCTGATCGGTCGCCTGTTCCTTAGTTGATGTAGCCCAGCGCTCCGGCTGGCAAAGCCCGCTCGGCACAGAGGCTCTCGCTTCTCGCTATACATGGACCAAATCAACAGCCGGAATCGTTGCGTGCCTTGATCCGCTTGATCAGGTCGATGCCGTCGCCGCCCTTGAGCGAGATGTCGATGACGGCCACATCGGGGTTGGTGGCGTCGAACACCCGTAAGGCTTCGGTGACATCGGCTGCGTCGCCGCAAACGTCCAGGTCGCGTTCGCGAGACAATCGGATGGTTAGGGCCTCGCGGACGGCCGGGTGATCATCAACGATCAAGACGCTGGCGACCCGTTTCTCTGCGGTTTGGTTACTTTTACTTCGGATCATGCTTAACGCACTTTTTCGCCTGCCCCATCACCTGTTCCCAATGCGCGAGCGCCGTGGACCGCCCGTGGCGAGCGTGTCCGTCAGCGGCACGATCCGATATACTGATCGCATTTCTTCCTCTTGTCGTCGCCAGGTGGTTGAAGGGAATACAGCCGTGGAAACGATGATGTACACAAATTCAGGTGGGGGGGGGGCGACTCGTGGCAGTGCTGGCGACGGCACTGGCAGCGGCACTGCCGACGGAGAACTCCCCATGACAAAAACGCCAGCCGACCAACTTCCTGAATCGCCGGCGGCGAACGATGCCGCGGACGAATGCGACGTGCTGGTCGAAGGCGAGGCGTTCCCGATTGTCGGCGTCGGCGCCTCGGCCGGCGGGCTGGAGGCGTTCACGCAACTGCTCAAGGCGCTGCCGGCCGATACCGGCATGGCCTTCGTCCTGGTGCAGCACCTGGCGCCCACGCATCCCAGCGCCCTGGCGGAAATCCTGTCGCGGGCAACGAAAATGCCGGTCATGGAGGTTAACGAAGAGGCGACGGTCGAGCCGAACCACGTCTACGTAATCCCGCCTGACCGAAGCATGATCCTCGTCCGCGGGGCGTTGCAGCTCCTGCCGCGCGAGGGCGGGCTGCACCGGCCGGTGGATCAGTTCTTCCGCGCGCTGGCGGAAGACCGGCGGCACCAGGCCATCGGTGTGGTTCTGTCCGGCACGGCCTCGGACGGAACCGTCGGCCTGGAAGCGATCAAGGGGGAGGGCGGCATCACCTTCGCCCAGGACGCGACGGCCCAGCACGAGGGGATGCCGCACAGCGCCATCGCCTCCGGGTGCGTGGACTTCGTGCTGCCTCCGGACGGGATCGCCCGGGAGATCGTCCGCATCAGTCAACACCCGTATGCGGCGCCGGTGGCGGAGGCCCGGGAGACGGACGACAAGCCGAACCTCGCCGAGGTCGTGCAACTGCTCCACCACGCCACCGGCGTCGATTTCACCCACTACAAGTTCAACACCCTCTTCCGCCGCGTCACCCGCCGCATGGTCTTTCAGAAGATGGACACGCTGCCCGAATACGTGCGGTTCCTGCGCGAGACGCCGGCCGAAGTGGACGCCCTGTACCAGGACATCCTGATCAGCGTCACCAGCTTCTTCCGCGACAAGGAGTCGTTCGAGGCGCTCAAAAGCAAAGTGTTCCCTCGCTTGCTCAAAGACCGGTCCCGGCAGGACCCGGTGCGGCTCTGGACGCTTGGCTGCTCGACCGGGCAGGAAGCGTACTCCCTGGCAATGGTGTTCGCGGAGGCCGCCGAGGCCGCGGGCAGCTCCGTGCCGCTCCAGCTCTTCGCCACCGACCTGAACCCCGCGGGCATCGAGAAAGCCCGCGCGGGCGTCTACTCAAAGGACATCGCCCAGGACGTTTCGCCGGAACGCCTGCGGCGATTCTTCACCGAGGTGGACGGCAGCTACCGGATCAGCAAGTCGATCCGCGATGCCTGCGTCTTCTCCCGGCACAACGTGCTGGCCGACCCGCCTTTCTCGCGCATCGACCTGATTAGCTGCCGCAACCTGCTCATCTACCTGGAGCCGGTGCTGCAACAGAAGATCGTGCCGACCCTGCACTATGCGCTCAAGCCGGCGGGTTGCCTGTGGCTGGGCGGCTCGGAGACGATCGGCACCTACCGGAACCTGTTCGAGGCGGAGGATGCCAAGCACAAGATCTACTCCAGGAAACCGGGTTCCGGTCCGGGGCACGGCCATTTCCCACTGCAACACGGCGGGGCACTACAGTCCCCGTTCACGCCCATCACGGCGCGGCCGAACGACGGCGCGGACCTGCACCGGGAGGCGGACCGCGTCCTCTCGGCCAAGTTCGCCCCGCCCGGCGTGCTCGTCACCGCCGACCTGGACATCCTGCAATACCGCGGCGACACCGGCCCGTACCTGGCGCCGTCCCCCGGCAAGGCCAGCCTGAGCCTGCTGAAGATGCTCCGTGAAGGACTGCTCGTCGCCGTCCGCGCGGCCGTCCTCCGGGCGGGCAAGGAGCAGGCTCCGGTGCGGGAGGAGGGCTTGCGCGTCAAGTCCAACGGCGGCTACCGCGAGGTCGCTATCGAAGTGATTCCGATTAAGGGTAGCGGGGGAAAGGAAGGCGGCTTCCTGGTCCTGTTCGAAGATTCGTCCCAGGCGAGCAAGGCGCCGTCAGCTCTCGCAGGAGATGCGAGCGAAGCAGCGCTCCGGGTGCAAACGCAACCCGGCTCGCCAGACCCTGACAACGCACGCCTGGCGCAAGAGTTATCCGCCACGCGCGAGTATCTGCAATCGTTGATCGAGCAGCAGGAGGCCGCCAACGAGGAACTGCAATCCGCCAACGAGGAGGTCCAGTCGGCCAACGAAGAGCTGCAAAGCACGAACGAAGAGCTGGAAACCTCCAAGGAGGAGATCCAGTCGAGCAACGAAGAGCTGGCCACCGTCAACGACGAGCTGAACAACCGCAACGCGGAGCTGAACCGGGTCAACAACGACCTCGTCAACCTGCTCGGCAGCGTCCAGATGGCCATCGTCATGCTTGGGCCGGACCTGTGTGTGCGGCGGTTCACGCCGGCAGCGGAGAAGCTGCTTAACCTTGGCCCCGCCGCCCTGGGCCGGCCGTTGGCCGACATCATGCACAACCTCGACGACCTCCCCGACCTGGAGCTGCTCCTGGCGGAGGTGTTCGACACGGTCAGCACCAAGGAGTGTGATGTCCGGGACAAGGGCGGCCGCTGGTACTCCTTGCGCCTTCGCCCGTATCGGACCCTGGAGAACAAGATTGACGGCGTGGTCGTGATGCTGGTGGACATGACCGACCGCAAGCGCGCCGAAGCCGCCGTCAAGACCCAGAACGAGCGGTTGCATCTCCTCTGGGAGGCGGCGGGAGTGCTGCTGTCCACCGGCGCCCCAGACGCCATGCTGCACGGCCTGCTCGACAAGATCGGCCCGCCGCTTGGCGTGGACGCTTACTTCAATTACATGGTGGACGATAGCGGCGATGCCCTGCGGCTGGCATCGTACGTCGGCATCCCCGAAGACACGGCCCGTTCCATCGAGCGGCTGAAGTTCGGCCAACACATCTGCGGCATGGTGGCCTTGCAGCGCCAGCCCATCGTGGCGACCCACATCCAGCAGACCGACGACCCGAAGGCCCAGTTGGCCAAGTCGTTCGGCCTCCGGGCTTACGCCTGCAACCCGCTGATGTCCGACAAACTGCTGATCGGCACGCTCTCCTTCGCCAGCCGGACGAGGGACGAGTTCGATCCCGACGAACTGGCCGTTCTGCAAACCGTCGCCCACTACGTCGCGGTGGCCTACGAGCGGCTGCGGCTGCTGAACAAGCTACGGGACTCCGACCGCCGCAAGGACGAGTTCTTGGCGATGCTGTCGCACGAACTCCGCAACCCCCTTGCCCCCATCTTGAACGCTGTGCAACTTCTTCAGCTTCGGCGGGGCGAGAGCGGGCTTCTGCAACAGGCCGGGATGATCATTGAGCGTCAAGTTGGGCAACTGGTCCATCTGGTCGATGATCTTTTGGAAGTGTCCCGCTTTTCGACGGGTAGGATTCATCTCCGGCGGGAGCAATTGGACATGCGGGCCATTGTGGAAGATGGCGTAGAGACGGTTCGTTCCATGATCGAGCAGCGTCGGCACACCCTCGCCGTGCATCTCCCGCCTTCGCCCATTTGGATCGACGGCGACTCGACCCGTCTGGTCCAGGTGGTCGTTAACCTGCTCAACAACGCCGCGAAATACACGGACGAAGGCGGTCAGATTGGGCTGAGCCTTCAACAAGAGGGCAATGAAGCTGTGCTGCAAGTGCGGGATTCGGGCGTCGGCATCGCCCCCGACCTCCTGCCACGCATCTTCGACTTGTTCACGCAAGCCGAACGATCCCTGGCCCGCTCGCAAGGCGGGTTGGGCATTGGGCTGGCGTTGGTGCAACGGATTGTGGCAATGCACGGAGGAAAGGTGGCGGCCTCCAGTGCTTTGGGGCAAGGCAGCGAGTTCGTCGTGCGCCTGCCGGTGGTGCTGACAGCCGAACCGCAGCCGCCGTCGCCTCCTACTGAAACGGCCAAACCGACCGGACCATCCTTGCGGGTGCTGGTGGTTGATGACAACGCAGATACGGCTGCGAGTTTAGCGCTGCTCTTGACGGAGTCAGGGCATGATGTTCGGACGGCTCCAGACGGCCCGACCGCGCTGGAAGCGGCCCTCGACTACCGGCCTCACGTGGCCCTGTTGGACATTGGCTTGCCGGGGCTCGACGGTTATGAGGTAGCGAAGAGGATGCGTCAGCAACCGGTTTTCCAGAGGGTCGTCCTGGTTGCCATGACGGGCTACGGGAAGGAGTCAGACCGGCGGCGTTCGCAGGAAGCCGGGTTCGATCACTTCCTGGTCAAACCCGCCAAGTTCGAGAAGGTGCAGGAAATACTGGCGAGCGTCCCGGAGAAGGCGACGTGATGCCCACGGAGCGGCGATGATGACTTGCGGTTCTGGCATCACCAAAGCCGTAGGCTCGCGAAAGGAAAGGACCTTATGCCTGCGACCGATAAGACTCTTCGGGTTCTCGTAGTTGATGACAACCGCGACGGCGCTGACGCCTTGGGTTTGCTGATTGAGGAACTCGGCAACCAGGTGCATGTGACCTATGGCGGGGCGAAGGCACTGGAAGTTGCAACCGCATTTCGGCCGGATCTGATGCTGGTCGATTTGGTCATGCCTGACATGAATGGCTGTGGTCTCGTTACGCGCTTTCGCCAGATTCGTGCCTTCGCTCAAACGAAAATCGTGGCCATCACAGGCCAGAAAGACGAGGAACACAGATCCTCGGCGATGAAGGCCGGGTGCGATGCAGTCCTCGTCAAGCCCGTTGCTCTGACAGAAATAAAAGCGGTCTTAGCCAGTGTCGCGGTCTCAGGTGCGGGCCAAGCGCCAAAACGGGCGAAAGAGCGTGCGGGTGTCGGAGCAGAGCGGCGCTTGCCGATTGACGAAGCTCGACGAATCAGGAACGAGCGCAAGTCAAAAACCCTTACGCAAGCAGAGTGCGAGGCGGCGATCTGTGATGGGATCATTCGCTTTCAAGAGGAGTATCTGGGATGGCGGTCGGAGCACATCCACACCCATCTCATCAAAGACCTCCTGGTGGTCCGCATTCAAGGTGTTTTGACGCTGGCCGAACGCCAACTCGGCAAATCGTTGTCGCCGGAGAAAGGAAGGGATCTCATCAAGCAAGTACGGAAGCAACTGCTGGAGTTGGCACGCCCGATGCTGGAATCTCTGGTCCACGAGGTCACTGGCGTCAAGGTGTTGAGTATGCACCATGACATCAGCACCGTGACCGGCGAAGAAGTGGTCATCTTTTCCCTGGCCGGAGCGCCTCGCTTCGGGTAGCCGCATGGTGGAAGCCTTGAAACGGTTGATGGTCGGACAGCCGCTGCGGACTTCCCAGGCGGTGCGTCAACCCTTCTGTACGGCGAGCTTTGGGCCGCCAGCTGGCGCATCGATACAAGCGTCTTCTTTTCACGCGCTCTGAAATCACCCGAAGGAACAATTGCCACGATTCCCCCAAGCAAAACCAGGCGTTGCCGAAACAACGGCAGATGTGTAGAGAGGTAGACGCAGTTAACGGTATCCGCCCACGGCAGCAAAACCATCGCCTGCACCGGAGAGCAAACCGTGGCCAAACAGCCCAAGGGCGAGTTGGTCGTCATCGGCTTCAATTACGACCTGCTCGAAACGAAACTCGCCGACAAGGTCCGCACCGCCGCCGTCCGCATCGGCAAAAGGAATGGCGCGATCGTGAGACTCCCGAAAGCCCGATCAAGGGGAAGCCGTGGATGAGATCTTCCAGGCCCTGGCCGGGTGGCTCAGCCTCTATGGCTACCCTATCCTCTTTGCCGCCGTACTCGCAGAAACCGCCGGGCTGCCAGTACCCGGTGAGACCGCCGTCCTTCTGGCCGGCCTGCTCGCCAGCCGGCCCGGCTCGCCGCTCTCCCTCGTCTGGGTCATGGTCGTCGCCGCCGTCGCCGCCGTGCTGGGCGACAACCTGGGCTTCTGGCTCGGGCGGCGCTGGGCTCGGCGCCGGCTTCAGCAGGGCAAGCGCTTCCTTTTCCTGACCCCCCGAACCTTGCTGGTTGTCGAGGGCTACTTCGAGCACTACGGCACCTTGACCATCTTCTTCGCCCGGTTCATCGCCGGGCTGCGCGTGGTGGCAGCGCTGGCCGCCGGCACCTCGCGGATGGCCTGGCCGCGCTTCCTCCTGGCCAACGCGGGGGGCGCGGTGGCCTGGGCCGTGAGCATGTCTTTACTGGGTTACTACTGCGGGCAGAGCTGGCACGCCCTGCACAAGTGGCTGGGCCGGGGTGGGCTGATCCTCTTGGGCTGCGCGGTCCTCCTTCTCGGGCTGCCCTACCTGTGGCGGCGTGTCCAGCGGCTGCCGGCCGGCTCATGGGACCGCCTGCTCCGCTCCCAGGTCTGGCAAGGGGTCGTCGCGGCAGTCCTCGTCGTGGTCTGCCTGGAGGTGATCGTGATGCTGGCCGAGCGTCACCCCGCGCCGCCGAATGAGGACCGGCAGGTCGAGCAATGGATCGCGGACCGGCACGTTCCGTGGCTGGACGCCATGGCGACCGGGGGGAGCTATCTGGGGAGCCTCCCCGCCGTTGCTGCCGTCGTGGCGCTCTTCATGGTGCGGTTGTGGCAGGACGGTCGCCCGTGGCGGGAGGCGGTCGCGCTCTTGTGGGCCCTCGTGGCGAGCGAAGGGGTGGGACTTGTTCTCCTCGGCCTGCTCCGGCACGAGGACGTCGAGCCGGCCAAGGCCCTGGCCTGGCCCTTTGGCTTCGCCGGGTTGGCCCCGCTCCGAGGGGCGGCGGTCTACGGGATGATGGCACATCTCTTCCAGCGGCCACTCCCGGCGTGGGGTCGCACGGTCGGCGCCCTGGCGGTCACCCTCGCCTTCCTCATCGGATTCAGCGTGGTCTGGTCGCACGAACAGCTGTTGACGGAAGTCCTCGTGGAGTACGTGGCGGGGGGCCTGGTGCTCTTCCTCGGGCTGTGGTGGCTGGAAGGGCAGGGGTGGGGACCCCGACCTGCCCTGCCGGCGAAAAGCCCGTAAGCGACGCCGCCCAGAGGGCCTTATTTCTTCTTCATTTCGCAGAACGCAGGCGATCCGGACAGGGTGAAGAGCACGACCTCTTCGCCGGTAACGGTGCTGATGTCGTGGTGCAGGCTCAATGCCTTGACGCCAGTGACCTCCTGGACCAGCGCTTCCAGGACCGGTCGCGCCGTTTCCATCAGCTGCGTGCGGACTTCTTTGAGCAGGTTCCGCCCCTTTTCGGTCGGCAGCGTCTTGACCAGTTGCCGTTCGGCTGCGGTCAGGACGCCCTGGAGGCGGACCACGAGCAGGTCACCGATCAGGTGGGCGTGAATGTCCTTGGGCCCCCGGCCCATGTATTCCTGCTCAAACCGCGTCATCCCTTCGCAGATGCCGGCTTCGATTTCCCCCTGCGTCTTCATGGCAACTTCCAAATCGTTCCGAGTCCTGTTCGGCACCCGCGCGAGCGCCGGGCCTGGACGGCACGGCAGGAGCATGCGGGCCTGCGGTTCCCGGACCGTCCCAGGGATGATGATACCGGGCGCGGGGCGATGATCCACCGGCCTTCCCGGCCTTCCCCTTGTCGTTCCCCGTCGCGAGGCGTACATTAAAGGGTGAAGGGGAGTTTCGGTTCTTTACCGGCTCCGCAAAAGACTTCGGTTGATCTTGTCGGAAGACTAGCTGAACGACAACCCGGCCGTGCCGAGGGGTCCGTCAGACGAGTAAGCCGGCGTGGTCGAATACCTTGGGGTGTTCGGCCACGCCGGCTTTTTTTTTCGCTCGCGGTGGTACTCGACGGTTGCCGGGGACGAAGGGGGAACCTCAGTGGACAGGGCCAAATCAACCATGGCGCAACAGATTGCCCAGGCGGCTATCGCTTTCGAGCAGCGACGAACGGGCAACCACGTGCCCAAATCCGTGACCGTGGTCCTGAGCGAGGGAACCCTGGTGATCACGCTTCACGATGCCTTGTCGCCGGCCGAAAGAAACCTGGCCAAGACTCCGGAAGGTGCCGCTCAGATGCAGGAGTTCCACCGACAACTGTTCGCCAACTCCTCTGACTCGTTGCGGCAGGAGATCAGAAGAATCACCGGGATGGACGTGCGCGAGGCGACTGCGGAAATCGAGCCGAAAAGCGGTGCCGTCGTGCAGGCGTTCACGACCGGTAATGTTGTGCAAGTCTTCCAACTGGCTGGCAGTGCTCCTCCAGAAACGTGGAGCGGCAATGCACCGGGCGATCTTGATGTCAATGCCCCGAAGCAGGCTGCCTCCGCGCACGACCATAGCCAGGATGCGGACCGGCACAGCAAGACCAGACACGTGGATTCGCAACAGTAACAACTCCAGCTATTCTCGGGATCAAAGGAGCGAAATCATGACCAAACGCCACCACAAACATGCAGTCCCGGCAGACGCTCATCCAGACCAATCGACGACTCCGATGAAGGCAGCCGTTGCCTCCTGCGACAACAACCACCATGGAATGTTGGTTTCGGAGGAGGCCATTCGGCTTTGTGCCTACCAGAAATGGGAGGCCGCCGGACAGCCGACCGGGGACGGTGTCCAGTTCTGGCTGGAAGCGGAGCAAGAGTTGGTGGAAGGAAAGAATGAGAACTCCGACCGGCGGGTCGGCTCGGAGGCGCGTCACGAGCATGAAAGGCTGGACGCCGAGAAGGCCGTCAAGGAGAGCCAGGCGAGCGTGGACAGCCACTACCGGGACAACAACAGGATGTTCCAGAATCACGGGGAACGAGGCCATCGACATGGCGTTCGTTAGGGCGGTGTGTTATGGGGACTCTCTAACCGATGAAAGGTATCTCTCATGTCTTTGCTAGGCATCATTCTGATGGTCTTCCTGGTCATGCTTATCCTGGGAGCCTTGCCGACCTGGGGGCATAGCCGGAATTGGGGTTACGGGCCAACCGGAGGCCTGGGACTGATCCTGGTGATCGTCCTGGTGTTTGTCCTCATGGGGAGAATCTAACCGCATGGCAGCGAATGGCGGGTGGCCCCAGCCCTCCACGCAATCCGCGTTATCTCAGTTTCTACTTGCTGTTCCTAACGACCTTGTTACGGAGCCCCGTGGATCTCACACATAGTGAATACATGCGGCTCCGGCGTTCAGAAAGGTGCTTCCGTATGAAGAGTTCATTAACCGTGTTGTTGGTGCTGGCGCTGGTCTCCCTTACTGGTTGCGATAAGGGCACTCCGGGAGGTCCGGGAGCCGGCTCGGACCAAAAGAAACCTCTCTATGGAGAAGCAGACAACACGTTCGATCTGAGCGTGCCTTCCAACCTGCCTCTCAACTCAACCACCGTCAAGCAGGGAGAGACGGCCAAAGTCGTTATCAGCTTGAAGCGGGGCAAGAACTTCGACCAGGATGTCACGCTCAAGTTCAACGAGCTGCCCAAAGGGGTTACCATCGATCCCGCCGCTCCCGTCATCAAGCACGGGGAGACGGAAGCGAAATTGATGCTTAAAGCCGGGCAGAACGCCTCCCTGGGTGACTTTATGGTCAAGGTGACGGGCCACCCGACCAAGGGCGCTGACGCCGCCAATGAATTCAAAATCAGCGTGGAGAAGAAAGACACGTTTACACTGAGTGTGCCATCTTCGTCCACCGGACTCAAGCAGGGTGAGAGGAAAGAGGTCTCGATCAGCATCAAGCGCGATAAGCACTTTGACGAGGACGTCGCGCTCAAGTTCGACGACATGCCCAAAGGGGTTACCATCGATCCCGCCGCTCCGATCATCAAGCACGGAGAGACCGAAGCAAAACTGATGGTCAAGGTTGCGGACGATGCTGCCACGGGCGACTTCACGATCAAAGTCACAGGACACCCGTCCAATGGTCCTGATGCTGAGCACGATTTCAAGCTCGCGGTTAGCAAGAAGTAACCGTCCCTCTGGAGGGGGCCACAAACTGGAGACCCCCACAAGTTCACATGCATCGTGTGTAAACAGTTACCCAAAAGGAGAGTGTCAAAATGCCGAAATTTCAAATGAAGGTTGCGCCCGATACCGTGGCGTATGCTGACGGCGAGAACCACAAGCTGGTTGTGGAGTTCGCCATCCCAGGAGCGCCATCGGATACCATCGATGTGAAGATCCTGGAAGACAGCGTTCACCTGACAGCGCCAGCACGGGACATCGAGTATGTTGCAGCACTGGCTTTAGGTTGGGCGGTCAAGCCTGGCAAGGCCGAAGCGACCTACGAGAACGGCCTCCTCCGGATCGAGGTGCCCTTCAAAGATCCGATGGAAGATGCTGTGAAAGTCGCCATCAAATCGGGAGCCGCGGAAACCAAGCCCAAAACAATTGCAACTGGAGGGGAGCTGCCGGCAGCTGCGCGCGTTAGTGGGAAGGCACCGGCTGGCCAACAGCCCAAAGCGCCAGTAGCCGCGCCGGCGTAAGAGATCGGGAAACGATGCACCGCAGGCCCGGAACATCCGGGCCTGCCCTTCGCGTGGCGAGGCGTCAACAGCGTCCCGAACGACATCGTCGTCTCGTACGCGTGGCGGTTGAATTCGACCGCCTCTGGTCGAAATGGGCAGCACTCGCGAGGTGACTCGCCGCTGTCCCTCCCGCAACGAGGCACACATTGGTCTGGGCGGCCGCATGTTGCGTCTGCTCGAAGGGTTCGTTTCACATTCAAGGAGACTGTTATGACGGAAACTTGCGCGAAGACGCACGACGGCAAGACGCACGAAGGCAAAGTCGTCAGCGTGGCAGGCGACAAGCTCACGACGACGTGCAACGAAGGCAAACAGCACTGTCACACGATGGCCAAGGACGCCAAGGTGACCTGTGACGGTAAGGCCAGCAAGGCCGCGGACCTGAAGGCGGGGACGTGCGTCCGTGTGACCACGTCCAAGGACGACAAGACCGTGGCGACGGCCATCGAATCCGGAAAGCATATTCCGGCGATGGCCACCAAGGCGTAGTGCTCCCAGGCGACACTTCGTGGGCCGGCTGACGGTCGGCCCACGAGTTCGAGGAGTCCGGACAGATTCTCCAGGGACTTCGCTACGGAGATCACGATGACAGACGTAGATGACAGAACCTCGGAAAAGGAAACCCGGCTTGCGACGCATCTTCAGACTCGGTTGGGCTCACGCGTTCGTCAGCTTCGGGTGTTGTGTCGAAACGACGGGGTTGTCCTTCACGGGAGTGCGCGCACCTACCATGCCAAGCAACTCGCCCAACATTTAGTCATGGAAATAACAGACCTGCCTATCCTGGCAAACGAGATCGAGGTGTGTTAGCCGCGCTACGGTGATCACGTGTGATACGGGATTTCAAAGCATTTGAGGAGATGAGTCATGTCAGTTGATTTGCACGAGGATGGGAAGATTCTGGTGATCAACCTCACGGGCAAGCTCACAAAGGATGACTACGAGCGTTTCATCCCGGAAGTGGAGCGTCTGGTCAAGCAGCACGGCAAGCTGCGGATGCTGGTTCAAATGCACGATTTCCACGGCTGGACGGCGGTGCGCTCTGGCAGGACATCAAGTTCGATCTGAAGCACTTCCGTGACATCGAACGCCTCGCTCTGGTTGGCGAGAAAGCGTGGGAGCACGGCATGACCGTGTTCTGCAAGCCTTTTACCACCGCCACGATCCGGTACTTCGACCGCACTAGCGAGGCTGAGCAGGCCGAAGCGTGGATCCATGCAGACCTGCTGGTCGTCCAAGGATGATGGCGGAGAGGCTCGGGGTGGCCGGGCAAGGCATGAACTAAGAAGAGAGAAACCCCATGAGCATCTGGCACGAGATCACGCAGGATGTGAATGCGGCCGTCCACCCAGGTCCGAGCCGGTTCGTCGCCGGTGGACTTCCGGTGCGCTGCCCTCACTGCCATGCCGAAGAACTCATTGAGGGTTCGGCCCTGCTGAGTACCGTGGGCATCTCGTTCGCTCACCTCAACTGGGCGACGGAGAAGAAAGTCACGAACTTGATGTGCGACAACTGCGGTCTGATTCAGTGGTTTGGGGCGGCGCCGCAGAGGCGGTAGGGTCCGATCGAAGGGGAAACCCGTGGATGAGAACTTCCAGGCCCTGGCTGGGTGGCTCAGCCTCTATGGCTACCCTGTCCTCTTCGCCGCCGTATTGGCGGAAAGCGCCGGGCTGCCGGTACCAGGCGAGACCGCCGTCCTGTTGGCCAGCCTGCTCGCCAGCCGGTCCGGCTCGCCGCTCTCCCTCGTCTGCGTCATGGTCGTCACCGCGATCGCCGCCGTGCTGGGCGACAACCTGGGCTTCTGGCTCGGGCGGCGCTGGGCCCGGCGCCGGCTCCAGCAGAGCAAGCGCTTCCTCTTCCTGACACCCCGGACCCTACAGGTTGTCGAGGGCTACTTCGAGCACTACGGTACGTTGACCATCTTCTTCTCCCGGTTCATCGCCGGTCTGCGGGTGGTGGCAGCGTTGGCCGCGGGTACTTCGGGGATGGCCTGGCCGCGCTTCCTCCTGGCCAACGTGGGGGGCGCGGTGGCCTGGGCCGTGAGCATGTCCTTGCTTGGCTACTATTGCGGGCAGAGCTGGGACGTCCTCCACAAGTGGCTGGGCCGGGGTGGGCTGATCATCCTGGGCTGCGCGATAGTCCTTCTCGGGCTGCCCTACCTGTGGCGGCGTGTCCGGCGGCTGCCGGCAGGCTCGTGGGATGGCCTGCTCCGCTCCCAGGTCTGGCAAGGGGTCGTCGCGGCAGTCCTCGTCGTGGTCTGCCTGGCGGTGGTCGTGATCGTGGCCGAGCGTCACGCCGAGCCGTCGAATGAGGACCGGCACGTCAAGGAATGGATCGCGGACCGTCACGTCCCGTGGCTCGACGCCGTGGCGACCGGTGGGAGCTATCTGGGAAGCCTCCCCGCCGTGGTTGCGGTCGTGGCTCTTTTCATGCTGCGATTGTGGTACGACGGCCGCCCGTGGCGAGAAGCCGCCGCGCTGCTCTGGGCCCTCGTGGCCAGCGAAGGGGTGGGACTTGTTCTCCTCGGCCTGCTCCGGCACGAGGACATCGAGCCGGCCAAGGCCTTGGCCTGGCCCTTTGGCTTCGCCGGGTTGGCCCCGCTTCGGGGGGCGGCGGTCTACGGGATGATGGCCCATCTCTTGGAGCGGGCGCGTCCGGCGTGGGGTCGCACGATCGGGGCCCTGGCGGTCACCCTCGCCCTCCTCATCGGATTCAGCGTGGTCTGGTCGCGCGAACAGTTGTTGACGGAAGTCTTCGTGGAGTACGTGGCCGGGTGCCTGGTGCTCTTCCTTGGGCTATCGTGGCTGGAAGGACAGGGGTGGGGACCGCGACCTGCCCTGCCGGCGAAAAGCCCGTAAGCGACGCCGCCCGGAAGGGCCTATTACTTCTTTGCATCGCGGAAGGGAGGGGTTGCAACCAAGGTGAAGAGCACGACCTCTTCGCCGGTAACGGTGCTTATGTCGTGGTGCAGGCTCAACACCTTGACGCCTGTGGCCTCCTGGATCATTGCTTCCAGGACCGGCCGCGCCGTCTCGATTAGCTGCGCCCGGACTTCTTTGAGCAGATCCCGACCTTTTCGGCAGACTCCGACTTTACCAGTTGCTTTTCGGCCTGGGTCAGGACACCCTGCAAGCGAACCAGGAAAAGGTCACCAAACAGGTGGGCGTGAATGTCCTTGGGTCCCCGGCCCATGTACTCCTGTTGAAGGCGTGCCATCCCTTCGCAGATGGCGGCTTCGATTTCGCCTCGTGTTTTCATGGTGACCTCGAAAGTGTTTCCAGACCCGGTCGGTGCCCGCACGGTGCCATTTAGGCACGGCAGGAGCCAGGGTTCGTGGGGGTTCGTGGTCCATCAGGAGATTATGATAGCGCGCGCGGGTGGGCAATCCACCTCAGCGACGCGAAGTGAGATAATCCTCGCACCTTGGAATTGCCGCAAGTGATTGCCGCGTCGTGGTTCGCGTCGGATTGGGAGCGATTCCGGCTAAACTCCGCTTGCATTCCCTGGTCAGAGGCGTACACTGAAAAATTGGGAGCCTTGGTGAACTTTCAACCGGCTCCGCTATAGACTTCATTTGAAGTCGTCGGAAGACTAACTAGAGGGCAACCCTGCCGTGCCAGGGGGGGCCCGTTAGACGAGTAAGCCGGCGTGGACGAATACCTCAGGGTCTTCGTCCACGCCGGCTTTTTTTTCGCTCGCGATGGCGCGGCAAGGCCACAAAGCACTTGGACGAATCCCATGGATGAATCGGATGCTGCCATGGTCCACCGGAACGCCCAATCGGTGCGTGCTTTTGAACTGCGGCGCACGGGCCGCGGGCTTACCAACGGAACCTCGTACGGGCAAGAAGAAGAATCTTTCAAGGAGTTAGATTTGCTCTTGCCCAGCTGGCAGCTGATGGAACTGGAAATGGCGGCTTCGCATGTGGGTCTGACAACGGGAGAATTGCTTCGTCGCTTGATCTCGATCTATCTCGCGAGATTGGACTGAAGCCCACTCGCGGGGCAAGTGCGAGAACCAGGACGTGCCGACGCGGAGAGGCACAACGGCGGCTTGGCCGGCGGCCATCGAGACGGACAACGGCGGGCGTAAAAGGATCCGGAAACGGGACGCGAAAAAAGAGACGAGACGAATCGGGGCTGGAACGAGAAGGGGCATCTCTTTGGAAAGGAGTCTTCAATGGCGAGCCCAGTTATGAGGAGACGTGAACGAACTCAAGAAGCGAAAGGGGATGCTCGGTCCGACGGAGAACTCCGCGAAGCCAACCGGCACATGCACGAGTTCCTGGCCTTACTGGGACACGAGTTGAGCAGCCCTTTGACCGCGATCCGTAACGCCCTGCGCATCCTCGAACAGCAGGGGGACGATACGGCTACGCGGGAATGGGTCCGGAGCTTGATGGAACGGCAAACGCAATCCATCGGCCGCCTGGTCGAAGACATGCTGGAGGTTTCCCGTATCGAACACGGCAAGATCCAGTTGCGCAGACAGCCGCTGGATCTGGCCCAAACCGTGACCCGAGCGGTCGAGACGATACGCGCGTCCGCCGAAGGGCGCGGCCACAAGATTGAAGTTACCCTGCCGGCGGAGTCCGTGGTCTTTGATGCGGATCCCGTCCGCTTGGAGCAGGTGCTCACGAACCTCTTGAACAATGCAGCCAAGTACATGGCGACAGGCGGCCGCATCTGGGTGACGGCGGAGGTGCAGGGCGCCGATGTTGTGTTGCGGGTCCGGGATAGCGGGATCGGTATCCATCCGGAGATGCTCCCGCATATTTTCGATCCCTTTTGGCAGGTGGAGCGCACGTTCGATCATTCGCAGGGCGGACTGGGCATCGGCCTGGCGCTGGTTCGCAAGCTGGCGGAGATGCACGGCGGCAGCGCGAGCGCGTATAGCGCGGGACTGGGCCGCGGCAGCGAGTTCGTCGTGCGCTTACCCGCACATTCGGAGGTGTTGGAGAATTTCGGCTACCGTGGTCAACAACAGCACGCGGGAACGTACTTGACGTGAATCGGAGCCGGGGGGGCGATACGGATGGATCCCTGAGGTTACCTGGTTCTCTTACCACAGCAGAAAGGGGCACCACAATGCACGCCAGCTCCGAACTTCGCCAATGGTTTCTCGAGTGGCTCGACGGCGACAACGGGCAAATGGACGACGAGGCCGTCGCCAAGTTGAAGGAACTGCGCTCCTGCACCGACGAGTTGCCCGCGGGCTATTGCCAGCACGGAAGGCTCCATGTGCCGTTCGGTGTTTCCTACGGCGTCGCGGCACAGAAGATGCTCGACAACAACAAGTGACGAGAGATTGAGATTCGGCGAGGCGAACCACCTTTCCGGAAAACCACCTTGGGAGGTTCAGTCATGTGGATGATCGAAACGGCAATCGGTCTGGGGATCGCCTTGGCACTGTTCGCCCTCTACCTGTTGACCTGCATCCGTGTTCTGAACGAATACGAGCGGGGTGTTATCTTCCGCCTGGGCCGGGCCATGCCCAAACCCAAGGGACCGGGGCTGATCATGGTCTTCTGGCCGGTTGACACGATGATGCGCGTTGGCTTACGAACGGTGACGAAGGTCATCGAGCCCCAGGACATCATCACCAAGGACAACGTCTCGGTCCGTGTCAATGCCGTGCTTTATTTCCGGATCGTGGATCCGATGCGGTCCGTGTTGGAGGTGGAGAATTCCCTGTACGCCACCGCGCAGGTGGCCTTGACGACCTTGCGCAGCACGCTGGGTCAGGCGGAACTCGATGACCTCTTGACGGAGCGGGATAAAGTGAACCGCCGCTTGCAAGAGATCATCGATGGGCACACCGAGCCGTGGGGTGTGAAAGTCTCCGTCGTGGAAGTCAAGGACGTGGACCTTCCCGAGCCGATGAAGCGGTCCATGGCCGCTCAGGCGGAAGCTGAACGATTGCGGCGCGCGAAGGTGATCAACGCGCAGGGGGAGTTCCAGGCCGCGGACAAGCTCCGGCAAGCCGCCGAGATCATGACGCCCTATCCGATGGCGATGCAGATGCGCTATCTCCAGGCCCTCGCCGACGTGGCCTCGGATCAGAATTCCACCATCATCTTCCCGTTGCCGCTCGAATTGTTGGGGGCGTTCCTCAAGCCCGGCCGGCACCGCGGGTGCCCAGGCTGATGGGCGACCCGAGCCGGCATCCCCGGGCGTGAGGGAGCCGGCCCAATCAGAGAAGCCCAACGGCATCGAAGCAACACCCGCGGCGGTGGGAGGAAACGGCCGGTAGCATGCTCATGCCCGGCGCGTAATGCGAGAGCGACAAGTTGGTCTGATGTGTTGTGAGATTCAGCGGCCGAGTGCGTTACTTGGCCGGAATCTGATAGCTGCATGGAGCAGCAAAGGAGAATGTTTCATGTTCCGTTCGATGCTGTGTTCCGTGGTGATTCTGGGCGCGTGCGCGTGCTTCGTGGTTGCTGACAAGGTGAAGAGCGTTAGCAAGGACGACACCGGCAAGGATGCCAAGGAAGCCCAGATCACCAAGATGGATGCCAAGAAGGGCACCGTGACGGTCAAGATGCAGAGCAAGGGCAAGGAGGTCGAGAAGACGTTCAAGCTCGCCGCGGACATCGAGTACTCGGACAGCACGGGCAAGGTGGCGACCGCCGGCATCTTCACTGCGGGTGACCTGGTGCTGATCAACGAGCACGCAGGCGAGATCACCAAGATGAAGAAGGAAGCCAACGAAGCCAAGATCATCAGGGTGGATGCCAAGACGGGCACCGTGACCGTCAAGATGCAGTACGAGGGCAAGGAGGTCGAGAAGACCTTCAAGCTCGCCGAGGACATCGAGTACATGGACAGCACGGGCAGGGTGGCGACCGTCGATCTCTTCACTTCGGGTGACCTGGTGCTGGTCGTCGAGCGCGAGGGCAAGATCACCAAGATAAAGAAGAAAGACGAGTCGGCTTCCGCAAAGAAGCCGGTCCGCAAGTAGTCGTCAGGCAATGAGAGTGGGGGGTGAAGGAACACTCCCCCCGCCCGTCGGCGAAGGGGAAAAACAATGAGACGCCGGGCAGAGGCTCCGGCGTCGGACCGGGCGAGTTGGGAGTCGCCTTGCCCCAAGGCTCGTGGAGGGATTTCCTTCATGCAAGACACGCAGCAAGCGGTTACGGATGCCGCGACGTCAACCGCGCCCATTCCTCCGGTCTTGGCGCCCGTACTCATGATGGTTTTCTGGATGCTCCTCGGTGGAGCCGCCGGGATCAAGATCATGGAGAGCATTTGGCGCGTCCGAGGCGTCGCGGTAGGGGAGTTTACTATTGCGTTACCGGTCGGAGGCGCGGTGGGAGTACTGGCGGGGCGCTCCTGGGCTTGATAAAGAACCCGCGCTTCTTGGTGCTTCTGATGGCGATGTTCGCCGGCGCCTCCGCCGGTGGTGTTGCCGGACAGCTCCCCTGGGGAGATGTCGGTCAAATCGGCGGCCAATTCGCCGGTGGATTGGTAGGTGGGATCGCCTGGGCTATCTGGCTGTTCATCGGGCACAGGAAGGACCCCAAAGGGCAAGCCGAAGGTGCCTTGGCTGAGCGAAGCTGAAAGATCCTTCCCGTTTCTCGGACGGAGAATGGCGAGGACAACGAGGAGTGCAGATTGGAGGAGAATCATGGTCATTGCCATACGGTCAACGACGATCGGGGCGTTCCCGTCACGGGCCGAGGCCGAGCAGGCGGTCAGCGGCCTGCTAGGGGCGGCGTTCGGGTCGGACCAGGTCGGTATCGTGCTTCCCGACGCCGTGGCCCCCGTCGCGGGGACGGCGGGGGCCGCGCCGACCGCGTTGTGGGCTGGCGCGATGTTTCGCTCGCTGATCGGAGTGGAAATCCCCGATGACGAGGTCCGCTACTACGAGGAGGCCCTCCAGGAAGGCCGCACGCTGGTGATGGTCCGTGCGGGGGACCGCTACCCCGAGGCGATGGACATCCTCCACCGCTACGGCGGGCAGTACATGGCCGCGTTCTAGTTCGCGACGTACTGAGGCCGGCCGACTCGCCTCCGCATTCTCGGTCAGCTGAGGGAGAGGCGCGCTTGCGAGGGATGAACCGAAAGGGAAACAGGAGCACAGTGCTTCTGTTTGAGGATCCACGTAACTCTGCAACGAAAGGTAAGGAACCAGATGATGTCCAACACGAATTCCGTCGTCGCCGTCTTTGAATCGCACGACAGGGCTGAAGACGCCATCCGCGAGCTTCAGAAGGACGGCTTCGACATGAAGAAGCTGTCGATCGTCGGCAAGGATTACCACACGGACGAGCACGTCGTCGGCTACTACACCACCGGCGATCGCATGCTGTACTGGGGCAAGCTGGGAGCCTTTTGGGGTGGTTTCTGGGGGCTACTGTTCGGCTCCGCGTTCTTCTGGGTGCCGGGCATTGGCCAGGTGCTCGTCGCGGGGCCGCTCGTCATGTGGATCGTCGGCGCGCTCGAAGAGGCTGCCTTGGTGGGAGGGGTCAGCGCCCTCGGCGCCGGATTGTACAGCATCGGAATTCCGAAGAAGAGCATCGTGCAGTACGAGACCGAGGTGAAGAGCGGCAAGCTCCTCCTGATCGCCCACGGAACGGCCGACGAGGTGGAGAGGGCCAGAGGCCTCCTGCATCAGAGTCGAGCGAAGACGACAACGGTCCATGCCGAACCGGCCGCCGTTGGCGTGTAACGGGAAGCCACGGAGATACTCCGCTTGGCACGCCTGGGCGTCAACAGCGTGCGGACTGACATCGCGTTCGCGCTCGCGTGACGGCGCGAATTCGACACCGATCACGGCAAACTCGAAGGGAGAACGCGACACAAACTGACACACGCACGCGGGCCGGCGAATGCTCGTCTGCTGATGGCCGACAATCTAGCATCCGGCTGAGACGCCGGAATCCCTATGTGGGGAATGCACGCACGCAGCGTGCTGCCTCTCGGGGATGGGTGCTCCTCCAAGTAGATCGGGGGGTGACACGCGAACGTACTGTTTGCCGCCAGTTCCGGGCAAGGGCATGTCCGGGCAGACAGACAGGTCTACCGACCCCTTGCAGACGGGAAGATAGTCTGCACGTCTCCCAGACCCGCAGCGACAGTGCGGGCTGGCGGTTGAAGTCAACGCGAGGTCAAACAGGCTGTGTCGTGCCTGAAGCAAAACGACTCTCTGCCTTGTCCGTTTGGGGATATGCCATCGGTCGATGGTCCGGGTTCGAGGCCCGGCAAGGTGGTTGGCCCTGTGCGAACGCCCTGTTATCGAGGTGACGTGAACAGGAGGCGCAGAAGGAGCTGCTGGAAGGCAAATGAGTGATTCCCAGCAATGGCAGGGTGAGTGGTAGATCGCGCGGTGCGAATCGTGCTTCCCCCTCCCAGGCTGGACAACTTCCAAAGGAGAGGAATCATGGACCACAGACCGTTGAGTGAGACGGAGCGCGGGCAACTGATCGAGGCATTGCGGGGGAATGCCTGCTCTGGGCAGGCCATCGTCATGGATCGGAAGGACACGTCCTTCACGGGCACAGCGGACGATGTCTCGGACGAGGAGGTGATCTCGGCCATTGCTTCGGTCCCCTGCCACTATTGACTCGGGCAAGGAGTGTGCCGGTGTGGCTTGCATCAAGCAACTCGTCGCCGAGGAAATCGAGAAGGGCTGCTTCTGAAAAATGGCCCTGCGCCAATCCGGACGAACGATATGGAGACGACGTGAGCAGAGCACGAGGCGGCACGAGAGTTGCACTTCAGTAACCAGTGACAACGTCCGACGGGTGAAAAAAACCGATCGCTGCGGAGATGCAGAATGGGCGCGCGTGAATCGGATCTGACTCCAACGGCCGACCGTCTCTCGGACGCGTCGGCGGTTGGAGCACCGGGCGGAACAGAGAGAAGCGGGTCGCCGACGGTCCATGACCCGGTGCAGGAGGCTTCCGAGGAGTCGTTCCCGGCCAGCGATGCTCCGGCCTGGTCGTCTGTCAAGGGGCTGGGACCTCCAGCCCATGTGGAAGACTCATCACAGCGTGAGCAGGACTTGTTCCCATCTCATTCGGAGGGATTCAACATGCAAGAGCGAAGAGTGACGCTGCCCGAACTGGCCCTGCTGGCCGGCACCCGCGTGGTGCTCGGTGCGGGGCTCGGCCTCCTGCTGGCCGGCAGGCTGACCGACAGTCAGCGGAGGGCCGCAGGCTGGGCTCTTGCCGTGGTGGGAGCGCTCAGCACCATTCCCCTCGCCATCGAGGTGCTTGGCAAGCGTGAGGCACTCCCCAACCGCGAGCACCAGGAGTCGATGGACAACGCCAGGACGGCGAATATGCCTGCATAGGTCTAGAAATGAGAGCCAGCTGGCTGCGGGACCGGAGGGAGTAGTCCCTGGATGAAAGGGCTTTTCATGAGTTCTATACGAGAAGTTGTGTTGGTCACAGGGAGCAACGGGCTGATTGGTTCCACGCTCACGAATCAACTTTCCATGCGCTTTGACGTGGTAGGTTGTGACGTCGATCAACCTCTGCTCCAGCGCCCGGGTGGAACCGAAGAAGTGTACCTGAATCTCGGTTGCAAGGAGAATATCCAGCTTGCGGTCAAATACCTCCGCGAGAGCCACCACGCGCCGATCGCGTCGGTGATTCACCTGGCAGCTTATTATGACTTTTCAGGGGAGGAAAGCCCTCGCTATGAAGAGATCAACATCGAGGGGACCGCTCGGTTTCTGGCCGAATTGCGGCGCGTGATGGTTGAGCAGATCATTTACTCCAGCACCATGCTCGTCTACGCCCCGTGCCAGCCTGGCGAACGCATTAACGAGGATTCACCCCTGAAGCCCCAGTGGGAGCATCCGCGCTCGTGCTTGAAGACGGAGAACACCATTCGGAAGCATCATGGAGACACCCCCGTTGTTCTGTTGCGCGTGGCCGGCGTGTACGACGACTATTGCCATTCGCTTCCGCTTGCTCATCAGATCCAGCGCATCTACGAGCACCAGCTCCACGGTCATGTCTTTCCGGGCCACGCGTCACACGGCCAGGCGTTCATCCACCTCGATGATCTTGTCGATGTGTTCCGCCGGCTTATCGAGCGCCGGACAGAATTGCCGCCTGAGTTGACGCTGCTGATTGGTGAGCCGGAGACGCTCAGCTACAGGGAAATCCAGCACGATCTCGGAATCCTCATTCATGGACACGAATGGGCGACTTATGGCGTCCCCAAGGTGCTTGCCAGGGCAGGGATGTGGGCGGAGACGATGCTTCTGAAACATAACGATCCGTTTCTACGCCCTTGGATGATTGACCGGGCGGAGGACCATTACGCGCTCGACATAAGCCGGGCGCAAAGCTGCTCGGGTGGGTGCCCAGGCGGTCGCTGCGTGAAACGCTCCCGAACATGGTAGCGGCGTTGAAGGCGGACCCGTCCCGATGGTATCGGGAACACCACCTCAATCGGCCGTAATGCCTCTGCATGCGTGTTGCTTGAGGTCTCTCTGCGTGAGGGACATCAGTTTAGGGTACCCATCTGTCGGAGGTTACTGATGTCAACACTCAATGATCTGTCCACCGAGTTTACTCTGACCCTGACTGAGGGGGAACGCGCGGAATTGCTGAACTGGCTCCAGCAAAGGCGTCGAAACACGCTCGTCGAGGAGCACCGCACCGATCACGCTGACTACAGGAAGTATGTCCTTCACCAGGAGGCAATCATCGAAAAGGTGATTGCCAAACTTAGCCGATCTTGACAGTGATCGACAGTATGAGCCAAGAGGTTGCCATGAATCACGAAAGTCCCGCAGCGCACACCCGCGAAAGCTCTTTGTCGCAGATGGCAGAAAACGCCCGCCGGCACTGGGAGGCACTGAGGCAGCCTGGCTCTGTTCAACGAGACCTCTCATCCCCGGCTTGCCACGCCTTCACTGTTGCGCTGTCGCGCGAGTTTGGGACGCAAGGCACTGCGGTCGCACGGGAGGTGGGAAGCCTGTTGGGCTGGCACGTCTACGATCACGAACTCCTGGAGTGGATCGCCCAGGAAATGGGTTTACGAACCGCCTTGCTGGAAAGTGTGGATGATCCAGCGCAGAGCCGGCTGCTGGAATCCGTCGAGGCCTTCAGGTCGGCACCTCTGAAGAGCGAATGGAGTCCCCTGGTAAGCGAGGGTGCCTACTTTCATCAACTGGTTGAAACCGTCCTTGCCCTTGGGATCCACGGCGAATGCGTGATCGTCGGTCGTGGCGCCGGCTTCATTCTACCTCCCGCAACGACCCTACGCGTTCGTCTTGTGGGCCCGGTGCGAGAGCGTATCGCGGCGCTGAGCCGGAAGCTCGGCATCACCGAACGTGACGCGGCACGCCGTGTCCGGAACATCGATCGAGAGCGGACCGACTTCGTCCAGGACCATTTTGGCAAGGCCCCGGTCGATCCGCGGAACTACGATCTCGTCCTCAATACGTCGCGTCTGTCCGTCGCCGAAAGCGCCGAACTAATTGTCGAGGCGCTCCATCGCCTGCAAGCTTCTCTAACCAGGAGAACAACGTGAACACGGAAATCAAAGACGACAAGGTGACCGCCGAAAAAACCACACAGAACCTCCGCGGTCTGAGTGTCGCTTCGCTCGTTTTTGGGGTCCTTGGAGGGGTGTTCTATTGGTGGGTTCCCCTGGGAATCGTTTGGGGTCTTACCGGGCTGGTGCTCGGTTTCGTTGATTGCACGATGGCGCGCCGGCGGTCCCTGGACTACCGGCTCTCCATCGTCGCGATGCTCGTATCTGTCGCCGCCCTCGCTCTGGACCTGGTCATCGCCTATCTGGGACTGCAAAGCGTGACGTTCGGGTGGTAACGACGAAACGGCAAGACTCAGGAGGTTGACATGAACCACGACCGATCGTCCGCACTGTCACACGACAGCACTTCGTCGCAACCGGTCGAAAAGGCTTACCGGCACTGGGAGGCGCGGCGCCAGGCTACCACTGCGCAGCAGAACGTCCAGCCGCGGACGTCTCATGCCTTCACCATTACCCTGTCGCGCGAAGCGGGGACGCAGGGCACTTTGGTCGCCAAAGAGGTGGGCAGACTGTTGGGCTGGCACGTTTACGATCACGAACTTCTCGAGCAGATCGCCCAGGCGATGGGCCTGCGGACGGCCTTGCTGGAGAGCGTGGATAAGCGCCAGCAGAGCTGGCTGCGCGAATCCATCGAGGCTTCCCTGGCTTCTCTCGTGACGGGCGGTGTGTCCCCCTGGGCGAGCGAAGCCGCCTACGTTCACGAGCTGATCGAGACCGTACACGCTCTCGGCGTCCACGGTGAATGCGTGATCGTTGGTCGCGCCGCCGCCTTCATCCTGCCCGCCGCAACGACCTTGCGCGTTCGCCTCGTGGGTTCAGCGCGCGAACGCATCGCGGCGCTGGCCCGCCAGCGCGGCATTACCGAACGTGAAGCAGCCCAGCAGGTGCGGACCATCGACCGCGAGCGCAAAGACTTCGTCTGGGACCATTTTTTCAAGGACACGCTCGATCCCTCGCATTACGATCTCGTCCTTAACGCCATGCGTCTGTCTGTCACCCAGGTTGCCGAGTTGATTGTCGAGACGCTTCATCGCCTGCAAGCTCCTGGGACGGAGAAGACATCGCTGCCGCCATCTTCGTGAACCGAGGAATGGGCCCTCACGGCCGCACCAGGTTGTCGCGCTTGCTGATGAGCAGCGTCGCCGAACAGGTGTTGCGCAAGGCGACCTGTCCGGTGCTCGTCGTGAAAACTGCGTTCCCGGACAGTACATCCACCTGAACGTGGCCCGGACCAAGGGGGCCGCCGAGCGAGTAACTCCGCTGCCCAATGCAGAAAGCAAGCATGTGACTTCCGGCTAAAGAAAAGCAACCACTGAGAAGGGAGGACCTCATCATGTCCGCTGAGGATCTGGGGAAAAAGGAATACTGGATGAAGGAGCTGGCGAACGAGGACAGAACAGCGCGACAGCGAGCGATCCAGGCGTTGGCTCGCATCGGCGTGGCCGCGGTCCCAAGCGTGATGGAGCTGCTGAAGACGTCGGAATGGCAAGTCCGCAATCAAGCGGTCGTCGCGCTGGGGACCATCGGGCCGGCAGCGGCGACCGCGACATCGGCCCTGATTGCTGCCCTCCGGGATGAGGATAAATACCTCCGCGGTAACGCGGCCACGGCCCTCGGACAAATCGCGCGGGATGCGAACGCCGTCGTCCCTGCTCTCGCGAACGCGCTGAAGGATAAAGAAGAAGACGTGCGCCGGAATGCCGCCGAAGCCCTGGGCTGCTTCGGTCCGGACGCAAATGCGGCGTTCTCGGCACTGAGCGAATTGCTGAGCGACGAGCACGGAGCCGTTCGCAAGCAAGCTGCTCGCAGCCTCAAGGCAATTGATGCGAAGGCGGCGGCTCCGTTCTTCAGCTTGTCGTCTCGCCTGGGCCGGTGGTTTGGAGGCAAGACGTCTCCTGGCCCGAAACGGAGCTAACCATTCTGCCGATGCTGGCCTACGAGATCGCCATCACCTGTGACGGCAGGAGAGGCTGAGGCCGGATCAGATCACATCTTCGGCGGCTTGGTGAAGGAGGATGATGGAATGAAACTGTCGTTCAATACCTACGCGGCATACAGCATCGGCTGTGCAGTTGTATGGGCTATCATCCTGGCGGGTGTTGCGTCCGTAGCCAGCAAAGACACTGCGCACACCTTCCTCTTGCTCTTCCTTGGATGGGTGCTCGGGTGGCTCTCAGCCACGATCGCCAGGGCCGTTTACCCGCCGCCTAAATCGCGGCGGCCGGTGGACAAAGCTCCCTGAGGATTGGGAAAATCAAAGACGGGCCACCGGGCTCGGTACTCTGACCTCGGTGCATCCAAGTCTGCCTCGCTGAACCAATCGATAAAGCAGACGGGGGCCGCTTCATTGGCTCTCGCAAGTTTCGGCGCAGCAGGCCGCCACTGCTGAGCTTGGGTGATTGGAGGGAACTTATGTTTGGCATGCGTTGGCGGTTGTTTCGCCTTCTGGGAATTCCGGTCAGCGTGGACGTGAGCTGGTTGCTGATCCTCGCCCTGCTCACGCTGAGCTTTGCCGAGGGCTTCCCGGTCATCCTGCACGAATACTTCCCCGGGGACACGCAGCAACTGGCGCAGGCCGATTACTGGATCATGGGCCTGATAACGGCACTGGCCTTCTTCACCTGCATCGTCTTGCACGAGTTCGGACATGCCCTCGTGGCCCGGTCCCGCGGGATGCCTATCAGCGGCATCACTCTCTTTCTGTTCGGCGGGGTTTCCGAGCTTGGTGAAGAGCCCAAGTCCGCCGGGACTGAGTTCCTCATGGCCATCGCGGGTCCCCTCGTCAGTGCCGTCCTGGCCGTTGTTTTCTGGGTCGTGGCCGAGGTTGGTTACCACGGCAACTGGCCGCATCCTGTCGTGATCGTCCTCGGCTACCTGGCCACCATCAACGCGGTGGTGCTCGTCTTCAACATGGTTCCCGCCTTCCCGCTCGACGGGGGCCGCGTGCTGCGCTCGATCCTCTGGGGCGCAACCGGCAACGTGCGGCGGGCGACGCGCTGGGCCTCCAACGCCGGCCAGGTCTTCGCCTGGGTGCTGATCGGCTGGGGCGTGATCCAGTTTTTCTCCCACAACTGGGTGGGCGGAATCTGGAGCGTCCTGATCGGGATGTTCCTGAACGGAGCGGCCAAGAGTGGCTACCAGCAGGTGCTGATCCGGCAGGCTCTCGAGGGCGAGCCGGTGCGCCGGTTCATGAACCCCGACCCGATTGTCGTCTCACCGTCGCTGGACCTGCTTCAATGGGTCGAGGGCTACGTCTATCGCTACCACCACCGCGCGTTCCCCGTGGTTGCAAACGGACGGCTGGAGGGCGTTGTCACGACTCAGGCCATCCTGCAAATTCCCCGCGACGAGTGGGCCCACCGCTCCGTCGGCGAGGTGATGTCGTCTGACCTCGGGGCCGTCACCATCGCCCCAGACGCCGACGCGATGGAGGCCTTGAGCAAGATGCAGCAGACCAGCTCCAGCCGCCTGCTCGTCAACGAAGGTGGGCGGCTGGTGGGGATCGTCTGCCTCAAGGACTTGCTTCGTTTCTTGAACCTGAAGGTCGATCTCGAAGGTCCAGACGATGGTCCCCCGCAGCACGAGGACCACGCCAGCGAGAGCATGCACGAAGATGCGCTTCTGCATCACTAAGATGACTTTGTCGCATGGTCAATCAGAGCCCGGCAGAGTCACCCGGCACATGGCGAACTGGCGACCTCGCTTTTTCTCTGCGCCGCAAGGATTCTGGAGAGAACGTGTTGCAGCGAAAAGGCGAGGTCGCCAGTCGCGCTCGGGAACGTGGCGAATACGATCCATCCCGAAAAGGAGACTGATTCGTGGACATGAACGAGCCTGTGGAGATTCAGACAACCACCAACCCCGCCGAAGCGGAGATCCTCAAGAATGTCCTTGAAGGTGAAGGCATCAAGTGTGACGTCCACCGTAAAAAGCCGCATCCCGACCTGTTCCCGACGGCGGCACAGCGGCCGGGGCTCCCCCCGGCCGACTGCCTGGTCGTCGAGGATACTGTCGCCGGGGTGGAGGCGGCAAAGGCGGCCGGTTGCCGTTGCCTGGCCTTGACCACCAGCTTTCCTGCCGAGCGGCTTACGGCAGCGGACCAGATTGCCCCAGCGCTGGCCCAAATTCCGCCGGTGGTCTGGCAGTGAGCCCACTCGGCCAGGCTCCGCCGCTCCAGGCAAAACAGCTCTCGGCAATCGGAGGGTACAACTTCATGGCAGACTCGACAACGAATCGCAGGCGTTTCCTGCGTCTATGCACAGATGCACTGTTGGCAGTTATCGGCCTGCTGCTGGCAATTCCGGTCTTCGGCTACATGAGTGCCCCCTTCTTGAGAAAGCGGCGCGGCGGCAGCGGGGGGACAGCTTACGTGGAATTAGGGCCCATCAACGACCTCTCGGTCGGTGAATGGCGGCTCCTGTCGCTGGAAGTGGTTCGCGAGGACGGCTGGGAAAAAGCCCGCCAACGACACGCGGTCTGGGTACGGAGGGACGGCAATTCCGATGCAGAGTTGACCGTGCTGTCACCGATATGTCCTCACCTGGGATGCCCGGTCAACTGGCACCCCGACGTGAAAGAGTTTATTTGCCCCTGTCACGGGGGTACCTTTGACGCCAAGGGACAGCATATCGCCGGGCCGCCGCCCCGCTCGATGGACCCGCTGCCTTACGAGATTCACGATGGTCAATTGTGGGTCAAATGGGAAGACTTCAAGATCGGCGTGGCCCGGCGTATCCCCGTTGAGGTTTGATGCTTGCGAGAGGGGGAAGCTATGAGTACAGGACCTGTCCAGCAGAAAGCACCTGGATTCTGGGAATCGCGAACCTCATGGAGTTGGCTGAAACGCGCACTGCTCCTTGAACCCCTTCCGGGAGGCTCGCGCTGGGCCGCAGCTTTCGGCAGCCTCCTCTTGTTCACGATCGCGCTCCAAGTGATCACGGGCATTCTGATGACGATGAACTATGCTCCGTCGGTGGAAACTGCTTACCCGAGTGTGAAGTTCATCCAGGAAGATGTACCCTTCGGCTGGTTTATCCGGGCTCTGCACCACTGGGGTGCCAGCGCCATGGTGATCCTGTTGCTGTTTCACATGGTGCAGGTGTTCGTCTGGGGCGCCTGCAAGCGCCCCCGCGAGCTTACCTGGATGGTTGGCGTGGTGTTGCTCTTCTGCACCCTCGGACTTGCCTTTACGGGTTACCTGTTGCCCTGGGATCAGAAGGCGTACTGGGCGTCGAAGGTGGGGCTGGACATAGTCAGCACGGTGCCGGTCATCGGGGATGGCCTGCACACGTTCCTGCAAGGCGGGCCCGAGATGGGCAACCTGACTCTGACTCGGTTTTTCAGTCTGCATGCCTTTATACTCCCTGGCCTCCTAATTCTGCTCGTGGTGGTGCATCTCTATCTGTTCCGCCTGCACGGTGTTACTCCTCCTTGGTGGGAATCCCACGGCCAACTCGAAGCGGAGGCTGAGCCATTCTGGCCGTGCCAGGCGTGGAAAGATGGCGTGCTCGCTCTTGTCCTTCTGGTCGGGCTGGGAGTGTGGTGCTACTATCGGCCAGCTCCCCTGGCGGCCAGGGCCGACCCCGCCCAGCCCTACGAGGCACGTCCAGAGTGGTACTTCATGTTCCTTTTCCGGCTCCTGCGGTATTTTGAAGGACCCTACGAAATTGTGGGCACCTTCGTGCTGCCTGCCGTCTTCTTTTTGCTACTGTTTTTCTGGCCACTCATGGACCGCAATCCGCACTGTGACCCGCGCCGCCGGCCGCTGGCCATGACCCTTCTGGGCTTCGGAACGGTTGGATTGGTGGGCCTGACGATTTTCGCCATTACTACCGACGTGCGGATGGAGGAGCCGGCCTCCGCTGCCGCCAAGACTTTGCCCGCTGAACCGGCCGGACCGGTTCAGAAGCTGGACATTGCCAGGGTTTTCAATACCAACTGTGCCGCATGCCACGGGGTGGATGGCACGGCAAACCAGGTTCGCAAAGGAATGCCGACCATTCCGAACTTTACCAGCCTTGCCTGGCAAATGTCGCAGACCGATCTCGAGATCACTCACCAAATCCTCTCCGGGAAAGAGCCGTTGATGCCTGCGTATCGGGACAAGCTTTCCAGGCAAGAGATTCTCGGCCTGGCGGTGTACGTCCGGGCATTTGCGGTCCACCCAAGTGCGCCGATCGGTCCGAAGCCGAAACAACCACCGCCCGCTCCGGCCGCGTCCCAAATGACCCCGGTCCAAATCTACCGCGCTTACTGCCTGGCGTGCCATGACGCGGACGGGCGTGGTGAAACGGTGCGTAAGGCGATGGCCGAAATCCCGGATTTTACCAGGGCCAAATGGCAGGAGTCCCGCACGGATGCCGAACTCCGCCACTCAATCCTGGATGGAAAAGGGAAGTTCATGCTGCCCATGAAAGACAAGGTCCCCGAGACCGAGGCGCAGCAAATGGTCGCATACGTGAGGGCGTTCCGTGGGGGGAAGCATGTGGTTACCCTGGAGCCACAACACCATCCGATCCCGCCAGGGCCGGCACACCCGGCGGTCATTCCGGGCCCGAAGATTCGTACCCCGCGATCGGGCCCGGCGACACCATCGGCCGAGGTCGAAGCGAGACTGCGCGTGGCGACGGGGCTTTTCCGGCAGTACTGCATAACTTGCCACGGTCCCGACGGGCGAGGCACGGCGATGCGGCCCAGCATGCCCCCCATCCCCGATTTCACCGAGCGCGCCTGGCAGGAAAGGCAGGCTGATCCGCAGTTGCTGGCCAGCATCCTGGATGGCAAGGGGGTATTCATGCCATCCTTCCGCGGTCGGCTTAGCACAGACCAGGCTCGTGACCTGATTGCTTACATACGCGCGTTCGGCCCGCCGGAACCCAGGGTGGCCTCGCCACCCGCGAGCGACTTCGATCAACGCTTTCAGCAGCTGGAGCACAAATGGGACGAACTGGAGAGGCAACTGCAAAAACTGTCTCGCCCGTCGCAGAAGCGGTGAGCTAACAACTCGGGTGTTCGCCCGGAATGCGTGTTTCGAGGGCAAGTCCATGTCAACAGAAGCATCGATCCAAGACCCGGTCGAGCCGGCCGTCTTGCGCGTCTTCAACTCGCGGGAAGAGACGAGGAAGTATTACGACCGCATCGCGCGGATTTATGACCTGATGGCCGACCACAGCGAGGCGCCGGCCCGCCAGGCCGGGCTCGATCTGCTCGCGGTCCGGCCAGGCCAGAAGGTGCTGGAGATCGGCTTCGGCACCGGCCACTGCCTGGTGGCCCTGGGCCAGGCGGTCGGACCGGCCGGCAAGGTGTACGGCATCGACCTCTCCGACGCCATGCGCCAGCACGCCGACGAGAACCTGCAAAAGGCCGGGCTGAGCGGCCGGGCCGAGTTGACGTGTGGCGACGCTCTGCACCTGCCCTACCCCGCCGGGACGCTCGACGCGATCTTCATGAGCTTTACCCTGGAACTGTTCGACACCCCGGAGATCCCGCTCGTCCTGGCGGAGTGCAAGCGCGTGCTCCGGCCGGGCGGCCCTATCGCGGTCGTCGGCATGTCGAAGGAGCAGGGGCACGGCATGATCTTCCACCTTTACGAGTGGACGCACAAGCACTTCCCCAACTTCGTGGACTGCCGGCCCATCTTCATCGCCCGGGCACTCGAAGCGGCGGGGTTCCGAGTCGTCAACCAAGAGCACCGTAGCATCTGGGTCCCGGTCGAGGTCGTCCTGGCGGTCAAGGAAGCCAGCGGCGGCTGAGACTAGGGCTGGCGACCGTCCTCGGCATCACTGGTGTGTTCGTTTTGTTTGGCCTCTTCTACCTGGGGGAGCGCGTTTTGCACCTCGACCGGGAGACACTCCTGACCTTCATGTACTTGAAACTGTCGGTCGCCGGGCGCATTACCATCTTCGTCACGCACACTCGCGGCCCGTTCTGGTCGATTCCACCGGCGCCCATCCTGTTTGTGGCGGGGGTCGGCACGCAGGTTCTGGCGACCCTGATCGCGGTGTATCGGGTGCTGGACCTGATGACGCCAATAGGCTGGAAGTGGACGCTGCTGGTGTGGGGGTATGCCCGGGCCTGATTCCTGGTGAACGACCAGGTGAAACTGCTCGCCTACCGCGTCTATGACCCGGAGTAGGCACCCCTGCTGCGGCCCGGCGGCACGCTGTCGGCGTAGCGATCCCGGCTGCCCCTTGCATTCCCTGGTCAGAGGCGTATATTAAAAACTGCGGGGCCTTGGTGAACTTTCAACCGGCTCCGCTACAGACTTCATTATGAAGTCGTCGGAAGACTAACTAAAGGGCAACCCTGCCATGCCAGGGGGGCCCATTAGACGAGTAAGCCGGCGTGGACGAATACCAAGGGTGTTCGTCCACGCCGGCTTTTTTTTCGTTCGCGATGGGTGAGGAGATCGTGCAACGGTGAAGGAAACGGCGGGTAGGATGCTCATGCCCGGCACGTAATTCGCGTGTCGAGAAGATCAACAACCACGAGGAGGTCCGAACCATGTCTGTAGGAACACCGACAAAAGGCGAGCCGAACACCCGCGTCGCGGGGAATAACAAGCCGACCCCGCCAGGAGCGGATCGCAAGGCCCTTATCGAGGGCCTCAACCACGACCTGGCCGGCGAATACCAGGCCATCGTGATGTACATCCAATACTCGGCCAAGCTGACGGGGCCGTACCGCAGGGAACTGCGCGCCCTCTTCCAGGCCGAGATTGTCGATGAGCAGGGACATGCTCAGTTCCTGGCGGACAAGATCGCCGCCCTCGGAGGCGAACCGACGACCCAACCGCGCCCGGTCCCCCCCGCCGAGCAGCCGAGGGAAATGCTGGAGCACGCGCTCGCCGCCGAGAAACAAGCGATCGCGGACTACGACCAGCGGCTGCGTCAGGCGGATGCCATCGGGGACGTCGGCCTGAAGGTGAGCCTGGAAAACCAGGTCGCGGATGAGACGCGGCACAAGGAGGAGATCGAACGCGTTCTCGCCGGCTGGGACGAGCGCTGAGCTTGAGGAACCATATCGCTCTGCAACGAAAGGCAAGGAATCAGATGATGTCCAACACGAACTCCGTCGTCGCCGTCTTTGAATCGCACGACCGGGCTGAAGAAGCCATCCGCGAACTTCAGAGGGACGGCTTCGACATGAAAAGGCTGTCGATCGTCGGCAAGGATTACCACACGGAAGAACACGTCGTGGGCTACTACACTACCGGCGATCGCATGCTGTACTGGGGCAAGGTGGGGGCGTTCTGGGGCGGCTTCTGGGGGCTGCTGTTCGGCTCCGCGTTCTTCTGGGTGCCGGGCATTGGTCCGCTGCTCGTGGCGGGACCCATGGTGGCCTGGTTCGTCGGCGCCCTCGAAGGCGCCGCCGTCGTGGGCGGGGTCAGCGCCCTCGGCGCCGCGCTGGCCAGTATCGGCATTCCGAAGAACAGTGTCCTGCAATACGAGACCGAGGTCAAGAACGGCAAACTCCTCCTGGTCGCCCACGGAACGGCCGACGAGGTGGAACGGGCTAGGGACCTGCTGCGTCAGACGCGAGCGAAGACGACCACGGTTCATGCCGAACAGGCCGCCGTCGGCGTGTAACGGGAAGCCAGGGAGATACCCAGGAAAGGCGGGCTGCAGAAGCTGGTTTCCCCGTAGGACGGATTTGCAATCCGTCCGAGTTCAGTGCGGACAGATTGCAAATCCGTCCTACGGGTACATATCCAATGTTCAGGAGATCTTTACGATGTCCACTCACATACAGCAGGCACCCGGCCATTCGAGCCATCCCGATCGGGCGGAAGTCGACCAGCCCGCGAAAGTCCTCCAGGTGATCGTCTACGGCCATTCCGCGTTGTTCTACTGGTGGCCGCTCTGGGTGGTGGGGTACGTCATGGCTTTGCTGAGCTGGCTGCACTCTGAACAGGTGATTATCGGCGGCAAGCCGGAGTTGTTCAATCCCAGCAAAGACCTGGGGGTGATTTACACCTTGCTTTTCCTCTTGCTGATCGTGGTTACGAGTGCCCGCGTTCGCGGCATGAAAGCGGCACTAATCCTCGCCGGCCTGGCTTTCTTCACCCTCTTGTTCGTCCACCTGGATTGGTGGGGAACAATACTGAGCTGGCTCGGCAACCAATCGATTTGCCTGAGCCTTGGCTTTTACCTCTTCTCTTCCACAGTGCTTTGTGTGACCTGGCTCGTCAGCGTTTTTGTCATTGACCATATGAGCTTCTGGAGATTTCGGCCGGGGCAGGTCACGCATGAATACTTTGGGGGTATCGTGGATAAGAGTTATGACACCGATAACATGGTCTTTCAGAAACGGCAAGACGACCTCTTTCGTCACTGGGTCATCGGCCTCGGGTCAGGCGATCTGATCATGCAAACGATGGGTGGCCAGGGACAGGAACAGACCCTGGCGAATGTCTTGTTTGTACTCGGCAAACTTTCCAGGATCCAGCGGTTAATCGCGACCAAACCCGATGTTCCTGGACAGGCTTGATCGGCGTGAACGAGGAGATGTCATGAACCCAAAAGATCAGCACGACGTTGTTCGCCTTGCCGCGGCCGCGACACCCTTTCAGGCCCACGTCTGGCAGCAAGCGCTCGAGCAAGAGGGCATTAGCTGTCAGGTGCTCGGCGATTACCTGGACGCCGGTATCGGCGACATTCCGGGCTTCTCGGCCGAGGTCTGGGTCGCGGCCGCGGACCTGGCCCGCGCCGAAGAGATCCTCCGTCAACATCGAAACCGTTCCGAAGAGGCAGCTCAGCCGGAGGAAAACCCGTAAGTTCCACGTTCTCGCAGCCGGACGCCTCCCCCTGTGGGGATACCAACGACCGCACAGCTTGCTCACGAAAGAAAGGGCGGTGATCTATGGCTACAACGGATCGAGACACGGCGGTGGGCGTCTTCACGGACTTCTCGCACGCCGAGCAGGCCATCGAGGAGTTGCGGAGTAGCGGATTCGCGTCCGACCAGATCGGGTTCATTGCGGAAGATCCGGCAACGAAGGAGGCTCCTCCGGTGGAGTCGGGCACAGAGGCGGGGAAGGACGCGGCCGTTGGGGCCACCGTCGGTGGGGTTCTCGGTGCTGCCCTGGGACTGGGGGTGGCCGCGGTCGTCCTCCCGGTAGCAGGCCCAGTGATCGTGGGCGGACTGCTGGCCTGGGCCCTGGGTGGGGCGGTGACGGGTGGGGCGAGCGGAGGGATCCTCGGCGCCTTGATCGGCCTGAACGTTCCGGAGGCAGAGGCTCGTCACTGCGAGCAGCAGTTTCACTCGGGCCACTCCCTGGTGACAGTCCAGGCCGGCGACCGCTACGACGAAGCCGTCGCCATCTTGCGCCGCGTCGCGGAACAACCGGAACACCATCACACCCGGCACCGGACGTACGAACTGGCAGGTGATAGCGGCACCGGCAGCGTCTTCGTCCCATTGCCCTGAGCAAGCCCAGCTGTGCCACTCTGAAACGGGAGATCGAGATGGGCACAGGAATTGCAACAGTGGATCAGGGATTCGATGCGGCCCAAACCGAGAGGCCCCTGTACATGAACCAGCGCAGGCTACCTTCGGAGCCGCTGGACGCACTCCAGCGCCAAACCTTCGACTATTTCGTTTACGAGGTCAATCCTCTCAACGGGCTGGTTGTGGACAAAACCCAGGAGGGCACGCCCGCCAGCATCGCTGCAATCGGGTTGGCCCTGTCGGCCTACCCGGTTGGTGTGGAGCGCGGTTTCATCACCCGCGCGGAGGCCGTTGAACGAACGCTCACGACCTTGCGGTTTTTCCGGAATAGTTCGCAGGGCAAGGGAGCGGAGGCAACGGGCTACAAGGGCTTTTATTATCACTTTCTCGACATGAAGACCGGAAGGCGTGTTTGGAACTGCGAATTGTCCACCGTCGATTCGGCCTTTCTGCTCGCGGGCATGCTGCTCGCGGCTGCCTATTTCGCCAACGAATCGGCGGACGAGCGCGAAATCCGCACACTGGCCGACGAACTGTACCGGCGCGCCGACTGGCAGTGGGCCCAGGACGGCGGGGCGACCATCACGCACGGTTGGAAGCCGGAGAGCGGCTTTCTGCCGTACCGGTGGCAGGGCTATGACGAGGCGCTGTTCCTCTACTTGCTCGGCCTGGGTTCGCCGACTCACCCGCTACCCGAGGAAAGCTACGCCGCCTGGACCGCGTCCTACCAGTGGAAGAAGGTCTACGACCACGAGTTGTTGCATTCCGGCCCGCTCTTTACCCATCAGGTTTCCCACTTGTGGGTTGACTTTCGGAGGATTCAGGACGGGTACATGCGCGGCAAGGGCATCGATTACTTTGAAAACAGCCGCCGGGCGACTTACGTGCAGCAGCAATACGCCATCCGCAATCCGGGCCAATTCAGCGCGTATGGTGAAAACTGCTGGGGAATCACAGCCTGCGATGGCCCCGGCTGGGTGACCCGGAACATCAAAGGCAGAGAGAGGCACTTCTTCGGCTACCTGGCGCGTGGCGTACCCGACGGCCCCGACGACGGCACCATAGCGCCCTGGGGCGTTGTCGCCTCGCTCCCCTTTGCGCCGGAGATCGTGCTGCCGACCCTCCAGTATTTTGACAACCTGAACCTGCGGGTGGCCAACACGTACGGCTACAAGGCCACCTTCAATCCGACCTTCCCGAGCGAGTCCGCGGATGCGCCGGGCTGGGTGTCCCCCTGGCACCTGGGCCTCAATCAGGGGCCTATCGTTCTGATGATCGAGAACTACCGTTCGGGCTTGCTGTGGCGTCTCATGCGGCAATGTCCTTACCTTGTTCGCGGGCTGTGTCGGGCAGGATTTTCAGGTGGCTGGCTGGACGCGCACGGTGCCGCGGAGCCCGGTCTGGATGAGCTGTGTATCGACAGAGGAAACGAAGCCCATCACGAGCATGCCCTGGCTCGTCGTTGATCGTCTTCCAGGAGCAGGAGAAGTCACATGGAGACGCAGGTCAGGCAGAGCGGCCCGTACAACCTCGTTCAGTCAGAACAGGGGTTCGTCTGGATGCTGACAGGGAACGCAGGCGAGCACTGGTACTGGCACCCGCTCTTACGCGAATGGACGTGCCAGCCCGAGTACAGTCCCACCGTCGAGCAGGCGATGGCAGGGTTCGACCCCGGGGCCCCGCTGCGGGAAGGCGAGTTTCATCCCATGATGCGCGTGGGCATCGCCGCGGACCACGGAGGGTTTACCTTGAAAGGCCACGAGGAAAAGGCTGCTGCCCCAAAAGGAGATGCCCGATGACCGCCTCCCATTCGGACGCTCTGGTGCTCTTCGGTGCGACGGGCGATCTCGCCCACAAGATGATCTTCCCGGCTCTCTATGCAATGGTGAAACGGGACGCGCTGAAGGTCCCGGTCATCGGCGTCGCCTCACCGAAGTGGAGCCTTGCGCAGTTGCGCGACCGCGTACAGGACAGCATAACGCGATCGGCCGGCATCGATGACCGACGTGCCTTCGACCAGCTTCTGTCCCTGCTCAGCTATGTGAGCGGGGATTATAAGGACCAGGGCACGTTCACGAAGATCAAAGAGACACTGGGGCGCGCTCGACGCCCGGCACACTATCTCGCCATTCCGCCCGCGCTCTTCGCGACGGTGATCACCGGGCTCGGCGCCGCGGACTTGGCCGACCATGCGAGAGTCATCGTCGAAAAGCCTTTCGGCCGCGACCTGGCCTCGGCGCGTGAACTCAACCGCGTCGCGCGGTCGGTGTTCCCGGAAGACTCGATCTTCCGCATCGATCACTTCCTCGGGAAGGAAGCGATCATGAACATCCTCTATTTCCGTTTCGCCAACTCGTTCCTGGAGCCGATCTGGAACCGCAACTACGTGGCCTGCGTGCAGATAACCCTGTCCGAGAACTTCGGCGTGGAGAACCGCGGCGCGTTTTACGAAACCGCCGGCTGTCTGCGTGACGTGATCGAGAACCACCTCTTCCAGGTCGTCGCACTGCTGGCCATGGAGCCGCCGGCCTATAGGGGTTTTGGAGCCGTGCATGGGGAGAAAGCCAGGATCTTCCAGGCCATGCGCCCGCTAATGCCCGATGACGTGGTGCGCGGCCAGTATACCGACTACCGGAAGGAACCAAACGTGGCGAAGGACTCCGACGTCGAGACGTTCTGCGCCCTGCGGCTCTTCATCGACTCGTGGCGATGGGAGGGAGTGCCCTGGTATCTGCGCTCCGGCAAATGCCTGGCCGAAACAGCGCACGAGGTCTTGGTGGAGTTGAAGCCTCCGCCACAGAAGCTTTTCGCCGACTCAGCGCCGGCGACCGGGCTGGCCAACTATCTGCGATTCCGGCTCGCTCCCAGTTCCGCCGTCGCCCTTGCCGCTCGCGTCAAGCGCGCAGGGAAGGAGTTCGTTGGCGACCAGCGAGAACTCTACCTGGTCGAAGAACAACACGGCGAGGAATCACCCTACGAGCGACTCCTGGGCGATGCCATGGCCGGCGACGGAGCGCTCTTCACTCGTGAGGACGCGGTTGAGGCCGCCTGGGCGGTGGTCGAGCCAGTCCTGAAGACCCACCACTTGACCCGCCCCTATCCGAAAGGCAGTTGGGGGCCGAAAGAGGCGGACGACCTGATCGCGGCAGACGGTTTCTGGCATAACCCCAGGCCCAAGGAGGGGGCCGGATGAGAAGCCTGCCGCAACCGTGGTACTGCCCGCCGCGATCACAGCCAGCCAGCGAGCCCACTCGGCCAGGACTGGCCGGACAATTAAGCCTATTGCGTCAGTCAAATAGTACAGAAAGCGCGGCCGTGAGGCCACGCCCGTCATTCGTCGGGAGTCCTCGATGTTCCGCAAGCTCCTTGTTCTTCCCGTCCTCGCCCTGGCCGTGATGGCCGCGCCCTCGCAGGCGCAGAAAAAGATCCAGCACCCGAAAATGCACGCCGCGCTGTACGAACTGCGGCAGGCCCGTAAGGTGGTGAGCGGCCTCAAGGACGACCTCGGCGGCAGGAAAGAGAAATCCCTCTCCGCCATCGACGATGCCGTACGGTCCGTCCGGCTGATCCTCGCCGTCGGGGTCGATGACCCGTCCCCGATCCGGCGCGACAAGGACTTCTACAAGAAGTGGAAGGACAATCCCAACATCCGGGCAGCGCTGGAGGATCTGCGGGAGGCCAGGCGCGAGCTGGAAACGGCCAGGAGCGATTTCGAGGGGAACAAGAAGCAGGCGCTGCGAGATATCGCCCGCGCCTTCGACCAGTTGCAAGACCTGCTCAAAGCGCTGCGCTGATCGCCAGGCAGGCCAGGCGGCTCGGCCGCAACGAGTACCGGCCCGTCTTCCCCCCGTTACGGGCAACGGCGGTTTCCCAGGAACGCCAGCAATCAGGAGACGACATGGACCACCACCGCGAACATGATCTCTCCCATCGACAAAAGCGCGAGCACAAGAAAGAGGAGCACGCGCTCTCCGAACCGGGGAGGCGCCTCGGCTCCCTTCACCCCGCCTGGTATGTGGTGGTGGGGGTGATGTTGATTGGCACCGCAATGCTCCTTTGGATCTGCCTGACGTAGTGCGGACGAAGGCGTCGAGAAACAAAACAAGCCGTTCGGCACGCTGAGGGAGAGCTTGGCGAAAATGTCGTCACGGCGAGGGAGGGAAATGCCATGAAAGTGAGCCCGTTTGCGGGAAAGCCGGCGGAGCCATCGATGCTCGTCAAGGTGCCCAAACTGGTCACGGCCTATTACACCGAGAGGCCTGATCCTTCGGTGCCAGCGCAACGGGTCACGTTTGGCACATCCGGGCACCGCGGTTCCGCGTTCGACAAGGCTTTCAACGAGTGGCATATACTGGCCATCAGTCAGGCCATCTGCCAGTACCGGGCGCAGCAGAAGATCAACGGCCCGTTGTTCCTCGGCATGGATACGCATGCACTCTCGGTGCCGGCTGATGCCAGCGCGTTGGAAGTACTGGCTGCCAACGGCGTGGAAGTCATGATCGCGGAGGGAGACGAGTATACCCCGACCCCTGCCGTTTCCCACGCGATTCTGACGTACAACCGCGGGCGGAAGACAGGTCTTGCCGATGGCATCGTGATCACGCCTTCGCATAATCCGCCCCATGACGGCGGCTTCAAATACAATCCCCCACACGGCGGCCCGGCGGAGCTAGCCGTCACTGGCTGGATCGAGGTGAGGGCGAACGAGTTTCTCGCAAGTGGCCTGCGCGGCGTTAACAGGATTCCGTACGAAAAAGCACTTCGGGCCTCCACAACTCACCGGCACAACTACCTCGACGCCTACACCAAAGACCTCGGCAATGTGATCGACATGGAGATTATTCGCGGCGCCAAGATCCACCTGGGGGTCGATCCGCTCGGCGGAGCTGGCGTCCACTACTGGGAGCCGATTGCCGAGCGCTATGGGCTGGACCTCACGGTCGTCAACAAGGCCGTCGATCCGACCTTCCGCTTCATGACGGTCGATTGGGATGGCCAGATCCGCATGGATCCGTCTTCACCCTATGCGATGCAGAGGTTGATCGGCCTAAAGGACAAATTCGAGATCGCCTTTGCCTGCGATACCGACCATGACCGGCACGGCATTGTCACCAGGAGCGCGGGCTTGCTTCCGCCCAATCACTACCTTTCGGTCGCCATCTTCTACCTCTTCCAGCACCGGCCGAAATGGCGCAAGGATGCTGCGGTTGGCAAGACGCTCGTGAGCACCCAGATGATCGATCGCGTGACCGCCAAGCTTGGCCGAAAGCTCTACGAGGTGCCGGTCGGCTTCAAATGGTTCGTTCCTGGCTTGCTTGACGGCTCGCTTGGCTTTGGCGGAGAGGAGAGCGCGGGAGCGTCTTTCGTCCGTCTGGATGGGAGCGTCTGGACGACGGACAAGGACGGCATTGTCCCGGCCTTGCTGTCGGCGGAGATCACAGCCCGGATGGGCAGCGATCTCGGCGAGATCTACCGCGACCTCACGCGCGAGTTCGGTGAGCCTTTCTATGACCGCGTTCAGGCGCCGGCCACGCCGGAGCAAAAGGAACTGTTGGCGAAACTCTCGCCCCATCAGGTCAAGAGCACCGAGTTGGCGGGCGAAAAAATCCAGACAGTCCTCACCCACGCGCCGGGCAACGGCGCCCCGATCGGTGGGTTGAAAGTCATAGCCGAGAGCGGCTGGTTCGCGGCCCGTCCGTCAGGGACCGAGAGTATCTACAAGATCTATGCGGAGAGCTTCCGGGGAGCGGATCATCTGCGCCGCATCACCGAGGAAGCCCAGGCCATCGTCAACAAGGCTTTGACGATGGGAACGCAGCAAGTGAAGGCCCCGGCCAAGACGAATGTGAAGGAAACACCGTGATTACCGACAAACCCAGCCGCCGAGCCTTCCCGACACAGAGGGTGGGCAGTCCGAAAGCCGACACGCCGGTGCCCCAAGTTGCTCTCCTGTCCAACGGGCGGTATAGCGTCATGATCACCGCCTCCGGGGCAGGGACCAGCTCCTGGCGAGACCTGGACGTGACGCGGTGGCGGGAGGACGCGACCCGCGACTGCTGGGGGCAATTCGCCTGCGTCCGCGATCTCAGCGACGGTACGCTTTGGTCGATCGGGCACCAACCCCTGTGCCGGTCGGTCGATGGATACGAAGTCGCGTTCCACGCCGACCGGGCCGAGTTCCGCCGCCGGGACGCCGATATCGAGACCCGTCTGGCCATCTGCGTTGCACCGGACCAGGACGCGGAAGTGCGCCTGGTCACGCTGGTCAACCACGATGCCCGGCCCCGGGAGTTCGATCTGACCAGCTATGCGGAGGTGTGTCTGAACAACCGCCGCACGGATCAGGCCGCGCCGGCTTTTGCAAAGCTGTTCCTGGAGACGGAGTTCCTGAATGGCCCAGGTGCTCTGAGTGCTCGCCGCCGGCCGCGGGACGCTGATGAAAAGCCTGTCTGGGCGATCCACGTTTCGGCGGCGGACGGCTCAGTCAACGGATCGGTGGAGTACGAGACCGACCGGGCCCGCTTCCTGGGCCGCGGTCGGACCTCGGCCAACCCCGCGGCACTGGACACGGGGTCCTGCCTGTCCGGCACAACCGGCCCAGTGCTCGATCCAGTCTTTAGCCTGCGGCGGCGCGTCCGCCTCGCCCCACGGGGTACGGCGCGCGTCGCGTTCGTCACAGGGGCGGTGGAGACGCGCGAAGCGGCGACCGCCTTGACCGAGCACTTTCGGGAGCTGGACGCCGCAGACCGTGCATTCGACCGCGCCCGCGAGTGGGGGCGTAAGGAGTTGCGGGAGCTGGGTCTGACAACGAACGATGTCGCCCTCTTCAATCGCCTGGCAGGGGCCGTGATCTTCACCGGACCCGCGCTGCGCCGGCCAGACGCCGTCGCTGCCAACCGGCTGGGGCAGTCGGGCTTGTGGCGGCACGCCATATCCGGCGACCGCCCCATCGTGCTGGCGCTCGTCGCCACCGCCGGCGACGAACCCCTGGTCCACCACCTCGTGCGCTGGCACGCCTACGCGCGCCGCCGTGGCCTGGACCTGGACCTGGTCATCCTGGATGAGCGCCGCCGGCGATGCCGTCGCTCGGCTCAAGGCCGACCTCCAGGCCGGCTGCGGGGGACCCTTGCTCGGCAAGGCCGGCGGACTGTTCATCCTGGCCACAGCAAAGGTTTCCAAGGACGAAGCCGTGCTGCTTACCGCTGCGGCTCGGGCGGTCCTCGGCGGTGGCCGCGGCACGTTGGCCGACCAGCTCATGCGCTGGCCGGAACCGATTTCGCTGCCGCCGCCGCTGGCCGTGACCGCGCAATCCGCGACCCCGGAAATCGGGTGCCCGGCGGCCTCTCCGCCCGAAGACCTGTTGTTCTGGAACGGCCTCGGCGGCTTCACGCCGGTCGGCCGTGAGTACGTGATCGTGATCGACGGCGCGACCTCCCGCGGCCCGGCCCTGCCGCCGGCACCGTGGGCCAACGTACTCGCCAATCCCGGCTTCGGCTGTCTGGTGACGGAGGCCGGCCTGGGCTGCTCCTGGGCGGGCAACAGCCAGCTGAACCGCCTGACTCCCTGGAACAACGACCCGGTCTCCGACCCGCCCGCCGAGGCGGTCTACCTGCGCGACGAGGAGAGTGGCGAGTTCTGGTCGCCGACCCCACTGCCGGCCGGCACCGGCTCGCCGGTGTGCGTTCGACACGGTCAGGGTTACACTCGCTACGCCCGCCACAGCCACGGGCTGGAGCTGGAGCTGCTGGTGTTGGTGCCGCCCGACGACCCGGTGAAGCTGGTGCGCCTGAGCGTGCGCAATAACGGCGACCGCCCCCGGCGGCTGTCGGCGACTTTCTACGCCGAATGGGTGCTGGGCACCGTCCGGAACAACGCCCCTTTGCAAGTCGTGTGCGAGTACGACGCGGGAATCGGCGCCGTCCTTGCCCGCAGCGCCTGGGCGGGTGACTTTGCCGGCCGGGTCGCGTTCGCCGGCGTCGGCCCGCGGCCGCACTCCGCTACCGCCGACCGGACTGAATTCCTGGGCCGGAACGGCTCGCCGTCCGCTCCCGCGGGCCTCAAGCGCTCCGGCCTGTCCGGTCGCGCTGGGCCGCTGCTCGACCCCTGTGCCGCACTGATGACGCTGCTCACACTGGCACCTGGCCAGGCGGAGGAAGTTGTCTTCGTCCTGGGACAGGCAGACACGATGGACCAGGTGCGCCACCTGGTCACGACCTATACCATCCCAGGCAAGGCCGGAGAGGCGTTGCTGGCGGTTGAGGGCCTGTGGGACCAAATCCTGGGGGCCGTCCAGGTGCGGACACCCGACCCTGCGCTGGACCTGATGCTCAACCGCTGGCTGCCCTACCAGGTGCTGGCCTGCCGGGTCTGGGGGCGGTCGGCCTTCTACCAGTCCAGCGGCGCCTACGGCTTTCGCGACCAGCTCCAGGACGTCATGGCCCTTGTCACCAGCGCCCCGCAGGAGACGCGGGCGCAGATCCTGCGCTCGGCCGCACGGCAGTTCGAGGAGGGTGACGTGCAACATTGGTGGCACCCGCCGTCCGGCCGCGGCGTGCGTACCCGCATCACCGACGACCTGTACTTCCTGCCGCTGGCGGTTCACCACTACGTCACCGCGACAGGCGACACGGCACTGATCGAGGAGCGCGTGGCGTTCTTGAAGTCCCCCGTGCTCCGGCCCGACCAGGAGGATGACTACGGCCTGCCGGCGGTCAGCGAGCAAACGGGGACCGTCTACGAGCATTGCGTCCGCGCGCTGGAGCACGGCTACCAGCTCGGGTCGCACGGCCTGCCCCTGATGGGCACCGGGGACTGGGACGATGGCATGAACAAGGTCGGCGTCGCCGGCAAGGGCGAGAGCGTTTGGAACGGCTGGTTCTTCATCACGGTGCTGAAGGCATTCTCGGAATTGGCCACGGCGCGCGGCGACGCGGCGCGTGCGGCCTGGTGCCGAGACCGGGCCGAGGCCCTGCGGGCCGCGCTGGAGGCGCATGCCTGGGACGGCGGATGGTATCGCCGCGCGTACTTCGACGACGGCACGCCTCTCGGCTCAGCCCAGAACGACGAGTGCCAGATCACCGCCATCCCCCAGGCCTGGGCGGTGATCTCCGGCGCCGCGGACCCGGCGCGATCGAGTCAGGCCATGGCTGCTGTCGAAGACCACCTGGTTCACACCGACAGCAAACTCATCCAGCTATTCGAGCCGCCCTTCGACAAGGGGGTGCTCCAGCCAGGCTACATCAAGGGCTACGTGCCGGGCATCCGGGAGAACGGTGGCCAGTACACGCACGCCGCCACCTGGGTCGTGCTGGCAACGGCACTGCAAGGGCGCGGCGACCGGGCGCTGGAGCTGTGGAACCTGATCAACCCAGTCCACCACGCCACCACGCCGGCGGAAGTGGAGCATTACAAGGTCGAGCCATACGTCGTCTGTGGCGATGTCTACGGCGCTCCGCCGCACACCGGCCGCGGGGGCTGGACGTGGTACACCGGCTCGGCGGGCTGGATGTATCGGGTCGCCCTGGAGGCGATCCTCGGACTCCGCCCGGCGGGGGACACGCTCCGCATCGAGCCGTGCGTCCCCGCGGGCTGGCCGGGGTATGAGGTTACCTACCGCCACCGGTCAGCGACGTATCGAATACGGGTGGACAAGCCAACTGGTGCCGGCTGCCACGTCCAGTCGGTCACGGTGGACGGGCAGCCGGAGCCGGGCAGCAGGGTGCTGCTGCGGGACGACGCGCAGGCGCACGACGTGCGAGTCGTGCTCGGCTAACCGAGTGGGAGAGCAAGGATCATTTGCGGCGCATCACCGAGGAAGCCCAGGCCATCATCGGTTAGGCTTTGACGTAAGGGATGCAGCAAGTGAGGACGCCGGCCAAGACGATGGTGAAGGAAACAGCATGAGCAAACAAACGCGTGACCACCAGCCGATATACAGCCTTCGGTCCACGGAAATCGACGGATTCGATTCCCTGGCGGAACTGGCCCTGAATCTTCGCTGGTCGTGGAATCATGCTACCGACCAAGTCTGGCGGCAGCTTGATCCCGAACTGTGGGAGATCACTCATAACCCTTGGGTTGTCCTACAGACGGCCTCGCGCGACCGGATCAAGCGATTGTTGGCCGATCCCGTTTTTCGCAAGGATGTTGATGGCCTGGTGCATACCAGGCGGCAAGCGGTGAAGGCGCCCGCATGGTTTCAGCAGAATCATGCGCAGAGTTCCCTGACCTGCGTCGCGTATTTCAGCATGGAGTTCATGTTGAGCGAAGCTTTGCCCATCTATTCAGGCGGGCTTGGCAATGTGGCCGGCGATCAGCTCAAAGCCGACAGCGATCTGGGCGTGCCCGTGGTCGGAGTGGGATTGTTGTACCAGCAAGGCTATTTTCGCCAGATCATCGACAGGAACGGAGAGCAGCAGGCCCTCTACCCGTACAACGATCCCGGACAGTTGCCGATCGCGCCGTTGCGCCAGGCGGACGGCGAGTGGTTGCGGTTGGAGATCGCCTTGCCTGGTTATTCGGTCTGGCTGCGTGCCTGGCAGGTCCAGGTCGGCAGAGTGAAGCTCTACCTGCTGGACAGCAATGACGCGGTTAACATCCCCATTCATCGAGGGATTACCAGCGAGTTGTATGGCGGCGGGCCGGAGCTGCGCCTCAAGCAAGAACTGCTGCTCGGGATCGGCGGCTGGCGGTTGCTCCACGCGCTTGGCATCCAGCCGGAAGTCTGCCACCTGAATGAAGGGCATGCGGCGTTCGCCATTTTGGAGCGAGCGCGGACCTTCATGAACGAGGCCGGGCAGCCCTTTGAAGTCGCACTGGTCGTCACGCGGGCAGGGAACCTGTTCACCACCCACACGGCGGTGGCCGCCGGCTTTGACCGCTTCGCTCCGGAACTCGTCGAGCAGTATCTCGGTCGGTACGCCCAGGAAAAGCTGGGCATTTCCGTTCACGATTTGCTGGCCCTGGGCCGCCAGAACCCGAACGACTCGTCGGAGACTTTCAACATGGCCTATCTGGCCATCCGCGGGAGCGGGGCGGTCAACGGCGTGAGTCGCTTGCACGGGCAGGTGAGCCGGCACATCTTCGAGCCGCTCTTTCCTCACTGGCCGGAGGACGAAGTACCGGTCGGACACGTGACCAACGGAGTTCACATGCCCACCTGGGACTCGGCCCCGGCCGATGATCTTTGGACGGAAACCTGTGGAAAAGACCGCTGGCTGGGGACAACGACAACCCTGGACCAGGACATTCGCCGCGTTTCCGACGCCAGACTCTGGCACTTTCGCACCACTGGCAGCAAGTGTTTCGTTGAATACGTCCGGCAGCGTGTCGCCCTGCAACGTGCCGAATCCGGTGCGTCTCCCAAGGAGGTTGACAGCGCGAAGCATCTGTTTGATCCCGACGCGTTGACGCTGGGGTTTGCACGCCGCTTCGCGACATACAAGAGACCGAACCTGCTGCTGCAAAACCCAGAGCGGTTACTGCGTCTGTTGACCAATTCCGAACGCCCCGTGCAGCTCGTCCTCGCTGGCAAGGCGCATCCGGCGGACCAGGCGGGGCAGGCGCTGATCAAGCAGTGGACGCAGTTCATTCAGCGGCCCGAAGCCTGTCCTCATGTGGTCTTTATCAGCGACTATGACATGCTCTTGACCGAACACCTCGTGCAGGGGGTGGACGTCTGGATCAACACGCCACGGCGACCCTGGGAGGCGAGCGGAACGAGCGGCATGAAGGTGCTCGTCAATGGAGGCATCAATCTCTCAGAACTGGACGGCTGGTGGGCGGAAGCCTACGCGCCTGACGTGGGCTGGGCGTTGGGGGACGGCCGGGAGCATGGCGACGATCCCGCCTGGGACGCTGTCGAAGCTGACGCGCTCTACGACCTGCTCGAACGGGAGGTGATCCCGGAGTATTATACTCGAGACGAAAGCGGCATTCCTACCGCATGGGTCAAGCGAATGCGGGAAAGCATGGCGCGGTTGACACCGCACTTCTCTGCCAACCGCGCGGTGCGCGAATATACCGCGCAACACTACCTACCGGCGGCAGCCGCCTACCGGGAGCGCGCTGCCGAGAAAGGAGCCATCGGCAGGCAAGTGGTCGATTGGCAGCATGCGGTCGATCGGGCGTGGGGGACATTACGGTTCGGAGACTCTCGGGTCCAAACCAGCGCGGACCACCACGTGTTTGAAGTCGAACTCCTTCTGAATGATCTCGACCCGAATGCAGTGCGAGTCGAGCTTTATGCGGACGGAATCAACGGCGGCGAGCCCGTTCGGCAGGAGATGAAACGTACCGGACCGCTGTCTGGCGCATCCCGATGCTACACCTATCGGGCAACGGTTTCCACGACACGTTCCACGAGCGACTATACGGCCCGTGCGATCCCCCAGCGCTCCGGAGTGGCGGTTCCGTTGGAATTCACTCGAATCCTGTGGCAACGATGATGAAAACGTCTCAACACGAATTACGCGATTACCTCCAGGAGGTCTCCGAGCGCGCCGACGTTCGGGCAGGCTCTCCGTTGCCGTTGGGAACCCTGGAACGGGGTGGCGGGGCGAATTTTGCGATCTTCAGCCGTCATGCCAGCCGTGTTCGACTCGAGTTGTTTGACCATCCCGAAGACGCAGCGCCCTCCCGGGTCATCGATCTCGATTCCGCGCGCCACCGCACTGGCGACGTTTGGCACGTGTGGGTGGGGGGGATCGGTCCCGGTCAACTCTATGCGTACCGCGTTGACGGCCCTTACGAACCCAGTGAGGGACACCGCTTCAATTTCAACCGGCTGCTCCTCGATCCCTTCGCCTCCGCGATTTCGCGACTGCCCCATTGGGATTTTGCGTCGGCACGTGGATTCGACCCGTCGGCACCGGAGCAGGACCTGGCGCTCTCGACGCGGGACAATTCCGGGGCGATGCCGAAATGCGTGTTCGTCAACGAGTCTTTCGAGTGGGAGGAGGACCGACCTCCCCGGCATCCGTGGTCGGAGACCGTGATTTACGAAACGCATGTTCGCGGCCTCACGATCCATCCCAGCTCGGGTGTGGAGCATACCGGGACGTACCGCGGCGTCATGGAGAAGATCCCGTATCTCGTGGACCTCGGGGTGACGGCCGTCGAACTGATGCCCGTGCAGGAGTTCAACGAAACCTCCGTCACGCGCCGGAATCCGCAACCCGGCCAGCCACTCAGCAATTACTGGGGCTACGACCCCGTGGCCTTCTTTGCGCCGAAAGCTTCCTACAGCAGTTCGGGAGGTCTGGGCCAGCAGAAGCTGGAGTTCAAGGAAATGGTCCGGGCCCTTCACAATGCCGGCATCGAAGTGATCCTGGACGTGGTGTTCAATCACACGGCGGAGGGGGACGAACTGGGGCCGACCCTCTGTTTCCGCGGCATGGATAACGCGATCTTCTATATGTTGGCGGGCGACAAACGCCACTACCAGGACTATACGGGCACGGGCAACACCGTCAACGCCAACCATCCCGTGGTGCGGGACCACATCCTGGCCGCGCTCCGGTACTGGATGGTCGAGATGCACGTGGACGGGTTCCGGTTCGACCTGGCGTCGGTCCTCGGCCGGGATGGTGCCGGCAAGTTGCTCGCCAACGCCCCGCTCCTCGAGCGGATTGCCGAGGACCCGGTCTTGCGAGACGTCAAGATCATCGCCGAGGCGTGGGACACCGCCGGTGCGTACGAGGTGGGGAGTTTTTCCGAGCGGCGCTGGGCGGAGTGGAACGGCCGATACCGGGATGACGTCCGGCGCTTCTGGCGCGGCGATGAGGGGATGCTCGGGTTGTTCGCAAGCCGCATCTGCGGCAGTGCCGACATCTATGCCCGGTCCGGCAAAGGCCCCGAGGCCAGCATCAACTTCGTCACCTGCCACGATGGCCTGACGCTGAACGATCTGGTGAGCTACCGCGGCAAGCACAATGCGGCCAACGGGGAAAACAACCACGATGGGACCGACGCCAACTTCAGCCAGAACTGTGGCGCGGAAGGAGCGACGACGGATGCCGCGATCGAGGCCCTGAGAAAGGTCCAGATCAAGAACTTTCTGCTGACACTTTTCATTTCGCGCGGCGTGCCAATGCTGCTCGGCGGCGACGAATTCCGGCGGACGCAAGGCGGCAACAACAACGCGTACTGCCAGGACAACGAAACCAACTGGTACGATTGGACCTGCCTGGAACAGCACCGGGCGTTTTTCCGATTCACTCGCGGCATGATCGCCTTTCGTCGCGCCCATCCGATTCTGAGTGATGAGCAATTCTACACGGACGCCGACATCCATTGGTTCAGCCCGCAGGGATGCTTGCCCAACTGGGCCGACCCGAACGAAAGACAGTTTGCCTGTCTGATCCAGGAAGGCGACCCAAACGCACTTTACCTGATGTTCAATGCCGGCACCGATGGGGTCGATTTCGCTTTGCCTCCCGCACCGCCTGAGGCTCATTGGCACCTCGCTGTGGACACTGCTCGCGAATCGCCACATGACGTATTTGCGGTGGGCGAGGAGCCCCTGTGGGAAGACACCAAAACGTACCACCTCAGCCCCCGATGCAGCGCCATACTTCTGGGTCGAAGGACGAACGAACAAACGTCGCACAAGACGTTGACGGAGGCCACATGACAAACACGATCCCGATCACGACGTTGTTTCTGGATATCGGCGGTGTCCTGCTCACCAACGGGTGGGATCATCAAGCGCGGAAACGGGCGGCGACGTATTTCAAGCTGGAGTGGGATGAGGAAGAGATTCTGCATCACCTGATGTTCGACACTTATGAAACGGGCAAACTCACGCTGGAGGAATACCTGAGCCGGGCGGTTTTTTACGAGGAGCGACCGTTCACACGGGATCAGTACCGGGAATTCATGTTCGCGCAGTTGCGCCCGTATCCTGAAATGATCGAACTCTTCACTGAGCTTAAAGTCCGGCACAAGCTGAAGATCGCCGTGGTTAGTAACGAGGCGCGCGAAGTGAATGCGTATCGGATTGGGAAGTTCAAGCTGAGCGGATTCGTGGATTTCTTTATTTCGTCCTGCTTTGTCCACCTGCGCAAACCGGACGTGGACATCTTTCGGCTCGCGCTGGACATCGCCCAGACGCCAGTCGAGCAGATCCTCTATATCGAAAACACGCCGATGTTCGTGCAGATCGCGGAAGGTTTGGGGATTCAAAGCATACTGCACACGGATTACGAGTCCACGTGCGCGAAACTGGCGTCGTTAGGATTGCAGCTTGAAGAAGGAGTCATCCATGAACCCAGCTAGCCCACGCATCCTGACGATCAATGGCGGCTCGTCGAGCATCAAGTTCGCGCTGTTCGAGGACAGCGACTCGCTCCCGCGGATTCTGGCGGGCGCGATTGAGCGGATTGGATTGCCCGAGGCCGCTTTGCGGGTGAAAGGCTTGAACCAGGCGGACAACTTTTCGCGGTCGGTGACAGCGCCGGATCACACGGCGGCGGTGGGCGCTCTGATGGATTGGATCGAGGAGCGCAGCGGGCGCGAGGCGTTGACCGCGGTGGGGCATCGCGTGGTGCATGGCGGTCCGAAGTATAGCAAACCGCAGAAAATCACCGTGGAAATGGTACAGGAGTTGCACCGACTGAGTCCATTCGATCCTGAGCATATGCCGGAGGAGCTGTTGTTGATCGAAGCGTTTCAGCGCCGATTTCCTGATCTGCCCCAGGTAGCGTGTTTCGACACGGCCTTTCACCATGATCTGCCGCGCGTTGCCCGCATGTTGCCGATCCCACGCCGCTACGAAGCGAAGGGGGTGCGGCGCTACGGGTTCCACGGATTGTCGTATGCGTTTCTCATGGGAGAACTGGCTCGCCTGGACGGTGCGGAAGTGGCACAAGGCCGGGTCATCCTCGCCCACCTCGGCAATGGCGCGAGCCTGGCGGCCGTGCAGGACGGCAAATCCATGGACACGAGCATGAGTTTCACCCCGACAGCCGGAGTGCCGATGAGCACCCGCTCGGGCGATCTCGATCCCGGACTGGTTTGGTATCTGGCGCGCACGGAAAACATGAGCGCGAAGCAATTCAACGAGATGGTCAATTTCCAATCCGGTTTGCTGGGGATTTCTGAAACCAGTTCCGACATGCACGACTTGCTGAAGTGCGAAACGAAGGACGTGAGGGCGGCTGAAGCAGTCTCGCTTTTTTGCTACCAGGTCAAGAAATGGATCGGAGCATTCGCGGCGGCCTTGGGCGGACTGGACACGTTGGTGTTCGCTGGCGGCATCGGAGAGAACGCGCCCACGGTTCGCGCCCGGATTTGCGCTGGGATGGGGTTCCTTGGAATCGGACTCGACGAAAAGCGAAACGCGGCGACTGAGGGCGTGATTTCCGCGCCGGCCAGCCGGGTTGGCGTCCGTGTCATTCGCACGGACGAAGAACTCATGATAGCCAAGACGGTTTACCGCGTTCTCGGCCTTGGCTAAAAGAAGGAGACCAGGATCATGAAGACAGAAACCCTGAAGACCGAAACCACGAAGACGAAAACGCCGAAGCCCCAAGCGCTGTCCCCGGACCTGCTCCACAAGATGAACGCCTACTGGCGCGCCGCCAACTATCTGTCGTGCGCAGATCTATCTGTACGACAATGTGTTGCTCCGCGAGCCGCTGAAGCTGTCGCACGTGAAGCCGCTGGTGGTCGGACACTGGGGCACGACGCCGGGCCAGAACTTCATCTACGTGCATTTGAACCGGGTCATCAAGAAGTATGACCTGGACATGATCTACATCGCCGGTCCCGGTCACGGCGGCCCGGCGATTGTGGGCAACGTCTACCTCGAAGGCACCTGGAGTGAGATCTATCCGAACGTCAGCCAGGACGAAGCCGGGCTGAAAAAGCTGTGTACGCAATTCTCGTTTCCCGGCGGGATTTCCAGCCACGTTGCGCCAACGACGCCCGGATCTATTCACGAAGGCGGCGAGCTGGGCTACTCGCTCAGCCATGCCTTCGGAGCCGCGTTCGACAATCCCGAGTTGATCGTCGCCTGCGTGATCGGCGACGGTGAAGCGGAAACCGGCCCCCTGGCGACCGCCTGGCAGTCCAACAAGTTGCTCAACCCCATTACCGATGGAGCCGTGCTGCCGATCCTGCACCTCAATGGCTACAAGATCAGCAACCCCACCGTCCTGGCCCGCATCGAGCCTGAGGAATTGGAGCAATTTCTCCGCGGCTGCGGCTGGACGCCTTACTTTGTGGAGGGGGATGAGCCGGAAACAATGCATCAACTCATGGCCGCCACGGTGGAGAAGGCCATCGAGGACATCCGGAAAATCCAAGCGAATGCGCGGACCAAGAAGGACAACATGCGGCCGCGCTGGCCCATGATCGTCCTGCGGTCGCCCAAGGGCTGGACGGGGCCGAAAGTCGTCGATGGCCTGCAAATCGAGGGCACCTTCCGAGCGCACCAGGTGCCGATCCTGGTTGATGCCGACCATCCCGATCATGTCCAGCTCCTGGAGACCTGGTTGAAGAGCTACAAGCCGGAAGAGCTGTTCGATGAAAAGGGCCGGCTCATGCCGGAATTGGCCGAGCTGGCGCCGAAGGGCGATCGACGGATGGGCGCCAACCCGCACGCCAACGGCGGCATTCTGCTGCGCGACCTCCGCATGCCGGATTTCCACGACCACGCGGTCAATGTGCCTTCGCCCGGTGCCGTGAACGGTCAGGATACACTCGTATTGGGCAAGTTCCTGCGCGACGTGGCCAAGCTGAATCAGGAGCAGCGTAATTTCCGCATCTTCGGTCCCGATGAGACTCTCTCGAACCTCCTGGGCGCGGTGTTTGAAGTCACCAACCGTCAGTGGGACGCCCGGGAACAAAAGAATGATGAATTCCTCGCGCCCACCGGGCGGGTGCTGGACTCGATGCTCAGCGAACACCAGTGCGAGGGTTGGTTGGAAGGCTATCTGCTGACCGGGCGGCATGGGCTGTTCAACAGCTATGAGGCATTCATTCGCATCGTCGATTCGATGTTCAGCCAGCACGCCAAGTGGCTGAAGGTGTGTTTGGAGCTACCCTGGCGCCGAAAGATTTCGTCGCTGAACTATCTGCTCGCCTCCCACGTCTGGCAGCAGGATCACAACGGCTTCACCCACCAGGATCCCGGTTTCCTCGACCATGTTATCAACAAGAAGGCCGACGTCGTGCGCGTCTACTTGCCGCCCGATGCGAACTGTCTGCTGTCGGTCTTCGATCACTGCCTGCGCAGCCGGAACTACGTCAACGTGGTGGTGGCCGGCAAGCACGCCCTCCCGCAATGGCTGAGCATGGACGCCGCGGTCGTCCATTGCACCGAAGGCATCGGCATCTGGCAGTGGGCCAGTAATGACCAGAACGCTGAACCGGACGTGGTGATGGCCTGCTGCGGCGACACGCCCACGCTGGAGATCCTGGCCGCCGTTTCCATTCTGCGTCAGCACCTGCCCGATCTGAAAATCCGCGTGGTCAACGTCGTCGATCTGATGAAGCTGCAATCTGCGAGCGAACACCCCCACGGGCTGAGCGAGACGGATTACGATTCCCTGTTCACCAAAGATAAGCACATCGTCTTTGGGTTTCACGGATACCCCTGGCTGGTCCACCGCCTGACCTACCGCCGGACCAACCGCAACCTCCACGTCCGGGGCTACAAGGAAGAGGGCACCATCACGACGGCCTTCGACATGCGGGTGCAGAACGACCTGGACCGATTCCACCTCGTGCAAGACGTGGTGGATCGGCTGCCGAACCTGGGCACCAAGGGTGCCTACCTGAAGCAGTTGGTGCAGGACAAGCTCATCGAGCACAAGCATTACATCGACCAGCACGGCCAAGACTTGCCGGAAATCCGCCACTGGAAATGGAGCGGGGCCAAATGAAACTCAATACGAAAAAGGACGACGGAATGAAGCTGTCACTACGGACCTATACGGTCTACAGCATCGGCTGTGCTGTTGTATGGGCTTTCATTTTGGCTGTTGTGGTGTCTGTAGCCAGCAAAGATACTGCGCACACCTTCCTCTTGGTCTTCCTCGGATGGGTGATCGGTTGGCTCTCGGCCACGATCGCCAGGGCCGTGTACCCGCCGCCAAAATGGTGGCGGCCGATGGACGTAGCTTCCCGAGGCCGCTGAGTGCCGGATATTCCAACTGAAAGTGGAGTAACCCGAATGAAAACACAAGACCTGATCGATACAGCGAAAACGTTGGTTGCCGACAACAAGGGCCTCCTGGCCATGGATGAAAGCAATCCAACGTGCAACAAACGGTTTGCCAAGGTTGGGATTCCCCAGACCGAGGAGGCCCGCCGTGCCTATCGTGAGATGATTGTGACCACGCCCGATCTCGGTGAGTGCATCAGTGGCGTGATTCTCTACAACGAGACGATCCGCCAGCAGAAGAAAGATGGCACTCCCTTTCTGAAAGTCATCACTGATGCGGGAATCATTCCCGGCATCAAAGTTGACACCGGTGCCAAGGATCTGGCAGGTCATCCGGGAGAGAAGGTAACCGAAGGCCTGGACGGCTTGCGTAAGCGCCTGGCTGAATACTCTCAAATGGGTGCCCGTTTTGCCAAGTGGCGCGCGGTGATTACGTTGGGGGGTGGCATTCCGAGCCGGGGTTGCATCGAGGCCAACGCGCAGGCGTTGGCTCGCTATGCCGCGCTGTGCCAGGAAGCCGGACTGGTTCCCGTCGTCGAGCCGGAAGTCCTGATGGCCGGCGAGCATACCCTGGCGAGGTGCCGCGAGGTAACGGAGGACGTACTGCGAACGCTGTTCAACCAGCTGTACACTCAACGGGTGATGCTGGAGGGTTTGCTGCTGAAGCCCAACATGGTGCTTCCAGGATTGAAGTGCTCCAAGCAAGAAACGGTAGACGAGGTAGCCGACGCCACGGTCAGGTGTCTCATGCGAGCCGTCCCCGCTGCCGTTCCGGGGATTGCGTTCTTGTCGGGCGGCCAAGCAGGTGAACTGGCCTCGGCCCGTTTGAATGCGATGAATGTTCGATTCAAGGCGCGCCTGCCTTGGGCGGTCGGGTTTTCATTTGCCCGCGCCATTCAGCAACCGGCATTAGAGATCTGGCAAGGCAAGGAAGCCAATGTGGTAGCGGCACAGAAAGCTCTATATCACCGGGCGAGGTGCAACATGGCGGCGCGCCGAGGAAAGTACGATGCCGCGTTGGAGATGGATCGGTAGGGAGAGCGCGCCGCGTGGCGGCGCATCTGCCGAAAGCCTCTTTGAGCACCCAAGGGAAACCAAACATGCGCCAGAAACTCGTCGCCGGGAACTGGAAAATGTATACCACCGCCGCCGAAGCCAGGCGGCTAGCCAAGGGGGTCGTGGACGGCGTGGGCATTGAGGGCCGCGTATCCGTTGCTGTCTGTCCGCCCTTCCCTTATCTGGCCGTTGTCGGGGCGATTCTCAAAGGCACCCGCGTCGCGCTGGGCGCGCAGAATCTCTATCCCGAGAAGGAAGGCGCGTTCACCGGCGAGGTCAGCCCGATGATGCTGCTCGATCTCGGCTGCAAGTACGTTATCCTCGGACACAGCGAGCGCCGGCACATTCTGGGCGAAACCGATACGTTCATCAACCAAAAGGTAAGGGTTGCCTTGGCCGCCGGCCTCGACGTGATCTTATGCGTCGGCGAAACGCTGGACCAACGTGAGGCAGACCAGACCAAAACGGTGCTCGATCGGCAACTCATTCAGGGATTGGCCGGGGTGCCGGCGGATGCCTTGCCGCGCCTGACCATCGCCTACGAGCCGGTCTGGGCGATCGGTAAACCCGGACACGGCGCCACCCCCCAGCAGGCTCAAGAGGCGCACGCCGTTATTCGGCGCCGCTATGGCCAGATGTTCGACGAGAAATCGGCTCAGACGCTTGCCATACAGTACGGCGGCAGCGTGAAGCCGGACAACGCCGCCGCGCTGCTTGGCCGGCCCGGCGTGGACGGCGCCCTCATCGGCGGCGCCAGCCTGCATGCCGACCAGTTTCTGGCCATCGTCCGGGCTGGGATCAGCGAGCCGAAAACCGGAGGGCAACCAGCATGACAGCAATCGCACCAGCCGGAACTGGCACTCCAAATCAGTGCGCGGGAGCCAGTATCCCCCAACTCACAAGACCTGTGGCAAAGACGAAAGAGAAAGGATACCCATCATGGCAACCCATGTCGATCAGCCCAAGACACCCGACTCGAAGCCGGTGTCGGGGCCCAATGGGAAGGCTCCCGAATCGAAGCCCGATGCGAAGGACGATCTGAAAACCCTGCCCATGCCGGAAGTGGAGAAGAAATTGGGGTCGTCGCCTGACGGCCTCACTCAAGCCGAGGCGCTGAAGCGGCTGACCCAATATAGGCCGAACGAGATCAAAGAAGAGAAGACCAATCCGATCCTGAAATTCCTCACCTACTTCTGGGGCCCCATCCCGTGGATGATTGAAGTGGCGGTGATTCTGTCGGCCGCGGTCGGGCACTGGGAGGATTTCGGCATCATCCTCTTCTTGCTTATTTGCAACGCCGTGGTGGGATTCTGGGAAGAACGCCAGGCCGGCAACGCCATCGACGCCCTGAAGGCCAGGCTGGCGGTCAAGGCCCGAGTGAAGCGCGATGGCAAGTGGATCAACCCGGCGGCAAGCGAGTTGGTGCCGGGCGACGTCATCCGCCTGCGGCTGGGAGACATCGTACCAGCGGATGCTCGCCTTCTGGAAGGCGACGAGGTGTCGGTGGATCAGTCCGCGCTGACGGGAGAGTCCCTGCCCGCCACGCGCAAACCGGGCGACGCGGTGTTTTCCGGTTCGATCATGCGTCGTGGTGAAATCGGCGCCCTGGTCTATGCCACCGGCACCAACACTTACTTCGGCGAGACGGCGAAACTGGTGCAGGAGGCGCACACCGTCAGTCATTTTCAACAGGCCGTACTGAAGATCGGCAAGTACCTGATCATTCTCGCGCTGGCTTTGGTGGCGGTCATTATTACGGTCGGTATCCTCCGCGGCGAACCGATGCTCTACGCGCACACCTCCCAGGGATCCTGTCCTCTTATTCGCCCTCATCCTCACGGTCGCGGCCATTCCCGTGGCCATGCCGACGGTGTTGTCGGTGACGATGGCCGTCGGCGCGCGTCTGCTCGCCAAGAAGCAAGCGATTGTGAGCAAGTTGGTGGCCATCGAGGAATTGGCCGGCGTGGATGTGCTGTGCGCGGACAAGACCGGCACCCTGACGCAGAACAAGCTGACGCTGGGCGATCCGTTCACGGTCAACGGTATCCCTGCCGACCAAGTCATCCTTGCCGGTGCCCTGGCGTCGCGCGCGGAAGACAACGACACCATTGATCTGGCCGTGCTCGGCGGCGTGAAGGACGACAAAACCTTGAAGAGCTATCAGGCGGTTCATTTCCTCCCATTCGACCCGGTGCATAAACGCACCGAAGCCACCGTCAAGGGCGCGGACGGCACGGAGTTCAAGGTAACCAAGGGGGCACCCCAGGTAATTATCGCAATGTCGGCCAATGCCGGGCAGGTGAAACCCGCCGTCGACAAAGCGGTCGCCGAATTCGCGGCGAGCGGATTTCGTTCCTTGGGCGTGGCGCGGACCGAGGGAAACGGGCAATGGCAGTTTCTCGGTGTCTTGCCCTTGTTCGATCCGCCGCGTGACGATGCCAAGGCAACCATCGCAACCGCTGGCAAGATGGGCGTGAAAGTCAAGATGGTGACGGGCGATCAACTGGCCATCGCCAAGGAGACCGCCAAAAAGCTGGACATGGGCGCCAATATCCTTGATGCCGCCAGTCTGGGCGACTCGAAAAAGCAAGAGACCGCGGAGGTGGCCGAGTCCATTGACAAGGCCGACGGTTTTGCCCAGGTATTCCCCGAACACAAGTTCCACATTATTGACGTTCTGCAAAAACGCGGCCACATCGTCGGCATGACGGGCGACGGGGTCAATGACGCTCCCGCGCTGAAGAAGGCCGACTGCGGCATCGCCGTTTCCGGCGCGACGGACGCGGCACGCGCGGCGGCGTCCATCGTGCTGGTGGCGCCCGGCCTGTCGGTGATCATCGACGCGATCAAGGAGAGCCGGAAAATCTTCCAGCGGATGAACAGCTATGCGATCTACCGCATCGCCGAGACGCTGCGCGTGCTGTTCTTCATGACGCTGGCGATCCTGATCTTCAAGTTCTATCCGGTGACCGCGGTAATGATCGTGATGATCGCGTTGCTCAATGACGGCGCCATCCTGTCCATCGCCTACGACAACGTTCATTACAGGAACCAACCCGAAGCCTGGAACATGCGCATGGTGCTGGGGATTTCCACGGTGCTCGGGGTCGTTGGGGTCGTGGCTGCGTTTGGCCTGTTCTATCTGGCCGAGGAGAATCTGCTTAACAGCTTCCTCCCCCGGCTCGACCGCGCGCACATCCAGACCCTGATGTACTTGAAGCTGTCCGTGGCTGGCCACCTGACGATCTTCCTGACGCGCACGCGCGGCCCGTTCTGGTCCATACGCCCCGCGCGGATCCTTTGGATAGCTGTGCTCGGCACGCAGATCATAGCGACTCTGATCGCGGTTTGTGGGGTCTTCATGGAAGCTCTCCCCTGGGAATGGGCGCTGTTCGTTTGGGGCTATGCTCTGGCCTGGTTCCTTGTGAATGACCGTGTGAAACTGCTCGCCTATTGGATTTTGGATCACACCAAAGCTGGGGCCACACCGGAAGCCAGAGCCCAGCGTAAGCCTGAAGCCAAAGCGCAGACGCCGTCCGATTTGACGCCGCAGATCGCAGCACGGGCCTATGAACTCTACCAGGAGCGAGTCCAAGGTCAAAGCCAGGCAGATCAAGACTGGCTTGAGGCGGAGCGAGAGACTCGGCATGGCGAGTCCCCCAAATGAACCGACTCGGCCTCCGCTGGTCGAAGCGGTCTCGTCGAGGGCACGGCGGTGGCATGCAGATAGGGATAGGAGGGTCAAGATGAAATATGTCAATCGGTTCGGAGTGGCGGCCGGCAGCAAAGTAAAGCTCAAGGACATCGATCCGGGGTTCAAGCGCCACCACGAGAGCCACAAGGATGCGGCCGCGGAAATGGAGCAAGACCGGACCAAGCTGCGCCAGCTGCAAGAGTTGCTCTACGCGGATCGACGGTGCTCACTTCTGATCTGCCTGCAAGGGATGGACACGGGGGGCAAGGACGGGACGATTAACCATTTCCTGGGCGCGATGAACCCCCAGGGCTGCCGTGTGGCGGCGTTCAAACAGCCTACTGCCAAGGAATTGGCCCACGACTTCCTCTGGCGAATTCATCAGCCTACTCCTGCAAAAGGAGAAGTGGTCATCTTCAACCGCTCCCACTATGAGGACGTGCTCGTCGTCCGTGTCCACAATCTGGTCCCGGAAAAGGTCTGGTCCCGCCGATACGACGAGATCAACGCGTTCGAGAAGGAACTCGTCGAGGACAACACGCACATCCTCAAGTTCTACCTCCACATTTCCAAAGAAGAACAACTGAGTCGTTTCAAGGACCGGCTTGACGATCCTGCCAAGCAATGGAAGATCAGCGAGTCCGACTACAAGGAGCGCAAGTTCTGGGACAACTACACGGCGGCTTACGAGGATGTCCTGTCCCGCTGTAGTACCAAACACGCCCCTTGGTTCATCATCCCGTCCGACCACAAGTGGTTCCGGAACCTCGCGATCGCACGGATCGTCGTGGAACACTTGGAAGCGTTGGACATGAAATTCCCCCCGCCCTCCGTGGACCTTGAACATATTCGCCGGGAGTATCATGCGGCGAAGGAAGCCTAGCGACTGCGGAGGATCGCAAATTACCGAGCCCTTTGCGGAAAGGGAAGGGGGCCTTCTTGCCAGGAGCACATGACAATGCTGGTGACCGCCGCAAACAATCGTCGAAACTGTAATGATGCCCTCACGATTGTTGGCGTGATGGCAGTCACGGCCGCAGTTGCGGGCTGGTTTTTACCTCCGGTGCTTCTCTCTCTTGGCCTCTGTCCACTCATCTACTGGTTGGTGCGCAAGCGCTGCCTCCGGCGGTTGCGGATAATGAAACAACCGTTCCCCGCTCCGTGGGAACAAGTCTTGCAATCTCATGTCGCGTTTTTTCGAGCGCTGCCAGACCCGGAGAAGGAGCGCTTCCGACAGATCGTCAACGTATTTCTCGATGAAGTCCGCATCACGGGGATCCGGACGGAGGTCGATGACACCGTTCGGGTTCTCGTTGCCGCCAGTGCCGCAATCCCCATCTTCGGGTTCCACGATTGGGAATACCATCGACTGGGTGAAGTGCTTGTCTACCCTGGTTCATTCGGGGAGAAGTATCAATCAACCGGGAACGCCGACGAAAACATACTTGGCATGGTCGGCCTGAAGCACCTCAGCGGTGTGATGATTCTTTCCATGCCGTCTCTCCTCGGGGGCTTCGATAACCCGTCGAGCAAGGACAACGTGGGTGTACATGAGTTCGTTCACCTGGTGGAAAATGAAGAGGCCGAACACGGGCTCCCGTCTGAAGTTCCCTGGCAGGCAGTCAAGCATTGGGTGCAATACGTGGCACAAGAACTTTCCCATCCCCCCAAGAATCATGCCTACATCAACAGCTACGCATATACGAACGAACACGAATTCCTCGCGGTGCTGGCCGAGTATTTCTTTAAGTCGCCGGATTTACTACAGAGAAATGACCCTCAATTGTACGCGATGCTTCGGGAGATGTTCCACCAGGACACCGGATCGTTGCTGAAGCTGCCGTCGTTGGTTCGCCAGCGATATGGCCGGAACGCTCCATGTCCCTGTGGGAGCGGGAAGAAGTACAAGCATTGCTGCTTGTTAAAGGCTGTTGAGACAAGGGCGAAGGCGGGAAATGCGGCTTGAAAAGCGAGGGCCGCTTCATTCGGATTGGATGGGTTCACGGTCACGCGCGGCCAAAGCAGAAGCGGGAGGGACTATGTCGGACTGGAGCGCGGCGGAAGGGTCTCCTGTTCCGCTGGGTGCCACCTGGATCGAAAGCGCCCAGGCGTGGAACTTCGCCCTGTATTCCAAGCACGCGGAAAGCGTTACGCTGCTGCTCTATGCGGAAGCGGACCTAGTCACTCCCGTCTTCACTTTCCCCTTCGACTACCTCCGCAACAAGTCAGGCAGGGTTTGGCACTGCCGACTCGCGCGGGCCGACCTCCACGGCGCTCGCTTCTACGCCTACTTGCTAGGAGGTCCCGCCCCCCAGGGCGGCTTCGCGCGGCATTGCTTCGATCCGGACAAGATCCTCCTGGACCCCTACGCGAAGTCAGTCTTCTTCCCCCCGGCCTTTGATCGGGCAGCGGCCTCGCATCCCGGGTCAAACGCGGGCAAGGCACCGCTGGGCCTGCTCGCTCGCGCCGGCGAGGTGTTCGACTGGGGCGAGGACTGGCGACCCCGACACGAGTCGGATACCATCATTTACGAGTTGCACGTTCGCGGGTTCACGAACAACCCGAACTCCGGCGTGCGTCCAGAGCGGCGCGGCACCTTCGCGGGGCTGGTCGAGAAGATTCCGTATCTCAAAGACCTAGGCGTCACCGCGGTCGAACTTATGCCCATCTTTCAATTCGATCCCCAGGAGGGCAACTACTGGGGTTACATGCCGCTGAGCTTTTTCGCCCCGCACCACGCCTACGGTAGCCAACCGGAAGATTGCGACCAGCACAACGCGTTCCGCACAATGGTCAAGGCGCTCCACGCCGCGGACATCGAGGTCATCCTCGATGTGGTCTATAACCACACGGCGGAAGGCGACCAGACCGGCCCGGTCTACAGCTACAAGGGAATCGACAACAGCACCTACTACCTTATGTCAGGCAGGCCAGAAAGCCCTTACGAGAACTTCTCTGGAGCTGGGAACACCCTGCACTGTGCCAACCGGTTTGTGCGCAAGATGATCGTGGACAGCTTGCGCTACTGGGTCAAAGAAATGCACGTCGATGGCTTTCGGTTTGACCTTGCCTCGGTCTTCGCCCGCAACGAAGACGGCTCGCTCAATCTGAAGGACCCGCCGATCTTCGGCGACATCCTCTCGGACCCCGATCTGGCGGACATCCGTCTGATCGCCGAACCGTGGGACGCCGCGGGGGCCTACCAACTGGGCCGCAGTTTCCCCGCCACGCGGTGGTTCCAGTGGAACGGCCGGTTCCGTGACGACGTGCGCCGCTTCATGCGGGGTGATCCCGGCCTCGTGCCGGCCCTCATGCAGCGGCTCTATGGCAGCGATGACCTGTTCCCGGACGACCGCATGCATGCATTCCATCCCTACCAGAGCGTCAACTATGTCACGTCCCACGACGGCTTCACCCTGCACGACCTCGTGTCCTACGACCGGAAACGCAACCAGGCCAACGGCCACGACAACACGGACGGCCCGGAGCAAAACTACAGCTGGAACTGCGGGTGGGAGGGAAACGACAGAACCCCGGCCGAGGTTCAGCAACTGCGTCAGCGCCAAGCCAAGAACTTCTGCTGCCTCTTGCTCTTGGCAAACGGCACGCCGATGCTCCGCGCCGGCGACGAGTTTCTGCAAACGCAGGGCGGCAACAACAATCCGTACAACCAGGACAATGCGACCAGCTGGCTGGACTGGGACCGGCTCCACGTCAACCGGGATGTCTTTCGATTCTTCCGCTGCATGATCGGCTTCCGCAAGGCCCACCCCTCGCTGGGCCGGAGCCGGTTCTGGCGCGATGACGTGCGCTGGTTTGGCACCGGCCCTGCAGTAGACATGTGTCAATCGCGGCCAGAAAGTGTACCATTTTCGCGGCCAGAAGTGAGCCACCCCGCAGGCCCTTTTCCAGCGACCGGCAACAGAGAAGAGGAACCCGTACTTGGACTTACGGCGACCACACCCTCTCCGAGGGTGGCTCAACTGGCTCCGCGAAAGTGGTATACTTTCAAACCGCTTCTGACAGACATGGGACCTGGTTCGCGCACGCTGGCGGTTTACCTGTACGGGGCTTCGCAGCAAGACGCCGATCTGTACGTGATGATCAATGCTTCGGACAGGGAAGAAACCTTCCAGATCCAGGAAGGGCAGCCCGGCGAATGGCAGCAGATCTTCGACACGGCGTTGGCCAGCCCGGACGACTTTCATGAACCGGCGGACGGGCCATGCGTGGGGTCTGCATTTTACGTCGTCCGCTCTCGGTCGGTCGTCGGATTGGTCCGCGGCCGGACGTAAAGACTCCCGCAAAATGCCCCTTGCCCATTCCGGTTCTCGATTTCTACTCCTCTTCCCGCCTGATATGAGAGACGCGACGAGAGGCTTGCCGAGCAGAGGGCGAGGGCCGAACGTGCCCGAACGTGCCGAACCGCACCGTGACGATCCGCACGCTGGACATCAGGGGCGGCAAGCACGTCCCCTACCTCGGCACGTCCCACCAGGCCAACCCTTTTTTGGGCAGCGGAGTACCCGGCTCGCCGTCTTTGCACTGAATTGCACGGAAATCCCTGGAAAACTGCCCTTTCCATGGACTGCCTGGAATCTATAGAATAACGCAACCTGAGTCTCCGGGGTCTTTTCCGGCGAATTCGCGACTGCACTCTCCTGAATGGGGTTTAGGCGGTCGATTAGGCATCGTCATCTCCTCTCTGCAATTGCTATCCTCCCACAATGTTAAGCGCCGAGCGTAAGGATAGAAACAGTAAGAAGTTACGGCGAGGCATGCACAGAATAATGCACACTTCGCCGTCGGGCGTTTAACTCAGTGGCTAGAGTACCGTCCTCACACGGCGGGAGTCGCTGGTTCAAATCCAGCAACGCCCATTCGCGTCAAAGAAAAAGGCCCCGGTGACTGCGAATCACCGGGGCCAAGCACGGCAGACCTTTCGGTCTCCCGCACTCATGGTTTCCCAAGGGAACTGGAGGTGCTGCCGTGGCTCGCGATCCGAAGCCCTGGTACAGAAAACAGACCGGCTGGTGGATGGCCGTCCTCGACGGCGTCCGTCACAAGCTCGTGAAGGGTCCCAAAGACTCTGCCCACCGCGAAGAGGCGAAACGCCTTCTCCGCGAACTTCAGGCCGTGCGGGATAAGTCCCCCACGCCCGACTCTGAAGAACTGACCGTCGCCGGCGTCATCGAGCTTTACCTGCGCCACGCGGGGAAGCTCCTGGACGAGCGGACGCTCTATGAGCGGAAACTCTACCTCCAGTCCTTCGCCGAGGCCCACGGCTTCAGGAAGGCGAACGACCTCGACGCAAAGCCCTTCCACCTCACCTCGTGGCTCCAATCCTGCGACACGCTGAAGAGCGATTGGACCAAGGCCCATGTCGTCGCCATCGTGCATCGGCCGTTCAACTGGGCCGTGCGTCAACGGCTCATCGCGGCCAACCCCTTCCGCGGCGTCTCCCACCGCGTCGGGGAGCCGCGTAGGCCCATGACCGACGACGAGTTCGAGAAGCTGCTGGTCGGCTGCGAGGGGCGAAAGAGCCGCCAAACCCCCTCCCCCGCCGACCGCTTCCGCGAGCTGCTGCGGTTCCTTCGCCTCTCGGGCGCAAGGACATGCGAAGCGAGTCGGCTGACCTGGCCTGACATCGACCTCGACAACGCGCTCATCGTCTTGAAGCGGCACAAGACCTCCCGGATGCAGCGCGAGCCGAAACCCCGGGTGATCCCGCTGGTCCCCGAACTGGTGGACCTGCTAATCGCCATCCGGAAGAGGTGCGAGCCCGGCGATCACGTGTTCCACAATCACCGAGGCACGCCTTGGAACCGGTGCAGCCTGTCGCTACGGATGCAGCGGGCGCGGGAGAAGGCGGGCATTCCGGAGGAGGTGAAGCTCTACGGGTTGCGTCACGCTTTCGGCACGCGCGCGGTGGTGAGCGGGGTGGACATCAAGACGCTGGCCGAGCTGATGGGCCACACGACCACGCGCATCACCGAGCATTACGTCCATCTCGCGGGGCAGCGATCGCACCTCGCGGACGCCATGAGGCGGGTGAACGGACAGGGGCCGACCAGTTAGACCGAGGAAGGCAGTCGAGGGCTAGCGCGCCTGACCTGGATTCAGGCGCGCCCGCCGCCCCGGCATTCTTCCTCGCCCCGTTTGCCGGCATCGTGGTCGATCGGTGGGACCGGCACAGGCTGCTTGTCGTTACCCAGACGCTCTTCATGGTCGAAGTCGGGCTTCTGGCCCTGATTGCGTTCGGCGGCGTCTCGGGGCCCACGACGATTGGACTAATTCTGGCTCAGAGCTTCTGCGAGGGCCTCGTCAACCGGTTCCACACGCCGTGCCCCCTGAGGCTGCCCGGCGACCGGGTCGGGATTCGGCGTCTGGCTCAGGTCGTCTCCCTTGGGCATGATGCAACACGTTACCAGCAACACCCATAATCGTTGCGCTTACTGGGCCAGGCGCGGGTAGAACCAGGCGCCGATGAGCGTGAGGATGCCGGTGGTGGCGACCATCACGAGGAAATCCACCCCGAGTAGGTGTTCACCAGGTGGTGTGCCGCGTCTTGAGGGCCTGCCGGGGTCAACGCCTTGTCGATGCGGGCCGCACCCTTCTTGCGTGGCAGATCGTACAACTGGGCGAAGATCAGTTTCCAAGAAGTCTGCTTCGCGTGAAGTTGGGCGCCTTCCTCCGAGATTGTGGACATCAGCGAGAGGCGCGGCCGCAACCCCGCCTCCGCTTCTTCCATTGCGTGGCTCAGCCGCTGCCACCGCGTCGATGGCCCCGTTCCCCGTGGCTCTGGAACATCCTGTTGTTGTCCCGGTAGTGACTGTCCTCGCTCACATTGCGCTCGTTGACCGCCGCCCTCTCGGCCTCCAGCCTTTCCCGCTCGCGATGTCCGGGCCAGCTGCCCCGCTGGACGAACTTCTCATTCTGACCTTCCACCTGCTCTTGCTCCGCTTCCAGCCAGAACTGGATACCGTCCCCGGCCGGCTTTCCAGCGGCCTCCCATCTCTGGTAGGCACGAAGCCGAATGTCCTCGTCCGAAACCCGCTTTCCGGTGTGGACGTTGTCGCTGAAGGCGGCGGCGGCCTGCGTTGGGGTCGTCGGTTTGCCTGGGCCAGCGTGCGCTCCGGTTGAATGTTTGTCGTGGTGTTTGGTCATTATTTCGCTCCTTTTGATCCTGAGATCACCCGGCAGCCTGGTGGTAGCCGGGAGTTTACTTTGGCGAATGCACGTGCCTGGTCCTGCTGTGCAGGTTGCCTGTCGCAGGAAAACCTGCGACAGGCCAGAGAATCCTTACCGCCCACGGCGGCTCCAATAATAGCCGCCACCGCCGCCGAACAGAACCAGCAGCACGACGATCAAGAGGACGATCTCGAGAGTACCCATGATCTTTCCCTCCCTGGGCGAAAACCAGGCCGATTTCGGCCCTGAACTAAACCCGTTCGTCATTAGGACGAGTTCCTCACCCCTCGGAGGCTTCGCTTGTAAACGACACCGGCCCACAGAACAATCACCATCGTGGCCCCAAGGAGCGACAGGACGAGGTTGCCGGTAAGAAAGACACCCTCCACGGCCGGCCACCAAATCCAGGAAGTCACACCGCCGGCCACGGCGCCGATGATGCCAATGAGCATGGTGCCCAGGATGTGCATGGATTGCCGTCCCGGGTACAACACCCGGGCAGCGGCGCCAGTGAGCACGCCGATGACGGCGAAGACGAGAAGGTTCCACATGGTCTGGTCTCTCCCTTTGGGGCGATGCCTAGTGTTTCTTCGGCCGCCGGTAATCAGGCGACTGGGCCAGGGTGAAGACCACGACCTCTTCTCCAGTCACGGTGCTGATGTCGTGGTGCAGGCTCACCACCTTGACGCCTGTGACCTCCTGGATCATCGCCTCCAGGACCGGCCGCGTCAGTTCGATCAGCTGCGTGCGTACCTGTTTGACCAGGTCCCGTCCCTTCTCGGCCGGCAGCGACTTGCCCAGTTGCTGTTCGGGCACGGTCAGAACGCCCCGGAGGCGGACCACGAGGAAGTCACCTATCAAGTAGGCGCGGATGTCTTTGGGGCCGCGGCCCATGTAGTCTTGCTGGAAGCGGCTGATCCCGTCGCATATGGCGGCTTCGATCTCGCCCTGGGTTTTCATGGGGACCTCAGAACTGTCCCAATGCGCAGTCGCAGGCCTACACGGGCGGTAGGCTATACGTTGTGATACAACCTGGGTCATCAGGTAATCTCCGTGCCGGTAACACATCCACAGGGACGGTCGCTCCTTGTCACTTGTCAACTGTTGGTGGGCACGTCGCATGCCAAATGACAGACAAACAAGATAGAATGTCACAAGATATTGTTCTGTCAAGGCTTGCGTCGTGCTGTCACCGCTGCATGCCCGTTGGCCAGACTTACGCCCACTGGAGTGGCCAACGGTGGTGGGCGAAAACGCACACCGCGGGTGCCGCGGCTACTTCTGTGAAGAACAATGCCACGGCCGTCGCGGTCACACCCATGTGCTTGACTTGCAGTCAGACGTGGGTATGGCTCCACGGACGTCCCTCGCTGTTGCCCTCGTCGGCCGGCTACAAGTCCTCATGCAGCGTGGTCGCCAGAGTGCCCTCACTCGGGCCGTGCCTGGATGACGATCCCCGAGGAAGAGAGTGGCAACGGAGGAGTTCGGCTGACACCCCCATGAGGTCGTGTCCGGCTCATTGGACGTCGCCGTTCCGCGCCCGGGTCGAGATGCCGAGGCGGCCGCACTACCGTCGCTGTGCTGCGGGACCAGTCTGGGCGCTGCTCCCGGGGCCGACTCGGCTGTGGCCACTTCGGGCGAAGTCGATGAAGCCGCGCTCCGGGTCCGCGCGGAGGAGTTTCACTCGCACCCGGTCACCGACGTCGAGCCCTTCCACACCCCGCTCGATGCGGCCCTCCACGGGTGGGTCGAAGACGCGCACCCACGTTCCCTTGGGTGATGCGCCGGTGACGATGCCGTCGAACTCCTGGCCGATCCGATCGCTGAGGAGGCACGCCGCCGCGGCCTTGCGCATCAACCGCTCGACCTTCTGGGCGTCGTCCTCCTTCTGAGTGCAGTGGGCAGCCAGCGCGGTGAGCTGGTCGCGCGCGTAAGGGACTTCACGCCCGGCCAGCGCCGCCTTGAGCAGCCGCTGCGTGATGAGGTCCGGGTAGCGGCGGTTGGGAGCGGTCGAATGGGTGTACTCGCTCACGGCCAGGCCGAAATGTCCGGTTACCGCCTGATCGGGGAAGCTGGCCGCGTATTCGCCCCGGCCGAGCAGCTTGATGACTGACAGCGAGAGGTCGGCAAAGCGGAGCGGGTCCGCCGACCGTTGCTTGAGGAGAAAGTCGTTCAGCGCCTTCGCGTCGGGCGCGGGCGGCAGTTTCTCCCCGTGGCCGAGCGCGATCTCGACGATGCGCTGCCAGCGCTCGGGCGAGCGCACCACGCGGCGCAAGACCGGAAAACGGCGCTCTTCAAGGAAGCGGGCGATCGCGCCGTTGGCCGCGATCATGAAGTCCTCGATGATCTCCTTGGCGCGATTGCGTTTCTCGGCAGTTAGCCCGCTCACCGCATTGCCGTCGAACTGGGTCCGGACCTCGACCGTCTCGAGTTCCAACGCCCCGCGCTCGTGACGGCGGGCCTTGAGGCGCTGGGCCACCCGGTCCTGGAGCTGGAGGTTGTCGGCCAGTCCGGGGATCGCCTGGACCGCCGCCGGCATTTCACCCCCGCCCTCGAGCCATGCGCCCACGCTCGGGTAGGCGAGCTTGGCCTGGTTGCGTACCACCGCAAGGTAGACGCTCGACGCTCCGCCCGCGCCCTCGTCGTCCATCACCATATCGATCACGACGGCGAGCCGGTCCTCGGCACGGACCAGGGAGGTAAGGTCCGTGCTGAGCCGATCGGGCAACATGGGAAAGTTCTGCGGCGGGGTGTAGATCGAGGTGGTGTTGACAGCCGCATGCCTGTCGAGCGCCGAGCCCGGCGCGACCACGGCGCTGACGTCGGCCACCGCCACCAGCAGCCTGGTGCCGCCACCAGCCAGCGCCTCGGCCACGGTGAGCTGATCGAGGTCGCGCGAATCGATGTTGTCGATCGAGCACCACGGCAGGTTCCGCAGGTCGCGCACCCCGGCGCCGTACGGGCCGACCGGGGGCGTGAGCCCCTGTACCGCGGCGAGCGCCGCGGCCGGGAAGTCGGCCTCGAAGCCACGCCCGCTCATCGCCTGCCGCGCCACGCGCAGCAGCAAAGCCCGTTGCTGTTCTCTCGGTACACTCATGTTCGGGACCTCCAAACTGGGCGTTGTGTATGTATGCTATTCGGAAACCCAGCCCTTCCGAAAGAGCCAGGTCTTCACCACCTGGGTCAGCACGACATAACCCAGCAGTGTCACGGCAATCAGCGGCCAATAGAGCGGCGGCAATGGGGTGAATCCGAACGCCGGCCCAAGGGGAGAGAAGGGCAACCAGGCACCGAATGCCATGATGACCGCGGTGGTCACGATCAGCGGCCAGCTCGCCCAGCTCTGGAGGAAGGGAATCCGGTTTGTCCGGATGACGTGAATGATCAGGGTCTGCGTCAAGAGCGACTCGACGAACCAGCCGGTCTGGAACAGTGACGCCCGAGCCGGGTCCCAGCAACCGAAGACGTAGAGCATGATGAAAAAAGTGGTGTAATCGAAGACCGAGCTGCACGGGCCGATGAGCAGGATAAACCGCGAGATGGCGTTCATCGACCAGGGGCGCGGCCGGGCGATTTGTTCGGGGTCCACTTCGTCGGTGGGGATGGGGACCTGGGAGAAGTCGTAAAGCAGGTTGTTGGTCAGGATCTGGAGCGGGGCCATCGGTACGAACGGCAGGAAGATGCTGGCGCCCAGGACGCTGAACATGTTGCCGAAGTTGGAGCTGGCCCCCATCCGGATGTATTTGAGGATGTTGGCGAAGACCTTCCGCCCTTCCCGAACACCTTGCTCCAGCACCAGCAGGTCTTTCTCCAGCAAGATGATATCCGCCGATTCCTTGGCGATATCGACCGCCGTATCCACGGAAATCCCCACGTCGGCGGCGCGGAGGGCTGGCGCGTCGTTGATGCCGTCGCCCATGAACCCCACGGCATGATTTGCGCCTTGCAGGATCTTGATTATGCGCTGCTTGTGGGCCGGGGACAATCGGGCGAACAGGGTCGCCTGGATGGCGGCCTCCGCCAGTTCCGCGTCGGACATCCCCTCCACCTGGCTGCCCAGCAGCACCTGGTCGGTGGCGATGCCGACCTCCCGGCAAATCTTGCGGCTCACCAGCTCGTTGTCCCCCGTGAGCACCTTGACCGAGACGCCGTCTCCCTGAAGTGCGGCAATCGCTGACCGGGCCGTGTCCTTGGGTGGGTCGAGGAAGGCCACATAGCCGCGTAAGATCAGGTCGCGCTCGTCTTCCTTGGAGTAGGCTGCTTTGGGCTCCAGGTCCCGGTACGCCAGCGCGAGGACCCGGAAGCCGTCGGAACTGAGCTTGTCAAACTCCTCTTTCAGATCGGCGGGGCTCATCTGCTCCATCGGGTGGATTTGGCCGTCCAGTGCGAAGCTGCCGCAACGCTTGTAAACCTCCTCCGGCGCGCCCTTACAAATGAGGCGGTGAGCGTTGGCAGGTGTTTTGACCACGACGGACATCAAACGCCTTGAAAAGTCGAAGGGGATCTCATCGACCTTGGCGTACTCCGGAAAAGCAGGGTGCTCGTGAACCTCTGTATGCTTCAGGATGGCCCGGTCCAGCACGTTCTTCAGGCCGGTCTGGAAATGGCTGTTGAGGTAGGCCAGTGCCAGCACCTCTTCGTCCTCTTTCAAGACCACGTCACAATGCTTCTCCAGAATGATCCGGTCCATGGTGAGCGTGCCGGTCTTGTCCGTGCAGAGGACGTCCATGGCGCCGAGGTTCTGGATCGAGTTCAGGCGCTTGACAATCACCTTTTTGCGGGACATGGCCATCGCGCCCTTGGAGAGGCAGACCGCCACGATCATGGGCAGCATCTCCGGCGTCAGCCCCACCGCCACCGCCATGGCGAAGAAGAACGCTTCTTTCCAGTCCCCCTTGGTCAGCCCGTTGATGACAAGGACCAGGGGGACCATGACGAGAATGAAGTAAATCATCAGCCAGGTGAACCGGCTCATGCCCTTGTCGAAACTGGTGGCGGCGTGCTGGTCCACGATGGCGCTGGACATGCCGCCGAGATAGGTTTTCAGACCGGTGGCGACGACGACCGCCGTGGCGGCCCCGCTCTCGACGCTGGTGCCCAGGTAGCAGACGTTGGTCCATTCCAGGGGCGATCGGCCGGCGGCCTCTTCCCGGGCGGCGAATTTCTCGACGGGGAACGCCTCCCCGGTCAGGCTGGCCTGGGTGAGGAACAGGTCCCTACACGAGATCAGCCGCACGTCGGCGGGAATCATGTCCCCCGCCGAGAGTTCCACCAGGTCGCCGGGGACCAGGCTTCCGATCGGCTCTTCTTGCGCCCGGCCGTCGCGGAGGACGGTCGCGTGGACGCTGATCATCGCCCGGAGCTTGGCGGCCGCGGTATCGGCCCGGGCTTCCTGAACGAAGCGCAGAACGACGCCGAGGACCACCATGAGAAGAATGACGCTCCCGGCCCGGTAGTCGCCGGTGAAAAACGAGGAGGCCGCGAGCACGACCAGCAGGATCACGAGGGGGTTGATCAGGGCCTTGCCCAGCAGGTGCATCCGCGGGTGGCGATCTTCCTGTGCCACCACGTTGGGGCCGTATTCACGCCGGCGCTGCTCGGCCTCCGCGGTCGAAAGGCCGTCCTTCGAGGTATGCAGTTTCTGCAAGACCTCTTCGGCTTCACTCCCGGCGGCTTCGAGAAGCAGCGGCGAGACCTGGATGGCCGACGCCGGCTTGCCAGGCCGGGGCGGGATCCGCCTGGGAAGCACAATAGTAGGCAAGGCGGGCATGATTCACCTCGTTTCACTGCCGGAGAGCAACGCAGAAGGTTCCTGGAGGCCCGCGGGGTCATCCAATGAGTTTGGCGATGGCGAATGCCGCTGAAGCCGCGAGCCCGCCGACCAGCACGGTTTGCCAGGCACTGCGCAGCGGGCGATGTGTGGTGAATCGTCCCTTGATGAAGCCAAACAAGAACAAAGCGAGCAAGGTGACAATCACGGACCCCAACAGAGCCACATGAATCGACCGCAAGAAGAAGTAGGGAGCCAGAGGCACCAGGCCCCCGGCCACGTAGGACAGGGCAATCGTGAGGGCACTGTTCCGGGCCCGGCGGGGGTCCGGCTCTTCCATGCCGAGTTCAAACTTCATCATGAAATCCACCCAGCGCTTGCGATCCGAACGGATCGCGCCTACCACGGCGGTCACCGTAGCCTCGGAGAGGCCGTAACCGCGGAAGACCTGGGCAACCTCGGCCGCTTCGGCTTCAGGTATCTCATGGGTTTCGCGTTCTTCTCGAGCCTGTTCTGCTGCAAAGTGTTCAGCATCGGTTCGCGCTGCCAGGTAGCCGCCCAGGCCCATCGCGATCGCTCCGGCCGCGACTTCGGCGAGGCCCGCGGTGATGATCACTGCCGTAGAATCCACGGCGCCCGACAGTCCGGCGGCGAGAGCGAACGGCACCGTTAGGCCGTCCGCCATGCCGATGACGACATCACGGACCGTCTCCGATGACGTGAAGTGCTTCTCGATGTGAGGGGTCTGGGGCATACGGTATCTCCTCGTCGATGGCAATCTTTTTGAAGGCTACCGGCCGCGTTCCGTGGCGCGGGCCGGATGGACTTCCGCCCCGGCAAGCGCTCCGGTCCCTGCGGACTCGCTGCATTCGTGCAGGATCTCGCCAAGCAGAACACCTTCCAGATCGCCAAGCGCCGGGCAGCCGTGACCCCGTCCAGAACGCGGTGATCGAACGACAGCCGCATCTCCAGTCGCCCTGCTGGATCGAACATGCCGTAGTGGAGTTGGGACGTCAGCAGCGGCACCAGGTGCGTAATGCCGGCGCCCTGAGAGCCGAGGGAGGTAATACCGAAGGTGCCAAAGAAACGGCAGCGGAGCGGGCCGCGGATGTTGAGTCCGGCCCACCACAACAGTCGCCTGAAGGGCCAAGGGACGCGGCTCAAGCGGACGGCCCGGCGGTAGGACGGGATGTTCCCCGGCGGTTCGTGCTGATGGTCGTGGATGATCGCGTCGATTTCCCGGAGGGTGCAGTTTTCCGGGCTGCTGATGTGGGCATAGAGGACGACGCGTTCGTCCTCGAGCTGGCGATCGATATTAAGTGTTGCGATGTTGGTGGAGTGTTCGTAGAACCGAGGCCAGGGGAAGGTCAGATACGAAGTGCGCAGCACCGGGGTGCGAGCAGCCACCAGGGCGTACGCCTTGGTGAAAATGGCCGACCAGGTAGGTGGGGGTGTACACTCCTGCCGGGCCGCGACGAGGCGGGCCAGGTCCATGCGCCGTTCGATGGTCACGCTGGGGACCCTGGCGCTGAAATGCATCAGGTCGGTGACCAGGCGCCGAAAATAACTGACAGGGATGTATCTGCCGCTTACTCGAGACATTCGTACCCTCTCTACCAGTAGACAGCGGTCAGGTCATGCCGGCGCCGGGCCTGGGGCAGCCTCGCTATCCACAGGTGCGCTGCTCCGGCGGCGGCTTCATGCACTCGTGGAACAACCCTTCAAACTCCGTGCCGAACTGCCTGGCCTCGCCCTTGAGTTCGTGCAGGAACTTGCGCTCTTCGTCATCGATCTTGCCGTCGGCGAAGAGCATCCGCCGCAGCCAGGCGGTTTCCTCGGCGTCGATCCGGCCGTCCGCCAGGATGTGGTCCTTGATGGCCTGGTAGAAGAACTGCTCGAAGGCCGGCGTGCGGTGTTGCACCCGTTTGTGCAGCTCGACGAGGAAGTCGGCCTCCGGTCGTTCGATCTTGCCGGCGGCGTACAGCTGCCGGCGCAGCGCCTCTAGCTCGGGGCCATCGACCCGCCCGTTCGCAAGGATGGCCTGTTCGATTTCTTTCAAGTGCAGCATGACTTGGCTCTCCTTGGAAATTGCCTCGTGTCTCGCGGGCGCGGCGTCGCTCCCCGCGGCGGCCGCTTGCCCGGTCGTCGCGTCAGGGTCGCAATTGTTCTCCTACTCAGACCGTGACGCGCTGCCCATTCGCGGCCGCCCCCTTTTCCCGGAGGAACTCGTGGTGGCGGCGGTGGTGGTGGTAGGCCAGCCCCAGGAAGGCAATGCCGAGCCCGATGATTGCCGTCGCCGTCAAGAACACGAGAATGAAAACCAACGGCTTATCCATCTGCGACAGGTGCAACTGGATAATCTCCCCCTGGCTGTTGCGATCAAGGCCGACGGTTTGCCCGTAGCGTGTGCCAAACGCCATGGCCGTCAGGCCCAGCCCGATGAGGGCTCCGGCCGTGATAATCGCCCCGCAAAGTGCTCGCATCGATGACCCTCCCGCTGAACGTGTAAAGTTCGAGGCCCCATTCATTGTCCGATTCCCGGCCCGTCGGGTGAAACGTCTCGCCCGTACCTATTGGCCAAACATCCTGAGAAAGCCGCCGCAAACCAGCAAGATCCCGGCCAGGATAATAAACAGACTGCTACAGCCGCAGCTGGGCCAGGCACCGTAAGGACCCCCTGGCCGCATGCCCTCCTGCACTTGCCCGAAGAAACCCCCTCCGCCCAAACCTCCACCCGTGCTCATAGGACACTCTCCCTTGACGTGGAATAAGAACTCGATCCCGGCTTCCTCCGCAAACTCTGGTATCGCTTACCGGCCCGGTGCCGGTGCAATCCGCCCTTCGTCGAAGGCCCGCCGGGCTGCCTTTGCTTTTGGAACCCAGCCCTTCATCGCCTGAATGCGGTGAGCGTCGCTCGGGTGATCGGAGAGGATCTCCGGAAGACGCTTTTGGTCGCCGGTGGCCCGTTGCATCCGTTCCCAGAAACGAACCGCTTCATCAGGGTCGTAGCCCGCGAAGGTCATCAAGAACAAGCCGATGTGGTCCGCCTCCGATTCTTCCTTGCGATCGTAGGCTTTGCTCCAGATGACCCCGAGCCCCCCCTGGTTCATTTCCTTGCGAGCAACGCGCTCGCTGGAGTGATGGGCCAGCGCGTGTGCGATCTCATGGGAAATCACGGTGGCCAGCTGGTCATCGTTCTGGACCACCCGAAGAAGCCCATGAAAGACGACCATCTTGCCGCCGGGCAAGCAGAACGCGTTGACTTGATCCTTGTCGAGCACGTTGATCTCCCACTCGAACCGGTAGCCCTTCCGCAGGTTGATTTCTCGCTGCAGAGGCTCGATACCCGCCGCGTGGATGATACGCTGGGCGATCGCGCGGACGCGCTGGCATTCGGGCCGGTCAGCCGGTATCACGGCCCCGTACTTTCTCGGGTTGCTCAGGACTTCCTTGTAGGCCTGCCGGCCGAGCGCCAATTCCTGCTGGGGGCTCAACGCCAACGTCTGCGCGGTGACCGGGACCTTCTCCTACGCTCTCCGCGCCGCCCGGGAACTCGCATCCGAAACCGGCCAATCCCGCGGAAAGACTGATGCAGAAAAGAGCGATTTGGCACACTCGGGGCCTCCAGGCGTGCCTAATCCCAAACTTCAACAGGAACGGTCCGGCCATTGGCAAAGCCCCCTCGTGTTTGGGAACCCGAGCGACCTGGAAACCGCTTGGTCTTGCCATTCTATGAAAACCTGGCTCTCCTCTAATTGCCTTCATGTCTCGTTTGCGCTACACGGCCGTGGCCTGCTCAGCGTTCGACCGGGTGGAGGACGCGGCCTCCTGGCGTTCGTCGTGTGTGCTCTCCAGTGTCGTACCCGAGTGGCACTCCGACTCGACGGAGTTCTTGCTCTCGACCATTTGCTGAGGCGCCTGGTACGTGACGGTCAGCTTGTAACTCGTCTTCGGGTTGGCAGCGGGAGGGTTCACCGAGCGAATACGGAACGTATACCAGCTCGGCGTTGCGGCGGTGGCATCCAGCGCCTCGCCCTGTGCTTTCAGCGTGTAGGTTCGGCTCGCGATCCGATTTCCCATTGGATCGGCCAGTTCCAAAACCATGCTCGTTGCATCCGCCCAGGAGGACGTGTCGTAACGCAGCGATGCGCGAATGGGCTTGTCCTGCGCCACCCACACCCGACAAACCTGCACGAACCGCGTGCTGTCGGCAGGCTTGATGTCCAGGTCCAGGGCGCCTTCGTAGTCCTGGGTGACACTGTGGCCCTTGATGGCGAAGTCCCCGCTGATCCCGGCCCGCGAATAGCAGACGTAGCCCCGACCGCTGTCGTTCCGGGGGATGGTGATCGTCACGCGCCCGCGGTCATCGGTCCGCACGTCGCCGCCATGCCCCGTGTAGTCGTGCAGTATCGCATTCGGCCCGAAGCCCGTGTCCACCGTGATAGATCGCTGCGCTTCACCATGATTGTTTAGACCGACCAGCAGATGGGCGCCGGCCAGTCGCTCGTAGGCGTACACGTCGTAGTCCTTCCAGCGCCGCTGGGTCGGGCCGTTCGCCAGTTTCTCGTGGATCCAGACCAGGTTGTCGATGACCTTTTTCAACCCATAGCAACCAGGGTCCGTGCTGTAATCCTTGTAATAGACGCACGGATAACCCTCGGAGGTCAGGATATACGCATAGGCCTGGGCCTTGTTCCAGAAGATCGGCCCGTGCCCGGTGTCCGTATCGTGGTTCTCCACGAAGGTGACGGCGTGCTGAGGGTCGATCCCGGCCAGGCCCGCGTGGTCCAGCTGGGACATGTCAAAGGAGCCGGCGTTGTTGCACATCTGGACAAGGAGGCCACGGAGCGGGAAGTCGAAGGCACTGACGCGGCCGCGCATGCCACTGGGGTTGGAAACCCAATCGCGCACCAGGCCAAGGTCACCGTCGAAGAATTCCGCCACTCCGAACTTGCCTTCAAGCGCGCCGTGTTGCAGTAGGGGGAAGACGAAGTCCGTGGACATCCCCTTGACGAAGTCCAGACGAAAGCCCTGGATGTCCAGGGCCCGCGTCATCCAGTCGGCGCTGGCAAGTAGTCCGCCGAAGACGTAGGCATGCGGCCTGCCGTTGACCGGAGCCAGGACGGAGCCGAAGGATAAATCCTCGATGATCCTCGGCTCGCGCGGGATGTCGCCGCCAGTGAAACTGGACGTGTCCTTGGGAAAGCGCCCGCCGCTGGGCCTGCCTTCTGCATCCGCGTAGCGGAAGGTCTTGCCTTCGTGGCCAATGCCACCGCCCCGGTGGTGCTCCACCAGGTCCACATAGACGTCCAGGTCATTGGCCCGCAGCATGGCGACGCACCTGGCCAACTGCTCGCGGCTACCGTAGCGCGTCGGCAGCGTCCCGCGCTGATCCTTGGCGCCCATGTCGTAGTCATCAAAGGGGTCGTAACCGATGGACTGGATCCCGGAGGCTCCCTTCCATACGGGGGGCAACCAGACGGCCGTGAACCCCGCCTTGCGAATCGCGTGAGCCTGCATGGCGAGGTGATCCCACCACCAGTCAGCACCCAGGTCTCCGTCCCCAGGGCACGGGACCCCTTTATCGCCCGGCCTGAAAAAGGCTTGCAGAAGAACACCCATGACAACTCTCCTTTCTCCTCGAGGTGCATGCACTCTGCGACTCGTTGGGAAACATGCCGCTGCCGAACGTCGGCAGCGGCCTTGGGCACCCAACGCTGGGAAGCCGTGATTGTTCGACTCGTCTATCAACCAGGCCCTCTGATTGCTGGGCTAATCAAACACCTTCTTCAGATCATCGAGGGCGTTTCCCACCCCCTCCTTGACCTTCTCCCAGCGGTCGGCGCTTGCCTCTTTCAGCTCGCTGAGCTTCTTGGCCGCGACGTCGCGCTTTACCTTCGCTTCTTCGAGCTTCTTCTCCAGGTCCTTCCTGGCCTGGCCCTTCGCCTCGGTGATGCGGGCCTCCAGCTGCTTGCACTTCACGTCGAACTCGTCCAGCTGCTTGTGCATCTCGCGGGCGTATTCGTCCCGCTTCGCCCTGGCGGCCTCGGCGGTCGAGTCCGCGGCGTCCTTGATCTTCTCCTTCGCGGTGGCGATCTTCGCCTTGGAGTCCGCGGTGGGCGAAGTTGTCGTTTCACACCCGAGCAGCAGAAGGGCGGCCGTGAGTCCCAGGGCGAGGATTCCGGTGTGACGCATGGAAAACTCCTTTTTCAGGGTTCCTGTGATTGCCCGAAACCTGCTGCCTACTTGCCCTGGCGCAGCTCTTGCTCCGCTGCGAGCCAGAACTGGACGTCGTCCCCGGTCGGCTTTCCTGCGTTCTCCCATTTCCGGTAGGCACAGACCCGAATGGTTTCATCGGAAACCAACGGGGCCTTGTGGCCCTTGTCGCAAGAGGCGACGGCAGTTTGTGTCGCAGGCGTTGGTCCAGTCGGACCAGGCTGTGCCGGTGTGGCATGTTTGTGGGGATGTGCGTGCATGAGATCACTCCTTTGTGTCCTTGGGCGATCTGACAGTTTGAAAAAACCCCGCTCTTCACAATCGAAAACAGTCGGGTTCCGTGAAGAAGGGTGGTGCGGGGACTCGTCCTCCTTCCTCGCCGACGACCAGAACGCCAGCTTTCCCTTCAGTTGCTCGGGAAGCTTCTGACGACAGGCTCTCGTCCGTCAGACACTCCTCCCTCTGAAGAAGAACCCTCCCACGAAAGCCAGCACCGCGAGGACGAGGAAGATGAAGAAGAGGATCTTCGCCCCCTCCCACGCAAGGCTTCCGACTCCGATGAAGCCGAAGAATCCGGCGATCAGAGCGATGACAAGGAACGCGACCGCCAGTCCGATGGTTGAACGCAACATGGCCTGTTCTCCTTAAAGAGTGGGGTGACTTGTGAGGAATGACGGGCTGAGCGCCAGCATCGCCTTTCCTCCCGATCAACCCCTTTCCAGAGTTTGGTTGAAGTCAAATAAAAAAAGCCGACGTGGTGGAACACCCTGATGAGGTATTCAACCACGTCGGCCTTCTTCTCAACGAGCCCCCCGGCACGGCCAGGTTGCCCTTCGCCCAGTCTTCCGACGACTGCGATTCACCTGGTTGTCAAGGCGGGCCCAATGTTCATCGGCGGTCCGTCGCTTGCTTCATCGTACCGCTCGGGGGCCCTGGCTACAACTCCTACTCCGATTCATGGTCCCATCGTTCCTTCGATGCCGTCATGATTCTTCGCACTTTTCATGCCGCATGGCGAACAAATCAGGAGGAATGCTGGAAGCCCTTCTTCTGTCGAGACTGACGTGATACCGTCCCTGGCGCATACCCATAGGACAGACTTGCGCCGACCAGGAACGGCCAACGATGATGGGCGAAAACGCACACGCGCGGCCGAGCGAGTCTCCTTTCACTTGCCGCCGAGCACTCTCGTTGTTGTCCAGCGCAACCGGCCCCATCTCTCAATATGCGGGCCTGGCACGGCGTGAGCGATCGCATCCCTGGCGTCCAGCGTCGCCTCACGACCTGTGACCCGGTCGATCCGGATCTTGTAGTAGACAGAATGGAACGGCTCGGCCGGGTCGCGGTGGGCGCGAGCTGCCCAGACCGAGCTGGCCGGCTGCCACCACATAGGGTGGGTCTGGAGGACCTGCCATGCCCGTTCCCGCTCGTCATCGCACTGGCGCTGGTGGCTGTCGGCGGACCAGGCAGACGGGGCTTCGGCGAACCGCCGCGGAAGCTCCAGGGCCGGGAGCCGTCCGCCATCGCTCTCTGGGCCCTCCGGCACCTCCTCGTAGCGGCCAAAAGCGATGACGCTTACCCACTGGTCGTCGGCCGCGACCTCGTCCACCTCGACGCAGACCAGAGGGTTGGCCCGCATCCACTCGATCTTCTGGCCAGGGGTCGTGAAGCCGTAGAGACACCGGGACACTTCATCGTAGGCGAGGGTGACGGGGACGACGTACGGTTGATTCTCATGGCGCAACCCAGCCTGGCCAACCTCGCTCCGGCCAGCACCCGGAGGCACTCTTCCGTGCTCATCTCTCGGATCACCATCATCCACCTCCTTGGGCACGCTCTGAGGGGGTCGAGAAGCGGCGGGACCTGGATGGCCGCCGACGGCTGTCGTGCTGCGCACGGGTTCCGCCGTTGAATCCTTCCCGCGCCCGAAAAACAGCCAGGTAGCCCAGACAATCACGCCAACCACCCCGCCGGCAACTTGACCCCCGATTTGCCCGATCGCCCCCCACGGAACCTGTCCCGCGACCCCTCCGGCTGCCGAGCCGGCGAACACTGCCATCAGGAGCACGAGCCAGCGCGGGTTACTGATCAGGCCCAGGAGCCCTCCGGCCAGTGCTCCGACTACGCCTCCGACCGGGACTGCGATGGCCACCGACCCGATATCAACACCCAGGATGTGCCAGATGCTCTGCATGATCTTGATCCCGGCGGCTCCTCCCAGAAGCATCCAGAACACCATGATGAGCACGAATGCCGATGGCGGAGGGGTGGGAAGCCCCTGGGGTTGTTTGGCAGGACAGGGCGTGGCTTCTTCACCCAATGGCGAGGCCGCGGTCGGTGCGGCCACGGGCGAGTCCGCGGGCGGATTGATCTTCTGGCTAATCAATTGAGACATGGCCTTGTCCTCCGTCGCTCTGTAGCCACGCTGGCGGGGGCCCGCTGCGTGTCAGAGCCTGTCCCGTGCTCGAGACACGGCCCGTTCGACACCGATGAGGATGCAGGCGCCGAGGAAGGCCACGACGATACTGCCCCAGAAGCCGGTGGTGCCGGCGGTGAAGAGCCCATACAGGAACCCGCCGATCACGGCCCCGAACACGCCCACGACGAGGTCGCCGATGATGCCATGGGCGCCTTTCATCAAGAAGCCCACAAGGAGGCCGGCAACGACACCAACGATCAGCCAGGAGACGAGGCCGCCTGGATGATGGATGCTCTCTACCAAGGTAGTCATGGGAAATCCCCCCTAGCTCTGCGTGACTCGCCGTGGAACTCCACTACCGAACGCGAGCAGCGGACTCACGAGTTGCCCATCCTGGATTCATCCGATCATTTCACTCCTCCTCGCACGATCACAGGAGCATTTGTCATGCCGAAGCATACCGACCAACGAAGCGATTGCTTCGGGCCGCGAGGAGACCTCCGGTTTACATGCGGCCGATCTCGTACGCGGACAGGGCGAATACCTGGAGCCGAGAGGGAACTGTGCGGCAGTGGCACACTGGCTCGCCGGAATATGCGATGGAAGCACACTGCCAGGCTTTACGGAAAACCCGTTGCTTCAAACAAACCCGGCAGAAACCACTTCCTTCGCCTCGCGATCCACCGCTGGCACGGCACTTGCCTAAAACGCTGCCCGAGAAGCCGGGTGGGCAGAGCAGGCATGAGGTTTACGACATGAGCGGGACAGACGCGAGGACGGCGACGCGAAGCTTCGAGGTGGAGCGTGAGGGCGAGACGGTCATCATGACTCCGCTGGGGGCATTGCCAAAGCTGGACTGTCAAGAGAGCCAGGCCTGGGCGGACGACGTGGCACGGGGCCTGCTAAACGACGTGCGAGCGCATAACATTGTCGTAGACCTTCATAGGGCGAGAAACTTCGGCGGCACGGCTCTGGGCCTGTTTCTTCGCCTGTGGAAGAAGGCCCGAGATCGTGACGGGCGGATGGTCCTCTGCAACGTCTCTCGCGATGCCAGCGGCATGCTGCATGCCACCGGCCTCGACTGCGTCTGGCCCATCCACCCGACCAGAGAGAAGGCCCTCGAAGCCGTGAAGAGATGACGCACGGCTTACGGTGAATATGTGTTACTTGATGAAAATCGAGACACCCATGGTAGGTGTCGGTCCGACTCTTGGGAAAGAAGGTCATGAGTCAAACGAGCTGCCCGCAAGCACCTGCCGGGTTCCACTCTGCCCCCGTGATCGGCGGTGCTGCCGACACGTCCGCCCGGCCCTCCCGGCAGCCTGTCGCGGGCCAACTTCCGCAAGCCCGGCCATTGCTGTTCCGCTTGCCCGACTGGACGAAGTGTGCTGCGTTCATTGCCCTGCACCTGGCCATGGTATCGGTGTTCTTCGTCCCCGTGGAGGCGACCGCGCTGATCCTCTGCGGGGTTGCTTATTTCCTGCGCATGTTCGGCATCACGGCGGGTTACCACCGCTACTTTGCTCATCGCTCGTACCGGACCAGTCGTGTTTTCCAGTTCGTGCTGGCCTGGCTGGGCTGCTCGGCCCTTCAGAAGGGACCGCTGTGGTGGGCGGCTCACCACCGTGAGCACCACCGGCGTTCCGATACCCCCGCCGACCCCCACTCGCCCCACGAGACAAGCTTCTGGTGGTCTCATGTCGGCTGGATTCTGTCCGGCGAGCACACCGAGACACCCTGGGAGCAAATCCAGGATTGGAGCCGTTACCCCGAGCTGCGCTGGCTGGACCGCAACCACTGGGTACCGGGCATCTGTCTGGCGGTGCTGTGCTGGCTGGTGGGCGGTTGGAGCGGCCTGGTGTGGGGCTTCGTGGTCAGCACCATCCTGGTTTACCACGCCACCTTCACGATCAACTCGCTCAGCCACCTTTTCGGCTCGCGCCGCTACGACACTCCCGACGACAGCCGCAACAACGTCTGGCTGGCGCTGATCACGCTGGGCGAGGGCTGGCACAACAACCACCACCACTACCAGAGCAGCGCGAACCAGGGCTTCTTCTGGTGGGAGATCGACATCAGTTACATGACGCTGCTTTGCCTGCGCTGCCTCGGGCTGGTATGGCATCTGCGCAAGCCAGGCGAGAAGGCGCTGACGCACCGTCTCATCCAGCCCACGATAACCGCTGTGGACGCACCAGTCCCGACGTTCGCCGACCTCCACCCCGCGCCCCGATGATGGATCAAGGCCAAGGCCCAACCGCTAACGATGCTGGACAAGGAAGAAAAAACGCAAATACCGGAGCGGGCAAGTTTTCTACTTGCTTTTCGTGAAGCGACGCATAGAGTAAGAATTGTCGGACGACTAGATGAAGGGCACCTCGGCTGTACCGGGGGGCTCGTCGAAGAGTAGGCCGGCGTGGTCGAGTACCCTCGAGGTGCTCAACCACGCCGGCTTTTTTTGCTTTCGGTGGCGGAAGAACAAGAGACCATTCCAGGGGTCCATGCCTAACGAAGGAGGTTGCCAGGATGCCTGACTATCGGATGAGGGTTGCGCCCGATACCGTCGCGTATGCTGACGAGAAGAACCGCAAGCTGGTCGTGGAGTTCGCCCTCCCCGGAGTGCCAACGGATACCATCGATGTGAAGACCCTGGCAGACAGCATCCACCTCACGGCGCCTGCAAGGGACGTCGAGTATGTTTCTGCACTGGCTTTGGCCTGGCCGGTGAAACCTGACAAGGCCGAAGCGATCTACGAGCACGGCCTGCTCCGCATCGAGGTGCCGTTCAAAGATCCGATGGAGGATGCCGTGAAGGTCGCCATCAAGGCAGGTGGCGCGGAAACCCAGCCCAAGAAAATCGAAGCCAAATGACCCGTGGTGCAGACGGCGATGGTCCAGAACGGCGCCGGCCAGACCAAGAACGGCTTGTCCGCGATTAGGTCGCCAAGCGTGAGGAGACGGAGGGTGCCATGAATTGGGAAGAACTGCAATTGGACTGGAAGGGGTCGAGTTCGCTCCTCAAGACCTACTGGGCGAAGCTCACGGACAGGGACCTGGAGGAGATTGATGGCCGCCGGGACAAGCTGGGGGTTTCCCTCCAACGCCTCTACGGCTACGGAGAGAAGGAAGCGGAAGGGGCCATCGCCTGGTTCGAGAAAGAAGTTCGGTTCCCTGGGGCGGTGAAGTAGGCGCGGGAGGCCGACGAACCGGAGGGTGGCCCCCTTCCGTGCGAATGGAGAATCTGTAGCTGGTCTTTGGTCTCCGGGAGTGAACCATGAGTCCTATCGTGCTGATCCTTGTCGTGATCTTGATCTTCGTCCTGCTGGGCGGCGGCTACGGCTACCGCAGCGGCAACAATATCCTCGCCGGCGGCGGCGGTCTCCTCGGGTTGATCCTGGTCATCCTCCTCGTTCTGTTCCTGTTGCGAGTTATACAACTGTGAGTGAGTCCCCGTCGGGGAGGGGATTGGAAGGACGCCATGTCAAACTTTATCTCCGCCGATTCCGCACGAAGCCCAGCCTGCGGCCAGCTGAAAGTCTCACCCGAACCTTCCTGGGCCACCGGGTCTGGATTTCCTGCCCATCTGGGCGGTCGGGCCCTGGTCTTCGCGAACTCCGTGGGGAGACGGCTCCTGCGGGAGATACGACAGACGTGCTGGGCGACCTATGAGCACCCGGTTCGATTCGTGACGCACGCCAGGGGCCGGTGGCGCAGGCGCTCATTGAGCCGGGCTTTCGCCATGGCCCAACTGGCCCTCGGCCAGCGCATGTACACCGGCGGGATTGACGATGGCGAGCTTGGGGCGCAGATCAGCGCCCTGGACGAGAAGATACGCTGGGCCGGGGCTGCGAAGACTTCGGGTGGGACGCTGAAAGCCGAACGAGTGAGGCTGGTCCGGCAACTGGCCGCTGCTGCACTGGCTGAGAAAGGCCCCCTTCCCGGTGCGGACGCCGAATACGCCAGGGCGTGTGAGGCGGAGGCCGCCCTCCAGAAGCAGGATCAGGACCTCCTGGTTGCGCAAGCTCACCTCGGTTGTCTGCACGGCAGGGAGGGCTGGGTTCGGGCCACCATCGGCTATGCGGTGATTGGCGGCACCATCACCTTGGCCCTGATTGCCCTGTCCAGCTAACTCCGGCTCTGCCCACCCACAGTTGGGGAACGGGCGGTGGTGACGTGGCATCTGCGCGGCCCGGCGAGTTCAGCAGAGACTCGGGCTTCACCGGCTCGCCGCAGTGGCAGCCTCGAGCGGGGGCTCGTGGAGGTGCAAGAGCCACCGATCCACCAGGACGTGTCGCGAGAACCAGCGCCAGGCCATCAGTCGGCGCGCGATCAGTCGCTTCAGCCACTCCGGGATGCGGGAGGCCAAGTCGTTGGCGGGCCTCTTGCCAAACCGGGCCGTCAAGCGTGTTCGATAGGGCTCCAGCCGCGCTAGGCGATAGTCGCCAGCCGCCTCGAGGATGACGTCGGCGGCCAGCAGCCCGGATTCGACCGCGGGGCGGATGCCTTCCCCGCTCGGGGAGTAGGCCATCCCCGCGGCGTCGCCGATCAACAGAACGCCGTCGTCCACCAGGCGCCGCCGCCCCGCTCGCGGATACAGCAGGTAGGCGTGCCCGCTGAACTTCTCCAGGACGGTGCGCGGGACCTTGCCTTGCGCCTTCAGCCAGGCGCAGAACGTGTGTACGTACTCGGAGAGCCTATCCTCGTCCTCCCGCCCCAGCCCGACGTTGAGGTAGTTCCCCTTGCGGTAGTACCACCCGTATCCCTTCAGGTCTGAGCAGAAGTACAGATAAGGGATGCCGGACCTGACGGGGCACGCCGCCATCTGGTCCGCGTCCAGCTCGACCTCGATCTCCTGCGCGTTCACCGCCGTTTCGTTTCGCCCGACCCTGGCGCCGAGGAAGCGGGCGACCGGGCAGAAATGGCCGCCGGCGCCGACGACCAGGCGGGCCTGGATCTGGCCGTTGACCACCCAGCCTTCCCCCGAGCGCTCAATTGTCTTCAGGGGCTCCGCCAGCTGTAGGCGAGCTGCCGAACGCCGCAGCAAGTAATGGTCGAACTCGCACCGACGGACCCCGAAGCTGATGGGCTTGCCATAGCCTGTTTCCACCTCGGCCCCGCCCATCAGGCTGGTGCAAAACGCCGTGATCGGCTCCAGCACGCGCCCCTGCTGGCGATACTCGTTCGGGTCGATATCCAATTCGTGGAAGACCGCGGGCGTGATCCAGCCGGCGCAGGGCTTGTCGCGCGGAAAGGCCTTCCGGTCCAGGACGAGAACGTCGAGGCCAGCCTTCACCAGGTGCCAGGCACAGGAAGAACCGGCTGGCCCGCCCCCGACGATCAGGACGTCACAGCTCAACATGCGGATCTGCTCCCTGACGGTTGTTCGTACACGTGCCCCCTCGTCCAGGGGATGTCGTTGTTCGCGGCGTGGGCAAACAGGATCTGAAAGAGCTGATTCCACCCGGTGGAGAACGCGGCCAGGGAACTGGCCAGGTACAGCCGCCAGGACCGCACGAAGCGATCATCGAACATATCGCGGACCCGGCCGACCGCCTGGTCGAAACGCGCCAGCCAGTGCGCGAGCGTCCTGGCATAGTGCAGGCGCAAGTTTTCCACGTCCAGGACGGAGAAGTTCCACGGCTCGAAGATCCCCATGATCTCGCGCAGGATGGGTATGTAGGCGCCGGGGAAGATGCGCCTTTCTATCCAGGCACTCGTTGGGAAGAGCCAGTTCCGGCCGATCGAGTGTATGAGGCCGAGGCCATTAGGCTTCAGACAGCGGTGGATGACGCCCCCGAGGTCGCGGTAATAGCTGACGCCGACGTGTTCCAGCATCCCCACGGACACGAAGGCGTCGCACTCACCGGAGATATTCCGGTAGTCGTCTTCCACGAACTGCACCTGTCGGTCCAGCCCTTCCGCCTTCGCCCGTGCGCGTGCGTACTCGACCTGCTCGTGGGACAGGTTGAACGCCCTGACCGTCACCCCATAGTGCCGGGCCATGTGCCGGGCCAGCGCCCCCCAGCCGCAGCCGGCCTCGATCACCGTTTGCCCCGGCCGCAGCTGTAGCTTGCGGCAGACATGGTCCATCTTCGCAGTCTGCGCCGCCTCCAGTGTCAGTGCGGGGTCTGGAAAGTAGGCGCAGGTGTAGACGAGTTGATCGTCCAGCCAGAGCCGATAGAAGTCGTTGCCAACGTCGTAGTGGTGGGAAACGTTGCCGCGCGAGCCCGTCAGGCTGTTGACTCTCGGCCAGGCCAGCCAGGGCGGTAGCCAGGAACCCCGATTGCCATGCGGGCCCGCGCTCGCCTGCTTCCGGAACACCGCTACGAGAAACTGGACGAGATCCCCTTCGACCTCGATCCGCCCGTCGCTGTAGGCGTCGCCAAAGGCAAGGTCATTACCGGCAAGGAGTTGCAGGACGGTCCACCGGTCCCGGATTCGCACGCAGGCGATCGGCTGCCCGGGCAAGGTGGTGATTTCTTCGCCGTTCCCCAGGACCACCCGCAAGGGGACGCGGGCCCTTCGGAAGATCTGGCGGGCCAGCCGCCCGAAAAGGGACGGTGCGTGCCCGCCTGCTGACTGGGGCTGCGAGGTGGAGGCCATGACCGCCTCGCGGTCGGATGGCGCAGGGGAGGGCAGGCGCTGGCCATCGGCGTTCCCCTCGAGCCCGCCCCGCTGGTGGTCAAGCATGCTTTATCTCCGCTTGGAATCACACTTGCCGGGGGGAGAGCATCACCCCGGTGGGCAACAGACCAGTCAGGGTGGGCGAATAAACGGCGTCACGGCCCCGTCTCACCCCTGGATGATAAAGCCGAACACCTTCCATCCCAGGAGGAACAGCAGGAGGAACAGCAGCAGGTTGCCGCCCAGAATGCTGTAGTTGCCCCCCGGATGTCCCCGCGGTTCCAGTAGAGCCCGAACAGCAGCCACAGGATCATCAGCAACCAGTAAACAAAACCGATCGTCATGATTCAACCCTCCAGAAAGATTACAAAGGCGACAAGTGCGCGGCCTGTCCTCAGCCTCCGGGATCACGGTCCGGGCGGTATCGGAGCCGCCGCCGGCAGCCGGACTTTCCAGGCGAGCCCCAGCAGGGCGAGGGTACAAATGAAGTAGTAGCTCGGGTCTACCTGCCACCAGCGCAAGGCGTGGCGGGCCGAGGTCGGGAAAGCGTGGTGGTTGTTGAGCCACCCCTCCCCCAGCGCCAGGACGCCAAACAGCAAATTGTTCCGGCTCTGGTCGGGGACCTGGAACGGCTGGCCGCCCCAGAGGTGACAGATCAATCACGTCTTTCGATGGTTTGAGACACAGCGGCGGCCGCCGTGGACGCCACGGCCTGTCGCCGCCTGCATGGGTCCTTCGGCCGACGACCCGTTCGGCGGGTGCGGCCCACTGAGCGCGACGTCACTTCTTCTGCACGGTCAGCTTCAGCTCGTTGGTGGCGCCGGGGCCCTTCTCCGGGTGTCCGATGACCTTGACGGTGAAGTCACCCAGCGCAGCGTCGTCCGCCGCCTTGAAGGTCAGTTTCGCCTCCTTGTCGCCGTGCTTGATCACCGTGTTGGCGGGATCGATGGCCACGCCGTTGGGCAGGCCGTCGAACTTCAGCGCGACGTCCTCGCCGAAGTTCTTCCCACGGCTGATGCCGACGGTGACCGCCTTGGACTCGCCCTGCTTGATCTTGACGGAGAACGTTGGGACGCTCAGGCTGAAGGTGTCCTCGGCCTGCCTGACGATGTCCTCGGCCCGCTCCACCCTCGATTTCTTGTCCTTTTCCTTGTCGGCCCCCGGCCCACCGGGGGTGCCACTGCTGCAACCGACGAACGCGATCAGCGCCGCCGCCGCCACTGCCATGAGTGTAGTCTTCATAGGTGAGAATCCTCCTGGGCAACCTGGAATGTCGGCCGCATGACGTCACTCGCAGATGGCATCAAGGCCGGCGTCACACCTGGACGTCGAAGCCAAATGCCAGGTCAAAAGCAACAAAGCCGACGGGGAGGAACACCCGAGGTGTTCCTCCCCGTCGGCTTACCCGTCAACAAGCCCCCCGCCTTCGGCGGGTTGCCGTTCGATGAGTCATCCGACCATCTCAATCTTGACCGCAAAATAGAAAGAGCATTTTTCATGCCGAAATATGTCGCCCAACAAATCGATCGTTGCAAGGCGGCAAGATGCTCTGGTGTACGCTTGATCGACTTTGTGCAAGGACCGCCTGACTTCCTCTGCTGGCCGGCACCGTGTGCCCGAACCGCTCAACCAACTATCACAACCGCACAGCCACCTTGCCCGGATGACGACTCCCGAGGGCAGGGAGGAGCAACGGACGAGTTCGGCGGGCACGCCGACGAGGTCGTGCCCGGCTCGTTGGTCTTCGCCGATCCGCGCCCTGGTCGAGGTGCCCAGGCGGTGGCACTACCGTCGCTACGGCTACGATTCAGACAACTTCAAGCATCGTCGGAAAGAGGGAAACACCAGCAGAGCGTTCGGCACGCAATCTGCTCCAAGACGAACAAATAGGAGCGCCGTTCTCTTCGCGAACCAGTGGGGAACAGAGGTACGCGGCGCCGCGTCCAGGTGCTCCGGGGGTTCTCTCATCCGGGGTGCTTCATCATGTCGAGCCGTAAATGGATAGCGGCTGCGTTGCTGACGATCATGGCCGTTGCGGGCTTGGCCCTGTCAGGCATGTTCCGTGCCGGGGCCTATCCGGACGAACGCGGAGACAACAGCAAAAGCAGCACGGTAAAACCAAAAGCCGCTCTCAAGGAAACGCCGTTCTCCCGGCGGGCAGAGGAGCGGGCCATCCGCAAGACCTGCCAGGACTACACCGAGGCCTTCAACAAGGGCGATCTGGACGCTCTGGTCGGCTTCTGGACCGAAGACGCCGAGTACATTCCCGAGACCGGCGCGGTGCAGCAGGGTCGCGCGGCCATTCGCCGGTTGCTCAAGAAAGCGCTGGCCGAGCACAAGGGCAGCAAGCAGTCAGTCAAGGTGCGCAGCCTCCGCTTCATCAAGCCGGACGTGGCCCTGGAGGAGGGGACCGTCTTCATGACCTCCCCGGAGGGCAACGTCGAGCCGGGCCGCTATAGCGCCGTCTGGGTCAAGCTGGGCGGCAAATGGCAGATCAGCTGTGTGCGCGACCTGCCCGAAGGCACGGAGGAAGAGCAGTCCACGGCGTACACGAAGCTCAAACCGCTGGCATGGATGGTCGGCGAATGGGAGGAGAAGGGCAGCAAGGGCGAGGTGCGCATGACCTGCCGCTGGGCGCCCAACCAGACCTTCCTCATCCAGGAATTCTCCATCAAGCACGCCGACGGCACGCAGCTCAGCGCCCGCCAGCGCATCGGCTGGGACGCGAACAGCCAGGGTCTGCGTTCCTGGCTGTTCGACTCGTCCGGCGGCTTCGGCGGTGGTTTCTGGACGCGCCATGGAAATAACTGGCAGATCGATTGCGAAGGCGTGTTTCCCGACGGCAAGGTTTCCACGTCCGTGCATCTCTGGAAATACGTTGACGACAACACTGTCGAGTGGTCGGCCACGGACCGCGAGGCGGATGAATTGCCGTTACCGGACCTGAACGTCACCTTCGTTCGCAAGGAGAAGGTGCGCTAAGCCGCCCTGGAGATTGCAACCATGAGACCTTTAAGCCTTGGAGTGATCGTTCTGAGCGCCACCTTGCTGGCGGGCCCGGTGCTGGCCCTTGTGCCGCGACCGGCGCCCAAGGGCGGTACGCCGCATGCGCCGCCACCGCACATACCGGCGCATGCTCCACCGGCGAGCCGTCCGGCACAGCCTCGTCCGCCGGCTCCGCGTCCGGCAGCCCCCCGCCCGGCCGCGCCCCGCCCGGCCGCGCCGCGTCCAGCGGTGGTTCGTCCAGCAGCCCCGCGCCCGACAGCGCCGCGCCCGACCGTGTCTCGACCGGCGGCCCCCCCGCGGCCCAGCCATCCGACCACGATTCGCCCTCCGGCGGCCGGTCGTCCCCCGATCGCCCGGCCGACTCGCCCGACTGTCCATCCTTTGCCGACCCGTCCCGGTCTTGCGGGATCGCATCCCATCCGACCGCGTCCCGAGCGCCCGACGGTCAATCCGACCCGGCCAGGTGCCGGCCGGCCGATTGCTGGAGGCGTTCGCCCGCTGGCTCGTCCACCGTCGATCCGTCCGGAGAGGCCGCCTGCCCGTCCCGGCGGGCCTCTCGTGCGACCGGATAGGCCGCGACCGATTCGTCCAGGCGGTCCGACCACGATCGGCGGCGGCGACCGCACTCGCATCGGCGGAAGCCGGACCACCATTAACGACCGTACGAGCATTACGAACATCAATCGAAGCTCGCAATTCGTGACCGCGATCGACAACTTCAACCGTCCGTGGCGGGGGTATCATCGCGGCTGGTATCACGGGGCCTGGTACAACTGGCCGACCTACCCGGCGCTCTGGGCCGGTCTGACGGGCGGCTACTGGCTGACGCCGTGGGCTTCCGGGACCTCATTCGTCTATGAGAATCCCTATTTCATGGATCGGGAATACGGTGTCGGCGACCCATATACCGCGACGGTCGCGGCGCTCGACTACTCCCGGCCGATCCCGGTGCCGACCGACACCCAAGCGGCGGAAGTCGAGGGCGACACCGTCACGGACGCGGTGGGCCACTTGGCGCAGGCGCGGGCGTTCTTCAAGAGAGGCGACTACGACAACGCGACCGCGGAGGTAGATAGCGCGGTGCAGCTCTTGCCGGGCGACCGCTCGATGCACGAGTTTCGGGCGCTAGTCCTGTTCGCGCGCGGCATGTACGCCGATGCGGCGGCGGCGATCTACGCAGTGCTCGCGAACGGACCGGGGTGGGACTGGGACACGATGACGGGACTGTACGCCAGCACGGACGCGTATACCCAGCAGATTCGCGCTCTTGAGGCTTTTGTCGGCAACCACCCCAACGACAGCAAGGGGCACTTCCTGCTGGGGTATCACTACCTCGTGCTCGATGACCACGACGCCGCCATCGCTGAACTTCGCACTGCCTCCAGGCTGAGCCCGGAAGACAAACTGTCGCCACAGCTGGCCGACGCCCTGTCGAAGACGCCGAGGAATGCTCTCAAGGAGGGAGAGTGAGAGGGTATTCGTCAGGCAGGATTCCAATCCTGGGATAAAGAGGCAGGATCGGAGTCTTGTGAGCATGCCGTGCCTAAGTTGGTCACGCCCCACTTCCAGTTCCGAATCTCCGGTAGGTCCTGGCCGTATTTGTTGCCCGAGTTCATCACAGGGATGACGACCCGCTTCATCGGGTCGTCGTTCACCTGCGCCTTTCTTTCCGCTTTGTCGTTGTCCTTCATAAGGTTGCTTCGTGAGCGCATACGGTATGATAGTTCTTAGAGTGCCTGGGAACCGATTCGTGTTCTGTCGCCACATGGCGCCATCGGCAGGTCTCGCGAGGCACTTCCGACAGAGATGAAAGCGCTTCCGCTCGGAACCACCCTGATGCATCCCCCCTCCTGGTTCATCGATTTAGAAAGTGTAAGTGCCAGTACGTCCCGAACAAAAAAGTGCGCGCGTGCTGACATCTGCCAATAGACCCCGAACAGCCCCATCAGTCCTGGAACCCGCGGTTGGGAAGCCGATAGTCCACTTCAAGGATCTTAGGTTGAATTGTCGGTTCTCTCCTTCGCAGGGTGAAGAAGCGGATCTTGTCCTTGTTCAAACCCACTTCACAGCGAACCAGGCGGTTGGGCCAAACTTGGCCGAGTGTCCAGGTCTGGCCCAGCAGGTTCACCTCAATGACGCCATTACTGCGTCGCAGATAGACCAGCCGGCCACCAGGCCGTTTCTTCAGCTCGAGTTTCCACTCCTCAGGGAACGCTCGACGGTCTGGGGCATCTTCGATCCGCATTGCGCGCTTCTTCCGCAAGGCAGCAACGTACTTCTGGGAATGCCCCAGCAACACCGCCAGGTTGTCATGCTGGAACCGCGACCAGACCTTGGTCTGCCACCAGCCGTTGTAGCTCTCGATCATGGCCTGGAAGCCGGTCTCGCGGGGGCACGAACACAGGGACTACCCCCAGGCTCAGGCACAGGCGGATGACCCGCCCCAGGGCATCCGGGTATCGATAGGCGCCGTGGAAGATCAGGTCGTTGTCGAACTGGGCGTAGGCGGGCAGGCCGAATTCGCGCCAGTGCTCGATCAGCGACGCCATGGTCATCTGGGCCGTGACCGGGGAGGCGATCGGCCAGGAGGCGACCAGGCCGTCGTGCAAGGACACACCGTTGAGTACCTCGACCTCGGGGTCGCCTTTGATCATAAGTCCCTCAACAATGTCGATGCTGTCCAGCTCGGCCTTGGCAGCTGCAACATCGGGCAAGTACCAACCCTTGAGAGGAGAAGGCCGCCGGATCCTCCGGCGGCCGTCCAAAGCGCCGCGGCGTCCGAGGATACGGTTGATGGTCCGCACCGAGGGGACATTGGCAACCCCTTGGTCCCGCAGGGCCTGGTGAATGGCGTCGGCTCCGATGGCACCGAGGTCGCCAAGGGCCAGGTCTCTCCGCGTCTGCAGAACGAGATCCTCCAGGGAAGTTGCTGTGCGTTGGGTCTTGTGCGGCGCACGCGAGCGATCGGACCAATTGACCGGTCCAGCCGCTACCCGTCGGCGCGCTGAACCCAGTAGGCAACCGTGGTGTGGCCGACGCCGAAACGGCCAGCGACGGCACGAAGCGGCTGGCCTCGTCGAACGGCGGCTACCATGTTTCGGCGACGCTCCTCTTGACGCTTTGCTTGCTCATGGAACTACCTCATGAAGGATCAGTTTAAGGTGAATTATAGTCCTCTGAGTGTTCGGGATGTACTGACACAAAACTGTTCGGGATGTACTGGCACTTGCCCCCAACCATGTTTTGAGTTTGGCAGATAGCAGTTCTCTGCGGACCCGCCTGTTGTCGATGGCCTGGAAGCTACTCGCGGCAATTGGCGTGATGACCACCCATCGAAGTCTTGCGGCGCGTCCTGCCGCCTCTTACGCACCTGAACATCGCCGATCATTCGGTGAACGGGCCTTCTTTCCACTGAATTGCACGGAAATCCCTGGAAAACTGCTCAATCGGGTTCAGGAGGTCGATCGGGCGACGTCACTTCCACTCCGAGTTTGCGATCCTCACACGGTGGTACTCACTGGGCCCAAGCCCCGTATCCTTTTTGGACCTCGATCCTCTTCCTGTTCGTAGCGGCTTTCCGCCGCGCGGAGAACGGGGCCTAAAACGTGTTCCGAGGTCCGATGCTTTGCGCTTCGCTCCCATCGACGGGTTTGTTGGTGGCTCAAGGCAAGGGTTTGTCGTTGCACGGGCAGGAAAAGAGCGTAACATTTGACCAGAACATGCGTCTCAGCTTGAGGTGAGCCTATTACCTCGGCATGTAATCTGCTCACGCATTCTTGGTGGATTCGATGCGGTTCGCCCCGGCTAACGCCGTCGTAGTGTTTGCCCTCGACGGCGGGGAGGAACCTATCATGGCTCTCACCTTACCCGATGCTCGCTTGCTGTCCGATGAAGTCCTCGAAGCCTTGCGTCTGCGCACCGTTCACGGCTGCGAACAGGGCTACACCGAAGCTGAAGTCGCGGAACTCCTCGGTGTCGCCCGCGAAACGGTGTCCCGCTGGGTCAGCGCCTACCACGCTGGCGGTCCTGACGCCCTACCGCACGACCGCAGCGGCCGGCCCGTCGGCTCGGGCCGCATCTTGACCGACGCGCAAGCCGGCCGCCTCCAGCAACTCCTCGACCAACGCTCTCCCGCCGACTTCGGCATCGCGGCCGCCCTGTGGTCGCGCCGTGCCGTACGCGAGTTGATTCGCCTGGAATGTGGCATCGACCTGCCCGTACGCACGGTCGGCAGTTACCTGCGCCGCTGGGGCTACACGCCGAAGCGGCCGCGGCGGCCCAGCAAAAACCAAGACCCGGAGGAAGTCCGCGAATGGCTGGAGGAGATCTACCCGGGTATCGAGGCACGGGCGGCCGAAGAGGGCGCTACCATCCACTGGTGCGACGAGACCGGCGTTGCGGCCGACGAACACCCCGGCCAGGGCTACGCCCGCGAAGGGCAACCGGCGACGGTGGACGTGCCGGACCCCCATATCCGCGTGAACATGATCTCGTCCATTACCAACGAAGGGGCGGTACGCTTCATGACGTACACGAGTACGCTGACAGCAGCGGTGTTCCTCACCTTCCTGGAGCGACTGCTGCGGAGCACGACCGGGAAAGTCTACATCATCGTGGACCGGTTGCAGGCGCACTTGACGCCGGCGGTGTTCGCGTGGGCGGAGGCGCACGCCGACCGCCTGGAGTTGTTCCACCTGCCGCCCTACGTGCCGGAGCTGAACGCGGACGAGTACCTGAACAACGATGTCAAAGGGCAGGTGAACGCGCAGGGCTTGCCGTCGAGCAAGCCGGAGTTGCGTTCGCGGCTGCAAACCTTCATGCGCCGCCTGGCCCACTTGCCCACTCACGTCAGGAATTACTTCAAACACTCGTGTATCCATTATGCGGCAGCCTTCTGAATATGTGAGAATATTATTTGCCGAGGTAATATGGCATGGCGAGAAGAGCTACCTCCTTTGATGAAGGAAATGGTACAGGCTGGCTATCTTCAACCAACCCTGCCCGCGAACTGCCCTTCCGTCGAAGGGCTCTTGACGTTTGACACCAACGAAATCGAGCGTGGACAAGAGAGGGATGAGGGGAGCGCCTTTCTTGCGGGCATGATGTTCTCTTTCCTACCGTGGATTCGGGCTGATGAACACGAGTGTACAGCTGCTCCGGTCGTCTGCGGGCACTGGAAGGACGAACGGATGGTGGAAACTGCGCGAGTTGGCACGCACTGGCTCCTCAATAGCTGGAATCCAAACCGGCTGGCGATTGCCTCCGGTTGGCCGACGCGGGTGATTAAGGTAGACCATCAGACGGGCCTCGACCCGGTTTCCATATCCCGAGTTCGGGTCCTTTATGGCAACGTCTTTTTGATTCGGCTCACTGAGGAAAGCGCGGCCGATTGGCGTTCCCGGCTCGAAATGGTAGGCGCAGCGCTGCTTCAGTCGAAGTACAAAAATGACATAACCCTGTGGGCCAGTTTACGACGGGTCATCGGTGGGGACCTCGGACTCTGCTTGTACGTTACGCCCTTCAAGGAACACTACTACGCGAAGCTTCGGAAGTGCATCTGGGAAATCCCTGGCTGCGACCATGACGAGTATGGCAGGCAGGATACGGTGCCCACCGAAAAAGCGAGGCCGGTGCTCGGGGCTTCCAAAAATCAGCTTATCCGCTATCTCACGCCGGTCTGGTGGCGCGGCGATGCTTGCGCGACCATCAGAATTGCTTGGGCCGCGACAGGTGATGGGCCGGAAGAGGTGGATTATCTGATCAAGGTCCCCTTGACAGAGGCGACATCTGGCTTCGGAAGCGCGACTGCCCAGCATTTTTTGTTCGAGCTTGTGAGCTGACCGAGTAAGCCTGAAGAAGCGTGAGCAGGGAACCGCGCAATTCGGGTCGCCTGACCATGGGGTGCAAACTGGGCCTCCAATCCTTCGTACTGCCAGTCGGAAAGGGGCGATTTGCCGCGGGTAGCTCTTGGGCGCAGGGGAACAGTGGATGGCGGAAGCCCTTTTCAGGGCTCGAAATCGAAGTGGACCGCGCCCTGCTCCAGCTTCAGACGCGCGTCGAAGGCCCTCCCGGATTTTGACTGGAAGCCCTTGAGCACCGGGCTCCTGCCGCGCCGAAGGAGCGCCCGGGCCGTGCGGGCGCTGATCCGCTTGCCGGCGATGGTCTTCCAGATCGTGAACTTGCACCCGCCCCGCCAGCCGCTGCAGCCGTAGGACTTCTGCTGCTCGATGACCTCGGAGCCGCAGAGAGGACAGAGACCCAGTTCGCCCGCGGGCGTCGCAGGAGTCTCTTCAGCCTTGGGGGAGCCTGCGCCGTCACTCGAGCCTCGCTGTCCGAGGCGCGTGCCCGGCTTCGAGCGTCTGCTCGCACGCTTGGGTCTCTCAGTCTTCGCTGGGCGTTGTGGCCGGCCGATGGGGACCGGGATCTCGGTCAACACGCCCGAATCCGTCAGGCTGAGAATAACCTCGGCCGCATCCACAAACTTCATGGGCTTGAGCAGGACGCGGCACTGCAGGAGTTCCCGGACCGCCCCCTCTCCGAGGGGCTGGCCCCGGTAGTCCTTCCAGAGCACGAACGGGCAGCCTTCACGCCAGCCGGAGCAGCCACACCCGCGCTGCCCTGCGATGACCGGCCGGCCGCAACGCGGGCAGTCCCCCAGACGCGTTGGATCGACAGCGGCCGCATCGGCGGAGCGGATGACCTCGGTCGTGTACTGGATGATCTCGGCCATGAACTGGCGGGGGTCGAGGCGGGAGCCCTCGATCTCCCGGAGCTTCGCCTCCCACTCGCCCGTCAACTCGGGAGACTTCAGGGCCCGGTCCCGGACCAGGGCCACGAGGTAGCGCCCCAGATCCGTCGCGGCGAGCGTCTTCTTCACCCGCACGATGTAGCCCCGCGCGAGGAGCGTCTCGATGATTGCCGCCCGCGTCGCCGGCGTGCCCAGGCCGTGCTTCTTTAGCGCCTCCTTCAAGTCCTCGTCGTCCACGAGCTTCCCCGCCGTTTCCATCGCCCCGAGGAGCGTGCTCTCGGTGAAGGGCTTCGGAGGTGTGGTCTCGCCCCGCTGGACGAACGGTTCATGCGGGCCGCTCTCGCCGGGGCGAAATTCCGGCAGGTCTTGCTCGTCGTCCCTCTTGTCCTCTTCCTTCCGAGGGTACAGCGTGGTCCACCCGGGCTCGAGCACTCGCACACCCCTGGCTCGAAACGGCACGCCATTCGACACGCCGGCGACGCTCTTCACCTCCTTCACGCAGGGAGGGTAGAAGGCGGCGAGGAGGCGGACGACGACGGCGTCGTAGACCCTCTCCGCCTCCGGCGAGAGGGACCCCGGCGGCTTGCCGGTCGGGATGATCGCGTGGTGGTCGCTGACCTTCTTGTCGTCGATGATGCGCGCGCTGAAGGCCAGCGCGCCGAGGTCGAGCTTGCCGATCTCGGTCGGCTTGAGAGAACGGAGCTCGCCCAGGATGCGCGGGATCTGCGCCTTCATGTCGCCCCCCAGGTGCCGCGAGTCGGTCCTGGGGTAGGTGATCGCCTTGCTCTCGTAGAGCGCCTGGGCGGCCTTCAGCGTGGCGTCGGCCGACATCCCGTAGCGCCGGTTCATGTCCCGCTGCAACTCGGTCAGGTCGTAGAGCTGCGGCGGCTGGACCCGCTCCTCCTTACGTTCGACGTCCCGGATGGTGAAGGGGTGCCCCTGCACGCGCCCCAGCAGCGTCCGGGCGTCGTCTTCCTTCGCGAAGCGCTCGCCGGCAAACTTGAAGGTGACCTCGCGGTAGCGGGTCCAAAGCTCCCAGAAGGGTTCGGGCTTGAAGGTGCGGATCTCATCGTCGCGGCCGACGATCATGGCCAGCACCGGCGTCTGCACGCGGCCGACGCTCCAGAGGACCCCTCCCGAGCGGTAGCGGACGGTGTAGTTCCGCGTCGCGTTCAGGCCGACGATCCAGTCGGCCTCGCTGCGGCAGCGCGCCGCCGCGTACAGCGCGTCGTAGTCGGACAGCGGGCGCAGGCGTCGGAAGGCTTCCCGGGTCGCAGCCTCGGTGAGGGAGCTTAGCCAGAGGCGCCGGGCCGGCTTGTCGGCGCAGCCGGCGAGCTCCAGAATGTAGCGGAAGATGAGCTCGCCCTCGCGGCCGGCGTCGGTGGCGCAGATGATCTCGCCGGCCGAGCGGAACAGGCGCTTGATGACGGCGAACTGCTTGCGGGCGCCCTTGTCCTCGACGAGTTTGAGCCCGAAGCGTTCGGGCACGATGGGGAGCGTCTCCAGCGACCAGCGCTTGAGGGCCGGGTCGTAGTCCTCCGGCTCCTTGAGGGTGGCGAGGTGCCCCAGGGCCCAGGTCACCTGGTAGCCCTGACCCTCGAAATACCCATCGGCCCTCGCCGTGGCGCGAAGGAAGGAGGCTAGTTCACGGGCGACCGACGGCTTCTCGGCGAGCACGACTTTCATGCGGACACGGCTTTCCAGTTGAGCTGACCCCACCTGCGGAAGGGTCAGCATCCGGCTCGCACGAGCGGCATCGAGCCGATGGTAAATTGGCCGGGGCACTCATCCCGCAGAGACAAAGAAGCCCCCGAGTGTACCCTGCATCAATGTGGTCTATTGTATACCATGTCCACCTTGCGAAGTATGCCGGTAGTGTCCTGATTTCGCTACTGTCAATCGGACTGGATCCACAAGGCATTCCGCCCTTCTTCCCACCATCGAACACCGGAGCTATGCCTCGGAAAATCCCGTTTGGCACGATGCCACTCGTTGGAAGACAGGCTGTAGTTTTTCTTATCGCGATTGGTGCGACTGCAAGTGCATGAATTGTGCGCGCTGGCGGCGCTACTTGAACGTGACGAGCCCCGAGCCGACAGGGTCGTAGACGGCGACGACCTGGCTGCCCTGCCAGATGCTGTACGCCTTCTGCTCCACGCCCGAGACCATGATGCCCGAGCCCGCGAACACGAAGTCGCCGCTCGCGATCGGGACCAGGCCGGTTTCGTTCTCGCGGTAGTGCAGGTGCAGGTTAGGCCATTTCGAGTTGAGCGGCATGGTGATCCGCCAGGCATCCGCGGTCGTCCCGCTCTGCCGGTAGGCGACCTTCGCTTCGCCGCTGCCAAGCGACGCAGACAGGCAGAAGTACCGGTTGACCGTGTCGTAGCACAGGTTGCCCGACGCCAGCGCAGCCGTCTGGTGCAGGTCGTACCGCCCCGGGTTCGTCCACGAGTGGTCGCTGGTTGAACCTGAGGGGGGCGGGCTTGTGTGCTTCAGTTCTTTGGCCCGGTAGGTGTGGTTGCCGCTCATCACGTCGGTCGTGAGCGCATAGCCGCACACCCGGCCGTCGCCGAAGATGTTGGGGCACGGCGTCTGCAGGTTCACCAACGACAGCCGGTTGCAGCGCGGACAGATGCCGCGGAAGTTGATCATGGGGCGCGTCTCCTCTTGTATCGCTATTTTAGGGACAGTCGCGGAGCAGGGCAGGTTCGATGCGGGGGCGGCTGAACTTCCCATGCCAAACCGCGTAGAATAGCCCACGACCCGGGCGAAAACGAGCAAGAATGACGAGCAAGAATGGCCTGAAAATGGCCGTAAACAGCTTGAAATCGTGAGATTCACAGAATCCGCAGAATTACGCAAAGCGACCAATGGCAAGAGGATACGTCAATGGTACGAATCGGAATTGTCGGTCTTGGTTTTATGGGCATGATCCACTACCTAGCCGCGCGCAAACTCCGCGGCGCCGGGGTCACGGCCCTGTGCAGCCGCGACTCGAAAAAGCTCGCCGGCGACTGGCGCGGCATCCACGGCAACTTTGGCCCGCGCGGCGAGCAGATGGACCTCGCCGGCGTCAAGAAGTACGAGCGCCTCGACGACCTGCTGGCCGACCCGGACATCGACCTGATTGATGTCTGCAACCCGACACACCTGCACCCCGAGACGGCCCTCCGCGCCCTGCAGGCGGGCAAGCACGTGCTGGTCGAAAAGGCCATTGCGCTGCAGCCCACGGACGCCGACGCCATGCTCGCCGCCGCCCGCAAGGCGGGCAAACTCCTCATGGTCGCCCATGTGCTGCCGTTCTTCCCCGAGTTCGCCTACGCCGCTGCGGCCGTCCGCGGCGGCCAGTACGGCAAACTACTCGGCGGCCACTTCAAACGGGTCATCTCGCGGCCGGACTGGTCTGCCGAGATCGGCGACGCCAGCAAGACCGGCGGTCCCGCCGTTGATCTGCACATCCACGACACCCATTTCATCGGCCTGATCTGCGGCGTGCCCGAGCAGGTCTTCGCCACCGGCGTCGAGGAGAACGGCGCCGTCCAGTATCTGACGACGCTGTATCTCTACCGCGCCGGCGGCAAGGCGGTGTCGTGCTCCAGCGGGGCGCTGGCGATGAAGGGCCGGCCGTTTGTCCACGGCTATGAGATTTACCTGGAGCGGGCGACGCTGGTGTACGAGTCCGGCACGGCGCCGCTGACGCTGTTGACGGCGGACGGCAAATCCGCGGTGGTGCCGCTGGCGGGCGGCGACGACGCGACCACGGCGTTCACCTACGAACTGCAGGCGGCGGTGGACGGCGTGGTGGCGGGCAAGGAGCCGGACCTGTTGAGCGGCCAGCTGGCGCGCGACGCGCTGGTGCTGTGCCACAAGGAGTGCGAGTCGGTGCGGACGGGCCGGGCCGTGGCCGTGACGTGACCGCTTTTTCTGCGGCGTAGCCGCCGCCTTTTTTCTTGGAACACCCGCGGCAACACGGTATCATTTACTTCACAGCCCACTTGCCCCAATACCATCCCGCCGTCTCACCCCGAAGCCGCGCATGAAACACCTTTCCCTGTGCAGTCTGTGCTGGCTCCTGTTCACGCCGCCGCTCGCCGCGGACGAGCCGGTCGATTACCTCCGTGACATCAAGCCGATTTTCGCCAAACACTGCGTCGGCTGCCACGGCCCCCAGAAGCAGCGCAGCGGTCTGCGTCTCGACACCGCCGCCGGCGCCATCAAGGGTGGCGACACCGGCCCCGGCGTCGTGCGCGGCAAGGGTCGGCAGAGCGGCCTGCTCAAGGCGCTGCACGGTGAAGACAACTACACCAAAATGCCGCCGGGCAAGGCCCGGCCCAGCGCCCAGGAAGTCCGCCTGATCGAGCGCTGGATCGACGAAGGCGCGAAGGCCCCCGCCAACGAGGTCGCTGTCGCCGCCCAGCCCGGCCACTGGGCGTTCCAACCGATCCAGCGGCCAGCGCTGCCCGCCGTCCAGGCGAAGGCGTGGGTGCGCAACCCTGTTGACCGATTCATCCTCACCCGCCTGGAAAAAGCGAAGATCACGCCCGCGCCGGCGGCAGACCGTGTGACGCTGCTGCGGCGGCTGAGCCTGGACCTGACCGGACTGCCGCCGACGCCCGCGGAGGTGGCCGCCTTCGTGAAGGACACACGGCCCGACGCCTACGAGCGCCAGGTGGACCGATTGCTGGCGTCGCCGCACTACGGTGAGCGCTGGGGCCGTCACTGGCTCGACCTGGCGCACTACGCCGACTCCAACGGCTTCAACATCGACGCACCCCGCACCATCTGGCCCTACCGCGACTGGGTCATCACCGCGCTGAACCGGGATCTGCCGTTCGACCAGTTCGTCATCAAGCAGCTGGCCGGCGACCTGCTGCCAAACGCCACCACCGCGGATCGGATCGCGACCGGCTTCCACCGCAACACGCTGCTGAACCAGGAAGGTGGCATCGACCACGAGCAGTTCCGCATCGAGTCGGTGGTCGATCGCGTCAACACCACGGGGGTGGTGTTCCTGGGCCTGACGCTCGGCTGCGCCCAGTGCCACAATCACAAGTTCGACCCGATTTCGCAACTTGAGTATTACCAGTTCTTCGCCTTCCTCAACAACCAGGACGAGCCCACGTTGTCCCTGCCGACCGCCGCCGAGACGAAGCAGCTGAAGCAAATCCGCACGCAGATCGCCGGGCTGCAGCAATCGGTCAAGGCCCTCGACCTGGCGACGCCCGGCCGCCAGAAGGCGTGGGAGGTGGCGCTGACGCCCGCCCAGCGCACGCAGCTGCCGCGGGCGATCAAGGACATTCTGGACACGCCGGATTACCAGCGCGACGCCGGCCAGAAGAAACGGCTCGCCGACGCCTTCCGCCGGGCGGACCAGGCGCGGCAGGTCACCGGCACCGCCGGCGCGGCGCTGGCGCCGCTGAGCCTGACCGGGCCGCAGCACCTGGCAGTGCAGCTGCACCCGGTTGTGTTGCGCACCGGCATCGAGCAGCGCGTCGCCCAGCTGAAGAAGCAGGAACCGAAGATCGCGACGACGCTGGTGCTGCAGGAGCGCAAGACGCCGCGCACGACGCACGTCCACATCCAGGGCGACTTCCTGCGCAAGGGCAAGCCGGTGCGGCCGGCGACGCCCGCGGTGCTGCACCCGCTGCCGGCGAAGGCGGCGAACCGGCTGGACCTGGCGAAGTGGCTGGTCGATCCCGCCAACCCGCTGACGGCGCGCGTGACGGTCAATCGCGTCTGGATGCACCATTTCGGCCTGGGCATCGTCGAGACGGAGAACGACTTCGGCACCCAGGGCACGCCGCCGACGCACCCCGAACTGCTCGACTGGCTGGCGGTTGAATTTCGCGAGCGCGGCTGGAGCCTGAAAGCGCTGCACCGCCTGATCGTCACCAGCGCCACCTACCGCCAGTCATCGAAGACGCGGCCGGAACTGGCGACGGTCGATCCGCGCAACAAACTGCTGGCCCGCCAGAATCGGCTACGGTTGGAAGCGGAGGTGGTGCGCGACGCGGCGCTGGCGGCGAGCGGGCTGCTGTCGCCGAAGATCGGCGGCCCGAGCGTGTTCCCGCCACAGCCGGACGGCGTCTTCCGCTTCACCCAGGTGCAGCGCGACTGGACGCCCAGCGCCGGCCCCGACCGCTACCGCCGCGGCATCTACACGCACTTCTGGCGGTCGGCGCCGCACCCGGCGCTGACGGTCTTCGACGCCCCCGAATCGACTGCCACCTGCACGCGCCGCAACCGCAGCAACACGCCCCTGCAGGCGCTGACGCTGCTCAACGACCTGGCGTTTTACGAGTTCGCCCAGGGCCTGGCGGCGCGCGTGTTGCGCGAGGCCCCGGCCGACGACGCCGCCCGCCTCCGCCACGCTTTCCGTCTGTGCCTGGCGCGTGAACCGCGGCCCATCGAGCAGCAGCGGTTGACGGCCCTGCTGACGCAGTTGCTGGCGGCGCCGGAGCCGATGGACGCCCAGGCCCGCCGCTTCGCCGTGTGGACGACGCTGGCGCGTGTGCTGCTGAACCTCGACGAGTTCATTACCCGGGAGTAGCCGACCATGCACGACACCGACCCCTTGCTGTGGCGAACGCGGCGGCACTTTTTCCACGAATGCGCCCTGGGCCTCGGCTCGCTGGCGCTGGCGTCGCTGCTCGGTGACAACCGCTTGTCAGCGGAACCGCAGGCGTCGGCCAACCCGCTGGCGCCGCGGCCGCCGCACTTCCCCGGCCGGGCACGCAGCGTCATCCAGCTATTCATGGCCGGCGGCCCGAGTCAGCTGGAACTGTTCGACTACAAGCCGGCGTTGGTGCGGCTCAACGGCCAGCCGATCCCGGACTCGTACCTGCGCGGCCGCCGTTTCGCGTTCATGGACAGCTTCACGCGCGAGGTGCCGCGACTGCTCGGCAGCCGTCGCCGCTTCGCCCGCCACGGCCGCGCCGGCACCTGGATGTCGGAGTGCCTGCCGCACCTGGCGACCGTTGCCGACGACCTCGCCGTGGTGCGCTCGGTCGCGACGGACGTGTTCAACCACGCTCCGGCCAAGATTTTCTTCAACACCGGTTCGCCGCAGTTCGGCCGGCCGAGCATTGGCGCCTGGGTGACCTACGGCATCGGCAGCGAAGCCCGGGATCTGCCCGGCTTCGTGGTGCTGCAGTCCGGCCCACGCGGCCCGCGCGGCGGCGCCCCGAACTGGGGCAGCGGCTTTTTGCCGACCACCTTCCAGGGTGTGCCGTTCCGCAGTGGCGGCGAGCCGATCCTGAACCTGACGCGGCCGCGCGGCGTCAGCGCCACGCAGCAGCGGCAGGTGCTCGACGCGGTGCGCGACCTGAACGGCGTCCGCCTCGCCGACACCGGCGACCCGGAGATCGCCACGCGCATCGCCTCGTATGAGATGGCGTTCCGCATGCAGACCAGCGCCCCGGAGTTGATCGACATCGGCACCGAGTCGGCGCAGACGCTGGCGCTGTACGGGGCACAGCCGGGACAGCCGTCGTTCGCCAACAACTGTCTGCTGGCGCGGCGGTTGGTGGAGCGCGGCGTCCGCTACGTGGCGCTGTACCACACGGACTGGGACCATCACGGCCTGGGCACCGAGAATTTGGGCGCCGGCCTGGACGGGCGCTGCCGCGAGATCGACCGGCCGTGCATGGCGCTGGTCCGCGACCTGAAGCAGCGCGGCCTGCTGGATTCGACGCTGGTGGTCTGGGGCGGCGAGTTCGGCCGTACGCCGATGGGTGAAATCCGCGACACGGTGGGCCGCAATCATCACATCGATGCCTTTACAATGTGGTTCGCCGGCGGCGGCATCAGGTCGGGGCTGAACCTGGGCGCGACGGACGAACTGGGCTTCTCGCCGGTGGAGGACCGCGTGCACGTGCATGACGTGCAGGCGACGCTGCTGCATTTGCTGGGACTGGACCATCGGCGGCTGACGTTCCGCTTCCAGGGGCGCGACTTCCGGCTGACGGACGTGCATGGGCGCGTGGTGGAGAAACTGTTGACGTGACGTCGCTGCGGGGTCTTGCTAAAGTACCCTAAATTGATTCGGCGCTTGCCGGTTCTTATTCAGGGGGATGCCGTGCCCGCAAAGAACGTGCATCACGACGTAGTGGTCCGCGCGCTGATCGCGGACGGGTGGACCATTACCGACGATCCCTTGCGCGTCAGCTACGGCGACAAGGACTTATTTGTGGATCTGGGCGCTGAGCTGACAATGATTGGTGCGGAGAAAGCGGATCGGCAAATCGCGGTGGAAATACAGAGTTTTCTTAACCCCTCTCCAGTACGCGATCTGCAGGAAGCGGTCGGACAGTACCAGGTCTATCGGGCTGTCCTGGGAGAAATCGAACCTGATCGGATGCTTTACCTCGCGGTGTCGCGTCAGCTTTATGACGGGATTCTTACCGAACGCTTTGGGCAGCTCATTGTAAATCGGTTACAACTTCGGATTCTGGTGTTCGACGTGGAGCAGCAGAAGGTGATTCAATGGACAAGTTAGAGCGCTACCGTGAGATTGTACGCCGTGTGGTTGAGGAATACGCGAGCTACAAGCCTTCTCACGGCCAAATCGATACTGAAGCCGTCATTGATCCCGCCAAGGACCATTATGAAGTCATGCACGTGGGCTGGGATCGCTGGCGTCGCGTGCATGGGTGTGTCATTCACCTCGACATCATCAACGGCAAGGTGTGGATTCAATACGACGGCACCAACCGCCCGGTCGCCGACGAATTGGTGGCCGCGGGCATCCCACGCTCGGACATTGTCCTGGGATTTCAGCCGGCCGATTTACGCCAGTACACTGAGTTTGCGGTGGGGTAGCTCCTCCCGGCGTCACTGCGCCGGCGCTTCAGGGCCGCGACATGCGGACGCGTGGGTCGTCCCCTGGCTTTGCGATCCAACACCTTCACCGTAAAGATAGGGCGTCACCATACGGATTTTGCCGTCGGCTGAGCGCGGCGCCTGCCGCGCTCAGCCGACGGCCCTGCTCACGACCAGGGAGTAATCGCGATGATGAAGCAGCTTTCCGGTCCCCGCGTCCTGCTGGTGCTGCTCTGCGGTGTGTTCGTGGCCTGTGGCGGCAACCCTGGCAAAGTCGAGGTCGAGCAGAACGCGAATCCCGGCCAGGAGCAACCTCAGGTCAAGCCGGCCGCGGATAAACCGGACTTCCGGTTGACCGCTATGGAACTGCTCGCGGTCTACAAACAGGACCGGCAGGCCACCGGCGCCAAATATCATGGGAAAACGCTGGAACTCAGCGGCCAGGTCTCCTTCTGCGGCTACGACCTCGGCAAGCGCAAGGCGCAACTCAACCTGAAGGGGGCCGACTTCCTGGAGCAGGTGGTGTGCTACCTGCGCAACGAGAAGGAACCGTGGGCAAAGGCTGTGCCGGGCCAGGAAGTCGTGATCCGGGGCCGGTATGAGGAGAGTATTATTCCGATGCTCCAGGACACGGTGCTGGTGACGACCGGCCCGTATCAGGGAGTGGTCCTCACGTCCGAGCAACTGGCCGGGGAACTGACGAAGGCCCCGACCGGCGCCCGGGAGCGTTACAAGAACAAATACCTGGCGGTGACCGGCGTAATCCTGGCCAGGGAGGTCAACGACCTCGGCGACTTCAGCCTTTACCTTCAGGGCAACGACCACCTTTCCGTGAGATGCAGTTTCGAGGTAGTCGCCAGGAGCCTGGTGAACAAATTCATCCCGGGTGACCGCATCAAACTCGTCGGCAAGTACGACCCGATCTTTGCGGACCCGGGTGAGTTCATGTTGAAGTACTGCATGCCGGTGCTGAGCGAGAGCAGCCAACCGGGCTCGGCCACACAGGCGCCGGCGGTGACGTTGCAAGACATCAAAAACCGCAACAAGGCCGACAAAACGGACGGGGCACAGGCCGCGGACCAGCTGAAAAAGGCGGGGGTGAAGGTCACGCAGCCGTTCAACGGCGCGTGGCAGGTGCAACTGACCAACCGGCACTTCAACGCCGACGGCACCCTCAAACCGGAGGTCGCCCAGGCCCTGGCGCGGCTGCCGCGGATCTACGAACTGTACCTGTTCGACACGCCCATCAACGGCGCGGGCATGGCGGAGTTGCAGTCTCTGAAAGCGACGGAACGGCTCTTCCTGCAAAAGCATAAACTCACCGACGCCGGCCTGGCCCCGCTTGCGGGCATGAGCAATCTGACGCATCTGGAATTGAACAACCACCTCGGCGACGACGTGACCCTGGGCGACGCTGGCCTGGCACACCTGCAGGGGCTGACCGGCCTGAAGAAACTGTCGCTGTGCCACGGCCGCGTCACCGACCTGGGGCTGGCGCACCTGAAGGACTTACGCGCGCTGGAAATCCTGTACCTGGCGGGCAACCCCATCAAGGGGCCCGGGCTAATGCACCTGCGCGGCCTGCCGAAGTTGATGACGCTGTCGCTGGACGGCTGCCCGCTCACCGACGCCGCGGCGCCGCACCTCGCCGCCCTGCCGAACCTGCTGGATTTGCTAGCGGAAGGGTCAGCGCTGACCGATGTTGGCGTCAAGTCGCTGGCGGCCGCGCTGAAGCTGCAGATGTTGCGACTTTCGGGCACGAAGATCACCGATCAGGCCCTGCCGGCGCTGGCTGCGATCAAAACGTTGAGGCACCTGGACCTGTCGCGAACGCAGATCACCGACGCGGCGCTGGAGGCGCTGGCGACCATGCCGGCGCTGAGCGTGATCACGCTCACCGACTGCCCCCGCCTGACGCCGCAGGGGATCGCGAAGCTGAAAAAGGCCGCGCCCAAGCTTCGCGTGTATGGGCAGTGATCGCTGGGCGTTTTCCTGGGCGAAGGAGCGCGTTGAGTGAGTCAGGATTTAGCGTTGACGTGCGACAAGAAGGCCCCGTTTACGTTTCGCGCGAGTTGAAGTCGAAACGTAAACGGGGTCAGCGACCGGACTCCTCCGCGGCGTCGGCGCCGCCCAACTCCAGCGCGAAGTACAGCACACCGGCGTGCGGATTGTGACAGTACGGCTCCGTCGGCTGAAAGCCCAGGTCGCGGTACAGCGCCTGCGCCGCGGTCATGCTCGGGTGCGTGTCCAGACACAACCGCCGATAGCCCGCCTCCCGCCCCGCCTCAATGACGGCCGCGACCAGCTGCCGGCCCAGCCCGCAGCCACGGTGCGTCGGCCGCACGTACAACCGCTTCACCTCGCCGACCTCCGCCGTCAGCGGCCGCAGCGCCACGCAGCCCGCCAATTCGCCGTCCCGGTGCGCCAGCAGCAGCCGGCCGCGCGGCGACGCGTAGCAGCCCGGCAGGTCGCGCAACTCCTGCTCGAAGTTCTGGAAGCACAGGTCGAAATCCAGCCCTGCGGCGTACTCGCGCAGCAGTTCCCGGGCGGGCGCCGCGTCAGCCGCGGCGCTGACGGCCTCCAGCCGGACACTCATGCGAACAACTCCCCGCGCAGCATCGTGACCGCCCGGCCACCGAGCAGCACCCGGTCGCCGCGCACGCCCACGCGCACCACACCGCCGCGCGCCGACACCTGATGCCCCACCAGATCGACCTTGCCGAAGCGCTGTCCCCAGAACGGCGCCAGACAGCAGTGCGCCGAGCCCGTCACCGGATCCTCCGCGACGCCCACCCCCGGCGCGAAGAAGCGCGACACGAAATCGCAACCGCTGCCGTCCGCCCGGCTCGTGACGATGACGCCGCGCACCGGCAGCGCCGCCAGCTGCGCGATGTCCGGTTGCAGCCGTCGCACCGCCGCCTCGCTCGCCACTTCCACCAGGTAATCCAGGCCGTTCTTGCCCACCCACACGGGCCGCACACCCAGCGCCGCGGCCAGGCCGTGCTCGTCCTCACACGGCGTCGCCGGCCGGGATGGGAAATCCAGCCAGATGTCGTCGCCGCGGCGCTCCGCCGTCAGCAGGCCGCTGTGCGTGTGGAAGCGCGCCGGCTCCGTGGCGGCCAGGCGCTGCGTCTCCCACAGGACGTGGGCGGCGGCCAGCGTGGCGTGGCCGCACAGCGACACCTCCACCGCGGGGGTGAACCAGCGCAGTTGAAAACCGTCGGAGCGCGGCAGCAGGAAGGCGGTTTCGGACAGGTTCATCTCCGCGGCGACGCCCTGCAGCCAGCGGTCGTCGCGCAGCCCCGGCAGCAGGCACACCGCCGCCGGGTTGCCCGCGAAGGGTCGGTCGGTGAATGCGTCCACCTGGAACAGCGGTAAGCCCATCGCGTTTCTCCCTGTTCAAGCGGGCGCCGTTGCCAGTGTAGGGAAGGCCGCCCCGCCTGCAAGATTCGCCGGGCCGGGCTGGCCAGCGGCTGTTCCGTTCCGACGGCCATTGTGGTACAATGAATGGAGTGCCAGGGAGGGCTTGCGTCTCGTTTCATTTCACACCCCCCTGTTCCCTGTCGGGGGCCCGCTCCTTCTCCACCCGGGCGCACCATCTGCTGGCAAGGTTTGACACCCGCTAAAACTTTCGGCGGTCGCGCGTCGTTTTCACTATGCGGCAACAGCGGCGCCGGGTACGATCCAGGCTCGTGCCTCTGGTGACCGTGCCCCGAAGACGTTTGAACTGCCGAGGTAACCCTTTACGAAAGGTAGCACTCCGATGAAGCTCCTGTTAATTCCGGTGGTGCTGGCCGCGCTCGGTCAGGCGGGCGGCGACGCCGAGAAACGCTTCCAGGCGATGGAAGCGAAGATCGCCAAGGCGAACACCGTGCAAGTGACCTTCGACAGCAAGGTCGAAAGCACCAAGGCCAACGCCACGATCAAGGGCACGCTGGCCTACGGCGGCGCCGGCAAGCGCCGCATCGTCGCGGACGCGGACACCAAGGGCAAGGTGACGAAGATACAAATCGTCTCCGACGGCACCAACGAGGCCGTGTCCGTCAACGGTCAGGCCATGCCAGCCAAGCCGGCCAGGACGACGGAGATGGTACGCCACGCCGTCACCGCGATGCTGGCGCGGTCGGGCGTCGGCCTGCCGCTGATGCGGCAGGGCAAGCAGGACGACAAGGAAGATCCGCTGAAGACGGTGAAGGTGAGCGACTTCAAGAAGGGCAAGGACGAGAAGGTCGGCGGCCGGCAGGCGACGGCCATCGATTACAAGATGACCATGGGCGACGAGAAGGTCACTTTGAACTGCACCGTGTGGGTGGACACGCAGACGAACCTGCCGCTCAAGCACGTCCTGCGCCGGAGGTCGGCGGCGAGCGCATCACCATCACCGAGACGTATAGCGCGTTCACCCTCAACCCCACGCTCGACGCCAAGACGTTCCAACTGCCGAAGTGACCCAGGGAAGGGGATGCCGATGAAACTGTTATTGATTCCCGTGCTGCTGGCGGCGCTGGGTCAGGCGGGCGACGCCGAGAAGCACTTCCGAGCGCTGGAAGCGAAGATCGCCAGGGCCGACGCCTTGCAGGTGACCTTCAACGCCAAAATCGAAATCGGCAAGGGCAACGGCTCGGCCAGGGGCACGCTGACCCTCCGCGGCGACATGGCCCGGTTTGAACTGACCACCGAACTCATGGGCCGGACGGAGAAGTTCCTGGTGGTGTCCGACGGGACCAAGCTGGTCGCCAGCAATGACGGCAAGAGTGAGGCCCCCCGCGCTCTCCCCAGGAATACTGGGAAACAGCTCACGGTCCTGCTGGCGCGGCTGGGGGCCGGCGGCATCGGGGCCGCCGGTGTCTCCGACGACAAGCGGGATCCGCGGGACGAGTTCAAGGTGAGCGGTTTCAAGCTGCTCAAGCCCGAGCAGGTCGGCGGCCGCGATACCGCCGTCATCGCGTACCAGTTAACCTACCAGAACAAGGACGTACTCACCTGCACCCTCTGGGTGGACACCGGGACGGGCTTGCCGCTCAAGCGCACCCTGCGCGGGGAAGAGAACCGCCAACGTTGCACTATCGTGGAAAACTACACCAACTTTACCCTCAACCCGCAGCTGGACGCCAAACTGTTCGAGTTGCCCAAGTAACCCTGGGAAAGGGGACGCCGATGAAACTGCTGCTGCTGCCCGTGGTGCTGGCCGCGCTGGGCCAGGCGGGCGATGACGCCGAAAAACGCTTCAAGGCGATGGAGGACAAGATCCGCAAGGCCGACGCCCTGCGCGTGACCTTCGCCTGCGACTTCAAGAACGATCAGATTACTTTCGCGATGAAGGGCACCCTGACCGTGCGCGCTCCCAACAAGGCCCGTCTGGAGGCCGACGCGAGCTTCTTTGGCAAGGACATGAAGATCGTAATGGTGTCCGACGGCACCAAGATGGTGAACCGCACGGACGGCCAGAACAACCCGGCTCAGGATACCCCCAAGTTTTTTCAGGAGATGTTGACCAGCCTGGTGTCGCGAACGGGGATCACCATCGGCGCGCTGACGCTGGGTAACCTCAATGACAAGCAGAAGAACCCGCTCGACGAACTCAAGGTGAGCGACTTCAAGGCGAAGCCGGCCGAGCAGGTCAATGGCCGCAACGCCGCCGTCATCGCGTACAAGTTGGCCATCAAGAACGACCAGGCCGCCACCGCCATCGTCTGGTTGGACGCCGCCACGGGCCTGCCGCTCAAGCGCGCCCTGCAGTTCGAGATGGGCAACCAGCGCTTCACCGTGACGGAAACCTACAGCGACTTGCGCCTCAACCCGCAGCTGGACGCCCGGCTGTTCGAGCTGCCCAAGACGAAAGAGGATCCCAAATGAAACTCCTGCTGATCCCGCTGCTGTTGACCGTGGCCGCCCAGGGAGGTGCCGATGCCGAGAAGCGCTTCAAAGCGATGGAAGCGAAGATCGCCAAGGCGGACACGCTGCAAATCACCTTCGACGGCAAGATCGAAACCGCCAAGGGGGGCGGCCCCGTCAAGGGGACGCTGACCATCGGCGCCGGCGGCAAGGGCCGCCTGACGGCGGAGGCCGATGTCGCGGGCAAGACGGCGAAACTGGAGATGGTGTCCGACGGGAACAAGGTGGCGACTCGCGAGACCGGCTTGAATTGGAAGAACAAGGACGTGCCCAGGGACTTTCGGGCCAAGCTCAACGCCATCGCGGGCCGCACCGGCATCGTCGCTGGCGTGTTCCTGCTCACCACCGGCCAGGAGAACCTGCAAGACGCTCTCAAGGCCAGCGACTTCAAGTTGCTCCCGGCCGAGAAGGTCGGCGGCCGCTACGCCGCCGTCGTCCAGTACCAGTTGACCGTCAAGGACAAGAAGGCCATCGGCACCCTCTGGCTGGACGCGAAGACGAACCTGCCGCTCAAGCGCGTCCTCCGCCCTGCCGAGGGCAACGACGGGGCCACCTTCACCGAGATCTACAGCGCTTTCACGCTCAACCCAAAGCTCGACGCCAAGCTGTTTGAGTTGCCGAAGTAACCCAACGAAAGGGGGACCGTCCATGAAACTGCTGCTGCTCCCGCTGCTGGTGACCGCGCTCGCCCAGGCGGGCGACGACGCCGAGAAGCGCTTCAAGATGATGGAAGAGAAGATCACCCGGGCCGCCGCGTTCCAGGTGACCTTTGACGGAAAGATGGAAGGCGGCATGGGTAACACCGGCGCCTTCAAGGGGACGCTGACCGTCGGCCCCAACGGCAAGGCGCGCCTGACGGCGAACGCCGATTTCATGGGCAAGACGGCGAAACTGGAGATGGTGTCCGACGGCAAGAAATTGAAGATGGATGCCGAGGGCAAGCCGGAACCGAGCCGTGACCAGCCCAAAGACTGGCGCACGACGCTGAACGTCATCACCGCGCGCACGGGCCTCACCGCCGGCATGTTGCTGATCGGCCGCAGTTCCAGGGACGAGGGAGAAGGCCCGTTCGCGACCATGAAGCTGAGCGATTTTGAACTGCTCAAGGGCGAAAAGGTCAACGGCCGCGCCGCTGTCGTCCTCAAGTACAAGCTGACGCCGAAGGATAAGACGCCCGCGGTCTGCACCGTCTGGCTGGACGCGCAGACGAACCTGCCGCTCAAGCGCACTCTGTACATCAACGAGGGCGGCGGCGTCACCCTCAGCGAAACCTACAGCAACTTCAACCTCAACCCCAGGCTCGACGACAAGATGTTTGAACTGCCCAAGTAAACCGCCAAAGAACCCGCGGCCCGGCCGCACCGCAGGCCGGGCCGCCGCGCTTCGCCCATTTTCAAGGAGGATCGACCATGACCCACGCTTTCGCACTGGTGGCGCTGGCACTGCTGGGCCAGCCGCAGGACAACGCGGACAAGCGCTTCCAGGCCATGACCGCGCAGCTCGGCAAGGCCAGTTCGGTGCAGCTCTTGTTCGAGACGAAAATCGACGGCTTCAAGAAGGGCAGCCTCAAGGGCAGCGTCCTGCTGGCGGCGGGCAACAAGGCGCTCCTGACGCTGGAAGGCGAGGTGGACGGCAAGCCGCTCAAGCTCACGGTGGTGTCCGACGGCACCAACCAGCGGACCACCGCACCGGGGAAGGAGCCGCGGACACGGGCCACGCCGAAGACGTTCAACGACACCCTCACCGCGGCCCTGGAGCGCTCCGGCGTGGTCGTCGCCGCGCTGCTGCTGCGGCTGGACGACTACGAGGGCAAGCTCCGCGACAACCTCGGCGTCGGCGGCTTCAAGGCCGGCAAGGCGGACACCATCGACGGCAAGGAGGCCGTGGCCGTCGAGTACCAGCTGACGCCCGCCAAGGGGGTGCCGGCGCAGGTGACGCTGTGGCTGGACGCGAAAACGAATCTACCGCTGCGTCGCGTCCTGCGCCTGCAGGCCGGTGGTCAGGCTGTCACCTTCACCGAGAACTACCCGTCCTTCATCGTCAACGGCGCCGTGAACGAGAAGCTGTTCGTGCTGACGAAGTGACTTCTTCTGCGTGGGGCAGGCTTTCCAGCCTGCCCCACGCAGAAGAAGTCACTTCGTCAGCACCACAATGCCGCCGGCGCGCGGCGCCGCCCGCAGCAGATAAATCACCTGTTTCAGATAGTAGAACGCGCCCATGCGGTCGCTGAAGACGCCCGGCCGCACGCCCAGCGCCCACAGCAGCGGCGCGAACAGCAGGCGCTTGAGTCCCGGTGGCGTTCGGTGCGCCGGCGCCGCCGCGTCTTCGCGGACGTGGTAGAGCGGCGCGTGCAGGTCGTAGGCGTGCGGCAGCACGCGCCAGGAGCGGAAGCCGATCTGCCGTCCCAGCGCGACGACGTGCTCGGGCGGCATTTCCTTTTCCGTGACGCCGAAGCGCTGCACCGCCGCCACCGCCTCCGGCGACTCGTGGTGGCCGGCGCCCGGCTCCGACGCGACGCAGACGCCGCCTCGGTCCAGCGCCTGGTAAGCGCAGCGCAGCGCCGCCGCCTCGTCCACGGCGTGGTGCAGCGCGTCGAAGTACACCACCGCGTCAAAGCCGCCCTCGAACGGCAGGTCCTCGTAGTCGCAGGCCACGAAGTCGAGACGCGACAGCCCTTCGCGGTTGCGCTGCTGCCGGGCGAGCGCGATCATGTCCGGGGCGAGATCGACGCCGAGCACGTCGTAGCCGCTGCGCGCGAAGAAGACACTCGTCCAGCCGGTGCCGCAGCCGAGGTCCAGCAGCCGCGCCGGCGGCGGCGGCAGCAGCGCCAGCAGCGCCCCCAGCTCCGCCAGGTAGCGAGCACGTCCCGGGTCGGAGAACGGCTTGAGGGCCGCGTGCTGCACGCCATCGGGACCGAGGTTTTTCAGGTAATCGATTTCGCCTTGCTTGGCCATGAACCACCGTCCTTGTTGAAGCAGTCACCGGGCGAACCGGACCAGCATACCCGGCGGCGACGGTGCGCCGCAAGCCGACCGTTGTTGCCGACGCCGATCCGAGCCCGAGCGCCAGCGCGGGGCCAGCTGCCGCCTCGCTGGCGCTCGGGCTCGGACCGGTAGTGCGCCCCGTTGTTGCCGCGCCGCTGCCGCCTTATAGTGATCGTGACGCCGTTTCCCGCACCCCAACCCGCGAGGACGCCATGAGCAGTTCGCGCCTGAACCGCCGCACCTTCCTGCACGCCGGCGCCGCTGGCCTGTCCGGCCTGGCCCTGGCGCAGGCGGCCCAGCCGGCTCCGGTGCCGGCCGCCGTCCAGAACCCGCAGCCGCCGCGCGGCAAACCCACGACTTTTCAGATCGCCTGCATGACGCTGACCTATTCACGCTTCCCGCTGGAGCGTGCCCTGACCGGCATTCGCGGTGCCGGCTACCGCTTCGTCGCCTGGGGCACCAGTCACGTCGAGGCCGGCGGCAAGACCGTGCCCGTGATCGCCGCCGACGCCCCGCCCGCCCGCGCGAAGGAACTGGCCGCGCGCTGCCGCGACCTCGGCCTGGAACCGTTGATGATGTTCTCGGGCATCTACCCCGAGGCCAGGAATGCCGTGGAGGTGCTGACGCGGCGCATCGAGCAGGCGGCCGCGGGCAAGGTGCCGCAGGTGCTGACGTTCGGCCACACCAAGGGCGGCAACCGCAAACTCTGGGTCGAGCGTTTCCGCAAGCTCGGGCCGATCGCGCCAACAACGGTGTGCTGCTCGTGGTCAAGCAGCACGGCGGCGAGACCGGCACCGGCGCGGCCTGCGCGGCGATCACGCGCGAGGTCAACGACGCTGGCGTCCGCGTCAACTACGACGCCGGCAACGTCATGGATTACCTGCGCGTCAGCCCCGCGGAGGTCATCAAGGATCTGACCGCCTGCGCCGACCAGGTGCGGAGTTTTTGCATCAAGGACCACCGCGACTTTCCGCCGCCGCACCGGGACTGCGGTCCCGGCCTGGGCGAAATCGATCACTATCGGCTGCTGTATCCGGTGGCGTTCACGGGCCGGGCCATGCCGCTGTGCTGCGAGAACATTTCCGCCCCGCGCCTGCCCGCGCCGGCCAAGCCTGATGGCGTGGACGCTCTGGCCCGCCGCGCTCGTGAGTTTCTTGAACTGGTCGTGCAGGGCATTCAGGCGTAGCGGGCAGTAGCTCTCGTAGCGGAAGTCGCCAGACTTCCGAGCAGCGCCGGTCGGAAGTCTGGCGACTTCCGCTACACCCCAATGCACATCGCTCGCAAGGGGGCACGGGTGACGATCGCGGTTGTGGACTTCCACAAGAACTACGGCGACACCGTGGCGGTGGCCGGCATCAGTTTTCGCGTCGAACCCGGCGAGATCCTTGGCCTGGTCGGGCCGAACGGCGCCGGCAAGACGACGACGATGCGCGCGCTGTGTGGCATCCTGCCGCCGACGCGCGGCTGCCTGGCGGTCGCCGGCTTCGACATCGAGCGTGAGCCGCTCCGCGCCAAGGCCGCCCTGGCCTACGTGCCGGACGACCCGCGGTTGTTCGATCCGCTGACGGTCTGGGAGCACCTGCGCTTCGTCGCGGAGCTGTACCGCGTCGCCGACTGGCAGCCGCGTGCCGAGGAACTGCTGCGGCAGTTCGAGCTGACCGAGAAGCGCGACGCGTTGACGGCGGAGCTGTCGCGCGGCATGCGGCAGAAGGTGGCGATCAGCTGCGGCTACCTGCACGAGCCGCGGGCGATCCTGCTGGACGAGCCGCTGACCGGCCTGGACCCGCGCGGCATCCGCACCATGAAAACGTCCATTCAGCAGCGGGCCGCGACGGGGGCGGCGGTCATGGTGAGTTCGCACCTGCTGTCGCTGGTGGAAGATCTGTGTACGTCGGTGCTGGTGCTGCACCGCGGCCGCCAGCTGCTGCACGGCCGATTGGCCGACCTGCGGCGCGAGCTGAATCAGGACGGTCGGCAGGAGACGCTGGAGGAATTGTTCTTTCGGCTGACCGAGGGCGGCCAGGGTGAGGGGGTGAGGGGGTGAGGAGGTGAAGGGGGTGAAAGAGCGATGCTTGCGTCTTTCACCCCCTCACCCTGGTTCTGGGACGGAGGCCGACCGTGGACCGCGCCTTATGGCTGTTGCTCTGGCTGCGCCTGCGGGCGTGGCTGCGCCGCCTGGGCCGTAGTGTGCGCACGCCGCGCGGGGCGCTGCTGGCGCTCGTGGGCCTGAGCCTGTTCGCGGGCTGGGTGTGGTCGGCCCTGCAGGCGGGCACGGTCATGGGCAGCCGTCTCGACCAGGTGCGCCACTACGGCCCCTGGGTGCTGGTCGGCTATTGTGTCATCAACCTCGTCTTCTCGACCGGCGAAAACGCCGTCACCTTCAGCGCCGCCGAGGTCAACCTGCTGTTCACCGCCCCGCTCAGCCGCCGTCAACTGCTGCTCTACAAGGTCTGGGGCGTCGTCTTTGGTGCCGTGGTCAGCGCCGTGTTCTTCACGCTGTTCCTGCGCGCTTACGCCGCCCTGACCATCGCCGCCCTGGTCGGCCTCATCCTCGCCGTACTGCTGCTGCAGCTGTTCGCCATGCTGCTGGCGCTGCTGGCCAGCGCGCTGGGGGCGCACGCCTACAACCGCCGCCGCAAGCTGGTGCTCGCCGCGCTGGTCGTCGTGCTGGCAGTGGCCGCCTACCGAGCGCTCGCCCCGGTGCTGCGCGGCGACTGGCGCAGCGTCGTGAGCGAGCTGGAGGACGAGCCGCTGACGCAGGTGCTGCTGGCGCCGGCCAGCTGGTTCGTGCTGACGTTCACCGCGGAGCGCGTCTGGCCCGACCTGGTGCAGTACGCCGCGCTGGCGCTGGCGGTCGATGGCGTGTTACTGCTGCTGCTGTTCGCGCTGGACGCCCACTACCTGGAGGCGTCCGCCGGCGCCAGCGAACGGCAGTACGCCCGGTTGCAGCGGCTGCGCCGCGGCGGCGCCGCGCTGGCGGTGGCACCGGCCTCGGGTCGGCTGCGGCTGACGGCGCCGCCGCTGCCGTACCTGGGCGGCGTCGGCCCGATCCTGTGGCGTCAGGCCACCAGCTTCCTGCGCAGCTGGTGGTCGCTGCTGCTCGTGCTGCTGATGGTCGGCTTCCTGTCCGGGCCGCTGCTGGGCCACGCCGACGACTTCGCCGGTGACGAACCGCCGGTGCCGCTGCTGGGCAGTCTGCTGCTGGCCATGACGCTGGTGGTGCCGGCGCTGCTGCCGTTCGACTTCCGCGGCGACGTGGACCGCATGGACCTGCTCAAGACACTGCCGCTGCCCGCCTGGCGGCTGGTGGTCGGCCAGCTGCTGACGCCGGTGGCGGCGGTGACGCTCGTGCAGGCGCTGGTGGTGGCACTGATGCTGGCCGTCTGGGGCCGGCCCTGGCCGTGGCTGCTGGCCGGCTGCGCCTTCCTGCTGCCGGTCAATTTCCTGTTGTTCGGCATCGAGAACCTGCTGTTTCTATGGTTCCCGACGCGCCTGGTGGCGACGACGCCCGGCGACTTCCAGCTGCTCGGCCGGCAGGTGCTGCTGTGGCTGGCGAAGTTTACGGGGCTGGGGCTGCTGCTGGCGTTGGCGCTCGTGGCCGGCCTGGGCGGCTACGTCGTGGCGGCGGACAGCCTGGCGACCGGCGTCGCGGCGGCGTGGCTGGCGTGCGTGGGTCTGTGCGCGGCGCTGGTGCCGCTGGTCGCCTGGGCGTTCCGCCGCTTCGACGTGACCCGCGACACGCCGGCCTAGCTCAGACCAACCGGCCACGGTTGGCCGCGTCCTCCACGAACCGCCTGGGACCACGGGCGTGACTTCCTCTTGACAAAAAGCTTGTATTATGCAAATTTAGTCTATCGGCTAAATTTATAGAATCAACTAATTGAGGCTGTTGATGGCAACGCATCCCGTGAAGCAGTTCAACAACCCGTTCCGCCCTGGCGCGGGGCACATGCCACCCTACCTGGCCGGGCGCCAGCGGGAGAAAGAAGAGTTTCTGCGGTTGCTGACTCAGGACGTTGTGTTGGAGAACCTGGTGTTGACGGGATTGCGGGGCGTTGGCAAAACCGTCCTCCTGGATACCTTCAAGCCACTGGCCATCGAGCGCGGCTGGCTCTGGGTGGGCACCGACCTCTCCGAGTCCTCCAGTATCAGCGAGGCCCGGGTGGCGGTCCGGCTCCTGACGGACCTGGCCCCTCTCACTTCGCGCATCACGTTGACCAAGGATCTGCCCGCCATCGGCTTTAGCCGGCCCACGAAGCAGGAGCGCAAGACCCTGGACTTCAACACCATGAGCGACCTTTACGCCAACACCCCCGGCCTGGCTTCCGACAAGCTCAAGGCGGTCCTGGAATTCATCTGGGCGTGTCTGAAAGGCCAGCAGGTGAGGGGGATGGTGTTCGCTTACGACGAGGCCCAAAACCTCTCCGACCACGCGGAAGCCAACGAATATCCGCTGTCGTTGATGCTCGACGTGTTCCAGTCGCTGCAAAAAAAGGGCATTCCCTTCATGCTCGTGCTCGTCGGCCTCCCCACCCTCTTCCCCAAACTGGTGGAGGCGCGCACGTTCGCCGAGCGCATGTTTCACGTCGTTTTCTTGAAACGGTTGAACGACGCCGACAGCCGTGATGCCATCTTGAAACCGATCCAGGACGCCAACTGTCCGGTCCGATTAAACGCGGCTTCGGTCAAGGTGGTCATCGAGGTTTCCGGCGGTTACCCCTACTTTATTCAGTTCATTTGTCGAGAAGTGTACGATGCGTTCCTGCAGAAAGTCGGGGCCCGGGAGAAGGCCCAGGTGCCCATCCAGGAAATCACCCGCAAGCTGGACAACAATTTCTTCGCCGGCCGCTGGGCCCGTGCGACCGACCGACAGCGGGAATTGCTTACGGTGATCGCCAACCTCGACAACTGCGACGAGGAATTCACGGTGCAGGAGATCACTGCGCAATCCAAAACCATGCTGAAGAAACCGTTCGGCGCCAGCCACGTCAGTCAAATGCTCTCCAGTCTGAGTGATACCGGTCTGGTTTACAAGAATCGGCACGGCAAATATTCATTCGCGGTGCCGCTGTTGGGCAGGTTCATCGTTCGGCAAACGAGCCTATAAGGCAGGTCGTGGGGTGGGTCGTCGGGTAGGTGGTTTGGGTCATGTGTTGCAGCCCCGACGCCAGGGGAACGCACGCTGGTCCCGGACTTGCACACCCCGCGGCGTCAATAATCCTCAACCACCTCGCCCCGGGCCCGGGTACCCAGCGCCCGCCAGGTGCCGGGGGCAATGCCGTTGCTCACGGCGCGCACCGAGCCGTCCATCAGCAGCACGTTCACCACCCCCGCGTGATAACTCCGCGCCGTCACCGCGGCGTAGGTGTCTCCCGGGCTGGTTTCCGTGGCGCTGATGAAATCCACGTCGAATGTGCTGCCGTCGGATGAAAACGCCACCAGGGTGTTCGGCGGGAACGCGGTGGTGAACCCCGTCTCATGCACCTTGCCGTCCACCCACTCGACGTGCGTTTGTTTCGTGGGGTCGAAGGCGGCCAGTGCGAGCCCGGACATCCCAAAGGGGGGCGCCGCGAGCAGGGCCGCGGGCGCGGCCGGGGGCGGCGGCGCGACGGCAAACGTCACGGTGTTGGGGCTGCCGCTGACGCGCGTGGTGTAGGCCTTCACTTCGGCGACCGCCAGGGTGTTGCTCAGGCCGTCGCGGAAGTCGCGCGGCGCGAACCCCACGTTCGGGCTGAAGGCGCCGTCGCCCCCCTGGAGCGTGGTCCCCTTCTTCGTCAGCACCGCCCACGTCCCCAGGTTGACGGCGTAGTTAAGCGTCCAGTTCCTGTTCCCGTAGACGGGGTCGGTGCCGCTGCCCCGGTCGTTCGGCTCACTGGGACAGAGGTACGTGGCAACGCGCTGCGACGTGATGTTGGGCTGCGCACTGTACGGGGTCGTGAAGTCAATGCCGCGGAACAGGTTCTCCTGTTCGACGTAGGGCAGCAGCCGGGACAGGGCCGACCAGGGCGAGGTCTGCGTCACCGCGGCGCCGTTGAACGCATAGACGCCGTTGGGCGGCAGGCGTTTCTGCTCGTCCATGTAATTGTGCAGCGCCACGCCGAGTTGCTTGAGATTGTTCGTGCAGGCGACATGTGCCGCCGCCGCGCGGACTTTCTGGACGGCGGGCACGAGCAGGCCGACCAGTACGGCGATGATCGCGATCACCACCAGCAATTCGATCAGGGTGAAGGCGGAGCGAGGGGTTCGCGCGCGCACGGCAACACACTCCTTTCGGGATGGCAATGGTGAGGTGCGTTGCGAACGGAAGCGGGGCGGAGGACGCCCCACGGCGGCGGCGAAGCAGCCTCGCGGCAAGTTGGGTCAATCTCAATTATTGAGATTGATTCTCATCAACACGGTTCATCCTAGAAACACCATGCGCCCCTGTCAACACTATTCCACAAGAAAACCTGGAGAAATCAGTGGACGAGGCAAATGCTTCAGAACCAGGACCGGCTGTGTTCGCAGTTGTTGGAACAAAATTGTTGACATACAATCTCAATAACCTAGAGTGGTTCGCAGTTGTGTGGACCACGAACGGCAGGCCGGCGCTGCCAGGCGGCGAATCTCGACGTGTGAAAAAGTTGGCGTTCTTGGCGTCCTTGGCGTTCTTGCTGTGGCAACCGCCGCCAGTGGTGGTCGCGCCGTGCCAGCCGTGCGGGGCAAGGGCGCCAATTCTCGACGTGCGAAAAAGTTGGCCCCCTTGGCCTCCTTGGCCCCCTTGCTGTGGCAATGCAGGCCGCTGGTGGTCAGCCCGTGCCCGCCGCCCACTCGTGTGCAAACCGTGCGTGAACCGCTCTAGAACAACCGGTGTGTCGTGCCCATCGATCAAGGGGGGGTGTCATGGCCGAAACCGACGACCGTCAGGAACCGGGCCCGCGGCCCCGACCGGCCTCGCCCCCGGTCATCGACGCCCGGAAAATCTTTCGCGGCGCGCGCGAAGTTTGGATCGAGCACGCCGGCGTGCGCTACCGGCTGCGGATCACCCGGCGCAACAAACTCATCCTGCAAAAGTGAACCGCCCGTCGAGGTTGCCACGTCACTGGCGATCACCGGACCACATCGGGTAACATGGGGCCAATGCATCGAGGCAATTGACACGGAGGGATCTCATGCACGTCGCACTCCGAGGGTTCTGGTTGGTGCTGTTGCTCGTCCCGGGGATGGCCGCGGGCCAGGACAAACTGCGTGTCGATGTCCACGGCGACCCGCTGCCGCCCGGGGCGCTGGCACGCATCGGCAGCACGCGACTGCGGCACGCAGGCCCCGTCAGCAGTCTGGCGTTCACGCGCGACGGCAAGGTCATCGCCTCCGCCAGCCACGACCGGACGATCTGTTTCTGGGACGCGGCCACCGGCAAGTTGCTGCGCCGCCTGGAGGGCCACAGGCATGCTGTGTTCGCCCTCGCCCTGTCCCCGGACGGCAAGCGCGTCGCCACCGCCGAGAGCGACGGGAGCGTGTGGTTGTGGGACACTGCCAATGGCAAACTGCTGTGGTGTGGGGAGGGCCACAACGGGCCGGCGTACTGCGTCGCCTTCTCGCCCGACAGTGCCACCATCGCCTCGGGCGGCCTGGACGCGAAGGTGCGGCTATGGGACGCGGCCACCGGCAAGCAACGGGACCATTACACCGACCCCGCGGACGGCACGGGCGTAGTAGTCATGGGAGCCGTCGCGGTGCCGAATGCCCGGGTCTTCGCGGTGGCGTTTTCCCCGGACGGCAAGACGCTGGCCACCGGCGGCCAGAACAACGCCGTTCGGCTCTGGGACGTGAAGACCGGCAAGAAGCTCCGGGAGTTGCGGAGCACGCCGGCCGCGGCGGTCCACGGCCTGGCCTGGTCGCCGGACGGCAAGCGGCTCGCCGCGGCGCACGGCGCGGCCGCCGTCCACCTGTGGGACGCGGCCACGGGCAAGCTCGCCGTGCGGGCGGACCGGGACAGCGCCGGCATCGAGGTCGCCTTCAGCCGGGACGGCAAGCGCCTGGCGGTCTGCCCGAACACCGAGGATGGCCAGCTCCGCATCCTGGACGCCGATACCGGCCGGGTCGCGCACCAGTTCGGCATCGGCGCCGGCACCTACGCTGTTGCCCTGGCGCCGGACGGACAGACGGCGGCCGCGGCGGGACGTTCGGGCGGGATTCGCTTGTGGGCGGTCGCCACGGGCAAGGACCGTCTGCCGTCCCTGTCCGCCGCCACGGTCGCCCGGATGGCCCTGGCGCGCAACGGCCGGTGGCTGGCCAGCGCCAATGAGGCCGGCGCCGTCCGGTTGCACGACACCGTTACCGGCGCCTCCCACGCTCTGACACGGAACTTCCCGGACCTGTTCCTGCCCCGGTTTTCGGCGGACAGTCCGCGGGTCGTTGTAAGTGGGTCCAGGCAGCAGAGGCGGGTGACGGACTGGGTGACGGGCAAGGAATGGCTGGCCCTCGGCGAACCGCGGCGGGACGTACCACGCTGGGCCCTGTCCCGGGACGGCCGCACCCTGGTGCTGGCGATGAAGGACCGGACGTTCCAGGTGTGGGACGTGGTCCGCGGCAAGAAGGTCCGGGAAATTGATCCGCTATGGGACGATTATTTGTTCAACTCGGCCATGGCCCTGTCCCCAGACGGTTCCGTGCTGGCCATCACCAGTCAACGGCTGAGCGCGACCTTCTTCAAGGATCCGCCCCTGGAACTGTGGGAGACAGGTACGGGGAAACGGCTGCGCGTCGTGAACATTCCCTTCGGCACCATCCCGAGATACAGACTCAGCCTGACCTTCAGCCCAGACGGCCGCAGCCTCGTCGCGGCCGACGACGGCGGCGGCGTCTGCGTCCTGGAGGCAGCGACCGGCGGCCTGCGCTGCCGGCTGCCGGCGGAGCAACCCTTCGCGAGTGTGTTGGCCCTTTCCGAGGACGGCCGCACCCTGGCCGTGGGCAGTGGGTACGGCAGTTTCTTGTTTGATCCGATTGGGGAAGAGGACCGTCACCGGCCCACCTGGCCCGAGGAAGGCGGCATTGTCCTGTGGGACCTGGCGGGGCAACGGTTGCTCGGTCGGTTGCACGATCACCGTCAGGCGGTGCAAGCGCTGGCGTTCGCGGCCGACGGCCGGACGCTGGCATCGCAGAGCGGAGACGGCACCGCCGTGGTCTGGGCCGTTCCCGCGCCGCCGACCGCGGCGGTTGCCCCTCTGACCCCGGCGCGGCTGAAGGACTTGTGGGCCGTCCTCGCCGGGGACGACGCGGCCAAAGCATATGCGGCGCTGTGGAAACTGGCCGCCGTGCCCAAACAGGCCCTCCCGCTGCTGCGCAAGCACCTCCGGCCCGTGGCGCCGGTGAAGGCCGCTGAGGTCGCGGCGCTACCGGCAGGCGCTGGCGAGCGGCAAGTATCAGGTGCGGCAGCAGGCGACCGACGACCTCCGCCGCCTGGGGCCGGCGGGCGCGGCCATCTTGCGTCCGCTGCTCGCGGCCCAACCGCCGCTGGAGGTTCGCCGCCGTGTGGAGGCCCTGCTCGCACTTCTGGAGCACGCCAACCCCCGGGAGCGGCTGCGCACCCTGCGAGCACTGGAATTGCTGGAACGCATCGGCGACGCCGAGGCGCGGCGGTTGCTGCGGACGCTGGCCGACGGGGCGCCGGTGGTGTGGCTGACGGTGCAGGCGCAGGCCGCGCTGCAGCGCTGCGGGGAAGGACTTCCAAAGGAGGACATGCCATGAAGGTCGATGCCCGTTGGCAAGTTTGGTTGTCGGTGTGGCTCGTGCCGCTGGCGGTCGCGCTATCGGGGCCTGCCGCGGCCCAGCAGCCGCGCACCGATGTCCACGGCGACGCGCTGCCGCCGGGGGCGCTGCGCGCGTCGGCACCACGCGGCTGCGGCACGCCGGCCCCGTCACCGCCCTGGCGTACTCACGCGACGGCAAGGTGCTCGCCTCCGCCAGCCATGACCGGACGATCTGTCTGTGGGACGCCGCCACCGGCAAATTGCTACACCGCCTGGAGGGCCACACCGACGCCGTGTTCGCCCTCGCCCTGTCCCCCGACGGCCAGCACGTCGTCACCGCCGGCCGCGACCAGACCGTGCGCCTGTGGGAGGCCGCCACCGGCAAGCAACTGTGGAGCCGGGACGATCACAAGGCGCCGGTGTACTGCGTCGCGTTTTCGCCAGACGGCAAGCGCGTCGCCTCGGGCGGCAAGGACGGCAAGGTGCGCCTGTGGGACGCGGCCACCGGCAAGGAACTGCGCCAATTCGCCGACAAGCTGAGCGTCCTCGCGGTGGCGTTCAGCCCGGACGGCAAGACGCTCGCCTCCGGCGGCAGGAACCAGGTGCTGTGCCTGTGGGACGTGGACACCGGCAAGAAGCTGAAAGCGCTGCGGACGACGCCGGCCGAGCCGGTCCACGGCCTGGCGTTTTCCCCGGACGGCAAACGGCTGGCCTCGGCGCACGGCGAACCCCGTTCGGTCTCCGGCACGGCACTGCTGCCCGTCCACCTCTGGGATGCGGCCACGGGCAAGGTCGCCCTGCGCGGACAAGGAAGTCCACGGCATCGGCGTGGCCTTCAGCGCCGACGGCACGCGGCTGGCGGTGTGCCCGAACTTCGGGTCCAATTTCCCGCCCGTGCCGCCCCAGGTTCTGGACGCGGCCACCGGCCGCGTCGTCCGCCGGTTCAACTTCGACGGTGGCACCTACGCTGTCGCCCTGTCGCCCGACGGCCAGACGCTGGCGTCGGCGGGGTGGGATTGCGCCATCCGCCTGCGCTCCGTCGCCACGGGCAACGACCTGCTGCCGCTGCTGGGAGCGTCGGGGATGGCCCAGGCCGTGGATCTGTCGCGGGACGGCAAGCGACTGGCGGTGTGCAACCTGGACGGCACGGTGCGACTGCACGACGCCGTGACAGGCCGCGTCACTCTCACGGCGCCGGTGCGCTTCTCGGAGAACGCCACCATGCAGCTGTCGCCGGACGGCAAGCGGCTGGTGGTGCTCGACAACGTGAAGCGGTCGCAGGTGCTGGACGCGGTCACGGGCAAGGAACTGGTGCCGCTCGGCGACCAGCCGTTCCCGCTCCGCCGCGCGGCGGTGTCGCGGGACGGGCGCACCCTTGTGTTCGAGATATACGACGGAGCCGTCCACGTCTGGGACCTGGCTGCCAGCAAGGAACTCCGGGTTCTCGAAGGTGGGGCTGGGCTGGGCCGGCACTTCGGCGCCCTGGCCCTGTCCCCGGACGGCCGACTGCTGGCTGTCGCGGTCTACGGCCCGGCAGGGGGGAGCCAGAACGTCGAGATCTGGGAGACGGCGACGGGCAGGAATCTCCGCGTCTGCGCCGGCTTCAAGCACACGCCGACCTTCGGCCTGACCTTCTCGCCCGACGGCCGCAGCCTGGCCGCCGGCAATGATGACGGCAACATCTGCGTCTGGGAGGTGGCTACCGGCGGCCTGCGCTACCGGCTGCGCGGCAAGCAGAAGTCTGTCTCGGCGCTGGCGTTCGCCGCCGACGGCCGCACCCTGGCCACCGGCGGCGGCAGTAGTCGGTTTCAGGCGTTCATGACCGGCCCGGACGCGGAGGAGTACCGGCACCAGGACCACATGCCCCAGGACGGCAGCGTGACCCTGTGGGATCTGGCGGCGCAAAAGGAGGTGGGCCGCCTGGACGGCCACCGCGGCGCGGTGCATGCGCTGGCGTTCGCCGGGGACGGCAAGACCCTGGCGTCGCTGAGCTGGGACTCGACCGCCCTGGTCTGGCCGGTGCCTCCTCCTCCAAAGCTGCCCGCCGCGCCGCTGACGGCCGCACAACTCAAGGGCCTGTGGGCCGTCCTCGCCGGGGACGACGCGGCCAAGGCATATGCGGCGACCTGGAAGTTGGCCGCCGCGCCGGCGCAGGCAGTGCCCTTCCTCACAGAGCGCCTGCGGCCGGTGCAGCCGGCCAAAGCGGAAGTGGTTGCGCAGTACCGCGCGGCGCTGGGGAGTGCGAAATTCACCGAGCGGCAGAAGGCGGCGGACGACCTGCGCAAGCTGGGCTCCGCCGCTGAGCCAGTCCTGCGTGCGCTCCTGGCGGGCAGCCCCCCGCTGGAAGTCCGCCGCCGTGTCGCGCCGCTGCTGGAGCCCTTCGACGGCACCAACCTGTCGGGCGGGCGTCTGCAAACGGTGCGCGCCCTGGAGGCGCTGGAGCGGATGCAGGACGCCGGGGCGCGGCGGCTGCTGCGGGCGCTGGCCGACGGGGCGCCGGGGGTGTGGCTGACGGTGCAGGCGCAGGCTGTGCTACGTCGCTGTGGGGAAGTCCTTCCCCACAGCGACGTGCCATGACGGTCAGCCCCCGGTGGCGACGCATGCCTGTCGCAGCAGGTCAAGTCGCCTTCAACACATTCTGCGCCAGCGTCCACACCTGGTCCGCGGACCCCAGAGACTCCGCCTCAACTGGGGCGAGGTTCTCGGCGGCGGCCACGTCATCGCTCAGGCCGGGCGCGCCCGGGTCGCCGTAGCGCCGCCAGAATTCGTCGGTGGCGCTCAGCGGGATGAGGGTTCCCACTGTGCCGGTCGAGACGCCCGTGGCCGCGGGCAGAGTGTTGTACGGCGGCGGGACCGGTGGGACGGCGCTCACCCCCGGGACGAGCACTGGACTGAGTGTGACCGGGCTCTTGTCGCCGGTGACCGCGGTCGGGGTCGGCTTGCTGCTGGGCGCGCCGACGGGGCCGCTGACGGTGAAGTAGCTGTCCACGTCGGCGACGAAGGGCGTCACGGTGCCGCCGCTGATGGGCAGCTGGTTCGGATTCCGCGGGGCCGGACTGAGGGTCAGCGCGCCGGCGGCGTTGTAGGCCGCCGTGGCGGTGCCGCCGTCGTTGGCGGCGAGCACCAGTGGCGACGGGCCGGGCGTGGCGGCGGCCTTGACGGTGAAGTCCAGGAGCAGCACGGCGCCGTCGGTGCCGAACGCGGCCTGCACCGGGCTGGGGGAGAACTCGGTGACGCGGATGACGCCCTGCACGGCGTCGATGTTGCTGACCACGAGATAGCCCGGCAGCAGGGAGCCAGCGCGGAGATTGGCGACGGTGAACTTGCTGGGGTCGTACTCGATGACCGAATCGATGGCGTCGATCTCGGCGCCCGATTGCGCCGTCACGTCGAGCCGCTCTTGCACGGTGACCGTTTGGCCGGCGCTGCCGCTGGCGGCGGCGAGGTAGAGACGCGGGTCGGGGCCGGTCGGGCCGGTGATGGTGATGCCGGTGGGCAGCTGCGGGATGGCGCCGGGGTAGGAGCCGACGACGGCCTTGGAAACGTCGGTGGCGTCCAGGCCGGTGACGGTGAGGGTGGAGCTGCCCGTGACGCTGCCGATGATCCAGGGGTCAAGATCCTTGAAGGGGCTGAAGCCGGTGCCCTGGCCGGTGACGACCCGGGAGATCAGAGTGGCGTCCAGGCCGGTGTATTGCCCGTCGGCGTGGACATCGCCGGGATAGGCGTTGATGTCCACGGCGTCATCGCCCTGGGCCGCCGTGCCGTTGATGAGGACGCTTTGCGTGGCGAGCAGGGCTTTCTGGGTGTAAGGGGCGTTGCTGGGGACGGTGGCGGTCAGGGTCAAGAGTGTGCCGGCGCCGCCGCTGGGGTTCCAGTGGCCGCCGCCCGTGCCGCCGACGACAGTGAACGCGATCTGCATGTGGTGGGCGTCAATGCTGGTGAAGGTGATCGGGTTGAGGACGAGGTTGCCATTGGTGGCGGCGTCGGACGAGAGGGCGGCCGCCGTCACGGTGAGAATCGTCGGGTCATAGGTCAGGGTGAAGGAGATGGACTGGACGGCGGCGGTGAGGCCGTTGACCGTGATGGGCAGTCCGGTGCTGGTGTTGGGCACGTTGACGGTCTCGCCAGGGCCGCGGGCGAAGTTGGCGGCCGTGACCACCGGCATGGGTGTCGCCGCGGTGAGGGCGTGGCTGAAGTTGGCGGCGAGGGTGGCGCCGCCGACGGCCTGGACAGCGGTGGTGACGCCGACGAGGTAACTGCCGGCGGCGAGGGGGCCGGCGGTGGCGACGAAGGTGGCGACATTGGGGTTGGTGGCGTCGAGGACCAGCGAGCCCTTGACGCTGCCGCCGGGGCCAATGAGGCTGACGTCGGGCGTGACCGCCGTGGCGCCGGGGCTGTAGTAGAGCTGGGTGGTATTGGGGTCGATGGGTTCGCTGAAGACCAGCTGGACGGCGTTGCCCGAGAGCGTGGCGGAGCCCACCTGGAAGGCGCTGCCGTGCATGTCCCCGAAGTTGATGTTGGGGATTGTCTGACCGGCCTGCACCTGGACGTAGTAGCCCTGGTTGTTCGCCGCGGTGGTGAAGGTGAAGTTGTCGATGACGCCGGCGGAGAAGGCGACACGCGCGATCGGCTGGGCGAAGCCGCCGAGGGTCACGAAGTTAGCCGGGTCGTTGTTCGTGGTGGCCGCCTTGCTGTTGACCGTGCCGAGGACGCTGCCGTCGGCGCCGTAGGCGGTGGCGGTGCCGGCCGCGAAGCCGGACCCGTGGACGTAGAAGAACGACACGGAGGCGATGGGGTACAGGAACGAGACGGCGGCATTGCCGCTGCTGGCGTTGTACGCCTGGGTGCCCGAGGCGAGCAGGGCCGCCTGACCCGGGGAGAAGACGGCGCCGCCGCTGAAACTGGCGCCGTTGAAGATGAAGCTGGTGGTGCCGGCGGTGGTGATGCCCACTTCCGCGCCGGTGCCGTCGAAGTAAACCGTCGTCGTCGCGGCGCTGGCCGTCGGCGCGGTCTGGATGTTCGACAGCGGCGCGACTTCGCGGACGACGTAGGTGCCTGGAGCCAGGCCGTAAAAGGCGTATTGGCCGTTGGGCTGAGACACCGTGCTCGTTTCGCCGCTGTCGAAGACGCCGTTATTGTTGGCGTCAATGTAAACGAGCACGCCGCCGAGGGCCGGCTCGCCGTTGTCCTGGATCCCGTTGCCGTTGAGGTCGTTGAACACCTGGCCCGTGATGGCGGCGGGCGCTGCGGTCAGGTAGTTGCCGTAGTTCACGGTTGGGCGGGTGGAGTCCTGGTGATGGTCCAGGAGTTTGGCCAGAATGTTCGCGACGATTGTGGTGCCCCAATAGTTGTTGGGCAGATTGATCGTGGCGGTGGAAACGCCTGTGGCGATGACGCCGTTGTTGCCGATGTTGCTGAAGTTGTTGCCGGTGATGCTGATCGACGCGCCGCTATTGATCGCGAGGTTGCCTGAGATGGCATCTGTTTGAAGAGTATCGGTTGAGCCGCCGTTCAAGTTCAGGCTAGACAATGAAAAGCTACTGGTGGTTGCGTTCAGGTAGCCGCCGTAATTCACAGAGAACTGGCTGCCGCTGCCGTTGACGCCCAGGCTGGTGGTGTTAAAGGTGGTGCCGGCGGCGGTCAGCAGGCCGCCGGTGCCGTTGGTGTTGCCGACCACCAGTTGCGCCGTCGCCGAGTAGGCGTAGTTGAACGTCCAGGTGTCGCCGGCCGCGAGGCTCACGGTGCCGCCGTCGGTGAACGTCTGGCCGCCGCCGAGCTGGACGCTGACGTTGGCCGCCACCGTGACGGTGGCGCCGTAGGCGACGGTGAAGCCGCTGGGGAAGACGTAGGTGAGGCTGCCCGGCGTGGCGCTGATGGCGTTCAGCGCCAGGGTCTGGCCGGCGGCGAGGGTGCCGCCGAGGATGTTCACGGCCTGGAAGTACTGGGTGGTGCCGGTGCCGGACAAATACTGCACCTCGGTGGCGGGCAGGTACAGCGGGCTGTTGTAGGTGTTGCCGGCCAGGTCGCCGGCGCCGAGGACGCTGCCGTTGTCCAGCTCCAGGTAGCCGAGGGTGAAGGAGCAGCTGCTGGCCTGGAGGCGGCCGCCGGCGACGACCTCGATGTGGCTGCTGCTGCTGTTGACGCCCAGGCTGGCGGTGCTGAAGGTGGTGCCGGCGGCGGTCAAGAGGCCGCCGGTGCCGTTGCCGTTGCCGACCACCAGCTGCGCCGTGGCCCCGTAGGCGTACAGGAAGGTCAGCGTGTCGCCGGAGGAGAAAGTCACGGTGCCGCCGTCGGTGAACAACTGGCCGCCGCTGAGCTGGACGCTGACGTTGGCCGCCACCGTGACGGTGGCGCCGTAGGCGACGGTGAAGCCGCTGGGGAAGACGTAGGTGAGGCTGCCCGGCGTGGCGCTGATGGCGTTCAGCGCCAGGGTCTGGCCGGCGGCGAGGGTGCCGCCGAGGATGTTCACGGCCTGGAAGTACTGGGTGGTGCCGGTGCCGGAGAGGTACTGCACCTCGGTGGCCGGCAGGTACAGCGGGCTGTTGTAGGTGTTGCCGGCCAGGTCGCCGGCGCCGAGGACGCTGCCGTTGTCCAGCTCCAGGTAGCCGAGGGTGAAGGAGCAGCTGCTGGCCTGGAGGTGGCCGCCGGCGACGACCTCGATGTGGCTACTGCTGCCGTTGACGCCCAGGCTGGTGGTGTTAAAGGTGGTGCCGGCGGCGGTCAGCAGGCCGCCGGTGCCGTTGGTGTTGCCGACCACCAGTTGCGCCGTCGCCGAGTAGGCGTAGTTGAACGTCAGCGTGTCGCCGGCGGCGAAGGTCAGGGTGCCGCCGTCGGTGAACAACTGGCCGCCGCCGAGCTGGACGCTGACGTTGGCCGCCACCGTGACGGTGGCGCCGTAGGCGACGGTGAAGCCGCTGGGGAAGACGTAGGTGAGGCTGCCCGGCGTGGCGCTGATGGCGTTCAGCGCCAGGGTCTGGCCGGCGGCGAGGGTGCCGCCGAGGATGTTCACGGCCTGGAAGTATTGGGTGGTGCCGGACAAATACTGCACCTCGGTGGCGGGCAGGTACAGCGGGCTGTTGTAGTCGTTGCCGGCCAGGTCGCCGGCGCCGAGGACGCTGCCGTTGTCCAGCTCCAGGTAGCCGAGGGTGAAGGAGCAGCTGCTGGCCTGGAGGTGGCCGCCGGCGACGACCTCGATGTGGCTACTGCTGCCGTTGACGCCCAGGCTGGTGGTGTTAAAGGTGGTGCCGGCGGCGGTCAGCAGGCCGCCGGTGCCGTTGGTGTTGCCGACCACCAGTTGCGCCGTCGCCGAGTAGGCGTAGTTGAACGTCCAGGTGTCGCCGGCCGCGAGGCTCACGGTGCCGCCGTCGGTGAACGTCTGGCCGCCGCCGAGCTGGACGCTGACGTTGGCCGCCACCGTGACGGTGGCGCCGTAGGCGACGGTGAAGCCGCTGGGGAAGACGTAGGTGAGGCTGCCCGGCGTGGCGCTGATGGCGTTCAGCGCCAGGGTCTGGCCGGCGGCGAGGGTGCCGCCGAGGATGTTCACGGCCTGGAAGTATTGGGTGGTGCCGGACAAATACTGCACCTCGGTGGCGGGCAGGTACAGCGGGCTGTTGTAGTCGTTGCCGGCCAGGTCGCCGGCGCCGAGGACGCTGCCGTTGTCCAGCTCCAGGTAGCCGAGGGTGAAGGAGCAGCTGCTGGCCTGGAGGTGGCCGCCGGCGACGACCTCGATGTGGCTACTGCTGCCGTTGACGCCCAGGCTGGTGGTGTTAAAGGTGGTGCCGGCGGCGGTCAGCAGGCCGCCGGTGCCGTTGGTGTTGCCGACCACCAGTTGCGCCGTCGCCGAGTAGGCGTAGTTGAACGTCAGCGTGTCGCCGGCGGCGAAGGTCAGGGTGCCGCCGTCGGTGAACAACTGGCCGCCGCCGAGCTGGACGCTGACGTTGGCCGCCACCGTGACGGTGGCGCCGTAGGCGACGGTGAAGCCGCTGGGGAAGACGTAGGTGAGGCTGCCCGGCGTGGCGCTGATGGCGTTCAGCGCCAGGGTCTGGCCGGCGGCGAGGGTGCCGCCGAGGATGTTCACGGCCTGGAAGTACTGGGTGGTGCCGGTGCCGGACAAATACTGCACCTCGGTGGCGGGCAGGTACAGCGGGCTGTTGTAGTCGTTGCCGGCCAGGTCGCCGGCGCCGAGGACGCTGCCGTTGTCCAGCTCCAGGTAGCCGAGGGTGAAGGAGCAGCTGCTGGCCTGGAGGTGGCCGCCGGCGACGACCTCGATGTGGCTACTGCTGCCGTTGACGCCCAGGCTGGTGGTGTTAAAGGTGGTGCCGGCGGCGGTCAGCAGGCCGCCGGTGCCGTTGGTGTTGCCGACCACCAGTTGCGCCGTCGCCGAGTAGGCGTAGTTGAACGTCCAGGTGTCGCCGGCCGCGAGGCTCACGGTGCCGCCGTCGGTGAACGTCTGGCCGCCGCCGAGCTGGACGCTGACGCCGGGGGCCACCGCCAATGTGCCGCCACTGGGAAGAGCCACGCTACTTGTAATGGACAGACCGTAGTTAACCGCCAGCGTGCCTGTCAGGCTGCCACCCGACCAGGTCGTCTGGCCGTTATCGGTCAGCGTGCCGGCGCCGCCGAGCGTGCCGCTGGACAGGTTCAGGGCCGCGTTGACGGTGATGGCGCCTGCCGCGTTGAACGTGCCGCCCGACACGGTGAGATTCTTGACGGCCGACGCGGCGTTCACGGTGAGCGAACCGCTGGACACGGTCAGCGTCGCCAGGTTGGCGTTGACGATGTTGTTGACCGTGTCCGGCGCCCCGAAACCCCATGCGCGACGGTGCCGCTGAAGTTGTTGAAGTCCGCCGTATCACTGCCGCCCGGGAGCACCGTGGCGGTGACGCCACCGACCTGCCAGTTCGCCAGCGTGTCCCAGTCGCCGCCCGTCGCGCCGACCCAGGTAAACGTGGACGGCGTCAGCCGGTCTTCCAGCTGCTCGACGAACAGCCGCCACCAGCGCGGCCGGGGCAGCCGCTGCCGCCACTCGGTGTGACTCGGGACATTGCCAGACGTCCGCCGCGCGGAAAGCCATGAGGAGAATCGCATCGGTTTTCGCTCCAGTTCCCTTGGGACCACAGGGGTGCGACAGCAAACGCCACCGTGAGCGCGCAGGCTGAACGCCTGCGCTGCCACGGCCGCGCTGCCCGGGTGCCGGTCCATTCCGGCCTTGCAACCTACTAACGAACGAACGATCGGTCAGGGGCCAGTCCATGCCTGAGATTGGCCGCCGGCAAACAAAGTACCCACACGAGGAGTCACCCGCCCTGAGTGGCCCCGCGCGCTGGGATGTTGCGAACACTGAGTTCAGAGATTCGGCCGGGCGCAAGAACCCTTGCTTGCCCACGGCCGGGTTACGAACACGCTACCGTTTCCTGCATCACAGCACGGCGCGTTTCCTGGGGGATTTTGAGAGTAGAAAAGGAAGGTTCGTCAACCGGATAGGATTTGGGCGAACCAGCCGTCACGACATTCTCGCTGATGCATCCCCAGACAAAACGTCTCACGTTATTAAGACAGAATGGCGATTGCCGGAAGAAATGCAAGTAAAAAAACCCAATCGCGGAGGTTAATTCTTGTAAACAACCAGTGGATTTACGTTTGGGGATTGTGTAATTCCGGTGAGGGCAGCGACGAAGGCCCCACTCGCCTGGTCACGGAACTCCCGTAAGATACCCTGACGAGAGGTCTTTCCTCGTCCACGGCGTTGTCTGGCCTTTCACATCCCAGTAGGAGAAAGCAGTGATGTTCCAGGCGTGGGTCGGCAAAAGTCAGTTGCAGCACGTGAGCGTGCCCGCGGCGGAGGCGATGCTGGAGGCGGACCTGGGGCTGCCGCCCGACGCCCGCGGCGTGGTGCTGTTCCCGCACGCCAGCGGCATCCCGCGCCCGCCCCATGACGGTCTGCTCGCCCTCCAGTTCCGCAAGGCGGGCCTGGTCACCGTGCTGCTGAATCTGCTGACCGCCGAGGAGCAGGGCCTCGACGCCCGCATCGCCTGCTTCCGCTTCGACGTGCCCCTGCTGACCGGACGCCTGGCAGCCGCGACCGACTGGCTGGCCACGACGCCGGAGACTGCCGGCCTGCCGGTCGGCTACTTCGCCGCCAGCAACGCCTCCGCCGCGGCGCTCGCCGCCGCGGCCGGGCGCGACGGCGTCGCCGCCATCGTGCTGCTCAACGGCCGCCCCGACCTGGCCGAGTCGGCCCTGGCCCGCGTGACGGCGCCGAGCCTGTTCCTGGTGGGCGACAGTGACGAATCGCTGATCGGCCTGAACCGCGTCCACCTGGAGGAACTTGGCACCACCGACCGGCGGTGTGATCTGGTCGTCGGCGGCCCCCAGGGGCTCGAAGATCCCGACGCGCTGGGCGAGGCGGTCGGCCTGGCGGCGGACTGGTTCACCGCACACCTCCACAGCCCGGCCGACGCCCGTGCGCCGAATTCCGGACGCCGTGACCCAATTCAGCCATCGAAGGCGACGCGCACCTGCTCCGGATCGCGGCGCTGCAGCAGCGTGGCCTTCTCCTCGGCGGCGATCATGGCGTTGCGCGGCCGCTTGAAACGCCCCGCCGGCGCACGCTCGTCGTGCCAGGCGGGCAGGCCGTCGGCCGCGCTGCCCGGCAGCAGGCGCTGGTACAGGACCGTGGCCTCCCAGGCGCCGGCCCGGTACTGCACGACAGCGAACGCGGAGCGGTACTCCCGGGCGTTGATCTGCGTCCAGCGCTCCTTGCGGGTGGTGTGTCGGCTCATGACGGCCCCCTCCGGCAATCCTCAACTCCGAAAATATTCTACTTGTTTGACAGGGCTGCGCGGTGGCTGTGGACGGCCGCCAGCGGCAGCCTCATGTCAACGGGGCCTCTCCATGCGTCGCTGGCACCTGCTCCCGAACCGCGGCCTGCTGATGGTCAGCACGGACCTGCACGGCAACGGCGCCGACTTCCGCCGCCTGTGCGCACACTTCGCCGCGCTGCGCCGCCAGACCGAGACCGCGTACTGGGCCATCCTGGGCGACGCCGTCCACGCCCCCAGCCCCGAGGCCGCCCGCAAGCGGCCCGACCTGTATGGCTACCTCGACGAATCGCTGGCCGTTGTCGAGGGCATTCTGCACCTGATGGCGGAGCACCCCGGCCGCGTGCTGTACGTGCTGGGCAACCACGACCACGGCCACATCGGCGGGCCGCGCACGCGCAAGTTCCACGCCGATGAGGTCGCCCACCTGAACGCCGCGGTCGGCGCCGCCGGCGTCCGCAGCCTGCGCCGCCTGTTCGAGCCGGCGCTGCTGGCGGTCGCGGCCCCGTGCGGCGTGCTGCTCAGCCACGGCTCGCCCGACGACCGGCTGCGGACGTTCGCGGACCTGGACGGCATTCACTTCCAGCCGGGCGTCAACGACGAGTATCAGGCCCACGTGCTCGACAGTTTCCTGAACAGCTACGGCCAGACCGCCGAGGTCACGGGACGGCTGCTGCTACAACTCTCGACGCCGGCGCTGCCGCTGCGCCTGGTGGTTCACGGCCACGACCGCGACGAGAGCGGCTACTTCGTCGAGCACGGCAACCAGGTGTGTCCGGTGCTGTTCGGGGCGCTGCCGGAAAACAAGCGCTTTCTGGTGCTGGACCTGGCCGCGACCTATCCGGGGCCGGAGACGCTGCGCGAGGGCGTCGAAGTCCGGCGCGTTCACGGCGGGTCGTAGCCGCCACGGTTGAACGGGTTGCAGCGGCACACGCGCCAGACGCCCTTGCAGGCGCCGCGCACCGGGCCATGCTGCTTGACGGCCAGGATGAAGTATTCGCTGCAACTGGGGTAGAACCGGCAGACGCGCGGCAACAGCGGACTCAGCACGATTTGATAGCAGCGCACGCCGCTGATGAGGAACGCGCTCAGCAGGGCGCCGCAGCGCCCGAGCACTGCGCCGATCATGGCGATTTACTCTCACGGGCCAGCTTGCGCGACAGCTGGAAGACCAGCCGCGGCAGCGAATGCAGCAACTCGCTTAGCGGCGGCTCCTCCGGCTTGCGCGGGATCAGGATCAGGTCCAGCCCGGTCGGCATGTGGTGCTTCGCCAGCCGGAACGCCTCGCGGTACAGCCGTCGCAGCCGGTTGCGCTCCACCGCCGGGCCGTACTTGCGCGACACCGACAGGCCCAGTCGCAGATGGCCCAGGTCGTTCTCGCACGCATAGACGATCAGCCAGTCGTCGCTGATGGAGCGGCGGCGGTCGTAGACCCGCTTGAAGTCGGCGGGCCGGCGCAGGTGCTCCTCGGGCCGGAAGCGGAACGACGGTTGCGACATGAGCGCTGCCTCAGATCCACGGGGGGCCGTTGCGCGGGTGCTGCGGGTGCAGCCGGGCGAACTCCTCGATCAGCTCCCGACTCTTATCGTCCTTCGCGGCCGGCACCACGATCTTGATCTGGATGAACTGGTGTCCGCCGGCAATGCCCTTGCCGCGCAGGCGCAACCGGGCCCCGCTCGACGTGCCCGGCGGCACCGTCACCGACAGTTTCGTGCCGTCCAGCGTCGGCACGTCCACCTTCGCCCCGAGCACCGCCTCCGCCAAACTGAGCGGCACCTCCAGAATCAGGTCGTTGCCCTCGCGCTGGAAGTGCGGGTGCGGCAGGATGTGATATTTGATGTACACGTCCTCGCCGTGCGGCCCGACGCCCGGCAAGCGCACCCGCTGCCCTTCCTTGACACCGGCCGGCACCTTGACGTTCACCTCCGCGTCCTCGATGCGCAACGCCAGCGACCCGCCCAGCACCGCCGTCTCGAACGGGATGGACACCTCGGTGGGTTCGACCTCGACCGGCTCGGGCCGACGGCGGCGGCCCCCGGTTCGGCCGGGGCGGCGGGCGCCGCCGTCGCCCATGTCGAAGCTGAAGCCACCGCCGCCGAACTGCTTGAGCAACTCGGCGATGTCGTTGGGATCGACGTTCTGGAAGTTGCCCGGCATACCGCCGCCGCCCCACTGAAAGCCGCCCGGCGTGCCCGCCTGCGGCTCCGTGAAGCCAAAGCGGTCGTAGCGCTCACGCTTCTGCTTGTCGCTGAGCAGGTCGTAAGCGTCCTGCACTTCCTTGAAGCGGGCCTCGGCCTGCTTGTCGCCGGGGTTGCGGTCGGGGTGGTACTGGCGCGCTAGCCGGCGGTGCGCCTTCTTGATGTCCGCCTCGGAGGCGTCACGCTTGACTTCCAGCACTTCGTACGGGTCGCGTGGCATGGGTCGTTTCACTTCAGCGTTGATTGATTTCCTGCATCGAGAAGAAAGTCCAGGGATGGCACGTCGGCAGCCACGAGTGCGAACCGAGCGCTGGTTAACTCCAGGGCGCTCCGGTGCGCGGCTGCTGCGGGTTGAGGCGGCCGAATTCCTCGATCAACACACGGCTCCGGTCATCCTGCGGGGCCAGGGTGACGATTTCCAGCTGGAGGAACAGGTCGCCCTGCTCAGCGCCCTTGCGCCTGGACAGCCGGCGCCGCAGGGCGGCCCACAGGCCGCCCCCACGCTCCTGCCGCCGCAACGGCTGCCGCTCGCCACTCGCCGCCCCCGGTAGCACCTTTACCGGAATGGTCGTCCCATCGACCAGAGGAACAGCCACTTCGGTGCCGAGGACTGCTTCGGGCAGGCTCAACGGCAGCCGCAGAACGGGCGGCTTGCTTTCGCGGAGCCAGTAATGGTCCCAGGGCTGCGCGTCCGGGGTGAACGAACCGACGCGCGGCCGTGCCTGGTGCGGGTTCAGGCGGCTGTACTCGGCGATGATTTCACGGCTGCGGTCGTCCCGGGCGGCCGGCGCGAGGATTTTGAGCTGGATCAGCTGGTCGCCGCCGTCGCTTCCTTTGCCGGCCAGCCGCAGCCGTTTCAGGCTCGACGCGCCCGGCGGCACCATCACCGGCAGCTTCGCGCCGTCCGGCGTCGGCACGTCGATTTTGGTCCCGAGCACCGCTTCCGGCAGGCTCAACGGCACCTCCAGGACCAGGTCGTTGCCCTCGCGCTGGAAGTGCGACCGCGGTTGGACGTGCAGCTTGACGAACAGGTCCGCGCCGCCCGGGCCGACGCCGCCGAGGCGCATCATCTGCCCTTCCTTGATCCCCGCCGGCACCTTGACGGCCAATTCCAACTCGTTGACGCGCAGCGGCAGCACGCCGCCCTGCATCGCCATCTCATGCGGGATCGGCACCTCGATGGTCAGGGCCGGGCCGGTGTCGCGCGTGCCGGCGCCGCCCACATCAACACCGAACTGCTTGAGCAGCTCGGCGAGGTCGTTGGCATCGGTGCTCTGGAAATTGAACGCGCCGTTGCCCCACTGGGAGACGGCCGGCGGCCCCGCGGCGCCGTGGCGGTCGTACTGCTGCCGCCGGTTCTTGTCGCTGAGCACGTCGTAGGCGTACAGCACTTCGTGGTAGCGGGCCTCGGCTTGCTTGTTGTTGGGGTTGCGGTCGGGGTGGTTCTGGCGCGCCAGCCGCCGGAAGGCATTCCTGATGTCCTCGTCGGAGGCGTCGCGCTGGACTTCCAGGACTTCGTACAGGTCACGCGGCATGGCTGATTCGTCGGTTGGAGAAAAATTACCTGCTGCTATTGTAGCGCCGCCGCGGGACACGGCCAACCGGCCCCCCGGCAACGGTTCAGCGCACGGCCTCATCCACGCGGCGGCGACGGCAGGCGTCGCGGTAAGCGGCCTCCAGGTCCACGGCCACGCACAGGTCCGCGGCCAGCGACAGCGGCACCCGCGGCAGTTCCTCGCCCACGGCCAGTGGCGTCGGCCAGATTTCGATGCGGCCGCCGTCCGGCTGCTGGAGTGGTCGGTAGGCGACCGTGTACAACGACATCGGGTCCGGCAAGTGCAGGGCCGCGTCCAGGTCCAGTAATTGCATCAGCTCGTTGTGCAGATTGCCGTGGCGGCTGGTGACCACGTCGAGGACAACCAGGCCGACGCCACGGGCCAGGTGCGTGGCGCATTTCGCCGCGAACAGCCGCCGCTTGCCGGCCCGGTCCTTGTTGCCCGGGCTGACCAGTTCCAGGGCCGCCACCAGCGTGCGGCCGCCCTCGGTGGCGTGGACCTCGACGGTGAACCGTTCGGGGAACACGGCCGGGCAGATCCTCGGCGGGGCCGTCGGCGTCCAGACGGTTCGCGGCAGCGTGACGGTGCCACCGCCTTCGCCCCCGGTCGGGCCGGCTTTGGGGAACACGCTCACGTCGATTTCGATGGCGGCGCCCGGGTGGACCTGCTCCAGGGCGATGTACTCGGCGGGCAGGACATCCTGGTTGAGGTGGTCCGCCAGGGAACTGCACCAGGTGGCGTGAAACGACTCCCAGGGGCGGCGCTCGCTCAGGGGCGGATGAAAATGATCCAGCAGCGGCATGGGATGTTTCCTGCGAGCCGGTGATCGAACCTCCTTTTACTATACCGCCGTCGTGGCGACTTGCCCTCTCGGCGAAAAGCCGCCCCGGGTATAATGCTGGTGTTTCGGAACCGGTCACCGCGTCGAGGAGGGAGCGGACCTTGCGCACGGTCAACAAAGCCTGGCAGCTGCTGCCGCACGACCCCGCCGCCGTGGACCGGCTGGCGCGGGCGCTGAACGTCGCCGCGCTGGTGGCGCAGCTGCTGCTCAACCGCAAGCTCGACGCCCCCGCGGCGGCCGCTACCTTCCTGCAGGCGTCGCTGACCGGCCTGCGCGAGCCCGACCTGTTGCCCGGCGTCTCCGCGGCGGCCGAGCGGCTGCTGAGCGCCATCAAGAAACAGCAGCGCATCTGCATCTACGGCGACTACGACGTGGACGGCGTCAGCGGTACCGCCATCCTGCTGACGGTGCTGCGGCTGCTGAACGCCACCTACGACTTCCATGTGCCGCACCGGCTCGAAGACGGCTACGGCCTGAACGTCGAGGCGCTGCGGCTGCTGAAGGCGCGCGGCACCGACGTGGTGGTAACGGTCGATTGCGGCATCACCAGCGTCGCGGAGGCGGAGGAGGCGAAACGGCTCGACCTGGAACTCATCATCACGGACCACCACGAGCCGAAGGCGCAGCTGCCGGCGGCGCTGCTGGTGCATCCGCGGCTGGCGACGGGCTCGTATCCGTTCGGCGGCCTGTGCGGCGCGGGCGTGGCGCTGAAGCTGGCGTGGGCGCTGTGCAAGCGGCACTGCGGCAGCGACAAGGTGAGCCCGCCGCTGCGCGAGGCATTGCTGGACGCGGTGGCGCTGGCGGCGCTGGGCACGGTGGCCGACGTGGTGCCGCTGCACGACGAGAACCGCATTCTGGTGCGGCACGGCCTGGCCCGGTTGCGGCAGAGCCCAAACGTCGGCATCAAGGCGCTGCTGGAGGCGGCGAACCTGCACGAGAAGGCGACGCTGGGCGCGTTCGACATCGGCTACACGATCGCGCCACGGCTGAACGCGGCGGGCCGGCTCGGCAGCGCCCGGCTGGCGGTGGAACTGCTGACCACACAGTCGCCACAGCGGGCCACGGACCTGGCGCGATTTCTGGAGGATCAGAATCGCGAGCGGCAGTCGGCGGAGCGCAAGATTTACCTGGAAGCGCGCGAGATGGCGGCGGAGCAGGAGAAGGCGGGGGCGGCGGCGTTTGTGCTGGCGAGCGCCAGCTGGCACGCGGGGTTGATCGGCATCGTGGCCGGCCGGCTGATGGAGGCATACGCCCGGCCGGTGCTGATGATCGCGACCAGCAAGGACGGCACGCTGGCGGCCGGTTCGGGCCGGTCGGTGCCGGGTTTCAAACTGCACGAGGCCCTGGCGGCGTGCGGCGAGGAGTTGCTGAGCCACGGCGGCCACGCGACCGCGGCGGGCTTCAAGTTGCAGCCGGGCCGGCTGCCGGCATTCCGCGAGCGCTTCGCAGCGCTGGCGAGCAGTCATTTCACGGAGCCGCCGGTGCCGAAACTGACCATCGACGCCGAGGTGCCGCTGGCGGCGCTGACGACGGGTGTGGTGGACGCGCTGGCGCTGCTGGAGCCGTTCGGGGCCGGCAATCCGCAGCCGCTGCTACTGGCGGGCGAGCTGCAGGTGGTCGGCGAGCCGCGCAAGGTCGGCAACGGCGAGCGGCACCTGAGCTTTCGCGTGCGGCAGCACCAGCGCGAGCTGCGGGCCATCGCGTTCGGCATGGGCGATTGTGTGGAGGAGCTGATGTCGGCGGGGGGGCAGTGCTGCCTGGTGTTCGCGCCGAAGATCAACGAATGGCAGGGGCGGCGGTCGGTGGAGCTTGAGGTGCGCGACTTCCAGCCGGGGCCGCAGGCGCAGCTGGCGTGAGCGGGCCATTGTCGATGCAGTGCGAAGTTGAAGTGGAGGTTGAATCATACCTACAGAACTGTTGCCGGAACAGCGGCTGGCGGCGGTCGAGGCGGCCGTGGCGGAACTCCAGCGCGTCGTGGAAGCCAAGCGGGAAGACATCATCGGCGGCCTGGGCCAGTGCGCCGCGGCGATGGCTGGCATCCGCGTGTTTAACGAAAAAGCAAAGACGACTACCGACGAAGTTTATGGGTGCGTCACGAGCGGCAATGTTTGGCGGTTCTTGCGACTGGTTCAAGCTCAATTGACGATTGACCGCCAGGAATATTACCTCCCGGGTGCCGCGAAGATCCTCGGCATCCTGGTTCGCATCCTGAGTGGGAATGCCAACGCGGCCGGATAGTCAGCCAACCCTTGGAGATCCATCATGAAAACCACCTTCGCCGTCCTGTTCACCCTGATCCTGACCGCGGCCAGCGCCACCGCCGGCGACAGCCCCTTCCACACCGTCCCCCTCAAGCGCGCCACGCTGCCGGCCACCGTCCGGGCGACGGGCTCCCTCGAACCGGAAGAGATGGCGGAGGTCGGCGCCCAGGTGGCTGGCCGCATCGACCGCTTCGGCGCCGACCCCAACAACCCGAACCGGCCGATCAACTTCAACAGCGTCGTCAAGCAGGGCACCGTCCTGGCCTACCTCGACGCGACCGCTTTTGAGGCGGAAGTCCTGAAGGCCAAGGCGAACCTGCAGCGCGCCGAGGCCGAATTGCGACTGATGCTGGCGCGGGGCAACCAGGCGGAAAAGGAACTGCTGCGCGTGAAGGCGCGCGAGGCGGCCAAGACGGCCACCAAGGCCGACGTGGAGGCCGCGCTGGCGGCGCTGGAGGTGGTCGCGGCCGAGGTGCGCGTCGCAGAGGCCACGGTGATGCAGCAGAAGGCCGCCCTGGTGCGAGCCGAACTGAACCTCAGCCACACCGTCATCCGGTCGCCGGTGGCCGGCACCATCCTCGAACGCCGGGCCAACCTCGGCCAGCAGGTCGGCGCCAGCGGCAACGCCCCGGGCCTCTTTCTCATCGCCAGTGATCTGCGACGGCTGCAGGTGTGGGTCACCGTCCCGGAGCAGGACGTGCGCGCTGCGGCCGGCGGCAAGACGGTCACATTCACGGTGGCGCCCTACCCCGACCGGACCTTCAAGGGCCGCGTCGCGGACAACCAACCCCGGCTCAACGCGCGCTTCGACAAGGACAAGGGCGTGACGGTGTTCACCGTGGTGGTCGAGGTGGACAACGCCGACGGCGCCCTGCTGCCGTTCCTGACCGCCCAGGTGAGTTTCCAGGGCGAGATCAAGGGCGCCCTGGTGGTGCCGAACACCGCGCTGCGCTGGCGGCCGCAGCCGCAGCAGGTGGTCGAAAAATATCGGCCCGCGCTGCCGCTGCTGATCAACCCCAAGCGGCCGGTGGTGTGGGTGGTGGACAGGAGCGGCCTGGTACGGCCGCTGGTCGTCAAGACCGGCCTGACGAATGGCACCGTGACGGAAGTTGTCGGCGGCGACCTGACCGAGGGGACCGAAGTGGTCGTCGGCACCGGCCCGGAACCGAAGGGGAAGAACTGACGCCCCTACTCAGGCGCGACCAAACTTTACGACCGGGGTCGTCGTCTGGTAACCAGAGAGCCGCCAGACACTGAAGGAGGAAGCCATGCCACGCACGCCGCTGATCCTGATCGCGCTCGGCGTCTGCGCCCTGGTCCCGACCGCGGTTCGCTCCGAAACCGTGGTCGCCGAGAGCATCGACTGGGCCATCGCCGACTCCGACTGGGTGGGCGTCGGCGTCGTCATCAAGGTGGAGAAGGCGGGCAAGTTCGAGGTGGTCACGGTGCGGCCGACGCGGATTTTCAAGGGCAACGCCGCCGAACGGCTGACGTTCGCGCTGCCCAGCTACAACGGTCCCGTCGCAAAAGACTGGCAGAAGGCGGGACAGCCCATGCTTTTCTGCCTGGTCAGCAACGAGCGCGGCCGGAAAAAAGACCCCGGCTTGCCCGCGGACGTGCCGTGGGTGCTGCGCGACGACGGCAACAGCTTTGACGCCTTCCCGCTGGCCAAGGGGCTGCGGCGCCTGTCCGGCACCAGTGCGGTCTACACGCGCGATTTCAAAATCCTCACCGAGCCGACCGCCCTGCTGAAGCGCGTCGAGCGCATTGCTGCCCTGCACCCCACGGGCCAGGTTCCGAAGCAGCACACGCTGGATGTTCCGTGGGGCACGGAGCTGTTCCAAAAACTGTACGCCGGCAGTTCGGTCCTGCTGACGGTCCCCGTGGATGCGGACCTGGAGGTGCAGGGCCGGCGGTGGTGTGCGTCGAAGGAATACTACAACCGCCTGACCGGAGTGCGGATTCTGAAGCACTTCAAGAACGACCACAACATCCAGTTGCTGAAGTCGCTGCTCCGTGACCCCGGGTATTCGACCGGCGACGGCAAAAAGCGGTACGATGTGCGCCGCTTCGCGTTCGAGACGCTGGGTGAGTTCGGCGTGCGGGTGGCGCGGCCTGTGCTGGAAGAATCAGACAAGGGGAAGGATCGGTAAGTCCCCCAGCGTGGCTCATGCTTCGGCGAGCGGCGCGGCGTCAGCCCGCCGGTATTTTGAAGTACCGGTGGGCTGACGCCGCGCCGGTATTTTGAAGTACCGGCGGGCTGACGCCGCGCCGCTCGCCAGGGGGCTGCGAGACGGCCTTGACTGCCGGCGGCCCGGTCGCTATGGTCCCGTCGCTTAACTGTCCCTACTTGAGCGAAAAATACATTTCCGGCCGCGCCACGTCGGTGCCGCGACGCCCTGGGGATGGCGTGCGGCGGCGGCGCGGCCGGGACGGCTTCGGCGCGGGGCGGCGTCAGGACGTGCTCTGCCGCCGCGCCGGAAATAGCGGGGGTCCGACCGGGGAAAGGAGGCCAAGGGTGGGTAGCTTGAAGGCAATGTTGGGGTGGCGCAGGCGGTGGTTCGGCACGGGTGCGCTCGCGGCCCTGCTGCTGACGCTGTTGTCAACGAGCATACTACCGGGCCAGGTCACGGACGGCCAGCCGACCGGCCGGGCGCGGGCCAACCTGCAGCGCGCCCGCGACCTCTACAGCCGCGGCGACTTCCAGGCTGCCGCCCTGTACTTCTTGCAGGTGCAGAATAACCAGAATGAGTTGCTGCCCGATGAGCAGAAGGACCTGCAAGACCTCGTGCGCCGCAACACCACGGCGCTGCAGTCGCAGCGCGACGGCCAGGACCGCCTCCGCCGTGCCGACGACGCCCTGAAACTGGGCAAGACCCAGGAGGCCGCCGACCTGCTCAAATCAGTGCAGGCCAACCAGTACCTGACCGCGGGCGACAAGCAGCTCCGCGACCAGCTCGGCGACCGCCTGCGCACCGCGCCGGCCGCCACCCCGGCGGCGCCGCCGGCCGACGTGCGCACGCTGCTCACCCAGGGCCGCGCTGCGCTGCAACAGGGCGATCTCAACGGCGCCGAGGCCCTGGGCAAACAGGCCGAGAAGGCCAACGGCGGCATCATTCCGCAGTGGCTGCGGCCCTGGGACGACAGCCCCGCCCGACTGCTGCAAGACGTGCAGGCCGCCCGCGCCAAGCAGGCCGCCTCGCGGCCGCCCGAGAAGCAGGAGGCGTCCTCGCCGCTGATGGCCCCGATCAACGCCGTCAAGGGCATGTTCGCTCGCGGCCCGGCGGATGGCTCCCAGCAGCCTCCGGCCGTGCCGCACACCACGAACTCCAGCCCGCCGTCGCTGGCGCCGAACACGCCGTCCACCGTCGCCGGTCCCGCCGCCACCGCCCCGCCGCCGCCGGCCCAGCCGCCGCAGGGCGCCCAGCCCGTCAGCGTCGAGACGGTCAAGGCCCGCGTCAAGCTCCAGCAGGCCAGGCAGGCGCTGGCGGCCAACGATCTGCAAAAGGCCCAGAACCTCGCCCTGGAGGCCAAGGCACTGCGGCCGCGCCTGGAGTGGTGGGACGACAACCCGGACAAGATGCTGGCGGAGATTTACCGCCGCTCCCAGGGCGGCGCGCCGGCGCCGATCCGAACTTCGCCCGGAACGGCCCGCCGCTCAGCGGTGACCTGCGGCCCAATCCGCAGGTGGTCAAGGACAAGGAAGATCCGCGCCAGGTTCTGCGTCAGGCCCGCGAACAGTTGCAGCAGCACAAGCTCGACGAGGCCGAGCGGCTCTGCGCCTGCGCCGCCAGCCTGCCGACGCACTGGGGCCTGTTCGAGGACTCGCCGGACAAGCTGCACCATGAAATCCGCCGCGAGCGGGCCTGGCGCAACCGTGAGGAGTCCATCAAACTGACCGAGGAGGCTCGCCGGCACTTCCAGCGCGGCGAACTGGCCGAGGCCAAGGCCAAGGCGTATCGGGCGCGCCAGCTGCACGGGCCGTACGGCATCCTGGAGCTGGGCGACCGCGCCGACTGGCTGCTCAACGAGATCGAGGTCACCGAGGCCAACCAGCGCAAGCAGAGCACCCCCGTCGTCAAGAACAACCGGTCCACCCCGAACGTCCACGACAACAAACCGGCGCAGCCGTCCGTCCTCGCCCTGCAGGCACGCAACACTGCCCGCGAACTGCTGATCGAGGCACAAGTGCTGGAGCGGCAGGGCAAGCTGGTCGAGGCCGGCATCAAGGCCAACGAGGCGCAGCAGTGGGCGCTGCAGGCTCAGAAGGGCGGCGTCACCTTCGGCCCGGGTGAGGACACGCCCGCGCAGGTGCTGCAGACGCTCGGCGTGAACGCCACGGCCCGGGTGCAGGTGCTGCTCCGCAATGCCGAGGACACCGCCGTGCGCAGCCAGGATCCGGCCCGCTTCCAGAAGGCGGCCGAACTGCTCGGCCAGGCCCGGCAGCTGGCCGCCGTCTTCCACCATGACCAGGCGCCCATCGAGCAGAAGACCGACTGGCTGCGGCAGCTGCAGCGCGGCGGCGGTCCCGCCCCGGCCATCGCCCAGGTGCCGCCGGTGCCGCCGACCATCGCCCAGCTGCCGCCGGTGCCGCCGACCATCGCCCAGGTTCCGACCCTGCCGCCCATTGGTGTCGCGCAGACGAAGGCCGACCCGCGCAAGCACGGTCTGGAGTTGCTCGACAAGGCGCGCCTGGAATTGCGGGCCGGCAAGACGCGCGAGGCCCGGGCGCTGGCGGAAGAGGCGTACCAGCCGCAATACGGCCTGCAGGCGGCCGCGGCCGACGTGCTCCGCAGCATCGACACGGAGGAGCTGGCCCAGAAGCAGCTGGCCGTCAACCGCAACTTCGACGCGGGCTACGACGCCTTCCTGCACCAGGACTACAAGCAGGCGTACATCGCCATCACCAGCGTGGACGAGCGGCTGCTGACGGACGACCGTCGGAGCCGGCTGCGCGAGATCATGGCCACCAAGGAAATGCAGCCCATGATGGCGCCGTACAGCGGCAAGGCGGTCGTGCAGGCTGGCGTCCAGGACCTGGGCAAGCCGGGCCTGGCGCCCTTCGCGCCGGGCATGCCCGAGCAGGTCGGCCCCGGCACGGGCAAGGCGGGCGATACCGCCCTGGCCGAGATGAAGATGATGGAGAGCATTCAGTTCCAGAAGCTGAACGCCGAGAAGCTCGACGTGGAGCGGCGGGCGATGGCGTCTGCCAAGGCCGGCGAATACGACCAGGCCCTGGACATCTTGCGGGCCTTCGACGCCAGCCTGTCCGAGGCGCGGCTGTCGTCCGACCGCATTGCCGTGCTGCGGCGTTCGGTCGAGCGGCGCACCGGCGAGTACAAGATGCTCAAGGTGCAGGAAGAACTGATGAAGCAGATGCGCCAGACACGCACGATGGACGGCAGCCACGCCGAAAAGGCGCGGCTGGAAGACCGGGCTCAAAAGGACGCCCAGATCGCGGACATCATGAAGCAGTACAACCAGTTTTACCGCCAGGGCAAGTTCCGCGAGGCGTGGCTGATTGCCTGCAAGGGCAGGGACATTGACCCGGACAACCTCGCCATCCAGGCCGCCATCCTCAATGCTGACGCCGCCGACGGCAAGCAGCGCAGCGAGCGTGTCGAACAGAACTGGGAGCACTGGTACAACGAGAATGGCGATTCCGATGACCCGGGCGCGGTCCACAACATGAAACGGCCCCTGACCTTCGGCGACGCCCAGCGCTGGAATGACGTGGTGAAAAAGCGCGCGGACCTGTCAGCGATCTACCCGGTGACGCGCAGCCCACGGGAGCGCGGCATCGAGCGTGACCTGCTCAAGCCAATCAGCCTGACGTACAAGGACGTACCGCTCAAGGACGTGCTCAGCGACCTGAGCAACATCGCCAACATGAACATCGTCCCGGACATCGCCGCCCTGGAAGAGTCCAACATCAGCATGACCCAGCAGCTGTCGCTCAAGGTGGAGAACATCTCGCTGAAGTCGGCGCTGAACCTGCTGCTCAAGCAGGCCAAGCTGACCTACGTGATCGGCAACGAAGTGCTGAACGTGACGACCGAGGAGCACGCCAAGGGCCGGCTCAAGATCGTCACCTACCCGGTGGCGGACCTGGTGGTGCCGGTGCCGAACCACTCGCTGCCGGCGGTGGCGGACTTCAACAAGTCGATGACGCGGCACATCCAGCCGCTGAACTACAACTATGCCGGGCCGACGCCGTTCATGGGGCCATTCTCGCTCAAGGGCGGCCAGGTGGTCAGCGACAGCACGATGGGCAGCGGTTACAGCAGCGGTAACGGCAGCAGCGGTGGCGCGGGCGGCGGCTTCAGTGGCGGCGGCGTGGCTGGTCAACGGCAGAACGACCGCGAGGATCCGACGCTGGAAGGCCTGCTGATGCAGCTCGTCACGCACACGGTGGAGCCCAACACCTGGGAGCCGGTCGGCGGCAAGGGCACCATCCAGTACTACCCACTGGGCCTGGCGCTGGTGGTCAACCAGACGCAGGACATCCAGGAACAGATCGTCGATCTGCTGGCGGCGCTGCGGCGGTTGCAGGACCTGGAGGTGGCGATTGAGCTGCGGCTGGTGTCGGTCAGCGAGGCGTTCTTCGAGCGTATCGGTGTGAACTTCGACGTGAACATCACCAACAACAGTGCGCGGTACGAGCCGCAACTGGTGACGCAGCAGTTCCAGCCGGCGGGCTACATCAACGCCTTCCGGCCGCAGAACTTCTTCTCCGGTCTGACGCCGGCAGGGACGTTCACGCCGGACCTGGGTGTGCCGATCAACAACAGCAGTTTCGACTTCAGCCTGCCGCCGTTCGGTGGCTACCCCGGCACGCTCGGGGCCGACGGCGGCCTGACGCTGGGCCTGGCGTTCCTGAGCGACATCCAGGTGTTCATGCTCATCGAGGCCGCCCAGGGCGACCGCCGCACCAACGTCATGCAGGCGCCGAAGATCACGGTGTTCAACGGTCAGAACGCATTCATCCAGGTGCAGGACGCCCAGTTCTTCCTGAGCCAGATCAACGTGGTGCCGTTCGGTTCGCAGCTGGTGTTCCAGCCGCAGAACAACCCGATCTTCTTCGGCCTGGCGTTGAACGTGACGCCGGTGGTGTCCGCGGATCGGCGCTTCGTGCGCATGAACCTGGCGCCCCAATTGACGAACCTGGCGTCGGCCACGGTGCCGCTGGTGCCGATCCAGATCCCCGTGAACAATTTGTTCCAGGACAACATCCAATCGACGCAGCCGGTGATCTTCCAGACGTTCTTCCAGCAGCCGGCCGCCTCGACGATCACGCTGAACACGACCGTGGTGATTCCGGACGGCGGCACGGTGCTGATGGGCGGATACAAAACCTTGTCGGAAGGGCGGAACGAATTCGGGCCGCCGGTGCTGAGCAAGATTCCGTACATCAGCCGCCTGTTCAAGAACGTCGGCTATGGCCGCGAGGCGCAGAGCCTGATGGTGATGGTGACTGCCCGCATCATCATCAACGAGGAAGAGGAGCAGATCTTCCTCGGCAACCTGCCGCCGATCCCCAGGCCGTGACGGATGAAGAGGTGAGGGGGTGAAAGGCAGCTAACCCTGTCTTGTCACCCCCTCACCCCTTCACCCCCTCATTTCTTCTCTGCCGCGGTCACGGTGGGCGGCGCCGGCCCCAGCGCCGCGGCCCGGTCGGGGTGCTCCAGCAGCGCTTTCAACTCCTCAATGACCCTGGTGTATTTGGGGTCCCTGGCGAGGTTCTTGAGTTCCTTCGGGTCGGCGTCGTGGTCGTACAGTTCGACGCCCTTCTTGCCGGCGTCCCACTCGGTGTAGCGCCAGCGCTCCGTGCGGACGCTGCGGCCCATGAAGGCGTTCTCCTTCTTGCCGCCGCCGCGCATCACCTGTGTGTACGCCGCCTTCTTGCCCGGTTTGGTCGGGTCGTCCAGGAACGGCTTCAGGCTCATGCCGTCGAGCTTGTTCGGCACCTTGAAGCCGGCCAGATCGACGAAGGTCGGGTAGATGTCGATGGACTCGGCCAGGCGATTGCAGGCCTTGCCGGCGGCCTTGTTGCCCGGCGCATACACGATCAGCGGCACCCGCGCCGATTCCTCGAACAGACTCATCTTCTGCCACAGCCCGTGCTCGCCGAGGTGCCAGCCGTGGTCGCCCCACAAAATGATAATGGTGTTTTCCAGCAACCCCTGCCGCTCCAGTTCGTCGAGCAGTTCGCCGACACGGGCGTCCAGGAACGTTGTGGAAGCGAAGTATGCCTGAATGGCTTCCTTCAGGTCCTTCTCGGGCAGGCCGTAGTTGTCGCCGTTGGTCGAGGCCAGGGCCGGCTTCGGCGCCTGGTCGCGGTGCTGCTCCTTCGGCACCTGAATCTTGTCGAGCGGGTACATGTCGAAGTATTTCTTCGGGGCGATCCACGGCACGTGCGGCCGATAGAACCCGACGGCCAGGAAGAAGGGCTTGTCGTGCTTCTGTTTCAGGATTTTGATGGCCTCGTCAGCGGCAATGCCGTCGGTCATCTCGCGGTCAGTGCCCTCGGAGGCGTGCCAGCACAGGGCGGCACCGAGGTTTTTCTGGTTCTTCGTCGCGTTCCTGAGCAGGTTCTCTTCCTTCTTGTCGCGGCCGATGGGGTTGATGACCCTGTCCCAGGACTGCTTGTCGTCCAGGCCGGAGGTGCCGATCTGGCCGGGCACGCCGTAGTGAAAAATCTTGCCAATGCGGATGGTGAGGTAGCCGTGGTTCTTGAAGAACTCCGCCATGGTGACCGCGTTCGGCAGGTTCTTGCGGAAGTGCGTCGCGTTCTCGTAAACCTTGGTTTTGTCGGGCCGCAGGCCGGTCATCATGGAGGCGCGGCTGGGATTGCACAGCGGGAACTGGCAGTAGGCCCGGTTGAAGCGAACGCCGAGACGGGCGAGCTTGTCGATGTTGGGCGATTTGACGACGGGATCACCGTAGCAGCCGAGGCGGTTGTTGAGGTCGTCCACGGCGATGAACAGGACGTTCATCTTCTTGCCCTTGACGGCGGGCGGCTGCTGCGCGGCGGCCGGCAGCGCGGCCAGCGCCAGCGCCAGCAGCGCGAGCGGCGGAGAGAAGCGGCTCATGCGAGGCCCCTTTTGGCGAAGGTGGTGCGGGATGCGGAATGACGGCGGGCGCGGGGAAGGTGTACGGACGGCGGCGGCGGACGGCAACCGGCCGCGGGACTACTTCGCCTGGAGCGTGGGTGCCTGATTGCCGGGGAACGGTTGGGAAGGGGTGAGGTATTGCTTAAACTTCGGCAGCGGGGTTCTGGCGAACGCCAGAAAATCAGAGCAAGAACCAATTCAGGACGCGGTGCCGTTGGTGGGCGGGAAGACTGTCGATGAGCGCCACCATCGCGTTACAGCCCGGCCAGCACCTCCACCAGGCTGCGCTCCAGCAGCGCCAGCATCTCGTCGATGTCCGCCGCGGTCGAGATCAGCGGCGGCCCGAACGCGATCCAGTGCGGGTCGAAGCGGCACAGCAGCCCGTTGGCCAGCGCCCGCCGGCCAACGCGCACGCCAAAGCCCGGCTCCAGCGCGAAGCGCTCCTTCGTCCGCCGATCACGCACGAACTCGACCGCCTGGAACAGCCCCTTGCCGCGCACGTCGCCGATGACGCCGTGCTGCTCGGCCAACCGCTCGAAGCCCGCCCGCAGTCGCGCCCCTGCGCCCGGGCGTTGCCGCACAGGTCGCGCTCGACGATCTCGCGCAGCACCGCCAGGCCGGCGGCGCACGACACCGGATTGCCCTCGAAGGTGTGCCCCTCCACGAAGCCCGGGTTCTCCGCGGCCGGGCCCCAGAAGGCGTCCGCGATCGGCTGCCGGCAGATCAGCGCCGACAGCGGCACGTAACCGCCGCCCAGGCCCTTGCCCAGGCAGAGCACGTCCGGCAGCACCCCGAACGTCTCCGCTGCGAACATCCGCCCCGTGCGGCCGATGCCCGTGATGATCTCGTCGAACATCAGCAGTACGTTGTGCCGGTCGCAGATTTCCCGCAGGATCGGCAGGTATTCCTCGGGCGGGTCGATGACGCCGCCGGTGTGGCCGATCGGCTCCACCAGCACCGCCGCCACCGTCGCCGGGTCTTCCAGCTCGATCACGTCGCCCACCAGCGTCGCGCAGGTGACGCCACAGTCGGGGTAGGTCTTGCCGAACGGACAGCGGTAGCAGGTTGGCGGGAAAACGTGGATGAAGCCCGGGGCCAGCGGCTCGTTGACCGTGCGGCGCGACTTCAGCCCCGACGCCGACAGCGCTCCCAGCGTCGAGCCGTGCCACGACTGGTAGCGGCTGATGACCTTGTACTTGCCGGGGTTGCCCGTCAGCTTGTGGTACTGCCGGGCCAGCTTGATCGCCGCCTCGGTCACCTCGGCGCCGCCACACTGGAACTTGACCGCCGACAGATCGCCGGGGGCCAGCTCCGCCAGCAGGTTCGCCAGCTGCACCGCCCACGGATTGCTGCCGTGCATCGGCGGCGAGAAGTGCAGCGTCTCCAGCTGTTGCCGCACCGCCTCAATGACGCGGCGGTTGCCGTGGCCCAGTGACACGACGTAAATGCCGGACAGCGCGTCCAGATAACGCTTGCCGTTCACGTCCCAGTAGTGGACGCCCTCGGCGCGGGCCATGAGCAGCGGCGCCTTGCTCCACTCCGCCATCTGATCGCGGATGAAGATGTGCCGCAGGAACGCTTCTTCTGTGGTCTGGCTCTGGGCGATCAGTTCGGGCAGGGTGCCCATGCGCGTCCTCCTGGCCGCGGCCGGCGTCGGTCACTTGCGCGGCGGCGCGGCGGTCAGCGCCAGGAACCGGTAGTGGTTGACCCAGGGAGTCAACTGGTTGAAGCGCTGCTGCGCCGCCGGCCAGGCGGGCTGGTCCGCAAACTCCTGGTGCAGCGTGTTGCCCTTCGACCAGATTTTCCAGCCGGGCGGCGGGACGTCAACGTTCACCAGCTCCGGGGGCAACGGTGGCGGGGCCGGCAACTCGGCCAGCAGCACCGCCGGTATGGCGAACTGTCCCAGGGGACGCGGTGCGACGGGAACCTGTTCGAGCAGTGTCACGGCCACCCAGGCGGCGCGGCGACTGTTGACGAACTCAGCCCGTTTCTGCTTCAGGGCGTCCCACACGTGCTGCCGGCGCTGCTCAGCGGCCTTGAAGGCCGCCTTGGCCTGCGCCGGTGTGTCGTAGGTGAACTGGAATATCAGGACGGGGACGGGGCGCGCGTTGCGCGTGATGAGCACGGCCGCGGGCTTCCCGTAGACTTCGAGCGAGTTCGGCAGGTTCGGGAGCGGCCGGCCCTGGAAGGCTTTGAGGTTGACGGCGATCAACTGGTTGGCCCTGGGCGCCGCGGCGAGCAGGAGGCGCAGCGGGTTCCGCAGCTCCGGTTTCGGGCCGCGCTCGATCAGCCTCAGGAGCGCATCGCGCAGGCCCTCGGCGACCAGGTGGTCGTTCACTACCCACAAAGCCACCGGCGGCGGCGGCGGCGGCGGGGGTTTGATACCTTTTCCGGGGCGCGGGGCGGGGGGTTCAGGGGCGTCTCGGACGTACAGGGTGAGGTGCTGGTGTTTCTCGATGTGGTGTTTGGGGCCGAGGAAATTGTTGGCCAGCACGGTCGCGTTCGCTGGCTTCTTGCCGGCGATCAGTCGCACCCAGGCCGGTGGCGACTTCGGTTTTGCGGGGTCAACAGGCATGAGGAAGACCAGTTGCTGTTCCTCCGCGCCTTGCTGGTCAAAGTGCTCTACGACCACGCCCGCAGTCTCCACCGGCAGCAGATCCAACGCCGTGAACTTGGCATAAGCCGCCCGGGCCTCGGCCTCCAGCGCCGCCTTGTCCCCGCCCTTCTCGCTGGCCCCGAGCCCCGACCAGAACCAGATGCCGAACACCACGACGACGATCAGCAGGAGCACTTGCAGGCCGCCCACCAGATCGCTGCCAACACGGTCGCTGTTGCCACGACGACGGTCGGCGTTGCGCTGCCGGGTGTCCTCGTCCTTCCACGGAGCGGTGCGCTGCTCCAGCGAGCGATCTATCCAGGGGTTGAACGCCGCCCGCGCCGGCGTCGGCACCGGGGCGACGGGCTCGGGCTGCAGTTCCGGGATCGGCTCCGGCTGACCGTTCTGCTCCTCCGCCGGCTCCTCCTGCACCGCGGCCGGTGGCGGCGGCGCGACCGGCGGCACGTCCGTGTCCTCGCTGGGGATGACGAGCGACCGGGAGCAGTCGGGGCACTCGACCTCGCTGCCAGCGTCGGCGATGCGTGCCTTCATGCGCCGGCCGCAGACGCAGACGAACGTCACCACGGCCGGTGCGGCCGGGCTGGACGGCGGCGGCGGCGGCGACTCTTGTAGCATGGGCGGGGGTGCGGCGGCGGCTCCGCCGGGGATGGTCAGGATGGTGCCGCAACCGGGGCACTTCAGGCGCCGGCCGGCAAACTCATCGCGGGCCTGAAGTTGCTTGCCGCACTGATGGCAGCCAAATGCGATGGGCATGGTTCATCTCTCCCACGGTCAGCGGAGGCGCAATGGGGCCGGTCTATCACCACTTCGTTCCAGATCACCATAACGGCCGGAAGGGAAGGCTGGCAAGCTTATTCCGGCGCACCCGGGCTCGGCGTGCCGGAATAGTCACGCACGGCCGGTTTCTTCGGCGCCGACGGCTCTTGAAGATGGGGGAGTGAGGGGGTGAAAGAGCAACGCTTCCGTCTTTCACCCTTCACCCCTTCACCCCCTCACCTGGTCACTTCTTCTCCGCCGGCAAGACCCCGACCTCAAGCGCCGACGGCCGCAACGCCGAGCGGTGGATGCGCTGCGTCGCGCGGATGAAATCGCTGTCCGCGGCCGCGAAGATGTTGGGCACGTACTTCTGCGGATTGCGGTCGATCAGCGGGAACCAGGTGCTGCTGATCTGCACCATGATGCGGTGGCCCTTCTTGAAGGTGTGCAGCACATCCTGCAGTTCCAGTTTGATCCGCGCCGGCTCGTTGGCCGTGAACGGCTCCGGCTTGCTGTAGCTGTTGCGGAAGCGGCCGCGCATCGCCTCGTGCCGCACCAGCATTTGATAGCCGGCCAACGGTCGCCGGCCCTCGTCCACCGCGCCCGGCGTACTGTCGGGGAACACGTCGATCACCTTGATGATGAAGTCCGCATCGGAGCCGGTGGTGCTGACATGCAGGTCCACGTGCAGCGGCCCCGCCAGCGTCGTGTCCGCTGGCAGCGGCGCCGTCTGGTAGACAAGCACGTCCGGCCGCCGCGACGCATAACGCTGGTCGTCGGTCATGTGCGCCTGCGTCATGCCGACGCTGAACGTCTCGGTGTACGGCACCGGCTGGGCGGGATCGCTGACGTACTCGTCGAAGCCGGCCTGGTCCTGCGGTGCCTGACGGCCGAGTTTGCCGCCGGCTTGCAGGTACAGTTTGTCCTTCTTGATCTGCTGCGGCGGCCAGTGGTCGAACTGCCGCCAGCGGTTGACGCCCGTCTCGAAGACATACGCTTCCGGCAGCTTGTGCTCGCCCTTGTCCTTGAGGAAGTGGTTGAAGAACGGCAGTTCCATGTTCTTCTGGAAGAAGGACGCCGTGTCGCTGCCGAAGTTGATGTTGCCCATGCTGAAGGAGCCCGCGCGAGACCACTGGCCGTGGCTCCAGGGGCCGACCACCAGCACGTTGAAGACGCCCGGGTTCTGCTTCTCGACGGCCTGGTAGGTCTTGAAGGTGCCGTACAAATCCTCGGCGTCGTACCAGCCGCCGACGGTCATCACCGCGGGCGCGACCTTCTTGAGATGCGGCAGCAGGTTGCGGGCCTGCCACCACTCGTCGTAGTTGGGGTGCTGCGCGAACTCGTTCCAGTACGCGATCTCGTTCTTGAAGAAGCGCTCGTTGACGTGCTTGAGCGAACCGAAGTTCAGGTAGAACTGGTAGCCGTCGCGCGTGCCGAAGTCGAACCCCCTGGGCCGCGTCGTGGTCGGCTCGGGCCGCGCCTTGCCGAAGCGCGAAAAGAAGCCGACCGCGTGCGCCAGGTACGTCGTGCCGTGGTGGTGGAAGTCGTCGAAGAACCAGTCGGCAATCGGCGCCTGCGGCGAGACCGCCTTGAGCGCCGGATGGGCGTTGACCATGCCGGCGGACGAGTAGAAGCCCGGGTAGCTGATGCCGTACAGACCGACACGGCCGTTGTTGTTGGCCACGTTCTTGACAAGAAACTCAATGCTGTCGTAGGTGTCGGTGCTCTCGTCGATGTCCTTCGGGCCTTTTTTGCCAGCCGGCAGCTGCGGCCGCATGTTCTCGAAGACGCCCTCGGACATGTAGCAGCCACGCACGTCCTGGTAGACGAAGTGGTAGCCCGCGCGGGCGAAGTGCGTGTTGGGGCCGAGGCTGAAGCGGTACAGGCCCTTGTCGTACGGCCCGATGCTGTAGGGCGTGCGGTTCATCAGCAGCGGGTATTTCTGACTCTTATCCTTCGGCGAGTAGACGATGGTGTACAGCTTGACGCCGTCACGCATCGGGATTTGAAACACCTGCTTGGTGTAATTGTCCTTGATGGAGAACGGGCCGGATTTCGGCGGTTGCGCCGCGGCGGCCGGCGCCGACAGCAGCACGGCTGCCAGGCCGAGCAGCTTCCAGGTGCGGTTCATGGGTGCGGTTCCTCTCCACGACGGAAGACCAGGGACGACGGTCTTATCGTCGGGGGCAAGGCCGCGGATTGCAAGCGAAAAGGCAGGCGGAGCCGCGTAAAAGGTTCGATTGATCGGTTCGCGCTGGGCCGCGCGAACCGATCAATCGGAAACTGTTTTTACGGATCGAAGCCGACCGTGGCGGTGCCCGGTTGGCCCTGGCCGTCGCGCGGCGCCGGCTGCTCGTAGCCGGCCGTGACGACCCCTTGCTGCGCCGCCGTCGGCTGGCTCGATGGCCGGCCCTCCAGCCGCGCGAGCATCTCCTGCGCCGCCGGGTAGCTCGGCTGGAGTTGCAGCGCCAGCCGCAGGTGCTCCTTGCTCTGCTCCGGCTGGTTCATGTGCGCCAGCATACCGGCCACGTTGTATTGGGCCTGGGCCTTGCCCATCACCTTGGACAGGCAGGCGACGCTGCGCTCGGTCTGGCCGGCTCGCGCCAGCGCCAGGCCGTAGATCTTGGCGATCTCGCGGTTGTCCGGCTCCAGCTGATTGGCCTTGCCCAGCGCGTCCAGGGCCGGCTGCCATTCCTTCCGTTTGCAATGGTACATGCCGACCTCGAAACACACCGCGACGGACTTCGGATGGAACTGCACGGCCTTTGTCAGACACTGCCTGGCCAGTTCGGGATCCTCGACGGCGACGGCCACACGCGCCATCCCGAGCAGCGCGTCGGCGTTCTTTGGCTCCGCCTCCAGCGCCTTCTGGTACGCAGCGCGCGCCTGGTCGAGGAACAACCGTTTCGCTTCCGGCGGGATGTTCGGCTCGGCGGCCCGGTCCTCGTGGACGCGGGCGTAGGCCACGCTGACGTGGGCCAGTGACTTCTTGGGATCGGCGGGCAATGGCTGGTCCACCATACGGCCGTCGGGGCCCGGCGACATTCGCGAGGTGACGCAGCCCGCGCCCCCGCTTGTGAGCCCCAGCGCCAGCGCCAGGAGACACGCACCACGACGGTCCATGATCCACCACCTTCATCCTTGAACGGTGTTGCTTCGTGGGGCAGACATTCCTGTCTGCCCCACGTAAAGATTCCGCCCCAGCGCAACCGGGGCAAGAGCCGTTAAAATTCGCAAATAAAGCTGGAAGCCGACTCGACCATGAGTTCGCGCGTCAGCTGGACGGGTTGTTTACGGAATCGGCAAATCGACTGGACGATCTCCAGCAGATCCCGGCAATCGCTGGCGCGCGCCGACCGTGTTTTGCCGTAGTAGCGCTCGTAGAGGTAGTCCAAGGCGGCGGGGCAGGTGTTCATGCCCAGGCGCTTGACCACCGAGTTGAAAATCTTCTCGTACACGTCGCGCGCGGCGCCTGAATCTCGACCTTGTGGCGGATGCGGCGCAGGAAGGCGTCGTCCACCAGGTCGCGCGGGTCCAGGTTGGTCGAGAAGATGATGAGCTGCTCGAACGGCACCTCAAACTTCTTGCCCGAGGCGACGGTCAAAAAGTCGTGACGGTCTTCCAGTGGCAGAATCCAGCGATTGAGCAGTTCCTTGGGGCTGCACAGCTGGCGGCCAAAGTCGTCGATCAGGAAGACGCCGCCGTTGGCCTTGACGTGCAATGGTGCCTGGTAGAAGTTTGACGAGGCGTTGTAGCGCAGGTCGAGCATGTCCAGGTTCAGTTCGCCGCCGGTGACGATGACCGGCCGGCGGATGCGCACCCAGCGCGGATCGACGGTGCCGGTGTTCAGCAGCCGGCGGATGGTGGCCTCGTTGTCTTCCAGACGCTCGTTGCTCTCGGCCTCGACGGCCTGATGCACGGCCTGGTCGAAGATGGTGACGATGGCGTTCTCGGCGATGAAGGCGTGCGGCACATAGATTTCGCCGCCGGCGTTGTTCATGAAGTCGCCAATGGAGCGCGCCACCGAGGTTTTGCCGTTGCCGGGTGGGCCGTAGATGAACACGCTCTTGCCGCTGACGATGGCCGGGCCGAGGGCGTTGAACAGGGCGTCCGGGATGACCAGGTGGGCGAAGGCGGCCCGCAGCGGCTCGGGGCTGACGTTGATGCCGGTGACCGCCTGGCGGTAGGTCTGTTCGATGTAGTCCTCGATGGGCACCGGGGCGGGGCCGACGTAGGCGCACTGCTTCACGGCCTCGTTGGCCCGACGGCGGCCCAGTTCGGTCAGGTTGAAGCGGTAGCTGACACGGCCGATCAGGTCGCCGCCGGCCACCTCGACGCACTTCTCGTCCTTGAGGAACTTCAGGCCGTCCTCAAGGACCTTGAACGGCAGGCACAGCGCCCGCGCCAGGTCCAGTCCGAGCATGCCGCCGCGGACATACAGGGTGCGCAGCGTCAGGTCGCACAGGAACGGCAGCGTCAGGCCCGCTTCCTGCAGCGTCTCCGGGGCACAGGGGGCCTCCGGCACCGAGTTGCCTTCCCACTCCATATTCATCGACTTGCTCGTGTGCATGGCTCGGGGTGTCCTTCGAGGATTTTACTCATCTGCCCGCGCTGAGAGGGCGAGGGGTTACTGTTCAGCGAATGGATTTCGACAACAGGAAGATGCCAATGATGACAATGATGACTCCGACCTGAATCATCCGCGCCTGATCGCCCGAGGCGGATTCCAGGAAGGTAGCCGGCAGGACGGCGGTCGCGGTCAGCGCGGCCGGGCGGGGGGCGGTCACGGCGGCAGGACTGGCGGCGGCCGCGGTCGGCGCGAGAGTGGCTTCGAGGGCGAGACAGGCGAGGGTCAACAACAGCACGCCGAGCCTGGGGGCGAGCCCGGCGGTGCGCGACGGAACGAGGTGCTTGCTCATGAGTACACGCCAGGGATTGGGGATGAGATCGTGGGGCCGGTGCCCCGCGCAAGTATAGGTCGCGTTCGCCCGGCGTGCGCCGCGGCGGAAAAGACAGCAAACGACACCGGCCCGGGTCGGCCGCGAGGGGGTTCCTCGCACCGACCCGGGCCGGTTCAGGCGATCGGGGTCCAGCTCCGCGTTAGCGGCCGCCGGGGCCCATCATGCCGCCGCCACCCATGCCGCCGCCGCTCGGGGAACCGCTGCCCGAGGTGCCGACCGTGCCCGAACCACCGCCCACCATGGCGCCCTGGAAGTACATGTAATTCTTCTGGATCGAGGTCGCAACCGGCGGCGCCGCCAGCGACGGCACTGGCGCGTCATGCACGTCCACCGTGAACGGCACCGGCCGGCCCGCCGTGTCCGCCATCACGAACTTGAGGACGGCTTCGCGGCGCTTCTGATCCAGCTCGGCCCGCGCCTGCACAAACTTCTCCGGCGCCGCCGGGTCGTAATTGATGTCGTGGGCCGTCTGCAGGAACAGCTTCGGATCGGGTACCGGCCGCACCTGGCTCAGGTAGCTCAGACGCGCCTGGCCGCCCGGCGTCAGCTTGTCGCTGCCGTGCTCGAACATGAAGTTCCAGACGGTCTGATTCAGGACGTGCCCGTTGCCGACCTGCGCCGCGAACGGCGTCAGCGTCTCCTGGCGGGCCACCGCCGTGTAGCGTTCCGGATAACAGGGATCGACGATCTGCCGGTAACACTGGCAGCCGACGAACGCGCCGATCACCCCCGCCAGGGCCAGCACCGCCGCCGCCCGCGTGATGAATCCTTTCATCCCACTCTCCTCCGTGATCGGGCCGACCGCTCCGGCGCGGCGCCGCACATCGGCCCCGCGCCCGCCGCGGCCCGTGACAGGTTACTTGAGCAACACTTCGATGATGTTGATCGCCGCCGGCCCCACCAGCACCACGAAGATGCCGGGGAAGATGAACAGGATCAGCGGGAACAACAACTGCACCGCCGTCTTCGCCGCCTTCTCCTCGGCGAGTTGTTTGCGCCGCGTGCGCATCGAGTCCGACTGCACACGCAGCGCCTGGGCAATGCTCGAACCGAACCGATCCGCCTGGATCAGAATGGCCGCCAGCGAGCGCACGTCATCCACGCCCGTGCGCACGCCGAGGTCGTGCAGCACCTCGCGCCGTGGCCGGCCCATTTGCAGCTGGAAGTTCGCCAGCGACAGTTCCTCGCAGATGACCTTGGCGTGGTCGGCCATCTCGTCGCACACCTTGCGCATGGCCGCGTCCAGGCCCAGGCCGGACTCCACGCACACCACCAGCAGGTCGAGGGCGTCCGGCAGTGACAGGAAGATGGCCTCCTGGCGTTTCTTGCGCAGCCACCACAGAATGATGCTCGGCAGGTAAAAGCCGACGCCCGTGAACACCACCACCCATTGCAAGGTGGACCAGCCGAGTTCCCGTCCAGGAACAAAGATGATGACCGACACCAGGAAGAACAGCAGCAGGCTGCCGAAGCGAGCGCCCGAGTAGACCACGGTGGCGGCGTCGCTACGGAAGCCGGCGTTGGCCAACCGGGTCTTCAGGGCGTTCTGTTCCAGCTCGGTCTGCGGCATCATGGGCGAGGCGAACATCTTCGCCGTATCGACCAGCCCCTTGAAGCGGTCGTTCTTCTGCCTGGGATCCTCAATGTCCGCCAGCGACGGCGGCCGGCTCAACCGGGCCAGCCGGTCGAGGGCGCGACTGTTGCGATTACTGATGCCCGACAGCACCGCCCAGATGCCCATGACGATGCCGAAGAACACCAGCAAGGGGATGAGCGCCGTGATCGCTATGAAGCCCACTAACATGGCTGCACCTTCGTGTAGAGTGTCTTGCCTTTCCCCCCTCGCCCCCTTCAGGGGGAGAGGGGTCGGGGGTGAGGGGGCGGGGTTTGGGGCTATTGACAGACTACCCCCTTACCCCCGACCCCTCTCCCCCTGAAGGGGGCGAGGGGAGGTTTGGTTACACCTTGATGTTGACGATCTTCTTGATGACGATCGCGCCAATCAGCTGCAGGATGAGAGCGCCCACCGACATCTGGATGCCGAGCTTGTTCGTCCACAATTTTTCCACGTAGTCCGGCTTGATATAGAGCATCATCAGGAACAGGCCGACCGGCAGCGCCAGCAGGATGATGCCGGAGAGCCGGCCCTCGGCCGTCAGGGCCTGCACCTGCCCGAGGATGCGGTAGCGCTCGCGGATGACGTAGCCGATCTTGTCGAGGATTTCCGCCAGGTCGCCACCGGTTTGCCGCTGGATAAGCACGCTGGTCACGAAGAAGCGCAGGTCCAGGTTGGGCACGCGCTCGCACATGCTCTTGAGGCTGTCCTCAATGGGGATGCCCAGGTTCTGCTCCTCGTAGACGCGGTTGAACTCGTCGGCAATGGGCGTCGGCATTTCCTCGGCGACCACGTGCATGCCGGCCCCGAGGCTGTGGCCGGCACGCAGCGCCCGGGCCACCAGTTCCAGCGCGTCGGACAGTTGCGCGGCGAACGTCTTGAGGCGCTTGGCCCGCTTCCACAGGAGCCAGGCAATCGGCACCAGGAACATGATGATGCCCGCGATCGGTGCCAGGAACCACTGCACGCCGGCCAGCCAGGATACGGTCGTGCCCACCGCCGCCAGCAGCAGGCTGATGCCGAACAGGGTGCTTGGCTTGATGTGGCAGTCGGCCTGCAGGAAGATGCGGTCCAGGCTGGGGAAGTTCGGCGTGAACATCTCCAGCAGCGAGCGCTTGTCGCGCTCGAACGCCGATTTGCGGAGAATGCTGGTCGTCTCGTCTTCCTTGCGGCGCCGGCCGGTCAGGGTGTCGAGGCGCTCGACAGTTTTGCCGGGGCCGTCGCCGCTGAACGCGAACAGGAAGAACCCCACCAGGGCGGACGCCCCGAGGAAGGCCATCACGGTGATTAACAGGGGAGTCATGTCATTAGTCCTTGGTCCTTAGTCATTAGTCCTTAGTCATTAGTCTTCGACCCTTGTCGCTTAGCTTCAGTCTTTGGGGGTTCCTGATGACTGATAACTAATGACCAATGACTAAGGACTAATCGGGGTTTAATCACGCAGCAGCACACGCTCGGCGAACAGATTCTGTGGTAGTTTGATGCCTGCCGCCTCCAGCCGGGCCATGAACGTCGGCCGCACTCCGGTCGCCTCGAACTGGCCGTAGGCGCGGCCGTTCTGATCGATGCCGAGTTGCTTGTACCGAAACACGTCCTGCATGATGATGACATCCTGTTCCATGTTCATCACCTCCGTGATGGTCGTCACCTTACGCGGGCCGCCCTGCAAACGGTTGGCCTGGATAATCAGGTCCACCGCGGACGAAATCTGCTGGCGCATCGCCTTGATGGGCAGTTCCATGCCGGACATCATAATCATCGTTTCGAGCCGGGCCTGAGCGTCGCGCGGACTGTTGGCGTGCAGCGTCGTCATGGAGCCGCTGTGGCCGGTGTTCATGGCCTGCAGCATGTCCAGCGTTTCGCCGCCGCGGCACTCGCCGATGATGATGCGCTCGGGCCGCATACGCAGGGCGTTCTTCACCAGATCGCGCGTGGTCACGGCGCCCTTGCCCTCAATGTTCGGCGGTCGCGTCTCCAGCCGGACGATGTGGTCCTGTTGCAACTGCAACTCGGCCGCGTCCTCAATGGTCACGATGCGCTCGTCGTGTGGGATGAAACTCGACAGCGTGTTGAGCAGCGTCGTTTTACCGCAACCCGTACCGCCGGAGATCACGCAGTTGAGCCGGGCCTTGATGCACGCCTCCATCAGCATCGCCATCTCCGGCGTGAACGCCTTGAAGTTGAGCAGATCCTCCAGCTTCAGCGGGTTCGAGCCGAAGCGGCGAATGCTCAGCGATGGCCCGTCCAGCGCCAGCGGTGGAATGATCGCGTTCACACGGGAGCCGTCCGGTAAGCGCGCGTCCACCATTGGGCTCGTCTCATCAACGCGCCGGCCGACCTTCGAGACGATGCGGTCGATGATCTGCATCAGGTGTTCGTTATCGCGGAACTTCACGTCCGTCTTTTCCAGCTTGCCGCGACGCTCCACGTAAATCTTGTGCGGCCCATTCACGAGGATGTCGCTGATCGTCGGATCCTTCAGGAGCATTTCCAGCGGCCCGAAGCCGAAGGTTTCGTCGAGCACCTCGTCGATGAGGCGCTCGCGCTCCATGCGGTTGAGCAGCGGGTTCTCGGTGTCGCACAGCCGCTCGACCACCAGCCGAATCTCGCGCCGCAGCGTGTCACCGGCCAGATCGCTGACGCGCGACAGGTCGAGCTTATCGACCAGTTTGCCGTGGATCAGCCGTTTGAGTTCCTCGAAGCTCTTGTTGGACTGGCCGCCCAGTCCGCTCGCCTGGGACTGGCCGCCCATCCGACTGAACCCGCCCGTCGGGTTGATGCCACTGAGTCCGCGTTGCAGCCGCGACATGGATGCGTACCTCTTGGGGGCCTGCGTAAAAGCCTGCGTACCTGCCTTGGTCTTTCTTTCTCTCCCGTTGTGGCCCGGTCTCCCGACCGGCCACTCGTCCGGATCGAAGGTCTCCTCTTCAGCCGCCTAACACGCGGGGAGACCTTCGGTCGGACCCGGTGGCTTGGCCCGGAGACCAAGCCACAACGCGGGAACAGGAACCTCTCACCGAAACGAGAAGAACCCACGTTTTTCCTTCTTCGGCGCCTCTTCCTGTTGCGGCCGACCGCTCAGGGTGTTGGCCAGATCCTTCAGGCTCAACTGCGCCTTGCATTTGGGGGCGTGCAGGACGAGCGGCACCCCCGCGTTGCGGGCGCCGAGCATCGCCTTGTAGTCGTTGGGCACCTGCCAGAAGATCGGTTTGCCGATCGTCTCCGCCGCCTTCGCCAGCGTGATTTCGCCGTCGTCCGAACCGACGCGGTTGACGACCACCTTGACCTTGTCGCCCAGGCCGTCCTCGGTGGTGAGGGTGTGCAACATGCGGACCACGTTGCGCAGGCTGGTCAGTTCCAGCTGCGCCACCAGCAGCACCACGTCGGCCATGCGCATCGCCGTCAGGTCGGTCGGCGTGAAGCGCTTGCTCAGGTCGAAGAGCAGGTGCGTGTAGCTGGCCCGCAGCAGGTTGATGACACGCTGCAGGTGATCCTCGTGAATCAGGCTGATGTCCTCCATCTGCACGGGATGCGGCAGCAGCGACAGGCCCGTCGAGTGCTTGCACAGTGACCGCCGCAGGAAGGTCATGTCCAGCCGATCAATGTTCATGGCCACGTCGGCCAGGGTGTAGTCCGGGATCAGGTCGAGGGCGACATCGGCGTCGCCGAGGGCCAGGTCCAGGTCGATCAGGGCGACGTTGTGGTTCTTGTTCTGGGCGAGGTTGCAGCCGAGATTGACCGCCAGGCTGGTGCAGCCGACGCCGCCGCGCGAGCCGACGATCGCGATCACCTGCGAGGGCACGTGGACGGTGCCATTGCTGCCGGTGCCGTCGCCGCTGATGCGGTTCTGCCGCAGTCGTTGCAGGGCCACCAGCAACTCTTCCAGCACCACCGGCTGGGTCAGGAACTCCTTGGCACCGCTCCGCAGCGCCTGCAGGATCGACTGGCCATCGCCGCGGGCGCTGACCGCCAGGATCGGCAGCCCCGCGCACTCCGCGCCCAGCTGCGAGATCAGTTGCAGGGCCTTGTTGTGGTCGGCGTCCAGGGCGACGACCACCAGGTCCGGGTTCGACTGCCGCACGACATCGATGAAGAACTCGTAGCGTGAGCACTCCGCTTCGAGCCAGACGGATTCGACGCCCAGCAACAGGTTCCGCAAGGGCTCGCGCGTCGAGTCTGAGGGGTCAACAATTGCGACGCGTTGCACGTCCTTCATGAGCACCACCGATACTGGTTAAGAGACATCACGGATGACGGCCGTCTGCATCCCAACCGGCCGCCGGGGTTACTCATCAGCGCCCGGCCAGCCCCCTCCGACGTGGCGGGAGGGGGCTGGCCGGGGCGAGTCAGCGCGATTCCCCAGAGGCACGATTGGGGAACGTGGTCGTCACAGGGACCGGGGCCGCGGGCACCGGAGGGACGGGAGACATCGGGCTGCTGCCTTGCGACAGCGGGATGCCGCGACTGTCAGTCCTCTCCTGGAAGGTCGCCGGCGACACCTGCGGCATTGGCGGCAGCGTCGGGGTGTAGGCGCCGCCCGGTTGTCCGAGCTGTCCGGCACCCACGCCGCACTGGCCGTTGGCACAGCCGCCGGCGCCGCACTGGCCGTAGCCGCAACCGCCACAGCCCTGGCTGCCGAGTCCACAGCCGCCGAGGCCACAGGCGCCACCGGCACACGGGTACAGGCTGGCGGCGTTGCGGAAGGCCGGCACATAGTGGAAGTTCTGCCACACTTCCCGCGGCCCGCGTGGGGCCTCCAGGATCCCTTCCAAGAATAGCTCAAAATCATCGGGGCGGCGCGTTTCCTGGGTGGGAAGTAATTTTGGCAGCTGGCTGCAGGCCAACGGATCGACGAGGTGCGGCGTCACCAGGATGAGCAGTTCCTGTTCGTCCTCGGTGTCGCTGACGACGCGGAAGCCGGCGCCGATGTAGGGCAGATCGCCCAGGATCGGCACCTTGGTCACCTGGACGTTGGACGTTTTCTGGATCAGGCCGCCGATGGCAAAGGTCTGGCCGTCCTCGATGATGATCGAGGTCTGCAAACGCTGGGTGGTGCGGCCGGCGACCGTGCCGGTGGTGCCGGCGACCGGCGCCGCGATGGCCGCGTTGCCGGACGGAAACGTGACCTGCGGCTCGACATCCAGGTAAATCTTGCCGTCGCCCAGGACGATGGGCAGGACGCGCACCGTGGTGCCGAACGGCCGGAAGTCGATGCCGGAAACCGCACCGCCGCCGGCCGAGCCGGAGGCCAACGTCGGCACCGCCTGCTCGCCGCCGGAGACGAACTGGGCGGGCTTGCCGCTGAGCGTGACCACCTTGGGCTCGGCCAACGTCTTGGCGACGCCCACGGTAATCAGCGCGTTCAGGTAGCCGCTGAAGCTGTGGCTGGGGGAAATCAGGCCGAAGATGATGTTGGGCGTGCCGGTCAGGTTCGCGGTCGTGTTGGCGGCGCTGGTGCCGAGCATGTTCGTCAGCGTGCCGCCGCCGCCGATCGTGCTGCTGAGGAACTGATGGACGCCATTCTCGATCCAGCTGAAACCCATGTTGCGGGCGCGGCTGCGATCCACCAGGGCGACGACCACGTCGAGCTGCACCTGCATCACACCGCCGACGCGCAGCGCGTTGATGATGTTGTTGCCGATGATGCTCTGGGCCGTGGCCAGGACGATGGCCACGTCCTCGGCGCGCTGCACGGTGCCGGTGAGCACGAAGGCGTTGTTGGCGCTGGGCACCGGATCGATGTTGGCCGTCGGCACCGCGCGCCGCAGCACGAACTTGAGGTATTCCACGTCGGTCTGGACGATGAGTTCATACGCCTCCTTGCCGCCGTCCTTGTCGGTCAGGGTGAGGCGAGCCAGGCCGGGGGTTTCGCCGGTAATCAGGACGGTCTTGATGTCCGCTGGCGCGACGACGGCGCGGACGATGCCCGGCACGTCGAGATCGACGGCGCTGATGGGCTTGCGCGAACCCATCTGGATGCTGATGGTGCCGCCGCGCGGCACCACAATCTGTCTTGGGGATTGAGGGCCGGGGACAACTTCCTGAGCCCCGGCGGCGCCGGCGAAGCCGAGCCACAGCGCCAGGCCGAACAGCGCGACCCCGATGGGCCGACGCCGGATCGATGTGCGGTGCATCCTTTCACCTCTCTAGTGCAGTGATGTGCAGGGCGGGTGTGGACACCCACCACAAGCATTGGTCAGTCCAGGTGTGGGGTTCCGTCCCCCACCCTACACAACCGTGAACAAACGGAGCGCGGGTCCGCGCCTGCGCTGCTGGGCAAGGTTCTGGCGATGGTTTCGGCTCATCCCCTCACCCCCACTGCGGAGGTGAGGGGGGAAGCCCCTTCCGTTCAATCCTTGGTGGAGCCCTTCTTCAACTCCTTGTTGGCCGGCGGCCCCTGGGCCGGGTTGTTCGGCGGCGTCCCCACGGTGGGGTCGGGCTGTTGCGCGTACGGCGCCTCGCCGAGGGACGCCTGCTGCACGTCTTCCTGGATCGGGTTGCCGTTGGCGTCCACCTCGATGCGTTGCTTCCACGACTTGTCGCCCTGGCGGAAGATGATCGTGTGGAAATACCGCTTCGGCTGCTTCAACTCCTGCACCTCCGGCAGCGGCTCGACCTTTTCATCCTGCTTGGCGGCGGGAAGCTTGGGGATCAGTTCGCCCGTCTCCCGATCGATCTCAAAGTTCGGATCGACCTCGAGGCCGCTCATGCCCTTGCCTTCCTTGCGATCCGTAGCGATCTTGTTCAAATCCCCAAGGCTGAACTTCTCGGCTTCCGGCAGCGGCGTGTTGTCGCTGAACTTCCGCAGCGTCAGCGTCAGAGGGCCGTACTGCTGGGCCAGTTTGATCTTCATCGTGTCAATCGTCTTCAGGGCCACGGTTACGACACTGGATGGCAGGGCCTTGCCGTCGTCCTGCATCCGCGAGATGCCGTCGCCCGCCAGGACGAGCACGTCCTCCAGCAGGACCGTGGTGTACGACGTCTTGTCGTCGCTGCCGCGCCGCGTCCACAGGATGTTCACCTTCGAGCCGGGCACGGCGGCCCAGCCGGCCGCGATCGCCGCCGGGTCCACCTGAATGCCGTAAGCCTGGTAGCCGTCCGGCAGGCGGGCGAGAATGCTGGCCCGTTCGTCCATCAAATCGTCGTTGGTGATGTGGTCGCCCTTGCGCAGGGTCCGCCGGAGGTACTTGCCCTTGAGGAGCTTGAACTCGGTCAGGGCGTCCTTGGGGGCGTCCTCCGCCAGCAGCGCCTTCTCGACAAACATGTCCTGCGGGTTCTTGATCGCCGAACCAATGTCCAGGTTCGTCTTGGCCACAAGGAACTTCGCCTTGACGGGTTCGGCGACCACTTGCGCCGCCGGTTGTTGTTCTTCGCGTTCCGCCAGGAGTCGGCTTGTCATGTAGCTGGCTCCCAGGCCGCAAACGATGGCGACCACCATCAAAATCATGGTCTTGGGTTTCATCGCTGACCTCACTGAAGAAGGGATTACCCCGGATGTGCTGCCCGTGGTTGACCGTCTTCAGCGTGCTCAGCGTGATGGTTCAGATTACGCTGTTATTTTCGACCACTGAAGCAGCCAACTTCAACTTTTACGATTGCAGCGAAAGTAACAGTTCTGCGCCCTTTATGGGTCACCGGACAAGCTGGGAAGGCCAGGGGATTGCAGATTGTAGATTGCAGATGGCCAACTGAAAGACAGGCGGTTTGGATGGTTTTTCAATTGACAATCTGCAATCTACAATCTGCAATTTCCGGTCTCGATCACAGCGCGGCGTACAGGTACAGCAAATAGCCGACGAAGCCGATGCACAGCGGCACGCCGTACGGCAGGCGGTGCCAGCGCGGCCGACGCTTGTTGGCCTTGTCGTGCATGTCCGCGACACTCGACGATGTGAAGGCATCGCCGATGATCTCGCGGACGTGCTGCATGTTGCCGCGGTAGTTGCCGCGAACCGCGATCATGCCCAGGGCGATGACACCGCCGACGATCGTGCCGACGCAGAACGCCACCACGATGATCTGCCAGCCCACGGCAAAGGTGTAGAACGCGCCGACCCAGGAGCCGAAGCCCATGGTCATCTTGACATCGCCTGCGCCCATGCCGCCGATGGCGTACACCGGGATCAGCAGGGCGCAGGCCAGGAACGTTCCGGCCAGGGCGTCGCCGATCCAGCCGTGACCGCCGTGCGGCACCAGCTGGAACATGTTCAGCAGCCCGAGCAGCCAACCACTGAGGATCAGGGGGAAGGTCAACTTGTTCGGCACCTTGAATTTCCACCAGTCGATGACTGCCGCGGCGATCATGCCCGCGCAAACCACCAGGACCGGCCAGTTTTCCCAGGTGAATAGATGAGCCATGCGAGTCGTTCCTCATCGGGCGCGGATGGATGAATCAGGGGATGGGGCGGACGCCGTTCTACCGACCAGAGTTAGCTGCCGGTGGTGGAGCCGATGGTGTTGCTGACGCTGGAGAAGGTCTTGTTGGCGTTGCTGCCCAGCGCGGTGATGGCGACGATGCACACCACGATAATCAGGGCCAACATGACCGCGTACTCGACGGCCGTCGGGCCGTCTTCACGCTTCAGGAAGTTCACGACGCTCTGAGCCAACTTCTTCATCTGACGATCCTTTCTGTAAGGAAATCTCGAACTCAGGAGTGGAGCCCGTGTCCCGTGTGAGCCCTCCAGGTTCGCCTGTTGAACTATAGGTCATGAATCGCGTGCGGGGAGCAATAAAAAAAGGCCCAGCTCATCCGAGCTGGGCCTTGCTTTATCGTGAACCCGCAGCGCCAGCGAGGGTCCACTCGCTGGCGCTGCGGGTTCAGACAGGAACGCCAAAGCGATCCCGTGTTAGCTGCCGGTGGTGGAGCCGATGGTGTTGCTGACGCTGGAGAAGGTCTTGTTGGCGTTGCTGCCCAGCGCGGTGATGGCGACGATGCACACCACGATAATCAGGGCCAACATGACCGCGTACTCGACGGCCGTCGGGCCGTCTTCACGCTTCAGGAAGTTCACGACGCTCTGAGTCAGGTGCTTCATAATTCACGATCCTTTCTGGTTAACAGACCACTCGTTCATCCGGGATCGAGCCCGTGTCCCAGGAGAGCTTCCCGGTGAACTCCAGTAACAAAGACGATGATCGAGATTGATGTGGTTCGGCGTTAGCTGCCGGTGGTGGAGCCGATGGTGTTGCTGACGCTGGAGAAGGTCTTGTTGGCGTTGCTGCCCAGCGCGGTGATGGCGACGATGCACACCACGATAATCAGGGCCAACATGACCGCGTATTCGACAGCCGTCGGGCCGTCTTCACGCTTCAGGAAGTTCACGACGCTCTGAGCCAGGTGCTTCATGTTCATTCCTCGTTGAGGGGTTAATCAGGTGATTGCCGGGGTTAAACGTATGACAGAGTGGGGTGCCCCGGCGCCTCGGAAAAGTCTTGGTTTATGGTAAGGGCCCGGTTTACTAACAAAAACCGGGCCCGATGGTAGTTCGGTTGCGTTCAGCTGCCGGTGGTGGAGCCGATGGTGTTGCTGACGCTGGAGAAGGTCTTGTTGGCGTTGCTGCCCAGCGCGGTGATGGCGACGATGCACACCACGATAATCAGGGCCAACATGACCGCGTACTCGACAGCCGTCGGGCCGTCTTCACGCTTCAGGAAGTTCACGACGCTCTGAGCCAGGTGCTTCATAACTTACGATCCTCTGCTTGGTAAGGACTTCTCTGTTCCCGACAGCTGGCTGAGTCCCCGGCGGACCAGCTGTTTAAGTTTGTGACTCTGTTCCGAACCTGGCCGCCGGCAGGTCACACTACCGGGGCGGGCTTACTGCTCCTCACGAACCGACGCATCCTACTGTTCCTGAGTTTGACCTTCGACTTCCACATCATCGCCATCAGGAGCCGACGCTGACTGCCGTGTTCAGGGCGACGTTGGAGAAGGTCTTGTTGGCGTTGCCGCCCAGGGCGGTGATGCTGACGATGCACACGACGACGATCAGCGCCAGCATGACCGCGTACTCGACTGCGGTGGGACCATCTTCCCGTTGGAGAAAGCGGACCACGGACTGAACCAGACTGCGCATACTATCTCCCCTTTCCGGATGCGGTCTCCCAGGGAGGACCGCCTTGACTCGAACCTCCTTACCTCTTTGGATGACGCCGGCCCGGTTGGGCAGCGTCTGCGTGAGATGATGCCGCCGAACGTGGGTTCCCGCGGGCCGTTCATCCCTTCGGCAGCCTGGCGATCCGGCGGAGCCACCACTCCGGCGGACCCATGGCTTTGCGTCCCACCCTTACGGATGGTTTGCCTTTGTCGAGGACGAAGAGGTTTCACGATGTTGGTTTGTTCCGCCGCGGTGGGTGCGTCCCGCTCGCGGGCATCCTTCACTCGATCCCTTCGTTGCCAAACCCTAGGCCGCAACGCGGAGCGCGTCAAATCAGCGACCGCAAATTTCGCAGAAACCACAGAAATCAGAGGTCAGGAGTCAGAGGTCAGAAGTCAGCGAAGCAGGGTTGCGGCGCTCGGAGGATGATCCGGCGCCGCAACCCTGCTTCGCTGACTTCTGACTCCTGACTCCTGACTCCTGCGTTAGGAGGCGCCGAACAACAACTTCGTAGGACGGCTCTCCAGAGCCGTCGGGACGGCTCTGGAGAGCCGTCCTACTCTTGGAAGTTGTTGTTCGGCGCCTCCTTAGAGCGGATTGCGGTTGGGTGTAGCGGTCTGGGGTAGGTGCCGCGAGCCGAGCGGCACCCAGCGCGGGTCCGGCTCGGCTCGCCGGACCTACTACATGCTACACGCACCTGCAATCCGCTCTAGTAGCGGAACTCCAGGCCGATGTTGATGCCCTGCGCCCAGTATTCGTTGTTGACGAAGTTGAACGCCGGCCGTGCCGGCCCGACCAGGGCGCCGCCCTGCTGCGTCAGGTTCACGGTGCGGTCGATCTGGTCTCCGGGCCGCACCGCCTGATTCAGGTACAGGAAACTGTAGCCGAACGACGCCCGCAGGTGCGTCGTCAACTGGTAGCCCGCCTGCAAGCCGAACGCCGGGATCACCGCGAACTGCGTGCGTTCATACGAACCGATGTTGGTCGGCTGCGTGTAGAAGCCGCCGTTGCGCGTCAGGCTCAAGCCGGTGTTGCCGTTCAACACCGTGGTGCCGCCGATGCTCACGTTTTCGTCGTTGGCCCCCAGCGCTACCTTGCCCCACACATCGACGAAAAACCGGCCCCAGTGCCACTCCGACTCCAGCCCGAGCTGGCCGCCGTAGAACTGGTTGTGCGTACGGAAGCGGTCCGAACTGTTCAACGTGGTGCCGGCCAAAATCGGCACCTGCGGCGTGAAGGTCGAAGACTCCTCGATCTCCAGGCCCTCGCGCAGGTCCAGGTAGCGGAAGCCGGTCAGCAAGTCCAGGTGCATGTTGCAGGTGCGGCACAGCTCGAAGCGCAGGTTGGCCTCGCCGCCGTACAGTTCGCTGTTGGTCAGGATGCGCGCGGTGCCCGCCAGCAGACCCGGACTCGCCAGCGGCTGGAAGCCCTCCAGGCCCGTGTTCGCGTCGCTGAACGGGTTGCCAAATGTCGTCGTGCCCGGCGACTGCACCGTCAGCGACGACTTCTGATTCGGCAGCCAGAAGCCGGTCACCTCCAGACCCATCCGCTGCTGCCGGTCCAGCCAGGTGCCCAGCGTCACCAGGCTGCCGTATTGCGGTTGGTTGTTGAAGTTAAGGTTATCGGCCAGCACGGTCCCGCCCGGCAGCGCCCCGGTGCTCAGCAGCGGCACCGTGTTCTGGCCGCGCGTCCACCACGCCAGGCCCTGAACCATGCCGTAGAGGCAATAGCCGGGCGGGGCGGCGAACGGCGGGTTCTTCTCATGCGACAGGATCTTCGGCGGCGCGGCGCAACTCGGACACGCCTCCGGGTCGTCGTCTTGCAGCAACTGCGTGCCGGGCCGCGGCGCCACCACGGGCAGGTCCGCCGGCGGCAGGGGGCCGGCCTCGCCGAGCTTCATGAGAGGCTGTCCCTGCTGCGGCGCCGAAGGCGGCGTGACCGGCACGCCGGGCAGGTCGCTCGCCGTGGCTTGCGGTGCCGGCGCCGGCGCGGCGGTCGGGACCATCGTCCTGGGCCAGGACGGCGGCATTTGCGGGGCGAGTCCGGGGTAGCTCGGGTAGCCGGGGTTCGCGCCCATCGGCGGGCCGTAGCCCGGCATCATCGGGGCGCCGTAGGGCATGCCGTACGCGCCCTGCGGCGCGGAGCCTGGCCAGGCCGGCATCCGGGGCGGCTGCTGGGGCGCGACGCCGTAGTAGGGGTTGTAGAAGCCGGCTGGCGGCGGTCCATAGCCGGGGGGCGGGGCGGCCTGGAACGACGGGAACGACTGGGCCGAGGCGGCGCCCGCGCAGGCCAACAACGTGAACAGCGACCCGAGAAATCCGTTTCTCATGGGACACTCTTTTCGCTCGTCAGGGGTTTCGAGGACGCCTGACAGGACCATGCCACGGCCCGCGTGCCGCGACAGTGCCCGGCGGCGCGTTTTGTCAGGGAACTGGTATCGCAAGTTGTATCGGATGGCGCGAGCGAACCGGTGTAGCCGGGCGACGGCAAGATCGGCAAAACCGGCGCTTCAGGAGTCTGTCTGTGCGGCCTGTATCGGTTGCGCCGGCGAAGGCCACGCGATGCAAGGAGGCTGGGCGATCAACATTCCACCAGAGCCGGGACTCGCCGGGTCAGGCGCAGGGCCGTTCCCCGGTAGCGGTTTGGGCGATATAATGGAGATGGTGCCACGGAGGGCTTTGATCTCATTTCATCTCACAGACACCCCTATCAAATCCAGGGGCCGCGCTGATTCTCCAGGTTGTCACAGTCTCGCCCAGCAGAGCGCAAAGAGTCGGGAATCGATGGGTCGCTGCTTTCCAGCTGGTGGTCCGTCACCACATCACAGGAGATTCAGGAACCGTTGCTGGTTGGCCTGTCCCGTTAAATTCTGCCAGTGGTAGCCGAAGCGCCGAAGCGCCGGCGGGAGATGAAATCCGACTTTCGCGAGCGCCGACCGCAGTTGTCTCAGATCCACGACCGATTTCACCAGGAAGCAAACTTGCCAATCATCGGGCCGATCCTCGCCCGCACGGATGCGCCAGGCCAGCGGCCGGCGGAGGTAGCCGTGGTGGCGATACCACATGCGGAGGGCGGCTGCCGCGGACTGTTCGGGCTTGCTCATGGCTCGTGCGGTTGTGGGTCGGATGCGGCTCGGGACGAACCTTGTGAAAAACTAGCGCGGTTCACGAAGGGCAGGCGCACACGACGTGGCACGGCTCTGGAGAGCCGTGCCACGGTTTGTGGTCCACGCGCTTGCGAACCGCTCCAGAGTGGTTCCCCGTTGTGTGGACCACGAACGGCAGGCCGGCGCTGCCAGGCGGCGAATCTCGACGTGTGAAAAAGTTGGCGTTCTTGGCGTCCTTGGCGTTCTTGCTGTGGCAACCGCCGCCAGTGGTGGTCGCGCCGTGCCACCCACACGGAGCCAGGGCGCCGATTCTCGACGTATGAAAAAGTTGGCCCCCTTGGCCTCCTTGGCCCCCTTGCTGTGGCAGTGCAGGCCGCTGGAGGTCAGCCCGTGCCCGCCGCCCACTCGTGTGCAAACCGTGCGTGAACCGCTCAAGAGCGGTTGGCGGTTGGGCGTAGCGGTGGTCTTCTTCGCCCCGAAGGGGCGAAGAAGACGCAATAGCCCTCTGCGAACCGTTCTAGCGAATTCGCGGGTCGTGAGCAGGTTGGGCGAGCGCTTTCTTGACGGCTGCCGCATCCCCGCCTACACTCCGCTGCGTCCGTTCGCCTTCCTCCCAACCGCGAGGCCCCGTGTCCGACCCCGCCTCCCTCCGCGACCACGCCCGCCGCATCTGGCAGGCCGCCGTGGACGCGGTGCGCCCCGAAGACCTCGTACCGCGCGCCCTCGCCGAACCGGCGCTGGCCCGGGCCCTGGCCGACGCCCACCGCATCCTCGTCGTCGGTGGCGGCAAGGCCGGCGCTGCCATGAGCGCTGCCGTCGAGGCCGTCCTCGCCGACCGGCTCGACCGTGTGGAAGGCATCGTCAACGTACCGGCCGACGCCGTGCGGCCGCTGCGCCGCATCCGCCTGCACGCGGCCCGGCCTGCCGCGTCCAACCACCCCACCGCCGCGGGCGTCGCCGGTGCGCAACAAATCCTCGACCTGGTGCGCGGCGCCGGCCCCGACGACGTGGTGCTGTGCCTGCTCTCCGGCGGTGGCTCCGCCCTGCTGCCGCTGCCGGCCGACGGCCTGTCCCTGGCGGACAAGCAGGAGGTCACGCGGTTGCTGCACGAGTGCGGCGCCACCATCAACGACATGAACTGCGTCCGCAAGCACCTCAGCGGCATCAAGGGTGGCCGGCTGGCGCAGGCGTGCGCCGCCTCGCTGTTCAGCCTCATCATCTCCGACGTGATCGGTGATCCGCTCGACGTGATCGCCTCCGGCCCGACCGCCGCCGACCCGACCACCTTCGCCGATGCCCGCGCCATCCTGGAGCGCTTCGGTCTGCTGGCCCGGGTGCCCGCAAGCGTGCGACAACATCTCGAACGCGGCGCGGCGGGGAACATCCCCGAGACACTCAAGACGCGGCCGCCGAACGTCCACAACGTCATCATCGGCAACAACGCCCGGGCGCTGGCGGCGGCGCGGCGGCAGGCGGAGGCACTCGGCTACCGTGTGCTCGACCTCGGCTCGTACATCGAAGGCGAAACGCGGCAGGTGGCGGTCGTCCTGGCGGGCGTGGTGCGCGGCATCCGCGCCGACGGCCGCCCGCTGGTGGCGCCGGCGTGCGTGCTCAGCGGCGGCGAGACGACGGTGACGCTGCCGGAACAGCACGGCCGCGGTGGTCGCAATCAGGAATTCGTGCTGGCCGCCGCGGACAAGCTGGGGGCGGCGGGCCTGCGCAACGTGGTGGTGCTGAGCGGCGGCACCGACGGCGAGGACGGTCCTACCGACGCCGCCGGGGCGCTGGCCGACGCCGGCACCCTGGAGCGAGCTGCCAATCTTGGCCTGTCGCCGGCGGCGTTCCTGCAGCGGCACGACGCCTATGCCTTCTTCCAGGCGACGGGCGACCTGCTCCTGACCGGACTGACGCAGACCAACGTCATGGACGTGTGCGTGCTGCTGATCGGGGCGGGCCCGAGCGCGGTCCTGTAAACGGGGGAAGGGCCGCGCCCTTTTTTTCACAATTCCCCTGGGTCGATTGTAATATTTCGCTCCAACCACCACCGACCTCTTCCCCGGCCGGTCGATGAGGCGGCGTCACAATTTTCTGCTGCGGAAGGACTTGTGGATTGTCGGTTTTTGTGCCGCTGTTTGGCATACGATCTGCATAGGTGAACGATATCCTGTCAACAACTTCTATAAGAGGTTGGGGCTGGAACAGAAGAGGTTCAGTTGTTGGACCAGGACATGGTGGCGCGTCGGACGGCCCCGAACTGCCGGAACAGAGCGGGGCTACAAACCCCGGCCGTCACCATGTTCGATTTTCCTGGTTCGTAGTACCGCCTTCAAACGGGTGGGAGTGAAGACCGCCTGAAGGCGCTACTACGGACCAGGAAAATCGATCCTTTTGTTTCCAACCTGTAACATTTAGCACACCATGCGCTAATATTGAGACACATCCACCCCCCCATCACCATCGGCGAGCGCCGCCAGCCATTTGCCATATTCACTGGATTTACTTCAAGTTACACCATCAACTCCTCCCCACCGGTTGCCGGCGGCACGTCGTTTGCCGGGAAAAGGAGAGTGCGACGCGATCCATCCCGCAGGTGGGATAACCTGGGAGACGCCAGCCATGGAATTTCGTTGGGTAGCAGTCATCGTGTTGTGGACGCTGCTGGCCGGCCCCATTTTCAACGCCCGCGTGGGCAACCGGTCGCCACGGGTCCAGGGGCTCCAGGTTCCCGACAATCCCCCCAGTACCACGCCAGCCCCGCGTTGACACCTTCGCTTCCCAGCTCTTGAAACCACCCGGGCGGGCGGACTCCTCACGGAACCGCTCGCCTGATGTTTTTTACCCGCCGGCATATCTGAAAAATACTTGACAGCATCCCGCCGCGCCGTTCATGATAGGGGAAATGATTGGACCGTGGAGACGTGGCCACCTTTTCCCGACGAACGCTGTCCTGATCCCCAACTGCGGACGGCTCAGGGATAACCCCGGTCGCTGCGCCTGGCTATTCGCCGTTCACCGGGGGCCGTCCCCTTGGGCCTCTGAAACAGGAATCGCAACATGACCATGCTCGCAGGGAGTCGGCACCGTCGCTGGACTCAGGTGCTGTTCGTTTGCCTGATGCTCTCCGTCAGTCTGACGCTCGTGCTCTGCACTCCGGCGACCGCTCGCGCCGCCGATGAGAAAAAAGAGGAGCCGAAGGAACCGCCGAACATTTTCGTCCACCTCGTTTCGTCGGCGGGCCCCATCTTCGGGCCGCTGCTGCTCATCGTGTCCATCATCCTCGTCTCGCTGATCGTCCTGCTGGCGATGGACCTGCGCATGAGCGTGGCAGTGCCTGGCGGCTTCGTCGATGAGTTCGCGGACCTGGTAAACCGACGCCAGTTCAAGCAGGCGTTCGACATGTGCCGGGACGATAGTTCGTTCCTGGCGCGGGTGATGACCGCCGGCATGGCCCGGTTGCAATACGGCATCGAGGACGCACGTGAGGCGGCCATGAACATGGTCGAGAGTGTCAAGGCGGGCAAGGAGCAGCTCATCAACTACCTCGGCACCATCGGCACGCTCGGGCCGCTGCTCGGCCTGGTCGGTACGGTCTGGGGCATGATCATGAGCTTCATGGAACTGGGCAGCGGCGACACGCCCAAGGCGTCGAAGCTGGCCGAGGGCATTTCGCACGCGCTGGTCGTGACGCTGCTGGGCATCGGTCTGTCGGTGCCGGCCATCTTCTGCCATGCATTCTTCAAGAATCGCTCAACGCGCATAACGATGGACACCAGCAATTTGGCCGACGATCTGCTGACGCAGATGTATCACAACTCCAAGAAGGCGGAGGCAGCGCCGCGCCCGCCCCGGCGGCCCGGGCCGCGGGCGCCACCTCCGCGGCCGCCATGCCCGCTGCTGCCGTTGCCAAGGCGCGGCCGGCGGAGTAAACGTCACGCCCTCAGGATCGTTCTTTCCGTGGGGCAGACATTCCTGTCTGCCCCACGAAGCACATCAGCCCGCGAGGTTTTATGCACGCTCCCGAAGGCGGCGAGGCCGAACTCAACCTGACGCCACTGCTGGACGTGGTGTTGCAGCTCATCATGTTCTTCCTGATTACGGTGAACTTCGAGCGCCAGGACCGCTTCAGCGGCGTCACGCTGCCGGCGGTGCAGAACGCCATTCCCATTGACGCCAAGTCCAAGGATCGGCCCGAACACGACTCCGATAACTGGATTTACCTCAACCTGACCAAGGAAGGCACCCTGGTTGTGCCCAACGTCAAGACGCTGAATTACGAGAACCTCACCGTCAACGCCGCCCTGCGCGGCACCCTGGAAAAATACCTGCGCGAGCAGCGCGACAAGATCGAACGCACCGCCCGCTACAACCAGAAGCCGCCCAGCTGGGTGCGGCCGGTCATTGTCCTCCGCGCCGATGAGGACGTGTCCTGGGAATACGTCTACGACATCCTGGAAATGTGCTCCGAGGCGGGCTTCGCCAGCTGGCAGTTGCGCGTCCTGCACGTCCCGACGACCGCAAAGGGGTGAGTTGCCGATGAGCCGCCGCCGCATTCCCGACGCTGGCCTGGGCGTCAACCTGAGCCTGATTATCACGCCCATGCTGGACATGGCCTTTCAGCTCATGGCCTTTTTCATCATGACCTTCCAGCCGCTCTCCCAGGAAGAGAACCTCACCGGCGTGCTGCTGCCGCCGCCCAAGGAGGAGCGCAAGAAGGAGAAGAAAAAGGAGGAGAAGAAGGCTCCGGAAAAGGGAGTGAACAAGCCCAAGGATGGCGACCCGACGCCAATGCTGGAAAAGGATAAGGAGAAACCCAAGGAAGACGAGCCCAAGGACAAGGAGCCAGACACCAAGGACGATCCGCTGCCCAAGGACCTGGTGCGCGTCATCGTGGAGGCCATTGATAACCCGCCGACCGCGGAGGCCAAGGGCAAACTCGGCCGCATTCTGCTCAAATTTCCCGAGGACGCCACGCCGCAAGTGGTCATGGACCTGGACGACAGGCTCGACAGTGGGCTGAAAAAAGTGCTCAAGCGCCTGGAGGGCTGGTCCGGCAAGGACGGCGGCAAGATTCAACTGGAAGCGAGCCCCGAGTTGCGCTACGGCTATTTCATCCAGGTGCAGGACATGTGCCGGCAGGCGAAATACCGGGAGATGGGTTTCGCCAAGCCGGTGCGGCCGAAGAAATGAGGCTGCTTCGTTCGTAGTACCGCCTTCAGGCGGAATCAGCGTGTCAGATTCAGCCTGAAGGCGGTACTACGAGCGAAGAACAGAGGGCCCGACGACTTCCAGGAACCCCCCGATCATGGCCCCGTCCCGCCGCGCTGCGTTCGCCGCCCTCGCCGCGCTGATCCTCTGTCCGGGCGCGCTACCGGCCCAGCAGCCCAAAGTGCCAGAATTCTGGTTCAACCGCCAGCGTCTGGCCGCCGGCGCCGCCGTCCAGGTGATCGCCTTCCGTCAGCCGCTGCTGTCCGTCGCGGCCGTCCACGCCGGCGGTGTGTACACCGTCTGGCCGCCCCCCGCCGTCGAGTTCGCCCCGACATTATCGCCGCAGCTCCTGGCCGCCGTCCGCGACGACCATCTGCTCACCGACTACGGCGGTATGTCGCAGGTAGCCGTTGGCCGTCTCGTCCTGGCCGAGTATGCCGCCCTGTGCGCGGCGCTGGTCAACGCCAAGGATTACGACATCAGCGTCTTCGTCGCCAGCGCTCAGAAGAACCAGGCGCGCACCGTCTCCCAGCTGGTCAAGGATCCCGAGAAACATCGCGGCGAGGTGGTCGGCCTGGAGGGCTGGGTGCGCGGCGTGCGTGCCGTGGCGGCCCCGCAGCGTGCCCAGCGCGGCGGCGTCAAGGTCGTGTACGAGGTGCAGCTGGCGCGAAACAAGGACGGCGGCCGGCCGGTGCTGGTGCTGGCAACGCTGCTGCCCGAGTCGCTGCACAAGGCCCTGCGCGAGGAGGGCCCCTTCGGCCAGCGCGCCCAGGTGAGCGGCTACTTCCTCAAGCTCATCCGCTATCAGTCGGATCGAGGGCCGCTGAGCGTGCCGCTGCTGGTGGCGCCGGCGGTGATCGTGCTGGAGCAGCCCACGATGGCCCCGGCGCTGAACCCCGGATTGCTCCGCAACATCCGCCAGGATAAGACCTTCCCAGACCTGCGCAACCTGACCCCGGAGAAGGTCGGCAGCAAGGCGCCGTTCCTGGAGGTGGCGGCGTACCAGCAGGCCGTTGCGCTGGCCGCGCAGACGCCGCTGAAGGCGTTCGAGGCCAGCGCCGCGGAGAACCGGGATCTCACCTACGGCCATCTGATCCGCAAGCCGGTGCTGAACTGCGGCAAGGTGGTCACGGTGGAGGGCACCCTGCGCCGCCTGACGAAAGAGGACGCCGCGGTCGATTTGCAGGATAGGGGGGTCGAGACGGTCTATCAGGGCTGGATCGAACTGGGGGACCGTGACGCGAACCCGGTGGTGGTCGTTTTCCCGGAACTGCCCGAGGGCCTGAAGCCGGGCGACAAGCTCAAGGTCAAGGTGCGCTTCACCGGCTACTTCTTCAAGCGCTACCCCTACAAGGTCGGCCGCGAGGAGCGCAAGACGCTGATGTTGATTGGGCCGACGTTGACGCTGCTGTCGGCGCCGCCGGTGGAGACGGAAGGCGGCTCACCGGGCATGGCGCTGGGTGGCCCGCTGCTGGCGTCCATTCTGGGGCTGATGGTCGGTACGCTGTTGTTCATTGTGGGGCTGGGTTGGTGGTTCCGCCGCGGCGACCGGGCGGTTCGGCAAGGGCTGCGCCGCTATGAGGCGAGCAAGTTCGCCGACGAGGGAGCGAGTTTGGACGTGCTGGCGGAACCGCCGCCGACGGAAGGCATTCAGGCTGGGCCGACGCCGGGCGCGACCAACGGCCACACGACACCGCCAACCCCCTGAGTGTAAAACGTGGCGGCAAGTTTCCAACTTGCCGCCACGTTCAGGGAACTGTCGCCGCCGAGCCGCGTCCAATCTACAACCCGCGCCAACAAATCGCCCTCCCGTCCGTTGCTTCCGGTGAGCGCAGGACACCGAAACAAGCGCGGCGGCGCGGATTTAGGACTTTTTTGGTTGCCATATTGATGGCGCCGGCGCCATAATAAATAAATCCCGTTGACCGGTTCATCATCAGCAAGGGTGACGACTCATGGCGACTCCTGAGAACAACAAACCCAAGCGTGCGGCCGTGGTGGTGGTCCGCGAGCGGGTACGCACCGGCCCCGGTCTGCTGCGCACGATCCCGGCAGCGCTGGTCAGCGTGCTGTTCCACGTCGGCCTCATCGCCGCGATGATTATGTTCATCCCGGCACCCAGTTCGGCGGACAGCCGCAAGCCCAACCTGGAAGACGACTCCGCCGCCGCCGACAAGGAAAAGAAGGAGAAACTGGAAGAGGAGAAGAACATCGTCCAGCCGGAGAAGCTGCCGCCGGAGTCCAAGGAACCGCTGGTCAACGACGAGATCGATCCAAACGCCGAGGTCTTCAACCAGAAGATCAACTACAACAACGACAACATTCAGCCCATTAGCGTGCCGGGCAACGTCAACCCGGACGAGGTGCCCGGCATCGACGGCGGCGACAAGAACGCCACGCCGTTCAACATCTCGGCGCCGCCTGGCACCGGCGGCGGTCAGGGCGGTTACCTGGAAGGGCTGGCGCCCGACCCGAACGGCTTCAACAGCGTCGGCATGGCGGGCGGCATCAACCCGAAGGGCATGCCGCTGGCCGGCACCTTCTTCGGCCGCAGCGGCGCGACGCGCGAGAAGTCGCTGCGCGAGGGCGGCGGCACCAAGGAGTCCGAGGCGGCCGTGGCGCGCGGCCTGAAGTGGCTGGTCCGCCAGCAGGCGACCGATGGCCACTGGGAGCTGGACGGCGACTTCCCCGACCAGGGCGGCAAGAACGACATCGCCGGCACCGCCTTCGGCCTGCTGCCGCTGCTGGGCGCCGGCTACACCCACCTGAAGGCCAAGAACAGCGAAGATAACCCCTTCGACAAGCCGATCGAGAAGGCCCTGTGGTTTTTGATGGGCAAGCAGGACAAGAAGACCGGCAACTTCGGCGGCGGCATGTACGCCCACGGCCTGGCGACCATCGCCATGTGCGAGGCGTACGGCCTGAGTCAGGATCCGGCGTTACGCCGGTCGGCCCAGATGGCGGTCAACTACATCCTCTACGCCCAGCACGACGCCGGCGGCTGGCGCTACGGTCCCAAGCAGGCCGGCGACATGTCCGTGGCCGGCTGGCAGATCATGGCGCTGAAGAGCGCCAAGATGGCCGGTCTGATGGTCCCGGAGGTCGCGTTCGCCAAGGCCATCCGCTTCGTGGACAGCTGCAACGACCCCAACAGCGAGGGCTACGGTTACGTCGGCAAGGGCTCGGCCATTACCATGACGGCGGTCGGCCTGCTATCGCGGCAGTATCTGCAGTCGTGGGGCTCGCAGAACATCCGCATGATCAAGGGCGTCAACAACATTCTCATGAGGAACCAGCCGACGGGCGCGAAGAACATCTACTACCACTACTACGCCACGCAGGTGATGCACCACTTCGGCGGCGAGTCGTGGACGCAGTGGAACGACAAGATGCGGGACTACCTCATCAAGACCCAGGACCGCAGCACCGGCAAACTGCAGGGCAGCTGGGACTCGAAAGGCTCGCCGCACACCCACGGCCGGCTGATGTACACGTCGCTGGCGCTGCTGACGCTGGAGGTGTACTACCGCCACCTGCCGCTGTACTACCGCGAGATGGGCGAGAAGCAGCAGCGCTTGCTGACCGACGCCCCCGCCTCCGCGCCGTGACGGACGGAGGAGTTCACCACAAAGACACAAAGAACACCAGGAAGACAGAAGAATAAGTATTTAATTCTTTTGTCTTCCTGGTGTTCTTTGTGTCTTTGTGGTGAACTCCTCTTTGAAAGGACGACCCTGCATGAACGGTCGCTGGACGGAAGTCCGCATCGCCGGCAAGAAAACCGACCTCTACGACCCGCCCAGCCCACCGCGCTTCGCAGTGCTGCACCTGCACGGTGTTGGCATGGAGTCGTTGCGCGACCGGCCTGCTTACACGCGCGTCCTCGACGAACTCGGCCTGGCGTGCGCCTGTCCGCTGGGCATGCGTTCGTGGTGGGGCGACCGCATCTGCGCGGAGTTTGATCCGGTGCTGACGCCGGAGCGGTTCCTGCGCGAGCAGGTGGTGCCGGCGCTGCGGCAGCGCTGGGGCCTGGCGGAGCGGGCGGTCGGACTGCACGGCATCAGCATGGGCGGCCAGGGAGGCGCTGCGGCTGGCGTTCAAGTATCCGCGTGAGTTCCCGGTGGTGGCGGCCATCGCGTCGGCGCTGGATTACCACGAACTGTACGGCCAGGGCATGGCGCTCGACGCGATGTACGACAGCAAGGAGCAGTGTCGCCAGGACACGGCGCTGCTGCACATCCACCCGGGCCAGTATCCGCCGCACATCTTCTTCGCCATCGACCCGGACGATACGCGGTGGTATCGCGGCAATGATCGGCTGCACGAGAAGCTGAGCGCCCTGGGGATTCCGCACACGCTGGACCTGACGACGCGCGCCGGCGGCCACAGCTGGGCGTACTTCGACCATCTGGCGGGGCCGTCGCTGCGCTTCCTGCACGACGGGCTGCTGCAGGAGAGCCGGCGGTTGTTGTGATTGTCTTGCTCCCCTCGCCCCCTTCAGGGGGAGAGGGGGTCGGGGGTGAGGGGGCGCGCTTGAACGTCTCGCTGATGGTGACCTGCCTGGGCGACGCCCTGTTTCCGGACGTGGGCGTGGCGACCGTGAAGCTGCTGCGGCGGCTCGGCGTGACGGTCGATTTCCCGGCAGCGCAGACCTGCTGCGGTCAGCCGCACTTCAACAGCGGTTATCACGACTGCGCCCGCGAACTGGCCCGCCACACCATCCAGGCGTTCGCCGCCAGTCCGCTGGTCGTGTGCCCGTCCGGCTCCTGCGCCGCAATGGTGAAACGGGAGTTCCCCGAGCTGTTCCACAACGACCTGGTCTGGCACGGCCGCGCCGAGGATTTGGCCCGGCGGACGCACGAGCTGTCGGACTTCCTGGTGAACGTGCTCGGCGTCACCGACGTGGGGGCGCGCTTCCCGGGCAAGGCGACGTATCACATGGCCTGTCATCTGCGCAGCCTCGGCGTGCTGACGGAGCCGGAGCGGCTGCTGCGGCAGGTTGCGGGCCTGGAACTGCTGCCGCTGGAGCGGGCGGACGAGTGCTGCGGCTTCGGCGGCTCGTTTTCGGTGCGCTTCCCCGGCATCAGCGGCGCGATGGTGCAGGACAAGGCCGCGGCCATCGACCGGAGCGGCGCCGACGTGGTGGTGGCGACAGACACGGGCTGCCTGATGAACATCGGCGGTCGGCTGCGGCGCCTCGGCAGCAAGGTGCGGCCGCTGCATCTGGCGGAAGTGCTGGTCAGCACCTGATCCGATTCATCGTTTCGTGGAAGACTTCCCATGAGCACCGCCGGCAACCTCTACGCCCGCCACGAGCACCACGACTTCGCCGGCGCCACCGCCCAGGCCCTGGTCGATGAGCCGCTGCAGGCGGCGCTGGCCCGGCTGACCAGCACGCTCATGGCCGGTAACCGCCGCGGTTACGCCGCCCTCGCCGACTCCGACGCGCTCCGCGATCACGCCAAACGCATCAAGGAACACACGCTCGCCCACCTCGACCAGTACCTCGAACAGCTGGAGGCGTCGGTCCACAAGCTCGGCGGCCATGTCCACTGGGCGGCGACCGCCGAGGACGCCCGCCGCATCGTCGTGGACATCGCCCGCCAGACACAGTGCCGCCGGGCGGTCAAATCGAAGTCGATGACCAGCGAGGAAATCCACCTCAACCCCGCCCTGGAGGCCGCCGGCATCGAGGTCAGCGAAACGGACTTCGGCGAATACATCATCCAGGTGGCGGGCGAACGGCCGTCGCACCTGGTCGCGCCCGCCGTTCACCACACGCGCGAGAGTGTCGCCCGTGTGCTGTCGGCGCACCTGGGCGAGCAGCTGCCGGACGACCCCGCGACGCTGGCCCTGACCGGTCGCCGCGTGCTCCGCCAGAAGTTCTTTGAGGCCGACCTCGGCATCACCGGCGCCAACTTCGCCGTGGCCGAGACCGGCACCATCGTGCTCATCACCAACGAGGGCAACGGCCGCCTGACCACCACCTGCCCGCGCGTCCACGTGGCGGTCATGGGCATCGAAAAAGTCATCCCGCGCTGGGAAGATTTGCCCGTCTTTTTGAAGCTGCTCGCCCGCGCCGCCACGGGGCAACCACTGTCGGTCTACACGACGATGATCACCGGCCCGCGCCGCCCCGGCGAGATCGGACGGGCCGCAGGAGTTTCACCTGGTCCTGCTCGACAACGGCCGCTCGCAGGATTCTGGCGACGCCGTTCCGCGAGAGTTTGCAGTGCATCCGCTGCGGGGCGTGTCTGAACGCCTGCCCGGTCTACCGCCGCATCGGCGGCCACGCTTACGGCGGCGTCTACTCCGGGCCGATCGGCAGCATCCTGACGCCGCTGTACGACAGCGTCAGCGCCAACGCCGCGCTGCCGCACGCCTCGTCGCTGTGCGGCGCCTGTCTGGCCGCGTGTCCGGTCAAGATCAACATACCACAGATGCTCATCGGTTTGCGCGAATTGCAGCACCACCACAAACCGAACCGCTGGGAGAACCTGGCATATCAAGTCTGGGTCTATGTGATGCGGCGGCCGTGGCTGTACCGGCTGGCGCTGCGCTGCGCTCGACTGGCGCTGCGGCCGTTCGCGCAGGACGGCTGGCTGCGGCGACTGCCCGGCCCCGGCGGCGGCTGGACGGCGGCCCGCGACTTCCCGGCGCCGGCGCCGCGGTCGTTCCGCGATTTGTGGAAAGAGCTGTGATGGAGCCGCGGGCCGTATTTCCCGCTTGGCGATCAGCTTGCCAGTCCCGATAATCGTCCCACATACCGTGTCTGATTATCATGGAGTTAAGGAAGCACCCATGCCCATCATCACCTGCACGTCGTGTGGCCGGAAATTGAATGTGAAGGAGGAAGCCCTGGGGAAACGGGTGCGGTGCCCGGGTTGCCAGCAGGTGTTCACCGCCGAGGAAACGGTGGAGTTGGAGGAACTGCCGGAGGAGGCCGAACCGCCGCGCCCTGCCCCCGGGAGCCGGGCGATTGCTTCCACGCCGCCGCCGCCGCGCCGGCGGCCGGTCGAGGATGAGGACGAGGACTTGGACGACCGCCCCCGGCGCCGCCGGCCGGCGGAGGACGAGGACGAGGATTTTGACGACCGCCCGCGGCGGCGCAAGAAACGCAAGGCGCGCTTGTCCGACGTGGACGCCCTGGTGCACACCCCCGCGACGGCCTTGCAAATCGTGGGCTATGTGGGGATCGCGCTCGGCATCCTGGGGGTGATCCTCAACATCGTCGGCGCCGGCGCCGTAGCCCAGGGGCCCGGGGGCGGTGGCGCGGCGTACAGGCTCGGGAGCGCCGCCGGCGCGGCGCTCATCACCGCGCTCTGGTGCGGCTTCGTGATCCAGGGCGCCAACGCCATGTCCAGCCGGAGTTCGTACGGCACGGCGCTGGCGGGCTGCATCGTCGCCATGCTGCCGTGTAACCTCGCCTGCCTGGGCGGCCTGCCCATCGGCATCTGGGGCCTCGTGATCCTGTGCAACGCGGACGTCAAAAACAGCTTCCGGTGAAGCCGCCGACCCGCTGGCAAACCCGCCGGCTGACGGCGGTGTCGGGAGGTGGGTGTCGTCACTTCCACCAGTGCCCGCGGGAGGGGGAACGCATGTCGGTCGTGATCCATTTCTACCACCTCGACGAGCCGTTCGGTTGTTTCTCTAACTTCTGGCGGTCGCCGGTGCTGCTCAACGGCGTCCTGTGGCCGACGACGGAGCATTTTTTCCAGGCGCAAAAATTCGCGGGCAGCGAGCGCGCGGAGGAAATTCGCCTCGCCAAGTCGCCGATGATCGCCGCGCGCATGGGCCGCTCGCGCACCCATAAACTGCGGCCCGACTGGGAGAAGGTCAAGGACGGCATCATGCGCGAGGCGGTGCTGGCCAAGTTCACGCAGCACGCCGAGTTGCGGAAGCTGCTGCTCGACACCGGCGACGCGAAACTCGTCGAACACACGGAGAATGATTCGTACTGGGGCGACGGCGGCGACGGCAGCGGCCGCAACATGCTCGGCCAGATTTTGATGAGCGTCCGCCAGGAACTGCGGGAGAAGGAATCGGCCTGAGTCACGTCGAGTACACGCGCCGCCCCAGCAGCAGCGCCGGCGGCAGCAGCAGCGCGATCAGCAGGCCCGCCGTGCCGACCAGTGACGCCGCCAGCAGCGCGTCGAACAGAATCAATCCCAGGACACTGCGCTTGATGGCGGCCTGCACGCGCTCCGGCGTCGGCGCCCGCACCGCGGCGGCCACCGGCACCCCCACGTAGAAGCCGAACAGCACCAGCAGATACGGGAACAGCACCTGACCAAGGCCGACCGTCAGGAAGGTCATCGGGTCATCGCCGCGCAGCGCGCGCGGCCCGGCGGTCGGCACCGCCAGCGCCAGCACCAGCGCGAACAGCATCACCGCCGCGGCGCCCAGCAGCATCATCTGTGAACTGGCCCGCGCCTCGGTGCGCGCGAACCACGTCACGCCGACGATGTAGACGCCGACCACCAGCGCCAGCAAGACGCCCCAGCCGCCGACGCTGATTGGCGCGACCGCCAGCCCCAGCAGCACGTTGCAGAACCGACACGCGCCCATGCCCACCGGCCCCAGTCCCGTGTGCTTCAGCCAGGTGTCGTACAGCAGCACGCAGAGCGCCAGCACCACCGCCCAGGTCAGCGGCGCCGCCGCGAAGCCGTCCGCCCGCAGCCCCGCCATGCCGGCCAGCGCCACGCCGACGGCCATCAGTCCCGCCGCCAACCGTCTGGCCGTGCCCAGTGAAATGCGGCCCGATGGCAGCGGGCGGAAGGGCCGTTCGCGCGCGTCCTGCTCCACGTCGAAGTAATCGTTCCAGACCATGCCGCTGCAGTACAGGCACGCGGACGCCAGCGCCACGAGCAGCAGCCCGAGCGCATTCGTGGTGATCGCGCCGCTGACCAGGCCGGCGAGCGCGATGTCGGCCAGGGCGGTAAAGACGTTGGGGATGCGCAGCAGCCGGGCGTAGGGCAGCCAGGCGAAGGGATGCGCCGCGGGCGGGGCGGGCTCCACGATCAGCGTGGCGTCGTTGTCGGAAGATTGGTTCATGAAGGGTTCCGGGTTGTCTTCTCCCCTCCCCCCTAAAGGGGGCCAGGGGAGCCAGAGGAGGCCGCGGTGTACGCCTCCAGCGCGGCGAACTGCTTGAAGAAGTCGTGCTCGGTTGTGCCCATCGGGCTCTTGAAGAAGCACGCCAGGTGGCCCAGGACGCCGACCTCGCCGCGTCGCTGCGCCAGCAGCGCCAGCCGCGCCAGGTCCAGTACCAGCGGCGCCGCCAGGATCGAGTCGCAGCCCTGCCACTGAAACTGCATCATCATCTTGACGCCCAGAAAACCCTGGAAGTGGATGTGGTCCCACGCCGTCTTCCAGTCGTCCAGCGACTCGATGTACTCGATCGACACCAGCGTCTGCGGCTTGTAGCCGACGATGCCGGAAATCACCTGGTCCTTGGTCTGAATCTTCGACGACTTGTTGAGCGGATCGTCGAGCACCTGGCCATCGCGGTTGCCGAAGATGTTGTGGCCGACCCAGCTGAGGATGCGCAGGTTGCGATGCGCGAACATCGGCGCCAGCACCGTCTTGAGCAGCGTCTCGCCGGTCTTGCCGTCCTTGCCAGCATGGACCGTGTGCCGCTGCCGGGCCAGCTCGTCCGCCGCCGGGAACGATGAGCCCAGCGACGGCGTGAAGTTGACGTACGGCAGCCCCAGCTCCAGCGCCGCCCAGGCGTACAGGGCGCTCGGCGGCAGCAGCGGCTGACGCTGCTCCAGCGCCGGCAGCAGCCTCTCGACACTCTGGTGGTTGTCGGTCAGCGTGAAGGGAGGCTCCGTCGAGGCGACGTTGATGACCACAAGCTGATCGAGCGCCTGATCGGAGCGGAACGCTTGCAGGTCGGCCTGGATGCGCTCGATGGCGCTGCGGCTGCTCTCGCTGCGGTGCGCCTCGGCCAGGTCGGCGAGACGCTCAATGGTGGTGCCGGCGCCGAGGACGGTGCCGGGCCGCACGTTGCCGCTCCACTGATCGAGGTCCGGCAGACAGGCGTCGATGACAGCCGGGTCGAAGACGCCGCTGCGCTCGTGCAGCTCGCGCACGGACTGGCGGTAACTGGTGCGGCGCACGTCGTGGCCGCCGACGACCCAGGTTTTGGGTTCATCAAGACCGAGGCCGGCGAATTGCGGCAGGGCCGTGACCATGCTGGTGGGCCCGACCAGACCGCGGCCCAGCGCCGCCAGCCCCAGGGCCGCCGTCGTGCCCACGCCGCCGCAGGCACCGATCAACCATAAACCGACCCGACGTGCTTTCATGTGCGTTGTCGTCTTCCGTAGCGGGCGAGTTTTCGAGGGAGGGAGGCGCGGTTCGGTCAGGGCGGCTGCCAGAGCTTCACCGGGTAGGTTTGCAGGATGGCGTCATCGGTACAAAACAGCAAGTCGTTTTGTTGTGCCTGGCAAATGAGCAAGCGGTCAAACGGATCCTTGTGGATTGGGGGCAGTTGCGTCGCCCGCAAAACGTCAGCTTCCTCCAGCGACAGGTTGTTGATGCGTTGCGCATTGCGCTGTTTGGGCAGATAGATCTCCGGCGCTTCCGGGAAGGACAATCGGCCGGTGCTCGCCTTGATAAACACCTCGTAGATAGACACGACGCTCAGGAACACCTGGTTGGCCGGGTCACAAATGTCCGCCCGCAACAACACGTCCAATTTGGGGTCGCTGGTAATCAACCACAGGAAAATGTGCGTGTCGAGTAACAGGTTCATTGGGCGCCGAACAACCGGAGGACTTCTTCCGCCGTCAACGGGTCGTTGAAATTATCTGGGACGACAAAGTCACCTTTTGCCAGCCCGAATGGCCGAGGTTCCCGCGGACCCAGGTCGGGAACCGGGATCAGTTCCGCCAGGGGTTTGTCGCCCTGCATTACGACGTAACTGGTGCCTTGCTGGACGCGCTGAAGGTACTTCATCACGTCTTGCTGAAATTCTTCCAGGGCAATTTTGAAAATCATGGCCCACTCCCTTCCGCTTTACCCTTGTCCATTCTCGCACCCCAACCGCGGGTGGTCAAGCGGCCTACAATAAGACAGACGCCCTGGCCGCTCGCCCCCAACGCCGTGAGGACCGCCATGCCGGACCCGAACCCTTTCTGCACCATCGACGAAGCCATTGCCGAGCTGCGCGCCGGCCGCATGATCGTGCTGGTCGATGACGAGCGCCGCGAGAACGAGGGCGACCTGGTCATCGCCGCCGAGAAGGTGACGCCCGAGGCCATCAACTTCATGGTGCGGCACGGCTGCGGCATTGTCTGCCTGGCGCTGGCGCCGGACCTCTGCGACCGCCTGCACCTGGAATTGCAGCCGACCAACCACCCCGACCCGGAGGCGACGCCGTTCACGCAGAAGATCGACGCCCGCACCGGCATCACCACCGGCACGTCCGCCCACGACCGCGCTCGCACCGTCCAGGTCGCCATCGACGACCATTCGACCGCCAACGACCTGATCCGCGGCAAGGGCCACGTCGATGGCCTGCGGCGCGCGCAGGCGGCGTCCTGGTGCGCGCCGGCCACACCGAGGGCAGCGTCGATCTGGCCCGCCTGGCTGGTCTGAAAGAGGCCGCGGTCATCTGCGAGGTGCTGACCGAGGACGGCCACATGGCCCGACTGCCGCAGTTGAAGGAGTATTGCCGTAAACACCACCTCAAAATGTGTACCATTGAAGACCTCATCAAGCACCGCCATCAGCGCGAGCGCTTCGTCCGTCGCGAACTGACGGTCCAGCTGCCGACGACGCACGGCACCTTCGACCTGATTCCGTACACGTCGGTGGTCGATTCCGAGCCGCACCTGGCGCTGACGCTGGGCGGCGTCGGTCTGGAGGCCCACGGTCAGGTGCCGGTGCAGACCGAGCCGGTGCTGGTGCGCGTCCACAGCCAGTGCCTGACGGGCGACATCTTCGGCAGCTGCCTGTGCGATTGTGGGCCCCAACTGCACCAGGCGATGGAGCAGATTCGCGCGGCCGGCAGGGGCGTGCTGCTGTACATGCGGCAGGAGGGCCGCGGCATTGGCCTGTTGCCCAAGTTGCAGGCGTACCGCTTGCAGCAGCAGGAGGGGCTGGACACGGTGGAGGCCAACCGCAAGCTCGGCTTCGGCGCCGACCTGCGGCAGTACGGCATCGGGGCGCAAATCCTGTTCGACCTGGGTGTGCGGCAGATTCGGCTGTTGACGAACAACACGAAGAAGGTGGTTGGCCTGGAAGGCTATGGCTTGCAGATCGTCGAGCGGGTGCCGATTCAGATCGCGCCGAACCCGCACAACGCGCGCTACCTCAAGACCAAGAAGGACAAGCTCGGCCACCTGCTGGACGAGGTGGGCTGAGCCGTCCACGGCAGACAAACGCCGCGGGCGGCGCCGGTGGTGCCGGCGCCGCCCGCGGCGTTGGCGTTGGGACGCGGGCGCTCAACCACCGATCTTGCCTTTTTTCCCCGGGCCGCCCTTGCCCTTGCCCTTGCCCTTGCCCTTGCCGCCAAAGGGGGCGTTGGGGCGGGTCGGTGGTTCGTCAATGCGGGTGCCGCTGATGATGGCCACCTGCGACACCTGCCGCTGCGGGACGGCGGCTTGCCGCTGGTAGTGGAGCACCTCCTCGGCGGTCAGCAAGCCATCGCCGTTGCGGTCCATCTTTTCGAACAGCTCGACATCCTTCTTGCCCAGGCGCGCCCACTCATAGAGCGAGACCTGACCGTCTTTGGGGTCCGTGTCCAGTTCGGTGAACCAGTCCGGGATGCCTTTCGGTAACACGCTGCCGACGTGGAAGGTGCTCGGCAGCACCTCCTCATCCTCCTCAATGATGATCCGCTTGATGCCGCCCGGCTTCGAGTCGTTCTTGTTCTCCTCGTTGTTGGCGCGCTTGGCCTCGATCTTTTCGTTGAGGCGCTTGGTGAAATCGCGGAAGTAGGCGCGGTATTCGCTCAGGCTGATGAGCTTGTCCTTGTTCTCGTCCCACTTCTGCCATTCGTCCTTGAGCCGTTTCGTTTTGAGGAGTTCCTCCTCGTTCAGGTTGCCGTCGCCGTTGGTGTCGAATTTGCGGAACTGCTCCTCAGCGATGCGATCCACGTCGTTCTCGTCGCCGACGGTGACTTTGGGTCCCTTCGGAGCCTCGCCGGGGCCACCCTTGCCCTTGCCCTTGCCCTTGCCCTTTCCGCCAAACCCACCGGTATTGCCGGTTTTTTGCCGCAGGGCTTCGCCTTGCTCGGAGTATTTCATGAACTGGTCGCGAGTCAGTTGACCGTTGGTGATGCCGTTCTCCTTGGCAAAGAGTTCCGCTTCATCCTTGCCGAACCGCATGTCGGCGATTGAGATGTAGCCCTTTTTGTCCTTGTCCATCCAGTCAAACATCTTGCCGGGGTCGAAGCCGCCCTTGCCTCCTTTGCCCCCTCCCTTGCCCCCCTTGCCGCCAAACTGAGAAACGGCGGTCTGCGTCTCGACCAACACGATCACACACACCAGAAAGGCCATCAGACAGAGCAGAGTGAATTTGGCACGCATTTGCGAGTCTCCCGAGGGAGTGAAAGGGGTTGGACGGTGTGCGCAAGTTACGCACTGCTTCCATCTACTATAACCCCAACTATTCTCCCAGGTGCTGCTTAAAACTTGATGAGTGTTTTGCCGATGGCCAGAAGAACCTCGTCAAGTGTACAGCGTGCAGCGTGGGTGCGCGAACTGGACGCGGGTCAGCGCTGTGCCAGCGGCTGGACCGAGCGCACCGCCGGCCCGGTGTAGCGGCCGCGCGGCCGGATCAGGCGGTTGTGCTCCAGTTGCTCGATGACGTGCGCCGCCCAGCCGCTGACGCGCGACGCCACGAAAAACGGCGTGTACAGCGGCGTCTCCAGCCCCAGCGTGTGGTACAGCCGGCCGGCCGGCCAGTCCAGGTTCGGGAACAGGTTCTTCTCGGTCGCCAGCACACGCTCGATGATCTCGGCGCTGTCCTCGTACTGCGTCTGGCCGACCGCCGCCGCTGCCTTGCGAGCGAACTCCTTCAGGATGCGCGCCCGCACGTCGCCGGTCTTGTAGACGCGGTGACCGAAGCCCATGACGCGCTCCTTGCGCCAGCGCGGCGCGAATCCACTGCTCCGCCACGTCTGGGCCGCCCGCCTGCAAGAGCAGGTCCATCACCTTCTCGTTGGCGCCGCCGTGCAGCCGGCCCTTCAGCGCCCCGATGGCCGCGACGACGGCGGAGTGCAGGTCGGATTCCGTCGAGACGACCACGCGGGCGGTGAAGGTGGAAGCATTGAACTCATGCTCGGCGTACAGGATCAGCGACACATCGAAGGCGCGGGCCTCGAAGTCGCCGGGCGGCGTGCCGCGCAGCATGTACAGGAAGTTGGCGGCGTGGCCGAGGTCGCGGCAGGGCGGGATCAGGGGCTGGCCCTTTGTCAGCCGATACTGCTGGGCGACGACGACGGGGATCTGGCCCAGCAGCCGCTCGGCCTTGCGCAGGTTGGCGGCGGTGCTGTTGTCCTGCGTCTCCGGGTCGTAGTGCGCCAGGATGCTGACCGCACTGCGGAGCACATCCATTGGCAGGGCCTGTTTCGGCAGCACTCCGAGCAAATCCGTCAGCGGCGCCGGCACCAGTTCGGCGGCTTTCGCCAGGCGGTCGTGGAACTGCTGCAGCGCCGTGGCGTTCGGCAGGTCGCCGTACAGCAGCAGGTAGGCGACCTCTTCAAAGCTGGCGTGCTCGGCCAGCTCGGTCACCGGATAGCCGCGGTAACGCAGGCCGCCCTCCACGGTTGAGATGGCGGTCTCGCCGGCGATGACGCCTTCCAGACCGGGGGAGTAGATTTCGGGAGCGCTCATGCGTGGGTCCTTGCTGTTTTCTCCCCTCTCCCCCTTCAGGGGGAGAGGGGAGGAAGACAATCGTCCTAGCCAAAATAACTCCGATCACGGGCCTCGTAGTCGGCGTAGCCCAGCAGGTCGTACAGTTCCTGACGCGACAGCATCTGCGGAATGCGGTCGCGCTGCTGGCCGCGCTCCAGCAGTTCGCGCAGCGTGTCCTGGGCGGCGCGCATGGCGGCGCGGAAGGCCGTCAGCGGATACAGCACCATTCGATATCCCAGACGGGCGAACTCCGCGAAGTCAAGATTGGGACTGCGGCCGAACTCGGTGTTGTTGGCCAGTAGCGGCGCGCGCACCTCGCGCGCGAACGCGGCGAACTCGTCGCCGCTCTCCAGCGCCTCGGGGAAGATGGCGTCGGCGCCCGCTTGCAGGTACAGGCGCGCGCGGCGCACGGCGTCGTCGAAGCCGGTGACGCCGCGGGCGTCGGTGCGAGCGATGAGAACGAAGTCGGGATCGCGGCGGGCGGCGGCGGCGGCGCGGAGCTTGGCAGCCATCGCCTCGGGCTCGACCAGGCTCTTGCCGGACAGGTGACCGCAGCGCTTCGGCAGCTGCTGGTCCTCCAGGTGAATGCCCGCGACGCCGGCGGCCTCGAACAGCCGCACGGTGCGCTCGACATTGACCGTTTCGCCGAAGCCGGTGTCCGCGTCGCACAGCAGCGGCAGCGCCGTGGCGGCGGTAAGACGGCGGGCCTCCTCGACGAACTCCGGCAGCGACAGCAGACCGATGTCGGGCACGCCGCTGGCCGCAGAAAGCGCGCCGCCGGACAGGTAGACGGCCCGGTGGCCAAGGCGCTCGGCCATGCGCACCGCCAGGGCGTTGAAGACGCCGGGCAACATCAGGGGTTGCTCGGCCCAGGCCTGGCGCAGGCGGCGGCCGGGACTGGGGGTGGCGGCGAGAAGATTGCTCATCGGCGTCTCTTCCGATCTGGGCCGGGCGGTGGCATCCTTGACAACGCGCCAGGGACCGGCCACAAAGAGAGGGCCCCGAGGAATGGTCTGTAGAGGGATTTTATGATGCGACAGTCGCAGCGGCAGCGGCTCGGTTCCGGGCGCTGGTGGCTGGAGGTGCGGAGTTCGCCCGTCACTTGCAGCGGAGGGTTGGTTCCATGGAAGAGTCCGTGACCTATCAGGCGATTGTGCGTGAAGGAGTCATCAAGGGCAAACGCGAAGACTTGCTGGATCTGGGCACACAGCGGTTCGGTGTGCCGGAGCCGAACGTTCAACAACGGCTGTCGTCAGTTGCCGACGTGGAGGAGTTGCGGCGGTTGTTGCGGCGCGTGCTTGAGGTGTCGAACTGGGCCGAGTTGTTCGGCGACCCGCCGCCCAAACCCAGGGGTAAGCGCAGCAAGAAAACCCCTTGACGGTCGGACGCCGGCTGTCGGCTCGCGCTCAGGACGCCTTGCGCTGATCGCCGCGTGGCCCCGGCAGGATGTTGGTAATGCTCTTGTACACCGCCGCGCCCTCGTCGGGGTCGGCGACCGCGGTTCGGCCGAGGTCCACCAGAAACGTCAGACTGCCGATGCGCACGAAGTCGTTCTGCGTCAGCGCCGCGTGCTGTAACCGTTCGCCGTTCACCCAGACGCCGTTGAGGCTGTTCAGATCCTGCACCTGCCAGCCGCCGTCCGCGAAGACGAACCGGCAGTGGCGGCGGCTGACGTCCGGCAGCGCCAGGCGCACGTCGGCGTCACTGTGGCGGCCGATGAGCACGCTGGGCCGGGTCAGTTCGACGGACAGGCCGCCGGGTTGCAACCGCAGGCGCAGCGGCGCGAAGTCGGCCGGCAACTCGGGCTCGGCGTCGGGGGTGTCGAGCAGACGCGGGGGCGGGAGGAGGTCGCCCTCAAGGGCGGGATGGCGGTCGTCCATGACGGTTCCTGTTCCGGCGGGAGGGGGCTGGCGCCAGCGGTTCCGGGCCGCCGATGCCGGGAGTTTCCCTGTTTCCGCGGGGCTTGTACCACGAACCGCCGTTCGGAAAAAGACGAGTGCCGGTCCTGCGCTGGGAGCGTGGAACGCCGGTAAACGGCGCAGGTTGCGGGTGACCGGTTCAACCGTTTTCATCCGCGTCGGCAATCGCACCCTTGACCAGCTCGCGCAGCAGCACCGTCGCGTAACTGCCGGCCGGCAGGCTGAAGCGCAACCGCACCCCCTCCGGCTCCACCGCCGCGGTCAGGTCATCGACGTAAATGAGGTTGTGCCGCCGCGTCCCCTGCACCAACTTGCCGAAGCCGTGAAACGCGCTGATGCTCAGCGCCGCCTCGGCGAGCACCTCCGTCTCGCGCCACGCCGCCTCGTCCTTGGCGGCGAACGTTTTGCGGCCGAAGATCGGACCGGCCGTTACCGTCTCGCGCACGTCGAAGCGCTCCTGTTCGCGCGGCACATCGGCAGCGACGAACATGCCGCCGAAGGGCCATTTCGCCATCACGTCGCCGGGCAGCACGCGCCGCAGCAGACCGTCCGCCAACCGCCGCGCCAGGTAACGGTTGAACAACGCCGACTGGACCGCCGACAGCGCCAGCTTCCGCAGGAACGGGCTGCGCACGTGGGGCCGGCGATCCGAACCGGGGACGGTCGGCGGTTCGCCCAGCAGCAGTGCCAGCCCCAGCTTCAGCGTCTCGCCGTCGCGGCCGAAGCGCTGCGGGCCGTAGAAATTCGGCAGGCCGTGCTGGCGCAGACGGTCGAGGATGCGTTCGGCACGGCCGGCCAGGTCGTCCCCCGCGGACGGTTCGCGGATCAGGATGCGGAAGCGGTTGCCGTGCAGGTGGCCCGCCTTGAGCTTGTTGCCGTGACGGCTGACACGCAGCACACGGAGGCCGTCGCCGTCCAGTCGCGGCAACTGCGCCTCCGCCTCCGCCGGCACCGACACCCATTGCCGCGTGACCGCGTGACGATCCTTCATGCCGGCGGTGCCGACGGCGCCGGTTGGGATGCCGAGCCGCTGCGCCAGCTGGCGGGCGAAATACTCGGCGCCCATGTCGCGCTTCTCGACCCACAGGAACAGGTGATCGCCGGCGCCGGCGGGCTCGTAAGCGGGGATTTCTTCAACCTCGAAGTCCTCGGGCTGGGACTTGATGCGGCCGCCGATGCCGGGCAGATCGGCGGTCAACAGCGGTGGCTCGGCGAACAGATCGTTAGACACGGGCAACCTCTTCCGGTAATGATGTCCCTACCTGAATGACGACACCTTGCAGGAGTCATCCATGAGACGCATCGTTGTGGTTGCGCTGCTGGCGGCCTCGGGGCTGGCGACCGCCCAGGGCAAGCAACGCCGCAAGCCCAACCTCATTTTCATCCTGGCGGACGACCTCGGCTACGGTGATCTGGGCTGTTACGGCCAGCAGAAATGAATGCCCCAATCATTCCTTCTTTGCGGAAAACCCATGGATTCTACCTTGATGAACTTGTGGTCGCGAGAGTTCGCGTCCCAGCCGGCAGTGTTCATTCCCGATGGCCCCGAGGTGACCTACGGGCAACTGCAACACCAGCTCGAAGCCGTGACGGCGGCACTGCGCGAAGGGGGTGTCCAGGCTGGGGAACCGATCGCGATTGTGCTGCCCAACAACCTGGAGTTTCTCGTCGCGTTCCTGGCCACGACGTGGGCGCGCGCCGTCGCGGCGCCGCTCAATCCGACGTACAAGGTCGAGGAATTTCGCTTCTACCTGGAGGACGCCGGCGCCAGAGCGATCATGGTTTCGCCGGGCGATCATCCCGCGCGAAGCCGCCCGCCAGTTGCAGATTCCGATCTGGGAATGTGGTCTCAACGCCCAGGGCCAGGTTTTCGTGCAGTCGCAGACCGACCCATCCACGCCGAACCACGACCGCTCCGCGCCGAAGTCTGGCGATGTCGCTTTGTTCTTGCACACCAGCGGCACCACCAGCAGGCCGAAGGGCGTGCCGCTCACGCACGGCAACCTGATGGCGTCGATCGCCAACATTGCGGCCACGTACCAGCTCACGCCGCGCGACCGCAGCCTGATCGTCATGCCGCTCTTTCACGTCCACGGACTGATCGGCGCGACCCTGTCCACGCTGCACACCGGGGGGGCCGTGGTGGTGCCCGCGCGCTTCTCCGCCGGCGCGTTCTGGCAGACGGCGGTCAGGTATCACGTGACCTGGTACTCCGCGGTACCAACCATCCATCAGATTCTCCTGGGACGGGCCGATCAAGATAACGCCCCGCGCGCGGCCTGCGCTTTATCCGTTCGTGCAGTTCGGCCCTGGCGCCGGCGGTGTTTCATCAACTGGAAGAACGCTTCGGCGCTCCGGTGCTGGAAGCCTACGGCATGACCGAGGCTGCCCATCAAATGGCCTCCAACCCATTGCCACCGGGGCCGCGCAAACCAGGCTGCGTGGGCAAGGGAACTGGCGTGGATATCGTTATCCGCGACGAGCAGGGCCAAATGCTGCCGGTCGGAAACCAGGGTGAAGTTACCATCCGCGGCAACAATGTCATGCACGGCTACCTCAACAACCCCGAGGCGAACCAGACCTCGTTTTACGATGGCTATTTTCGCACGGGCGATCAGGGTGTCCTCGATGAGAATGGCTACTTGATGCTGACCGGCCGACTCAAGGAGTTGATCAATCGCGGCGGCGAAAAGATCTCCCCGCTTGAGGTGGACGCTACCTTGCTGGAACATCCCGCGGTAGTCGAAGCGGTAGCGTTCGCGGCCCCGGACGCCAAGTACGGCGAGGAAGTGCAAGCAGCGGTCGTGCTGAAGGGGCCAGCGACCCCTGCGGAGATTCAGGCGTTTTGCCTGAAGCGACTGGCGGATTTCAAGGTGCCGAAGGTGATTCACATCACCGAGGCGGTGCCGCGCACGGCGACGGGGAAGATCCAACGCCGGCACGTGGCGGCGCATTTTCTGAAGAGCCAATAGGATTCCTGGCTTCGTGTCAAGACTCGCGGTAGAATGGTGTTGTGGCATCATTGCTGCGGCATTCAACCAAGGTCTATCACGCTCGCGCGTGTATCCTCTTCCCTCTTGGCCAGCCGCGCTCGCAAGGGTCGCAGCACAAACAGCGCCAGCAAAGCTGCGATGCCGTCGGCAGCGGTCATCACGGCGAAGACGGGAACCCAGCTGCGGGTTTGCAGACGCAAAAGGTAACAGAGGATCACCAGCAACGAGGCGCCCCCCTTGGCGGTGTAGAGCAAACTGTAATTGGTCGTGGCGAACTTGCGGCCGAACATGTCGCCGCTCACGGCCGGGAAGAGACTGAAGACCGCGCCCCAACCGAAGAAGGCCAGTCCGGTCATGAGGACGAACATCATTGGTTCGTGGGCGAACTGGATGAGCAACAACAGCGCGCAGCCTTCAATGGTGAAGGCCAGGAAAATGGCAATTTCCCGGCCGATGTGGTCGGAAATCCAACCGCACACCGGCCGGGTGAGGCCGCCCATGACGCGATCCAGTTCCATGGCCAGTGGCAAGGCGGCCGAGCTAACCCACAAGAGCGTGACGGGCTTCTCGGCAATGCCGAAATGGACGGCCATCGGCGCGATATATCCGAGCATCAGCAGGCCGGGGATCGCTCCCATCATCATCATGAAATAGATGAGCCAGAAACCCGGGGAGCGCAACATTTCACCCGGGGTGTATTCGCGGCCCGACTGCAAAACCCTCGATTGGATCTTTTGTGCCGGCACTTCATCGGGCCTGGGAAAACGCATGAACAGCGCGGCGAGGATAATCACCAGTCCCTGGCCCAGGCCGAACCACAAAAAAGCCTGTTCGTAACCGTGCTGCAGGATGGTCCACCGCACCGGCCGAACCGTGGCCGCCGCTCCTGCTCCGAAAGCCGCGGCCGTGAGGCCAGCCGCCAGGCCGCGCCGATCCGGGAACCATTTCAAGGCATTGCCCATGCTGATGCTGTAGACGACCCCCGAACCGCAGCCCGCCAGCACCTGGGCCGCATACAGGATGGGTAGCGATGACGCACCGGCATTGATGATCCAGCCGAGACCGGCCAGGACGCCGCCGCTAATCAGGAGTTTCCGTGGGCCGAAGCGCTCGGCCAGATACCCTTCCAGGGGCACCAGCCAGGTTTGTGCCGGCACGAAGAAGAAATACAGGGCTTTTTGAATAGCCAATTCCTCCCAACCATGTCGCTGTTGCAACGGCAGCACAAACAGCGTCCAGGAATACTGAAAATTGGCGACGGCAACCATGCCCGTGATCCCGGTGATGAGCTGCACCCAGCGGTTGGAAAAGTTCATGACCGATCCCGGAGCTTGGACTGCTGTCTGCGCGAACCGTCAACGGGGCTTCTGGATTTGCTGGTTCTCAACCCCAGTACGCCAGCACCAGCGTGCCGGCGACGATCAACCCGCCGCCGAGCCACTGCTGCCAGCTAAACCGTTCGCCCAGCACCAGGAACGCCAGCACCATCGCCACCACCACACTCAACTTGTCGATCGGCGCCACCTTCGACACCTCCCCCAGTTGCAGCGCCCGAAAATAACACAGCCACGACGCTCCCGTCGCCAGCCCCGATAGCGTCAGATACACCCAGGCCCGCGTCGTGATCGTGTGCAGCGCCTGCGCGTCGAGCGCCAGCGCCAGGCCCCAGGTGAACAGCAGCACCACCGTCGTGCGGATCGCCAGGGCCAGGTTCGAGTCCACGTCCTTGACGCCCACCTTGGCCAGCACCGCCGTCAGCCCCGCGAACAGCGCCGACAGCAGCGCCCACGTCAACCAGTTCATGCGCATCTCCCTACCGGGCGCCGTCTTCCTCCCGCCAGGCCAGCAGCGTCAGCACAAGGTAGCCCACCGCACAGGCCCACTGCGCCGTGCTGACCCACAGATACCAGCGGTGCCCGACTGCGAACGCCGGGCGATCCGCGCTGCCGGCGAGGTCGCGGTCGAACAGCTCGTCCAGATAAAAGTGCAGCACGGCCAGCGCCGCCAGCGTCAACGCCATGCCCAGCCAGCACGCCCAGCGCGGCCGGCGCCGCCGTCCCGCGGCCGCCTCCCAGGCCAGCGGCACCAGCGCCACGGCGGCCGCCAGGTTGAGGTAGTTGGTCACGTGGCGAGTGATCGCGCCCTGCTCCCGGTGCGAGCCGAGCACGCTGCTGCCGACCGGCACCACCACCGCGGCGTAAAACGTGAAGCCGCCCTGCCAGAACATCAGCGCCACCAGCACCAGCATGCGCCGGATCATCGTTATCATACGGCTCCCCCTTCCTCCGCCGTGTAACACCGCATCGCTATGAATGTATGTGATTGGTCCGAGCCCGAGCGCCAGCGCGGGGCCAAGCGGGCCCCGCGCTGGCGCTCGGGCTCGGACCAACCAGACGCATTACCTGGAAAAGCCCGCCGGCGCTGAGATAATACCAGGAGCAACAGGGCACGGCGACGGAGGGTGTCATGGAATATATCCGTGAAGGTTCGGCGACGGCCGAGATCGACGAGGGGCGGGCCGCGGAACTCGTCCGCAGCTTGCTGGAGCGGTTGCGCCAGCGCGGGCCGCTACGGCGCGTGCTGCTCTTGCCGCCGGACGTGACGCGGCTGCACTCGTGGGCCGGCTTCCTCACCTCCTCGCTGTACGAGCAACTGCGCGGCGACGCCACCGTGGCGGTGCTGCCGGCCACCGGCACCCATGAGCCGATGACCGCCGCCGAGATTGAACACATGTACGCCGGCGTGCCGCGCAGCCTTTTCCACGCCCACGACTGGCGTCACGGCGTCGTGCCGCTCGGCGAGGTGCCGTCGGCCTTCGTTCAGGAAGTGTCCGCGGGCCGGCTCGACTACCCCATCCGCGTCGAGGTGGATCGGCTGCTGGTGGAGGGGCAGTGGGATGCGATCATCTCGGTCGGCCAGCTGGTGCCGCATGAGGTCGCGGGCATCGCCAACCACGCCAAGAACGTCTTCGTCGGCGCAGGCGGCAGCGACCTGATTAACAAGACGCACTGGCTCGGGGCGGTCCACGGTATCGAACAGACGCTCGGCCGCGCCCGCACGCCGGTGCGCGCCGTCCTCGACTACGCCGGCGATCGGCTGGCGAAGCACTTGCCGCTGGTGTATCTGCTGACGGTGCGTGGCCGGGCGGCGGACGGTCGCCTGGTGACGCGCGGCCTGTTCGCCGGCGACGACACGGCCTGCTTCCACAGCGGCGCCGACCTGTGCCGGAGCGTCAACCTGGACGTGCTCGACCGGGCGCGCGCAAGGTGGTCGTGTCTCTCGACCCGCTGGAGTACAAGTCCACCTGGCTGGGCAACAAGGCGATTTATCGGACGCGGCTGGCGGTCGCGGACGGCGGCGAACTGGTGGTGCTGGCGCCGGGCGTGCGGACGTTCGGCGAGGACCCGACCATCGACCGGCTCATCCGCCGCTTCGGCTACCGCGGCGCGGCGGCGACGCTGGAGCAGGTGCGGCGCGAGCCGGAGCTGGCCGTCAACCTGTCGGCGGCGGCGCACCTGATTCACGGCTCGACGGAGGGGCGCTTCACGGTCACGTACTGCCCGGGACACCTGAGCCGTGAGGACATCGAGGGCGTCGGCTTCCGCTTCGGCGACGTGGCGACGCTGACGGAGCGTTACCCACCGGCGAAACTGCGCGACGGCTGGAACACACTGCCGGACGGCGAGGAAGTGTTTTACATCTCGAACCCGGGGCTCGGGCTGTGGGGCACGGCGGAGCGCTTCGGCGGGACGCTGGCGTAGCGCGATCCTTATGTTGAGCCGTGGAGGTGGTGGGAATGCCAAGATTTGTTCTGGAGAAACTACCCCTGCACTGGACGTTCGTGCCGTCGAAGCGTCAGATAAAAGCACTGCTGGCCGAACTCGGTGCGGACGTGCGACTGGTCGAGTTTTACGGCACGGGGTTCGGTCGCAGCAATGACCGACTCTCACTGGGCTTTGTCGAATCCCGCGTTGTCGGCGGTAAATGGTGTTTTTACCTCCGTGTAGAGGGGGTCAGGGAGTCTGCGGCAAGGTCTGTGATGGAGGAACTCACGGCGACCGCCGTCGCGGAAATCGGACAGTACATCCGAACGCGCGCCAGCCAACTGCCGGACCAGACCGTCAAGCCGGCGCAGTTGCGTCTGTCATTTCGGGTCGAACCAGGCCGAGTTCATGCCGAATGTAGAGAGTTGCCTGTTGGGAGGAGATCCTTTCCGACTCCGGTATGGTGGGTTGGTGAGTGAACCGACGAATGCCCAGGAAAAGGAGGGTCTGTTCAAGCATCCTGGCCCCGAAGGGGCCGAGCCACCTCGCACAACAACCCCCTTGAGACGGCACAAGTTATCCGCAGAGCCGGGACATCAAAACAACCGCCCCTGCCGCGGTTGCAGCAGCCCCTTCGCCAGCAACCGCTGCGGCGCACTGACCGCGAACTCCGCCAGCCGCGCCGGCGTCAGCCAGCGCCCCTCCGCGTAAAACGCCGACGCAAATGTCCCACCGCGATACGCCGCCTCCAGCGCCACCATCGTGATGCGGAAGCGCGTGACGCCGTGGCGGATCGTCGCCAACTCCGCCCCCGGTTCCGCGTCAATGCCGGTCAGGTCCGTCAGCACCCGCCGCGCCGCCGCCTCGTCCGTCTCGCCGGCGAGCGTCGGGCCGTGTGGAAACTCCCACATGTTCGCCCAGCGATTGGCCGTCGGCGGTCGTCGCACCAGCAGCACCTCCGCGCCGCGCCGCACCACCACCGCCACCTCGCTCACTTCCTCCACCACTTGCGGCGGCGCCTTGCGCGGAATCTCCCCCTGCAGTTTCAACCGCCGGGCCTCGCAAAGGTCCGCCAAAGGGCACGCGGCGCAGTCCGGCGTCGCCGGCGTACACACCAGCGCCCCCAGCTCCATCAGTGCCTGGTTGAAGTCGCCGACGTGCCGCCGCGGCAGCAGTGTCTCGGCCGCCTCCCAGAGCCGCCGCTGCACCTCCGGGCGCGCGGGTCGCCACGCTCGGCGAGCAGCCGGCACAGCACCCGCACGCTGTTCGCTTCCAGGATCGGCAGCCGCCGCTCGAACGCCTGCGACAGCACCGCGCCGAGCGTGTAGCGGCCGACGCCGGGCAGAGCGCCGAACGCGGCAGGGTCGTCGGGAATGCGGCCGTCGAAGTCGGCGACCAGGCGGCGCGCGGCCTGGTGCAGCTGGCGGGCGCGGCGGTAGTAGCCGAGACCCTCCCAGTGGCGCAGCACGTCGTGCTCGTCGGCCGCGGCCAGGGCGGCGACGCTGGGAAAGGACCGCAAAAAACGCTCGAAAAAGGGAATGACGGTCGCCACCTGGGTCTGCTGCAGCATGACTTCACTGACCCAGATGGCGTACGGATCGCGGTTCCGGCGCCAGGGCAGGGGACGGCCTTGCCGGCGGAACCACGCCAGCAAGCGCCGCCGCAGCCATTGTCGGACGACAGGGGAGAGCTTCACGGGACCGCCACTCAGCTCCGCGTCCGGCGGTTGTACTTCTCCAGGATCGCCTTGGCGGCGGCGGAGGTGTCGGCGTTCGCTTTCTTGGCCTCTTCCAGTTTCTTGTTCTCGGCCTTGGCTTCGGCCTTGGCCGGTTCCTTGGCGGCGTCGCCCTCCGGCGGCCGTGGGATGTCCATCATGGTCGTACCTTCGGGCACCTGCACGTCGGCGGCGGAGTCCGCGCCGACGCTGGTGGTGCTGTCGTCCTGCAGCGACAGCAGCATGGCGGCGACATCGTCGTCCTCGCTGGGCTCGCGCTTGCGGGGCGGCGGCGTTGGCGTCGGCTTGTTCACCGCTGTCGAACCTTCCAGCTGCACGCGGAAGGCCAGCGGCCCGACCTTGAGCAGGTCCGCGTGGTTGAGCTGCCGCTCGCCCTTGATGGGCTCGTCGTTGACGGAGGTGCCGTTGGTGCTGTCGAAGTCGCGCACGAAGACCTTGCCGTTTTTGACCAGGATGGCGCAGTGCCGTTTGCTAATCATGGCACTGGCCGGGCGCAGGTGACACTGGGGGTCCCTGCCAATCAGGAACTGCGAGAGCGTGACGGGAATGGCCTGCCCTTTGGCCTTCCCTTCGCTCAAGACCACCAGACTGAGCTTCATCTGACGACCTCGTGGTTTCGATTGGATGCAGACTGCTTCCAGGGCGACTTGCACGGACACGGGAAGATCGCCAGTAGGATTCGGCCTCCCTCTGCGGTTCTTCCCAGCGGACACCAACCCCACGCTCACCATTTTGGGAAGGACGAAAGTCCCTGCGAGTCAAATGGTGAACGGAATCTCTGTTGGGAGTATTCTAGACGCCCCACTGCAACGGATGCAAGGAGAAAGCCTGGCGACAATTTTTCATTTGCCCGGCCGGGGGCGTCGGCGGAAGCGCGTCCAGACCCGCCCGCGCTACCGGCGGGGCCTGTCGCCTGCAAAAATGGTAAAAAATGGGGAGAACACCCGCCTGGCGAGCGGGGGGCGTCCGCCCCCTGTTTGGAGAGCATTCCAGCAACAGGGGGCTAACGCCCCCCGCTCGCCAGGCCAGTTTTGGGAACAATCATGAAAACCGAACTCCTGTCGATCGGCAGTGAACTGACCAGCGGCCAGAACCTCGACACCAACACGCAATGGCTCAGCCGGCGGTTGGCGGAGGTCGGCATCCCGGTCGGCTGGCACACCACCGTCGCGGACGACCTGCACGATAATGTGGAGGCGCTCCGCCTGGCGACGCAGCGGGCCCGGCTGGTGATCGCCACCGGCGGCCTCGGCCCAACCCAGGACGACCTGACGCGCGAGGCCCTGGCCGCGGCCGCCGGCGTCGAACTGGTGTTCCATCCAGAGTCCTTCGCGCAGATCCAGGCCATGTTCGCACGCCGCGGTCGCACCATGACTGAACGTAACCGCGTGCAGGCGCTGTTCCCCGCCACCGCCGAACCGATCCCCAACGCCCACGGCACGGCGCCCGGTATCTGGATGACCGTCGGCCAGGCTGTCGTGGTCGCCATGCCCGGTGTGCCCTCCGAAATGTACGCCATGTTCGAGGGGCAGGTGAAGCCGCGATTACTCAAGCTGGGCCTGGGCGGCGGCGTGCTGGTACAGCGCAAGCTCAACACCTTCGGCGAGGGCGAGTCGGCGGTGGAGCGACGACTGCTCGATCTCACGCGGCGCGGCCATGTGCCGGAGGTTGGCATCACCGTCAGCGATGCGGTGATCTCGTTGCGTATCCTCGCCCGGGCCGAAAACGTCGAGGCGGCGCAGGCGCTGATCGCGCCGGTGGAGGCGACCATCCGCGAACGGCTGGGCGAACTGATTTTCGGAGTGGAGGATGAGGATTTGCAGCACGCCGTGTTACACTTACTGGAGCGGCGCAGGCGGACGCTGGCGACTGCGGAGAGCGTTACCGGCGGCCTGGTGGCGCGGCGGCTGGTGGAGGTGCCGGGCGCCAGTCGCTGGTTCGCCGGCGGTGTGGTGGCCTACGATAACCGTGTCAAGACGGCGCTGCTCGGCGTACCGGCGGCGCTGATCGAGCAGCACGGAGCCGTCAGCCCACAGGTGGCGGAGGCGCTGGCGGTGGCGTGCCGGCTGCGGCTGGGCACCGACCTGGCCGTGAGCACCACCGGCCTGGCCGGGCCGGACGGCGCCACGCCGGACAGGCCGATCGGGCTGGTGTACGCCGGCCTGGCGTGGGACGGCGGCGCCACAACGGCCGGCTTCAACTGGGGCGGCAACCGCCTGGAGATTCAGAGCCGCACCGCCAAGATGGCGCTGAATTTGGTGCGGCTACACTTGCTCAGGAGTTAACGCTGCGCGTGTCCGTGGTCCGTTGTCCGTTGTCCGTTGCCAGTAGGGTTCCGGCGCCAGGGTAACCCGCCCGAGGCCCTGTTGCCCTGTTGTGGCACCCTGTTGTGGCACGGTCTCCTGACCGTGCCACTGGCCCCGACCGAAGGTCTCCTCTTCAGGCGCTGGAAGGCGGGGAGACCTTCGGTCCGGCCCGCTGGCCTGGTCCGGAGACCAGGCCACAACGAGGGCAAGGCAACGGGCCACGAACCACGGACCACGGACAAGGAGATGTTCATGACTGTCCCCACACAGGGCGAGTTGCTGGCGCAGCTGCGCCAGGATCTGCGGCAGTGCTGGCAGCGCGGCGAGCGTGTGCCGGTGGAAGCCTACCTGGAGCGCCACCCCGAGCTGCGCCAGGACGCCGTGGCGCTGCTGGACCTGGTTCACGAGGAGCTGGTGCTGCGCGAGGAACTCGGCGACGAGCCGATGCTCGACGAACTGCTGCGCCGCTTCCCCGAACACGAGGCCCAGCTGCGCGACCTGTACCGCGTGCGCCAGCTCATGCGCACGCAGCCCGGGGCACGCACCGAACGGCTGGCCTCAGCGGACACGCCGCCCGCGAACGCGCAGAACACCGTCTGGGCGCCGACCCTGATTCTGGGCGACCCGGCCACGCTGGCCATCGAGCAGATCCGTGTGCCTGGCTACGAGCTGCTGGCGGAGATCGGTCGCGGCGGCATGGGCGTCGTCTACAAGGCGCGGCAGGAGGGATTGGGCCGGTTGGTAGCACTGAAGATGATCCTGAGCGGTGCCCACGCCGGCTCCGGGGCCATGCGCCGCTTTCGCGACGAGGCCGAGGCGGTCGCCAGTGTGCAGCACCCCAATTTGGTGCAGATTTACGAGATCGGCGAGAACGAGGGCCGGCCGTACCTGTCGCTGGAGTACATCGACGGCCCGGACCTGGAGACGAAAATCGCCGGCGAACCGCAGCCGCCGCGCCAGGCCGCGGAGCTGCTCGAAGCGCTGGCCCGCGCCGTGCAGGCGGTCCATCAGCGCGGCATCATCCACCGCGACCTGAAGCCGGCCAACGTGCTGCTGACCAGCGGCGGCACACCGAAAATCACCGACTTCGGCCTGGCCAAGCGCCTCGACTCCAGCGCCGGCCCGACCGCGACCGGCGATGTCGTCGGCACGCCGATGTACATGGCCCCCGAGCAGGCCGAGGGCCGGCACAAGGACTTCGGCACCCACACCGACGTGTACGCGCTCGGAGCGATCCTGTACACGCTGCTCACCGGCCGGCCGCCGTTCCAGGCCGACACCGCCCTGGAAGTGGTGCTGATGGTCTCGCGCCAGGAGCCGACGGCGCCGACCCGGCTCAACCCAAAGGTGCCGCGCGACCTGGAAACGATCACGCTGAAATGTCTGGAGAAGGACTTCCGCAAGCGCTACGCCAGCGCCGCGGAACTGGCGGATGACCTGCGCCGCTACCTGAACGGCGAGCCGATCAAGGCGCGGCCGGTGGGCGTGGTGGGCCGCACCTGGAAGTGGGCGCGGCGGCGGCCGGCGCTGGCGGCGCTGGCGGTCGTCTGCGTCGTGGGCCTGGCCGTGTTCATCGCGGCGGGCTTCGTCTACAACGCGAAACTGCAGCAGGCGCTGGAGGTGGCGCAGATGCGCACCGAGGAGAGCCGGCAGCGTCTGGTGCGGCTGAACGTCGCCAACGGCGCCAACCTGCTCGACAGCGGCGACTGGTTCGGGGCGCTGGTCTGGTTCGCCGAGGCGCTGCGGCTGGACGAGGGCCGACCGGAGCGCGAGGAGATGCACCGGCTGCGCCTGGCGGCAGTGCTCGACCGCTGCCCACGGCTGGAGCAACTGTGGTTCCACAACGGCGCGGTGCGCGTGGCCCTGTTTAGCCCCGACGGCCGCCGCGTGCTCACCGCCGGCGACGACGGCGCCCGCCTGTGGGATGTGGCCAGCGGCCGGCAGCTGGGGGAACCGATGACGCATCCCGGTGGCGTCGCCGTCGCCGTGTTCTGTCCGGACGGTGGCCGCATCGCCACCGGCGGCAAGGACGGCACAGCCCGCGTCTGGGAGTCCGGCACCGGCAAGCCGCTGACGCCGCCGTTGCCGCATGGCACCGCGGTGACCGAGGTGTCCTTTCGCCGCGACGGCCAGGTGCTGGCCACCGCCGGCCCAACTGGCGGCGCGGAGCACACCGCGAAACTGTGGGACATGGCGACCGGGACGCGGCTGCCAGTGACGTTTCCGCACGCGGCGACGGTGACGCAGGCGCAGTTCTCGCCGTTGGGCAAGCGGCTGCTGACCGCCAGCGACGACCACACGGCGCGCGTGTGGGACGCTACCACCGGCAAGCCGCGGACGCCGCCGTTGAAGCACACCGCCCCGCTGACTGAGGCAACCTTCAGCCCGGACGGCCGCAAGGTGCTCACCGCCAGCCGCGACCGCACGGCCCGGCTGTGGAGCGCGTCCAGCGGCGTCGAACTGGTGCCGCCGCTGCTGCACAAGCAGGCAGTAACGCACGCCGCCTTTGGGCCGGACGGTTACTGGATCGTGACCAGCAGCGATGACCGCACGGCGCGCGTCTGGAACGCGGCCACGGGCCAGCCGTGGACGCTGCCCCTGCGGCACTCCGCCGGGGTCAACCAGGCTGCGTTCAGCCCGGACAGCCGCTGGGTGGTCACCGCCAGCGACGACAATACCGTGCGCCTGTGGGACGCGGCCACGGGGCGCCTCAAGCCGCCGTGGCTGCCGCACCACGGCGGCGTCAATAGCGCTTACTTCAGCCCGGACGGCCGCCACGTGCTGACCGCCAGCAGCGACCATGTCGCCCGCCTGTGGCGCCTGACGCCGCACTTCACCGACCCCGAGGATCGGGGCGTAAAGCCCTGCGAGGCGCAGCTCATCGCACGCCACACCGAGGCGCGCAGCCCGGACGGCAAGCTCATCGTCAAGGCGCTGCCGAGCGACGCCGCCCAGGTCTCCGACGCCGTGACGGGCAAGCCGGTGGGGCCGCCGCTGCAGCACAGCAGTGCGGTGGTGTGGGTGACGTTCAGCCCGCACGGCAAGCGCGTGGCCACCGGCAGCGACGACAACACCGGCCGGATCTGGTCGGCCACGACGGGCCAGTTGCTGGCGCCGCCGTTGCGGCACCACGGCACCGTCCTGCGTGTGATTTTCCATCCGGACGGCAAGCTGGTGCTGACCGCCAGCGACGACGAGACGGTGCGCGTCTGGGACGCCGAGACCGCCGAGCCGATCACGCCGCCGTTGCAGATTCGCTGCATCGCCCGCGATGCGGCGTTCAACCGCGAGGGCTGCACCGTCTACATGGAGGGGGCGGCCGGCGGGCAGGTGATCTGCGCGCGTGCGCCGCGAGGACCGGCCGGTGGCGGAGCTGGTGCGGTTGGCGGAACTGCTGTCCGCGAGCCGAATCGATCCGGAGCGCGGCTACCTGCCGCTGGAGGCGGAACAGCTGCGGCGGCTCTGGCAGAAATGATTGCGGACCTCTGCGCGCCCGGTTACGATTCGCGTCCTGAACCGGTGCGGATCGGCTGCCGGAGAACGGAGGTCGCCGTGGACTTTCACATCAAGTGCTCGTGCGGCGTCTGGCTGCTCGTCAACGACGGATTAGCGGGGCAACAGGTGCGCTGCCCCAACTGCCGCAGCGTGCAGTTCGTCCCGGGGGGCCAGCCCCGTCCCGCGGCGGACGCGGCGCTGACGGTGGACCTGGAAGAACTGCCGCCCGAGCCGGCGCCACGATCGGGTCCGCCGCCGTCGCCACTGTTGCCACCGCCGTTGCCGCCGCGCCGCATGGACATCGAGCCGCACGTCCCGCCGCTGCGCCTGGAGGAGGAGCGGCCGGTGGAGCGGTGGGTACGGCGGAAGTCGCGGCAGCGGTCGCGCCCCAGCAAGGAAGAACGCCTCTCGCACGGCGGCGGCTCTCGCATAGACCGCGAACTCATCAGCAGCCTCTGCGTGATGCTGATCGGCGGCGTTTGGTTTTTTAGCTGCCTCGCAGTGGGCGGTTTTTGGCTCTTGCCGTTCATCTTGATGCTCATCGGCTTCGCGAACGTCGTCCGCAGTGTCACGCGCGGTTCCTGACCGTGCGCCCGATCACGCCGCGTGCCGTCGCGGCCCGGTGTCCACATTCAGCGTCGTCCGCACCGCATAGGACTTCTTGCCCTGGCTCTCGAAATACGTCCGCGTCAGCACCTCGCCGAGCAAGCCAATCGAGATGAACTGCACGCCGATCAGCTCCAGCAGCGCGCTCAGCAACAGGAACGGGTTGCCGGTCATGAACGTGCCCAGCGTCCACTTCATGCCGATGGTCGTCAGCAGCGACACGAAGCCCAGCCCCATGCAGCAGAGCCCGGCCAGGCCCATGACGTGCATCGGCCGGGTCAGGTAGCTGTGCAGGAACTTGACCGTAATCAGGTCGAGGACGACGCGAAAGGTGCGCGTCAGGTTGTACTTGGTCTTGCCGGCGGTGCGTGGGTGGTGGGCCACGTCGATCTGCACCAGACGGCCGCCGTACTGCTGCGCCAGCACCGGCACGAAGCGGTGCATCTCGCCGTACAGCGGCAGCGCCTCGGCCAGGTCGCGACGCAGCGCCCGCAGCGTGCAGCCCATGTCCTTGATGGTCACGCCGGTCACGCGGCGGATCAACCAGTTGCCCAGCAGGCTCGGCACCTTGCGCACCCACAGGGCGTCCTGCCGCTTCTTGCGGCGGCCCAGCACGGCGTCGTAGCCCTCGTCGAGCTTGGCCAGCAGCCGTGGAATGTCGGCCGGATCGTTCTGCAGGTCGCCGTCCATTGTGACGAGCACCGCCCCCTGCGAGTAGTCGATGCCCGCCTGCAGCGCCGCCGACTGACCGAAGTTGCGGCGCAGCTGCACCACCTTGACTGTCGGGTCGCTCAGCGCCAGCGCCTCCATCACCGCGAAGGAGCCGTCCGTGCTGCCGTCGTCCACGAAGATGATTTCGTAACTCCCGTGGGGCAGACATTCCTGTCTGCCTCTTTCGTGGGGCAGGCTTTCCAGCCTGCCGGGTGCTACGGCAGGCTGGAAAGCCTGCCCCACAGGGCCGAGGGTGGCGTGCAGCTGCTCAAGCAGCGGCCCCAAATTGTCCCGTTCGTCCTTGATCGGAATCACGATCGACAGATCCATCGTCGGCTTGCTCCTCGTCCGGCAGCGCCGCCGGCGCCTCGGGTTTGGGGAAATGACCGCAAAGGTAGACGACGCCGCCTATCAGGCTGGTCGCCGCACAGACCGCGAACCACAGCAGCGCCAGCGGCACCGCGACGCGATCGCCGATGCCCAGCGGCGCCAGGAACAGCGGGATGGCGTTCTCGCGGACGCCGGCGCCGCCCACGCTGACCGGCACCAGCGTCAGCAGCGACACCATCGGCACCAGAATCCAGTAGTAGGTCCAGGGAATGTCCGCGCTGATGGCGACGCCGACCAGCCAGACGACCACCACGTTGGCCGCCTGCACGAACAGCGACAGTAGCGTGCTGCCGGCGAGCACGCGCGGCGACCGCAGCGCCGCCAGCGCGCCGCGCAGCCGCCGCAGCCGGCCCGCGGCCTTCGCGCTGTGCTGAGCCAGCAGTGGCGCCGTCGTCAGCCCGAGCACGGCACAGGCCGCCGCCCCGTAGGTGAACCACACCACCCACGGCTCCAGTTGCAGCGGCGACAGGAACACCGCGACGCACGCCATCATCAGCAGCACCACCAGACCGCTGAGGCGGTCCAGGAAGACGGAAGCGAACGCCGGCAGGCGCTTGCCGCTATGGCCATCGAGATACCAGGCCCGCACCACGTCGCCGCCGACCGACGTGGGCAGCAGCAGGTTGAAGTACATGCCGATGTAGTAGAAGCCGGTCAGCTGCCGCAGCGGCCGGGCGAAGCCGAGCGGCCGGGCGATCACCTGCCAGCGCCAGGCGCTGACGACCTGCGTAACCGCCAGCAGCGCGACCGCCAGTAGCCACCAGCCCGCTTGCAGGTGGGCGAAGGTGGCGAAGACTTGCGGCCAGTCCGTCTTGCAGGCGAGGACGGCCAGCAGCACCGCGGTGACCAGGACGCGAAGGGTGGTCTTATTCACGGACGGTCAACTCCTCTTCCAGCGGTTCGGAGCCGGCCTGGAAAAACCAGCACTGCCGCTCATCGACCATGTCAACCAGCAGACGGTAGCGTCCCGGCGGCAGCGCCGGCAGCGGCACCGTCAGCGTGAGCGCCTGTCCTGGCCGCACCTCGGCGTCGAACTGCCCGGACTTGCCGTTGACGACCAGTTCGTCGCGGTCGTTCCAGACATGGAAGCCGACGTGTGTGCCGGCCACCAGCAGCGGCGACAGCCGCCACGGCCGCAGCGACATGTTGCGCACCCGCACCGCGACCGCTGACGTTTCGCCCGCCTTCAACACCAGTGACTCGGGGCCGATGCGCTCGATGGCGCAGGCCAGCGAGCCGGGGTTGTAGTCCTCGACCAGCCAGCGGCGGAAGCGCGCCGGGCTGTGCTTCTGGCCCTGATCGTCGAGCCATTCCCGGTAGAGTTGCAGGAAGGAATCGAGCGCCGACGGCCGGCCGACGGCGAAGTGGCCATAGCGCACGCCCAGCTGCAGGCTGGCGGTGGTGACCGAGGCGTTGGTTTGCAGCAGTGTCACGATGGCGGACGCGAGGCCGGTGCGGTCGGCACCGCGGCGGCAGTGCAGCAGCAGCGGGTACTCGGCGCGGTCGAGCACTTCCACGAGGCGGCGGATTTCGGTGGTCGGCGGCAGTCGGCCGGCGGACAGGCAGACGTCTTCCTGACAGACGCCGAGCCGGTGCGTGGTGCGGCTCTCGGCCAGATACCACGGATGCTCGCTGCAACACCCGCGCAGGTTGACGACGGTGCGAATACCGTGGTCGCGGACGGCCGCCTCCAGGTCGCGCGGCGACGGTTGAGCGCAGCGGTGGACGCGGCCGGGGATGACGGTGTGGAAGTTGTTACCGAAGATCACGCGGCCGCTCTCGGCCAGGGCGGCGGCGAGCAGCAGCCAGGCGCCGGCGCGGCGCAGGCGGCGGCGCCAACGGCGGGGCGGCGGAGGTTCGGCGGTCGCGGCCGGCATGACACTCCCTGTCGCGGCGGCCCCGAGTCCGTTCGGGGCAAAGCGGGGGAAATGATGCCAGAAGCGGCGGGCCGTGGCTAGAGCGCTTTGCAGCCGCGGTATGCTGGGGAAGGCGGGCGGGTTGCAGAGCGCTAATACCAAATCGCCATGAAAGTTATTGGTGGGTCGGAGCCCGAGCGTCAGCGCGGGGCCAAGTCTGCCCCGCGCTGACGCTCGGGCTCGGACTCGAAACCAGAACGATCAAGGCGATTTGGTATAAGCCGCTTGCGACCGCGCGATCTTTTTCTTGTAAGCATTGCCGCCGAGGCCCGTTCTACCTTCCGGAGGGTGACTGGTATGTCCGACTGGCCCGCAACCCGGGTGACCTTGCTGGACCGCCTGTGTGCTACACCGCGGTGGGCCACGGCTCCGCCAACGGCGAGGTGATGAAGCATATCGATGAGATCGAGTTCAAGAGCTTGAATGATGACCTGGAAGCGGCCTTGCAGAACAACGACCAGCAGGCGGCCCGCCAGGCGGCCGAGGAGATGGGCCAGAAGGCGAAATTGATCGGCCCGGGGGCGGTGCGGAAGACGATGCTGGTCAAGCAGGCGCTCGACGAATTGAACGCCACCGGCCGGCTCCGCAAGGCGACGCAGCTGGGGCTGGCGGACGAGGCCCGTAAGGCGGAGGGCTCCGCCAAGTGAACATTAAGCGCGCTAAGCCGCAAGCGGCAGGCCAGATGGGCTCGCGCTCCACCTCCATCTGGCCTGCCGCTTGCGGCTTAGCGCGCTGCACCCCTCCCGCCGCCGGACTCAATCCAGCTTCCCCGCCAGCAGTGGCCCCAGGTCGAGCACGTGCAACTCCGCCCCGGAGGACGGCGTCATGCCCATGGCCAGGTGCAGCCGCAGCGTCGCCGGCTCGAAAATCATCGTCTGCAACGTGTCCAGCGGGTGGCTGACCGCGTGCATGGCCACGTGCAGTTCCGCCGTGCCCAGCGGCCGATCCATCTGCGCCACGCGCTCCAGCGCCGTGAAGCGGTCCAGTGTGTTGTAGAAGTTCAACTGCACGCGCGGCCGCAGCTCGTCCGATAAGAAGTGGTTGGTGCAGACACTGGCCCCGTGCGGGCCGCGGCGCACCAACACGCGCTGCGGCGTGATCTCGAACACTGCCACGCCCTGCTTGTCGGCCACCACCAGATTGCTCAGGGCCGTGCGCTTCATCTGCGACAGCAGCGTGTGAGCCTCGTCGATGGTCGAGCATTCTTCGAGAACGCGGCGGTAGCACAGCGCGTACGGCACGCCGTTGATGTCGAACCAGGATTCACCGACTCTCACCTGCGTCACTTCCAGGACCGCGACCGTCAGGCCGGCGTCGTTCATGCCGGACAGGCAGCCCATCACGCCCGGGAAGCCGATGGTGGCGAAGGCGTGTTTCGCGTCCCGCGGCCGGTAGACGGTGACCAGGCTGTACTCCTGCAAATAGCCGAGCGTCGGGAAGTCGAGGTTGCGGGCCAGCAACGGGCCGCCGGTGGCGCTGCGGCCGGGCTCGACCAGCAGGGCGGAACAGGCGACGATCTTTTTCAGGTCGAACAGCGTGTTGGCGGCGATCAGCTGTTCACGGGTGATGCCGATGGGTTGACCGGCGACGGCCAGGGCGTCCAGCTCCTTGCGGTAGTCGGGGGGGAATTGCTCCACCATCGTCTGGCCGGCCTTGACGACGGAGCCCCACAGGAAGCCGACACAGAAGCGCTTGAGGATTTCCTCGGGGTAACGGGCGATGCGCTTGCCCGGTTGCAGGGCCAGCACGCCGGCGGCGCTGCCGATCTCCTCCGGCGTGCCCGAAACCGTGAGCACCGGCACGCCGTTGCGGTACTTGAGTTCGCCGGTGCCACACTTGCCCTCGGGGTAGCGGAACGGCGGGTCCGCGCCAGCGAACCGGCGAGCACCAGGGGGACCGCCAGGGCACAGGCGGCGAGCACGAGAACGCGACGGACCATCGGTCGGGTCTCCTGGGACGGGGCGGAGGACTGGAGCGACTCCATAGCGGCGGCCGCGGTTTTGTCAACGGCACTCTCGAACGGCTGCAGACCGTTCCCCAGGCGCGGCCTGGGCGGTATAATGGAGATAGTGCCAGGGAGGGCTTGCGTTTCATTTCATGTCACAAACACCCCGGACAACCTTGGGGCAGCGCTGATTCCCTACCCGCAACCCCAACCCAGCACCACGGGAACTTCCCACCAGGAGGCAGCGAGCGGCCATCCACGTCTCGGACCCGTCGCCGGTCGGGCGTTCGGGGAAAATAGCATTTCGTTTTTGCGGAACCCCGCAGCGATCCGGTATACTCCTCTCATCGCCAACGCAGTACCCGAATCCCTCCTTCACTTGAGAACGGGGCATCGATCATGCCTATTCAGATGACCTGCCCTGCCTGCCAGGCGTCCCTGAAACTGGCGAAGCCGGGGCTCGCCGGCAAGCTCATCCGCTGCCCGAAATGCACGAAGACCGTGCGCGTGCCCGCGGAAGAGGAAGAAGACCTGGAGGAAGCCTCGCCGCCGCCGAAAAAGCAGGTCGCGGCCAAAAAACCGGCGCGCGCCGCCGTCGCGGAGGATGAGGAAGAGGAGGCGCCGGCACGGCCGGCGAAAAAGGCGAGCGCCGCGAAGAAACCGGTGAACCGCCGGGACGAGGATGAGGAAGACGACGAGGAAGAGGATCGGCCCCGGAAGAAAGGCAAGAAGGGCAAGCAGTCGCGTGACGACGAGGCCGGTTCCGGGATGACGCGCAACCTCATCGGCGGCGGGGTGCTGCTCATCTTGCTGGTGGTGGCGGGCGTGGTCTTCGCCATGCGCTGGAACGACATGTTCCCGTCCAAGTCCGCCGATCCCGCCAAGGCCACGGGGACGGACAAGGCCAAGAAGCCGATCAACCCGAAACCAGGCCCAGGGAAGAAGGGCGGTAACTCCGAAAAGCCGCCGCCGGACACCGGCCCAAGGACAGAAGTGACTCTCACGCAAACTTCCCTCACCGTCCGCACGGCGGCGGATGGCGCGAAGATCCTGGACCACAAGATCGCGTACCGATTTGAGGACGGTCCCCGGGCGGGGGCGGAATACTGGTTTGTCATCCTTTTCAAGGGTCTCCAGTACAGCGTGCGGGTGAACGAACCGCTCAACAAGGAAGGCGTTCACGCCGGCCAATCCGATGTCTCGGACGTAAGAACGTTCTCACCGACGGTCAAGGTTTGGATGGCCAAGACAGCCCCCAACGAGGGGCTGAAAGTGATTTCTAACGTCCTGCCGGAGGTGCCGCTCAAGCAGGCAGGCGGCGGCGAGCCGGCGCCCGCGGGGCCGGCCGTCGCCATCACCGACCTGGATTTGTCGAAGGAATACTTCGCGAACCCGACGGCGGCGAAGGACAAGTATCTGGGCAAAGTCCTGGAGGTCTCCGGCGTCGTGACCCGTGCGATCTGCGACTCCTCCGAGCCCTACGTGGAGTTGCGAGCGGCTCCCAACATCCTCATGCTTAACTTTAGCCTCAAGCACGAAGACGCCATCAACCGCCTCTCCCGCAACCAGTCGGTCACTATCCGGGGCAAGCTGTCGTCTATCAGCCTGCAAGGCGTCTGCCTTCTGCACAGTTGTGAGATCACGGCCAAGGGGAAAGACCTGGTGGTCAGCGTCAGTGCCGCCCAGCTCACGAAGGACTTTGTGGACAGCCCGGAAGCTGCGACCAAAAAATATAACGATCAGCCGGTCATCGTCACCGGCACGGTGGTCGCCGCCAAATCGGACGAGATGGAATTTACCTTTCAACTGGCGGGGTTCAAGGAGAAGGTTGCCCGGCCGGTGCGCGTGGTGGTGAAATGCCCGTGTTTCGGTTCGGGGCGGTCGAAAATGACCTTCCAGTCAGTGCAGGTCGGCCAGGAACTCCAGTTCAAGGGCTACGCGAGTGCCTTCTCGGGGCGGGACCATGTGGAACTGCACGAGGGCGTCATCCTGAAAAAGAACTGACCCCTGAATCGATCTCGTAGCCAACGGGCCGCCGACGTGAACCGATTTATTGAGCCAAACGGGAGACTACCATGCTGCCCATCCACGGTTCGGGCGTTCGCCTGTGCGACGGCCTGACGCGCCGCGAAATGCTGCGCGTCGGCGTCGGCGCCGGCCTCGGCCTGCTCCTGCCCGACCTGTTCCGCGCCCGGGCACAGGCCCAACCGGGGCGTCCCTCGACCTTCGGCCGCGCCCGCTCCGTAATCGTGCTGTATTTGCACGGCGGCCACGCCCAGCAGGAAACCTGGGATCCCAAGCCGGATGGCCCCGCCCCGGCCCGCGGCGAGTTCGGCGTCACCGCGACCAGCCTGCCCGGCGTCCGCGTCGGCGAGCTGCTGCCGCGCTCTGCCCGCCTCATGCACAAACTGGCGGTCATCCGCTCGCTGAGCCACGGCAACGCCAACCACGTCCAGGCCAGCCTGGCCGCGCTGACCGGCCACGCCCACCCGCCCGCTGTCGAGAGCCGCGGCGACTTCCCACCCGCACCGACGGACTTCCCGCCCTTCGGCGCTGTGCTCAGCCAGCTGCGGCCGTCCCGGATGCTGCCGACATGGGTTCACGTTGGGCCGCTCATGCGCCGCAACAACGGCACGGTGCTGCACGGCCAACTCCCCGGCTTCCTCGGCAACCGCCACGCCCCGCTCCAGGTCGATCAGGATTTGCGGCCGACCGACGTGCGCGTGGAGGCCGTCCGCCCGCGCGACGACGTGCCGCTGCTGCGCCTGCACGACCGCGGCCGGTTGCTGGAGCAAGTGGACAGCCAGCGCCGCCGCCTGGAGCGCGTCGCGGAGGTGCAGACCTTCGACGCCTACCACCAGCGCGCCTTCGGGTTGCTCAGTTCCGCCCAGACGGCGCGGGCGTTCGACCTCGCCGGCGAGCCGGCGGCGGTGCGCGACGGGTACGGCCGCACCCAGTTCGGCCAGTGCTGCTTGTTGGCGCGGCGGCTGGCCGAGGCGGGTGTGCCGCTCATCAACGTCAGTTTCTGCCACACGCCGGTCGGCTCCTGGGACACGCACAGCCGCCACTTCAGCCAGATGCGCGACCTGCTCTGCCCGACCTTCGACCGTGCCTTCGCCGCGCTGGTCGCGGACCTGGATCAGCGCGGCCTGCTGGACTCGACGCTGGTGCTGGCCACGGCGGAGTTCGGCCGCACGCCGCGCGTCAACAACAACGGCGGCCGCGACCACTGGCCGTGGGTGTACTCGGTGGCCCTGGCGGGCGGCGGCGCCGCGGCGGGCGTCGTCTACGGCGCCTCCGACGGCATCGCCGCCTACCCCGTGGCGCAACCGCACAACCCGCGCGACCTGGCCGCCACGGTGTACCACCTGCTCGGCGTGCCCGCGGACACCGTGCTGCACGACCAGACCAACCGCCCGCACCACCTCGTCATCGGCAACAAGATCGACGGGCTGCTGGCGTAATCAAGGGGTAGCGGAAGTCGCCAGACTTCCGGAGTCGCTTCGGAAGTCTGGCGACTTCCGCTACGATGAGGAGACCACCATGCTGTCCATCCAGAATTCCGGCGTTCGACTCTGTGACGGCCTCACGCGCCGCGAGGCGCTGCGGGTCGGCGGCCTCGGCTTCACGGGCCTGTTGTGGTCGGACTGGTTACGCGCCGCGCCGCGCAACCGCAGCGGCCCACGGCGAACCGCTCCGGCCGGGCCCGGGCGTGCATCCTCGTGTTCAACTACGGCGGCCCGTCGCACCTCGACATCTGGGATCTGAAGCCCGACGCGCCCGCCGAAATCCGCGGCGAGTTTCGCCCCGTGGCCACCAGTGTGCCGGGCGTCGCGATCACCGAACACCTGCCGCGCCTGGCCCGCCTGGCGCACCGCTACGCCATCGTCCGCTCCGTCCACCACCGCGACAACGACCACGCCATCGGCGCCTACCTGGCCCTGACCGGCTACTCGCACCCGCGCAGCGACGTGCTCGGCATTGAGCCGCCGGCCAGCCCGCTGGACCTGCCGTCGCTCGGCTCGGTGGTCAGCAAGCTGCGGCCAGCGACGCGGCCCGTGTTCTCCTACGTGACGCTCGGCGACCTGCGCCACTTCGGCCACAACGACAGCCTCGGTCAGAACGCGGGCTGCCTGGGCCGCCACTACGACCCGTTCACGGTGCCGTTCAACCGGCCGCACAACGGCACGCTCGACCTGGGCGGCGTCATGGCGGTGATGACCGAGGCGGACGGCCGGCAGCTGGGCGGCCGTCGGCAGCTGCTGGAGCAGATGACGCGGGCGGCGCCGGCGCTGGAGGCGACGGCCAACACCCGCGCCCTGGACGGCTTCACGCGACGGGCGTTTGAGCTGCTGTCGTCGCCCGCCAGCCGGGCCGCCTTCGAGGTGGCGCGGGAGCCGCAGCGCGTCCGCGACCGCTACGGCCCGACGGCGTTCGGCCAGAACTGTCTACTGGCGCGGCGGTTGGTGGAGGCGGGCGTGCCGCTGGTGACGCTGTATTCGTTCGGCAACCGCGACTGGGACACGCACGGCCAGAACTTCCGCGACCTGAAGAACGTGCTGCTGCCGCCCACTGACCAGGGCCTGGCGGCGCTGCTGCAGGATCTGGACGACCGCGGCCTGCTCGACGAGACGCTCGTGGTCTGGATGGGTGACATGGGCCGCACGCCGCGCGTCAATGGCAGCGCGGGCCGCGATCACTGGTCGTTCTGCTACTCGGTGGTGCTGGCCGGCGGCGGCGTGCGCGGCGGCCAGGTCCACGGCTCCTCCGACCGCAGTGCCAGCTACCCGTCCACGCACCCGGTCAGCCCGGCCGACCTCGCCGCGACGGTGTACCACTGCCTGGGCATCGACCCGCGGGCGCACGTCACCGATCAGCAGGGGCGGCCCCTGGTCGTCAGCGCGGGCAGCCCCATTCAGGCGCTGCTCGCATAGCTGGTCGTCTGGCCCCGCCGACGGGGGCGCGGTATCCTGAAAGCGCCGGTCGCCCCGCCGGCGCCAACCCGTCCCCTGACTCGCGAAGGCTTGCCAATGCCCCTCACGTCCGCCGTGCCGTCTCCCGACCCGCGCCTGGCCTATCAACAGCGGCTCGACCACTTCCGCGCCCGCCATGCCGAGCAGCAGCGCCGCCTGGCCTGGCTCGGCAACTTGCGCTTCTGGTTATTCGCGCTCGCCTTTGTCATCTTCTGGCCGACGGTGGTGTTTCAGGTGTGGACGCCTTTCCTGTTGGCGGTGCCGGCGCTCGGCTTCGTGGCGCTGACGCCGCCGTTCCTGAGCGCCACCCGCGCCGACCGGCAGGCGCGGCGCGGCATCGCCTTCTACGAGCGCGGCCTGGGCCGCCTTGACGACCGCTGGGCCGGCACCGGCGTCAGCGGCGTCAATTACTTCGACGAGAATCACCTGTACGCCGCGGACCTGGACCTGTTTGGCAAGGGCTCGCTGTTCGAGCGGCTGTGTACGGCCCGCACCCGGGTGGGCCGCGACACCCTGGCACGCTGGCTCGCGGCTCCGGGAACGCCGGCGGAGCTGGGGCCGCGGCAGGAGGCGGTGCGCGAGTTGCGCGACCTGTTCGACTGGCGCGAGCAGCTGACGCTGACCGGCGGCGACGTGCCGGCGGGCGTGGACACCGCGGGCCTGGCTGCCTGGGCCGGCAAGGTGGCGCACGCGCCGCTGCCGCTGGCCGGCTGGGTGGCGCTGGCGCTGGTGACGCTGACGTGGGCCCTGGTGGCCGCGTGGTCCTTCGGCCAGGTGCATTTCGCCTGGGTCATGGTGGCGCTGCTGGCGCAGGGCGGCTTCGCGCTGTGGGTGGCGCCGCGCGTGCGGCACGCGCTGGAAGGATTGCACGGCCAGTCGCTGGACCTGTTCCACCTGACGCACCTGCTCACGGCCATCGAGCGTGCGCGCTTCGCGGCGCCGCGCCTGGTCGAGTTGCAGGCGGCGCTGCGTGCCGCGGGCGAACCGCCGTCGCGGCGACTGGCGCAGTTGTCGCAGCTGATCGACCGGCTCGATTCCTCAAAGAACCAGTTGTTCGGCATCATCGCCCCGTTCGTGCTGTGGACGACGCAGACAGCATTCCAGGTGGAGCGCTGGCGCTGGCAGACCGCGGCGGCGCTGCCGCGCTGGGTCGAGGCCGTCGGCGAGATCGAGGCGCTGACCGCCCTGGCCGGCTACGCCTTCGAGAACCCGGCCGACCCGTTTCCGGAGGTGGTCGCCGCTGGGCCGCTGTTCGAGGGCACCGGCCTGGGCCATCCGCTGCTGCCGCGGCGGACGTGCGTCACCAACGACGTGTGCCTGAGCGGCGAACAACGGCTGTTGCTGGTCAGCGGCTCGAACATGTCGGGCAAGAGCACTTTTCTGCGCACGGTCGGCGTCAACGCGGTGCTGGCGCTGGCGGGGCGCCGGTGCGCGCGGTGCGGCTACGGCTGTCGCCGCTGGCCATCGGCGCGACGCTGCGCATCCAGGATTCGCTGCAGGCGGGCAAGTCGCGGTTTTACGCGGAGATCACGCGGCTGCGGCAGGTGCTCGACCTGACGCAGGGGCCGCTGCCGCTGCTGTATTTGTTCGACGAAATCCTGCACGGCACCAATTCGCACGACCGCCGCATCGGCACCGAGGGCATCCTGCGCACGCTGCTGGAACGGCCGGCCATCGGCCTGGTGACAACGCACGACCTGGCGCTGACGCAAATTGCCGCGAACCTCGAACCGCTGGCGCGCAACGTCCATTTCGAGGATCAGTTGGAGGGCGGCACGCTGCACTTCGACTATCGGCTGCGGCCGGGCGTGGTGACGCACAGCAACGCCCTGGCGCTGATGCGCGCGGTGGGCATTCGCGTGGGCGCGGAGGACGGTGCTTCATGAACCTGCACAGGGCGGGGTGAATGTGGGTTCGCCTTGATCGCGGCTCGGGGGTGCGCGCCCTGTCGGCCGCGACGGTGCAGCGCTGCCTCGCCTGCGGCAAGGCCGTCAACGTCCACGGGGCGGCGCCCGGCAAGCAATTTCAGTGTCCGCACTGCGGCACCGAGCGCGTGATCGGCAGGGCTTCAGGAGGTTAGCGCGCGTGGCGGACGGGTGTAGCCCCGGAGGAGCGGCAGGTGGTAGCCAGGGCGTTAGCCCCTGGGACGCGCGCGCCAGCCGGTAAAGTAGCGCCACAGGTCGCTCTCGATCTTCCGCGACGCGCTGTTCGCCAGCGCTTCTTGAAGTTTGCCGTCGGCCGACCAGTCCGGGTGCGGCCACCGGAACGGGGCGGCCACATTTGGGCAGAGGTCCGGCGCCCGCGACCGCAGCGCCGCGTCGGCCAGCGAGTAGCCGTGGTTCTCCAGACATGTGATCTCGCCCGCAGTGAAGGAATCGAGGTCGGTACGGACCAGGTCGAGCAGGTTGCGGACGGCGGCGCCGTAACCACGGGCGTCTGCGAGCGGGAAGTCTTCCAGTTGCGTATTGAGCGTCCAGATCGCCCCGATGCGCTTCTTCGCGAGCCCGTTCTCCCATTCGCCATTTCGTAGTGCAGGCGGCCCTGTCGCGTCACAGGGCCGCCTGCACTACGAAAGAACGGCTCACTTCTTCTGGGCAAAGGCATACAGGTGCCCGGCGGTGCGGACATACAGGGTGTCATCCGCGATGGCCGGAGTGGCCGCCACCCGCTCCCCGAGGGCCGGGTTCTGCGCCACCACCTCCGCCTTGGCCGCCCCGGCCTTGATCACTGTCACCACGCCGTCGTCCAGGGAGGTGAAATAAATGTGGCCGTTCGCGGCCACTGGCGAAGCGTAGTAGCGGCCGGGCGCGGCCACCCGCGCCTGCACGTACACGTCCTTGCCCGTCTTCTCGTCATAGGCGGTGACCAGGCCGCCGTCCCGGATCATGACGTACTGCCCGCGGTACACCAGCGCCGACGGGATGTAGGGCACGCCCTTCTTCTTTTTCCACAACACATGGGTCTCCGTCACGTCGCCGGTCCCGCCGGCCTTCAGCGCGAACGCACTGTTCTTGGACGTGGCCAGGTGCTTCATGGCCAGGTCCCATTCCGCGCGGGTGAGTTTGCCATCCTTGTTCGTGTCGTTGTTGTCGAAGAAGCCCTTCAGGAAGGTCTTCTCGGAGGCCGCTTTGGTCAGATACCCGAGTTTCTCCTGGCCGGCCTGCTTCAGCAGATCGTCAAACGTCGGCATTTTGAAATCCTTCTCCTCCGCGTCGCCGGGCGACCAGCCCGCGAAGAACAGCTTGCCGTCCGCCACGACCGGGGACGGGCAGCACACGGCCGGCATGCCGGCCACCACCCACTTCTCGGCGCCGGTCTTCAGGTCGTAGCCGATCAGCCGGCCGAACCCGGGCGCCACCACCTGCTTGCCGGCCGGCGTGTCCCACACAACCGGTGTGCCGAACGATGTCGGCGACTGCCGCGGCTTCTCCCACTTGAGCGTGCCGCCAGCCATGTCAAGCGCCAGGATTTTCGCGTCCTTCGTCACGTCGCGCAGCAGCACGACCAGTCCGTCCGCAATGACCGGCGAGACGCCGCTGCCGAAGCGCCGAAAATCTCGGCCGGAGGCAGCTCGAAGTTCCACAATTGCTTGCCGTCCAGGTCGTAGCAGAAGAGCCCGCACGAGCCGAAATACGAGACGATGCGCTTGCCGTCCGTCGCCGGCGTGGACGCGGCCGGGCTGCCCTCGGTCTTGTGGAACTCCTCGATCTGCTTCGCCGGAGCGTGGGCGCGCCAGAGTTCCTTGCCGTCGCTGCGGCGGTAGGCGATCGTGTACAGTTTGCCGCCCTCGAACGCTGTGAGCACGAGTTTGTCGCCCACGACGATCGGCGAGGAAAACCCAGGGGGGACGGTCACCTTCCACTTGACGTTCTTGTCGGGGCCGAATTCGACGGGCGGCTTCTGGCCGTCCGCCACGCCGGAGCCGCCCGGCCCACGGAACTGCGGCCACACGACCGGTCCGTCGCCTCCTAACGCCGCGACCGTGAAGACGCCCATCACCAAGCACGCGATCCATTTCTTCATGTCCTGGTCCTCTGCGGTTATGGTTGTGGTCGTGAGTAAATACCGGCGGGGAGAGAAGAGCTTACACGCCGGGTCGGGCGACGATTGGTTTTCAGACGCATTAGACCATTCCTCGAACGGTCCGTCCAGGCCAATGGTAGTGAATGGGCGTTCAATCGGCATCGGGAAGTCCGCTGCGCCCGGCGACCGAATTCATGCGATGCTATCCCGCGATGAAGTGGTATAAATGAAGGTTAGTTGTTGTTCATGCTGGCAGCCGTTCCCAGGGGCAGAACGATGTTCGATGTGTTTCTTGGCGGCGCGCACCGCCGTTGCGATGGCGTTTCGCGCCGCGATTTTCTCCACGTCGGCGCCCTCGGCGCCGTCGGCCTGACGCTGGCGGACGCGCTGCAGGCGCAGCAGAGCCGGCCGGCGACGCCGCGCAGCGCCGGGCGCAGTCGGTCATCCTCGTCTACCTCGGCGGCGGCCTGTCGCACCATGACAGCTTCGATCTGAAGCCGGACGCCCCGGAGGAAATCCGCGGCATCTATCGGCCCATCGCGACCAACGTGCCGGGCCTGCAGGTCGGCAACCTGCTGCCGCGGCTGGCGCGGCACATGGATAAAGTCTGCCTGATCCGCTCCGGCGCCCACAACAACGACCACCACGAGACGGCGACCAACTGGGTGCTGTCGGGCCGCTTCGGCTCGGCGTTCGGCGACTACCCGGCAATGGGCGCCGTGGTGGCGCATCAACTCGGCTTCCGCGGGCCGCTGCCGCCCTATGTCGCGGTGCCGCGCAACCCGTCGTTCACCTGGGAGCTGGGCAAGAGCGCTTACCTCGGTGGCCGCTACGAGTCGTTCCGCACCGGCGACCCAAGCGCCGCGGACTTCCAGGTGCAGGACGTGACGCCACTGGAGAACCTCAACGACCGCAGCACGCAGCGCCGCCAGACGCTGTTGCGGGCGGTGGACGGCCTGGCCCGTCAGGTGCAGGGCAACGACCAGATGGCGACGTATACCGAGTTCCAGCAGCGCGCCGCGACGCTGGTGCTGTCTGGGGCCGCCCGCCAGGCGTTCGCCATCCATCAGGAGCCGACCGCCCTGCGCGAGCACTATGGCCGCAGCACGTTCGGCCAGTCGTGTCTGCTGGCGCGGCGGCTGGTGGAGCGCGGCGTCCGCTTCGTGACGGTCAACAACGGCGGTTGGGACCACCACAGTCAAATCTGGAATGGTCTGAACCGCCGCCTGCCGGAACTGGACGCGGGGCTGTCCGCGCTGCTGGACGACCTGCACCAGCGTGGCCTGCTGGCGTCCACACTGGTGGTGGTGATGGGCGAGTTCGGCCGCACGCCACGCGTCAACCGTGAGGTGGGCCGCGACCACTGGGGCCCGGCGGCGTCGCTGTTGTTCGCCGGCGCCGGCGTCCGCGGTGGCAGCGTCATTGGGGCGACGGATCGGCAGGGGGCGTACGTGACGCGGCGGCCAGTGGCCCCGGCGGACGTGGCGTACACCATTTACGAGGCGGTCGGCGTCGATCCGCACCGCTGGCTGATGCACCCGGAGGGCCGGCCCATCGAAATCCTCGATCGCGGCGAACCGGTGCGCGAAATCTTTGGCTGACATGCGAACCACAACTTTGATCCTTGCGCTGGCGCTGCTCGCGCTATCCGTTGGACCGCCGCACGCCGGCGCCCAGAAGAAGCCGCCGCCCAAGAAGGCGGAGCCGCGCGTCGTGGTGACGGTGCCGCTCGGCGCCGCGCCGGGGCGACCACGCGCGTCACCGTCCGCGGCCTGCACCTGCAAAAAGTCAAGGACGTGAAGTTCGCCGCGGACGGTGTCAAGATCAAGATCGTCAGCCAGGGCAACGCCAGCGTGCCGGACAAGAACCCGGAGAAGGTCGGCGATACGCAGGTTGTCGCCGACGTGACGCTGCCGGCCGGGCTGAAGGCGCCGGTGTCCTTCACCGTCGTCACCGAGCTGGGCGAGACGAAACCGCATGAATTGCTGGTGGACGTGTCCGCGCCACTGCTCAAGGAGAAGGAGCCGAATGACGGCTTCCGCCAGGCCCAGGCGCTGCAGATTCCGCAGATCGTGGAAGGGGTGATCGAGCGGCCGCGCGACGTGGACGTGTACCGCCTCGACGGCAAGGCGGGGCAGAAGTTGCTGATCGAGGTGCAGGCGGCGCGGTTCGGCTCCGGCCTGGACCCGCTGTTCACGCTCTACGACGCCGCCGGCCGGCAGGTCGCCGACGGCAGCAACCCGGGCAAAAGCCCCGACCCGCGCCTGGAGGTGACGCTGCCGCGCGACGGCGTTTATTACCTCAGTTTGATCGACGCCCACGACAGCGGCGGCCCGGCCCACGTCTATCGGCTGGTCGTCCGGCCGTTGCCCTGAAAGATCAACTTCTTCATTGATGGTTTCGCGCACCTGATCGCGAAACCATCAATGAAATCATCCGTCTCACGCCGCCACCCGCGCCACCTCCGCCGGCGCCACCACGACCGCCCGCGCCGCCACCACCGCGGCCGCGGATTGCTCCTGCGTCATCCGGCGGATGCTCAGCAGCCGCAGCACCGCCGGCAGGAACACCAGCGCCGACAGCATGCAGCACGTCACGCCCAGCGTCAGGCACAACCCCAGGCTTGCCAGGCCGCGGTGGTGCGACAGCATCAGTGTGCCGAAGCCCAGAATCGTCGTCAGCGCCGCCACCGCGATGCCCCGGCCCGTGCTGCTGCCCAGCAAATAATGCCGGTCGCGGCGGCGCGAGAAATAGTCGTGCAGCACGTGGACGCCGTTGTCGATGCCCACACCCAGGATCAACGGGAAAGCGATCATGTTCGCCGGGTTCAGCGCCAGACCGCTCAGCACCAGCACGCCCAGCGACATGACCATGCCCATCACCATCGGCGCCAGCGCCACCAGCATGTGCCGCACGCTGCGGAAGTCCAGCAGCAGCACCAGCACCATCGCGATCAGCGCGTACACTCCCGCCCACAGGAAGCCGTGCTTCATCGAGCGCAGCCCCTCCAGCGTCGAAAACGGCTTGCCCGTCGCTTCCGGGTCCACGCTCTTGACCTGCTCAACGAACTGCTTCAGCGGTCCGTAATCCCACAAACAATCCTTCGCGAACACGCGCAGCAGCCATTTGCCGCTGGCGCCGACGTAGCGCTCGCGCACGCACGCCGGCAGGTCCGTGACGGCGATGCGCTCCGGCGTCGAGACGTCCTTGAGCTTGTGCAGGTCTTCCAGCAGATCGCGCGTCAGTGCGTCCTCGAAAGCCGCCAGCCGCTCCGCTGCCAGCGCCGGGTTCATGGCGGCGAGCTTGTGACGGAAGGTTTGCAAGCGGCCGACCAGCTGGCCGTCCAGCAACGGCGCCGGCCCCGCCGTCAGCGGTTGCAGCGCCGCGATGGCCGCGTCCAGCCGGGCCGTCAGCGCCGCCGGGTGCGGCGGGTCGTGGGGGATCGGCCGGCCGCGAGCGGGCAGACGACGCAAGCGGTGCTGAATGTCGCGCACGCGCTCCAGCTTGGCGTCCTGGTCGGCCGGCACCAGGGTGGCGAACTCAACCACGCGGCTGACGCCGGGCAGTTTCTCGTAGCGCTCCTTCAGCGCCAGCGCCTCGGCCTGCGTGTCGGTGTAGCTGATGGCGTGCCAGCTGGCCCCGGCGGTGTGCTCGATGAGCGTCATCTCCCATTTCACCGAGTCGAGGCCGGCGGCCTGCAAATGCAGCAGATTGTGGTCATAGGGAATGCGCAGGGCGAAGACGGCCAGCACCGCCGTCAGCGCCACGCTCACGCCGATGACCAGTCGCGGCCGTGCGGCCAGGCCCGGCAGCCAGACGCCGTGCGTGTCATCCCCCCCACCCCGACCCTCCCCCCCAGGGGGGAGGGTCGGGGTGGGGGGGACGCCCGCCGGTCGCGGCGGTCCACCAGACGCAGCAGGGGCGGCATCACGATGAAGCACGAGAAGGCGCACAGCAGGACGCCGCTGCCGGCGATCCAGCCCAACTCCGCGACCGCCTGGAAGTCCGCGAGCATGGCGGCGTAGAACGCCAGTGCTGTCGTCGTCCCTGCCGTCAGGATACCGGGGCCGACGCTGCCCGCGGTCGTCCGCAGTGACTCCAGCACGCTCGCGCCGCCCTGCCGCTCCTGCTCGTCAGCGCGCGATCCACAGGACGCCGTAATCGCCCATGCCAATCAGCATGACCGCGAACGTCGCCGACAGGATGTTCAAATGGCCGACCGTCAACGTCAGCCAGCCCATCGCCCAGGCGGTGCCGACCAGCAGCGTGCCGACCGTCAGCAGCGGGTAACGGACGCCACGGAACACCAGCAAATACAGCAGCGCCACGCCGGCCAGGGCCAGATAGGACGCCGTGTTGGTGTCGTTCTGCGACGCGACCATCTCGTCGTTTTCCAGCACCGGCAGCCCGGTCAGGCCGATCCCCAGGTCCGGGAAGCGGCCGCCCTGGGCCGTGACGATCGCGCGCAGCCGATCCACACTTTGTTGAGCGGACGTGAACGAACTCTGGTCCTTGACGGGCCGGACCAGCAGGAACGCCAGCGAGCCGTCGGGGCTGAAGAAGTACTGCGGCTCGGCGAGCAGTTCTTCCTGACCGCTCGGCTGCTGGACCAGGGCGTGCCAGGGGTTCTGGTAGGCGGCGGGGTCGTCGAGGGTGACGGCGGCACTGTGGGCGATGGCGGCCAGCTGGCCGAAGAATTTTTGCTGACCGGCGGACAGCCGGCCCGCTTCTCGGGCAGCCTCCGCCTGTGTCTGCGCCCGTTCGAGCAGCGGGCCCAGCGTCAGCATCCGCCAGCCGACCAGCGGCTCGCCCAGCAGGAAGGACGGATCGAGCAGCTCGTGCATGTCGCGGATGTCGTTCTGGATGTCCGCGATTTTCTCGGCGGGGGCCAGCAGCAGGGCCCGGCGATACAACGGCCGCAGATCGACCTTGTAGAACAGGCGGTCGAACAACTCCGGCTCGGCGGCAACCTGGGCGGCCAGGGCGTCCAGGGCGGCGCACATGCGAGCGCGGTCGGTGCCCTGGACGACCACCACCATGTCGTCGTCGTCGCCGAACTCGGCCAGGTAAGCGCGCCAGCGCTTCTGATAATCCTTGTCGGGGCTGATGAGGTCGCTGCGCTGGGTGCGGAAGGTCAGGTGGGTCGAGGAGTAAACAACGGACGCGGCGCACAGCGCCAGCGCGACAACCAGCGCCAGCCAGGGGCGGCGGTAAACGAGGCCGACGAAGCCGCCGAGCAAGCGCGGCAACAGGGAACTGTGGGTGTCCTGGTCTCGTTCCGTTCGCATCGTAGTCCGCTCGCCTCCTTGCCCGGGCCGGGACGCAAAGTGGGCCGGATTGTAGCAAGGGGTGCGGTTCTTACAAGCCGAAGCGAACCGGGGAACACCGCGACCCGGCCGCCGGACCCGTAAGCTGGGTAGTCGGCGGCCGGGTCGGTGGGTTGGGCGGCTGGCTCGTGGGGCAAACATTCCTGTCTGCCGAACACCTGGCAGACAGGAATGTCTGCCCCACGACAGGACAGAGAACCTGGGTTCACTTCTTCGGCGTCTTGGTCTCGGTAATCTGGGCGACCGGCACTTGCAGGATATTGGCGATCTCCTGGGAGAGCACCTGGGCGTTCTTGCCGTCGCGGGTGCAGCCGGGCACGATGCGGACGACCCGGCCGCCCTTGTCGATCAGGATGTTGGTCGGCATCGCGGTGGAGTCAAACGTCTTCCACAGCTGGCCCTTGGGATCGGACAGCCACATGAACTTGAGGTCCTTCTTGACCGCGTAGCTCTCAAGGGCCTCGGCCTTCTCGCGGAAGACGGCGATGGTCTGGAGCTTGCCGTTGTAGGCGGCCTGCAACTTCTGGAAGTAGGGCAGTTCCAGGTCGCAGCCGGAGCAGGCGCAGGTCAGCCGCACCAGCACCGGGCCGTTCTTGACCAGCTTCTGCAAATCGTAAGTTTTCTTGCCGTCGGGGGATTGCAGGACGACCCTGGGAGCCTGCTTGGGGGCATCCTGGGCGCCGGCCACGCCGGTCAGGAGGGTCAACGCCAACGCTGTGGAAAGCACGAGTCGCATGCACGACCTCCGCAAAAGGTGGGAACACGAGTTTCGGCGCGGCCGTCGCGGTGACGGCCGTCTTCGTGTAGGGGTAGTGTACTCGCCCCGGCCACTGGACACCAAACAAATTGCCGCGCAAAAGGCAGCGCTCGCTTCGGAGCCCGTCAACCTCACGGCGCCGCCACGCTCCACCGTCGGCCGAAGCGCTCCAGGGCGGCGCGAGCTTCGAGGGTCAGGCGCTGCTCGTCCGGCCCCTTCGCCAGCCGCGCCAGCACGGCGCGGGCCTCCGGCGTGCCGATCCGCTCCAGCACCTCGACCACCCGCACGTGCCGCCTGACCTCGGGACTGTGCGGCAGCGCGACAATCTCCTGCAACAATTTCTCCAGGCGCTGGCGGACCTCCAGCGTCGGCTTCTTCGTCAGCGCCTCCTGCAGAACCGGCTGCACCCCGGCGCCGCGTTTCTTCAACTCCGCGGAAGCCTGGTCGCGCACCTGAAAGCGTGGGCTGTCCAGCTCGGCGATCAGCTGGGCCACGGCCTTGCCCGGCATGGCCTTGACTTGCAGGCGTTTGTCCAGCTCGGCGACCACTTCCTTCGGCCGCGCCGTCAGCGCCCAGATCAGCCCGTGGGCCCGGGCGGCAGAGGCTTCCGCCAGGTCGGTCCAGGGGGCGTCCAGCGCGATCTTCGGGATGGGTCGGTCGGCCAGCGGCTTCAAATCCCACACCAGGGCGGTGCCGTCGCGGCTGCCGGAGGCCAGCGCCAGGCCGTCCGCCCGCCACGCCAGCGCGTTGATGGAGTCCTTGTGGCCCGTGAAGCGCAGCGTCTCCGCGCCGGTGAACAGGTCCCAGACGTGGATCGCGCCGCCCTTGCCGCCGGTCGCGAACCAGCGCCCGTCTGGCGAAAACAGCAGTGGCGCCGCCACCGCCGCCGGCAACCGCAGTCGCTCCTGCCCGTTGTCCAGATCCCAGAACTGCACCAGGCCCTCTGGCGTGAGCGTGGCCAGTATGCGGTCGTCCGGGGAAAAAGCGAGCCTCACGAACATGCTGTTCTCGCTGCCAACCGTGGCCAGGGCGCCGCGCGTGCGCACGTCCCAGGCGCGGACAGGGCCGCGGTTCAAGGACGCCGCGAACCGACGTCCCGTGGCCGACAGGGCGAACGCCAGGAACGGTTGCGTACCCCCCGGTTGCACGTCCGCGGCGGTGAAACGGGCGAGTTGTTTTCCCGTCGCCGTGTCCCACAGGAACCCCTGCTCCAGATGCGCGGAGGCGAGCGTCTTGCCGTCCGCGGTCAGCTGGACCGGCGCGGTCCACGACAACACGTTCGGGAGTGCCCAGCCGCGCAACCGTACCGCGGTGCTCGCCTGGAAAAGCTGCACCCGGCCGCGGACGTGTTTGTCGTAAGCCGAGAGGGCCAGCAAATCCGCCTGCGGGGCGGCGCTCACTGCCACATCGTCCTCGGCCTGACCCAGTTTGGTTTTGCCCAGTTCTTTCATGGTGACCGCATCCCAGCAGTGCCAGGACTGGGCCGTGCTGGTGACCACCTGGCCGCCCTTGCCGAAGGCCACGGCCCGCACGGGAAGCGACGGCGGGACTTGCAGGTCGCGGGCGCCGGCGGCGGCCAGCTCCCAGCGGCCGAGCCGGCCCGAACGACTGGCGGCGAACAGCCACCGGCCGCCGCCGCCGAAGCCCACCCCGATCGGCAAGCTGTCCAGCAAGCACTTCTCCCGCGCTTTGGCGGTCGCCGCCTCCCACACCTGAACGCCATCAGCTATCGTGGCGCACGACGCCAGCAACCGGCCGTCGCCCGAGTACGCCAGTCCCGTCACCGACTCCTTGTGCGCCTGCCACCCCCTCACCGGCCGGGCGGTCGCCGTCTGCCACAGCCGCACCTCGCCGTCCGCAGCGCCGCTCGCCAGCATGGCGCCGTCCGGCGTCAGGGCCAGGGCGGTTACGTTGCTGGAATGCCCCTCGAAGGTCCGCAGTTCCTTGCCGGTGCGCAGCGACCAGCAGTGCAGCCGCTGATCGTCGCCGCCCGCGATCACGGCCTGGTTGTCCGCTGTGTACGTCACCGCCCGCACCACGCCGGTGTAGCGGATGATCGGCTCCAGTTCCGTGCCAAACGTCAGATCCCAGATGCGCACGGTGCGCGTCAGACTCTGGCCGCCGGTGAGCAGCCGGCCGCCGTCCGGGCTGAACGCCAGCGCATAAGCGACGCCGTTGTGACCGATCAGGCGCAGCGTCTGCTTGCCGGTGGTCACGTCCCACAGGCGCACGTGCTGGTCCGTGCTGGACGAGGCCAGGGCCTTGCCGTCCGGGCTGAACGCCAGCGCCAGGAGGGGGCCGTCATGGCCGGTCCAGGTGCGCCGCTCACGGCCGCTGGCCGCGTCCCACAGGCAAAGGCTGCCGTCAGCGCCGCCGGTGGCGACCAGCCGGCCGTCGCGCGACACCGCCAGACAGCAGATGTCACTGCCGTGCCGGCTGCGGTCCACGCGGCCCAGGCGGGCCAGCGCTCCGGGCGGCAGCGAGTCGCCGTGCGCGTCGAAGCGGGCCAGGGCGCGGACGGCGTTGTTGGGTGGGATGATCGCCGGGGCGGTGCCGGTCCAGGCCAGCATCAGAGTGGCGGTCAAGAGCCAGAGGCGGGGGCGCTGCATGACGGGCTCCTCCTGGGGACGGGGTTCAGGGCGCGGCCACGGACGACGGCTGTTGCAGACGCCGCAGGGCGGCCAGGGCCTCCACGGTCAGCCAGGTGTCGGGCGTGCCCGCGGCCAGGCGCTTCAGCACGGCGCGGGCCGTCGGCTGACCCAGGTGCTCAAGTACCTCCACGGCGCGCACCTGGCGCACCGTTTCGGGGTCGATGGCCTGGCTCTCGATCGATCGTACCACACCTTCCAACCGACGGCGCAGTTCCAGGGACGAATCCTTCCCGGCCAGTTTCTGCCGCAGCGCCGGCAGGACCACAACGCCGCGCCGCTTCAGGGCCGTGGTCGCCTGCTCGCGCACCTTGAAAGCAGGGCTATCGACTTCCTTGAGCAGTTGCTGGAAGGTCTTCTCCGGCCGCTGCTGGAGCTTTTTGTCCAGCAGTGCGGTGGCCCGGTCGGGGTCGGCGATCAGTTCCCAGATCATGCGGTGCGCCGTCGCCCCATCGTCCGACGCCAGGCCCTCCCAGAGGGCGGCCTCGGTTCGGGCCGGCGGCCCCGGCAGTTTCGACCGGGCGATCAGCGGCGTCAGATCCCAGAGCAGCGCTGTGCCGTCGCGGCTGGCAGAGGCCAGCACCTGGCCGTCGGCACGCCACGCCAGTCCCGAGAGCGTGTCCCTGTGTCCGGGGCGGCACAGCGCCTCGCGCCCGCTGGCCACGTCCAGCACACACGCCGCGCGGCGCACATCTCCCACGGCCAACCAGCGGCTGTCTGGGGAAAACAGCAGCGCGGCGGGCGTCGCCTTCGGGTCCGCACGTTCCCAGCGCATGGGGCCGTGGTGACCGGGCTCCAGGGGCCGACGCAACCGCTCCCGCCCGCTGATGACTTCCCAGAGCTGCAACAACCCGGCCTGCGTGACCGACGCCAGCAGTCGGCCGTCCGGCGAAAAGGCCAGGCTCACATATGGCCCCTGGTCGCCGACCCGTATCTGCCAGCCGGCCCTGCTCACATCCGGCCCTTGCTCGCCGATCCGAATCTGCCAGATGGCCCGGCGCAGGCTCCGCACCTGGATCGTTCCCGTCGCCGCGGCGAATGCCAGCCACTCACCGTCCGGGGACAGGGCCGCGGCCTGGAAGCCCAGGTCTGCCGGCTCTTTCAGTACGTCTGCAAGGAGCAGGTCGGTTCGTTTTTTGCCGCGGCCGTCCCACACCACGATCTCTTTCGGCCCGACGCTGACGATGGTTTCACCGTCCGTGGAGCAGCACACCTGCTGGACCTCGTGCGGCGTCGGCCAGGTGCGGAGTTCCTTGCCGGTGTCCGCCCGCAGCACGCGCAGGCGGTTGCCCCGGGTGTCCTCCTTGCCCTCGGCGAGCACCACCACGCCGGCCACGGGGGCGGTGGCCGCGCACCGCGGGACGGCTTTCGCCAGCACCTGGCCCGTCTGCGGGCCGGCTTCGTTCCAACCGCGAACATCCCGGTCGGTCACCGTGGCCAGACGACCGTCCGCGACGAACATCACGGCCTGGAGCGGGGCGCTGACCGACGGCGGCGTCTGCTCAGCCCCGGTGGGGATTTCCCAGCGGCACAGCCGCCCCGAGCTGCTGCCGGCGATCAACCAACGACCCGCTCCGGCGATCCCGACCGCACTGGCGCCGGGCAGTTCCAACCGGCGGCGGCCCTTGCCCGTGGCGGGATTCCAGAGGGCCAGTTCGCCGCGGGCGTCGGCCGTCACCAGCGTGGCGCCGTCGTCGGCAAACGCCAGGGCCGTCACGGGCCGGACGTGGGCCTGCCACTGGCGCTTCAGCCGGCCCGTGGTCGCGTCCCAGACGCACACCTGGCCGCCGGTGTCGGCACTGACGAACGTCTTGCCGTCCGGCGCGCGCGCAGCACCTGCACTGCGCTCTGGTGGTGTCCAGGCGTCACGATTTCCGCGCCGCTGTCCACGGACCAGCAGCCAATCCAGAGGGCGGTCGAGGCCGCGAACAGGCGTCGGCCGTCCGCCGAGAAGGCCAGCCCCATCACGGCGCTGCCGCAGGCAAAGCAGGGTCCGCATTCGCGACCGGTGACCGCGTCCCAGAGGCGCAACCTGCGCTCCCCAAACAGGGCGCCGGTGGCCAGGGTCTTGCCGTTCGGGGAGAAAGCCAGGACGTGGTAGACACCGTCCTGCCGATCCAGTTCGACAAGCTGTTTGCCCGTGGCCGCGTCCCACACGCGCACCGTTTCGCCATCGGTGGAAGCGAGAGCCTTGCCATCCGGCGCGAAGGCCAGCGCCCGCACGCCGGCGCCATGGGCCGACCAGCACCGCTGTTCCCGGCCCGTGGCCGCGTCCCACACGCAAACGCTGCGGTCGGCACTGCCGGTAGCCACCCGTCGCCCATCCGGCGACACCGCCAGGCAACGGATGTCGCTACCGTGTCGGCCGAGGTCCACGCGGCCCAGGCGGGCCAGCGCTCCGGGCGGCAGCGGGTCGCCGTGGGCGTCGCGGCGGACCAGGGCGCGGACGGCGTTGTTGGGTGGGATGATTGCTGGAGCGGCGCCGAGCCCGAGCAATGCCATGCCGAGGCCGACGGCCAGGATTGGGTTCATGGGATTCTCCTTTCCCAGGGGGGCCGGTTTGGTCAGCGTGCGGACGCTGGCATCATTGTAGACGACTGGATGGCGGTCGCGTCACAACCAGACGCGGCCAGGTCCAGAGGAAAAAAGAAAACCGGCGGCGGCCGGTCGGGCAATGGATATGTAGAGAACGCAGGGAGGCGTCACCAGGGAGGGAAGCACGTGCCAATCAGTCCAATGAATACCGTCTTTCGCCGGCTCCGCCGGGCAGTACTGGGCCGGGAACTGGCCGGCCTGACCGACGGCCAGTTGCTCGAACGCTTCGCCGCGTACCGTGACGAGGCCGCCTTCGAGGCGCTGTTGCTGCGCCACGGCCCCATGGTGCTGGGCGTCTGCCGCCGCGTCCTGCGCGACGGCCCCGACGCCGAGGACGCCTTCCAGGCCACCTTCCTTGTCCTGGTCCGGCGGGCGGCGTCCGTCCGCCCCGCCCACATGGTCGGCAACTGGCTGTACGGCGTCGCTCACCGCACTGCCCTCAAGGCGCGGACCGTCAATCTGCGGCGCAGGCGCGGGAACGGCGGGTGGGCGAACTCCGCAGGTCGGTGGCGGCCCCGGCCGAGGTTGGTTCGGATCTGCGGCCCCTGCTGGACGGGGAGCTGGAACGGCTGCCCGAGAAGTACCGGGCACCGCTGGTGCTCTGCGACCTGGAAGGCCGGACGCGCAGGGAGGCGGCCCGGCATCTCGGCTGGCCGGAGGGCACGGTGGCCACGCGGCTGACGCGGGCACGGGCGTTGCTGGCACGCCGCCTTGGCCGCCGCGGTCTGACTCCGGCCGGGGCGTTGGCCGGATGGGTGGCCAGTCAGGGCGTGGCGCCCGCGGCCGTGCCGGTCGCGCTGGCGGCAGCGACAGCCAGGGCCGCGACGTGGGTCGCGGCCGGACAACCGGCGGCCGGGGTGGTTGCTGCCCCGGTCGCGCACCTCATGGAAAGGATGGCAATGGACATGGTGCTGAAAAAACTGCAAGCGGTGCTGGGCGTTCTTCTGACCGCCGGCCTGATCGGGCTGGCGGTGGCGACCGTCACCTGCGGGACGATGGCGGCCCCGGCGGAACCCCAAAGGCCGCCCCTCGCCGCGCCGCAGCCGCCCGCGGCCCAGCCCCCCGCGGTGCAGCCGCCCAGGGCCGCCGGTGCGGACGACCGCCGCCTACCCCGCGGCCCGATCCTGACCCCGGCCCTGGTCAAGATCGACCGGGACGGCAAACTCGCGGTGCGGCTGCGCATGAACGTCGCGGAGCCGGTGACGGTGATGGACGGCCAGGGCCGGACGGTGACCGGCTACCGCACCAGCGACCGCGTGACGACCATGCACTTCGACGCCGACCGGGTTCAGGCGGTCGAGGCTGGCGGCAAGGACATCTCCGCCAAGGAATTGGCGGCCCGGCTGAAGCGCGAGGTGCTGACGTTGGTGGCGCAGGGCGGGGAGATCGACCCGCGGCACCTGGCCCTGATCCGGGAGGGCACGCTGGTCCTGCGACTGCCGGCCCCCGAGCCGCGCCCGGCCCCGGTCGTACCAGCTTACGCGGTGCCGCTCGCCCAGCCGGCCGTTGTCTTGCCCCCTCCCCCACAGCTCCCGCCACCGCCGACCGCCCCGAATCCGCAAAAGAAGTTGAAGCCGTGAGTATCCGGCCGGGGCTGGCGTGGCGGCACGTTGGAAACGTGCCGCCACGCCCGGACGCCACACGCGCTAACGTGGTGGGCCACTCAATCGCTCTTGCCCATTTCCCGCCGATGGGGTATACGCCGTGGGGGAAGCGGAACGCGGTCAGGGAGGACCGACCATGGCCCTGCTGGAAGTGCGCGGACTCATCAAGGACTTCGGCCGCCGCCGGGTGGTCAACGGCGTCAACTATGACGTGGACGCCGGCGAGATCGTCGGCCTGCTCGGGCCCAACGGCGCCGGCAAGACCACCAGTTTCCGCATGACCACCGGTCAGCTGACACCCAACGGCGGTCAAATCTGGTTCAACGGTGAGGACGTCACCTCGCTGGCCATGTATCAGCGGGCGCGGCGCGGCATGGGTTATCTGCCGCAGGAACACAGCATCTTCCGCAAGCTCACCGCCGAGCAGAACATCCTGGCGATCCTGGAGATGGCGCCGTACATCCGCAGCGTCGGCCGCCGCCTGACGCGCTCGGAGCGCTGGGACCGCACCGACGAGGCGCTGACGCAGTTCGGCCTCAACCACGTCCGCAAGAGCTACGCCGCTCGCCTGTCCGGTGGCGAGAAGCGCCGCCTGGAGATCGCCCGCTGCCTGGTGTGCGAACCGCTGCTGATCCTGCTCGATGAACCGTTCACCGGCATCGACCCGATCACCATCGCCGACATCCGCACCATTGTGCGCTCGCTGCGCGACCAGGGCATCGGTATGCTGCTGACCGACCACAATGTCCGTGAGGCGTTGAAGATCACCGACCGCAGTTATCTCATCAAGGACGGCACCGTGCGGACGCACGGCTCACCGCAGGAGATCATCCGCGACCCGATCGCCATCAGCGAGTACCTCGGCCACGGCTTCAGCGACGACACCTTCGGGACCGGGCCGGCGCCAGCGGCCGAGCCGGCGGCGGAGAAGAAGCCAGCGGAGCCGGCGGTGCAGCGCGTTCTGGAGCAGGAGTTGATCTACCGCTCCATCGAGCGCCTCAAGGGGCCGGAGCATTCGACCGCGGTGGGGGAGCTGATCGAGCGCGGCCCGGCGGCGCTGCCGGCGCTGCTGGAGGCCCTGGAGCGGCGCGACCTGGAAATCCGCCGCCAGGCGTTCGAGGTCTTGCGGCAAATCCTGCGCGGGCCGGTCATCTTCGACCCGTACGCGCCGGAGGCGCTGCGGCGCCAGCAGATCACGACACTGCGTGAGCAGTTCGAGCGGAAGGCGGGGTGAAATGGTTTGTGTTTCTGGGAGCCCGAGCGCCAGCGCGGGGCACAGCAGGCTCCGCGCTGGCGCTCGGGCTCGGACACACCACGAATTACCGGCGGCGCAGGACGAAGCCCGTGCCAGTGATCCCCTTCAACTCCCAGCGGTCATCGCCGTTGGCCTCCAGCCAGTCGAGCAAATCTTCGGCCTCGGTTTTGGTGAGGCCGGAGATTTCGGTCCTGGCCGAGCAGGCGGCGGTTGTGAAGGACAACCGGGTGGACAGGGTTTGCGCACCCGTGCTGTGCTCCTCGGTCGCGCGCGGCAGCCGGCGCTGGAGGAGTGAACTGATCCAGTTCCACAGACGCAGCACGCTTGTGGGGGGGAGTGTGAATCCTACCATGATACTTCCCTGGGGCGGTAGGAAGGGGATCGTCACTTAACAATTCTACAAGGTTAATCGGCCAGTTGATGCTCCGGACTTTCAGGTTTTTCCCAGGAATCCGAAAAAACCGCCTGTGTCAATCAACAACCCGGCAATTTACACAAATTATAGCGACACTGGGCAACCAGGGTAGCCCATTTTGGGGCCTCCCTGTCCCGCCGCCCAGACGCCTGCGCCTGCTTCTGCCCCGCCTGGCCGCCCTGGGGCGGGGCGTTGCTCTGGAGGTAGTTGAACAGGTCGCGCAGCTGCTGATCGCTGAGGCTGTCGAGCAGTTTTTCCGGCATCAGCGACGTGGGTGACGGATCGAGGCGGTCGATCTGGTCGCGCGGCAGGACGGTGCGCTCATTTTTGGCGTTCACCAGGGTGACGGCCTGCGGCGTGGCCTCGGCGATCAGACCGCTGAGGACGCGACCGTCGGCAGTGACGACGTGGTAAGCGGCGTAGTCCAGGCGCACGACGGCGCTGGGGTCCACGATGTTCAGCAGCAGCCATTGCCGATTTTTGCGATCCGCCGTGGTCAGATCCGGTCCGAGTTTGGTGCCGCGGCCGAACAGCGTGTGACAGGTGCCGCAGTTTTTCTCGAACAGCACGCGACCGGCCCCGGGGTCGCCCTTGCCCTTGTTGAGCGCGGCGGTGAGGTAGGCGATGCGCGTCAGCTTCTCGCCAGCCGTCGCGGCGCCGACGCGGCCCCAGTGTTTCGCCACCAACTTTTGCAGTTCCTTGTTTTTGTGCTGGGCCAGTTGCCGCACCTGTTCCAGGCCGACGTCCTTCGCGGCAATGCGGCCGGCGTCCACTTCTCGGGCCAGCGCCAGCGCCGACGCCGGCCGCGCCGCCAGCAGCGCCTGCGCCCGGCCGCGCAGGTCGGCCGACCACTTCGGATAGCGCTGCAAGACGGCCTCACCGATGCGGACGTCCGGGTAGGGTTGCAGCGCCGCCAGCAGTGCCTTGCGCAGCGCGTCGGTCTTCGCCTGGTCGAACAACTGCAACAACGTTGGCACGCACTCCGCCTTGCCGGCCTGGCCGAGCACCTCAACCAGCGCCAACCGTGTGCCCGCTGGCGTCTTGCCGGCCGCCACGCGCTGCAGGGCGTCGGCGTAGGCGCCGGCACTGCCCAGGCGCAACGCCAGCCGCAACCGCTTCAGGTCGTCGGGCCGCTCAGCGCGGAGTTTGTCGATCCACTTTTCCAGCACGGCCGGCACCTGCGGCAGCTGCCGCCCGACCAGCGCCTGATCCATGCCTTTGACCAGCAGATCGACCTCGGCGCTGCTCGGCGCGTGGTCGAGCAGCCAGGCACAGGCCCGCAGCCCGGCGGCGCTGTTCTCGGCCAGATACCGGCGAGCGAGACGCTCGACGATGAACTGCCGCACCAACGGTTGCCGCCACGCCGCCGCGTCGTCCAGCAGTGCCAGCACCGCGTCACGGTCGGACACTGCCTTCGCCTCGATGGCCCACCACAGCAGCAGCGGAATCTGCGGGTCCCTGGCGTCCTCATCGTGGCGCAGCAATTCGCGCACCACCGGCAGCGCGGCCGCGGCCGGCAGCCGTTTGCAACTGCACGCCAGTTGATTGCGCACCGTCGGGCTCGGGTCCGACTTCGCCAGCGCGACCAGGCGCTGGCGGATGGCCGGCGACACCTTTTTCGCGTCGCCGAGCAGGCGCACCGTCCAGGTGCGCACGTCCGCATTGGCGTGGCCGAGCGTTTTCAACGCGAAGGCGTCGTCGAAGCCGCCGCTGACGTACAGCGCCCACAGCGCTTCCAGCGCCAGTTGGTCCTTGTGCTTCAGCACTGTCTGCCGCAGTTCCGGCAGGACACTCGCGTCGCGGCGCTCGGCGAGGAGGCGGCGGGCCTCACGCGCATACCAGTCGTTCCTGTGCCCGAGCAGACCGACCAGTTCCTTGCTGGTCAACTTGGCCAGATTGAACGGCGGCAGCGGCTTCGCATCGCTGGGTTCGACACGGTAAATGCGGCCGTTGCTGCGGTCCCAGTTGTCGATGGGGTCGAGGTGCGTGGCGCGCCTGTCGTGCCAGTCGGCGATGTACACGGCACCGTCGGGGCCAGTCAGGCAATCGACCGGCCGGAACCACGGATCGTGGCTCAGCAGGAAATCGCCGCCGAACTTCGCCCGGAAGCTGGAGCCGTCGCGTTCCAGGATGTGCCAGTACAGCGAATTGGCCAGGAGGTTGCCGGCGATGTACTGCTGGTGGTACTTCGCCGGCAGCGCCCCGCCCTGGTAGATGATGCCGCCGTTGGTGACGTGGCCGCCCTTGAAGCCCTGGTAGGGCACATGGCCGAAGTAGCCGTAAGCGTGCGGGTTCTTCAGGGCGCCGTGCTTGGTGAAATTCTTGACGTAAAAGGCGCCCTGCACCTGGTGCAGCATGGCGTAACCGCCGAAATTGGTGCCGGCGATGACGTTGCCGTGACGGTCGAAGTCCAGGCCCCAGGTGTTGCCGCCGCCCTCGGCGAACAGCTCGAATGCCTTCGTGAGCGGATGATAGCGCCAGATGCCCTGCACGAACTCGATGCCGCGGATATTCGCGTACACCGTGCTGCCCTGCGCACCGTAGAGCCAGCCGTCTGGCCCCCACTGCAAGGAGTTGGCGAAGGCGTGCGCGTCCTCCATGCCGAAGCCGGTCAGCAGCACTTCGGGGTCGCTGTCCGGCACGTCGTCACCGTTTTTATCGGGGTAGAAGAGCAGGTACGGCGGCTGCACCACAAAGACGCCGCCGTGGCCCAGGCACATGCCGGACGCCAGGTTCAGGCCGGTGACGAAATCCTTCGCCTTGCGGTAGCGGCCGTGCGCGTCGGGGTCTTCGAGGATGGTGATACGGTCGGCGCCGCGGCCCCTTCGGCGGCGGCTCGGGAACGCGGTCGTATTTGGTACGCAGGTACTGATCGACCTGCACTGGCTTGAGGCCGGCGGGACTGGGATATTGCAGATACTGGATGACCCACAGGCGGCCTCGGGCGTCGAAGCTCATGGTGACCGGCTGGCGGATCAGGGGCTCGGCGGCGACGAGCTGGACGCGCAGGCCGTCGGGCACCTGCATGCGCTTCAGGGCCTGCTCGGGCGTCAGGCCCTGGGCGGCGGCGGACGCGGCGGTCAGGCTGCAGACGGCCCAGGCGACGAACAGGGAGCTGGTGGTTGGTCGCATGTGTCAACTCATGTTGGATGAGGAACCTGCTCCAGCGCATGGTAAGGCCCCGGCGGACGCGGGACAAGCGGCAATTGGAGCGGTTGCAGTCGCACAGATCACACTCGACGTCTGAAAACGTTGGCTCCCTTGGCTCCCTTGGCTCCCTTGCTGTGGCAACCGCCGCCGCTGGTGGTCGCGCCGTGCCAACCGTACGGAACCAGGGCGCCAATTCTCGACGTCTGAAAAAGATGGCCCCCTTGGCCCCCTTGGCCCCCTTGCTCTGTCAGCGCAGGCCGCTGGACGTCAGCCCGTGCCTCCGGACATGACGTTTCCGGCGCGCCTCAAGCCGGAGGCAATGGGTTCTTGGCCCCGGAGCCGGCGGCGCCTTGCACGGCGGCGATTTTCCGGTATCCTCAAACCATCACCGTGCGCAGAACCCAGCGACGCCACAGATCCGCACCGCGGAGAAATCGAGACTCTCCTTATGAAAATCCTACGCATCCTCGGGGTGCTGGCGGTCGCGGCCGCCGCCGCCCTGCTGCCGGCGTGCAACCGCTCCTCCGGCAAGCCCCAGGTCGGCTTCGTCACCAACAACGCCGCCACCTTCTGGACCATCGCCGAGGCCGGCGCCAAAAAGGCCGCCGACGAGAGCGACGTGGAACTGCTCTTCCGCCGCCCTGACGAACCCGACCCCGCCAAGCAAAAGGAAATCATCGACGCCCTGCTGGTGCAGCAGGTCTCCGCCATCGCCGTCAGCGTCATCAAGCCGGATCAGCAGGTCAACTACCTCAACGAGGTCGCCGGCAAGACGAACCTGCTCACGCAGGACAACGACGCCCCCGGCGTCAAGCGGTTGGTCTACCTCGGCACCGACAACTACGCCGCCGGCCGTGACGCCGGCAAGCTCGTCAAGGAGTGCATGCCCGACGGCGGCGTCATCGCCATCTTCGTCGGCCAGATCACGCCGCTGAACGCGCAGCAGCGCCGCCAGGGCGTTCTCGACGAGTTGGCCGGCGTCAAAGACGCGCAGGGGCCGCGGCTGGGCAAGTACCGCCTCCACGGCGAAGCCGGCGGCACCGGCCCGTTCCTCGACCGCACCGACGCCACCATGGCGCAGAAGAACGCCGGCGACGTGCTGGTCGAGCTCAAGGACGAGCCGAACATTTGCCTGGTCGGCCTGTGGGCGCCGAACGCCCCGGCCTGCTACCAGGCGGTCAAGGCCGCCGGCAAGCTCAACGTCGTCAAGATCGTCGGTTTCGACGAGGACGAGACCACCCTGCAGGGCATCAAGGCCGGCCACATTTACGGCACCATCGTGCAGCAGCCGTACGAGTTCGGCTACCAAAGCGTCAAGCTGATGGCGAAGATCGCCCGCGGCGACAAATCGGGCATCCCCGCCGACGAAAAAATCAACATCGCCCACAAGCGCATCACCCGCGACAACGTGGACGAGTTCCACGCGAACCTGAACAAGTTGCTGGGCAAGTGACCCCCGTGGCCGACCACCCGCTCCTCGAAGTCCGCGACGTGAGCAAGGCCTTCCCCGGCGTGCAGGCGCTGGCCAGCGTGTCGCTGGCGCTGCACGCCGGCGAGGTGCTCGCAGTCATCGGCGAGAACGGCGCCGGCAAATCCACGCTCATGCGCATCCTCGCCGGCGTCCACCAGCCCGACCGCGGCGCCCTGCTGCTCGACGGTGCGCCGGTTCATCTCCCCAACGTCGCGGCCGCGCTGCGGCAGGGCATCAGCCTGATTCACCAGGAACTCAACCTCGCCGACAACCTGAGCGTCGCCGACAACCTGTTCCTGGGCCGCGAGCCGCGCTGGGGCGGCCCGCTGGCGCTGCTCGATCGCCGCCGTCTGCGCACCGCCGCCCGCGGTCTGCTCGACCAGGTTGGCCTGACCTGCCCGCCCGACACGCCCGCCAGCGACCTGCCGCCAGGCCAGCGGCAGCTCGTCGAGATCGCCCGTTCGCTGTCGCTGCGCGTCCGCGTCCTTATCATGGATGAGCCGACCTCCAGTCTGTCGCAGCGCGAAACGGAACGGCTCTACGAGGTCATCGCCGGCCTGAAGCGGCGCGGCGTGGCGGTCGTGTACATCTCGCACCGGCTGGCGGAGGTGCAGGCGGTGGCCGACCGTGTCGTGGTGCTGCGCGACGGCCGCAACGCCGGCGAGTTGTTCCGCGACCGCGGCCCGGGCATCAGCCACGACGCGATGGTGCGGCTCATGGTCGGCCGCGATTTGCAGCAGTTCTTCCACCGCGAACACGCACCCCCCACGGCCGCCGCGCCGCGGCTGGTGCTGCGCGACCTCCGCTACCAGGGCGGGCCGCCGCACGCTGTATCGTTCGAGGTGCGTGGCGGCGAGATCGTCGGCATGGCAGGACTCGTCGGCGCCGGCCGCACCGAACTGGCCGAGGCACTGTTCGGACTGCGTCCCGTCACCACGGGCGCGGTGCTGCTGGACGGCCAGGCGGTGCGGCTGCGGTCGCCGCGCGCGGCGCTGGCCGCGGGGCTGGTGCTGGTGCCGGAGGACCGCCGCCATCACGGGCTGCTGCTGGAGGACAGCGTGCAGCACAACATCGGCCTGCCGAACCTGGACCACCTGAGCGTGTGCGGTTTGGTGGCGCGCGGCCGCGAGGCGGCAACGGCTCGCGACATCTGCGGCCGCCTGCGCGTGCGGACGCCGAGCCTGGCCCAGCCGGTCGGCCTGCTGAGCGGCGGCAATCAGCAAAAGGTGGTGCTCGGCAAATGGCTGGCGCGGCGGCCGCGGGTGCTGCTGGTGGACGAGCCGACGCGCGGCGTGGACGTGGGTGCGAAAAGCGAGATTTACGCGCTGCTGGACGGCCTGGCCCGTGACGGCGTGGCCGTGCTGATGATCTCCAGCGATTTGGAGGAAGTGATCGGCGTCAGCGACCGCGTGCTGGTGCTGCACGAGGGCCGCCTGGCCGGGGGACTGGGCCGGGCCGAGTTGACGGAGGAGGCGATCATGCACCTGGCGACGGGAGGCGGACGGCCATGACGCGCACGCTGATTCGGTTGCTGGGCATCGCCGGCCTGGTCGTGGTGCTGTTCGTGGCGTTGCTGCTGGCGGATCGGCGGGCGGGCACGGCGGCCAACCTCGGCAACGTCGCCGAGCAGATCGGGGCGCGCGGCGTGCTGGCGCTGGGCGTGGGCCTGCTCATCATCGCCGGCGGCATTGACCTGTCGATCGGCTCGGTGGTCGGCCTGACCGCGGTGGGCTACGCCCTGCTGGTGGAGCGCGGCGTGGACGGTTGGACAGCCCTGGTGGTGGTGGTGGCGCTGAGCCCGGGGATCGGCCTGGTCAACGGCTTGCTGGTGACGAAGCTGCGGTTGCAGCCGTTCCTGGTGACGTTGTGCGGTCTGTTCATCTACCGCGGCCTGGCCCGCTGGCTGACGTGGACAAAGGAGGGTTCGGCGCGTGACGTGAGTATCGCCCAGTTCGCGGACCAGCTGGAGACGCTGAGCTTTTTGGTGAAGGGGCGCGTGGGCGGCGTGCCGGTGGTGCTGCTGCTGGTACTGGTGCTGGCGGGGCTGTTCGCGCTGCTGTTGCACGGGACCGTCTGGGGCCGCTATCTGTATGCCGTCGGCGCCAACGAGGAGGCGGCCCGCTACGCCGGCGTCGATACGCACCGCTACAAAATCCTCGCGTACATGATCTGTTCGCTGACCGCGGGGCTGGGCGGCATCATTTACGTCTTCTACGCGGAGGGGGCGAGCCCAAACACCGCCGGCAACTGGTTCGAGCTGTACGCCATCACCGCGGCGGTGCTGGGCGGTTGCAGCCTGCGCGGCGGCGAGGGCACCGTGCTGGGCATGCTGCTCGGGGCCGCGGCGCTGCCGTTGTTGCACAACTTCTGCTTCTTTTTCCGCATCCCCGACGACCTGATTTTCACGTTCTTCGGCGTGGCCCTGTTGCTGGGCACCATCGCCGACGAGGTGCTGCAGCGCGTGCTGGACCGGTATCGCCGTGGCGGCGCCGGCCCGTCCTTGACCGAGCCAGCAGCAGCACCTAATAATCAACAAGGAATCCAACCCTCGCCGCCGAGACCCAGCATCCATGAGTGAACCCAAGGTCGATCAGGCCCGCATCCGCGCCGCCGTCCGCGAAATCCTGCTCGCCGTGGGCGAGAACCCCGACCGCGAGGGCCTGCTGGAGACGCCCGACCGCGTCGCCCGCATGTACGCCGAGGTCTTCGCCGGCTTGCGCAAGGACGCCCGCGAGCCGCTTCGCAAGACGTTCACCCAGAAGTACAACGAAATGGTGCTCGTCAAGAACATCGGCTTCGATTCCTTCTGTGAACACCATCTACTGCCGTTCATGGGCAAGGCGCACATTGCGTATATTCCGAATGGCAAAATCGTCGGCCTGAGCAAGCTGGCGCGGGTAGTGGAAATCCTGTCGCGGCGGCCGCAGGTGCAGGAGCGCATGACCGAGGACCTGGCGGACCTGCTCGTGAACGAACTGGGGGCGCGCGGCGTCGGCGTCGTGCTGAAGGCCACGCACACGTGCATGACGATCCGCGGCGTCCGCAAGCCGGACAGCGTCTGCGTCACCAGCGCCATGCGCGGCAGTTTCATCACCCACGAATCGACGCGTGCCGAGTTCATGGCCCTCATCTCCGGCGGCCACTGACGCATGTTCGCGATCTTCAGTCTGCGTCTGGCGTGCGGTCTGCTCGGCTGTCTGCCGCTGTTGTCGCCGGCCCAGGTCAACCCGCGCTTCTTCCGCACGCACTTCCTGACCGCCCTCGGCCTGGGCGTGGTGGCGCTGGTGCTGCTGCATCAGACGGCCTCGCTCGCGCTGTGGCTGACGCTGCTGGCGGTGATCGTGTTGACGTTCCTGGGCTCGATGGCGTGGCTGCTGGAGGGGGCGCCCGGGACGCGCGTGCTGCTGGCGATGGCGCTGCCGGCGGCGCTGGCGGCGCTGGCGCTGACCAGTGCGGAGCAGGGAGCGCGGGCGGCGCTGCCGTGGCTGTGGGGCGACGACCTGACCTCGGCGGCACTGCTGGGCAGTGCGACAACGGCGATGCTGATGGGTCATTCGTACCTGATCGCGCCGGCGATGTCGCTGACGCCGCTGCTGCGGCTGCTGGCGGCGCTCGGCGTGAGCACGCTGCTGCGGCTGGGGCTGGCGGTCGCAGGGCTGTGGCTGTGGACGGGCGACGCGGCAACTGCTAACGTGGAGACGGAGACACTGCTGCTGCTGGCGGTGCGCTGGGCGCTGGGCTTCGTCGGCCCGCTGGTGCTCGGCTGGATGGCGTATGAGACGGCCAAGATTCGCTCGACGCAGTCCGCGACCGGCATTTTATACGTCGTCGTGATCCTGTGTTTCCTCGGCGAGCTGACCGGTCAGCTGCTGTTTTACAAGACCGGCTTACCCCTCTGACATCAAGGCGGTTGACCCCGTGATTGTGCGTTTTCTGTGTCCGACCTGTGAGGCTCCCGCAGCGTGGCGGCCGAACGCGGCGCCGACCTGGCAGTGCCCGACCTGTGACCACCGGTTGCAAGCGGAGCCGTCGGCTGTCTCCGATCACCTCTCCGCCTGCGCCGTCTGCGGCAACGCCGAGTTGTACAAGAAGAAGAACTTCCCGCACGCGCTGGGCATGACCATTCTGGTGCTGGCGTGCGTGCTGTCGGCCATCACCTACGCCAACCGCGAGTTGTACTGGACGTGGGGCATTCTCATCGGCTCGGCCCTCCTGGACGGCGGCCTGTATTTGCTGGTCGGCGACGTGGTCGTGTGCTACCGCTGCGGCGCCCACCACCGACAGGTGCCGTCGGAGCCGTTCGCGCCGTTCGACCTCGGCACCGCGGAGCGCTACCGCCAGGAGCGCATCCGGCGGCAGCAGTTGCAGGCGGAGAAGAAGGCGCAGCCGTAACGCCCCTGCCGCTGCCGCACGGCCCAAAAGACCGTGGAAATGCTCGTACCCTTTTTCCTTTCTGGGTTTTATCAAGCAGCCGTGGCTCGATGATCCCCGTCGAGACCGTCCCAAAGCTTACAACAGCCGGATGCGAACAACCGCAGTTTGCGGTCACTGGTCTTGTCCCGGTGCCAGTCTGCCACTCGGTTTCGGTCATGTGCAATCTGCTGCCCGAACTATTGGAAGAGCCGGATGTAACCTGCAACAGCGCCCTGCCGACCTGGATCTGGCGTTGCGGGCTCAGCGTTCCGTCCCGCCCGGCACCGCCGCCTCCAGCCGCCCGTTGCACGTGTGCCCGTTCGTCTCCTTGACATCGACCAGCACAATCCGCCCACGCACCGGGTCGCCGACGACCTTGACCTGACGAGGGTGTTTGCGACGGCGGTGCCAGCCGCGGTCGTATTGCTCCTCGGCGAACTGCCGCACCGACTCGCCGCCCAGCTGCTCGAACGCCCGGCTCACGTGCCGCATGTCGAAGAACAGCTCGCTGCGCGGCGAGCTGCGCCAGCGTGCTGACGCGCACCCCCGCCGCGGCGCCGTCGCCAAAGCCGATGCGCCGCAGTCCCTCCTCGCTGTAGGCACACACCTCACGCGACGCCTCGTACAGCAGTTCGACTGCGCTGTCCTCCACGCCGACCAGCCGCAGGTTGGCGTTGATGAAGCCGAAGCGCTTGCCGAGCGTTTGCAGGCTGCAGCGCAGCAGCGTGCGGAAGTGCTCCTGCTCCAGCGCCAGCATCGGGATCGCCTCGAAGCGGCGCACCAGCTCCGGCCGGCGATTGCCGTAGCGGTCGGTGAACGCCTCGGCGAGCACGTCCTTGACCTGACGCTCGCTCATGTGCCGGTGCAACCGCTCGGCGCCGGCGTTGGCGGCCCCGACGATGACGTGCCCCGGCCGCCGTACCGTCTCGCCGTTGCCGGCCGTCAGGATGCCCGCGTCGAAGTAGTTCATCAGCGCCGTGTACACGTCGGGGTGCATCTTCTCGATCTCGTCGAAGAAGACGATGGCCGCGGCGTTCTCCTCGGCGAAGACATACAGGATGCCCTTGTCCGGGCCGACGTAGCCGCTCGGCGAGCCGATCAGCCGGGCCACCGTGTGCGATTCGGAGAACTGCGCTCCCTCGACGTGGAAGAACGGCATGTTCATCGCCAGGGCGAACTTCATCATCAGCTCGGTCTTGCCGACGCCGGTCGGACCGGGCAGCAGCAGCGCCAGCGGCCGGTCCACGTCGCGGACGCCGAGCACATGGCTCTTCATGCGGGCGCCGACGGTGCGGATCGCCTGCTCCTGGCCGAGCACCTCCAGCGGGGCACGGACCATGAACTTGTCCACGGCCGTCTTGCGGTGGCGAATCTGTTCGCCATCGGGCAGGTGGAAGATCGACGGCGCCGCCGCGGCCACGTCCTGCTCGGTCAGGCCGCGGTAGCCCTCCATGCGCGCGTGCTGGGCGGCCCCGTTCAACGTGTGCAGTACAAGGTTGAGGTTGTCCTGATCCGGCCGCCGCGTCCGCTTCACCAGCGCCGCGGCGAATTCGAAGATGTCCGGGCTGAGCGGCTCCTCCAGGCCAAGCGTGCGCCGCAGCGCCGGCTCCTCCGTCAGCAACCGGCCGGCGATCTCGTCGTCCATGAACGGCTGAATCAGCACCTGTGGCAACCCCGGCAGCGGCTCACGCATGCGCAGGATCACCTTGATGTGGTAGCGCTGCAGCAGACCGACGAACTGCCGGTACTGCTCCAGGTCCTTGACCGACTCGGCATCGACGACGAGCAGCACGTTCTCGTCGTGCAGGGTCAGGTCGGAGAGCACCTTGTTGATGAGGCCCAGGTCCGGCGTCAGGTTGATGTCGATGCCGAGGAACTTGCGGATCAGCGTCTCCCAGATCTTGTCGAGCTTGCCCGGCTTGCGGACGCACACCAGCGAGTAGTCGCGCAGCTCCTCGGCCGCGGCACCCTCCATGAGCCGCCGGGCGAACGAGCGCACCAGCCGCTCATGGGGCCGCACATAGTCGCCCCAGACCTCGCGCGTCTTCTCCACGTCCTCCTTGATCTTCTCCTCCATGACCACCGCGCCCAGCTCGGGGTGGAAGTTGGTCGTGTCCACGATGCAGACGATGCCGCGCTCGAGCAGATGGCGTTCGAGCACCTTGACCTCCGCGGCCATGCCGAAGGCGTCGAGGTGCAGCGTGCGGTAGTCGTCCAGCGTGGCGATGTCCTTGAAGACCGCCGGCAGCGCCCCGAGCTTGTTCGGCCGGTATGACGCCGCGTACACCTGGAACTGATTGAGGATCGCCGGCGCATGGTTGAAGCGCTCCGTGGACAGCACCTTGCAGCGCGCCGGCACGTCCGCGAAGCCCAGCTCGCGCAGCACGCGCAGGATCGCCTGCAGGTTCGGCTCGCCAAGGAATGCCGCATGCTCGAAGGCGTACAGCAGGTAGTCGTCCGCCTTCGGCTCCTTCTTGCCGCTCCACTTGCGGACCAGGTATGTGAAGTGCTTCCGCGACGTGGCGCCGGGCAGCCGGACGTGCGCGCACAGCGTATCGATGAGCATGCTGAGCTTCGGGTCGATGCTGCTCGGGCAGCATGCGCTCCAGCACGAAGCGGACGCTCGGCCCCAGCTGCGCCGGCACCACGGGGAAGTCGCGTAACTGCTGTTCGACGGCGCTGCCGAAGCCCTGCACACGGCTGGCGCGGATCAGCTGCGCCGCCGCCGGCGACAGCAGGAACGAGGCGGCGCGCAGCCATTTCACGCCCTGGTGGGACGGCCCTCCAGAGCCGTCCTTCTTTGATGGGACGGCTCTGGAGAGCCGTCCTACGCGGGACGAGAAGGCGCGGTCGAGGTACTTGCAGAACACCGCGGCGTCGGCACCGCCGAGCAGCGTGAAGACGATGCGCTTGCCGTCGCCGCGCGCCTGCGCCACCTCGTCGCGGAACTTGCGGATGCGTGCGCGCCCGGCCTCGGCAGCGTCGAGCTGTTGCAGGATCGTCTTGCGCCGGGCGCGCTCGCGGTCGTACGCCTTGATCCGGCTGACGAACCCCTCGATCTCCTTGGCGAGCCGGGCGTCCTCGCGCTCCCAGATGGACATCGCCTTCTTGTTGTCCTCGTCGGGAGAGCGCTGGTGATGTTTCTTGCGTTTCTTTCGGGTCAGCTGCAGGTCGCGCTTTGTCTTGCGGTAGTCGCGCTCGGCCTCAACCGCGAGCGCCTTGCGGTGCAGCAGCGCACCATCGCGGTTGCCGGTCAGCAGCCAGTCCATGAACTCCGCCGCGAGTTGTGCCTGTTCGTGCCGGTCGATGTGGTCGATGGCGAAGTCGGGCACGTCCGGCACCTTGACGCACTGGAACGGCGTGGGCACGGCCGCGTCGCTGCCGCCGACGAAGTCGTGGGCGTTGTCGATGGAGGCGTGTAGCAGTTCGGCCGCGTCGCTGCTCCAGCACCGGCGGCGCGATGGCGGTCGGGGGCTGCTTGCCGTCCGGCGCGGCCGGCTCCTCCGGCTCGTCGTCCGTGTACTCCTTGGCGGCGCAAACGCCCTGGATGACCAGGAAGCGAAAGCGGTCGTTGGACAGCCCCTCCAGCAGTGAACGGACGCGGACGAAGAAGGGTGTACACAGGCGCAGATAGCGGATGGCCTTGCGCGGATCGTCACAGCCGCCGGCGACGAAGCGGCCGAAGAAGTTGACCGACGTGACCGGGAACGGGAACTGCGCCAGGAGGTCGCGCAGGTCGGCGCCGTCGAGCGCGCGCTGGTGGCGCAGGATGGATCCGAGCAGGTCGAGCTGTGACGGGGTGAGGCCGGCAAGGCGGGCGGACTGCTGCCCATCATCGGCCTGCGGGAACGTCTCGGCGTCCAGCTCGCCACGGACGAAGCCCTCCAGGAGCGTGGGCACGGCCGCGTCGATGGCGTCGCGGCTGCGCTCGGCGCTGGCGACAATCTTCCGGTCGGCCGGCAGGTAGCCCATGAGATCGAGGTAAGTGCGCAGGCGCTCGCGGTCGTGCGGTTCGGTGGACGGACGCAGGAAGGCCGCCCAGGTCATGACGGCGTGCAGCGCCGAAAGCTGCGGCCGTCCCAGGCCGAGGCGTGCGGCCAGCTCCTCGATGTGCTGCTGCTCCGCGGCGGCGCTGCCGCCGGCGGACGCCTCGGGCGAGAACAGGGTGACCGGTTCCGTCATCGTGTGGGGGTGCTCGTCCATCGGTGGCCCTGGGGTTCGGGGTCGGTTCCTCTGTGAAAAAGAGACACTCACGGCGGGAGAGGTTCACGCTCCTGCCAGGGCCTGGAGTGCGACGGGCCAGGCCCTGGTATGTGGGTTGAAGCGTACCAAAGCCTGAGCCCCGCAGCAATCAGCGTAGCAGCAAAAGGGTGGGAATTTCTGCGCACCCTTTTTCGCAACGCGCACGGCGAGCGGCGCGGCGTGAGCCCGCCGGTGAGGACCAACCCCGGCGGGCTCACGCCGCAGCGCTCGCCAAGGCAAGGCAATTCCGGGTTCGCGTGAAAGGGCGTCCATTCTCGACGTATGAAAAAGTTGGCCCCCTTGGCCTCCTTGGCCCCCTTGCGCGAACCGGCACGGCCCGGCCCGGTTCGGCCCCGATTTCTGTCCCCCGCTGGCACGCCGCGCCCCTGCCAGCCGTTGCCCCCGTGTGCCATTCGGCAGTCGTTGGCACGCCGGCTTCGGTTTCTCCGGCTTGCCGACTTCAGGAAAACGCCGCGCCAACCGCGCTTTTGCGGGCGAGTGTTTCTGGAATTTGGGTCAAGACGGTTCACCCAATCCTGCCGGTTATGCCGATTAGGAGTGATGAACCATTGCAACACCCCGAAGCGCAGGCGCTTGCCCTGGCTCGCGCTTCGGACTCAGGAAAAAACCGCCAGGGTGCGGCGTGGCCGGTACAGGCCGAGGAGGAAAGCATGGTCCGGGGTCTTTTCGGAAAGTTGCCGGTTTTCCTTCTGCTGTTCGGCTGCTGCTGCCTGCTAAATGCGGGCTGCTACACCACGCCGACCAGTTGTAGGCTGGGCCAGTCGGACACGCCCACCGAGAAGAGCATGGTCATCCACCCCGATTACACCATCGCGCCGCCCGACGTGCTGCGCGTGGACGCGGCCAACCTGATCCCGAAGCCGCCCTACCGCATCGCCCCGCTCGACGGCCTGCTCATCCGGGTGGACATCGTCGGCGCCAAGCCGGACGAGGCCAACCAGCTGCAGCCAGGCCGGCCGATCAGCGGCGTCTACCGCGTGGAAGCGGACGGCACGCTCGACCTGGGTTTCGATTACGGCTCGGTGCTGCTGCGCGGCCAGACCCTCCCGGAAGCCAAGAAATCCATCAAGGCGCACCTGAAGCAGCGCTTCAAGGTGGATTTCGACGTGACCGTGGCCCTGGCGGAGTCGCGGTCGTTGCAGTTGATCCGCGGCGACCACCTGGTACGACAGGATGGCAAGGTCAACCTGGGCACCTACGGCCTGGTGACCGTGGCGGGGCTGACCACCGAGCAGGCCCGGCGGGCCATCGAGGAGCACCTGTCCGCCTTCCTGCTCGACCCGGAAATCTCCCTGGACATCGCCGGCTTCAACAGCAAGGTGTATTACGTGATCTACGACATGGGCCTCTCCGGCGAGACGGTGTACCGGCTGCCGGTGACTGGCAACGAGACGGTGCTGGACGCGATCAGCCAGATCTACGGCATGCCCGGCGGCCTGAGCCGCAAGCGCATCTGGGTCGCCCGGCCGTCGCCGGCCGACCATAACAGCAGTCAGGTGCTGCCGGTGGACTGGAAGGCGATCACCATGGGAGGCGTCACCGCGACCAACTACCAGGTGCTGCCAGGCGATCGTGTCTTCGTCGCCCTCGACCCGTGGATCCGCGCCGATCAGGTGCTGTCCAAGGTCATCGCGCCCTTCGAGCGGATCTTCGGCGTGACGCTGCTGGGCAACTCCGTGGTGCATGGCATCTCGCAACCGCTGGGCGTCGTGGGCGGCACGGGCGTCGGCACGGGCGCCATCCGATAAAACGGGGCGGCCGCGGGGATTGGTGATATAATCTCGGTGGCGGCAAATTAGTAACCCCGAGGAGACGAAGCGATGAAGGGCATCCTGCGTGCGGCCGGTGTCGGCCTGGGACTGTGGCTGGTGTTGAACGGAGGTCCCGTGCGGGCCCAGGGCCTGGGCGGTGGCTACCTGCTGCCCAACCGGCGGCCGGCGGTCAGCCCGTACATCAACCTGCTCCGCACAGGCTCGGACCCGGCGATCAACTACTACGGCATCGTCCGGCCCGAGGTCGCGTTCCGGAGTTCCATCAACTCACTGGATCAGCAGCAGTCCAACCTCGCCAACCAGCAGGCGCAGGAATACACCCAGAACTCGCAGTTGCCGCCGACGGGGCAGGGCGCCGGCTTTTCGACGCAGTACCGCTACTTCATGACGGTCGGGGGGCGGCCGGGGATGGGGTCGGGCGGTTCCGGTGGTCGCCCCGGCATGGGCGGCGGCATGCGGCCTGGTGGCGGGATGGGAGGCATGACGGCCCCGGGGGGCGGCGCCGGCTTTACCGGGGGTGGCGGCGCGAGCAACTATCGGCGCCAATAACCGGCTCTCAAACTACCGGCTTCCACTGCCCCCGTTTTTAGTTTCGCGCGGACTCTGCCCGCGCGAAACTAAAAACGGGGGCAACTGCTGTCCGCACCTCTGATTAACCCTCCGGCCGCTTGCCGCCCAGGAAATTCAAAATGCGCTGCCAGCTGCTCTGCCGCTCCTGCTGCAGCGTCGCCATGCGATCGTTCAGCCAGGCATGCACGTCTTGCCCCTCCGACGGCCGGACGCCATTGGCACCCTTGACGGCGGTCTGCTCCGGCAGGCCAGCGGTGGCGGGTGCGGGGAGCGGGGCTGGCTCCGGTGCCGCGGCGGGTTTTTCCGTCGGCTCCGAACGCGGCGGCGCGGCGGCGGGGGCCGGAGACACGTCGGCGCGTGTCGGGACCGCCGCGGCCGTGGCACCCGTGCCCCTGGGCTGCGCCTGCAACCGGGCCAGTTCCGCCTGCAACTCCCGCAGTTCCTGCGTCAGCACTCGCTGCCGGTCCAGTTCATCGCGCAGGAAGCTCATCTGGTCCTTGTGCAGCGTGCTGAACAGCTGTAGCGTTTGCAACAGAGCCGTCTGGAACTGGTCGAGCATCTGCTGCTGCATATTGTGGAACTGGCTCAGCATCGGCATGATGAGCGCCTGGACGGTCGGATCCTGGGCGATGGGCTGGAACGGCGGCACCGCCAGGTCGGTCGCGGGCTTGCCGCCGGGGGACGCGACCGCCACGGCCCGGCCGGTGGCGGGGGCGGTTGGGGCGTCGGCCAGGGCCAGAGCCGAGCCGGGCGCGGACCGCGCGGCGGCGTAACGCACGTGGATGACATTCTCCCCCACCTGCATCACGTCGCCGTCTTCGAGGTGGGCGAAGCGCACCGCCACGCCGTTGAGCAGGACGCCGCCGCGCCCGAGCAGGTCTACCAGCCACGTCCCCTGCGGCGTGGCCACCAGGCTGCAATGGAAGCGCGACACCTCCGTGCCGGCCAGCCGAATCTTGCAACTGAGGGCGTTGCCCATCAGCACCAGCAGCCGGTCCATGCGCCAGCGCATCCGCACCTGGTCGCCGCGCAGGAACTCCAGGTAGGTCGTCGGCAGGTGCAGGTTCGACGCCGAGCCGGCGGCCAGCGGGTCAAGCCCTTCCAGGCGGTCGTCCGGCTTGCGCAGGGGGTTGGGCAGGATCTGGACCTGATAAGTGCCGACACAGATGGTCTGCTTCTCGTACCACCAGCCGGACAGCTCGGACTCTTCCGCCGGGTTGTTCCCCGCCAGACCGCCGAGATTCACCCAGCAAATCCGCCCCGCCAGCACCTGTAGATAAATGTGCCGCCGGCTCACGCGCGCGTCCTTCAACACCAGGTCGGCGTTGACGGCGCGCCCCACGAGAGCGAACGGTTGCTGCACGGCGAGGCGGCGGCCCTCCGCGTCGCCATCGCGGCGCACATCGAACAGCAGCGGGCCGCCCGCCCCGCACGCCTCCAAAAACGCTTCCGCGGAGAACTTGCGCACAGACAGCCCTCACGCGGTCCCAGGGTGGTTGTCGCGGTCACGGCAGCGGTCGGACGTGTCGGGGGCACGTTGCGGGGACATTGAGGCACTCCTGCTGGGCCCAGGTGGTGGGGAAACCGTTCGGATTGGAGAGAACATTGTGCATTGTACTCTACCGACGCTGGGCGCCCTCCGCAAGCGTTTTCCCGGGCCGCGCGGCCGCGGCCGTCTGTACAATAAGCCGCATGGATACCGCGCCACCAACTTATGACCCACGCTACCTGGCCGGCATCGTGCTGTTCAACCGCGGCGACTTCTTCGAGGCCCATGAGGTCTGGGAGGAGTTGTGGATGGACACCGCCGGGCCGGACAAGCGCTATATTCAGGGGCTGATCCAGGCGGCGGTGGGCCTGTGTCACTTCTGCAACGGCAACGTCCGCGGGGCGGTCAAGCTCTACCACTCCGCCCGCGACTACATGACGCGCCACGACGCCCCGCACCTCGGCCTGGACACGACGGCGTTCTGGGAGGCGATGCGGCTCTGCTTCGCCGAACTGCTCGCCGGCGTTGAGCTGGACCGCCGCGTGACCGTGAATGAGGAGTTGTTGCCGACCATCGCCCTGGCGCCCGCGCCGGCAGAGTGGCCGGACCCCGCGGCGTTTCTGCACGAGGACGCCGACTCCTCTGACCCGTGAAGGGCACCATGAGCGCTGACGCTTTTTCCCCGGCGGACCTGGACGGCCCGTTACGGCTGTTCCCGCTGCCGAACCTGGTGCTGTTCCCGCAGGTGGTGCAGCCGCTGCACATCTTCGAGCCGCGTTACCGCCAGATGACCGCCGACGCCCTGGCTGGCGATCGCCTGATCGGTATGGTCCTGCTGCGGCCCGGCTGGGAGCCCGACTACGACCAGCGGCCGGCCGTCCACGGCGTCGCCTGCCTGGGCAAGATCATCGCCGAGCAGCGCCTCGACGACGGCCGCTACAACCTGCTGCTGCGTGGCGTCGCCCGCATTCGCATCCTGCACGAGGTGCCGCACGACAAACTGTACCGTGCCGCCGCGGTGGAGCTGGTGCAGGAGGCGCCGGCCGCGGGCGAGGCCACGGCTCAGGTGCTGCGGCACCGGTTGACGGAGGGTGTGCGGCCATGGTTTGCGGCCCAGGCCGAGGCGCAGGAGCAGTTGCAGCGGCTGCTGGACAATGACCTGCCGCTGAGCGTGCTGTGCGACGTGCTGGCGTTCGCGCTGCCGCTGCCGCCCGAGGGCAAGCAACAGCTGCTCGAGGAGGCGGACGTGGCGCAACGTGTGCGGCGGTTGCTGGAGCACCTGGAGCAACTGGCCCAGCAGCCCGGGGTGGGCGGCGACCGCAATTTCCCGCCGGAGTTCAGCGACAACTAATCCCGAATCGCCTTGATCGTTCTTGTTTCTGGTCGGAGCCCGAGCGCCAGCGAGAGGCCCCTCGCTGGCGCTCGGGCTCCGACCTACCACGAATGGCCAAGGCGATGCCGTCACCAGCGCACGATCACGTCTACGGTCGCGGTGAACAGCCCGTGCCGCCCCTCAAACGGCGCCGACTGGCCGTTGTAGTCGTAGCGCACCTCCGGACGCAAGATGAGATCCGGGCACGGCCGAAACGCCGCGCCCGCGGTCAGAGCAGTGTACAGGCCCGCGAAGCCGGTGCGCTGGCCCTGCACGTCGTCGAAAAACTCCAGCCGGGTAATGCCGGTCAACCGCGGCGTGAAGTCGTAGGCGAGGTAGTTGATGACGCCGAGCCAGTTCGCGAAACCGATGTCGGGCACGTTGCTGGTGAAGCCGTACAGCGTCTCCAGGGTGTAGTTCAGCCGTGGGTTGAACCGGTGCGTGTAGATGAAGTCGAAGACTTCCGGGTTGTGGAAGTTGCGTGCCTGGTTGAAGCGCCCTGCGCCGGCGATCACCGAGGCCAGCACGCTGTCGCGGCCGTCGGGCGGCGCCCATTTGGCGCTGCCGATGAACGTCGGGTTGGCCGCCGGGTCGATGAACACGTCACTGCCGAGCACCGCCCCCGCCTGCACCGACCACGCCCTGGTGAGTTGCGTGGTCGTCAAGATGCCGGTTTGTGTGAACGGGTCGTAGACGAACGTGTAGGCGCGGGAGGGCAGCGGCGTGGAGATCGCGTCGATGGACTCGACGCCGTACTGGGCGAAGAAGCGGCCGACCTTGACGTCCATGCCCTGGGCGATGGTGGGGAAGTACGCCTCCGCGTAGAACTGCACCGGGTCGATGCCGTAGGTGTTCGGTTGGCCGTTGTTGGCGGTCAGCTGGCCGCTGAACAGGCCGCGAGCCGTCGTGAAGCGATAGTCGGTGCCGGGCAGGATCGTGTCGCAGCGGAAGCCGAAGGTCGGCTCTGTCGTGCCGCTCTTGACGACCGAACGCTCGAAGCGCAGCCAGTTCTGCTCCAGCATCCCCTGGTTGGCCAGGTAGTTCATGCCCATCGGCAGGTTTGAGTGGCTGTCGGTGCTGGCGGTGAAGCAGCCCTCGGTCCAGCCGTAGACCTTCATGCGCTCCGTGTCCAGCAGTGTCCCGGGCCAGGTGCCCTGTGCCAGCTTCATGAGCAGCCAGCGGTCGGCCGAGGGCGCGGGGGCAGGGACGGCCGCCGGGGGTGCTTCCGGTTTGGACTCGGCGACGGCCGGCGATTGGTCCGGGTCGTTCTGCCCAGTGGTCAGCACGAGACTGAGCAGCAGACAGATGAACATGCGTCCGGACTCCAAAACCGACCCGGATCTGCCGGCACGGAACGCCGGTCTTACTCCACTCTTAATCGGCCGCGGATCCCTAACCGACGTGAGACCTGATTCGACCGGAAAACCGTTTGCTTTCCACGCGACCGGCAGGATCGGCACCTTCGGAAGGGTTGTCGGCCTTCCGCGAAAAAATCCGGCATTTTGCAATCCCATCCTGGCGATTTGCACGACCGCCCCGGTTCCCGGAGAATCCTCGAATGCACAAGTGCTTGCAAAATGCGGGGGTTGTGAAGAGCAAGCCGATTGGCACCGCGCTTGCAATCCGAGAAATCGGTCGTCAGTTGGGCGCTGCTGGGCGGCTGGCTATAATACTCCCACACAATCGGAGAGACGATGAACCTTGAACTCTGGTTGCCGACCCTGTTTTTGCTGGGGCTGGCGACGATGGGACTGCTGTTCGCCTTTGTGGTCGCCTGCGACAAGGTGTGAGAGGTCCCCATGCTCATCCTCACCGCGGTGGTGGTCGTGTTGTTGTTCGTGTACCTGCTGGTGGCCCTGCTCCGCCCCGAGTGGTTCTAACGCGAAGGAAGCCGATGTTGCAAATCTGGCTGCTGCCGCTGCTCATCGTCGCGGTCACAGTGGCGCTGTCGGTGCCGGTGGGCCGTTACCTGGCCTGGCTGATGGACGGCCGCTACCGGGTGCCGGCGTGGCTGGCCTGGTTCGAGCGCCGCGTCGATACGGGGCCGCAGAACTGGAAGCAATACACCGTGGCGCTGTTGCTGTTCAACACCGTCATGTTCGTGTTCGGCTTCGTGGTGCTGGCGCTGCAACCGCTGCTGCCGCTCAACCCCGACGGCCAGAAAATGCTCGCCCCGACGACGATCTTCAACACCGTCTGCTCGTTCCTGACCAACACGAACCTGCAGCACTACGCCGGCGAGCAAAACCTGTCGTACTTCAGCCAGATTGTGTTCATCGTCTGGAACATGTTCGTCTCCGCAGCCGTGGGCTTCTCGGCGTTGGCGGCGGTCATCCGCGGCCTGCGCGGCGACGCGCACATGGGCAACTTCTACCTCGACATGTGGCGCGTGGTGATGTACGTCTTCCTGCCGGCCAGCGTGGTCATGGGCGTGCTGCTGATCGCCGGCGGCGTGCCGATGACGTTCGAGTCCGCGGCCCAGGTGACGACGCTGGAGGGGCTCAAGCAAATCATCGCGCGCGGCCCGGTGGCGGCGATCATTCCGATCAAGCACCTGGGCACCAACGGCGGCGGCTTCTTCGGCGCCAACTCCGCGCACCCGTTCGAGAACCCCAACGCCTGGACCAATTTTCTGACCTGCGTCAACATTCTGATCTTCCCGTTCGCGCTGGTCGTGATGTTCGGCCGCATGATCGGCAACCCACGGCACGCTCGTGTCATCTACGGCGTCATGATGCTGATGTTCGTGGCCATGATCGGCTGGGCGATCTACTGGGACACCCTGCACCCCAACCCGGCGCTGACCGCACACCCGGCCATGACGGACGCAAAGGGCAAGCCCTACGAGATCGACGTGCGCGGCGAAAACGGCAAGGAACTGCCACCGACGAAGCTGCCGATCGCCAGGGTCGCGGGGCTGCCGGTGGACCAGGAACTGGGCAACCTGGAAGGCAAGGAGTTGCGTTTCGGCACCTCGGCCGGATCGACCTACGCGGCGGTGACGACGGCGGTAACGTGTGGTTCGGTCAACTGCATGCACGACAGCCTGAACCCGCTGGCGGGCCTGACGCCGATGACCGGCATGTGGCTCAACTGTGTCTTCGGCGGCAAGGGCGTCGGTCTGATTAACATGCTGGTGTATCTGATTACCGGCGTCTTTCTGGCGGGGCTGATGGTGGGACGGACGCCGGAGTACCTGGGCAAGAAGGTCGAGGCCCGCGAGATGAAGCTGGCCATGCTGGCGCTGCTGATCCACCCGATCCTGATCCTGATGCCGACGGGCCTGTTCGCCGCCTGCGACTGGGGCGCGAAGGCCACCAACAATCCGGGAGCACACGGCTTCTCGGAAATCCTGTACGAGTTCAGCTCGGCCTCGGCGAATAACGGCTCCGGCTTCGAGGGGTTGCAGGACACCTACGGCTTCAACGACAACGAGAACCCGGCGCCGTACAGCCCACCGTGGGACATCGCGACGGGGCTGGTGATGCTGCTCGGCCGCTTCGTGCCGATCATCGCGCCGATCGCGCTGGCCGGCAGCCTGGCGGCCAAGAAGCCGACGCCGTTCACGGCCGGCACGCTGCGCACGGACACGGTGACGTTTGGGTTCGTGCTGTTCGGCACCATTTTGCTGGTGGGGGCGCTGCTGTTCCTGCCGGCGGCGGTGCTCGGGCCGGTGGCGGAGCATTTTGGGCCGAAGCCGTTCGGTGGCTGAGCCCCCGTTCCCGTCCGAGCCCGAGCGCCAGCGAGGCGGCCAGCGCGGCCGCCTCGCTGGCGCTCGGGCTCGGATGGGCGACGACAACGGAATGAATCAAGGGAGGTCCGACACCATGACGCTGACGACCGAGGCCGCCCCGCCCATGCCAGGCCCTTCGCCGGAAGAGCTGAAACTGTCGCGCCGCGCCAGCCGCCAGCACAGCCTGTTCGCGCCGGATCTGACCAGGTCCGCCCTCAAGCAGCGCGTTCGTCATGCTGCGGCCCGACATCCTCTGGAAGAACCCGGTCATGTTCGTGGTTGAGGTCGGCACCGTGCTGACCTTCGCCTACACCGTGGCGGTGCTGTGCGGCTACCCGAGCCAGGCGACGGTCGGCTACCTGATCGCGCTGGACGTGTGGCTGTTCCTGACAGTGCTGTTCGCCAACTTCGCCGAGGCGCTGGCGGAGGCGCGCGGCAAGGCCCAGGCCGACGCGCTGCGCAAGACCCGCCGCGCCACCCCCGCCTTCCGCCTCCGTGACGACGGCCAGGTTGAGGAAACCGTCTCGACGGAACTGCGCGCCGGCGACCGTGTGGTGGTCGAGGCCGGCCAGGTCATCCCCAACGACGGCGAGATCGTCGAAGGTCTGGCGGCCATCGACGAGTCGGCCATCACCGGCGAGTCGGCCCCGGTGGTGCGCGAGGCCGGCGGCGACCGCAGCGGCGTCACCGGCGGCACGCGCGTGCTGTCCGACCGCATCGTGGTGCGCATCACCGCCGGCCAGGGTCAATCCTTCCTGGACCGCATGATCGCCCTGGTGGAAGGAGCCGCCCGCCAGCGCACGCCCAATGAAATCGCCCTGTCGCTGGTGCTGGCCGCGTTCACGCTGATCTTCCTGATGGTCACCGTGGCTCTGTGGCCGATGGCCCTGCACACCGAGGCGTACATGACCGACTTCGCCGGCGTCGAGGGCGGCCGGGTGGTCAGTCTGGGCACCGACGTGCCGACGCTGGTGGCGCTGCTGGTGTGCCTGATCCCGACGACCATCGGGGCGCTGCTGGCGGCCATCGGCATCGCCGGCATGGACCGGGCCCTGCGAGCCAACATCATCGCCAAGAGCGGCAAGGCCGTCGAGGTGGCCGGCGATGTCGATACGCTGCTGCTGGACAAGACCGGCACCATCACCCTGGGCAACCGCCGGGCGACGCGCTTCGTGCCGCTGGGCGACTACACCGCAGCCGACTTCGGCTACCTGGCGGCACTGGCGTCCGTCGCCGACCAGACGCCGGAGGGCAAGAGCATTGTCGAACTGTATCAAAAACTGTCGGAAGACGCGCCGGCGGCCGGGCGGTTGGACACGCGGCTGCCGCACGGTGCGCGCTTCATCGAGTTCACCGCCCAGACGCGCATGAGCGGCATCGACCTGCCCGACGGCCGCCAGGTGCGCAAGGGCGCCCCCGACTCCGTCATCCGCCACGTGCGCCAGGGCAATGGCCAGCTGCCGGAGGGGGTGCAGCAGGAAGTGGACCTGGTGGCCTCGCAGGGGGCGACGCCGTTGCTGGTCTGCGAGGGCACGCGCATGGCCGGCATGGTCGTGCTGGAGGACATTTTGAAGCCGGGCATGCGCGACCGCTTCGAGCGGCTGCGGCGCATGGGCCTGCGCACGGTCATGGTCACCGGCGACAACCCGCTGACGGCCAAGGCCATTTCCGAGCAGGCGGGCGTGGACGACTACATCGCCCAGGCGACGCCGGAGGCGAAGCTGGCGTACATCCGCAAGGAGCAGGCGGCCGGTAAGCTGGTGGCCATGATGGGCGACGGCACCAACGACGCGCCAGCTCTGGCCCAGGCGGACGTGGGCGTCGCCATGAACAGCGGCACCCAGGCCGCCAAGGAAGCCGGCAACATGGTCGATCTCGACAGCGACCCGACCAAGCTCATCGAGGTCGTTGAGGTCGGCAAGCAACTCCTCATGACGCGCGGGGCGTTAACCACCTTTTCTATCGCGAATGACCTCGCGAAGTACTTCGCAATCATACCGGCTCTGTTCGCGGCAACGCTGCCGTGGCTGCGGTCGTTCGACGTGATGCAACTACACTCAGCGACCTCGGCGATCCTATCGGCGGTGATCTTCAACGCACTCATCATCCCGGCACTGATTCCGATCGCGCTCAAGGGCGTGACGTACCGGCCGGTGGGAGCGGACGCCCTGCTGCGCCGCAACCTGCTGATCTGGGGCCTGGGGGGCGTCATCGTGCCGTTCATCGGCATCAAGCTGATCGACCTGGTGCTGCTGGCGCTGAATCTGGTGTGAGATTCGGTCGGAGCCCGAGCGCCAGCGAGGGGCAGCGCTGGGCCCCTCGCTGGCGCTCGGGCTCCGACCAGGAAAACGAAAACGGGCAGGCGGAGGACCGTGACTTCCCCCACCCACCCGAACGAAGAGCCCGAAACCGACCGCCAAATGTGGCCCGGGCCTACCTCCGAACGACCCTGGTTTTGCCGCCCTTCTGGTTCGTCTGGTGCTGCCTTTGGATGTCCACGCGGCTGGCATGGTTCTGGCCGTTCGTGTGGACGACGACGTGCTCACCGTGCTTCAGCGCAGAGAATGACCCCTGTTTCTGGCCCTTGCCGGCGCCGAAGTCGAACTTCGTGTTGCCAGTGACGTGGAACTTCTGCTCGTGATGGTGCTGACCGGTCTTGCCGCCGTTCTGGTTCTGCAGGACGCGGACGGTGAAGACGTTCTTCTTGTGGTCCACGTGCGTGACGACGCCATGAATCGTGTGGCCCTGGTTGCGTTTGGCCGTGGAATTGTTCTTCTTCGCGACGCCTGGGTTGACCTTGCCCGGCGCCGTCTTGGTTTTGCCGACCTGCTTGGTTTTGCCGGCCTGATTGCTCGCCTCGACCGACCCCACCGACACGCCGGCCAGCAGACCGACGACCGCCAGACAATGCAGCGCTTTCATGACGACCCCTCGCAGATGACAGTGTGCTCTGATCCGTAACGCCTGCATCCTTCCCCCAATCCCTACCTCTGGCAAATGGCGTGCCCGTTTGTAGCGGCTGGCACGGTTTGTCGTAACTTCTTCCACCTCAGCAATTTCCAGTCGGTCAGGTGTCAGGAGGCTGTCACCGTCACAGCCGCGGGCCGTCCGTGGCGCTGGACCGGGCCCAACCACCGTGGCCGGGGAGCGACCAGGCGCGGGCGCTGGGCGACGCGCTTCCGGTAGACTTTGCGGGGAATAAGCGTTCGCCGCCCCGCCGGGGACAGAAAACCCACGCCGTTCCGCCCCGCGGCCGCCCTCCGCCGGCTCCGTCGGTTATAAATAGATGTTGATCCATCAACACCTTCCTGGACAAGGACTCCCTCCATGCCCTGCTGGACAGCGCCCGTGCTCTGCTGCGCCCTCGCGCAATTGCCGTTTGGGCTGCCCTCCGAACAGGCCCCACCGCCCGCAACCCCGGTTCAGTCGGAATTGCCGTTCGGGCTGCCCTCGGAAAAGGACCTGCTGGCCGCGGGGCCGCCCCGGGGCGTTGTGTTCGTCCTCGATGGTTCGGGGCGTCTGCGCCTGATGGCCGAGGATCTGGCCTGCGCGGTCGCCGAGGCGGGACTGTTGCTGGAGGTGCGCGAGTTCAACTGGTCGTATGGCGACTACCGCATTTTCGCCGACCTGCGGAGCGAATCGAACCACCGCGACCAGGGCAAAGCCCTCGCCGCTGCCGTGCTCGCCCATCGCAGCGCCTGTCCCGGCACTCCGGTGTTCGTGGTGACGCACAGTGCCGGCGCCGCCGTGGCGCTCGCGGCCGCCGAGGGCCTGCCGCCCGGGTCCATCGACCGCATCGTCATGCTGGCGCCGGCGGTTTCCCCCGGCTACGACGTGCGGCCGGCACTGCGGGCCTCGCGGCAGGGCCTGGACGTGTTTTACAGCCCCACGGACCTGGTTTCCCGCGGCCTGGCGATTTCGGGCTGCGCGGACGGCTGGCACGTTTTCTCCGCCGGGGCGAACGGCTTCACGCCCTCTGAGGGCGAGTCCTGTCCCGACCTGCGGCAGCACAGCTACAGTTGGGAAATGACCCGCACCGGCCACCTCGGCGGCCATTACGGCTGGACCAAGATCGGCTGCCTGCGCGAGTACGTCGTCCCGCTGCTGGTCTGCGGCGAGTAAGGAGAGAAGCAAAAGAAGAATCACGAAAACACGACAGAACGAAACCACGAAAAAGACCAATTCATTTATGGTCTTTTTCGTGGTTTCGTTCTGTCGTGTTTTCGTGATTGGTCTTTTATTAGCGCGGTTCGCACGCGGATCGCGCACAGGTGAGACGGCGGGCACGGCCTTACCTTCAGCGGCCTGCGCTGTCGCAGCAAGGGGGCCAAGGGGGCCAAGGGGGCCAACTTTTTCACACGTCGAGAATCGGCCCCTTACTCCGTGGGGATGGCACGGCGCGACAACCACTGGCGGCGGTTGCCTTAGCAAGGACGCCAAGAACGCCAAGAACGCCAACTTTTTTGCATGTCGAGATTCGGCGCCCTGCCAGCGCCGGCCTGCCATTCGTGGTCCACGCGACTGTGAACTGCTCTAGCCACAGACGCGGTTGCGGCCCTCGTGCTTGGCCTGGAACAGCTTCTCGTCGGCCAGCCGGATGAGGGTGCTGGGCGTCATGGACGTGTCGCCGTTGGTGCTCGCCACGCCGATGCTGATGGTCACGTGGTAGGACTTGTCTTCGTAGCGGAACGGCAGCGTCTCGATGACGCGCCGCAGCCGCTCGCCCAGGACCACCGCCCCTTCGCGGCCCGTCTCCGGCAGCACCACCGCGAACTCCTCGCCGCCGTAGCGCGCGAACAACTCTTCCTTGCGGATGTTGCCCTTGATGCGCGCCGCGATCTCGCGCAGCGTGAAGTCGCCGCCCAGATGGCCCAACTCCTCGTTGATCGACTTGAAACGGTCGATGTCGATCATCATCAGCGTCAGCGGCCGGGCGTAGCGGCCCGAGCGCGCCAGTTCGCGGTCCAGGAACTCCAGAAAATAGCGCTTGTTGTGGATATCCGTCAGCGCGTCGATGATGGTCAGGCGGTAAATCTCTTCGTGGTACTCCGCCTCGACGTTGCCGCCGATCAGGAAGCGATAGATGCAGTTGCCGACGCGCAGATAATCGCCGTCCTTGAGCTTGTACATCGACGCCGGCATGTCGTTGACGAAGGTGCCGTTGGTGCTCTGCAGATCGACGGCGTAATAGCCGTCGGCGCCCGGCTGAATGCGGGCGTGCCGCCGCGAGACGGAGTGGTCGTTGATGCGGATGTCGCAGTCGGCACCGCGGCCGATCACGATCGGGGCGTCCGTCAGAGTGTAGCGACTGCCCATGCCCGGTCCGGTCGGGTAAATGTGGACCAGACAGGCGTTCCGGTTCGTCATCGATACCGGACGCTCCGGGACGGTCACCCAGGTTTCCGTGACTTTTTCCATGCGACCCCCGCGCTGCGGTCGGTTCCGTAACGGCGACGTCTCCAGGCGCCGCCTCTTCCCATTCCACGGAAGGTGCGGCAGGACGCCAGAGAGGCAGACGTATTGAATTGTAGATCACGAAACAGCGAGAGGCCAACGCGAAGTGTGCGCGCTGGCGAACGGGGCAACTCACGCTCCCCGTTCGCCGGCACGGCGCTCATTTTTTGGTCGTCTTGTCGCCTTCGGTCGCGCCGGGGGCCGGCGCCGCGGCCTTCTGGTTGACCATTTTGGCCAGCTGCGCCTTCTTGCGGGCGGCGGTGTTGCGGTGAACGACCTTGTGGGCCGCGGCGCGATCGACCTTGGCCACGGTCACCTTCAACTCCTCGCGCACCTCCTCGATCGTGCCGGTCTTGAGAAGGCCGAGGAATTTTTTCAGCTGCACCTTGATGCCCTTCTTGATGGCGCGGTTGCGCAGCCGGCGCTTTTCGTTCTGGCGAAGCCGTTTCTTGGCACTCTGCGTATGCGGCATTGCTGCTCCTGCGTTCTCCTGGTCGAATATCCCTTTTTGGAACTGTCACTATAGCAAGCGCGGCCGTCGGCGGAAAGGCGTCTCGTTCCCACGCGGAGCGCTGGAGCGCTATGCATTACCCACAAATGTTGGGAGTGTCCCATGCTGTCGCGCCAGGCGATACCCGGTCACCAGATCGTCCAGAAGGAAATCATGCCCGTGCCCCTTTGCGACCGGGTGCGACTCAGCGCGGCAAATCCGCCAGCCGGCGGCGGGCGGATTCCAGCATTTTCCGAGCGTCCTCCAGCTGGTTCGCCGTGGCCGCCTTCTGCGCGAGCAACTTCTGCAACCGCTCCACCTGGCGCTCGTAGATGTCGATGATGACGTGCGTTTCCAGTCGAATCTGCGCCTCGGCCAGTCCCAGGCGGGCGCCGTCCACATCGACGCGAGCTACCCGGCCCTTGCCCTCCAGTTTGCCCATGAGGATGTAATAGTCGTGGTAGACGCGGACCATCTGCCGCATGAGGTCGATCTGCTTTTTCTGCGGCTCCTGGTCGAGCTGCGCCAGTTGATAGCGGGCGTCGAGGACTTGATAGCGGGCGAGGATGAGGTCTTTTTCATCCGCGGCGCGCTGCTGGGCGAGCCGCTCCGTTTTCTTCAACCGGTCCTCCGCGGCGGTCAGTTCCCGCACGGCGATTTCGCGCATTTTCTTGTCGGCGCCCTGGCCGCTGGCCGCGCCCGCCAGGCAACCGCACGCCGCCAGCACGAACAGCACGGGGATGAGCCAGGAGCGTCCCGTCATGAACGGTTCCTCCGGGGCGTTGGCGCGGGGAGGTTAATGGCCGCTGAGCGTCTTTTTGTGGTCGGCGGGCGGCGCGGGCTTGACCGGCGGCGTGTCACCAGTGCCGGGACGTTCGCCCCAGTCGGTGCCCCAGCCGTAGCCCAGCGCGAACGCCGTCAGCACCGCCAGCAGCACGAACACCGTCCGCAGCCAACCGAACAACCCGCTCTCGTCGTCGTCGTTGATGCCGCGAACACGGTTGAGCCAGCGCCGCCCCGCGGCGGTGCGATCGAACTGCCGCACCGCCGTCGCCACCTGGCCCACCTGCCGCCGTGCCGGCCCGTTGTCCGGATCGACCTCCAGCACTTCCAGATACGCCCACATCGCCTGGCCCAGTTCGCCGGCGCGCGTGAACTGCTCCGCCTTCTCCAGGCCGACGCCCAGGTGCTGCACGTAATCGACCAGCAGGTCCAGGTCGGCCATGCACGTCGGGCAGCGCCGCGTCAGCTCCGCCAGCGGCTTGGTACACATCGGACAGTTCGGCATCGTCGGGGCTCCCGGCAGCGGGTCTGAGTCTCTGCGGCTTGCCGCTTAGCGCTAGCCCGCTAAGCGGCAAGCCGCAGAGAAGCGGTCACAGCAAATACGCGTAATTCAGGAGGCGGTCGTTCAGGGCGGCGCTGGCGTCCTCCATGCGCTTCTTGTCGCCGGCGCCCATCGCCTCGCGCACCTGCCGGCACAGTTCCTCCAGTTCGCGTTTGTCGCTGGGGCTCTCTACCTTGGGGATCACGTCCTGCTCGGTCTTTTTGAGCACCTCCAGCGCGTCGCGGTACTCCTGCGAGGTCTCCAGTTCGTTGCCGCGCTTGAGCAGGTCCTCGTTGATGCGCTTCATCTTCATGATCTGCGTCGCGTCCATCTGATCCTGGCCGCTCTGCTGGATGGCGAAGCGCTTCTTGTGGCCAGCGTGCAGGTCGGTGATCTGCACCGTCAAAATGCCGTCATCGCCGTACTCGAACGTGACCTCCAGGGCACCGTCGCGCTGCGGCCGCGGCGGCTGGAACTCCCACGGAATCTCCGCCAACTTGACGTTCTCCGGACTCTCCGGGTTGTCGTACAGGTCGCCCTCGTAGACGCAGATGACCACGCGCTCGGCCGGGTCCGCCACGGGATGGTACGTCTTGGTGAACGAGCACGGGATGTCGCTGCCGCGCTTGACGATCGGGTCGAGGTACACCTGCCGGCGTTCGTTGATCGGATTGGCGCACAGCGAGTGCTCCAGTTTGACGCTGTAAGCGTGGTTGTCCAGGCCGGGGGCGCCCTGCAGAATGGCCGAGACGATGGCCGCCCCCTGAGCGACGCAGGTCATCGGATCGACCTTCTCGAACGACTCCGGCTCCTTGCCGGCCATGCGCTCGGTGACGAACCGCTTGATGAGCGGGATTTTCGAGGTGCCGCCGACGAGCAGCACCTTGTCGATGTCCTTGGGTCGGAAGCCGCGCAACTTCAGCGCCTCGTCGATGGCGGTGCCGGACTTGACCACCAGCGGCATGATCTCGCGCTCGAAGGTGGCGCGGTCGATTTCCTCTTCGAGGTTCAAATTGCGCTCCGGCACCAAGCTGGCCTTGCGCACCACCGTCGCCTGCTGGCTCGACAGTTCGATCTTCGCCTTCTCGACCGCGAGCATGAACTGCTGCCGGTGCGGCGAGTTCATGATGTCATAGCCGGTCTTGTCCTGGAAGCGGCGGGCGACGACGTTGGCCAGCGCCAGGTCGAGATCGTCGCCGCCAAGTTTGCCGATACCCTTGCTGCTGATCTCTTCAAACAGGCCGTGGTGGATGCGCAGGATCGTCACATCAAGGGTGCCGCCGCCGAAGTCGTAGACCAGGACCGTTTGATCTTCCTGCGCGTTCAGGCCATAACAGATGGCCGCGGCGGTCGGCTCATTGATGAGCGTGAGTACCTGCATGCCGGCGGCGCCGGCGCAGAGCTTGGTCGCGTGCCGGGCCAGGCCCTTCGAGTTGGCCGGGATGGTCACGACCGCCTTGCTAATGGTTTCGTTCAACTGCTGCTCGGCGTCGCGCTTGAGCAGGCTGAAGAGCATGACGGCGATCTGCTCGGTGCGCAGGTTCTGGCCGACCAGCGGCACACGCTCCGGCGTGCCGAGGATGCGCTTGATGCTGCGGATGGAGCGCTGCTCGTCGAAATTTTCCTTGGCCTCCTGACCGAACGCGAGGCTGCCGTCGCGGCGCAGCGTCACGACGGAGGGCGTCCACTTGTGCCCTTCCTTGTTGGGGATGACCTCCGCGTGGCCGAACTGGAAGTTGGCCACGACGGAATTACTGGTGCCGAAATCGATGCCGATGTACGCCATTGGGGGGTATCCTGGGTGCCAGTTTTATTGCATTGATTGATCGATTCGCGCTGGCGAGCGCGAATCGATCAATCGGGCTAAAGACCTTCATTTCACTCCGTCACAATCACTTTCGGCCGCCGCAGCACGAACTCTGGCTGCTTGCTGGCGTAACCGTGCTGCACCTGTGCGGCGACGCGCAGCGCGTCCATGCCCTCGACGCGTTTGGCCCCGACGCGCTCGTGCAGGGCTGGCTCGTACACCGCGCCGATCACCGCGTCGTACGGCAGGATGCCGTGCTTGCGCAGGGCGTCCTGCACCTTGCGGCACTCGACCTCGATGCCGTCCGCCCAGCGGTTCATGGCCTCGGCCTCAGCGCCGGTCAGCATCAGCACCGGCCGTGCCGCCACGATGTGCTCCAGGTCGAAGCCCAGTTCCAGCAATTCGTTGAGCAGGGCAACGCTGACGCGCTTCTCGCCGTGGACCTCCTGGCGCAACTGCTGGTAGGCGCGCTGGGTGTCGGCGGCAAAGCTGTTGAAGCTGGACTGGATGGCGTCGCGCGCCTTGGTCAGCGTCTGCTCAAACAGCTTGTGCTGGCGTTCGTTCTTCTCGCGCAGGGCGATGAAGGCCTCGAACAATTTGTACAGCGCCGACATGCCCAGCGTGGCCTCTTCGGCAGGCGCGGTGGAGCGCGGGGCGGTCGGCAACAATTCGTCATTCATGCGGACGTTCCTCAGGACAAGTGGACCTGCCACGGGTCCAGCGGTTCGCGGAGAAACTGTTCCAGCAGGTGCGCGACCGCCGGCGTCTCCTGCGGCACCTCCGGCACCATGACGGCGGCGCGGGCCTCGGCGAGGTCGGGCAGTTCCGCAGGGGGAGTATAGTCGGCCAGGTTCTTTTCGACATCGAGCGGCCGGCAGGTGGCCGTGTGCTGGCTGCTTTCATAGCGCTCGGACAGGCGGCGCAGGACGCCCTCGGTGGTGTCAATGTTGAAGCTGGCGGCGTCCGCACGGATGCGCTTGTCCAGGTCGCTGACAATGTCGCGCGCCCAGTTGATGTCCTCCAGCGGTGCCTTGAGCTGATTGCGCCGGGCCCACTTGATGCGCTGCGCCCAGTTGGCGTCGATGGCGGTCTTGTCCGCGGTCTTGTCCAGGCCAAGCAACAGGAACGGACCGATCTGCTCGCGCGGCATCGGCGCCAGCTCCAGCACCACCGGCCCGGTTGGAATCTTGCTCATGGTCATCTCCGTCTTCCTCCCCTCGCCCCTTCAGGGGGGAGAGGAGTTATGGTCACGCCCCCATCGACTGGCACATCTCAATCTTCCGGTCAATGTGGTCGCTCAGGTCGCGGATGATGCGGCGGTGCTCCTCATTGGTGACCAGTCCCAGGCATTTGTTGGTGATCCGCCGCAGTTTCTGGAAGCGCTCCTGCAGGTCGCGCATCACGTCGCGCACCGCCGGCCAGTTGATCTGGTAGTTCGGCAGGCTGCGCACCTGGTCGATGACCCGGCTCAGTTCGTCGGTCAACTGGTCGCACAGGCGGCCCATGAGCGGGATGACCTCGCCGACCATGTTGACGGCCCGCTCCTCAACGCGGGCGTCGTTGGGATAGCGCGACAGCGTTTTGCGGATGTCGGCCAGCTTGCGGTCCAGGTCTTCCAGCGTCTTGACCTCGCGCAAATCGAGTTCGTACAACTCGAACTGCGGGTCGTTGGGCCGCATCTCGCGCAACCGCCGCAGCGTCCGCCGGGCGTCCTCGGGCCGCTTCACTTGATTATACAGGTGAAACAGCCGTTCCAGCGTCTCGGTGTCCGCCGGCCGCAGCCGATGGGCGCGCTGCAGGTATGTCAGGGCGCTGTTCCACTTTTCCTTCTTCTGATACGTGTCGGCCAAACGGTTCAGCCCCTCGTAGGCCAGCGTCTCCAGGTAATTGGTCAGCGACGGCACCGGCACCTTGCGGTCGAGCAGATCGAAGTAGCGGTTCCAGTGCGTGTCGGCCTGGTCGAGGCGACCCTGGTACTCGAAGGCCAGGGCCAAATTCTGGTGCAGCCAGGCGTCGTTGCCGGCCATACGCAGGGCGGTCTGGAAGTAGCGGATGCCGGCGTCGAACTCCTGCATCATGCACTCACAACAGCCGAGCAGGTTGAGCATGGCGATGTGGTTCTCGCACGCCTCCTGCGACGCCCGGGTGGGATCGAACGGCAGCCGGGCCAGCGGTTGCAGCAACTGGCGGGCCTCGTCCCAGTCGCAGTGGTCGGCCAGCTGTTTGCCGCGCACCAGCACCGCTTCCAGGAACGTCTCCTGCACCGCCTGGCTGTTCGGCCGGCCCGTCGCCAGGCCGCGCAGCAGCGGGAACATCACCTCAAAGTCGCTGACGCTGCGGATGATCTGCAGGAAGCGCTCCTCATCGCCGGCAGTCATCTCCGGGATGAGCGTGTCATAGACGAGGACGCCGTTGGCCTGCTTTTTGGGCAACGGCGGCGGCCCGGAACGCGGGTTCATGCAGTCGCGGAACAGCGGCTCGGTGACGCGCAAGAAGCGCTGCTCGTCGGGGTCGCTGGCCAGGGCGCCGAGCTTGGGCAGCAGCGCCAGCACGGGTTCCATCTTGCCGAGCGACAGCCGGGCCAGGAATAGATTGAAGCAGGTCTCGTAGGAGTTCGGGTCCATCTCCAGGGCGCGGGCGAATTCCTGCTCGGCCTGCGCGAAATTGTTCTCCTGGAAGGACAGCAGCCCCATCTGGAGGAGGACGTTGGCGTCCGGCTTGCTGATCTTGCGCAGAGCAGTGCGAGCGTCGTTGGTCTTGCCCTGGCGCTTGTAGCACAGCGCGAGCAGGTACGCGACCTGTGGGTCCGCAGGTCCGGTCTTGAGGGCCTGTTCGAACAGGCGCGCGGCGTCGGCCCAGGGCTCGGCCCGGGGGGCGGTCGGCGGTGCCGCGGCGGGCGCCGCCATCGGAATCGCTTCGGGAATCGCCATCGCGGTATCCTTCATCGCACCTGGGGTTCGCGGCTGGAGTCCACGGCGTCGGCTAGTTCTTCCAGGGCACAGAGCAACTGCACGTAGTCTAGTTCGTCGAAGTTGTTCTGCAGCCAGCGGATCAATTCGGGCAGCCGTGCGGGGGCGGAGGCCGTGACGACCTGAACGATCCGATCCTTCCAGTCAACGAATATACATTCGACGCCACACACCGGGCACACGGCTGGGTGGTGGTCGGCGACCGACCCCCCGAGGTCGAACTCCTGGCGGCACGCGGCGCAACGCAACACGGAACTCCCCGGCCGGCTGACGGAGAACCAGGGTCGGGCCTCGGAACTCATGTCAGGAAATCTCCCCAAGGAAAATTCGGGAACCGCTGACGCCACCAGGCCTGAATCTTTGGGGACAGAGCGGTCCAATCCACGACCCGGGTGGGGACAATCGTCTCGCCGAGTTGTCGCCTGGCCTCCGCACGATGATGTCCCCCCAGTTGCACCAACCGTCCGTCCGGCATCCGGGCCGCGAGAATGGCCCTTCCTACATCATAGCCGTTCGCCCTGATGGTCTTTGCCAGATCCGGAATATGGTTTGCCGGTTTTTCCGGCCGGGGCACCGCGTGCAGAGGATGGAGGTCGGCTAAAGCGACTTCCGTGGTGCCGGGTCGGGCGGTACCGACCCGGGCAACAGGGCTTCGCCCCTGTCCACCCGTCTGCGTCGGATTTTTGCCCCACGGACCCCCTCCTGGCCCTCTCATTTCCGGTACAACAACTGCTGCCCCGCCTTGACCAGCGCGAAGCTCAGTAATGGCCCCAGCCGGCGGTCGCGCCAGCCGAGCTTGCCCGCCTCGCGCAGCCGCTCCGCTGCGTTCTCGTACCGCCCCGACTGCAGCGCCTTCAGCGCCGCCAGCCACACCGTCGCCTGCAACGGCTCCGCGAACTTCCAGTCGGCACGCCGCTCCGCGTCCAGGCTCTGCCACCAGTGAATCGCCTCCTCGTAACCGCCCTCGTGGAAGCGGATGGCCCCGAGCAGCGCCTGCGCGTGCGCCGCCGAGGCGCTGTCCTTGACCCGGGCGACGACGCGGAACGCCTCCGTCGCCGCGGCGATCTCGTGCCGCAACAGCTGCGCCCAGCCGACCAGGTACGAGCACTCCACCGCCAGCGCCGCGTCCTGGGCCGCCCGGCCGCACGCCTCCAGCACCGCCGGGTAGTCGCCAGCCGCCAGCAAACACACCGCCGCCAGGAACTGGAAGCGCGGGTCGTCCACGTCCTGCCGCTTCATCCGCGGCGCCAGTTGCGCCAGCCCGTCGCGGTCGCCGAGCACCGCCTTCACCGCCGCCAGCAGCCACAGCGCCTGCGGGTTCTGCTCGTCCTCGTGAAGACAGATGTCGAGCAGTTCCAGCGCCGTCTGCAAGGCCGGCGCCGCGCCGGCGAGCTGGTCCTTTGCCGCCAGCAGCGCCAGCCGTGCACCGAGCAGCGCCAGGTCCGCCCGGCGGGTGCCGTCGGTCAACGCCAGCGCCCGGCGGAGATTCTGCTGAGCGGCGTCCTGCTGGCCGAGGTTCTGACTCAGGATCGCCAGACGCAGCGGCGGCAGCGGATTGCTGGCCTCCAGCAGCCGCCACTGATGCAGGTGAGCCAGGGCGCTCTCGGACTTGCCGAGGCGGTGGTACATCTGGGCCACGCGGTCGTGAGCGCGGCCGCTGCCGGGCGCCAGCCGCACCAGCACCTCCGCGGTCGCCAGCGCCTGCTCCTTCTGACCGGCCTGCTCCTGCCTCTGCGACCGCTCCAGCAAACTCTGTTCGCCGCGCGGCGGATAGTCCAGCCCGAGCACTGCCGGGAACTGCCCCGGGTGCGTCGCTGCCGCGCGCTCCAGGAAGGCGTACTCCAGGTCGTCGAAGTCCCAGCCAAGTTGACGGTAGAAGACGCGTGCCTCGTCCTGCTCGGCGAAGGTGCGCGCGAACAGGTCGGCGGCGCGCGGGCCGCTGACGCCGTGCTGGTGCGCCGCCCGGCTGTAGAGCCAGGCGTGCTGCGACCGCAGCGCCTCGGGGTGAGTCACCGCCAGCCAGTGGTACGCCTCCGCCGCCAGCGGGTCGATGGCACTTACCGACGCCAGGTGATCGCACAGGTACAGCTGATCCTCCACCGGCAGCGCCACGCCACACTGCCGGGCCTCGGCGAAGATCTGGCTGATGAGGTTCGCCCACTCCGTATCGCCGGGGGCCTGGAAGGCGCAGACAACGCGCACCGCCCAGGCGACGTTGCGCTCCTTGTCCTCCGGCCGGCTCGGCTTGCCCTTCGCTCCACACAGGGCCAGGTAACCGGCGGTCCAGCGTTCACGGCCCTGCTCGATCTCGTAGGCGGCCTTCAAGTGCTTGAACGCCTGGTCATAGCGCTCCAGCCGCGTCAGCGCCAGGCCGAGGCCGCGCAGCACCGGCGCCGTCGGTGCCGATTCCTGTAGCAGCCGGCCGTACAGGTCTGCTGCATCCTGGAAGTTGCCCTGACGGTACAGGCCCTGCGCCAGCGCCGCGTTGCCGTCGCGGATGATCTGGGTCACGTCGCCGCCCCAGACCGGGTCGGTGAATGGGTACTTCTGCGCTAGCCGGCGGACGTAGGAGCGGCCCTCGGGAAAACCCTCCGCCCACAGCCGCTGCGGCGCCGCCGCGTATTGCAGCAGGCCGCGCGGCCCCAGCGCTTTTTGCAGGGCGCGGTTGGCGATCTGCACGTCGCCGCCAGCGGTGATGATGGCCGTGCCCAGCGACAGCGCCACCAGCGGGCAGTTGCTGTCGAGCCGGTTGGCCTCGGTCAGGTAGCGCAGCGATTCCTTGGCCTGGCCCGCTTTCAGCAGTGTGCCGCCCAGGTACAGCGACGGGTCCAGCAGGGTCGGCGTCTCGCCGCGCGCCGTCAGCAGCGCCGCCTGGGCCAACTCGACGTTGCCGGCGTGCAGGTGACACAGGCCCTGCCAGAACGACGCCTCGGCGCACGGCGATTGCAGCAGGAGCGTGCGCGACACCAGTGCCTGCGCGGCGGAGGTGTCGCCGGCGGCGAAGCGGCGGCGGACCTCGCTCAGCATGGACTCGATGACGGTGCCGCGCGCCTCGACCGAGTTGAGCGCCAGCAGCTCGGCGGCGTGCAGATGATAGTCGAGGCCCTTTTCGTAGTCCTGACCCTTGACGGCGGCGATGCCGGCGGCCCGGTAGCACTCGCCCTCCAGCGACCGCAGCCGACCTTGCCACAGTGGCGACAGACCGGGCACCTGATAGGTGTGGACGGTTTGCAATGCCTCGTGCCAGTTGCCCTCGCGCAGCAGCCGCTGACCGCGCCGGTAGCCCCGGCTGCGCTGCGGCCCGGCGCCGAAGATCAACCAGAGCGCCACCGCGGCCCCCACGAGCAGGACCACGGCCCCGCCCAGGGCAGCGTAGAGCAGTATGGACGCGACATTCATCGGTGACCCTTATCGAGACTCGACACCCCTACCAGCCCGAAGCGCAAACGAGGGTTGCTGCAACCCTCGCTTGCGCTTCGGGCTGATGGGGCGCCCTAGCCCAAACTACCGCGCCTCAACCGTTCCTTCAAGCATTCCCTCGTCGTCATCCGGGGTGTTGAGCCGGACGCCGGTTAGCGCCTGCTCCACCCGTGCCGCCTCCTGGCGCAGCCGTTCCAGGTCGCGCTGGCCGCCGCCGGGGTCGCGGGCGGCGCGGTCGTCCGCGTTTGCCGCGATGCGCAACATCTGCTCCAGTTGTTCGCTCAAATCGGCCCGTCCTTGCGCCTGCGCACGCTGCAGCAGTGCCTGCAACTCCAGCGTCACCTGACGGGCGTCGCGGCGCACCTCCAGCGTCGTCGGCACCTTGCGCGCCCACGCGCCGCCGCCCCGGGTGAAAAGTCGTTGCCCAGCTGATCCAGGTACGCGGCGAACTTGCTCAGGTTCTCGAAGCACTCGCGGTACAACGTCTGGTTCTTCTCCGCGTACGCCTGCTCGGCGTAGCGTTCCTGGGCGTACACCTGTTCAAACAGTTCCTCGCGTGAGCGGCCGGTGCGCTCGGCGACGTTGCCCGCCTGAATCAGGCACTGGCGGACCAGCTGGGCGAAGCGCTGCCAGGGCGGCTCCAGCACCTGCGACCGCGCCCCCAGCACCACCTGACGCAACTCGCGCAGTGCCGCGGCGTGCTCCAGCGCCGCCGACTCGTCGTGACGTTGCAGCGCTGCGTCCAGCTCGCCGAGCAGGCGGGTCAGCTGCTCGCGGTTGCGCGTGTGGAAGATGCCGGTGAACTGGGTCAGCTCCGTCTCGATTTCTTTGCGGAGGGTGTCGATTTCCTGGCTCGTCGGCAGTTTCGGCGGCGGCGTCGCGGCCAGGGTGACGGTTTCCATGCGGCCGGCGTGGCGCACGGTCACCTTGAGGCGCAGGGCATGGGCGGCGTCCACCTGCAACTCAAGTTCGACCGGTACGCCGACCGGCAGCGTCGGGTCCAGGTCGCCGACCACCACGCGCTGCAGCAACCGGTTGTCCTCGTACAGCGGCACGACCACGCGGCCGGCCTGGTCGGTGGTGCGGCAGATGCAGGCGAAGGTGTTCGGCAGCGTCGCGCCCACCGGGGCCAGCGTCTGCCGCACGCGCCGCCGCCGCTGGTCGAGCACCTCAATTTGCAGTGGCCGCGTCACCACCTCGGTGGCCGCAACCGTCTGGCCCAGGCGGCGCTCCTGCGTGCTGTGGCGGACCGTGGCCGGCAGCGTCGCCAGCTCGCGGCCGAGGTCGTCGCACAGCGTCAGCAGGAAACCGTTGTCGCTGTCGGGCGTTAACTCCAGCGCCTGGCGGAAGGCGCCCTGTTCGTCGAGAAACGCTTCTTCCACGAGGCCCGTCGCCAGCGCCTGCACCAGCAGCGAGGAGCCAGCCGGTAGCGGCGGCGAACCGTTGACGATGCCGGTCAGTTCGTGGGCGGTCACGCGCGTGTTCGGCGGGCTGGTCAGATGAACGTCCGCGGTGGCGCCGCCGCTGTCGCCGAGCAGGTAGTGGGTGCCAAGGCGGGCGCCGTGGATGGCCGCGCCGGCGGTGGCGCACAGCTCGGGCTCGTGTACCAACGGCTCGGGGTGGACGGTGTGTTCCGGCAGCGCCGGGTCGCAGAAGGCGGCCCGCAGCGCCGCGGCCACCGCGGCCAGTTGGTCGGAACTCCCGGCCAGCAGAACGTAATCAATGGCGGCCGGCGACACGCTCACGTCGTTCAGCGCTTGCCAGCAGCAGTCGACGACACGGTCCGACACCGAACCGTCCTCAATCTTGTAGTTCTCCCATCCGATTGGGGTCGTAAGATCGTCGTGGAGAATGCCCGCGACCGTCGCGCTGCACTGGCCGCGGTCAACGAAGGCAACCAGATACAGGGCGTTCCCGTGGCCGCTTGCCCAGTGGTAATACACCAGGGTGGTGAAGGGCTCGGGCATCGTGGCGACCACTTCCAGTCCGGCTTCCTGCACGAGTTGTTTCAACTGCGCTTGCCGGTCCTGATCGTGCGCCGCCGACATGGTCAACACGGCCGCGTCCAGCACGTAGCGGCGGTCGTCGAGCACCTGCGCCAGGGCGATGCGGAGTTGTTGCACGACCTGCTTCAAGTCCGGGTCGCCGGTCAGCGGGAACGTGCGGCGGCCCTGGTCGTCCTGGCCGAAGCGGAGGGCGCTGTCGGTGGCGTCGAGCAGCGCAATGCTGGCGGTGGCGGCGCCGAGGTGCAGGCCGACAGTTTTGCGGAGGCGGTGTGAGGTGTTCACGAGCGGTAGGGGAGTGCTCACAAGGGCGTCTCATAAAACAGCAACCCGTTTTCGTCTGGAAAACGGGTTACTGTTCCCATGTGGGAAATGCAAATTCGACGTTCCCCTAGAGTTTGAGGGGACATCTTCGCAGCCGGAAACCCGTCGTATGGGGTCGCGATCGGGCAAATGACTCCAGGGACCAGAGGGGGGTCCAGCGCGGGCGCCGGACAGCGCCTCAAGGTCGTCCCAGCCGAAATCCAACCGAGCGACGGGCTCCGCCAATCCTCTCGTTTAGAGTATCGACCGGTGCACCTCCTTGGTAAGAGAGCCCGCGGTCACTTGCGCTCGGGTTGGAAAGCGTCGTTAGGATCCTCAGGGTCCGCCGGAGATTCCGGTCTTGACGGCGACACACGCCGGGCACCTGAGACCGTATGAGCCGAGATCCGAGCGCAAGCAGGCTCGCGTTTGGGAACCTTCTCTCGAAACGTCCGTGGCGCACCGTGATGCGGCCGCCGGTCGGGATGAAGACGAGAGTTCAACCGCCGCGGCGACCTGAATTAAGGTGGACGTGAGGCACGGTGCCTCAGCGAGAGAAGTCTTGCCAAAACACTTCCTACTATACTCAGTTAGCGACCGCGGTCAAGAAAATTCATCATTAATTTTACACATTCCAAACCTGGCGGCGCGCCAGGCCGGTTGCTCCGCCGCAACCCCGGCCATACAATCGGCTCGGCGCCGCGTCCGGGGCCACGGGGGCTCACGGCCGCGGCGGCGAAGCATCTGGAGGAGCATCGATGACGCGCACATTGGCCCGGTGGTGGCTGTCCGTGCTGACCCTGGCGGTCGGCCTGGCGGCTCTGGCACCCCACGTCCCCGCCGCCCGCGGCCAGGAAGGCTTCAAGGACGTGTTCAACGGCAAGGACATGACTGGCTTCAAGTACGTCCTCGCGAACGGCGAGAAGGGGGACGACCCGCTCAAGTCGTCCACGAAGACCTGGCGTGTCGAGAACGGCGTCATCATCTGCAGCGGCAAGCCCAACGGCTACTTCTACACCGACAAGAGCTTCAAGAACTACATCGTGCGTTTCGACTGGAAGTACAAGCGGCCGGCCAACCTCACGGACGATGAGAAGTTCGGCGGCAACAGCGGTTACCTGGCCCACATCACCGGCGCCCACAAGGTGTGGCCGAAGTGCGTCGAAATCCAGGGGCAGAACAAGGAACACGGCAGAATCTTCGCCATCAATAATGGCGCCAAGGGTTCGTACAAGTTCGACGCGGCGGCATTGAAGAAGGCGCGCAAGCCGGTTGGCGAATGGAATACAACGGAGATCGTCTTTCAGGATGGCAACATCACCAGCAAGGTGAACGGCGCCGTCGTCGGCAGCGGCAAGGGCGAGCTGACCGAGGGGCCGTTCGGCCTGCAATCCGAGGGAGCGGAGATTCACTTCAAGAACATCAAGGTACGCGAGCTGAAGTAGGTTCCCGGCGAGCGGCGCGGCGTCAGGCCGCCGGTGCTTCACCGTACCGGCGGGCTGACGCCGCGCCGCTCGCCTTTGTGAACCCTGCGCAGCTGCGCAAACCTGTCGGGTCGCCGCGTCAACAGCACTTCTCCGGGTCGCGCCGACAAAGCCGTCCAATCTGCCAGCCGCGCCAGCCGCGCCTTCCGCACGCAAGCGGCCACTTGAGCCAAACACGAGATTTTCACCGGCCTGGCACGACCTGCGGCGGAAAACGTCGCGCGGCCCGAATCTTTTCGCCAATCCGTACACCTTTGCCTGGCCTCAGGGTTTGTCATGGGGAAAGATTAGACAACCCGGTGACGATGGTTCTCACCAACACGCGAGTAGTCGCCGGATCGGGAACCTAATTGAGAGGAGTTTGACCGTGAAGAAGTTTATGATTGTGGGCGCGGCGGCCCTGTGCGTGGCGCTGCTGGCGCAGCAACAGGCGTCGGCCTGGTCGAAGAGCAGTCTGTTCATCGGCCTGGGCTGGACCTACGAGGGCGCCAACAACAGTTCGTTCTATGGCATGTTCCGCGGCGGCCAGGTGCCCGGCTACCCGACCGACGTGGCCCAGGGCTGGCACGCCAACGCCTGGACCGTCACCCCTCCTCCCGTCGGCGGCGGCGGCTACCCCGTCGCTGGCGGCTACCCCGTCGCCGGCGCCTACCCGCCGCCCGCGGTGCCGGGAACCGTGGCCCCGACCTTCATGCCGCCGGTGCCGCAGCAGGTGCCCGCGAACGGCAAGAAGGAGGAACCCAAGATGTCGTGGTACGGCAACTCCAGCTACCAACCGGCCGTCTACCAGTACCAGGGTCAGAGCTACTACGCCCCAACGCAGAACTACGAACAGCAGAACCCGTACAACTACAACCAGGGTTACAACTACAACCAGGGTTATAACTATAACCAGGGCTATGGCTACTACCAGGGCTACGGCTACTCGTATGGCGGGCAGCAGGTTCCCTCTTACTGGTACGGTTACTAAACCACAATACCAGTAAGCCTCGCACGGCGTCCCGGGTTCCTGCCCGGGACGCCCGTTTGCGCGCGCCGGTTGCGCGACTACTACCGTCTGAGACGGTGGCGGCGCCGTCGCGACGCGGTAAGGCGGCCGTTTTCCCTGGCCGTCGCGGCTTCCTCGGGCAATGGTGGAGTGTGCCAAAACGCGCCGGCACCGTTGGAGCGGTCGCCGGCGGCCTTCCCGCTCCTATCGTGCGAACCCCGAGGACGACCCCCATGAAACGACTGGTCTGGCTGGCCCTGGTGGGGCTGCCGCTGCTGGCACTGCCCACCCGGGCGTCGGCCGACGGCGCGCCACTGCAACTGCCCTTCTGCCCGCCGTTCAAGGTAGATGCTGGGATCAAGGCTTACATCAACCTCACCTACCCCGGCCCGCGACCGTACCTGCCGCCCTGGTACACCTACTTCCCCTACGACGCCTACTTCACGGTGCCGTCGCCCACCGGCTTCCAGTTCCCGAACTGGCCGGCGCCCCAGGCCAGCAGCGCGTATGCGCCGCAATACCCGCCGCCGGCTTTCGCCGCGCCGCCGACCGCGCCGCCCTCCGGCGTGCGGCCCGTTGGCTATTACTACCAGGCCCCGAGTTACTGGTACGGGCGCTGATGCCCCTTTTCGTGGGGCAGGCTTTCCAGTCTGCCGAGCGACACGGCAGGCTGGAAAGCCTGCCCACGAAATCAATCCACCAACGGTAACGACACCCGGGCTGGCACGGCGGACTCCGTCACCACGGCGCCCGCCGCGCCAGCCCAGTGCTTGCCCTGCCAGCTGGCGCGCCGCTCCAGTTCCGCCTCGATGTCGCGGATCAGTCCGGGCTTGTCCAGGCACCACGCCGGCGCCACGAGGTAGTCCGGCGGCGCGTCGCCGGTGAGCCGATGAATCACCATCTCCGGCGGCAGCCGCTCCAGGAAATCGCACACCAGCCCCACATACTCCGCCCGCTCCAGCATTCGCACCGCCCCCGCTCGGTACATCTGCTCCAGTGGCGTGTCGCGCACCACGTGCAGATTGTGAATCTTGACGCCGTGCAATGGCAGCGCCGCCACCGCGTCGGCCGTGGCCAGCATGTCCTGCCGATCCTCACCGGGCAGCCCCAGAATGACGTGAGTACACAGGTCAAGGCCGCGACCCTGGCTGCGGCGCACCGCATCGACGAAGGCGTCGAAGTGATGGCCGCGGTTCATCCAGTCCAGCGAGCGGTCGTGCCGGCTTTGCAGGCCCAGCTCCAGGCACACGTAACAACGGCGGGCGTAGTCCGTCAGCAGGTCCAGCACTTCGTCAGGCACCGCGTCCGGCCGGGTGCCGACCGCCAGCCCGATCACCTGCGGGTACGCCAGCGCCTCGTCGTAAAGGCGGCGCAACTTCTCGACCGGGGCGTACGTGTTGGTCGCCGCCTGGAAGTAGGCGATGAAGCGCTCGACGCGGAAGAGTTTGCGGAGCACGGCGGTGCCGCGGCGCAACTGCTCGGCGATGCCGACACGCGGCAGCCGGCGATTGGGGCTGAAACTGCGATTGTCGCAGTAGACGCAGCCGCCCACGGCGACGGTGCCGTCCACGTTGGGACAGGTGAAGCCGGCGTCCACGGTGACGCGGTACACCTTGCCACCGAAGCGCTCGCGCAGGAAGCGGCTGAAGGCGTGATAGCGGCGCTGTGGCGGAGCGGTGGCACTCATGTACGGTTCTCATTTTCGGGCGAAACCCGTTGGCACGGAACAGGACCACATTAAAAATCGCCGGCGCGGCGGCCGCGGTTTCTCTGGACGGCTGGGCGATTGCAGACTAAGATCAATTTATACACATCTTTAGGCCCCGACCCGCGGTACGTCGGCGGATCGAGTTCCGGCGGGGGAATGGAGAGGCGTCATGAGCATCGAACCTCACGGGGAACTGATCCCGGTCGGCGGCGGCGACACGATCCCACTGGTGCGCAGCCCGCTGACCTTCGGCCGGCGCGATTCGTGCGATGTGTGTCTGCGATTGCCGAACGTCTCCGGTCTGCACTGCGAGATGATCTTCCGCGACGGCTTCTGGTGGATTTTCGACCACGGCAGCACCAACGGCACCAAGGTCAACGGCACGCGCGTGCCGAAGAAACTGCTGCACCCCGGCGACACCATCAGCATCGCCAGGCGCACTTACACCATCGAATACACCCCACCCGTCGGCCAGCGAGCGCTGGAAGCGATCATGGAAGAGGAAGAGGACATCCTGGGCACGCCCTTGCTGGAGAAGGCGGGCCTCATCAAGCCGCCACGGAGCGCGGCGAAACGCTCGGCCAAACCGGCCCAGCCCGCCGACCCGCCTCGGTTTGACTTCGAAGACGACGAGGAGGCGGAGTGATGACGCCGCTGTTCCGCCGCAAGCGGCAGAAGAAGCAGTTCACGCCCAGTAGCACATCACCAGGTCATAGCCGACCGCCATCAGCGCCGCGTCCACGACCAGATGGCTGAGCCACGGCGCGTAAAACGTGCCGCTGCGCTCATACAGCCAGCACCAGAACGCTCCGCCGACCGCCACCGCCAGCGCGAACGGCACCACCAGCGTCGCGAACGCCTGCGGCCCTGGAAAATACACCGCCAGCAGGATCACATGATGGGCCATGAAGCCCAAACTGCCGACCACCAGCGCCGCCCACGCCGGCAACAGCCGCCGCAAACCGAAGTACACGAACCAGCGCCAGTAATACTCCTCCAGCAGCGAATGGCCGACGGCGATCACGCACGCCAGGACCACAAATTCCGCCGGTGTTTCGATCCCGTAGCGCAGCAGAATGGCGTGGAGCCGATCCGGCGTTTCGCCCACGAGCGGGTTGCCGCGCAGCCAGAACAGATACAGCCCGCCGATACCCGCCGCGACCAGCAGGCCGAACGCTAGCCCCAGCCCCAGTCCGCGCATCGTCGGCAGGGCCGGCCGCAGTTGGCCGGGCGCCGTCAGGCCGACGAACACCACCGGCAGCCCGAACTGCACCACCTTGCCGGCGACGTAGGCGACTCGAAATGCAGCGCCCCGAGTCCCCGATTCAGCGAGCGCCACGAAGGAGACCCAGGTCATGACGCTGGGGAAGACCAACGCGAAGGCGAGCACCAGTCCGCGGCGGCTCAAGGTAGTTCTCCCACCAGGCGCCGCACCAGCACCCGCAACTTCTTCTCGGCGGCGTTGGCGACCGCGATGATGTCTTCGAGTTTCGCCGGCTCCAGCGCGTCCGGCAGACACATGTCCGTGACCACCGAGAAGCCGACCGTGCGCAGCCCCGCATGGACGGCGACAATGACCTCCGGCACCGTGGACATGCCGACCACGTCAGCGCCAATGCCGCGCAGGAAACGGTACTCGGCGCGCGTCTCCAGGTTCGGCCCCGGCACCGCCACGAACACGCCCTTGTGGCAAATAATCTGCTCCTCCAGGGCGAGGCGCAGCGTCAGCCGGATCAGTTCCGGGTCGTAGGGGTGCGTCATGTCGGGGAAGCGGATGCCGAGGCGGTCGTCGTTCTTGCCGATGAGCGGGTTGTCGCCCATGAGGTTGATGTGGTCCTCGATGACCATGAGGTCGCCCTTGTCGTACTGCGGGTTCATGCCGCCGCAGGCGTTGGAGACGACCAGCACCTCGCAGCCCAGCGCCCGCATGACGCGCACCGGGAAGGTGATCTGTTTGAGACTATAACCCTCGTAGAAGTGAATGCGGCCCTCCATCGCCATGACGGTCTTGCCGGCCAGCTTGCCGCACACCAGCCGGCCAGCGTGCGACGCAACCGTCGCGACCGGGAAGTGGGGGAGTTCCTCGTAGGGGAAGGACGCCTCTTCCTGGATCTCCGAAACGAGGCCGCCCAGGCCGGTGCCCAGGATGATGCCGACGCGCGGCGTGTTCTGCCATCGGGCCTCGATGACCTGCTTGGTTTCCTGGATCTGGTCGAACAGCTCAGGCATGGCGGTGGTCCGGAAGGTAACGCGGTTGTCCCCAATCCTGGGGCAGTATACAGTGACCACGGAGGGCGTGACAGAGGCACGCGCAGGCTTTCTTCCTTTCCGCCGCTTGCGGCCTGGCGCTCCCGCCAGGCCGCAAGCGGCAGAAAATACAACCCCCGAACGCACATGGCCACCAACCTGACCCCGCAGTACCACGAGGCGGAGGCCGAGTACAAGAAGGCGCAGACGGCCGAGGAGCGCCTGGCCTGTCTGAAGAAGATGTACGCGCTGGTGCCCAAGCACAAGGCCAGCGAAAAACTGCAAGCGGACCTCAAAACCAAGATCAGCGAGACGAAGGACGAGATCGAAAAGGAGAAAAAAAGCCCGAAGAAGGCGAGCGTCAGCCACAAGATACCGAAGCAGGGAGCCGGGCAATACGTGCTGGTCGGCGGCCCCAACGCGGGCAAGAGCCGGCTGCTGTCGCGGCTGACACGGGCGACGCCGGAGGTGGCGCCGTATCCGTTCACCACGCGCGAGCCGCACGTCGGCATGATGGACTTCGAGGACGTGCGCGTGCAGCTCATCGATCTGCCGCCGATCACCGCGGACTTCCTGGAGGGCTACGTCTCGACAATGGTGCGCACCGCCGAGGCGGCGCTGCTGCTGGTGGACCTCGGCGACGACGACGGCCCCTTCGCGGCGCAGGCGGCCCTCGACCGCCTGGCGGAAACCAAGACGGTGCTGGTCGGCCAACCGCCCGCGCAGCAGGATGACCTGACGGTGCAGTACGTCCGCACGTTGCTGGTCGCCAACAAGCTCGACCTGCCCGACGCGCAGGAACGCCTCGACCTGGTGCGCGAACTGTTCGGCGAACGTTTCCCGATCCAGGTGATTGCCGCGGAACATGGCACCGGCCTGGAGGAGCTGCGCAAGCGCATTTATCGCTTCCTGAACGTGATCCGCGTTTACACGAAGCTGCCGGGCAAGCCAGCGGACATGACTGCGCCATTCACCTGCCCGGCTGGCAGCACGCTGGTGGAGATGGCGGCGCGGGTCCACCACGACTTTCAGGAGAACCTCAAGTCGGCGCGCATCTGGGGCACGGGCGTCTTCGATGGCCAGACCATCAAGCGCGATCACGTGCTGCACGACAGGGACGTGGTGGAACTGCACATCTGACTGGAGCGGTTCACGCACGGTTTGCACACGAGTGGGCGGCGGGCACGGGCTGACCACCAGCGGCCTGCACTGCCACAGCAAGGGGGCCAAGGGGGCCAAGGGGGCCAACTTTTTCGCACGTCGAGAATTGGCGCCCTGGCCCCGCACGGCTGGCACGGCGCGACCACCAGCGGCGGCGGTTGCCACAGCAAGAACGCCAAGGACGCCAAGAACGCCAACTTTTTCACACGTCGAGAATCGCCGCCTGGCAGCGCCGGCCTGCCGTTCGTGGTCCACACAACTGCGAACCACTCTCAACGGGGATGGTGCCTCTGTCGGCATCAAGACGCGGCCGCCGCCACGCCGTTCGCCGCCGGCCGTGGTCGGCTCGGCTCAGCGTTTTTTTTTGACTCGCGCCGCGCCAGGCTCGCCTGCACGAAGCCGCGGAACAGCGGGTGCGCTCGCGTCGGCTTCGAGCGGAACTCCGGATGGCACTGCACCGCCACGAACCACGGGTGCTCCGTCAACTCGATCACCTCCACCAGTTCGCCGCCCGGACTCGTGCCCGTCACCTTCAGCCCCAGGGCCGCGAACTGCGCACGGTAGTCGTTGTTGAACTCGTAGCGGTGCCGGTGCCGCTCCTGCACCTCCAGGCTGCCGTACGCCTGGTGCGCCTTGCTGCCCTCGGTCAGCACGCACGGATACGACCCCAGCCGCATCGTGCCGCCCAGGTCGGTGATCGCATACTGCTCGTCCAGCATGCACACCACCGGATGCGGCGTGTTCGGCGCGAACTCCGAACTGTCCGCGTCCTGGAGCCCCGCGACGTGCCGCGCGAACTCAATCACCGCGCATTGCAGGCCCAGGCAGATGCCGAAGAACGGCACGCCCTTTTCGCGCACATGGCGGATCGCCTCCACCTTGCCGCCGGTGCCGCGGTAGCCGAAGCCGCCCGGCACCAGCACGCCGTCCACGCCGCTCAGCAGCGTTTCGGCCCCCTCGCGCTCCAGTTCCTCCGACTCGACCTTGCGCACCAGCACCCGCGCCCCGAGGCTGATGCCCGCGTGCTGCAGCGCCTCGTACACCGACTTGTAAGCGTCGTTGTGCTTGATGTACTTGCCGACCACCGCGATCGTCACCTCGCTGGACGGGTTCTTGATGCGGTGCAGCAGCAGCCGCCAGTCGCTGATCTCCAGCCCCCCCGCTTTCAGGTTCAGCTTCTCGACGATCAGCTCGTCCAGCTTGTTGTCCACCAGGCTGAGCGGCACCTCGTAAATGCTCAGCTCCTTGTCGCGCTCCTCGATGACCGCCCGCGGCTCGACGTTGCAGAAAAACGCGATCTTTTCCGCCTCCTCCTTGCCCAGCTCGCGCTCGGTGCGGCAGATGAGGATGTCCGGCTGGATGCCGATCTGCCGCAGTCGCTCCACGCTCTGCTGCGTCGGCTTGGTCTTGGCCTCGCCGGCCGCCTTCATGTACGGCACCAGCGTCAGGTGGATGTACAGGCAGTTCTGCTTACCCACGTCCAGCGCGAACTGGCGGATGGCCTCCAGGAACGGCAGCCCTTCAATGTCGCCGACCGTGCCGCCGATCTCGGTGATGACCACATCCACGTCGTCAGTGGCCAGCAACCGCACCGCCGACTTGATCTCGTCGGTGACGTGCGGGATGACCTGCACGGTGCGGCCGAGGTAGTCGCCGTGCCGCTCCTTGTCGATGACACTGCGGTAAATGCGGCCGGTGGTGAAGTTGCAGTTGCGGTTCAGCGGCGCCGACGTGAAGCGCTCGTAGTGGCCCAGGTCCAGGTCGGTTTCAGCACCGTCGTCCAGCACGTAGACCTCGCCGTGCTGATACGGGCTCATGGTGCCGGGATCGACGTTGATGTACGGATCGAACTTCTGCAGCCGGACGCGCAAACCGCGGTGCTCCAGCAGCATGCCGATCGAGGCACTGGTCAGGCCCTTGCCCAACGAACTGACGACGCCGCCGGTCACGAAAATGTGCTTGGCCACGCTAGTCCCTCACCAACCGCCAGGGAACAACAAAAGTCTAGTATAGCCGATGCCGCTGGCATCGAAGAGGAATTCGCCACAGAGAACACAGAGAGCGCAGAGAAAAGACAGAATATGTTTATCTTTTTTTCTTTTGTCTTTTCTCTGCGCTCTCTGTGTTCTCTGTGGCGAATTCCTTTTATGCGGCCGCCGCGCTGAAGCCGCCGCGGTACTCGCGCACGAAGCGCTCGTAGTCCGCCGGCGTATCGACGCCCCGCGCCGCCTGCTCCACGATGCCGACCTGGATGCGCCGCCCCAGCGCCAGCACCCGCAGCTGTTCGAGCTTCTCCACCTCTTCCAGCGGTTCCGGCGGCAGGGCGGCCAACCGCAGCAGGAACGGCCGCCGATAGGCGTACAGCCCCAGGTGCTGCAGGAACAGCGCCGGATGCTGGGCGAAATTCGGTTCGCCGTCGCGCACATACGGAATCGGACTGCGGCTGAAGTACAGCGCCCGGCCGCACTCGTCGCGCACCACCTTGACGCACGCCGGGTCGCGCCACAGTTCCAGGCTGCGGATCGGCGTCGCCAGCGTGGCCACGTCCGCGGCGGTGTCGTTCTCCAGCAACCGTGGCAAGGCGTCCAGGCACGACGGCTCGATCAACGGCTCGTCGCCCTGCAGGTTGATGATGACCTCGGCGTCCAGGGTGCGGGCGACCTCGGCGATGCGGTCGGTGCCGGTCGGGTGGTCGGCGCGGGTCATGGCGACGCGGCCGCCGAAGCCCTCCACGGCCGCGGCAATGCGCTCGTCGTCGGTGGCGACCAGCACCAGGTCGGCGTGGGCCTGGCAGGCGCGCTCGTAGACGTGCTGGATGAGGTACTTGCCAGTCTGGCGCAGCAGCGGTTTGCCAGGCAGGCGGGTGGAGGCGTAGCGGGCGGGAATGATGACCGCGGTTTTGATTGTCATGGTCGCTCAGGGGTTCCGGTCCCGGGGGCGCCGCCCCGTCCGTGAGGCGGCCAGCATATCTGGTAACAGGGACGGGGGCGGAATCAAGCCCAAGTGGCCGGCTGGACGGTTGCACTCGGCTGCCAACGTGTTACCATCAACCCGATAACGTCGCCGCATCCTTACGGAGAACGCCCGTGTTCCATCCGTCCACTGCCGACAGTTTGTTGACCGGGCTGCTGGCCGTGAAGCTCGGCTTTCTCTCGCAAGAGGCCGCGGCCGACGCCGTGCGCGCGTGGGAGCACGACCCGTCTCAGTCGCTGGCCACGCTGCTCGCCGAGCGCGGCCTGCTGTCGGCCGAGCAGGCCGCGGCGCTGGCGGCGGCCCTGGCCGAGACGCTCGCGGCCCACGACCAGGACGCGCAGCAGTGCCTGGCAGCGCTGCCGGAAACGCAGAGCTTTGTGGCCCGGCTGCGCATCCTCGGCGACGCCGACGTGCAGGCCAGCCTGGCCGCCGCCACCACGGACCACACGGCAGCTGCGGCCGAAACCCCGGCCCCGCCGACCGCCGAGCGCGGGGGCGCTACCGCGTGCTGCACTTGCACGCCCGCGGTGGGCTCGGCGAGGTCTACCTGGCCGAGGACGCCGGCCTGGGCCGCCAGGTCGCGCTCAAGGAAATTCAGGCCGAGCGCGCCGCCGACCCAGCCAACCGCGAGCGCTTCGTGCGCGAGGCCGAGGTGACGGGTCGGCTGGAGCATCCGGGCATCGTGCCGGTCTACGACCTCGGCTTCCACGCCGACGGCCGGCCCTTCTACGCCATGCGCTTCATCCAGGGCCTGAGCCTGGCGGCCGCCATCCAGCGCTTCCACCGCGGCGGCGGGCCGGCCAACGCTCCGGAACTGCGGCTGCTGCTGGGGCGGTTCGTGGCGGTGTGCAACGCCGTCGCCTACGCGCACAGCAAGAACGTGCTGCACCGCGACCTCAAGCCGGCCAACGTCATGCTCGGCGACTTCGGCGAAACCCTGCTCGTGGACTGGGGCCTGGCCCGCGCCCTCGACCAGGCCGAGCCGGAGTTGACGGACGGCGCGACGCTGACCTGGACCGGCAGCAACCCCGGGCTGACGCGGCCCGGCGCCGTGATCGGCACGCCCGCCTACATGAGCCCCGAACAGGCCGGTGGGCAACCCGACCTCGGCCTTGCCAGCGATGTCTACGGCCTGGGCGCTACCCTGTTCTGCCTGCTCACCGGCAAGCCGCCCATTGACGTGGCCAACACCCCCGAGGCCCTGCGCCGGGCCGAGCGCGGCGACTTTCCGCCGCCGCGCCGCGTCCAGCCGGCGGTGCCGAAGACGCTGGAGGCCATTTGCCTGAAGGCGATGGCGCTGCGGCCGCAGGACCGCTATGCCTCGGCGCGGGCGCTGGCGGAAGACGTGGAGCACTGGTTGGCGGACGAGCCGATCAGCGCGTACCGGGAGCCGCTGCCGAAGCGGGCCGGCCGCTGGGTGCGCCGCCACAAGGCACTGGTGACGGGCCTGGCGGCGGCGCTGCTGGTCGCCACGGCCGCGGCGGTGGCGGGCGGCTTCTGGTATCAGCAGGACCAGGCCGAACGGGAACGCGCGGCCATCGAACAGGCGCAGGAGCAGGAGCGGCAGGAACTGGCGGCGCGGGTGGCGCGGGCGGAGAAGCGGGCGCGCGTGGAGGCGCAACTCGTCGCGGTGCTGGGCCAGGCGGAGAGGGAGCGCACGGAATTGCAGAAGAAGTTGCAGGAGCAGGGCGGGGTGTTCCGGCTGCTGAACAACCCGGCGGACTGGCAGGTCCAGCTGCAGAAGCCGGCGGCGGTCGTGGCGGCGGCGCGGCAGCAGGCCGACGGCGCCGGCGTGGACCTCGACCCGGGACTGGTGCGGCGGCTCGTCGCCCTGCAGGCGCAGCTCCAGGGCGACGAGGCCGACCGCCAGCTGGCCGTGGACCTCAACCAGGTCCGGCAACAGAAGGCCGCCCTGGCGCGTGGCAGCGGTCACTCGTTCGGCTTCCAGAAGTCCGCGCGGCGGTATGAAGCGCTGTTCCGCAAGGCCGGGCTGGTCCCGACACCGGGCCAGGAGGCCGCGGTCGTCGCCCGCATCAGCCGCGCGCCGATCCGCGAGCAACTGGTGGCCGCCCTGGATGACTGGGCCGTCTCCCTCACCGGGGATGCCGAGCACTCCCGCACGCACGCCGCCCTCCTGGCGGCGGCGCAGGCGGCCGACCCGGACCCGTGGGCGAAGCGGTTCCGGGACGCATCGCTGTGGGGGGATCCGGCCGCCCTGATGAAGCACGTGACCGCGGCGCCGCTGGGCCGGCTGTCCCCGGCGCTGCTGTACACGATCAGCGTTGTGCTCGAAAAAGGCGGCCCCCGCGCGGCCGCGGTCGCCTTTCTGCGCAACGCGCAGGCCCTGCACCCGACCGATTTCTTGCTTACGCTGCAAACCGGCCAACTGCTGTCCCGGGACCGGCAGTACTCGGAGAGCGCCGGCTACCTGCGGACCGCCGTCGCCCTCCAGCCCGACAACCCGCTCGCCCACGGCAGCCTGGCGGCGGTGCTGGCCAACGCCGGCCACCTGGCCGACGCCCGCGCCATCCTCGACCGGGAGTTGAAAAAACAACCCGACGATGTCTATCTGCTGACCGAGCGAGCGAACGTCCTGATCCGGCTGCAGGACACGGCCGGGGCCGAGAAGGCGGCGCGGCGGGCCACGGAGCTGGACCCGCTGAACGAGGACGGTTACCGCGCACTTGGTTACGCCCTGCTGTTGCGGAACCAGAAGACCGCGGCCCTGACCGCGCTGGAACGGGCGGTTCAGCTGAACGACCGCAGCCCCATGAACCTGATGTACCTGGGCCTGTATCACATGAAATACGGCAAAATGCAGGATGCCGCCGATCTGTACCGGCGCGGCCTGAAGCTTGCCCCCGAGGACCCGCTGCTGTGTTCGGTGCTCGGCGCCACGCTGTTCCGCCTGAACCAGACCGACGAGGGCGTCATGTGGATGCAGAAGGCGGCGCGGCTGCACCCGCGGGAGGGCAGTTACCACGTCGTGATGGCCGAGGGGCTGCTGAAGGCTGGCCGGTTCGCCGACGCCCGGGCCGCCGCCCGCAAGGGCCTGGAACTGCTGTCGGCCAGCACGCAACCCCTGTCGTCGGTTCTCCCGCTGCAGCAGCTGGCCCGCGTCGTCATCGCCGAGAGCGACCGCCGGCTCGCCGCCCTGAAGCCGGTGCCGGTCGTGGACGAGGCCGCCGCCGCGGCCGGCATCAAGGGCACGCTGACGAAGGACGACCCGTTCGACACCTTCCCACCGACGCAGAAGAGCCACCGCCGCGTCCACGCCGTCAAACTGTCGGCCGGCAAGACGTACCAGATCGACCTGACCGGCGAGTTCGACACCTTCCTGCGTGTCGAGGACAGCGCCGGCAAGCTGTTGCTGTACAACGACGATGTCACCCCGCCGAAGGTGCTGGACTCGCGCCTGATCTTCACGCCGCCGGCGGACGGCACGTATCGCCTCGTGGTCGCGTCCTTCACGCCCGCGGCGACCGGGCAGTATTTGCTGAAACTGCTGCCGACGATGCCGTTCGGCAAGCCGATGGAGCTGGCGAAGGAGCTGACGGACAAGAGCAACAAGGTGCAGGGCCGGTTCGAGGCCCGGCACAAGGTCGAGCTGACCGGCGGCCGGCCGCACACGCTTGTGATTGAGAGCACCAAGTTCGACCCGCTGGTCTTGCTCATCGACCCGACCGGAAAGCAGGGCCTGGTGCAGCGCCCTGAGCCGGGCACGCCGCGCGGCCGGCGGGTGCAGCTCGACATCACGCCGCCGCAAACCGGCACGTATACCGTCGTCATCGCCACTGCGGACCTGGGGCAAACAGGGCCGTACACGCTCCGCGTTCAGGCTTTTGGGAAGAAGATGGACGATTGAGCGGCTGGCGCTGAGTCTTTTGAGCCCGAAGCGCAAGCGCGGGACGCTGACTCCCGCGCTTGTGCTTGGGGCTCAGAAGACGCCGTTTCATCTCACGAGGGTGATATGAAATAACCCCACGGTGGCATTGGGGTTGCCGTTTCATCTCACGTTTCTCACAGACCCCGATTGGCCAGAGAGCGCCCCACCGGGCACGGCCGTGCCAGCCAGCGCCCGGTGTTGTCGGAGTCAAGCCGCCAGTCCGCGCACGGCCGCGCCGAAGAGCGCCGGGTGTTGCCGGCGCGGGGCGAACCGCGCGCACCCGGTCGCACAGCAGGTTGCTTGGGCACGCACTAAGACGTGGCCGGCACGCGCACATCCAGGGTTTTGCCGGCGCAGGACGCGGAGGGTCAGCCCGTTGTCCGCCACGATGGCGCGGCGCAGCAAGCGGCGGAACGCCTCCGGGTCACTGGCGACGGCGCCGTTCACGGCCGTGATGAGGTCGCCCGCCTTCAACCCCGCCTTGGCGAAGGGCTTGGCCACGTCCGCCGCACGGACGCGCACCCCGCCGTTGGCGGCCTCAACGGTGACGCCTTCCCGGGTCGGGTCGAAGTAGCGCACGAAGCCGAAGGGCTCCTGTTCGCCCTCGGTGAACCGGCTCGTCTCATTTTGCTTCGAGCGGGTAACAATGATTTTCTTGCCGGCCACGATGTGGCAGCTGGTCAACTTCTCACAACAAGTGACCGTGCCCCGGCTGATGACCAAGGAGTATCTCGCCCCCAACCCCGCTGGCCCGTCCCGGATCGTAATGTCGTCGTCAGCGACGACGACCGTGCAGGATAGGCCTTCCACATCGACGGGTCCGGCGGCAAACACGGCGCCAAACCCGATTCCGTCTTTGATGTGGACCGGCCCGGAGCAAACGAACGCACCACAGCCGTAATGTGAGCCATCAAAACACACCTCTTGCCCTCGGAAGAAGAAGGCAAATTCATCAAAGACGGTGCGCAAATTAGTGACCCGTGTGGCGGCCACGACGTGACAAGGGAAACGGGATTTTCCCGCCAGGAAATCCAGACAAACGTCGCTCGGAACCTCCTTGGGCTTCGGACAGAACTTGAACAGCGCCACGGCGAGGTTGTAGGTGGTACGCCAACAAAACTCCTCCTCCCATCCCACGGGCCAGCGCGCCACCAACTCCGCGAACCGGTCCACCGCCCCGACTTTCGCATACTCCCCCAGCCGGCCGAGCATCCGGCCTCGTTTGCGGTTTGCAACCCCCTCCAGCACGAGGCCGGCTCGCCGTACCATTTCTCGGTCGGGAGATTCGAGGGCTGGGCGCAACGTCGAGACGTCCACTTCCAGTTCCACCAGCCGCCGCATCGCCTCGTCGCGCTCGCGGAAGCGCTTGCTGCCCAGGCGGCGGACCAGTTCCTCCACGGTCGCCGCAGGCTGGTCGTTGGTGGGGCCAGGCTGGCCCGCGGGCAGCCAAAGCGGTGCGAGCAGGCTGACCGTCAGGAGCATCCCTACCACCACGGCCGTGCGCATGGAAAGCCTCCCAGCCATCCGGGCGAAGGAAGATGTGGAGGCGGGTGTTCCGCCCCCACTTGGGCAGCACGACTACGCTTGCCCTTGAGAATCAATCGTGCAGGAGTTATCAATGTTATTTACGGTGCCCTGTTGTAGCAACTGGGGTAGCGGAAGTCGCCAGACTTCCGACGCGCAACGGAAGTCTGGCGACTTCCGCTACCCCGAAGCGCTGGGAAGTATCTTTCCGCCCGCCTCCTGTTCCTTCAGCCACGCCGCCAGCCGCCGCAGCCCCTCCTCGACGCCGACGCACGGCACATAGCCGAGGTCGCGGCGGGCGGCGCCCAGGTCGAACCAGTGCGCCGTCGCCAGCTCGCGGGCCACGAAGCGCGTCATGCGCGGTTCCGCCTCCAGGCGCAGCATCGTCGCCCCTAACTCGATGAGCCAGCCGAGCGCGTACGCCAGCTGTGGTGAGACGCTACGCCGCACCGGCGGCAGCCCGCCCGCCTGCAGGATGCCGTCCACCAGATCCCACAACGGCCACGGTTCGCCGTTGCCGATGAAGTACGCCCGGCCGCCGATGGCACTGCCGGGGTGCAGCCGATCCGCCGCCAGCAGGTGGGCGTCGGCGGCGTTGTCAATGTAGACGCTATCGACGAGCTTGGCCGGCCCACGGAAGCGGCGCAGCGCCCCCGCCCGGCCGCGCGCAGGATGCGCGGCACCAGATGGTTGTCGCCCGGCCCCCAGATCAGGTGCGGCCGCAGCGCCACCGTCGCCAGGTCCGGGCCGTTGGCGGCCAGCACCAGCCGCTCGGCGATGGCCTTGGTCTTCGGATAGTGGGCCTCGTAGTGGCCTGGGTAGGGCACGCGCTCGTCCACGTTTTCCATGTCGCGGCCGTTGAAGACGACGCTGGGCGAGCTGGTGTAGACGAGGCGGCGCACGCCGGCGGCGCGGCAGGCGACGAGGATGTTCTGCGTGCCGACGACGTTGGGCAGGTAGAAGTCGCGATAGCGGCCCCAGACGCCCGGCCGCGCCGCGACGTGAAACACCAGGCCGCAGCCGCGAACCGCCTCGGCCACAGCGGCCGCGTCGGTCAGGTCGCCCCGGCGCACGTCCACGCCGCGGGCGGTCAGTTCGGGGTAGGGGCCGCGGGCGAAACTGCGGACGCGCGCACCGCGGGCCAGCAGACGCTCGACGACGGCCCGGCCGAGAAAGCCGCCGCCGCCCGTGACCAGGACCGTCATGGGTTCAGACATTCAGATGATTCACCACAGAGCACGCGAAGAGCGCAGAGAGAAGACCGAAGAATCGATCCACAGATGCCATAGATAAACACCGATAAAGACAGTTGAATTGGTCTTTTCTCTGCGCTCTCCGTGGTGAATTATTTGGGAAGTTTGGAGTTGGGTGCGAAAAAAATGTCCCGCTGTTGATTTCCTCGGCGTCGCCCAGTCACCGAAGTTACCAGCCAGCGGGACACCCACATATTATCCGACCTCTCCCCGCTGGCAAGGGAATAATTGGAAAAATCGGAAAATTTGAAACTTTGCTTTAAGTGCCTGGTATGCAATAGGTTCATCTTGCTGAGGCTTGCCAGGTTTCGCAATTTTTTTTCCCGCCGTTCACCAAACTTGCACGATTCTCGGTTATTTTCTTCCACACACATGCAACTCCCGCCTTCGCAGTACCGGCCTGGCGCCGGGGAAGTGGCACCTCTTCCCATTCGCTCGCGGGTTGGAAGCGTCCTCCCTGGCGGGGGGAACTCGCCGCTTCCAACCCGATCTTTTTCCCGCCGCTGTTCCCTGCGTGCCCCGAACCGGGTATCATGAACTTTTCTGATCTTGCTCTCGTTGACTCCTTGACCGGACGCCTTGTATGCTGCACGGCCGCACGTTGAGCCTTCCCCTGGTCCAGGCCCCCGCCGAGTGGCATGGCTGGAGCACCGTCGAACCGTTGCCGTCCGTCGGCGCCGCCACGGCCCCCGAACCCGATGCGCCGCAGGGCGCCTACGGCGCCGGCAGCGTCCCGGATACGTCGCCGCTCCCGGCTTCGACCAGCGCTCGCCACGCCACGGAATTGCTGGCCCCGGCGGGCGGGCCGGACGCAGCCTATGCGGCTTTCCATTACGGCGCCGACGCCATCTACCTCGGCCTTCAAAAATTCTCCGCCCGCGCCGAAGCCGAGAACTTCACTCTCGATGAGGTTGCGGAGGTCACCACCTACGCCCACAGTTTGACGCCGCGCCGCCGCGTGTTCGTCACCATCAACACCCTCATCCGCCAGGACGAACTGGCCGAACTCGTGGACGCCGTGGCCCACCTCGCCGACATTGGCGTCGATGCCCTCATCATCCAGGACCTGGGTGTCTACCACCTGGTGCGCCGCCACTTCCCGACGCTGGAATTGCACGCCAGCACGCAGCTGGCGGTCCACAACCGCGCCGGCGCCGCGGCGCTGCACGCGCTCGGCTTCACGCGCGTGGTGCTGGCCCGCGAGCTGACCTTCGAGGAGGTGCGCGACGTGACGGCCACGGCGGGCATCGAGACGGAGGTGTTCGTCCACGGAGCGCTGTGCTACTCGTACAGCGGCCTGTGTCTGTTCTCGTCGCAGACGCTGGGCCGCAGCGGTAACCGCGGCAAGTGTGCGTACTCCTGCCGCGATTCCTACGAGGTCGCCGACGCTCCGACGACGTTGCGCGACGGCACGCCGGTCAAGCGCGACCCGGCCACGGGCTTTCCGTTCTCGATGAAGGACCTGGCGCTGCCGGACCATTTGCCGGCGCTGCGCGGCGCCGGCGTCGCCTGCTTCAAGATCGAGGGCCGCAAAAAGAGCCCGCTGTATGTGGCGACCACGACGGACTATTATCGCAAACTGCTCGACGGCAACCTGAGCCCGGACGAGCGCGCCGTGCAGGAGGCGGACCTGCAAACGGTCTTCAGCCGGCCGTGGACGCGGTTGTTCGTGGCGTCGCACAGGGACAAGGAGGTGGCGGATCGCGACACGGTTGGCCACCGTGGCACGCTGATCGGCCACGTGCTGGCGGTGCGCGGCGGCTCTCCGGCGCGGCTGCGCTTCCGTACCGCCCGCGCCTTGCAGCGGCACGACGGTTTGCAGATCGACCTGCCGGTGCTCGGCAAGCCCTTCGGCTTCGCGGTCGATACTCTCTGGCTGACCGGCGGCAAGCGCGGCCCGGGGCGGCCGGTGGTCGAGGCGCCGGCGGGCAGCGTGGTTGAGGTGGCACTGCCGGCGGATCATCCGCAGATCCCGGCGGACGCACCGATTTACTGCTCGTCGTCGCAGGCGGTCAAGCAGCGTTACCGCCACAGCCGGCCGAAACCGGGCCTGTTCCGTACGCGACGGTCGCTGGACGTGACGGCGACGCTCGGCGCCGACGCGCTGACGGTGATAGGTTGGGTGGCAGGGGCGGAGGTGACGCGCACACTGTCGGGGCCGTTCGCGCCGGCGCAGCACGCCGACACCATGACCGCCGCGGCGCGGGCCGCGTTCGAGAAGCTCGGTGACACACGCTTGACGCTGGGTGCCTTCCACTTCGACAACCCGCAGGGGCTGTTCGTACCTGTCTCGAAACTCAACGCGCTGCGCCGCGAACTGACCGAAGCCGTGGAAGCAGCGCTGCACCAGGCGCTCAGCGCACGCATTCAGCAGGTGCAGGCGGAGGTGTGCCCCGCTTCCGTCGGACCGGCGGCCCACCGGTCCCACGCGCCGTTCCGCTGGTCGCTCAAGGTGGATCGCGTCGGCTTCGTCGAGCACTTCGAGGCCGCGGACTGGGACAACGTGGACGAGCTGGTCATCGACATTGCGCGCGACCATCCGACCGCGCTGCTGGAAAAACTCCACGACCTGGAAGCGCCGCTGGGCCGCGACCGTATTCGTCTGGCGCTGCCGCCGTTGACGCGCAAGTGGGAGGAGCACGGTCTGCTGCTGAAGCTGGAAAAACTGCGGGCCGCCGGCTGGCACAGGTGGGAGGCCGCGAACCTGTCCGCGTGGACCTACCTGGCGCCGACCGCCGGCCTCGACCTGGCGACGGACTGGTCGGTGTACGTGCTCAACCGCCTGGCCGTTCAGCAGTTGCTCGAACTGGGCGTGACGCGCTTCGCGCTGTCGCCGGAGGACGGCCTGGACAACCTGCGGCCGCTGCTGGTAGAGTTTGGGCCGCGGGCGGTGCTCATCGTCTACCAGGACACGCCGCAGTTCCTGGCGGAGTCGTGTGCGTATGCGAACCTGATCGGCGGCTGTCCGGGCAAGGCGAACTGCCGGTTCGAGAGCATGGACATGATGAGCAGCCACGGCGAGCGCGTGACGGCGCTGGATTATCATTGCCGCACCATCGTGCTCAACCAGGGGCCGTTCTGCCTGTCCACGAAACTGCGGCAGCTGGCGGCGGCGGGCGCGGTGCAACTGCGGGCGGACTTCATTTATCGACCCTACGACCCGGCGGTGGTGCGGCAGCGCTGGCGTGCGGTGCGCGCGGGCCAGGCGGTGCCGGGCGGCCACGCGGCCAACTTCGAGCGCGGCGTGCTGTGAAAAGGCGAATCACGAAAGCCCGAAACCACGAAAACCACGAAATCAAAACCTTTTTCGTGGTTTTCGTGGTTTCGGGCTTTCGTGATTTGTCTTCTTCTTGACCTGCATCCATGAAAAAGCATTCATGAATGCGGTCTCTGCCTTGCTGCGGCAGAACCCGGCGCGACAATCAGGGTTGAATATCGACATGGACCGTTCGCCCCTGCCGTGCTCGGCACCGGAGACACCCCGTTTTATGACGCGCATTGCCATCGTTGGCGGCGGCCCGGGGGGGCTGCTGACCGCTTATTTGCTGGAACAATTTTGTGCCGACCTGTGCGAGATCACCCTCTTCGAGGCCGGGCCGCGGCTGGGCGGGAAGGTGCTCACCGAGCGCTTCCGCACCGCGCCCGTACCCTACGAGGCCGGCGTCGCCGAGCTGTACAGCTATGCCCACTTCGGCCCCGACCCGGTTCGGCAGCTGGCCAAAAAGTTCGGCCTGAAGACCATTCCGATGCACGGGCCGGCCGTCATTCTTGGCGACGCCATCCTGCGCCACGACCGCGACATCCAGCGGCATTGCGGCCCCGCCACGCTGCAGGCCCTGCGTGCCTTCCACCAGCGCTGCCGTGAACTGTGCTCGCCGACGGACTACTACGAGGGCTACACCGACGACGACAACCGCCACCCCTGGGCCAACAAGACCTTCCGCGAGGTGCTTGACGAGATCCCCGACGACACCGCCCGCCGGTACGTCGAAATCGCCGCCCGCAGTGACGTGGCCACCGAGCCGCACCTGACCAGCGCTCTCAATGGTCTGAAAAATGTCCTGATGGATCACCCGGACTACCTGCGGCTGTACGCCATTGAGGGCGGTATCGAGCGCCTCACCGACGGCCTGTGCAAGCGTATTCAGTCGCCGGTGCTGCTCGAAAGCCCCGTGGTGCGCGTCGGCAAAAACGCCGCCGGCACCTACCGCGTCACCGCCCGCCGCCAGGGCCGCTTTGAGGAGCACGACTTCGACCTGGTGGTGCTGGCATTGCCCAACTACTGGCTGGGCTGCCTGGACTGGGGCAGCCGTGAGCTGCGCCTGGCGATGCAGCAGCACCTGGCCCACTACGACCGGCCGGCCCATTACCTGCGCGTGAGCTTGCTATTCAAACAGCCCTTCTGGCGCGAGCGGGTGCCGGGCGCCTATTTCATGACGGACGCCTTCGGCGGCTGCTGCGTCTACGACGAGGGCGTCCGCCACGCCTGCGAACCCTACGGCGTGCTCGGCTGGCTGCTCGCCGGTAACGACGCCCTGGCCCTGAGCAATCACGACGAAGCCCGACTCATCGAAATGGTCCTCGACGCGCTGCCCGCACCACTGGCGCACGGCCGCGAACTGTTCCTGGAAGGCCGGGTGCATCGCTGGATCGGCACCATCAGCGGCCAGCCCGGCGGCCAGCCGACACACGACATCCGCCGCCGTCATCTGCCCGAGCCGCACGGCCACCCCGGCCTGTACCTCGCCGGCGACTACCTGTTTGACTCGACCATCAACGGTACCTATGACTCCGCCGACTACGTGACCGATCTCATCATGACGCGGCTGCGCAAGCAGAAGTACGCCCCTGCGCCGCCGGCCGCCGTCAACGGCCACGCCGGCACCAACGGCTACCACACCGGCTGTGTCGGTGCCGAGTACCACGACCTGTACGACGGCGAGCGCTCCTACGAGGAGGCGTTCAAGGAGTATTTCTGCGAGCACTACACGACGGACCTGATCGAAACGATCTGGGGCTGGGCGCCGCCGTATCGGCTGCTGGACTGCGGCTCCGCCAGTGGGCTGACGCTGCCGCTGTTCGCGAAGCTCGGCGTCGAGGCCTGGGGCGTCGAGAACAGCGAGTACATCCACCGCCGCACTCCCGCGAAATGGCGGAAACGCAACCTCCTCGGCGATGTGCGCAAGCTGCCGTTCCCGGACAACCATTTTGACTTCGCGTATGACACCTGCCTGTGCCATTTGCCGGAAGCGGACCTGGACCAGGCGATTCGCGAGCTGTTCCGCGTCTGCCGGGTGGGCGTCTTCTACGGCGGTTACACCGCGGACATGACGCCAGAGGTCATCGAGGCGTACGATATCTTCGAGGACGCACGGTCGCTGTTCACGCTCTGGGAGTGGTCCGAACTCTTCGTGCGCAACGGCTGGCGCGTGGCGACGAGCAACCCCAGGGTGCTGCGCCGGGCGTGGAAGATCGAGACGGACGCCAACGAGGGCGACGCTCCGTGGTATCCGGACGCGGAGAGCATGCGCTACTGCTTCTACAGCAAGCCCAACGCGCCGCGGCCGCCAGCCCCGAAGAAGCGCGGCCGGGTGCTGTCGCGGACCCGGTGACCTCTCACCCTCATGAAAACCGAGCCGCTTCCCGACGAGGCTGACGAAGACGAGGACGACTCCGAAGAAACCGAGGAAGTCCACGCCCGCGACCTGTGGGACATCGCCCGTTTCCTGGGGCCGTACCTGCGCCCGCACCGCCGCCCCCTGGCGCTGCTGGCGGTCGTCCTGCTCATCGAAACCGTCTTCAACTTCGCCTTCCCCCTGGCGACGCAGTACCTCGTGGACGAGGGCCTGATCCGCCACGACTTTCACGCGGTCGTGCTGGTGCTGGTCTTCCTCGGCGTCGCGGCGGTGGCGGTGGCCGCGCTCGGCCTGGCCAGCGACTACCTCAACGCCCGCGTCTTCTCCACCATGATCCTGGACGTGCGGCAGCGGCTCTTCGATCACCTGCAACGGCTGTCGATGCCGTTCTTCACGCGCACCCAGGCGGGCGGCGTGCTGTCGCGCTTCAGCGGCGACCTGGTCGCCCTGGAGGGCACTCTCATCACCGCGGTGCCGTGGTGCCTGGTGCCGCTGCTGGAAGTGATGTACTCCGTCGTGCTGCTGTTGATGTTCAACTTCTGGCTGGGCCTGCTGGGGCTGCTGGTGTTTCCGCTGCTGTTGTTGGGGCCGCGGCCGTTCGCCGTGCGCTCCTTCGCCCTGAGTTACAACAAGCGGCAGCGCGAGGCGGAGGTGCTCAGCGCCGTGCAGGAGAACGTCACCGGCCAGACGGTGGTCAAGGCGTTCGGCCTGCACGCCCTGGTCGGCTCCCGGTTCCAGAGCCTCAATCGGGCCTGGCTGGCGGTCGCCTTCCGCGTCAACTTTCTCGGTGCGCTGGTGGAGCGCTCGTCGCACACCGGCGTCTACCTCATCCACCTGCTCACCTTCGGCCTGGGCGCCTACTGGGCCTACCAGGGCGAACTGACGGTCGGCACCCTGGTCGCCTTCGAGGCCACGTTCCTGTCGATGGGCTACGCCCTGACCTACGTGATGCAGTACGTGCCGACGCTGGCTCAGGCCGCCGGCAGCATTCACCACCTGAACGACCTGTTCACTCAGCAACCGCAGGTGCGCGACGCCGCGGACGCGCTGCCGCTGCCGCGCCTGCAGCGCGACCTCGTATTCGACCATGTGAGCTTCCGCTACGCCGAGGGTTCGTTCGCCCTGGAGGACCTGGACGTGCGCATCGCTCGCGGCTCGGTGGCGGCGTTCGTCGGCACCAGCGGCGCCGGCAAGAGCACGGTGCTGAACCTGCTGCTGCGCTTTTACGATCCGGACAAGGGGGCGGTGCGCATCGACGGTCACGATCTGCGCACGGTGACGCAGGAGTCGCTGCGGGCGCAGATCGGCATGGTCTTTCAGGAGAGCCTGCTGTTCAACGCCAGTATTCTGGAGAACATCCGCCTGGGCCGGCCCGACGCGAGTCGCGAACAGGTCGAGGCGGCGGCGCGGGCGGCGGAGATCCACGACTTCATCGCGGCGCTGCCGGCGGGCTATGACACGCTGGTCGGCGAGCGCGGCAGCCAGCTGTCGGGCGGTCAGCGGCAGCGGTTGGCCATCGCCCGCGCCCTGGTGCGCGACCCGGCCATTCTGGTGCTCGACGAGGCCACCAGCGCCCTGGACTACGCCACGGAGGCGGCGCTGACCGAGACGCTGCGCAAGGTGGCGAAGGAGCGGACGGTGATTACCATCACGCACCGGCTGAGCAGCGTGGTGACGGCGGACCACGTTTTCGTGCTGGAGGACGGTCGGCTGCGCGAGCGCGGCACGCACGCCGAACTGCTGGCACTGGGCGGTGCTTACGCGGCGCTGTGGCGCCGGCAACAGGAGCAGCGCGAACGGGCAGGGGCGTAGAGGAGATTCACCACAAAGACACAAAGAAGAAAAGGGAAAAGGATTCTCATTCTCCTCCCTGTCTTCCCTTTGTGTTCTTTGTGTCTTTGTGGTGAATCCGCTTCCTCCAGCTTGGGTCGGCGCTGCCGTTGACCCCGGCCGCGCCGCTGCTTATCGTGAACATCGACGGAGGGCGACGCGCTTCGCCGCGGTGGGCGGCGTTTTTTCCGGGGAGAGCACCGTGCCGCGCGTGCTGGTCATCAAGGGCGCCGACGAGGGCAAGCAATTCGAGCTGACCGGGGCGCGGCTCGGCGTCGGTCGGGACGCCGGCAACGCCGTGCGGCTGCACGACACCGAGGTGTCGCGCCGCCACGCCGAGTTCGTCCGGACCGAGGACGGCGCCTACCGCGTGCTGGACGTCGGCAGCGCCAACGGCACCTTCGTCAACAACCAGCCGGTCACCGAGGCGGCACTGCAGGCCGGCGACCACATCCAGATCGGCCAGACCACGCTGGTCTACAGCACTGGCCGCGGCGACACCCCGGCCGCCGCCAGCGACCTGGCCGAAAAGATCAGCATGATTACGCGGCACGACCTGGAGATGTCCAGCGCGATCATCAAGACCATCAGCGAGACCGAGGGCAGCCGGCTGTTGAAGCAGCCCGATAAGGCCAAGAACCCCTGGCTCAAGACGGCGCTGGCCAACCTGACGATCATGTATGAGGCGTCGCAGGCGGTCAGCCACATTCTCGACCTCAATCAACTGCTGGACCGCATTTTGGAGCTGGTGTTCCGCTCCATTGAGGCGGACCGCGGCTGCGTGCTGATTCGCAACGACGACGACCAGCTGGAGCCCAAGGCGGTGCGCTGGCGGCACGGCGGCGCCGGCGGCGAGAAGTTCGACCTGAGCAGCACCATCGTCGAGCACGTGCTGCGGCAAAAGGAGGGCGTGCTGGTCACCGACGCCGCCCAGGACGAGCGCTTCAACACCGGCCAGAGCATCGTGCGCATCGGCATCCGCGAGGTGATCTGCGTGCCGATGAAGGGCCGTCACGAGACGCTGGGCGTGCTCTACGTCGATACGCGCAGCAATCCGCGCGACATCCTCGACAAACCGGTGCCGGGCAGCAAGTTCACCGAGGACCACCTGGCGCTGGCGATCGCGGTGGCGCACCAGGCGGCGCTGGCGGTGGAGGAGACGCGCTACCATCATGCGATGCTGCAGGCGGAGCGGCTGGCGGCCATCGGCCAGACGATTGCGGCGCTGTCGCACGGCATCAAGAACATCCTGCAAAAGCTGCGCAGTGGCAACGAAATCCTCCGCATGGGCATCACGGAGAAGAACGACGCCTATTTGCAGCAGGGCTGGAAGATTTCCGAGAGCGCCCAGGAGAAGATTTACCATCTGGTGCTGGACATGCTCAGCTACTCGAAGGAGCGTGAGCCGGCGGTGGAGGCGATGGACGTGAACGCCCTGGCGCAGGAGGTGGTGGACCTGTGCGCGCCGCGGGCGAAGGAGCTGGGCGTCAAGCTGGAGCACAGCCCGGGCGAGCATCTACCGCAAGTGCCGGTGGATCCGGAGGGGTTGCACCACGCGCTGCTGAACATCGTGGGCAACGCGCTGGACGCGGTGGAGGACCGCAAGAATCCGCAGGTGACGGTGGGGGCGCGGCTGGACCCGGAGCCCGGTTGGCTGCGGATTCTGGTGGTGGACAACGGCGTTGGCATACCGCCGCAGAAGATGGCGGACCTGTTCAAGCCGTTCGTGAGCACCAAGGGGGCGCGGGGCACCGGGTTGGGGCTGGCGGTGAGTCGTAAGATTCTGCGCGAGCATGGCGGCGACATTCTGGTGCAGAGCCAGGCGGGCAAGGGGAGCAAGTTCATTCTGCGATTGCCGCTCAAGAGCCCGCTGGCGGCGGACGTGAGCGGCACCGCGGAGTTCCGCATCCCCGAGCCGCCCGAGACGGAGTAATCGGAGGTTTCTTATGAGCAAAATCACGCTGGATCCCCAGTTGCGGTCGGTGCTGAACGGGCTCGACGATCAACTGGAGGTGTGTGACGAAACGGGCAAGACGGTGGGCCATTTTTTGCCCGACGCGGTGTACAGGCGCCTGGTCTACGACTGGGTGAAGGCGCAGTCCACGGAGGAGGAGTTGCGCCAGATCAGCCAGGAACTGGGTGGCAAGTCCCTTGCCGAAATCTGGGCGCGATTGGGGCAGCCATGAACCTCACGGTGGTTTGGCAGCCCACCGCGGAAGCGACGCTGGCTGACCTGTGGAACAACGCCCCTGACCGCGCCGCGGTCACCCGTGCGGCGAATACGATTGATGCGCTGCTCAAGCGGGATCCACTGGGGGTTGGCGAATCGCGCACCGATAACTTGCGAGTTTTATTCGTCCCGCCCCTGGCGGTGGATTACGAGGTGCTTGAAGACGATTGCCTGGTCCGGGTGTTGAAGGTCTGGCGAGTTGGCCCGTGATGATGAAAAGCCCGCTGACGGTGGACGTGAGCGGTACCGCGGAGTTCCGCATCCCCGAGCCGCCCGAGACGGAGTAATCTGCGCGCGTGAGGGGCAGCGCTGTCCCGCGCTGGCGCTCGGGCTCCGACTCCCCATCCGGGATAGTCAGCAACCTGATACGAAATGTCCCTTCCGGTTGGCGATCCGGAAGGGGCGCTTTATTTCCTGTCCGGACAAGCCCAGTTCACGTGCGGGCCGAGTGACCTGGGCGTATGCTACTAACCTCAGTTGGCCAGTCACGTGCAACGACTGATTCGGCCAAAATAATCTTGAATGTCCCCTTTTTCTCCGAGGTCCTGGGACTACTCTGGTTTGACCTTCGGCCACACGACACGGCCCGGCGCTGTGGTGCGGATGCTGTACAGCGTGCCGCCGCCTGTCACGTACAGCGTCCGCAGGTCGTCGCCGCCGAACGCGCAGTTCGTCACCTCGTCCGTCGGCACCGGTAGGAAGTCCAGCAACTTGCCTTCCGGGCTGAGGACGTATATACCCCCCTTTTTGTCCTTCGCCGGCTCGAACGGCGGGTTCGGTTTGTTCAGACCGCCGGCGACGTAGAGCCGGCCCTTCTGGTCCTGCTTGATGCCGTCCGGGCCGCGGCCCTCCCCCCAGTCGTAAAGCAACTTGCGGCTGGTCACGTCCACGCTGCCGTCCTTGCGCAGGTCGAAGCGCCACAGCTTGCGAGCACCGCCCTTCGTGTTGTTATTGTTGTCGGCGACGAACAGGTAACGGTCGTCGGCCGACACCAGCACGCCGTTGGGCCGATCCACCTCGCGGCCCAGGACGCGCGTCACGCTGCCATCCAGGTCGATACGGTAGACGCCCTCGATGGTCTGCCCCCTGGCGTCGCGGATTTCCATGCCGTCCCGACTGCCGTAGCGCGGATCGGAGAAGTAAATGCGGCCTTTCGAGTCCACGGTCAGGTCGTTGGGCTGGTTGTAGCGCTTGCCCTGGTAGCGGTCGGTGAGCACGGTGACCTTGCCGTCCGGGTCGGTGCGCGTGACGCGCCGCGCCTCTGCCGCGCAGGCCAGCAGCCGGCCCTGCCGGTCGAAGAGCAGGCCGTTGGTGCCCGAGTTCTTGCGGAAAATGGTCGATTTGCCGTCGCGGTCGAGGCGGTAGGTGTGGCCGTTGCCGCTGGTCAGCACGCCCAGCTTCGGATCCCACGCCGGGCCCTCGCCGCCGGAGCCCTTCGCGGCTTCCACCTTCAGCTTGGCCCCGGGCTCGAAGATTGGTTCGCCGGCCGTGACGCGCGAGCACAACAACGACATCCAGAACAGCGCACATCCGAAGCAGCGCATGGCGGGAACCTCCGAACCTCGGGGATACAGTTGGCCTGGTCGGAGTGATTGTCGCCCGCTGGCGGGATGGGGGCAAGAGGCTGCGGTTCCCGCGCGATTCGCGCACGGGTGGTAGGGTAGCAGGCACGGGCTGACCTCCAGCGGCCTGCATTGCCACAGCAAGGGGGCCAAGGAGGCCAAGGGGGCCAACTTTTTCACACGTCGAGACCGGGAAAGTGGGCAGACACACAACGTTGTGGAACAGTCTCCAACGTTGTGGAACGGTCTCCAACGTTGTGGAACGGTCTCCTGACCGTTCCACGGCCCCCGACCGAAGGTCTCCTCTGCTTCCACCCGGAGGAGACCTTCGGTCGGGCCGGGTGGCTTGGTCAGGAGACCAAGCCACAACGAGGGGCCGGACCGGGTGGCTTGGTCAGGAGACCAAGCCACATCGAGGGTCGGACCGGGTGGCTTGGTCAGGAGACCAAGCCACATCGAGTAAGAGCGTGCGGAAAGCATGAACCACGGATCACACGGATCACGACAGAAAATGGTTAGCGCGCGCGGCGTTGGGGTGTAGCGGAAGTCGCCAGACTTCCGCGCAGCGTCGCACGGAAGTCTGGCGACTTCCGCTACCCCCGGGCGCAACGTGCTCCCGTGTTATCCGCGCGATCCGTGGTTCTTTGCTTCCGAACGCTCTAAGCCGGGTCATGCACCTTCCGTCAATTCCCGCAGGATTTCCTGGAATTCTTCAGGGGGGTTTCGTCGGGACGCCGGGGCAGGGGACGACCTGCTCCGCCACGACGCCAGGGTGCGCGAGCGCGGCGGTCAGAACCGGGTGCGCATTTTTTTCAAGATAACTTTCGACTTCCACCTGTGTACGAGGTATACAAGAGCCCTGAGTGCGACTGACGACTCCAGCACTTACTCCCTGCTATCGCGCAAAGACTCGTGACTGTCGGATGGGGAACCTATTTCGGTCCCCTCTCCTGCATTATTGCCCCTTTTCTCTGAGGTTTATCATGACACGTTCGGGATCTTCATCTCTGCCCAGAGCGAACGCTCGCGCCCGGAGGTTTCGGCCCGAACGGCGTGGGCCCTGGGGAGCGCGTCGTCTCCGGCTGGAGTTGCTGGAAGACCGGATCGCGCCCGCGAACGTCAACTGGACCGCCGTGGGCGGCGGCGACTGGGACACGGCCGCGAACTGGACGGACAACCTCGGCGCTCACCGCGTGCCGGGGTCCGGTGATGATGTGACGATCGGCACCCTCGCCGGCGCGACCATTACGCATACGCAAAACGTCACGGACACGATCCACAGTCTGACCTCGGGCACGGCGATCACGCTGTCGAACGGCACCCTCAACGTCACCACCACGCTGCAGTCGAGTGCCACGTTTACGCTGGCCGGCGGCACCCTCGCCGCGGCCACCGTGCAGTCCGGCACCACCCTGACCGAGGGCAGTGGCACGGTATCGACGCTGAACGGCGTGACGCTGGACGGCAACCTCAATCTGACTGGCTACAACGCCGGCATCAACGTCAACGCCGGGTTGACGCTGAACGGCCTGGCAACACTGAAAGCTGCGGCCTACCTGAATTTCCTGGGGTCCAACCAGACCCTGGCCGGCACCGGCACGGTCCTGTTCGGCGACGGCGACAACCGCAACGCCCTGCTCTCGACCGACGGGCACACGCTGACCATCGGTAGCGGCATCCTGGTGCACGGCAACGGCGGCGTGGTCGGCTACAGCGGCTACTGGCAGGGCTCGACCGCCGTGGCCGTGGTCAACCAGGGCACCATCGCCGCCGACGGCGGCGGCACCGTCTACGTCGGCGGCGGCACCGCCAGCGGCATCACCGCCTGGTCGAACGCGGGCACCCTGCAGGCGGTGAGCGGCAGCGGCCTGTCGCTGAGCGGGACCGGCGGCGCCAACACCGCGACCGGCCAGATCAACGCCGTCGCCAGCATCACCGGCAGCGCCAGCACCCTCAGCCTGGCCAACACCTGGGCGAACGCCGGCACGATCACCGCGACCAGTTCCACGGTCAACCTGGGCGGCACCTTCACGCTGGCGCAGCTGGGCACGTTCAACCGCACGGGCGGCACGGTCAACCTGACGGGCACGCTGACGAACACGGGCACCACCCTGGCGCTGACCGCCGCCACCGGCAACTGGGTGCTGGCCGGCGGCACCATCACCGGCGGCACCGTCAGCGTCGCGGGCGGCTCGCGCCTGATCGTCACCAGCAGCGACTACAACAATACGTTGGCGGGGGTGACGCTGCTGGACCCCAGCAACGCCAGCCAGCCGGTGCTCGCGCTGGACATGACCGGCTACAACGCCGGCGTCACCATCACCGGCAATCTCACCCTCAGCAACACCCAGGTGGACCTGCGCGCCGCCGCCTACCTGAACTTCCTCGGGGCCAACCAGTCGCTCACGGGCAGCGGCGCCGTGCTGTTCGCGGACGGCGACACGCGCAACGGCCTGCTGTCCTCCGACGGCCACACCCTGACCATCGGCAGTGGCATCCTGGTGCACGGCAACGGCGGCGTGGTCGGCTACTCCGGCTACTGGCAGGGCTCGACCGCCGTGACCGTCGTCAACCAGGGCACGATCAGCGCCGACGCTGGCGGCTCCGTCTACGTCGGCGGCGGCAGCGCCAACGCCTGGCTCAACCAGGGCACGCTGACGGCCGCCAACGGCGGCACCCTCTTGCCCAACGGCATCGGCGGCAGCAACCCCACCGGCCAGGCCATCACCGCCAACGGCGGCTCCGTCAACCTCTCCGGCTCCTGGGCCAACGCCGGGCCCATCAGCGAGACCGGCGGCACCCTCAGCCTGAGCGGCAGCTGGGTGAACACCGGCGCCATCACCTCGACGAACGCCACCACCAACCTGGGCGGCACCTTCACCCTGGCCACACTCGGCAGCTTCACGCGCAGCGGCGGCACCGTCAACCTCGACGGCACCCTGACCAACACCGGCACTACCCTGGCGCTGACCGCCGCCACCGGCAGCTGGACCCTGGCCGGCGGCACCATCCAGGGGGGCACGGTGAGCGTCGCCGGCGGCGCCGACCTGCTGGTGAGCAGCAGCGACTACAACAATACGTTGGCGGGGGTGACGCTGCTGGACCCCAGCAACGCCAGCCAGCCGGTGCTCGCGCTGGACATGACCGGCTACAACGCCGGCGTCACCATCACCGGCAATCTCACCCTCAGCAACACCCAGGTGGACCTGCGCGCCGCCGCCTACCTGAACTTCCTCGGGGCCAACCAGTCGCTCACGGGCAGCGGCGCCGTGCTGTTCGCGGACGGCGACACGCGCAACGGCCTGCTGTCCTCCGACGGCCACACCCTGACCATCGGCAGTGGCATCCTGGTGCACGGCAACGGCGGCGTGGTCGGCTACTCCGGCTACTGGCAGGGCTCGACCGCCGTGACCGTCGTCAACCAGGGCACGATCAGCGCCGACGCTGGCGGCTCCGTCTACGTCGGCGGCGGCAGCGCCAACGCCTGGCTCAACCAGGGCACGCTGACGGCTGCCAACGGCGGCACGCTGTTGCCGAACGGCACCGGCGGCAGCAACCCCACCGGCCAGGCCATCACCGCCAACGGCGGCTCCGTCAACCTCTCCGGCTCCTGGGCCAACGCCGGGCCCATCAGCGAGACCGGCGGCACCCTCAGCCTGAGCGGCAGCTGGGTGAACACCGGCGCCATCACCTCGACGAACGCCACCACCAACCTGGGCGGCACTTTCACGCTGGCGCAGCTCGGCAGCTTCACCCGCAGCGGCGGCACCGTCAACCTCGACGGCACCCTGACCAACACCGGCACGACGCTGGCGCTGACCGCCGCCACCGGCAACTGGGTGCTGGCCGGCGGCACCATCACCGGCGGCACCGTCAGCGTCGCGGGCGGCTCGCGCCTGATCGTCACCAGCAGCGACTACAACAATACGTTGGCGGGGGTGACGTTGCTGGACCCCAGCAACGCCAGCCAGCCGGTGCTCGCGCTGGACATGACCGGCTACAACGCCGGCGTCACCATCACCGGCAACCTCACTCTCAGCAACACCCAGGTGGACCTGCGCGCCGCCGCCTACCTGAACTTCCTCGGGGCCAATCAGTCGCTCACGGGCAGCGGCGCCGTGCTGTTCGCGGACGGCGACACGCGCAACGGCCTGCTGTCCTCCGACGGCCACACCCTGACCATCGGCAGTGGCATCCTGGTGCACGGCAACGGCGGCGTGGTCGGCTACTCCGGCTACTGGCAGGGCTCGACCGCCGTGACCGTCGTCAACCAGGGCACGATCAGCGCCGACGCTGGCGGCTCCGTCTACGTCGGCGGCGGCAGCGCCAACGCCTGGCTCAACCAGGGCACGCTGACGGCTGCCAACGGCGGCACGCTGTTGCCGAACGGCACCGGCGGCAGCAACCCCACCGGCCAGGCCATCACCGCCAACGGCGGCTCCGTCAACCTCTCCGGCTCCTGGGCCAACGCCGGGCCCATCAGCGAGACCGGCGGCACCCTCAGCCTGAGCGGCAGCTGGGTGAACACCGGCGCCATCACCTCGACGAACGCCACCACCAACCTGGGCGGCACTTTCACGCTGGCGCAGCTCGGCAGCTTCACCCGCAGCGGCGGCACCGTCAACCTCGACGGCACCCTGACCAACACCGGCACGACGCTGGCGCTGACCGCCGCCACCGGCAACTGGGTGCTGGCCGGCGGCACCATCACCGGCGGCACCGTCAGCGTCGCGGGCGGCTCGCGCCTGATCGTCACCAGCAGCGACTACAACAATACGTTGGCGGGGGTGACGTTGCTGGACCCCAGCAACGCCAGCCAGCCGGTGCTGGCCCTGGACATGACCGGCTACAACGCCGGCGTCACCATCAACGGCGGCCTGACCCTGAGCAACGCCCAGATTGACCTGCGCGCCGCCGCCTACCTGAACTTCCTGGGGTCCAACCAGACGCTGGGCGGCAGCGGCACGGTCCTGTTCGCCGACGGCGACACCCGCAACGGCCTGTTCTCGACCGACGGCCACACCCTGACCATCGGCCCGAACGTCCTGGTGCATGGCAACGGCGGCGTGGTCGGCTACAGCGGCTACTGGCAGGGCTCGACCGCCGTCGCCGTCGTCAACCAGGGCACCATCGCCGCCGACGCCGGCGGCACCGTCTACGTCGGCGGCGGCACCACCTCCCCCGCCTGGACCAACCAGGGCAGCTTCCAGGCCGCGAACAGCGGCACCCTGTCGCTGAGCGGCACCGGCGGCAGCAACGCCGCGGCCGGCCAGATCAGCCTCAACGGCGGCACCCTCACCCTGGCCAACACCTGGACCAACGCCGGCACCATCACCTCGACCAACTCGACCGTAAACCTGGGGGGCGGCCCCTTCACGCTGGCGCAGCTGGGCAGCTTCACGCGCAGCGGCGGCACGGTCAACCTGACGGGCACCCTGGTGAACACCGGCACCACCCTGCAACTGGACGCGAACAGCGGCAACTGGGTGCTGCTCGGCGGCACCATCACCGGCGGCACCGTGCTCGGCCTGAGCGGCTCGAAGCTGGTCGGCACCACGTCCGGCGGCGTCCTCAACGGCGTCACCCTGCAGGGCGACCCCAGCCAGAACCAGCCGCTGGTCTTCGACCTGAACGGCTACAGCACTTACGCCGGCATCACCGGCGACCTCACCCTCACCAACGCCGCCGTCAACCTGACCGGCGGCGCCCGCCTCGACTTCAACAGCACCCCGGCCACGCTGGCCGGCACCGGCGCCGTCTACTTCGCCAACGACGACAGCCGCAACAACCTGCGGCCGACGAGCAACGCCGGCCAGCTCACCATCGCCGCGGGCATCACGGTCCACGGCTTCGGCGGCACCGTCGGCTACTCCAGCTACTGGGGCGGCCCCAGTAACGTCGTCGTCATCAACCAGGGCACCATCGGCCCCGACAGCCCCGGCACCACGTACATCACCGGCGCCAGCGCCAGCAACCAGGGCACCTTCCAGGCCGGCGGCGGCGGCACCCTGTACGTCGAGCCGACCACGGTGACCAACTTCAGCGGCGGCACCCTCACCGGCGGCAACTGGCAAGTCCACGCGGGCAGCACCCTGCGCGTCATCCTCTCGACGCCGATCACCACCAACGCGGCCAGCATCCTCCTGGACGGCAGCGGCTCGAACTTCTACCGCGACACCGCCACCACCGACGCCCTGGCCGGCCTGACCACCAACGCCGCCGGCGGCAGCCTCACCGTCCAGAACGGCCGCACCTACACCCCCGGTGCCTTCACCAACGCCGGCAACGTGACGGTCGGCGGCGGCAGCACCCTCGGCCTGGGCGGCACCTACACGCAGACCGGCGGCACCACCCAGCTCCAGGCCGGCACACTGCCCGTCCAGCACCCGCCCGTCGGCAACGCCCTGACCTTCAACGGCACCAGTGACTACGTCACCATCCCCGACGCCGCCTCGCTGCGGCCGACCAACCTCACCCTGGAGGGCTGGGTCAATTTTTCGCAGTACCCCTCGGGCGTGCTGTCGCTGTTCGGCCGGGCTCTGGGCAGTTCGTTCCTCGACTCCTACGCGGTCTGGATCAATGGCGGCGCCCTGTACGGCGGCATCGCCGACACCTCCGGCCAGTCCCAGATCAGCGTCGGCTGGTCCCCGACGCTGAACACGTGGTATCACGTCGCCTTCACCTTCGACGACCCGTCCAACACGATGGTGCTGTACATCAACGGCAACGTGGTCGCCACCGGCACGACCGCGTCCTCCATCGTCTACGACAACCACCCGCTGCTGCTCGGCGCCGACATCGACAGCGGGCCGATCCGCTACTTCCTGCCCGGCAGCCTCGACGATTTCCGCCTGTACAACGTCGCCCGGACGCAGGCGCAGATCCAGTCCGACATGAGCCAGACGCTCACCGGCAGTGAGGCCAACCTGGCCGCGTACCTGCCGCTGGACGAGGGCAGCGGCATCACCGCCTACGACCTGACGGCCAACGGCAACAACGGCACGCTCGGCGGCGGCGTCCCGGCCAATGAGCCGACCTGGACCGCCGTCACCCTGGCCGGCCTGACCGGGCCGAACGCCGCCCTGGGCAGCCCGAACCCGACTATCGGCGCCGCGCTGTCGTTCAACGGCAGCAACAATTATGTCCAGTTGCCAGCCACCGGCTTCAGCAACTTCAGCAATGGACTGACCTTCGAGGTGTGGGCGTACCCCACCTCGGTCGCCAGTTACCAGCGGTTCTTCGACTTCGGCAACGGCGCGGGCAGCGACAACCTGTTGCTGGCCCGGTCGGGCACCTCCAACGACCTCGTCTTCCAGTCGTACAACGGCACGACCGCCGGCGCCCTGATCTACGCTCCGAACGCCATTCAACTCAACACCTGGCAGCACTTCGCGGTGGTCCTGCAGCCCTCGGGGCTGGTGACTCTGTACAAGAACGGCGTGGCCATCGGTGAAGGCTACTCGGCGGTGCCGCGCAACGTGAACCGCACCCTGAACTACCTCGGCCACAGCAACTGGTCGAGCGACGGCTACTACGGCGGCCGCCTCGACGACGTGCGCGTCTACAACCGCGCCCTGAGCGCCACCGAAATTGCCGCCAGCCTCAACTCCACGCTGACCGGCAGCGAAACCGGCCTGCTCGCCTACTACCCGATGGACGAGGGGTCCGGTACGGTCATCAACGACAGGACGGCGAACCACCTCAACGGCACCGTCAACGGCGCGTCCTGGGTCAGTGTCACCCACGCCGCCGTGTCCCTGCAGGGCGGCACTCTGTCCGGTACCGGGACGGTCAACGCCGACCTGACCAACGCCGCCACGCTCAGCCCGGGCGGCACCGGGGCCGGCGCCCTGCTGGTCAACGGCAACTACACGCAGACCGCCGCCGGCAGCCTCAACATCGACCTCGGCGGCCTCACCGCCGGCAGTCTGTTCGACCAGCTCAACGTCAACGGCACCGCCACGCTGGGCGGCATCCTGAACGTCGATGAGATCAACGGCTTCACGCCCGCCAACGGCAACACCTTCCCGGTTGTGACCGACACCAGCCTCTCGGGCCAGTTCGGCGCCACCAACGGGCTGACGAGTAGCCAGGTAACCCTGGTGCCCAACTATGCCCCGGCCGGCTTCACCCTGGTCAGCGAGCGGCCGGGCATCGAGGTCACGCCGACCACCGGCCTGCAGACCAGCCAGGCCGGCGGCACCGCCACCTTCTCGGTCTACCTCGACAGCCAGCCCGCCGCCAACGTCACCATCGGCCTGTCCAGCAGCAACACCAGCGCCGGGATCGTGTCGGTGTCGCAACTGGTCTTCACGCCGGCGAACTGGAATGTGCCACAGACGGTCACCATCACGGGCGTCAACGACAACATCGCCCACGGCAACGTGGCCTACACCATCGTCACGGCCCCGGCGGTCTCCGCCGACCCGCTCTACAACGGCTTCGATCCCAGCGACGTGAACGTCACCAACCTCGGCACCGTGTTCGCGGGCTTCGCGGTCACGCCGACGACGGGGCTGCAGACCAGCCAGGCCGGCGGCACCGCCACCTTCACCGTGGCCCTGACCTCTCTGCCGCAAGCCAACGTCAGCTTCAGCCTGACGAGCAGCAACACCAGCGCGGGCACCGTGTCCCCGGCCAGCCTGACCTTCACCCCGGCGAACTGGAACGTGCCGCAGACGGTCACCGTCACCGGGGCCAACGATCAGCGCGTGGACGGCAACATCGCCTACACGATCAACGCCACGGCCGCCGTCAGCGGCGACCCCGCCTACAGCCAGCTGACGCCGCCGAGCGTCTCGGTCACCAACCTCGGCACCAACCTGCTCGACCTGCAGGTGGTCAACCTGGCGGTGACGCCCGCGACCGGCTTGCAGTCGGGCAACACCGTCACGATCAACTGGAACGACACCGTCACCGGCAACATCCCGACGCCGGCCGGTTTCTACGACAACGTCACCGTGGTGAACCAGACGACCAGCCAGACGCTGGTGAATCAGCAGGTTTACTACGACCCCACCCAGAACGGCAACGGCGCCATCCAGCCCGGCCAACAACGTGCCCGCTCGTATCAGTTCACGCTGCCGAACGGCACGGCCGGGGTCGGCCAGCTGCAGGTCACCGTCACCACCAACAGCACCGTGGCCTTCCAGGAAGCCAACACCGCTGGCACCGCCTCGACCAACAACAGCGCCACCCTGACGACGACCTCGACGCTGGCGCCGTACCCGGATTTGCAGGTCACCAACCTGGCCGTGCAGCCGGCCAGCGGCGTACAGTCCGGCACCACCTTGATGGTGTCGTGGAGCGACGCCAACACCGGCAACGGGGCGGTCAATGCGTCGTTTGACGACAACGTCACCGTCAAGAACCTGACCACCAACCAGGTGCTGACCTCGACGAACCTGTTGTACAACGCCGCGGCCAGCGGGCCGATTGCCGCGGCGCCGCCCAGGACCAGCAGTTCTCCTACCCGTTGCCGAACGGCACGGCCGGCGTCGGCCAGATTCAGGTGACCGTCACGACCGACAGCACCAACGCGATTTTCGAGTACAACTCGGGCGGCACGGGGGAGACGAACAACACGGCCAGCACCACCGTCACCTCGACCCTGGCGACCTACCCGGACCTGCAGCCGACCGGCCTGCAACTGAACCCGTCCGGCACGCTGCAGTCCGGCCAGACGGTGACGGTGCAATGGAACGACAGCAACACCGGCACCGCCGCCACGTCCAACTCCTGGACCGACACGCTCGTGGTCAAGAACGGCAGCCAGACGCTGGCCACCGTCAACGTCCCCTACGACGGCTCGGCGTCCGGCCACGGCCCGCTCGGCGCGGGCCAGTCCTTCGCCCAGTCGGCGCAGGTGACGCTGCCCGACGGCGCGGCCGGCGTCGGCTCGATTCAGTTCACCGTGACCGTCGATTCGGCCAACGCCATCTTCGAGTACAACCCCGGCGGCACCGGCGAAACCAACAACACCGCGACCATCACCCAGACCTCGGTCCTGGCCCCCTACCCGGATTTGCAGGTGACAGGCCTGCAACTCAGCCCGGCGACCGGCCTGCTATCTGGGCAGCAACTGACCATCCAGTGGGACGACAGCAACACCGGCAACGCCGACGCCGCGACCAGTTGGACCGACACGGTCGTGGTCAAGAACACGACCACGAACCAGACGCTGGACACTGTCAACGTCCCGTACAACGCCACGTCCACGGGAGCCGGCCCCCTGGCTGCCGGCCAGTCGTATGCGCAGCAAACCATGGTGACGCTGCCCGACGGCACCCCCGGTATCGGCACCGTCCAGGTGACCGTGACCACCAACGCGACCGGCAGTCTGTTTGAAGACAACCCCGGCCACACAGCCCAGTCGAACAACACCGCCACCACCACCGCAACTGCGACTGCGGGGCCGTACCCCGACCTGCAGGTGACCGGTCTGACCACGACGCCCGCCACCGGCCTGCAATCCGGGCAGAGCGTCACCCTGCAATGGAACGACACCAACACCGGGAACGCCGGCACCGGCACCCCCCCCTGGGTGGACGCAGTGCTCGTGAAGAACCTGACGACCAACACGATCTTGCTCAGCACGACCATCACCGGCGGCTCCAACCTCGGGGCCGGCCAGTCCGCCGCGCAGCACTACATGTTCCGGCTGCCCGCCGGGAACGCCAGCGTTGGGCAACTGCAATTTACCATCACGGTCAACACTACCAGCACCGTCTTTGAGTACAACAGTGCCGGCACCGCCACTACCAACAACACCACCAGCATCACCCAGTCCGCGACCCTGGCGGCTTACCCCGACCTGACGGTCACCAACGCCGCCATCACGCCGACCACCGGAGTGCAATCCGGCGCGACCGTGCAGGTGAGCTGGAGCGACACCAACGCCGGCACTGCCCCGACCACCGGGCCGTGGACCGACCGCCTCGTCGTCCAGAACACCACCACGAACCAGACCCTGGCCACCGTCACGCTGTACTACGACACCAACGCCAACGGCGCCCTCGCGGCCGGCGCGTCGGCCTCCCGGTCTTACTCCGTCCACCTGCCGGACGGCATCGGCGGCACCGGGACCATCACGGCCACGGTCACGACCGACATCTACAACCAGGTCGCCGAGTACAACGCCGCCGGCACCGGCGAGAGCAACAACACCGGCTCGGCGAGTATCACGACCACGGCGGCACTCTACCCCGACCTGACGCCGACCGGCTTCCAGATCAGCCCGGCGACCGGGCTGCAGTCCGGCCAGAGCATCGCCGTGCAGTGGAGTGACGTGAACAACGGCGCCGGCAGCGCGGCCAGCGCCTGGACCGACACCCTAGTGGTCAAGAACACGTCCACGAACACCACCCTGGCGACCGTTTCCCTCCCCTACGACCCCACCCAGCCGGGCAACAGCCCGCTCGCCCCGGGTCAGGGCCTCATGCAGCACACGACGGTCCTGCTGCCGCCGGGCAACGCAGGCGTCGGCAACCTGACGTTCACGCTGACGGTCAACTCCGGCGGCGCACTCTTCGAGGATAACGCCGCTCACAACGCCACGGCAGACGACACGGCAGTCCTGAACGCCACCAGCGGCCTGGCCCCCTACCCGGACCTGGCCGTGTCCAACGTCAGCTTCTCGCCCGCCTCACCGATCATCGGCGACCCGGCACAGGTGACCGTCAACTGGACCGTGACCAACAGCGGCACCGCGGCCACGACCGCCGGCTCCTGGGTGGACCGCGTCATCGCCTCGCCCGACAACGTGCCGGGCAACGGCGACGACATCGTGCTGAAGACGTTCACCCACACCGGCGACCTGGGCGTCGGCCAGAGCTACCCCCAGAGCCAGACGTTCCTGTTGCCGCCGGCCTTCTCGGGCCAGTACCACCTGTTCGTCCAGACCGACTCGGGCGGCGCTGTGTTCGAGAACGGCCTGCTCGCCAACAACTACGCCCAGCCGGCGTCCGGCCTGTTCACGGTCACGCCGATCCCCTACGCCGACCTCATCGTCTCGTCGGTGACCGCCCCGGCGACCGCGGCCAGCGGCCAGGCCGTGACCCTGTCCTGGATGGTGACCAACCAGGGCATCGGCATCACAAACCCCGACAGCTGGTACGACACGATCAGCCTGGCCACCGACCCGCAGGGCCAGCACGTCGTCGCCATCCTGGGCAGCATCAGCCACACCGGCGCCCTGTCCCCGGGTGGCTACTACTACCTCTCCGGCACCGTGACGCTGCCCAACGGCATCAGCGGCACCTATTATCTGGTGGTCCACGCCGCCGGTGCCCTCACCGCTCCCTACGAGTTCCTCTACGCGAACAACAACACCGCCACCTCGGGCGCGGTCGCGGTGACGTACACGCCCCCGCCGGACCTGACGGTCACCAACGTGCAGACAAGGGACACCGCCCCCGCGGGGTCGAACATCGACATCACCTGGACGGTCGAGAACCTCGGTCCCGGCGACGCCGACGACTCGTGGCCCGATCAGGTCAAGCTGCAGGAGATCGGCGGCGCCAACCGCACCTTCTACGTGGGCAGCTTCCGCTACAGCAGCACCCTGGCCGCGGGCCACTCCTACACGCGCACCGAGCAGTACACACTGCCGACGGACATCCAGGGCGTTTTCCAGGTGGTGGTGGAAACCAACCCCGATCTCGGCTTCGGCCGGCAGCAGTGGGAAGGGACCAACACCAACAACAACGTCACCACCGACTTCAATCCGCTCACCATCACTCTGCCATCGCACCCTGACCTGCAGGTGGAGTCGATCACGCCGGCAGCGGGCCACTTCCAGGCCGGCGGCACTCTCGGCCTGCAGTTCCGCGTCATCAACCAGGGCCCCGTCGCGACCACCACGCCGCACTGGACCGACGGCGTCTACCTGTCCCTGGACAGCACCCTGAGCCCCGACGACCTCCTGCTGGCGACCATCGGCAACCAGTCCGCCCTGCAGCCGGGCCAGGACTACCTGAGCACGCTTTCCAGCGTGCTCGTCCCCAAGGACAAGAGCGGGCCGTATTACCTGATCGTCAAGGCCGACGTTAACAACGACGTGGACGAATTCCCCAACGAGAGCAACAACGCTTTGATCGCCGCGCCCATCACCATCGACCCGCTGCAGCCGTCCGACCTGGTCGTCTCCAACGTGATCGTCCCCAGCCAGGCCATCGCCGGCAGCACCGTCCAGGTGACCTACACCGTCACCAACCTCGGCCTGGGCAACACTGACCTGTCAGCCTGGACCGACGGCGTCTGGCTGGCCAGCGACAAGTCGAAGTACCCCTACGTCACCGGCGCGCTGCTGGCGACGAAGCCCCACACCGGCGTGCTCACCAACGACATCCACAACCCGGACCTGCCGACCAGCTACACACAGACGGTGTCAGTGACGCTGCCGGCGCACACCTCCGGGCAGCTGTACCTGGTGCCGCAGGCCGACCTGTACCAGCAGACCACCGAGACGACGCTGCCTGCCAACGTCAACCCCGACGATCTCAACGACCTGCGCGCCGACAACTTCAAGGCGGCCCCGATCACGGTGCTGCCTGAGCCGCCGCCGGACCTGGTCGTGACCGCCGTACACGCGCCGGCGACTGCCGCGGCCGGTACCAACTACACCGTCAGCTGGACCGTCGCCAACCAGGGCAACGGCGCCACCGAGAGTTCCCAGTGGGGCGATAACGTCTACCTGTCCACGGCGCCGACCTGGAACGCATCGGGGGCGAAGCAGATTTATCTCGGCTCGTTCACGCACAACGGTGCGCTGCTGCCCGGCCAGTCGTACTCCACCCAGCAGACCATCCTGCTGTCGCCGTCCTTCACCGGCCAGTACGTCATCGTGGTGACCAACCCGCCGCCCGACGGCATCTGGGAAGGGCCGTACTCGACCAACAACGCCACCTCCGCCCCGAGCATCGTGACCGCCGCCGCGGCGGACCTGCAGGTGACCGCGGTCGGCACCCAGCCGCAGGCGTACTCGGGCGAAACCACCACCGTGACGTGGACCGTCACCAACTTCGGCGCCCCAGTCTGGTCCGGCACCCAGTACTGGCTCGACCAGGTGTGGTTCTCGCCCGACCCGACCTTCATCGTCAACCGGGCCATCCTGGCGAGCACCGTCACTCACACCGCGACGCAACCGCTGGGGACGGGCGCCAGCTACAACGGGACGGCCTCCATCCAGCTCCCGGCCGGCATCGGGGCCAAGGTCACCCCCATCACGTACTACATCTACATCTTCACCGACCCGTACCCGATGCTGAACGCCTTCGCAGGCGTCAACTATTACCAAAGCCACGTCTACGAGGGCGAGGGCGCCAACGAACAGAACAACCAGGGCTCGGCGCCGCTGCCGGTCTACTACCGCGAGCCGGACCTGGTGGTCAGCCACCTGACGCCGCCGACCATGACGCCGCACGCCGGCGACATCATCCCTGTGACCTGGACCGTCACCAACCAGGGCACGCGCGACACCCGCACCAACTTGTGGTACGACGGCATCTACCTGGCGCCGGACCCCTCGCTCGGCCCGCAGTCTATTTACCTGGGCAGTGTCGCCAGCAACCAGGGTCTGGCGCTGGGGCAGTCGTACACCAAGACCGCGAACGTCCAGATCCCCTATGGCATCTCCGGGAACTATTACCTGCTCGTCTTCGTCGATGACGACCGCAACCGGGCCAACGGCGGCCTGGTGCGAGAGTTCCAGGACGAGGGCAACAACATCACAGCCGTGCCCCAGCAGGTGCTGCCCACGGTCCTGCCCGACCTGCAGGTGACCGCAGTCACCCCGGACCAGCAGGCCACCGAGAACCAGGCGTTCAACCTCAGCTATACCGTCACCAACAACAGCCCGGCGGCGACGCTGCCGGGGCAGACGAAGTGGGGCGACAACATCTACCTGTCGGTGGACCAGTTCCTGGATCCGAACAGCGACTACTACCTCGGCACGCTGACCCACAACGGCGCCCTGGCCGGCAACAGCGACCCCGTCAACGACCACTACACGGTCAACACCACCATCCGGCCGCCCCACAACCTGACCGGGACGTTTTACGTCATCATCGTCACGGACCCGGTGAACCCGTCAGTCTCCACGTACGGCGCCGTCCTCGAGGGGAACGAACTCAACAACACCACCGCAAGCCCGCTGCCGGTTATCATCAACCAGCCGCCGCCGGCCGACCTGGTGGTCACGTCCGTCACGCCCCAGGCGACGGGGCGCTCGGGCCAGCCGACGACCGTGAGCTGGACCGTCACCAACCAGGGCCAGTTTCCGGCCGCCGGCAGTTGGACCGACGCCGTCTACCTGTCGCCCACGTCGATCTGGAACGTCACCGACCCGCTCGTCGGCGAGGTCCAGCACTCGGAGTCAAGCCTGGCCAACGGCGGCACCTACACCGGGACGCTGACCGCAGTCCTGCCGCCGGCCGTCCCGGGGTCGTATTACCTGATCGTGCGCACCAACCTGTTCGATGACGTGTACGAGGGCGACGCTGGCTTCCAGAACAACATCACGCCGTCCGCTGCCCAGATGGCGGTGACCGTGCCGAGCCTGCAGCTGGGCGTGCCCCTGGCCGCGACCATCACCGCCGGCAAGGACCAATTGTTCCAGGTGACGGTGCCCGAGAATCAGACGCTGCAGGTGTCGCTCACCTCGACGACGCCCAACGCGGCCAATCAGATTTACATCCGCTACAACGCCGTGCCCAACGCCTTCCAGTACGACGCCAGCTACAGCGGCGTACTCATGGCCAACCAGGTGGCGACCATCCCCGGCACCGAGGCCGGCACCTACTACGTGTTGGTGCGCGGCAGCACCAACCCGGTCACACTGCTGGCCCAGTTGTTGCCCTTTGAAATCACCAACGTCACCCCCGACAGCGGCGGCGACAGCCGGTACGTCACCACCGTCATCAGCGGCGCCCAGTTCGACCCGAAGGCCCTCGTCAAGCTGGTGCGGCCCGGCTTCGCCGAGTACGAGCCGGTCAGTTATCAGGTGGTGAACAGCACCGAGATCATCGCCGTCTTCGACCTGACCGACGCGCCGCACGGCCTGTATGACGTGACCGTCATCAACCCCGACGGCTCCGAGGCGGACGCGCCGTACCGCTACCTGGTCGAGCCGGCCCTGCCGCCGCAGGTGACCGTCGGCCTCGGCGGCACACGCATCCTCTACGCCGGCGACACCGGCTACTACGGCTTCTCGCTGCAGAGCCTGACCAATGTGGACATCCCCTACGTCCAGTTCGAGTTCGGCGTGCCGAACCTGGGCGTCAACTCCGAGGAGGCGTTTACGCCATACCTGGGCTTCTACAGCAATCTGCAGGGCAACCCGAACGTGGCCGGCGTGCCCTGGGACCAGCTCAGCGCCAGCACGGACACCAGCGGCTACGACCTGGCCACGGGCTTCGCCATCGACCTGGCCGACCAGGGCTACGTCGGCCTGAACTTCACCGCCAAGACCTACCCCGACCTGACCAAGGACGCGGTGACGATGCAGGAACCGGCGAGCGGCGTCGCCTTCACGTACAACGTGGTGGCGGCGGCGTCGCCGCTGACGCCCGACCAGTACGTCGCCGAGCAGACGCAGTACGCGGAGACGCTGCGGCAGGGCGTGCTGAACGACTCGACGGCCATGCCGGCGCTGAAGGCGCTGGCGGCCGACGCCACCTCCTGGGACGCGCTGTACCTGACGGCACTGCAGCAGGCGGGGCTGCTGCGGCCGGTGGACGTGCCGCCCGCTGTCCACCTTGACCCCGACGTCGCCAGCCTGACCGACACGCTGGCGGCCGGCATCCTCGCCGGCTCGCAGGGCGACCAGATCATCACCACCGGCAACCTGCCGGCGTTCTTCGCCCAGGTGGCGCAGTGGTACGGCAGCAGCGAGTCGAACGTGGAGCCGGGCGTCAACCCTGTCTCGATCGGCGTCACCGCCCCGCTGCCGACCGCCAGCCAGTTCAACCTCGGCGGCGCCGCCCCGGCGTCCTTCGAGGCGTTCAACGTCTACGTGCGCGACGTGTCCACTTTGGACGACGACGATGACAGCGGCGACGGCGACGAGCCGGACGGCGACATCTATTACCCGGACCTGGTCGGTGCCCAGGGGCCGCAGGCGGCGGACATCAACCAGTTCCTGAGCGGCTCCGCGGTTGCCGGCACCAACACCACCCTGATGGGGCCGACCGGCTACGGGCCGCAGCAGTTCCTGCCCGAGGGCCAGGACCTGCCGTTCACCGTCGGCTTCGCCAACCCCGACAACGCGGGCGCCGCGGTACACCAGATCCGCGTCGTGCAGCAACTCGACCCCAACCTCGACCCGCGCACCTTCCACCTGGGCAGCATCGAAATCGGCGACCTGTCCGTGCCGCTGCCCGACACGGCGGGGGGCACCTTCCAGGGCGACATCGACTACTCGCAGTCGCACGGCTTCATCCTGCGCATCAGCGCCGGCATGGACCTGGACACCAACACGGCCACCTGGCTGATCCAGGCCATCGACCCCAACACCGGCGAGGTCCTGCAAAACCCGAGTATCGGCCTGCTGGCCCCGGGGCAGACGGGCTTCATCAGCTACACCGTCCAGCCGCAGAAGGGGCTGGCCACCGGCACACAGATCAGCGCCGATGCCACCGTGTTGTTCGACAACGCGCCGCCACTGGACACCGGCAGCCAGACCTGGACCATCGACGGCACCGCCCCGACCACGACGCTGACCGCCACGCCGCTGATGGCGGGCAGCTCGAACTACCAGGTGACCTGGAACGCCCAGGACGACGCTGACGGCTCGGGCGTCAAGGGCGTGACCGTCTACGTCTCCGACAACGGCGGCAACTATCAAATCTGGCTCAACCAGACGACCGACACCACGGACGTGTACCAGGGCCAGGCGGGCCACACCTACACCTTCCTGGCCCTGGCGACGGACTACGCCGGCAACCAGGAGCAGCCGTCCACCGGCGTCACCGTCCCCGCGGCCGGCGGGCAGGCCAACCTGGGCGCGCTGCCGTCTGTGCCGCAGGAGACGCCGCCCGACGTGCCGCCGGCGCCGCCGCCGCAGAACAACACGCCGCCGACGCCCAACGCCCTGTTCACCCAGGCCCAGCAGGGCATCCCCTCGGCGTTGCCGGCGACCCAGAAGCCGGAGTTCACGAAGGTGTTGCAGCCGTTCGCGGGCGGCGCCTTCGCCACGGGCATCGCCCAGAGTCACGCCAACATCGGCCCCGTGGCCATCGGTGTGCGGCCGGACGGCTCGGTGCTGGTCAGCGGCGGGCCGGGCCGCAATCAGCTTTTCCTGCTGCCCGTCTCCGGCGGTGCGGTCGGTGCCCCCCTGGCGACGCTGCCGTTCCCGATCTACGACTTCGCCTTCACCGGCACGGGCAACCTCTGGGCCACGACCGGCGGCGGCCCCCTGCTCCAGCTCGACCCGAACACCGGGGCCATCCTCGGCCAGTACGGCGACAGCCTGACACAGTCGCTGGCCATCGACCCGGCGACGGGCCTGATCTACGTCTCCTCCGGCCAGGGCGTCGAAATCTTCAACCCCAGCACGGCGACGTTCACGCACTTCAGCAACCTGCGCGTCGGCAGCCTGGCCTTCAACCCGGCCGACGATAGTCTGTGGGCGGCCCTGTGGCCGACCGACCCGGGCGACATCATCCGCTTCAACGCCGACGGCACGGCCGTGAAGGAACTGGAATTCGCCGACGAGGTGGACTCCATCGCCTTCGGCCAGACAGGCACTGCGCTCTCCGGTCTGCTGTTCGCCAGTCACGATGAACCCGTGTCCGCCACCCAGGGCAGTGAGCTGTCGATGGTGGACCTGGCGACCATGCAGGTGCTGGCGGTGGCGACCGGTGGCAGCCGCGGCGACGAGATCAAGACCACGGCGGACGGTCGCGTGCTGCTCAGCCAGTCGCACCAGGTCGATGTGCTCGGCCCCATCACGGCCCCACACGTGATCGCCGTCAACCCGCCGCCCGGCAGTGACGTGGCCCTGCCCCTGGGCAGCATCAGCATCGTCTTCGACCAGGACATGCAGGCCGACAGCGCCGCCGACCCCAACTCGGTGCTCAACCCGAACAACTACCGCCTCACCGGCGACTCGACCGGGCCGCAAGCCATCCAGGCTGTCACCTACAACCCGACCACCCGCACGGTCACCCTGTCCTTCAACGCCCTCAGCGCGGACCATTACAAACTGCGCGTGCTCACGGGCTTGAAAAGCGCCCGGGGCATTCCCCTGCCTGCGGAGTATGATTCGGACTTTACCGCCACGGCGGACCTGTCGGGCATCCTCAACCTGCAGTTCGGCCTGTCCCGCAGTGACCGGAACACCGGGACGGTGTCGTTCGACGTGACCGTGACCAACGTCAGCAGTCACGCGATCCTGCTGCCCGTGGTGCTGCACCTCAACCCGCTGAATCAGTTCCCGGGCGAACCGCAAGGCAACCTCGGCCGCGGCCCGGACGGCTCGTGGTTGATCGACCTGAGCGGCAGCCTGCCGGCGGACGGCATCCTGAATCCGGGGCAAAGCTCCACCGGCCAGACCATCACCGTCGTGATGAAGAACGGCCAGCCCGTGGCCTTCGACCCTTCGGTGAGTGGCTTGACCGCCGCGAATCAGCCGCCGGTGTTCGTCACCGAACCGATCACCAGCGCGACCGTCGGCCAGACCTACAGCTACCAGGCCATCGGCTTTGATCCCGACGGCGACGAGTTGAGCTACTTGCTGGTGCGCGGCCCGGCCGGGATGACGATGAACCCCGCGACCGGCCTGGTCTCCTGGACACCGACCCCCAACAGCCCGGCCTCGGCGACCGTGGTGGTGCAGGTGTACGACGACGCCGGTTCCGTCGCCACGCAGGTGTATACCGTGGTGATCGGTGGTGTGAATCAGCCGCCGGCGTTCACGGGACTACCCACCCAGGTCACCGGCACGGAGGGCGTGCCCCTGACCGTTCAGGTGGCGGCCACCGATCCCGAAAACAGCCCGCTGACGTACTGGGCCGATAACCTGCCGCCCGGAGCCGTGTTCGACCCAACCCTGAAGGTCCTGTCGTGGACACCGGCCTACGGGGCCGCCGGGACCTACCCGGACGTGACCCTGACCGTCAGCGACGGACTGCGCCAGGTCAGCCAGGACATCACGATCATCATCGCCTCGAACCCGCCGCCGCCCACCTTGCTGCAGCCCGCCGACACCATCGGCCAGGAAGGCGCCCAGGTCCACATTCAACTCCAGGCCAGCGACGTGGCGGGCGTGCCCCTGACTTTCTCCAGCGACAACCTGCCCAACGGCTCGGTCCTGGACCCGACCAGCGGCCTGTTCACGTGGACGCCGGGCTACACGCAGCACGGTATTTACAAGGTGGACTTCACCGTCAGCAACGGCCAGGTCAGCACGACCCGAACAGCGAACCTCGCGATCCTGAACGTGAACGCTCCGCCGGTGTTCCAGAACCTGACCACCTTCCAGGTGCTGGAAAACCAACAGCTCCAGTTCATCGCCCAGGCGTTCGACCCCGACAACCCCAGTTTCGCGCCGCCGACCCGCAATCCCGACGGCTCGCTCACGCCCGGGGACGGGCCGCCCGCCACGGTCAATTACACTGTCAGCGGCCTGCCCGCCGGGGCCACCTTCGACAACCAGACACTGCTGTTCACCTGGACGCCGAGCTTTACCCAGGTCGGCCCTTTCCAGGTGACGTTCACGGCCACGGACACCGGCGACGGCACCGGCGTGGACCTGAGCACGTCGGACACCGTCACCCTCAACGTGCTGCCGGTGGACCGGCCGCCGGTGCTCACGCCCATCGTCGATCAGACGGTGCCGGGCGGGTCCACCCTGACCGTTCCGGTGACGGCCACGGACCCGGACGGCGACCACGTCGCCCTCACCGTGACCGGGTTGCCCGCCTTCGGCACGTTTACCGACAACGGCAACAACACGGGAACGTTCCAGTTCACGCCGGGGCTGCCGGACAAGGGCAACTACACCATCACGGTGACGGCCGCCGACAACGGCCGCAACGGCCAGACCACGCCGCGGTCCACGCAGGAGAGTTTCGTGCTGGCCGTCCAGGTGGCCAGTGAACCGCCCTCTCTGAGCTACATTGGCAACAAGGTGGCCGTCGTCGATACCCCCTTCCAGCTCACCCTCCAGGCGACCGACCTGGACCAGCAGCCGCTGACCTTCACTGCCACGGGCCTGCCCGACGGGGCGACCATTGTGCCCAGTGCCATTTACGGCCAGGCGTCCGTCAGCTGGGTGCCGACCGCCGACGAGGTGGGCGACTACGGCGTCACCTTCGTGGTGACGAACACCGGCAACGGCAACCCCGCGCTGGTCGCCTCCGATCAGCAGACCATTCATCTGGTGGTGCGTACCAGCAACCAGGCGCCGGTATTGCAGAACCCCGGCAACCAGACCGTCGCGGAGGGCCAGCCGCTCACGGTGACCCTGGCGGCCACGGACCCGGACGGCGACAGCCTGACTTACTCGGTCGCCAACGCGCCGCCCGGTTCGACCTTCGACCCGCAGCACGGCATCCTGACCTGGACGCCCAACCTGTTCGAGGCTGGTACTTATCCGAGCGTGGTGTTCGGGGCCAGCGACGGCAACCAGACTGTGTTCCAGACCATCACCGTCCACGTCACCAACACCGACCAGCCGCCGACCCTGCTGCCCGTCGGCAACCAGTCGGGACGCGAGGGGGCGCCGGTGGCGTTCACCCTGGCGGCCACGGACCCGGACAACGACTCCGTCACTTTCTCCGCGCTCACGACCCTGCCAGCGCACGCCCAGCTCGATTCCTCATCCGGGCAATTCACCTGGACGCCGGACTACACGCAGGCCGGCACCTACATGTTAACCTTCGCCGCGACTGACCCGTCCGGGTTGAGCAACACCAAGAACGTGACCATCCAGATCGCTAACGTGGATCGGCCGCCCACGATTCAGGTGGTCGATCATTCCGTCCTGGTCGGGGAGCAGTTGCAGTTCACGGTCACTGCCAGCGACCCGGACGTGGGCGATGTCCTGACCTTCTCGGCCACGGGACTGCCGGCCGGGGCCGCGTTCTCCGCCACCACTGGCGTGTTCACGTGGACGCCGGCCGCCGGCCAGTCGGGCGATTACCCCGTCGTCTTCTCGGTTTCCGACGGGCAGCTGTCCGCCCAGCAGACGGCGGTGATGCACGCTCTGCTCGCCAGCCAGGCCCCGACCGTCACCGTCACGGTGACGCCGAGCTTCCCCACCGTGCCGGGCCAGTCGGTCATCGTCCACGTCACCGCCACCGGCGTTGCCGGCATTGCCGGGCTGACGCTGACCCAGGACGGCCAGCCAGTGACGCTGGACGCCCAGGGCCGCCATCAGTACACGCCCACCGCCCCGGGCCGTGCGCAATTCGCAGCCACCGCCACGGACGTGGATGGCAACACGGGCCAGGCCAGCGCCGTGGTCAAGGTCCGCGATCCCAATGACACTGGATCTCCCGTGGTCGAACTCGCCCCTACCCTGAACGGGGTCATCCTTACCACCGCGACCACCGTGACCGGCACGGTGAGCGACAGCAATCTCGATACCTGGACCTTGCAGGCCGTCTCGCTCGGCGACACCACCTACACCATTCTGGCGAGCGGCACCACGTCCGTGAACAACGCCACCCTGGCGACCCTCGATCCCAGCACCCTGCGCAACGGCGTCTATCAGTTGCTGTTGACGGCGACCAACATCTCCGGGCGGACCAGCCAGACCACCCTGACTCTGGAAGTGGACACGGCCACCAAGACCGGGCAGTACCTGCGATCGGAAACCGACCTGACGGTGCAACTGGGCGCGGCCACGGTCAACCTGACACGCGTGTACGATTCGCTGGACCGCAACGACTTGGGCAGCTTCGGCTACGGCTGGAGCCTGGCCGTTCAGGACACCGACCTGCGGACCAGTGTGCCGCCGACCGGACTGGAGGCCGACGGCGTTTACAACCCCTTCGTTGAGGGCACGCGCGTCTACCTGACTCTGCCCGACGGCGAACGGGTCGGCTTCACCTTCGCCCCGCAGCGCCACGACCAGTCGGGCGTCTCCTACTACACCCCGGCGTACAAGTCCGACCCCGGCGTGGGCTGGCAACTCGCTTCCGCAGGGGCGGTGCTGATTCGCGGCGGCAGCGGCTTCTACGACGCCCAGACCGCCCTGCCGTACAACCCCGCCAGCGGCCAGTTCACCGGTCCCCAGTACACCCTGACCGGCCCCGATGGCACGGTGTACTACGTGAGTGCGACCCGCGGCGTGACGGAAGAAATCCTGCACGGCGGCCAGACGCTCTACTTCAGCGGCGGCGGTATTTCCAGCTCCACCGGCGACGCGGTGCGCTTCATCCGTGACGCGGCCGGGCGGATCAGCACGATTGAGGCGCCGGACGGGACGCGGATCGTCTACACCTATGACGCCGCGGGCAACCTGGTCTCGGCTCACAACGCGGCCACCGGGCTGAGTAGCCGCTACGGCTACGCCATGAACGACCCACACTTGCTCACCCTGGCCACCGCGCCCGTGGCCGGCAGCGGCGCGGCCATCAACTACAGCAACCCCGTCCAGGTCGTGCCGCTGACGGCGGACCTCGGCGGCACCAGCCAGTTCCTGGCCGGGAACTACAACGGCAACCTGGCGGCCAGCAGTACCAACTCCTTCACCTTCCTGCTGACCGCCTCGGAAGTCGCCTCGCCCCCGAGCGGGACCGTCTACCTGGGAGTCGAGGTGGATGCCGCCGCCGGCAGTACGGTGCAGCCGGCCGTGCCGGCCGTTGCCGGCCTGACGCCGCTGGTGCAGCACAGCAGCAGCGATAGCGCGTTCGCCCTGTTCGCCGTCAGCCGTGCCGGTCTGGAACTGCTCCAGATCAGCGGCGCCAACGCCGCCACCTCCGGGGCCTACACGCTGCACCTCTTCATCGCCGGCGACGCCAACCAGGACGGCGACGTGAACGGCACGGACGGCACGCTGGTGGCCAGTCTCGTCGGCACGATGGCGGGACAGACCGGTTATTCCGTCGCCGCCGACGCCAACCGCGACGGCACCATTGACGCGGCCGACGTGCAGCTGGTCGCGGCCAACTACGGCTTCCAGGTGACTCAGCCGCCGACAGCCCAGAACGGCACGGTTCTGACCCACGCCGGCCTGCCGGTCCAGTTCGACCTGGCTCCGCTGGCCAGCGACCCTCAGGGCGAGCCGGTGTACTTCCACCTCCTCGGGGCGGACAACGGCACGGCAACCCTCAATCCCGACGGCCACACCGTCACGTTCGTGCCGGCCGCGGGTTTCACCGGCACGGCGGACTTCGAGTTCACGGCCGACGACGGCCTGGAAGTGTCTCCCACAGCCACCGTCACGGTCAACGTCAGTGCCGCGCCGCTGGTCAGCCTGGATTTCCAGCAGCGCACGCCGCGCCTGGCCATCGGCGGCTTCGTACCCGAGGTGTTTGTCGGCAACTTCGCCGACCAGCAGAACGTCGTGCTCGATCCGTCCTATGTGGCAACGCAGCTCACGAACTCCTCGGTGGCAACGATCTCCGCCGATGGCCGGCTCGTCGGTGTGGCCACGGGGACGACGACCCTGATCGCCACAGCCCAGGGCCTGCAGGCCGCCACCGCCGTCACCGTCGGCAAACCGTCGGACGGGCTCGACCAGGAACTGCTCAACGCCGGACTGAACCTGTATCCGCTGTCGGTGACCCTGAGCAGCGCCGGCGGCACCCGGCAGCTCGACGTGTACCCGGGCGACGACTATCAACTGGCGAACAACCTCTCGGCTGGCGCCACCGGGACGCAGTATTACCTGAGTCAACCGGGCGTGGTGATGGTCAGCCCCGACGGGCTGCTGACGGCGGTGGCGCCCGGCACCGTGACCGTGACGGTCATCCACGGGCCTGCCGAGGCGCGGACCACGGTGTCGGTGCAGGCGCCGCAGGTCGGCCCCGGGACGGTGGACAAGAGCGGTGGCGTGGTGGAGGGTAGCGACGGTTCGCTGGTGGCGGTGGCGCCGAACGACCTGACCCAGCCCACGACCGTCAGCATCACCCCGGTGGCGCAGTCCAGTCTGCCCCAGGGCGTTCCGCAGGGCTTCAACTTCCTCGCCGCCTACCAACTCAACCTCGGCTCCAACCCGCTCAACGTCCCCGTGCAGATGGCGATCCCGGCGCCGGGCCTCGCTGTCGGCACCCCGGTGTTATTCCTGCGCCGGCCAGGTCCCGGACGCCAGCGGCAACCTCATGCCCATCTGGTGGGAGACCGACGACGGCGTGGTCGGCGCTGACGGCCTGGCCCACACCGCCTCGCCGCCGTATCCCGGTATCGACGAATCGGACCTGCTCCTGGTCGTGAGTGGCAATGCCAACGACCTCGGCGAACTGGAGTTGGCGGCCGACATCGACCAGATCGGCCAGGCCACGGGCCAGACTCAGCAGGCCATCCAGGCCGAAATCCAGAACGTGCTCACGTCGGTGGAAGCCGTGGACCTCTACACGACGGATGTCTTCGGCGTCACCCTGGGCTCCATCATCGACGCCAACACCGGCCTGATCTCCATGACCACGCCCACCAACGGCGGCGACCCGGTGCCCGTCGTGGTCGAGCGCATCCCGAAGTTCGGCCTGCCCGACGTGACCGTCAACAACGTCCAGATCAACGCGAACCAGGTCACGAAGTTTTCCATCACCCTCGACCCGACCCAGGTGGCCGCACAGGCTCCGGGGCCGCAGATCGTCGAGGCCCAGATCAACTTCGAGCCGTCCACGACCTCGAACGGTCTCCAACCGGATGTGGTCGTGACCGCCACCGGCACGGGCGACAACCCGAACAACCTGTCCGTCACCTTCACCGCGGCGAACGGCCTGACCGTCACCGAGGGCGTCCTCCAGGGCCTCACCCTCACCGCCCCCGGCCCCAACGACGCCGTCGCGCCCGGGGCCATGGACATCCACGTGCCGGCGCCCACAACCCTGGCTGTCGGGACGGCCGAGATCAGCGTCACGCGCACCGACACGGCCAACGTGTCGCCGCCCTACGGCCAGGGCAACGCTCCCACCATGGGTCAGCCGGCGCCGATCACCGGCAACGCCGTCAAGCTCAACCCGAGCGGACAGTATGTCTTCGTCGCCCTGCCGGAACTGCAGTATGACTACACCGGCAACCAGGTCACCGGCATCGACGGCGCCCTGGCCGTGATCGATGGCGACTCCACCCACGACGGCACCAACGACACTCCCGATTCCTTCAACAAGGAAATCGCCCAGATCCCGCTGGGCGATCCTTCCGATTTCCCACTGCCGCGCGACGTGGCCGTCACCCCGGACAACACGCGCGCCTATGTCACCCTGCGCGGCTCCGGCCAGGTGGCGGTCGTGGACACCCTGTCGCTGCAGGAGATCAACGTCAACGGCAACAGTCCGCCACCGGCCCAGGATGAGACGACGCCCGTGCCGGTGTCGGGCAACGGCGGCGGCCTGGACCCCGCCCTGCGTCTCAAGACGATCACCGGCCCGTTCGACATCCGCGGTATCGTCACGGACGGCGACTGGACGCTGGACCTGGGGGCCTGGACGCCAACGTGGAGCCTCGTCCAGCACCTGGCGTCCGGCACCGGCACGGCGGACACGGTCGTCCTGGACAGCTTCGACCCGACCGCCTACGCCGACCTGAAAAACGGGTTCTACCGGCTGCGGCTCTCGCGCCGGACGCGCCGGATGGCAACGGCACCGTCATCGACGAGGTGGGCATCGGCATCAACGCCAACCCGAGCAGCAAGGAGATCGACCTGCCCATCGGCGCCGAGCCTTACGGCATCGCCATCGACTCTGCCGGGAAGTACGCCTACGTCGCCGACTCGCGGCCGGTCATCGCCGGCGGCCAGCACTCCACGACTGGCCAGGGCTTCGACGCCGGCGACCTGGCGTCCAACGTCTACGTCATCGACATCGACCCAGCCTCGCCGACGTACAACCAGGTCGTCAACACCATCCAGATCGTGCGGCAGGTGAACCCCGACGCGGCACTCGCCAGCGCCGGCATCGAGAACGCGGACGGGACTTTCAGCCCGGACGCGCTGCTCGCGCCCACCGGGTTGCGGAAGGTGGTCATCGGCTCCGACGACCTGCACCTCTACGTCACGGCCCCGAACGAGAACGGCGACCCCAACTCCGGCCGCAACTTCGACCTGATCAACGGCAACCTGGTCGAGATCGTTTTGAAGAACGACCCGACCCAGCCCAAGGGCACGCCGCCACAGGTGTCCCAGATCGAGGCGGTCCCCGGCAGCATGCAGACCTACGGCGTGGCCGTGGCGCCGACGCCGCCGGACCAGCAGGCCCAGCAGAACCAGTCGGGCACGCCGCCCCAGGACGTCGTCGCCTTCACCAACGCCCAGACGGACAGCTACGGCGTCGAGGTCGATAACCCGAACAACAACACGAAGACGCCGATTTCCCTGAACCTGAATTACGTCAACGGCGTATCGCAGGACGACCGGCTGCAGGTGCACAACGCCAGCGGCATCGTCTTCACGGCCGACGACTCCTACGCCTTCATCGCCGGCCGCGCCGACGTGGTGCCGACCACCTTCGGCGGCGGCACCGATGACTTCGGCAACCTGGTCTCGGGCGGCATCAGCGGCTACCTCGACCAGACCTCCAACCCGCTGTTCGAGGACGGCAACGTCGGCATCATCCAGGACCCGCTCGGCCTGCACGGCAGTCCGAAACTGATCGCGGCGACACGGCCGATCCCCTACGGCTACCCCACGGACCTGACCCTGTCGGCCGACGGCAATTACCTCTACGTCAGCTACCAGACGGTCCCCGTCCTGGGCACCGCTTTTGGGGCTCTCCCCGGCACCACCCCGACGCCGCAGGAGGGCGGCGTCTTCGTCTTCGACGTCCAGGCGATGCTCACGCTGATCGCGCAGCAGCAGGCCGCGGAACAGGCGGAGGGCCTCGTCTACGGCTTCATGACCCTGCTGCCGATCGACGACCTGCCGCTGGACGACATGGGCACCATCAGCCCCAACAACACGATGGGCCAGCGCAATCCCAACGCCGCCATCGACGTGCAGGCCGACTACCGGGCCAACTACTCCTTCTCGTCCTCCAACCCGGACAATTACGGCGCGCCGATTGCTGACCCAAACACCCTCGCGTTCAGCGTCTACGACCAGTCCCGCGCCCCCATCGCCACCGGCGGCCGACCGGGCGGCATCGCCGTCATGCACGGCCTGGTGCCACACGTTTACATTTTGCAGCCCACCGCGGCCATCCAGGCGGCCCCGGCTGAAGAACCCGAACTGGCGGCCGAGGCCGTGGGCGGCCCGGTCATCGACCCCGGCGTGAACATCAAGAAGCTGACCAAGGTGACCATCACTACCCGGGTGGATGCGGTCAATGGCACCGTTACCACCACGGGCGGGGCCTTTTCGTTCTCGGTCGATCACACGGCCAAGGTCACCCTGCTGATCGACGGCCAACCGGCGACCGACCTGCCCGACGATGAGGTCTACAACGTGGTGACCGGCAAGACGTATTCGCTGCCCTTCGGCACGTTCCAGAATGTCCAGCTGGACCCGGGCATCTACACCACGGACCTGTCCAACGTCCCGGCCGTGTCCCAGCCAGGCAGTTACACGCTCACCGTCACCGCGGTCACCGACACCAACGCCGCGGCCACGCAGACCGCCGAGCTTGACCATGACGTGGAGGAGGACCAGTCCTACCCCATCGCGCACACCATCGTCAAGGGCGTGGACATCTGGGACGGCCATCTGACCATGTCCAGCACGGACGTCACCGTCCCCGGCCGCGGCCTGGACCTGACCTTCACGCGCAGCTACTCCAGTTCTGGCGACACCAGCCCCGGGCCGCTCGGTGCCGGCTGGACCGACAACTACAACGTTACCCTGGTGGACAACGGCAGCGGCAAGTACACCATCGTCGGCGGCGACGGCAGCGGCAACACCTTCACGACCGTCGGCGCCCTGGACCCGGTGCTGACCGCCGTGAACGCCGCCCGCGCCCAGCAGTACGGACTGCCGGCCGGCGCCCAGTTCTTCTACCCGCAGGTCGGCTACCACTCCTCACTGGCCCGGGACGTGGTCGCGGGGCAGGCGAGTTTCGACTTCTTCACCACGGCGGACGTCCGCTACCACTTCGTGCTGCGCCCGCTCCAGCTGCCGGCCGACGTCAACGACGGCACCACCGTGTACCAGCTCGCCTACATCGAGGACGCCAACGGCAACAAGATCACCCTGTACTACAGCAAGGACGACCTCGGCGCCAGCAGTCTGGCGCAGCCCTTCCAGGACGCCTTCGCCGCCAACCAGGACCTCACCCTGGTGAAGGCGGTGACGGACTCGTCGGGCCGGGCGCTCCTGTTCAGCTACCAGTACATTTACAACGCCTACCGCATCACGGAGATCACGGGGTACGACCCCGACCCGTCCGACGACGGCACCCTGGGCGGCCTGGACATTCAGTACAACTACGACGAGCCGCCGCCCGGGGCGGCGCCGACCGACCCGCCGCCGGAGGTGGCCGGCAACCTCACCAGCGTGGTGCGCCGGGACGGCAAGGGCGGCCCGATCCTGCAGAAACAGGCCTACACCTACACGCCCGGCAACGGCCCCACCGGCCACAACCTGACCAGTTACATCGAGCCGAACGGCTTCAACGCGGACGGCAGCCTGGCGCCGGACTACAAGGACCACACGACCACCTACACCTACTTCCAGGTGAGCGACCACCTCGACGGCACCAGCAGCGGCAACCCGCTGATCGACGGCCACCAGTTCGCCTCGTACGTGGACAGTAACCTGAACCCCTTCTTCGGCGTGCCGTTCTACGAGGTCGTCAAGGAAGTGGACGAGCCAGGCGGTGCCTCCACGGCCACCGGCGGCTCCGGGATTTCCGTGACGCAGTTCAGCTACAACTTCAGCGTGCAATCGAGCACGGCCAACACACGCATGGTGACCGACCCGCGACCCGGCATCCCGGCGACCACCTACGTGCTCGACAGCTACGGGGCCGCCATTGAGATCGACGCCCCGGACGGGGACGGCAACGCGGGCGCCGCCAAGACGACCATGGTCTGGAACATGGACCAGCCCAACGCCGCCGCCGTGCCCGTCCGCGCGGACGGCAAGCTCGACGTGGAACTGGTGTCCATGACGGACCCGACACTCCGGGAGACCGATTACAAGTACGACGTGCTCGGCAACGTGATTTCGCAGACGATCCACGCCCCCACCGGGTCGATCTACGACCCGGTCTACACCGCCGCCGGGGGGCAGGTGAGCAGCGTGACCACCTCCTACACCTACGACCCGCTGTTCAGCCAGAAGACCAGCGCGACCGACGGCGAAGGCCACACCACCTTCTACGTCTACGACGACACCGCGTTCGGCCTGACCGACGGCACGGGCGGCCCGCCGCCAGCGCTGCCGGCGTTGCAGGGCGGCGCCTCCGTGCCCACCCCCGGTCACCTGAACGGCAACCTGCTGGCCACCATCGACGCCGTCGGCGACGTGACGAAGTACGCATATTACACCGGCACGACCTACGCCAACGGCGTCGGCCCCGGCGACCTGACGCAGGAGACCGACCCCAAGGGCTTCGTGACCACGTACCAGTACGACGCCTACGGCAACGCCACCCAGACCTTCGCCCAGACCTCGGGCAGCCAGGGGATCACCACGACGCAGACGTTCGACGCCCGCAGCCGGCTCACCTCGACGAAGGACACATTCGGCCACCACGTCGATTACGCGTACGACGGCCTGGACCGCGAGGTGCGCGAGGTCCATTTCGACGACCAGAACGCCCAGGCTTACAACTTCGTGCTGCCGCAGGACGGGCTGCACCCGCTGACCGGCCCGGACGCCGGCCGGGCGTGGGCGGAGGAGACGATCACCTTCTACCTGCCCGGCGGCCAGGTCAGCGCGACGATCAACGGCATGGGCCAGGTCACCGATTACGCCTACGACGCCGCCAACCGCCTGATCACGCAGACCGAGCCGGGCGTGCTCCAGGCGGACAATTCGACCACCACCATCTCCACCACGTACAGGTACGACGAGGACGACAACGTCACCGACCAGTACGACCTGCGCGACGGCCCGGGCAGCGCGCCGATCCACCAGCAATTCACCTACGACGACCTGAACCGATTGATCGAAACCGTGATCGTGGGCGGCCCGTCGATCCCGACCAACGAACCGACCATGCAGGCCCACTACGACCTGGTCGGCAACAAGCAGTACGAGACCGACCTGCACAGCAACACCACGACGTACAAGTACGACTGGTTGTTCCGCGTGACGGACGTGCACCTGCCGCTGTCCGGCTCGTACGTCACCGTGCCGCCGGACCAGTTGACGACCTACGACCGGGTCGGCAACACGCTCAGCCAGAGCGACGCCGACGACCACGTCACGAAGTACACCTACGACGCCGCCAACCGACTGCTGACCCAGACCGACCCGGTGGGCAACGAGGTCGATTACCAGTACGACCCCAACGGCAACGTCATCCTGGAGACGCACAAGAGCCCCCTGGACGAGTCGAACCCGACCGGCGCCAAGGTGACCACTCTCACGATCACCACCCCGTCGGCCAAGATCGACGGTCTGGATCGACCCGGGGAAGTGGATGAGACCGTGTACCTCGGCGACCCGACCGGCGGCGCCCAGCAAGTGACCTACGTGACGACCTACGACTACAGCCTCGACGCCCAGAACACCGTCATCGTGACCGACCCGCGCGGCAACTCGGCCGACCCCGAGCACGTCTCGGGCAAGACCGAGACGGTGCTGGACGGCCTGGACCGCGTCCACAGCGCCACCGTGGACGTCGGCGGCCTGGGCCTCACCACCACCACCCAGTACGACCAGGACGGTGACGCCGTCAAGATCACGGACCCGTCCGGCACCTTCGTCGTCAACACCTACGACGGCCTGGGCCGGATGCTCACGTCCAAGGACGAATTGAATCCGGCGGAGGCGGTCTTCTACAACGGCAACGACGACGTGGTCAAACAAGTGGACAAGCGCGGTACCGTTACCACGACCACCTACGACAACCTGAACCGTGTGCTCAACCAGACGCTGTACGAGCAGTTCAGCAACGGCGGCCAGCAGCTCACGCTGTCGGCCACCAGCTACAACGACCCCGCCAACCAGGTCACCACGACGGACGCCGACGGCAACGCCACGGTCACGCAGTTCGACGCGGTGGGCCGGCCGGTGCTGGTGACGGAACCCGGCGTCCCCGTTACCGACCCCGGCACGCAAGCGACGACGTTCGTGCACCCCACCATCGTTTCCGTCTACGACGGCGTCAACCTGCGCAGCCAGACCGACGCGAACCACAACGTGACCCTGTACCAGTACGACGCCGACAACCGCCTGATCGAAACTGACGAGGACGGCACCACCGGCGGCGCAATCACCACGACCCTGGAGGAGTACCACGACGCCCAGAACCAGGTGATTGACGTGGGGCCGCGGATCGTGAACGGCGCGCCGATCCTCACCATCCACCAGAACGACTCGCTGGGCCGGGAGATTTCGCTGAGCGTGCAGAACAGCGAACTGTCGTCCGGCTACGGCACCAGCACGGTGACGCTGGAGCGGATGCAGTACGACGGCGACGACAACGTGACCGCGTCCTTCGACGCCGACAATAACGAGACGACCTACGCCTACGACGGGGCGAACCGCAAGATCAGCATGACGGAGGGGGCCAACGACCCCAGCGTGGCCGGCACGACCACCTACACGTACGACTCAGTCGGCGACCTGGTGTCGGTGCAGGGCCCGCGCGCCCACGCCGGGCCGTCGCAGTCGTTCCCGACCGACGCCAGCAACCCGCCCCGGGCCGGGTATTTCGACGCCTACTACACCTACGACGTGCTGCACCGGATGATGACCGAGACCGACGGCGCGGGCAACACGACCTTTTACACCTACGACGCCAACAACGACGTCCTCAGCATGAAGGACCCCCGGGGGTACACGACCTCCTACACCTACGACGAACTGGGCTCGCTCCTGTCCGTGAACGAGACGCAGAGCGGCGGAGGCATCACCTACTACCGCTACGACGGCAACCGCAACAAGATCGCCCAGCAGGACGCCAACGGCAACCTGGTCACGTTCTACTACGACGCGCTGAACCGGCTCACGGATACCTTGCAGTACCTGACCCCCGGCACCCTGAGCCCCACGCCGGCGCGGCCCGCGCCGTACGCGCCGTACCCCGGCACCCCCCCGACGAGCGTGGCGATTCACTGGCATTACGGCTACGACGCCAACGGCAACCAGACGCTGGTGACGGACCCCAAGAACCAGGTCACGGCGATGACGTACGACTACCGGGACCGGCTGTTGACGGTAGCGTACTCGCAATTCGCCAGCCCGAACGTCCCGTTCCAACCGTCGGCCATCGTCTACCAGTACGACGCGGACGACAACATCGTGCAGGTCAACGAAACCAAGGCCGGGGCGGACGGGAACGCCGCCACGCCGATCTACGAGCAGCACGTCTACGTCTACGACGCCCTGGACCGCGTGACCGAACAGACCCGGGACGACAACCTGGGACCCAACGACGTCTACACCCACGTGAGGTACACCTACGACGCGCAGGGCAACCTCAAGAGCGTGGAGGACCCCGGCCCGAACCAGCCGCTGCCGCCCATGACACCGCCCCCGGGCGCCGGCACGACCACCTACGACTACGACGCCCGTAACCGCATCTGGCACGTCTACACGGGCGCCGGCACGACGACCTACACCTACTACAAGGACAGCCTGGTCGCCACGGTGGCGTACCCGGACGGGACCGCCGCCGACAGCGGCTACGACCCCGCGGGCCGGTTGGTCCAGCTGGTCAATCACACCACGAGCCCGAGCCCGGTTGTCATTTCTAGCTTCACCTACGTCTACGACGCCGACAGCGACCGCACGTCGCAGACCGAGTCCCACCAGTGGCTGAACGGCGGCGCGCCGCAGACAACGTCATACTCCTACGACCATCTCGACCGGCTGACCGACGTCTTTTATGCCAACGGGGCGGCACTGCACTACACATATGACAACGACGGCAACCGCAAGAGCGAAACGGGCACCGACCCGGCGAACCCGTCCCAGGCGGTGGACCTGAGCTACGCCTACGACCGGCTCAACGAACTGGCGAGCGTCACCGACTACATGGCCCCCACGCAGAGCATCGCCTACACGTACGACCTCAACGGCAACCGCACCGGCAAGATCGTCGGCCAGGTCAACACCACGATTAACGGCAACGGCAACCCGGTCGTGACCGTTGTCAGCACGACGAGCACCACGGCGTACACCTACAACGTGCTGGACGAGCTGACGCAGACCACGGACGCTTCCGGCAACCCGGTCACGTTCGACTACGACTACACCGGGATGCGGGTCAAACTGATCGACTCCACGGGGGAGACGCGTTATCTGTATGGGCCGTCCGGCCTGCTGCTCGAATACAGCGGCAGCGGCCAGACACAGATTCAGTACAACTACGGCGTGCAACTCGTGTCGATGCTGAGCCCGCTCTCCGGCGGCTCGGTCCCCGTCGAACAGTTTTACTTCGTGGACGCGCTGGGCAGCACCTCGGAGTTGTACGGCCCCGCAGGCGTGATCCAGGGCTTCCAGTACGACCCCTGGGGCAACGTGCTGGCGTCCTACGGCGCGTCGAACAACCCAGTGCAGTTCACCGGCCAACGCGCCGACCCGGGGACGGGGCTGGACTATTTCGGGGCGCGGTACTACGACCCGTCCGTCGGGTCGTTCATCACCCAGGACGATTTCCTCGGGGCGGAGACTGCCCCGATCACCCTCAACCGCTACCTGTACGTCTCGGCGAACCCGCTGAGTTACACCGACCCGACGGGAGAGCAGCAGGCGCCCGCGGCGCAAGGGCCGCCCCCCCCGCCCCCGCCTCCGCCCAACTTGCCGACGGTATCCCCGTCGAGTGCCATCTGCGGCCCCGGCGGCTGCATCCTGGGAACCCCGGCAACGCCGCCAGCCACTAACACGAACACTCCGGCGGACGATGTGCCGGAGGAGGTGACTGTCCACGGACCGCCGCGGAAGAGCGGCGTCGTCAAGGAGTCGAAGACGGACACCGGGACCGACGGCCTGACCGTGCACGACAAGTCCTACCGGCCCGGCGAGTGGGGGGCTACCGTGAGTGATGTCGGCGCGAGCGCTTCGCCGTTCGACCCAGTCAATCAGTTGAAACAACTGCCCCCTGAAACCTTGCAAAAGCTGCTGAAGGAGGTCGATTTCAGCAGTTCCTTCTGGTACTACGACCCCAGGGTCCAGGACGCCCTCGCGGCCCAGCAGAGGAAAATCCAGGAACAGCAGGCGCAATACTGGCGGATTGAGGCCGGTATTGACGTGGTCACCTCGTGTAAGCGCGATGACCCCAACTGTCACATGACGCCGCTGCAGAACCAGGGTAGTCTTCAGGTCATGGGCGGCAATGGCCAGACCACCACGCAAGAGAATTACGCGCAGCAGCAATTGGAGAACGGAGTGAACGCGGCCGTCGATGTCAATAAAACGATCGGCTCAAGTCTCGGATATCAGGTTTCCGGGTTGTTCACGGATGATCCGCAAATTCGCATGGGCGTCGCCGGCATCGGTGGCATGGTTGAAACGTTTGCCCCGCTCGGTGCCGCTGGGATTGCGGCCTCTCGCCGGGCCAACGCCGCCAACGGCAACTCGACATCGGGTCCACCAGGCACAGGCGGTAGCGGCGGTGGTGGCTCGACCGGTGGTGGCAATCCCGGCGGGGGAAGCGGGAGTGGAAGTCAACCCCCGATTCCTGGCGTGGTACGAAACCGCATCAACGTCCCCAACTTCGCCACCCGCTTTTCGCCCAAGGGGGCGGGGAATGGCAGATCCACCACGGCTGGCCTGGTGCACCTTGTGCAGAATCACTTCCGGCCCGCCCCGACGCAACATGACTCGACCTTCACCATCTCGGTCGGTCAACTCGAACAAGTTCTCACCAGCAGAGGGGTGGTTCAGTCCCCTGTGCGGGCGGTCCAGCAGGGAGGAGGAGCACTCAATCCGTCTTACAGCCGCCTCGTGGACACCCAACAAATTGTCGGATTGACTTCCTTGAAGCATGGCGGGCAGCAAACCAGTTGGATCCAGATTTACACCGACGCCCGAGGGAATTTGATCACCGCGTACCCTGTCCCGCCTCCGGCGCCTCAATTGGGCACAGCAATCGGTTTGCAGGGTGAAGATCCATCGTTGGACAGCCTCCAGACGTTCAGCCTGAACGCAGCCCTGGCGGCCTGGAACATACCAAGCGGCGGCCTCGCCAACGCTCAGTTCAACGTTACGTTTGCGGAACTGCCTGCAGGCGAACTGGGCGAGACTCGCATTGACGGGCTCGGCCCGGACGGCCTGCCCACGGCCGCCACCATCACCCTGAGCCCGGACGCCGCGGGCGTTGGCTGGTACGTCGATCCCACGCCGCTGGACAACTCCGCGTTTAGCCGGCAGCTCAGCCCCGACGCCTTCCAGGCACTCCCCGGCTCGCCCGCCGCGGGCAAGTACGACCTGGACACCGTCCTGCTGCACGAGGTCGGCCACGTGCTCGGCATCGACCCGCAGATTCCCGGCTACGCCGCCCACGTCGGCATTGTCGCCGGCTCCATGATGTTCGTCGGCAAGGGCTACTCCGCCAACCTGGCAGCCCCACAGGCGGACGACCTCGACCCGTCCCTGTATCCCGATGACCTGATGAGCCTCACCCTGGAGCCGGGCGTCCGCCGTTTACCCTCGCCGCTGGACGTGCAGATCCTCAACACCGTGCGCCAGGACGCCAGCGTCACCAGCAACCTGGTCCCGAGCCTCCTCGGCATCGGCACCGCACCCGCGCGGCAAGGCGGTTGGTCCGGCGACGACCTGGTCAACGGCGATTTCTCCGACGCCAACCCCGCCGATTCGCAGTTCGGCTGGACCACGCAGGGAACGGTCGCGGTCAACAGCAACGCCCAGGCCGTGCTCAGCGAAAACCCGAACGTCTTCACCAGCCTCACCCAGACGTTCAGCGTTCCCGAAGGCGCCACCGCCCTGCGCTTCACCGTCACCACCAACTTCAGCTCGAACGGCCCGCTGGCTCCGCCCGACGCCTTCGAGGCGGCGCTGCTCAACCCGACCACCAACACGACCCTGGTCGGCGCCGCCACCGGACTGACCCAGACTGACGCCTTCTTCAACGTGCAGACCTCCGGCCAAACCTTCTTCGGCCCACAGGTCACCGTGGACGGCCTGGCCACCTCCGGCCAGACGGCCACCCCGGGCACGCCGCTGGTCGTGACCGTGAGCCTGGCCGGCCTGGCCATCGGCAGCCAGGCGACGCTGGACCTGGAACTGCTCGGCTTCGACGCCGTCGCCAGTTCGGTGAGCATTGCCAACGTCCAGCTGCTCGGCCCCGACGGTGACCACGCCCCCTTCGCCAACCCCGACAGCTACACGACGGGCCAGGACCAACCGCTCCAGGTGAGCGCCGCCAACGGCGTGCTGGCCAACGACACCGACACCGAGGACGACCCCCTCACCGCCCAGATCGCCACTCAGCCGGCGCACGGCACCGTCACCCTGAACGCCGACGGCTCGTTCCTGTACACGCCCAACCCGGGCTTCAGCGGTACGGACAGCTTCACCTACCAGGCCAGCGACGGTCAGCTGCTCAGCCAGCCGGGCATGGTGACTATCACCGTGGTCAGTCTGGGACAGAGCGACCTGACACTGGACAACGCGACGGTGCTGGAGGACCATCCGGGCGCCGTCATCGGCAACCTGACCGTCATCAACCCCGACATGGGCTACACGCCAACCTTCACGGTCTCCGATCCGCGCTTCCAGGTGGTCGGCAACGTCCTTGAGTTGGCCAGCGGCGTCAGCCTCAGTCACGAGACCGAGCCAACGGTGCCGCTGACCATCACCGCCAGTGACGCCGGCGGCCTGTCCGTGACGCGCAACTTCATCATCACGGTCCTGCACATCAACCACGCGCCCACGAATGTGACGCTGGACAACACGACGGTGCTGGAGGACCATCCGGCGCGGTCATCGGCAACCTGACCGTGACTGACCCCGACGTGGGCGACACCCACACCTTCACGGTTTCCGACCCGCGCTTCCAGGTGGTCGGCAACGTTCTCGAACTCGCCAGCGGTGTCAGCCTCAGTCACGAGACCGAGCCAACGGTGCCGCTGGCCATCACCGCCACCGACCAGGGCGGCCTGTCCGTGACAGACAACTTCACCATCACGGTCCTGCACGTCAACCACGCGCCGACGAATGTGACACTGGACAACACGACGGTGCTGGAGGACGCGCCGGGCGCCGTCATTGGTAACCTGACCGTGACCGACCCCGACGTGGGCGACACCCACACCTTCACGGTTTCCGATCCGCGCTTCCAGGTGGTCGGCAGCGTCCTCGAACTCGCCAGCGGTGTCAGCCTCAGTCACGAGACCGAGCCGACGGTGCCGCTGGCCATCACCGCCACCGACCAGGGCGCCCTATCCGTGACAGACAACTTCACCATCACGGTCCTGCACGTCAACCACCCGCCCTCGGACCTGACCCTGAGCAATAACACCGTGCCCGAACAGGACGCCGGGGCTGTGGTCGGCACCCTGACGGGCACCGACCCGGACGTGGGCGACACCCTCACTTACTCGGTGGTCAACGACGCGCGCTTCACGGTCGTGAACAATGTCCTGGAGTTGAACCTCGGCATGTCGGTGCTGTACGCGAACGCGGCCACGCTGGTCCTCGACGTCCGCGTCACCGACCAGGGCGGCCTGTCGCTGACGCGCAGTTTCGTCATTGATGTCCTGCCCATCATCGGCCAGGTGGACGTCACGTCCATGCTGACCATCACCTATTACGGCACGCAGTACAACCGCAGCACGCACAACACTTCGTTCTACGGGACGGTGACGAACAACACCTCCACGCCGATTCAGGGGCCGATCTGGCTGTCCTGGCTCAACCTGTCACCCTCAACCGTGAGCGTCCTGCAGCCGACCGGCACCCTGCCGAGCGGCGCGCCGTACTTCGACCTGACCGCCCTGGCCGGTGGCGATGGCATCCTGAACCCGGGAGAGACCACCACCGCCCGGAGCTTCTCGCTGTACAACCCGAACAACGTCCGCTACACGTTCGAGAGCCAGGTTCTGGGCGTGCTGCCGCCTGCTCCCGCCCCGCCACAGACGCATATTTTCCTGGACTTCGCCGGCGGCACGCTGCCGGCGCCGGCGGCTGTGGAGCAGGTGCCGGCAGCGACCGGGGTGACCCACCCGGCCTACGTCGCCTTCGGCGGGGTTGATCGCGAGACGCAGATCGAGCAGATCGTGACCGAGGTGCGGGCGGAGTTTGCGGCGTACCCCGTGCAGGTGTTGCGCGACGACGATTGGCAGGACGACCCACTCTTCCACACGGGCGACACGGTGATTTACGTGGGTGGCGATGGTTCCTGGCTGGTGGGCACCAACCCGGTCTTCAACACGGGCTCGGTGAGCCTGACCGCGGGCGGGGCGCCGGTCGATCCGGGCAACCAGTACACGGACATCGGCTTCGTGTTCGCGGCGGCGGTCGGCCAGGCCGAAAGCTTCCTGGGCGAGACCGCCGACCAGTATGCGCAGCAGATTGCCAATGCCATCAGTCACGAAGCCGGCCACACCTTCGGCCTGTGGGACGTGACCGCGTTGAACGGCACGACGGACCTGATGGGGTCCGCCGGGTTCGGCACGCAGATCAACGGCCCTGGCGTCTTCTCCACCGCGGTGCTACCGCGCGAGGGTGGCGGGGCGTACAGTTCGGACGCCTACCTGCGCAGTGTCTTCGGCCTGTCCTCGGCGCCGCTACCGTCGGAGTCCAGCGGCAGCTGGGATCCCATGACGCTGGAATTCGTGGTGGCGGATGACGGCGGCACGCTCCCGGTGGACACGCCGCCAACGGTCGCCCCGCAGACGGTTACCCCACAGACGGCCATCCCGCAGGCGTTCATCCCGCAGGTGTTCACCCTGCCGGCGGTGTCGAACGGCAACAGCGTGGCCGCGTCCGCTCCGGCGCCGCTGGGGCCGCCCCCCGCTCCGATGCCCGCGTTGTGGGAAGGCACCTACACCCCGGCGGCGCTGGCCGGCGTGCCGTTGCCGAACGGCTCCGAGTCCGCGGCGGCTCTCCCGTGGGAATCGGGCCCGGCGGTCACCCTCCAGCCCGTGCCGTCGCGTCTGCGGTTCGTCCCGGCCGTGGGCCGTGCGGCGGACGGCTCCCCGAGTGTCCTGGGGCCGTCGGAACTGATCCCGACACCCCAGGAGGCCCCAGCGTCCGCCGCCCGAACCGCCATCGACCTGCACGGACAGGCCCTGGCAAACTGGCTGACCGAGGAGGACGCGACTGTTGCCGACCTGATGGCGGGCGCGCTGCTGGCCGCCGGCCTGGCGACGCTGGCACGCGACGAACGGGACGAGCGGCGGGTGATCGGGCTGGGCGGTTGACCAGCGGGGCAGGCAAGGGGTGGGGCGAAAAAGCGAAATTGTTGTTGCTTGTCCGGCGCTCCGCCAGCACACTGGATGCCTGGAGTATTTGTATCAATAGGTGCGGGAAATTCCCGGATTCATCAATGCACCCTCTTTAATTCGGAGACTGTCATGCGGCGCTGGGCATTCATACTGGTGGCGGTGTGCGCACAACTGGCGGTTGGCGCTCCGTTCGCCAGGGCGGGTTTCATTCAGAACGGCAACTTCTCCGATCCACTGGCCCCCGCCTGGACGACCGAGTTCGGCGCGGCTCCCACCGTCAGCGGCGGGGTGGTGACTTTCGCGGAAAGTTCCACCTTCGCCCAGGTCCAACTCCAACAGGTCTTCACGCTGCCGACGGACGCCACCTCGATCAGCTTCGAGTACCTCCTCACCTCGACGGGAGGGGAACCCAACGTGGGCGATCCGCCCGACAGCTTCCAGGCCACGCTCTGGAACTCGGACTTTTCGGGTTCCTACGCCCCCACCGACCCCAATGACCCGCTGGACTTCCCAGCGTTCTTCAGCGTGGATCGCACGGGACAGCAATTTACCGGCCCATATTCGCCTTCGCCCGTCAGCACCATGACCCTCGCCGATGGCTGGACGCTCGTGACCCTGGATGTCACCGGCGATCTCGCGCAGCAGAACGACCCCGTGCTGGAGTTCATCCTGAACGGCGGCGATGACGGCTACACCACCACGGCCTATCTCCGCAACGTCCAGGGGAACGAAGCGGCGGCGGCGCCAACTCCGGAGCCGGCCAGCCTGCTCCTGTTCGCCGGCGCCGGCTCGTGTCTGCTGGTCCGCGGATTGTTCCAGCGTGCTGTCCGGCGGAAGTCGCACGCCCCGCAAAGGTAGGGCACACCCGCCCCTGAATTTCCCGCAGAAATGCTTTGACCGTTGTCTGCGGTCATGGTACGATTTACCTCTTCACCCTGTTGCTCGGGCGACTACAATGGCCCTTGTTGTAGGTCGCTGGTAATACATTTGTCACCGAATCACCGCCGTGGGGGCAGGAGGGCCGTGCGTGGCCATTGTGCAAGTGAAGGATTTGATCGAGGCCGGCGTTCATTTCGGACACCGGGCCAGCCGCTGGAATCCGAAAATGCGGCCGTTCATTTACGGCAAACGCAACCTCATTCACATCATTGACCTGCGCGAAACCGTGCGCGGCCTGCTGCGCGCCTACCGCTACCTGACGCAGATCGCCAGCCGCGGCAGCCTGGTCGTGTTCGTCGGCACCAAGCGCCAGGCGAAAGAGGCCGTCGAGCGCGAGGCCGCGCGCTGCACCATGCCCTTCGTCAGCGAACGCTGGCTCGGCGGCACCCTGACCAACTACCGCACCATCCGCGACCGCCTCAAGCGCCTGCAGGAACTCGAGCAGATGTGGCTGCCCGCCGGCGAACGCGCCGACAAGCTCGACATGAACGCCTACATGAAGACCATGCTCAACGAGTCGGGCAAGTTCGACCTGACCAAGGCCCCCGAGAACGCCTCCATCCGCACCTATAGCAAGAAGATGGTCGCCCAGCTCAACCGCGAACTGAGCAAGATCACGCGCAACCTCCAGGGCATCCGCGACATGAATCGGCTGCCCGACGCCATGATCGTCGTCGATCCGCACCGCGAGGACATCGCCGTCAAGGAAGCCCAGCGCATGGGCGTCACCACCGTCGCGCTGATCGACACCGACAGCGATCCGGACACCGTTGATCTGCCGATCCCCGGCAACGACGACAGCATCCGCTCCATCGAGTTGATCCTGGCCCGCCTGGCCGACGCCATCCGCGAGGGGCGGGCGGCGGCGCCGGAACCGCCATCGCAGCAGGGCGGCGGTCGCGGCGGCCCGCAGGGTGGCGGTCGCGGCGGCCCGCAGGGTGGCGGCCGTGGTGGCCCGCAGGGCGGCGGCCGTGGCGGCCCGCCGGGTGGCGGCCGCGGTGGTCCGGAGGGCGACAGCCCGCAGGGCGGCAACGCTGCCGCGAACCCCCGGCCGGCCCCGGCTGTCGTGGAATAATTGAGATTGCCTCTCTTGCCGCTTGCGGCGTAAGCGGCCAGCGCTTCCGAGCGCGGCCGCTACGCCGCAAGCGGCAAGACATCTTCTGCTCCTGAGAGGAACCCCCATGTCGAATATCTCCGCCACCGTCGTCAAGGCCCTGCGCGACCGTACCAACCTGCCCATGATGGAGTGTAAGGAAGCCCTCACGCATTCCAGCGGCGACATGGACAAGGCCATTGAATACCTGCGCAAGAAGCACGCCGGCTTCATCGTTAAGCGCGGCGACCGTGAGACCGCCGAGGGTCGCATCGCCGTCTGGATCTCCCCAGATATGAAGACCGGCGCCATCGCCGAGATCCGTTGCGAGAGCCCGCCCGTGGTGAAGGCGGAAGGGTTCGTCAATCTCGGCAATGATCTGGCGAAACAGATCGCCCTGAAGAACCCGGCCACCGTTGAGGAGTTGCTGGCGCAGCCTTACGTGGACGGCCAGGGAACGGTCAATGATCGCCTCACCGAGACGATCGGATTGATCCGCGAGGTGATGAAGGTGCAACGCTTCCGCCGCGAGGCGAACGGGTTGCTCGGCAGCTACACGCACCACGACGGCAGTGTCGGCGTGCTGATCGTCGTCGCGGGCGAGCGGGCCGATCCGCAGTTGCTGCGCGACGTGTGCATGCACATCACCGCCCGCAATCCGTTGGCGGCCCTGCGCGAGAACCTGGCGCCGGACACCATCGCCAAGGAGAAGGAGATCGCCACCGCCCAGGCGGTCGCCACCGGCAAACCGCAGCAGATCGCCGAGAAGATCGCCGAGGGCAAACTCAAAACCTGGTTCGCCGAGAATGTCCTCGTCGAGCAGCCGTTCGTCAAGGACGACACGCAGACCGTTGGCGAACTGCTGCAGAAGGCGGGCCTGAAACTGGTCAAGTTCATCCGCTACAAGGTGGGCGAGGTGGTTTCCTGATCGCCGTCAAGCCGAACCAGACAACAGCCAGGACTTCGGGGTTCCGGAGTCCTGGCTGTTCTTGCTTCTGGTCGAAGCCCGACCCACCACATTACGCTTCAGCTCGCATAACCCGCAAGCACAACCAGAGTTACGATGAATTTTTCAGGTAGAATCCAGAAAATTGCGGATTTTTTAAAAAAAGGGTGTCTTGCGCTTGCAATGCGGGACGAAACGGTTATGATGAGGGCAGAGATCGAGAAATAAATGCGAGTTTGAAACTGACTGGGCGACGGTTTCGGATTCCAAATTTCTCGGTCTCTTTTTTTGCGCTCGGCTTCCCCTCCACTGTTTGCCATCCTCCCATGGCGCTCAGTCCCGGCCATGAAGCTCAAGCAACAACCCGAAGACTTTCAGGTCGAGGAACTGACCGACGTGGTTCCGACCGGCGCCGGCGCGTTCGCGCTCTACCGCCTGACCAAGCGCGGCTGGACGACGCTGGACGCCCTGAACCTGGTGCGCCGCCGCTGGCGTATCGAGCACCGCCGACTGTCCTACGGTGGCCTCAAGGATCGGCACGCGCTGACCGTGCAGTATCTGACCATTTTCCACGGTCCACAGCGACGACTGACGCAGGACGGCATCGAGTTGGAGTATCTCGGTCAGGTGCCGGCCGCGTATACCTCGCAGGACATGCGCGGCAACCGTTTCCTGCTGACGCTGCGAGCCGTGGCGGAGGCGGACCAGACCGCGATGCAGCAGGCGCTGGACGAGGTGCGCGCTGTTGGGGTGCCCAGTTATTTCGACGACCAGCGCTTCGGTTCGGTGAGTGGCGGCGGCGGCTTCATGGCCCGGGAGCTGGCGCTGGGCAACTTCGAGCAGGGCTTGCGGCTGGCGCTGACGGCCCCGTATGAGCACGACCGCGCCGCCCAGCGCCGCGACAAGGAACTGCTGCGGCAGCACTGGGGTGACTGGCCGACGCTGAAGGAGCAGTTGTCGCGCGGCCACGCCCGCAGCCTGGTGGATTACCTGGTCCACCACCCCACGGACTTCCGCGGGGCGGTCGAGCGCTTGCAGCCGGACCTGCGCGGCCTGTATCTGGCGGCGTACCAGAGTCATCTGTGGAACCGCCTGCTCGCCCGCTGGCTGACCGCCCAGCTGCGGCCCGAACAGCTGGTGTCGATCCGGCTGCGCCTGGGCGACGTGCCGATGCCGCGGAGCCTGGAGCCGGAACAGCGCACGGCGCTGGAGTCCCTGCGGTTGCCGCTGCCATCGCCACGGCACGGCCTGGCCGACGACGACTCACGGCTGGCGCTGCTGCGCGACGTGCTCGCGGAGGACGGCGTGACGCTCGAGCAACTGCGGTTGAAGGGGCTGAAGGAACTATTCTTCTCGAAGGGTGATCGGGCGGCGCTGTGTGTGCCGGCGGAACTGCGCGGCACGTTCGCGGCGGACGAGCGCCACCCCGACCGGCTCAAGCTGACGCTGGGCTTCGATCTGCCGCGCGGGGCGTACGCCACGCTGATCGTCAAGCGCATCACTTGAGTTAAAAAAACCACGGAACACACGGAAAACACGGGAGTCCACGCCCCGGGACTTCCACCCAGGTACTCATTATTTCTCTTCTGTCTTTTTTCCGTGTGTTCCGTGTGTTCCGTGGTTTGATTCCTCCGCTGGCGATGCGGCCGCCAGCACCAGCTGGCCCTTGTGGATGCCCTTGAGGCCGCGCAGTTCCAGCGCCATTTCCTGCAGCGCCACGGCCCGGCCGCGCAGCACGATCACCTCCAGGCAGGTGTCGTGGTCCAGGTGGACGTGCATCGTGGACACCACCAGGTTCGCGTGCCGGTGCTGCAAATCCAGCAGTTTCTCCGACAACCGGGTGCGGTGGTGGTCGTAGACCAGCGTCAGCGTCGCCGCCGCGTCCTGAGCGTCCGCCAGCCAGGCGTGCTGGTTCAACGTCTCGCGCAGCACATGGCGGATCGCCTCGCTGCGCGTCGGGAACTTGCCTTCCAGGCAATAACGGTCGAACTCCTCCAGGAGATCGGCCTCCAGCGATACCGTGAACCGCACCAGTTCTGACACGATCAACTCCTCCCCGGGTTTCCCTCCACTGTACCGCCCGGCCCCTGCCGCCACCAGAAACTTTCCGGCCGTGCCTTGCCGTCCACCCTGGGCCTCAGTATTACGATTTTGGATTTCGTCATACGCCAGGAACCGCGGCCCTCAAGGAGACCCGCCATGCCGACCCGCCGTGCGTTCACGCTGATCGAGCTGCTCGTGGTCATCGCCATCATCGGCGTGCTGATCGGCCTGCTGCTGCCCGCGGTGCAGCAGGCGGGGGCCGCCGCGCTGCGGACGCAGTGTCAGTCGAACCTGCACCAGATCGGCATGGCGAGCCTGGAGTATTACGACGCCACCAACGGGCAATTCTTCCTGCATCACCCCTTCGAGGCAGACGTGCTCACCAACACCGCGGATGCCAACAGCTTCGCCGAGATTTACTGGGAAGACAAGCTCATGCCCTTCATCGGCGGCGACAACGAGGCCAACGAGGCCCTGTCCAAGCAGGGCATCATCACGCCCAGCGAAACCATCTACCGCTGCCCGGCGGACCCGTCGCAGCGCTACCCCGCGCCGGACGGCGACGGCGTCTGGAACCGCACCAGTTACCTGCTGAACTCGCAGCTGAGCCACAAGACGCGCCGCTACGGGCGCTGGACGCTGCTGCGCTTCATCCAGCAGGTCGGCACGTCCAACTTCATCGCCTACACGGAGCGCGACGCGGACGGCATCCTGGCGGCGGGCGGCGACCCCAAACAGGACGACTTCGACATCTGGCTGGGCACCAACACGTTTCAGCCGTGGATCGCCTACCGTCGGCACAACGGCGCCGCCAATTACCTGTACCTGGACGGCCACGTCGTCAGCCTGGCGTGGGATGACGCCGTGGCGGACCTGTTCCCCGATCACGTTGTTTTCACCCAGGACATGAGCTACCCGTACTGAGCCCGACGCGGAGGGAGGGGACATGCGGCGCGGCGGTTGCTGTCTGCTGGTGCTCGCCCTGCTGGCGGGCTGCGGCCAGGCGCCGGCGGAGCCCGCGGACACCGGCTCGCGACAGGCAGTGCGCGACTTCTTCGAGGGACTGCTGCACAAGGACTGGCGGCGCGCTCACGCGGCGCTGCACCTCGACAGCCGGGCGAAGTATCCGCCGGAACGCTTCGAGGCGCTGGCCCAGACCTACCGCCGGCAGCTCGGCTTTGAACCGCAGGAGGTGAAACTGCGAACCTGCGAGGAACACGGGGCCGAGGCGATCGCGCACGTCACCTTCATTGGCACCGTTCGGAAGAAACAGCACCGCTTCAAGGAGGCGGTCCAGCTGCGCCGCGGCGGTTCTGGGTGGGGCGTGGTTCTGCCGAAGCGCTTCGGCCAACCGCGGCAGTAAGCGCACCAGGCCGCAAGCGGCAGAAAAGAAGGGGCTCGCGCTCAAACCCATCTTTTCTGCCGCTTGCGGCTAAGCGCTCCGCAACCCTCCCCGGCGCCCTGACAACGTCAACCTGCCGCGGGCTTCCAGCCCTCGACCTGCAATTCGCGCATCTCCACGCCGTCCTGTGTGAAGCAGGGCCTGGCCCCAAACTTCAGCAGGCGAATCTCCTTGAGCCCCGCGGTCGCCAGCAGTTTGATCGGCTCCGCCTCCAGCGGCACGTACTGCACCACCGCCGCCGGGCCGGGCAATTGTGGCGCCGCGACCAGCGGCCGATCCGCGACCAGCACATGCACGAACACCCGGCCGCCCGGCCGCAGCACGCGCGCCGCCTCCTGCAATAACTGGCGCTTCACCGCTTCTTCCAGTGGCAGGTTGAGGGTGCCGCGCAACCGCACTTCTTCCGCGCTGTTGTCCGCCAGCGGGATGGTGGCGGGCACCGGTTCGCCCAGGCGGTGCTCCCACGAGCACGCGCCGGCGACCGGCGCGGCGTGGCCATTGGCGGCGGGAGCCGGGGCGGCCACGGTCTTCAGATCCTGGCCGACGCCACGGTGGTCGATGTCGCCGTCAAAGGTGTAGATCTCCCACAGCGCGCCGTCCGGGTCGGTGACCCAGAACTTCGTCTGCCGGGCGTAGCAGCACTCGACGCCCTCCTCGCGCTGGGCGCGGATGCCCGCTTCTTCCAGGCGGCGCTGCATGGCGACCAGCGTGGCGGCGTCCGGCATGCGAAAGCCGAGGTGATTCAGCCAGCCGCCCTTGCCCGCGGCCGCCGGCTCCAGCGACAGCACCAGCGGTGGGTCGTTCAACTCGAACTTGGCGTAGTCGGCCCGCACCTTGGCCGGCTCGGTGCCGAACAGCGTGCTGTAAAATGGGATCGACCGCGCCAGGTCGGAGACGTTCAGCGACAGGTGAAAGCGGACGGCCGGTGCGACGGGCAGCGTGGCAACGTTCATGGGAGAATTCCTCAGTGGTCACTCGAAGTAGACGTCGGTCTTGTTATACTCCGCGTACTTCACGCGCAGCCAGCGGTGAAATTCATCATAGTGCTTCGCCCGCTGTTCGCCGCCGTCCGACAGTTTGTTATAGCTAAGATACAGCTGCCGTCGCCAGCGCGGCGAGCGATTCGGAGCGGAGCGGTGCGGCGTGAAGCCGCCGAAAATCGCCACGTCGCCTGGCTCCAGCTCCAGCGGCACGCCCTTCGCCTCGTCCACGGTGGCCGCCGGCAACTCGTGATACTGGCCGTCCTCGGCCGACAGACTGCCGTGCGTGTGGTAGCCGGGAAACACCTCCGTGCAGCCGTTGTCCACGCCGGCCGCGTCGAAGGGCATGAGCACCGTCAGGAAGCTGCGTGGAAAGCCCGGCCAGGCGATCCAGTCCTGGTGCAGACCGTAACCCTTCACGCCCGGCGGCTTGTAAATGAGCTTGTCCTTGAACAGGCACGCGGGCTCGCCGTACAGTTCCGCCAGCACGGCCAGCAGCCGCGCGTCCAGGGCCAGCCGCCGGCATACTGGCACGAGGTCCACGATGGGGTCGAAGGTCTCGAACTCGCAGGCGGCGCCGGTGACGACGTTCGGCTGCCAGCGACAGCGGATATTTTTGGTCGAGATCAAATCGCGGCGTTCGACCAGCAGACGCTCCGCCTCGGCCAGGGCCGCGGCGATGTCGTCAGCGCCGAACAGACCGCGGACGATCACGAAGCCGTCACGGTCGTAGTCGCTCTTCCGCGCCGCGGACGGCGGTGGCAAGGGGGTCAGGGTGGCCGGCGTCATGGGGAACCTCGTCGGGGGTGAGGCGAAGGAAAATCGGGGCGCGGGGCGACGGCGTCAGCCAGGCGGCCAGCGCCAGCAAGCCGGCGACCGCGGCGGCACCCTGGAACAACGGCGTGTACGAGTCCGTCCAGTGCTGGCTGGCGGCCAGCAGTACCGGGCCGAGCGCCGAGGCGAACACGGTCAACATCTGGGCGGCGCCCTGGATCTTGCCGAGGTGGGCCTGGCCGTAGTAGCGGCTCCAGACGCCGAAGAAGAGGGTCGTCACCATGCCGCCGGCGATGCCCAGCGTCACCGCGTAAGCGTACACCTGCGCCACCGTCTGCACCAGCGGGAAGACCGCCAGGGCCAGGGCGAGCAGCAGCATGGCGATCATCAGCAGTCGGCCGTACGACCAGCGCATCGCCAGGCCGCCGGTCGCCAGGTTGCTGGCCAGGCCGACCAGCGGCGCCAGGGCGGTGATGGTCAGAAACAGTTCGCGGTCGAAGCCGCGCTCCGCAAGGATGCTCTGGTTGAACAGCGAGATGCCTGCGGCGATCAGGCCGTAAAACGACGTGGCCAGGCCGAAGACCCAGAAGGCGGGCGTGGCCAGCGCTTCGCCGAGGGTGTAGCCGGCGGCGTCGGCCGCGATCCGGTCGGTGGGCGACACCGCGAGGGCGGTGGGCCGCACCACCAACCAGACCGGCACGGCGACGCCGATGAGCACCCAGCCAATGCTCTCCCAGAGTAACCGCCAGGAGACATCCCAATTTAACAGCACCTGGCGGATCGCCACATACGCGGCCATGAAGCCCAGGCCGGTCAGCAGCGAATAAACGCCGACGGTCAGACCGGAGTGCCGGCCGGCGGCGCGGCCCATCAGTGCCAGGCTGACCACCGACAGGGCGCTCTGGCCCAGGCCGCGCGTCAGCAGTACGAGCGCGAACAGCAGCGACGCCACCGCCACCGATGGCCCCGTCGTTTCCGCCGCGCCCGGCAGCAGACTCATGGCGACGACAACGGCGCCAAGACCGAGCAGCGTGGCGCTGAGCACGGCGCGGACGCCGAGGCGGTCGGTCAGCCAGCCCCAGGGCACGCAGAAGACGGCGCCGAGGAGCGTCGCCCAGAAGTTGATGGCGGCGTAAGCGAGGCGGCCCAGCTGGAAGTCCGCCAGCAACGGTTCGGTGATGAGGCCGAGGCCGTGGGTGCGGCCGGGCAGCGTCGCCACCATCGCCAGCGCCGCGACGGCGACATGCACCCAGCGCCAGGGCAGTGCGACAACCAGCGGACGCGACTCGGTCAGGACGGCCATTGCGACGGACTCCTCAAACTTGCCACGTGCTCAAAAGTCCGGGTTGGTAAGGATGTCGCCGCCGGCGCGGGTGGCCAGCGCCTGCCAGGTGGCGGCCTGGATGCCGTTGGACACGAAGCGCACCGAGCCGTCGCCGAGCACCAGGTTGACGCCGCCGGCGTGCCGGCTGCGCGCCCGCGGAAGCCGATCGACGTGTACTGCCCGGGGCCGGGGTTGATGTCGTTGGTGATGCAGTCCGGCGTCGGTGCGTTGGGCGTCAGGTAGTGGTTGTACGAGGCGACAGCGCATCTCACCGGAGGCCCACATGAAACCACGGCGGTTGGCGTTGTTCCAGTTCGTCGCCGCGGCGCAACTGCCCGGCGTCAGCGCCGTGCCGAACGCGACATACTGGTAAGTGGTTTGCAGCGTGCCGCCGCTGGGGGCCGCGCCCATGGTGTTCTCGTCGCCCTCGCCGAGGGTGCTCTCGGACAGCATGGCGGTGTTGCTCAGGCCGTCGCGCACGTCCGTCGCCCGGGTGAACTGCTGGGCCTGAAACATGCCGTCGGCGTTGTACAGCGAGCCGTAGGGGGCGCCGCCGTTGGTGGTGCCGGTGCCGACGCACACCGCGTAGTTGGTCGGGCCCATGTTGGTGACGCCGTAGGCACTGCTGACCGGCTGCTGTTGATCGCTGGGGCACAGGAACAGCGGCACCACCTGCGTGACGGCGAACTGATTGGCCGCCGAGATGGTGTAGTTGGGCAGCGTGTAGATCGGCAGCGTCAGGTCCATGTTGTTGTAGATGTTGGTCTGTTCCAGGTAGGGGTTGAGGAACGCCAGGGCCGACCAGCTGAAGAAGTAGCCGGGATAGGTCGCATAAGCGGCGTTGATCGGCGCCAGGGTGCCCTTGAATGACGGCGGGAACTTCTTGTTGGCCGACTCGTAGTTGTGCATGGCCAGACCGAGCTGTTTGAGGTTGTTCTCGCACTGGGCGCGGGCCGCCGCCTCCCGGACCTTCTGCACCGCCGGCAGGAGCAGGCCGATGAGGATGGCGATGATGGCGATGACCACCAGTAGCTCGATCAGCGTGAAACCCTGGCGCGGTCGCATGGGGCACCTCCGGGGGGCGTGGGGAATGAGGCGGGCAGGACGTTCCAACAATCAAACAATCGTACAAGCGTCATCACTATAGGGGCAGCACACCGGAAGTCAAGCGCGCTCCGCGAAAAAAAAGGTGGATCGAGGCAGAGGCGGCCTGACGGGGGCAGTGCCTTGGCCATTCATGGTGGGTCGGAGCCCGAGCGCCAGCGCGGGGCCCAGCGGCCCCGCGCTGGCGCTCGGGCTCCGATCAGAGACAAGCGGGGTCACGCCTGGTTGATGAGGTTGATGAGCAGCCGCAGTCGCCCCTGGTGGTGGCGGTCGAAACAGAACCGCAACCGCGACAGACTCGCCAGGTCCGGCTCGTCGGCCTCTTCCGGCAGCGGCCCGCTCTGCTCGAACGTGCCGGCCTTCAAAATGTCCTGGAAGTCGGTTCGGATGCGCTGCAGCAGATCATCGCTGAGCGGCTTCTGCAAGCGCAGCACCAGGTCGCGGTGGACGTAGCGCATGCTGTGGTAGACGCGGTAGAAGCCCAGCACTTCCGTCACCGCCTCGTCGAGGTGGTCCGTGACCTTGAACAGGTGCAGGTCGTCCGGCGAGATCAGGCGGCGCGGCACCAGCACGTCGCGGACGAACTCCAGCCACTTCGCCCAGTAGTCGCCGCCGGGTTCCTCCACCATGACAATGGGGAACATCTGACTCTTGCCGGTCTGCAACAACGTCAGCACCTCGTAGCCCTCGTCCTGCGTGCCGAAGCCGCCCGCGAACAGGGCGATGGCGTCGGACTCCTTCAGAAAGAGGAGCTTGCGCGTGAAGAAATATTTGAGGTGCATCAGCTTGGTGTCGCCGCGGATGACGGCGTTGGCCTCCTGCTCGAAGGGCAGCAGGATGTTGACGCCGATGCTGTTCTCGCGGCCGGCGCCGACGTGGCCCGCCTCCATGATGCCGTGCGCCGCTCCGGTGATGACCATCCAGCCGGCCTCGGCGACGCGCCGGCCAAACTCGCGCGCCTGCACGCAAGCCGGGTGCTCCTGCGGCAGCCGGGCCGAGCCGAACACCGTCACCTTGCGGCGCGTGCGATACGGCGCGAAGATTTTGAAGGCGTAACGCAACTCGCGCAGCGCGGTGCTGAGCAGCTTCACATCGCCGCGGCTGGCGTGATCGCGGATGAGTTTGTCGGCGGTTTCCTTGATTTGCGCCACCATCTGCTCGACGGCCAGGGGCTGGCGCGACGGCCGGGGCGGGACCGGCGGGACGGGGGCTGCTGGCGGGTCCGGCACCGGCCGGGCCATCGGCAGGCCGACCTCCTCGTTGTCATGCTGATCCATCACCGTGTCCTTCAATTGCAAATTTGAGATTGCGGATTGCAAATTGAAAGACAGAAGCGTTGCCGTCTTTCAATTTGCAATCTGCAATCTCAAATTTGCAATTCGCAATTCAGTCCGAACCGCTCAGGGCCTCCACGGCCTCCTTGCGGTTGGGGTACAGGGCCCAGATGGTCTCCAGGTCCAGTAAGTGCAGCAACTCCCGCGCCGGCTCCGAGGCGCCGGCCAGAACGATCTCACTGCCCTGCTTCTTGGCCAGCATGTGGCAGCGCAGCAGGAAGGAGACGAACACGGAGCCGACGTAGTGGATCTGGCTGAGGTCGATGACGATACCGGCCGGCGGGTCTTCCTTGAGAGAGTTGACCACGAGCTTGGCGGCCTGGGCGATGAGCGGTTCGGGCATCTCCTCGACCTTCGGCGACGGCACCACCACGGCCACTTCGCCGTGGCGCTCAATGTGGAACGACTGGTCCTGGCTGAGGTCTGGTGTCATGGGGATGTCCATGCCTTGTCAGCGTTGGTGATAGACGGTGGAAACAGCTTTCCAGGCTACCATGCGCCGGCGCGGTTTCAAGGGCAAAACGCCCGAGGTCAGAGGTCAGAGGTCAGAAGTCAGAAAAGCAGCCAGGGGTGCAACGCGGGGCAATTACCCGGCGCCGCACCCCTGACCTCTGATCTCTGACTTCTGACCTCGGGCGTCAGCGTTTCGAGAACTGGAAGCTCTTGCGGGCCCCCTTGCGGCCGTACTTCTTGCGTTCCTTCATGCGGCCGTCGCGGGTGAGGTAGCCGGAGTCGCGCAGCTTCTTGGCGATGCCGCCCGCCACCTCGCCGTCGCCGTCGGTCTCCGCGGAGCCCGCCGGCTCCGCCGGCGCCGTGATGCCGAACATCACCTTGAGGGCGCGGGCGACGCCCTGGCTGATGGCACCGGCCTGGCCGGTGATGCCGCCGCCCTGCACGCTCACCAGTACATCGACGCGAGTCCGCATCTCCGTTACCAGCAGCGGGCCGACGACGGCGTTGCGGTCCTTGTCCTCGGTGAAGAAGTGCTCCAGTTCGCGGCCATTGATGGCGATCTTGCCGGTGCCGCCCTCGACCAGGCGCACCCGGGCCACCGCGGTCTTGCGGCGGCCGGTGCCGTTGTACGTCTTCTGCTTCGTGTCAGCCACGGCTGCGCTCCCCTTACTTCATGTTGTCGAGACTGTACCGGGTCGGTTGCTGGGCCTGGTGCGGATGCTCGCTGCCGGCGTAGATTTTCAGCTTGCCCATCTGCTGCCGGCCGAGTTTGTTGCGCGGCACCATGCGCCGCACCGCCGTTTCCAGGATACGCTCCGGATGCTTGGCGAGCACCTCGCGGGCCGGCGTGATCTTCAGGCCGCCAGGGTAGTGCGAGTACGCCTGGTACGACTTGGTGTCCCACTTCTTGCCGGTGAAGCGCACCTTGCTGGCGTTGATGACGATGACGTAATCGCCGAGATCCTGGTGCGGCGTGTACTCGGGACGGTGCTTGCCGCGGAGGATGTTGGCGATCACCACCGCCAGGCGGCCGACGACCTGGTTGGCCGCGTCGATGACGTGCCAGCGCGGCTCGAGATCCTCTTTGCGGGCCATGTACGTGGTCATTGCTCTACCTGCGTTTCCAAACGGCGGTTCAGGAAATTGTAATCATAAGGGTAGGGCTGGTCCCGTCAAGGGCAGGGCCGGCGGAAAAGCGTCGCGCGCTCCCGTTCTTTGGGGTGTACCAACCAATGCCTGCTGGGCAAGGGGCCCATCATTTTTCCCTGGGACGGGCTTGCCCGTTCGGGTACGTTAACCCCCGCATCCCACGGAGCACGTCGGCAGTGCCGGAGGCGCTGGCACGGCGGGACAAAAGCAACTATTGATGGTGCGTGTCATGGCCATGAACCCGTATGACCAGGCCAGCCGGTACGCCGCCCGGCTCGACCCACTCGGGCTGCTGCGCTGGCTGTTGCCCGGACTGTCGCCGACCGTGCGCTTCCTGCGTTGGCTGGACACGCGCAACCTGCCATTCCCCGGCGAGCGCGACCGCGCCGGCGACACGGTGGCTTGCCTGGACGACGCCGAACACCCCGGGCCGCCGTGGGCGGTGCCCGTCGAGTTCCAGCGCGAGCCCGACCCGGACATGTTCGACCGCTTCCTGGAGTACCTCGGGGCCGTGTGGCGGCAGCAACGGCCGTCCGGGGAGCGCGGCGACCGCTACCAACTGGGGGCGGTCGTGGTCAACCTCACGGGTGCCGGCGCCACGTCGCGCGACTTCGTGCTCGGCGGCGCCGGCATGCGGGTGTGCCTGCAAGTGGCCGAATGCAACCTGGCGCGCCACGATGCGGCAGCGACGCTGGAGGAGGTCGCGGCGACCCGGGTGGCGCGGTGCGCGCTGCCGTTCATACCGCTGATGCGTGGCGGCGGTGAGGCCGGTATAATCGCCCGGTGGCAGGAGGTCGCGCTGGCCGAACCGGAGGCGCGCAAGCGCGGCGACTACGGCGCGTTGGCCGTGGTGTTCGCGGAACTGACTGGCTGCCGGCCGCAGTGGAAGGAAGCCCTCAAGGAGTGGAACATGCAACAATCGCAGCAGGTGCTGGAGTGGCAGGCCGAAGCGGAAGCCCGGGGCGAAGTCCGAGGCGAATTGCGGGCACATCGGAGTCTGTTGCGCCGGTTGCTGGAGGACCGATTCGGCGCACTTCCCGAAGCCCTGGCGGCGCGGATCAACGCCATCGACGATCTGGAGCGCCTTCAGTCGGCTGCTCTTCAGGTCATCAAAATCCAATCGCTGGAAGAGCTAGGTTTGTAACCGCGTCCGCCGGACGGACGCCCTTCCAGGGAATGGAATCCGGAAATAGTGTCGGCGCGCGTCAACACCACGCCGGCAATACTCGGAGGATCCCATGAAGCCGACGCCGTTGTTTGGTCATCTCGTTCTGGCGGTGATGCTGCTGGCCTGGCCCAACGGCGCGGCGCGCGCGCAACCGGCAAAGGCCGACGCCCAGGCCCCGTGGGGGCAACCCAGGGACGGGATCGCCTGCCGTGTGTTCGTCCAACCGTCCTACGTGATCGGTCAGCTCATCACCGTGCATGTAGAGGTCAAAAATACTTCCAACAAGAAGCGCTATCTCTGCGTGCCCCCGGCTCGCCGGACCTCGACCTGCTGATCGACATCATTGGCCCCGATGGCCACAAGTTGCCCCATACCTACCGCGTCGAGAGTTACGGCCTCTCCGAACTCTCCGAGCAGCGTTTTCAGATCCTCCAGCCCGGTGAGGTCAAGCGTTACGAGGTGTTTGACCTGGCGGCTCAATTCCGGGCGCTGGACTCGGGGCGTCATCTCCTGGACCCCTTCCGCTCCAATCCCGTGCAGCAGTCGCAAGCGGCAGAACGAAGGACGCTGGCAAGCCCACCGCCGTCGCGGTACAACAAGGATGTACCGCCGCCAACCTCGCACATGGGTGCCTCATGACGCGATTCTTTTGGCCCACCCTGTTCGCCGTCCTCGTCACCGCCGCGGCGCTGCCGGCGCAGCAGGACGACAAGGCCGCCCAGCTCAAACAGGCCCTCGCCCTGCAGGAAGTCGTGCAGAAGGTCATCGACGACGCCGAGCCCTCCATCGCCTGCGTTCTCGTCTCGCGCAGCGACGCCTACCAGCACTACGACCAGGGCCCCGCCGCCGACCAGCCCGGCAAGCTCGGCGCCCTCGACCTGGACCGGCTCCTCCAGCACCCGCTCGCCGCCAAGCTGACCGACGCGAAGCGCGACCGCCTCAAAAAACAGCTCGATCTCGCCGACCCCGCTCACGTGCCCGAGGCCTTTGGCAGCGGCGTCGTCCTCGACGCAAAGGGGCTGATCCTGACCAACTACCACGTCGTCCGCGATGCCACCAAGGTTTTCGTGCGGCTGCCGGAGCACAAGGGCGGTTACGCCGACATTTACGCCGCCGACCCGCGCAGCGATCTGGCCGTGCTGCGTCTCATCGACGGCAAACAGACATTGCGGCCGCTGCCCTTCGGCGCGGGCGACAAGGTGCAGCGCGGCCAGTTCGTCGTCGCCCTGGCCAACCCGTTCGCCGCCGGCTTCTTCGACGGCAAGCCGAGCGCCTCATTCGGCATCATCGCCAACGTCCGCCGCCGGGCACCGTCGCCGCCGCGCGAGCAGGATCGCGTCAAGACGCTGCATCACTACGGCACACTGCTGCAAACCGATGTGCGGCTCAACGTCGGCTGCAGCGGCGGGGCGCTGCTGGACCTCAACGGCCGGCTGATCGGCCTGACCAGCGCTCTGGCAGGGCTAAACGGAGGCGAGACACCGGGCGGCTTCGCGGTGCCCATCGACGCCGGCATGAAGGGCATCATCGACGTGCTGCGCCGCGGCGAGGAAGTCGAGTATGGCTTCCTGGGCGTCGGCTTCGACCCGGCGGGGCGCGGCGAAGGAGTGGTGCTCGGCAGCGTCGCGGAGGGTTCGCCGGCCGCCCTGAAGGGCCTCAAGGCCAAACACGTCATCCTCCGCATCAAGGATCGGACCCGGGACGTTGCCGTCCACGACGGCGACGAACTGTTCCTGGCCCTGGGCACGCAGTTGGCCGGCTCAACGATCACCCTGCTGGTGCGCAAGGGCGACAAGCTGGAGACGGTGGAGGTCAAGCTGGCCAAGTTTTATGTGCCGGGCAAGAAGATCGCCACGGAGCCGGGGCAGCGGCCGTTCGTCCGCGGCCTGCGCGTGGACTACACCAGCGTGCTGGTGCAGCAGCCGGAGTTGAAGATCCAGAGCGTGCCGCGCGGCGTTCTGGTCAGCGACGTGCAGCCGAACAGCGCCGCGGCCCGGAAGGACCTGAAGCCCGGCATCGTCATCACGCACGTCGGCGACAAGGCGGTCGATTCGCCCCAGCAGTTTTACGACGCGGCCCTGGCCGCCAAGGGGCCGCTGCCGGTGACACTCACCGCCCCCTCCGGACAACCGCCACCCAAGGTGACCATCGACTAACATGAAATACGCGATCTGCAATGAGACGTTTGAGGGCTGGGAGCACGGCCGCGTTTGTGCGACGGTGGCCCGGCTCGGCTACCAGGGTCTGGAGCTGGCGCCGTTCACGCTGGCGCCGCGCATCACCGACGTGTCGGCGGCACAGCGGCAGCAGTTGCGCCGCCAGGCGGAGGACTGTGGCCTGAAAATCATCGGCCTGCACTGGCTGCTGGCGAAGACGGAGGGGCTGCAGGTGACTGCGGCGGACGAGGCGGTGCGGCAGCGCACCGCCGACTACCTGGTGGAGCTGGCCCGCTGCTGCCGCGACCTCGGTGGCGACCTGATGGTGTTCGGCTCGCCGGGCCAGCGCCGCATCCCCGCCGGCCACACCCGGCAGCAGGCTGTGGACAACATCGTGGACACCTTCCGCCGCGCCGCCCCGAGCATCGCGGACGCCGGTGTGCGGCTGTGCCTGGAGCCGCTGTCGCCGCCGGAGGCCGACTTCATCAACACCTGTGACGAGGCCCTCGAAGTCCTGGGCAAACTGGGGCACAAGAACTTCGTACTGCACCTGGACGTGAAGGCGATGAGCACCGAGGAGGTCATTACGCCGGAGTTGATTACGCGGCACGGCAAGGCGGCGGGCCACTTCCACGCCAACGACGTGAACCGCCGCGGCCCCGGCTTCGGCGACACGGACTTCGTGCCGATCTTCCGAGCGCTGAAGGTGAGCGGCTATGCCGGCTGGGTGTCGGTGGAGGTCTTCGACTACACGCCGGACCCCGAGACGATTGCCCGCGAGAGCATCCGCTACATGAAGGAGGTCGAGGCGAAGCTGACCTGATACCGGTCCCAGGTCTGGATTGATCGGTTCGCGTGGGCCGCGCGAACCGATCAATCGGGGCCTGGTTGTGCGGTGACGCGCTTACGCGAACGGGTTGTAGATGTACGGAGCGAACACGTGCGCGGTGCCGTAGCCGCCCGGGGTCGAGATGGTGAAGCCCTGCTGGGTCGCGAACGGGTTGTAGATAAACGGCGAGTACGGGTGCGCGGGCGTCGCCGCCTGCTGGGTGGTGTGCGAGTTGAGCCCCCCGGTCGCGGCGTTGAACGGGTTGTAGACATAGGAGGGCAACAGGTTGGGAGTCGGGTGCAGCGTGGTCGAGTGGACGGGCGTCAACGCGGAAGGCTGGCAGCGGTCTTCCAGAGCCTCCAGGTGCGGGCGGAACACGGGACGGTCGTTGGTCATGGTTATTTCCCCCGGTGAAGACGGGCGAAAAGAAGTGATGAGCGTCGCTGCTTCCTGTCATCGGGCCGGGGGCGGATGGACCTTGAGGGATTTTCCGATCCTGCGGCGCAACACCTCACATCTGCCGCAGGATTGCCCACACCTGCTCCGGCACCAGCACCAGCATCCCCGTCAGCGCCGCTCCCAGACCGATCACCACACCCCACTTGACCAAACCCACGCGCCACTGAAAGCGCGCCGCCAGCGCCGGGTCGGTGCTCATGCGCTCCAGAAACTCCACGCGGCGCGCGATGGTCGAGTGCTGCCACGACGACAGCCAGCCCGGCCGGTCGCGGCTGATGCCGTTCAGCCACGCCACCTTCTCCAGCGCCGAGATGAACACCGCACACGAAACCGTTTGGCAGCCGAAGATGTCCGCCTGCCGTTCGCAGCGCCGCGACAAAAAGCCGAAGACCACGAAAACGTAGCCCGCCAGCAACAGCAGCATCGGCAGCAGCGCCAGCAGTTCGTTGGCCCGCAGCCACGCCGCCACGTCCGGCAGCGGTTCGCCCAGCGCCTGCTGCACCGATTCGTGGTCGAGCTGCCCCGTCAACCAGGTCCAGGCACCGAACACAACGAACATGCTGGCGATCAGGAAGCCGAAGTAAAACAACAGGTGATGGTGCTTGATGTGGCCAACCTCGTGGCCGAAGACCGCCTCGACCTCTTCGGGCGTCATCTCCTTGATGAGGCGGTCGGAGAGCACGACGTAGCGCAGGAACGGTAGCGGCCCGGTGACCATGGCGTTGGCGACAGTATTGCGCGTATCCCACAGAAGGATGTCGTTGCAGCGGAAGTGGAGCCGTTTGGCGGTCGCCAGCAGGCGATCGCGCAACGGCCCCGGCGGCAGCGGCCGCAGGCCGAGCAGCAACCGCAGCAGCCACGGGATGCCGACGAACACCGCCGCCAGCAGACCGATGGCGAACAGGCCGAGCAGCAGCTGATCGCTCAGCAGCGCGGGGAAGCACCAGACGACCGTCTGCTGGACGAAGGTGAGCAGCAGCGGCGGCGCCAGCAACAGGAAGTTGTGGCGGGCCTGCAAGAGCACCTGCGCCCAGCGGCCGGGCGGCGGCGTGTCGTCGGCGTAGGCGGCGGTGCGCTTCAGGGCCGCGTCCACGTCGTAGTACAGCGCCCACGACAGCACCAGGGCGGCGAGCAGTGGGGTCAGCAGCACCAGTTCAACGCCTGGCAGGGTGGTGCCGTGGGCGGTGAGCCAGGACTTGACGGCCCAGCCCCAGCCGCAGGCGAACAGGGCGGTGAGGAACCAGCCCAGGTGCGCGAACAGGGCGTAGCGGCGCAGGCGGCTGAAGCGACGCACGACCTGGGGGCGGGCGTGCGGATCGGTCAGCACCCAGCGGCGGAGCAGGGCCGCGAGCAGGCCGGTCAGGGCGATGAGAATGCCCGTGCCCAGCCAGGTCACCAGGCCGGCGCGGACGGGGGTCAGCGCAATGGGCGGCCTCGGCCATTCGCGTTGCAGGCAGGCCAACGACAGGACTAACAGCAGCAGAAACGGCATGAGGAACGGCTCTCCTGCGGGAAGGTCGGCGTATTGCCCACTGGCTATTTTACGCCACGGGACCAAGCCGGAAAACCGCAACCGGCGCCGCGTTCGTCCTGTCGGTCGCCGGGGTGCCGGGGCGAGGTTTTCCTTGCGGCCGCTGCCAACCCCATCTAAACTATAAATCATGGGAGAAATAACCTGCCTCGGCGGCGAACCCTTGCAAGGTTTTCATTCGACCATGTTCAACACCCACCGAATCGTGCTGCCAGTACCATGCCCACCCCACCGCAGTCGCCACGCCTTCACGCTGATTGAACTGCTGGTGGTGATCGCGATCATCGCCATCCTGATCGGCCTGCTGCTGCCGGCGGTGCAAAAGGTCCGCGAGGCCGCCGGCCGTACCCAGTCCATCAACAACCTCAAGCAACTCGGGACGGCGTGCCACGACCTGCACAGCACATACAAGTACCTGCCCACCGGCTGGGGGTATTTCCCGCGCGGCGCCACCGGCACCACGTTCACGCCAGCGAAGCACGGCACCTTGCACTACTTCCTGCTGCCCTACCTGGAACAGGATAACGTCTACAACACGACCACGGGCCATTCCTACACGAGCACGGTAGTGCTCAACGTGTTCCTGGCGCCGCTCGACCCGGGGCAGCAGGCCGGCCAGATCATGGCCAACAGCCAGGGCGTCCTGGCCGGCGTGTGCAGTTACGAGGCCAACGGCTACCTGTTCAGCGGCGCCAGCAACGCCATGTGTTACTTCCTGGGCAACTGCGTGGCGACGAACGGCGACACGGCCGACGGCTTGACGAACGTGTATCCGCGCATTCCGCAGGACGTGCGGGACGGGACCTCGAACACGATCCTGTTCGTGGAGCGTTACGCCGGCAAGTGCGATTACGGCGGAGGCGTCTACGGCGCCCGCACCTGGGGCGACGACGGCGCGGGGCCGTCGCGGTGGGCACCGTTCCTGATCCACGCCTCGGTGTTCGAGGTCAGCCCAGTGGTCGGGGCGGACTCGTGCTACACCCCGCAAGCGTACTCGCCGGCCGGCTGCCAGGTGGCCCTGGTGGACGGCAGCGTGCGCAACGTGTCCCCAGGCATCAGCGGCACCATCTGGTGGCGGGCGCTGCTGCCCAGCGACGGGCTCCCCCTCGGGGGGCAGTTGGAATGAGCAGCCGGGTCAGCATGACCGTCGAGAACTCGATCATGATTGGCTCCTATCGGTGGGTAGTGCGGTCTTCGTTTGTAGTTTCGCGGGGATAGAGTCCGCGCGAAACTAAAAGCGAAGACCGTACCACCCCACCCCCCCCCACCACCTAACCGCCCTTGATTGCTTCCCCTACATTATTGGTAGAGGGGCATCCGGGAACGGTGCGGAACGCTTGGCGAAGGGGAGTCAGCATGGCCAGCGAAATCAAGCTGCCCAAACTGGTCGAGGGCTTCAAAAGCGGCGACGTGGTGGACGTGAAGGTCAACGTCGGCGCTGAGGTCGCCCAGAATCAACCACTGCTGGAAGTCGAGGTCGAAAAGAGCACGGTCGAGGTCAAGGCGCCGGCGCCGGGCGCATCACCAAGGTGCTCGTCAAGAAGGGCGATCACGTCAAGATCGGTCAGCTGTTGTTCGAGCTGGAAGGCGGTCCCAACGGCGCCGCGGTTGCCGCGCCCGCGGCGACGGCCCCCACGCCGGAGCCGAAGAAGCCGGACAAACCCGCGCCCCCGCCGCCAGCGCCGAAGCAACCGCCGGCCCTGGTCGCCGCTCCCGCCGTGGCGTCGGCGCCCACCGCGGTCGCTGAGGACGGCGACGAGGTGGTGCCGCCGGCCGGCCCCGCGACGCGCCGCCTGGCCCGTGAGCTGGGCGTCGATCTGCGGCGCGTGACCGGCACCGCACCGCGCGGCCGCGTCAGCCAGGAGGACGTGCAGGCGTTCGTCCGCCAGCTCACCACCGCCCCGGCCGGCGGCGGGGGTGTCCTGCAGGCGCCGCCGCTGCCGCAGTTCGAGAAGTGGGGCGCCGTCGAGCGCCAGCCGCTGACGAGCCTGCGCCGCACCATCGCCGAGCGGTTAAGCCTGTCGTGGAACCTGATCCCACACGTGACGCAGCATGATCTGGCGGACGTGACGGACCTGGAGGCGTTCCGTAAGCAGCAGGACGGCAAGGGCCCCAAATTGACGGTGACGGCGTTCGCGCTGAAGGCGGCGGCGATTGCGCTGAAGCAGTTCCCGCACTTCAACGCCAGCCTCGACCTGGCGGGCAACCAGCTGGTCTACAAGCGCTACTATCACCTGGGCGTCGCGGTGGACACCGACCGCGGCCTGGTGGTGCCGGTGTTGCGCGATGTGGACAAAAAGAGCGTCCACGAGCTGGCGCAGGAACTGGGCGAGGTGGCGGCCAGGGCGCGCGACAAGAAGTTGACCGGCGACGACATGAGCGGCGGTACGTTCACGATCACGAACCTGGGCGGCATTGGCGGCACCAGCTTCACGCCGATCGTCAATTATCCGGAGGTGGCGATCCTGGGCATGTCGCGGAGCCGGCTGCAGCCGGTGGAGCGCCACGGCGCGATTGTGCCGCGGTTGCTGTTGCCGCTGTCGCTGTCGTACGACCACCGTGTCATCGACGGCGCCGACGCGGCGCGCTTCACGCGCCGCCTCGCGGAGATGCTGGAAAACCCGCTGGTGATGTTGCTGCATGCGTAAAGAGGGTTCACCACAAAGACACAAAGAAACACAAAGAAGACAAAAAAAAGACCAAACGAACTATATCCTTGTCTTTCCTTTGTGTTTCTTTGTGTCTTTGTGATGAACCCCTTTTCGAGGGACATTCATGGCCGAAATCACCGAAAGCGAACTGGTCGTGCTAGGTGCCGGCCCCGGCGGCTACTCGGCGGCGTTCCTGGCGGCCGACCGCGGCAAACAGGTCACGCTCATCGACTCCCGGCCCAAACCCGGTGGCGTCTGTCTGCACTGCGGCTGCATCCCCTCCAAGGCCCTGCTGCACGCCGCCCGCGTCATCACCGAGGCCACCCGCGAGGCCGACGCCTGGGGCCTGCACTTCCTGCCGCCAACGATCGACCTCGACCAGTTGCGCGCCCGCAAGGACAGGATCGTCGATGAGATGGCCAGCAGCCTCGCCTTCCTGGCGAAGCAGCGCAAGGTGACGTACATCTCCAGCCGCGCCACCTTCGCCGACAGCCAGAGCCTGCGGCTGGAGAACGGCCAGCACATCCGCTTCCGGCACTGCATCATCGCCACCGGCTCCAGCCCGACGAAGCTGCCGCACCTGAGCCTGGACAGCCCGCGCCTGCTCGACTCCACCAGTGCGCTGCAACTCCCGGAAGTGCCGAGGTCGCTGCTGGTGATCGGCGGCGGCTACATCGGCCTGGAGATGGGCACGGTGTACGCGGCGCTTGGCAGCCAGGTCACCGTTGTCGAACTGATGGATGCGCTGCTGCCGGGCGTGGACGCGGACCTCGTCGGCCACCTGGCGAAGCGACTGGTGAGCGAAAAGCCGGGCGCGGGCCTGTTTCAGCAGGTGCTGCTGAAAACGAAGGTGACGAAGGTGGCGGACCAGGGCGACGGCATCGTGGCGACGCTGGAGGGCGCGGGCGTTACGCAGGAACAGAAGTTCGAGCGCGTGCTGGTGGCGGTCGGCCGGCGGCCCAGCACCGCGAACCTCGGCCTCGACCGGGCGGGGGTGCTGCTGGACGCCAAGGGTTTCGTGCAGGTGGACGAGCAGCGCCGCACCGCGAACGAGAACATTTTCGCCATCGGCGACGTGGCCGGCGAGCCAATGCTGGCGCACAAGGCGGCCCATGAGGGCAAGGTCGCGGTCGAGGCGCTTCTGGGCGAGCCGGCGGTGTGGGAGCCGCGGGCCATCCCGGCGGTGGTGTTCACCGATCCGGAAATCGCCTGGTGCGGTCTGACCGAAACCGAGGCGAAGAAGACCGGCCGTGACGTGAACATCGGCCGCTTCCCCTGGGCGGCGTCCGGCCGGGCCAGGTCGCTGGGCCGCTCGGACGGGTTGACGAAAATTCTGGTGGACCCGAAGTCGGATCGCGTGCTGGGCGTGGCCCTGGTGGGGCCGGGGGCGGGCGAACTGATCGCGGAGGGGGTCGTCGCCGTCGAGATGGGTGCCACGGCCCGCGATTTGGCGATGAGCATCCACCCGCACCCAACGCTGTCGGAGACGCTCGGCGAGGCTGCCGAGACGCTGCACGGCCTGGCGACGCACCTTTACAAGCGGCCGCGCAAGTGATTTTCCGCCGCAAGCGGCGGAAAGACGGGTCGCTGTCCCTGGTGTATACTTCCAGGGAAAAGAAGGTGTCCGATCCCCGCGGAGGCCCCATGAGCACCGATCCTTCCCTGCCCGACACGAACATCACCACCAAACCCCGGGAACGCGAGGAAACGAAGACGCGCCGGCAGCCGCCGTACAACGTCATCCTCGAAAACGATGATTATCACAGCTTCGAGTTCGTCATGGAGGTGCTGCAAAAGGCGCTCGGCTGTACCGAACAGCGGGCGTTCACGCTGACGAAGCTGGCGCACGACACCGGCCGGGCCATCGTCTGGACGGGCACTCGCGAAGTGGCCGAGTTGAAACAGGAGCAGATCCTCAGTTTCCACGAGATCCGCGCCGACGGCACCAAGTTTGGCCCGCTCGGCTGCACCATCGAACCCGCCCCCGGTTGAGGATGAGGGGGTGAAGGGGTGAGGGGGTGAAAGACGGTCCTCTGTCACCCCCTCATCATTCGGAGATCACCACATGAGCATCGAACCGCTCGCCATCGGCGTGTGCAGCTGGTCGCTGCAGGTCAAGAGTGTGCCCGAGCTGAAGCGGCTTCTGGATCGCCTCGGCCTGGACGTGGTGCAGATCGCGTGTGGCGACCCGCACCACGCCTCCTGGGAGGAGGGCGACCGCATGCCGGAAGCCGCGAAGGCGGCGGGCTTCCGCATGACGGGAGCGATGCTCGGCTTCCCCGGCGAGGACTACACAACGCCGGCGACCATTCAGAAGACAGGCGGCTTCGGCGACCCGGCGCTGCGGCCGGAGCGGCTGGCGCGCTTTCAGTGGCGCTGGAGCGGACGCGGGCGCTGGGCCTGACGGACCTGATGCTGCACGCCGGCTTCATCCCGGAGCCGGGCAAGCCCGAGCGCAGGCCGTTCCTGGACACACTGGCGCAGGTCAGCGATCTGGCGCAGGCGCAGGGCGTGACGGTGGCGTTCGAGACGGGCCAGGAGACGGCGGACCTGCTGCGGCTGACGCTGGACGAGCTGCGCTGCCCGAACCTGAAGGTCAACTTCGACCCGGCCAACGTGCTGCTGTACGAGATGGGCGACCCGTTGCGGGCGGTGGAAATCCTGGGACCGGACATTCGCAGTGTCCACGTCAAGGACGCCAACCGCACGAAGACACCCGGCGTCTGGGGCGACGAGGTGCCGCTCGGCCAGGGCCAGGTCAACATCAAGCAATTCCTTCAGACGCTGAAGAAGGTCGGTTACCGCGGCCCGCTGTGCATCGAGCGTGAGGTCGGCGACCAGGAACAGCGCCTGGCGGACGTGGCTCACGGCGTGCGCTACCTGCGCGAATGCCTGGCGGGGTGACGCCGCCCAGAAAAAATTGATCGATCAACTATTGCTTGAGCCGAGCAGAGCCATTACAGTAACTCCACCGATTCGCCCTACATTTTCATTCAGGGAGGACACTGTCATGGTGCGTGTGCTGATGGCGGTGATTGTGCTGGCGCTGCTGGCGACGACGAACGAGGCGGGCTTGACGAAGATCGTCCTGAACGCCGAGAACGCCAAGGTGACCTTCGTGGGCACCAAGCCCAAGGGCAAACACGAGGGCGGTTTCAAGAAGGTGACCGGCACCGCGACGATCAACGGCACCGACCCGACCACGCTCAAGGTGGCCGTCGAGTTCGACGTGAATTCGCTGTACACCGACACCGCCAAGCTGACCAACCACCTCAAGCAGCCAGAATTCTTCGACGCGAAGAACTACCCCAAGGCGAAGTTTGTGTCCTCGAAGGTGGAGAAGAGCGGTGACGGCTACACGATGACGGGCAAGCTGACGATGCGCGGCAAGACCAGGGAGGTGAGCTTCCCCGCGAAGATTGACGTCAGCGGCGGCACGCTGAGCCTGACGAGTAGCTTCAAGATCAACCGCCACGACTGGGGCGTCAGCTACGGCAAGGGCATGGTCGATGACGACGTGAGCCTGAAGGTGACCGTCAGGGCGAAGTAGCGGCGGATGAGGGGGTGAGGGGTGAACGGGTGAGGGGGTGATAGACAACTGCTCTTTCACCCCCTCACCCGTTCACCCCCTCATGCCCACAAAGGAGGCGCCGTCATGCCCGAGCCGATGGTGGAGGTCCTGGCGGACAAGTCGCTGACCCTGGTGGGCCCGGCGCTGCTCACGTCGCTGGTGCTGATGCCGGCGCTGATGCTGGTGTTGCTTGCCCTGAGGGCCACGCGCCTGGCGCCCCTGGCCGCGGCGCTGGCGCTGGCGGCTGGCGTATTCGTGGGCAACGAGACGCGCCTCCGTGACCCGATCCGCGTGCATCTTGACACGGAGCCCACGCCGGAGGGCAAGTTGCAGGACCGTCCCCTGACCGTGGACGACCTGGCGACCGTCCTCGGCTGGTCGCTGGAGGCGAAACCGCCCCCCAAAGTCGGCGACCCCGAAGCATCCGACTCCCCCGAACCCGAGTATGAACTGCCGCTGCCACCGCCCGGCTACTGGTTGCCCTGGCTGGGCGGGCTGGCGCTGCTGGTAGAACTGCTCGCCCGACTGCCGCGCGTGCCCGCCAGCCTCGGTTGGACGGCGCGGACGCTGGTCGCCGTGCTGGCAGGCCGTCTGCTCACCGCGGGGCTCTCGACCTCGTTTGAGGCGCCGCCGCTGCGCGTGGAAATGCCGTGGGTGCCCTGGTGCCTGAGTGCGGCCCTCCTGGCGGAATGGGCGTTGCTCACCCACCTGGCCCGGCGCTGGCGCGACGGCACTGTGCCGGCGGCGCTGGCCCTGTGTTGCGCGGCAGCCGGCCTGGTGGCGGCGTGTGCCCCCGCCCCCCGACTTTCCGAACTGGCCCCGCTCGTTGGCGCGGTGCTCGCCGGGCCGGCCATCGTTGCCTGGCTGGTGCGGGGCGACACCGGCCCGGCCCTGGCCCCCGTGGCGGTGCTGCTGCCGGGGGCCATGACCGTTTGTCAGTGGAATCCGATACGCAACGAGCCGCCGGTGCCCTGGGAAGGCTTCCTGCTAATGGGCCTGGCGCCGCTGGCGCTGGCGCCGCTGGTGCTGCCTGGGCTGGCCCGACTGCGGGGGTGGAAGCGCTGGCTGCCGGCGCTGGTGCTGCCGCTCATCCCCGCGACGGTGGCCGTGATCCTGGCGGCACAGGACGAGCGGCTGCCGTTCTAGCAAATCCATGACGGGGGTGCCCCCCCACTTGCCAGCCTCTGCCAAAATGCCGTGGCATACCCGGACGACTGCTTGCCCTTGACAGGTCGGTGCGGCTTTCTATACTTCGCCGCTCTTTTCGTTCAAGTTTTTCAACACGACGAAACAGCGTTGCCCCGCGGGGCGGCCGACGCGCGCCGACGGCACCGCGGGGGTGGGCAGGGATGAGACGAGCCAGAGAGGGGGACGCCGTGACCACGCGATCCAGCATACCTCGACTGCCGTCCGGCAGCGGTGCCCGCGCCGCCTGCGCCGCCCTCCTGCTGCTCTGCGCCCCGCTGTCCCTGTTCGCCCAGTCGGCCCGCCTCACCTGGAATCGCACCGACCCCGCCGCCAACCAGACTATCACCCTGTCCGCCCGCACCATCGCCAGCTGGACCGAACAAAACTATCAGGTCTTCCTCCTCAGCGGCGACGCCTACATCGAGCAGGGCGTGCTCCAGGGCCGCATGGAAAACGCCGTCGTCTGGGTGAACCTCGAGAGCCAGCGCAAGACCGGCAAGTATCAAGTGGAGGTCTACGGCGAAAACCTCACCCAGCTGCTCGACGGCTCCAACAGTGTCATCGGCACCCAGGCCACGCCCCGGGCCCTGTTCACCCTGATTACCAGCGCCCAGGTGAAAGGACATGTTTACGTCGGCACAATTGTGAGCCAGTCGCAGACACAGAACCCGCTATACCAGCGCACCGTCGCCGAGCGCGCGCGGCCAGCGACTGGCGGCGTCGTATCCGCCGGAGGCGCCGTCGCCCCCGGCCAGGTGCAGCAAACCGCCGCCCAGGTCCCGGCACCGACGCCACCTGCCGGTCAGGTGCAGGGCACGCCGGTCCAGCAATTCCAGCCCTTGCAGCAACCGCCGACGCCGCCCGACACTTCCCCCAAGGTGCCGCCGCCGAGCGTGCCGGCGAATCCGTCCCAGCCATCGCAGCAGCCCCAGGTTGGGCCGCAGCCAAAGGTCGTGCCGCTGGAAGACATGGGCCCGGCACCGCGGCGCTCGCTCGTCATCGTGCCGCGCTCGTCCCTGATCGAACTCAAGGCCCGCGACTTCCCGCAGCCCAACGGCGAAACCATCGTCGTCGTCACCGGCGGCGTCATCCTGCAGGCCGGCGACGGCCGCACCTTCGTGGACATCGAGGCCGACCGCCTCGTCTTCTGGACACGCGGCAACTTCCAGGACACGCTCAACGGCCTCCGCCAGACCGGCGGCAATCAGAACAACCAGCCGCCCGAGGAGTTCTACCTGTCCGGCAACGTCGAGTTGCGCAACCAGAGCCCCAAGGAGGCGCGCCTCATCCGCGCTGACGAGGTGTATTACAACACCGCCCGCAACGTCTCCATCGCCCTCAATGCCAAAATGGAAATCCGCGAAGTGGGCGTCGCCGATCCGGTCCACATCAACTCGCCGGAGATCGACCAGCTCAACGCCGAACTGTACAAGCTCAAGGAGACTGACCTCAACGCCAGCAAGCTGCCCTCGGACCCCGGCATCAAGGTCACCTTCACCACATCGCAGGTCGAGACCGTCACGGTGCCGCGCACAGCATCTTCGGCATCCCGTTCACCGACCCCAAGACCGGCCAGCAAGAACAGGAAGTGCAGCGGATTTTCCAGGGCCGCAACATGCTCCTGTACATCGGCGGCGTACCGATCTTCTATCTGCCGTACCTCGCCGCCAACGTCAACGATCCGCTCGGCCCACTCGACAACTTCTCGTTCAACTACAACAAGATTTTCGGCTTCCAGCTGTTCACCACCTGGGACCTGTACGAGTTGCTCGGGATGCAGCGCGTGCCGGGCACACGCTGGCGGCTCTACGCCGACGTGATGACGGCGCGCGGCCCGGCCCTGGGCACCGACTTCGCGTACAGCATCACGGACATGTTCGGCATCCCCAACAAGACCAACGGTGACTTCAAACTGTACGGCATCCACGACACCGGCAACGACCAGCTCGGCGGCGGCCGCGGTGAGGGCCAGTACACCAGCTTCGTGCCGCAGCTCGATTTCTGGAATACGCCGCACCCCGAGTGGCGCGGCCGCCTGCTCGGTCAGCTCAACATGCAGGAGCTGCCGATGGGCCTCTCGGTGCAGTCCCAGGTGTCGCTGCTGTCCGACCGCAACTTCCTTGAGCAGTTCTTTCAGATGGAGTTCCAGCGCGGTCTGAACCAGGAGACGTACTTCTATGCCAAGCAGCAGCAGGGCATCATGGCGTGGGACATCAAGGCGGAGCCGCGCCTCCGCGAATGGGTGACCGAGGCGCAGCGGCTGCCCGAGGTGCAGGGCTACCTGATCGGCCAGAAATTCCTCGACCTGTTCACGTATAACTCGCGCGGCAGCGCCGGCTACTACCACCTGATCGGCACATCGGACCAGACCGGCGTGCTGCTGCCGACCGACCAGAACGACGCCACCGGCCGCTTCGACTGGGGCCAGGAAATCAGTCTGCCGTTCCAGATGGGAGCGTTCAAACTGGTGCCGTACGCCACGCTCGACCTGACGTACTACACGCAGGACTTGGCGGGCGAGGGCCGTGGCCGCTTCTACGGCGGCGGCGGCATGCGCGGCAGCATCCCCTTCTCGAAGCTCTACCCGGACGTGTGCAGCGAGCTGCTCAACCTCAACGGTATCTTTCACAAGATAGTAGTGGGCGGCAACTACTACATCGCCCACAGCGACACACCGTACACCCTGCTGCCGCAGCTCGACCGCATCCACGACGACGCCACCGACCAGGCGATGCGCGACATCCGGCCGTTCGAGCCAATTTACTACCCCGGCGTCGGCACCTTGCTGCCGGCCCAGGCGCAGTTCGATCCGCAGTCGATGGCCGTCCGCCGCCTGGTCATGGACCGCATCGACACGCTGGGCAGCATCAACACCTTCCAGTTCGATGTCCGCCAGCGCTGGCAGACGAAGCGCGGCTACCTGGGGCAGCAGCACATCGTCGATTGGATGACGCTGGACCTGTCGGCGTCGTTCTTTCCCAACACGTCGCAGAACTTCGGCAGCGACGTCGGCTTCCTGGAGTACGACTGGAACTGGAACGTCGGCGACCGCACGGCGCTGTTCAGCTCGGGCTTTTTTGAACCGTTCCAGAACGGGGCGCACATCTTCAGCTTCGGCGGCACGATCAACCGGCCGGACAAGACGAACGTCTTGCTGATGTACCGGCAAATTGACCCGCTCAACAGCAAGACGTTCGTCGCCAGCATCACCTACCCGTTCAGCAGCAAGTACGCCCTGACGTTCACGATGGCTGACGACGTGGGCAACAAGGTGCAGACCGTGTCGGCGTTCTTTGCGCACGTCGGCTCGGACGTGGAGGTGGACATCGGCTTCAGCTACAGTTCGGCGCTGAGCACGTTCAGCTTCCTGTTCCAGGTGTATCCGAACCTGCTGCCGGCCAGCCGCCGCATGGGCACGATGGGCGGCATGGGCAGCGGCACCAGCGGCGGCCTGATGGGCATGTCCGGGCCGGGGTCGCGATAAACCCTCGGTCCCAGGCTCTGCGTGGGACCGAGCGCGGCGTGTCGTCCCCCAAACCAGAATATCCCCCGCTACGGCTTCGGACTCTGGGACCACGAGCCGGTAATGCCCGTTCAGGATCGTCTGCACGGATTTGCCAGTGAAGGGCGACACCGCACCACCGGGAACGTCCTTGCCGCCGCAGGGACCGCTGCTCAACTCGACCTCGAAACTTTTGCCGTGGATGGGTTGCTGTTATTGCAGATTGCGACTGGGTGTAGCGGAAGTCGCCAGACTTCCGAGCAGCACCGGACGGAAGTCTGGCGACTTCCGCTACACCCAACTGCGAACCGCTCTAGAGCGGTTCCCAGTCGCGTGGACTACAAGTCGTGGGACGGCTCTCCAGAGCCGTCGGGAGAACGCTGACGGCTCTGGAGAGCCGTCCCACGACTTGTGCGCTACCCAAACGCGAACCGCTCTAGTCGAGCGTCCACGGCCCCAGCTCGCGCAAGCGGCCTCATCCGCTGCTCCTGGATTTAATGTAGTTCAGGTAATCTTCCAGGTCCCGCTTCACGTCGCTGACTTCCCACCGCCGCTGCGCCGCCTGGACGCTGCGCAACCGGAACAGCAGGGCGTTCTTGACCTCGGCCGCGCCAGGCAGCAACTCGTCCGCCCGCGCGGTGCGCCGCTCCGCCAGCCTTTTCGACCGGTTCTTCAGCGACTCCACCCGATCCAGATCCTCCACCTTGATGACCTTCTCGTTCTGGAACCGTGCCCGGCCCTGCCGCAGCGCCTCCGCGCCCTCCTGCAGCAGCTGATTATATTCCTGGACAACCTGCTCCTTCTCCGCGTCCAGGATGTGCAGGTCCGCGAGCCACTGGTCCAGCTGCCGCACCGTCTCCGACGAGGACCAGGCCGCCCGATACTCCGGCGACACCGACAACTTCACCTGCTGCTCCTTGAGCGCCTTCAAGTCCATTTGAATCTTCTTCAGATTCTCCTCGGCGTCGTCCGGCACGCGGTTCAGGTCGAAGCTGAACGTCTTGCCGACCTCGCGCACCTGTTCGGTAAAGCGCTTGTACTCGGTCAACGCCTTCAGGTCGGCAGCGACCCGCGCGATAGTCCTCCGGCAACCGCGCGAAATCCGGGCTGTCCTTGAAGTGCTTCAGCTGCTCCAGCTTGTCGTCGATGTTTTGGAAGCGCTCCGCCGGCCGGTCGTTGGCGGCGATGTAGCGACGCACCTCGTCGTTCAGCGCGGTGGCTTCCTTCGACGGCTGGCTCAGGACCAGCACCAGCATCAGCAGCACCAGCGCCACCACGACGCCGCCCGCGACCCCGAGCGTGAACAGCAACCGCCGGCTCGCCAGCGTCCGCCGCTCCCGGTAGGCCGCCGCCGACTCCAGGCACTGGCGGAACAACTCCGCGACGCCATACGGCTCCACCGGCCGCGCCGGCGCGTCCGCCAGCGCCGGCCGCTTCACCGCCGTCGCCCACACGTTCAACTCCACCTTGCCGAACGGCACCCCGTCGCTGCCTTCGTTTACCGCCAGGAAGTCCTTGAAGCGCTGGCTCACCTCACGCTTGCGCTCCTCGATGCGATCCATCCAGGCGGCGGTCGTGTCCGTCTTTTGCGCCAGCAGGTCGCACTTGGTCAGCACCAGGTACACCGGCAGGCCGCCGACCTCGGTGCGCTCGCCACGGCTCATCTCCAGCGCCCGCAGGAACTGCGCGAACTGGCCGAAGGTCTGTTTCAGCGTCCCCGCATCGGTGGAGGCGTCCACGACCAGCACCAGCGTGTCCGCATTCAGCACGGACCGCGCCAGCGCCCGGCCGGTGCCGTTCAGATCATCCCTGGCCAGCAACTCGTTGGCGACGCGGCCGTCGCAGTCGATCAGCGTGGCGTTCACCGTCCCGGCCGTGGGTTCGCCGGGCTTGCCGCCCAGGGGCTGCAGCGCGATGTCATAGGCCGCGACCTCCTCCAGGGTCTCGCGCGGTCGGCCCTCGTAGAGGCGGCGCTGCAGTTCCAGGAGCCGCTGCGATTTGTCCAGGATACGGCCGTTGAAGATGTGCTCCTGCGTCTGTGCCGCCTGAGCAAGGGCGCCCAGCAACGATGACTTGCCGGCCTTGGGCATGCCGAACAGGACGACGCGCAGCGACCGGCTCGACACCGCCGGGGCCGTCTGCGTGCTCGGACTCGCCTGGTCCATGATGGTCGCTCCCTTGCTGACCGCGGGCGCGGGCCGACCGCTACAAGGTCTTGCGCTTGCCCTGGGGCCGCTTCAAATACGGCAGGCGGAATTGATCGGCCAGATTTGTCAACGCAAGGACGATAGGACTGCCCGGCTCGGCACTGTTGCCATAAATCAGGATGTCCATCTCCTTGTACCGCCTGGCGTTCGCCTCCAGGTAGTCCTTCACCTCCGCCAGCGTTTTCAGGTGTTTGCGGTACTCCTGCGCCGAGGCGAAACTGCGCGGCGTCTCCGGCGTGTACAGCAGGTAGTAGCGGCCGCTGCCATACTCATACAGCCCATCGGGGGCCATCTCGACTTCAAGCACGTCGGGCCGCTCCTTTTTCGTGCCGCCATCCCTGGCGTCCTTGCCGGTCTGGTCGCTGCCCTCACCCTTGCCATTTTTTTTCGCGGTGCCGTTGCCACCGCCGCCGCCGAACAGGCCGCCGCCGCCCCCGCCGCCTCCGCCAAACGGCGGCAGGAACAGGAACACCAGCACGCCCACGATCACGGCCCCGACCAGCTGCGACCAGCCCGCCAGCGTGTTGGGCATGGGCCGCTGGAACGCCAGGCGATACAGCAGCCGCGCCACCGGGCCCATCACGAACCAGGCGACGACGGCGGCCACCACGGCCAGGAAAAAGCGGATGGCGAGCTGCAGCACTTCGGGCAGCAGGCTGAAGTCCAGGGCCGCCAACGGCACGCTCGGGGCAAACGACTCGGTCACGATCTCACTCCTCTGGCACGCCTCTCGAAGTAGGCAGAGGATGGCTGGGTGTGCCACTGCAGGCGGCGCTGCCAACGCCGGGCCGATCAGCCGCCGCGCTTATCCAGGACGTAGTGCGTTTTGCCGAACCAGTGCTCGTAATCCTTCAACCGGTTGCCGGTCGGCTGGACGGACTCCAGCGCCGGCGGCGGGTAGAGGATGATGTAGCGCAGTTCCGGCGCGGGCGAACCCGTTGCGGCCTGGTCCTTCGCCTCGCGCTCGTGCCGGGCGACCAGCGCCGCGACCTTCGCCGCCGAGTCCAGATCCTGCCGCTCCCCTTTTTGGTAATAGAACAGGGCGCCGGTGCGCGGGTCCACCTCCAGCACCCGCACCGCCACGCCGCGCTGCCCCTTGCGCAGTTCAGCCAGTTCGGCCCGGAGTTTCTTCAACTCCTCCTCCTGGTTGAGGGACTTTTTCTTGGCGTCCGCATCGGGGTTGTCGGGCGCTTCCTTGAAGACCGGCAGCAGCAGGAAGATGCAGAACAGCAGGATCATCACGTCGATGAGCGGGATGAAGAAGCGCGTGACGCTGCGCCGGGGCATGTGGATCATGACCGCGGGCCCCCCGAGGCCGACGGGCCGCTGCCGCCCAGCGACAGGATCAGGTCACGTCCCAGCAGCACCACCCACGTCGGCAGGATATTAATCAGGGCCATGAACAGGCCGCTGCCAGTCGCGGTGATGGCCGGGGCGTACAGGCCGATGATGGTTCGGGTCGTTACCGATGGGTCTTCGGCAATGGTGCTGAAAGTTTGCAGGATGCCGGTCACCGTGCCGATCAGGCCAAGCATGGGAAACCACTCGGCGGCCTGGGCGAGGTTGTTCAGCCAGTGGTCGGGCCGCTCGTCGAAGCCGCCGCCGCGCCACTGCAGCGCCCGCCAGGTGAGCATCAGCTGCATCGTGAACAGGCTCAGCCCCAGGCCCAGAATGATCCAGTCAATGGGCGAGTCGGCGACGCGGTGCAGATAGAAGGTGCGTGCGGCGGCGGGCGTGGCGGTCGCCACCAGGGCCGCGACCAGCAGCGGTAGGGCACACAGGATCAGCGGCAGCACCAGCCGAATCACCATTCGCCGCACAGCAGCCTCCTTCGGAGGAGTCATTAGTCATTAGTCATTAGTCATTAGTAATCCAAATTCCTGCCCTTGGCGGAGACCCGGGTTACTAATGACTAATGACTAATGACTAATGACTATTGACTATTCCTGACGCAAGAATTCCGGTAGCGCCTGCACGTGCCCCTGGCGATCAACGCAGCCGAGCGTCGTCTCCGCCTCCGCCACCAGCGTCTCGCCGCGGTACAACTCGTACTTGTGTTCGATCTTTACCAGCGTTGTCCGCACGACCGTTGTCCGCAGGGTCAGCAAGTCGTCGTAAAACGCCGGACTGCGGTAGCGCACCTGCAGGCGTGTCAGCACCAGCAGAAAGCCCTGGTCCTCCAGATCCTTGTACGTCAAGCCGCGCGTGCGCAATAATTCCGTGCGGCCCTGCTCGAAGTAGACCAGGTAGTTCGCGTGGTGCAGCAGCCCCATGCGGTCGGTTTCCGCGTAGCGCACGCGGATGGTGGTGTCGCAGCTCAACATGGCGTCCCTGCGCTGGCTCTCAGCTCGACTCCCTCCCACCAGGGGGAGGGAGAAAAAACCTTACTTGATCCGCCCCATACGCTCCAGCGGGAAGTACACCATCAGCGCCCGCCCGAGCAGCAGCCGTTCCGGCACCAGGCCCCAGTCGCGGCTGTCGGAACTCTCCGGGCTGTTGTCGCCCAGGCACAGGTAATGGCCCGGATGGACGTACATGCCGCGGAAGGTGATGTTGCGGATCGGCCCCCACCTGTTTGGGTTGGACCAACCGTCCGCGCCCGCTTCGGTCGGAACGGCGTCCGCGTCCGAGGGCACCTTCGTGTAATACGTGTCGCGCCACAACTTGAGGTGGTGGACCTGCACCTTGGCGGCCTTGCTGGCGATGCTCGCCGGGTGCAGGTCGTTGTTGACCTCGGCCGAGCGCGCGTCGGGGCCGTGCTCCGGCGGCGCCGCGTACTCCTGGCCATCGCCGAACGGCAGGTCGCCGTCCACCCAGAGCGTCAGCCGGTCATCGAAGTTGGCGAAGCGCAGCTGGTACTTGCCGCGCGCATTGACGCGCGTGTCCGCCGCGGCCATCTTCTCCTTCCGCAGGGAGCCGCCGGCGTCCCTGGCCACGAGACGGTAGAGCGTACACCGGCCGTTGGCCAGATCGAACACGGCCTGGAAGCGGTCCACACCCCGCGACAGCTCCAGCCAGACCTCGCCCTGCGGCTCCTCGACGGTCAGCTGGCACTCCAGCATCAGGTCGCCGACCCAGTGCTGGGAGCGCAGATGCTGAGGGCCTGCCGTCTCGTAGGTGTTATAGCCCATGAAGTCGGTGATTAGTTGCGGATCCTGTTTACGCTGCTTGATCCCCTCGACTTCCGCGGCGTACATGGGGCTCGACCGCTTCGGCCAGTCTCCGGGCCGCAGGATGTGCTGATAGCGCAGCCACTGCTCGACGTTGCCGGAGCCGTCGGCCTGAAAGCCGTGGTCAGCGCTGGCCTTCCAGACGACCGTCTTGTCCCAGGGCTGCCAGCGCGGCGGCAGAACGCCTTCCAGGTCCTTCGCCGGCTTGTCGTTGTCGTACACGACGCGGCGCAGCGCCATCAGGGTGTCGAGTGGCTTGCGCAGGATGGTGAACTTGCCCTCCTTCCAGGAGTCCTCGATGAAGGTCTTGCCCTCCTGCCGGCGCTTCTCCAGGACGGCCCGTTGCTCGGGCGGGTAGTCGTCCAGGTTCGAGAACTTCAGCGGCTCCGTGTCCATCAGGTTCTCGTTCTTCCACAGATCCCTGGGATCGACCCGGGAATAATCGACGGGCACCTTTTCCGGGGCGTAGCGATACAGCCGGCCGAAGAAGATGGCAATGATCTCGCCGGGCAGGCCGAGCAGTCGCTTGATGTAGTTCTTGGGAGTACCCTTCTCGACGGGCGTGCGCGGATACTTGAAGACCACCACGTCGTAACGCTGTGGCGGCATGGCGGCGCTGTCGTAGAGGAACTTGGCGACCAGGACGCGGTCGCCGCTGCTCCAGGGGCCGCCGCAGCCGGCGAGGCCGCACAACGTCACGAGCAGCAGGCAGAGCAGGTATCGTCGCATGACAGGGGTCCTTGAGTTGTGCGGGTGGCCGGGGCCGGACGCGGGGCAGGCGGGTCAGGGCCCAGGGGGTCGGCGTTGCTGCGGCCCGGGTTGGGGGAATTCGATGTGCAGCCGGCAGTTCTCGCACGTACAGCCAATGATGGGCTGCGGGTTCTCCTCGGCGGCGTCGGCCTCCTTGCTGAAATTCACCGAAAACTGGTGGCCGCACTCCGGGCAGGTCACCACCTTGTGGTAGCCGAGCAACGTTGTCGCCATGGAGCCGGTCGGGATGACGAACGCCTCGGCCAGGAACCCCTTCAGCAACAGCACCAGCACCACCACAATGACGATGGTGTCGATGACCTCACGGGTGCCGTCCTTGGGCTCGGGGGGCTGCGGCGACTTGCCCGGCTCGGGGGTGGCCAGCGCCCGGCGGCCGGACAGCGGCGGGGGGGACTGGTCAGCTTGTCGCTGGGGACGGGCACGGCGGCCACCCGTTCGCGCAGCGGCGCGCCATTGTCGTTCACGTTCTTGCCCAGGTCCTCGGTCATGCCCTACCCCTGTAAAAGTGGCAGCCGCGCTCAGCGACCGCCTGGCAGCCCCAACGGTCGGCCAACCAGCTGGGCGGACGAAACCGTCCCATTGCCGGGCCAGAACCGGCTGTCCTCGGAGAGTGGGCTGTTGTCCCCCAGGACAAAATATTGGTCCGGCCCCAGCCGGACAACCTGCCCGCGCACGGCGTTGCGGCCCGTGTCGGTGTAGTGTAGGTCGCGGTACAGCCGCAGATGCCGCACCACGACGCGGCCGTCCTTGACGCCCAGGAGCAGCGGCCGCGTCACCGGGGCGCGATGCGTGGCCGGTGGCAGGTCCAGCGCCGCGAACGGTTCACGGCCGTCGATGGCCAGCATCGCCCGGCGGTCCACGAACGCGAATTCCAGCCGGTGTGACCGCCCGGGTTGCAGCAGCCCCGCCCCGGTGAGTTCGTGGGCCGATGTCGCCGCGCCGGTCACCCGCAACCGGCTCGGTTGGTCCGCGCCGCTGATGGCGACCTCCGCGATCACCGTATCCTGCCCATCCGTCAGCCCCACGAGCAGCGCTCCAGTTGGGGCCAGCACTTCCACCTCGCATTCTACCAGGAAGTCGTGGACGAAGGTGATGGGTGTGGGTTCGCCGCCGTTATAAGCGTATTCGTCGGCCAGGGGTTGAGCTTTTCCATCGTCGAGCGCAACTTGCTCATAAGTGAACGTCTGCCACTTTCCATCCCGTTCGCCGCCGAGGTGCAGTTCCGTACCGGTTAGCGGGTGTTTGCCAGTGTAGCCCGGCTCCGTGCGCCAGCGCGCTGCCCAGGTCTGCGGCCGCGGCATGCAATCGCCGTCGAACACCAGTACGCGCAGCGCCCGCGCCTCCGCCAGCGACTTGCGCACCAGTTCGCCATTGACGTACACGTCGCCGCCGTGGACCGCCACCGTTTCGCCCGGCAGGCCGACCACGCGCTTGATGAACAACTCGCCGAGCCAGCGGAACACGATAATTTCCCAGCGCGCCGGCGGCCACCACAAAAAAGCCGGCTGCAAAACCCACAGCTGGTCGCCCGGCTGATCGGCACCGTCGAGCGGCAGTGGGCGGAAGTCGCAGTTCGGACAGGCGGCGTGGTCGTAACTGCGGCCGCGGCCGTGGCCGACGGTGACGCGCAGACCGCAGCGTGGACAGGTGCAAACGCGGTGCCGGCCGTGCAGCGTTGGGGCCATGCTGCCGCCGGGAACCTGGCAGAGCGTGATGACGAAGGCGTGCAGCAGCAGCAGGCCGCAGAGCGTCAGTACGGTGGTTTCGGCCAGGCGTCGCATCGGGGGCATGAGAGTGCTCTTAGCAAGGCGTCCAGCAAACCGCTGGCTTCCCCAGTAGCGCGTCCACGGCCCAGCACCCACGGACATGGAGGCCGGGCGTGCGGCAGTGGCGTAGCAATTCGGCGTCCTGACAGCCCGCCTCCTCCAGGGCGTCTGCCAGGATCGGTAGGCGATCAAAACTGCGCTTTTCGAAAATGCTGGCGGCAAGTTTGGGGATTGTGCCTCCGTCCCAGGCGAGCCAATCGGGGTCGATGTGGATCTCCTGATTCATGGGGCCGAAGATGTCACGGAGCAAGTCGCACTGTTGGGATCGGCCGCGCTGCCAGGCGGTTGCCACGGGAAGGCCGAAACTCTGGGCGTGAACAGACACGCGCCGTTCCTCCTCCTCCAGCGGCCCCCAATCACTGAAGTTGAAAGAGGCGGTGCCGGGCAACAATACCGATGCGAGACGGGCAATTTCAGGACTCCAATTTGGCGTCAATTGTCCGACATCGCTGTCCCAAACCTTTTCCAGTAGTTCGACCTCAATCGAGATGAGGGCGCTTTCCCCGAGCCATGACAGGTCGGCGGCGGAGATTTCATTAACCGCCAGCTCGATTTCAGTCAGTGCTTTTTGAAGGGCGACAGGAATTTGATCCCACACCCCCCGCAGACTGGAGCAGGTAAAGAGGGCCAGTTTACGTTTGTTCGGAGGCGAACAGACCTCCAGCAACATGCCAACCGGGTCGTCCGTACAACACAGCCACTCCGCCTCGGTCATGGCACTCTCCGCAGTCGCGTCGGATACCGCCTGTCACTCTCCAGGCTACCGCGCCGCGGTGCGGTTGTCGCCGGGTTGCGTGAAGTCGTAGATGAAAAACGTCATGGTCCGGCCGACGCGGCGCTCGGGGTGGCCGCGGAAAAACGCCGCCGAGTACCGGTGCGCGTCCGTCATCGGGTAGGTACACAGCAGCGTCGTGCTCACCGCGACGCGATGGCCGCGCACCAGGCCCGCGATGTCCGCCTCGTTGTGGATCGGCATGACATGGAACATCTGATGTCGCATCGGCAGCCGGTCCATGAGCGGGTCGGTGCCGTAATACCACACGTCAAGCGTCTCCAGGCGGTGCCGCCGCTGCCAGCGCGCCAGCTCCGGCAAGCCCTGGCCCCAGTCGTAGTTGGCGTCAGCGACGTGGCGGTAGCCGTCGATGGGCCGGCCCCACAGTTCGTTGAGGTAGCACAGGCCGTGCGGCCACACTCGGGCGTCCGCCGCCGCCGTCCACAGCAGCCCCGCCGCGACGAACCCCCGCAACGCCCACCGCCGCCGGCTCGGCCCCAGCCGCGCCGCGGCATCCGCCGCCGCCGCCGCGACGCCGATCACCAGCAGCGCCACCAGCGGCAGGATCAAACGGATGCCGATCTGGACGCGGAAATTCACGCTGGCCACGACCAGCACCGCGGCACAAAAGCAGGCGGTGTTCAGCAGGCTCCGCGGCCGCAGCAGCGCCACCACCAACGGCGCCAGCAGGATCGGCAGCGTCAGCTTGATCGTTAGCAGCACCGGGAAGTAGTACCAGAACGCTCGCGCTTCGCCCTGGCCGAGCAGATACGTCGTGTGACCGTGCAGGTTGTGCTTGATCTGCCGCACCAGGCCCTCGCCGGCGTTGGGGAAGATGCGCAGGTGGTCCGCCAGCCACACCCACCCCTCACGGCCGCCGCCCTCCGGCAGGCCGTGTGCCCAGGCCACGAACGATGGCTCCGTCTGGAAGTCGCTGCCGCAGTAGACGAACACCAGCGCCAGGCCGAGCAGGCCGCTGCGCACCATGTCGCGCCGCCACGGCGCCCACAGCGCCCACAGATGGCCGACGCGCGCCCGCCAGCCGTCCGGCCAACCGCCGGTCAGCGCGCCGCTGCGGGCCAGGCGTTCCAGCTCGACGACAAACAGGCAGATGGGACTGAAGACGAGACCGCTGGCCTTGGCGAGCACGGCGGCAGCGAACCACAGCGCCGGCACGCCGACACGCCAGCGCCAGGCGGCGGTGCGGCTCTGGCGGAAGTGGTACACCAGCGCCAGCAGACAGGCGCTGAGCGGCACGTCGGTGGTGGCGAGGCTGGCGTTGGCCAGCAGCGCCGGCTCGACGGCCAGGAACGCGACCGCGAGCCGGCCGCCCCACGGCCCCGCCAGCGCCCTGCCCCACAGCCGGCCGTAGACCAGCAGCAACCACCAGAACGCCAGCATGCCCAGCCGGGCGTACACCAGCAGCCGCGGCAGGTCATCGACCGGGTTAAGCCGCGTGCCGGTGTAGCGCTCGTGGAGGTAGAGCGGCAGCGTTTCCACGTCGATGGGCAGCGGCATGGTGCCGACCTTGAGCAGGCCGTAATGGCTGAAGGCGCGCCAGCCTTCGAGGCCGCGCTGCACGTACAGCGGCTCGTCGAAGGTGGCCCCGAGTCGCGCCGCCGCGGTCACGCACCAGACCGACGACAGCGCCCCCCAGAACAGCAGCCAACCCCAATCGCCCAGCTTTTCCCAGCGCCCCGCACGCTCCATCGACAGGCCCTCGCCCGGTTGACGCACCGTCCCTGGTGCGCTTCGCGGGAGGGTACAGGATTGGCGCGGGCAGGGGAAGGGCAAGTCCGCGCGGGTGCGCCGCTCGCCCAATTCCAGCGGGTTGGGGGTGGGGAAGCTGCGCTGCCCCCGGAGCTGTCAGGGGGGTGTGTGAAATGAAATGAGACGAAAGCCCTCCCTGGCACTTCTTTTATTATACCGCTCGGGTCGCTTCCGGGGAACGGCCCTGCGCGGTTCCGGGCTTGCGGTTCGTCACCCGCGCGCGGCACAATACCCAGGCCCGATCGTTCTCAGGAGGAGAAATGGACGCTCCCCGCATTGCCGCCCACTGGCACTTCCGCCCCGGCACCACGGACCGGGCCATCTTCGACGCGGTGGTCACGCACAACGAGTACCGACTGCCGCCGCGCTTCGAGGCGACTGACGTGCTCGTGGACGTGGGCGGCCACCTTGGGTCGTTCAGCTTCGCGGCGCTGCGCGCGGCGCCGGTCAGGTGTTCACGTTCGAGCCCGCGGCCGACAACTTCGCGCTGCTATGCCGCCATCTGGCGCCGTTTGAGGCGCGTGCGGTGGTGCGGCGAGCGGCGGTGTTCCGCTCCGACCGGGACGTGGCGAGCCTGCCGTTCGGGCCGACACTGGACCGGGCCAACACCGGCGGCTTCGCGGTCTGGAACGGCCCCGACTGCGGGCCGGTGCCGGGCGTCGCCTTCGATGCCGTGCTGGACGAGGTGACCCGCGCCGGCCGGCAGCGCGTGCGGCTGGTGAAGCTGGACTGCGAAGGCTCCGAGTGGCCGATCCTGCTGACCAGCCGGCGGCTGGGCCTGATCGACGCATTGTGCGGCGAGTATCACGTCGATGACTTCCGCGGGCCGTTGCGCGTGGAGGGCTTTGGCCGCTACCGCCCCGAGTTGCTGCGCGACGTGCTGACGGCCCAGGGTTTCGCCGTGGAACTGGAGCCGACACGGTTGCCGGTCGGATTGTTCTTCGCCCGGCGGCCGGGGGTGCCGGGGTGGGCGCCGCGGCGGCGGATGGGCGGGATGCTGGCAGCGCTCGGCCGGCTGCTCGCGACACCTGCGACTCCCTAGCACACGAAGACCGCATCTTTTGGCGAAAGAGCTGAGGTAACAATTTAGCGTGGCCAGTTGTTGACGCCGTTATTTCGTGATCGTCTCATCCAGGTTCAGCAGCACATTGGCCACGACGGTCCACGACGCCAGTTCCGCCGTGTCCACCCGGCCGTCCGGCAGCGGCAGCAACGTCGCCAGGGCTCGCGCCGCCGGTTCGTCTTTCTGGTACTTCGCCAGACTCTCGCGGTACAACGTCAGCAACAAATCCAGCTCCGCCGCGGACGGCGCCCGGGCCACGCACAACCGGAATCCGTGGAGCGCTCGTTCGCGCTCACTCCCCTGGACTTCCTTCAATATCCGCCGCGCCAGCGCCGCCGCCGGCTCCACGAAGGCCCGGTCGTTGAGCACCGCCAGCGCCTGCAGCGGCGTGTTGGTGCGCGGCCGCCGTTCACAGGCCACCTCGCGGCTCGGCGCGTCGAAGGCCATGAACGACGCATACGGCGCCGTCCGCCGCCAGAACGTGTACAGACCACGGCGATACTGGTCGCCGTTCGTGCTCATCACCCATTTATCGCCGCTGTACGGGTTTGCCCAGATGCCGTCGGGCTGGAACGGGAAGACACTCGGCCCGCCCAGCTTGCGCGTCAGCAGACCGCTGACCGCCAGGGCGTTGTCGCGCACCATTTCCGCGTCCATGCGGAAGCGCGGGCCGCGCGCGTACAGGCGGTTGAACGGGTCGCGTTTCACCAGTGCCGGCGTCACCCGCGCCGACTGGCGGTAGGTCGCCGACAGCACAATCGTCCGGTGCATCACCTTGAGGCTCCACCCCCTCACCCCCGACCCCTCTCCCCCTTGAGGGGGCGAGGGGAGCATCAATTCGGTCGCCAGCCAGTCCAGCAGTTCGGGGTGTGTCGGCGGCTCGCCCTGGGCGCCGAAGTCCTCGCTCGTTTCGACCAGGCCGTGGCCGAAGTAGCGCGCCCAGAGGCGGTTCATCAGCACACGACCGACCAGCGGGTTATCCGGGCTGACGAGCCATCGCGCCAGCGTCAGGCGGTTCAGCGGCCCCTCCGGCAGCTTGTGCCATTTCGCTGGCACACCCGGTCCAACCTGTGCGCCCAGGTCACGGTGATTGCCGCGGATGTGAATTTTCGTCACGCGCGGCGCCGGCAGTTCCTTCAGGACCATCGTCGTCGCCGGCTTGATGGCGGCCTCCTGCTTCTTCAGCGCGGCGATCTGCTCGCGCAGCTTCGCCAGTTCCGGCGCCACCGAACGGTAGTATTTTAGCACCGCGTCCTGCTGGGCGACCGTGCGCTTGTCGGAAGGCACGCGCAGCGCCTGGGCCACCGCGTCCGGCAGCGTGCGGACGCGCACCGGCCGCGGCGTCGTGCTGGCGTACAGCCGAAAGCGGCCAAGCGTGTGCTGGTCGCCGTACTGCTGCTCCAGCGTGACCGTGAGCGTCCGACCCAGGCCGGCGTGGACATCCTGCTTCGTCTCGAAGACGGCGACGTGCGGCTTGCCGACCTGCGGCGCGACGGCCCAGCCGGCCTTCGGCTTGCCGGCCAGCGCCAGGGCAACGCTGAACCTGGCCTGCGCAAAATCGGCCGTGGCGTTCTGCAGCGGCACCGGCTGCGAGCGCGTCGGCGTCTTGCGGTCGGCCAGCGTCACCTTGACGCCGGTCAGCACGAAGTTGCCGCCCGCCCGGCCGGGGCCCTTCGCCGGCAGCGCCTTGTCGGTCAGCGCTTCCAGTTTGAACGCGGTGATGCCCGCCAGGTTCGGCTCCAGCGTGACGGTGTACGTGTCGGTGGCCGGCGACTGCTGGTGAGCCAAAACGCTGGCGTCCGGCAGTGCCGTCAGCGTGGTGCCGCCGGCGCTGGCCAACCGCACCGGCCGTAACAGCACCCAGGCGGCGTCCTGGCCGCGCAGGCTCTTCTCCCACTGCTGCTGGGCGGCGCGCAGTTCGGGTGTGTCCCGCTCCAGCTCCCGCAGCAGCGGCGCCCGCCGATCCGCGATTTTCTTGCGTTTCGCGGTTTCCTCGGCCGTCGGGATGCGGATCGTCGGCTCGTTGCTCTTGCCGCGATCCGCCGTGCTGTTGAGGAAGGCGTACAGCTGGTAAAACTCCTTCTGCGAGAACGGATCATACTTGTGGTTGTGGCACTGGGCGCAGTTCATGGTCGTGCCCATCCACACTGCCATCGTCGTGTTGACGCGATCGACGACGGCGGCGACGCGGAACTCCTCATCGTCGGTGCCGCCCTCGGTGTTGACCATCGTGTTGCGATGGAAGCCGGTCGCCACCAACTGGTCGCGCGTCGGGTTGGGCAGCAGGTCGCCGGCCAGCTGCTCAATCGTGAACTGGTCGAACGGCAGGTCACGGTTGAAGGCCTTGATGACCCAGTCGCGGTAGGGCCAGAGGGTGCGGCGCTGGTCGGCTTCGTAGCCGTTGGTGTCGGCGTAGCGGGCCTGGTCGAGCCAGAAGCGCGCCTGATGCTCGCCGTAATGCGGCGACGCCAGCAGCCGATCCACCACCTTCTCGTAAGCGTTCGGACTCGGATCGTTCAGGAAGTCATCCACCTCGCGCACCGTCGGCGGCAGGCCGGTCAGGTCCAGGCTGACGCGGCGGATCAGGCGAGCGCGGTCGGCTTCGGGCGCCGGCTGCAACCCCTCGCGCTCCAGCCGGGCCAGCACGAAATGGTCGATGCCGTTGCGCGGCCAGCTTTTATTCTTGAGCGCCGGGTACGGCGGCCGCACCGGCTTGACGTAGGCCCAGTGCTCCTCATACGGCGCGCCCTGGTCGATCCACGCTTTCAGTTTGGCGATCTGGGTCGGGCTGAGCGGCGCGCCGGTGGGCGGCATGCGTTCGCTCTTTTCCGGGGAGCAGACGCGCTGGATCAGGGCGCTGTCGGCGCTCTTGCCGGGCACGATGGCGTGCTCGCCGGAGCGGAGTTTTTTCAGCGCCCCGTCACGGCTTTGCAGGTCGAGGCCGCTCTTCTTGAGATCGGGGCCGTGGCACTTGAAGCAGCGGTTGGACAGGATGGGACGGATGTCGCGGTTGAAGCCGATCGTTGGCGTGGTCGGCTGGGCCGGCGCGGGCTGCTGCGCCGCGAAGCGACCACCGCAAAGACCAAGGACGGCGATGGCGGGGATGAGCAGCGTGCGGAGGTCGGTCTTCATGGTGTGCGTTCGCATGGGGTGGCGCCCGTGGGACCGACGGGGTGTTAAAAGTCACTCTCGTTCACGGTCTGGCCGTCGTTGCGCGAGCACAGGTTGTGCCAGGTCGTGGGGTTGATGCCATAGGACAGGAAATGCACGGAGCCGTCGCAGAAGACGGCGACGAAACTGCCCGGGTGCGCCGAGCCGAAGATCAGACCGCACGACCAGCCGGTCTGCGTGTCCTGCTGCGGCACGACGATGCCGTTCGGCGCTGAATACGACTGCGTGCCGCTAAAACAGATGGTGTCGTTGTCCCAGCCGTTGCACCAGCCCTCGTTGTCGATGCAGGCGCCGCCGCCGGAGGTGCGGTCGAGATACCAGGTGATGTACAGCCACTTCTCGCCGATCAGCAGTGTGTTGGAGGTGCCGTCGCGGATGGCGGCGAAGTTGACCGGCTGCGCCCCCGCGGGCGTGAGCGGGCCGTCCAGGCTGTTGACCGGGCCGGTCAGCGAACTCCAATTGCCGTAGCTGCCGCCGTTGCCGGCGTAGTCGCTGACGGCGATGTTCTGCACCACTTTCTCGCGGCCGCGCGTCGGGCAGTACAGCAGCGCCAGCGGCGTGGCGATCACGGCGCCGTTGTCGCCGGCCGGCATGTTGTACAGGTTCTCCTGCTCGACAAAGGGCAGGATTTGATAGCACCAGCCCCAGCCCTGCGTGGCGTACCCGGCGGGGACGTTACCGAGCATCGTCCGCGCCGCCCCGGGGCCTTTGCCGCCGGACGGAAAGTATTTGTATGTGCCGTGGTAGTCGTGGAAGGCGGCGGCCAGCTGCTTGAGGTTGTTGGCGCACTGGGCGCGGTTGGCGGCCTCGCGCACCGTCTGGACGGCCGGCAGCAACAGGCCGATCAGCACGGCGATGATGGCGATGACCACCAGTAGCTCGATCAGCGTGAACGCCGGACGGCTGCGCGGGAAGCGGGATGACATAATAAAAACCTCCTCGGGTCGGGGCGCTCACCGCGGCGGCTCGTGGCCCGGGGGAAAGACGGCCCGTTGGAACTCGGCGTCGGTCATCGCTACCACTGACAACGGAAAACGCAGGACGTAACGGGTGCCGTTGGCGCCGCGCTTCTCGTAGGCGGCGACGGTAAAGGGGTCTTTGCGCTCGGACGACAGCTTGTTGCAGTCCACCCCCCACAGGATGACGAACGGCTCGCCGTCGTTCGCGGAGCGCAGCAACGCGTCGTCGGCAGGCCCCTCGATGTGGGTTTTGATCTCGTCAAAGTTATTGGGCGGGCGTTCGAGCCGGTAGGTAGCCTGAACGTACGCCTTGCCGATCTTGTAAAGGCGCTCCTCGGTCGGCGAGCGCGGTGGGTCGGCGTTGTTGGAGCAACCCGCCAGGCCGAGTATTGTCGGAAGGACGGCGCACCATTTCCAGGCGATCAGACGTGCGCTCATGTGGTGCCCTCCATATGTTCCTTTACTGGATAGGATCCCCCGGACGGCGCGGTCCGTCAAGCGAAAAGCGGTTCGTGGGCGAAAGCCCTGCGTCTCTGTGCTCACCGACCGTTCGTTGCCGCTGCCACTTCCGGTTCGTCGTATGGGCAAGCACACGAGATCGCTTGACGGCCACACCGAGGACAGCGTTCCACATCGCATCCCGGCACGTGGTATTGCCCGCGCACGACCCCACAATCGTGACACGGTCCCTGCCCGGCTCCCCAATCCTCGGTCTCATCTCCGTAACGGATGCGCGCGAAGTGTTGACCGTCGATGGGGTAGACGGCAACCGCCTGCGCCGCGCGGATGCGCTCCACCCATTCGGGGGCTGTCTCCACGCCGTTGTTTACGATCGATTTGTTTTCCACGTTTACCACCCCCGTCCCACTATGCTGGCGCCTCGTCCGCCCCTTGCGGTGACAACCAGAGCGCCGCGTACTCCCGTCCCTTGTCGCTGAACCGATAAAGCTTTTGGACCAAACCACCTGGCGAACCGATCGGCCGCGTCTGGCCGGTGTCCGTGATCAGGCCGTCTTCCAGCAGATGCAATAGCAAAATCTCCAGGTCGCCGAGCAACCACAGATCAGCGTTGGCTGGCTGTCGCGCGAAGGCCAGGAAAACGCGCTGCTCCAGATCGCCGTAACGACGGTTCAGCAGCAACAGGTTGTGCTTGTAAGGAGGCGCCGAACAACAACTTCGTAGGACGGCTCTCCAGAGCCGTCCCGACGGCTCTGGAGAGCCGTCCTACTTTTGGAAGTTGTTGTTCGGCGCCTCCTAAGTGCGCATGGCCTTCCGGTCGATTTCGCCCCGATCATATCGGGTGTGACAGGTTGGGCACAGGGCGATGAGGTTGTCAAACTTGTGCTCCTGACACCTGGACCACGGTACGATGTGCGCAAGTTCAACCGGGATCTGGCTGCAAGCCGGGATCGCACACCGATGACCGGCCTCGACCAGCACCTGTCTTTCCAGTTCCCGGGGAATCGGAGGTCGGCTCTCCATAAACATTCTACCAAATGCTCATCATGCCCTGCATGGACTCCTTGGTCCGCCAGGGCAGAAAACCCGTAGTGTTGTTTCGCGGCGCTTACGCCTCGCCCTGCCGCGACGCCGGCGGCACCTCATTGGGCGGCGGCATCACCCCATGCTGCGGCGCCGCGATGCCCTCCTGGTTGGCGCGGATGCCCGTCTCCCCCGGGTGTGCGAACCGCTCCAGGTCGCCGCCCGCCGCCCCGGCCAAAATTTTCTCCTTTTCCTTCTCACTCTCGCCGACCAGTTCCACCGCCTTGTAGCCGCCCTGCGTGAAGAAGTAGCCGATCAGCAGCAGGTACAGCACCGCCATCGTCGCCGGCACTATCGCCGTCACCTGCAGCGCCATGCGACCGCCGTGCAGTCGCGCTTCCTCCACGTACTCCTTGTCCTGCTTTGCGAACGGCTTTGCCAGGTACCACCACGCAGCCGTGTCCTTGTTCTCCAGCAGCCGTGCCAGCTCGCGAGCGTTCGCCTTCGCCTCGGCGTCGTTGTCCGGCTTCGCCGTCTCCAACTCCATCACGCGCACCTTGGTGCCGTCCAGCCCCTTGACGTGGAACACGAACAGGAACGTGTTCGTCTCCGGCGCCTGGTAGCGCTCGTAGGCCGCCTTGGCCTTCTGCCCTTCGGTCTGCAACTGCTGCGTGGAGTAGTAGTCCTGCTTGAAGCCGATACCCCGCGCCCCCAGCTCGCCGGCCGACAACATGCCGACGCCCCCCATCATGCCGATGACGAGCGCCCCGCCGCGCGGGAAGCGCTCCGACGCCACCGCCAGCATCGTCGGCCACAGGAACGTCTTGCCCAGCGCGTACACCGTGGCCGCCAGCACGCACAACACCACGCCCGTGGCGTTGCCCAGCAGCGTCAGGCCGATGCAGCCGAACACACCACTCAGGCACAGCAGTCCCAGCGGCGACAGCCGCTGCTCGATCGGGCCGCCGAAGAACCGCAGCGCGAACATCAACCCCGAAGTGTAGACGAACAGCAGCAGGCCGTTCTTGGGGTCGCCCAGGATGCTGCCGGTGATCTTGCTGATCCAGCTGTCGGTGCCCAGCTCGACGTAGCCGACCAGGGCGTGCAGCAGCAGCAACACCAGCAGCACCGGCGCCAGAAACTGCGCCAGCATGGTGCCGTAACTGACGCCCGCCTCGCCGGCCTCGGACTTCGGAAACTTCTGGCCGAGCATGAGCAGGCCGTAAATCGCGGTCGGCACCAGGAACATTGACATCTGGATGAGCCACGGCACCTTGCCGAGCGGCACCCAGTCGCCGATGCTGCCGCCGTTCATGAAGTAGGCCACCAGGCCGCCCGCGATCAGGCCGCCCGGCCAGCCGGCGTGCAGGATGTTGAGGTAATGCGTTTTTTTCTTGGGGAACAGCGTCGCCACCATCGGGTTGACCACCGCCTCGCAGGTGCCGTTGGCGATCGAGAACATGAACATGGCGACATACAGCGACCAGTAGGTGGCGTCGCGGCCGAACTGTTCGTAAATCGGGGCGGTGGCCAGCTGCAGGGCCGCCGACAGCAGGTGCAGGATGAACGCGAGCACCATGAGCCGGCCGTGACCGACGCGGTCGGCGATGAAGGAGCCGAGGATGATGATGATGCCGAAGCCAGTCAGGCCACCGCCGGTGATGCCGCCCAACTCCGACATGGTGAAGCCGTACTGGTTGGCCCAGTCCAGCAGAATGCCGCCGCGGACGGAGAAGCCGACGCCCGAGGCGAAGATGGCAAAGAAACCGGCCCACAACAGCCGGTAAGCATTCGGCGCCGTGGGGTACGGGCCCGGTGTGCTGACGGAAAGCGTTTGACTCATGGTGCCGTTTTGGGGTGAAGGGTTTGGGGGAGAGGCCGTCCCCGGTTATCGCCTAAAGCGGAAAGCCTAAGCGACCGGGCCAGTTGTGTCAACGGGCCATCCGCCAGGAATCTGTCCATACCCCGACAATCACAGTGCCCCCTTGCACGCCGCCCTGCCGCCGCCCATGATAATCGCGTCGCCCGTCCAACCCGGAGACCGCCACCATGTACCGCCTTGCGCTGCTACTCGCCGCTCTCGTCCTGCTGGCCGCCTGCACCGTCCACGGCCAGCAGCCCTTCAAGCCGAACTACGACGAGAGCAAGGTGCCGAAATACACCCTGCCCGACCTGCTCACCTGCCTCGACGGCCGTAAGGTGTCCGACGCCAACACCTGGGAGGCGAAGCGCCGGCCGGAAATCCTCAAGCTGTACGAGACGCACGTCTACGGCAAGGCCCCGGGGCGCCCGAAAGGCATGACGTTCGAGGTGCGCTCCATCGACCGGAAAGCGCTTGGCGGCAAGGCGGTGCGCAAGGAGGTGCGGGTCTACTTCAGCGCCGACAAGCAGGGGCCGAAGATGGACATCCTCATTTACCTGCCGGCCGGGGCGAAGGGCAAGGTGCCGCTGTTCGTCGGTCTGAACTTCGGCGGCAACCACACCGTCCACAGCGACCCCGGCATCAGCTTGCCGACCGGCTGGACGGCCAAACCGCCGGCGGAAACGGACCGCGGCAAGGCCGCGAGCCGCTGGCCTATCGAGGACATCCTGGCGAAGGGCTACGGTGTTGCCACCATCTACTGCGGCGACATCGAACCCGATAACGCCAGGATCGCGTTCGAGAAGGGCGTGCATGCGCTCTACGGCAAACCGGGCGCGCAGCGCAAAGGCGACGACTGGGGCACCATCGCCGCCTGGGCGTGGGGCCTGAGCCGGGCGCTGGACTACTTTGAAACGGACCCCGACATTGACGCCACGCGCGTCATCGTGCTGGGCCACTCACGGCTCGGCAAGACGGCGCTGTGGGCGGGGGCGACGGATCGGCGGTTCGCCATCGTCATTAGCAACGACTCCGGTTGCGGTGGCGCGTCGCTGTTCCGGCGCCGCTTCGGCGAAACCGTGGCCCGCATCAACACGTCGTTCCCGCACTGGTTCTGCGCCAACTTCCGCAAGTACAACAACAAGGAGGACGACCTGCCGGTGGATCAACAGATGTTGATGGCACTGGTGGCGCCAAGGCCGCTGTACGTGGCCAGCGCCTCGAAGGACCTGTGGGCGGACCCGCGCGGCGAATTTCTGTCGGCGAAGCTGGCGGGGCCGGTGTACGCGCTGTTCGGCAAGCAAGGGTTGGCCGCGGACGAACCGCCCGCGGACGACACCCCGGTGATGGGCGCCATCGGCTACCACCGTCGCGCCGGCACGCACGACATCACGCGCTACGACTGGCTGCGCTATGTGGAGTTTGCGGATCGGCACCTCAAACGGTGACGGGGTGAGAGGGTGAGGGGGTGAGGGGGTGACCAGGCAGTCCGTCTTTCACCCCGTCACCCCCTCACCCTCTCACCCCGTCACCCCCTCACCCCGGCACCCCTCACTTTTCCGGCGGGGAAGGGTTGCGGCCGGGCGGGAGGGTTGTTATAAGTATCTTCCTCAAACTCACGCGCTTGCCTTAACGTCGCCCTTCCCGGAACGTGAAAGGAAGCCTTTTGAGCTATCTGCGCTTCACTCCCGAAGAGTACCGCATCCTCTGTCGCCAGTACCGGCAGCTCGATCTGGGCGGGTGCCATCTGCCCGCCTTCAAGCGGCTGCTCAACAAGGCGCTGGCGGAAACGGCCCCGACCCTGGCCAGACGGCTTGTTCGCCTGCGCCGCGGCACCTTCCTGCTGCTGTATCAGCACTTCCGCGACCGCCCATCACCGCCGCGCGCCCGCCACGATTTCACCGACGAGGAACTGCGGGCGCTGATCGAAGCCTGCGCCGCGCCGCCGTCGCTCGTCCGGTTCGTCCGCCCCTTCAAGGCGGTCCTCGTGGACCTGTTCGAGGAATCGTGGCCGGAGCTGGCTCGCAAGCTCGCCCGGATGAGCGGCCATCAGTTCGAGCAATTCTACGAACAGGCCTGCCGCCAGCAGCGCGGCAAAACCTGACCGCGGCCGCGCGTCCATCCCGGCGCTTCCCTTCTGCTATTCTGCCGCTTGCGGCTTAGCGCAAGAGCGCTAAGCCGCAAGCGGCAGAAAAACGACAAATCGCTACAATGACGGCCTGGAACCCGCTTCCGCGAAAGGAGGGCGTCATGCCGAAGTTAACCGTCGAGGGCGCCGGGACGTTTGACGTGCCGGACAACAAGCGGCTCGTCCTGGCCCTGGAGGACGAGGCGAAGATCGACCAACTGCACGCCTGCGGTGGCAACGCCCGCTGCACCACATGCCGCGTCGAGTTCGTCGAGGGCGAGCCGCAGAAGATGACCGCCGCCGAGAAACAGGTGCTGGCGGCGCGCGGCCTGACCGGCGTGCGTCTCAGTTGCCAGATTCTCTGCGACCACGACATGAGCGTGCGCGCCATCAGCCGCCTGGCCGGCAGCGGTCGCCAGGACGCCGGCGGCCGGCCCACGCCGGACATCCAGCCGCAGCCCGTGACCTGGGTCGAAAAGTAAGGGCCGCGGCCGATGACCCAGGACGTGATCGTGATCGGCGCCGGCGCCGCCGGGCTGATGGCGGCCAGCGCCGCGGCGGAGCGCGGCCGGCGCACGCTGGTGCTGGAGAAGAACCGCAAGCCGGGCGTCAAGATTCTGATGTCCGGCGGCACACGCTGCAACCTTACTCATGCCACCGACAACCGCGGCATTGTCGCCGAATACGGGCCGCCAGGGCGCTTCTTGTTTTCAGCGCTGGCGGCCCTGAGCGTCGAGGCCACTGTCGCCTTCTTCGAGGCCGAGGGCGTCGCCACCAAGGTCGAGGAGACCGGCAAGGTCTTCCCCGTCAGCAACCGGGCCGCCGACGTGCTCGCCGCCCTGCTGCGCCGCCTGGAGCGCGCCGGCGCCACCCTGGCCCTGGCCGAGCCCGTCACTGCCCTGGCCCGCACTGCCGACGGCTGGGCCGTCACCACCCCGCAGCGCGTGCTCCCCTCCGCGAAGGTGATTTTGACCACGGGCGGCCAGTCGTATCCCGGCAGCGGCACCACCGGCGACGGCTACCGCCTGGCGGCGCAGTTCGGCCACACCATTGTGCCGCCGCGGCCCGCCCTGGTGCCGCTCACCGTCGAGGCGGCGTGGGTCACCGGCATGACCGGCCTGACCCTGCCGGACGTGGCGGTGCGCGTCATGGAAGCGGGCCGATGCCTGGCGGCGCGGCGCGGTTCGCTGCTGTTCGCGCACTTCGGCCTGTCCGGGCCGGTAGCCCTCGACGTGAGCCGGGTCGTGAGCGGTCACGCCCAGCCCAGGACGCTGACGTTGGAGGTGGACCTGGTGCCGGGGATGAAGGAAGCGGAGGTTGCGGAGTTCCTGCAACGCGAGTCCGCGGCGGCGGGCAAGCGGCAGCTGGCGGGCGTGTTGGCGCAGCAGATTCCGCGGCGGTTGTGTGACAGCCTGCTGTCACTGGCGGGGCTGCCGACCGACCGCACCGCAGCGGCGCTGAGCAAGGCGGATCGCGCCCGATTGGCGGGGCTGATGAAGCGACTACCGATCCCGCTGACCGGCACCCTCGGCTTCAAGAAAGCGGAGGTGACGGCGGGCGGCGTCGCGCTCGGCGAAGTGGATTCGCGGACGATGGAGAGCAAGCTGGCGCCGGGGCTGTTCCTGGCGGGCGAGGTGCTGGACCTGGACGGCCCGATTGGCGGCTACAACTTCCAGGCGGCGTGGAGCACGGGTTGGCTGGCGGGCGGCAGCGTATGACGTTGCCTCGTGCCGCCCCGCTACGTGGACTCGCTGGGCACGTACCAGATGCAGACCGTGACGTGATGGCCGGCGCCGGCGCGTTCGCTCTCGGACTGGGTGATGTCCACGATCTGACCCTTGACGGCCGCGAGCCACTGGTTGATGTGCTCCTCGTGCGGTGGTTCCACCAACGTCTCGCCGTGGCCGCTGGCGAATGAGAACACCTTGACGCGCTCCAACATGATCTGTCCCTCCGGGGGCGGCCGTTATCCCAACTCTCTGTTACCATTCTACGCACGCAGAGAGCGGGACCGCGGCCATCTCCGTGGGCTTCTTACCGCGGCGTCGGCGACAGCACCGGAATGGGCAGCGACCGCAGCGACAGGAAAATGTCCTGGTGGCCGCCGGTGGTCACGACCTCCACGTTCCAGTCCAGGTCGCCGGGACGGTAGTGCGTGACCTTGCCGAGTTCGGTGGTGGTACGCAGTTCGACCAGGCAATGCCTGCTCGCCAGGAACGTCGGCGAACCCGGCATGACGAAGGTGACTTCGCCATTCGGCGTGGCCCACTGCTCGCCCAGGTAGGTCATGGTCAGCTCGCCGTTCATGGCCATCCAGCACTCGTACTTCACGGCCACGTTCGGGGCAAGGTTCGGCACCGTGACGTGGCTGGTAAACTTGAACTCCTCGGGGCGACCCGGTGCGGCCAGCGTCAGGAGCAGGGCGAAGGCTACCAGCGCGAGTCTCGCATGGCATCGGACGTTCATGGCGACCCTCCTTATGTTCACCCGGGCGATGATCGGAGATTTACCAGGTGGCGCTATCGCAAACGCCATTCCGCGAACCGGGGTGAAGTGGGCCGGATGGGAGAGAGCGTACTCAAGAATCTGGCGGGGAACCACTTGCAACGCTGGCCGGGGCTGAGGCAGAGGTGCGGGCCATCGGTGGGCGGCGGGCGGCTCCGGACCAGGAGTGTACCGCATCGGCACAGGGCGCCGCCCACGTCACTCCATCGCGGGCCCTTCCCCCAGCGCGAACTGAGCCTGGCGCTGTCGGAACGCTTCGACGCGCGGGGCCATGTAGGTGCGCAGCGCCGCGAAGCTTACGGGCTGAAAGTCGCAGGCATCGACACCCACGTCGCGCGTCAGCATGTGGGGACGGGCGGCGTCCTCCGCGGCCAGCCGGCCGTGGACGTGGCCGTACAGGTGCCAGCTGCCGTGAAAGCTCTTGTTCCAGCTGCGCATCGGGTAATGGTTGAGCCAGATTTCCTGGCCCTCCGCGTGGACCATGCCCTGCTCGATGGCCTGGCCGAACAGCGGCCGGATCGACCGGTGATCGTGGTTGCCCCACACCAGATGGACGTGCTGACACAGGATGCGGTCGCGGTAGCCGCGAGCCTCGTCGAAGCCGCCGCGGCAGAAGTCACCCAGAATCCAGAGCGTATCGCCCTTGTCCACCATGCCGTTGATGGCGTCGAGCAGTGCGGTGTCGTGGCGCTCGACCGTCTCGTCCGAGACGCGCCAGTGGCCGCGCGCGTCGCGCTGCGCCAGCCGGCGTTCCTCGGCGGACAGGTGCGGCCGCAGACAGTATTTGATGATGTTGCCGTGCCCCAGGTGCAGGTCGGCGGTGAACCAGACGGTGGCCATACAGTATCCTCCTCAAGAATTCGGGTCGGCGGGCACGATGCCCTCCTGAGGAGGAAGAGGCGGCCGCGGCGGTTCAGGTTCGCTGAGCGCCCGCCGCAGCAGACTGGCGAGGCGGAGCGTCCGCAGCACGAAGGCGGGGTAGCGGTCGGGGACCAGGTGCTTGCGGAAGCGCTGCACCGCCAGCAGGCCGCCCCACACCTCCACGGTCCAGTCCTTCTCGGCCAGCAGCAGCGCCACCACCTCCGGCGTGAAGCACTCCTGCACACCGTCCTCGGGCCGGCCGTGCAGCACGTACTGCTGGTTGAACTCCGGCGCGTCCGGCACGTCGAAAATGCGGCCGCCGAGCCACCACTCCGCGAGCCGGTCGCGCAGGCGCTTCGGCTGGACCAGGAAATCGGGCACGCCCTTGACGATCCGACGGCACACGACCAGCGTTTGACGGTAGTCGATGCGGTTCTCCCTGGAGCCGGTGGACAGGATGTAATCCATCAGCAGGACGGAAACGCCGTCGAAGACGCCCGTGACCAGGTTGTTCGCCCTTGGGGCGCGTGCGGCGTCGCGGTACATGCGCAGCCCTTGCAGCCACGCGATTTCCGACGGGCCGGGCCGGTGGGAGTAGAACAGACCCATGTTTTCCGCCTGCTCCGCCACGGCCACGGCGCGGGCGGCGCGGCGCCACCGCCGCACCGTCAGCGCCGCACCAACGGCGCCGACGAACGGCAGAATCAGCAGGAACACGAAAACGATTGCGAAGAAAGTGGGCAAGTGGTGCCCGATGCTGACGACCAAGGTCGAACCGACGCAGCTCAAGGGGATCGTGAGCAGGAAGCCCAGGAACAGCAGGCGAAAATTGCGGTAACGGCGGCGCACACCGGCGATCGCGGCGGCGTTGCGGCTCGGCAAGGGGTCGTCGTCCACGTCACGCATGCTGCCCTCGCGGTCACACGGCCACCGTTTCGAGGTCGCCGCTGGCCAGGTCGAGCACCGCGAACGTCTTGACCGCGGCGCGGTGCAGCGCCCCCGGATTGATGACGCGCGTCGGGCCGATTTGCTCGTCGCGGCGCTGGTGCGTGTGGCCGTGGAACAGATAAGCATATTCGCCGCTGTCGATCAGCTGCCGCAGCAGCGCGTGGTCGTCGCCGTGCAGGAACGCCAGCTTGACATCCTCCAGTTCCAGCCGGCCGAAAGGCTCGTGCAGCGTCGCGCCGATGCCGTAGACCGCCTGGCGCACGCTCGCGCGCTCCGTGTCACAGTTGCCGAAGACGAAGTGCGTCGTGCCCGGAAACAACCAGACTGTGTCCGCGTCCTCGATGTCGCCGCAGTGCAGGATCAACTCCACGCCGCGCTCGCCGATCAACTGCAGTGCCGCCTCGACGGTGTGGTAGCGGCTGTGCGTGTCGCTGACAATCGCGATCTTCATGATTCACCATCCCGCGTCGGAGCAGTTGTGGACCACCTTCACCAGAGCCTCGACGAAGAAGTGGTCCCCCCAGGCCACCGACTCATCGACGCCCAGCCCCTTGTGGTAATGATAAACGCCGTGCAGCAAAATCCCCTCCCATTCCGGTCGGTCCCACGGCAGAAATTGCTCCGAACACAACGTCTCCAGTGCCGTCAGCGCCGTCAGGCGGTAGCGTTGCTGCTCGGCGGTGTCGGCCGTCTGTTCGGCCAGGTCCCACAGGCCGCTCGCGGTGATCGCCGCCGCGGAACTGTCCCACGGCTGCCGGCCGGCCGCCGGTGCGTCGAAGTCCCACGGCGGCACCAGCCCCTGCGGGGCGCGGCGCAGGTAACACTCGGCGCAGCGGCGGCCCGTGTCCAGAAACTCCGCCGCGCCGCTCAGCCGATGCACCGCTGTGAAGCCGTAGATCGCCCAGGCCAGGCCGCGCGTCCAGGTGCTCTCAGGCCGATAGCCCTGGTGCGTGCTCTCACGCAGGAACTGCCCGGTCTGCACGTCGAAGATGCCCTCATGGGCGGTGCCACCGTCGCCGCGCACGAGGTAACGCTGCGTGGTGCGGCAATGCTCCAGGGCGATGGCCCGCAGCGTCGCGTCGTCGGTGGCGTTGGCGGCCCAGAGGATGAGGCCGACGTTCATCATGATGTCGATGAACAGCGACTCCGGGCCGATGAACGACGCCAGGTAACCGCCGACCTGCCGCCGCAGCGCCAGCGTTCGGCCCGCCTCGATCAGCACCTGCCGCAGTGCCGGTTCACCCGTTTGCCGGAACCAGCGCAGGTACGTCGAGAAGAACAAAAAGCCCAGGTCGTGGACGGCTCGGTCGAAGCGGCGCGGCTTCAGGGCGCGGCTGGCTTGCTCGGCGACGTGCCGCCACAGCGCGTCGCCGGTGTGCCGGTGCAGCAGCCAGTAGATGCCGGGGTAAAACCCTTCGCACCAGTGCGTCCAGTGCTCCGGCTCCTGTCGCCAGCGGCCGCCGACGGTGTACATCGGAGCGTAATTGGGGTACTGCTCGACGACGCGCCGCGCCCGGTCCGCGGCCAGGTCGAGGGCGCGGCGGAAGGTCGGCAGCAGGGCGGCGCGGCGGACGGCAACGGGGTCGCTCATGGCGGCGGGCTCCGGGTCGGGGCTGACGTTGCTGCCATGATAGCGGTTGGCGCGCGGCGGGGCATCAAGGCTGCGGCGGTGGGCCTGGGTCGCCGGCGGCCGCGCCAGGATTGCGGTTCGGTATCCCACGTGATTGGCCGCCTTTCGTCGCAAGAATCGTTCGGGCAATTCTGGCGGGCGGACTTGCTCCTGTCGTGGGGCAGGCTTTCCAGGCTGCCGGTCCCTCGGCAGCCTGGAAAGCCTGCCCCACGAGAATGGCGCTCAGCCACCGGCGATGGCTCCGACGACCCAGAACGGCTCCGCCCCCGACGCGACCGCCTCGGGCAGCGGCGCATCCGGTTCCTCATCCGACAGGTCGCGCTCGCAGGCGAAGAAGCGCAGCAGCGGCCGGCGCCGCAGCGAGCCGTGGTCGCGGATGGTCCCGCGCAACACCGGGAAGCGCGCCTCCAGCGCGTCCAGCACCGCGCGTTGCGTGGCGGCGCCCGCCACGTCGAGTTGCACCTCGCCGCCGCTAACGCGCGCCAGCGTCCGCAGATGATACGGTAGAATGACACGGATCATGGCAGGGTCTGCACCTCCACGGACAGCACCGCGGGCAGGTCGCGGACGACTGGCGCCCAACGGTCGCCGCCGTCGGCCGACGCATACACCTGGCCGCCGGTGGTGCCGAAGTACACGCCGCACTCGTCGAGCGCGTCCACGGCCATTGCGTCGCGCAGCACGTTGACGTAGCAGTCGCGCTGCGGCAGGCCGTTGGTGAGCGGCTCCCACTCGTGGCCGCCCGCGCGGCTGCGGTAGACGCGCAACTTGCCCTCCGGCGGGTAGTGCTCGCTGTCGCTCTTGATCGGCACGACGTAGACCGTCTCCGGCTCGTGCGCATGCACGTCGATCACGAAGCCGAAGTCGGTTGGTAGGTTGCCGCTGACCTTGTGCCACGACTCGCCGGCGTCGTCGGTGCGCAGAACATCCCAGTGCTTCTGCATGAACAGCGTCCCCGGGCGCGACCGGTGCATGGCGATGCGGTGGACGCAGTGGCCGACCTCGGCCGTCGGGTTGGGCATGTACTTCGAATACAGGCCGCGGTTGATCGGCTTCCACGTCTGGCCCGCGTCGTCACTGCGGAAAGCGCCCGCCGCGGAGATCGCGATGTAAATGCGGCCGGGGTTGCCCGGGTCGAGCAGGATGGTGTGCAGGCCCATGCCGCCGGCGCCGGGCACCCAGTACGCGCCTTGCTGATCGCGCAGGCTGGGCAGTTCCTGCCATGTCTTGCCGCCGTCGGCCGAGCGGAACAGGGCGGCGTCCTCCACGCCGGCGTAGACGGTGTCCGGGTCGGTCAGCGACGGCTCCAGGTGCCAGACGCGCTTGAACGCCCAGGGGTGCGGCGTGCCGTCGTACCACAGGTGCGTGCCGGGTGTGCCGTCGTAGGCGAACTGGTCGCCGACCGGCTCCCACGTCTGGCCGCCGTCGTCGGAGCGCTGAATTTTTTGCCCGAACCAGCCGTTGGACTGCGACGCATACAGCCGGTTCGGATCGACGGGCGAACCCTTTACGTGGTAGATTTCCCAGCCGCCGAAGTGGGGGCCGCTGACCTCCCACCGCTGGCGCTTGCCGTCGGATGTCAGGACGAACGCGCCCTTGCGCGTGCCCACCAGAACCCGGACGCTGCTCATCGCTCCCTCCTTAAAGATTGTGGAATGGTACACGGTCAGTATGGATGGGAGGATGTTACCGTGGATGGGTTTTCTGGTCGAGGTCGGTAGGAAGGAACGGCAGGGCCGTTCGCTTCCGCCTCCCCCGGTGGGAGGAGCCCCCGAACGGCCCTGGCCGCGGGCGCAGGGCCGTTCCCCGGAAGCGGGCTGGGCGGTATAATAGAAATCGTGCCAGGGAGGGCTTGCGTTTCATTTCATTTCACGCACCCCCCTGACTGCCCCAGGGGCGGCGCCCATTCCCTACCCTTACCCCACTCCCCCAGTCAACTCCCAGCAGGCGCGGAGCCAGAAGCGAACGACCCTGGAAGGAGCGGTCAAGGCGCTTGAGCAACCACGTCGAGGCGTTCGAGGTCGTCGCGCAGGGCGAAGGAGCGGCGCTCGAAGGCGACGAGCTCCGGGGCCAGGCGGTCCAACAGGCTGGGAGACGGGGCACTCATCACCGGGACTCTCGGGTGGGCGCAGGGATTGTGGGACGACGCGGCCCAATGGTCTCGCCGCCGCGGGGGTGAGGCAACTGGATTCCGTGACGCCGCGCTGGCGCCCTGGCGATGGCAGCGGCGACGCGCCATAATACGGGCACCATTGATTCTCCGAGGTAATCGCCATGCCCCTCGCCACGGTCTTCATCAGCAGCACCAGTCTCGACCTGGCCGACTACCGCGCCGCCGTCCGCCGCGCCTGCGACGAGCTCGGCCTGGGCGTCGTCGATATGAAGGACTTCGAGGCCGCCGACCTCGACGCCGTCCGCGCCTCGCTGCTCAAGCTCGAGGGGGCGGCTGTTTACGTCGGCGTCTTCGCCTACCGCTTCGGCCACCCCCTGCCCGGCGACCAGCGCTCCGTCACCGAGCACGAGTTCGACCACGCCACGCGGCGCGGCCTCGAACGGCTGTGCTTCCTCGTCGATCCGCAGTACGCCTGGCCGGAGGAGCGCAAGCAGCCCGAGCACCGCGACCGCATCAAGGCCCTGCACGACAAGATTCGCAACGCCGGCCTGGTCGCCGCCACATTCACCACGCCGGACAACCTGCGCCATGCCGTGTACCTGGCGCTGCAGGGCTGGATGCGGCGGCGCGGGCTGCTGGGGCCGCGGCAGGTGCCGGCGCCGGTGCCGGACTTCATCGGCCGCACGGAGCAGTTGCAAACGCTGCTGGCGCACTGCGACCACGGGGCGACGATCAGCGGCGTGCGCGGCCAGGGGGACATCGGCAAGACGGAGCTGGCCCGCAAGCTGGCGGCGCTGGTCGGCGAGCGCTACCGCGATGGCCACGTGGCGCTCGACCTCAGCGGCTTCCACGCCGGCTTGCCGCCGCTGCCGCGCCGCGACATCCTCGGCCACGTGATCCGCTCGTTCCTGGGGCTGGAGCAGCGCCTGCCGGACGACGACGCGGCGCTGGAGGGCATGTACCATAGTGTACTGGCGGGCAAGCGCGTGCTGCTGCTGCTGCTGGACATCGCCGCCGGCCCGGAGCAGTTGGAGGGGCTGACGCCGTCGCAGGGCTGCCTGTTGCTGGTCACATCGCGGCGGCGCTTCACGCTGCCGGGGTTGGCGGCCGTGGACCTCGACGCCCTGCCGCCGGCCGCCGCCGTAGGTGCCGCGAGCCGAGCGGCAACCGCTGCGGGTCCGGCTCGGCTCGCCGGACCTACCGTAGCGCCGCGGCGGGTCCATCACCACGCCGGCCCCTCGACCGCCTCCAGCGCGGGCAGTTCCGCGGCGGGTACCACCACGCGCACGGAGCGCGCCACCCCGGGTTCGCGCGTCACCAGCCCCAGTTGCTCCAGCTTGACGACCATGTCGTGGACCGCGGGCGGCGTCACGCGAAAATACTTCATCATGTCCGTCTCGGCCGGTCCGCGGCGGTGCAGCGTGCGGTACAGGTGAATGAACGCCAAAAACTGCCCCTGCCGCGGCGTGAACCGCACCCGCTCCTCGGCCGCACCCGTCGCCGCTGCCTTCCGCGGCTTGCGCGACCGCGCCGGCGCGGTGAGCGTCTCGGCGGTGAGGCCGTACTCCTGCAGCCAGAAGTCCGCGATGTCCTGTACCAGCGGCGCCGACTCCGGCGTCAGGCCGGTGCCGTGGCGGGCGTCGTAGCGTTCTGCGTAACAGCGGGCCGTATGGTAGACCCAGAACGGGGCACTGGCCGCGTTGGCCACGACGGTGCGCACGGCGTACTCGACCACGAGCAGGTTCATGTCCTTGATGATCCGCACCGGCCCGCCGTATACCCGACGGTGCTCGTTCTGCGCGTCGATCAACTCCCGCAAGAGCGTCCGCAGCCGGTCGCGACCCTCCTCCGTGGGCCGCTCCAGGTACCGCTCCAGCGCCACGACGGCCCGGCCGAGCAGGTCGCGGTGGGCCGCCCACTCCTGCTCCGAGAGGCTCCGCGGACGTTTGGGCGTTTCCTCCACCCGCCGCCGGGTGGCCCGCGCCAGGTACGTCACGAAGCGGTTGGCCGTGTCGGGCTGTGCGCACAGGCTCTTGAGGACGGTGAGACGGGTGATGGACACGGCGAAGTGACACTGCCGCGCCTCCTCGGGCAGCTGGGCCAGCTTGCGGACCTTGCGCAGCACTTCCGGCGAAACAGAGTTCGTCATGGGGCACCGAGGGATTCATGGCGACGAGACTCTCGCCATTGTAGAGGGCATGAACCCACGACGGGAAGGTTCTGCGGTCGATGACTCGCGCCGGTCGCGTATCGGCAATCTCTCCAGGTTCCTGGCCGTGGTGCCTGACAGGAACGCCGAATTGTGTTTGCACGGAGGTTCGCCAGGGTACAATCGGGCTGCGACATGGGGGAATCAAGATCGCCCACCCCGGCGGTGGGAAACCCCAGTGCCCGGCGCGCCCCATCATCGTGATGTGCGCCTCGCCTCTCACCTCAAAGGAGGTTTCGCCAATGGCCGAACGTCACCTGGTCGAATTCGTGGAACCGGCCGCGCGGGAGATCCCCGACGCCTTCAAGGACGTGCTGCGGCCCGAACTGGCCGCCATTTTCACCCGGGACGAGCAGCGCCCCGCCCGGGCCATCACCGTGTCGCGCTCCTTCACCGGCTATGCGCCCGACATCAGCAAGTCGGTGGTGCTCGGCGTCGGCGTGCGCTTCGACGACGGCTTCGAGTCGCACATCGTCAAGATCGGCCGCAAGGAGAAGGTCGAATCGGACTGGACCGGCTGGAACGCCTGCACCGCCGGCCGCGACGTGGCCAGCCGCATCCTTCATGCGCCGCGGCCCTACGATTTGTCCAAAGACGACCGGTTGCCCAAAACCGACCGGTTCGCAGTGATCTACCGGGACGCCTACATGCTGTTCGGCGGCTACGGCGAAAAAACTCGCGTCGAAACCCTGGAAACCGTGGTCGAATGGGCCGTGAAAGACAACCCCGATCCGGTGTCGGTGGAGCGGGTGATCTGCCATCTTTTCACCGACCTCGGCCGCTGGTTCTACGCCGACGGCAGACTGACCGACGATCGCGGCCGGGCGTTCTACGAAGGCAAACTCTTGACCGGGGCGAAGGCGGAAGTGGACCGGGTGCTGACGAAATGGTGCTGCACCGGCGGGGCGCGGCGGCCGGACCCGGTGGCACTGCGCCGCGACGCCATCTGGCTGCTGTGCGGCAAGGAGCGGCCCGAAAACCTCGCCGACCTGGTGCCGACCTACCTGGACCCGGTGAGCTACGTGCGCTGGGCCCTGGACACCAACACCCTGCCCGAGACGCTGGTCGGCCGGTCGCACGGCGACCTGCACGGCCGCAACATCCTGCTCGGCGTCGAACGCGAGGAGGCACAGTACCCGGTCATCATCGACTATGGCACGATGCGGCCGGATAACGTCATCGTCTGGGATTTCGTCAAACTGGAGACCGAGCTGAAGGTCCGGATGCTGACGAAACTGTACCGCGAGCCGAAAATCCGCGACCGGCTGCTACACGACTCGGCGCGGAAGCGAACCGGGCCGGCCAGCAATACCGACCGGGGGCGGCGGGCGGATCGGCTGGAGTTCGCGTACTTCTTCGAGCGACAGCTGGCGGAGCGCACCGAGCAGATCCTGAGCCGCGATGACGCCGCACGCCGCGAACCGCCGGGCGGCCGTGGCGTGCTGAACGAGCAGACGCTGGATCGGTTGCTGGAAATCCTGCTGCGCATCCGGCAGGAGGCAGCCCTGGTCCTGGGACACGACCGCAGCCGGATGTACGACTGGCGCGAGGAGTATTACTTCGCCCTGACCGTCTACGGGTTGATGAGCGTGAAGTGGGACTACGAACCGCAGGCGGCCGAGTGTGCGCTGGTCGCGGCCGGGGTGGCGGCGGCCCGACTCACCACGACGCAGCAGAGCCTCCGCGATCTGATGGCGCAGCCGCCGCAGGACGAGGCGGTTCTCTGCCCCTGCTACCGTGTGCCGCTGTTCCAGGCCCATCGTCTCTGGCAGGAGGGCAAGGCCGCGCAGGGGCTGAAGTTGCTCGAAGTGTACCGGCCGTTGTTCAGCCATGCGGTGCCGCTGGAGCAGGAATACGCCCTGTTACTCTCCGAGGTGGGCAAAGGCGCGGAAGCCCAGAAGCTGGTCCTTGGCTTCCAGGAAGGGTGCAAGGTCTTCGGCGACCATGAGACGCTGAGCCGGCTGGGACGCACCTACAAGAACGCGGGGGACGCGGCGTGGGGGAAGTGGTATCGGGTGGATAAGGAGAGTGGCGGAGTGCCGCAGGGCTCGCCGGCATGGCAGCAGTATCACATGGCCCTGCTGGTCTATGAGGAGGCGTTCGAGCTGACCGACGATTACTACCCCGGGGTCAACGCGGCGTCACTGGCGCTGCTGCTCGGTGAGGCGCCGCGGGCGACCCGACTCGCCAGGCGCGTGGCCGAGTTGTGCTGGCGACCGGACATTCTGAAACGCGAGGACACGTTCTGGGTGTTCGCGACCGAAGGCGAGGCGGCCCTGGTTCTGGGCAAGTATGCGGAAGCGTTTGAGTTTTATCAGAACGCCCTGGACCACTCCGGCGCGACTGTGCAACCCGTGCAGGCCGCGTACCACCAACTTTGCCGGCTGTGGCACGTGCTCGATCAGAAGGAACTGGGCCGGCTGGTGGACGTGTTGTTCGCCGGCCATGCGACCTGGGAGAGCATCCAACCGGGGCCGGTCGGGGGGTGCGGCGGGCGGAAATGACGCGGGCGGCGTTGTCTGCGGCGGCGGTGGGGTGTAATATGGCATGAAGAATGAAAATCCATAACGTTCGCCATTGTTCATGATACGGATGGGTGACCATGCCACGCACGTCCATCCCGCTCAGCCCCGAAAGTTGCCGCACGCTCCTGGCGCTGCTGGCGGCCCACGGCAACGCCACGGTCGCGGCCAGAGACCTCAACATCAACCAGGCCAGCATGTCGAAGCGGCTCAAGCCGCTGCAGCACGCCAGCACGGAATTGCCGCGGCCCTGGCTCGAAAAAAAAGGCAAACGCTTCGTCCTCACGCAGGAGGGCCGCGACCTGCTGCCCGCCATCGAGGAAGCCGTCCGCTGGTGGCAGGACTTCACCGGCTACGTCCACAGCGGCCGGCCCGCGGCGGTGCGCTTCGCCTGCGGTCACGAGGCGGTCGGCGGCTTCGTCCTGGAGGCCGTCACCGCCTTCGTCCGCGAGCGCCCGACGGCACCGCTGCGCGTGTCGGTGCTGCGCGGCAAGTCGCGCATCCGCCGGGTGGCCCTCGGCGTGCTCGACCTCGCCGCGGTCACCGACGACGAGGCGCGCATCCACCGGCTGGCCCGCCGCGAGCTGCACGTGGAGCAACTGTTCTCGGACCCGCTGCAGCTGGTGTGCGCCGACCGGGGGCCGAGCGCGGCGGCGTTCGAGCGACTGCCGAAAGGCCCCGCCGTGACGGCCGAGCACCTGCTCGGGTTCCCGCTGATCCTGCCGGACGCCCAGTCGAGTCTGCGCCAGGCGTTCAACGGCAGGCTGCGGGCGGCGGGCGTGCTGGAGAAGGTGCGGGTGGTGCTGGAGCTGGGCGGCTGGCCGACGGTGGACCGCTACGTGCGCAAGGAGCTGGGGGTGGCGCTGTTGCCGCGGTCGCTGGTGGCGCGGCACCGCGGCGGGCTGCTGGTGCGCGACCTGCACCCGGACCTCGCGCCGCCGAACGTGGTCCGGCTCATCTGTCGCCAGCACCCCACCGCGGAGGGCGAGCTGGACCTGTCCGAGCCGGCGCAGGTGTTTCTAGGGCTGCTGCGCACCGAGGCGCGGCGCTGGTGCCCCGAGGAGCCGCTGCCGGCGGGGCGGAAGAAGCAGCGCCCGGGGCGTTGTCGGGCGGGGTGGCGAGCCAGTACCATGAGGTGTCCACGGCTGGACCGCATCGCGTCATCTCGTACAGAGTCCGGATGCTGGCGTCCGGTTCGTAGTGCCGGCTTTATACGGGAGCGCCTGGATCGTTCTTGTCTGGGGTCCGAGCCCGAGCGCCAGCGAGGGGCCAGCTGCCACCTCGCTGGCGCTCGGGCTCGGACAGGGAACATGAACTCTCCAGGCGCTCCCGTATTAGCCGGAATCTGAGCGTCGGTTCCGGCTAGAGCAGTGAGCGGACGGGTGTAGCGGGTCGTCGGAAGAGTCACCGGGCCACCGGGCCACCGGGCCACTGTGTCGGAAACCAGTGCCGTCCCGTGCCCCACGCTGCCAGCCCGAGTAACAGGGCCACCACACTCCACCGCTACACCCAGCCGCAAACTGCTCTAAAGCCGGTACTACGAACCGGACAGCAGCAACCGAACCATGAATCGGAGAAAACCGCATGTCGCCTGAAGAAGCCCACCGGGAAGCCGTGCGCCGCATCGCCGCGGCGCGTGCGGAACATGCCCAGGTTCTCGACCTTGGCGATTTGCCGCTCGATGCGTTGCCCGAGGAGTTGGGGAGCCTCACGGAACTGAGAGTGTTGGCGCTGGGGCAATGGTCGCCTCGCATTGGCAAGGACGGTGTTGATTGGGAATGGGATCCGAATCGACCAGCGCAAGGCATCTCCGACCTGAGCATTCTTGGAACCCAACCGGGTGACGCCCAGGGCCATTGCTGGTACTTGGAAGCGCAAGGCATCTCCGACCTGAGCATTCTTGGAACCCTAACGCAGCTTGAGCGAATCAGTCTGACTGGCTGCACGGAAATTAAAGACGTGGTGCCGCTGGCGGCCCTCACTAACCTCCAGTCCCTCTTCTTGAACAGCACCGGGGTGGCCGATGTGGCGCCGCTGGCGGCCCTGGCCAACCTCCAGTCCCTCGACCTGACCGACACCGGCGTGACCGACGTGGCGCCGCTGGCGGCCCTGGCCAACCTCCAGTCCCTCAACCTCGGCTACTGCCGCGGCGTGAGCGACGTGGCGCCGCTGGCGGCCCTGGCCAACCTCCAGTCCCTCAACCTCGGCTACTGCCGCGGCGTGAGCGACGTGGCGCCGCTGGCGGCCCTGGCCAACCTCCAGTCCCTCGACCTGGACAGCACCGGGGTGGCCGATGTGGCGCCGCTGGCGGCCCTGGCCAACCTCCAGTCCCTCAACCTCAGCTATTGCCGCGGCGTGACCGACGTGGCGCCGCTGGCGGCCCTGGCCAACCTCCAGTCCCTCTACCTGGCCAGCACCGGCGTGACCGACGTGGCGCCGCTGGCGGCCCTGGCCAACCTCCAGTCCCTCGACCTCAGCTTCTGCCGCGGCGTGGCCGACGTGGCGCCGCTGGCGGCCCTGGCCAACCTCCAGTCCCTCGACCTGGAGAGCACCGGCGTGGCCGACGTGGCGCCGCTGGCGGCCCTGGCCAACCTCCAGTCCCTCTACCTGGCCAGCACCGGCGTGACCGACGTGGCGCCGCTGGCGGCCCTGGCCAACCTCCAGTCCCTCTACCTGGCCAGCACCGGCGTGACCGACGTGGCGCCGCTGGCGGCCCTGGCCAACCTCCAGTCCCTCGACCTCAGCTATTGCCGCGGCGTGACCGACGTGGCGCCGCTGGCGGCCCTGGCCAACCTCCAGTCCCTCGACCTCAGCAACTGCCGCGGCGTGACCGACGTGGCGCCGCTGGCGGCCCTGGCCAACCTCCAGTCCCTCGACCTGGCCAGCACCGGCGTGACCGACGTGGCCCCGCTGGCGGCCCTGACCAACCTCCAGTCCCTCGACCTGGAGAGCACCGGCGTGGCCGACGTGGCCCCGCTGGCGGCCCTGACCAACCTCCAATCCCTCGACCTGGAGAGCACCGGCGTGGCCGACGTGGCCCCGCTGGCGGCCCTGGTCAACCTCCAGTCCCTCGACCTGTGCCGGTGTGACAAACTTCGCGTCTTTGACAGGTTCCATCAATTGTTCCCCAAACTCCAGGAACTGCGTCTCTTCGATTGTCATTTCAACGACTTGCCGGAAGAAGTCTGTGGCCAAGCATCACACGAGAATGTCCTCGACCAGGTGAAAGCCCATTACGCCGACCTGGAACACGGTGCCGCCGAGGACGCGGAAGTCAAACTCTTCGTCCTGGGTAACGGCGGCGTCGGCAAGACGCAGCTGTGCCGCCGCCTGCGCGGGCTGCCGTACGACCCCGACCCCAACAACGTCCCCACCACGCACGGCGTGGAACTCCACGACTTCGAGCTAACCCTGACCGGGCGCGACCGCCCCGTGCATGTCCGCTTCTGGGACTTCGGCGGCCAGGACGTCTACCACGGCACGCACGCCCTCTTCCTGCAGGGGCACGCGGTCTTCGTCCTCCTGTGGACGCCGGACCACGAGACGGGCGGCACGGTCGAGAAGGGCGTGGAGATGCGCCATCACCCCCTGGCCTACTGGCTCGATTACGTCCGCCGCCTGGCCGGCACCGTCAGCCCGGTCCTGGTCGTCCAGAGCCAGTGCGACGGCCCCGAACAATGCCGGCCGCAGCCCGATGTACCCGTGAAGGATTTCCGCTCTCGCAAGTTCCTGGAGTTCAGCGCCAAAACCGACTACGGGCTGGACGCCCTGGTGGGCCACCTCAAGCAAGCGGTGCAGCACCTGTTGCACCGGCGGCCGCTGCGGCAGATCGGGGCGGGGCGGGCGGAGGTGCGCGAGCGGCTGCGGGCCATGCTGGAGGAGGACCAGGTCCGGCCGCCCGCCCAGCGCCGACACCGCACCCTCACCCAGGACGAGTTCCAGGCCCTGTGCCAGGAGACGGGCAAGGTCAGCGACCCGGCGGCGCTGCTGGAGTTCCTGCACCGCAGCGGCGTGGTGTTCTACCGCCGCGGCCTGTTCGAGGACCGCATCATCCTGGATCAGAGCTGGGCACTGCAGGCGATCTACACGCTGTTCGACCGCCAGCGCACCCTGCCGTACCTGTTCCGCGACGGCCGCTTCGTCCGCCAGACACTGGCCCAGCTCGTCTGGCAGGACTACAGCGACGCCGAGCAGGAAACCTTCCTCGGCATGATGCTAAGCTGCGGCATCTGCTTCCGGGTCCGCAACCTGGCCGCGCCGGGGCGTGATGCGGTGTGGGACTACGCCGCCCCGGACCTGCTGCCGGACTTCGCGGATCGCGGCGTGCAGGACCAGCTGGCCGGCTGGGTGCCGGAGACGCCGCCGACGGCCGCGGCGACGGCCCGCTTCGGCTTCCTGCACGAGGGCATCCTGCGCACGTTCCTGTCGAGGGTCGGCGAACAGGGGCGCGACGCCGCGGTGTACTGGAAGTACGGCTGCCGCTTCTGGGAGCAGAAGACCCGCTGCAAACTGCTGATCCAGAGCCGGCAGGGGCTGGGGCCGGAGCAGCCGTGGGCCGGGGAGGTCACCCTGTCCGCGTGGGGCGAGCAGGCGGCGGACCTGGTGGAGAGCGTGCTCAAGACGCTGCTCGAGGTGGCCGTCGGCCAACCGCCGGAGGTGACGCGCACGCCGGAGCGGCAGCAGCCCGCGCCGGACGCGGCGCGGGGCGGCATCGAGGACCTGGAGATCGTCGAACCATCGGTGGTCGTGCGGGCCGGCAAACCGCAGGTGTTCATTTCCTACGCCTGGGGTGAGGACACGACCGCGGCGGGCCGGCAGCGCGAGGAGGTGGTTGAGCGCCTGTGCGCACGGCTGCGGTCGTGGGACTACGAGGTCATCCGCGACAAGGACGCCATGCGCCGCGGCGAGCGCATCTCGAAATTCATGCACGCGCTCACGCGCGGTGACCGGGTAGTCGTGGTGCTGAGCGAAAAATATCTGCGGTCGGTGTTCTGCATGAGTGAACTGCACGGCATCTACCAGTACAGCCGCAGTCAGGCGGAGGAGTTCTTGCGGCGCATCCTGCCGCTGACGCTGGAGGACGCCCGCATCGGCAGCATCCGCGAGCGGGCCGCCCACACGCGGCACTGGAAGGGCGAACTGGACGCCCTGCTGCAGCTGCGCAACGACAACCTGCTGGGCATGCAGGACGGCATGCTGCTGGTGAAGATGAGCCGGTGGATCGTGGATGTGGGCGACATGCTGGCGCATATCGCCGACGTGCTGCACCCCATCGGATTCGAGCAGATCGTCGATGGCGACTTCGCGGGGGTGCGGCAGATGTTGCAGCGGGGTTGAGCGACTCCTGGCGCATGTTGCGGTTGGGTGTAGCGGTTTCTTCGCCCCGAAGGGGCGAGACAACTTGGCCCAGGGCATCGCCCTGGGAACCATGGAGAAGACTGACACTCTCCTCTCTTCCGTGCCCCTTCAGGGCACGGAAGAAAAAAGGGAGAGGGTCGAATCGGAGCCCCCAGGGCGATGCCCTGGGCTATGTTGTCCCGCCCCTTCGGGGCGAAGAAACCGCTACCGTTTGATGCGAACCGCTCTAAATCAGCGCGGGTCTTATCAATGTATTTGTGAATTTATCATTGAATAAATTCCTTTTATTCCATATCATGTAATCGGCGTGCTTTGCCCCATCCTCTGACCGGGCCGCCCGGCCCCCAGCGCAGGAGTCGCCCCCATGCGACCGCCCCCGCCCGAGCAACCGCCGCTCGTGTTCTGGACCGTCACCGCCCAGCGCCGTCTGCGCCAGGCCCTCGCCGCGGCCATCGGCCGCCACCAGCCCAACGCCCAGGACGACACCATGACCGACCTCACCCGCCGCCTGGAACGCCTCTTCCCCGGCGCCCGCGCTGTCGCCGTGCAGGACCAGTACCTCGGCTACCGCCGCCGCGACCGCGAGTTCATCCTCCTCGTCGAGGTGGACGGCACCGACCAGCCTGGCCGTCACGTCGTCAAGCTCGCCGGCCCCGACCGCCTCGCCGCCGAGGTGACCCGCCTGGCACACCTGCAAGCCACACGGCCTCCGCCACGATCCCGTGTTCATGACGCTCGAACCGCGGCACGCCGGCGACGGCAGCCTGATCGGCCTGGTCTACGGCGACGCCCAGCAGTTTTTGGGCGGCATCCCTGCCGTCCACCTCGAACACGCCTTCCTCGGCGCCGTCTGTCACGGCACCCCGTCGCCAGCATCCGTGACCGATGTCTTCGCCCAGCTCTACGAACGCATCGGCTATCTCCTGGCAGGACGAGGATCTCGACCGTGCGGAGCAGCACTACCTGGAAGCGCTGCGGCAGTACGACCTGGGTTATGGCCTGCGCAACGGCCACTATCCGGGCATCAACAAGGCGACGCTGCTGTTGCTGCTGGCGGCGCTGGGGTGGCAGCGGCGGCAGGACGTCCGTTGCGATGTGTATTTGCAGAAGGGGGGGCGGCCGCGGACGAGCTGTTAGCCCGGCGGCCGGTGGCGTTGCCGGACGACAACATCTGGCACCCGGCGACGGCGGCCGAGGCGAACGTGCAGCCGTTCCATCGCGACAGCATGGGCAAGCAGGCCCGCCGCATCCTGGACGCCTGATGGCGACTGGAGGTGAGTCGGGCCGGAGTTCGACGCCGACGCCCTGTTCGGACCGGCGGCGTGAGGCAAGAATATCGCCCGTGGCATTTCAACGAGGGAGGGAACGATGCGTTACGAACCGAAACCCGTGGACACGTCCGCGGTGCAGTTGCCGGAAGCCCTGCGCGACCTGACGGAGCGCCTGGCCGAGAACACGCACGATGTCTCGGCGCGGCGAAGCTCGCCGACGGCTGGACGTATGGCCCGACGACGGACGCCGCCGCCAAGCGGCATCCGGACCTGGTGGCGTACGACCAGCTGCCGGAGGACAAGAAGGAATACGACCGCGACGCGGCGCTGGAGACGCTCAAACTGATCCTGGCGCTGGGCTATAACATCGTGCCACCGCGCAACGGTTGACAGTGCGTTGACACGCGGTACTACGAACCGGACACCCTCACCTGGACACCGCATCAGGGCGGCTTTTTCCGCTTCGGACGAGGTGGACGCAAACCCAGGATGGTGCGGGCAGCGCTTCGGACTTGGCCTGCCCCGCGCCGCGAGGCGTCGGCCTGGCTGCGGCGGGCGTGGAAACCGGGATAACGGGTGTCCACGGCAAAACGCGACAGAAACAGCAGGCCCCGCCGCAGGGCGAACAGGCTGGGGTGGTGTGGCCGCAACAAGCCGAGCAAGTCTTCCAGCGTGATCGCCTTGAGCAGCGTGCCGACCCACAGCTTCAGCAGCGCCTTGTGGCTCTGCAACTTGTCGGGCGGCACGATCAGGAGCGCGTCGGGGCGACGGTGATGAGGTAGGGGGCTTCCTGGTCGTAGGCGAGCGGGGCGCTGGGAAAACCAATGCCCCGGGCCGCTGTGGCGTTCCGGGGCAGTTTGTCGAGTCAGCCGCGCTGCGCGATCTCAACTGCGATTCACTTCTGCGGCACCGTGAAGTCCATGAAAGCTTGCCGACCGGAGCGCACCTGCACCGTGCGCTCCTGATCCACCACGTTGCCGTCTTGGTTATAGCGGACGCGCACCTTGTAGGTGAAGGTCTGGTTGGGGTCCAATGGCGGTGTCTGGAACTCCCGCACCGGGCCACGCTGCGTGGTCGGGTTGCCGTCGAACCAGAGTTCCGCGTTCCCCGGCACGATCACCTGGATGCCGGCGCCGCCATTCAGGGCTGCCTGGCCGTTGGGCGGGACGTTGGGCTGGGCCGGCACCGTCGCCGGAGCGTAACCGTAGCCCGGGGTGGTGTAGCCGAGACCGTAGCTCGGAGCGTAGCCGTAGCCCCCCGTAGGATAGCCATAGCCGCCGTAGCCGCCATAACCGAGGCCGCCGTAACCGTAGCCACCATAACCGCCGTAGCCACCGTAGCCTCCCAGGCCGTAACCGTAGCCCCCCAGGCCGTAACCGTAGCCCCCCAGGCCGTAGCCATAACCCAACCCGTAGAGGCCGCCGTAGCCCAGGCCGTAGCCGCCGTAGCCGTAGCCACCCCGGTAGATCCCGGGGTGCACCATGCCGCCGTGCATCATGCCGCCGTGCGCCATGCCGCCGTGCGCCATGCCGCCGTGCGCCATGCCGCCGCCGTGGCCGCCGCCATGACCACCGCCGTGCTGCGCCGGACTCGGCAGCGGGGTAAGGAACACCAGGGCGCCCGCCAGCAACGCCACTCCAGAGCTGGAAGCAAGTCGAGATGCCATGTCAATGTCTCCCCGGGCGACCAGTTGATCGCGGGAACAACATCGTCCCGCGCTGTTTGCGCTTCACCATCATTTTATCTTACCATTGCCCCGGAAATCCCCCCGCCCCGCAGGTAGCTGCCAACGAAGCTTTTCGGCGCCTGACCCGATGCATCGGGCATAACCCGAATCACCGGGGTCTGTTTGACTTCATGAGTCCATTTTCGCCTGTTCACCGGCCGAGGGGAACAGAAAAATAGCTCGGCGTCTGGGCCAGCCGTGGTGCAGGCGTCGCGCCTGCGGAACCGAAAGCAGGCGCGACGCCTGCACCACGGTAAGGTCGGCCTCTACCATCTGCCTTGCGTCGCCCGTATGTTCTCCCCAAAGGCCTGTTGCACTTCAGGAGGCTTCCATGCGCACTCATCTCACACTCACCCTGCTCCTGCTCGGCGCCGCGGTGCCGGCGTCGGCGCAGGAAAAACGCACCGAGGGTTACGCCGACTCGGGTGGCGTCAAAATTCATTATGTCACACAGGGCAAGGGGTCGCTGGTCGTGCTGATCCACGGCTTCCCCGATTTCTGGTACTCCTGGCGCGACCAGATGCCGGCTCTGGCCAAGCACTTCCAGGTTGTGGCCATCGACCAGCGCGGCTACAACAAGAGCGACCAACCCAAAGGCGTCAAGAACTACACCGTCGAAAAACTCGTGGCGGACGTGGACGCGGTGCTGCGGCACTTCAAGCGCGACCGGGCGGTGATCGTCGGCCACGACTGGGGCGGCCTGGTGGCGTGGGCGTTCGCCATGACGCACCCCGACAAGACCGAGCGCCTGGTGCTGTTGAACCTGCCGCACCCCAGGGGCATGCAGCGCGAGCTGGCCAACAACCCCGCCCAGCAGAAGGCCAGCGAATACGCCCGCAATTTCCAGAATAAGGATGTTAAAGACCTGAAAGTTCTCCTGACGCCCACCGCCCTGGCCTTCTGGGTCAAGGAGCCCGAGGCGAAAAAGGAATACATCGAGGCGTTCAAGCGGTCATCGCTGGAGGGCATGCTCAACTACTACAAGGCCAACTATCCGCGGCCGCCGTACAAGGATGAGAAGACCTATCCGCCGGTCAAGTGCCCGGTGCTGATGATTCACGGGCTGAAGGATCCGTACCTGCTGCCGGGGGCGCTCAACGACACCTGGAAATGGATCGAGAAGGAGTTCACCCTGGTGACGGTGCCGCAGGCGGGACACTTCGTCCACCGCGACGCGCCCGAACTGGTGACGCGCACGCTGGTCCGCTGGCTCACTGCGGACGCCGGCAAGTGACGGAGGGCCCCGGCATGGCGGCGGGCCAACGGCACCCGCTTTCCCGTTTGACAACCCCCTGGCCGCCGCCTATCCTGCACGTCACCTGCGCCCGCTTGCGTCAACCATTCCCGGAGGGTTTCCGCCATGCTGCTCTTGCGCCGCCCCGTGTGCTGGCTCCTCGCCGCGCTGCTCCTGCTCGCCATCGGCGCCTCGACCGCGGGGGCCGACCTGTTCACCTACATCAACAAGAAGGACGACAGTTTCTCCTGGAAACTGCTGAAGAAAACCGAGACACCCGACGGCACCATCTACGACCTGCAGATGGTGTCGCAGACCTGGCAGGGCATCAAGTGGGAGCACAAGATGCAGGTGTATTTGCCCAAAGGGGTCAAGCCGGGCAAGAAAATGCTGTTGTGGAACCAGGGCGGCGTCCCGAACGCGGGCACCACGGCCTTCGGCATGGGCCTGGCAAAAAAGAGCGGCGCCCCGGTCGCGTTTCTGTTCGGCATCCCCAACCAACCGCTGCTCGGCGGCAAAAAGGAGGACGCCCTGATCGCGGAAACCTTCGTGCGCTACCTCGAAACCAAGGATTCCTCATGGCCGCTGCTGTTCCCGATGGTCAAGAGCCTGGTGCGCGCGATGGACGCGCTGCAGGAGTTTTCGCAGCAGGAGTGGGGCGTGCGCGTCGAAGCGTTCGTCGTGTCCGGGGCGTCGAAGCGCGGCTGGACGACCTGGTTGACCGCCGCCGCGGATGCGCGCGTCGTGGCCATCGCGCCGCTGGTCATCGACACGCTGAACATGCCCGCCCAGCTGGCGCACCAGCTGAAGTCCTACGGCAAATACAGCGCCATGATCGGCGACTACACCAGGCGCGGCCTGGTGCCGCTGCCGGACACTGCGGACGCGAAACGCTTATGGGGCTGGGTGGACCCGTGGAACTACCGCGACAAGATCAAGGTGCCAACCATGATTATCAATGGCGCCAATGACCCGTACTGGACCGTCGATTCGCTCAACCTGTACTGGGGCGACCTGAAGCAGGACAAATGGGTGCTGTACGTGCCCAACGCCGGCCACAATTTGCAGCAGAAATCGGCAGACGGCAAGGCCAACGCCGACCGCGCTCTCAACACGCTGGTCGCGTTCTACAAGCACGTCCTGAAGGACAACCCGATGCCGAAGCTGCAATGGAAGCACGACGACCAGAACGGCCAGGCGCGGCTGAGCGTGACCAGCGACACGAAACCGCTGGCGGTTCGGCTCTGGGTGGCGCAGGCGCCGACGCGCGACTTCCGCCAATCGACCTGGAAGGAGCAGGAACTGCCGGTGAAGGAAGGCCGCGTTGTCGGCACGGTGGCGCTGCCGCAGACCGGCTACACCGCCTTCTACGCGGAACTGGAGTTCGCCATCGACGGCGTGCGCCATCCGCTCTCAACGCAAATTCGCGTGCTGTCGGCGCCGCAGGCGGCCGGCAAACCGCTAACGCCGGTGGAGGCGATCAAGCGGGTTAACGAGCACGTCACCGTCGCAATGACTGTCCAGGCGAGCAAGGATCGCCTGGAGAAACGCAAGGAAATCTACCTCGACTCCGAAAAGGACTTCCGCGACGAAAAGAACCTGGGTGTCGTCATCAACGTGGCCGGCGCGGCGAAGTTCAAGGAGGCCGGCATTGCCGACCCGGCGGGCCACTTCCTCAACAAGACCATCCGCGTGACGGGCACCATCACCGTGGAGGAAAACCGGCCGCGGCTGGTCGTCAGCGACCCGAAGCAAATCCGCGTCATCGAGAAGCAGTGAAGCCGCAGCGCCGGAAGCGTTGGGCCGCGGCGGCGCCGGTGAGGAAGCGCAACAACTCCAGCGCCGCCGCGGGCTGCTCACCGCGGCGGCGCAGCGCCGCCTCGTAACGGCGGGGTTGCTCGTCGGTCATTTGACTTTCCTCCCATCGGCCAGCGGGGATATGGTAGGGGCGCGTTGCCCGACGGATTGCCGTCCCCAGTTAGCGTGAGTACGCTGAAGGAAAACCCGCTCGATCCCGTATCACCCACCCGAGTCCGCCATCCCCCGGAGTATCCGCCGCATGAAATCGCATCGCACCTGGACGTGGGCTCCCGCGGCCCTGCTCGGCGTCCTCGTGGCCGTGCTGGCCGCGCTCGCCGACGAGACGGACGCGCCGCCGCCCGCCCAGCAGGAGCCGCCGAAACTGGTCGTGCTCGTTGTCTTCGACCAGCTGCGGGCCGACTACCTGGAGCGCTGGCGGCCGCTGTTCGTCAAGGGCGGCTTCCGCCGGCTCCTGGACGAGGGGGCGTGGTATCAGAACTGCCATTACCCCTACGCCGGCACCGTGACCGCCGCCGGCCATGCGTCCATGTCCACCGGCTGCCTGCCGCGGACGCACGGCATCATCGAAAACGGCTGGTACGACCGCGGTAGCGGCGCGTTGATCGCCGCCGTCCAAGTCAAGCAGTTCCGCCCCGTGCCGGCGCCCACCGGCAAGGACGCCGACAAAATCCTCGGCGCCGCCCCGACCCGTCTGCTGCGGCCGACCGTCGGCGACGCGCTGCACAAGGGCACCAACGGCAAGGGCAAGGTGGTGTCGCTGTCGCTCAAGGACCGTGCCGCCGTGCTGCTGGCGGCGCTGCAGCGCGGCGTCTGTTCCTGCTGCTACTGGTTCAGCACGACCGTCGGGGCGTTTGTCACCTCGACGTTTTACGCCGACGCGCCGCACAAGTGGGTGGATCAATTCAACAAGGAAAAGCATCAGGACCAGTGGTTCGGCAAGCCGTGGCAGCGGCTGCGGCCGAGCCTCGATTACGTCAAGCACAGCGGCCCCGACGACGTGCCTAGCGAGGGCATCGGCTTCAAGCAGGGCCGCACGTTCCCGCACCCGCTGGACGCCGGCCTGAAGCAGCCGGGCCGGTTGTACTACGAGGCAATGACCAACTCGCCGATGGGCAACGAGCTGTTGCTGGCCCTGGCGAAGCGAGCCATCGACGCCGAAAAGCTCGGCCAGCGTGACGCGCCGGACCTGCTGTGCCTGAGTTTTTCCAGCAACGATCTGGTCGGCCATTGCTGGGGCCCGGATTCGCAGGAAGTGCTTGACACGACGCTGCGCTCGGACCTGATCGTCAAGGATTTGCTGGACACGCTGGACGCGAAGGTGGGCCGCGGCAAGTACGTGGTGGTGCTGTGCGCCGACCACGGCGTCTGCCCGTCGCCAGAGTTGACAAGCGCCGCGGGCAAGAAGGCGCTGCGGGTGGCGCCGAAGACGTTGGTGAAGGCCGCGGCGGCGTTCCTGGACGACTACCTGGGCAACGGCAAGCCGCAGCCGTGGTTCGAGAGCAAGGAGCCGCAGCCGCCGTGGCTGTATCTCAATCAGGCCCTGTTGAAAGAACAGGGCCTGAAATCCGCCGCGGTCGAAAAGGCCCTGGCCGACTGGCTGGTCAAGCAGCCGGGCGTGCAGGCGGCGTACACGCGTTCGCAGCTGTCGGGCAAGTTCGTGCAGGATGACGCGGTTTTATTGAAGGTGCTGATGTCCTTCCACCGGGAGCGGAGCGGCGACGTGTATGTGCTGCAGGAACCGTACACGCTGTTCATGGACCCGCTCACGTCGAAACGGAGCCAGGCGTACACGACGACGCACGGCACGCCGTACTGGTACGACACACACGTGCCGCTGCTGGTGTACGGGTCGGGAGTGGCGCCGGGGGTGCGGCAGGAACGGGTGACGCCACTGCAGGTGGCGCCGATCCTGCGCGGGCGCTGGGCGTGGAGATGCCCAAAGGGATTGGTGGGGTGAAGACGCCGGCGGGGTTGTTCAAGGACTAATTCAGCCGGCGAGCGGCGCGGCGTCAGCCCGCCGGTGCTGCGAAACACCGGCGGGCTGACGCCGCGCCGCTCGCCATGGATTTCGATCACTCCTTGACGCGAATCATGCGCAACTCACCAGGGTGCAGTTCGCCGCGCAGGTTGCCGACCGCGTTGATCGTGTGGTGGATGGCACTGCGCACCGCCGTGCCGTCCGCCATCTTCAGTGTGTACGCGATCTTCATCTGCATCACCGGCCGCAGCTTGTCGATCTTCAACGTCACCGTCTTGCCATCCGGCGACAGCGCCGCCGACTCGACCTCCACGTCGTCGTGGCCCTGCTTCTTCGGATCGGACACCTTGAAGTGCGGCGAACCGTAATTCTCCAGCCAGCGGTAATTCCACTGCTGCACGTTGTAATTGTCCACGTCGGTCGCCGCCTTGCGGTCGAGCGGGTCGCTGAAGGTGATCTTGATGCCGTCCGGCCGCACGTTCAGGCCGACCGGGAGGTTCGCCTTCTTGCCGGTGTAGCGGACGCGGTAGAAGCCAGCGTCCCGGGCGGCGTTGGTCTGCCAGCCGCGGATGCCCGTCAGGAACAAGGCGTTTTTATCCTCGTAGAAGCGCACCCGGCAGACGCCGCTGTCGAACTTCAGCAGCGGCACCACGCCGCCCTGCATCTGGCCGCGGACCTCCTCCTTCAGCACCAGGAACAGCGTCGAGGTGCCGTAGGACGTGTGCAGCAACTGGCCGGACAGCGGGCCGAAGCGTTTGCCGGTGATCCACACCTGACCGCCGTTGGAGTTATCGACCTCCTTGGGCAGCCAGCACAGCGGGTTGTCGCGGACGGTCGGCTTCGGCTTGCGGTCGCTGAAATCGGGCACGCCGTAGAAGCCGCCGGGCCGCACCCAGTTGATCGGGCACATCGGCGTCCAGGTGCCCTCGTTGTCGCCGCAGGTCAGTTCGCCGTTCGGGCCGACGCACATGCCGTTCGGCGCCCGGAAGCCGCGAGCGATCACCTCCAGCCTGCTGCCGTCCTTGTACAGCTTGAACATGCTGCCGTGGTGCGGCGTGATCGGGTCCCAGCCGCGACCGCCCGGCCGCACCGGGCCGCCCTTGACGAAGTAGAAGTTGCCCTCCGGGTCCGTGTGCAGATCAAAAATGAACTCGTGAAAATTCTGCGTCACGTAAAAGTCGTTGTTGAAGCACTCGTAGAAATCGGCCTCGCCGTCGCCGTTCAGGTCGTGCAGCCGCGTCACGCCATCGCGGCCCAGCGTGTACACCTGGTCCTTGACGATCTTCAGGCCCAGCGGCTGAAACAGGCCCGTGGCGAAGCGCTTCCAGGTGATCTTGTCGAGCTTGTCGTCGATGCCGGAGACGATCCAGACGTCGCCGCTCCAGGTGCAGACCGCGGCGCGGCCGTCGCTGAAGAAGTCGAAGCCGCCGACGCGCATCCACGACTTGTACGGGTTGTTGAACGGCACCGTGATGTCGTCGATGACGTAAGCGCCCTTGCTGTCGTCGCTGCGCTTGCCCTTGGTGACGACGGATTCGGTCCAGCGCGCCTTGCCGCCGCGGGTCAGCGGCGCCAGGTTGGCCGGGCCGGGAAGTTTCTCGATGACGGCAGCAAGATCGTCGCCAGTCCCGGTAATGGGGTACGTGTACACCTTGATGCGGGCATCTTCCTTAAGCGCAGGCAACCGGAGGACGATACGAGTGCCCTTGTCTACCGATTCCAGTTTGGTGCCCTTTGGTCCGCCCACGACACGGGCACCGGTCAAGCCTTTCGGGCCGACGAGGACGATGCGGTCACCACCCCCGATACTGTCCTTGGCCCCGTCCACGTCGGCGACGACCATCGTGAGCGCTTGGGCCGAAGCCTTCAGGTTCAAGGTGCGGCAGAACAACTTCACGGCGCCGTGAGTTTCGTGGGTGGGCATGTCGAGCACCTGGCAGTCGCCGACGGTATAGCTGAAGATGACGCCGTCGTCCGTGCGATACATGCCCTTGAAGCGCGCCCAGTTGCGCGGCAGCGGGCCGTGCGGGATCGGCCGCGGGTCCTTCCAATCGCCGCCCTTCGCCCAGCCGGGCGTCGGCTTGGTGCCGAGGACTTGCGTGCCGGCCGGGCTGGGGTTGGTGCCGTGAGCGCCGTTGAAGACGACGCCTTCCATCTTGATGAAGCCGCCGGTCCAGGCGCCGGCGTAGCGCAGCAGCTCGGTGTCGAAGATGACGCCACCATCCGCGAACGGCACCGCGACGCCGCGCAGGGCGAGGTTTTTCTGCGGCCACTGCAGGCGGTAGGTGGCGGACAGGAAGGGGCCATAGTCCATCGTGTTGGACTTGCCCTTTTTCTTCTGCGCCTCGGCAGGGGGCGCGGCCAGCAACACGAATAGCAGGCTGGCGGCAAACAGTGGTCTCATCGATGCAGGACCTCAAGCAGGGGTTTGGGGGTATCGCGAGCGCGGTCGGGGAGAGCGGCGGTCAAGCGCCGGGTAGGTTCCAACCAATCGCCGAACCAGGCAGTGAGGGGATTGTACCACGGCAAGGCGGCATATGCCACCCGTTTACGTTTCGCGCGGACTCTGCCCGCGCGAAACGTAAACGGGGTCAGTGAAGCGCGGGCGCCTCGCTGACCCCGTTTACGTTTCGCGGGCTACTCGCGCTTATTTCTTGCGCTCCAGCATTGCGTCAATCTCGCGCTCGCAGTCCTGCAAGTGGGCGATGGTGATGGCGTCCTGCGCGCGGCCGAGCGCGGCGTTGACCTGCCCGCGCAGGCCCTTCAGGGCATTCCGGGCCACGGCGCGGAAGTCGGTGCTGTCGCCGCCACCGAGGCCGAACGGCACCTTGCCGCCGTCCTCCTTCGGGTTCAGTTCGCCGCGCAGGTGGTCGAGGTACGCACGCTGCAGGCCGCGCCGCAGCACGTCGATCTTCGGCTTCGTCGCGTTCAGCTCGCTGAAAATGCCGTTCTGCACGTCGTTGAGCAGTTCCATGACGGTGTACGCCTTCTCCGGGTTGAGCAATTCGTCGTCCATGAGGCGGTGGAGGCGGGCGTTGTTCAGCAGGCTGCGCATCAGGAACTGCTGCTGACCGGCGATCTCACTCGACACGCCGGTGTATTTGAAGCGATTCAGGATGGCCGGGTTGAGCAACCGCTTCGGCGTCGTGAAGGCGTGCTCGTTGAGGAACTTGACGGCCTGCTTCTGCTTCTCCTTCGAGACACGGCTGAAGGTTTCGCTGCCGCGGCCGCCCAGAGTGCGGTTCTCGACGACACCGCCGACGTTGAGCGCCACCGCGTTGAACCAGTTGCGGCGATGGCTCAGCATCGTCTTGTACGTCTCCTCCAGCAGCGAATAGTCCTCGCCCAGTTCCGTGGTCGCCGACAGCAGGTGGTCGAGCACGCGGTCGAGGTTCTTCAGGCCGAGTTCGGTCGCCCGCAGCGTGTCGGTGCCGATGTTCTCGGTCTTGACGGTCGGATCGACCGACGCCGGGCCGTCCTCGCCGCCGAAGCGCAGCCACGGTTCGTCGAGCTGACGGGCCGCCCATTTGTCCAGGGTGGCGCGTTCGCCTTCCGGCCGCTTGCTGCCGGCGATCGGTTTGTAACCCCACTCGATGGCGAAGTAGTCATACGGCCCGATCACCGGAATCAGGTGCTTGACCTTGTCCTCCGGCTGGGCGACGTAGTTGTAGCGGCCGTAGGACATGATCGACGCGACGCTGCCGTGCTTCTCCGTGAACTTTGGGTCGCGCAGCTGCTCGATGGTGTAGGCGCCGCTGGCGCGGTGGTTGTGTCGCAGGCCGAGCGTGTGGCCGACCTCATGAGCGCAGACGTAACGCAGCAGCTCGCCGGTCAGGTCGTCCGGCAGCGGCAGCTTGCGGGCGCGCTCGTCCACGGCGGAGCACTGCACGAAGTACCATTGCTGCGTCAGCTTGACGATGTCGTGCCAGAAGATGATGTGTGCCGAGATGATCTCGCCGGAACGCGGGTCGTGGACGTGCGGCCCCATCGCGTTCTGCACCGGATCGGCAACCCAGCGGATGACCGAGTGCCGGGCGTCCTCCGGATCCCAGTTCGGATCGGTGCGCGCGTCTGGCGCCAGCTTGGCGATGATCGCGTTCTTGAAGCCAGCCTTCTCAAACGCCGGCTTCCAGTCCTCAACGCCCTTGAGCAGGTACGGTTGCCACTTCTCGGGCACCTCACGGCTGATGTAGAAGACGATCGGCTTGACCGGCTCGGAGACCGCGGCCTTGGGGTCCTTCTTTTCCAGGCGGAAGCGGGCGATGAACTGCTGTTTCTCCATCCACGGCTTGCCCGCGGAGTAGTTCTCGAAACTGCGCGTGAAGTAGCCGACGCGCGGATCGAAGAAGCGGCCGGTCATCGGCCGCTCGGGCAGCATGACCAGGCTGTAATGCACCACCGCCGTGAAGCTGCGCTTGCGCCGCCGGCCATCCCCGGCGGGCCCTTGCCGATGGGGCCGAAGCCACCCCCGCCGCCGGTGAACGTCAGCAGCGAACGCGCCTCGATGTTGGTCGGAAACGCCTTGACCTCCTCCAGGTACGAGCGGTTGGCGTCGATGGCGCCGCCGGAGCCGACGGCCCGCTTCACGGACAGGTCGGTCACGTCGGTCAGGTACAGCGGCGTGGCGTTGATGACGGTCGAGCGGTCCTTGCCTTCAGCCTCGACGTTGAAGGCGTAGATGATGGAGTCCATGTTCGCGGAATCGACGGCCAGCTGGATCGATTTGCCGTCGGCGCGCTTGCCGAAGGACGCCTGCCAGAGATAGACCTTGTTGCCGCGGCGGTCCCAGCGCAGGACGCGGTTGCCCAGCGAGAAGCCGCCCCAGGTGACGCCGGCCGGGCCCTTGACGACCTCGGCCTGCCAGAGCATCAGCTTGTTGAAACCGTCGTGCGGAATCTCGAAGTAGACCTTCTCATCCACGCGATGGACGGTGAAGACGCCGGGGTAGGTCTTGGCGTCCTTGGTGATGACCTCGTCGTACTTCTTTGGCTCCCCGGGCTTGGTCGGGCCGGACTTCTTGGTTTCCGAGGGGGGCTGGTCGATTTTCTTCTTCTGTGCCTGCAGGGGCAGGAGCGGCACGGTCGCGATCACGAGGAACGCGCTCAGAACGGTCAGGCGTTTCCACATGGGTTACTCTCGCTGAGACTCAAGGGGGTTTCATGCCACGGAGGAATTTGTTGTAACACAAATGCGGCGGGTTCGCCAGAAAAGCCGGGAAAATCTGTGGGATCGGCTCCGGTTCGGTCACGGCCCAGTGCCCACGGCCGCGATGACCTCCTCCGCTTCCGCGCGGCTGAGGCCGAATTGCTTGAGAAAGTCGATGACCGCTTCCTGCTTGCCGGCGAACACCTTCCGCTCGAAGAGGGCGAAGCAGGGTACGGCGGCGCCGCCGGCCACTCCGAGATAGTGGTGGAGGGTGTGCGTGAGGCGGCCCACGGGCGTGTAGGTCAGCCAGACCCGCGGCGCCGGCTTCTTGTCGTCGCCGAGGTTGGTCCGATCACGACAGAATCCTTGGAACTGCGAAGCAATCAATGTGGGGTAAGCACGATTGATCTGCTGGGTCGTGTAGCGGCGGCCAGGCGCGGTTCCATCGACGGCGACATGGGCGTGGGCGATTTCATCCAACGCCGCGGCGCGCACCGTCCGCCACTGCCGGTATGAAGACGAAGGCATGACTCCTTCCTGCGCCGAAAAACAGAGAGCGGCCCTCCCATAACGAAGGGCCGCTCTCCAGGTTGATCCTGCACCGCCCGCGACCGTCAGTGGTTCGAGTACAGCACCCGCAGTCCCGACGACTCGCCGGACTCGGCCGCAGACGGCTGTGTCGCAATCGGTGGCAGCAGCTGGATCTGGCCCACCGGCGCCACGGCCGGCGCCGTCGGCGGCAGTCCCGACGACATCTCCAGTCCCGCCCGCCCAGGCTTGGCTTGCGGGATCGCCGGCTCCAGCGCGCCGGGTTGCGGCGGCGGCACCACCAGCAGACCCGTCGTCACCGGCTGCCCCGGCCGGCCGTTGTCCGGCGGCGGCATCGGCGGCACCGCCGGGAACACCGACTGCAGCACTCGTCCGCCCGTCTGGTTCGGCGGTGTGTACGGCGGCGCCGTCCCAGGCTCCGGTCGCAGGTGGGGCAGCAGATCCGCCGGCGGCCCCGTCTGAATCGCCTCGGGCTTCCGCGCGACCGGTGGCATCGGTTGCATCGTCGCGGCCGGCGGCTGCGTGGGCTGGTAACCTGGAACGCCCGTGGTCGCCGACGCGAACGCCGACTGCTGCGGTGGGTATTGCCCCTGCTGCGGTGGGTATTGCCCCTGCTGCGGTGGGTATTGCCCCTGCTGCAACCCCGGGTTGGGCAGCGTTGGCCCCGTTGGTATCGCGAACCGCTGCATGTTCGCCGGCGGCGGTTGCTGCCACTGCGGTTGCTGTTGTTGCCACTGCTGTTGCTGTTGTTGCTGATACTGCTGCTGTTGTTGCTGCTGGTAGAACGATGCCTGGACCTGCTGCTGGTACGGCTGTTGCTGGTACGGCTGTTGCTGGTACACCTGCTGCTGCGGGCCGCCAGCCGGCGACAGCGGCATTCCCACCGCCTTCGCCAGTACCGGCCCCAGGCTCTGGTTCGACCGGTCGCCATGCACGATCGCCGTCGTGTTGCTGATCGTGTACAGCGGGTTGCCGCGCTCCGTCTTGTAACAGACCTTGAACCGGACCTGGGTGATGTCCGGCCGGTACGCGGTCAACGGCAGGAACACCGTGTAGCCGCAACCAATCGGATCCTGACGCATGAGTTCCCGGAGCGACTTCCTGTCGAACTTGTATTTCTCCAGGCGCTGCGGCGGGGCGTTCGGCCGGCTTTCGTCGAACACCTCCACCTCCAGCTCACCGCCACCCACCAGCGGTTGATTAGCCTCCTGACCGAACAGGTACACCTTGCCCGCCAGGCCCGGCAGCGTCGATCCGTAGTTGACCGGATCAATCGTCCACTGCACTTCACTCTGCCAGGTCGCCACGACCTGGCACACCGCGTTGTCGTTGACCAACGGCGACCCGTGCAGCCAGTCCGGGCAGCAGAACAGCTTGTCACCGGTGGTACAACCGGTCAGCGGCGCCACGGCCAGCCCCAGCCACAATCCCAGACGCGCGACCCACCCCACCCGCGCCCCCTGTCGGGGCGCGGGCGCGGCGTCGCCGTCTCCGAACCCTGTGCGAACGAGACCGCGACCATTACCGGGACTCCCTTCCCTGAGTGTCCGAAATGGGACCCATGTTCATGTTCATGGGGACGATGTTCACTGGCATCACCGTATGGCCAGGCGGCACCGAGGCCGGCGGTTGCAGCACGATCTGCGGTTGGGCCGGCAGCGCCGGCAGCACCGGCAGCACCGGCGTCCCCTGCGGTTGGCCGGTCAGCGTCACGTGCGTCTGCGGTGCCACCGGCGCGAACGACAGCGGAGCGGCCGGCATCGGCGGCGGGGCGGTGGTCGGCGCCGCTGGCGGGACCGTTTTCGGCATCGGCGCCGGGGTGGCCGGCAGCGTCGGCTGCTGCGGCACGAATGGCCGCGGCGTCGGGCCGTACTCCGGCTTGTAGCCGGGATCCCACGGTCCCACGCCGGGCACCAGCGGCGGTGGCGTCATCCCCGGGCCCAGGTCCGAGCCGCTCTTGCCCATCAGGCAGTCGGGGCTGTTGCAGCCAGCGTTCGGGCCGCCGGGGCCGCCGGGGCCGCCAGGGCCGCCAGGCCCACCCTTGTACAACGGGTTGTTCAGGTGCGACGTCGGCACCTTCGAGAGCACGTCGATGCCGCGCGGGCCGTGCATCTTCATCACGTCGCCCAGCACCCAGTCCATGCGCCGCGCCTCGTCGTACAGCGCCCGATCCGCGTCCAGCGGCGAGCGGACGATGTGCGGCGTCAGGATGACGATCAGCTCCTGCTTGTGCTTGAGCTGCTGGCGGTAGCGGAACAGCGCCCCGACTATCGGCAGGTTACTCAGGACCGGCACCGCGTTTTCCGTCTTGTTGTCCGTCTTCTGGATCAGGCCGCCGATCACCACCGTCTCGCCGTCCTGGGCGATCACCGTCGTCTCGACCGTCTGCACGTTGAAGGCCGTGGCGAACGTGCCGGTGTTAATCATCACCATCGTCGGCTGGACGGTCGAGACCTCGGGGATGACGCGCATCACCACCGTGCCATCGGGGTTGACCTTTGGCGTCACCTGCAGCGAGATGCCGACATCCTTGTAGACGATGGTGTTGGTCACCGTCGGAATGCCGGTCGTGGCCGTGGTCGCCACCGACCCGGAGATGGTCGGGTACTGCTGGCCGACCAGCAGGCGGGCCGCCTGGTTGTCGGTGGTCATCAACTGCGGCCGGCTGAGGATGTCGATGCGGTTCTGCGTCTTCAGGGCCCGCACCAGCACGTTGACCGCGTTGCTGGAGGCCGTGAACACGAAGCCGCCGATGCCGCTGTTGGGCGACACCCGGCCCGTGCCCAGGTTGCCCAGCCCCTGGAAACCGACCGTGCTCGGACCGGCTCCAGGGCTGGACGTGGGCAGCAGCGCTGTGTTGTTGAAGTTGAAGCCCGGCGACGAGGCGTTCAGCACCGTGCCTGTACTGTCCACGCCGCGGGAGAAGATCACCGGCGACTGCAGCGCGATTTCCACGCCGAACTCCTCCGTGCCCGTCAGGTCCACCTCGGCGATGATTGCCTGGATGACCACCTGCGGCGGCAGCATGTCGATGCGCATCACGATCTGCAGCAGCTCGTTGAAGTAGCGATCCGTGGCGCTGAAGATGACCGTGTTGGTGATCGGCTCGGCGACGACGACCACGTCGCGCTGGATTTCCTGGAAGGGCTGCAGCTGGTTGCCCTTGGTCCAGACCGAGATCATGCCGGCCACGAACGTGGTCAGGGCGTTGGCCACGTCGGCCGCCTGGGCGTTCTTGAGCTTGATGGCCGTGACGCGCCGCTGGGCCACGTCGCTGTCCTCCAGCCGGCTGACGATGGCCTCAATGACATCGAGGTCATTGCGGCTGCCGGCGACGATGAGGCTGTTGGTGCGGTCATCGACGGTGATGCGCAACTGGATCAGCGGCGCCCCTTGCGGCGTGAAGCCGCCCAGCGTGAGCTGCAGCAGGGGGACGGTGCCCGCACCGCCGGCGGCACCGCCGGCACCGCCGAAGCCGCCGCCGGCACCGCCGAAGCCGCCCGCGGCACCGCCGCCGAAGCCGCCGGCGGCGCCGCCGACGCCAGCGGCACCGGTGCCCAGGAACAGCTGCTGCAGCGAGTTGGCCAGCGACGCCGCGTCCGCCTTCTTCAGCGTGAAGATGTTGATCTCGGCCCGGGCGGCCGGCGGCACGTCCAGGTCGCGCACCAGCAGCTCGATCAGCTTCATGGTCCGCTCCGGGGCCGCGACGATCAGGCTGTTGATGCGCGCGTCCGAGATGATGCGCACGTCCTCCAGAATGCTCGACTCCTCCTGGCCGCCAAGGTCCTTGCGGTTGCTGACGAACCGCAGGTTGTTGGTCTTGGTGGGATACTTGTAGCCCGGCGTCGTCTGGACACCGCCTGTCAGGCCGCCCACGCCACCCAGGCCGCCGCCAGCGCCGCCGCCCAGGCCGCCGCCGCCGCCCAGGCCGCCACCGGCGACGCCGCCGACGCCGCCGCCGGTCGCCCCGAGCAGGCCGCCTGAGCCGACCAGGCTCGGCTGCACGTAACCATCGGAGATGGCCTTCTGCACGATGCCCGCCAGGACGTCTGAGATGGCGTTGCGCAACGGGATGATCTTCAGGTCGCTGAGGGCGTTGTTGGCGACGCTGTCGAAGCGCTCGATCAGATCGCGAATCTCGGCCAGGTCGCCGGGCGCGGCCTGCACGATCACCGTGTTGTTGTTGGGGTCCGACGCGAAGCTGATCTCGTTCTGGGTCTGCAACTCGCGGTTGCGCGTGGCGTAGAACTGTTGCAGTTGCGTGGCCACGACGGTCGCCGAGGCCCGCTTGAGCGGGAACGACACCGCCTTCGTGGTGGGCGGCCGGTCGAGGTCCTCGATGCGCCGCAACAGATCGCCCATGCGCGACTTGGGCGCCGCCACCAGCAGGGCGTTGAGCCGGACGACAGGGTAAAACACCACCGAGCCGGCCGGCTGGCTCAGGTTGAGGCTCACGGCGCCCTGCTGGCCACCGAAGCCACCGCCTTGCTGACCGCCGAAGCCACCGCCTTGCTGGCCACCGAAGCCACCGCCTTGCTGACCGCCGAAGCCACCACCGAAGCCGCCGCCCTGCTGACCGAAGCCGCCGGGCTGCTGACCGAAGCCGCCCGGCCGCGCCCGAACGGCGACAGCGTGACCGCCTGCGGTCCGATGATGACGCGCTGCAGGAAGAACGCCAGCTGGTTGGCCAGGCTGACGGCATCCGCGTACTGCAGCGGCACCAGTTTAATCTGGATTTCCGCCTGGGCGCCCAGCTTCTGGATGTACTCGATGATCTTGAGCGCCGCCTCCAGGTCCTGCTGATTGTTGGCCCGCAGCACCAGGATGCCGAGCGCCTCCAGGGCCTCGGCGGTGACGCCGAGGCGCGGCCCGGTGACAGACTCGCCGCCGACCACGGGGACTTGCTGCTCTTCTTCGTAGCTGATCTGCATGAATTCGATGGCAGCCTGCGGAACCCGGTCCAGGGGGAGGGTGGGCGCCCCGCCATCCTGGCGGGGCACCGCAAAGGCTACTGGTTCAGGACTCGAAGTGCGATCTTGTTGCGGATCGTAGAGGACGAGGAACTTCGGGTCATCCTTGACCCCGCAGGCGAAAAAATCCGACCCTCCCGGTTGTGGCTCCAGGAAGCCGCGTGTGCTGCCGCGGGCGCCGCCGCCCACGCCGCCGCGGGCGCCGCCGCCGCCACCCATGCCGCCGCCACCCATGCCGCCGCCGCCCATGCCGCCGCGGCCGCCGCCCATGCCGCCGCCGCCGAAGCCACCGAGGCCGCCGCCGCCGAAGCCGCCGAAGCCACCGGTGCCGCCGCCGCCGAAGCCACCGAAGCCGCCAGTGCCGCCGCCGAAGCCGCCCATGCCGCCGCCGCCGCGGCCGCCGCCCATGCCGCCGCCGCCGAAGCCGCCGGTGCCACCGCCGCCGAAGCCGCCGAAGCCACCAGTGCCGCCAGTGCCGCGGCCCGTGTTCAAGCGCCGGCCCTGGATGGCGTCCACGGCCTGCTGCACCAGCAACGGGTCCACGTTACGGATGGACACGACCTTGACCTGCGAAGTGTTGTTCGCCGCCCCATCCTCCAGGTGATCGACCAGGGTTTTGATCTCATCGAACAGGCCCTTGGGACAGGCCACGATGATGCTGTTGGAGCGGTCATCCACGCCCAGGGTCAGTTGTACGTTGTGGGTGGCGCCGTCGCTGGGCCCGCGGAACTGGCCGACCGATAAGCCTCCCAGGTTTGCGATGGCCGCCCGCTGGATGTTGGCCTGGCTCATGCTCTCGGCGTAGACGCGCTGGATGACATAGGCCACCTCGGAGGCGTTGGCCGCCTTGAGCGGGCCGATAAAGCGCATCTGAATCTTGACGGTGGAGTCGTTGATGTTGGTGTCCAGTTCCATGTCAAGCAGGTCACGAATCGTCAGCATGTCCAGGGCGTTGGCCTTGATGAGCAGGGCATTAATGGACGGGTCGGCCACGACACGGACGCGCTCCACGCTCTGCTGCCGCTGGCCACCGCCGCCGCCCATCATCTGCATGAACATGCCGCCCATGCCCCCCCCCATACCGCCGCTCGGGTCGCCGCCGCCGAAGCCGCCGCCGCCCTTGCCGCCGCCCTTGCCGCCACCCTTGCCGCCGCCCTTGCCACCGCCGAAGCCGCCGCCGCCGCCACCGCGCTGTTGCTGGCCGTTGAACGCATCGTCGAGCACCTTGGCGGTCTCGACGGCGCTGGCGTACTTCAGGCGGACCACCTGGAAATCGCCGGGGCCCGGGTCGGTCTGCGTCAGCAGCCGCACCAGGTCCTGCACCAGGTTCAGGACGGCCGGGTCATCACAGTTGACGATCATCTTGGTGCCGAACGCCGTCAGCGTCAGCGGTTTGCTGTCGCGCGGATCGACCAGCCCGCCCTTCTTCTCCTGGGCGGCCTCCTCGTAACGGATGTCCTCGAAGGTCTTCAGGCCAGTGTCATTCTTGATCTTCTTCTTCGGCTCCTCCAGAGGAGGCAGATTCTTCATCTCGTCCAGGCTTTTCTTCAGATTCTTCTTGTTGAACAGATCGCTGCCGGGCAGGATCACCTTGACGTGTGTGTCCGGCCGCATTTCCGGAATCATGCGCTGCAGGGCCCGGGCCAGGGTGGTGGCGCTGGCCTTCTCCACATTGATGATGCGCGTGGAACTGGCAGGGCCGCCGTTCTTGCCGTCGATGGTGTTTTGCTGCAGGCGATCAATGTCTTCCTTGACACCCTTGACCTGCTGGGCAGTGCCGCGGATGATGATCGCGTTGCGGCCCGTGTCGGCCTCGATGAACGGCCCACCCTTGCCAGCATCACCGTGCATCTTGTTGAGCGTATCGGCCAGCTTGGTCGCGTCCGCGGTGGTCAACGGCACCAGTACCGTAACCGGCGCCGCCGCTTTCTGGGCAGCCTCGACGAACTGGGAAATTTTCACCTGATCGCCCGGCCGGGCGTAGACCAGCAGGGCGGTGCCGCCAATGTTCGAGATGTTCAGCGTTTGCGACTGCTTGAACGCCATCTGCGCCGCCTTGGCAATGGCCTCGGCGTTGCCGCTGGGGATCTCGATGCGCTGCAGGATCGGATAGCCGTACTGATACCGGATCTCGCCCTTGTCGATCTGGGCGAGGATCTCCTTGGCCTTGGCGATCTTGTCGGTCGGGCCGCTGATGATGACCGTGTTCAGCCCTTCATCGACGGTGATGGTGTGAGTGCGGATGCGCGTCCGCACGTTGCCCGCCTTGTCCTTGACCTGAATCTCTTCCTTGTCGGTGCCCAGGAACTTGGTCACGGTCTCGGCGGCGTCGGCCGCCTTGATGAACTTACATTGGTAGGTGATGGTGGTTTTGCCGACCCCTTCCGGAGTGTCAGTATCCATCTCCCTGATCATTTTGATGGCCTGGCGCAGCGTGCCGGCCTGGTCGCGCAGGATGAGCATGTTGGCGGTTGGCAGGGCCGTCACCTTGCCAAAGGTGCCGAGCATGTCCTTTGCTTCCTTCTGGAACGTCTCGGCGTCCAGCGACTTGAGCCGGATGGCGACCGACGCCAGTTCGGTCTTGCCGCGCTCGTACAGTTCCGCCTCGGTCAGGCGTGGGATGTCCGTCTCGGGGATCGGCTGGTCCGTGGCCAGCAGTGTGATCGAGGCGACCTTGCGGATGAGGATCAGCTGCTGCTGCGCCAGCGCCTCGTTGAGGATGTCGATGATCTGGGGGATGGTGTACTTCACTTTGTCGGGCGAGATGAAATTCATGGAGCCCGTCGGCTTGTGCGTGGAGATGACGGGCATCTTGGTCTTATCGACCAGCCACTCGAGCACGCCGCCCGGCCCGTGCCAGGGCTTGTCCTTCATCTCAAAGACGTAGGTCGGCAGCACCTTCGGCTTGATGCCCGTCTCCTGGTCCTTCTTGACCGGGCCCTGCGCAAGAGCACGGGCCGGCCCCGCCTGGCTGCACACCAGGACGGCAAGGAGCATTCCCCACCGCCAGCAGCGTCGCACGTTTGTCATGGTATTCCCCTGTCGGGTCCCCAAAGAACGGCACCCCTGATTACCGACGTTATGCCAACCAAACCAATTGTTCATGATAGCCAATCACTCCTGCCTGCGACAGCAAAATCTGCTGCTTCCGTATTATCGTTACCATCGGCAGGGTCCGCCCATGTTATTGAGCGAGATTTCCCGGCCGCGGTTCGGACGCAGGCTCCGCGCTTCCCCGGGCGCGGACGGGCTGCCACCTCCATGAACCTGTGGCCCCCTCGGTTGGCAATGTGTCGTGGAGGGCCTATACGCCGGAGCGCAGGAAAAGGGAAGGGCAATTATTTTTGGCGCTCAGTCTCACGGCTCGTCATCCTCGTCCGGTGCGCGCAGCGCGGTCAGCAGCTCGCGCGCAACCCGTTCCTCCACGACCGGATGGTGCAGGGCGTCGCCCACCTTGCCGGACAGGCGGAAGAAGCCGTAGTGCCGCACCGCATTGCCCTTCGCGTCCGTCGTGGTGCAGTAGCGCTCGTCGAGCAGGAACACCACATGCGTGCTGTCCGCCGTGAGCACCTTGCCGCGCACCAGGCCCAGCTTGGAGACGTACTCGCTGCCGGCCTTGGGCGCCGCGCTGCCCTTACCTTTGCCCTTGCCCTTGCCACCCCCCTTGGGGAAGCCGCCAAAGTTCCCGCCGCCGCCAAAGTTCCCGCCGCCGCCCTTGCCGCCCAGCGTCAGCACCTGGTCGCGCACCAGTTCGTTCCAGTACGACGTGTGCAGCCGATAGACGCGGTCGATGTCCTTGGACTGGATCTTTTTGGCGTCCACCAGTTCGGCCAGGTCGGTCTTGGTCAACTTGTAAATGGCGTGAGTTTCGGCGTAAGGCTTGCTCGATTTCGGCGAGGGCTCGACCGCCGCCAGTTCAGCGCGGAAGATCAGGCTGCGCGTGCCCTCGAAGGACGCCAGCTGAGCCAGGATGACGGGGCCGTTCTTGTAATTGACCAGCAGCGGAAAGCGGTCGTAGCCGCGCTGCTGCCGCAGGCGGATGGCGACCTTGCGCGACGGATCAAACAGATTCGCCTCCAGCGGCCCGGCCTCCGGCCCGGAGATGTCCGTCAGCCGCATGAACGCGACCACGTTCTCCGTGTACTGCGGCGGCGGCGGCGGTTTATATTCTTCCGTGGGCGGCTGCGGCGGCCTCGGCGGACGAACGGGAATCGGCCCGGTGAAGATGTCCTTCTTGGCCAGGGCCAGGTAATCGCGCGCGGGCGGCTGGTCCTGCAGCGGCGGCGTCGCCCGGGGGCCGGTGGGGCCGACCAGGTACGGCAGCAGCGCCAGCCCGGCCGGGCCGCGGCGCAGCGTGATAAAGGTGTTCAGCGCCACCAGCCGCTCATCGACGCCCAGCAGCGTCTTGCCGTGTTTGGCCGACGCCCCCTGCACAATCAGCGCCTCGACGACGAGGTCCGCGTCGAGCAGGCCGGGATCCTTGGCGCCCGGCGGCACCTTGATCGTCACCTTCTTGATGCGCTGCAGCAGCGGCGTCCGCTGGAAGTCGTTCATCCAGTTGACCAGGTTCCCCAGCCGGGTCTTCTGAATCTTGACATCGAAGGTCAGTGCCGTGAACGGCGGCACCTGCGCCGCCTGCGGCCCGGCCGCCCGGGGCTCGGCCTTTTTGTCGCGCGACGGGTAGTCATGGCTGATGTCGTACCTGAGCAGCGAGTGATCCAGGTATTTGAGGTATTCGCCTTCCAGGTAGAAATACTGATCGTCCTTGCCGACCGGCCCGACCGGGTGGCCGGGTTGCTGCCTGACCGGAGCGGCCACCTCGCCCGGCAGGCTGTACAACCGCCAGCGCTCCAGCTTCTTCTGCTCCTTCTTCAGCAGGGCGAGCTTCGTCTGCTTGGCGAGCCGATCCTGCTCCAGCCGTTCGATGTTTGCCTGCGTCTCCTGGTAGGGCAGCCACACAAACAAGTAGCCACCGCCGACCACAAGAATCGTGGCGATCAGGGCGCCGAGCAGGATCGCCTTGCGACGTTCGTTGGGGTTCATGGCTGGCCCTCCTCGTCCTTCGCTTCCACCCGGACGGGCGGCTGCAACTGCTCCGTCGCCGGCAGTTGCTGGTTCGGCGGCGGCACTGGCGTGGCGTTGCGATCAAAGATCGGCGGCGGCACTACCAGCTTCAGCGAGTAGGGGCGCTGGGCGCTCGGCCCAGGTCGATCTCCAGCGCGAACTCCTTGGCGTTCTTCTTGCTGGCGCCGGGCAGGTACAGGATTCTGGCCCGCCGGCCGCGTTCCTTGAGGTCGTCCTTGAGCTTTTCCACCAGGCGGTCGTCGCCGGTGGGCACCTCACCAGTGATAATCATGACGGCGTGATACTTCTCCCGGACCGCGTTCCTGTCCCTGGCTCCGGGCGGCGGCGGCGCTGGTGGCGGCGCCTTGCCCGGTCCTCCGGCGGCCTTCGCGTCCCGTAACGCGAACGAGATTTCCTTGAGGTGCAGCCCCTTCTTGTGCGGGAACAGGGCGGTCAGGTCGTACAGTTCGTCGATCACCGACACGGAGTTGCCCATCCAGTTTTTCAGGGCCTCGATCTGTTTGGCCTCGGGGTCCAGCTTGCGAAGTTCGTTGTCGAGATTGCCGACGACATCCCGCAATTCCTCTTCCCTGTGGGCCTCGCCCGCCTGGAAGGCGAGGGCCAGCGAGCCGAGCAGGAACAAAGCGGCGACACCCAGCAGGGCCGCCAGCACCTTCTTGCGGCGGTTGGGGTCAGCGGCGGTGGTGGGCTCGCGCGGTTTGACGAGGTTGATGGCACAGCGCTGGCGGGCGGACCAGCCAAGCAACAGGCCGGCCAGCGGTGTGAAGCCGCCGCGCGGTCCGCCGGCGAAATGCAGCTTGTCCTGGCCCGCGAACGGATCCAGCGGATAGACCGGCAGGCCGAGCGACTGCTCCAGCTGCAGTTGCAGGTCGGGGTGCTCCTCGCTGCCGGCCAGGTACAGGCCCTGCACCTGATCCGCGCCGTTCTGGCGCGGCCCCTGATTGGCGAAGGCGGCCAGGTTGCGGCGCACCTCACCGGGCAGGCCGGCGCCGGGCATCAACGGCCGCGAGAACACGATCTGTTCGCCGCGGAGGATGAAGAACTCGGCCCAGTGCGGCGCCAGCGAGACGACCGCCACCGGCGAATCGGCGCCGGGCTTGACGGGGCTGTGCTGCACAGCGATGGCGGTGCCGAAGGCGCGCGGCGTCAACGTCAGCAGTTTCAGGCCAGCTGCCTTGCACATTAACTGGAAGAAATTGACCACATCCTTGCGGAGCGCCACCACGAAGGCGCGGCGGTCGCCGTTGCCGGGGCGGGAGCAGTAGTCAATGACCACGTTGTCCGCCTCGGTAAGTTCCTTGGCGGCCTGGAAGCGGACGAGGGCCGGTTCCTCGTTCTCGGCGACTGGCGGGATGCGGACTTCCTTGAGAACGACCCGATCCCGGCTGACGGTGGCCAGCACGGGCGCGGCCTCGAAGCCGGCCTCCTTGAGGCGCTGGCGGAGCAGCTTGCCGGCGGCCTCCGCGTTCGCGGGGGTGAAGGTGACGCCGTCCAGCGACAGCGCCGCGCGTTCGAGGCAAGCGCTGCCGCGACCGCCGCCCTGGAGTATGTGCAACTGGTGTTGGTCCCAGTCGATGCCGAGAAAACGTGACACGAAGCAAGTCTCCCTGATGTTAGTTGGCCGTTGCGAGGAAGTCGGGGACGCGCACACGCATGAGGTACGAGCCTGCTTGCTGACTTCTGAGTTCTGACTTCTGACCCTGACTGCCAGCTCACTGCGACGGCGGCAGGTCAAAGCCCTTGCCCAGTTCCGTGAGGTCACGGCGGTACAGGAGGCGCGGCTGACCGCCGTTGGCGTCGATGACGGCCTCGATCCGCGCCACCGGGCCGCTGCTGCCGTCGCCGAAGTAGCCGAGCGCCTGCATCCGATACACGTCCGAGCGTGTGGTGATGTACTTGTCCAGGTTCTTGACCAGCGCCACCGGCAGATTGGCTTGCGAGATCAGCCAGGCTGGCGAGTTGTACATCGGGTCCAGCGGCTGGCCCGAGTTCATCTGCGGTTGGGCGTTGACGATCGCCGTGATCTGGTCGCTGGTCAGCGTCTGGGCCGGGTTCGGGGTCGAGCTGCCGCTCGAGGACGTGCTGCCGCTCGAGGACGAACTGTTGCTCGCGGAATAGCCCGGTAGCACCGCTGGCAGCGTCGCCAGCACCGCCGGCGACGCGGTGTTAATGTTGATGCGCCCGAAAAACTCCGTCGATGCGGAAGTCGTTGTCTCATCCAGCAGCGTCGGCAGCAGCGTCGGCAGCTGCGTCGAGTCGTTGAGCGGGCAGGGGTAATACGTGTCCGGATCCTGGGGCGTTGCGCCCGCGATCATTACCCACGTGCCAATCAGATCGTACGGCGACGAAACCGTCGCTTTGAAGGCGCTGGTCGTGCCGCTGCTGCTGCTGCTGCTACTGCTGCTACTGCTGCTGCTTTTGGCGGCGGCAGCGCTGACGGCCTGATCGACCACGCCAGCCGACACGGTTCCCGTCACCGGCGCGGGCTTGGTGTTCTTGCTGGTCCCCCCCTTGCCGCCGGAACCGCTGGTGGTCGGGGCCGGCGTGGACGACGTGGCCGGCGGCGCCGATGACGCCCCTAACATGCGGTACAGCACGATGAACGCCGCCAGGTTCTCGTCCACGCCGGCCGTCGTCAAGTTTTGCAGCAACGTCGGCGCGTCGGTGACGCTGGGGTCGTTGAGGTTAACCCGCGGGTTGCCCATGTAGTCCACGTTGCGGTCACGGGTGTACACCGTCAGGTACAGCGACCAGCCCATGCTCGGGTAGCCGTAAATGCCCTGATCCTCGTCCGGTTCGAGGGTGCCGTTGCGGTTGCGGTCGTTGCCGAACAGCAGTTGCGGCGTCACGCCCTGGACCAGCAGCAATTCCTCCAGGCTGTCGATGGGGCCGTATTTGCCCTGGTAGGACGGGTTGAGCGAGGTGTAATAAGCGTCCGTGGCCCCGTTGACCAGTACGGGGTAGTTGGGGTTGTTGGGGTCGTCCGTGCCGCCCAGCCAGACGCAGATGGACGCGGCGATGGGGTCGGTCATGTTGGGCAGCAGCATCAGCATGTTGTACAGCGTCACGCCCGTCGGATCCTGCTTCATGACGCCGTTGAGGTTGATCTTGGCCCCCTCGTCGCCGAAGCCAAAGCGGAAGTTGCCGTTGGTGCCTGAACCGACGCCGGTGCTGGCTCCGGTCTGGCTGATGCCGCCGTCGTCCTGGTAAGCGGGCGTGATAATGCTCCAGACGACCTGCGAACTGGTGCCCAGGGTCTTGCCCTGCAGCACGGCCTGGTTGCTGAAGACCACCCCGTTGAGCGGATCACCGCTGATCGCGGTCGGCGTCGCCAGGGCGGCCATCGCCCAGTTGACGGCGGCGTCAGCGGCCAGCCGCGCCTGCGCCAGCTTCACTGTCTTCTCGGACACCTTGGATTCCGACAGCGTCAGATCGACGTAGTGGTAGGCGGCCAGTGACAGCACGACCACGACGATGAGAACCATCAGGATGACGAAGGCCCGCCGGTCGTGGCCGGTCGCACGGGAAGTCGGTTGGTGCAGCATGGCTTTGCCCGGGTTAGGAGCCGCTGGTGGTGGTGGCCGAGGCGATCCCGTTGTTGGCGGTTGGGATGGCGACGACGTGCTTGTAAGTACGGTCGCCCATGTTGCCGGGGCGCTTCATGGTGATGGTGACGGCAATGGCCATCGGCGGCCCCTGCGGCGTCACCATGTCAATCGAACTCAGCATGGTGCCGTCCCAGCTGTCCTGCCATTCCATGCCGTCCCAGTATTGAAACTGCACGGACGTGACGCCCTCGCCCACGATTGTGGTGCCGGGGTCGTCGGTGGAGAGGCTCGGCGGCAGGGTGGCCACCGAGTTGACATCCGTCACCATCTTGATTTCCTGGCGAGCGAGGCCCTTGCCATCGATCAGGCAGTAACTGATGCGCCGCAGGTCGGCCACGGGCAACGGCATGTCCGTCCCGTCGGCAGCAGCGGTGGCCTTGAGGGCGTCCAACGGCGCCCGCGGCACCGTGACGAGATACAGCGTCAAGCAGCTGGAATCGCCCTGGACCATGAGGTTGAAGGTCACCGGCGTGCCGGCGGGCGCGGGCGGCGTCGTGTTGCTGCTGCCGCTACTGCTGCCGCTACCACCGCCGGTGCCCGAACTGGAACCACCGCCGGTGCCCGAACCGGAACCGCTGCCGCTCGTGGTGCCCGAGGTGCCCGAACTGGTCGTGCCGCTGCTGCTGCTGTTGGCGGCGGCCGCGGCGGCGCCGATGGGCGTGTTGGTGCCGTCGGGCAGGTTGATGGCGTTGTTGAAGCGCGGGTCGAGCGGCGTCAGGTTGGAGTTGATGTCGCTGGTGATTTTGTTAAAAACGCCGCGCGACACGTTGGCCTCGGTCACCAGACTGCGGCCAGTGTCCGTGCTGGACATGAGGATCTGCAGGGCGACGTACAGCGCCCCCAGCAGGAGCAGCGAAATGCTCAGCGCCAGGATCACTTCCAGCAGTGTAAACGCGGCGCGCGCGCCGCGCGCCGGCGGGGGGGTGTGTCATCACTGGCCGGCTCCGCTGGTGGTTGAGGATGAGGACGAGGACGAGGACGACGAGGACGAACTGGTGTTGACGGTGGTGCCGCGCAGGCTGGGGTCGAAGAGCGTGTGGTTGACGGTGACGGACATTTTCGTGCCGTCGGGCCGCTGGCGGAACGCGGTCACGGTGATGTCGTACAGGTTGGAAGAGGAAGAGAAATCGGCGTTCGGCTCGATGTCCACCGTGTACTGAAAGTCGGGGTTCTCGTCGAAGCTGCCGGAACTGCCGCCGCTGCTGCAGCTGATGACGCCGGCCATGACCTCGTTCAACTTGGACTGGGCCAGGCGCAGGCATTCAGTCTGCTGCTGCGAGTCGCGGGCAAAGTCGGTGCCCATGCCCATGAGGCGGGAGAGAGCCACCAGGGACAGCAGGAAGATGGCCAGGGACACCAGCACTTCCAGGAGTGTCAGACCGGAGCGCCGGGCCTGCCGTGGCGAGCCCTGACGAGTGCGAGCGAGCATGGCCATCTTCCTTCCCGCAGGCGGCCACCAGCGTCAGCGGGAGGCGCCGGTGGTCTTGTTCAGTTTCAGCGTTACGGGCGCATAGCCCTGGCCCTTCAGGCCCAGTTCCACGTCCGAGGTGGTCGTGCCGTCCGGCAGGAAAATGATGCTGACGTTGCCGTCGGCGTTCGTGCTGCTGGTGTTGTTGCCGTTGCTGTTGCCAGTGTTGTTGCCAGTGTTGCTGGTGCTGCCGAAGGTCACGTCCTTGGGCAGCGTGTCGTCCAGACCGCTGGAGCTGTCGAAGTCGTCATCGGGGGCGATGCGGTAACTGGTGCTGTCCTTGATCTGGAAGCGATAGGGCTTGCCCTCCTCGATGGCCTTGGCCCGCGCCTCCGCCCAGCGCGACTTGACCTGATCCGCGGCCGCCTTCATGGGCGTGTTGCCCATCATGGATTTCAGAGAGGGCACGGCGAGCCCCGCGGCGATGACCAGGATGGCCATCACCACGATGATCTCGAACAGCGAGGCTCCTTTGCGTTGCGTGCGCACCATATTCTCCTGGTTCGTTCCTTGGCAGGCGGGAAGGACGGCGTGGCGACGATCCCTATTTGATATTGTTGTTGTTCAAATTCTGGGATTGCCCGTTGGGGCCGCCGGACGAGATCATCGGGACGCCGCGGCTGGTAAACTGCTGAGGGTTATACTGGTACTGGTTGCCCCAGGGGTCCAGGAGATCCTGCATACCCAGGACGGGCGGATTGCCGTCGATATCCGGCTGGGTCAGCTGTGGCAGGGTCTGCGGGTATGTACCGTGCTTGGCGTAGAAACCGCCGACCGCCGTCTCAAGTTTCTTGATATCCAGTTTGGCCCGGTCCATGCGGGCCTGGGCCAGGTAGTTCAGCACCAGCGGCGTCGCCGCCCCGGCGAGGATGACGATGATCGCCACCACCACCAGCATTTCCATCAAGGTGAAGCCGCTCCGCGTTTCTCGTGCGGCCACCACAACCGTTGTGGTCGTGCGCTTCAGCATGGTCTCGTTCCTCCCTCTCAATTGCCGAGATTCCCTGTTCGATGGGGTAATCTTACCACGGCACGCCATTAAAGACTGATGAATGTTTTCTACCTTTGCTCAAGTTCCACTGCCATTAATAAATTGGAAATTTTTTCCTAAGCGTAAAGCCAGCATAGCAAACAACTTGCTTCATCCATGACGGGAACGTGCCTTCCCGTTTATGAGAGGCACCCGGCACCACCCGAACGCGACAGCGGACACAACTTGCGACGATTTTTTTCATGACGTCGGCAGTGTGAGTCCGAGCTTGAGCGCCAGCGCTGGCGCTCGGGCTCCGACCAGGAACTCGCTGGTTTACTGCACCGTGCTGCTCATCTTGAACACCGGCAGCAGCAGTCCGGTCACGATCACCAGCGTCACGCCAGCCATGACGAGCAGCATGACCGGCTCCAACAAGCGCACAAACAGCTCCAGTTGCCGCATCGTCCGTTTTTCCAGGCCGTTGGCGATGTTGAGCAGCACCGTCTCCAGGCTGTTGCTCTCCTCGCCGACGGACACCATCTCGACCACGTCGCGCGGGAAGAATTTGCACGCAGCCAACGGCTGCGCCAGGGACTTGCCGCCGGTGACGTTGTCCGCGGCCTTGTCGATGGCCTCGGCGAGCACCCGGTTACCGGTCGAGTCCTTGGCGATGCGCAGCGCGTTCAAAATCGGGATGCCGTTGTGCATCAGCGTACCCAGGATGCGCGTGAAGCGCGACAGGGCCAGGTTGAGGAAAATGGTGCCGGCCTGCGGCAATCGCAGGCGGATGCGGTCCATGGCCCAGCGGCCGCTCTCGGAGGCCGCCCAGGACTTGAAGCCGATGATACTGCCGACGAGCCCAATGAGCATCATCCACCAGTAGCCGATCAGGAAAGCGCTGAAGTTGAGCAACAAGGTGGTGACGAACGGCAGTTCGCCCTTTTCTTCGAGCTTGGCGAAGATGGGCCGGAATTGCGGAACGAAGAAAATCACCAGGATGAGCAGGATGGCGGTGCCGGCGATGGCCAGAAAGACCGGGTAGGCCATGGAGCCGACGACCTTGCCCTTGAGGTCCTCCTGCTGTTCGGTGAAGTCGGCGATGCGCTTGAGCACGTCTTCCATGAAGCCGCCTTCCTGGCCGGCTTTAATCATGCTGATGGCGAGTTCGTTAAAGGTGCGTGGGTGCAGCGCCATGGCGTCGGCCATGCTGGTGCCGTCGGCGACGCGGGTGCGGATGTCGCGGAGGACGGCGGACAGGGCCGGGGCGGAACTCTGACGTTCGAGGATGTCGAGGCTGCGCAGCAGCGGCACGCCGGAGTGCAGCAGGTCGGCCAGCTGCGAGTAGAAGTTGGCCATGACGCGGGCGCCGACTTTTTTGCCGCCGGTGCGGAGGTTGGCGGTGGCGCCGCTCTGCCGCGGGGCGTGGATGCGCAGCGGATAGAGACCGCGGGCGTCGAGCTGGGCGGCGGCGTCGCGCTCGTTGTTGGCGGTCAGCGTGCCCTGGCTGCGCTGGCCGCTGGTGGCGATGGCTTCGTAGGTGAAGTCCGGCATGGGTGGGGTCCTGGAGGCGATGTCCGGGCGGGAAGACTTCTTGTCTGCCGCTTGCGGCAGACAACCGAGTTTACATAACAATGTCGCCGGCGGTGACACGGGCGACCTCATCGACGGTGGTCATGCCCTTGAGCACCTTGCGCCAGCCGTCCTTGCGCAGCGTAATCATGCCGTGCTTGGACGCCACGTTGCGGATGTGGCCGGCGTTGACGCGCTGCACCACCAGGTCGCGGATCTCTTCGTTGGTGACCATCAGTTCGTGAATGCCGGTACGGCCGCGGTAGCCGGTCTGGCGGCAGGCCCGGCAGCCGGCGCCCTTGTACAGCACTGGCCGCGAGCCGTCTTCCGGCATCGGGAAGTCGCTGGGCAGGTCGAGCGGGTCGTGTTCGTAGGTGACCTTGCACTCCGGGCAGATGGTGCGCACCAGGCGCTGGGCCATGACGCCTTCGACCGTGCTGCCGACCAGGAACGGCTCGACGCCCATGTCGATCATACGGGTGAAGGCGCTGGGCGCGTCGTTGGTGTGCAGGGTGCTGAAGACCATGTGGCCGGTCAGCGACGCCTGGATGGCGCTGTCGGCCGTCTCCTTATCGCGCATTTCGCCGATGAGGATCACGTCCGGGTCGTGACGCAGGATGCTGCGCAGGCTGGCCGCGAAGGTCAGGCCGATCTTGTGATGCACCTGAATCTGACTGATGCCCGGCTGCTGATACTCAACGGGGTCCTCGACCGTGATGATCTTGGTGTATTCGTCCTTGATCTCATTGAGGGCGGAATAGAGCGTGGTCGATTTGCCGGAGCCGGTCGGGCCGGTGACCAGGACGATGCCGTGCGGCTTGTCGATCAGCTTCTTGAAGACGGTGTACACGTCATCGAGCATGCCGACGTTCTTGAGGTTGAAGACCATGCGGCCCTTGTCGAGCAGACGCATGACGATGCCTTCACCGTGAACCATCGGAATGATGGAAACGCGGACGTCGATCTCGCGGTTCTGCACGCGCATCTTGATACGGCCGTCCTGCGGCAACCGCTTCTCGGCGATGTTCAGGCGCGACATGATCTTGATGCGGCTGATGATGGCGGCCTGGAAACGGTTGATCTCCGGCGGCAGCGGCTGCGTTTGCAGCAGACCGTCAACGCGGTAGCGGATGCGCAGAGCGCCCTTGTCCTCGACCTCAACGTGGATGTCGCTGGCGCGCTCGTTGGCGGCCTCGATGAGGATTTCGTTGACCAGCTTGACGACCGAGGCTTCCTGCGCCTGCTTGGCCATCTCGCTGTCGTCGGCCTCGATGTCCTCTAGGAGTTCGAGCTGCTCCTCCTCGCGCTCCTGCGCCATGGTGGTGACGGTATCGCCACCGACGCCGAAGTGCATCTTGATGAGGCGCTGAATCTTGCGCGGGCTGGCGAGCACGGGATGGATGTGCAGCCCCGTGAGGGTGGCCAGTTCGTCGAGGGAGTACACGTCGAAGGGGTCGCCGGTGGCGACAACCAGGGTGCCGTTCTCGCGCGACAGCGGCATCAGTGCGCGGCGGTGGACCATGCGCAACGGCATTTCCTTCAAGGTGTTCGGGTCCACGCTGACCTTGGAGAGATCGACGAGGTCCATGCCGAACTCTTCCGCGAGGGCGGTGAGGACATCTTCCTCGCGGGCATAGCCCTTTTCGATGAGCAGTTCGTGAACGGGCTTGTCAGGGTTGGCGGCGCGCTGCTCGTCGAGGGAGACGACATCGCTCTCCTGAAGTTTGCCATTCTGAACCAGACGTTGCACCAGCGGCATAGACGGTCGCCCTCTGCACTTCCGAGGCGGGAGGAGGTGAGTCGTGGGTTGGAGTCAGTCCCGGCGTTGAACCCGGCAATTCATTAAAGGTAACCCGGCAATGATTAGATGTCCATGAGGAAAGTGACGACAAAATGGCGCGGCTGGGGAAGAAGGATGGGAAAGGCCAAGAATCGGTGTCCGGCTGGTTCTGCCAGCCAGGCGCCGTTTACGTTTCGCGCGCACCGAGCGCGAAACGTAAACGGCGCCTGGCTGGGGGTAGGGAATCCACGCGTTCCCTGCGGCAGACAGGGGGTCTGTGAAATGAAACGAGATGAAAGCCCTCCCTGGCACTATCCCTATTATGCCGCCCAGCCCGCTTCCGGGGAACGGCCTGTGTCTGTAGTGGAAGTCGCCAGACTTCCGCGTAGCGCTGGACGGAAGTCTGGCGACTTCCGCTACCCCCAACCGCCACGCGCGCTAAAAAAAGGCGCGGTTGACAGCCAAACGCGACTCGGGCTATAACACAGCCCCCTGCTAACCAGCACGACCGGGCGGGGCCAACCGTGGGTTCCTGGCACACACAGTATCACGACCTGATCGCCTGTAAATCTCGCGGAATTTGGCCCGCCGTGCAGCGCCTGGGGCTGCGGCTGCTGAGCGCTCCCTACGGCCTCGGCGTGCGCCTGCGCAACGGCCTGTACGACCGCGGCTGGCGGCGTGTCGAGCGGGCTGCGGTGCCGGTGGTCAGCGTCGGCAACCTGACGCTGGGCGGCACCGGCAAGACGCCGTGTGTCGAGTACGTCGCCCGCTTTTACCGCGGCCTGGACCTGCGGGTCGCCGTGCTGAGCCGCGGCTACGGCGCCAGCGCGGGGGTGAACGATGAGGCGCTGGTGCTGGAGGAGAACCTGCCCGACGTGCCGCACCTGCAGGGGGCCGACCGGGCGGCGCTGGCGCGGGTGGCCGTCGAGGAGCTGGAGAGTGAAGTGCTCGTGCTCGACGACGGCTTCCAGCACCGCCGGCTGGCGCGAGCGCTGGACATCGTGCTGCTCGACGCGACGGCCCCGTTCGGCCACGGCCAGCTGTTCCCGCGCGGCCTGTTGCGTGAGCCGGTCAGCGGTCTGCGACGGGCGCAGGTGGCGCTGCTGACGCGCTGCGACCAGGTGGAGCCCGCGGCGGTTGCCGCCATCCGGGAGCGTGTCGCGCGCGTGGCCCCGGGGCTGACGGTGGCCGAATCGGTGCATCAGCCGGCCGCGTGGGTGAATGCGGACGGGCAGGCCCTGCCGGTGAAGGGGCTGGCGGGGCGGTCGCTGGTGGCGTTTTGCGGCCTGGGCAACCCGGAGGGGTTTCGCCGCACGCTGGCGGGGTTGGGGGAGGTGACGGACTTCCGGACGTACCCCGACCATCATCAATACACCCGGACCGACGTGGAGGAGCTGCGGTCCTGGGCACGGCAACAGGCAACGGAGTGTGTGGTTGTCACGACCCAGAAAGACCTGGTCAAACTGCGGCTGAGCCGGCTGGGCGACCGCGAGTTGTGGGCGTTGCGCATTCAACTCGCGGTCACGGCCGGGCAGGACGGGTTTGACCACAAACTGAAAGAAGTGCTCGGGTGAACGGAAGGAACCTGCCGCCTGGGTGCGATCAGACCGCGCTGGCGCCGTTTGATCTGCACGGCCTGAAGACCTACGAACTCGCGTCGCGGCCGTCGAAGGTCTTTCACGACGACCTGGGCCATCCCGTCGAGGCCGGCGTCGCGCTGGCGGACTGGCTGGCCAGCCTGCCGCGGCAGCTGGCCGCCAACCAGCTGCGCCGCGTCTGCCAGCACCTGTGCCGGGCCAGGGCCGACGGTCGCACCGTTGTCGCGGCGCTGGGCGGCCACGTCATCAAGACCGGCTGTGCCCCGTATTTGATTGACCTGATCCGCCGCGGTGTGCTCCGGGCGGTGGCGATGAATGGCTCCGCGGCGATCCACGACTTCGAGCTGGCGGTCGCCGGTAAAACCAGTGAGGACGTGGCCGCCCAGCTGCCGAGCGGCCAGTTCGGCATGGCCCGCGAGACCGCCGACGCCTTCGCGGTTGCCGGCCGCGTTGGCGCCGAGAACGACATCGGCCTGGGCGCCGGCCTGGGCCGCCACCTGGAATCGCTGAACCCGCCGTACGCCGACACCAGTCTCGTGCTGGCCGCCCACCGGGCCGGCATCCCCTGCACCATCCACGTCGCGCTGGGCACCGACATTGTGCATATGCACCCGCACGTCTCCGGGGCGGCGCTGGGCGAGGCGTCGCTGACGGACTTCCGCCGTCTGTGCAGCGTCGTGGCGGGGATGGCGTTCGGCGTCTGGCTGAACCTCGGCAGCGCCGTGGTGATGCCGGAGGTGTTCGTCAAGGCGGTGGCGGTGGCTCACAACTTCGGCCACAATCTCGACGGCCTGGTGACGGTCAACTTCGACAAGCAGGTGCAGTACCGTTCGCGCGTCAACGTGCTGGAGCGGCCCAGCAGCGAGGGCATCGAGTTGATCGGCCATCACGAATTGCTGCTGCCGCTGTTGCAGGCTGCGGTCGCCTGCGAACTGGCGGCGGCGCCGGCGGTGACGCCGGACGTGGCCGTCGCCGCGTAAATCAAACGAGCGGGGTCGCGTCAGCGCCCGTGCGCGTCCGCGCACGGGCGCTGACGCGACCCCGCTCGCCGGCAGCGAAGAAGGACCGCCCCAACGCACACGGAGGTGCGCATGTCCGCCGACCTGATCGAACTGGTGCAGAACCTGGGCCAACCGCGTGTGCTGGTCGTGGGCGACGTGATGCTGGATCGCTACGTCTGGGGCGACGCCGAGCGCATCAGCCAGGAAGCGCCCGTCATTTTGCTGCACGCCGACCGTCGCGAGGAGCGCCTCGGCGGCGCCAGCAGCGTCGCAACCATGCTGCGAGCGCTGGGGCGCGCGTGGCCGTGGCCGGCGTGGTCGGCCCCGACGCCGACGCCGCCCGGCTGCGGCAGACGCTGACCGACCTGGGCATCGATCACGAGGGCGTTGTCACCGACGCCGACCGGCCGACCACCGTCAAGGAGCGCTACATTGGCCGCGCCCAGCACCGCCATCCGCAGCAGATGATTCGCGTTGATTACGAAGTGCGCCGCCCGGTGCCGGCACCCGCCGAGGCGGCCCTGTGCCAGGTCATCGGCCAGCAGTTGCGCAAGACCGACATCGTGCTCATCAGCGACTACGACAAGGGCGTGTGTACGCCGGGCGTGCTGGCCGCGACCATCGCCGGGGCGCGGGCGCTGGGCCTGCGCGTGCTCGCCGACCCGGTGCGCGGCCACGACTACCGCAAATATCACGGCTGCTCCGCGCTGACGCCGAACCGCCTGGAGGCGAGCCTGGCAACCGGCCGGGCGCCGCTGACGGGCGCCGCCGAGGTGTTCGAGGCAGCGGTGCAGTTGCAGACGCAGCTGGACCTGGAAGCGGCGGTCATCACGCTGGACAAGGACGGCATGGCGCTGGCACACCGCGACGGCCGGCGGCAGCTGTTCGCGACGCGGCCGCGGCAGGTGTACGACATCACGGGTGCCGGCGACATGGTGCTGAGCGTGCTGGCGCTGGCGCTGGCGGCGGGCGCCGACTACGACGTGGCCATTGCTTTGGCGAACGTCGCCGGCGGCCTGGAGGTGGAGAAGATCGGCGTCGCCACGGTGACACGCGACGAGATTTTGCGCGACATCCTCTACAACGGCACGGTGAACAACGGCGCGTCACCCGGCAGTGACAAGGTGCTGTCACTGGAGCCGCTGCGCCGCGAGCTGGAGAGCCGGCGGCGGCTGGGCCAGCGCGTGGCGTTCACCAACGGTTGCTTCGACGTCCTGCACGCCGGCCATGTGCAGTATTTGCAGGAGGCGCGGGCGCAGGGCGATGTGCTGGTGGTCGGCCTGAACAGCGACGCGAGTGTGCGGCGGCTCAAGGGCGATGGCCGGCCGGTCAACCCGGTGGAGGCGCGGGCGCAGGTGCTGGCCGGGCTGCACGCGGTGGACTTCGTGACCGTCTTCGAGGAAGCGACGCCGCTGGCGCTGATCCAGGCGCTGCGGCCGGACGTGCTCATCAAGGGTGCGGACTATCGGCCGGACGAGGTGGTGGGCAGTGAGTTTATAGAGTCCTACGGCGGCCGCGTGCATCTGGCGCGGCTGCGGCCGGGCTTCTCGACCACGACGGTGCTGGCGAAACTCAAGGCGGCCTGAACGAAACTCAATTAGCCACAGAGGACACCGAGAGCACAGAGAGAAAAACAGAGAAAAAGTGGTCGGATAACCTGGGTTTTTCTCTCTGTGTTCTCGGTGTCCTCTGTGGCTAATCCTTGAACCTTATTCTCATGCACATCGCCGTCTTTCTGCCGAACTGGGTGGGCGACGCCGTCATGGCGACGCCCGCGCTGCGCGCGCTGCGGCGGCACTTCGCCGACGCCCGGCTGACCGCGGTGCTGCGGCCGCACGTCGCCGGCGTCATCGAGGGCTGCCCCTGGTTCGACCACACGCTCGTGCTCGACCGTCGCGGCCCGTGGGCGCGGCGCTGGCCCGGCGTCGCCTGGCAGCTGCGCTGCGACCGCCCCGACCTGGCGGTGCTTTTTCCGAACTCGTTCCGACCGGCGCTGGTGGCGTGGCTGGCCGGCTGCCGGCGCCGCATCGGCCACGACCGCTACGGCCGTGGCTGGCTGCTCACCGACCGTCTGCCGCCGGATCGCGACGAGCGCGGCCGGCTGAAACCGAGCCCGGTGATCGACGCCTACAACCTGCTCGCGGAGCGAGCCGGCTGTCCGTGGCCGGGTCACCGCCTGGAGCTGTTCACGACACGCACCGATGAGGAGACCGCCGACGCCGTCTGGCGCCGCGCCGGTTTCACGCACCACACCGAGGTGATCTGTCTGAACCCCGGGGCCGCGTTCGGCTCGGCAAAGCACTGGCCGGCGGAGTCGTTCGGCCGCCTGGCGCGGACGCTGATCGACCAGCGCGGCTGCGGCGTGCTGGTGCTGTGTGGCCCGGCCGAGCGCGACCTGGCCCGCCTCATCAAACACCACGCCGACCGGTCCGGCGTTTACACGCTGGCCGACGAGGCGGTGTCGCTGGGTCTGACCAAGGCGTGCGTCCGCCGGGCCGACCTGCTCATCACGACCGACAGCGGCCCGCGGCACTTCGCCGCCGCGTTCGCCCGGCCGGAGGTGACGCTGTTCGGGCCGACGCACATCGCCTGGACGGAGACGTACCACCCCGCCGCGGTGCATTTGCAAAAGCAGGTCGAGTGCGGCCCGTGTCAACAGCGGACGTGTCCGCTGGACCACCGCTGCATGACGACGCTGAGCACGGCGGAGGTGTTCGCCGCCGCTGTGGAACTGCTCGCTCGCTGGCCGAAGAGAAAGGCGTCCTGATGGCGTTCCTGGAAATCCACCCGCGCCACCACGCCGCGCTGGCCCACGAAGGGCTGAGCGCCGCGGGCGATTTCCTGCGTCTCGGCGGCCTGATCCACTGCGGCCATCCGGATCGCCACGTCGCCCGCCTGGAACTGGGGCCGCCGGGCCAGCGCCTCGCCGTCTTCCTGAAGCGCGAACACCGCGTCGCCTGGCGCGACCGCTGGGCCAGCGCCTGGGCGGGTTGCGGTTTCGTCACCAAGTCGCGTCGCGAATATCGGCTGTTGCAACAACTCGCGGCCGCCGGCGTCGGCTGTCCGGAGCCCGTCGCCGTGGGCGAGCACAGTGGCCGCGCCTTCCTGCTGCTGCGCGAGGTGCCCGACGGCGTGGACCTGCGCCGCCACCTGGCCGCCTGCCGCGACCCGGCCCGCCGCCGTGCCCTGGCCGCCGCGCTGGGTCGCGCCCTGGCCCGCGTCCACGCCGCGGGCTTCGACCACCCCGACCTGTACGCCAAGCACGTACTGGTCTCCGTTGACGACGACGGTGCGCCACGCCTGCACTTCCTCGACTGGCAGCGCTCGCGGCGGCGGCCGACGGTGCCGTGGGCGCGGCGCTGCCGTGACCTGGCCGTGCTCGACGCCACGCTGGCGGATGGCCTGGTGTCGCCGCGTGAACGGCTGCGCTGCCTGGCCGCGTACCTGCGTGCCAGTCCCGGGCTGCCGCCGCTGCGCCGCGCCGCCGGGCATGTGCGCCGGCACGCAAATCGGTTGCTGACGAAGCGGCGCCTCCGCGAGCTGCGCGAGGCGACGCCGGATCGGCAGCGGCCGGGCGTCCTGTGGCTGGACGGTGAGGCGCTGTGCGTGACGCCCGCCTTCGCCGCGGAGCTGGCGGGGCGTGTGCCGCACTGGCTGCGGCTCGGTGATGCCGGCTGGGGACTCGACGGCGTGCGGACCTCCGCCGTCGCACTGGGCCACGGCCGTCTCGGCACCCTGACGCGGCGTTCCTGCCGCCGGCCACTGGCGGCGCTGGGCGGGATGTTGCGGCACAGCAGGCCAACCTCGCCCGAACTGGCCCGGGCCGCGCTGCTGTTTCGCCTGGAACGGCACGGCGTCGCGGCGCCGCGGCTGCTGGCGTTCGGCCAGCGCCTCCTGTGGCCGTGGCGGGCGCAATCGTTCTTGCTGACCGAGACGCCCGTCGGCCTTGTGAGCCTGGCGGACTGGCTGCGTGCCGCCTCCGGTCCGGCCCGGCGGATGGCCCTGGCGCAGGCCGCCCGCCTGCTGCGCCGGCTGCACGACGCCGGCTGTTCCCTGGCCGCCGCCGAGGGGCTGGCCGTCCGCGCCGTTGGTGGCACCGTCTCCGTGCTGCTGGCCAACCTGGACGGCGTGCGCCGCGCCCGCGAACCACGGTCGCGACTGGCCGCGCGCGACCTGCGCCGCCTGATCGATCAAAACATGTTGATATGCAGTTCCACGGAGCGGTTGCGCTTCCTGCTGGACTACCTCGGCGTGCCCTGGAAAACGGCGGAGGCGCGACGGCTGGCCCGGGCCATGCGCGGGACAGGGGGTGACGCGATGAGCGAAACCTTCTGGCAGCGGCTGGTGCGTGGCGTGCGTCGCGTCCGCGCCCGCCCCGACTGGCCGCAGTTCGCCGGCGCCGACTGGCCTGAGCGCATCATGCAGGTGGCCGTGACGGACCGCTTCCACGCCAAGCAGGGCCGCTCCACCGGCCGCTGGGTGCTGCATGCGGACGGCCGGCGCCTGGGCGTCTATCTGAAGCGGCATTACCGCCTGGGCTGGTGGCAGGGCCTGCTGGCGACGCTGTGGCCAGACGCCGCCTGGTCGCCCGCGCTGCAGGAGTGGCGGCACCTCGAATGGGCGCGGAGCCAGGGCCTGGCGGTGCCGCGTGCCGTCGCGGTGGGGCAATACGTCGGTCCCTGGGGCCGGCTGCAGAGCGTGCTCGCGGTCGAGGAATTGACGGACATGCTGCCGCTGCACGAGGCGATCCCGCTGGCGGCCCGAAGCCTCGATGCCGCCGCGTTCGCTCGCTGGAAGCGCACGCTGATCGCGGAGCTGGCCCGGCTGACGCGCGAACTGCACGGCCGCCGCCGGTTCCACAAGGATCTGTATCTGTGCCACTTCTACATCCCGCGGGCCGACGCGCTGGCCGGCGGTGCGGACTGGCACGGCCGCGTGCATCTGATCGACCTGCACCGGCTCAGCCGGCACCTGTGGACGTGGCCGCTGTGGCAGGTCAAGGATCTGGCGCAGCTGTTGTACTCCTCCGAGGTCGAGGGCCTTGACGCCCGCGACCGCCTGCGTTTTTGGCGGCACTACCTGGGGGCGGGGCGGCGCACGGTCGCGGGCCGCTGGCTGCGCTGGTGCGTGCGCGTCAAGTGGGGCCGTTATCGCCGGCATAATCGCAAGAGGGCCAGGGCATGAACATCGCGTTCTGCTACGAGAGCGTGCTGCCGCGCCGCGGCGGCTGCGAAACCTACATCGCCGACCTGGCCCGCCGCCTGGTCGCGGATCGCCACGAGGTCCACCTGTACGCCTGCCGCTGGGACGCCGACGCACTGCCGCCGGGCCTGCACTACCACGCGCTGCCGGCGCCGGGCGGTCCGCGTTTTCTGCGGCCGTGGCGCTTCGGGACGCGCGTGGCCGAGGCGCTGCGCGGCGCCCGCCATGACGTGACCGTCGGCTTCGACAAGACGTGGGGCCAGGACGTGCTGTACCCGCAGGGCGGCCTGCACAGCGCCTCCGCGGAGCACAACATCGACAAACATGCGACCGTCTGGCAGCGCGGTCTGGCGCGCGTGGCCAAGGGGCTGGACCTCGCTCACTGGTCGTACCGCTGCCTGGAGCGCCGCCAGTACCTGGGGCCGCGGCGGCCGCTGGTGGTCGTCAACAGCCAGATGGTGCGGCGGCACTTCATGCAGTACCTCGGCTACGGCTCCGACGACGTACATGTGGTCCGCAGCGCCATCGACCCGCAGCGCTTCGCGGAGCACGACCGGCCGCGCCGCCGCGCTGAATGGCGTGAAGTGCTGGGCTTCGGAGCGCACGAGACCATCGCGGTGTTCGCGGCCATGAACTACCGCCTGAAGGGACTGGTGCCGTTGCTGCACGCGGTGCGGCGGCTGTGCGACCACCCGGACTTCGCGGCGGCGGCCAAAACGTTCCGCGTGCTGGTGGCCGGCGGCCTCGACTACGGCCGCTATCAGCGGCTGGCGCAGCGGCTCGGGGTGAGCGAGAAGTTCTACTTCGTCGGCCCCTGCCCGGACATGCGCAACAGCTACTTCGCCGCGGATTTTCTGGTGCATCCGACGTTCTACGACCCGTGCTCGCTGGTGGTGCTGGAGGCGCTGACGTGCGGCCTGCCGGTGGTGACGACGCGCCGCAACGGCGCCAGTGAACTGTTGCAGCCGCCACGCGAGGGCTATGTCGTCGATGACCCGCACGACCACGAGCGGCTGGCGTGGTGCCTGGGGCAGCTGCTGGACCCGGCGCGGCGGGCGGCGTGCGCCAGGCGGCGCGGCGAACCGGGCAGCAGTGGACCTTCGAGCATCATTATCGGGAACTGCTGCGCGTCTTCGAGGCGGCAACGCGGCGCAGGCAGGCGGCGTGAACGCAGTCTGGGACATTCCTGCCCTGTGTCAGGGAGCCTTTCCCCAGCGCCAGACATCAAATACCGACACCAGACGATCTGGTTCGCTGACCGTGTAATAAACAGCCAGGGGCGGCACGACGACGATTCGCCTGTTGCCGTCCCGGGCTTCCCCGACGGACAGCGGATTACTGGCCAGCATCTGGTCGATTGCGTTGGCAGCCACGGTGATCGCGGCGCGATCCGGCCCGTTGTTCCAGAGCTCAGTCAACCGTCGTTCCGCCGACGGCTGCCACACGACTGTCCATTTCATGCTTGCCCCAATTTCTTCCAGATTTCAGCCAGCGGCACGCCGCCTTTTTCTTCCTGCATGCGCTGGAGTTCTGCTTCCGAGTGCGGGCAGGCCGCTTCCGCGAGCGCGTACATCAGTTTCCAAAACTCGTCCACCGGCACAAAATGGCCCAGCGTTCGCCCGTCCGCGTCACAGAATTCCAGGGGCTGGTCCAGGCCATTCAACCGGGCTTTCAGTTCCGTGTCCAGGATGATCTTGCTCATCGCCAAAGCTCCGTGCGGGGTCATCAGGGAAGAGATATCGAGTTTCCATCGGCCGAAGGCATTCTACCGCAGGTTGAAAGAAGATTGAAGAAGACCCGCGCAGGGGTAAAATGACATGGGGAGCGAAAACCAGAGGTTCGCGTTGGCTGTCGCCCACGGAGCCGCAATCATGGCCTCTCGCAAAAAGAAAGAAAAGCGCGAACACCAGCGAAAGGAGCGGCTTCGCAAGCGCCGCCGCCTGACGCAAGGGCTTCCCGGCGACACCCTGGTCATTCACACGCCGCCCGGCGAACTCAAGATGTCTGAAGTGCTCGAGGAGTTCATCGAGCCTTTTAAGGGGCAATGGCAAACGGAGGAGGACCTCAACAAGTTGCTCGGCGTGGCCGTCATCGCCTGGAACGCGGCCCTCCTGCCGGAAGGCGAGCGCGAGGAGTTTATCGAGCAAACCCTGCAGTCGGCCCCCGCCGAGGTCCGCGCGGACCTGCACACCATCCTTATGGAACTGATCCGCAGGAAACTGGCCCTCTTCGCGGACATCCAGCGGTCCATCATCGATTACGAATTAACCTGGCGGCCCACCGGCCCTCACCTGAACGTGCTGTCCACGCTGGTGCCCCCGGGAAAAGACGGTCGCCCCCCGCTCACCCCTGGCTGACCAGCGACCGATCCAGCCGCTTCAGCTTCTCGCCGATGCCCACCGCCAGGTTCTTGTAAATGACCAGTAGTGCGCCATCGCCAGGTGCGCCAGCGGGTACACCTCCGGGATGATGCGCGGGTGGTTCTTGAGCAGCTCCAGGCTGTTGCCGAAGTAGCGCACAACACGGCGACCCCTGCAAAAGCGCGTGTCCGGGACCGCCGTGCGACGGCCCCGGACACGCATAAGGTCATTCTCACTTGTTCAGTCGTTCACCGACCACGTCGAGCATGGCCTTCTCGTCCGGGAACTTACCGGTCTTGAGCTTGGAGTACACCAACTCGCCGTCGAGGCTCAACTCGAAGGCGCCGCCGCCGGTGGGGACCAATTTGAGGTCCTTGATCTTCTGCTTGTACGTCGTCAGCAGCTTGCCCGTCAGACTGAGGGCTTGTGGCTCGTAGTTTCACATCGAGCAGTATTTGAGTTCCACATTCATGACCCGAACCCTCCGATTTCAGGGGCGAACGTCTTGGCCTCTACTCAAATGGTAGGAGCGGAACGGCCGCCGAGCAACCTGCCCGGTGCCGGCACAGCAGTTACAATACCCGCATGGACACCATCTACCCGCGCACGCTGATCGTCCGGCACCGCAAGGAGAACCCGAAGAAGTGTACCGTCCTGCCGCTCCGAGGCCGCCCGGATGTGGAGTTGGTGCCGTACCCGGTTCGGCAGCGGCCGCCGCTGGACGGCTACGTGCGCCTGGCCGCGGACGGGCCGCCGCTGTCTGACGCGGACGCCGCCTGCGGACTGCTGTTGCTGGACGGCAGCTGGCGCTGGGCGTCCGCCATGACGCGCGACTTCGTGGACGTGCCGCCGCGGTCGCTGCACGGCTGGCGCACGGCCTACCCGCGGGTGTCGAAGCTCGGCACCGACCCCGACAACGGCCTGGCGTCGGTCGAGGCGCTGGTGGTGGCGTACCACCTGCTCGGCCGGTCCACGGAGGGGTTGCTCGACCACTACCGCTGGGCGGAGGAGTTCTTGAAGCTGAATCCGGAGCTGGAAAAATAAATTTCACCACGGAGCACGCGGAGAGCGTGCTCCGTGGTGAAATTATTTCTTGGTTTCGATGTACAGTTCCAGCGCCTGCAGCATGGCGGTCAGGCCGGTGGGGTGCTGCCGCATCTCCAGCGCGAACGCCTGGAAATCCCTCTCCGCCTCATCCCGATACCGCTGCTCGCCCGTCTTCACCCACAGCCGCACCAGGTTGCGCACCGCCACGCTGTTGCCGCTCGGCGTCGCCCCGTCGTACTGGTCCTTGTGCCGCGCGAACAGCTTCTCGTGGTCGTTCGCCGTGAAGTAATAGCCGCCGCGCTTCGCGTCGCCGTGGTGCTTCATCATCACGTCCGTCAGCTTCTGCGCCTCCGTCAACCAGCGCTGCTCGCCGGTCGCGTCGTGCAGGTTCAGTAGGCCGTGGACCAGGTACGCATAATCCTCCAGGTATGCCGGCCCTGCCGCCTTCGGCTTCTTGCCCGGCGCCGCCCCGTAGGTTCGCAGCAGCCGGCCGTCGGCGGTGCGCTGGTGCTTCAGCACGAAGTCCGCCGCCTTCGCCGCCACCGCCGCGTACTTCGGCTCCTTCAGCGATTGGGCCGCCTCCGCGAAGCCGCCGATCATCAGACCGCTCCAGCCCGTCAGCATGATCTTGTTCAGGAACGGCTGGTCGCGCTTCGAACGCTCCGCGAACAGCTTGCCCTTCACGGCCGTCAACCGCTTTTCCGCCTCGGCCGGCGCCAGCTTCAGCTCCTTCGCCACCTCCGCCAGCGGCCGCCGCTGCGTCAGAATGTGATACTTTTCCTCGAAGTTCGGTTTGCCATCCGCCCCGAAGTATTTGCGGGCGAATTGATTGTCCAGCTTGTCCGGCAGTGCCGCGTCCAGTTCCTTGTCGGTCCACACGTAGGAGCGGCCCTCCTCATGGTGCGTTTCCGCGTCCTGCGACGAGTAAATGCCGAACTCCGCCGACATCATCTCGCGCTGCACATACGCCAGCGTCTCGGCGACGACACGGCGGTAGAGCGGACTTTTCGTGTGGCGGTACGCCAGGGCGTACACCTCGACCAGTTGGCTGTTGTCGTACAGCATCTTCTCGAAGTGCGGGACGGTCCAGGTGCGCTCGGTGCTGTAACGGTGGAAGCCGCCGCCGAGCTGGTCGTACATGCCGCCCTGCGCCATCTTGTCCAGCGTCAGCGTCACCATGCCGAGCAGCTTATTCGATTTGGTGCGGACGGCTTCGCGCAGCACCAGATCCAGCCGGCTCGGCGTTGGGAATCGCGACCCCTTCTGCGCACCGAAGCCACCGTGTACGTCGTCGAAACTTTCCTTCAGCGTGTCGATGGCGGGCTCGATCAGCTTGCGGTCCAGGGCGACCAGCGCCACACCGGGCGGCCCCTCCAGTGCCTCCGCCGTGCGCTGAGCAACGGTGTCCGCTTGCTTGAGCACTTTTTCCTTCTGGTCCGTGTACACCTCGTGGACGATCTTGACGATGCTTTTGAAGCCGCTGTACTCCTCGCCATCGACCTTCTGGTCTTCGCGCGGCCAGTAGGTGCCGCCGAAGAACGGCTTGCCGTCGGGCAGCAGGAACATCGACATCGGCCAGCCGCCGCGGCCTTTCTGGATGAGGTTCAGGGCCGTCATGTAAATGTGATCGACGTCCGGCCGCTCCTCGCGATCGACCTTGATGCACACGAAATGCTTGTTGAGCAGCGCCGCCACCGCCTCGTTCTGGAACGACTCGCGCTCCATGACGTGGCACCAGTAACAGGAGCTGTAGCCCACCGACAGGAAGACGAGCTTGCCCTCCTTCTTCGCCTTGGCGAACGCCTCCTCGCCCCAGGGATACCAGTCCACCGGGTTGTGGGCGTGCATGAGCAGGTAGGGGCTGGTTTCTTTCGCGAGGCGGTTGGTGAATTTCGGCTTCGGGCCGGGCTTGTCCTGCGCGGGATCGGCCAGGCCGTCGCCCGCGGGGGCCAGCCAGGTCAGGCACAGCGTCAACAAGGCCAGGCCTGCCAGGGACAGGCGGCGCGGCGATCCGGTCATGGGGGTTCCTCGGTGGGTGGTGGAGATGGATTCTGCCGCTTGCGGCTTGGCGGGGAGCGCTATCGATGGCGCTCCCCGCCAAGCCGCAAGCGGCAGAAAGAACGGTGAGGCGTCACCCACTCACGGCACGGTGAGCTTGACGGTTTCGGGCGCCAGGCACAGGCCCTTGACGTTGCACGTCATGAAGCGCACCGACAGCTCCAGCGAACCGGTGTCGCCCTTGACGCGCTGCAGCGTCATCGGGATTTCGACCTTGCCCTCGTAAATGTGGTAGTCGCCGACGATGGCGTCCTTCTTGAGCTTGCCCGGCGGATACGTGATCGCGACGTTCTGGACCTTGGCGTTGCCGATGACCTTGATGACCGTGGCGTTGTTCTTGAAGTCCTCCAGGCCGACCGGGTTGGCGTAAGCGTACCAGCCGGGGTTCACCTCCATCGTCACCACGATTTTCTGCTTGCCGTCCGGGCTGGGCTTGTCCGCCTTGACGCTTAGCTTGGCCTCGGACTTGGTCTTCTTGCCGCCCGCCTCCGCCGTGGTCAGCGCGGCGGTCGCGGCGGTCGCGACCGCCGCCAGCGCCACCAGCGCCAGCGCCGCCCGGCCGAGGTACTTGCTTATCTGTCGCATGCTGCGATCCTCCTGAAAATGGCTGGGGCGGCCACAATCGGCCGGCCCCGTCTATTCCGTGGACGTTTGCCGAGGGTCGGTTGATTCATCGCCGACCATTTTACCAACGGCGGCCCGGCGCGGCCGTGATCTCCTGGAGGTCAGGGCCCGGGTCGGTGACGCAGGGCCGTTCCCCGGGAGCGGGCTGGGCGGTATAATGAGGACAGGTGCCAGGGATGGTTTCGTTTCATTTCACAGACCCCCTTGATTGCCCCAGGGGATGCGCAGATTCCCTACCCACAACCCTCAAAACTTGCTGACCAAACTACCCCGTTTACGTTTCGCGCACTGAGCGCGAAACGTAAACGGGGTTAGCAGGGTGCCAGTCCCCGGTGCTCACGATTTGCTCGGCTTGAGCAAGACCGTTTCGGCGGGCGGGCACTGTCCCTTGACCTGTTCGACCGGCAGGCATTGCTCGGTTTTGAAATTGCAGGTCGAGTACTTGACGGACACCTCAAGGGGACTGGTGTCGCCCTTGGCGCGCTGCACCGTCACCGGAATCTCCACCTTGCCATCGTAATAACGGTAATCCCCCACGAGTTTGTCCTTTTTGAGCTTGCCGACGGGGTATTCCACCTTCACACTCTGGGGCTTGGCCCCGGCGGTGACCGTGACGACCGTTTTGGCCTGAGCGATGCCTTCATTGCCGACCGGGTTGGCGTAGGCGTGCCAGCCGGCGTTGATCTCCAGCACCACGACCACTTTTTGCTTGCCGTCGGCCCCCGGCTTCTCGGCTCTGGCCGTCACCTTCGTTTCGGTCCTGGCGCCCTTGCCGCCCTGCGTCGGCGCCAGGTCGCCCGCCAGCGCCGCCGCCGAAAGCGCGCCCAATCCCAGCAGCGCCAGCGCCAGCCGCCCGCCTCGGTTGTCCGCCGTCTGTCGCAACATGCGAAACCTCCGGGAAAAGAGTATGGCGGCAACCGCGGCCGCCGTCCTGACGTTCCCGTTACTATGGCCCAAGCGCCCGCCGCCGCACAAGACGACATTTTCTCCACGGCACGGCCCCGCCGCGTCCGCTATAATTGCGGCGTTCGCCCACCGAGCAAGGAGAACCCGTTATGCGCGCGTCCACCGTGCTATGTTGCCTGGCCTCACTGGTGCTCCTCACGACCCTGGTGCCGGCGGCCGCGGCCCAGGGCGGCAAACCGGCCCCCATCCCGTCGCTTGCCGAACTGGTCATCGAGGGCAGCGTCCGCGGCGTGGCGCGCGGCGCCCTGGTGAAGCGGCAGATCGAGACCGCCCGGCAGAACTGGAAGCGCCTGTACAAAAAGGAAGCCGACATCCACGAAACGGCCAACTTCCTGTTGCTCGGCAGCGTGCCCAACAAGAGCCTCAAGGAGGTTGGCGCCACGCTGGAGAAGCAGCTGGAGCACGTCCGCAAGGCGCTGCGTCTCGAACGCGAGGATCCCTGGGCGGGCAAGCTGGCGGTGTACCTGTTCGCAGAGCGGGGCCATTACAACACGTTCGTGCGCGGCGTCGAGAAGCGGCGCCTGGAGGAGGGCGAACTGGGCACCTTCGACGTGCTCAAGAACGAGACCCCGCACGCGGCGGCGGGGCCGGGCGAGGAGGCGCTGGACCCGAGCGTGGACGGTCAGGCCGGCGAGCAGATGGCCGCGGCGGCGCTGACGTACAAGGTCGGCACCGCCACGCTGCCGGAGTGGGTGCAGACCGGCTTCGGTCGGGCCACCACGTTGCAGACCGCGACGCCGGCGCAGCGCGCCGCCGAGCACAAGCGAGTGCTGGCGCTGCTCGCGCAGAAGAAGCGCACCGTGCGCGACGTGAGCGGCAGCGACCTGCTGGCCGACGAGGCGACGGTGCTGCGGGCCAGCGTGATCGAGTACCTGGCGTACAGCGGCCGCACGACGCGGTTCGTGCCGTTCGTGCTGGGCTTCCAACCGCGGGAGAACGTCGAATCGCCGACGACCGACATGGCGCTGGCCGCCGCCGGCTGGAATTCCCCACAACTGGTGGACGCGCTCAACGCCAACTGGCAGAAGTGGGCGCGGCTGCCGCGCTGAGCAGTGGTCCGTCGTCAGTTGCCACGGACCACGGACAACGGATCACCGCTCAAGATTCTCATGCCGCGAACCGATCATGTCTGAAGACAGCATGCCGCCCGCGGCGGGCGGCCGCGACCGGGACACACAACCGCGGGATGGGACTCATGGACAGCATTCGGATGGCGCCGCCGGAAGCGTTCGCCCAGGAGGCGGATTGTAGCCGTTGCGCCGAATCGACCGGGCCCTGGGACCGCATCGTCGGCAAGCCGTACTGTCCAAACTGTCAGGAGTTGCTGGCCCTCGGCATGGCCGCGCCGCTGATCGAGCGCACCGAAAAGCGCCGCTGCATCATCTGCAACTGCGTCGGCACCGTGCGTTTCGCCACCTTCCCGTTGCAGCTCGGCCGGGCTGTGGAAATGGACCTGTGTCCCGAGCATCTGCGCGGCCTGCTCGGCCGGCGACTGGGGGCGCACGCCTTCCAGCAGTTGCGCCGCCAGCTGTCCATCCTCGGCGTGGACGTGAGCGACGTGTTCCTGCTGCACGAGGCGTTCTACGACCCGCTCGGCCGCGCCCTGCAGCCGGCCCGCGAGACGGCGTGAGGAAAGCTGAAGAGATTAGCCACAGAGGACACAGAGAACACCGAGAGGAAAAGCGAAGAGGAACGCCCGCTCCTCTCTGTGTCCTCTGTGGCTCATTTTTTCCGCAGCCAGCACGACCAGCCCAGGAACGGCGGATCACCCGCGTTGGTGTCGAAGCGAAATTCGCGCAGCCGCTCAATGGTGAACCGCTCGCCCAGTTCGCGGCGAATCTCCTCCTCGCTGACCACCGGCGGTCCCTGATCGTGCTTCTCGTTGGCGTTGCCCGTCAGCACCAGGCCGACCGCATCCGGAGCCGTGATGCGGTCCAGTTGCCGCACGTAGCCCGCCGCGTCGAGGCGCCGTACCGCGTGGTAGCAGCCGCGGTCGAAGAAGAACGCGAACGGCCCCGGCAGGTCAGCGACGGTCAGCACGTCGGCCACGCGGAAATCGACACGCACCCCCGCGGCGTCCGCCCGCTTTCGGGCCGCCTCAATGGCCGCGGGCGCCAGGTCGATACTCACCATGTCGAAGCCCTGCTGCGCCAGCCAGACGCTGTTGGTGCCGGTGCCGCAGCCCAGTTCGACGGCACGGCACGGCCGCACCTGCTCCTCGCGCAGCACACGCTGCAGTTCCGCCGACGGGCGATTGGTGTCCCACGGCAGGTCGCCGGTCAGGTAACGTTCCTGCCAATTCAAGTTGTCAAACCGCGCATCGTCACTCATGGCCTTCCCCTGTTTGACGGGCTGTTTCGGCGCCGGCGGCGTCCAGTTCAGGTGCCGATCCAGGAACGCGAACGTGCCCTGGCCGCGGATTTCATGGCCGCCGTCGAAGAACTCGATGGCGGTGCGCTCCGGCAGCTTCAGTCGGGCGTAGTGCCGCCGCACCTTCGCGTATTCATACGCCACGCGCTCGTCGATGCCAACGCCGTCATGATGGCCGCGCTCGACCATGAATGGCCGCGGCGCGATCAACGCCGCCATTTCCGCGTAGTTGAAGGTGTTGCCCAGGTCGAACTCGTACATCTCGTATTCGCCAGTGAACATATAACTCGACATGAACAGCATCGTGATGCACTTCCACACCCAGTCGTTGAAGTCGCCCGAACAGATCGACAAACAATAGCGCTCCAGCAAGGCGGGGATGCGCATGGCCACCTTGCCGCCGTAGGACAGGCCGTAAAACGCGATGCGCCGCCGATCCACGAACGGCAGCGTTTCCAGCCAGTCGAGGATGCGCTCGTGCTGGCGGACGATGTAGGCGTACAGCGACAGCTTGAGCGGGTTGGCCTTGCGGTCCAGTTCGCGGAACCGGTTGCCGCCGATGTACGGGTTCTGCGGCGCGAACACCACATAACCGCGATCCGCCAGCCGGGCGCCGAACGAGTTATAGTATTTCGTCTTCGCCCTGGGGTTGCAGATGTTCGTCGGCCGGCCCTCCAGGCCGTGCTGACACACGACCACCGGCCGCTTCTCGCCGGGCTTGAGGTCGTTCGGCACCAGCAGAATGCCGTAGCAAAACACGTCGTCGTACAGGTCGAGCACGACCTCGTAGCCCTTCCACTTCGGCTCGTCGTAGACCAGCCGCGTGCGGACGTTCATGGGCTTGTCGGACGGCGGCAGCTTGCCGATGATCTCGTCCCACAGGTAATCGCGCTGCTGCTGCACGGAGGTGTTGTATTTTGCCGGCGTCGAGAAATCGGCCTTCGCGAACAACTGCTGGCGCTTGACTTCGCCGACGGGGAGCAGGTTTTGCGTGAAGGTGACGAGCTGATCGAACTGGCGTTTCTGGCGCGCCGCGGGGTCGAAGCCCTTGCGCGACTCGCTCCACTGCTTCATGTCCACGAGCGTGAACACCTTATTTTTTGGCTGGAGCAGGTTCTCCAGCAGCGTGGCGTAAGTCATCCAGTCGGCCGGTTGCCCGTCCTTGGGGACCGAAACCGTCACCTTGAAAAACGGTGTCTTCTCGTACCGGCGCAACTCCGCCTTCACGGCCTCGGGGGTCGGCGAAACCAGCTTGCCCGGGGCGGCGCCGGAGCGACCCGGGCCGGCCGGCGGCGGCCCCTGCACTTCCGGCCCCTTGCTGCAGGTGATGTGCAGGCCACGCGGCATGACCATTCGCGCCAACTCCGCGTCGCCGAACTCGCGCAGCAGACCCCAGACGTTGCGGTAAATCGGCTCGGTGTGCAACCGCTCGCGGCGGTCGAAATAACCGCTCACCGCTGCCGCCTTGATCCGCGGGTCGAGGGCGGCGCTGTACAGGGCGATCAGGCCCCCTTCGCCATGACCGTAAACGCCGATGGGCGGGTGCTTCTTCGCGCGGCTAAAATAATCGACCGCGGCGAGCACCTTCTGCACCTCGTAGCCGATGACGTGGCGGCCCATCTCGAAGGCCATGCGGTAAATAAACTCGCGGTGCGGCTGGTTGGTCTTGCGACCCACGGCCGGGTTGCCGGACCAGGTGTCCTTGCGGTCGATCAACGTCGGCACCAGCACCAGGCAGCCGTCGAGGGCCAGTTGGCGGGCGATCTGTCCGTCGAGCGCCAGCCCCGGCGCCAGGCCGGCGTACATCTCCGGTGTCTGGTCCGCGTCGGGCAGGACCACCACGCAGGCGATCGGCTCCTGGTTCTTCGACCGCAGCAACAGCCCCTCGCCCTCCAGGCCCGGCAACACCGGCCAGCGCACCTGAAACACCTGAATGTTGTATTTCTCCGCCACTAGCGCCGGCTGGTCGGTGGTGGCGACCAGCTCCAGCGTCACCGGGTTGACACGCGCGTCCACCACGCCGATGAGCTTCTTCAGCCGTTCGCGGTGCGGCTGCAGCGACTTCTCATACGCCTCCTTCGAGGAAGAATCCAGCTTCCACAACTGCTCACGCTCCTTGACCGCGGCGGTGAGGCGCCTGTCAAGGTCGCGGTCAATGCCGGCGACCATTTCCGCGGCGAGGTCGCCCTTGGCGGTGAGCGGTTTGGTGCCCGGCAGCTGCTGAGCGGTCAGCGGCGCGGCGGCGGACAGCACGGCGAGCAGCGCGACGAACGGACGCATGGCGGTTTCCCCGTGGTGCGGCGAGCGGCGCGGCGTCAGCCCGCCGGTACTTCAAGTTACCGGCGGGCTGACGCCGCGCCGCTCGCCGAGAAGGTTTGTCGGGAACGTCGGCAGCTGTTCTATTGCGGCGTGACGTGGCCGGCACGGGCGGCGGGAGGGATGGGTGAACCGCCGAGGCCGAGCGGCATCGGCGTGTCGGCGGCGCGCGGCGCGGGCCGCGGCGGCAGTTTCGGGCGCACCAGCAGGCCAGACTTGCCGTCGCCCTGCAGCTCCGGCTGGCAGAACGGCCGCAGCGCCAGCGCCACCGACGCCGGCGTCTGGAAGCGCTCCTCCGCCTTCTTGGCCATCATGCGCTTCAGCCCCGCGACCAGGCCCGCCGGCACGTCCGCGCGGATCGACTCCACCGGTGGCGGCTCCGCGTTCTGGTGCTGCAACAGTTTTTGCAGCAGCGTACCGCCGGGGAACGGCGGCTGCCCCGTTAGCAGGAAGTACAGCGTGCAGCCCAGGCTGTAAATGTCGCCGCGGATGTCCACACGATTGGCGTTGCGGGCCTGCTCGGGCGAGAGGTAGTCCGCGGTGCCGATGACGGCCTTGATCGGGTTGTGCGTTTCGTGGCCGCCGCCCGGCGGTCGCAGGCACGCCAGGCCCCAGTCGAGGATGATGACCTGGCCGGGGCTCGTGCTGGTCGGCGTGGTCAGGAACAGGTTGTGCGGCTTGATGTCGCGGTGGATGAGGTTATTCTCGAAGGCGTGCTGCAACCCCAGCGCAGTCTGGCGGACGCACTCCGCGGCGCGCGGCGGCGACATCACGCCGGACAGGCTCACCACCTTGGCCAGGTCGCTGCCCTCAATGAACTGCATCGCGCAGTAAAAGGTGCCAGCGGCGATGTCGGCGTCGCAGAACTGGACGATGTTCGGATGGTCGAGCCGGGCCATGGCCTCCATTTCCTGGAGGAACTGTTCGCCCGCCTCGGGACTGGATGCCAGCTCGGAGCGGATGACCTTGAGCGCGACGATCCAGTCGTGTTCGCGGTGGCGGGCCTTGAACACCAGGCTCTGGCCGCCCTGGCCGAGGCGGTCGAGGATGAGGTACGGCCCCAGCACCAGGTCGGCGCCGTGGCCGGCCAGCAACTGATTCACTTGATAGACCGTCAGCCAGCCCTTCTGCACGAAGTAGCGGGCCAACGGGCGCACGTCGCTGCACCGCCCGTTAATCAGGTGTGGCAACTGGGCCAGCTGATCCCGGGGCAGCACCTCGTAGCGCCGCAGCGCGTCCATCAGGCCGCCGCTGGAGACGATAGGCATGAGCCTCTCAATCCATTCAGCATCGATTCACGCCGGGCGCGGCGTGGGTTCCCCAAAGGGCGCAGCATCCCCCTCCGGCCCGCTTCCTCCTCGAACCTTGTTTCTACAGTAGCTTATTTTTTGGGGGGGCGCCGCCGGGAAAGGGCCTCCTCACCCCCGACCCCTCTCCCCCTGAAGGGGGGGGCGAGGGGAGCAAGAAGGATCGTTCAGCGCCTCATTCAGAGACTGGCACAGGTCGCCCATCTCGCGCACCACGTCCGCGGCCGGCCGGCTGCCGATCTGCTCCAGCCGCCGCACCAGGGCGCTGCCGACAATAACGCCGTCCACCGCGTCGCGCAGCATGCGCACGTGCTCCGGCCGGCTGACGCCGAAGCCGACGCACAGCGGCAACTCCGTCTCGCCGCGCAGCCAGCGCAACTGGTCGAGCAGTTCGTCCGGCAGTTGGTCGCGCTCGCCGGTGATGCCGGTGACGCTGACACAGTACAGGAAGCCGGTCGAGGTCTGGGCGATGCGGCGGGCGCGGTCGCGCGGCGTCGTCGGGGTCACCAACTGGATGAGCTTGAAGTCGCGCGCAGCCGTCCGCGCGATCAGGTCGTCCGCCTCCTCCACGGGCAGGTCCGGCACGATGACGCCACTGAGGCCGGCGGCCTGGGCGTCGTCGAGGAACGATTCGAGGCCGCGGTGGTGTACCAGTGAGTACGACACCATGCCGACCAGGGGGACGGGGGCAGCGGCAAACGACCGCAGGCAGCCGAACACGTCGCGCAGTTTCAGGCCGCGCTCCAGGGCGCGCGTGTACGACGCCTGAATGACGGCGCCGTCGGCGATGGGGTCGCTGTAGGGGAAGCCGACTTCGATCAGGCTGGCGCCGCGGGCCGCGAGTTCGCACAGCAGCGCCGCCGTTGTCGCCAGGTCCGGGTCGCCGGCGGTCACGAACGGGATGAACGCCTTGCGCCCGGTCGCGCGCAGGCGGCGGAAGAGGGCATCGACGGCGTTCATAGTTCCTCACCCTGCAGTCGCGCGACCTCGAAACAATCCTTGTCGCCGCGGCCGGAAAAACAGATGACCACAACCTCGTCCTTCCCCCGTTTGGCGGCGATGCGCATGCCCTCGACGACCGCGTGCGCCGTCTCCAGCGCCGGCAGGATGCCCTCCAGCCGCGAGCACAGGCCAAAGCCCTCCAGCGCCTCCGCGTCGCCGACGCTGGTATAGTTCACACGCGCCGTATCCTTCCAGTAGCTGTGCTCCGGCCCAACCCCCGGGTAGTCCAGGCCCGCCGAGACGGAATGCACCGGCGCCGTCTGGCCGTCCTCGTCCTGCAGGACGTAGCTGAAGGTGCCGTGCAGGACGCCGGGCTTGCCGTGGCTCAGCGTCGCCGCGTGCTCGCCTGCGCCGCCGCCGCGACCGCCCGCCTCAACACCAACCAGCGCCACCGTGGCGTCGCCGACGAACGGATAGAACATGCCCGCCGAGTTGCTGCCGCCGCCGACGCAGGCGACCACCACGTTCGGCAGTTTGCCCGTCTGTTCCAGGCACTGCCGCCGGGCCTCGACGCCGATGACCGACTGGAAATCGCGCACCAGCTGCGGGAACGGATGCGGCCCGACCACGCTGCCGATGATGTAGTGCGTGTCCTGCACGGTCGCCATCCAGTCGCGCATGGCCTCGTTGATGGCGTCGCGCAGCGTGCGGCTGCCGCTGCGAACCGTGACCACCTCGGTGCCCAGCGCCTTCATCTTGAAGACGTTCAGCCGTTGGCGGCGCACGTCCTCCTCGCCCATGTAGACCTGACAGCGCAGGCCGAACAGCGCCGCGGCGGTGGCGCTGGCGACGCCGTGCTGGCCGGCCCCCGTCTCGGCGATGATGCGTGGCTTGCCCATGCGCTGCGTCAGCAGGGCCTGGCCGATGCAGTTGTTGATCTTGTGGGCGCCGGTGTGGTTGAGGTCCTCGCGCTTGAGGAAGATGCGGGCGCCGCCGGCCTGCGCGGTGAGGCGCTCGGCGAAGTATAGCGGCGACGGCCGGCCGACGTACTGTGTCAGGTAATAGTGGAAGCGGCGCTGAAAGTCGGCGTCCTGGCGGGCGCGGTCGTACTCCTCGGTCAGCTGGCGGAGGGCGAACATCAGCGTCTCGGGCACAAAGCGGCCGCCGTAGGGGCCGAAGCGGCCGTGACGGTCGGGGACCTCTGGCGCGGCGGACATGCAAGCTCCCGGGTGCGGTGCGGCGATCCTCCCTTCTTTGTGGGGATTCCGCCGGGCGCTGTCAAGCGCGGCCGCGGCGCGACGCTTTTCGACAATCCGCGAGCCCCAAAGGCGAATCACATAGGGGAGGTGCCGGCAGAGTGGCGCGGGGTGAAACTTTGCTTTCCCCCCCTACCCCCTTTATAATTTGGTTGAGTTTCTCGCGCACTCTCATACCGGCTCAAAAAAGGACGTACCTCCGAGCCACCACGGACGTTCCTGATGCCAACGTCGCCGTCCGCTGCCGGAGCCGTCCGGGAGACCGGTGACGCTACCCCTGTCGGTGAGGGTTTCTCATGGCCGCAGTCTTCCTTCGCGCTCACTCTCCCGGCCTCCCGTGGCTGGGATTCGCCGCGCTGCTGCTGGCCCTGGCGGTCCCCAGCGCGGTGCGCGCCCAGGGCGGCAAACAGGACGGCCTGGTGCTGCCCGTGCCCAATGTCATCGGCGGCGAAACCTACGCCCAGCTGGAGCGGGCGGTCCGCCACGCCATCGAGCGCGAGGGCCGCAAGATCGAGGTCGTCATTTTCGACTTCAACCCCAACGGCCAGCCCAGCACGACCAGCGCGCCCGGGCCGTGCATCTCGTTGAAGAACACCGTCCAGAAAATGCACGACCCGGAGCTGGTGGGTAAGCGACAGATCAAGACCATCGCCTACCTGCGCAACGAGGTCAGCGGTTACAGCATCCTGCCGGTGCTGGCGTGTGACGAGATCGTCATGGCCAAGGGAGCGAAGCTGGGCAACCTCGGCGGCGGCAAGATGGTGCCGGCGGAGGCGGACGTGTCGTTCCAGAAGCTCGCCGACCTCAAGCCATCGCCGGACGCCGTGCTCAAGCTGCGCGACGGCAACACGGTGCTGGTGCCGGTCAAGACCGACAATGGCGGCAAGCAGTACGTCAGCCTGGGCCGGGTGAAACAGGCCGCCGCCGAGGGCAAGAAGCCGTTCACCGCCCTCGGCGACCCGGAGGCGGACCCGCCCAGTCCGCTACTGACCTGGGAGCAGGCCCGCCGCTACGACCTGACCGGCGACTCCTGCGAGACGCTGGACAGCCTGGTCGGCGCAAGAACCTGCTGCCGTACCTGGGCCGCGAGGTGCTGTTGCTGGACCGTAGCATGGTGCCGTTCTGTATCGAGTTCGTCGGCACCGTGGACGACGAGCGCCTGGGCTGGCTGGACCGCAGCTTGCATGACGCCGTTGGCCGTGGTGCCAACGTCATCGTCCTCTACCTGGACTCGCACGGCGGCGACACCACCAAGGCGTTCCACGCCGCCGTCAAGCTGCGCGAACTGAAGGACCGGACGGGCGCCCCGGTGCGGACCATCGCCTATGTGCCGCCGGAGCGCCGGCTGGGCGCGGCGACGTACCTGGCTTTGGGCTGCTCCGAAATCGTCATGTCCAGCAAGGCGGTGCTGGCCGACTTCGCGTACCTGAAGAACGAGAAGGAGGACGCGCTCAAGGTCAAGCGGCTGGCGCTGACCCGGTTCGCGGAGGGGGCCGGTTTCAAGGCGGAGGCGTTCGCGGACGTGCTGGGGCCGGAGAAGTTCGAGCCGCTGACCGCCAGGGCCGCCCGCGAGGCTGGCGTCGTGCGCTACGACAACGTGGAGGCGCTCAACGAGCTGTACGGTCGCTATGACATCAAGCCGGAGCAGGTGACGACGCTCAAGGGCGACTGGATGAGCGCCGTTGCGGAGTTTATCCGCCAGCCGTGGGTGATGGCCCTGCTGGTCATGGTCGGCATCGCCGGCCTGATCCTGGAGTTCAAGGCGCCGGGCATCACCATCCCGGGCGTCATCGCCGCGATCTGCTTCGTGCTGTTCTTCTGGGCGTACTCGTTCGTCGGCCAGTTCACGATGCTGGCGATCCTGCTGTTCATTTTGGGCCTGGCGATGCTGGTGCTGGAAATCTTCGTGCTGCCGGGCTCCGGTGTGCCGGGTATCAGCGGCGTCCTGCTCATCCTGGCCAGCCTGGCGCTGGTGACGCTCGAAAAGTTCCCGGCGACCGGCAGCGACTGGTACGACCTGGGCACGAAGATGATGTGGTTCAGCGGCAGCCTGGTGGGGGCGTTCATCGGTGCGATGATTATTGCGTGGTTCCTGCCGAACATCCCGTACGTCAGCCGGCTGGTGCTGGCACCACCGAGCGACGCGGAAGAGGCGGCGCGGGCGGACGCGGCCCACAGCGCCGCCGCGGCTTTACTGGGCGCCATCGGCGTGGCGGCGACGACGCTGCGGCCGGCCGGCAAGGCCCGCTTTGGCGACGACTACCTCGACGTGATCGCCGAGGGCGATTATGTCAACCCCGGCAGTCGTGTTCAGGTGATCGAGATCGAGGGCAATCGGATTGTCGTGAAAGAGGTGTAAATGGACACCCCGCTGCTGATCGCGTTCGTGCTGATCGGCCTGGGCCTGCTGCTCATGCTGGCCGAGCTGTTCATTCCGACGACCGGCGTGCTGTTCGTGCTGGGCATCGGTGCGCTGATCGTCGGCCTGGTTATGACGTTCACCAGCGGCAGCCACGAAACCGGGCTGGTGACGCTCGTGGCGGTGTTCGTGGCGATCCCGCTCTTCTCAACCCTGGTGCTCCGCGTCTGGCCGCAGACGCCCCTGGGTCGGCGGCTGTTCCTGGCCAACCCGCCGGAGGACGACACGTTGGCGAACATGCCGGTCAACCTGGAACTGGAGAACCTGCGCGGCCGCTACGGCCGCACTGTCTCGGCGCTGCGGCCAAGCGGCACCACGGAGTTCGACGGCCGCCGCATCGACACCGTCAGCGAGGGCGAGTTGATCGAGCCGGGCCGATGGGTGGTCTGTATCGACGTGCGGGCCGGCCGTGTCGTCGTCCGCCCGGTGGACCGGCCGCCCGACCTGAACAACCTGGAGACGATGCGGTTCACGTAAATGTCCTGCTCCCCTCGCCCCCTGAAGGGGGCGAGGGGAGAAATGCGATACACCAACCCTGAGGGGAGAACCCAGATGAGTCCGCTGTTAGCCCAGGCCCAGAATGAGCTCTGGAACAATTACGGTCTGTTGATCCTTGCCGGCGTGCTACTGCTGGTGGGCATCTTTTTCCTGATTGTCTTCTTCAGTTTCGTGCGCCTGTGGATCCAGTGTCTGCTGACGGGTGCCAAGATCAGCATTCTGGACCTGCTGGGCATGAAGCTGCGAAACGTCGATTACGCGATGATCGTGCGCCAGAAGATCGCGCTGATTCAGGCCGGCGTCAAGGTTTCGACGCAGGACATGGAAGCGCACTACCTGTCGCGCGGCAACGTGCCGAAGGTCTCGACTGCAGTGATCGCGGCGCACAAGGCCGGCATGGACCTGCCGTGGCGCACCGCGGCGGCGATCGACCTCGCCGGCCGCGATGTGCTCGACGCGGTGAAAACCAGCGTCAACCCCAAGGTGATCGACTGCCCGGACCCGACGCGCGGCAAATCGACACTGGACGGTGTGTGCAAGAACGGCATCCAGTTGCGTGCCCGCGCTCGCGTGACAGTGCGAACCAAGCTCGACCGCCTGGTCGGCGGCGCCACCGAGGAGACCATCATTGCCCGCGTCGGCGAGGGCATCGTCAAGGCCATCGGCAGCGCCGAGCACCACACCGATGTGCTGGCCAACCCGAACCAGATTTCGCAGGCGGTGCTGAAGAACTCACTCGACTCGCAGACGGCGTTCGAGATCGTCTCGATCGACGTGGCCGAGATCGACGTGGGCGCCAACATCGGCGCTGAGTTGCAGGCGAACCAGGCCAAGGCGGATTTGCAGGTGGCCCAGGCCCAGGCGGAGAAGCGCCGCGCCCTGGCCGTGGCCCAGGAGCAGGAGATGAAGGCGCTGGTGGAGGAGAACCGCGCCAAGGTGGTGCTGGCCGAGGCCGAGGTGCCGCTGGCCATCGCCCATGCGTTCAAGGACGGCCGGCTCGGCGTCATGGACTATTACAACCTGCGTAATCTGCAATCGGACACCGACATGCGCAACTCCATCGCCGGCGGCGGCCCGCGCGACCGCCCCGACAACCGCAACTCCAACCCCTGACCCGCGAGGAGGCCGAGCATGGAGTGGATGTGGGTGATCCCGATGGTGATCGTGATCGTGGTGATCCTGAGCGGCCTGGCGCGAGCGCCGCAGGACGCCCGCCGACCGCCGCCGCCGCCCCAGCCGCCGCTGCGCGTGGGGCCGCCGCGGACGCCGCGTTCCAGCGCCGAGGTGGAGCGCTTTCTGGAAGAGTTGAACCGTCGCCGCCAGCAGCAGGCCCAGGAGGCCGTCAAGCCGCCGCCCCTGCTGGAACCGCGGGTGCTGCCGCCGCTGCCCCCGGCTCCGCCGCCTTCGGCCTCACCCCTTCCGACCGTGCTGCGTGAGGCGCCGCCGCCTCCGCTCCCGGTCGTGCTGCCGGTGCCGGTGGTCCCCCAACCGCTGGCGTCGATACCGGTTCTGCCGGTTGCCGGGGTGCCGGCTCCCGTGGTGGCGGCGGCCCTGGGCGGTGGGGTGAGCTTGACCAAGTTGCTCCGCAACCCGAAACTGGTGCGTACGGCGATTGTGCTGCGCGAAGTGTTTGACCCGCCGCTGTGTCGGCGGCGTCGGCCGGGGCTGAGATAACCAGGTGGAGATTATGGCTGAAGCGTTAATGAAGTTGCAACTGGCAGGACAGGCGGAGATCGCCTACGACACGCTGAGTGAGCAAGACCGGCGTCTCATTGATGAGCGGTTCGAGCGCCTGCGGCACTGGCGGGACGACGACTATGTCCGCTCCCACTCCATACTCCTGGAGGCCGACGAAGGGGTCTATGCTCTCCGCCCGGGGACCGATTACATCGTGGTCTTCAAGGTAGCCGACGACCAGGTGACGGTGCTGTCCATCTTCACGGAAGAGGCGCTGCGCCGCTTTCATGGCGTTCCCGAAGGTTCCACCACATGAAAGAGTTCGCCACGATCGCGTTTGACCCGTCGGCGTGCAAACAAGGGCTCGCGGCACTTGGTGCCCTCCTGGCCGCAAAACCAGAACTGTCGGAACGCCAGCATGTGCAGCTATAAACCCTGACCGTCACGGATGGTGGGGCGGGTTTTTACGCCTTCGGCGTAAAGATCGGCCCAGTTGAGATTGCCCGCCCCACCATCCGTGACGGTCAGTCAACCGTCGCGGACACGTCGAGCGAGTCCGGGAAAAAACCGACCGTCAGGCCCGACGTGCGGTCGCGCCTGACGGTCGCAAAGGCAACCGATTGCCTCTTCTCTTCGGTTGCTGAGGCCCGGGACGCGGCTCGTCCCTGGGCCGATCCGGCCCCAACTCCAACATAGGTCACAAGACCGGCCGCCGCCGGCCCGCCCCTATTTTTCCTTACCCTTCTTCTCTCCCTTCTCGGCGGGCGCCGCGGCGCCCAGCTGGGCAAACGTTTGCAGCACCGACAGGTGCAGTTCCAGGCGCACCCGCAGCGCCTCGCCGCCCGCCAGCGTCACGCGCAGCCGATCGTTCTTGCCCTCGCGCAGCAGCGCTTCCGCCCGCTTCTTGTCGGCGGCCGTTTTGGCGAACACCTGCGCCATGCGGCCGAGCGACATCTCGAATTGCAACGGCGGCCCCGCCACGGCCGGCGCCGCAGCGCCCCTTGAGCGCCGCCAGGCCGTCGTCACCCAGGGCCACGAATATCGCATCCTCGCGGAAGGCGAAATACAGCGGGTTGTCGCCGAACGCCGCCTTCGTCGCCGGGTCGAAGGACTTGTTGATCTCCAGGCGGTGGATGGCCACGGTGCCTTCCTTGTCCGCGTTCAGTTTGAGCAACTTCTGCTCGGTCGCCGGCAGTTCCTTGAGCAGCGCGAAGAGCGTTTTCGTCAGCTCCCCGACCTCGCGCAGCTTGACCCCGGCGACCAGCGTGTAGGTCTTCTCGATGCTCGGACCGCGCAGGCTGATCGCCGCGTCCAGCTCGCCGCCTTGCAGCGACGGCATCAGCGCCTTCAGCAGCCTGGTCACCTGCCCCTTCTTGGCATCTTCGCGGGTCTCCTCAATGGCCTTCTTGCCGCCCTCCTCAATGACGCGGTTCAGGGCCTCACGCAGCTTCTCGGGCAGCTGGACGTTGACCAGCACGTTCATGGCGGCGTCCCGGTGCAGCAGACCGCCGAACTGGCTTTTCGCCGCGCTGATGCCGGCGATGGTTTTCGCCAGGTCGGTGTCCGACCGGGCCGTCAGCTTCAGGTCCACCGTGAGCTGTTCCGTCTGCCTGTTCACGTCGAGGTCGATCGACAGTTCCTTGCCGTCCTTGATGGCCGCGGTCAGCTGCTTCTGCACCTCGCGGACCAGGGCGAAGCGGAACGCTTCCTGGGCCTTGGACTCGCCGCCGACCTGTTTGGCGAGCATGTCCGCCAGTTTCTGATCCAGCTTCTGCCGGAGCTTGTCCCTGTCCGCCTCGGGCACGTTCTCCAGGAGCAGGCTGACCGACAGCACCCCGGTCATTTCCCGGAGAAAAAGGTCGCGCGGGTGGACGAGGCGGTTCGCGTCCACCGCCTCGGCGTTGCCGAGGGACAGGTAGGCGTACTGGTTGGCGAAGCGGAAATACACGTCCGTGGGCAGGACGTTTTGCTTGATGGTGTACAGGCCGGTGGCGTCCTTCTCGGCCTTGAAATTGAGGTTGTCCAGCGTGGTCAGGAAGTCCTTCTCGTCGCTGACCGGCAGCAGGAGCACGCCGTTCAGCTTGGCCAGGTCGGCAGTGACCTTGCCATACAGGCCGATGGGGCGTTTGGCGTCAATGCCCTTCAGGCCGTCGGGGCCGAGTTTGGACTTGACGAAGTCGTCCAGCATGCCCGCCACGTCCTGCTTGAGCAGCGGATTGAACACGAGGCGGACGGCCTCGACAGTGGCGTCGAGCGAACGGAGGCGGACAACGAGACTCGGAGAATCCTGCTTCGGCTGGTCGGCCCGGACCGCGGCCGCAGGGGCCGCCAGCAGGACCAGCACGGGCAGGCATGAGAACCAGCGCTTGGACATGCACCAACTCCTTCGCAAAGGACAGGGGCGACCGCCAGCGCGGCGCTGGCCATTCACCTGCGGATACCCGGTCGGCCCGGCGGCGGTGTCGCGGCGGTGGGAAAATCCACCAGAGGGGTCGAACGGCCGTCGCCCGGGGTTGGGATCCCCAGGTCGCTTCACTATACCCAAGGCCGGCGAAAAGGACGATGCGAACTTGCCGGGGGGATGGGCGGGATTTCACCGCGGAGAACGCGGAGAACGCGGAGAAAAGGCAGAGACGGGGCGGACCTGTTGCTGGGCCAGGAGCAGGCCCGCCCTGGACTCACTTCAACAACGGCCGCACCACGTTGGACCAGACGCGGTAGCCCTCCGCGTTGAGGTGCAGCCCGTCCTTGGCGTAGAACTCCGGCCGCGGCATGCCGTCGGCGCCCAGCAACTTCGAGCCCACGTCCACCCAGGTCACGTTCGGCGTCTTCCTGGCGATGGCCGCGATCAGCTGGTTGGCCTGCTTCATCTTGTCGTAGAGCTTCCAGCGGCTCGGACTCGGCTTGATCGACAGCACGATCAGCTTCGTCTGCGGCAGTTCCTTGCGCACGAAATCCGCCAGCTTCTGGAAGTCGGCCGCGACCTGCTCCGGCGTCTTTTTGGCGTTGATGTCGTTGTCGCCGGAGAAAAAGACGATGATGCGCGGTTTGTACCTGGCGATGATGCGCGGCGCGAAGTGAACGACATCCGCGATCTGCGAACCGCCGAAGCCGCGGTTGATCGTCTGCACGTCGGGGAAGGATTTCGGCAGGTCCCAGATGCGAATGGTGGAACTGCCGACGAACAGGACGGCGTTCTGCGGCGGCGGTTTCTGGGCGTCGCTCTTCTCGAAGGCGGCGATGGTGCTTTCCCAGCGGTTGGGCTGCTGGGCGCCGCCGCGGGCGGCCGGCAGGGCGAGGCAGGTCAGCGACAGCAGGATGAGGCAGAGACGGCGGCGCATGGCGGGTTCTCCGGGTAGTTGAGCGGTGGTGGTGACGATACCAGGAGCGTGCGGAGGGTGCAATCGCCGAAATAGGTTTGCCGCCGTCGTCGCCGGCCGAGTACGATCTGGGAACCGGAGATCACCTGCCATGATTGACTCGCCCTTGCTCAGACGCCTTTTGGCAAAGCAGGGACAGGAGTGTCTCCTGATCGCGGCGCGGGCACGCTTCGGTGTGGTTCCGTCATGGGTCGCGAAAAAAGTACGTGGCATCGTCAACGAGACGCGCCTGCGCGAACTTTTGACCGCCGCCGTCGTGTGCCCGGATTTACACGAGTTTTGCGTGTGCCTGCACGACGCTGACCGCAGACGGCGCTGGGTCGTTGCCGTGGACCAGCGTAACATTTTCAACAAGGATTCTCGCATGACGGAACCTGAATGGCAGACCTGTACCGTGCCGGATGGCATGGTCCTGCAACTTGCCGGCATTGGCAGCGACCGCAAATGGCTGCTCTTCCTGATGGCCTGTTGCCGCCGCACCGGACACCTTCTCAGCGCAGAATACGGCTGGAAATTGGTGGAGACGGTCGAACGCTTTGCGGAACATGAAGCGAGCCTGGACGAACTGCGAAAAGCGTGGGATAGTAATCCTTCTCACGAATTGGGGTTAGGCGATCAAGTGGTTCAGATGGCCTCGGACATTTTTGTAAGTCATTCCCCTTGGGATTCTGATCCGTTGACAAGGCCTGTGACGTCTGCCCTGAGCATCGTCCGTTTGAACGATGATTTACATCCCGACCCGACACGCCAGGTTATTGAGCAGCGGACCCAATGCGACTTGCTCCGCGAGGTGTTCGGCAACCCGTTCAAGCTTCAGGTCGTCAACGATGCCTGGCTGACCTGGAACGATAACACGATCCCCCGGTTGGCCCAGGCGATGTACGAGGACCGCAACTTCAGCCGGTTACCCGTCCTGGCGGACGCCCTGGAAGAAGCCGGCTGCACCGACGCCGAACTGCTGAACCATTGCCGGCAGCCGGGGCCGCACATCCGCGGGTGCTGGGCGGTTGACCTGCTGCTGGGCAAGCAGTAACCTCGCTGGGAAGCCCGACCGCACTCCGAAAGGACCCCGACGCATGGGCACCCCCGCTCCCGCCGCGCCCGCAACCGGCCCCTGGTATCAGGGCGTCACCCGCGCCCAGTGGCTGGTGCTGGCCATCGCGTCGGCCGGCTGGGTCTTCGACATCTTCGAGGGCCAGCTCTTTGGCTCGCTCATGAATCAGATGCTGCCGATACTCCTCGCCAACGCAGACCTGCCCGCGGACCGCAGCACCCGGGAATTTTTTGTCTACGTCGGCATCGGCGCCTTCCTGGCGGGAGGCGCCCTGGGCGGGGTCGCGTTCGGCATGCTCGCGGATCGCTGGGGCCGCCGTTCGACGATGGCCGTCACCATCGCCATTTACTCCGTCTTCACCGGCGTCTCCGCCCTGGCCCAGGATGTCTGGCAGTTGACCGTACTGCGCTTCCTGGTCGGCCTCGGCGTCGGCGGCGAGTGGGCGGTGGCGGCGGCGGCCGTCGCGGAGATGTTCCCGCCGCGCGCCTGCGCCGCGGCCTCCGGCATCTTCCACGCCTCCTCCGTGCTCGGCACCTTTCTCGCCGTCGCGGGGGGGCTGTTCGTCAACCTGTTCGCCGCGGATGTCGGCTGGCGCGTCGGCTTTCTGCTGGGCATCGTGCCGGCGCTGCTCATCCTGTGGATTCGCGTCGGCATGGCCGAACCGGAGAGCTGGCGCGAGGCGCGGGCCCGGGCCGTCGCGGATCGGACGCAGAAGCTCGGCCGGCTGTCGGAGTTGTTCCGCGCCGGTTCGCTGCGGCGGCACACGCTGCTGGCGACTGGTCTGGCGATCATCGGCCTGGCGACCTTTTGGGGCGCCCACTTCCGAGGTAAGGACGTGCTGCGCGACGCGGCCGAGACGGACCTGAAAGCGCAGGGGACCACGCTGGACGCCGAGGGCGTCAAACGGTACCTCAGCCAGTACGAAATGCTCGGGATGTTTCTGGTGACCACTGGCGGCGGTGCCGGGCTGCTGTCGTTCGCGCCGCTCAGCCAGCGCTTCGGGCGGCGCGGCGCCTTCGCACTGTTTCACCTGCTCGGCTTCGTGATGGTCGTCGTCGTGGCCCTGCTGGCGCAGTCGCTGACCGCCCTGCTGTTCGTGCTGCCGGTCTTCGGCTACTTCACGCTGGGCATGCACGCCGGCTATGCCATCTACTTCCCGGAGCTGTACCCGACACGGCTGCGCGGCACCGGAGCGGGCTTCTGCTTCAACGTGGCACGGCTCGTGGTCATCCCGGTGCTGTTGCTGTTCGCGCTGTTGCAACGCGATCTGGTGCGCGAGGGGTGGACGCCGGGCGAGGCGCTGCCGGGCGCGATGCTGGTGCTCGGCGGCCTGTTTCTGGTCGGGGCGCTGCTGCTGCTCTGGTGCCCCGAGACGCGCGGCCAACCGCTGCCGGAGTAAAACTGAAGGCGGTACCACGAACGAAGCGCTTCACCCGGGAGGATGTTGCACATGAAGATGTTTCTGCTACCATTGGCCCTGCTGGGGCTGGCGCTGCCCGCCGCCAACACCGGCGACGAGAAGACGCCGGTCCACGTCAAGATGGGCAAGGGCCACATCGATTTCCTGGTCGGCGACGAACTCGCCGCCCGTTACCTCATCGATCCGACGGTGGTGCCCAAGCCGTACTTCTGGCCGCTCACGGCCCCCGGCGGCGTTGTCGTCACCCGCGCCTGGCCGATGGAGAAGGACAACGCCGTCACCAAGGACCACCCACATCAGAAGTCCGCGTGGTTCTGCCACGGCGACGTGATCCCCGAGGGCATCGTCGTCAAGGACAAGATCAAGGGCGTCACGGGCGTCGATTTCTGGTCGGAGGCGAAGGGCCACGGCAAGATCTTCTGCACCTCCGTGAACGTGCCGCAGATCCAGGGCCGGCGGGCGAGCGTCAAGACGCACAACGAATGGCGCACCGCTGACGGCACCAAGATCATGGACGAGGACCGCACGCTGCAGTTCTTCAATTTCGGCAAGGCCCGGCTGCTCGTGCTGGACATCGATCTGCATGCCAGCGTCTGCCCGATCACCTTCGGCGACACCAAGGAGGGATCGCTGGGCGTGCGCGTCAACGACGCCATCCGCGCCGCCGGCGGCAAAGGGCAGCTGGAGAACGCTGAGGGCAAGAAGGGCGAGAAGGAAGTTTGGGGCCAGCGCTCCGCGTGGTGCGACTACTCCGGCGACATCGGCGGCAAGACGGCCGGTATCGCCATCTTCGACGACCCGAACAACGCCTTCGCCGCGGCCTGGCACAGCCGCGGTTACGGCCTGATGGCGGCCAACCCGTTCGGCCGCGCCCAGTCGAAGTTCCCGGCGGTCAAGGGCCAGAAGGACCTCGTGCGCCTGGCGAAAGGCGAGCACTTACGGTTGCGCTACGGCATCCTGCTGCACAGCGGCGACGCCCAGAGCGGCCAGGTGGCCCAGCATTACGCGGCGTTCGTGAAGCTGGGCAAGTAGGGGATGTCTCCCCGTTTACGTTTCGCGCAACTGAAATCGCGCGAAACGTAAACGGGGACAAACCTCCAGGAGCGGCCTATCATGAGCACCATGAAACCAAACCCTCTCGACACCACCGCTGCCCGATCCTGGCAGCCGTTGACGCTGGCGCTGATCCTCGCCGCCTGCGTGCTGACGGTGCTGCTGCGGCTCAAACTGATTCCGACGCCCTGGAACCTGACGCCGGTCGGCGCCCTGGCCCTGTTCGCCGGGGCGCGCCTCCGGTCCTGGCAGGCGTTCGCGCTACCCCCGTTGTTGCTGTTCCTCACCGATGTGCTCGTGGCCCAGCACTTCGGTTACGGCCTGTTTTATCCGGCAATGCCGTTCGTCTACGGCAGTTTCCTGCTCAACGTCTTGCTGGGGCGGTGGTTGGCCGATACCGAAAACCCCTTCGCCGTCGGCGGGGCGGCCCTGGCTGGCAGCGTCCAGTTCTTCCTCGTCAGCAACCTGGGCGTCTGGCTGACCTCGGTGGCGACGCCGGACAGCCCGCACAGCTACCCGGCCACTCTGAGCGGCCTGTGGGCTTGCTATGCGGCGGGTGTGCCGTTCTACCGAGGCACCTTCGCCGGCGATCTGCTCTTCAGCGCGATCCTGTTCGGCGCCCACGCCTGGCTGACGCGCACGGTGTTCGCCGCGGCCCCCGCGCCGACCCCGGTGGACGAGGCCATTATGGAGATGCGCTCATGAAATTCGCGGCCATCATCGAGTACATCCAGGACCGGGACAGGATCGCCCAGGTGCGGCCGACGCATCGCCAGTACCTGGCGACGCTCAAGCAGAACGGTCAGCTGGCGGCGTCCGGCCCGTTCACCGACGACAGCGGCGCCCTCATCGTCTACGAGGCCGCCAGCGCCGAGGAGGCCGAAGCCATCCTCAAGGGTGATCCGTTCCACCAGGCCGGCATTTTTGTCTCGTGGAAGCTGCGGCCCTGGAACCCCGTCATCTGCAACCGCGATCTCTTCCCGGCGTGAAGGTGCGCGGGACCCGTTTACGTTTCGCGCGGACACTGCGAACAAACCGTGTAGATTCCCCTCCGGTTGCCAGCGCTTTAAGCATCCCCCGCACATCCTTGTGGCGTCCGTCCCCGATCTTCCCACGGGACGCGAAAACCCGCTGTCTCTTGCAAGCATCGCAAATAGGTGATTGATAAAGTGTTCGGGCCGCAGCCGCGATTCCTTGCGAAAAAAACGGGCATTGGTCCGGGACTTGCGATTAGGGTGGTACGGAAGCCGGCCGGCTCGCACTGGCCATGGGAGAGGTGGTACAGCGAGCCGGCCTGGTCTTCTTTCCGCCATCATTCCGCGTCGCCCGCTTTATTTTTGCCGATCGGTTCGCACTGGCCATGGGAGAGGTGGTACAGCGAGCCGGTCGGTTTTTTTGTCCCCACGCCAAAAACTCCCTTCACCGGTCGTACAATAATCTGGTACGCTAACCCTGGTGTTTCTCGCGTCGCCTCGGCGTCGGCCGGGGTGTCGCCTCAACCCACTCGCACGGGTAGGTCCCTTGGCAACCATCGAGCACGCTACCACCACCCCGCAGGTCGCGGCCCCGAAGATCGGCAACATCGCCGGCCGGATGGGCGGCCACGGCAAAAACCTGCTGCTGTCCCTGTTCGGCCCGCCGTCGCGGCGCCGCCTGGCCTATGCGGCCCTGCAAATCCCGAAAATCCGTCACTGGGAACAGGAATATAACCGCCTCAGCGACGCCGAACTCAAGCTGCGCGGCCAGCAGCTACGCGGCCGCGCTCGCGGCGGCGAGACCCTGGAAAAGTTACTGCCCGAGATGTTCGGCCTGGTCTGCACCGCCACCTGGCGGATGATGCGCATGCGGCCCTTTGACGTGCAGCTCGGCGGCCGGCGTCATCATCCACCGCGGTGCCCTGGCCGAGGTCGCCACCGGCGAAGGCAAGACGCTCGTGGCCACGCTGCCGGCCGCTCTGAACGCCCTGGAGGGCAAGGGCGTTCACGTCACCACCGTCAACGACTACCTGGCCCGCCGCGACGCCGAGTGGACCGGCGCCATCTACAGCGCCGTCGGCCTGAGCGTCGGCGTCATTCAGCAGCAGATGGCCGACCAGGACCGGGCGCGGGCTTACAAGTCCGACATCACCTACGGCACCGCTGCGGAGTTCGGTTTCGACTTCCTGCGCGACCGCCTGAAGATCGCCGGCGACAAGGGCCAGTCCATGCCGTTCTGGGCGCCGTGGGTGCAGACCGGCCAGATGTTCGACAAGCCGCTCGACCCGAAAGTGCAGCGCACGCACCATTACGCCCTGGTGGACGAGGCCGACAACATCTTCATCGACGAGGCCAAGACGCCGCTCATCATCAGCGGCGGCACCCGCGTGGCCACCGAGGAGGAGCAGGTCGTCTACCACTGGGCCAACCAGCTGGCCATGCTCATGAAGCCGCACCAGCATTTCGAGCTGGACGAGAAGAAGCAGAAGATCGAGTTGACCGAAGAGGGCAAACAGCAGGTGCGCTGCTCGAACCCGCCGACGGGCGAGCACTCGCACGCGATGGACAAACTGCACGAGCACGTCGAGCGCGCCCTGCACTCGCACTACCGCTTCCGCCGCGACCAGCATTACATGGTCGAGAACGGCAAGGTGGTCATCATCGACGAATCGACCGGCCGCCGTATGCCCGACCGCCACTGGCGCGAGGGGCTGCACCAGGCAGTCGAGGCCAAGGAGGGCGTGCCGATCAACAAGGCCGCCGACCACGCCGCCCAGATCACCTTCCAGCGCTACTTCCGGCTGTACAAGAAGCTGTCCGGCATGACCGGCACGGCGGCGCAGAACTGGCTCGAAATCCGCCGGGTGTACAAAATCTGGGTGGTGTGCGTGCCGACCAACCGGGCCTGCATCCGCAAGGACCTGCCGGATCGCGTCTTCCCGAACGAGAACGCGAAGTTCGACGCGGTGGTGGAGTCGATCAAGACGCTGCATGAGGCGGGCCGGCCGGTGCTGGTGGGCACGCGCACGGTGGACAAGTCGGAAAAGTTGAGCCGGCGGCTGCGCGAAGCGGGCATCCCGCATCAGGTGCTGAACGCCAAGCCGGACTACGCCGACAAGGAAGCGGACATCGTGGCCCAGGCGGGCCGGCTCGGCGGGGTGACGATCGCGACCAACATGGCCGGCCGCGGTACCGACATCATCCTGGGCGGCAACGCCGAGACGCTGGCGTGGTCGCTGCTGAAGGCGAAGTACCACCAGCGCAGCGACGTGCCGCCGCACGAATGGCAGGAGACGGTGGACGGCATCGAGGAGCGGCAGCGGCTTCATGAAGCCCGGCAGCAGGTGAAGGAGCTGGGCGGCCTGCACGTGATCGGGACGGAGCGGCACGAGGCCCGGCGGATCGACCGTCAGCTGGCCGGCCGTGCCGGCCGTCAGGGCGACCCGGGCAGCAGTCAATTTTATCTGTCGCTGGACGACGAACTGCTGGAGGGCCTGGGCCCGAACCGGCAGGAGTCGCTGAAAGCGCGCGGCAAGCGCGCCGGCGACGACACGAGCGGCGACTGGAACGGTTATCAGCCGCTGTTCATCCGCGCCCAGCGGCGCGTGGAAGGCCGTCACTACAAGCAGCGCGTGGACCTGATGCTGTACGAGCGGCAGCGGCTGGAGATTTTGAAGGATTTGGGCGCCGACCCGTACGTGGACTGATTGGAGCCGAGCCGATCCGCACTACCGTTTTGAGATGGTGCCGTCGAAATTTTGAGGCGGCAGCCCCTTGGCAGCGCGGTCCAAGTTCGGGTTGTTGTACCCATATCCCTGTTTCCACAGGGTGTTCATATCGTCATAGTGACTGTCCCCGTCGTTCGCACAACCTGCGAAGGACGCGCAGACTGCCAACAGCATCAGAACCAGTAGCTTTCGGGTGGGCATACTCGAAACCTCAGTGCGGAAATAAGCCAGAGGAACCATCGGCTGTTTCGCAGCCGGATAGCCAGTTCGATTTGAAAAATCAATCCGGGTAGGGTGCGCCGTTGAATTGAGGCGAGCCGGGAGCGTCAGCGACCGGAGGGACCGCTTTTTCCGTGGGAGGCTGTGCTGTTAAAGCCGGCTGCGCTGGCGTGCGTCGCTGTAGGTGGCTTCCAGATCGACCGGCACCAGCCCAAGGCCGCGGACGCCCAGCGGCATCGTCGGCAACATGGCCCCCAGCGTCAGCGATGCCGGCCACACGTCAACGCCGTCCGTGTCCGCCCGCCGGGACGGGCGATACGCCACGGCATGGAGATCCACGTCCGGTGGCAGCTGGAAAGGACCGGCGTTCAGCAGGCCGATCAACTCGTTGTGCAGGTTGCCGCCGCGGCTCGCCACGATGTCCAGCACCAGGACGCCGACGCCGCGCTGGAGATAGGCTGCGCCCTTCGCCGCGAACGCCCGCCGGGCTTCGCCACGGTCCTTGTTGCGCGGGCTGACCAGCTCCACGACCGCCACCAGCCGGGCGTCGTCGCGCTGGTCCAGTACCTGGACTTCCAGGTCATCGGGAAAAACCGCCGGCAGCACGAAGGCCGCCGCGGGCGGAGCGTAGGTCTGCAAGGCCACGCCGCCGGCCGAACCATTTCCGGGCGGCACGTTCGTCTGCTCGAACTCCGCCACGTCCGCTTCGACGCGGCTGCCGAGGTGGATTTGCACCTCGGCGACGTATCGCGGCGGCAGCGTGTTCTGCAGGGCGTCGGCGATGGAATTGGCCCAGCGCGAGTGAAACGATTCCCAGGAGCGCTGCGGGTACAGCGGCGGGTGGAAGTGATCCAGCAGCGGCATGGGGGGATCTCCAGAAACGGGAAGTGCTCCGAACGCAGCGCAGGCTCAAGTGGCATGCGGTGCCATGCGGCCCACAGCATGACATGTACTACTTCACCAAATTATTCTCCCAGGACTTGCCGCGGCGGCAGAGGTCGGTAATTGTTATCCAACAGCCTCTGCCGAATAAAGGTGATGGGAAAGGGGGCGCTGGAGGTGACTGCACAAAGCCCTGGAAACAACAGCCAATCGCAGGAACTCTGCGTCATCGCGGTGCCGGTCCAGGAAAGCCGCTGCCTCGGGCGATTCGGGACCGCCGGTGGCGAGCAGGTCGGCGTACTGACAGAGCAAGCGAGGGGTTGCGATCATGGGTGCTTTCCGGGGCGATCTTTTAGCGGCCCATCGGGGTGGCAGTTTCGGTCGGGGAGCCCGCCACCAGTCCTTGTTCATCTGACACTTCCACAAAGTCGCTGAGCCGATTAATGGCTTCCACGAACAATTTTTCGGCGGCTTCTTCCGTGATGCCCAGGGAGCGGCTGGCCTCTTGAATGGTCGCCCCTTTGCCGAGCGTGTTCTGCAAGATCTCGAAGTAGTCGCTGCGCAAGAGGGTCTGGTAAGCGAGGCGCATGGCCTCCAAATTCTGTTCCGTGAGCGCCGGCGGTTGGGGGGGAGGTTGATCCCACCCTGCTTCGTGAAGGATTTGGTCTACCTGCAACAGGGCTTCGCGCGTCGCCTTGGTCATGGAAATTAAAACCGTTCGGTAAGGCGTTTCACCAACTTCGCCGCCAGCAATTTCGCTTCCCTGGTGTCGGCCAACCGCATCAATTGTGGCAAAATTTGCAAGCGGACGTTTTCTTCCCGCAATTTAATCAGATGTCGAAGTGGAAAAACGATCGTTATTTGAACGATTCCCCCGGGCACCAGGAGTTGCCACCGCTCCAGGAACGCCCCAAAGACCAGTAACCCAAGTCCCAGCAGGAACAAAGCAACCAGCGCGGCCATTACCAGGCGCTCGCTTTTTCGATTTTTCTCAATGGCCGCATCGACAGCCGCGCTCACCTCGCGGACTACATCGGCGTCGGTTTTTCGGGCCACATTGTCGGTCCTGTTGTCCTGCTACGAAGCACGCTAAACCACCTCCATTATGGAGGCGAGGGCGAACGATCGTCAAGGGCAGCTGTCACTTGCGGTTTTCGGTACATCAGGATCAGAGCCGGGCGCCGGCGGCGCAGGAGTCGGAAGGGGTCGGGAGTCGATTGGCGTAGGTGCGTCAATCGATTCCCGACCCCTTCCCCACACCGGGACGGGGTGGTATTGGTGCAGTGTGCGGCGGGAGTCGCGGTGCCAGTTGCCGCCAGTCCGGGACAAGGCCACGTCGTGGGATAGCTGAATTGTGGCAAAGTGGCAAACTCACCCACCAGCCCCGTCGCCCTACCTCCAGCCGCGCCACACTCCCCGCCGCGTCCGACGGACACCGCGCGTCCCGGTCAATGCCGCCGCGTCCGCATCGGCTCCAGGATCACCAGCACCGGCGTGTCCACCGGCGGAATGCGCTCGGTGTGCGTCTCGTATTCGTTCTCGCTCGCCGAACTCAGCATCGGCAGGTCCAGCAGGGCGTCCTCGAAGTTGGCGATGCAGATGACGTTGCCGTCGTTGGCGGCGTAGAACGGCGGTTTGGTCGGGTCGAGCGGGTCGGGGATGAAGACGCTGCCGACGAAGACCCAGTCGGCCTGCAAGGGCTTTTTCGTCTGGTTGTGGCGGACCCACTGCTGGGCGGGCACCCGGACCTGCTGGCCGTGCTGGTCCCGGTAGAGCAGGCTGATTTTGACAACCGGCCCGGAGGGCGGAGTTAGCTGCGGTCGGAAGGTGATGGGCTTACCCGGTTCGGCGCCGGCCAGCAGCAGGGCGGTGTGCAGGTTCCGGGCGTCCATGTCGGCCGCCAGGATGGCCTCATGCTCCTTGGTGTGCCGGCGGCAGAGAAAATGCTCCAGGTCGCACGTGCGGTTGCACACATAAGCCTGGACGACGACGCGGACCACCTTGCGGTCTTCGACTTCCACGAAGACGTTCTTGCCCACCGCGATTTTCTTGACGGGCGCTTCCCTGGTTGCCGGCCCCGGCTGTTGCGACTCAGCGGTGCAGCCGGCGACCGCCGCCGTGACCAACCAGACCGAAACCAGGGTCTTCTGCCAGGACGTGCGGCACATGATGAGCCTCCGGAGAGCGTCGGGGATCTCGATGCTCTCCGGCGGAAGCAAAGCCTGTGCCCGCACGGCTCGTCTGTCCAAATGGCGGCCCCGGTGGGCTTTGCAGGACCGTTCGGCACCGGGAGAGCAACAGCGGTGCGCTCGGATTCAGCACGGCTGGTCATTTGCTTGCCAGTCGCCTGGCCTTTGTCGGGGTGGTCATCCTCGGCGGCGGTTTTTATCCTGAAATTGGAACCGTACTCACCACGCCACCCGCAACTCGCCGTCACGGAGAGCCACCATGTTGCCGCGCACTTTCTTGCTAGCCGCCCTGCTGGCGTTGTCCCTGACCGCCCCCGGCCGGGCGGCGGAGCTGAAGATCAGTCTGCCACTGCAGCGCCCGGTGTATCAGACCAACGAGCGCATCGACCTCACCGTCAGCCGCAGCGACGCCAGGGCGCTCACTGCCGGCGACCTCGTGCTGCAACTCGACGGCGGCGACGGCAGCCGGCTCGCGTTCACCTTCCCCGTCCGTCCGGCCAAGGTGCAGGGCAAGGCAGCGCGAGCGGTCGAGCACCTGCACGTCAACGGCTGGCTGCTGCGGCCGGGCAAGTACAAGGTCACCGCCACCTGCGACGGTGCGACCGCCGCCGTCGATATTGAGGTCTTCAGTCACGTTCGCCGCAGCAGTTTTCGGCTCATCAACTGGGGCCGCGCTCGAGAAGGACGCCCAGCTGGCCCAGGGCGAGAACAACCTCGGCTACAACCTGTTTTACGGCCACTACGGCCAGGACACCGACGGCAACTTCATTCGCGCCGGCGTCGATTTCATGTCGAACTGCACGATGGGCGGCGCTCACCAGATGGACATCCGGCAGGAGTGCGACTGGTCCGACCCGCTGGTCATGCGCGGCGGCACCCGTCGCGTCGTCCGTCGGGCGTTCATGGACCGCACCCGGCCGAACGTGCCCGGCGTCCACTTCTACGACGAGCCCGGCCTGACCTGGTTGAAGCACCCCGAGACGGGCGAAGGTTCGCCGCAGGGCATCCCGTCGCAGCTGCGCTCCTACGAGGCGGCGTTCGGCAAGAAGCTGCCGTCCTATCACAAGATCGACCCGAAGAACCCGGCGCACGTCAAGCTGTGGGCGCACTGGGCGCGCTGGAAGCTCGGCTTGATGGACGCGGCGTGGCAGGACGCGCAGTTCGGCGTCCGCGCCGTGCGGCCTGACTACCTCTCGGTGACGCAAAGTCAGTACGGCTTCAGCGCCTTCACGGATGGCTATTATTTCAACGTGGTCCGCAGCCTGCCGGTCATCAGCGGTCACGGCGGCTATCACGACTTCGGCCCCGGCTACTTCAACCCGGCGTATTTCCTGGAGTTCGCCCGGGCGCGTGACCTGAGCCGGCCCAACTGGTATCTGCCGACGTGGTATGGCAGCACGACCAGCGACCAGTACCGGCTGGAGCAATACCTGTGCTTCCAGACGAACATTCAGGGCATGATGAGTCCGCCGGAGCTGGAGCCGGGCGATCCGGCGAAGAGCAAGGCCGCGGCCGCCATCGTGGCGACCAATCACCTGATGGGCCGGCTCGGCACCATCTTCACGACCATGCCGGTCGAGCGGCCGCCGGTCGCGGTGCTGTTCTCGCTGTCGCAGATGATCCACGACCAGACGAAGAACATGAAGGTCAACTACGCCCACGAAACCAGGCACGGCCGCAACCTGGTGTTCGTCTACCTCGCGGGCAAGCAGATGCAGCAGCAATTCCTGCCCGTCATGGAGGAAGATATTCTCGACGGCACGCTGGCGGACAACCACAAGGCGATCATCCTCACGTCGCTCGATTACCTGGACCCGGACGTGATCCGCGGCCTGGAGGAGTTCGCGAAGGGCGGCGGCCTGGTGCTGCTGACGGGCGACTGCACCGTGAAGGTCAACGGGTCGGTGAAGATGGACGCGGTGCCGGGCTTCCCGGACGCGGCGAAGATCGCGGAGCTGAAGAAGACCAACCCGAAGGAGGCGGCCAAGCTGCAGCAAATGCGGCAGATGTTGCAGGGCGGCGCGGCGCTGGCGAAGGCCATCAAGCCGCATCTGGAGAAGGCGAACATCAAGCCGCCGATGACCAGCAGTGAGCCGGGCATCGTCGTGACGCGGCAGAGTTTCGGCGACATCGAATACCTGTTCGCGGTCAACGCCACGCACGACCCGGCGGGCGACCCCATGCTGGGCGTCAAGGCGGTGACGGCGACGCTGAGCCTGCCCGATGACGGCCGCATGGTGTTTGACGCCGTTACCGGGGTGACCACGTTGTTTGAACAGAACAACGGCCGGTTGGAGGCGACCTATCGGTTCGGTCCGGGGCAGCTGCGTGTCTTCGCCCGCCCGGCGCGGCCACTGTTCTACGTCAGCGTCGGCCAGCCCGTCCTCCGCCGCGACTTTACCCAAACTAACGCGCCGATCCGTCTGGAGTTCAGCGCCGTCCTGCAGGATCGGGACAAGGCGCTGCTCAGCGGTTCGGCCCCGCTGCGGGTGCGCGTGCTCGACCCGCAGGGGGCGGTGCGCTACGACCTGTACCGGGCCACCGACCGCGGCGTGCTGCAACTGAGCCTGCCGCTGGCGCTGAACGACCCCCCGGGCAAGTGGGCCGTCGTCGTCACCGAGCCGCTGGCCAACCGGGAGGGCCGCGCGTCCTTCACCTACCCGGCGCTGGCGAAGGGCAACGCCGCCGCCGGCTCCACGGAGCGAGCCGTGTACCTGCCCGAGGATCGCGCGAACCTGTACCGCTTCTTCCGCGGCCACCACCACGTCACCATCGTCAAGGGCAAGGCCGCGTACCACCAGGAGGCGGCGGAGCGGCTGGTCAAGATCCTGAAGCCATGGAACGTTAAGTGTACCGTCGTGGACGTGGACGCCGTGAACAAGCCGCGCGTCATCACGGTGGCGGAGGCCGAGACGTGGATCGGCCTGAACCACACCGGCAAGGGTAGCATCAAGGTCGGCGACAAGAACGACCCGGTGCAGGTCGGGTACGCGGTCGAGGGGCCGGTGATCCTGCTCGGGTCGCCGGAGGATAACGCCATCACCAAGACGCTGGCGGACCTGAAATTCCTGCCGTACGTGCCGAACAAGCTCGACCTGCCTGGGCCGGGCCGCGGTTACCTGGCGTGGCAGCGCGACGCGGTTGGTGTGCTGCAGGAGTCGGTGACGCTGATCGCGTATGACGCGGCGGGCATGAGCGAGGCAGTCGGCACGCTGTACGAACTGCTCGCCGGCATCGAACCGCTGACGCCGCTGCGGCTGCCGTTGACGGGCCAGGTCACACCGGCGAAACCAGCGCCGCCGGCGCCGGAATTGAAGCGATTGCGGTATGGGGGGCTGGATGATCGCGTCGCGGCCATGCGACCTCAGGGGAAGACCGTGATGGTGCTGACCGCCGCGCGCACGCGGGCCGAGGTCGGCCTGGACGGCTTGGTTGATAAGAAAGTCGTGCTGAGCGAGGCGGATTATCAGAAGGAACTAAAGGCGTTCTCGAGGCCCATCGACGCCAGGGCGGTTGCGGATGTGCAGAAGCGCGTCGGGCCGACGCGGCTGGTGAAGTTCGTGGTGCCCGCCGGCAAGCGCACCGTGGTGGCGTTCTGGGGCGGCACCATTCACGTTTACGACGCCGGCGGGACCCTGCTGGCGCAACAGCGGCTGCCGCAGGACGTGACGGCACTGGAGTGGCTCGGGGACCAGCTGTTCGTCGGCGACGCGGACGGGAAGCTGTGGGCGTTTCGGCTGCCGTGACGCCCGCCTTGTGGTTCGCGCCCGCGCGCTGACCTGCTATCGTGCGGTGAAGTGATGGTGCGTGAACGGGACACGCACCGGCCAACACGCAAGATCGCGGGAACGCAGTCATGCTTCGCCAAAACAGGTCCGTGCTGTTCGTCGTTGTCCTGGCACTGGTCGCCGCAGGCCAGAACGATGGCGGTGGTGTGGCGGCTCAGCCGGTGAAGGGCGCGCCGCCACCCACATTGCGGCTGCAGGGGCCGCCGGCAAGTGTCTGGTCCCTGGCGCTGTCCGCCGACGGCAAATGGCTCGTCGCGGGCCTGGAGGACGCGGCCCGACTCTGGGACGCGGCCACCGGCAGAGAGGTGCGTGCCTTCGATCACCACATCCGGGAGCGGGGTGGTCCATCGAACAAGGGGGCGATCGTTTTCGTGGGCCTGTCGAACGACGCCCGCTGGCTGGTGACGCGCCGCAGTCACGACGACAAGGCCCATCTGTGGGAGCTGGCCACTGGCAAGCGGGTCCGCTCGTTCCCCATTGCCGGCGACGACGAAAACCGCAGCTGGACCGGCATCGCCCTTTCCGCGGACGGCAAATGGCTCGCGCTTGGCAACGAGATCTGGAATGTCGCCACCGGCGCGCGCGTCCACGTGTTGCCGCACGCCGAACGGGTTGAAACGGTGGGCTTCTCCGGCGACGGCCGACTCCTGGCCACCGGCGGCCGGAAAGACGACGCCCGGCTCTGGGACGTGGCCACGGGCAAGGCGGTCCGCGTTTTCGCGGGTTTCGGCTGTGTGGCCCTGTCCGGCGACGGCAAACGGCTCCTGACCCGAGGCCCCGACCGCTACTTCCGGCTCTGGGATACCGCCAACGGCAAGGTCGTGCACACCTTGCCCCGCCCCAACGGACAGCTCCGCGCCCTCGCCCTGTCGGCAGATGGAAATCAACTGGTGACGAGCGTGTTCGGACTGGGCGTTCGACTGCGAAACGTGGCCACGGGGAAGGAACTCCGCACCTTCACTTCCGAAGGTGCCCTCGTCGCCCTGACGTCCGACGGCCGCTGGCTGGCCACCAGCGTGGATCCCGGCGGGGCGATCCTCTGGGACGTGGCCACGGGCAAGGAGGTGCGCCGCGTGCAGGGCCTGGGGCCGTCCCCCACGGCGTCCGCCAAATACCCGGCGGCCTTCGCGTCCGCCAGCATGCTGGCCGTGACCCCCGACAGCAAATGGCTGGTCGCGGGCGACAACGACGGCACGGGCCGGACGGTGTCGCTCTGGGACCTCGTCCAGGGCAAGCGGGTCCGCGGCTTCCGTGCCGAGCTGGGGAACGTGCGCGGACCGAAAACTGGGGGTGTCGCCATTTCCGGTGACGGCTCACGCCTGTTCTGGGGGCGCGACGTACGGGACACCGCCACGGGCAAATTGCTCCGCACCTTCGACGGATTAACGGATCTCGCCGTCCTGTCAAGGGACGGCAAACGGCTCGTGATGGTCGGCAAGGGACCGAACGCCCAGCTGTGGGACGTGGACACGGGGACCCACATTCGGGACTTCGGCAACGGTAGCAGCCGGGTCTACGCCGTCGCCCTGTCTGCGAACGACAAATGGCTTTGCACCGGCGACTACGGGACCGTCCATCTGTGGGACGCGACCACGGGCAAGCTCGTCAAGAAATTGGAGGGGCATCACGCCAGTGTGACCGCCGTGGCCGTCTCGCCGGACGCCGGCGTGGTGGTCAGCGCCGGACCCACCTGGCCCGGGGGCGGCGACTGCGCGATCATTGTGTGGGACCTCGATTCGGGCAAGCGGTTGCACACCCTGCCCAGGCAGGGCTTCGTCCGCTCGCTCAGCATTTCGCCCGACGGCAAGCACTTATTCAGCAGCAGCAGTTACGGCGCGGCCCGGCTCTGGGATCTGCGGACGGGCAAGCTGCTCCGGGAGTTCGCGCACCCCCGGATGCTGGCCGCCGTGGCGAGCGCGGATCACCGGCATGTGTTCACCTGCGGCGAGGACCGGGCGCCGCGCGTCTGGAACGGGGTGACCGGCGCGGAACTGTGCCGACTGACGAGCAGTGCCGCCGGCGATTGGGCGGTGTTCGACGCCGCCAACCGCTTCGACGCCGTGAACGCCGGCAACGTCGATCTGGCCGCGCTGTACTGGGTGCGTGGGCTCGAGACGTTTCCGCTCCGGCACTTCCGGGAGCGTTATTTTGACCCCGGCCTGCTGGCCAAGCACCTCGGGTTCAGCGCGGCGCGGTTACGCCCGGTCCAATGAGCGTGGCCGGGCCTCACCCCGACGCGCCGGCGGCCGCGAAATCGCGCAGCCACTCTTCCCAGCGCGGGCCGACCGGCTCCAGTGTCGCGGTACGGCTGCTCGGCCCGGTGACGGTCAGTGTCAACCGCAGATATTCCGCCGGCAGCGCCGCCTCGATCCTGTCCGCCCACTCGATCAGACAAACGCCCTGGCCCTCCGTGAATTCGTGGCCGCCGAGGTCGAACCAGTCGGCCACGTCGCGGAGGCGGTACGCGTCGAAGTGATACACCGGCAGCCGGCCGTGGTACTCCTGCAAGATCACGAACGTCGGGCTGTTGACGACGCGCCGGTCCGCGACGCCGAGCCCCTCCGCGACAGCACGCACCAGATGGGTCTTGCCGCTGCCGAGCGGGCCGACGAGCGCGACGACGGCGCCCGCGAACAACCGCTCGCCCAGGCGACGGCCGAACGCCTCGGTGGCTTCCAGGTTGTCGAGGGAGATGTTCATTTCAAAGAAGCACTATCTTCATTTATGGTTTCGCGCGGCCCGCGCAAAACCATAAATGAAGACAGTTTGGTCGGGCCGGCGCTTATGCCCTGGCCTTCTTCTTGTGCTCCTTCTCGGCCTTGAACCGCAGGTAGCCCTGGATGAAGTCGTCGAGTTCGCCGTCGAGCACGTTATGCACCTGGGCCGTCTCGACCCCGGTGCGCACGTCCTTGGCCAGTGTGTACGGCTGCAACACATAGTTGCGGATCTGGTTGCCCCACGCCACCTCGCCCTTGGCATCGTACAGTTTCTCGACCTCGGCCTGCTTCTTCAGCTCCTCAATGCGGTACAGCTTGGCCTTGAGCAGCGCCATGGCGTTGGCGTCGTTCTTGTGCTGGCTGCGTTCGGTGCGGCTCTCGGCGGCGACGCCGGTCGGCTTGTGGATGTAGCGCACGCCGCTCTCGGTCTTGTTCTGGTGCTGGCCACCGGGGCCGCCGCTGCGGAACGTCTGCCGTTCCAGCTCGTCGTCGCTGATCTCGATGGTGATGGTGCCCTCAATGTCCGGCGTCACATCAACCGCGGCAAACGAGGTCTGCCGTCGGGCGTTGGAGTCGAACGGGCTGATGCGCACCAGCCGATGCACCCCCGCCTCGCCCTGCAAGTAGCCGAAGGCGTAATCGCCGTTGATCTTGATGGTGGCGCTGCGGATGCCCGCTTCCTCGTTGCGCAGTTCGTCCACCATCTCGACCTCGAAGCCGTGCCGCTCCGCCCAGCGGATGTACATGCGCAGCAGCATCTCGGCCCAGTCGCACGCCTCGGTGCCGCCGGTGCCGGCCTGCACACGCAGGTAAGCGTTGCTGGCGTCCTGCGAGCCGCTCAGCATGGCGCGCAGCTCGAAGTCGTCCAGTTCCTTCTCGATCCGCGGCAGTGCCTGCTCCAGTTCGGACTCCATGCCGGTGTCTTCTTCAGACAGTTCGGCCAGGGCCTGCAAATCCTCGGCGTCCTTGTGGAGTGCCTCGAATGGGCTGAGCAGACCGTTGAGCGGCTTGAGCTGGCCAATGATTTGCTTGGCCTTTTCGGGATTGTCCCAGAAGCCGGGGACTTCCATTTGGCCGCTGAGTTGGGCGCGCTGGGATTTTTTGGCGGCGATGTCAAAGACTGTCCCGCAGCTGAGTCAAACGGCTCACCACCTCGTCGGTTCGGCGTCGCAGGTCGATGTTCATGGTCATCCTTTCAAAATCCACGCGCACGTGGGGTTACGGGTTCACTACACTTCACGATAGCACAAACCGCAAATCGGGCATAGCCCTCGTTCCCACGCGGAGCGTGGAAACGAGCGGGACAGGCGGGTGTTGACCCGGACGGCGCGGCGCCTTAACTAACCCTCCAGACACCACGACCAACCTCAAGGTTCTCTCCACGAACGAAAGCGAGCGGCGATGAACAGATTGAACGGCAAGGTGGCGTTAATCACCGGCGGCGGCAGCGGCATCGGTTTGGCGTCGGCGCGGCTGTTGCTGGCGGAGGGCGCGAAGGTGATCATCACCGGCCGCGACGCCAACAAACTGGAGGCCGCGGCCAAGGCACTGCAGGGCGGCGAGCGGCTGACCTGGCACGCGGCCGACGCGACCCACAGCGATCAGGTGGACGCCCTGGTGCGCAAGGTGACGGCGGCGCAGGGGCGCATTGACATCCTGGTGAACAACGCCGGCGCCAACATCAAGGAGCGCGGCATCCGCGAGTTGAACCCGGAGCGCTGGCGCCACCTCGTCGCGGCCAACCTGGACAGCGCTTTTTACTGCATCCACGCGGTGCTGCCGCAGATGCTGGCGCACAAGGACGGCCTGATTGTGAACATCAGTTCGGTGTCGGGCAAGCGGGCCGGTCCGCTGGGCGGGGCGGCGTACGCGGCGGCGAAGTTCGGCATGGCGGCGCTGGGCATTTGCCTGGCGGCGGAAGAGAAGGATAGCAATATCCGCGTCAGCAACATCTACCCGGGCGAGGTGGACACGCCGATCTTGAAGGACCGGCCGACGCCGGTGACGGAGGAGCACCGCCAGCGGATTTTGCGACCGGAAGACGTGGCCGCCGCAGTGCTGTTCGTGGCGACGCTGCCGCCGAGCGTGTCGGTGCCGGAACTGGTCATCAAGCCGACCGCGCAGATGTACGTGTAAAAACCAAAGACGAATCACGAAAACACGAAAGAACGAAAACACGAAAAAGACATAGGTTGCCTGGAGCGGTTCCCAGTCGCGTGGACCACAAACCGTGGCACGGCTCTCCAGAGCCGTGGTGGCAACCGCACGGCTCTGGAGAGCCGTGCCACGTCGTGTGCGCCTGCCCTTCGTGAACCGCTCTAACTCGGCCAGTTCGCGCGGGCTGCAGGTACTCGTGGGCGACGGCTCCGTGCGCACCATCCCCGCTGGCGTGAGCCCCTTCGTGTTCTGGGCGGCGGTCCCTGCGGGGGCCGCCAACTCGACCTGCCCGACTTTTAGAGCGCGGCGGACTGCCGTGGCTGTCTGCCCGGCTTTCGGCCTCAGCGGCTAATCTTGCACCTCGGCAGCGCCTTCTTCAGCGTCTGGACGCCCGCCTTCGTCACCTTCGTGTCGTTCAAATACAGCTCGCGCAGTTGCGCCAGCTGCCGCAGCTCGGCCAGGCCCATGTCGCTCACCTGGGTGCCGGCCAGGTTCAGCCGCACCAGTCCCTTCATGTGCCCCACCGTCCGCAGCCCCGCGTCGCTGACCCGGGTGCCGGCCAGGTGCAGGTGCTTCAATTCCTTCGCTTTCAGCAACTCGACCAGGCCCCGATCCGTCACCGCCGTCTCGTTCAGGTACAGCCCCTGCAACTTCGGCAGCTTCGCCGCCACAGCCAGCCCCGCGTCGGACACCCGGCTGCCGTCCAGCGTCAACCGCTTCAACTCCGGCAGCTGCACCAGCAAGGCCAGCCCCGCGTCCGTCACGACCGTGCGGCTCAGGTCCAGCGCCGTCAGCTTCTTCAGCACCGCCACACCGCGCAGCCCCACGTCGCCCACCTTGGTGTCGCCCAGCGACAGCACCTGCACCTCCTGCAGCGCCGCCAGCTTCAACACGTCCGCGTCCACCGCTCGCGTGCTGGACAGGTTCACCTGATACACCGGCTTCGTTTGCTCGCGGGTGTCGCGCTTGAACACGCCGCCGCACTGCTGAATCGCTCGCAACGCCGACGCCTCGTCCGCCAGCGCCACGCCGCCCATCGCCACCACCACCACCGCCACCAGTGCCCGTGTCGCCTGGCTCATGTGCATCCCCTCGATTGGAATCCGCGCATCCACCGCGCCGGCCCCGTGCCTGCGCCGATGCACAAGTGTGCGTCATAATCGACGGGTCGGCCAGTGCCATCCCGTGACTACCCCTGCCAACCTCTTTTTTCTCTGAGTTTTTGCTTCCCTCCATCCAGGCGCCGCCGGTATCATTTTCATAGTGGACAACAGTATACATACCTGAGGCTACCATCATGTCCGACCGTCCCGCCCCCCTGTCTGTCCGTCTCGACGCCATCCCGCCGCTGCTGCGGCAGTTGCCGCACTGGATCCTGTGGCGTTACGTGCGCCTCATCGACGCCGGCGGCCAGGTGCGCTGGACAATGGCGCCCGTCCGCGCCATCACCGGCGGTCTGGCCCGCCTCGGGGTGGCGTCCACCTGGACCGACTTCGCCACCGCGACCGACGCCCTGCCCGACAGCGGCTGCGATGGCCTCGGCTTCGTGCTGACACGGCCGCGGCGGACGCCGCCCGAACAGCCTGGCCTGGTGGTGCTTGAACTCCACGACTGCCGCGATCCGCGCACCGGCCGCCTGGACGCCTGGGCGCCGACGTGATCGAGGCGGTCGGCAGTTACACCGAACTGTTGCCGACCGGCACCGGCGTGCGCGTCCTGCTGCTCGGCGTGTTGCCGGCGCACGGCCGCAAGAAGGGCAACTATGAGACCTATCAGACGGGGCGCTTCATCGCCGTCACCGGCCGGCGGCTGTTCGGCACGTCGGTCGCCGTCGAGCACCGCCAGGACGCCCTGTTGCGCGTCCACGGTTGGTTCTTCGGCGGCCGCTGGTGGCGGTCGGCCGAAGCCGTGGCTCCGCCTCCCGCCGAGTGCGACGCAGTGGCGCCGGACGATGGGCCGTGGGGCAACGGCGACAGGGCGGCCTGGCCGTTCAGCGTCATCGACGCGCGACTGCAGCGCCGCCTGGGGCCGTGGCCGCGGCGCGTCGGCAGCCGGCTGTTCGCGTTCGGCCCGGACGGCGCGCTCCTCTGGTTGCACGACCCCGAGGCGTTGTTCATCTGGATCGGTCGGTGTCTGGGCGAGCGCGGTCAGCCGGCGCCGCGCTGGCAGGACGGGCCGGGCTGGTTCTCGCGGGCGGACTATTTTCGCCACCTGCAACAGTTCGCCACGCCCTGCGCCGCGGCGGAGCCGGCGCCGACCGTGGCCCGCGAGAATCGGGCTGTTTGAGGGGGAGCGGGAATTGTGTCTCTCGATGAGGTAGGCGCGGAAGGCGAGCCGGGAGGCGCATTGATTCAGCCCCCGGCCCGCCGCTGGGTGGCCAACTTACCCGATCAGCTTCCGGCGGTTCGTTCGTCGGGTCAACGAACCCCCACGCTCGCCGTGTGCGCTGCCGGGTCCACCGCCCCGGCGTGCCCGGAAACGCGACCGCCTGGTTGCAGGACGATCCCGGGCGCCGGCCCGGCGGGCAGCACCTCGCCAATCACCGCCGCGTCCGGATAGCCCGCCTGGCGCAACTCCTCCAGCACCCGGTCAGCGACTTCCGGCCTCACCGCCGCGAGCAGGCCGCCAGAGGTCTGCGGGTCGTAGAGCCAGACGGCGTCCGCGCTCGGCCCGTCCACCCGGCAACCCACCCGGGCGTTGTCGCGGTGCAACGTGCTGACGATGCCCTGGGCCACCACCTCCGCGAAGCCGGGGTAGAGCGGCACGCGCGCCGGGTCCAGTCGCGCCGACACCCGGCTGCCGTCCAGCATCTCCAGCAGGTGCCCCGCCAGGCCGAAGCCGGTCACGTCAGTGCAGGCGCGGACGCCGGCACGGGCGAAGACGGCGGCCGCCGCGGCGTTGGGCAGCAGCAGGCCGGCGGTCAGCCGCGCAAACCAGGCCGCCCGGCAGGCGCCGCGCATCCACGCCGCCAGCAGCGCCCCGCTGCCCAGCGGCTTGGCGAGCACGAGCAAGTCGCCAGGCCGCAGCTCGTCCTTGCGGAACAGCCGATCCTCCTCCGCGAAGCCCGTGACGGCGAAGCCCAGGGCCAGTTCGCTGCCCTCGGTGGTGTGGCCGCCGGTTAGCACAACACCGAGCTGACGCAGCGACGCGACCGCCCCGCTGAGCAGTTCGTACAGCTGGGCCTCCTGAATGGGGCCGCGGGCGAAGGGCAGCGTGGCGATGGCCAGCGCCGTGAACGGCCGGGCGTTCATGGCGTACAGATCGCTGACCGCGTTCAACGCCGCGACGCCGCCGAACAGGTACGGGTCATCGACGAACGCCTTGAAGTAATCGACCGTCTGCACCTCGACCAGCTTGGCGGGCTCGGGGCCGAATAGTTCCGGGCGGACGCGATGCACCGCCGCGTCTTCACCGGCCCGGGTGCCCAGCAGCACGCGCGGATCGTCGGGCAGGTCCAGCCGCTTCAGCACCGCGGACAGCACGTCGCCGGCGATCTTGGAGCCGCAGCCGCCGCAGCGCATCAGGGCGCTTCGGGCTGTCCCGCCGCTGGCGCGGCCATCGGCGCGAACCGCGTAAACTTCATCATCCAGGCGCGGTCGATGCGGTCCTTGAGCCGCCGGGCCCACCGGCTCTTCCAGGTGAGCGGCCCATAGCGCAGCACCGCCCGGCCGTCCGCGGTGTTGAGCAGGCACAGACAGAAGCGCTGCGGGTGGAACCGCCGCAGGGGCCGCTCGCGCAGGAAAGCCGCCATGTTGTCGAACAGCACGGCCCCCTCGCGCACAGCGTGGACGCCATTCTTCGGCAGGCCCGGATAAGCGTCGAAGGTCACGCAGTCGCCGGTGCCGAAGACCGCCGGATCGCTGACCGATTGCAGGGTGTCCGTGACGCGCAGGAAGCCGCCGGTCACGGCCAGGCCGCTGTCGGCGAGCAGCCGCGGCGGCGCCGCCTGGGTGGCCCAGAGCACCGCATCGACCGCGACCGTTTCGCCGCCGGCCAGCACCAGACTGGCCGCCCCGACGCCGGTCACGCGAGCGTTCAGCCGGAACGCCACGCCACGCTGCCGGAACGCCTCGGCGAAGTGACGGCCGACGCGCGCGGGGAACTCCGGCAGCAGCCGATCATGGCCCTGCAACAGCGTCAGGCGAAAGCCAGCGTGACCGCCGAGCCGTTGGTGAATCGCCAGCGCCAGCTCGCAGCCGCTGGCGCCGCCGCCGACGACCGCCACGTGCAACGGCCGCGGCGCGCGGCGCAGGTCTTCGTCCACTGCGTCGAGGTTGCGCACCAGGTCCGCCAGGGGCCGCAGGGTCAGTTCGGTCACGCCGTCCGAGGCGGGGGGGCGGGCTGCCAGCGAACCGAGGCCGAGCGCGAGGGCGTCATAGGTCAGCGGCGGCCGCTCGGCGAGACGGACCTGGCGCGGCCAGGTCGAGGCCGGTCGCGCGCGCGGCCACGAAGCGCACACCGACCGCCTGGCACAGCCGCACCAGGTCGATGGTGATGTCGTCGAGGGAATAATCACCGGTGAGGTGGGCGGGGACCATCGCGGAGTAGGGGACGGTGGCCGCCTCGTTGACGAGCGTGACGGCGACGCCGGGCACGGGCCGCATGCCCCAGCGTTTGACGAAGACCAGGTGGGCGTTGCCGGCCCCCACCAGCACGACGGACTTTTCGACGGGGCGCGGCGCGGTAGACGGGTTCATGGAGTCGGTCTTGGGTAAGGAGCGCGGCGGGCCGGCTCAGTCGCGCGGGATGGCGCCCTCCAGCGCGTCCTGGAAGTCATCCAGGCCGACCGCCACGTCCGCCCCTTCGCCCGCCTCGGGCCGCGCCCGCAGCAGCACCTCGTTGCGGCGGACTTCCACGTCGAGCAACATTTTCGGCCCCTGGGGCGGAAAAAGGCCCTCGACCGTGGTGCCGCCCGGCGGCGGTTCCACGATCGCGGGTAACAACTCATCGGCCTGGATCAGGATGCGCGCCTTCTCCGTGCCCGCGGGATGGTCGGAGATGGTCAGGACGACGCCTTCGCCGCCCCGCTCGATCCGCACCCGCCGCTCCACGCCGCTGGATTGTGAGACGCCGTAAATGGTCATGCCACCCACCCCAGTTCGGTTGCCACGTTTTCCACCCTATGATCCTATCGGATGCGCCCCGGATGGGTACAGGCCGGAACCGGTACAATTCGGTGGGGAGGTCATGAACAGCTTTGCCAGGCAAAAGGGTTTGCGATACAACGCCAGGGAAGACGGCCGCCGCATGGTCAGCGCCAGTCGCGCCGCCAGGGCCTCCAGTTCGGCACGCGCCGGGTCGGCGGCTTTCAGCTCGCACAGTGCCTTGCGGACCGCCGGTAAGGCCGGCAGCCCCAGCTTTTCCAGGGCCGCCAGCGGGGCGCGGCGCCCGGCCGCCGTCTGCGCACCCCGTACCGCGTCCAGCAGAGGCTGCACCTGCGCCTCGGGCGCCGGCGCAATCTTCCGCGCGGCCGGCACCGGCACTGGTTCCTTGCCGCGCTTCTTCAGCCAGACGTTCTTGACCTCCAGCCGCTGCCGCTCCTTCGTCCCCAGCGGGCCGTAGATGTTGAACAACTGCGGTCGCCCCCAGCGCTCGACCAGGGCCTCCGCCGCCAGGTCGCCGAGGGTCGGGTCGCGCACCACGCCTTTACCGGTGCTGCGGGAGGACCACTCTTCCTCGCGGTCGTCCAGGGCCGCGGCGAGCAGATCCTCGACCGCGGCCTCCGCGGCCGGCGTCAACGGCTTGCCGCGCAGGTCCTTCTCCGGCTCGCGGAGGAGGCTCACGACCAGCGACCGGACCTGCAACGGCTTCTTGCGGAAGTCCGTGGCGATGACCTGCAGCGCCGCCGGCTCGTTGGCTTGCGCCAGGCCTTGAACGAGTTCGCGCAGCCACTGCCAGTGGTCGAAGTCGGAATACTTCGACCACTGGAATTGCTGCCATTCCCGCCGGAGCGCGTCCAGGCCCTCCGCCCGGCCGCGCCGCACCAGCGCCCTGGCGGCGGTGACCCGGACGAGGGGGAAGGCGGTCTTCAACTCTTCCATCAGGAACGCCGTGGCCTGCTCAGCCGACAGCTCCCCGGCGCTGTGGACCAGGCTGTTGCGCTGCCACTCGTTCTTGCACTTGCGCGCCCCGGTGATGATCGGAGCCAGGGCGTCCGCCGGGAATTTGGCCGCCAGCCGCCGGCCCTGCTCGGCGCTGCTGCGGTCGCCGCGTTCGGTGCCCTCAATGAGCATCTGCTTCTCGCCCTTCTTCTGGAACTCCTGCCACCAACGCGCGGCCTCTTTCTTGAGGTCCTTACCCACGCCGTCGGACGTCGGGAAGTGGCTGACCGTCTTCCCCTGGTAGAGGGTGTGGCCGGTGATGCCCTCGAAGATTTGCTGGCAACAGTCGCCGTAGCGGAGCAGGTAATACGTGTCCGGCTTGTAACTCCGATGACTGCTCTGCACGAAATCCCGCTCGTGGGCCAGGCAGCGCGTGGGGCGGGTGTCGTCGAGGTGGTCGATGACCAGCGGCAGGGCGTCGAAGCCCAGGTTGGCCAGTTCCACGGCGGCGTTGGGCTTCTTCTGATCGCCACCGCCGCGGTTCTGGGTGAGTCCCAGGACGTGACACCCACCGAAATAGGGCGAGCCGACATCCAGGTCGCGCAGGTGGTGCATCCAGTAGGCCGCCTTTTGCACGGCCGTCATCTTCGCCAGGACCTTGGAGTCGGGCTCCTTCCAAACCCGGTCCTCGGCGATCAGGGCCTGGTAGTCTCGCACCATTTGATTGGCCACGGCCGAGTTCTTGTTGGCCTTGGCGATCCGTTCCCAATCCTTCAACAGCTCGGGCCTGGGCGTGCCGCGGTGAGCGGATTGGAAGGCGTTCACCTCGGGTCCAGATCCCGTAAACGGTCTGAGGGCAGTGCGCTGGGCGGGCGCTTCGGCAGCCAGGGTTGCGGCCAGCACGACCGCGGCGCGGACGGCAAACAGATGACGCATGGGAACCTCCCTGTGCGAACGGCGGCTCGAACGTGTATCCAAAATCGTAACCGGGCGCCGGCCGGAAAGGGAAGGGATGATTTGCCAGTTAGGGAGAAGGGGGGGGGACAAGGGGTTGGTTTCGTTTCACACGATTATAGCAAGCGTCCTCACCCGCCCCGACCGAAGGTCTCCACAGCATCCCAGAGGAGAACTTCGGTCATGTCCCATGGCCTGGTCCGGAGACCAGGCCATAACGCGAGTGTGATGCCGAGCTGCGCATGGACACGGCGGCGAACCTCCGACCAGGGCACCCACGCCTCCGTCTCGGTTTGGGCAGACCGCCGCCGGATTTCGGCGAGATATTCCTCACCCACCTGGCCGGGCGCTTCGGGATGCTCTGCGATGGCGACGAGTGCGTCTGTCAAGGCCCGTCGCTCGGCAGGAGGCAGGGCCATCACCGCTCGAAAGAGCTTTTCAACAGTCGGGCTCATGTTGGCTCCTCGTGCGCGGGCGAGATGGTCACGGCAGCACGGTCGCCCCCATCAGATAGCGGTCGCACTCCCGCGCCGCCCCGCGGCCCTCGTTGATGGCCCACACCACCAAACTCTGCCCGCGGCGCATGTCCCCCGCCGCGAAGACGCCCGGCACGCTGGTCGCGAACTTGCCGTGCTCCGCCCTGGCGTTGCTGCGCGGGTCCTTTTCGACGCCCAGCTGGTCCAGCAACTGCGACTCCGGCCCGCCGAAGCCCAGCGCGAACAGCACCAGTTGCGCCGGCAACACCTGCTCGGTGCCGGGCCGATTGCGCGGCGACGCCTTGCCGTTGTCGCGCACCCACTCGACCTCCACCGTTTCGACCGCCCGGACGTGGCCGTGCTCGTCGCCGAGGAATTTTTGCGTCTGCACCGCATAGCGGCGCGGGTCCGCGCCCAGAGCGCTTCCGCCTCCTCCTGACCATAGTCCAGGCGATAGACTTTGGGCCACTGCGGCCAGGGGTTGTCGCCGGCACGCTGCAGCGGCGGCCGCGGCACGATCTCCAGTTGCACGAGGCTCCGGCAGCCCTGCCGCAGAGCGGTGCCGACGCAGTCGGTGCCGGTGTCGCCGCCGCCAAGCACCACCACGTCCTTGCCCTTCGCCGAAATGTACTTCCCATCGGCGTGGCCGCTGTCGAGCAGACTCTTGGTGTTGGCGTGCAGGAACTCCATCGCGAAATGGATGCCGCGGAGCTGCCGGCCTTCCGTCTTCGCGAAAAAGTCATTGGGCCGGGTGGCGCCGCCGCAGAGGACCACCGCGTCAAACTCCGTGCGCAGTTTTTCCGCGGGGTAGTTCTTGCCGACCTCGGTGTTGACCTCGAACTTGATGCCCTCGGCCTCCAGGATCTTGACGCGGCGCTCGACGACGTGGCGCTTGTCGAGCTTCATGTTGGGGATGCCGTACATGAGCAGGCCGCCGACGCGGTCGGCGCGCTCGAAGACGGTGACCCAGTGGCCGGCACGGTTGAGTTGCGCCGCCGCGGCCAGCCCCGCCGGGCCGGAGCCGACGACCGCCACTTTCTTGCCGGTGCGCTGCGGCGGCGGCTCCGGCTGAATCCAGCCCATTTCGAAACCCTTATCGACGATGGCGCATTCGATGCTCTTGATGGTCACCGGCGGCTCGTTGATGCCGAGGACGCACGAACCCTCGCACGGCGCCGGACAGACGCGGCCGGTGAATTCGGGGAAGTTGTTGGTCTTGTGCAACCGCTCCAGCGCCTCCTTCCACAATCCACGATAAACGAGGTCGTTCCACTCCGGGATGAGGTTGTTGATGGGGCAGCCCGAGGCCATGCCGTCGAGCAGGGTGCCGGTGTGACAGAAGGGCACGCCGCAGTCCATGCAGCGGGCGCCCTGTTTGCTGAGCAGGTCCGCGTCGGCGTGCGCGTGGAACTCTTGCCAGTGGCGGATGCGCTCCGCCGGCGGGTACACCTGCGGCAGCTCGCGTGGGAACTCCAGGAATCCGGTTGGCTTGCCCATGTCTATCCCATCCGGTGAAACGTTCGGCCTGCTTCTTCGCCCCGAAGGGGCGGGACAACTTAGCCCAGGGCAACGCCCTGGGAACTGGGGAAGACAGATTTTTCGCTTTCCGCCCTGAAAGGGCACAACAACCGGCGCTCCCGTTGTTGTGCCCTTTCAGGGCGGTAGAAGAAGGGTTGGGATCGGTCCTGGTCCCCAGGGCGTTGCCCTGGGCTAAGTTGTCCCGCCCCTTCGGGGTGAAGAAATCCGGCACGCCGGGAATTACTTCCCGCCCACCCGCGCCAGGTCGTGCGCGTTCTCCTCGAACGCTGCCATCACCGCCTCGGCTTCCGACAGCCCCGACTCCTTGAACCGCTTCTGCGTCTCGATGACGCGGCGATAATCATTGGGGTACACCTTGACAAAGCGCGGCGCCATGTCCTCCCAGTGATCGACAATGCGGATGGAGCGGTCGCTGCCCGTGTACAGCCCGTGCTTGCGGATCAGCTCACGAACGAACGCCTTCTCGTCCTCGTCCGAGTCCTCCAATCGGAAGAGTTTGACCATCTCCATATTGCAGTTCTTTGGAAACTCGCCGCGCTCGTCGTAGACGTAGGCGACGCCGCCGGACATGCCGGCCGCGAAATTCTTGCCCGTCGGTCCCAGCACGACGACGTGACCACCGGTCATGTACTCGCAGCCGTGGTCGCCAACCGACAGCACCACCGCGTTCAGGCCGCTGTTGCGGACGCAGAAGCGCTCGCCCGCCATGCCGCGGATATAAGCCTCGCCGCCGGTTGCCCCGTAGAACGCGACGTTGCCGATGATGACGTTCTTGTACGCGGTGAAATTGCACTCCGCCGGCGGGTAGACGATGATCTTGCCGCCCGACAGGCCCTTGCCGACGTAGTCGTTGGCGTCGCCCTCCAGCGTCAGCGTGATGCCGCGCGGCAGGAACGCGCCGAAACTCTGGCCCGCCGAGCCGCGGAAGTTCAACTTGATCGTGTCCTCCGGCAGCCCGGCCGCTCCGTAGCGGCGCGTGACCTCGCTGCCGAGCGTGGTGCCGACGACGCGGTGAATGTTGCGGATCGGCAGGTGCGCCTCGACCGGCTTGCCCTCCTCCAGCGCCGGCCGGCACAGCGGGATCAGCACCCGATGGTCCAGCGATTTTTCCAGCTCGTGATCCTGCTTTTCCTTGCAGGAGCGGCCGACCTCCGGCCCGACCTTCGGCTGGTACAGGATCGGCGCCAGGTCCAGGCCCTTCGTCTTGTAATGCTCGACGGCCTGCTTCATCTCCAGCCGTTCGCTGTGGCCGACCATCTCCTCGACGGTGCGGAAGCCGAGCTGGGCCATCAGTTCGCGGACTTCCTGGGCGATGAAGCGCATGAAGTTCTCGACGTGCTCCGGCTTGCCGGCGAATTTTTCGCGCAGCTTCGGATCCTGCGTGGCCACGCCGACCGGGCAGGTGTTCAGGTGGCAGACGCGCATCATCACGCAGCCCAGCGCCACCAGCGGCCCCGTCGCGAAACCGAATTCTTCGGCCCCGAGCAGCGCCCCGATGACCACGTCGCGGCCCGTTTTCAGCTGGCCGTCCACTTCGACGACAATGCGGCTCCGCAAATTGTTGAGCAGCAGCGTCTGCTGCGTCTCGGCCAACCCCAGTTCCCACGGAGTGCCCGCGTGCTTGATGCTGGTCAGCGGCGACGCCCCGGTGCCGCCATCGTGGCCGCTGATGAGCACCACATCGGCGTGCGCCTTGGCGACGCCGGCCGCCACGGTGCCGACGCCCACCTCGGCCACCAGCTTGACGCTGATACGCGCCCGCGGGTTGCCGTTCTTCAGGTCGTGAATCAGCTCCGCGAGGTCTTCAATGGAGTAAATGTCATGGTGCGGCGGCGGCGAGATCAGGCCGACGCCGGGCGTCGAGTACCGCACCTTCGCGATCCACGGATAGACCTTGTGCCCCGGCAGCTGGCCGCCCTCGCCGGGCTTGGCGCCCTGGGCCATCTTGATCTGCAATTCCTTCGCGTTGACGAGGTACTCGCTGGTGACACCGAAGCGGCCGGACGCGACCTGCTTGATGGCGCTGTTGCGCGAGTCGCCGTTGGCGTCGGGGACGTAGCGGGCCGGGTCCTCGCCACCCTCGCCGGTGTTGCTCTTGCCGCCCAGCCGATTCATGGCGATGGCCAGCGTCTCGTGCGCCTCCTTGCTGATCGAACCGTAGGACATCGCCCCCGTCTTGAAGCGCTTGACGATGGCCTCGACCGATTCGACTTCCTCAATCGGGATCGGCTGTTCGGCGAACTTGAGATCGAACAGGCCGCGCAGCGTACACAGGCGCCGGGCCTGGTCGTTGACCAGGGCGCTGTACTGCTGGAACAGTTTGAAGCTACCGGTGCGGCAGGCGAATTGCAGCTTGTGGACCGTTTCCGGGTTGAACAGGTGGTACTCGCCCTCGCGGCGATACTGGTAGTGGCCGCCGACCTCCAGCGTGTGGCCGTTGATGGAGCGGTCGGGGTAAGCGCGGTCGTGGCGAACCTTCACCTCCGCGGCGATCACGTCCATGCCGATGCCGGAGACGCGCGACGCGGTCCAGGTGAAATACCTGTCGATGACCTTCTGGTTGAGGCCGATGGCTTCAAAAATCTGGGCGCCGCAGTAGCTCTGCGCCGTGGAAATGCCCATCTTGGACATGACCTTCATGACGCCCTTGGCGACCGCCTTGGCGTAGTTCTTGACGGCATGCTCGTAATCGACGCCCTTGAGTCCGCCCTGGCGGATCATGTCGCCGAGCGTCTCGAACGCCAGGTACGGATTGATGGCCCCGGCGCCGTAGCCGATCAGCAGCGCGAAGTGATGCACCTCGCGCGGCTCACCGCTCTCGACGATGAGGCCGACGCGCGTGCGCGTGCCCTCGCGGATCAGGTGGTGGTGGACGCCGGCGACCGCGAGCAGTGCCGGAATGGGCGCTCGCTTCTGGTCGGCAGCGCGATCGCTGAGGATGATGAACTCGTGACCGGTGGCGATGGCGGTGCTGGCCTGCTTGCACAGCGTCGTCATGGCGCGTTCCAGGCCCGACTCGCCGTCGGCGACGTTGTACAGCATTTCCAGCGTCAGCGACTTGAAGCGGCCGTTGCTGGTGCCCTCCAGCTGGCGGAGCTTGTCCATCTCCGCGTTCTTCAGGATCGGCGAGCGCAGCTTGATCTGCCGGCAGGACTCCGGTGTCGGCTCCAGCAGGTTGAACTCGCGGCCGACGGTCGTTACCATCGACATGATGAGTTCTTCGCGGATGGCGTCCACCGGCGGGTTCGTCACCTGCGCGAACAGCTGCTTGAAATAGTTGTACAGCAACTGCGGCCGATCCGAGAGCACGGCCAGGGCGGCGTCATTGCCCATCGAGCCGACGGCCTCGTTGCCGCCCTCGCCCATCGGCGCCATGAGGATTTTCAGGTCCTCGGAGGTGTAGCCGAACAGGTGCTGCCGCTGCAAAATGGTGCGGTGGTCCGGCTCGTGCGGCGGCGGTGCCTCGGGCAGGTCGTCGAGGCAAACGAGGTGCTCCTGCAGCCAGTCGGCGTAGGGGTGCTCCGTGGCGATTTGCTGCTTCAACTCGCCGTCCTCGATGATGCGGCCCTGCTCCAGATCGACCAGGAACATCCGCCCCGGTTGCAGCCGGCCCTTGTGCGCGATCCGCTCCGGCGCGATGTCCAGCACGCCGACCTCCGACGCCATGATGACCAGGTCGTCGCGGGTGACGTAGTAGCGCGACGGCCGCAGGCCGTTGCGGTCGAGCACGGCGCCGATGCGCAGGCCGTCGGTGAAGGCGATGGACGCGGGGCCGTCCCACGGCTCCATGAGGGCGCTGTGGAATTCGTAGAACGCCCGCTTTTCCGCGCTCATGAACTCGTCACCGGCCCACGGTTCGGGGATCATCATCATCATGGCGTGCGGCAGCGACCGGCCCGCCAGCACCAGCAGTTCCAGCGTGTTGTCGAACATCGCCGAGTCGCTGCCGCGGTCGTTGATGATCGGCAGCAGCTTCTTGATGTCGTCGCCGAACAGCCGCGACGCGAACATCGTCTCGCGCGCCTTCATCCAGTTGACGTTGCCGCGCAGCGTGTTGATCTCGCCGTTGTGGGCCAGGTAGCGGTACGGGTGTGCCCGCGCCCAGCTCGGGAAGGTGTTCGTGCTGAAGCGCGAATGCACCATCGCCAGGGCGGTTTCCAGATCCAGGTCGAGCAGGTCCGGGTAGTACGCGGCCAGCTGGTCCGAGTTGAGCATGCCCTTGTAGACCAGCGTCTTCCACGACAGGCTCGAAACGTAGAACATTTTCTTCTGGCCGATCTCCGACGTGCGCACGGCGTTCTCGACGCGGCGGCGGATGACGTACAGCTTGCGCTCGAAGGCCATCTCGTCGTGCAGTTTGCCGCTGCGGCCGATGAACAGCTGCCGCACCACCGGCTCGGACGCCTTCGCGGTCTGGCCGAGCGTGACATTGCTGGTCGGCACCGTCCGCCAGCCGAGCGGGAACTGCTCCTCCTCACGCACGATCTCCGCGAACAGCGCTTCGCACTGTTCGCGGTCGCCGCGGTGGGTCGGCAGGAACACCGTGCCGCAGGCGTACTCGCCCTCGACCGGCAGCGGGATGTGCAGGCGGTCACACTCGCGGCGCAAGAAGCGATCCGGCGTCTGCAACAGGATGCCGGCGCCGTCGCCGGTGTTCTTCTCGCAGCCGCAGGCGCCGCGGTGCTCCAGGTTCAGCAGAATCTGAATGCCCTGCTGCACGAGGGTGTGCGATTTGCGGCCCTTGAGGTCCACGATGAAGCCGACGCCGCAGGCGTCGTGCTCGTACCAGGGATCGTACAGCCCCTGCTTCGGGGGGAGTCCTGCGTGCATCATGGGAGAGTCATCCTTCAGGAAGTGCGGGCGGCGCCGGCGCGGCGCGCGGCGGCCGTTTTGCCTTCGGGTGGCCGTTGGTCTCGGCGGCACCGCCAAGGCCGCCCGCCTCGCGCAGCAGCTGGACGAAGCGCTCGGCGGTGCTGCTGAGCTTGTGATGGCGACGGTAGATGATGCCGAGCGGCCGCACCAGCACGCCATCGCGCAGCGGCCGGGCGACCAGGGTCTGGCTATCGACCTCGCGGCGCAGGGTCGGCTCCGGCAGCAGCGCCACGCCGGCGCCCAGCTCGACGGCCTTCTTGATGTTCTCGATGTTGTCGAACTCGAGCACCACCTCGACGCTGACGCCGCGGTCGCGCAGGAAGCGGTCGATCTCACGGCGGATGAGCAGATCGCGGTCGAAGTGGATGTACTTCTCGCCGGCCAGTTGCCTGGCGACGACGCCAGGGAAGCGGGCCAACGGATGGATGGGCGTACAGGCGAGCACCATCGGCTCCTCGCGCCAGGGCTGGCAACTGAGCTTGACGTGCTTGCGCGGGAACGACACCAGGCCGATGTCGGCGGTGCCGGTGAGCACGTGCTCGTAGACCTTGTCGGGGTGCAGGAACTCGAGGTGGACCTTCACCTCGGGCTGCTCGGCATTGTAGCGCTGCACGAGCTGGCCCAGGTCGCTGAGGCTGACGGAGTAGATGGCGGCGACGCGGACGGTGCCGGCCACCTGAGCGTGGGCGGTGCGGATGGACGCCTTCAACTCCTCGTACTGGTCGAGCAGGGCGGTGCAGCCCTCGTAGAACTGCTGGCCCAGCGCGGTCAGCTGCAGCGGCCGTGTGGAACGGTCGATGAGCTGCACACCCAGGTCCTTGGCCTCCAAAGTGGAGACGGCCTGGCTGGCGGCCGACTGCGTGACGCCGTTCGCCTTGGCGGCCAGCGAAAAGCTGCGCAGCCGCGCCACGTCACAGAACACTTTTAGCGACTGAAATTGCATGGCTGTACTCTATCCAGGGGAACGGGCAAGAGCAAGAGGTTTGCTAATATCAATCCTTGATGGCATTAGATCGATTTATAATACTGCCGGGCGGATTCTGCAAGACCAGAAAATATTGCGGAAATTGCCACGCCGGCGCCCTGGCGGAGGGCGAAAGAAAAATTCGAGAAAATGCTTGCATCCGCGGCGGCGCTGGCGCAGAGGGTTGTTTTTCCCTGGCGAACCGCGACAATCATCCCGGTCCTTCCTGAACCGCGAATCCGGGTAAACCCCATGACCACGCCTCCCGCCGCGCCGTCGCCGACCGAGGGCCGCCTGTGCATCGTCGCGGCGGCGCTGTTGTGGAGCACCAGCGGCGGCTTTGCCAAACTGCTCACGAAGGACACCCCCCTCGAACTGAACGACCCCCTTCTGCGGCCGTTGCAGATCGCCTTTTTCCGCTGCTTCTTCGCCGGCCTGGCCCTGGCCCCCACCGTCCGCCGCGGCGACCTCAGTTTTCGGCCGATGATGCTGGTGATGCTGCTGATCTTCACCGCCATGAACGCGACGTTCATCTCCGCCATGACGCTCGGCAAGGCGGCGACGGCCATTTACCTGCAATACACGGCGCCGATGTGGATGTACGTCGCCAGCATCTGGCTGCTCGGCGAGGCAGCGGATCGGCGCAGCAGCGTGGCGCTGCTGATCGGGCTGACGGGCATTGCCGTCATCGCGGTTGGCGGCTGGCAGGGGGGCGACCTGCTGGTGGTGGCGCTCGGCCTGGGCAGCGGCGTGACCTACGCGGGCGTGCTGCTGTGCCTGCGCGTGCTGCGCGACTGTTCGTCGCGCTGGCTAACGGTGTGGAACCACCTGGGCGGAGCGCTGGCGCTGCTGCCGTTCGTGGTGGGACTGCCGTTGCCGACGGGGCCGCAGCTGGCGACGCTGGTGTTGTTCGGGGCGGCGCAGATGGGACTGGCGTACTACCTGATGGCCCGCGGCCTGCGCAGCGTCAGCGCCCAGGAGGCCGGGGCGATCACGCTGCTGGAACCGCTCTTCAACCCGCTGTGGGCGTTCCTGGTGTCGCCGGCGACCGAGGCGCTGGACACGCCGACGTTTGTCGGCGGTGCGTTCATCCTTGGGGCGCTGGCCTGGCGCTACTGGCCGCGCCGCCACCTCGTGAATCAACTCTCACAGGAGGAGTGAGTAATGTCGAAGGACAATTCTCCCCCGCCGCGCGTCGCCCCGCTGCAACGGGTGGTGGCCGAGCCGATTACCGACCCCGTGTGGCGACGCGGTTGGACTGAAGCATGAAAGGGCAACGGGTCGCACGGAAGGGCCCCGCTTTTTAGAGCGGTTCGCAGACGACTGTAGCGGTCGTGTCTTTCGCCCCGAAGGGGCGAAGAACCCGCGACACCCGAACGCAACGCGCTCGAGAGCGGTTCACAGCCGCGTGGATCACGCCCCGTAGGACGGCTCTCCAGAGCCGTCTCCGAGACAAGGACGGCTCTCCAGAGCCGTCTCCGAGACAAGGACGGCTCTCCAGAGCCGTCTCCGAGACAAGGACGGCTCTGGAGAGCCGTCCCACAGGCTGTGCGCAAACCAAGTGTGAACGGCTCTAAATCGGACACCGCTCCCGGGCAGGCCCACTGCCTGGCCGCCCTTTTGCGTCTCCAGCCCCTCCGTCCGGTCGCTCCGGGCGGCCAAGCAGTGGCACACCTCTCCCTCCTGCTTGCCTCATTCGAGTCACCGCTCAGCCGCGGTAAAAATCCGACCCATTCGCATTTTTTGATATAAGCTTAGCTATCGTTTCAAGCATCCCTCCTGGGAGAGCTACCCGGCATGATCATTGGTATGGAAATCGGCCTGCTGATCGCGGGTCTGTACGCCCTGGTGACGGGCAAATTGACCGTGACCAGGAACCGCGTCGTCTACGGCGCCGCGGCGCGCTGCCTCGGCCTCGTCGCCCTGTTGCCTTTTCCCCTGATGTTTGGCATCGGTTTCATCATGGGCGCGCAGATGGCCGCCCGCGGCGAAGACCCGTCGGCGCTGGCGAACAACGGCGCCCTCATCGCCCTGGAGGCCGGCACGGTCATCGTGTGCGCCGTCGTGTTCATCGGCCTCGGCCTCATGCTGGCTGGGCCGCCGCCGTCGCAGTTCCGTTCCCAGAACCTGGACGATGAGCTGTTTCGACTTGCCCACCCGGATCGGTTCGGCGGCGGCCCGCCGAGCGCCAGCGCCTACCAACAGGGCGCCACCAGGCTCCAGACGATGGCTCTCTTCGAGGACCGTGCGCCCGGCCCAGGGACGTGGTGGCCCGGCCGCCGGCGCCCGGCCGCTCCGTCCTGCGCACCTGTGGCCTCTTCCTGATGATCGCCGCCTTGCTGGGTATCCTGCTGCTCGTGGTCTATCAACAAACCGGCGGCCAGTTGCCGGCCCAGGAGGAGCGCGCCCTGGGCGATCCGTTTACCAGGTGGAAGCAATATGAGGTGGCGGACATGCCGGCCCAGGTGCCCGGCCTGGACCCCCGGTTGCAGCAGCCCGGTGCCAGGGTCTACCTGAGCGATTTGCAAGAGTTCGCCTTCAAACCGGGCTCCCCTGGCTGGGGCTTCGGCAAGGCCGGCGCCCTCGGCACACCCGGCCACCCGCACCAGCGCGTCCACTTCCTCGACAAGTCCACCGCCAAGTCGCTGTGCCTGCACCCGCACGACTTCGGCTACACGCGCGTCTGCTACCGCCTGGGCCAGCGCGCGGACTGGCTGCAAGTGGAGGTGGGCGTCAGCGACCACGACCCGCGGGTGAAGCCGAGCCCCACGCGCTTCGTCGTGATGGGCGACGGCAAGGTCATCTGGCGGTCCACGTCGGTTCGCGGCTACGGCTGGGCGGGCTGGATTAAACTGGATGTCCACTTCGTCGATGTGCTGGAGCTGCGCGTCTATGCCGAGGAGGGCCTGGGGCTCGCCCACGCCATCTGGCTCAACCCGTACGTGGAGGTCCGGCGCTAAAGTGGGGCAGGGCCATCACGACGCCGGCTGCCGCTCCGACCGCAGGTAGATGAAACTCTTGCCCAGCCGCCCACCATAATTGCCCGCCGAAATCTTCACCAGCCCTGGCGTCTCCACCGCCGCGGCGATGGCCGCCTGCGTCGCTCGCGCGATCGTCGGCAGGTCGCGACCATTGATGATGATTTCCATCACCGAACCGACGCCCGCCGGCAGCCGCGATTGCTCGCCCAGCTGGTCGCGCAGCGTTGGGCAATACTCCGCATAGGTGCTGGCGACCGAGAACTTGTAACGGCTGCCCGCCCTGGAACCGCTGCCCGCGACGCCGCCGGGGAACGGCATGATGACGCCCGGCACCGCACGCACCGCCGCCACGCAGCGCGCCGCCGCCTCCAGGGCGCTGTCCACGTCGCGGCCCAGCAGCCACAGGTTGCCGCCCATCAGGCCGTCGCGGTAGCCGAAGCGCCGGTCCAGCACGAACTCGCCGCCCAGGATCGGCACCACCCACACCCGCCGCCCGTACCGCTCCGCCCGAAATTGATAGCCGTCGCCGAAGAACGCGATCTTGCGGCCCAGTTTGAAGTACGTCGGCTCGTCCAGCAGGTTGAAGCACGCCGCGGTCGGGCACGTCAAGACGTTCTGACTGAGGCGCACCAGCAACGACCGCTCCAGTGCCTCGACGCGGTCCTTGCGGAAGCGCGGCACATGGAACTGCACGACGGCGCCGGGCCGGCCGTCCGGCGTGGCGAACGCGGCGTCGCCGCCGGGGCCGACGTAGCGGTCCAGGCCCGCCTCGCAGTCGCACAGGATGGTGCTGCTGGCGTTGCCGGTCGCGGCACTGACGGCCGCGTCCAGCCAGTGGCGGTCACGGGCGGTGATGAGCACTTCCGCGTAAATGCTGCGGAAGGCCTCGGCAAACGTGTCTTCGATTTCGGCACTCGCCATGACGACTCATTGGTTGAACTGGTCGGAGCCCGAGCGTCAGCGCGGGGGCTGGCGCTGCCCCGCGCCGACGCTCGGGCTCCGACGAAAACGAGGCGGTTTAGCGCGGTTCGCAGTCGCGTGGACCACAACCGGCAGGCCGGCGCTGCCAGGCGCCGATTCTCGACGTATGAAAAAGTTGGCCCCCTTGCTGTGGCAACCACCGCCAGGGGTGGTCGCGCCGTGCCAGCCGCACAGAGCAAGGGCGCCCAATCTCGACGTATGAAAAAGTTGGCTCCCTTGGCACCCTTGCTGCGACAGCGCAGGCCCCTGCTGGTCAAGCGGTGCCAGCCGTCCCACCCCAGGCGCGCTCCGCGTGCGAACCGCGCTAATCCGCGAACAACTCCAGAACGCCGCCACGATTTTGGAAGGCGAAGCGGCGGCCGGCATTGGCTCCAGGCTGGTCGGTGCGCGGCACCACATTGGCCGGCACGTCGTAATACTTCTGCGTATGGCCGGCGTTCGGCGTGCCGTTGTAGCGAACCTGGCAGTGGTAGGCCCCGTGCAGCCAGAAGTCCCAACTTTGGTTTGCCGGCACCTGTCGCGTCTGCCACGGCGTCCAGATTTGATCCGACTTCACCCAGCGCATCTCGACCGCGATGGCCGCGGCGGTCGGGTTGCGCAGCGTGACGACCGCAGTGGTGCCATCCGCCAGAATGCGACTCATCTTCATCGACATGCCCACCTGCGACTTGTCGGTCGTGTGTGCCGTGATGCGGTAGGTGGCCAGGCCCTCCGCGGTCCAGTTCAGCGTCCCCTGTTCGATGCCGCCGTTGTTGGGCCAGGTGATCGTGACGCCGCCGTCAGCGTAGCGGTAGGTCGCCACGGTCGATTGAATGAAGTCGCTCAGCACGCGGGTTTGCACCAGGGTGTGGTCGGCCCGGAACGTGTAGGTGTAGTAATACGTCTTGCCGTCCAGCGCCCGCTGCTCGAAGACCCAGCAACTGAGCAACTTGGCGGCGTCCACCGGGCGCTGCCGGTCGATGGCGGGGTCCGCCACGATGGGCTGCAAGGTCGGGTCGCTGGGGACGACCGTGAGGCCGCAACCGGTCAGGGGGAGCAGGGCCGCGAGGGCGAACAGGATCGTGAGGAACCAACCGGGACGCATGGCTGCACCTGCACAAGTGGGAACGTGATAGACTCACTTCTTTTGTACTCGCGCGGCCCGGCAAATGCAGCAAAATTTCCCCAGCCGTCACGCCTGAATCTTCAGGTCGGCGATTTTGCGGTACAGCGAGCTGAGGGCGACGTTGAGCCGTTTGGCGGCCTCCTTCTTGTCGGGGAAGCGGCGCAGCACACGCGCGATGTGCTGCGCCTCGAAGCGCGTCACCGCCTCGTTGAGGTCGTCCACCAGCGCCGGGTCGTCGGCCACGGGGGTCAGGTCTGGCGGCAAATCCGCGGCGGTGATGACCGGGCCTTCGCCAAGGATGACTGCCCGCTGCAGGGCGTTGTCCAGCTCGCGGACGTTGCCCTTCCACGGACACGCCAGTAGCAACTGCATCGCCTCGTGCGCGACGCCGCGGATCGGCTTGCCGAGCGCTCGCGCGTGCTTGGCCAGCAGGAAATCCACCAGGTCGGGGATGTCCTCACGACGCGCACGCAGCGGCGGCAGCTGAATGGTGACGACGTTCAGCCGGTAGTACAAATCGGCGCGGAAGCGGCCCGCCTCGACCTCACGGGCCAGGTCCTTGTTGGTCGCCGCCAGCACGCGCGCCGCCACCTCCACCGGCTCATTGGCCCCGACCGGGAAAATCTCCTTCTGCTCGATGACCCGCAGCAGCTTCGCCTGCGTCGCCAGGGCCAACTCGCCGATCTCGTCCAGAAAGACGGTGCCGCCGCCGGCGTGGACGAAGACGCCTGGCTGATCGCGGTCGGCGCCGGTAAACGCGCCCTTGCGGTGACCGAACAGTTGATTTTCCAGCAAATCGTTGGGGATGGCGGCGCAGTTGACCGGCAGGAAGCGGGCGTCGGCGGCACCGCTCTGCTCGTGCAGCGCCCGGGCGATGAGTTCCTTGCCGGTGCCGCTCTCGCCGACCAGCAGCACGGTGGAGCGCGTCGGCGCCACCTTGCGCACCACCTCGAAGACGCGCTGCATGGCGGCGCCGCGGCCGACGATGGCGTCCGGATGATGCACGCGGTTCAGCTCGCGCCGCAACCACTGATTCTCCTGGAACAGGTCGCGGTAGGCCAGCAGTCGCTTGATCTTGCCCTGCACCTCATCGAGCAGGATCGGCTTCATCAGGTAATCATGGGCGCCGCGGTGGAACGCCTCCACGGCGTTATCGACGGTGCCGAAGGCGGTGACCAGCAGCACGAACGTCTGCGGGCTGATTTTCAGTAACCGTTCCAGCAGTTCGATGCCGTCGATACCGGGCAGCTGCACGTCGCAGAGGGCCACGTCGAACGGCTGCTGACCGGCCAGTTGCAGGGCCTGTTCGCCGCTACCGCAGGCGGTGACGCGGTGGCCCTCCTGCGTGAGGTACTCCGTGAGCGTCGCGCGGATGAGCGGCTCGTCATCGACGACCAGTATCGTTGCAGTCTTGGTCTGTTGGGCCATGTCTTTTACGGGCGTGAGGGGGTGAGGGGGGAGGGTGTGAGGGGGTGAAAGAGCAGTTGTCTTTCACCCCCTCACCCTCTCACCCCCTCACCCCGTCATCTTCTCGTCCTCCGCGGGCAAATAAACTTCAAAGGTCGTGCCGCGGCCGGGCTCCGAGGTGAAGGCGATGCGGCCGCCGTGCTCCGCCACCAGCTTGTGCGACACGAACAGGCCCAGGCCGGTGCCGTGCCGTTTCGTCGTGAAATACGGTTGAAACAGCCGCTTCTGGTCCGCGGCCGTGATGCCGCCGCCGTCGTCCTGCACCGCAACGCGGACCTCGTCGCCCTGGAGGTCGGCAGTCACCGCGATGCGGCCGCCCTGGGCCGTCGCGTCCACGGCGTTGAGGATCAGGTTCAGGAACACCTGCACCAGCTGGTCGCGCACGCCCCACAGGCACGGCAGGCCGTCGGCAACCTGCACCTCCAGGCAGCGGCCCTTGTCGGCGGCGCCGTCCAGGCCGTCCGCGGTGCGGCGGCCCTTGCGCCCCGCGGTGCCGCGGTAATACTTGGCGACGCTCAGCGCCTCGTCGAGGATGTCCTTGACGTGGACGCGCGCCCGCTCCGTGCTGGCCGGCCGACTGAAGTTGACCAGTTCGCGTAGCGTCGTCTGGATGCGCAGCAGCTGGCCGCTGACCAGCGTCAGTTTTTCCTGCGTATAGCCGTCGCAATCGCGCTTCTGCAGCAGCTGCACCAGGGCGCTGATGGACGTGAGTGGGTTGCCGACCTCGTGGGCGATGCCGGCCGCCAGCAGGCCGAACGCCGCCATCTTCTCCTGGTGTAGCACATGGGCCTGGGCCTCCTGCAGCTCGCGGGTGCGCTCGGCAATGCGGGCCTCCAGGTGGGCCTGGTTCTCCTGCAAGGCGCGGTTGAGCCGGCCGAGCTGTTCGCCGACGCGCTTGAGCAACAGAGCCATCGCGTCGCTGGCCCAGGTGACCCAACCGAGCAGCACCAGCGTCAGCAGGAACGGCAGCGGCTGCCGCTGCGCCGGCGGCAGGACCAGGTACAGCATGCTGAAACTGGCGCAGTGCAGCGCACAGGTGGCGTAGGTGACGCGCGACGGCTGACGGATGGCGCAGCAGATCAACGACAGCAGATAATAGTAACGGAAGGCGCTTTCGAGGCCGCCGTGGTTGAGGCACAGCAGGGCGATGAACAGGGCCTCCATGCCGGAGATGAGCAGCGGCCAGCGACCGAGGAAGACCTGACCGCGCAGGCTGTACGCAGTGTCCAGCGCGGCGTAGATGACGCCCAGGGCGAGGATGGCGTTGAGCAGGCCGCGGTGCGCATGGGGGTCAGGGCCGACATTGACGACGACGTAGCCGAACAGCAGACCGAACCAGCGGATCTTGACCGCGATCGTTTCCGCCGCCAGCTCCCAGCGCGACAGCACGATGCCAGGCCGAACGGTAGCCATGCGCCGAGCCAGATTGGAGAGAGAATGTTGCATATCATCGTCATTATAGTCGCGACCGGCGCTCGGCGAGCGGGGTCGCGTCAGCGCCCCGTGTGTGAACGAGCGGGTCGCGTCAGCGCCCCGTGGAACGCGCACGGGGCGCTGACGCGCACGGGGCGCTGACGCGACCCCGCTCAGGATGCGCACGCTGCTGACCTTGTTCGGCCCACAAAATCAGGTATCTTTACAAACGTACAGTTCCTCGAAGAACCGTAAACGGAGTAAGGTGGCGCTTCCGGGCGGGCCACCTTTCGAGTCTTGCAACATCACCAACCGGCAGACGGCCGGGCCTATTTGTTTTCCACACGCGGAGGAATCATGGCGGACCAGGCACAGGATCGGGAGTTGAAGAACGCCCTGTCGGCGATCGAGAAGCAGTTCGGCAAGGGCGCCATCATGCAGCTGAACAACAGCACGGCGCTGGACGTGCAGGGCATCTCAACGGGGGCGCTGAGCCTTGACATCGCGCTGGGCGGCAAGGGGCTGCCGCGCGGCCGCATCTGTGAGATTTTCGGGCCGGAGTCGAGCGGCAAGACGACGGTGGCGCTGCACGCGGTCGCCAACGCCCAGCGGCAGGGCGGCGTCGCGGCCTTCATCGACGCCGAACACGCCCTCGACCCCAGCTGGGCCAAGCGCATCGGCGTGGACCTGGAGGGGTTGCTGGTCAGCCAGCCATCGAACGCGGAAGAGGCGCTGAAGATCGCGGAAATGCTGGTGAAGTCGAACGCGGTGGACATCATTGTCATTGACTCGGTGGCGGCGCTGGTGCCGCGGGCGGAGGTCGAGGGCGAGATCGGCGACGCGCACGTCGGCATCCAGGCCCGGCTCATGAGCCAGGCGCTGCGCATCCTGAACCCGACCATCGCGCGAACGCGGACGTGCATGGTCTTCATCAATCAGATTCGCCAGAAGATCGGCGTGATGTTCGGCAACCCGGAGACGACCTCGGGCGGCCTGGCGCTGAAGTTCTACAGCAGCGTGCGCCTGGACATCCGCCGCGTCACCGACGTGAAGGACGGCGAGGAGAAGATCGGCTCGCAGGTGCGGGTGCGCGTGGTCAAGAACAAGGTGGCGCCGCCGTTCCGCGTGGCCGAGTTTGATCTGATGTTCGACAAGGGCATCAGCCGTGAAGGCGACCTGCTCACACTGGGCGTCAACGAGGAGATCATCCAGAAGAGCGGCGGCAACCATTATTTCGGCGAGCTGCGCCTGGGCAACAGCCGCGAAAACGCCAAGCAATTCCTGCGCGACAACCCGGCGGTCGTGGAGGAGATCACGAAAAAAATCCTGGAAAAGCGCGGTCTGCTGAACGGCGGGGCGCCAGCGCCGGAGGCCAACGGCGAGGCCGCGGAGCCGCCGGCCAGGCCGGAGAAGGAGGCGGCGCCGAAGCGCGGCCGGCAGGCTGCGACGGCGCCGGAGTAACCCCAGTTTCCCCCCGCGCCCCCTTCAGGGGGCGAGGGGAGAAAGAGTCCCCGTGACGCGCACGCCGCTGCCCATTGACCCGGTTCTGCCCGCCCTGGTGGACGCCCTGCGGCAGCAGTCGTGCGCCGTCCTGCGGGCGCCGACCGGCGCCGGCAAAACCACGCGCGTGCCGCCGGCCCTGCTCGACGCGGGGCTGGCCGGGGCGGGTATCATTCTCCTGCTGGAACCGCGCCGCCTTGCCGCCCGCGCCGCCGCTCGTCGCATGACCGACGAGCGCCACGGCCGCCTCGGCGCCGAGGTCGGTTACCACGTCCGCTTCGACCGCCAGTGCGGCCCCGAGACGCGCATCCTCGCAATGACGCCCGGCATCCTCCTGCAGCAACTCCACGGCAACCCCTACCTCGAATCCGTCGGCGCCGTCCTCTTCGACGAGTTCCACGAACGCAGCCTGGACAACGACCTGGCGCTCGGCATGGTCCGCCTGTTACAGCAGACGGTGCGGCCGGACCTGCGCGTCGTGGTCATGTCGGCGACGTTGGCGGTGAAGGCCGTGGCCAGATACCTGGGCGGTTGTCCCATCATTGACAGTACGGGCCGGCTGCATCCCGTGGACATCATGCACGAGCCGCGTCCCGAATCGCAGCCCTGGCCGCTGGCGACCGCCCGCGCCGTCGAGCGCACGCTGGACCGCACGCCCGGCGATCTGCTGGTCTTTCTGCCCGGGTTGCAGGAAATCCGGCAAACCGCCCACCACCTGGAGGCCGTGGCGACGGCGCGCGACCTGTTGGTGCTGCCGCTGCACGGCGAACTGGCGGCGGCGGACCAGGACGCGGCCCTGCTGCCGCAGCCGCGCCGCAAGGTGGTGCTGGCGACGAACGTGGCGGAAACGTCTGTCACGGTGGAGGGCGTCACCGGCGTCGTCGATACGGGGCTGGCGCGCGAGCTGGTCTTCGACCCGGCGGTGGGCCTGGACCGCCTGAAGTTGACGCCAATTTCGCGGGCCTCGGCGGACCAGCGGGCAGGGCGGGCAGGGCGGACGCAGCCCGGCGTCTGCGTGCGGCTGTGGAGCGTCCTGGATCACCGCGCCCGCCGCGAACAGACGGAACCGGAAATCCGCCGCGTCGATCTGACCGGCGCGGCGCTGCAGTTGCTCAGCCTGGGCGAGGCGGACATCCGCGCTTTCCCCTGGCTGGAGCCGCCGGCGTTCAGTGCCGTGACACGGGCGCTGTGGCTGCTGGAGCGGCTCGGGGCGCTGGCCGCGGACGGGCGCGTGACCGACCTGGGGCGCCTGCTCGCCCGACTGCCGGTGCAGCCGCGCCTGGGCCGGTTGCTGATCGAGGGCCAGCGCCTCGAGCATCCGGAGCGCGCGGCGCTGGCGGCGGCGCTGCTGGCAGAGCGGCCGCCGTTCGTCCGCGCCCTTGATGGCCCCGAGTCGTCGCGGCCGGCCGCCGCCACCGAATCCGACGTGCTCGACCGCGTGGCCGTGCTGGAGGCGTTCGAGCGCGACGGCCGCACGTCCAGCCACCTGGGCACGCTGAACCGCCACGCCGCGCGCTTCGTGCTCCGCGCCCGCGATCAGCTGCTGCGGTCGCTCCACCGACAGCGGCGGCAGCCCGCGGACGCTGTGCCGGCGGATGAGGCCGTGCAACGGGCGCTGCTGGTGGCGTTCCCGGATCGCGTGGCTCGGCGGCGCGAGCCGGGCGGCCGGCGCGGCGTCATGGTCGGCGGCCGCGGCGTGCGGCTGGCGCCGTCGAGCGGTGTGAACGCGGCGGAGTTGTTCGTCTGCGTCGATGTGGACGCGGGCCAGAAGGAGACGCTGGTGCGGCAGGCGTCGGCGGTGCGGCGCGACTGGCTGCCGGCGGCGCAGGTGCGCGTTGGCGTCGAGATCCACTTCGACCTCGACGCGGAGCGCGTGACGGCGTTCCGGCGGCTGCGCTTCGACGACCTGATTCTGGAAGAGACGCCGGCGGCGCCGCCGTCCGCGGAGGCAGTAGCGGAAGTGCTGGTCGCCGCGGCCGCTGCCTACCTCGACCGCGTGCTGCCGCCGCCGGACTCCGCCTCCGGGTTGTACCTGACGCGCGTCCGCTGTCTGCGACAGTGGCTGCCGGAGTTGAACCTGCCCGCCTTCGACGACGCCGAGCTGCGCGAGGTGCTGCCGTGGCTCGCGTCGGGCTGCCGGTCGTTCGCGGACCTGCGCAACGCCGGTTGGCTGGAGGCGCTGCAGGGCAAGTTGACGCATGCCCAGCGGCAGGCGGTGGAGCGCGAGGCGCCGGAGCGGCTGGAGGTGCCGAGCGGCAGTCACGTCAAGTTGCAGTACGAGGTCGGCCGGCCGCCGGTGCTGGCGGTGCGCATCCAGGAACTGTTCGGCCTGGCCGAGACGCCGCGGATTGCCGACGGGCGGGTGCGGGTGCTGCTGCACTTGCTGGCGCCGAACTACCGGCCGCAGCAGATCACTGACGACCTGGCCAGCTTCTGGGCCAACACCTATGCCCAGGTGCGCAAGGATCTCCGCGCCCGCTACCCCAAACACGCCTGGCCCGAAGACCCGACCGCGGCGGCGCCCGAGCGCCGGCCGCAGCGGCGCCGCTGAGCCGCCGGCGTCATGGCCCGATGGTCTTCGGCATCTGCCGCCGCGTTGGTGGTCTTTTTCAGTTCGGTTACCGATGGCGTTCCTGCGTCCACGGATCGCCGCGGGGGTGGTAGCCGGCCTGCTCCCAGGTGCCGGGCTGGTCCACCGCAGTGACCTCCAACGCCCGAAGCCATTTGGCACTTTTCCAGGCGTAACGGCGGGGAACGACCAGCCGGAGCGGGCCGCCGTGCTCGGCGGTCAGTGGTTCGCCATCGTGACGATCCGCGAGCAAGACATCCTCGGCAAGAACATCGGCCAGGGTGAGGTTGGTGGTATAACCCTCATCGTAACCGTGGGCGATGACGAAGCTCGCCTCCGGTTTGACCCTGCCGGCACGGCGCAACACTTCCTGCACTGACACGCCCTCCCACAGGTTGCCGAGTTTGGACCAGCGGGTTACGCAATGGAAATCGGCGAACACCTGCACCCGGGGAAGTTGCTGAAACTCCTCCCAGGTGAACGTGGTCGGCTGTGCGACCAGGCCGACCACTTCCAACCGCCACCGGCTCAGGTCCACGTCCGGCACGCCCCAGTAATGCAGCACCGGCCAGGTGCGCGCTTGCGATTGCAGCGGTGGCAGGCGGCAATCGCGCAAGGTGTCCGGGCTGATGATGATATCCGGCCCCATCTCGTTAGGGCTGCGCGGGTCCCCGTGTTCGTAATGTGATGTCCCCTGCTGGTTAGCCATGACGGGCCCTCTCGTGCTGTGCGGCAAGCGTTCTCAGCGTCTGCATGGGTCGCGGTCAGGACAGGCAACTATACTGCGCACCAGGAGCAGTTGCCGAAACGGAGTTTAGCGCTGTGGAAACCCCGCTGACAAAACAGGCGGCAGGTCGTCTCGCCCAGTGCGCCCGTGGTGGTGGGCTCAGGATTGAGCTGTCCCAGTTTCGTCCGGTTGCCCTTACTCGCCCGCGTCCCAGACGCGCACCTCCAGCGGCACACGCAGGGCGGCGCGGCTCTCCATCATGAACAGGTCGAGGAACTCCAGCCCGGTGGCGGCCACGAGCTTCTGACCGTCGGGGCTGAAGCGCACTACCGTCGCCGCCTTGCCGAGGCCGCGCAGCGTCAGCACCTCACGGCCGGTGGCCACGTCCCACACCTTGACGGTCTGGTCTGCCCCGCCAGTCACCAGACGGCTGCCGTCCGGGTGGCAGGCAACGGCGTACACCGCCTTGGCGTGGCCGCGGAAGCGCCTCACCGCGTGGCCCTGGTCCAGGTCCCACAACTCGGCGAACCCCTCGCCGCTGCTGCCGCCACCGATGACCAGACGGCCGTCGGGGTGGAACGCCAGCGCCTGGACCAGGTAGGGCAACGGCTTCACCAGCAGGCGCTTACCCGCGGCGATGTCCCAGTAGTGCAACTCCGCCTGCAGTGCCGCGCCGCCCCCGTCCTTCTGCGGGCCCTGCATGGCCAGGGCCCCCACGGCCACGACGAGCCGGCGCCCGTCCGGGTGGAACGCCGCCTGAGTGAGCAGGAGCGGCCGCTCCGCCAGGGCCCGGTCGGCGAAGACCGGGGCCCGCAGAGCGGGGCCCACCGTCTTGCCGGTGTCGGGGTCGTACAGCTGCACGAGCGCCTCCAGGCCCTTGTTCCCCTCCTTGTTCTGCTGCACCGTGGCGGCGGCCAGTCGATCCCCCCGGGCGTTGTAGGCCAGGCCGATCAGCGCGTCCCGAACCGGGGTGCCGGGAAGGCTGAGCACCGTCTGCCGACCGCTGGCCAGGTCGGACAGGACGGCACCCTTCTGGATCGTGGACGCGACCTGGCTGCCGTCCGGGCGGAACTCGGCGAAGGGCGCACCCATCGACACCTCGTCCAGCCGGCGCACGAGCCGGCCGCTGGCCGCGTCGCGGACACTGAAATCCAGCTCCGGGCGGCCCCCGTCCCGCATGGTCACGGTGAATTGCAGAAACCGGGTGCAGTCCCGGTTGACCGCCAGGCACAGCGAGATCAACTCCGTCGGCCCGCGCACCGACCGGGTCAGCGGGCCGCGGCCCAGGTCCCAGCACCGCACCTCCGGCGCCGCGAAAAACGACAGGGTACCGGCGGCAAGTCGGTCCCCCCTGGCGTTGAAGGCCACGCGCAGCACGCCGCTGGTGTGGCCGGGCAGGACCAACTCCTCCGCGCCGCTCTCGACATTCCAGAGCACGACGGTGCCATCCTCGCCGGCCGCGGCTACCAGGGTGCCGTCCGGGCTGAAGGCGACGCCGTTCACCTCCTGCTGCCGGCCGCCCAGGACGCGCGGCTCCGCCTTGCCCTCCACGTCGGCCACGCGCACGGTCGGCCCGTCGCCCCAGGCGATGCGTTTGCCGTCCGGGCTGAAGGCCACCTGGGACTTGAAGCCGGCGAAGCTGGTGCTGAAGGACCGCAGCACGCGCTTCTGGCCCAGGTCCCATACCTTGACCTGGCCCTGGAAGAACCCCGCCCGGGTCTTCCCCTGAGCCTGCTGGGCCGACTGCTCTGGCGCGGCGGGTGGCCCGCATTGGTCCTTCACGGCCGGGACCGCCTCGTTTTTGGACTGCGCCTGGGGTTTTGGCTCCTGTTGCGCGCGTCTCCCGCTGTCCACCGCCACCGCCACCGCCGCCAACCGCCGTCTGTCGGGGCTGAAGGCAGCTGGCAGGACGTTCAGGGCGACGCCCTCCTGCTCCTGAAAACCGTCCAGCCAGCACACTTCCTGGTTGGTTTCCACGTCCACCACGAACAGGGTGGTCCGGGTCGGCCCCTGGTCCTTGCGGAGGTGGGCGTTGCCGGCCGCGAGGATTTTCCCCTCGGGGGTGAAGGCGACCGCGTTGACGCTGGAACTCAGCTTGTGCGTTTTCACGGGCCACTGAGCCGGCGGCTGGTCGGGGCGGACCTCAACGACGGTCACCTCCCGGCTCCGGGCCAGGGCCAGTCGTTTGCCGTCGCTTCTGAACGCGACTCCGGTGAAATCGCCGCCCGGCAGCGCCAGGCCCCGCAGTTCCTTGCCGGTGGCGGCGTCCAGAATGCGCAAGGCGTCCTGGCCCTGCTCGTTGATGCTTGCCACCGCCAGGAACCTGTCGTCCGGGCTGAACGCCAGCCCCGACACGCCGATACCCGGCCCCTTGACCGTGTAACGCTCGGCGCGGCTCAGCCGGTCCAGGTAGCGCCACTCCCAGCGGGACGCGTCGGGGCAGGCCTCGCGCAGCACCTCCCGCGCCCGCGCCACGTTGTTGCTCAGCAGCAGCTGGTGGGCCAGCGCGATGCTGTTCAGATAGCTGGAATAATGTAACTCCTTCTGCGCGTCGAGCGTTTGCTGGCGCGCCGCCAGCGCCGCGGCCGCCTTCGCCAGGGCCTCCTTTTTCTTTTCCTCCAACTGCTCCTGCGACGCGAGTAACCGGTGGTGCGAGTCAAACAGGGCCGCACGCTGGTTCTCCGCCAGTTGCCGCTTCTCCTCGACCTGGACCAGCGCCGCCGTCACCAGCGCGAAGCCCAGCGCCGCCACCAGCGCCACCGCCGCCGACAGCGCCGCCACCGCCGGCCGCCGCCGCGCCCACTTCAGCAGCCGTCCCGCCGCGCCCACTGGCCGGGCCTGGATCGGCTCACCCACCAAAAAGCGGCGCAGGTCCTCGGCCAGCGCCGCCGCCGTGGCGTAGCGCTTGCGCGGCTCTTTTTGCAGGCACTTCAGGCAGATGGTTTCCAGGTCGCGCGGCACCTTCGGCTGCAGGCGCGAGGGCGGCACTGGCTCGTCGCTGAGCACCTGCAAAATGGTGTCCATCGGCGCGACCGCCTTGAACGGCGGCCGGCCGGTCAGGCACTCGTAGAGGATGGCGCCCAGCGCGTACACGTCCGCCGCCTTGCCGACCTCCTTGACCTTGCCGGCGGCCTGCTCGGGAGCCATGTAACTGGGCGTGCCGATGACGGCGCCGCTCTCGGTCTGGCCGTGCAGGCTGTCGAGCTGCTTGGCCAGGCCGAAGTCGGTGATTTTCGGCTCGCCCGTGGCGGTGAGCAGGACGTTGGCCGGTTTGAGGTCGCGGTGGATGACGCCGGCCTGGTGCGCCGCCTCGATGGCCCGCGCCAGCGTCTCGATCAGCTGGGCGGCCTGACGCGGCGGCAGGGGCGTGCCGTCGAGCTTCCTGTCGAGGCCGCCGCCGTCGATGTACTCCAGGGTGAAGAAGGGCCGGCCGTGCTGTTCGCCGACCGCGTGGATCTGCACGATGTTGGGGTGTTGCAGTTTGGCGACCGCCTCGGCCTCGTTGCGGAAGCGGGCCACGGCCGCGGCGCCGGCATGCTCGGCCGCCAGGATCATTTTCAACGCCACCAGCCGGTTGGGCGCATGCTGCCGGGCCTGGTAAACGACGCCCATGCCGCCACGACCCAGCTCTTGCAGCAGGTCGTAGCCGGTCACCTGCGCCGGCGGGGCGCCCGCGGACGCCGCGAGCGCCATGCCGGCGTCCAGGGTGTGGCCGTCGGCGGGCGGGGTGACATCCGCCTGCGTCTGATTGAAAGGCCGGCCGCACGCCGGACACGGTTGCGCTATTTGCGACATGGTGCGTCCTCCTCGGATGGCGGCCCCGGGCGGGGGCCGTGTCCCTCTACCGATACCATATCCGAGGAGGGAGGTCAGCTTTTTTCCGCGAGATCCCAGCGGGTTGCGGAGCGTTTAACTTATTTCTTGATCGCCTTCTTCAGCGTCTTGACCACCTCGGGTACGTCGGTTTCGTTCAGCGACCTGTAGCCGAACGACCTGACCACCTTGCCCTTATAGGCGATCACGGCGGTCAGGTGCGCGTCGGAATTGATCGCCCAGTCCTTCGGCCCGGCGGTCCCGCCGAATACCGTGAGCGCCGCCCCCTTGAAATACTGCGCAATCTTCGGCAGATACTCTTTCGATTTGTCCGTGTCGTCGGTCAGCCATACGGCCACGACCAAGCCATCGTCGCTCAGGTTCTCGTCGAGTTTCTTGAGGAAACGAAACATCGGCCGACCAAAGTCCTTCGCCGACACGAATACGTACACCGTCGCCTTGTCCTTGCGCAAGCCGGTGTAATCGACTTCCTTGTCCTTTGGTTCGCCGGTGACGGCGTAGACCTTCAGGGTAGCGACCTTCTCGCCCTCCTTCGGCCCGGACGCCACGTCCGCGCGCGCCAGCCCCGCTGCCAGCAACCCCAGGAGCGAAACCGTAAGCAACCGCGTTGTCATCGCTGTCTTCCTTGTGAAGCCGAATTACCGAGTTCACGTGCGGGCCACTGGACTGAATGCGTCCGATGCACCTCAGTTGGCTCGTCATGTGCAAACGACTGGTTCGGGTTCCATTTTACTTCGCCCAAAGTTCTTTCGGGACCAGCCATCCGGGGCAATGTACATTCGCCTGGCCTGCACTGTTCACGAGGCCCACACACTGGGCCTTCACGCGGATTTCGTCGCCTTTTTTTAGGTCTTTCGCGTCCTTCGCCCGGATGTAACAGACGACATTCGTTTTGCCGCTGCCTTCCAGGTGAACCGCCTTATTCCCGAATTCAGCGTCCGCAATCTCAGCGACTTTGCCCTGGACAAAGAGATCCTTGCGCATGCCGAATTCGCCGCCATATTTCCGGCTGGCTTCCTTCACGTCCTTGACATACGCGGCCGCCAACTCGGTTGCGGCAAGCGATGGCATCGGGTTCTTTTCCAGCTCCGCGAAGGTGCAATTGCGCAGCGTAATCGCGTCATCGGTGATGCCCGTGAGTTCACCCGTCACTTGCACCTTTTGCCCAACGCCGAGCAGGTAGGCGTGCAGTATTTTCTCCGGCTGGACATAGATCCGCAAGCCGACGACAAGAAAGCTCATCTTGCGATGCTTGAGACCGGTTTTCAGCGACATGCCGCCGAACGAGTACTCCGGACTCGCTTCGCCAACTTGCCCCGTAAGCTGGATCCGCTTGCCCTGGTACTTTTCGAGACCGGCCTTGGGATCGGCATACACCTCCTTCGCGAAATCGATGGCCGACATGCCGCCGTCTGCCTTCGGCGCAGCAGCCAGCGTCTTTACGAGGGTGACGTTCTCCAGGTAGGGGCCGAAGATCCCGGCGGATCGGGCCTTGCCTTCCACGAGGACTTTGTCCCCTCTGGTGAGTTTCCTGGCTGCCTCTCCGTCGGCGAACGTCAATGTCACCTTGACCGGTTGACCAGTCTCAAACTGTTTGCTCGTCTTGAGGTAGGCCAGCGGGGCCGACACCAGTTCCACTTCGCCGCTGACGCGGAGCATTTTCCCCAGGAATTCCTTGTCCCATTTGCCCGAGTCTGCTCCAACGGCGCCCAACTCTTCCGCCGTGTATTCCTTCGGCGTGGGCAGCTTGTCCGCGTCCGGTGTCTTCTTGGTCTTCCCGCCCTTGTCGGCGACGGTCCCTGACTTCTTGTTACCTTGGCTCCCCTTGGTTGAGGGGTCCAATTTCTTGTCCTCCTTCTGCCCGTCGGTGCCTCCGCAGCCAGCCAGGATTCCCAGAATCAGACACCCGATCAAAGCCACCCATGTTTTTTTCTAGGACAGCAAAGCCGGCTAGACAGCTAACCTGGGTTTGGGTTACGCTTTAGCGCCCCAACCCGGCTTTGATACGTAATGTAATTTCGTCCCGCGGTTGGTCCCGTTCGTCACGGAACGTTACCGAGGCGTACCGCGAAAAACGAGTTGCGTAGCAAAGCCCCCCAACCCAGGAGCTTGCCATGGCCAGGAAGGCGCCCCGCCCCGAACCCACCTTCACCCAACACCTGGACGCCTTGTACCAGGACTGCCCCGCCTGCCACCGACGGATGTGGTCCGACTACCGGAACGACCGCACCGTCGTCACCCTGCTGGGCCTGACACGGCTGGTGCTCCACATCCGCCGCTGCCACACCGCCGACTGCCCACGCCACCTGCAGCCCTACCGGCCCGAGGCCGAGGGCCGCCACGCCCTGCCCCAGCACGAGTTCGGCCTGGACGTCATCGCCCACCTCGGCGCCCTCCGCTACGCCGAGCACCGCTCCGTCCCCGAGATCCACCAGCACCTGGTCGCCCGGGGCCTGGCCATCGCCGAGCGGACGGTCACCAACCTCCTGGAGCGCTACGACGAACTGCTGGCCGTCACCCTGACCGACGCCGGCCGCCTGCGCGGGTTGCTGGCCGCGCAGGGCCGCGTCATCCTGGCCATCGACGGCCTGCAGCCCGACGTCGGCCACGAGGTGCTCTGGGTGTTGCGCGACTGCCTCTCCGGCACCGTCCTGCTGCGCGCAGCCTGTTGTCCAGCCGGCAGCAGGACCTGGCCGAACTCATCGGCCAGGTGCGCGACGGCCTGGCGGTGCCGATCACCGGGGTGGTCTCCGACGGCCAGCACTCCATCCGCAAGGCCGTGGCCGAAGCCTTGCCCGGCGTGCCGCACCAACTCTGCCACTTCCACTACCTCCGCGAAGCCGCCCGGCCCATCTACGAGGCCGACCGCCACGCCAAGAAGGAACTCAAGAAGCGCGTCCGCGGCGTGCGGCCCCTCGAGCGCCAGGTGGAGGGCCGCACCGACCCCGAGGCCCAGGCCATCCAGGGGTACTGCGACGCGGTCCGCAGTGCCGTGACCGACGACGGCCGGCCGCCCCTGGAAGCGTCCGGGCTGAAACTCCACGACCGCCTGAGCGCCGTGGTGGCCAGCCTGGACGGGGTGGCCGAAAAAAGGGGCTCCCGAAAGAACTCGTCCGGCTGAGGCTGCTGCTCGTGGCGGCGTTGGCGGCCACGGCGCCGCTGTGGCCCCCGGTGCGCGTGGCCTTCGCCTGGGTCTGGCAGGCGGCGCACCTACTGGGCGAACACGGCCCCGGGGTGGCCCCAGCCGTGCGGCAGCGCCTGGGTGGTCTGCTCGGGGCGATGACCCGCCACCGCGGGCTGGTCGGGGCGCTGGCGAGCGGGGTCGAGCACTTCGTGAAGGTCACCCGGAGCTACTGGCCGGGGCTGTTCCACTGCTACGCCGTCGCGGACCTACCGCGGACGAACAACGACCTGGAGCAGTTCTTCGGCAGCCATCGCTACCACGAGCGCCGGGCCAGCGGCCGCACGGGGGCGTCCCCGAGTCTGGTGCTCCGTGGGGAGGCCCGCGTGTTGGCGGCCGCGGCGACCCGGCAGCACGTCTACACAGCGGAAGAGTTGGCGGAGGCAGACCCGGTCAGGCAGGCGGAACTCCGCCAACACCTGGAGTCCCGCCGCCGCCGCCGAGTCAACCGCACACGGTTCCGTCGCAATCCCCGGGCGTTCCTCCAACAGTTGGAGGAAAAACTGCTCCAGCCGGCTTTGCTGTCCTAGTTTTTTTGCTCATGTTGATGCTCTCTTCCTGCCAGGATTGCTCACGCGACCGAACCTGGTGATTAGGGTGCGCCGCGCGCCCTAACAACGACATGCCTTGCCGGCGCTCACTTCAGCTTCTCGACCTTCGCCCGGCCGCGGACGGCGCCGGCCTCAACGACCGGCTCCGGGCCGCTGCGGTCGGCCTTGCGGTATTGCAACCGCACCTGGCCGTCCAGCTCGCGGAAGCGCAGCACGCCACCGTCGGTCAGCGTCACCAGGACCTGCGTGCCGTTGCCGTTGAGGATGCCGCGAAACTCCGCTTCCTTCGCGGTGATGGTGACGCGGGCGCCGCCGTCGATCCTGGAACCGGGCTTGTTTTTGGCCGAGGGCTCCGTGAACGTCACCTTGCCGCCCGGGGCCTTGATCTCCAGCTGGGCGTTGCCCTCCACCCGGCTGCGGAACTCGACCGTGCCGCCCGGCGCCTGCAGCTTGACGCGGGAGTGGCCGTCGATGCGGTCCGTGAAGACAACCTCCTGGGCCAGCAACTTCGACGCATCCAGCTGGGCGCCCGTGCTCATCTGGTTGACGGTCAGCGTTTTGACCTTGCCGCTCAGGTTCACCTTGACGTGGCCATCGAGGCGCCTGGCGAACGTGACGGTTTGGGCGTCCAGTTGCAGGGCGTCCAGCGCGGCGCCGTTGGCCAGGTGCTGCTCGACGCGCAGGCGCTTGAGTTTGCCGTTCAACTTCACCCTGGTGTGGCCCTCCATCTGGCCGGTGAAGACGACCTCCTCCGCCTCCAATTTCGAAGCGTCGAGGCTGCCGCCGTTCAGGATCGGGCCGACGGTCAGCTTCTTGACCTTGCCGCTGACCTTGACGGGGGAGTGGTTTTCAATGCGGCCGATGTCCAGCGTCTGGGCGTCCAGGCCGGTGATTTCCAGGAGGGCGTGGTTGGCGACCTGGGCCAGACGCAGCGTCCGCGCCTTACCGCTCAGGTCGATTTTCTTGCCGGCGGCGAGGTGCGGCGGCAGCGTGTAGTCGGCGTTGGGCCGGTTCAGCTTGCGTTCCTTGACGGTGAACACCTCGCCTTCCAGGGCGCCGGGCACTGGCTTTTCCTTGGGTTTTTCCCTGGGTTTCTCCTTCGGCTTGGTGACGACCTTCGGGTCCGGCTTCTTCTTGGCCGGCGGTGCCTTGACCACCTCGACGCGCTTCGGGGCTGGCTCCTCCTGGACGACGACCGGCGGGGCGGGAATCCGCTCGGCGACGCGCTCCGGGGCGTGCAGGTCTTCCTGGACGATGCGCGTGGGCGGCGGGAGTTTCTCCGCGCGGCTCGGGGCAGGCGACTGCTTTTTCGGGCTCTCGCGGCGCTCAGGACTCGGGGAAATGGCGGCACGCTCGCTGGGTGGTTCATGACCGCTCCCCCACTGGGAATAGACGTAGACACTGGCCGCGGCGACCGCCAGCAGCGCCGCCGCCACGGCCAGCCTCGGGCCGGTGCGGGAGCGTGTCGGCACCGGCGCGGCAACGGGGCTCGAGGGGGCGGGTGTGACGAACGGCGCGGCGCAGACGGGGCAGGCGGCGGCGCGGGCTTCGTCCTCGGTCATGGGGATCTGGCACTGCGGGCAGCGGGTGGCGGCCATGAAGCAACTCCTGCGGGAACGCGGTGGGTCAGGAGCTAGTATAAGCGGATGGCTGCGGGACACCGCATGAAATTCCGCGACTTGATCCACCGCCGACGATGTGCGCAATATATCAAACCAATTGCGCTAATGGTCATTGAGCGGCCCCATTCCACCGGCTTACAATCCTCCACACACGTTTGGTTCGTGCAAACCGAAACGATACCTTCCCCTGAGTGTACCGGTTGCTGCCCATCCCCTGAGAGAGAAGTCTTCATGCAAAACCCGTTTGCGAGACCGGCGCGGGCGGCGTTCACTCTGATCGAGTTGCTCGTGGTGATCGCCATCATCGGGGTGCTGATTGGGCTGCTCCTGCCCGCCGTGCAGAAGATCCGCGAAGCCGCTGCCCGCAGCCAGTGCGGCAACAACCTGCACCAGATCGGCCTGGCCCTGCACTGCCACCACGATGTCAAAAAGACCCTGCCGCCGGGCAACCAGTACCCCTGGTATCGCTACCACGGCAACTGCTGGCGGCTCTACCTGCTGCCCTACCTGGAACAGGACAACATCTGGAACAATTACAACTTCACCCAGATTGAGGGGGGCAGCCCGTACGGCAACCCTTTCAACACACCCCTGCTGGAAAACCTGCTGGTGCCGGTCTTCCAGTGTCCGGCCAGCCCGCTGCCGCGCTGGGGAGACCTGGGGGGGCCCAAATTCATGATGGCCGACTACGCCGGCGTGATGGGCTCGATCCAGGCCGCCGACACCTACACCAACCTGTCCTACCCCGGGATCAGCAAGTCCCTGGGCGGCGTGCTCCTCGACGTGGTGATCGACGGGCTGCAAGGGTATGGCACCGGTACGGTGTTGCAGGCCTTTCACCCCTCCCCGGGCCGGATCGCGTTCCGGCAAATCACCGACGGCCTCTCCAACACGCTGGCCGTCGTGGAACAGTCCGACTGGTGTAGCGACGGGGCCGGCAACCAGACCGACTGCCGGGCCGGGAACGGCCAGTTCATGTTCACCATGGGCATGTGCTGCGCCGACTGGATGGGGCCGAACACCGTCCAGCTCACTACCGTGCGCTACCCCGTTGGCTTCAAGTCCTCAACCGGCGTGGGCATCCCCAGCCCCCATTCGCCCATCCAGTCGATTCACCCCAACGGCGCCAACGTGCTGCTGTGCGACGGGTCGGTGCGCTACCTCACCGTCGATCTGGACCTGCAGACGCTGTACGCCCTGGCCGACCGGAGCGATGGCAAGGTCGTCTCCGTGAGCGATTTCTGAGTCCCCTGCTGCAGGTTGTGGTAGGATGAACGTCGAACCATGACCACACCTGGGGAGCCGGGCATGAGCGCAGAACCAAACGGCCATGAACTGCAAGAACGGGCGAACCGGCTGGAGGCGGAACTCGTGAGCCGTCTTCGGCCGCTCACGGAAGCGGAGTATCAAGAAGTGCTGGCCGAGCACGTCCGCGGCGAGTCCCTGGAACTCGCGGACGCTTTCGCCGCGGTCGCCGGGGTGAGCCGTGAGGAGTGGCTGCGGCGCGTGGCCGAGCATCGGGCCAAGCATTCCGGGCAGCGGGAGGCGACGCCTTGAGCTACAAGGTGCAGATTCGCCCCCATCTTCGCCGCGGCCTGGCGCAGCTTGGGCTTTCCGACTTTGTTCTGACCGAGGTGTACCTCCGCCTGTCTGATCGGTTGCAAGAGAACCCGGGGCAAGTGCTCCGGCGCACCGCCTAGCCGTTCGACGGGATGACGTTCGCCTTCACCCTGGTGGACCCGGAAAACCGCCTCTGCCTGCACGCTTTTGCCTTCCTGGTGGTGTACGGGCAAGACGAGGAAACCCTCCACGTCGTCCGTATGGAATACGCCAAGCAGGTCAGCCTGTAAACGCCCTGCGCGGGCATTCATTACTCCCCTGGTAGATATTTTCCCATCCATTCCTTCCAACCGGCGCGTTGGGTTCACCCCGGCGGCACCGTGGCGGCGCGGGCGACGCTCTCGATGACGATCGCCGCCAGGGCCGCCCCATAGTCCAAATCAATGTTGGCCATCGTGTCCTGCGTGTCGTGGTAGCCGCTGCGGTTGATGTCGTAGTTCTCCATGAACAGCACCACCGGCACCCCCGCGTCCGAGAAGATCATGCCGTCAGTGTTGTACAGCGTGCTGCGCGGATCGTAGGGCGGCCGCACCTCGCCGTGCAGCGCCAGGTGGCGCACCATGCCTGGCACCGCCCCGCCGTGCGGACTGCGGCGGCAGCGCTCCGCCTGCTTCCGTGGCCCCTTGCGGTTCCACACCGCCGTGCCGGCGTTCCACACCTCCGTCGCCAGGTGCGCCTGCAGCGCCAGCCACATCGACGCGCCGCCCACACCTGGCGAAATCTGAAAAATGTCGCGGTCGCGGTCGTTGTTGTGGGCGATCATGTCCATCAGGTACACGCCCTGGACGCGCGTCCCGGACAGGTCGTGCCACGCGCCGCTGGGCAACCGCAGCCGCAGCGTGCCCTCGACCAGGCAGCGCGTCAGGTGGCGGGCGCCCAGGCAGTCCGCGGGGAACTCCTCGCCAGTCAGGTGGACCAGCCACACGTCGCAGTCCAGCCGCCCCGCCTTGCTCAACGCCAGGAACAGCGGCGCCCCGAGCATCATCGCCGCGGTCGCCGAGTGGTTATCGTCGGCGCCGGCCGCGGCAACGCGAGCGCCGTCGCCGCCGTACTTCGGATCATACAGGTCCGCCATGTATGCAGTGTCGTAATGGTCGGCCATGACGACGGCCCGGCTGCGGTCGCGCCCGGGGATGACCACGATCAAATCGCGCTCCTCCACCTGGCCGGCCTGGTTGTTCAACCAGCCGCCCATCCACGGATACGGGAAGTCGGTCTGCCAGCGGAAGGGCAGGTCGCCGACCAGGGCGCGACCGGTCAGGCCGGCGCGGGCCACCGCCTTGCGGTAATGGGCCAGCAGGTAATCGCCCAGGATTTCCAGGTCGCGGTGGTGATGGACGAGGTGCTTGCGCGTCACGGGGTCGCGCACGCAGTCGGCGTTGTTCTTGGTCAGGTACTTGCCTTCGGCCAGGGTCGCGATGGTCTTCCAGTACGCCACCTCGAAGGCCCGGCGCGCGGTGTGCGTGAACGTCAACGGCTCGGGCAACGGCGGCGGCGCCGGGGCCAGCAAGCGGCGCAGCTCGACGGCCAGAGCGGCGCCCCGCTCGGCGGCGCCGGCCCGTTCGGGCAGTTTCTCCAGCCAGCCGTCCAGCGTCTGCGCCTTCGCAGTGGTCAGCAGGCTGCGGGCCAGCGACGGCAGCAGCGGCACCTCGCCCAGCAGCTGGTGCGTTTCGAGCAGCTTGCGGACGTTGCCGGTGGCCTGGTGCGGGTGCCGCGCCTGGTCGTGGTCGGACAGGTGCAGGGCGGCCAGGTGCAGCGGTCGCCGCAACAACCGCGGCCACACTTCGACAGCCGTCGCCGGGTCGGGTCGGTCTGCGTCATACGCGGTCAGGTAGCCGAGCGGGGCGTCGGGCAGCACTTCCGGCCGGCCGGTCTGCGGCGACAGGAAGCCGATCAGCGGCCGGTGCCAGTACAGTTCGTGCCGGCCGAGACACATGGCCGGATACTGGAAGCGGTAGCCGAACAGGCCGCCGACGGCGACCGCGTGCGCGGCGGCGGCGACCTCCGAGGCCGTGGCGCGTGGCCCGTCCAGCAAGCGGTGACCGTCGTGCGTCCACACCTGGCAGTTGCGGGCCATTGGCTTGCCGTACAGCCCCAGGTCGTCCGGCTGGGTGCTGAAAAGCACATGCGCCAGCCGGTCTTCGTGGTCGATCAGGGCCAGCTCATCCTCGTGGCGGAGCACCTTGGCCCAGCGGTGCGTACGCTTGAAGGTGTTGCGCACGGGGCCGTGAACGTGGTCGGCCCCGGGGCGGCCGAGCTGCGGCTCATGCAGCCAGCCCGACTGCGGTACGCGAATGCCCTGCGGCGCCTCGTGGCGGGCGATCAGGTGCAGCAGCGGGATTTGCGTGGCCAGCGGCAGTTCCAGTTGCAGGCGCTGGTACACCGGCACGCCCCAGAACAGCAGACTGCCGGGGAAGGGCAGCAGGTGCAGCCGGCCGTCGAGGTAGGCGCGGACGATGTGGTCGGGCAGACTCTCGAAGGGGCGGAACGTCAGCAAATACTTGACGGATCGCAAACGCTCGTTTTTCGCCAGCAGCAGGGGCTCGGCCCAGGCAGGCAGGTCCCCCTCCGGAGCGAAGGGCGGATTGGCCGTCCCTGGCAGAATGCGGAAGCCGGCCCGGTGCAGATCGGCCAGGCGTTTTTCAGGTTCGCCGTAGGCGGCGTGCAGCAGATGGCGGAAGAAGCCGAGCCCCTGTTCCTCGGGCACCGGGTAGCCGGGCGCCGTGAAGAAGCCGCGCCAGAAGCCGCGCGCCGGGCCCTGTTCGCTGCCGCCGAACAGCGTCCAGCGGACACGGCCCTTGTCGTCCTGGGTGCGCGACAGCGCCAGCGGCGCCAGCGTGACGTAGCGTTCGTGCGGCAGGTCGCCGGCGCGCTCTCCCAGCGTTGCGGGCCAGTACGGGTTGTCCCGGAGCTTGCCGCGGGCGATGCCGTGGGCGCGCTTGCCCTGGCCGAGTTTCGCGAGGGCGCCGATCACCTGGCGGGCAATGTGGGCCAGGCCGGGCCGCAGTTCCAGGTGCTCCTCGTACTCCGAGATGGGCCAACCGTACGGGTCGTCGGCGTCGAGGTTGGGCAGGGTGACGGGGCTGTACGGTTTGCGGCCAAGGCGCGGCGGCGGCAGGAATTCCGAGTACGCGGGCAGGGGGTACTGACCCTCGCCCTGGAACCAGGGCCAACCGATCAGGAGTTGCTGCCAACCGGATAACTCACCCATGAGTACCCCCGTATACCTGCCCGCGCCTACCACTCGACGCCAGCGCGCCCGCGACCATACCGTAGACGCTGGACGCTCAAATACCCCAGCCAGGCGCCGAGCGTCTCCACCAGCACATCGGTCAGGCTCGGAAACCGCGACGGCAGCAGCGCTTGACCGAGTTCCACCACCGTCGCCCAGGCGGCCGCCACGAGGATGACGCGAACCGCTGTGGCACCGCGCGGCGTCCACCCAACGGCCAGCGGCAGCAGCAACCCTGCTACGAAGTAGACGGTCAGCCGGCTCACGATCTGGTCCAGCGCCTGCAGATAATTCCCCCCCCAGTAGTCCGCGAACGGCAGGACGGATACGTCCGCGATTCGGTGGGCCGCCCGGCCCAGGTCAAGGGAAAAGTCGAAGGGGTGCCAGTTGAGGAACGCCACGACGCCGACCCAGACGCTGAGGGCCACCGCGTAGAGCCGGCGCTCCACTGAATCCCCCTGAGCGGCCAGTCCCAGAGCCCAGCCGAGCAGGATCGCCAGCCCACCGCTGACGACATCCAGGGCGAAGCTGTTCCGGCTCAGCACCAACAATTGAAGGCATTTGATGGCCCCGATGAGCAGCAGTCCCACACCGAGGGGCCAGCGCCACCCGGCCCACGTGCGCCAGCGGCGGCCGCCCAGGCCGGAGAGCAGCACGCCAGTCGGCAGGAACAGCAACAGGTTCGGCAATTCCCGCAAGGCCACTTTGGCGGCGCCCGGCCACGGCACGAAATAGGCCAGCCGGACGCCACCGGCCCTGTATTTGTGGTATAGAGCGCGCGGCTGCAGGGTCAGATCCAGGGGCAGCAATTGCACCAGCGTCAACACCAGGAGCCAGCACGGCAAGACCTCGACGGGGAACAGACCGGCGGTGAGGCCCTCACTGTCGCGGCGGGCCCACGCGGTCAACCGCTGTCCGATGGCCAACCAGACCAGCACGCCGAGCGCCGCCCCGAGTGTCTCGGCCACCACGTCGTTGAGGGAACAGACGCGGGGAGGGAAGTAGAGTTGCGTGAACTCGATCAGAGCGCTCAGGAGCGCGCAGCCCACCACCACGGCCGCGGCCACCAGGCCGGTGCGTTGCGGACGATGGACCGAGAATGCCGCCGTGAGCAGATACCCCAGGGGGATGAACAGCACCACGTTGGTGATCCAGTCCGACAGTGAGGTAAAGCTGATCGGTTTCGCCCACGCCGCCGCATAACTGCGGAGCGCCGTCTCGAAGGGGATGGGCTGATAGTTGAGTGGGACGAAGCTCGCGACAATGGCCACCGTGGCGTAAATCAGCGCCAGCCAGCGGTAATGCTGGACGGTGAACAGAACGGGACGTTCCGACCCATTTCGGGCGAACCGATTCAAGGCGTCCTCCTTTCGGTTGCCGGCTCTGAGTCCGAAGCGCCAGCGCGGGACAACCCGCGCTGGCGCTTCGGACTCAGAAAGCAAAACTACCGCGCCGGCTGCCCGACCGAGATCGTCCGCTCAATCCGTGTGACGTTGCCCTGCCGGTCGCGCACCGACACCTCCAGCCGGCCGCGTGGCAGCTGCGTGATCGGCGTCGCCAGTGTCAGCTCCCACACACCCGGAGCTTTCGGCTGAAACTTCGCCGCCAGGTTCTGCCCCGGCTGAACGCCATTGACCGCGAAGTCCGCCACAACACGGAAGCTGTCCAGGTCCAGCCCCGTGTAGTAATCGTGCATGCCGATCAGGAGGCGGCTCACCTGGGTGTTGGTGCCGGCCTGCGGCGCCGTCACGGTCAGCGTCGGTCGCTGGTCGTCGAGCATCCAGCCGAAGCCGCGCTGCTCCGGATGGGCCGGGTCGTAATCCAGGTCGATCGGACAGCCGAGGTCGATCCAGCGGACGACGGTGCGGCGATCCTCGTCGGACAGCGGCGCGACCTTGCCGGCCTTGACCGCCGCGGGCGGCGGCATCTGCGGCGGCAGGTAATCGAGGTCGTAGTGGCCGCTGCCGAACTTTTTCGCGTCGATCTCCTGGCCCTTGAACAGTAGTTTGCCGGAGCCGACCGGAAACTCCGAGGGAACGTCCTCGTTGCTGAAGCCGTCCAGGCGCTGGCCGAAAATTTTCCAGACGAGCAGGCTGCGCCGCGACTGGAACATGCGGACATAGCGCGAGGCGTTGGGGTAGCCCCAGTCGGGGTAGGCGATCGGTTTGTGGCCGAACTTCGCCCGCATGTCCACCGCCAGCCGCGCGTAAGTGCCCGGGAATTTGCCGCGATCCGCGACCTGCAACTGCTCGTGGTCGGCGTCGAGGTCCAGTTTGCCGGCGGGCTGCTTGCCAGCCTTGCCCGTGTGGCAGGCGACGCAGCTCCGCTTCAGGATCGGCTGAATGTCGCGGTGATACTCCACATTCTTGACGCGCTTCTCGAAGCGCACGCCCGTCGAAGCTTTTTCGTCCCACTTCTGCCTTGACTGGTCGCGCGGCCTGTCCACGATCAGCGGTGTGGTTTTCGTCAGGTCCCAGACCTTGTAATCCGCCTGGCCGGCGCGGGTGCGGGCGAAGTCCGTGGGCTGCTGGCTGTGGGCGTGGCAGCCGCCGCAGTTGGTGCGGATTTCGCCGGGCCGCAGCTGGTGCCAGGTCTGCGCCATGTTCAGCACCATGCCGTTCCGGTCCAGCGTCTGGAAGGTGAACGGTGTGTCCGCCGGGATTTTCGCCAGGAAACTGGTGTCCGGGTTGCCGTCCGGATCGAGCGGTTGTTCCCCCCTCACCCCCGACCCCTCGCCCCCCTTGGGGGGCGAGGGGAGAAAGTGGCGCAGCGGAATTTCGCCGAGGACGCGCAGCCGCTCGTGGGCGTGGTTGTAAAAGTGGCGGCCGGCGCTGGCGCCCTTGCGGTCGGTGGTCGGTTCCATCACCAGGATGCGCACCGCGTGAATCTGGTCGTTGTCGTACAGGCCCACGTCGCCGCCCTGGTTGTGCAAGTTGAGCGGCATACCGTTGCCGTGGCTGGTGAAGGCATCAAGGCCCTTCCAGCGGTGGTTGCCGCCCGCGTAGGTCGCCGTCACCTTGCCCTTCGGCACGACGCCGTTCGGGTAGCTCTCGCGCTTGTAGAAGCTGGACACGCCGACCAGGCCAAACGGTGTGCCGGGCGGCAGGTGTTTCGACAGTTTACCGTCGTTGGCCAGGCGCGGCAGCCGCGTCGGCTCCTTGACGCCGTAGATGCGTTCATAGGGCACCAGGGCACGCGGCCAGCATTCGTTGAACTTCGGGTCGTTTTTGATGAGCAGCATCTGCCCCGGCTCCTCAACCACGTCCCCCTTCTTGATGAGGTAAATGCCGCTGTCGATCTGCGGCGGGTAGAAGTATTGATGGTTCGCGGGACCGGGCGAGTAGGCGGTCAGCAAATGATTGTCCGGCGCTCCGGAGGGGTGTGTCACCTTGCCGACCGCCGGTGAATTCTTGTCGCCGCGCACGGAACGGTTGGCCGGGCCTTCGCTGCCGAGGGCGAACGGCGTCAGCGCGACGGAACGGGTCGGCATGAACGGCATACGGTAATTGAACGGCCGGCCGTTGTCAAAGCGGCCCATGCGCCACGGCTGGTTGCGCGAATCCTCCATGAACGCCGGCCCGAAGCCAGGGTAGCCGTTGGGCGGCGACGGCGGCAGTTTGACGTAGGCGCCGAAGCCGCTGTTGTTCTGGTTGTAGTATTCCGTGACGATGATCGAGCCATCGGACAGCTGCGACTGGAAGTGAAAGCCGTTGGGGGCGCTGTGCGGGTCGAACGCGCTGATAAGCGGATTCCAGTTGGTGCCGTCGGGGTGGATGGTCCAGATGCCCCAGAGGATTTCGCTGCGAAGGCCCTGCGACTCCAGTGTGCTGTACATGACGCGGCCGTCCTTGAGCACCACCGGGTGCAGCGCTCCGGAGATGTTCAAATGGCCGATCTTTTCCAGGTTTTGCGGCGTCTCCTGCTCGCCGATGTCGGTGTCGCGGTCGTCCATGACGAACAGCTGCAGCGCCACGGCAGGGTAACCGCGGGCCGGCCGATAGCCATCGCGGTTGCTGGTGAAGATTAGCTTGCCGCCCGGTAGCGGACACGCACCCATGTTGAAGACGCCATACTCGTAATGCGATTTGCCCTTCTCCGGCGTGCGGTAGTCTTTCGACCAGTGCGCGGCGCCGGTGTTGGGACTGAATTGCTGATTCGTTAGCCGCACGATCTTGCGCGACTTGACGTGGATCTTGTAGATGTCGGCGCCCTGCCGCGGCGGGTTCCACTGGGTGAAGTTTTTCAGGCCGCGGACGTGCGTGTAATAGACCCACTGGCCGTTGTAGGACACCATCGGGTCGGTGACCGATGCGGTCTCGCCGCCGGGCACGAGCAGATCCTCGCGGCCGTCGGGGTGCAGTAGCATCAGGTCGGCGCCCGGCTCCAGGGTCACCGGCGCGGAGAAGTCCGTGAAGAAGCGCTTGTGAACCTTGTCGCCGATGCGTTTGGCGCGGACGTAAACGATGTCGAAGTCGTATTGGACCGATTTGTCCGTGGAAATGTGCGGGATGTTGACGTTGATGGGGTCGAGGTAGAGTTTTTCTTTTTGCTTTTGCGCCGCCCACGGCGGGGAAGAACGCCAGGCCGGCGACCAGGGCCAGGCCAGGGAGGTAGCGGAGTTGCATGCGATAAGCTCCGGTGGGTAGGGTTGGTAGGATTTCTGGTTCTGCCGCTTGCGGCTTGGCGCGCTTCCGCCGCTTGCGGCTTGGCGGAAGCGCGCAAGCCGCAAGCGGCAGAAAGCAATCACTTTAACAGTTCGCGCATCGCTTTCATCAACACGCCTTCCACCTCCGGCGCCATGCGCGACACCGGGCCGGTTTCGTAGCCGCCCTGCGTATAGGCGATGGCGGTGCCGATGTAGCCCATGCCGTAATCGCCATACGCGGCCATCATCACCGCGGATTTCGGACGCATTTTCTGGGCGGCCAGCTGGTACTCAATGAACAGTTCGCCCGGCATGTGCAGCACGTAGGCCGAGCCGATTTGCAGACATTGCATATCGATGGTTTCGCCCGCTTCACAGCGCCGCGCCCAGGCGTAATTGCGGGCGGCGCGCAGGCGGTCCAGTTCCTTCAGCTTCTCGTCGGCGACCTTGGCCTTGAGGTCCGTGGTGTTATAGAGCTTGCTGAGCGGCAGTGCCGCGCTGGTGACGCGCCAGGACACCTTGGCGGCGTCAATCGGCTCCTTCTTGATCGACTCAAAGGCCTCCTTCATCCCCTTCGCCAGGCGCGTCGCCAGGACCATGCGGTTCTGGACCGAGCCATCGTTGTACTTGCCCGCGGTGACGTTGCCGCCGGCGCCGTTGAAGTGGACGTGCAACGGGCCGGGCAGCTGCCGTTCGCGCAGACCGCGGGCCAGGCCGGGGAAATCGCAACTCACTCCGCCCCCGCCGTAGTAGCTTTGCGGATGCGTGGCGTAGTAGGTCAGCACGCTAACCGGCGTGGCGCCATCATAAAACGCCAGCACGTGGACATACGGGTCAATCACCCCTTCGGGCTCGGCGCGGATTTTCGCATCCTTCGTCGAGCTGTAGCGGACGTATTTCACCTTGCCGTCCGGCCCCATCACGCGGCGGTTGGAGGCGACATCGATCACCTTGGCCTTGCCGACGCCGATGTGAGTAACGGTGCGCGGGTTCTTCACCGCCTTCTCGATCACCCTGGTGATTCGCTCAATCGCCTTGCGGGCGAACACGGGATCGAAGAGTTTGCCATTGAGCTTGAAGGGGCGCAGCAATTCGTCCGCTTCAAAGTCGCAGCCGGGGGCGTCGTGCGGGTGCAGGCAATGCACGCAAACACGGTCCTTCGTGGTGCCGCCGGCACGGGCGATGGCTTCGCGGAAGGCGGTGTGGCCGCGGTTGCCGATGCCGACCCAATCGACGGCGCACAGCACGATGGGCTTGTCGTTGGTGAACAGGATGATGCCGCGCGTTGACAACCGATCAACGATTTCCCTGGCCGGCTGGACGAGGCCATCGCACAGCGGTGTTCCGAGTGGCGGCGTCACGTCGGCTTCAAACACGGCAATCTTGAGCGGCTTCTCGCCCGCGCCCAGCGAACCGCCGAACAACAGCAGAATCAGCGAGAAAACAGCACGACACGTCATGGCACCCTCGGTCGTTTCGCGGTAGGGCTGGCGCCCCGGCGAGCGGGGAGTTTCGGTGGTGGGGTTCGGTTTTAGTGTAACCGATCGCCGCGCGATGGGAACGAAAAAAGCGGCCCGTCAGGAAAAATGGATCCGGCTCGAATGGATCCTGGAGCAAAAAGCAGGGGCAGTGCAATCGATCCCCTGCAAGCGATGGCGTTCAGTTGCGAGGCCCGACACTGCCAGTGGCCAGGCGATCACGAACATTCCGTGCCGGGCGCGGTTCCAGAAACAAGGATGATGTTCCTCCCGGACCAATAAACCAAACACCCGAGTTCGCTTACCCTGGGTATAATTCTAATAGATTGAGGTAAGTGCTGGCGGAGCTTTGACATTTCGCCACGTTCTTCGCCCGCGGAGGACGGAAGATGAGAAGGGGAGTGATTGGCATGGCCGGCGCGGGGTTGCTCGCCGGCGTCCTGGTGCTGGTGGGCCCCGGGACAAGCCTGGCCCAACATGGTGGGCACGGTGGCGGCCACGGCGGCTTCCACGGGGGCGGCTTCCACGGGGGTGGCTTCCACGGTGGTGGCTTCCACGGCGGCGGCTTCCGCGGCGGCGCCCTTCACACGGGGATTTTCCGTGGCGGTGCCCTCCACACGGGGATTTATCGCGGCGGCCTGTACAACCGGGGCTATTACGGCACCAATCTGTACAACCGGGGCTATTACGGCACCAATCTGTACAACCGGGGTTACGGCCTGGGATATGGCGGCTACGGCTATGGTCTGGGGTATGGCGGCTATGGTCTGGGGTATGGCGGCTATGGCCTCCTCGGCTACGGTGGTCTCTTCGGTTACGGCGGTCTGCTCGGCTCTGGCGGCCTTTACGGCCTCGGCTCTGGCGGCTATGGCTACGGTTACCCGTCCTACGGCTACTATGGCGGCTACGGTTATCCGTATAACAGCTATTACGGCTCGTCCTACAGCCTGCCCTACTACGGCGGCTATTATAGTTACTCCACCTACAGCCCCGCAGTGGGGTATCAATCGTACTACCCGAGCACCAGTTACGCGACCGTCAGCCCGACGCCCGTGACGACGACCGCCGCGTCCATTCGCATCCTGGTGCCGTCGGACGCGGAAGTCTGGTTCGACGGCAGTCCGACCAAGCAGCGCGGCCCGGATCGCGAATACCAGACGCCGCCGCTGACGCCCGGCCAGACGTTCACCTACCAGTTGCGCGCTCACTGGACCAAGAACGGCCAGCCCGTGGACCGGACGCGGTCGCTCCAGGTGACTGCCGGCGGGTCGTACGTCGTGGACTTCAACAGCCCGAACCCGTGACCTGGGCCCAGTGGTTGGTTTGCCTCAAAATCGAGCGGCCAGGCAGTACGTCCGGCGTTCAGGCGGACGTGCTGCCTGGCCATGGCCTTTATGTCTGGTGCGGGCCCTGGCACTCTGGCGGCGTATCGACATTGCGGGACAATGTGGAACAGCTCGTTGCGTATAATAGCGAAAGGGAGGAGGCAAGCTCTGGCGGAGCTTTGATTTTCCGCTGTGCGCTTCGCCCGTGGAGGGGGTACTATGATCAGGCAATTGGTTGGCATGGCCGGTGTGGGTCTCCTCACCGGTGTCCTGGTGCTGGTGGGCGCCGGGACAAGTCTGGCCCAGCATGGTGGGCACGGCGGCGGCCACGCTGGCGGCTTCGGCGGCGTCGGCCACGCTGGCGGCTTCGGCGGTGTCGGTCACACTGGCGGCTTCGGCGGTGTCGGCCACACTGGCGGCTTCGGCGGTGTCGGCCACGCCGGTGGCTTCCACGGCGGCGGGTTCAGCGGCGGTGTCTTGCACAGCGGCAGTGTCTTGCACGGTGGCGGCGGTGTCTTGCACAGCGGCAGTGTCTTGCACGGTGGCGGCGGTGTCTTGCACGGCGGGGGGCTTCACACTGGCTACGGCACCTCCGTGTACAATGGTTATTACGGTGGTGGTCTGTACAGCCTGGGCTACGGTGGTCTGGGCTACGGTGGTCTGGGCTACGGTGGTCTGGGCTACGGTGGTCTGGGCTATGGCCTCCTGGGCTACGGTGGTCTCTTCGGCTACGGCGGCCTTCTCGGCTATGGCGGCCTTTACGGCCTTGGCTCCTACGGACTTGACGGCTTCGGCGACTATGGTTTGGGTTACGGTGGTTACGGTGGCTACGGTGGCTACGGTGGCTACGGTGGCTACGGTGGCTACGTCCCTGGCTATGGTTATCTGCCCTATTACAGTAGCGCGTCCTACGGTCTGCCCTACTACAGGCGCTATTACCCTTATACCCCTTACTACTCCTCAACGGGGTATCAACCGTACTACCTGGGCACCGGTTACCCGGCCGTCAGCCCGGCGCCCACGGCGCCGGCAACCGCGGCCATCCGCATCCTCGTGCCGCCAGACGCGGAAGTCTGGTTCGACGGCAGCCCGACCCGCCAGCGCGGCGCAGAGCGCGAATACCAGTCGCCGCCGCTGACGCCCGGTCAGTCGTACACCTATCAGTTGCGCGCCCACTGGACGCAGAATGGCCAGCCCATGGACCAGACACGGCCACTCCACGTGACCGCCGGCGGGTCGTACGTCGTGGACTTCAACCATCCGGCATCGTGACGGTGAACGGGCTGGTGAATGGGATTGTTCTGGATTGACGACTAACAACAAACCCCGTTTACGTTTCGCGTGCTGTCAGTGCGCGAAACGTAAACGGGGTCATTACTTACCGCTTTTCGCTTCCAGGCAACAGCCCAATCGCTCGGGAGGGAAGGATCGGCGTTGTCCTGCCTCGGCCGTTTGCAGCTCGTCGTCGTCACGACCTGGCGAACCGAAAAGGAGACCGGGAATGACCAAGCCTGATTTTCGCCTGGAAGCCTCCTTCGACCAGGAGAGCGGCCGCATCATGGCCGTAAACCTGCGCGTGCGGGACGGGAAAGTGGCGCGGACGCGCGAAATCAAAGGCGGCGTGGTCAACGCCGATTACGACCCGGACGGCCTGCTCCTTGGCGTCGAAGTACTGGGACCCTGCGAGGTCGAAACCCTGGAGAACGCCGCCGCCGGAGAGTCCGATGCGGTCAAGGCGTTCCTCCGGAATGGTGCCCCGAGAGGGCTGGTGATCGCGGCCTGAACGGTTCTTTTCTCTTTACGCGAGCGTCGTCAGCTTCGCCCGCAGCGCCGCGGGGATCTCGGTCGGCTCCAGGCGGTTGCCCGGCAGGCTGCGGCAGCACACGCAGCTGAGCCGGCCGCGCGCCACCAGCTCGCCATGCACGCTGAACTCGAAGCCGTACGTCAGCGACGTGCGGCCGAGCTTCTCCAGCAGCACCGCGATGTCCAGCGTGTCGTCGAAGCGCACCGGCTTCAGGTAGTCGCACGACGCCGACACGCGCGGCAGCCCGAGCGCCAGTCCGTCCTGCTCCCACTTGAAGGTCAGGCCGCGCGCCTTCAGGAAGTCCAGCTCCGCCGACTCCATCCAGCGGAAAAAGTTCGAGAAGTGGACGATGCCGGCCATGTCCGTGTCCACGAACTCAACACGGCGCGACGTGCGGAACGGCTCACTCATGGCAGATATTTCCGATAGACTTGCTCGGTTTGTTGGGCCATCGCCTCGGCCGTGAAGCGTTCGCGCACCGCCGCCTGGCCCTTGCGGCCCAGGTCCGCCCGCAGTCTGTGGTCGCTGAGCAGCTCGCGCAGGCCGCGTGCCAGGTCCGCGGGGTCGTCCGGCTGCACCAGGAGGCCGCCTCCCGTCGCCTCGATCAGTTCGGGGAACGAGCCGTGCCGCGGCTGCACCACCGGCGTGCCGTTCGCCAGCGCCTCCAGCACGTACAGCCCCTTCGGCTCGCGGTACGTCGTCGGCACTGAGAGCACGTCGATGCTTTGCAGGAAGCGCACCTTGCTGGCGTGGTCCGGCGCTTCGACGTGCTCCACCTGGTCCGCGAGGCCCCAGTCGCGCAGGCGTTTTTGCAGTTCCTGGAAATAATGCTGGTTGTTGCCGCCGAGCCAGCCGGAGACGCGCAGCCGGCACGGCGGCGCCGCCGCTTCCGTTCGCAGCAGCCGGAAGGCGTCCACCAGCTGGTGCAGGCCCTTCTCCGGGCAGATGCGGGCGAAATAACCGACCGTCAGCGGCGTGCCGTTGCGCTCCGGCCGCGGCCCGCCGTGGCCGTGCAGGTTCAGGCCCGGGTGAATCACGTCGATCTTGTGCCGCGGAATTTGCAGGTAATCGGCCATGAAGTCGGCGTAATAGGCGCTGGTGGCGATGAAGCCGTCGAAGGCGCGGCAGTGCTCGCGCACCATATCGAGGGCGGCGCCGTGGTACTGCGGCGGCAGCGATTCGAGGAAGATGTCGTCGCCCTGCAGCGTGCCCAAAACGGGGATGTTCAACCGGCGCTTGAGCGGCGCCACCAGCGCCGCCAGGATGACGTTGGTCAGGTTGACGAGTTCCGGTTTCAGGTCGTCGGCGAGCCAGTGGACCAGCTTGTCCAGTTCCTTGCGCTGCCGGCCGTGCTCGCCGCGCAGCATCGACAGCGTCAGTTCGCCCAGGTCCTCGGCCTGCGTCTTGACCGCGAAGCGCGACACCCAGCGCAGCAGCGGCCGGAAGTCGAGCAGGCGGTCGAGGAAGCGCGGCGTATGGCGGAACAGCGAAAATTTTTGCTGCAAATAGACGTTGATGCCGCCGAAGAAGATGTGCGCGTCGCTGACATCAGGCTCGTCGGTGCGGATGGGCGTGTAGGTCGGGATGAGCAGGGCGTCGTGGCCCTGGGCGCGCAGCGTGGCCACGAGCGTGTTGTCGTGCATGCAGGAGCCGCAGAACATGCCGGCGGCGCCCGCGGTGATGTAGGCAATGCGCATGGCAGCAGGATTCTTGAATTTCTGCCGTTTGCGGCAGAACCACGGGCACGATCATTATAGCCCGTCCCTGGGGTTCTATTTTTCCACGTCCAACCGCGGCGCGGGCAGCAGGAACGTGGCCAGCAGCGCGATCAGGTAGACCGTGCCGCCGATGACGCCGGCTGCCATGGCCACCTGGTGCGGCGGTGTGCCGGAAAACTGCTTCGACAGGAATTCGGTGTTCAGCGTCGCGGCCATCGTGCCGAGCATCCGGCCGCCAAAATTCGTCGAGAAACTGCCGCCGGTGCCGCGCAGGTGCAGCGGGAACACCTTTGGCAAAAATTCGCTCAGGAAACTGAACTGGGCCACCGTCAACAGTCCGCAGAAGAAGATGGCGGTGGCGAAGATGACGTAATCCTGGTGGACGAGCTGGAAATAGGTCACGGGTAACAGGATTACGCCCGGGATCAGAAACAGACGGATGAGCCACCGGCTCGGCACGAACAACAGCAGGGCTGCCAGCAGGATTCGCCCAGTCAGGCCGCCGAGTTCTTGCCAGCGTTGAATGTCGCCGCGGCGGGCCTTGAGGTCCTGGGCCGCCTCCGCCTGGGTTTTCCGGGCCTCCGCCAGCTGGGCACGCGCGGCTTCCTGTTTCGCGATGTCCGCGCCGGCCGCCTTCAGTTTGGCCTCGGCGGTCTTCACTCCCTTTGTCGCAGCGGAGACTTCCCGCGAAATGTCGGGCAACCCGGCGACGATGATTAACGGCGTCAGTTGAATCGCTCCGAACGCCGCGGCGTAACCGCACGCGGACAGGACCGTCGTCACAAGCGTCGTTCGCCGCAGCTCGGGCGAGAAGAGTTCGCGGAAACTGGCGCGTTTCAACGTGCCTTCCTGCTTCTTGCGCTTCCAGACGCCAGACTCGGGGACAAAGGGCATCAACAATAGAATCGCTGCCCCCGGAATCAACCCCGTCAACAACGTGAAGCGCCAGGCGACGTTTTCGGCCATGTGGCCGCCGGGGAACTGCAGGGCGGGCAGCGAGCCGGGCACGTGCGCGGCCTCCACGATCCAGTTATACGCTTCCGTCACCAGAATGCCGCCCAGCGACGCGGTTGCCAACGTCCAGCCGATCACCAGCTCGCGCGTCCGCTTGTCCTCGAACAACTCCGTCAACCACGTGACCGCGGCTACCATCTCGACGCAGACGCCGATGAAGGTGGTGCAGCGGAACAGGATCAATTGCCACAGCTCCGTGCTGAACGCCGCCGCGACCGGCGACAGCGAGTACGCCAGGATGCTGGCGACCATGATGGTTTTGCGGCCGAGGCGGTCGATCAGCAGGCCGCCGAGCAGGCCGAAGACGCCGCCGGACAGCGCCGCGGCCCAGAGCATGCGGCCGCCCCAGGAGCGGACGCCGGCCGCCTCCGCGGGCGTGAGGCTGCTGACACCCTTGTGGTACTCCAGCTCGGCGATGGCGTCCGAGCCGATCACCGGAAACATCAGCAGTTCGTAGGTGTCGAACAGGAAGCCGATGCAGGCGATGACGATGACCAGGACGCGCGTGACCGAGCCGAGGTGGCCGGTCGCGGGGGGCGGGGCGGTGACGGCGGGGGTGGTCGTGGACACGAGGCGGACTCCGGGGGGATGTTGTCGGCGGGCGGGGTTGGCGGGCAGCTTGCTGTTTTTCTACGCCGCGGCCGGCGCCCTTTCCAGCGTCGGCCGCTCCAGCCGCGACGACTTCGCCGGCACCTCGACCACATCCGGGCGCATCTTCTGCAGCATTTTGATGATGACGCGCAGGTCCTTCGCCTCGACCTTGTTCTTGACGAGCGCCTTGGTGACGTCGTCCATGAGCGCGTTGAAGTCGTCGTTGGTGATCTTCATGCCCTTGTGGGCGTCCTTCATGTTCTTGCCCTTGTACTTCTGCGGCCCGCCGGTCGCCTCGCCGAGCTGGTCGATCAGCTTGCGCTTCAGCGCCTTCACGTCGCCCTTGATGAAGTGATCCTTGAGTTCCTTGCGGTATTTCGGGTCGGCGATGACGATTTCGACCAGGTCATCGACAATCTTCGCAATGCCCTTTTCTTCGCCGAGGCGCTGGTAGAGGGTGGTCTGCTTCGGCGCGCCGGGCTCGAAGTTGCCGATGATGACCTTGGCGCCCTTGGGCCCCTCTGTCCAGAGGTGGGGGATGCCCTTTTTGTTCAACCGGCCCGCGTCGTAATGGTACCGTTGGCCCCAGGGGTCTAGCAGCGCCTTGGGCTCCACGAACGGCTTGTCGCCCTGGGTGAGGTCTTCCAGACTGGGCGGAAACGTCCCGTTTTTCACCTTGTAGGCGGCGACGGCCTTTTCCAGGTTCTGCACGTCTACCCGGGCTCGCGCCTGTTTGGCGTCGTCCTGTTTTTGCTGCGGGCTGGCCGGGACCAACCCAGCCGCCGTCATCACAATTGCCAGGGTGAGGAACAATCGCACAGGGCACCTCCTATGGTTCAGGAGCCACGATCTCCAGCAACTCCACCGCCGGGTAATTGTCGCAATGAATCGTCGCCAGCCGGCCGTAGGTCGGGCGCGGCCGCGGCAGGCCGAACCACTCCATCAGGCCCGGCCCCGGCACCACCCGCACGAACGCGGTCGGCTCGATGCGGCGCAAAATGTCGTGGTTGATGAGCACGCGGCCCAGCGGGATTTGCCCGGACAGAATCTCCGCCCGCACCTCGTCATTGCAGAAACGCAGGTGAATCCGCACCAGGCCGAACATGACAACGCGGCGGTCGCGCTGCGTTTCCAGCAGAATCTTGCGAGCGTAAGCGTTCTGGCCGCGGTATTGCTGTAACACACGCACGTCCACCGGACTGCCGTGGAACTGCTCGACCGTGACCGTCATGTGGTGTTCGTGGACCAGCAGGCCGTGGTACGGCTCGGGCACCTGCTCGTCGGACACCAGTTCCGCGTAGGCCAGGTACTCGGCCTGCGGGAACAGGCCGAACAGGCCGCGCGTGTCCGGGTTCGTCAGGTTCGGTTGTGTGCTCATGCTCCCAGTTGCACGATCTGGACGATCCCCGTTTCCGCCACCGGCAGCGCCTGCCGCTCCAGCACCGAATCGATGAGGTAATACAGCAGCTCGCGCAACTCCGTCGGCTCCACTGCGTCCGCCAGGGCCTCCGCCCGCGCCCGGTATTTTTCGACCAGCTTGTCCGCCTTGTCGAAGACCTGCGCCTTGAAAAAGATGCGGCGCACCTGTTCGAGCCGGGCCGCGCGTTCGCCGCCGGCGTCGTGCAGCAGCGCCAGCAGTTCCGCCCGCTCCGCCGGCGCCGAGCCCTCCAGCGCCAGCGCCAGCAGCAGCGTCGGCCGGGCCGCCAGCACGTCCTGACCCGCCAGCAGCTTGTTGTCCTCGTCCGGCTGCCAGTCCTTCAGGTCGTTCAAAATCTGGAAGGCGATGCCCAGGTGCCGGCTGAACTCGACCACCAGCTTGTCATATGGCTCCGTCGGCCCCGCGCACCGCAGCCCTGCGTACAGCGCCGCCTCGAACGCCGGCGCCGTCTTCAGCGCGTACATCTTCAATGCGTCCAGGGCCGTCAGCGTCTTGTCGCGGGCGTCGCGCCAGAGCAATTCCGCCCCCTGACCCTCGGACAGCTTCATGTGCGCGTCCGCCAGGCGGTCCAGGATGTCCGCGGTGCAGTCGCCGCCCAGGGCCTTGCGCTCGCGGCTCACCAGGCGGTAGCCGAGGCCGATCAGGTAATCGCCGACGTTGATCGCCGTGCCGACGCCGTGCTGGCGGTGCAGCGTCGCCCGGCCGTAGCGGAAGGTGTCGTCGTCCTCAATGTCGTCGTGGACCAGCGACGCCTTGTGGAACGCCTCGATCGCCAGGGCGGTGCGCTTCACCGCGTCGGGCAGGTCCACGCCCTCCACCGAGCGTGTGCCGGGCGCCCCCTTCAGGGCGTCGTAAGCCGCCAGCGTGATGAACGGCCGCGACCGCTTGCCGCCGTTGCCCAGGAAGTCGTAAGCGATGTTCTCGTGAGCGGCGAGCGGGTCGGTCCCCTTCGCCCGCGCCCGCGGGGCCAGCCGCGACAATTCCGGCTCCTCGCAAATGGCGTTCGCCGCCCGCATCAGATGGACATACGTCTTCGTCTGCGGCTGTTCCTTGGGGACGTGCAGGTCGATCAGCTCGGCGACCCAGTCGTCATCGACGCTGGTGCTGCGGCAGTTGCTCGACAGCAGCGGCGCCGCGACGCAGGGGATGCCGGCCAGTAATATCTTGTCGATGGCCTTTTCAAGCACGTTCAGGCAGGCGACGCCGACGATGGCATCGACGTGGCCGCTGACGATGATCTTCAGGACGATGGGCGTGCCCTCGGAGACGAGCACCTTGTAGCCGAGCTCTTCCGCCTTGACCTTGAAGTCCGCGACGGAACAGGCGCCGCACTTCTTGCAATCGAGGCCGAACTCGTCGTAGTCGGCAGGGCAGCCCTCCGCGTTCTTGAGGCAGTGAGGCAGCAGCAGCAGGCGGCGCTTGAAGTCGATGGCCTGCACCTGCTCGCGCCAGAACTCGTTGGACAGCGCCACCATCGTGAAGCCGAGGTACTGTTCGCCCAGCCCCATGTCGCGCAGCAGCAGCTCGGCCATCGCCTGCAGCGCTTGCTTGGTGAGCGGCCGCGCGCGGTCGAAGCCTTGGCCGACGCGGGCGGCCTCGGCGCGGACGCGGTCGCGCAGCGCGCGCGTCTCGGGGACGACCTTCAAGTGCGAGGTGCTGGGGCGCTTGTCTTTTTTCTCGACCTGGGGTTCGGCAGCGGTCGCCACAGGTGCTTCCTCACTGGGGGCGCTCGGGGTGGGTTCGGTTAGCGTCTTCAGGAGAGAGTGCGGCGGGCGCGGCCCAGCGCGGCCACCGTGAAGGTTAACGGATAAAGTTTCTCAAAGTACCACAGTTTTGCAAAGTAAAAACCGATCGGCGCGGCGTTTTTCCAGGTATTTTGCTCCACCTGATCGACGAGCCAGGCCAGGCCCTTATTCACGGCAGTCCGGGCATCTTCGCCCGCGTCGAGCAGGATTTCCACCGCCAGGGCGGTTTCCTCGACACTGCTGGGCGTGTCGGCGGCGCCGCCCCAACCGCCGTCGGCGTTCTGCACGGCGAGCAGCCAGGCGACGCCGCGGCGGGCGGGTTCGTCGTTCATCCTATTGAGGTCGCGGTACGCGGCCAGCACACGGGCGGTGCCGTAGGTGGGATTGATGTCGTCCGGGGCGTGCTGGTTGCCGAACCACAGCGGCAGCCAGGAGCCGTCGGGCCGCTGCTGGCGGGCGAGGTAGGCCAGGGCACGACGAGTTGCTTTCTCTTTCCAACCGATCACCCGCCAGGCCCGGAGCGTGTGCGCGGTGAGGTCCGATCCGCTGCGATCAAAAGGCAACGCTCCCCAACCGCGGCAAAAGGTCGGGATGCCGCCGTCGCGGTTCTGTAAGTTCCCGAGCCATTCCGCAGCGCGGCCCAGTTCGTGACCGTAGCCGACGTGAAACAGCTCCGGGAAATGACACAACGCCAGGATCGCCCCGGGGGTGTCGTCGGCGTCCGGCACGCCGCCCGGCAAAGGCGTCCAGGCCCACCCCCACGGGGCTGCCCCTGTGAAAGGGTGGCGCTTCCGGTATTGTTGCCAGAGCAGCCAACTCTGCAACTTCTCCCTTCCGTCCAGCGCCTCCAGATCCCCCGCCACCGCCAGCGCGTTGACCGCCAGCGTCGTCACCCACGTCGCCAGGTTCGTGTCAATCGGCCAGCTGCCGTCCGGCCGCACGCCAAGTACCAGGAACTCGACCGCCTTCACCGCCACCGGGTGCTGCGCTAGCCCGATGCTCGCCAGGCTCAGCGTGACGAAACTCGTCAGCGGCGCCGCCTCCAGGTAGCCGCCGCTCGACGGCTGAATCGCCTGCAGCACGCGCAGGCTTTTGTCGCGCGCCAGCCAGCCGGTCAGGCGTTTCAGCGGGTTCCACGGCGGCCGGTGGTGGTGGATGCACTGGCCGATGGCGATGAGCGCCGGCAGCGCGTAGCTGACGACGTGCAGGCGGAGGAAGCGGAACCACGATTGCGGAAAGCACGCCAACTCGAACGGCAGCGGCGGCACCTCGGACCACGGCACCAACCCCGCGAGGGCACACGTCGTCAGGATCGGCGTCGCGAAGGTGCGGTCCTTGCCGTAGCGGCGGCGGATCGCCTCGGCCTGCTCCGCGGGCGTGCGGCCGCAGTGCTGTTGCAGGTACGCCTCGATGCGCCGTAGTGCAGGCGGCTCGCCTGCACCGCCATTGTGCAGGCGGGCCGCCTGCACTACGAGGTGGAACGCCGCCCGGCACAGCATGCTCGTGGAGATGTTGCTGATGCTCTTGACCGTGTCGCCGAAGCCGCCGTCGGCGTTCTGGTGCGCCACCAGCCAGGCAAGGCCGCCGTCGATCAACCGCTGGTGCTGGTCGTGCGGCGGCGTGTCCCGCTGCACCAGCGCCAGCGCCATCACTGCCGTGGCCGTGGACAGCGCCGACGTGGACAGTTCGCCGACCCAGTGGCCCTCCGGCGTGCGCTCCGCGAGCAGGGCGTCACGGGCCTTCAGGTACGCGGCTTCGAGCCGTTGGCGGTCCATGCGGTCGTCTCACGCTGCGGGCTTCGATGGCAGGACCGCCTTGATTTATCGTTTCGCGCGGGCAGTGTCCGCGCGAAACGATAAATCAAGGCGGTCCTGGCCGGTGGCCTGAAGCGCGCTCCCGGTATGCTCAGCCCCACATGCGCCGGTGCATCAGGTCGTCACTGTCCGAGAAGAAAAACACCACCTGGGCCTGCAAATCCACGAACGCCTGGTCCGACGCCTGCCGGAAGTCGCAGCCCACGTCGTCCAGGTCGTCGCCGTCGTAGGCCAGGGTGGCGGGGTTCGTCTGGCCGAAGGTGAGATACCAGCCCTGCCCCAGCGGGCCACCCGCGGCCACGAACACACTGTAGGTCTTCGTGACGACGTTGTAACTCCGGATCGACCCCGTGTCGGGGCCGTTGCCGCTGATCGGCACGAACAGCTTGCCGTCCGGCCCGAACTCCAGCGCCTGGGCGAACGCCCGCGGCTGGTTCACCTGGTCCAGGTTGATCTCGCTCTCCTGGGCGCCGGTCCTGGGGTTCAGCACCAGAATCTTGTCCGTGTCGGTCGCGTCGGCGCGGAAGCTGGTGACGTACAGTTGGCCGTCGGGGCCGAACACCAGGCCCTCGGGGCGGTGCAGGTCCTGGATCTCGCCGGGCTGGTTGATGCCGTCACCGTTGTTGCCCGCCACGACCGTCGAGGCGCCGGTGTAGGGGTTCATGCGCAGCACGTAACCGACCAGCAGGTTCGTCTGGTCGAAGGACGAGACGTACAGGTAGCCGTCGGGGCCGAACACGATGCCGCGCGGCTCGAACGTGCCGGAGAAATTACGCGGCGTCAGGCTGCCCAGGAAGCGGCCGGTGTTCACGTCGTATTTGTCGATCTCGCCGTTGAGCGTGGTGGCGTCCTGGAAACTGGCGACGTACAGGACGTTGCCCTGCAGCACCATGCCGCGCGGCGCGAACGGGGCGTTCGGGTCGGTGTGGGAAACGACCGGGCTTTTCGGGGCGCCGGTGTGGCCGTTGTAGTCGAGGATTTCGCCGCTGAAACTTTGATCGACGTTCTGGTTGACGACGAGCAGGTTGCCGGGGTTCTTGAAGATCAGGCCGCGCGGCCCGTCCAGGCCGCCGCTACCGCTCGCCACCAACGTGCCGAGGTACGCCCCGGTGTCGGCGTTGAACTCCTTGACGCTGTTGTCGGCGGCGTCGCCGACGTACAGGATGTCATGGTTGGCCGACGGCACGGCCCGCTCTTCCAGCGTTTCCAGCAGCGGGCGGACGCGGCGCGGCTGCCGCCGGGCGGACGGAGATACCAGGGAGCGCAGCCAGGGAACGAGACGCATGGGAATCTCCTTTGGGCCTGCGGAACAAGAAAAATCCCCGCGGCGCGCAGGCCGGACGCCGGGGCGGTGTCGGGCCGGCGCGCGGTGCGCCGGCCGCTTAGCTCAAGGGGGAAGGGAAACGATGATCCGAGCCGTGGGAGGTTACTTCTTCTTCGGCAAGGAAGCCTTAAACGCTTCCAGGCGTTTTCGCCACTGCGCGGCCTCCTCGGGCCGGTCCCAGGCTTCGTACAACCGCACCAGCCACACCAGGCTGCTGGCCAGGACCGCCGGCCGGTCGGCGGGGTGAATCTGGGCCTGACGCTGCTTCAGCCCCTCGTGGGCGGCCAAAAGCAGCGACTCGGCCTCCTTGAATTGCTCCTTGCCGAGCAGGGCGGCGCCGAGCAGCATCCGGGCGTGCTGCGTCGGCCAGGCGTCGGCCTCGTGTTTTTCCCGGCCGGCCAGGTGCCGGCGCATTAACGGCACGGCCTCGGCGAACTTCTTCTGTGCCAGTAAATTCACGCACAATTCGCCGAGGGGGTTGAGGGTTTGCGGCTGGCCGTCGCCGTGCTTGTCGCGCGCCTCCTCGAACGCCGCGCGGTACAGCAGTTCCGCCTTCGCGAACTGGCCATCCCGGCTGTAGCTCACCGCCAGCGCCCGCGGCACAAAGGCGAGCCGTTCCGGCAGTCCCCCGGGCAAGTTGCGGCCCCGCGCCAGGGCGTCCTCCAGCATCGCCAGCCCGTCGGCCAGGCGGCCCGCGTCGCGATAGTTGACGCCCAGGTTCGCCATCGTGGCCAGCGTGTCCGGGTGGTCCGCGCCCAGGTTCGCCCGGCGTCGTTTCAGCAGATCCTCGAACAGCGGCACAGAGCGGTCGAACTGGCGCACGGTCCAGCAGCTCACGGCCAGCTGCTGAGTCACCGTCAGGGTCTGCGGGTGGTCGGCACCCTGTTTTTTGACCCGAGCGTCCCGGATCACATCGAGCACCTGGATCCCTTCCGGCAGCCGGCCGGCCTCCCGGTAGGCGTCGGCGAGGTGGGCCAGCATGCCCAGGGTCCGCGGGTGCTCGGGGCCGAACTTCTGCCCGGCCCGGTCGCGCACCTGTTCGAGCAAGGCGATTGCCTTCGGCAGATTCCGGGCGGCCCGGTGCGCCTGGGCGAGGTTGTCCAGGGTGATCAGCGTGGCCGGGTGGTCGGGGCCGAGTTTGGCGACGCGCAGGTCCCGGACCTTCTCCAACAACTCGGTCGCCTCCGCCACCCGGCCGCCCTTCCCGTAGGCGTGGCCGAGGTTGCTCAACACGACCAGGGTGCGCGGGTGCTCGGGGCCGAACTCCTTCTCCATCAGTCCCCGCACGCCTTCGAGCAGCTGGGTTGCCTTGGCCCACTGACCGTCGGCCCCGTACGCCCTGGCGAGCACGTGCACCACGGCCAGGGTCTCCGGGTGCTCGGGGCCGATGTTCCTGGCCGCCTTCTCCCACAGCGGCACCAGCCGGCGCAGCGCGTCGGCGGCCTTGCCTTCGGCCACGTAGGCGTTGGCGAGGGTGACCTCGGTATACAGGGTGTTCCGGTGGTCCGGACTGTGGACCCGGGACCAGGCGTCACGCACCTGCTCGAGCAGGCGGACCGCCCTGGTCATCTGGCCGTCGTCCTGGCACGCCACCGCGAGGTTGTACTGGGTTTCCAGGGTGTCCGGGTGGTCGGCGCCGAGCGTCGCGGACTGCCGGGCCCACACCCGCTCGAACAGGGGCAGGGCCCGCGGCAGGTCGCCGGCGTCCCAGTACGCGCGGGCGAGGCGGTGCTGCGTCGCCAGGGTGTCCCGGTGGTCGGCGCCGAGGTGCCGCTGGCGCAGGTGCAGCGCACGCTCCAGGTGGTCGATGGCCGGCCCGAAGGCGCCGATGCCGCGGTAGGCGTCGCCGACCGTGTGCAGGATTTCCGCCTGCACCAGCGGTTGGCCGGGGAACTGCGACTCGATCTTCTTCCCGGTCAGTCCTTCCGCGGCGCGGTCGAGCAGTTCACGGACAGTCGGGTTCTCCTTGATTTCGCCCGCGCCGCCCTGCAACAGGGCGTCGGCCTGCACGTGGACATCCGCCTGGGCGAGTAACTGCTTCTGCAAGAAGTCGCGCACCGCCTGGGCGATTTTTCCTTCCCGCTCGGCGATTTTCCGCTCCCCCTCGGCCCGGGCGTACTCATCCTGGGCTTTCTTCTCGCCGGCCTTGGCCCGCACCCGTTGGCTACGCTCCTTCCGTTCGGCCTCCCATGCCTGTTCCCGCGCAACGATCGTCTGAAGCAGGCCTGCGGTTGCGCCGATAAAGCCGCCCATCAGCGCCAGCAGCACCACGGCGGCGACCAGCACTGATCTGCGGTTGCGCCGAAGGAATTTCCGGCAGCGGTACGCCGCGCCAGGCGGCCCGGCGGCCACCGGCTCGTCCGCCAGGTAGCGCTGCAGGTCCAGGGCCAGGGCGTTGGCGGTTTCGTAACGGCGGCCGCGCTCCTTTTCCAGGCACTTCATGACGATCCAGTCCAGTTCGCCGCGCACCAGGCTGCTCAGCCGCTTCGGCTCCAGGCCGCGGTCGGCCGCGATGCCCGGCCCTTCGGCCGAGGTGCTCAGCCGCGTGCTCGGCGTCGGCGGCTCCTCCTCGCGAATTCGCCGCAGCACCTCCAGCAAGCCGACCTCGCGCAGCCGGCCCCGCTCCAGCGGCGTCGTGCCGGTCAGCAACTCGTAGAGCACCACGCCCAGAGCGTAGATGTCGCTGCGCGTGTCAATGTCCAGTTGGTTCAGCTCGGCCTGCTCGGGGCTCATGTACTCCAGTGTGCCGACGACCTGGCCGAACTCCGTGAACAGCGTGCGCTCGGTGAGCCGGGGGCCGGCCGCCTTGGCGACGCCGAAGTCGATGACCTTGGGCACGGGCCGGCCGTCGTATTGCGCCACCAGCACGTTACCGGGTTTGAGATCGCGGTGAATGACGCCCTTCTGGTGGGCGTGCTGGACGGCCTGGCACACGGGGATGAACAGTTCCAGGCGCTCCCGCGGTTTCAGGCGGCGCTCGTCACAGTATTTGGTGACGGCCAGGCCCTTGACCAGCTCCATGACGAAGTAGGGCCGGCCCGTGGCGGTGGCGTCCGCGTCGAGGACTCGGGCGATGTTGGGGTGGTCCATCAGCGCCAGCGCCTGCCGCTCGGCCTCGAAGCGTGCCAGCACCTGGCGCGAGTCCATGCCGGCCTTGATGACCTTGAGCGCGACCAGGCGCCGCACCGGCTGGGTCTGCTCGGCCATGAAGACGACGCCCATGCCGCCCTCGCCGATCTGCTGCAACAGCTTGTACGGCCCGATCAGCGCGCCGGGCCCCTCGGGGGGGGCCGCATGGGAGAAGGTGGCGGCCGGCTGCTCCGGGAAGCTGTCGGCCTCCCGGTGCCGTCGCAGCAGCCGCTCGACGCGCTGGCGCAGCGCCAGGTCGCCGGCGCAGGCCCGGTCCAGGAAGGCGGCGCGCGCCGCCGGGTCTTCCAGTTCCAGAGCCTCGGTGAAGATGGTTTGCTCTTGCATGGGGCTGCTCTCCGTCTACCCCGTCATGCGACGTTTGGCGGTGAAGTGCGCACGCCATCCCGAAAAAAATTACGCCTCGTCGTCGCCCAGTTCTTCGCGCAGCCAGGCGCGGGCGTAGGCCCAGACCTGGTTGGCCTTGCGCGGCGAAATGCCGAGGAGTTCGGCCGTCTCGGCGTTGCTGAAGCCGGCAAAGTGACGGAGCTTCACCAGCTCGGCCGCCTGGGGGTTGACCTGGGCCAGACGGTTCAGGGCCTCGTCCAGGGCCAGCAGCCGTTCGGGACGTTCGGGGCTGGCGAGATCCGGCGGTTCCGGTTCGCGGGCGCGGCCGCCGCCGTGCTTGAGGCGCTGCCGGCGGCGGGCGTTCTCGACGAGGATGCGGCGCATGGCCTCGGCGGCGGCGGCGAAGAAGTGGCCGCGGCCGTCCCAGTGCGCCTCGTCGCGGTCGCCGACCAGGCGCAGGTACGCCTCGTGGACCAGGGCGGTCGGTTGCAGCGTCTGGCCGGGCTTCTCCTGGGCCAGCTTCTCGGCCGCCAGGCGCCGCAGGCCGTCGTAGACCAGCGGCAGCAATTGCTCGGCGGCGTGGGTGTCGCCCTGCTCGATGGCGGACAGGAGATGGGTGCATTCGTTCATCGGCGCGGCACCTGAGGGAGGCTGGGCAACAGGGACGTGCGGTTCTCCGTAGTGGTGCGGGCGGCCCGCCTGCACACGCGCGCTGTGCAGGCGGGCCGCCCGCACTACGGAAGACCCTGGCAGACGTGAAAGAGCTTCCCCCTCGCCCGTGGGGGCGAGGGGGAAAAGACGGTCACTTGCTCAGTCGAATGTCGGCGGTGTTCTTGCCGCGGACGATTTCCACCATCAGCGGCGTCGTGTCCGCCGACTGGTAGCTCGGCGGGATCTCGATCACTTTCTGGTCCTTCGCCGGCGGCGAGGTGCTCTTGTCGATGGTCACGCGGTAGCGGCCGACGGGGAGTCCCTTTTTCAGGGTGTAGGTGCCGTCCGGCTGGATGTTGGCGCTGTAGGTCCGCTTGTCCAAACCGACGAAGGTCACGAAGCCGATGCTGAGGGGCTTGCCGTCGTAGGTGACCTTGCCGCTGACGGTGCCGGTGTCCTGCGGCGGCGCCTGCTTGTCCTTGGCCGGGGCGTCCTTTTTGTCCTTGACGCTGGTGTCCTTGGCCGGCAGGTCCTTGGCCGGGGCGTCCTTCTTGCCGGTGGTCGCCCTGTCCTTCTTCGCCTTGTCCTTGCTGGCCTTGTCGGTGGTCGCCTTGTCGAGCACCCCCAGGTCCGTCTTGTTGTTGGCCTTGTCCTGATCCTTACGGGCCTTGTCCTTCTTGTCCTTGTCCTTGAGGGTCGTGTCCTTCTCCTTGGAAGCGGACTTGCCGGCGAGGCGGTCGGCAACCTCGTCGAGCACGCCGCGCAGGGCGAAGGCCCGCTGATAGCCGGGCGGTAATTGTTCGACGTTCGCCAACGCGCTGTCGATCTTCTTTTGCAGATCCTGGTGGTGCAGCAGGGGCCGGATGGTGAGCAGGGCGCCCTCAAAGACGCTCGTGCAGCCGGCCATGTCGCCGCGCTCGTTGTACAGGTAGACGCCACGGCGCATGGCGTCGAGCAGGCCCTTGCGCAGTAACTTGTCGTGGGCGGCGTGCTCGGGCTCGTGTTCGCCGCCCTGCTGTGCCGAGAAGTTGCCGGTGAAGGCCACCGCCAGCACCGTTGCCGCGGCCATCGGCAGCAGCCAGGTTGCCAGACGAAGTTTCATGCGTGTCTCCCCGTTGGTCGCACGGCAGGACTGCCGGGCGGTCCCGCGGGTCAGGAACCCCTCCGCTGCCGCGCCGTGCCAGACCCTAAAAGTGTTACCGCCTCGATAGGAGAGATCATAGGGAAATTGAGGCGCGGGGAAAGGTAATTTTCTACCCTTGCACTGTTCCGCCGACCAGGGATAATAGGCCGGGTGTGTAAACCGGGGCGGACGCCCCGGCCCAGCCATCGACGCCGACCAAGCCAGGGAGGGGCCATTGGCGGACAAATCCACGCAACTGCTGCTGGACGCCTTGAGCCGCGCCGCCGCGGAGCCGACCGGCCTGCCGCTGTACGGCAGCAAGGGCAGTCCGGGCCTGTTCGTCGCCACCAGCGCCGCCCGCTTCGCCGCCCAACGCTGCCTCGACGAAGCGCTCGTCCGCGTGCTCCGCCGTGAGCCGCGCGGCAAATCCGAGCAGGACATCTGCGCCATCACCGACAAGGGCCTGCAATACCTGCTCACCCAGGCCAGCCCGCGCCAGGTGCTCGAAGACCTGGTGCGTGCCGTGGAGGCCCGGCAGGCGCAGCTGGGCGAGCTGGTCCACGCCGCCCGCCAGGCGCAGGTGAGCCTGGACGGGCTCCGGGACGTGGTGCGGCGCGTGCTGGCGCAGCCGGAGCAGGCGGCGGACGCCGACGACTGGCTGCCGGCAGCGCTGGCGCATCTGGACCGCTGGCACGCGGCCGGCACGTCGGAGGATTGTCCGCTGCCGGAGCTGTATCGCGAACTGTGCCAGGGGCGGCCGGCGTTGACGGTCGGTCAGTTCCACGACGGTCTGCGGCGGCTGCACGCGCAGGGGCAGATTTACCTGCACCCGTGGACGGGACCGCTGTGCGACCTGCCGCAGCCGACGCTGGCACTGCTGGTGGGGCATGTGATCGCATTTTACGCCAGCTTGCGGGGGTGACGGGGGTTTTTCTGCCGACTGGTCCGAGCCCGAGCGCCAGCGCGGGGCACGCTTGGCCCCGCGCTGGCGCTCGGGCTCGGACACAACACGGAAGTTTCCATGCCGTTCTTGCGCAACCTGGCCTCGGTCGTCCGCGGCGCCCTGTGGTTGGTGCGCTCCGGCGGCCTGCGCGCCGACATCGACCAGCTGCTGCGCCGCGCAGCGCCGCCGCTGGCTGGAGGCCGGCGACCTGCGCGGCTACGAACACCGCGTCTGTTCGCAGAACGGCGAGGACGGCATCATCCGCGAGATTCTGCAGCGCATCGGCGCCCGCGCCGCTACTTCGTCGAGTTCGGCGTCGAGTCGGGGACGCAGTGCAACTGTGCCCGGCTGGCCTGCGTGGAGGGCTGGGCGGGATTGTTCCTCGAAGCGGACGCCGAGCACTTCGCCAAGCTGACGGCGAACTATCGCGACTGTCCGCGGGTGCGCTGCGTCCGGGAGGTGGTCACCTCCGCGAACATCGAGGCCCTGCTCGCTGCCCAGGAGGTGCCGGCGGACCTTGACGTGCTGTCGATCGACATCGACAGCAACGATTACTGGGTCTGGCGGGCGGTCCACCGTTGGCGGCCGCGGCTGGTGGTGATCGAGTACAACGCGACGCATCCACCGCCGGCGCTGTGGGTGATGCAGGAGAACCCCGCGCACCGCTGGGATGGCAGCAATTACTTCGGGGCCAGCCTGGCGTCGCTGGCGGCCCTGGGGCGCGAGAAGGGCTACACGCTGGTCGCCACCGACTCGACCGGCGTCAACGCCTTCTTCGTCGCCGACGAATTGATGTTGCCGGGGCGGTTCCTGGACCCGGCGCTGCACTACCACTATTCGCCCTTGAACAACCCATTGGTCCCCGACGGCTTTCCGCCACGGAGCGGCCCGTCTGTTGCCCGGTGACTCCCAGGCAACCCCACTCATGGAGGAGTACCCATGTCCGTTAACTTCGCCGCCCCGGTCCTGCACGAGCACGCCCTGGATGTCTTCCGCCGCGCCGGCAACCCCTTCCGCAACTACTTCGCGCGCAACCCCGATGATGAGGTCTGCGCCCGCTTCCACGTCGCCGAGCTGTTCGCCCGCGAGCGCACCCAGCTGCTGGGCGTCGTGGACCTGTACCGCTACGACCCGACGACGCACTCCGAGGTGGTGCCGATCCTCGGAAACAAGGGCGCCGGCAAGACACATCTGCTGCACTCGATCAAGCACGGCGACGAGGGCGCCTGGCAGCTGCTGGTGACGCCGGGCACCTACCAGAAGGACACGGAATTCCTGGAATATTTGCTGTTCCAGGTGATCGACACGCTGCTCGGCGGCGCCCGTCAGCGCGGCACGCGGCCGCTGGAGTTCGTCGGCGAGGAGCTGTGCCGCCGACTGCTGCACGGGCGCTGAGCGGCTCTGACCCGGGACGAGCAACTGGGGTTGTTCCCAGCGCCGGGGCTGGCCGGCTGGGCGCGCAAGCTGGGCCTGGGCACGTCGCAGGCGCAGGAGCGGACGCAGTGGCTGATCGACCAGCTGGCGCGGCCGGCGACGCAGCCCGGCGGCGCCACGCCGGTGCGGCGCGTTTGCAGTGACAGTGGAGTGTCACCGGAGCGCGCCTGCGAGGTGCTGTGCCGGCACGTGGAGCGCACCGAGGCGCACAACACCGCCGGCCTGATGCGCCGCCAGCATGCGCCAGGGCTTCGCGCGGGCGGCGCTGCTGGGCGACGAGGCGGACCTGGCCAACTTCCTGACCTACGGCTTCGCGGAGCTGGATTTCAAGGTGCGGCCGAGCCGGCAGGACCTGGTGCTGGCGCTGCTCAAGGAGCTGATGCAGGTCTTCCTGAGCCTGAAGATTCCGGTGGTGGTCGCGTTCGACCAGCTGGAGGATTTGCTGCTGGCCCGCCGCGCCGACGACGGCCGGCGCGGTGCCGAGGCGTTCTTCGCCGGCATCGTTCACGCCATGCACCAGATCGACGGCATGTGCTTCCTGGTGTTCGCGGAGCGCGGCCTGTGGAATCGCTTCGTGCCGTCGCTGGACGGCTACATCCAGGACCGGCTCAACAACCCCGTCCACGTGCCCGGCCACGGCACCATCAAGGCGCTGCGGCTGGAGAGCCCGCCGCCGGAGCTGGTGTGCCGCGTCGTTGAGGCCCGACTGCGGCCGGTGCTGGACGAGATCGGCACCGCCGACGAACTGCCGTCGATCTATCCGTTCACCGAGGAGCAGGTGCATCGCATCGCCCGCACGGAGCCGACGCTGCGCGACATGCTGCAGCAGTTCCGCCATCTGTTCGACCACCTGGTCTACGGCGAGTCCGCGACCGCGGTGGACGCGCCCGCCCCGGCAGAGAACCGCCTGTCGGCGGCCGAATCTGCGGCGGTTGTGAAGTCGGTGACGATTGTGGAAACGCCGACGCCCGCGCAGCCGCAAGCGGCAGAACCGACGCCCGCTGTTTCTGCCGCTGGCGGCCTGGCGCAGCAACCCATCCGTCGCGCCGCCAGTCCCGGTCAAGGTGAACCTCGGCGAACTGTGGGACCAGGAACTGCGCAGCGGCCGCCGTCAACTGGAGCCCGAGGGCGCGTTGACCGGCGCGACGCGCGAGCTGCAGGCGGGCCTCGGCGCGTTCCTGCAACTGTGCCAGGACCACGGCGTCAAGGTGGGGCCGTGGCGGTTGCAGCACGTCGTCGGCGAGCTGACGTTCGGCGAGCACCCGACCTATGGCGTGCTGACGATCGCGCACTGGGCGTGCAAGGATGGCCAGCCGTGGAAGCTCGGCGTCGGCCTGTTCCTGGGCCGCGGTCCCGGCAAGCCGAAGGACCTGGAGACCAAGCTCGGCTCACTGGAAGCGACGCCGCCGTTAATCGACCACCTGATTCTGCTGCGGCCCGAGGATGACCTGTCCTTGACCGGCAAGAGCAAGACGCTGTGGCAGGACGCGGAGCGGCGCGGCCGGCACGCGCGGCTGGAGGCGGTGAGCCTGGACGGCTTCGCGGTGCTGTACGGTTTCCCGCGCTTCCTGGCGGCGCTGGGCGAGACGCTGCCGGAGGGCCAACCACTGCCGAACCTGGCCGACCTGCTGCAGGACCGCTGCGAGAAACTGCTGGAGCAGGTGTGTCTGCCGGTGCAGGGCGGCTAAAGTGGATTGCGGTTGGGTGTAGCGGTCTGGGGTAGGTGCCGCGAGCCGAGCGGCACCCGCTGCGGGTCCGGCTCGGCTCGCCGGACCTACTACCCGCTACACGCACCTGCAAACCGCGCTAATCGTCCGTGGTCCGCAGTCCGTGGTCCGTGGTCCGTGGCCGGAAGGGGTGGCGTGCGCTCTGCGCTTTGCCCCTTCCGGCTTTCGGGGTTTATAAAGGAGGAGTCATGTCGCATCCCTTCGACGCGACGTTGAAAGACCTGGGCGCGGTCAGCCCGGGCGGTCTGCTGGCGTTGTTCGACGCGCCGACTGCGCTGCCGGTGACGGTGCTCAACCCGGACCTGTCCACGGTGACCACTGCGGCCGACCTGGTGCTGGGACTGGGCGACCCGTTGCAGGAGATCTCCCACTTCGACTTCCAGGTAAGCGCGTCGGCCCGCAAGCACCGCGACGTGCTGGTGTACAATAGCCTGCTGCATCGCCAATACGACGTGCCTGTGCATTCGACCGTCACGTTGCTGCGCCCGGAGGCGGCGCACCGCAACCTGAACGGCCGCATCCACTACGCGCCACGCCCCAAACGGGGTAAAATGGAGTTCAAGTACGAAACGGTTCGCTTGTGGGAAGTGCCGGTGGCAACCTTGCTGGCGGCCGAGGTGGGCGTGCTGCCGCTGGCGCCGCTGGGCCAGCTGCCGCCGGGCGTGGAGTTGTCGGCGGGTCTGGCGGCGGTCGTAAAACAGATGGAGGAGCGGCTGCACCGCGAGGCATCGCCGGACCAGGTTGGCCGGTTGCTGACCGCGGCATTCGTGTTGACCGGGCTGCGGGGCCCGGAGGAGTTCGCCAAACAGCTGTTCAAGGGAGTCAATGGCATGCACGAATCTTCGACCTACATGGCCATCCTGGAAGAAGGTCGTCAGAAGGGCCTCCAGGAGGCCCGCCAGGCGGCCCTGGATTTATTGCTTGAGCTCGGTGAGGAGTTCCTGGGGCCGGCAGATGAGGCCACACGCGCCGCCCTGGCCAGCATTACGGATGTGGCCACCTTTCATCGGCTGGCACGACGGGCACACAAGGCGACCAGTTGGGAAGACCTGCTAAAAGAACAATAAAATCCCAGGCGCCGGCACCGGGAAGAGTAAGTGAACCTCTGGTTTTCGGCGGACGCGAAGGAGAACCCACCCGTGAGTGACCAGGACAGTTCCGAAACCGCTTATGACAGGTTCATGGCCGGTTACCGAGAGGGCTAGCTTCTGACGGCTAGAAACCTGCTCCTGGCATTCGGTGAACGCCAACTTGGTCCCCCAGACGACGCCGTCCGGGCGGCGGTGATGTCCAGCACCGACCTGGAGCGGCTTCTTCGGATGCTGGATGCCGTGGCCGTCCCGGCCACCTGGGAAGTTCTGCTGCGAATGCCCTGACACCACTCTCACCTGCGGCCGCTCGTTTGGCTCATGGCAAAAGCGCGCCTATCTATGTATAGTGTGTGCTGGCAATTTCTCGCGTGTGCAGCAATGGATGCCGTATGCCCGCATCAATCTGGCGTGTCGCCGTCTGGAGCCTGTTGCTGGGGCTGGGGGCCGCCGTCCTGTTCAGCCTGCACGTCACGCTGCGCGGCGCCGCCGCGGACGGCCTGCTGCTCCTCGAACAGGCGGCCCTCGTCGCCCTGCTGACCGGCCTGACCGCCTGCGCCACCGCCGCGGTCGCCTGCCGGCGCGGCCGCGATCTCGCCCACCAGCTGGCGGACAGCCTCGCCGCCTTCTGCGCCAACGCCACCGCAAACACCACCCCCGAAACGCCGCCCCAGCTGCTCCCGGATCGCGCCCTGGCCGGCCTGTTTGACGCGGTGCGCCGCCTGTGCGCCCTGTACCGCCAGGCCCTCGCCGACTGCGTCCAGCATCAGCAAAAAGTCGAGCGCCTCAAGTTCAAACTCGACGCGGCCGACTCGCTCAAGGGCCAGCGCCTCACCGTCCTGCAGCGCACCACCGGCTCCAGCCGCAACATGGTCGCGCGGCTGACGCCCACCCTGCACTGGCTGACCGCCACCCCCGCGCTGCAGCGACTCCTCGGCCGACCGCTCGCCGAACTCAACGGCCATTCGTTCCTGGACGTGGTTCATCCCGACGACGCCCACCCCGTCCAGGCCGGCTTCGCCGAGGCGCTGCAGACCGGCGAACGCCATCATCTGACCGCCCGCCTGCTCGCCGGCCCGCGCCGCGAGGAGCGCCACGTCCTTGTGGACGTGCTCACGCGCTACACCGATGAAGGCAGTCCCGAGCAGTTCCGCTGCTACCTCATTGACATCACCGACCGCATCCGCGCCGAGCAGGAACTGCGGCGCCGCACCGAGGAGCTGTCGCAGGCCAACGAGCGCCTGGCCCAGCTCACGGAGCGCTCCTACGACCTGTACAACAACGCCCCGGTGATGTACTTCAGCCTCGACGCCCAGGGCCGGCTGGTGTTCTTCAATGACACCTTGCTGCGGACGCTGGGCTTCGAGCGCCGCGACCTGCTGCGGCAGCCGTACACCCGCCTGCTGCCGCCGGAAAGCCGCGACGCCTTTGAGCAGGCCCCGGCCGCCTACCAGCGGGCCGACCAGGTTGAGACGCGCTGGCTCAAAAGCGACGGCACCATCATCGACGTGTGGATCCTCAGCGAACCGCTGTGCGACTCCCAGGGCCGCTTCATCCGCTCGCGCAGCGCCGCCCAGGACGTGACCGAGCGCAGCCGGCTGGCCAACGAGCTACGCCGCCGCCGCGACGAACTGGAGCAGGCCAACGCCGGCCTCCGCAAGATCAACGCTGAACTCGACGCCTACAACTACGTCGTCTCCCACGACCTCAAGGAACCGCTCAACACCCTGGAGGCGTACAGCCAGGATCTGGCCCGCGAGTTTTCGCTGCAACTCGGCCCCGACGGCTTCGAGTGCATCAACCACCTGCTGTCCGCCAGCCGCCGCCTCAAGAAGCGCATTGAGGATTTGCTGAAGCTGTCGCGCATCGGCCGGGTCACGCGGGCGCCGCAACCGTTCGACCTGAACGCGGCCGTGGCCCAGGTCCGCCAGTACCTCGGCGACCTGATGCAGCGCAAGGAGGCCAGCTTTCACACCGAGGGGCCGCTGCCGACTGTCCTGGGCGATCCGGAGGGCATCACACAGCTGGTGATGAACCTGGTCAGCAACGGTCTGAAGTACAACCGCAGCGCGACGCCGCGGGTCTGCCTCGGCCAGGCAACCGATGCGGCCGACCCAGGGTGGGTGACGCTGTACGTGCGCGACAACGGCATCGGCATTGACCCGCAGCACCACGAGCAGATTTTCAACATCTTCCAGCGGCTGCACCTCAACGACGAGTTCGAGGGCACCGGCGCCGGCCTGGCCATCTGCAAGCGCATCGTCGAGGCGCACGGCGGCCGGCTCTGGGTCGAGTCGCAGCCGGGCCAGGGCGCCGCCTTCTACTTCACGCTGCCGCGCGCCCCGGAGAAACCGTCACGGTTGCTCGCCGAGACCCGGCTCAACGGCCGCCGCGCCACCGAGGCGCTGCCGCCGCCGCCGGCGCCGGCGGTGCCGGGGGCGAGACTGCTGCTCGTCGAGGACATGGCCGAGATCGGCCGGCTGGTGGAGCGCTTCGCCCAGCGGGCCGGCTTCCAGCTTACCTGGCTGACCAGCGCCGAGGCGGCCTGGGACTACTTGCAGCAGGAGCGGCCCGACCTGATGCTGCTGGACCGCAAGCTGCCGGGCATGGACGGCATCGCGCTGTGTGAGAAATTGCGGACGGTCCCCGCGCTGGCGAATCTGCGCATCGCCCTGTTCACGCAGGTGACCGAGGACGACATCGAGCAGGGGCTGGCGGCCGGGGCGAATGTGGTGCTGTCGAAGGAACTGCTGTGCGAGCCGTTGCAGTGGCAGCGGCGCATCGAGGCCCTGCTGCGGACGCAGCCGCCCGACGTGTCGGGGTGACGTGATGACCTACGAGCAGGCCGTGCAGTTCTGGTTCGGCCGCGTCAACTACGAACAGCGCTCCCCCAAACCGAGCGACCTGAAGCTGGACCGCATGCACGCCCTGCTCGACCGGCTGGGCAATCCGCAGGAGCGGCTGCGCATCGTCCACGTCGCCGGCAGCAAGGGCAAGGGCTCGACCAGCGCCATGCTGGCGGCGGCGCTGCGGCGGGCCGGCTACCGCACCGGTCTGTTCACGTCGCCGCACCTGTGCCGGGTCGAGGAGCGCGTGCAGGTCGATGGTGTGCCGATCAGCCGGGAAGAACTGGCGGCGGTGCTGACAGACCTGGCGCCGGTGGTGAGCGAGCTGGACGCCCGGCGGCCGGCGGACGCGGCAGCAGTGACGTTCTTCGAGGTGGCGACGGCGCTGGGCTTTCTGCACTTCGTACGGCGGCGGGTCGAGGTGGCGGTGGTCGAGGTCGGCCTGGGCGGTCGCTTCGACTCGACCAACGTCTGCGTGCCGCTGCTGTCGATCCTCACGAGCATCAGCTACGATCACACGCAGCAGCTGGGCGACACGCTGGCGCAGATCGCCTTCGAGAAGGCGGGCATCGTCAAGCCGGGCCAGCCGGCGCTGAGCGGCGTGCGCGTGCCGGAAGCGCGGGCGGTCATCGAGCGCGTCTGCCGCGCGCGTGGCGCGCCGCTGCGGCAGCTCGGCGTGGACTTCCGCTACCGCTACGAGCCGGGCTGCCTGACCGCGGAGGCTCAGCGGCCGCCGCGCGTGTTCGTGGCGACGCGCGATCGGCAGTGGCCGCCGCTGGAGCTGGCGCTGCTGGGCGAGCACCAGGCGCAGAACGCGGCGCTGGTGGTGGCGGCGACGGAGCAGCTGCGGGCCGAGGGGCTGCACGTGCCGGACGCGGCGCTGGCGGCGGGGCTGGCGGAGGTATCGTGGCCGGCGCGGCTGGAGGTGGTGCGGCGGGCGCCGCTGGTGCTGCTGGACTGCGCCCATAACGTGGCGTCGGCGCAGGCGCTGGCGGACACGCTGTGGACGACGTTCCCGGCAGCGTTCGCGGCGGAGGCGCAGCGGCACCTGGTCTTCGCCGGCAGCAGCGACAAGGATCTGTCCGGGATGCTGCGCGTGCTGGCGCCGCTGTTCACGCACGCCTACCTGACGCGCTACACGCACAACCCGCGGGCCGTCCCCGCCGAGACGCTGGCGGGACACTGGCAGGCGGTGGGCGGCGGCGCGCACAGCCTTTACGCGACACCGGCCGAGGCATGGCAAGCGGCGGTGGCAACGGCGCGGCCGGCGGACCTGATCTGCGTCACCGGATCGGTGTTTTTCGCGGGGGAACTGCGACCACTGCTGACGGCCGGCTGACGCGGCCCGTTCCCAGGCGCGTTGACCACGAACCGTAGGACGGCTCTCCCGAGCCGTCGAGTTTTTCCCACGTCCTGCTGCTCCCGGCTCGCGGGACAGGCTTTCGGACGCTTCCCCGCAGTTTTTGAGCTATAGTTGCGCGTCCCGTCGCAGGATTCAACCACCACCCGCACAGCCCGAACCGAAACACCTGCCCACGGGATTCACCATGACCAGCAAACACGACGACGCCACCACCGATTTGACCAAGCCCTCGCTGATTCTGGTCCACGGCACCACCGCGCGCTGCAACCGGCTGCTCGATCAGGACGCGCTGCTGATCGGCCGGGCCCGCGGCTGCGATTTGGGGCTCGACGCCCCGGACATCTCGCACGCGCACTGCGTCATCAGTCGCCAGCCCGACGGCTTCCGCATCCGTGATCTCGGCAGCCGCGCCGGCACCCGCGTCAACGGCAACAAGATTCGCGAGGAGCGCCTGACGGACGGCGACCTGCTGCAGATCGGCCCCTTCAGCTTCCGCGTCCACCTGCCCGGCGCCGCCCCGGCCCGGCCCGCGGCGGACGAGCGCCTGATCCAGCGCCTGCAGCGCTCGCGGAAGAACCTCGTCCGCCAGGCGCTGCGGCTGCGGCAGGCGCTCCGGCAGCGCCCGGCGGCCGCGCCGGCGAATGGGGTGCCGCCGGTCGCGATTCGGCAACAGCTGTCCGGCCTGCGCGCCGGGTGTGCGACTACGAGCAGCGGTTACGGCTGCTGGAGGAAGGCGAGCGCGACCTGAGTTGCGACCGCGAACTGCTGCGCAAGGAGCAGATGGTCCTGCAGAAGAGCATCCGTCAGTTCGACGACGAACTGAAGGCGCGGCGGGCGGCCCTGGACGCCGAGGCAGCGGAACGGCGGCGGCAGAGCGAGCAGGAGGCCCGCCTCACGAAGCGGAAACTGGCGGCCGAGCTGGAGCGGCGGCGGCTGGAGGTGCAGTGGGCCGCGCAGGAGGTCGAGCAGCAGCAGGCCAGGCTGGATCAGGAGCGGGCCCGGCTGGCGCAGGGCCAGGCGGAACTGGCCAAACGGCTCCAGGAATTGCAGACGGACCCCGAGAGGACCCCGAGCATGCGTGCGGATTGGTTGACAGCCCAGGCGGACGTGCGGGCACGGCTGGAGCGGCAGTGTGTCGCCATCACGGAGGCAGAGCAGGCCCTGCGCGAGCAGGCGCCAGCATCGCGGCCATGGTGGCCGAACTGGAAAAGTTGCCCGCCGCGCCTGCGCCGCAGGGCGACGCGGCGGACGCGCTCCATCAGGAGAACGAACGGTTGCGGCAGGCGCTGGCGGAGGTGCAGCAGCGGCGCGACGAGGAAGTGCAGGCCATGCGCCAGGATCAGAAGGCGCTGCTGCAAACGCTGCAGGACGACGAGCAGCGGCACCAGGACCAGTTGAAGGCGCTGCACGCGGAGCACGAACGGATGAAGCACGCCCTGAACGCCGAACACGAGCGGCTCCGGCACGCCCTGCAGGCACATCCCCAGGCCCCGCCGCCGGTCCCGGACGCGCCGGCGCTCCAGGCCGAGGTCGAGCTACTGCGGAAACTGCTCCAGGAAAAAGACGCCCAGCTGGCGGAGGCGGGGAAGAAGCGGGAGCGGTCGCCCGAGTCCGAGGCGGACTTCAATCTCTACGAGGAAGAATTGAACCAGTACCGCCGCCAGCTGGAGGCGGACCAGGCCCGGTTGAACCAGGAAATCCAGATGTTTCGCGACCGCAACGCCGAGCTGGACGAGGCGACGCGCGAGCTGGAGCTGGAGATGGCCCGCGAGCGTGCCGAGATGGCCCGCGAGCGGACGCGCATGGAGCGGATGCGCGAGGACATCCGGTTGGAGACGGAGCGGCTGCAGCGCGAGCACAACATGCGCGAGCGGCTGGCCCCGGTGCAAAAACTGCGGGAGGAGATGCACGAGCGTAAGACCGGCTCCGGCCCGGATCGGCCATCGCCGGTCCCGGCGGTCGTCGCGGAGGAGCACTCGCTCAACGCGCGGCTGCGCAACCTGCGGCCCAAAGGCGACACGCCGAAGTCGTGAGGCGGTTCGTGCTTCGGGTCGGAGCCCGAGCGCCAGCGCTGGCCCCGCGCTGACGCTCGGGCTCCGACTCGAACTTGCTCCTATAGCAACGACGTTCGCTGAGTCTGCTCCATCTTGTCGCGTAGGTGAGCGAAGTACGCCTGCAAGTCCACGCCGCCCGAACCGCATGACGAACAGCCGCCGCCGCTGCCACAGGTGGAGCAACCGCCCCCACCGCCAGCACGGCCGCAGTTCGGCTCGCCACAGCCGCTCGCTGACGACGCCTCCGGCTCCGCGGGCAGCGCCAGGTCTTCCAGCAGAACGTCCACGCCGTGCCGCCCCAGGGCGGCGACGAATGGCTCCCAGTCGCACGCCGCCGCCTGGACGTGCTGCACAACCGCCCGGCCGTCCAGCAGCACCTCCACGTCGAGCACCTCCGCGGGCAGGTCCAGCTCGCGCACCAGTCGGCGGCTGTCGTCGAACAGCCGCTGTGCCAGCGGTTGCAGCCGCACCAGCGCCGCATCGTCGTCCACCCCGGCCGACCGCAGCAGTTCACCGACCAGCACGCCGACCAGCAAGCGCGCGTGCCGCGCGTTCGCCGGACACAGCACAGTGCCGACCTCCAGACCGCGCCGCGAACGCACCACCACCCGGTCGCCGCGCTGCAGCCCGAGCGGCGCCGCCGAGACGAAGCGGCCAACGGCCCCGCTCTTGCCGTGGTTCACCAGGTATTCGCATCCGTCGGGCTGCATGGTTACTCCCCAGGCTCAGACGAGGCCGAGCATCTCGCGCATGAAGTGATCGTAAAACGTCTGGCCCTGTTCGGTGCTCAGGTCCAGGTGGCCCTCGTTGATGACCTTGATGCTGTCGCGCCGCAACCACTGCTCCCAGCAGTCGGCGCAGACGCGCTCGTAAATCTCGCGGCCCAGCGCGTCGTTCATTGGCGGCTTCGGCAGCCGCCGGGCCGCGGCACCGGCCACGCAGCGCGGCGCTGAGCAGCGGAAGCCGGTGGCGGCGCCGCCGGCCGCCGGGCCGCGCGCCGCCGCGGGCGGCGCTTCGCCCAGTTCCACGAGCAATTTGGCCATCTCCTCACGCGGGATGTTGTCGCCGCGCGCGCTGGCGACGGCGTAGCCGTCCCGGAGCACGCGCACGGCCTCGTCGTGGCGGCCCAGTTGCATCAGGCAGGCGCCGAGTAGCTGAAACGCCTTGGAGAATTGCGGACTCAGCACCAGGGTGCACCGCAAGCTGTCGGCCGCCTCGGCGAACTGCTGCTCGTTCATGAGCAGCTGGCCCAGGCGGAAATGAGCCAGTTCGTTCTCGGGGTCATCCGTCGCCATCTTGCGGAACTGGGCGATTTGCTGCTGCGTTGGGGTCATGGCTGCCTCTTTGTAGGGGTCCGTGGCGACGGGCGTCGCAACCCGTTTGGCCGCGAGCCTCGGGGGAGCGCGACCGGCGCTCGCCCGAGGCTCACGGCTCACCGTACATGATGCTCCCGGCGCTCACTTGACCGCGCTGGGATCAACCACCTTGAGCGGGAAGCTGAGCTTGGCGGTCTTCTTGGAAACCCGGTCGATGGCCTCGACCTGGACGCGAAACGTGCCGGTGCGTGTCAGGGTCAGCGCGATCAGCACCGGGAAGAAGTCCTTGTCTCTGTATTCTTCGGGGATGTCCCTGGGCACGTTCAGGGACCACGGTTTGGTCAGGGTCGGCTTGCCCTGCTCGTCGAGGATCTTGACGAGGATGTCCACGTTGGCCATTTTTTTGGCGTCGCGGCCCATGCCGACGACGGCGATCTGCCCCGCGTACTCGCCGCCGTTGAGGTACCAGTAGGCTGGCAGGTACGGGTGGACGAAGCCGAACTCCTGCGGCAGGATTTCAAAGGCGTAGTCGAACGAGGTGGACTTGTCGTTGGCCTTGTCCACGACGGTGATTTTGGCGCGATAGGCGCCGGGCTTCAGGTCGTTTAGCAGGATCCCGCCGTAGCCGGTGACGGTCGGCCCGCCGAGCACGACCTGCAGGCGGACGGGCGTCGCCTTCTTGAAGATCGACTCCTTCTTGGCGTTAAACACTTCCACGGTGGCGGTGTAACTGACGTTGTTGGTGTCCTTGTCGAATTGCAGGCCGTCGATGTCGTATTGCAGCACGATGGAGTCGCCCGACATGAACTTGTTGCCGGGCCGCACTGAGCCGAAGGGGCCGTAGGTAGAGCGGACGTTCTTCAGCTCCAGCGCGTCGGCCGCGCTCGCCGTCAGGCCCAGAACCGCCACCGCGATGGCCGCAAATTTCCACATGGCAACACATCCTCGAATTGCACCAGGTCCGAACGCCCTTACGGTTCGGCGTCAACGCAGGGCTATTCTGCCGGCCGCGGCGCGACTTGGCCAGGGGTAATTCCACCGGAGAGCCGCGCCTCGATCAGTCGCCGTAGCAGCGTGCGGTGACACTTCGCCGCATCGACGCACGCCGACGAGCACAGCAGCGTCACCGTCTTGCCCTCCGCCACCATTGCTGCGATCTCGTCCAGGAACTCCTGTTGCGCCTCCATCTCCTGCAGGAAGCGGCGCGTGTACTCCTCCAGCGTGATCGGCGGCCCGTGCTTGCCGTAGTAGTCCGCGTGCAGTTCCTTGCTCGGTGCCAGTTGCTGACACCAGGCGTCCCAGGTTTCATCCTCCTTCGGCAGCGCCCGCGGCCGGTAACGGCAGATCAGCAATCGCAGGCCATCGCTGCGCTCGGCGGGATCGTTCCAGCGCTTGGTCTTCAGCGGCATCGGCGGCACCCTCTTATCCCGAATGATTCACCACAGAGCACGCCGAGAGAAGACCGAGGAATCGATCCACAGATGACATAGATAAAGACATTTGAATTGGTTTTTATCTGTATTATCTGTGTCATCTGTGGATCCGCTTTGTCTGTTCTCTGCGCACTCCGCGTGCTCTGTGGTGAATCCTCCGGGCTAGCGCGGCAGCTGCCACAGCCGCACGCACAGGTCGTCGCCACCGGACACCACCCGGTCGCCCTCCGCCGAGAAGGCCGCCGCCCGGATGGCCCCGTAGGGCACCTCGAAGAGCCGCTCCTCGTACAGGAAAACTTCGCCGGTGCGCGGATCGGGGTCGGTGATCTCCCAGACGCGCAGCGTACGGCGGTCGGTCACGTCCTTCTTCTCGCCCAGGCGGCCCTTGGTGCCGGTGCTGCCGGTCAGCACGCGCTTGCCATCCGGTGCGAAGGCCACGCACACCACCTGACTGTGATGGCCGTCCTTGCCCTCCCGTTTGGCCAGCGTCTTGCCCGTTTCCAGGTTCCACAACCGCAGCGCCAGATCCTCGCCGCCGGAGACCAGCCGCTTGCCGTCCGGCGAAAACGCCAGGCTCAGCACGATGTCGGTGTGTCCCTCGAGCCGGGCCACTTCCTTGCCCGTCACAACCTCGTACAGCACGATGTCCCTGTAACCGCCGAAGGCGATGTGCTTGCCTTCGGGATCGATGGCGATGCTGTAGACGGCCATCTTTGGCCCGGGGAATTTGAGGATCCGCGACGACAGCGGCGTCTTGAACATGCCGCCCGGCCGCGGCGCCTGGTCGATTCGCCAGACGATGCAGTCATGCGTCCGCCCGTTGAACGTCAGCAGATACGCTGCGCCCTTGAGGAAGTAGCCGTGGCCCGACACCCCCTCCTGGAAGTAGATGCCGTTGACGAGTTTGCCGGCGTCCACGTCCCAGAGGGTGGCGCGATCCTCGCTGATCGCCAGGGCCAGGCGGCCCTCCGGCGCGAACAGCACGCTGTACACCGGCTGCTTGTGGCCGTCGTCGCCCTCCAGGCGGCGCAGCTCCTTGCCGGTCTCGGCGTCCCAGACTCGCAGCGTCCTGTCGAGGCCGGCGGACAGCACCAGCTTGCCGTCGGCCGACAGCGCCACGGCGGTGACCGGTTTTTCGTGGCCCTCGAAGCGCTGCACCTCGCGGACGGCATGGAGCTGGAAGAACCAGAAGACGATCAGGGCCGGCACCGCCAGGCAGGCCAGCACCACCGCCGCAGCCAGCAGTCGCTGCCGTGGCGTGTATTTTTTCTTGCCGTCGTCGCCACCGGGGTCGGCGTCCGCGGGCGGTGGGGCGGCCGCACCGGGGGCGGCGGCCGCGGCGGCGCTGGCGGTGGCGGTCGCCGGGGCAGCGGCGGCGCTGCCGGTGTCACCCTGCTGCGCCTGCTGCGCGGCCGACTTGCCTGCTGCGCGGCTCGGCGCCGGCGTCGCGTCCTCGGCCAGCCACTCCTGCAGCCCACGGCCATGCTCGACCAGCAGATCGCACAGCCCCATCAGCGCCACCATCTGCGTCGGCGGCGCCAGCCGGCGCTCGTCCAGCGGCAGCAACTGCGTCAGCTCCGGCTGGGCCAGAATCTCCTGCCGCAGCAGGCAGCGCACGGCCACCAGCAGCAGTGGCGGTTCACTGCCCGGGGTGGAGTCGAAGAGCGTGGCCAGCGTCGGCGCCTGGACGCGGCGTAACTCGTCGCGCAGGCGGCGGAGCAGTTCGGCCTCCGCGTCCGGCAGGTCAGGGGCCAGCAGTGGGGCGTGCTCGGCCAGGCGTTCGCCGGTGCCGCCGGCGGGCGTCAGCAGGCCGGCGCGGCGCAGGGCACGCAGCTCACGACCGCAGGCGGGCCGCAGTACGCTGGCGCGGCCGGCGGATTTTCCAGGCAATGCCGCGGTCCGCAGCAGCTGCACCTGTTGCTTCAGTCGGGTACACGCCGCGGCGTCGAGGAACACCTGGCAGCCGTCCCAGAAGCCATCGCCGGCCAGCACGACTTCCAGCGCCTGCCAGGCGCGGTGCAGGGCGTGTTGCAGGGCGCCGGTTAGCCGCGAGCCGGCGCCGCGCAGGCGCTCGGCCAGCGCGTCGGTCGTCGGCGAGGGGGAGATCTGACGCAGGGCCAGCAGGGACAGAACGTCGGCAAGCTGCATGGTCGGCAAACTCCTGAAGCGAACCGCGGCGGACGGGGCCCATGTCCATCGTAGCAGGGTTTGGCGGGCGGACAACTTGTTCTTGAGGCCCTGAACGCGGCGCTACCCGCACCAACCCGGATGCGCTCACTCGGGCGTCGCTTTGCGACCGGCCCGAAAGGCGCTGGCAGACGCAACGCGCCAGCCGGCAGGCCAGAAGACTTCATTGACATTGAGAGGGGTCGGCCCCCACCAGCGCCCGTCATCCGCGGCGGCGTGGGCGATACAGTTGTACTTCTTGTCCTTCGGGCTGGTGCTGCGGTAACCGCCCCTGGTCAGGCCGGGAAAGAGTTCCACCAGCGGGTCTACCATCGGTGGCCGTGCTCCCGCGCCAGCGCAGCCAGGCTTCCGCCAGCAACGGGATGTTACCCGCCGCGTTCTCCGGGATAGGGTTGGCCCCCGTGATCTCTCGCAGGGCGTAGAACCAGTGGGTGTGGTTCTCTTCCAGATCGCGCAGGAGGAACGGCAGAACCTCTGGGCCCAGGGCAATGATCTCCCGGTAGGCGGGATGGTTATTTCGCACTGTGGTCGAGGAGTGATGGGCGACCGCCTTGTGCCAGGCCGCTGCCAGGCGCCGAAAGCGTTCCTCGACCGTCTCCGCCGGCTGGGCGGCTGGGGTCTGCTCCCCAGGGACAGAGGCCATGCGTTCGTCTCCCTTGAGTTCCTGGTCGAATTCCAGCAAACCATCCATCTCGATTGTAACCATGTCGAGGTCCTTGGCCGCCTGCTGGCGCGTGGCAAACTGCTTGGCGTCCGGGTCCGCGGACAGCTTTTCCAGCCGCTTCGGGTCCGCGGCGGCCGCCGGCTTCAGCCGCGTCTTCAGGAAGGCGACCGCCTCGAAGAATCCGCAATCGGGTGTATCCCGCGTTGCAGGGGCAGCGAATCACCTTCGTGGGACGGCTCTCCAGAGCCGTCGGAGGCGCTCCGATGGCTCTGGAGAGCCGTCCCACAAAGCGATCCCGGCGCAGCTACGGGGATGCATCCTCCGCAAACGGTCAGGCGACCGCCTCCAGATCATACGTGTCCAGCCGCCCCGCCGCCCGCAGCTCACGAAACTGCCGCAGCGTCCACCGCACACCCTCGCCCAGCGGCGTCCGCGGCAGTGGTCCCAGGTCGCGCTGCAGTGCCGCGTCGGACAGGTCGTAGGCAATCGCGATCTGCCGCTCGCCATACGTGACCAGCTGCGCCGCCGCCGGCTCGACCTCCACCAGCGCCCGGTGGAACGTCGGTAGATCAACCACGTCGCCGCGCAGGTTGTACGACTTCGCGCCCTGGTACGGCGCCTCCAGGCAGCGCACGAACACCCCCGCCACGTCCTCGACGTATTGCAGGTCCTGCACGCCGCCGTAGGTGATGTGATAGGGCCGGCCCAGCGCCAGCGACTTGATGGCCCTGGTCGGTTCGCTGGTCATGCCGAAGTCGCGGCCGACGCCGTACACCGTCCACGGCCGCAGACCAATGCTCGACAGGCCGTGATCCTGAAAGTAAGTGCGGGCGTTGCCCTCGTTGCAGCACTTGAAGTAGCCGTAGTGCGTCGTCGGCCGCAGCGGCACGTCGTCGTCGAGCGGCCCCGGCGGATAGTCGCCCGGCGGCCCGAACACCGCCGCCGAGCTGGCATACACAAGCCGCTGCACCCGACCGCCCGACTGCCGCACCGCCTCAAACACCGCCAGCGTGCCCAGCACATTCACCTTCGCGCCGAGCAGCGGGTCCGCCCGGCACGTCGGCACCTGCAGGCCCGCCAGGTGAACCAGGTGCGTGATCTGGTGCGCGTCCAGGCGCCGCGCAGGGCCGCCAGGTCTGTCACGTCGCCGGGGATGAAGCGGATTTGCCGGATACGCTCGTCGTCGAGGATCAACCGCAGCCGGCGGTGGTCCTCCTTCAGGTCGTAGATGCACACCTGGTCGCCGCGCTCCAACAGCTGTCGCGCGATCCAGCAGCCGATGCAGCCGTAGCCGCCCGTCAACAGCACACGCATGAATCGATACCCAGTTGATGAAGAGGTTGGCCGATTGTTTCTTTGCCGCTTACGACTCAACTTACAAAAACCCAACCGCCGCAGTACCCTCAGCGAAGGCAGCTGCCTGAATCTTATGCTATACATTCACGCACGGTGATTGAGACGTTCCTTCGAGGCGACTGAAGAGTTGCGGAGCGTTAAGCCGCAAGCGGCAGAAAAAAATCCTCCCCGCGTTTGTCACAACGGCGTCCCCTCCCGTTAGAGAACTGCACACGGGAACGAACGGCAGGGCCAAAGGGGGCCCGGCGACTTCCCGGAAATCATCATCGCTGTTCTTCTGAGGAAAGGGCAAAGCAATGCAACGGATCTACCACAACGGAAAGCGTCTCCTCTGGGCTGCCGCGCTGGCCAGTCTGTTCCTGGCAGCCTCCACCGCCCGGGCCAACGACCCGCTGCCGGCGTGCCACGTGCTCAGCATCGGCGTCGAGAACTACCCCAAGCAGAAGAAACTGCCGGGCTGTGCCAACGACGCCATCTACCTGGCGAACCGTTTCAAGGCGCAGGAGGGCAAGCTGTTCGGCAAGGTCTACCTGGACGTGCGCGTCAAGGACAACGAAATCCGCCGGCAGGACATCCTGAAGGCGATGGATCGGCTGAGCCAGCAGGGCAAGGCGGGCGACTGGGTGGTGCTGATCGCCAGCGGCCACAACTGCGGCACCGGCACCAACTGGGGCTTCATGGCCGTGGACGAGCAGCAGGTGTCCGGCCGCGATATGCTCAACCTGGCCGACACCCTGGCCAGTGAGGGCAAAAAGGTCATCATCCTGATCGACGCCTGCTTCTCCGGGCAGCTGCGGATCATGGCCCGCGACGTGCTCCAGCGGCACACCGAGCCGGCCCGGGGCGGCATCGTGCTGCTGACCGCGAGCATGGCCGGCCAGACGAGCGTCTGCCTGAGCAACAAGGGCTACAGCGCCTTCGCCAAGGCGGTCGATGAAGCCCTGGATGGCCAGGCTGACTTCAACGGCGATGGCGTCGTCACCCTGAAGGAGGTCCGCAGCTACGCACAGGCCCGCGTCCACAAGATGCTGGGCGCTCCGATCCAGGACGGCGAGATCGACTGCTCGCCGTCGATCTCGGGCAACCTGGCCCTGGCCCGGGTGCGGCCGGCGCTGCTGGCGGTCCACGGCCGTTTGACCGCCAAGAACGCGAAGGACCGGGTGCGGACGAACTCGCACTGCCAGGTGTTCAACGTGACCTTGCAGAAGGGCATCCGCTACGTGATCGACATGAAGAGCGGCATGGTGGACCCCTACCTGCGGTTGGAGAACGCCACCGGCGAACAGCTGGCCTTCAATGACGACTTCGACGGCCTCGATAGCCGCATCGTCTTCACGCCCACCGCAACCGGCACTTACCGCGTCATCGCCACGACCTATGCGAACGCCACGGGGTTCTACTCCCTGACGGTCAAGCAGTAATCGTCACCACACCGGCGCTTGTTTCAGATCGGAGCCCGAGCACCAGCGCGGGGCCAAGCAGGCCCCGCGCTGGTGCTTGGGCTTCGATCCATGAGGTGAGCCGCGGACGCCATTGACCCGCCGCGCGGTGAACGGCACAATGGCGGACGACGTTTTCTCTGCTTGCCAGGAAAGGAATCCGCGATGCCCTGGAGTTCCCTGCCGCCGATCGAACTGTTCTACGCCGACAAGGGCGTGGGTGACCCCGTGTTATTCCTCAACGGCCTGAGCGGCGACCATCTCTACTGGACCGCCCAGCTGCGCGGCTTCGCCAAAAAGTTCCGTGCCCTGGCCCCGGACAACCGCGATGTCGGCCAGACGCGCCACCCCGGCCAGCCCTACAGCATCGCCGACCTCGCTGACGACTACGCCGGCCTGCTGCGCCGCCTCGACCTGCCGCCGGCGCACGTCATCGGCCTGTCGATGGGCGGCATGATCGCGCAGGAGCTGGCGCTGCGTGCCCCCGAATGCGTTCGCAGCCTGGTGCTGGCAGACACCCTTGACCGGGCCGACGACTGGTTCTGCAATACCCTGCTGGCTTTCGAGAAGATCCGCCGCCAGGTCGCGGACACGCCGGCGTTCTTCGACGCCATCCTGCCCTGGTGGGTTAGCTGGCGCTTCTTCGAGGGTTCGGAGCGCATCACCTGGTTGCGCTGGCTGCTGCAACAGAATCCGCAGCCGCAGCCGCTGGACGGCTTCCTTCGACAGCTCGACGCCATGCGCCGCTTCGACGCCCAGGAGCGCCTGCAGGACATCCGCTGCCCGGTGTTGGTCCTCGCCGGCGCCGACGATGGCGTGTGCCCGGTGCGCTACAGCGAACGGCTGCACGAGCGGCTGCCGGGGTCGCGGCTGGTGGTGCTGCCGGGCGTCGGCCATGCGCCGCCCATCGAGGACGGGCTGCTGTTTCAGAAGTGCGTGACGGAGTTCCTGGAGGGGCTGCCGCCGCTGGGCCGTCAGGTGCCCTCGACGACCGGGCTGTCGGCGTGAGCCGCGGCGCCGCGCGCCCCGGTCGATGGAACGTCTTGTCCAAGGGCGGTTCAACGGAGTCGATGTGCAAGGCGACGACGGTGTTTTTTGCTGACCGTTACGGATTGTGAGGCGGGCAATCTCAACTGGGCCGATCTTTACGCCGAAGGCGTAAAAACCCGCTCCACAATCCGTGACAGTCAGCTTTTTTCTTTCCCACCCGACGGCAGTATTGTACAATTCTTTCATTCATCATTCGGAAAAGGCCCGTTCACCCTTCTGGTTGTCGTTCGCGCCCTTCTGAAACCAGTGTCGGTGTCCGGGACCGTTGGTCTGGGTCGAACCCATCTGATTCTCCGTGGCGCCCGCATCCAAGGAGTGCCTGCATGTCCGCTCTCTGGACGACCCGCCCGCCCCGCGTCAACCCGTGCCCCGCTCGGCTTGCCCTGCTTCTGGCGTCGGTCGCCGGTGCCGCCCTGCTCGGAGGGGCCCGTCCCGCCGCACTCCGGGCGGACCCGCCGCAGCTGGAACCCGAGGTCCAGCGCCGGGTGAACATCGCCATCGACAAGGGCGTGCGTTATTTGCGCAGCACGCAGTACCCCACCGGCACCTGGGCGGACGAGAAGGGGGCGCATCGCGTCGGCTACGCCGCCCTGCCCGGCCTGACGCTCCTGGAGTGCGGCGTGCCGGCCAGTGACCCCGCCGTGCAGCGCGCCGCCCAGTTTGTCCGCTACAACATCGATAAACTCGACCGGACCTACGAGCTGGCCCTGGCGATCCTGTTCCTGGACCGGCTGGCGGACAGGAAAAACAAGACTGACCGGCTGTGGATCGAGGCGTTGAGCCTACGGTTGATCGCGGGGCAGACGCCGACTGGCGGCTGGAGCTACCGCTGTCCCGTCCTCGACGCCGACCAGCACCGGTCCCTGATGGCCTACTTGAAGATGAAGAATTTGACCCCGGCCAAGACGCCGGCGTACTGGAAGAGCCTGCCGATCTTTCAGAATCCGGCCGACCTGGTGAATGAGGATCCGAAGGACAAGTCGCAGGAGCCGCAGCTCGGCACCACGGACAACTCGAACACGCAGTTCGCCATCCTCGCGCTGTGGGCGGCGGGCCGCCACGACATCCCGGTGCAGCGCAGCCTGAAGCTGATCGCGCGCCGCTTTGAGACGAGCCAAAACCAGGACGGCAGCTGGGACTACCACTACCGCTATGGCGGCAGCGGTCAGCACCGGCCTGCGATGAACTGCGTCGGTTTGCTCGGGCTGGCCATCGGCCACGGTCTGGCCCAGCCGAAGCCGCCGGCGAAGGTCCCCCCGCTGCCGCTGCAACCGCGGGAGGTCGCCGCCCTGGTGGCAGTGCCGCGACCGCTGTCGCTGGTGCCGCCGCTGGAGCGCACACTCCGCGAGCGTATCGCCGCGGCGCAGGAGCGCGCCCGCCAGAAGCAGGATCCGCGGGTGGTGAACGGCTTCGCGGCCCTGGACCGCTACATCGGCCGCCCGACCGGCCGGCTGGAGAACCTGCCAAGGGGCAACCTGTATTTCCTGTGGTCGGTGGAGCGCGTGGCGGTGCTGTACAGTCTGCCCAAACTGGGCACCAAGGATTGGTATCTGTGGGGCGCGGAAATCCTGGTCGCCAACCAGGACCGCGACGGCCACTGGCAGGACGGCGGCTACCACGGCGCCGCCGTGCCCATTGACACCTGCCTGGCACTGCTGTTCCTCAAGCGCGCCAACTTCACGCAGGATCTGGCCAGCGCCTTGCCGTTCCACCCCGAGTCGCTCACGCAGCAGATCGTGGAAAAGCTACCGACGGAGAAGCAAACCACCTCGCCACCCATCTTGCAAGAGCCCGTGGAGAAGGAGAAGACGCCGAAGCAGCCGCCGCCGGCCAAAAAGGTGGAAAAGACGCCCGTGCTGTCAACCGCCGTCAGCAAGGACTCCGCGGCGGGCAAACCGATCCGCACCGACGTGCCGGAAAAGAACCTGACGTGGTTGTGGATCCTGATCGCCCTGCTGGTGGCGGTGGTCGTGCTGGAGGTGGCGATGGCGATCTTCCAGCCGGACTATTTTCCGTTCCTGGTGGTGCGGCGCAAGAAGAAGGAGGAAGAGGACGACCGGCCGCGCAAGCGAAAGAAGAAGCGGGCGCAGGCACGTCCAGCGTGAACATCGCGCGGACGTGGGGCAGACAGGAATGTCTGCCCCAGGTCAACAGCGTGGTCACTTCTTCCCGATGCAATACAGGTTGCGGCCGCCCTTGAGGAAGATGCGCCCGTCCGCCACCGCCGCCGATGCCTGGCTGGCGTCGCCCAGGTCGTTGACCGCCAGCACCTGAAACTTCGGCCCCGCCTGCACGACGTAGCTCTTGCCGGCGCTGGCGAAGTACAGCCGGCCGTCCGCCGTCGCGATCGGGCTGGAACTGGTGGACACACCCTCCAGCCGCTGCGAATACACCTGCTTGCCAGTCGCCAGCTGCCAGCACTTCAGCACGCCCGGCGCGTGGACGCGATACAAATAGTCGCCGACGATGACCGGCGAGGAGAAGCCCTGTGGCACACCCTGGATCGTCCACTTGAGGTGCGTCGCGGTCACGTCGCCGCGGCCGGTCGGATCGACCGCCACACCGGGGCCGCCGCGGCCGCTGTCGCAGTAGACCAGACCACCGCCGTATACCGGCGACGGCGTGTCGCCCGTCCGCTCACCCCCTGTCTTGCACGTCCAGAGGATGGCGCCATTGTCCGGGTCGAGCCCCTGCACCGCCTTGGCCGCCGCCACCAGCAGCTGCGGCTTGCCGTTCACCTGGGCGAGCACCGGCGTGCTGTGCGTCCAGTCGGCGCCCGGCCGCTTCTTCTCCCAGGCCAGGTTGCCCGTCTTGCGGTCGAACGCCAGCAGCGTGGACTTGTCCGCGAGTTGCTCGCACATCACCAGTATGTTGCCGCGGTACAGCACCGGGCTGGCGGCGAAGGCCACGTCGAAGAAATGCGGCTTGATTTCCTTGCGCCAGATGAGCTTGCCGTCCAGGTCCAGCGCCGCGACCACCGCGGAGCCGAACGCCACGTAGACGCGCTCGCCGTCCACCGCCGGCGTCGGCGCCGTGTAGCCGCCGCGCAGATCCTTCAGCAGCCACGGTCCTGGCGGCACCACCGTGTCCCACAGGCGCTTGCCGTCCGCGGCGCGGAAACAGAGGACGTGGTGTTCGGGGTATTTGTCCTGGCTCACCCCCGCCGGCCAGTAGGAGAGCGTGACGTAAACGCGGCCGGCGCGGACGACCGGGCTGGACTGGTTCTGGTCGAGGTTGAGCTTGACCGTGGGGTCGTACAGCGGCGCCTTCCAGAGCACCTTGGCGCCGTCCTTGCCGCCCCAGGTCAGTGGCAAGTTCTTTTCGGTGGTGTGGCCCATGCCGCCGGGGCCGCGCCAGTTCGGCCAGTCGTCCGCCGCAGCGAACGGGACGGCGCTGAGGGACACGAGCACGAGCAGGGCGAAGACAGTGCGTTTCATGACAGAGGGCTCCTTGGTCGGGGTTGGTTCGGTGGGGTGGGGAGGCATGACGGCAAGGATTGTTATACAATCGGGGGAAACGATTCGTCGCCGTTTCTGGCCAGGAACGCCGTTGATGCTACGCAACACCTTCTGCCACCTGCCCGGCATCGGCCCCCGCAGCGAACAAAAGCTGTGGGAGGCTGGCGTCACATCCTGGGCGGCGCTGCTGGCGCAGGCCCAGTCCGCGAAATATCCGGCGGTGCGCAAGTCGGCGGCGGAGCATTTGCAGGAGTCGCTACACCACTGGGAACAGGGCGATCCACGCTACTTCGCCGACCGCCTCCAGGCCAGCCAGCACTGGCGGCTGTTCGGCGACTTCCGCGGCGGCTGCGCCTACCTCGACATCGAGACGACCGGCCTGGGCCAGCCCGGCGACCACGTCACGACGGTGGCGCTGTTCGACGGCCGCACGGTGCGCTACTTCATCCACGGCGAGAACCTCAGCGACTTCCCTGCGGCGGCGGCCGGCTATCGTGTGCTGGTGACCTACAACGGCGCCTCGTTCGACCTGCCGTTTTTGCAGCGGCAGTTCGGCATGACGTTTCCGCAAGCGCACATCGACCTGCGTTACATCCTGCGCAGCCTCGGCCTGACGGGTGGCCTGAAAAACTGCGAGAAACTGCTGGGGATTCAGCGCCCCGGGCTGGAGCAGGTGGACGGCTACGTGGCGGTGCTGCTGTGGCAGGAGTACCGCAAGCACCGCAGTCGGGCGGCGCTGGAGACGCTGCTGGCGTACAACCTGCAGGACACGATCAACCTGGAAACGCTGATGGTGGAGGCGTACAACCGCAAGGTGCGCGAGACGCCGTTCGCCGCCAGTCATGTGCTGCCGCCGCCGCGCGTGCCGCTCAATCCGTTCACGCCCGACCCGGAACTGGTGCGACGGCTGATCGAACGGCACCCGTGGGTGGTGCCGTTCGCGCGGACCTGACCGCTTTGATTTCTGAAGCATCAGAACGGCGGTACGTCGATGGGCAAACCGACCCGCCTGAAGAAGCGGGCGAACGCCGCCTCCGTTGTGGCCGCCTCCGTTGTGGCCTGGTCTCCGGACCAGGCCACGGGCCCCGACCGAAGGTCTCCCCGAGTGCCAGGCGCTTGAAGAGGAGACCTTCGGTCATGGTCGTGGCCTGGTCCGGAGACCAGGCCACAACGGGGGGAGACCAGGACACCCCTGGAACAAATTGCCCTGTTCCAGGTGACTTTCCGCCACGGCCGCGTACCAGGGGTAGTCATTCGCCATCGGCCCAATCCTCCGGCACGATGAGGCACGGCTCCAGGGGTCCTCCGGGAAGAATCGCACTGTGCGGCAACGTCCCACGCTGAAAGGGCATGGGCACGTAAATATCCTTTTCCACCTCCAAATGGTCCGGCGGTTCGTCACCGGTCCTGGTGGTGGAGGTGGCCGTTGATGACCTGGGCGTCGATGGGTTTCGCGAGCACGTTTTTTGCCCTCGCCGGAAACGCGGCGTCCCGATAGCTTATTCCAGTTGGTATCATCTTAACCCCACCAGCAACAGCGGAAAAGCCGGATCGAGCGCATGTCCGAAACCCTCTGGTCCCAGGCCCGCGAGCAAATGTTGCTCGACCCTACCGTCACCAACCTCAACACCGGCTCCTGGGGCCCATTGCCGCGGCCGGTCTTCGAGTACGCCACCGCGCTGCGGCAGCGGCTCGCGGCGGAGCCGATGGATTTCTTCCTCCGTCAACTGCCGCCGCTGCTGTGGGAGGCACGCACGCGGCTCGGGCAATTCCTGGGCGCGGAGCCGCAGCGGCTCGTCTTCACCGCCAACGTCTCCACGTCCGTCAACCTCGTCGCCCAATCGCTGCGGCTGGCGGCGCCCGGCGACATCCTGCTGACCGACCACGAATACGGAGCGATGCACTGGTGCTGGGAACGCGCCGCCCAGCGCCAGGGACTGACCATCCGCACCTTTCCGCTGCCGATCCTGGCCGATGACCGCGCGGAAATCGTCGCCGCCGCCGAGGCCGCCATGACGCCGCGGACGCGGCTGCTGTTCTTCAGCCATGTGCTGTCGCCGACCGGCCTGGTGCTGCCGGCCCGCGAGTTGTGCGCGGCGGCGCGGCGGCGTGGCGTGCTCAGCGTCGTGGACGGGGCGCACGCGCCGGCGATGCTGCCGCTCGACCTGGCCCGACTCGGCGCCGACTTCTACGGCGGCAACTGTCACAAGTGGCTGCTGGCGCCGAGCGGCTCCGGCTTCCTGTACATTGGCCCGGGACAGGAGGACCGGTTGCAGCCGTTGCAGGTCAGCTGGGGTTGGCGGCCCGACCGCGGCCGTGCGCCGGATGAGCCCGACGAGTTCGGCTCGACACCACGGCTGCGCTTCCTGGAGTTCGAGGGCACGCGCGACGTATGCCCCTGGTTGGCGGTGCCGGCGGCCATCGATTTTCAAACGGCGCTCGGTGCGCAGCACATCCGCGAACGCAACGAGGAGCTGGTGTGTTACACGCGCCGCCGTCTGGAAGGACTGCACGGCATGACGCTGGCGACGCCGCCGCACCCGGAACTGCACGGCTTTCTGACGGCGTTTCGGTTGCCGGCGAAGGTGCGGCCGCCAGAGTTGCGTCGTGGGTTGTGGGAGCGACGCATCGAGGCGCCGGTCGTGGAGCGGCCGGAGGGGCCACTCGTGCGGGTTTCGACGCACTTTTACAACACGACGGACGAGATTGATCGGCTGGCGCAGGCGCTGGCGGAATTGCTGGCGTAACGCGCTCCGAGCCCGAGCGCCAGCGCGGGGCCGACTTGGCCCCGCGCTGGCGCTCGGGCTCTGACCCGGGCGCAAAAAGAGAGGCGTGGCCGGAGAGCCACGCCTCTTCTATGAGGGAACGGCCGAAGGACCGGCCGGCTTAAGGGGAATCGTTCCCAGCGTCCGACTCCGCGGGCGACTCCTCCGTGGGGTCATCGCTGACGCGGTAGTCTTCGCCCAGCCAACGGCCGAGGTCGATCAACCGACACCGGTCGCTACAGAAGGGGAACTGCGGCCACTCGGCCGGTCCCTGGCCTTGCATCAGGCGGTCACAGATCGGGCAGCGTACCCTAATCATCGGAAACTCACGTGCTGGACTTGGGACTTTTCCCCGCGGATTTTGTGGTGCCGGCGTCCTTCGCCCCCCCGGCGCCGTTCGCCGGCTTGTCGCCGCTCGCCGTACCGTTGCTCTCGGCAGTGGGCTTGGCGGCCTCCGAGTCCTTCTTGGCGGCACTCTTGTACGATTCGCTGCGGTAGTCCGTTTCGTAAAAACCGGAGCCCTTGAAGATGATGCCGGCCCCGGTGCCGAACAGCCGTCGCAGTTTTTTCTTCTTGCACTCCGGGCACTTCGTCAACGGCTCGTCCGAGAACGACTGGAACTCGTCGAACTGGTGGCCGCAGGCGTCACAAACATATTCGTAGGTTGGCATGGTTTGACCCCTCTTCTCGTCTTTCTGCCGCTGGCGGCTTAGCGCTCCGATTTTGCCGGCGCGGCCGCGGACACGACCACCTTGGCCGGCCGCAGCACCCGGTCGTGGTTCAAGAAACCGTACTCGACCACCTGCACAATCGTGTCCGGCGGCTGACCGGGCGCCAGCACCTGCTGGATGGCCTCGTGCAGGTTGTGGTCAAACGGCTGGCCCGGCCGCGCCTCGATGCGCGTGATGCCGTGGCGCTTGAGCAGTTCCAAAAACTGCGCCTGCACCATGTGGACGCCCTGCACCAGCGGCCCTTTTTCGCCGGCCTGCTCCGCCGCCACGATGGTGCGCTGCAGGTTGTCGAACACCGGCAGCAGGTCGCGCACCAGCGGCCCATACTGGTACTTCCGCTCCTGCTCGCGCTCCTGACGGTTGCGTTTCTGGTAGTTCTCGAAGTCGGCACGGGTGCGCTGCAGCAGGTCCAGGTACTGGTCGCGCTCGGCGGCGCACTTGCGCAACTCCGCGAGTTCCTGCGGGCTGGCGGTCGCCTGCGACGGCTCCGGCGTGGCGCCGTCGGCCGCGGACTTTTGCTCGGGGGTGGTCTTGGCTTCGCTCACGGTGCTACTCCCTCAATTGCAAAGGGCCGGCCGTCCAACGCAAGCATCTGCAACTGTCATTCCGCTCAGGGCTTTTTGGCCCCTTCCGCGTGGTCGCCGGTGAACAGGCCCTTCAACTGCTCGAAGAAACTCTTGCGCTGCGGCGAAACGTTCTTGCCCTCGATCTCGGCCAACTCGCGGTACAGCTCCTCCTGCCGTTTGGTCAGATGCGTCGGCGTCTCGATGACCAGCTCGACATACAGGTCGCCGCGGCGCTTGCCGCGCACGGTGGGCATGCCCTTGCCGTGGACCACGATGCGCGTGTAGCTCTGGAGACCGCTCTTGATCTCGTGCGTGATCGGGCCGTCCAGCGTCGGCACCTGAATGGGGCCGCCCAGCGCCGCCTGGCTGAAGCCGATCGGCACCTGGCACAGCAGATGATCGCCGTCCCGCTTGAACATCGAGTGCGGTTTGACGTGGATTTCAAAGTACAGGTCGCCGCGCGCTGCGCCCGGTTCGCCGAGACCGCCCTCGCCGCGCAGCGGCGGCATCTGGCGGGCGCCATTGTCCACGCCGGCCGGGATGGTCACCTCCAGGGTGCGCCGCGTGGCCACCCGGGCCTGACCGCGGCACTTCGGGCACACCTCGGTGATGATGACGCCGCGACCGCCGCAGGCGCCGCAGCGCTGCGGAATACGGATGAAGCCGTGGCCCAGTTGCACCACGCCGCGGCCGCCGCACTGCCGGCACATCACCGGCTTGGTGCCCGGCTTGGCCCCGGTGCCGTGGCAGGTGTCGCAGTGCTCCTCGCGCGGGATGGTGACCGACTTGGTGCAGCCGCGGTACGCCTCGATCAGTTCGATCTCCAGCCGCGCCACCAGGTCGTCGCCGGCCTGCGGGCCGCTGGGCTGCTGCTGCCGACGGCGACCACCACCGCCGAAGATTTCGCCGAACAGGTCGCCAAAGACGCTGAAGATGTCCTCAGCGTTCTCGAAGTGCGGAGCGGCAGCGTCGCCGAGTCCGGCGTGGCCGTAGCGGTCGTAGCGCTGCCGTTTGTCGGGGTTGCTCAGGACCTCATACGCCTCGGCCGCTTCCTTGAACTTGACCGCCGCCTCCTCGTCGCCGTGGTTGCGGTCGGGGTGGTACTTCATGGCCAGCGTGCGGTACGCCTTCTTCAGCTCCTCCGCACTGACTTCCTTGCTGACGCCGAGCACTTCGTAATAGTCCCGCTTGCCGCCGGCCATACTTATCCTCCATGACAAGGTAACCAGGTGATCGAGTGACCAGGTGACCATCGGGGTTGCCGTCTGTCACCTGGTCACCTGGTCACCTGGTCACCTTGTCATCCTCAGCGGACCGCGCCCGCCACCTTGCTCTTGGGCTCGTCCTCATCGATCTTGGTGACCATCACCTCGGTCGTGAGCATCAGGCCCGCGATGCTGGCGGCGTTCTGCAGCGCGCTCCGCGTCACCTTGGTCGGGTCCACAATGCCGGCCTTGTACATGTCCTCGTACGCGCCGGTATTGGCATTATACCCGAAGTTGGCGTTTTTCTCACCGCGGATCCGCACCTCGTCGGCCACAACCGCGCCGTCGGTGCCGGAGTTCTCCGCGATGACCCGCACCGGCTTCTCCAGCGCCCGCGCCACGATCTCGGCCCCCGCCTTCTCGTCGCCCTTGAGCTTTCCGGCCAGGGCCTCGACGGCCGGGATGGCGCGAATGCAGGCGACGCCGCCGCCGGGCAGCGTGCCCTCCTCAACGGCCGCGCGTGTCGCGTGCAGGGCGTCCTCGACGCGCGCCTTCTTCTGCTTCATGTCCGCCTCGGTGGCGGTGCCGACGCGGATGATGGCCACACCGCCCGTCAACTTCGCCAACCGCTCGGAGAACTTCTCCTTGTCGTACTCGCTCTCGGTCTGCTCCATCTGCGCCTTGATCTGGTCGATGCGCTTCTGGATCAAGCCCTTTTGTTTCTTGTCCGGCGGCGCGACGATGGTGCAACTCTCCTTCTCGACGCGCACTTGCTTGGCCTTGCCGAGCTGGTCGAGCGTGACGTTCTCCAGCTTCAGACCCAGGTCCTCGCTGATGAACTGGCCGCCGGTCAGCACGGCGATGTCGCCGAGCATGGCCTTGCGGCGGTCGCCGAAGCCGGGCGCCTTGACCGCGCACACCTGCAGGACGCCGCGCAGCTTGTTGACCACCAGGGCCGCCAGCGCCTCGCTCTCCACGTCCTCGGCGATAATCAACAGCGGCTTGGCGGCCTGCGCCACCTTCTCCAGCAGCGGCAGCATGTCGCGAACGCCGGACAGTTTCTTCTCGTAAATGAGGATGAGCGGGTCTTCCATCTCACACTTCATGTCCTGCGCACTGGTCACGAAGTAGGGCGAGATGTAGCCCTTGTCGAACTGCATCCCTTCCACGAAGTCGAGCGTCGTCTCGGAGGTCTTGCCCTCCTCGACGGTGATGACGCCATCCTTGCCGACCTTCGAGAAGGCGTCGGCCATCAGTTCGCCGATGACCAGATCGTTGTTGGCGCTGATGCTGGCGATGTGGGTCAGCATTTCCCGACCGCCCTTGTCGATCGGGGGAATCCGCCTGGTCAGGCTTTCCAGGCTCTCGACGGCGGCGCTGACCGCCTTGTCGATGCCACGCTTGACGGCCATCGGGTTGGCGCCGGCGGTGATGTTGCGCAGGCCCTCCTGATAGATGGACAGCGCCAGGATGGTGGCGGTGGTGGTGCCGTCGCCGGCCACGTCGCTGGTCTTCTGGGCGACGGCGTTGACGAGCTTGGCGCCCATGTTCTCGAACGGATCGGGCAGGTCAATTTCCTTGCTGACGGTGACGCCGTCCTTGGTGACGGTGGGGCCGCCGAACGACTTGTCGATGATGACATTGCGGCCGGTCGGCCCGAGGGTGCTGCCGACGGCGCGGGCGAGCTTGTCGGCGCCTTGCAGCAACTTCTTGCGGGCCTCGTCGGTGTAGAGCAATTGTTTCGCCATTGTGCGCGTTTCTCCGGTTAAGTATTAGCCACAGAGGACACAGAGAACACCGAGAGAAAACCCAATTCCAATGAATTGTTTCTCTGTATTTTCTCTCGGTGTTCTCTGTGTCCTCTGTGGCCAAGGAATGATTTACTTCACGACCTTCGCCAGGATGTCGCTCTCGCGCAGAATCTTGATCTCGCGGCGCTCGATCTCGATGTCATTGCCGGCGTAGCGGCCGTAGATGACCTCATCGCCCTTGGCGACCGCCAGCACGGCACGCTGGCCGTTCTCCTGCAATTTGCCGGGGCCGACCGCCAGGACACGGCCGCGCTGCGGCTTCTGCTTGGCGGTGTCCGGCAGCAAAATGCCGCCTTTCGTCATCTCCTCCGCCTCCAGCGGCTCGACCACCACACGGTCGTCCAGCGGCCGAATCTTCAATGCCACGTCTTTCGTTGCCGGTTCTCGTGCCATGTTCGGAGAGCCCTCCAGGAAGATTGCAGATTTGAGATTGCAGATTGAAAGACTCTGGTTTGTAGTACCGCCTTCAGGCGGAAGCTGGGTCGCCGATTCCGGCTAAAGCCGGTACTGCGAACCCAAAGTCTTTCCATCTGCAATCTCAAATCTGCAATTCAGTTACATGTCCATGCCCATGCCACCCATGCCGCCCATGCCACCCATGCCGCCCATGCCACCCATGCCGCCCATGCCGCCGCCGTGGTGGTCGTCGTGGGCGTCCTTCTTGTCCTTCTCCGGGATGTCCGCGACCATCGACTCGGTCGTCAGCAGCAGGCACGCCACGCTGGCGGCGTTCTGCAACGCGCTGCGCGTCACCTTCACCGGATCGACGACGCCGGCTGCCCGCAGATCCTCATACTGGTCGGTGTCCGCGTTGTAGCCGTAGTTCTTGACCTTCTCCGGATTGCGGCGGATGTTGTTGACGACGACGCTGCCGTCCTGACCCGCATTTTCCGCGATCCAGCGGCACGGCATGTCCAGCACGCTGCGCACCGCGCCGACGCCGACGTGCTCCTCGCCCTCGAGCGTGAACTTGTCGAGCACCTTGCGGGCCTGCAGCAGCGCCACACCACCGCCGGGCACGATGCCCTCGGCGATGGCCGCGCGCGTCGCGTGCAGCGCGTCCTCGTACAGCGCCTTGCGCTCCTTCATCTCCGTCTCGGTCGCGGCCCCGACCTTGATCTGGGCCACGCCGCCGGCCAGCTTCGCCAGCCGTTCCTGCAGCTTCTCGCGGTCGTACTCGCTATCGGTCGTCTTGATCTCACGGCGGATCATCTCGCAGCGGCCCTCGATGGCCTTCTTGTCGCCGGAACCCTCAGTGATGGTCGTGTTCTCGGCATCGATCTTGACCTTCTTGGCCCGGCCCAGGTCGGTCAGCTTGATCTGCTCCAGTTGCACGCCCAGATCCTTGAAGATGGGCTGGCCCTTGGTCAGCACGGCGATGTCTTCCAGCATGGCCTTGCGACGGTCGCCGTAGCCGGGTGCCTTGACGGCGCAGACCTTCAAAATGCCCTTGAGCTTGTTGACCACCAGCGTCGCCAGAGCGTCACCCTCAATGTCCTCGGCGATGATGAGCAGCGGCTCGTTCTTCTTGGAGATCGTCTCCAGCAGCGGAATCAGCGATTTGGCGGAGCTGATTTTCTCCTCGTAAATGAGGATGTACGGGTTCTCCAGCTCGCAGATGACCGTTTCCGGGTTGGTGACGAAGTGCGGCGACAAAAAGCCGCGGTCGAACTGCATGCCCTGGACAACGACCACCTCCGTGTCGGCGGTCTTGCCTTCCTCGACGGTGATGACGCCGTTGCTGGCGCCGACCTTCTTCATGGCCTCGGCCAGTTTCTTACCGATCTCGGGGTTGTTGTTGGCCGCGATGGTCGCGACCTCGGTGATTTCCTTGTCGTCGTTGTCGTCGATCTTCTCGGCGAGCTTGTGCAACTCATCGACAATCTTATCGACGGCCTTCTGGATGCCGCGCGTCAGCGCCATGGGGTCGTGGCCGGCGGCGATGTGCTTGAGGCCCTCGCGATAGATGGCCTCGGCCAGCACGGTGGCGGTGGTGGTGCCGTCGCCGGCCACATCGCTGGTCTTGCTGGCCGCCTCTTTCACAAGCTGGGCGCCCATGTTCTCATAGGGGTCCTGCAGCTCGATCTCCTCCGCGACGGTGACACCGTCCTTGGTGACGTTGGGCGAACCCCAACCCTTGTCGAGCACGGCGTTGCGGCCGCGCGGCCCCAGCGTGCTGCGCACCGCCCGCGCCAGCTTGCTGACGCCTGCCAGCAGCTTCTGGCGTGCCTCGTCGCTATAGGTCAGTTGTTTTGCCATCCACGCATCTCCTTTTTCATTGCCAGCCGTCCCCTCGGCCCCGGGCCGAGGGAGTGTTTTTGCGTTCGCCTGCGTCAAAAGGGGGTGAGTTTCTCCGGCCGGCTCGGGCCAGGGATTCTCCCTTGGGAATGGAGTTGGTGTAAGCAAGCGTTGTGCCAGTACGTCAGCGACGACGTAAGATTTTGCTGTACAACGATCTGCGCAAAGATGACGGTTGCGAGCGGTTGCGGGGGCGCTGTCACTTTGGCAGATGGACGGGTCGGGGATGACAAAAGTGTCAGCGCTTTTTCACCGGGCCTGCTTCCCCCGTCGTGAAGGCATGGTTAAGATGGGGCGAAGACGCTGAACGCATCGCCTTCCACGGAGAGCGGAACGGAGACATGAACATGCGGCGACGCGGTTTCTGGATCGGGGCGGCGGTGCTGGCGCTGGGCTGGCTGGCGGGCGAGGCGGCAGCGTACATCACGGCCCCAACGCCGTTGAAGACGTTTGTAGCGAGCGGCAACTTCATCGTGGTGGCGAAGGTGGATAAGCTCGACCCGCAGCGGCCCGCGGCGGTCCTGATGGTTACGGAAGACCTCAAGGGCAAACTACCGCTGCGGCGCCTGCCGATCAACCTGACGGGAGATGCGGAAGCGAAAAAAGATAACCACCCGCCGCAACTCGTCAAACGGCTCGCGATCGATCTGCCGGTGGTTCTGTTCGTGACGAAGCGCGGCGCCATGTACACGGCGCTGGCGTACACCAACGGCACCTGGTTCCAGATGATCGCCACCGCGAAGCCGGGCGACGATTCCGTGGCCTGGAAGTTCACGCACGGCGAACCGTACTTGCGGCGCACCTTCAAGGGGACGACCGAGGAGCTGAAGCAAGTCCTCGCCGCGGGGCTGAAGGACGCCAAGAAATGGCCGGCGGTGAACGAGAAGGAGAAGCCCGGGTTCGGCCCCGAGGCACCGCAGAAGACGGGCCGGCGTGGGGGGGACGGGGGCGGCCCGCTGCTGGCGGTCATCCCGACGCTGGGCGTGGGCGGCCCGCTGGCGATCCTGGCGCTGCTGTTCCCGAGCCTGTTCGGCGGCGTGCTGGTGCTGTTCCGCCGCTGGCTGGCGTTCTTCACCGTCGTCAGCACGGTGAGCACGCTCTACCTGCTGCACGCCTGGCAGCGCGGCAACTACTGGGGTGCGTGGTGGACGAACCCGGCCGTCTTGTGGGGGACGCTGCTCGGCGTCACGGCACTGGGGGCGCTGTGGGCGTGGCGGCGGCACATCCACGCGCTGGCGACGGAGCCAGACGCCCTGGAACCGCCGCGCCGCACCGAACTGATCGTGCTCACCGTGCTGACGCTGACCTGTGCCGCCCTGGTCGTCTATTACCTGATTGACCGGCCGGCGGTGTACGGCCAGTGGTGGGACCTGTTGCTGGCGTTCTCCGTAGCTGTCTGGGTCGGCACACTGTACAAGGTCGTCTGGGTGCTACGCCACCGGCAACCGGACGCTTCGGCGCCAGCCGCCCCGCGGCGCACGCCCTTGCCGACGGAAGGCGTCATGCTCTGGGTGGCGCTGCTGGGCTGCGTCGCGCTGACGCTGCTGCGGCCCGGCGCCCAGGAAGCCAGGGCCGATCAGGACGCGGCCGGCCAGGGCCGGCAGACGGCCGAACTGCGCGAGGATGGCGTCTGGCACCTCGACTGCCGCCTGGGGGAGCAGGCCACGTTCATCATGTCGTCGCCACTGATCGTCGGCGACCGCGTCTACGTCGCTGCCGCGGTTCAGGGGGTAGTCGATGACGGCGTCGTGTACTGCTTCGATCTGAAGACGCGCCAGAAGGTCTGGGACACTTTCAAGGAGGACGGCGACGAGGCCAAGGGCGCCATCCCGATGAAGCACATCTTCTCCTCCCCGGTGTACGCCGAAGGCTGCATTTACATCGGCGAGGGCTTTCACAAGCACAAGGGTTGCCGGGTCTTCTGCATCGACGCGGACACCGGCACGTTGAAGTGGCAGTCGGCGCCGACCAGCAGCCACGTCGAATCGACGCCGGTGGTGATGGGCGGCAAGGTGTACACTGGCGCCGGCGACGACGGCGTACTCTGCCTGGACGCGAAGACCGGCAAGCAGGTGTGGCGCTACGACGGGTCGCAGGATGGCCTGCACCTGCACGTGGACGCCAAGTTGGCGGTGGCCGGCGGCCGGGTGTACGGTTGCGCCGGCATCGACGAGGACGCGAAAACCGCAGCGGAGTTCGGCGACCCGGCGATCTTCTGCCTGGACGCGGCGACGGGCAAGAAAATCTGGCTCGAGCGCACGCCATCGTGGATGACGTTGCAAAAGGGCGGCGACAAGAAATACCACCTGCCGGGCTGGGGCGGCCCGGTCGTGGACAACGGCCAGGTGTTCTTCGGCCTGGGCAACGGCCGCATGACGGAGAGTTCGAGTGTGTTCGTGCCGGTGGGGGCGCTGCTGGCAGTGGACGCCGCCACGGGCAAACCGCTCTGGGAGCCGTACCGTGTGGCCGATGGCGTCATCAACCGCGTGGCCATCGACCGGCTGCGCGTCTACTTCGGCTGCCGCGACGGCAGTCTGTACTGCGTCGGCCGCTACGACGGTAAGTTGCGCTGGAAGAAGGACCTCGGCAGCCCTGTCGTGACGACGCCGGCGCTGGACGTGAGCGGCGGCGACGCCCGCGCCAACACGGTGTTCGTCGTCGCCAGCAACGGCCGTGTCAGCTGCATCGACGCCTACACCGGCAAGGTCCACTGGAATTATCAGAAGCTGGAAGTGCCGGGCACGTTGCTGGGCTCGTCGCCGGCGCTGACGATCACGCCCACCGCGCAGGGCGAACGCCGGCGGCTCTGCTTCGGCACCGCGGAGAACAATCTCGAGAACGCCAACCTGTATTTCATTGAAGATTTGCTACCGGACCGCTAAGACATTTGGTCTTCATTCATGGTTTCGCGCGGCCCGCGCGAAACCATGAATGAAGGCCGCGTCAGTTGTGCCCGATCACGCAGGTGTTGTCCTCGTTGCCGAGGTTCTTGACCTTGATGGTGTACTCCTGCGTCACATTCGGCGCCCAGCGCACCATGCCCAGGTCGCTGTAGCCGGTGTCCGACACCACCTGCTTGCCGCTGGCGTCGTAGACGAAGACATCCACGTCGGTGCTGCCGTCACCAATGACGCAGAACTCGGCAAGACGCCGGGCCTGCTGCTTCTCGGCGAGGAACACAATCTTGTAAATGACCTCGCTGTTCTTCTTGATGGTCCGCGTCCAGCGCCGTGGCCCGTCCTTGGAATTGGCCTGGCCACTCTGCCCGACCAGCAACAGGAACAACCCCGCCACGATCACGCCTGCCAGCGCCCGTTTCATGCGCCCTCCAAGGTTGGAAAAAATCGTTGGCCACGCCCCCCACAGGGCCTCACGGTCCGCCGAGCTTGAACGCCTCCGGCGACTGCGACACCTGCCCGCGCGTGGTGCCGCGCGTGACACGCTCCGTCATCTGCATCCACACCGGGAAGAACCGCTCCCAGGTCAGCGTGCCGCCCGGCGGCGCCCCCAGCTGCTGGCGGTCCTCGGCCTGTAACAACAGGAACGCGATGGTGAACAGACTGCCGCCCCATTCCAGGGTGCCGTGCGACAGCTTGCCCAGCTTGCAGCCGTTGATGTCCACCAGCCCCCGTTGCCGAAATAGCAGGTCACGCAGCGCCGCCCCGTCGGTCTTCCTGAGCACGTCCTCGAAAGTGATCGCCCCGGCCGCCGTGCGCAGCATCACGCCGCGCGACAGCTCGAACGGCGGCTCCTCTTTTTTGGCCTTCGGGTTGACCGGACCGTTCGGGCTCGGGTTCAGGTTCGCCACGCTGCGCCGCGGCGGCTCCTCTTTTTTCGCACGCTGGACGGGGCGGATGATGTTGCCGAGGTCGGGCCGCAGCGGTTCGATCGGCGGCCGCGGCGTCACCTTGGCGAGCACCTCGTAGCGCTTCGGTGGCTCCTGTTTCGCCGCCCGCGGCTGGGACCTGCCATCGCCCTCCCCCTGCAGCGGCCGCGTCACGGCGCCCGCCGGCTCGCCCTGCCAGGCGCCCGCGCCAGGTTGGCGCAGCAGTCGGTGAGCACCACGCGCAGCCGGGGATTCTTCGTCGCCATCGCCGCCAGCAGGTCACGGCGATACAGGGCGCCCCGCGTCAGCGCCAGGAAGTGCCCCTTCTTGCCGTCGTAGCCGCCGTGTCCGGAGAAGTAGAACAGCAGCGCCTCGTCGGGGCCGGTGTTGAGGTTTTGATAATATCCGAGGATGAACTGCGGCGCACACTGTTTGCCGGTGAACTGGTCGATGGTGACGCGCCCGGCCAGGCCCTGCTTCTTGACGGCGTGCTCGATCAGCAGTCGCAGGTTGTCGCCGTCCAGGCCCCAGGTCGCGCCCATGCGGTCGTCGGTGTCGAGCGCCAGCAGCACGCGCACGCGCTTGACCTCCTGCGGCGCCTGGCCAGCGGCCGGCGCCGGCGCCCACGCGGCGTACAGCAGTACCGCCACGACCAGCCGCACTGCCCCCAATTGATGTCGCTTCATGATTCGTGGTCTTTCGTTGAAACGGTCTGACGAACAACATAGCTCAGGTGCGGGCCACTCGACTTCTATTTAGCAGATGAACCTCAGTTGGCCCGTCACGTGCAACGACTCATATGTTACCATGCCCGCAGTCAGAGCGAGCCCGGCGGGCACTGAGGACCATGAGTTCCCGAAAAGCCTACATCCCCGCAGGGACAGGTGAACCCCCTCGTTTGGCGTGCTTTAGTGGTCCGTACCGCCATTAACTGGAGAGTTGGGGGGTGACGGCCTGGGACCGTAGGACGGCTCTCCAGAGCCGTCCTGCTCGCCCCGGGACGGCTCTGGAGAGCCGTCCTACGAACGATCCCGCAACCCTCCAGTTAATGGGGCGGTACGAACCACTTAGCCCGTGGCGGCTATCGGCGGGACACGACGACCAGCCCGGCCAAGATAAGCGCGCTCCCTACGGCAATCCGGGTCGTGATCCGCTCGCCGAGCAGCAGCCATGCTAGGACCACGGCCACCATGAAGCTGCCCTTGTCGATCAGGGCGACTGTGGACACCTCGCCGTCCTTGAGAGCCTTGTAGTAAAACACCCACGATGCGGCCGTGGTCACTCCGGATAGCCCGAGCCACAGGAGGTTGTGGCGGGCAAGCGAGCCGACCTGCTCGCGGGGCACAGCGACAGCCGCGAACCCCAAGACGAAAAGGGCCACGAAGCAGGTGCGAACGGCCAGCCCGAGTTCGCCCGAGATGCCGGCCAGTCCCTGTTTAGCGATGACCGAGGTGAACCCGGCGAACGCCATTGAGATCAGGGCGTAGGCGACCCAGCGTTCCACGCGACGCCACCTCCACCTTCTTCGCCGAACCAGGTGATTAGGGCGCGCCGCGCGTCCTATCAAGCAAGGGTCGATTTTTCAGATTTTACGCTCTCCGCCAGGCGCTGCGCTACGCCAGCGCCTGACAAAAAACGTAACCTCCCAGAAGCTGGATTGCAAGTCGCGTGCGCCGGAATCTGTAAAAGCTACAGCCGGAGTAGCTTGAACGGCCTCCGAACTCGGCAACGGCCCGCGGCAAGGTAGCCGAACTCATTTGATTCGCTGACCGATCTGCACGACCTCCGCCAATGCCCGGCGCGACCCCAAGGGGCTCGCGCCGCCGCTGTCCTGTGCTCGCCCCGCACAGGGCGGCCCCTGGGTGGCGCAAAACCGCACAGCGCCCGTGAGTCGTGGTGCGGCGCCGCAGCGGCGAAACCAGCCCGGGGGCGAGATGTCGCGCCCCGCGCAGCAACCGCCCCTGAATTTGCTTGAAGCGTGTGCCGGTCTGTCCCCCGGTCGGGCCACGCCCTATACTGCTGCCAGGGGATCGACCCCCACCAGCGGGGACGGCAACGGATCATGCCCGGTGAAGGAGTCTCCATGAACCCAGGTCCGCACACGGCGCCGGCCCCGCCTCATCCCAGCGGTGACAAGCGCTTCAAACGCCTCGAAGCCGAGATGAAGCGCCATCGCTTCGCCCAGCATGCGCTCATTGAAGTGCTGCACCTGGCCCAGGAGTTGTTCGGCTTCCTGGACGTGGACCTGCTGCACTTCGTCGCGCACAAGATGAAGCTGCCGCCGAGCCGGGTCTACGGCGTCGCCACGTTCTACCATTTCTTCTCGCTGACGCCGCGCGGCGAACACCAGTGCGTCGTGTGCATGGGCACCGCCTGCTACGTCAAGGGGGCGGCGGCGCTGGTGGGGGCGGTGGAGCAACTGGCCCACGTCAAGGCGGGAGACACGTCCGCGGACAACCGGGTATCGCTGCTCTCGGCCCGCTGCCTGGGGGCATGTGGCATCGCCCCGGCGGTGGTCTACGACGGCACCGTCGCGGGCCATGTCAGCGTCGAGTCGATCCGGGAGCGCGTGAAAGGGTGGCTGGCGCATGGAGCCGAGTGAACTGAGCGTCATCGCGGAAACCGAGACGGCGGCCCACAAGCCGCTGCGCTTCCGCTGCTGCGTCGCGGCCGGCTGCCAGTCGGCGAACAGCCAGGGCGTCAAGCAGGCGCTCGAAGGGGCCGTGACCGCCGCGGGCTTGCAGGACCGGGCCGAGGTGGTCGGCGTCGGTTGCCTGCGGCTGTGCAGTCAGGGGCCGCTGGTGCGCGTCGATCCGGGCGACGATCTGTACCTGCAGGTGACGCCGGAGAACGCGCCGTCGCTGGTCGAGGCGGCCCGCGGCGGTACCGCGACGGCACCGAAGGCACCACCGGACCACCCGTTCTTCGCGGGGCAGATGTCGGTGGTGCTGGAGAACTGCGGGCGGGTCGATCCGGAGCGGATCGAGTCGGCGATTGCCGCGGGCGCGTACCAGGCACTGGCGCAGCGCGCTGCATGAGTTGCGGCCGGCGGACGTGGTGGACGCGGTGGCCCGGAGCGGCCTGCGCGGCCGCGGCGGTGCCGGCTACCCAACCGGCCTGAAGTGGGGCGTGGCGGCCAAGACGCCGGGCGACCGCAAGTTCGTCATCTGCAACGCGGACGAGGGCGACCCGGGCGCGTTCAAGGACCGCACCGTCCTGGAGAGCGACCCGCATCGTGTGCTGGAGGGCATGGCCCTGGCTGGCTACGCCATCGGCGCCCGCGAGGGTTTCGTCTACGTCCGCGGCGAGTATCCACTGGCGATCCACCGCCTGGAACTGGCGCTCAAGCAGGCCCGCCGTCACGGTCTGCTGGGGGCGCAGGTGCTCGACAGCCCGTTCGCCTTCGACATCCAGATCCGCATCGGCGCCGGGGCGTTCGTCTGCGGCGAGGAGACGGCGCTGATCCACTCCATTGAAGGGCTGCGCGGCCTGCCACGGCCGCGACCGCCATACCCGGGCGTCGAGGGGCTGTGGGACTGTCCGACACTCATCAACAACGTCGAGACGTTTTCCAACATCGCCCCGATCATCAGCCGCGGCCCGGAGTGGTACGCGGCCATCGGCTCGGGCAAGAGTCGCGGCACCAAGGTGTTTTCGCTGGCCGGCAAGGTGCGTTACACCGGGCTGGTGGAGGTGCCGATGGGCACGCCGTTGCGGCAGATCGTCGAGGTGATGGGCGGCGGCCCACCGGACGGCGGCAAGGTCAAGGCGGTGCAGACCGGCGGCCCGTCGGGCGGCTTCGTGCCGGCGTCGCTGCTGGACACACCGGTGGACTACGAGGAGATGGCGGCCATCGGCTCCATCGTTGGCTCGGGCGGCATGATCGTGCTGGACGAGAAGGCCGACATGGTGGACGTGGCCCGCTTTTTCATGGACTTTTGCCAGGACGAGTCGTGCGGCAAGTGCATCCCGTGTCGGGTCGGTACGGTGCAGATGCACGGCATGCTGGAGCGCCTGGTCAGGGGCGCGGGGTCGCCGGTGGATGTGACGCGGCTGGAGGCGCTGGCGGACATGGTGAAGCACACGAGCCTGTGTGGCCTGGGGCAGTCGGCGCCGAATCCGGTGTTGAGCAGCTTGAAGCATTTCCGGGGGGAGTATGAGGCGAAGTTGCGGCGGGCCTCGGTCCCCGAAGTGTGAGCCGCGCCCTGTTGTGGCACGGTCTCGCCCTCCTGTTGTGGCCTGGTCTCCGGACCAGGCCACTCGGCCCGACCGCAGGTCTCCCCTCGTTCGAGCGACCAGAAGAGGAGAGCTTCGGTCGGGGCAGGTGGCACGGTCGGGAGACCGTGCCACAACGCGGGAGGTGTGAGCCGCACCCCGTTGTGGCACGGTCTCCCGACCGTGCCACAACGCGGGGGGTTCCCGGGGCATATTGTTGGAGCAGCGCATGGCCGTTAACACCCTGACCATCGACGGCAAGCCCGTGACCGCCCGCGCCGGCGAGACACTGCTGCAGGCCGCGCGCGAGGCCGGCGTGTTCGTGCCGACCCTGTGCCACCTGGAGGGGCTGTCGGAGGTGGCCGCCTGCCGCCTGTGCCTGGTGGAGGTCGAGGGCAACCCGCGGCTGCTGCCGGCGTGCGTCACGCAGGCGGCCGAGAACATGGTCGTGCACACGCAGTCGCCGCGGCTGGCCGAGTACCGCAAGATGATTATCGAGCTGTTCCTGGCGGAGCGCAACCACGTCTGCTCGGTGTGCGTCGCCAACACCCGCTGCGAGCTGCAGGATTTGGCGGTGAAGCTCGGCGTCGATCACGTCCGCTTCGACTACCTGTTCCCGGATCTCAAGGTCGATCACAGCCACCCGCGCTTCGGCATGGACCACAACCGCTGCATCCTGTGTACCCGGTGCGTGCGTGTCTGCGACGAGGTGGAGGGCGCCGACACCTGGGACGTGGCGGGGCGCGGCGTTCACTCCTGGGTCATCACGGACCTGAACCAGCCGTGGGGCCAGTCGGAGACGTGTACGTCGTGCGGCAAGTGCGTGGCGGCGTGTCCGACAGGGGCGCTGTTCCCGCGGGGCACGCCGGTCGCCGGGGTGCAGCACGAGCGCGGCCGGCTGGAACTGCTCATTGTCGCCCGGGAGCGTCACGAATGGAACGTCTGAAACTCGCCACGATCTGGCTCGGCGGCTGTTCCGGCTGTCACATGTCCTTCCTCGACCTGGACGAGTGGCTGCTGGAGTTGGCCCGGCTGGCGGACCTCGTGTACTGTCCCCTTCTGGACGTGAAGGAGTTCCCGCAGGGCGTCGATGTGACGCTCGTGGAAGGGGCCGTGGCGAACACGGACAACCTGGAGATGATCCACAAGGTACGGGCGCGGACGCGGGTGCTGGTGGCGTTCGGCGATTGTGCGGTGACGGGCAACGTCACGGCGCTGCGCAACCCACTGGGCAAGGCGGAGCCGGTGCTGCGGCGGAGTTACGTCGAGCTGGCGACGCTGCGACCAGGGCTGCCGGGCGAGGCGGGCGTGCTGCCGCCGTTGCTGGACCAGGCGCGGCCGGTGCATGAGGTGGTGCCGGTGGACGTGTACCTGACCGGCTGTCCGCCGCCGGCGCCGCGCATCCGGGCGCTGCTGGAGGCGGTGTTGAAGGGCGAGACGCCGGCGCTCGCGGGGGAATTCATCCGCTTCGGGTGAGGTTGGGTTTTCGAGGCGAGCGGCGCGGCGTCAGCCCGCCGGTACTGCACAACACCGGCGGGCTGACGCCGCGCCGCTCGCCCGAAGAGTACTGCACAACACCGGCGGGCTGACGCCGCGCCGCTCGCCCGAAGAGGTGGAGGGCCGCGTCATGTCCCGGCAGATCATCATCGACCCCGTGACCCGCATCGAGGGCCACGCCAAGATCACCATCCGCCTGAACGACGCGGGCCAGGTGGATCACGCGCGCTTCCACGTCGCGGAGTTCCGCGGCTTCGAGAAATTCTGCGAGGGCCGGCCGCTGTGGGAGATGTCGAGCATCACGCCGCGCGTCTGCGGCATCTGCCCGGTCAGCCACCTGCTCTGCTCCGCCAAGGCCGGCGACGCCATTCTCGCGGTGCGCATCCCGCCGGCCGCGGAAAAGCTGCGACGGCTAATGAACCTGGCCCAGATCGTCCAGTCGCACGCACTGAGCTTCTTCCACCTCAGCGCCCCGGATCTGCTGCTCGGCCTGGACAGCGACCCGGCCCAGCGGAACGTCTTCGGCCTGGCCGCGGTCGAGCCGGCGCTGGCCCGCGGCGGCATCCGGCTGCGGCAGTTCGGCCAGGAAATCATCGAGTGGCTGGGCGGCAAGAAGATTCACCCCGCGTGGGCGATCCCCGGCGGCGTCCGCGCCCACCTGCCGCGCGAGGGCGGCGGCAAAATCCGCGAGAAGCTGCCGGAGGCGCTGGCCACCGCGACCGCGGCGCTCGGCAAGTTCAAGTCACTGCTCGACGGCTTCAAGGACGAGGCGGCCGCGTTCGGCCATTTCCCGAGCCTGTTCCTGGGCCTGGTGACGCCGGAGGGTGATTGGGAGCATTACGATGGCCCGCTGCGCGTCGTGGACGCGGCCGGCCAGCCGGTCGCCGACCGTGCGGACCCCGCGAAATTTGAGGAATTTCTGGGCGAGGCGGGGGAGCCATCGTCGTATTTGAAATCGCCGTACTGGAAGGCGCTCGGCTACCCGGACGGAGCGTACCGGGTGGGGCCGCTGGCCCGGCTCAACGTCGCCCGCCGCTTCAACTCGCCGCGCGCCGACGCCGAGCTGGCCGAGTACCGCGGCCGCGGCGGCGCTGTCGTGCTCAGCTCGTTCTTCTACCACTATGCCCGACTGCTGGAAATCCTGGCGGCCCTGGAAAAGATCGAGGCGGCGCTCGGCGACGAGGATTTGTACGCCGGCCGGCTGCAGGCCGAGGCCGGCATCAACCAGCGCGACGGCGTCGGCTGCAGCGAGGCGCCGCGCGGCACGCTGTTCCACCACTACACGGTCGATGAAAACGGCCTGCTGCTCAAGGTGAACCTGCTCATTGCAACGGGACAGAACAACCTGCCGATGAACCGCACGGTGACGCAGATCGCCAAGCACTACGTCAAGGATGCGACGATTCCCGAAGGCGTGCTCAACCGCATCGAGGCCGGCATCCGCGCCTTCGACCCGTGCCTGAGTTGCTCGACGCACGCCCTCGGCCAGATGGCGCTGCACGTCCAGCTGGTGGACGCTGCGGGCCGGGTGCTGGACGAGGCCCGCCGGGGAGACTGATGGCCGCGCATCCACAAACGCTGGTAATCGGCATCGGTAACCCGCTCCGCGGAGACGACGGCGTGGGGCCGTGGGTGGCGCGGGCAGTCGCCGCCCAGGGTATCGCCAACGTCCAGACACTTTCGACACAACAACTGTTGCCGGAACTCGCCGCCCTGTTGCTCAACGTGGCCCGCGTGGTCTTCGTGGACGCCCGGCTGACCGACGTCCCGACCGCCGCCGTGACCGTGGAGCCGCTGTCCCCGGAGCAGGACGGCCCGCGGCTGACGCACCATTTCACGCCGCGCCGGCTCCTCGGGCTGACGGCGGCCCTGTGGGGCAAGGTGCCGGCAGCGTGGCTGCTCGCGGTGGCGATCACCCGGACGGAGGTGGGCGAGGGGTTGAGTGCGGCGGCCCGTGCGAACGCGGCGGCCGCGTTGCGGCTGCTGGCTGACCTGCTCTGAGTCGAAAAAAACTAGGACGGCAATCCTGACTGGAGCCGTGGAGTTCCCCAGGGAATAATGGCGGTGCTCATTAGTCCATCTGTCTGAATACACAGGGAATTCTGTCCACTCTAGTCAGGATTGCCGTCCTAGAAAAAAATCCGTGTGCGGTCGGGGCCCTTCGGGGCAGTATCTGCTGGTCAGAAACTGTTGAACCCCGAGGGACACTCCCATGAACACCCACTTCCCACACCTGATCAACCTGCTGGGCAGCCGCGCGGCTCCGCCGTCGGCCGGCGACGCCGAACTGCTGGCGTGCTACGCCGACCAGCGCGACGAGCGGGCTTTCGCCGCGCTGGTCCACCGCCACGGCCCGATGGTCTGGCGCGTCTGCCGGCGCGTCCTCGGCGACCATCACGCCGCCGAGGACGCCTTTCAGGCCACGTTCCTCGTCCTGGCACGGCGGGCCGCCGCGTTACGCCAGCCGGCGCGGCTGACGGGCTGGCTATACGGCGTCGCCCTGCGCGTGGCCCGCAAGGCGCTCACCGTTGCCGTGCTGCGCCAGCCGCGGCCGGTCGCGGTTTCGCCGGAGCCGCCCGCGCCCGGCCGCGGCCCGCTCGCCGAGGTAGCCGGCCGCGAACTGCTCACCGCCCTGGACGAGGAGGTCGAACTGCTGCCCGAAGCGTACCGCCTGCCGGTCCTGCTGTGTGCCCTGGAAGGCGTGCCGCAGGAGGAGGCGGCCCGGCGCCTGGGCTGGACGCCGGGGTCGGTCAAGGGCCGATTGGAGCGGGGCCGTCGCCGGTTGCACGAGCGCCTGGCCCGGCGCGGCCTGACCCTCGCGGCGGCCCTTGCCGCGGCCCAGGCGGCGCCGGGCGCGGCGGCGGTGCCGGCGGCGCTGGCCGCGGCCACGGCGCCGGCCGTGCTGGCGGCCACGGCCGGACAGGGCGCCGGCGGCGTCTCCGCCGTGGCCTTGCGGCTCGCCCAGGGCGTCGGTGCGTCGGCGCCGTCGCGGGTCGTCCTGGGGCTGCTGGTCCTGGTGTTCTCCGCGGCCGGGGTGGGCTGGCTCATCGCCGGCGGGCCGGCGACGCCGCCGAAGGGTGGCGCCGCCGGGAAGCAGGCCGCCGCGGCCAACCAGGGCCAACGGCCGCGCTCCCTGCCCCCGGAAGTCGTCGCCGCCTGGCGGCAGGCGGGGGCCCGGGTGGGCTGGATGAGTCCGGACCGGGTCACGGTGTTCGCGAAACTCAATCAGGTCGCGGCGGCAGAGCCGGGGTGGGTGCCGGCCTTCGCGTTCGACCAGTGGCCGGAGGGGGGCATCGGGAAATTGCCCCAACCGCCGCACGGCTTCGGCCTGTTCCTGTTCGGCACCAACGTGTCGGACGCGGCGCTGAAGGAACTGGCCGGACTGAAGACGCTGCGCGCCCTGGAACTGGGCAGCAGCGACGTCACGGACGCGGGCGTGAAGGAACTGGCCCAGTTGCCGGCGCTCGAAGCGCTGGGCCTGCGCACCGCCCACAACCTCACGGCCACGGGGCTGAAGGAACTGGCCGGGTGCAAGGCACTCCGCCACCTGGACCTGGGCAACACCAACGTCACGGACGAGGTGTTGCAGGGGCTGACCCGGCTGCGGTCCCTGCGGGGGCTGAACCTCGACGCCACCCCGGTGACGGGCGCCGGTCTGAAGGAACTGGCCAGGCTGACGGCGCTGGAGGACCTGTCCCTCGTGGCCGTGCGTGTGACCGACGCGGAGGTGAGAGACATCGCCCGCTTGAAGTCGCTGCGCGGCCTGTCCCTCGACGGCACCGGGGTGACCGACGCCGGGCTGAAGGACCTGGCCGGGCTGCCCGCCCTATGGCGGTTGAGCCTCAGCCGTACGGAAGTAACGGGCGCGGGGGTCGCCGCACTGGCCCGGCTGCCCTCCCTGCGGAGCCTGGACCTGGCGCGGTCGAAGGTGTCGGACGCGGGGCTGAAGGGCGTGGCCGCACTGAAAGCGCTTGAGGATCTCGCCCTGGACGGCACGCCCGTGACGGATCGGGGGCTGTGCGCTGACCCGGCTGACGGCGCTCCGCGTGCTCAGTCTCACTGACACCGTCGTGACCGATGCCGGCGTCGCCGAACTACGGCGAAGCTTGCCCAGCCTCACCGTCTACCGTTAGAGCGGTTCGCGTTTGGGTAGCGCACAAGTCGTGGGACGGCTCTCCAGAGCCGTCAGCGTTCTCCCGACGGCTCTGGAGAGCCGTCCCACGACTTGTAGTCCACGCGACTGGGAACCGCTCTAGGAGCCCCAGACCGGGGCAACGCCTTCCGCTGCCAGTCGGTGCAAGGGGGTCCGGGGTGGGCTCGCGTGCGGATGACGCCCTTGACGGCCTTGCTCGACCTGGCAGCGAGAGGCGCCCGCCGGCAGGGCGCGGCAGGTCCGGTTGGCAACGCGCGGCCCGTGATCCCCTTGACGGCCTTGACGCCCTTGCGCGGCCTGGCAACCGCCGGCACGACGGCAGCGCGACCATCTGCCAACTGGTCGGCCCCGGCTCCTTGCCACCGGGCAGGCCGAAAAAGTCCGCCCGCCGCCCCCCGCTGACCTAGACTTGACCTGATCCCCCGCCGGACGAAGGTACGTCCGGTTCCCCGAGCAGGTGAAGTCATGATTTCCGTCGTCATCCCCATCTACAACGAAGAAGCGCTCATCGACCGGCTGCACAAGGAAATCGCCAGCGTGGCCGGCGGCCTCGGCGAGCCCTGGGAGGTGGTCTACGTCGATGACGGCAGCCGCGACCGCTCCCGGGAGCTGCTGCTGCGCGTGCAGCAGGACGACCCGCACGTCGTGGTGGTCGAATTGTCGCGCAACTGGGGCCACCAGGCGGCGCTGACGGCCGGACTGTCCGTGGCCAGGGGCGACGCCGTCGTGCTCATCGACGGCGACCTGCAGGACCCGCCGCGGGTTATTGCGGACCTGGTGGCGGCGTGGCGCGACGGCGCCCAGATCGTCATCGCCGAGCGCCGCAAGCGCGCCGAGACCGGCCTGCGCCGCGGCCTGTTCTGGCTCTTTTACAAGGTGTTGGGCTTCCTGTCGGACTACCCCATCCCGCTGAACGCGGGCATCTTCGGCCTGCTCGACCGCCAGGCGGTGGACGCCATCAACCGCCTGACCGAGACGAACCGCTATCTGCCGGGGCTGCGAGCCTGGGTCGGCTTCAAGACGGCCATCGTCCACTACGACCGGGCGGAGCGCGCCGCCGGCGAGCCCAAGCAAAGCTTCTTCCGGCTGCTGCGCTACGCCCTGGACGCCATCTTCGGCTTCAGTTACAAGCCGCTGCGGCTCAGCCTGGCCCTGGGGCTGTTGACGGCGGGGTTCGCCATGCTCTACGGCATGGTGCTCGTGACGTGCCGGCTGCTGAATGTCGGCCTGTTCGGCGTACCCGTGGTGGACGGCTACACCAGCACCATCGTGTCGATTCTGTTCCTGGGAGGCGTGCAACTGTTCAGCGTCGGCCTGCTCGGCGAGTACATCGGCCGCATCTACGACGAGGTGAAACGCCGGCCGCTGTACTTCATCCGCCAGGTGCATCAGACGGGGCCGTCTTCATGAACGCCGAAGAATACGCAAAGCTCGACCGCCTCGACCGCCGCCACTGGTTCTACCAGGGCAAGCGCGCCATCGTCCGCCACTGGGTGGACCGTCACCTCACGCTGCAACCGGAGGACGTGTGGGTGGACGCCGGCTGCGGCACCGGCACGTTGCTCGAAGAGGTGAGCGCGACCTGCCAGGTGGTGGGGCTGGACGACCACGCCGAGAGCATTGCCGCGGCCCGGCCGCGCGTCGAGGCGGTGGGCGGCCGTGTCCTGCAAACCGCTCTCGATCACATCGACCTGCCCGACGGCACCGCCACGGTGGTGACCGCCCTGGACGTGCTCGAACACCTGGACGACCCCGTTGCGGCGGTGCGGGAACTGACGCGGCTGCTGCGGCCCGGCGGTCTGCTGGTCGTCACGGTGCCGGCGCTGAAGTGGCTGTGGAGCGACTGGGACGTGGCCCTGCACCACCGTCGCCGCTACGTCCGCAAGGAGTTACTGGCTCACGTCGGCCAACCGGGGTTGCGGCTGCTGCATTGCACCTACTTCAACACGGCGGTGCTACCGCTGATCGCCCTGGTGCGGCTCTGGCGGCGCTGGTTTCCGCCGCGGCCGGGGGCAGAGCGGGCCGAGGATAAGGTGCCCGGCCGCTGGCTGAATCGCTTGCTTTATCACTTCATGGTGAAGCCTGCCTGCTGGCGCTGGTGCCGGCTGCCCGTGGGCGTCTCCCTGCTCGCCGTGCTGCGGCGCGAGGGCGTGTCAGTCCTCTGTCACCGCGAAGCCTGCGCCGCGGGCGTCAACTCGTAAAGCCCCGCCCGGTGCTGCCGGAGCGCGAAGCCCGGGAAGCGCGTGTGCGGTTCGTCAATCGGTTCCGACGGCTCGGCGCCGGGGACCACGTAGCGCCGCGGCAGACTCTTGAAATCAGTCCAGGGCATCAGTCCGGGGCGGCCGCGGAACTTCGTGTACTGCCGGGCCACGTCGCGGGTGGTGACGCGGTGGTTGCTGGCGTGTTCGAGCTGATCGCGCTCGAAGTCGAGGAAGTAACAGCGGCCGGCGAGGTCCGGCGCGTAGTGGTCGAGGGCGTACAGCGTGTTGGTGTACTCGAACACGACCGGCGTGTCCGGCGGCAGTTCGCGGACAGCGGCGATGAGTTCGTCGGTCTGGCGGTCGCGGTCACGGTAGAGGTTGGCCAGGTCGTGCAGGCCCCAGGCGCCAGCGACGGCGAGTCCGAGGCCCAGGCCGATGCGGACCGGCCGCGGCAGCAGCACGCAGACGAAGGCCGCCAGCGGCGCCAGCGCCGCCAGCGCGGGCAGGACGTAGCGGGCCATGGTCGCCGGCTGCACGGTCAGCGAGAACACCGTCAGCGCCGCCGGCAGCAGCGCCAGCGCCACCAGGCCGAGCACGGCGCCGGGGTCGCGGCCGGCGGGCAGGTGCCGGGCGAACAGACCGCGCAGGCCGAACAGGCAGAGCACGACCAGCAGCGGCGCCAGGCCGCCGACGGTCCCCAGCAAGTCCGGCGACGGACACCAGGTACCGACAGTCAGCGCCGCGCGCTGGCCGAAATAGAACGGCAGGCACGCGGCCAGCGCCAGCGGCCCGCAGGCGACCGCGACCAGGGGGCGGAGGGAGCGTTTGCCCCAGGGCCGGTGTGCCCACAGCTCGAATAGCGTGACCAGCCCCAGCGTGATGATGCCGAAATAGTGGATGGTACACACAAAGACGGATGCCACGGCCACCGCCGCCAGCCAGCCGAACTGCCGCGGCGCCCGCAGCGACCGCGCCAGGAAGTAGGCGTACCACACCAGGCCGGCGAGCCAGGGGCCGTAGAAGCGCGCCTCGAACGCATGTCGCAGGATCAGTGGATGGCACCATACCGCCAGCACACCGACCAGCGCCGGCAGTAGTGGAAACAGATCGCGCAGCACCAGGTAGATGCCGAGCAATGCGGCGAACATCGCCAGCAGCGCGAAGCTGCGAAACGCCACTTCGCCGGGGCCGCCGAGCAGCGTCGAGAAGCCGCGCAACAGCAGGTGCAGCGTCGGCGGATTGGTATCGACCGCACCGGCCAGCGCTTCCAGTGAGTGCGGCACATCCGGGTCGGCGACGATGGCGTAGGTGAACAGTTCGTCGAGCCAGAAATGGGTATGAAACAGATACAGCGCATTGGCCAGCACCAGTTGCAGCGCCATGAGTGCGGCGAGGCCGGCGGCGACCGCAGTGATTTCTTTGCAGCCGGGTTGTGTCGGTTGCGCGGGTGTGCTCATGGACAAGCATAGCCCAGAACGTGCGAGTTTGACGGTCCGCGCCGCTCGCCACCGCGGGGCATAGAATGCTCCCCACCCCCTGGGAGAAGAAACCATGTCCGCCACCAAGAAACTGCTCGCGTTCGACCTCGGCGCCGAGAGCGGCCGCGGCATCATCGGCCACTTCGACGGCGACCGCCTCCGCCTCGAAGTCGTCCACCGTTTCGGCAACGGCCCGGTGCGCACCCTGGACTCGCTGCACTGGGACGTGCTGCGGCTGCACGGCGACCTCCTGACCGCCTGCCGCAAGTGTGCCGCGGAGCACGGCGGCGTGGACGGCCTCGGCGTGGACACCTGGGGCGTCGATTTCGCGCTGCTGGGCCGCGGCGGTACGCTGCTCGGCAACCCACGCCACTACCGCGACCCGCACACCGAAACGATTCTCGACACCGCCTTCGAGCGTGTGTCGCGCGACGAGGTGTTTCGGCAGACGGGCATCCAGTTCATGCGCTTCAACACGCTGTTCCAGCTGCTGGCGCTGCAGCGCGACCGTTCGCCGCTGCTGGACGTGGCCGAACATCTACTGTTCATGCCGGACCTGTTCCACTACCTCCTGACGGGCATCAAGGTCAACGAATACACCGATGCCAGCACCGGTCAGGTGATCGACCCGCACACGCGCACCTGGGCGCGCGACCTGCTGCGGGCGTTTGGGCTGCCGGACAAAATCTTCGGCACACTGGTGCCGCCGGGCACGGTGCTGGGACCGCTGCGGCCGTCGGTGGCGGCGGAGGCGGGGCTGGTGGGCGTGCCGGTGATCGCGCCGGCGACGCACGACACGGCGGCGGCAGTCGCGGCGGTGCCGGCGTCAGCGGCGTCCTGGGCGTACATCAGTTCCGGCACCTGGTCGCTGATGGGCGTCGAAATCCCGGGGCCGCAGGTCAACCCACAGGTGCAGGCGTGCAACTTCACCAACGAGGGCGGCGTCGGCAACACCGTCCGCCTGCTCAAGAACGTCATGGGTCTGTGGCTGGTGCAGGAGTGCCGCCGGGCGTGGGAGCGTTCCGGCCACGATTTTAACTACGAGGAGTTGATGCGGCTGGCCGAGGTGGCGCCGCCGTTCGCCAGCCTGGTCGATCCGGACGACGCCACCTTCATCCTGCCGGCGAGCATGCCCGCGGCGCTGGCGGAGTTCTGCCGCCGCACCGGTCAGCTCGCGCCGGCCGAACCGGGCGCCGTCGTCCGCTGCGCCCTGGAGAGTCTGGCGCTGCGCTACCGCTGGGTGCTGGAGCGGCTCGAAGAACTGCTGGGCCGCCAGGTGGAGGTGATCCACGTCGTCGGCGGCGGCAGTCAGAACGCGCTGTTGTGCCAGTTCACGGCAGACGCCTGCGACCGGCCAGTGCTGGCCGGGCCGGTGGAGGCGACCGCGCTGGGCAACGTGCTGGTGCAGGCGCTGGGGCTGCGGCTGATCGGCTCGCTGGCGCAGGGGCGCGAGGTGGTGCGGCGCTCGGTGGAGGTACGCGAGTACACGCCGCACAACCCACAGGCATGGCAAGAGCCCTACCAGCGCTTTCTCGCGCTGCTCCGCCGTTGAGAATCTGTGCGGGCGTTCCGGGTTTCTTTTTTTTCTCTGGCTAAACGTTGCCGGCCGGGGTACGTTAATAAGGATAGGGGGAGAGGGTGCGCCCAACCCCAAGCACATGAGGAGCATCATCATGTCAGCCGTCCGCCTGCCGAAATCCCTGGTGTTCGGGGCCGTCTGCGCCCTCGCCGTGCTGCTGTGCGGCGGTGCCACGCTGTGCGCCGACGATTACCTGAAAAAGTTCAAGGCCAAGACCGATCTGGGTTCGCAAAAGTTGCAGTCGGACGTGAAGGGGTTGATCGCGGGCGCCCTCCAGCTGCAGAAGACCAACCCGCAGGGGCGCGGAGTCTGTTGCAGACCGCCCTGGCCCGCGTGGAGGGTGCGAGCGAATTGAGCGAGCCCGAACGCGCCGAACTGCAGCGGCAGGTCCAGGCCCGGCTCACCGCCCTGGACGCCATCGCCCGCGAACAGGCCGTGCAGGCGGAGCTGGAGTCCAAACAGGCCGCGGCCAGGCTCATCAAGCAGACGAAGGCCAAGGGCGGGCAGGGCATTGACCGGTCGCAGGGCACCGGCGTCACCGGCCAGGCGGGGAGTTTCATCAACCAGGGCAACAAGACGCTGATGGTGCAAAGCGGCCTCAAGAACCAGCGTGAACAGTCCACCGTCAACATCACGAATGACATTTACCGGACGTACAGCAACATGGAGGAGAAGCCCTTCACGGAACGGTTCGTGAGGGCCACCGAGCGGGATATTCGGTCCAAGTACACCAAGGCCGAGCTGGAAATGCTCAAGGCCCTCAACTCCGTGATGACGCCCAACTTTGATCAGGTCACGCTCAAGGAAGCCATCGAGATGATCCAGGAAAAGACCAACCTCATCGTCTCCATTGATGAGGTGTCGCTGAAGGAAGCCGGCGTTGAATACGACACCGACAAGGTGACGTTCAAGCTGCCGAAGAAGGTGACCGTGCGGACGATCCTGAAAAAAATCCTGGCCGACAAGGGGCTGACGTTCATCATCAAGGAGGCCGCCGTCCAGGTGATGACGCCGGCCAAGGCGAAGGACGCGGTGGTGACGCGGGCTTATCCGGTGCAGGATCTCGTCGTGCCGGTGGCCATGGGCCCCAACCCGTACATCAATCAACAGCAGATGTACGCCAACGTCAACGGCCTGATCCTGAACATCATGAACTCGGTCGAGCCGGGCAGCTGGCAGATCAACGGCGGCACCGGCACCATCACGTTCCAACAGCCGACCATGTCGTTGATGATCCGCAACACCGCGGAGATGCATTACCAGTTGCGCGGCGCTCTGAAAAATTGACCGCCGTGTGGGGTGGAGGTAACGGACCCTGAGCCGCCCCGACGGCGGCTCAGGGTTTTTGTCTTTCTTCGCTGAAGTCAGGGTAGGGTCTCTGATGAGCCAGTATTTCCCCACCGCCGACGAGTGTTCCCGCCACAACATCTTCCCCGGCGTGACGGTGCAGACCTGCGTCGCCGACCGGATGATGCTGTCGCTGGCCCGGCTGGAGCCACACGCGGTCGTCGAGGAACACCACCATCCGCACGAACAGGTGGGCGTGGTCCTCAAGGGCCGGGCGGTGTTCCACATCGGCGGCGAGGAGAAGACGCTGCAAGCCGGCGACCTGTTTCGCATCCCCGGTGGCGTGGCCCACAAGGTCGTCGCCCTGGACGAACCGGTGGAAGCGCTGGATATTTTCTACCCGATCCGTGAAGATTACCGCTGAACCCCCTGGCGGAGTGGCGCATGCCCATCCTGCTGCACTGTCCTGGCTGCAAGCGCAAACTACGCGTGCAGGACCATCTGGCGGGCAAGTATATCAAGTGCCCGGCCTGTGGCTTCAAGCTCCAGGTGAAGGCCGCAGAGCCTGCGGCGCCTGCCGCGCCTGCGCCGACTGAAGCCGCGGCGGCACCGCCGGCACCGCTCCCGACCCCGGAAGCCGCGCCGCCGAACGGCCCGGTGGCTCCCACGCCGGCGGCCAACCCTGCGCTGGCGCCGGCGGCCAACCCTGCCCTGACAGCGCCGTCGCCTCTCGCCCCGCCACAACCTCCGCCGGCCGTGGCTCCGCCGCCCTCCTCACCCAGCAGCGACGAGCCGCTGGAAGTGCTCGACCCCATCGTACTGGACGAGCCCTCCACGGGCCGACCGGGGGGTGCCATCACCAGCATGTCCCTGGAGCCACCCGACCGGCTGGAAGAACCGCCGCCGGCCCGGGAGCCCTTGTCGGCCCCGGAGTCGCCGTTGCGAGTGTTCGGTCTGCTGACGATTCTGCTGGTGCTCACCATCATGCTCGGGGTGGCCGGCGGCTGGTGGATCAACCGCTCGATTGAAACCGTCCGGCCCCGGACGCAGAACACGCGCTGACGAGTCTGTCTTCGTTCGTAGTACCGCCTTCAGGCGGTACTACGAACGAAGACAGACCATCACTGGCCCGGCGTGAACACCTGCAGGCGCAGGGCGTGCGGCACCAGGCGGATGTGCATCGTGCGGACGTCGTCCTCGGGGCGGGCGAAAAATTCGCCGTCGATGTGGACGGTCAACGGCACAGGGGACCGGAGCGTCAGTTCACGGCACTGGCCCTGGCGCACCTTGGGGTGATCGTCCGGCGGCCCCCAGATCGCCATCCGCGGCAGGAAACGCATCACCTCGAAGCGCGACAGCGCCCCCGCTTGCAGGTAGTCGAACAGTCCATCATCTACCCGCGCCCGCGGCGCCATCACGAACCCGCCCTCACTCCGCCCCAGCATCACGCTCAGCATCAGCGTCGGCCACGTCACCGGCGGTTGACCGTCGATGGTCACCTCCAGCGGCGGCGTGGCGTAGCGATACCACAGCGCCCGCAGCGTCGCCAGGCCGTACAGCGCCAGCCCCTGCAACCGTTTGATCTTCCGCGCCTCCAGGGTAACGGCCCCGTTCAGCCCCAGGCCCATGCAGCAGATGAAGTGCCGCTGCCGGCCCGTGGCGTCGCTGATCGTCGCCACGTCCACCGGCTGCGGCTCGTGCTGCCCGACGTCGTTGCTCGCGAGGCTGACGGCATAGTCGTTGGCCGAGCCGATCGGCACCACGCCGAACACCACGTTCGGCCGGCCAGCCTGCAGCAGCCCGTTGGCGACCTCGTGCAGTGTGCCGTCGCCGCCCGCGGCCGCCACCGTGGCGAAGCCCTCCTGGGCCGCATACTTGGCTAACTCCTCGGCGTGGGCGGGCCGCTCCGTCGGCCAGAAGACCGCGCGGGCCGCCCAGTTATGCCGCAGCTGTGCCAGCCGGCGGGCCGCCCGCTGCCGGCCCGCCCTGGGGTTGAAGATGACGCACAGTTCCGGCACCGGCATGGTGTCCCCTTGTCTCCGCTGCGCGAACCGTCCAGACGCCTCCGGCGTCAGACTGGACGGCCCCACCCTCCGCGTTATACTCGACCCAGGCCGCCGCTGAAAGAGATCCCTTGCCCGAGGTGCCGTCATGAGTGCCGCCGTTCACGGGTTGCTGGTCCTGGACAAGCCCACGGGCATGACCTCGCGGGCCGCGGTGGACGCTGCCCAGCGCTGGTTCCCGCGCGGCACCCGCCTGGGTCACACCGGCACCCTCGACCCGCTGGCTACCGGCGTGCTGGTGCTGTGCGCCGGCGCCGCCACGCGCCTGAGCGAGTATGTGCAGGACATGGCCAAGACCTACCGCGCCGGTCTGCTGCTCGGCAGCCGCAGCGACACCGACGACGCCGACGGCACCGTTACGCCGATGCCGGGGGCGCGGCCGCCCGACCGCGCCGAGGTGGAGGCCCAGCTGCGGGTGTTCGTCGGCGTGATCGAGCAGGTGCCGCCGCAGTTCTCGGCCGCGCGCGTCACCGGCCAGCGGGCCTACGACCTGGCCCGGCGCGGCGAGGAAGTGATGCTGCAACCGCGGCGCGTGCGCATCGACGGCATCGACGTGGCGAGCTTCGCGTATCCCCACCTGGAGCTGGAGGTGCGCTGCGGCAAGGGGACGTACATCCGGTCGCTGGCCCGCGACCTGGGCGAGCGGCTCGGCTGCGGGGCGCTGGTGCAAACGCTGCGGCGGACACGGCTGGGGCCGTTCACCGCCGAGCAGGGCCTGCCGCCGAACGCCGACGCCGCCGTGGCGCGGGCGCGGCTGCTGCCGGTGGCCGCGGCCGTCGCCGAATTGCCGGCGGTCACGGTCAGCGCGGATCAGGCCCAGCGACTGCGCCAGGGTGGCGCGCTGGCGCTGCCGGCGGACGCGGCGGACGGGGCGGCGGTGGCCATCTTCGACGCGGCGGGCCAGCTTGTGGCCGTGGCGGAGTACCAGGCCGGGCCGCGGGTGCTGCGGCCGGTCAAGGTGCTGGCCGGATAGGGCCAGGGTCGTTCACTGTTTCAAGGCTGGGAATGTGGGGCAGGCTTTCCAGCCTGCCGTGGCGCCTCGGCAGGCTGGAAAGCCTGCCCCACGAAAGAGGCGGTTCCCCGGAAGCGGGCTGGGCGGTATTATGGAGGTAGTGCCAGGGAAGGTTTTCATCTCGTTTCATTTCACAGACCCCCCTGTCAGCCCCAGGGGACGCGCGGATTCCCCACCCACAATCCGACACCCCGCGCCGCCCAGGGAACTTACCGCCAGGCGCGGAGCAAGAAGCGCAACGGCCCTGCGGGTAGGGCGGTTGGCACGGCGCGGCGCCGATGCTTGGCACAGGCCAATTTCCCCGTATTAGTAAGACGTGATGGCGCAAAGAGGCGTTTGCTGTTGGCGCGCCGGATAGGGAGGTTTTCCATGCGTCGATGCTTCTCCTGGGTCCGCCGGCCGCTGCTGGCGGTTGCCGCCGCGGCCCTGCTCGCCGCGGGCGCACTGTTCGCGCAACAGCCACAGCGGGTGCCGACCATCGACGAGCGCCTCCGCCAGATGGCCGCGGATGCGCCGTTGAAGCTGGAGTTCCGTGGCCAGACGGCGGAAGAGTGCCGGAAGTGGCAGGCCGAGTTCGCCGCCAAGCTCCGCGCCCTGCTCGGCCCGCACCGGCCGCCCGCCCAGTGGAAAACCCACGTCGAGCGCGTCGTCGAGCTGAAGGACCATCGCCGCGAAGAATTAATCCTGACCGCCGCCGGCCACCCGCCGCTGCCGGTCCACGTGCTGGTGCCGACAGGCGCCGGCAAGGACAAACCGCGGCCGGGGGTGCTGGCGCTGCACGGCCACGGCAATTACGGCTACGACCCCGTGGCCGGCTGCGACGACAAGCCGGGCGTGGCCAAGGCGATCGCGTCGTGCAACTACGACTACGGCCGGCAGCTGGTGCGGCGCGGCTACGTGGTGGCGGTGCCGTGCCTGACGCCGTTCGGCCGCCGGCTGGGCGACCCGGCGACCTACGGCAAACAGGATGCGTGCGGCATCACCTTTTTGCGACTGCAAATGTTCGGCAAGGTGCTGATGGGCGAGAACCTGCGCGACTGCCTGTGGGCGGTGGAACTGCTGGCCCGGCGCTCGGAGGTGGACGCGAAGAAACTCGGCTGCGTCGGCCTGTCCTACGGCGGCCGCATGACCATGCTGACCGCCGCCCTGGAGCCGCGCATCCGCGTCGCGGTGGTTTCCGGAGGCGCTGAACGTGATGCAGGAGCGCGTGGCGGTGCGTTACAGCTGCGGCGCCCAGGTGATCCCCGGCCTGCTGGAGTACGGCGACGTGCCGGAGATCGGCTCACTGATCGCGCCACGGCCGTGCGTCTGGGAGGTCGGGGCCAAGGACAAGTTGATGGTCCCGAAATGGGTGGACCGGGCGCTGGAGCGGATGGGCCGGGCGTACAAGGTGCTGGGCGCCGCGGAGCAGTTGCAGGTAGACCGTTTCGACGGCGGCCATGCGTGGAGCGGCCGGGTGGCGTATCCACTGCTGGAGAAGGTGCTGCACGGAAAAGGCGGTTGAGGGCGGACGCTTCCTCCATCACCCTTTCGTCTTTTTTTCTAGGACGGCAATCCTGACTGGAGCCGTGGAGTTCCCCAGGGAATAATGGCGGTGCTCATTAGTCCATCTGTCTGAATACACAGGGAATTCTGTCCACTCCAGTCAGGATTGCTGTCCTAGAAAAAAACCAGGACGGTAAAGCCGGCCGGAGCAGGTTTTCCTTTAACTGCTGGAGGAATGCGTGGGGATCGCGTGCGGTTGACCCGCCGGTGGCGGCGGCTTTCCAGGTGTTGGCGGAGTTCCGCCTGTTGGGCCGGGTTTGCCTTCGCCAACTCTTCCGCTGTGTAGACGTTTCCTGGCCAGATGTTTCTTCTTGGCCATCGGACCTTACCTCCCTTCGAGCAAGCTGCGAAAGGACCAAGGTTATTCTAGCCGCCCTTTGCGGAAGTAATCGTTGAACACTGACTTAGCGGGCCAGGAAGCGGCGGCCCTGCGCGATCTTGCCGTAGAGTCCCGGCAGGTAGGCGTTGTAGCGCAGCCGCACATCCTTGCGTGCCCGCCCGGAGGCGGACGCCGTGAGTTCCTGCACCATCTGCTCGCGGACGGGGAAGGCGGTGATGAGCCGCGGCGGTACGCGCGCGCCGGCTTGCACCGAGTACAGCAGCACGGCGACATCGGCGTCCGGGGCCGCGGGGGGATTGGGGTACGGCACCAGGTCGGTAAACAGCTGCACCGTGCGGCCGCTGTCCGGGGGGTATTCGACCTGTTCCACCACGCGGCGGACGGGGAGATCGCGGAACGGATAGCAAACAAGTTCCGGGGCGACCGCCGCCGCGCATTGTTCGAGGGCATGCAGCGGCCGCGGCAGTTCGCAGTACACCACCTGACCCATGAACCAGGTCAGGTTCGCCAGCAGCGTGCCGGCCCGCGGGACCGGGCCGAGCAGTGAGCGGTCGATGCCGAAGCCGCGTTCCCACTCCTCCGACACCCAGCGGTCACGCTTGTAGCCGTACGGCGTCTCGATCAGACTGAAGAGATAGCCGTAGGTGTGCTGCAAGCCAGCGTGGACGAAACGCCCCCGCAGCGGCACCCCGGCCAGTTGACCGATGGCCTGCAGGATCGCCGGCGGGACGATGGTTTGGCCGACGTTTTCATCCACGTTGGCGCTGCGGCCCCAGAACGACAGCAGCCCGGGCGTGTCCCCATCTGTGACAATCTGCCGGGAAATGGCGGGACAGAGGCGCTTGAGCACGGGGGCGACCGCTTTGCCCTGCTCGCCTGCTGCCTGCATGGCTCGTGCCGCGGTTTGAAGATCGAAATGGTCGGTCATGGCGTCGTCCGGTGCTTGCGGTTCGAGTATCCTTATGATGTTACACGCACCGAGCAGGGCAAGGAAAGACAGGGCTCGCTCATGGACACCGCCACCCGTCAACTGATCGAGGCACTGCACCGCGAGGGACGCTACCAGTACGTGCTGGCGCTGACCGGCGGCGGCACCGGGGCGGCGGCCCAGCTGCTCAACGTGCCCGGCGGCTCGCGGACCTTGCTGGAAGTCGTCATCCCCTATCACGAACGGGCGCTGTGTGAATTCCTGGGCCACTCCCCTGAACAGTATTGCTCCGCCGCCACCAGCCGCGCCATGGCCGCGCGCGCCGCGACCGCGCCGCCTGGCTGGCACCGGGGCACGCCGTCGCCGGCATCGGCTGTACCGCCAGCCTGGCGACCGACCGGCCCAAGCGCGGCGACCATCGCGCCTTCATCACCGTCTGCACGGACACCGCCACCCTCACCCTGAGCCTGACCCTGGACAAGGGCGCTCGCGACCGTGCCGGCGAGGAAGCCGTGGTCAAGGCCCTGCTGCTCGGTGCCATGGCGCGATTGTTCGGCATCAGCACCGCCCTGCCCGTCGCGTTGCTGCCGGGAGATCGGTTGACGGAGGAACCGGGCGCGGATGGGGCGGCCCTCCTGGTAAGCGCCGGCCAGATGCTGTGCGTCGCGCCGGACGGCCGGTTGCACGCCACCGCGGCGCCGCCCGCGGCCCTGCTGCCCGGGGCATTCAACCCGCTGCATCACGGCCATCGGGAGTTGGCCCGCGTCGCCGCCGAACTGCTCGGCCAGCCGGCCGCCTTCGAGCTGAGTGTCCGCAATGTCGATAAGGGGGCGATTCCACCCGAAGAAGTGCGGATCCGGCTGCGGCAGTTCGCGTGGCTGGCGCCGGTCTGGCTGACGGCGGCGCCGACGTTCGCGGAGAAGGCGCGATTGTTCCCGGGCACGGCGTTCGTGGTCGGGGCGGACACGGCGGCGCGGCTGTTCGCGCCGCACTACTACGCCGACGGTGAGACAGGCATGGCGGCAGCGCTGGACGCGATTCGCGGCCACGGCTGCCGATTTCTGGTTGCGTGCCGGGCCGACGGCAGCGGACAATATCTGGACCTGGACGGCATCGGCGTGCCCGCGGCGTGGCGCGACCTGTTCCAGGCGATCCCGCCGCAGCGCTTCCGCGTGGACGTGTCCTCGACGCAGCTGCGGCAGCAACCGGCACCGTTATGAGCAACCTTGACCCGACCCCCCCCGGCCGCGCCGGCAAAAGGCCCGTCGATCCGGCGCGGCTGGAGCAACTCACCTCCCAGCTGAAAAGTTCCGTGCGGAGCCGCCGGCCGCGCCGCCTGGCGTGGGGACTGCTCCTGCTGCTGCTGTTCGCCCTGCCGGTCAGCCTGGCCGTGTGGTGGTTCTGGCCGAAGCCGCCGCCGCCCGTGTTGGAAGTCGTGGCGTTCGACCAACTCTGGCTGGGGCCGCAGGACGATCACAGCATCCAGGCCCGGCTCGAACCGGCGTCGGCCGAGGGGGGCAGCGTCAACTTCTCCACCTGCGAGGTGTACGTGGCACGCATGGTGCCGCCAGCGGGGCCGGACCAGACGCGCGACCAACCGGTCGAACCGGCCGCGGACGGGGCCGTGGCGCTCGCCTGGCCGGACCGGCTGCCACCGGGGATGTTCGTTTTCCAGGTGCGCTACCTCGACCGCGCCCGCAACACCACGGCGACAGACAACGCCCGCATCTGGATCAAGCCGCCGCCGGCCAAGGTGCTGCTGGTGGATGTGCATACGCTGACCGACCGGGCCGAGGACTTTCGCAAGGCCGAGACCGTGCGCGCGTTCGCCGGCCTGAACGCGGCCCGGGTGGCGCTGGCGAAGGCCCAGGCGGCGGGCTATTTCATCGTCTACCTGACAAGTGTGGCCGACACGCCGCGGCGCTATCGCCGCGTGCGTGACTGGGTGCAGGCACAGACGTTTCCCGAAGGCCCGGTGCTGTACCACGCCGGCGCCGGGGCGACGCGGGAGGACAGAAAGGCGCTTACCGTGACGGAGAATTCCTTGAAAAACCACTTCGGCGACGTGACTCCCGTGTGCCCGACTTATCCTGTCCCGAGCGGCGTGGTGCTGGGCCTGATCGTGCAGCCGGAGCGCGACTGGGAGGCCCTGGGCAAGCAGTGGGGCCGGGAGAAATAAAGCGGATTGTCTACGGGAGGATGGGCTTCCGGCCTGTCATGCTGCTCGACAGGCTGCAAGCCCATCCCACGAAAGAACTCGGAGCGACAGTTGCAGGCCGTCCCGCGCACCGTCATAATGGCCGGGAAAAGCCGTCCCGCCCGCGGCCAGCGAGGACGACCCATGACCGCCTGTCCCCCGAGCGAGCAGCTGCGTCAATTCCTGGACGACCGCCTCGGCGCGGACGAGGCCGCCCTGCTGACGGTCCACGTCGCGAACTGCCCGGAGTGTCAGCGACACCTGAAGGAACTGCACACCCTGTCCGCCCGCCTGCTGCCGCCGCCCGTCACGCCCGGCTCCGCCCCGCCGCTGGGCGCGACCCTGGGTGTGCCGTGGCCGACCGTCCCGGAAATGCCGCACATCCCCGACTACACCGATCTGGTCGAACTGGGCCGCGGTGGCATGGGCGTCGTCTACAAGGCCCGCCAGGTCAGCCTGAACCGCACCGTGGCGCTGAAGGTGCTCCGCGCCGGCCCCGACGCCGACGCCGCCGAGTTGGCCCGCTTCCAGGCCGAGGCGGAGACGGTCGCCCGACTGCAGCACCCTAACATCGTGCAGATTTACCACGTCGGCGCGCACCAGGGCCGGCCCTTCCTGGCCCTGGAATACTGCCCCGGCGGCGGCCTGCACCAGAAGCTCGCCGGCAAGCCGCTCTCGCCCGATGAGGCCGCCACGCTGGTCGAGGCGCTGGCCCGTGCCCTGGAAGTGGTCCACCAGGTGCGCATCGTCCACCGCGACCTGAAGCCCGCCAACGTGCTGCTCGCCACCGACGGCACCCCCAAGATCGCCGACTTTGGCCTGGCCAAGCGCCTCGATATGGCCCATCAGACGGTCAGTGGCCACATTTTGGGCACGCCCAGTTACATGGCCCCCGAGCAGGCCGCCGGCAAGAACCGCGAGGTCGGCCCGGCGGCGGACGTGTACGCGCTGGGCGCCATCCTTTACGAGTGCCTGACCGGCAGGCCGCCGTTCAACGCCCCGACCGCCCTGGAGACGCTCAAGCAGGTGCTGCAAACCGAGCCGGCGGCGCCGTCGCAGCTGGCCCCCGGGACGCCGCACGACCTGAACACCATCTGCCTGAAATGCCTGGAAAAAGAGCCGCACAAGCGCTACGCCGGGCCGCGCGAACTGGCGGACGACCTGCGCCGCTACCGCAACGGCGAGCCGATCCTGGCGCGACCGGTGGGCGCGGCGGAACGGCTGCTGCGCTGGGGCCGGCGCAACCCCGCCATTGCCGGACTGCTGGGCGCGGTGGCGACGGCGCTGCTGCTGGGCACGGCGGTGGCGTGGGGCTTCGCGCTCTGGGCTCACGCCAGCGCCGAGGAGGCGCGGCAGGGCCAGCGTGACGCCGAGGAGGCGCGGCTTCAGTTCGCCGCGCAGAAGACGGTCGCCGAGCGTAACGAGCGCGCGGCGGTCAATAGTCGGGAGGCCGAAGTCATCGCCAAGGTCAACGCGGAGACGGCCCGGCAAGAGGCGAGCAACAACGCCCTGGAAGCGAAACTCGATAAGCAGCGGGCCGAGCAGGCGCTGCTGCGGGCGGAGCGGTTGCTGTACGACAACAAGGTAGCACTGGCGCTGCGCGAGGGCCAGGCCGGCGACTTCATCCGGGCGCTGGACCTGCTGGCGGAGTGCCGGCTCGAATTCCGCGGCTGGGGGCACCGTTTCCTGTGGACGCTGTACAACCGCGTCGAACGCGGTCTGAGCGGCCACAAAGCCCCGGTCCGGGCCGTGGCCGTCACGCCGGACGGCAAGCGCATCGCCAGCGCCAGCCACGACTGCACCGTCAAAGTGTGGGATGGCGACACCGGCCAGGAACTTCGCACTCTGGAGCACGGCTTTAATCAGAAGGTGGTCGCCGTCGCCATCACGCCGGATGGCAAGCGGGTCGCCAGTGCCAGCGGCCCTCAGGTCCATCTGTGGGACATCGACAGCGGCAAGGAAGTGCGCCGGCTGTTGGGGCACAGCGGGGACGTGCTGGCCGTGGCCCTCAGCAACGATGGCAGCCGCGTCTTCAGCGGCGGCGCAGACAGGACCGTCCGCGTCTGGGACGCCAGGACCGGCAAGGAACTCCAGGTGTTCAAGGACCAAACTGCGGCCGTCACCTGCCTGGCCATCACCCCGGACGGCCAGCGCGTGGTCTGCGGCGACATGAGCGGCATGATTCGCGACCGAATTCTTGACACCAACAACGGTCGCGCCTTCCAGGCCGGCTCGAAGGCCATCCGCGCCATCGCCTTGAGTGCCGACGGCAAACGCCTGGTCACTTCCGGCGACGACCCTGTCCTCCACGTCTTTGACGGCGACACCGGCCGCCATCTCACAAGGCTGGAGGGACACACCGACTCGGTGCTGGGCCTGGCGTACAGCCACGACGGCAACCGCATCGCCAGCGGCAGCGGCGACCGGACTACCAAACTTTGGGACACCCACACGGGGCAGCCGATTTTGACGCTGCGCGACCTGCCGGTGACGGTGTACAGCGTGGCCCTCTCGGGCGACGGCAAGCGGGTGGTCATGGGCAGCCTGCTCAACACGGTCAAGGTCTGGGACCTGGGCCTGCGGCCGGAGAGCTGGACCTCCTTGCGGCGCCCCGGGGCGGTCATCGCCGTGGCCCTGAGCGGCGACGGCCAGCGGGCCGCCGGCGCCGGCCAGGATGGTGACCTGGTCTTCTGGGACATGGGGACCGGGTTTGAAGTTTCCCCGCCGAATGGACATAGGGGCGACGTGCTGGCGGTCGCGCTGGACCGGGACGGCGGTCGGGCGGTGAGTGGCGGCGTGGACGGTAAGGTGAAGGTGTGGGACGTGGCGAACCGCAAGGTCGTGTGGACGCTGACGGGTCACAAGATGGCCGTGGCCGGCGTCGCCCTCAGCCTCGACGGCAAGCGCGTTGCCAGCGGCAGTTTCGACATGACGGTGCGGCTCTGGGACGCGGACACCGGCAAGGCCCTGCGGACACTGAGCGGCCACACGGACTGGGTCTGGGCCGTGACGTTCGCGGACGGGGGCCGCCAGGTGGTCAGCGCCAGCCAGGACGGCACCGTCAAGGTGTGGGACGCGGAGACGGGCAAGGAATTGCGGACGCTGCGCGGCCACAAGGGCGGCGTGCTGTGCGTGGCGGTGTCCGGCGACGGCCGGCGTGTCGTCAGCGGCGGCCAGGACGGTACGGTGCGCGTCTGGGACGCGGCGACCGGCGATTTGCTGGTGACGCTGCCCGGGAATGGGTTCCGGGTGCCGTGCGTGGCGATCAGTTCCGACGGCACGCGGGCGTTCAGCGGCAGCTTCCCCAACGCCATTAAAATCTGGGATCTGACGACGGGACAGGAACTGGTGGCGCTGCACGGGCACCACGGCCTGGTACTGGGCCTGGCCCTGAGCCGGGACGGCAAGCGGCTGCTGAGCGGCGGCCGCGATCGCTACGCCAGGGCCTGGGACGCCGACAACGACCTGGATTACCTGGCGCTGAAGTGCCCCCATTCGATCCACAGCGCGGCGGTGACGGCGGACGGCGGCCGCGTCGTCAGCGGTGACGGCAACGGCATCGTGCGCCTGTGGGACGGCAACACCGGTCAGGTGCTGCGCGTGCTGCCCGGACACCAGACGCCCGTCACGGCCGTGGCCCTGAGCGCCGACGGCGAGCGGATTGCCAGTTTTGCCGGGCACTTTGAAAAAAACATTCCAGGCCCACTTCTGGAGATGTTTTTGTGGAACCCCAAAGCCGACCAGCCGAAGACGCTGCTGAAGGAGCATCAAGACTGGTGGCACGCGGCTGCCCTGAGCGGCGATGGCCGCCGCGTCGCCCGTGCCAACGCCGTCGGGACGGTCAAACTCTGGGACGCCGATAGCGGCAAGGAACTGTGGAAGACGGACACCCCCAACCCGGTTATTGACCTCGCCCTGAGCGGGGACGGCCACCGGCTGGCGACGCGGCACAAGAACGGGGCGATCAAGGTGTGGGACACGGACAGCCGTGGTGCGGGTCGGCAGATGGTGGAGGGCAACGACGGCCATACCCGTTGTCTCGCGCTCAGCGCCGACGGCAAGCGCGTGGCCGTGGGCTTCGACAACGGCGCCGTTCGGGTCTGGGACGCGGACAGCGGCAAGCAGGTGATCCAGCTGGCGGGCGATGGGCAGGTGGTGCGGCAGGTGGTGCTCGAGCGCTGACGGCAAGCGCGTGGCGACCGCCACGGAGCGGTTGGATAAACAGCACCAGCTGGATCCCCGGATTACCGTGTGGGAGGTGGACACCGGACGCATGCTGCGGCGTTTTTTGGAGCCGGACGGGCAAACGTTCGGCCTGGCGCTGAGCGGCGACGGCACACGACTGGTGACCAGCGTGAAGAGCGGTGGCCTGCGCGTACGCATGGTCCCGGGCCCGTGACACGGCGCCCCGCCTCACTTACCGAGCCTGGTTGTCAGTTCCACGCCAGCCGCGCCCGCTCCGACCAGTACGCCGGCGGCGTCTCCGCCAGCGCCGCCAACTCCGCCGCGGCCGCCTCGTCCCAGCGCACCGTCAGCGCCGCCAGGTTCGAGTGCAACTGCTCCGCCGTCGTCGCGCCGCTGAGCACGACAGCCACCCACGGTTGCGCCAGCACTGCCGCCAGCGCCAGCGCATCGAGCGTCGTCCCCAGCCGCGCTGCCGTGGTTTCCAGCCGCCGTCGCTGTTCCGCAAAGGCCGCGTCCTGGTTGCGCGGCGTCAACCGCCCGTTGGCCAGCGCTTCCTTGATAATGACGCCCAGGCCGCGCACGTGCGCCTGCCGCAGCGCCGGTTCCGCGGAGCGTTCCAGCAGGTTCCACGTCGCCTGCACGCAGTCGAACAGCGGCACACCGTCCACGGCCACGTCCAGTGCCCGCAGCAGCGTTTCGCCCTGCCGCGGTCCACTCACTGACAGGCCGAGTTTCACGCCACCGCCGCGCAGCCGCGCCAGCTCAGCCAGCACGTCCCGGTCATCGAGCACGCCGCTCTCCAGCGTCGCCGAGTGGATCTGATAAAGGTCGAGGTGTGGGCCGAGATGGTGACGGCTTTCCTGGTACTGGCGCCGCAGCACCGGCAGGCGGTGGTCCTTGACCTCGTGGTGTTCTGCCCGCACCTGCCAGTCGGCGGTGTAGGTGTAGCCCCACTTGGAGCCGACCGTCACCGCCGCCGGATCGATGGCGCGCGCAGCCAGCCAGGCGCTCAGGAACTCCTCAGCCCGGCCATAGGAGCGGGCGGCGTCGAAGTAGCGCACGTCCGCGGCCCAGGCGGCGTCCAGCACCATGAACGCCCGGCGACGCATGGCCGCCACGTCGTAGTCATGGCCCAGGTCGTCGGCGTGGCCGAGGTTGATGTAGCCCGGCCGGCCCAGCGCCGCCAACCCCAGACCCAACCGCGACACCGTCAGGCCGGTCTTGCCGAGGTGTTTCATGGATCCCTCTTGAGAGCAACCTGGGTGTCACTGGAAGCCTCACCGCGCCAGCCCGCAAGGACCAGGGGGGTCAAATCTCGACGTATGAAAAAGTTGGCCCCCTTGGCCTCCTTGGCCCCCTTGCTGCGACAACCGGCGCCACCGAGCGACCACCAATGCCAGTCCTGTCGGGCGCGCGCGGTCAATCGGACAACTCTCGCATTGCCTCCGTCAGCCGCCCGATGTCGTCCCGGTTGTTGAAGAAATGCACCGACACCCGCAGTCCGCCGACGCCCGCCGTGAAGCGCTGCGAGATCAGGATGCGCCGGTCCAGCAATTGCTGCAACAACGCCGTATCCGCCGCCACGCCGCGGCCGAGCGTACACGTCACAATGCCCGACCGGCTCGCCCGCTCCGGCGGCGTCACCACCGTCGTACCTGCCCGCCGCAGCCCCTCCAGCAGCTCCTCGGTCAGGTCCAGGACGTATCCGCTGATGGCATCAATGCCGAGTTCGTTGATGAGCGCCAGCGCCGCCCCGAGCGCTGCGTTGCCGGGGTAGTTCGCGGTGCCGCCGACCTCGAAGGCGCGGGCGTCGCGGTGAAAGTCGTAGTCGCGCACCGCCGGGATCGTCGGCGTCGCGAAATAGTTGGCCCAGCCCTCCGGCGGCTGGCAGATGTTGAGATACCCCCAGGCCGCCGGCCGCAGCCGCTCCTGCCAGCGCGGGTGGACATACAGGAAACCACGGCCCACCGGCGCGTTCAGCCACTTGTGCCCGCCGGTCACCAGGAAATCAACCGGCGTCCGCCCCACGTCCAGCGCCACCGCCCCCAACTGCTGGATCGCGTCCACGACCAGGATGAGGTTGCGGGCGCGGGCCAGTTCGCTGAACGCCGCGAGGTCGGCGCGGTAGCCGTTGTTCCACTGCACGCTGCTCAGCAAAATCATGCGCGTATGACTATCGACCACGCGCGCAAAATCCTCGGCCAGCAGCCGGCCGTCGCGGTGCGGCACCACCTCCAGCCGAAAGCCCTGCGTCGCCTGCCGCGGAATCCACGGCACTGCCAGGCCCATGAATTCCGTGGCGCCGACGAGCACCGTGTCGCCCGGCCCCAGCGGCACCGTCGCGGCGATGGCCTGCAAGCCCTGCGTCGTGCTCTCGATCAGCGCCACGTCCTCGGGGCGGGCGCCGATCAGTCGGGCGGCCTCGTGGCGCGGTTGGTCGGCGCTGCGGTCCAGGGCGATATGTTGCGCCGAGGCGTCGCGGGCCGGGCAGGTCAGCAGTTCCTGCGTCAGACGCTGCAACGCCGCCGCGGCCTGCACGGGCAGCAGGCTGACGCAGGCGGCGTCGAGGAACACGCAGTCGCGGGTGCCGGGGAAGCAGGCCCGGGCGGCGGTCGGGTCCATGCGGAAGCTCCTGGCGGGTAGGCCCTATCTTGCAGGCGGCGTCGCGGTTATCATAACGAAAACGACCTGGACCACCACGCGGCTGCTTTTTCGGAGACACTCTCATGACGGCCAAACTCATCGAGATGGCGGAAGCATCCGCCCTGAGCCATGAAATCGCCATCGTGAAGGACGAGTTCCTGGTCGGCCGCGGCAGCGACTGCGACCTGCGGCTGCACGACGCGGCCATCAGCCGCCACCACTGCCTGTTGCGGTTGCGCGGCGCCGAGGCCACGATCGCCGACCTCGGCAGCAGTAACGGCACGTTCCTCAACGGTCAGCGCATCCGCAGCCAGGCGCCGCTGCACAACGGCGATCGTCTCCAGGTGGGCGAGCATGTCTTCCTGTTGCAACTCGGCGACCAGGATCCGCGCAGGGAACTTCCCGACGTGGAGGCAACCAACACCACCATGAAATTGCGCGATGCCGGAATCAAAAAAAGAAGCCACCCGCCGGGGGAAGCGGGTGGCGAAGGGGGGTAAATCGGTAGGGGTCAGGGCGGGAGTTAGACAGGGAAGCACCGGTCATCCGGGGGTTCGCCGCGGGGCGGTCGCCTTGGGTCGGGAGGTGGGGAAGAACCTCCGCAACGAACGCCGTTCGCCGCACGGCCGGGGGAAGCCGTGGCCGCCGCCGGGGAAGGCGGCGGGCTGCCAACCCACCGGAGTGACCTGCGCTTCTTGGCTCGATCAGGTCGAATGTATGTCATTGCAGATCGCGTGCCGGTCGGCGCGGACGCTGCAATCCGACAGCACAAGTCATTCGTCGGAAGTGTGTTGGGGTCGCCGTGGATTTTTCGCGTCCGTTCCGGCTGGCGGAAACGGCGGCGAAAAACTTACAATCGCTGTAATTCGTACCGGGATCACTAACAAGGAGGATCGTATGCCCACTGGAGTGTCTGCCTTGCCCATGCTGCTGCTGGCGTTCGGTGGGTTTCTGGAGCCCAGCGTCCCGACCGCGGCGCACGCCGCCCGGTGCGCCGACGACGAGCGGCTGCTGCGCGGCCTCCAGCTGCCGACTGACGGCCCAGCCCTGCTCGAGTTCCTGCGCTGGCAGCACACCGCGGCCCGGCCGCCCGCGCCGCTGGTCAAGCCGCGCGAACTGCTGGAAGTGGTCGGCTGGCAGGCCGGGCCGAAGTCGCCCTACCAGCGCGTCACCCATGCCCTGCCGCGGCTGTCGTCCAGCAACTACCGCGTCCGCGAACAGGCCCTGAAGGATCTCATCGCCGTCGGCCCCTCGGCGCTGCCGCCGCTGGCGGAACTGGACAAAACCGCCGGCCTGGAGTTGAAACGTCGTTTGCAGCGGCTGCGCGAGTTGATGGTCCGCCGCCAGGGGCCGGAGGCGGTCAGCGCCGCGCTGCGCCTGGTGCGCGACCGCAAGCCGGCCGGCGCCACGGCGGCGCTGCTGCAATATTTGCCGGTGGCGGACGAACACGGAGAAGAGGAGGCGCTGGCAACCCTGTGGGAAATTGGTATGCCCGAAGGCGAAACCATTGACCTGATGCGCGTGGCGATAACAGACCCAATCCCCGCGCGCCGCGCCGCCGCGGCGCTGGTGCTGGGCCGTCACGGCAGCGCCCGGCATCAACAGGTGGCGCGACAGTGTTTGCAAGACACCGACCCGGGCGTGCGCTTCCGCGCCGCGCAGGGGCTGCTCGGCGGCGGCGACCGGGCCGCCGTCCCGGTGCTGCTCGACATGCTGGCCGAGGCCCCGCTGCCGTGGGCGGAGCGGGCGGAGGAAGTGCTGCTGCGCCTGGCCGGCGACTCAGCGCCGCTGGCGCTGTATCCGAAGTTCGACAAGAAGATGCCGCCCTTGCCCAAGCAACCCAACATGAACGGCATCTACTCGGGGCCGATGTCCGCGGTCTACACGCCGAACACACCGCAACCGAATCAGCAACCGCTGGAGGCGACCTTCGGCAACGTCCGCAAACAATACCACGACGGCTGGGTCACCTGGTGGCAGGAGCGCAGCGGCCGGCGGTCGCTGCCGGCACTCACCGGCGTCGGGCCGCGGACGGGATCGCTGCCCCGCGCTTACGCCGTCGCCGTGGAATTCGTCCGCTGTTTGAACGAACACGACGCGCAGGCGTTTCGGCGTCTCACGGACGCGCCCTTTGCCCTGTTCACCCGCCAGAACCAGATGAACCCCTACGGGGGTGGCTACGGCAAGGGCGTTATGCAACCCGTGTCGTTCTCGTGGCTGACGACGCGGGCTCAGCTGGACCAGTATTATCCGCAGTTGATGGCCTCCAATCAGTTCGGCTATCCGCTCACGTTCAAGCGCTTCATGCCCGCGGCGGAGTTCGCCAAGAAGGCCCCGCAGGGATGGAAGTCGTTCCTGCAGACCTACCGACACAGCGGCCTGTTCGTGGCCACGGCCGACGTGCGCGACCAAAATATTCTGTTCGGCTCGGTGGCGCTGGTGGTGTCGGTGCGCGGTGACGACGTGCGCGTCGTGGCGTACCAACCCTTCGGCTTCAACGGCGGCTATTGACCAGGCTCCCGAACACCGGAAATCTCATGCACAATCCGGTGGAGGCTGTATCAGGATTCCTCCCCAGAACGACCGACCCGCTGCCGGCGCGGCGTTCGCAACCTTGGACGGAGTGTGCCCATGAAACGGATGGTTGTCACCCTCGGTTTGCTGGCGGCGCTGGCACTGGCCGTCGGCGGGCCGACCGCCGGGCTGCGCGGCCAGCAGGCGATGGAGAAGAAGGACAAGAAGGCCCAGGGACCGCAGCAGTCGCGGTTCTTCGAACTGTTCGCTCTGCCCGTCGATCCGCAGATCGCCGAGGATGAGCACCTGCTCAAGGAAGCCAGGGTCGCCACCGACGGGCCCGCCCTGCTGACATTCCTGAACAACCGCATTCCCACCGAGCAGGACCGCACCCGCCTGGAGCCGATCATCAAGAACCTGGCCGACAAGTCCTTCAAGGTGCGCGACAAGGCCACCCGGGATCTGCTCAAGGAAGGCCCGCGGGTGCTGCCGTTGCTGCGCACCTTCATGGAAGGCCGTGATCTGGAGACCAGCCGCCGCGCCAGCAAGATCATGCAGGAGATCGAGGGGAAGTTCACCAGCGCCCAGACCGGGGCGGCCGTGCGGCTGCTGCGCGAGCGCCGGCCGCAGGGGGCCGTGCCGCTGCTGCTGAACTTCCTGCCCTACGCCGCCAACGACCTCGTGGAGGATGAAATGGTGGCGACGGTGCTGACGCTGACCATCGACGCGAAGAAGATCGACCCGGTGCTGGCGACGGCCCTGACAGACAAGTCGCCGCTGCGGCGCGCCGTGGCGGCGCTGGTGCTCGGCCGCGAGGGCAGCACTACCCAGCGCGCCGAGGTGCGCAAACTGCTGGCCGATAAGGAGGCGATGGTTCGCTTCCGCGCCGCCCAGGGGCTGCTGTGCGCTCGCGACAAGATCGGCGTGCCGGTGTTGATCGCGCTGCTGGCCGACGGCCCGTTCCGCTACGCCGAGCAGGCCGAGGATCTGTTGCAGCGCGTTGCCGGCAACGCCGCCCCGCAGGCCGCGGTGACCGACGACCCGGCAGTGCGCGGCAAGGCCCAGGCTGCCTGGAAGCAGTGGTGGCAGGAGCGCGCGGCCAAGTTCGACCTGGCGAAAAGCGACACGGATCTGTTCTTCGCCAACACGCAGCAGCGTTCGCGGGACGTAACCCGACAGTTCCTCAACAGCATCCTGAACACCGACTTCAAAATGTTCCAGAAATCGACGGACGTGCCCTTCAACTTCGCAAGCGCGGCCCAGTTCACGAAGCGCGAAGACCTGGACGGCTTCTTCAAGATGGTGTTCGAGGGGATGAAGGAGCAACTCAAGCAACAGCAGGCGTCGTTCAAGGTGGGCAACGTGGTGACGGTGGAGGAGTATGCCAAGAAGGCGAGTCCGGCGGACTCCGCGTATCTGCTGAAGCTGCCATCGGCGCAGACGCGCGTCGTGCTCGTGTCCTTGATCTCGAGCGGCAGCAGCGAACCCGCAGGCATCGTCGTGCGCGTGACCGGGCCGCGGGCGCGCGTCATCGGCCTCACCATTAACCGCGGCGGCGGCAAGTAGCGACCTCGGGGGTTAAAAAGATTCACCACAGCGAACGCGGAGAGCGTTCGCTGTGGTGAATCTTTTTTGCTCAACGGGCTTCCGGGATGCGCCAGAGCGGCACGTGCGGCGGCAGGTTGCCGGTGTAGAACGCCTGCTCGCCGATCAGTTCGCGCAACTGCCGCAGGGCCTGGCGGCGGTAGGTGACGTAGTAATACGGGCAGTTGATCTCGTGGACGGTATTCCAAACGCGGTGCAGCTGATCGGTCTCCTGCAGTGCCTGACGCAACTCCTCGGCGTGGATGCGGTCCAGTTCAAGCCGCTTGCTGAGGTTGTCGTGATAGGCGCGGTTGAAGGCCATCATGTCGCTGACCAGATCGCGGCCCGGGAAACGCTCGGCCTCGCACAGCGGCGGCGCCGTGCGCAACTCCTCGCAGCGCTCCTGCAGGGTGCGCAGGTCGTCCTTGAAGTCCTCGGCGCGGGCGAGCAGGTGGCCGGCCTCGCGCGGGTCGAGCACCTCCCAGCGCAGGGCCAGCACCCGGATCGGCCCGGCCAGCACCCGGTGCCACTGGTTCATCTCAGGGCAGGTAAATTGATCGGGGGGCGTGGACAGCCAAACCAGGGCGATGGCCAGTTGCAGGGCGGCCATGAGACGTACCTCTTCTCTGTTGCGCACGGGGTGCGCGTCCGGAAAAACCGTGGCTTTGTTCCGAGGAAAGCAACGGGGTGTGTTTCCGGGGGTCGGTTGGCCCCCGGGTTGTTCCGCAAGATGTACCAACTAGAAATAAATGTTGCACATGGTGTGCCAAACGCCGGAAAGCCGAAAAACCCTGGAAATTTCGCAATGTGGGTCGGCGACACGACCGGTTGGGCGACCTTTTTTACAGCGGTGAAATGGGGCAGGCTTGCAAAAATTGCACATGCAAGAGTATAAAAATGCGACAAGCCCTCCCCTGGAACGTCGGCCGGCCCGCACACGGCGGCGCCGACCGACGGCTCAGGGGAAGGCTGGTCGCGGTGTATCCCCGGGAGCCGGGCACAAGGGCCCGGCTCCCGGTCCGACAAGAACTCTACTGCGAAGCTCCCACTGGGGTGGCCGACCCAAAACCACTGGTCCCAGCGAGATGAACGCTACTGCCCAGGAGGGCGGACAGTGCCGGTTTCCCGCAAAATCCGGCACGCAGCAGAGTTCGGCTGTGTGAAACGGGTGTCGTCCGCGGCGGTGGCGTCAGCCGTCGTCAACAACGAGGGGGGCGTATAGCGACGGTCGGCCTGCGTGGCAAGAGCAATTTTCGTGGGGCAGACATTCCTGTCTGCCAACCTTCAAAAGATGGCAGACAGGAATGTCTGCCCCACGAGAAGGAGGTCAGCCCAGGCGAATCGCGACCTTGCCGAAGTGCGCCTGGCTCTCCAGGTGGCGCAGAGCCGCTCGGGTTTCGGCGAACGGGAAGACGCGATCCACGACCGGCCGCAGCTGGTGCAGGGCGATGGCCCGATTCATGGCCTCGAACATGTCGCGGCTGCCGACGTAGATGCCCTGCACGCGGACGTTCTTCATGAGCACGGGCATCGGATTGACCTGGCCGCCGCCGGTCAGCACGCCAATCAGACTGATACGGCCGCCCATGCGCACGGCCCGCAGCGACTTGCCGAGCGTGCCGGCGCCGCCGACCTCCACGACGTGATCGACGCCAACGCCGCCGGTCAGCTCGCGCACCTTCTCTTCCCAGTCCGGCGTCGTTTTGTAGTTGATGCCGTCGGACGCCCCCAGTTGCAGGACGCGGGCCAGCTTCTCGTCCTGGCCGGAGGTGGCGAGGACGCGCGCTCCCAGCAAACGGGCGAACTGCACCGCGAACAGCGACACACCGCCGGTGCCCAGTGTCAACACGGTGTCACCGGCCTTGACGGATCCCTCGGTCACCAGCGCGTGCCAGGCGGTCACGGCGGCGCACGGTAGCGTCGCAGCCTCCTCGAAACTGAGGTGTTCCGGCACGCGCACCACGCCGTCCGCGTCCAGCACGACATACTCCGCCAGCATGCCGGGACCGCCGCCGCCCAGCGACGACCTGGCCTTCGCCTCGGTCACGTCACCGCACAGCCACTGCTGCATGAAGATGCCGGCCACGCGGTCGCCAGCCTTGACCCGCGTCACACCGGGGCCGACCGCCGCCACCTCGCCGGCGCCGTCGGACAGCGGCACCAGCGGCAGTTTCGCCTTCGGGTTGTAGAGCCCCTTGACCAGGAGCAGGTCGCGGTAGTTCAGCGACCAGGCCCGCAACCGCAGCAGCACCTGACCGGGGCCGGGCTGCGGTTCGGGCCGTTCGGTGACGGCGAGGGAGTCGATGTCGAAACGGTTCTGCAACTCGATGACTTTCATGGCCCGGCGTCCGTGGGGTAATGGGGGTGGCGAACTCGAATTGCTGGCTAATATAGTGAGTCGCCTCCGTCCGGAGCGCGCCGGGGACCGCCCGCCAGCTGCCACGCCCTGTCCACCGGCGGCGGCAATTGTCGAATCAAGGGAAACCGCATTGGCTATCGTTGGCGGGATGCCGAATTGTGGTTTTTCCCTGGTTTACATGGGTTCGACCGTTGGGGGGGCCGCCGGCAAGTCCCGTTGGCCCCTCCGGATCGTGGCTGAAAAATCCAGGGTTTCGGCAACCCCAACCCCCGGCAGTTAAGGACTTACATCAATCAAAGATAGCCAATGTGGTTGGCATGAGGCGGCCCGCCTGCACTACGTTATACGTCACACACCTGCACCGCCTGCCGCAACCCCGCCAGCGGCGCCCGCGTTGGGATGAATTCGTGGCCGACGTGGCCCCGATATTTCAGGTCCAGCAACTTACGCATCACCGCCGGGTAGTTGATCTCCTGCCGCTCGTCCAGTTCGCCGCGGCCCGGATTGCCAGCCGTGTGGATGTGGCCGAGAATGTCGCGGTTTTGCTCCAGCCGCCGCAGCAGATCGCCGTGCATCACCTGTACATGGTACACGTCGAACAGCAACCGCAGCCGCGCCGAACCCACCCGCCGAATGATGGCCGCCACCCAGTCCAGGTCGTCACCGGAGTAGCCGGGATGGCCCTTCATCGGGTGCGAACTGTCGCGCGTGTTCAGGTGCTCCACGCAAATCGTCACGCCGCGCTTCTCCGCGTGGCCCACCACCGCCTGCAAGCCCTTGACGCAGTTGTCCGCCGCCTCGCCGCGCGGAATCTCGCCGCTTTTCGGGTTCTCCGCGTTGCGCCACTTGTAGCCGGTGAAGGCGATCACGTTCGGGAACTTCGCGTCGGCACAGGCGTCGATCACCTTGCGCAGCCGGGCGTTCAATTCCTGGTGATACTTCGGGTTGTTGTAACCGCGGACGAACGGCATACCGTCCATGCCGTTGGGCGCGATGGCGCAGATTAGCTTGTGTTTTTCCAGGATTTTCCACTGCTCCGGCGGCACGATCTCGACGGAACGGCAGCCCAGCTGCGCCGCATGGCGACAGGTCGTGTTCAGGTCCCACTTCTCGCCGGCGGTGTTGAAGCACCAGAAGCAGACCGAGTGGTTGACGTTGCCGCGCAACTTCGCCGGCTGCTGAACGACCGCCGCGGCGGCGGGCGTCGGCAGGGCGGCCAGGGCCGCGCCGGCCCCGACCGCGGCCAGGCCGCCGAGCAGGTGACGGCGCGTCAGGGAGTCGCCGGGGCGCGGGTCGTTGGGAGTGTGCATGGCCGGTCCTCGCAGGGTGATGGAAGGGGAGAGCGCCGGGGTAACACTATACACTACGTCAGCTGTCGGCAGGGGCGCCCGGGAGAAACGGAGTGAATTTGCCAGGTGTAGCGAATCTGGCAAGAATCTCCGATCTGCCGGCTGTACGGGAGCTATATTGGCGCGGCGGGCAGAATCGGTGCTTTTTCGTTTGACGGAACTTTTTGCCGGATCGTAACATCCTACCAACACATAATGCGTTTTCCCAATGCGCCGCAGGATGGGCACAAAACGAGGGGTCTGCAGAATCATTCCGTTTGATTCGCGTAACAACTTTTGTCTCCGCGCCCCAGGCCCTGCCGGTTTCCCTGTTGCCCTGGGTCAGACCGCATTCTCTTTGCTCAGGAGTCGCACCTGTGATCTTCAACTGGCTGAAGAAGTGGTCTCGGAATTCCTCTGGCACGTCGGCCCGGCGCAACCGGGTGCGGTTGCAGCTGGAGCCCCTTGAAATCCGTCTGACTCCCGCCCTGGTGGACTGGTATCAGGCCGAAGGCAACGCCAATGACAGCCAGGGGACCGACAACGGCACCTGGGTCGGCACCGCCGCCTACGCCCCCGGCGTCTACGGCCAGGCGTTCAGTTTCGCCGGCAGTGGGCAATACGTCCAGATCAACCGGCCGGTCCAGAATGACTTCACCATCACGGCCTGGATCAAGACCACCGCCAGCGGCGGCGGCAACCAGTTCTACAACGGCAACCCGATCATCACCTCGGAGTGGCCCGGGGTAGCCAACGACTTCGGCACTACCATCAACGCCGGCGGTAAGTTCGGGTTCGGCATCGGCGGCGGCTCCTACGGCCCGGACACCACCATCCAGTCCACCACCTCGGTCAACGACGGCCAGTGGCACTTCATCTCCGGGGAGCGGCAGGGCGGCACGATTTATCTGTACGTGGACGGCGTTCAGCAGAACTCCCTTACGAACGTGAACCCCGCGGCGCTGACCATCAACCCGTACACGACCATCGGCGGCGACGCGCACAATAATATCTGGTTCCCGGGCCTGGTCGATGACGTCCGCTTCTACGACAACGCCCTGAGCACGGCCCAGATACAGGCCGTGATGACCGGGGGCACCCTGGCGCCGACGCTCGACGGCTCCGGCAACCTGACCATTGCCGACACCGCCAACGTGAACAACAGCCTGACCGTCAGCGCCGACGGCGCGGGCAATTTCGTCATCACCGACGCCAGCCAGCAGTTCCAGTCGGCCCCCAGCGGCGGCACGCTCTCCAACAACAACCAGACGCTGACCCTCCCGCAAGCGTCGGTCACCGGCCACCTGATCTTCAACACCGCCGGCGGCACCGACACGCTGACGGTGAATTTCGGCGGCACGGGCGGCTTCTTCACCACGCCCATCGATTACCACGGCGGCAACAACGCGGGGGACAATCTTGTCGTCAAGGGCGGCACGTTCAACATGGCGACGGCGACCTTCACGACCACCGGCCCCGGGCACAGCGGCAGTCTCGTCTACGACACGACCGGCGCCGGCACCACCACCGACACGATCACCTACGACGGCCTCGCCCCGGTGGACATGACCGGCAGCACCGTTGGCAACCTGGTGTTCAACCTGCCCGCCGGCGCCCAGGCCAGCCTGGAAGACAACGGCAACCTCACCGACGGCGTCTCGCAGATCCGCAGCACCGGCGGCCCGGCGTTCGAGACCACCACCTTCGCCAACCCCGCCACGTCCCTGACCATCAATACCGCCGGCAGCAGCAGCCTGGTGCAGCTGGCGGCGATGGACAACGGCTTCGCCCCAGGTACAGAAACGTTCAGCGGTGCGGCCAGCGACACGTTCCGCTTCACCAGTGCCGCCGCCGTCCCCACCACCACCAGCGTCACGCTCACGACTGCCACGCTCGACCTGAACGGCCTCAGCCCGACGATCAACGGCCTGAACGGCACCGGCACGGTGAGCAGCGGCGTGGCCGGCGCAGTTACCTTGACGGTCGGGGCTGGCGGCGGCAGTTTCTCTGGCGTAATCCAGAACGGCAGCGGCACCGTGGCGCTGACGAAGAGCGGCGCCGGCACCCTGACCCTGAGCGGCACCAACACCTACACCGGCACCACGACCGCGAACGGCGGCACGTTGCTGGTCAACGGCTCCACCGCCGCCGGCAGCGCGGTCAGCGTGAACAACACCGCGACCCTTGGCGGCACCGGCACCGCCGCCGGCACCGTGCAGGTCAACAGCGGCAGCACGCTGTTCCCCGGCAGCAGTCCCGCCATCCTCGGCACCGGCAATCTGACGCTGGCCGCCGGTTCAACCTACAAGGTTCAGTTGAACAGCCCTTACGCCACCGCCGGCACTGACTACGACCAGACCAACGTGACCGGCACCGTGACCCTTGGCGGCGCCACGCTGAACCTGGTGGGCGGCGCCGCGGCGCCGGCCGCCGGCACCGTTGTCAAGATCATCAACAACGACGGCACCGATCCCGTCACCGGCACCTTCAACGGCTTGCCGGAAGGCGCCACGGTCAGCGTCGGCGCCTTCACCGGCGTCATCAGCTACGCCGGCGGCGACGGCAACGACGTGACGCTGAACGTCAGCGGCCCGGCCAGCTACACCGAGACCGGCGGCGGCGCCAACTTCGTGCTGGAGCGGAACGGCAGCCTTCTGCAACTGTTCCGCAACGGCGTCCTGGTCGATTCGCACCCGGTGGCAGCCGTGTCGCAATACACCCTCAACGGCCAGAACGGCGTCAGCGATTCGCTGCTGATCGATTACAACGTCGGCGGCTTTTTCGCGGTGCCGGTCATCTTCCACGGCGGCACCGCTGGTGCCGGCATCACCGACCGCCTGTACGTCAAGGGCGACGGCGCCCACGCCGCCACCTACCTGCCCGACGCCGTCACCACGGGCAACGGCACCATCAATGTCGGCGGCACGCTCATCACCTTCACCGGCCTGCAGCCTGTAGACATCTCGGGCATGACCACGGCGACGCTCAACCTGCCCGGCGCCAACGACGTGCTGACCGTCGCCAACGGCACCGACTTCCAGACCGGCACCGTCTCCGCCATCCGCGTCACCGGCACAAGCGGCGGCGTGGCCATCGAGACGCCCGCCTTCTTCAACGATACCAGCCTGGTGATTGACACCACCACCGTTGACGGCAACGACACCATCACCGTCAGCGGCGCCAACGGCACCGCCAGCAACATCACCAATTTCCAGATCAACACCGGCGTGGGCACCGACTCGGTCGCCGTCAACGGCGCCGTGAACTTCGCAGGATCGGTGAACATCGCGTCGCAGGCCATTGCCGCCAACGCCCTCATCACCGCGGGCACCACGGCCACGCTGAACGCCGGCGGCGGCGCCATCACCGACGGCAACGGCGCGGCGGTCAATGTCGCCGCCACGAGCCTGGCCGCCTCGGCCGGCACCGGCATCAGCCTGGACACGACCGTGAGCAACATCACGGCCACCAGCAGCGGCACCGGCGACGTGAGCATCCGCAACACCACCGGGGCCAACGTGCTCAACGTCAGCGCCGCCACCGGCACCGCCACCGTGACCGCGGCCAGCGGCAATCTGACCGTGACGACCGTGTCCGCCTCCGCCACCGCCACCGTGACGGCGACCACCGGTTCCATCCTTGACGACGGCAACAACGCCACGCGCATCAGCGGCAACGTGGTCAACCTGACCGCCGCCGTGGACATTGGAGCGCCCGGGGCGACGGCCATGATCGACACCGCGGCCAACAGCATCACCGCCGCGACCACCAACACTCCCAACGCCGGCACGCACGGGATCTGGATCGGCGAGCTGGACGCGGTGACGTTGACCAGTGTGACCACCGCGGACGGTGTCATCATCATCACGGCCGGCGGCACCATCACGGCCGACACGGTCACGGCCAACGGCCCGACGGCGACAACGCGCAACCTGTCCCTGACCACTACGGCCGGCGACATAATCACGATGGGAACGGTCAGCGCCACCAATGGCAACGCCACGCTGTCGGCGGCACGGGACGTGATCGTGCGGGCGCCGCTGTCCACGGGCGGCACCGGCAACGTCAGCCTGACCGCCGGCACCGGCGCCGCGGGCGTCGGCGCCGGCGGCGCCTGGGTCGATCACACCGGGGCGAACACCGGCCAGGTGACCTCGGCGGGCACCCTGACCGCCACCGGCAAGGACGTGTTCGCCACCGGCGGCACCAGCACGGACGCCGTGCGCCTCGACTGGGCAGGCAACACCGCCCTGAGCGCCGCCGGCACCCTGACGCTGGACAACACTGCCGTCGGCGGGGCTGCCCCGGCCGGCGCCGGCACATTCCTCAACACGAATTTGCAAACCAGCGCCGGCAACATCCAGGTCAACAACCCGGTGACCCTGGCCAGCAACGTCATCGTGACGAACACCGGCGGCGGCAACATCAATTTCGCCAGCACCATCAACGGCGCCCAGACGCTGACGCTGACGCCGACCGCAGCCGGCAGCGTCAATCTGAGCGGGGCGGTCGGCGGCAGCGCGCCGCTGACCAGCCTGACGATCACCACCGCCAACAACGTCAACGCCGGCGCCATCACCGCCGGCGCGATCACGCAATCGGCCGGCACCGGCACCTCGACGTTCAGCGGCCTGCTGACCGCGAGCGCCGCGGGCGGCGTCAACCTGACCGGCACCAACTTCGGCATCAGCGGCGGCATCACTGTGACCGCCGGTCCCGTGAACATCACCGACGCCGGCACGCTGAGCATCAGCAGCAACCCGGTGAACCTGAACGGCCAGCCGATGACGGTGACCAACACCGGCACCGGCAGCATTTCGTCGGTAATCAACGGCAGCGGCAGCACGCTGACCAAAAACGGCAGCGGCACACTGACGCTGAGCGGCTTCAACACCTACACCGGCCTGACGACGATCAACGCCGGCACCCTGAGCCTGGCGGTGGCGCAACCCATCTTTCCCACGAATTCTGTCACGATCCCCGTGGCCGGCGCCACGCTCGACCTGCAGACCACCGTAACCATCGGCGACCTGACCGGCGTGGCCGGCACCTTCGTGACGCTCAACCCCTACACCCTGAGGACGGGCGACGCCACCAACACCGTGTTCGCCGGCGTCATGAGCGGCAGCGGCAACCTGATCAAGCAGAGCAGCGACCAGTTCACGCTGTCCGGCCTGAACACCTACACCGGCCTGACGATCGTGAACGTCGGCACGCTGACGGTCAGCGGGGCCATTAACAACAACGCCACGGTGAACGGCGGGGCGGTCAGCCTGGACTCGGCCGGCGTGGTGCTCAACGGCAGCGGCACGATCAAGGGCCAGGTGGCCGTGATCGCCAGCACCCGGGCGAACCCGACGCAGATTCAAAACCTGACGATCGACAACCCGCAGACGACGGGCGGCATCGGCATTGACGTGAACCCAGGCAGCGTGTTCGTGCAGATCGGCACCACCGCGGGCATCACGGTGGACAAGCTGGTCAGCGGCAACGTCACCGCCGTGGGCGTCCGCGTGCAGGCCAGGGCCAGCGCCAACCTGCAGAACAGCACGGTGCAGGACCAGAACGTCGGCGTGCTGGTCGCCGGCGGCACGGCGCTGCTGCAGGGCGACCACATCAACAACGACAACGTCGGCAACTTCGCCAGCGGCCTGCAGGTGCAGAACGGCGGCATCGTGGATGCGGGCCAGCTGGCGGCGTCGGCGACACCGCTGCCGAACGGGCCGGCCGGCAACGTCGGCTACTACGGCGACATCACCGGTCTGCTGAGCGGCACACCGCTGGGCTCGACCGCCCACAGCACGGGCAACAACACGTTCAACGGCTACACGCTGGATACCTCGGCCACGGCCACGCCCAACCCGGGGCCGATCTTCCCGCAGGCCATCCGCGATTTGAACACTGGCACGGCTCCGTTCGGCGCCCTGCCGAACGGCGTGGAGCAGTCGTTCAACTACGGCGCCGTGGGGCCGCAGCTGGGCCGCATGGACGTGACCGCTCAGAACAACACCTGGAACGGCAACGCCAACCTGCCGCTGTTCCAGGTCGAGCAGCTGATCGAGCACGACCTGGACGACAGCAGCCTCGGCTTCGTGACCTACGGCAACACCTCGGCGCCGCCGCCGGTGGTCGTGGGCAGCGTCAATTACTCGGCGAACTTCGCGCTCCCGGCGGTCCAGGGCGGCACGAGTACGCTGGTGGCCGGAGCCGCCGGCAACGTCAACAACGGCCAGAAGTCGGCGATCCGTTACCTTCAGGTGACGTTCAGCAGTTTCGTGTTCCTGGACCCGAACCTGCAATCACCGACGACGAACCGCGGCCTGGATCTCATCAAGGTGAACGGGCCGTACGGGGCGGCGGGCGGCACGCTGATCCACGCCAACGTGTTCAGCGCTTCCTACAACCGCACGAACGGCAACTACACGGTGATTTACAGCTTCAGCGGCCTGGGCACGGAGTTCGCCTCGCTGGAGGACGGCAATTACACGCTGCAATTCAACGAGTCGGCGATCCAGGGCGGCGGCCCGGGCGGGCCGGGGTTGGCGACGGCGGGCGACCCGTTCGCGGCGCAGGCGGCGGCGTTCTTCCGCTACTTCGGCGACGTCAACGGCGACGGTCAGGTCACCAACGTGGACCTGACGACGATGCAGCAGTCGCTGAACAGTGTGCTCGGCCAGACCAAATACCGGGCGTTCCTGGACTATTCGGGGCGCGGCTACATCACCAGCGCCGACTATTACCAGTTCCAGCGCCGCTACGCCACGCGGCTAAACCCGGATGGCACCGTGACGGCCGTGGCGCCGTGAGTCGGAGGCGCTCGGCCTCGACGAGGGCACGGTCGCGGGATAGAAACGCCTCGGACGGGACATCAATACCCTCGAGGTGTTCGCATGAAGACGCTCATCGCTGTCAACGGCGCCTGCGGCCGCATGGGTCAGCGCATCGTGCAACTGGCGCACGAGGACCGCGAACTGACGCTCGCCGCGGCGCTGGACGCGCCGGGTCATCCGCAGCAGGGCCGCGACGCCGGTGAGGTGGCGGGCATCGGCAAGCTCGGCGTGCCGGTGCAGTCGTTCGTACCGGTGGAGCAGCGGCTGGACGTGCTGATTGACTTCTCGACGCCGGAAGGGACGATGGCGGCGCTGCCGGTAGCGCTGGAGCGCCAGATCGGCATCGTGGTGGCGACGACCGGCCACACGCCGGCGCAGCAGCGCGAGATCGAGGCGGCAGCGCACCACACCGCCGTATTGATGGCGCCGAACATGAGCCTGGCGGTCAACGTGCTGATGAAGCTGGTCGCCCAGGCGGCGCAGGTGCTCAAGGGCCGCGGTTTTGACGTGGAAATCCTGGAGCGGCACCACCGCTTCAAGAAGGACTCGCCGAGCGGCACCGCCCTGGGGTTCGCAAAACTGATCCAGGAGGCGATGGGCCAGACGGAACTGCGGCACGGCCGTGAGGGGTTGGTGGGTGAGCGGCCGGCGCACGAGATCGGCATCCACGCGATCCGTGTCGGCGATAACGTCGGCGAACACACGATTATCTTCAGTACGCTCGGTGAGACGCTGGAGTTGACGCACCGGGCGCACGCGCGCGACTGCTACGTGCGTGGGGCGCTGCAGGCGGCCAAGTTCCTGGCAGGGCGGCCGGCGGGGCGGTACACGATGAATGACGTGCTGGGGTTGTGATGCCGTTGACCGCTTCTTTGTCTTCTCCAGGTGGCGTCATGGATGCGTCCGATGAGAAACGGGTACGGGACCACTCCGAGGAACTGGGAGCCTGGAAGAGCCTCCTGCGAGCATTGATGGGTCCCGTGTTTCGCAGCCGCACAGCCCTGCTGCTCGACATGTATCGCCGGTCGGCCGTGACCTTTCAATTCGACCTTGGTGAAGTGCAAACGGTCCGGGAGGCTCGGGAGCGCTACGTCGAGTTGCTGTTACGCTCCCGCTTACCCCAGGATGGGATGATTTCCACCGGGCGAGCCCTGCCCGCTGCGTTGTTTCCGGGCGAGGATCGAGAGCGAGACGAGGCAATCACCGGCCTGGTGGCCCTCGAGAAGTTCGAGGTATGGACGGCGCGGACACAGGGGTGGCTCTATTTGCTTTTGATGGTCGTCGTGCCAGTTCTGGCCGCCGTTTGGATGTTTTACACTTCCCTCCCGATTCTGGTTTCGGCCAATCCGATCGTGTTAACAATGGAAGTTGGGTGGGTTATTGTTCGGGCCTTTCTGCTGTCCATGTTGGGGTTAATTCTTGGTGCATGGCTCAGTGGGTTGGCGTTCAAAGTGCTGCAACAGCACTTCCGCATTCGCTGCGTTCAAAGTGGTGCATTAGACGGGAAATCGGTTGAGGGTGATAGGGGGTTGAACTCTGGCGGATAGAAAACCGCTGGCGGCTCGGGGCGTGTTCCAGCAAGGCGGCGAGGCAGTGGCACACTCCGGTACGCGCTGCTGCGTTCCTGAGGGGTCCGCAGGATGACGCTGTAGCCGGCCCAAGGGCGCCGATTCTCGACGTATGAAAAAGTTGGCTCCCTTGGCCTCCTTGGCCCCCTTGCTGTGGCAACCGCTGCCGTCCGCTGTCGAGCAGAGCCACCCGTGCGGGGCAAGGGCGCCGCATCTCGACGTGTGAAAAAGTTGGCACCCTTGGCACCCTTGGCACCCTTGCGCGGACCGGCGCTGCCAGGCATCCCACGGCACGCTTTTTTTGTCCCCCCCTGGCACACGCGCCGTTGGCCGCCCTGGCACCCTTGCGCTGGCCAGCACTTCCTGGCTCACACGGCAGCGCCTCAGCGCATCCACAGCAACCGGCTGACCGGCGGCGGTGCAGGCGGTGGTGGCGGCGGTGTGCCGAAGGACACGCCCTCCACGATCCGGTCCTGGTAATCGCCGATCCAGGCGCGCGGGAGGGCCGCCACGCTCACGTAACCGTCGGTCGGCAGCTCGGACAGCGCAGCAGGCGGCGCCACGGCAGGCTCGGCAAACCACGTCTGCAACCGCAGCACCCAACTGTGAATCCAAATCCTTGGCATTTCCTACCCCCCGCCAACGATCGTAACCCCTCAGGACACCCGCACTCCCAACCGTCGCCGCAACTGATCGAGCAGCCGCCGCACCGTTGCCGCCAGGGCGCTCGGCGTGAACGGCTTTTGCAAGAAGGCGACGTGCTCCGCCTCCATCAGGTTGTTGGCCGCACCGGCGATGTCCTGATAGCCGGACAGGAACAGCACACCCAGCATCGGGTGCTGTCGCAGCAGCAGCTCCGCCAGTTCCCGGCCGCCCAGCTGCGGCATGACGACATCGGTCACCAGCAGATGAATCTCCTCGCGCTGCGCCGTGCACAGGTCCAGCGCTTCCTGGCCGTTCACCGCCTCCAGCACGCGGTAGCCCTGCGCCTGCAGCACATGGCGGCTGAGCATCCGCACGCCCTCGTCGTCCTCCACCAGGAGTATGGTTTCGGTGCCCCGGGGCAGGGCCGGCGCGGATCGCGGTATCGCCCAGACATCCGGCGCGGCGTGCGCCGCCGGCAGGTAAATGCGGAAGGTGGCGCCGCGGTTCGGGGCCGTGTCCACCTCGATGCGGCCGCGGTTGGCCCGCACGACGCCGTAAACCGTCGCCAGCCCCAGGCCGGTGCCCTTGCCCGGCCCCTTGGTGGTGAAGAACGGCTCGAAGATGTGCGCCTTGGTGGCCTCGTCCATGCCGCAGCCGGTGTCGCTGACCGTCAGCAGGACGCAGGGGCCGCCGGGCAACCCCTGCCGAACCGGTTCGCCCAGATCGACGTTGGCGGTGGTGATGGTGACGACGCCGCCCTGCGGCATGGCATCGCGGGCGTTGACCACCAGGTTCATGACGACCTGTTCGAGCTGTCCGGGGTCGGCCCGCACCGAGGCCAGGGTCGGGTCCGGCCGCGTCCGCAGTTCAATGTGCTCGCCGATCAGGCGGTCGAGCATGCGCACCTGCTCGTGGATAAGTTGGTTGAGGTCGAGCACGCGCGGCTCCACGGTCTGTTTACGGCTGAAGGCCAGTAGCTGGCGGGTCAGGGCGGCGGCGCGCTCGCCGGCCTCCAGGATGCCCTGCACCAGCCGCCGCGTTGGGTCTTCCGGGCGAAGGTGGCTCAGCATCAGTTCGCCGTAGCCGTTGATGACTGTGAGGAGGTTGTTGAAATCGTGGGCGACGCCGCCGGCCAGCTGGCCGACCGCTTCCATTTTCTGCGCCTGCAGCACCTGTTCTTCCAGGCGGCTGCGCTCGGTGACGTCGATCAGGAAAGCTGCCACGGCAGACCGTCCTTCCCAGGGGATTTGATTTTCCAGGGACTCCACCCAGATGTGTTCGCCATCCCGGCGGACGCCCTGCCAGCCCGGGTGGGCCGGCAGCGCCTCGCCGCGCAGACAGGCCAGCGCCCGTGCCCGCACGACCGACCGCCCCTCCGGGGCGACCAGGCTCTCCCAGTCTCGGCCGACCAGCTCGCGCGGTTCGTCGTAACCGAACAGCCGGGCGCCGGCCGGATTGGCGAACCGGATGCGCCAGTCCTGATGGATGACGACTCCCTGGGCGGACCCCTCCACCAGGTTGCGGTAGCGCTGTTCCGACAGGCGCAGCATCTCCCGCACCTGCCGCTCCTCGGTGACGTCGCGGTAGACGACGACGCCGCCGCGCACTTCCCCCGCCGCGTCGCGCAGGGGCCGGGCGGCGGCGCTAACCCAGATACCGCCCGGCGCGTGGGGGTGGTGCAGGAACAGCTCCTGGCCGTCCACCGCCTCGCCGCGCGCCGCGCGCGCCAGGGGCTGCTCGGCTGGCGGGCAGGGCGTCACACCGTCCGCGAGCAGGCAGACGTTCTCCTCGGGCCACGGGACCGCCTCGCTCCCGCTGGCGCCGACCCCCAGTGCCTGCCGGGCGGCGGCGTTGCAGAACAGCACGCTGCCAACATCGTCGGCCACCACCACGGCGTCGCGGAGGCTGTCCAGGACCGCTTGCAGGAAAGCGGCCTGGCCCGGGGGCTGGTCGCCGGCGACCCGCACCACCACGGGCACGGTGTCGGTGAGGTCGGCGATCTGGCCGAGCAGTTCGAGAATACCCCAGCCCGGCGTGCCGGCGTCCAGCACGGCCAGATCCATCTGGCCCTGGCCCAGCGCCGGCAGGAAGTCGGCGCGGTCGGCCTCCACCACCTCGCAGACGCCGGGGTGGAAGAGGTCGGCAAGGAACTGGCGCAGGTCCTCGGCTCCTCGGGGCATGAGGATGCGCCAGTTACGGGAATGCGTCGCGGACATACGGCACCCTTTCGGCCTGGCGAATGTGGTCGGTCCCCACGAGGGCGACCGGCGGCTCCCCCCACCCCGACCCTCCTCCACCAGGGGGGAGGGGGAAAGTGATGTTCCCTCCCCCTGGTGGGGGAGGGTCGGGGGTGGGGGCACCGGACGGGCGGGTCAGGCGCAGAGGGTGTCCTGCAACTGCTGGGCGTGCTGCGGCCCCTGCCGCAGTCGGCCGATGACCGAGTCACACAGGTCACGGGCGACGGTGCGGACCAGTCCCTCGGGAGCGCCGGTACTCTGCGGCGCCACCTGACGAGCCCGCGCGAGGATTTGCCGCGTCAGCGGCGTCCGCCCGATGCCGGTGCGGAGCGCCTGGCTGACGATGCGCACCATTTGCGGTTCCAGCTGCCGCCGCAGTTGCAGCGCCGCCAGCGAGTCGCCGCGGCCGGCGCGGGCGGCCAGCAGGTCCAGGTCGGTGTTCTTGCGATTCATGATGATCTCCTCTTCGGAGTGAAAAGTTCGAGTGTCTGTGCTATCCGCCTCACGTCACCAGCAAATCCTGCATGCTGTCTTGCATGCCCCAGCAGTCGGTTGCGATTGCGGTGATGACGGTGTTGCCGGTCGGCGCCAGCCAGATGCCCAGTTCAAAGTTGCCGTCCGCGTCGGTGGTGGTGCTGGCACCGGCCAGGCCGGCCATACCGCTGAAGGTCAACCGCACGGCCTGGTCCGAGGTGTCGTTCACCGTGCCCTCGAGCCACCAGATGTTGCCGTCGCCGTGGGAGACGTCGAAACTCTGGATCGTGGGGCCGTTGCTGGCCAAACTGACGGCGGCGTTCTGGGCCGACACGCCCCAGTTGTTCGTCACGGACACCGTGATTTGGCCCAGCTGACTGGCGGTGAGGGTGGCGCTGAAGGTGCCGTCAACGTTGGTGGTCGTCGTGCCGTTGGTGACGCCGCTGAAGGTCACCGACAGGCCGCCGGGGCTGACATCGTTGACCTGGCCGCTGATGGTCACGCTGCAGTTGGTGCCGTAGACCACCGCCAGGTTGGTGATGGTCGGGCCGGTGCTGGTGAGCAGTACGTCGGCGTTGATCGGCGTCTTGCAGTCCGACGGTTGGGTACTGGCCGTCACGTCCCCCAGACCGTTGGCGGGGGTTAACAACGAGAAGAAGCCAGTGGAGTCCGTGTACGCCGAGGCGTTCACCACGCCGCCGAAGTTCACCTGGACATTGCTGGGTTGGGGATCATTGAGGGTGCCGGACAGCAGCACGTTGGTGCCCGACTCGGGCTTGACGGCGAGTGTGAGGGCACTGACCTTGGCGGGGCAGTATCGGCTCTCCAGAGCTTCGACCTGAAGCGAGGCACGACGGAACGAGGCAGCAGGGCGACGAGAACGGGAATTGAACAGACCGAACATAAACGGGACTCCTGAAACAAGGGGGGTAGGGCGATTCAGGGGCGAAAAGGCGCGGTCTGGGCTAACCCAATGGGCGCGGGGGGCGCGACAGTCCGGTGCGGCGCAGGGACAAGGTGCGAGCCATGCCTGCGCGGGGCACCACTGGACAACTGGGATGTTATTCCGTCAAACGGAGGCGTCTGGTTGGGCTAATTATGCAATCGAGAATCGAGTCGAAAACTGGACACGAGTTTTTCAGAATTTTGGAAAAAAAAGACCGACCTGGTCCATCAGAGATACCGGAGCGAAAGGAATAACTCTAAAGCATTGAGCGACAGAAGGTTACAGAGACAAGACGAGGCCGCTGACGACCCGTCAGGCCGTTCATCGGTGACGGGGGGTCAGATAAAAATAGCCAGGCTGCCCGGCGTGAGCAGCGCCAGGAGTTACTGGACCGAACTCACACATCCGGCGAGCGGCGCGGCGTCAGCCCACCGGTAACGCGCTCTACCGGCGGGCTGACGCCGCGCCGCTCGCCTTTTGTCCGCCAGCCCTACTGGACAGTCACCTCGACGGGATCGACCAGGCGTTTCGTGGGCGGCAGGGTTTGCGCTGGGTGATTGCGAGTTACATCTGCCAGGGTTTTGCTGAAGTCTGCACTCCGCAGCCGAGCCAACCCGTCGTTGTCTGTGAGCTGGGTATGGTCGCAGCCGAGTGTAACGGCTTTCTGGAACAACTCCCGACCTTTCCGAATCCACCTCATTTTCCCTTGCGCCCCAGCGCGGCCGCACCGGCACCAAGGTTGGCAACCTGGTGCTTCCCGGCCGCCTGAGCCAGCTTCACTTCCGTTTCCGCTCCGAGCGCACACAGGAGTGCGGCGTCTCGATAAAGTTCCGCGGAAGACGGGCCATTTTGGAGGGCCGCTTCAAAGTCCTTGTCGGCCTGCTCAATGTCCATCAGGGCGACGGCGGGGGCTTTCCGAAGAGCCTGAAGGGCCTGGCGATACCTCAGCAAGCCCCGGTTGTGGAGCGCGGCCTGAAGTCGCGGCTCTTTTTTCAGGGCGGCGTTCAGAAGTCCTTCTGCCGTGGGCAAATTGTTAACTTTCCCTTTCAGATACATGGCGGCCTGGTTGTTCAGGACCGCCGCCGGGGCGTACCCCGCTTGCATCGCGGCGGCGTATTGTCCCAGGGATTCCTTCTGCCCCAGGTGGCTCATGCAGTAGGCGATACAGGCCTTGTACTTCCCAAGCGACTTGAGCCGATCCGCTGCGATAAAGCACTCCTTGGCCTGCCTGAAGTCGTTCAAGCTGCCTCCCTCCCCGAGCCGCACGTAGGCGTGCCCGCAGCGGAACCAGATGTCCTCCTGGTTGGGCTCCAGTTTGAGGGCCTGGTTGTAGTATTTCACCGCGCGGGCGTACTCCTGTTTCTGGACCGCCTGGTCGCCGAGGTCCAGCAGTTCCGCGACCGTCGGCGCGGGGGCCGGCGAACTTTCCTGCTCGGGCAACAACGCGACCGCCAGCCTGGCCGCGCCTGTGAGGCTCGCGGCGAGCAGGACGGTGCCCAGCACCGCGGCCAGCGCAGCGAACGGTCGCCGCTGCGCCCAGCGGCCGGCGCGGCGCAATAGCGTTAACTGGCGGCGTAACTCCGCGGCCAGCTCGGCGGCGGTCTGGGGCCGCTCTTCGGGGTCATGGGCCAGGCAGCGCTCGACCAGCTGCGCCAGCGAACGGTTGACGCCGCGGTTGAACTGCCGCAGCGGTCGCGGGCCGCTCTCCTGGCGCTCCAGCAGCCGTTGGCGGACTTCCTGCTGGGTCAACTTCAACGAGAACGGCCCGAACGGATGCTCGCCCGTGAGCAGTTCGTACAGGATCACGCCGAGGGCGTACAGGTCGGCCCGGGCGTCGGGCGCCACTGCGGCGGCGGTCGGGGCGTCCACGGCAGTCAGCCGAAACTCGGCCGGCCCGGCGTTGCCCGGCCCCAGCGCCCGCAACTGCTCGGGCGCCATGTAGGGAATCGTGCCGCCCAGGAAATTGTCCGCGCCGTCGCCGTAAGCCAGGTTGAAGTCCAGCAGCATGGGGGTGCCGTCCGGCTTGACCAGGACGTTGGACGGCTTCAGGTCGCAGTGGCACAGGTCCTCGGCGTGGATGAAGGCGAGGGCGTCGGCCAGCTGGGCGCCCAGGTGCAGCACGGCATCGACGTAGGCGCCGTGCCGCAGCACCCGCGCCGGGGGGTCCGCGGCCGGCCCGACCACCGGCACCACCGGCTCGGCGGCTTCGAGAACAACCCGGCCCCGAACGTCCTGCGCGCGGGGCCTTTCGCCCGCTCCAGCACGTCGTCCAGCGTGGCGCTGCCCAGGTAGGGCATGCAGATGGCGGTCAGCCCGGTGGCTGGGTCTCGGCCGACGCAGTGGACGGGAACGATGTTGGGGTGGTTTAACTTGCCGAGGATCTCGGCCTCGGCACCGCCGCGCAGCGACACCTTGAGCACCGCCTGGCGCCCGCCCAGCCCCGGCACGGTGGCCAGAAACACCCGGGCGAACGCCCCACGGCCCAGTTCCCGCTCCAGCTGGTACTCCAGAAAGGTGTCGCCCGGCAGCGGCCAGGAAACCTCCGCGGTGTCTTCCCAGAGGTTCGGGTGTTCATTCAGGAACATCTGGGCCTGCACCAGCTTGCGCAACGACGCCTGGTGCTCGGGGAAGCTGCGCAGAACTCCTCGGGGTCGAGCAGCTTCGCCGGCGGCGCAGGCGCTGCAAGAACTCCTCCAGGGCCAGGTCCAGGACCGCAGAGTGGTCGGACCGGACCTCCGGGAATTCGTCCAGCGCGGCCTGCGCGTCCGGGGGCGCCCGCGCCGCCAGCTGGCCTTGATCTGCGAGGCGCAGGTGGGAAGCCACGCTCGCCGGACGGGAAAGATTCGACTCCGGAGCGGTCTGTTGTTCGCCGGTATTCATGGGTTTGAATCCTGGTTGGATTGCTTGCGTAACTGCCTGATCAGGCGACTAACCATCTTCTCGCTGATGTTCAGTTCCTGGGCGACCTGGGACTGCGACTTGCCCTCGCTCAACAGGATCAAAATGCGGCGGTACACCGCGGGCTGGCGCTGGAGCAGGCGGTCCCATTCCTCGCGGTTCATGGCCACGGTGCTGGGCGTCGGCTGGCGGGCGGCCAGTTCCGGCGGCGGGCCGACCCGGGAATCGTCCAGCGAGCGCTCGCGGTTGACGTTGTACTTCTGGCCCAGCAACCGCTGTCGGGCCGCGTCGGCCACCTTGTTCTGCGCCACGCGGGTCAGGAACGCAATCAGTTCTTCCGGGAGGTTGAAGGGGCGGTCGCGGGGCAGGTCGGCGAAGAACGACGCCCAGACATCTTGAACGAAGTCGGTCGAGTCGAACTTGGGTCGCATCTGCCGGTGCAGCCGCATCCGCACCGCGCGGAGCAGGTACGGGCCGTAGTCCGCGACCAGTTCGTGCATCGCGGCGGCGTCGCCGGCGCGGACCCGGGCCATCAGAACGGCAAAGTCTTGCCAGCTGTTCGCATCACGGATTGGTATCGCCGTCACGACTTGTTCCTCTGGAACCTTTGTTCAGTCTGCGCCCTGCCGCAGTCCGCAGAGCTACCTTCCTGATAACTGTACTTCAGGATGCCGGAACGGGCAGGCGGATGCCCGACACCAACGGGGGGGAAGTCTTCCACTTTTTAATCGCGGACCCACGTTGGAAGCAAGCAGAAAGTTCAAGAAGTAGGGATTTTGCCCCGGAATCGCCGCCCACAGCCCGGGCAATTCCTGCCGGCGCTGAATTTTCGTTTTCCATTGCCAACGCGGAAGTTGTCGGCAAGCAGCGTCACCGCCGACCGGGAGTTCTTTTTTTCGGTGCGGAGCATAATCGGCTTCAGCCCGGGCCCTGGGCATCGGGGTTCGACCGGGGCCAGTTGCGGTGTCAGGCGGTGTCGGTCGGCGCAAGGGGGCCAGGGCGGTCAACGGCTCGTGTGCCAGGGCGGAACCAAAAAGCAGTGCCGTGAGATGTCCGGCAGCGCCGGGCAGCGCAAAGACGCCAAGGACGCCAAGAACGCCAACTTTTTCACATGTCGAGAATCGGCGACCTGGCCCTGGAGCACGCGGCCAGAGTAGCGCTGCATCCGGCCAAAACTCGGTCCAATGACCGCGGGTGCCTTCGGGTCCGGCGGGCACGGTTCGTGGCTTTGTGGCGTTTGGTGCCGGCGCTCGATCTGCTGCGCTCGTCCGGTGCCTGGCAGATTGCCGCGACGTTGGCCAGTTGAGACGGATTCAGCCTGGCGGCCCCCGTCCAATGCGCGTCACCACACCGCTGCCGCCGTCCATCTCCACCTCGTCGCCGTCGCGCAGCCAGCGCGTCACCCCCGCCACCGACACCACCGCCGGCAGCCCCAACTCGCGCGCCACGATCGCCGAGTGCGACAACAAACTGCCGCGCTCCACCAGCAGCCCTGCTGCCGACGGGAACAGCATGATCCAACCTGGGTCCGTCCGCTCCGCCACCAGAATCTCGCCCTGCCGCAAGTCCACCCCCCGCGGGTCCGTCACCACACGCACCGGCCCCCGCACCACGCCCGGACAGCAGCCCAGGCCGCGCCGCGTCTCGCCGTCCGCCTCGACCGCCGCGGGCTTGCCCTGGAAGCTGTTGCCCTGATGCACGACGCCGCGCGTCTCGAAACGGTCGGCCGGCGGCGTCTCTTTGCGGTAGCGCTCGAACTCCGTCCGCCGCAGCGCCACCAACCCCTTCAGGTCCGTCGTGGACGCGGTGCCGTCGAGGAAGCCCAGCACCTCGTTCACTTCCAGGTAAAACACGTCGCGCGGCTCCGCCAGCACGTCGAGCGCGTGCAGTTTACGGCCCAACTCCACGAAAATCTGCCGCACCCGGCCGAACAACCGCGTCCGCTCGAAGCGCAGGTTCTCGCGGTCGCGCACCCGCGCCCGGGCGTTGGCCGCCACCCAGCCGAACAGCAGCTGTCGCAGCGGCCGCCACCGCAGCGCCGTCCGCACTCGCCCCTCCGCCCGCTGCCGCCGCTGCGCCTCCGACGCGCCTGCCGCCAGCCCGCCGCCCTGGTCCGGCCGCCGCGCCAGCTGACCCACCGCTCGTAGCAGTGTCAGCGGGTCGTCGTGCAGCGTCGCGCTCTCCAGCTTCAACTCCTCCAGGCAGCGGTCGCCGAACTTCTCCAGATATTCACGGTACGGCGCCTCGAACGACGGCACCCGCTCCGCCGCGCGGCGGACGTCGCCGCGCGAGCCCTCGCACAGCGCCGCCACCAGTTCGGCGTGCGGCCGCGCTGCCTCGGCCAGCTGCCGCACCCGCAGCGCCGGCTCGGCGCTGAATCATGCCGCTCGCGCCGCGCACCAGGTCGTTCTGCAAGCTGCCGTCCGCGTCGCCGCACCAGGCCCGCGTCAACCTGCCCAGCACGCCGTAGAAGATCATCGCGAAAAAGTCGTTCACCAGCGGCGCGTCCCAGCGCGTCAGCAGCCGCCGCTCCAGGTCGCGGTACTGCGTCGCCAACTCGTCCGGCCGCAGCGGTTCCAGGTTCGGCCGGCTGCGCCCAGCGCGTCCTGCAAGCGCCAGTAAAAGCGGCGGATCTGGCCGCCCAGCGTGAAATGGTTGCGCACCAGCGCCAGCACGCTGCCCAGCAAATGCCAGCGGTCCTGCAGCCGCTCCAGCCCCGTCGAGCGCGCCAGGTTCGCCACCAGTTCGTCCGGCAGTGGCTCCTTGACGCCCATCATCTGCTCCATGAAGCGCCGGTTCGTCTTGAAGCCGGGCAGCAGCGCCAGCACACGATACCAGCTGAGCAAGTTGTAGTAGACCCGGCCGCGCACCAGGCCGAGCATGTGGCTGAACACGTCGTCGTTTTCGGCCAGCCGCGCCGGCGGCACACGCAGAATCTTGCAGAACTGACGGTACACTCCCTCGTAAATGCAGCGGGCGAACGAGAACGTCAGCGGCGTCGTCACGCCGTTGTAGCTCTCGGCGATGTTGCTGTTGTCCCACAAATTGAGCACGCCGTCGGGGTCGGCGGTTCGCGCCAGCGACGTGATCGGCCGCGATTGCAGCAGGTACAGGTTGCCGCGCTCGATGGCCCATTCGATGTCCTGTGGCCGGCCGAAATGCTTGCCGCACTGCCGCACCAGGTCCGCCACCTGCCGCACCTGCTCGTCGCTCAACGCGGGCCGGCTGGCGAGGTCGGCGGCAACGGCCTCGGCGCGCACGCCCTCGCCTTCGCCGGCGGCGGGCCGGTGAGCGGTGCGCTTATCGGCGAGCGTCCGCTGAATGATGGTGCCGGCGCGATCGACATGGAAGGTGTCCGCGTCGCAGGCGCCGGAGACCAGGGCGGTGCCCAGGCCATAGATGGCGGCAACGACGGCGACGCTGCGGCGGCCGCTGACGGGGTCGGCCCCGAAGGCGACGCCGGACACGTCGGCACGCACCAGGCGCTGCACGAGCACGGCCGGCGGCCGCGGCACCGGCGACAGCTGGTGTTCGCGGCGATAGGCGAGGATGCGTTCGCTGAAACCGGAGCGCCACACCGCGGCGACGCGGCCGGCAACTGCCTCGGGCGGCACGGTCAAAAAGCTGTCGAGCTGACCGGCGAAGGAGTGTTCGGGGCCGTCCTCGTCGGAGGCGGAGGAGCGCACGGCCACGGCAGCGCCGTCGGGGCACAGTTCGCGGACGGCGCGGCGCAGCTCGCCGGCGACCTCGGCGCCGGGGCGGAGGAAATCGACCGCGGCACGGAGGGCGGCGGCGCTGCTGGCGTTGCACAGCGCCGCGTACTGGGCGGGCTCCAGGCTGGCCTCGAAGGCGGCCGGCGTCAGCACGAACCAGGGTGGGATGGACAAGCCCGCCTCGCGCAGCGCCGCCAGCGCTCGCGCTTTGCCGCCCAGCGGCGCCTGCGGGTCGGAGTCGTCGCTGCGGAGGATGTACTTCAGCGGGGGATGGTCGCTCATGCTCCTTCCAGTCCGGTCGCTTGAGTTTTCACGGGATGCGCGGGCTTCATTGTGATCGAGCCCGGCAGACTCCGCAAGGGCGCCCGCAACGTGAACCGAACCCCGTGTAAACGGGTCCATCCTATTGCGTGCGGTTTCAGCCCCTGGTACGCTGAGCCGGTGCGCCGGCGATGGAGTTCCGGTGCATTTCTCTCCTGGAGCGGTTCGCACGCGGATCGCGCCCGCGGTGGGACGGCGGGCACAGCTTGACCAGCAGGGGCCTGCGCTGTCGCAGCAAGGGGGCCAAGGGGGCCAAGGGGGCCAACTTTTTCACACGTCGAGAATCGGCGCCCTGGCCGCGTGGGAGTGGCACGGCGCGACCACCAGCGGCGGCGGTTGCCACAGCAAGGACGCCAAGAACGCCAAGAACGCCAACTTTTTCATACGTCGAGATGCGGCGCCTGGCAGCGCCGGCCTGCCGTTTGTGGGCCACGCGACTGCGAACCGCGCTAGCTTGCAAAGAAGCGGTGGAATCGTGACGAATCCCAGACAACCTTCTCGGAAAGCGCTGCAGGGCCTCTGTTCGGAAACCGGCCCGGAAGATGGCGTGGACCCGCGGGACGCCCTCCGCCAGGCCGGTCGCAAAACGGGCGGCCGCAAAACACAGCAGCTGTGCGGCCAGGTCGCCGAGGCCCTCAACTATGCCTTCGCCGGCGTCTGTAATGATGACGTGCTGCGCGAGCTGGGCGTCGTGGCGGTGCGACCGGCCCCGGATGAGGCGCGGTTGCTGGTCACGGTGGGGCCGCTGCTGCCCGGGCCGTGCGATCCCGCCCAGATCACGGCCCACCTGCACCAGGCGCTCGGGAAATTGCGGGCGGAGATCGCGGCCGCCATCCACCGCAAGAAAGTGCCGGAATTGACCTTCGCCGTCATGACCAACGTGACTGGATAGGCAGAGGGGGCGCCAGGTCATGAATCCTGCGGTTTTCCTGGTTCCGATCCTCGCGGCGGCCGTCGGCGCCTCCGCCCTCTCTCGGGGAGAAACGGGGTCACTCCTGGCCACGCTGCGGAGCCGTTGCCAACGAATGCTCTACCTGCAAACGGCGGTCCTCAACGACACGAAGGGACTGCACCAGGTCATCGAGGGCAATGCCGCCAGGAAGTTGCATCCCGAGGGTCGGCGCGCTGCGCTCAAACTGGCCGCCGACGAAACGGCAATCATCAAGGAGGCGACGAAAGCCATTGCCGTTCTGGAAGCGCAAGGAGCGGCGGTCGCCTTTCCCGAAGTCTTTCATCAACTGCGCAAGGACATGGAGATCGTCCAGCGACGCCTGATGCGCGGCGATGTCGGCCGTGCCACTCAGGACATCGAGCAGGACATCATCGACACGCTCGACGAGATGCTAAAGAGTCTTGAGAAGCGCTGACCGTGACGTGAGGGGCCCGGTCGGGGCCTGCCACTTCTGAGGACGGTAACGATTTTTCCGCGGCGCTCTTGCCAACCGGGCCGGTCGGTTGAAATAATAACTATCTTCAACACAGGTTGCACCGGGAACACCCACCCGTGCGGGCGGTGTTCTCTTTTTTGTTGGGCGCAGGGCATCGAGGAGAAGTCAGTCATGGCCGATTCGGTCACGTTGGTCACCCAGCCGCGCGGCACGCGCGGCACGCACAAGGCCCGCCAGTTGCGCCGCACCGGGCTGGTGCCGGCAGTCATCTACGGCCACAAGGAAGCCACCGTTCCGATCGCGGTCCAGGCCGAGGAACTGGGCAAAATCATCCGCCACGGCACGCGCGTGCTCGACCTCAAGCTCGACGGCAAGACCGAAAAGGTCCTGATCCGCGACCTGCAGTTCGACCACCTGGGCCACGACATCCTGCACGTCGATTTCACGCGCGTCTCCATCGACGAGCGCGTCACCGTCGAGGTGCGGATCGAGCTGCGCGGCATCGCTCCGGGCGTCACGGCGGGCGGCGTCCTGGACCAGCCGCTGCACAACATCGAGATCGAGTGCCTGGCCATCAGTATGCCGGATTCGATCCGCGTCAATATCGGCGAGTTGCAGATCGACGGTATCATCCACGTGAGCGACCTGAAGTTGCCGGAAGGCGTCAAGGCGATGACGGACCCGGACGCCATCGTGGTTCAGGTGAAGCCCCCGATCGCCGAGGCCGCCGCCGCGACCGCCGAGGCCGGCGAACAGGCCGAGCCGGAAGTCATCGGTCGCCAGAAGGCCGCCGAGGAGGAAGAGGAGAAATAATTGCAGATTGCAGATGGCAAATGGAAAGACAGCCGGTTTCGGTCTTTCCATTTGCCATCTGCAATTGAATTGGGTGCGTCATGGCGTCTGGGTTGCGGCTGAAGGTGGTGGTCGGTCTGGGCAACCCGGGCAGCAAGTACCACGGCACCCGACACAACGTCGGGTTCGCGGTGGTCGATGCCCTGGCCGAGAGCCCGCGCGCGGTCGCGCGCAGAGTCGCTTCGACGCGGAGGTCGTCGAGGTGATCGAGGACGCCATCAAGGTGCTGCTCGTCAAGCCGCAGACCTTCATGAACCTGAGCGGCCGCTGCGTCCGGCAGATTGTCGATTTCTACCAGTTGCCGCTGGAGGATTTGCTGATCGTCGCGGATGACATCAACCTGCCGCTCGGCAAACTGCGGGCGCGGGCCAAGGGGACGCACGGCGGTCACAACGGGTTGCGCGACATCCAGAACCACCTGGGCACCACCGAGTACGCCCGGCTGCGCATCGGCGTGGGCGCTCCGGACGAGCACGACACGGTGGACCATGTGCTCGGCCGCTTCCGGCCCAGCGAACGGGCGGTCATCGAGGAGGCGCTGCAAGCGGCGGTGCAGGCGGCGGACCTGTGGTTGAACAAGGGCATCGGCGACTGCATGAATCGGTATAACGGTTGACGGTCTTTCTGCCGCTTGCGGCCTGCGCGCTGCAACCCTTCTAACGCCAGATGGGCTGCAGCGCGCCAAGCCGCAAGCGGCAGAAAGGATATTCTGTGTCCCTAACGCTTGAGTGAGGCTTATGCCAGCGAACGTTTACGAGTGCATGTTCCTGCTGGACACGAACAAGGTGTCCGGCGACGTGCCGGCTGCCGCCAAGCAGCTCCACGCCGTTCTGGAAAAACACAACGCCGAGGTGCTCGCCAGCCGCCCCTGGGACGAGCGCCGCCTGCTCTACCCCATCAAGAAGCACAAGAAGGGGTTGTACTACCTGACGTACTTCCGCACCGAGGGCAAGAACCTGGATGTCATCAAGCACGACTACGCACTGCTCGAAATGGTGCTGCGCGCGCTGATGTTGAAGGTCGAGCCGAAGATGGTGGACACCATGCTGACGCTGGCCCGCGACGAGAACGCGCTGGCGCTGCAGCTCATCCATGACGACTCGACCGAGGACGGCCTCGGCGGCGACGGTGACCGCCACGGCGGCGAACGGCGCGGCGGCCGGCGCCGCGATGACGACGACAAGGGTTAAACCGCGTCGGCCTTGCCAGCCAAACGGGTTACTCCGCGAACTGCACTTGCTTTCCGGCACGCTTCCGACCAACCGAGCTTGCTTCCGTTCGGCGGACGGATGTATACTACAAACGCGCAATCCCGGCGTGGGGTGCGCGGTTTCGGTGCGGACGGTGCAAACTCAAGGAGACGCCCCATGGCAAACGTGAACAAGGTGCTGTTTATCGGTCGGTTGACCCGGGATCCGGAAACGCGGAATTTCCCCAGCGGTGGCAAGGTGGTGCAGTTTGGCTTTGCGGTGAGCAACCGCAAGAAGGACCAGCAGACCGGCCAGTGGGTGGACGAACCGATGTTCATCGACACGAAGATTTACGGCAGCGCCGAGAGCAGCCGGCAAGCAGACCTGGCCGCGCAAAGTCTGCGGAAGGGCCATCAGGTCTTTCTGGAAGGTCACCTGGTCATGGAGACCTGGGACGACAAGAACGGCGGCGGCAAGCGCAGCAAGCACGTGCTGGTCGTCGAGAACTTCCAGTTCCTGGAAAAGAAGGACGACGTTGGCGGCGCCAGCGGCGGCGGCAGTTACCAGCAGCGCAAGCCGATGGCCAGCGCCGCCACGCCAAGCACGGCCCCGGTCCACGATGACTTTGGCGAGGAGCCGTCCTCGGGCGGCGGCACCAACGAAGAAATCCCGTTCTGAGCGCCGCGGGGTGGCGCTCCCAGTGAAAAAGGTTGACTCATGGCAGGCAAAATCAAGCAGCGCAACCAGATCATCCGGGGCAGTCACCGCGGCATGCAACTGGTGTTGACCGAGGACGTGCCCAACCTTGGCAAGCAGGGCGACGTGGTCGAGGTCAAGCCGGGCTACGGCCGCAATTACCTGGTGCCGAACGGCATGGCGACGGTGCCCAGCGCGCACAACCTGCGGCTGCTGGAGCGCCACAAGATCCGCATCAACCAGGCCCGCGAGGCCAAAATCGCCGACTTGAAGGTGCTCGCCGAGCAGATCCAGCGTGTGCCGCACATCAGCATCGAGGCGCTGGCCAACGAGGACGGCCACCTGTTCGGCTCCGTCGGTGCCACGGAGATTTCCAAAGCGCTCAAGGGCAAGAACCTCAAGGTCGAGCCCGACATGGTCAAGCTGGAAGGGCCGATCAAACAGTGTGCGCTGTACGAGGTCAACCTGGGGCTGGGTTACGAGATCGAGAGCAAGGTCACCGTCATGGTGGTGCCGCTGAAGCAGACCGAAGCCAAGAAGTGAGCGGTGAGATTCTTCGTTCGTAGTCCCGCCTTCAGGCGGAATCTGCGTGTTAGATTCCGCCCGAAGGCGGGACCACGAACCACATCCTGAATTGCTCATCGCCAGGAAGGAGGTGGGCCATGTCCGAGCAAGGAAGCGAACGTCTTCCCCCTCAGAACCGTGACGCCGAACGCAGCGTGCTGGGCAGCATGCTGCGCGATAATAAAATCATTGATGATGTGTTTCAAATTCTCCAGAGCGAGGATTTTTTTTACACGGACGCCCACCGCAAAATCTTCAAAGGTATCAAGGCCCTTTACGCTGGGAAAAATAACCCTGCCGATCTGGTGACGCTGGCGGAATGGCTGAAGCAACAAAAGTTCCTCGAAGACGTGGGCGGTCTGACCTACCTGGCCGATTTGTGGGACGCCGCCCCGACCGCCGCGAACGCTGAATATTACGCCCGCATTGTCCGTGACAAGGCGCTGCTGCGCACGCTCATCCACACCAGCACCGAAATCCTCCGCGACTGTTACGAGCAATCCTCCCCCGCCGACGAATTGATCGGCGGCGCCGAGCGCAAGATTTTTGAGATCGCCGAACTGGGCATTACCGGTGAAACGGTCACTCTGCAAAAAGCGCTGGACGAAACCTACAACCGCATTGACGCCCGGCTGCTGCACAAACAATCGATCAGCGGTATCTCGACGGGCTTCATCGACCTGGACAATCTCACCGCGGGACTGCAAAACTCGGAACTCGTCATCCTGGCCGCCAGGCCCTCGGTCGGCAAGACGAGCTTCGCCTTGAACGTTGTCCGCCACGTCACCGTGGAAGAACAGGCCACCGTGTTCTTCGTCAGCCTGGAGCAGTCGCGCATCGAGTTGACCGAACGGTTGCTGTGTTCGCACGCCAGGGTGGACAGCCATAAACTGCGCAAGGGCCATCTCAATGGCGATGACATGGACAAGTTGATCCAGGCGGGCGATAATCTGCGGCAGGCGAAGCTGTTCATCGACGACTCGCCCGGCCAGGGAATGCTCCGCATCGCCGCCAATGCCCGCCGGCTGAAACTCCGCCACGGCCTCAAACTGGTGGTCATCGATTATCTGCAGCTCATTGAGCCGGACAACCGCCGCGACCCGCGCCAGGAACAGGTGGCGCAAATCTCGCGCCGTCTCAAGTTCCTGGCCCGCGAACTCAACATCCCGGTGATGTCGCTGGCCCAGGTGAATCGCAGTTCCGAGGACCGCCAGGACCATCGGCCACGATTATCGGATTTAAGGGAGTCTGGAAGTATAGAACAGGACGCGGACACCGTGATGTTGCTGCACCGTCCGGAATTGCACGAACCGGGCCAGCACGAGGGCGTCATCGAGGTCATCATCGCCAAGCAGCGCAACGGCCCCACTGGCGAGGTCACGCTCACCTACCTCAAGCAGTTCATGCGCTATGAGAACTTCGCCGTCGAGCCACCCTTCGGCTACGGCGCCTGAGCCGACTCGCGTTGTCAGCCGGCCCGGTCGGTCGCTATAGTGCCTGAAGTCCGGGGATGCACGGAGGACAGCATGCGCGTCGGCATCGGTCACGACACCCACCGTCTGGCGGACGGGCGGCCGCTCCTGCTGGGCGGCGTTCGCATCGAACACCCGCGCGGCCTCGTCGGCCACAGTGACGCCGACGTGGTGCTGCACGCCCTGACCGACGCCCTGCTCGGCGCCGCCGGCCTCGGCGACATTGGCGACGCCTACCCCGACACCGATCCGAAGTACAAGGACGCCGACTCGCGGCTGTTCCTGCGCGAAACGCTGGCGCGGCTGAACCAGGCGGGCTGGCGTGTTGTCAATGTGGACGTGATTGTGTTCGCCCAGCAGCCGAAGTTGGGGCCGGTCAAGGCGGCCATCCGCCGGCAGCTGGCGGAGCTGCTCGGGCTGGGCGAGGACTGCGTGAACGTCAAGGCGAAGACCGGCGAGGGCGTCGGCAGCATCGGCCGGGCGGAGGCGATCGGCTGCCAGGCGGTGGCGCTGATTGATCATGAGAGTCATTAGTCATTAGTCATTAGTCATTAATCAACCGGACCCCAGTTGACTAATGACTAATGACTAATGACTAATGACTCTCCCGAAAGGGAGAGTGGGTGATGGCCTTGCGCGTGTTCAACACGTTGTCGCGGAAGGAAGAGCCGTTCGAGACGGTCGAGCGCGGCAAGGTGCGCATGTACTTGTGCGGCCCCACCGTCTACAAGCCCAGCCACATCGGCCACATGGTCGGCCCCGTTATCTTCGATACCGTCAAGCGCTACCTGACGTATCTGGGTTATCAGGTCACCTGGGTCGTCAACATCACTGACGTGGACGACAAGCTCATCGTCCGCGCCCGCGAACTCGGCACCGCCGTCAAGGAACTGGCGGAGCGCATGACTGTCGATTACGTCGAGTGCCTGAAGAAGCTGGGGGTGACGGGTATTGACCAGATGCCGCGCGCGACCGAGCACATCCCCGAAATGATCGAGATGATGCGCAAGCTCATCGAGACGGGGTATGCGTATGCCGCCGGCGGCGACGTGTATTTCGATGTGACACGCGACCCGGATTACGGCAAACTGTGCAACCGCGACCCGGAGCAGCTGGAGGCGGGGGCGCGCATCGAGGTCAGCGAGAAGAAGCGCAACCCGGGCGACTTCGCGCTATGGAAGGGCGCCAAGCCGGGCGAGCCGGCGTGGGAGAGTCCGTGGGGCCCGGGCCGGCCGGGCTGGCACATCGAGTGCTCCGCCATGAGCATGAAGCTCCTCGGCCAGACGCTCGACATCCACGGCGGCGGCCTGGATTTGCAGTTCCCGCACCACGAGAACGAGTTGGCCCAGTCGGAATCGTACTCCGGCGAGACGTTCGCGCGCTACTGGATGCACAACGGGCTGCTGAAACTGCGCTCGGAGGAGGGCAAGCCCGAAAAGATGGCCGGTTCGCTCGGCAACGTCATCAACATCGCCGACCTGCTGCAGAAGCACCAGCCGGAGACGGTGCGCTTCCTGCTCCTGGGCACGCACTACCGCAGCCCCATCGAATACAGCGACGAACGGCTGAAGGAAGTGGAGCGCAGCCTGGACAGCTTTTACCGCCTGTTCGAGCGATACCTGCGCGTCACCGGCAAGAGCTTTTACGATCTGAAGCCGCCGAGCAGCAAAAAGAAGTTTGACACGGACGGCAGCACAGCGGAACTGCTGATCGATGTGCAGCGGCTCTGGGAGGCGTTCCTGGATCACATGGACAGCGACTTCAACACCGGCGGCGCCATCGGCGTGCTGTTCGAGTTGCTGAAATTGCTGAACCGCTTTGCGGACACCAAGCAACTGGAGGCCGGCAACGGCGCCGCCGCCGATCTCAAGGCGCTGGAGCGCGGCGTACTGGTGCTCAAGGAACTGAGTCAAATCCTTGGCCTGTTCCTGGCCCCGCCGCAGGGCGAACAGGCGGGACAGGATCAGCTCGTGCAGGGGTTGATGCAGCTGTTGATCGACCTGCGCACGGAAGCGCGCAAGGCCAAGAATTTCGCGCTGGGCGACCAAATTCGTAAACGGCTCGCCGATCTCAAAGTGACGCTGGAAGACCGACCCGGCGGCACCGGCTGGCGGATCGGATAAGCGGCGGTGTTCGGTGGTCGGTGGTGAGTTTTGTTCACGTCCACGCCGTCCCCGGGCCGACCATGTTCGTAGACAACCGAACACCGAATACCGCTCTGGAGTCCGTCATGCCTCCCCCCCGTGGCCAGCGCATCCTCGGCATCGATCCCGGCCTGCAGGTCACCGGCTACGCCGTCGTTGAGGTCGGCACGCGCCCGGTAGTCTGCGAGGCAGGCGTTATCAAGAGCGCCGAGGGTCGCGCCACGACTGACATGGCACCCCGTCTGCTCTCTCTGTACAATGGTTTAGTAGAGATTCTAGAAGAGTTGCAACCGGACGTGGTGGCGGCGGAGCAGTTGTACGCTCACTACGATCACCCGCGCACCGCCATCCTGATGGCCCACGCCCGCGGCGTCATCTTCCTGGCGGCGGCGCAAAAGGGGCTGACGGTGGTGAGCTACAACGCGACGCGCATCAAGAAGACGGTGACCGGCAACGGCCACGCCACGAAGGAGCAGGTGCAGCGCACCGTCCAGCGCGAGTTGGGTCTGGTGGCGCTGCCGGAGCCACCCGACGTGGCGGACGCCCTGGCGGCGGCGCTGTGTCATTACTACACGCAAAAACTCTCCGCGTGAGGCATGGCCATGATTACGCGCATGACCGGCGTGCTCAACCGGGTGCTCGACGAGGAAGTGCGGCTGCTGGTCGGGCCGCTTGAATATCAGGTGCTGGTGCCGGAGTTCGTCCGCCGGCAGTTGCAGACGCACACCGGTCAGGAACTGACGCTGCACACCACGGAATACCTGGACGGCAATCCGATGCAGGGCCGGGTGGTGCCGCGGTTGATCGGCTTTCTGCACGAGGCGGACCTGGAGTTTTTCGAGCTGTTCTGCACGGTGGACAAGGTGGGCGTGCGCAAGGCGCTCAAGGCCTTGATGCGGCCGGTGCGGGAGATCGCCAACGCCATCCAGCGGCAGGACAGCAAGTGGCTGACGACGCTGCCGGGCGTCGGCGCCGCGACGGCGGAGCAGATGGTGGCCAAGCTGAAGCGCAAGGTGACGCGCTTCGCCATGACCGGGCCGACGGCGGACGCGGAGCCCAGCGCGGACGGCAAGGCGGTTGCCGGGGCCACGACGCCAGCGCCGGACGTGGTGGACGGCAACATGCTGGAGGACGCCTATCGGGCGCTGCTGAGCATCGGTCACAGTCCGCTGGAGGCGCGTGACCTGCTCGACAAGGCACTGGCGCGCGGCAAGCAGTTCAAGACAGTGGAAGAGATTCTGCTGGAGATTTACAACAAACAGGTAACCTGATGGTTCTGCCGCTTGCGGCTTAGCGCGCTGCGGCCCATCGAACGGGAGATGGGTTTCAGAGCGCTAAGCCGCAAGCGGCAGAACAGCGGGCCCTTCGCGGGAGACTCCATTCATGGCCCGGCAAGCAGTGGTCCAGGGCAACCCGGACGGCGACAACCAGCGCGAGCGCGACGCCGCCCTGCGGCCGCGCTGGCTGCGCGAAGTCATCGGCCAGAAAGCGGTGGTGCAGCGCCTCGGCATCGTCCTGAACGCCTGCAAGAAACTCAAGGAACCGCTGTCGCACATCCTCTTCGATGGGCCGCCCGGCCTCGGCAAAACCACGTTCGCCACAGTGCTGCCGAACGAGCTGGGCACGTCCATTCAGATGACCAGCGGCCCCGCCCTGTCCAAGCCCGCGGACCTGCTGCCGTTCCTCACCAATGTCGAGGAAGGCTCGTTCCTGTTCATCGACGAAATCCACCGGATGCCGCGCGTCGTGGAAGAGTTCATCTACCCGGCGATGGAGGATTTCCGCGTCGATATCGTGCTCGGCGAGGGCATGAACGCCCGGACCATCAACCTGAAGTTGAAGCACTTCACGCTCATCGGCGCCACCACACGCAGCGGTATGCTGTCGAGCCCGATGCGCGACCGCTTCAAGATGCACGAGCACCTGGAGTTTTACACCGTCGAGGAGTTGGTCGACGATTGTCCGCATCAACGCGAAGAAGCTGAACACGGAGATCAGCGACGACGCGGCGCTGGAGATCGCGCGCCGCAGCCGCGGCACGCCGCGCATCGCCAACGCCCGGCTGTGGTGGGCGCGCCACTACACCACCAGCGAGCACGACGGCCGCATCAGTCTCGACGTGGCGAAGGCCGCGCTGGCAATGGCGGAGGTCGATGTTGAGGGGCTGGACAAACAGGACCGCCGTTACCTGGAAACGCTGATCGGCGTCTTCCAGGGCGGCCCGACGGGCGTCGAGGCCATCGCCGCCACCATGAATCTGCCAGCGGACACGCTCAGCGACGAGATCGAGCCGTATTTGTTGCGCGAGCAGTACATCGTCCGTACGCCGCGCGGCCGGCTGGCGACGCCCAGGGCGTACCAGCACCTCGGCAAGCCGATGAAGCGGCCGCCTGATCCGCAGGGGACGTTGTTTGATTGATTGCATTCGCCGAACGCGCAGGAAAAACCATGACAACCACTACCGCCGTCATCATTAACCGCAGCACCACACGGGTGCTGGAGGCTTGACGCAGTCAGGCACAGTAGACGACGATGTAGTTGTGCTTCGGGCAGGGCGGCTGAGCGGCCCCGTCGGCAGCGGCGAGGCGGAGAGAACCGGCTATCTGGCTAGGGCTGGCAGCCCGGTCCTCGTCCTTGCGAACGTCGAGAAACACAACGGCTTCCCCGGTCTGCATACGGACTCGGCAAGCATCGACGCTGACGGAGAGCGTCTCCCGACGGGCCTCCTTGGGTTTCCGTGCCATGCGGGTCCTTCCTGGGCGGCGACATCGGATTGCCAACTTTGGTGGGCCACCTGCAGCCCTCAGCAAATTCTACCAACCGCTGCCTTGCGCGTCTCTCGCCGTCCCTTGGTTGGGGGCTGTGGACGGTTTCTGTAACATAAAAACCAAGTCACTTGGTTGCGCTCTCTTCTGGTGCGCGGAGGTGGTCCCGATGAACCCGCTGGTTCGAGTTCTGGTCTTCCTGGCCCTCCCCCTCGGCTGCTGGGCGCCGGCTGAGGCCGAGCAGCCAACGCCGACCCGGGATGCAGTGATCGCCGCCATGCGCCCCTACGACGGGCCGTCGGCCAAGGGCGTGGATGCTTCCACCCTGACCGGGAAGGTTCTGTGCGGCTACCAGGGTTGGTTCACGGCTCCCGGCGACGGGTCCGGCCGCGGCTGGCGCCACTACCCGAGTCGGGGTCAGTTCAAACCCGGCTCGTGCAGCATCGACCTGTGGCCCGACGTGAGCGAACTGGAAGCAGACGAAAAAATCGCGACGCCCTTCCGGCACCAGAACGGCCGGGTGGCCGAGGTGTTCAGCTCCCATCACCCCAAAACCGTGCTGCGGCACTTCCGCTGGATGGAGCAGTACGGCATTGACGGCGTGTTCGTGCAGCGCTTCGCCGTCGAGACGGTCCAGCCGAAAGACCTGCGGCACTGCAACACCGTCCTGGCGCACTGCCGCGAAGGGGCCAACCGCTCCGGGCGCTGTTACGCCGTCATGTACGACCTGTCGGGCCTGTCCGCCGGTGGCACCCGGCGCGTCATTGAGGACTGGAAGCTGTTGGTGGGCCGCATGAAAATCGGCAAGGACGCGAAGGACGCCGCCTATCTGCGCCACCAGGGCAGGCCGGTCGTGGCGGTCTGGGGCGTCGGCTTCAACGACGGCCGGAAGTACAGCCTGGACGAATGTGAGAAGCTTGTGGATTTTCTCAAGAACGACAAGGAATACGGGGGCTGCACCGTCTTGCTGGGCGTGCCGACCGGCTGGCGCACCCTGGACCGGGACAGCGTCAAGGACCCGGCCCTGCACCGGATCATCGCCAGGGCGGATGTCGTCAGTCCGTGGACGGTGGGCCGCTATCGGTCGCTCCAAAACGTTGCGGACCACGCCCGGCAGCGCTGGGCCCCTGATGGCAAATGGTGCCAGGACCGGGGCAAGGAGTACCTGCCGGTCGTCTTTCCCGGTTTCAGCTGGCACAACCTGCGCCCGAAGTCGGCGCTGGATGAGATCCCGCGGCAGCAGGGCCGGTTCCTGTGGAAGCAGTTCGCCGAGGCGAAAAAAGCCGGGGCGGCGATGCTCTACGTGGCCATGTTCGACGAAATGGACGAGGGCACGGCGATCTTCAAATGCACGAATGACCCACCGGTGGGGGCGAGCAAGTTCCTCACCCTGCAAGGCTTGCCCAGTGACCATTACCTGTGGCTGACGGGCATGGCGGGCAAGCTCCTGCGCGGCGAGGTGGCGGCCCGGGACGAGTTGCCGGTTCGGGAAAAACCCGCAGGCCCCAGGCAATCCGGCGACGCCGCCGCGGCCCAGCGCAAGGCGGAAGCCCCCGCGGCCTTCACGGGCGAGAAGACGGCCTGGCACGGGTTCGACCGTTACGACTTCCTGATGGACAAGGAGAGCCTGGCCATCAAGCCGTTCAAGGCGACGGCGGATGAGAAAAACGGGATCAAACAGCAGGTCAAGGGTCAGTTACGGTGCGTGGTGGTCGTCCCGAAGAAGGCGGCGCCTGGCAAGCCGTGGTCCTGGCGCGGCTATTACTTCGACCACGAGCCCCAGGTTGAGGTGGAGTTGCTCCGGCGCGGCTTCCACGTCGGCTACATCCAGGCCGACGCCGGCAAGCAGTGGGAGGCGTGGTACACGTTCCTGACGGAGAAGCACGGGCTGTCTCCCCGGCCGGCGTTCGTCGGCATGAGCCGGGGCGGGCGTAACGCCTTCACCTGGGCCACGACCCACCCCGACAAGGTCGCTTGCATCTACGCCGACAACCCCGCGATCAGCCCGGACAGCCTGGCGAAACTCGGGGCGCTGGCGCGGCACGACATCCCCTTGCTGCACGTCTGCGGCAGCCTCGACCCCCTCCTGGGAAAGCACACGCTGGTGGTCGAGAACATTTATCAGCAGCTGGGCGGCCGCATCTCCATGATGATTAAGGAAGGCGCCGGTCATCACCCGCACAGCCTGCGCGACCCGGCGCCGATTGCGGACTTCATTGTGCGGAGCCTTCAGCCGGCCGGCGGCGCCCCGCCCACCTTCGCCGGCAAGTTGCACACGAAGTCCGCCTTCTACGGCGTCGAGAGCCTGTACCGCGACTTCCCGAAGGAAGGGACGTACATCACCTGTCGCGGGCCGTCGTTCACGGCGTCTTTCGACCGCTACGAATTTCGGCTCAACGGCATCAAGGGGGCCGTCACCGTGATCGCGCCGCGGGCGGCGGCCCTGGGGAAGCCCTGGGTGTTCCGGGCGGACTTCGTCGGCCGGGACGCAGTGGTGGATCTGGCGCTGTTGGCCAAAGGGTTTCACGTCGTCACTGGCCCCGTGCCCACGGACACCAACGGCCCAGTGTTGCAACAGTGGAACGCCGTGTACAAGTATTTCACCAACCACGGCTTTTCCCGAAAGCCGGTCCTGGCAGGCGCGGGGGGGCTGCCGGGGAGGCGTACGCCTGGGCGGTCGCGAACCCGGACAAGGTGAGTTGCGTCTACGGCGAGAACCCCATCCTGCGCAGTCACATGTCGAAAAAACAGCCCCTCGATCAGCTGGCGGTGCTGGCCAAGGCCGGGGTGCCGCTGCTACACGTTTGCGGCAGCCGCGACCCCTGGCTCCAGGGGCAGACGGGAGTCGCCGAGAAGCGCTACCGGGAACTCGATGGCCGGATCACGGTCATCGTCCAGGAAGGCGCGGGGCATTACCCGCTCGCGCCAAAACACCTCCAGCCGGTGGTGGAGTTCATTACCAAGAGCACGAACTGACCGTTGATTTTGGCCGAGGGCTGGGAAAAACGCCACCGGGTGTTCGCGACAGCCAAGCCCAGCCGAACCTCCGCCGAAGGGCTGGGCGGATTCGGAATCGGGGCGGCAGTAGGGCAGGAAGCCCTGCTCGACGGCCCAATTCAGGCACGCCGCGACGAGGCCACGGGATATCACCTACGTGTTGTGCCCCCACCGGCCCTTGAACTTGAGCACCCACGCGGTCACATCCCCCGCTTTCACCTCGGCGGCTCGTTAGCTGCAGAGGTGGTCGCAGAACAGCTGCAAAAAATACCTCTGGTGGGCGTAAGTCTGCTCGCTCTTGGCCTGCTGGGTAAAATCCAGATAGAGGTCAGCCAGCTTGCGGAAGGTCGGCCGGTAGCCGCCAGCCTCGGGCTCTTCGGAGACGCTGGCGTGCAGGGCGTGGAATGCCCGTTCGTCCTCGTCCTTGTCCTGGGACAGTTTGACTTGCTTGCCGCAGAAGGTGGTGTTGTAGAAGCCGTCTTGCTCGCGGAACCAGCCAGTGGCTTTTCGTGACATGGGTTTCTCCAAGGGGTCCGGGAAGGTGCCTCTGGTTCATTATTCGCGAATCGTGCATCGCCCGGGGAAAAGAGGCTTAATAATGCCAACAAACACTGAAAAAATGGTGGCAACGCTGGGCGGCGGCTGCTTCTGGTGCCTGGAAGCGGTCTTTGAAAACCTGAAGGGTGTCGAGAAGGTCGAGTCCGGCTACGCCGGTGGCCGCACCGACCAGCCCACGTACCGCCAGGTGTGCGGCGGCGACACCGGCCATGCCGAGGTCGTGCAGGTCACCTTCGACCCGGCCGTCCTCTCCTTCCGCGACCTCCTCGACGTGTTCTTCGCCACGCACGACCCGACCACGCTTAACCGCCAGGGGCCGGATTTCGGCACCCAGTACCGCTCCGCCATCTTCTACCACAGCCCCGAGCAGGAGCAGACCGCCCGGCAGCGCATCGCCGAGCTGAACGCCGCACACATCTGGGACGCGCCCATCGTGACCGAGGTGGTGCCTTTCGAGAAGTTCTACCGCGCCGAGGACTATCACCAGAGCTACTACCGCACCAACCCAGGGCAGGGCTACTGCCAGGCAGTGGTCGCGCCCAAGGTGGCGAAGTTCCGCAAACGCTTCACGGATCGGCTCAAGGCATGAGCCTCTGGCCACCGCGGCGGCGCCGCGCACAATGACGATGGCGTGCCTCGTTCCCCCTGTGCAAGGAGAATCTCATGTCTGTAGCGACCCCCGCGGCCCCCGCCAGGAGCGCCGCCGCCGATTTGCTGGCCATCAACACCATCCGCGGCCTGGCCATGGACGCGGTGCAGAAAGCCAACTCCGGCCACCCCGGCACGCCCGTCGCCCTGGCCCCGCTGGCCTACACTCTCTGGCAGGACGTGCTCCGCTTCGACCCCGCCGACCCCATCTGGCCGAACCGCGATCGCTTCGTCCTGTCCAACGGCCACGCTTCCATGCTGCTGTATTCGCTGCTGCACCTGGCCGGCGTCAAGGCCGTCGACAAGGATTACGAGATCCCCGGCAACCCGTCGGTGACGCTCAAGGACATCGAGCACTTCCGCCAGATCGACAGCAAGACGCCCGGCCATCCCGAGTACCGCCTGACCAGCGGCGTCGAGACGACCACCGGCCCGCTCGGCCAGGGCGTCGCCAACAGCGTCGGCATGGCCATCGCCGCGAAGTGGCTGACCGTCCACTACAACCGCCCCGGTTTCGAGCTGTTCGACTACAACGTCTACGCCATCTGCGGCGACGGCGACATGATGGAGGGCATCTCCGGCGAGGCGGCGTCGCTGGCCGGCCACCTCCAGCTCGACAACCTGTGCTGGCTGTACGACAACAACCACATCACCATCGACGGCAAGACCTCCATCACGTTCACCGAAAACGTGGGGGAGCGCTTCAAGGCGTATGGCTGGAACGTCCTGCACGTGACCGACGCCAACAACGTGGGCATGATCCGCAAGGTGCTGGCGGACTTCCACGCGACGAAGGGCCGGCCGACGTTCGTGGTCGTGGACAGCCACATCGCCTACGGCGTGCCGGGCAAGCAGGACTCGCCCAAGGCGCACGGCGAGCCGCTCGGCGAGGACGCCATCCGCGGCGCCAAGCAGTTCTTCGGCCTGGACCCCGACAAGCACTTCGACGTGCCCGCCGGTGTGTATGACACCTTTCGCGCCGGCATCGGCGCCCGCGGCAAGGCGCTGTGCGCCGCCTGGTGGGCGAAGCTGGCCGAGTACAAGAAGCAGCACCCCGACCTGGCTGACGCCCTGGAGCGCATGCAGAAGCGACGGCTGCCCGACGGCTGGGACCGCGGTCTGCCCAGCTTTTCCTGGGCCGATGTGGACGACCCCAAGAACCCCGGCAAGAAAAAGGCCGCGGCCATCTCCACGCGCGAGGCGTCGGCCAAGATGCTGAACGCCGTCGCGAAGAACGTGCCGTGGCTGCTCGGCGGCGCCGCCGACCTGGCGGCCTCGACCAAGACGACGCTGAAGTTCGAGGGGGCTGGCGACTTCGAGCCGGACAACTACGGCGGTCGGAACTTCCACTTCGGCATCCGCGAACACGCGATGGGCGCGGTGATGAACGGCCTGTCCGTGAGCAAGCTGCGGCCCTTCGGCTCGGGCTTCCTGATCTTCAGCGACTACGGCCGGATGCCCATTCGCCTGGCGGCGATCATGGAAATCCCGGTGATTTACGTGTTCACGCACGACTCGATCGGCGTCGGCGAGGACGGGCCGACGCACCAGCCGATCGAGCAGCTGGCGTCGCTGCGGGCCATCCCGGGCCTGACCGTGGTGCGGCCGGCGGACGCGAACGAGGTCGTCGAGGCGTGGAAGTACATCATGCCATTGCGGCACGAGCCGGCCGTGCTGGTGCTGACGCGCCAGGATCTGCCGATCCTGGACCGCGACAGGTACGCCTCCGCCGCGGGGCTGCACAAGGGCGCATATGTGATGGCTGACGCGCCGGACGGCAAGCCGGACGTGCTGCTGCTGGCGACCGGCAGCGAGGTGCAACTGTGCGTCGGCGCGTACGAGCAGCTGAAGAAGGAGGGCGTCAAGGCCCGCGTGGTGAGCATGCCGTCGTGGGACGTGTTCGAGCATCAGCCGGCGGAGTACCGCGATAGCGTGCTGCCGGCCGGCGTCACGGTGCGCGTGGCGGTCGAGCAGGCGTCCACGTTCGGCTGGAACCAGTACGTCGGCACCACGGGCGTCATCCTTGGCATGAAGACCTTCGGGGCGTCGGCCCCGCTGAAGGAGTTGCTGAAGAAGTTTGGCTTCACGGTCGAGCACGTCGTCGCCGCGGCGAAGGCCCAGCTGGCGAAGGCGAAGTGACCCGCACCCTCGCCCAGTAAAGAGGTGGGTTTTCTGTTGTGGCGTGGTCTCCGGACCACGCCACCGGGCCGGACCCCTGTTGTGGCGTGGTCTCCCGACCACGCCACCGGGCCGGACCGAAGGTCTCCCCGCGTGCCGGGCGCTTGAAGAGGAGACCTTCGGTCGCAGCCGTGGCTCGGTCGGGAGACCGGGCCACAACAGGGGGTTGCATCGCGTGAGAGTTCAGTTCCGTCCGAAGTCTCACGACTTCGGCTACTAACTTGGGAGGTGATTCATGGTCGTGCGCAGTTCCGAGGCCGAGTGGCGTGGCGATTTGAAAAACGGCGACGGCACCATCAAGTTCGGCAGCGGCGCCTACACGGGGCCGTACACGTTCAAGTCGCGGTTTGAGAACGGCACCGGCACCAACCCCGAGGAGTTGATCGCCGCCGCCCACGCCGGCTGTTTCAGCATGGCCCTGTCCGCCCAGCTGTCGGCGGCCGGCCACCCGCCGCGCCGCATCCACACCACCGCGAAGGTCCGCCTCGACGCCATCCCGGGCGGCTTCGAGATCAGCCGGATCGACCTGGAAACGGAAGCGGAAGTGCCCGGCATTGATGCTGCCATGTTCCAGCAACAGGCCGAAACGGCGAAGAAGAATTGCCCCGTGTCCAAGGCGCTGGCCGGGCCGCGCATTGAACTCAAGGCCACGCTGCTGCCCGCGTCGTAACCGGAGGTTCCCCGCATGTTCCTGGCCGGCGACATCGGTGGCACACACACACGCCTCGGGCTCTTCGAGCGCGACGGCGACCGCGTCCGCGCAATCGTCCAGGGCGTCTACAAAAGTCGTGACTACCCGGGGATGGCGCCGATCCTGCGCGCGTTCCTGGACGGGCAGCGCCAGCCGGAGCGCATCTGTCTGGGCATCGCCGGGCCGGTGCGGCAGGGCCGCGTGGAGACGCCCAACCTGCCCTGGATCGTGGACGCCGACCACCTCCAGGACGAACTGCGCGCGCGGTCGGTGCTGCTGATCAATGACCTGGAGGCCAACGCCCACGGCCTGGCCGCGCTGGGGCCGGACGACTTCGCCGTCCTGAACCCCGGCGGCCCGGCCGTGTCCGGCAACGCGGCGCTGATCTCGGCCGGTACCGGCCTGGGCGAGGCGGGGCTGTACTGGGACGGCACCAAACACCGGCCGTTCGCCTCCGAGGGCGGCCACTGCGACTTCGCGCCGCGCAACGCCCTGGAGTCGGAACTGCTGGTCCACCTGACCGCGCAGTTCGGCCGCGTCAGCTTCGAGCGCGTCCTCTCCGGGCCGGGGCTGCACAACGTCTATGAATTTTTGCGGCAGCGCGGCGGCCGAGCGGACGAACTGCCCGCGTTGTGTCAGCAGTTCGGCGTCACGGACCCCGCGGCGGCGATTTCCAAAGCGGGGCTGGCGGGCCAGAGCGAACTGTGCGTGCAGGCGCTGAACCTGTTCGTCAGCATCTACGGCGCCGAGGCGGGCAACCTGGCGTTGAAACTGCTGGCGACCGGCGGCGTTTTCCTGGGCGGCGGCATCGTCCCGAAGAATTTGGCGAAGTTCCGCGAACCGCTTTTCCTGGAAGCGTTCCTGGACAAGGGACGGATGCTGCACCTGCTGCAGGCGATCCCGGTGCGCGTCGTGCTGAACGAGAACACCGCCCTGCTGGGCGCCGCCCGCGTCGCGTCGTGGCTGGCCGTGGCGCCGCACTGATGCTGGCAGCGGTGGCACGCGGCGGCGCGACGTGTCCCCCGTTTACGCAGCAAGGGAGCCAAGGGAGCCAACTTTTTCACATGTCGAGATTCGGCATCCCTGGGGCGGCGTCACGGCAGTGGAATATGCGCAAGGAGTCTCCGGGCCATGCCCCCTGACCTGCCACCCGACCCCGAAACGCAGCGCCTCCTGGAAGACATGCGCCGCCAGAAAAACTGGAAGCGCTGGGGGCCGTACCTGTCCGAGCGGCAGTGGGGCACCGTCCGCGAGGACTACTCCGCCGACGGTGACGCCTGGGATTACTTCCCGCACGACCAGGCCCGCAGCCGCGCTTACCGCTGGGGCGAGGACGGCCTCCTCGGCTTTTGCGACCGCGAATGTCGGTTGTGCTTCGCCCTGGCCCTGTGGAACGGCCAGGATCCCATCCTGAAAGAACGCCTCTTCGGCCTGACCAACCCGCAGGGCAACCACGGCGAGGACGTGAAAGAGGAATATTTTTATCTCGATGCCACGCCGACCGCTTCGTACTGCAAGGGCCTCTACAAGTACCCGCACGCCGCCTTCCCTTATCAGCAACTGGTCGCGGAGAATGGCTGGCGCGGCCGCGATGAGCGCGAGTACGAACTGGCCGACACCGGCGTCTTCCGCGATTCGCGCTACTTCGACGTGTTCGCGGAGTACGCCAAGGCCAGCCCCGATGACATCCTCATCCGCGTGACCGTGGCCAACCGCGGCCCCGGCCCCGCCCGGCTGCACCTGCTGCCGACACTGTGGTTTCGCAACACCTGGTCATGGCAATGCACGCACGAAGGCTGCTGGCCGAAGCCGCGCCTGACCGCCGCCGGCCCCGCGACCATCACGACCGCACACGTCGCCCTCGACCCCTTCCGCCTGGTCGCCGGGCCTGACCCCGATGGCCGGCCGCCGCCGCTGCTGTTCACCGACAACGAGACGAACGCGGCACGCCTCTTCGGCAGCGTCAACGCCGGATCGTACACCAAGGATGCCTTTCACGAGTACGTCATCCACGGCCGAACGGACGCGGTCAACCCACAACTGACCGGGACCAAGGTGGCGGCGCTGTACGTGCTCGACCTGGAGGCGGGCGCCGCGGCGGTGGTGCGGCTGCGGCTGTGTCGCGATGCCGACGCGACCACCACGCCCTTCGCGGATTTCGACGCGGTGTTCGCACGCCGCCTTGCCGAGGCCGATCAGTTCTACGCGCACCGCATCCCCGCCGCAGTCGAGCCGGAGCAGCGGCGCCTCGCACGGCTGGCCTACGCCGGGCTGATCTGGTCGCGGCAGTTCTACCATTACGCGGTGCGGCCGTGGCTGGAGGGCGATCCCGGCCAGCCACCGCCCCAGTCCGGTCACGGCGCGGGCCGCAACCATGACTGGCCGCACCTGTTTAATCGCGACGTGATTTCCATGCCGGACAAGTGGGAGTACCCCTGGTACGCCACCTGGGACCTGGCGTTTCACCTCGTTGCCGTCGCCCGCATCGACCCGGACTTCGCCAAGCAGCAACTGCTGCTGCTGACGCGCGAGTGGTACATGCACCCCAACGGTCAGCTGCCCGCCTACGAGTACGACTTCGGCGACGCCAACCCGCCCGTGTACGCCTGGGCCGCCTTCCGCGTCTACAAGATTTGCTCGGCTCGTGGCTGCCGTGACCGCCTCTTCCTGGAGCGCGTGTTCCAGAAAATGCTGCTCAACTTTACCTGGTGGGTCAACCGCAAGGACGTGTCCGGCCGGAACCTGTTCTCGGGCGGCTTCCTGGGGCTGGACAATATCGGCGTCTTCGACCGCAGCCGGCCGCTGCCCGGCGGTGCCGCGTTGGAGCAGGCCGACGGCACCGCCTGGATGGCCTTCTTCTGCACGACCATGCTCGGCATGGCCTTCGAGCTGGCCCGCGAGAACCCGGCTTACGAGGACATCGCCTCCAAATTCTTCGAGCACTTCATCGCCATCACCGACGCGATGAACACGCTCGGCGGCAGCGGACTGTGGGACGAGGAGGACGGCTTCTATTACGACCAGCTGCGATTGGACGGCCGGCCGCCGGTGCCGCTGCGCGTGCGCTCGCTGGTCGGTCTGATGCCGCTCATCGCCGCCGAGGTGATGGAACGGGACGTGCTCGAACGGCTGCCAGGGTTCGCCAAACGGGCGCGCTGGCTGCTGGAGCACCGCCAGGACCTGGCCCAGTACGTCACCTACATGGATGTTGAGGGGTGCCCGTCGCACTCGCACCGCATGCTGGCCGTGCCCAGCCGCGAACGCCTGGTGCGCGTCTTGCGGCATATGCTGGACGAGAACGAATTCCTCTCGCCGCACGGCATCCGCTCGCTGTCGCGCTACCACCGCGAGCACCCCTACGTCTTCCGGCTGGACGGCACCGAGCAGCGCGTGGCTTACGTGCCGGGCGAGTCGGACAGCCGCATGTTCGGCGGCAACAGCAACTGGCGCGGGCCGGTCTGGTTCCCGATCAACTACCTGCTCATCGAGGCCCTGGAACGCTACGATCACTTCTACGGCGACGCCTTGCAGGTCGAGTATCCGACCGGCTCCGGCCGCCGGCTGCGGTTGGGGGCGGTGGCCCGCGACCTGTCGGCGCGGTTGGTCTACCTGTTCTTGCCGGCTGCGGACGGCCGCCGGCCCAGCCAGGCGACGCCGGCCGGACTGGAAGACGACCCGCACTGGCGCGACCTGGTGCTGTTCCACGAATATTTCGATGGCGACACCGGCCGCGGGTTGGGGGCGTCGCATCAGACGGGCTGGACCGCCCTGCTGGCGCGGCTGATCGAGGACAACGTGTGCCGGAGCGAGCGGGCGCGGCGGGATGGTCGGGCCGCGGCGGCGCCGGCTTTTGGTTCGTAGTTCTCGTTCCCAGGCGCCACCCCCGTTGTGGCTTGGTCTCCCCCGTTGTGGCTTGGTCTCCAGACCAAGCCACGGGTTCCGACCGAAGGTCTCCCGGGCTTCCAGGAGACCTTCGGTCGTAGCCGTGGCCCGGTCAGGAGACCGGGCCACAACGGACGCCGTTCCCGGACGTGTTTGTCAAAACCCATGAGGGCGGTGCATGCGATCCTTCAGTAGCCTGAGCGAGCAAGAAATCCTGGCCCTGGCGATCTCCCTCGAAGAAGAAGACGCCCGCATCTACGACGACTTCGCGGACGGGTTGCAGGAGAACTACCCGGAGGTCGCAGAGCAGTTCCGGCAGATGCGCGCCCAGGAGGACGGCCACCGGCACCGGCTGTTGAACCTGTACCGTGAGCGCTTCGGCGACCACATCCCGCTCATCCGCCGCCACGATGTCAAGGGCTTCGTCCACCGCCGGCCCGTCTGGCTGGTGCGGCCACTGGGGCTGCAGGTGGTGCGCAAGCAGGCCGAGACGATGGAGATCGAGACGCGGCGCTTTTACGAGCGGGCCATGCAGAAGGCCGCCGATGTGCGCACCCGCCAGCTGCTCGGCGACCTGGCCGAGGAGGAGCGCAAGCACGCGCAGATCGCCGAGAGCCTGGAGGCCGTTCCCCCCTCCGAAGAGGACGCCGAGGCGCGGCGCCGCCTGTTCGTGCTGCAGGTGATTCAGCCCGGATTGGCGGGGTTGATGGACGGCTCCGTTTCGACGCTGGCGCCGCTGTTCGCCGCGGCGTACGCCACCCACAAAAGTTGGGACGCCTTCCTGGTCGGCCTGGCCGCCAGCCTGGGGGCCGGCATCAGCATGGGGTTCGCCGAGGCGCTGTCCGACGACGGCAGCCTCACCGGTCGCGGCCGCCCGCTCATCCGGGGGCTGGTCTGCGGCCTGATGACCACCGCGGGCGGACTCGGCCATACCATGCCATTCCTCATCCGTGACGTGAACACGGCGATCGCGGTGGCGGTCGGCGTGGTCATGGTGGAACTGGGCGTCATCGCGTGGATTCGGCATTATTTCATGGACACGCCCTGGGCCTCAGCGATCTTTCAGGTGGTCGTCGGCGGCGTGCTGGTCTTCCTCACCGGCGTCCTGATTGGCAGTCGGGAATAGCGTGGTGTCGGGTGGCGCAACGCTACCCCGCAAGCGGCGGGCCCTTGGGAGACTGCGTCAGAACCCGCCGCCGCGCGCCACACCCACGAGCCCCTTCCGCGCTTCCCGGCGGACGCGAAGGTCTGCGTCAACGCTGGCCTCATCAATGGCCGTGCGGAGCGCGGCCAGGTGCTTGTCCTCCAGGAATTCCCGCCCTTTCACCAGGTACAACCCCCGCAGTAGCGACTGGAGTTGCACCAGCGTGGCAGTCGCCAGGGGCCGTTGGTCCGACTTTCCCGTCCTGAGCAATGCCAGGTGCCGCGTCACTGCCGCGGCCATCGACTCCTTGGCCCCCTTCTTCTTGAGCAGGGTCTTGTTTTCCCATGACAGAATCACATGCACCCGCTCCAGCGCATGGGCGCAGCGGCTGACCACCTTCGAGTCCGTGTCGTTCAGGTCGCGTAACAGCCCGCCAACCACCTTCGCCGGGTCGGCGCCGGCAACGCCGGTGTGCTTCAGAGCCAGGCGAACCTCCGCGTCGTGGTCACTCAGGATCGCCAGCAGCTTCGGGAAATCGTCGTTCGTGACGCGGAACCTCCGCAAGAAGGGGAAGCCGGGCGGATTTTGCAAGACGGCCTTGAACAGTGCCGGCGTTGTTTTCCTGGCCTCGTCGGGCAACGCATCAAGGAGCCTCCAGGCCATGTCGCGGACATCGGCGTGCCCGTCCTCCAGGAGCCGCGTTATCAAGGGCAACACTTCCGCCTTCGCCGACTCCAACGGGATGAATAGGGCAAGTCGAACATCGACGTATGCGTCGGTGACCAGGGGCGCCAGCGCCGCCATGATTTTTTTGGCGGCTTTCCGCTTGTAACCCCCCAATCCCCGGGCCACTGCCGCGCGAACCCGCGAGTCGCCGTCCTTCAGCGCGACCAGCAGCGCCGGCAGCACCTCCTGACTGTAACTCTTTAGGTGCGACAACCCCTCGGCTGCCTCCACCCGCCGCCACGCCTGCTTGTGCTTCAGCGACGCCAGGAAGACCGGCACCAGGACGGTGCGGCCCTCCTTGTCGTTGATCTTAACTTCCGGCCATTCCTTCAAGGGCTGGCTCGCCATCCGAACCAGCGCCAGGGCGGCCCGATGCCGTAGCGTGGCGTCTGAGTGCTTCAGGGCGGCGCGCATGATAGCCACCGACATGTCGTCTCGCAACAGGCACGCCAGTTTGATTTGCTCCGCCCCCCTGGCCGCGTCAAACCGCTTCTGCAGTTCGTCTGTCCACGCTTCGTCCACGAAGGGCCCGATGTGCGCCAGGGCGTGATTCGCCGCCTGGGCGGTGGTCAGGCTGTCGGCCAGCAGTAGCTTTTCCAGGGCCGCGCGCTCCCGCTTTTCCCGGTGGTCGAGTCTGAGGCCAACCGAGGCGGCCACACAGGCGGCCACCACGAGAGGGTCTCCATCCGCGGCCAGGCGAAGGAACACTTTCCGGGCGGCCTCTACGTCGAGTGCGTTGTTGCTCCCCCCGGGCCAGAAACTGACGTGGCCGAGCCCCAGGGCGGCGTGGGTGCGCACCAGGGGGTCGGCGTGTGCCGCGGCCCGCGCCAGCCCCGGCACCGCTCGACCTCCTAGCCGGCTGTACGCCTGGCGCAGGGGCATTGGCTGGAAATTTTTCGTTCCCACGACCTTGCGTGGATCTGGGTAGAGGGCCATGAAACCGCTCACGGGGTCGAGGCCGCGGGCGACGCGCTCACAGGCCGCGGACACGAATAGATCGGCGGCCTCATCGCCGGCCTTGCCTCGGTCCTCCTCGGCCATGCGGACCAGCACTGCGGCGGCGGCGTGGAACGTCTCCTGGGCTTTCACCAATTTCGCCAGCGCCGGCAGCGCCCGCTTGCCGAATTTCGCCAGGGCGTCCCGGGCGTCCTCGGCCACGTCGGCGTCCTTTTCCCGGCAGAGCTGAAGCAAGGGCGCCACCAACGTGCCGTCGTCCGGGGCGACGCAGCCCAGCGCCCAGGCGGCCTTGCGACGCACGTCGGCGTCCGCGTCCTTGAGCGCCATCCGCAACGCCGGCACCGCCGCCTTCGCCTCTGGTCCGTTCAGGCCCAGGCCCCAGGCGGCGTACAGACGCACCTCCTCGTCCTCATGCCGCAGCGCCTGCTCCAGCGCCGCCACCGCCGGCTTGCCGAGGCTGCCGAGGGCGAGCACCGCATGCACGCGCACATCCTCGTCGGGCAGCGACAGCACGCCGACCAGCGCCGGCACGGCGACCGCCGCCGGCAACTGCGCCAGGCCAGCGACGGCCTGGACCCGCTTCTCGGGCTGCCTGTCCTTCAGCTGTGCCAGCAGGGCATCGCGTTGCTTCTGGACCGCCGGCTGTTGTGCGGGCGCCGGCGCGGCGGCTGCACTGAACAGGACGGCGAGGACGAACACACCGGGCCGCATGAGACACCCCATCCCACCGATGATGCTTGCTTCAGAACCCAGGGGCAAACGTAGATTCGCGCAGCGCTTTCACCGGGCCACAAACTTTTGCACCCGTTCGCCGTCCCCCTCGGTGACATAGAGCACGCCGCGCGAGTCGGCGGTGATGCCGTGCGGCAGCTGGAACTGGCCGGCGCCGGCGCCCTTCATGCCGAAGCGCGTCAGCAGTTTGCCGCTCAGGTCCAGAATGCGCACCTCATCGGCGTCGCCGTCAGCCAGCAGCATGCGCTTGCCGCCCTGCAGGAACAGGCCGTATGGCGTCCCGCTGTCGCGCCACTGCTCCAGATACTTGCCCTCGGTGTCGAACACCTGCACGCGCTTGTTCTCGCGGTCGCCGACGTACACCTTGCCCTTGCCGTCCAGGAAAATCGCGTGGACCAGATTGAACTGGCCGGGGCCTTTACCCTTCTTGCCCCATTCCTTCAGATACTTGCCTTCCTTGGAAAACTTGACGACGCGCGAATTGCCGTAGCCGTCCGCCACGTAAATGTCGCCGGCGGCGCTGACGGCCACATCCGCCGGCTTGTTGAAGCGGTCGGGCGTCTTGCCCTTCTTGTTCTTCGTGCCCAGCGTCAGCAGCACCTTGCCGGTGGGGTCGTACTTGATGACCTGGTGGGTGCCCAGGTCCGTCGTCCAGATGTTGCCCGCGGCGTCGATGCGCAGGCCGTGGGCGGTCTTGACGGCGGCATCGCCCCAGCCGCGCAGGAACTTGCCGTTCCTGTCGAAGACGGCGATCGGCGTTTTGCCGCGGTGGAACACGTACAGGTTGTCGTCCTTGTCGGTCGCGACGGCCGTCGTCTGCCCGAACTTGAAGCCCCTGGGCAGCTGCGGCCAGTTGGGCACGGGCTGGTATTGCGGCGGCTTGTCGCCCTGGTCGGCGGAGCGCGTCCGCAGCGCCAGGACGGCCGTCAGTAGCAGACAGGCGGCAAACAGGACGAGTTTCTTGAGCACGGCAGGACTCCGCGACGGGGCGTGGCACGGGCGAGCAACCCAGGGCACCCGTCCAGTGTCGCGGTCTTGAGAGGGGGTGGCAAGCAAAAACCGGCTCCGCGTCACGGGCGCTGTGACTCAGGAGGTTTTCGGTGGCGAGGGGAGACCGGGGCGCGTAAAGTGGCTGGGGCGCTGTCCGGCACAGCCTGGTAACCATTCCCCGTAAAGGAGACGTCATGCCCCGGGCACTATTGTTGCTGGTTCTCGGGATCGACCTGTTCTTGCAGGCGCCGACCGCCATTCACGCCCAGGATCCGGTCCATTTGGATCGATTCGGCGATCCGTTGCCGCCCGGTGTGCTGGTGCGTCTCGGGACGGTTCGCTTCCACCACTGCAACTGTGCCGCGTATTCCCCGGACGGAAAAATCATCGCCACGGCGGACAGCGAGGAAGTCAACCTGTGGGACGTTGCGACCACCAGGAAGATGCGCCACTTGCCGCTCGAGCAGTTGCGCTCAACTGCTGGTCTGATCTTCTCCCATGACGGTAAGAAACTGGCGGCGCTCGGCTGGGGAGGCACCGCGGTCCACGTCTGGGACCTGGACAATTTCAAGAAGGTGGTGCTCACCCAGTCGGACGGTGGCAGTGGCGGGGGCGATTGGAGCAATGCGGCCGCGTTTTCCAGCGATGACAAGACCCTCATTGCCGCGACTTCCACACGCCTGTTCGTTTGGGACCTCGCTTCGGGGAAGAAGCTCAAGGAATTTCCTTTGCTTGTGCAGGACCAGCCCATCCGTGTTCGCCTGGTCGCGTTCTCGGAGGACGGCAAGGTCGCGGCCACCCGGGGCGAGAAAACAGTCCATCTCTGGGACACTCAGACAGGCAAATTGCTTCACGAGATTGAGGTGGTGCGATATGGAGAAACCCTGCAATTTTCCCGGGACGGTAAGATACTGATCGTTCCAGGTGTGGACCATTGGATGAACATGGTTAGCGTCGAAACCGGCAAGAAGATCCACTCCCTGTATGTCTCGAGGCGTGTCGTGTCCGTGGCCTTTTCGCGCGACGGCAAGACGCTGGCCGCGGCGAGCAACGTCACCAGGTATTCATCGTCCACCGATGGCGACCAGGTCATTCAACTCTGGAACCTCAAGAATCTTCAGGCCCCGCCCGTGAAGTTCTTAGCCCCGGGGGTCCATTCCGTGATGTTTTCGCCCGACGGCAAGACGCTGGCCTGGGGTTCTTACGGGCAAACGCTCTGCTTCATGGACCGCACCACCGGCAAGGATTCGCAGCCGACCGCGAGCCACCGCGGAGCCATCAAGTCGCTGGTCTATCTTCCCGACGGCAAACGCATCGTCTCGGCAAGCGAGGACAGCACCATTCACATCTGGGACGCCGCGACGGGTGAATCGCTCAGCGTTCTGCACGGCCACACTGGCGAAATCCTCGGGCTGGCTCTCTTCCCGAACGGCAAGCTGCTCGCGTCCTGTGGACGGGATGGGACCTTCCGACTCTGGGATGTCGAACGCGGCAAGGGCCTGTTCACCTTGGATGATGAAGGCAATTCCGTGGTCGCCGCCGCGTTCTCGCCGGACGGCAAACGGTTGGCCAGCGGCGGCTACCGGGGCCTGCTTTACCTGCGCGACCCAGCCAACGGCAAGATCCTCGAAGACTTCGAGACGGGCTCGATCGCGAGCCTGGCCTTTTCCCCGGACAGCAAGACGCTCGCGATCCTCAGTGACTTCAGAGGCGAACTGCGGCTTCTGGATCTTGTCGGGAAAAAGACGAAGGAAATCCCCATCAAACGAGGCGTTTCGAGCGTTGCCTACGCGCCCGACGGCAAGACTATCGCCGTGGGCTGTGACGAGACGCTGTTGCTCCTGGACACGGCCACGCACCGTGTGCTCAAAACATTGCCGGGGCACGCGAATCGTCGCGGCTGTGTCGTCTTCTCACCAGACAGCCGCTACCTGGCCAGCGTTACCGACGGCTGGGGCCTGATTGCCAACCGCAGCATTCGCGTCTTTGAACTGGCCACCGGCACGGAGGTCTACTCCTTCAAGCGTGAGCTGCCGATCTTCGCCGCCGCCTTTTCGCCCGACGGTTCAAAGCTGGCCGTCGGCGGCGCCGATGCGACGGCCGTGATCCTGGACCTGAACAATCTCACCGGCAAAAAACGCCGCGGGCAACTGACCGAAAACGAACTCGCGGCGAACTGGGAGAGCCTCGGTGCGGCAGACGCCAGCAAGGCGTATGAGGCCCGGGCCGACTTGCTACATGCGCCGAAGAGTACCGTCCCTTTCCTGGCCAAACGCCTGCAGCCGGCCCCGGCCATCGACGCCAAACGTGTGGCAGGTTGGATCAAAAATCTCGACAGCAACAAGTTTCGCGAACGTAACGCAGCCACCAGGGAGTTGGAACAGCTCGGCGAGTTGGTCCGCGAGCCGCTGCGCCAGGCGCTGGCTGCCGATCCTCCCCTGGAGAGGCGGCAACGATTGCAAGCGTTGCTCGGCAAATTGAATCAGCTCACGCCGGCGCAATTGCGGCATTTGCGGGCGATTGCAATCCTGGAGGGCATCGGTTCGCCCGAGGCCCTGGGGATCATTGCACGCTTGACGAAGGGCAACGCCGAGGGCCTGACGACCGTCCTCAGTCGTACAGTGCTCGCAAGAAGGCAGAACCGGAACGCTCCGCTGCCGGAACTCCCGAAGCCCCAGGAAAGTCCTGTCGCCGACAACCCCGCACCGGGGCCCGTTCTCCCGGACCTGAACGGCGATCCCATGCCAGCCGGCGCGATTGCCCGGCTCGGCAGCGCCCGCTGGCGGCTCGCGAATGAAGCGCGACGAATCCTTGTTTCCGCCGACGGCAAGATGCTCGCCGTCGTCAACAATTTTTCAGGTGTCGAGTTGCTTGACTCCCGAACCGGCAGGAGCATCCGGCATAGCGAGACCGGTTTTTTCGGCTGGAGATTCGATCTCCGCATGGCCGTGGCGCTGTCGGCGGACTGGCAGAAAGTCGCGGTCCTGGAAGCGGGCGAGCGATTCGGTTCTGTCCTGGCCGTGTTCGACTGGCGCAAGGCGGAAAAGCTGAAGATCAACTATCGTCGCAAGAAGGAATCGTTTCCGGTGGTCCCAGAAGAAGTGGAGGAGGCCGGAGGCATGTCAACGATGAGGATCGAATACCTCTCTGCGACAGATTTTTCTCCCGACGGCAAGACGCTGGTCGGCGCTGTCCGATTTGATTGGCAATGTAGTGGTGGCAAGTTCACCAAGAAGGTCAAGGAGAACCACCTCATCGCCTGGAACGCCTCGACCGGAAAGGAACTCTGGAAAATGCTCTCGCCGACAAAAGAGATCATCACCATCGTGTTTTCAGCCGACGGCAAAATCATAACCGCGGTGGACCAAACCGGTGTTGGTTTCTGGGACGTTGCCACGGGGCGCGAGCTGCGGCGCTGGAAGTCCAAGCTCCCCTTGTTCTCCGCCCGCTATTCGCCGGATCGCACCTGGCTCGCCACTGGAAGCAAGGATGAAGTCCTGCTCTGGGAAGTCGCCACCGGCAAGGTTCTGCGGCGGCTGGCGATCCCTGGGAAAGAAGTCAACGCCATCGCCTTCAGCCCGGATGGTAAACTCCTGGCCGGTGGGAGCGACAAAACGATTCGACTCTGGGACCCGCTGACCGGCAAGGCGCACGGCGATTGCTCCGCCTTCCCCAGCCCCGTTGAAGCCGTCGCCTTTTCCAGCGATACCCAGACCCTTTTCTCCGGCCATCAACAGGAAAACATGCTGCGCCGCTGGGATGTCGTCGGCCGCAAGCCGTCAGGAAAAATCAACGGCGCGATTGCGCCGATCCGCATGCTGTCGTTCTCGGCAGACAGCCGCAAAATCCTATCGACCTCAACGGGTAAGGATTTTTATCTCTGGGAGACCGAAACGGGCAAGCCGTGTCCCCTGCCCAGCAAGAAAGACGACCGACTCCTGACCGAGTGGTTGGCTTCCTCGGGCCGGATGCCCTGCTTCGGTGCGAGGAAGGTTTCGGCTCGCAGTTCGCCATGTTGCTGACCGGCAAGGTGGATCGCCTCGATCAAATCCCCGGCTTGCTCGGCTTCTCCGTCGATGGCCAGCGCATCCTTGTCCAGACGGAGAAAAATAAGCTGCCGTGTCTTACCGTCCTGAAGGTGTCCAGCGACAAAGCGAAGGAGAAGGGCAACCGCAAGGACGACATCGAACGTGAATTTGTCTGGAAGGACGGCGCTGAGGTTAGTGCCGCCCTGTCCCCCGACGGCAAGACGGTGGCGGCGGCGGGCAAGGATGTGGTTTGCTTTTTCGACGTGCTCACCGGCCGGGAACGGCGTTATCCATCTCCGACCAACGTCAAGCTGGAGTTCCTCTTTCGCACCCAGTCCGTCAAGTTCTCCGCCGACGGTTCCCGGATCGCGCTGGTCGGCAGTGAAGGGAAAATCCGCGTGCTGTCCGTGAAGGACGGCCGGCGAATTGCGGAATTTGCCACGAAGTCACACCGCCCGACCGGCCTGGCCTTTTCGCCGGACGGCCAGACCTTGCTCACGGCGTCCTTCGACGCCCGTGTGTTCGCCTGGGAGGTTGCCACCGGGCAACTGGTGCGCAAGCTGGAGGCCGCGACCTACCTCTATTCGCCCGACAATCGCTTGCTGGCCGGCTCGGCGGGAACGCTGAAGGTGTTCGACCTGTATAGCGGCCGATTCCTCCGCGAGTGCAAGGCCGCGGGCAACCTGTTCGGCAATTTCGCCTTTTCCCCCAACAGCAAACTGCTGGCTGCGAGTTGCTCTGACACGACCATTGTGGTTTGGCCCACTGCCGCGACCGACGCCAGGGCCGGCAAGCCGCTCGATGAAAAAGGCCTGGCTCAGGTGCTCGAAACAGGCGCCGCGACGGAAGCCTATCAGGCGATTGGCCGGATGATTGCCGACCCGCAGCGGGCGCTGGACTTCCTGGAGCGCCGGCTCCGCCCGGTGCCCAGGCCCGACGCCAAACACGTTCAGCGTCTCATCGCCGACCTGGACCAGGCGAAGCGCCGAGAAGCGGCGACGAAGGAACTGGTTCGACTCGGAGTGCTTGCCGAACCGGCTCTGCGGGACGCCCTGTCTTCGACAAAAGTGGCCTTGAAGTCAAAAGGGCAAATCGAAAAACTCTTGCAGGATCTGAGCGAAAACCAGACGGCCATTTCCGCGGAGGACGTTCTCCATGTGCGTGCCGTGCAAGCGCTGGAGCGGATGGGCACGAAACGGGCCCGGCAATTGCTGGAGAACCTCGCACAGGGGGCGGAGACCAGTCCGCGAACCCGGGCCGCAGTTGAGGCGCTGCGGCGTATGGAGGCGCATTGAACCTGTCAGCAGCAGGGCTGGGTCGTCTGGCGGCCAGCGGCCGCCAGCGCGATCCCCTTGTTCGCGCAAGCGCTTTTCCCTATAACCAATAAATCTCTCCACCGCCGCGCTGGCGATAAGCGGTCCCGGCCCGGCGGCTCTCCATCGAACCGCCAACGTCTACCGTGGAGCGGTCGCCGCGTTGGCGCCCTCCAGGAGAAGACCACAGCATGGGCTCAGCGAACCATCGTCAGCAGGCGATTCAGGCCATCGCCACCGCGAAACACCAGCTTCACCGCGTCAACTTCAAGGAAACGCACCTCAAGGCCCTCTTCGGCGAAAACGTCTTCAACGAGGAAGTGCAGCGGCAGCGGTTGCCGAAGTCCGTCTTCCGCGCCTTGCAGAAGACGATCAAGCAGGTGCTCCGCTCGACGCCGCCATCGCCGACGCCGTCGCCACCGCCATGAAGGACTGGGCCATCGAAAAGGGTGCCACGCACTTCACGCACCTGTTCCAGCCCATGACCGGCCTGACCGCTGAAAAGCACGACAGCTTCCTGCAGCCCACCAGCGACGGCAAGGCGTTCACCGAGTTCAGCGGCAAGGAACTGGTGCGCGGCGAACCGGACGCCAGTTCGTTCCCCTCCGGTGGTCTGCGGGCCACCTTCGAGGCCCGCGGCTACACCGCCTGGGACCCGACCAGCCCGGCGTTCATCCACGAAGGCCCCAACGGCGCCACCCTGGTCATCCCGACGGCCTTCCTCAGCTGGACCGGCGACGCCCTCGACAAGAAAACACCGTTGCTGCGCTCGATGGAGGCGCTGTCCAATCAGGCCCTGCGCATCCTGCGGCTGTTCGGCAACGAAGACGCCAAAAAAGTCTTCACGACCGTCGGCCCCGAACAGGAATACTTCCTGATCGACAAGAACTTCTACTACGCCCGCCCGGACCTGATTAACGCCGGCCGCACACTGTTCGGCGCCCGGCCGCCCAAGGGCCAGGAACTGGAGGACCAGTACTTCGGCTCGATCCCGGAGCGCGTGCTGGCGTGCATGGCCGAGGCCGAGGCGGAGCTGTTCAAGCTGGCAGTGCCGGTCAAGACGCGCCACAACGAGGTGGCCCCGAGCCAGTACGAAATCGCGCCGATCTTCGAGGACTCCAACCTGGCCACCGACCACCAGATGCTGACAATGGAGATCCTGCGCCGCACCGCCGACAAGTACGGCCTGGCGTGCCTGCTGCACGAGAAGCCGTTCGCCGGCATCAACGGCTCGGGCAAGCACAACAACTGGTCGATGGCCACCGACACCGGTGAGAACCTGCTCAACCCCGGCGAGAGCCCGCACGAGAATGCCCAGTTCCTGGTCTTTTGCGTTGCCGTCATCCGCGCCGTGGCCCGGTATCCCGAACTGTTGCGCGTTGTCGTCAGCGGTGCCAACAACGACCACCGCCTCGGCGCCAACGAGGCGCCGCCGGCCATCATGTCGATCTTCCTGGGTGACCAGCTGCAGGACGTGATGGACCAGCTGGAGCAGGGCACCGGCAAGGCGCCGCGGCAAGGCGGCTTCATGGAGATCGGCGTTTCGGTGCTGCCGAAGCTGCCGCGCGACGCCGGCGACCGCAATCGCACCAGCCCGTTCGCGTTCACCGGCAACAAATTCGAGTTCCGCGCCGTCGGCGCCTCGCAGTCCATCTCCGGCCCCAACACCGTCCTGAACACCATCGTCGCCGAGTCGCTGGACTTCATCGCCACCCACCTCGAAAAGGCGGTGAAGTCCGGCCAGGACCTGAACAAGGCCATCCAGGCACTGCTGCCCGGCATCCTCAAGGAGAGCAAGCGCGTCATCTTCAACGGCGACAACTACTCCGAGGAGTGGCACCGGGAGGCGGAGCGGCGCGGCCTGCCGAACCTGCGCAACACCGTGGACGCGCTGCCGGTCATCCTCCGCAAGGACTCGATTGACCTGTTCAGCAAGTACAAGGTCTACAGCGAGCGCGAACTGCAAAGCCGCTTCACCATCCTGTGCGAGAACTACGTCAAGACGGTGAACATCGAGGGCCAGCTGACGGCGATGATGGCCCGACAGATGATCTTGCCAGCGGCGCTGCGTTACCAGGGGGAGGTGGCCGCGACGGTCAACGCCACCAAGGCCGCCGGCGTGGACAATAGCGCCCAGGCTGAACTGCTCAAGTCGCTGACGAAGGCCATCACGGACTTCCAGTCGGCCACGGCGACGCTGGACAGGGCGCTGAGCCACCACGCCGAGGGCGACGTACTGGCGCATGCGAAGTACGCGCGTGACTCGGTGCTGTCGGCGATGAACCAGGTGCGGACGCTCGGAGACAAGTTGGAGTTGATGGTTGCGGACGATCTGTGGCCGCTGCCGACCTACCGCGAGATGCTGTTCATCAAGTGACGGCTGCCGCGAACCGCTGCCCGCGCGAAGATGCCACTCAGGTGGCGAGGTCGTCCCACGGCCACAGCGGCCGCGGGATGTGGTGATACGCCGTATTCCAGAAATCGGACGGGGCGCAACCGGGGGCGCGGACGACGAGGATTTTCCTGGCCCGCGCCTGGTACGCGGCGCGGAAGCCGCACGGACTCTTGGCGATCAGCACCTGGGCGGCGAACGGATCGAGCCCCGCGGCCTCGAACAGCTGCGGCGCGAAGTGCGGCCCGGTCCGCGACGTGACCACAACCTGGACGTTGCCGATGGTCAGCACCGCGGACGGCCCCAGGTTGACCGCCAGGTTGCGGGCCAGGTGGCCGGACATCACGAAGCGCGCGTCGAACAGATTCGCCACCCGGACGACGGCCGGCAGCGGTGTCGAGTTTTTGGTGTCGCGCTTGCCGCCGAGCGTGGCGGCGAACTCCGCCCCGACGCCGCGCCGGCCCGCCTCGGCGACCAGTTCGGGATCGACCAGCGTTAGCAGAGCGGGCCGCAGCCAGGAGTGTTTCAGCAACTCGCGTAGGACGTGGTTGCTGTCGCCGGTGGCGCCGGAGGTCGTCGAGTCGGCGCTGTCGCTGAGGACGACCAGGCCGTCCGGCTCCGCGGCCGCGGCCCGCACCCCTTCCTCCACCGACACCAATTCCGGCAAATATTCGCGCCGCCGCTCCCAGACCAGCGCCGCCAGTTCGTCGCAGCGCGCCTGTGCCAGCGCCCTGTCACCGTCCGTCACGACGACCACCGCGGAGCCCAGATCGGGAATGTCGAGCCACGGCTGCACCGTCGCCAGGCCGGCGGCGAGGACGCGCGGGTCGCGTTCCCACGCTTGCAGGAGTTCGCGGAGGGCGTAACCCACACTCGCGGGATTCTGGGTATCGGCGCGCTCCGCGGGGACCACGAGCGGCAATTTCTGGAACGCCGTCACGGGCCGGGCGCCGTCGAGGATGCGGCGCAGCACCGCGGCGCCGCGCTGGCCGGTTTCAAAAACGTCGATGTGCGGGGCGGTGTGGTACAGCACCAGGGCGTCCGCGGCGCGCACCATGCGCTCGGTGACGTTGGCGTGCAGGTCCAGAGTGGCGACCAGCGGCACGTCCGGCCCGAGCAGCGCCCGATACGCCTCCAGGACGGCGCCCTCCACGTCCGGCGTGCCCGCGGCGACGAGCGAACCGTGCAGCGCCAGGAGCACGGCGTCCACGGGCAGGGCGCTGCGCAGGGCGCCGACCAGTTCGTCGCGCAACCATGCGAAGGTGTCGGCGGTCGCGGCCCCGGACGGCCAGGCCGGCAGGCGGACGAGGCCAACGATCTCCGGGCGCTCCGGCCAGGTGCGCAGCGCCTGAATGAAGCCGCCGAGTTCGTTGGTGTCGGCCATCCGCTCGACCAGCGCAGCACCGCGGACGACGCCGAAGTCCTCGAAGTCGGTGCGCGTGGTCGGCAGCGGGTTGAAGGTGTTGGTTTCCTGCCAGAGCTGGCCGATGGCGATGCGCATACGGTGGTTTGTATTGACCGCCGACGAATTGGTCAGGCGACGTGCTGTTGTTGACCCGCCCGATCCGCGAGGAATTGTTGCACCGCTGCCAACAATTGCTCATCCTCCAGGTTCCACAAAGCTTGGTCCCAGGGCCCGGCCGCCAAAAAGGCGAGGTTGGCGATCAACAGCCCGAACCGCACGTCCGGCGCCGCCTCGTGCCGATGCAACTTGATCGGGTCAGCCCCGCTCAGGCGGGACGACACCCGGAGTTTGCGCGGATCGACATCTCGGAAGGTCGGGGGCATACACCTCATCATATCCTGCGACGGGAAACTCTGAAAGGCTTCGGAAATTCCTGGAGGTGTGGGTCACACGCCTATCCGCTGCTCCGGGGCAGTGGTGGCTGGTTTCCCACCCCGCCTGGTTTCCACACTCAGGGGCGGCAGTTCGTGGTCGAGCCCGGTCAACGTCCCGATCATGGTACGGCGGGTGAAGGGCAGCGAGACGGCCAGCGGCAACACGAACGACCGCACGAACCGAAAGAGCGCCGACTCCCCGGAAACGATCCGCGTGAGCAGTTCGACCTGACGCACCACCTGCCGATCCACCGGCCGTCGCAGCCGGTCATACTCCGCCAGCCGGCCTGACGCCGCGAGCCGCGCGAACACCCAGGCATCTTCCAGCCCAAGGTTCATGCCACGCGCCCCCATCGGCGAGTGGACGTGGGCCGCATCCCCCGCGAAGTAGACGTGGCCCGCCGCCAGGGTCGCGTTGATGCGGTGCGAAATGTGGAAGCTCGACTCCCACAGAGACGGGCCGGTCTGCTCCGCACCCACCAGTTGGGACAGCGGCCCAGGGCGCGTGCTAATGACCCGCCAGATGGGATCGCCGGGGCGGTCCTTCAGGGCGTCATCGACCACGCGGATCAGGAACAGGAAGCCGTCGTCGAGGAAAATGACGTGGCCATGGTCGGCAGCGAGGGGCGTCCGCAGCGGGACATCGGCCAGATACCACTCCCCCTTTAATGATGTCCCCACGAAGTCGATACCGAGTTGCTGCCGGGCGACGCTGTGGGCGCCCTCCGCCGCCAGCAGCCACGGATACCGAGCCGTCTCGCGCGCACCGCCGGCCGTCGGCTCCAGCGTCGCCTCGACGCCATCGGCAGCGTTCCGGCAGCCGACCAGCTTCAGGCCACGTTCGATGCTGCCTCCGGCCTCGTGCAGCGCCTGGGTCAGCAGCCGTTCGGTGGTCGCCTGCGACAGCGCCAGCATGAACGGATAGCGGGGGTGGATGCCGGCCAACGACAGCGCCGCGACGACGTGCCCGTGCCGGCTGATGCGGGCGCCGTGGATGGGGGCGCCGATTTCCAGCATCCGGCGCGTGACGCCCGTCGGCTCCAGCAGGTCCAGGGTGCGCGGGTTGACCGCCAGGGCTCGCGACTGCGTTTCCAGCTCGGCTCGCTCCTCGACGAGGCGCACGGGCTGGCCCTGCTGCGCCAGGAATAGCGCGGCTCCCAGCCCGACCGGGCCCGCTCCCACGATGATCGGTCGCTCCTGATGGTTCATGGTCTTCCTCCGTATCCGGCGAGAGTTTCCCTGGCTGACCGGCGTTCGGGTTCAGGAAGACTTCTGTTGCAAAGGCCGTGCCGGTCAGGCTGCCGCCGCCAGGCCAGGGACGCCAGTTTGTCGCCGCAGCCGGCGGTGCTGGCAGAACCAGGCGTGCAGGTCCGTCAGCGTTTCCTGGAACGGACGGGCCCGGTAGCCGAGTTCCGCGGCGGCCCGGTCGGAGGCATAGTACCAGTAATAGCGACTCATGCGGGCGTGCTGCACGGACGGGTAGGGCTCGCGGTGCAGCAGGCCGGCGCGGAGTTCCGCGAACCGTGCCAGGGCCGTTTGCAGCCACCACGGGACGCAGAAGCGGCGGCGCGGCGGCAGGCCGCGCACGGCGGCCAGGCGGCTCACGAAGTCCACAAACGTCAGGTTCTCGCCGCCCAGGATGTAGCGCTGGCCGCGGCGGCCGCGCTCCGCGGCCAGCAAATGGCCGCGGGCCACGTCGCGCACATCGACGAAATTCAGGCCGCCGCCCGGGACCAGCGGCACCTTGCGCTTCCAGAAGCGCAGGCAGAAGCGACCCAGGGGCGAACCCTGGTAGTCCTCCGGCCCGATCAGGTACGCGGGGTTGACCACCACCACGTCCTGCCGGGCCGCGGCCGCCAGCGCCACGTCCTCGGCCGCGCGCTTGGCGTGGACGTAATCGACGCGCAGGCGCCGCAACCCAAAGGGCGCCGCCTCCGTCAACGGCGTCCGCCCGGCCGAGGCGCCGATGGCCACCACGCTGGACGTGTGGACCAGCCGCGCCCCTGCCGGCAGCGCCTCCAGCACTCGCCGCGTGCCCTGGACGTGGATGTCGTGCAGTTGTCGCAGCGCCGACCCCCACACCGCCACCGGCCCCGCGGCGTGGATCACCACATCACAATCGTGGAGGACACGGCGCACCGCGTCCGCGTCCCGAATGTCGCCTTCGACCCAGTCGAGCGCCTGCAACCGCTCCCGCAGCGGCCTCGAGGTGGGGCGCAGTCCAAGCACGCGCACGTGCGGCGTCAGCGTCAGGAGTTGCCGTACCAGGTGCCAGCCGAGAAACCCGGTGCCGCCCGTCACACAGACGCGCTTGCCAGCCCAGAACAGCGGATCGGGCTCCATGAATCCGCTCCTTCCTCCGTGTCGTCGAACCGCGCGGAACCCCAGCCGAGCGTGCGCGCCGGGGCGAGTGATTTGAAAAGGGAAGGGACTTATAACCCGAGGACGGCCGGTTGCAAGAGCAGTTTGACGGAGATTGTTTGGCGGGGGTGTACCTCTCGGAAAAGTTAGAGCGGTTCACGCACGGTTTGCACACGAGTGGGCGGGCACGGGCTGACCACCAGCGGCCTGCACTGCCACAGCAAGGGGGCCAAGGAGGCCAAGGGGGCCAACTTTTTCATACGTCGAGAAGCGGCGCCCTGGCCCCGTGCAGGTGGCACGACTCAACAACCATCGGCGGCGGTTGCCACAGCAAGGACGCCAAGCACGCCAAGAACGCCAACTTTTTCACACGTCGAGAAGCGGCGCCTGGCAGCGCCTGCCGTTCGTGGTCCACGCAACTGCGAACCGCGCTAGGTCAAGAGAGAGTGTGCCACTGCCTGGCCGCCCGGTGAAGCCGCTTGCACCTCCATCCAGTTCCAGAAGGGCGGCCAGGCAGTGGCACACTCAACTTACCCGACTACTTCGAGGGGCATACCCGTTGGGCGGGATGGGACGCGGCGTTCACAGCGCGCGCACGGCAGCGTCCAGGCGCTGCAGCGCCTCGTCGGCATCCGCCAGCGTCATGGCCGCACAGAAGCCATGATGGCACGCCGCCCCGCCGTAGTCGTGGAAGTAGACGCCGTGCGCAATCGCCGCCGCGATGAAGCGCAGCATCTGCTCGCACTGGTGCCGCACCGCGTCGCGGTAGTTGCGCAGCGGCCCCGTCACACCGAAGTAGATGCCGAAACGCGCCCCCAGTCCCTGCACGCGGCCGTTGACACCGTGGCGGGCGAACAGCGCGTTGAGGCCGTCGAACAGCAGGCGGCCGACGGCGTTGAGGTGGTCGTAAAAACCCGGCTCGCGGTAAGCGGTGACGGCGGCCAGGGCGGCGGCGACCGCGACGACGTGGCCGTTGTAAGTGCCGCTGTGCTGGCAATCGCCCACCGGCATGAGCCTGTCCATGAAGTCGCGGCGGCCGCCGAAGACGCTCAGCGGGAAGCCGCCGCCCACCGCCTTGCCCAGCGTACACAGGTCCGGCGTCACGCCCAAAAATTCCTGGGCGCCGCCGGGGCACATGCGGAAGGCGCTCAGCACTTCATCAAAGATGAGCGGCACGCCAGCCTCGCGCGTCCGCGCCCGCAGCGCCAGCATGAAGTCGCGGTCGGGGACGATGCAGCCGGCGTTGTAGTACACCGGTTCGCAGATGACCGCGGCCAGTTCGTGGGCGTGCCGGTGGAACGCGGTCTCGAACAGGTCCGTGCGGTTGTACGGCACGATGACGAGGTGTTGATCCCATCCCGCGGGCAGACCGGACGAGCCGGGGTAAGCGATCGGCGTCTCCTCCGGGCCGAGGCGGTCGGCGGGCGTGCCGATGGCGTACATCACCTGATCGTGGTAGCCGTGAAAGTTGCCCTCGAACTTGAGGATTTTCGTGCGGCCAGTGCAGGCGCGGGCCAGGCGCAGGCAGTGCAGCGTCGCCTCGGTGCCCGAGCCGGTGAAGCGCACACGCTCCAGGCACGGCACCGTCGCGCACAGCAGTTCGGCCAGTTCGGCGTGCAGTTCGTTCTCGTAGGAGCAGGCGGCGCCGCGGTCCAGCACCGCCTCGACCGCTCGCCGCACCCGGGCGTCGCCGTGGCCCAGCAGCGTCGCGCCGTGGCTGCAACACAGGTCGAGGTACTCCTTGCCGTCCAGGTCCCAGACGCGGCAGCCGGCGGCGCGGTCGATGTACAGCGGATGGCCCAGCGCCCGGTTGACGCGCGTCGAGGCGCTGACGCCGCCGGCGAGGGATTGCTGGGCCCGCTCAAATTGCTCAATGACGCGGCTCATGGGACCTCCACATTGCTCGGAATCCGGCGCGAAACGATAAATCAAATCTTCCAGTTCTTGATTTATCGTTTCGCGCCGGCAGGGATGCAGCCCGCCAGGCCGCAAGCGGCAGAAAGACCTAAAATGCCAGCCGTGTCACCCTCCCCGCCTGCGTCGCCGTGCTGAAAGGAGCCGACCCGTGCCCCGACTGACCCGCCGCCGCCGCGCCTGGTTGCCGGCCCTGCTCGTCCTGCCCTGCCTGGCCGCTCTCGTCCCGGCCGCCCAGCAACAGCCCGCCGTGCCCAGGGGCGAAATCACGCAATACACCTTCGCGGATAGCAAAATCTTCCCCGGCACCACACGCGACTACTGGGTCTACGTGCCGAAGCAGTACGACCCGGCGAAACCCGCCTGCGTCCACGTCAACCAGGACGGCATCCAGTTCAAGGCCCCCGCCGTCTTCGATGAGCTGATCCACAAGAAGGAAATGCCGGTCGTCATCGGCGTGTTCGTGCGGCCCGGCGTCGTCCCGGCCACCAGCAACAAGGCGCTGCCGCGCTACAACCGCAGCTATGAGTACGACGGCCTCGGCGACGCCTACGCCCGCTTTGTGCTGGAAGAACTGCTGCCGGAGGTGGAGAAGAAGAAGACCAAGGACGGCCGCGCCATCCGGCTCTCGAAGGACGGCAACGACCGCGCCATCGGCGGCAGCAGCAGCGGCGCCGTCTGTGCGTTCACCGCGGCGTGGGAGCGGCCCGATGCGTTTCGCCGCGTTTTCAGCGCCATCGGCACCTACGTCGGCCTGCGCGGCGCCAACGTCTACCCGACGCTCATCCGCAAGTACGAGCCGAAGCCGCTGCGCGTCTATCTACAGGACGGCAAGAACGACCTGAACATTTACGGCGGCGACTGGTGGATGGCCAACCAGGAGATGGAGCGGGCGCTGAAGTTCGCCGGCTACGAGGTCAACCACGCCTGGGGCGACGGCGGCCACAACGGCACCCATGCGACGCAGCTTTTCCCTGACGCGATGCGCTGGTTGTGGAAGGACCATCCGGCCCCGATCAAGGCGGGCAAGGGGTCGAAGCAGTTGCAGGACATCCTGCAGCCGGGTGAGGGGTGGAAGCTGGTGGCGGACGGTTACAAGTTCACGGAGGGCCCGGCAGCCAACGCGAAGGGTGAAGTGTTTTTCAACGACATTCCGAACAGTAAAACCTACAAGATCGGCCTGGACGGCAAGGTGAGCCTGTTCCTCGCGGACTCGAAGCGCGGCAACGGCCAGGCGTTCGGCCCCGACGGCAAGCTGTACGCGGTCGCCACCGGCGCCGCGCAGGTGCTGGCTTACGACGCTGACGGCAAGGCCAGGGTCGTCGCCGACGGGTTCAAGGGCAACGACCTGATCGTGCGCTACGATGGCAGTCTGTATGTGACCAACCCCGGCACCGAGCCGAGCAAGGTGTGGTACATCAGCCCCAGGGGGGAAAAGAAGGTGGTGGACACTGGCCTGAAGTTCGCGAACGGGATCACGCTGTCGCCGGACCAGACACTGCTGTACGTCGCCGACAGCCGCACGCACTGGGTCTACAGCTACCAGGTCCAGGCAGACGGCTCCCTGAAATACAAGCAGAAGTATTACCACCTGCACATGCCGGACACCGCGGACGATAGCGGGGCCGACGGCCTGCGTGTGGACCGCGACGGCCGTTTGTATGTGGCCACGCGCCTGGGCGTGCAGGTGTGCGATCAGGCCGGACGGGTAAACTGCATCCTGCCGACGCCAAACGGTAAGGTGGCGAACCTCTGCTTTGGCGGCGAGCGCTTCGACACGCTGTACGCCACCTGCGGCGACCGCGTCTACGCGCGGAAGCTCCGCGTCCAGGGGGCCAATGCCTTTCAGGCGCCGATCAAGCCCAAGGCACCGCAGCTGTGACGTTGGCTGAAACGGTAACGAATCTTCTCTGCCGCTGGCGGCTGAACGCGAAGCCGCCAGCGACAGAACCTCAGCGCTTGACGTTGGACAGGTGCTCCAGCGCCAGCATCAGCGCCTGGGTGCCCTTGCGGCCGTAGCCCTGGGCGCGCACCGCCTCGTAGAGCTGCTTCGCCAGCGCCAGGCCCGGCAAGCAAAGGTGCATCGCCTCGGCCTCGCGCAACGCAATCCCCATGTCCTTGATGAAGTGCTCGACGTAGAACCCCGGCTCGAAGTTCCGCGCGAGGATGCGCGGCCCCAGCACCTCCAGCGCCTTGCTGCCGGCGGCCCCGACCGACACCGACTTGAGCACCGTCTCCGGGTCCAGCCCTGACTGATAGGCGTACAGCAGCCCCTCGCAGACGGCGATCATGTTGGCCGCGATCAGAATCTGATTGACCATCTTGGTATGCTGGCCGGCGCCCGCTGGGCCCTGGTGGACGATGGTCTTGCCCATGCACTCGAACGCCGGCTGCACCGCCGCGACCACGTCCTTGTCGCCGCCGATCATGATGGACAACGTCGCGTTCTTCGCGCCCACATCGCCGCCGGACACGGGCGCGTCCAGGGCCGCCACGCCCTTCGCCTTCGCTGCCTCGTATATTTCTTTTGCCAGGCTCGGTTCACTGGTGGTCATGTCCACCAGCACCGTCCCCGCCTTCGCGCCGGCCAGGGCGCCGTCGTGGCCCAGGAACACCTCGCGCACGTCCCTGGGGAAGCCGACGATGGCAAACACCAGGTCGGACTGCTCCGCGACCTTTTTGGGCGTGTCGGCCCAGGCGGCGCCGGCGTCCAGCAGCGGCTGCGCCTTGTCCTTGCTGCGGTTGGAGACGGTCGCCTTGTAACCCTTGCCGATCAGATGCTGGCACATCCAGCGGCCCATGACGCCGGTGCCGATCCAGCCGATACGTGTCTTGCCCGGTTCTGCCTTGCTGAATGCCATGATGTTCCTCGTGGTTGGCGTTGGGGGAGGCTTGGCGGATATAGTAGGGCCGTGGACGGCGGCCGGCAAACCGCCCTCTTTCTCCCTCCCCCTGGTGGGAGGACGGAGAAAGAAAGGACGCCCGCAACAACAAGCCTGTCAGCCGTGCGCTGGCGGGGCGGGCGGCCGCGGCGGCTCCTCCCAGATTTCCTCGACCAGTCGGGCGCCGCGCAGCCGGGTCGGTGATTGCACTCGTTCCGCCGTGTCCTCGATCAGCGTCGCGCCGCGCAGCGGCGTGACGGTGGGGGTCGGCTCCGGCTCGCCGGGCGGCGCCGACCGCGGCCGCAGCCGCACGTGGGGCTGCTCCGGCATCAGGAACGCATTGCGGTGGGTGACGGCGCAGAAGCGGCGGTCGAGGGCGCCCCAGAACATCAGCGTGCCGATGCCCCAGGCGCCTACGCCGAACATCAAGAAAAAGAGCGCCTTGGCGAAGTGCTCACCGTGGTCGAAATCCGCGGCGGTGAAGGCAAACACGCCCAGCGCCGCCGGCGGCGTCGCCCCGACCTGCACCCAGATGATATCCTCCACTCCGGGGCCGCCGCGCGGGCCGAACATGCAGAGCATCCACGGCAACCAGTGGCCGAAGCTGACCGCCAGGGCCGTGCCCAGCGTGGCCATGACCGCCCGCGTCGTCGTGCGGCAGATCAGCGAATACCACAGGCCCATGACGGCCAGAAACGCGGCGTACACGCACCAGAGACCGACCAGGAATGGGACCGCCAGCGGTTGCAGGCCGCCCGTCGCCACGCCCGCGCCCCAGATGGCCAGCAGCCACACCCAGGCCAGGCGCACGCTCAGAATGCTGCCCAGCCACTTGGCGAACAGAATTTCGCCGGCGCTCAGCGGGCTGGCCAGCAGGCCGTCGAATGTCTGCCGTTCGCGCTCGCCGCTGATGGCGCCCGCCGCCCGTACCGCCACCGCCACCAGCGTCACGCAGCACACCACCGTGCCGGCCAGGCGCACCCAGACGTTCATCTCCCGGGCCAGGTAGTCGCCGCCGCCGTAGGCCAGCGTCCCCCCGCGCCAGGTGGTGGCGCAGGATTTCCACTGCCGGCCAGAACGTCAGCGCGACCAGCACCAGCATCAACAGCCAGCCGGCCCAGCTCAGGCGCAGGCCGCCCTCGATGACCGTTTCCTTCCACATCATCGGATCGCCGGCCACCCGCGCCCGCTCGCCCACGAACCGGGACTGCTTCGCCGGCGCCGACGCCTGCCGCAGCGCCACCGTCCGCACCCGCAGCACCGCCGTCACGCACGCTGCCGCCGCGGCCACGCCGTGGAACAGGACGTAGCCGCGCAGTAGCCCCGGCAGGTCCTGGGCCAGCGTCCCGCGACCGCCGGCGAACTTCACCGCCGCCAGGACGAAGAAGATATTGCCGCTGTTGATGGCGTCCACCAGCTGCTTCACGGTGATGTCGCCCACGCCCAGCGCCATGAGGTCCGGCCGCACGAATTGCAGTACGATCGCCAGCACCGAGATGAGGAAATACGCCAGCAGCGCCAGGTACGTCATGCCGATGGCGTTGCGCGGCTTCTTGCACACGACCGACACCAGCATGCTCAGGCTCCCCAGGCTGAGCATGGTCACGGCCGTGGCCGCGAAGCCGGCCAGCACCAGGTCCGGGTCAATGCCGCCCAGAAACTGCAACAGGCTCAGGATCGGCAGCCCCGTCAGCAGCACCAGCGTCAGATTGGCCAGCCGCGACGCCAGCTTGCCCAGGACGATCTCGTGGTTGCGCAGGTCCGTGGCGAGGAGGTAATCCATGGTTTTGCGGTCTTTTTCCTCCGCAACGGCCCCGGCGACATAGGCCGGCGTCAGCAGCAGCACCGCCACGAACTGCACCACCATGAACAGCTCGAAATAATTGGCGGCCATCTGGGCGCCGGCGTGCCGCACGTCCATCTCGCTGCCGTAGTGCGGCCGGTTGGCGAAGGTCGTGTACAGCAAGAACAGCAGCAGACAGGCGTAGGCACAGCGCAGCCAGAGGAAGCGACTGCGGCGGGCGGCGCGGATCAGGTCATACCAGAGCACCGGCCCGAACAGCTTGAGCCAGCTGCCGCGCAACAGTAGCGCCGCCGCCAGCAGCCAGGCCCACCACAGCGCGAACAGCGCCGTGCCCGGCAGGCCGCCGCCGAACAGCGCCAGCGCCAGCGCCGCCGCCAGGACGCCGGCCAGGGCCAGCCGCTCGCCCCAGGACTGGGCGCTGGTCGAGAGCGAGAAGGTACGACGCAGCCAGGTCAGGCACAGGCGCAGTGTGTTCATCGACGCCCTCCGGGCGGTGCGATCCGGCGGGAAGGCGGCAACGGGCGCCCTCCCCGTGGAATATCCTAGCAGCCGACAGCCGCCGCCGCAGCGCGGCGTTGCTCTGACAGCGCGCTTGGCCACAAGCGGCGATCCAGGGCGGGCCGCGGTTGGATACAATGACCACCAGGGAGGCGGCGTACAGGATGACCCGGCCCGCACGGCTCCCTGCTTCGCAAGGGAACCCGGTTCATGGCCCGCAAACGCCAACCTGCCGTGCCGACCGTCACCTTCTGGGGCGCCATGCGCACCGTCACCGGCTCGATGCACCAGCTGGACGCCCGCGGTCAGACACTGCTGCTGGACTGCGGCCTGTACCAGGGCAGTCGCGCCGAGAGCCTGCGCCGCAACCAGGAATTTCCCTTCCGTCCGCGGGACATCGACGCCGTGGTGCTCAGCCACGCCCACATCGACCACTGCGGCAACCTGCCCAACCTGGTCCGGCAGGGCTTCAACGGCCCCATTTACTGCACGCCGGCCACGCGCGCCCTGGCCGCAGTCATGCTCGGCGACGCCGCCAAGATCCAGGAGGAAGACGCGGCGTACCTCAACCGCCACCGAGAGCGGGGCGAGCCGCGCGTCGAGGCGCTGTACGATGGCCGCGACGTGTATCGCACGCTGCTGCGGTTGCAGGCGGTGCGCTACGACCGGCCCGCGGAGGTCGGCCGCGGCATCGAGCTGACCTTCGTGGACGCCGGCCATTTGCTCGGCTCGGCGCTGGTCAACCTGCGCCTGGACGGACAAAGGGGCGAGCGACGGCTGACGTTCACGGGCGACCTGGGCCGGCCGGGGGTGCCGATCCTGCGCGACCCGTCGCCGCTGCCGCCGGGCGACCTGCTCATCAGCGAGAGCACCTACGGCGGCCACACGCACGAGCCGGTGCAGGAGACGGCGGAGCGACTGGGCGAGGTGGTGCGACACACGGCGGCGCGCGGCGGCAAGGTCATCATCCCGGCGTTCAGCGTCGGCCGCACGCAGACGATCGTGTATTTCCTGCATCAACTCATCAGCGCCGGCCGGTTGCCGAACCTGCCGGTGTATGTGGACAGCCCGATGGCGCTGCGGGCCACGGAAGTGTTCCGCGCGCACCCCGAGTGCTTCAACCCCGAAACGCTGCGGTTGCTGGAGGGGCACCCCGACCTCTTCGGCGAGGAGCACATCCGTTACATCGACAAGGTGCATGAAAGCATCGCCCTGAACGACAAGCCGGAGCCGTGCGTCATCATCTCGGCCAGCGGCATGTGCGAGGCGGGCCGCGTGGTGCATCACCTCAAGCACAACATTGAGGATCCGCGCAGTACGATTTTGATCGCCGGTTACCAGGCGGAGCATACGCTGGGCCGGCGGCTGGTGGAGCGACGGCCGGAGGTGCGCATTTTGGGGCGGACCTTCGGGGTGAAGGCGGAGGTGGTGGTGCTCAACGGCCTGTCCAGTCACGCGGACCATGGCGATTTGCTGCGCAGCCTGAGCCCGCTGGTGGGTACGGCGAAACAGGTGCGGCTGGTGCATGGCGACCCGGAGCGGGCGGCGGCGCTGGCGGAGGGGCTGCGGGCGGCGGGCTTCGGCGACGTGGCGATACCCGATCGCGGCGAGAGTGTCGAAGTGTAGTGCGGACGGCCCGACCGTACTACGAGTAATACTGCTGCCGCTTGCGTTTCAGGAACTCAACGGAGCGCCGCAGTTCGTCCAGGCCATTCACGCCGTCCTCGACCGAAATCCAGCCCGTGAAGCCCACGCCGGCCAGCGTGCGGAAGATCGTGTCGTAATCGTTGAGCCCCTTGCCCGTCTCGCCGTGCCGCAGCTTGTCCGAGTAGCCGATGCTGCCGTCCGCCTGGCGCAGCTCATCGAGCGTTGCCCCGGGAGCCAGGTAGCGATCCGAGGCGTGCATGGTCACCACGCGCGTCTTGACCTTCTCCAGGAACGCCAGCGGGTCATAGCCGCCGACGGTGGCGTTGGACGGGTCGTACTGCACGCCGAGGTGTGGCGAATCGACGCGGCCCAGGATTTCCAGGAAAATATCCTCCGGCTGCGCGAATTCAGGATACTGCCAGGTGCCGTCCTTGTAGTGGTTCTCCAGGCACAGCACGACGCCGCGCCGCTCCGCGTGTTCCAGCGACCGACGGATGCCGTCCACCGTGCGCTCAACACCCTCCTGCCGTGTCATGCCGGGGAAGCGCTGGCCGCTGAGCGTGCGACAGTGGCGGATGCCGAGGGCGACGCACAGGTCGATGGCGGCGCACTGGCGCTCGACCTGGCGGCGCCGCTCCGCCGCGTCGGGGTGCGTGAAATCAGGCGAGAAGCAGAGCATGGAGGAGATTTGGTCCGTCTCCGCCAGGGTGCGGCGAACCGGCTCGATGCCGGCGTCGTCCAGGCTCTGAAAGAAGCCGTCGTAGTGTTCGACGCCCTCGGCGCCGAGCGTCGCCGCCTGCCGCAACCAGTCGAGGTAGTCCATGCGGCGGTGGTAGAGATCGTCGAAGAAGCACTTGGGAAAGACGCTGATGCGCGGTTGCTGGTTGATGTGGCTCATGGCGTGGAATCTCTGGAACGTGGTCCACTGTCTTTGCTGAGAGGGTAGTGGACTGGTGACGCTGCGTCCACGCTTGCGTTCCGCCGCAAGCGGCAGAAAAGAGGGTTTCAGCGTCCGTCGGCCTGGGCGTCGGCGAAATACTCGCCGCTGGCCAGGATCATCGTGGCGGCCGACGCCAGACTGTACTGGCCTTTGTCGAGCGCCGCGCCCCAGCTCTGCTCCTCGGCGGCGCCGGCGGCGCGGTGCAGGTAGGCGGCGAAGTAACCGTCCACCGCCCGCTGGTGCGCTTCCGACGAGCGGACAAAGGCACTGGCCAGGGCGGCGCGGCTGATGGTCCCGGCACTCAGGGCCGCTTGCAGGCCGGCCAGGTTGGTGGCGTCGCCGGCGCGGCCGAGGACATCCCAGTAAAGGTCGCTCACGAACGCGGCCGCGGTGGAGTGGGTGGCGGTGTACTCCGGCGAGATCAGGATCGCCGTGACCGCATTCTCTTCCGTAAGACCCGCCTGCATCCACTGCACCCAGCTGGCCAGTTCGCTGGCACCGGGCGCGCGGCGCAGGTACGTCAGGAAGTAGGCGGTCACCTGCTGGCTGCGATGCTCCGCCGAGTTCCACAGGGCCAGCGTCACTTGCGTGTGCGACATCCAGCCGTGGTCGAGCTGGTTCACCCAGCCGCTCAGGCCGCTGGGGTCCGCGTCGCGGCCGAGCAGGTTGTGATACAGTCCCTTGACAAAGGCTGTGTTCGCGTCCGGGTTCGGGTGCGGCGCGAAGCGGTCGGCGCTGACGATCACTGGCGACACCGGACTGGCCACCACATCGCCGAAGTTCAGGCCCGTCACGTTCGCGCCGGCCGTCAGTGTCACCGTGGCGGCGCTCGCCGTGGTCGCGGTCATGCCGGGGTCGAGCCGCTCCACCACCCGGTAGGTGCCCGCGACCAGCCCTGGGAACTGGTACTGCCCGGCCGCGTTCGTCACCGCCGTCAGTTCGCCGGGGTCGAGCACGCCGTTGCCGTTGGTATCGAGGAACACCGTCCGGCCCGCCAGCCCCGCCTCGCCGGCGCCGCGCTGGCCATCGGCGTTGACGTCCAGGAACATGGTGCCGCTGATCGTGCCCGTCGAGCCGGCGGCGCCATAGGTGAAGCGATCATTGGCCGAGAGCGCGGAAGTGCCATAGCCGAAAATCGTGCTCTCAATGTTTTGCGAGTCGGGACCCGTGGTGACGCCGGACTGCACGCGCACGTCCACGGTGCCGGTGCCGGCCGGCGCCGTCACGAGGACATGGCTGTCGTCCGCCACGGTCACCGACGTGGCCGGCGTGTTGCCGAAAAACACCTGCAAATGGCCCGCGGCGCCCGAGAAGTTCTGGCCGATCACCGTCACCTGCGTGCCGGCCGGGCCGCTGTTCGCGCTCAGGCCCGTGACCACCGGCGTCAGATCGACCACCTCGAAATCGGAGAAGGGCAGACTCTTGAGCCCATGCACGGTGTCCTGGATGTCGTTGTCGTCCCAGGTCGAGGTGAGCTGGTTGCTGGCGTTGACGGAGTAGCTGGCGCCGGAGATGTAGAAGTTGCTGCCGTTGTCCGCCACGATCAGGCCGTAGTCCTTCATGGCCTGGGCGATGATCTTCGACTCCGGGTTGAGGCCGGAAATGTCCACACTCGCCTTGAGGCGGAAGCGGGCGCCCATCGGCGGGTCGATGGCGGCGTTGGTGTTGCTGTTGGCGACGTGCGACGCCGGGTAAATGAACTGATCGAGGATGACGGCGTTTTGCAGCGTCATGCGGATGGCGTGCGTGATGACACCCTGGCCGCCCTGGTTGGGGGTGTCGCCCTCGTCCGGCCGCGCCAGGCCGGCGAGGATCGACAGGCCGGCGGCGTCCGCCGAGGTCCAGCCGAGCGTGCGGAACTCGTCGGTGTTCATGTTCCAGACGGTCTCCTGGTCCGCGTGCCAGTGGCCGTCGGTCGCGCCGGTTTCGCCGGGCCGGATGGCGTAATAGAACTCGTAGGCGATGTTGTTGTCCACGTCGAACACGATCAGGTGCGAATCGCCGCGGCCGTTGGTGCCGTAGCCGACGGTGTGGTTCGGCCCGTTCTGGAAGTCGCCCTCCAGAACGGGGTTGGCCGGCAGCGGCACCGGCACGATGTCGCTCTCGCCGGGGTAGGCGTCAATGACGACGCTGGTCGGCGTGACGCTGTTGCCGTGGACGACGTTGACGGGGATGCCGTACAGCGGCGAGTTGTTCTGGTAGTCCTGGCCGAAATCCGGGTGCAGATGGCCGTTGCCGTAGGTGCTGATGATGCTGTTCATGATGGCCGCGGAGTTGGCGGCCACTGGGGCGTTGGTGATCTGCTGGTTCCACGGATTGTCCGCCGGGAACAGCTGCTGGCCGAGCAGCGCCGGCACGCAGCGATCCTCCAGTTCCTCAAGCACCAGCGCGAACCGGCGGCGTGAACGCTTCAACATATCGACATTCCTTTCGCGGCGCGCACTCCGTCCCGGAGGCTGGCCGTGCGTGAATGGTGGTGGTTCCCGGGGGTTTCGGCGCCCGGCGCAGAGGGGTAATGACGGAGAAGGAGACGTGCAAATATAGATCGCGTCCGCGGAATAGCAAGGCGGCGCGTCAGTTGACGACGTTGCGCGGCGGCTGGCCGAGCAGCACTCGACGGCAATTCTCACTGCCCTTGATGCGCATGTCCAGCAGCCCTTCCTCGGAGTAGAAGGCGGTGTGTGGGTTGAGAATGATGCGATCGTGAGCGGGGTGGTTGGGGTCGCGCCAGGCGACGACCAGCGGGTGATCGTCCGGCGGCGGTTCCTCTTCGAGCACGTCCAGCGCGGCACCGGCGAGGTGGCCGCGCGTCACGGCGTCGAGCACCGCCAGCACGTCGGCGACGCCGCCGCGGGCCGTGTTCACCAGGTACGCGCCCGCCGGCAACTGCGCCAGCGTCGCGCGGTTGATGAGGTGCCGCGTCTCGTCGGACAGCGGGCAGTGCAGGCTGACGACGTACGACTGGGCCAGCAGTTCCGCGAGTGACTCCGCCCGGCGGACGCCGAGGGCGCGGTCGCGGCCGTCGGGCGTGTAGGGGTCGAAGAACAGCACGTCCATGCCCAGGGCCTTCGCCCGCAGCGCCGCCGCGGTGCCGATGCGGCCCAGGCCGACGACGCCGAAGCCGCGGCCGCGCAGCCGGTGCCGCGGCCGCACCTGCGCCCAGCTCCACGGCCCGCGCTGCTCGCGCAGCCGGCCCGTCAGCAAATGGATGCCGCGCGTCAGCGCCAGCATCAGACCGATCGCGGAATCGGCGACCTCCTCGGTGCCATAGTCCGGCACGTTGGCGACCGGGATGCCGTGCCGCCGGGCCGCGGCGCCGTCCACGTTGTCGTAACCGACGCCGCAGCGGACGATCAACCGGCACTGCCGCAGCCGGCTGATGGTGCGCTCCGTCAGGCGCAGTGTATGGTAGAGCATCAGCGCGTCGGCGTCCTCGACCTGGCCGAACAGGTCGTCCTCCTGGATGGCGTTGAGCGCCACCGGCTCGGCCAGGTCGCCGAGCACGCGCCGCTCATGGTCGAGCGATTCGACAATGAAGTCCGCCACCACCACCTTCGCCCGCCCGGCCATGCCGCTCCCTCGGGAAAAACGATGCTGCCGCTGGCGGTTCTTTCGTGGGGCAGACATTCCTGTCTGCCTCTTCACGTGGGGCAGGCATTCCAGCCGGCCGTGGCGAATGGCCGGCTGGAATGCCTGCCCCACGAATAAGCCGCCAGCGGCAGCAGAGAAGCTTCTACTTCACCATGCGAATCTTGATATTGCGCAGCCACAGCGGCAGGCCGTGGTCCTGGAAGCCGATGTAGCCGGTCGGCGGCCGGTCCTTGAAAGCGCCTTTGTTCAGCGCCACCTCGTTGACGACCTCGCCGTTGAGCGACACCGTCACCTGGTTGCCCTTCACACGCACCCGCATGTGGTTCCACTCGCCAGCCGGTTTTGCGGTGTTCTTCTTCGGCGGGACGCCGGGGATGATGCCGCCGGAGTCATGGTCCGACAGCTTCGCGCCCGGCTTCTTGCTGCCGGAGTCGTAAATCTGCACCTCAATGCCCGTCTTGACCGGCTCCTTCAGATCGCCGACGTGGAAGTAGAAACCGCTGTTGCCGCCCTTGGCCACCTTGTACTCGAAGTCCGCCTCGAAGTCCTGGTACTTGCCCTTGAGCCACAGGTAGGCGTCGTAGCGGGTCCAACCGCTCTCGCCCTTGCGCGGCTCCAGCGCCACCACGCCGTCCTTGTCCAGTTTCCAGTTGCCGGTGGTCTTCCAGTGCTTCGTCAGGTCGCCCCCCTTGAGCGGATAGGCCCAGCCGTCCTTGTCCTGGGCCTGGCCGCCGCCCACGAACAGCAGCACGGCGCAGGCCGACACAGCCAGCAGCGCCCAGCCACGACGTTGCCACGTCATCGCAGTACCCTCCGAAAAGTGATTGTGCAACTCCTCCGCTGGGGAATCTATTCGGGCCGCGCCGCCGCCGCCACCGCCGCCGGCCGATTTTCCCACACCCGCCAGCCGGCCGCCGCGGTTTCCAGCGGCGTCGGTCCCGGACTCGCCCCCGGCTTCAGCGCCAGGTCCGACGGCCGCACGCCCTTCTTGAAGCCGTTAAAGCCGTACATCGTCGCCTTGAAAGCGCCGACGTAATCCACGTTCGCCATCGCCGGCACCTCCAGACCCACCGCCCAGTACACCCCGTTGACGATCAGGCGGCGCAGCCCCTCGTTCTCCAGGTCCGTCGCCGCGCCCATTGTCGTACACAAAATCTTGTTGGTCCGGCCCGCCTCGTTCCTGTACAACCGCGTCCATGCGACCGGCATCATCGGCCCGTTGATGTCCTGCTCCTGCTTGTCGGAGGCGCGCTTCTTCTTGTACGCCGCCGCCGGGTCGGCCGGCTTCATGCCCTTGAGCACCAGGCCGCGCAGCAGAATTTTCGCGTCCTTCGGCGGGTACGCCTCGTACACGTCGGTGTTGCCGAACACGTCCCTGACGCCGCGCAGCAACGGGTCGTCCTTGGCCGACGGTTCAATCACGCCGCGCGTCGCCTCGACCTTGTGCTTGCCCCAGTGGTTCACCCAGCGCTCGCCGAGCATGCGCTTGCCGAAGTCGCCGTAGCTCCTGTACGCGCTGCCCTTGGACGGCTGGAAGGCGTGCGTGCTGGTGCGCAGCGCGATGATCGGCACGCCGCGCTCGTAGGCGTCCACGAAGTGCTTCATCGTCTCATCCGGGTAGTCGCGGAAGCGCAGCGCCATGATGATGGCGTCGGCGCTGAAGAGCGCTGCGCGCCCGGCAGGCTGGCCTTGTTGTTGGGGTTGATGAGCCCGTTCTTGTCCACGGCGAACAGGACGGTGCATTTGAAACCGTGCCGCTGACTGAGAATCTTGGCCAGCATCGGCAGCCCTTCTTCCGAGCGGTACTCCTCGTCACCGCTGAGCAGGACGATGTGCTTGCCCTTGCCGGGGCCGTCCTTGCCTTCGTAGACGACCCAGTCGTCCGCGCGGGCAGCGGTGGCGGCCAGGCCGCCGAGCAGGGCCAGTACATAATGGTGAAGTTTCATGGGTGACTCCTTGCCTGGGGGGCCGCGGGAGTGGCGGCGGCCGGTCGGCCGAGGCGCCCGCGGTAAACTGTAGTGGAAGATAGCGGGGCGGCCGTCGCCGGGCCACCACATCCCGCGACCATCTGGGAAAACTTGAACCTTTTTCGTCGCGCCACTGAAAATTGTTCAAGTCCGCTGGCGGCGCAACCGATACTTTTGTTAAAGGCGATCCCCAGGGGATTACTGCGCGGCCGTGCCGTCGTCAGGGAGGAGACTGTCATGTCCTTGCAAGCGATATCCATGACCTGCCTGATGCTGGTCTCCGGACAGGTGACGGATGACATCATCTTCACCAATCAGCGCGGCCACAAAATCCCCATGCAAATCGAGCCGGGCCGCCAGGCCGAGATCCAGCAGGTCATTCTGTACCGCTCCACCGACCAGGGCAAAAGCTGGCACGAGGCCGGTCGCATCCGGCCGGACCAGGACGGCTTCCGCTTCAACGCCGAGGCCGACGGCTATTACTGGTTTCAGCGCGCCGTCCTCAACCGCGAGGGCAAACAGGAGCCGGCGAACATCACCAACCTACCGCCCATGTTGAAAATGGTCATTGACACCGTCTGGCCGCAGGTGCGCATCGCGTCGGCGGAGCGCGTGAACGGCGACCTGGTCGTGAAATGGGAGATCCAGGAGAGCTACCCCGACAAGGACGCCTTCAAACTGGAGTACCACGCCGACGACCAGCCAGCGGACCTGTGGCAGCCGATCCAGGCGAACCCAGGCCCGGCCGGCTCCGCCACCGTGCGGCTGACGAGTGGCAGCCCGGTGACGGTACGGCTGACGTTCAAGGACCTGGCGGGCAACCAGTCCGTGGACCAGAAGCCGGTGGCGGGCGTCAACGGCGTAATGCCGATTGCCTTCAACACGTCGTCAGGCGGCAACGCCGTTGCTCCAGTCGTGCCGTCGGTGCCGCCGGTCGTGCCGAACACCAGCAAAATCCAGGTGCCACCTCCCCCGCCGCAGCCCGTCAAGGTCACGCCGCCGCCCCCGCCCCCCGTGCAGCCGGTGATGGCGACCGTGGAAAAGATGAACGTGCCGCCGCACCAGTGGCAGGGCCCGGCGAGCCAGGGTTCGCAGGGGATGGCCGGCTCGGCGGTCGGCCAGGTGGTGGCGCGCTCGGACGGCCAGGTGCCCCAGAACCCGGCCGCGGCAGGGCCAACGTCCAGCGGCAGGATGCCGGCGCTGCAAATCGTCAACGACAGGGAAGTCCTGCTGGAGTACGAACTGTCCAAGGTGGGGCCGAGCGGTATCAAGACGGTGGAGCTGTGGCTGTCGCGCGACGGTGGCAAGACCTGGGGCGGCCAGCCCTACGCGGTAGACGACGAGGCCCGGAAATCAACCAGCGGCGACAAGTATCAGCGGACGCTGGAGCTGCCGGGCGACGGCGTCTACGGGCTCTACATGGTGGTACGCAACAGCGTCGGTCTGGGTAAGCCGGCCCCGAAGTCGGGCGACGTGCCGGAGATGCTCATCGAGGTGGACACGACGCTGCCGGTGGCCAATCTGTGGGCGCCGCTGCCGGTCGAGGGGCAGCGCAACGTGGTGCTGCTCAAGTGGACCGCCGAGGACAAGAACCTTGCCGACACCCCCATCACGCTGGAGTATGCCGAGAAGCAGGACGGTCCCTGGCACGTCATCGGCACACCGAACCTGCCGAACAGCGGCTCGTATCAGTGGAAGCTGCCGACGCAGATTCCCGCCTACGTGTTCCTGCGATTGCGGGCACGCGACACCGCCGGCAATGAGGGCGTGGCCCAGACCACGCAGCCGCAGCTGGTGGACCTGAGCGTGCCGGAGGGCACGCTGCATCTGGTGCGGCCGGCGGGGCGGCGCGGGGAATTGAAATCCTTTTTCGATCACCCGTCTCGGTCGGACAGTGCCAGGTCGTCCAGCAAGCTCTGCCGCACTTCTTCACCCAGCGGCGCGCTGCGGTGCTGGTAGGCCGGCAGCTCCAGCGCGAACGCCGCGGACTGGCGGAAGTCCGCCAGTTGCGCCGGGCGGCGGCGTCCAGCGTGAACTGCACCCAGTGTGCCGCGCCGATGCTGTGGTCCTCCGGCCGGCACGTCACCAGCTCCGACGCGATGCGCACCGGGCCAACGCACAGCGCCAGCTGTTCACCGTGCAGTTCCTGCCACGGGGCCAGTTCCTCGGTCAGTTTGCTCTCGTCGGTGATGGTGATGAGCAGCGACGCCTGCAACTGGCCGGGGCCGGGCAGCAGGCGGTTGTAGAGGTTCAATTCCTGTTGCAGCCGCACGGGGTCGGCGAGGCGGGCGATGCGGATGATCTCCTGAACGCGGAACCAGAGCGTTTGCCGATTCTCGAACACCAGCGCGGCGCGCGGCCCGAGGCGGACGCGGCGGTAGCGGTCGAGGTAACGGCACAACGACTCGAAGAACTCACGGCGGCGCGGGCCGTACTCGGCGAGGGGCAGCAGGTCGTCGAGGGTCAACGGCTGCATCGACCATCCCTGGTCAGTGGACGGGTCATTTCTTCTTGACCACCGCGGTGGTGGCGGACTTCGCGGCCGCGGCCCCGTCGGCTTTCGGCAGCGGTTCGTTCAGGTCGTCGGCGTCCGGCTTCAACACTGGCAGCATCACCTTGAAGTAAAACGCGCCGGCCAGCAGTGCGCCGATGATCGGCCCGGCCAGGTAGACGAACAGGTCCGCCCACGGGCTGGGGCCGGTGCGGTCGGGCAGCATATTTTCCCACAGCACGGGGCCAAACCAGCGGGCGGGGTTGGTGGCGGCGCCGGTCAGCGGGAACGCGAACAGCACACAGGCCACCAGGGTGAACCCGGCCCCCAGCGCCGCCGAGCGCGCCCGCGACGCCTCGGCCATGCCGCCGAAGATGGCGAAGACAAGGAAAAAGGTCAAGACGAGTTCAATGCCGGTGCCCGCGATCAGGCTGCCACGGTCGCCCACCGTGTAGACCAGCGGGTTGAGGTGCGGCGCCCCCATGCGGACTTCGTGCAGCAGTTTCACGTCGAAGGTATAGCGCAGGCACAGCCCCGCCAGGACGCCGCCGAGCACCTGGGCGCCGATGAACCACCAGGTGCGCCGGTTGTCCAGGCGGTTAAAGACCCAGAGCATGAGCGTGATGGCCGGGTTGAGGTAGCCGCCCGAGAGCGGCAGCGTCACCGCCAGCAGCGCCGCCAGGATGAAGCCCTGCGCCAGCGCGATGCCGACCAGGCCCGGCTGATGGCCGTACAGGGTCAGCGGTTCCTTGCCGGCCGAGTCGCCGTAGGTGCCCTGGATCGGCGGCGCCGACTTCGTCGGCAGCGTCATGTGGTTGACGCAGACGATGCCGGCGCCGAAGTACACCAGCGCGAAGGTGCCGACCAGCTCGATCAGGTACGCCCGCCACAACGTCTTGTTGTCCATCCGTCGCCTCCAGGCGTCAGAAACTCGCTACTTCTTCTCGTCCGCGACCACCGCCGGCACCGCGCCGCCGTCCAGCGCCCGCAGGAACAATTCCAGGGCGTCCAGTTCGGCGACGGACAGATTGAGCGTGCGGGTGGCCCCGATGGCGTCCTGAAGCACCGGGTCCAGGTATTTGTCCGCGACCTGTTTGGGGATGCCGTTATTGTAATGATTCAGCACGTCGCGCAGCGTCTCCAGTTCGCCAGTGTGCATGTACGGCCTGGTTCGCGGCAGGTTGCGCAGCGTCGGCGTGCGGAAGGCGCCGATGTAGCGACGGTCCTTCAGGCCCAGCGGGGCCGTGGTGTTGCGGCCGTCGTGGTTGTTCGGGTCCACGCCGATGTTGTGGTAATCCTGGTCGGTGAACAGCGGCCCCGAGTGGCACTGGACGCAGCGCGCCTTCGTCACGAACAGTTGATAGCCCTGCTCCAGCTCCTTCGCCACTGCCTTGGCGTCTTCCTTCTCGCGGCCGAGTTTCTTCCGCACGTCGGGCGGCAGGTGCTCGGTGAAGTGCTCCGCCGTGAGCGTCGCCGCCTTGCGCTCCCGCCGCGTCTTCTCAGCCCAGTCGTACAGCGAACCGCCCACCAGCAGGGTGCGCAGGTAGGTCGCCAGCGCCTTGCCGACGTTGTCAATGCTCGGGCCCGTGCGGAAGACGCGCTCGAACTCCTCGCGGAACTCCGTCTTGCTGTTCAACCGCTTGACCACACCGCCCCAGACATGCTGGTACTCCCAGCGGGTGCCCGGAGCCCGGCCCTCGTCGTCCAGGCTGCGCTGAATCATCTGCTCCAGCGGCCCGACGCGGCCGTCCCAGAACTGCCGACGGTTGTACACGACGTTGATGAGGCTCAGCGTGTTCACCCGCATGTCCGGCAATACGGCCGCCCGGTCGGTGTAGCCCTCCGCGGGCAGGTGGCAGGCCACGCAGGATTTGGCGGTGTGCGGGGTTTGCGGCAGAATCTCGGCGTAAAACAGCTTCTTGCCGAGCCGCCATTTGGCGAGTGTCGGCGGGTTGCTCGGCGGGAGGTGTGGCGTCGGGTCGGGCAGGCCGAGCGGCACCTTGATCTTGATGACCTCCGGCTCCTGCGTCAGCAGCACCGCGGCCGTGGCCCCCAGCGGCGTCAGCGCGAAACCAACGGCACGGACGCCGGCGCTCGGCCGGGGCTGCGGGTTCCAGAATTCCGGGAGATACGCCCACTCGTCGCTGGTGGAAGCGACGAATTCCAGCGGCACGTCCTGCGGCGGGATGGCCGGCCGATAGCCAAACTCGGCCGGCACCTGATCCGGCTTGCGGTCCCCGTCCTTCTCCGGCGGGCTGGTCTTGTCGATGGCGTAGCGGGCGGCCGGCTGGCAGCCGACCGCCAGCGTCAGCAGCAGGCCCAGCAATAGCTGCGCTCCGCAGCGCTTCTCCCTCCCCCCTGGTGGGGGAGGGCCGGGGTGGGGGGGATCGACCCGGCTTAAACAGGGTATTCCCCCCCACCCCGGCCCTCCCCCACCAGGGGGGAAGGAGGAAGATTGTCGGTGCCGCATGGTTCGCTCCCTCAACGGCTGGGCCGTCATTTCTTGACTGCGGCGGCCTGCTGTTCGGCGGCCAGCTCCACCAGCGACTGGGCGGCGCCGACCAGCTTGTCCCAGTTCTTCTCGACGTACTCCGGCGGCCCGCCCTTTTCGGCGACGGCGACCGCGATTTGCATGGTCGGCACCATGTCGATGGCGTCCCACGGGCACCACTTGGCGCACAGCTCGCAGCCGATGCAGCGTTCCAGGTCGATGTCCACGAAGCTTTGCAGCGTTGGCAGCTCCTCGCCGGGCACCTTGTAAATGCAATCGACGGGACAGACTTCGATGCAGGCCTCGCAGCCGGTGCAGTTGTCGGCGCGCACGACGGCGAGTTCCTTCGGTAACTTCTTGCGAGCCTTGCCGGCGCCCTTCGCCATGAGTGGATCTCCTTCTAGCGCCGGGACGATCCGGCGGGGGTGGATGCGGGCTGTTCTTCCTTCATTTTACAAGCGCCGCGGCGCAAAGCCAGGCGGCCCCGCGGCCTTCTTTTTGCCCGCGTTTTGCGTAGCTTGTGACTGAGCGTATTCACCATCTGAAGCGCAAAGGAGGTTCATCATGCTGCACAAGCGCTGGCTGCCGGCGCCGCTGGTCGTGGCGGTGCTGGCGCTGGGGGCGCCAGGCCAGACCGGGGCGGACAACACACCGCCGCCCGGCTTCAAGGTCCTGTTCAACGGCAAGAGCTTCGACGGCTGGAAGGTGCCCACGGGCGACAACGGTCACTGGAAAATCCTCGACGGCGGTGTCATCGACTACGACGCCAAAAGCGAGGCCAAGAAGGACAAGAACCTGTGGACGCAGAAGTCCTACAAGAACTTCGTGCTGCGTGTTGATTGGCGGCTGAAGACCGACAAGGGCTACATGAACAAGGTGCCCGTCATTCTGCCGGACGGCAGCCACAAGAAGGACGCGAACGGCAAGGAACTCAAGGTCGAACTGGAAGACGTGGACTCCGGCATCTACCTGCGGGGCAGTTCAAAGGCGCAGGTGAACATCTGGATGTGGCCGGTCGGTTCGGGCGAGGTGTACGGCTACCGCATGGATGCGAAGATGCCGAAGGAGGTCCGCGCCGGCGTGACGCCAAAGAAGAAGATGGATCGGCCGCGCGGTCAGTGGAACACGTTCGAGATCACGTTGAAGGGCGACCGATTGTGGGTGAAGCTGAACGGCGCGGAGGTCATCACGAACGCGCAGCTGCCGGGCATTCCGGCGGAGGGGCCGATTGCGCTGCAGCATCACGGCGGCTGGAACGCCAGGACGAATCAGTGGAGTGGGCCGCCCAGCCTGGTGCAGTTCAAGAACATCTACATCAAGGAACTGGACTGAAAGAGTCATTAGTCATCAGTCATTAGTCATTAGTTATCTGGGTTGGGGAGCCGAGACGCTCGCCCGGCTCCCCAACCCAGATAACTAATGACTAATGACTAATGGCTAATGACTCCTCCGAAGGAGGATGAAGAAATGGCACAGGCGTCTTCGGCGGCCCTCGGCCTGCACATCGGCGAGGACGGCATCGCGGTGTTGACCTTCGACCTGCCCGGCAGCCGGGCCAACACGCTCGGCCAGCCCATCCAGGCGGAGTTCGAGCAGGTGCTCGCCGAACTCCGGGGCCGCACGGACGTGCGCGGCCTGATCCTGCGCAGCGGCAAGCCGGGCATGTTCATCGCCGGGGCCGACCTGAAGGAACTCGGCGCCAGCAACGCGACGCCGGACATGATGCGCAAGCTAACCGCCCGCGGCCTGAACATCATCGCCGCGTTCGAGGAACTGCCGTTCCCGACGGTGGCGCTGATCGACGGTGCCTGCATGGGTGGCGGCACGGAATTCGCGCTCGGCTTCGACTACCGCCTGGCCGGCTCGCATCCGAAGACGGAGATCGGTTTGCCCGAGACGAAAATCGGCATCATCCCCGGTTGGGGCGGCACGCAGCGGCTGACGCGGCTCATCGGCCCGGCACTGGCGGCGGAGCTGATCTGCCCCGGCGACGCGGTCAACGCCCAGCGGCGCGCGAGCTGCACATCGTCTTCGACGCGGTGCCGAGCGAACGCCTCCAGGACGAGGCGGTGCGGCTCATCCACTGGTCCATCGACAGCGGCGACTGGCAGGAGTTGCGCCGGCGCAAGCGGCAACCGGTCGGTCTCACCGAGGAGGAGTTGAGCTTCACCGCCGCGGTGGTGCGCGGGCAGGTGCTGATGAAAACCAGGGGCCAGCTGCCGGCGCCGCTGGCAGCGCTGGACGCGATCATCAAGGGCTGTAACCTGCCGCTAACGGACGGCCTCCAGGTCGAAACGGAGTCGTTCCTGCCACTGGTCGGCAGCCCGATCTCGCGCAACCTGATCGCCATCTTTTTCCAGCAGCAGCGGCTGGCGAAGGATCCCGGCGTCAGCGATCCGAATGTAAAACCGCGCGACGTGCAGCGCGTCGGTGTGCTCGGCGCCGGCATCATGGGCGCGGGCATCGCCGGCGCTCACATCCGCCGCGGTCTGCCTGCCGTCATGATCGACAAGGTGCCCGCGGCGCTGGAGAAGGGCGTCGCCGCCATCGCCAAGAGCATGCAGGGCCGTATTGAGATCGGCCGCATGACGCCCGCGGAAATGATCACGGCCATGATGCGCCTGACCACGACCAGCAACCTGGAACTGCTGCGCGACTGCGACGTGGTCATCGAGGCCATCGTCGAGAATGAGGCGGCCAAGACGGAGATGTATGGCCAGCTGCGACAGATTCTGCGGCAGGACGTGATTCTGGCGTCGAACACCTCGACGATTTCCATCACGCGCATGGCCCAGGCGTGGTCTCGGCCGGAGCGCTTCGCGGGCATGCACTTCTTCAACCCGGTGGATCGCATGCAGCTGGTGGAGGTGATCCGCGGAGAAAAGACCGGCGACGAGGCGGTGGCGACGCTGGTGGCGCTGGCGCGGCGCATCGGCAAGACGCCGATTGTCGTGCGCGACTGTCCGGGGTTCCTGGTGAATCGCATCCTGTTCCCGTACCTCAACGAGTCGCTGGTGCTGCTGGAGGAGGGGGCCAACCCGCGCGACATCGATAAAGCGGCGGTGGCGTTCGGCATGCCGATGGGGCCGGTGACGCTCAACGATCTGGTGGGCCTGGACACGTCGCTGTATGCGGGGCAGGTGGTCAACACCGCGTTCGCCGACCGGGCGAAGCCGACGCGCATCCTCGGCGAGCTGGTCGCCGCGGGCCGGCTCGGTCAGAAGAGCGGGGCCGGCTTTTACAGCTACCTGAAGGGCGGCAAGGGCGCGGACGATCCGGCGTTCGCGGCGATCCTGGAGCGCGTGCGCACCGGGCAGAAGCAGTTCACGCAGGAGGAACTGACGGATCGGTTGTTCCTGCCGATGCTGGTGGAGGCAAGCCGGGTGCTGACCGAGGGCATTGTGCGCGAGCCGGGCGACGTGGACATGGGCCTGATTCTGGGCATCGGCTTTCCGCCGTTCCGCGGCGGCATCCTGCGCTGGGCGGACACGCTCGGGCTCAAGACGGTGCTGGAAAAGCTGAGCCGCTACGAAGCGCTGGGGCTGCGCTTCCAGCCGACGGAGCAGATGCGCAAGCTGGCGGCAGCGGGCAAGGGATTTTATCCGGCGTGAGGTGGAGCGCTAATTCAGGATCAAAAGGCATGCTGTGCAAGCGTGGCCCTGGGTGACGGTTGGCGGCATAGCAAGGACGCCAAGAACGCCAAGAACGCCAACTTTTTCATACGTCGAGATGCGGATGCCTTGCTGGCACAGCGCGTCGCACGGTGACGCCGGCTGACCGAGCAAGGGGGCCAAGGGGGCCAAGGGGGCCAACATTTTCGCACGTCGAGAATGGCACCGGCTGACGCCTCGCCCAGGATGTGCCTGGCCCCCGCACCAAGCCGCAAGCGGCAGAAAGAAGGGATGACGCGTCACCCCAGCTTTCTGCCGCTTGCGGCTTGGCGCTCTTCCCGTCACTCTGCCGCTGGCGTCACGGTCACGCCCAGCGGCTCGACCCACGCCTTGCGCTCCGGCTGATAATACAGGTACGCCCGGCTCGCCGGCCCGCGGAACGTGCCCGGGTTCTGACAGATCAGCGACAACGTCACCGTCCGCGCCGCCGGCGCCTGCCGCCAGTACAGCACCAGCTCGCGGCCCTGCACCTCGAAGTGATCCACCTCGCCCGGCTTCGTGCCGTTGTCGCGCAGCTTCACCAGCTGCTTCAACTCTTCCAGGTTGTCCGGCAGCATCAGCCCCGCGGGCAGGCCGATCACCGCGACCGCCATGCCGTCCGCCTTCTTGACGCTCTTCAGCTCGACCGTCAGCCGCACCGTGTCGCCCTCCTTCGCGGCGTTACGGTCCAGCTTCGTCAGCAGCGACAGCGGCGCGTCGGCGTGCGACACCGGCGTCACCGTCCGGTACGACCACGCCAGCGTGTACGGCAGCACGTTGCCGCCCGTCAGCTCCAGCCGCACCTGATTGTCGCCCGGTTGCAGCAACTTCTCCACGTCCGCCAGCGGCAGCGTGATCACCCCCTGCTGGCCGGCCGTGAACTTCTGCACCACCACCGGGTCCTTCGCAGTGCCGACGTACAGCCGCACCTCGCCGTCCTTCGCCATGTGCTTGCTGTCGCGGGCGTGCGTCAGCAGCGCCTTGAGCGACAGCACCGTCGCCTGTGTCGTGCCGAACGAGCCGCCGCCGTTGCGCTGCTGACCAATCCAGCGAATCGCCTTCTGGATCGGCGCCTGGAAGTCGGGCCGTTTGGCCTTCTGCCAGCCCAGCACCGCCAGCGCCGTCGTCTCCAGGTGCAAATTCTGGCCACCGGAGCGCGTGATGCTCGTCGTGGCGCCGCCGACGTGGCCGTCTTTTTGCTGCGCCGCCAGCAGCCGCCGCAGCAGCGCCACCGCGTCGTCCGTGCGGCCGGCGTTCTGCAAGCTCAGGCCGATCAGCGCGATGAAGTACGAATCCTTGCTGACCTTCGCCGCGGCGTGCTGGGCGTTCAGTTCACGCTGGATTTCATTGGCGGCGCCGGCCTCGGACAGCGCCCACAGGATGTAAGCGTCGGTCAATTCCGCCGGCGCCCGGCCGAAGCCATCGAAGCCGCCCTGCCGCTTGTTGAAACCGCCGTTGCCGTCGCGCTGCTTCAGCAGGAATGTCTTCGTCCGCGCCACCATGTCCATGTCCACCGGGAATACCTTCGCCATGTCGGTGAACTCCAGCAGGCCGTAGGCGGTCAGGGCCTCGTGCGGCGGAGCATTGCCGCCGAACCACTCGAAGCCCCGCTTCGGCGGCCCCTGCTGCGGGTTCGGGTTGTTGCACTCGAAGCCGATCAGCCGGGCGTAGCCGCGCGTCAGCAGGTCCTGCGCCCGCTTCTCGATGTCCGGCTGCACCTGGCCGTGCTCCTTCAGGTAGCTGAGGATGAGCGCGTTCGGATAATTGCTGCTGCTGGTCTGCTCGAAGCAGCCGTAGGGCTCGCGCAGCATCCCCGCCATGCTCTGCTGCAATTCGGATAGCGTTGACGGGAACACCTGGGCCTGCAGCTTCAGCGTGCCCGCCACCCACTGGTCGCGCCGCCCCGGCAGCGTCACCGTGTTGACAACGTTGCCGCTGAGCACGTCGCTCAGCGATTTTTCCACGGGATAGCCATCGGGGACAATGCGAATCTTCTTCTGGATGGCGTCGAGGCCGAACGGGTCGCCGCGGCCCAGGAAACGCAGCGTGGCGACGCCGTCCACCGTGGTGGGCGTCAGGTCGAACAGCGTCCGTGTCCGCGTCTGGCCGCCGACCTTGCGGGTCACCGCGGCGGCGCCCGCCACCTTGAGGCCGTCGGCCTTGACGGAGACGGTCACCTGGCTCGGCTGCTTCGTGTCGTTGGCGAGCGTCACCGGCACCGTGAGCCGGTCGCCGCTGCTGATTTCGCCCGGCAGTTTGGGGTGCAGGCTGAACGGCAGCTTCGCCGCGAATTCTTTCGTGGCGCTGCCGAGCCGGCCGTCGGCGTCGCAGCCGGCGACGAGGATCTGGAAGCGCGTCACGGAGTCGTTGAGGTCGAACTGCACCTCGGTGGTCTTGCCGGCGGGCAGCACCAGCACGGGCTGCCAGCAGACGGTGTCGGTGAAGTCGGTGCGGAGCGCGTCGGCCGCCGCGGTGTGCTTGTGAGCGTACTGCCGCACCACCCAGGGCTCATACGCCTGTTCCAGCAGCTGGACGAGCCTGCGCCGCAGATGCGGTTCGAGCCCTTCCATCTCGCGGAAGAACTTCTTGCGTTTCTCGCCGCCGGCCTGGAGGTACTCCCCCACAAGGGCCTTGAGTTGGAAGTTCTGACCACGCTTACCGTCGTCCATGCGTTCCAGCAATGGCAGGATCTCTTGTTCCCCCTGTTGCAGGGCCAATTGTCGGAGTTTCGCTCCGAGAGGCAGATCCTTGGCGACGATGCCGGCGGGGACCATAAGCTCCAAGGCAGGTTCAGGCATCTTATCCTTCCCCATCACTGCTTTGCCTTGGCCTTCCGGGTCGCGCTTGGCCGGCGGTTCTTTCTTGTCAGCGGGTCTCTGTTTGCCCTGCTTGGGATCGAGACCGATTTCCAGCTGACCCCTGATGCCCTTCTGTTCGCGGAGCAACTCGTTGAGTTGGCGGATTTCGTCCCCCAGCCCTGCGTCATCGAACACCTTGACGCGCGTCAACATGACGGGTGCATTCCGCTGAGCTTGTAAGATTTCCGGCAATGCGTTTCGAAGCTCCTTTTCCTCCTTGCCGTCAACCTCCGTCCACTGCTTCGCTGCCGCCTTGTCCATGGCCTTTTCTTTTTCCTTCATCGCTTCGGACTTATCAAACAACACGAGCAAACGGCCGTTTGATTCCGAGCCCCCCTGTTGGCCAGCGGTGTACAGCACGACAGCGAAGCCGCCGACCACCAGCAGCACGAACGCGCCGAAACCGGCCGTCAGCGCCAGGCGGCCCTCCTTTTGATGATGGCTGCTGCGCATGGCGCCGACGATGATGCCGACGAAGCCCAGCACCAGCAGCCCGAGCGCCGCCAGTTTACCGCCGACGTGGACCAGTTGGTTTTGATAACCGGTCAACCCCGCCTCGGCGTCGCCAATGTCCACCGTGGCCGTGTATTCCTCCGACTGCAGGCGCTTGCGTTCGGCCGCGGCCTGCGCCACGCGGGCTTGCCGATCCGTCACCACTTGCTGGTGCTTGCGCTTCAGCTCCTTCGCCTCAGTCACGAGCGTGACGGCCAATTTCTGGAACAGTTCCTCGTCGCCCTGGCGCGTGGTGACGGCGGAGGCGAACAGCAGGCGGTCGGCGTCGGCCTTATGCTTGATCCACAGTTCCTTTTGCTGCTCGGCGTCCTGCTGGGGCTGCTCGGCGAAGCGCCGCCAGCCCTGCGTGCCCAGCAGCAGGTCGAGCGTCTGGGTGGCCTTCGGGTGGTCGGTCAGCAGGAAGTCGGCGTGCTCCAGGTCGTCCGCCTTGCCGACCTCCGTGGTCAGGTAGAAGTGCGTCGGCAGACTGCGGTAGGTCTTCTCGTCGGCCAGCTTCAGGACGCTGTGATCGACCACCGCCAGCAGCGCCACCGCGGCCGCCGGCTTCTGCTGCTCGTCGTCGGCGTTGACGCGGACGGTGACCTTCTGGCCGGGAGCGTATTCGTCGCGGTCGGTCTTGACGTTGAAGGCGAGGCGCTCGCGGGCCGGGCGGTAGATGAGCCGTTCGGCCAGCGGCTTCAGGACGCGGTCGGGCAGCATCTCGAAGACGGTGACGCGGAAAACGCCATTGACGCCGGTCGGCGGCCGCAGGGCCACGGCACGCTCGGCGTCGGCGGGGCAAGCGACGGTCTGCTGATGCACCAGCCGGCCGCGGCAGTAGGCACCGACCAGCAGGTGACGCGGCCGGCCGGCGTTGTACAGCTTGACCTCGATGCCGTCGGTCACGACGCCCTGTGGCGTGTGCAGCACGACGCCTGCGGGGCGCACCGCCGGCAGCGGGTAGAAGCCGGGCATGCCCTTCGGCGTGTCGATCTTGAGGGCGTAGATGTGGCCCGCCCGCGGCGTGAAGTGGAAGGCACCCAGGCCCTGGTTGACGCCGGGTTCCTTATCGTCGCTGAGCGTCTGCACCGCGGCGACGGGATCACCGGGCGCGAGTCCGGACAGGCCGAACGTGCCCAGGTCGATGATCTGGCCGCGCAGCTCGGCGGGCCGGCCGAGGGGCGTGCGGGCCTGGAAGTAAACGCGGTTGGCGGCGCCGGCGACGAGGTCACCGCCCTCGGGGAAGAACTCGATGTGCAGCCGATTGAGGGCGATCGGCAGCGGCCGGTCGAGCGTCTCAATGATCTTGCCGTCGTGGAAGACGACCGACAGGCTGCCGCGGCCGTCCACCAGCTTTTCGGGCAGGCGGAACTTCACCGTGACACGGCCGGCGGCGTCGGTGGCGAGCTTGCCGGTGTGCTCGACCGGCACGTCCTGGCCATCGACGCGCACGCTGGCCTCGACGGGCTGGCCGGCGACGGCGGCGCCACCCTCGACGCGGCGGACGACGCAGTTGGCCTGCACCGCGTCACCGGGGCCGTAAGAGGCGCGGTGGTACTCGACCTCCTTGTTGAGCCGCGGCGTCTGGAAGCGGCGCACCAGGAACGTGCGCTTCTCGGCGGGGAAGCGGTTGCGCTCCTCGCTGACGGTGAGCGTGTAGACGCCCTCGGGCAACTCCTCCGGCAGCGCGAAGTTGGCGACGCCGTAACCGTTCAGCACCGTGCCGTCCGAGTCCTTGAGCAGGTCCTTCGTCCTGGCGTCGAGCCGCACCCGGGCGTTGCCAATATGCTCGAACAGCTTCTTGCCCTGGCCGTCGGTCAGGCGGAAGCGCAGTTCCAGCTCCTGGGCGGGCGGTTTCAGGCTGACGCGCTGCAACGTGAGCGAGCGGGCGCGGACGGTGTCGCCGGGGCGGTACAGCGGCCGGTCGGTGGCCAGGTGCGTCAGGTAACGCGGCCCGGTCAGCTTGAGCCGTTCGGTCACCTCAACCTTCTTGCCGTCGGTGTTCTCGGCGTTGACCTGCAGCAGCAGTTCGGTCTCGGGCGTAATGGCCAGGTCGCCGGGCAGTTGCAAATCGACCTTGCCGTTGCTCGCCAACTGTTTGGAGGCGTACAGCACCTTGTTCGACCTGGCTTCGAGGACCTGGACGCCGATGCGGGCGGGGGCCTTCCTGTACGCGGCCTGATCCTTGAGGAGCCGATGCGTTTCGATGGTGTAAGTGGTGGGAGCGCCGGCCTGCAGGTCTTCGGGGCCGGTGACGCTGATTTCCATGTCCTTGTTGGTCTCGCGCTCCCAGCGCTCACGGAGAACGTTGATCTGCTCGTGGACGGCGCGCAGCTCGGCGTCCGCCTTCGCCTGCCGGGCGGTCTCGTCGGCGTCGAGGCGGCTACGGGCGGCCTGGGCCTCATGCTGGCGGCGCTCGGCGGCGGCGATCTCCTCAGCATGGCGTGCCCACGGCCATGCGACCAGCGCGGCGCCGGCGCCGATGGCGAGCAGGACCGCAGCGGCGGCGCCCCAGCGGCTCCAGTTGCGGCGCACGGCGGCCGGCCGCTTCAGTTGCAAGGTTGGCTCCGGCGCGGGATGGCGGAGCGGCAGCGCCGGCGGCTCAAAGCTCACCTGGCTGAAATCGCCCTTGGCGGCGATGCCGAGGACCAGTTGTTGCTGTTTGGCCTGTTCCAGCGCGGCCTGGCAGGCGGGGCAGCCGGCGAGATGGGCTTGCAGTTCCTGTTGCTCGGTGTCGTCGAGCAGGCCGAACAGCTGGTCGAGAAGTCGGGGTTGTGCGTGGTCGCAGTTCATGGCATGTCCTCACACGGCACGCGCTGGCGTGCGCTTCTTGGGGGCGAAAGCGATGGTCGTGAATGTCGCTGCGGTGCGGAGAGGTTGGCAAACGGCTGCGCGTCCTCTACACCAGGATTTTGCGTAATTTTTCCAGGGCGCTGCGCATCTGCGTCTTGACGGTGCCGACGGGGCAGCTGCGCAGCTCGGCGATCTGTTCGTAGGTGAGTTCGCCATTCTGCCGCAGCAGAAAGACTTCCTTTTCCTCGTCGCGCAGCTGCAAAATGGCCTTGCGGAGTCGTTCGACGGACTCCTGCAGCTCGACGGTGAGTGCGGGGCCGGGGTGGTTGGTCATTATCAAGGACTCCTCCCCCTGGAGCGGTTTGGCCCGGCGGTGCCAGGCACTGCGTTGCATGTCCTTGGCGGTGTTGAAGGCGACGCGGAAGATCCACGCCCGCAGGTTCTGCACCTGGTGCAGTTGCTGGCGGGCGCCCCAGCACTTGACGAACGCCTCCTGGGCGGCGTCGAGGGCGTCGTCGCGGTTGCCCAGCACGTACAGCAGGGTGCTGATGAGTTCATTGCGCAGGGCGTTGAATGTCTGCACCAGCACGTCCGCGTCGGCGCGGCCGTCCTGGCCGACCGACGGCGCTGAGGAAGTCAGGCACTCGTCGAGTTTGGTCATGGTCTCCCTGGGAAGAAAAGACGAGGGCCGCCCGGATTTGGTTTGGCGGGTCGGCAAAAAAATCGGCGCCCCATCGTAGTCACGGCCGCCGTCGGCCGGCAAGCGCTTTTTGGGAATTGACGAAATGGTATCGGTCCCCCAGGATAACGCAGGTTCAGGCATTGCTTTGCTGCCGCTTGCGGCTTGGCGCAAACGCTGATGCCAGACCAGGGCGTTGTTGCTTGTGTGTCTTGGCCCCGAAGGGGCGGAACAACTTAGCCCAGGGCAACGCCCTGGGAACGGGGAGGAACCCTCAGCCTTTCTTTTGCCCGCCCTGAAGGGGCACAACCATCGTTGTCCCGCCCCTTCAGGGCGGGGAAGAAAGAAGGGTTGGGGTCGGCCCTGGCGACCCAGGGCGTTGCCCTGGGCTAAGTGGTTCGTACCGCAAGTAACTGGAGGGTTGCGGGATCGTTCGTAGGACGGCTCTCCAGAGCCGTCCCGGGGTGAGCGGGACGGCTCTGGAGAGCCGTCCTACGGTCCCAGGCCGTCACCCCCAACCCTCCAGTTAATTGCGGTACGGACCGCTAAGTTGTTGGACCCCTTCGGGGCAAAAACACGACAGCAGCACTCCTGTCCTGGCACCAGGCCGCAAGCCGCAGAGGAAGAACGGGAGGCCGACGTGCTGGGCTTGCTGCTGACGGTGCTGGTGGTGGGGCTGGGCATCACAGTGCTGCTGTGGGCCGGCAGTGTGTTTTTGCAGAGCTACTTCTACACCGAGCCCAGTGAGGGCATCGCCTGGCAGGCGCCGGCGGTCGGCGGCGGTCTGACGGTGTTCCTGATGCTGTGGTGCCTGCTCAACGCCTCCTCCGACGAGTCCACCGCCGCCCAGGTGCCCTACGATGCGTTGTTCCGGGCCAGGACCGAAGAGGACTACACCAAGAAACCCGCGGCGAAATTGTGGTCGTACAGGAAAGGCGAGTCGAAAAAAGCGACCGAGTACGAGTACGCTCCCCTGCCGGGCGGCCGCTGGGAGTACCGCATCCCCCCCCATCCGCCGAGCTTCACGCCGGTTCCGGGCGAGGTGCCGCCAACCCCCGGCGAGGTGTGGACGCCCGCGAACGTCGAGGCGGTCGAAATCCCCAGCCGGGACAGCGCGAAGGAGAAGGTGCGCTTCGAGCGGCGCAAGCTGGAGAGCGGTTACACCGAGTTCGTCAGCCCCGACGGCTGGGTCATGAAGCCCGATCAGAACATCGGTCTGCCAAGCGCCGGCACCTTCGGCCGCCTGCTGCTGGTGCTGTTTCTGAACCTGTTCCACCTCGCGCTGTGGTTCGCCGGCCTGTGGCTGGGGCTGCGCTATGAGTGGTTCCACGCGCTGGGTTTGGCCGTCGTGCTGTGGCTGGTCATGACCGTGCTGATCGTGCCGATGCTGCTGACGCAGGCCGGTGCCGTCGCCCAGGAGACGAACGCCGCCCAGACCGCGGCCCCCGCCAGCTGACCCCGTTTACGTTGTGCGCGGACTCTGCCTGCGCGAAACGTAAACGGAGCCGGCAAACAGCCAGTCGCTCAGCAGCGACAACCCGTACGCCGGCAGCGCCACCGCGACCACCTGCAACCATTGCAGCCAGTCCAGCGCGGCCAGCTGGAAGAAGCGCGCCGAGAAGTCCCAGTACATCGCCAGCAGGTACGCCGGCAGCGCCGCCGCCGCCAGCAGCCGGAAGCGCGTGTCGCCGACCAGCGGCTGCGCCTCACCGTCGGTCAGCGCCCGCAGCAGTGCCGTGATGCCCAGCAGGATCAGCATCGACAGCAGCTGCGTCACCTGCGTCCGCTCGTCGTAGCGCCAGACGTGGACGGCCAGCAGCAGCATGGTCAGCCCCGCCAGCGCGAAGACGACGCCGCTGCGCACGGCGAAGCTGCCGACCTCGCGCAGGAACCGCGGCCGCGTCGCCCCCTGCGAACGCTCACGGCTCAGGGCGATCACCAGCGCCGGCAGGCCGATCACCAGCCAGTTCAGCAGCGTCACCTGCTGCGGCACATACGGGAACGGCAGGCCGAACACGCCGAGCGCCCCAGCGGCAACAGGATCAACGAATACACATTCTTTGTCAGGAACAGCTTGCTGCAGCGGCGCAGGTTGCGGATGATCGTGCGGCCCTCTTCCAGTGCTTCGGGCAGCAGTGCGAAGTTGTTGTTCTCCAGGATCAGGCCGGCAACGGTCTTGCTCGCCTGGCTGCCGGCGCCCATCGCAATGCCGAGGTGCGCTTTCTTCAACGGCAGCACGTCGTTGACGCCATCGCCAATCATGGCGACGAAGCGTCCCTGCCGCTGTAGCGTCTCGACGATCTCCACTTTCTGCTGCGGCGCCACCCGGCCGAAGACGCCGCGGTCACGGATCAACGCCTCCTTATCCGTTGCCGCGGCCAGTTCGTCGCCGCTGACAACCGCGTCGCGCGCCAGCGGCAGGTCAAGCGTGGCGACGGTGGCGCGCACCGTCTCGGCGTTGTCGCCGGAGAGCACCTTGAAGGCGATGCCCTGGGCGGTCAACGCCTCCAGCACCCGGGCCGCCTCGGGCCGCAGTTCGTCGCTGAGCGCTGCCAGCGCCAGCGGCTGCAGCGTGAAGTCCGCCAGCGTGTCCGCGAACGGGTGAGGTTCCGTCGCCTCCGCGAACAGCAGCAGCCGCAGTCCCGTCGGCAGCAGTTCGCGCCAGGCCGCCTCCCAACCGCCGTCGCTCCCGAGATGGGAGCGCAGCGCCTCGCAGGCGCCCAGCACCAGGACGCGCTCGCCGCCGCCATCACGGACGCGCACCGCGCTGTAGCGGTTCTGTGACTTGAACGGCAACTGGTCGAGTAATTCGACCTCGACCGTGCCAAGGGCGGCGCAGAGCGCCTGGATGTTCTTGTTCTTCTGATCGACCGACGCCGACGCAAACAGCCGCAGCCGCCGCCGCACTTCGTCTTCGCCGGCGGCCGACGCCAGCTGCCGTAGCTGAGCGAGTTTGAGCAGGTTGGTGGTCAGCGTCCCGGTCTTGTCGGTACACACCACGTCCACCGCGGCCATCGCCTCGACGGCGTTGAGGCGCTGCACGACGGCGCCGCGCATGCTCATGTGGATAGCCCCCAGTGCGAACGAAATGGTTGCCGTCAGCACCAGGCCCTGCGGCACCATCGACGTGATCGTCGCCGCCATCATCTCGACCATGCGCGCCTGCGTCACGTGGCCGGCCAGGTGGATGCCGAGGTACAGCACACACAGGCTGACCGCCGTCCACGTCAGAATCTGGATGAGCAGGTTAATGGTCGCGGTCATGGGGCTCTGGGCGTGGTGCGCGCGGCGGGCCTGGACGGCAGTGCTCTGTGCGAACGCCGCGGCGCCGACGCGCTCCGCTCGGTAGGCCCCCTCCCCGGCGACGCAGACGCTGCCCGACAGCACGCGCTCACCGACGTGGCGGCGCACCGGATCGGACTCGCCCGTCAGCAGCGCCTCGTCGATCTCCAGAAAGCGCGACTGCACGACGCTGCCGTCCGCGACGACGGCCTCGCCGCTGCCGAGCAACACGCAATCGTCGCGGACGACCGCGCTGGCGGGGATTGCTTGCGACTGGCCGTCGCGCAGCACACGGACGCGCGTCTCGACGAGAATGGTGAGTCGGTCGAGGTGGCGTTTAGCCTTGATTTCCTCGACCAACCCGATGAGGGAATTGACGATGGCCATGCCGCTGACGGCGATGCCGCCCTGGGGCTTGCCGAGGTAGAACAGGGCGACCGCGGCCGGCAGCACCAGGGCGTTGAACAGGGTCAGAATATTGCGGCGGACGATCTGGGCGTAGTCGGCCCAGGCGGAGCTGGGGTGGCGGTTGACGAGGCCGCGGCGAACGCGGTCGGCGACCTCGGCGGCAGTCAGACCTTGTGGGGGGGGATCGTTCATAACGGAATCTTACGCGCGGTGCGGCCGTCCCAGCGCAGGGGAGCCTCGGGTTTCATATTAATAATCCGCGGGTGGGAACGAACTACTGGCAGGGCAACGTGCCCGACATCCAATCCGGGAGGTTGCGTTCATGGCCCAGGTCAAACACGTCGTTGATCCCTTCGGGGAAGTGAATGTCTATCCGGCGGCCAGCGGCAAGGTCCGCGTGACGGCGACCATCCTGATGGAGCCGCGCCGCGAGGGCACGCAGACCGGCATCGCCCTGGACGGCTCCGGCTCGATGGCGGCGCTGTACGGCGTCGGCGAACAGACCGGCGGATTCCTCGCGAGCCTGTTCGGCAAGAAGCAGCAGCCCGTTAACCAGGTGACGCCGGTAGCACAGAAGCTGTGCGCCTACCTGGCGCGCAAGCTCGACGCGGACGGCGGCACCACCTGCATTTACTGGGCCACCGGCCCCGGCGGCAGCCGCATTCAGGAAGTCGGCGACCTCACCGCGGACCAGGCCGAGCAGCACGTCTTCGGGCCGCCGGATGATTTCGGCACCGGCACGCAACTGCTGCCCGCGGTGAAGTATTTCGTCGAGCGTTTCCAGGACGCGCCGTGGGGCTTTTACATCTTCATCACCGACGGCGAACTGCACGACCTGAACGCGGTCAAGCAGTACAGCGCGGAGTTGGCCCGTGCTGTGGCCACCGGCCGGCGCAAGCCGCTCAAGTTCGTGCTCATCGGCGTCGGCGACAACATCAACGAACAGCAAATGGAAGAACTGGACGACCTGGACACCGGCACCGAGATCGATCTGTGGGACCACAAGATCGCCGCCCACATGCGCGTGCTGCAGGAAATCTTCGCGGAAGTCGTCAGCAAGAACGCCCGCGTCAGCGACCGCGGGAAAATCCTGGACGCCCAGGGCCAGGTCGTCAAGAATTACTCCGACACCGGCGTGCCCGCGTTCCTGGAGTTCGAGCTGCCCGCCGGCTCGCTGCATTTCGTGCTCGACGTGGAAGGTCAGCAGATCACGCAGGAATTGAAGACGTAATGTTTCTTCTGCCGCAAGCGGCAGAACCACGAGGATCCCCCATGACCCAGTTGAAACACGTCAACGAACCCTTCGGCGAGGTGAACGTCTACCCGGCCGACAACGACCGCACGCGCGTCGTCGCCACCATCCTGATGGAGCCGCACCGCGCAGGCGCCCAGACCGGCATCGCCCTCGACGGCTCCGGCTCCATGTACAAGCTCTACGGCATCGACGACGGCGGCGGTGTCGTGTCGCCGTTGTTCAAGAAACACAAGCCGGTCAACGAGATCACGCCCATCGCCCAGCGCATCTGCGCCTACCTGGCGCGCAAGATTGACGCGGACGGCGGCACCACCTGCATCTACTGGGCCACCGGCGAGGGTGGCGGCCATATCGAGGTGGTCGGCGACTTCCGCGCCGACGAGGCGGAACAGCACACGTTCGGGCCACCGAAGGATTTTGGCACCGGCACGCAGCTGCTGCCGGCGGTGCGCTACTTCGTCGAGCGTTTCCGCTCCGCCCCGTGGGGCTTCTTCGTCTTCATCACCGACGGCGAACTGCACGACCTGGACGCCGTCGAGCGCTACAGCACGAACCTGGCCCGCGACATCGCCGCGGGCCGGCGCAACCCGGTCAAGTTCGTGCTCATCGGCGTCGGCCCGGAAATCAACGAAAGTCAGATGATCGAGTTGGACGACCTGGACACCGGCACCGACGTGGACCTGTGGGACCACAAGATCGCCGCGGAAATGCGTGTGGTGCAGGAAATCTTCGCGGAAGTCGTGGACAGGCACGCCCGCGTCGCGGACCACGGCCGCCTCCTCGACTCGAAGGGCCGCGTTCTGCGCGACTATGGCAAGGGCGGCCTGCCCGCGTACCTGGAGTTCGAGGTGCCGCTCGACGCTGACTATTTCACCCTGGAGGTCAACGGCCAGCGCTTCCACCAGGGGCTGTTCGACCAGGCCCACGTGCCGCCGGCCGGCGCGACCGCGGCCGCGCCCACGCCCCCGGCGGCCGCGCCGCTGCCGCCGGTCGCCCACGCCCAGACGCCGCCGGCGCCGCCAACTCCCGCCAAGGTTCCTGGTGAGGAGGAGTGGATCGAACTCGACTTGCAGGATCTGTCTGGCAAGCCGCTGGACGTGAACATTGACCTCACTCCCGACGACAAGGAGAACCCGCTATGACGCGACCGCTGACGGTCCTGACCGGCCTGGCGCTGCTGGCGGCGCTGGCGGCCGCGCAGCCGCAGCCGCAGGACGGCAAGCAGGCGGTGCGCGCGGTCCTCGACGCCCAGGTGGCGGCCTGGAACAAGGGCGATCTGAAGGGCTTCATGCAGGGCTACTGGCAGTCGCCGAACCTGACGTTCTACGCCGGCAAGAAGGTGACGCGCGGCTGGGCGGCGACGCTGGAGCGCTATCAGAAGACGTACCAGGCTGACGGCAAGGAAATGGGCCAGCTGGCTTTTCGCGACCTCGACATTCAGATGGCCGGCGCCGACCATGCGTTCGTGCGCGGCCGCTTCGTGCTGACGCTGAAGAAGGAGACCGCCGAGGGGCTCTTTACCCTGATCTTTCACAAGGTCAAGGGCCAGTGGCGCATCATCCACGATCACACGTCGTGATCGGTAAGGCGAGCGGCGCGGCGTCAGCCCGCCGGTACTGCGAGTTACCGGCGGGCTGACGCCGCGCCGCTCGCCTTTGGGTCACAGAATGAACCGGCTCAGGTCCTCTTTCTGGATGATCTCCGCCAGCCGGCCGCGCACATAGCCGCCGTCGATGACGACGTGCTTGTCCGGCAAGTCCGGGCCGTCGTAGCTCACGTCCTCGACAACGCGCTCCAGAATGGTGTGCAGCCGGCGGGCGCCGATGTTCTGCATCGTGCGGTTCACCTCGAAAGCGATGTCCGCCAATGCCTCGATGCCGTCCGGCGTGAACTCCAACCTGATGCCCTCCGTCGCCAGCAGTTCCGCGTATTGCTTGGTCAGCGCGTGCTTCGGCTCCGTCAGGATGCGCAGAAAATCCGCTTTCGTCAGGTCGGTCAGTTCGACGCGGATGGGGAAGCGGCCCTGCAACTCCGGCATCAGGTCCGACGGCTTCGACAGGTGGAACGCCCCCGCGGCGATGAACAGAATGTGGTCCGAGCGCACCGGCCCGTAGCGCGTGTTGACCGTGGTGCCCTCGACCACCGGCAACAGGTCGCGCTGGACGCCCTGCCGCGACACGTCCGGCCCGTGCGTCGAGGCCGGGCCGCACACCTTGTCCAGTTCGTCGAGGAAGATGATGCCCTGATTCTCCACCAACTCAACCGCCTTCTCGCTGACGGCCTGGCGGTCGATGAGCGCCTCGGTTTCCTGCTCCAGCAGAATGCGGCGGGCCTCGCGGATGGGGATCTGGCGCTGCTGGTTCTGCTTCGGCATGATGCGCTCGAACATGCTCTGGAAGTCCACGTCCATCTGTTCCATACCGAGGTTGCTGAAAATCTGCACCGGCACTTGCTTTTGCTCCAGGTTCAGCTCGACCAGCCGGTCCTCCATCTCGCCGGCCTCCAGGCGGGCCCGCATCTTGTCGCGCGTGCGCTGGTTCTTCTGCTGCTCCTCCTCGTCGTCGCCGTCCCAGTTGCTCGACTGCGGCAGCAGCAGTTCAAGTAGGCGGTCGTTGACGCGCTCCTTGGCCCTGGTCTCGACGAGCGTGCGCTGCTCGGCGCGCACCATGCCGATGGCCAGTTCGGTGATGTCGCGGATCATGCTCTCCACATCGCGGCCGTGGTAGCCGACCTCGGTGTACTTGGTCGCCTCGACTTTCAGGAACGGCGCTCCGACCAGCTGCGCCAGGCGGCGGGCGATCTCCGTTTTGCCGACGCCGGTGGGGCCGATCATGATGATGTTCTTGGGCGTGACATCCTTGCGGAGGTCCGCCGGCAGTTGCTGCCGGCGCCAGCGGTTGCGGATGGCGATGGCCACCGCTCGTTTGGCGGCGTCCTGGCCGATGATGTAGCGGTCCAGCTCGCTGACGATCTGACGCGGAGTTTGGTCTGCCACGGGTGCTTCTCCCGGTTATACTTCTTGCACATCGATGTTGCGGTTCGTGTAAATGCAGATGTCGCCGGCGATCTCCAGGGCGTGGCGGACGATCTGCGCGGCGGTCAGCGTCGAGTGGGCCATCAGCGCCCGCGCCGCCGCCAGCGCGTAGGAGCCGCCCGAGCCGATGGCGCAAACGCCATCGGTCGGCTGGATCACGTCGCCGGTGCCGCTGACCAGCAAAAGGTGCTGGTTGTCCACGGCGATCATCATGGCTTCGAGGCGGCGCAGCATACGGTCGGTGCGCCACTCCTTGGCCAGCTCGGTGGCGGCGCGCGGCACACTGCCCTGGGCGTCCTTGAGTTTGGCCTCGAAGCGCTCCAGCAGTGCGAAGGCGTCCGCGGAGGCGCCGGCGAAGCCGACGACCACCTTGCCCTCGTGCAGGCGGCGAATCTTGTGGGCGTCGCTTTTCATGACGACGTTGCCCAACGTCACCTGGCCGTCGCCGCCGATGGCCACGGCGTCATTGTGGCGCACGGCCAGGATGGTGGTGGAACGAAACGGGCTCATGGCTACCTCCTCTCGTTCGAGGCGAACGGCGTGCCGGCCGGGCACGGCCTTTGCTTGTTATAGGACGGGCCGCCGCGATGGCCTCGTGTCGGCCCGCTGCAAAACCCTACCGTATATCATAAGATGTAGCGCCGGGTTACCGTACCGCTGCCTCGGACGGCGCAAGATTGCCGCCGTTTTGACGAAGTACGGGGAAATGGGCGCACCCTTCGCAGAGGAGAATGTCATGCACTTCCTGGGACGCTGGATTTTGCCGATGGGCCTGGTGCTGATCGGCTGGCTGGTCGCGGTCGGGCCGGCAGCGGCCCAGAAAAACAAGCAAACGACGTCGGCCCGACCGGTGGAAGACCCCATCAACCGCTTCAGCGTTGCCGCCAAGGAGCAAGCGTTTGTTGCCATCAAAACAATCAAACGGGAACACAACAAGGATCTGTACATTGAGACGTTCGGCTCGGCCCCGGAAAAGTACAAGGATCAAAAGGCGGAGGCGTTCGCGGGACAATGGGCCAGTGACCTGTTCGACCAGCGCCAGGTCAACGGCGTCATGGTCCTGATCTGCCTGAAGCCGCACCTGCTCCGCGTCCAGGTGGGCAATCGGACGCGCAACGAGGGCCTGTTCACGACGGAGAACGCCAGGGAACTGCGGAACCTGATGCTGACCCGGATCAAGGAGGCCGCCACCGCGCAGGAGAAAGGCGACCAAAACACCGCCCAGGCGAAGTGGGACGCCGCGTTGCTGGAAGGCGCCGACTACGTCCGGCGCACCATGAACCAGAACGCGGCTGCGTCCCGGCGGGGTGACGGCGGCACGACGGCGACCCCGTGGTACGAGTACATCTTGCCCTGGATCTGCATCGGTGTGGTGGTGCTCCTCGTGATCTGGGTCGTGATCGCGATCTTCCGGGCCCTGTCGGGAGCTGGCCGGCCGGCGGGCTATGGTGGCGGCTACGGTGGCGGTGGTTACGGCGGCGGCGGCGGTGGGGGCGGCGGCTTTTTCCCGAGCCTGCTGGGCGGCCTGTTCGGTGCGGCGGCCGGCATGTGGATGTACAGCCACTTCTTCGGCGGCGGCGGTCCCAGCGCCTATGGGTCGCCCCCGCCAAGCAACTACGGCGGCGGTGGCGGTGGCGGCATCGACCAGGGCAGTGACGTGGGCACCGGCTCGTCCGGTGCGGGCGGCGACTGGAGCGGCGGCGACCAGGGCGGCGGTGGCGACCAGGGCGGCGGCGGAGACGCCGGCGGTGGTGGCGGTGGCGACTGGGGCGGTGGTGACACTGGGGGCGGCGGTGGTGGTGACTGGGGTGGCGGTGACGCTGGCGGCGGCGGTGGTGGTGGTGGCGATTGGGGGGGTGGTGGCGGTGGTGATTTCGGTGGCGGCGGCGGGGGCGGCGATTGGTAACGTCAGGACCACGGATGGCCATTCATGACTGAGGACTGTCCGCTTTGTCGTAAACTGCTGACCCTGCACGAACTGCCGGACGAGGAGGTCGTCTGGCAGTTCCCGCATTCCGTCGCCTTCCTCGGGCCGTGGCAGTACTATCACGGCTACTGTGTGCTCGTCGCGCGCCGTCACGCCGCGGAGCTGACCCACCTGCCGGACGGCGAACGCCGCGGCTTTTTTGAGGAATTGTGCCTGCTCGGCCGGGCGGTCGAGCGGGCGGTAGCGCCGCGCAAGCTCAATTGGGAACTGCTCGGCAATCAGGTGGCGCACCCACACTGGCACCTGTTCCCGCGCGCCCACGACGACCCGGACACGCTCCGGGCCGTCTGGCTCGCCCTGGACCGGGCCGAGCGCGACCCCGCGGAGCGGCGCCGCCTCGAAACCGGCCCCGTGAGCCGCGCTGAAACCACCGCCCTGCTACGTCAACACCTTCGGGAAGCGCATTCATAACCTTGGGAACTTGGGAGTGGACCAGATCCCTTCTCTTCTTTGCCCCGAAGGGGGCCGAACAACTTAGCCCAGGGCAACGCCCTGGGGACGCGACGGCCAACCCCAACCCCTCTTTCTTCCCCGCCCTGAAGGGGCGGGACAACGATGGTTGTTGTGCCCCTTCGGGGCGGGTAAAAGAACGGATGGGGGTCCTTCCCGGTTCCCAGGGCGTTGCCCTGGGCTAAGTTGTTCGGCCCCTTCGGGGCAAAGATTCGCTGGATCGCAGGCGGCAGAACACCATGACCCCTCTTCGCATCGGCACCCGTGGCAGCCCACTGGCCCTGTGGCAGGCCCATCACGTTACCGCGCTACTCCACACCGTCGCGCCGCAGCAGCCCGTCGAACTGGTGGAGATCGAGACCACCGGCGACCAGGTGCGCGACGCGCCGCTGGCGCAGCTCGGCGGCGACGGTCTGTTCACCAAGGAGATTCAACGTTCTCTGCAGATCGGCAGTGTGGACGTGGCCGTTCACAGCCTGAAAGACCTGCCGACGTTCGCGGTCGAGGGGCTCATCCTGGCCGCGGTGCCGCGCCGCGGCCCAACCGGTGACGCCTTTGTCTCGAAGCGCCACCGCTCCTTCGCCGCGCTGCCGCCGGGCGCGACGGTGGCGACCAGCAGTCTGCGACGGCGGGCGCAGCTGCTGCACCGGCGGCCGGACCTGCACCTGGTCAACATCCGCGGCAACGTCGAGACGCGGCTGCGCAAGCTGGACGAGCAGGGGCTGGACGCGACCGTGCTGGCGCAGGCGGGCCTGGAGCGGCTGGGGTTGCAGGACGCGATCACGGAAATCCTGGACCCGATGTGGATGTTGCCGGCGGTTGGTCAGGGGGCGCTGGGGCTGGAGTGTCGGGCCGACGACGAGCGGACGCGGGCGCTGCTGGGGCCGCTGAACGACGCGGCGACGCGGGCCGCGGTGCTGGCGGAGCGGGCGCTGCTGCGCGGCCTGGGCGGCGGCTGTCAGGTGCCGGTCGGCGCCGCGACGGTGGTGACGGACGAGCGGCTGACGCTGCGCGGCGTGGTCATCGACCCGGACGGCAAGCGGCGTATCGAGGCGGACATCGCCGGCGGCATCGGGACCGCGGAGGAACTGGGCCAGCGGCTGGCCGAGCAACTGCTGGCGAGCGGCGCCCGCGAACTGCTGGGCAGATGAGCCGCCTGCACCACGGAAGCTCTTCCCTTTGGCGATCCCCTCGGCTATAACTAATCTGACTGACCAGTCAGTCCGCAAGACGGCGGCACGGGCCACGACCTATCGGCAGCAGGAGTCGAAAGCATGCCCTTCATCCCCCTGTGCGCCGCGCGGCGCGGACCATCCCCTGGCGCGGCGGTCTGTTTGCGCTGACGCTGTGTACCGGCGTCGCCGTGCTGGGCTGCAGCGAAGCAGACACCAAGAAGCACCTGAAGCCACTCGACGTGCGCGTCAGCTACCCGATCACGCGCACCGTCACCGACCACGAGGTCTTCACCGGCCGCACCGAGCCGTACCGCAACGTGGACATCAAGCCGCAGGTCACCGGTAACCTGGAGGCGGCGTACTTCGAGGAGGGCCAGGACGTTGAGGAGGGCATGCTGCTCTTCAAGATCCAGCAGGCCCCCTTCAAGGCCGACCTGGACAAGGCGGAGGCCGATCTGGAGCGGGCCCGGGCGGACCTGCGCGGCGCCGAACGCGACTACAACCGCGCCACCAAGGCCGAGAAGGGCATCAGTGCCCAGGACAAGGACAAGGCCATCCGCGACTTCGAGGTGGCCAGGGCCCAGGTCCTGGTCTCCGAGGCCAGCCTGGCCATGGCGCGCGTGACCTTCGCCTACACCGAAATCCGCGCTCCGCTCAGCGGCCGCATCAGCAAGCGCCAGGTCGATCCGGGCAACATCGTCAAGGCCAACGAGACGGTGCTGACCAACCTCGTTTCGCTGGAGCCGATGTACGCCACCTTCTTCGTGGACGAGCGCACCATGCTGCGCGTGCGCCGGCTCGTCGAGGAGGGCAAGGTGTCCAGCGCCCGCATTCCGCGGGTGCCGGCGCTGGTGGGCCTGGGCCATCTGGTGCCGGGCGCCGGCTTCATCGCCGGGGCGCACGGCTTCAGCCGGGTGACGGTCCACATGGGGCTGGCGGATGAGGACAGCTACCCGCACAAGGGCGCCGTGAATTTCGTCGATAACCAGGTCGATTCGCTGACCGGTACGCTGCGGGCGCGCGGCGTCTTCCCAAACCTGACGCGGTTGCTGTCGCCGGGCATGTTCGTGCGCGTGCAGGTGCCGATCGGCCGGCCGCACAAGGTGCTGCTGGTCGCCGAGGCCGCCCTGGGCACCGACCAGGGCCGCAAGGTCGTTTACGTCGTGGGCAAGGATGACAAGGTGGTGCAGAAGACGGTCAAGATCGGCGCGCTGCAAGCGGACGGCATGCGCGTCATCGAGGAAGGCGTCACCCGGGAGGACCGCGTCGTGGTGACGCGGCTGCAAAGCATTCGCGCCGGTATGCCGGTGCAGCCGAGCAACCCGGTGCCGATGGAGGACTACACCGGCAACCGCAAGACGCTCGTCACCAACGCCAAATAATTGCAAATTGCAGATTGCAAATTGAAAGACCCCTGTTCGTAGTACCGGCTTTATTGCAGATTGCGAATGGGTGTAGCGGAAGTCGCCAGACTTCCGAGCAGCACCGGACGGAAGTCTGGCGACTTCCGCTACACCCAACTGCGAACCGCTCTAGAGCGGTTCCCAGTCGCGTGGACTACAAGTCGTGGGACGGCTCTCCAGAGCCGTCGGGAGAACGCTGACGGCTCTGGAGAGCCGTCCCACGACTTGTGCGCTACCCAAACGCGAACCGCTCTAGCCGGAACCGGACGCGCTGATTCCGCCTAAAGGCGGTACTGCGAACCTAATATTTGCAATCAAGGGATCGGGCATGTTCTCGCGCTTCTTCATCGACCGGCCCATCTTCGCCACGGTGCTGTCCATCGTCATCACCCTGGCGGGCGGCGTGTCGCTGTTGAACCTGCCGCTGGCGCAGTACCCGCCGATCACGCCGCCGAGCATCATCGTCAATTGCAACTACCCCGGCGCCAGCGCCCAGGTCGTCTCCGAAACCATCGCCGCCCCCATCGAGCAGCAGGTCAACGGCGTCGAGAACATGCTCTACATGTCCTCGCAATCGACCAACGACGGCGCCTACACGCTGACCGTCACCTTCAAGCCGGGCGTCAACCTGAACTTCGCGCAGGTGCTGGTGCAGAACCGCGTCAACCTGGCGCTGCCGCTGTTGCCCGAGGTGGTCAAACAGACCGGCGTACTCACCCGCAAGCGCTCGCCGGACATTCTGCTGCTGGTCAGCATGATCTCGCCCGACAAGAGCCGCGATCAACTCTATCTGAGCAACTACACCACGCTGTACGTCAAGGACGAGATGGCCCGTGTCGATGGCGTCGGCGACGTGATTATCTTCGGCCAGCTCGACTACAGCATGCGGATCTGGCTCGACCCGGATCGCATGGCAGCGCACAGCCTCAGCGCCGGCGACGTGACGGCGGCGGTGCGCAGCCAGAACACCCAGGCCCCCGTCGGCATGACCGGCCAGCCGCCCGCCCCGCGCGGTCAGCGCCAGCAGATCACGCTGTCCACGCTCGGCCGCCTGGACACGCCGGAGCAGTTCGACCACATTGTCATCCGCACCTCACCAGACGGCCGCATGCTCCGCGTCAAGGACGTGGGCCGCGCCGAGGTCGGGCCCAAGAGCCAGGACATCCTCTCGAAGCTGAACGGTATGCCCACCGCCAACCTGGCCGTCTTCCAGCTGCCGGACGCCAACGCCCTGGACACCGCCGAGCGCGTCCGCGCCAAGATGGAGGAACTCAAGAAAGATTTCCCGGCCGGCGTCGATTACGCCATCAAGTACGACACCACGCCGTTCATCAAGGAGTCCGTCAACGAGGTCGTCAAGACGTTGCGCGACGCGACCATCCTCGTCGCCCTGGTGGTGCTGCTCTTCCTGCAGAACTGGCGGTCCACCATCATTCCGCTGTGCGCGGTGCCGGTGGCCATCGTCGGCACCTTCGCGGCGATGGCGGCCATCGGCTTCTCGCTGAACAACCTGACGCTGTTCGGCCTGGTGCTGGCGATCGGCATCGTCGTTGATGACGCCATCGTCGTGGTGGAGGCGGTCGAACATCACATCGAGCACGGCATGACTCCGCGCGACGCGACCATCCGGGCCATGCAGGAAGTGTCCGGCCCGGTCGTCGCGGTGGCGCTGGTACTGTCGGCGGTGTTCGTGCCGTGTGCGTTCATCACCGGCATCACGGGGCAGTTCTTCCGTCAGTTCGCGCTGACCATCGCCGTCTCGACCGTCATCTCCGCGTTCAACTCGCTGACACTCAGCCCCGCCCTGGCAGCCCTGCTGCTCAAGCCGCGCACCCGCGGGCAGACCGAACGTATGCCGTGGTGGGTGCTCGCGCTCATGGGCGGCGGCCTCGGCCTGCTGCTGCTGGTGCCGGCGCTGCAGGCCGCGATCGAGTCCCTGAAGGATTGGGAGGAGAACACGGCGGCGCTGCTGCAGCAGAGCGAGTGGTACGCCCGCGGCGCCGCCATCCTCCTCGGAGCACTGTTCGGCGGCGTCTTCGCTCGGCCGCTCAACTTCGTGCTGGCGCGCTTCTTCCGCCTGTTCAACTTCGCCTTCACCAAAACGACCAACGTTTACACCTGGATGGTCAAGGTGGCGCTGCGCACCTGTGTGATCGTGCTGGTGCTATATGTTGGCCTGGTGGGCCTGACCGTGGTGGGCTTTCGCGGCCTGCCGCAGCCACTGATCGGGCTGATTAACCACGTCGGCAACGGCGGCGCGGCGCCGGCGGACGGCAAGCCGGCCGCGTTCGACCTGGCCCGCAAACGGCTGGGGTCGTTCGACCCGTCCAGCGGGCTGCCGCTCGGTTACATCCCGTCGCAGGACAAGGGCGTGCTGTTCATCAGCGTGCAACTGCCCGACGCCGCCTCGCTGGAGCGGACGCGCCGCGTCGTGGAGCGCGTGGACAAAATTTGCAAGGCGGAACCGGGCGTCGAGAGCACCATTTCCATCAGCGGTCAGTCGTTCGTGCTGGGAGCCAACGGCTCCAATTTCGGGCAAATGTTCCTGATGCTGAACGATTTCCACGAACGGCGGGAGCCGGAGCTGTACAGCGAGGTGATCGCGGGCAAGCTGCGCGCCAGGTTGGCGGAGCAGGTGCCCGAGGCGAATTGCGCCGTGTTCGGCCCGGCGCCGGTGCAGGGCCTGGGCATCGGCGGCGGCTTCAAGTACGTCGTCGAGGACCGCGGCGATCTGGGCCTGGTCGCCCTGGAGAATCAGGCCAACAAGGTCATTGACGAGTGCAATCGCACGCCGGGGCTGCTCCCCCAGTTCACGGTCTTCCGCGCCAACTCGCCGCAACTGTTCGTGGACGTGAACCGCGCGCAGTGCTCCATGATGGAGGTGGAGTTGCAGGCCGTGTTCGACACGCTGCAGGTGTACCTGGGCTCGCTGTACGTCAACGATTTCAACAAATTCGGCCGCACCTGGCAGGTGATCGTGCAGGCGGACGCCCCGTTCCGCAACGAGGTGGAGGATGTCAAGAACCTGAAGGTGCGCAACGCCAAAGGCGGCATGGTGCCGCTGGGCGCCGTGGCCACGGTCAAGGAGATCAACGGCCCGCTGCTGGTGACGCGCTACAACATGTACCCGGCCGCCATCGTCAACGGCGCCGCGGCGCCGGGCGTCAGTTCCGGCGACGGCATTAACCTCGTGCAGGGCGTTGCCGACCGCACGCTGCCGCGCGACATGGCCATCGAGTGGACTGAGATTTCGTACATCCAGCTGACCTCGGGCAACACCGCCGGCGTCATCTTCGGGCTGTCAGTGCTGTTCGTGTTCCTGGTACTGGCGGCCCAGTACGAGAGCTGGTCGCTGCCGCTGGCTGTCATCCTCGTTGTGCCCATGTGCATCCTCGGTTCGCTGGTCGGCGTCGTCGTCACCAAGTCGGACATCAACATATTTACACAGATCGGCTTCGTGGTGCTGGTCGGTCTGGCGAGCAAGAACGCGATTTTGATCGTCGAGTTCGCCAAGCACAAGCGCGAGGCGGGCGAGGACCGTTTCCGGGCGACGCTAGAGGCGTGCCGGCTGCGGTTGCGGCCGATCCTGATGACGAGCTTCGCGTTCATCCTCGGCGTGGTGCCGCTGCTGGTGTCCGAGGGTGCCGGCGCGGAGATGCGGCAGACGCTGGGCACGGCGGTGTTCAGCGGCATGCTGGGCGTGACGCTGTTCGGCATCTTCCTGACGCCCGTGTTCTTCTACGTCATCGACTGGCTGGGCCATTCGCGGCTGTTCGCGTCGTTGCCGATGCGGACGGTCGGCACCGTGCTGTTCTACCTGCTGATGGTGGGCACGCTGGGCGTGGCCTGGCTGCTGCTGTGGGGCTTCCGTGAGCTGCGCCGCCGCGAACTCCTGGCACTGCTGCCGCCGCGGCCGCCGAAACCGCCGGCAGCGCCGCGGGACACGGGCATCCAGGCTGGGCCGGCGAACCGCCTGCCGCCCCCGGCCGACGGGCCGCCGCCTGCGCCGCCGGAAGCGCCGCCCCAGGCGAACGGCCACCCCGAGGGTCCGCCGTGGCGGCCGGACGGCGGCGCCGGGTGAGCGGCTCCGGTCGTGGGGCAGACATTCCTGTCTGCCGAACTTTTAAAGACGGCAGACAGAAATGTCTGCCCCACGAAAGCAGCGTTTCAGTCCCCCGAGGTGATGTGAGGTCTATCCGTGTTCTCGCGCTTCTTCATCGACCGACCGATCTTCGCCTCGGTGCTGTCCATCGTCGTCACCCTGGCGGGCGCCATTGCGCTGCTGAACCTGCCGATCGCCCAGTACCCCGAAATCACGCCACCGACGGTGGAGGTGTCCGCCAGCTACCCCGGCGCCAACGCCCAGGTGGTCGCCGACACCGTCGCGGCTCCCGTCGAGCAACAGGTCAACGGCGTCGAGGGCATGATGTACATGTCGTCGCAATGCACCAACGACGGCACCTACACGCTGTCGATCACCTTCAAGCTGGGCACCGACCTGAACATCGCCCAGGTGCTGGTGCAGAACCGCGTCGCCCTGGCGCAGCCGATCCTGCCCGACCTGGTGAAGCGCCGCGGCATCACCGTCAAGAAGAAGTCGCCCAGCCAGCTGATGATCGTCAACCTGTATTCGCCCAAAGGCACGCGCAACAGCCTCGACCTGAGCAACTACGCCACCATCCAGCTACGCGACGAACTGGCCCGGCTGCCGGGCATCGGCGACATCACCTATCTCGGCCAGCGCGATTACAGCATGCGCATCTGGCTCGACCCGCAGAAGATGGCCGCGCGCAACATCAGCGCCAGCGATGTGGTCAACGCGGTGCAGCAGCAGAACGCCCAGGTAGCCGCTGGCCAGATTGGTCAGCCACCGGTGCCGCGCGGCCAGGCGTTTCAGTTCACCCTGACAACGCGCGGCCGTCTGGCGGACCCCGAGCAGTTCCAGGAAATGATCCTGAAAACGAACGTTGGCCGCCTCATCCGCCTGCGCGACGTGGTCGTCAGCGACACCAAGGACCTCAAGGGCGTCGAGCTGGGCGCTCAGTCCTACGACCAGGTGTGCTGGCTGGACGGCCGCGATTCGGTGGCGCTGTCGGTCTACCAGCTGCCCGGCTCCAACGCTCTGGACGTGGCCCGCTCCGTGCGCGAACGCATGCAGGACCTGCGGCAGCGCTTCCCCGACGACATCGAGTACGACATCGTTTACGACACGACACCGTTCATCCAGGAGTCGATCAACGAAGTTTTCAATACGCTGCGCGACGCGGTCATCCTGGTGGCGGTGGTGGTGCTGCTGTTCCTGCAGAACTGGCGGTCGGCGGTGATCCCGCTGGTGGCGGTGCCGGTGGCGATCATCGGCACCTTCGCGGTCATGTCCGCGGCCGGCTTTTCGCTGAACAACCTGACGCTGTTCGGCCTGGTGCTGGCGATTGGTATCGTCGTCGATGACGCCATTGTCGTGGTGGAGGCGGTCGAGCACCACATCGAGCACGGCATGGCCCCACGCGACGCGACCATCCGGGCGATGGAGCAGGTGTCCGGCCCGGTCATCGCGGTCGGCCTGGTGCTGTCGGCGGTGTTCGTGCCGTGTGCGTTCATCACCGGCATCACGGGGCAGTTCTTCCGGCAGTTCGCGCTAACCATCGCCGTCTCGACCGTCATCTCCGCGTTTAACTCGCTGACACTCAGCCCCGCCCTCGCAGCCCTGCTGCTCAAGCCGCGGGCGAAGAACAAGGTCGAGCCGCTGCCGCGCTTCGCGTTCGTGCTGATTCTCGGCTGGGTCGGCTACCAGTTCGGCGGCCCCCTGCTGCAACCGCACGTCAATTCGTTGTTCGACATCTACGTCCCCGCTGACGCGGAAGAGGCCGCGGAGGTGGCGGAATTGACGCGCCAGGCGACGCTGGCGGCGGGCATTGCGGGCGCGCTGATCGGCGCCGTGCTCGGCTGGGTGTTCGGCAACGTGCTCAAGGTGATCCTGGCCTGGGCATTCCGCGTCTTCAACCAGGGCTTCGACATGGCGACCGGCTGGTACGCGCGTTCGGTGGGCCGGCTGCTGCGCGTCAGCGTGCTGGTGCTGCTGGTCTACGGCGGTCTGCTGGCGCTGACCTACGGCGCCTTCCGCGTGACGCCGACGGGCTTCATCCCGGCGCAGGACCGCGGCTATTTGCTGGTCAATTTGCAATTGCCGGACGCCGCCTCGGTGGAGCGCACGCAGGAAGCGATGAAGCGGATTGACGAGGTGGCGCGTCATACGCCCGGAGTCAAGCATACGGTCGCCGTCTCGGGCCAGTCGATCGTGCTGGGCGCCAACGGCCCCAATTACGGGGCGATGTACGTGATGCTGGACGACTTCCACCACCGCACCGGGCCGGGCATGTCCAGCGACGAGATCGCGGCGCGGCTGGAGGAAGCGCTGCGCAAGGCGGTGCCGGACGGCCAGGTCAATCTCTTCGGGGCGCCGCCGGTGGAGGGCCTGGGTACGTCGGGCGGCTTCAAGATCGTCATCGAAGATCGCGGCGACATCGGCATGGGCGAGCTGCAAAGCGTGGCGGACCAGGTGGTGGAGGACGGCAACGCCGGCCACCAGTTGCAGGGCCTGTTCACCAGCTTCCGGGCCAACACGCCCTGGCTGTACCTGGACATCGACCGCGAGAAGGCGGAGACGCTGGGCGTTTCGATGGCGGAGGTGTTCAACACGCTGCAGGTCAATCTGGGTTCGCTGTACGTCAACGACTTCAACAAGTTCGGCCGCACCTGGCAGGTGACGGCGCAGGCGGCGCCAGGCTTCCGCCAGCAGGCGTCCGACATCCGCCTGCTGGAGGTGCGCAACTCCAGGGGCTCGATGGTGCCGCTGGGCACGCTGATGCGCGTCAAGATCGTGACCGGGCCGTCGATCATCATCCGCTACAACATGTACCAGTCAGCGACCGTCAACGCCAACGTGGCGCCCGGCGTCAGTTCCGGCCAGGCCATCGCGGCGCTGCGGCAGACGACGGAAGAGCACCTGGAGCCGGGCATGCGCACGGAATGGACCGAACTGGCGCTGCTGCAACTGATGACCGGCAACACGGCCATGTACGTCTTCATTCTGGCGGTGGTGCTGGTGTTCCTGGTGCTGGCGGCGCAGTACGAGAGCTGGTCGCTGCCGCTGGCGGTGATTCTCGTCGTGCCCATGTGTCTGCTGTGCGCCATCGCCGGCGTCATCCTGGCGCGCATGGACGTGAACATCTTCACGCAGATCGGCTTCGTGGTGCTGGTCGGCCTGGCGTGCAAGAACGCCATCCTGATTGTCGAATATGCGCAGGCGCAGCGCGAGTCGGGAGTGCAGCCCTACGAGGCGACGCTGGAGGCGTGCAAGCTGCGGCTGCGGCCGATCATGATGACGAGCTTCGCGTTCATCCTGGGAGTGTTGCCGCTGGTGATTTCGGAGGGGGCCGGTGCGGAAATGCGGCGGGCGCTGGGCACGGCGGTGTTCAGCGGCATGCTGGGTGTGACGCTGTTCGGTATCTTCCTGACGCCCGTGTTCTTCTACGTGATCCAGCGGTTGGTTGATCGCCGGGCGAAGGCGGAGGGCCTGGAGCAGCCCGAACCGTCGGCGGACGGGCACCACCCGGCAGCGCCGCCCGAGCACGCCCATGCGGCGACGTGAGGGTTTTTCTACGGCTTGCCGCCAAGAGCGTTCGGAAACAAAGACGATTCGCCCGAGCCGCGCACGGAGCGTACTCGCGGAGTAAACAGGCGCCCTCGGAGGCGCTCATTGCTTCCGAACGTTCTTACGCGCGGTTCACGCACGGATTGCGCACAAGTGGCGGCGGGCACGGGCTGACCTCCAGCGGCCTGCGCTGCCACAGCAAGAACGCCAAGAACGCCAACTTTTTCACACGTCGAGATTCGAGCCTGTCCACCACCGTGAAGAGCCGTGAGCGGACGGTGGGCTGGTCGCCGTAGCGGATCGCCTCCAGCAGGAGTTCGCGTAGCGGCCGGTCCTCGAAGGTCAGTTGCCCGAGCACGTCGAACACCACCGGCCGCCCCTCAGAACCGCCGCAGGTGGTAGCCGCCGTCGATGTTGAGCACATCGCCGGTGCTGAACGGCAGCGCGTCAGAGGCCAGCAGCGCCACGGCCTTGCCCACGTCCGTGGGACTGCCCCAGCGGCGGATCGGCGTCAGGCCCTCCGCGATCAGTTGCGTGTAGCGCTCGTGGCCGCCCGCGGTCATGTCCGTTTCGACGATACCCGGCCGCACCTCGAAAACGCGGATGCCGTGCTCCGCCAGCCGGGCCGCGAACAGCTGCGTCACCATGCCCAGCGCCGCCTTCGAGACGCAGTAGTCGCCGCGGTTCGTGGACAGTGCATAGGCGGACAGGCTGGAGATGTTGACGATGGTGGGCCGCGTCAGGCGCGGCAGGCGTTCGAGCATCGTTTGCGCCATGCGCTGCGTCAGGAAGAACGGCCCCTTGAGATTGACGGCCAGAACGCGGTCCCAGCTGTCCTCGGTCGCTTCGAGGAGGTCGCGCCGGCCCACGGAGGTGATGCCGGCGTTGTTCACGAGCACGTCAATGCGGTCCCACTTCGCCAGCACGTCCGCGACCAGCCGCTCGCGCTCCGCCGTAACGCCGACATCCGCGCGGCACAGCAGCGTCTCGGCGGTGCTGGCGATGTCGGTCTGCGTCTGCCGGGCGGCGTCCTCGTTGCCGGCGTAGTTGATGGCCACAGCGTAGCCCTGCCGGGCCAGCTCCACACAGACGCCGCGGCCGATGCCGCGACTGCCGCCCGTCACCAGCGCTACCGGTTGCGTGTGCATGGCGTGTCCCCTTTGCAAAGCGCCCCGCAACGTCGATAATACTCCGGACTTTTCCCCTGATGTCCCAGAGAGCGAACCGTGAGCGAACCAACGACCCCCACACCGTCCGCCGCCGAACCGACCGCCCCCGCCGCGCCCGCGCCGGACATCGAGCTGCCGGCGTGCTTCTACCTCGGCGACGAGTTCGATTTAGCCACGAAGACCGTTCTGAACAAGCCGGTCATGTACGACGCCCGCGACCTGACGACCCACGGCGTTGTCGTCGGCATGACCGGCTCGGGCAAGACCGGCCTGTGCATCAGCCTGCTCGAAGAGGCCGCCATCGACAGCATCCCGTGCATCATCATCGACCCCAAGGGCGATCTCACGAATCTGCTGCTGCAGTTCCCCGACCTGGCGCCGGCGGACTTCCAGAAGTGGCTCAACCCGGACGATGCCCGGCTCAAGGGCATGTCGCTCGAAAATTACGCGAAGCAGCTCGCGGACAAATGGCGCACCGGGCTGGAGTCGTCGCGGCAGTCGGCGGCGCGCATCCAGCGCCTGAAGGAGTCGGCGGAGTGGCGGATTTACACGCCGGGCAGCGAGGCGGGAATGCCGTTGTCGGTGCTGCAAACGTTCCAGGCGCCGAAGGGCAAGGTGTCGCGCGAGGCGCTGAACCAGAAGATCGACGCGACCACGACGGCGCTGCTCGGCCTGACCGGCATCAGCGCCGACCCGGTGCAGTCGCGCGAGCACATCCTCATCGCCCAGCTGCTGCTGCACTCCTGGAGCAAGCAGCAAGACCTCGACCTGCCCACGCTCATCGGCCAGATTCAGGTGCCGCCGATGAACAAGATCGGCGCCTTCGAGGTGGACACGTTCTACCCCGAGAAGGACCGCCTCAAGCTGGCGGTGGCGCTCAACAACCTGCTGGCCGCCCCGAGTTTTTCGACCTGGATCCAGGGCGAGGCGCTCGACCTGTCGCGGATGCTCTACGGCAAGGGCGAGAAGCCGCGGCACCTGATCTTTTACGTCGCGCACCTGGACGACGCGCAGCGGATGTTCTTCATCACGCTGTTGCTGGAAGAGGTGCTGAGCTGGACACGCAAGCAGCCGGGCACGACCAGCCTGCGAGCGATCCTGTACTTCGACGAGGTGTACGGTTATCTGCCGCCGCACCCGGCCAACCCGCCGACCAAGGTGCCGCTGATGACACTGCTGAAGCAGGCGCGGGCGTTCGGCGTCGGCGTGCTGCTGGCGACGCAGAACCCGGTGGACCTGGACTACAAGGCGCTGTCCAACGCCGGCACCTGGTTCATCGGCAAACTGCAAACCGACCGCGACAAGGCCCGCCTCATCGAAGGTCTGGAGGGCGTTGCGGCGGAGAGTGGCACGCTGAACAGCCGGGCGTATCTGGAGACGGTCATTTCCGCTCTGGGCAATCGTATTTTCCTGCTGCACGACATCCACAAGGGCAAGCCGCTGCTGTTCCAGAGCCGGCACGTACTATCGTTCCTGCGCGGCCCGCTGACGCGCGACCAGATCGCAGTGCTCATGGACCCGCTCAAGGAGGCCGAGGCCGCCGAGCCGAGGCCGCCGGTCGCCGACACGGCCGACATACCGCCGGTTGCGCTCCCGGTGGCGACGCCGGCCGCGCCGCGCACGGAGGATCGGCAGTTCAAGCAGACGTTGCAGGGCCAGGCGGCGCCGGTGGCACCCGAGACGACGAGTACCGCGGCGCCGTCGCTGCCGGTGGACGTGCAGCAGTTTTTCCTGCCGCTGAGCAGTCCCGCCTGGCCGACGGGGGCGGCGCTGGTGTATCAGCTGCGGCTGCTCGGCGTCGCAGAGGTGTTGTTCGTGGACAAGAAGCGCGGCCTGTCGCCAAAACAGACGCACCGTTTGCTTGTAGAAATCCCCGAGAACGGTCAGGTGAACTGGTTCACGTCGGAGCGGATGACGGTCAACCCCGCGCCCGGGCCGCTGTCGCCGGCACAGTGGACGCCAGTGTCGGACGCGGTGAACACGGCCCGCAAGCTCAAGGCGCTGGCGAAGGTGTTCTCCGACTACCTCTACAACAGCGCCCGGCTGCTGTTGCGCGAGAACGCCAAACTGGAACTGCTGAGCCAGCCGGGCGAGGACGCGCAGGCGTTCCAGCAGCGCTGCCGCGCCGCCGCCGCTGCGAAGGCGGACGTGGAAATGGCCCAGGAGAAAAACCGGTATGCGCCGAAGTTCGCGGCGCTGGGCGCGAAGGTGCCGGAAGGGCCGGTCGAGCAACAGTCGTCGTTGCTGAACGTCGTCAACCCGCTGGCGTGGGTGAGCTTCGCGTTTTCGAGCCGGCCGTCTGCGGCCACGAAGGACAAACTCGAAAAGCTCCGCGCCGAATGGTTCGCCAGGCAGCAGAGCATCGCGGAGAAATGGCGGCAGGTGGGCGAGGAGCATACGGACATCCCGCTGACACCGCGGCGGCAGGACGTGCTGGTGACGGACTTCGGACTGGCGTGGACACCGTTCTGGCAGGTGCCGGGAGCGGGCGGCCGCGTCGAGTTGGTGGCAGCGTATCGGTGAGGTCAATCACAAGAAGAAAAACCCCCATCACGAAACCACGAACGAACGAAACTACGAAAAAGACCAGGAATTGATTTATCTTTTTCGTAGTTTCGTTCGTTCGTGGTTTCGTGATGGGGGTTTTACACCAAACTTTCCAGCAAATATTTCAGCTTGCGCACCTCGGTGTCCATCGGGTAGGGCGCGTCGGCGAAGTCGTGGACGGCGACGGTCAGCAGGCGGTCGTAGCCCTGCCGCGCCAGCTGGTTGACGATGCGTCCATACTCGACCTCACCCTGGCCGATGCGCACCTGGAACTGGTCGGCCCCGCGGCGCGTGTCGCGCAGATGCACATGGCGCACGAACGGATACACCTGGTCGAACGGCTCACCCTGATGCGGCCCGGCGATGAAGTGACTCGGGTCCAGCGTCAAACCGAGGCCCGGCACACGCTGGCACAATTCCACCGCGGTGTCCGGCGTCTCGGTCAGGGTGCCGGTGCGCGTGGCCACGGTCAGCACGATGCCCTCCGCCTCGGCCAGCTGCACCAGCGGCGCCAACCGCGTTACCTCCGCGTCCAGGCCGGTGCCGCTGTCGGCTGCCGACAGCGTGATGGTGGAGACAGTCGAGATGCGGGCCAGGCGGCAGAGGGCGCGGAGTTGGCGCTGGCACTCGGCGTCGCTATCGGTGAGGATTTGTACGTCGAAGGCGGCTGGCGTCAGGCTGGGACCGATGCGGATGCGCTGGGCGGCCAGCGGCACGTCGGCGGCGACCTCGGACGGCTTCAGATGCGGCCCCTGCTCGTGGATGGCCACGTCGAGCTTGCTGAACTCCAGTTCGCCGATGAGGCGCAGAGCACGCTCCAGCGGCAGACGCGCGAAACATAGCGTGGAACAAGCGACGTACACGGCTCCCTCCGTTCTGCCCAGGGGTGAGGGCGGCGCGGTCGATGCTGTCCGCCACGGCGCGGCACCATAACTTTTCCCCTGTCCCGGTCAAGAGCAACTGGCGCCCTTGGCGCCCCGATTGATCGGTTCGCGGTTCACGTCGGCTGGCCCACAGGGCTCTTTAGGGCGATAATAGGAACTGCATGCAGAGTTGGCAAGTATAAACTCTGCATGGAAGGTTGCTGGAAATGCACGCCGTCCCTAGAATAAACCCTCGACGCCCATCGGCCCTGGGATATCGCCTCACCCACCAGCTGGATCCGCTCATGAGCGACGCCCCGCATTTGCAGGCGAACTTTGACCGCACGCGCCTGTCGGACAGTGTGTACGAAACCCTTCTGGTGGCCATCCAATCGGGCCAGCTGCGCCTGGTTCCGTGGTCAGCGAGGTGGCCCTGGCCCAGGAGTTGGACGTGAGCCGCACTCCTGTCCACGACGCCCTGCGGCAGCTTGCCCGGGACGGCCTGGTCGAGCAGCGGGCCAACCGCCGGGCGGTCATCACCACCTTCACGCGCGAGGATGTGGACGACATTTACGAAATGCGCGAACTCCTCGAAGGCGAGGCGGCGCGGCGGGCGGCGGCGCGGGTGGACCGGCCGACGCTGGCGCGGTTGCGAACCCGGGCGGACGAACTGCGCGACTGCCGCGACCGGGTCGGTTGGGTGGCGCGCTGGGCCGACATGGACGAAGAGTTTCACAACGCCATCGCCCGCGCCGCCGGCAGTCCACGGCTGTGGCACGACATCGCCCGCTACCGGCTGCTGCACCGCCCCATCAACAAGCTGGCGACCAACCCCGATGGTTTGCGGCAGGGCCTGGAGGAGCATTACCAGATCCTGGCGGCGCTGGAGCGGCGCGACGGCAAGGAGGCAAGCCGGGCAATGGTCGCGCACATCCAGGAGTGGCAGGCGTACTTCGTCAATCAATTTTCCCGGTGACGCCGCAAATGGCAGGCATCAGGAGGGAAGTTCGCAGACGTTGCGTACGATAATGGAGTGAACCTGGGACTGCCAGGGGGCGTCTTCCTTCAATAGTTCGGCAACTCGCTCAACGGCGGGTGTTATGTACGAAACCTTCGACCACACGGCGGACCTGGGCCTGCGCGTCCGGGCGGCAGACCTGGACACACTGTTCGCCGAGGCCGCCGAGGCCCTGTTTTCCGTCATCAGCGAGGACCTGTCCACCGTCGAGCCGCGCCGGCAGGTCGAGGTGCGTTTGCAGGGCACCGACCGCGAGTTTTTGCTGTTCGACTGGCTCAAGGAGCTGCTGTACCATTTCGACAGCGAGCACCTGCTGTTCAGTCGGTTCGCCGTGCGCGTCAGCGCCGACGGGCTGGCCGGCACCGCGTGGGGTGAACCGCTCGACCGCGACCGGCACATCCTGGACCACGAGGTCAAGGCGATCACCTACCACGGCCTGACCGTCGCGCAGACCGACGACGGCTGGCGGGCGGAAGTCATCGTGGATATTTGAGAGAAAGTAACATGGCAAAGGAAGCGTATCACGGGCCGCTAGAGCCGGCGGGCGAGTGTTGCTGGCGCATCCCGAAAAGCTACAAGCCGGGCATGCGCGTGGACGGCCTCATCTTCAGCAGTGAGAAATTACTCGGCCAGCTCATGAAGGATCAGGCCCCCGACCAGGTCGCCAACGTCGCGTTCTTGCCGGGCATCCAGCACGCCAGCCTGGCGATGCCGGACATCCACTGGGGCTACGGCTTCTGCATCGGCGGCGTCGCCGCCACGGATCCGAACGAGGGCGGCGTTATCTCTCCCGGCGGGGTCGGGTATGACATCAATTGCGGAGTTAGATTGTGCAAAACTAGCTTATTCTATCGTGACGTGAAGCCGCACCTGCGGCAGCTGGTTGAGGCGCTGTTCAAGAGCGTGCCGACGGGCGTCGGCAAGTCGGGCCGGTTCAGCTTCCGCGGCCAGGACCTGGAGCGGCTGCTGTCCCAGGGCTCGCGTTACCTCATCGAGCACGACTTCGGCGAGGCGAGCGATCTGGAGCACACGGAAGCCCACGGCTTCCTGGAGGGGGCCGAACCGGATGCAGTCAGCGACCACGCCAAGACGCGCGGCGCCGAGCAGTGCGGCACCCTCGGTTCGGGCAACCACTTTTTGGAGGTGCAGGTCGTCGATCACGTCTTCGACGAGGCGGTGGCGCAGGTGTTCGGCCTGGAGAAGGACCAGGTGTGCGTGATGATCCACAGCGGCTCGCGCGGCCTGGGCTACCAGGTGTGTGACGATGCCCTGGCGAGCCTGCGCAACGCGCCGCAGAAGTACGGCATCGCGTTGCCGGATCGCCAGCTGGCGTGCGCCCCAGTGAACAGCCCGGAGGGCCGCAAGTACATTGCGGCGATGCGCGCCGCGGCCAACTACGCCTGGTGCAACCGTCAGCTGCTCATGCAGCAGGCGCGCGAGGTGTTCGCGGACCTCTTTGGCCGCTCGTGGCAGGAACTGCAAATGAACCTGCTGTACGACGTTTGCCACAACATCGCCAAGCTGGAAGAGCACACGGTCGGCGACCGGCGCAAGCCAGTGTGGGTCCACCGCAAGGGGGCCACGCGGGCGTTCCCGGCGGGCCACCCGGAGGTGCCGCGGATGTACCAAGCGGTCGGCCAGCCGGTCATCATCCCTGGCGATATGGGTCGGGCCAGCTGGATTCTGGTCGGCCAGCCGGGCAGCATGGAGAAGACGTTCGGCACCACCTGTCACGGCGCGGGCCGGGCCATGAGCCGCACCGCCGCGGTCAAGGACGCCGCCGGCCGGCGCATCGACAAGGAGCTGGAAAGTCGTGGCGTCATCGCTCGGGCGCAGAGCCGCAAGGGCCTCGCGGAAGAGCAACCGCGGGCGTACAAGGACGTGGACGACGTGGTGGACGTGGTGCATCGCGCGGGGTTGTCCGCCAAGGTGGCGCGCATGCGGCCCATCGGCGTCATCAAAGGATAAGCGCGTTCGGAAGCAAGGAGCGCCACCGAGCCGCGCACGCAGCGTACTCCGCAAGTACGCTGCGTGCGCGGCTCGGTGGCGGCGCTGGGCCTGGACAAGGAGAAGACCTTTCGGCCGCTGTCCAACGTGCAGGTGGTGGACGACCTGGACTCGCCCTTCGTGCTGGGCCACGAGGTCTTCGCGCAACCCAACTCATTCCGTTCCTCCACAACGCAGCAGGGCGATCCGGCATCAGGAATCGCAGTCGGTCTGGTTGGAGACGACGCCGTCGAAGTATTCGGTCGCCAGGAGGTAGGTGGCCGGGTCGGAACTCCACTCAGCCCAGACCGCGAGGATGTTGCTTGGGTACGGGGCGGCGCTGGCCGCCGCGGCGCCCGGGATCAGGTTGCAGTCGGCGGCGATGAACTGCCAGTTAGGCAGCGAATCGATGTTACCCGTGGTGAGGTTGGGCACATTCACAGGGGTACTGGGGATCTTGGCCGGGGGGAAGTCCCCGGGGTAGATCTTGGCCACGACCTGCTCCACACTCAACCCGTCGGGTGGCACTACACTCCCCTGAGCGCAAATGCTCCCGGTGGTGGACCCCTTCTGGCACAGCACCAGGGCCTGGCCGTTGGCGACCGGCACGGTGATCGTCAAGGAGGCGGGCACGGGCTTGGGGATCGGGTTCTTCAAGGTCTGCTGCCGGGTCGGTGCCTTTTTGAGCGGGGCCTTGACGGCATTGTTGGGCGCCTGCGTGCGGGCGGCGGCGGTCTTCTTGGCGGGCCGCTTGGAGGCAGCCGGCTTTTTGGGGGCGGTTTTCTTGGCCATCAGGGGACGTTCCTTTCAAACACCAGAAGGTTCGCGTTCCGGTACATGGTGGAACTATGGACGTTGTAAAGGCCGAAGGTGCCGTCAAAGTCGGCGGCGGCCAGGCGGCCGACGTTCGGGTGCAACTTCACCAGGTCGGGGAGGGGGGCGCCGTCCCAGCGCACCTCCTTCACCCCGTTCTGGGTGACGTTGATTTCCAGGGAGGTCTCGGGGGGTGGCAGTCTCAACGGCACGGCGCGCAACTGGTCAATCCGCGAGTTGCCCAACCGGTCCGGCTCCTGGTGCCGGCTCCAGAGGAGCTGGAACGACGCCTGGAGTTTATTGGAGGGGGAGCGCTCCAGGGTGATCGTGAAAAACTGCTTGCCCGGCTTGCCGTCCACCACGGCGTCGCGGTAGCCGAAGTAGACGCCCGTGCCGCCGGTCCAGGTGTTCTGGCGGATGTTCACCTGCAAGCGGTAATCGACCCGCTGCACCCGGCCGAGCGGCACCAGCACCACGTTGTCGGTGTTCACGATGAGTTCCTCCCGGTCGGGCAGGAACTGCAAGTGGGTGTTGCGCAGGGTGGGGTCGCGGTCGGCGGAGAAGGGTGAATGCTGGAGCAGGTGGTTCTGTCGGCCGAACTCCCAGCGGTCGCGAAGGCGGGGCACGGGTGACTCCTGGTTGACGTTTTGTGGTTCGGCATCGACCTGCTTGACCGGGAAGGCGGCCTGCCAGCCCAGCCAACTGAGCGGCACCAGTACCGCCAGCAGCACCACCGCGCCAACCCCCCACCGCACCCGACGGCGGTGGGGGGCGATCCGCGTGGACGGCGCGGCGGGGCGCGGCGTCGCCACCGTCGTGCCGCCGGAAGGGACACGGCGAGCATGACGCACCAGGTCGGGCAGGTCGGCGCCGGCGGCGAACGGTTCCAGGGCGGTGGCGACCTCTGCGGCGGTGGCTGGCCGCTCCGCCGGGTCGCGGGCCAGCAGGCACCGCAGCAGCGCCCCCACCTCGGCGGGCAGGTCCGTGCGCTCCAGGGGCGGCGCGTCCTGGCCAGCGTGGGCGCGGAGCTTGTGGGTGGGCGTGGGCAGGTCGGGACGCTCGAACGGGGCGTGGCCGGCGAGCAGTTTGTAGAAAGCGCAGCCGAGGCTGTACAGGTCCGAACGGAGGTCGGCGACCTGCGCGTCCTGCCCCTGTTCGGGAGCCATGAAGTCCGCCGTGCCCATCACCTGGCCCGGGGCGGTGATCGGTCCCGCCTCGGGGTCGGGCGGAACGGCGCGCGGCCGGGCCAGCCCCAGGTCGAGCACCTTGACCACGCCGTCCGCCGTCAGGAAGAGGTTGCTCGGCTTCACGTCGCGGTGGACCAGGCCGCCCTCGTGGACGTGCTGCAGGCCCAGCGCCGCCTGGCGAATCAACTCACAGGCGTCCGCCACCGCCAGCGGGCCGCGGCGGACAGACAGGCGGTGCAGGTCCAGGCCGTCGGCCAGTTCCATCACCAGGAAGGGCCGGCCGTCTGCCTCGCCGCCGTCCAGGGCCTGAATGACGTTGGGGTGGTTCAGGGCGCCGACCGCCAGCATCTCGCGGCGGAAGCGCGCCAGCGCCTGCGGCCCGTCGAAGTGCTCCGCGCAAGAGTTTCAGGGCCACGGACTTGTTCAGGTGGACGTTGCGGGCCAGGAAGACCGCCCCCATGCCGCCCTGACCGAGCAGTTCCAGCAACACGTACTGGTTGATTTGCCGCAGTCCGACGACAGCCGGACGCGGACCGTGATCCGGGGCCGGGCCGTCCGCCACCGGCAGGCCGGCGGCGCTGGCCTCCAGCTTGTCGCGCTCGCGCTCGGGGGCGTACGACTGCTCGACCGGCATTCGGCCCAGGGGCGCCGGCAGTCGCCGTCGCGCTCCTTGCATCCGGCCCACGACGGTGGTGCAGGCGACGCAGCCGGCCAGGTGGCCGGCAACTTCCTCCAGCGCGGCAGCGGTGGCGCGGCCGAGCAGGAACGCGCCCAGCGAATCGGCGTCGGGACAGCAGCCGGGCTCGGGCGGTGGGGTCGCGGTGGCCACGGGCATGACTCTTGGGTAATGACCTGGGAGTGATGATGAAACTGCGCACGAAGAACTCCACCCCACCCGGGGTGACGCCTCCCACTTTAACGACCGGCGCTCACAAATCAATCAAATTCTCGAACTCCTGGCGGAGCCGGCACAGGATGCGGGCCTGGGCCAGGTACACGTCCGCGGCGCTCAGGCGCAGTTCGGCGGCGGCGGCGGCGGCGGACTGGCCCTCAACCGCCAGGCGCTGGAACGCTTGCCAGTGGGTCGCCTCGAATTCCGGCTGCAGCAGGTCCAGGGCGCGGGCCAGCAGCAACGGACATACCGGGCCGTTGGCGGGTGTAGGGCTCGGGGTGGGCGGCGCGTTGGAGCCGCCGATCACGGGGGTGTCCTGGGTTTGCTGACGGGACCGGTGTTCCTGGAGTTGCCGCCGGGTCAGGCCGCGCAGCCAGGCACAGAAGGTGCCGTGGTCGGGTCGGAAGGTGTGCAGCGTCTGCGCCAGCCGGGCGAAGGCGGTGTGGCCGGCGTCCACGGCCTCGCCGGGCGTCAGTCCGCCCTGCCGCAGCCAGGCGTAGACCTGCGGCGCACACAGGCTCACCAGGCGCGGCCACGCTCCCGGCTCGTGCCACAGCACGCGCCCGAGCAGGTCGCACGGCGCACCGGGTTTTTGCGGTGTGGTCACGGTCTGGCGCCTCCCTGTACAGCCCGGCGCTGCCCATCATCTTGTCTGCCGCTTGCGGCTTAGTGGTTCGTACCGCAATTAACTGGAGGGTTGCGGGATCGTTCGTAGGACGGCTCTCCAGAGCCGTCCCGGGGTGAGCGGGACGGCTCTGGAGAGCCGTCCTACGGTCCCAGGCCGTCACCCCCAACCCTCCAGTTAATTGCGGTACGGACCACTTAGCGCGCTGCGACCCTTCTCACGTTAGATGGGTTGCAGCGCGCTAAGCCGCAAGCGGCAGAAAAACCCTCACTCCGCGGTCAGCGCCGTCAGGTACGCCTCGACCGCGCGCTGTTGCTGGAGCAGTGCCGTCTCCAGCTGGCGGACCTGCTTCTGGTGAGCGTCGATCTCCGCCTCGCGGGCCACGAATTTCTGCAGGAAGCCCTTGTACTCGTCGGCGGTCTGCGGAATGATCTTGAGGTTCTCGCGCAGCCGGGCCTGGTCCTCCGTCAAAATCTTGAGCTGCTCCTTCTGCTCGTCCAGTTTCCGCTTCGTCTCGGTCGCCTGGGCGTTCAGGTCGAGATACTTCTTCAGCGCGTTCTTGACCCTGGCGTTGACCGCCGGACTGGTCAAATACTCGGGCCGCACATCCTCAAGGGTCGCGCGCTTGAAGTGCTCCGCGCGGGCCTGGTGGACGCACTCCTCGGTCACTTCCTTCAGGCCGGTCTTGTGCGCCGGCACCTTCAGCTCAAAGCGGTACGCGGCGGGGCCGGTCTGGTCGCCGTCCGGGCTCAGACGCTTGTAGTCCTTGCGGACGAGGTGATCGACCGTGAACGTGCGGTCCTCGTCGCTGGTATTCTGGATGAAGTACGTCTTTGACTCGCGGGTGCGGTGCGTCGGCAGCAGCACGCCCTTGACGATCTTCAGGCTCAGCAGTTCATCCGCTTCGACCTTGACGAGCGGCTTGACCTCGACGCCGGCCGCGACCGCGTAGAACGGCGGCACGTCCTTCGTGGTGGTCAGCGCCACCACGTCGATCCGCTTCTGGTCCTCGACCACATCGAAGGTGCCGGTCTTGCCGGCTGGCACAGACACCTGGAAGCGGTAGACATCGCGGCTGCGTTCCTTCGGCTTCGCTGGCGAGACCAGCTGCCAGTCGCTGCGGATGGGGTGTTCGAGGATGACCTGGCGGTCGCGTGGCGAACGGTTCTTGATGGTGTAGGTGCGCGTCTGCCGCAGTTTGTAATTGGCCGTCAGGTTGTCGCCGCCGATCTTGAAGTGCATGTCCGGGCTCGGCGTCACCTTGTTCGTCACCTTGACCTCGGTGCCCTGGTCGAGCGCGTAGCTGAGCAGCCGTTCTTCGTTGGGTTGCAGGTCGAGGATGCGCGTGTCGCCGGCATAAGCGCCATCCTCGTAAACGGTGATCGGCCCCTGCGTCAGCGGTTGGCCTGAAGTGTTCTTCAGGCGCAGGCCCAGCAGCGGGTATTTGGCGTGAACGCTCTCGTTGTAGATGCTGACCTTGCGCCCCTCGAGGTTGCGGTTGAGGATGGGCAGCATGGCCGACTTCTGCCGCAGCAGCGTCACCTTCTGGTCGATGACGTACTGGTGGTAGTCGCCCAGTTCCTCCGCGGTCGCCACCGAGGTGATGCCCTCCTTGAAGTTCATCCCGGTCACTGAGGCGCCGATCTTTTTGGCCTCGTCCTTCTTATTCTCCTGCTCGGCGCGGCGCTGTTGCAATTCCTCGTAGGTCAGTTTCTTCGGGAACGCGATTTCGGGCCGGACGATGCCGTAGTAGTTGATCGCCGGGTCCGAGCCCGACCGCAGCAGGTTGAGGTAAGGGCTCTTGAGCAGCCTCCCGGTGGCCGGCTCCCGTTCCCGCTCCTCCTCTTGCTCCTTCACTTTCTTGCCGAATCGGCCGCCTTTCCCTCCCACCACGCTATCTTGCATCGGTCTGATTTTTTCTTCCAGGGACAACCTATCCACCTTATCGCCGCCCATCGCCCCGGAGTACACCGGCGGCCGCAGCGACGCGAACAACTCAGGCTCGACCACCGGCCGCGGCACGTACAGCGGCGTGTACAAATCCATCTGGTAGGAGATGAGCCGACCCGAGACAAGGACGACGCGCACGCCCTTCCAGTCGTCGTCGCTGGTGTTCTCGACCAGCGCCCAGCCCTGCACGAACAGCTTGCCATCGTCCTGAATCAGTAGCCGATAGCTCGTCTTCCAGATCGGCCGCTCCACCACGTAGCCGACCTTCACGCGCCGCTTGCCGTTGCCGACGAACTGCAGCCGAATCGTCTTCTTCTGCGTGTCGTGGGCCGACGCCACCACCTGCAGCGCTCGCTCGAACTCCGTCTGCAGCGCCGGGTTCAAAAAGCGCACCGATTCCACCCGCTCCAGCGCCAGGCTCTGCAAGCCTGCGCGGCTGAGCAGGTTCAGCAACTCGACCTCGACGACGCGGTCCTTGTCGATCCGCTGGGTCTGGGCTTCCATGCCGACGATGATACCGCTGAGCTTCTCGACCGCCGCTTCCTTGCGTGGGCGGTAGACGACTTCCACCTTTTCGCCGCGGGCCTGGTTGAGAATCTGGGCGAAGGTGGGGTTGCCGTTCAGGTTGACGGCGAAACTGCGCAGCGTCTTGTCCACGGGATCGTGGCTGTCGTAGGTGATGACGCCGACCTTGCCCTTGTCCTGATCCTGCAATACCAGGCTCTTGAGCAGGTCGTTGACCTCGCCGGCGGGGAAGGACAATTCGACGTGGTTGTCGCCCTGCACATCGCCCTCGCGCTGGTAGTAGCCGACGCCGCTATTGAACAGCACCACCTGCGTGATCGGCAGCGCCGCGGCGGCGGCCTGCTTGTCGGCCAGCGGATCGGCCTGGTTGTCTTTCTCGAACTGGTTGGCGCTGGACGAGGCGTTGTGCCAGACGACCGCGGCGGTCAGGGCGGCGGTGACGGCCAGGACCGCGAACGTGAGTCGGCGGCGCGTGTGCGTACGCATACGGGCTCCTTGCTGGAGAAAGGTAGAGGAACGCTACGGCCCCAGCGGCGGCGGCCGGCACCAGGCTCTTCCGGACGTGCCCGCCTCGGATTGGGAGTGGGGTTGTCGTCGGTTGATCGTACTCGAAGCCGGCCGCCGTGGGCAATGGCACGCCGCCACAAAATGGTTCGCGCTTGTCTCCGCGGCGCCGCTGCGGTACGCTGTCCGCAGCATTTCTGCCGCTTGCGGCTTAGCGCTCTGACAAATGCCTGTCACTGGAGGGGTGCAGCGCGCTAAGCCGCAAGCGGCAGAACAGACAGGGGCCCGGTCCCTTCGAGGAGGTTCTGTCATGAGTCAGTCCAAACCCACGCGCCGCCAGTTCGCCAAACGGGCTGCGCTGGTGGCCGTCGCGCCGCTGACCGCCGCCGCGCCCGCCGCCGCGGCGCCCGTGCCGCAGGCCGGCGATCCACCGGCCGCCGCCGAAACCCTGACCGCCCAGGCCGCGTCGCTGGCCGGCATCGTACGCGGCCGGCACGGCAAGTTCCTTACCGACGAACAACTCAAACGGATCCAGCAGCGCATCCGCGCCGGCCTGGCCATGGCCCGCCGCTTGCGCGACTTCCCGCTGACCAGTCACGACGAGCCCGCCACCGTTTTCCCGGCGGACGTGCCCGGCTGACGCCCACCCCTGCTTGATGGAGTGCCGCTCATGGCCCAGGACATTTCGGACGACGTGCTCTTCCTGCCGCTGCGCGAGCTGGGCAACCGCCTCCGCCAGCGCAAGGTGTCGCCGGTGGCGCTGACCGAGGCGTACCTTGGGCGCCTGGAAAAGCTCGGCCCCAAGCTCGGCGCCGTCGTGACGGTGACGCGCGACCTGGCGCTGAAGCAGGCCCGCGCCGCCGACGAGGAGATGCGGGCGGGCAAGTACCGCGGCCCGCTGCACGGCGTCCCCTACGGCGTCAAGGACCTGCTGGCGACCGCCGGCATTCCGACCACCTGGGGCGCCGAGCCGTATCGCAAGCAGGTCTTCGATTACGACGCCACGGTGGTGCGCAAGCTGCGCGACGCCGGGGCGGTGCTGGTGGCCAAGCTGGCGATGGTCGAGCTGGCTGGCGGCTTCGGCTACAACAACGCGGACGCCTCGTTCACCGGGCCGTGCCGGACACCGTGGAACACCAAGTTCTGGTCGGGCGGCTCGTCGTCCGGCCCTGGTGCGGCAATGGCGGCGGGGCTGTGTGCGTTCACCATCGGCTCGGAAACGTCCGGCTCGATCATGACGCCGGCGGCGTTCTGCGGCGTCAGCGGTCTGCGGCCGACCTACGGCCGCGTCAGCCGCCACGGCGCCATGGCCCTGAGCTGGACGCTCGACAAACTGGGGCCGATGTGCCGCAGTGCCGACTGTTGCGGCATCGTGCTGGCCGCCATCGCCGGCCGCGACGCGCGCGACGCCAGCAGTGTGACGCGGGCGTTCCACTACCCGGAGCCGCCCAAGGACAAGGGCAAGCAGTTCCGCGTCGGCGTCGTCAAGAATGCGACGACCGGCTGCCAGGAAGCGGTGGTCAAGAATTTCGAGGCGGCGCTGGCGGTGCTGCGCAAGCAGGGCTGCACCATTGACACGGTGGAGTTGCCGGGCCAGCCGTTTGGGCCGGTGGTCAGCACGATCCTCGGCGCTGAGGCGGCCAACGCTTTCCGCGAGTTTTTGGACCGCGGCGGCCCGCGTGAACTGCGCGCCGTCAACGACCGCTGGGGCGGCTACGCCGGCACGACCGTGTTCGCCGTCGATTACCTCCAGGCGCTGCGCGTGCGCACGGTCATGAAGCGCACCTTCGACGAGTTGTATGCGAAGTTTGACGCGCTCGTGGCGCCGTTGCGCGGCACCGTGGCGTACCCGGTCGGCGTCGATTTCGACAAGGCGTATCCGAAGTTCCGCGGCGGCCCGGCGTTGATCCCGGCAGGCAACCTTGTCGGGCAGCCGGCGATTTCGGTGCCGAACGGCTTCGGCGAGAACAACCTGCCGACGGGCATTCAGTTCACTGGCCGCGTCTGGAGCGAGGCCCGGCTGCTGACGATCGCGCACCGCTACCAGCAGGCGACCGACTGGCACACGCGGCGGCCGAAGGTGGATTGATTCAGGATAAAAGCTCAGGCAAAGGCGTGAGCTTTCTTTATTTGGTTCTTTTCAGCGTCTGGAACGGCAGCGTCAGCGGCTGGTCGGGCAGTCTCGGCGTGTCCACGTCAAGGTCGAACGGCCGCAACGGCGTGTTGCCGCACGGATCCTCCAGCCGGCCGTTGACCTTCACCTGATATTTCCCCTCCCGCCACGGCTGCTCCGGCTGAAACGTCCACGTCTTCTCCGTCGCCCCGACGGTGACGCGGCCCTTGATGGCGACCCCCTTGATGTCGGTCACGGTCACATACTGTTCCAGCGAGGCCACGTCCACCGGCTTGGGCAGCGTCAGCACCAGGGGCGTTTTCGTGCCGGCCGTCGGCGACGACAGCTTCCACGCTTTCAGGTCGATGCGCACGCGATCCTCGGCGCTGGTGCGGAATGGCTTGCGCACGTCCTTGCCGAGCGGTTGCCCGTTGGCGTCGAGCAGGCCGCCGCCGATCACCAGCGTGTAGCGCCGATCCGGCTCCAGCACCGGGCCGAGCAGCATGCGCAACAGGAGGCCCCACTTGATGCGGCCGGGGTGGATGTACAGCACCAGCTGTTTGCCATCCGCGTCCCACAGTTCGTCGGTCAGCCACGGGTCGTCGATCACCTTGCCGTCCGCGTCCAGCAGCTGGATGTGCTCGAACAGGTCGGGGCCGCCGCGCATCGGCTTCGAGAAGTGGATGTGGAAGCGCAGATGGTTGGCCGGCAGCACGTCGGCGGTGGGGTAGATTTTTTCCACGATGGCCGGTGGCGTCGGCTTCCGCGCCGGCACCATGTAGTCCGCGGTGGTGACCTTGCCAGGCGCCGGCTCAAAAAACACCCGGTAGCGCTGGCCGTGTTGCAGGGCGAAGCGCGGTCGAAAGATTAACTCGTCCTTGCGGCGCTCGTAGTTGCCGAGCATGGCGACGCCAGGTTCTTTTTCGCCCGCGGACAGCAGAGCCAACCGCAGAACGGTTTCGCCCTGGTCCTGCGTGAGTTTGCCCTGCGGCAGCTTGGGCAGCGCTTTGGCGGGCAGCGCGGCGATGACCTCCACCTGCGTCGGGTTCTTCGCGGGCACGACACGCACCGGCGGCGGTTGCGCCGGCAGGGTCAGACAGACCAGCAGCAGCAGGGAGGTCATGCGAAAGCCCTCAGAAGTCGGCGAAGGCGAGCGGCGCGGCGTCAGCCCGCCGGTACTTCGGAGCACCGGCGGGCTGACGCCGCGCCGCTCGCCGCAGTGTTTTCAAAGCATCGATGACCGCATTACGGCAGCGCCACCGCTTCCAGGGAGATGGCGCCCTTGGTGTTGCGGACCACCATCGCCCGCTCGCTGTCGAGCTTGTCCATGAGCATCACGCCGTCATACGCGCCGACCATGAACTCGCCCGCCTTGACGTTGCGGCGCTGGGCCTTCTGGTTGATCTTCTCGCGCTCGGCCAGCACGTTGAAGTCGAGTTTGACCACCCAGTACGGGCTGGTGCCGAACGGCTGGCCGAACTTGCGGACGGTCGTCATCAGGATGTACTTCTTGCCACCCTTCTCGTAGACGAACATGTCGCGCGGCTCGTTGCCGTTGCCGACCTCGATGACCGACTCGCCCTTGACCCTGGCGCCCGGCTGCAGGTCGTTCAACGAATACTTGACCAGCGGCGTGCAGGTGAAGGCGCCGACCAGGTAGCTGTTCTTGCCTTCCTTGTACGGGATGACGGTGCGGATGGGGGCCATCGTCTCCCACTTGTTGTGGGCGACGTGGAACGTCTCGGTGCTGAAGGCCGCGGCCTTGGCGTCATTCACCAGCGGCGCCGGCACGGAGATGATGCGGCTGGCGAAGGTCTTGCCGGCCTGAATCGCCGCCAGGACGCGGTCGTCGGCCCAGGCGAGGTCGGTAATCAGGCTCACCTTGTCGGCGCCGGTGTCCAGCTTGACGCGCGCATACTTGACATTATCCAGGCTGAACTCGCTGACCTTGCCGGCGGCATCGACCGTCAGAATCAGGCTCTTCTTGTCGCCCAGGTTCTTGACGGCGAAGTACGGCGTCAGCGACACGGGGTTGACCGCCATCTTGGTGATCTCGATGCCCTTGGCGGTGGTGCCGAGGCGGCCGGCCAGCTTCTCGTCGAGCTTGGCGATGGCGGGGATGGTCCAGCGCTTCGGGGTGGTGTCGCCGGTCTCGATGGCGACGATCTGGCTGCCCTGGGCGTCGCCGATCAGCAGGACGCCGCCCGGCGCGAAGGCGATGGCCTGGATGGACTTGATGCCGGGGTTGCCCTGGGCCGCCCTCTTGATTACGGACGTCTGGCCGAGTGCCGGCGCCGCAAAGGCCAGCAGCGCCATAACGCCCAGCAACGGGATGCGCTTCATCGTCTACCTCCTGGGGTTTCCAGACTGGTGAACAGCGATGGTGTGAACATAGCCGGGCGAATCGCCTCTGTCCAATGAAAACCCCGCGATTGCCGCAAGCGCTCGCGCGCGGCGCCGAATTCCCGGCAAACTCTTGCGAGCTTGCCGCCGAAGTGAGCGTCCGAGCCCGAGCGCCAGCGAGGGGCCCCGCGCTGGCGCTCGGGCTCGGAAGTCGATCACCGCTTCACGGGCGGCAGCGGCAGCGCCGGCGGGTTGCGCGGCCCGACGATCATCCGCTGATTCACCTGCTGAGTGGTTGCCTGGAACGGCAGCTCGTGCGTCGCCACCAGCCGGCCATCGCGGCCCACCTCGTACGCCGTACCGAACTCCAGCGTGACCGTCGTGCCGACCTTCGTCTGGAACTCGCGCGGCCGCTTCTGCGGCGGTCCCTTCTGCGGCGGCAGAATTTTCATAGGCCCGCCCTTGACCATCTCATAGGCACCGTCGCTGATCGTCGTGCGGAAGTGGACGCGCAACCGCTGCTTGTCCTCCATCCAGGTCACGAACATCAACTCCGACTTCTGCCGCGGCCCCGTCACCTTTTTGTCCTTCAGCGCCGCCTTCAGCGCGTCGGCCAGCTGCCGCTCGATGACGGCATTCTGCCGCTGCAGGTGGTCGGCGTGCCGCCGCTTCAGGTCCTCGATGACCTGGGCGGTCTTGATGGGAAAATTCGGCGTGCCCTCCAGCACCTTGATATTGGTGGCAACGAAGCTGTCGTTCGGTGGGCTGCCGAGGCCGTCGTTGACGCTCACCTCAACCAGCGTGTACTTCTCGGTGACGCCGAGGTGCTGAACGCTTTTGGGCCGGGCCATGTCCAGTGCCTGGTAGACTTTCTTCTCGCCCCTGTCGCCGACAGGCACCTGCAAGTTATTGATGACCGGCTTGACGTTCGGCGTCGGCACGTAGACCCAGCGATAGCTGGCGCCGTTGCGGCCCAGGACGAGCTGGTCGTTCGGGCCGGAGCGGCCCTCGGCGTGGAGGACGGGCTGGCCGTCGTAGAGCAGGACGCCGACGACCTTGCCCGGCAGCGGCTGGTGCTTGCGAAAGGGGATGAAGTTGGTGCGGTCGCGGATGGGCTCTCCGGCTTGTTGCGCGAAGGTGAGCGGCGCGGCCAGCGCGGTGAGGGCCGCGGTCAGCAGCAGCGCCGCCTGGCGGGGTCGGTGGATCATGGCGGGGACTCCTCAGAGTTTTTGTCATCGGAATGGTGTTAGTGTAGTCGCGGTGGCGCCGGATCGCCAGCGCGGAATTTTGCGGCAGCCGCTGGCTGTCGGCCGCGGCGTCGGGTACACTCGACCCATACCCGCAGCGCTACCCACCGCCCGGACCACCACGAGCCGACTCCATGCACGTTGCCACCCCCGAAATCGCCAAGGTGCTCGCCGCCCAGTCCGCCCCGACCCCGGCCGCACGCGGCGAGTTCTGGAAGTGGTATGTTTGCGTGCTGCTGCTGCTGGCGACCTCGCTCAACTACATCGACCGCCTGGCGCTCAACCTGCAAGCCAAGCGCATCATGGAAGTGCTCGGCTTCAGCGAACTCGAATACGGTCTGATCGAGTCGGCGTTCGGCTACGCCTTCGCGCTGGGGGCGATTCTGTTCGGCTGGCTGGCGGATCGCATCAACGTGCGCTGGCTGTACGCCGTGGCGGTGCTGTTGTGGTCGGCGTCCGGCTTTGCGACGGGCCTGGCACAGGGCCTGGCGGTGCTGCTGTTGTGCCGGGCCGCGCTGGGTCTGTTTGAGGCGGGCAACTGGCCCAGCGCCCTGCGCACCACGCAGCGCATCCTGCCGCCGCACCAGCGCGCGTTGGGCAACAGCATCCTGCAGAGCGGCGCCGCCATCGGCGCCATTCTGACGCCGCTGCTCGTCTTCTGGCTGGCGCCCAGCAAGGAGCAGTGGGGCATCCCGTTCCTGGTGGTCGGCTGTCTCGGCCTGGTCTGGGTGGCGTGCTGGCTGCCCAGCGTACGCACGTCGGATTTGCAACTGCCACCGCCCGCTCCGGGGCCGTCGCTGGTGAGCGTGCTCGGCTGGCTGCTGCCGCTGGGGGTGCTGTTCTTCGCCGCCCACGATATGAAGGTCCGCCTGGGAATGGCCTGGGCGGGCCTGGCGGTGCAGGCGCTGGTCACCGCCGCGGGCATCGTCGTGGTCTACCGCTGGCTGCGCCGCGCCACCGCCGACGACGACAAGCTGCCGCGACCGCTGTTCCTGCGCCGCTTCTGGGTGCTGGTGACGCTGGTGGTGAGCATCAACACACTCTGGCACTTCCTGCGTGCCTGGCTGCCGCTGTTCCTGGTCAAGCAGGTCGGCTACACGGAAGAGGAAATGGGCTGGATCATCATGGCCTACAACTTCGCCACCGACGCCGGTTCGCTGACCTCCGGCTTTGTGGCGCTGGGCCTGGTGCGGCTCGGCTTCTCGGTCCACGGCAGCCGGTCGGTGGTGTTTCTGGGCTGTGCGCTGCTGGGCATGCTGACCGGGCTGCTGGCCGTGCTGCCGGCCGGGCCGCTGCTGATCGGGCTGCTGCTGGTGATCGGCATGGGGTCGCTCGGCGTCTTCCCCGTCTATTATGCCTTCAGCCAGGAACTGACGGTTCGCCATCAGGGCAAGGTGACCGGCTCGCTGGGCTGCATTTGCTGGCTGTCGATGGCGCTGCTGCACGCCCTGGTGGGCAACGTCGTCCAGCAGACGCAGAGTTATTCGCTGGCGCTGGCCCTGGTCGGCCTGGCGCCGCTGGCCGGCTGCGCGGCGCTGTTCCTGGCGTGGAAGCCGGAGGCCGGACTGCGGCTGCCGGAGCCTGCGGTGGAAACGGGCATCCAGCGGCTGGAGACGGGCATCCGCAAGGAGTTGCTGCAGTGAACCGGGCGCGTGGGCCGCGGCACTACGAATGAAGAAGCCCCCTCGTCCGCTTCCGGACGAGGGGGCAGGAAGCTACAACAGCCGCTTGATGTCCAGGAACAGCACGAACAGCATCAGCGACGCCAGCATCAGCAGCCCCGCGTAGGTGGCACCGACACGCACCGCCTCCGAAGCCGGCTTGCCGCGAATCTTCTCGTAAATCAGGAAGACCATGTGGCCGCCATCCAGCACCGGGATCGGCAGGAAGTTAATCACCGCCAGGTTGACGCTAATCAGGCCCAGGAAGAACAGGAACTCCCAGAAGTCGATGCCCGCGATCCGGTACGCCACCGTTGCGATCATCACCGGGCCGCCCAGGTTGTCCGTGCTGATGCGCCCCGTCAACATGCCGCGCAGGTTCTGATACACCTGCCCCATGTTGTTGAGCGTGTCCTTGAGGCCCATGCCGATGGCCTCCATCAGATTACTCGCCTTTTGCAACCGCACGTCGGCCGCCAGCAGCAGGCCGCGCTCATCCCGCGGCCAGTGTTTATCCACCAGCGGCTCAATCGTCAGCTCTTTCGTCTGGCCGTTGCGCTCCACCTCCAGCGTCACCTTGACGATCTCCGGACTCTGCATTGTCCAGAACACCCGCGCCCACTGATCGCCTTTGAGTTCGAGCCACGGCAAATCCTCGACCTTGCCCTCGGCGTTCTTGCCGTGGTAGCGGATGCGCTTGACCACGTCGCCGGCCTTCAGGCCGTCGGCTGGCCTCGGGCCCACGTCCAGCACCGTCGCCTGGATGCGGTAGGCGAAGCCCAGTTCCGGGATCGACAGCGGCGAGTTCATGCCGAAGGGCACCTCGTTGTCGAACTCCCAGCGGAAGTCCCAGGGCAGCGTCACCGTCTTCATTTCGTAGGTGTTGCCGGCCGCGGCGCGGTGCCGCTTCACCTGCAGCGTCACGGTCAGATCCTTCTTGCCGTGGTCGCGCATGCGCTTCGCCCAGGCCCGCAACTGATCGGGCAGCCGCGTCGGGTCGAGCGGCTTCTCGACCTCCAGGGTCCGCGCCAGGGCCAGCGGCTGCGCCCAGGGCGGCAGGAACACAGCGCTCGCCAGCTGCGCCGCCAGTTCCGGCGTGCCGACCGTCTCGACGTAGCGCGTCGGGCTGCCGTCCGGCTCACGCACCTCCACCGCCTTGAGCACGTCCCCTTCGCGGGTGACGGTGTTGCTTGTGTCACGCTGCTGCAACAGCTCCGCCGCGGCGCTGCCGTTGCGGGCCGCCGTCACCTGGCCCATCTTCATCCGCGCCCCGAGCGTCTGATGGAACGCCGGCGACACCAGGATGTCCACCTTCTCGCGGTTCTTGCCGCGCTCCACGCGCATGACCATCGGCTTGCCGGCCAGCTCGCGCAGCCGCTTCGTGAACGCGAAATAGTCGCGCTGCTGGCCGTCATGCTTGCGCGGGTCCAGCGGCAGTTCCTTGATCTTCTTCGGGTCATACGGCCCGGCCTGGTCCGGGTCGGTGGTGGCGACGATGTGATCGCCGAACTCGAACGGCGGTTCCGCACGGGCCGCGGGACTGTTCGGGTACGCCGGCTGCTCCATCGACTTACCGACGTAGCGCTGCGGCATCAACTCCAGCGACGGCGCCGGCTGGATGCCGATCACCGGCCGTTTGTCGTCCGGTCCCAGCCGCGGCTCAATCTCGGTGCTGACCGGCTCCTGGTCCGGTTGCTGGTAGACCAGTTTGAGCTTCTCGCCATAGGTCGTGGTCATCACTGTGACCAGCAGATCCTCAAAATACGGCTCCTTCACGTCGCCGATCTGCTCGATGACCGCCCCGGTGGGCAGGCCCTTGCGGTAGGCCGGCGAGCCGGTGTCGGTCGCCGCGATCACCGCCGCCTTGCGGTCCTTGCCGGGCCCCTCGAACACGATGATGAAGCAGATGAACGCCAGGAGGACGTTCATGATGACGCCGGCGGAGATGATCGCCATGCGCTGCCAGACCGTCTTGTTCTTGTACGAGCGCGGATCCTCCTCGGTGCCGTCGCTGGACTCGTCGCCATCGACCTGGCCGACCATCTGCACGTAGCCGCCCAGCGGGAACAGCGCCAGCATGTACGTGGTTTCGCCCCACTTGAACTTGCAGCCCGGCAGTGCCGGCCCGAAGCCGATGCTGAACGTCGTCACATGCACGTCGCACCACTTGGCGACCAGGAAGTGGCCCAGCTCGTGGACGAAGACGACAAAGCTCAGGCCCAGGGCCGCCTTGGCGATGGACCACAGGCCCTCGGCGTCAAACTTGATGAACAGGAACGTCGCCACGGCGGCGAGGATGACGAGCATAACGCGGTTGGCCTTGAGCCACTGCGAAAACGTCATGTCCACCGCGGGCGTGTGATCGTCCTCGTCCGCCCGGGGCGGAGCGGACGGGGGACGCGCCCGGCGCGATGGCGTCGGGCTTCAAATCCGGCTGGCGGGACTGGGGATCGTGGTTGTCCAACGACACACCTCCTGTCGTGCCCAGCGGTCGGCGGCCTCGAGTTCGGCCAGCCCCGGTCGCGGGCTGTAATGATGATTCTCCAGCACGGCCCGGCAGGCCGTGGTGATGTCCAGGAACCGCAGATCGCCGCGCAGGAATTTTTCCACCGCGGCCTCGTTGGCGGCATTGAGCACCGCCCCACAGGTGCCGCCGCGGCGCGCAACCTCGTACCCCAATTGTAGGGCCGGAAACGTCTCGGAATCTGGCTGTTCAAAATGCCAGAGCCCCAGTTCGCGCCAGTTCAGCCGGTGCGTGGGGCCGGCGACGCGCTCCGGGAACGTCAGGGCGTACTGGATCGGCAGCCGCATGTCCGGCGGCGACAGCTGGGCCAGCACCGAGCCGTCCACGAACTCCACGAACGAGTGGATGACCGATTCGGGGTGGATGATGACCTCGATCTGCTCGGGCCGCAGGTCGAACAGCCAGCGGGCCTCGATGACCTCCAGCGCCTTGTTCATCAGCGTCGCGGAATCGACGGTGATCTTCGGCCCCATGCGCCAGGTCGGATGCTTGAGGGCGTCCTCGACGCTGACCTCCTCCAGCTCGGCCCGGCTGCGGCCGCGGAAGGGGCCGCCGCTGCCGGTCAGGACGACGCGCTCGACCTCGCCGGCCCGGCCGCAGTGCAGCGCCTGGAAGATGGCGCTGTGTTCGCTATCGACGGGCAGCAACCGGCCGCCGCGAGCGCGGGCCAGGTCCATGACCTGCGCTCCGGCCATGACGAGCGTTTCCTTGTTGGCGAAGGCGACCGTCTTGCCCGCCTCCAGGGCGGCCCACGTCCCCGCCAGGCCGGCGGCGCCGACGATGGCCACGACGACCACGTCCACGTCGGGGTCGCTGACCATCGTGCGGATGCCGTCCACGCCGCGGAGCACTTGCATGCCCGGCGGCAGACGGATGCCGCGTGGTAATGCAGCGTCGGGGTCGGTCAGAGCGACCCAGCGCGGGCGGAACTGCTGCGCTTGCCGGGCGAGGGTGTCGGCGCTGCTGTGGGCGCTGAGGCCGACGACTTCCAGACGGCCGGGCAGGGCGGCGATCACGTCGAGGCAGTTGGCGCCGACCGAGCCGGTCGAGCCGAGGACGACGACGCGCCGCGGGGAACGAGACTGGATCACGGTCGGGGTCGTTGGTGGCACAGGTCCGGCCCTGGAGGTTGGAGTCATCCGTTTCCTCGCTGGCATTGTAGCCCGGCCGCCGCCCGGGCCGCAAGCCGGTGTTGCGCGGCGGTGCGTCTCCGGAACGAGGCGAGCGGCGCGGCGTCAGCTCGCCGGTGGTAGTACGTTACCGGCGAGCTGACGCCGCGCCGCTCGCCCAAATCCAGGAAAATCAGCGCAAGTTTTCCCTCCCAGCGCGTCTCCCAGGTGTACAATGGAAGGGTTGAGCAGCAAGTAGGGAAGTTGGCACCAGGTAAACGGGAAGGTTCTCAAACCAGCAGAGGGGTACCCATGAAGCTGTCGTGGTCCACACTCAAGGTCGGGGGAATCGGGGTGGTCGCACTCACCCTGAGCCTGGTCGGCCAGCAAACCGTCGGCGCCCAGCATCACACCCAGCCGCACACCGGCGTTCGGCCCGTTGCCACCCATTACACGCCGCAGAACCGGACGCTGAGCAACTATTACCCATACGCGGCCGTGCCGGGCAACCCGCTCAGCTCGACCAACCGGTTGAACAACAACATCAACCAGTACTATCAGAACCAGGCCAACCGCCAGCTGAACACGGTCACGGGCATCATCGGCACCAACCTCAGCCCGCTGGTTCAGGGCAACAACGGTTACGGCAGCTACGGTTACCCCACCAACCTGGGCAGCCTGTACGGCAGCTACCCCTACGGCAGTTCGTACGGCAGCCCGTACGGCAACCCCTACGGCGGCTTCAACCAGGGCGGTTACGGCACCCCCTACGGCGGCGGCACCACGGGCTTTCCGGCGCTGAACGGCCGTGGCGTGGGCCAGATTGGCGGCTTCCAGGGGACGATGCAGAACTACTTCGGCGGCACGGGCTATGGCAGCTTTGGCAGCGGCTACGGTGGGGCGTATGGCAGTCCCTTCGCGAGCCCCTACGGCAGCTTTGGCAGCGGTTACAGCAGCCCCTTCAGCGGCTTTGGCAGCGGCTACAACAGTTCCTTCCTTAGCCCCTACGGCGGCGTCGGCAGCGGCTACGGCAGCCCCTTCAGCGGCGTCGGCAGCGGCTACAGCAACCCCCTTAGCGGCGTCGGCAGCGGCTACAGCAGCCCCTTCGGCGGCGTCGGCAGCGGCTACGGCGGCGGTAGGGTAAATGGGTTTGGCAGTCCCTTCACCGGCGGCGGCTTCTGAGTGGTTTTCGGCGTTCTCCCATGGCCGGACGAAGCGAGCCCGCAGCAGTAAGTTGCGGGCTCGCGGCTTTTTTCAGGACACCAGTTTGAAGAACAGTTCTTCCAGGTCATTCTGGCCGTGCCGTTCGCGCAACTCCGTCAGCGTGCCGCTCGCCTGAATACGGCCCCGGCTGATAATGGCCACCCGGTCGCACAGTTTCTCCACCTCGCGCATGATGTGCGTCGAGAAGACGATGCACTTGCCAATGCCGCGCAGCCGTTCGATGTTCTGCAGCACCGCCCGGGCCACGAGCACGTCCAGGCCGATGGTCGGTTCGTCGAAGATGAGCACGGGCGGGTCGTGAATGATGGCCCGCGCGATGGACACCTTTTGCCGCATGCCCGTGCTCATCTTGGCGCCGAGCACGTCGCGGAAGTCGTTCATTTGCAGGTCCGCGAATACCACCTCCATGCGCTGCCGCAGGCGTTCGGGCTCCATGCCGTAAAGGCGGCCGAAGTAATCGACCAACTCCCAGGCGGACATGCGGTCGTAGATGGCGGTGTTGGCGGACAGAAAGCCGATGTGCTGCCGTACCTGCGTCGCCTGGCTCACCACGTCGTAGCCGGCCAGGCGGACGGTGCCGCCGGTCGGTCGCAGGACGGTACACAGGATGCGCATGGTGGTCGTCTTGCCGGCGCCGTTGGGGCCGAGCAGGCCGAAGACCTCGCCGGGGTAGGCGTCGAAGCTGACGTGATCGACCGCCAGCACCTGACCGCGGCGCAGGTCGCGGAAGGATTTCGTCAACTGTTCGACATGGATCAGTGGAGTAGTCATTAGTCATTAGTCATGAGTCATTAGTCGTCAGCCATCGGGCACAGGTTCCAGCGCTGAGCCCTTGTTCACCAACGAATGACTAATGACTCCTCAGTTAAGATATTCATAGAACACATTCCGCTGCCGTGGCGTGTAACCGACCTCGCGGATGGCGTTCTTGATCTGCTCCAGCGTCAGGTAATGGACCGTGCCCGCCGACGCCACAACGTTCTCCTCGATCATCAGACTGCCCATGTCGTTGGCGCCGAAGCGCAGCGCCAGCTGGCCGACTTTCAGGCCCTGCGTCACCCACGACGACTGAATGTTGGAGATATTGTCGAGGTACAGCCGGGCGATGGCCTGCGTGCGCAGATACTCGAACGAGCCGGCCGGGGGTAAGTGCGCCAGGGCCGTGTGCTGCGGCTGAAACGTCCAGCAGATGAACGCCGTGAAGCCGCCCGTCTCGTCCTGCAACTGCCGCAGTCGCTCCAGTGTCTCGACACGCTCCGGCAATGTCTCGACGTGGCCGAACATCATCGTGCAGGTGGAGCGGCCACCCAGTTCGTGCCAGGTGCGATGCACTTCCAGCCACTCATCGGTCAGACATTTGTTGACGGTGATCGCCTGGCGCACGCGGTCCACGAGGATTTCACCGCCGCCGCCGGGCAGGCTGCCCATGCCCGCGTCCTTCAGGCGGCGCAGCACCTCGCGCAGCGGCAGCTTGTTCAGCTTGTGGAAGTGCCACAGTTCCGCGGCACTGAAGGCGTGCAGGTTGAACGTCGGATAGCGGGCTTTCAGGTCGCGCAGCAACTCCTCGTACCAGTCGAGTTTCAGCGACGGATGGTTGCCGCCCTGCAATAGCGACTGGTCGCCGCCCAGCGCGATCGTCTCCTCGATCTTCCGGTACAGCACTTCGCGCGGCAGCACGTAGGCGTCGGCGTCACCGGACTTGCGATAGAAGGCGCAGAAGTCACAAACGGCGGCGCAGACGTTGGTGTAATTGATGTTGCGGTCGATGTTGTAGGTGCGGTACGGCTCGGGATGCAGCCGGCGCGTCACGGCGTCGGCGGCAGCACCGAGGGCGGCCAGGTCGCGGCACTCGAACAGGGCACAGCCCTCGTCGTAGCTCAGTCGGCCGCCGTCAACGGCTTTCGACAAGATGCGGTTGCTCGTAGCGTTCAAGATTCACCCCCCGGCGTGCCAGGCCCAGTTCGCACGCCAGCATGTAATAGTGGTGCAGCCCCGCCAGCTCGCGGGAGCCCAGGTCGAAGCGGATGATGTTGCTCAGATAGCGGCGGCAAAAGCCGGCGTCCAGGCCCAGCAGCGGCGCCTCGCGGGCGGCGATCTGGCCAACGTGGCGGCAACCGCGCTGTTTGGCCTCGTGCAGCGCGGCGGCGACCGGGCCGAGATCGATGCCGGGCCGCACCGCCCAGACGGCGTAAACGAACGGCAGCCCCACCCAGTCGTGCCACTCCTGGCCGAGGTCGTAGGCGTGTGCGAAGCCGGGCAGGCAGGCGCGCATGGCCCGATCACCGATGAGCAGCACGGCGTCGGCGTCGCTGTCCTCGGCGCCCCTGTCGAGCGCCAGCGGCACCACCTCCGGGCGGACGCTATGCCGCTGCCGCAGCAGGATTTGCGTCAGGGCGGCGCTGGTGCGCGATCCCGCATCGAGAGCGACGCGGCGGATGTCCGCCCAGGGAACGCGGCTGAACAGCGTGACGCTCAGGACGGGGCCGTGGCTGGCGATGGCGAGGTCGGGGACAATGCGGTAGTTGCCGTGGCGAAAGTATTCGATGACCGGGATGAGCGCCACGTCGAGGTGGCCGCGATGCAGCTGGTCGGCGAGCAGGCTGGGCACCTCCAACCGCAGTTCCGCGTCGGGCGCTAGCTCGGCGAGGTCGTGAATGAGCGGTTTGGTGTTGAGGTAGTTGACGGCGCCGATGCGAATGGGAGCGGTCATGATTCGGTCTCGAAGCCAGGGCGATTGCCGCCATTATAAGTGACGGGTGGGTTTTTCAAAGCGGTCCCCGGTCGGGTAGAATGACCGAAACCCTTCAAGGAGACAACCGCAATGTCCACGGTCGAACAACAGGTGTTGCCGCTGTCGCAGGGCGACAACTTAACCCGCGAGGAATTTCTGCGCCGCTGGGACGCGATGCCGAATCTCAGCGCGCGGAATTGATTGGGGGGATCGTTTACATGCCTTCGCCGACGAGCCTGGAACACGGGGACGTTGATTGTCGGGTCAGCTACTGGCTCAAACATTATTCTGGCTACACTCCAGGCTGCACCGCCTCCGCGAACGCCACCTGGTTGATGGGGGAGGACGCCCCGCAACCCGACGTGTCACTGCGCGTTTTGCCGGAGTACGGCGGGCGCTCGGTCATGCAAGGGCGTTTCCCGTTGGGCGTGCCGGAGTTCCTGGCCGAGGTGTGCTTGTCGAGCGCTGCCTACGACCTGCACCAGAAGCTGGAACTTTACCAGGAAGAGGGTGTCCAGGAGTATTTGGCGGTCCTGGTTTTCGAGCAAGAGTTGCGCTGGCACCGGTTGGTGGACGGGGCGTACCAGGTGGCGGCCTCGCCAACGGATGGTGTTTGGCGTTCGCAGGAATTTCCGGGGTTGTGGCTTCACGAAACGGCATTTTGGCAGGACAACGTTCCGCAAATTGCTGCCACACTCACGCAGAGCTTGAACTCGCCCGAACACGCCGCCTTCGTGGCCCAGCTGCAACAGCGACGCCAGCAACCGTGACGAGCGCAACAAAAACGGCCTGTCCGACTTCCCGCCCGGGGAGTCGAACAGGCCAAATATGAATGGAGAGCGTACAACGACGGGAGTTCCAATGAATCACCGGAACCAACCGTCGCTATAAAACAGTGCTATTGTAGCACGGCTGTGGCAGTTGGCCAGTCATTTTTCATTTTTTTCGCGCCGCCCTGCCCCTTGACCGCCGGGCCGGCTGTGCGACAATCCCACCAGGTTCGGCAACGACAATTCCAGGAGTGGTGCAACATGACCGTGGAGCGCGCGACGAGGGGTAGGGGCCGCTGGCAGCGGCTGGCGGTGTGTTTGGCGGCGGTGCTGGTGGGGGTGCTGGCGGTCCAGGGCCTTGACCTCAGCGTCCAGGGCGAGCCGGCCCAGAAGGGCAAGGACAAGAAGAAGAAGGACGCCCCGGCCAAGGACAAGGACAAGAAGGTCGTTGAGGAAAAGAAACCGCGGCCCCGGACGATCCCGGAGGCCACCTTCAAGGGCCACACGCAGGGCATCACGCGGATGGCCCTGAGCCCGGACGGCACGCTGCTGGCGACCGGCAGCGCCGACCGCACCGTGAAGATCTGGGATCTCAAGAGCGGCAAGGACATTCAGACCTTCAAGGGCTTCCCGGATCGCGTGCTGGGCGTGGCGTTCAGCCCGGACGGCACGAAGGTCGCGGCAACCGCCGGCAAGTTCATCAAGCCGGACAAGAAGGCCGACAAGAAAGCCGAGGGCAAGTGGGTCGGCGAGATCAAGGTCTTTGAGGTCAAGAGCGGTAAGGAGGTGGCGTCGCTGAAGGGGCACGGCGAGTTTATCGAGGCGGTGGCGTTCAGCCCGGACGGCAAGCAGTTGGCCTCGGCCAGCGACGACAAGACCATCAACGTCTACGACCTGGCCGCAGGCAAGGTGGCGTTCACGCTGACGGGGCACACCGGGCAGGTGCTGTGCGTGGTGTTCGACAAGGAAGGCAAGCGGCTGGCGTCGGGCAGTGAGGACAAGACGATCAAGGTCTGGGATCTGGCCGCCAAAAAGGACGTGTTGACGCTGAAGGGCCCGGAGCGGAGCGTCACGAGCGTAGCGTACAACCCGGCCGGCACGCGGCTGGCGGCGGGCAGTCAGGACGGACTGGTGCTGGTCTTCGACACGGCCAGCGGCAAGGAGCTGCACAAGTTGAAGGCGGGCGAGGGCGTCTGGGCGGTGGCGTTCAGTCGCGACGGCAAGCAGCTGGCGGCCGGCGGCTACGAGGAGACCATCAAGGTCTGGAACGCCGACAGCGGCAAGGAAGTGCTGGACATCCACGGCCACACGCGGCCCATCACGGGCGTGGCGTTCAGCAACGACGGGCAGAAGCTCATCAGTTGCAGTTACGACGGCACCATCCACATCTGGAGCACCGACCCGGCGAAGCAGAAGCACGAGAAGCTGGAGACGAAGGACAAGGGCGGCAAGGACAAGAAGGGCGGGGCGTAGCAGCGATCTGGCACCCCGGTTGGGCGCAACCTTGCGCCCGACCAGGGTGTTTGACTTTCGCAAGCACCGCTTGAAGCGTTCATCGTCGAGATCGAACATCCATCCGAATGAATTGGAACGCATCTTCGTTCGTGGTTCCGCCTTCACAGATCGTCCGGCTTTGCCGTAACTCCTTAATTACCAGCACTTGAAAGCTGGACGCTGCCCTGAAAATGAATTCTAGGGAGGGACACAAACTCCCCCTCCCCAACGGGCACGTGGGTACGCGGAGCGACCGAGGGCGGACAAGACATCAGGGGCCCCGGCGCGACAGACCTCAAAGGGTAGAACCAGCTGCCCTGCGTGCTCCCCGCGGGTGCGGGGGCGACCAGTTCGGGTTCGCCGGGTGCTGGTGAAGCGGGTGGAGATCGACGCCGAAGAGGTGCGCGGGGTCTACAAGGTGCCCCCGCACCCTTTTGCTGAAAGCCCCGAGCGGGGCTGTTTGCAAGATCGTTTTGGGCGTGCTGCGTCCGCTGCGGGGATTCCCTTGTCGGGGAGCGGCGGTCACGGTCCGAAGGAGATTCGCCATGCCGCCGCTTGCCGACCGCCAGACGGAACGCCTGCTGCTGGTTCGGCCGACCGCGGCCGACCGCGACGACATCCTGCGCATGTACAGCGACTCGCAGGTCATGGCGACGCTCGGCGGCATGAAACCCGAAGCCGTCATGCTGGAGCGGTTCGCGTTGCTGCTGCGGAACTGGGAGCAGGACGGCTTCGGTCTGTGGATCATGCGCGACCGCGACACCGGAGCGTTCGTCGGCCGCGGCGGTCTGCGGCGGCTCACGCTCGACGGCAAATCCGAGGTGGAGGTCGGTTACGCGCTGCTGCCGGAGTTCTGGGGCCACGGTCTGGCGACCGAGCTGGCGAAGGAGAGCATTCGCGCCGCGTTCGAGGAGTTGCACCTGCCCGACCTGGTGTGTTTCACGCTGCTGACCAACCGCGCTTCGCAGCGCGTCATGGAGAAGGCCGGCTTCCGCTACGAGCGCGACGGCACCTATGCGAACTTGCCGCACGTCTTCTATCGGCTGACCGCGGAGCAGTGGCGGGCAGTCTGATTTCTGCTGCTGCCCTGAAAATGAATTCTAGGGAGGGACACAAACTCCCCCTCCCCAACGGGCACGTGGGTACGCGGAGCGACCGAGGGCGGACAAGACATCAGGGGCCGCGGCGCGACAGACCTCAAAGGGTAGAACCAGCTGCCCTGCGTGCTCCCCGCGGGTGCGGGGGCGACCAGTTCGGGTTCGAGACGAGGTCGTGGGCCAGACTCTGGAGCGGGCTCATGGCACCATGCAGAAAGCGGCCTCAAGTCGCACCGGAGAGCCCCCGGTAGTCGAGCCCGACTCGCCCCCATTTTCATGGGCTTCGGGTGCCGCAGAGCGCCATGAGGACTCTGTTCCCCTTCATCGGACCTCACGACTTCGACGCCCGGCGCAGCCGCTGCAGACAGTCCTGAGCCTGGGTCGTCAGCCAGGCCCCCGGCGCGCCGCCTGCCAGGCGCGTCAGCAGCGCCTGCGCCTCGGCGTCGCCGATCCACTCCAGCACGGCGAGCGCCCGCAGCTGGCGCAGTTCGTCCGGCGTCGCGGGGTGCTGCTCCACGGCCGCCAGCAGCTGTTCCAAACGCCGCCGGGCCTCGCCGGACGGCTGCTTTTGCAGCGCCTGCCGCAACTCCGGCTCGACGCGCGCCCCCAGTTTCTTCAACTCCTTGAACGCATGTTCGCGCGCCTTGAAGGTCTTGCTGTCCAGGTCGGCGATCAACCGGGCCGCCTCCGGGCCGCCCGGCTTGACCGGCTGCAACCGGTCCTGCAGCGCCTTGACCGTCTTGCCGCCAGCGGCGCTGAGCGTCCACAGAAGTTGGTGCGGCGTCTGGGCGTTGGCGTCGGCGGCCAGATCCTGCCAGCACTTCTCCAGATCCGCCGGCGTCAGTTTGGCGGCCGCGTCGGCGGTCCAGCCGGCCGGCTTCGTGTCGAAGAAGACCACGCCGCCGAACAGCCGGCCCGCCGCCAGCCGCTTACCGTCCGGCGACAGAGCCACCGCGGTGGCGCCGTCCTCGTTCACCTGCAAGACCTCCTTGCCAGTCGCCAGTTCCCACAACGCCACGCGGCGGTGTCGGGTGCGGTTCTCGAAGAGGGCGCGGCCCAGGTGCTGCCGGCTGCCCCAGGTGGTGGCCAGCCAGCGGCCGTCGGCGCTGAAGGCGAAGCCGCCGCCCTGGCCTTCGATGCTCTGCCAGCCCCGGCCGTCGTTCACCGGGCCAACCTGCACGCGGGCGCCGCCGCTGATGCTCACGCCCTGGCCGACCGGGTTGCCGACGATCACCACGCCGCCGACCGCCAGCCGCCGGCCATCGGGCGCGAATGCCACCTGAGTGCCGCGTTGCGTTAGCTGGCGCACCGGCTTGCCCGTGGCCGTGTCCCACAGGGCCGCCTGGTCGGCGTGCTGGGCGTTGATGAAGAAGCCCGGGATGACCACGTTGCCAACGCCCCCCGAGAGCAGTAGTCGTCCGTCCGGCGCGAACGCCAGGCCGGTGACGCGGACCTCATGGCCGTGGAACTGCCGGAGCGCCTTGCCGGTGTCCGCGTCCCACAGGCGGATGGTCTTGTCGGCGCCGCCGGTGGCCAGCATCTTGCCGTCCGGCGTCAGCGCGACCGCCACGACCTCGCCGCGGTGGCCCTGGAAGGCGCGGAGTTCCTTGAGCGTGACGGCATCCCAGAGACGGGCGCTGCCATCGCCGCCAGCGGTGGCGAAGCGCTTGCCGTCCGCGGACAGGGCGCCGCCGTAGACGCCGCCCTTGTGGGCGGTCACGCGCTGTTTTTCCTTGCCGTCGCTGGGGCCCCAGCGACGCAGCGTACCGTCGAGGCTGGTGGCCAGGACGCTCTTGCCGTCCGGTGTGAACGTCAGACTGGTGACCTCCGTGGTGTTGGTGGGCTGGGCGCAGGCGAGGCCGGCGTCGAGCAACAGGGCCACGGTCGCAATGAATGGCAGCGCGAATAAGCGGGACATGAGCCACCTCACAGTGGTAACGGAATCAACCTCCACGTTCGTCAACGCATCCCCTGTGCCAAATCGACGGACCCACCTCTTTGAGTGTGGCAGGCGGGGGCGGCGGGTGTCAACCACGAAAGCCGCCGCGAGCGCCTGCTCGGAGCCCGAGCGCCAGCGCGGGGCCAGCGCTGGTCCCGCGCTGGCGCTCGGGCTCCCTGGTTGCGGTTGCACCAACCAGCCGTTAGCGTAGGATATAGCAAATGTCGTGAACCTGATCGGGCCGCCTGGCCCACTGTCCAGAGGTTCCCAGTCATGGCGACCCTGCTCTCCTGTCCGCGGTGTGGCACGGAAACGCCGATTCCTGGCGGCCGGCTCGGCCTCCGCGTGTACTGCCGTCGGTGTCGCACCGTGCGGGCGGCCAGGTGGACCGCCAGCGGCCTTGGGCTGCTGCTGGTCGCCACCGGCGTTTTCGCCGTGGCCGTGGGCGGCTGGTCGCCGACCCGCTTCCGGACGGACGCCACCTGTGCCTGTTCCGAGGCCCGGGAAGGCAGCGCCGGTACCGCGAACCGCTGCCCGTGTGAGACACCGCCGATCCCCCGAAAAACCGCACCACCCGGCGCGGCGCTGCCAGGGGAGCCGCGCACAGCCCCGACGCCGCCGTCGCGCCAGGTCAAGCCGGAACACGACGAGGCGACGCGCGCCCCCGTAAACGTCCTGCCGCTGGGCGGCGGCCGGTTGCTGCACCCGGGGGTGCCCGGCCTGCTCCTGCACTTGAGTTCGCCAGTGCTGCTGTAGTTCGCTCCGGAGTGATCCGCGGGATCGGACGTTCTTGCCAACCGGGAGGTCCGTATGCGTGCCCTTCGTGTCGCCATCCTGGCCGTCGTCGCCGTCCTCGCCATCGGCCTGGCCGGGCCCTCGGGAACCTCGTGCCGACTCTCCGCACAGGGGAAGTGCGGTAACTTCCGGATGGACCGCAAGCCCACACTGACCGAGGACGCCGCCGCCAGTGAGGCCATTGTCTTTGGCTACCTCCACAACCCGCGGCCCGAGGCGGCCCGCTTCGTCGCCGACTGGCGGCGGCGCGACCCGGAGTGTGTCGAAAACACCGCGGCATTGCTCAAGTTGGAGGCGGAGGAGCTGAAAGCCCTATCGAGGTAAGCCGCGTAATCCTGCGCCTGGTATCGGTCGCAACGGGCGGCGCGGTTTTCACGGCACCGGGGCGGCCCCTTCGATTGGCTTGCCGCTTGCCAAACGCCGAAAGATAGGGGTGAGGGTTGCGCCGGTATTCTGGTGGGCGGAGTCCGGGCGCGGCCGTGTCCCCTGAGCCAAGGAAGGCCATGAAGACCCGCATTCTCCCCGTGATGCTCGTAGTGCTGCTCGGCGTGACCGGCGTCGCCCGCGCCCAGGTGGCCGAGGCCCCGCCGCCGCAAATCGTCCCCAATGGCGGGCTGCCGCCGGCCAACGTCGTGCCGGCCGGCGCGACTGTGCCCAACGGCGGCTGCAACGGCTGCGCCAGCTGCGGAACGGACGGCTGCTGGCCGAACCGCCACGGCAACTGTGTGGAGCACTTCTTCAACTGGCTGTGCTATCGACCGCTGCCGTTGCCGCCGTGCGCCTGCAGGCACACCTGCTCCTGCTATTGCACGGTGCCGAATTATTACTACTTCCTGCCACCGTCCGCCTTCATGGGCCCCAACTGGCTGGCGCCCTGCTGCGGGGCAAATTGCCAGACCTGTCAACATTAACGACAAGCCTGCTCCGTTTACGTTTCGCGCGACCTTCAGCCCGCGAAACGTAAACGGGGTCGGATGGGAACCGCGCCCGCGAACGCCACTCATCCCGTGGCGCGGTGCGCCGCGCCGACGTCCTCGTGGACGCGCCGGCGGATCAGATATTCCTCGTCGTCCAGCCAGCGCCGCGCCTGCGCCCGACGGCGAAGTCCTCGCTGACCACCGCCAGCACCACGGACTCGATCAGGGCCAGTTGCATCACGCCGTAATGCGACTTCGTGAAGAAGACATCGTGTGCCCGCTTGAGTTTGCCGAACAGTTCCTCGATGCCGTGCAGGGCCTGTTCCACGGGCGCCTGGGCCAGCGTCATCGCATAGGCCAGCGCCAGCTGTTGCTGCAGCTGCCGCTCCAGATTCCCGCCGTAGAGTAGCCGCCGTGCCTCCTCAATGACCGCGTTGGCCTCCGCCTCCTTGCCGAAGTAAAACCAGCCGTCCGCCACGCGTAGCAACGTGGTGAGCATCGCCGGCCAGTCCTTGTCGTCGCGCAGCACGGTCATGTCGCGGCCCCGCAGCACCAGGTCTGCCATCTCACGCAGCACCTGGTCGATCTCGTCGCGCAACCCCAGCTTGCGCAGGCCGCGGAACGACTGGTCGGCCACGGTGTTGAGCACCTTGAGGGTGGCCGGCCCCTGCTGGGTCTGGAGCAGTCGGCGGAAGCGGCTGACGAACTCCTGGACCCGCGCCGGACGGTCGAAGTGGGCCGCCAGGAACAGGCCCTTTTCCAGCAGGTTGGCCTGCTCCAGGAAGGCAGGCACCTCGTCCGCCGCCGCGTTCTTCTTCTTCGACCGCCACAGGTTCGCGAGCAGGTCGCAGGCGGGCGTTACCTCGGCGAGCAACTCCTCGGCCAGCGCTTCGCCGACGCGCGGCGCCAGCACCAGGCTGGCGGCCAGCACCCGCCCCCAACGTTCCTTGTCCTCGGCGGTCGTGCGGCCGACCTGTGCGCGCAGCGCCCGCAGTTCGTTGTGCAACTGCTGGCGGTCCGCCACGTCCTGCAGGCGGACCAGGGCCCGGTCGAGGTCGCCATCGTAGCGCACCTGGAAGCGCCGATAGGGGTCGATCTTGACGTGCGGCTCCAGGACGCGCGAGTATTGCCTCAGTTTGTCCACCTTGTAGCGCGTCGTGTGGTCCATGTGCTCGACCCGCGCCAGCCAGTCGGCGGGCAACGGGCCGGCCGCCGACTGCTGCTGCATCAGCTGGCCGATGCGAAACTCGAAGGCGTCCAGCAGTGCCGCGTGGACCTCGGGCTGTTCCAGGTCCGGCTGCCGGAGGCGGGCGCGGGCCAGGTTCTGCAATCGCTGGCTCTCCCGCTCGTCGCCCAGCCGCGCCATCGCGAAGGCCAGGATCAGTTGGGCGTAGGCGTTGGTGTTCTTCGGGTCAGCCTCGCCGCGATCAACCGCGGTGAGCCAGTGTTCGACCAGCGCCGGCAGCTTCACCAGCCAGTCGCGGAAGGCGCAGACGGTCGCCGCGCACCGCCGAGAAGCGCAGGAAACGCGGCAAGTCCAGGTCGGTCGCCAGGCCGGTCTTGTACAGCCGCTCCAGCAGGCGGTCGCGGCAGCGCGTCAGCGCCAGCACGTCGCCGCCGGACAGCCGGTACAGCGCCAGCGCCGCCAGCCAGACGACGCGCACCGGCAACAGGTGTTCTTGCCGCTGGAGAAACGCCTGTACCTCCGCCAGCCGCTGAGGCAGCGGCCCGGGCTGGCCTTCCGCAGCGATGACCGCGGCGGCCACGCGACGCACGTCCGGCGGCGTCACGTCAGTCGCGCTGAGGATGCGCCCCAGTTCCTGGGGTGACAGCATCCCACCGCCATCGCGGGTTTCATGAGCCGCCCAGTGGCGGGCGTGCTCGACGACATCAGCGCCACCGTTCCACAGGGCGTTGGCCCAGCAGATCATGGCGTCCTGCTCGCCAAGGGCACTGTTGAGTTCCGCCAACCGCGGCCACAGCGCCTGCCGCTCCGGAGCATCGACGGGGCCAGCGCAGGCCTGGAATTGCTGCTCCAGTGCCTTCAGTTCGCGCTGCAGCTGGCTCGGCTCCACGCGCTGGCGCTCCAGTGGCGCGAGCGGGGCGGCGGGCTGTTCGGTCGGGGCTGGGGCCTGGAACGTCGTTCCCGGGGTCGCGGTTCTGCCGTCGCCCTTGCGGGACTCGGGCCGTTTGTCGCGCGCGGCCTTTTTTTGCTTCTCGCCCGGCTCCTGTTCGTCGCGGCAGATGAAGCCGTCGAAGTTGAACTGCGTCGCTTCCACCCACGTCTGTAGCGCGGCGCGGTCATGGTCGAGGACGTAATCGATCCAGTCGGCCAGCGGCCGGAAGGCGTGGTCGGGCAGGCTCTCCGGCGTGAAGCCGCCCTGGCCGTCCGGGTACAGCCAGGTGGTTTGCTCCAGGTCCGCCGCGAGCAGTTTGCGGATGGCGTCGCGGCGCAGCGGCTGCAGCCGCGTGCCGCACGGCAGGAACAGGTTGGGCAGGTGCAGGTACGGCCGGAATCCCAGCGCGTCCGGCAGCACGACCACAGGCGGCAGTTGTTTCGACTTCCGCGCCCGCAGCACGAAGATGCGCTGGCCACCGTGCTCGCCGACCGCGAACGACAGCCGCGGCAACAACAGGTCGTCCGCCTGGCGCACCAGTTCGTCAATCTGTTCCAGGCCGCGCTCGCGCAATACCCACAGTTCCACCACGTCGTTGGCGCCGCCGGGGACCAGGCGGAGCGGCACCCCCAACCGCTGTTCCAGCGCCGCCTCGCGCAGCCGGACGGGCGCCTTTGGCAAGCTAAACTCCACAATATCGTAAATGTCGCCGAAGGGCGCCTCATCAAGGAACAGCCAGTGCCGCGGCGGCCGCAGCAGAACGAGCTTACCGGGTGGCGCCTGCAGGTGGCCGAGCAGCGGGTGCGTGTGACCAACCTGGACCCAGAGGCGCGGCGCCGCTTCGAGGTAGGCGACGGGCGCGCCGCCATCTCCGGCGCGGTCGAGGGCGCGCAGTAGCGAGTAGTACGGCGGTCCGACGACGCGCAGCAAGGCGCGGCGGTCGTCGTCGCCAGCGAGGGCGCGGAAGCCCTGGCGGTCGTTGCCCAGGCGGAGGATTTCGCCGGCGATGGCCGGCAGTTGCGCGGCGTCGGCCAGCTCGAACAGCACGGGCGTCTGGGCGGACGGGGCCGGCGGCGCCGCCAGGCGCTGCAGCGGCAGCAACTGCGCCAGCAGGTGAGGGCGTCGGTGAGCTTCTTTTCCTGGCCGCGGACGACGTTGACGCCAAGGCGAGACAGCTCGCGCAGGGCGGCGCGGGCCAGGCCGACGGACGGCTCGACCCAGCAGGGGCCCTGGGGGTCGAAGCCGGCGCGCACGGCCGCGGCGCTGACGGCCGCGGGCACGGCGCCGCTGGTCAGGGCCAGGCGCAGGGTGTCGCTGTCGGGGAAGTACAGGACCATGATGGGCTCAATTTCCCTCGGCGACGGCGGCGCGTTGATCCTGCGGCGGAGTTTTGGCGGCCGCGGCCGGCGCCGCCTCGGGTTGCTCACGCTCGACGACGATGTGCCCGACCTCGCTGGCCGCCACGACGCCGCCGTGGATGAGTTTCTCGACCAGGGCGCGGTGCTGCTGCTCGTGCTCGTGCGGCAGCGCGTCCTCGTCGGAGCGCAGCTTGATGATGATGTCCTTCTTGCCGGTCGCCGGGTTGCAGATCAGGCGGATGGTCATTTCGGCCATGAGTCCTCCGTGTTAATTGCTGCCCACTGCAAAGTGCAATTCCTGCGGTGGGACGCCCGCGTTCTCACGCCCGCGCGCGGCCAGGAACGCCGCGATTTGCTGGGCGTAGTCGGAGTTGATGGGCGGGTCGAACCGCCAGGTCCAGGCACAGCGCCACCGAAGGTCTCCTCTGCAATCGTCTGGCACTCAAGGAAACCTTCAGGCGATGTCTGTGGCTGGGCCCGGAGACCGCGAGGGCCTTCAACCTCGCATTCATTTCCGCTTCCGAGTACCACGGCCAACAGAACCTTGGATTGTCGAAAAGCTAGAGCGGTTCGCAGTTGGGTGTAGCGGAAGTCGCCAGACTTCCGTCCGGTGCTGCTCGGAAGTCTGGCGACTTCCGCTACACCCAGTCGCAATCTGCAATGAAAGATGTCCTCCTCCTTACAGCATACGATCCTGGCCCAGGCGTTAACCCTTCTTTTTCTTCTTGCCGCTGATCGCCTTCAGCGCCGCGTTGGCCGCCTGCGAGAGTTTCTTTTCCTTCTTTTCCTGGGCGATCTTACGCAGCTGCGGCATGGCGGGGCTGGCGTCCTTGCCGATCTGGCCCAGGGCGTTGATGGCCGCCATCTTGACCACGACCGTCTTGTCCTTGAGCGCCTCGGTCAGCGCTGGCACCGTGATCGTGGGTTCGCTGCCGATCTCGCCCAGTGCCCTGGCCGCGGCGGCGCGCACCTGGGCGTCGCCATCGACCTTGACCGCGTTGGCCAGCGGCCCAATGGCATCCTTCACGTCGGTGACGATGACGGCGCCGCGGCGACCAATGGCTTCGGCGGCGGCGACGCGCTCCTGGGCGCTTTTCGAGTTCTTCAACTGGCCGATGAACCTGGGAATTTCTTCCTTCTTGGGGAGCTGGGCCTCCACGGTGGTCAGCGCGACCACGCCGAACAGCGTACTCAGTGCGATGCAGAGTTTCATGGCACCTGTCCTTTCACCGTCAACGCGAACGCTGGGAAGGGGCTGCCGGCGGCCCTCTCTTCAATAGACCGCGGCGCCGGCCAAAAAGTTCCGGCCGCTGCTCTTCTTCGTTCGTAGTTCCGCCTTCAGGCGGGTTTTGGCGAAGACCGCCTGAAGGCGGAACTACGAACCCAGACAGCGCATGCCTTTCTGCTATTGTACCTCCTTTTCCGATCCAGGGACGCTGGCCGGCACGGGCCGTACAATGTGCCAGCATGAACGCATGGCGAAGGCGCTGGGGCTGGCCGCTCGTCAAGGCCCTGCTGGCGGTGGCGATCCTGGCGTTCGTCGGCCGCGAATTCGCCGTCAACCTGGGCCGCCTCGACCTGGCCACGCTGACGGTGCAGCCCGCCTGGCTGCTGCTGTCGGCGGTGCTGTACCTGGCGGGCCTGGCCGGCTCGGCGTGGTACTGGTTCCACCTGCTCCGCGTCTTCGGCGAGGGGCCGTGGCTGCTGCCGACGTTCCGGGCGTACTACCTGAGCCATCTGGGCAAGTACGTCCCTGGTAAGGCGCTGGCGATCCTGCTGCGCGGCCAGCTGGTCCGCGTCCCCGGGGCGGAGGTGCGTGTCGGCGTCGCCCTCATCAGCGCCACCATTGAGGTGCTGACGACGATGGCGTCCGGGGCGCTGCTGGCGGTGGTGCTGTTCGCGCTGCCGGCGCTGACCGCGACCGATGACCGGCTGCGCTCCATCCCGCTCGGCGACGGGCTGGAGGTCCACCCGGTGCTGCTCGGTGCGGCGTTGCTGGCGCTGCTGGGCGTGCCGCTGCTGCCGGCGGTGTTCAACCGGCTGCTGGCCCGGCTGGGCCGGCGCTTCCAGACGGTGGAGTCGTTCCAGCTGCCGCAGTTGCGGGCGCGGACGGTGGCGCTGGGTTTGCTGGTGACGGGACTGGGGTGGTGTTTGCTGGGCGTGAGCGTCTGGGCGCTGGCGTGGGCGGTGGTGCCGGAGCCGCCGCCGCTGACGCCGGGTGTGTGGGCGCGCTACACCGCGTCGATCAGCCTGGGTTACGTCGCCGGCTTTCTGGCGCTGGTGGTGCCGAGCGGCATCGGCGTCCGCGAGCTGGTGCTGGAACTGTTCCTGGCGCCGACGCTGGCGGTCGAGGAGCCCCTGGGCCGCGGCCTGGCGACGTTGGTGGCGCTGCTGCTGCGGTTGACGTGGACGGCGGCAGAACTGGTGCTGGCGGCGGTGCTGTTCTGGTGGAAGGGGCGGCCGTGATTTCGCTGGTGATCCCTGTGTACAACGAGCGCGACAGCCTGCCGGCGCTGCATGAGGAGATCGTGCGCAGCGCCCGCGGCAACCGCCTTGACGTGGAGGTGATCCTCGTCGATGACGGCAGCCGTGACGGTTCATGGCAGGTCATCAGCGAGCTGGCCCGGCAGCACGCGAACGTCCACGGCATCCGCTTTCGCCGCAACTTCGGCAAGGCGGCGGCGCTGACTGCCGGCATCCGCGCCGCCCGCGGTGACACCCTGCTGACACTGGACGCCGACCTGCAGGACGACCCCGCCGAGATACCGCGCTTCCTGCGCGGCCTGTACGACGGCGAAGTTCACGGGGGCAATCACGGGCCGCTGGACGTGGTGAGCGGCTGGAAGCGGCGGCGGCTGGACCCCTGGCACAAGGTCTACCCGAGCCGTGTGTTCAACGCGATGGTTAGCTGGCTGACGGGCGTCAAATTGCACGACCACAACTGCGGCATGAAGGCGTACCGCGCCGAGGTCTTCCGCGAGGTGCGGCTCTACGGCGAGATGCACCGCTTCATTCCGGTGCTGGCGGCGGCGCGCGGCTTCCGTGTCGGCGAGATCGAGATCAACCATCGGCCGCGGCTGCACGGCCACAGCAAGTACGGCGTCCGGCGCTTTTTCAAGGGCTTCCTCGACCTGCTGACGGTCAAGTTCCTGACGGGCTTCGGTCAGCGGCCGCAGCACATGCTCGGCGGCGTCGGTCTGGTGTGCTTCGCCGTGGGGGCGCTCGGCATGCTGTACCTGGCCGGCACCTGGGTGGTGCGGCTGTTCGACCCGACGCTGTTCCTGCCGGTTCACGAGCGGCCGCTGCTGGTCTACGCCGTCGCGGCGCTGCTGCTGGGGGCGCAGCTGATGTCCATCGGCCTGCTGGCGGAGATGATGGCCTCCTTGATGGTGCGCGAGGAGGATCACTTCAGCATCGCCGAGCGCACCGCCCCGCCCGCGGACCTCAACGGCCCCCCCGCCGAGGTGCGCCCCACACCCCAAGAAACGCCGTCATGACCGCCACGCTCACCCTGTCGCCTCGCTCGCTGTACACGCTGCTCATCACCGTGGCCGCGGCCATGATGTTCGGTCGCATCTGCGCCGCGGAGCTGCTCTACGAGCCGTCGCTGTACCAGAACGCGGACGAGCCGGGCCACAAGCGCAAGTGGCCGCCGCGCGTGCCGCCGCCGATGCCGACCTTCAGCTCCAACGACCGCTCGCGCTGGTGTACCATCCAGGAACTGGCGACGAAGGGCACCTACGTCATCGGCCAGCGTGTGCTGTTGCCGGACGGCGGTTACTACGACACCGGCCTGGTGACGCAGGACGGCTGGGGAACGGTGGACAAGGTGCTGCGGCCGGACACGCTGGAGTTCTATTCGAGCAAGCCGCCGCTGCTGTCCACGCTGGTGGCGGGCGTGTACTGGCTGCTGTTGCAGTGCGGCCTGTCGCTGTTGACGCAGCCGTTCGCGGTGGTGCGCATCATCCTGGTGCTGGTGAACCTGGTGCCGTTCGTGATTTATCTGTACCTGTTGAGCCGGCTGCTGGACCGCTACGGCACGACGGACTGGGGGCGGCTGTACGTCCTGACCGCGGCGGCGTTCGCGACGTTGCTGACGCCGTTCGCGGTGACGCTCAACAACCACAGTGTCGCGACGTGCTGTGTGCTGTTCGCGCTGTACCCCGCGCTGGTCGTGTGGGAGCGCCGTTCTGCTCCCCTCTCTCCCCCTGGGGGGGGAGGGGAGCAAGAAAGACGTGACGCCATCTGCCTCGCGGTGTCCGGCTTCTTCACGGCGTTCACGATCACCAACGAACTGCCGGCGGCGGCGTTCGCAGCGTTCCTGGGGCTGGTATTGCTGTGGCGGCTGCCGCGGCTGACGCTGATGTGGTTCGTGCCGGCGGCGCTGATCCCGGCCGTTGCGTTCTTCCTGACGAACTACCTCGCGGTCGGCATGTGGCGGCCGGCGTACAGCGAGTTCGGCGGCCCCTGGTACGAGTACGCCGGCAGTCACTGGCTGCCGCCCGCCGCCGGCCAGGTCAAGCGCGGCATCGACTGGGCCGGTCAGCGCGAGAGTCGGGCGGAGTACATCCTGAACTGTTTGATCGGCCATCACGGCATCTTTTCGCTGTCGCCGATCTGGATTCTGGCGTTCGCCGGCATGGTGCTGGTGCTGCTGCGCCGCCTCGGCGCCGACGACGAGCGCCGCGGCAACCGGCGGCTGCTGGCACTGGGGACGCTGCTGGTGAGCGTGGTGGTGCTGGGCTTTTACCTGACGAACCGCACGGTCAACTACGGCGGCTGGACGACGGGGCTGCGCTGGCTGATGTGGCTGTCGCCATTGTGGCTGCTGACGATGCTGCCGGTGGCGGACCGCCTGGGCCAAAGTCGCTGGGGCCGCGGTGTGGCGTATCTGTTGCTGGCGGTGTCGGTGATGTCGGTGAGTTACGCGGTGATGAATCCGTGGCGGCATCCGTGGCTGTATGCCTTCTTCGAGGCGCTGGGCTGGGAGGGATATTGAGGCTTTGCTTCGGCTTGCCGCCTGGCGCTCCCCCGCCAGGCGGCAAGCCGCGGCAAGAGATCCTGTCACTTCGCCGGCGGCCGGGTCAACGATTTGAGGTCCTGGGGTTGGCCGTCGCGCCAGAGATGCTTGCCCGTGGCGGCGGGGACCGTCCAGGTCAGGCTCCGCTCCTTTTCCTGGACGTTTGTCAGGTGTTGCAGGTACTCCGCCTTGCGCACCACCATCACCCACTCGGAGCCGAAGTGGTTCGGGTTCTGTACGCGGTCCCCCGTGTCCTTGCCCACCTTCCAGGCCAGGTTCAGGGCCTTGGCCGCATCGATGATCGGCAGCCGGAGATCCTGGTAGCGGTGCGACGTGTGGAAGCCCACGACGCCTGTCTCCGTCAAGGTGCCCATGAGATCCGCCAGCGCCTCCTGCGTCATGAACTCCGTCATGATGTCGCGCAGGTCGGTTCGCGCCAGGTCGATGAACAGGGCGCTGTAATACTTTTTCGGGGCTTTCTTGCTGAGCGTCGCGCGCTCCGGGCCGTCAATCACCTTCACCTGAACGCCGCGCTTCCGGGCGTCCTGAATATAGCCGAAGTATACCTGGCCTTTGGGCGGCAGCGTCAGCGCCTTGATCTCGGGCGTGCTGTTGTAGAAGTGGATGTGCTGCCCAGGCCGGCCGTAGGCAGCGGCGGTGCCGACGTTGAGCCGCACCACGCCGATGGCCGGCTCGGTGCCCAGCGTCGGCAGCAGCTGCATCTGCCGAACATAGAACGGCGCCGACAGTGCCACCAGCGACGCGGGCAGGCGGACATCGGAGGGATAGTCCACGACGCCGGCGGGCTTGAACCATTCCAGCTTGGCCAGCACCTGGCCGACGGGGCCGTGACGGTGGTAGTAGGTCGTCGCCTCGCGGCGCAGGTTCTGGGGCCGGAAGTCCGGCGGCAATTCCATCTTGCCCACCAGGTAGCTGCCGAAGTAGGTGTCGCCGATCATCAGGTAGTTGAATTTCAACTCGCCTTTCTCGTAATTCTGGTGGACGCGGTAGTGCGCCTTGTCCCCACGGCTGGCCCGACACACGGTTAAACTCATGTCCTGGACCAGCTGGCTCACGCCCTTGTCCGTGATGGCCGTGAGCGGACACTGGACCGTGTGCAAGTTGGGGATCTGCCGCAGGTGCGGGACGGCCGCGTCGGTCACCCTGGTGCCGGTGAGGTCCAGGCTGCTGAGGTCCTCCGCGCCGGCCAGATGAGCGATGCCCTTGTCGGTCACGGCCGTGAACGCCAGATCGAGCGTGGCCAGACCCCGCATCGGGGCGAGCAGGCGCAGGTCCGCGTCGGTGACCTTGGTTCCCTTCAGGTCCACGGTGTAGGAGACCTTATCCTTCCAGTTGTGGCGTTTGACCTTGCCGCCCAGCTTATCGACGAAGATCGGCAGGTCCTTGCCGCTGAGGCTGGGGCCCGACGCCACGCCGCGCAACAGCGTCAGGTCTTTGCCGTCGGAAAAAAAGATGACGCTGAGCGGTTGCTCCGGCTGCAGGTCGGTCAGTTTGATGGGCCGGGTGGTCAGGACCTGTTTGCCGTCCGGCCCCGGCACGTCGAGTTGCTCCAGCTGAGTTTCCCTGGTGACCTTGAGCTTGAAGGGTCGCTCGACAGGGCTGGGGAACTTCTGGGGATCGAGAGCCACCTCAAGGGCGGCCGGGTGTACCGCGATGATGACGCAGGGCACCGCCCAGACGCCCTTGGGCACCATCGCCTTGTCCTGGGCGGCGGTGGCCGGGAGCACACACAGCGCGACGACGGCCAAACTTCTGAACATGGGACACTCCGTGCTGGGGTGGCGCGGTCGGCGCTCCGTGCCGGCGCGTGCCCCTGGGGAATGGCGGTCCACGGTCCCGTGGACGCCGAATGGTGCCTGTGTTGTACCCGGCGGCGGCGCCGCGCACAAGCGTTGGCCGCGCCCGGGGGTTCAGCCGTGGTCCTCCTCGTTGAGGAAAGGAGTCATCTATTCGAGGGTAATTGATACATTGATCGGAGCAGGTCAATAACCGTCGCGGCAGTGCAAGAGGAACCCATGCCCCCTTCGACCCGTTACGTCTTCCACCGCAGCGACCCCGGCTTCTACTCCGAAATCTACTTCCCCAAGAAGGCCGCCTATCAGGGCGCCATCTTCGACGCGCTGCGCGCCGGTTTCCACGCCGACCAGGTGCAGGCGTACCTGAAGGCCCGCGCCGCCGACCTGCTGATCGAGTTGAAGCAATGGCCGCATCTGCTCGACCCGGACCAGTACGACCGCGACAGCGGCGTGCCACCGCAGCCGCTCAGCAAACGGCACGCGGTCAAGCGCATCGGCATGTATGAGAGCGTCTTCCGCGGCTACTCGCTCTACGCGGTGGACGGCGTCTACTTCAACCCGGACAGCGGCGAGGTCATGGAGGAGAGCACGCAGGTGGTGCGGTTGGTGTTCCACTTCGACCGCGCCGCGGATGTGCAAGCCCAGACGCCGCCGGCGCTGCACGACATGTTTCAGTGTTTGTGCCGCTGGCTGGTGAACCGCGGCATCATCGCCGACGAGCGCAGCGCCTGGTCGATGGGCGAGCGCGAGGCGTTCCTGGCCGAGTACAGTCACTGGCCGGCCGACCACGTGGAGTACGCTCGCCAGCATTTCAACGCCGTGGCCAAACGGGTGACGCGCTGGATGGACGACTGTGCGTTGTTCATCTTCGGTTACCTGGTGCGCACCTTCTCGGAGCGCGTGCTGCGCGAGAAGATGTCGGAGAAGGAGATTCTGGTGGTGAGTTTTCTGGAGCCCTACGTCAACGTCGTGCGGCGGTTGAGCACGGCCGAGGTTCCCGGCCCCAGCGCGAAGGAGAGCGAACGTGTCCGCCGACTATGACAGCCCGTGGAAGGAAGCGCTGGACCGCTACTTCGAGGCGTTCCTGGCGCTACTGTTCCCCAAAGTGCATGCCCAGATCGACTGGACGCGCGGTTATGAATCGCTGGACAAGGAGTTCCAGCAAGTGGTGCGTGAGGCTGAGGTGGGGCGGCGCTACGTCGATAAGCTGGTCAAGGTGTGGACGAAGGCCGGCGTCGAGTGCTGGGTACTGGTCCATGTCGAGGTGCAGACGGAGCGCGACGCGGACTTCCCGCTGCGCATGTACGTCTACAACTACCGCGTCTTCGACCGCTACAATAGGCCGGTGGCCAGCCTGGCGGTGCTGGCCGACGACGACCCCAATTGGCGACCCGACGAGTACCGCCGCAGTCTGTTCGACTGCGAGGCCAGCCTTCGCTTCCAGCACGTCAAGCTGCTGGACTTCGCGGCGCACGAGGCCGTGCTGGAGGCGAGCACCAACCCGTTCGCCACGGTGGTGCTGGCCCACCTGAAGGCGCGCGAAACGCGCGGCGATCCCGTCGGCCGGCATGGCTGGAAGCTCCGGTTGGTGCGCGGCCTGTACGAGCGCGGCTTCAGCGCTCAGGATGTGCGCGAATTGTTCCGCTTGATCGACTGGCTGATGGAATTGCCGCCGGCGCTAGCTGGAATTTTTCAGCAAGAACTGGATAAGCTTCAAGAGGAGAAACGTATGCCGTTCGTCACGAGTATTGAGCGCCTCGCTCTCCGCAAGGGATTGCGACGGGGCATTGAATCGCTCCTGAAGGTGCGGTTCGGTGAAGCGGGGCTCAAGTTGATGCCCGAGATTCATGAAATTCACGAAGAAGAAAAACTGGAGGCCATTCTCCAGGCTCTCGAAACCGCGGACAGCCCGGAGGAAGTACGCCGTCTCTGGGCGCCGACTGCGGAAACGGAATCGACCGGCCGGTGAGGCCGTCGTGCGGCGGCTGAGCAGCGGAGGGGAGCGCTAACGTCTGATGGCGAAACCAATGGCGGGCGGGTAGAATGCGCGTATGGAACCATCAACCGCCATGATTGTGAAGACACCCGGCACCTGTGGTGGGCAGCCGCGCATCGCCGGCACGCGGATCAAGGTCAAGCACGTCTACACCTGGGTCGAGCGCATGGGGATGACTCCTGCCCAGGTGGTGGCGGAGTATCCGCACCTGACGCTCGCCCAGGTCCACGCCGCGCTGGAGTATTACCAGGAGCATCGTGACGAAATTCAGCGGGACATCGAAAACGAAGAGCGGTTGGTCGCCGAGTTGAAGGCCAGGGCGGGGCCGTCCAAACTCCAGGAAAGGCTGGCCGAGCACGATGCCGCGGACGATCCGCTTTCACCTGGATGAGCACGTGCCACACGCGGTGGCTGACGGGCTTCGCCGCCTTGGTATCGACGTGACCACCACGACGGACGTGGGTCTTCTCGGGGCCGAAGATGCTGACCACATCGCTTTCGGCCTGGCTCAGTGTCGGGTGATCTTCACGGAAGACGACGACTTTCTGGCACTCGCTGCCGCGGGCGTTGCCCACGCCGGCCTCGGGTACTGTCGCCAAAACACCCGCACCATCGGGGACATCATCCGGGCCCTGGAACTGATTTGGGAAGTCTACGAGCCGGATGAGCTGACGAACCGGATCGAGTTCATCTGACGAGCAAAACTTGGCCCCGTTTACGTCTCGCGCACTGCCGGCGCGAAACGTAAACGGGGCCAACCGGGTTCGCGGTAAAAAGATCACTTCGCCGGGATCACCTCCAGGCACACCAACCGCCCCTCGTCGCGGCCCCGGGCGCCGCGCACGTACATCAGGCCGTGCGCCAGCACCGGCGCCGCCCAGCACGGCTCCTCCAGCAATTCCTCCTTCTTCTCCTTGATCTCCACCAGCGACAACGGCTCAAACTTCTGCGGGTTCACCTTGAACAGCAGCAGCGGCCCCACCTCCGTCAAACAAATGAAGTGCCGGTCCACCAGCAGCAGCGACGTGCGCGTCAGCCGCGGTTGCCTCCACATCACCTTGCCCGTCTTCAGTTCGATGCAGCGCAGGTCCGCGCTCTGGTGCCGACCACTGCTGCCGTAAAGGTAACCGCCCTCATAAATCGGCGTCATCCAGTGCGTCTGCATGCTCTTGTCGCGCACCGCCTTTTTGGCGTCGCTCCAGACCACGTCATGGCCGCCCGGCCGCACCTTCAGCAGCGCCGAGCCCGGCCCGTAGCACTCCGAAATGAACACCAGATCCTCAACCACCACCGGGTTGCTGGCGTTGACGCTCTCCAGGTCGGTGCGCGCCACGGGAAGTGGAAGTCCACCTTGCCGCTCTTCGGCTCGAAGCCGATCAGGCCGCCGCGCGCCAGCACGAAGCACCAGCGCCGGCCGTGAATCGTCGCCAGCACGGGGCTCGTGTAACTGGCCAGTTCGTCCGTGATCTTGTAGCGCACCTTGCCGGTGTACTTGTCGAACGCCACCACACCGCTGCCGTTGCCCTTCAGGTTCTCGAAGTCCTGCGCGTCGCTGTCCTTCGGACTGCCGCCAACCATCACGATCAGCAGATCGCCCTCGACCACCGGCGCGCTGGCCACACCGAAGAAGTTTTGCACCACGCCGAACTCCTTCTGCGTGTCGCGCTTCCAGACCAACTTGCCATCCACCGCCCGGACGCAGTGCAACATCCCCTCGGCGCCGTAGACGTACACGCGGTCCTCGTCCACCACAGGGCAACTGCGCGGCCCATTGTTGTAGCCGAATTTGTCCTTGTAGTCGGTCGGATACTCGAACTTCCACAGCAACTCGCCGGTCTCGCTCTTGAGGCACTGCAGTCGCACGCGGTCCTCGTGGCGGTCACTCACGAACAGCCGGCCGCGGCTGACGGCGGGCGCCCCGTAGCCGGCGCCCAGTTCCCGGTGCCACACGACGCGCGGCCCCTCTTTCGGCCATGGCACGGTCAGGCCCTTCTCTGGCGAAATACCGTCGCCGGTCGGCCCCAGAAACTTCGGCCAGTCACTACCGGCCTTGCGCGTGCGCAGGTCCGGCGGCCGTTCGCCCTGCTGCGCAACGGCTGGCGCGAGGGTGCCCAGCAAGCACGGCAACCCAAGGAGACAAACGAATAAACAGCACCTCATGTTTCATCCTCGGCATGCAGGTTGCATCAGCTTCTTGCACTTTAACGTAGAGAAGGTGGAGAAGGCCAGCAAATTATCTGGCGCGGCCGCGACACCAGGTGTCCTCGGTGCGCGCCGAACGCTGACGTTATCACGATTTGCGATTCAGCAAGCGATCACTTTTGGGAAAAAGATTGCGCGACGACGGCGACGGCCGACTCCCGGAAAAAACCGGCACAATCGGCACATTTGCACTTGTCAATACCGAAAAAATATGGCAAGCTAAGCTTCCATCTTGCCTAAACTCTCAAGGTTTCTTATTTTCTCAAAACAGGGGTTTTTCACCCAGACAAACATACTGCACACCTGAGTGGTTTCCCGTCCTGGGACTGGTGAGGCAGTGGGTCGCAACTTAGGGAGGTGCATCTCATGCGGATTTGGGCGAAGGTGCTGCTGGCGGCCGTGGTGGTGGCCGCCTGCGTTTCGACCAGCGACGCGCACGGGTGGCGGCGCAATAGTGGCTGCGGTTACGTCAGCGTCGGCAGCGTCGGCTGCGCAGCCCCGTGCGGCATGACCGTTTCCTACGTCCAGCAGCAGGTGACGGCCTACCGCCAGGAGGTGCGTACGCGCCCGGTCAAGGTGACCGTGATGCGGACGCACACCAAGGAAGTCGAAGTGCCCTACAAGTACACCGTCTACGAGCAGGTCATCACCCCGACCCCGCAGAAGGTGACCACCTACCAGATGATCACCAAGCCGGTGCCGTTCAACTACACCGTCTACGAACAGATCGTCACCCCGACCACGCAGAAGGTGACCAGCTATCAGATGGTCACCAAGCCGGTGCCGTTCACCTACACCATCCAGGAACAGATCATCACCCCGACCCCGCAGAAAGTGACCACCTACCAGATGGTCACCAAGCCGGTGCCGTTCACCTACACCATCCAGGAACAGATCATCACTCCGACCACGCAGAAGATCACGATCAACACCTGCGTCCCAAGCACGATCACCACGAACGTGACGGTCTGCCGCATGGTGTCCTGTCCGGTCGTCGATCCCTGCACGGGCTGCGTGCGCATGGTGTGCGTCCCGCAGACCACGGTCGTCCCGGTCACCTGCACCGTGATGAAGATGGTGCCGGTGGTCAGGGACGTTACCGTCAATGTGTGCAGCTACAAGCCCAGGGTGGTGGAAGGCACGCGGATGGTCTGCGAGATGGTGCCGGTGGTCAGGGACGTTACCGTCAACGTGTGCAGCTACAAGCCCAGGGTGGTGGAAGGCACGCGGATGGTCTGCGAGATGGTGCCGGTGGTCAGGGACGTTACCGTCAACGTGTGCAGCTACAAGCCCAGGGTGGTGGAAGGCACGCGGATGGTCTGCGAAACCGTGCCGGTGGTCAAGGACATCACCGTCAACGTGTGCAGTTACAAGCCCAAGGTGGTGGAAGGCGTTGCCAGGCGGCTGGAGTGCTACCAGGTGCCGGAGGTCGTCACCTACCAGGAGACCTACTGCGTGACGGTGCCCTATCCGACGACGGTGTGCGTGCCGGTGTATACGCCGTGCGGCTCCTACGGCGCTGGCGTTGGTGGGCCGCCGATGCCGCCCGTGAAGTGAGCACACAGACATGACCGACTGAAACACCCCGGCGAGCCGGGAACGTCAGCGACCGGAGGGACTCTGTTTCCTCCGGTCGCTGACGTTCCCGGCTCGCCTTTGCCTGTTCACGCCGCCCGCGGCAGCGCCTCCGCCGTGCCGCGCAGCACCCCTTCCAGATACGCCACCAACTCCGTCGTGAACCGCCACTGGTGGAAACGCAATGCCTGCCGCCGCGCGACCGCGGGCGCAAATGCGTCGGCGTGGGCCTCGAAGCGCTCGACTGCTGCCGCCAGCGCCTCGGCGGACTGCTCCGCGAACCACACACCCGTCGGCGGCCGGTCGCCGCCCAGCGGCAGCACCGTTTCCGTGGCTCCGCCGCGCGCCAGCGCCACGACCGGCGTACCGCACGCCTGCGCCTCCAGCGGCACGATGCCGAAATCCTCCTCCCCCGGAAACAGCAGGGCCCGGCAGCGGCGCAGGTGGTCGCGGATGACCGCATCGGGCTGCCAGCCGAGGAAGTGCGTCTCCGGTCCCGCCAGCGCCCGCAGGCGCGGCTCGTCCTGGCCGCTGCCGATGACCACCAGCCGCCGCCGCAGTCGCCGGCACGCCGCCAGCGCCAGGTCGAAGCGCTTGTACGGCGCCAGCGCCGAGACCACGAGATAATACGGCTCGCGCGGCACCGCGGCGGGGGTGTAGAAATCGGTGTCCACCGGCGGGTACAGGACAGTGCTGTCGCGGTCGTAGCATTCGCGGATGCGGCGCTGCACGGCCCGGCTGATGGCCAGGAAGTGCGTGACGCGGCCGGCGGTACGGCGGTCCCAGTCGCGCAGGCGGCGCAGCACCTGGTCGAGCAACCGACCCTTGAGGCCGCGGCCGAAGTAGGACTCGCGCAGGTGCCAGGCGTAGCGCATGGGTGTGAAGCAGTAGCAGACATGCGGCGTGCCGGGCGGCGGCAGCGCGGCCTTGGCGACGCAGTGGCTGAAGCTGACCACGAGGTCCGCGGGCGGCAACCGCCAGCGCGCGGCCAGCGGCAGCAGCGGCAGCAGATAGCGGTAGTAGCGGTGGACGCCGGGCAGGCGCTGCAGGAAGCTGGTGCGCGGCCGCAGTTGTTCGATGGGCTCGCTGACGCTGCCGGGCTGGTGCAGCAGCGTGTACAGGCGGGCGTGCGGCCAGTGACGGCACAGCGCCTCCAGGCACTTTTCGCCGCCGCGCATGCCGGTCAGCCAGTCGTGGACGAGGTGAACACGGGGGGGGAACGCATCCATGCGCTTCGCTCCGATCATCCTTGATTGGCGAGCGGCGCGGCGTCAGACCGCCGTGGAACGCCAGACACGGCGGCCTGACGCCGCGCCGCTCGCCGGGGACATTACATCCGGTTGATGCGCTCGCGGCGGGAGTGTTCGCGGATCTCCTGCAGTTCCTCGCGAATCAGGTCCGCCATTACGTTGGCCTCCTCGGCGGCCGTCAGCAGCTTGCGCAGGGTGTTCTGCACGGCGATGAACTTCGGGTAGTGGCTCTTGCGGCGCACGGGCCGGGTCAGGTCGCGGTACTCCGACGCCTGCGTCAGCAGTGTGTTCTGCACGTGCTCGATCATGTCGCGCGTGAGCTTTTCCGCGTGGGTCAGCAGCTGTCGCAGGGTCATGCGACGTACAGATCGTTCAGCCATGGCACCGTCCTTCGGGGAAGCGGCCGACGACGGGCGGCTGGCGCCGGTCGCGGCGGGGGTTCGGAAAGCGTGGGGCTGGTGCGCCGGTGGCGCCAGGCAGGCAACCCCGTTTGTCACTCCGGGCTTCCTTCCAGGGTGCGTTCGCTACTGGTTGTGGGAGCTTTCCCTGTACTATAATCCCTGGGGGTTGTGCGCGTCAAGCGATCTCGACATTTTTTTGGCAAAGGGCCTGCGCATGCGCATCCTGGTACTGGCCGACATCCACGCCAACTGGGCCGCGCTGCAGGCGATCCAGGAACCGCACGATGTCTGCCTGTTCCTGGGCGACCTGGTGGACTACGGCCTGGAGCCGGTGCCGTGCATCCACTGGGTGCGGACGCACGCCCATTACGCGGTGCGCGGCAACCACGACCACGGCGTCGCCCAGTACGTCACCGTCACCGGCCGCAGCGGCTTCAAGTACCTGACCAGCGTCACCCGCCCGCTGACGCAGGAGCGCCTGTCCACGGAGGACCGCCGATACCTGAGTTTGCTGCCCCTGTCGCGCATGGTCACGCTGAACGAGACGCGCTTCCTGCTGGTCCACGCAACGCCGCGTGACCCGCTGGACGAGTACGGTGTCGCGGACAAGGAGTTCTGGACGCGGCGGTTGCAGAAGATCGAGGCCAACGTCGTCTGCGTCGGCCACACGCACCACCCCTACGTGCTGGAGGTCGGCGACAAGCTGGTCGTCAACCCCGGCAGCGTCGGCCAACCGCGTGACGGCGACCCGCGGGCATCCTATGCGGTCATCGACGACAACCGGGTCGAGTTGAAGCGCGTCGAGTACGCGGTCGAGCAAACGGTGCGGACCATCCACGAGAGTTCGCTGCCCGAGACGGCCAAGTCGCAGCTGGCCGAGGTGCTGCGCACAGGCGGCCTGGCCAAGCCGGAGAGCAGCAAGCACAAGAAAGAGTGAGGAATTTAGCCACAGAGGACACAGAGAACACAGAGGGAGAAATCAAATTCAGCAACCGACCGGGAGGCCAGAACACTTTTTCTCTGGTTTTCTCTCTGTGTCCTCTGTGGCGAGAGCGGTTCACACTTGGTTTGCGCACAGCCTGTGGGACGGCTCTCCAGAGCCGTCCTTGTCTCGGAGACGGCTCTGGAGAGCCGTCCTACGGGGCGTGATCCACGCGGCTGTGAACCGCTCTAATTCATTCATCCTGAGGTCTTTCACATGACAGTTTCTCCCGGCTTTGTTGAAGAAGTGAACCTGGAAGGTCACATCATCGACTCGCTGCTGCTGCCCAAGGTGCTCGACGAGATTCTGACACGCGGCGGCACCTACACGCTCAAGCACATCGACGTCGGCCGGCGGCCCCGCGATACCAGCCGGGCCCGCATCGAGGTCCACGCGCCCAGCGCCGCCGTCCTGCGCGACATCCTCGCCGCCATCCACGACCACGGTGCCACGCCCACCGCCGCCCACGATTGCGTCGCCGTTGCCGCCGATCTGGATGGGGCCTTTCCCGAGGACTTCTACGCCACCACGAACCTGCGCACGCAGGTCCGGCTCCGCGGCGACTGGGTGGACGTGGAGGACCAGGAGCAGGACTGCGGCATTGTCCTCGACCCGGAGGGCGCCGCCGCCCGCTGCCTGCCGATGATCCACGCTCGCAAGGGCGACCGCATCGTCGTCGGCCGGCAGGGCCTGCGTGTCTTCTCCGATGCGGCCACCGCCCGGCAGAACCTGTTCGAGTTCATGGCCAGCCCCGTTTCCAGCGAAAAGCCCAAGGGCGTCACCGTCCGCGAAATCGCCGGGGCCATGCGCCGCGCCAGGGCCGCTGGCGAGAAGATCCTGGCGGTGCTCGGTCCCGCCGTCGTCCACACCGGCAGCGTCGAGTTCATCGGTCGGCTGATCCGCCAGGGCTATCTGAACGTACTGTTCGCTGGCAATGCCCTGGCGACGCACGACATCGAGCAGGCGCTGTACGGCACCAGTTTGGGCGTGTCGCTGGAGCACGGCCTGCCGACCGAGGAGGGCCACGAACACCACCTGCGCGCCATCAACGCCATGCGCCGCGCCGGCGGCATCCGGGCCGCGGTGGATCAGGGGCTGCTGAAAAGTGGTATCATGTATGAGTGCGTCCGCCATCAGCTGCCGTTCGTCCTGGCCGGCAGCATCCGCGACGACGGGCCGCTACCGGAGGTTGTCACCGGCATGCAGGCGGCCCTGCAGCAGATGCGCGAGCTGATCCACGGCGTCGGCTTCGCGCTGATGATCGCCACGACGCTGCACTCGCTGGCGACGGCCATGCTGCTGCCGGCGTGGGTCAAGGTGGCGGTCGTGGACATCAACCCGGCGCCGGTGACGCGCCTGAACGAGCGCGGCAGCGTCCAGACCGTCGGCATGGTCACGGACGCGGAACCGTTCCTGCGCGCCTGCTGCACGAACTGGGGGTATAGCCATGCGTCAGCCCCGGATTTTGATGTGCCCGCCCGACCACTACGGCATCGAGTACGAGATCAACCCGTGGATGAGCCGGGAGCGCGGCAGCAGCCCGGTTCGCGCCCACGAGCAGTGGCGCAAGCTGCACGAGACGCTGCTGGAACTGGACGTGCAGATCGAGCTGATGACGCCGCAACCGGGCCTGCCGGACCTGGTGTTCACCGCCAACGCCGGGCTGATCTTCGCCAAAAAGTTCTTCAGTTCGCGCTTCCGCCACGAGGTCCGCGCCCGCGAGTCGCCGCACTTCGACGCCTGGTTCGCGGCGCACGGCTTTGAGGTGATGCGGCTGCCGGCGGACATGTACTTCGAGGGGGCCGGCGACGCGCTGTTCTGCGGCACGACGTTGTTCGCCGGCTACCGCATCCGCAGCGACGTTCACGGCCATCAGTGGCTGGGCAAGGCCCTGCAGCGCCAGGTGCTGCCGCTGGAGCTGGTCAACCCGTCCTTCTACCACCTGGACACCTGCTTCTGTCCGCTGCGTGAGGGCGAGGCGATCTACTACCCGGCGGCGTTCGACGAGTATGGCAACCGCGTGCTGCAGGCGCACATCCCGAGGCTGCTGGCGGTGCGCAAGGACGAGGCGGAACGCTTCGGGTGCAACGCGGTGGTGGTGGGCAAATCGGTCGTGGTCAACAGCGGCTGCGAGGAGTTGATGCGCGGCCTGAAGAAATGGGGCTACGATCCGCTGGCGGTGGAACTGGATGAGTTCCTCAAGGCGGGCGGCAGTGCCAAGTGCCTGACGCTGCGGCTCGACGGCGAGGAGGCGGCGATGTGGTGAGCGGATGTCAGCTGACCTCGTTTACGTTTCGCGCGCTGGAAGCGCGCGAAACGTAAGCGGGGTCAGCTGAGTTTCGCCGTTAGAAGATGATGTCCACGCGCGGCAGCGGTTTGTTGCCGCGGAAGTCGATCCAGAACAGCATCAGCGACACCAGGAACGTCAGGAACAGCAGCCATTCCGCTGCGTGGAACCAGAAGGTGCGCACCAGCGCCTGGGCATCGACGCCGCGCAAGACCGCGATCCCTTTCCGCATTTTGGCCGCCTGGTCGGCCTGCTCGGGTAGGTTCTGGAGCATCTCATTCGCTTTCTTGTTGGTGGCGTCCAGCGTGCGGTTCTCAATGCTGAAGCCGATCAGGCCCTGCAGCCACAAAAAACACAGCGCGACGAAGGAGAGACCCCCCACCAGCGCCCAGCGCCACGGCCGAATCATCCGCAAAAACGGCGGCACCTGGTGGCCGAGCACCCCCAGGACTGTCGCCGCGATGGCCAGCAGCAGCGTGGGGAAAAACACCAGCAGGAAGAAAAAGACGCCGATGCCGAATCCCGGCTCCTCCGTCGCCAGTTTACCCCTGAAGGGCGATCCGTCCTTCAGATCCTCGTCCGTGGAGTAACCGCCGAAGGCCGCCATGTAAGCGTTCTGGCTGTGGAGGAAGACCCCGCCAGGGTAGACGCCCACCCACGGAAAGAACGTCATGATGAACACGACGAACAGCAACGGGGCCGGCACCCACATCAGCACCTTCGGGCTGAAGTAAACGCTCCAGAAATGGGTGTAGTCGCCCGGCGGCTGCGGCGCCTCCTCGACCGGTTGCAGGGCCGGCAAGTGTTCCTCGGTCTCACGGTCCCGCTGCCAGCCGTCGCCCCGGGCGGGGACAGGTGGCGGCGGGGGCGGCGGCAGGGGCTCCATCAGAATCGGCGGCGGCGGGGGTGGCGGCGCGGCGGCCGCAGGCGTCGTGGGCAGCGCCGGCGCCGGGAAATTCTGCTGGCACAGCGGACACTTCATCAGCTGGCCAGCGTACTGATCGGGGATGGTCAGTTTTTGTTGACAGGACGGACAGAGCAGTTCCATAACAGTGGTTCACCGGTTGAGGGCTTGTCGATCCACGGCCGGCCATGACGCCAACCGCTGTCATCCGCGCCGCAGAGCCTGCGGCAAATAGTCGAGCAGATCGGTGGCGATCAGGCCGACCTCGCCCAGTTCGTCCCGGGCCAAATCGCCCGCCCGCCCATGAAGATACACGCCGAGTTGGGCCGCGGCAAATGGTTTCAGCCCTTGCGCCAGCAGTGCCGCCACCACGCCGGTCAGTACATCCCCACTCCCGCCCGTCGCCATGCCCGGGTTGCCCGTGGCGTTGACATACATTTGCGCCCCATCCGCTACCACTGTACCGTGCCCCTTGAGAACGAGCACCACCCGGTGCTGCGCCGCGAACTGCGCCGCCAGTTCCGCCCGCCGGGCCTGCACCACCGCTATCTCGCAGCCCAGCAGCCGGGCCAGCTCGCCGGGGTGCGGCGTCAGGACCAGCGGCACCGCACAGCGGCCCAGCACGTCCAGGTGACCCACGAGATTGTTGAGGCCGTCCGCGTCGAGCACCACGGGGACGCGCAGTTGTGGCAGCAATTCCGCCAGCAAACTCGTCAAGGCCGGACTGCGGCCCAGGCCGGGGCCGATGGCCAGGACGCTCTGCCCCTCGGCGAGCTGCAACAGGTCGGCAGCGCTGGCGGCACAGCGGCCGTGGTCGTCCTGCGGCAACGGGACGGTCATGTAGCACGGGTTGGCGGCCGCGGCGATGGGCAGCACGTCGGCCGGCGTCGCCAGGCGTACCAGGCCCGCGCCGGCACGAAGGGCGCCGCTGGAGGTCAGCACGGCGGCGCCGGACATCCCGCGACTGCCGGCCAGCACCAGGACACGTCCGAAGTTGCCCTTGTTGCTGTCCGGCGGCCGCGGCGGCAGGGCTGGCAGCTGCGTTACCAGGCTCAGGGTCGGCGATTTGGCCATGACTCGACGAGGCCTCCCGAGGGATTGGGGTACTGCAAGTATACCTTCCCCGGCTGCGGTCGCCATCCCCCTATCCCCCCTCCGAACGCTCCTACCAACCTGGCATTTCAACATTTCCACATTATTCTCACAATCACAACAAACCATCCCCACAACCATTGAACAACCATGAAAACCCTCCAACTTCCCGTGCTGAATTCCCTGTTCGGCGACGAAATAGAGCAACCAACGGACGAACGCCCGTACGGCCGGCTGCCGCGGTTGGAGGTGCGCGACCGTCGCGGCGCCGTCCTGCACCCCGGTCCCCTGGCGGACTACCCGGACGTGCTGGCCTTAAACCTCGGTACTGGTTGCGCTTATCGCTGCGGCTTCTGCTCGGCCCGCGCCTACGCCGGCTACCAGGGCGATGCGGTCGTGGCCCTGGCCGCCAACACTGCCGCCCTGCTCGACCGTGAGCTGCGACAGCGGGCCATCAAGCCGCGGGCGGTCTACGTTTGCCCGGCCGGCGACCCGTTCGCCCCGTGGGCAGCGTACCAACGAGAAACGCTGCGGGTGGTCGGCGTTCTGGCGCGGCACGGCGTCGAGGCGTGGCTGATGACGCGCGGCGTCCTGCGGCCCGCGTCGCTGGAGGGGCTGGCGCAATACCGCCATGCGGTGCGGGTGACGATCAGCCTGACGACACTGGATCGAACCGTGCAGCGGACGCTGGAGCCGTTGACGGCGCCGCCGGCCCTGCGGCTGCGGCAACTGCGGCGGCTGCGGTCCCTGGGCGTGCCGGTGAGCGTGTCGCTGGCGCCGCTGCTGCCGGGGGTGACCGATCGGCGTGAGAATGTGGTCCCGCTGCTGGCGGCGCTGGCGGACCTGGGCGTGCGGCACGTGACGGCGGGCTACACGTTTCTGCGGCCGCGCATCGTGGAGAACCTGCGGCAGGCGCTGGAGCCGACCGGGCTGGACGAGGGGATCCTTGGCGAGTACGACGATGGCCCGGTGTTGCAGGGCGGGGCCATCGCGGCGGCGCAGTACCTGCCGCGCGGCCGACGGCAGCACGGCTACGCGGCGCTGATGGCGCTGGCGTCGCGCCACGGTATCACGGTTGGCGTGGACGGCCTGACCAACCCGGACTTCCGCAGCCCGGCGCGACTGGTGCCGACCGCCGCCCCGCTGCGCCGCGTCGGATCATGAAGGACATCGAGGCTGGCGCGAAATTTAGCGCAGGCGGACAAAACTCTGTAGCCGCAGGCTTTATTGCAGATTGCGAATGGGTGTAGCGGAAGTCGCCAGACTTCCGAGCAGCACCGGACGGAAGTCTGGCGACTTCCGCTACACCCAACTGCGAACCGCTCTAGCCTGCGTAAACCGAACGCAAACTAAAGTTTGCGGCTACGGCCAGAAGCGGGCAAGCAGTTTTGTCTGCCAGCGCTAAGGTTGACAGGGAATCTGCGCTGCCCCGAGCGCTGGTAGGGGGTCTGTGAAATGAAAAGAGATGCAAGCCCTCCCTGGCACTGTGTACATTATACCAGACCGGGCGCTGCCGGGGAACGGCCTGATTCGCGGTAGGCGGCGGCCCGGTGGTCGTCTATAGTAACGGCAGTCCCGGCACTGCTCCGGCGAAAGCACCCTCCCGTTACTTCGGAATGATCATGGCCGACACTGCGACAACCGCCCTGCCCACCACCTACCTGACTCCAACCCTCTACGACACCATCCAGAACAAGACCTTCCTCGGCCTGGTGATCGCCGAGTTCCTGGCGGCCTTCAATGACCAGTGCATTCACGCCTCGGCAATGTTCTTCGCCATCCGCAAGGAAGTGCTCGACGAGCGCACGGCCATCGCGCTGATGCCGCTGCTGTTCTACTGCCCCTGGGCCATCTTCGCGACGCTGTCCGGCTACCTGGCGGACAAGGTGAGCAAGCGCCGGTCGCTGATCTTCTGGAAGGTCGCCGAGGTATTCATCACCGCGTTGGCACTGCTCGGCTTCTGGCTGGGCGCCACCTTCGACGGCCTGATCGGTCAGATCGGCCCGTGGCTCGTCATGAGCTGCGTCTTTTTCATGGGCACGCACAGCACCTTTTACGTGCCGTGCAAGTACGGCGTCCTGCCGGAGCTGTTCACGGTGCGCAGCCTGTCGCGGGCCAACGGCCTGGTGGAATCGACAACATTTCTGGCGGTCATCCTGGGCACGACGTGTGGCGGCATCCTGTCCAAGACGTACCGCGGCGAGGAGCAATGGATCGGCGTCATCCTGGTGATCCTGGCGCTGATCGGTACCGGCACGAGTTACTTCATCCGCCAGATGCCGCCGGCGGACCCGAACCGGCCGTTCCCGGGCTGGGTGCCGTGGAAGCTGTTCCGGCCGCTGTTCGTCAACCTGCGGACACTGATGCGTTATCGGCTGTCGTCGATCGCGGTGCTGGGGCTGGCGTTCTTCGTGTTCATGGTGGCGTTCATGCGGGCGACGATGTACATGTTCGGCGAGTCGCAGAACCCACGCTGGGACGAGCAGCAGACGAGCATGATGGTGGCGGTGGTGTCGCTGGGGGTGGGGTTGGGCAGTCCGCTGGCGGGCTTCATGTCGCGCGGCAAGGTGGAGCTGGGGTTGGTGGCCATCGGGGCGCTGGGCATGGTGCTCGGGGCGGAGATAGCCGGCGTCAGCATCTTCGCCATCCCGGCGCTGGTCGCGTGCCTGGCGCTGATGGGGCTGTTCGCGGCGTTCTACCTGGTGCCACTGTACTCGCTGCTGCAGTACAGCGCCCCCAAGGGCAGCAAGGGGACGTCGGTCGCCACCAGCAATTTCATCTGCACCATCGGTGCCATCCTGGCCTCGCTGGTGTTCTGGTCCGTCGGCCACCTCGCCGAGGCGACCGGCATCTCGCAGCGGCTGGAGACGGTGGACGAACCCAGGGGCAAGATCAAGCTGGAAGAAAAGGTGGAGACGCAGGACCACCGCGTCGAGAAGGTGGTGCTCCTGGTGACGGACGAGGCGGGCACGGCACGTGTGCCGATCACCTCCGCGGGGTTGGACGTGCCGCGCCGGTGGGAACTGGTGGATTTCGACGCCTGGGAGTGGATTGGGCTGCCGCCGCCGAGCAGTGAGCCGAACGACATCCGCCTGCTGGAGGGCGTGCATGAGGGGTCGTGGGTGAAGGTGAGCAAGTACACGATCCGCGGCATCGACTACTACCAGGTGCGGCTGGAGGACCGGCCGCAGCCAGTGAATTTCAACAAGGAGTATCTGCCGCGCTACCTCTTCATGACGGAGGGGGTGTTGATGCTCGGCGTCATCACAGTGCTGTGCGCCCGCCAGCGCGACATGCTGCTGCGGTCGCTGATCTGGCTGCGGCAGCTGGGCCGGCCGGCGTTCCGCATCAATGGCTACGAGAACTTGCCGACGACGCCGACGATTCTGGTGACGAACGTGCGGGGCCGGCTGGGCTGTCTACCGCTGGTGTCGGCGCTGGTGCGGCCGCTGCGCTTCGTGCTGCCGGCGGACGACGAGAAGGCCGGCCCGCTGGTGGTGACGCTGGAAAACTACGCGGGCCTGATCTTCTTCGACCCGAACGCGCAGGGGGCCGAGCTGCAGAAGCCCGGCCAGGCGGCGGCGAATGGGCTGAAGCGCGGCAAGCTGGTGGTCATCAGCACGGCGGGCCCGCGGGAGCAATTCGAGGCGCTGCTGACGGACGTGCAGACCGCGGTCGCCGTGCCCGTGGTGCCGGTGACGGTCCACGAGCCAACCGCCGAGGGCCAGCCCATCACCATCGGTTCGGCGCTGCCGGAGGGGGCCGGGGCAGACCTGATTCTGGCGGCGATTCAGCAGCAATTGTTGACCGGGGAACCGGCACCGCCGCCCGGCCAGAACGGCGTCGCGCCCAGTGAGCAGATCATTTCGGACCAACGCGGGATTCGGTAACCCCGCGCTTCGGTCGTGGGGCAGACAGGAATGTCTGCCCCACATTCAGCGTAGCGACTCCAGCGGCCTTAGCCGCATCGCCGACAGCGACGGAATCAGGCCGCCGATCGCACCCATGCCGAGCGCATACAGAATGGCCGCCGCCAGTATGTTGGCGTCTACGGTGAGCCGCAGCACAATGCTCTTGCCGCCGCCCTGACCGCTGCTGACGATGCTGGTCGCCATAATACCATCCACCAGCGAGCCCAGCGCCGCGCCGACCAACCCGCCCAGCAGGGCAATAATCAGCGACTCCAAAAAGAACGACACCAGAATCTGCCAGCGCGGGAAGCCGAGCAGCCGCAGCACACCGATGTCCTTGATGCGCTGGCTGATGGCCGCGAACATGGTGTTCATGACGCCGAAGACGCCGCCAATGCCGATGATAATGGCGACGACGATGATCGCGTACAGGAACTGCTTGTTGGTCGATCCGAGGATGGAGTAATATTCCGGCTCGGGCATGGCCTTGAAGGCGGCCTTGCCGGTCTTGTCCGGGTCGCTCAGGAATTTGGCGACGGGCTCGGCGAAGCGTGCGTCCCTGGTGCGGATGAAGATCGAGTTGTACACCTTCTTGCCGAACAGGTCGCCGACGAGCGTGGCGTCAGCCCAGATTTCCGAGCCGAAGGTCAAACCAGCCGACTTCATGACGCCAACGACGATCCACTTGCGCGGCCCCAGGTGGAACACATCGCCGGGCTTCAGGCTGTCCTTGCCGAGCGGTTTGGCCAGTTCACGGGCGACGCCTTCGCCGAGCACCGCCTCAATGGCCGTCTCGGACACGGCCGGGCTGAGCACAGGCACGCCAAACTGCTTGCCGGACAGGAACGCCACCGCCTGGGTTGCCTGGACGGCGATTCCCTTGCGGTCGCTGCCCGGCAGCGCACGGACGCCGCGGAACCACTGGCCGCCCTCGAACAGCTCCAGTCGGTGGACCTGGGCGGCGATCAGTGCGTCCTCGACACCACGGAGTTGCAGGAACTGCCGCCGTGGGTTTTTCTCGTCCTCGCTGCCCTGGAGCGGCTGGCCGACGACGACGAACTTCTGCCGGCTGGCCAGCGGTTGATTGGTCGCCTTGTCGCGCGCCAGCATCTTGCGATGCCGCTCATCCAGCAGGTTGTCGATGTCGTTGGTGTCGCTGTAAGCGAGGTTGCTGAACGCCTCGTCGGTGGCACCGTCGGACAGGACGATGACGTTTTCGGGACTGCCGCTGTCCTCGGTCAGGCGACGCATGCCGGTGACGAAGGCGAGCATGACCGTCAGCAGACCGACGACCAGCGTGAACGCCAGAGCGGTCATCAGCGTGGTCTTCCAGCGCACCATCAGGTTGCGAATGTTGTAGCTGACGGGCACCCGCGTGATGGCCATGAGCACCACCACCAGCAGCAGGGCCGCGAACAGCAGGATCATTACCTGGGGGGAGAATTGTCTAAACATGGTAGTTGTGTTAGTCATTAGTCATTAGTCATTAGTTATCAGGGACACTGTTCAAAACAGAACTTTAGCTATGATCTGCAACCCTGATAACTAATGACTAATGACTAATGACTAATGACGATTAGGCAACCTTGGAAAACACTTCCGATACCTTGACCGACCGCGCCCCCCAGGCGGGGACGAAGCTGCCGACCAGGGCGGTGATGCCGCCGAGGACCGGGCCCCACCAGAACGCATCCACCGGAATGAAGAACACCGGGAAGAAGGCGACGCGGAAGTTGATGCCGCCCATCAGCCACACGCCGAAGTACGACAAGGTCGCGCACAACAGCCCCGTACCGATGCCGACCAGCAGCACCTCGCCGAGCACCAGCAGCAGAATCTGGTTGGGCCGGAAACCGAGCACCTTGAGCACCGCCATCTCCGTGCGCCGCTCGCGCACACTGATGCTGATGGCGTTGGCGATCACCAGCGCCAGCACGATCAAAATAGCCGGCGTCAGCAGATAGCGCATGCCCCAGAGCATGTCGCGGTACGGCTCGATGAACGTGGCGATGCCCGACGAGGCCGTCTCGGTCTTGAGCGCCGGCGACACGAACTTGCCGGACTTCTCCAGGTGCTGACCGATCTTGTCGATGGCCGCGGCGCTGCCGGCCTGGAACCAGAAGATGCCGAGCGTCTTGTCCATCATCGGGTGCGGCTGCCGCGTCTTGCGCTGGTACTCGTCCAGCTTGCGCATCAGGTACTTGTAGTTCATGACGACGTTCTGCGCGTAGCGGCCGTTCGGCAGGTAGCCGACGATGTCCAGTTCCAACTCGATGTCCTTGTAGTTGAAGCTGTACAGCGTGATGCGGTCGCCGACCTTCTTGTCGATCATCGCCAGGCGCTCGCGGCCCATCAGGACGCCCTTGTCGTTGTCGATGATCTTCTGCACGTCCGTGTCGCTGAGGTCGTCCATCTCGTCCATCATGCGAATCCGGCGCGGGTCGAGCACGAACAGGAACATGTTGTCCGACTGCTTGCGCTTGGCGGGTTCCTTGACGACGCTGCCGCCAACGAACTGCCAGGTCATGATGCCGTCCGTCTTGACGCCCAGGGCGCCCAGGCTCCGGCCCTTCTCGTCCAGGCCGGCGGCCGGGATGGGCGTGGGCCGGTACTCCTCGGGCATCTCCTTCAGTTCGGTTTCCAGGTCGTAGGCGTACTTCCAGGGCAGCTGGCTGGGGAACTGCCATTTCTCCATGATGAGGCCCTTCTGCTCGCCGGCCCTGGCGGTGGTGAAGCTGTCGAGCATGTGGATGAACGACCAGATCATGGTTACGACCAGGACCAGCACGAAGACGGCCAGGCAGGTCAGCGTCGTGCGCACGAGGTTGCGTCGCAGGTTCTTGAGCATCAGCAGGACCAGCTTCATCGGACGCCTCCTTCGGTTCTTGGTTTGTAGTACCGCCTGAAGGCGGTACTACGAACCAGGACAGCTCGTTCCACTACCCCGGCTCTCACTCCGCCTGGATGTTGGTCGCGTGCCCCTCCGGGGCGGCGCGGCCGGCCAGTTCCTTGAACGCTCCGTCGCCGGGCTGCCGACCCTCGACCAGCTGGCCCTTCTCCAGGTGGACCTGACGGGCGGCCCGCTCGGCGGCGCGCGGGTCGTGCGTCACCATCAGAATCGTCTTGTTCAGGCCCTTCTGCAGTTCGACCAGCAGATCCAGGATTTCCTGGGCGGATTTCGAGTCGAGGTCGCCGGTCGGCTCGTCGGCGACGATGAGGGTCGGGTCGGTGACGATGGCGCGAGCGATGCCGACGCGTTGCTGCTGGCCGCCGGACAGCTGGCCGGGCCGGTGGCTCAGGCGGTCACTCAGGCCGACGAGGTCCAGAGCGGTCAACACCTGCCGCTTGCGTTGCGCTGCGGTGAGCGGCAGCAGCAGCAGCGGCAGTTCGACGTTCTCGTAGGCGCTGAGCACTGGCAGCAGGTGATAGAACTGAAAGACGAAGCCGATGTGCCGGGTCCGCCAGCGCGCCAGCTGCGTCTCGGACATGCCGGAGATGATCTGGTCGCCGACGCGAATCTGTCCGGAGCTGGGCTGGTCGAGGCCGGCGATGAGGTTGAGCAGCGTCGTCTTACCGGAGCCGGACGGCCCCATCAGCGCCACGAACTCGCCCTCGGGCACCTCCAGGCTGAGATCCTGCAACACGTCGATCTGTTCGCCGCCGCGCTTGAAGTATTTATGCAGGCCGCGCACGCTGACGATGGATTGGTCCGACATTAATCCCCCTCCTTCGGAGGAGTCATTCGTCATTAGTCATTCGTCATTAGTCATTAGTTAACAGGGTCGTCGAAACCTAAACTTTCGCTTTGATCTGGAACCCTGTTAACTAATGACTAATGACTAATGACGAATGACTACTTCTTGTCCTCAGTTCGCAGGAACGACACGAACGCGCTCATCTCGGGCCGCAAGTAGGTGCCCTGTTCCTCCGGAGAGATGTTCAGCACCTTGACGCGCACCGGCACGGCGCCCTTGCCGCGGTCGGCTATGGGCATGATGCGCGACACCTGGCCCTCGTAAATGCGGTCGGGGTAAGCGTCCGGTCGAATGCGACACTTCTGGCCGACCTTGATCTTGCTGATCTCACGCTCCTGGATGGTCAGGTCAATCTCCAGCCTGGTCAGGTCCGCCATCTTGCACAGGGCGCTGTTGGTGTTGAAGGCCAACGGATTGACGAAGTTGCCGGCCGCCGTCTCCTTCGTCAGAATGGTGCCCGTCACCGGCGCTCGAATCTGGCAGTCGTTCAGGTGCTTGTTCTGCTCGTCCAGTTCCGCCTGGAGTTGATCGACCACGGCCTCTCCCTGGGCGATGCGCTCCTTGCGCGTGCCCTCCCGCATCAGGCTCAGGTCGGCCGCTTTCAGGTCCACGACCGCTTTCTGGGCATCTTGCTCGGCCTTGCTCTTGTCCAGGTCCGCCTTGGTGACCGCGATGCCGGCATTCAGGTTACGCTGGTGGTCGGCGATCATCCGCTTGTGTTCGGCTTTGGCCTTGTTCCAATCCGCCTCGGCCTTGTCGATTTCCTGCGGCCGGTTGCCGTTGACCATCTCCTCCAACTTCTTCTTCGCTTCCGCCAGCCGGGCCCGAGTGTAGTTGTACTTGGCGCGGTACTCGGTATCGTCGATGCGGCCGAGCAGGTCGCCTTTCTTGACCTTCATGCCCTCAAAAATGTACAGTTCCTTGAGAATGCCGCCCGACAGCGGACTCACGAGAATCTGCTCGAAGGGTACGACGTTGCCCTTGGCCTCGAACACCACCTCGCCCGCGCTGCCGAGCTGGCCCGGCCGGGTCTGCTCCTCAATGAGTTTGTCGGCCTCCGATTTGGAGCTGGCGTCGGCGCTCGGGACGCTGGACAACTGCACGCCGAGGTAGGCGGTGCTGCTGGCAAACAGCAAAGCCAGCACCCACGGCAGCCAGCTACCGCCGCCCCCGCCGCCGTGCGTCACCTGGTCGGACAGGCGCAGCGAGCGGACGCGGTCGCGCAGCGTTCCGGGCGACGGGCCGTTGCGGTCGGCCGCCATCGACAGGGACAACGGGTTCTTCTTGGGGGCCTGATCGTTCACGGGCTTGACTCCTTGGCGGGGGCGGGGACAACCGGCCGGCGCGACGGGCGCGGCCGCGAACTCCGGGCGGCGCGGCGGGCAGGCGGCGCGGCGTCCCGAACACCCAGATAATTACCGAGCATGTCCAGACAGAGATTCAGTACCTCGCGGCGGTCGAATGCCTGCGGGTCGGCGGCGGCCTGAATCATGATGCCGTGCAGCAGCGCCTGGAACACCGTGGCCAAAGCACGCGGCGGCACCGTGCGGCGGATGCGGCCGCGGTCCTGGTCCGCTTTCACGTCGCAGGCCAGGTGACCGCGCCACTCCTCGTACAGCGTCGCCAGCCGCTGGCGAAAATCCTCGCGGTAGCCGATCTGCGACAGGAACGTGTATTGCAGCGTGTTGAACTCCGGGATGATGGGCGGCTCCAGCAGCACGCGCGTGAAGACGTGTTGCATGACCTCCCAGCAGCCGAACTGGCCCGGCGTCAGTACGCCGTCGCCCTCGCTCATGCGCTGGCACATCATCTGCAAGACCCGATCAAACACTCCCAGCAAAATATCTTCCCGGGTCTTGAAGTAGTAGGTCAGCTGGCCACGGCTCATGCCGGCCTTTTCCTCGATCTTGGACAGCGAGAGGCCGTGCAGGCCCTGCTCGGCGATGACGGCGATGGCCGCGTCGATGATCTGCTCGCGGCGGATGCTGGCGATGTCAATGCGACCGTTTTTCATGACCCGGACTCAAAGGAGAGGTGCCGTCACATGCCCGACCGGCTGGCACTCCGTGGCGCCGGCCGACGCCGGTTGACCGAGCAAGGGGGCCAAGGGGGCCAAGGGGGCCAACTTTTTCATACGTCGAGAATCGGCACCCTTGCTCCCGCCACGCCGGCACGGCGGTGCGCCCGCTGGCACCGGCGTCCATCCCACAGGCTGTCGCTCTGGGAACTAGACCGATCGAACTATATCTAGACTGAACGGACCAGAAAAGTCAATGGCGAGATAGGGAAAAAGCAAAAAATCTCCCGGATGACGCGGCGGCAGCCGGGGCGGGGCGGAATTGTCGTTTTCGGGCAGTGCGAGTCGCGGTAAACTGTAGCGAAAGGTGCCCGGCAGAAGGAGGGAGCGTCATGTCACGGCTGGAGCGGATCGCGAAGATCGAAATGGTGGACGAGGCAATGGCCGAGGTTCTCCGCCAGAAAACCGAGGTCGAGCGGCTCGCCATCGCCAACCGGATGTGGGTGTTCGCCTGTGATTTGGTCCGCAAACTGATTGTCCAGGAGCACCCCGACTGGTCCGAGGAAGAGGTCCAGCGCCAGGTCGCCCGGAGAATGTCGCATGGAACCGTCTGAACTGCTTCACTTCCTGGCCGCGACCCTGGAACGCCTTGAGGTCCCCTATTACGTGACGGGCTCGATGGCCACGACTACCTACGGCGAGCCACGGTTTACGAATGACATTGATGTGGTGGTGGACCTCCGACTGGACCAGGTGGATGCGTTTTGTGCCGCCTTTGCCGCGCCGGAGTTCTATTGCTCGCGCGACGCGGCGGTACAAGCGATCCAGCAGCGCTTTCAGTTCAAGGTGTTGCACCCGTCCTCCGGCCTGAAAATCGATGTGATTGTCACGTCGGACAGTGAGTTTGACCGCTTGCGCCTGCACCGTGCCGTACGCATCCCCGAAGGGGAGCAGACCGCGATCCGCTTTTCTTCGCCCGAGGACGTGATCGTCAAGAAGCTAGAGTTCTACCAACTGGGGGATCGGAAAAACACATCCGGGACATTCTGGATGTGTTGAAAGTGCGCGGCGAACGGGTGGACCGAAAGTACATTGCCGAATGGGCAAACCGGCTGGGGCTCGCCCAGGAATGGTCGGAAGTGGAGCGGCGCGAGAGGTCAACCCGCTGAGGAAGAGAAAGAAAAGCCGGGCCGGGGAAGGATCGGGCGCGCCTTCCCCGGCTGTGGTTTTCCTGGCTACTCGGGCGATACTTTTTTGGGAAGTTTTGCTTTCGATTTCCCCAAAATCACGCCCAGCAGCGCCCGGGCCTTTACCGCAGGCGACGTCTGCTGTGCGGCCATGGCCAGGGCGTCTTTTTCGTGACCCGCACGCGCCAGGACCTGGGCGAGGTCCTCCAGTGCGGCTGCTTTCGAGGTTTCGTCTCGGATTCGGGCAACGGTTTCGAGAGCGCCTTTGAGATCACCCGCGTCGGCCTGAGCAGGAGCAATCCCGGCCAGGGCGTCGTCCATTGCCGGGTCCGTCGGAATCGTATTCGCCGTCCGGAAGGCTTCCTTGACATCTCCGGTTTTGGCCTGCGCACGGGCGCTGAGAGATAATGTAAACGCCTTCTCGGATCGGGTCGGCCAGCGTCTTTTCCCCGTGCTGGGAATCACTCGTTGCGCGGCCTGCGAAGCCGCCAGCAGCAGTTCCCGAGCCTCGGCCGGTTTTCCGGCGTCCCTCAGGTGAACGCCCAGGCACCTCAAGGTATGCGACTTCTCCAGGTCCGATTCGATATTCGCAACCGTCACCAGCGCGCCGCTCTGATCGCCAAGCTCAAGTTGCGTGAGCGCCAGTCCTGCCTGCAACTGCTCAAGTCGGGGATTGGGAACACGCTGCTGCTTGAACCCCCCGTTCATTGCTTGCCGCTTCATCTCCGCTTCCTGAAACTTCTCGACCAGTTTGCGATATTCCTTCAGTGTGCTGCGCGGCCTTGAGGTCAGCCGCCTTCGCCTGGGCATGGACAACGGCGCCCAGGGCGTGGGCCTTGATGTCATCCTGCTGAATGCCTTTGGCAGTACGCGCCGCGCCGGCCAGGTCTCCGTCTCCCGCCAGAGCGACGACAATCACTCGCAGGCAGTAGTCCCGCTCATCACTCTTGCCCAGTTTTGCAGCAGTTTCGAGCGCTTGATCCACAGCGCCGGCCTTCGCCAGAGCGTAGCAGGCGCCGGACAACCCATTCCTCCGTTGGATGGCCGCGCTCTCGCCCTCGAACTTCACCAGGGCCAGGGCCTGCGTAGCCGCTTTGCGGGCTGCTTCCTTGTTTTCGGTATTCAGCCGGTTGCCGAAGTAGCCCAAGAGATTCCCTTGCCCGGGGCCGCCTTTCGCCAACGTCCGCAAGCCGCCTTCGTAGTCGCCCGCGGCTGCCTGGGCAATCACAAGCCTGGCGAGCCAGGTAGGCTTCTTGTTTTCGTCCTCAATCGCCGTGACCTCCTGCTCCGCGTGCTTCAACGTTTCAAAAACGTCGATCCGATCCTTGGCTTCCGTCTGGGACTGGGCGACCATCAACAAAGCGTCGAGTCGAGGGTTGCCGGCGGCAAAGCCCTTGGCGAGTTCCAGTGCCTCGTGCCGGGTTTTCCGGGCGCCCACCGCGTCACCCGCCCAGTTCTGGACCCAGGCGATCCGCAGCAGCACGCGCAACTTGGCCTCCGGGTCGGTGATTTTTGGAGTCGTCTCCAGGACTTGCTTCATCAGTGGGTCGCCGGGGTTCTGAGGGGCGCCGACAGACGCCGGAGATTCCTCCTCTGTACCGAAGTCCCGCGAGGCAGCCAGACCCACTGCACCAGCGAGCAGGCTTCCCACGCATAACAATGCCGCGGTGATTTTGAGTTTGGTCATGAACATGCTCCTTAACACTCCTTGGCTCAGCAAAGCTACCTGCGCCGAAACCAGTCCGGTCTTGATCGGCTGGCCCGCCAGGACAGCCATGCCAGCCTTGGTCGTTGCCTGGACCAGAGGGGCGGCCAGGGCCTGCTTGCCGAGCCCGGCAAGCAACGCCTCGCCGGCGACACTCGGGCACCAGCGCGTCAATCGTTGCGCCAGCAAGGCTCGCCCCCTGGCGAGTCGGCTGGACAGCGTACCCTCCGGCAAGCCGAGTGTCCGGGCCGCTTCCTGCCTGCTCTTCTCTTCCAGGTGACAGAGCACGAGGGGAATGCGGTACTTGGCGGGCAGGCGGTTCAGCTCCCGGTCCAGAACGGGTTGCAGTTCTTGCCAGGGGCTCTCCTGGGTGGGTTGCTCGCGCGGCACAGCTTCTGCCTCCTTTACTCGGCGTTTCTCCGCCGCCGCCCGCGCTGCCCGGGCTGTGCGGGACGCTACCCCATAGAGCCAGTTGCCCAGTAGTTCCGGCCTGGTGATCGACGCCGCCTTGCGCACCAAGACCAGGAAGGCGGCCTGGAAGGCGTCTTCCGCGTCCTGGGGGTCGCGGAGGATGCGCCGGCACAGGGCCAGAACCATCGGGCCGTGCCGCCGCACCAGGGCCTCAAAGGCGTTCTCATCCCGGTTGGCCAGGAAGCGCTTCAGCAGCTCGTTATCCGTTTGAGAGGCGAGGTCCGGATCGACGACCAGGCTTTGGATGTATTCGATTACAGCGTGCATCTCTCCGTCTGGCATTGGACCGATTCCCCCGTGGAGTTATCTTCTTTAAATTACTGCGAGAAGTTCCGTCGCGCGTCCCGTTTTTTTACTCACCGCCACGGAAAAGTTCAGAAAAGCCGGGCGTCTGGCGGCCGATCCGGGCGTCGATGTGCTCAGGAACTGGTTCAACACTGCCCAGCGCACGTGCTGGTGTTACCACCCATGAGCAAACTGAAGCGCGGTCGATGGCAGCGCTTCAGCGATCTGGTCTACGGCGCGGGAAATGGATCGTTTGAAACCAGCTGGCCGTGAGGTTTTCGAGAGGCACTACCCCTGAGCCTTGGGCGCTCAGGGTCCGAGACTCCGAGTTGAGTTTGTGTGAGGTGTTCGGCGCCCAGGTCCCATCGGCCTCGTCAACCAGCGTCGGCGAACCGCCGCCGGCAGCAGGGGCACTCACCGTCGTGCCCGTGGAGCAGGGCCGAGAACGCGGTCGGCTGCGGGATCGTCATGATCGCCGTGAACGCCAGCGGGGCGCGGTGCGCGTAGTGGCGGTAGGTAATGCCCCCGACCGAGTGGCCCAGGATCTCCACGGACGACTCGGGCAGGTGCTCGTCGTAGTACGTCGCGCACGTCTTCCGCAGATCCTTCAGTTCCCAGGGTTCCTCCACGCCGGTCTCGACGTTCGTCCTCGGCCTGATGCCGGCGAGGGCGCACAGCTCCTGGAAGCGCGCGTTCGGCGCGCTCCCCCTCCCAGAAAAACAGGCGCGTCCGGGCTCGCGGTCTCCGGCAGGATGCTCTGAAGATGCGCATGCACGACGTGATTCATGGGCCGGTAGAAGGCCTTGCCCGTCTTCACCCGCCGGTAGAACAGCCAGCCCCAGCGCAAAGCGCATCCTCGACATTCCTCCCTTGACGCCGCGCCGCTCGCCGGGCTGACACCGGCAGGCGTCGGCTCAGGTATGTATGTGAGGAATTCTATCCCGGGGCGGCGCCAGTCGCAATGACTGGGTCGTGACCGGAACCGCGGGCCGGCAGTGGTGTTTACCGGTTACCGGCCGTATCGCCTGCGCTTTTTGGGGGAGCCCATGAACGACAAACAGATGAAGGAAGCAATCCGCACCCGGGACGGCCACCGCTGTCGGGTGTGTGGCATCGCAGACGAGGACCACGCCAGCACTTTCGGCCGCGGCCTGGAAGTCTGCCGCATCCCCCCGGCCACCGCCTTCCGGCTCGACGCCACCTGCGTCACCGTCTGCCGGGAGTGCGGCGCCCGGCTGCGGGCTGAGGCCAAACGGCAGCGCCAGTGTTCGGCCTGAACGCTGCCCGAGTTGAGTTTCAAGGAGCCAGCAAGTCAGCCAAAATCACCAACGGCAAGCCCGGAACGGCTCGGGAGCCGGCGTCGTTGGTGACGAAGAGGGTGCAACCCGCCTGCTGCGCCGTGACGGCGTGCAGTGCATCAGGGGTTTTTAATTTGGTCGTGGCCCGTAGACGGGCGGCTTCCCGCAGGATGGGTTGGGTAATGGGCAACAGCCGCACATCCGTTCCCAGGAGTGCCTTTTCAAAATCTTTCTCCAGAGCAACGTCACCTCTTTTGAAAGGGCCAACAAGAACCTCCATGAGTGCCAGGTCGCTGGTAACCACGTCAATGGTCCTGGACTGAGCCGCCTGCCACAGCGGTTGAAGCAGCGGCTCGAAAACAGGGTGTTTCTCCACGGTGTAGATGATCGAGTTCGCATCAAGGTACACCAGGCCGGACGCAGGCAGGTTCAGCGCTCCCACGCATCTTTCTCCTCTTGCAGGTGCCGTTCGTACTCTTCCCAGGTCGGAAAAGCCCGGGGGCCTGGCGGCAGCGATTGCAGCAACTCCAACATGGACATGCGCTGCGGCTGTTCCGGCAAGACGACGATGACCTCGACCCGGGCGCCTTCCGGCAGCGCCGGGTTGCTGATCTCCAGCCGGTGGCCCGGGAGGACCGTCGTTTCCAGTCGCAAGGTCGGTTGCATCTGCGTCACCTCCGGGGGCATTATATTCGACGCGCGCACTGGTTCTCCAATCCCAACCAGGAAACAGTCCTGTGCAATCTGCAATTCCCCTTGATTCGCCTCCGCGACCCGTTATAACTCCGCCCTGACGGCCGTGGGGGAGGGCTGCGGCTCGTGGCCAAGGGAGGGAACCATGCGCACATGCTGGGTACTGTCGTGCTGGCTGAGCGCCGTGCTGCTGGCGCTGGGCTGCCGAGACACGGGGCCGGTTCTCAAGCCCGCCCAGATGCCCGAGGAATTCAACCTCCCCCCCGCCAACGACTCGCGCTATAGTCGGCCGCCCACCTACACGCCAACGGACCCCAACAACCCCGATGGCACCGGCTCCGGCAAACGCGGCGGTGGCATGGGCGGCATGGGCGGTGGTGGCGGCATGGGCGGTGGTGGCGGCATGGGCGGTATGGGTGGTGGCATGGGCGGCATGGGCGGCGGCATGGGTGGCATGGGGGGCGGCAGCGGCTTCGGCAGCAACAACGCCTCTCGCGGCGGCTACTGAGCCTCACGGCGGCCGGTCCTCACCGTCCGAACCGAAGCGTTTCAGCAACGCCTGCAGTGTGCGGTACAGTTCCAGTTGCTGCTCCTCGTCCAGCGGTTCGCCGGCGGCGAAGCGCAGCAGGCCGTACCAGTGCAGCTGCACCGGCCAGCCGGCGTGGACCGCGGCGCGGTTGAACTGCTCGCGGACGCGCTGGCCCCACACCAACCCATAGCGGTTGCGGAACTCCCACCACAGCCGGTCGAACGACGAACACGGCGGCGCCCGCCGCCAGTTGAGGTAGCCGGCCCACGGCGCCGCCGCCAGGCACAGCCAACCGGGCTCGAACCCATCCGGCCGCCGCCAACGCAGCGCCCCCGGGTCCGCCAGCACCACGACCTCCCAGGCACAGCCCGCCGCCAGCAGCAGCGCCGCGGCCCACAACCGCGTCGGCAGGTAGTTCAGCACCCCCACCGCCAGCGTCAGCGCCAGGAACAGCACTCGCAGCACCGTCATGGACTCCGCCCCGATGACGGCGCCCTCAATCAGCGGCAGCAGCATGGTCGCCAGCAGGCCGCAGACCACGAAGTTCCACGCCCCCGCAACCGGCCGCCGCGCTCCCAGCACCGCGACGCCGGCGCAGCCGGTCAGGCACAGCGCCAGGTAGCGCGGCACCGACCACGGCTGGACCGGTACGGCTGGCCCCAGCGCCACGACCGCCACCCAGGCCAGCCAGGCGGCCAGGCCCCAGTGGATCGCGTGCAGCAAAGTGGTGCGGCGGTTGCCGAGCCAGGCCCGGCTGAGCGGGTAGAGCCCCGTCAGCAGCAGCAGCCAGTAAATCCAGTGAACCACGACTTCGCACCTCCCCCCCTCGATCCCCCCTATTTTATCGCGCCGGCGCCGGTCGCACCGGCGGCGCCGGGTTTGCCGGCCTTGCCGTGGCGGAAGCGGCCAGCCGGCCCGGAGAAGTCGCAGGAAACGCAGACGCGGACGCCGATGAGAGGGAGTGAAGTCGCCCCTGCGCGAACGGGCGCGGCGGCAGCCCGTAATCCCGGTTGAGCGGAGTCACACCATGAACTGGAGCCGTGTCCTTCTGGTCGTCGCGCTGGCGCTCGGTTCCACCGCCCCGGCGTCCGCGCAGCTGTTCGGCAGGAAAACCGCCCCCCGGGCGACGCCCACCCAGCGCGTCCCCGAGCTTATCAATACCATCAAGAGCGACATCGACGAGCGCAAGCGCAGCGCCGCCGTGGAGGAGTTGTCGCACTACGAGACGAAGGACTTCCCCCAGGTCGTACCGACGCTGGTCGAGGTGCTGGAGCGGGAGCCGAAGGTGGGCGTGCGACTGGACGCGGTGCATGCGCTGGGCCGGCTGCGGCCGGTGTCGAACGCGGCCGGCCTGGCCCTGGAGCGGGCGGCCTCCAACGACAGCGCCATCCGCGTCCGGCTGCAAGCGCGTACAACGCTGATGTGGTATCACATGGCGGGCTACGACAAGGACAAGATGGTGGACGGGCCGCAGCAGCCGACGGTCAAGACCACCGAGCCGCCGCTGGCCGACCCGCAGCAGCCGTGGTGGAACGACAGGAAGAACGGCACGGCGCCGGAGGTGAAGGACTATCGGCCGCTGCCGAAAGGCCCGACCCAGCCTCAGCAGCAGACGCCTGAGCCCCCGGTGGTGACGCCACCGCCGCCGCTGGCTCCGCCGCAACCGCTGCCGCTGCCCGTGCCGCCGACGCAGGGACAGGGTCCGGCGTTGCTCCCGCAAGAGTGATGCGTTTCGGCGGTGAATCCCCAGGCAGGAGTCCGACATCTAATGGGTAGGCCAGCCGCCGCCCGCATTGTTCGGCGGCGGGGCCGCACCTATAATGGAGCCAACGGCCACGCGGCCAACGGACTCTCATTTGACGAAAGGAACCATCATGGCGGGTCAGCATGTACTTGAGTTCACGGACGCCAACTGGGCACAGGAAGTTGAGAAGAGTGACGTGCCGGTGGTCGTGGACTTCTGGGCGCCCTGGTGCGGTCCCTGCCGCGCCCTGGGACCGACCATCGATAAGCTGGCCGAGCAGTTCGCCGGCAAGGTCAAGGTCGGCAAGCTCAACGTGGACGACAGCCCCGACGTGGCGACCAAGTATGGCGTCGTCAACATTCCGCGCGTGCTCATCTTCAAGGGCGGTGACCGGCCGGAGAAGACGCACGTTGGCCTGACCTCCGAGCGCGAACTGACCACGTCCATCAACAGTGTGCTGAACGGTTGATTCCGGACGTGGGGCAGGCTTTCCAGCCTGCCATGCTGCACGGCAGGCTGGAAAGCCTGCCCCACGAGACAATGAGGCCCGGTGCTGGCGGCATCGTCCGCGCGCCGGGTCTTTTTGTTTTGCGGAGGTTCCCCTGTTTCTCAACTGGCCGCGACTGATAGCCGATAACCAGGGAAGAAGTCCCGCCAGCCCCACTGAGGAACCTACATGGACGTTCGAGCCAAGCAGCCCGCACCCGCACCGCCCGCCGCGGGGGAACTGGTCGTGCAGTCCGGCCGTCAGGCCGGCGCCCGCCGCCCGCTCCAGCTGCCGCTGACCTTCATCGGCCAAGCCCCGGGGTGCGACATCCGCCTGAACGTGCCCGGCATCGCTCCGCTGCACTGCCTGATCGCGCACACGGCTGGCGGCTTCGTGCTGCGCGACCTGGACAGCGGCACCCTGCTCAACGGCGTGCCGGTCACCGTGCAGCCGCTGCACGACGGCGACGAGTTGACCATCGGCTCGTTTCAGTTCTGTCTGCACCTGCCGCCCGGCGCCATCGAGAACCATCCGGAGGAGAAGGCGGGACTGCGCATCCAGGCCGCCGCGGTGGCGGCGCAGCAGGCGGCGCTGCTGGACGAAGAGGTCCGCCTGGTGCAGCAGCGCGGCACACTGGAGCAGCAGGAGAGCCAGCTGGCCGCCCACCTCGACGAGAAGCGCCGCAAGCTTCAGGAGTTGACCGAGCACGCCCAGAGTGCTCGTGCCGCGCTGCGGCAGGAGCGCACCGCTTACCAGGAGCACGTCGAAAAGGCGACGCACGACCTGAGTGCCGCCCAGCGTGAGCTGGTTGAGGGCCGTCAGCAGCTCGATGCGGAACGGCAGCGGCTGCGTGTGCTGCGGCGCCGGTTGCAGCAGCGGGCCGACCGCCAGCTGCAGACAGATCGCAAGCTATTGCAGCAGCGCGAGGGCGAGGTGGCGGCGGGGCAGTCGCAGCTGGAGCGCGAGCGCGAGCGGCTGCGGCAGGATCGGTTGCGCTTCAACGGCGAGAGCGAACTGGGCCGGCGCCAGCTGGAAGACGCACGGCAGCAGCTCCAGCGCGAGCAGCAGCAGTGGCGCGAGCGGCTGGCCCAGGAACAGGCGGCAGCGCGGCGGCAGCGCACGGAACTGGAGGTGCACGCGGCGGTGGTGAAGGAGGCGTCCCGGCTGCTGGAGGACGACCGCTACGCCTGGGAGCGCAAGTTGCGCGGCCTGAAGGTCGAGGCGGAGGGCCTGGAAAATCGCATCCTGAACCAGCGCCACAAGGTTCTGGAACAGCAGGAGGAACTGGAGCGGCTGACCGAGGAGGTGCGCGCCCGCCAGCAGGAGGTGCCGCCCGCGCCGGTCCCAGCCACCCCGCCCCTCGCTGTGCCGGTGGAGGGAAACGCCACCGCGGCCCCGGCCGCCGCGGCGCCGCCCCCCGCCGCGGAACCGCCGGCCGCCCCAGCCCCGGCGCAACCGGAGCGTGCTTCCCGAATGGCCGCCCAGGAGGAGGCGCTCCAGCGGCGGTTGGCGGCGCTGGAAAAGCTGGCCTGCGATCTGGCCGACCAGCGGGCGCAGCTGGCGGAGCAGTGGCAGCGGCTGGCGCAGACACAATGCCAGTGGGAGCGCGACCGTCAGGCCGCGGCGGCGGAGTTGGAAGCGGCCATCGCGGGCTTCCCCGAACGAGAGCAGGAGTTGACGGAGCGGCGCCAGGTCGTCGAGGCTGCGGAGGCCGACCTGCGCCAGCGCCGCGAGGAGAACGCCCAGCGCCGGCTGCAACTGGAGGCATGGGCGACCCGCTTGCAGGCCGAGGAGATCAACTGGCGCAGCGAACGCGATCAGTTGCTGACGGACCTGCGCGGCCGCGAACAGACGACGGAGCGGCACCTGGTGGCGCTGGTCGAACTGCGGCAGCGCTGGACCAAACGCCACCGTCAGGAGCTGGACCTGCTGCGTGCCGAACGGGCGCGCTGTGAGAAAACACGCAAGGAGAGCGTGACGCTGCGCGAGGAGTTGTGGCAGCGCGGCGTGGCTCTGGAGGATGATCGCCGCTCGCTCGCGGAAAAGACGCTGGTGCTGGAGCAGTACAAGCAAGAAACGGTTCTGCGGGCCAGCGACGCTGCCGCGGCGGAGCGGCGCATCGAGCGGCTGCGGCTGCGTTGGCGAACGCAGCACGCCGCCACCCTGCGTGAGACGGAGGTGAAGCGTCAGCAACTGGTCGCGGAGGCCGCGCAACTGGAAGCGCGACAGGCCGCGTTGCAGCAGCAGCTGGAGGCGTTGACGCAACGCGAGGCGAACCTGACCCAGCGGCAGGCGGCCTGGGAGGAGGCGCAGGCCCAGGCGGAGACCGACCAGGCAGGACTGCGGCAGCAGTTGCACAGCACCCTGGCCGCGCGCGACCGTCAGGAGCAGCAGCTCCGCGAGTTGCGCGAGGAGATCGAGCGCGTCGCCCGCATCCTTTATGAAGAGCCGGCCGAGGCGCCACCGCCGCCGACACTGCAAGCGGCCTGAGCGCCGGGCGGCGCGCGGGGACTCACTCTCCCCCGCTCGCCATCACTCGGCCCCCTTCGCCTTTTCCGGCACGCGGAACGTCAGCGTCGTCCAGAACGACTCCCACTCGTAGTCCGGCGTGTTCGGCCGCGTCATGTGCGTCAGCCGCAGCGTGAGTAGCCCCGGGCGCGCCACCGGCACCAGCGCCGCGCCGTGGGTGTCGGTGCGAACGTAGCCGCGAGCCGTGCCGTCGCCCGGCCCCTGCCAGCCGACGTTCGCCTCGGACAGCGGCTTGCCCTGGAACAGCACCCTCACCGGCAACGCTTCCCCCGGCTTCAGCGCGAACGGGCTGCGCAACGGCACGATCTCCAGCGGCAAGCCGAGCACGCGGCACGGGTCGCCGCCGCCACCCTGGCCAACCTGCACCAGCACCTTCGGCGACTTGGAGTAGCGCTCCACGGCCGGTTTGTCGAGGGTGCCGTCCTTGACGCGCTGACGGTACACGTGCGGCAGACCATCGGCCACGAGATAGGCGTTGAAGTCGGCGGCGCTGAGCTTGAGGAGCCGCGGTTGCGTCTGCACCGCGGCGACGTACACGCCCGGTTTTGCTGCCTGAAAACGCAGCAGGCCCGACTTGTCTTGCTTGCCGGCCGGCTCCAATTTGCCCGCGCCGCCGTCGGGCAGGATCAGCAGGCGCCGCGGATAGCCGGCGGTGTCGTGGGCGTGTTCGCTGTGCGGGAAGTCCATGCCGACGTTGGCCAGCAGTACGACGGGCGCGCCGGCCGTCGCGGTCTCGGGCGGGATGAGCCACAGGTCATGGGCCGCAGCCAGCGAGGCGGCCAGCGGCAGGGCCAGCACGGCCGCGGTGAACATCACGCGCATCGGTGGGCCTTTCGTGAATGGGAAAAACAAACGCCGCCGCGGAGTGCCGCGGCGGCGTCATTGTAGGGCCAGCCCAGTGCGGTTCCATCAGCCGGGACGGCCGGGTGGAAACGGGCCACCGTTAAACACCTGGGGTGGTGGACCGAAGCCCCTGCCCCCGGGCGGGCCGCCCCCGCGCGGCCCCGGCCCCTTCCGGGGCGGGCCGCCGCGCCAGGGCGGCGGCCCTTTCGGCCCGAACCCCGCGCCCACGAAGTTTGGCCGCAGACCCGGGCCGCGCGGGAACACACCCGGCCGCTCCGGCCCGGCCCGGAACCCGTCGCCGTTCTGCCGCGCCGCCGGTGCGACCCCGTCCTCCGCCGCGAAGACCTGTCCCGCCAGGTGGGGCACTGGCGGCAACTCGGCCGACTCCGCGGCACGCCCGGCCGTCTGCCGTTCCAGCCCCGCGCGGACGGTGGCGGACGGAGCCGGAATCGGCGCCGGGTGGGCGAGGCCGGGCGCCACCGGCAACAGAGCCAGAGCCAGGCCGCCGACCGCCAGCAGGCCCGGCAGCGGCAGCGCACGCGGCGTCGCGCCGCGCAGGATCAACGTCAACCGCCGCCGCAGCTGGGCGAACTGTCCCAGGCCGCTGGCGGTCGCCGGCAGCGCGGGCGGCGCCTGGGCCAGAAAATCCAGCGTCTCGACCAGCGCCGTGGCGTACGCTCGCGTCGCCTGCGGCAGCAGCCAGACCACCCAGGCGTCACAGCACTCCTCCTCCGCCGCACGCAGTTCGCGCCGCGCCCACCACGCCAACGGCAGCCACCAGTACAGCGCCAGCGCCGCCAGCTCCAGATAGCGCACCCAGTGGTCGTGTCGCCGCCAGTGGGCCAGCTCGTGCGCCAGCAATGCGCGGCGCTGCTCGCCGTCCAGCCGTTCCAGCAGGCTTGCCGGCATCACCAGGCAGGTGCAGCGCCCGACCGACCACAGCAGCGGCGGCAGCGCCCCCGGCAGCAGCAGCACCCGCGGGCCGTCCTTGCAGCCCAGTCGGCGCACGAGCGCTGCGGCCTCCGCCTGGACTTCCGCCGAGGCCGGCTGGGTGTGCCGCAGCAGCCGCTGGAACCGAAGCACGCGCACCAGCGCCACCCCCAAATACAGGGCGGTCCCCGTCAGCCACAGCACTCCAAGGGCCGCTGGCCAGGAGATTGCCGGGGCGGCCACCGAGCGCACGGGCCGGTCCATTCCCGGGGTCGGGTCGGCGGCCAGGTCGGCGGGCCAGTCCGTCGGCCAGGAAATGGGAAACGGGATGAGGGGCGGCGTCACCAGTTTGAGCAGGACCAGCAGCCACAGGGCGTGGGTCAGAGCCGGCCGGCGGCTGCGGCGGCCGACGACCGCCGCCAGCAGCGCCAGCGGCACGACCATGAGCGCGTTGCCCAGGCCCAGTTGCAGCAGCGGATGCACAGTCGCCCCCTTTCAACGGCGGTCGCCCTTGCGCTTGCCGGCCGGATCGAGCTGGTCGATGAGGTCACGCAGTTCCTGACGCTGTTTGGCGCTGAGTTGTTGCGCCTGGACGAGGTGCGTTAGTAGCGGTGCCAACGAGCCGCCGCACAGCTGGTCGGCCATCGAGCGCAGCCGCTGGGCGATCAGTGCGTCCAGGCCGATCCGGGCCGTGAAGGCGTGGACGGTGCCGGAGCGGTCCCGGGCGACGCAATGCTTCGTCTCCAGTCGCTCCAGCAGTTTCTGCACGGTGGCGTACTGGGCGGTGCGGCCTTCGGGATAGAGCACCTCGGTGATCTGGCGAATGGTGGACGGACCCCGTTCCCAGAGCACCTGGAGGATTTCCAGCTCCTTTTCCGTGACATCCTGTGGCGTTCTGGCCATGAGTTCGTACCCCAGGTCGGCGGTCTTGGATTGCCCGTAACGCGGCCGCTGGCCCTGTCCCGTGATTGTTCGAGTCAGACGGTCACTCGTCGCCTTCGCCCTGGATTTTGCCCAGCGCCGTGGCCGCGGCCTTGCGCACGTCAGCGTCCTCGTCGCGCAGGGTCTGGGTGATGGCGGTGATGGCGGCACGGGCGGCGGGGCCGATCTCGCCCAGGGCGAACACGGCGGCGCCGCGCAGTTCCACGTCCTTGCTCTTGAGCGCCCCGACCAGGGCGGGCACGGCGGCCTTGGCGTCCGGGCCGATGTCGCCGAGCGTCATGGCCACCGCGACGCGCATCTTCAGGTCGCCGTCCTTCAGCGCCCCGACCAGGGCGGGCACGGCGGTGCGGGCGTCGGGGCCCATCTCGCCCAGGGCGCGGGCGACCGTGCGGCGTACCTCCACGTCCTCGTCCTTGAGCGCGGCGGCCAGCGCCGGCACGATGCCGCGGGCCAGCGGGCCCAGTTCGCCCAGGGCCCAGGCGGCCAGGCCGCGGGTGTCCACTTCCTTGTCGGTCAGGAACGCTGCCAGGGCGGTGAGGTGCGTTTGCGGTGCGTCGTCGATGACCACCAGGGCGACGCGGGCGTAAATGCGGAGTTTCTTGTCATCCTCCTTGAGGAGTGTCCTCAGGGCGGGCACGGCGACCCGCGCGCCCTTGCCGACGCGCGACAGGGCCAGGGCGGCGGCCGCCTGGAGGTCGCGGTCGTTGTTCTTGAGCAGCGCCGCCAGGGCCGGGGCAGCGGCTTCCGCGTCCTTGCCGATGCGGCCCAGCGCCACCACAGCGGCGCCGCGCACATCCCGGTCCTCGTCCTTGAACGCCGCCACCAGGGCCGGCACGGCGAAGCGCGCCTCCTTACCGATCTTGCCCAGGGCCAGGGCTGCCGTCTTGCGCACGTCAGCGTCCTTGTCCTTCAGCGTCTCGATCAGAGCCTTGACGGCCTCCGATGGCTTTTCATCCTGCTTGGTGGAAACTGGCGGCGCCGACGGGGCGCTGTTCTTCCAGGGACCGGCGTAGACCAGTAACGCTCCGCTGACGACCGCGAACACCAGGAAGGGCAACAGCCGCAGGCGCCGCAGGGCGATCTTGCCCCAGGCGCGGCTCGCCCCAGGGGCCGGCGTTAGTTGCGACAGTTTGCCGGCGCCTGTCGGTGCGGTGGACGATTTGTTGCCAGGCCGGACGCGCACGCTGGAAGGTTTCATCACGACCTCGAAAAGAGAAGACGAGCCGGAGAGAGATCCCGGCGGCGGTCACGGGTTTTTGGGCCCCTGACCACCGCCGGGCAGTTTAGCGGAAGCGCCGCGCACGGCAAGCCGGCGCGGCCGCGAATTACCAGCGTCGGTTGTAGCTCTGCATCGAATAATGCTGGGGCCCGAAATGCGACGAGTAGCCCCACGACGGGCCGCCGAAGTGGCCACGACCACCGAAGGACGTGAAGCCGTGACCATAGCCGGCGTGGCCGAAGCCGTGGCCCCAGCTCTGGTAGCCGTGATAGCCGACGTGCGAGCCCCAACCGCCGCGGCTCATGCCACCCATGTGGTGCATCATGCCGTGACCGCCGCGGCCGCCAAAGCCGGTGTGGTGCATCCAGGGTCGCGAGGCGTGGTGCTGCATCCCATGACCGCGGCCATGGAACGCCGTGAAGCCGTGGCCGTGACTGCTGCCGCGCCCGCCGCTGAAGGCCATGTGATGGCCGCCGAAGCCGGTGTGGCCGCGGCCGTGGAAGCCAGGATGCCCGAAACCGTGGTGGAACCCGGCGCACCCCCACCCATTTTGCCGAAGCCGGAGCGATGATGGCCGAACGCCATGTGGTGGCCGCCGAAGCCGCCGAAATGGCCCATGCCGAAGCGACCGGCGGCGTGGTGCTGCATTCCGCCGTGTCGCCAGCGGTCATCCGGCCGCCTGGAGAACTGCTGGCCCCACCTGGCCATGGGCGAACCCTTGGGCGCGGCCTTGCGACTCTCCTGGGCCCAGGGGCGGCCCTTCTCGGACTGTTTTTTCGCCATCTCCGCCCAGGGCGGGCCCTTTTTCATTTCCTTGCCAGGGCCGGGGCCCTTCTTCATCTCCTTGCCGGGGCCGCCACCCTTGGGGCCGCCCTTTTCCATCTGGAACTTCTCATAGAGCTGCTTGGCCAGGGCCATCCATTTGGCATAGTCATCCGCCTGGCCCTTGCCGGCTTCCGGACCGCCCTTGCCCTTGCCCTTGCCCATCGGCGAACCGAATCCCCCCTTGCCTTTGCCCTTGCCCATCCACGGGCCGAACTCGCCCTTGCCCTTACCCTTCGTCGGGCCGAACTCGCCCTTGGGGCCGGCCTTTTCCTGATTCATCTTCTCGTAGAGTTGCTTGGCCAGTTCCATCCACTTGGCGTAATCCTCCTTGGCGGGCTGCCCCCCAGGGCCGAAGCCGCCACCAAACCCGCCTTTCCCAAAGCCGCCCTTCCCGAAGCCGCCCCCGAAGCCCATGCGCTTCTGGTCGCCCTTGTCTTTGTCCCTGTCCTGCTCGTCGGGGGTGCGAAAACGGCCCGATGGTTGGCCGAATTTGCCGTCCCACTGCGGGAAGCCGCCGAACCCCGGCCGCTTCTCGCCCTGGGCGACCTGGGTTCCGGCGCCGTCCTGCTCGGCGGCGCCGACCCGCGCCGTGCCCAGGGCGGCGCTCGCCAGCAGCGCAGCCGCCAGCCCAGCGCCCACATGCAACCTGCTTCTCCTGCTTCTCATACAACGCTCCTTTCGGCAGCAAGGCGAACCACTGGCAGGGTACCCGACTGCCTTGTACACGACACGTCCACGGCACAGACCGTTCCAGACGCAAACCCTCTCTCTTCTCTCCAGCAAAAGTCGTTCCGTCTGACCTTTCAATGTAAACCGCATCCCCTGAGAACACGGTGAGAACCATCACAATTTTATGCTAAGACATATTGACTGAGATGTCAAGCCAGGGGAATCGGCACGCGGCGCAAGGATTGTCCGCGGGGAGGGAGTCTGCCCGAACGCGCTCACGCGCGTCCGACTCTGCAAGTGCGGCTATTGCCTTACAAGGGCAGTTCGTCCAATGATTGAATGTCGAAGCCCTTGTTGATGGCGTTCTGGAGGTGGCTCAAATCCTCTGTGGTGTTAATGCGCGTTAGCAAATCCTCCGGCAACTTGCCGAAGCGGTGTTCCAGGAGGCTCTGCAACACTTCCCGAAGTGCCTGAACCCTCCCCCGGGCCTCGCCGCGGGCTTCCCCCTCGGCCATCGCCTCGGCCTGCCACTCCAGCACCTGTTGCGATTGCTTCACGTTCCACTCCTTTCACGCTTCTCTCTACAGGAATCCGGCCCTCCGCTCCAGCGTGCGAGGAGTGTGTCACAATTGAAGTTGATCCAATCCCTTAATGTCGAGCACCTGGCGGGTCGCACGTTGAAGGCGTTCGGGGTCATCGAGCATGTTAATGCTTCCCAGCAGGGCTTCTGGGAGAGTGCCAAAGCGTTGTTCCAGAAGGCCACGAAGGACATCCCGAAGTGCCTGAACCCTCCCCCGGGCCTCGCCGCGGGCCTCGCCCCGGGCCTCGCCGCGGGCTTCCCCCTCGGCCATCGCCTCGGCCTGCCACTCCAGCACCTGTTGCGATTGCTTCACATTCCACTCCTTTAACGCTTCTTTCCACTGTGCCCGGCGGTCGGCCAACTCGGCGAACACCACGGCCAAGCCGCCGTAGTCGCCGCGCTTGCGCGACTCCGGTTCCGTCAGCGCGACTTCCTGCCATCGCGCGATTATACCCGTTTCACCGCCGCCCTGCATCAGCGGAATGAACGGCAGCACGCACCGCGCCACCCGTCCGGCGGCGATGTCCTCCAGCGTTGCCGCGGCGCTGCGGGTGGCGACGTTGCATTCGCCCACGCCCAGGCTCGTGAAGACGCCCGTGTCGGCAAGCCGGAAGTCGCGCGATGCGTCACCGACGCCGGTGAGGTTGACGAGCACGGCCCCCACCTGGTAGCGGTCGCCGCGCGGCCCCGGCGGCCGCTCCCGCAGCCAGAGTGAGCCCAGGTACTCCAGCAACCGGCCGAACATCTCGGAATCCGGCTCCGCCTGAAACTCGACCGGCAAGGCCCAAAGCGGCCCGGGGTTGTCCGCGTCCTCCAGGCAGGCGACGGTGTCGCTGGTGCGGTCGCGCTCGCCAGGGAACGGCAAGTTGCGCGTGTCCAGCCAGCGCAGGAAGCGGAAGCTGGCAGGCAATTTCGGCAGGAGCCAGCGGAGCAGGCCGAGCGGATCGAGCCGGGCGGCGTAGCGGCTGGCCTGGTCGAAGGGGTTCGCGGGCATCGTTCTGCTTCCGCCATTCCGGAGGTCCTACAACTCGCCCGCAGAAACCGCAGCCAGTACGCGCTCGATCTCCGACACTACCGACAAGCGATCTCTTGATTTGAACTCGTACAGAAGCGGCCCCCGACAGTCTCCTTCGTACACGGCCAGGCCAAAATTCCCTTCGGCCAGATCGCCGTGGGGATACCATCCCAAATCGACCAGGCGATTGCGGAGCGGGTGGCGGATTTGCAGCAAATCCTGATTGAAATACATTTGCAGTTGCTCGACCGGCATCTCGGTGAAATCGGGATCGCCCTCAAAAAACGAATGGTATTCAACCGACCAACCACTCGGGATGCGCAACGGTTGCAGCGCGAGGTGTGTCACCCTAAAACCTCATCCGGGTGTTATCGCGATTACGCGGGCAACTCCAGCACGAAGCACGCCCCGACGCCGCCGGCCGGCGCCTCCAGCGTCAGCCGGCCGCCGAGCAACCCCGCCCAGCGCTGCGCCAGCGCCAGCCCCAGCCCGACGCCGCCGGGGCTCACGTCCGAACTGCGACCGCGACAGAACGGCCGGAAGATCGACCGCCGCTCCGCCGCCTTGACGCCCGGGCCGCGGTCCTCCACCGCTATCCGCACCCGGCCGGCGCCGCCCGGCTGCACGCGCACCCAGAGGTGCGGATCGTCTGCGCCACGGCTGTATTTGCAGGCGTTGTCGATCAGGTTGCCGACGATCTGCTGCATCAGGTTCACGTCCGTCACCAGCGGGTAATCGTCGCCCAGCTCGTTGTCCAGTTCCAGCACCTTGTCCGCGTCGGCGCAGCGCGTCCGCCAGGTCGCCGCCACCTGGCCCAGCAGGTCGCCGAGCCGCACCGGTGCCAGCTCCAGCCGCGGCCGCTGATTCTCCAGGCGTGAGAAGTCCAGCACGTTGCCGACCAGGCGGGTCAGCCGTTCTGTCTCGCCGTGCAGCGTGTGCAGATACTGGTCGCGCTGCTCCTCCGACTGCACCAGGCCGCCGGTGAGCATGTCGAGGTAGAGCCGCAGTGTCGTCAGCGGCGTACGCAGCTCGTGCGTCACCGCCGAGACGAAGCGGATGCGGCGCTCGGACAGCTCCAGCAGCGACCAGCCGCCGAGGCCGACCGCCGTCAGCGCCACCAGCGCCGCCGCCCACGCCAGCGCCAGGCCGACGCGCAGCGGCGTCCAACCCAGGTCGGCGGCCACCTCCGGCCCGGGGTCGGGCGCCACGGCCTCCTCGGGTGGTGCCGGCGGCACGGCGGGCGCCTCGCCGGGATCGAGTTCCACCGGCAGCGCCGTCATGGTGCGTTCCGGGTGCGGCGGCACCTCGGCGTGCATCGGCAGCACCTTCGCCTTCGGGAACAGGTCGCGCACCTCCGCGGCCAGCAGGTTTTGCAGGGCCGGCCAGTCGAGCACGATGCCCTGGCAGACCAGCCGCGGCTGCCCCGCCCGGCGGCGCAGGTGCTCGTGCGTGCCCAGCGCCGCCAGCGACGGCGTCCGGGCGGCCGGCCACGCGGCCAGCAGCGCCAGCTGGGCCTCCGCCGGGCTCTCGATGCGCACCAGCCGGGCGACCACGAGCCGATCCTGGGCGGCCGTCTCCAGCCACAACGGCGTCATCGGGCTGAGGCTGATGAGTACCTCGCCGGACGGGCCCGGACGCAGGCCGCCCGGCGGGGGCCACGTCTTCAGGTTGTTGGTGTTGGTGATCCAGTTGCTGGCGTTCTCGTCCTGGTAGGCGTTCTTGAGGAAGGCGTTGTTGACCGTGAAACGCTGCTGCTGGCGCCACACGTACTCCTGCTGCGTCAGCGCCTGCTGGGACGGCCCCTGCTGGCCGGCCATGTCCTTCTTCTGCGGCTGCTGGGCCTGCTGCTGATCCTGGTTGCGCAGGTCCAGCGGCAGCTGCACCAGGTTGGCCGGCGCGTCGTTGTTGGCGGCGAACTGCAACTCCTGGCGCTCGATGTTCTGCACCAGTGCCTGCGTGGTGTCGTCGCCGGCCAGCTCCGCCAGCAGCTGGATGCGCTGGCGGGTGACGCCGGTGAAGGCGACGCGACTTTTGGCCAGCAATTTTTGATAGCCGACCGGCAGCACCTGCGGTGAGCCCCAACCGGTCTCCGGCGACGTCTGGAAGTGCAGCAGCATCCACTCCGGCTCGTCCAGGTTCAGCAGCGGCGACGGCACCAGCACCGCCCCGTCCGGCACGCGCTTGCCGCCGGCGTCCAGGGCCGCCGTGGGCGCGAACACGGCGCTGTAATGGTGATACGGCCGGGCGTCCTCGGCGCCAGCACGCGCGCGATGCGGCTGTCCAGCCGCCACATCGCCAACCGCAGCCGGCTGGCGAACTCCGTCTGCGCCTCCGTCTCCAGCCGGGCACGCTCGCGCTCGCGCGTCTGCCGTCGTTGGTCGCGCTCGCGCTGCTGCGTCCGCTGGCGCTCGGCGTGCTCACCCCGGACCTGGGCGGTGAGCTGATCCTGCTCCAGGCGCAGCGCCGCGGCGCTCGCCCAGCCGAGGCCGCCGGCCACCAGGCTCGCGATCAGCACAAAGCCGAGCATGCCGCGCGGCCTGGCTCGCAACCACGTCTTCATGAGGCGTCCTCAACGGTGAGCGGTTCGAGCAGCGGCGTCAAATCCGGCGCGGCCATGTAGCCCTGGGCACGGACGGTCAAAATCGCCTCCGGCGTCGGCCGGCCGGCGGGGTCGCGCAGCTTGGTCCGCAGCCGGGCGATGTGCATGTCAATGGTGCGCGTCTCGATGCGCTGTGGACCGATGCCCCACAGCCACGTCAACAGTTCGTCGCGCGAAACGGCGCGCTGCTGGTTGGCGACCAGGAAGCCGAGCAGCGCGGCTTCCGTCTCCGACAGGTCGCTGCGCTCGCCGTCGCCCCAGCGGATTTCGCGGCGGCCGAAGTCGATGACGGCGTGGCCCAGGCGCGCCCGAACACGTCCGGCGGCCGGCCCAGCGCCCGCCGCAGCACCGCCTCGACGCGCGCCAGCAGCTCCCGCGCCGAGAACGGCTTGACGACGTAATCGTCAGCGCCCATCGTCAGGCCGCGAACGCGGTCGTCCTCGCTGCCGCGCGCCGTCAGCACGATCACCGGCAGCGTCGGCCGCAACCGCCGCACTTCGCCGAGCACTTCCAGGCCGTCCTTGCGCGGCAGCATCAGGTCGAGCAGCACCAGGCTGACGCCGAGCCGCACCGCCTCCTCCTGACCGCAGGCGCCGTCTGCGGCCTCGACGACCTCGTAGCCCGAGGCGCGGAGCACGTCCACGACGCCGCGGCGGATGGCGGGTTCGTCCTCAACGACGACGATACGCTGACGGTTCATGACGATTGCCTCATACCGCTCGGTCAGAGCCCGAGCGCCAGCGCGGGGCAGCGCTGGCCCAGCGCTGGCGCTCGGGCTCCGACAGCCGTCACTTCGGGATGCTGATGCCGCGCTCCTTGGCCTGGATGCGCAGCGTCTCGCGAAGGGCCGCGTCGAACGCCTGGGCGCCGGCGTTCTTGTTCTTCTTCATCTGCTCGTTGACGTAGTTGGTGCGCTCCTGGCTCAACTTATTGATCTGCTGCTGCAGGGCGGCACGCTTCGCCGTCATGTCCTTGACGTAAGCGATGCGCTGCGCGGCGGTCAGCTTGCGCATGGCCTGGGGCAACTCGTCGGCGGTCAGCTTGGTCACGTCGAACTTCGCGTCGTTCTTGCAGCGGTCCACGAGGTCCCAGTCGTCGCAGCGGTACAGGGCGCTGTTCTTGGCGGCGACGCGGGCCGCGCTCACGCCGTAGCCGGCCTTCAGGGCGTTCCCGTCCTGGACGACCTGGTTCAGCTGCTTGTCCTTGCCGGCCTTGCCGTAGGCGACGTAGGTGGCGTTCAGCTTGGTGCCCAGCTCGGCCAGCTGCTTGTCCTGCGGCGCGTTGACCACGACCACGCCGCGCTGCTGGTCGATGCTGGCGAAGCGACCGCCGCTCTGCCGTGCAAACGCGATCCAATCCTGGGCGTCGGGGTGCGTCGGGTTGCCGCAGAAGATCGGGTTGATGAGGATGCCGGCGGCCTTGGCCTTGTCCGCGGCCATCTGCCGCGTCACCACCTGGTCCTGCGACGCCGGCTCGTTGCCGCACACGAAGATGATCTTCAGCGCGTTCTTGTGCTTCGACCACGGCTGCTGCTCGGTGGCGTCGCGGCAGACGCGCGTCACGTATTCGACGCTACCGCCGATCTTCAGCGCGAACAGCTTCTGATACAGCGCGTCCAGGTCGTGGGTCAGGTCGATCTCCTCGCGGATGTGGCCGTTGTTGCCGCTGTCATTGCGGCCGTAGCTGTACAGGCCGACGCGCAGGTTCGGCGCGGGCTTGACCTTGGCCATCTCGTTGATGATGTCCCAGAGGCGAACGCGGGCGGAGTCGAGCAGGCCGTTCATGCTGCCGGACACGTCCAGGCAGATGACGATGTCGATGTCGCGCGGCTCCTCGGCGGGCTGTTGCGGAGCGGGTTTGGGGCCGTCCTGGGCCGGTGCGACGGTGGCCAGGCCCAGCAGTGCCAGGCCGGCGAGAGACGCGAAGACACGGTGCATGGCCGTCCTCCAATCGGGGTCGGGGTGATCGGTACGCCGGCTATTGTAATCCCACCGCGGCGGCCAGTGTGTAACGGATCGGTAACGAGCGCTGTCCTATTCGCGCGAAAAAATTCGTCTGTTTCTGGCACGCTTTTGTCGCTATGTTCGCGGCCCCGAGGTGGATAGTGCCTCGGGCTGGTCGCCCGGTTCCAGGAGAAGGGATGCTGGCATGCTCCGCCGTCACGTTCGCCGGTTCGGCTCGCTCGGCCTGCTGGTCGCCCTGACTGTCCTCGGCTGTCGCTCGACCCCGCGCGGCACCGCACCGGACCCCCCACCCAGGCCCTTCGTCGGCCAGCCGGCGCAGCCGGCGGCACAGCAGCCTGCAGCACCGCCCGCACCGCTGGCCCAGGCCGGCACGCCGCTGGCCATCAACGACACCGCACCGCCAGCGCCCGCCCTGACCGAACCAACCCGACTCGCCCAGCCGACGGCGTCCACCAATCCAGCCCAGCCGAATGCCGCCCCCAACCCGCCCGTGTCGCCGAACACCGCCGCCGCGTCGCCGCTGCGCACCCTGTACCGCCTCTGCGCCGAACGCTACGCTGCCATCAACTGCTATGAGGTGTTGCTGCGCCGCCGCGAGGTCGTGAACGGCAAGCAACAGCCCGAGGAGCAGGTCCAGTTCCGGTTCCGCCAGGCGCCCTGGAGCGTCTACTTCAAATGGATCGGCACGGCTGGCAAGGGGCGCGAGATGATCTTCGTCAAGGGCCGGTACAATAACAAGATGCAGATCTTCACAGCCCCCGGCGAGCACCCCTTCAAGCCGAAGGGTGCGCTGATCGAACTGGACCCACTGAGTCCCACGGTCATGGATCGCGCCCGCCATCCGGTCACCGAGGCGGGCCTCGGCAACATGATCGATCAGTTCGGCCGCCTGCTGGACGCCTTTGAAAAGGGCGACCCGCGGGCCGGTTCCCTCAAGTATCTCGGACCGATGCAGCGGCCGGAATACGGGACCAAGGCCCTGGAGACCGTCCATCAGGTCATCATGCCGGGCCGCGAACCGCAGCTGCCGCGCGGCGGCCAACGCTGGTGGTTCTTCGACACCACCCTGCGCCTGCCCGTCATGGTTATCACCGTTGATGACCGCGGCCAGGAGGTCGAGTATTACGCTTTTGACCAGTTCCGCGTGCCCGAACAGCAGTGGACGGATGACCAGTTCAATCCCAGCAACCTTGGCCGCAATCGCTGAACCCCGATGCGCCCCCTGTTTACGTTTCGCGCGGGTCGCGCCGCGCGAAACGTAAACGGGGCCAATCACACTCCTGCCAACCTGACAGCCGCCGCCTCCCGAAGTGGCAGCCGTGCGGAAAACCCGCCAGTCACTCTTGTTTTTTTCGCAGCATATGCTTTGCTTAGAGAAGGACTTACACGACCGCTGCTGCCCCCAGCGCGGCGCGGTATGTGATTTGCTTTCCTCACTCCCGTTTCTCTCGGCGATCCCCCGAGGGGAAGAGCCATGAGTAGAACCATTGACAAACCGTTTTCGATTCTGATTACCGACAACGATCCCGACAGCCGCGAAACGCTGCGCGAAATCGTCGAGCCGGAAGGCTTTCGCACATACCTCGCGTCCTCCGGTGAGGAGGCGGTCGATATTGTCCGCGAGGAGACGGTCCACCTGGCCCTGCTCGACATGCACATGCCGCGCTTGACCGGCCTGGAGACGCTGGAGTTGGTCCGCCAGATCAACGCCGTGCTGCCGTGCATCCTCGTCACCGGCGACGCCACCGAGGCGCTGATGCGCCAGGCCTTCCAGGCCCGTGCCTACAGCGTCATCCCCAAACCGGTCAGCAAGAACGTCGTGCTGTACGTGGTCGTCCGCGCTCTGGTACGCGTGTACGGCCAGCGGCCGCAGCAGGAGCCGCCCGCCCTGGAAGAGTAGTGTCACCCTGGTAAGTTCAACGAGGAGTCCCAAGGACATGAACGTCGTACCCCTGAACGACAAGATCGTGGTCAAGCGCCTGGAGGCCGAGGAGAAGACGGCCGGCGGCATTGTGCTGCCGGACACCGCCAAGGAAAAGCCGCGGCAGGGCAAGGTCATCAGCGTCGGCGAGGGCAAGCTGCTGGAGAACGGCAAACGCGCCAGCTTCCAGGTCAAGGAGGGCGATCGCGTGCTGTTCACCTCCTACGCCGGCAACGAGATTAACGTGGACGGTCAGGAATACCTCATCATGTCGGAAGACGACATCCTGGCCATCGTGGACTGAACGCCGCCCGGCCGACCAACGCACAACGCCACGCCTCCCAGATTCGGGAAGCGTGGCGTTGTCGTTTCGTGGTGCAGGCGAGCCGCCTGCCCCGAAGATTACAGCAACTCGCTGATCGGCTCACGATCATCGAGGATGTACATCGGCCGACCGCTCTGGTTCGGGAAGGTCCGTGACGGGTCGATGCCCATGGCGCGATACAGCGTCGCCAGCACCTGCGCGGCGGTGACGCGCCGGCTTGCCGGAACCTCGCCGCGAGCGCTCGACGTGCCGACCGCCTGGCCCATGCGCAGGCCGCCGCCGGCGACCAGCGCCGACATGACCGGCGACCAGTGATCGCGGCCGGCGCTGGTGTTGACGCGCGGCGTGCGGCCGAACTCGCCCCACATGATGGTCACGACATCATTCTGCATGCCGCGGTCGTTCAGATCCTGAATCAGGTTGGCGACGCCGCGGTCCACCTGCGGCAACTGGCGGCGCAACTGCTGGAAGTTCTGGCCGTGCGTGTCCCAGCCGCCGATCGACAGCGTGACGCAGCCGACACCCGCTTCCACCAGACGGCGGGCCGTCAGGAACTGCTCGACGCCGCGATAGCGGTCGCGGACGCGCGGATCCTCGCGCGTCAGGTCGAGGGCCTGGCGGACGGTGCCGGAGGCCACCATGTCGAAGGCCCGAGTGGCGAAGGAGTCCATGCCACTCATGGTGCCGCTGGCGTCAATGTCGCGGCGGACATTGTCGAAGGTCTCCAGCAGACTGCGGCGGTCGCTGACGCGGTCGCCGTTGACGCCGTTGGCGTAACGGAGGTTCTCCAGGCCAGGGCCGTTCGGCGTGAAGGGCCGGTGGGCCACGCCGAGGTAGCCGGGCTCGCAACCGATGCCCATGCCGCGCAGGCTCACGAACGGCGTCACGTCGCCGCTGTTGCCGCGCAACCGCGACATCACCGAACCGAACGACGGATGGTGAGCGGTGCGATTGGTGTTCTCGCTGTAGCCGGTCATCACCAGCGAATCGCTGTGCTCATCGACGCTGACGATGGAGCGCAACACCGCCAGCTTGTCGAACATCCGCGCCTGCTGCGGGAAGTGTTCGCAAATCTGGATGCCGGGCACATTGGTCGCGATGGGCCGGAACTCGCCGCGGTACTCCGTCGGCGCGTTCGGCTTGAGGTCATACATGTCCATGTGGGACGGGCCGCCCGGCAGGTAGATCATGATAGCCGCCTTGTTGGCGGTGCCGGCCGTGCGTGCGGCGGGTTGGTTGTTGCTGCCCAGCGCAGGGCGCGGAGCAGGTCGGCCAGCGTCAGACCGGCGCCAAAGGCGCCAATCTTGAGGAAGTTACGGCGACTGAGGCCGTCGCAGAAGCGCTGCTTCCTCCCGAAAAACGTCAGCATGGTAGGATTCCCCCCAAAGTAGCGGACAAACGCGGGCAACTTTCATCCAATGTTAACCAATCGGTGGGGCACGGGCAACCGTTATCTTGCCGCCGCCGCGTGCTGTGCCGAGCGGTGCGCGACAGCCGTACCCCTTCCTGTTCGTTAGCGATGCGCTGATCTTGCGTTTTATTGTCGTTCTGTGATGCCTGGTCACCGCGTTCAGCGCCCGTCGATGGTGACCTTGACAGCGGAGGACTTGCTCAGCGCCTTGAGGATCACGCCGAACTTCTTGCCAGCCTCGGCGGTCACCTGAAACGTCTCCGACTTGACCCCCTTCTTGACGGTGATGGCCTTGCTCTTGTCGAAATCCCCGTTCTTCTTGTCGAACTCCCGCAACTGGTCCTCCTTGACGACGAACACGTCCACCGGCTCGGTAGCGGTGACCTGGATCTCCACCTTCTGGTCGCCGCGCGGCGCGTCCACCTCGATGTACTTCAGGTCACCGGGGTTGAGGTCCAGGGGCTTCTCGACGTGCAACCGCTGGCAGCCCGCCAGCACCAGCACCAGACCGCCCACGCACGCCAGCCAGGTCAGTCGCAGACGCATGAGACGACTCCTTCAAAATTTGGGGTACGGCGGATCGCGGCGCCCGCGTCCGGCCGTTTGCACAGGACCGGGCCGTGACCTATCTTGGTATGGGAGGAAGCCATGAGTCAAGAAAAGATCCAGGCAAACCGGCGCCTTTCGCTGCGCCGGCCGCCGAAGAGCCGGATCAAGGCCACCTGCCGCAAGGGGGCTCTGGACCTCGGCGCCAACCTGGCCGTGGCCACGCTGAACGTTTCCGAGTGCGGCGTGCGCTTGCTGCTCCAGGCCGACCTGGCCCGGGGCCAGGAGGTCACCATCTCGCTGGAGGGCCAGAGCCAGCGGCGGCCGCTGCGGGTCGTCGGCAACGTCATCTGGTGCCGGGCCCAGAACGGTCAGTGGGAGGCCGGTATTCACTTTCAGAAACGCCTGAAGTACCAGGATTTCTTGCAGCTGGCGTGATTCACGATCCAGTTGCAGTTGACCGATTGATCGGTTCGCGTTCGTGCCTGGAGCATGAGCGCGAACCGATCAATCGGACAGCAGCCCCCGCCTCAATTCTTCACCTTGCCGAAGCGCTGGTCTGCCGCCTTGCGGAAGGCCCCCGAACTCTGGCCGCCGTTGCCGGGGTAGGGCCCGGCCTGCTGCACCATCCACACCGTAATCAAGCCGCGCTGCCGGTCGATGTTGAAGTTGGTGTTGTAGGCGCCGCCGTGGCCAACGTTAACGCCGTTGACCGAGAAGCCCAGGCCGTAGCTCGTCAGACCCTTCGCCGTCTGCCGCGTCGTCATCTCCTTGACCGCCGCCTCGGACAGAATGCGCTTGCCCTGGAAGGTGCCGTTGTTGAGGATCATCTGCGCGAAGTGGGCCACGTCACTGGCCGTTGAGAACAGGCCACCGGCCGGCATCGGCTGCCGCTTGCGGTCGTTGAGCGGATATTTGAGCTGGCCGATGGTCATCGCTTCCAGGGCGGTTTTGGCCTTGTTCGCCCGGTACGACTTCGCCAGGCGCTTCAACTGCGCCTCGTTGGGCCAGAAGGTGGTGTCCTTCATGCCGAGTGGGGTGAACAGCCGATTTTGCAGAAAATCCTCATACGGCATGCCGCTGACGACCTCGATGATGCGGCCGGCGGTGTTGATGCCAGCGTTGGAGTAGGCGTACTTGGTGCCTGGCTCGAACATTAGCGGCGTCTTGGCGTAGCTGTGCGCGCCCTCCTTCAGCGTCAGCGTGTCGAGCGTTGGTCGTTCCACCCCGGTGCTGAACGGCAGGCCGCTGGTGTGGCTCAGGACTTCGCGGACGGTGATCGGGTGGCTCGGCTTTTTCAGCACCTTTTTGCCATCCTCTTTCACCTCGACCATCTGGCCGCGGAACTCGGGCAGGTATTTCTCCACCGGATCGTCCAGTTTCACCTTGCCGGCGTCCACGAGCAGCATCGAGCGCCGCGGCGGTGATCGGTTTCGACTCCGAGGCGATCCAGAACAGGGCGTCGGTGCCCATCAGCGTTTTGGCCGCGAGGTCGGAGTAGCCGACCGCTTCGAGGTCGAGGATTTTGTTCCTGTCGGCGACCAGGACGACGGCGCCGGCGAGTTCGCCCTTCTCGACGAAGGGCTTGAGCACTGCGGCCAGGTCTTTTGCCTGGGGGGCGGCCTTGTCCTGGGCCGGCGCGGTCGGCAGCCCGAGGAACAGCGCGGCGAGCAACAGGTTCACGAGGGCGGCGCGGCGGAGTGTGGGGTTCATGGTGATGTCCCTGGAACGAGTGACCCGGTTCGCCGCTATTCTGGCCGGCGCTCCGCACGACGACAAGGGCCGTCGGCCCGAAAGCGGCAGGATGCGGGGAGTCACCTGGCCACATGGCCACACGGCGCGCCTCCCATCTCCCGGATGTGACAACCAACGGCATCGCCTGACCTGCGTGGTGGAAGGTGAGCGGTGCGTGGTCGATGCCGACAGGTCTTGAGGTATTCTTCCGGACCTTGGCAACCCGTTGAGAGCGTGTGCCGCTGCTTGGCCGCCCGTGACGCTTTGGGATCGGCCCCTCAGGGGCGGTCCTGGCCATTGATTTCCGGCACGGGAAGGTCGTTCGCGTTCGGAAGATCATACATTAACTTTCGGCACAGCTTCTGCGCGGTGTAGGGGAGGTCGTTCCGGGAAGCGTTGGACTGCGGAATGTCCCGGAACCATCACTTTTCTGGAATCTTCACCGAAAACAAACTGGACGCCCTCCGGGCCGGCGACACAATGCCAGGATACGCTCCCCGCCTCTACCCTTTGTCGGAGGTCTGTTCCATGTCGCGCTGTCTGTTCGCGCTTTTCGCCCTGTGTTTTCTGCTGAGTCCCGGCGGGTCATTGCCCGGCCAGGACAAAACCAAACCGCAGTACGCCGGGCCGACGGACAGCGGCTTCCTGCTGCCCAACGGCTGGCGGCTCACGCCAGTGGGCAAGCACGTCGAGCTGACCGACCTGCCGCTGAACATCATGCCGCTGGCCGACGGCAAGCACGCCCTGGTCGCGACCAGCGGCTTCAATAAGCACGAGCTGTCGCTCATCGACATCGCCACGCAGAAGATCGTTGATCGGCAGACGGTGCGGCAAAGCTGGTTCGGCCTGACGCGGGCGAAGCTCGACGAGGTAATCTGGTCCGGCGGCGGCTCCGGCATGTTGCACAAGTTCAAACTTGAGGGCGACAAGTTGACGCGCACCAGTCCCGCGGAGCCGGAGGGCAAGGGCGGCAAGAAAAAGAAGGACGCCGCGAAGGGCTTCAAGAGCGGCGTGTTCCACGACGCCCGGGCGGACGTGCTGTACTCGTTGGACATCAACCAGGGCACCGTCAGCGCCATCGACCTGCCGACCGGCACCACCAAGCCCGCGGTAACGATTGGCGGCCGGCCCTACGACATCCTCATGAGCCGCAATCGCACGCAGCTGTTCGTCTCGGACTGGGCCGGCCGGCAGGTGCTGGCGCTCGACCCGAAGACGCTGCGTGTCGTCTTCAAGATCGCCGTCGGCGAGCACCCCAATCAGCTGGCCCTGCACCCGAAGGACGACCGCCTGTTTGTCGCCTGCGCTTCCAGCAACTGCGTCTCGGTCATCGATACGAAGCGTGGCATCGTCACCGAGACGATTTACACCGACCTGTTCCCGAAGGCGCCCGAGAAGACGCCCGAGGGCAGCACGCCGGACGCCCTGGCAGTGGCGCCGGACGGCAAAATGCTCTACGTGGCCAACGCGGACAACAACTGCGTCGCCGTCATCGACCTCCGCGAGCGGGACAAAAGCCAGGTTGTCGGCTTCATCCCGACCGGCTGGTATCCGACCTCCGTCGCCGTGACGCCCGACAGCAAGACGCTGCTCGTCGGCGTCGGCAAGGGCCTGCAAACGAAGGCCAACCCGCTCTACAAGGACGGCAAGCCCAACAAGCTCACCAAGCTGCCGTATCCGTACATCGGCACCACGCTGTCCGGGGCGCTGTCCGTCATCCCCATCCCCAATGAAAAACAGCTGTCGAAGAAGCTCGCGGAGTATACCGCCCTCGTTTACCGCAATTGCCCGTATTCCGACAAGCTGCTCACCGGCGTGCCGGATAAGCGCGTCACCGCCATCCCGACGAAGGTCGGCGACCCGTCACCGATCAAGTACGTCATCTACATCATCCGTGAAAACCGCACTTACGATCAGGTTCTCGGCGCCGTCAAGGGGGGCAACGGCGATCCGTCGCTGGTGATGTTCGGCGCGAAGGTGACGCCGAACGCCCACAAGCTGGCGCGCGAGTTCGTGCTGCTGGACAATCTGTACTGCAACGGTCAGGTGTCGCGCGACGGTCATCCGTGGTCCACGATGGCGTACCACACCGACTACATCGCGCGTGACTGGCACCTGACGTATTCGCGGCGCATCGGCGTGGACGACGACGCCGACGGCAATTTGTCGAAGGGGCCGTCCGGGTATTTGTGGGACGCCTGCGCCCGCAACGGCGTCAGCTACCGCAGCTACGGCGAGTACGGCAAGCGCGTCAGTCAGGAGGACGGCAGTGCCAAAATGGAAGCGCGGGTGCCGGGCCTGGTCGGCCACATCTGCCCGGACTACGGCGTGCCGAAGGTCAAGGGCCGGAAGGTGCGCGACACCGATAACGTCGAGACGTTCCTGAAGGAGTACCGCGCGTTCGAGAAGAACGGCACGATGCCGCGCTTCATCGTGATGAGCCTGGGCGAGGACCACACGACCGGCACAACGCCGGGCACGTTCACGCCGCAGGCGTGCGTCGCCAGCAATGACCTGGCGCTGGGCCGGCTCGTCGAGGCGGTGAGCAAGAGCAAGCTGTGGCCGCAGACGGCCATCTTCGTCATCGAGGACGACGCCCAGAACGGCCCCGATCACGTGGACGCGCACCGCACCGTCGGCCTGGTCATCAGCCCGTACACGAAGCGCAAGGCGGTGGACAGCACGCAGTACAGCACGGTCAGCATGATTCGCACGATGGAGCTGATTCTGGGACTGCCGCCGCTGAGCCAGTACGACGCGGCGGCGCGGCCGATGTTCAACAGCTTCACCAACAAGGCCGACCTGACGCCGTACACACACGTCGCGGCCCAGATTGATCTGAACGCGATCAACCCCAAGAACGCTTTCGGGGCGGAGCGCTCCGCGAAGATGGACTTCAGCGACTATGACCTGGTGGACGACTTTGAGCTGAACGAGATTCTGTGGAAGTCGATCAAGGGCGTGGACGCGCCGCTGCCGCCGGCGGTGCGGCGGGCCATCGCCAACCGGCCGCTGGTGGCGCAGAAGAAGTGAAATCCCCTGGTCGTGGTGCAGGCGTCCCGCCTGCGGAAGCGGAATGCAGGCGAGACGCCTGCACCACGACCAGGGCTCCATTGTGCCGTTCGGCCTCATGGCCGGAGGTTTTGTCCATGGGTCTCGATGCCTTCGTCTATTGCGACTGCTTCGAAGCGGGGCGCCTGCGCGGATCGCCTCCCGAAGGCAGCCATCCCGCGCTCGATGACGATGGCAGCGTTCTCTGCGGCAGCAACAACCTCGATATACAAATTGCATTCGACGGCTGGCGTTTCAGCTGTGAGCATCCAGACGGCTTGTTGCTCCATCACCGCATTGGCAACATCGCGCTGGTCGCCGCGCTCCGAAATGAATTACAGCGCTTTGGGAACCGCTTCCCGCGCCTCCTCACATGGGTTCTTTACAATGGCACTCACTGCGGTGACTCCATCAAGTTAGCCGATATGCAGGATCTGCGAACGGAAGTCGCCGCACTCGCACAATTCCCGAGTTTGGACACCGAAATGGAGGAATCCCTGCGACGGTTTGAGACACAGATGGCTGAGTTGATCGATTGCGCATTGCGCGTGGGAAAACCAATCGCATTCTGAGGCGTTGTTCCACATTGGTCCTGCTGCGAATTGGCATCCGTAAGTGAAGCGGACACACCCAATCAAGCTGACCCCGCAGCAGAGCTACCCCGAAAGCGTTTGTAAAGCACCCCCCCGCCGTGTACAGTAACTCTCAACGGAGGCCCTCTCTCCGTCCGCGGGCGCCGCGCGGACGACCACGGGCCTGGTCCTCCAACGAAAGGGTGTATCGACAGATGTTGACGCATTTACGCGGGGCCCTGTGGCTGCTGGCGCTGACGGTGCTGGTCTGCTGCGTGCTGTACCCGCTCAGCCTGTGGCTGGTCGGGCGGGTGCCGGGGTTGAGCGACCAGGCCGACGGCAGCCTGGTGACCGACAGGGACGGTAACGTGGTCGGCTCACGGCTGATCGCGCAGAACTTCGAGGGCGACGAGTTCTTCCAGCCGCGGCCGTCGCACGCGGGCAAGGGCTACGAGGCGGATAAGTCTGGGGCGAGCAACTGGGGCGGCAGCAATTACCTGCTGCGCGACCGCGTGGCCCGGCAGCTCGGCCCCATCGTCCGCTACGGCAAGGACGCGAGCCGGTTCGGCAAGCACCCCGGTGCCGAGGTCGGCCCGGATGTCGAGGTCTGGTTCCAGCAGGACCATTACGAAGGCCAGCCGGGCATCGTGGCCCAGTGGGCGACCCTGCACCCCGGCCTCGCGGAAGAGTGGGTCAAGAAGACCGGCGCGGCTGTCAAGGCGGCGTGGCAGAAGCAGACGCCGGCCGAGGCCTTCGCACAGCAGTGGCGGCAGGACTTCCCGGAACTGTACGCCCGCTGGCGGCAAGACAACGCGAGCCTGACCGAACCAACCACGGCGGACCTGGCGAAGGGCTTCTTCGCGGTCTTTTCCGCGGCGCACCCCGGGCGCTGGCCGTTCCTCGCAGAGGATGCTGAGAAACGGAAACGGCTGGTGCCGGTGAAGCAGGCCGGTGAGGGGTCGGAGAAGCAGAACGAAATCCAGTCGGTCTTCTTCGACCTGTGGCGGCAGGCGCACCCGGACATCGACCTGGAGCCGGTGCCCGCGGACCTGGTGACGGCCTCCGGCTCCGGCCTCGACCCGCACATCACCCTGGCCAACGCACTTTATCAGGCGCCGCGCGTCGCCCGCGCCCGGGCCAAACTGCTCACCAAGGACGAAGCGCGTGCGCGGGAGCTGGAGGTGAAAATCCGCCGCCACCTGGAGGAGACGCTGCCGCGGCACAGCGCGGCGCCACTGTTCGGATTGGCCGGCGTGCCGCTGGTCAACGTCCTGGAGGTGAACCTGGCGCTGCCCGACTGGGTTCGGGAGGCGGTGCGCTGAGCCATGCCGCTTCGTCACCGCGGCGTGGCCGCCAGCAGCGGCTCGGTCGTCGCCCCGTGGCGGTTCAGGATCTCGGCCGCCTCGGCCAGCCGGTCCTCCGCATGCACCGTGATGAGGATGTGGCCGCCCTGCACCTTGCCCTCGTAGTGGCGGGCCTCGTCCTCGGTGAAGTCCAGCCCCATCAGGAAGCCGACCAGGCCGCCGGTCGCGGCGCCGCCGGCGACGCTGCCCAGCAGTACCGCGATGACGCCGCCCGCGATCACCGGGCCGACGATCGGTAGCACGAGTCCGGTGGCCAGCGTGAGTCCCCAGACGCCCGCGCCCGCCAGCGCCCCAGCCGCCGCGCCGATGGCCGCGCCGTGTGCCGCGCCCGCCTCGGTCTGCTCGTCGGTGGCGCCGCTGCGGCTCGCCATCAGGTCCACGTCCGGCGCCACCAGGCCGAGCTGGTCGTCACGGAAGCCGGCCCGCTGCAGCTCCGACAGCGCCTGCTGCGCCGCCGTGCGGTTGTCGAACACGCCCACCACCACTTTATGGGTCATCGTCGCCATGAACTCGCCCCTTTCTTTCTCCGCCGCCAGCGGCGTAGCGCGCAGCGCACTCCGCCGCTGGCGGCAGTCGTGCAAATGCTCAAAACCGGCCGGCCGGCTGGCCCTGGGTTTCCGATAGTTCACCGGCCTCCATCGCCCGCTGGAAGTGCCGCAGGTCTTCGCGGATCTGCTGTTCCGGCGCCGCGCCGAGCCAGCGCGCCAGGGCCGCGCCCAACTGGCCCGTCGGCGGATCGTATTTCAGGACCACGCGCACTTCCGTGCGGTGGCTGCCGGTCTGCGTGAAGTGGACCGACCCGGCCGTGTCCACGTCGCTGCCCGGCAGCGACCGCCAGGCGATCAGCTCGTTCGGCCGGTCGTTGATGACCTCCGCCTCCCACTGCACATGGACGCCCAGCGGCGCCCGCGCCAACCAGCGCGACCGCTGCGACCCGGTGACCATGACGGCCTCCAGGTGAGTCATGACGCGCGGCAGGTTCTGGAAGTTGCGCCAGAAGCGGTACAGTTCCTCGCGTGGCCGGTTGACGGTGATGGTCTCATCCACCTTGACGCCGGCGCCGGCCGCGACGCTGGCCTGTGGCCCATGCGGCTCCTGGGCGGTGCTGACGCCCAGGGCGTGATACACCGAGCAGTGGCCGGTGAAGCCACGGTACATCAGGCCCCCGCCGACCAGCGCCAGGGCCAGCCCGCTCAGCGAGCCCCGCGCCAGCCCGACCACCGCCAGCGCCCCGCCGCCGACCAGCGACAGCCAGCGCTCCGCCTCGCCGACGTTGCGGTGCCGTGACAGGTTCTGCTCCTGTGGAGTCGAACCACCCCGGCTCGAAATGGCTTCTGCGATCATGGTAGTCTCCTTTGCGTAGCACACCGGGAACCCACCGTGCCCGTCCCGGCTACTCGGGCTGGCGCGGCGTTCGCCGATGCTGCGCGGCAGCCCCCCGTTGTTCGTACTCCTGCATGCGCACCTCCACCGCCGCATCTCGCAAAGGTCGCGGGATTCAAGAACATTGGTGCAAGTCTCATGCCGCCTGGCAGCCGAAGTCGTGAGACTTCGGAAGCCGTCTGAAGTCGCGCGGGGAGCTCAACCCTTTTTGGAACTGGCTGAGCCGTTGTTGCGGATACGTTGCCGTCAGCGGAGGGCGCTGCGTTGCCGTGCCTCGGTGTAAGCGGCTTCGACATCCACGGGCACGGGCTCCTCGACCCCGCGCAGCCACAGCGGCAGCACCGGCAATGGCTGGCCCACGGTCAGGGGGACCGGCCAGACGCTCACCTTCGCCTCCGCGCCGCGCCGGAACGGTCGGTAAGCGGCCGCGTAGGTCGAGGGGGTACCGGGGAAGCGCGGGGCCGTGCCGACGATCAGGCGCGCCATCTGGTCGTGCAGGTTGGACCGGCGTTCCGTCACGACATCGAGGATGATCAGGCCGATGCCGGCGTTGAGGTAGTTCAGGCACTTCATGGCGAAGGCCCGGCGTGCGGCGGGGCGGGCTTTGTTGCTGGGGCTGACCAGCTCGATGGCCGCCACGAGCGTTGGACCCGCTTCGACGTTGATGACGAGTACCGTGAACTCGGGGGCGAAGACGGCGTCCATCTCCAGCGTCGGGGTGGACGGCGACCAGGCCGGCGCGGCCAACGTCGCCACGCCACCCGCGGCGGGAGAGGCCGAACCGGACACGGCTCCATTGCCGGGGAGCCGATCCGTGGCGACATCCACTTCGATCCGGCCGTGCGACACCTGCGGCTCTGCGAAGTGATGGGCCGGGAGTAACCCGGCGTTGAGCTGCGCGGCGAGCGAACTGGTCCACTGACTGTGAAATCCCTCCCACTTGCGCGTCTCACTCAGCGGCGGGTGGAAATGATCGAGCAGCGGCATGGTGCTGTCTCCGGACACTGGGGAAGCCTGGGGGTATTCTACCCGCCGTCGCGGCTTCCCGGCGAGGTGGTTTGCGCAGAGCGCGAACTGGATGACAGGCATTTTCATATCACAACAAGAACGGCCACAGCCTGTCTCCGCACCGAGGGCACTGCCATGTTCCGCGTTCCCTTGACGACGCGCCCGCAACCAGCCGACCAGCCGTTCAGCCCGCAGTCCGTGGCAAAATCCTCCCGGCTGCGCGGCGCGACCGTCACCGAGAGCGTTTGCCCGTACTGCGCCGTCGGCTGCGGCCAGCTGATCTACACCAAGGGCGGCCAGGTCATCAACATCGAGGGCAACCCCCGCAGCCCCATCAACGAGGGCACCCTTTGCCCCAAGGGTGCCGACGCCTTCCAGCTGGCCGTCAACCCGCACCGCCTGACGCACGTCCGCTACCGCGCCCCGTTCTCGGACCAGTGGGAAACGCGCACCCTGGACTGGGCGCTGGACCAGATTGCCCGGCGCATCAAGGAGGTCCGCGACGCCGACTTCGCCGCAACCGACGAGCAGGGCCGCCGGCTCAACGCAGTGCGCACCCTCGGCACCCTGGGCGGCGCGACGCTGGACGTGGAGGAAAACTACCTCATCAAAAAGTTGTTCGGCGGCGGCCTGGGAGTGCTGCCCATCGAAAATCAGGCGCGGATATGACACAGCGCTTCGGTGCCCGGTCTGGGCGCCTCGCTCGGCCGCGGCGCGGCCACCACGTATCAGCAAGATCTGGCCAACAGCGACTGCATCCTCATCATGGGCTCGAACATGGCGGAGGCCCACCCGGTCGGCTTCCGCTGGCCGATGAAGGCAAAGGAGAAGGGCGCCACGTTGATGCACGTCGATCCGCGCTTCACGCGCACCTCGGCCCTGTGCGACGTGTACGTCGGCATCCGCGCCGGCAGCGACATCGCCTTCCTCGGCGGCCTCGTCCATTACGTGCTGAGCAACGAGCGCTGGTTTACGGACTACGTTCTGGCCTACACCAACGCCGCCACCATCATCGACGAGGGCTTCCAGGACACGGAGGATCTTGACGGCCTGTTCAGCGGCTTCGACGCGAGCCGGCGCGCTTACAACGCCACGGACGGTCACTGGGGTTACTCGGAAACGGTGAACGACGAAAACCCGCTGTCACCTGGTCAGCTTCAAGACCCGACCCTGCAGCACCCGCGCTGCGGCATGCAGATTCTGCGGCGGCACTTCGCCCGCTACACGCCGGAGACGGTGGCGTCGGTGTGTGGCTGCAAGCCGGAGGAGGTGGTGCGTGTCGCCGAGCTGCTGTGCGCCAACTCCGGCGCGAGCGGACCAGCGCCATCGTCTACGCCGTCGGCTGGACGCAGCACACCACCGGCGTGCAGATCATCCGCACCGCCGGCATCCTGCAACTGTTGCTCGGCAACGTCGGCCGGCCGGGCGGCGGCATCATGGCGATGCGCGGCCACTCCTGCATTCAGGGCAGCACGGACGTGCCGACGCTGTACGACCTGCTGCCCGGCTACTTGCCGCAACCGACCGCCGACGACCGTCACCGCGACCTGGACACCTACGTCAAGCACGAGGGGCAGCCGACCGGCTACTGGGCCAACTTCCGCAAGTTCACGGTCAGTCTGCTCAAGGCCTGGTACGGTGCCGCCGCCACGGCCGCCAACGATTATCGCTTCGACTGGCTGCCGCGTCTCGACGGCAACCATTCGCAGCTGATGACGTTCGACCGCATGTCCCGCGGTGAGTTGAAGGGGTATCTGCTGTTCGGCCAGAACCCCGGCGGCGGTGGACCGAACGCCCGGCTGCACCGCGCCGGCCTGCGCAACCTTGACTGGCTCGTCGTCCTCGACTGGTTCGAGACGGAGAGCGCCGTTTTCTGGAAGAACGACCCGAGCGGCCCGGCGCCGAACGAAGTCAAGACGGAGGTTTTTCTGCTGCCGGTCGCGTCCGGCCCGGAGAAGGATGGCTCGCTGACGAACACGCAGCGGCTGTTGCAATGGCACGACAAGGCGCTCGACCCGCCAGGCGACTGCCGCTCCGACGCCTGGTACGTCTACCAGCTGGGCAAGCGGCTGAAGCAGCTTTACGCTGGCTCGACTGACTCGAAGGACCAACCGCTGCTGGCGCTGACCTGGGACTACGACTTCGACCAGCCGCCGCGCCTGCCCGACGGTACGCCGAGCCGCATCGACGGCGAACCGGACGTGGCCAGGGTGCTCCAGGAGATCAACGGCCACCACCTGACCGACACCGATCCCCTCACCCCCAACCCCTCGCCCCCTGCAGGGGGCGAGGGGAGCCAGAATCGGCAGCGTCTGGTGGCGGGCTTCGCGGATCTGAAGGACGATGGCACGACGGCGTGCGGCTGCTGGATCTACAGCGGCGTCTACCCCGAGCCGGACCGCAACCGCGCCCGCGAACGCAAGCTCGGCGACAACCCGCTGCAGCCGGAATGGGCTTTCGCCTGGCCGCAGAACTGCCGCGTCATGTACAACCGCGCCTCCGCCGACCCGGACGGCCGGCCCTGGTCGGAGCGCAAGAAACTCATGTGGTGGGACGCGGACGGGCAGCGCTGGGTGGGTGCCGATCAGCCGGACTTCGACCCGCACAAGCCGCCGGACTACCGGCCGCCGCCGGAAGCCGTGGGCATGGCCGCGCTGGCCGGCACCGCTCCGTTCATCATGAAGCCCGACGGCCTCGGCTGGCTGTACGCACCCGGCACGCTCAAGGACGGCCCGTTGCCGACGCACTACGAGCCGATTGAGTCGCCGGTGGGCAACCTGCTCTATCCGCGCCAGACCTGCAACCCAGCGGCGCGCACCTCGGAGGGGCCGTTGAACCCGGTGGCGCACGCGCCGACGGCGGCGTACCCGGTCGTCGCCACCACGTTCCGCCTGACCGAACATTACCTGAGCGGGCCGATGAGCCGATTCAACAGCTGGCTCAACGAACTGCAGCCGGCGATGTTCGTCGAGTTGAGCCCGGAGCTGGCGGCGGAGCGCGGCATCGTCAACGGCGGCTGGGCGACGGTGCGGACGCCGCGGGCGCCATCGCAGTGCGCGCCCTGGTGACGCCGCGGCTGCGGCCGTTGCTCATCGATGGCCGGCTCGTCCACCAGGTCGGCATGCCGATCCACTGGAGCTTCGCCGGCGAGTGCGTCGGTGCCACCGTCAACGACCTGACCTCGCTGGTGACCGAGCCGAATGTCAGCATCCACGAGGCCAAGGCGTTCGCCTGCCAGATTGAGGCCGGCCAGCTGGATGGCAGCGCCGCGCAACCGACGGTGGCCGCCGCCCCCTGGCCGACGCGCGATCCGATCCCGGCCACGCCGGCCGCGGCCCAGCCGGAAGGGAGGTTTGAAGATGGTTAGGGAACTGGAGCTGGCGCAACTGCCGCAGACCGCCGACCCGCCGCGCGGCCAGTTGGCGGCGCTGTGGGCGTGGCTGCTCGGCCCGTTTCGCCGCGGCACGCCGCCTGCGCCGCAGCCGGCCACCGGCTTTTACACGGACACCACCGTCTGCATCGGCTGCAAGGCGTGCGAGGTGGCGTGCAAGCAGTGGAACCAGCTGCCCGCCGACGGGTTCGAGTGGTCCGGCCACAGTTACGACAACACCGGCGAACTCTCGGCCACGTCCTGGCGGCACGTGAAGTTCGTCGAGCAGTTCCCACAGGACGGGGTGCCGGCCGCGGGACGGCTGTCGTTGCCGCTGGTGTCCGGGCCGGCACCGCCGCGCCGCCAGCCGGCCGCTGGCTGATGATGAGCGACGTGTGCAAGCACTGCGAGACGGCCCCCTGTCAGCAGGCGTGTCCGACCGGATCGCTCCTCCACAACGAATTCGCAGACGTTTATATCCAGCCCGACATCTGCAACGGCTGCTCGTACTGCATCGCCTCCTGTCCGTTCGGCGTCATCACCCGCGCCGACTTCGACGGCCACGCCCACAAATGCACCCTCTGTTACGACCGCCAGAAGGACGGCCTGGAACCGGCCTGCGCCAAGGCGTGTCCCACCGCGTCGATCCAGTTCGGCCCCGTTGAGGAGCTGCGCGAACGGGCCCGCAAGCGCGTCGAGGAGCTGCACCGCCGTGGCGTACCGGGTGCGTACCTGTATGGCGACGCCGCCACCGCGACGTATTCCGCGCTGCATTCGTTCTACCTGCTGGTGGACCGCCCGGCGGTGTACGGCCTGCCGGAGCGGCCGTTCAATCCGTGGCTGCACATGGCGGGGGATTACGCCCGCGCCGGCGCCGCCGGGTTGGCCGCGCTCGCCGTGCTGCTCGTCCTGTTCCTCGTGCTGGGGCAGTGAGATGGCTACCGAATCCCGAGTGGTCGCAGACGGTACGGGCTATGCGGCGCGGCCGGTGACCAAGCCGCCGCGCTGGCACGGGCTGGTCGCCTGGGACCTGCTGCTGAACAACCTGGCGACCGGGCTGTTCCTGGTCGCGGCCGTCGGTGAACTGGCGGCGCCGCGGCTGTTCACGGCGCCGGCGCGCCTGGCGTACCCACTCGCGCTCGGCCTGCTGGCGCTCGACCTGCTGTGCCTGGTGCTGGACCTCGGCGACCCGTGGCGCTTCCACCACATGCTGCGGGTGTTCAAACCCTCCTCGCCGATGTCGCTGGGCACCTGGGCGCTCACGGCGTTTTCGCTACCGCTGACAATCCTGGTGGCGGCCGAGCTGCTGTCGCAAGACTGGGCCATTGTGATTTGGGTGCGCAAGGCGGCCATCGTCCTGGGACTGCTGCCCGCCTTCCTGTCCGCGGCCTACAAGGGCGTCCTGCTGAGCACCAACGCCCAACCTGGCTGGCGCAACGCGCGCTGGCTCGGCGGCTACCTCACCAGTGCGGCGTCCCTGCTCGGGAGTGCTGTGTTGCTCGGCCTGTGTGTCTTGATGGGCCAGGACGGTGCGACGGCCGTGCTGCGCCCCGCATTGGCGGCGCTACTCGTGCTCAACGCGGTGCCGCTGGCCTTGCTGACCGAGGAACTCCGCCCCGTCCTGGCACAGCGTCATTCACCCGGCCGGCTGCGCGGGCTCGGCGTTTTTTGCCTCGGCACGGCGGTGGTGCTGCCGCTGTGCCTGGTGCTGATTGGCGGCGCGTTCCTGCTGGCGGCGGTGGTGTCGCTGTTGCTGGGAAGCCTGGTCGTCCGCCACGTCATTGTCGGGGTGCCGCAGGTTCCACACGGGCACTAACCCGACGCGCAAGTCGGCTTCGTGTTCGTCGGACCACGTCGAGCATACCGGTTTGACAGGACGCCGGAGGCGGCGTTTGGGGAGTCAGCCGGCCTGTTCAAAAGGGCGGGGTTGGACGGCGTGATAGATGCAGCGGTTGCGGCCGGTCATCTTGGCCTTGGCCAGCGCCTCCGCGGCGACATGCTTCATCTGCTCGGAGTCGGCCTGAACGCCCGTGTCCGCGACGGCGAAACCGATGCTCACGGTGATGCGGATCTCGTCCTCGCGGTACAGGATCACCGTCCGCTCCACCGTGGAGCGGATGCGCTCGCCCAGCACCTGGACGCCTTCCATGCTCGTCTCCGGCGCGATCAGCAGGAATTCCTCGCCACCGATGCGGCCCAGGAAGTCCACGGTGCGCAGCGACCCTTGCAGAATCTTGGCCAGGTCGATGAGCACCTTGTCGCCGCCAGGCAGCAGGTACTGGCCGTTGATCTGCTTGAAATGATCGACGTCGGCCAGCCCGACCGCCAGCGGGCCGGGGTAGCGGTCGCGGCGGCGCAGCTCGCGCTCGGTGAGCCGATCCATGGCTCGCCGGTTGGGCAGCCCCGTCAGCGGGTCGGTCAGCGCCAGCTTTTCGAGCATCTTGTTCTTCTGCTCGAGTTCGTTGTTGGCCTCCTCCAGTTCGCGCGTCCGCTGCTGCACACGCTGCTCCAGCTCAAGGTTGAGCCGACGCAGTTCCTCAAGCAATTGTTCGTGGCTGCGCTCCAGCATGAAGGTGCGGGCGGCGGAGCGGAGCACGTCGAGCAGCTCTTCGGCCCGCCAGGGCTTGAAGATGTAGCGGAAGACGCGGCCGCGGTTGATGGCGTCCACCGCCTCTTCCAGCTCGGCAAAGCCGGTCATGAGCAGGCGGATGGTGCGCGGCGAATGTTGGCGGACCCACTCCAGCAACTGCACGCCGCTGCCGTGGGGCATTCGCTGGTCGGAGAGGATCAGATCGATCTCGCGCTGGCTGAACAGTTCCTTGGCTCGCTCGACCGAATCCGTGGTTAACACCTCGAACTCCGTACCGAGGAGCGCCGCCAGGGCGGAGAGGATGTAGGGCTCATCATCCACCACCAACAGGGAGCACTGGTATCTGGTCACTGTTGGACCCCGTAAAACGCCCCGCCCATCGAACGGAACGAGCCTGCACACTTACGGGCATCACGTTGCCCGTAAGGTTTTATACCTTATTTTTTTCATCGCCGCTGTCGTCGATGGAGTGCGAGTGTGTTCCTTGGTCTGCTGTTTGCGTATTCCGTTGCGCTTTCAACTTAGTATAGGTCGAAAACTGCGCGGTGGGGTTACAGGGTTTTCCGCCCACGTCGCCGACTTTCGGCCCGGCGTGCCGGGCGCAGTCGGCACACCGCACAGCCCTTGCCGTGTGCTAGGATTGTACATCCGCCGACGTCACGACGGGCGCCGGCCCCATTCCCTGGCGCGGAGTCTCCCCATGAACTGGCCGGCACCCGCTGACTTCATCCAGGCGCTCGAACATCCCTTGAAAGCCTTTCAGGACGCGGACTTGCGCCGCGCCCAGCCGCTGACCGACGGGCAGGGTCAAGCCCGCGTCTTCGCGGGCGCCAGCGCCGACGTTTTTCGGCTGCGCACACCCCACGACAGACTGGGCCGTCAAGTGCTACCGCGCGCCGCAGCCCACTCTGAAAGCGCATTACGAGGCAATCCGGGGACATTTTCTTGGCGTGGATGCACCCTGGCTGATGGAGGCGCAGTATCTGCTGCACGGTCTGGTCGTTCGCGGCCGGTCAGTTCCGGTGGTGAAGATGCGCTGGGCAGATGGCGTGCCGTTGCACGTTTACGTCCGAAAATACCTGGCCGAGCCGCCGCGGCTGCGCCAACTGACTTCCCACTGGCAACAGCTGGCGGCCGCGCTGCGGCAGCTGGGCGTCGCTCACGGGGCATTGCAGGCCGAGCACGTACTGGTGGCGGCCGATCCTGTGGACGACAGTCCCGTGCTGCGGCTGATCGACTACGACGGCCTGTACGTCCCCGCACTGGACGGTCAGACGCCGCCGGAGTTCGGCGACCCCGACTTCCAGCACCCGCAGCGGCTTCGCTACCAGACTTACGACGCCGAGGTGGACCGCTTTCCACTGCTGGTGGTCTTCACCGCCCTGCATGCCCTGGCCGTTGGCGGCGCTGACGTGTGGGCCCGTTTCGCCGCCGGCGCGAACCTGTTGTTCCGTGCGTCGGACTTCACCCAGCCCGGCACCTCCGCGCTGTTCCGGGAGTTATGGTTGTCGCCGGACGCGCCGACACGGGCGCTGGCCGGCCACCTGCTGCTGGCCACGGTGGGGTCACCCACCGAGGTGCCGCCGCTGGAGGAACTGGTCCGCGGCGAGGCGGGCGTGCTGCCTCTGACCCCGGCGCAGGAGGGCCGCGTGGAAGCGCTGCTGCGCGGCAGCCGCCCGAAACCCGCGACCAACCACGCCCCGCTCCACCTGGAGATCGACAGCGAACCCGACCCGCAGCCGTCGGCGTCCAGCCCCGCGACGCCCACACCAGCGCCACCAGCGGTGCCGGCAACCCTGCTGCGACCGGTGCCGGTGCCCGAGCCGCCGCCGCTGCCCCCGCGACTGCCGCCACCACTGCCGCCACCGTTGCCGCAGGACGAGCATGGGGTCGTCTACCGCCTGGAGGCATGGATGCCCGAGCGCATCGCCGTCATGAAGTTGCAGGGGTTCGTGGACGCCAACCACGGCGACATCGTGACCAGTGTGCCGGGACTGGTGCGCATGCACCTGTTCGATCCGCACACGCCCGTCAGCCCGACGGCGCCGGGGGTGCTGTCGTGGCTCGGCCTGGTGTCGGAAGCGCCGCCGCAACCGCGCCTGCTGGCGGTGCTCGAACTGCACCTGGATTTCAAGGTGACGGAGTTCAAGAAGCTGCTTGTGCTGACAGCGCGCTTCCTGCCGACGGACGGCCCCGCCCAGGCGCTGAACCACGGCTGGCGCCGCTACTGCGAGCGGATGTTCGTCGAGCTGCGCGGCTTCGTCATGGGCAACCGCTGACGCCGCACCTATTGCCGCGCACGGCGCCGCGCCAACAATAGCCTCCTGGACGTGCCCCACATCATCCAGGAGGTTCCGCCATGCAGCGCCTCGGTCCTCGCTTGCTCGTTGTGGTGTTGCTGGGCCTCGCCGGCCCGGCCGCCGCCCAGGACGCCAAACGCACGCACGACATCACCGTCGCCGACTACTTCACGCAGGCCGACCTGTTCGCGGTCGCCATTTCGCCCGACGGCAAGCTCGTCGCCTACACCGAGGGCCGCTGGCAGCAGTCCACCGACGACCGCAAGACCGACCTGTGGGTGGTCAAGACCGCTGGCGGCCCGAGCAAGCGCCTCACCTTCGACCGCGCCTCGTACCGTTCGCCGCAGTGGACCGACAGCGGCGACCTCTACGTCCTGGCCAACCGCAAGCGCGACGGCGCCCGGGCGCCGTTCGACGGCAAGACCCAGGTCTGGCGCGTCCCCCTTGATGGTGGCGACCCGACCCCGGTCACGCAGGTCGAGGGCGGCGTCAGCGCCTTCGCCGTGGCGCGCGACGGGAAAGCAATCTTCTATCAGACCGAGCGCGAGGCGGTCGGCGGCGACTTCGCGGCGCTGCGCGCGAAGTTCAAGCAGATCGATTACGGACACGGTGTCGATAAGGTGTCGCAGGTCTGGAAGCTCGACCTGCAATCGTGGCGTGCGAAGAAAATCATCGACGCCGGCCGCGTCATCCGCGAGTTCGCGCTGGCTCCGGACGGCGAGCGGATCGCCATGATCACGACGCCGGACAGCACGGTCGTTAGCTTCGAGGGCAAGTCGCGGGTGGACATTTACGACGCCCGCACCGGCAAAATCGCCACGGTGGCGGACAAGGTGTTCCGCAAGGACATGCCCTCCCCGTATGGCTGGCTGGAGCACCTGGCGTGGTCGCCGGACGACAAAACCGTTGCTTTCAACGTCATCTTCGACGGCTACCCCGCGGAGATCGTCGTCGCCGACGTGAACAAGCAGACCGTCCAAAAGATGCCGCGGCCGCCGGGGGTTCAAGTCAAGGGCTACGGCAGCCCGTTGCAGTGGATGGGCGGTGATCGATTGGCCTTCCTTGGCGAGGAAAAGGGGCGGGTCCGGCTGTACCTGGTGATCTGGATAAACGACACTCCTCAGGTGCTTTTTTACACGCAGACGCCCGGCGATGTGGTCGTGGAGAATTTCAGCGGCAACTGGGCCGGGGGGAAAATCGTTGTCCAGATGGCGACCCCGACTGCATTCCCGGATCTGTACTTCCTGACCGCCGCCAGGCGAAAAAAAGCCGACGGCACCTGGGAGGATGATAAGGATCTCAGGCGCCTCACGAACGTCAACCCGCAGACCGCCACCTGGAAGCTGCCGCAGCTGTCGGTGGTGTCGTGGAAGGCCCCGGACGGCACGCCGGTGGAAGGCATCCTCGAACTGCCGCCCGGCTACAAGAAGGGCGACGGCCCGCTGCCGCTGGTGGTCGAGATCCACGGCGGCCCGACCACGTCCGCGACGTTCAAGCTGCAATACTGGATCTACGGCCGCACGTTGCTACCGGCGCGCGGCTACGCCCTGCTGACGCCGAACTACCGCGGCTCAACCGGCTACGGCGACCAGTTCACAACAGACCTGCTCGGCCGTGAGAACGACCTGGACGTGAAGGACATCCTGGCGGGCGTCGATGCGCTGGTGGCGCGCGGCATCGCGGACCCGAAGCGGTTGGCGGTGTCGGGCTGGAGCAACGGCGGCTATTTGACGAACTGCATCATCACGCACACGACGCGCTTCCAGGCGGCCATCAGCGGCGCGGGCATCGTCGATGCGGTCATGGAGTGGGGCAGCAATGATGAGCCGGCGTACAGTATGGTGTTCAAGCGCGGCCTGCCCTGGGCCAGCGCCGACAAGTATCACAAGGCGTCGCCGACCTATCAACTCAACAAGATTCGCACGCCGACACTGATCCACGTCGGCGCCAATGACGAGCGCTGCCCGCCCGGCCACAGCCGGATGCTGTACCGGGCGCTGAAGGAGTATGTGAAGGTGCCGACCGAACTGCTGGTCTACCCGGGCGAGCCGCACGGGCTGATGAAGTACCGCAACCGGCAGGCGAAAATGGAGTGGGACCTGGCGTGGCTGGACCGCTACGTGCTCGGCAAGAAGTGACAACAACCTGGAGGGCGAGCCGGGGCGCGCTCCCGGCTCGCTCGGGTTCATGGAAACGACAGGGCTGCTTTGCGGTTCTTTTTTCCAGATTACCCAAACCGTTCGCGCGGGTCGTTCGTCAATCAGGTAGACTCGCCTGGGGCGAACCACGGGGATGGTCTTGCCCTTTCCGAACGCAAACCGACATTATAAAAAAAATTGAAACAGGTGCATTGACAGCACCTAAAACAATAGGTACAACTTCCAGGAATCACTATTTTGCCTCGATGGGTGTTTGTTCCGACCCCCACGCGAACAACGCACAGGATCACCCCGGGAACAGGAGTTTGGAACATGTGGAATCGCTGTCTGCTGCCGGCCCTGGCACTGGGCCTGACGCTGGTTCTGAGTTCACCGCCCCAGGCCGTTCACGCTGTCGGCGACAAGGGCGATAAGGCTGACCGCGTTCAGCAACTCATTCAGCAACTGGGCAGTCCGAAGTTTGCCGTCCGCGACCGCGCCAAGAAGGAGCTGGAGTCGATGGGGCCCGCGGCGCTCGAGGCGCTGCGCAAGGCCGCCAAGAGCGAGGACATGGAGACCAGCCGCCGCGCCGGCGAACTCGTCCGGAAGCTGGAAGACAAGATGACGCTCGACAGCATGCTTCAGCCGAAGAAGGTCAACCTGAAGCTCAAGGACGTGTCGGTGATGGCCGCGGTTGACGAGTTGTCGAAGCAGAGCGGCTACCCGATCCAGGTGGACGGCGACCGCACCCAGCTCGCCAAGCGCAAGATCACGCTGGAGACGGGCGAAACAACGTTCTGGCAGGCGTTCGATCAGCTGTGCCAGAAGGGCGGCCTGAGCGAAGTGACGCCGCCGTACAATCCCTCCGGCTACTACCCTCGACCCATCGGGCGGCAGCCGATCGGGCGGCAGCCGATCCAGATCCAGCCGATCCAGCTTCAACCGATTCAGATTCAACCGATCAACCCGCCGATTCAGATTAAGCCGTTGCCGCCCGTCAAGTTCAAACTTGGCGTCATCAACGCCCGGGACCGGGAAATGATGGAGAAGTTGCAGAAGTTGATGGACCAGCTGCAGAAGGAGCTGGAGAACAACGGCAACGGCAAGGGCGGCCTCAAACTGCCACCGCTGCAGCTGCCCAACTTCCAGCCGGCCCGGAACGGTCAGGCCGACCGCATGGAAAAGGAAATGCAGAAGCTGCTGGAAAAGATGATCGAGCAGCTGCAGAAGGAAGCGCCGCAGCTGCCGGCCTTCCCGCAGCTTCAGCCCGCGCCGAACGGCAACTTCAACTTCCAGGTCATGCAGATTAACGGGCAGGCGGGGCAGGCCGGCCAGGCGGGCGGCAAGGCGCAGGTCCGCGTCCAGAAGGGCGTGGCGGCGCAGGTGATGCCGGCGCAGGTGCGGCCGGCCATTCAGCCCATCGGGGGCCGGACGATCCGGCCGATCAACCCGCTGACCGTGAACACCAACATCACGGTGCGCGACGGCGCTCCGCAGACGTACCCGACCTCCTACGCCGGCGCGGTGCGCGTTCGCGTGGTGCCGCTGAGCCAGCAGCCCAACGTCGCCAGCTCCAAAAAGGACGGCGAGGTGCTGCTGCTGCTGGAGGTGATCGGCGAGCCGCGCATGCAGCACTTCGGCGTGGTCGGCAATGCCATGATCGACAAGGCGATGGACAACCACGGTCAGTCGCTGTTCGTGACCATGGACCCGGTGGCCGACAACAACCCGATCGCCGGCCCCAACGGCCGCATCATCATCCGCGGCGGCCCCTCCACCTACTACAATCCCAACCTGGTGCAGCGCTACGTTGTGGTGCGGCTCAAGGCGGGCGAGAAGCAGTCCAAGGCCCTCAAGGTATTGACCGGCAACCTGACGGCCCAGATGATGAGCGCTCCCGAGGCCCTGATTCGATTCGACAACCTGCTCAAGGCGGCCGGCAAGGAGGCGAAGGGCCCCAACGGCGGCAAGGTGGAAGTCGTCGGCGTCAACAAGCTGAACAACGGCGACGTGCGTGTCCAGGTGCGCATCGAGAACGTGCAGAACAACGTCAACAACGTCATCCGCATCAACCCGCCGGCGGGCACCGGCTTCAACACCACGCAGGGCGTGGCCATCGTGCAGGACGCCAAGGGCAAGGCCTTCCAGCTGGTCGGCCAGACGTACCACGCTTCGCGGTTCATTAACGGTGTCATCACCCAGGAAGTGTCGCTGACGTACCGGCCCAACGGCGCCGGCGAGGCGGCCGCCCTGGTGTTCAGCGGCTATCGCATGATTAGCATGCAGGTGCCGTTCAACTTCAAGGACCTGCCGCTGCAGTAAGCGGTCGGCCCAGATCGCGAACCCACACGCGGCCTCACCCCTTTGCGAAGGGGTGAGGCCGTGTTCGTTTCAGCGACGGAAGCGCGCTATGCGGCAAGCCGCAGAAAAAAACGCTACGCCGCTGGCGGCGGAATACAATCGGCCTCACCAGTGAGAGGAACCGCCAATGACGCAACCACCCCGCGCTGTCGTGCTGCTCAGCGGCGGCCTTGATTCGACCACGACGCTGGCCATCGCCCGCAGCCAGGGCTTCGAGGTGTATGCGCTGACCTTCCGCTATGGCCAGCGCCACGAGGTCGAGATCGCGGCGGCCCGGCGGATCGCAGCGCAGTTCGGCGTCGCCCGCCATGTCGTCGTGGACATCGACCTGCGCCAGTTCGGCGGCTCGGCGCTCACCGCCGACATCGCCGTGCCAAAGGACCGGCCGCCGGAGGACATGGCCCACAGCATTCCCATCACCTATGTACCGGCACGCAACACCATCTTCCTGTCGTTCGCGCTGGCGTGGGCGGAAGTGCTGGAAACGAATGACATCTTTATTGGCGTCAATGCGATTGACTGGTCCGGGTACCCCGACTGTCGCCCCGAGTACATCGCCGCGTTCCAGGCGCTGGCGAACCTCGCCACGAAGGCCGGCGTCGAGGGCCGGCAGCGCCTCACCATTCACACGCCGCTCATCCACCTGTCGAAGGCCGACATCATCCGCCGCGGTCTGGCGCTGGGCGTCGATTACGGCCTGACCAGCACCTGCTACGACCCGGCACCCGACGGTAGCAGCTGCGGCCGCTGCGACGCCTGTCAGTTACGCTTGAAGGGCTTCGCGGAGGTGGGCGTGCCCGACCCGGCCGCCCCGCGGCCGTGAGCACCGCGGCAGCGCTGTGGCGGTTGGCCCGGCCGCGGCTGCTACCGTTCGTGCTGTTTCTGCCGCTGATCGGCTTCGGCTGGGCGCACTGGGACCGGGCGCTGCCGCTGCGCGGCGAACGGGCGCTGCCGTTCGTGCTGGCCGCCTGGGCGCTGTTGCAGGCCGGCACCCTCTGGCTCAACGCCGCCCTCGACCGCGACACCGGTGAGGTTCTCCTCGGCCGCGCCGTCCCCGCCCCGCCCGGCGTCCAGTTCTGGGGCTATGCGGCGCTGCTGGCGGCAGTGGCGCTGGGCGCGGCCGCGGGGCCGGTGGCGGGCGCGGCCGTCGCCGTCTGTGCGCTGCTGAGCGTGCTCTACTCGCATCCGCGCACGGCGTGGAAGGGCCAGCCGCTGCTGGGGCCGCTGGTCAACTGGATCGGTTACGGACTGCTGTCGCCGCTGGCGGGCTGGGCGGTGGTCGGCGTCGGGCCGGACGTGCGTTCGGTGATTGCCTGGCTGCTCGGCAGCCTCGGCGTACTCGGCTGTTACTTCGCGGCCCAGGCGTTCCAGGGCGACGAGGACGCTCGCCGTGGCTATCGCACGCTGGTGGTCACGCACGGGCCGCGCGGCACGCTGACGGCGGCCCGGTTGTGCCTGGGCGTTGGCTTTTTGGGTGGAACGGTGCTGGCGGCGGTCGGCTGGCTGCCGCGCGTCTGCCTGGCGGCCTGGCCACTGGGGTTGTGGGTCGATCACTGGCTGCGGCGCTGGGCGGACCAACCCGGCGGCGGCGGCGAACGCTGGGCACGCGGCCTGGCGCTGCGGCTGCTGCTCGGCGCCGTGCTGGCCATCGGCCTGGCGTATGTCGATTACTTCTGGGCCATCGCCGAGGGCCGGCCGGTGGCCGGCCTTGGCACTGCCGCCGGCCACCCACCCGACTGACTCTAAAACCCCGGATCCACAGATGACACAGATGAAACACAGATACAGACAAAGAAAGATTGGGTTAATTTTCTTTGTCTGTATCTGTGTTTCATCTGTGTCATCTGTGGATCAGTTTTTTCTGTTTTTACTGGTCCTTGACCGTCAGCACCTCGGAGGACTGCATGCCGATGCTGCCCAGCACCGTATACTGGCCGACCAACCGCGGACCGCGCTCGATCCGGTAGACCGACAGCCCGACCTGCTTGTTTGCGGCCCAGCACATCGAGAACGTGTCGCCGGTGCGCATGCCGACACCGATGTAGGCTAACTGGCCGTCCTTGCGGTAAGTGACCAGGTAGCCCTCGCCGTGCCGCTCAATCGTCGCCTCGGTGACCTGCAGGGTGCCGTCGGGCATCGGGCACTCCGACTTGTACACGCCGGTGATGCGCGGCAGCCCCTTGTCGCTGGGCGGCACGCGCTTGCACACCAGCAGCAGCAGGTTGGAGCCGGCGACGCTCTTGTATTCGGTCGGCCGCTTCTCGCCCTGGGTGACGAGGCAGAACCGCAATGTGTCGTTCCGCAGTTCGTAGATGCCCAGCATGGTGACGCCCTTGTCCTTGCCTTGCAGCACCGCGGCGTTCACGGTCTTGGGAGTTTTCCCCGGGCCCAAACTCAACTTGGCCACCAGTTCGACCTTCAGGCCGTTCCGGATCAGCAGCGCGTCGCCGCCGATAAACACGGTGCGCCCCTTGAGGGCCGCGGCGGCAATCTTGACGCCGTCGTTCTCCTCCGTCTCCACGCGCCAGTTCCCTTGCAGGTGCTGCAACTCGTTCCGCACCTCCTCGCTCACGTTCAGGATGCCCTGCGCCCGCCCGGCGCCCGTCAGCATCAGCACGCCCAGGATCGCCACAGTATATGGCCGCATGGAAGACTCCCTCTCCAAATGATGTCAGTGCTCGAAACGGGATGGAAATGCCTCCAACACAGGGGCCATTTCCGGTCCCCTCCCCCCTGGTGGGGGAGGGAACCAAGAAACGGGCTCAGCGCACCACGCGGTTGCGGCCGGCGTGCTTCGCCTGGTACAGCTTCTCGTCGGCCAGCTGGAGCAACCGCGCCGCGGTCATGTCCGGGTCGCTCTGCGTGGTCGCCACGCCGACGCTGATCGTCACCGCGTAGGACTTGCCCTCGAAGACGAACGGCTCGGCCGCGGTCAACTGCCGCAGTCGTTCGCCGAACTGCGCCGCCCCCACGCCAGGCGTCTCCGGCAGTACCACCGCGAACTCCTCGCCGCCGTAGCGCGCGAACAACTCGTCTTTGCGGATGGTGCCGCGCAGCCGCGCCGCCAGGTCGCGCAGCGTCTGATCGCCGCCCAGGTGGCCCAGTGTGTCGTTGATCGCCTTGAAGCGGTCGAGGTCGAACAGGATCAACGACAGCGGCCGGTGGTGCCGGAGCGCGCGCACCAACTCGCGGTCCAGGAACTCCAGCAGCGCCCGCTTGTTGTGGATGTCCGTCAGGGCGTCGATGATCGTCATTCGGTAAATGACCTGGTGGTAGTCCGCCTCGACGTTGCCGCCCATCAGGAAGCGGAAAATGCTGCTACCGACGCGCACGTAGTCGCCGTCGCGGAGCAGTCGCACGGTCACCGGCTCGTCGTTGACATAGGTGCCGTTGGTGCTCTGCAGGTCCTCCAGGACGTAGCCGCCGTCGCCGAACCGCAGCCGGGCGTGCCGCCGTGACACCGACGAATCGTTCAGGCACAGGTTGCAGTCGGGCTCACGGCCGAGCACCATCGGGGTCTCGCCGAGCGTGAAGCGCTTGCCCAGGTCGGGGCCGGTGGGGTAGATATGCACCAGGCAGGCGTCACGGCTGGTCGCCGACACCGGGCGGAGCGGTTCGGTGCGCAGAGTGTTCATCGGTCAGGGTCTCCGGGCGTGGCGCCGGCCCGACGTAAGCCGGCACGCTTTCACTGTAGCTCAGCCCGGCCGCGTCCGCTACTCCGATTGCAGATTGCCAATTGCAGATTGCCAATTGAAAGACAGCAGCCAGCTGTCTTTCAATTGGCAATCTGCAATTGGCAATCTGCAATCAAGTCATGGCCGCGGGATCGGCGGCAGCGTGCCGTTGGGGATGACCTCCTGCTCCTCCGACTCGTTGATGACGACGCGCGGCGTCACCAGCAGGAGCAGGCACTCGTCCTCTGCGGCCGGGGTGCCGTCGGCCGGGCGCACGAACAGGACCGCCGTTTTGCCATCCGGGACGGAGATGTTGCGCCGAACCTGGACGCGGACGCCGTCCGCGTCCAGCACGCAGAGGGCGCCGAACGGGTGCCTTTCCTCGTTCCGCGGGTCGGTCATGCCGAGGTCCATTTCCAGGCGGCACGCTGCCGCGGTCGGCCGCCACTGTCGGCCGCACTTTGAAGTCAAAGCCGTTGCAGACGGTCTTGTAGCGCGGCAACAGGACGGCTCGGCCGTCCTGTTGAACCACGTCCATGCCGTCCAGGAAACGCTCCTCATCCTCCACCCGAATGCGGACGCGCTGGCCGCTGAACGCAGTGATTTTCGGCGCCTGCATCACGGTGCCTTCCATCTTGGACATGGCCAGTCCGATGAACTCCTTGAACTGGTCGTCGTCCAGCAGGACGGGCTTACCGGTGCTGCACGGCGTCATGCCAGAGCGATCGAGCACGCAGCCGCTGGTGCTCACGACCCTCAGTTGCACGGCGACCTCCACGTCCTGCAACCGGCGCAGGGCGGTCAACAGGTCGCGGATGTCGGCGTGGTTCTCCTCCGTCTGGGTGACGACGAGCGCCAGGCCCAGCGGGTAATACTGCAAGGCGCCCCGGCCGCCGACCGAAGCCCAACTCTTGGGCGCGACGGTGTGCGTGATCAGCCGCATGAGGTCGCCTTCCAGCGTCTGCATCTCGTTGAAGGGCTCGCCAGAAGCCGGGTCCATGTTGATCGGCACCACGAGGTCGGCAATCGGATAGGTTTTGGTCACCAGCGGCGGGGCGGTTGGCAGGGTGAGGCCTGCCTCGCGGCACCGGGTGGATTGTTTGCGGCACTGGGCCGTCGCCGGGGCGGCGAGGCCCGCCAGCAACGCCGCCGACACCAGGCCGACGACCAGACTGCGCGTGCGCATGGATTCCCTCCCTGAGATACGGGGCGCTGCCTGCGGGGGCAGCGTGAGGGAAGCCCTATAGCGGATTTCGTCCGGCGCACAACGGCAAGTGACCGGCGGCGCACACCTAGCCGCCCTTGACCTTCTTGGCCGGCGCCCCGTAATACTTGAACCTGTCCCAGCGGTCGTCACCGCCGCCGGGGCCGGCGCGTGGGTCGTTCGTCTCCCGCATCCAGCGGTCGAGTTCCGCCCGCAGTGTCGCCTGCGCCTTCGCGTACTCCGCCCGGCCTGCCACGTTCACCAACTCATACGGATCCTTCCTGAGATCGTACAGTTCCTCCGCCGGCCGTTTGCCGAATGACAACGCGAACAGTTTTTTCTCCGGCGGCGTGCTGTTCTCCAGGCGCATGACCTCGCGCTTGCACGGCCCGTCATCCACGTCGCCGAACGGCCCCACCGCGAAGTACAGCTCCGGATCGCCCGCCGGCCAGCGCTCCGGCCGCAGATTGCGGACGTACAGGAAGTCATTCGTGCGGATTGCGCGCACCGGGTAACTGAGATCGCCCTGGCGCACGTTGGCGTGGCGCTCGCGCTCCACGAACACCTTGTCGCGGCCCTTCCAGTTTGGGGCGTCCTTCAGCAGCGGCAGCAGGCTGTGACCGTGCATCGCCTTCGGCACTTCCACGCCGGCCGCCTGCAAGATGGTCGGGGCCAAATCGATGAAGCTGACAAAATCGTCGCACTGCCGGCCCGCCTTGATCTGCGCCGGCCAGCGCACCGCCATCGGCATGTGCGTGCTGAACTCGTAGCAGTTGGCCTTGCAGCGCGGGAACGGCATGCCGTTGTCGCTGATGACGATGACGATGGTGTCCTCCGCCCGACCCGACTTCTCCAGTTCGGCGAGCACTTCGCCGAGCTGATCGTCAAAGCGCTGCACGCGCGTGTAATAGTCGAGGATGTCGCTGCGGACTTTTTCAGTGTCCGGCCAGAATGGCGGCACCTTCACGTCCGCCAGCTTCATGCCCGCCTTGACGCCGGCGCCCGCCTCGTAGGGCCGGTGCGGATCCTTGCTGCCGTACCAGAAATAGAACGGCCGATCCGGCGGCACACTCTTGAGGAACGCTGCGAAGTTCTTGGCCGGCGGCCCGGCGGGGTTGCGCGTGCGGCCGCTGTCGGTCAGCACTCCCGGCCCCCAACCTTTGCCGACCAGGCCGATGACGTAGCCGGCGCGCTCCAGCAGGTCGGGAAATACCTGGTACTCTTTCGGCAGGATGCTGTGCAGGTTGCCGCCCTGCTGGAGGCGGTGAATCGTCTGGCCGGTGAGGATGGCGCCGCGCGAGGGGGTGCAGGTGGAGGCGACGCAGTAGGCACGGTGGAAGAGCAGACCGCGGCGGGCGAGCTTGTCGAAGTGCGGCGTCTTGACGACCTTGTCGCCGTAAACGCCGGCGTGCGGCCACGACCAGTCGTCGGCGATGACGATGAGGATGTTGGGGCGTTTCTTGGCGGGTTGCTTGGCGGGCGACTGAGCTTCGGCGGCGGTGGCGGTCAGGCCGACGCCCAGCAGCGCGAGCAGGGCCACGGATCGCATGGGGCACCTCGGGGAGAGTCAAGGGTAGTCGGGGTGAGCGGCGCGTTACGCAAAGCCTGCTCGGGGCAGCACTTTGAAAGGGGAGACAACGAACACCATCCGCCGCGGCTCATCGATAATGTATCGAACGGTCAGCGGCGCGACGACGTCGACGTAGAGCGTTTGACCCGGCATACTCAGGTCGCGAAGTGGCTCGCCGACCTGCGGATACCATTCGAGGGCTTCGTTGAATTTCCTGGCGGCGGCCAGAGCGTCCTTGCCGTGGCCGGCGGCGATCGCCCGAAGGAGGAGCGCACGGAGTTCCGAGCGGACCCGTCCGGAGTAAGAGACCTGGTAGCGCTCAGGCGGATCGCGCGGCTCGGTCATGATCCTCAAGTTCCTTCTCAAGTTCGACGATGATGTCGTCAATGCCAAAGCCGCCATTTTGCTTGATGTCTTCCAGACCAGCGCGAATCTCCTCATCGGTGATTTGGTTCGCCCACTCCCTTACCTCGTCCGTAATCAGCGCCCGGTGTGCCTTCTTCAGCGCGACCCGGAAGGCTTGTAGCGTCTCCAGGTCCCGGACATCCTTAGCCTCCGCCTCGCGCGGGCCGCGGTCCGCAAAGAATCGGCGGAACGGCACTGCCCCGACCATGTAACTGGCAAGCTCTTGGTCGGTTTCGTCGTTCTCGCCTTCCAGAAACCGCACCAAGCTCTGCGCGACGAGCCATTGCTCGTGCTGCGGCGTTCCCCGGGGCACATCCCCCTGGAGGGTCCCCCGCTGTTCCTTCGGCAGTGAGCGCAGCAGGGCAAACAGACGAACAATCCCGTCCCAGTGCTCGCTCGCGGGTACACTCATGCTCGCCTCCCTTTTCAATAACCACCTCCACGATAATCGGTGCCAGCGTCGCTGTCCAGGCACGGGAACGAGAAGCGTCTGCCCGGATCACCGCTGATACAACCGCTTGTCGTGAATATACGCCTCGACCGCCCGCGGCACGAAGTAGCGCAAACTCCGTCCCTCGGCGGCGCGGCGGCGCAGGTCGCGGCTGGCGATGCCGACGGCCGGCACCTGCACCACCTCCAGCCGCAGCGGCACCTCGGCCGGCAGCTGCAGCGCCACCCGCAGTTCCTCCGCCGATGGCAGCGCCCAGCCGTCGCGGGCCATGACCAGCAGGCCGGCGTGGCGGACGATGCGCTGCGGGTCGTACCATTGCGGCAGGTCGTGCAGCGAATCGCCGCCGAGCAGCAGGAACAGCTCGTTCTGCGGCTGGCGTTGGTGGATCGCTTCCAGGGTGTCGGCGGTGAAGCTGGGGCCGGGGCGGTCCTTTTCCAGTTCGTCGATGCGGAAGGCGGGCTGACCGGCGACGGCGAGTTGCAGCATCTCGACGCGCTGGCCGAACGGCGTGACGGCGGGCGCGTCCTTGTGCGGCGGCCGGGCGGACGGCACGAACCAGACCTGATCGAGGCGGCCCTGTTCGCGGCACTGCTCGGCGAGAATGAGGTGGCCGAGGTGGACGGGGTCGAAGGTGCCGCCGAAAATGCCGATCCGCATCGCCGCTGTCCTCCGCTGGTTTGAGAACCATTGACCGGACGTTAGCGTTTAGAATACACTCAACTCTATCCAAATTCGATCCGGCGACGCGCTGCCCGCATCACCTGTCGGCCGCGCTCGCCTTCCAGGGAGGGTTGACAATGCTTGTCGGAAAAAGCTGCGTGTTGTGTCTCGCGCTGCTGGCGCTGGGCCAGCAGGAGAACCCCACTTACGTCATCCACAAGCGCACGTTCACCATGCCGGTTCAGATTGACGCACGAGTCCGCGATCAGATCAAGAAGGTGCGACTGTTCGTCTCTCGGGATTACGGCAAGAACTGGGCGCTCCAGGAAGAATCACCTCCAAGCGCAACCAAGTTCATTTTCAAGGCCCCGGAAGACGGCACGTACTGGTTTGTGGTCCAGACGCTGGACCTGATCGGTCAGCTTGAGCCCGAGTACGTGAGCAAAGCCGCGAATGTGATGCGAGTGCGGGTGAACACCCTCGGAAGACCGGCGCCAACAGCAGAACCACCGCCGCCCCCGGCCGGGCTGGGAAAGTTGCCGCCCATCCCACGCCCCTGACCCTCGACTACTCCAGCAGCAACCCGACGAGCACGTCATAACCGGCGTGCGCCCCGACCGCGACGCCGAAGCCGCGCAGCCGGTACAGCGCCGCGAAGTACAGCCCCGCCAGCGTGCGGAACAGGAACGCATACGGCTCGAACGCCTCGCCGCACGGCCCGACGTGGTGCGCCAGCGAGAACAGCAGCGCCGACAGCAGCCCCGCCAGCGTCGCCGCCCACCAGCCCGGGAACTCCAGCTGCCGCAGCAGCGCCACCAGGCCCGAGAACAGCAGCAGTCGGAACAGCGTCTCCTCGTAGATGCCGGCGCCCAGGAAACTGAGCAGGTGCGCCACCGCCGGGTCGTGCTCGACGTTCAGGTAGACGTTCACGCCGTTCAGCAGCGGAATCATGCCCAGCGACAGCAGCCACAGCCCCACCGCGAAGACGACGCTCTCGCAGGCCATGCCGACCCAGACGCCGAGCAGTTCGCGCGGCCGGTCGCTGCGTCGCAGCCAGCCCCAGCAGAGCAGCAGCCCCAGCAGCAGCAGCGGCGCCGCGTAGGGCGGCGACAGCCCCAGCAACGCCAGCAGGCCGCGCAGCCACAGGTCCGCGCCGTTGCGCACCTGCTCCGGCAGGGCGCTCTGCGTGAGCACGCCCGCCTCGTAGGCCGCCAGCAGCGGCAGCACGAACAGCGCCGCCGCCCACGGGTGCCGCACCGCCGTTAGGTACTCGCGGTTCATCATAAAGAAGAGGAATTCACCACAAAGACACAAAGGGCACAAAGGAAAGGCAAAGAGTGTTTAATTAACAAGTCTTTGCCTTTCCTTTGTGCCCTTTGTGTCTTTGTGGTGATTACTTTTTTAGATCCATTCGGGGTAGCGTTTGCCCAGCGCCTCGCGGCGCTCGTCGGTTCGCAGGCTGCGCACCACACTGCGGCCCTCGCACTCCGCCAGGTCCAGGTGCCGCGGCACCGTGTACGGCCGGCCCTGCGAGTCAGTCAGCAGCGCCAGCACCGGCCGCGCCGGCAGGTTCAATTCGCGGCGCGTCTGGTGCGTCGCCACCACCAGGCCCAGCGCCTCCATCCGCCAGCTCCACCACCGAGCCGACCGGGTAGAACGACAGCTGCAACAGCCGCTCCGCCTGCTCGCGGTCCAGCGCCCCGTTCTCGGCCAGCAGCAGCGTGTCGGTCAGGGCCGTGCGCGTGTCCAGCGCCGGCCGCCACGGTCGCGCCACGCACAGGGCGCTGTACACGTCGCACACCGCCAGCAGCCGCACCAGCGGCCGCAGTTGCTGGTCGCGCAGTCCCGCCGGGTAGCCGGTGCCGTCCAGCCGTTCGTGGTGCGCCGCCGTCACGTCGCACAGGTACGGCTGGCCCGGGAACAGCCGGCTGACCGCCTCGGCCCCGCCGACCGTGTGCGCCTCGACCAGCCGCCGCTGCTCGTCCGTCAGGCTGCCCGGGTGGGCCAGCACCTCGGCCGGTACGAACGCCATGCCGGCGTCATGCACCAGGGCCGCGACGATTGGCTCCAGCGGCTTGTGCCGCCATTCCAGATCCTGGCGCGTCAGCCGGGCGATCACCTGCGCGACGTTCAGGCTGTGCGCCGCTGCGAATCGTGCCGGCCGCAGCGGGTCGCCCTCGAAGAAGCGCAGTGGCAGGGCCTGGTTGGCGTCCTCCAGCACGGCTTCGGCCAGCGCCAAAAACGCCTTGGTATCCGCCGCGCCGCTGCCGGTGCTCAGATCGGTCAGCAGTTCGGTGAGCGTGTCGAGCCGGCCAGCGTCGCGGTGGCGCTGGTTCAGGCCGCCGTCCACCGCCGCCAGCCGATCCGCGACCGTGTGCAGGATGACCTCCAACCCTTCACACAACCGGATCTGGGCGCTGGGCGCCTCCGGGAAGGACTGCACCAGGCGCAGCACCGTGTCGGTCATGCCGGCCGTCTCGCGGTAGTAGGCCGCCAGCGGGTCGCCGGCGTCCAGCAGCAGCGGTTCGTCCGCCAGCGCTCGCAGCTGGCCGACCAGTTCACGACACTGCCGCAGCACGCGGCCGGCGCGGGCGGTCAGCTGCGTGGGCAGGGCGTGGCCGTCGCCGCCGCTCCGTGTCCGCAGCGTGCCCTCGAGCAGGGCGCTCTGCTGCGCCCCGGCCGCGACCTTGCGCTCCAGCACGCGCACCGGATCGGCCGGCCCCTCGGCGACCGGCACGGCGGCGGTCGGCGTCTGTGCCAGCTCCAGGCGCTGGCGCAGCGCGGCGATCTTGCCCAACAGCGTTTGCGCTTCGGTCATCGCTGCCTCCCCCGCGTCGCTAATGTGAGTTATTGCTTCCTCATCGGCCGCCCGCCGGGGCTGACTTTAGGGATTCCGAAGGATTTTCCGGGGGTGCCGCCGGGGCCGGCAGCGCGGCGGTCTTTGCGGCGGCCGGCGCGACCGGCTAAAATGACCCCGGGCGCGGCGTGGTAGCGGCGCCCGCACCCGTAACCCCGTGGACATCATGGAGCGACCCGCCACCCCTCCTCCCGAGCCCCGCGACGGCGAACGGCTCAAGGTGTTGATCGTTGACGACGAGGCGCTGCACGCCGAGGCCGTGGCCGAGGTGCTGGAGCGCGTTGGCTACGAGTGCGCCGTCGCCACCACCGGCACCGCCGGCGCCCGTCGCATTGAGGCGGAGGAGTGGGACGTTATCTTGACCGACCTGCGCATGCCCGACACGGACGGTCTGGCCATCCTGCGCAAGGCGAAGCAGGAGCAGCCGGACGCGGAGGTTGTGGTGCTGACCGGCCACGGCGACGTGAAAACTGCCGTGGAGGCGATGCAGCAGGGGGCCCTGAGTTACCTGCAAAAAACGGGTAACATGGCGGAGCTGCGCACGGTCGTCGGCAAGGCCGCGGAGCGCGTCCGGCTCAACCACGCCAACAAGGAACTGAAACGGCAGCTGGACGAGAAGTTCGGCTTCGAGGGGGTGGTCGGCAACAGCCCGAAGATGCACGAGGTCATCGCCCGGCTCAAGAGCATTGCCCCGACCAGCGCCACCGTGCTGATCCAGGGCGAAACCGGCACTGGCAAGGAACTGGCCGCCAAGGCGATCCACAACAACAGTCCGCGCAAGCACAAGAACTTCGTAGCGCTGACCTGCACCGCCATCAACGAGAACCTGCTGGAGGACGAGCTGTTCGGCCACGAGCCGGGGGCGTTCACCGGCGCGGACAAGCTGCGCAAGGGCCGCTTCGAGTACGCCAGCGGCGGCACCCTGTTCCTGGATGAGATCGGTGACATGCCGTTGACACTCCAGGCGAAACTGCTGCGCGTGCTGGAGAACCAGGAGGTGAGCCGCATCGGCAGCAACGAGGTCATCAAGGTCAACGTGCGGCTGCTGTCGGCGACGCACCGCGACCTGGAAGAGGCGGTGGCGAAGGGTGAATTTCGCCAGGACCTGTATTACCGGCTGAAGGTGGTGACGCTGAAGCTGCCACCGCTGCGCAAGCGCCGCGAGGACATTCCGCTGCTGGCGGCCCACTTCATCAAGGAGTTCAACACCCGGCACGGCAAGGCGGTCACGGGCATCGCCGAGCCGGTGCGGCGGGCGCTGGCGGCCTACGACTGGCCGGGCAACGTCCGCGAGCTGCGCAACCTGGTCGAGGGCATGGTGGTGCAGGACCAGGATGGCACGCTCGGCCTGGACGACCTGGAGGAGGGCTCGCCGCTGCGACCGGCACCGCCGGCGGCCGGGGCGGCGGTCGGTCCTGCTAACCTTGTGGGCCGACCCCTGACCGAGGTAGAACGTTATTACATCGAGCAGACACTGCTGCTGACGGACGGCAATCGTGAGGAGGCTGCCCGCAAACTCGGCATCGGCGAACGAACCCTGTACCGCGTCATCCAGGACTGGAAGGTGCAGGACCGGATTCGCGACGCACTGGCCCAGGCGCAGGGCATTATTGAGGAGGCCGCCAAACTCCTCGGCATGCGCGAGGAGGCGGTGCGGCGCAAGGTCAAGAAATGGGGACTGCAGCCGTAGGGACGGGTGGGCCGCCTGTACCCGCGGACGTGGCACGGTCAGGAGACCGTGCCACGTCCGCGACCGAAGGTCTCCTCTTGGGAAACTGGAACGCGAGGGAGACCTTCGGTCGGGCCAGGTGGCTTGGTCCGGAGACCAAGCCACAACTACTCCGCGCCATGCCGCAACGTCGAGTCATTAGTCGCAATCACACCATGCCGCGCATCCACCAACTACCGCCGTCCGTCATCACCAAAATCGCCGCGGGCGAGGTGATCGAACGGCCGGCGAGCGTCGTCAAGGAACTGCTGGAAAACTGCGTGGACGCCGGCAGCCGCCGCATTGACATCGACGTGGACAACGGTGGCGCCGACGCCATCCGCGTCGTGGACGACGGCTGCGGCATCGAACCGGACGACCTGGCCCTGGCGTTCGCCAGCCACGCCACCAGCAAACTACACAACGCCGACGACCTGTTCCGCATCGGCACGCTCGGTTTCCGCGGCGAGGCGCTGGCGTCCATCGGCGGCGTCGCCCAGGTGACGCTGCAATCGCGACCACCGGGGCGCGAGGTCGGCCGCGAGATCACCTGTCACGGCGGCGACCTGTCAGCGGTGCGGCCGTGGAACGGCGGCCCGGGCACACGCATCGAGGTGCGGCACCTGTTCTACAACACCCCCGTGCGCCGCAAATTCCTGCGGACCACCTCGACGGAGATGGGCCACCTCTGCGAGACGTTCACGCGGCTGGCGCTGGCGCAGCCGGAGTTGCACCTGACACTGCGGCACAACGGCAAGGGCGTGTACGAGGTGCCGGCCGGCGCGGACCTGAGACAGCGCATCCGGCTGTTCTTCGGCTCCGAGGTCAGCGATCAGTTGTATGAGGTCCAGGCGGAGCGCGACGCGGTGCGGCTGCGGGGCTACATCGCGGACCCGGCGTGCGAGCGCGGCAACGCGAAGACGCAGTACCTGTTCGTCAACGGCCGCTGGGTCCGCGACCGCAGTTTGAGCCACGCCTTGCAGGAGGGCTTCCGCGGTCTGCTGATGACCGGCCGTTACGCGGTGGCGTTTCTGTTCCTGGACCTGCCGCCAGACCAGGTGGACGTGAACGTGCATCCGACCAAGGCGGAGGTGCGCTTCCGCGACGGCCACGGCCTTTACAGCCTGGTGCTCGGCACCGTCCGCAACCGCCTCAGCGCCGCGAACCTGACGCCGAAATTGCAGGCGCCGTCCACGCTGGCAAACCCAGAGGTGCGCTTCAGCGGCCCGGAGCCGGCGCCGATCTTCGCTGCAGCGGCGCAACACGCACCACTGCCGCCACCGCCCGTGTTCCCGCCGCCCGCGCCCGCCACCATCTCCCCGCCGTCGGCCGCCCCGCCGCTGCCGCCTTCCCCGGACGCGCTGGCGTCCGCGTTCGACCAGCCGACGCCCGCCGCGCCGCCACCGCTGCCGATGCGGCCCACGGCGGACGTGAAGGTCATCCAGCTGTACAACTCGTACCTGGTCGTGGAGACGGCGGAGGGCATGCTGGTGATCGACCAGCACGCACTGCACGAACGCATCCTGTTCGAGCAACTGAAGCGGCGGATCCGCAGCGGCACGCTGGAAATGCAACCGCTGCTGTTCCCCGAGCCGGTCGAGTTGACCGCCGAGCAGGCCGCGGTGACGCTGGAGCACCGCACCGCCCTGGCGGAGTTGGGGCTGCTGGTCGAGGACTTCGGCGGCGGTACGGTGCTGGTGACGGGCTACCCGGCGATCCTCGGCAACCGGCCGCCGCAGGTGATCCTCAAGGCGGTAGTCGATCACCTGTGCGGCAAGGAGCGGGTGCCGACGCGCGAACAACTTTTCAACGATTTGCTGAGTCTGATGGCGTGCCACTCGGCGGTGCGGGCCGGCGATCCCCTGACGCCGGACGAGATGGCGGCCCTGCTGGCCCAGCGGCACCTGGCGGACGACACACACCACTGTCCGCACGGCCGGCCGACGGCGCTGCTGTTCAGCCGCAATGATTTGGATCGGCAGTTCCGCCGCATCTAACAGGCGGGGTCAGGGGAGTCACCTGGCCACATGGCCACACGGCGCGCCCCCTATCTCACCAAATGTGACAACCAACGGCACTGCCTGACACGCCAACCCCGCCTCTGGGCGCCGGGAGTTTCAGGGCGGCAGGTCGTACACGGTCACGGCGATGTCACGCTCGCAGAGGGTCTTGGTGATGAGCGGTTCGACGCGCTCCCAGCGGCCGCCAGCCAGGCCGCAGCCGATGCGTGGCATGTGGACTGACGCCTCCAGCTCCGCCGCCTTCGCCGCCACCGCTTCGAGACCGGTTTCGATGGCCTCGTAGCGCACCGGTGGTACGCCGTGCTGCGGACTCATGCCGGCCTGGCCGATCAGGTTGGCGACCCAGACATTCTCCTCAACCTTCACGAACTGCACGGCGCCAAGGGCGAAGTCGTTGTCGTCCCGCTCGGCGTACCACGCACGGTACTGCTCCTCTGGTTCGCCCCAGCGCCGCGAGATCGCCACGACGAACCCACGGCCCCAACCTCCGCGGTCATTGCAGACGTGGACGATGATTTTCGCACCGTCGCCCTGGGGCTGGGTTGCGTCGCCATGAACGTAGGAAATCGGTTTCATGCAAGCCTTTCCTTTACACGGTCACTGGCTCCGGCTCGGAAACTGCCTGGAAGCCATTGTACTTGTACACCGCCTGTACCGTGTACGTTCCTGGAACGAGTCGCCGTGGTCAAACTCGTCCCCGGTCAGGCGCTCCAGAGTCATTTCCATTTCCGGGAGTCTGCCGGTTTTCGTCTGCACCCTGGTAGCATAATCGAGAATCGCTTTTCCTGGTAGGACGATTGGTTCTGTCAAAATGGCCGGACCGCGGATTCCGCGGCCCTCCCTGGTGCCATTTCCGCCCAGGTGATACAATTTAATTTTCCCCGTAAATTGGGTTTGTGGGCCGCGTTGGCCCACGGGTTTGCGGGGGATCGGTCCCTTTTTTTCGGAAGTACCTCTCCTCGCCCACCGGGAAGTGGGCGTCGAGCGGTGAGGAATGGTTTGCATGGTGAATCGCAATCTGATGCGGCAGGTTGATCTCGACGAGTCTCTGATGGAGAGCGAGATCAACGCGGCCTTTGAGTCAGAAGAATGGCTGCCGCAGGACACGCAGGTCTTTGAGGTCAACAAGATCGTCAAGGGCCGCGTCCTCAACGTCGTCGGCGACGAGGTCTGGGTGGACGTCGGCTACAAGAGCGAGGGCGTGATCCCGCTCAACGAATGGTACGACGAGGGCGAAGACCGGATCAAGCCGCCCAGCCCCGGCGACGAGATCCAGGTGCTGCTCGACGCCGTCGAGGACGAGTCCGGCGCCATCGTCCTGTCCTATCGCAAGGCCAAGCGGCAGAAGGAATGGGAAGACGTCATCTCGCGCCACAAGGAAGGCGATGTCGTCGCCGGCCAGGTCACGCGCAAGATCAAGGGCGGCCTGCTGGTCAACATCGGCGTCAACGTTTTCCTGCCCGCCAGCCAGGTGGACATCCGTCGGCCGCCGGACATCGCCGACTTCATTGGCAAAACCATCGAGTGCAAAATCCTCAAGATCGACGAGGCTCGCCGCAACATCGTCGTCAGCCGCCGCAAGCTGATCGAGGATCAACGCATCGAGTTGAAGAACAAGCTGCTGGCTGAAATTCAGCCCGGCCAGATTCGCAAGGGCGTCGTCAAGAACATCGCCGAGTTCGGCGCCTTCGTGGACCTCGGCGGCATCGACGGCCTCTTGCACATCACCGACATGAGCTGGGGCCGCATCAACAATCCGCACGAAATGGTACACATCGACCAGCAGATCGAGGTGTACATCATCAGCGTGGACAAGGACAAGGAAAAGATCGCCCTGGGCCTGAAGCAGAAGTCGCCGAGCCCGTGGGCCAACGTCGAGGCCAAGTACCCGGTCGGCAGCCGGCACACCGGCGAGGTCGTCAACGTCATGAGCTACGGCGCCTTCGTCAAGCTGGAGCCGGGCATTGAGGGCCTGGTTCACATCAGCGAGATGAGCTGGACCAAGCGCATCAACCACCCCAGCGAACTGGTCAGCATCGGCGACCAGATCGAAGTGCAGGTCCTGAACATCAACAAGGAGAAGCAGGAAATCTCGCTGGGCATCAAGCAGGTGCAGCCCAACCCGTGGGACAAGGTGGCGGAGCGCTACCCGCCGGGCACGCAGATCACCGGCGTGGTCCGCAACCTGACCAACTACGGTGCCTTCATCGAGATCGAGGAGGGCATCGACGGTCTGCTGCACGTCAGTGACATGAGCTGGGTGCGCAAGGTCGGCCATCCCTCCGAGGTCGTCAGCAAGGGCGAGAAGGTCAAGTGCGTCATCCTGAACGTCGATCAGGAGCGCAAGCGCGTGGCCCTGGGCCTGAAGCAGATGAACAACGATCCGTGGGAAGGCGACATCCCCGGCCGCTACCACCCCGGCGACATCAAGAAGGGCAAGGTCACCAAGCTCACCAACTTCGGCGTCTTCGTCGAGCTGGAACCGGGCCTGGAGGGCCTGCTGCACATCTCCGAACTGGCCGACCACAAGGTCGAGAGTCCGGAGGAGGTCGTCAAGGTCGGCGATGAGGTGGAGGTCAAGATTCTGCGCGTCGATCCGGGCGACCGCAAGATCGGCCTGAGCCGCAAGCGCCTGACGCCAGGCGAGGACGGAGCCGAGGAGGGCACCGAGGAAGCGGCGGCAGCAGGGACGCCAGGGGCGAAGCCGAAGGAGCGCGAACGCGAGCTGCGCGGCGGCACCGGCGCCGCTGGCCCACTGTTCAGCATGCCCGGCGAGGGCGAGAAGAAAACCGAGGGCTGAGCGCTCGGGCTGTTCATTTCCGAGCCCGAGCGCCAGCGCGGGGCCAGCGCTGCCCCGCGCTGGCGCTCGGGCTCGGTTTTTTTGTCGCCATACCGATCCAATACCCCCACGCCCAAATCTGAACTAAACTGCATGAGGAAGGCCCCTCACGGTGTCGCGGCAGCGGTGTCGGCACCGGAAGTCGGGTCGCGGCGGTGGGACGGGTTGTTCACGGGATACCGACCGTTTCCCCTTCCCCCAGGCCCGAGTTGACCTCCCAGGGTCCAGGCGCTTCCCAGGTCAGGACGATACCCTATTGTGACGTGCGAGCCGGCACCCCCCGGATTGCCCGAATTGCCCAGGGCGCGGCAGTTCGGCACCACAACCGGGGGGAGGGGGCGGTAACGCACCGCCGGCGCAGCACACGACCGTCGCCCTGGCGCGACGCCACTGACGGGCACTCCTCAACACGGGTTGGATGGTATCTCATGACACGAGCACGCCGGCAACGCGGTCCCGCGGTCCAGTCACCGCTTGAGACCTACCTCCGCGAGATCAACGAGACCTCGTTGCTCAGCGCCGCCGAGGAACAGGCCCTGGCTCACCGCATCGGCGCCGGCGACAACGAGGCTCGCGACCGCATGGTGCGTGCCAATCTGCGCCTGGTGGTGAACATTGCCCGCGGCTACACCGGCAAGGGCCTCGGCTTGCAGGATCTCATTGAGGAAGGCAACCTTGGGCTGCTGCGAGCTGTCGAGGGTTTCGATCCGTCGATGGGCACGCGCTTCAGCACCTACGCCAGCTACTGGATCAAGCAATCGATCAAGCGCGCCCTGGTGAACACTGCCAAGACCATCCGCATCCCGGCGTACATGGTCGAGTTGCTGGCCAAGTGGCGGCGGGCCAGCGCCAAGTTGCAGGACGAACTGGGCCGGCCGCCGACCCATGAAGAGGTCGCCAAGAGTTTGAACCTGCCCAAGAAGAAGCTGGCGATCATCAAGAAGGCCATCCGCGTTTACAACGCCGCGCCGCAGGCCGACCAGGCCGAATCCGGCTGGTCGCTGGACGAGATGGTCATGGACGGCCACACCAAGACACCGGACCTGGAGATGGTCGAGGCGGACGACCTGAATCATGTGCTCGACCTGCTGGAGAAGATGGACAAGCGTGAGGCAACCGTGCTGAAGATGCGCTTTGGGCTGGAGGCCGAGGAGCCCAAGACGCTCAAGGAGATCGGCGAGTGTCTCGGCCTGACACGCGAGCGCGTCCGCCAGATCGAGAGCGAGGCGCTCTCGAAGCTGAGCGAGAGTATGCAGGCAGAGTGACCAGAAGTCAGAAGTCAGAAACGCACAAACTGACTTCTGACTTCTGACTTTTCTTTCACTGAACCGCTGCCGGTCGCAAGGGCGATAACCAGAGCAAGACCCGTCCCCCCCTTGCGTCGAGGTCGCGCCATGCGCCGGTGCCGTCTCTGGTTGCTGCCCTGGATGCTGTGCCTGGGCTGTCACTCCCTGGTGGGCCTGGAGCTGGACGCCGATCCGCAGGAGGCCGAACGGCTCTGGGACCAGGGCCAGGAGGCCATGAAGCAGGGCCGCGCCGACCGGGCCATCGGCTTCTACGAAAAAAGCCTTGCCGCCGACCCCGCCCTGACCCGCAACCACCTTAGTTTGGCCGCCGCCCTGCTCGAACAAGGCGATGACGCCCGCGCTTGTGAACAACTTGCCAGGTACGTCGCGGCCCATCCCGACCACCTCAGCGTCCGCGCTCACTACGCCGAACTGCTGCTGCGCCTGGAGCGCCTCAAGGACGCCCGCGCTCAGTACGAATGCTACCTGACGGCGGTGCAGGAGCAGGCCGAGCCCGGATTGACGGAGTTGGTCCAGGCCCATAGCCGGTTGATGGACATCGCCGAGGCCGCCGGCGACGAGTACGGCCGGCACCTGCACCGCGGCATCGGCCTGTACTGGCTGGCGCTGCAGCGCGCCACACGCGCCGACCCGCACGGCGAACTGTCGGTGGAGGCGCTGCTGTGCAAGGCGGCCGGCGAACTGGCCCTGGCGCGGCGGCAGCGGCCGGAAGAGGCCCGGCCGTGCTGGTATCTGCATAGCGTCTGGTCGCGCCTCGGCCAGCGCCAGCCGGCGCTGCGCTGGCTGCGGACTGCTCAGGCTGCCGCCCCCTTTGCGTACCTGACGCCCGCCGAGCAACGTTTACTCCAGTTGGCGTGCGCGCAGGAACGGGAATTGCTACGAAAATGATGACGTTGCTTGCTTCCACGACGATGTGGGGTTACCATTAGGGAAGATCAAGGGCTCGGATTGCGCCATCGACTTTACCCCGTACGAGTCGGTGAACGGCCTTCTCGCAAGGCCTGCCCGCACGGCGCCGACCGACTTCGATGGACAATCAAGGGAACGGCGCCATGAAGTTCTACCTCATCGTTGCCAGGGGCAGAAAACAGGGGCTGCCCATTCCCATCACTGTCGATCTGTTCATGATTGGCTCGGCCAAGGTGTGCCAGCTGCGCGCCAAGCAAAAGAGCATCGGCGGCCAGCAGTGCGCCATCGTCCGCCGTCAACGCAAGCTGTTCATCCGCGACCTGGGCAGCAACTTCCCGACGCTGCTGAACGGCGCGCTGGTGCCGCCCGGCGAGGAGTGGCCGCTGCACGCCGGCGATCTCCTGGAAATCGGCCGCATGGCGTTCATTGTCCAGTTCCGCGAGAAAGCGCTGTCGCAGCGCGACCCGGAGGAGTGGGCGCTGCGCTGCCTCGATCACAACGCCGAGCAGGACACCAGCGAACCACCGTCGGACTTCCAGCACCCGAGCTACCAGTCCCACAACGCCGCCAAGGCCGCGGCCGCCATCTTCGACTGCCTGCAAGCCAAGCGCGGCATCGTTCAGGGCCGGCTGCGCATCGGCAGTGAGGGCGACATCACCATCATCCGCATCAACGACGTGTATCTCGTTGAGGAGGCGGAAATCGCCCTGGTCAGCAAGGAACTGCGCGAGACCCTGAGCAAGCCCAACCTGCGCGTGCTGCTCGACTGCAAAAACGTGCGCCGCCTGTCCACCACCGCAGTGGCCATGATCGACGAGCTATTTTCCTGGCTGAAACCCTGGGGCAGCACCATGGCGCTGTGCCGCGTCCGTCCCGAGCTGCACGACATCCTCGGCACCCTCCGTCTGCGCAACCACATCCCGCATTTCCCGGACAAGCGCGAAGCCCTGGCGAGTCGCTGGTAATCGCGCGTCCAATAAGAGCGGGGTCGCGTCAGCGCCCCGTGCGCGTCCACGGGCGCTGACGCAACCCCGCTCATGGTGCGCGCGAAAAACCGAAGTCGTCTTTTCACGTTTGCCTGGGAGTCCTATAATGCCGGTTTGATGGCCCCGGGCGGTTTTGTGGCACGTTTGCGAGGGAAACGCTGTGACATTCTGGTCAATCCTGCCTCCGTTCCTGAACTTCATCCTCCTTGTGCTGGGGTTATTCCTGATCCTGCTGATCCTCATTCAGCGCGGCAAGGGTGGCGGCCTGGTCGGCGCCCTCAGCGGCGTGGGCGGCTCCAGTCCGTTCGGCTCGCGCCGGCGACACCTTCACACGCATCACCATCTACGTCGCGGCCATTTGGCTGCTGCTGACGATGTTGCAGGTGCGCTCCATTCAGGAAGCCGCCCTGCAGAATCCGCAGGGGACCCTCGGCAAGAGCGTCCGCGAGTGACCCCGCTCCTGGCCCGGCTCGCCGGAAAAACCGTCCACGTCGCAACTTGAAGAAATGAGGATGACCGCGTGCTGCTGAGCATGACGGGTTACGGTGAGGCCCGCTTCCAGAGCGACACCCTGCAGGTGTCGATGGAGTTGCGGGCCGTCAACAACCGCTATCTGAAAGTCACCTTGCGGGCAGCCGACCCCTATCACCTGCTGGAGCCGGAGTTCGAGAAGGTCGTTCGCCGGGTGGTCAAGCGCGGCACGCTGCAGGTTCACCTGCGCCTGGATCGGCAGGGCAGCCCCCAGGACTACCGCATCAACCGCGCCGCCCTGGAGAGCTACGTCACCCAGTTGCGCGGCGTCGCCGAGCAACTCGGTCTGCGCGACCGTGGCGATCTGCTGCTCGGTCAGGTGCTGGCGCTGCCGGGCGTTGTGCCCGAGGCTGGCGGCCCCGGTGTCGATCTGCACGAGGACTGGCCGCTGCTGGAGAAGGTGCTGGCGCAGGCGCTGGAGCGGTTGCAGGCCATGCGCCAGGAGGAGGGCCGGGCCATGGCGCAGGAGCTGCTGAACCTGCGCGACGCCGTTGCCAGCCACCTGGAGAAGATTCGCGGCCGCATTCCCCAGGTGGCGACGGCCTACCGCGAACGGCTGCTGGAGCGCGTCCGCGCCACCCTGGGCGAACTGGACGTGCAAATTGATCGTAACGACCTCATCAAGGAAGTGTCCATCTTCACGGAGCGCAGCGACATCGCCGAGGAGGTGGTGCGGCTGGCAAGCCATTTGGATCAGTTCAAGGAGATCGTCAACGAGCCCGAGAGCCCCGGCCGCAAGCTGGAGTTCTTGACGCAGGAGATGTCGCGCGAGGCCAACACCATTGGCTCCAAGGCCAGCGACGTGGACATCTCGCGCGAGGTGGTCGAGATCAAGGCGGCGCTGGAAAAGATTCGCGAACTGGTGCAGAACGTGGAATGACCTCTCCCTCCGGGCCGTTGGTGATCGTGTCCGGGCCGAGCGGCAGCGGCAAATCGACGTTGATCGCCGGGCTGCTCGCCGACCCACCGGTGGACCTACGCCTGTCAGTGTCGGCGACGACGCGCGGCCGGCGACCCAACGAACAGGACGGCGTGCATTACCACTTCTGGGAGCGGCCGCGCTTCGAGGCGGCATTGGCGGCGGGCGAGTTCCTGGAGTGGGCGGAGGTGTACGGCAACTATTACGGCACGCTCCGCAGCGAGGTGGAGCCGTTCCGGGCCCGCGGCGTGTGTGTGCTGCTGGACGTGGACACGCAGGGGGCGATCCGCGTGTGGCAACTGTGCCCGGACGCGGTCGGCGTCTTCATCCGCACCGCGACGCTGGACGAACTGGAGCGACGGCTGCGGGCGCGCGGCACCGAGACCGAGGAGGCCATCGCCCGCCGTGTCGCCGGCGCCCGCCGCGAGTTGGAGCACATCGACAGGTATCAATATCAAGTCGTCAACGAGGATTTGACCGTCGCCCAGGCGGAGTTCCGGGCCATTGTGCAGCGCGAAACGGAAAGGAGCAAGGGCTAATGCTGGATGATTTGAAAGAAGAAGCGATCGTCAACAAGGTGGGCGGCCGGTTCAAGCTGTCCACGCTGATTCAGAAGCGCATGGTGGCGCTGAACACCGGGGCCAAGCCGCTGGTGGACGTGCGTGGCGCCGACAAGATGGCGATCGTCGTGCAGGAGATTTTGCAGGACAAGATTTACCTCGACGCCAACAACCAGGTGCAGGCGCGCGGCACCAGCGCCAACGAGGCGATGCGCCGCGCCATGGCGACGGATATTTCGGACGCCGGCGGCGGCGAAGACTAAAACCCATTGCAAATTGCCGATTGCAACTTGCAAATTGACAGACAGCAAGGTTCCGGTCTGTCAATTTGAAGTTGCAATCGGCAATTTGCAATTCTTCCCTTGGGGTGCAGCATGGCTGAGCCGACAACGCAACCGCTGCCGCAGGAGCCGCCGCGGCAGGACTTCGTGTACCGCCCACTGTCGGGCGTGGCCGTCGCCAGCGTGGTGGTCGGCGGCCTGTTCGCGCTGGTGATTCTGGTGTGTGCGGTGGCGGCGGTGTGGCGTGGCGAGCCGTTCCTGCTGCCGTTGTGGCTACTGCTGTTGCCGGCCGCGGGCGTCGGCCTGGCAGTGCTGGGCCGCTGGCACATCCTCCGCTCCGAGGACACCCGCGCTGGCATGGGCCTGACGCAGTGGGGCCTCGGGCTCAGCCTGGTGTTCGGGCTGGGCTACGCCACCTTTTACTTTGTCACCTACCTGGCCGTGGCGCAGCAGTCCAACGCCTTCCTGCTCGACAAGGGCCCCGACTCCGGCTACCTGGCCCGGTTGCAGGCCGGCGACATCAACGGCGCTTTCCTGCTGACGCTGCCGCTGCAGCACCGTCGCGGTGCCCAGCCCAACAACCCGGAGGCCATGGAACAGCAGTTCGACCTCGGCGGCAACGACCGCGAGCCGCGCGGCCTGCTGACGCAGTTCCACGCCGACCCGCTCGTCCGCCGCCTGGCCGCCGCCGGCGACAAGGCCACCATCGAACCGCTCGCGGTGCGCAACTGGACCTACGAGAACCAGGGCTACAAGGTCGAGCGCTTCTACCGCATCAGCACTGACGAGGGCAGTTTTGAAGTGCTGCTGACCACGCAGAGCGTCAACAGCCCCGAGGGCGAAGGCCGCAAGTGGTATCTGGTCTGGTCGCCGCGCCAGGGCATCTCTCAGCTGCAGTTGACCGACGAGGGCCGGAAACTCAAGGCTCTGCGCGAGGAGTCGGCGCGGTTCGCCAACGAGTGGTTCGTCAAACTGTTCACGTCCCAAAGCAAGGCGGCGTTCCTGGACACGCTGCCGCTCAAGCAGCGGGCCCAGCTGCGCCGCCCCGGCGCGTGGGACGCCCCGACCAGCGAGCAGCTGAAGGCCTTCATGGCCGCCGGGGGCGTGTTCCACACCGACGCCTTGCGCACCATCGACCCGCGCAACCGCAGACCGGTGCTGGACGCGCTGGCCAAATTCGTGGTCCAGCCGATCCAGGGCCAGAAACCCATCGAGGTCCGCCCCGAGGAGGCATTGTTGTCCGCCGTGACGGGGACGCCGCCCGGCCCAGTGAGCGTCACCCACCAGTTCGAGTTCGCACTGGCGATCAGCCAGACCGGCCAGTCGCGGAAGCATGCGGTGCCGTTCATCGTGATGGCCGCGATCACCCTGGAAGCGCCTCCGACGGCCGAGGCGGCCGCGAACGACCCGCAGCGCTGGCGTGTGGCGCGCGTTGAGTTCCGGCGGGCGGTGGCGCTGAACCTCGGGCCGCCGCCAGGGCCGGGCGGCCCCGGTGGACCGCGCTGACCGCGAGCGCTTGGTCGGAGCCCGAGCGACAGCGCGGGGCCCCGCGCTGGCGCTCGGGCTCTGTTTCGCCGAACTCCCTTCCCCCCTTCCCCCCGGCCGGTATAGTAATTGGCAGCGCTGGGCGCCAGAAACCGGCGTGCGGAGCGAAATACGTCAGGGGCTCCGGGTTTCTTTCTCCCCAACCAGCGCCACGTCGCCGGCGCATCGTGGGCCCGGGCTCGTTCGCCCCAGCGAAGTCTCAGTTCAAGGAGAGCGAATCATGGCGGGAACCCAATGGACGCGCCGCGCCACCTTGTTGGCGGCCGCGCTGCTGCTGCTGGCCAGGTCCGGCCTCACCCAGGGGGCCGGCAATAACGACCAGAGAAAGTTCCAGGGCGACTGGATCGTGGTGGCCGCCGAGAAGGGCGGCGACAAGGTCCCCGACGAAATCGTCAAGACCATCAAGGCCCAGTTCCAGGGCGACAAGGTCAAGTTGGCGTTCCTGGGCGATGTCAAGCAAGGCACTGTCAAGCTCGACGAGACCAGGAACCCCAAGACCATCGACCTGACGCTGGACGACAAGACGATGCAGGGCATTTACCAGGTGCTCAAGGCGGACCAGATTCAGGTGTGCCTGGCCTCGCCCGGCGAACCGCGGCCCAAAAAATTCGAGTCGCCGGCCAACTCCGAGATCATGCTCGTCACCTTCCAGCGCCAGGCCGGCGCCGAAGGAAAAGCAGTCCACCGTCCCCAAGGGCGCCGTGAGCTTCCTCAACGCTCAGGGTAAGTCCGACACGGAAAAAATCGCCGGCGCGTGGACGATCACTGAAATCGAGAGCAAGGGCAAGAAGCTGCCACAGGAGATCGTGGACAACCTCAAGGCCACCATCAAGGGCGAAAAGCTGACCCTGGATTTCATGGGCAAGGTCAAGGAAGCCGAGATCAAACTCGACCCGAAGACCAGGCCCAAATCGCTACAGTTTACGGCGGAGGGCAAAACCAGCCAGGGCATCTACGAGCTGACCGGCGACACGCTCAAGATTTGCTTGCGCGAGGCGGGCAAGGAGGGCCGGCCCGCCGACTTCAAGGCCGGGGAAGGCACCAACAACGTCCTGATCGTCCTCAAGCGCACCAAGGCCAAGTGCGACGACGACTTCTCCGTGGCGTTCATGGCCCAGGGTAAGTCCGACACGGAAAAAATCGCCGGCGCGTGGAAGGTCGCCGAAGCCGAGCACAACGGCGAGAAGCCGCCGCAGGACATCCTGGACGGCGTCAAGTTCACCGTCAAGGGCGAAAAGCTGACCCTGGAGCTCATGGGCATGGCCAAGGAAGGCGAGATCAAGCTCGACCCCAAGACCAAGCCCAAATCGCTGCAGATAACGATGGACGGCAAGACCGGCCAGGGCATTTACGAGTTGACCGGCGACACGTTCAAAATTTGTTTCCGCGAGCCGGGCAAGGACGGACGGCCCACCGACTTCAAGGCTGGGGAAGGCACCAACAACATTCTGATGGTTCTCAAGCGCACCAAGGCCAAGTGCGACGACGACTTCTCCGTGGCGTTCCTGGCCCAGGGCGCCGGCGGCAAGTCGGACAAGGAACTGCTCCAGGGGCCGTGGAAGGTCGTCGAGGGCGAGAAGGATGGCGAGAAGGCCCCGAAGGAATTCCTGGACAGCTTCAAGATCACCTTCAAGGGTGACAAGATGGTCATGAGCATCATGGGCATGGACAAGGACGCCGACTACAAGCTCAACCCCACCACCAAGCCCAAATCGATTGAAGTGACGTTCGACGGCAAGACCGGCAAGGGCGTCTACGAACTGACCGGCGACACGCTCAAAATCTGCGTCAAGGATCCCGAACAGGGCGGTGACACGAAGGAATTCAAGGCGGGCGCCGGCTCCGGCTGCATGATGATCGTCATGAAGCGCGCCAAGGCCAAGTGCGACGACGACTACTCCGTGGCCTTCGTGGCCCCCGCGCAGGGCGCCGTGGGCAAGTCGGACCTGGAGAAGATGGCCGGCGCCTGGAAGGTCACCGATCTGGAGAAGGACGGCCTGAAGCTTTCCGCGGACATCCTGGAGTCCATCAAACTGGCCATCAAGGGCAACAAGTTGACCCTGACTATCATGGACATGAACAAGGAGGGGGAGTTCAAGCTCAACCCCAAAACCAAGCCCAAGGAGATCGAACTGACGCTGGACGGCAAGAACGTCAAGGGCATCTACGAACTGACCGGCGACACCCTCAAACTGTGCCTGAAGGACCCGGATAAGGACGGGCGGCCCAGGGACTTCAAGGCGGCCGCGGGCACGGACAACGTGCTCATCGTCCTCAAGCGCGGCAAGGCTGAGAAGAAGGAAGAAAAGAAGGAGTCCAGGAAGGACGGGGCGGCGAAGTTCAGCCCGGCGGACTTCGGAGCCTGCTGCGAGGACCAGAACCTCGCCGGCGGCAAGCAGACCGACCGCGAGTTGCTCCAGGGCGTGTGGAAGCCGGTCGGCCATGAGGTGAGCGGTAAGAAACAGGACGCCGGCGAGTTGTCCGCGCTGCGACTGATCTTTTTGAAAGACAAGGTGCGGGTGGTGCCGGGCGGCCTGGACGATCTGGAGGAGGGCACCTTCAAGCTGGACACCAGCAAGCAGCCGCCGCACCTGGACATCACGCTGAAGGGCGAGACGCTGCAGGCGATCTATCGTCTGGAGGGCGACAAGCTGACCATCTGCGCGCTGAAGCCAGGCAAGGGCGTCGGCCGGCCGAAGGAGTTCAAAACGGCCGATACGTCAGCGGGGCTGCTGGTGCTGGAGCGGGCCAAGGGCGAGCGGCCCGACGCCTTCGCCGCCAACGCGCAGGTCAGCATGAACAACCTCAAGCAGATCGCCATCGCCATGCACAACTACCTCAGCACGTACAAGAAGTTGCCGGGCGCCGCCATCTACAGCAAGGACGGTAAGCCGCTGCTGAGCTGGCGCGTCGAACTGTTGCCGTTCCTCGAACAGGCCAACCTGTACCAGCAGTTCAAGCGGGACGAGCCGTGGGACAGCCCGCACAACAAGAAGCTCATCGCTCAGATGCCGCGCGCCTACACGCCGTACACCAGCGGCAACGAGCGCAAGACCATGACGCCGTACCGCGTCTTCACCGGGCCGGGCACGGCGTTCCCGGGCTTCAAGAAGGATGTCAGGATCCCGGACTTCAAGGACGGCACCTCCAACACGGTCCTGGTGGTCGAGGCCGACGAGCAGGTGCCGTGGACGAAGCCGGACGACTTCGCCTTCAACCCGAAGGGGCCACTGCCGAAGCTGGGCGGCCGGCCGTTCCTCGACCGCTTCCACGTGGCGATGGCGGACGGTTCGGTGCGCAGCATGCCCGCGGACCCCAACCCGGCGGAGTTCCGCGGCTGGATCACCATCGCTGGCCTGGAGGTGCTGGACGACAGCAAGCTGAAGCAGGAGAAGAAGAAGTCCGAGCCGAAAAAGTCTGACAAGAAGTGACGCGGCAGAACGCTACGCCGCAAGCGGCAGGCCCGCGGTGCCGGCAAGGGTTGTCCCTTGCCGGCGCCGCGGGCCTGTTCATTTCCTGCAACGCTCACGGGCACTTTCGGGCTTGATCGAAAAACAGCGAATGGTTATAGCCCCCCGCACTCGGCGAATTATCGGGGAACCATCATCACCCACGGCGGCAAGCGGCCGGTGGGAGAAATCCACGCCCAGAACGAGGGGGATTCAATGAACCGGACGTGTCGAAGACTGGGCCAGGGGCTGCTCCTGGCCGGTGTGCTGCTGGGCACCGGGGTCGCGGCCTGGGGCCAACAATCCAGTCCGCTGCAACCGATCGTGCCCCCGGTGGTGCAGCCGGTGCCCAAACCGCCAGCGCAGTTGCCCATCGCGCCGCAGCTGCCGCCCATCGGGGCGGCCCCACAAGCCCCGCCGAGCCTGCCGCCAGTGTCGGCCGGCGCCCCGGCGGTGCCCAAAACCGAGCCGAGCATCAACGACATCGCCGTGGAACTGTCCGCCGGCCCGACCAACGGCAACCCCACCGGCCGCACGGAGCCGGGCGTCAGCCTTGAGTGGATCACCCCCGCCATCTGCCGTCTCAACCAGATGGTCACCTGCACCCTCGTCGTCAAAAGTCTGAGCACCAATCGACTGCACAACGTCGTCATCCACAACCGCCTGCCCGCCGGCGCCCGTGTCCAGGGCTCCGAACCGAAGGCCGACACCGATGGCGAGTTGCTCGTCTGGCACCTCGGCGCGCTGGAGCCGCGCCAGGAGAAACGCATCGATTTGCAGGTGGTGCCCACGACCAAGGGCGGTCTGGCCTGCCATGCGTTCGTCAGCTTCACCGGCTCGTCCACGACCCGGCTGGAGGTGCGCGAGCCGCAGCTGGTGATAAAGGCCGCGGCGCCCAAGCAGTCGGTGGTCGGCGACCCGGCGCCGGTGACGCTCATCATCACCAACCCCGGCGACGCCGCCGCCGAGAAGGTCAAGGTTCGCGCCGTGCTCAGCGAGGGCCTGGAGTACAGCCGCGGCCAGACCGCCGAGTTCAACCTGGACAACCTCGGGCCCGGTGAGAGTCGCACTGTCCTGGTCTTGTGCGCCGCCAAGGCGACCGGCTCGCAGACCTGTTCCGCCGTGGCCTCCGCGGAGCCGGCGCTGTCCTGCGGCGACTCGGTAGCCATTGACATCGTGGCGCCGCGTGTGGACCTGACCGTGACCGGCCCGGCCCTGCGCTACCTGGAGCGGCACGCCATCCTCAACTTCAAGGTGAGCAACCCCGGCTCGGCGACGGCCAACCATGTGACGCTGACCGAGCAGGTGCCGCTGGGTTTCAAGGTGCTGGCGGCCAGCGGCGGCGGCCGGCATGACTTCGTGAGCCGCACGGTCGTGTGGTTCCTCGGCGATCTGCCGGCGGGCGAGACCAAGGAAGTGGCCCTGGAAGTCGTGGCGATCAACCCAGGCGAATACCATCACAAGGCCGTGGTGACCGCGGCCCGCGGCCTCAAGGCCGAGGGTGAGCTGGTGATGCGTGTCGAGGGACTGCCGGCCCTGTTGATGGAACTGGTCGATACGGAAGACCCGGTCGAGGTGGGCAAGGACACCGCATATGAAATCCGCATCACCAACACCGGCACCAAGACGGAGACGAACTTGCAGGTGACCTGCACCTTGCCGGAGGGGCTGGAGTTGCGCGGCGTCAAGGGGGCATTCGGCTGTGCGATGAAGCAGGAGGGCCGCGATCTGGTGTTCGCGCCGCTACCGAAACTGCCGCCGCGAGCCGACGCGATCTATCGTGTGCAGGTGCGCTGCCTGGCCGCGGGCGACCTGCGCTTCCAGGCGCGCGTGCGGGCCGACGGCCTGAGCCAGCCGGTGCTCCGCGAGGAGAGCACGCGCGTCTACGGCGACGAGGTCGATCTGCCAATGCGCGGAATTCCGAAGTAACAAGCGAAAGACCAATCACGAAAGTACGAAAACACGAAAAAAACCACAACTCGTTGTGGCCTGGTCTCCAACTGTTGTGGCCTGGTCGCCCCAACTGTTGTGGCCTGGTCTCCTGACCAGGCCACTCTTCAGGACCGAAGGTCTCCCCCGGTTGAAGCGAGGGAGACCTTCGGTCACAGCAGTGGCACGGTCCGGAGACCGTGCCACAACTTGTCTCTTCGGTCACAGCAGTGGCACGATCCGGAGACCGTGCCACAACTTGGTCCTCTGTGGCTAGTTTTTTTCGGCACTTCGTCACGGGTCACCGCGCTCCACCATGCTGATGACGTTGACGCGGTACAGTGGGCCGCCGAGCGTCCGCGAGACGCGGCGCTCCTCGATGACCTGGCCGTGGACGCACACCAGGTCGCCTTCGCGGTAGTTCTTCAACTCCACGGTCGGCGCCAGCACGACGCTGCCGCCGTACTTGTCCACCTCGTCGGGTTGGCTGTAGCGCAGCACCCAGCGGCCGCCGTCGGCGCGGACGTAGAACAGATGACCGGTAATCCAGGCATAGTCGGCCTCGTGCCCGACCTTGTTCTGGTGCTTCTCCGGAATCTTGAACTCCGGCCGCGGCACCGTGGCCTCGCTCGCCTCGGAGGCGTCGGCCGCGACCTCGGGCGGCGGGGCGGTCTGATACGCGGTCCCGAAGGCCGGGTACGAGTGTGGTGGCTGGGCGGGCGCCGGATACGCCACCGGTTGGTCGGTGGGCGCCGGATACGCCATCGGTTGGTCGGTGGGCGCCGGATACGCCACCGCGGGATAGGGGCTGTTCGGCTGGCGCAGGCCGAAGAAGTTGCGCAGGCGCTGGCGGAACGAGCCAGCGTCGGTATTCTGGACGACCTGGGGCGCGGCGCCGCAGTTGCAGCCGGGCGTCTGCGGTTCGGCCGCGCCCGTGACGCAGGCGGCGGTCAACAAAAAGGCAGAGAGCATCCTTGTCCTCCTCTGAAACGGGCGGATGAGCGGAGTCGTTGTGGGGAGCTTGTGGACCTTCCCCGTTGGGCAGACATTCCTGTCTGCCACCACGGGGCAGAGCGGCGGGTGCCATCACTTCGCATCTGGCGGGGCGGGCGGGACCTCGGTGTTCTCCAGAACCCGGAACGACTCGATGCGGTAGTGCATCGGGCCGTCGTCGCTGGGGGAATTGACCAGGTGGCCGCGCACGTGGACGTACTGACTGTCGCGCAGCAGCGTGACGTGATGGTTCTCGATGAGGATCACGCGACCGCCGTGCTGGTCCACGTTGTCCAGCGAGGTGTAGCGCAGCCGCCACTCCTTCGCGATGCGCGAATATTCCACCTGGCCGATGATCCAGTTGTAATCCGGAGCGTGGCTGAAGCACGGTACTGCGCTCAGGTCCACGAAGTTATTGCGGGTCGGCTCGCGCTCGTCGCGCGGCTGGGGGATCGGCGCGTCAAGCGGCACCGTCAGCTGCACGGTAGGGGGCGCGGCGCTGTCCGGGAGTTCCTGGAAGCCCAGCGTCGCCACCGGGCCGTGCGGGGCAGTGTCGTTATGGACCGGATCTCCCAACCTCACGAGTGGCGGCATCGGCGCGGAGACGGGCGTCCGCGCCACCGTGCCACAGCCGGGGTAGCAAGAGGCCGGGAACGGCTGGCTGGTCGAGCATACCTGGACCGCCGGGGTGGGGCCGCAGCAGCCCGACGACGGCCGGCCCGCGATCACGTTACAACCGGCCAGGAGCGAGACGCCGAGCGCTCCAAGAACCAGGCCTTGCCTGAGTGCGTGCCGCTTCATCTTTCCCTCCCGCTTTCCGCGAACGTGCGTCCGGGTCCACCGGGGCGGAGTCCGGGGGGTCGGGCCCGTTTCGCCACCGCCCAGAATGCCGGGCAGACCGATTTTGCACAGGATTAACATCGGACGCGAAAGCGCCCAGCTTGAGGGCTGCGCCCATTTGTCAACAAACGCTGAGTTTGCCGTTATTGCCGTCGGCGCCGTCCCCTGCCCGGGACATCACCCGTTGCCCCGTTTATGCGGAATCGCCATGATTATTCGCGGTTGGTCGGAGCCCGAGCGCCAGCGCGGGGCCTGCTGTGCCCCGCGCTGCGCTCGGGCTCCGACCAGGCACAGATTGCCATCCCGTTGACAGCAATTGTCGCCGCCGGGCGTTTTTCCTTTGCCCTTCGCAGCCCGCCGGCCTAACATCAACTACATGCTCCAAACTCTCCACGTCCCCTTTTAGCAGGAGTCACGCATGAACCGCGGGAACCTTTCGCGGCGCGGCTTTTTGGCGCGCTCGCTGGCCGGCCTGGCCGCCGCTGGGCTGCCGATGTGGTACGCCAGGGAAACCCTCGCCCACGAACTGGAACTGGAAGCGCAGCAGCAGCAGCCCAACAACGACATCGTCATGGGCCTCATCGGCTCCGGACCGCAGGGTCAGGGCGACATGCGCGCCGTGCGCGGCCAGCGGGGCGTGCGCTTCGTCGCCGTCTGCGACGTGGACCGCGGTCGCCGCCAGCAGGCCGCCGCGGCCCTGGGCCGCCTCGGTGACAACGGCGTGCAGCAGTACAACGACTTCCGCGAACTGCTCGCCCGCCGCGACATCACCGCCGTCATCATCGGCACCCCCGACCACTGGCACGCCCAGATCGCCATCGCCGCCATGCGCGCCGGCAAGGACGTGTACTGCGAGAAGCCGCTGACGCTGACCATCGAGGAGAGCAAGGCGGTGGCCCGCGTGGCGCAGCAGACCAACCGCGTCTTCCAGACCGGCAGCCAGCAGCGTTCCGACACCCGCTTCCGCCTGGCCTGCGAGCTGGTCCGCAATGGCCGCATCGGGCCGCTGCACCAGATCCGCGCCGAGACGCGCATCGGCGACAACCCGACCGGTGGCCCGTTCCAGCAGGCGCCGGTGCCGGACGGCCTCGACTGGACGGTCTGGCTCGGCCCGACGCCGGAGGTGGCGTATGTGCCGCAGAAGTGCCATTACACCTTCCGCTGGTGGTACGAATACAGCGGCGGCAAGATGACCGACTGGGGCGCCCACCACAACGACATCGCGCAGTGGGCGCTGGGCATGGACGCCAGCGGCCCCGCCCTGATCGAGGGCACGGGCGACGCCCCGGCGATGGGCGCCAACCGCTACAACTGTCACCCGCACTTCACGGCGACGTTCACGTACAACAACGGCCCCAACGGCGCGGCCGGCGCAGTGGTGCGCTGCACGAGCCGCGGCGAGAACGGCGTGCGCTTCGAGGGCACCGAAGGCCGCTGGATCTTCGTCAGCCGCGGTCGCATCGCCGCGAACGCCCCGGCCATCCTGAGCGCGGCGCTCCCCAAGGGGGCAACACGGTTGCAGGTGTCGAACAACCACATGGCCAACTTCATCCAGTGCGTGCGCAGCCGGCAGCAGCCGATCTGCAACGCGACGGTCGGCCATCGTTCGGTGACGGTCTGCCACCTGGGCAACATCGCCATCCGCACCGGGATGCGGCTGCGCTGGAACCCGATGACCGAGCAGTTCATCGACAACATGCAGGCGACCGCCTGGCTGAGCCGGCCGCGGCGCAATCCGTGGGCGTTGCCGCAGTAGTCCGCTCTCCCCCTCTCCCCCTTCAGGGGGAGAGGGGTCGGTTTTGGTTCGTAGTACCGCCTTCAGGCGGAAAGCTGGTACTTCGAACCAAGTCCCCCTCACCCCCGACCCCTCTCCCCCTTCAGGGGGAGAGGGGAGTTTTGAGTCCCATGCGCGAAACCTGGACGACCCTAACCGACGCCCAGCTGCTGGCGCAGTGCGAGGTGGACACGTATCGCGCCAGCGGCCCCGGCGGTCAGAAGCGCAACAAGACCAGTTCGGCGGTGCGACTGCGGCATCCGCCCAGCGGCCTGCTCGTCATCGCCGAGGAGAGCCGCAGTCAGCACGAGAACCGCGCCCGCGCCCTGCGGCGGCTGCGGCAGTTGTTCTATTTGAAACTGCGCCGCGAATTGACGCCCGAACAACTCACGCCGGCAGCGCTGGCGGCGCACCCGGAGTATTGCGACGCCCGCGACCGCGCTGGTAAGCTGAGCCTGGGGGCGAAGGATGTCCGCTACTGGCCAGCGGCCGGCGTCGTGCTCGATGTGCTGCAGGCACTGCAGGCGCGCGTCGGCGAGGCGGCGGCGGCCCTGGGGGTTTCCACCGGCAGCCTCATCGACTTCCTGCGGACCTCCCCCAAGGTGTGGGAACAGGCGAACCAGCTGCGCAGCCGCTTCAGTCAGAAGCCGCTGCGCGACCTCTAGGATGTCCCGTCGTTATGGCTTCTCCCCCCGGCTTTTCCTGGATCGAAAAACCGCTGCTGGCAGCGCTGGCGCAGCCCGACGAGGCGGAGCAGCTGGAGTGGCTGCGCCGCCAGGGCATCGAACTGCTGATCTCGCTGACGGAGGACCCGCCGCGCCGCGACTGGGTCAACGATGCCGGGCTGCTGGTGGTTCACGTGCCGGTCGTGGACATGGAGGCGCCGACGCAGGAGCAACTGGACCGGGCGCTGTCGGCGATCCAGCGGGCGCACGGGCATCACATGGGCGTGGCGGTCCACTGCACGGCGGGACTGGGCCGCACAGGCGTCATCCTGGCGTGCTACTTCGTCAGCAAGGGCATGACGGCCAAGAACGCCATCGCTCGGGTGCGGCGGCTGCGGCCCGGCTCGGTCGAGACCGATGAACAGGCCGAGGCGATTGCGATGTTCGCCCGCCGTCAACCGTCCGGCGGCGCGCCGAGCGCGTAGGTTTGGGTGAGTTTTCGGTTTTGGAGAGCAAGGAGACAAACCTTGGTGATTTAGCGCGGTTCGCAGTGGCGTGGACCACGAACGGCAGGCCGGCGCTGCCAGGCGCCGCTTCTTGACGTATGAAAACGTTGGCGTCCTTGGCGTCCTTGGCGTCCTTGATTTGACAACCGCCGCCGGTGGTGGTCGCGCCGTGCCAGCCGTGCGGAGCCAGGGCGCCGAATCTCGACGTATGAAAACGTTGGCCCCCTTGGCCTCCTTGGCCCCCTTGCTGTGGCAGTGCAGGCCGCTGGTGGTCAGCCCGTGCCCGCCGTCACTTGTGCGCAAACCGTGCGTGAACCGCTCCAGCCGTGCGCTTTGGAGTAGGGAATCTGCGCTGCCCCTGGGGCTGACAGGGGGTGTGTGAAATGAAATGAGATGAAAGCCCTCCCTGGCACCATCTCTGTTATACGCGGCGAACCGCACCGCAGGTCACTTCAATCGCCATTTCTAAACAAGACCCCGCCTCCAGGACGATGATTCTTTCAGGCGGCTGACCGGACATGTCCTGGAAAATCGCCCAGTTCACCTTGACCGCCGGACGGCTTTGTCGCATATTCCGCCGACCCGGGTCGTGGCCCCGCAGGGCCCGACCGCTGGCGGCCCATTGGGTGTGCCAGGCCCTCTCACTCGACCATCGCCCCGCAGTCCGCCCAACCTTGCCGTCCTGGCCGGCGTCGGGAGTTTTCACATGAGACGCAAATTCCTTCTCGGCGTGTTGATGTTGTGCTCCTGCGGTTGCAGCACGATGAGCAACACCGGAGCGGGCGCCGCCACCGGCGGCATCATCGGCGGAACACTGGGCACCCTCGCCGGCCTCGCCGTCGGCCGGCCGCTGGCCGGCGCCGCCATCGGCGCGGGCGCCGGTGCCGGCCTGGGTGCGATTGCCGGCAACGCCGAGGATCGCGCCGAGGCGCGTGAGAACGCGGCCGTGCAGCAGGCCGTGGCCCAGCAGCAGCAGGTCGCCGCCCAGCAGCAACAGGTGGTGATCGGGCCGGTGGGTTTGCAGGAAATCGCCAAGATGGCGCAGGATCACATCAGCGACGCCATCATCATCAACTACATCCGCAACTCGGGCACGACGTATAACCTGCGGGGGGTGGACATCGATTACCTGAAACAGCAGGGCGTCAGCGACCCGGTGGTGATTGAAATGCAGTCACACCCGCATCCCAGTGTGCCGCCGGGCGGCGTGACGGTGGTGCAGCCGGTGTACCCACGGCCGGTGTATGTCGCGCCGGTGGGCGTTGGCTTCGGCTACGGCTACGGCTACCGCCGCGGCTGGTATTGAGAAGCACTTCGGACTAACGACGAGCTCCGGTTACGTTTCGCGCGGGCCGTGCGAAACGTAACCAGGGTGACTCACGGTGGGAGGCTGCCGTTCCTGGCCGCAACTATTTACCGCTTTTGGTCTCCGCCTCCACGACGCGGGCGGTGACGATCACCAACAGCATTTCCTGGCCAGTCTTGCCGCTGGTCTTCACCCGCTGAGCGAGGACCGCCTGCCCCGAGGGCAGCGTCAGCCGGGCGTCCACGCTGGTGGTGAGGAACTCCGACGCCAGGATGGGGATGTTGTTCTCGTCCACCCCCAGCGCCACGCCGTTCTGGGGGGTGTGCGGTCGCTTCTCCTCCAGGCGCAGGTCCAGGGTGATGGTTTTGCCGGGGGTGACCCGCGGCGTACACTGCACCGACGTGCCCGCTTCCCGGTATGTGATGCTCCGGGCCGTGGGACCCTTGCCGCCCTTGCCGAAGCCGCTGCTAATCCCCGAGACGCTCGGCTTGGTTTCCCCCAGGCGCACGGACACGGGCTGGTTCTCCGTCGCGTTGAACTGCACGCGCCGCACGGCGCCCAGGCGGTTGCCGGCCGCCAGCGCCTTGAGCCGGCCCAGCACGGCGCCGGCCTGCCCGGTGAATTCCTTCTCATCCAGATCCTTGAAGCCGTCTTTTTTGTGCGGCAGCACCTCGGCCAGGATCACCTCGACGTGGACCACGTGTGCCGGCCGGTCCAGCACCGGTAGCAGGCGGAACAGTTCTTCCTCGACGGTCGGCGGGGCGCTGAAGAGCAGGGTGTTGCTCGGCACGTCCGCCACGATCTGCACGTTCGGCTCGGCCTTGAAATACTTCCCGAGCGTGACAGCCAGTTCTCTGGCGTCCGCATGCTTGACCACGACGACGAAGCGCTTGGCCTTGGCCTGCTCCTGGGCGTCCGCCGCGGTGATTACCAGCAGCAGTCCGAGCGCCACCAGCGCGAGCCACGATCGCTCTCTCATGGTTACCCTCCGCAATGAAGTAGATCGAGCCACCGAACACAAAGACACAGAGGAAGACTCACCCGCTCCGTGCGCCTCGTTGTGGCTTGGTCTCCGGACCAGGCCACGGGCCTGGACCGAAGGTCTCCTGGGTTCCAACGCCCCGAAGAGGAGACCTTCGGTCGAAGCCGTGGCCCGGTCCGGAGACCGGGCCACAACAGGGTGTCACTGTGCGTCTTCCTCTGTGTCTATACGGCCCGGTGGTTAATATTCGGTTAATTCCCACCGCCGCCCGCCATCGGGGCCGGGTCCTGGCCGTTGGTCCAGGTGCCGCCGAGGCGCTGGTAGTCCGGCGGCACCACAACGCTGCCGGCGTCGCCGCCCGCCCAGCCCTGAATCTGCTCCGGCCGTCCCCGGTCGTGGCTGCGCTGCTCCCAGCGCCGCCCAGCTGCTGTCGGCATCCACCGGCCGCCGATTCTGCGCGTCCCACGCCTTCACCTTGCCCTCGCGGTAGCTGAGCACGCCCATGTTCACCGTCGTGAACGCGGCGGCGCCCAGTTCCGGCGTGCTGAAGGTCTCGAACGTCCGCGTGCGGCAGCAGTCCAGGAAGTTCTGCCACAGCCGCCGCGTGTCGATGCCGCGGTCGTTGGCCGGCACCGGCAGGCCGCCCGGAATGAGGCGGCCCGTCGCGTTCTCCAACCGCCGTGGCACCCCCGGCCCGCTGCGCAGCGCCTGCGGCAGCACCTCGATATTCAGTTCGTTATTGTTGACGCCGTTGACCTGGTGCGTGCGGTTGACGAAGCGCATGGTCGCCAGCCGGCCGCGGATGCACTCCTCGATCGGGTGGTCGTTAATCATCGTCGCGGTGATGATGAGCTGGCAGCCCTCGTTGAAGTCCGCGACGACGGTGGCCACATCGGGCACGTCGCGCTTGTCGTACTCCAGGTAGATGCCGCCGCCGCCAACCACGCGACCGGGGTAGCGCACGCCCATCGCCGCAATCATGTGCGTCGTCTGGTGGACGAACAGGTCGGTGAACATGCCGCCGCCGAACTGCCAGTAGCAGCGCCACTGGCCGTAGATGGCGCGGTCGAACGGAATGCTCGGCGCCAGCGGCGTGCCGGGGAACACTGAGAAGTTGGTGCCCAGGAACATCGGCCAGTCGATGGTGGTCGGGTTCATGTCCGCCGTCAGGCGGTAGTAGCGCCACTGACCGCCGATGTAGTTGCGATAGTAGCTGGTCTGGGCCTGGGCGACGTGGCCGATGTCGCCGCGGCGGATCATCTCGTTGGCCAGCCGCCAGGTCGGGTCCGCCATCGACTGCACACCGACGGTCATGACGCGGTTGTTGCGGCGGATGGCATCGACGACGGCGTGGGCCTCGGCGATGGTCTTGGTCATGGGCTTTTCGCAGTACACGTCCTTGCCGGCGGCGGCGGCGTCAATGCACATCTTGGCGTGCCAGTGGTCCGGCGTGGCGACGCAAACGATGTCCACGTCACGGCGGTCGAGAATGCGGCGGTAGTCCTTGGTGACCTCATTCTGGTTGTTGACGTTGAGGTTGCACTTGCGGGCGGACGGGTAGAGACCGCGGCCGAGGGTGGCGTTGCCGTTCCACACGTCGCAGACGCCGACGGGCCGAACGCCGCCGCCGTTGCGGGCCAGGTAGTTGATGATGTCGAGGTGCGCCTGGCAGCGGCCGCCGACGCCCAGGAAGGCGACGCGCAGGTTCTCGTTGGCGTTCTGGACGCGGGCGTAGCTGGCGGCGCTCAGCGACATGGCGGCGCCGACCGCGGCACTGGTCTTCAGGAAGTCGCGGCGAGTCACGTCCGGTTGGGGTTGCTGCTGGTCCATGAGAGGTCTCCGGTAAGGGATACGGGTGATTGGTCGGAGCCCGAGCGCCAGCGCGGGGCAGCGCTGGCCCCGCGCTGGCGCTCGGGCTCCGACCGACGCGGGCATCACTTGGTCTGCTGCTTGAGCAGCCAGGTGTACAGCTCGGGCGTGGCGTAGGCGCGGTCCCAGCTGTTGTGGCCGACGCCGGGGTACTCGGTGTAGCGAACATCCTTGGCGCCGGCGGCCTTGAGGGCCTCGACCATCTTCCGCGACAGGTCCACCTTGACGGCCGTGTCCTTGTCGCCGTGGAAGACCCAGGTCGGAATGTCCTTGATTTTCGCCGCGTCCTTGGGGTTGCCGCCGCCGCAGATCGGCACGATGGCCGCCCACATATTCGGGTGCGCCGCCGCCACGCTCCAGGTGCCGAAGCCGCCCATCGACAGTCCCGTCAGGTAGACGCGCTTGCGGTCGGTCTTGTACTTCTTCTGCACCTCGGCGAGCATCGCCAGGGCGCGGGCGGCGTTGTCCGATTTGGCGCCCCAGCCCCTCGTCTGGGCCTGCGGGATGATGACGATGAACGGGAAGGTTTTCGCCTGCTTCTTGATCGCCGGCCCAATGCCGACGTTCACGGGCTGCTGGCCGCCGCCCTTGGTCTCGCCGGCGCCGTGCAGGAACAGGATCACCGGATAGTCCTTGTCGCCCTTGTAGTCGTGGGGCACGAAGACCACATAGGGGACCTCCTTGCCGTCCTTGTCCTTGTGGACGGCGTTCACGAAGCCGGTCTTCTCCCCCGCATGGGCCGGCAGCGCCAGCCCCAGCGCTGCCAGCAGCGCCCACGCCAGATGACGCACGTCGCTCATCCCGGTCTCCTTTGCCAACGGAAACAGCGTTTTTGCCGAAAAGATAGGGTTTACCATAGCACAGCGCCCCGGCAGCCGCCAGAACTTCCCGCGGAAAATTGTGCCCGGCCCGGGATGGTCGAACGCCGCCGGCCAGGCTAGAACCTCCCCGCCGCTCCCGGCGTCCTTACTGTTGACGATCAACCCGGGGCGTGCGACGCCTCACCAACCCACTTGCAAAGGAACCTCATGGCCACGGTGACCACACTGCCGCGCTGTCCGCTGTGCGGGCTGGAACACACCGGCGCCCTGCCCGCCTTCTGCGCCCGCCCCTCGTGCGGCGTCGAATTGCTGCCAGGCACGCCGGAGCGCTTGCAGCCGCGCACCTTCCGCCTCGTCAGCCATTACTCGCTGTGCGTGCTGCCGTTCACCTTCCCGGAAGCGGACGGCCAGCCACTCGTGCAGCGTCTGGTGCAGGGCGGCCGCTGGCGCGAGCGCGTCTTCTCGCTCGACAACACCGAGGACGTGGACCGCACCGAGTATTTTCTGCCGTACATCCGCCGCTTCCTGTTCCCGAGCCTGTTCGCGCAGAAGCCGGACGGCGACGAGCCGGCCCGTAAGCCGACGTGCTGGCACTTCGTCTTTGACCTGGCCCGTCTCGGCCCGATCACGGCCGAGGGCCTGCCGCTCACGCTGCGCGGCACCGACCTCCGCAAGCACCTGAGCGTCACGCACGAGCTGTTGCTGGAGTCGGCCGAACTGATCGTCTTCAGCTACCGTGTCGCGTTCCTGGTGCTGCGCTACCGCGGCACCGACCCGGCAGCGACCTACTTCGACCAGATGGAGGCGCTGGCCTACCTGCGCACGATCGCGCCTCTGTACCGCGGCTTCGAGATGCCGGAGCTGGTGGCCGGCCCGACGCGCTACCGCATGGAGACGCTGCTGCCGTACCTGCTGGCCGAGTTCGGCGCCGGTCCCGTGCCGGCGCGGCCTGCGGACCTGGTGCCGGGCACGCCGCTGCCGGTCAAGCCGACCTACGACGACCGCATGATGGTCTATGCGTTCAGCTGCCTCGACAAGGAAACGGCGCTGGCCGACCCGCGCCGCTGCCAGAGCCTGCTGGAGCGCTACGCCGTGGTCGGCATCGACCCAAAGGAAACGTCGCGGCCGCCGGGTGAGCACGACGGCAGCGGCGCCGAGTGGTTGCAGGCGCGCTGGCAGGGGTTCACCAAGGACGGCGGTCTGCTGGTGGTCTTCGATACCGACCGCTACCACGCGCGCTTCCTGGGCGTCTACCACGGCACCTATTACTTCGACATCTTTCTCCTGGCGGCGCTGCAGCGCGTGACGCTGCTGGCGCTGTTCGACCGCTTCGCGGACATCCAGAAGCTGATCACCGGCAGCGCCGCCAGCTTGCAGCTGCTGCGCCGCGTGCGTCGGGATCTGTTGCTGTTCAAGAATCAGTGCTGGTTCAGCCAGATCACCAACCGCGAGCGCGGCCTGGTGCTGTGGAAGAAGTGGCAGAAGGTGTTCGAGACACGGACGCTGCTGCGCGAGGTCAACGAGCAGTCGGAGGAGCTGAACAACTATCTGCAGGCGCGCTACCGTGAGCGCATGGAATGGCTGGTGCGGATCGGCAGTTTCCTGGCGGCGACGATCCCGATCATCTTCACGCTGGAGCGTTTTTTGGGCCAGGCGGAGTGGGTGCGGCAACTTCGCCTGGTGCTGCTGGGCGGCGTGCTGGTCGCCGCGGCGATCTTTGCGTACGTCGTGGTGTTCCGGCAGCGCGAGGACGATTAGAGCGGTTCACGCACGGTTTGCGCACGCGTGGGGGCGGGCACGGCCTGACCTCCAGCGGCCTGCAATGCCACAGCAAGAACGCCAAGGACGCCAAGAACGCCAACTTTTTCACACGTCGAGATTCGGCACCCTGGCTCTGTGCGACTGGCACGGCGCGACAACCAACGGCGGTTGGGATTATCCGTGCAACGGCCCATGCGGTCAACCAATATCAACCGAAACGATCCGAAAATCGGAAAGGCGCTGGTGGCTGCCCTGGCGGCGGCGCATCGAGTATAATCCGCACAGGGACCCGCAACCCGCGACGCCGGCCGGCGTCGTCCAGGAGACACCGCCTATGAACGAGGTGCTGCGTGGCAAGCTGCTCGGCCTGGTCCGCGAGCACGGGCCCGGTCTGCTTGAGGACCGGGCACGCCTGGAAGGTATGCTGTGGCTGGCCATTGGCGAGCACGGCTTCGGGATGTTCGCGCTGCTGGGGGCGCTGGAGCGGCATGTGCCGCAGGCTATCCTCACCGCGCCGCCCGAACGCCGCGACGCCGAGTTGCTTGACAAACTCGTCCGCCGGGTCGTCGCCGACGTGGGCGTGGACGAGGACGCCGGCCGCTGGGCCGTCGAAACCTGGGCGCTGGCCGTGCGCGACCTGCCACAGATGACACCGCCCGCCGCCGAGGGCCGGCCCGAGCCACCCAAACCGGTGCCGCGTCCTGTCGCCCCACGCCCCGTCGCACCGCCCTCACCTGCCGTGCCGCCGCGGCCCGTGGAGGACATGGCCGGTCTGCCGCAGCTCAGCCTCGACCTCGGCGAGCCCGCCCCGCCCCCGCCCGGGTCGGTGTCCGTGCCCGTCCCGACCCCCCACGCCGTGCCGCTGCCCGTCCCGCACGCCGACGGTGACCCGACCGTCTTCCTGCGCGGCCACCAGAGCGAGGTGACCTGCCTGGCCTGCTCACCCGACGGCCAGCTGATCGCCAGCGGCGGCGCCGACCGCACCGTCATCCTCTGGAACGCCGGCGGCACCGCGCGCTTTTCGCTGGCGTGCAAGGACCGCGTGGTCGCCGTGGCGTTCGCGCCCGATGGCCGGTTGCTGGCGTCCGCCAGCGCCGATGGCAGCGTCCAGCTGTGGGACGTGCAGCGCGGTCAGGGCCGCGGCCTGCTGCCGGGCGACCGCAACTGGCCGCGCGCCTGGCGTTCGCGCCCAACGGCAAGACGCTGCTGGTCGGCGGCCGCGACGGCACCGCCCGGCTCTGGCAGGTGGACGACGGCCGCGAACTGGCTCCACTGGACGGCCACCATGATGAACTGCTGGCCGTGGCCGTCAGCCCCAGCGGCCTGGCCGCGGCGACCGCCGGCGAGGACCGCACCGCCAAACTCTGGGACCTGTCGCGCGGCCGCGCCTGGGCGACGCTGACCGGCCATCATGAAGCCATCACCGGCGTCGCCTTTTCGCGCGACGGCAAACTGCTGGCGACCGCCAGCCGCGACGGCACCGTGAAATTGTGGAACGCCGCCACCGGCCGCGAGATCGCCCAGCTGGAGGTGGACCGCCACCAGCACAGCGAGGTGCTGCGCTGTGTTGCCTTCGCGCCGGACGGCCGCACCGTGGCCGCGGGCGCCGAGGACGACGCGGTGCATGTCTGGGACGTGGCCAACCGCCGGCTGCTGACCTCGTTCAGCGGCGGCGGCGGCTCGGTGCCGGCCGTGGCCTACACGCCGGACGGCCGCTGGCTGCTGGCCGCCGGCGCCGACGGTGTGGTGCGCCGCTGGCAGCCGCCGATGCCGCGGCCGCGACCGCTGTACGAGGACCCCATCCGCCGGCCGCTGCCCGGCGGCAAGGGCAAGGCGGCAGGTAAGGTTGGGGGCGTCATCACCGGCATCATCGTCCTGGTGCTGATCGGCCTGCGCGTCATCGGCGCCCTGGACCGTCCCAGGAACCACCCCGTCAATTTCCAGCCCCCGATGTGGAACCAGCCGAACGCCGTGGTGCCCCAGGCCGCTCTGGACCAGACCTTCTTCGGCCATAACGGCGGCGTCCTCAGCGTGGCCGTCTCGCCCGACGGCAACAAGGTGCTCTCGGGCAGTTACGACAAGACGGTGCGGCTGTGGAACCGGCAGACCGGTCAAGAGCTGTTCTGTGCCCAGGGGGCCGACGGCCACACGCAACCAGTAACGGCGGTGGCGTTCTCACCAGACGGCAACTTCGCCCTGTCGGCCAGCCTGGATCGCACCGTGCGGCTCTGGGACGTGCGGCCCGGTCAGTATCGGTTGGTGCGCACGTACGCTCACCCCAGCGGTGTCACCAGCGTCGCCTTCAGCCCGAACGGCACGCGCTTCGTGAGCGGCATCGGCTTCCAGAACATGAAGCACATCCCCCGGGATGGCCAGAAGGGCGAGATTCTGGAGTGGAATCGGCCGCTCGGCGTGGCCGGCGCGGTGTTTGTCTGGAAGACGGAGGGCGCCAACCCGAAGCCGGACCACCTGTGGGTCCACAAGGCCGACGGCCAGTTCGGCGACCAGATCAGCAGCGTGACGTACAGCGGGGACGGCCGGCACATTCTGGGCGGCTGTTTTGACGGCAGCCTGCGCGTCTGGAACGCGCAGACCTTGCAGCCGGAGCCGACGATCCACAAGGCCCACGAGGGCGAGATTTTCACGGTGGCCGCGGTGCCGAACAGCGACCTGGCGCTGACCGGGGCGGCCAAGCTGGCGCCGCCGGAGAAGTGGAACAAGGGCGATCCGCCGGCGCCGGAACATGTGGTCCGCTTGTGGAACGTGCGCACCGGCCAGCCACGGCACCAGCAGTTCGATGTGCGCGACAGCAACGGCGTGAAGAGCAACGGCACCCTGAGCGTGGCGGTGTCGCCGGACGGCCAACGCCTGCTGACGGCGGGCTTCGGCTGGGACATCATCCTGTGGAACCTGAACACGGGGCAGGAGCTGTGGCGGCAGCGGATGACGGGCATCACCAACACCGTCGCCTTTGCGCCGGACGGCAGCTTCGCGGTCTCGGGCGGCTGGGACGGCCAGGTGCAGGTGTGGCGACTGCCGCCGTGACGCCAGGCGTTACCGAACAACCCCTTCCCGATTGATCAGTTCGCGCGGCCCACGTGAACCGATCAATCCAAACCGGGAGCTTTACTCGGGCAGCTGGTGCAACTGCAGGGCGTCGTGCGTGACAGTCACGAAGGCGCAGGGCGATTCGGTCCAGCAGCCGGTGTTGACGTAGTGAACGCCGTCGATGTTCACGTCGTCGGCGTGATGGGTGTGGCCGAGGAGCACACCGCCGCAGCCGCGCTGCCGGGCGAAGTCCACCGCCTGCCGGCGGATGTGCTGCAGCTGGCCGCCCCAGCGGGCGGAGCGCTTTTTCAGCCATTTGGCCAGCTTCCTGTTCATCTTCCGCGTCAGCTGATAGCACCAGCCGGCGACATGGCGCGGCAACTCGGACGCCAGCGCGGGATCGAACTGATCGCCGTGCGTCACCAGGTACTCGCGGCCGCCGACCTCCAGGCGGTACTCCTCGCGCAACGGCACATCCAGCAGCGCCGGCAGCACGTCCAGCGGGCCGAACGCCGCCGGCGCCGCGGCCGGCTCGACCGCTCCGTTGGCAGGGCCGCCGCCGACCGCCACCAGCGCCGGCTCGGCCACGGCCCGGCGCCTGGAGATGCGCGCGAAGCGCCAGGCGTGATCGTGGTTGCCGCGGATCAGCACCAGGTCGCGCGTGCGGCCGATGTCGCGGAAGCGCGTCAGCAGCGTCCAGTGTGCGGGGCGGAGCCGGTTCAGGTTCAGGCTGTGCAGCGTGTCGCCGTTGAGGATGAGGCGGTCGAACGGCTCGCGGTCCAGCACGGCGAGCAACAACTCCGCCTGACAGTGCTTGTTTCCCAGGTGGATGTCGGAAAGAATGAGGGTGCGCATGAGGATTCTGTAAGGGGGTGAGCGAACGCCAGCCGCGACCCAATTTTACCCTGGATCCGTTTTCCGTGGAACCGCGCTTCTGGGAGGGAGCCGACATGGCCGCGACTGAGGACCCCTTCGACCTGACGAACCGGCAAGCGCTCGTGACCGGGGCGAGCCGCGGCATTGGCCTGGCGGTGGCGCGGGGGCTGCGCGGCGCGGGGCCGCGCTGGCGATCACTGGCCGCAAGCCGGACGGCCTGGCCGCGGCAGCAGAATCGCTGCGCCAGGACGGCGCCCAGGTTCTGCCGGTGGCGGCGCACCAGGGCGACCCGGCGGCGGTGGCGGCGCTGTTCGATCGACTGGACGCCGCAGGGTTTCAGGCGGACGTGGTGGTGGTCAACGCCGCGACCAACCCGGTGTTCGGGCCGCTGCTGGACGTGGAGGCGGCCGCCTGGCAGAAGATTCTGGACGTGAACGTGACGGGGGCGCTGCTGACGGCGCAGCACGCGGCGCGGCGGATGCTCGCGCGCGGCCGCGAGGGTGCGCTGGTGTTCATCGCGTCCATCGCCGGCCTGGAGCCGCTGCCGGGCCTGGGTGCGTACAGCGTCAGCAAGGCGGCGCTGCTGGGGCTGATGCGGGCGCTGGCGAAGGAACTGGGGCCGCAGGGCGTGCGCGTCAACGCCGTGGCTCCGGGGCTGGTCGAGACGAAGTTCGCGGCGGCGCTGTTCGAGGACAGGGCGGGGTATGAGCGGCTGATGGAGCGGACGCCGCTGCGACGGCACGGTCAGCCGGAGGATGTCGTCGGGGCGGTGCTGTACCTGGCGTCGGCCGCGGCGGCCTATGTGACGGGGCAGGTGCTGGTCGTGGACGGCGGCGGCCGGGTGTGAGCCATTGGCGTGCGGAAGTGGTCCGTCGCTGTGCGGAAACGGGCCAGGAATGACGGCTCGTCGCCGCGTGATTTCCGGCATTTCCCAGGTATTTCAGGCTCTGGCACTCTTCTTGCTTCCCACCTGCTGGTGGCAGCGCGACCCGAACCAACGCTCCTCTCCACGGAGACGTGCCATGGCCACGGACATGAATACCCAACCACTGACCCCGGTCCCAATCCCGGAAAAAGTGGTGCTGACGGAACATTCACAGCCGGACATCACCATCTACAGCCACTCGCCGTTGCTGTACTGGTGGCCGATCTGGCTGGTCGGTTTCATCCTCGCCCTGACAACGTATCAGGACGGGCACTACCTGGCCCACGTGCCGCCCGGGACTGTCGTGGAGGGCAACCGACTGGTCGCCCCGGAGGGCAGGGAACTGGGGCTGACACACGATCGGGTGGCAGTCAATCCGTACCTGGGCACCATCTTCCTGCTGACGCTGGTGGTCGTGATGTTGAGCAGCACGGTCCAGACGCGCGGCCTGTGGGCGTGGATTGCCATGCTGGCGATCGCGCTGGTGGTGATGGTCGTCTCGCTTCTCCACCTGTGGGGCGCGTTCGGCGGCTGGTTCCGAGCGCTGCACATTTACATCAACCTGGGCGGCTACCTGTTCCTGTCGGTGACGCTGTTCGTCGTCTGGGCGCTGAGCGTGTTCGTGTTCGACCGGCTCACCTATGTGACGTTCACGTCGGGCCAGGTGCGCATCCGCAACCAGATCGGCCAGGCGGATAAGGTCTACGACGTGACGAACATGACGTTCCAGGTGCAACCGAACGTGTTCCTGCGGCACCGCGTCCTGGGGTGGTGGGGGGCGGGCGACCTGATCATCACCACCGGCGGCCCGCACGCGGAGGTGCTGGAGTGGCCGAACGTGCTCTTCGCCCGCTCACGCCTGCGCCAGATCCAGGAGCGGTTGAAGTCGCGCGAGGTGGTCTGACCCGGCGGCAGTCAGAAAGCCCTCTGGAATCCTTCGTGGATCCCAGAGGGCTTCGTCACATCAACACGGCCACCAGCCTTGGGTGTGCCGCTGGATTTTGGCATTTGTTGGCGAGCGGCGCGGCGTCAGCCCGCCGGTGCTCCGTAGTACCGGCGGGCTGACGCCGCGCCGCTCGCCAAATTCCAGAGGCACGGCCACCAGCCTTTTTGCTGGGCGGCGCCGGCCGGCCGCTCTATAATCCAACCTGCCAGCTCGCGCTTTCGAGTTCGCACCCGTCCTCTCCTCGTAACAGTCGCAGCCGCCCGCGGCACAACCGCTCGCCCCGGCGTGGGCGGTGCTCCACGGAGTGACCCATGTCCGATCCGAAGAACGACGCGGCCAACCCGAGCCCCGCCCCGCCAGCGAAACCCGCCGCCCGCCTCCGCGGCAAGCCCACCGGCTGGCGCAAGTGGGCGTACCGGCTCGCGGCCATGACCCTTGTGCCGGCTCTGCTGCTCGGCGTGCTGGAGCTGTCGCTGCGCATCGCCGGCTTCGGTCACCCCACGGACTTCTTCCTGGACGGCACGCGCACCGAAGGCCCGGGAATGTGTGTGGACAACCCCGACTTCGGCCGCTGGGTGTTCCCCGGGTCGCTGGAGCGCCCGCCGCAGCCGATCCCCTTCGCCTTCGCGGCCGTCAAGCCCGCGAACACCTACCGCGTCTTCGTTCTGGGCGAGTCGGCGGCCATGGGCTTCCCGGACCCCTCGTTCAGCTTCGCGCGGGTGCTCGAGGTCATGCTCCGCGCCGCCTACCCGGAGAAGCGCATCGAGGTCATCAATACCGCGATGGTGGCGATCAATTCCCATGTCGTGCTGCCGATCGCCCGGCAGTGCGTGCAGCGCGACCCGGACCTGATCGTCGTCCACCTGGGCAATAACGAGGTCGTTGGCCCGTTCGGCGCCGCGGGAGTGCTCGGGCCTTACTCGCCCAGCCGTGGCGTCATCCACGCCCACCTCGCCGCCAGGACGACGCGCACCGGGCAACTGCTCGACCGGCTCGTGCAGTGGCTCCGGCCGGCCGGCAAGAGCCCGCGCGCCTGGGAGGGCATGGCGATGTTCCGCAACAGCCACGTGCCCGCCGGGGACAGCCGGCTCGTGTCGATCCACGCCCAGTTCCGGGAAAACCTGGAGGACATCTGCCGCGCTGGCGCCGACGCCGGCGTCCCGGTGATCGTCTGCACGGTCCCGGTGAATCTGCAGGACTGCCCCCCCTTCGCCTCGCTGCACGCCCTCGGGCTGGCGCCCGAGCGACTCGACGCCTGGGAGAAGCGCTACAAGGAAGGGGTGCGCCTCGAAGGGCAAAAGCAGTTCGCCGAGGCGGCCCGCCATTACGAAGAGGCGGCCGGGGTGGACGACCAGTTCGCCGAGCTGGCGTTCCGGCGCGGTCGCTGCGCCGCGGCCCTGGGCAAGCCCGCCGAGGCCGCCGGGCACTTCGCGCAGGCGCGCGATCTCGACGCCCTGCGCTTCCGCTCCGACGCCGACATCAACGCAGCGATCCGCGCGGTCGCCGGCGCCGTCGATGGGACGCACCTGGCCGACGCGGAGCGCGCCTTCGCCGAGGACAGCCCGACCGGCGTCCCGGGGGAGGAATGTTTTCTGGAACACGTCCACATGAACTTTCACGGCAACTACCTGCTGGCCCGGACGGTCTTTCAGACTCTGATGAGATTGGCGCCCAGGGCCCCTGGGTCGCCGGCCGCGGACATGCCGCCCCTCGAGCCGGCGTGCGCCGAACTGCTCGGCTACACGGAGTGGGCGGAGTTCAACACCAAGAGCTACATTCAGAAGATGTTCGAGAAGTCGCCGTTCGCCGACCAGCTCGACCACGCCGAGCGCAACGCGCGCTGGAAGGCCCGGGTGAACGCGCTGCAGACGGGCCTGCAAAAAGGCGGCCTGAAGCAGGCGCTGACCCGGGCGGAGAAGGCGGTGCAGACCGCCGAGAACGACTGGATGCTGCGGATGAATTACGGCCAACTGCTGACCACTTCCGGCGACCTGTGGGCGGCGGAGGAGCAGTTCGAGGCGGTCCTGAAGTCGCTCCGCCACAGCTTCGCCGCGCACTGCAAGCTCGGCGACATCGCGTTGAAGACGGGGCGGACCAGCGCGGCTCTGGACCAGTATCGCCAGGCCCTGCAGCTGTCCCCGGACTGTTCGGAAGCGACCTACGGCCTGGCCCGGGCGCTCGCCGCCGACGGCAAGATTGACGAGGCCTGCGCCCTGTTCGAGCGCGAGGTGGAGAAGGAGCCGGATCGGGCGGGGGCGCTGGTCGGCCTGGGCGTCTTCCTGGACCGCCACGGCAAGCCGAAGGAAGCGCGGGCGCGCTTCCAGGAGGCCCTGAAGCTGGACCCCAACCACGCGCCGGCCCATCTGCGCCTGGGCGATCTGGCGCTCAAGCAGGGCGACCCGACCGCCGCCCGCGAACAGTACGAGGCGGCGCTGCGGCTGCGGCCGGAGTATCCGGAAGCGCACGACCGCCTCGCCAAACTGCGGAAGGGCGCCGACGGGCGGAAATAGCAACCGCCGGACAGCGCCCTGCGATTCGGGAGGCTCCTTGACTGCGATCCTGGGCATTTCCGCTTTTTATCACGACAGTGCCGCCGCGCTGGTGATCGACGGCCGGGTCGTCGCCGCCGCCCAGGAGGAGCGCTTCACGCGCCGCAAGCACGACGCCGCCTTCCCCGCCCACGCCGTCGCCTACTGCCTCCGCGCAGGCGGACTGCAACCGGAGCAGGTGCAATACGTCGCCTTCTACGAGAAGCCGCTGCGCAAGTTCGAGCGGCTGCTGGAGACGTACCTGGCCTTCGCGCCGCGCGGCTTCCGCAGTTTTTGCCTGGCAATGCCCCTCTGGCTCAAGGACAAGCTGTACCTGCGGCGCACCCTCGGCCGGCACCTGCCGCGCCGCCGCGGCTCGCCGCTGCTGTTCCTGGACCACCACGAGAGCCATGCCGCCAGCGCGTTCTTCCCCAGCCCGTTCGAGCGTGCCGCCATTCTCACGCTGGACGGCGTCGGCGAGTGGGCCACGGCCACCTGGGGGACCGGCGAGGGCAACCGCATTCGCCTGTCCGGCCAGATGCTCTTCCCGCACTCGCTGGGACTGCTGTACTCGGCCTTCACCTACTACTGTGGGTTCAAGGTCAACAGCGGCGAGTACAAGTTAATGGGCCTGGCGCCGTTTGGCCGCCCCATCTACCGCGACGCGATCCTGCGGCACCTGCTCGACCTCAAGGCGGACGGCAGTTTCCGGCTGGACCTGCGCTACTTCAACTACTGCCAGGGGCTGACCATGACCGGCCGCCGCTTCCACCGCCTGTTCGGCGGCCCACCGCGGCGGCCGGAGGCGGTGCTGGAGCAGCGGCACATGGACCTGGCGGCGAGCGTCCAGGCGGTGACCGAGGAGGTGCTGCTGCGCATGGGCGGCCACGTCCACCGCGCGACGGGGTTGACCGACCTGGTCCTGGCCGGCGGCGTGGCCCTGAACTGCGTGGCGAACGCCCGGCTGCTGCGCGGCGGCCCGTTCGAGCGGCTGTGGATTCAACCGGCGGCCGGGGACGCTGGCGGCGCCCTGGGGGCCGCCCTGTTCGTCTGGCACCAGCTGCTCGGCCGGCCGCGCACGCCCGACGACCGCGACGCTCAGCAAGGCAGCCTGCTGGGACCGTGCTTTGCCGCCGCGGAGGTGGAGGCCGTGCTGCAGGAGCGCGGCGTCCCTTACCGCCGGCTGCCGGAGGCGGAACTGCTGCGCGAAACGGCCGGCCGGTTGGCCGACGGCCAGGTGGTCGGCTGGTTCCAGGGCCGCATGGAGTTCGGCCCACGGGCGCTGGGGGCGCGCAGCATCCTCGGCGACCCGCGTTCGGCGCGGATGCAGTCCGTGCTGAACCTGAAAATCAAGTTCCGCGAAAGTTTTCGCCCGTTCGCCCCGGCCGTCCTGTGCGAGCACGCCGCGGACTGGTTCGAGGTTGGCCCGGGGGAGGAGAGCCCGTACATGCTGTTGGTGGCGCCGCTGCGCGCCGACCGGCGGCTGCCGCTGACGGCGGAGCAGCGCCAGGTCCTGGACGCCGCCCCCGACCTGCGCGACCGGCTGCGGCTGCCGCGCTCGGAAGTGCCGGCAGTGACGCACGTCGATTACACGGCCCGGTTGCAGACCGTGGACGCTGGGCGCCATCCGCGCTTCCACGGGCTGCTGGAGGCGTTCCACCACTTGACGGGCTGTCCGATGCTGGTGAACACGAGTTTCAACGTGCGCGGCGAGCCAATCGTCTGCACGCCGATGGACGCGCTGCGCTGCTTCCAGGGCACGGACATGGACGCCCTGGTGCTGGAGGATTTTGTGCTGGACAAGCGCGCCCGGGTGCGGCGCTGGCCGCCGCGGCCGCCGCGGCGTACCGCGCCCAGTTCGCTCCGGACTGATTTCTGGAGGGCCCATGCGCTGGTCGGACATTCCCTTCAGACCGCCGCCGGCGACCCTGCGCTGGTTCGCCGCCTTCGGGGCACTGCTGCTCACCGCCGCGGCCGTCCGGCAGTTTTTCGGCGGCGCGGAGCAGGTCGTGCCGCTGGTGCTGCTCGGGCTGGCGGGCGTGGTCGGTGTGGTGGGGGCCGTCTGCCCGTGGCTGCTGCGGCCTGTGTTCGTCGGCTGGCTGGTGCTTGTCTACCCGATCGGCTGGTTGACATCGCACCTCATCCTGGCGGTCCTTTTTTATTGCATCTTCACGCCGCTGGGGTTACTCTTCAAACTCATCGGCCGTGACGCCCTGGCTCGCCGCTACCGCCCCGACCAGGATACTTACTGGGTCGCCAAACCGGCCGCCGCGGACGTGCGCAGTTACTTTCGCCAGTCGTGAAATCGCTGCGGGGAAGTTGCCGTGGATGAGAAGGCCGAAAGCGATCTGGAGAAGGCGGCCCGGGACGAGACGCGGGTGCCGCTGCTGCTCGACTTCTGGTACTTTCTGCTGCAGAACAAGAAATGGTGGCTGCTGCCGATCCTGATCGTGTTGCTGCTGCTGAGTCTGTTAATGGTCCTGTCCACGACCGCGGCGGCTCCGTTCATCTACACATTGTTTTAGCACATCGTTCGGTTCGCCCTCTTCCCACCTCTGCGCCGATGTGATAGAATGTACAGGTGAGGCAAGAGGCCTCATTTCGTCTCTTTTCATTCTCTGTTTGGAAATGGGCAGCCCGCACACCTCCTCGAAGATCAATTGACCAATCGCCATGTCCGCACGCAAGACGAAAGCCACCGGGCCGTGGTTGATCATCTCCAGCGTGATCGTGCCTTCAAAGCCGGGGTGAATTGTTGGCGCTGTGAAGTGAACCAGCAGGCCCGTGCGGGCGCGGCTGCTCTTGCCCTCAAACCGAGCGGCGAGGCAGCGCTTGAGGATTCGGTTCGCTGGGACATCAATAGGCAGGTGCAGACGCTCAACGGTCTGCCCCAGCACGAACAAGCCCGGCTCCAGATTGAAGCCCTCTACCGGAATTTCCACACGCCGGGAATTGGCGGCCAGGGTTTGCGTCAAGGCCCCCGGCTCGCCTAACCGTGCCAGATCGAAGTTGTACGCCCCTTTCTGCGGTGCCGAAAGAAACCTAACGAGGCGCACATCAACGGAGTGTGTGTCGTAAGGGGAATCCTGCCCGACCTCCAGGTAGCGCGGCGACGGTTCAGGGGTGAGGACGATCCGCTCCAGGTCGAGTGCCTCGTAAATGGCGACGTTGGACAGGATCATGAGGCGGCTTTCTCCGGCGCGGGGGCCGCCTGGAGATCGGTTGCCTTGACGGTGACGTACTGCCCGTTTTCCAGAGTTTGCGCCGGCAACCGGATCAGCGCGAGTTCGCCCTTGCGCTCGATCAACTCCACGCGCATCAGCCCCTGCCCTTCCCCGCTTGAGAGGGCCTGGACGGCCTCTGCGGGCGCGAAGAGTGAGAACGGCTTGCCGTTGTGCTGGGTGCCGCCGACGGCGTACTCGGTCGGGAACTGACCGGGGCTGACCGTGCTGACGAGCCACTGATGCATCGCGAACCTCCTTTATTGCGCAATTGACCGATTGCACAACCCGCCGTCACGACACCGGCACCTCATGATACTCCAGCGCCCACTCGCGCATGAAGCGCACGCGCGTCGGCCGGATGCGGTACACGATCAGCTCGGGGTTGTCCAGCGACCCCAGGTACTGCCGCAGCAGCGGATTGTCGTCCCAGATTTGCTGCAACACGGCCCGGTCCTGCTCGACCTCCGCGACGCCGGTGATGCGCACCTGGTCGTGATTGGCCGCCAGGTAGCACAGCTCCACCTTCGGGTTGGCGGCGACCTCGGCCGTCTTGTGGTAGCTGCGCAGGTTGGCGACGTAGACGGTGAAGCGGTCGGTGCGCACCGGCGACACCGGGCGGACGCGCGGCTGGTCGCCGTCGATGGTCGCCAGGTCTGGGAAGCGGTCGGCCTGCACCACGGCCAGGGCCAGTTCCGTCACGCGCGCGGGGTCCACGGGTTCGGGGTTCGGTCTGGTCATTGATGGGACTCCTCGGCATCGCACCCGGGCTGGTCAGCGGCCATTGCCCTGCGAGACGCCGCGCTCTCTTCCGAGACCATTGCAGGACAGCGGCGAAATCGGCTCCAGCCGAGGTAGCCTACCGCCGACAAGAGCATTCCGAGGCCGACCGCCGCGGCGAGGGCCAGAAACCCGATCCAGAACGTCAGTCCGAACGCGATGCCCATGAACAGGCAGCTTAACGTAAGGACCAGGAACAGCGCCAGGCGAACGGCCTCATAGCGACCGATGAATTCCAGAACGGTGGGCGGCGGCTCCGGCCCTTTCCCGAGTGACCGGCACCAGGATTGCAGCACCCAGCGCGCCGTCGGCAAGTTCATCCCCGAGCGCTCCGACAGGCGGCCCACCAGCCAATCCACGTCAGCGATCGTGGACTCCGCGGGAAAGTCTTGCAAGTTCACGACGATGCCGTGCTCCAGCGCCGCGGACAATAAACGCGCTTCGCGTCGGTACGGCCCGGCCAGGGCCTGGATCAGGTGCCGCCCGTGGCGCCAATCGTGCCGATAAGGCCACGTCATCTGGTCGCGGACGATGGCCAGTTTCCCGAGCCAGTAAATATCACATTCGCGTGCCCGGCCCTGCCATCGATAAAAGCGGAACATGGCCGCCAACAGTAGACCGAAACCCACCCCCATCAGGGCGACCACTTCCCAGGGCCAGCCCGGATCGCTGACGGCCACCGGACTGGCCTTCCTCGGGGCGGCGTCGTCAGGAGACTTCGACTGGAAAGCCTCACAGCATACCCGCACTACCTGCAGAAGCACGGCAAAGATTGTCAGCCGGTTGACGCCCAAGCAGCCGGCGCTCGTCCCTTGTGTGGGATGCGTCTTCCCAGAGCGCGACGGCCGCCACATCATTTTTTCGCCCCCAGGCAGTACACCATCCCCTCCGTGTTACCGATCACCAGCCGGCCGTGCGCGACCGCTGGCGACGCCACGATGCCGCGGCCCAGGCTCAGCTTCTGCACCTCCGTGCCCCGGTCCGCGTTCAGCACGTACAGGTTGCCGTCCAGCGCGCCGACGTAGACGCGGCCGCCGGCCACCACCGGCGAGCAGTCGATGCGGCCGCGCGTCGGGTACGTCCACACTGGCTCGCCCTTGTCGCGGCTGAGCGCATGCACCAGCTTGTCGCGGCCGCCGACGATCACCAGCTTGTCCGTCACCGCCGCCGAGGCGTAGAACGGCTGCGACCGCTGCTTCGGCTCGTAGCTCCACAGCACCGCGTTCTTCTTCAGGTCGAGCGCCTGTACCTCGTTGGCCATGTTGCCGACGTACAGTTTGTCGCCGACCACCGCCGCCGTCGCCGCCGCCTGGCCACTCAGTTCGATGGACGCCAGTTCCTTGCCGTTGGTCACGTCCAGCACGTGCAGCGCGCTGTCGCAGCCGGCCACGAACGTCCGGTTGCCGGCCACCACTGGTGAGCCGTTCACCGGCCCCTGCGTCTTGAACTTCCACACCAGCTTGCCGGCGCGGTCCAGGCAATACAGCGTCGAGTCGTGCGAGCCGAACAGGATGTTCTTGCCGGCGAAATTCGCTCCGGACGTGATCTCCGAACCGGTCTCGAAGCTCCACTTCTTCGCACCGGTCGCGGCCTCAACGCAGTGGAAGTGGCCGTCCTCGTCACCAACGAACACCAGGCCATCGGCCACGCTCGGCGCCGCCTTGATGCCGCCGTTGGCCTTGTACTTCCACTTCGGCATGCCCGTGCGCAGGTCGAGGGCGTACAGGTGCTCGTCCAGTGAGCCGACGTAGACGGTGTCGCCGACGATGGCCGCGGCCGACTCGATGCCGTCCTTGGTCTCGAACTTCCACAGAACTTCCAGCCGGTCCGGCAGTCGCGCGGTGGTGACGCCGGTCTGCAGCGCGTTGCCGCGGAACAGCGGCCAGTCGCCGCCCGGAGCCGGTTTGTCCTGGGCCGGCGCGACCGGCAGCGCGAGCAGCACGAGGGCGGCACAGGTCAGGATCGCTTTCATGGTGGCACAGGCTCCGATGACAGTTTGTTCGGGGTCCGAGCCCGAGCGCCAGCGCGGGGCAGAGTCTGCCCCGCGCTGGCGCTCGGGCTCGGACAAACGCGGTGCGTTAAAACGCGGCCCGGTACAGCTTCAGCAGGTCAGCCTCGACCACCGGCCGCGGGTTGAAGCGGGCCGTCCACTGCTGGTTCGCCTCCTCGGCCAGCAGCGGCAAAATCGTGTCGCTGACGCCGCAGTCGCGCAGCCGCGTCGGTAGCTCGGCGCTGCGCAGCAGTTCGTCGAGCCGCTCCGCCAGCGCCTCGGCCGCCACGGCGCCGTCGCCGTCGCCCAGGTCCGCCTGCTCGGTCAGTTCGCCGTATAGCGAACCGACCGCGGTGGCGTTGAAACGGACCACGTGCGGCAGCAGCACGCCGATGGCGACGCCGTGCGTCACGCCATAGTGGGCCGTCAGCGGGTTGGCGCAGGCGTGGCAGGCGCCGAGCATCGAATTCTCGATGGCGGCCCCGGCCAGGAACGCCCCCAGCTGCATCTGCCCGCGGGCGTCCAGGTTGGCTGGCTCGCGCAGCACCGTTTCAAAATTCTCCTCCAGCATCTTCCACGCCTCGCGCGCGAACATCTGCGCCAGGGGCGTGCGCTTGGCGGTCACGAACGACTCGACGGCGTGCGAGACGGCGTCGATGCCGGTGATGGCGGTCACCTTGGCCGGCTGCGACACGGTGACTTCCGGGTCGAGGATGGCGATGCGGAACGCGGCCTTGCGGTCGCCACAGGCCATCTTCATGTGCGTCGATTCGTCGGCGATCAGGGCGTAGGACTGGGCCTCGCTGCCGGTGCCGGCGGTGGTCGGCACGCCGATGGACGGCAGCATCGGCCGCGCCGCCTTGCCGAAGCCCTTGTAGTCCGCCATGCGGCCGCCGTTGGTCAGCAGGAAATTAATGCCCTTGGCGCAGTCCATGGCACTGCCGCCGCCGACGCTGACGATGAGATCGATGTTCAGTGACCGGGCGAAGGCGACGCCGGCCTCGACGTGCCGTGTGGTTGGGTTGCACTCGACGCCGTCGAACAGAAACACTTCCAACCCGGCGGCCTGCAGCGACGCCAGGGCGCGCTGCGGATGGCCGGCTTCTTCCAGACCGGGGTCGGTCACCAGCAGCACGCGCGTGTCGCCCAGTTCGCGGGCCAGCTCGCCGAGGCGGTTCAGCGTGCCGGCGCCGAAGACGACGCACGTCGGTGAATGAAAGTCAAAGGAACGGAGCGGCCAGGGAGAGGGGCCGGCGTGAACGCTGTCGGTCACAGGGGTTGCCTTCATGATACTTCGCAGTCTCGCCCGGAACGCCCGTCAACTCCAAATGGTAACAAATTAGCCACAGAGGACACAGAGAACACCGAGAGAAAAACCAATTTTGTGTGTGGCTGCTTGTATTTTCTCTCGGTGTTCTCTGTGTCCTCTGTGGCTCAATTCAAATACGAATCATGCCCTTGTCGAACTGGAACGCCCGCCCGCGGAACAGGAAATCCACGATGCTACCCTCGTGCGGTTGCAACCAGTTCAGCTGAATTGTCGGGATTGGCCCGAGGTTCAGCCGGTCGATGTGGATCGCGTCGGTCAGCGCCCGCTGGAACTTCGGGTCGGCCGTGATCGCCGAGCACACCAGCGTCGGGCCGATGGCGTCCAGCATTTTGTCCTGCGGGCACTCCACCACGGTCACGAACGGGAACATGTACTCCTTCTTGGCCATGCTCCGCTCGGGCGAATCGCACCAGATGACCGTCGGCCGCAGGTAATCATAGCGGCCCTTCTCGACCAGACGGTTGCCGTACTTCGCCGTCATGTCCACGGTGCCGGCGTCCTGCAGCGCCTTCTCGATGTCGGCGTTGACGCCGGCGGCCTGGCCCGGGACGGTGAACGCGGCCAGCTGCGCCTTGGGGTCCTCCGGCGGCAGCGGCTGGATCGGCCCCAGGCGCTCGGCCAGCGCCTGGGCGATCTCTTTCGTGTGCCGCGACGCCCAGACACCGCTGCAGTTGATGCAACCGCGGCCGCTGTTGGTCAACACGCTGTCCACCATCAGGTCGATGTATTTTTCCCACTGATCCACCATGTCGTCGCCGAGCAAAATCTTGCTGAAGCCGGGGCCGTGCGCCTGCACGCGCGGGTTGCCCTTGTACTGCTCGACCGTGGCGGTGCCGCCGAAGATCAGGCTGCGCGGGCAGGCGTTGAGCACCGCGGCGCCCACGTCGCCGAGGCCGGGGTAGATGGCGATGGCCTGTTTCGGGATGCCCGCCTGCACGAACGCCTGCGTCATGCGGTAGGGAGTCCATGGTTCCTGCGGCCCCGGTTTGAGCACCAACCCAATTTGCATCGGGATGATCGGCAGCCAGAGCGTGTGGACGCCGGGCGAGTTGCTCGGCAGCACCATGCCGAGCACGGGCGTCTGCGCCTGGTAGCTGATCGGCACGCCGCGGGCCTCGACGCCGTAGCCGCGCGACAGGATTTCCATGTCGAGGCCGCGCGTCAGGCTGTCGAAGACCTTCTCCATGTTGCTCAGCACGAAGTGGTTCTTCTTCATGTTGAAGCGGCACATGTGCTCGGGCAGGCCGGTGGTCGCGGACTGCATACGCACGAACTGGTCGGGCGTCTGCGTGCCGTCGCCCAGCGGCAGCTCGGCGTCGGTGTACAGGTCGGCCGCCTGCTTGGCTTTTTCCAGCAATTCCTTGATGGGGATCTCGCGCAGCACCTCGCGGGCACGGCGGGTGAAGCGCATGTCGCGCTCCACCAGGCCGGCGTTGGCCCGGCTGGTCTCGGCCAGCGCCTCGCCGGTGGCGAAGTGTACGACCTTGTCGATCTCCATGCTCTTGTACGGCTCGCCCCAGCGCAACACGGGGATGTGGATCATGGGAGGGGTTCCTTGGTGGGTTCTTTGCTCTTCTTCAACTCTTTGTAGCGGGCGAGCGTTTGCTCGGCGGGAATCACTTCTACCCAGGTACAATACTCTTCCAGTGGTTCATCGTGATCGATAGCGAACTCCATCCGCTGGGACGGGGGGGGGACTTTTTCTCCGTGTTTTTCCATCGAATCGATATGCAGGCCAATGGCTTCGGCAATCAACCGGCCAATCCCTTTCCAGGATTTGGCGGCGGCGACGCAGCCAGGCAGATCGGGAACAAGGGCGTTGTAACCCGTCTCCGTCCGCAGGATCATAACGAGGTATCGCACGGCTTTTCGCCCCTCAGTCCAGTTGTGCCTGTCTCAAGATCGACTTTTCCAGTTTCTTCTTGATCGTAACGCTCGGTTTGCCTGCGACCGTTACCGTCCCAGGTTTGGTCGGGTGATGCAGCTGCCGGTGGCTGCCACGCTGACGGTCCACAAACCACCCGTCCTTGCGCAATAATTTCAGCACCTCCCGCACCGTCATCAATACACCCCGACCGTCGTGGTCGCCGCGAACGCCCGGAACGGCTTGACGCCGCTGACGCCGTCCCACGGATACTTCGCGCTCGGCCGCTCGCGCACGCCCTCGTCACGTTCCATGAAGCGCGGCACGAAAAACTCCTTCGTCAGCGTCGTCAGCTGGACGCGGCCCTCCTTGCCGTACTCGGCCAACCTGTCATAGTCGTCGAAGTCCACGACCTCAACGACGGCGCGCGGCTCGGGAGCGTAGTAGGCGATCTTGTAGTTGTCGGCGGCGGTCGGCATCTCGGCGGCGGCCAGGCCCATCAGCGTGTTGCCGTAGGTCGGCGCGATGTACACGTGCGGGCCGAGCAGTTCCTCGATGGCGAAGCGGATCCACTGCGAGGTCATCTCGGTGCCGCCGCAGAAGACGCCGGTGATGCCCGTCTGGGCGATGCTGCTGCCATCCTGTTCGAGCCGGTTGGCCAGGGCGTCGAGCAGCTTCGGTGTCGTGAACATGCACTTGATGTCGTGCTTGGCGGACAGCACGGTCAGCGCCTGGTCGATGACGTGCTCCTGATACGCCTTGAGGTGCTCCATCCAGCCCTTCTTGATGAGCTTGACCACCCAGCGCGGGTCGAGATCGACGCAGAAGCAGATGCCGCCGCGGTGCTGGCACAGGTGCTCCACCGCCAGCCGCAGCCGCCGCGGCCCCGACGGGCCGAGCATCAGCCAGTTCGAGCCCTTCGGGAAATATTTGTCCGGCAGCGATTCGCTGAAGAGTTCGTAGTCGGTCCAGTGGTCCTCGATGACCATGCGGCTCTTGGGGATGCCGGTGGTGCCGCCGGTCTCGAAGACGTAGACCGGCTTGCCGGCCAGGCCCTTCGGCACCCAGCGGTTGATCGGACCGCCGCGCAGCCATTCGTCTTCGAAGTGGCCGAACAGCTTCAGGTCGGCGAGGCCCTGCACGTCCTTGAGTGGGTTGAAGCGGTACGATTTGGCTCTGTCGAGCCAGAAGGGCGCGCCGGTGTCGGGGCTGAAGTGCCACTGCACGGTCTCGCGGACGTGCTGATCCAATCGCTCACGGGCCTGGGTGGGTGTCATGCTCATGTGGGAAGCGCTTCTCCGAATAAAATGTACCAGTTTTTCTGGGCGTGTTGCACCAGGTTTGGATCCTTCAGCCAGGAGCCGGTCGTGTCGCGCAGCCGGCGCGTGAGCGTTTCTTTGTCCAGCTGGGGCTCCAGGACGCGCAGGTCCATCAGATCCTTGTCGCGCTTGCTGAACAACTTGCTCAAAAAGACATCATACACGTCCACGAGGAAAATCTGCAACCGGCCGAACGGCTCCAGGGAGTGGACACGCTGCTGCCAGCCACTGGGCAGGTAGTGCGACTGAAAATGGGTGAGCCGCAGGCCGTACACTTTTTCCAGACGGTCCTTGAGCTGGTAATCGGTGCGAATCTCCTGGGGCACCTCGTCCACAATGTCGATGTCTTCCGTCTTGCGTTTGAGGTAATCGCTGAGAATGAGCGCGACGGAACCGCCAACGAAGAGCCGCGTGGTGTGCCGCAGTTCCGTACCCAGGTCGCGAAACAGTTGCAGAATGTCCCTGGGCTCAGTGCTGTCCATGAGTCGTCTCTGGAGCGACGGGAATCCGACACGTTCAAACTGCTCCTGCAACACCTCCTCCAGTTGCCCACGCACGGGACAACCGGTCAGCCATTTTTCCAGCCACGCTTCTCCCCGATAACCGCGCAGTGCCTCCAGGCTGTCGTGAATCAACCACCGGGTTCGGTAATCCAGGTCCCCGCTCGCGACCTGCTCCTGGAGCGCAGCGCCAGGTCGCCCGCATCAATCAGCGGGCTGCCTTGCACCAGGCTCCAGAGGTCCTTCGCCAGCGTCGGCATCACTTCGCCCCGATCGCGTATAGTTTGCTCGTGGTCGCAACGTACAGCACGTTGTTGACGACCACCGGCGTGCTCTCCATGCGCGTGTCCATGTCCGCCGTGGCCAGCAGGTTCATCTTGCGGCCGTGGGCGAAGATTCGCACCGAGCCGTCGTCCGCGGCGGCGTAGACCTTGCCGGCCACCCAGTACGGCGCGCTGAACGAGCCCGCCGATAAATCATAAACCCACTGCCGCTTGCCTGTCTGCGCGTCCAGGCAGTGCAGGAAACCCTGGTCCTCGATGGCGTACAACAGGCCGTCCTGCACCGCACAACTGGAGATCGTCGGGCCGAACTGAATGGTGCGTTCCAGCTCGTCCTTCTTCGCCAGCGTGCCGCCGTAGTGCCAGACCAGGGCGGAATCCTTGTTCTCGGGCGCCTTCGGATCGAAGTTGTCGTTCTTCGGTGACACGTCGCCCTTTTTGGTGATGTCGATGCACCACAGATGGCCGATGGGGTTGCCGACCGGCGTGTCCGGGCCGTAGCCGACGCCGATGTAGACGCGCTGACCCTGGACCGTTGGCGTCGCCACCAGGTAATTGGGTTTTTTCTGCTCCTTCTTGTCGCCCTTGACGGGAATGCAGCGGAACTTCCAGATCAGTTCCCCGGTCAGCGGCTCCAGGCTGTAGAGCACGCCGTCGCCGCCCGGGAAGAGCACCTGGCCCTTGCCGTCCACCTCCGCGTAGGCCGGACTGCCCCACTGGCCGTAAATAATTTTTTCGCCCGGCAGCGCACTCTGCCACTTCAGGGTGCCCGCCTTTTTGTCCAGCGCCACGAAGCTCGGCGCCTTGGGCTCGGCCACCTTCTCCATGTTGCCGGTGCCGTTGCCGGTGACCACGTACACCAGGTCGCCGACGATCAGCGGCCGGCAGCTGTTGGTGATGCACGGATACACCTTCAGCTGCTTCATCAGGTCATATGTCCAGGCGATTTTGCCGGTCGCCACGTCGGCGCAGACCACGATGCAGCCGGGCGTGATGTAATAGACACGGTCGCCGTCCGCGCTCGGCGTGGAGCACAGGCCCTCGGTCTCGCCCTGCTGATCCACCTCTGGCGGGGCCATGGCGTGGACGTTCTGCCACAGGAACTTGCCGTCCTGCTCGGCGAAGCACATCAGCACGGCGCGCTTGCCCTTGACCTTGGGGTCGCGCGGCCGGTTGTTCGCGGTGCTGACGAAGACGCGGCCGCCAGCCACCACCGGGGCGCAGTAGCCCTTGCCGCCGGTCGTTTGCACCCACTTGATGTTCTTCTGCTTGCCTTCCTCGACGTTCCACGCCAGCGGCGGGTTCTTGTCGGTCAGGTTGACGGAGTTGCGGCTCAGGTCGGCGCGCACGCGCGGCGGGCCGTTCTGGGCGGCGGTCAGCGCCGCGGCGACCAGCATCACCCCGAGCGCGACCGCGGACAGCAGAGCGAGGGGGCGGAGGTATCGAATGGCCGTCATGTATACTCCTTATACGGAATCGCCCTGGCGGTTCTTGTTTTCTGAGCCCGAAGCGCCAGCGAGGGCCCCACGCTGGCGCTTCGGGCTCAAGAAGATGCAAGGCGATTTGGTATTATTGCAGATTGCGAAGGGGTGTAGCGGAAGTCGCCAGACTTCCGAGCAGCACCGGACGGAAGTCTGGCGACTTCCGCTACACCCAACTGCGAACCGCTCTAGCGGGGCCTTCCTTCGTGGGGCAGACATTCCTGTCTGCCGACCTTGCAAAGATGGCACAGGAATGTCTGCCCCACGAAGCGGCAAATCAGCCTCACTTGACCGCATACAGTTTGTTCTCGGTCATCACAAACAGCACATTGTTGGCGACCACCGGCGTCGCCCGCACCTTGCCGCCCTTATCGGGGAAGCTGTTCACGGTCAGCAATTTCTTCTGCCGCCCGTGCTCGAACACGAACAGGCGGCGGTCGTCGTTGCCCAGGTACACCTTGCCGTCCACCCAGTACGGCGAACTCCAGATCGGCGCCCCGGTCTTGTGCGTCCACAACTGCGCGCCCGTTTTGGCGTCCAGGCAGTGCAGGTAGCCGGCCAGCTCCGCGATGTACACCAAACCGTCCTGCACCGCGGCCGTGCTCATGGTGCGGCCGAAGACATAATTGCGGCCCTGCTTCCACGCCTCCGGCACCGGCTTCAGTTCGTCCTCGCCGTAGTGCCAGACCAGCGCCGAATTCTTGTTGACGGGGTTCTTCGTGTCGAACACCTCCACCGGCTTGCCGTTCTTCATAATGGTGCCGGTCGAGACATCGCCCTGCTTCGTGATGTCGATGCACCAGAAGTGACCGATGCCCTCGTCGTGCTCGGGGTCCTGGCCGACGCCGATGTACAACCGGTTCTCGTGGACCACCGGCGTCGCAATGAAGTCGCTGCGCGTGCCGCGGCCGCTCAGGATGTAGACGGACTTTTTCGGGTTGCAATCGAACTTCCAGATCAGATTGCCCGTGGCCGGGTCGAAGGCGCGCACCCAGCCGTCGCCGCCGGGGAAGATGACCTGCGGCTTGCCGTTGGCCACCGCATACACCGGGTTCGACCACTGCCCGTGCATGAGCAACTGACCGGCGTTCACCAACTTCTTGATGGACACCGCCCCCTTGGGGTTGACCAGCGCCGCGGTCGGGTCGTTGTTCTTCCACTTCAGCTCCAGCGTCTTCTTGTCCAGCACGATGAAGCTGGGCGCCTTCGGCGCCGGGACGTTGATGTGGCCCTCATCGACGCCGTTGGCGGTGACCACGAACAGCAGGTCGCCGACAATCAGCGGCGAGCAGACCGCCAGGTTGTGCGGGAAGACACCCAGTTTGGCGATCATGTCCAGCTTGTTAATGATCTTGCCGTCGGTGGTGCTGTGGACGACCTCACAGTGGTTGCTGACGTACCAGAGTTCCTTGCCCTCGACGACGGGGGTGGAGCAGATGCCCTCACGCGGCCAGTCCTGGACGCGGCCGATGGGCAGTTTCGGGTAGGCGTGCTGCCACAGGAACTTGCCGGTCTTCTCGTCGAAGCACATCAGCACGCCCTTGTCGATCGGCTCCTGCTTGCCGGTCTTGGGGTTGAAGACAAAATCCTTGGGGTCGCGCGGCTTCTCGTTATTGGTGCCGACGAACACCTTGCCGTCGGCGACGACGGGGCCGCCGTATGATTTGGAGCCGAGGTCCGCGGACCAGAGCACATTGCCGCCTTCCTTGAGATCCAGCTTGACCGGCACGTTGCGGTCGATGACGTTGACCATGTTGCGGCTGAGGTGGCCGCCGAACAACGGCCAGGGGTGCTGCTTGTCGCCGGCGGCTTTGGGCGGCGCCTGCTTGCCGCCGTTCTGCGACCACGCGGCCACGAGTACGAGGCTGGTGAACACGACCGTGGTCGCCAGCACGGCGGCCCAGCGGCGCAGACTGGGATATTCTTTCATTTGGCACCTCGTCATTAGTCATTAGTCATTAGTCATTAGTCATTAGTCATTAGTTCATAGAGTTGCAGTTAGTGGCTGGAACTTGTGAACTAATGACTAATGACTAATGACTAATGACTAATGACTATTTCTTGTTGGGCGTCACACGCACATTGTCGAACTGCACGTCGTTGCCGGGGTTGTTGCCCTGGAAGCCCCTCACGTAAGCGTACAATGCCGGGGCGCCCTCGGTGTTGGGCGTCGCGTCGGTCACCTCCACGGTCCACTTCGCCGGCTCCTTTTCGTCACGCGGCCACACCTTGCCGCGCGCCACCGCCTTGCCGTTCTCCATCGTCACCTTCAATTTGAAGCGATACCACGTGTCTGCCTGCCAGGCAAAGCCGATGGTCTCGTCCACGCGCGGGATGGCGTCCCACGAGGTCAGCCGCAGGCTCTGTGTCGGCCCGGTCAGCCAGAGCGTGTAGCGGCAGTTAACGACGCCCATGTCCGGCAGAGCGTCGTTCACCTTGGTGCCGAGCACGTCCGCCTCAATGGTGTAGTTGGTGTAGTCCGGCAGGCCGATGAAGGCGTTGGCCTTGGCCACCAGCGGGCTGGGGTTGGTGTTGTTCTTGCCCAGCACCTTGTTGCCGTTCGGCAACTGCTTGACCAGGAACTTGCCCTGCGTATTCACCCAGCCGGCCGGCACCGCCCCGACCGGCACCTTCTCGAAGTCCTGTGTGTACGGCAGCTGCGGCGCCACGCGCACCCGCGCCTTCGCCGTCAGCCCGTCCGCCTTGGCCAGCACATAGCCCTGCTGCGCCGGCAGGTCCTTGCTGACGGTCAGCTTGCCCCCCTCAAGGGTGCCCTTCAGCGGCGGCGGCGGCGTCTTGGCCTTGGGCGGCAGCGGCGGCGTCGGCAGCGACCATTCGGCCTTCGTCTCGCCGATCAGCTGGCCGTACTTGTCGAAGGTCCGCGCCTTGAACGCGATGCTGTCGCCGGGGTGCAGCACCACGTCCGCGGGGATGACCTGCAAGTGCGTCGCCTTCTTCTCGGGGTCGCGCTTCTCCACGGGCACCGGCGGCAGTTTGTCCGGGGCGGCGTTCCAATTCGGCTTGCCGATGCAGTACAGCTCGTCGCTGGTCAGGAAGAAGACGCGGCCGTTGGCGACGCCGGGGCTGCCGTTCAGCTCCACGTCCAGGCCATTGGGGTTCAGGAACAGCTGCTCGTGCAGCCGCTTGCAGCTCTTGTCGCCGGGCTCCAGAATGTGGAACTTGGCGTTCACGTCGGCGACGTAAATCTTGCCGTCTGCCAGCACCGGCGAGCCCTTGGCGTTGCGACCATAGCGGAAGTCCCAGAGTTTTTCGCCTGTTTTCGCGTCCAGGCAGTACATCTGGGCCGTGTCGTCGCAGAGGTAGAGCCGGCCGGCGTGGATGATCGGGCTACAGTACTTCACGCCCAGGCCATCGACCTGCCAGACCAGCTTCGGCTTGCCGTCCCGGACGACGCTGGCGTCCAGGCAGATGACCCGGCCCTGGAGGTTGTTGTCGGGGTTCTCGTCGCCCTGGGCGATGTAGACGTACTTGCCGTCCAGCACCGGTGAGACGTTGACGGCGCCGGCAGAAAAGTAGTGGCTCCACACCGGTTCGCCGGTGCGCACCTTCAGCGCGTACACCGAGCCGTCGGCGCTGCCACTGATGAGCAGCCGCACGCCGTCGATGACAGCGACCACCGGCGTCGAGTAATAGGTGTCGCGCGGCTTGCCGGCGGGGTCGGACCACCAGACGATGCTGCCGTTGTACTTGTTTATGGCCAGCCAGCGGTTGCCGCCCTTGCCAAAATCGCCCCAGGCGGAGTGGACCATGCCGAGGATCACCAGATCCTCATCGACGGTCGGGCCGGCGACGCGGCCACCGTAGCCGGAGATGCGGCCGAACTCCTCCGTCAGCGACCGCTGCCAGAGAATCTTGCCGTCCCTGTCGAAGCAGACGAACAGGCCCTGGGTGCCGTGCCAGTAGACGTTGCCCGTCTTCGGATCGGCGGCCAAATTGGTCCAGCCGAGGCGGACACTCACGATGTCGGTGAGCCAGACGTTGAACCTGTGCTCCCAGAGTACCTTGCCGGTCTTCGCGTCGAAGCACATGACGCGCTCCTGCTCGGTGCTTTCCTCGCCGGCGCTGTTGTTGACGTAGACGCGGCCGCCCAGCACCAGCGGCGTGGAGCGACCGCCGTAGGGCGCCTTCCAGACGAGGTTGTTGGCGCCGGGCTTCTTGATGTCGAACTGCGCGGGCAGGTCGCGCTCGGGGGACCAACCGGTCGCCAGCGGGCCGCGCCAGTTGTACCAGTCGCTGGCGTGGACCAGGGGGGCCAGCAGCAGCACGGCCAGCCCACCCAGGACGGGCAGGATTCGGAAGCGACGCATGTGCGGTCTCCTTCTGCGGTGTGGCGGCGAGCGGGGTCGCGTCAGCGCCCCGTGTCAGCGCGGGGTTGCGTCAGCGCCCGTGTCTGAGCGGGGTCGCGTCAGCGCCCCGTGGGACACAGGCTCCACGGGGCGCTGACGCGACCCCGCTCGCCTTATCCTATGACCCGCCGCACCAGCCGCGACGCCTTCATCTCGAAGCGCGGCAGGCTGCCGGGCGGCACGGCGGTCACGTCAGCGCGGAACAGCAGTTCCTCACGGATCATCGCGGTCACGCGCTCGGCCAGTTCCGGGCCGGGCGTGCCGTTGGCGGGCTCGATCTCGATGCGCAGGGCCGTCATGGCACTAGACTGCTCCACGTGGACCCGGTATTCGGCAACCTCACGGAATCGGCGGATCAGGCCCTCCAGCGCCGCCGGATAGACGTTGTTGCCGCGCAGGTGCAGCATGTCGTCGGTGCGGCCGAGGATGCCGCCGTCGAGCCGCCGCAGTGTCCGGCCGCACGGGCACGGCCGCGGATCAACACGCACCAGATCACCCGTCCGGTATCGTATCAGCGGACTGCCCGTGCGGCCGAAGTTCGTCACCACCAGTTCGCCCGGCTCGCCCGCCGGCACCGGCTGGCCCGTGCGCGGGTCGATGACCTCGGTGAGATACTCCATCTCCAGCACGTGCAGGCCACCGGGGTTGGGCGGACACTCCGCCGTCATTGGGCCAGTTTCGGTCATACCGCTGTGGTCGTAGAGCCGGGCGGACCACGCTTCTTCGATGCGCGCCCGCGTCGCGGGGATGCTGCCGCCGGGTTCGCCGGCCACGATCAGCATACGCACCGCGTAGCCGGGCGTGTCGGGATGCAGGCGGATGCCCTGCTGGTCGGCGACTTCCGCGAGGCGCAGGGCGTAGGTGGGAGTGCAGAGCACGACGGTGGCGCGGTTGTCGAGCAGGAAGCGGAGGCGGGCCTGGCTGGTCATGCCGCCGCCGGCCAGGCACAGATGGCCGCGCTGCGCCGCCGCCTCGAAGGCGGTCCAGAAGCCGAGGAACGGGCCGAACGAGAACGGGAAGAACAAGCGGTCGTGTTCGTTGACCTTGGTGATGCGGAACTTGTGCGTCCAGCAACCGAGCATCCACTGCCAGCTATCGCGGGTGTCGAGCCAGCGCAGCGGCTGGCCGCTGGTGCCGGAGGTCTGGTGCAGCCGTGAATAGTGCGTCAGCGGATAGGTCAGGTTGGTGCCGTAGGGCGGGTGGGCCAGCTGGTCGGCGATCAGCTCGGCCTTGGTGGTGAACGGCAGCCGGCGCACGTCGTCCAGGCCGCGCAGGCCCGCGACCTCGACACCGGCGGCGGCGTATTTGGCGGCGTAGAAGCGGTTGCGCGGCAGCACCTCGGCGAGCAGGGCGCTCGAGCCGCGCCCACTGTAGGCGCTCCAGGTCGGGGCGGTCGAGGAAGTCGGAGTCCTCTTGCATGGCGTCTGTTCCGGCTATCTGCCGCAAGCGGCAGAAAAGAAACCCCGCGTCACTTCGCCGCCTTCACGTCGAAGCAGAAAAGCAACTCCTGGTCGCGCAAATACAGCCGGCCGTTGGCGACCACCGGATGCGTCCAGACGCCGGCCTGGCGGCTGGTGGGGCGTTTCTCGCGGCTCGGCGCCTCCTCGGGGATCTTGAAGCGGCCGCGCTCCTTCCAACCCTTTGGCGACGCGTCCAGCAGCACCGCTTCGCCCTCGTCGTTGTACAGGTACAGCCGCTGGTCCGCGTAAGTCAGCGAGCCCTTGCCCTCCAGCTTGCGCTTGTCGGCCCACATTTCCTTGCCAGTGGCGAACTCCTGACAAACCCAGCCCTTGCCATCGGAGTAGCCGTAGACGTAACCGCCCACCAGCACGACGCCGCCGTGGTCGTTGACCATCAGCTTGCGGGCCGGGCCGTCGTACTGCTCCACGGCCTTGAAGGTGTCGCCCTGCTTCGTGATCTTGTAGAGGTTGCAGCCGGCCCGGTAGCCCGCGCTGACGTACACCAAATCGCCCTGAACGATGGGCGTTGGACAGATGGCGTAGGTGTCGTAGTAGGTCTTGTTCTTGACGAACCAGAGCAGCTTGCCGTCCTTCGCGGCGATGCCGGCGGTGCCAGCGTCCAGACCCTGCGACACCTGCTGCACGTACTGCCGCACACCACCGATCTCCGCGGGCATGATCGAGCTATAAGCCGCCTCGCCCGGCAGGCCCTTGCTGCGCCAGACCGGCTTGCCGTCCTTCTTGTTGAAGGCCATCATGACGCCGCCCCGACCGCCCGGCGTGCAGACGACGTGATCGCCATCGACCAGCGGCGACTCGGTGTAGCCCCACGGTCCCACGCCCCGCTCCATGACCTGGCCGCCGTAATCCTTGACCAGATCGACGCGCCACAGTTCCTTGCCGCCCTTCATATCGACGCAGACCAAAATGCCCTGGCCGCCGAGGGCGTAAAGGCGGTCACCGGCCACCGTCGGCGTGGAGCGCGGGCCGTCGCCGTAGGAGTTGCCCATGTAGGTGAAGATCGGCCCGACCTTCGCGGCCCACACCTCGGTGCCCTTGCGGACATCCAGGGCCAGGACGTATTCCTCCTCGCCGCGAGCGCCCATCGTGTAGAGGCGGTCGCCAACGATGGCGGGGCCGCTGAAGCCGACGCCGGCGTCCTTGAAGGTCCAGAGCAGTTTGGGGCCGTTCTGGGGCCAGGTTTGCAGCAGGCCCTTTTCCTTTGAGACATCGGTGCGGTTGGGGCCGCGCCACTGCGGCCAGTCGTCGGCGTGGGCGAGCAGGCCGCCGGCCAGGAGCAGACAGGCGAGAGGGAGCGGACAGCGCGGGTTCATGGGTGCCTCGGGGGCAGAGGGCAGCGGTAAGGGGCAGGTGGGCGCGGCGTTTTCGTCAGTATAGGAGGGCCAGTCCGGCGTGCCAAGCACTTGCTGACGCTCCCGGCGCCTTCGTTCTCGGTTACCCTGTTGCCACGGCGGCACCGCTGTGTTAGCGTGTCAGCGGGTTTCGCCCGTCCCGTCTTGCGAAAGGAGCAGGCATGCAACCCTCACGTCGGAGACGCCGTGCGTTCACCGTGGTCGAGTTGGTGGTGGTGCTGGCCGTGACCGCGCTGCTGCTGGGGCTGTTGCTGCCGGCGGTGGCCGCCAGCCGCGGCCGCGCCGAACAGCAGCAGCAGAAGAACAACCTCAAGCAGATCGGCCTCGCCCTGCACAACTGCCACGCCACCTTCAAGAAAATGCCGCCGACCGTCGGCGACTTCGGCGGTAAGTCCGGCAGTCTGCACTTCCACCTGCTGCCGTTCATCGAACAGGCGAACGCCTGGCAGCAGAACGCCACCGACCTGGTGATCCCCCTTTACGTGGACGACAAGGACGCGAGCGCCCCCAACGGCAACAAGTTCCGGGACACGCTGCCGACGACCAACTACGCCGCCAACTGGATGGTCTTCAAGGATGGTCCCCAGGGCGGCGTCCGGCTGACCGACATCCGCGACGGCACCTCGAACACCATCGGCGTGGCCGAGCGCTACCAGGTGTGCAACGGCATGCCGACCATCTGGAGTTACGATCAGGTGTATTACTGGGCGCCGCTGTTCGCGTACTACCACCAGGGCAAGTTCCAGGTGGTGCCGGAGCAGCGCGACTGCGACCCAGCGCTGCCGCAGGCGCTGCGCAAGGAAGGCATCCTCGTGCTGCTGCTCGATGGCACGGCGCGGATTGTGGCGCCGTCGGTCAGCGGTCAGACATGGTGGTACGCCTGCAACCCGAACGACGGCCAGGTTCTGGGCAAGGACTGGGACAATTAGGAGGCCGGGTCATGAGAACATATGCATTCATGGTGGCGGCGCTGGCGCTGGTCTGCGGGGCAGCGCCGGCGCGGGCTCAGGATGATGCGGCGGTGCAGGCGCAACTGAAGAAGTTGCAAGCGGGCGGCACCAATACGGCCGACGCCTGGGCGGCGGCGACGGAACTGGGCCGCATCGGTTCGCGGGCGGTGCCGGCCCTGCGCGGCTACCTCAAGGAGGGCAAGCACAACCCCGTGTTCGCCCTCAGCGCCCTGACAAAGATGGGTTTGAACGCGCGTCCGGCGCTGCCGGAGGTGCTGGCGGTCGTCAAGAAGGGGCCGGGGCCATCGAGCGATCCCAACGCCGCCGCGGCGTATCCGTTGGCGGTGGACGTGCTCGGTCACCTGGGCGCGGACGCGAAGGAGGCGGTGCCGCTACTGGTGAAGCAGCTGACGCCGAAGAACCGTTACGCGGCCCATGTGATTGTGGCGCTCGGCCGGATGGGTGCCGCTGCCCGCGAGGCGGTGCCGGCGCTGCAGGAGATCGCTGCCAATGGGCGGCCGATGTTGCGCATCCATGCGAAGGACAGTCTGCGGCGGATCAAGGGTGGCTAGCAGGCGGTGGCCTGTTCATTCAAATGAGATAACTTCGCGGCCGTTCGGCGTCACCATACCCCAAAAAACGTTCTGGTCCGTTTCAGCGTCCAGGATACGGACGCTGCCGTCCGCCAGCGCGATTTGTAATCCCCTGGAAGTGCTGGTGTTCGGCAGCCGGGGGTCACAGGCAGGGCCAGCAGCCTTGCCTTGCGCATGGGTTGCGTATCCTCCTGATGTTTGCCAGGGTTGACCATGTTCGACAGAGACATTTCTAGAAATGTTTACATCTGACATCCAAATTTAAGAAAAAAAGACGTTGTTTCAGCTACTGTCGATTCAAGTTCAAACTTGAGAGCAGTTTGCGCAAGTAAAGCCAGCCGATTCTCAGTTACTTCACCAGACCTTCTTGGGAAACGAACCGGCCTGGGCGCTTGCACCCAGGCCGGTTCGTTTCCCCCTTTTGGAAGGCGAAAACCTCAGCGATATTCGTAGCCGATGTTGAACGCAATACGACCGTCCGGCAGGCGGCGGATGTCGGTCAGATGCACCGGCAGGCCGCCGCCCAGCGGCGAACGACTCGATGGCGTCGTGTCTGGCGTGAATGCGTGGTTGGCCTCGCTGGGGTACGGCACCGCGCCAAGGTACACCATCGCCGCCGACGGCCCCTCGATGCCATGCGACGCCACCAACGCCGGCCGGTCGCCGACCACACGCCAGATCACCAGGCCCTCTCCCGGCAGGTCTGAGTCAAAGCCCTTCTTGCGGCGGTTCTCGATCAGATAATATTCGCTGCCGTTGGGCCGCACGAGGATTTTGAAGCACTCCTTCGGCGAATCCGCAATGGGCGATAGCAGCAGTTTCTGCTTGACGGTGGGGTCGATGGTCGCGGGCTGCACCCAGCCGAGTTTTTGCTTGGCCCAGGCGCTCAGATGCGCCGGCCGGCCATCGGAGATGGGGTCGGACAGGGCGCACCAGACGCCGAGTCCAGGCGGCGAACCGGGGTCGCCGGGCCGGGCCGCGAGGTCGGGCAGCCCCAGCACCTGGGCGGTCAGCTTGGTGAAATGGTTGACCGGCGCCATCCGTGAGCCGCCCTCGTAGGTGATGAGATAGGGCCAGCGCTTCTCGCCCTGGATCAGACCGCCGGCGTGTGGCCAGTAGACCTGACCGCGGTTGCCGCCGCTGCGCTCGCCGGCGTAGACGAACGCCAGGGCGTCGAAGTCCTTGAGAGCGTCCTTGCCGTCACGGGCCGTCAGCTTCGCGAGGGCGTCGGTCAGCACCGCTGTCTTGTTGCCGGTGCCCGAACCCTGGATGTAATCGCTGCGCTTCTTGCCGACGTTGACCCACTCAAACACCTTGCCCTCCAGATGGAAGCCGCCCGCGGACTGCTCCAGGAAATAGTCGTTCAGACTGCCGTGAACCTGCTGCCCGGTAGCGTTCTGCTTGTTGACGTGGACGCCCTTGCTGAAGAACGCCGCTTCCCAGTCCGGGGTGGCGATCTTGGCGTTGTGCTTGACGTCGGTGAACTCGACACGGATCACGGCCAGGCGCAGGCTGGGTTTGGTCCACAGGGGCAGGGCCGTGAAGCCGCCACCCTTGAACCCCTTGCCGCCCTTGCCGCCTTTACCGCCTTTACCGCCCTTACCGCCCTTGCCGGCAGCGAAGGTCAGGGGCCGGCTGGTGGCGGCCAGCGTCGCGGTCAACTCGGTCGCCCGGCCGTCGCGGACGACGGCGAACTTGACCGCGGTGCCGGGGCTGTAGGTTTGCAGCCATTCGCGGAACGCCTGCTGTGTGCTGACGGTGTGCTCGCCGACACGGGTGATGACATCGCCCTTCTTCAGGCCAGCTTTCGCCGCCGGAGAGTCGGTGGAAACGTCCTCGACGATGAGGCGGCCCTCAGCGTTGCGCGCGACGGCGACGCCGAGGTAGCCGGTCTGCCCGGGGCCGCCGGGAGCGCCGCTGATCGTGGTGGTCCGGGCGGTGGCGACGGTGCGATAATCCTTCAGGTCGGGGCGCTGCGGCGCCTGCGCGGTGGCAAACAGGCTGAGTGCCGCCAGCAGCGGGCCGACGAGCAGCAGCGGGCGGAAAGGGGAACGAAACATAAGGGCCTCTCGTTCGATTGCAGATGGCAAATTGCAGATGGCAAATTGACAGACAGCACCTTTCTGTCAATTTGCCATCTGCAATCTGCAATTTGAATTGATGGTTACTGGTACTCGTACCCAATGTGGAACGTGACGCGCCCGTCGGGCAGGCGGCGGATGTTGGTGAGATGCACCGGCAGGCCGCCGCCGAGCTTCGACTGGCTGGACGGCACCGTGTACGGCGTGAACGCATCATTGGCGGCGCTGGGGTACGGCACCGACTCACGGAAGACGTTCGGCCCCTGCGGTCCGAGCACGCCGTGCGACTCCTCCAGCACCGGTCGGTTGTTGGCCACGCGCAGATCAGCAGCCCCTCCGCCGGCAGCGCCTTGTCAAAGCCCTTCCTGGCCCGGTTCTCCAGCAGCAGATATTCGCTGCCATCGCGGCGCACCAGCACCTTGAAGCAGTTCTTCGGCGAGTCCTCGATCGGGGCAAGGACCAGCTTCTGCTGGACGGTCGGGTCGATGATCGTGGGCTGAATCCAGCCGAGCTTTTCCTTGGACCAGGCGCACATGTGCTGCGGCCGGCCGCCCGGCGTCTGATTGGCCATCAGGCACCAGACGCCGACGCCCTCCATGCCGGGGTTCTCCGGCCGGGCGTACAGGTCCGGCAGCCCGAGCATGTGGCCGAACTCGTGGCTGAAGACGCTGATGTTGTTCATGTTCTTGTTGCCGCGCGACTGCTCCTCGCAGATGAAGTACGGCCAACGCTTGCCGCCGTATGACACGCTGCTGCGGTGCGGCCAGTACAGGCTGCCGCGCGGCGAATTGTAGCGGGCGCCCGCGTACACGAAGAACACGCCGTCCAGCCCCTTGAAGGCATCCTTGCCGTCGCGCTTGACGACCAGGTCCATCGCCTCCGTCAGCAGGGTGTAGCTGCCGCCACTTCGGCTGGTGGCGTACTCGCCGCGCTTCTTGCTCACCTGCACATAGTCGAACGCTTTGCCCTCGATCTTCAGCTTGCCGTAGGACTGCTCCAGGTAGTGGTCGTACATGCTGCCGAAAACCTGTTGCCCGGTCACGCTGGTCTTGGTGTAGGTGCCGCGGCCGAACATCGACTCTTCCCAGGCCTTCGGCGTGATGACGGCGTTGTGCTTCTCGTCGGGGTACTCGACCAGGATGATGCCCAGGCGATAGGCGCCTGCGGTCCAGTACTTGTTGTTGCGGAAGTCGAACCCGCCGCCCTTTTTCTTGCCGCCGAAGCCCTGCGGCGGACCAGCGACCACCTCGGCGCCGAGGATGACCTTGCGCTCAATGGGCCGATCTGGCGCGAACAGCGTCAGGGTCAGGGTGTCGCCGGGCTTCCGGGTGGCCACCAGTTCGCGCAGTTGCTCCGGCGCGTTCAACACGAAATTCTCGGCCTTGAGGATGAGGTCGCCGACCTTGAGGTCGGCCTTCTCGGCGGCCGAACCGGGGGTGATGCGCTCGATGGTCACACCGTCACCGACCGGCGCCGGACCACGCGCACGCCCAGATTCGCCTGCGGCTTGCCCTGAATGCGCGGCCTGCTCAGCGCCGTCAACTTCACGCTCAGGTCCAGGCGTTTGCCCTGCCGCGACAGCACGAGCCGCACCGCTTCGCCGGGGAACTTGCGGCCCAGCGCCTCGGCCAGGTCGGCATCGTCGCGCGGGCTGAAGCCGTCGGCCAGCAACAGTTGATCGCCGGGGCGGACGCCGGCCTTCGCGGCGGGGGAGTCGGCTGCCACCTCGCGGACCACCAGCCAGCCGTTGGCGTCGGGCGCCGCCTGCACGCCCAGGAACGGCCGCACGGCCAGCGGCGTGCCGGCCGTTTTTTCGATCTTCGCGGCAATGGCCTTTTCAGGGGTGCGATACTCCGACAGGTCGGACTGCTGGGCCGCGGACAGGCCGCAAAGGAAGACAACCAGGGCGACGGCGCCCAGGGGAAGGCGGACACTCCGTCTCATGGGAGTTAGCTCCACGGATGGCGTTACGGGAAGATACGAATCCGTGACATTAAACCACGTCAGTGGCCCGGCGTATCGCAAAATCTTCCGGCCGAGCCAATTTCCCGCCGCCGCGGCGCCGGCCGTCCGTGCGGCCCTGTATAGTGAAGGCATGACGCGCACGCCACCCCTGCCGGTCGCCGCGGACGCCCCACCCTGGCTCTGGCCGCGCGCCGCCTACGTCCACATCCCCTTCTGCGCTCACCATTGCGGCTACTGCGACTTCGCCGTCGCGGTCGGCCAGGACCACCTCGCCGACCGTTACCTCGACGCGCTGGCCTGTGAACTGGCGACGCTGGGCGAACCGCAGCCGGTACGCACGCTGTTCCTTGGCGGTGGCACCCCCAGCCACCTCACGGTGCCGCAACTGGAAAAACTGCTCGGTCTGCTACGCCGCTGGCTGTCGCTGGAACCGGACGGCGAGTTCAGCATCGAGGCCAACCCCGACAGCCTGGGCGCGGACAAGATCGCCCTGCTCGCGGACCACGGCGTCAATCGCGTCAGCCTCGGCGCTCAGTCGTTCCAGAGCACGCTGCTGCGCGTGCTGGAGCGGCAGCACACGCCCGCGGAGGTGCCGCGTGCCGTCGCCGAAGTGCGGCGGCGCATCGCCCGGGTGTCGCTGGACCTGATTTTTGGCGCCCCGGGTCAGACGGTAGCAATGTGGCGCGACGATCTGCGGCAGGCGCTGGCGCTGGGCGTCGATCACCTGTCCACCTACGGTCTGACCTACGAGAAGGGCACGCGGTTGTGGAAGCAGCGGCGGGCGCGGCAGGTGACGGCGCTGGACGAGGAGGCCGAGCGTGCGCTGTACGAGACGGCAATGGAAGAACTGGCGGCGGCGGGCCTGGAGCACTACGAGATTTCCAACTTCGCGCGGCCGGGCTGCCGCAGCCGGCACAATCAAGTGTACTGGGCCAACGAAGCGTATTTCGGCTTCGGACTGGGCGCGGCCCGCTACGTCCGCGGCCGCCGCGAACTCAACACGCGCGACCTGCACCACTACCTGAGCGCCACGCTGGCGGGACAGCCGGCGACCTTTCAGAGCGAGGAACTGGCGCCGCACGAGCGGGCACTGGAGACGGTGAGCGTGCAGTTGCGGCGGTCGGCGGGGGTGGAACGGCGGGCGTTTCAGGCGCAAACGGGGTTCGACCTGGACGTGCTGGTTGGGGAAAAGGTGCGGCAGCTGACCGGGCTGGGGCTGCTGGCCGACGACAGTGCCGCGGTGCGGCTGACGCGGGCGGGCAAGTGCGTGGCGGACGCGGTGATCGTCGAGTTGCTGGCGGGCGCGGCCGAGGAACCCAACGGTTAGCGCGCGGCGGGTTGGTTTGGCGGCGGGATTCCCGTGACCGCCGCAAGTGGCGTAGCGGCAGAGCGCTACGCCGCTTGCGGCGGGTCAGACGGGTCGAACCGATTACTGAATCGGCGGCAACTGCTTACCGGGGATTTGCTTGACCGGCGGCTCTTTGCTCGGCACGTCGGGCATGACTTTGGCGGGCATCGGGGCGACCGGCACAGGGCCGTTGGAAATCGGCACGGGCACGATGGGGCCGCCTGGGCCGACCGGAACGATGGCACCCACGGGCACCACCGGTTTGATGTTGCCCTGGTAGGGCGGGTAGCAGCACCAGTCGGTGCCGATCTGGCAGTCGCAGACGCCTGCCCAGTGGCAGCTGCCACCGCTGGAGCAGCCGAACAGCGAAACCAGGAGGGTGACGGACAGCAGGGAAAACAGGCAACGGCGCATGGGTTTCCTTTCTTTCGTTGGCCAGCGCGACCGGGGCGGCGCACCGCGGGAGGCGGGCCCTGGCGCCGGCGGCGGCGGGGTTGTGTGGCGCGGGTGGGACGACGGGTGATGATCGCACTGGTATATTCGACGATGCAAGGCGGGCGTCTTGAGCGTTAATTGCCCGCGGTGGTAAGGACAACAACTGAGTCAAGTTTGAGGACACGGGGAATGGAAGCGGTCATCCTGGCGGCCGGGTTGGGGACGCGGTTGCGCCCGCACACGCTGACGACGCCGAAGCCTCTGTTGCCGGTGCGCGGCCGGCCCATCCTCGACTGGACGCTGGGGGCGCTGCCCACGGCGGTGACGCGCGTGGTCGTGGTCGTGCATTACCTGGCCGAGCAGGTCGAGCAGTATTTGCGCGGCCAACCGCACTTCCGCGACTGGGCCGCGGTGCCGCAACAGCAGCCGCGCGGCACCGGCGACGCACTGCGGCAGTGCCAGGCTTACCTGAAGTCCGATCACTTCCTGGTGCTCAACGGCGACGACCTGTTCGGGGCGGCGGACCTGCGGGCGCTGGCGGAGAAGCCGGCCGGCCTTCTGGCCCGCGAGGTCGATGAACCGCGCCGCTTCGGCATCGCGTACCTGAAGGCGGACGGCACGCTGGAGAAGCTGGTGGAGAAGCCGCAGGATTTGCCGCCGCCGCAGCTGGCCAACACCGGGGCGTATGTGTTCCCGCGGGAGGTGTTCGACATCGAGATCGGGCTGTCGCCGCGCGGCGAGTACGAGATCACGGACTACGTGAACCAGCTGGCGCTGCGGCGGCCGGTGGCGGTGGTGCGCGCGGACTTCTGGCTGCCGATCGGCACCGAGGAGGCGTGGCGGCACGCGGAGTCGCAGGATTTGGACGCGGTGCTGACGGCGGCGCGGGCATGAGGCATGGGACAGACGTTTGAGGTCATTGGTGTTGCACTACCCGAAAATCCCAGGTAGCCGGTACGCCCCCGCGGGCCGCTGTGTTGCCTTCGAGAAGTACGACGGCACGAACCTCCACTGGGACTGGGACCGCGACTTCGGCTGGCACGCCTTCGGCACCCGGCGCGACGAATTCAATCTGACGGAGGCCGGGGTGGAAGAGTTCGCGCGCCGGCACGCCCACCTGCGGGAGTGCGTTGATGTTTTTCAACGAACGCTGGCCGAGGGCCTGGAGAAGGTCTTCCGCGGGCACCCGGACTACCGCGAGTTCCCGGCGCTCAAGGTGTTCACCGAGTTCCTGGGGCCGAACTCGTTCGCAGGGCTGCACAAGGAGGACGACCCGAAAGAACTGCGGCTGTTCGACGTGCAGGCGGACCCCCTGGGGATGATCGGCCCGCGTCAGTTCGTGTCCGACTTCGCGCACCTGCACACGGCGCGGGTGGTGTACGAGGGCAAGTTGACGGGGAAGTTCACCGAGGACGTCCGGGCCGGCAAGTACGGCGTGTCGGAAGGGGTGGTCTGCAAGGGCGGCTCGGGTGGCGCGGACGTGTGGATGGTCAAGATCAAGACCTACGCCTACAGGGAACGACTGAAGCAGGCATTCGCGGAGCGGTGGGAAGAGTATTGGGAATAGCCTCCGTTGGGGCACGGTCGGGAGACCGTGCCCCGCCAACCACAGGTTTCCTCTTCCTGCTGTTGCGTCCAGCGAAGAAGGACATACAGCGGATGACATCATTGGCTGAGTTGTGGTCCTTTTTGCGGCGGGTGCGGTCGTTGCGCTTCGATGCCCGAAGCGGCGCGGGGACGGGCTGGGACGGCATCGGGACTGGGACAGTAGCCGTGTCCGAGCCGGCAGCCGGGGGTAGTCGTATTCGAGGAGGCGGGCACGTGGCAGCCGAGCGCGCCCGGCCGGCCAGCGCTCGGTTTCAGCAACGTGTTCCGGTGGTCGGTGGTCGGTGAGGCGCTCCGGCTGGAGCACCTGCGCTTCGGCCCGGATCACCCGGTCTTGCTGTTCGACATGGCCCCACGCGAGGGCGGAGAGTGGCGGGAGGTCAGCCCGCATCAGTGTCGGGAAGACTGCTACACAGCATCACTGGCGGTCGAGGGCGGGCAACTGGTTGTCGCGTGGTCCATCCAGGGGCCGCGCAAGCGGGAGACGATTCGATACACCTACTGGTGAACGGGAAAGGGTTGTGTCATTCTCTGCAAGCAATTCGTGGACGGGGCCAGGAACCCGGCTCGTGAAAAAGTTGGCCCTCTTGGCAGTCTTGGCCCCCTTGCTGTGTACCCCCGCGTCAGCGCATGTCCCGCCGTGACCACTCCGGGCCACGCCGCCAGTGCGGCAATCAGCGGCCGGGCACCCTTCTGCAAGGAATGAGGCGTGTGTCGTCCCGTAAAGGCGCGGCCACGCAACCGGCCGCCCTCAGTGACGTGGTGCGGCCGGCGCTGGAGCAGGCGCTGCAAGCCGCGCGTTCCCTGGAGCAACGGCGCCGACTGGAAGGACTCCTTCAGCGGGTTGCTTCGCTCACCCCCGACGCGCTGCGCGAACTGCGTGCCGTGGAAGCGCTGGAGAATCACGGCAGTCCCGAGGCGCGGCGCCTGTTGCAAGCGCTCGCGGACGGGGCGCCCGGTGTTCGGCTGACGCGCGAAGCGCAGGCGGCGCTGCGGCGCTGGCCGGTTGGGGACTGAATCAGTTTCCCGATCCACCGCGGCGCCGTCGTTTGCGCAGTCCGCGCTCGTGCAGTAACCGGCTCGCCCAGGTAGCCTGGCCCTTGCCGAGCGGTGGCGGCGGTGGTGCGGCGGTGTAATCGACCTCGTCATCCGCCGCGATCCGGTCGTAGGCCGCGGTGAAGCACCGGCCGAGGTCGAGTTGCGCCTGGTCCGCGCCGAGCAGCGGGATCGGCAGCAGCGGCAGCGGGTCATGCAGCGCCCAGGAATAAATCAGGTGGTTCCAGCCTGTCGGCGTCGCTTGCGCCACGTAGCTGAGGTAGTCAGTCCCTGCAGGTAGGGGGATCGGGATCGGCGGCTGCACGCCGCCGCGCAGCAGGTCGATCTCGACCCAGTGCAGACCGCCGTGCAGGGCCGAGGCCCGTTTCTCCAGGTAGCGTTCCTGGGCGATGGCGCCCGCCTGCTTGTTGCCGGGGCTGAGCAGTTCGATGCCCGTGACGGCCAGGCGCGGGCGCTGCTGCACATAGATGACAATGCGGCGCTGCTTGCGCAGTTCCAGCTCGTCTGCCTGCAGGCGCACGACGTACTTCGGCCGCAGCTGCGGTTGCAGCAGCGCCTGCATCTCCGCGAGCATCTGCGTGTGCAGTTCCTGGAAAATCGGGTTCGATTCCAGGAACGGGTCCATGCCAGGGAACGGCGAAGGCATACGGCAGTCTTCCCATCGTTTCAGGGGAAAAGATCGGCCACGGCAATTTGCGCCTGCGGCAACACCAGGGGTGCGACCGAATCGCCGGGAACCAGCACGGTGCGCTGCGAATAACTGAAGCCGAACATCTGGGCGGCATCGGGAGTCGGGCCGCGGTAGACTTCGAGTTGCCGATCCACCAGGTTGACGATCCAGTAATCCTGAATCAAGGCCGCCGCGTACAAACTGCCCTTGCGGTTGCGGTCGTGGGACAGGGTGGTGTCGCTGACCTCCACGACGAGCAGGGCGGTGGTCGGATGGGCCGTGTAGTCGCGCGCCTTGCCGGGCACGACGTACAGGTCCGGGATCGGTTCGGAAGTCAGCGTCAGGTCGAGCGGCGCCTGCGGCGACACCCAGCAGCCGCTGCCGAAGGCGGTGCGGAGGGCGTTCGCGGTGCCGTCCAGCGCGACGACGTGGGCCATCTTGGGGACGGGCATCTCGAAGATTTCTCCATCGAGCAGTTCCACCCGGCGGTCGTCAAACCAGCCCATTTCGGCCAGGCGGTGGTACTCGTCCTTGGTCCAGCGCATGGTTCGTGGTTCCGTCAACGGCATCGGCAGTCCTCCGAGGACTATGGCATTGTCAGACGTCAGTGGATCCCAACCGCTCGCGCAAGCGGCGCGCCCCGTATTCGCCTCGCGTGCAAAACTTGCAGGTGCAGAAGGGCGGCTTGCCTTTGGCGGCGGGGTAGAATCGCCAGCCAATTACCTGCGGGAGTGAACGGATGCGATGGACCTCTTTGGGATCGATCCGGCGTGGAATCACGACCTCCCAGCCCTGAGCGTCTTCGGCCCCCATGAACTCGGCGACTGCTTCGGCCGCGGACATCCACCGATGAGCCTGGTGATAGTGGCCGACCCAGACCTGCTCGTTGTCCGGGATACGGAAGTAAACGCCCGCGATAGCCCCCTGGTTGCGCCGCTTCAATTCCCGGAGCCACTGGTGCGAAATGTAGAAATTCCGAGTCACCGGGACAGCGAACACCCCACCGGGGAAGTTGTCCTGAGCGCGCCGCAATCGGCGGATGCCGTTCCGGCGTATTAGCGCGGTACGCGATTCCGCCGCTAGATGTACGAACATCGCCATCGTCTTAACCTCCAGCGCCGCGCGTCAGCGCCGCCACAATCGCGTCCTCGTCATACACGCAGCCGCCCCACATGCCGCCGCTCACGCCCGCTCCTCAGTGTTTGCGCGATGGACGCCGACGAGCAGTTCCGAGATCGTCACCACGCTGACGTACACCTTCTCCGTCGGCTCCCAGAGCGACAAATCGAGCGCCTTGCTGCCCTTCTCGAAGCGGATGAAGACGTTCGTGTCCACCATCAATCCCATGAGATTGTCTCCGCGGGGAACTCAGCGCGGACGGCACGAACGTCCCGGGAAAAGTCCTCGGCCTCGGCCCCGAGAGCGGGCAAATTCCGCAGAAAATCGCCCAGTTGCTCCACCGTGAGTGGGGATGCCGGCAGCAACTCGATCGTGACGCGCACCTCGGCGTGGGCGGGCAGGTTGAGGGGCTGCGTCGGCTTCAGCACCCCGTCTTCATAGGTCGCGGTGATCGTCTGCATTTTGCATGCTCCTTTGTCTACGCCTGGCCAAAACCGCTTTGGTCCTGGTGAAGTAGATTGGCTATCTGATTCCCTGTCAATGGCGACTCAGCGCCGCCACAATCGCATCGACATCATACACGCACCCGCCCCAGGTGCCGCCGCTGACCGCCTGCAGGGCAGCCCACAACCGCGTGTCGTCCGGCAGCGCCGGGTCCGCGTGCAGGTCCGGCCGCGGCGGCCGCGCCGCCAGCACGCGCGCCCCCTCCTCCGCCCCAAACACCCGCTCACCCTCACCGACCAGATCGACGCTGCCTTCCAGCCGGTTGCGGTCGATGACGATTTGAATGCGGTCGCCGTCGCGCACCTTGCCGACCGGACCGCCCGCCAGTGCCTCCGGCCCGACGTGGCCGATGCACGCCCCCGTCGAGACGCCGGAGAAGCGCGCGTCCGTCAGCACCGCGACGTGCTTGCCGAAGCTCAGGTGTTTCAGCGCCGACGTGATCTGATAAATCTCCTCCATGCCGGCGCCCAGCGGCCCGCGGCAGATCAGCACCAGCACGTCGCCGGCCTGGATGCGGTCGGGGCCGTGACCCTTGATCGCCGCGATCGCCGCCCGCTCGCTTGTGAACACCCGCGCCGGCCCCAACTTGCGGTACACGCCGTCCGCGTCCACCACGCTCGGGTCAATCGCCGTGCTCTTGATGACCGACCCCTGCGGCGCCAGGTTGCCGCGCGGGAACGTCACCGTCGAGGTCAGCCCGCGCGCCGCGCCCGCTCCGGGCTCATGATGACCATGTCCGGGTCAATGCCGTCACGAGCCAGCACCTCGCGCAGCCGCGGCCGCCGCTCCGAGCGCTCCCACCACTCCAGCGCTTTGCCCAGCGTCTCGCCGGTCGCCGTCAGCGCGTCGAGTTGCAGCACGCCCAGCTGCCGCAGGTGCAGCATCACCTCCGGCACGCCGCCGGCCAGGAAGACGCGCACCGTCGGGTGGCCGCTCGGCCCGTTCGGCAGCACGTCCACCAGCCGCGGCACCTGCCGGTTAACCCGCGCCCAGTCGTCCACCGTCGGCCGCCGCAGCCCCGCACTGTACGCGATCGCCGGCACGTGCAGCAGCAGGTTGGTCGAGCCGCCGAACGCCGCATGCACCACCATGGCGTTGTGCAGCGCCGCGTCAGTCAAGATGTGCCGCACCGTCAACCCGCGGTCGGCCAGATGCTTCAGCGCCCGTGCCGAGCGCCGCGCCAGGTCGAGCCAGATCGGTTGACCCGACGGCGCCAGCGCCGCGTGGGGCAGTGTCAGGCCGAGCGCCTCGCCGACCACCTGCGACGTGGCCGCGGTGCCCAAAAACTGGCAGCCGCCGCCGGGGCTGGCGCACGCCCGGCAGCCGAGGTCCGCCGCCTGCTGCAGCGTGATCTCGCCGTGCGCGAAGCGGGCGCCGATGCTCTGAATCTTGCCCGCGTCCTCGCCCTCCGCCGGCGGCAGCGTGACGCCGCCGGGCACCAGTACGCACGGCAGATCGTGCATGGCGGCCAGCGCCATCATCATCGCCGGCAGCCCCTTGTCACAGGTGGCGACGCCGAGCACGCCGCGGCGCGTCGGCAGCGAGCGGATAAGCCGGCGCAGCACCTGGGCGGCGTCGTTGCGATACGGCAGGCTGTCCATCATGCCGGGCGTGCCCTGGGTGCGGCCGTCGCACGGGTCGGTGACGAAGCCGGCGAACGGCAGACATCGTAGCCGCCGCAGTTCCTCCGCCGCCGCCTGCACCAGCAGGCCGACCTCCCAGTGGCCGGTGTGGTAGCCCAGTGCCACCGGCTTGCCGTCCGGGGCGCGGACACCACCCTGCGTGCTGAGCAGCAGGAATTCGGGGCGGTTCAGCTCGGCGGGATCCCAGCCCATGCCGGCGTTCTGGCTCAGGCCGAACACGTCGCCGCTCGGCGCGTGCAGCAGCAGTTCCTCCGTGAGCGGCAGGCTGCCGATGGGGCCGGCGGCGCTGGTCTGCACGGCGAAGAGCGTGGGGTCGGTGTCGAGCAGGTCGGCAACGGTCAAGGCAGGGGTCATCGTGGATACCTGAAGGCGGCCAGGGCGGGGGTGATTCCGGGTGGTGGTAATATACCAACTCGCTGTGGGCGCTGCCGTCCCTTGCAACGTCCACAAAGCCGCCTATACTCCCAGCAACATCCCTTTGCCAGAGGCCCATTCTCGTGGAGTGCTCGCATGGCTGGTTATGATGACGAAGGTTTTCAGGAAAGCACGGGGCGTCGGCGGGATCCCGACCTCCGGGGCGGCTGGAGCGACGACCGCGACGACCTGCCGCCGCCCATCGATCGGACGAAAGCCGCGGGCATGGTCAAGGCGCCGGCCATCTGCATGTTGGTGGTGGCGATCATCGGCATCCTGTGCCAGATCGGCCTGATTGTCTTCTACCTGGCCTTCCCGGGGGTGATGCGGCAATTCATGGCGTCGATGGAGAAGCAGGCCCCGCCCAAGGACCGCGCGAAGATGGAAGAGGCGAAGGAGAAGATCGACGAGGCGGAACAGCAGTTGAAGAACCCGGTGAATTTCATCGGCCCGGTCCTCGGCATCCTCAGCAGCATTTTCGTCATCTTCGCGTCGATTCAGATGATGCGGTTGCAGACCTGGCCGCTGGCCCTGGCGGGGGCCATCGTGGTCATGCCGCCGTACCTTTCCGGGTGCTGGTGCCTCGGGCTGCCGGTCGGCATCTGGTCGATTGTGGTCCTGGTCAATCAGAACGTGAAGGCGTCGTTTCGCTGAGGGGCGCCTGTACTCCCACCACAACCCCCCGTACCAGTACGCCCACCCGCCCGCGAGGATCGGGCAGACACCCTTCGGAGAACGCCAAATGGCAGGCTATGATGATCGGGACGACCGAGACCGTCGTGATGAGCGCGACCGTCGTGACGACCGCGACGATTACGAAGATCGCGGCGACGGCGGCGGGAGACGACGTGCCCTGGAGCAGGTGAAGGCCCCTGCCATCTGCTTGCTGGTGGCCGGCATCCTGTACATCCTGGCCGCCCTCGCAAACCTGGTTCGCGTTCTCCTCACGCTGGGGATGGCGGCCGAGCAATTGAAGAACCAGCCCCAACCCCAGGGCATGGACGTGAACACCATCCTGGGTGCGTCGGTCGCCGTCGTCATCGTGATGACCGTCTTTGCCCTGGTGATTGGCGGGTTAATGATTTTCGGCGCCCTGAAAATGAAGGACCTGCAGTCGCGCGGTCTGGTCTTGACGGCCTGTATTGTGGGGATGCTCCCTTGCTCGGCGTGTTGCCTGGTGAGCCTGCCGGTGGGCATCTGGTCGCTGGTGGTCATCAACAACGCGCAAGTGCAACCCTACTTCCGTTGAGCCGTGGTGAGGCTCGGAACGACATGAACGGTAACGACATGGCCCCCCGCCGGGCGTGGCGGGCCGGAACCCTCTGGTGCTATCCGGCGGCCGCCCTGGCGGTGCTGGCGGCGGCGGCGCTGCTCTACTGGCTGCCGCCCGACGAAACGACCTGGTATCCGCGCTGCTACCTGCATTTGAGCACGGGCCTGCACTGCCCCGGTTGCGGCGCGACGCGCAGCGTCAGCGCCCTGGTGCATGGCGACCTGGCCCAGGCGGCGGCGTACAACGTCCTGTTCGTGGCGCTGCTGCCGGTCGTGGCGCTGTGGCTGCTGCTCTACCAGCTCGGGCGGTGGACGGGCTGGCGACGGCTGTGTCTACGGCCGCCGGACTGGCTGTTCTTGACGCTGGCGGTGGTGATGTTCGTGTTCGGCGTCGTCCGCAATCTGCCGCTGGAGCCCTTCACGTCGCTCGCCCCGCATGTGTTGCCCTGATGGACTTCCTGTCGCTGACCCTGCCCGAACTGGCCGACAACCTGGCCCTGGACGAGGCGCTGACTGCTCGAAGCCGAGGCGGGCCGCGGCGGGGCGGTGCTGCGCCTGTGGGAGTGGCCGCGGCCGGCGGTGGTGCTGGGGGCGGGCGGCCAGCTGGCCCAGGACGTGGACGAGGCCGCCTGTGTGCGCGACGCTGTGCCGGTGCTGCGGCGGTCCAGCGGCGGCGGCACGGTGCTGCTCGGGCCGGGCTGCCTGCTGTTCAGCCTGGTGCTGCCCTACGCCCTCGACCCGGCGCTGGCGGACGTGAGCCATTCGTATCGCTTCATCCTGGGCCGGCTGCGGGCGGCGCTGCTGGACGCGGTGCCCGGTCTGGTGCAGGCGGGGATCAGCGATCTGGCCATTGGCGACCGCAAATGTTCCGGTAATGCCCAGCAGCGCAAGAGTGCTCACGTGCTGCACCACGGCACCCTGCTGTACGCCTTCCCGCCGGGGCTGGTCGCGCGCTATTTGCGGCAGCCGGCGCGACAGCCGGAGTATCGGCAGCAGCGGGACCATGCGGACTTCGTGACGAACCTGCCGTTGCCGCGCCTGGAGCTGGAGCGCCGGCTGCGGCTGGCGTGGGCGGCGGATGCGGAGCGCAGCGACTGGCCGGCGGAGCGCGTGCGGGCGCTGGCGGCCGAGAAGTATCGACAGGAGGAGTGGATTCGACGGCGTTGACGGGATGAATGTTCGTGTGGGTCGGAGCCCGCGCTGGCGCTCGGGCTCCGACCAAAAACTTCTAATAAATGAAGCGGATCGCACCGTACCACAGATTCTGCACATCATGCACGTGGAAGTCCGCGGTGTTCTCCACGCCGAGCCGAAACTCCCACTGCTGCCAGGCGCGGAACGGTCGGGCGGCCGCGCCGACGTCGAAGAGGAACAACCGCGACTGAAACGACCGCTCACCGATGTACTGAAAGTCGCCGTACAGGTAGCAGGGCCAGTCCCACAGATCATACGTCAGGTACGCGCGCAGCAGCAGTCCGGGTCTGAACGAGTGGCCGTCGTTGCCCACCATGTTCTTGCTCGGGTAGTAGCCGATGCTCAGAAAGGTCGCCCGGGCCACGTCGAAGCCGGTCTCGCCCAGCCGGTCGTACATCGACGATAGGTAATAGCGATTCTCCATCCCGAACCCGTCCGCGAAGCCCACGGGCGTCAGCAGGTTGCTGCCGCGGTTGAGGTTGTTGTACGTGTAGCCGAAGGCGCGCGCCTCCCAGTGCCCCGCGTAATTCCACGCGACGCCGCCGTCCAGGTCGAACTGCCGCTTGCTGGTGCCCAGCGCGCCGTCGTTGCCGTTGGTCACGCCGTTCTCGCCGCGCTCGCCCCACAAGCGCACATCGGAGAACATGTAGACCCGCTGGCTGCGCCAGATCCAGAAATTGAAGTTCAGGTCGAGGCTGAAATTCGGGTGATACAGCTGGCCGTTGGGCGCCGTCTTGGGGCCCTCGGGAATGAACCGGAGGGCGACCAGTCCCCAGGCGGTTTGCCACGCCGGCGTCGCGGTCAGGACCGACTCCGTGGCGGACGCGGCCGGAGCGGGTGCGGGCAGCACGGTCCCCGGCAGCGGGCTGATCGGGGCGTCGGGACGGCCGACGAGCACGGACTCCTGAGCCGCAGGTTCCTCGGCCGACAGCGGCGCCGCCCCCAGCAACCCGAGCAAGGACGCCAGTATCACCACACGCAACATGTCAGGTCTCCCGCAACCTTACCGGGCTTGTCACGACCCGGTGTGGCGTCCTTCCCTCCTCTGGAATATCGTGCGGCGAAGGGGCGGGTTTTGACAGAAGCGACGAACGCACCGAATACACCGACGCCCGGCCCCGGCGCGACCCGCACAACCCGCGCAGTCGGCAGCGGTCGTTGCCGTCCCAGGCAAGCGGGAGAGGGGGACACTTTGGTGAAGATGGGCAGCGTCGAGGAGGAGTTGCCCCCCTCCATTCCACAGTTCCGGACTCGAGAAATCGGAGTGCAATTTTGCTTGCCAGGGGTGCTCAGACGGTGGTACGCTGCTCCCAGTCAGGCATTGCTCCCGCAACTGTGCCCTCCAACCATCACGGATCGCGACGCCGATGGCTACCACCCCCGCCGAACATCATGAGTCCAACCGGGTCTTCTACGACCGCATCAGCGAAGCTTACGACTGGCTGGCGGACGCCAACGAGCGCGCCGTGCGCCAGACCGGAGTCGAAGCGTTAAACCTGCAACCCGGGGAGCGTGTGCTGGAGATCGGGTTCGGAACGGGGACCGAAATCCTCAACCTGGCCAAACGGGTCGGCGCCGGGGGCAAGGTCTGTGGGATCGACATTTCTCCGGGCATGCTGGCGGTGGCCCAGCGCAAATTACAACAGGCGGCCCTGGACACGCCCATCGACCTGCGCGTGGGGGACGCCCGAAAACTGCCTTACGACAACGGCTCGTTTGACGCCGCCTACAGCAGTTTCACGCTGGAGCTTTTCCCGGAAGCCGACTTGCCCGTGGTCCTGGCTGAAATCCGGCGTGTCCTGCGGGAGCACGGACGGATGGCGGCGGTCTCGATGGCACAGGTGAAACCGAATGCGAAGGCCAGTTTCCTTGAGCGAACGTATGTCTGGATGCACCGCCACTTCCCCCACATCGTCGATTGCCGGCCGATTGACCTTGCGGGTGTCCTGACGGCGGCCGGTTTCCGGGTCAACCAGCAGATTGACCTGGAGATCTGGACCATGCCCGTGGCGGTGGTTGTCGCAGAGAAACCGGGTGCGCCGGGTTAGCGAACCCACGCTGGCGGTGCGGAAAAAGGGGACCGGGTGCAGCCGGGCGGTTGCAAACGCGCGGGGGTCGGTTACAATCAATTCACCTGCCCCGACCCCAACCCCCCGGCCCATGAGCGACACGCCGACTTCCTTCGACCCGACCGCCCTGGCCCGCTTCGGCAGCCTGACGCTGGTTGCGCGCACCGTCGTCGAGGGCTTCCTGTCCGGCGTCCACCAGAGCCCGTACAAGGGTTTCAGCGTCGAGTTCGCCGAGCACCGCCAGTATTATCCCGGCGACGAGATCCGCCACATCGACTGGCGCGCCTTCGGCAAGACCGACCGCTATTACATCAAGGAATTCGAGGAGGAGACGAATCTCAAGGCGCACCTGCTGCTGGACGCCAGCGGTAGCATGGGCTACCGCGGCCAGGGCGTCAGCAAGTTCGTCTACGCCCAGTACGTGGCCGCGTCGCTGGCGTACCTGATGCTGCACCAACTCGACGCCGTCGGCCTGGCGGTCCACGACACGCGCCTGCGCCAGCACATCGCCCCGCGCCAGCGCCCGCCAGCTGCCGCACCTGATCGACGCCCTGACCCGGACGCAGCCCGGCGGCGAAACGGCCATGGCGCCGCTGTGGCACGAGTTGGCGGCACGTTTGCAGCGGCGCGGCCTGATCGTCATCCTGTCGGACTGCTTTGAAAAAATCGCCCCGCTGCTGCAGGCGCTGCGTCACTTCCGCCACCGTGGACACGAGGTGCTGTTGTTCCACGTGCTGGCGCCGGAGGAGATCGAGTTTCCGTTCACGCAATGGACGCAGTTCCGCAACCTCGAAGTCGCCGGCCATAAGCTGCTGGTCGATCCGCGGCGGCTGCGGCAGGAGTATCTGCGCAATTTCGAGGCGTTTTGTCGGGAGTTGCGCGATCAGGCGGGGCGGATGCAGGTCGATTACCAGCTGCTGCGCACGGACACGCCGGTGGACGCGGCGCTGGGCCATTACCTGACCCACCGGCAGCGGCGGCGCTGAAATCAACAGGAATTAGCCACAGAGGACACAGAGAGCACAGAGAGAAAAGAAGTTGGCACCACAAAGGCACAAAGGTTCACAAAGGAAAAGACAAATTATTTTGAACCCATTCTTTGGGTTTTCTTTGTGGACCTTTGTGTCTTTGTGGTGCTCCCTTCTTCACTCTTCCTCTCTGTGCTCTCTGTGTCCTCTATGGCTAATTCCTTGACTTCTCTGGAGCCATTTGCCGTTATGACCTTCGGCCTCGTCAATGCGTGGATGCTGCTCGGCCTGGCTGGCCTGGCAGTGCCGCCGCTGATCCACCTGCTGAACCGCCGCCGTTATCAGGTCGTGGACTGGGGGGCGATGCAGTTCCTGGAAGTCGGCCACACGACGCGCCGCCGTCTGCTCCTCGACGAACTGCTGCTGATGCTGGTGCGCATGGCCGTCCTCGCCGCGGTGGTGCTGGCGCTGGCGGGGCCGCGGTTGTTCGGTGTGCTGCCGGCGGAGGCGGCCGGGCGGCCGGCGCGGGCGGTCGTCGTACTCCTCGACGGCTCGGCGAGCATGGCCGCCGGCGACCCGGCTCGGCCGTCGCCGCACGACAACGCCCGCGCACAGGTGCGGCACCTGCTCGACGAACTGCAGCCCGGCGACAGCGTGGCGCTGGTGCAGGTCCGCGACCGACTGGTGCCACTGGTCGGAGAACTGTCGCGCGACCTGGATCATGTGCGGCAGCGGTTGCGCGAGCTGCCGGCGCCCGCTGACGGTTGTCGCTGGCCGGAGGCGGTGCGGCACGCTCAGGAATTGCTGCAAAAAAGCCAGGCCCCGCGGCGCGACATCCTCATCCTGACCGATGGCCAGCGGCACGGCTGGACTGACGCCGACACGCTGGCGCGCTGGGAAAGGCTGGCTCCGCAGTTGCAATCCACGAACGCCACGGTCGTCAACGTCGCCGTGGAGCGACCGGCGGCGCCGCCCAACTACGCCCTGGCGCCGCTGCGGGCGAGCCCGGCTGTCGTCTGGCCCGGCCGCGAAATCACCTTCCAGACCACGCTGAGCGTGACCGGGCCGCATGGCTACCGACCGCCGCGCCGCATCCGCCTCGCGGTGGATGGCGCACACGTCCGCGACCTGACGCCGCCACAGGCCGAGGCCGTCGCGGGCCGGGTGCCGCTCACGTTCACGCACCGCTTCGGCAGCTCGGGCTCGCACCTCATCACCGTCGTTGTGGAACCCGGCGGCGCGGACTGGCTGCCGGGCGACAATCGGCAGGACGCGGCGGTCGAGGTGGTGGAGGCGCTGCCGGTGGTGCTCGTCGAGGCCGAGGCGGAGCCGTCGCCGCGCGGCAGCACATTTTTCTGGCACCGCGCCCTGGCGGAGCTGCGCGACCCGAAGCGGCCATCGCCGGTGCTGCCGCGCGTCGTGCCGCTGGCACAGTTCACGCCGGACACGCTGACGCGCCCACTCGACCCGGGCCGGCCTGACAGTGCGCCGCGCGTGCTCGTGCTCGCCGACGTGCCGCGGCTCGGCGACAGCCAGCGCCTGGCGGTGGAGCGCTTCCTGCGCGACGGCGGCGGCGTGCTGGTGGTGCTCGGGCAGCGCGTCGAGGGGCAGCGGACGTTTTACAACGACGAGTTGTTTCGCGGCGGTCAGGGCTGGTTGCCGGCCCGGCTCGACCGCGTTGCCGGCGAGCGCACCCGTCCCGAACTGGCTGCGGCGGTGGAGACGCAGCACCTGCAACACCCGGCCCTGGCGCTGTTCCGCGGCCTGAGCCGCGGCGACCTCGGCGACGCCCGCTTTCCGGCGTGGTGGCGCGTGCAGCCCGGCGACGGGGCCGTGGTGGCGGCCCGGCTGACCACCGGCGATCCGCTGTTGATCGAGCGGCGTGTGCAGGGCGGCCGCGTGCTGCTGTGTACGGTGCCCACAGACGCGGCCTGGGACGGCAACCTGCCGAAGCTGTCCGCGTTCTCGGTGCTGGCCCATGAGCTGCTGTTTTACCTGGCCGACGCTCGCGACGTGCAAACCGGACAGGTGCTGCGCTGCCGGCTCGACGGGTCGCCCTTCGCGCTGCCGACGCTGCGCCTGCCCGGTCAGGAAAAACCGGGCCCGGTTGATGCGGTGCTGGAGGGCCGCTTTGCCGTCACGGGGTTGCCGCCCGGGGATGTCGTCGCGGAGTTGCGGCAGTCGGGCGGGCCGCTGCTGGAACGCCGCACCGTGTCCCACACTGGCCACGCCGCGACGCTGACCATGCGCCTGCCGGTGACGCTCGCCCCCAACGGCCACGGCCCGCGCACGCTGACCGCGTGGCCGGCGGAGCACCCGGACCAGCCGCTGAAACTGGAGCGGTTAGCGCTGGCCTACGAAGCCGCCGCCGAGCCCGGCGTCTACACCTGGAGCGGCCCGGACGGCCAGCCGCGCTTCGCCGTGGTGCCGACCGATCCGCGCGAATTCGACCTGACGCCGTGCAGTGACGCCGACCGCCACCGCGTCGCCGCGCTGCTGCCGCTGCGCTACGCGGACGACCTGCCGCGGCCCGGCGACGCGGAATCGGCGCGGCCGCTGGAACTGTGGTGGCTGTGTCTGCTGGTCGTGTTGCTGCTGCTGTGTGCTGAACTGTGGCTGACGCGCCGCCTGGCGCTGTCCCGGGAACGCCATGTGGAACATTGATGTACCTGGTTCCGATTCGCAGCTGCTGCTAACACCGCGCTGGGGCGACCTGGCGGCGCCGTGGCAGTGGGGCCTGCTCGCGCTCGCCGGCCTGGTGCCGCTGTTGCTGATGGTCGGACTGTACCGGCGCGAGTTGCGTGCGCTGCGCCGCCGGGCCGCCGCCAGCCTGCTGACGCTGCGGCTGCAGGTGGTGGCGCTGGCGTGGTTCCTGCTGGCGCTGCAACCAGTGCTGGTGCAGACGACGACGGAGGAGCTGCCGGGTTACGTGCTCGTCGCCGTGGACCGCTCCGCCAGCATGGACTTCGCCGACCCGGACGTGACGCGCACCGAGGCGGCCCGGCGCATCCTCAGCGAACAGGAGTTGCTGTCGCGGTTGCGGGAGAAGCATCACGTCCACCTGATCGGCTTCGACAAGGATAGCTGGGACGTGGGCCTGGATGCCGTCGATGCGTTGTTTCGACCCGCGGCGGCCGGGACGGTCACGAACCTGCGGGCGCCGCTGGCGCGAGCGCTGGAGCGCTCCGGGCGCAGTCGCGGCGGGCGCTCGGCGTCGTCCTGCTGACGGACGGCCGGCACACCTGGGGCGAGCCGCCCGGCGATTTAGCGCTGGCCCTCGGCGGCCGCGGCGTGCCGATTTTCCCCATCGTCCTGGGCACCCGCCGGCCGCCGCCGGACGTGGCGCTGATCGACGTGCAGGCGCCGGCCAACGTCTTCAAGGACGCCGACGCCGAGGTGCGGGCGCGCGTCCGTGTCACCGGCTTGCCGGCTCAGGAACTGGTCGTCGAGCTGTTGCGAGACGGCAAGGTTGAGGGACCGGAGCACGTCCAGCGGCTGCGCCACGATGGCGGTGACCGCACCTACTCCGTGAATTTCCCGGTCAAGCTGACGCAGGTGAGAGTGCAACCGTTGCAGGTGCAGGTGCGGACGACCGCGCCCGGCCAGCGCGAAATCACCCGCGCGAACAACCGCCGCATGGTGACGGTGCGCGTGACGGAGGATAAGGCGCGCGTGCTGCTGGTCGGCGGCGAGGCGGGCTGGGAGCAGCAGTATCTGGCCAACGCCCTGGGCCGCGACCCGGCGGTGAAGCTCGATCACGTCGTCTTCGCGCAGCCGCGCATCGGCCTGCTGGAGGGACCGGCGTTGAAGGCGGCGCGCCTGCCCGCGCTGACACTGCCGGCCCTGCCCAACGGCAAGACGGCTACTGATCCGCTGCTCGACTTTGACTGCATCATCCTCGGCGACGCCACGCCGGAGCAGTTGCCGTTCGCGGAGCGGCGGCGCCTGGAGAGGTACGTCGCGGAGCGCGGCGGCACCCTGGTCCTGGTCGCCGGCAAGCGGGCGCTGCCGCTGCAATACCTGGAGCGCGACGCCGAGGAACCGCTGCTGCGCTTGTTGCCGGTCGAGCAGCCGCGCGTCGTCACGTCGGAGAAGGGCTTCGCGTTCACACCGACTGCGGCCGGCAAGGAGACGGTTTTCCTGCAACTGGACGCCGACCGTGCCCTCAGTGCGCAGCGCTGGGCGGAGCTGCCGAAACACTTCTGGGCCGTCGTCGGCAAGCCGCGGCCCGGCGCCACCGCCCTCGCCGATCTTGTCGAGGATGCGGCCGGGGCCACCGGGGACGCGGAGCAAAGCGTGCTGGTGGAGCAAAAGTACGGTTTCGGCCGCGTCGTGTACCTGGGCCTGGACAGCACCTGGCGCTGGCGCTTCAAGACGGCAGAGCAGTACCAGCATCGCTTCTGGGGCCAGCTGGTGCGCTGGGCGGCGGCGGAGCGATTGCTGCCGGCCGGCAATGATTTCATCCGCTACGGCAGCCAGGGCCCGGTGTACCGGCCCGATCAGGAGGTGAAGGTGCTGCTGCGGCTGCTGGACGACAGCATGCGGCTGCCGCCGGCCGCCTTCGTTGGTCTGCGTCTGTATCGGCAGGACGGCGGCAAGGAAACGGCCGTGACGCTGATCGAGCTGCGCCGCGACAGCAAACAGCCGCAGGCGTTCGAGGCCACGCTGCGACCGCTGCCGCCGGGCGCGTACCGCCTGGAGCCGGTGGTGCCGGTCGCGCAGGACCGGGTGACCGATCCGGCCGCGGCCAAGGCGGGCGGCTTCACGGTGCTGGCGGCGGACGGCGGCGAGTTGGCCGACCTGAGCACGGACGGGGAACTGCTGCGGCAACTGGCCAGCGCCAGCGGCGGCGCGGTGTTCACGCCGGAAACGGCCGCGGACCTGATCGAGCGGTTGGCCGGCGATGTGGAGACGCGGCAGCAGCGCCGCGAACAGTCGCTGTGGCAGGACGCCCCGCTGGTGTGGGTCGTGCTGGCGCTGTTCGTCGGGCTGCTGACGCTGGAGTGGGCCGGCCGCAAGTGGGCGGGGCTACCGTAGTGCGGGCGGCCCGCCTGGCCGCCAGCGACAGCACACTGGAGCCAGGCCGCGCGGGCGCCCGGCACGGTCCGGGCGGCAAAAAAACAGAATTGGAGATTGCAGCAGCCACGGCAGCCAGTATAAATGGGGAACTCCGTGAAATGACCGTCGCCCGTGGCGGCCCGGAGGTGGTGTGCGGGTTGGTGGAACGGCGCCGCGGCGCAGTCGCCCAACCAACCAACCCAGCATCGGACCGACGCAACGTTCCCGACTGCGCCAGCGACATTCCACACCAAGGAGCGATCATGGGTAAAGACATGGGAGAGGTCAGCGACAAAAGTAAGATGGTGGCCGCGCTGCTGAGCTTTTTCCTCGGGTTTGTCGGCGCTCATCGGTTTTACGTGGGCAAGACCGGCAGCGCCATCGCACAGATTTTCACCTGTGGCGGTCTGGGGATCTGGAACCTGATTGATTTCATCACGATCCTGATGGGTAACTTCACCGACGCGGAAGGCCGCGTGCTGGCGAACTGAGGTCGCCAGGTTGGACGAGTTTTTTCCGCGGGCGGCGTGGCGTTCCCGGGCACGGCCCGACGCCACGCCGCCCGCCGTTTTTCGGGGCGTAATCATGGCGAAGCGCACATTCCTGCTGTTTCTGTTGAGTCTGGCCCTCGTACCGCCGGCCGGGCGCAAAACGCCCCGCTGCCGCCGGAGAAAGCCGCGGCCGCCATGAAGCTGCCGGAGGGCTTTCGCGTCCGCCTGGTCGCCAGCGAGCCGGACGTGGTGCTGCCCATCGCCATGACGCTCGACGACCGCGGCCGCCTCTGGGTCGTCGAGTCGCACTCCTATCCCGAGTGGGTCAAGGAGGCGAAGAAGAAGGAATTCGCCCCCGGCCACGACCGCGTCCTGATCTTCGAGGACACGAAGGGGACGGGCAAGTTCGACAAGGTGACCGTCTTCTGGGACCAGGGCAAGAACCTGTCCGGCATCACGCTCGGCTTCGGCGGCGTCTGGCTGTGTGCGACGCCGAATCTGCTGTTCATTCCGATCAAGCCCGGCAGCGACGCGCCGGCAGGGCCGCCGCAAGTGGTGCTCGACGGCTGGGACCGCAACGCCAGCCACAACGTCTTCAACACCCTCGTCTGGGGCCCGGACGGCTGGCTGTACGGCTGCAATGGCATCCTGTCGAACTCTAACGTTGGCCGGCCCGGCGCGGCCGACGCCGAGCGTGTGCGCTTCAACTGCGGCGTCTGGCGCTATCATCCGACCAAAAAGGTCTTTGAAGTGGTGGCGGACGGCACCACGAATCCGTGGGGCCTGGACTTCGACGCTTACGGCGAGATGTTCATCACCAACTGCGTCATCAAGCACCTGTTTCATGTGGTGCCGGGGGCGCGCTTCGTGCGCATGTACGGGCAGGACCGCCACCCGCACAGTTACGGCCTGATCGAGAGCATCGCCGACCACATCCACTGGGGCGGCGGCAGCTGGACGGACTCGCGCGGCGGCAAGGGAGTGCATGACGAACCGGGCGGCGGTCACGCCCACACCGGAGCGCTGATCTACCAGGGCGACAACTGGCCGGCCGAATATCGCAACCACATTTTTATGTGCAACATCCACGGCAACCGCGTCAACCAGGACATTCTGGAGCGGCACGGTTCCGGCTACGTCGGCAAGCACGGCAAGGATTTTCTGTTTGCCAACGATCCGTGGTTCCGCGGCCTGGTGCTGCTGAGCGGCCCGGACGGCGGCGTCTTCCTCGCGGACTGGTGCGACACCGGCGAGTGCCATAGCTACACGCGCACCTCGAAATACGGCCGCATTTACAAGATCACCTTCGGCGCGCCGAAGCGGCAGGCGGTGGACGTGGCGAAGCTCAGCGACGCGGAGTTGGTCAAACTGCAACTGCACCCGAACGACTGGTGGGTGCGGCAGGCGCGGCGCAATTTGCAGGAGCGTGCGGCGGCGGGGAAGCTCGGCAAGGACGTGGTGCCGGCGCTGCGGAAAATGCTGGCCGAGCAGACCGACGTGACACGGCAGTTGCGGGCGCTGTGGGCGCTGCACAGCATTGGGGCGCTGGATGAACCAGCACGGCTCAGGTTGCTCGAAAGCCCCGAGGAGACGGTGCGGCTCTGGACGGTGCGCCTGGCCCTGGAGAACCGCAAGGCGTCGCCGGCGCTGGCGAAACGGTTGGGCGAACTGGCTCGCAAGGATGGTTCACCAGCGGTGCGCCTGGCCCTGGCGTCGGGTTTGCAGCGGCTGCCGCTGGCGCAGCGCTGGTCGATCGCGAACGGGCTGATGGGGCACGAGAAGGACGCGACGGATGCCTATTTGCCGCTGATGATCTGGTACGGCGTGGAACCGCTGGTGCCGGCGGACCCGGAGCGAGCGGGCGGTCTATTGCTGAAGTCGCGCATCCCACTGACGCGCGAGTACATCGCCCGCCGCCTCACCGCGGCGGCGTCCAGCGACCCGCTGGAACTGCTGGTGCGGTTGTTCAACCGCACCGATGAGGAGGTGGTGAAGGCCGACATCCTGCGCGGCATGCACGCGGCGCTACAGGGGCGGCGCAACCTGAAGCCGCCCGCGGGGTGGGCGGCGGTGCGCAAAAAACTCACGGCCAGTGCCAACGCCGAGGTGCGCGAGCTGTCGCTCGTCCTGTCCGGCGTGTTCGCGGATAAGGAAGCGCTGGCGGCGCTGCGGCAGTACGCCGCCGACGGCAAACAGGACGAGCGCTCGCGCCAGACCGCCCTGCGGACGCTGATCGAGGTGCGGGCGCCGGGCTGCCGGAACTGCTGCGCGAACTGCTGGCGGATGTCAAGATGCGCGGCCCGGCGCTGCGCGGCCTGGCCGCCGTCAACGACCCGAAGACGCCGCAATTGATCCTCAACCTGTACCCCAAACTCACGGCCGCCGAGAAGGCGGACGCGGTCACCACGCTGGCGTCGCGGGCCGCCTACGCCCGCGCGCTGCTGGAGGCGCTGAAAAAGAACAAGGTGCCGCGCGCGACGTGTCGGCGTTCACCGCCCGGCAGATCGCGAGCCTGAACGACAAGCAGCTGCTGACGCAACTCAACGCCGTCTGGGGCACGGTCCAGTCCGGCAAGGGCGACAAGGGCAAATTGCTGGCGAAGTACAAAGCGCTGGTGACGCCGGCGGACCTGGCGAAGGCGGATCGGTCGCACGGCCGACTGCTCTTCACGCGAACCTGCGCCGCCTGTCACGCCCTGTTCGGCGAGGGCGGCCGCATCGGTCCCGAGCTGACCGGCGGCCAGCGCAGCAACCCCGAGTACCTGCTGTCCAAGTTGCTCGACCCGAATTTCGCGGTGCCGCGCGACTTCCAGGTGACCATCCTCACCACGACCGAGGGCCGCGTCATCAGCGGCATCATCGCCCGCGAGAGTGAACAGACCCTGACCGTGCAGACGCCGAACGAACGCATCAACCTCGCTAAAACGGATGTCGAGAGTCGCAAGAAAACGACGCTGTCCATGATGCCCGAGGGGCAACTGGCACAGATGTCGGAGACGGAGGTGCGCGACTTGATCGCCTACCTGGCGGGGCCGGGGCAGGTGCCGCTGCCGATGAAGAAGTGACTTGATTTTTCTGACGCTCGTGCTCCGCTGCCGCCGTTTACGTTTCGCGCGGACTCTGCCTACGCGAAACGTAAACGGGGTCAGCAGGCGCGAGCGGTGCTAACCATTCCTGCCAGCTGCCGACCTCCAATAAGCGCTCTGCCAGGGCATCCAATTCTTCGACGCTAGTGATTGCTTCAATGGCCGCGACGGTAGCCGCGTCCGGTTCGCCGAAGCGCTTGCGTCCCTGAATCAGGAGGAAACGCTTCTCACCGGCCAGAGCGGCTTCGGCACGGCCTTTCGCAAGGATCAGTTGAAACGTCGAGGAATTTCGTAACATGGCAGCCAGTTTCTGGTACTGCGACTGCGTCAGTTCCTCAGCGTATAGAAGGTCCAACAAGAGAAACAAGTTCATGTGCAACTCGTCGGCCTGGGGTGATGCAAAAATTGGAGACGCGATGGGATGCCGGATCGACGCCGCGCTTCAAGTCGAGGCTGGCGTCAACAACTCCTGCCAGCTGCCGACCTCCAGCACGCGCTCCATCAAGGGGTCCAATTCCTCAATACGAGTAATTGCCTGGATGGCCGCGACGGTAGCCGCGTCCGGTTCGCCGAAGCGCTTGCGCCCTGGAGCAAAAGCACTCGCTTCTCGTTGGTCAGGGCGCCCTCTGCCAGCACCATTTGAAACGTCGAAGATTTGCTCAGATCAATCATGGCCATCAACCTCTCGTAAAGCGGCTGCGTCTCTTCCTCAGAATAACGCAAGCCCATGAGCATGAACATGGCGGCGCGCAACTTTTCGGCCGCGGCCGGCGCCAGCTCCTGGCGCAACCGCTCGTCGATACGCTCCACCACCGCCGGCAGGTCCACCGCCGCCGCGTCGGTCAGCGGCGCCAGCGGCAGTGTGCCCACCGGTCCGGCCAGCAGCGGCGCCAGCGGCAGTTCTCAGACCCGGACCACGTGATAGCGAAACACCAGGTACGGCGCCGCGTCGTCGGGGTGCTGCAGCTGGTACGTGCCCGTCAGGTTGCTGGCGTTGGCTTCGCGGCGCAGCAGCAGGAAGGCCGAGCGCACCGGCAGCTGGTGCCGGTGATGCAGCAGCGTCGCGTACAGGTGGCCGCGCCCCGGCAGACCGAGGTCGTGGTCCGTCTGCGCCTCCAGGTGCAGCAGCCACGGGGCCGACGGCCCTTCGCAGCGCCTTATCCGCCGCCGCGGTCACCGTCGAAACGTCCGCGTCGATCAGCGTCACCTGCTGAACCGGCCACGGCCCGAGTACCGCCGGCCAGGCCGTCAGGTAGTCCTCCACCAAATCCTTCAAGGTCACGTCAAACGGTTTACCCGACATCGGCCCTCCGGCGTTTGATGTGCTTGGTTCGTGCCCCTGCCCGGGCCTCACGCCTTGACCAGAATCGCCCCCTCGCCGTTGCGCAGCGACACACTGGTGATGACGCCGCCGAGCGATCCATCCACGTTCAGCAGGCGATAGCTCCCGTTCAGCTGAATGGTGGTGGCTGTGTTGTCCGCGATCGTCCCCGCGGCGCCGCTGCTGTTCTCGGACAGTGGCTTGAACAGCACCAGTGCGTTCGTGTACGTCCGCTGATACACCCGGTACGTGAACGCCGAGTTGCTGGGGTCCGTCCCCTGCAGCAACATCGACCAGGGGCCGACCGGCTGGCCGACGTTGAAGGTCAGGGCGTTGAACCAGTGCCGCGTCAGATCGCTGCCGGGTTCGTCGCCGCCGAAGGGGTCGATGAACGTGTTCTGCGGGTCGGCCAGCAGGTAGTAGTACGCCAGCCCCGCCATCTCGGTGCGCGGGTCGGTTGGCGAACCGCCGCTGGCGTCCATGTCCAGCACCGCCAGCGGCGCCGGCGACCGCGACGCCTCCCAGGTGGCAATCTTGCCGGCCACCGACTCGAACTGGTCGTAGGTGTGGGCCAGCGGTTTCAGGGCCACTTCCTCAAAAAAGCCGGCCGTTTGCTGAATCACTCCCGGCGTGTAGGTGTTGGGCATCACCAACTTCGTCGGGCCGAGGGCCACGGCGATCTTGTTCAGCAGCGTGGCGTAGTCCGTGCCGTAGTTCGCCAGCGACTCCAGGATGTTATTGCCCGGCAGCGGCGGCGGGGTGTTGGAATTGTCGATGAACAGGCCGTCCGAGAACGGCGCACTTTGCAGCAGTTGCTGCATGTATTGCACCATCCAGGTCTGGAAGCTGGCGTTGCTCGGGTTGGTGGCGAAGCGCATCTGGCCGTAGTTGCTGTAGAACGACCGGCTCTGGTAGGCGAAGCGGGCGTTGTCGCCCGGGGCACGGTTGGCCCACTCGGCGTTGTCCAGGTAGCCGTCGTGGTTCGTGTCCGCCGCGTAGTCGAAGACGGGGATCACGCCGGAAGTGGTGCCGTTTGTGTTCAGGTAGTCGTTGCCCAGGATGCTGGACGCCACCGGCGCCCGGCCCGAGGTCGCGGTGCGGATGCGGACGAAGTACATCGGCGCCGAACCGTTGATCGATGCTGCCTTCCAGTTGGCGGGCGGGTCGAAGGTGATCTGGCCCGAGTGCAGCAGACCGCCCGTGGTGTCCGTCAGCGTCGTCAGGCGGGCCCACTGCGTTGGGTTGCCGTTGGCGTCCACGGCGGTGGGATACTCCAGCGCCCCGACCAGCCGTAGGCCGCTCCGAGCGTCAGTGTCAGGTCGATCTCGCGGAACAACTCCAGGTAGCCGATGTACACGGACTGCCCCGCGGCGCCGAAGCTGAACGGCGAGCCGGCGCCGTGCGCCGCCAGGGTCTGGTCCGAGAAGGTTCCCTGGGTCGGCTGGGTGCTGCCCAGATACACGCCCCAGAACCAGCTGACCGGCTGCGACGACGGGCTGTTGCCGGTGAACGGCGTGGGCGTCGTCACGTGCAGGAAGGCGCCCTCCTCCGAAATGCCGTTGGCCCGCGCGTAGGTCAGCCAGCTCGTCAGCGAGGACTGGTACAGCGTCGAGACATTGGTGTAGAGCAGCTGCGTGACGTTGGGCGCGACAGCGTGGACCTGCTGGCTCAGCGCGGTGCTGTCGGTGACGACCAGGTCCGTGTCGTTCTGCAAGATGCTGGTGCCGGCCGCGTCCAGCTGGCTCGGCGAGTAGATCAACTGGGCCACCTGGATGTGGCTGAAGTTGGACGAGATGGCCGGAACCTCCAGCGAGTTGGCGTTGAGCGTCTGCACGGTCAGGTTGAGGGTGCCGATGTTGCCGGCCACGTCGTACGCCTTCACGGTCAGGGTGTGGGTGCCGTTGACGGCGGTGCTGGAGTCGAAGGGGAAGGTGTACGGGGCGGCGGTGTCGGTGGCGCGCAGGCCGCCATCGACGTAGAACTCCACGCGCGTCACGCCACTGTTGTCGGTGACGGTCGCGGTCAGCGGAACGACGCCGGTCAGCGGGGCCGCCGGCGGCGACAGCGTGATGCTGGGCGGCACCTCGTCGCCGGCAGCGGTGTACACCTGGAAGTCGTCCGCGTACCAGGAGCCGGCGTAGCTGCCGGGCCGGGCCAGGCCCACGTAGTTGCCGGTGAGCGTCGTGTCGTTGACCGTCAGCGCCCAGGTGGGCGCCGCCTGCCAGCTGCCGTCGGCGGCCAGGTACTGATTGGTGTCGAGGCGGACAATCTGTGCCCGCAGGGTGCTGCCCAGGAGGTTGAACGTGGCCCGCACCCACTGGTTGCTCAGGTAGTATTTCGATTGCACGAGACCGATGGTGGTCGTGGTCCCGCCCACGACGGTTTGCAGCTTGACCTCCAGCCCTTCCTTGACCGACAGGGCGTAATAACTGCCGTTGCCGGTGTTCAGATTCGAGCCGCGGGCCAGGAGCTGCACCGGGATGGCGCTGTTGGTGTACACCGCGGCGCTGACCTCGATGTTCGGGCTGAAGGACTGGTTGACCCAGGCGCGGGCGGACGCCCAGGAGATGGTGGCCGTCGAACTCAGGCCCTGGCTGGGGCTGAGGGCGTACTGGTTATCGACCGCGAATTGCGGGCCGCCTGCGTTCTGCCACTGCGACCAGCCCGCGGGCAACGCGCCCAGGGCGGTGGTGTCGAAGGACTCCGAGACCAGAGGTGCGGACGAAGGCGTGACGCGGTCCTCGAGCGTTTCCAGGGTGGGAGCGAAAAAGCCAGGCCGGCGTTTCATCATGCGGCAACCCCCAGGTGTTGGAGCCAGGTGGCAGGGTCACGGAACGGATTTTTCCCGGCAGACGCGGGGCAGGCGTGCGTCACGGCAACTTCGGAAAGCGAGTCCGTTGCCGATAAGGTTGATCGGCCCGATACAGGTCTCAAGTTTGGCCGTGGCCGGTCACCGGGAACCGGAAAAACTCCGCGGGCCTGTAAAGCTACGGGTGCCGCGGGTTGTGCCAGTTGGCTCAGGGCTTCGGGGTGGGGCGGTCAGGCGGCGTGGCGGCTGGGCTGGCGGGCGTCGAGGTAGTGTTCGGCGGCCCGGTTGAGGTCGAGCAGGGCACTCAGGGGCGGCACCAGCGTGTGGCGGCCGATGTGGCCAACCTGTTCGGCGACGCGGGCCAGGTCGAGCAGCGCCAGCAGCGCCGGGGCGTGTGCCTGACCACAGCGGCGGCAGACATTGTGCCAGGTGTCGGCCAGACACAACCGCGGCCCCGGGCGGCCGGCGTCGTGTTCGCCGCACAGACCGCAGAGGTCGCCGTCAGGCTGGTCGGTCAGCTGGATCGCGAGCGGAATCATGAGTGCATCCCTTGTTCGGGAGGGACCAGTCGCCCCGGCGCTGGTGGAAGCTCGGGGCGGCGCTCCTCCCACATCAACCATCGGCACGGCCGCCGCCGTGAACGCACCGCCGGCGGTCAGTTCTCGCGAACTTCGCCGCCGCGGGGGACCGGTTGGCCTTCCTTCGCAGCCGATGCGCTTCCGGCCGCCTGGGGAATAGTCCGGTGCCCCCATAAAGTAGCCAACGGCTCGAAACGGCGCAAACCTTGCCGCCTGGGGAAACGCTGCGAGCCGGGCGAAACGTCACGCGCGGCTGGCGAGCGGGGCACGTGGACCACAACACGTCGTGTGCGCCTGCCCTGCGGGAATCGCGTTAAAGGTCGAGACTTGATCCCCGGCCGCCGGGCCTTATGTTGACTACCGCACCGGTGGTGACGGTTCCAATCCCAGATAAGGGAGGCTCCTCCATGACTCGCTTGCGGCGCGGCCCGTTCGTGTACCTGACGCTGGCCCTGGTCTGCCTGCAACTTGTGCCGACGGTCGCGGCCCGGCAGCAGGCGAAGCAGTGGTCGGCGCGCCTCGACACGGTCCTCAACGGTCCCGATTACCGTCAATCGCACTGGGGCATCCTGGTGACCGACGCCAGGACTGGCGAGGTCGTTTACAGCCACAACGCCGACCGTATGCTGCTGCCCGCGTCGGTGACGAAGCTGTTCTCCGTGGCCGCGGCGCTGTGCCTGCTCGGCGTCGATTTCCTCTTCGAGACGCCAGTGTACGCCCGCGGCACCGTCAAGGACGGCCGACTCAAGGGCGATCTGATCCTGGTGGCCTCCGGCGACGTGACGCTCGGCGGCCGCACCGACGCGCAGGGCAAACTGGTCTTCCGCGACAAGGATCACACCTACGCGAGCGCCGGCAGCACCACCGACTGCCTGACCGACACCGACCCGCTGGCCGGCCTGAAAGCGCTGGCCAAACAGGTGGCGGCGCACGGCATCAAGCACGTCGAGGGCGACGTGCTCATCGACGAACGGCTGTTCGAGCGCAGCAAGTCCAGCGGCAGCGGCCCGACTATCGTGACGCCCATCGTCGTCAACGACAACGTCATCGACGTGATCGTGACGCCCGCCGCCAAGGCCGGTGCCGCCGCCCAGGTGCGCATGCGGCCGGAAACGGACTTCGTGCGCATGGACGCCCAGGTGCAGACTGTCGCCGGCGCCGCGAGCAAAATTGAAATCAAGGCGCTGGGCGGCGACCGCTTCACGGTGCGCGGCCAGATCGGCGTCAAGGCGAAGCCGCAGGTGCGCATCTATCACGTCGAGGATCCGGCCGCTTTCGCGCGGGCGCTGTTCATCGATGCGCTGCGGCAGCAGGGCGTGACCGTCGCCGCCAGCGCCCTGCAGGCGCCGCGGGCGGACCTGCCGGAGCCGGCGAGCTACGCCAAACTGGAGCGTGTCGCCCTGTACAAATCGCCGCCGTTCGCGGAGGTCGCGAAGGTGACGCTCAAGGTGAGCCACAATCTCTACGCCAGCACGCTGCCGCTGCTGGTGGCGGCCAAACACGGCAAGCGGCACGCTGACGGACGGCCTGCGGCTGCAGCGCGACTTTTTGAAGAAGCTGGGCGTGGACACGAAGACGATCTCGTTCGGCGGCGGCGCGGGCGGCGCCGGGGCGGACTACGTAACGGCGCGGGCGACCGTGCAGCTGTTGCAGGCGATGGCCAAGCGGCCGGAGTACAAGGCGTACGAGGCGGCGCTGCCGGTGCTGGGCGTGGATGGCACCCTGGCGGACGTGGTCGGGCCCAACAGCCCGGCGCGCGGCCAGGTGAAGGCGAAGACCGGCACGTATGCCTGGCAGGATTTGCTCAACGGCCGCGTGCTGCTGACGAGCAAGGCGCTGGCCGGCACCATGACGACCGCGCGCGGCCGACGGCTGAACTTCGCGATGTTCGTCAATCAGGTGCCGCTGCCACAGGGCGTGACACCGGCGCGCGAGGGCCGTGTGCTCGGGCGGCTGTGCGAGATCATTCACCAGCACGCGCCGTAGACCCGGTTTCGTGTGGGAGGGCAACGACATGAGCATCGCCAGCGAGCCCGTCGCGCGCCTGGTGCGCTACACGGGGCGGGTGCAGGGCGTCGGCTTCCGCGCGACGGTGGCGGGGCTGGCCCACGATCACCCGGTCACGGGCTGGGTGCGCAACCTGCCCGACGGCCGGGTCGAGCTGTTCGCGGAAGGGGCGGCGGACGCGGTGGCGCGCTTCCTGGACGCGGTGCGCACCTACTGGGAGGATTACATTGAGGATGAGGAAGTGGAGGACCGGCCGCCGACGGGCGCCCACGCGGACTTCCGGGTCGCGCGCTGAACGGCGGCGTGACGGTTCGCCGTCACGCCGCCGGAAAGACCATCGGGGGTCACTTCATGAACTTGATCGACTTGAAAAACGTTTCCGCGTCCTTGCCGGTCACCACGCTCTTGTCGCCGGTCACCACGAACTGGTAAAGCCGGTTGCCGTGGAGGAACACCCGGGTGCGGTAAATGCCCACGGCGGCCGATTCCACCTGGAACTCCCGGCCCGTCACGTCGCCCGCCTTGATGTTCTTTTCGCTGAGCAGCTTGCCCTTGAGGGCCTTTTCCAGGCTGTTACGGGTGCTGTCGATGATCAGCTTTTTCTGGGCCGCGTCAGCCTTGGCGATGTTCGGGATCTCGTTGAAGGTCGCCAGGTAGATGGTCTTCAGGCCCTTTTGCATCTCCAGCTTGTTCTTGCCCTCCCTGGGCTCGCCCGGGAACTGGATCTCCAGTTTGCCATCCTTCCAGGTCGTCGGCTTGCCCTGCGCCGCCGCCGGCCCGGAACCGCCCGCCAGCACCACCAGCAGCACCGCCGCCCACCACCATCGTGCGTTTGTCATTGTGGCCCCCTTTTTCTCCTGCGGAAACCCAACCACCACCCCGTTAATGTATGCCGGCCACCCGCGTGCCGGACAGGAGCGCCGCCGCTCACGACCAGCGCGTCTGGAGGTTCTGGCGCAGCGTGGCGAGCAGGTTCAGGATGCCGAACATGGTTTTGCCCAGCCCGACCAGCCAGCCGATGAGAATGACGAGCGCGACCATGCCGGTGAGGAACGGGGAGGTGGCCAGGAGCACGAGGACCGTGAAAAAGAGGAAAATCGGGCCCAGGGGCGTGATGATGATGGTGAACAGCATGAGTTTGATGGCCTCGTCGCCGGTCACCTCGTCTTTGAGGTAATAGGCCAGGTTGCGCAGGGCGATCATGAAGCAGATCCAGGCGACGAAAAAGCCGAGGACGGCGATCAGGTTGAGGATGCCCGCCAGGGCCAGCATGCCCGTCGCCGTGGTGCTGCCCGCGCCGGCCAGGATCGCGCCGACCACCGCGATCAGGCTGATGAGCGCGCAGAGCAGGGCAGCCGCGTCCAGGCTGAACGAGACGATAATCAGGGCACGGGCGCCGGTCTTGACCGGCAGCCAGAAACAGAGGAACGAGCCGGCCAGTCCCAGGAGCGGCGCCGCCAGGTAGATGATGTTTTGGACGATCTGGACCACGCGCAGCAGGGCCACGCCGCCGCCGCCGACGGCCAGGATGACCCCCAGGAGGCTGCCGCCGACGCCCACGAAGAACGCCGCCAGGATGAACAGGATCTTGAGGTAATGGCAACCGAGCCCCAGGTTCGCGCGCCGCATGCGATCCTTGTTCCGCATCCGGCCGGGGCGCTGCTCCCCCTCTTCTTCTTCCGGGAGCGCCTCCAGGTCGTCCAGCCCCTCCGCGGGGAGTTCCTCCAGTTGATCGATCTCCTCGAGCTGGTCGAGGGCCTCGCGCCGGGGCGGCGGCGGTGCCATCCGCGGGGGCGGCGCGGCGGGCGGCAGCGGCGGCGCCTGCACGATGGCGGCAGCCACGCCCGGGTTCGGGCCGGGGACGACGAGGACCACCTTGCAGGCGGGGCAGCGCACCTTGCGGCCGACGTGTTCGGGCTCCGCGAACAGCTCGTGCCCGTTGGGGCACAGGATTTGGATCGACATGGAACTCCTGCGCTCTGGCCGTGGGTTAGGGAGTCGTCCGCCCGTGGACGCGCCGGTTGCCCCAAAACTACAGACACCGTTCCGGCGCGGCCGGAGCGGTGGCGAGTGATGATGGTCGGTTCAGGCCGTCCCGGTGAAATGTCGGTGATTGTACCGGCCGCGGGGCGAGCGAGGCAAGGGCAACCGACTGGGCAAACGAACAGGGCGGCCCCGGCCGTGGCGCCACAGTTAGCGCGGGTTTGTTTGTAGCCGAAGTCGTGAGACTTCGGACGTGCCTTCCGAAGTCTCACGACTCCGTTTCCTCACTCAGAGAAATTCCACGCGGTTTCGTACCTCATCGGGTTCGTACACTTCCCAGATAAGGAGGAGGACATGGATGACCTGCCCGATGGAACGCCCCTGGGCCGGGTAGAAAGCCACACCTGGAGTTTCCTGGCCGGCCGCCGCCAGGCGCAGGAAGTCCGTGTCCTGCGTCACGATCATCCGTCCCTGACTGACCGCGTAGGCGAGCTGCGCCTCGTCGGAAGCGTGGAGCAACCCCGCCCCAGGCGTGGTGGTCACATCAACGCCGTGCAGCGCCAGCCCTGCGGCAATCCGCGGGTCGCAGTTCTCATCCAGGTGAAAGCGGATCGTCTTTGCCATGAAGCGCCGCCAGCTTTTCCTGAAGCTTTGACGGTCCAGTCTTCGTCTTCAACTCCGCCACGAACTGTTCGTCGGCTTCGATGTCGGCGTCGATCTCAGACCGGTGGCCGTGGTAATAAGCGAGTGCCGCGAAGACCGCCGGCAGCGAGAGACTGGGATATGTGGCGACGATCTCCTCGGGTGTCATCCCCAGATGTTCGCGCCAGCGGGCGATGTGTTGAACCTTGATGCGGTGGCCGATGACGTGAGGCTTCCCGCCGCAATAGCCGGGCCGCACCGCGATGTACTCCCCGATGACGGGGATGACTGTGGTGGGAAGAGTCATATCAGAAGTAACAGTGTTCGCGTCCATGATAGGATGATACCAGGGGACGGACGCCAGGGGCAAGGTTGGCGATCCCCGCTAGCCGTAAGCGGCGGTCCTTGAAACTTCCAGCGAGGAGAGGATGGCATGACGATTCCTGACCAGACCGACGTGGCCGTCATCGGCGGCGGCCCGGCCGGCGCGACCGCCGCGACGCTGATCGCGCAGCGCGGTTTCCGGGTCCAGCTGTTCGAGCGCGAGCGGTTTCCGCGCTTCCACATCGGCGAGTCGCTCATCCCCGAGACGTACTGGGTGCTGCGGCGGCTGAACATGCTGCCGAAGATGCGGCAAAGTCACTTCGTCGAGAAGCGCAGCGTGCAGTTCATCAACGAGAACGGCAAGCTGTCCGAGCCGTTTATCTTCTTCCAGAACAAGCCGCACGAGTGCTCACAGACCTGGCAGGTGCTGCGCAGCGAGTTCGACGAGATGATGCTGACCAACGCCGCCGAGCATGGCGTCCAGGTGCATCAGGGCGCCCGTGTGCTCGACGTGCTCTTCGAGGGCGAGCGGGCCGTCGGCGTCAAGGTGCAACTGGAGGACGGCGGCCAGTGCGCGGTGCGGGCGCGGGTGGTGGTGGACGCCAGCGGCCAGAGTTCGCTGATCCAGAATCGCTTCAACCTGCGCGTGTGGGACCCGAAGCTGAAGAAGGCCGCGCTGTGGACGTACTTCAAGGGGGCGAAGCGCGCGGGCATCGACCCGGGGGCGACGCTGGTCATCCAGACGAAGGGCAAGCAAGGCTGGTTCTGGTTCATCCCGCTGCACGACGACGTGACCAGCGTCGGCGTCGTCGCTGATCTGGGGCTGCTGTTCAAGGACCGCGGCGACGACTACGAGAAGATTTATCAGGAAGAGGTGGAGAGCTGTCCGGGGGTGCAACCGTTGCTCGCCGGGGCGCAGCGTGTGGCCCCGTTCCGCACGACGAAGGATTACTCGTACCGTTCGTCGCAGGCGGCCGGCGACGGCTGGGTGCTGGTCGGCGACGCTTACGGTTTCCTGGACCCGCTGTACTCCTCGGGCGTGCTGCTGGCGCTGAAGTCGGGGTCGCTGGCGGCGGACGCGGTCGCGGACGGCCTGGCGAAGGGCGACACGTCGGCGGCGCAGCTGGGCGGCTGGGCGGCGAACTACAACGTGGGCATGGACCGGATGCGGCGGCTGGTGTGCGAGTATTACGACGGCTTCAACTTCGGCCGCTTCGTCCGCAAGTATCCGCACCTCAAGGGCCACCTGACCGACCTGCTCATCGGCGATCTGTTCGAGGACAAGGTCGATGACGTGATCGAGCCGATGAACGACATCCGCCGTGAAATGGAGCAGGCGGCGGCTCAGGTGTAACACACGATGCCGGTTTAGAGCGGTTCACAGCCGTGTGGACCACACCACCCCGTAGGACGGCTCTCCAGAGCCGTCGGAGAGGCGAGATGGCTCTGGAGAGCCGTCTCTGCAGGCGAGACGGCTCTGGAGAGCCGTCCTACGGGGTGTGCGCGAGCCCAGAGGGAACCGCTCAAGAGGGGGCGGCAGCATGCACGGGTTGGATCGATCCTGGGTGGCGTGTGTGGCGGTCGGCGTGCTGAGCCTGGCCGGCCACGGCGTCAACGCGGCCGTGGGGCAGCAGCCGGCCCCGGCGGTCAAGTACCCGCTGCCGACGAGTGGCCAGGCGGTGCCGGCGCTGGCCGCGTTCGACGCCGCCATGCAGAAATTCATGCGCGAGCGCCACATCACGGGCGGCACCCTGGCGGTGATGAAGGACGGCAAACTCGTGCTGGCCCGCGGCTACGGTTACCAGGATCCGTTCAAGGGCAAGCTGCTCGGCCCGGACACGCCCTTCCGCGTCGCCAGCGTCAGCAAGCCGATCACCCTGGCGTTGCTGCTGAAGCTCATCCGCGAAGGCAAAATCCGCTTCGACACGAAAATCGTGGCCTACCTCGGCATCACACCGCCGAAGGGGCAGAAGATGGACCCGCGCTGGCAGGACATCACCGTCAAGCACCTGATCGACCACAAGGGCGGCTGGGACCGCGACAAGGCCTTCGACCCGATGTTCGAGTCGCTGAAGATCGCGAAAGCCCTGGGCAAGCCGGGGCCGGCGACACCGGCCGACATCATCAAGTACATGGCCGGCCAACCGCTGCAGTTCACACCGGGCAAGAAGTCGGTGTACTCGAACTTCGGCTACTGTCTGCTGGGCCGCGTCATCGAGAAGGCGACGGGGCAGACCTACCCGACGGCGCTGCGGCAGCAGGTGTTGCAACCGCTGGGGCTGTCGAGCATCGCGCTGGGCCGGACGCTGCCGCAGAACCGCAACCCGAAGGAACCGGTGTACCTGGACACGGGGCTAACGCGCAACGTGATGGTGCCGTCGAGCAAGGTGCAGGTGCCGTGGCCGGACGGCGGCTTCGACCTGGAGGCGATGGACGCGCACGGCGGCCTGATCGCGTCGGCGCCGGACCTGGTGCGCTTCCTGCAGGCGTACTGGGTCAGCGGCGAGCCGCGCAAGGGCGGCTCGGCGTCCTATGCGTTCTTCGGCAGCCTGCCGGGGACGTGGGCGATGGTGCTGCAGCGGCCCGACGGTGTTAACATCGCGGCGCTGTTCAACCGCCGCACCGGCACCGACAGCGACTACAACATCCAGCAGTTGCTCAACCAGGCGGCGGACAAGACCTGGAAGAAATGATCGCGTCAGGGGGCCGGCGCCTTGCGGACGTTGGCGACGCGGATGTAGCAGCGTGTGGGCAGCGGGGCGGCGCGCCCGGGCCTTGAGCGCCACGCGGCTGGCGACGCCGTACAGCCAGCCGGCCAGCGCCGCCGGACGGCCGAGCGCGACGGCGCGGCGGGCCGGCACAAAGTGTCAGGTCACGGGATGCTCAGGTCCTCGCACGCCTGCTCGTAACTACGTTCCAGGTCGAGCGGCACGGACAGGGTGTCGGTCAGCCACAACGGGAGGGTCGGCAGCGGTTGCCCGATGATCAGGGCATGCGACCACGTTTCGAGGACGGCCCGGGCCGACTTGCGCAGCCACCGGCACGAAGCGGCATACACCGGGGGCGGTTCCGGGCCGAGGGTCTGGTCGGGGTGGCCGAGGAAGGCCATCAACTCCGCGTACAGGTTGCAGCGGCGAGCGGTCACGACGTCCACGATACTGACCGCCACGCCGTTCCGCAGGAGGGCGGCACACTTCCCGACGAAGGCGTTCCGCGTTTCGGGCCGGTCCTTGGTCGCCGGGCTGACGATCTCGATCGCCGCCACCAGGGTCCGGCCCCGTTCGGCGTCGTAAATGCGGACCTCGTACTCGTCGTCGTCCGGCAACTCGGTTTCGACGGCGACGCTCGGCGCCGCCGGCGCCCACACCGCCGGCGCCCCGCCGTTGCGGTTCGGGTTATCGGAGGCCGACGGGGCTTTCTTCTCGTAGGCGGCGACATCGATCTCCACCATCACGCCGAGGTGAACCCGCGGCGCGGAGACGTAGCCGGGCGGCAACTGCTTGCGAAGTTGCTGGACGATGACCATCGGCCAGCCCCCGTGGAGTTCTTCCCAGGACGGGATCTTCGTCAACGGCGGATGAAAGTGATCCCGTAGCGGCATGGCTTGTTCCTCCTTATGCCAAGCGTACCCAATCACAGCCCTGAACGGAAGCCCCGCCGCCTACGCTACGAGGAGTGCCGGATGCAGTACAGCGTCCCCTTGATGCGCCGGCCGCCGGGCTGTCCCGCCCGCAGCGTCTGTGTCGTGAACGTCAGCCCCGCCTGCGTCAGCGCCTCCCGCACCGCGAACGCCGGCACGCGCTCCTGATCGGTCAGCAGACACTGTCCGTCCTGCCTCAGCACCTGCTTGATGAGGCCCACCAGCGGCGCCACGTTGTCGATCTCGTAAATCAGATCGGAGCCCAGCACCAAGTCCACGCGCAAGTCCGCGGGCGGGTGCCGCCAGTCCAGGGCCAGCGTCTCGAACTGATCGAAGCCGTTCAACCGGGCGTTGCGCTCGGCGTAGCGCAGGGCCAGCCGATGGTAATCGCTGAAGGTGACGCGCAGCCCGCGCGCCAGCGCCACGACGCCCGGCAGCCCCAGGCCGCAGCCGACCTCCAGCGCCAGGCTTCCCGGCGGCCATTCCTCGCGCAACAGCACCTTGGCCAGCATCCGCGCCGCCGGCCAGATGTCGCTCCAGTACGGCATCTCCTCGTAGGGCACGCCCGGCTTGCCCGGGTTGAAGCCCTGGTACATCACCGCCTCGTCAGGCCGGTCGATCAGGAACGTCTGTTCCTCGACGATGACCGTCTCACGCACCGTCTCCGGCAAATCCGCTTCGTCCCGCATATCCGCAATTCTCCCGCTCCTCCGCAAAGGTCACAGCTTCGCCACACAGCCGACCAGTTCGGTGTGCGTCAGCGGCCGGTCGGCCGGGAACAAACCGTAACAGGCCGGGTCCGCATGGCTGTCCAGGATCAGCTGTCGCTCGTTCGGCACCGCGAAACCGTCGTCGCAAGGAATGTGGCCGCTGATGAGCAGGTCCGCGTCCACCCTGCCCAGGAAGTCGGCCACGTTCGCCGGCGTGGTGTCGCGGCCCCACACCAGCGCATGGACGCCGCCGCCCACCAGCAACTCCGCCTCGTCCTGCCGCTCACGCTCCAGCAGCGCCAGGTCGAAGCTAGCCAGCCGCCGCGCCGACGGCAGACTGTGACTGACGAACACACGGTTCGCCGTCCGCAGCGCCAGCGGCGCTGCTGCGAACAGGTCCAGGTAAGCGGCATACACCTCGTCGGCCCGGTTGCCGTAAGCGCTGGCCACGCCTGCCCGGAACAGGTCGTTCAGGTCATCGTCCCCCTTGGAAATCGTCTGTTCCGTCCACTGCGCCAGCTCGTGGTTGCCGAGCAGGAAGTGGACGCGGCCCGGGAACTGGCAGGTCAGCGCCGCGATCAGGTCGAGCAGCTGGTGCGACTTGTCGCCGCCCTGCGGGTAGCGGTGTGGGCCGTGAACCGCTTCCTGCAATACCAGGTGTCGCCGCGACTGCTGCGCGAGGTCGGCGGCCACCAGCAGCCGGCGAAAATTGTCCACGTTGCCGTGCAGATCGCCGCCGACCAGCAGTTCGGTGGCGTCGGGCGGACACACCAGACGGCCGCGGCGGCCGGGCGTGGCTCGCCACAGCACGGCAGCGCGGCGCAACAGGGGCAGCAGGCGGTCGGGCTGGGGCATGTGCGTCGGCCCTCTTCGCTTCTTCGTGGGGCAGACATTCCTGTCTGCCGGATGCTATGGCAGACAGGAATGTCTGCCCCACGAAGACCCACGGATGATCACGTTTTCACAGCTTCACACCAACCGCCGTCCGCCGCGCCGGGGGGCAGCGCGGGTTTCGCCCTTGCCGGTCGCGCGCCTTTTGTCGAGAATTAAGGTAGATGCACAGGTAACCGTCACGCAACGTGCGCAAACAAGTTCGAGAACGTCCTTCCGCGAATCCCGCTGACGTCTCCCGATTGTTCCGCCAACCCGGAACGCGAGTGCTATCTTAAACAAGAGTCGTCCCGGGCGTGAAGGGCCAGTGACCGCGCGACAGCCGCTGTGTGCCGCCCGCCGGTGAGAGCCGATATGGACCTGCCTCGCAATTTGAAGATCGACAGCGTGTCCCGCCTTCTGCCGACGCCGCCCCGGCAAGTGCAGCCCACCCAGACCGTGGCCGAGGCCGTCGCGCTCATGCGCCGTGAGGGTGTCGGCTGTCTGCTGGTCGTCCACGGCCAGCGCGTCGTCGGCATCTTCACCGAGCGCGATCTCATGCGCCGCGTCCTGGCCGCGGGGAAACCGCTGTCCATTTCCATCGCCTCCTGCATGACGCCCAACCCGGTCTCCGTCCACCCCAAGGACTCCATCGGCGCGGCCGTCAAGCGCATGGAGGAGGGCGGCTACCGGCACTTACCCGTCGTCGATGAATCCGGCCGGCCACTCGGCGTGCTGTCGGTCAAACGCATCGTACACTATTTGGTGGATCACTTTCCTGAGACCGTCCACAACCTGCCCCCGAATCCGGGGGGGGTGTCCCTGGAACGCGAAGGGGCCTGATCGCCATTTTTGAGGTTGTCATGACCACGTCCAATCCGACCCTGCCCGCTGTCCGACGCCCGCACCATGAGGTGCAAGAAGTCGATTCCGTCACGATCCGGTTCGCGGGGGACTCCGGCGACGGCATGCAGCTGGCCGGCACCCAGTTCACCAACGCCTCGGCCATCCTCGGCAACGACATCAGCACGCTGCCCGACTTCCCCGCGGAAATCCGCGCCCCGCCGGCACCCTGGCCGGCGTCTCCGGTTTCCAGGTTCACTTCAGCAGCCGCGACATCCACACGCCCGGCGACACCCTGAACGCCCTGATCGCCATGAACCCCGCGGCCCTCAAGACCAACCTGAAGGACCTGCAAAAAGGCGGCATCCTCGTCGTCAATGACGACGCCTTCAGCAGCGGCGATTTGCACAAGGCTGGCTACAAGACCAACCCGCTGGAGGACGGTTCGCTCAAAGGCTACAAGATCTATCGCATCCCGATCAACAAGCTCAACCGCGAGGCCGTCGCCGAGATGAAGCTCAGCCCGCGCGAGGCCGACCGCTGCAAGAACTTCTTCGCCCTGGGCCTGGTCTACTGGCTGTACGAGCGGCCGCTGGAACCCGACCCTGCGCTGGATCCGCGAGAAATTCGCCAAGAACCCAGCGGTGCTGGAGGCCAACACGCGGACGCTGAAGGCCGGCTACAACTTCGGCGAAACCACCGAGACCATGCCGGTGCATTACCGCGTCGCCAAGGCGCAGATCAAGCCTGGCCGCTATCGCAAGATCACCGGCAATGAGGCGCTCGCCCTCGGCCTGGTGGCCGCGACGGAGCTGGCCCACCTGCCGCTGGTCTACGCCAGCTACCCGATCACGCCGGCCAGCGACATCCTGCACCACCTGTCCGAGATGAAGCGCTACGGCGTCCGCACCGTGCAGGCGGAGGACGAGATTGCCGCCATCGGCATGGCCCTCGGCGCCGCCTTCGGCGGGGCACTCGGCGTCACCGCCACCAGCGGCCCCGGCATCTGCCTGAAGTCCGAGGCCATCGGCCTGGCTGTGATGACCGAGATGCCGTGCGTCATCATCGACGTGCAGCGCGGCGGCCCGAGCACCGGCCTGCCGACCAAGACGGAGCAGTCGGACCTGTTGCAGGCGATGTACGGCCGCAACGGCGAGTGCCCGGTGGCCATCGTCGCGCCCAGCACGCCGGCGGACTGCTTCGACATGGTGTTCGAGGCGGTGCGGTTGGCGGTCACGCTTCATGACGCCGGTGTTCCTGCTGTCGGACGGCTACCTGGCCAACGGCGCCGAGCCGTGGTTGATCCCGAACCTGGCCGAGTTGCAGCGCATCAAGGTGACGCACCCGACGGCGCCGAACAGCAACGGCAACGGTCCCGCGACGTTCCTGCCGTACAAGCGCGACGCCCGGCTGGTGCGGCAGTGGGCCATCCCCGGCACGCCCGGCCTGGAGCACCGCATTGGCGGCATCGAAAAAGAGGACGTGACCGGCAACGTCAACTACGACCCGGCCAACCACGAGCACATGGTCCGGACGCGGGCGCAGAAGATCGCCAACATCGCCAATGAGATTCCGCCGCTGAAGGTCCACGGGCCGGAGCAGGGCGACCTGCTGGTGCTCGGCTGGGGCGGCACCTACGGGGCCATTGTCTCGGCGGTGGAGCGGGCGCAGCGCAAGGGCTACAAGGTCGCCGGCGCCCACCTGCGCTACCTGAACCCGATGCCGAAGAACACCGGCGAGGTGCTCAAGCGCTACAAGAAGGTGCTGGTGCCCGAGCTGAACGCTGGCCAGCTACTGCTGCTGATTCGCGGCATGTTTCTGGTGGACGCGGTTGGGCTCAACAAGATCCAGGGTCGGCCGTTCCTCGTCAGCGAGATCGAGCAGAAAATCGAGCAGATGCTGGCGTGAATTTCTGCCGCTTGCGGCTTGGCGCGTACAACCCAACTGACATCAGAAAGGTTGCAGAGCGTAAGCCGCAGGCGGCAGAAATTCAGACCCAGGTTCACGCCCTACAATACCGATAGAGAGACGCCCACACCGCAGACTGGCGCCCGACCGACGACGGCTGGGCTACACACAGAGCAGGGGGTTTGCATGTCTACTGTCTCGCTGCCCACGTTAACCGCCAAGGATTTCGCCTCCGACCAGGAAGTCCGCTGGTGTCCCGGTTGTGGCGATTACTCGATCCTCGCGCAGATGAAGAAGGTCATGGCCGGCCTGGGCGTCGCGCGCGAGAACCTCGTGTTCATCTCGGGCATCGGCTGTTCGAGCCGCTTCCCGTACTACATGAACACCTACGGCTTCCACACCATCCACGGCCGGGCGCCGACGCTGGCCACCGGTCTGAAGGTGGCGCGGCCCGACCTGCAAGTCTGGGTCATCACCGGCGACGGCGACGGCCTGTCGATCGGCGGCAACCATCTGATCCACGCCATTCGCCGCAACGTGGACCTGAAGATCGTCCTGTTCAACAACGAGATTTACGGCCTGACCAAGGGACAGTATTCGCCGACCTCACGGCTGGGCACGCGCACCAAGTCGAGCCCGCTCGGTTCGCTGGACAACCCGCTGCGACCGCTGTCGCTGGCCATCGGTGCCGAGGCGACCTTCGTGGCCCGCACCGTGGACGTGGACATCAACCACCTGTCCGAGACGCTGCGCCGCGCCGCCGCCCACAAGGGTTCGGCGTTCGTCGAGGTGTATCAGAACTGCAAGATCTTCAACGACGGCGTCTTCGAGTATGCCACGGACAAGTCGGTCAAGGCCGACAACGTGCTGCACCTGGAGCACGGCAAGCCGCTGATCTTCGGCAAGGACCACAACAACGGCATTCGCCTGCACGGCCTCGACCCGGAGAAGGTCGAGCTGGGCAACGGCATCAGCGTGGATGACCTGCTGATCCACGACGAGCAGGCCGACGGAGCCGAGCCTGGCGTACCTGCTCAGCCGCATGGTCTACCCGGACTTCCCGGAGTGCATCGGTGTCTTCCGCTGTATCGAGCAGCCGACCTATGACGAACTGGTCAACAACCAGATCGAGGACGTGCAGAAGTCCAAGGGCAAGGGCAAGCTGGAAGACCTGTTCAAGGCGGACGATATCTGGGTGGTCGAGTAACCAGAGGTCAGAGGTCAGAAGTCAGAGGTCAGAAGTCAGAAAAAACCCGGCTGCCTGACCTCTGACTTCTGACCACACTTCAGGGCGTGAAACATGATCTGTCCGTCCTGCGGCCACGACAACCTGCCCGGCAGCGAGGAGTGCAGCAACTGCCAGCTGCCTCTGGCGCCGCTCGACCAACCGATCTGGACGAACAAGGTCGAGCGCAGCCTCATGGAGGATCGGGTCGGCTCCCTGAAGCCGAACCCGCCGGTGGCGCTGCCGCCGGATGCGCCGGTGCGGGCGGCCATCGCCATCATGCTCGGCCACAACTGCGGCGCCGTACTGGTCGTGGACGCCGCGGGCAAACTGCTCGGCATTTTCAGCGAACGCGACCTGCTCACCAAGGTTGCCGGCGTCCACGACAACTACGCCGAGTTGCCGTTGGAGCGGTTCATGACGCCCAACCCGGAGAGCGTCAGCGCTACCGACACGCTGGCGTTCGCGCTGCACAAGATGGACAGCGGCGGCTATCGGCACATCCCCGTGGTCAACGACGGCCAGGCCACCGGCATCGTCTCCGTGCGCGACATGCTGCGGCACATCACGCGGCTGTGCAAGGACCACTGAACGGGTGAGGCGAGCGGCGCGGCGTCAGCCCGCCGGTAGGTAGCGCTGTCACCGGCGCCCTTACGCCGCGCCGCTCGCCCCGCGGCCCTGCCCCTCATACACCGCCTTCTCCGTGATGATCTTGTCCATGAAAATGTCGTGCGCCGCCGTCGGAATCTCGTCGAACAGCTGGCACTCAAACGCCAGGGCCACCAGCGGCGCGTCCGGCCGGGCGTGCTGCAGCAGCTTGTCGTAATAGCCGAAGCCGTGACCCATTCGCGCTCCGCGGCGGTCGAACGCCACGCCCGGCACCATCACCAGGTCCAGGTCCTTCGCGTCGAGGCGCTTGGCAGCCAGCGCCCGCAGTTCCGCCTTCGGTTCGAGAATCCGGTACATGCCGACCGCGAGTTCGTCCATGTTTTCCAGCAGAAACAGCTCCAGTTCGTTGTTGACGCAGTAGGGCACGACGATGCGCTTGCCGTGCGTCAGAGCGGTCGGCAGGAAGTGGCGCGTGCGCACCTCACTGCGGACATCGACGTAAAACATCACGGTTCGCGCGGCGGCGTACTCGGGCAGGGCCACGAAGGCGGCGCAGATGTGCTGGCTCAGGGCGTCCTTGTCTGGCTGCTCATTGCGGCGGCGGTGGGCCTCTTCGCGGATTTGCTTTTTACGCTGCTGGAAGTCGTCGGTGGCGTTCGCGGTCATCGGCGGCTGCACCCTCGGGAAGCTGCGAAACAGACACTCATTCACCGTCATTTATAGGCGGCGGCGAGACGATTGTCTCCATGGCAGGTTCGCCGCGGCCGGAGAGCATCACCCACGCGGTCGGCGCCAGCACCAGGGCCATGCCCAGCAGCGACAGCGGCCGCACTGGCTGGCGGAACAGCAGCACGTCCAGCAGCAGCGCGAACACCACCTGCGACAGACCCACCACCGCTACTTTGGTGGCCAGGCCGCTGACGAACGCCTTGGTCAGACAAATCTGCCCAATCGTCGCCGTGACGCCGATGCCCAGCAGCAGCAGCAGTTCCGGCCCCTCCGGCAACTCTCCGACGTCGGAGCGGCGCGGGAACACGAAGTACGCGGCCAGGCAGAACACCAGCGCCACGCCGGAGAAGTGGACGACGATGGCCCGGGCATCGAGGTCGCCCAGGCGGTTCAGACCGAGCATGGCCACTGACGTGAACAGCGACGCACCCAGGGCGGCGAGGACGGCGAAATTGCCCTCCATAAGGTGCGGCTGCTGGATCAGGGCCACGCCGGCCAAACCGCTGAGCACCGCGAGCCAGAACCTCGCCTCCGGCCGCTCGCCGAACGCCCCCCACGACAACAGCGCCACCCACAGCGGAAACATGTTGGTGAGCGTCAGCACGTCAGACAGCGGCAGGTGCGTCAGGGCGTAGAAGGTGCAGACCATGCTGCTGCTGCCGGCCAGCGAGCGCATCCAGAGGATGCCGGGCCGCCACAGCACCAGCGGCGCACGCGCGCCCAGAGCCAGGCCAAACGCGAACAGCAGCACCAGTCCGGCCCGGCAGACGACCACCAGTTGCCAGTCCACCTGACGCTGGCCGAGGGCGTGCGCGCACGCTCCCATGCCGGCGAAAAGGAGGTTGCTCAGCAGCATCCACAGGTAGGGCAGCGGCGCGGTGGGCTGGCAAGGCGGTTCAACACCCATGTTAATGAGCAAAGCACATCCGCAGCGAGTGGTCAAGAGCGACAGGCCCGCGTCACCAGCGTTTGCGGGCCGCCTCCAGCATCGCCGCCGCCTCCTGCAGCGTCGTCTCGCCGCGGGCCTCGCCGCGCAGCATGGTTGCCAGCTCGTCCAGCCGGTCGTGGTCCGCCAGCAGCGTGATCGTCGTCGCGGTGCGCTTGCCGCGCTTCGCCTTGCGGATGGTCCACTGATGCCGGGCGTAGCTGGCGACCTGCGGCAGGTGCGTCACGCAAATGACCTGGTGCGACCGACCCAGGGCCGCCAGCTTTTCGCCGAGCACGTCGCCCAGCCGGCCGCCGACGTTGGCGTCGATCTCGTCGAACACCAGCGTGGCCACCTGATCGTGCGCCGCCAGCACTGTCTTCAGCGCCAGCATGGTCCGCGACAACTCGCCGCCGCTGGCGATCTTGCGCAGCGGCCGGCCCGGCTCGCCCTTGTTGGCCGCCAGCATCAGCTCCAGCTGCTCCAGCCCGTTGGCCGGCACGTCTCCCGTCATGGGATGGTCGCCGAGCGGCTGCGGCTCCAGCGCCGCGTCCAGTTGCGCATCCGGCATGCCCAGGTCCGCCAGGTGCTTTTGCACCGCCGCCGCCAGCCCCTTCGCAACTTTCTGCCGCTGCCGGCTCAGCTCCGCCCCCGCCTGCCGCAACTGGCCGAACGCCGCCGTCAATTCCGTCTCCACCGATTCGCGGTCCTCCTCCTGCTGTGCCAGCTGCTTTTCCTGTGCGTCCAGCGTGGCGCGGTAGGCGATCAGCTCATCGGCGGACTTGCCGTACTTCGTCTCCAGCCGCCGCAGCAGTTGCACGCGTTCCTCGATCTCCTCGCGACGCCCCGGGTCCGCCTGCCAGCGCTGCGCCAGCGACCGCAACGTCTCGGCCACGTCCTGTACCTCCGCCGTGAGCGCCTTCAGCCGCCGCACCACCTCTTCCAACGTGCCGTCCAGCTTGCTCCACGTCTCCGCCTCACGGCCCAGCTTGCCGACGTGCTCGAACACCGAGCCCTCCTCGTCGTACAACCGGGCACAACCGGTCTCCGCGAAGGTCTGCATCGCAAAGGCGTGCGCCAGCCGTTCACGCTCCTTCAGCAACTCCGCCAGTTCGCCCGCCACCAGGTTGGCCGCGTCCAGCTCGTCGCGCTCGAAGCGCAGCAGGGCCAGTTCGCGCTGCCGCAGCTGGCGGTGCTCGGTCAACTCCTTCAGCCGCCGCCGCAGTTGGCGGACACGCTCGGCCAGGTCGATGTACGTCTGCCGCGGCTTCTCCAGGTGGCCGAAGGCGTCGAGCAGGTGCGTCTGGTAGGCGGGCAGCAGCAGCGACAGGCTCTCCCGCTGACCGTGCACGTCCACCAGCACGTTGCCCAGTTGCCGCAGCGTCGCCACCGCCACGGGCTGGTCGTTGACGTAGGCGAAACTGCGGCCGGCACGGTTCAGGCGGCGCAGAACGATTAATTGCTCGTCCTCCAGCGTCGTGTTGAGCAGCGTTTCGACCTCCCGGCGCAACTCCGGCCGCATCAGCTCAAAACTGCCGACGATGCGTAGCTCATCGGCGCCGCTGCGGATCAGCTCGCTGGAGCCGCGTTCGCCCAGGAGCAGACCCAGCGCCGTCAGCAACAGCGTCTTGCCGGCGCCGGTCTCGCCGGTCCAGGCGCAGAAGCCCGGCTGCAACTCGACGCGCACGTCCTCGATCAGGGCCAGGTTCTGCACGGACAGTTCGCGAAGCATTCAATGCAGTCATTAGTCATTAGCCATCAGTCATTAGCAACCAGGGTCGAAGCGTCGGGCCAGAACCCAGGTCACTAAGGAGGCGCCGAACAACAACTTCCAAGAGTAGGACGGCTCTCCAGAGCCGTCGGGACGGCTCTGGAGAGCCGTCCTACGAAGTTGTTGTTCGGCGCCTCCTAATGACTGATGACTAATGACTAATGACTCCTCCCCGATTTTTTTGAAACCGTTTCCCAACCGCCGCCCTCTAGTTTAAGGTAACCCAGTGGATAGGCGGCCGGTTGACAGGGCCGTTTGTAACATGTTACCTTGACGGAATACGTTTGTGGATGGAAGTTCACGCCGCCGGGAACCTGACGCAAGCTCTTGCGATGCCGGCGGTTTTCGCGACAGCCCCTTTCGGGAGACGGTGCAAACATGGCGCAAAAAAGCAACCCCGGCGTCTGGGGCATCGACCTGGGCCAGTGTGCCCTCAAGGCCCTCCGCGTCGAACTGATCGACGGCGAGGTCACCGCCACCGCCTTCGATTATATCGAGTACCCCAAGATTCTCAGCCAGCCCGACGCCGACCCCGACGAACTGACCCGTGAGGCCCTCAACAAGTTCCTGTCGCGCAACATCCTGCGCGGCGATACCGTGTGCATCAGCGTCCCCGGCCAGAGCGGTCTGGCGCGCTTCGTCAAACTGCCGCCGGTCGAGGAAAAGAAGATCGGCGACATCGTCAAATTCGAGGCCAAGCAGCAGATTCCCTTCCCGCTCGACGAGGTCGTCTGGGACTACCAGAAGCTCGGCTCCGGCGGCGTCACCGATGGCTACGCCCTGGAGACCGAAATCGGCCTGTTCGCCATGAAACGCGACATGGTCAACCGCTATCTGCAACACTTCAAGGATGTCAACGTCGAGGTCCATGTCGTGCAGATGGCGCCGCTGGCGCTGTGCAACTTCGTCGCCCACGACCTGCTCGGCAAGGGCGTCGGCACCGGCGCCGCCGCGGAGGAAGAGGACGAGAGCGAGGACGATGCCGCCGGCAAGAAGAAGTGCGTCGTCGCCCTGGACATCGGCACCGATAACAGCAACCTGGTCATCACCGACGGCGAACGCATCATCTGGCAGCGGCCGATCCCCATCGGCGGCAACCACTTCACCCGCGCCCTGACCAAGGACCTCAAGCTCACCTTCGCCAAGGCCGAGCACCTCAAGCGCAACGCCATGAAGTCGCCCGACCTCAAGAAAATCCTCGGCGCCCTGCGGCCGGTGCTCAACGACTTCGTCAGCGAGGTGCAGCGTTCGCTGGGCTACTTCACCAACACGCACCGCGACGCTCACATCAAGTACATGGTCGGCCTGGGCAACGCCTTCCGCCTGCCGGGCCTGCAAAAGTTCCTGCAAGAAAAGCTGCAAATGGACGTGCGCAAGCTGACGAAAATCCAGCGCCTGGAGGGCGACAGCGTCACGGCGGCGCCGCAGTTCACCGAGAACATTTTGAGCTTCGCCGTCGCCGAGGGCCTGGCCCTGCAAGGGCTGGCGATGACGCGATTGCAGACGAACTTGCTGCCGCCGGAGATTCGCTTCGAGCGCATGGTGCGCGCCAAGAAACCCTGGGCGGTGGCGGCCGCGGCGGTGCTGCTGGCGGCGTGCGCCTTCCTCGGCGTTGCCCGCGCCTTCGAGTACAAGGCCTGGTCCGACCCCGACATCAAGAAGGCCCTCGACAAGGGCAAGGAAATCACCAAGGTCGGCGTGGACGCGGACAGCGCCGTCGCCAGCCTGGAGGGCCAGACCAAAGCGACGCACGAAACGGTCCTGCGCGTCGCCGCCGGCGTCAACGAGCGCTTCAACTGGAACCTGCTCTACAAGTACATCAACGACGCCGTGCCGCGGCCGGACGGCAAGCACTTGCAGGAGCGCACCCGCAACGGCAGTCTGGTGCGCAGCGCCTTCAACGGCGTCGAGGCCGAAAAAGCCCGGCGGCTGCTGAAGAAACGCCTCCTCCTGCTGTCCCAGGAGCGCACGCCCAAGGCGGAGGACGACAGGGAGTACGAGCAGATCAAGAAGGACCTGATTACCCTCAACATTGAGGGCGTCATGTCGTTGTGGGTCGATGACCTCAAGGACTTCGCCGCCTTCCTGAAGGAGAAGGATTACAAGGCCCCCTACCTCATCAGCAAGGGCATGAGCAAGGAAGACGCCGACCGCCTGACGGGGGATGTCGAGAAGCTCAAGGAGGCCGGCTGGCTGGTGGAAGTCCGCGGCTACACCTACCACCGCAGTGGCGAAGACTTCGTCATCAAGACGCTGGTGGAGAACCTGGCCAACCCCGCCGGCCTCGACCCCGGCACCTACTCCGTCAAGAAGTCGAAGAACATCACGGACGAAAAGGAATTGCAAACGTTCAAGAAGAAGTACACCAACCCGATCTGTACCCAGGTCGGCGACCGCGTGTGCTACGCCTTCCTGTACTACGCCCGAACCGACAGCAATCCGCAGCCGGGCGAGTTCAAGGTGATCCAGGCCAGCTACCTCCGCGAGGCCCTGAAGCTGACCGGCGGGGTCGGCAAGGAGGGCCCGGCGGCCATCTCGAAGAAAGGCCCGGGCGGCGAGGACACCAAGCCGGCGGAGCAGAAGGACACCAGCCGCGACGCCTGGCGGGTCAGCGGCAAGGTGGCCACCGAGGTCACGAACGTCGTCCAGGGCAACAACCCTGAGCGCGGCCCCGGCGGGGTTGGCAAGCAGCAACCGCCCGCCCCCAGGGACGGCGGACTCAAGGACGGCAAGAAGGAGGAAGACACGGCCAAGAAAAATATCGACCGGGCACCGCGCACCGAGTTCGTGATCTTCTTCGTCTGGCTGGAACCGCTGACGCCGGAAGCCACCGCCGCCAACGAACAGAAACAGTAGTCGCCGGCCGGTCAGCGTTCCCCCCGCGTGTCCGTCCCGAGTTCTTGAGCACCAAGGGCCATTGCCATGAAGATGGATAAAGAGTTCCTGATGAAACACCGCTTCTGGGTGCTGCTGTCCGTGGCGGTGCCCTTGACGCTGGTCACCGTCGTCTTCCTGATGTTCGTTGCGCCGGTCGGAACCGCCGCCCTGAAGAAGAAGGTCGAGACAGCCCACAAGGATTTGAAAAAGTTCGACCGGTTCAAGAACCCGAAATGGGTCAAGCAGGCCGAGAAGGAGTTGAAGGAAGTCAAGAAGCTGGAAAAGAGCGTCTGGGAGGTCGCCTGGAAGGACCAGGAGCGGCTGTTCACCTGGCCGGGGCCGCTCGACGACAAGTTCCGCGAAGGCTATTACGTCAAGCTCATCACCATCTTCCCGCCGGAAACCAAGGCGGAGGCCCTGACGCCGGCCGCCACCAAGGACGACGGCAGTTACACCGGTGTGTTTCACGGCGTGCTGACTGCGGAAGCGATGAACTATGACGAGAACTGGGTGAAGGTCCGCGGCCTGGGCACCGGCGACAAGCAGCCACGGATGTTCCTCAACCCAGGCACCGAGAAGCCCGCCACCATCACCGTGAGCGGCAAGGACGCGGACAAGAAGCTCTTCGCCGAACTGTCGCTCTTCAAGGACCACAAGGTGGTCATCCTCTTCGAGCGCGGCCGGTCCTTCGGCGACGACCTGACCCAGAAAGAACGCGACACCTTCGCCACGAAGTTGAACCTCGATCAGGACAAGTTGCCGGCCTTCCAGATGCAGGTACCGGACATCCTGAACCTGGTTGATCCGCTGAACGAACTGGGCGAGCCGCTCGTGCAGTTCAAGAACTGGGTCTACAGCAAGAAGCCCGCGGAACTGTTCTTCAACCAGGATAACGCCACCGTTCCCGGCAACCCCATGCCGCAACCCGGCATGCGTGGGCGCCCGGGGGAGGTGGGCGGCGCCGCCGTCGCCGACAACCGCGGCCCCTTCGGGTTCTTCCCGTATGTGCCCAGGGAGTGGAAGCAGCTGTCCCAGAACAAGGTCTACAACAGCTCCAAGGATGCCTGGACCTACCAGGAGAACCTGTGGGTGACGAGCGCGATCTACCGTCAACTCAAACACGTCAACGACCAGGTAGCCGCCTTCCACGACAGGGGCCGGAGCAAGGACGACCCTCAGGCCCAGGTCTTCGAGAACCCGTACTGGCGGCTCGAAATCAAGCTGCTGAGCGAGGGCAAAGTCCACGTCACCATCAAGAACCTGCTCGACCGCCGCCAGAAACTGCCGGTGCTCCTCAAGGTGCAGTTCGACTCGGCCAAGAGCAAGTTCGTGAAACTGCCGGCGCTGAAGTCGCCGCCGCTGGGCGCTCGCGGCATCATCGAGGAGGTGGGCGGTCAGAAGAAGCACAAGGACACCTACTCCCAGGAACTCGATCTGAGCGACGAGAAGGTGACCAACCCCAAGAAGGTGATCGCTGTTAAACAGGTGCTCAACTGGGAGACGGCCGCGGTCAAGCGCATTGACGCGCTGCACCTCGGCACGCCGCTGGCGCAGTCGCACCGGGCCGCCAACAAACCGCTGGTGATCTTCCCCGCCTTCGTGGACAAGAAGCAGGAGGAGGCCACGAAGGCGGCGGACCCCATGGGGGAGAAGCCGGGGCCGGGCGGTAAAGGGCCAGCCCGGGTGGGAGGCCCGGGCGCGGACCTCTTCGAGACGACCGAGAACGGCATGATCCTGAAACGCTACCTGGGCGTGACCCCGCAGTCGCGGCGCTTGCCGGTGGCCGTGGTGGTCATCGCGGACCAGGAGCAGGCGTACCGCATTCAGGCGGCGCTGGCGGACTGCAAGTTCCGCTTCCTGACCACCCAGGTCGTCATGAACCGCTGTCCCGAGTCCATGCGGCCGCCCAAAAAGGCTGAGGACATGGCCGGCGAAGCCCCTCCCGGCATCCGCCCCCCCGGTCGGCAGGCCGAGGACGAGCAGGCTGGCGGCAACCAGGACGAGACCAATGTCGAACTGGTGATCTACGGCGTCATCACCCTTTACGAACGCTACCCGCCGCGGGTGACCACTTCGGGCTCGTGAGGCTGGCGAATTCAACCCCAAAACACGATCCCGTGGGGCAGACAGGAATGTCTGCCCCACGGTCAAGGCTGCCCAACCAAGGAACCCGACGATGGCCAAGTTCAAACTGGACTCCAAACAGCTCAAAGAGTTGCTCTTCTCCAAGGGCGAGGTGGTCGGCCTGGGTGTGGCCGCCCTGCTGCTCGTGCTGTTCTTCGGCATGGCCGTGATGGCCGTGCTCAGTTCCCGGTCGCCGGCGCCGACCATCGCCAAGGACGCCGAGGCGATCCGGATGAAGATCGAAGGTTCCGAGCCGCCGCCGCTCACGTCCGTGCGGGCCAAGGAGCCCGAATGGGTGTCGCCGCTGAAGAGTTATGACAAGTGGGTCAGCGCCCACTGGTTCGACAACAGCGGCACCGCCACCAACAAGCGCGAGAAGCCGATCCTGCTGGCGGTGAACGAACCGTTCACTGGCGAGAAGCGCAACATGCAACTGGACTACGTGATTCGCGGCGTCCGCGTTTACGAGGTCGATCGCAAGAAGCAGCTGTTGACCGTGTACAAGAGCGACGACAAGGGCCCCGAGGGGCAGCCCAAGAAGGGCCCCGAAGGCGGCGCGTCGCAGAATGTGTCACCGGTGTACAGCCTGCGGCCGACGCGCATGGTCATTGTGTCCGCGACGTTCCCGTACAAGTTGCAGGTCGAGAATTTCAAGAAGGCGCTGCGGATCGGCGCGGAGAAGGACCTGTTCGACAAGAACCTGCAACCGCAGTTCCGCGGCATCAACGTGCTCCGCGCCGTGACGCTGCCCGGCCAGTCGCCCAAGGACGCGACCTGGGAGCCGCTATACACCTTTGTTGAGGGGGAAAAGCGGGACCGCGTGGAAGCCGCCAAGCACATCAAGGACTTCCTGGAAGAGGCGGTGATCGACGAGGACAACATCACGCAGTTGAAGGCGAACCTGGCGCCCAACGCGGCCACGCCGCTGCTCGAGCTGACCTCCGGCGACTACCCCGAGCCGAAGCTGGCCGGCATCACGCCACTACCGCTGAGCGACGGGCGCAAGGAAGGCCCGGGGGGGATCGTCCGGCCCAAGGGGATGGGCGATAGCGGCGTGGGTAACAAGTTCGGCAAGCGGAAGCAGCCGGGCGAACTCGGCGGTGATCAGGGCGACAAGCGGGCGACGGAGCGGGTGAAGTTCAAGGATCTGCCTGAGAAGTTGCAGGACCAGTTCACCGGCAACATGAACGTGGTGTCACCGGATGGCGTTTATGAGGAGCCGCCGGAGCCGGTCAAGGACACCGACTCCACCAAGGACGAGAATAAAAACAAGGGCAATGCTTTCCAGCCCGGTGGCAAGCGGCGCAAGTATGGCGATAGCGGCAGGCCGCAGGGCGCGACCGGCGGAGCCAATAAGGACGCGAACAATGGTTACGCGTTCAATGAGGGATACCCCGAGAACGGCAGGGCGCTGATCCGTTTCATTGACGTGGGCGTGCAGCCCGGCGCGACCTACCAGTACAAGATTCAGGTGGTGTTCGCCAATCCCAATTACAAGCAGGACGAATTGGTGACCCACCCGGACGTGTCCGCCAGCAAGGTGCTGGTGGATAAGGATCGGTTCACCGAGACGCCGCCGATCACCATCCCGCGCGAGTATCAGTTCTACGTCTTCGACCAGACGGACCCCGATCAGATCGGCAAGACGGATGCGAAGAAACTGGCCACGTACCTGCGCCGCGAGGGGAATTCGGTGGACTACAAGGAGTTCACCTCCGACAAGGCCCCGGTGCAGATTCACCAGTGGGTTGGCGTGGCCCAGGATCCGGTCGATCCGCGGACGACGTACACCATCGCCGACTGGGTGATCGCGGAACGGGTGCTGGTGCAGCGCGGCGACAAGATCGGCCGCGACAAGCGGGGGATCGAGGTGGAGGTGCCGGTATGGAACCCCAACCTGAACGGCGACAGGGGCGGCTTCGAGATCGGCACGGGCTACATCGACCCCAAGGCCAAGGTCAAGAAGGTGCGCTACGACATCGTGCCGGTCGGCGTGCCGGTCAATTTCCTGCAGCGCAAGGCCGACGAGGACGAGGACGACCTCGCGCCGGTGGTGGTGGACTTCGAGGGCGGCCGCCGTGGTGTCCGGCAGTACAAGGGCCGGCTGGATGACTTCGGGACCAATTCCTCGCTGGAGATGATGCTGCTGGGCCCGGACGGCAAACTGACCGTGCGCAACAGCCGCGACGACCGCAACGCGGACACCGTGCCCGGCACACACGCTTTTGAGCGGCGCGAGCGCTACACCGTGTGGGCGGACCGGCTGTACAAGGTGCGAACGGCGTCGTTCCCGCCGCCGGACAAGAAGGACGGCCCTGGCGGCAAGAAGGGCGGCGGTTGACCGCGGCGCCGATTACCGAAGTCACCGCGCGGCCCACGGTTTTCCGTGGGCCGCTTCTTTTCCCCATTTGCCGGCGGCCGCGCAACTTGCACCTGCTTGCGCGCTTTAAGGATGAGTTGGGTTTGACGAAATCTTGACAAGCGCTATAAAGCGCGCCAGCCTTGGGAGAGGACGCCCAAGGCGCACGCAGATGAGGTAACGTTATGTGGTACTACGACCCCGATCACCCCTTGCGGCGCCTGTTCGCCGGTTTGACGGAGCAAACCTTGATGGCCACGCTGGGCGTGGGCGATCCGCCGTTGGTGGATTACCTGTCCACGCTGCTGTCGCGTTTCGTTCACATGGACGCGGTGTTTCGGCTGAAGGATTCGCAGGGCCGGCAGCTGGGCGAGGTGGCGGACATGCTGCTGGAGGCGGAGGCGCTGCCGCCGGGCGGTCGCACCCGTCGCGAATATCACCGCCAGATCGGCGACTTCACCCTGTTCTGGACGGGAGTCTATCCCGAGGCGCTGAAGCGGCTGCGCTCGGCGTTGACGAAGGACCAGTTCATTGACTACTGCGAGCAGGGCAAGCGCTCGTACTACATCGCCAGCACGTTCGCGGAGGATCCGTACCGCGAGGAGGCGCCGGTGCTGCGACGGTTGAGCGAGGAGTTCGAGGTGTTCGCCTTCGGGCTGAACCAGGTGCGCCGCGAGTGGGAGCGGGCCCGCGGTCAGGGGCCTTCGGGCAAGGTGGGCGGCTGAAACCCAGCTGGTCCGCCGCTTGCGGCTAAGTGGTTCGTACCGCAAGTAATCTGGAGGGTTGCGGGATCGTTCGTAGGACGGCTCTCCAGAGCCGTCCCGGGGTGAGCGGGACGGCTCTGGAGAGCCGTCCTACGGTCCCAGGCCGTCACCCCCAACCCTCCAGTTAATTGCGCGGTACGGACCACTATGCCGCAAGCGGCGGACCATCACTCCTTCGGCGGCACGAAATCCGCAATATACAGCTGGGCCGGCGAACGGCCGTCGCGCGTCGAGGTCCACATCACGCGGCGGCGATCCGGGCTGAACACTGGCAGCACGTCCGCGCCGGGCGCGAACGTCAGCCGTACTTTCTTGCCCGTGTCGATGTCCATCCAGTACAGGTCATAGTTCGGCCGCTGCAACGGATTGCTGTGGTCCGCGGCCGTGTAGATGATGTGGCGGTTGTCGTACCAGTACGGTGCCCAGAACACCCAGTTCTCGTCGTCGGTCAGGGCACGCTCGCCGCTGCCGTCGCGGTTGATGACGTATAGCTGCAGGTGGTCCTTCTTCTTGCGGTCGCTGCGGAAGATCACGCGCTTGCCGTCCGGCGAGAAGAACGGGCCGCCGTTGTAGCAACCCGGCGCCTTCGTCAGCTGCCGCACGTTTTTGCCGTCCGCGTCCATGATAAACAGCTCCAGGTTCTTCGCGCCGGTGCGGTTCGAGCAGAAGACGATGTGCTTGCCGTCCGGCGAATAGGAACCCTCCGCGTCGTAGCCCGGCGAATCGGTCAACCGCTTCAGACCGGTGCCGTCCAGGTTCGCCTCGAAGATTTCCATGTACGGGTCGAAGTCCCACTGATAGCGGCGGCGCTTCTTTGCCTTCTTCTCCTCGGCGCGCTGCTTGAGTTCCTCGGCGTAGTGCTTTTTTGCGTCCGGGTCGAGGTGGCTGCTGGCGAAAATGATTTTCTTGCCGTCCGGCGAAAAGAAGGCGCAGGTCGTCTTGCCAACGCCAGGGCTGACGCGGCGCATCTTGCCCGTCGCCAGGTCCATCACGAAAATCTGATAAAACGGATTGCCCGTCACCTTTTCTTCCGCCTGGAAGATGATCGTCTTGCCGTCTGGTGAGAAGTAGCCTTCGCCGGCGCGGGCGAAGGCGTGCGTCAGCTGTTTGATGTGCTTCAGGTGGACGCTTTCGAGCTTTTGCCAGTCATCGCCGGGGCCGCCGGCGAGCGCGGGCAGCGTGGTGAGCAGGGGCAGGACCAACAGGCAGCGCGGGGAAAGTCTCATGAACGATTCCTCTTGCGTGGGTCGGACACTCCCCCTCATTATAGAAGTGGACGCCTCAATCACTCCTCTCCGAGCATGAGGAATTAGCCACAGAGGACACAGAGGACACAGAGAGGAAAAGAGGAGGAATTATTCGTCTTCCTCTTTTCCTCTCTGTGTCCTCTGTGTCCTCTGTGGCTAATTCCCTGCGATTACGCGCGGCCGGCGATGCTCACATACGTGTGGACGTGCGGCAGCACGCGGAAGTTCCACACGAAGTACGGGCCTTCCAGCCGCCAGAAGTGCCAGCGGGCGTTGTCATTGGCGTTCGCCTCACGGTAGAACGCGAAGTGGATGCTGTCCATGCCGCCATTGCGGCCCAGCAACTCCATCACCTCGTCGGCATCCTCGCGGCGGTACGGCGAAATCAGCGTCCGCATCACCGCGCGGGCCAACTGCTTCTGCGCCAGCGTCAGTTCGCTCGCCGGGATGCCCGGGCGCCGACCGTTCGCGCGGAAGCGCACCGACGCCTCCAGCTCGCCCGGCGTGCCGACCACCACCGCCGTCTGCCGCTGCTGCGCCGTCAGCGCCTCGAACAGGCTCATCACGCTCCGCGTCTGGTAGTTGAAGATGTTGCGGCTCGAGTAGCCGTCCGGGCTGTGGCCGTAGTAAATCGGCCCACCGAACGCCACGTCCGGCGTGGTGTTGCCGTCGCAGCGCACCGTGATGTGGTGGCCGGTGAACACCCACGCCCAGCGCTCGCCGTTCACGTCGCCGAACAGGTCGGCGCCGCACGCATCGAACGTCCGGCTGTTGTCGAAGGTGCCGCCGCGCGTCAGCCTGACTATAGCCGTCCGCGTCGCCAGCCATAGCGCGGAGGATGCGCTCGTTGAGTTCCTGCTGCGGCCGCGTGTACACCTGGCCGATGCGGCGGCCCATCGGGGCGTTGTAGAACTTGTGCCGCATCAGCACGCCGTTGACCTGGACGTCCCAGGCGTGAACCACCTGGCGGCGCTGGTCGGCGGTCAGGCTGGCGTTCAGCTCGCGGACCAGCGCCTCGGCCGGGTGCGGCGAGCGGGCGTTACGGACGGCGGTCGGCGTCACGATGGCGCTGGCGACGCCAGGCACGGCGCCCACGACGGCGCCGGCGGCCGCCAACGTCACGGCGGACTCGCCGACGACGCGGATGAAATTCCGGCGGTCGATCGGCTCCGCGGGCAGGAAACTGTCGGCACATTCAGGGCAGAACGGCTTCGGTGCGTCGGACATGACGGACTCCTTTTGCTGCGGACAGGGTAGGAACCAGGGCCCTTGATTGTAGGTGGGAAACATCCTCCATCTTGATCGGCCGCAGCGGCCGCGTCAAGAGGCTGGTTGATTTATTGGACGGTCGCCGCGCCGCGGTTATTTTTTCTTCCCAAAAAAGCGCCGGATAGCGCGCCTGGCCTCCGGGGGGTAGCGGAAGTCTGGCGACTTCCGCCCGGCGCTAGACGGAAGTTTGGCGACTTCCGCTACGATGATCGATACACCCGGTTGTCGGGTTGTGGCCAGCGCCCCGACGGCATGGTACAGTGACGGAAACCCCACCGGCCCGCGCCGGTCCTGAAGAAGTTTATCGGAGGATTTGACCATGTGCGCCCGTGGCTGGTCGCGGTCGGACGCGCGCCGTTCCCTCCTCGGTTGCGGTGCTTGCCTGGCGCTGCTGTTGTGGGCGCCGGCGTCGCGTTGTCATGGCGAGGACGTGGCGTTTCGCCGCCATGTCCTGAACGCCAGGTCCGAGTTCATGGCCGCTGCCGTCTTCGATGTCAACAAGGACGGCAAACTCGACATCGTCTGTGGCGGCTTCTGGTACGAGGCCCCCACCTGGAAGAAGCACTTCCTGCGCAACGTCGAGATTCGCGGCGGCAGGCCGGACGGTTACGCCCATCAGGTGCTCGATGTCAACGGCGATGGCTGGCCAGACCTCATCACCGTCAACTGGCGCACGTCCAGCCTCAAGTGGATCGAGCACCCCGGCGCCAACCTCGCCCGGGGCCAGGAGTGGAAGGCGCACGTCATTGCGGTGCCCGGCAGTTCCGAGACCGGCAGACTGGTCGATCTGCTCGGCGACGGCACCCCCGTGCTGCTGCCCTGCGGCGCAAACTTCGCCGCCTGGTGGGAACTGCGCCGCCAGCCGAACCCTGGGGGCGGCTTCACTCCGGAATGGCTTCGGCACGACCTGCCGCGCGAGCTGGCCGGCCACGGCATCGGCGTCGGCGACATCAACGGCGACGGCCGCCTGGACATCGTCGGCCGCAACGGCTGGGCCGAGGCGCCCAAGGATCGCCGAACCGGCCGCTGGCTCTGGCACGCCGATTTCGACCTCGATCAGGCCAGCATTCCGATCCTGGTCGTGGACGTGGACGGCGACGGCCGCAACGACATTGTTTGGGCTCGCGGCCACGATTACGGCATCTACTGGTTGCAGCAGACGCGCACCAAGAACGGCCAGATTCGTTGGGTGAAACATGCGATCGACACCAGCGTGGCCGGTTGTCACACCCCGTTGTGGGCGGACCTGGACGGCGACGGCAAAAAGGAACTCATCGTCGGCCGGCGCTACCTGGCACACGAGGGCAGAGACCCGGGCGAGTACGATCCGCTGGCGGCCTATCGCTATCAGTTTGATCCGAAAACGCGCACCTGGCAGCGCTGGCTGATCTCGTACAACGACGGCATCGGTTTCGGCCTCGACCCCAGGGCGGTGGATCTCACCGGTAGCGGCCGGCTGGACCTGGTCTGCGGCGGCCGGAACGGGCTGTACTGGTTGGAAAACCTGGGCAAGGGCAGCGGCGTGGCGAAGGGCCTGACCCGAGACCCGCTGTGGTTCCCCGCCTATGCGGAGCGGTTGAAGCTCCTGGTGGTCCGGGACGAAGCGGGCAAGGAAAAACCGATAACCGAGCCGTTCGGCTGGGGGCAGCGGCGGGCGCACATCCTGGCCGCCGTCCAGGCCGTCCTGGGCGTGTTGCCCGACTCTCACCAGCGCGTCCCCCTGAACGTGAAGGTCCTGGCTGAGACGGCGACGGACAACTACATCCGCAAGAAGATCACATACGGATCGGATCTGGGTTCGCGAGTGACCGCCTATTTGCTCGTGCCGAACAACGTCAAGCGCGGCGCACCGGCCATGCTCTGCCTGCATGACGACACGCCGCGCGGCAAGGACGAGCCGGCAGGGCTCGGCGGCCGCGACGCCCTGCGCTACGCCGACGAACTGGCCAGGCGCGGTTACGTTTGCCTGGTGCCCGACTACCCGTCTTACGGAGAAAACCCCTACGATTTCAAGAAAAATACAGCGACATACGCCAGCGGTGCCATGAAGGCCGTCTGGGACAATCTCCGGGGCATCGATCTGCTCGAAACGCTGCCCGAGGTGAATCCCAAACGGATCGGCGTCATCGGCCACGGCCTGGGCGGACAGAACGCCCTGTTCACGGCGGCCTTTGACGGTCGCCTCGCAGCCGTGGTATCGAGCTGCGGGTTCACGACTTTTCCGCGCTACAAAGGTGGGAAACTCGCTGACTGGGCGGACCCGCGCCAGGTGCCGCGTATTCGCGCCGTGTACGCCAACGACCCCGCGAAGCTCCCCTTCGACTTCGCGGAGTTGCTTGGGACGCTGGCGCCGCGTCCGGTGTTCGTGAGTGCTCCGCTGCGCGACTCCGTGATGGAGGTCGAAGGGGTCAAGAGCGCCGTCCAGAGCGCGGCACTCGTCTACGGACTGCGGAAGGCCGGCGGCGCGTTGCAGGTCCGGCACCCGGACAGCGAACGCAATTTTACGACTGCGGCTCGAACCGAAGCGTACAACTGGCTCGATCAGCGCTTCAAGCGCTGACTCATACAGCAGCGCCTTGGGTCCGAGCCCGAGCGCCAGCGAGGGACAAAGCAGGCCCCTCGCTGGCGCTCGGGCTCGGACCAGAAACCAACGGCCCCGGGGGGTGACACCATGACGGTCAAGCAGACGCTGCGGCGGTTGGCGATCGTCCTGTGCGTGACGGGTCTGCCAGTGGCGGCGCACCTCGTTCCCGGGCAAAACCCCAGGGGGTTCAAGGTGCCGCCGGCGCCCGCTCGCTCTGCCCGGGACGAGATGAAGACCTTCAAAATTGCGCCGGGCTATCGCGTGGAGCTGGTGGCCAGCGAACCGCTGGTGCATGACCCCGTGGCCATGACCTTCGATCCGGATGGCCGCATCTGGGTGTGCGAAATGCGCGGTTTCATGCCCAACGTGGACGGCAAGGGCGAGAAGGAACCCGTCGGCACCATCGTCGTTCTGGAGGACACGAAGGGGACCGGCGTCCCGGATCGGCGAACGGTCTTCCTCGACAAGTTCGTGCTGCCGCGCGGTCTGTGCTGGACGCTGGACGGCCTCCTGGTCGCCGAGAATGGCAATCTCTGGTTATGCCGTGCGTCCAAAGGGGATCTCCGCTGCGACGAGAAGAAACTCCTTTGCCGATATAACCCCGGCAACCCCGAGCACGGGCTCAACGGCCTGATGCCCGCCCTGGACAACTGGATTTACACCGCCAAGGAGGGCCTTCGCCTCCGCAAGATCGGCGGCCAGTGGGTGCGCGAAACGACGGTCGGCCGCGGCCAGTGGGGCATCACCCAGGACGACCACGGTCACCTCGTTTACAACGTCAACGCCCAGCTGCTCCGCGGCGACCTGGTGCCCTGCTGGTCGCCCAGCGCGCACGCCGCCAACCCCCTGGTCAACGTCGCCCTCTACCAGGAACAACAGGTCTGGCCGATCCGTCCGAACCCCGGCATCAACCGCGGATACCTGGCGTCGTTCCTGCGAGCGGACGGCACCATGATCCAGGCCAACGCCAATTGCGGGCCGGTCGTCTACCGCGGCGACAATTTGCCGGCGGAACTGCGCGGCAACGTCTTCATCAATGAACCCGCGGGCAACCTCGTGCGCCGGCAGGTCTTCGTCACCACGAACGGCGTCAAGTCCTCGAAAAACGCCTACGACAAGGCGGAGTTTCTGGCCTCGACCGACGAACGGTTTCGCCCCGTCAACCTGTACAACGCCCCGGACGGCACGCTCTACCTGGTGGACATGTATCGCGGCGTCATCCAGCACGGAGCCTACCTCACGCCGTATCTGCGGCAGCAGATTCTGGAGCGCGGACTGGATCGGCCCATCGGTCTGGGTCGGATTTTCCGCATCGTCCACGAGACGAGCCGGCCGCGTAAACCGGCGGCGCTGAGCAAAACGGCCAGTGCCGACCTGGTGGCGTACCTTTCCAGCGGCAACGGCTGGCACCGCGACATGGCCCAGCAGTTGCTCGTGCAGCGCCACGACCTGTCCGTGGTGCCCGCGCTGCGCAAACTGGTCGCCACCGGCAAGGAACCGCTCGGCCGCCTGCACGCGCTGTGGGCCCTTGAAGGCTTGAACAAACTCGACATCGACCTGTTGCTCGCCGCGCTTGACGACAAGGACAGCCATGTGCGGGCCAGCGCGGTCGCCCTGTGCCGTGATGCGATTCGCCGGCAGAAGGAACCCGCCCACATTCAGGAATTGGCGGAGCTGGCCGGCGACACCGACCGCAACGTGCGGCTGCAGCTGGTGTGGACGCTCGGCCTGGTCAACACCGCGCAGGCGGATCGAGTGGTGGAGCCCGTGCTGCGCGACCTGGCGGCGGACGCGACGCTGCTGGAAGCGCTCCTGGCAGGGTTCACGGGTCAGGAAGCGGAGTTCCTGGCGGTTCGGCTCGCGCAGCCAGGTTGGGCCAGGTCGGAGCCCTGGCGTCAGAAGTTTTTGACGGCCTGCGCCGGGCTGGTGTGGCGACAGCGGCAACCGCTGGCAGTCCTGCGTTTCTTGCACCTGGTCGGGGGGCAAACCGAAGCGCAAGCCTGGCAGCAACTCGCCCTGCTCGACGGGTTGAAGGCGGCGCCGCCGGGCAAAGGCGGCAAGGGCGGCAAGGGCGGCAAAGGCAAATCGCTGCCGCGCATGCTCACCTTGCCGGGCGTCCCGGAATCGCTTCAGAAACTGCGGAAGGCCAGCGACGCGAAGTTGGCCGCGGCCGCCGAGCGCGTGGCCGGGCAACTCAACTGGCCCGGCAAGGACGGCAAGGCGCTGCCCGTGCGACCGCCGCTGTCCGCCAAACACCAGGCGCTGTACGACCTGGGCCGCAAGGAATACGCGGCGTTGTGCGCTGCCTGCCACCATGCCGCCGGCTACGGCGATGCCGGGAAAGGACCGCCCCTGCTCGATTCGGAGTGGCTCGACCACGACGAACGGTTGGTGCGGCTGGTGCTGCACGGTTTGCGCGGCCCGGTCAGCGTCAATGGCGAAGTGTTTAACCGTGCGGGCGTGCTGGAAATGCCCGGCATGTACCAGGCGCTGGACGACCAGAAGATCGCCGGCATTTTGACGTTTGTGCGTCGGGAATGGCGCGAGGCGGCACCGCCCCTGGACCCAGCCACTGTGAGCCGCATTCGTGCCGCGACTTCCGGTCGCACGGAGCAGTGGACGGAACCGGAACTCTTGAAGATCAAATAAGCTCAGACCCGGGGCGGCGCTCGGCTTCGTTGAAGGTGCGCCGGTGGTTCGGGTATAACGGGGTCATGCGTTACCTGGTGCTGGCCTGGCTGTGTGCGGTGGCGGTGATCGCGTACATCCAGCGCGGCGCCCTCAGCGTGCCCGCGCTGACGATTCAGACCGAACTGGGTTTCCGCGAGGACATCATGGGCCTCGTCATGGGCGGCTGGTTCCTCGGCTACGCCGCCCTGCAAATCCCGTCCGGCTGGCTCGCGGATCGCTGGGGCAGCCGGCGGACGCTGGCGGCGTTCGCCCTGGCCTGGTCGCTGCTGACCGGCCTGGCGGGCGCGGCGGTGGACGCCTGGACCTTGCTGGCCTTGTGGTCGCTGATGGGCATGGCCCAGGCTGCCCTGATCCCCGCCGCGATGAAGGCCATCGGCGGCTGGTTCGGCGACGCGGACCGGGCAATCGGCTCGGGCTTCCTCGCCGCCAGCATGTTTCTGGGGATGGCGCTCGCGCCCGCGCTGTCCGGCGGGCTGTTGACGGTCTGGGACTGGCGCGCCGTCATCGCCAGCTACGCCGTGCCGGGCGTCCTGTGGGCCGTGGCGTTCTGGGCGCTGACACCGGACAGCCCGCCTGGATCGGCTGCGGCGCCGGCGCGCGGGCCGGTCGCCTGGCGGCGCCTCTGCACCAGCGGCCAGATGCAGTTGTTGTGCGCCCAGCAATTCCTGCGTGCCGGGGGGATGGTGTTCTTCGTCACCTGGTTCCCACGGTTCTTGCAGGCGACGCGCGGCGTGGCGCAACTGGAGTCGGGCCAGCTCACCATGCTGGTGGCGTTCGGCGCCCTGCTGGGCAGCGCCAGCGGCGGCGCCGCGTCCGACGGCCTGGTGCGGCTCACCGGCCGGCGCCGCCTGTTCCGCCAGGGCGTCGCCGTCCTGGGCCTGTCGTGCTGTGCCGGCCTGGCGGTGCTGTCGTATTTCGTGCGCGACACCGACACGGCCGTCCTGCTAATGGCGGTCGGGGCCTACTGCGCCACCTTCGGCGGCGTCAGCGTCTATCCCGTGGGCCTGGAGTTCGCCGGCAAGCAGGTCGCCACGGTGTTCAGCGTCCTTAACACGTCCGGCAACCTCGGAGCGGCGCTCTTCCCGCTCGTGGTCGGGTGGTACGTCAAGGCGACGGGACAGTGGGAGCCGGTGTTGTTCCTGTTCGCCGCCGTCTACGCGACGGCGGCGGCCTGCTGGGTCACCGTCAACCCGCGCGGCACCCTGTTTGAGGAGCCAGGGGGGCGTGTCGATGTTTGATACGCTGGCGTTCAGCTTGATCGCCGACCGCAGGGCCGGGTACAATGCCGCGGGATTGAGGTAAGACGGTAGAACGACTTTTCGCAGCGCTGCGTCACAAACCGGCTGGCGGCCGCGATGATCAGGCAACTGAACGACGAGGAACAGGCACAGGTCCGGCGCGCGATCAACAGCAGTTGGCCGCCATTTTTATCGGCGGGGGGAACGCCTGCGGTTGGCGTGGCGGGAAGAGAACGTGGTCGTGAGTTCAAAACACATCTTCTGCGTAACCTACGACCGTCTCATTGTGGACATGGAGGATCGTCTCGGTAGCCTCGCATCAAAAGCGAACCCGGAAGGACAAACTTATTTTGGTTGACCTGGCCCGCGGTGCCGGAGCGCAACCGGCTGCGGGTCCATTCGGAAGGCCAGGGAGGGCCGAATCCATGCGAATCAAGAAACTGCGACGCGCGGGCATTTGGGGACTGGCCTGTGCGGCGGTCGGGGCCTGCGTCATGGCCGTTGTCGGTGGCTCGCAGAATTCGCAGCCGGCCCCTGAGGACAAGGTTGTCGAGGCGACTCCCAGTCCCGCCGCAGACACCGACAAGGAGTTGCGCTACGACGGCAAACCGTTCGCGTACTGGCAAACGTACTGCCGGACGGAGTTGAAGCCCGAACGCCGCATCGAGGCGCTGCGGGCCTTGGCCACCTTAGGTGAGAATGGTTACGCGGAGGCGGCGGCCCCCGTCATCGTGGAAATCGCGGGACTCTATCCCGAGGAACAGCACTGGATTTCCTGGGTTGTGGATCCGGATGATGTAAAAATCGTCAACGGCAAGGTCGTCTTGGAGGCGCGGGATGCGTCCCTACGAATTGGCGCCGCGATGGTGCCTGCGTTGTTGAAGGGTCTGGACGAACCGCGTACTTGCCAGTTCTGTGAACAAACGCTGGTCAGACTTCCCGACAGTAAACCGGCCCTGGTGGGGTTGGTTCAACGGTGGAAGCACGGGTCGGAGAAGGACCGAGGCGTGTTGTTCCGGTACCTGGAAAACCATCCGTTTGCTGACGGCGCGAGCACCTGGTTGGCCGAGGCGCTGGGTGACGAGGCGACGGTGCGGGCGTTTGTGACTGCGGTGTTCGCGGAGTCCAAGAAACCGTGGGATGACAGCTGGTACGCCAGGGCTGCTTACTGGTTGCCCCGTCTCAAGTCGCACTCACACGTGGTCGTGCCGCTGCTCGTCGCCCGGTTGAACGAGTTGAAGCGGGCTCGCGTCGAGGAACTGGAGCAGGAGGCGAAAATATTTGCTGCGCAGGGATCTGAATCGGCAACTGTGCTGGAAATGCCTTCTGCAGGGTATGGAACGCGGGATGCGCTACCTGAATTTCCTCCTCCGCCTGAAACCCCGGAAACCCGTTTGAAGGACCACCTGGCCAAGCTGAACAGCCCCGCCCGAACGGCCAGCAAACAACTCGTCGAAGTCCTGGGCGAATTCGGGCCGGCGGCCGTGGACGCGCTGCCGGTCCTGCGGGAAGCGCACGCGGACCCCAGCACTGCCTTGCGGGAGGCGGCCGCCGCGGCTACTCGCCAGGTGGCGGCGCCACCGAAATAAGCAGCGGGGGCGGAATGGGCTGTCTTCGTTCATGGTCCGCCTTCAGGCGGTCTTCGCTCAAGACCGTCTGAAGGCGGAACCACGAACCAGGAAGCCGGGTTCGCCCCGGGTTGACAACGCCAGGCTCCGGCCGGCCCGGCCCTGCACGGAAGGGCTCCGCCTGTCGCGTTGGGTGTGTGAAAAACGTGAAATGAAACGGCAAGCCGTTCGCGGCCAGGGGGTTATTTCGTTTCACCCCCGTGAAACGAAACGACGCCTACGATGGAACCTCCGCCAACGCTCGCAGCACCGCCGCGTAGCGCTCCCACTCCAGCCCGTCCACCGTCGCCACCCGCTGCGCCTTGACTCCGTCCACCAGCGGTCCCCGTTCGACCATCAGCCGCAATAACTCCAGTTCGCGGCCGTCGTCAAACAGCTCCCGATCCGGCACCGCCCCGCGCAGCAGGCGCACGCCCGCCGCCAGCCCATACGCCCCCCAGTTGCTAATACCGCACACGATCAGCCGATCCGTTGGCACTCGACACGCCACCACGCCGCCGCCGGGCACATTGCGGCGAATCACCTCCCACGCAATTTTGCCCATGCCGATCTCATTGCCGCCGTCGCCGATGCCAAGAGTCGTGACGTGCGGCAGATGTTCCTTGACCGCCTCAAACAGCCGGTGTGCCGGGCTCATGGATGCCGTGATGTCGATGCCGCGCATGGTGTGGCAACGGTCGAAGTGCTCCGGCGGCACCTCTCGCAAGAACTCATCCAGTCCGGGTTGCCCCTGCATCGACGCCGGCGTATGGCTCGGGCCGACGCGCTCCAGTGCCAGCAGATGCGTCAGACCAAACCGTGTGCGGGCGAAGCGCAGCCAGTCAAATTCCAGGTAGGCGTCCCACGGGTGGCTGGGCGGCGGCAGCGTCAGCAGCGGCACGGTCGTCTCCAGACCGCACGACTCCAGCCCCGCTTGCAGCGCCTGCTTGCCGAACCCGTCCGTCACCAGCGCCACCTTGATGCCCAGCGGCACCAGCGCCCGCGCCAGATACAGCGCCCCCAGCGGCCCGTCTGTCTCGCCGCACGGCGGTTCCGCGGTCGGGATCAGGAAGCCCGTCACCACCGCCAGCGCCGGCCGCGGTGCCGACGCGAGGCTGTGGCACGCCGCCGCGAAGTCGTTCGGCCAGGCGTTGACCAGGTTGACGGCCGGGTCCGTCGCCAGGCCGCGCTGGTTCACGTCCTGCTGAATCAGGTCGCGCATGCGCGTCAACACGGCGTCGCTCATGACTGGCCCTCACGCAGCACATAGGCGAAGCGGCCGCGCCACGCCCGCGGCAGTTCCGCCGTCAGGGTGATCGGCTCGTAGCGAATCGGGTGCAGGAACGTCAGCGCTCGCGCGTGCAGCGCCACCGCCGGCGCGAATGTGTGGATTGAGCCGTACTTCGCGTCGCCGTAGATCGGGTGGCCGTGGTGCGCCAGCTGCACGCGCAGCTGATGCGTCCGCCCCGTCTGCGGCCGCAGTTCCAGCCACGCCAGGCCGCCGTGCCGGCCGCGCGTTTGGTAGTGCAGCAGGGCCTGCCGCGCTCCCGGCGTCCGCGGTTCCACCACGTCCACACGCCGCGTCACCGCGTCCTTCTTCAGCCAGTCCTCCAGCGTGCCGGCGCTGCGGAGCACGTCGCCCTCGACGACGGCCCAGTACACCTTCTCGACGCTGCCCTGGCGGAACTGCTCCGACAGCCGCGCCGCCGCCTTGCTCGTCCGCGCGAACAGCAGCACGCCGCTCACCGGCCGGTCGAGCCGATGCACCACGCCGAGGAAGACGTTGCCGGGCTTCTGGTACTTCGCCTTCAGGTACGCCTTCACGTCGCGGTCCAGCGTTTCCTCGTCGCCCTGAAAGTGCGTGCTGATCCGGCCCGCCGGCTTGGCAATCGCCAGGCAGTGGTTGTCCTCGTAAAGAATCTCCAGCTCCGGCGGCGGCATAAGATAACCCCGGTTCGAGAAACGGCGCGACGGCGACATATTACCCCGGCGGCCAAGATGCTCACGTGGCACGGCTCTCCCGAGCCGTGTCGGTCGCCCACACGGCTCGGGAGAGCCGTGCCACGGGACGAGGTTACCCGTTGGGGTAATAAATCCGGGCCGTCATCGTCCTATTGTAGTCCCCGCCCGGCGCGGTGCCGCCGGCTCTTCTAATGACGGGAGCATTTCATGAACACGTGGCATACGGTGTGGCTGGCGGTCCTGCTCGCGCTGGGCGGAGTGGCCCCGACGGCGGCCGGGCAGGACAAGAAGAAGCAGACCTTCGATGGCCTCAAGGCGCTGCAGCACCCCGACGCGACCGTGCGCTACCAGTCCGCGGACCTGCTCGCCCAGCTCGGGGCCACCGCCAGGTTCGCCCTCCCGGCGCTGCGTGAGGCCCTGGAAAAAGACAAGAGCATCGCCGTGCGCATCAAGATTGCCGAGGCGCTGTGGAAGATCGAAAAGCCGATGCCGGCCCTGCTGTTGCCGACGCTGCGGCAGGGGCTCAGGGATAAGCTCGCCGAGAACCGCGCCGCGGCGGCCGGCGTCCTCGCCCTGATGGGGCCGAAGGCCGAAAAAGCCGTGTCCGCCCTGGCCGCGGCCCTGAAGGATGACGACCTCACCGTCCGCGGCGAAGTGGCGACCGCCCTGGGCGAGATTGGTCCAGAGGCGAAAGGCGCCCTGCCCGCCCTGCTGGCCGCGACGGGGCAGAAGGATTTCGACTTCGTGGAGCCGCACATCACCATCGCCCTGGGCAAAATCGGCCCGGCGGCGGTGCCGGCGCTGACGGCGGCCCTGATGGCGAAGGACATCAAGCGACGGCGCACCGCGGCGACCGCCCTGGGGCTGATCGGCGCGGGCGCCACCGATGCGGTGCCGGCCCTGACCGCGGCGCTGGCGGACGCCGAGCCGGTGGTGCGCCGTTCCGCCGCCCAGGCGCTGGGCCAGGTCGGGCCGGGAGCGAAATCGGCGGCGGATAAGTTGGCGGCCGGTCTCAAGGATAAGGACGCCGACGTGCGCATCATCACGGCGCTGGCGCTGTGGCGGATCAAGCAGCAGACGGCCGGCGTGGCGGTGCTGACGGCAGCGCTCGGCGAGAAGTCCGGCTACCTCCGTGAGCGTGCGCTGCGCGCGCTGGCCGAGATCGGGCCGGCGGCCAGGCCGGCGGTGCGCGGCGTGGCGGCGGCGCTGGAGGCGAAGGACGCGCGTGAGCGTGCCGCGGCGGCGACGGCGCTGGGCCGGTTGCAGGTGGACAAGGCCGACGCGGCGCTGTTGCTGCCCCTGTTGGAAGATAAGGACGCGCAGGTGCGGTTGAGCGCGGCCCAGTCGCTGTGGGGCCTGGCGCCGGTGGTGCGGGGTCGGGCGCTTCCAGTGCTGACGAAGGAGCTGGGCAACCGCAGCCCGGCGGTGCGGCGACGGACGGCGGAGATCCTGGCCGGGTTCGGCCCCGACGCCAGGGAAGCGGTGCCGGCGCTGCTGGAGGCGCTGTTCGAGCAGAATGCGGAGGTGCGCGTGGCCCTCATCAACGCTTTGAAGAAAATCGATCCCACGGCAGCGGCCAAGGCGGGCATCCGCTGAGGGCCTCCTCGTTCCCACGCTCCGCATGAAAAAAACCCCGGTTACGTATCGCGAGGAGCCGCGCGACACATAACCGGGGTGTGCGTATGATTCGCAATTCTTAGAACAGCGTGTTGATGGGGTGGCCGCCCAGGCCGGAGATGTTGAACGGCCGGCCAATCGGGTCACGGACCTGCGTGGACGGGTCGATGCCGAGAGCACGGTAGACCGTGGCGAACAGATCCTGGACGCGCACCGGGTTGGTCGCCACCGCCATGCCGTCCGCGTCCGTCGAGCCGTAGGCCTGGCCGCCGCGGAGGGCGCCGCCGCCAATCACCACCGACCAGCACCGCGCCCAGTGGTCGCGGCCGTTGTTCTGGTTGATGCGCGGCGTGCGGCCGAACTCGCCCATCCACAACACCACCGTATTCTGCCACATGCCACGATCCACCAGGTCGCGGACCAGGGTGCCCATGGCCCGGTCGAGCGTCGGCTGCAGCCGGGTGCTGTGGGCGTTGAAGGTCTGGTTGTGCGTGTCCCAGCCGCCCAGGCTCAACTCGACCGCGGAGACGCCCGACTCCACCAGTCGCCGGGCCAGCAGCGCCGCCCGACCGAAGTTGTTGTTGCCGTACTCTTCCTTCAACCGGGCCGGCTCGGCATTCAGGTCGAAGACCTTGCCCTCACGCGAGGCCACCAGGCTGAAGCCCTTCTTGTAGATGTCGGCGTGGGCCTTGGACGGGTCGGCGAACTTGGCCCGGTCCTTGGGGTCCTGCAGGTGCGGCACGCGGCCGTCCATGAAGCCGTCTTCCAGGTCATAGAACAGCCGCTGCCGGCGGCGGATGCGTTCCATCTGTTCGGTTTCGCCGGCGCCCAGCCCCGACGGCGGCCGGATGTTCTCCGGCGGCGTGCCGGGGTTCTGCACCGTGAACGGCGCGTAGTTCATACCCAGGAAGCCGGGGCCCTCGGCACCGCGACCGCCCTGGATGGTGATGTACGTCGGCAGCGAAATATCCTGGTAGCCCCGCAGCTTGGGGCCTTCCAGCGACACCACCGCGCCGATCGACGGAAAGGCGATGGCCGGGTTGGGCGTGTAGGCGGTGTGCATCAACTGGGTGCCGCGGTTGTGGTCGCCCTCGGTGGTGGTCAGCGAGCGAATGGCGACCAGGTTCCGGAACTGTTCCGCGGTGCGCGGCATGTGTTCGCTGATCTGCACGCCCTGGGCGGTGGTGTTGATCGGCCGGAACTCGCCACCGGTGTTCCGGCCGGGCTTGAGGTCCCAGATGTCGATGGTGGCTGGGCCGCCGCCCATCCACAGGACGATCAGACTCTTGTTGTTCCGCCGCATTTGCTGCGCGTTGGCCTGGATCGTCCGCAAGAACTGCAGGCCGGGCAGCGCCAACATGGAGTAGCCCGCCACGTGCTTAAGGAAGTGCCGGCGATTCATACCCGCTGGACTCGACATTTGAATACCTGCTTTCCGGGTGGCTGCCCCTGTTTCGCTCTGCCCGATTGGAAACGCGGGGAACACTGTAATGTGGCTTGTGGTGGGGTTGGTTGTCAAGTGCCTACTTCTCTCTCCGACCCCGTTACCTCCTTCGACGCGGTCGGCGGCGGCAAAGTTCCCACGTCCGGAAAAAAACCCGATCCACAGATGACACAGATGAACTCAGATAGCGCGGTTCGCAGTTGTGTGGACCACGAACGGCAGGCCGGCGCTGCCAGGCGCCGAATCTCGACGTGTGAAAAAGTTGGCCCCCTTGGCCCCCTTGGCCCCCTTGCTGTGGCAGCGCAGGCCGCTGGAGGTCAGCCCGTGCCCGCCGCCACTTGTGCGCAAACCGTGCGTGAACCGCTCTACAGACAAACAAATTGGCCATTTGTCTTTATCTGAGTTCATCTGTGTCATCTGTGGATCGGGTTTTTAACCGAACCACTTCGGCATGGCGCCGGCGGGCGGCAGTTTGACGACGCTCAGGCTGCTGATCTGCGGGTGGGCGCGCACCTCCTGGAGAGCCTCCTCCGGCGGCGGGCTGTCGAGGTTCAGCACCGCGATGGCCTCGCCGCCCGGCACCTGGCGGCCGACCGTCATCTGGGCGATGTTCACCTGATACTTGCCGAAGATGGTGCCGATGAAGCCGATCAGTCCCGGCACGTCGCGGTGCGTGAACAGCAGCATGACGCCGTCCATGAAGCTGTCGAGGTGGTACGGCCCCAGTTGCACGAGCCGCAGGTATTGATCGCCAAACAGCGTGGCCGCCGCGGTGTAGCTCTTCTTCTCCGTGGTCACGTGAGCGCGAATCAGCGTGCGGAAGTCGCCAGCTTTGGGCGACAACTGCTCGACAATTTCAATGCCACGCTCACGGGCCAGCAGTTCGGCGTTGACGATGTTCACGTCCTGCGCGAGCCGCGATTCCAGCAGCCCCGCCGCGAACGCCGCGGTCACCAACCGCGTGCTCCGGTTGGCAACGTCGCCGCGGTAGTTCAGTTCGACGCGCCGCAGCGATCCCTGCGCCATCTGGGCGTGCAGCAGACCGAGACGGTGGGCCATGTCCACGTACAACCGCAGTTCAGCCAGTTCGGTGCGGTCCACCGCGGCCATGTTGACCGCGAAGCCGACGACGCCGCGCAGCAGAAAGTCGGTCATCAGCTGGGCGGCCTCACGGGCCACCGCCTCCTGGGCCTCCGCCGTGGAGGCGCCCAGGTGCGGCGTCGCCACGACGTTTGGCAGCTTCAGCAACGGATGGTCGCCGGGCGGCTCGTTGACGAACACGTCCAGCGCCGCCCCGGCGACGTGGCCGGACTTCAGCGCCTCGGCCAGCGCCTCCTCGTTGACGATGCCGCCGCGGGCGCAGTTGATGACGCGGGCGCCGGGCTTGAGCTTCGCCAGTTGGGCGGCACCGATCAGGTTGACGGTTTCGGCGCCGCCGGGCACGTGGACGGTGAGGAAGTCGCAGCGCGGCAGCAGGGCGTCGATGTCGGGCACCGATTCAATGCCGAGCTGGGCGGCGCGCTCCGGCGCGAGCACGGGGTCGAAGCCGACCACCTTCAGGTCGAGGCCGAGTGCCCGGCGAGCGACCTCGCGGCCGACACGGCCCAGGCCGACGACGCCGAGGGTTTTGCCGGCCAGCTGGGTGCCGACGAATTTGTTGCGGTCCCACTTGCCCTGGCGAAGGCTGGCGTCCGCGGCGGGGATGTGGCGCGCCAGGGCCAGGAGCATGGCGACGGTGTGCTCGGCGGTGCTGACGGTGTTGCCACCTGGTGTGTTCATGACGACGATGCCGCGCCGCGTCGCCGCCGCCACGTCGATGTTATCGACGCCGACGCCGGCGCGGACGATGGCGCGCAACTTGCCAGGCTGGTCGAGCAGGTCGGCGGTGAGCGTGGTGCCGCTGCGGATGATGACGCCGTCGGCCGCCTGCAGGGCCTCCTTCAGGGCGGGGAGGTCCTTGCCCAGGTTGGGACGGTTATCGACTTCAAGGCCGGCTTGCTGGAGCAGGTCGAGGCCGAAGGATTCGAGCTTGTCGCTGATTAGAATGCGTGGCATGGGTGGCAGCCTTCCCTGGGGCTACTGAATAAAAATGACCCCGTTTACGTTTCGCGCGACCGCCGCCAGCGCGAAACGTAAACGGGCGCCAGCTGGGTGCGAGCATTTCAAACTACTTCGCCGTCACCGCCGCCGCGAACACCCGCTGCGCCGCCGTCACGCCGACGCCCGGCTCCAGCGGATGCCCCAACTCGTGCAGCACCAACTCCACGCCCGCCAGCGCCGCCAGCACGTCGAACTGATCGATGTAGCCCATGTGCCCCAGCCGGATGATCTTGCCCTTGAGCCGATCCTGCCCGTTCGCCAGCTTCAACCCATACTGCTTCTCCAGCTTCGACAACAGCACGTTGCCGTCAACGCCCGGCGGCATCTTCGCCACGGTCAACCCCGTCGCCGGCCGCGCCGCGAACAGTTCCAGCCCCATCGCCTGGAATCCGGCCTGTGCCGCCGCGGCGTTCCGTGCCTGCCGAGCCCACACGTTCTCGATGCCCTCCGCCCGAATGCGCTTCAGGCTAACCCGCAGTGCCCGCACCAGCGTGTGCGCCGGCGTGTACGGCGTGTCGCCCGTCTCCAACTTCGTCCGCGCCTTCTTCAGGTCGAAGTAGAACGTCCGCGGCTGCGGATTCTGCTCGATCACCTGCCACGCCTTGTCGCTCACCGCCACGAACGCCAGGCCCGGCGGCATCATCAACGCCTTCTGCGAGCCCGAACAGCAAATGTCCACGTGCCACTCGTCGGTGCGGCACTCCATGACGCCCAGGGCGCTGATCGCGTCCACCAGCAGCAGCGCCGGCGTTTCCGCCACCAGCTGACCGTAGGCGGCCACGTCATTGGCGACGCCCGTGGACGTTTCGCTCAGCGTCGAACAGACCACGGCGGCGTTGGGGTGGTCGGTCAGGGCGCGGGCCAGCGCCTCGGGCGGCACCGCCTGGCCGTAGGGCACCGTGACGTTCACGCTCTCGACGCCGAACGCCTGGCACAGGCTGCGCCAGCGCTCGCCGAAGCGGCCGGCGATCAGGCAAATGGCCTTGCCGCCCGGCGGCACGCTGTTGACCAGCGCCGCCTCCAACGCGCCGGTGCCGGAAGAGGTCAACGGCACCACCGGGTTGCGGGTACGGTAGACGTATTGCAAATCCTCCAGCACCTCGGCGAGCACCTGGCGGAACTCGGCGGAGCGGTGGTAGTAGACCGGCCGGGCCAGTTCGAGGAGCGTTTCCTCGGGCACGGGCGTTGGGCCGGGCGTCAGCAACCGCTGCTTCATCTTGCGACTCCTTGGCAAACGTGGGCGGCGTCCGGACATTGTAACGAGAACCGTCCGCCGGGGCTGCGCAAGTGTCACCCCCAATGTATCTGTCCGGCGGCGTCAAACCGCACCCGGCCGCCGTGCCAGACCAACGGCGGCAGGTCTTCGCCGCGCTGCAGCCGCAGCAGCGCCGCGGCGAGGTTGTCGCGACACAGGGCACGCAGGCCGAGATAGGAAGTCGTCAGGCGCGGGTTGATCTCGAGCACTGCGTCCGCGTCGCCGAGCAGCAGATCGACGCCGACGTAGCCGAGCAGCCCTGGCACCACCGCGACCGCCAGCGCCGCCAGCGCCACCGCCCGCGCCGCCAGCGCTCCGGCCAGCGGCAGCTCACCTCCCAGATAGCGAAAGCCGTCCGCTTCGGCGACGTGTTGCAGCGCCGGTGTCAGCGGCAGAGTCTGGTGCGGCCCGATCAGAAAAGTGACGCTCGCCGGGATGCCGGATAGGTACGGCTGCAACAGCGGCTCGCCCAGCAGTTCCGGGCGCAACACCGCGGGCTCGGCCAGCAGCGCCGCCAGCGCCGCGGCGTCGGGCACCAGGAACGTCGCCTGCGATCCGGCGCCGTAGCGCGGCTTGCAGACCGCGGGAAACACGGGCGCAGTTGCGCTGGCCGCCAGCTGGCACGCGGGCGTCGGCACCCCGTGGTGGCGCAGGTGCGTCGCCAGCGCCAGCTTGTCCGCCGTTAGCTCCAGCGCACTCGGCGTCGGGCCGAGCCAACGGCCGCCCGCGGTGTGCGTCCAGCGGCAGCGCTCCGCCAGCAGGCCGCCGAACTCCGGTGCGACCGCCCAGGTCCAGTCGGCGGTACGGGCCAGTTCGCAAAATGCCGACTCCTCCGTGGCCGGGTCGTGCGGCCAGCCGGCGTGCAGCAGCGTCACGGTGCGGGCGCCGCCGCGCTCCAGGTCCGCGACCAGCGCCCCCAGCATGGCGGCGCCCTCGGCGCACAACGACGGCGGCAGTTCGGCGGCGTTCCGGGCACAGGTGTATTCGTAGACGAAGACGCGCATGGCCTTCTTTCTGCCGCTGGCGGCGTAGCGCGGCTCGGACGAGTCCTCCGCCAGCCGCAAAACAATCAGCCCGCGGCACAAGGCCGCGGGCTGGCAAGGGCGGGGGGATCGGCCGCCCCGGCATTCTCATCCAGGTGTCCGTCGGTCACTGCATCCGCGTGACCGGCGTCGCCGGCACCGGTGGCACCGCCGGCACCACCGCGGGCGGCACCGCGACCGGTATCGTCGGCAGCGGCGGCGTCGTCGGCACCAGCGCCGACGACGCCAGCGGCAGCGTCGGCATGGCGGGCGGCGCCGTCTGCGTCGGAGACGGGCCGGCGGCCGTGGTCGGCAGTATCTGGGGCAGGCGAACCGGCGGGGCGTCCTTGTCGTTCACGGTCAGCGCCGGCACGTTCCGCACCTGCAAATTGTCCTTCGGCGATGTCGGGTTGATCTCCGGCACCGGCGGCGCCCCGCCCATCAGGGCCGGCAGCGACGGAGCACTGACTTCGGGCAGGTTGGGCAGGACCGCACAACCCGGCCCGCAGTTCTGGTTGCCCGGCCCGCAGTTCGGGGCCGGGATCGGCGCGGCACGCTCGCGCAGCACCAGGGCGTGGCTCCGCTGCCGTTCGTGCTCCACGGCGCTGATCTGGGCACACTGCGGGATCATGCCCTCGGAGATGATGACGTTGTCGTGCTGCAGCATGGTGCCCTTGGCGAACTGGAAGCGGGCCAGAGCGTTGTTGTAGTTGACGATCTCCTGGAACTCTGAACTCAGGGCCGCCGCCCACTGCCGTTGTGCTTCCAGCAGGAAGTCGGCCGTCGTCTTGCCGGCCACGAACTCCTTGAAGCGGGCCTCGACCTGCTCGGCGAACGCCTGCCGCTGCGCCCGCCGGGCCTGGATCGCCTGGTACTTCTCGATGATCGTCCGGTACTGCTGTGCCAGGTACATCAGCGCCCGCTGCTCCTGTTCCTTCAACCCCAAATAGCCCTGGGCCAACCGCAGGTGAGCCTGGCGGACCTGGGCGTTGGCGAAGCGGTAGCCGATCGGCATGGCGAACGTCAGGCCCAGGGTGAAGTCGGCATTGTGCAGGCCGGCGATGCTCCGCAGAGCGTTGCTCGTCTCGGTGACCGGGGTTCCGGTGGCACCGGTGCCGGTGACCACGCCGTCGCCGCTGAGCGACGTGCCCAGGCCGTGGATGTTGTAGTTCGAGTTCAGGTTCAACTGCGGCAGCAGCTGGTTGCGGATGCGCGTCAGTTCCAGCTGGCGGAGCTTCAGATCCTGGCGGGCGTTGATTAACTCGGGCCGCAGGGCCAGCGTCTCGTTGGCGGCCGTGTGCCAGTCGGGGATGTAGGGCGTGAGCGTCGGCGTGTCCACCGGCACCAGGCGCTTGCCGTCCTCGACCGGCAGGCCGATCAGATGGCGCAGCGTCCGCTCCGCCTCCAGCACCTGGCCCAGAGCGGTGATGCGGTCGCCGCGAAACTGCTCGTACTGGCCGCGCGTCTGGGCGAACTGGGTGATGGCCACCGAGCCGGCCTCGTACTTGGCCTTGCTGATGCGCCAGGCCTCGAACGCCTGCCGCAACGCCTGCTCGCTGCTGTAGAGGTTGACGAAGGCTCCGTACAGGTTCCAGTAGGCGGTCTCGACGTTCACCAGCATGAAGGCGACGCGGTATTCCAGGTCGATGCGCGTCTGGTCGAAGTTGACCCGGCTCACCAGGATGCCCTGGAAGGCGGAGCCGGTGCCGCCGACGCCGAAGTTTTGCGTCTGGTTGGAGTTCGGGTGGACCGGTGCCAGCAGGTTGTAATCGACGCCGGAGCCCTGCAACAACGGCTGGTTGAAGACGAAGTGCAGGTCCGGGGTGTAGGTCGGGTTGACCGCACCGCTCAGGAACGACTGGTTGGTGAAGTTGTTGTACAGGTTGCCGCCGGTGAACAGGTTGGGCGTCGTCGGGCTACCGAAGTCGATGGCGGCGATACCGCCGGTGGACAGCGGCTTTTCCAAACTCATGCCGCCCTGGAAGAACTGGCCCGACTGGAAGCGGCCCGGGGCGAGTGGGTTGGGGTCGCTGGTGGTAAACTGTGAGATGGCGCGGGCGGTCACGTCGAAGCGCGCCAGCTGGGCCTCAATGTTGGCCTGGGCGATGGCCGGTTCCAGGGCGAAAACGCGGATGCTGAGCGTGCCCAGGGGCAGGCCGAAGGAGCCGCCGTTGGCCGTGTAGGTCAGGTCGATGGTATCGACACCGAGGTTGCGAACGCTGGTCGAGCCGATGACGCCGTTCTCCAGGGCCCGGGCGATGGCCTCGTGGAGCGTCAGGTAGTGCGGCTCCCGCTCCGGGTTGTTGACATCCGGCGGCGGCGGCATCTCGGTCTTGTCCGGGACGATGCTCAGGTCCGGGCGGCGATCCCAGTTTGGCGGCAGGATGTTGCGTTTGGTAAAGGCGTCCAGATCCTCTTTGTTCATGAAGCACGTCTGCGTACACCCCGCGAAGGCGGTGACGGCCAGGGCCAACCCCAGGACCATTGCTTTCCAGCGCATCATGGTTCACCCCGTCAGAACGGACAGCCCCGGAGGGCGGCGGTCCACGCCTGAAATGGTATCCGCACTTTTCGGCACGCGATCCCCTCGCGCCGCCGTCGCGCACTCTGAGATGTAGGTGTGAACTGTATCGGCCGTCCGCCGCTGTGGACTTGGGTGAAATTTGCCGGACGTGCCGTGTATGACGGCGGACTTCGGAAGGATGAAGAATGAAGGATGAAGGATGAATAAAGTCGGCAGGGCAGGCATCAGCGCTGCTCCGCGGTGGGCTGTTGCCAGCGCGGCGAAATGGAGACGTAGGGCAAACCCAGTAGCCGTTTGACGCCCGCCCATTCGCCGAGGTCGTTGCCCTCAACGCAATGGCCGATGTATTGCAGGACGTAGCCGAGCACGAAGGCGCCGGCGCCCCAGTACCATTGATCCCAGGGCAGCGCGCACAGCAGCACCACACCGACGACCGCCATTGGGATGCCAATCAGGTGGATCCAGAAGTTGAACGGGTCGCGGTGGCGCTCGCGCCAGTTCCGCAGCACCTTGCGCACGGGGCCGTCGCTCATGCAGGTCCTCCAACCTTTTGGTTCGCCTGCCCCGGTCCCGCCTGGGCAGGCAGCGGCGTTTCATCTCACGGGGGTGAGATGAAATAACTCGGTGGGAACACAGGAGTTGCCGTTTCATCTCACGTTTTTTACACACCCAACGCGACAGGTGGTGCCCTGCCGTGCAGGGCCGGGCCGGCCGGCGCCCGGCGTTGCTAACCAGCGCGTGGCGTTTGGGGTAGCGGAAGTCGCCAGACTTCCGAGCAGTGCCGGACGGAAGTCTGGCGACTTCCGCTACACCCCAGGGTCACGCGCTAGCCGGGCTGTTGCAGCCCCAGTTCCTTCAGTTGCTTCGGGTCCACCGGCGCCGGCGCCCCGGTCATGAGGTCGCGCGCCTGCTTGTTCTTGGGGAAGGCGATCACGTCGCGGATGTTGGTGGTGCGCGCTAGCATCATGGCCCAGCGGTCGATGCCCAGGGCGATGCCACCGTGCGGCGGCGCCCCGAACTTGAGCGCGTCGAGCAGGAAGCCGAAGCGCTGTTTGGCCTGCTCCGGCGTCATGCCGAGCACCGCGAACAACCGCGATTGCACCTCCGGGTTGTGAATACGGATGCTGCCGCCGCCGCACTCGTAGCCGTTGATGACCAGGTCGTACGCCTTGGCTCGCACGCTGCCGGGGTCGCTCTCCAGCTTCGCCAGGTCCGCGTCCATCGGCGCGGTGAATGGGTGATGGTTGGCGGCCCAGCGCTTCTCGTCGTCGTCCCAGATAAACGAGGGGAAGTCATACACCCAGGCGATCTTGTAGTCCGCGCCTGCCGGGTCGTACAGCTTCAACTGCAGCGCCAGTTGTTGCCGCAGACTGCCGAGCGCCTGGCACACGGTGTCCTCCGTGTCCGCGACGAACAGCAACAGGTCGCCTGGCTCCGCGTTCAGGCGCCGGCGCAGGTCCTGCTGCGCCGCCGCGGGCAGGAACTTCTCGATGGGCGAGTTGAACTTGTCGGCCTCGACCTTGACCCACGCCAGGCCCTTGGCCCCGAGTTGCTTGACCAGCGTCGTCAGGTCGTCCAGGCCCTTGCGCGAGTACTTGTCGGCGGCCCCCCTGGCGTTGAGGGCGCGCACCTTGCCGCCGCTCTCGACCGCCCCCTTGAACACCGAGAACTCCGTCTGCGGCGCCAGGTCGCTGCACTCGACGATCTCCATACCGTAGCGCAGGTCCGGCTTGTCGCTGCCGTAGCGCAGCATGGCGTCGGCGTACTGCAGGCGCGGCAGCGGCAGCGGAATCTCGATGCCGGCGCACTGCCGGAACACCTCCGCGGTCAGCCCCTCAAGGACGCGGAAGATGTCGTCCATCTCGACGAAGGACATTTCCAGGTCGAGCTGCGTGAATTCGGGTTGGCGGTCGGCGCGCAGATCCTCGTCGCGCAGGCAGCGCGCGATCTGAAAATACTTGTCATAGCCGGCGACCATGAGGAGCTGCTTGTAAATCTGCGGCGACTGCGGCAGTGCGTACCAGCAGCCGGGCGTGACGCGGCTGGGCACCAGGTAGTCGCGGGCGCCCTCGGGTGTGCTGCGGCCCAGCAGCGGCGTCTCCAGTTCGAGGAAGCCCTGGCGGTCGAGGTGATCGCGGATGACCTTGCAGAGCTTGTGCCGCAGCATCAGCACGCGCTGGATCGACGCGCGGCGCAGGTCGAGGTAGCGGTACTGCATGCGCAGGTCTTCGTTGGCCAGTTCGTCGCCGGGGAACTCGGTGACCTCGAAGGGCGGCGTCGGACAGCGGTTGAGGACAGTGAGCGTTTCCGCCTTGACCTCCACGTCGCCGGTGGCGAGTTTGGGGTTGTGCTTGCCGGGCAGCCGTTCGGTGACCTGGCCGCGCACCGCCAGCACCCATTCGCTGCGCAACTGCTGGGCGGCCTTGAACAGTTCGGCGTCGCGCTCGGCCTCGAAGACCACCTGCGTGATGCCGTAGCGGTCGCGCAGGTCGATGAAAATTTGATCGGGGAAGGCGCGGTAGGTGTTGACCCAGCCGTTGAGCTGTACGGTGTTGCCGACGTTGCTTTCGCGCAGTTCGCCACAAGTGTGGGTCCGCTGCCAGTGCGCCATGAGTTTGTCCTTGCAAATCGGTCGTGAAAAAGGTCGTCGCCCGCGCTAATGACAGCGGCGCCGCGGCGGACGTTCGCGCCGCGGTTGATTATAGCGAACGGCGTGCGTGCATTCACTTCGAGGACGGGTTCTGGAGGCGGCGTAGACAGGCCGCCGCTTCCTGCGTCACGCGGGCACCGGGCGCGCCAGCGGCGACCCTCTGGAGCACGTCGCGCGCTGCCGCGGTATCGATCCGCTCCAGCACTTCCAGCGCTCGCAGCTCACGCAGGCACGCGGGCGGTTCCGTCGGTTGGGGCAGCCGGGCGAAGATGCTCTGGAGCCGCCGTTGCAGTTCCAGTGACAGGTCCGTGCGCGCCAGTGCCTTGACCAACGCCGGCACGGCCAGTTCCTGCAGTGCCACCAATTCGGTCTCCGCGTGTTGACGCACCTTGAACACCTTGCTGTCCAGGTCCGCGATGAGGCGTTCCACCTGACCCACGGGCGGCGCCTTGATCGGCTGCACCCGCTGGCGGAGCAACGGCACGCTCTGCTGGGGCGTGTGGATCAGCGTCCAGATGGCGTCATCGGCCCGCATGGCATCCGGTTCGCCCAGGTCCTTCCACAGCGTCGCCAGTTCGGCGGGCGTGCGCTGGCCAACGGCGCGGGGTTTGCCGCTCAACGCACGCCGAACATCCCAGATCAGGACCGTCGTGTCCGTGCTGCTAGACGCCAGCAACCTCCCGTCCGGGGAGAATTCCACGGACCAGACAAAGATTTTGTGGCCGGCGAGTTTGCCGCGCACTCGACCCGAGGCGATTTCCCACAAATAAATGTCCTTGTCGCCGAAATAGCTCCCCGCGAGCAACCGATTGTCCGGCGACACGGCGAAATACCAGAGACTGGCCCGATCCGAATCGGGCAGCGGCGGGACCGCAAAGCGGCGGATGTCTTTGTCGGTGGCCACCTCCGTCACGACGATGGTGCTGTCTTTTCCAGACCAGGCATAGGCGCCGTTGGGCAACGTGACGAAGAACCGGCCGTCCGGCGAGAAGCGATGGAAGCGGGGGGTGCTCGGCGCAAATTCGCTGTCGGCTCCCCGGGGCGGCACCTGCACTCGACGTGATTTTCCGGTCTGCACGTCCACCAGGGTGAAGCCGCCGTCATCGTTCTGATAGGCAAACCGGTCGCCGCCCTGCGCGAACCCGTTGGTTAAGTCGAAAGTGAGGATGTGCTTCAGGTTCTCCAGCTTCCCGAGGGGCTTGCCGGTGGCGACCTCGAAGAACTGCAGGCGTTCGAACACGTGCCGCTTTGGGGACGTTCTCAAAACGAGCACCTTGCCGTTGGGCGCAATGCGCCCGCTAAACAGTTCGTCCTCCTTGGGGGCAGCCACCAGGTTCCGCACCAGCTTGCCCGTGACGCCGTCCCGCAACTGGTAAAAGCCGTCCTGCTTGCGCACCCACAATTTGGTCATCGGACAGGGCGCGTCCGGCCCCTGTTCGCGGAGCGGACGAATCTCTTCCTTCACCGTCCAGGTGCGCGGTTCCCAGGCGATCATCTTCGGCTCAAAATCAGCAGTCACCAGGGTGCCGTCCGGCAGGAAGTGCAACTCCGGGGCATCGCGGTGCCCGGGAGCCAGGCGCGTTTCCTTGCCCGTGCCGGCATCCCACAAGCGAACCGTTTGAAAGTCCGCGGTGGCCACCCGGCCGTTGCTGGCCAGCGCATACTCGTGGGCGGTGCCCGGCAGTTGCCGCAGGGGTTTCCCCGAGGCGGCGTCCCAGACCTGCACACGACTTGTCGAGTACCCGGTCAACCACTTGCCGTCGCCGGTAAACGCCAACCCTCCGAAAAAGTCCGGAATGGTCAGCTGCACTTTCCCGGTGGCGGCGTCGAGGAGCCACAGTTTCTTTTCGGCCATCGCACCCAACCGTTTGCCGTCCGGGGAAAACCGTAGCTGCACAATTTTTTGTGGGATGACCTCCGATTGATGGGAGAGCGTCTGCTTGACGGCGTCCACAAAATAGACGCGGCTGGTTTCTACCGTCTGCTTCTCGGTCCCCCCCGCGGTGACCACCAGACAGGCCGCCACCGTGCCCGTGGGCGAATAGATGATTTCCACCGCCGCCTGATCCATCTTTATCGCCTTCGCTTCCGGAAGCAGCGGCGCAACGCTGGCGCTGTCCAGGTGCTGGAGGAGTTTGCCGGTCTTGATGTCCCATTTACTGGCGGCCGCACCGACGTGGACGGCCAAACAGATGTCTCCACCGGGGGAGAAATCGAGGTATCGGATCGGTTGCAGAGGGGGCTTGCTGTTGTGGGTCAACCGCGCACGCAGTTTGCCGGTCTCCACCTCCCAGAGCCCGATCGTGTTATTACCGGCGAGGGCGAGCAACTTGCCGTCCGGAGAAAAGCGCAAGGTGTGATAATTGCTGTTCTCCGGGATGGCAATTTCGCGGAGCATTCGGCCGGATGCGGCGTCCCAGAGCAGGAGTTGACCAGGGCCTGCAAACCTGGGGTTCTTGCTGGCGGTCGCCACGCGCTTGCCATTGGGCGAGAGGGCAAGTCCACCAATGGAACCGGGGAGATGCACCAGCCGGGTGGTGCCGAGGCGAGCGACGGTGCCTTCGGGTAAGGGGTCGCCCAGGGCATCCACGCGGGCCGCGGCCTTCGGCTGAGCGCCGGCGACGGTCACGCATCCCAAATAGACCAGCACGCACAGGCCGATGCGCATGGGCTCTCCTTTGTGTTCTGCGCGGTCGCGCGGCATCATCCGGTCGAGACCGCCGCGTCGCGCGCCAGCACCTCGTTGATGCGTCGGGCGAACGCCTGCGGGTCGCGCAACTTCGAGCCCTCCGCGATGACCGCCTGGTCATAGAGCAGCCGCGTATACTTCTCCAACCGGGCGTCGTCCGCGTTGCGGGCGTGCAGCTGGCGCACGGCCGCGACGGCGGGGTGGTCGGCGTTCAACTCCAGAATGCGTTTCTCGCCCTCCGTTTCTTGCAACCGGCCGTGCTGTCGCAGCAACCGCTCCAGATGGGCGCTCATGGCGTGCTCGTCGGCGACCAGGCAGGCGGCGCTCTCCTTGAGGCGGTTGGACAGCCGCACGTCCTTGACCTCCGGCAGCTTGTCCTTCATGTAGTCCAGCAGCGGCTGGAACTCCTGCTTCTTCGCCGCGTCGATCTCGCCGGCGTTCAACTCACCCTTGTCCACGGCCCGCAGCTTCTTGCCCTTGTACTCGAACAACGAACCGACCAGGAACTCGTCCACCGGATCGGTCAGCAGCAGCACTTCCTGATCCTGCGCCTTGAATGATTCCAAATACGGCGAGTGCTCGATCAGTTCGCGGCTCTCGCCGATGAGGTAGTAAATGTTTTCCTGCGACACCGCCATGCGGTCGAGGTAATCGTCCAGCGTCGTGTACTTGCCCTTCTCCGTTTTGGTGGACTCGAACAGCAGCAGTTCCGCGATGCGCTGCTTGTTCTGATAGTCCTGGCCGACGCCCTCTTTCAGAACGCCGCCCAACTCCTCGTAGAACTTGACATAATGATCGTACTCGGTGCGCTTCATGTCGCCGAGCGTGCTCAGGATTTTGTTGACGAGGTTGGACTTGATCTTCTCCAGCGGGGCGCTCTGCTGCAACAGTTCGCGTGAGACGTTCAACGGCAGGTCAGGCGAATCGACGACACCCTTGACGAAACGCAGGTACGTCGGCAGCAGGGCCTCGCAGTCGTCCATGATGAACACGCGCTGGATGTACAGGTGCAGGCCGCGCTTGGCGTCGCCCCACATCAGGTCGAACGGCCGGTGCGCTGGCAGGTACAGCAGGGCGCGAAACTCAATCGTGCCCTCGGCCTTGTAGTGAATGGTTTTGGCCGGCGGCTGGGGGTCGTGTGATAAGTGCTTGTAAAACTCCTCATACTCCTCCGGCGTGATCTCGTTTTTGTTACGCAGCCACAGCGCCTTGCGCGAGTTCAGCGTCTCCTCCACCGTCTCCTTTTTGCCGTCCTCCTCCTTCTCCACATCCATCACAATCGGGTGTTCCACGAAATCGGAGTATTTCTTGACGATCTCATGGATGCGCCACGGCTTCAGAAATTCCGTCGAGTCCGCGCAGGTGCAGAATCACGTCGGTGCCACGCCGCTCCTTCGTCACGTCCTGCACGGAGAATTCGCCCTGGCCGTCGGACTCCCACTGAACGCCGTGCTCCTTCGGCCCGGCGGTGCGCGAAATCACCGTCACCTTGTCCGCGACCATGAACGACGAGTAAAACCCGACGCCGAACTGGCCGATCAACTCCGGCCGCTGCTGTGCGTCCGCCTGCTTCAGCGCCTCCAGAAACGCCCGCGTGCCCGACTTGGCGATGGTGCCGAGGTTCTCAACGACTGTCTCCTTCGACATGCCGACGCCGTTGTCGGAGATCGTCAGCGTGTTCGCTTTCTCATCCGGAATGATCTTGATCTTCCAGTCAGCATCGCTCTCCAGCAACTCCTGATTCGTCAGCGACTGGAAGCGCACCGTGTCAATGGCGTCGCTGGCGTTGGAGATCAACTCGCGAAGGAAAATATCCTTGTGCGAGTACAGCGAGTGAATGATGAGATGGAGGAGTTGTTTAAGCTCGGTTTTGAACTGCAGGGTTTCGGAACTCATACTCCCGTCCTCCGGAAATCAGATACGTATCCTCGGGTTGGAGCACTTGTTTCAGCGGCAGCGCCGCGGCCCGACGACCGGGGATGCGCACCAGCGCCACGGCCGTCAGGATGACCGTGATGCCGGCCACGATTTCTAACGTCATCTCCTCACCGACCGCGAAGGCGATCAATACCGCGACTACCGGGTTAACATACGCATACGTCCCCACTTTTGCCGCCGAGACGTGGCCCAGCAGCCAGTTGTACGCCAGAAAGCCCAGCAGCGAGCCGACAACCAGCAAATACACGTACGCCCCGACGGCCCCGGGCGTCGGCCGCTCCGGCAGCCGGCCGGCCTCGCCCAGCGCCAGGCCGAGCAGCGCCAGCAGGCCACCCCCCATGACCATTTGATACGCGGCGGCCATCAAGTGATTCACACGCAGCCGGCGGTGGCGCATCAGCACCGAGCCGAAGCCCCACGCCGCCGCGGAGCCGAGCACCAGCAGCGGCCCCACGTCGCCCAGCAGGGCCGCCGGGTCGCCCAGCTTCGGCCCCAGCATCAGGCCGACGCCGACCAACCCCAGCAGCAGGCCGCACCAGCCACGCCGGCCGAGACGCTCGCCGCGCGGCCAGAGCAATTCAGTCAGGGCGATCCACAACGGCGTGGTCGCCGCCAGCACCGCCGCGGCACCGCTGGGCACCGTCGTCTCCGCGAGGTTAATCAGGCCGTTGCCGCCGACGAACAGGATGACGCCGCCGACGAGCAGGTGGCTCAGGTCGCGGCCCGAAATCCGCAGCGACTGGCCGCGCAGCGCCAGGAAGCCGAGCACCAGCAGACCGGCCAGGCAGACGCGGGTGCCGCCGAACAGCGCGAACGGCAGGCACTCGTCGTGGACGCCCTGCTTGATGGCCAGGTAGGTGGTCCCCCAGGTGATGTAGACCACGCCGAACGCGAGGGCGATGGCCCAGGTGGGCGGCCGGGGTCGGCTGGGGACTGCCGGTGGTTGGTTCATTTAGGGTTCCGAGCGTGCGGGCATGGGCTGACCACCAGCGGCCTGCTCTGCCACAGCAAGGGGGCCAAGGGGGCCAAGGGGGCCAGCTTTTTCATACGTCGAGATTCGGCGCCCTGGCCCCGTGCAGGTGGCACGACTCAACAACCAACGGCGGCGGTTGCCACAGCAAGGACGCCAAGAACGCCAACTTTTTCATACGTCGAGAAGCGCGCCTGGCAGCGCCTGCCGTTCGTGGTCCACGCAACTGCGAACCGCGCCAGGGTTCCGAGCGTGCGGGCTGGCGGTATCGTCGCGGCTATTGTAGAACACACTGCCGGGACTGGCGAGAGGAATGCCGGGCTGAAATTGCCGTGTCTTTTGTCATTGAAGGGGGTGGGAACGGGCGATCAAGACAGAACCACGTCACCACCTTCCTGACACCAACGACACGGCCGGAGTTCGACGAGGCGGACGGGAGGGTTGACGGGGTTTTGAGCGTCCTGGCGTTTTTGCCGGGGTGGGGCACGGCCAAACAACGTGAAAGAGGTGTGAAGGTGTTGCGTCAAAACGGCGAACGCGGTTTCATGAAAGGCCCGGCGCAGGAGAACTGTCCAGAAGAGGCCATGCCGATGATGACCCCCGAGGAAACCAGGGTGCTGTGTTATCTGCAACAGCACACGTTTTGCCGGGTGACCGAACTGATCAACGCCTGCATGCCGGGCGCCTCGGTGGAGTGGAGCAAGCGCGTCCTGTCCAACCTGGAATGGCTGAACAACCTGACCGTCTTCTACGGCCGCAACGGCCAGCCGGTCGCCATCCAGATCACCGAAAAGGGTCTGGCCCTGGCCCGGACGCTGCAGGCGTCGTAAGCGGAATTCACCGCCAAGACACAAAGGCACACAAAGAAGACAAAACAGGAAAAGGGCGTTCTTTTCCTGTTTTGTCTTCTTTGTGTGCCTTTGTGTCTTGGCGGTGAACCCCTCTTCCCCATTGACAGCGAACCGCGCAGGGCAAATCATGATCCTATCAAGGAGAGCCCCACTGGCCTTCACGAAGGGGATGCCGCGAGCATGACTGCGCACCGCCGATTTTACCAGACCACCGCCATCGACTACCCCAACAGCCGGCCGCACATCGGCACCGCCTTCGAGAAGATCGGCGCCGACGTGCAGGCCCGCTACCGGCGCATGGAGGGCGACGAAGTCCTCTTCCTCATGGGCACCGACGAGAACACCGTCAAGGTCGCGAAAAAGGCCGCCGAGTTGGGCCAGGACATCCAGGCGTACTGCGACGACATGGCCCGGCAGTTCCGCGACGTGTGGAAAAGCCTCGACATCAGCTGCGACGTGTTCATCCAGACGAGTTCCGAGCGGCACAAGCAGTGCTGCCGGAAATTCATCCAGAAGGTGTACGACAACGGCCACATTTACCAGGGAAAGTATGAGGGTTGGTACTGCGAAGGCTGTGAGGAGTTCAAGACCGAGAAGCAGTATCAGGAGAACGCCGGACTGTGCCCCAACCACAAGACGCCGCTCATCCGCCGGAGTGAGCCGGGCTGGTTCTTTCGGTGGTCGTCCTTTCGGGACCGGCTCCTGAAGTACTATCAGGAGAATCCGGAGTTCATTCAGCCGGAAACGCGCAAGAATGAGGTCGTCAGCTTCATCGAAACCGAAGGGTTGAAGGACCTCCTGATCAGCCGGCTGAACCAACCCTGGGGCATCCGCATCCCGTTCGCCGAGGATTACGTCATCTACGTCTGGTTCGACGCCTTGCTGACGTACATCACCGGCATCGGCTACGGCGACGACGAGGCGACATTCCGCAAATACTGGCCAGCCGACGTGCATTTCATCGGCAAGGACATCACGCGCTTCCACTGCGCACTGTGGCCGGCGATGTTGTGGGCCGCCGGCGAGGAGGCGCCGCGGCGAGTGTTCGCGCACGGCTTCGTCTACCGCAAGGACGAGGAGACGGGTGAAGTGCAGAAGATCAGCAAGGCGCTCGGCAACGTCGTCGAGCCGATGGACGTCATCACGAAGTTCAGCAGTGAGGCGTTCCGCTACTACTTCATGCGCGAGTGCCCGTTCCCCGGCGACGGCGAGTTCAGTTGGGGCCGCTTCGCGGAGGTCTACAACAGCGACCTGGCGAACAACCTCGGCAACCTCTACAGCCGCGTGCTGCGCCTGGTGGCGGCCAACTACGAGGGCGTCCTCGCCGGCACCGCCGCGCAAACGCCGCGGCCGACGACGGAGGGCGAACTGCCGTCGTTGCGCGAAGTGGTGGAACAGGTGCGCGGCCATGTGGAAGCGTGCCAGTACAACCAGGCACTGCAAAAAATCTGGCTGTCAGTGCTGAACCCGGCGAACCAGTACGCGGAGCGGCGTGAGCCGTGGAAACTGGTCAAGACCGACCGAGACGCCACCCGGCAGGTACTGTTCGATCTGGTCGAGCCGCTGCGCTCGACGGCGATCTTGCTCAAGCCGTTCCTGCCGCGCACCGCGGAGACGGTCTACCGCAGCTTCAATTTCCGGCAGCCGTGGGAGGCGGTGCGCTACGAGGATGCGTGGCAGTATCCGGGTCAGGCCGAGGACCTGCGCGTGCTGGCGGCGCTGGAGGGCGGCAAGGTCAAGCCGCTGTTCCCGCGCATCGGTTAAGGATCGATGTCGCAATCCGTTTCCGATAAATCGAAACCGAGTGCTCCTGCTCTTCGTGGGCTTCGCCGTTCGGCATGTTCATGTCGGGGCTCGACGGCCGCAGCCAGTCCTCCAACGGCGCCCCGTAGCCTTGCAGGTCCAGTTTCGTCTCCACGCGGTCGATGCGGAAATCATTCGGCTCCACCTTGAGCAGATAGCCGTTGTCCTGGTTCAGCAGTTTCGTGTTGCCCTCGAAGCGGACGCGGCCGAAACGCTGGGTGTTCTCGTTGTCCTCGGTCAGGCGCCGCCAATCCATCAGCTTGCACTGCATCGGTATGGACTCGTTGGGGGGGTACGTCTCCAGCAGGCTGTCGAAGCCGCCGTAGGCATTGTGGTCGCCCTTGAAGACCAGGAGCTTGCGGATTTGCTCGTCGCCGTCCGCCCCCTCCAGGCGCACCAGCGGCCGCATATCAACGCTGACGAACAGGTTGTGGTCCGCGTCCACCTTCGTCGGCACCAGCCCCTTGCCGGTCTTGCCGGCCCGCAGCCAGAACAGGTGTTCGTGCTGCAGGGCGGTCACGTGGTCCAGTTTCACCGTCGCGGCCGGGACGTTTTCGGCTACATCCGCGGCGGCGGCCTCCACGTTCAGCAGCGTCCCGGTCAGCGCCAGCAGACTGCCCTTGACCGCCAGCCGAAATGGCCGGCTGCCCTTGACGCACACCAAATCGCCCTGGCCGCGCACCAGACAATCCTTCCAGTTCATCACGGGTCGATCGCGATCTAACGGCATCATGGTGGTCGTCTTCATGGCGGCCTTGCTGTCGGGCAGCAGCGCCACGACGCTAAGCGGCACCCCACTGTAATCACCGCTGGACTCCAGCGTCACCTGGCAGTGGTCGAAGATGCATTCGCCGTTGCCCGTGATCGCCACCACCGACAGCGCATTGAAGGGCGCGTCCGGCTTGAGCAGAAAGGTCAGGTTTTCAAAGGTGATCTTTTCGTGTTGCAGACGGAACAGCGCATGCTCTTGGTAGTACAATCTGGTCGGCTCCAGCGTCAGCACCGGCCGGCAGCCTGGGTAGGGCCGGAACGTCAGGTTCGTCACGCCACGGAACTGCGTCAGGACCACCGGCAGCGGGACAACCTTACCGTCATTGTCCTTGCCTTCTTTGATGTAGATCACGTCTTTGGGGTTGGCTTCCCCCACGGCGCCCGTGAATGTGCGGTACACGCCAGGGACTCCACCGTCCGACTGCGGGTCCACCAGCTTCTCGCCCTTTTTGAGCTGGTACACGGGCGATTCCGGCGCCTTCTGCGTCAGGACCGGCAGGTTATCGTTGGTCCGCCCCCAGACGCACTCATCCACGCCCAGTGCCTTCCCGGGGCTGGTGCGCAGCTCGGGCATGATCGGGTTGATGCGGAACGCCAGCCGCGGCTGCTGGTCCGCGGTCGGGTTGAGCAACTTCGTGACCTGACCGGGGTCCAGCCACGGGCTGGTCTGGAGGAGCACCGAATCCTCGTCGCGGCCGCCCTTCTTGCGGATCACGGCGCGGAACTCCGCCCAGTTGGTCGGCTGCACGATCTTGTACGGCTGCCGCACCAGGAAGGCGTTCAGCCCGTAATAGCCGTTGCGCTGGCCCTCGTAATCGAAATTCGGGGCCGACTCGTCCGTCTGGCAAATCAGGTCCTGGCCGTCGCCCTGCTGGAGCGAGTCCCGCTTGGCCGCGAACAGCGAGTTCATCACCGTCAACTTGCAGGTCGCCTTGCCGTCCAGCCGGAAGGCGGGACCGTACACCAGATGGGCCGAGACCTGTTTCAGGTACAGCTGCGTCTTGTAAGAGCGATCCTCGCCGCGGAGGTGGAACAGCGTGCAGTGCGGCCCGAAGGCGCAGCTGATGACCGACAGGTCCTCGGCGGTGCGGCAGTTCAGGGCAACCGCTGCCTGGCCGCGCTCGAAGAAGCACTCGTCGAAGCGCAGGTACGGCACGGCGTCGCTCGGGCCAGCCTTCGGGCTCCGCCAGCCGAGGACCGAGGCCACCGGCACCAGGTCCGGCGTGGCCAGGAGCGGTTGCAGCGGCGTCTTCTGACTGAAGATGCATTTGACGAAGCGGGCGTCGCCCGCGTCAGTGACCGCGACCGCGGCCACGGGCACGTTCGGCGTCACCTCTGCAGCGACTTCCAGGCGGAGGTTGTTCAACCCCAGTTTGCCGGCCTCGACCATCAGCCCGGCCCAGACCTTGCCGCGCTCCGGCGGGCTGGCCGGTGGCACGAACGCATAGCTCAACGTCACCCGCCGTTTGTCGTCGGCGGACTGCAGCAGGACCTGGCGGTCGCGGGGGCCGCGGAAGACCAGCCCGCGCGGCAGCGCGATGTCCGCCGTCAGCTTGATGACCGGCGGCGGATCCCTGTCCTCGAGCACCTTCTGCAGTTCCTGGAACGTGCCGACCTGGACCTCGCCCTTCACCGCTTTCTGGCCGTCGTCGCCGGCCACCACGTCCCGGGGCGCCTTGTCGCGCGTCAGCTGCGGCGTGAACGTGGGCTTCGGCAGCGGCACCGACTCGTACTGCGGCAGCGCCACGGCACGCAGGATCAACAGCACGCCCAGCACCAGCGCCGCCAGTGTTGCGGTCAGCAGCGGCCGGCGGCGCGGCGGCGTCGGCAGCGGCGCATCCACGAACAACACGCCGTCCGGCAGGTCGGCGCTGGCCCCGAGCTGTTGCGCCACCTGGATCAGGTGTTGCACCAGATGCTCGGCCCGCTGATAGCGGTCCTTGGGGTCCTTGGCCATCATGCGCACCAGGATGGCCGCTACCTCATCGGGGATGTCCGGGTTGAGCTGGCGCGGATCGACCGGCGCGATGTACTGGTGATGGTGCAGTTTCTTGGCGGCGGTCCCCTCCGGCACCGGCGGCTGCCCCGTTAGCATGTGGTAAAAGGTGCAGCCCAGCGAATAAATGTCGCTGCGCACGTCGGCGTCGCGCGGCTCCAGGGCCTGCTCGGGCGAGATGTAGTCGAAGGTGCCGAGCGTGACGCCGGACTGGGTCAGGTCGTGGTCGGCGTGCTTTTCCAGGCTGCGCCAGGCCCATGTCCACGAGCTTGGCGCGACCGTTGGGACTGATGATGATGTTGGACGGCTTGATGTCGCGATGGACGACGCCGCGCGACGCCGCATGCGCCAGGCCGGCGGCGATCTGCAGCATGTAATGCACGGCCTCGGCCACCGGCAGCCGGCCGCGCCGCTCCAGGATCGTGCGCAGGTTGCTGCCCTCGACGAACTCGAAGGCGATGAAGTGCAGCCGTTGGTCCTCACCGCAGTAAAAAACGCGGGCGATGTTCTCATGGTCGAGCTTGGCGGCGGCGCGGGCCTCCTGGTGGAAGCGCTTGACGTTCTCCGGGTCGGCGGCCATCTCCGGCGGCAGGATTTTCAGGGCGACGCAGCGGTCGAGCTGCTTGTCGCGGGCACGGAGCACCGCCGCCATGCCGCCGACGCCGATGGGCTCGATCAGTTCAAAGTGCGCCAGGGTGCGGCCGCGGATGCTGCCGTTGACGCCGGACTCGCCGGTGGGCCGGGTGTGGTTGCCGGAACTGCTGGATCGGGCGGCAGGGGCCGGATTTTTGGAAATGATGGTGGGCGCATCGTCGTCCGGCCCGACCGCGCTGCGCCGATGAACACGTCGGCAATGGGGCTCTCGGCCTCCAGGTCCGCGGGGGGCGAACCGAGGTCGTCACCGACCGGACGGCCTGAGCGTGCATCGGACATGGATATCGTTACGGGGTGACCCCCGCCCCTCAGTGGTGGCGTTTCCGTCCGGTCCCATGGCTGCCGGGTTATGCGTCGCGCCATTCACTCGCGGCCGCGGGGCAGGGGATCCTCGGACTGCTCCGGCCCGGCGCGGACGGTGGGAGAGGAGATCGCCGAGGGAACGCAAATGGCTTCCACAGCGGTTATCATAGCCCGCACGGGCGAGCAGTGTCAATCGGCCGGCAGCGATTGCCCAACCTGCACCGCGCGGCACGGCCGCACCAACCCGACCCGGCGAGCGGCGCGACGTCAGGCCGCCGGTAACGGCACGAGCGGCGGGCTGACGCCGCGCCGCTCGCCGGCCGTTTGTAAAAACGCTTGCCTGAACCGCCGCGTTCGTCGTAAGGTAGAAGAGGGACACCCCACGACCTAACTCTTTTTTTCCGCGAACAACCATGGTTGCAGACGCCGCCGCTTATCTGGTGGTCCGCCGTGATGACGGCTACGGGGACGTTTACCCCCTGATCGTCGGTCAGCGCACGACCCTCGGCCGTGCCTCGACCAACCGCATCGTCGTCAAGGACGAGGTGTGCAGCCGCGAGCACGCCGAGGTGTACCACGCCGACGGCCGCTGGCGCTGCGCGATCTGCAGAGCCTGAACGGCACCCGTCTCAACGACCAGCGCGTCGATTCGGAGTGGGAGTTGAACGCCGGCGACGAGATCAACGTCGGCCGTCTGCACCTGCTGTACGTCGAGGACATGGACCAGCTGCCGCCGCTGCCGCCGCCGCGCGGCGCGGAAGGCGTCAACATCATGAAGCGGCTCGGCCAGACGCGCTTCCTGACGCCCAATCCGGAGGAACCGCCGCCGGAGCCGGAGGCCCGGGGGACGCCCGGCCGCCACAGCATCAGCCGCGACCTGGCGCTGCTCTATCGCATGGCCCTGGACATGGGATCGGCCAGCACTTACGAGGACCTGATCAACGTGGTCCTCGACGGTTTGCTGGAGGCGATCCCCGCGGAGGTCGGCGCCATCCTGACGTGCAAGGAGGGCCGCGAACTGGAGGTGACCGCCCACCGCCACCGCGACCCGAACATTCTCCTGTACACGCGCGTTTCGGAGTTCGTCACGCACGAGGTCATCGCCGGCAAGGAGGCGATCCTGGCCGAGGACGTGGCCCGCGACCGCTACCTGCGCAACCGCGAGAGCCTGACCAGCCTGGGCGCCTCCAGTTTGATTTGCGCCCCGGTGATGTTCGGCGGCAAGGTGCTGGGCCTGATTCACCTGTACTGCACCGACCCGCTCAAGGCGCTGAACGCGGAGGACCTGGAGTTCACGGTGGCGGTGGCCAAGCAGCTGGGCGCGGTGACACACCAGATGCTGCGGCAGGAATCGTTGACGGCGGAGAACCAGTCGCTGCGGCAGCAGCTGCGCGTCGAGAGCGAACTGGTCGGCACCAGCGCGCCGATGAAGGCCATTGAGACGCAGATCGGCCGCGTCGCCGGCACCAACGCCACGGTGCTGATCCGCGGCGAGAGCGGCAGCGGCAAGGAACTGGTCGCCCGCGCCATCCACTATTCCAGCCCGCGCAAGGAGGGGCCGTTCGTCTGCCTGAACTGCGCCGCGCTGACCGAGACGCTGCTGGAGAGCGAGCTGTTCGGCCACGAAAAAGGGGCGTTCACCGGCGCGACGGAGAAGAAGGTTGGCAAGTTCGAGGCGTCGGACCACGGCACGATCTTCCTGGACGAGATCGGCGAGATGAACGTCGGCACGCAGGCGAAGTTGCTGCGCATCCTGGAGGGCCATCCGTTCGAGCGCGTCGGCGGCAACACGCCCATCCGTGTCGATGTGCGCGTGGTGGCGGCGACCAACCAGCCGCTGGAGCAGAACCTGAAGGACGGCACGTTCCGCCGCGATCTGTTCTACCGTCTGCAGGTGGTGGAGTTCCGGGTGCCCCCGCTGCGCGAACGGCTGAGCGACGTGACGCTGCTGGCGGACCACTTCCTGAAGCGCTTCGTGCGCGAGACGGGGCGGAAGGTGCGCGGCTTCACGGCGGCGGCGATGCAGAAGTTGCAGCACTACCACTGGCCGGGCAACGTCCGCGAGCTGCGCAACGTCATCGAGCGCAGCGTGGCGTTGAGCACCGGGCCGATGCTGGATGCGCCGGACGTGTGGCTGTCGTCGCTGGACGTGGGCGGCCCGGCGCCGCTGCCGCCGCCCGTCGAACCGCTGTATGAGCCGCTGACGATTAACGAGATGGAGAAGCGGCACATTCTGAAGACGCTGGAGCACACCGACTGGAACAAGAGCCAGGCCGCGCAAATCTTGCAGATCGAGCGCTCGACGCTGGACCGCAAGATCAAGCAGTATGAGTTGAAGCGCTGACCGAAGGAGAAAGAAGAAATCGCAGGATCGAACTGACTCAGGAGCAAGTGCAAGCCCTGGGGAAACCCGAGTCCACACCGCCGCGCGTCGTTAATCCGCTCACGCACGAGCAATTTGTCCTCGTGCCTTTGGCTGAATATGCCGGTACACTCTCGGATGCGCTGGTGGCGCAACTCGACGCTTGCCTGAAGACGGCGCTGCAACTTCCGTGAATCCAATTTGTCAGAGCCGGCACAGCACTTGATCGGAACGGCTCCATGCGTCTTCTCATTACCGGCACCAGCGGCAACCTCGGCGCCTACCTGCTGCGCCACCTGCAAGGCGGCCCGCACGCCGTCACTGCCTGGAGCGGCAGTCGCGGCGGCGACCTGTTCGGCTTTTCGCTGCAGCCCATCGACCTGACGCAGCCGGACGTCGTGCGCGCCGTCTTCGCCGCGGCCCACCCCAACGCCGTGTTGCACGCCGCCGCCCTTGCCAGCGTTGCCGCCTGTCACCGCGACCCCGCCCGCGCCCGTCGGGTTAACGTCGAGGCCACCGCCCTGCTCGCGGACCTGTGCGCCGCGGCGGGAGTACGCCTGGTGTTCGTGTCCACTGACCTGGTGTTCGACGGTGAGCAGGGCGGTTATCGCGAAGCGGACGCGCCCGCGCCGCTGTCGGTCTACGGTCAGAGCAAGCGCGATGCGGAACTGGCCGTGCTGGGCACGCCGCGCGGCCTGGTGGTGCGGCTGAGTTTGCTGTACGGTCCCAGCCTGACGGGCCGGCCGGCGTTCTTCGACGAGCAGGTGCGCGCCCTGCGTCAGCGTCAGCCAATCGCGTGCTTCAGCGACGAATGGCGGACGCCGCTGGCGCTGGCCACCGCCGCGGAGGCACTGGCGGCGCTGCTGCCCGTGGACGTGACTGGGTTGCTACATCTCGGCGGCCCCGAACGCCTGAACCGTCTGGAGATGGCGCAGCAACTGGCCGTTCACCTGGGCGCCGACCCTGCGGTCCTGGTGCCGACCAGCCGCGCCGCAGTCGCCGCCGCCGAACCGCGGCCGCGCGACACTTCCCTGGACTCGACACGCTGGCGCACGCGGTTCCCGCACCTGCCGTGGCCAGCGTTCGCGGCGGCGCTGCGGGCGGAGCCGATCCCGTTCTGACGGACCATTCGTTCTCACAATTGCTTTCATCTTCCCTTTTTCATCTCTTTTTCCTGGCACACCACCGCTTCCGGTGTAAAATCAACTTTCTCCTCTACGACCCAGACACCACCGGCACAGGGGATGGGGCTGCTGCATTGCTCCCGGCATTGAAGTCGTTTATCTTATACAACCTTCAGGACGAAAGGCAGTGAAACATGCGACGACGGACAGGGTTCACGCTGATTGAGTTACTGGTGGTGATTGCCATCATCGCCATCCTCATCGGCCTGCTGTTGCCCGCCGTGCAGAAGGTGCGCGAGGCGGCGGCCCGATCGAAGTGCCAGAACAACCTCAGCCAGCTCGGCAAGGCGATGCACAACTACCACAGCGTCTACAAAAAATTCCCCAGTGCCTCGTTCAACAGCAACGACTACGGCCCCTCCGCGCTGGCCTACTTGCTGCCCTACATCGAGCAGGACAACGTCGCCACCAGCATCAACCCCGCGGTGGCGTCGGGCGCCTCGGACAACAGCCCGGTGAGTGCCTGGGATGTCGCCGGGCGGACGCGCATCCCCACGTTCCTGTGCCCCTCGGACCCGCGGCAGGGCGACGGCTACGAGTTCGGCTGGACCAGCTATCACACGAACTACGGCACCTGGGCCTACGTCAACGGCTGGGACGGCGTCTTCACGCCCAACTTCAACCCGACGAGCGGCTTCACCTCGCCGGGCTTCGTCAAGATCACCGACATCCGCGATGGCTCCAGTAACACCGCTGCCATGGCCGAGGTCTGCCTCAGCTCCGGCAGCGACGCCGCGGCCAACGACCCGAAGACGGACTGCTTCGAGTTCGGCACGCCGCCAGCCAAGAACCTCACAACGGCGCGGGCCGCCTTCCTGGCGCAGAACTGGCAGACGGCGGGCAACGCTGGCGGTTGGAGCCCACCGTGGCGCTGGCGCGGCTACCCCTGGCGCGAGGGCAGCATCTGGCGCACCGGCTACAACCATCTGCTGCCGCCCAACGCCCCCTGCTGGGGGATCAGCGACGGCGACTGGTGGAACCTGGTATCGCCCGCGAGCAGCTGGCACCCCGGCGGCGCCAACGTGCTCATGAGCGACGGCAGTGTTCGCTTCGTGTCCAGCGGTGTGGACCAGGCCACCTGGACGGCCGTGGGCAGTCGCGCCGGCGGCGAAACCCTGGAACTGCTGGACTGAGCACGAACGGACCTGGCGTGGCGGCAAGTCGCCAACTTGCCGCCACGTTTTCGAGAGGCGGAGGCGGCCATGTTGCGTCGTTTGGGCTGGAGCTGTGCCGTGCTGCTGGGGCTGGTCCTGGGGTGCCAGGGAGAGACCAAACCGGACCCGGAGCGCGGCAAGCAGGAGTACGACAACCTGAAAAAAGCCCGCCAGCAGGAAGGGGAACAGATCAAGAAACGATCGCGTTGACCTTCCCGAAGAGGGCGCGGCTGGCGCGCGCGAACGCCTCTCGAACGGCGGTCGGGGAGCAAGGGATTTTCATTTCCTACGCATTTACTATTTTTCATGCCTTTACGCTGGCTCCCCCGCGACTTGCAGGGTAAAATCCCCCTCACCTACTTACCGTAAATGGTTTTTACCCCCGCACGAGCAGGAACCACTCCCATGCCTTTGCCGCTTCCCGCCCGGCGTTTCGGCTTCACGCTGATTGAACTGCTGGTGGTAATCGCCATCATCGCGATTCTCATCGGCTTACTCTTGCCCGCGGTCCAGAAGGTCCGCGAAGCCGCGGCGGCGACCCAGTGTCGCAACAACATGAAGAACCTTGGTACGGCCGCCCATGACTGCGACAATACGTACAAGTACATGCCGTTGCACGGCTACAACTTCCCACGCGGCAGCATCAATCTGGTGAATACTTCCGTGTTCTGGGCCCTGCTGCCGTTCCTGGAGCAGGAGAATGCGTACAACGCCCTGACCGGGCTGAGCAAGCAAAGTTCTTACTACAACGGCTCCAGCCACCCCCTCTCCATCAAAATCTTCATCTGCCCGCTGGACTACAGCGGCGTCAACGACGGTCAGGGAGGCGCCGGCTGGAACCTGGCCAGCTACGCCGAGAACGGCCAGGTGTTCGTCTCCAATAATTATCCATCCTTGAAGTCCACCTTCCGCGACGGCACGAGTAACACCGTGTTGTTCGGCGAACTCATGGCCCTGTGTCCAGATCCGAACGGTAACAATATCGCCACCGCGGGGCGGATGGTCTGGCCGGCCATCAACCTGACGACTGGCGACCCGATTGTCTACTGGACCGGCGTCAACACGACCACCAACCCGCCGAACCTCGCCCCGGGCACGTTCGCCAGCGAGTATCCCACCGCGAAGGTCGCCGACCCGAACAACGGCAACGCCCTGAGTTTTCCGCTGCCGCAGGTCCACCCGACCGTGGGCCTTGGCGGTTCCTGCAGTCCGCTCACCTTCAACAGCGGCCATTCGGGGGCCGTACAAATCCTCATGGCCGACGCCAGCGTCCGCGGCGTCAACGGCAGCGTGACCATGCGGACGTGGAACGCCGCCTTGACACCCGCCGGGCTGGAAGTGCTCGGTCCCGACTGGCTGGAGTAAACCGCCGGACAACGACGAACCCCGTTTTTAGTTTCGCGCGGGCAGCGCGAAACTAAAAACGGGGTTCGTCATTGTCCGGTCCCACTGCTCAGGCCGACACCTGTTCCGGCGTCGTCGCCTCCGTGGTCGGCGGTGCCTTGCCCTTGAGCTTGCTGCGCAGCCAGACGATGCCGCCCGGCGCCACCGACGCCAGCACCACCAGCACGATCACCTTTTCCAGGTGCTCCTGCACCGAGAATTCGGGGCCGAAGAGCTGCCGCAGCGGTGGCTCGATCAGCGACGGCAGGAAGTACCCCAGCAGCACCATGCTGCACACCCAGCCAATGCCGCCGAAGACGTTGAAGAACACGAACTGCCGGTACTCCATTCGACCAACGCCCGCCACCACCGGCGCGAACGTCCGCAGGATCGGCATGAACCGCGCCAGGATGATCGTCTTGCCGCCGTGCTGCTCGTAGAACGCCTGCGCCTTGAGCAGGTGGTCCTTGTGGAACAGCAGCGACTTCTCGCGCTTGAAGATTTTCGGGCCGGTCTTGTAGCCGATGGCGTAGCCGAGGCTGTCGCCGACGATAGCCGACAGCGACAGCGTGCCCAGCAGCAGTGGCAGGCTCCAGGCACCGTTCGACTCGGCGCACACCAGGCCGGCGGTCACCAGCAGCGAGTCGCCCGGCAGGAAAAAGCCGACCAGCAGGCCCGTCTCGGTGAAGACGATCACGTTAAGCACGAGGAAGGCGGAGACGGCGAACTCCTTCTGGCCGAGCGTGCGCAGCAGGGCCTTGCTGTCGAACAGGTTGCGGGCCACCTGGACGAAGAAGTTGGCCGGCGGTTCCGCGGCCGAGACGCTGGCGTCCTTGGGGTTGCCGTCCGCCAGCGCCGGCGCCACGCCGCCGAAGGCGAGCCAGAACAACAGCGCCCAGGCCAGCAGCCTGGTGCCACGCCGGGAGTGCGGGGTTGCCGTCATGAACGCTTTTCCTGCCTGGAGTAAACGGATACGCAAGGGGGCTGTCGGGGTGTGGGTTACTTTGGTAAAGGGTAATGGTTTTACCGCCCCGTGCAAAGGGCAACTTGCCGGCCCCGGCCCTGCTGAAAGCATAGGTCGTGCCAGGCGGCGCCGGGGCGGCCTGAGCAACGCGGGCGCTCTCATCAGGAAAACACCACGGCATCCGCAGGTGCCTTGGCAAACCGTGAGTGAAGTGCCGTCTGCCCCCGTCGCGCAGATCTAGCTGCGCGGATTTTGCGCAGACCGCCCGGTCGGCCTCCCGTCGGTTTGACACCGCGGCCGATGGGGGGAATAGAAATAGTGGCTCGACGGTGGCGGCCCGCTTCGTACGCGCCTTTCGGGGTCGTTCCCGAAACGTTCACGGCGCCGGGCCGCCCCTGAGCCGCTTTCCAGCAGGGAAGGGTCAACATGCTTCGTTACAGTCTTGCCATCGTGCTGGGCCTGTGTGCCGTGGGGTCGGCGCGGGCCTCGTGGGCCGACAAGTTGTTCGACGAGTTGTCGCGCGACTTCGGCTCGGTGCCGCGCGGCCCCACGCTGCAGCATCCGTTCCGCCTGGTCAACAAAACCGACCAGGTGGTCACCATCTCCGGCATCCGCGTCTCCTGCGGGTGCGTCTCGGCGACCGCCCTCAAGGGCACCTTGGCCCCCGGCGAGGAGACCGCCGTCCTGGCCTACATGGACACGCGCCGCTTCGTCGGCCACAAGAACGTCACCATCTTCGTCACCTTCAGCCAGCCGCGTTATGAGGAGGTCCGCCTCTGGGTGCAGGCCAACAGCCGCGACGACGTGAGCGTGCAGCCGGAGGGCCTGACCTTCGGCAGCGTCCGCCGCGGCACCACGCCGAGCGCGGCGGTGACCATCTCATTCACGGGCAACACCGGTTGGCAGATCACCGGCGTCAAGAGCGACAGCAACTACGTGCACCCGACGCTGACGCAGGTGCGCCGCGACAACGCCGAGGTGACCTACACGCTGACCACCCAGCTGCGATCCGACACGCCGGCGGGCCGCTGGTACACGGACGTGTGGCTGACGACCAACAACCCCGGGACGCCGCGGCTGCGCGTGCCGCTGACGGTGGAGATCGAGTCCGCCCTGACCGTCAGCCCCGGCACGGTGGCGCTGGGCCAGCTCAAGGCCGGCCAGCAGGCGGATCGGCGCGTCATCGTCCGCGGCGTGTCGCCGTTCCGCATCATCAGCATCGAGGGCGTGGACAAGAACCTGGAGGTGCGCGACAGCACCACCGAGGCCAAGACCGTTCATGTGCTGACCGTGACGCTGCAGCCGAACCAGCCCGGTGAGATCAACCGGACGTTGCGGGTCGTGACGGATTTGCCGCAGGAAGGGATCATTGAATTTGTGGCGCGGGCGTTGGTGTTGCCGAAGTAGACAGTGGTCAGTGGTCAGTGAAAGACAGGAAAGGTTGGGGTGCCGGGTGAACATCCGGTGCCCCATTCCTTTTTTCCGGGAGACTGCGAAAATAGATGCGCGTGTCCTGCGAGTCCTTGTTGCGGCTGCGGACAGAGCGACTGAAAGCATGAGCGATTCTCCCATCATCCAGCGAGTATTCTGCCGCAGATGCCGTTTTCAGTTCAAGGTGCAGGTTGCGCCACTGAGGACTGGCAGGTTGAAGCACAATGCCCATCTTGCGATGGCTGGGCGTGCTTCACCGTCGCGGACACGCTCGAGTTGCCCCGGCCCGACCCGCGCGAACTGGAGGCGGCGACCCAAAAACTCGGGGAGCAGTTGTATCAGCCGATCACCGAACATCGCAGTCACCCCGCCGTCGCGTGGATGGATCGCGTGGGAAACGGTTTTTTCAAGGACGACTGCACTTCGCTCCCCGTGGCTATTCCAACCCCGGTGTATCGATTCACGCGCGGCGACACTGCGGCGTACATCTGGCAAGAGGGCGTTTGCTGGCTCGTGCGCCCCTGGCACTCGCTACAGAGTCGCCGTGAGCCGCCCGACCCCGTTGAGGTCTTCTCCTTCGAGCAAGCACTGGATCGGCTGCTGGAGTAGCACGGCCGCGTCGGTCCCGAGTTAGCCCTTCTGCCCCGGCCTCGTCTCCGGTTAGAATGGCGGCGGGCGGTCCCAGCCGCGCCAACCGATCAACCTCCTTTGAGGCGACCCCCCGATGCGGTCCCCCTGCGCTTCCCTGCTGCTCGGTTGTGTCGCGCTCTTCCTCCCCGCGGCCGCCCGCGCCGACGACTGGCCGGTGCCGCGCGGCCCGTCGCGCGAGCCCGTCCCGTACCGCCACGACGCCGCCGTGCTCAAGCAGGTGCCGCGCGACTTCCTCGAAGACGCCCCGGCGTGCATCCTCTACTTCGGCACCACGCACTTCGTCGAGCCGGACGGCACCGTCGAAACCGTCTCGCACGAGGTCACGCGCCTCAACAGCCGCAAGGGTATCGACAAACTCGGCGAGTACCGCAGCATTTCCTATGACCCGGCCTTCCAGAAACTGACCCTCAACATCGCCCGCGTCCTGAAGCCCGACGGCACCGTCGTCGCCATTGAACCACGGCACGTGCAACTGCGCGACCAGGGCACCGACTACCAGGTCTACGACCCCGAGAAGCAGCTCGTCATCTCCTTCCCGAATCTGCAAATCGGCGACATCATCGAGGTCAAATGGACGGTGCGCGGCAAGAACCCGGAGTACCACGGCCACTTCTTCTCGCGCTACCGCTTCGGCGACGACCGCCACCCAACACTGCGCGAAGAACTGCGCGTGCGGCTGCCGAAGGACAAGCCGCTGCGCTGCGCCCCGGTCAACGGCCGCGTCGAGCCGGTCGTCACGGACGCGGGCGGCCAGCGGCTCTACACCTGGACGGCGACGCGGCGGCCGGCGCTGCCGCCGGATAGCGATCTGCCGTCGAAGGAGGATTTGCGCTTGCAGGTGGCGTTCTCGACGTTTCCATCATGGGCGGAGGTCGGCCGCTGGAAAGACAAGGTGCGGGCCGATTGCTGGGAGTGTACACCGGCCATCCGCAAGGTGGTGCAGGATGTGACGAAGGACCTGAAAACGCCGCGCGAGAAAGCGGCGGCGCTGACGTACTGGGTGCGGCGGCGCATCCGTTACGTCTCGGCGGGGGCGGGCCACGGCTACACGCCGCACCGGCCGGCTCGAGTGCTGGCGAACCTGTTCGGCGACTGCAAGGACCAGGCCCAGCTGCTCGCGGTAATGCTGCAGGAACTCGGCCTGCTCGTCTGGCTGGTGACGCTCGGGGCGGCCGACGACGGCCAGGTGCTGCCGGAAGTGCCGATGCCCTGGGGCACGCACGCCATCCTCCTGGTGCAGCTCGACGGCCAGCATCACTGGATCGACACGACCGCCGCGCACGCCGGCTGGGACTTTTTGCCCGCGGGCGACCGCGACCGCATCGCCTACCTGACGCGCGCGGGGGAAATCAAGCTGGTGCGGACACCGGCGCTGACCTGGCGCGACAATCGGCTCGAACAAACCACCGACGTGACTGTGCTGCCTGACGGCAGCGTGCAGGCGCGGCGGTCGCAGACGTTCTTTGGGTTGGCGGCGCTGCACCAGCGCGACCGCTGGCTGGAGGCGGCCCCCGGAGAGCGCCGCCGCGGCGTCGTCAGTGCCCTGCAGGACGCCTATCCGAAGACGCGGCTGCGGTCGCTGTCGGTCAACGACATGGACCTGCGCAGCCACGACGGGCCGGTGCGGGCGGAGATGGCGTTCGAGATTCCCGGGCACTTCAGCGGCGAACCGGACCGCGAGGGCAACTTCAGCGACAGCAGCGTCTGGTCGCGGCTGCTGGCGTACACGCTCGACTACGAACGCACCGCGCCGCTGGAACTGGACGCGCCATTCGAGTCCGTCCACCGCTACCGCATCGAACTGCCGACCGCGTACCGGCTGGACGGCGTGCCGCGCGGCCACACGCTGCGCTCGAAGTGGGGCGAGTTTTCGGTGCGCGTGACGTACGACCGCGCGACGCCGCGGCGGCTGGAGCTGGAGTTTCGGCTGCGCATGGAGCGCTCGCGTGTGCTGCCGGCGGACTTCGCGGCGTTCCGCAAGTTTCACGAGGACGTGAACAAGGTCTGGCGCGTCTGGCTGACGCTGACACCGACACGGCTGTGGGCCGACGCGCCGCGGCTGCTGACGCACGTGATCCTGGCGCCGGGCGACCGCGTCAGCGCCGCGGTGCTGGCCCGGCTGTACCTGGAGCACGACGAGCCCGAGTACGCCCGCCGGATGCTGCCGTGGGCGCGGCTCTTCCACCCCGACGACGCGGCGCTGTGGGAGTTGACCGTGCGCAGCGCCGCGGACCTGGCCGAGGAGGAGGCGGCGTACCGGGTCATGGTGCGGCGCTTCCCGCAGCAGCAAAAGTACGCGGTAGCGCTGGGGGCGGTGCGCGTCAAGCGCGACGACCACGACGGGGCACGGCAGGTGCTGGGGCCGCTGACGAAGGCGAAGGATCGCACCATCCGGGCGGCGGCGCTGGTGCAGCTGGCCCGCAGTGCGGCGCGGCTGGACAGGCACGACCAGGCGCTGGCGTTCCTGGAGCTGGCGGAGAAGGCGGACGTGGACGGTGTGTCCGGCGTGGAGGCGCTGCAGTTCAAGGCGGCGGTGCAGGAGCGGCTGGGCCAGCTCGACGACGCGCGGGCGACGTATCGGCAGGCGCTGAAAGCGGACGGCCAGGCGGCGGAGGTGCTGCGGGCGCTGGTGCGGTTGGAACTGCGCGCGAAGCGGCCCGAGGAGGCGCTACCGTATCTGCGGCGTTACACCGTGGTGGTTGGCGAGGACGTGGCGGGGCTGGTGCAGGCGGCGGACTGGCACCTGCGGCTGGGTCGTTACGAGGACGCCTTTGACCTGGCGCAGCGGGCGCGGCGCAAAAGTTCAGCCCACAGGCGCAGCGCATCCTCGGGCTGATTCACCTGCACCGCGGCGAGTTCACGAAGGCCGTCTTTCACCTGGACCGCGCCGACCGCGCTGCCGACGTGCTGCACGGCTTGCTGAAAGCCCATCTGGCGCTGGGGCAGCTGGGGCAGGCACTCGCGGAGGCGGAAAAGGTCAAGGCGCTGGCGGCGGTCGCTGCGCCGTTGCAGGAAACGCAGGCGCTGGTACTGGCGCTCGGCCGGCGACGGGCGGACCTGCTGGCGGCGCTGAAGCCGGCGCCATCCCGGGCGAGCGCCTGCGGTCAGGCGGTCGATATGCTGGTGTGCGCGGAGCGCGCTTACCAGGAAGGGAGCGCCGCAGCGCGGGTCGAGGCACTGCTGCGGGCGTCGTTCGCCAGCGGCGTTGAGGTCGGGCCGGCGTTCGGGCTGCGCGGCCTGCTGGCGCTGGAGCGCGGCAAGCTGACGGCGGCACTGGCGGATGCGGAGCGGGCGCTGGCGCTGTTCCGCGATGACGCGCGGGCACTGTACGTGCGCGGCCGGGTGCGGCTGGAGCGTGGCGGCGGCGCCGCGCTCGGCGATCTGACGCGGGCGGCGGCGCTGGGCAAACGTCAGGACGCGCTGACGCTGCACTGGTTGGCGGCGGCGGAGTATCTGGCCGGCAAGCGGGCGCAGGCGCTGCTGACGCAACGCGAGGCAGTGCGGCTGCGGCCGGACGACGCTGAACTGCGGCAGCAGCTGGAGGAATTGGAGCGCACGCTGCGGTTGCCGGTAGGGAAGTGCGTGAAGAGTGAGCGCTGAGGTTTAGTCTGAAACGGTCGAAATTGGCTGGCACCGCTGAGGAATGTCTGCCCCACGGAAAGAAGGGGCGGCGGGCACGGCTTGACCACCAGCGGCCTGCACTGCCACAGCAAGGGGGCCAAGGAGGCCAAGGGGGCCAGCTTTTTCACACGTCGAGAAGCGGCGCCCCGGCCGCGTGCGGCTGGCACGGCGCGACAACCATCGGCGGCGGTCGCCACAGCAAGGACGCCAAGAACGCCAAGGACGCCAACTTTTTCACACGTCGAGAAGCGGCGCCTGGCAGCGCTGGCCTGCCGTTCGTGGTCCTTGCGACGGCAAACTGCTCTGGATCACCAGAAAGCGGTTGCGCCCTCCGGTCGGCCGGCGTATCGTCCCCGGATGCCGAACCCGACCGACCCCCAACCCACCGAACTGTCTTCACGGCAAGGTCTCCTTTTGCAAAATCATGAAGCGGGTAAGTCGCTGATCGGGCCCAGAGAAGAATTGAAGTGAATCCGCAAATACCGTAGAGCTTTCCAGCTTAGCTCCGTGATCCAGACGCATCCGCAATGACCAGCACGGCGGCACCCTGGATCTTGCCGGCTTTCAAGGCTCCCAGGGCCTCGTTGGCTTCCGACAGTCGGAAGGTTTGTACCTCCGTGCGCACCGGGACTTGAGGAGCCAGGGCGAGGAACGCTTCCCCGTCGCGGCGGGTCAGGTTGGCGACGGAGCGGACCGTGCGCTCCCCCCAAAGCAGGCGGTAGGGGAAGGACGGAATGTCGCTCATGTGGATGCCGGCACAGACCACGGTGCCTCCCCTGGCGACGGCACGCAAGGCTGCCGGGACGAGGCTTCCCACCGGGGCGAAGAGAATGGCCGCATCCAACTCCTCGGGGGGGAGTGTATCGGAAGCGCCGGCCCAAACGGCCCCCAGCTGGCGGGCGAATTGCTGCGCTTGCTGGTCTCCCGGGCTGGTGAACGCGAACACCTGCCGGCCCTGGTGAACGGCGACCTGCGCGATGATGTGGGCGGCGGCGCCGAAACCGTACAAGCCCAGGCGGTGGGCCTCGCCGGCGAATACCAGAGAGCGGTAACCGATCAAACCGGCGCAGAGCAAGGGGGCTGCCTCTGCATCGCCATACCCGGCCGGCAGGGCGAAGGCGTAGTGCTGATCGGCCAGGGTGAACTCGGCGTAGCCCCCATCGAGTTGATAGCCCGTGAATCGAGCCTGGTCACAGAGGTTTTCTCGACCAGCGCGGCAATAACGACAGGTGCCATCCGTGAAGCCCAGCCACGGCACGCCGACACGATCCCCGACCGCGAAGCGATTTGCTTTCTCACCCTTCTCGACCACCGTCCCAACAATTTCGTGACCCGGCACCAGTGGCAACTTGGGCTCGGTCAGTTCGCCATCGATCACGTGCAGATCGGTTCGGCAGACGCCGCAGGCGTGGACCCGAAGCAGGACTTGTTCCGGCCCTGGTTTCGGAGTGGGGAGGTCAACCGCTTCGAGCTTTGTCCGAGGGGCTTTCAGGATCATTGCACGCATGGAAGGACTCCCAAATGTCTCAGGGAGGAGGCACACCGCGATTCGAGCACCCTTGGAGCGGTTCGCAGGCGGATCGTGCACGGGGTGGGACGGCGGGCACAGCTTGACCAGCAGGGGTCTGCACTGCCCCAGCAAGGGAGCCAACGTTTTCATAAGTCGAGATGCGGCGCCTGGCAGCGCCGGCCTGCCGTTCGTGGTCCCTGCGACTGCAAACCGCTCTAACCGCTGGCCCCTGCGAGCGTTTCCGGCTGTGGAAAACGGGACGGGCTGGCGGTGCCGTGGACAGGCTTCAACGTGGCGCTGACCCGAATTCCCAACCTGTCCGGTATTTTAGGAAGCCGCCGGTGGCTGTCCGCACCGAGGCTTGCCGCTCACCCGAAATAACGGTCCCGGCATTGCCAGGGCGACAGGGAAGCAGAGGGCCACAATGACGAATTTGTGAAAAACGGTAGGGTGCGCTTGACGCACCACGGCCGCCCACTAACAATTCAAAGTGGGCAGAAATCGCCAGGCCCAACTTGGTGGAAGCAAGGACTGTTCGCTCACCAGTACCAACACTCGCCTATTTCGCTACCGGATCGCCTACTGGGAGCTATTTCGCCCGGAGTAAGGTGCGTTCCACCAGGTCGATACCACGGCTTTTTTCATTTCAACTGGTTTCACCCGGGCGCATCCTCTCCCCACTCCTCCTCTCAGGTCGCACTGTTCCGCGCACGACGCCAGCGGATGACGGCACATACAAACGATGGAACTGACGCAGATCGGAATCTGCCGGTCGCCGAGGGGCAAACAACCGTCCCTGGGCGCTGGCGGGGCCGTCGTGCGCTGACCCTGCCGTGAATCGGGCCAGCGAGCGCTGACGGTTCGTCGTCAAGCATCCAGATCAGCGGGGGTGGCCATGCGTTCGCGTCATGTCCCGAATGGGACCGATCAATCCCCACGTCCGGCGGCAGACCTCGTGGAGGTCCTGCTGCTGTTGCCGACACCGCAGCTGGCGGCGCTCGAAACGGCGGCCCAGAGCCGAGGGTGGACGACGGGGGAAATGCTCCGTTGCTTGATCCGGGCTTTCCTGACGCGGGAGAACGATACGTTCTCAGCCGATCATCCAAGGTTCCCGAACGGTGACGATAAACCAGGAGGCGCCGAACAACAACTTCGTAGGACGGCTCTCCAGAGCCGTCGGGACGGCTCTGGAGAGCCGTCCTACTCTTGGAAGTTGTTGTTCGGCGCCTCCCAGAAGAAATCCGCCTCCGCAGGAGTGCCGAGAAAGGAGGAGTCTGAGCCCGAGTGTTCGTTGAACGATTTCGTGCGGCTGGAATGACTTTTGCTGAGGAAAGGATTACTGCCCGTGGAGGTTCCGTATGACGCACTCCGCTGGCTGAAGGGCGACGCTCGTTAACCAGCGCTTACTGACCAGGGGAAAGTAGCTCCCTGGGCCTTATATTTGCAGGAGGTAATTGTGAACGACACGAAAACGACGCAGCCGAACGTGCGCTGGCTGAGTTACGGCTCCATTCTCCTGGCCGTCCTGGGCGGTGCTTTTTTCTGGTGGGTTCCGATGGGGATGGTCATGAGTCTTGCCGGGCTGATGGTGGGTTTTGTCGATTGGAACACGGCGCGCCGGCGCTCGCTCTACCACCGGGTGGCGATCATCGCCATCTTCCTTTGTGCCGTCGCTCTCACTTTGGACTGCGTCGTTGCTTACCTCGGGCTGCAGACGGTGACGTTTGGAGAACCATGACCCCGGAACACCGTGAGGCTGAACAACGGCTCCTTATTGCGGTTGTGTTGCTTCACCCAATCTGCGGCAAGAAGGGACCGAGCAATGAAAATCCTGTTAGCCATCGACGGTTCGCCATGTAGCGAGGCTGCCGTGCGGGAGGTGTGTAACCGACCTGCCCCGTGCTGGTCGTGAAGGCCCCGTTGCCGGAGAAGCCTCTGCCTGAAGGCTGTCAGGGCGCCGCCGACCTGGCCCGAGCCGAGGCGACCCCAACCGTATGCCAGGAAGCGCCGGCCACGCCGAAGCTCCCTGAATTACTAACCCCAAAGATCTTTGAGGATCCAAGCCGTGGGGATGAACGACATTGCACTTGGCGTGCTGGGTTTCCTGGTCCTGGCCGTCCTCTACCTGCTGAGCTGCGTTCGCGTCCTGAAGGAATATGAGCGCGGCGTGGTCTTCCGTCTCGGCCGGGTCTTACCCAGGCCCAAGGGCCCGGGGCTGATCCTGGTTTTCTGGCCGGTCGATACGATGGTCCGCGTCGGTTTACGGATCGTGACGAGGGTCATCGAACCCCAGGACATCATCACCAAGGACAACGTCTCAGTCCGGGTCAACGCGGTACTCTATTTCCGGGTCATTGACCCCATGCGCTCCGCATTATCGGTGGCCGATTTCCTGTACGCCACCTCGCAGGTGGCCTTGACCACCTTGCGAAGCACCCTGGGTCAGGCGGAACTCGATGACCTCTTGACCGATCGGGAGAAGGTGAACCACCGTTTGCAAGAGATCATCGACGGGCACACTGAGCCGTGGGGGGTGAAAGTCTCGGCGGTGGAGGTGAAAGACGTGGACCTCCCCGAGGCGATGAAGCGGTCCATGGCCCGCCAGGCCGAGGCCGAACGGGAACGTCGCGCGAAGGTCATCAACGCCGAGGGCGAGTTCCAGGCCGCGGAGCGACTGCGCCAGGCGGCGGAGATCATGACCCCCTTTCCCATCGCCATGCAGATGCGCTACCTGCAGGCCCTCGCGGACGTGGCGTCCGATCAGAATTCCACCATCATCTTCCCGTTGCCCCTGGAACTGATGCGGCCCTTCTTGAAACCCAACCGAGTCGCCGGGGATGCCCTCCCGCTGGGCAATTCGCCACAAAAGAACGCGGCCCCGGTGCCACGGGAACGGCCGGAGAATGCGCCGATCCCGGCGCATGGGTAGGCAGAAGCGAAGGGAGCGCATCCGGCGTCAAGTGGGCCTGACGCCCAGTAGTTTCGACGCGGTCGTTGATGCCGGCGACGTTCAGCGCAAGAAGCCACACCCCGACCTGTTCCTGACGGCGGGACAGTGGTTGGGGCTACCGCCCGCCGCCTGCCTGGTCGTCGAGGACGCCGGCGCCGGGGTGCAGGCGGCCAGGGCGGCCGGTTGTCGTTGTTTGGCCCTTACCACTACCTTTTCTGCCGAGCGATGGAGCGCGGCCGACCGGATCGCCCCGGACCTGGCCCACGTCCCGCCAGAGATTTGGAAGATCGGAGACACGATGAGTGATGAGCGCCGGGAAGTTGTGTATCGTTCCTTGATGGTGCCGCTGGACGGCTCTACCTTTGCGGAGCACGCCCTGTCGGTCGCGCTGGGCATTGCCCGACGCATCGGCGCCAGCGTGCAAGTGGTGACGGTAGCTCCGCACCCTGCACTGTTCTCCGGCCGATCAACCGCAGAGCTGGTCAGCACCTGGCACGACTATTTGCACGGTGTTGTCGAGCGCGCACAGAGTGTGGCCGGGCCGGGCGTCAGCCTGAGCAGCCAGGTTCTGCAAGACACGGATGTCGCGGCCACACTCTGTGCGCACACCAGGGACGCCGCCATCGATCTCGTCGTCATGAGTACCCACGGTCGCGGGACTTTGGGACGCCTCTGGTTCGGGAGTGTTGCCTACAAGGTCCTCCATCGTTGTTCGGTGCCGATCCTGTACGTAAAGCCTGGCACCAGCGTCGCCGAGCAACCGCAGGAACTCGCCCTGCAACACCTGCTCGTAACGCTGGACGGCACCCCACAGGCCGAGCGCGTGCTCACACCGGCTCTCACCTTCGGCGCCCTGATGGGCGCCGACTATTCCCTGTTGCGTGTCGTCCCGGATGTCGCCTACGGCGGCAGCCCGGAACTCGATTTGATCAGCCGCTCTGCAGCGACGCTGGAACTGCTCGATGAGATCCGTTCGGTCCAGGAGCGACTGCGGAAAGAGGCCCAGGATTATCTCGACGGCGTTGCCGTCCCACTGCGCTCCCGAGGACTGCAAGTCCAGGCCCAGGTGATCGTGGACAGTGATCCTGGAGCCGCCATCCTGGACGCGCTCGCGGCAACGGGCATCGACCTGGTGGCTCTGGAGACGCGCGGCCTCCACGACCCGACCGGCCGGCACCTGGGGAGCGTGGCACGCAAGGTGATCCAGAACACAAGCAAACCGGTGTTCGTGCATTCGGTCGGGGCAGCAGGGTAGAACAACCCCTGAGGTTCCCACTTTGTCGGGGAATTGTTTTCGAGCAACCTGATGGACGAACCCCTTTCCCCGGACCTTCTGCGGCGGATGGACGCCTATTAAGGTCGTCAGCGACTCCAACCGCCTCTACGGGTGGCCGGCCTGGGCCCTCGCTTTTATCATGGCGCCGGTTCTGACCAGGTAAGGCTCACGTCGCAAACTGGAAACCGAGGGTGGACATGTCGAGCAACCTCATGGACAATCCGGTCAACAACCTGAGCGACCTCGCGCCCAGCCAGAAAGAACAGGCGCGGGAAGTCGCCGTCTTTCTCTTCCTGATCGTGCCGTCAATGGCCCTCTCACTGTTCGCGATTCGGCAGGGACAGCTGGGCTTTGTGCTGACGGCCACGGCCATCATCTTCCGCGACCTGGGACTGGTCAGCTTGATCCTGTTCTTCCTGTGGCGGAACGGCGAGCCCGTCGCCCGCATCGGCTGGACCTGGCGTCAGCCGCTGCGCGAACTGAGCGTCGGCGTGGCGTGTTTTGTCCCGGTGTGGCTCGGCGCCATGCTCCTGGAGTGGGCCTTGTTGCGGGCCGGGCTGTCCGCTCCCGCGACGCCGCGGCCGTCCTTCCTGGAAGCGCGGGGCGTTGCCGAAGCCATCCTGGCCGTGCTCCTGGTCACGGTGGTCGCGGTGGCGGAAGAGACCATCTTCCGCGGCTACCTGCTGCTGCGCTTCCCGGCCGTGGTGCGGAGCATGGCGGCGGCGGTGCTCCTCTCCTCGGCGGTCTTCGCCCTCGGCCACGGCTACGAGGGATCGGCGGGGCTGGTGACGGTGGGGGTGCTGGGGGCCGTCTTCGCCCTGGTCTACCTGTGGCGCGGGAGTCTGGTGGCGCCCGTCGTGATGCACTTCCTGCAGGACTTCCTCAGCGTCGTCCTGCTGCCCTTGCTGGGGTGGAAGTGACCGGGACGAGAAGACCGGGAGGCGGGCCGCCGGCGCCGTGATGACCGACGGTGCGGATAAGGTGTCCGGCAACAGCGTCCGCGGCTTGCTGACGAAGCAACAGATTGCCGGTGCGGTGATCGAGGCATAGAACCGTTCTCGGCATGACCGGGGTGGGCGAGTCGTTGTGGACCGTCCCGGCCGGCGCGGCATCCTGGAGGAACTGCGATGAGCCACGCGAACAAGGAAACGCACGCGCCCGGGCCAGAGGCTGACCGAACGGCTACGCCACCCCCCGAACCGCATCCGCAACCCGAAACGCCGCCTGAGGGTCTGAGTGCGGACGAACTCCAGCGCCGGCGGGCACAGTATGGGTACAACGAACTGCCCGAAAAACAGATCAACCCGCTGCTGAAGTTCCTGACGTATTTCTGGGGACCGATCCCCTGGATGATCGAGGTGGCGATGATCCTGTCGGCCCTGGTCGGGCACTGGGAGGATTTCGGCATCATCCTGGTGCTGCTCCTGGCCAATGCGGTCGTGGGTTTCTGGGAGGAATACCAGGCCGGCAATGCCATCGCCGCCCTCAAGGCCAGGCTGGCGCTCGGGGCCAGGGTTAAACGCAACGGCACCTGGGTTTCGCTCCCCGCGCGGGAACTGGTGCCCGGCGACCTCATCCGGATTCGCCTGGGGGACATTGTGCCGGCAGACGCCAAACTGCTGGCGGGCGATCCCATTGAGGTGGACCAATCGGCCCTCACCGGCGAATCCTTGCCCGTCACGCGCAAGCGTCAGGAATCGGTCTACTCCGGCTCGATCATCCGTCAGGGGGAAGTCGATGCGGTCGTGACAGCCATCGGCACGCGCACCTACTTCGGCAAGACCGCACAGCTGGTGGAAGCGGCGCACACGGTCAGCCATTTCCAGCGCGCCGTGTTGAAAATCGGCGATTACCTCATCGTCATCGCCCTGGCCCTCGTGGCCCTGATCCTGACGGTCGCCCTGTTCCGCGGTGACCCCATGCTCGAAGCCGCCCCGGGCCGAGAACCGGCTCTGCTGTTCGCCCTCGTCCTGACGATTGCGGCCATCCCCGTGGCCATGCCGACGGTGCTGTCGGTGACGATGGCGGTCGGGGCGCGGCTGCTGGCCCGCAAACAGGCCATCGTCAGCCGCCTCGTCGCCATCGAGGAACTGGCCGGCATGGACGAACTCTGCTCCGACAAGACCGGCACGCTGACACAAAACCGGCTCACCCTGGGGACGCCGTTCGCGCTGGGCCAAACCACCCCGGACGAGGTCATCACCAGTGCGGCCCTGGCCTCGCGCGCCGAGAACCAGGATCCGATCGACCTGGCGGTCCTCGGCGGTCTTCCCAGGGGCGCGCCCAGCCAGGGCTACCAGGTGACCCATTTCCAGCCCTTCGACCCGGTCCACAAACGAACAGAGGCCAGTGTCACAGGCCCGGACGGCCTCCGGTTCAAGGTGGCCAAGGGGGCGCCACAGGTGATCCTGGCCCTGGCGACGGACGCGGAGGCGATCCGGCCCCAGGTCGAGAAGACGATCAACGAGTTCGCCACGCGCGGCTTTCGCTCCCTCGGCGTGGCGCGGGCCGACGGCGACGGCCCGTGGCGCTTCCTGGGCGTGCTGCCCCTGTACGACCCGCCGCGCGACGACTCCAAACCCACCATCGCCACGGCCCGGCACATGGGCATCGACGTGAAGATGGTCACCGGCGACCAGGTGGCCATCGGCAAGGAAATCGCCCACCAGGTCGGCCTCGGCACCAACATCCTGGACGCCAGTCTGTTCGACGAGACGAAGCCGCACGAGACCAGCCAGCTCGCCGACACCATCGAACACGCCGAGGGGTTCGCCCAGGTCTTCCCCGAGCACAAGTTCCACATCGTCGAGATCCTGCAACAACACGGCCACATCGTCGGCATGACCGGCGATGGCGTCAACGACGCCCCGGCCCTGAAGAAGGCCGACTGCGGCATCGCCGTGTCCGGCGCCACCGACGCCGCCCGCGCCGCGGCCGACATCGTGCTGCTGGCGCCCGGGCTGTCGGTGATTATCGACGCCATCAAGGAGAGCCGCAAAATCTTCCAGCGCATGAACAGCTACGCCATCTACCGCATTGCCGAGACAATCCGGGTGCTGCTGTTCATGACGCTATCGATCCTGGTCTTCAACTTCTACCCGGTGACGGCGGTGATGATCGTCCTGCTGGCGCTGCTGAACGACGGCGCCATCCTGTCCATCGCCTACGACCGTGTCCACTACTCGGATCGACCCGAGGCGTGGAACATGCGGTTGGTGCTCGGGCTGGCGACCGTGCTGGGGGTGGCGGGCGTGATCGCGTCCTTTGGCCTGTTCTACCTGGGGGAGCGCGTGTTCCACCTGAGCCGGGAGATGATCCAGAGCTTCATGTACTTGAAGCTGTCGGTCGCCGGGCACCTGACCATCTTCGTCACCCGGACGCGCGGCCCGTTCTGGTCAATCCCGCCGGCGCGCGTGCTCTTCGGGGCGGTGCTGGGCACGCAGTTGCTGGCCACGCTTATCGTTGTCTATGGGGTGTTCATGACGCCCATCGGCTGGGGGTGGGCGCTGCTGGTGTGGGGCTATGCCCTGGCCTGCTTCCTGGTCACGGACCGCGTGAAACTGCTGGCCTACCGCGTCTTCGACCCCAAGCAACCCGGGCTGCTGACGCCGGCCCGAGGCGGGAAATGATAGCGGAACGTCCACGTCCCTGAGACCGAAAAAAGGAGGAAGAAAGGTGCGCGCCGATAACCACCGGCGGAACTGCTGACGGGCCAGTCCCACCCGCATTGACTGGAGTTGCTCGGGTACACGCCCTTCTCCCGAAATTAGCCCGACGCCAGAGCCATCAACCAGTCCGCTCGGACTGGGCCGCTGACGGTGCACGCTGTTACCTGAAACGCGCCTACTCCATCGGTGTGGGCGTCGGGCTGAATTTCCTGTACTGAAAAACGCGAACGCCAGCGAGGGGGCTGTCCCCTTCGCTGGCGCTGCCAACCCAGGCCCTGCCAGGCGCTCCGGGATCAGCGGAGCAGTTTGATGGTCACATCCTTCACGTCGCCGTCCACGACCGTGACCAGCGTTTGACCGCGGGACCTGGAGGGCGAGTTGATGGACGACACGGAGTACACGCCCGGCGGCACGTCGATGAAGGTGAAACTGCCGCGGTCCTTCTCCTTCTCCAGACCGGTCGCGGTGCGGGTGGTAGCCTTCAGGTTGCCCTTCTCGTCTCGGAGCAGCACGACCAGGTTCGGCTGGGCGATGTCGCCCTGCAACACCTTGCCTTCAACCTTGAACAGTTTGGGCAGGAGTTTGCCGTTCTTGCCGAGACCGGGCTCCACCAGTTCGATCCGGATGGTGTCGAACGAACTCTGGTTGGCGTTGTTGACGAACTGGACCGAGACCTCCATGATGCCCTTCTGCACGTTCGGCAGCGGCAGCAGGGCGGCCGCCGTCACCATTTTCTCCGACCCCTCGGCCAGGACGGCGGGGATCAATTCCGCGTCGGGCGGCGGCACCTTGACCGCGTTCTTGTTGAGGACCGGCTTGCCGCGGAAGAAGACAGCGCTGCGAATGCCGGACTCCGGGTCACTGCCGCGGGCCTTCAACGGCAGCGGGTCGCCGCGGACCAGCCGGCGCGGGAACTCGCTGACCGGCGCGAACTTCACGAAGATCGGCGGCGTGTCGTCGAAAAAGAAGACCGCCTCGGCGACCGTGCCCGGGATGAGCCGCTTCTTCGCGTCCAGGAACGGTTCGAGGATTGGTTCGCCCTTCTCGTTGTTCTTCCGGTTGAACATCTGGGCGCGGACGCGCACCTCGCCGAACAGCCCCTCGGTGTCCAGCGTCACCCGCCAGTCCTGCACCGCGGTGTTGAACAGCAGGGCCCCGGTGGGGTCGGCGGCGCTCACCAGGACGGCCTGCTGCCGCGCCCCCAACAACTTCTTGATGTCGCGCTGCTCAAGCTCCGGTCCGTCCTTGCCCTCCCCGGTGGGGACGAGCAACTGCGTGACGACGGTCACATCGTCGAGGCTGCCCGGCGTGTCCACCTCCAGCGGCACGACAAGTTTCTCCGCCGGCGGGCCGTAGCCTGGCAGCCGCGCGATGCGGATGCCCGGCTCCGCCAGGGCGATTTCCGACTTGCCGGATCGCGAAAAGGCCGTCGGAAAGCGGAACGCCCGCGCATAGTCGTCCACCCGAACCAGCACCAGCCCGCTGGGCGGCCCTACCCAGCTTTCGAGCAGCAGGTTGCGGAACAGCAGGTTGCGGGCCACCAGCCGGGTCTTGTCGCCGGCCTTGCGCAGCTTCTGGGCGTAAACGCCCTCCTTTTTATTGACAATCAGCCCGGGGATGCGGTCCGGCTGCAGCACCAGTTCCAGCCGGGCCGGCGGCCCGGTGAAGTCCTCCTTCGCTTCCGCCTTGACGACCAGGGTGTTGCCCTCTTCCAGAAGATCGAACTCCGGCTGCTGGACGTTCACGAACTGGTTCGGGTGCAGGATCCGAAAATACACCTCCCCTTCGGCCAGCACTTTCGCCTTGCCCACCACCTGGAACTGGATCTTGAACGGCGGCCCGGCCAGCGGCGCCAGGGGCGGCGGCGGCGCCGGTTTGCCGTCCTTCGGCGGTTCCGGCGGCGGGAACAGGACCGGGACGGTCTTGTTGGCGGGCACGGACAGCTTTTGTTCGGCCAGCGGCTTCATCTTGCCGGCTGGCCCCGGTACGGACAGCCGAACCGTCACCGCCTCCGCGATCGCCGTGTCATTCTTGACGGACAGGTACACGCGGTTTTCCACGTTGCAGCGCAGGCCGTAGACCTTATAGGTGGTCCCCGGCACGTCGGGGGTGCTGCTCAGGAGCAATTCCCAGTCGGCCGCCGAGGCCGCGGCGCACCCCCAGCTACCCCACACGACGATGGCCAGCACCGCCCCGAGCGGCCACCCACCCTGCCGGGGAACGCGCCAGCGCGAATATCGTTGTTGTTCCATTTCGGTAAACCTTTCTATCTGGGCTTCAGCCCCACGCCCTGAACAGGGCCGCGCGCTTGCGACGCTCCACGTCCCGTCCCCAGAAGGGGTCCGCCCGGACGCCGGGGCTTTTCTATTGTGCTCGCGCCCGCCGAGGGATGCTTGATGCGTAGGCCCGGAATACGGTTCGTCAACGCGGCCTCCCCCGCGGGAACGTTACCGCCGCCGCTCGCCGGCGTAAACCACAAGATGCCCCCGAACCGCCACACGGTCAGCGGGGCAAATCTTTCAGCCTGGGCAAATCCGCCGGGCGGGCCGGCGCCTGTGGCCGCGACCGCGACGCCAGGTAAAAGTCCGGGCCGGCGCCCAGGAGCACGGGCCGCTGGCGGACGTGGAGATTGTGCCGGGCCCACGCATCCACGTGGTGGGCGGCGTAGGCGGCCAGGTCCCGGACCGACACGAACCCGTCGTTTCGCTTGCGGGCATAGCCAACCGCCGCGCCGTACAACCCCTCGTTGAGGTGGTAGGCAAACAGCGACAACTTCACCGGCTCCGCGGCGAGCGCGACTTCCCCCGGCCCGCACGCACACAACACGAACAACGGCGGTTCCTCCTGCTTGCCGAGTTCCTTCTCCAGGAACGAGTACACCTGGCGTGAGACGCCGTCTTCCGCCTTCGCGTCCGGCCCCACCGTGGCTCGCATCACGTCGAGGATGAGCAACCGGTGCTCCGTGTGGCACCGGCGCATGCTGGTGAGCACGGCGCCGAGGGGCAACCAGGTGTCCGGGTTGTCGAGCACCGCGTCCCCTGGCAGGAGATAAACCTGGCCGTCGCGGACGACGGCGTGGGCCGAGAGGAAGACGACGAGTGCGGGCGGCTTCTCCTGACGCAGGCCGCGGAGCACCGCCGCCAGCTGGTGCCGTTCCTGGAAATCGAACGCGCCACGGCTGCCGGGGAAGTGTCGCCGCAGCGCTGCCCCGTCCTCCTCCACGTACGGGTTTTTCGGCAGTCCGGCCCCGCGATACTCGGTGATGGGCAGGGCCACGAATAGCGGCTCGTCGAAGGTGCGCAGCAGAAAGACCCAGGCGGCGATGGCCCCGCACAGCCCGAGGATGACGGCCAGCAGGATGAACAGTTTGCGCAACCGCGGCCCGCCGGTGCCGCCCGCGGGGAGCCGGCGGGCCGGCGCGGGCGGTGCCCCCGGCGCCGACCGCCACGCCGGGGGCGGCCGGTCCGGAGAATGCTGTCCCTGGGACATGGTGCGACTCCTCGAAGGTGTCGGGCGTCAATCCTGCCGACCGACCGCCGGTGTGCGCAACGTCACCGGGTTGGGCGGCGGCAGGTCGGGCGTGGGCAAGGGCAATTCGTCGGCCGCCAGGCGGAACGTGTTCCTGTCGTGCTTGAGGGCGTCGAGCGAGGTCAGGTTCAACGAGAACCGTTTCTGGGCCTGGTCGTTCGAGATGCCCCAGAAGATGGCGGTCACCTTGCCGGCCCGCGCGTAAAAGTGGTGTTCCTGGTACGTGGGCGCCAGGTCCCCCAACTCCACCCAGACGGGCTTCCCGACCTTGTGCCGCAGCCGCACCACCAGGCACTCCGCCTTCCCGGCAACCCCTTCCCGCGGGAGTTCCTCCGTCGTGACGCTCTCGATGGTCACGCCCTCATCGCGGACGTTCTCCGCGCGGTCGCGCAACTCGTCCTCGAAGCGCTTGCCCTCCTCGTGAAACACTTTCGTGTGGGCCGGGGGGAAGGGATCGTCGGCCCAGGTCCACCAGGCGGACAGCCGCGGACTGTTCCCCCGCGGGGTGTTCCCCGTCCCGGCGTCGGTCGGCCAGTCCCTCCCTTTCAACTTCCAGGTGGGGCCGGGGTAAAGCCATTCGTTCCCCCAGCGCACCTGCACGGGCTTGTGCGCCCCCGGGGCGTCCAGCTCGAGCCACATGAAGCCCGGTCGCGTCAGGCGCAGGCGGCCGCCGTCGGGCTTGACCCGCTTCCAGTTTTCCAGGGTCGCCAGCATCTCCAGGGTCTTCCGGTTGATCAGGTACTGGTTTTGCAGGACGGTCAGTTGCCACTCGCCGATTTTTTTCCGGGGCCGCTTCTCGCACCCCTTCAGGTCCGCGAACAGCAGCCGCTCGAACGCGACGCCCGCCCGCGCCTCGGCGCTGGGCCGCACCAGCACGGCGAGAAAGTCTCCGCGGTCGAGCCGGAAGAACTGGTCCGCGTGGTTCACCGCGAGGGAGTACACGCGGTCTTCCCCCGGCTCCAGCTTCCAGAAGTCGTAGCCCTCCTCCTCGAAATAGCTCATGGGCATCTTGGCCAGCACCTTGAGGTTTTGCAGCACGCGCGCCTGGGGCCGCATGAATTCGAGCAGCGTGCGCACCAGGTTTTTGGCGTCTTTCTCCACGAAAAACCCGGTGCGCAGCTTGCCCTCAGGCGAGTTCAGCTTGTAAATCGTCTCCTCGAACTGGTCCCGGGCGTTCTGAATTTCCTGCCGCTCCGCCGCATTCCGGCCGTCGTTGAAAATGATCATGTTAATCATGATCTGCTGGTTGCGGAATTCTTTGAGTAACCTCTTTTTGATCCTCTCTGTCCGGGTTTCCCCGGGGTCCCCCTCCTGGTACAGCGTGTCCGTGCCGTCGGTGAGCAGCACCAGCGTTTTGAAGCCGGGCTTGCCCTTCAGGTCCTCCCTGGCGTGAAGCATCGCCTTCACCAGGGGTGTCTTGTAGTAGGGCTTCAGTTTCCCGAGCCGCCTCATGAGGCTGTCGAGCTGCGCCTCCTTCCACTCCGTCGGTTTGCGAAAGACTTCGATCAGGTCGTTGGTCTGAACTGTTTCATGGCCGAAGACCAGGAGGCTGAGTTCGGTGCCCTCGCGCAACTTGCCCAGCACTTCGCGCAGCGCCTGCAGGGCGTAGGTGTACCGCGTCCCGCCCGCCTTTCCCACCGGGTCGTTCATGGACCCGGAACAGTCGAGCACGATGGCGACCGACCCGGCCGGCAGTTCCTCGTCCGCGCGCACGTGGACGCCGGCAATGGTCGGCGGCGGCTGACGGTACACGACGGTTTCCGGGATCAGGTGCAGGTTGAGGTGCGCGGTCGGGGTCAGCGGCTGACCGCGGAACACCCCCTGCAGGGTGGCCGTTGTCTTGACGAACGCCACAGTCGGCGGCTGGTCCAGGGCGGGATTCGTCAGGTGGTATTCCAGGGGCGTGGCGGCGCTCGCGGCGGTGAGGGGCCGCGGCGCGCGCACCTGGTACTCCCCGGGCGTCTTCAACCGGTCGGCCTTCAGGGAGGTCATGGCCACGCCTTCTGCGGTCGCCCCCCCCGGCACCTGCGGCGGTGCGATCTTGAACCGCACGACGTGCTGCGGTTCGCTGGTCCAGTCGAACGCCGTCCCCAGCGGCGCGCAGGCCACGTCCGCACGCCGCAGCCGCGCCCCCTCAGACCGGACCTCCGCCTTGCGCAGTTCCTCGATCGCCCTGTTCGAGGGACTCCCCGCGACGGCCATTTGTCCCGCCGCGTCCAGCAACGTCTCGACGGCGGTGACGTAGTAGGGCTGCGGGTTCGGCCCCTGCTCCGCGCGGGTGTACCACCAGTGTTCGTGCCAGGTGCGGTCGGCCAGCCCGACCAGCAGCCCGTGCAGGTGGAGCAACCGGTTCTCCAGCACCGGGTCCAGCGGGGCGACCTCCGCCCCGGCACCGTCCAGGTGGCGGGCGACCACTTCCGCTGCCCGCACCGCCTTCCCGGCCTCACCGACCGATTTCGCCTGCTTGAGCTTCTGGGCCGTCTCTTCCAGGGACTGCGGCCGCCGCCGCAACAGCTTCCCCAGCTGGCCGCCGGCCTCCCCCAGGGACACCCAGTACTCCTTCTGGTCGCGCCGAATCGTGTCCCACAGGTCGTTGTACTTCAGCCCTGCCCCCTGCTGGTTCACCCACTCCGAGCCCAGTTCCGCGCAGGCTAGCCGCCCCTGAAGACGGGCCGCCGCGATCCCGCGCTCCTGCTCCTTCGCGACCGCGTCGTCCTCCGCCGGGTCCAACTTGCGTTTCGGGTCATACTTGTCGTGGAGGTCCTTGGCCACCCGGGCATGGGCCTTCAGCAGTTGTGTGCGCAGTGCCGGTTCGATGAACGGCACCAACAGGACGCCGTCCAGGTCATGCCACAACGAGGGCAACGCCGCGCCGGCGCCGGCCTTGCTGAACTCGACGCACTGCCCCTCGAAAAATCGTGCGACCTCCTGCAATCCCTGGCGGCCCCGCGCCGCCAGCACCTGCAAGCTTTCGCCCCGGTCGCCCGCGTGCCGGACCCCGCTCCCCTCCGGGTCGGTCAGCCGGCCCGCCAGCAGGTGCGTGTCCTGCCACAATGCTTCCACCTTGCCCACCCACGCCGCGACATCTGCCTTTAGTTCTCGCTTGCCGGGTGGGAACCGCCGGCGCGCCAACCATTGCGTATAGTAGGGCAGCGTCGCCAGTGCCTCGTCGCGCACCGCCAGCGCCTCACGCACGGCCTTGCCGTCCTCCAGCGCCTCCTCGTACCTCGCGGCGGCGTCCTTCAGGTGTTTCCCAGCCTGCTCCCACCCGGTGCCGTCGGCCGCGAACAGCCAGTCCTGTCCCAGCGTGCGTGCGCGGTCCGCGTCCGCCACCTGCGCCTTGACCCAGGGGAAGACCCGGGCGCTGTCGAACGCGGTGCCAGCGGGGGCCGTCAGGACCGTCTGCTCCGCCAGCAACCGCAGGTCCTTGGAACGGGCAAGCAGTTCCTCACCGGGTTGCTTCTTGTCGTCGAGATCCTGGTCGATCATCAAGACGGTGTGAACCTCGGCCGGGCGCCGGCCCGCCACCGGAAAGAGCAATTGCAGCAGTTGCCGGCGTTGCTCGCGCGCCTTCGCCGTGGGCGGCCCGTCGGCCCGCAGGGCCAGGGTCGCCAGTTCCAGGCACAGTTGCGTTTCGGTCCCCTTCGCCAGCGCTGCCTTTTTCACCTCCTCCCAGAACACTTCTCGACTCTTTTTGGGGTCGGGATTCTTTTTGGGGTCGGGGTTCCACAGGCCGGCGAACCACTTCTTCAGCTGGGCCCTGTCCCAGGGGACGGCCCGCCCCAGTGCCGCGTGCAACGGCAAGGTGAGGGACGCCGCCTGCTCCAGCGACGGGGGCAGCGGCGCTGCGTCGGACAGTTCCTTCTCCCACGTCCCCAGTTTCGTGAGCAGACCGCCGGTGCTCTGCTGGACATCGCAGCCGGAGCGCGCCAGGTGCTCGCAGCGCAGCAGCGTGTCCAGATAACGCCGCCACAGCTGCGGGTGTTGCTGGGGGGCGAACGGGTTCTTTTGACGGAGGGCGTGGAAGCCGTTCCATGCCCGGTCCAGGGCGGCCCTGGCCGCGGCGTCGATCCGGGGCGACGGCGGCTCATACTGGTACGACCCCTCGTACACCGCCAGTTCCATCCGCGCGGGGTCCGTCTCCTTGCCGACCAGGAACAGCGGTTCCTGCTCCTCGTCGCGGTTGGCACGCACCCATTTGCGGACGTTGAGTTGCAGGTAATCGATGAGTTCCTGCGCGGTGACGCGACCGTTATTGTTTTGGTCCGCGGCCCCCTTCAGCCCTTCCAGAACATAATGCCCAAAGGCGGTCCGGCCCCACTCCTCGGAGTACCAGGAGCGCTGGCCGACATCGCTGGCACAGAGAACCACCAGGTTGGGAATCGCCTCAATTTGCTTGCGGATCGCACCCTCTTTCAGCTGCCGGGCGAAGTCATTGTGCAGCATCCCGAGCGGCGCGTGAGCCGGGATTTGCGTCGCGTCGAGGATCAGAACCTTGTTTTTGTCCTTCAACTCCGCCAGGCGGTCGAGCACGTCGCTGATACGCAACAGGCCCTGGCCCTGTTTGCTTTCGGAGAGGGGATAAACCTGATAGTCCTGGGGGAGGAGGTAAGGCCCCCTGGCATCAACGCCGCCGTGAAGGGCCAGGTAAACAATGATGGTTTTCTCCCTGGCCTCGTTCAGGTCGTGAAGTAGGTAGGCAGCGTCGCGGGACTTGAAGGTCAAAGGGGCCCCGTGATGGACGTTGAACACCTTTTCCTGCTCGACGCCGGCCTTCCATTCGGCGGTTTCGGCATAGGCTTTGAGGTCCAGCAGGCTCTGCATGCCGTGCGGGTTGGGTGGCACGCCCAGATTCTCGGCGTAGTCCGCCCCGATGAGGACGAGGCGAGGCTGTTTCGGCGTCTCGGGCCGCGTGCCGATGTAAATCAGCGTCGCCACCGTCGCCAGGACCGCGGTTAGCAGGAAGCCGACCACGACGCGTCGCGGAACCCGGAAGGGCCGCGCGGAGGCTGCCGCTTGCTGGGGTTTGCTGCTCCAGGGTTTATTGCCGCCACCGGTGGGCCGGCCGGAGTTCGAGGCACCTCCGCGCCAGGGGGGTGGAGATTTATCGGCCATGGGAACCTCGGGGGATGGGAGGGCCTGAAAACATTTGGATTGTACGCCGCGCTCGCGCGGGTTACAAGCAATCCGGTTCGTGGTGGAGAGACGGCCGCCGCCGCGGTATAATGCGAGAGATTAAGGGGTGCGAGGGGTTGGAGATGACGGACAAGCGATTTACCACGAAACGGCTGCTGGCCCTGCGCAAACTGACGCGGACGGTGGCCGACCTGCTGCGTGGCGAGCTGAAGGAGTACCTGGCCGCGCTGGCGCCGCTGTTGCGCCAGCGGGCCGTCCTCGGCGAGTACGTCAAGAGCACTCCTCGCGAGACCGTCAAGGGCTCCGAAGCCGCCCTGAAGGACCTGCAAACGCTGTATGAAAAGCTCGCCCCAATGCAGCCGTTCGGCCTCCCCCGCGAGTTGAAGCCGCCGCTGGACATCCTCGCCACCGCCGTCGAGCTGACGCCGACCGAGTACGTCCACACTCCCGGCGTCAAGTCGGTGGCGGTCACGACCCCGCTCCGCTGGGTCTGTCATTACGCCGCCTGCCCGCCGCGGCGCCTGGCCGAGCTGCTCGCCCAGCGCGACCGCACCAGCCCGGAACTGCAGCAGTTCGTCCAGCACTACCTGATGCTGCACGTGGTGCTGGCGCGACAGCCGGGGCTGGCGAAGCTGCTGGGAGATCTGCGTTTCCCGGTCAGCACGGGGCGGCTGGAGGGTTTCGGCGAGCTGCCGGTCACTTTCCTCAGCGCCCCGGTGACGACCGTGCGTCCGCCCGACGACGTGATCGTCGAGAACACGGAGATTTCCGGCATGGACGTGTTCGAGGAGGTGCTGAACGTGGACGACATCGTGGCGCTGCGCGACCCCCTCCGCGAGCGGCTGCTGGAAGTGGCGCGGGCTCACGGCGAGGCGTTGCCGTCCGCGTAAGCGCGTTTCAACGCGGTTTGGCGGTGTCCCACCAGGAGTCCCACTCGGCCAGCGCCTGCTGTTGCCGCGGCACGAACCAGTCTGGCTCGAACGGGAATGACTGCCCCGACTGAATCAGCAACTCCCAGTACGCGCGCTGCCGGTCGTGAAAGCGCGTCGCCGGGGCCTTCAATTCCGCAAGGACCACACCGTAGTCGAAGGGTTGCCCGCGTCGCCAGCGCCGCACCGGGTCCAGCTTCCGGCCGTGCTGCGCCCACCAGTCGCGCCAGGCGTCGGCGGCGGTGGCCACGCGCTCGACCTCGCGGCGCTCCTCGATGAACTCCCCCGGCAGCAGCTCCGTTTTTTCCACCAGGACGGCCCGTTCGCGCTGACCGGAGGCGGTCATCAGTTCCAGCGCCTCCGCCGCGGCGACCTTGACCTTGTCGTCCGACGCTTCGAGCGCCTGGAGGAGGTAGCGCACCGCCCCCACGTTGCCGAGGATGCCCAGGGCCGCGAGCGTCATGGGGTCGGCGAGTGCGTTGTTGGCGCGCAGCAGCACGGCGAGGTCATTCCCCTGCCCCGCGAGCGCCAGCAGCCAGGGAACCTGCGCGGCGGGCGGGGCGGCGGCGATCAGGTTACGGCACTGCGCCGGGACGTTCCGGTGGCCGAGGCAGAGCAGGGCCAGGAGTGCTTCGCGCAGCACCACAGGGTCGTCGGTGGTACGCAGCGCCTCCAGCGCGGGGGCGGCACCCGGGTGGCGGTGCCGCCGGGCCGCCCGGATGCCGGCCAGGCGCAGCCGCGGGTCCGTGCTCTTGATGAAGGGGACGATGCGGCGGGCTTCCAGTTCGCGACGGTAGGACAGGACAGAGACGGCCAACGCCTGGACGGCGGGTTCGTCGTGGTCGAGCCAGGTTTCGAGGTGGAGCAACAGGGGTTTGCTGACCGGGGCGTGCCGGAGTCCCGCCTCGATTCCAGCGAGGACGGGGGGCTTGGGTTTCAGGGCAGCGTCCATGCGGGCGAGGTTGGCGGGCGTCGGCAGGACGCCGAGGAGCAGCGCCCCGGCGAAAGCCTTGCCCTCCTCGCCGTCGAGCAGGCCGGAGGCGACGGCCCAGATGGACTCCGCCCCGCCTGCCACCGCCGCGTCGAGGTGGTTGAGGATGCGCTGCTCGGGTTCGCGCAGGCGGGGCCAAGGGAGCGCCGGGTTGCGGAGGATCGCCTTGCGTTGGTAATGCAGCGCTGCCAGAGTGTCGAGGTGCTCTTGCCGCAGTTGCCAGTCGAAGTAAACACGCGGGGGGTTCTCGGCCTCAAGGAAATCCGGTTCGTCCGGCCCCAGCCGAGACACTTCTTCTCGGGCGGACACGACCCGGGGCAGTTCGCGGGTCATTTGAACCAGGGGAGGTTGCCCTGGAGGGGGGCCGATTACTGTCGCGGCCCGGAGCCCCCCCTCGCTCGCCGTAAACACGAGCAGCGGCTTGCCGCCGGCCCAGCCGGTTGCCTGGGCGAGCGCCGCCAGGCCCAGAAGATTTGCCGCGTTGACCGTTCCCAGGTCGCCGTGACAATCCGCCGGGTGGATCAACTCCGTGTGCGTTTGTAAACCGTTACGAATTTCGGTGAACGCCCATTCGCGGGCGCGATAACTCTCGCCGTTGAGGTCGCACCAGACAGCCCCGAGGTTCCTGGCCGCGGTCTCGGCGTCGCGCAGCGCCGCGCGAACGGCGGTCGTCAACCCCCTGGCCGTGTTGGGCAGGTCGGAAAGGATGTTGGCGGCTTCCACTTCCGTCACCGAAGACAGCACGCGTGCCAGGATGACCGCCCCGCGCCCCTGGGCCGATGTTTCCCTCTCGAGGACGAGGAAACAACTCGCCTCGCCGGGCATCAGGCCGTCATTGACGTAACTGCATTTGAGGCGACTGTAATTTTCCAGCCAGCGAATGACCTGGATTTGCAACAACGTATCGACGGCCCCGATCACACAGGCCCGCACCTGCCCGGTGCCGAGCAGTTGTTCCGCCTTGACGAGGGCTGCCTGGGCGCTACTGGAGCCGGCAGGGACGGTTTCGCAGGGGGTTGAGGCGGATACGCCCAGGCCGGCGAGCCACGGTCGGGGGTCGAATTCCGCCCCGGGAAATCGGTAACCCGGCCGGAACGGTTCGGCGCCCCGAGGAAAAAAGCCATGGGACCCAGGCCGCCGGGGTCGGCTGTGCCGAACGCCTGCAGCCAGGCCCGTTTGACGGCGATGCCGGCGAGGAAGGCGAGTCGCCGCTCCCGGACAAAAGGGACTCCCAGGGGGACGTGGCCGCCCACGACCCATTCGCGGGCACGGTCCGGATAGGGCTGAACGACCAGGCGGCTGATGCCGGAGCGGACGGAATGGAGACACTGACTGGCCCCGACGCCGACCGGAGACAGCATGCCCACACCGGTAATCGCGAACGCCGTTTTCACGAGGCACCAAACAGTTCCCGCGCCGTCTTGAGGCGGACCTGGTATACGTAGACGTTGCGGACCTCCTCATATTTTTGCGCGTGGGAATGGCGAGCCGCCACACCAGCGTGACCAGCGGCCGCTCCGCCCAGAGAATCACCGTGTCGAGGACCGCCGGGGTGGAATAATAACGGTACAACACGTTGCCTCCGACGACGACCACCCGGCCGGGCAGTCGCGTGTCAACCGGCTGGCCCTCGGCGTGGAGCCCGCTCAACCGCAGCCGCTCGTCGCCGGTGAAAAACCCGGCGTTGATTTGGCGGGCGGGGGCGGCCAGGTGGTAGCGCGGGTCAAAATCTTTCGGCACCAGGGGCATGCGATTGTCCGCCCAGTCCTGATCGTAGGTCCCGGCAAAACTCTTACGTGGTTTCTGGTCGCGGCGCACCGGCCCGAATTCCCAACGCCGGACCATGGTCCCGGCGAACGCCACCGGCCCGACCTCCACCGCAATTTTCCGGCCGTACACGAAGCTCCGGTCGAGTGGTTCGCTCGGCCCGACGACGATCACCTCGGCCGCCGGTTTGAAGTCCACCAGGTCGGTGGGCACCCGCAGGTCACTCCGGGCCGGGTCTCCCAGGTACTCGTCGGCGAGTTGCACTGGCACCTGCTCCGGCGCCAACCTCAACTCCCCGGACGGCTCGATCTGATAAGTCCCCTTGGCGACGACAACGCCGACGGTGCGCCCGTCCCGGTCAATCAAGGGAACGACTTCAACGGCGTAAGGGGTTTCATTGAAGAGCCGGGCCATCGAATCCTCCGCGCCACCGTGACCGGTCGCCCCCGGCCCGGCCGTCAATCCAGGAAGGCCGAATAGTTGGCCTTGGCCGTGGACTCCTGATTTTTCGTCTTGTCTTCCGGCATTTTCGACCGCCGGCCGGTGGAATGGTCCTCCTTCGGGCACCCCGGGGAACTGGGGGGGCAGATCAGCGAAAAACTCTCGACGTGCTTGATGCCCTTGGCGAGCATCTTGTTGCCGAGGTTCTTGGCGATGGTGCCGAAGGCGCCGTTGACGGCCTTGTCGGTCGGGATCATGTTCTGCCGCAAGGTGGGGCTGTCCGCCTCCCCGCCCCATTTCGCGTCGAGCGGGTGGTCTTGCTGAAGGTCGTCCGGGTTTTGTTTGCGGCCGTCGGCGACGCAATCCGCCCCCTCCACTTTTTTCATGTGGGCCTCCTTGTCTGCCTTGGTTTCACACCGGTTCCACACTGTCTTGGCGGCGTTCTGGCAGTTGGTTTTGGCCGCTTCCAGGTGGGTGATGTCGGGCTGGATTTGCGGCGTCGGGGTGGCTTTCAGTTTCTGATTCATGACATCGACCTTGGCGGCGGCCTGGGCCCGCTGGCAACAGCTCCAACGGTCGTCGCATTCCATCACGACCGCGCCCCCGTCGAACCGCGCTTGAAATTCATTGGCCACGCGCCACCTGCGGTCACTTCTTCGGCTGATCGGGATTCGGCGAGGCCGTCGCCTTGGCGTATTCGCAAACCGTGATGCGGTATTCGAAGAACTCCACCAGGGTGGGGAACTCCATGGTACTCGCCGACAGCCACTGGACCACGGTCAACTCGCCCTTGCCGGTGGGCTTGTTGGGGTCCAGGTAGGCCCAGTTGTTCGGCTGGTCCAGGTAGGCGATGATGGCGCCGTCCAGGATCTCGCCGGCGCCGTAATCCGCGAACATCTTCTTCATTTCCTGGATGGCCTTGTACTTCTTGCCGCGCGGCATGACCGACTGGACGGACAGCATGTCGCCGGGGTGGACCAGGTTGTCGTAGCCGTTGTGCATCTCCAGAAAGGCCCGGTAGGTCGGCGGCAGTTTGAATTCCAGGTATTCCTCGTATTTGGCGAGTTCCGCCGCGCTGGCGGGCGGGTGCGATTTTAATTTCGGGCAGCCGTACTCTTCGAGGTCGGAAAGGGCACGCACCGCGTCCTCCAACCGTCGCACCACGTCCTGGACCTTGTGCTTGACTGTCGCCGCCATGGCCGACTCTCCTACCCAACCGCGTTGTAGGAACTGCTGCCGTTCTGCTTCATCATGTCGCTCAGGCGCGGGACGTTCTGGCCCTCCGCCTTGACGTCAAAGGAGTACAGGATGAACTGCGCCTTGCCCTTGGTCACGTTCGAGACGACGCCGCCCACCGAACCGGCCTCGTCGCCGGTGCTCGTGCTGAACACCGACGACTTGAGCATGATCGGCTGGCCGTCCGCCTGGACCGTGGTCGCCGTTTCCGCAGCGTCGGCCGACTTGGCGATGTTCGGGTAAGGGATCGGCACGGGGGGCGCAGGCGGTGCGGGGGTCTTGCACACGTCGGGGAAGATCTGGGAAATGCCGCCGCTGTCCTTGTGGACGATGGTGTTCGGCGAGTTCACCGAAACGGTTGCACCCATGCCGCACCTCAATTCAGCTGCACGCAGCCGCCCTGCACCTTGTTCGCCCCGCGGGCCCGTGACACCACCTGGTCGGCCGTCGTCACCGCCTTGCCGCGCGCGTCCAGGTGGATGCGGGAGTCGCCGGCAACCAGTTCCAGCTCCGCCTCGGCCTCGATACGAACGCGCCGGCCCTTCAACACCACGTCCACGCCGCCGGCTTCCTCGACGGGCACCTCGGCGAACAGCTGGCCGACGATGACGGGCTCGCCGCCGGGGAGGAACTGGAGCAGCACGGCGTCCTTCAGGTTGCGCAGGGCGCCGTGCTGCGCCGGCCGGGGGCCTGCCCCGTTGCCGTCGTAATCGACGACGACGGCGCCGTCCTGAACCGCGACGATGCGACCGAGGCGCGCGGTGCCGACTTCCGGCTCCGTCGGTGCCGGGGACTGCTCGGGCGTTCGCATCGCGGCCCGTGCGCGGCGCGGCGGGCGCACGCCCACCACGTCGAACAGGACCGGCCCGTCCGCGCCAGGGCCACCCAGCGCCAGCAGGACCTCACCACCCCGCTCGAACACGCTCCGCACCGCCGCCGGTTTGACCGACAGCGTCAGCCGCGCCGCCACCGGCCCGAACGGATTGCCTGCGTAGTCCACCAGCACCCGCCCGTCCGCCTCGACCGCGACGACGCGCCCCAGCCGAACGCCGCTGGGCTGCGACTGGGAGAGCAGCCGCGGCAGCATCTCCGCCTTGAGTTTTCTCATCGCCCATCCCTTCTAACCCGTGCGGGTCCAGGGCCGTTAATTCAACGTAATCTTCGAGCCGCCCTTGAGGACCATGTCACTCGCCGCCTTGCCGGTGATGTTGCCCGAGCCGTTGATGGTGATGTCCTTGCCCTTGATCTGGATGGTGCCGTCCTTCTTCATGATGATTTCGGCATCTCCGGTCTTCAGCACGATTTGTTCGCCAGCCCCGAGCGAATAGTGTTTGCCCACCTCGGTCCCCGAATCCTCGCCTATCACGGACTTTTTGGACTTGCCGACGTTCTCTTCGTAGTTGTCGCTGACCTGCTCCTTCAGCCCCGCCCCGACGCTGATCGACTGGTTCCCGGCCACCCGGACCGTCTGATCAACCCCGACCGACACCGAGTGACTGCCGCCGATGGTCGTCGTCTGATTCGCCCCCACCGTCAAGGCCCGGAACGCCCCGACCGTCACCTCCTGCGCCGCCCCCACCGTGATCGCCTCGTTGACGCCGACCAGGTGCGTCCGCATCAACGCCACCATCACCGTCTCGTTCTGCGAAACCGTCCGCGTCCGATTGCCTGAGACTGTCCGCGTCTCGTTCTGGTCCACCGTGTGGGTCAGGTTCTGGTGAATCGTGATCGCTTCGTTCTGGTCCACCGTCCGGGTCCGGTTGGCGTGTACCGTAATCGTCTCGTTGTTGTCCACCGTCTCGGTGCGGTCGTGCTTGACGTGCGTCGTCTCGTCGTGGTCGATCGCCTTCGTGCGGTCGTGGCCGACCCAATGCGCCTCGTTGTTTTCCACGCCGATGCTCTGGTCCTTCTCCGCGTGCAGCGTGACCAGCTCGCTGCCCTTCCTGTCCTCGAAGCGCAGTTCGTTGTAGTTCGCGGCGCCGCCGCCCAGGCTGCTCCGACTCTGGATGCCGCTCTGCGTCTTGTTGCCGGGCAGGGCGTACGGCGGCATCTGCTCGGCGTTGTAGACGCTGCCGATGATGATCGGCCGATCCGGGTCGCCCTCCAGGAAGCCGACGACCACCTCCTGACCGATGCGCGGGATCTGGATGAAGCCCCAGCCCTTGCCCGCCCAGCTGGTGCTCACCCGCACCCAGCACGAACTGTGCTCGTTCTTCTTGCCCTCGCGGTCCCAGTGGAACTGTACCTTGACCCGGCTGTACTTGTCCGTGTAAATCTCCTCGCCCGCCGGGCCCACCACCACCGCCGTCTGCGGCCCCTGCACCATCGGCTTGGGCGTCAGCCGCGGCGGCCGGAACGTTACCGCCTCCGGGATGCACGTGAAGCTGTTGCGATAGTTCCCGCCCGTGCCGTTGCCCGAGTAACTCTCCTCGACCGTGGCCCAGTGCCGCACCGCCGTCAGCACGAACGTCTTGCCCTGTTCGGAGGCGCAATCATGTTCTTTCAGCGTGAACTTGCCGCCGGGCATGAACTGGCTGCAGGTGCTCGCCCCCTGCACCACGTCGTACCCCGCCTCCGCCTCCTCCATGCGCACCCTGGTGTCCGGCTCGCCGTCCCCCTTGACCTCATACTCGCCGGGGTAGTCGTAGATCTCGTACTTGTCGATGCCGGGCAGCTTGACGACCGTCGGCGCCGAGGTCTTCAGGCTGGTGCTCGGCGTCTCGAAGTTGTAGTCGGTCTGCGTCCACTTGCCGGGGCGGAACTCGTAGCTGTGCTCCCAGCTGTGGATGTGGTTGGGCGTCAGCGACCCGGTCGTGTACGCCACGTCCTTCTGGGGCAGGTCGCGGTACGCGCCCTTCTGGTCGGCCAGCACCAGCGTGTGCTTACCGTTCTCGTGCCGGAAGTAGTAAAAGATGCCCTCCTGCTCCGCCAGGCGCGACACGAAGTTGAAGTCCGTCTCGCGGTACTGCACGCAGTAGTCCCACTTCGGGTGCGGCCCCTTGACGGCCAGCTCGAACGCGGTGAAGCCGAGGTCCTTGAAGATCTGCTCGATGATCTCCGGCACCGACTTCTGCTGGAAGATGCGGCAGTCGGCGGTGCGCGTCAGGAACCACAGCCAGGGCACGACCTCCACCGCGTACTGGCGCAGCCCGCCGGTTCGCAGCGCCCCCGCGGAAAAGCGGCTCACCAGCCCGTTGAAGTAACGCGGCGCCGTCTCCAGGCGCTGCACCGCCCAGGTCACGCTCTTGCCGACGAGGTCCTTCGCCGCCAGGCCGTCCTGCTCCGAGATCATCTCCAGGCGGTACTGGAACAGCCGCGACAGCTCCTCCTGCCCGGCGAAGGCGGTCAGGAGCAGCACGTCCTTGCCCAGCGGCGTGGACAGGGTCAGCTGCCGGTTATCCTGCGAATAGGTCAAGGCCATGACGGCGGCCCTCCCTTGCGGGCGCGTGCTGGGGGAACGGGGCCGAACTCCTCAGCGGCGGCGCCCTGCGCCGCGGGGCGCCGCCAGCCGAAAACGCGGTCAGCACGGCCCGCTCACTTGGCCCCCTGGGCCAGGTCGTACGATGTCGAGGTCGGCGTGCCGGCCACGTGCTTGTCGTCGAAGGGCGTGGTCTTGTACTCGATCTTGGTGAAGTTCAGCGAGATGCTTTCCACGGGGCGGTGGTTTTCGCCGGCGCTGCTGACGCTGTAGCCGGACACCATCGTATTCGTCAGCGTCAGTTCCAGGTAGGTCTCCAGCTTGCCCTCTTGGGTTTGGCAGAAATCGATGTTCACCTTGCTGCCCTTGCCGGCCACGGCTTCTTGGAACAGCAACGGTGAGGTGCTGTCCTGGACCTTGGTGATGGTGATTTCGCTGATGCTCGGCGCCGACGCCTCGCGCTTGCTGCTCTGCCCAACCGGCGTCTGGATGTTGCGGCTGGCCCCGAACTGCACGCTCTGCACTTCGATCCAGCCCTTGTCGCCCTCGTGGCCCTTGGCCTGCGACTCACCCTTCTTGATCGCCTCGTATTTCATGTAAATCGGCATGGTCCACAGCTCCTTCAGGTAAAGGTTGCCCGTTGCGTGCTCGTGCGATGACGGTGCGGTGCCTGAGCGGGACTGCGTGCTGATGCCGTCAGGCGTTCCGACAGGTCCAACGATGCCGGGCTGCTCGGTTTCCCGGTTCCTTGACCTCCCTTCTTGCCTCGTCCCCCTGGTCACGAGATGTCGTATGTAAAAGCCCCGTTCCCGTCGATGGACACGTGAATCGCGGTCACCGGCTGGGCGTGCGCCAACCGCGCCAGGAACGCGGTGGCCAGTTCCGGCAGCAGGCCGCGGGTGAGGATGTGGTCAATGTTCCGCGCGCCGGTGTCCACCTCCTGGCAGCGCGCCTTGAGGTGCGCGACCAGTTCCGGGGCGTAGGTGAAGCGGGCGCGGTAATGCTCCGCCACCCGCCGCCCGATGCGGCCCAGGTGCAGGGCAATGATGGTGTTCAGCGCCTCGTCGGTGAGCGGGAAGTACGGCACCACCTGGACCCGCCCCAGGAACGGCGCCTGGAACACCTTCAGCAGTTCGCCGCGCATCAGTTCGGCCAGCCGCTCCGGGTCCGGCCGCGTCTCCGGGTCGGCACAGAGCTTCAGCACCGTGTCGCTCGCGGCGTTGGAGGTCATGAGGATGAGGGTGTTCTTGAAGTCGATGTCGCGGCCCTCGCCGTCGCGCAGCGTGCCCTTGTCGAACACCTGGTAGAAGACGTGCTGCACCCCGGGGTGCGCCTTCTCCATCTCGTCGAGCAGCACCACGCCGTAGGGCCGCCGCCGCACCGCCTCGGTCAGCACGCCGCCCTCGCCGTAGCCCACGTAGCCCGGGGGCGAGCCCATCAACAGCGAAACCTTGTGCTCCTCCTTGAACTCCGACATGTTGATGACCGTCATGTTCTGGTCGCCGCCGTACAGCAGATCGGCCAGCGCCAGCGCCGTCTCGGTCTTGCCCACGCCGCTCGGCCCGACCAGCAGGAACACGCCGATCGGCTTGCGCGGGTCGGTCAGGTTGGCCCGCGCCGTCCGCACGCACTGCGTGACGGCCTCAAGGGCGTGCGCCTGCCCAATGATGCGCTCCTCCAGGCGCTGCCGCAGCGTCAGCAGGGTGTTGATCTCGTCGGCGACCATGCGCCGCACGGGGATGCCGGTCCACGCCGACACCACGCCGGCGATGGTCTGCGCGTCCACGCCGACATGCACCAGCGGCGTCTCGCCCTGCAGGCCGCGCAGCTGACTCTCCAGCGCGGCCAGCTCGGCCCTGAGCCGCTCCGTGTCCGCCACGGAGCGCTGGCCGCCCGCCGGCGCCGCCAGGGCTTCCAGCTGGCCGCGGACTTCCTGGTAGCGCCGCACCCCCCGCAGCTCCTCCTGCCAGCGGGCCTCCAGCGTCTTCTGCTCTGCCTCGGCGGCGGCGCGCTCGCGGGCCAGTTCGTCGAGCCGCTGCCGGTGGTCGGCGCCGGCGGCGTCCTCGCGGCGCAGCAGGCCGGCCGTCGTGTCCAGCCGGGCGATGCGCCGCCGGCAGTCCTGCAGCGCGGGCGGCACCGCCGTGTGGCTGATGGCGACGCGGGCGCAGGCGGTGTCGAGCACGCTGACCGCCTTGTCGGGCAACTGCCGCCCCTGCAGGAAGCGGTGCGACAGCCGCACCGCCTCGCGGACCGCCTCCGCCAGGATGCGGACCTTGTGGTGCCCTTCCAGCAGCTGCACCAGCCCGCGGAGCATTTCCTCGGCAACCGGCTCGCTCGGCTCGTCAACCTTGACGACCTGGAAGCGCCGCGCCAGGGCGGCGTCCTTCTCGAAGTACTTCTTGTACTCGGCCCAGGTGGTCGCCGCGATGGTGCGCAGCTCGCCGCGGGCCAGCGCCGGCTTGAGCAGGTTGGCGGCGTCGCCCTGCCCCTCCTGGCCGCCGGCGCCGATCATGGTGTGCGCCTCGTCGATGAACAGCACGACGGGCCGCGGCGACGCCTTGACCTCGGCGATGACGTTCTTGAGGCGGTTCTCGAACTCGCCGCGGACGCCGGCGCCGGCCTGCAGCAGGCCCAGGTCCAGCTGCCGCAACGCCACGTTCTGCAGCGCGGGTGGCACGTCGCCGGCGGCGATGCGCAGGGCGAAGCCCTCAACCACCGCCGTCTTGCCGACGCCGGCCTCGCCGGTCAGGATCGGGTTGTTCTGCCGCCGCCGCGTCAGGATGTCCATCACCTGCTCGATCTCACGGTCGCGGCCCAGGACCGGGTCGATCTGGCCGGCGCACGCCTTCTGCGTCAGGTCGATGGTGTACTGGTCCAGGGCGGTGGTCTTGCCCGGGGTCGAGACCGGCCCCGCCGCGCCGCCCGCGGCGGGGGTGGCGGACGGCTGCTCCTTCGTCTCGGCCGAGCCGGCCACGAGAGCGGGCAGGTCGCGGCGCAGCGCCTCCGGCTCCAGCCGGGCGAACTCGCGCGACGCCTCGCGGCTCATGGGGGCGAGGGATTCGTTGGCCACGAGGGCGTACAGCAAATGTCCGGAACGGACACGCTGTTCGTTGAACTGCACGGAGGCCGCGAGCCAACCCTCGCGGGCCAGGTCAACGACGTGCAGGGAGATGGCCGGGGTACGGGAGTTGCCGGTCTTGAACCGCTCGGTGCTTGCGGTCAGGTCGCGGGCAAGGCGGGCCGCATCGATGTTGTACTGTCGCAGGATTCGGGGCAGGTCGCCGTCCGACGCCTCGAGGAGTTTGAGGAACCAGTGCTCGATTTCGACGTTGTAGTGGGTCTGGGTCAGGCACAGGGCGACCGCACCTTCCAGCGCCTTGCGGCAGGTGTCGTTCAGCTTGCCGACCAGGGAATTGAGGTTGACCGAGGTCATGCTGCCACCATCCAGAGTGTTGCACCAACACGCCGGCAACGCGGAGGCATTTTACGCCCCCGGTCAAGTTGTCGCCAGCGAAAAAGCCATCGGAAATCAGAATGGCGGATCGGCTGGGAGCGGTGAGCCAGACGAATCACCTCTTTCGCCATCCGGCCGGCAGAATCAACGGGACAGCGCGTCTACCGGAACGCCGCGAAGTGGAGCGCGAGTCCTGCGTCGGCCCCGTCGCGGGCGGCCTTGACCTGTTCCGGAGAGGAGGCGGTCACGAAGCCCGAGCCGTCCAGGTTGGCGTCGAGCAACTGACGGAGGTTCACCTTGTCGAGGGCCCACTTGGCGACATCGTAGTAGAGCGCAACACCGACCATGAGCGGGTACACCACGGGGCCGCCGGCGCAAACCACGGCACGGGCGTAGGCGTAATGCTCGGCGCACGCCAGGGCCGTGTCGTGCGGGTGGCCTTTCCGGGCGCGGTTCAGGTACTGGAATGCGTGCCAGGCCGCCGTGACGATCTGTTGCAGTGGCACGTTCTCCGCTGGCGGCAAGCGAAGGCCCTGCGTCCGCGCCGCGTCCTCGTCTGCCTCCCGGACCCAGGCTGCCTGCGACTTCTCGACCCTGGGTGAAGGTTGCAGCGGCCCGGGGGGCGGCGACGGTTGGCGGCACAACGTCCCGTCGTCCACGGGGTCGAGCCCGGAACCCTGGGAATGGCTGCACACGGGGCCAGGAAGCCGTTTCCCCGACATGGTCGCCTCCAAGGTGTTCTGCCGGCGCCGCCCTCAGTCGGCCGGAGCGGGTAGGACGACATCCTCCGCGTCCCGCGGGAAGTCGCCGTAGCGCACCCAGGTGTCCCAGCCGAGCCGGCGCCGCTCCGGCCCCTGCCGGGTGAGCCGGCAGCGCGGCACCTCCGCGCGGCGCAATACCGGCTGCACGTCGTAGTCGAATTCTAACCCCACATAGGAGCGGGTCAACTGACACAGGGCCCGGAAGGCCCGCCCGTCGGGCAGGAAGCCGCGGAACTGCTCGTAGGTGAGCGGCCCCAGGCGCAATCGGAACTTGCTCTGCACATCCCAGACGCGGCGGCCGACCACGAGGTTGGCGCCCAGTTCGTGGTTCCGCCCCGCCGCGGCCGCCGTGGGCAACTGCGAACAGTCCGCCTCCGCCAGGTATAGCCACTGGCCGCGAAACTGCTCCAGCACCACTGCCACGCCGAAGTAGTCCGCGAGCAAGCGTTCCAGCGAATCGGCGTTCCGCGGGTGGTGGGCGAAGTGGCCGCCGTAAAACAGGAACGCCTCGTCATCGACCGCCAGCCGCCGGCGCAGCCCGCCGGTGCCGAGGCCGACCAGGCAGTAGAGGGCCCCGGTCGCGGCGTCCGCCGCGTCGGCGCCCGGGTCGAGCCGCGACTGCTCATAGGCGAACGGCAGCCGGTACTTCTGCCAGGCCCGGTAGAACAGGGACAGCAGCCGGTGGTGGAACAGGTCCAGGAAGTCGCGCAGGGCGAAGTCTTTTTGCCGCACGCGCTCGATGAGCAGCGACGTGTAATGCTGCGGCAGCACGCCGCTGGGGCCGGTCAGCCCGAAGAAGCTGACGAGCAACTCCGGCGGCGCCGCCGGGCCCGAATCGACCGGCGGCCGGATTTCGTGGACGGCACTGGCGGGGAAGCTCAGCGCCGCCAGCACGCGCAGGCGGACGGCCTCCTGGTCGGGCCAGTCCTGCCCGAGGGGCCGCCACGGCCGCGCCGCGGCGCCGGCGGCGCGCTCGCGGGCCAGGCGCTCCAGCAAGCGCACCGCCTGGAAGAAGTCGAAGCGGTGCCCCTCGCGCTGCAGGCACCGGGTCAGAGCAAGATCATCTCCCCAGCCCGCGGCGGCCATTGACACCACACCCCCTCGCGCCCCTCAACGGTGGCGACGACCCGGGTAAACGAATTGACCGAACAGTACAGCGCCAGGAACCGCTCCAGCACGCACGCGAACAGGTACGCCCCCTGCCCGGCGAACTTCTCGGCGTTGAACGTCAGCGCGACCTCGACGCCGCGGCAGACGGCCGACCGGCCCGGCGGGCCGACGCGCGCCACGGCGGGCCGCCCGCGCGCCGCGCAGGCCGTCGATCAGGGCCAGCGTCTCGGCGGAGCCGGCGAAGTCGTACAGCTTGAGGATCTCGCGGAGCGCCGCGGCACCGTCGCCGTCATGCACAACGGACAGGTGGTTCAGCGTCAGGTGCGAGATCAGTCGCCACATGGCCCCGTGCTTGAGGGCAGGCCGGCGCGTCGGCGTGGGTGGCGTCAGGCAGCGGATGTCCCCCACCGGGCCACGGCCCGCGCTCAGCGTCAGCCGCGGCTGGTCGCCGCCGTAGGGCAGCTGCCGCGGCAGGTCGCGGTTCAGGCAGGTCGTCTCCACGGTGACGGTCCACGCCGCCGGCGCCGCCGGCCGCAGGTTCAGATCGACCAGCGACAGGTACACCTCGGTCCCGGCGTCGTCGGGCACCTCGGACGGCCGCCGTGTGGCGAACCAGAACGGCGCCGGCGCTTCGCCCTCCTGACTGTGCCGGGTGGAGAAGAAGGGCCGGTACTCGACGGCCGCGCCGTCGGGCGAACTGGCGACGACGCGGTCCACCGAGTACACCTCGAGCCCCGCGGGCCGGCGGCGGTCGGGCACGACGCGGTACTCCCACTCAGTCTGGGTCAGCTCGATCGGGTCGGCGCGGTGCGCGAACAGGTTGACCACCGGCGTGCAGCCGAGCCGGAACGTGTCCGCCGTGACGTTCTGCTCCAGGTCCTTCGACCAGTGACTCAGGTAGAAGTAGACCTCCAGCGCCGCGCCGGGGCGGCGCGGCCGTCGCCCGCGCAGCCCTGCCAGGTCCACGAACAAAAATTTCTCCGGGAACGTGAAGTACTCGGTCAACAGCCGGTAGCCCAGGAACGAGCGGGCCGTGTAGGGCAGGGCGCCCTCGGCGCGGTCGAAGCCGACGGGCCGCACACAGGACCGCGGCAGGACGGCCGGCTCGGGGTCGTTGGCCGACGCCGCCACCGCGACCCCGAGCGTGTCCTTGTGCAGCAGTTCGTACAGCGGGTAGATGTGCTGCGGCTGGCCCTTCAGGTACAGCCGCAGCACATCCAGTTCCAGTTGCGCCGGCGGCAGGGCGGGCGCGAGGCCGCGCAGCGACAGCCGCAGCACCGCCGCCGCCTTGCCGGAGAACGGCGTCACCGGGGCGGTGAACGGCGGCTTGCGCAGGCCCGCCTCATGCACCGCCAGCGGCCAGAGCGTCACCGGGTAGCAGGTGCGGAAGGAGCAGGTCCCCCCGTCGGGCGCCTCGGCCTCAAGGGCGGTGCCGGCCGGGAGCGCGTAGCCCTGCGCCAGCTCGGCCTGCCCCGGGTCCAGGGCGAACTGCACCAGCGCCAGCGACGGCACCGGCGCCTGGTAGTGCGGGTAGAGCACGCCGAGCAGGGCGTCGCTGATTTCCGGCAGGTCGTCGTCGAGCTTGTGCCGGATGCGGGCGCTCAGGTAGGCGAAGCCCTCCAGCAGGCGCTCGACGTGCGGGTCGTCGCTGGCGCCCGCGTCCAGGCGCAGCCGGCGGGCGATCTTGGGGTGCGCCCGGCCGAAGGCGTCGCCCAGGTGGCGGAGGTAGCTCAGTTCCTTGTTGTAATACGCCAGCAGGTCGTCGCTCATGGGGACGGCGCCTCGAACTTGAATGTCCCGGTGTCCAGTTCCAGGTCCGGGTCGAAGGTAACCGGTTCCGGCGCGGATGTACGCGCAGCAGGGCGTCGATGCGGAAGCGCAGCGTGCCGTCGAGCGGCTCGTCGTCGTCGCGCACACGGACGGTGACCTTCAAAAAGGCCGGCTGGTACGCCCGGATGACGTCCTCCAGGATGCGGCACAGCGCCCGGCGGCTGTCCGCGGAGGCCAGGTTGCTGCCGGCGAAATCCGGGATGCCGTAGTTGACCAGCGACTGCCCCAGTTCCTTGAGGTCCGCCGGCCAGTGCCGGCACCGCCAGCGGGTGTTCAGCAGGTGATTCAGGTCGCGCTGCACGGACAGCTTCAGCTCGCGCAGCACCTGGCCGCGCGAGCGCGGCGCCTCGGTGGACACGCCCGGCTCGTCGTCGAGCAGGCGGTCCAGCACCGAGGGCACGAGCGGCTGGTCGGGTTTGACACGGGCCACGGGGTGCCTCCTCAGGCGGGCGGTTGTTCCACGGTCAGGTCGCGCAGTTCCAGGATCGACCGCGCCTCGCCGCCCACCAGCAGCATGCGCTGGCCCACGCCGCGCACCGGCGCGCCGTCGCCGCCGCGCCAGTCGGTGCGGCGCCCCAGGCGCAGGCCATCGTCCGTCTCCGCGGCAGCGCCGGCATACAGGGTGGGCAGGTAGACCTCGCCGTCCGGCCCGCCGCTCACCGCCAGCTGGGCGCGCCGCCACAGCAGGTCGCGCGGCTGCCGCGGCGCCTCGCACTGCACCCGCTCGACGCGCTCGATCGGGATCCAGTAGTAATTGCCGTTGGTCGCCAGGACTTCGAGGACGGGGGCGGTCAGGTCGTCCAGGTCGCGAAGCCCCTGGAACGGCGTGCCGTCGCAGGTGCCGCTCACACGGACGCGCTGCGCCTCGGCCTGCGCCAGCAGGGCCGACGCGTCGGCCGGCTTGCCCTCGCGCAGACAGATCGACGCCTCCAGGTGCAGCCGGAACACCGGCGACGGCTCCTCCAGAAATTCGGGGAGCCGGCCGTCGCTGTAAAACTGCTGCCGCGCCTGCTCCGCCCGGATCAGGTTGCGGAGCAGGCTAATGCCCGGCGTCAGTTTGGGGTTCAGGTGGGCGGTGGCGTCGAGCTGCTTGTCGGCGCGCGGCAGGTCGCCGGCGAAACACAGCAGTTCCGCCAGGAAGACGCGCCGGGCCGGGTCGTCCGGGTGCTGGCGCACCGCCTCGGTCTGCGCGGCGACGGCCTCCCGCAGCCGCCCGGCCTGAAAATCGTCTGCTGCGCTCATGGCGGGGTCCTTTCCGGGCCGTCGAGCTGGTCATCGGCACCAGTTCGGTGGTCAGCTTGACCGCGGTGACCACCTGGTCCAGCTGGAAGTGCGGGCGAAGGTACATGACACAGGTGTAACTCCCCGGTTTGCGCGGGTGTTCGCGGACGCGGACGCGCCCTCGCGCAGCGGGTAGCGGCGGCGCACCGACGAGCTGATGTCGTCGTCGTTCGTGGCGGTCGTGTAGCCGCGCAGCCAGGCGTCAAGGTGCGCCTCGCACTCGGCCGGGCCGGTGAAGCCGCCCAGCTTGTCGCGCATCATCACCTTGAGGTAGTGGGCGAACCGGCAGGCGCACAGCAGGCAGTGCAGCATCGCCGACAGCCGGGCGCTGGCCGTGGCCGCCGCCTCCTGGAAGCGGCGCGGCTTCTGCACCGACGCGCTGCTGTAGAACGCCGACACCTCGGTGTCCGGGCAGTGGCACAGTGGCAAGAAGCCCAGCTCGCTCAGCTCCTTCTCCAGGAAGTCGGTGAGCTGGATGTCGGTGGACGACTTGACGGCGACGCCCAGGTGGTCGGTGCGGAAGGCGTGGACCGGCAGCCCGGTCACCAGGCCGCCGCCGCCGACCCCGGCGTCCGGGTCGCGATGCACGCCGCGGATGTTCGCCAGCCAGCCGTTTTCGTCGAACGCCCGCAGCAGCACGGCGCCGTAGGCGTAGGTGGCGTTGCCCCACAGGTACTGCCGCCGCGCCGGATCCTCGATTTCCTCCCTGAACGCGAACCCATCGACGCGGGTGCCGTCGTCGCGGTAGGGCAGCCGCCACAGGACGCGCGGCATCGTCAACCCGACGAAGCGGGCGTCCTCGCCGTCCCGCAGCCGCCGCCAGGTGAGGTACTCCAGCTGGTCGAACGCCCGCGCCAGGTTCGGGGGCCGCTCCAACTCCGTAAAACTGTCCAGCCCCAGCAGAGACGGATGGGCCGCGGCGATGAACGGCGCGAAGGCCGCCGCCGCCACCCGGGCGACGGCCGCCAGCGTGGCGATGTCGTCGTGGGGGTGCTCCGCCGTGGGCCGCGGCCGGACCTCGTAGTCCCCGAGCAGGACCGCGAACGGCTCGCCGCCGGGCATGCCGAACTCGCCCTCGTACACCTTGCGGAACAGCTGACTCTGATCGAACTCCAGGGCCTGGTCGAGATCGCGCGTCAGTTCGGCCCAGGAGAGGTTGAGGACCCGAATTTTCGCCGTCTCGGCCGCGCCGGCCTGCTCCACAAGGTAGTGCAACCCCCGCCAGGAGGCCTCCAGTTGCTGGAACTGCGGGTGGTGCAGGATGGCGTTGACTTGCCGGCTCAGGAGTGCGTCGAGGCGGGCGATGTCGCGGCTCAGGGACTGGGCCAGTTCCTGGCGGGTCCGCGGCCCGGTCGCGCTGCGCGCGCACCAGAACGCCAGCGCCTGCTCCAGGGAGGTTTCCGCGAGAAAGCGGTCCAGCCAGTGGGTGGCGTGGTTGCTGGCGGACTGGGCCGCCTGCAGGAGGTGGTCGAGCAGGCCGACCGCCGCGGGCGGGCTCGCGAACGCCGGGGCCGGGGCGTCTACCAGTGCGGTCTGGGGGACGCTTGGGGGAAGGGCGGCGGCGCCGGCGGAGGGGTCCATCTCAATCCAGGGGTAAGGAGTTCACTGCGCACTCGGCGCTGCCGCTCCGCGGAATGCGTTTACGTTCCGCGCACCGGCAGCGCGCGAAACATAAACGGGTCCGCTCGGGAAAAAGGCTCGAAGTAACCGTGGCCGCCGGCCTAGCGCGCATCGCGGTCGGGTGTAGCGATCTGTTCGTAGCGGAAGTCGCCAGACTTCCGTAGCGGCTTCGGAAGTCTGGCGACTTCCGCTACGCCCAAACGCCAACCGCTCTAGCTGCCCAGCTGCGGGATGCGGGCCACCATGCGCAGCGAGGCGTTCAGCTCCTCCAGCTGCAGCCACGGCCGCAGCCAGGCGATGGCGTTGTACGAGCCGGGCTTGCCGGGAATCTCCTTGACCTGCACCTTCGCGTCGCGCAACGGGTAGCGGGCCTTTTCCTCCTGCGAGGCCTTCTCGTTGTTGTTGACGTAATTCATGATCCAGCGCGTCAGCCGCGCTTCGGTGTCGGAAGCCTCCATCAGCGAGCCGATCCAGTCGCGGGCCATTACCTTGAGGTAGTGGGCGAAGCGCGACGTCGCCATGATGTACGGCAGCCGCGCCGAGATGGCGGCGTTGGCGGTCGCCTCGGGCCGGTCGTACTTCTTGGGCTTCTGCGCCGTCTGGGCGCCGAAAAAGACCGCGTAATCGGTGTTCTTGTAGTGGCACAGCGGCAGAAAGCCCAGGTCGCTCAGCTCCTTCTCGCGGCGGTCGGTGATGCCGATCTCCGTCGGACACTTGAGGTCCGGGTCGCCGTCGTCGCTGGTGAAGATGTACGGCGGCAGCCCCTGCACCATGCCGCCGCCCTCGGCCCCGCGGATGGCCACGCAGAAGCCATACTGCGAGAACGCATCCGTCAGCCGCACGCCGAGCACGTAGGCGGCGTTCATCCACGTGAAGTGGTCGTGCGGCGCCGGCTGCGGCTTGCTCGTGCGGTTCTGCTCGAACTCCTCGTAGGCGAACTCCTCGATTGGCTTCGTCTGCGCCCCGTACGGCAGCCGCGCCAGGACGCGCGGCAGCGTGAGCGTGACGAAGCGCGCGTCCTCCGAGTTGCGGAGCGACTTCCACTTCGTGTACTCGACCGTGTCAAAGATCCGCTCCAGGTCGCGCGGCTTGGACAGTTCGGTCCACTTGTCGAAGCCGAACAGCTCCGGCGAGGCCGCCGTCAGGAACGGGCAGAACCCCGCCGCCGCCACGTTCGACATCTTGCTGACCAGCGTCAGATCGTCGGGGTGGTTGGTGAATTCGTAGTCGCCGATGAGCGCCCCGTACGGCTCGCCGCCGGGCATGTCGAACTCGCTGGTGTATACCTTCTTGAAGATCTGGCTCTGATCGAACTCGACCGCCGACTCGACGTCCTTGAGCAGTTCCTTCTTGGAGACGTTGAACACCTTGAGCTTGAGCTGGGCGCTGGTCCGCGAGTTCTGCACCAGGTAGTGCAGGCCGCGCCACGTCCCCTCGAGTTTCTGGAACTCCGGCGCGTGCATGATGGCGGCCAGCTGCCGCGAGATCATCTGGTCGATGACCTCCATGCCCTTCTTGATCGACCGGGTGACGTTCTTGTCCCAGGTGATGGTGTTGTTCAGCGCCCACTCGGCGAGGTTACTGAGCATGTCCTCGGCCTGGGACCGCTCGGTTTTGGTGAGCTTGATGGCCTCCTCCAGGAGGCTGACCTCCTGGGTCTCGGCGGCCGGCCGGCCCTGTGCCTGTTCCTTCGGGCTCACGAGTCACCCCCCTTCTTCGCGTCGCCCGCGGCATCGCCGCCCGAACCCGGCGTGAATTGCTTGAGTTTTTCGGTGTTCTGCAGGGCCTCCTCGAGCAGGCCCTCCAGTTTTTCGGATCGGTCCACGCGCGTCAACAGGTCGCGGAGCTTGTTGCGGGCCTCGAGTAACTTGCGGAGCGGCTCCACCTGCTTGACCACCTGGCCCGGCGTGAAGTCGTCCAGCGAGTTGAATTTCAGCTGCACCGGCAGTTCGCTGCCGTCGTCCTTCAGGGTGTTCGCCACCCGCAGGTTCAGCCCCGGCGTCATCCGCCGCAGCACGTCGTTGAAATTATCCCGGTCGATCTGGATGAACTTGCGCTCGCTCAGCGGCTTGAGCGGCTCGGTGGGGTTGCCTGAGAAGTCGCCCAGGACGCCCACCACGAAGGGCAGTTCCTTGACGACCTCTGCCCCTTCGGTTTCCACCGCGTAGGTGATGTGTACCCGGGGCTTGCGGACCATACTCAGCTCGTCGTGAATGCTGCGCGACATGGTCTGAACGCTCGCTTTCTCGTGAAATCGGTTGGCGGGCCTCACCCGGCGGACGGCGGCCGGATGCCCACCCGCTTGAACACCTGCTGCCGTGTCCCCTCGTCGGCGATCAGTTCTTCCAGCAAATCCGGCAGCTTCATCCTGCCCCAGCGGACGGCCTCCTCCAGGGCATATGATACCGGAGTGTGCGGCTCGGTGCGGCGAAAAAATTCCGCCACCTTCAGCAGGGTTTGCAACGCCTCCTCCCGGCTGCCGATGGGCCCGGGGGTCGGCGGCGGCCCGTCGGGCCGGAGCGGGGCCGCCGCCGCGGGTGGCGCCGGCCCGTCGGCGCCGGCCGGCGCCGGCGGCGCGCCGGGCGGCCGCATGGCGGCGGCCACCTTGTCCTTCGCCACGCCGCGCAGCGCCTCGCCGTATTTTTGCAGGGCGGCGCGGATCCGCGCCGTGGAGGGCGCGTCGCGGCCGCATTTCGCCTGCAGCACGGCCCCCAGTTGCTCCAGCGCATCGGTGCATTCCGCCAGGGCGGCCACCGCCCGCGCGTAGAATTCCGGCGAGGTCCCCTGGGCCGCCTCCTGGAGCGCCTCCAGCGGCATCGTCCCCGCCGCAATGCGCTTTTGCCGCGTCGCCTCGTCGCGCGTGGTCAGGTCCACTGCCTTCTGATAGCGCACGCCATCGTACGGCCCCCCCGCGGCACTGGCCTCCGTGATCGGCAGGGTGTTCATGGGCTCCAGGATCAGGCCATCCACGTCGTTCAGGCCCGCCAGCGGGGCGACCCGGTCCGCGAGCCCCGCACCGGCACCGGCGCCGGGATACAGCTGGTCCCAGTAGCGCTCGCACAACTCACGGATCAGGTGGAAGCCCGCGGACAGCCCGGCCAGGCCGTCGCGGCGCACCAGAGCCTCCAGCAGGTAGACCGTGAGTTCCAGGTCCTTGGTTTTTTCCGCGAGGGCCTGCCGGGTCAGGTCGAACACCGGTACCCAGTCCGGGGGTGTTGTCCCGCCGCCTTCCTCGTCGTCCACGAGGAGTTGCCGCTCCGCCGTCTTGGCGGTGTCGCGGACGTCGCGAATCTGCCGGTAGAGGGAGTTGGGGGAGCGGTCGCTGCGCAGGTCCACGCCGGTGGGGTGTTCCGCGGAGATGGGGGCCGTTAGCCTGTCGAGGTTCAGAGTGTCCGTGGCGAGCATGGCGTTTCTACCGCGGATGGCCGCAGATCGGGTCAGGACGACCGTCCCGGCCCGCGCACTCCGGCGCACGCAACGGCGTGGCGGGTGCTCCGTGATTCTGAAAGTATACACACCCGCCTCGGAAAAAGAAAACCGTGCGCCCGCACGCGCGTTTGTCTGCACTGGAGCACATGACAGTCAGAGTAGCGGCTCCCCGCTACTCTGACTTGCGAACCGCATCAGAAGCGCCACCGGAATTCTGCCCGGAAGTTCTCGTCATACCACCGATCTGAGCCGACGCCGAACTGCACCCCCGCGCCGAAGTCGATCCGGTTGCAGATGTTTAACCGCAGGCCCGGCCCGAGGCTCCAGGCGGACCCGGCCGCCCGCTGGATCGCGCCGGTCAACGGGTCGGTGAAGTTGCCGTTCAACACCGACCACTCGCTCAGCTCCATCGTCCCGATCAACTGCACGTCGGGGAGGAAACGCCACAGGATGTGGTTGAAGCTGAAGTGGGAGTGGAACACGTTCCCCTGGTAGATTGTGTCCCCGCCGACCGGAATCCACTGGGCCAGTTCCCCCTGGAAGTACGATTCGGGGGTCAACTTTAACGCGAACAGCAGGGCCGGTTCCAGGCTCACGTGGCCGTTTGCCAGGCCGCCGCCGGGGCTGGCGGTGGGGATGTACGTGGTGAATTGCAACGTGATCTGCAGCAACTCACAGTCGAGTAACATGGACTTGGTGCCGACGCTCAGGTTCCCGAAGCCGGAGCTGGCGACGCTGTAGCCGAAGTCGGTGTCGCGGTGGACCTCGTTGTACGGGACCGCGATGAAGGCGCTGAACCGCCCCAGGGCCGCTTCGTTATACAGGCTCAGCTGATTGATGTTGACGAGGCGCGCCATGTTGAAGTTCGGCCCGCGGCCGCCGCCCGCCGGGGTGCCCGTGTCCCGGGCGAAGTAGTATTCAGCCCGATCCGCGAACGGGATGCCGTAAATGCCGTCGTAGCGCAGTGCATCTGGGTGACGGGCCGGGGCGCGTTCACGAAGAGGGCGGAGTCGGCGAGGGCGATCCAGTGTGGATCGTAGCAGGGGTCGGGGCAGCAGATGCACTCGTAGAACCCGCAGAGCATGCGGCCCAGGCAGGTCTGGCCCTCGCAGCAGCTGCAACAGTTCAATCGCCCCGGGACGCACTGACCGCCGCCACAGCCGCCACCGCCGCAGCCGCCGCCGTCGCCGGGGAGCGGCGGCGGGCCGCCGAGCGAGCCGCCGAGCAGTCCGCCGGAGCAGGTGCTGCAGCTCGCCTGGGTCACGTTGGCGTCCGGCGCCGCCGGCGCCGCCGCCAACGTCGGGGCGGCGAGGTCCGACAGCTTCGTCGGCGGGGCGTCAGTAGGCTTCTGCGCCAGCGCCGGCGCAACCCCGGTCAACAGGGCCACGCACGTCAACCCGAACGCCCAAACCTTCGCCTTGCCCCCACGGGGCTGACTTGACTCCCACCTCATAGGCTGCACTCCTTCTTTCCTGTTCAAGCTCGTCCGCGGCGTGGGCCCGCGAGGACCGGGCGCGACGACCAACGGGATGGAGGTGTGACCGTAACGGATTCGGGGCAGGTTGCGCGGCCTGGAAAGGGTGGTTCGCCCGTTCCGCGGTCGTAGGAGGTTCACCCCGTCGAGATTGTTTTCAGTATCGGACCCGCTCCCGCGCCTGCATCGTAAATTCCAACGCCTTTTCCGACAGAAGGGGTTCTCCAGGATATGAGGGTTCGCGCGAATATGCCGCCAGCCGCTTCAACCGTCGCAATCATTTCAGCCTGAGGGGCCGCGGCCGAAGTTGGTGGTGAAGTGACTTTGCATCAATTTTCAGAAGGGGACGGCTACTTCGGCGGCGTCTCCCGGGCCACCTGGAACTGGGTGGGGAATAACAGACTGAAGGAGCCCTTGGCCATGTGGAAGAAATTCGGCGCCCCAGTGGTGCTGGTGGCCCTGCTGCTGCCAGCCGCTCGCGGTCAGGTTCCGGCCGTGCCGGCCGCGGCCGTGCCGGTGGCGCCGGCCGCGGCCGGGCCCCTCGCGGCAGCACCGGCTGCCGCCGTCGTCCCCGCGGCCGGCCCACCGGCCGGGACCAAGATCGCGAACCTGATCGCCACCTGTGCCTACTGCAAGGCGAAGTTCTGTGCCTCGCCGGTGGGGCAGTTCTTCAACAACAGCCTGGCCCCCATCCGCGTCTTCAGCGGCGGCATCCTCGGGAACTGCTGCCCGGACCTGCCGACCGCCGCGCAGCTGGCGGCGCCGGCGGACAGCCCGACAGGGGCCGCCGCCCTGGTCAAGGCCGACGAGGCCGCCGCCAAGGCGCGCCGGGCCGACGTCCGCTACCTGGGCACGGTCGATTGCCGCTACTGGCCCGAGGCACAGGAGGCGCTGATTAACGCCCTGCGCCGACCGTAACGAGTGCGTGCGCTGGGAGGCGGCGCTGGCGCTGGGCCGCGGCTGCTGCTGCACCAGGTCCACCATTCAGGCCCTGACGTTGACGGTGACCTGTAACGACGAGGACGGCCGACCGCCGGAGGCCTCGGAGCGCGTGCGGGCCACCGCCTGGATGGCGCTGAACTCCTGCCTGGCCCGCTTCGCGGCGGCGGTGCCCCCGGACTTGGTGCCCATCGAACCCCCGCTGGTGGAAGGGCCGCCCCTTCGGGAACTCGACAAGAAACCGGTGGAGGCCCTCCCGCCGGAAGTGCCCGCCAGGGCGGGAGCGGCGCCCACCAAGACCGCCGGTACCACGCCCGCCAAGGCCGCCAGCGAGGCGCCCGCCAAAACCGCCGCGGCCACGCCCGCAAACCCCGGCAGCACGCCCGCCAAGGGCGCCGGCGCGCTTTCTTATTATCAGCGCATCGAGAAAATGACGCTGGCTCAGGTGGTGGCCAATTCGCGGAAAGCCCTCGAGAAGATGGGGAACGCCATGCCCGCGTCGCCGTCCGCGTCGCCCCGCCCCGAGGCCAGCTTTTTCGGCGTGATTGAAAACTCCCTCAACGCTACCCCGGAATCCCCGGCGCGCGTCGCTCCGAAGCAGGTCGTTCCGAAACAGGCCGTTCCGAAGCAGGCCGCCCCGGCGCCGGCCACCTCGATGCGCACCAACCCAGTGCCGGTTGCGCCGCCGCACCCCGCGCCGGCGCCAATCACGCCGGTGGGCGTCGCCCCGGCGGCGGCCACCACGGCCGGATTCGCCCCGATGCCGTCCGCCCCGGCGTCCTTCACGGCGTCGGCGACCCTGCTTCCCCCCGTTCCCCCGCTGATCAGTCCGGTGCGATTCGACCCGCTGCCGGCCGCTCCGGCTCCGGTGGCTCCGCTGTCAACCGGCCCGCTGCCGGCCGCTCCGGCTCCAGTAGCCCCGGTGCGATTCGACCAGCCGCCCGCCGCCCTGCCGCCGGTCATCTCGGCGCCGATCATCCCGGTGCGGACCAACCCCGCCCCGACGACCCCGGTGCAGTTCGCACCCCGGCAGGCCGCATGGACGCCGGTCACGCCAGCGTCTGCTGTCACGGTGCAACCCGGCGCGGCGCCGGCCTTCCCGGTGCGGTACGCCCCGAGACCGATCGAGATGCAGCCTCCTGGTCCGGCGCCAACCGCCCCGGGTGCGGTCCCTCCAGCGCCAGCGCCCAGGACGGTCATTCGTCCTGAGAGCGAGCGTATCTCCACCGGAGTGGTGTTGGTGGATGTCCCGGAATAGCACTCCGCGCTCCCGGACAGGGGACACGATTGGCTCAGCGCGGGCGGACGGGGTTGTCTGGCACGTTCTCCCTCCTCGGGGAAAGCGCCAAACAACCCTGTCCGCCCGCATAGTTTCGCGCGCTCCCATCAGAGTTGCATGGTGCGTGCGACCCGAAAGCCGGCGTCGTTGGCCGGCGGATCGCCCAGCACTTTCCCAAGGTAACGCTGCGCACAGCGGGTGATGGGCGCTCGATTGAAGAACGAACCGCCACGCATGACACACCGCCGGTTGGCCGCGAGAGGCGTGAGTTCCCGCTCCAGCGTTTCCACGACGGCCTGGCCGGCCACGTTCTTCGGGTAATCGAATGTCATCACCCGATCCTGACACCACTCCCAGGCATTGCCGTGCATGTCAAACAGGCCGAGGTCGTTGGGCTTCAACTGGCCCACCGGCCAGGCGCGGTCCTCGCTCGTGAGGAAGAACCACGCGTACTCGGGCAGCATCGCGACCCCGTTGCCGAATCCCCAGCGGGTCCGCGCCGGCCCGGCAGCTGTATTCCCATTCCGACTCGGTGGGCAGGCGGTAGCCGCGCAGGTTGAGGAAATTGGGGGCCATTTTCACGGCCCCGGAACTGGCGTTGATCTGGTAACACCACTGGTCCGCGTCGATGCCGTTGATCTTGCTCAGCCAGTTGCAGTAGGCAGCCGCCTCGGACCAGGTGACCCCCAGCGCCGGCCCGTCCGGGTCGGGGCCGAACCGCTCCTGGCTTTCCAGCTTGTGTTTCTTCTGCAGCTCCGAATGCGCTTGCAAAAACGCCTTGAACTGCGCGGCGGTCACCTCGCGCGTGGCGACCGCGAAGGAGCGGGGAATGCGTTTGCGGTGCAGCGCCTCGTTGTCAAAGCTCCAGCCCCGTGGCTCGCCCGCAGGCGATCCCATCCAGAACTCGACAGGTCTGCGGACCACTGCCAGCGTGTGCCCACCCCGGGCTGTGACGAACCAGTCGCGACCAACCGGGAGTTTGTCGCCGAGGGCGGCAAGGTTCCGGTCGAGTTTGTCCAGCGCCGCGGCCTGCTGCCAGTCCAGTTTGCGCGGCACCGGCCCCTGCATGCCGTGCCGCAGCAGCCAGTCGATGGCGCTATGCACGCCCGGGTCCGGGTCCTCGCGATACCACTTCAACAATTCCTGGGTCACCTCCTGGCGTCGCGCCAGCGGCCACTGCCCCGCCGCGATCTCGCCGAAGCTCAGGATCAACGCCCGCCGCTCCGACACCTCGTCCGTCGCCTTCAGCCGCTTCACCAGCAGGTCCGGGTCGGTGCCGCGCCGGCCCAGGGCGTGGATCAGAAACGTCCGCAGCGTCGGGTCCGGGCCGTGCTTGAGCAGTCGCCCCGACTCCTGCACCTGGCCCAGGTGGAGCAGGGCCACCGCTGCGTGCGCCTGCCGCCGCGCCAGGGCGACCTGGGCGTCCAGCGCGTCCGGCTTCGGCCGCGCCAGCTCCTTGCGGAACACGGGCGCCGCCCGGTCTGGGTGGGCCAGCAAAACCGGCCGCAGCAACAGGTACTGCTCGTCCTTTGCGTCCAGCGCCAGTCCCGCGAGCAGTTCGGGCAGCCCGGCGGCGAAGTCGGCCAGCAGCCGCGCCGCCACCACCCCGCGGTGCGGTCGGTGGGCGTCCTTGAACGCCGCCTGCAGCGGCTCGAGCAACTCCGCGCTGACCGGCCGGAACGCCTCGGCCCACTGGCCCAGGCGCAGGGCGTTGGCGGACAGCAGGTGCTCGACGACAAAGGCCGTGGGCGTGCCGGCGGCAGTGGTTTTCGCCGGCGCCCAGGTCGGGTTGTGCCACCGGGCCTTCGCGTCGTCCAGCCCCGCCAGCGCCGCCAGCGCGCGGAAGCGTTCGGCGTTCGGCGTCTTCGGGTCGTCCGCCTTCTGCCACAGGGCCGGGGCCACCGCCGCGCGGTGCGGCTCCAGGGCGCCGCGCACCAGGAGCAATTCCCCGGGGTCGTCCGTCTGCAGCATCAACCCGGGCAGCGCGGCGAGCATGTCCCTGGTCGCCTTGTCGTCCAGCATCAGCAGAGCCACGCCGACGCGGAGGCGCTGGCCGAGGCTCAGGGGCGGCTTTTTCCGCTCCCAGAGTTCGCGCAGCCGCGGCAGCACGTGCGGCAGCACGTCCTGGGGGGTGGACTTCAGGATGTCGATGACCTTGCGCACCGCGACCGGGTTGGCCTCGGTGAGGCCCTCGGCCTCGGCCAGGGCCCGCTTCTTCCGTTCCGCCTGCTCCTGTTCCCGCGCCGCCTTCTCGTTCGCAAGGGCCTGCTCCGCCGCCGCACGGGCTTCGGCCTCCTTCTCCTGAGAGTCCACAGCCTTGATGCGCTGGCGTTCGGCGTCCTGTCGGGCGACCTCGACCTTGTCCAGGGCGCCCTTGATTTTCTGCTCCGCCGCGACCGCGAGCTGGCGCTGGTGGTCCGCGTCCTGGAAGGCGGCGCGGGCCTGTTGCTCCGCCGCCGCCGCCGCCGCACGCTGCTGCTCGGTCCGCTGCTGGGCCTCGGCGATCAGCACGGTGCTGGCGCTCAGCGCGACCACCGCCGCCGTCAGCAGGACGACGGCGCCGGTCACCAGCGCCTTGTGCCGCCGCAGCCAGCGCCCGGCCCGCGCGGTCCACGGCTCGGGCAGTGCGCTCACCGGCTCGTCGGCCAGCCAGCGCTCCAGGTCGTCGGCCAGCGCCCGGGCCGAGGGGTAGCGCTGTCCCGGCCGCAGTGCCATCGCCTTCAGGCAGATCGCCTCCAGGGCAGGCGGGACCGCCGGGGCCAGCTTGCGCGGCCGCGGGAAGTCGCCGGCCCGCACCCGGCCCAGGATGTGCCGGAGGTCCGACCCCTCGAACGGCGGCTTGCCCGTCAGGATCTGGTACAGCGTCGCCCCCAGGCCGTAGATGTCGCTGGCCGGGGTGAGTTCGTGGATCTTCCCGGCCGCCTGTTCGGGGCTCATGAAGGCGGTGGTGCCGCGAATCTGCCCGGTCTGGGTGAGGTCCGCTTGCGGGCCGCGGGCGGTGGACTGGGCGGACGCGGCGGATGCCTGTCCGTCCCCCGGCGCGTCCGGCAGCAGGGCCTCGACCGCACTGACCACGTCGCCGCCCGGTTCCTCGTCCTGGCCGAGGATTTTGGCCATGCCCCAGTCCACGAGCAGGGTCTCGCCGAATTCGCCGAGCATGATGTTCGCCGGCTTGAGGTCGCGGTGCAGCACGCCGCTGCGGTGGGCGAACTCCACCGCCTGGCACACGGTAATGAAACGGCCGAGCAGCTTGTGCAGTTCGACGCGGCGGGCACCGGCGTCGCGCGGCCCCTGGCCGTGGAAGCGGCGCAGGACCTCGCGGAGGCTCTCCCCCTTGACGAAGCGCATGGCGTAGAAGGGGCGGCCGTCGGAATCGACGCCCAGGCCGTAGACGGGGACGACGCCCGGGTGCTCCAGCCGTCCGCAGATTTCAGCCTCGCGGAGGAAGCGGGCGCGGGTTTCCGGGTCGTCGGCGCACTTGGCCTGCAACCGCTTGAGCGCCACCTCGCGCGGCACCTCCTCGTCCAGGGCCAGAAACACCTCGCCCACGTTGCCCTGGTCGTGCTTCGTTATAATCCGGTAGCGCTGGCCGGCCCGGGGCAGGGCCGTGGCGGCCGCCGGGGCCTTGCCGGCGGGCCGGGGAGCCGGGGGAGCGGGGGCGGGAGCCGTGCGCGGGGCCGGGGTGTCGATGGGGTTGATGGTCGAGAGCGAGGCGCTCGGCCGCGAACCGGGGACGGCGCGCCAGGACTGCGAGAATTCGCCCCGCAGCTGGTCCGCGTGCAGCGGGAAGCGGGTCAGCAGTTCCTGCTCCGAGACGTCTTCGCCCAGTTCCCGCCGCACTTCCACCTCTGCGCGGATCAGGTCCACCGACAGCGTGGCCGACGTGCCGAGATCGGGAATGTCGTTCAGGTAGGACTCGATTTTCTTCGGCTCGCCCCGACGCCAGCGGTGGCGCAGGTCCAGCTTGGTCAGCTCGCTCATCGCCACCTGGCGCAGCGTCCCCTCCGCTGGCAGTTCATGGAGGGTCTGGCCGAGCTTGTCCTCGTGCCAGGATTGTTCAAATTCCTGCAGCCACGATTCCAGGACCTGCTGATCCGCCGGGGTGAGTGCGTCCCGGTTGGCGTCCGTCCGTTCCATGATGACCTCGCAGTGTTGCGCTGGACCTGTCCGAACTGTAAACTCCTGATGTTTTCTGATGCTTTCGCCCGCGCGAACCCGTTTTCGTTTCACGCACGAGCAGAGCGCGAAACGTAAACGGATCCTGGAGGAAGAAAGATAATTGTAGCACGGTCCGCCTGCTCAGCCCCCAAACGGTTGCCACCACAGGATCAGCAGCACCGCCACGACGAGAACGAACACCGGCAAGCCGAGATAGCCGAGGCGCGTCCACTGCTGGTACTGGGCGTCCTCCTGAAAGGCCTCGTCGCTCCAGCGAATCAGGCGGAGGGATTCCTGCAGGCGCTCAAACACCCCGGCGACGAACGCCTGTTCGCGGTCCGCGTCCTGGCCGGTGGCGGCCAGGTAACAGCCGCCCAGTAACTCCGGCCCGTCCTGCCGGATAATCAGGCCGTCCCGAACGATGGCGGTCAGCCAGCGCTGGCCCTGGAACATGGCGTTGAAGAAGCGGCTGACCTGGTAGTTGTGACGGATGATCTCGGCGGGGTCCTCACGCCCCGGCCGTTCCGTGTAGAAAACGCTTTTGTAGATCTGGTGCGGGAACATGCCGCGGCCGATCCACCCAACCTGTTCCTCGATGGCGCTGCGGCGGGTCGCCGGGTCCATGCCCACGCCCCAGCCCAGGCGGCGGCCCAGGCGCCGCCGCCGCTCCTTGCGCCGCTCCTCCTCGGTCCGGCAGCGCGCCAGGTGGCCCTCCAGGAAGTCCGCGAACCCCGGGGCCTTTTCCAGGTCGCACACCAGCGCGAACAGCGGGCAAGACAGCCGGAAGACGTTCCAGACCGATTCCAGATCCTGCTGACAGTCGCGCGTCGTGCCCTCCGCGGCCGCCCGCGACTGCGTGGCGACGTGCGGGATCAGCACCAGGATGCCGTTGACGGGCGGCTCCGGCCAGCGCTCCCGGGCCACGAGCCGGCACAGGTGCTCCAGCCGCGCCGTCAACCGCCGGGCCAGCTCCGGCTGGTCCGCCACGTCCAGCGCCTTGGCCCGGCGCCGCCGCTCCCCCTCCGGCAGTTGCTCGTCCAGCAACCCGCCGACATTTACCTGCATGCCGGCCCCGATGGTGGCGCCGCCGATGGTGGCGGTCGCGGCGTCGAACTCCAGCGGCGCGGCGGCGCCGCCCGAGTCCTCGGCCCCGGTGAGCGCCAGCAGGCTCGCCCGGGAGCCGAGCCGCGACGAGTCCACGCAGGCGACGTAAATGCCGTCCTGCCGGTTGGCCCAGGCCTGCACCGGCGCGTCCGGGCCCGGCGCCTGCTTGACCAGAAACGGCAGGCGGGCGGCGTGGAACAACGCCGCCTCCCCCGCCGCCGGCCGGCCCAGCACCAGGTACAACGGCACGTCCTGCAAGGCAATGTTCGCCGCCTGCAGGGCCTTGCTGATCTCGCCCCAGGCCGCGTCCAGGTCCGGGAAGTCCGAGCCGGCCTCCTCGCTGAGGAGGATGTGCCACAGCCACCAGAGCAGCCAGACGAGGACGTACACCAGCAGGAACAGGACCGGCAGCCACATCCATTTGAGGTACGGGTGATTGGGGAAAGCCAGGGTGAAACTCAGTAGCACCCAGTTCTGCAGGAAGGTCAACCCGGCCAGGACCACGACCAAAACGAGGACGTGCAGGGCGATTTTCGCGCCCGAGCTGTACGACCGGAAGTCGGCCGCCTTCGAAAAGATCGGTAGAATCAGGCCGATCAGTTGCCGGAGGCCGTCCCAGATCCAACGCAAGAAGCCCATGATCTCTCCGGAGCACAATGCAGCCGGGCGGCATGCTCGGCCCACGCTGCGGCGTGGGCGCTGACCCGGGAGCCGAACCGGTAGACCACCAGGAAGCCCACCACGAAGGCCAGGATCAACAACGCCACGGCCCACGTCTGGAGCATCTTGCGGAACTGCGACCGCCCAAACAGGTACGGCACGTCCGAGTCCGGCGTGCTCTTATCGAGCTGCGCCGGTTCCTCGCCGTAGCCGCGCATCACCTGCGGCCGCACGCGCTCGGCCCAGGCGGCCAGGTCGGCGGGGCGGCTGTCCTCATCGCCCCGGAAGCCGAGCAGGTAGCAGAGGTAATACACCTCCAGCACGTCGCCGCCGGGCCGCGCCTCGGCCGCCTTGACGCCGGGGTTCCAGAACTTGTGGGCCCGCAGGCGCGTCTGATAGAGTTCCTGCTCCAGGCAAAACTCCTCGCTCCACTGCTGGCCCGCCGGCGTGTCGTCGATGAGAAGCTCGTCCAGCCAGCACACCAGCGCGTAGTGGACGCCCAGGTCGTACCTGTCGCCGGCGTGCAGCAGGGGGTTGTCGAGCAGCCGCAGCAGGTCGCGGCGGCCCTCCTTGAGGTCCACGGGCTCCCCGGCGGCCAGCCGCTCTTTCAGGCGGAACCCGCCCCGGAACACGGCATGCACCAGTTCGGCGATGTCCTCACGCATGGCGTGCGCAATCCCAGCGAGTTGGCGGCGGCCGCTCAGGCGTGCAGCCGGCGGACGACGTACAGGGTGAATTTCAGCGCCGCGGTCTGGCCGCCGCCGGCGCGGATGATGACCTCGTTGGCCGCGTCCTTCGGGCCCTTCTTGGCGACGCCGTTGACGCGCAGGGCCAGGGCCCGCTGCTCCTCGACATCCTTCCAGACGCCCGGCTCGGCCTTGCGGTCCACCTGAAAGTACACCAGGCTGGGCCGGGCCGGCAGCACCGAGGGCGGCTGCGGGGCGTGGGTGAACAGCAGCCCCATCCGCCCCTGGTTGAAGATCGCATCGACCTGGGCGGTGCTGGCGATCTTCATGTCCAGCCCCCTGGGGCTGAGTAACTGGACGCACTGGTCCGTGGTCAGCGGGGTGTCCACGCCTACGAACATTTCCCAGGTCGGGTCGAGCCATTCCGGCTCGAGGTTGACCTCCATGCGGTCCTGCTCGCGAGTGAATGGCCGCTCCTGGTAGTCCGGGGGGCGAAAGTCCAGGATCTCGTGCAGGTAATCCCGCATCGCGTAGAAGCAGCGCCCCAGGTCGTCGTGGTCATACAGCGGCAGGTCGGCCGGCGTCCGTGGGCCGAGTTTTCGGCTGAAGATGACCAGGCGGCCGACCAGGCAGCACAACTCCAGGTAAGCGGGGAACGGATGCACCCCCTGGGCGAAGGTCATGACCCGCAGCAAGGCGAACGCCTCATTGAGGGCGCGTAACTGTTCCAGCAGCAGCCGGTCGCCGGGGGACTGACTCTCCAGGCTGATCCGCCGCGAGACCACGAGCGCCGCAAGCCGGGTGAGCAGAGCGCCGACCCGGTCGTAGAGGTGCTCGAGGATGTCGCGGGCCAGCGGCTTCCAGGCGTCGCAGGCCAGCAGCGGCGGGATGTAGGCTGTGTCCAACTCTGGCGCCGCCTCGGCGCGATCCGCCTTCTTGAGCTGGGCGACCGGCACCGTCTCGTAGCCGGCACGGTCCGCCGTCGAGAGCAGCAGTTTGAGGTTCAGCCGGCGCACCTCCACCGGCTGGGGGTGCTGGCCGCTGCTGTCGTCCTCCAGCTCCAGCGCGTCCACCCGGTAGCGCGCCCGGTCGTCGGCGCCGTTGACCGAGACGTTGGCCCGGCTCAGGTCAAAGGTCGGCACAGCGAGGTAGACGCGAACCGTGCCGACGCGGTCCAGCGCACCCTGCAGGTCCAGGTCTGGCAGCAGGCCATCCTCGGGGACGGTGACCAGGGTGCCATCGCCCAGACGGGCGTGAAGTTTACGGACTACCAGGCGGTGATTGGCAAGGGCGTCGAGGTCCAGCTCGCAGGCCCGCAGGCCCCAGCCGTAGTGCTGCGTCCACCTGTCACCGAGCCGGGTTTGGTGGGCGCCGTGCCGTTGCGCCGCCTGCAGGTGTTGTGGCAGCAGGAACATGCCCTCGTGCCAGTGTACCGGTTGAGCGGACATGGAAGGAGAACTCCTCGGCACTGCTCCCCGAACCAGGGCCCCACGACGTTGGCCGCGGGCTCAAGGTTTTGTCCGCCAGCCTGATGGCCGCGTTAGCCGTTCAGGCCCAACCCGTGGCCCCGCCGGCGCCTTCTAGCGTTTACCATAGTGAGGGCGCGCGGGTCCACAAGTACTTTTGCCGCCGCTCACTAAAAACGGATATTGAGTGCGACCGTGCCCTCGTAATTGTACGGCCGCGGGCCGGTGACCGGGGTGCCGAGGGCGAATCCCAGGGTCGAGTTTGTGCCGAAGACGAAGTTCACGCCGCCCGTGAAGGTCAGGTAGTCCGGCAAGCCGACCGGCAGGCTCTGCGAGCCGCGGTGCGACAGCGGGTCGAGCAGGTGGGCCTCGATGGTCGGCACAATGCCCCGGAAGAACTCGGTCGGGTCGGGGTTGCGGTAGGCCCAGTAGCCCAGGCCAATGTCGTTGAACAGCAGGGTCGCGTCCCGTGAGTCGGTGGGGACCACCACGGCCAGGTATCCCTGCACATACAGGCGGTCCAGGTTGTAGATGTAGCCGACCCACGGCTGGATCAGGGTGTCGTGAATGGTCTCGCCCGTCGCGGCGAGGAACGAGTCACCCGTGGGCAGCGTCAAGGCCACGCCGCCGGACAGGACGTTGCCGGTCTGCCGGTCGTTGATGACGGCGTACTTCAGGACCAGGGTCATGTCGCCCGAGATGTTGCTGCTGGGGGCGCCGACGGCGTTCTCCAGCTGGAGGTATGGCAAGCGCATCTGAAACGAGCCGTTGCCGTAGGCGAAGGTCTTCTCGAAGCCGAACATCTCGCGGTTGACGTTGAAGCCCGGGATACCGGAGGTGAAGGTGTTGACGGTGTCGAAATAGTTGTAGGTGACAAAGACTCGGTCCACTGGCCGCGGGCTGTCGTTGTCCGCGATCTTGAACGTGCCGCGGTTCAGCAGCGGTTGGCGCGACGTGGCGGTGAGCACCGCGCCCGGCGTGGTGGTGAGCGGGTTGTTCCCGTTGATGCGCACCTTGGTAATCACCGTCGGGCCGCCGATCAGATCGCCGAACATGGCCGGGTTAAAGCCGATACCCGCGCTCTGGCCCGCCCCCGTGCCGGCGTCCGCGGACGGGGTCGGCGCGGCGCCGGCCTGCGCGGCCGTGTCGCCGATCGAGGAAGGCGTGCTCAGCGGGCTGGTCTCCTTGCCGTCGGGCGTCTGGGGGGACTGGGACGGCATGGAATACAGGCTGCCAGGGTACTGGTAAAGAGGCTGGCAGCAGCCGGGCGGCGCCGGCAACCGGGGGTTGAACGGGAATGAATCCAGGCTCTGGGACCGAGCCGCGGGGACGGCCACCACCAGCAGGGCCGCGGCCGCCAGCAGGACGGGAAGGGGACGCATAGCACTCCTCGTAGGGCTGTACCATCGATCCGCCCCAGGGCGGTCGATGCTAACAATCGTGGCGCCGGCGGCCCAGCAGTCGGCCCACCGGGCACGGGGGATCAAACCGGTCCTGTTGAATGAATCGACATGATGGGAAATGAACAATAGTCGAAAAGGCCGGATCCTATCGGCTGTCCTGGGTAAGCAGGGCGTGCCGGGAGCGTGTTCGCTTTGCACAGGCTGTGCTACCTATTATTCTGTATTTGCTGAAGAAAAGGCTTGCAATGTCTTCCCCAGGTTCCTTATCTTCCCAGGGTGTAGATAGATTGTAGGTTTGCCGCCCTGTTCGCCGAGTCACCATGGTCGCCCCTACCCTCTTCCGCCCCGCGGCCCTCACCCCGCCGCGGCGTCCCGCCAGCCACTTCGGCCCCTGACGGAACACCCGGGCATGGCGATCGCGGATCAAGCGTAGCGCTGTTGCGGCGTTCGGGTGTCTACAGAACGAGACTGCTCGGCTTGCCGTCCCCCTTTTTTAGAGACACCATCATGATAGTCCACTCCTGGATCCGGAAGCTGTTGGGCCTGTCTCCGCGGTCGGTCTCGTGCCATCGTCACCCCGGCCCGCGCCACCGACTGCGGTTCGCGGCGCTCCGCCTGGAGATCCTGGAAGACCGGCTGGCGCCAGCGAATCTGGTGGTGACGAACACCACCGACGCCGACCCCGGCTCGCTGCGCGCCGCGATCCTCGCCAGCGCCGCGGGCGATGTCATCACCTTCGACCCCAGCCTGGCCGGGCAGACCATCACGCTCACGAGCGGCGAACTGGCGATCACGCACAATCTCACCATCACCGGCCTGGGGGCGGACCGGCTCACCGTCAGCGGGAATAACCACTCGCGCGTCTTCGAGGTCTTCGGCCCCAGGAATGAGTCCCCCCCGGCCGTGGTGCAAATATCCGACCTGACGATCACCGCAGGACTGGTGATGAACGCGATCAACTCCTCCGAAATCAACATCGGTGAAACCTTCGATGAGGGCGGCGGCGGCATCTACAACGACGGTATGTTGACGCTCAGTCGTGTCGCCATCACCAACAGCGTGGCCCAGGGCGGCGCGGGCAGCCCGAACGGTCTCGGCGGCGGCGGCGGTGGCGGGGCCGGGCTGGGCGGCGGCATCTTCAATCGGGGGGTGCTGACGTTGTTGTCGAGCACCGTGTCGAGCAACAGCGCCGTGGGCGGCAATGGTGGCAGCAACAGCGGTAATGTGGAAATCCAGGGCGGCAACGGCGGCGGTATCAACGGCGGTTTAGGCGGGTTCACTGACGACAATTCCGGTAACGGCGGCGCGGGCGGCCTCGGCGGCGGTGGCGGTGGTGCGGCCCGTGAACCCGCCTACGGCATCTACAGTGGCGGCGCGGGCGGCTTCGGCGGCGGCGGCGGCGGCGGCGACGGCAGTTCGGGCAGCGGCGGCGGCGGGCCTGGTTTGGGCGGCTTCGGCGGCGGCGACGGCAGCAACGGGGGCGGCGGCGGCGGGGCCGGTTTGGGCGGCGGCGTCTTCAACGTCAACGGGGGATCGGTCACGATCCGCAACAGCACCATCGCCGGCAACACCGCGGACTTCGGCAGCGGCGGCATGGGGCTGAACAGCACCGGCGGGAGCGGCCAGGGCCTCGGCGGCGGCGTCTTCAACCAGGGCGGCGGCAACGTCGTCATCACCACCAGCACCATCGCCAGCAACAGCGCTTTCGGCCGGGCCAGCGGCACCGACGTTGGCGGCGGTTTCTTTAACCAGGGCGGCACCGCCAGCGTGCGCGACACCATCCTCGCGAACAACACCGGCTTCGATGTCGCCGGCGCCCTCGGCTCCCAGGGGCACAACCTGATCGGCAACACCACCGGCGGGAGCGGTTTCGCCGCGAGCGACCTGCAGAACGTGAACCCGCTCCTGCAACCGCTGGGCAATTACGGCGGGCCGACGCAGACCATGGCCCTGTTGCGCACCGTCACCGGCACCTCCAGCCCCGCCCTTGACGCCGGCGAGGGCGACCCGAGCACCGACGGCCCCTTCGACCAGCGCGGGCTGACCCGCGTCGTCAACGGCCGCCAGGACATCGGGGCGTTCGAGAATCAGTTTGTCTACAGCCCGCCCGGCTCCCAGTCCGCCGTCGAGGAGATGGCCGCCAGCCTCGGCGTCGGCGCGCTCGCCAGTCCGGGCACCTACTCGGTCACCATTAACTGGGGCGACGGCACGCAGCCCACGGTCCTGGCCAACGTCAATCTCGCGGGCGCCATCCCCGCTCAACCGCACACCTACGGCTACCCAGGCCCTCCGGGCGGTTACACGGTCCAGGTCAGCGTCGCCGACCAGGCCGGCAACGGCGGACTGGGTACGTTCCAGGTCCTCGTCAGCGACCCGCCGGTGATCCTCACCGGGGGCCTCACCTTCACCGCCGTGCAGGCCGCCGCCGCGACGCTGCAACCGGTGGCGACGTTCACCGACCCGGGCGGCCCCGAACCGGACGCCTTCAGCCCGGGCGGCACGATCAACGATTACTACCGCGCCGCCATCGACTGGGGCGACGGCACGACGCCAACGTCGGGCACGCTCAGCCTCACCGGCAGCACGTTCACGGTCTGGGGCAGTCACACCTACCACGACCCGGGCACCTTCGCCATCACGGTGACCGTCGAGCAATTGACCCCGCTGTCAGACCTCGAACGGCAAGCGCTGATCGGAGGGTTGTACCAGGCGTACCTGGGGCGGCCGGCCGGCGCGGCGGAACAGGCGCAGTGGCCGCGGCAGGTGGCCGACGCCGCGACGGTGGCGGCGGCCATCCAGCGCTCGCCCGAGGCGGTGCAGCGGCGCGTCGGGGAGCTGTACCAGTTGTTGCTCGGCCGCGCCCCCGACGCCGCCGGCCTGGCGGGCTGGTCGGGGCAGCTGCTGGCCGGGGCGACGCTCGAGTCGGTGATCGCTGGCATCGCCGGCAATACGCCGGAGTTCGCCAACCGCGCCAACCAGCTGATCGGCGGCCCTGACGGGAACGCCAACACCATCGTCGGCCTGTACACGGTGCTGCTGGGCCGCGCCCGGCGGCGGTCAGCGCCGCCGAGGTCGCGGCCTGGCGCTCGACCCTGGACACGCTGGGGCCGGCGGCGGTGGCGCTGGGCCTGGAGGCCTCGCCGGAGTTCCGGGAGCGGGCAGTGCGTGCCTACTACGGCGTGTCGCCGCTGTCGTTCTTGCCGAACCTGCTGCACCGCACCGCCGCCTCCCAGCAGGAGATCGACTCCTGGGCGAACTCCAGCCTCGACCTGATGACGATTGAGGTCAAGATCGTCGCCGCGGCCTCCAACCCCGTCCCGGCCCCGCAATCGACGACGACCAGCACGGCCAACGTGAGCGACCCGCAAGTGAACCTGGTGCAAGCCGACCCCATCGCGGGCAACGTGAATGCGTCACTCGGTCTGGTGAAGGTGGCGACGTTCACCGACCCCGGCGGCCTGGAGGCCGGCTCGGCCTCCCTGGGGGAAACCATTTACAACTTCTACCGCGCCACCATTGACTGGGGCGATGGCTCACCGCCGGAACTCGGGAGTCTGCAAGTGAACGGCAACACAGTCACGGTTCTGGGCCAGCACACCTACGCCGTGCCGGGGGATTACAACATCTCGGTGCATATCGACCAGTTGAACCCCGGGACGACCATCACCGACCGACAGTACGTCAATCAACTGTATCAGGATTTCCTGGGGCGGCCGGCCAGCCTGGCGGAGCAGTTGCACTGGGCGCGGCAACTGGTAGGGGGTGCGGAGACGGTGGCGGCGGCCATCCAGCGCTCGCCCGAGTCGGTGCAGCGGCGCGTCGGGGAGCTGTACCAGTTGTTGCTCGGCCGCGCCCCCGACGCCGCCGGCCTGGCGGGCTGGTCGGGGCAGCTGCTGGCCGGGGCGACGCTCGAGTCGGTGATCGCTGGCATCGCCGGCAATACGCCGGAGTTCGCCAACCGCGCCAACCAGCTGATCGGCGGCCCCGACGCGGGCGCCAACACCATCGTCGGTCTGTACGCAGTGCTGCTGGGCCGCGCCCCGGCGGCGGTCAGCGCCGCCGAGGTCGCGGCCTGGCGCTCGACCCTGAACACGCAGGGGCCGGCGGCGGTGGCGCTGGGCCTGGAGGCCTCGCTGGAGTTCCGGGAGCGGGCAGTGCGTGCCTACTACGGCGTGTCGCCGCTGCCATTCCTGCCGAACCTGCTGCACCGCACCGCCGCCTCCCAGCAGGAGATCGACTCCTGGGCCGGCTCCGGCCTCGACCTGATGACGATTGAGGTGAACCTGGCAGCCAGCGGGGAGCTTTTGCCGTAACCTTCCGGATCGGCCTGATCGTGCGTGGACCGTCCGAGCCCGGGCGCCGCGTCCGAGATCGAGTTGTGGCGGGAGTCCGACCCCTTCCAGCTTGACAGCCGATGCAAGACCGCCGCTGGCCGGCTCATTGACCTGACGCAAGGCTTGGGTGCCCCCAACGGATTGGCGGAGGGCGGGATGGAGGAGTTAGAGGAATTGCTGTTCAGGCGTGCTTCCAATTCACGCACCCGCGCCTCCAGGGGGGCGATCCCCTGCAACAGGGCCTGGCAGTCAGGACAGTCCGGCTTTCCCATGCTCAGGGTGTAGGAAAAAGTCTACCGGGCAGCTGCGCGACTTTTTTGAGATGAACGGTTACGAGGTGTCGTTGATCGACCAGGGCTCGGCGTCGCCGGCCTGGAAGCGGTCGCCGCGGACCAGTTTACGGCCCGGCCGCGTTTCGACAACGCCGTTGACGCGCACGCCGCCCGCACGCACCAGGTGTTTGGCCTGGCCGCCGCTGTCCGCCAGCCCCGCCGCCTTGACGGCCTGGGCCAGCGTGATCGACTCTCCACGCAGCGCTAACGTCGGCATGTCAGTTCACGGCGTCCTTGATGCCGGTACTGGGGGTGTAACGGGTGCGAAAGACGGCGTGCACCATCACGCCGCCATTGTAGCTGATCGACGGCTCCCTGCGGTTTGCACCGGCATCAACGGACGGCACAGTTGGAGCCGCCCACCTGGTTCCACGGCATCCGCGCCAGCAACATGCCCATGCCGCAGGTGTCGGTGATGCCCGCGAACACCAGGCCCGCCCCAACGAACGCCGACAGGCCAAGGAAAACTGGATCGATCAGCCAGCCCAGAACCGTACCGAGCAGCACCAGTGAGCCCGCTGCGATGCGCACCTGGCGCTCCAGCGACATCGCCTTGCGACCGCGGACGACCGGCAGGCCGTTCGCCGCCCACGCCAGGGTGCCGCCCTCGACGTTGACGACCTCCCGGCAGCCCGCCGCCAGCAGTTTTTCGCACGCCTTCTGGCCGCGGCCGCCGGAGCGACAGATGACGTACAGCGCTTGCTCCGCGGAGCCGTTGCGGCTTTGCAGCAGGGCTGTTGGTTCGAGGCGGTCAAGCGGCACGTTACGGGCGCCCTCGGCGTGCAGCTCACGGAACTCTACCGGTGTGCGCACGTCGATCAGATCGACGGCCTTGCCGGCGCTGCGCAGTTCGTGCAGTTGTTTTGGGGTGATGGTGGTGACGTTCACGGCGATCTCCTTTCGCAAGAGATGTTGAAGTCAAAATATCGTAATGTCGCTACTTGCCGACATAAACCAGAAAAAAATCAGCCGCTGAAGCGGGCCTGGATGCAGGCCAGCAGGTTGGCCAGGTGCGGCTCGGTGACGCGATAAAACGTCTTGCGCCCCTCCTTCTCGCTGTCCAGAAAGCCGCAGCGCTGCATGAGTCGCAGATGCTCCGAGGCCATGTGGCTGGGAATGCCACAGGCGTCGGCCAGTTCGCCCACGGTGTAGCGGCCGTGCAGCAGCAGTTGCACGATCCGCAGCCGATGCGGATGGGCGAGCGTGCGCAGGCACTCGGCCGCCTGCTCCAGAGCCGCCAGGTCCAGCAGGGCCGGCGCCGTCTCTGGTGTTGATCGCGCGGGGGTCATGGCTTCCTCCTGAGTCAATTATATCGGAAGGTATCGACATTTCAAGCAGTGTATTCGCTTTTGAAGGAAGAAGGCTCCGTGAAGGAAATCGGAAGAAATGTGGCGAATTGCCCATGTTCCCTCTGGCCGGGCGCCTACAATGGTGACAAGAAACCAACCATCGCGGTTGGACGAGCTGTGGGTTGCTCCTACGCCACACAAAAAACAAGGACCCGCTATGACCGACCTCATTGACGAGATCACCTCCCTCAAACGGCGCGAGAACGCCACCATTCTCGCCCACTACTACCAGGACGGCGACATTCAGGAACTGGCCGATTTCACCGGCGACAGCCTGAAACTGGCCCGCGTCGCCACGCAGGTTGAGACGAACACCATCGTCTTCTGCGGCGTCCACTTCATGGCCGAGACGGCCAAGATGCTCAACCCCGACAAGCGTGTGCTGTTGCCCGACCTGAAGGCCGGTTGCAGTCTCGCGGACAGCTGCCCGGCCGTGAAGCTGCACCGCTACCAGGAGATGCTGCGCGAGAACGGCCGTCGTTTTCAGACCGTCACGTACATCAACAGCAGCGCCGCGGTCAAGGCACTGTCGGACTGGGTGGTCACCTCCGGCAACGCCGAGGAGGTCATCCGCCGGGTGCCCGCCGACCGCGAAATCCTGTTCGTGCCGGATCGCCACCTGGGGCAATATCTGCAAGAAGTGACCGGCCGGCCGATGATCCTCTGGGACGGCGCCTGCATTGTCCACGAGATTTTCAGCGTCGGCGACCTGCTGGCGCTCAAGCGGCGGCTGCCGCACGCGGTCACGCTGGCGCATCCGGAGTGCCCGGCCAACATCCGCGAGCACAGCGATTACGTCGGCGGCACCGAGGCGATGCTGAAGTTCGTCGAGGGCCATCGTGAGCCGACGGACTTCCTGGTCGCCACGGAAGCGAACATGCTCTGGCAGTTGCAGAGCAAGACGCCACGGCACCGCTACCACCCGGTGCCGGGCATCACCTGCGCCTGCAACAAGTGTCCGCACATGGCCCGTAACACGCTCGAAAAACTCCGCGACTGCCTCGCCACCGGTGGGCCAGAGATTGAGTGGCAGCCCGAGTTCGAGCGCGCCCGGGAAGTCTTGCAGCGCAGCCTGTTGAAATGAAGAATTAGCCACAGAGGACACAGAGGACACAGAGAGAAAAACAGAGAGGGAAAAGAAGGGACGACGGGCAACCCCTGCTTCTTTTTCACTTTTCGCTATTTTCCTCTCTGTGTCCTCTGTGTCCTCTGTGGCTAAAAAGGATTGCTGTCATGCCGCTGGTCCCACCGCGTTTCCTGTTCCGCGTCGCGCACCCCTGCCTACTGGTCAACGACCTGCCCAGCGAACAGGGCGATCACCTCATCGAACTGCCGGAGGCCTGCCGGCTGGACAACTTCGCCGGCCCCGATCAGCCGCGCAACTTCGCCGACGTGCGCCTGGCGTGGAACCTCCTCGGCATCGGCCTGCAGGTCGAGGTGAAGGGCAAGAACCAGCCGCCGCAGGGCACCGCCGACCGGCCGCGCGGCTCCGATGGCGTCACCCTCTGGCTCGACACCCGCGACGCCCGCACCGGCCATCGTGCCACCCGCTATTGCCATCAGTTCCACTTCCTGCCCAGCGGCGGCGGCCCCGATCTCGATGAACCGGTCGTCCTGCAAACGAAAATCCACCGAGCGCTGCAGGACGCGCCGCTGTGCGCCGCCGGTGCCGTGCCGTTCCGGGCGGCGCCGATTCGCGGCGGCTACCGCGTCGAGGCGTTCCTGCCGGCCGCGGTGCTGCACGGCTTCGACCCGGAGCAGAACCCACGCCTCGGCGTCTTCTACGCCATCCGCGACGCCGAGCTGGGCGAACAGACGCTCGGTGTCAACGCCGACTTCCCGTACTGGGAAGACCCCAGCCTGTGGGCCGTGCTGGAACTGCAGCGCTGACGATCTGCCATTCCGGTTGTGTGTGTAGAGGGCGCCATGCAATCCATTCCGACGCGGCTGCCGGGCAGGAAAAAACGCCTGGTCCTGCTCGCCGTCCTGCTCCTCGCCGGTGCGGTCGGGGTGCTGCTGGCGGTGCCCGGCTACCGCGACCTCGTGCTGGGCTACGTCAACCACGAACCGACGGAGGACGGCTGGCCGCTGCGCCACTGGGTCCGGTTGCTGAGCGATGGCGACCCGCAGCAGCGCGAGCAGGCGGCCAAGACACTCGGCCGGCTCGGCGACGCCGAGCCCGAGGTGCTGGCCGCCCTGCGTGCGGCCCTCGACGACGACCATGCACTCGTGCGCCGCAGCGCCGCGGAGGCCCTCGGCCGCCTCGGCCCCGCGGCGCGCTCGGCCGCGCCGGCGCTCGTCAAGACGCTCAAGGACCCGGACGCCTACGTCCGCCGCAGGGCGGCCCGGGCGCTGGGCCGGGTGGACCCGGAGCCCGCCGAGGTGCTGCCGGCTCTGCTGACGGCTGCCCGTGGTGAAGCGGACATGGCCACGCGCATCGCCGCGATCACCTCGCTGGGCCGGCTCGGGCCCGCAGGCGCGGCCGCGGTGCCCGTCCTGGTGCAGATCATGCTGGAAAAGCCGAGCAGGAATGGTGACGTGAGCGAGGCCGCGCGCGACGCTCTGCGGCACATCGGCGCGGCCGCTGTCCCGACACTGATCGAGGTCTGTCGGCAGGGCACCCCGAGCGCCAGGGCCGCGGTAGCCCGAGCGCTGCGTGACATGGGCGAACCGGCCCGCCCCGCCATCGCCGCGCTGCGGATGCTGCTACAGGACGAGTCCCAGATCGTCCAGGTCGATGCCGCGGCCGCCCTGGGGGCGCTGGAAGGCCGCGTGGACGAGACGCTGCCGTTCCTGGTCACCGTGGTCCGAACCGGCAACACAGAGGCCAAAGCCGAGGCAATGGTGGTCCTCGGCGAACTGGGGCCGCAGGCGGCGCCCGCGGTCGGGGCGATCACGGCTTGCCTGAGCGACCAGCACGAGGCGCTCCGGGGCACGGCGGTGCATACGTTGGCGAAGTTCGGCGCCGCCGCCCGCCCGGCCATCCCCGCGCTGGAGGCGGTGGCGCGCGATGATCCGCATCCGGAGCTGCGTCGGGCCGCCGCGGAGGCGCTGGCGGCGATCCGTGGCGGCAAGGACGCGAAGTAGCCGCAAACCCGCCTTCTCAAGCCCCGCCGTTTTGCGCAGAATGACCACTGCCGCCCACCACCCGCCGCGAGGACGAGCATGGACCCTCTGAAGACCGCCGACCCCGACATCTGGCAGGCCATCGAGCACGAACGGCAGCGCCAGCAGGACGGCCTGGAGATGATCGCCTCGGAGAACTACACCAGTGCCGCCGTCATGGCCGCCCAGGGCAGCGTGCTCACCAACAAGTACGCCGAGGGCCTGCCCGGCAAGCGCTACTATGGTGGCTGTGAATACGTCGATGTCGTTGAGCGCCTGGCCATCGAGCGGGTGCTGAAACTGTTCGGCGCCCAGCGCGCCAACGTGCAGCCCCACTCCGGTGCCCAGGCCAACATGGCCGTCTACTTCGCCTGCCTGCAGCCGGGCGACCCCATCCTGGCGATGGACCTGGCGCACGGCGGGCATCTGACGCACGGCATGCACCTCAACTTCTCCGGCAAGCTGTACAAGGTGACCGGCTACGGTGTCCGCAAGGACACCGAGACCATCGACTACGATCAGGTGGCGGCGCTGCGCGCGAGCACCGGCCGAAGCTGGTGGTCGCTGGCGCCAGCGCTTATCCGCGGGCCATCGACTTCGCGCGCTTCGCAGAGATCTGCGCCGAGGTCAAGGCGTTGTTCTTCGTGGACATGGCCCACATCGCGGGGCTGGTCGCGGGCGGCCAGCACGCCAACCCGGTCGAGTTCGCGGACTTCGTCACGTCCACGACGCACAAGACGCTGCGTGGGCCGCGCGGCGGTTTCGTGCTGTGCAAGCAGGACTGGGGCCAGAAGATCAACTCGGCGGTGTTCCCGGGCTTGCAGGGCGGGCCGCTCATGCACGTCATCGCGGCCAAGGCGGTCGGCTTCGGCGAGGCCCTGCGACCGGAGTTCCGCAGTTACGCGGCGCAGATTGTCGCCAACGCCCGGGCCCTGGCCGACGAGCTGCAACGGCTCGGCTTCCGTCTGGTGTCCGGCGGCACCGACAATCACATGGTGCTGGTCGATGTGGCGTCGCGCGGCGTGACCGGCAAGATCGCGGAGGAGGCGCTGGACCGCGCCGGCATCACGATCAACAAGAACAAGATTCCGTTCGATCCGCGGCCGCCGCTGGACCCATCGGGGGTGCGGATCGGCACGCCGGCGTTGACGACACGCGGCCTGCGTGAGCCGGAGATGCGCACCATCGCAGGCTGGATCGGTCAGGTGCTGGCGGCGCCGGACGACGCGGCGCTGGCCCAGCGCGTCCGCGGCCAGGCGCGCGAGCTGGGGCGGCAGTTCCCAGCGCCGGCGAACGTGGTGTGATCACGTGGCACAGGCTTTCCAACCGGGCGCGCACGACCAGGCGACGGTTGGATCTGGTGTAAATGCCAGGGTTGCAGGGACTGGCGCTGCCGTTGCGGATGTCCGGTCTTTTTCCTGCGGCGGCTCTTTCTGCGGCAGGCGCTGGATCCCAGGGAACCGAATCTTCCAACTGCCGTTGATTCTGCGAAACTCAATCGGTCTCTTTTCTTCCTGGCCTTCCTCCTTACCGACGACTATTCCTGTTGCTTTTTCCCCGTTCACCTTCACGTCGGCGAGGTGCAAGTTCTCGAAATCTTTCCCGAGGTCAGGATCGGGACCCGGGCCCCACTTGTTCTCGTTTGCGAAGTTCTTCAAGGCGATCAGGTAAGCCGGCCGATCCTTCACCGCTTCGAAGAATTTCTGAAACACTGGATCCCGGGGGTTAGCTCGGGGATTACCAATTTTCTCGCCAAACGCCCTGTCGGCATTCAACTTCTTCCATACCTCCTGGGTCAGTCCGTGTTGAGCCATGAGTTCCAGCAACTTTTTTTGGGCGGCCCTGTTCTGTTCCGTGTTGGCCGCGATGATCATCTCACCCGAATGCATCAGCGCCCCAACAGTGAAGGTGAGCGCCTGAAGATCCACGATGTCGTCGTCCAGGCAGCGCGTGAACGCCAGCATGTCATTCTTCTTCGCCGCCTGTTTCATGGCGTCAAACACTTCCTGTGGCGACTTGTAAACCGTGTCATTCTTCTGCGCGGCGGCTTCTGGTGAGGTCGATGCGCAGCCGGGCGCAGTCATCAGGACTAGCGCGGCAACCATCACGCCAGCGAATCGCAGCCGACGGCTCATGGGATTCTCCCGGGTTTGAAAAAAGACCGATCAGCGTTCCCCTCGTGACGCTTCCAGGACCTCACGCCAGCGCTGCGGCACGTGCGCGAACGCGATACGGTACGTCTCTTCAAGTGGCACGGAGACGTAGAACCCTTCCTGCAAATACAGCGGCATGTCGGGCATCACGTCCCCGACGGCGACCGGCTCGATGTACGCCCGCTTGGTCAATCCGGCCGCATACGCCACCAGGGTCAACGGCTTGTCCGCCGGCAGCCGAAACGAGTCGTCGGCAATTTCCCCCCAGATGGCACCGTGAATGCCGTTGGGGTCGCGTGGCCCCGGCGGGTGCAGATCCAGGATGAGCAGGTGGTAGCCGCGATACAGCGCTGACGCGGCCTTGTCCACGAAAGTGCGCAGCCCGTGGCGGCTGGCCTTGTTGCCGGGCGAAACGATCTCGACCAGGGCCACGACCTGATCGCCACTGGTGTGGCGGATGACGAGGGTGTTTTGCTTCAGCACGTACTCATCCATTTCGGTTTGCGCGGTGAAGCGCACCCGGGGCTCGGCCAGCGCCGCCGGAGCGCCGCCCGCCGTCTCACCGTTGGTCGCACGTCGTTCCGGATCGGAAGCAGCGGTGGTGGGGCTGTATTCCAGGGCCAACACGTCGGGTCCGAGGTTGCCGGCGATCTGCTCCGCCAGCGTGTAGTAATTGGGCGGCAAGCGGCCGTCATTGAGCGCGTTGCTCAGGGCCGCCATCCACTGCACGTGAAAGTGGTGGAAAATGCCGGCCGTGACACGGGACCAGTCGTGTACGGGCATGGTTCGTTCTCCCGAAAACCGGTTACGGTGCGCATTATACTCGCCTCCCACGGCCACGCCCCGCGGATTACTATGTCTCGGTGAAACTGGACGACCAGGGACAGCGATCGATTCCCGAACTGGAAATGGGCGTGGCACTGCTCGACGGCTGGGTGCGCTATTGGTTTCGCAGAGAGTTGTTACCGCTGCCCGCGGATTTGCAAAATGCCCTGGATGAGGCTGTGCGACAGCGCGACGAGGCCCGCAGACAATTGGAGGCGGAGCGCCAGGCCCTCACCGCGGCGGAACAGGAAGTAGCACGGCTCCGCGCCGAACTCGCCCGGCTACGGAGCAACGATAACTGAAATTGGTTGCGGCTTGTCTTGGTTCGTAGTTCCGCCTTCAGCGGTCTTCACCCAAAGACCGCTTGAAGGCGGAACTACGAACCAAGACGTCTCACTCACGCCTGCGCCGGCACCTCGAAGCCCTTGCGGTACTGCCGCGTCAGCAGGTCGTTGGCCGCGTTGTTGTTGGAGAAGCGCTCCGACTTCTGATCGACCGTCAGCCGTGGCCCGACCGTCAACTGGTTGTTGGCCAGCGCCACGTTGTTGCCGGCCAGGTGCTCGCGCATCGCCGCCAGCGTCTCGGTCGCGGCCTGGTCGTTACCGTACACCTTCTCGCTGTTGGCGAACGCCTGCCGCTGGCCCAGCCGATAGCTGATGTTGGCCAGGTGGCACAACGCGCTCGACAGGTGGCCCTCTTCGATCTCGCCCCGGAGATCCTCCACCCGCCGGCTGCGCACCGCCTCAACGAAGTTGCGGTAGTGGTCGCCGCCGGCGTTCCAGCGCCGCAGTTCCTTGCCCTGCAGGTCGTACACGATGGCGCTGCTGTAGCTCGGCATCACCACGTAGCCGTCGGCGCAGTGGAAGATGTTGCCGACCGAGGCGCCGGTGCGCGGCCTCGTCGGCAGGCCACGCACCTCAAAGATCAACTCGGCGTTGCCGTAGTCGAAGACGGCCATCTGCGTGTTGGCGGTCTCGCCATCGTCGGTGTAGCCGAAGCGGCCGCCGACGCTCATCACCGACCGCGCCAGCTGATGCGCGCCGATGCCCCAGCGGGCCACGTCCATCTGATGGATACCCTGGTTGCCCAGGTCGCCGTTGCCGTAGTCCCACTGCCAGTGCCAGTCGTAGTGGACGCGCATGCGCCGCGGCGCCCGCTGCGGCGCCGGGCCGCACCACAGGTTGTAATCAATCGACGCCGGCACCGTGCCGTCGCCGCCCACCCGGCCGATGCTGTCGCGGCGCTTGTAGCACAGGCCGCGAGCCACGCGCAACTGGCCAAGCTTGCCCGAGCGGATGAATTCGATCGCCTGGCGGACGCCCGTGCTGCTGCGGATCTGCGTGCCGGCCTGGCAAATCTTGTTGTGGCGACGGGCCACCTGCACGATGCGCCGGCCCTCGCTGACGTTGTGGCTGACCGGCTTCTCGACGTACACGTCCTTGCCGGCCTGCATAGCCCAGATAGCGGCCAGGGCGTGCCAGTGGTTCGGCGTTGCGATGGAGACGATATGGATGTCGCGGTTCTCCATGATGCGGCGCAGGTCCTGCACGAAGGTTGGCGCCGGCGCGTTGGGCTGCTGCTTCTGCGTGTAGGCGATGGCGGCCTGGGCGGTGGCGTTGTCGGCGTCGCACAGGTGGGTGACGCGGCAGTTCGGCACATGGGTGAAGCCGTGGATGTGGTCGCGGCCGCGGCCGCGGATGCCGATGACGGCGACGTTGAGCCGGTTGTTGGGACCGGCGGGGTTCTGCGCGGCGGGGGCTGCCTCGATGGTGGGCTCGGTCAGCGGCAACGTGGCGGCGCCGGTGGCCAGCAGCGCACTACCCTTCAGGAACTCGCGACGACTGAGAGAGAACATCAGCGTCCCTTTCGTCTTTGGGAGGGTCGGAATGTGGAGGCGGGAAAACCTTTCTCCAATGTAGCCGCTGCGCCCGGGTATGGTCAATCAGGTCTTGCAAAAAATGTCGGAATTGTTCTCAGGCCGTCCGTCAATGGAAAGACCAATCACGAAAACACGAAAGAACGAAAACACGAAAAAGACAATAAATGAATTTGTCTTTTTCGTGTTTTCGTGATTGGTCTTTGCTTTTGTCGTTACATCAGGTCTTCGCGGTGCTCCTCGGCGAGCGACCGCATCTTTTTCATGGCCCGCACGTTCAGCTGGCGGACGCGCTCCTTGGTGATACCGAGCTTCTCGCCGATCTTCTCCAGCGTCATGCCCTCCGAACCGCTGTCGAGACCAGCCCGCATGCGAATGATCTCGCGCTCGCGCGGGTCCAGCGACTCCAGCAGCCGGTTGACCTTGTAGCTGGCCTGCTCCGCCGACGCCACGATCTCGTGCTCGTCCGTCCGCGTGTCCGGGGCGGCCTCGAACAGTTCCTCATGGCCCGTCACGTAGCGCTCGCGGCGGTGCTTCTCCTCCGGAATGCTGCGGGCAAAGTTCTTCATGATCGCCCAGCTGGCGTAGGTGCTGAACTTGTTGCCGCGGCTGTAGTCGAACTTCTCGACCGCCCGTAACAGCGACACGTTGCCGTCCGAGAGCAGTTCGAAGAAGTTGTCGGTCTGGCCGGCGTGTCGCTTGGCGATCGACACCACCAACCGCATGTTGCAGTTGATGAGCTGGTCCTTGATCTTCTGGGCCTGCTCCTGCAGGGCCTCGATCTGGTCCAGTTCCTGCGTCCGCGCTCGCGTCGGGTCCAGCCGGCTGCGCAACTGCTGGGCCTTGTGCTTGAGGTAGTTCATCTGCCGGAACAGGTGCTGTTCCTGGTCCTTGTTCAGCAGCGGCACCTCGTACAGCGCGGCCAGTTCCGGCGGCGCGTCCTTGGGCACGCGCAGCGACCGCCGGCTCGCCTCGTACTCCTCCAGGCCCGGCATCGGCGCCAGAAACACCGCCTCGACATCGGGGGCGTCGAAGGATTCGTGGTAGATGTAGTCCAGGGGCGTATCCAGAATGCGCTGGGCGCGCACCTCGTTCACCACACGGTAGATTGAGGAGCGGGTGCGCTGAAATTGTCTTGCCAGGGTGTCCACGGTAATCCCCCTTCGGAAGGAGTTATAAATCACCTGCTTGGTGGCCTCGTCCAGCGGCCCCGTCACAGCCGGGAACAACGCCTGTTCGGGGTGCGCCCGGTCAAAATTCTTGATGGTGTAACGCACCGTTTCCGCGGAGCGCCCCAGGCGGCGGGCGATGCGGCGGCTGACTTCCGTCAGTGTGCTTGAGCCCACCCGGGCCAGCCGACGGGCCCGGCGCAGGATGTCGTCTTTCTCGGTCTGGCTCAACTGCGAGAACCGGCTGCCACGCTCCACCCGTTCGTGGTTGTGATCCAGGAACGGGCTGACCAGCGACTCCAGAAAACCCACCTGCCGCCGGCCGTTACACAGGATCGGCACACCAATTAGGCCGCGCTTGCGCCAGCGGTTGATCGTCTTGGGCGTGACGTTGAGCTTGCGGCTCATCTCCTCCAAGGTCAGCACCGGCTCGGCGACCGTCTCCACCGGGATGGCCGGCAGCGAACGGGCCAACTCGGCGATGAGCAGGCCGAGGTCGTGCCGGGCGTCGCGGCCCGTGATGAGCAGGTCTGGATAGGCGTCGGGGCGGTAGTCGGTGATGCGGAAGCACAGGAACTGATACGGGTATTGCCGGCTCGCATCGAGTTCGGCCAGCAGGCGCTCGGCCCGGGCCAGTTGTTCCAGGCGCCGCGGCGGCGGCACGAAGCGAACCTGTTGATCCGTCAACTCACGTAGAGCCGGGTGTTTGAAGGTTTTCACGGCCGTCACTCCTTTGGGGAGGCCTGGGGGGTCAGTCCCGGCCTCATGGGCGTGCGGGCTTGGGCCTCCGCCCCCCGCGTTCGCCGTTCTGGTTCCTTGCCACTTCTACTTCCGCCGCCTGCCGCTGGTTCAGGCCTCCGCTGAGTGGTTCGTTCGGTTTCATTCAAGTCGGCGCCCCTCCGGTGCCGACGTTTCCTTCATTGTCGCACAAGGTTAGACATCCTGTGGTTGAAAAGGGTTCAGGAAACCACTCCCCCCCTAAAATCCTTGACGTTTCAACGATTGAGAGTTAGTCACCTAACCTTATTCGTTTTTTTAGTGCCATCCTTTTGCTCTTGTTTTCGCCTTTCCTCACCGCCTTCATCGAACCTCAACAATGCAAATGTCGGGCCGCAGTCCCGCGGCGCGGCGACGCCTCCGCCGGCCCACCGCCGATTTGTCACCTCAACCTAATTTCTTGTAACGACTTGCACCGAAATCATTTCATCCAACACCGGTGAGCGACCGGGGGAGGGAGAGGCTCCGTTGAAAGTGTACATCCGTTATTTACACAGATTCTGTTCAGATTTGCAATAGCGGTTGTTTGAAATTCCCTCATCTGTGAACTAATCTTATCACCCCTGTATTCGCCACGACGCATTTCTTCGCTGCCGCTGGCCCGATACTGGCAAAAAAGTCGCCGCCCGGCCGTTTTTTGGCCATCGAACGGGCCTACAATCGGGCAGAGTTCGAGCGATGCTCACCGACGCGCGACGCCCCTTCCACCTGATTTCCCCCTTGGAGGCAGCTCATGTCCAACCTGGTTTACGGCCGCGCCACCGTGGTGCTGCTGGTGACACTCGCGTCCTTCGCCCTGGGAGCGCCCCGGCAGGCGGACGAGTTGCTGCGCTTGCGCGAGGCCTTTCCCGCACACTACCACTACCACGTCAGTGTGCGGGTTGAGGTCAGCGGCGGTCTGTCGCTGCCTCCGGAGAAGGATCAGCCGGCCCGCACGCTGCCGGTTAGTGGCGGCAGTGCCATTGATTACGACGAGCGCGTCCTCAGTCTGGAGAAAGACGGGCAAGTGGGCAAAACGGTTCGCCTGTATCGCAAAATTGATTTCCAGCGCAAGGTCGGCACGCAGGACCAGCAGAGCACCCTGCGGCCCCAGGTGCGGCGGCTGGTGGTGCTGCGGCACAATCAGGTGGAGGTGCCGTTCTCGCCGGACGGGCCGCTGACGTGGGGTGAGATGGACCTGATCCGTACCGACGTGTTCACGCCCGCGCTGGCTGGGTTGCTGCCGGCAGGGCCGGTGAAAGTCGGCGAGCAGTGGGTCGCGGCGGCGACCGCCATCCAGGAGATGACGGACCTGGAGAAGATCGAGCAAGGCGGCGTGACCTGCAAGCTGGAGCGGCTGGAGGTGGTGGGGCAGCGGCGGCACGCGCGGCGTCAGCTTCGCTGGCGTCGTGCGCGGCCTCGGCGAGGACGGCCCCAACCGACAGCGGCTGGACGGCTATTTCTACTTCGACCTGGAGTCGAACCACCTGAGTTACCTGTCGCTCAAGGGTGTGCAGGAGATGCTGGGCAAGGACGGCAAGGCGCAGGGCAAGGTGGAAGGCACGTTCGTGCTGACGCGGCAACCGCGGCCGTTCTGCGTGGAGTTGGCGGACGCGGCGCTCAAGGGCGTGGCCCTGGAGCCCAGCGAGGCCAACACGCTGCTGCTGTACGACAACCCGGAGCTGGGCGTGAAGCTGCTGCACCCGCGGCGCTGGCGCGTGGCGGGGGTGCGCGGCCGGCAGCTCGCCCTGGACGAGAGCCGCGGCAGCGGCCTCTTGTTGACGGTCGAGCCGCTCAAGACGATGCCGAGCATCGCGCAGTTCCACCAGGAGGTGACGGCGTGGCTGAAGAAGGAGAAGGCGACGGTGCAGGCCGCGTCGGCGCCGTGCGCGGTGCAGGGGCCGCCGCGGACGCTGGAGCACTTCGGCGTGCAGATCGAGGTGCAGAAGCAGGTGGCGGTCATGGACTACTACGTGCTCCGCCAGGCGGCCGGCGGCGCCACAGTGGCGGCGCGGGTGCTACCGCAGCACGCGAAGGAGGTGCGCACGGAGGTGGAGCGCGATGCTGCGCGGGGCGGTGCTGGCGGCGCCGCAGCCGTGAAGCCGGCTGTGCTGCCGCTGGCGGCGTAGTGCTCCCCGCTACGCCGCCAGCGGGATCGTAATGTGTTTACGAGCCGAACTCGCGGCCAGGTCAGCAGCAGCGGAAGGGTCATTCTTGCTCTTTCCCGCCAACCGTTCGGCCCAGTTATTCATGGTGTCCCGGCTGGTTAAGCCGCAAGCGGCAGAAAAATCCAGTCACTCCGCAATCGTCAACCACGTCACGTCATCGTTGCGCATCGCGTGACAGTCGCGCTGCCACGCCACCAGCGCGTCGAACTCCGCCGCCGGGTTCGGCGTCTCCAGCATCTGCGCCAGGTAGCGCCACCAGCCGCGATCTGTTAGCAGTTGCTGCAAGAACCACTGCGCCAGCGCGTCGGTCATCAGCCACAGCCGGTCGCCCGACCGCCAGTCGTCCTCCAGACGGATTTCCTTCTCGACCATGCCGGCGCTGCTGAAGCCGCGCGAGCCGATCAGCCACGGCGCCGTGCCGAACTCGTCGGGGTGCTGCACCGGGAAGGCGTGCCGCAGCGTGCCCTCGCGAATGTGGAACAGGCAACTGTCGCCGACCGCCACCGCCCGCCACCAGCCTGGCTCGATCACCACGCCCAGGAAGGTCGCGAACGCCCCCTGCTCCACCTTGGTCTCGGCGTACCACGGCAGCGGCGCCGTGCCGACCTCCGCCGCCCAGCGCTCCTGCAGCGCCGGCAGCCAGGCAGCCCAGCCCGCCGGCGTCTCGGGCTTGACGAACTCGTCCACCAGCAGCCGCGCCCACAGTGCCGCGAACGAACTCTCGGTGGCGCCGTCGGCGATGGCAAAGCGGCCGTGGGCAGCACTGTGTGCGCAGGCGTCCTCGTTCTCCGAAACGCCGTGGCCGCGCTTCGGCAGCGAAAAGACCTGACACGCCAGTCGTGGAATCTCCGGGGCCATTACACACCACCTGCCCACTTCAATTGGCCGTCGTGCCGGGGGAGCGCTGCTTCCTCGTTGCGTGGGCGCCCTGTCAGGTTCCCCCACTCCACAGTCCGTTTCTGCGGCCCGTGGTTCGGCGCCGGGGGCTGGAATTTCGGCGGGCCATCAGGAGTAGGGTGATTGCTGGTGGGCGGCAGCGTGCTGAGCACGACCGCGCTGACGAGGACCATGAGCAGCAGCCCAAGCAGGATGATGCCGACCACGACAGCGCCGCCGCCGAGCGACGCTTGCCAGTCAATGGCCGGCTGGCCCACCGGCACCGCGCGCGGCAGCGGCGGTGGTCCGGCGCGGTGCGCCACGGGGATCGCCGTCTTGCTTTTCGCGTTCGCCGCGGGCACGGGTCGCAGTGCCTGGGTGGACTCCGCCGAGACGAGCACGCCCGGCGCCGGCTCCAGGAGCCTCGCCGGCGTCACCGGGATGGCCAGGGGCGGCGGCGCCGCCGGCCCGGGCCGCAGCGGCCGCGTGGAGTCAGCGGAAACCAGCACGCCCACCACGGGATCGATGAACATCGCCGGCGTCACCAGGATCGCTGCGGCCGTGTCGGGGGTGGCGTCGCCGAGCAGACGGCGCACCCGCTGCGCCTGCTCGGCCGTCAGCGCTTCGGTCAGGCCGTCGCTGACCAGTTCGTCCAGCAGCGGCACCTGCGTCAGCGGCCCCTGCGCGGCCAGCAGCAGATGGCCGGCCAGCGTGCGCGTCGGCGCCGGCTGCGTCCGCCACAACTCGCGAAACAGCACCGACTGCTGCGGCGCCTGGAAGTCCTGTTCGCGGAACAGCAGATTATCGCCGTTGTCGAAGCGCTCCCATAGCGGCCGCCCCCCGGGCAGTGCCAGACAGCGCAGGGCGGTGTAGATCACCAGATGTGCGAAGCGGTCGATCTCCGCGTTGTACGTGGACTCGCGGAGCCGCTGCGGATGCTGGTAATTCGGATGGCCGACCTCGCCGGACGGACTGTGGGCCAGGGCCGGCACGAACATGCCGTCGTAGTCGATCAGCCGCAAACTCAGACCGCCGGTCTTCGCGTTGGGCACCAGCAGGACGTTGCCGTGTTGCAGGTCCGCGTGGGCGGCGCCGACGCCGCGCAGCTGCTGGGCCAGCTTCAGCCACATCCGCGCCAGGCGGTCGAGCAGCACCGGCCGGTCGAGGTTGTCGCGGACGAACTGGTTGAGCATCAAACCCTGAATCCAGGGCATTTTCACCACGGGATACCACTGACCCTGGATGCGGACGCCCTCGGCGAGGTAGCGGAAGGGGACCATGAACGACGGCACGCCCTGCTGCAAATGGTCGCTGATGGCCTGGTAGCGTTCCTGGAGGTGCGGCACGGCGCGAGTGAAGCACTTGACGGCCCAGCAATGGCCGTCGGGGCCTTCGAGCTGATAAACGTCGGCGAAGCTGCCGGCGAAGGGGCGGACCAGGCCGAGCGGATCCGTGGCGGCCTGGGTGCGGCGCAGCTCGGTGTCGGCGAAGGCGGTCGGCGGCGACTGCACCGCTTCGTTGAACTCGGTCGGGGACGGCCAGGCCATATCGGTTCCTCTACTCGGAGCGCTCCTTGCGGGCGGCGGCCAGGCGCTTGACGAAGGCGGCGTGCGGCCGCGACGCCAGGCCCCGTTGTAGCGTTGACATCTGCTGAGCACGCTGGCTGCTCAGGAGTGCGGGCAAATCGATCCACAAGCCCCGTTTGGCAGCGGCGGCAAATCCGGCGACAGGCGCGGGTCGTTGGCGGTCATGTCGGTTCCCGTGAGTTACCAGCCGTCTTTTCTGCCGCTTGTGGCTTGGCGGAAGAGCGCTATGCCGCCAGCGGCAGAACACGCCCATTACAACACCGGCGACAGCAGCCGGCAAGCGTTCTCCAGCAGCCGGCCGGCGAACGGCCGCTGCGCGTACACCGCCCCCTCCAGCCGGATGGCCGTCGCCAGGTCGCGCTCGAACTGCGCCGCCAGCTCCGCCACCGCCTGCTGCGAATAGATCAGGCAGTTGACCTCGAAGTTGAGATACATACTGCGGTTGTCCAGGTTGGCGGTGCCGACGCTGGCCCAGTCGTCGTCCACCAGCACCACCTTGGCGTGCATCATGCCGCGCGTGTATTGGTACACCTTGACGCCGGCCGCCAATACCTCCGTCCAGTAGTAGCGCGCCGCGTACTGCGGGATCGCCTTGTCCGGCCTGTGCTGACCCAGGAAGCGCACGTCGATGCCCTGGTAGCCGGCCAACCGCAGGGCGTCGCGCAGGCCGGCGTCCGGCACGAAGTACGGCGAGGCGATCCACACCCGCCGCCGCGCCTTCAGGATGGCCGCGTGGTACATCTCGCGGATGCTCTTCAAATCGCGATCCGGCCCCGAGTCGATCACCTGCACTGGGTACGGCCCGTCCGCCGCGCCCGTCCGCAGATAAGCGCACGTGCGCGGGTCGTCATCGAAGATAAGCGTCTCGCCGGCGGCGAAGTCCCAGTCCTCGGCGAAGACGCGCTGCAGGTCAGCAACCGCCGGCCCCTGCACGCGCAGGTGCGTGTCGCGCCAGTAGCCAAAGCGCGGGCTCTCGCCCAGGTACTCGCGGCCGACGTTCAGGCCGCCGGTGAAGCCGGTGTGGCCGTCCACGATGAGGAGTTTGCGGTGGTTGCGCAGGTTGATCTGCACACTGCGGCGCAGCAGGCTGATGGGCAGGAAGACGCTGCATCGACCACCGGCGGCGCGCAGGCCGGCCAGGTCGCGGTCCCGCAGCCGGTACGAGCCGACCGCGTCATAAAGCAGCCGCACCTCGACGCCCTGCTTGGCCCGCTCCGTCAGCGCCGCCAGGAACTCGGCACCGGTCTCGTCGGGCTGGAAAATGAACGTCTGCAAATGGACGTGATGCTCGGCGCGGCGGATGGCCGCGAGCATGGCGGCGAAGGCCGGCGGCCCGTCGTGGTAATAGTCGATGTGGTTGCCGGACGCCAGGCCCTGGGCGTCGAAGCGGTTGGCCAGCTGGGCCAGCTGCTGGCAGACCGGCGACAGCGGTTCGACGGCGGCGCCGTCCGCGCTCTGGGTGTGACGGCGGCCGGAACCGAACTGGCGGTAAAGTTGGTTGTGCAGGCGCTTCCGCCGCAGCGGCCGTGAGACGTGCTGGTAGCCGAACAGGACGAACAGGGCGGCGCCGATCAGCGGCAGGAAGACGATGAGCAGCAGCCAGGCGATGGCCGAGGTCGATTCGGACTTGTACAGCAGCACGCGCGGCACGAACCAGGCCATCAGGCAAAAGTCGAACAGGCCGACGAGGTAGGGCCACCAGCTGGCGAGGTCGGTCCAGAAGGCGTCCACGTGGGTTCTCGTTTGAGGGGCCGGGCGGGTATCTGGGAAATGTCCTTATGCTAAACCGGACGGCGCCCGCTCACAAGGCAACAAAACTGGTCGGATTTGGCGAATGCCTCTTCCGGCGGCGCACCTGATTCACCTTGCCCGCCTTCCGCGATTGTGCTAAATCGAACCCCAAATCACCCATTCCACCGAGCACAAAGGGATAAACCATGATCCCCCTGGACCTGAACGGCAAGACGGCACTGGTGACGGGCGTCGGCAACGATTTGAGTTTTGCCTGGTACATCGCCAAGGCGCTGCAGGCGGCCGGTGCGCGCATCGTCCTCGCCTGCCACCCGCGCATGATGAACATGGTCGGCACCGTCCTCACCGGCGACCGACCAGACGACGTCAGCGCCCGCAAACTGCCGTTCGTCGAGGGCGACTTCCGGCCCGAGGCGGAGTTTGCCTGCGACGTGCAGTACGACACGATGGACGACGTGCCGGCGGACCTGCGTAGCGACCGCCGCTGGGCCAGGATCGAGGAGCAGCACGGCGACTATTCCATCGCCGGCCTGGTCAAGAACCTGGAACCCTATCCGCACCTTGACATCCTCATTCACAGCATCGCCTTCAGCTCCGAGGTCAAGAGCCGGGCCATCGACACAACCCGCAAGGGCTACCTCAACGCTCTGAGTATCAGTTCGTACTCCCTGACCGCCCTGGTGCGGGCGCTGCACGCCAAGATGGCGAACCGGCCCGATGGGGCGGCGGTGCTGGGGCTGACATACCTGGGCGGCGAGCGCGTGGTGCCGCACTACGGCGGCGGCATGTCCACGTCCAAGGCGGCCCTGGAGATCGACGCCAGGCAACTGGCGTTCAACGTCGGCCGCGACGGCAACATCCGCGTCAACTTGATCTCCGCCGGCCCGTACGCCTCGCTGGCCGCCAAGGGCATTGGCGACATTGAGCGGATGAAAAGCCACGCCGCAGAAAAGTCGCCGTTACCGCGGCCGATCACCGCCGAGGAGGTGGCGAACGCGGCCGTGTTCCTGTGCAGTCCGCTGGCGTCCGGCATCACCGGCGAAGTGCTGTTTGTGGACTGCGGCTACAACGTGATGGGGGTGTGAAGCGGCAACCCGTCTTGTCTGCCGCTTGCGGCCCCGCGTTGTGGCCCGATCTCCGGACCGGGCCACAACCGGAATGGAGCCTCAGCGCTTCAGGCTCCGCAATTTCTCGTGCGGCAGTTGCAACACGATCAGCGCCATCGCCGTCCCAAACTGGGGGCCGACGGTGCGGTCGTTCCAGAACGTTTCGGTGTCGTTCTTCTGCTTCTGCCGGTCGGGATGCTTGAGCAGTTCGTCGCGGACAGCCGGATACCACTTCTGCCAGTCGGTGCCGCCGGTGCGCCACATGGCCTGGGCGGCGTAGTAATGCCCGTGGTAATAGAACAGCCCGACCGCGTTCGCCTTCTTGAGTCCGGGCCGATACGGCCGCAGATAATCCAGGCCCTTCTCCACTTCCTTGCTTTTGGCCTGGCCCGCTTGCAGCAGCACGTCCAGCGCCGCCGCCGTCCGGGCGAACCCGCTCCCGCCGCCCTGGCGCATGTAGCGGAAGCCGCCGTCGCGCTGCAGATTCTGGCACTGCCGCACGTAGGTCAGCGCCTGCTCCAGCACCTTCCGCCGCACGTTGGCCCCGGCATTCCGCGCCGCGGTCAGCCCCTGGACCTGGCAGACGGTCACGGTCAGGTCCGCGTCCACGGGCTTCGGTAGGTAGCGCCAGCCGCCCTCCTTGTTCTGGGCCTCGACCGTCAGCTTGACCGCGCGGCCCAGCAGTTCCGTGACGCGCTCCTTCAGCTTCTTGTCGCGGATGCCGCTGTGGGCCTCGGCCAGGAACAGCAGGGCGAAGCCGTGGCCGTACATGGGCCCGTGTGCCGTCGCCTGCGCGTTGTGCAGGAACCCGGGCGTTTGCTTGTTCTCGTGGCTCAGGATGAATTCGATGGCCTTCGTGAGGTGCGGGCCGTACTTGCCCCGGCCCGGTTCGTGGCCGCCAGCCAGGAACGCCCGCCCCGCCAGGCCGGTGATGCCGAGGTTGCCCTGGAAGGCACGGTCGCCCCAGGAGCCGTCGGCCGCCTGCTGCGCCGCCAGGTACGCCAGGCCGGCGTCAATCGCCTGCTGCGTCTCGTTCGTGATTGGGTTCTGCGCCGCACCGCCCTGCGCCCGGAGCGGGGCCAGGGGCACCAGGCAGAGCAGCAGGGCCGGAAGCCAGTGACGCTGGTTCATGGTCTTGCCCTCGAAAAAAAGAGTTGGACGGGTCCGAAGTAGCCAGTTCCTCCGACGGTTGTTCGCTGATGGCGGCGGCAATGTCCGGCGACTCCAGTTCCCCGGTCGCGGGCGCTGGGCCGCCCACGCGGGGGGCCAGGTGGTCCGGGTGCAGGGTGCCGAGACGGGCCAGTCGCGGCCAGCGCAGTGCCGCCGCCGCAACCACCACCAGCGTACCGACACCTCCGAAGACGACCGAGCCGACCGGCCCCAACCACCGCGCCACCATGCCCGACTCGAAGGCGCCCAGTTCGTTGGACGAGCTGATGAAAATGAAGTTGACCGCCCCGACCCGGCCGCGCATCTCGTTGGGCGTCAGCACCTGCATCAGGGTGCCGCGCACCACCACGCTAACATTGTCCAGCGCCCCGGTCAGGGCCAGCATGGCGAACGACAGCGCGAAGTTTCGCGACAGGCCGAAGACGATGGTAGCGACGCCGAAGCCCGCGACGGATAGCAGCAACGCCCGGCCGGCGCGGCGCAGCGGCGGCCGGTGGGCCAGCGTCACCGCCATCAGCACCGCCCCCAGCGCCGGCGCCGCCCGCAAGAGGCCGTAGCCCAGTGCGTCCACGTGCAGGATTTTGCTGGCGAAGATGGGCAGCAGCGCGGTGGCGCCGCCGAGCAGCACGGCGAACAGGTCGAGCGTGATGGCCGCCAGCAGCAACTCCGTCCGCCAGATGAAGCGTGCCCCGGCCAGCAATGAGTGCAGCGAGCGCGGTTCGGTCGGCGGCGCCACCTTGAGTTTGACCGGCGCCACCAGAAGAATGCAGTCGAGGGCGCAGCCGGCGGTCAGCAGGTACACCGGCGCCGCGCCGCCCGCCAGCCACAGCATCAGGCCGCCGAACGCGGGGCCGGCGACGTTGGCGAACTGATACGCCGTGCTGTTCCAGGTGACGGCGTTGGGCAACAGGTGCGGCGGCACGACCAGCGCCAGCAGCGACGAGCGTGCCGGCGCCGTGAAGGCCCGGCCGACGCCCGCAAGCACCAGGAACAGGTACATCTGCCACAACGGCCCCTGCCACCAGGAGATCGCCGCCAGGCCCAGCGCCGCCAGGATGACGACGCCCTGGGCGGCCTGCAGGAGTCGGCGGCGGTGGTAGCGGTCCGCTGCCTGGCCGGCCGGCAGCGCCAGCAGCAGCACGGGCAGGAACAGCGCCAGGCCGGCCAGGCCCACTGCCACGGCCGCCGATTCCTCGTTGCCGGTGCGCTGGGTCAGTTCCCAGAACACAACGGTCGCCTGGATTTCGACGCCGATGCTGGCGAAGACGCCGCCGGACAGCAGGCAGCGGTAGTCGCGCAGGCGCAGGGCGGCGTAGGGATCGTGTGCAGCGCTGGACATCAGCCCTCCTCGTTCCGGCGGGCCCCGGCGACGCGCCTCGGCCCCGTGGTTGGTTTACGTTTTTCGCCGCGGGTTCGCCAGACGGACGGCGGCGTGCCACTCCAAGGGAACAGGGTGGGTCGGGTGTGCCACTGCCCCTTGGCGGCGGCCCATTGGCGCGGCGGGGCGGGGCTGTTATCTTCGCCGATATTGCTTATCTCGCACTGCCGAGCATCGGTTGAGGAACAAACCCATGGCCGACCCTGCTTCTCCAGTCTACGCCGCGCTGGCACGCTGGCGTGCCGCCCTGTCAGACCCCAGCCCCCGCAACCCGTTGCTGCACCTGCGCCCCGGCCTGGATGTGCCGCCGGCGGACGCCGCGGCGCTGTTCGGCCGCCTGACGCAGCCCGGCAAATCCACCGCGGTGACAGGCGCGCAGCCGGAGCAGCTGGCGGCGCTGCGGCGGCGGGCGCAGACGGGCCTGGAGGAGCACGGCGTCCGGCTGCTGCACCTGGCCGGCGGCGTGCTGGAGTGGGCGGACCCGGACACGGCGGCGCCGCTACGGTCGCCGCTGGTGATTCTGCCGGTCGAGCTGGCGGCCGCCACCGTGACCGCCGCGGGGACGCCGTTCGTCAACCCGTTGTTGCAAACGCGACTGCAGGCGGCCCTGGACCTGCGCCTGCCGCCGTTGCCGTCGCGCGTGGACGAGAAGACGCTGCCAACGTTCTTCGCGGAGGTGCAGACCGTGGTCGCCGGGCTCGGCTGGAGCGTGGAGCCGGCGGCCCTGCTGACGCTGCTGCCGGTGTTCACCGAACCGCTGGAGCGCGACCTGGCCGAGAACGAGGCGCTGCTGGCGGACCATCCGCTGGTGCGCGTCCTCGCCGGCGCCGAGCCCGCCGCCACGCTGGCGCTGCCCGACGCGCGCGAACTGGACGCGGCGCCGCAGCCGGCGCTGCACATCCTGGACGCGGACAGCAGTCAGCGGCTGGCGCTGGCAGCGGCGATGCGCGGCCACAGTTTCGTGCTGCAGGCGCCGCCCGGGACGGCGCAGGCGCAGGCGATGGCCAACCTCGCGGCGGAGCGCATCGGCGGCGGCCAGAGCGTGCTGATCGTCAGCCCGAGGCCGGCCCAGCTGGCGGAGGTCGCGCGGCTGTTGCGCGACGCGGGGCTGGGCGATTTTGTGCTCGACCTGGCCGCGGCCGGCGCCGACAGTCGGGCCGTCGTGAACGAGTTGCGCCGCTGTCTCGAGCAGCCGCCCACGCCGGCGGGCGGGCCGTCCCCGCAGGAACTGGAACAACTGCGGCAGTACCGCGACCAGCTCAATGCCTACGCGGACGCGCTGCACCGAGTACGTGAACCGTTGCAGCGCAGCGCCTGGTGGGCGCTGGGCGAGGTGGCTCGCTGTCATGCGGCGGCGCGGCTGGAACTCGGCGAGTTCAACGCCCTGGACATCACGCCCACCTGGCTGGACGAGGCCCGGCACGCCATCGAGCGGGCGCAGCACTTCTGGCACCTGCACGAGCAGGGCGACAGCTACCTCTGGCACGGCTTCAAAAGCGGCGAACGCTACACGCTGAAGTTGCGCGATGACGTGCTGCACCTGATCGACAAGGTGCGCGGCCGCCTCGACCGCTTGCAGACCGTCGCGGACCACTACGCCGCCGCCATCGGCGCCAGCGGCCCCATTCCGTGGCTGCTACGCGCCAGCGAGTTGCTCGAAACCAATCCGCACCCGCCGGCCGCATGGCTGCAGGGCGCGGACACCGCGGCGCTGGCGACGGACCTGGAGCGCTGTGCCGCGTCGTACCAGCAGCGCGGCCAGTCCCGGCAGCCGTTGACGGAGCGCTACGGCCCGGCGCTGTGGAAGTTGCCCGAGGGCACGGCCGAGCAGGTGGAGCACGCCTGGCACGCCGCCGCGCCGCTCCTGGCTGCCGATGACACGCAGGGCGCCGGTCTGCTGCGGCAGCAGCAAAAGCTACGCGGCTGGGCGGCGGAGACGCTGAAGCGGCTGCCGCACTGGCTGACCGACGCGCGAGCGCTGGAAAAATGGCTCGCGGTGGAACTGCCGCCGGGCGCGTCGGACGCCGCGGCCGGCCCCGAGGGCAAGCACGACCCGTCGCCGCATACGCTGCGGCGGCTGCAGCGCCTGGCCAACCTGTGCATGAGCGAGACGCCGCCGGAGCGCGCCTGGGTCACCGATCCGCAGGCGCTGGCGAAGGCGCAGGCGCTGATCGCGTCGGTCGGGCCGGTGTTCGCCGACAACCACCGCCGCCGCCACGAACTGCTGACGCGCTACAAGGAGCAGCTGTTCGAGCTGGACGTGGTCTACCTGGCGGAGCGCTACCGCGGCCCGTACGCCAGCTGGCTGCGCGTCTTCAGCATGCAGTACCGCCGTGACCGCCGTGCTCTGCAGCGCCGCAGCCACGGCGACGTGCTGCCGCGCAGCGTGCGCGAGGACGTGTTCACGGCGGCGGCGGTGGTCGGCCAGCGCCGGCAGCTGGACGCGGAACGGCCGGCGCGGCTGGCGGTCCTGGGCCGTTACGAGAAGGGCATGGACACCGACTTCGACGCTGCGGAGAAGGCCACGCGCGTCGCCGCCGAGGCGCTGGAGCTGGCCCGCGAACTCGGCTGCGAAACGCTGCCCGATCGCCTCGTCGATGCGCTCAGCGCGACGACGCCGGCGGCGGAAAAGATTCGCGCCGCCGCGAAACGGCTGCACGATGCGCTCGGCCCCTGGCTGCACGCCACGGAGGAACTGGAGGCGCTGCTGCCGTCGGAGCGATTGCCGGGCACGGGCGCGCCGCTGCTGGACAGCGCGCTGTCGGCGGTCAACCACTACGCGAAGGATTTGCAGACGACGTTGAACCACTTCGCGGCGCTGACCGATCCGGCGCTGGCCCATGCGCCGGCGCCGCCGCCGGACGCCGTCGCGCTCGTCGCCGACCTGCGCCAGGCGGAACTGCTGCGCGGCGCCGAGGAGGCGCAACCAGCGGACGCCGCCCGCTGGACGGAGCGCTTCGGCCCGGCGTTCCACGGCGTCAACACCGACTGGGCGGCGCTGCGCAAGCAGATCACCTGGGCGGGCCGGGTCCGCGAGTTGTTCGGGGCGGCCGGCAAGCCGGCGGAACAGTTCGTGCAGCTGGCGACGGCGCCGGGGACCAAACCGCCATCCAGTCAGGAACTGAAGCAGGCACGTGAGCAGGTGGAGCACGCGCTGCACAGCCTGGAACTGCGCTTCGAGCCGCCGGGGCCGCGGCACGGCGGCAAACGCCTGGCGGAGCTGGCGCCGGAGGAACTGCGGCAGCACCTGAAGTTGCTGCACGACCGCGTGGCGGAGCTGGCGGAGTGGATCGAGTGGCGGCAGCTGGCCGACCGCTTCGCGCACCTGGGGCTGGCCGCGTTCTGGCAGGAGGTGCAGAAGCAGCGGCCGCCGCGCGAGCAACTGGCGGACTGCCTGCAACACAGCGTCCTGCACCGCTGGCTGGAAGCCGTGTTCGCCCAGGACGCGGCGCTGGGCCAGTTCGACCGCAAGGAGCACGAGCGTGTGGCGCTGGAGTTCCGCGCCCTCGACCGCAAGCTGCAAACCGCCGCCGCGGCCGCGGTCGCTCACCGGGCCGACCAGGGCCGCACCGAGCTGGGCAAGGAGGACGTCGAGGCCGCGGCGCTGCGGCGCGAGGCAGCGAAGAAGGACGCACTGCCACCGCTGCGGACGATCCTGGACGAACTGCCGCACCTGCTGCCGCGCCTCAAGCCGTGCGTGCTGGCCACGCCGCTGACGGCCGTCCGGCTGCTCGACCCGCGGGAATTTGGTTTTGACCTGGTGGTCATCGGCGAGGCGCACCGGCTGTCGTCCGGCGAGGCGCTGCCGGCCGTCGCCCGCGGCAAACAGGCCATCGTGATCGGCGACGAACATCTGCCGGCGGACACGCAACTGGTCCCGCACCTGCTCGGCGTGACCGCGGACGAACCGACGCCGAGCCTGCTCGACTGCTGCCTGCGTGTCGGGGTGCTGGCGCTGACGCTGCGCTGGCAGGAGCCGGGCCGACCGCTGGGCGACTTTGCCAACGCCCTCGGTTACGACGAGGTGCTGTACGTGCTGCCGGCCGCAACAGACGGCCGTGGGGCCGTACTCCGGCCGGTGGAGAGCGCCGTCTACGAGGAGGTCGGCGGCAACGCGGCCGAGGCCCAGGCCGTGGTGGAGTCGGTGGTGCGGGAGTGGAAGACCGCTGGTGGCAAAAAGAGTATCGGTGTCGGCGCCTTCGACCGCGATCAGCTGGCCCTCATCATGGCGGAGTTGGAGCGGCGGTTGCAGCAGCAGCCCGAGCTGGAAGCCCTGGCGCGGCAGCTGCCGGCCGAAGGTGCCACCGACCGCGACATCTTCGTACTGAGCGTCGGCTACGGCCGCGACGCGGCGGGCCAGTTGCCGGCGGACTTCGGGCCGCTGAGCCAGGAGGACGGCCAGCGCTGGGTGCTCGCCGTGGCCCTGGCGGCGCGGGAAAAGCTGGTCGTGGTCAGTGCGCTGAAGGCCCGCGACCTGGCGGAGGTCAAGGAGCCGGCCGAGGGCGTGCGGGCGCTGGCGGCACTGCTGGCCTACGCGGAAACCGGGGCATCGCCGGGCGGGCCGCAGTCGCCGAACGCCGCCGGGGCGCTGCCGCGCGACGTGGCCGCCGAGGTGCAACGGCTCGGCTATCGGGCCACGGTCGTGGAGGCCGCGGCCCCGTGCGGCGGCAACGTGTTCGTCCACGAAGCGGCCGGTGAGGGCCGGCGGGTACTAGCGGTGCTGTGCGACGGCGCCGGCTACCAGGATCTGCCGGCGGCGCGCGACCGGGAGCGGCTGTTGCCGGAGGCGCTGGAGCGGCTCGGCTGGCGACTGCACCGCGTCTGGGGGCCGGACTGGTGGCGGCGGCGCGCGGAAGAGGTGGAGCGGCTGAAGCAGGCGCTGGAGGCGGGCAAGAAGCCGCTGGCTCCGCCACCGCCGCCACCGCCCGCGGCCAAACCGGCGGCGCCGTCCGCGGGTCAGGGACCGGTCAAGCGGCTCGACTCGAAACCGAAGCACAAGCGCAGGTGAGGTCGGCGACCGCCCGTCAGTACGCCAGTTTAGCCGCGACCCGAAGGGGAGCGCTCCGCTGGGCGTCGCGGCTAAACTGGTGTAGGATTTACGAAACGGTCATCCCGTCTGCGTTCTCCGTGGTGAATCATCCGGGCCAAAGGGACTCCCATGCTCTGGTGGTTAGTGGACAACAGCAACGGCGTCCTCATTGTCCTGGGCCTGGCGCTGCTGGGCCTGACGGCGTGGTGGTGGAACACGCGCCGCCGGCCCGTCGCCAGCGCCGCGCTGGTCACGCTGGCGCTGCTCGTGACCGTCGTGGTGCTGTCGCTGGTGATCGTCACCGACCGCAAGCAGTTGACCGCGGATGTCAACGATATGGTGGCGGCGCTGAACGCGGATCGGCTCGAAGAGGCCACCAAACACTTCGCGGATGAGGTGCAGGTCGATTTCATGAAGCAGACGAAGGTGACCGTGCCGCGCAAGCTGCTGGCGGCGCAGGCCCGCAATCAACTGGAGCGGGCCGGCTTCAAACACTTCATCGTCTGGGGCATCGACGTGGAGAAACTGGAACGGCCCCACGCGACCGTGCAGTTCTACATCCGGCCAGAGGGCGAGGGGCAGTTCGCCACCTGCTGGGCGGAGTTCATCCTCGTCGGCGAACGTGACTGGCGCGTCAAGAAATTGACCGTGGAGATGGGCACCGGCGCTACCCTGAAATGACGGTTTCGGCGAGCGGCGCGGCGTCAGCCCGCCGGTCCTTTGCCGTACCGGCGGCCTGACGCCGCGCCGCTCGCCGAAACCGTCATTTCGCCAGCACTTCTTACTTTTTCTTCGGCGTCGGGTGGGCGATCTTCGGCCAGTTCTTCTCGAAGTTCCAGTGGACATCATTGTCAATGTCGTGACACTGGACACAGGTCCGGTCGATCAGGTTCAAGCGCTTCTTCAGGTTCGGCTCGGCTTTCCAGGGGTTCATGAGTGCACGGAGTTCCCTGTTGTTGGGGTTTTTCGCGTGCGCGCTGCCCGGCCCGTGACAACTTTCGCAGCCAACGCCTTCCAGCGGCACCTTTTTCTGCAAAGCCCTCGCGCTGTTGAATCCGGATTCATAACCGAAACCAACCGTGTGACAAACCACACACTCACCGTCGAACTGGCGGTTGGACGGCCGCTGGGCCTTCACCAGTGAGTCGTACGCATGAGCATGATGTTTGGATTTTTTGTTGCTCCAGACGTTGAACGCATGCTCGTGGCAATCCGCACACCGCTCCGAGCCCACGTACTCCGAGGTCGGAAATTGCAGTTGCACCGGGTGCTTCTTGCGCGGGTACTTCGCCAGGTAAAGATCCTTTTTCACCGTGGCGGCGTAGTCCTCCATCAGCACATTCACCGGGTTCTGCAGCCCTCTGGGCGTCTCCAGTTCCTCGCCCATCGGCACCAGCTGGTAGCGCAGCGCCCACGGCTGGCCCGGCTTGTTGGTGCGGTAGGCGCCGACCACACCCACGTAGCGGCCCTTGTGGCCGACGCTCACGATCATCGAGTTGCCCACCTGCCGGGCCACGCCGGACGGCTCGTCCGCCACGTCCAGGCACAAAATCACGTCCACGCGCGGGAACGTCGGGTTCGTCGCCTGCTCCCTGGCGCAGAACTCGGCACACCGCGACGCCTCCTTCTGCGTCCCCTGGTAAAGCAGCACCACCAGGTCCAACTTCTGCTTCGCCAGGCCCCCCAGCGTCTTCCGCAGCACCTGGTCCGTCTGGTGATCGAACTTGATCGTGGGGTCCTTGCCCGCGATGGTCTTTTCGACCGACGGCCCCACCAGCGCCGTCACGCCCACACACGGGCCCTTGCCCTGACCGCCGACCAGGCAGGTTGTCACCATCGGCACGTAGACATCCCCCGGCCGGTTCAGGTCCAGGTTGGCCGTGACCACCGGCGGCGACAGCTGGTTCAGCGCCGTCTCCGCCAGCGCGTCCACCAGCGGCATGCGCATCTCCAGCTCGCCGAACGTCACCGCCGTGTAGTCCATGATCTTGAGCGCCTTCATGGCGGTGATGTACTTCAGCATCGATTGCGGTTGGCCGGGCTGCGGCAAATTGCCCAGGTCCACCGCCACCACCGGCCAGCCCTTCTTGCGCAACGACTCCAGGAAGTTGTAGCGCCGCGCCAGGCCGCCCTTCTGCGGGTGCGAGCAGCCGCACGGCTGCAGGTAGCCGTGCGCCTCGCCGGACAGCAGCAGGGCCACGTCGGGCTTCTGCCAACCGACGAACAGCGACGGCTGGGCCGACAGCTGTGCCTGCGAAGCGGGAGTTGCCGACGGGCCGTTCGCCCACCACCAGGCGACCGCGGTGACGGTGGCCGCGCACAACAGCGCGGCCAGGACAGCGGCCAGCTGTGGCGGCAACTCGGACGGGGTCAAATCCTGCGCTTCGCGGTCCATGCTCTGCTCTCCGGAGTTCGAGAAATCGGCCGGCTCCGAGCCGCCATCAGCACTGATTGAATAAGCAAACGCAAAAAAGATCAATTGCAACTTGATGGGCGGTCGCTCACCGGCGCGCCGACACGTGGCCCGTGACCGGCAGGCGGATGCTCTGCGAACTGTTTTTGCGACGCAGCACCACCGCGGTGTTCTCCACCAGGCCGGAGCGCACATCGCTGCCGATGGTGATGGTCAGGTTCCAGACGGTGCCGCCCGCTTCCGTGCCGGCCTTCGCGAGCTTCGCCGTCAGCCCCGCCCGCGGCGGCTCCAGCTGCGCCACGGGTTCCAGGTCGTCGGCCCGCGTCCACACCTTGACCTCCACCTCCGAGCGCGTCCCGGGAGCGATGTCGTTCAGGTTCACCTGCAACCGGTCGCCCAGGCCGTTGACCTTCACGTCGCCGCGGACCTCGACACGCACCGGCGGCGGGGCCACACTCTTGAGCCCCTCGCCGTCGCCCCGGAAGGTCACCGGCAGCGGCTTTTGCACCGAGCCCAGGTCGAGCTGCCGGCCGTCCTTCTGCTCCCGTATCGTGACCTGAACGCGGCAGGCGCTGCGCACGTGCGTGATGATGCCGTACTCGCGGGCCAGGCGCTTCTCCAGCGTCAGGCATTCCTCCGGCCGCAGCTGTTCGGGGATGGCCTGCACGAGCGGGTCGTCGTCCGTGGCGGCGGCGCTGAGGTCGCGCGTCGAGGACCAGCACAGCAACGTCTGCTCATTGCTGCCACTGCTGCCGCTGGTGAAGCGCACTGTTTGCAGTTCCGCCGGCAGGAAGCGCACCGGCTCCACGTAGGTGATCTTCACCTGGAGCCGCTGTTTGACGCGCTCCAGCGGAGCGCCCTTCGGACCGACCAGCAGGTCGGCCCAGACGAGCAGGTTCTTGGGCTTTTCGGTGTCGCGACCGTTCCAGAGCACGCGGACGATGCCGGTCTGGCCCGGTTCCACAATCTCCCCGTCCTGGTCGCGCTTCATCTCGGTCCAGGTGAAGCGGTCGGCGTCGCCGAAACGAGTGCCGTGCGGCACCTGCACCTGCTTGCGGTGGGCGCGATAGCGCGCCAGCTCGGCCTCGGTGGGCAGAGCCAACTCGACGTTGGAGCACTGGCAAAACTTGTCGCCCAGGACCACCTGCAACTGCTGGCCGGTGGCGTTCTTGAACTCGAAGTCACAGAAGCCGGCGTCCTTCTGGCCAGTGGTGTCCGTCTCGTACTCAGCGATGTACTCGCCGAGGAGTTGCTCCTTTTTCACGCCCTCCGGGATTGCCGCGCCCCACACAACGCCCCGATCAGCGACCAGCGTGCCCCAGATGTGGTTGGGGTTGGTGAACTCCAGCCGCAGCCCCTGCCCGGGGACGGGAGTGGGCTTGCCGCTGCGGGGCATGAACTGCACCACCCAGGCGACGGCGGCGATGCCGATGACGAAGATGAGCAGCGGCAGGATGATGCGGGTGAAGACTTTTTTTCGTCGGGCCACCGTGACGGGCGGCGCCGGCCGCAGGGTGGGCGCGGGGGCGGCGTATTTCAGGTCCGAGAACAGGCCGGCGGGCCGGATCGACTCCGGCGACGGCCCCGCCTCGCGGCCCGGCGAGGAGGCTTGCGATTCTTGCATGGCAACGACCCTTTTGACCACGGAGGTGCGACAGGGCAATCAACAAGGTCACTTCATTGTAACCTACGCACCTGGGGTATCAACCGGTTCGGTGCTTTGTCCTGGCTTTCCGCGGTTTGCCGCTTACGCCTCGCGGCGCGCCCGGCGCTGGATTTTGTGGACCGCGGCCACGACCTCGGCCAGGTCGTCAGCGTTTCCCAGCAGCACGGGATGGTGCAGCACGGCGACGCCGTGATGCGCCCGTTCCGCCTCGGTCAGCGGCCCGGCAGCGCGAAAGCGCTTGCCGGAGCGGCCCAGATGCTGCGCCGGAAAGCCCTGGTCGAACGCGATCCCTTCCGCCCGCAGCGCCACCACAAAGCCCTCGCGCGGCAGGCCGAACTTCTCTGCGTCGTACTGAAACCCGAGCTTGTAATAAGCGGGACTGCCCACGTCGGCGGCGTTGGCGAACGGCCGCAGTCCCGGCACGTCGCGCAACTGCTGGCACAACCAGGCGACGTTTCGCGCCCGCACGGCGTTGCGCGCGTCGAGCTTGTCGAGCTGCGGCAGCAGCACCGCCGCCTGCAACTCCGATAACGGGCAGAGCAGATTGCCGCGCGACTGCCACAGCCTGGCTCGTTGATGTATGTCCGCCCTGCCGGTCAACAGCGCCCCGCCGCGGCCGGCGCTGAGCAGCTTGGAACCGCCGAAACTGAGGACGCCGACGTCGCCCCAGGTGCCGGCGGGCCGCCCCTGCACCACCGCCCCCGGTTGCTGTGCCGCGTCCTCGACGACACCAACGCCATGCGCCGCCGCCAGGTCCATGACCTGCCGCATCGGCACCAGGCCGCCGTGCAGGTGCGAGACGATCACCGCTCGCGTCGCCGGCCCCAGCGCCGCAGCGAGCGCAGCCAGCGACAGGTTCCAGTTGGCGGCATCCACGTCCACCAGCACCGGCCGGGCGCCGAGCGCGTGGACGGCGCGGAAGTTGCCGCCGTAGTCGTAGGCCGCCAGCGCCACCTCGTCGCCCGCTTCGACTTTCAGGGCACGCAGGGCCAGCTCCACCGCGTAGGTGCCGCTGCCGCACAGCAGGGCGTGGCCGACGCCGTGGACGGCGCACAGACGCTGCTCCAGGCGCTCGCAGTGACCGCCGTGGTACTGGCCCCAGGAGCCGTCGCGGTAGGCGGCTTCGAGGGCGCGCAGCACGTCGTCGTCGGGCGGCGGCCAGGTTGGCGGGCCGTGCGGCCGCAGCGGCGGGCCGCCCAGCAGCGCGGGCAAGGGGTCGGGGTGGCTCATTGTGGGGGTAGTCTGGAAGGTGCGCGGCGGAGCGTCAAGGGTGAACGCGCTTCACGGCGGGGGAACGCTTAGCTGACCGTTTCGCAAATTCGCCGCCACTTCTTTCCGTGGGGCAGACCTTCCTGTTAAATGGGGACACAACCCGTTGTGTTTGCCGCCGCTTCCGGTTACGCTATTCTTCACGGATTTTTCGCAACCGTCGCATCCCGGCAGACGAGGACTGACTCATGGGCTTGCCAAACGGCTCCGCCGCCACCGCCGCTCCCGCAACAAAACACTGGCTCAGCTTGTTCCTCAACCACCCCAGGGGCTTCTGGTTCATCTTCTGGGGTGAGTTCGCGGAGCGCTGCTCGTATTACGGCATGATGTCGATCCTGGCCCGCTACATCTCCGAACAACTCCAGTTGGGGGAGGGGCTCGGGGCCACATACGTCAGCATCTTCAAGGCGGCCTGCTATTACTTGCCGCTGCTCGGGGGCTTCCTGGCGGATCGGTACTTCGGCAAGTACTGGATCATCGTGGGCTTCTCCCTGCCCTACATCCTGGGGCACGTCATCCTGGGCGTGGAAACGGTGCCGGCCATGTTCCTCGCCCTGTCGCTGCTGGCCATGGGCAGCGGCGTCATCAAGCCGAACATCTCCACCCTCATGGGCATGACCTATGACCAGCAGCGTCCCGGCGACGAGCACCTCCGGACCAGTGCCTTCACCATTTTCTACATGGCGATCAACATCGGCGCCGCCCTGGCGTTTTTCTTCATCCCGCTCATCCGCACACACCACAGCTACTGGATGGCCTTCCTGGTGCCGGCCATGTTGATGACCGTGTCTTTCCTGTTGTTCGCGGCGGGCAAGCGCTATTACGCCAAGGAAGTCCTCGTGCGCCACGAGCGGACGCCGGCAGAACGGGCCCAGCAGTGGCACGTGGTGAAAACCGTGGGCGGCCTGTTTCTGGTCGTCATGTTCTTCTGGGCGGTCTTCGACCAGTCCCACACGACCTGGGTTTACTTCGCCCATACTTACACCGACTGCCAGTTGTTCGGCCACCATTTCGAGCCGGAACAGTTCGGCACCCTGAACCCCGTGTTGATTATCCTGCTGGCGCCGCTGGGGCCGGTGATTTTCCTGTGGCTGGAGCAGCGCGGCATCAAGGTCCGGGCGACCGACAAACTGTTGACCGGCTTCGTCCTGACAGCCGTGACCGTCGCAGTGCTGATGCTGGCCGGGTTCCAGGCGGGCCAGGCCGAGATGCGCGACAAGTTGAACGACGGCGGTGAGGTGGTGACGAAAAACGGACAGCCGGTTCAGGAACGGTACGTGAAACCCGAGGAGCGGGTGACCGTGTGGTACATGGTACTGGCGTTCGTGATCATCACGGTGGCGGAGATTCTGATTTCCGTGACCGGCCTGGAACTGGCGTTCGTGGTCTCGCCGCCGTCCATGAAGAGTTTCATTACGGGCTTGTGGCTGGCGTCCGTGGCCATGGGGAATTCCGTCATTAATATCCCGGTGGGCCTGATGTACCCACACATGGAACCGGGCCATTTCTTCGCCATGCTGACCGGCATGATGGCGGTAATCATCGTCGCCTTCTATTTCGTCGGCAACTGGTTCAACCGCAAGATGGCCGCGAACTCCGCCCCGCCCGTGGAAACCCAGCTGTCCACGGCGATCACCGCCACCGCCACCACCGCGGAGGCGTGAACCACACGGGCCCCGTTTACATTTCGCGCCGCCCGCGCAAACGTAAACGGGGCCATCGAGGCCAACGCCACCACCGCGGAGGGTGCGTGAAAAGTACGGGCTTGCCCTGTAGAAAATCACGGCGAGCGGCGCGGCGTCAGGCCGCCGGTACTGCGAATTGCCAGGAACTTCGCAGTGCCGGCGGCCTGACGCCGCGCCGCTCGCCGAATAGACGTTCAGCCCTGTTTCCCGTTGCCGAACAACCGCCGCAGTACGCCGCTGTTTTTCGGCGCCGGCGTGGGTTCGGAGGGCCGCGACGGGGCTTCCGGCTGTCGCCGCTGCAAGTGTTGCAACTGTTCGCGCAGTGCGCCGTTGCGCGCTGCCTGCTCCACCTCGTGCTTCAGTTCGTTGTGCATCCGCTGTAGCTCGGCGCGCTGACGGGCCAGTTCCGCCCGCTCCCGGGCCATGCTCATTTCCATCTGACGCATCTGCGTCATCAGCGATTCCTCGTCCTCCGCCAGCTGCTGCCGTTGCTGCTCCAGTTCGGCCATCAACTCCCGCAACGCCTCCTCGCTGGGCGGCTGGTCGTCGTCGTCGGCGGGCCGGGTCGGGCGCTCCGGTTGGTCGCGCAACTCCTGAATCTTGTGGTGCAGGTCGCGGATCACTTCCGACTTTTCTTCCAGCAGGGCCTCGTACTCGCGCTGTTGTTCCGCCCACGCCTGGCTCTTGCCCTCGTCGTCGATCAACTCCTCCAACTCCGCGAGGTTGCCGCGCAGCTGGGCGTTTTCGGCGCGCAGGCGTTCCAGTTCGGTCCCCAGATCGCCGGCAGCCAGCAGGCCCAGCAGTTGCTGGTTCTCGGACGTCAAGCGCTGTACCTCCAGGCGAAGCGCGGCCTCGTCGCCCCAGCCGTCCTCCGGGGCGAGTACCGTCTCGGTTGCGGCCTGGCTGTGATGCCCGTTGCGGAGAGCTTCGCCGCGAGGCTTCAAATTCGACATCTCTGCGGTCTCCGGAAATTCCTGGCAGGTATGCCTTCACAGCGGCGGGCACGGCGCCATCCGTTCGCCGGGGGAGGACTTCTAAAACAGTATAGCTCGGTTTTTCCGTGGTGAGGCAACACCTGAACGCGAAAATCGTACCATTGGCGCAGCGTCGCCGCGCCCCTCACGTTTCCGGTTCCCGACGTTGGTGTTCGCGCTCCCAGCGTTCCATCCGCCGCATGCCGCGGAACGAGAACGCCGACGCCACGAAGAACACCGCCGCCACGATCAGGTGAAACACGATCACGCCCCACTTGCCGTACGCCTCGTACAATTGGTTGTAGCCGCGCCACCACACGATGATCTCGCCGCGCTCCTCCGCCCGAGTCAGCGCGAAATAAAAGTAAATCGCCACGCCGATCAGGCCCACGCCCAGTAGCGCGAATAGCCGGAACGCCATCCGATAATTCTCCGGCGTGTCAGCCGGGTGGCGCACGTCAAACTTCTTGTCACTCATGAACACCCCCATGAAGGGATCGAGAAATTACCATGAAACGATAGCCACCCGGTCACCGCAGCGCCGGGCGGGTACGGTCTTTGCCTTCAACCGATCTGGGCAGCAAAAGTACCCATTGCCCTTGAGGTTCGCATGCGCTTCAGCCTGGTGCCGCAGGAACACAGGTTCTTCGACCTATTCGACGAGCTGGCGGCCATCCTGACCCGGGCGTCGGAGCGCCTGCTGGCCCTGGTCAGCCAGTTCGACCGTCTGTCCGAACGCAGTTACGAAATCCGCCAGGACGAAAGCGCCTGTGATGAGGTCGTTGCTCGCACGGTCGAGGCGGCCGAGTCCTGCTTCATCACGCCGTTCGACCGCGAGAACATCCACGGCCTGGCCCGCGCTGTCAACGCCGTGCCGGACGCCATCGAGGAGGCAGCCTACCGCTTCGAGACGTTCCGCATTGAGCGGCCCAGCGACGAGGCCCGCCTGCTCGCCCGTATTGCTCACGACTGCTGCACCCACCTGGCCGGCGGCCTGACGCTGCTCCGCCACCTGGCCAACCCCGACCCGATCCAGGGTCATGTTCGGGAGGTCTTCCGCTTGGAAAAAGAGGGCGACCGCGTTTACCGCGAGCGCGACAGCGATCTGTTCGCTCATCCGCCGGAAGTGCTCGTGCTGCTACAGTGGCGTGAGCTGTACGCCGTGTTGCGCAACGTCCTCCGCGCCTGCTTGCGGGTGGCTCAGACCCTCTCCGAGATCGTCATCAAGGGCTCATGAGCATGCCGTTCCTCAACGCCGACCTGCAGTTCGGGACGGTGCCGTTCGGCGTCCTGTCCGCGGAGGTGTGGCTGCTCGTCGCCCTCGCCCTGGTGTTCGACTTCCTCAACGGCTTCCACGACGCGGCCAACTCGGTGGCCACCATTGTCGCCACGCGCGTGCTGCGGCCACTGGTCGCGGTCGCCTGGGCCGCCTTCTTCAACTTCGTCGCCTTCCTGGTCTTCGGCCTGAACGTCGCGGCCACCATTGGCAAGGGGCTCCTCGATCAACAGGTGCTCGACAACCGCCTCATCGCCGCCGCCCTGGTCGGGGCCTGCGCCTGGGACATCATCACCTGGTATCTGGCGTTGCCGACGAGTTCCTCGCACGCGCTGGTCGGCGGGATGGTCGGCGCCGCCCTGGTCAAGGCCGGCGGCGCGGCCGTGCAGTGGGGCGAGATCGGCACCATCGTCCTGTTCATCTTCCTGGCGCCGCTGCTCGGCATGGTCCTGGGCAGCGTGCTGGCGACGGCGGTGCTCTGGCTGTTCCGCCGGGTGCGGTTGCGGCGCGTGGACCGCATTTTCCGCATCGGTCAGCTGGTGTCGGCGGCCGGCTACAGCCTGGGCCACGGCGGCAACGACGCCCAGAAGACGATGGGCCTGATTTTCGCACTGCTGATCGCCGCCGCCCCGCGGACTGGCTACAGCGCTCCGGCGCAGGTGCCGATCGAGGTTGTGCTGGCCTGTCACGCGGCGATGGCCCTGGGCACGCTCAGCGGCGGCTGGCGCATCATTCACACGATGGGCCAGCGCCTGATTCATCTGCGACCGGTGGACGGTTTCTGTGCCGAGGCCGCTGCGGCGGGCACGCTGACCATGACCGTCTTCCTTGGTGTGCCGGTCAGCACGACGCACACCATCGCCGGCTCGATTGTCGGCGTGGGTCTGCTGAAGCGCTGGCGCAGCGTCCGCTGGCGGGTGGCGCAGAGCGTTGTGTGGGCCTGGGTACTGACGATTCCGGGCGCGGCTGTCATCGCCGCCGGTTCTTGGTGGCTGCTGCGCTTGACCGGCCTGCTCTCGGGCGTCTGACCAACCCGCCGGAGGTGTGCCCCGCGAAGCAGGCAGGGAGTGGTTGGGTGTGCCGCTGCTTGGCCGCCCTTCTTCAACTGGACGGATCTGCTACCGGCTCACCGGGCGGCCAAGCAGTGGCACACTCCGCTTTTCCTGACCGCCTACTTCGGGCGGCCCGCCCTCAGAGGATCACAGATCGTCCGGATACGGATTGTCCTCGTCGCGACCGGGCGGCTCCGGGTCAGCGCCTTCGCCGAACACGTCCTCGGTCTCCTCCAGATCCTCGTCGCCGTCGTGGGTGTACTTCCAGCCGCCGCACTCATCGTGGTAATCGGCGTCGGTCGGCAGCAGGTCGAAGCCAAAACCCTTGCCGTCGCAACCGGGCGTTGGGCAGCACCAGAACCCCTGTTCGCCGTCTGCCCGGACCTCCACGCGCCACTCGATCAGGTAGCTCTCGTAGGATTTGCCGCAGTGCAGGCAGCACACCTCCGTCGGAATCTCTGGCGGACGGAAGGGATCGCCGTCCCGGTCGTTCGGGTCGTCGCTCATGGTTGGCACCTGCCACGAAAAAGGTCGAACCGCGGTTCCCAGAACCGTGCTTGTGGAGATTCGCCTAACATCGTAACAGGTGTGGGGGAACAAACAAGGGGATGGCGATTCTTGTTTGAGCCAGAAGCGCCAGCGCGGGCCCCGCGCGCGCTTCAGGCTCAAGAAAACGCAAGACGCTACCGTAGGAGGCGATTCTACCTCACGGCAGGGGTGTCGGCGCTGGCGCTGGGGCCCTGGCCGGAACGCTGCTCCTTGAAGCGGGCCTGCCAGGCCTTCAGTGATGTTTTGAAGAGATTACTCTGCTGTTGACTGGCGTTGATCGGGCCGCGGCTAGGTTTTTTCAGGTTGCGCATCGGAGTCTTCTTCTACAGGTCTTCAAGAGTAGTGTGGCATTTTGCCACGTTTCGGTAAGTGTTCCTTCGACAAAAAAAGAAAAGCAACTGGCGTGCCATAAAAACCATAGCTCGAAAACAGGGAACAGGGAACAGAAGACAGCGCTGTCTTCTGTTCCCTGTTCCCTAAAAAACACAACGACCCGTGGGAGGCAGCGTGTCCCACGGGCCGGTTCGCCCCGGCAGCGCGACGGGGCGAATTGCCACTGGAGTTTAGAACAGTTCGGGCACCGGGTTACCACCGCGATCCACGATGCGCACCGGCCGGCCGATGGCCGTTTGGTTCATCTTGGTGTGGTCGATGCCCAGAATGCGGCAGACGCTGGCCATGAAGTCGAGCGTGTTGACGGGCCGTTGCTGCACCACGGCGCCGTTGGCGTCGGTGCGGCCAACGACGCGGCCGTGCGGCAAACCACCGCCGAACATCACCGAACTCCAGGCCCGCGGGTAGTGGTCGCGGCCGGGCTGGGCGCCACGATTGTTGATGTTCGGCGTGCGGCCGAACTCACCCATCCAGATCACCAACGTGTCGTTGAGCAGACCGCGCTGGTGCAGGTCGCGCACCAGGGCGCTCATGGCCGGGTCCACCTGTGCCGATAGTTGGCGGACACGCGCGAAGTTGTTCTGGTGCGTGTCCCAGCCGCCCAGCGTCACCTCCACGAAGCTCACGCCGGTTTCGATCAGCCGGCGGGCCAGCAACACGCCATCGCCGAAGCGCGTGTTGCCGTAGGCAGCGCGGGACGAGGACGGCTCGCGCGACAGGTCGAACGCCTGGGCCTCCCGCGATTGCAGCAGGTTGACTGCCCGCTGATAGGTCGTGCGGTGCGCATTGCCAACACCGTCGCCATGCGTTCGGTGGAAGCTCGATTCCATCTCCTCCAGCAGCCCCACCCGGTTGTTGAACTGCTGCGTGCTGACCAGCGGCCGCAGGTTCTCGACGCCGCGCACCGGGTCGTTGACCACCAGCGGCTGATGGCGAGCGCCCAGGAAACCAGCGCCGTAGCTGCGGTTGCCGACCGACACGAAGTTCGGCAGCGGATTGTTGGGATTGCCGATCTCTGACGCGGTGATCGCGCCGAGGCTCGGATACACCAGGCCGCCGACGCCTTCCTTGTAGCCGGTGTGCAGGTAATACTTGGCCCGGCCGTGGGCGCCTTCGCCGGTGCTCATGCTGCGGATGATGGTGCCGTGCTGCATCAGCTGGGCGACGCGCGGCAAGTGTTCGCTGATCTGGATGCCGGGCACGCTCGTCGCGATGGCGCGATAGGGGCCGCCCTGGGCGGTGCCGGGCTTGAGGTCAAAGGTGTCCTTGTGGCTGGGGCCGCCGTCCATCCACAGTAGAATGCACTTCTTGTGGTGGACGCGGTTGGGGGCCTGGGCCTGCGCCTGCGCGGCGCGGGTCGCCAGCACGCCCAGCCAGCCGGACATCGAGGTGCCCAGGATGCCAGCGGCGCTCAGTTTCAGCAGGTCGCGGCGGGACAGGTTCAGGCCATTGTCGTTCGTCATGGCTTCAAACTCCTTCGGAGGCGGGTGGCAAGGTTCCGGTGGCAGGAGGTTTTTCTTCCGTGGGGCAGGCTTTCCAGCCTGCCGAGGGGCCGGCAGACAGGAATGTCTGCCCCACGGATAAACGTTAGTGGTTGGTCGCGAACTCCGCGGAGTTCAGCAGCGCCCAGAGGATGTCGCTGTATGCCGTCCGTGGCGAGGACTGCTTGCTGATGTACGCCGTCAGGCGATTCACCTCCTCGGCGGTCGGCATGCGCGAGACGGTCGCCAGATACAGGTATTCCAGGGCCCGGGCGGACGTGGGGGCAGTGGCGGCGGTGTTCACCAGGGCGCTGTTGTTGCTCAGCTGCTGCGAATTCATCAGCCGCAGAGCGTGCGGGATGCCCACCTGATACTCCAGCGGGTTCGCCCCCTCCTCGATGCGGAAGAAATTCAGGAACTGCTCGCGGCCCCCCCGCACCGCCCTTCTTGCCGGCCTTGTTCTTGAAGCCGGCCTGCTTCTTCGGGACGCCGACCACCGCCGTCCACGAATCGTACAGCTGCTCGGGCGTCATCACCTTGACGGGCATGTGGCTGAACAACTCACTGTCGAGTTCGTTGCCCTTGGCCGGGCGGCTGCTGCGCTGGTAGGCGTCGCTCAGCACAATGGCCCGGATCAGGTATTTCACATCAAAGTTGTGTGTTTTGAACTGCTCGGCGAGCGCGCCGAGCAGTTCCGGATGCGACGCCGGGTTGTCTGCGTGCATGTCGTCCACCGGGTTCACCAGACCGCGGCCGAAGAAGTGGTGCCACAGCTTGTTCACCATGGCCCGCGCGAAATACGGGTTCTTCGCCGAGGTCATCCAGGCGGCCAGGACGGGGCGGGACGGCTCATTGGGTTTCATCTTGGGCTGTTCGCCTTCCAGGAACCTGGCCGGCACGATCTTGGCCGACTCCGGTAGGCCCTTCTTCTTCTTCTTCTTGGCGGCGAACGCTGTCTCGCTGACCTCAATGGTGATGTTCTTCTTCTGTGCCTGCTGCGGATTGGCGTTCATGCGCACCTTCATGAAGAAGGCGGCCATCGCCCAGTATTCGTTCTGCTTGTAGGTGGTGAACGGATGGTTATGGCACTGGGCGCACTCCAGGCGGACGCCCATGAACAGGCGGGTCACCGAGTCGGTGATCTTGTCCACCGTCGGGTTGCCGACGAAGTAGGTGACAGCGCCGTTCTTGTCGATGGGGCCGCTGGCGGTGACGAGTTCATACACCAGCTTGTCCCAGGGCTTGTTCGCGTTGAACTGGGCGCTCATCCACTGCTGCAACGGCGAGGCGTCGAGCCGGCGGTTGTTGGACTCGCGCGGCACCATGACGTTGGTCCAGATTTCGGCCATGGACTTGCCGTAGCGCGGGTCGGCGAGCAATTCCTCAACCGCCCTGGCGCGTTTGTTGGCGTCCGCGCTCTGCAGGAACGCCTTGACCTTCTCGGCCGGCGGAATGACGCCGACGAGATCGAGGTAAACGCGGCGGAAGAACTCGGCGTCGTCGGTCTTGCCGGAGGTGGGCACCTTCTCTTCCTTGAGTCGGCGGCTGATTTCCTGGTCGATGATCTGGGCGAGGGCGGCGGGACCGAGCTTCTGGCCGGCGCCGGGGATCGTGCGGACGGTCTCGACTTTCGCGGCCCTGTCCTTCTTCTTCTTGGCGTTCTGCGCGGTGGCCGAATCCGAGGTCAGCCAGATACCGGCGCCGCACAGCAGGCCGAGCACGGCCAGCACAGCCCAGCGCACCGTCTGGCGGCGGTTGGCGAGTAATCGCAAGGTGGGTTTCATGGATCGGCTTGCTCCCCTTTGGACCTCTCGCCTGCCCCCCGTTCCGAGTGGGTGGGCCCGGCAGTTTCCCCGTCCGTTTCCGGAATCAACTCCATTGGCAGTTTAACCCCACCGGCGGCACCAGGTTTCGTCCGAACCGGGTTTTTTTGCCGACGGACAGGATTATCGCAGCTACTTCTGTGCCAACGGCATGAGGCGAATACGATTGTCCGCGGGGGCGCGGCGACCGCATATTGCGGCGCGGCGGAGCGTCTGTAAATTATCCACCACCAATGCTGTCCTGTGGCGAACCATTTCCCTCATTCGAAAGGTAGTGCCTCCGATGCGAATCTTCTGTGCGGTGCTGGCGGGCCTGCTGTGGTCCGCCGCGGCGGCCCCGGCTGGCGACACCGGGTTGGCCAACAACTGGAAAATCAACGTCCTGCTCCCGGGGGCCGAGGAACTGGCCCCGTGGCTGGTGAAGGTCACGGACAAGGACGGCAAGCTGGACGGCAAACTCACCACCGCGGACGGCTTCCCAAAGACGGAGTTGAAAGGTCTGGAATACAAGGACAAGAAGTTGACGGTCACCCTGAACATCATGAACGAGCCCTTCCACTTCCACCTGATGGTGCCCAGGACGGGCGCCAAGAAGCTGTACGGCTCCGTGGACGTTGGCGGCCGGCTGCTGCCGGTGCAGATGACGGTGACGAAGGACGAGAAGCTGAAGCTGCCAATGGCCCAGTCGCCCCGGATGACGTTTGATCTGGCCAGCAAAATTCTGGAGAAGGACGCGGACAGCCTGAAGGTGTTCGAGGCCCTCAACGTGGTGGTGCAGGAGGCCGCAGAGGAAAAGGTGCAGCCGGCGCAGCTGACCGACTGGATCAAGACGACCCTGGAGTCGGCGGCGAAGTACGGCCCCGCCTGGCACCAGCATGTGGCCCTGCAGACGGCGGAGCGGCTGGCGGGCCAGAAGACGTACTCGGACCTGGCCGTGGACTTCGCGCAAGCTCAGGAGCGAACTCGGGGCCGACGCCGGGGCGCAGGTGAAGTTGCGGGTGGGGGCGGCCCTGGTCAAGGCGTACAGGACCGCCGGCAAGATGGTGGAGGCGACCAGGCTGAAGGCGGAGCTGGACGGCCTGGAGGCGGCGGCGCACCAGGAGTACGAGAAGACGGCCCTGGGCTTCGAGCCGGAGAAGTTCAAGGGCCGCAAGAAGGGCAACCGCATTGTGCTGGTGGAGCTGTTCACCGGGGCGCAGTGCCCGCCGTGCGTCGCCGCGGACCTGGCCTTCGACGGCCTGGCGCACACATTCAGCCCGCGCGAAGTGGTGCTGCTGCAATACCACCTGCACATCCCGGGGCCGGACGCGCTGACGACGCCGGACAGCAAGGCGCGGGAGGATTTCTACCGCGACGACGTTGGCGGCACGCCCAGCATCCTGTTCAATGGCAAGGCGGCGGCCGGCGGCGGCGGCGGCAAGCGCGCCGCGGAGGGAAAGTACAAGCAATACCTTGGGGTGATTGAACCGCTGCTCAAGGAGGTGACGCCGGTGCGGTTGAGCGCCAGCGCCACGCGGCAGGGCGACAAGATCAAGATTGAGGCGTCGGTGGGTGGGCTGAAGAAGGTGGGCGAGAAGGTGAAGCTGCGGCTGGTGCTGGTCGAGGACTGGGTGCGCTACCTGGGCGGCAACGGCTTGCCGTACCACAGCCGGGTGGTGCGGGCGCTGCCGGGCGGAGCCAACGGGCTGGCGCTGACGAAGGAGACGAAGCACGCGCTGACCTATGACCTGGCGAACCTGCGCAAGGAGCTGACGAAGTTCCTGGACAAGGTCAACCTGGAAGACCCGACCTCGTACCGCCACCTGATCCTGGTGGCGTTCGTGCAAGACGACGCCACGCACGAGGTGTTGCAGGCGATTGAGGTGCCGGTGGGGCAGTCGAAGTAACGTCCTCGAAATTGGGTGTGCCACTGAAATTGGGCGAGCGGCGCGGCGTCAGCCCGCCGGTACTGCGCAGTTCTCGATGCTTCGCAGTACCGGCGGGCTGATGCCGCGCCGCTCGCCGGCACTCGCCGCGCACACTGCTCTTGCCATTTTCCAGCCGCCGTGCCATGATCCCGCCGCGTCGCAGGGAAGCAGGCCGCCCTGGGGGCGGGCGCGTAACGGAGTGCGGAGCGTGGCAGTACCAGTCTGGCTGCGGTGGACCTTCGGCCTGCTGATCGCGGCCCTGATTCTCGGCATCCCCCTGTTCCACTATCGCAGCGTGTACGCCCACGCCAAGCGGCTGCGCGAGGTGTCGCCGGGCGTTCTCTACCGCAGCGGCGCCCTGACCGCCGACGGGCTGCGCGACGCCATCCACCGCTACGGCCTGCGCACCGTCATCAACCTGCAAGACGAGGACGCGGACCCCAGTTTGCCGCAGCACTTGCTCGGCGGCATCCGGGTCAAGGAGCGTGAATTGTGCGAGCAATACGGCGTGCGCTACGTCTTTCTGGCGCCGGACCTGTTGCCGCGCCGCAGGGTGCCGGCAGAGCGGCCGCAGTCGATCGACCGCTTTCTGGAGATCATGCGCGACCCGAAGAACCATCCGGTGCTGATCCACTGTCGGGCGGGGCTGCATCGCACCGGTGTAATGACGGCGGTGTACCGCATGGAGTTCGAGGGCTACAGTGCTGCGGCGGCGCTGGACGAACTGCGGGCGAACGGCTTCGGCGAGTTCGGCTGCACCTCCGCGAATGATTACGTGGTGCAGTACATACTGACCTACAAGCGCGGCGGCGCCGCGGCGCACTAACGGCGTCCTTCCCAGGCCCCCGGGACAAGCCATGTTCACGCTGATTGATCGCCTGCTGATCCGCAGCTACGTCAAATCGTACGTGATCTGCTTCATCAGCTTGATCGGGCTGTACGTCGTCGTGGACCTGTTCACGCACATCGACGACTTCTTCCAGAAGCAGACCGACTTCGTCGAGGTGATGCTGAACATCCTGCAATTCTACGCCTACCGGATCATGCAGATTTTCGACCGGCTGTGCGAGATGATCGTGCTGCTGGCGGCGATGTTCACGGTCGCGTGGGTGCAGCGCAACAACGAACTGTTGCCGTTGCTGTCGGCGGGCGTCTCGACGCGGCGGGTGCTGCTGCCGGTGCTGCTCAGCGCCTGTGCGTTCATGACGTTGAGCGTGCTCAACCAGGAACTGGTGATCCCGCGCATCGCGGAGGCGCTGTTGCGCAGCCACGACGACCCGGACGGCGACAGCGAGCTGCCGGTGCAGGGGGCTTATGAGCCAAACGGCATCTTCATCTCCGGCAAGAAGGCGGTGCGGCGCGGTCAGCTGGTGCGCGACTTCACGTGCCACATCCCCGCCGAGCTGGGCAACGGCACACTGGTATTCCTGAACGCCCAGGAGGCAAACTATATCGAGGCGAACCCGGAGCGGCCGGCGCGGACGGGCGGCTGGCTGCTGCGCGACGTGAAGGTCTACCCCTTCGACGCCGCGGCGCGCTCGGAGGGGCTGGAGGTGGTTGGGCCGGAGTGTTATTTTCTGCACACCACGGAGGTCGATTTTGACGTGGTGACGCGCGACCACAAGTGGTTCTACCTGGCCTCGACGTGGCGGCTGTTCCAGGAGCTGGGCAAGCCGGAGGCGGCGAAGCTGGCGCCGATGGCGGTGGTGTTCCACGCCCGGCTGACGCGACCGATCCTGGGCATGATTTTGTTGTTCCTGGGCCTGTCGCTGATCCTGCGCGACCAGAACCGTAACGTGTTCATCAGCGCCGGCATGTGCATCGGCATGTGTGCGGTGTTCTTCGCGGTGCAGTTCGCCTGCAAGACGCTGGGCGACCGCGAGTACCTGGTGCCGGCGCTGGCGGCGTGGCTGCCGGTGCTCGTCTTCGGCCCGCTCGCGTTTGTGCTGTTCGACGCGATTCATACCTGATGTCGTGGCGCAGACAGGAATGTCTGCCCCACGTTCCAGGCGGCAGACAAAAGCTGCTGCGCGCCCTACCCTACCCCCATTCCCGCTGTTCCGCGGGAACCACACCACACCGCCCCAACCACCGGGAGAGACCCCCATGCTGGCGCATCGACTCGGCCGCTACGGCGCGTTCGCGCTCATCACCCTGACACTCCTGACCTGCGCCCTGGCACAGCAGTACCCGGCGCCACCCGACCGCGCGCCCGCGGCCCAGGACCAGCCGCCGGCCGGCGACCGCCCGGTGGCCTACGTCGGCGCTCGCATCCACACCGCCGCCGGCCCGGTGATCGAGCGCGGCGTGCTCGTCGTCCACAAGGGCAAGATCATCGCGGTGGGGCCGCAGGACAAGATCAAGGTGCCGGCGGGCGCGGTGGTGCGCGACCTGGCGGGCAAGACGATCATCCCGGGCCTGGTGGACACGCACTCGCACGTGGCCATTTTCGGCCGGCCAGGGGTGCAGGCGAACGCGGACGGCAACGAGATGACCAATCCGGTGCAGCCCGGCCTGCGAGCGCTGGATGCGATCAACCCGGACGACCCGGGCATCCGCATGGCGCTGGCCGGCGGCGTGACCACGGCGAACATCATGCCCGGCAGTGGCAACGCCATTGGTGGCCAGACGCTCTACGTGAAATTGCGCGGCGGCCTGGCCGAGATGATGCGCGTACTGGCGGAGGTGGTGCTCGGCGGCATCAAGTTCGCCAACGGCGAGAACCCCAAGAACTACGGCATGAAGGGCAAGGCCCCTGGCACGCGCATGAAGATCGCCGCGCTGCAGCGCGAGCAGTTGCAGCTGGCGAAGGCGTATCAGCAGAAATGGAAGACGTACCGCGCCGCGGTGAAGGCGGGCAAGCCGGCGACGCCGCCGGACGTGGACCTGAACCTGGAGCCGCTGGTGGAGGCGCTGGAGCGGCGGCGGACGGTGCATTTCCACTGCCACCGCGCTGACGACATCATGACGGCGGTACGGCTATCGCTGGAGTTCGGCTTCGAGCTGGTGCTGCAGCACGCGACGGAGGGCTATCGTGTCGCGGCGGAGCTGGCCCGGCTGGGCATTGCTGTATCGCTGACATTGGTGGACAGCCCGGGTGGCAAACCGGAGGTGCTCGGCCTGCTCGAAGAGAACGCGGCCATCCTGCAGAAGGCTGGCGTCAAGGTCGCCATCAACACGGACGATTCGATCACGGAGTCGCGTTTCTTCCTGCGCACCGGGGCCATCGCAGTGCGCGGCGGCATGACCGAGGACGAGGCGCTGAAGGCGCTGACGATCAACGGCGCACGGATGCTGCACCTGGACCACCGCCTCGGTTCGCTGGCTCAGGGCAAGGACGCGGACTTCGTGGTGCTGTCGGGGGCGCCGTTCAGCGTCTACACCCAGGTGCTGGAGACATACATCGACGGCGCACGCGTGTTCGACCGCAGCCAGCACCTGGACTGGACGTATCAGGTCGGCGGCTTCGCGCTGGCCAACAGCGAGAAGCGGCTGCCGAAGCGACCCGCCGCGGTCAAGCCGCTGCCGCCCGTGAAGGCGCCCCTGCCGCCGCCTGACGCGGTGCTGCTGAAGAACACGCCGAAGCGCCTGGCCGTGTACGCCGGCCGCGCCCACACCGTCGCCAACGGCACCATCACCGACGCGGCCATCCTGATCGAGAACGGCAAGATCAAGTGGGTCGGGCCGCGGGCCAAGTTCCAGCTGCCGCCGCAGACACCGGTGCTGACCGCCGCGGTGGTGACGCCAGGGTTGATCGACGCGCACTCGGTGGTCGGCATTTCCGGCTCGCTCAACTCCGCCCGGCACGACCAGGACCAGGACGAGCACAGCGACCCCAACCAGGCCGATTTGCGTGTGCTGGACAGCTTCAATCCGAACGAGGCGCTGTTGCAGTTCGTGCGCGAGCAGGGCGTGACGGTGCTGCACGCGATGCCGGGGCGCGTCAACGTGATCGCCGGCCAGACGGGCATCTTCCGCACTTACGGCACCACCGCCGAGAAGATGGCAATTCGCTTCCCGGCGGCCGTGCTGGTGAACCTGGGCGAAATCCCCAAGACGACCTATCCGGGCCGGCTGCCGAACACGCGCATGGGCACTGCCAGCGTGGTCCGCACAGCACTGACGCAGGCCCGGGCCCACATGAAGAAACGGCAGGCCGCGAAGGACGCCGACAAGCAGCCGACGCCCAATCTCAAGCTGGAAGCGCTGGAGCCGGTGCTGCAGGGCAAGTTGCCGCTGATCTTCAGCGCTCACCGGGCCGACGACCTGATGACGGGGCTGCGGCTGGCGCAGGAGTTCAAGGTCAAGCCGATGCTGAGCCTGGCGACGGAGGGTTATTTGGTGGCGGACAAAATTGCGACGGCGCAGGTGCCGGTGCTGCTGCATCCGACGATGCAGCGGGCCGGTTCGCTGGAGACGTTCAACGGCCACCTCGGCACCGCGGCGGCGCTGGCGGACAACAAGATTCCGCTGGCGATCAGCACCGCGTTCGAGGGCTATGTGCCCAAGACGCGCGTGCTGCGCTACGAGGCGGCCATCGCGATGGTCAACGGCCTCGGCTTCGACCGGGCGCTGCACGCGATCACGCTGGGGCCGGCGAAGATTCTGGGCATTGACGATCGCTTCGGTAGCCTGGAGGTCGGCAAGGTGGCGGACCTCGTGCTGTACGACGGCGACTGCTTCGAGCACAGCTCCCACGTGACGCACACGCTCATGGATGGTCGGGTCATTTACGACCGCGCGGAGTATCTGAAGCTGCCGTTCGCGCGGCGGGCGCTGCCGCTGGTGACCGGCGCGGGCGGCGACTGGGGCGGGTGCTGCATGAGTTCGTGGTAGAGTCCTGTTGCATTTACGCCGAAGGCGCTTCATCCTGTCAGCGGACACAAAGTTTTGCCGCTAAATCGGACACCAGGTTTTGCCACCGCGTCACTCTGGCAGCGCTGGCGGTCGGGGCGGCGGGTCATCGGCTGACCGAGGACGCGGCGGCGGCGGTGCGGCGGCTGAAGCAGGTGGCGTCGTGAATCGGGCGGCCCGGCATTGGTCACCAGGCAGGGAGCTGTCCGGTGAGTTCCTGAGCCGTTCCCGCCTGCGCTTCACACCAGATCGCGCAGTCCGCGCAGCCCCACCTCCTCGCGGCTCACGAACGGCTCGCCGTAGTCCGCGCCGATGGCCCAGCCCCAGTACCGCGCCCGGTCGCGCAACTGGTCCAGCGGCGTCGGTGGCGACCGGCCCTGCACCAGCTGCGAGTGGTAGCACGCCAGCGCCCGCAGTTTCGTCTCGTGGTGGGCGCTCACGTCCACCACGAACGACGGTTTCGGATGAATGCGCAGATGGACGCTAAAGAAATACAGGAAGCGCGGCGGGTAAAATGGCTCGCCGGCCATGTCTGTTTTGGTCAGCTTGGCCCAGAAGCGGGCCGCGTCGGTCAGGGCGCTGGCGGCCACGTGGTCGGGGTGGGCGTCCTCCCAGTAGTGGGCCAGCACGCAGCGCGGCCGCAGTTCCCGGAACGCCACGGCCAACTGCCGCCGGCTCTCCAGGTCCGCGGTCAGCTCGCGGTTGGGCAGCCCCAGGTTGCCGCGCCAGTCCAGCCCCAGCACTGCCGTGGCGGCGGCGGTTTCGCGCGCCGGATTTCGCGACTGCCCAGCGGCGTCGGCTCACCGTCCGTCAGGTCCAGGACGCCCACTCGCGCCCCCTGCGCTTGAGCAATGCCAGCGTGCCGCCGACGCCGAGTTCCGCGTCGTCCGGGTGTGCACAAACCACCAGGTAATCCAGGGGCTGCATGGGAGATGCCTCTCTTGACAAACTGGGCAAATTACACAAACTGTCGGGAACAAAAATCGCCCGCAAGGTTCTGCGCCTGGCGCATTTTAGCAAGGGGGCCAAAGGGCATGGAAACTGCGACGCTTCGCCAGCCGTGGTCGCTGGGACGGTGGATGACGTAGAATTGGGGAATCATGGCCAGGAAACGTAGCAGCCCCGTCGAGCGCGGCCCCCACGGCGTCACCGCCAACCGCGCCGCACGCCTGTACCGACTGGTAAAACTGCTCGGTCAACGTCCGCAGCCGCGCGATGTCCTGTGCGCCAAACTCGAGTTGACCGTCCGCAGCTTCTACCGCTACCTGGAACTGCTCCGCGAGGTGGGCATCCGCGTGGAACTGGTGGAGTCCACCTATCGGCTGCACGGCACCCTGACGCAGGCCCTCGACCGGCTGCCCTTCCCCGATCCGGGGCTCACCTTCGGCGACGTGCTCAAGCTCGCCAGGGGCCGCACCGCGGCGCACCGCAAGCTCAAAGCACAACTCAAGGATGTTACGGGCGAACGCCGGTAAGCGCGTTCACCCGCGCGGCAGCCGTTCGGCGAACGCCTGCAATCCCTGCTGATACGCCGCGCCAGGCCGGGTTCGGCTTGATCTCATCACGGAACTTGACCAGCAGCGCCACCGCGTCCGCCACGCCGAACCGTTGCGCACTGCCGTGCTCCCGCCGCAGTCGTGTCTCCAGCGCCGCCAGCGCCGTCACCGCGGCGCCCAGTGCCGGCCCCTCGTCGGAGCGCAGCCGCAGCAGCGGCCGGTCCAGCACGGTCGCCAGAATCTCGCACATCAGGCCGCTGCGGGCGATGCCGCCGGACACCGTGACGCGGTGGATACGCTGCCCCGCCTCCTCGTGCGCCCGCACGCCCAGCGCAATCAGGTACGCCAGCGCCTCCAGCGCCGCCCGGAATTTCTGGCCGCGCTGCTCCGGCTCGCGCGGCAGCCAGCGCACCTGCGACTGCATCACACCGAGCGACGGCTCCGGGTGCTGGAACGGCAGCACCTGCACGCCGCCGTCCGCGGCACACGCCCGCGCTTCCGCCTCCAGCTGGTCCCACGGCGGATTCGGGCCGACGATGGGGTCGAGGAACTGCGCCCCGTTGTTGTAGCAGCGCATCCACAGGAACGGGCCCCAGTTCAACTTCATCACGTCGAGCCGATCTGTCGCCGGCAGCCGATTCGACGACGAGTTGACCACTGCCGAGTTGCCGAGGACAATCGCCATCTGCCCCTCATCGACGGCACCGCCGCCGACCAGGCCCGCCTGCTGATCGTCGCTGGTCGGGAAGATCCACGGCCGTGGCGACTCGCCGACGCCCCGCAGCTGGCCGACGGGCTCGAATTGATCGACGATGCGCGGCAGCTGTTGCCAGGCCAGTTCGCGCAATTCCGGTGTTGCCAGCGCTTCGAGCATTTCGCGCCGCCATTGATTGGTGCGCAAATCCATGATGCCGGTGGACGCCGCCGCGGAGACGCTGACCACGTCGAAGTTGCCCGTCAAGTATCCTGCCGCCAGGACGCCGTGCTGCGCGATGCGGTGCGTTCGTCGCCAGTCCGCTTCGGCTAACTCAACCTCGTCCTTGACGAGATGGCTGAGCGAGTAGCGGATGGCCCACGGCCCGCCGGTCAGTTCGATGGCCCGCGCCTGGCCGCCGAGGCGCTGCAGCCCCTGGGCGTGGTAGGGGATGAGGCTCTGGTCGTTCCAGCAGATGGCGCGACGGACCTGGTTGGCGTCGTGGTCGATGCGGCCGGCGGTGTGGTGCGTCGCGGAGATGCCGCCGGCCCGCCAGGCGTCGAGCCGGCGCAGTTCGCGCAGCTGGCGGATGATGGCGCGCGTGCTGGCGTACGCCTGGCCTTCGAGCTGCATCAGGTTCAGTTCCGAGACGTTGGCTGGCTGTGTCCACAGGTCGGTGGGCAGGCGGACCTGGGCGAGGGTGTTGCCGTCGAGGTCGAAGGCCAGGCACTTGACGGCGCCGGTGCTGAAGTCCCAGCCGGTGACGACGGCGTCCGCGGGCACATGGCGGAGAGGTTCGGACATGGATCGGCTCCAGAACGGGTTACGGGTAACAGGTGACAGGTTACACAAAAGCCGGGTAGGATTGAAGGACCAGGGTGTTCTCGGGGAGGAATGGGCGCATGTTGTTTTCCGGCGCTTGGGGGCTGGCCCGCTGGCTGGCCTCTGTCACATGTTGCGGCATAGCATTGACGCCGGTGTGCCGTTGACGAAGGTGTTCCGTCAGCAGGCGGAGCGCGGCTCCGCGGCGGTGCAGCCGCTGGCCGGGCGCGTCGCCGCGCGCCTGGAGCGCGGCGACAACCTGGAAGATGCTCTCCGAGACGAGCGGGCCGTGCTGCCGCCATTGTTCCTCGCGCTGGTGGCGGTCGGCGAGCAGACTGGCCGGCTGCCGGAGGTGTTCGAGGAATTGCAAAACTACTACCAGTTGCAGCAGAAGTTGACGCGCCACTTCCGGCGCAGACGCTTGGGCCGCTGCTGATCTGGGTGGTGGCGGTGCTGATCTTCGCCCTGGTGCTGGTGGTGCTGGACGCGCTGCGCGGGGCGGCCGCCCCGGGGCCGAAGGTGTTCGGCCTGGGCGGCGTGCCCGGAGCGCTGCTGTTCGTGGCGCTGAACTTCGGCGGCGCGGCGGGCGTCGTGCTGCTGTACGTGCTGGCGAATCGCTGGCTGGGCGAGACGGCGGCGCTGCAACGGCTGCTGCTGCGACTGCCGGCGGTGGGGCCGTGCGTGCGGGCGCTGGCGCTGGGACGGTTCGCGCTGGCGCTGTCGCTGACGTTGGGGGCGGGGCTGGCGGTCGGCAAGGCGCTGCGGCAAAGTTTGGCGGCGACCGGCAACGCGGCCTTCGCGTCCCGGGCCGACGAGGCGGTGGCGGTGGTCAAGCGCGGCGACAGCCTGACGCTGGCGCTGTCGGTGCCTGGGCTGTTTCCGGCGAACTTCCTGGCGGTGGTGGCGGTCGCGGAGGAAGCGGGCCGGGTGCCGGAGTCGATGCGCCACCAGGCCGAACAGCAACACGACGAGGCCGCGCGGCGCATGAAGGAACTGACGCGGGCGCTGGTCGGGCTGGTGTGGCTGATTTACATGGTGGTCATGGTGGTGATAATTCTGGCGCTGGCGGGGACGTACCTGAAGGCGCTGGGCGTCTGAGCGCCGGTGTGCGGAGCACGTCGGACAGATCCTGTACGTGGCCCGGCAGCTGCGGCCAGACGCCCCGTATCTGACGGTCCAGAGCCAGGGCCTACGCGGGCAGTATCTCAAGCCACGGTAACACCGAGTCCATTCTCAGGGCGGCTCAGGTGGCTGGGGCGCCGCCAGTGGGGTTCCGAGCGCTTCCAGTTGCCTGAGCCACTGGTCGAAGTGCAGACACAGGCGGCGCGTCAGGTCGATCCCCACGCAATGCGCAAGCTCGGCCCCGACGGTGGTCTTCTGGCCGCGGTAGTCCGGAAAGTGCTCACTGATCCGCTTCGACGGTGCGGTCAGTTCACCGTCGTTGACCAGTTCCGGTGATGTGGCCTCGGCGACCGCCGCCTGGAGAGCGGCAATGCCCGCGTCAGCCTTGTCGTACACCAGGGTGAAATGCCCTGGCTCGCACAGCAGAATGGTCTCGAATTCAAACAGCTGAATGTGCGGGATGAACCGGAAATCGCCCACATCGTCCCCGAACGCTTTCTCCAGCGCCAGCACCCGTTCGCGGGGAAGCTGTCGTTGCTTTTCGGCCTCGTCCCAACCGGGAAACCCCTTGTACGTCCGGCCAAGGGCGTACAGGTCAAACATGGTGGTGAAGCGCACTTCCGTGGCGGCGTCCTGCCGGAGCAAATTCCCCAGGTCTTTGCGCATGGGTTGGTAACGATTGCCACCGCCGCGGGAAACGAGACCGTGTTTCCGCCCACTGGCCGCCAGGACTGCCCCCATCACCTGGACGCCGTGGGCTGCCAGATGTGGCTGCAACACGCGCTTGACGTACTCCTGTTCCGTTTGGCCTTCGACGTAGAAATAGAGCCGTATCATCAGTACGGCCCTCCCCCGATCACGTTGCGCTCCCAGAGGTCGCTGAGCGTGTAATCCTCCAGCCAATCCTTCAAGCGCTCGGAGTCCAGCCGCTCGAACGTGGAGGCACCGTCGCGAAGGTTGACGGTGATGATGTCTTCGGGCTCGAAATGGTCGAGCAGCAGGGCCGATTGCGTGGCGACTAGCAACTGGCTGTGCCGGGAGGTCGATTTCAACAGGTCGGCTAAGATGGCCAGGGCTGTGGGGTGCAACCCTAATTCCGGTTCGTCCAGGATGATCATTTCCGGCAGGTCTTCTTCCGGCTGAAGCAGAAGCGTGAACAGGGCAATGGCCCGCAGTGTGCCGTCCGACAATTGGTGCGCGCCGAAGTCGTAGTCGGAACCCTTCGCCCGCCAGTGCAGGGCGACGTTTTTCGGGTTCAAACGGAGTGGCTCAAGGACGAAATCATCGAAAAATGGGGCAACCGCTCGCACCCCCGCGACGATGCGGTTATAGGCAGGGGTAAAGCGTTCGCGGTACAGGTACAGCATGGCCGGCAGATTACCGCCGTCCGGGTACAAGTAGCGATTGGCATCAAGAAAGCAATCCCGTCGCATGGGCCCCAAAAGCGATGTGTCGTGGAAGTGGAACACTCGGCAACGAGTCAACCACTTATGAAGGAATTTTTCGGTAGGTTTATCAGTGTCATCCACACCCCACTCACGCATACATGTTTCACGGTGCCCCCCCACTTCATTAAAATTGGAGTAATTAATACTACCCGACTCCATCTCCAACTTTTCTTCCGCGAACAGGAGGGTGTTTCCGGCCGCTGGCACCCAGCGCAGCAGGTAATTTATTTGCCCTTGCTCGGCGGCAAACCGGAAATCGGCTTTGAGAACAGATGTTTGCTTGGATCCGAAATAGAGAAGTGCCTCGGCCCCGCCAGTCGTACCGATGTATTCCTGGAACCGACCCGCCATCATCTCGCTCATCAATTTGAAAAAGCTAACGAGGTTCGACTTCCCAGCCCCGTTCGCCCCGATGAGGACATTAAGCGGTCGGAAATCAATCGTTGCGTCCCGGATCGATTTCCACCCGGCAAGTCGTAGGCTGGTCAACTTGGCGGCCACGTTACTGCCTCCCTTGATGGGTGTGCGGGCGATTCAGCAGGAGGCATTATACCGCGAGCCCCGGGCGAGCGCAAGCGCACTCATCCGGGGCTCGCGTTTCATCCGTTCACTCCGCGTGCCCCACCAGCGTCAGCCCGACGCCAATGGCCGCCTTCTGCCCGGCGGCGCTGACATTTTCGCGAAAATTCAGCACCTGATGGTTGCCCAGCTTGGTGACCAGCTGCGGCGCCGCGGCCGGCTTGCTGTTCTCGAACAGCATCAGCACCCCCGGGTGTCCTGTGCCAATGCTTTTCATGCTCTTCTCAATCAGCATCTTCGGCTCCATCGGCGCCGGGCTCGTGTCCTGGTCCGCCGCCACCAGCAGCAAGAAATTCTTCTCCGGCGACGCGCCCATGTGATCGCCGTCCATCGGCTGCACGCCGAAGCGCATGGTGTAGACGCCTGGCTTGATCTTCTGCTTGCGGTAGTCCGTCCACGGCTGCTCGAACTTCACCGCGGCCAGGAACGTCGTCTCCTTCAGTTCGCCATAGGTCAGGCCGTTCTTGACCTGCTCGGCGGTGGCGTCGGCGGGCACTTCCTTGCGGAACCAGAGCGTGCAGATCAGACCGCCCTTGGGGTCCAGGAACTGCACCGCGTTGTCGCCGAGCAGCTTGGCGAGGTCCGGTTTGAGTTCGCCGGGCGGCGCGGTCTTCTCGGCCTTGATGCTGAACTTGCCGTCCTGGGCGGGTGTCAGCGTGGCGCCCAGCAGCAGCGCCGCAACGGACACGGCGCAGAGAATGCGGATCATGATATGTCTCTCCCAAGAAAAACGGGAACCACCAGCGCCGCGCGCTGCGCGATTCCCGTTCCCGTCTGTCGAATGAGCCGGTAAGTCACCGTCAAGCAATGGCAGTGCCTCAGCGCACCGAGAAGGTGCCGACGTAAGCGCCGCGGCGGTCGTAGTCGCCCCAGGTCATGCCCAGGCCGTTGCCGCTCCAAACGTTCTCGACCGCGGCGCCCGGACGAGCGTGGTGGACGCCCTGCGCCAGCGGCGGATAAAAGGCGGTCTCGTTGCCGCACGCCTTGTCGTGCTCGTGGTCCAGGCAGCGCGTCTTGACACGGGCGGCGCCGGCCTTCAACTCGGCACAGGTCTCGCCCTTGCAGGCGCAGACCGTCAGGTTGATCGGCGCCGCCTGCACCGCCACCACCTTGCCGAACAGTTTGCCGCCCTGCTGCTTCGCCAGCGCGACCAGGGCTGCCTGCTGCTCGGTGGTGGCCTTGCTATCGACGATCAGCACCACCTGGGCGGGGGCCTCCTGTTCCAGGCCGAGGGTGTTGCTGGCGCGGATGACGGCGACGACGCTCAGGCCGTCCAGTTTGACATTATTCAGACTGCCCTTCTCGACGCGCCAGGCCATGACGGCGTTCTTGCCGGCCAGGTTGAAGTCGGCGTTGGCAAAGCACGGCCCGGTCCAGACATCACAGGTGCGGGCCTCGACGTACTGGCCGGTGATCTCGGTGGCACGGGCCGGGGCCACGGCGGCCAGGGCCAGCAGGGCGACCGCAAGCAGGCGCTTCATCGCGTAAACCTCCGCTGAGGGTGGGGGATGATGGAGACTTCGTTTATTGTTCACGGAGATGGTGAGGGCGTCAAGTTGCTTTCTGCCGCTTGCGGCTTAGCGCGCTGCAACCCAGCCAGCGTTAGAAGGGTCGCAGTGCGCTAAGCCGCAAGCGGTAGACATCAAAGTCACTGGTTGAAGATGAACTCCTTGGTGTTCATCAGCGCCCAGATGATGTTCTCATACGCGAGCCGCTTGTTGGCGGCGTGCATCTGGATGTTGTCCAGCGCCAGCCGCATCTGGGCCTGCGTGGGCCGCCGAGCCAGCGCCCACAGGAACAGCTCCTCGACCTTCTCCGTGTCAGGCCGCTTGTCCTTCGCCAGTTGCTCGGCGCGGCCGCCGGTGCGGGCGATCTTGTCCTGAATCTCCTGCGAGTTGAGCAGGTGCAGCGCCTGGGCCAAATTGGCCTCGCTGACACGCTCGCACTCGCAGGCGCTGATGCGCTGCGGCCGGCCGAACACGTCCAGGAAGTACGACGTGAACGACTCGTCCGGCAGCATGATCGCCCGGCTCGGCGAATGCTTGTCGTTGGGCAGGCCCTGGAACGTCGCGGGGCTGCCGGTCACCTGGCTCACCGCATCAAACAGCACCTCTGCGCCCATGCGCCGCGGATAGTAGCGAGCGTAGGCACGCTTGTCGTGCTTGTTGAACTCGTTCGGCTGAGCGCTGAGCTGGTACGTCCGGCTCTTGCACAGCATCTTGACCAGGTGCTTCAGGCTGAAGTCGTGCTCGATGAAGTCCTTTGCCAGCGCGTCCAGCAGTTCGGGGTTCGACGGCGGGTTGGTCACGCGCATGTCGTCCAGGGGATCGACGATGCCGCGGCCGAAGAAATGCGCCCAGTAGCGGTTCACCACGGAGCGGGCGAAGAACGGATTGTCCCGCGCCGTCATCCAATCGACCAGCTTGTGCCGCGGATCCTCGCCGGCATCAACCTCCAGCGCCGGGCCGTCCAGCGCTTTCATGATCGCGGTCTTGCCAGTGCGCTTGTTCTTCACGTTACCGGTCGATTTGATGTAGATCACCTGACGCTGGTTCTGCTGGCCCTGCACGACCACGCCGGGCTGCGGCGCTACCTTGCGGGCGACGCGACCGAAGAACGCGGCCATGCCCCAGTAGTCGTCCTGGCTCCACTTCTCATACGGATGGTGGTGGCACTGGGCACACGCCATGCGCACGCCCAGGAACAGCTGGCAGGAGTCATCGACGAACTGCTCGGGGTCCTTCAGATCCTTGTACCACACCGTCGGCGGGCACTTGGTCTCGTCGCCGACGGCGCCCAGGATTTCGCGAGCGAAGTCGTTGTACGGCTTGTCCGCGGCCAGGCTCGCGCGAATCCAGTTGTGGAACGCGAAGGTGCCGAAGGCCCGGTTGACGTTCTTGCCGCGACGCACACGCAGCAGGTCTGCCCAGCGGTTCGCGAAGTAATAGCTGTACTCCGGCGTGTCCACCAGACGGTCGATCAACCGGTCGCGCTTGTCCGGCGCCTTGTCGGCCAGGAACTCCTTGATCTGCGCCGGCGTCGGCAGCGTGCCGGTGATGTCCAGCGACGCGCGCCGAATGAACTGCTCATCGCTGCACAGCTCCGACGGCACGATGCCCAGCTGCTGCCACTGCTTGTGCGTGTAGCGGTCCACGACCGTTTGATACGCGAACTTGTAGTCCGGGATCTTCATGCCCAGCGGCACCGTGGCGCGGAAGACGGTCACCTGGCCCTGGTAGCGGGCCATGACCGCCGCCTCGCCGCTCAGCTCCAGCGTCCGCACCAGGCCGTTGCCGTCCACCACCGCCACATCCGGTTCGTTGCTCTCGTACTGCGCCCGCTGCGTCACGTCCAGGACGTTGCCGTCACTGTAGTGAGCGTAAACCGCGAATTGCTGACGGTTGTTGCGCGGGATGATGCGGTGCTCGGGGTACACCGTGATCTTCGTGACCTTCGGATCGCTGTCCTTGCCGAACGGCGTACCGGAGGCGATCCAGCGCTTGACGAGCTTGTATTCGTCCGAGCCGACCTCCATGCGCTTGCCGCCGGCGTGCGCCATGGTGCCGGTCGCCTTGGTCAGCAGCAGGCTCTGCGCCGGCGCCGCCAGGAACAGCCGGCGACCGCGGTTCTCCTTGACCAGCGCTTGATAGTCCAGCTCCGGCACGAAGCCGAGCAGGCTCAGGGCAAAGCCGTTCTGGCCGCCGGACTTGCCGTGGCAACCGCCGCCGTTGCAGCCCAGTTTTGTGAAGATCGGCACGATATGGTTGGTGAAGTTGATCGGCAGGTTCTCCGTCATCTTCTCCATCTTGAGCGGCACCGTCACGGCATGGTTGCCGTAGCGGGCGGTCACCTGCGTGGCGCCGTCGGCCAGCGGGATGATGCGCCCTGTCGTGGTGACGCGCGCCAGTTTGGGGTTGGCGACCTCGTACTTCACGTCGCCGGTCAAATCCTGCAGGCGGTTGCCGGCCAGCGTGCCGGTGACAATCAACTGGGCGGAATCATCCTCGCCCTTGAGGTTCACCGCCGTCGGGTGAATCGCGACGGACTGGATGGCGCCCGGGCCGGGAATGACGGCCTCGGTGGCGGTCTTCGTCTTGTCGGCGTTCTGGGCACCGAGGTGGCTGCGCGCCACCAGGGTCAATGCGATCGCGGCTGGTACGAGCCAGCGAACGGTACGTCCTTTCATGAGTTTCCCCCCTCGTTGGTGACACGGACAGGGCGACCGCGGAACCGGTCGCGCCTGTGGCATCGTGGTCGGAAAGCTGGCAGTATTGCTTCCATTGTTGTCGGTGACGGTCGGCAACGCAACAACTTCTTCGGCAGGTCCGCGGTCGTGTGGGCACAGGGCGGATCACAGGCAGGTTATGAAGAAATTGTAACAGAGGCGGGAAGGGGACGCCAGCGGCAAGACGGGAAAAATGACTGCCACAGGTTGACAGACTGAAGAAGGCGTTGACCCATCACCAGCCGCCGGTTATACGCCGCCCTGGAGTGGCACCGTGTCACCTGGTCACCCTTCCTCTTCAAGCCGGGGGCGCGTATGCGTCGCAAGCGATGGCTCGTGGGCGCGGCAATTGGGCTCGGGCTGTTCACCGGCGTTGTGCTGACGCTTGGCCTGCTGGTCAAACACGAGCCCAGCTTTTACAACCGGGTCAGCATCAAGCCAGGCAAACAGCGGCAGCAGTGGTCCGCCGCCTTCGTCACCGAGTCCGGCCGTCTGGCCTCCATCGCCCTGGAGCCGAAATGGCAGCTCTCGTTCAACGAGGCCCAGATCAACAGCTTTTTCGAGGAAGACTTCATCCGCATGGGCATCGCCGACAAGCTCCTGCCCGCCAACTTCAGCGGCCCCCGTCTCGTCCTGGAGCAGGATCAGCGCGCTGCGCCTGGCCTTCCGCTACGGCGAAGGCTTTTTCAGCACCATCCTGTCCGCCGAGTTCAAGGTGTGGATGGCCGCCAAGGAGCCGAACGTCGTCGTACTGGAGTTGCATGGGATGCAGGCGGGGGCGCTGCCGATCGCGCCGCAGCCGTTCCTCGAACAGCTCTCCGAAGTGGTCCGCGGCCCGAATATCGATGTGACCTGGTTTCGCTACAACGGCCACCCGACGGCCGCCATTCAGTTCCGCGGCGACAAGGACCGGCCCAGCGTGGTGCTGCGGCAGGTGGATGTGCGGCCGGGCGTGCTGACCATCGTTGGCCGTTCGCTGGAAGGGGCCGCCCTCAGTCTGCCGCCAGTGCATCTGGCGGCGCCGCCGGCCGGCAACTGACCGCGGTGTCTTCCCCGATCCACTGAAACACCCAGTCCCCGCCCTCCTGCCGCCACAGGAGGGCGGTGCCATTGACGCGGCCGCCGTGCAAGCGCAGTTCCAGGCGTGCCGGGTTCGCGGCGGGCAGGTCCGGTGCGAAGGTGCCGCGGTCCCAGGCGCGGACGACGCCACGGTTGCCGCTGACGGGGCCTTCGTAGTCGAGGTAAACAAGGCGGTGATCGGGCAGCGGCGTGGCCGGGATGGGCTGCGGACCTTCGGGCGGCTGGGCCAACCGCCAGGTGCGCAGCGTTTCACCCGCTTCCAGCAGCAGGTCCCAGTGCAGCGTGGGGTGGTCGTGTTCGAGGATGGTGAAACGTGCCATGCCTTTATCGTATGAGGAGGTGAATGGGTGAGGGGGTGAGGGGGTGAATGGGTGAGGGGGTGAAAGACGCAAGTATCGCTCTTTCACCCCCTCACCCATTCACCCCCTCACCCCCTCATCCTCACGGCAGCGCCCCGCCGCCCGGCGCCAGCTGCGGCGGCACCGGCGGCGCCTGCTGCTGCAGCGACGCCTCTTCCAGGTGGGTCAATTCGCGGCTCAGCGGGTACGCCGGCGAGGGCGGGATGTACTGCGGCGGATGCTTCAGATAAAAGCCCGACGGCAGGGTCAGGCTCGCTTCGGGGACGTAGGTCTGACAGCCGACCAGCGTCGCCAGAGCGAAGCCGCTCACGAGCAACCACGGCCAGCGGCGCGTGCGTTTCATGACTTCCTCCTCGCCCACCCGACGGGGCCGGCGGTCGGCCCAGGTTCGTTCCGCTATCCACACGCTTCGGAGAGTTGTGCTGTGGATGTATCGACCGGCCGACAGTGCGGAGTTTAACGCATTTGCCGGCTGCTCCCCAAACGTCAGCACTCCGAACCCCACGCCCTTCGCAGCTGGCGAAGATTAAAATTTTTTCCCGTGTGTCGCCGGCGCGGCGCGGTATCATCTGCGGGGAGATGGGTCGGGACGGACCGCCCATAATCCGGGGCTCCAGGAGATCGACCGTGGCCGCGTCTTGCACGAACCCCGCGACCGCCGCCCAGCCCCAGCTGCTCTTCCACTGGCACGAGCCCGAGGCGCCGTTGCCGGTGCGCCTCATCCGCGCCCCAACCGGCCGCCGCGGCGGCCGGCCCCCCGTGGACGCCGACCCGCGCCTGCCCACCGGTCTGCGCAACGCCCCCTTCGACTTCTGCGGTCACGTCCGCCGCCTCCTCGCCGACGTGGCCGAACGCTGCCGCGAACTACGGCACGTGGACCCGGAGCGGCTGCTGATCGCGGCCACGCAGGCGCGCAGCGGTCGCACGCACGGCTTGCAGGCCCGCGTCACGCCGCTGCGCTTCACCGACGGCAGCCTCACTCGCGAGCGCCGCGGCGTCACCTACACGGTGCAGCGCTACGCCCTGGACGGCCGCGAATTCCTGTACCTGATGACGTTCTGCCTGCCGCGCTTCCTCGACCAGAGTTTCGACGACAAGTTCATCACCATCTTCCACGAGCTGTTCCACCTCAGCCCGGCGTTCGACGGCGACCTGCGCCGCCACGAGGGCCGCTATGCCCTGCACTCGCGCAGCCAGAAGCGCTACGACGAGCAGATGGCGGCGCTGGCGCGGGAGTATCTGGCCAACGGTCCCGACCCGATGCTGTTCGCGTTCCTGCGGCTGGACTTCGCGCAGCTGCAACGGCGGCACGGGGGCGTCGAGGCGGTGGTGGTGCCGCACCCGAAGGTGGTGCCGCTGGAGAGCCGGCCCGCGGCGGCGCGGCGCGACGGCTGAGGCGGCATCGCGCTGGTGATTCTGGGTCCGAGCCCGAGCGCCAGCGCGGGGCAACGCTGGCCCCGCGCTGGCGCTCGGGCTCGGACATACCACATCACAAAGGAGAGCCCTTGCCGCGGAAGCGGACGTGACTTATCAAGAGAGGAGGTCGCAAGCCAGCCGCACCATTCCGAACGGGCCGCCGTCTACATCGGGACCGCGCCGAGCAACCTCGCGAATTCCTCAGGATCGATGGCCACGGTCAAACTCCGCCTTTGGGGAAAGTTGAGCGCCATGCGAGTGCAATCGACCCAATTCCCAAAATCAACCATGCGAGTCGCAATAGTGAAACGCGCCGCAAGGGTTCGTTGCCTCCTGGCACGTCCGCCTCACCACCTCCAACCGCTCTTCCCACCGTAATTCATCCAATGCCCGCCGCCGGCCGCGCTCGCCCAGCGTGTGCCGTAACTCCGGTTGTTCCGCCAGCCGCCGCAGCCTCTCCGCCAGTTCATCCACTGCGCCACAGCGCACCAGCAACCCGTCCTCCTCGTGCCGCACCACTTCCGCGACACCGCCAGCCCGGTAGGCGACGTTGGGCACACCGTTGGCCCACGCCTCCAGCAGCACCAGGCCGAACGAGTCCGACCGGCTCGGCAGCGCGAACACATCAATCCCCGCGAAGAAATCGCGCTTCCCGGTTTCGTCCAGCACGCCCAGCCGGCGCACGCGCTCCAGCAGCGCCAGCGGCTGTCGGCCGGACCAGTCCTGCCAGAAGTGCCGAAAATTCGGCATCTCCGGCCCCGCCAGCATCAGCCGGCACGCTCCGTTCAGCCGCGCCAGCCGCTCGAACGCACACACCAGGTCCACGGTGCCCTTCTCACGGCTGTGGTTCGCCAGATGGCCGATGACCACATCCGCGTCGTCACAACCCCAGCGCTGCCGGGCCGCAGCGCGGTCGCCGCCGGTACACTCCGAAGCATCGACGCCGAGCCCTTGCAGGACCACGCGCCCCGCCGCGACGCCCACGTCGAGCAAAGCGGCCCGCTCCAGTTCCGTCTGCGCGAACAGCACGTCCGCCTGCCGCAGCAGCCAGCGCAGTCCCGGCCGGGTGTAAGCGCGGCGGATCGGGTCGTGCGGGTCGGCGGGGTCGCCGGCGTGCAGGAACGGCGTCAGCACAAACGGCACACGGCGGCGCCGCGCCAGACGCAGGCCGCACCAGAGCGGCCAGGTGTAGGGCAGGGCGCTGGCGTGGACGACATCGACGGGCTCGTCCCAGTGGTCGGCGGCGCAGCGCATGGGCCAGCTGATCGGATTGCAGGGCAGGCCCAGCGCTTGCAGGGGACGCCAGGGCAGCAGCGACAGCGCCTTGAGGACGTAGCGGCGGCCGGGCCAGTGCGTCACGGGGTAGCGGCGCACCGTGACGCCGTCCATGGTGGCGACACCGGGCGGCAGCGCCGCGGCGTGTGGCGACCAGAACGCTTCGAGGTCGAGCGCGGTGGTGGTGAAGACGGTGACGCGGTCGCCGTGGCCGGCCAGGAAGCGGCCGAGCCGGGCGAAGTACGCCTCGGAGCCGCCCAGGGCGGGCGGATAACGCTGCACAAAATGAACAACATGCATCGGCGTCCCTGCCTTTTCTGGCGACGGGCCTTGACGAATCGACTTCCGCGCGATCCGTCCATTATAATACAACCAATGATCGAAGGTTGTCTGTCGTCGTGGGAGGGGCCATGCGCGCCCAACTGATACCTCTGGAGGGCGGTCAGCCCATCGCCATCGTCAAGGACATGACGCTGGTGGGCCGCACGGAGGGCTGCGACCTGCGCATCGACCACAAGAGCGTCTCGAAGATGCACTGCGTCATCGTCAAGACGGACGGCCTGCTGTTGCTGCGCGACCTCGGTAGCACCAACGGCACGCGCGTCAACGGCGCGCGGGTGCGGCGGGCGGCGCTGCTGCCAAACGACCAGCTCAGCATCGCCCAGTTCCGCTACAAGGTCGATTTCGGTCCCGACCTGCCGCCACCGGTGTCGCCGAACGAGCGCACCGAGCAAATCAACCAGCGCGACCTGGAGCGTCTTCTCGACCGCCGCACGCATGTGGCCGACGACAGCTCGGACGATCTACCCGCACTGGAGGTGCAAGCCAACGCGCTGCCGGACGTGTACCCGGACGAGGCGAAGAAGAACGACCATTGAAAAAATTCACCACGGAGCACGCGGAGAGCGCAGAGAACAGACAGAAGAATTGATCCACAGATGACACAGATGACACAGATAAAGACATTTGAATTTGTCTTTATCTGTGTCATCTGTGGATCCTCTTTTTGTCTTGACTCCGCGCTCTGCGTTCTCTGTGGTGAATATGTTTTACACACACGACGGCCGCCGCAGGCTGCACAGGTCGGCGTCCTGGGCCCGCAGTTTCGCCTCCAGCGCCGGGCCGCCGTGGCGCCCGAGAAAATCCTTCTCCGCCGGCGAGATGAACAGGGCCTGGTAGACCGCGCCGGTGGCGTCGCCCAGGTCCAGTTGCTCGAAGCCCTCGCCGAAGCCGTCCGCGGTTGTGAAGAACAGAGCGCTCTTGTCGTAGTGCTCCGCGAACGCCGGATCCAGCGCCGACACGCCGACCGCGAAGCGCGAATCCAGCGGGATGCGCTGCTGCACCGCGAAGAACAGGGTGTTGACGAACAGCAGCGGTACTTCCTTCCACGCCGCGTCCGTCAGCGCGATTACCTCCGCCACCTCCTTCACGTCCAGGGCGTAGTTGACCAGGCCCAGCGACACGAACACCCGGAATTTCGGATAGCGCTGGTCGTAGGTGACGACCTCGATTGGCGTGCCGTCCTCCTGCCGATAGGGCCGGCTGTCGAACGGTGCGCCGAAGTAGGCGCGGAAGTGCTCGCGGTAACGCTCGATCCAGTGCGGCCGCATGACGATGCTCTCCGGAAGTGGCGGTGAAGGGTGCCAAATCTCGACGTATGAAAAAGTTGGCCCCCTTGGCCCAACCCGCCCGGGGCCAGGAGAAAACCTAGCCACTGCCAACGACTTGGGCAAGCCGAAGATAGCCAGTGCGGTTGGGCCAAGGGGGCCATCTTTTTCATACGTCGAGATTGGATGCCCTGCTGTGACAGGTCCGTCCGAGACGGGCGGCACACGATTTGCCATGTAATCTTACTGGTCGGAACCATGCGTTGATCGCAGCCAGGCGCCCGGCAAGCGCCGGGGCCGTGATCTGATTTTGCACCGAGAAGGAGGGTAAGGCCATGCCACGCGGGGACAAGTCGAAGTACACGGACAAGCAGAAACGCCAGGCGGAGCACATCGAGGAGGGCTACGAGAGCCGCGGCGTGGATGAGCAAGAGGCCGCGCGGCGGGCCTGGGCGACGGTCAACAAGGAGACCGGCGGCGGCAACAAGTCGGGCAGTGGCCGCGGCAAAGAGGACACGAACGAGTCGAGCAAGAAGGGCGGCCACAAGGGCGGCCAGGCGTCGGCGGCACGACCGGCCGCGGCGCGCTCCGCCTCCGCGAAGAAGGCGGCGGCCACCCGCAAGCGCAACGCCGCCAGGGCGTCCTCGTGACGCGGCGGCCCTTGCTTGAAGGGAGCCCGCAGCGCCAGCAAGGGTAGAGGTCCTACCCTTGCTGGCGCTGCGGGCTCCCTTCAAGAACCGCCCCGCCCGCACTCGTCGCAATCGCGCCGGCTCTCGGTCGTCTCGGGATGCTCCCCCCCGAGTGTTCGTTCGCGGATCACGAAGGCGCGGCTCAGCAGCGGCTCGGCCGCGCCGCGGTCGCCGCGGGCCAGGTGCAGCCGGCCCCAGCCGCGCAGCGCCTTCGCCACCTCGGGGTGCTCTGCCCCCCACGCCGCTTCCAGGATGCCGAGGGCCTGGCGGTACAGCGGCTCCGCCTCATCCTGCCGGCCCTGGTCGCGGCAAGCATCCCCCAGCACCACCAAACTCTGCCCCACGGAAGGATGGTCCGGCCCCAGTCCCGCCCCACGGGCCACCACCGCCTGACGGGCCACAGCCTCCGCCTCCGCGGGCCGGCCCTGCCACAGATACAGCTCGGCCAGCCGCGTCCACGTCTCGCCCAGCGTGTGGTGGTCCGGCCCCAGCGCTTGCCGGCGGACGTCCAGCGCCTCCCGCAGCAGCGGCTCCGCCTCGGCGTAACGGCCCTGCCGCGCGTGCAGCGCCCCCAGGTTGTTGACCGCCGCCGCGTAGCGCGCGTGCCCCTGGCCCAGCGCCGTCGCGAACAGCGCCACCGAATCGCGGTAGTACGGCTCCGCCTCGTCGTAGCGCCCGCGGCGCAGCAGCAGCGACCCGAGGTTCATCAGGCACTCGCCCACGTCCGGGTGGCCCGGCGGCAGCGCCTTCTGCCGGATGGCCAGCGCCCGCCGGCCCGGCGGCTCCGCCTCGTCGAAGCGGGCCTGCTGCTGGTAGATGACGCACAGGTTGTTGAACGCCTGCGCCAGGTGCGGGTGCTCCGGCCCCAGCCGCTTTTCCTGCACCTCCAGGCCGCGCCGGCACAGCGGCAGGGCGTCGGCGGGTTTGCCCAGTTCGAGGTAGACGGACGACAGGTTGAGCAGGGCCTGGCCCACGTCCGGGTGGTCCGGGCCGAGCGCTTTTTCGCGGATGGCCAGCGCGCGGCGCAGCAGCTGCTCGGCCTGGGCGTACTTGCCTTCGCGGATGCACAGCACCGCCAGGTTGTTGAGGCGGTGGGCGACCTCGGGGTGGTCCGGCCCCCGCGTGCGCTCGTCGGCGGCGAGCGACCGTTCGAGCAGCGCCCGGGCCTGCGCGTGGTGCCCGCGGGTGGACTGCACCATGCCGAGGTTGTTCAGGCATTTGGCCACGTTCGGGTGGTTCGGGTCGTTGCACTCGTGGACGGCGAGGGCGCGGCGGAAGTATGCCTCGGCCTCGTCGTACCGGGCCTGCGCCTGGGCCACGGCCCCCAGGTTGTTCAGCCCCAGTGCCACCTGCGGGTGGTCCGGGCCGAGCAGGCGCTCCTTCATGGCCAGCGCCTGCCGCCAGAGCTGCTCGGCCGTGCGGTAGTCGCCGCGCCTATGGCACAGCACCGCCTCGTTGTTCAGCGCGCTGGCGATCTCCGCGTGGTCGCCGCCGAAGGCCCGCTGCTTGATGGCCAGGGACCGCTGCTGGGCCGCGTCGGCCGCGTCGTACTTCCCCTGCTTCGAGTAAAGGCTGCCCAGGTTCTGCCAGACGTGCGCCACCGTCGGGTGGTCCGGCCCCAGTGCGCGCTCGGCGTCGGCCAGCGCCTTCTCGTAAAGGGCTTCCGCCGCGGCGTAGTCGCCCTGGCTGGCGTAGCAGTTGGCGAGGTTGTTGCGGGCCTGGGCGACCTCGGCGTGGCCGGGGCCGTGGCGCCGCTCGCGGACGGCCAGGCTGCGCTCCAGGACGACCGCGGCTTCCGCGTAGCGGGACTGTTGCAGGTAGACGTTGCCGAGGTTGTTCAGGGCCGTGGTAACGTGGTCGTGGTCCGGCCCGTGGGCCTTCTGCCAGATTTCCAGCGCCTGGCGGTAGTACATCTCCGCCGCGTCGTAGTGGCCGCGCTCGCTGCAGAGCTTGCCGAGGTTGTTCAGCCCGGCCGCCACGTCCGGGTGATCCGGCCGCAGCCGCCGCTTCATCCCCTCCAGCGAGTCCCTGAGCAGTTCCTCCGCCTCGTCGAGCTTCCCCTGGGCCATGTTGATCTGGCCGAGCAGGTTCAGGGCGGCGAGGTAGAGCCGCTCGTCCAGGTGGTGCCGCTCGACCAGGTCGAGTGCCCGCCGCGCGTGTCGTTCCGCCTCGTCGTAACGGCCCGCGTTGTACGCCCGGCTGGCGGCGCCGTGGGCGGCGAAACAGCGGGCCGGCGGGCTGCCCCACCACAGGAACGCGAGCAACCCCAGCCCGCCGACGACCAGCGCCACAATCAACGGGGTCTCCATGACACGCCCTCACAGTCGCACGCCCAGTTGTTTCAGCCGCGTCTGCAAGTCTTCGGCGTCAATATACACGATGCCGTGCCAGCCGCACGCCACGGCCCCCGCGACGTTCGCGGCCAGGTCGTCAATGAAGACGCACTCCCGCGGCGGGCAGCCCGCCAAACGCTGACAGTGCGCGAAGAACTCCGGCCGCGGCTTGCGCACGCCGGCCTCGTGCGAGAGCACCAGGGCGTCGAAGTGCCGCAGCGTGTCCGCGAACTGCTGGCGGAAGTGGGCCGAGTGGATTTCATTGGTGTTGCTGCCGAGCAGCAGGGTGTAGCCCTGCGCCTTGAGCCGCGGCACCAGGGCGCAGACGGGTTCGTTCGGCCGGAAGATGTCGGCGCAGGCGGCGCGGAGGAAGTCGTCTTCGCAGGTGAGCCGGCACAGGGCGCGGTACTGCCGCAGGAACTCCGCGGCGCTGATGCGCCCGACTCGAAGTCGTCCTCCAGTTCGGCGCCGTAGACCGCGGCGAGCATGTCCGCGGCGGCCATGTCGGTGTACGGCGTCAGCTTGTTCAGCGTGCGGTAATGGTCGAAGAAGCCGAGGACGTTGCCGAAGTCGAAGACGATGGTTTTCATGCTCACTCCCTTGATGGCGGAAGCGCTAAGCGGCAAGCCGCAGAAAGAAAAGACCCGGCGCTCGGTGCCTTCTTTCTGCGGCTTGCCGCTTAGCGCTCCTGTTTCTGCGGCTTGCCGCTTGGCGCTCCCTTCACGGGCATCTTGACCACATACCCACTGTTGAACCCCGGCGTCGGTCTGCCGCGGCCCCGCGGCGATGGCCAAGCGGTCGCCGTTCGCCGTCAGTGCCAGCGCGTAGAACGAGCCCAGCGGCAGTTCTTCGCCGTAGAGCAGCTTGCCGTCTTGCGGGTTCCAGACCGCCAGGTAGCCCTTGTTGATCGGCGCGTCGCCGACGCTGACGAGCTTGCCGTCCTTCGTGAAGCGCAGGGCGTAGATCCAGCCCGGGTGCGACTTCGGTGGCGGCTTCACGCCGAAGCGCTTCAGCTTCGGGTTGTTCAGGTCGCGCACCACACTGCCGTCGGCGAGGTTCCAGATTTTGATGACGCGCTCGATGCCGCCCGAGCCGCTTGCCAGAAATTTGCCGTCCGGGCTGATCGCGATGCTGAAGACCGGGTCGCGGTGACCCTTCTCGAAGTCCTTCACCTTGTACGCCTTGAACTCCTTGACCAGCGCCCCGCTCGTGGCGTCGAACAGTTTGATGCTGTTGTCGTAGCTGCAGCTGGCGATCTGCTTGCCGTCCGGCGTGAAGGCGACGTTGTAAATCTGCGTCATGTCCTTGACCGTGTGGGCGTTGATCTCCTTGACCAGCGTGGCCTTGGCCACGTCGTAAATGCGGATTTTGCCATCGACATTGCCGGTCGCCAGCAGGTTGCCGTTGGGGCTGAACGCCACCGCGTACACCTGGTTCGGGTGCCCGAAACTCTTGGTCGGTGCGTCCGCCGCAACGCGGAACGCCTTGACGCTGTTGCCGAGACTGCTGGCGTACAGCGTGGCATTGTCCGCGGCGAAGGCCACATCGGTCACGGCGCCGTCGTGCGTGAAGGTTTGCAGCGGCTTCAGCAGGTCCGGCGACAACGGCTGTCCGGGTGTGAACGGCGTGCTCCACACTTGCAGCGTTTTGTCCGCACTTCCGGCCGCCAGCGCCAGGTTGTTCGGGCTGAACTGTAGCGTCTTGACTGCGCCGCCCAGCGCCACGGCCTTGATTTCCTTGCCGTCCGCGAGGTTATACAAGCGCACGCGCTTGTCGGCGCCGCCGGCCGCGAGCAGCGTGTTGGCCTTGTTGAGCGCCACCGCGAACAGCGTGACCGTCGCGCCGCCGAAGGTTTTTTCCTTGTTGCCGTTGGCGAGGTTCCAGAACGTCACGGTTTTATCAGCCCCGGCGGTGACGACGTGTGTGGCGTTCGGCGTCAGCGTCAGCGCGTGCAGCGGTGCCGTCGCGGCGGGGATCAACCGTTGAATCGCCGGCGCGTCGATGCTGACCACCTTGTCGGTGCCGCCGCTCAGGATCGCCGCGTTGTTCGGGTGATAGAGGACCGTCTGCACGGCACCGGGCTGCGCGAAGAATTGTAGTTCCTTGCCGGTGGCCGCGTCCCAGAGCCGCGTTTGTTTGTCCGCCGCGGCGGTGGCGATGCGCGTCTTGTCGGCGCTGAACGATAGCGCCGCGACCTCCGCCGGGTGCGGCAGCGTCAGCACTTCCTTGCCGTCGGCGACGTTCCACACCTTGACGCTCTTGCCGACCGCGGCGCCGACCTGCGTGAAATCACGGCTGAACACGGCGGCGCGCACCGGGTCGGGGAAGGGGCCGAAGGTCTTCGTTTTCAGCACGTTGCTTTTGACCACATCCCAGAGTTTGACGGTGTTGTCCTTGCCGGCGGTCAGGATCAAGGCGCCGCTGCTGTGATACTGGGCGCTGACGACGCCGCCCTTGTGGGCATCGAAGGCGGTCAGCACGTTCACGTCCAGCAACTGGACGTTTTTCCCGGCCGGGCTGCTGACCAGCAGCGTGCGGTTGTCGGGCAGGAAGCCCTCGGCGTACAGCTGCTTGTCGCGGAAGGTCTGCACCTCGCGGCCCAGCACCAGGTCAAAGACTTGCAGGTTGGTGATCAGGTCCTGCCCGACGCTGGTGACCGCCACACGCTGGCCGTTGGGGCTGATAACCGCGTGCGCATTCGCGCCCACCTCGAACGTAGCCAGCGGATCATCGCCCTTGGCGGCGGTGTCCCACACCTTGACGAGCTTGTCCCTCGCGCCGGCGGCTGTGAGGCGCGTGCCGTCGGCGCTGAGGCTCAGTCTGTTCACCGGGCCGTCGTTCGCAGCGATGGTGCGCAGTTCCTTGCCGTCGGCCGCCTGGTAGATTTTGATGGCCTTGTCGCCGGCGGCGATGATCAGGTCGCCCTTGGGGCTGTAGATGGCGACCTCCGGCTTCCCGGTTCGCTGGGTTTGCCACAGCAGCGCCTGCGTCCAGACACGCGCCGCCTTGTCGCCGCCGCCGCTCACGAGGCGCTTGCCGTCCGGGTGGAACGCGACTGCCTGCACGCCGTCGTGAGTGAAGAACTCGGTGCTGACGCCGTAGGCCCGGCCCGCGGCAGCGTTGTAGACGGTGACGCGGTTGTCCGCCGTGGCGACGGCGAGCTTCGCACCGTCCGGCGACAGGCTGGCGGAGCGAACCTTGTTGGCCGCGAAGCCGTCACCGTCGCCCTTGGCGTCCAGCGCACGGACAAGCACCATCTTCTCCATCGCGGCGGCGAACGTGCCGCCGTTCTTGCTCACGCTCAGGCTGAGCACCGGCGCGTTGAGCTTGAATTGCTTCTCGGATTTCGCCTGGGCGACGTTCCACAGCTGCACCGTGGCGTCCGCGCTGCCCGACAGCAGTTGCTCGCCCTTGCCGAGGTACGCCAAACCCGTCACCGTCCCCGTGTGGCCCGTGAGCGCCTTTTCCTCCTTGTCCTTGGTCACGTCAAACACGCGAATGATGTTATCCGCACCGCCGACCGCGAACGTCTTGTTGGCCGGGCTGAACGCCACCGCCGCCCCCGCCGCGGGCAATGCGTACTTCTTCACCTGCTTGCCGTCGGCGGTCGTCCACACCGTCACGGCCTTGTCCTCGCTGGCCGCCGCGATGTACTTGCCATCCGGGCTGAACGCCACCGCCAGCACCTTGCCAGCCGGGCCGGTGAAGTCGCGCTCCTTCGCCCCGGTGGCGGCGTTCCACAGTCGCACCGTCTTGTCGCTGCCGCCGGTCAGCACCTTCGCCCCGTCGGCGCTGACGGCCACGCACGTCACCGCGTCGCCGTGCGGCAGCGCCTTCGGCGGCACCGGCGGCAGCGACCACACTTTCACATGGCCCTTCGCCTCCGCCGACAGCAGCTGATTCCCGGCGGCGTTGATCGCCAGCGACGTGATGGCGCCGCCGTCGTGACCGTACTGGTGTTCCTCCTTGCCGGTCTTCTGATCCCGGAAGCGGATGGCCGGGTCGGCGCCGCCGGAGACGAGGATTTGCCCGTTCGGACTGACCGCCACCGCGGTGACCGCCGCCGCGTGGCCCGCGTACTCCTTCTCGATGGCGCCCTTGGCCACGTCCCAGGTGCGGACCTTGTTGCCCGCCGCGGTGTACACCTTCTTGCCGTCAGCGCTGGCGACCGCATACTGCACCGGCTCCGGGTGCGCGAACGTCCGCGGCGGCACCGGCGGCAGCGCCCACAGCTTGGCCAGCCCGTCCGCCCCGCCCGTCAGCAGACTGCGTGTTCTGCGGATGCACGCTCACGCCCGTGACACCGCCCGCGTGGGCCAACTGGTGCCCGATAAGCTTGTTGTCCGCGCCGTTCCAGTAAAACACCTGGCCGTCCGCCGCGCCGCCGACGACCAGCGACGTGTTGCTGTTGACCGCCACCGCGTTGACCGCCGCGGTGGCGCCGGTCAGCGTCCGCGCCAGCTGGCCGTTGGCGAACGTGAAGCCGCGCACCGTCTTGTCCGCGCCGGCGGTCAGCACCTGGCTGTTGTCGGAGCTGAGCGCCAGCGCCGTCACCGCGTCGGTGTGGCCGGCCAGCGACCGCGACGCCGGCGGCGGCACCTGCCAGAACTTCAGCATGCCGTCGCCGCCGACGCTGTAGGCGGTGGTGTTGTTCGGGTGGAAGACGACGTTGTTCGCCGCCGCGGTGTGCGCCCCGATGACGCCGACCGACTGGCCGTTGGCGACGGCCCAGAAGCGCACCGTCCGGTCACTACCGCTGCTGGCGAGCGTCTGGCCGTTGGCGCTGAACGCGACCGCGGTGACGGGGCCGCTGTGGCCGCTCATCGTGAACAGCGGCTTGAAATCGGCGGCGTTCCACAGCTTGACCAGGCCGTCCTTGCCGGCAGTCGCCAGCTTGGTGCCGTCGGCGCTCAGGGCGATGCCGTTCACCGCGTCCTTTTCGAGCAGCGCCCGCAGCGGCGAATTACTGGGCACGTCCCACAGTTTGAGGGTGTTGTCGGCGCCGCCGGTGGCGATGTGATGGCCGTCGGGGCTGAAGGCGACGGTGAGCACCTGCTTGGTGTGGCCCTGCGGCCCGGCGAAGGTGCGCAGTTCCTTGCCGGTGGCGGCATCCCAGAGCTTGGCCTTGTGGTCGAAGCTGCCGGTCACGACCTGCTTGCCGTCGGGGCTGAAGGCGATGGCGTACACCTCCTGGTCGTGGCCCTTGAGGGTGGCGATGATGTCGAGGCCGCCCTTGTCGCCGGCGGCCGCGGGCCACAATGCCAGGGCGACGGCGACAATGGGACTCACCAGCGCCAGGCCGAGGCGGCGCGGAGAACGGTGCAACATGATGGGGGCCTCCGGGGACGGATCAGGGTGGTAGGTCAGCGTTCGCGACCGTCCATCTGCGGGTGGGCCTGGATTGCCGCGTTGGGGTAGTTTCTCGCGCACGGCCGCGGCTGTCAACGGGGGCAGGGGCATTGGGGATTGCCGAGCGAACCCCACCGCACACACGGCGGCGCCAGCGAAGGCACATCGTTTGCAAGAGGAAGGGATGCGAACGTAACCCGGACTGATCCGGAAGACGACACCTGAACCGAGGGAGAACACCGATGACGAACGAAGTGCAATTGCAGGACGTGGCGGGCGTGCGCAGCCGCGTCAGCTGGGGGGCGATCCTGGGCGGCGCGATGACCACTGTGGCCGTCCTTTTCCTGCTCAGCGTGCTGGGCACGGCGATCGGCGCCACCATCCTGTACAAGCAGGGCGACACTGACATCAGCATGGGCGCCGCCATCTGGGCGATCCTGACGCTGATCCTGGCGCTGTTCAGCGGCGGCTGCGTGGTCAGCCGCTGTACCGCTGGCGAGACCAAGGAGGAGTCGGTGATCTACGGCGTCATCCTGTGGGGCACCATCTTCACAATGCTGCTGGCGCTGATGGCCACGCGCGTCAACGTCGGCTTCGTGGGCGTGATGGGCGAGACGTTCAACCCCGCGACGGCGTCAAACCAGAACGTGCAGGTCACGACGACAACCACGGTGCGCACCGAGACCGCCCAGCGGCAGGCGGAGGACAGCGCCCGCAATTCGCGGATGGTCAGCGCCGCGTGGTGGACGTTCGGCGGTATCGTGCTGTCGATGCTCGCGGCCATCGCCGGAGCGTTGGCGGGCTCGGGCCCCACGTTGCGGCTGGTGGGCTTCGGAGTCCGCTCGGCGTGGGCCAGCACCGCCCCTCCTGGGCAGCCGCGCATCACGGTGTAACGGCGGCCCCGAACCATAAGCGCAGCGCGCAACAAAAACCCCCACCTGACTGGTGGGGGTTTTTGTTGCGCGCCGCGGCTGCTTTTCTGCCGCTGGCGGCAGAAAATCCATTCACGCCCGCTGCTCAGCTGTGGTCACATCGGGCACGTCCTCGCCCAGAGCGGTCGCCAGATCAATCTGGTGCTCCTGCTCGTTGACGAGGATGGCGCGGAGGTGCTCGGCGATGGCGTACTCGCCCAGCGCCTCGCACTGGCGGACGCGCTCGCGGTAGTTGCGGATGGTCTCGTTCTCGTTGTCCAGGTCGAAACGCAGCATTTCGCGGGCGTCCTCGGAGGTCCGCACCGGCTTGGGGGTGACACTCGGCATACCGCCCAGGTAATCGATCTGGCTGGAGACGATCAGGGCGTGCTTCAGTTCCTGGGCGGCGTGCTTCTCCAACTCCTGGGCAATGTTCATGTACTCGGCGCCCTTGAGCACCTGCGAGTAGACGACGTAGGCGATGATGGCCTGGTACTCGCGGGACAGATCCTCGTTGAGCAGGCGGATCAGCTCCTCGCGCGTGACCTGGCCGCTGGCGGCCGCGTTGTTGCTGGACGTTGTCTTCTGCTGCGTAGCCATGCAAGACCTCCAGAGTTGGGATGAACGGAAGACCCCCGTGAGGCCAGCCCACGTGCAAACGGACTGGCCTCAGCGGGGGTGCGGGCAGATTGGGTTGCGGCACTGTGCGGCTCACCAGCCATAGTAGTAATACGGCGCGGTGTAGAAGCCGCTGTAGTAGGGACGGTAGTAACTGCCATAGTAGTACGGCGAGTAGGAGCCGTAATACCCGCCGTAGTACGGCCGGTAGAACCCGCCGTAGTACCCAAAGCGACGCCCGAAGATCCGCGCGTCCGCGGTGTCTGGAGTGGCCAGCGTGGCGAACCCCACCGTCACGAACAGAGCCAGGGCGAGCAGTGCTTTCTTCAACATAACGCACCTCCCACTGATTCCGGCCGGCACCGTTTGCCGGTCTTCTCCGAATTCCCATGGGATGACAATGCAATTCGGGTGCCGAAATCGGCCGGTGCGTTTCACCGCTGTCCGTGTCACCGGCGCATGCCGGAGTACGGTGGGGTGCCGCCGTAGTAGCCCGGGTAGCTGTAGGTGCCGAAGTACGCGCGGCCGTTGGTGCCGATGTAGGTGTTCGGCACCCAGTAGTAACCCTGGGAGAACCCGTTCCGGTAGACCTGTCCATAGTAGCCGCCGTGCCAGCCGCCGTTATACGGCCGGATCACCTGGGCGTCGGCTGCGAGGGGCGTGACCAGAGTGGCGAAGCCCACGGCCGTAAACAGCACCACCGCCGCCAACAACTTCTTGAACATGGCAGACCTCCTCAGATTTGGGCCGGCACGAACGGCCGGCCAACATGCTTCCAGACTTATTCTATCGCCATTGGAGCGCCGGACCATAGGAAAGGGGAGTAGGCCGGGGCGGCCGTCGCGGCCGCCCCGGTGCGGGTTACTTGGTGAGGCTTTTTTCCAGTTTGCGGGCCTCTTCGAGGTGAGCGCGGATCGTCGGCAGCGCATCGGCGGCCAGCTTGCGCACCACCGGGTCATTGTTGTCCTTGGCGTTGGCCTCGAACAGCTTGACCGCCTTCTCGTGGCCGCTCACCATGATGTGGAGGAACTTCTGGTCGAAGTCCGCGCCCTGGCTGTGCCGAGCTTGAGCTGGGCGTCCTTGCTGGCCTTGCTGGCGGCCGTGACGACGCCGAGTTTCATTTCCCTGGCCATTTCCAGGGGCTTGCGGTTCAGCTTCTCGTGGTCGCGGATCAGGTGCTCGGCATACTTGCGCACCTCGGCGGACTGGGCGTTCTTGACGGCCCGTTTGGCCAGGTCTTCCTCCGTGAGGTTGATGTCGATTGCCTTGGCGACGAACTGTTCCTTGCTCAGCACCTGGCCGCCGGCGCGGGCCCACCCCACCGCCGTCAACCCCACCACCAGCAACGTCGCCAGCTTCACGGTCCTCATCATCGTAGCTCCCTTTCGCATGAGGTTCCCTCAAGGCTCGCCCCCTGTGGGCCAGCATCGCGAATTCACGGGAGCAATTCATATGCCGGCTCCATCATTGACGGAGAACCCATATCCGCCGTGTCGTTAGCTTCATCGCGCACCCCCACTATAGATCGGCAGATCGCGGTGCAGGAGGATACCCAAAGTGAGGAAGGTGAATACCTAACCAACTTCAGCGCGGCACCGTGCCGCCAGTGACCTCGCGAGTGGGCCCATGATTTCCGCGGCAGCCCTGGGGACCGCCACGGTCGCGCCAACGGTACGATGTTTGCAAACGAAGACAGGTCAACATGGGGGTGGTTGTTCCCGTGAGCGGTTCGCGAGAGGGACCACTCGACCTGGATTTTCGCGAGGGGAATCACATGGCGGACAATCGGAAGATGGTGACGGCAGTGTTTCGCGACCGCCTGAACGCCGAGCGCGCGCTCGACATGCTGCACAGCCGCGGCTACACGGACAACGAGATTAACGTCCTGATGTCCGACAAGACCCGTTCGATCTACTACGCGGGCAAGGAAAAACCGGACAAGATCACCGCCGGCAGCCACGCCGGCGAGGGCCTGGGCGTTGGCGGCGCCATCGGCACGGCGGTCGGCGCCACGCTGGGCGCCATCGCGATGATCGGCAGCACCATCGTGCTGCCGGGCATCGGCACCGCCGCCGCGACCTGGTTCATCGCTGGCCCCCTGGCCGGGGCTTTCGCCGGCGGCGGCATCGGCGCCGTGACTGGCGGCCTCATCGGCGTCCTGGTCGGCTGGGGCATCCCGGAGGATAACGCCAGGGCTTACGAGGCGGCGCTCCGCGACGGCGGCGTCGTCCTCGGCGTTCACCCGCACGACGACGACGAGGATAGCAAGATCCGTGAGCAGTTCGCGGACCTCAACGGTGAGGACATCTTCACCTGCAGTTGCTAACGCCACGGTGACGTGCAAAGGGGGGAGAGGCGGTGAGGGTTTTCCTCACCGCTTTTTTTCTTGGTGGGCGGAAGCGCCAAGAGCGTTCGGAAACAACGACGACTCGTCCGAGCCGCGCACGCAGCGTACGCACGGAGTAAGCGGACGCTCACTTAGAGCACTTTGCGGTCGAGTGTAGCGGCTTGCTCGTAGCGGAAGTCGCCAGACTTCCGTAGCGGCTTCGGAAGTCTGGCGACTTCCGCTACACCCAAACGCAAATCGCTCTAGGAGGCGCCGAACAACAACTTCCAAGAGTAGGACGGCTCTCCAGAGCCGTCGAGACGGCTCTGGAGAGCCGTCCTACGAAGTTGTTGTTCGGCGCCTCCTTACTCCGCGCGTACGCTGCGTGCGCGGCTCGGAGGCGCTCCTTGCTTCCGAACGCACTTGAGCGGTTCGCACGCGGATCGCGCACGGGGTGGGACGGCGGGCACAGCTTGACCAGCAGGGGCCTGCGCTGTCGCAGCAAGGGGGCCAAGGAGGCCAAGGGGGCCAACTTTTTCACATGTCGAGATTCGGCCCCCTGGCCCCGTGCGGCTGGCACGGCGCGACCACCACCGGCGGCGGTTGCCACAGCAAGGACGCCAAGAACGCCAACTTTTTCATACGTCGAGATGCGGCGCCTGGCAGCGCACCAAGCCGCAAGCGGCAGAAAGATGGTTTCGCGCGAACCCATCTTTCTGCCGCTTGCGGCTTGGCGCGCTGCCTGCGCGTCTCAGTACCGGACTCCGGCCGTCTCCGGCTGGCCCTGGCGCTGGCCGTGGCCGTTGTGCGGCGGCGGTTCCGGTTGGTCGTTGTTCTCGGGCAGCAGCGAGCCCTTGATCGGCTCGCCGCCCAGACTGCGCGTGAACTTGTCCATTTCCTCGGCCACGCGCTCCTTGACGGACTCGGGCACGACCTGCCTGGCCAGGTCGCGGACCACGCCCATCATGGCGCCGACCGCCAGGCCCTTGAGGCCGCCGAGCTGCTCGCCGAGCCAGCCGCTGAACAGGCCGCCGGCCTTGCTCGCCACCTTGCCGGCGGCGCTGGCGGCGCTGCTGGTCGCGTGGCCCACGGTGCTGGCGACGTTGCCGGCCGCGTGTTCAACGGCGCTGGCGGCGCTGCCGAACATCGACTCATGCTCGGCTGGCGTCCGCTCCGGCAGACGCTGCGGCCGCATCTGCTCGGCGTTGTAGCGGAACCGTCTGCCCCGGGAACTGCCCCCCAGCAAGTAGCCGGCCAGCGCCCCCACCGCGATCGAGCCGCCGAACATCGCCCAGGGGTGGCGTTCGGTTTGCAGCCGCAGGTTGAACGTGTCCGCCACCGACTGCACCGTCTCCCGCACCGACTCCTTGACTGCGGACACCGTCTCCTGGACGGTGTCCTTGACGGTATCGACGGTGGTTTCAAAGCTTTCCTTGACGTTTTCGACCGTGTTGCTCACGGCCTCAACGGTATCGGTGACGGCCTCCTTGGTGGTCTCGACAGCACTGGTGGCCGCCGCGACCGTGCCGCCTACCTGCTGTTCCAGTTCGGACAGCTTCTCGGTCAGGTCTGCGCGCGTCTCTTCCATTTGCTTGTGGATTACCTCTTGTTCGCGATCCATTCGACATTCTCCTTCAAAGCCTGGGCGGATTCATCGGGAAGCGGGTTGAAGGAGTCAAACTTCTTCTTGCCCGCGAAGGCCAGGGCGCCGCCAACCACCAGGAACACGGCAGCGACGATGCCAAAGCAGCCCCACAACGGGACGGTAGCCGGATCGAAACTGTGGACCTGCCCGGCGGGCAGTGTCAGGCGGTGGATTAAGTGGGCCAGCATCAAGACCAGTGCGATACCGCCGAGGGAGAAAAGCCCGATCCCGAGGATCAGGACCGAGGCAGCTTCCCGGGTTTTCCGGAAGTCCGCCTCGATCTCCTTGCGCGTCAGTTGCAGCTGCTGCTTGATGAGGTCCTGGACATCGGTGACGATGCCACTGACCAGCGTCGCCACGCTGGCGTTGTCCTGATGATTCTGGACCTCGGTAGCCATGACACTAACTCCTCAGCAAGCGACCCAGCAACACGCCCACACCGAGACCGACCAGGATGGCCGGAATGGGGTTCCGCTTGATCAGGGTGGTCACGTCTTCCATCATGCCGCTCAGGCCCTCTTCCTCCAGATAGCGGCCGACATCCTTGGTGGTGCTGGCGACGGACTTGGTCGCCTGGCCGAGCATGCCCTCCTGAGGGCCGTGCTCGCGGATGGTATCGCCGATGTTTTTGATGCCGCTGCCCGCCGCGTGGGTGTAGTCGTCGGCCTTGCGGCCCACGGTCGAGGCGACATTGCTGGCCATCTCGCCCACCGAGGACGCGGCGTCCCGGGCCTTGTCCATCGCCTGCGCAGCCACGTCCTTGGCCTTGTCCACGGCCTGGCCGGCCGTGCTGCGGGGATCGTTCCCCTTCGAGCTGGTCGTCTGATTTGCCATGATTTCTCCCTCCTTCTCCAGGGGTCGCCCTCGGTTCAAACGTCGCCCCAACCACTGGAGCGGATCCACGCAGAAGGCAAGCCCGATTCCTGTGAGTGCGAGGGTTCAGGGTGCAAGAAGTGTGCCAACCAGTCCCGCGGCCGGCGCACCGCTTCCCGAAGCGGGAGGCATGCTCCTGAACATTTCTTGACACCAGCCTTGCCCGCAATTGGCCTGGAAATTGCTCAATTCAATCTCTCATAACATTGATGGAGAGGGGTTTGATTCCAGTCATTGCCGATTCTTGCCGAACTGTCCGCCGGGCAGCGAAGACTAGCGAATGGTCTTCTTTTCCCAGGAAAACATCGGGGATTTTGCTAGCTTCCGAGTTTTCTTACCGTGTCCAACGGCACTGGCCCCACCGCCGCTAGCAGCTGGCAGTGGGTCCGACAAACCGGGCGCAGTTGCGCACTGGTTATAACAAAAACGAGAAGCTAGTTGCTCACCGCCGGACGCAGGAAATCTGTCCGGGGCGAGGGACCGACAGCCGTGGAGAAGCGGTCGGGGTCGGCCCTATTCACCAGCAACGGAGACCAGCGATGACGAAGGTCCTGGAACGACCGACGCCCATCAACAACCACACAACCAATGGGGATGGGATGGCTTCCCCGAAACCCGATCCGGCCCTGCGGCGCATCCTGATCGCCGAGGACAACGACCAGGCGCGCCAGAAGCTCCAGCAGCTGCTCCAGGTCGATCCGCAGTACGAGGTCCACACCACCAGCGACGGCAAGGAGGCACTGCAGCGGTTGCAGGACGGCGGCTACAGTTTGGTCATCACCGATCTGCGCATGCCGCAACTCGACGGCATGGAGCTGATTCGAACGGTGCAGCAGCGCGGCCTGCCGGTCACGGTCATCGTGATGACGGGCCACGGCAGCATCGACGAGGCGGTGCAGGCCATCCGTCTGGGGGCGTATGACTTCCTGACCAAGCCGATCAACGTGGACAACCTGCGGCTGGTATTGCAGCGGGCCTTCCACGAGCGCGCGTTGCAGGACCAGGTGGCCAGCCTGCGCCAGCAGTTGCAGAGCCGCTACGCCTTCCAGAACATTTTGAGCAAGAGCCCGCAGATGCATGCCATCTTCGAACTCATCAGCAACGTGGCCTGCACCAATACGACGGTGCTGGTCGAGGGCGAGACCGGCACCGGCAAGGAACAGATCGCGCGGGCCATCCACCAGACATCGGGCAAAATCCGCAGTGGGCCGTTCGTGGCCATCAACTGCGCGGCGCTGCCGGAGACGCTGCTGGAGAGCGAGCTGTTCGGCCACGAGAAGGGCTCGTTCACCGGGGCGGTGGGCCAGCGCCGCGGCCGCTTCGAGATGGCGCACGGCGGCACGCTGTTCCTCGACGAGGTGGGCGACATCCCGCCGTCGATGCAGGCGAAATTGCTGCGTGTGCTGCAGGAGCGGCGCTTCGAGCGTGTCGGCGGTGTCGAGCCCATCGAGGTGGACGTGCGCGTCATCTCGGCGACCAACCGCTCCTTGCAGCGCATGGTCAAGCAGGGCAAGTTCCGCGAGGACCTGTTTTATCGGTTGAACGTCATCAAGATCGACCTGCCGCCGTTGCGCGAACGGGCCGAGGACATCCCGCTGCTGGCGCAGCACTTTTCGGAAAAGTATTTCCGCACAGAGGGCAAGCCGAAGCAATTCGCGCCGGAGGCGATGGAGGCGCTGCTGACGTACCGTTGGCCGGGCAACATCCGCGAGCTGGAGAACGCGGTGGAGCGGGCCTGTGTGGTGTCGCAGGACCAGCTGATCCGGCTGGAGAACCTGCCGCTGGAGGTGACCAACGGGCCGTCCGCGGCCAAGCCATCGTTCCCCATCGACCTCGACCGGCCGCTGCCAGACCTGCTGCGGGAGGCGATGCAACACATCGAGATGCAGTATATCCGCAAGGCGCTGAAGAAGACGCGCGGCCACGTCGGCCGCTGTGCCAAAATCTGCGGCATGTCGCGGCGCAGCATCACCGCCAAGATCGCCGAGTATCGCATCGACAAGGAGACGTTCAAGGAGCCGTGAGGATGAGGGTGACTGGGTGACTGGGTGAGGGGGTGAAAGACAACATTCTCTCACCCCCTCACCCAGTCACCCAGTCATCCCTCATCCTCCGGCAGTCTTCAACTCGACCACGACGGCGGCCCCCGCCTCCAAACACGGCTGGGCTTCGATCTTGCCCTGCAACCGCCGCGCGAGCGCCTTGCACGCCGCCAGCTCCAGCCGGTTCACCCCCTCCCGCGCTGGCACCGACGCATCGAAGAAGTGCGCCAGCCGATCCACGTCCACCAGCGGGCCGCCGTCCTCCACCCGCAGCAGCACGCCGTTCGCACCGCGCCCGGTGCGCACCCGCACCCGGCCGTCGATCCGCGCCGACGCGGCCGCGGCGTTCGCCAGCAAGAAGGACAGCAGCCGCCGCAGGTCCGCCGCCAGCCCGAGCACCGGCGGCAGGTCTGCCGCCAGCTCCAGGACGACCGGCACCGTGCCCGGCGCGGCGGCGGGGCCACCCGGCCTGACGACATGGATCGGCGGCGCCTGGCCCAACTCCGGCGCCGCGGCGGCCAGGGCCGACAGCACCTCGTGCAGTATCTGGTGCAGGTCGAGCGGTTCGAGCGGCAGTGGCGGCCGCCGCCGGCACAGCTGGAACTGACGCACCAGCTCCGCGACGGCCACGCCCTGACGGCGGATCTGCTGCAGTTCGCCGCGCTGCGCCTCGGGCATCACCTGCTCCAGCACCGCCACGTTCAGCACCAGGACGTTCAGGAAGTTGTTGACTTCGTGGGCCAGCGGGCCGGCGATCTCCCCGGCGTCGGCCAGCCGCCGCAAGTCTTCCAGCGCAGCCCCTGCGGGCACCGGTTGGGCTTCCTGGCTCATCGCGCCCCCTTCCGCTCACACACACACAGGTTGCGACGCCGCGGACCAACCCCGCGGCAGGCGATAACCATGATACCGTTTTCCGCCCGACCGGGAGGAGGACAATCTGGACTTCCAGAACGGCCCACGGCCGCGGCGCGACCGGCCCTGGGTTCGAGAACCGCCTCGTCCGATTTTGGGAAGTTGGCTTCCAGCTGTTTTTCCGCAGGGCGCGGCGCGGGACGCAGCCGGTTGTTGTTTGCTTCAATTGTTCGGGAATGCGGGCGTCCGTGTCCAGCAAATTGCGCAGCGAATTGAACAATGGGGCGTCTACGCTGCGGTGACAAAGTTCAGGCCCGAGATGGCAACCGGCACTCCGTTTGCAATTTGGGAGGGCGAAGTCCTGAGCCTCCGCCGTTCCGGAGTTTGACATAAACGAAGTTTGACATTTTGACGTGAAGGGAGACCATGTCATGCAATTTGTGCGACCGACCTCTTCGCCCGCGAAAACGGCCCTGACGTACATTACGGTGGGCATCCTGATGATGGTCTGGACAGGGGTGTACTGGGCGTACCGCTCCCAGAACGCGACCGACAACGACCCGGTGCCGTATTACTGGATCACGGGCTTCATGGCGACGGGCCTGGCCCTGTTGGTCATCGGCCTGGGGATTGGCCAGATCGGCCGTGTAACCCGGCAAGCCGAGGCGACGCCGCCGGCCGTCGTCACCGCCCAGCCCAATGTGGCCCCAGCTCCCACGCCGCAGGCGGCTGCCAATCCAGTGGCCGCGAACCAGCTTCCGCCCGGCCAGGCGCCCACCAATCAGGTAGCCACCAACCAGACGCCGGCCAGCCAGCCCGCCCCGGTGGCGGTCGCGCCCGCCGCCGGTGTCGGCGCCGCCGGCCAGTTGGCGCTGGGCTCGAACAACCAGGTGGCGGGCAGCTAACTCGTCGTGCGTGGCGAGCGGCGCGGCGTCAGCCCGCCGATACTTTCAAACACCGGCGGGCTGACGCCGCGCCGCTCGCCGCAGCCTTCTACAGACATCACGAGCGGCACAGGTCAAGGGGCCTGTGCCGCTTTGCTTCCCGGCTTTCCCCCGAATCCAACACGGAGCAATCATGTTCGCCGCCGCGCTGATCGCGCTGGACACGCTGGGCTCGACGACGACACTGCTGGGCGGGTTCGCTGGCGTCCTGGTGCTGGCCGGCCTCGCCTATCAGGTGGGGCTGCTCGGCGGCGCCGTGCGGCTGGCGAGCCGGGGGATGCAGACCGCCCTGAAGACGGGGTTCGCCCTGTGGCGACGGCTGCTGTCCTGGGCGCCCTGGCCGATGTTCCTGGCGCTGGTGGCGGCGCTGCACTACCTGGCCTGGTTCGACGGCACGCAGAATCCCGTCCGCGCCGTCTTCTGCGGCCTGGTCCTGATCTTCCTGGGGGTCGTGACCTGCATGGCCTACATCTACATCGACCTGGAGCGCGTGGACGTGCGCCGCGGCTACAAGGCGCTGCACAACCCTGTCAAGGGCCAGGAGCTGGCCACCAACCTGGTGCGTTACGGCCATCGCGCCGGCATCCCGTTGATGGTGGTGGCGACCCTGGCGGTCATCAGCGGTTTCGCCCTGCTCAACCAGGGGCTGTACCACACGGTCGGCCGCTCCTGGTACACGCTGACCGTGGAGGCCAGCCCGTGGACGCTGCGCGGCCTGCTCCTGGAATGGACTCAAGAGGGGCCGAATTACCCCGATTTCCTGGCGTACACGCTCATCAACCTGCTCCAGGTAGCCGACCTGCTCAACGTGATTAACACGTTTAACGTCGTCCATCTCACCTACGTCCACCAGGCGCAATGGCCGGCGAAGGCGCTGCTCGTGCTGTTCCGCAGCTTCTTCACGCTGGTGCTGCTGCAACAGGTGTTCGCGGCGGTGCGGCGCTCGAAGGACCTTGGTGAGACGATCCGTGATTACTGGAGCCCCCACGCACCGATCCACGAGCGGGCTGGCCTGGCGCTGGCGTCGTTCGGGGCCAACGCGGTGGTGCCGCTGTTGCGCTCGCTGGGCGGCGCCGGAGTGCCAACGCCGACGCAGCGCGAGGAGGTGGCGACGGTGCTGGCCAACATGGGGCCGGCGGCGGTGCCGTTGCTGGTCCGCGAGTTGCGCCGGCCGGAGGAGTCGGCGCGGGCGGTGGCGGCCGCGGCCCTGGGGCAGCTGCACACCCTGGACGCGTTGCCGGCGCTGGCCCGGCTGGCGCAGGACCCGAGCCCGCTGGTACGGCAGAGCCTGGTCGAGGCACTGGCGACGCTGGCCAGCCCCGGCACGCGGGCGATCCGCAAACAATGGCAGCTCCGCCGGGCACTGCGGGAGTCGCGGCGCTGGGTGGGGTTGGCGCTTCAGTGGAAGCGCTGGCTGCTGCGGTTGCGCGAGCAGAACCCGGTGGCGGCGGTGGTGGCGGCGCTGCGGCTGTTGCTGGCCGACCCGGCGGCGGAGGTGCGCGCCCGGGCGGTCGCTGCGCTGGCCGAGTTCGGTGCCGCGGCCGCCACGGCGGTGCCGGAACTGGTGGGCCTGCTGGCGGACGCTGACGAATCGGTGCGCATCTGCGCGGCGGAAACGCTGGGCAAGGTCGGCGGCGACCCGGCGGCCCGGTTGCAAGGGCTGCGGCCGCTGCTGGACGACGCCAGCGCCGCGGTGCGGTCGGCGGCAGCGCTGGCGCTGGGCGCCCTGGGCGCCGAAGCCCGGCCGGCCCTGCCGCGGCTGGTGGAACTGATGCAGGATCGCGAGAAGGTGGTGCGTCAGGCGGTGGCCGAGGCGATCAAGCAGATCGGCCCGGTGGAGGGCACGGAGTCGCGGCTGACGGAGGGGCTGGCCAGCGCGGACAACCTGGTGCGGGCTCAGACGGCGGAGGTGCTGGGCGCCATCGGGGCGTCCGCGGCGGAGTCGATCCCGGCGCTGGTGCAGGCGCTGGCCGACCCCAGCGATCGGGTGCGAGCGCGGGCGGCGGAGGCGCTGGGCAAGATGGGGCCGGCCGCGGCAGAGGCGGTGCCGGCGCTCGGCCGACTACTGGACGACCCGGACAATCACATCAACGCCCTGGCGGCGCACGCCCTGGGCGAGGTCGGGCCGGCGGCGCGGCCGGCGGCGTCTGGACTGGTCCAGGCACTGGCGCACGTCAACCCGGAGGTGCGTGCCGCGGCGGCGTGGGCGCTGGGCCGGCTGGGCGATGCTGGCGAGACAGTGCTTGCCGCGCTGGAAGCGGCGGCGTGCAACGCGGACGGTCCGGAGCGCAGTCAGGCGCTGTTGACGCTGGTGGAACTGGAGGCGCCCGCCGGGCGCGTGCGCGCGGTCGCCCGGGCATTCCTGCGCCAGCCCGACCCGCAGGTGCGGGCCGCCGCGGTGCGGGCGCTGGGCAAGGATCCGGAGGCGGTGGGCGACCTGCTGGCGGCGCTGGGTGACGCCAACGACCAGGTGAAGATCGAGGCGGCGCGAGCGCTACCGGAGGTGGCCGGGGCGACGCCCGCGGTGCTGGAGGAGTTGGGCAAACTGCTGGAGGATGACACAGAAGAGGTGCAGGTCGTCGCGGCCCAGGCGCTGGGCAGGCTGGGATCGGCTGCGGCTGCGGCGGGGGCGGCGCTGCTCCGTGCCTTCCAGTCGAGCGAGGGGCCGGTGCGCGAGCAGGCCCTGCGGGCGCTTGTCAAGATCCAGCCGCCGGAGGGACTGGCCGCGTTTCTGGCCGGCATGGCTGACCCGGACGCCGACCTGCGCAAGGTGGCGTCCGCGGGCCTGATGGAGGCGCCGGCGCTGCCGCCGGAGGCGGCCCCGGTGATGCTCGAGGGCCTGAAGGATCCCGAGGACCGCGTGCGGGCCAACGTCGCCCAGGTGCTGCTGCGGCTGGCCGAGATGCCGGCCGCGGCGGGGCCGCTGCTGGCCGAGTGTACGACGCGCTCGGACGACGCGGTGCGCTTGAACGCCGTGCGTGCCCTGAAGGCGCTGCACTACGAGGGTCGGCGCGAGGTGTGCCAGCGGCTGGTGCAGGACCCCAACTTCCAGGTGCGGTTGGAGGCGGCCCACGCGCTGCTGCTGAGCGAGCCGGATAACACAGCGGCCGCCGCGGTGGTGGCCGCGGCGCTGGCGGACCCGCTGCCGAAGCTGCGCCGCCAGGGGGCCGAGTTGCTCAGCACGCTCGGCGACAGCATGTTGTCCTTCGCGGCGGTGGTGGTTGAACGGGTTCAGGCCGAGGAGGAGGCGGAAGTGCGTGCGGTGCTGGAAGTGCTCCATGCGGAAGTGAAGCGCTTGAGGGCTCCGCCGCCGGCGCTCTCGCCGCCAACCTCCGGCAAGGTCGAACCGGGCGCTCTTGCCGCGCCGCCGGCGGCGGTTTCCCCCGGCACATGAGGGGGCACCCGAGAAAAGCCACGTCTGCCCCGGGATGTGGCCAGTGTCGCGATTGGCACGGCCGTTGCTTCCCTATCCTGGCGCCCGGCACTGCGGAGCCTGGACGGGCCGCCCATTGTACTGGAACTTCGCTCCTTGAAGGAGAGCCATCATGGCCGGCCCCAACACCGAAATCACGCCCGAACAACTGGAAGAACGCGCGAATGACCTCAGTGGGAGGGAACTGCGCATCTACAGCCATTCGATGCTCTTTTACTGGTGGCCGGTCTGGGTGGTCGGCTTCATCCTGGCGCTGATTACGCTCCTGGACGGCAACAAGGTCACCTTCCCGGAGTCGAACGTGGAAGTACACATACACCCGAGCAAGGATCTCGGCGTGGTGTTCGGAGTGGTGCTGTTCCTGGTCATCCTGATTACCAACACGACGGTGCGCGGCCTGGCTTCAGTCATCGTGGTGCTGGCGGCCATGTTCCTCACGGTCCTGTTCGCCTACCTGGGCTGGTGGACCCACATCCTGAACCTGATGCCCCACCTGGCGGGCTACATCAACCTTGGGTTCTACGTCTCCTTCTCAGCGGCGCTGTTCATCGCCTGGTTTCTGACGGTGTTCTTCTTCGACCGCCTGAGTTACTGGCGGCTGCAGGCCGGGCAACTCACGCACACGGTCCTGATCGGCGGCGGCGAGCGGAGTTTCGACACGCGCGGCATGGTCTTCGAGAAAGAGCAGCAGGATCTGTTTCGCCACTGGCTCCTCGGCCTGGGCTCGGGCGACATGCACATCGTCACCACGGGCGCGCGCGCGAAGAAATCCTGATCCCGAACGTGCTGTTCGTGGACTCGCACCTGCGCGCATGCAAGCCATGGTGGCCACCAAGCCCGACACCATAAGCCAGGGTTGAGGGCTGCGCCCAGCACGTCGCCTTCGCGGACGTGAGGCAGTGGCCGCGTTCCTTGCGCAACGCCGCTCCTGGCGGCCCGCATGGAAGTGCGCAGCCGCAGCGTGTCTGACTCCGGGAGGCGGCCACAAAGGGCGGGTGTGGTCTTGATGTTGCACTGGGGGTTTTCTTCCAGGCAAAATCTGGACCAAAAATCGACAATTGAGAGTTGTCATGGGAAATGTGAAGCGGCCGCGAGTGCAGGTGGTGCCGGCCGGCGCCGCGAAGCAGCCGTTCGACGTGGACGAGGCAGTGCGGCAGCTGCGCGTGGCGGTGGCCCCGTTTCCGCGCACGGCCCTGTTCGAACTGGCGCTGGAGGGCCACACGACCGTCTTCGAACTGCTGGTGGCGTGCATCCTCTCCATCCGCACCCGCGATGAGACGACGCTGCCGGTTGCCCACCGGCTGTTCGCCCGGGCGCGGACGCCGGCGGCGCTGGCAGCGCTGTCGGCCGACCAGATCGACGCATTGATCGGAGCGTGTACCTTTCACGAACCGAAGGCCCGGCAGATTCACGACATCGCCCGGCGCACGGCGGAGGAGTTTGGCGGCGAGCTGCCGTGCGACGCGGACGTGCTGCAATCGTTCCGCGGCGTCGGGCCGAAGTGTGCCAATCTGGCGCTCGGCATTGCCTGCGGCCAGGCTCTCATCGGTGTGGATGTGCATGTCCACCGCGTCACCAACCGCTGGGGCCTGGTGCGGACGACGACGCCGGAAAAGACGATGGCGGCGCTGCAGGACCTGCTGCCACAAAAATACTGGGTGGAGATCAACGCGCTGTTGGTGCCATTCGGCAAGCACGTGTGTACCGGCCGGGCGCCGAAGTGCTCGAGCTGTCCGCTGCTGGCGATGTGCCAGCAGGTTGGGGTGGGGGTGACACGGTGACACCGTGTCACCTTGCCGCCGGGGTCGCGGCGTGAGACGCTATGGGGATTGGTCCCGCGTTCGTCCCGAGGGGTCACCTCAGGTTGGTGCTCCGAGCACGACCGCGAACCGATAAATCGGTCAGCAGCAACTGAACCGCCCCGGTGAAGGCAACCTTCACCGGGGCGGTCGGGTTCACACTACGTTGACGGCTCAGTTGCCACCGCCGGGGATGCCGGGCAGGGTCGAGCCGTTGCGCGGGATGAAGGCGCCGCGCTGGAAGACGGGGTTGATGGTCAGCCCCAGACCGCGGTCGGTGCTGATGACCTGAGCGTTGAGGTTCAGACCAGTGCCGCCCTGTGACGCGATGCCGGTCTGGTATACCACGTTGCTCGTCTTCTTGCTGGTGCCGAACGCCTCCTCGCGGGTCAACACCGACGGCCGGCTGCTGACGCTCAGCCCGCCCGTCTGGCCCGTGTAATACGGGTCCGCCATGTCCCGCAGCTTCTCCAGCGTGGAGATGCCCTTCTGGCCCGCCGTTTTGGCATCGGGCCGCCGGAAGGGCACCGGCGCGATCACCGCCAGACTGGTCCGCCGGCCGCCCTCAAGGTCGATCTTGAGCGTCACCACCGGCTCGTTCAGGCTGATCGTCTCGATCTGGCGCGACTCCTTGTCGGTGCCGAGATGGCGGATGATCTCCAGGCGAGCCTTGTTGCCCAGCGGCTGGCCCCACAGCCGGCGCACCGTGACCTCATAGTCACCAGTGAACGCCTGGGCCGCCAGGTAAGACACCTTCTTCTCGGACAGACCGCCGCCAGCCAGGGTGCCGCCGCCGGGGCTCATGCGGTGGTCCGTCGAGCAGACCGTGCCCGCCGCCTCCTTGACCGACAACTCCAGCCCGGCTGGCCCGCTCGCACCCGCCTCCCAGCTCAGGTGAACCACCAGATCGCGCTGCCGCAGCTTCTGCAGCGCTGACCGCAGTCGCGCCGCCTCGGTCTTGCGCTGCTCGGCCTCCAGGGCGCCGGCCAGGGCGTCCAGCTTGGCCTGCGCCCGCAGTTGCAGCGTGTGGTTATCCACCGGCCATTCCTGGTTGAGCAGATTCCCGGCGGCCCACTCCATGCCCTGACTGTCCTTGCCCAGTTCGGCGTAGGCCAGGGCGTTGGCGTAGGCGTGCGGATTGTTCGGCTGCAACTGCGCCGCCTGGCGGCAGAAGGCCAAAGCTCGGTCGTACTGCTTGTGCTCACTCATGGCGCGGGCCGCCTTGAGGAAGCCGTCGGCGTCCTGCGGGTCGAGCGCCACGCCGGAGAGGCGGACACGACGGATTTCCTCCTGGTTGCCGCCGCTGGCCTCCAGCGCCAGGGCGAGGGCCTCGTAGACCCAGGGACGGACAAGGATGCCCTGCCGCAGGTTGGCCTTGAGCAACTCGGCCACGTCCAGGAACAGGCCGCGCTCGGCCAGGAAGTCGGCGGCAGCGATGATCAGACCGGGCTCCTCCAACCCGCCCGCCAGCGCCTCCTGCCAGATCGTCCGCGGGTCCAGGTCGTCCAGCTCCTTGTTGCCCGCCACCTTCATCCCCGGCTTGACGTTCTGAGCGATCTGGTCCTTCTCCTTGTTGCCAGCGACCTTGGCGAATTTGTCACGCGGTCCGACCTTATCCATGCCGGGCTGGAGCATGACCTGTTCCATGTTGGGCTCCTTGCGCTCCTGATTGCCGCCGAGGACGCCGCCGGTGAACTTGGTGTGCATGTGCGAGGTGCCGCGCACCACCAGCGCCAGCGAGGGCGCGTAGAAGCCGATGGTGTTCGATTTGCGGATGTCCTGCGCCGGGCCGCCCAGGGCAGTCGGCGTCGGCGGCATGCCACCAGGCGGAAGTCCACCGATGCCTGGCATGCCACCAATACCGCCAATGCCGCCCATGCCACCGTAGGGCTGCGTCTGACAACGCTGGGCGCCCCATTCACCAGGGGCGACCACCTGCTGGATGAGCAGGATGAGGCCCTGATTCATGGTGCTGCCGAGCACGCCCAGGCCGCCATTGAACTGGTTGTACCCCAGGCAGTTCATACCCATGCCGCCCATCATGCCGCCCATCATGCCCATGCCACCCATCATGCCCATGCCGCCCATCATGCCCATGCCACCCATCATGCCCATGCCACCGCCCATCATGCCCATGCCCATCATGCCCATGCCACCGCCCATCATGCCCATGCCACCGCCCATCATGCCCATGCCACCGCCCATCATGCCCATGCCACCTCTCATGCCCATGCCACCCATCATGCCCATGCCACCGCCCATCATGCCCATGCCACCCATCATGCCCATACCATTCATCATGCCCATGCCCATGCCGCCCATCATGCTCATGCCGCCCATCATGCCCATCATGCCGCCACCCATCATGCCGCCACCACCCGTCATGCTGAAGGGGTTGTAACGGCTGCTAATGGGGATGACGAGGTCGCCGACGGGGTAGACGCGCAGCGTGCGCTCGCTGGTCTGGCGCTCGATGGTGGTGATCTCGATGAAGTTGCGCCGGATCAGATACGTCGCGTTGCCGGTTGGGATCTTCGACAGCGCCATGCGCAGCGCCGTCGCCAGCGCCATGCGCCTGGGGAACGGTGGGAACTTGACCTGGGTGTCGTAAATGTCTGGCGCATCCTGGTTGCCGTCCTTGAAGGCGTCGGTGTCCACGAGGATGGGCAGTTCCAGCCCCTTGGCCGCCATCTTCTCGTAGAACAATCCCAGCGCCTCTTTCAGCGTCATCGGCAACTGGAAGTCCTTCATCTCAATCGGCTCTTCCAGCAGCTTGGAGATCGCCTGTGCCTCGCGGCGGCCCTTCTCATCGTCGGGCAGCCCGGTCACCTCATATTTCTCCTTGCGCAGTTTGCGGATCGCCTCCCAGGTCGCCAGCGGCGGGAAATGGATCGGCGGCTCGTCCGGGTACGGCACGTGCGACTTCTCCACCTCCAGCATCACCGCCAGGAAGCCCAGCTCCCGACGACGTTTCAACTCCGACGCGACCTGCAGGTTGAAGTTGGCCGAGACCTGTGCGTAGGCGCCCTGGGTGGCGAGAGGGGGCGTCTGACCTTTGTAGATGGCCTCGGTCTGCATGTCGCGCAGGCCCTGCAACACCTTCTCCTCGGTGTAGCGCTCGAACCGCGCCGCATTCATCATGTTGCGGAACACCTTGAACCGCGCTTCCACGCGCGTCTGCTCCGCCTGCGCCTGCATGCCCGCGTTCTGAGACGCGATCATCTTGGCCTCAAGCTGCTGGCGTTCGGCCTGCTTGAGCTTGACCTGAGTGCCCTGAACGGTCACGTCGCGCAGGGTGTTTTGCAGGGTGCGCAGCAGATCGTCGCGCAACTTGTCGTTGAGGTCGGGGTAGTCGCGGACACGCACCAGGGCGGCGCGGATCGCTTCGTAAGCGCTGTCGGGGTCGCTCGCCAGCAGCTTGCGTGCCTGCCGCAGACTGGCCTCGACGTTGCTCTCCAATTTCTGCTCCGCCACCAGCGCACGGTCCCGCTGCGCCTTCAGCAGATCCTGTTCGGCCGCCTCATCCTTGGGGCCCTTGATCCCAGGCTGCCCCTGCTGGGCGGGTGGCACGGCTGCCTGGTTCATCGCCACCAGTTCGCCCCTGGTCATGCGGAGCTTGCCGTCCTTGACCACGATCTTGACCGCCTTGCGGTTGCCCCTGTCCAGCTGCTGGAGCAGCTGCAGGCGCGTCAACTTACCGTTCTTGAGGTTGTCCAGGATTTTCACATTGGCCCGGACCTGCGGATCCTCGGGGGCCAATTGCTTCGCTTGCTGGAACAGGGCGGCAGCGGCGTCGAGGTCGTTCTCCTGCAGGGCGCGTTCGCCGCCGGCCAGCAACTCCTGCCGGTCGAGCCGGTCGCGCGTGTAGGCGAACACCAGCGCGCGGTCGCCACGGAACAGCGCGTACTGCCCCCGCGCCCGCGCCCACTGCGCCGCCAGGTTCACCAGGAAGTAGTTGTCAATCTCCGACTCCGGCACCGCCTCCGTGCGCGTCCGCGTCACCGCGCCGGGCTGACCGGCCACGGTGCCGCTGACCTTCCAGGTCAGCTTTTCGGCTGCCTTCATGCGGCCGAGCACCAGTGTCGGCTGGTCGCCGCGCAGCGGCGGCAGTTTCGTCGGATAGAATTCGGTGACTTCCTTCGACAGCGTGAACTCCGCCGGGTAGAGCACAGGTGTGGTCAGAGTCGTTTCCAGCTTCTTCAGCGCGTCGGCGGCCTGGTCCTGGAAGAGTTCGATGCGGACAACGGCACCGCCCGAGCCAGTGGCCAGGCCGTGCAGGTTGTCCGGGTGCAGGTGCCGGCCCATCGGCACCGGGAAGAACGTCACCTTGCGCGCCACCATCGACGCGCTCAGGGCGTTGCGGTCAGAGGCGGTGAGCGGGGCGTGCGTGCTCATGCCATTGCCCAGGTAGATCAGGACGCGCTGCCGGCCCGCCTCGCCGCCGAAGCTGTTCAGCGCCCTGGTCAGCGCCTGTTTGAGGTCGGTGTCGCCGGCCGGGAACTGCTCCTTGAGCCGCGTCAGCGCCGCCTTGAAGACCTTGGCGGAGTCCTTGACGGGGACGAAGCCTTTGGTCAGGCTGGTGGTGAATTTCTCCTCGGGGGTGCTGACCGTCCAGAGCGAAACGCGGTCCTCGGGGGCCGCCGCCTTCAGCAGCGCCTCGGTCAGATCGTGGGAGGCGAACCAGTTGGGGCCGGCCTGGCTGGCGTCGGTCGAGACCATGATAAGCAGGTCGCGCGGCCGACGCGGGCCGGCGGGCAGTTCGGGCTTGAGCTGCAGCGCGAAGTAGGCGTCGCCCTGCAGCGGCCGGTACGTGAACACCGGCGCCTGCGCGAACCGCGACTGCACCTTGTTTACTTCGATGTCAGCCGGAGCGGCCTGCAGGTTGACCGGTTTGCCGGCATCCCTGGGCAGCAGTGCGGGGCCCTTGGTCTTGGAGTTGTCGCCCCACGACTGCGCGGAAGACAGAACGGCGATCCCGGCCAGTGCGGCCAGGAGGGCCGCCAACCGACGTACCCTGGTCATCTTGCAGACCCCCTTCTGGAAAAACTGAGGGACCATGCCTCGGACGCCCCAGTAATTGTTCTTACAGTAGAGATTGTAAAGGAAATCAACCTCTTTGTGCCAGGAAAAATTTACCAAATTAGCGCAATCTTGCCGGAGCAAGCCCCGCGCCGGTCGGCAGGAATGTTGCCGACGCTACCGACGGCCCAACCGCACGAGTGTACCACACCCGCTATCCTGTAGTAACGCGACCGTGCGAAAAACGTTGGCGCTCGGAGCGGCGCAGCTGCGTTCGCTACGCCGCCAGTGGCAGGAAGCGCGGTGTTGGACAGGTAGCGGGCCTGCTCCTTCCACTGGGCCGCGAGCCGCTGGAAGCGCTCCCGGACGCGCGGGTCGGGAATGACCGGGGTCGTCATGGGTCTACCCTCCTTTGCCCTTCGTGCCGCGGAGTTCACGCCAGCACCTTGCGGACCACGCGGCCGGCCACATCCGTCAATCGCTCATCCCGGCTGTTGTGCAGGAACGTCAACTGCTCGTGGTCCAGCCCGAGCAGGTGCAGGATCGTCGCGTGGAAATCGTTGACGCTGATGCGCTCCTGCACCGCGTTCAGCCCAAACTCGTCGGTGGCGCCGATGGCCTGGCCGCCCTTGACGCCGCCGCCCGCCAGCCACATCGTATAGCCGTAAGGGTTGTGGTCGCGGCCGCGGCCGCCCTGCGACGTCGGCATGCGGCCGAACTCGCTCGCCCACACCACCAGCGTCGTGTCCAGCAGGCCGCGCTGCTTCAGGTCACGCAACAGCGCCGCAACCGGCCGATCAACATGGCCGCACATCGTCTCATGGTTGCTGTTGATGTTGTCGTGCGCGTCCCACTGCGTGATCAGCGGGCCGCCGCCGGAGTACAGCTGCACGAAGCGGACGCCGCGCTCCACCAACCGCCGCGCCAGCAGGCAGCGCGTGCCGAAGTCGGCGGTGCGTGCGTCCTCCAGGCCGTAAGCCCGCCGTGTCGCGGCGCTCTCGCGCGCCAGGTCCACTGCCTCCGGCGCATGCTGCTGCATGCGGAACGCCAGCTCGTATGACGCGATCCGTGCCGACAACTCGCCGTCCGCCGGATCGAGGTCCGCCTCGTTCAGCCGCCGCGTGAAGTCAAGGGTGCGGCGCTGGCGTTCGCTGTCCACGCCGGCGGGCGGTTGCAGGTTCAACAGCGGACTCGGGCCGCGTCGCAGCAGTGTGCCCTGGTAGACCGCCGGCAGGAAGCCCGCCCCCCAGCACGGCGCACCGCCCTCGGGCGTGCCCTCCGGCTGGATCATCACGCAGTACGCCGGCAGGTTCTCACTGACGCTGCCCAGGCCGTACGTCACCCACGAGCCCAGGCTGGGGTAGCCCATCGCGGTGCGGCCGCTGTGCAACTCATACATGGCCGGCGCATGCACCGTGCTCGTACACCAGCACGACCGCAGCAGGGCGATGTCGTCGGCGCAGGTCGCCAGGTGCGGCAGCAGATCGGAGAATTCGAGGCCGGACTGGCCGTGTTTGCGGAAACGGCGCGTGCTGCGCAACAGTGGTGTGTCGCCGCGCGTGAACTGGCTGACCGGCATACCGAAGCTTGGCGGCAGCGGCCGGCCGTGGCAGCGCGTCAGTTCGGGCTTGGGGTCGAACAGATCGACCTGGCTGGGGCCGCCGACCATGAACAGGAAGATCACGGAGCGGGCACGGGCAGGGAAGTGTGGCGTCCGGGCGGTCAGCGGGTTGACGGCGGGGCGCGCGGGCTGGTCGGCGCCGCCGCGGCGGTCGCGGGCCAGCAGCCAGGCCAGCGCCAGGGAGCCGAAGCCGCCGCCGGCGCGGCACAGGAAGTCGCGGCGGGACTGGACGGCCGGCAGGTGCGGGGTCGGTGCGGGGGTGCGGTGGTTCATACCGTGAGTGTAACCGCGCCGCGCCGGCCTGGCAATCGGTTGCCTCGGGTCAAGGGACGCTGTGGACCGGCACCCCGAAGCGGTAGTGCAGCAGCGCCGCGTAAAGCAGCACCCGTCGCACCAGGTCCGCGTCGCGGCTTGCCTGGAAATTGAGGTCGATGACCTCTTCCGGCGGGTCGCCGTAGCCCAGCGCGATGTCCGTGGCGACGGTGATGGTCGGAGCCCGAGCGCCAGCGCGGGGCCAGCGCTGGCGCTCGGGCTCCGACCCACGCTGCGGGCTCACACCAGCGCCAGGTTGATCGTGTAGTCCGACGGCGTCACGTCCGAGGACGCCACGCGCAGGTAATACGTCTGGCCCGGCTGCACTGTGGTGCGGAAGGACAGCACCGAGCTGGCCGGGTTCGTCGATGCCAGCACCGTGCCCGTTGCGTCCTCCAGCTGCACCGTCGCGTTCAGGCCGTTGCTGCTGGACGACACCAGGTTGAGCACGTGCGTCTTGCCCACGATGAAGGAGTAAATTTGCTGGTCGCTGGTGTTGACGGACGCGCCCGTCAGCCTGCGCCTGCAGGGACACGTTGAACGTCACTGGCGTCGCTGCGTGCTTGCGCGGGTCGAAGAACTCCATGCTGCCCAGGATCCCCTCGCGCACCTGCTCGAGGCTGTAGTTGGCGGCCAGCAGCGTCTTCATCGTGGTGGCATCCGGGTTGCGGTTCAGGTAGGCGTCGTAGTCCGCGGTGAACGCCCGCTGCCGCACCTCGGCGCCGGTCACGAAGGCCAGCGCCGCCTGGTACGGGCTGTAAACCTGCATCACCTTCTCCCAGTTCGTCACCTCCGTCGAATTCGGCGTGCGGCCCAGCAGGTCCACGTACAGGCCGCGGATGAAGCGGTCGTTCGCGCTGCCGGTCGCATACGTCTGGCCCTGCAGGGCGATGAATTCCGGCGAGCTGAGCAGGCCCGCCAGCGCCGACTCCTCGCCGACACCCGCCTGCAACCCGTTCACGAACCCCCCCAGCCCGTCCGCGTCGGCGGGACGGCCCAGGTACAGCTGATACCACTCGCTCACCATGCGCGTCTCCGCCTCGACGGACTGGTCGATGCCCTGCACGACCGCGGCGATGCCGTCGCTGTGCAGCACCGGCAGCCAGTCGGCCACCTCGGTGTCGTTGGCCACGCGCTGCAGCCGCTGCACGTACAACTGCTGAATGAAAATCCGATCCGTGACGCCGGTGAGCGTCTGGTAGATGTTGGTGGTGGCGAACGACACGCCCGGCGGCACCATGTCGCCAGTCACGCGGTCGGTGCCGGTGTTGCCATTAATGGCCAGCGTGCTCAGGCCGCTGACCGCGCTGTTGTCATCGAGGACGAACTGGTCGGCGCCGCCCTGGCCGTCGATCAGGACGTTGGACTTGTTGGCGAAGGTGATCGGCACGAAGCTCGCCGCGGCCGGAGTCCCGGCGGGCACGCCCGAGGCGTCCACGAACACGTCGTCCGTCATGATGTTGTTGTTCTGGTAGTCGATGCCAGAGAGCTTCATTGTCGTCAGGCTGCCCTGGGCGAGGCCCGTGCCGACGGTGACGTAGTTGTTGTTGTTGTTGAACGCCACGGTGAAATCGGTGGCGTTCAGGGTGTCGATGATGCTGGCGGTGTTCTGGAAGTTGAACGTGAAGGAGCCGCCAGTGGCGGAGTTGGCGCTGAGGTAGCCGGCATCCGCGGTGTCGCCGACCTGGTAGTTCTCGGCGACGATTGTGTTGGGGTTGCCGGTCATCACGATCTGGTTGCGGCCGGTGCCGCCGTCGAAGTTGATGGTCAGACCGCCAGCGTAGCCAACCAGGCCGTTCGCGTTGTTCAGGGTCAACGTGTCATCGCCGGCGTAGCCGTAGACGTTGACGGCGCTGAGCGCGTACAGCGACACGCTGCTGAAGGTGGTGCCGCCGTTGTCGCTGATTTGCAGCATGCCGTTGTTGCCGGCCTGCAGTTGCAGCACGAACTGGTCGGCGCTGCTGGTGCCCATGACCGTGGCCGGGCCGAAGGTGCCGTTGGTCGGCAGCGTGATGGACGGCAGGGCGCGGGTTTCCAGGCACTCCACCCGGGGCCGGTAAGCGGCGCGGGCGGCGGGGTGGACGCGGGTCGGGCGGTGCCTCCAGCGGGCCCACAGGGAACTCAGGAACTGGGACATGGACAGCCTCCTTGCTGGCGATGGTCAGAACAACCGGCGACGGGATCGCAGCGCGCGGGCACCTTAGCGTGGGGAGGGCGATTCGTCCAGCGGGATTCGCGGCCCGGCGGTCCGGGCTGGCGCAAGGCGGGCAAGGGGAGAAACATGACTGGCTATTTGGCGGCGGAAAGGGTGTGTCAGTGACAAACACCCTGGTGATATAAGGTGAGGTAGGGCTTTGAGTCCGGGTCGGTCCAACCGCAGTCACCGGACTCGTCGATGAAGGTCAGCATTGGGCCATCCACGACCACAAGGAATCGGCCGTGGCTCTCACGCGACCGGCGCCTCGTCCGCGGTGATGACCTGCACGCCGCCACGGGTGACGGCCAGTGTGTGCTCGACGTGAACGCTCGGTAGCCCGTCGCGCGTGACGACAGTCCAGTGATCCGAGAGCACGCGCGTGTCGGGCCGGCCCATGTTGACCATCGGCTCAACCGCCAGGACCAGGCCCTCTTCCAGCCGGAAGTCCTGTTCACGCAGCTCGCGGCTGACGAAATTGGGCACCTGCGGGTTCTCGTGCATGATGCGGCCGATGCCGTGGCCGACGTATTGCTGCACGACGCTGAAACCGTTGCTCTCGGCGTGCCGCTGCATCCGCGCTGCCACCTCGGACCACCACTGCCGCCGGCCCATCTCGTCGATGGCGATTTGCAGCACCTCCTCGGCGACCCGGACCAACCGCCGCCGCTCGGGCCGCACCTCGCCGATCTGCAGCGTGACGGCCGCGTCGGCGCACCAGCCGTTCAGCTTGCAGGCGGTGTCGATCTTCACCAGGTCGCCCTCCTTGATCTGCCGCGGCCCTGGGATGCCGTGGACGACCTGTTCGTTGAGGGAGATGCAGGTGCAGGCTGGGAACGGCACCTTCTGACCGGGGTAGCCCTTGAACAGCGGTGTCGCCCCGTGGCGGGCGTACAGGGCCTCGACGGCCTGATCGATCTCGATGGTGCGCACGCCCGGTTTGGCCATGTCGCGGCACATGCGCAGGGCGGCGGCGACCAGCTTGCCGGCCTCGCGCATCAAGCCGATTTCACGGGTGGATTTGAGCTCCGGGGCTCGCTGGAACGCCGCTTTTCGCATGATGACGCTGCCTGTTGCTCTGCCGTCTTGCTCCCCTCGCCCCCTGGTCGGGGGTGAGGGGCTCACTGCGGACGTTTCGCCTCACTTACTACTTTTACCAGATTGGCGTAAATGGTTTCAACGTCGCCCTCGCCGCTGACCTGGCGGAGCAGGCCCCGGTCGCGGTAGTAGGCCAGCAGGTCGGCGCTGCTCTGGTGGAAGACGCGCAGGCGCTCGCGCACGGTGGCCTCGCGGTCGTCCTCGCGCTGCATCAGCGGGCTGCCGCACACGTCACAGATGCCCGGAACGCGCGGCGGCTTGAACACAGTATGGTAGCTGGTTTGGCAGTTCGGCTTGGGGCAGGTCCAGCGGCCGCTGATGCGGCGGACAATGTCCTCGTCCGGAACAATCATCTCGATGACGACATCCAGGCTGAGAAACTGCTGCCGCAGCACCTGGTCGAAGGCGGACGCCTGCGGGACGGTGCGCGGGTAGCCGTCCATGACGAAATGCTCGGGCCGGGGCTCCGCGCGGAAGCGGTCGAAGACCAGGTCGTTGACGAGGTCGTCGGGCACCAGCTGGCCGGCATCGATGTAGGGTTTAGCGCGGCGGCCGGCCGGGCTGCCGAGCAGCACCGCCTGGCGCAGCAGGTCCCCCGTGCCGATGTGACAGAGGTGCAGACCTTGACTGAGCTTCTTGGCTTGTGTGCCTTTACCGCTCCCGGGAGGGCCAATGAGTATCAAGCTCATGAGGGAGTCACTTTCGCGAAACCAACCCGCCGGGCCAGTGCCGGCGCGGGCCTTGTTATTAATCCAACTTATCCATTCTCGGAAACTTCATGTCGAACCGCAAGAAGGGGGGCGCGAAAAAGGCAACCGGGACACAGGACTTCAGCGCCTGGTTCCGGTTGCCTGGCTGGAATTGCAGATTGCAGATTGCGAATGGGTGTAGCGGAAGTCGCCAGACTTCCGAGCAGCACCGGACGGAAGTCTGGCGACTTCCGCTACACCCAACTGCGAACCGCTCTAGTCTTCCGTCAGGCCGGGGTAGTTGCGCATGACGAGATGGCTGTTGATCTTCTGCACCAGGTCGAGGGCGACGCTGATGACGATGAGCAGACCGGTGCCGCCGTAGAAGCTGGCGACGTTGTAGTTGACCTCCAGGGCCGACGAGATCAGGCTGGGGATAATGGCCACGACGGCGAGGAACGCCGCCCCAACGTAGGTGATGCGGAGGATGACGCGCTCCAGGTAATCTGCGGTGCGTTTGCCGGGTCGGTAACCTGGGATGAAACTGCCGTAGTCCTTCAGGTTGTTGGCCATGTCCTTGGGGTTGAAGGTGATGGCCGTCCAGAAGTAGCAGAAGAAGTAAATCAGGGCGATGTAAAACAGGTTGTAGACGAAGCCCTGGCGCTCGAACGCCTGTTGCAGCCAGTAGGCGAAGGGCCAGTTGAAAGTCTGCGTCAGCCACTTGAACAGGAACATGGGGATGAGCAGCAGCGAACTGGCGAAGATGACCGGCATGACGCCCGCCTGATTGACGCGCAACGGCAGGAACTGGCGGGTGCCGCCGTAGACGCGCCGGCCGCGGACGTGCTTGGCTGACTGCGTTGGGATGCGGCGCTGCCCCTTGGTGATGGCGATCACCGCCACGACCACGAAAATGAATAGCAGGATGAGCACGACCAGCTTTTCCAGGCCGATGTCGCCCGCGGCGCTGCCGCCGAGGGTGAGCAGGCCCGGCTTCAGTTTGCCGCGCTCCAGCAGCAGGCTCTGCGTCGCGTCCGGGATGCGGGCCACGATGCCGGCCATGATGATGAGGCTAATGCCGTTACCGATGCCGTACTCGTCGATCTGCTCGCCGAGCCACATCAGGAATACCGTGCCCACCGTCATGGTCAGGATGGCCCCGAAGACATAGTAGAAACTACTGTAGTGCTCGATGGCCAACCCCATGCCGCCCTCACTGCGCGGCTTGGCGATGTACATCACCCAGAACCATGCCTGGATGACGCAAATGGCCACTGTCAAATATCTTGTGTATTCATTGATCTTCTTGCGGCCGCTCTCGCCTTCCTTTTGCAGTTTCTCCAGCGGCGGGTAGACGCTGGCGAGCAACTGGAAGATGATGGACGCGGAGATGTAGGGCATGATGCCAAGGCCGAAGATAGTGCTCTGGCTGAGGCTGCCGCCGGAGAACATCGAGATCATACCGAGCAGACCTTCCTCGGAGCCGCGCATGGCCCGGGCCATCTCCGCCTGGTTGATGATCGGCAGCGGCACGTGGAAGCCGATGCGGTAGATCGCCAGGAACAGGATGGTGATGAGGATTTTCTGCCGGAGTTCCTTGATTTTGAAGATGGTGAACAGGCGCGTCTGACCCAGGGAGCGGGTCAGGTTCTTCATGCGGAAGGCAAGTGTGGCGGCCATAAGCGTTCCTCGCAAGGGTTGCATGCAACGTAAAACAGAAGAAGGAAAAAGGCAAGAGAACTCGGTTACCCGACCGACCCTCTCGCCTTTTTCCTTTCCCCCTTGCTCGCGGCGATATTACTTGGTGGGACGGGGTTTCATCTTGTTGCGCTTGGGCTTTTTGGGCGGCGGAATCACCTCGGCGGTGCCGCCGCGGGCGGTGATCTTCTCGGCAGCGGACTTCGAAAAGTGGTGGGCGTGAACGATCAACTTCCTGGTCAGCTCGCCGGTGCCGAGGATGCGCACGCCGTCGGCGGGGCCCTTGGCCAACCCCCTCTCCTTGAGCGCCTGGTGGTTCACCGTGTCACCGTCTTCAAAGTTCGCGTCGAGATCGCCGACGTTGACGACGAGGAAGAACTTGTCCCAGGTGGCATGGCTGAAGCCGCGTTTCGGGATGCGGCGGAACAGCGGCATCTGGCCGCCTTCAAAGACCGGCACCGGTCGCTTGGCGCCGGCGCTGGCCCACTGGCCCTTGGCGCCGCGCGTGGACTGCTTGCCGCGGCCGCTGCCGACACCGCGGCCGACGCGCTTCTTGCGCTTGCGACGGACGATGCCGTGGTGAATCGTGCTCAGGTCCATTAGATCGTCACTCCTCGCAGGCGCGCCGTCTCTTCGCGCGTCCGCAACTGCATCAGGCCGTCGATGGTGGCCTTGACGAGGTTAATCGGGTTGGTCGAACCGTGCGTCTTGGTCAGGATGTTGTGGATACCGCAGGCTTCGAGCACGTCGCGGACACCAGGCCCCGCCTTGACACCAGTGCCGGGGCCGGCCGGCACCAGGACGACGCGGCTGCCGCCAAAGCGGCCGATGACGCGGTGCGGGATGGTTTCGCCACGGAGCTGAATCTTCTTCTGGCGGCGCAGCGTTTCCTCGGCGTCCTTGGTGGCCTTATCGACGGCGGGCGGCACCTCGTTGGCCTTGCCGTAGCCCCAGGCGACGCGGCCGCGGCGGTCGCCGACCACGACCAGGGCGTTGAAGCTGAAGCGGCGACCGCCCTTGACCACGGCGGCGCAGCGGCGGATCTTCACGACCTTGTCGATCAAATCTTCGGGGCGGTTATCGCGATCTCTGGCCATGACTCAGGGTTCCTGCGTTGTCTTCGTGGGGCAGACATTCCTGTCTGCCAGTAGTTCGGCAGACAGGAATGTCTGCCCCACAGATTAAAACTGCAACCCGCCTTCGCGGGCGGCGTCGGCCAGCGCCTTGATGCGGCCGTGGTAGCGATAGTGGCCGCGGTCGAAGGCGGCCTGGGTGATGCCCTTGGTTTTGGCGGCCTCGGCCAGCTGCTTGCCGACCGCGGCGGCGGCCTTGACGTTGCCGCCATAGGGCACGTCCTTGCGCACGTCCGCCGTGGAACTGCTGGCGGCCGCCAGGGTCACGCCCTGGAGGTCGTCAATCAGCTGGGCGTAAATGTGCTTGGAACTGCGGAACACGGTCAACCGCGGCCGTTCGGTCGTGCCGACGATCTTGCGGCGGACGTGATGCCGGCGCCGGAGCCGTTGCTTGGCGATGGCCTTGTGATGATCCATGACATTCACTCGTGAGTCGGTCTACGCTGATTAACCGCCGGCGGCGAAGGACTTGCCTTCCTTGCGGCGCACCTGTTCGTTTTCGTAGCGAATGCCCTTGCCCTTGTAGGGCTCCGGCTTGCGGGCGGCGCGGACCTCGGCGGCGAACTGGCCGACCTTCTGCTTGTCGGCACCCTTGATAATGATGGTCGTCGGGTCCGTCAGTTCGACGGTGACGCCCGGCGGCGGCATCATGCTGATGGGGTTGGCGAAGCCGACCGTCAACACCACCGCGGTCTTGTCCATGCGGGCCTGGTAGCCGATGCCCTCGATCTTGAGCTTCTTCTCGAAGCCCTTGGTGACGCCCTCGACCATGTTGGCGATCAGGCTGCGCGTCAGGCCGTGCAGGGAGCGATTCTGGCGATCATCATTAGGCCGCGTCACCTGGATGGCCTTGGTCTTATCGTCGATCTGGACCTGCATGGCGGGGTGGTACGCCAGCTCCAGTTTGCCCTTGGGCCCCTCGACGCGCACCTTGCCGTCGGCGATGTTCGCCTTGACGCCGACCGGCAGCGCGATGGGTTGTTTGCCGATACGTGACATGGCCGTCACTCCTAGCTGTCTTTTCTGCCGCCAGCGGCAGAGGAATTAGTACACGGTGCAGAGCAGTTCGCCGCCGAGCCGTTGGGCGCGGGCCTGGCGATCGCTCATGACGCCGTGGCTGGTGCTGAGGATGGCGATGCCCAGCCCGTCGAGCACCGGCTTGAGGTCCGCGTAGCCGCGGTACAGCCGTCGTCCCGGCCGGCTGGCGCGGTCGATGCGGCGCAGCACTTTTTCGCCGTCGGGGCCGTACTTCAGGTACACGCGCAGGACGACGTGCGGCTCCTTCAGGTCGCTGATTGGCTGGAACGTCATGGCGCCCTGCTCGTCCTTGACGGACTTGCCCAGCTGGAAGTCGAGGATGAAACCCTCATCCTTGAGCACCTGGGCGATACGGGCCTTGAGGTGCGTGGCCGGCATGTCCACGGCGGGCCGCTCGATGCGGTTGGCGTTGCGGATGCGCGTCAACATGTCAGCGATCGGGTCGGTCATCATGGTACGGGTCTCACCAGCTCGCTTTTTTCACGCCAGGGATGAGGCCGCTGCTGGCCATGTCCCGGAAACAGATGCGACAGATGCCGAACTTGCGGTACACGGCGCGGGCGCGGCCGCACAGCCGGCAGCGCAGGCGGATGCGGATCTTATCGCGCGGCCGCAGCTTGTTCTTGACCGGATCGCGCTTGTTCGCCTCCAGCCGCGCCAGGTCGCGCTTGAACTCGACGTTTTTCGCTTCGGTGGTCATGTACGCCTCGTTGTGGCACGGTCTCCCGACCGTGCCACGCTTACGACCGAAGGTCTCCACTGCCACTTTTTGAGACCTTCGGTCAGGTCCAGTGGCCTGGTCCGGAGACCAGGCCACAACGGGGGCCCTGGGATTTTACGCCTCGCGGAACGGCATGCCAAACGCCCGCAGCAGTTCACGGGCCTCGTCGTCGTTGGTGGTGCTGGTGACGAAGGTCACGTCCATGCCCTGGGTGAACGTCACCTTGTCCGGGTCGATCTCCGGGAAGACCATTTGCTCGGTCAGGCCCATGCTGTAGTTGCCGTGGCCATCGAAACTCTTGGGATTCACGCCGCGGAAGTCGCGGATACGCGGCAGGGCAATGCTGATGAGCCGGTCCAGGAACTCATACATGCGCCGACCGCGGAGGGTGACCCGGCAACCGATTTCATTACCCTCGCGCAGACGGAAACCGCTGACGGCGAGTTTGGCCTTGGTGACCTGGGCGCGCTGGCCGGTGATCTGCGTCAGGTTCTCGGCCGCCTGCTCCATGCGGTTCTTGTCCTGCAGCGCCTTGCCGACGCCCATGTTGACGACGATCTTCTGCAGCTTCGGAATGCTGTGAACGTTCTTGCGCCCCAGCTTGTCCGACAGCTGCTTGATGATCTCTTTCTGGTAACGATCCATCAACCGCGCCATGACAACCTCACCCACAAGGGACAGCTTGGAGCCGTCATCTCGACTGGTTTTTGATCAAACGACTTCCGCCGCCAGGCTGACGATCTTCATGAAGCCGCGTTCGCGCAGCTCGCGGGCCACGGCGCCGAAGATACGGGTGCCGCGCGGCTCCTGGTCTTCCTTGTTAATCAGCACCAGGGCGTTGCGGTCGAAGCGGACATAGCTGCCGTCTTCGCGGCGCGTCGGCTTCTTGATGCGGACGACGACGCCCTTGACCACATCGCCCGGCTTCACGTCGCCACCGGGGATCGCCTTCTTGACGCTGGCGATAATCACGTCCCCCAGGCCGGCGTAGCGCCGCCGCGTGCCGCCCAGCACCTTGATGCACATGCACTCCTTGGCGCCGGTGTTATCGGCAACATCCAGGTACGTATACATCTGAATCATGAACAACTACCTGCCTTCCGACTCGACCACGAGTCCGTCTGCTTCTGCCAGGGTCGCGCTGCCGCTGGTCGGGCGCGACCGAAACTTACAACGGGATCACGGCGTCGGCGGCGCCGGGTTGGCCGCGGCGGCGGCCTGCTGCTCGGCGAGCAGAGCCTGGGCTGACTTGGTGACGATGCGCACCATCCGCCAGCACTTCAGTTTCGAGATCGGCCGCGTCTCCATGATCTCCACGGTGTCGCCGGTGTGCGACTCGTTGTTCTCGTCGTGGACGTGGCAGACGGTGCGGCGCTTGATGTATTTGCCGTAGCGCTGGTGCTTGACCAACCGGGGGATTTCGACCCGGCGCGTCTTCATCATCTTGTCGCTCGTGACAATGCCGATCGCCGTGCGCCGCTTGCCGCGTTCCTGCGTCGGGGTCGGGGTTTGGGTGTCCGCCATCGTTCCGTTAGCCTCCCGTCGCCGGCGTGCTCGCCGCGACCAACTGTCGCTCGCGCTCCACCGCCAGCTGCCGCTCGCGCTGAATGGTCTTGATCCGGGCCACTTCCCGGCGTGCCTTCAACATTTCGCTGGGCGTCTCCAGTCGTTCCGTCGCGGACTGGAAGCGCAGGTGAAAGAGGTTCTTGACAACCTCGCGCAGTTGCAGTTCCAGTTGCTCGTCGGTCATCTGCCGCAGGTCGACGTTCTTCATGGCTCCCGCGTCCTTCTTCTCTGCCGCTTGCGGCTTCACGCGCTTCAACCCCGCCAAGCCGCAAACGGCAGAGCTACCTTAAATGTTCGGCCGGCGGCTGACAAACCGGCACTTGAACGGCATCTTGTACGCGACGCTGGCCAGGGCGTTGCGGGCCTGGGCCTCGGGTAGGCCGGCGATCTCGAACAGGATCATGCCCGGCTTGACCACAGCGGCCCAGAATTCGGGCTCACCCTTGCCCTTGCCCATGCGCGTCTCGGCGGGGATGGATGTCACCGACTTGTGCGGGAAGACGCGGATGTACAACCGGCCCTCGCCGCGCACCGAGTGCGCCGCGGTGATGCGCCCGGCCTCGATGGCCTCGGCGCTCAACCAACCGGCCTCCAGCGACTGCAACCCGAACTCGCCGTAGGAGACGGTGTTGCCGCGCTGGGCGTTACCTTTTACCTTGCCGCGTTGGCTTTTTCGGAACTTTACCCGTTTGGGCATGAGCGGCATCGTTCGCCTCCTCGGGGTCCAGGTAGTCCCCGTTGTTCACCCAGACTTTGATGCCAATGTGGCCCTGCGCCGTCTTGGCCTCGCTGAAACCGTATTCGACCTTCGCCCGCAGGGTGGACAGCGGAATGCTGCCCTCCATGCTCTTCTCGCAGCGGGCCATTTCCGCCCCGCCCAGCCGCCCCGACAACTGCAAGCGCACGCCCTTGGCGCCGGCCTCCATCGTCTCGTCCATCGCCCGCTTCATGGTGCGGCGGAAGCTGGCCCGCTTTTCCAGTTGCTCGGCGATGCGCTCCGCCACGAGCTGGGCGTCGCGCAGCGGGTTGTTGACCTCCATCGTCTTGACTTCGATGTGACGATGGGCCAGGTTTTCCAGGTCCTTGGTCAGTTTATCAACCTCGGCGCCCTTCTTGCCGATGATGATGCCAACCCGCTCCGCGTAAATGTAGACGACGACTTTCTCGCGGGTGCGCTCGATCTTGATGCGCGCGATGCCGGAGTGGCCGTAGCGCTTCTTGATGAACGCCCGGATGCGAAAGTCCTCAACCAGCAACTCGGCGAAGTCCTGCTTGTTGGCGTACCAGCGGCTGAGCCAGTCCACCATGATGCCGGTGCGGAAGCCGGTGGGCCGAACTTTTTGACCCATACGAACCTCTCTCGCTTGCAAAAAAACCGGAGCCAACCTCACCCCGGTCGGGACGACATTGGCTCCCCGTTCCGTTCTGCGCTATTCCTCATCCGACAGGACAATGTGGATGTGGGCATAGCGCTTCTTGATCGGGTACGCGGTGCCGCGGGCGCGCGGCATGATGCGTTTCATGATGGGGCCGCCATCAATGCGCGACTCCTTGACATACAAATCATCCATGTCAGTGGCGCCGCGATCCTCGGCGTTGCCCAGGGCGCTCTTGAGCACCGCTTCCAGCAGCCGGGCGCTCTTGTTGGGCAGAAAACGCAGCAACTCCAGTGCCTCGTCGGCGTACTTGCCGCGGATCAGCTGGGCGAAGGGCCGCAGCTTGCGGGCGGTCACGTCGGCGTAGCGGTGCAGTGCTTTGTAGTCCATGACAAACCTCAACAACCTCAACCCATAAACGCGAACGACCCCCTTGGGGATTCGATCATCCCCCAGGGGAGCGGCACGTCCCTGCCGACGTGGTGTGCGCGGGGGGTTAAAAAATTCCGGGGGCCGGATTTGAACCGACGACCTCCAGGTTATGAGCCTGGCGAGCTACCACTGCTCCACCCCGGGTTATGTATCTCGTCCAGCGAGCGGGGTCGCGTCAGCGCCCGTGGGTTGCACGGGGCGCTGACGCGACCCCGCTCGCTGTTACTTCTTCCCCTTGCCGCCGCTGTGCGACTTGAAGAGCCGCGTCGGGGCAAACTCACCGAGCTTGTGCCCAATCATTTCCTCGGTCACGAACAGTTTCATGAACTTCTGGCCGTTGTGAACCAGAAAGGTGAAGCCGATGAAATCGGGCACGATCACGCAGTCGCGGGACCAGGTTTTGATCGGCTCGCGATGGCCGGTGTTCTGCTTTTCGACCTTGGCCAGCAGCCGGGCGTCCACATACGGGCCTTTTTTCAGCGAACGACTCATCGCTCACTCCACCTTGAGTACCAAGTTTTTTATTGTAGCTCACGACCGCAAAGCGGCCAGGGCAATTCATTATTTTTCCGCATAGTGCGGGCCCGGCCGGCGGCGGCGGATGATGGCCGAGTTGGACGGCTTGCGTTTCTTGCGCGTCTTGCCACCCTTGGCAAGCACACCGGTCGGGCTGCACGGGTGCCGGCCGCCAGCGGTACGGCCCTCGCCGCCGCCCATCGGGTGGTTGACCGGGTTCATCGACGTGCCACGGTTGTGCGGCCGCCGGCCCTTCCAGCGCACGCGCCCGGCCTTGCCCAGGCTAATGTTCATGTGATCCGCATTGCCGAGCGTGCCGATGGTCGCCCGGCAGTTCGAGCTGACGCGGCGCACCTCACCGGAGGGCAGCGTGATCTGCGCCCAGTCGCCCTCGCGGGCACTGATGTTGATGCCGGTGCCGGCACTGCGACCCAGCTGACCGCCGCGGCCCGGCTGCAACTCGACGTTGTGGACTTCCATGCCCGGCGGCACCTTCTTGAGCGGCATACAGTTGCCGACACGCGGCTCCACGTCCTCGCCACTGATGACGCGGTCGCCGGCCTTGAGGCCCTCAGGCGCCAGGATGTACGCCTTTTCGCCGTCCTCGTACTGGAGCAGGGCGATGCGCGGCGTACGGTTGGGGTCGTACTCAATGGAGAGGACCGTCGCCCAGACGTTGTCCTTGCGGCGCTTGAAGTCGATGACGCGATACATGCGCTTGTGGCCGCCGCCGCGGAAGCGCGTGCAGGTGACGCCCTGGAAGTTGCGCCCGCCCTTGGCCTTGTGCGGTTTGAGCAGCGTCTTTTCCGGCTTCTTCTTGCGGTCGGTGATGTCCGCGAAGTCGCTGACGGAGCCCTGGCGGCGGCCCGGCGTCGTCGGCTTGTAGTAGCGAATGCCCATGACGGTGTACCCTTCGTCTTCCTCCCCGCTCCCCTACCTGGGGGAGAGGGGAGCAGGAATCTCAGAAGAAATCAATCTTGTCTTCCGGGTGCAGTTTGACGATGGCCTTCTTCCAGTTCGATAGCTTGCCGTGACGGAAGCGGAAGCGGCGTTTCTTGCCGAGCCGGGTCTGCGTCCGCACCTTCTCGACGCGCACGTTGAACAACTCCTGCACCGCGGCCCGGATCTGGTGCTTGTCGGCCCACAGGTTCACCTGGAACGAGTAGGCGTTGTGGTGCTCGTGCGTCGATTGGTGCGTGCCCTTCTCGGTGATGAGCGGGCGCAGGATGATCTGGTGCGCTTCCAGCTTGGGGCCGGACTGCCGCTGCCGCGGTTGCTGTTGGGGTGTCGCCATGCTGCCCGTCCTTTACTCACGCCTGGGCCGTGGGTGCCGGCCCGTATTTCACGTTCGCGCATAACTCTTCCAGGGCCGCCTTCGTCAGCACCAGCCGTTTGGGCTTGAGCACGTTGTAGGCGTTGAACTCCGTCGCCGGGCGGATCGACACACCCTTGATGTTGCGCGCCGACATGTACACCGTGCGCTGCTCGTCGATGTCGCTGGCCCCCAGGCCAATCAGGCAGGTCAGTTCATCAACCTTCAGGGCCTTGAGTGCCTGGGCCACCTGCTTGGTCTTGATCTCGGGGAACTTCAGCTCCTCGACGATGATCGTCTCCTGGTCCTGCAACTTGCTGAGGATGGCCATGCGCGTGGCGGCACGGACGGCCTTCTTCGGCAGGTGATATTCATAGTCGCGCGGCTTGGGGCCCTTGGCGGTGCCGCCGCCGCGGCGCTTGTTGGTGCGCTTGGTGCCGATGCGGGCGTTACCGGTGCCCTTCTGGCGGAACACCTTCTTGGTGCTGCCGGCCACCTCGCCGCGACGCTTGGTCGAGTGCGTGCCGGCGCGCTGGTTGGCCAGGTACATCAGCACAACCTCGTGCAGCAGCTGGCGGTTGATCTCGCCGCCGAACTCGCCGGGGTCCAGTTCCACGGTCGCGGTCGCCACACCCTGCGTGTTGTACACGGGCAGGCTCAGCGGTTTCGTTTCTGCGGTAGCCACGGTGCCTTCCTCAAACAAGAGCATGGTCGCGTGGACAGATTCCCACTTCCACGCGACCATGAATGATGCTGTCGTCCGCTCTGTACTGCCCAACCGGCTCAACTCGCCGACGCGGCCATCACCCGAATCTTGATGTCCACGCCGGGCGGCAGGCTCAGGCCCTTGTTCAGCGCTTCAATGGTCTTGCCCGTTGGTTGCAGGATGTCGATCAACCGCTTGTGCGTGCGAATTTCAAACTGTTCGCGCGACTTGCGGTCGATGTGTGGGCTGCGCAACACCGTGTAGCGTTCGATGCGCGTCGGCAGCGGGATCGGGCCGTGGACCATGGCGCCGGTCTTCTTCGCAGTGTCCACGATCTCGTGGGCGGTGCGGTCGAGCACCTCATGGTCAAACGCTTCCATCCGGATGCGGATGCGCTCGTTCGAGAAGCCAGCCAACGGTGTCTCCTTCAATCGAAAGCCTGACGCTTTTCGTACAAAGCGAAAGTGTAAAGCTACTTACCGACACCGCGACTGTCAAGACGCGATCTGCGGATTTTGCGACTGTTTTCATTTAATGGTTTCGCGCGGCCTCTGCCCGTGCGGAACCATAAATGAACCGGTAACCTCAACCCAAGGAGCCTTCATGCTCGGCCAACCGCTGGACACCCTGGATTCTCCGCAACTGCTCATCGACCTGGACATCGTGGACGCCAACCTGCGGCGCATGTTCGACGCCTGCCGGCCGCGGGGCGTCCAGGTGCGCGTGCATTTCAAGTCACTCAAGTGCGCCGGCCTGGCGAAGCACATCTCCGCGGCGGGAGCGGACGGCTTTCTGTGCGCCAAGCTGTGTGAGGCGGAAGTGCTCGCCGACGCCGGGCTGACCGACATCTTCATCGCCAACCAGCTCGTCGGCCCGATCAAGCTGCGGCGGCTGGCGGAGCTGGCCCGGCGGGCGACGGTGCGCGTTTGCGTGGACGACGCCGACAACAGCGCGGCGCTGTCGAGCGCGGCCCAGGCGGCGGGCGTGACCATTGGTGTGCTGGTCGAGGTGGACATCGGCATGCGCCGCTGTGGCGTCGCGCCGGGCGAGCCGGTGCTGGCGCTGGCGCGGCGCATCTGCGAGAGTCCGGGGCTGCGCTTCGTCGGCCTGCAGGGTTACGACGGCCATTTACAGCAGGTGCCGGACGCGGCCGAGCGCGGCAGCCGCTGCCGGCAGGCGCTGGAGCCGTTGCTCGCGTCGCGGCGGTTGCTGGAGCAGCACGGCATCCCGGTTGAAGTGGTGACCGGCGCCGGCACCGGCACCTGGGAGTTCGTGGCCGCGACGCCGGGCATCACGGAGATTCAGCCGGGCTCGTTCGTGCTGATGGACGCGGCGTACCACACGGTGCGGCCGGAGTTCGGCTGTTCGCTGTCGATCTGGGCGACGGTCATCAGCCGGCGGTCGGGCGGCTACGTGCTCGACGCCGGCAGCAAGGCGATCTCCAAGGATTTCGGCACGCCGGTCATCAAGGGCCGGCCGCAGGAGTGCGTGTTGAAGCTGTCGGAGGAGCACACGCTGGTCGAGACGACCGACGACAGCGTGAAGGTCGGCGACCATCGGGAGGTGCTGCCGGCGCACTGCTGTGCGACGATGAATCTGCACCGGGCGTGCGTCGCGGTGCGCGGCGGTCGGGTGGCGGCGCTGTGGTCAATCGAGGCCAGCGGGCGGTATGACTGAGCTTCTTCCGTGGGGCAGGCTTTCCAGTCTGCCGTGGGGCAGACATTCCTGTCTGCCCCACGGAAGAGCGCCTTCACTACTTCGGAGCGGCCTCCTCGGCGTACTGAAAATCGACCACTCCGGCCAGCATCTCCTGCCAGGTTTGCAGGCCGAAACGGACGGTCGCGGTCGGGTCGGGGTTGTTCGGGTTCGCCGTGGAGTTGTCGAAGCGGCCGACGCACTCCAGCTTCGTGCCGGCCGGCAGCCGCTTCGGTTCAGTCAGCACGTACGTCGTCTGCCAGCCGAAGTCGTAGCGCGGCACCCACAGCAACACCTCGCGCTTGCCGTCGGGGTAAACCACCGAGTATTCAAAGCTCTTGCCGCGCAGGTGCATGTGCGGCATCAGCTGCCACAGCAGCACGTCCTTGCTGAACGTCATCGAGCCCGTGATCTTGTAGTTGTCGGCCCCCGGTGGGATGGCGAAGTTCGTGCTGTAAATGATCTTGGACTGCAGCACGGCGGTCGCTTTTTTGGCGAGGATCAGGCCCACCGAAGATTTGTCCTCCTGGGCGAAGCCGTTGGGCGTGTAGTGCATCTGGAAGACCAGGGTGGCGCCCTTGGGGATCTTGCGGGCGGTGCCCGGCGGGCAGCGCAGACCGCGGTCACCAGGCACCCAGGTAGCCAGCGGGGTCGTGCCGTCGATACCGCCGCCGTTGCCGAGCACGTACAGGACGATGTGGTGGACGACACCGGGCGCCCCCGGCTTGCACTCCACGGCCTCGACGTACATGTCCTGCTTGAAGTTGGTCTTCACCAGGAAGTGCTGATACGGCACGCCCCCCTTGGGCGCCCTGGCGGGCACCGCATACGGCTTCGGAATGCTGAGCACGATGTCCGGCTTGCCGATGCTCCAGCCCTCGACGAATTTCCGCGGCGCCGGCAGGTCCCTGTCATCGCCCCTGGGACAGCCCTGGTCGATCCAGGCCAGCAGCGTGGTGAGTTCCTTGCGGCTCAGGCTGCGGTCGTTGGCGAACTTGCCGTGCCTGGGGTCCGCGTGCCAGGGCGGCATGCGCTTCTCCTGCACCACGTCGCGGATCATGGCCGACCAGCTGGCGGCATCGTCGTAGGTCAGCAGCGGCATCGGCCCGATCTGGCCGGGGCGATGGCACTCCTGGCAGCGCTGCTGCAGGATGCGGGACACGTCCCGGGCATAGGTGACGGTGGCCGCGGCCCTGGGCTTCGGCGCGCGGGTGATATAACAGCCGGCCACGGGCAGATTGGCCTGCGACACCTGCTTGCCCGCCAGCACTTCATCAAGAGCGACGGTCAAATCGTGTCGCATCGGCTGCGGCCGGGTAAAGCCGAGACCAAACTGGTCGTCGATGCGCCCCTGGTAAGCCACTTTCAGGTTGGCGTCCAGGACGAACGCCTCCGGCACGCGCGTGGCGCCGAAGCGGTCGGCAATCTTCTGGCCGGGGTCGCGCAGTACGGCGAAGGGCAGGCCGAACTTTTTGGCGTGGGCGGCGATGTCCTGGGCGGTGTCGTGGTGGTTGCTGTTGATGGCGAGGAAGAGCACACCTTTATCCGCGTACTGCCTGTGCAGCTCGGCCAGGCGCGGCACGTAGCTGTTGTTGATGGGGCATTGTGTACCGAGGAAGAGGACGACGTAGGCTTTCTGGCCCTTGTGATCGGCCAGCGCCCATGACTTGCCGGCGGCGTCGGGCAGCACGAACGGGGCGATGGCCTTGCGGTCCTGGGCGCCGGCCCGCGTCGGGTCACCTGCCAAAAGAAGGCCGACGCAAAGGAGCGGGAGCAGGCGAACAACAACGGGGTGCCGCATGAGATGTTCTCCCAGGTGGAAAGCGATGGAACACGCGCAAGCGAATCCGGATTGGACGCGGGGTTTTTACCCGGGATCAGGTTGCCAGGTTTCATGCCGGCGCCGCGGTTGACCGGGTGGTCATTATAGGGGTTCTGCCGCCAGCGGCAGAAAAGCAATCACGCCGCCTTGCCGGCCGGCCCCGCCTCGTGTTGGTGGATGGCGGGCCGAGGGGCGGCCATCGTCGGCCTGGCCCCCGCGCCCGTCGGTTCGCGCAGCTGAGCTGGCTTGCTGTGCGCCTTGTGCGTCAGGAAATTCTGCCGGTACTGACGGACCAGCTCGGGATGGCCCTTGAGGATGACCAGGTTCTCCGCGTTCTCCGTCTCCGCCTGGTTGGTGAAGTTGTAGCTGCCGGTGATGAGCACCTTCTGGTCGATGATGATGACCTTGTTGTGCGCGATCGCGTGGTGCGAGTCGATCAGCGGCGCCAGCCCCTGGTCCAGGAAGATGCGCAGGTCGGAATATTTTTCCACCTCGTTGCTCTTGTCGAGAACGATGTCGAGGTGGACGCCGCGTTTCTTGGCCTCGACCAGGGCCAGCGACAGCGCGTCGGCGGTGAAGCTGTACGCCTGCACCAAAATTTCGCGACGGGCCTTCTTCAGCTCGCGTACCACCGCCTCCTGGCAGCCGCCCTTGGGCGAGAACAGCGCCTCGATGACCGGTTCCCAGCCGAACTTGCGCTTCAGCGCCCGCAAGCCGAACACGAGCGCCAGCGCCCCGGTGAAGCCCGTCGCCAGCTCCAACCCCAGCATCAGCGTCAGCATCGGCCACCTCGCGAGGAAAAAAAAGAGGGTATCGTCCAATCCGTTGAACGAGCCCCCGTGCCGATCGTGGCACAGGGGAAGTCGTCCATGACTTCGTGCCGCCAACCGGATGGGCGGTATAGTAACTCCACGCCCGAGATTTGCAACCGCAACCTGCCGCGTCGGAGTCCCCCCATGAAGCCGTGCATCAGCGCAGCGACGACCATGGCCGCCACCTTCGCCGAGGACGTGGCCGCCTACGCCGACGCCGGCTGCGACGCCCTGGAGGTCTGGCTCACCAAGCTCGAAACGCACCTGCAAACCCACGCCGTTGCCGACACGCAGAAGCTGTTGACCGACCGCGGCCTGGCGCTGGCCGCGGCCGCGTATCAGGGCGGGTTGCTGCTGTCGCAGGGCGAGCAGCGCGCCGCCCACTTCGATCACTACCGCCGCCGGCTCGACCTGTGCCAGGCGTTCGGCGTCCGTACGCTGCTGGTGGTCGCGGACTTCGTGAACCGGGTGGAGCTGACGGACCTGGAGCGGGCGGTGGTGTCGCTGGCACAGGCGGCGCAGTGGGCGGCGGCCTACGGCGTGACGCTGGCCCTGGAGTTCCGCGGCCGCGACACCTTTTGCGCCAGCCTCGACACGGCCCTGCAGCTGACGGCGCAGTGCGGCGAGGCGAACGTCGGCATCAATTTTGACGTGTTCCACTACTACACCGGGCCGAGCAAATTCGAGGACCTGGACCTGCTGACGGCGGCGCGGCTGGCGCACGTGCAGCTGTGCGACCTGGCCGGGGTGCCGCGCGAGCTGGCCACGGACGCCGACCGCATCCTGCCGGGCGAGGGCGATTTTCGGCTGCAACCGTTGCTGGACAAATTCCGGCAGATCGGCTACGAGGGGTACGTGTCGCTGGAGGTGCTGAATCCGGCGCTGTGGCAGATCAAGCCGGTGCAGGTGGCGGAGGCGGGCATCACGGCGCTGCGGCGACTGCTGGGGCTGGCGAATATGGGCGATTTGTGATTTCCCCCGCGAGCCAGTGAGTTAGAATTAGCTAATACGAAATCGCCATGATGATTCGCGGTGATTCCGAGCCCGAGCGCCAGCGCGGGGCCAGCAGCCACCTCGCTGGCGCTCGGGCTCGGACCAAGAACAAGACCCGGAACTGAGGCGGAGCACGACGAAAGCGATGGGCACAGCCACGGCGGTCAACGGTAACCACCCTCTGTACCAGCGGCCCCTGAACGCCTACGAGACACTGGTGCGGAACCTGAGCGAGCGCCTGGTGGAGGCCCAACGGCCCATCCGCGTCCTGGACGCCATCAAGTGGGACGATGACATCGAGCGCACGTTCTTCGCGCAGGGCTGCCGTGAGCTGCCGGCGGTGACGCGCGACTACTACCAGAAGCGGCCGCTGCCCTTCGACCCGGAAGAGAAGCTGCACGAGCTGCACACCATCGAGCGCGACCTCCGCCGCCAGCTGGGCGAGTTCAACGCCCCGGGGCAGATCATGGCGCGCATGTGCCAGGAGTATCGCGAGGTGGTGCGGCTGCTGAAGTGCCGCGGCACACGCGCCTTCGCGGAGATTTCGGAGCGGCTCTACGGCAGCGCCTCCGACAGTTTCCACGCCGGCGACCCGAACCTGGCCGACCTCGGCCACATGATGTCGGACATTCTGGACAACCTGTCGCACGAGACGATCTTTGGCCGGGAGGAGTGTACGCTGGACGCGCCGCAGACGGTGGCGCAGTTGACGGAGCGGCTGACCAGTTACTTTGGCGACCCGTGCGCGGTGCGCGTGCAGTTGTCTGATGGCATCGTCGCCGACGCGGCGGCGGGCAGCGATTATTTGAAGATCCGCAACAACGCCCGTTTCTCGCCGCGTGAGGTGCGGCTGCTGGAGGTGCATGAAGGTTGGGTCCACCTGGCCACGACGCTGAACGGCCAGCATCAGCCGGTGTGTACGTTCCTGAGCAAGGGGCCGCCGTCCTCGACGATCACGCAGGAGGGGTTGGCGGTCATCATGGAGATCATGGCATTCGCGTCGCACCCGGCGCGGGTGCGGCGGCTGACGAACCGCATCGAAGGCGTCGCCCTGGCCGAGACAGGCGCCAACTTCCTGGAGGTGTACCGCTACTTCGTGCAGGAGGGCTACGACGCCCACGAGAGTTATCAGCACACGATGCGCATCTTCCGCGGCAGTCTGCCGGAGAACTGCGGGCCGTTCACCAAGGATTTGTGTTACAGCAAGGGTTTCGTGCTGGTCTACAACTACATTCGCCTGGCGGTGAGCCGCGGATTGGTGCGGCGCGTGCCGCTGCTGTTCTGCGGCAAGACGACGCTGGCGGACATCAAGATGATTAGCCAACTCGTGGAGGAGGGGTTGGTGGTGCCGCCGCGGTTCGTGCCGCCGCAGTTCACTGACCTGCACGCGCTGTCGGCGTGGATGTGTTATGCGAATTTTCTGAACCGGCTGTCGCTGAAGCGCATCGAGGAGGACTATGCGGGGTTGTTTTGATTACGAAAGGAACAGCGATGACATCTGATTGCGATGAGGGTTTTCAGGGAGATCAAGGAACCGACCCTCTCCAACGACAGCAAATCATCAGGGCCAAAGCCATCAGCCTGTTTGCGGGTAATTTGGACTTGGCCGACGAGTGGTTGAATACGCCAAAAAAGGCTTTGGGTCAGGCAACTCCCCTCAACCTCGCCGCAAGGGCGAGTGGTCTGAAAGCCGTGGAGGATCTCAGTCATCTCAGCGGCCGAAGTAGCGGAGTTTGCCTCGATCTTCTTGCACCAGAGGTCGGTGGCGTGAGGGATCAGCGGAAAATCGGCGGACGGTTTGGCGGGCTTGCCAGGAACGGCGGATGGGATAGAATTGATTTTGGAGATGGTGGCTTTCTCCTTGAAACGCTGGTGACTGTGTTCATGGCCGATTCGGTAACGGCGAATCGGCCACTTTCCCATTTCTACCAAGGTTGTGAGGGGTTGTAACAACCACAAGGATGAAGCGACAAGGATCGACGCAAATTGAAGTGAAGCAAACACTTGCGCCCGTAGCTCAACTGGATAGAGCAATGGCCTACGGAGCCATAGGTTAGGGGTTCGAATCCCTTCGGGCGTACTAGAGCAAGTCCTTAGTTGAACTGAAGTTACAGTACCTCTCGATGTTCGGGAGTGCGGCACAGAACTCTTCGATTTTGCGGAAGTCTTCCGCAGAAAGGGTTGCACCGCATGCCCCGCCATCCATCCGTCCCGTCCTACCGCCTGACCCTGGGCGGCCGGCCTGGCATCGACCTGCGGACCCTACAGGAACTGGCCGGGCAGAGCAGCCCCAACCTCACCGCACGCTACTCGCACCGCCGATTGCACGATCTGGCCGGAGCCGTCGAGAAGTTGCCGAGCTTCCTGCCCACTGGCCCCGTCGAAGCCGCATCGTTGGCCGCAACGGGGACCGACGGAGACGGTTTTGGTTGCACACTGGTTGCACAAACTCCGTGCAACCAAGGGCATTCCGCGGCATCGGCAGGCACTCAGGGGATGGTAAACGAAGAAGGGGCTGCGTTGCCGCAACCCCTTGCGAATTCATCTGATGGCACTTCCGGGCACCTTGCGGCACCAGTGAGCCGGCTGGGACTCGAACCCAGGACCTACGGATTAACCTACCGCACGGGCTTTCGCCCGCCGTTGCCGTTGCGGTCTGGACTTTACCACCTCCCCCGGCCTGACCCGCTGGGGAGCCGCTCGTCAAGTCTCTGAGGATTCCGACTCGCGTCGGCCTTTCCTGCTGATTGCCCAATCCGGCAGATTGTCACGCCTTGCGTACCGCCGGCTCTCAGGGGGTTCCAGCATTTGGAGCGGTTCTACCTCGGGCCTTTCGGTCCCGGGCACTCCCATTAAAGTCCGTTGCTCTACCGACTGAGCTACCGGCTCTCTGCCCGCATTGTAGACGGCACCCGGCCGCTTTCAAGGAGCCCGCGGTGGCCTCAGTCGGGCAGGTTCACCGGGTCGGGCACTGGGCCGCCGAGCGCCACCCGGTTGCGACCGTCGCGCTTGGCCCGATACAGGGCCACGTCGGCCGTGCGGAGCAGCTCGGCGGCCTCGCCCGGACCGCCCGCCCAGGCCGCGACCCCCAGGCTGAGCGTGATCGGCACCCGCGTCTGCTCCCAGTCCACCGGCTCGGCGGCCATGTGCCGGCACAACCGATCCGCCAGGCCCAGTGTCGTCGCCGCGTCGCAACCCGGCAGCACGACCAGAAACTCCTCGCCGCCGTAGCGGCCCACGGTGTCGTAGGGCCGCAGCATCGACAGCAGCCGCCGCGCCGCCTGCCGCAGCACCTCGTCGCCGGCCAGGTGGCCATGCGCATCGTTGATGCGCTTGAAATGGTCCAGGTCCGCCATGACCACCCCCACCGGGTTCGCCGACCGCCGGCCCCGCGCCAGCTCGCGCTCCAGGATGTCCAGGATGGCCGTGCGGTTCCACAGCCCCGTTAGACCGTCGTGCAGCGCCTGTTCGCGGAACCGCCGCTGCATGGCCAGTAGTTGCTCCTGCAACACGACGATGCGCTGCCCCGCGTTGAGCCGGGCCCGCAGTTCCAGCGCGTCAATGGGCTTCACCAGGTAGTCGTCGGCCCCGGCCTCCATACCCTCGAGCATCTCCTGCTTGCCGCCCTGGCCGGTCACCAGCACGACATAGGTGTAAGGACGATCCGCTTCCTGGCGCAGAGCCCGGCAAACCTGGATGCCGTCCAGACCCGGCAGCCCCCAGTCGAGCAGGGCCAGGCGCGGCGCGTCCGGGCGCGCAGGGCCTCCAGAGCGGTCAGGCCGTCCGGAACCGCTGTCGATTCGTAACCCCAGCGCGCCAGCAGGTCTTGCAACAAGCGACTGGTCTGGAGGTGGTCTTCCGCGATCAGCAGTCTCATGGTCGGACTCATGCAAGTCCCGTGGCGTCTCGGGGAAGCAGGGCCGCGTACAGGGGAAGCGGCCGGGTAGAGGAGACTTCTGTTACCGTAGCAAATCATGTGCCGGCCACAAGGGCAATTGGCCGCGAAAACGGCCGCGCCAGGATCGTTCGCTTCTTGCTCGCTGCCCCTGGTGGGGGGTTCCCTGGACGGCGTCGGGGTTGTGAGTGGGGACTCTGCGCTGCCCCTGGGGCTGGCAGGGGTGTCTGTGAGATGATATGAGAGCCAAGCCTTCCCTGGCACTACCTCTTTGTTATACCGCCCAGGCCGCTTCCGGGGAACGACCCTGCGTGAACCCCCCTGGACCGCCCCGCGTCCTTTGTTTACCTTTGAGGTGGCGGGTTTTCGACCGGCCATTACCCGGGAGCGGGGGTCTCGGTAGGCAGAAGTATGCGCGTACAACTCCGAATCGTGTCCGGTTCCTTGCGCGGTCGCAAGCTGACGTGTCAGGTGCATCCGGGGCTGCGGCCGACGCCGGACAAGGTGCGCGAGGCCCTGTTCAGCATCCTCGGCAACGCGGTGCCGGAGCGGCCCTTCTTCGACGCCTTCGCCGGCAGTGGCGTCATCGGCCTGGAGGCGATCAGCCGCGGCGCCAGCTTCTGTCAGTTCCTCGAGCGCGACTTCCGGCTGGCCCAGGACATCGAACGCAACCTGACGGACTTCCGCGTCGCCGAGCGCGGCCAGGTCATCCGCGGCGACGTGTATCGCTGGGCCGCCCACTGGCTGCCGCCGGACGAGCCCGTCAACGTCTACCTCAGCCCGCCGTTCGCCGATCTGGTGAACCGCGCCGACGACATGGCCGCGGTGATCCGCGGGTTCCAGGAGCGGCTGCCGGGCGAGTCGGTGCTGGTGCTGCAATCGGAAAAGGGCGTGTTTGGCGACCACCTGCCGGAGCCGGAGGCGTGGGACCGGCGCCGCTACGGCCGCAACGAACTGCTGCTCTGGGTCAAGGAGCTGCCGCCTGACCCGCTGGCCAACGGGGCCGCCGACCATGACGCAACGTGACTTCGCCACCCAGGTCGTGCGCCAGCTCCAGGAGGCCGGCCATCAGGCGCTCTGGGCCGGCGGCTGCGTGCGCGACGAACTGCTCGGCCTGCCGCCGAAGGACTACGACATCGCCACGTCGGCCACGCCGCACCAGGTGCGCCAGCTGTTCCGCCGCACGGTCGCGGTGGGAGCGAGCTTTGGCGTCGTCGAGGTGCTGGGGCCGCGCGGCCAGGGCAAGCCACTCATGGTGCAGGTGGCGACCTTCCGCACCGATGTTGGCTACAGTGACGGCCGGCACCCCGACGCGGTGCGTTTCTCGTCGGCGCCGAGGACGCGGAGCGGCGCGACTTCACCATCAACGGCATGTTCTTCGACCCGCTGACACGGGAACTCGTGGACTACGTGGGCGGCCGGGCGGACCTGGAGCGCTCGCTGCTGCGCGCCATCGGTGAGCCGCGGGTGCGCTTTGGCGAGGACAAGCTGCGGCTGCTGCGCGGTGCGCATGGCGACGCGCTTCGACCTGGCCATCGACCCGCCGACCGAGGCGGCGGTGCGCGAGATGGCGGCGCAGATCACCGTCGTCAGTGCCGAGCGTATCGCGGAAGAGCTGCGGCAACTGCTGGTCCATCCGCGGCGAGTGCGTGGCCTGAACCTGCTGCTCGAACTGGGGCTGGTGGCGCCGGTGCTGCCGGAACTGCTGCCGATGCGCGGCCTGCCACAGGGGCCGCCGGCGGCGCCGACGGGCGACCTGTGGGATCACGTGATGCGTGTGATGGAGTTGCTGGGGCCGGAGCCGTCGTTTCCGCTGGCGCTGGCGGCGCTGCTGCACGATGTGGGCAAGCCGCGCACCGTCGGCCGCACGCCGGAGCGCTACACCTTCTACTACCACGAGCACGTCGGCGCCCGGCTGGCGGGCGAGATCGCGGAGCGGCTGCGGCTGTCGAACGCGGAGCGCGAGCGCGTGACCTGGCTGGTGGAGAAGCATCAATTTTTGTGCGACGTTCGCCAGATGCGCACGAGCAAGCTCAAGATGACGCTGATCCACCCCGGCATCGGCGAGTTGCTGGCGCTGCACCGCGCCGACGCGCTGGCCAGCGGCCGCAGTGTGGAGCACGTGGAATATTGCGAGTATTTGCTGCGCGAGTGGACGGCCGCGGACCTGAACCCGCCGCCGCTGATTACCGGGCATGAGTTGACGCGGCTGGGGTTGGTGCCGGGGCCGGTGTTCAAGCGGCTGCTGGACGCGGCGCGCGAGGCGCAGCTGGAGGGCACGATCACGACGCCGAAGCAGGCGCTGGAACTGGTGCAGCGGTTGCTGGCGGAAGGGAAGGCGGCACGTGATTGAACGTCTTTCCCGGGACGGAACTTTTTCCGCGTTCCGCCGTCCAATGCCTATCGGCAATAAAAACCGCAGATCGCCTTCCGGTGCCGTGCCGGGAGGACAATCGCCCTGCGTTTCCAGGGGAATTCCCATGTTGCGAACTTACGTGAGTCTGTGCGTCGCCGTGTTGCTGGCCCTCGTCCTCGTCGCCGGGGAGGGGACCTACGGGGCCGAGCCGCAGAAGAACCAGATGGTCAAGGGCACCATCAAGCTCGTGGACACGACCAAGAACTTGCTGGTCATCAACCAGAAGGTCAAGAACGAGTTCGTCGATCGCGAACTCAGCATCCTCGACAGCACCGAATTTGTGGTGACCATCAAGGGCCAGAAGAAGACGGGCACCGGCGCGACGGGCCTGTCCCTGCTGGAGGGCCATGAAAAGGCGAAGGTGCAGGTCAAGTGCGACAAGGATGTCAACGTGCTCAAGGTGACGGTCACGGTCAAGTAGCGCAACCCTTCCACCAGCGACCCGTTGACGTTTCGCGAAACGTCAACGGGTCGCTGGTGGTCCGGCGGCTCCTACGACGACTGGCCCAGCGCCTTCGCCAGCCGCCCGCGCCAGTCCGCCGCCCGCTCCGGATCGACCATGCACGCGTACGCCACCTTGCCGCGCAGGTACGCCGCGAAGTCCGGCCGCTGGTCGCGGTTCTGACTCTCCAGCCCGTGTTTCGCCGCGTTGTGCAGGATGGCCCGCAGCGTCCGCAGGTCCTCGCGGCACACCTTCGGCCGCGTGTTCACCGTCACGCCCGTCACCTCCTGCCGGTTCGAGCGCCGCATCACCCGCGTCTTGGTCGGCTGCTCCGTGAAGCCCTCCGTCAGCAAAATCGCCCGCACGCTCCGCAGCAGTTTGCCGACCGCCGCGGCGTTGTCGCCCGAAAACGTCAGGTCGTCGGCGTAGCGCGTGTACTGGAACTCGTGCCGTTTCGCCAGGCCGGTCAACCGCCGATCCAGCCGCCAGCACAGCGCGTTCGTCAGTGCCGGGCTCGTACACGCCCCCTGCGGTAAGATGCGCTCGCCCAGCGCCACGTAGTAGAGTTTGCCGTCCACGGCGGCCGGCACGCGCGGCGGCTCCGTCGTCAGCAGCGCCAGCACGGTCCCTACGTGTTCGCTGTAGCCGAAGGAATGGAACAGCCCCTTGACGCGGCGGAACGTGATCGACGGGAAGAAGTCGCGCAGGTCGAGGTTGAGGACGATTTGCCGGCCGACGTGCGGCGTCGCGTTGCTGACGATGGAGCGGCCCGGTACGAAGCCGTGCGCTTGCGGTTCCACTTCGAGCTTCGCCAGGATGTTGTCGAGGACCCAGCGCTGGGCGTGGGCCAGCGCCGGCTTGGGCGCCGAGATGCAGCGGACGCCGCCGGTCTTCTTCGCGATCTCGAAGCGGTGGTAGTGCACCACCGTGGCGCCGCGGCGGTGGTACGTCAGCCAGCGCAGGGCGCTCAGCTTGATGCCCAGCGCGGCGGCCAGTTCCGCCCCGTCGCGCACCACTGGCAGGCCGCGCTCGGTCAGCAGCGGCTCGTTCGTGTCAGTGTTCTGCAGGCCGCCGCTGACGCCGGCGCCGGCGTGGACGATGGTGGTGGTGCGATACGCCGCATACTTCTCGGCCCGCTGCTTTTGCTCGGCGGCGCGCAACTTCTTGTTCTCGGCGCGGCGCTTCTTGCTCTCCTCCCAGCGCCGCTTGCGCTCCGCTGCCAGCGCCTTCTGCGGGTTCTTCACCAGGGAATTCGCCTTGCGCAGATCGGCCATTTCCTTTTCGATGGCGGCACGCTGCGCCCCCTCCTCGGCGGGGTCCTGCGGCAGCGGCTCGCGGCCCCAGAAGCCGTGCAGCCGCATGCGCTCCAGCAGCACCTTGTCGTTGGTCTGCTGGACGATCTCGCGGTACAGTTTGGCCTTCTCGTTCTCGGTGCTCATGCGGTTTCTCGCTGGTGATCGCCGCGCCCGGCCAGGTCGGCCAGCGCGGCGAGGAGGGCCGGGCGCTGCTCGGTGATTTTCGGCTCCGGTTGGACGAGAGAAATCCCGGGGCGGTCGCCCTGTCCTTCCAGTTTCCGCACCATCTCTTCGTTTTTCTTCAGAAAATCTTCCACCTGTGCGCCTGCGTCCAGCACCCGAGCGGCGAGGGCCTGGCCATCGGGCAGTTGCCGCAGCACGGCGATCACCTGGCCGAGTTCGTCGTCATAGGGCCAGAACCACAGCGGCTGGCTCAGGTAACGCTCGAACCGTTCCAGGTAAATGGCGCGCACCCACGGTGCGACCGCCGGCTCCAGCGCCGCCCGGACCACCGCGGGCAGTCCGGGCGGTTCGCGGAAGTCGGCGGTCGGCGGCGGCTGCCAGTGCGGCGGGAAGGCCGTCAGGCCGCGCACCGACAGGTCCGTCAATGCCTCCGTGATCCTTCCCGACCGCAGCCACGCCTCGAAACGGCCGCGCCGCCACTGGGACGGTTGCGTCCAGCAACCCAGGCCCAGGAACACCAGCGCCGCCAGGCCGGCGAGCCACCAGACGGCCGGCGCCGGCGGGGCAGTCGGGGCGGCGCCGGCGAGCAAGGCCCGCCAGTGAGCCGTGGGCAGCGGCGCGGCGCTCACGCCCATCACGCACAAGGGCAGGAGCACGACGCCAAGACAGCCCACAGTCACGGCCGTCCGGTGGGCGAAGTCATCCTGTTTCTTGTTGGTGACGTATGGCCCGATGCCGCCCATGACGCTGACCACGCGCGGCGTGGAGCGGGCATCGCTCGGGTTGCTGGTCACCACCAGCGCCACCAGGGCGACCGCGTCGGCGACCATCAGCACGAAGCACAGCGACCCGGCCGTGGGGTCGTGCAGCACCACCGTCAGCGCCCGGGCCAGGATCGCCACGCGCCAGGCGGCGACCAGTCCCAGCGTCGCCAGCTTGGCCCGCACCGTCGCCCCCAGGCTCAGGAAGCGCTGGTACGGAAGGGCGTACAGCCAGGCCAGCGGCGCGGTGCAGAGGAACATTCCCAGGAACGACTGATACCCCGCGGAGTCCGGCGGCAACGTCCGGCCCTTCATCAGCAACACCAGGCAGAGCAGGCCGAACAGCAGCGTCGCCAGCGCCACCGCGGTGACGGCCGGCAGCGCCAGGAACCTCGGCTGCCGCAGCAGATCCTTGCTGTCGTAATGCCGCGCCAGCCCCGTCGTCGCCGCCAGCGCCAGGCCGACCCGCGGCGCCCACGGATCGACCGCGACCGCTTCGATGGCGGTGGCGTCGCCGAGCAGGAACCAGAACAGGGTGAGCGGCGACATGGCGTTTCCAACAGAAGGCGAGCGGCGCGGCGCCCTCGTCCACCTCATAAGAAAAGGCGCCGGTGGCGCTTGCGGAACCGGCGGGCTGACGCCGCGCCGCTCGCCGATTTATTGAGGACATTTCGGGGGACGGCGGCCCACGGTGTTTACGTCAATCACGGCTGTGCCTGTTCCACTGAAGGCGGCCCGGGCATACTGGCGGCCTGCGGAGTCCGGCGGACTCAACCCAGCAGCTGGCCTCCAGTATGCCCGGGCCGCCGGGTGCCGAACAGGCTCAGGACGAATGGCGGACACTGCGGCCGGCACGGCGTAACGCCGCACAGATGGCTAAACGTGGCCGGGACCGCCGCCCTCCGAAAACCTCCTCACGCTGACCTCGGTTGCACGTTCCCGGCGGGTGGCGACCCGCGGCGCTTACGTCACTCTCGGATGGGCTCGGTCCACTTAAGCGGAATTCACCTAGATGCGTTCCGCGAGGACCGGAGGGCCTGACCCAGCAGCGGAACTCATCTAGGTGAATTCCGTGATGTGCCGACCGGGCCCATGACGAATGGCGGACACTTCGGCCAGCGCGGCGTAACACCGCACGGATGGCTAAACGCGGCCGGGGCCGCCGCCCGCCGGGAACGAGTTTTGGGAATGCGACCTTCCTTCCTGCGACTGCGTTGACGTTCCTCGGGACGGTGGCCCGCGGCGCTTACGTACACTCCGGGATGGGCGCGGTCCACTGAAAGGTGCGCACGCCCTACCGGTGTGCGTGGGGTCCGGCGGACCCAACCCAGCAGCACGCACCGGTAGGGCGTGCGCACCTGGGTGCCGACCGGGCCCAGGACGGATGGCAGACGCTGCGGCCCGCGCGGCGTAACGCCGCACCACGGCTAAACGCGGCCGGGGCCACCACCCCGAGAACGTCACTGTTAATTCGGCATCTTTCCTCCAGCATTTCGTTGACGTTTCCCGGCGGCCGACGGCCCGCGGCGTTTACGTACTCCCTGCGGATGAGCCCGGTCCACTGAAGGCGGCGATAATCGCTGTCCCGCCGCGGAGTCCGGCGGACTCGACCCAGCAGCGGCGGTACAGCGATTATCGCCGCTGGGTGACGACCGGGTTCATGACGAATGGCAGACACTTCGGCCCGCCTGGCGTAGCGCCAGACTGATGGCTAAACGCAGCCGGGACCGCCGCCCGCCGGGAACGTCAACTGGCGCTGTCCTCCGTTTCCAGTTTGCTCATGTGCGCCAACCGCAGCGCCAGAATGTGCTCGCACGGCCCCTTCGTCAGCTGGTGCTTCTTGAAGTACGGACACGTACACGTCGCTTCAATGACCTTGCCCTCGTGATCGACGTGCAGCAGCGGCCGCACGCGCACCTGGTCGGCGCCCTTGGCGCTGCCGGTCAACTTGTAGCCGGTTTCGACCGGCCGCCGCGATGTGAGCCGCACGTCGTCGTTCTCGAAGATCGCCAGGGCCGCTTTTTCCTGCGGGTTGGTCGGCGCCGCGGGGGCCTTGGCGGCGGCGACCGCGGCCTTGACCGTGAACGGCTCCGGGAACAAATCGCGGTGCCGGTAGACGCTGCCGCCCAGGTCGTACATCGCCCGGCCCACCTGGCACAGGTACGACAGCGCACTGCGGCACTTCTCCACGCCGAGGCCGGTCGCGTTGGCCAGCGCCCCGTCGGTGGCGTAGCGCTCCTTGCGCAGGCGCGTCGTAGGTCTGGCTCAACTCCGTGGCGCTGACCAGGAGGCGGCGGGCCAGCAGGTCGAACTTGGCACCGCCGGTCCAGTCGTTGTCGGTCCAGCCAGACAGCGCCAGCGTGAACGTCACCGGCCCCAGGTCGAGGACGTAAATGCTCGGCAGCCCCTGCCCGGCCAGGTACACGTCCACGCGCCGGCACGCCGGCAGCAGTCGGGCGATGGTCAGCAGACGGTCGCGGCCCCACGTGCGGATGGTCACGGGTTTCGGGCCCTGGTAGACGGCCCCGGCCGTGTCCGCCAGCGCCAGCGGGGCGCCGCCCAGGACCGGCGACGCGGCGGTCAGTTCGATCACATGGTTCCACGGCTCCAGCACGGCCCGCACTGGCTGGCCCGGCGTGAACTCGTAGCGCAGCGCCCGCGGCGATTTCCGCGTCTTGCGGCGGCGCAGGTAACGGCAGATGTTGTACAGGTCCACCGGCGCCATGTGGAAGCGCGTCAGGCCCATCGACATCGTGCTGTGGACCTGCAAAAAGCCCATGATCCAGCTGTCCGGCAGGTCGATCTTCTTCTCACGGTGGCTGCCGCCGTCGCTGACGACGGTGAAGCCGGCCGGCGCGATGTCGAAGCGCGTCTGCCGATAGGAGCGGATGCGCTCCAACTCGCCGTGCAGCTTCGCGCTGAAGTCGATGTTGGTGGTGCCGCACTGGAACTCATCGACCTTGCGGAACAACTCGTATTTCGCCGCCAGCCGCCCGTAAGTGCTCTCATCGCGCGAGAACGCTTCAAACGACACCTCGTCCGGATGCACGGTGATGACCGGATCGAAGAGGTACTCCTCCTCGTACTCGTTCTCGTAGACGAACTGGAAATAATCCTGGCGGGCGTCGTGGAACGGCCGCAGCCGCTCGCGCTTTGCCTGATTGAGCAGATCCAGTTGCGTCTGCAACTCGGCGAGGCGGGTCTTGGCCTTGGCGCTCTTCATGCCGAGGTTGGCCAGGAAAATCTTGTCCTGCTCCTCCAGCCACGCCTTGAACTCCAGGCGGTCGCGCGGCCGATACTTGTAGTCGCTGACGACGACGTGATACAGGGCCGCCAGCGCCTCGCGGAACAGGACCGGCTGGGCGAGTTCGCCGCGGAAGAACGTCGGATCGCGGCGCGTGTTGGTGGCGAACTGCACGCGGGCGTCGTGCAGGCCGTTGAGGATGGCGCTGCGGCCGCTGTACTCCATCTGTACGATCACACCCCACCTCCCGCCGGCAGCGTCACCGTGGTTTCCAGGTCCGGGTACGCCAGCTTCAACCGCACCAGTGCCGTCAACGCCTGCTCAAAATCCGCTCGCCCCTGCACGCGCACCACGTCGCCGAGGATCGTCGCCACCACCTGCGCTTGCCCGGCGTCCTCCAGGCCGCGCTGCGTCAGGAAGTCGATGAGCCCTTGCTTGACCTTGCGCTGCGGCCACAGGTCGAAGAGGGCGGCCCGGCAAAATGCTTTCAGCCGCGCCAGCGGATCAGTGCCCGGCGGCAGGTGCTTGGTCACCAGTTCCAGGGCGAAGCGGCGCATGTTCTGGTGCGGATGCTCCACCAGACGCTCGACCAGCTTTTCCGGCGAGTAAATGTCGAAGTTTTGCTTCGCCAGTTCCATGCCGGTGTTCTGCACATCGACACGGTTGGAGTCAAGCAGGCCCATCACGCCGTCCAGGCCGAGCGCCACCGGGTCCAGCGACTTCAGTAACTCGAACGCCAGCGTGCGGGCGTCGTCCCACTCGCTCTCGATCAGCACGAACAACACGGACGGATCCTGCTGCAACTGGTCCTTCGCGGAGCGCAGCAGCGCGAAACCCGCCTCGCGCACCGCGGCGACCTCGTGCTGCGCCAGCGCTGTTAGCCGTTCGAGCCCCAGTTCGCGCACCGCGTCGGGGTGGATGCCGAGCAGCCGGCCGGCGAGCACCTTGACGTGTGGCGTGCCGCTGGTGATCCAGCCGATCAACTGGGCGACGCTCAACTGCGTGCTCATCTCCGCCGCCAGTACCTCGACCGCCAGGCGGGCCAGCGCGTCATGAATGCCGGGCGCCGACTCCGGAGCTTGCAGGCTCGTCAGCACCATCTTCGCCAGCACCTGCCGCAGCGGCTTGTCCGCTGCCAGCCGTGCCCTGGCCGCGTCGATGACGGCGCCGCGCGCCTTGGGGTGCGCCAGCCGCAAAAACAACAGGATGCGCTCCGGGTCGCGCGCCACAGCGGCGCGGTCTGCGCCAGCCAGCGCTGCCCCAGCTCGCGCGGCAACGGGCGCTCGTCCGCGAGCAAGCGCTGGAGCAGATCCCAGTTGGGGTGTTCCGGGTCGAAGCGCCGCTCCAGTTCGGTGACGCCGAGTTGCACCGTCGGCTCATACGGGGCGTCGAGCAAGGCGATGATCTCGGCGTCATCGGCAGCGCGGACGACGGCGTGATGTTTCGGCATCAGGCCGCGCAGGGCGAACTCGTGGGCGTCCACCAGCTTCGCCGCGGTCAGCACGCGCAGGTACGCCCGCGGCCGTGCCTCCCACAGTTCCTCAAACGCTTCCTCGTGCGTGGAGGGCGTCACCTTGTTGAGTTTGGCGCTCTTGAGGCGGAAGCGCATTTCGCGGCCGGCGAAGTGGAAGCGCGTGCTCTTGTCGAGCAAAACGCGGTGTAGCAGGTAGAGACCAGCGAAGCCGGTGGCGCGCGTGCGGCCGGCGGCCTCCTGCGGCGTGTATGGGATAATGGCCTCGGCGGCGGCGGCGGCGTAGTCCTCGGGCCGATACCGGGCCAGGTTGCGCAGATACCGCCAGGCCAGGCGACGCAGGTAATCCTGGGTGTTGCGGCCGAAGATGCGCGTCTTGCGTGTCACGCCGTCCAGGCCGGATTTCACCGTGGCGATCGCGCCCTTGGAGACGCGGCCGCGCGCCTCGATGGCGTGGCTGAGCCAGCCGAACGCCACAAAATCCTGGCGGAGCAGGGCACGCTTGTAAATGCTTTTGGTCGCACGCCACAGGTGTTCGCGGTCGAACGTGGTCTTGTCCAGCACCTCACGCACCGCACCGATACACGCCGGCGTCGCCAGTTCATACAGCGTGTCCAGCGCCAGGCTCAGTTGCAGCGCGTCGAGCAGGTTGACCTGCTGCGCCAGTTGCGCCGCCGTGGTGCCGGGCTCTTCCACCAGATCGCGGATGGACTGCGGCAGCCGCTCCAGGGCCAGCGTCCGCGCCTCGGCCAGGCCGGGGCCGTCGTTGAGGTTGCGCAGCGCCTCGACGGCGGAGCGGCGCCGCGACAGCAGTTTGCGCGTGGCGTAGGCACGGACGCTGGGGACGGCGGCCGGGTCGCCGATGCGGCCGAGGGCGTCGAGGATGAGACACGTCTCCTCCGACGCCTGCGGCAGCAGTGCCAGCAGATTTTCGACCGTGTCGCGGGCGCGGCGCCAGCCGAGTTTCTCGGCGGCGCGGCCGCGGACGATGGCGTCCTCGTGTTCCAGGCCGCGCAACAGGGCCTCGATGCCCGCCTCCAGAAAACCCTGCCCGCGCAAATCGGCGACGGCCTCATTCATGGCGGCCTGCACCTGATCCGGCGCGTACGGCCCGAGCGTCTCGTGGTGCTTGAGCAAGGTGGCCCTGGTGCCGCGCTCGATCTGAATGACGAGGAATTCGCGGTCGGCCGCCGGCTGGATCGTCACCCGGGCGCAGCGGTCGGGGCCGGTTGGGTTGAAGAAGCGCACCGATGTTTTCAGAGGGACCGCCATCGCCCGGTTCTCGAAGGGTTTCCCGTGATCGGAAGTGCCCACGTCTGCCGCTTGCGGTTTAGCGCGCTCCGCTCAGCCGCCCTTGCCGCCCTTGAGGTTGGTGGACGGCACGCCCTCGAACACCGTGGTGGTGGTCAGCTGCAGCGTCCCCACGAAGTCCCGAAACTCCGCCGGCGCCTCCACGCGCTGCAGCGCCTTCACGCTGTCCAGCAGCGGCGTCACCTTGGCGACCAGTTCCTTGATCTGATCCACGGTCTTGCGCTGGGTTTCGTTCTCGCGCGGGCTGTATTTCTGAAAATCCTTCAGCGCCTCGGTCAACCGCTCGGCGTACACCCGCCAGGGCAGCAGCGGGATTTTCTTGGTCGAGACGGCGGCGTTGTAGTCCACGACATACTGTTCGGTGAAGTCCAGCAGCAGTTGCCCCACCAGGACCACGGCCAGGTCGGAGCGGTAGACGTCCTGGTTCTGCACCTTGAGCTTGCAGACGCCAATGGCCGCCTCGGCACGCTCCGCCAGCGACGCGGGCGGAGTCAGGCCGTCCTTCATGAGCACCTTCATCAGGCTGACGGCCACCGCCCCTTCCACCTTGATCGCGGCGCCGAGCGCGTTCTTCTCGACCTCGACCGCCGGCACCTCCGCCTGGGCCAGCGTCCGCACGCCTTCGCGGCGCTGGTAGATCACCGCGTCCAGTTCCTCCTTGACGCCCGGCGTGAACTCCCATTTCTGGAAGATGTACGCCTGCACGGCGCCCACGCGCTGCAGGGCGCGAGCGCGCTTGTCCTGGACGATCTTGCTGGTCAGGTCATCCTTGCCTGTGACCTGGTAGACGGGGAAGAACTCGCGCAGGCCGCGGACGGCGTAGAAGCGGTACAGCGGGTGCTGCTTGGAGTCGGCCACGACCTCGGTCAGAAAGTCGCCGACCTGCTCGTTCTTGCACAGGGCCAACATCGACAGCATCTGGGCGATGTTGACGCACTGCTGCCGCTGTTCCGCGACCTTGAGGGACTTCATGGCGTACTTGACGGCATCGATCAGGTCCCTGGAGAACACGTCCATGAAGACTCTGTTGCCGGGCGCCAGTTCGCCCGCCTGCTTCATGCGGTCGTGAAAGTCCCTGAGCAGCTGCTGAGGCGTGCGCAGCGGTTTGGGGCGGTAGTAGTCGCGCCAGGTGAACTGATAGACGAACAGTTCAGCGGCCGTTTTGCTGACGTCTTTGTCGGCGGGCGTATACTTGTCGGCGCCACTGAGGAGGTTGGTGAGCCTGAAGTTGTTGAACGCCGCCTTGAGGGCCTTTTCATTGCCGAGCCCTTCCTGGGCAGCGGCCCGCCCGGCCCCGCAGGCCACGGTCAGCAGGCCCAGGACCAACACGAACCCACCGCGAACACGGTACGACAGCATGGGGGAAACTCCCGGAGGCTTTAGTTGCTAGGAAACGGCCACACGGCCTTCAGAAAAGAGGCGGCGGCGACGCTATCGGTTTCATCATTCTATCACACGGGAGTGGCAAAGCGAGGGGATGAGGGGATGAGGGGGAGAGGGGGAGAGGGGGAGAGGGGGAGAGGGGGAGACAGCAGTTGTCTTGTCACCCTCTCTCCCCCTCATCCTCAGGCGGCTTCTTCGCGGCCGCGCGAGCGGATGGGGTTGATGCCGCGCCGTGCCTGGCGCAGGAAGGCCACCATTTCCAGGACGGCCGGCACCTCGGCGTGGTCGCGTTCCAGCACCAGCAGCGCCTGCGGCAGCACGCGGCCCTCGCGGAACAGCACGCGGAAGGCCTGGCGCACGGCGTTGATCTGGGCGTGGTCGATGCCGGCGCGGCGCATGCCGACGACGTTGACGCCGACCACCGAATCAATGTTCTGCTGGATGATGAACGGCGGGATGTCCTTGGTGGTGCCGGAACAGCCGCTGAGCATGGCCAGCCGGCCGACGCGCACGAACTGATGCACCGCACAGTTGCCGGACAGGTAAGCGCCGTCGTGCAACTCACAGTGGCCCCCCACCAGCGCCCCGTTGGCCAGGATGCAGTGATTGCCGACCACGCAGTCGTGGGCGACGTGGCTGTTGGCCATGAAGAAGTTGTGACTGCCGATGCGCGTCGTCCACGAGTTGGTGGTGGCGCGGTGGACCGTGGCGTGCTCGCGGAAGATGTTGTGGTCGCCGATTTCCAGGCCGGTGGGCTCGCCGTTGTATTTGGAGTGTTGCGGTCGTTCGCCGAGCACAACGCCGGAGTAGAGCAGGTTGCCGCGGCCCAGCGTCAACGGCCCGAACAGGTGGACGCCCGGCCGCAGCACGCATTCCGGCCCGACGCGAACCCGGCCCTCAATCACCACATGCGGGCCGACCTCGACATCTTCGGCCAGTTCCGCTTCAGGCGAAATCACCGCCGTCGGGTGAATGCGCGCGGGTTGTGCGTTTGCCATGACCGCACCTGTTCCGGGAAAAAAAGAGAACCAGACAACACGGGCGGACGTGGTAAGACCCACCATGGGTTGGAGTTCACGGCCGCTTCTTCGCTGCCGGGGCGTAGTTATATGCCAAAGGCCGGGGGGATTACCAGAGCAGTTTAACAGAAGAAATTCACCCCAGAGAACGCGGAGAGTGCAGAGAAAAGACAAAGAATGAAAGAACCACTCTTTGTCTTTTCTCTGCACTCTCCGCGTTCTCTGGGGTGAATTTTCTTTTTCAGTCGTTGTTGGGGTGGAAGTCCAGCGACCGCGAACCGATGCGGGCCAGGAAGCGCACCTTCTGCTCGGTGGTCAGCTCCTGCGTGTACCGGGCGCGGGCGGCGTTGATCCAGCGGATCGGCCGGCGCCGGTAATCCGTGACCACGCGCACCAGCACCGGCCCCGCGTACTGCAGCGCCCCACAAATCACCGGCTCCAGGTCCGCCGCACAGGCAATTTCCTGGTACGCCACGCCCCAGCCCTGCGACAGCGCCCGGTAGTCCAGCCGCGTCAGGATCGTCGCCGTCGTCCGCAGGTACGCCGGCCGTTGCAGCAGCTGCATGTAGTGATACGCCTGGTCGTCGAGGATAAAAAACTTCACCGGCAGGTGCGCCGCGCCGCCGTGGAAATCTCCATCGCCGACATCAAAAAGCAGCCATCGCCGGTGATCGTCACCGTCTGCCGGCTCGGGAACGCCATCTGCGCCCCCAGCGCCGCCGGGATCGACCAGCCCATCGCCTGGTTGTTGGTCGGGTTGAAGAACGTCCGCGGCTGCACGGTGGTGTACGCCTCGGTCGCCCAGTACTGCGAACAGGTCACGTCCACAAACGTCAGCGCGTCCGGCGCCGTGTGCCGCCGCAGCGCCAGGATGAACGCCATTGGATCAACACCGCACGGTGTCGCGAACACCGCCTGGTACTGGCGCAGGTCGTCCGCCTTGTGCCGGGCGATGGCTTCGACCAGGTGGCGGTCGCCCGGCCGCCGCAGACAGCTGGCCTGGCCTTCGAGGTGCTGCAGGAACAGCCCGGCGTCAGCGTTGACGCACACGTCAGTGCGCATGACGCGGCCGAGGTTGTGCGGGTTGATGTCCACCTGGATAAGATGGCGCGTCTGCGGTTGCGAGTAGAAGCCGGTGGACACCTCGCTGTACTTGACGCCGAGGGCCAGCACGACATCAACGTGGCGAAAGGCCTGCTCGGCGGCGCGCGTGCCCTGCGGCCCGTAACCCCAGCCGACCGACAGCGGATGGTTCTCCGGGAAGGCGCCCTTGCCCATCATGCTGGTGGCGACCGGCGCCTGCAGCATCTCCGCGACATGCACCAGCGCCGGCGCGTAATTCATGCAGCCCCAGCCGGCGTAGATGCCGACGCGCAGCCGCTGGTTGGCGAGCAGCGCCAGCGCTCGCTGGAAAGCGGCCTCGTCCCACGGCAGCGGGCACGGTTCGAGCGGGCCGCTGTTGTAGCGCTGCGTCTCAATGAGGAAGTTGTACGGCACGACGACGCCGACCGGTCCCGGTTCGCCGCAGCAGGCGAGGCGGAACGCCTGCCGCACCGCGTCGGCGATCTGGCCGGCGTGCTGCACGACGATCACTTCCTTGGTGACCGGTCGCAGCAGGTCGGCCTGCGGCAGCGCGTGGACCTGGAAGGCATGGGCGTGGGGGCCGACCGCGACATCGCCGACGACGCACACCACCGGTACGCTGTCGAGCAGGGCTTCGCCGAGGCCGGACAGCGAGTTGGTCAGGCCGGGGCCGGGCACGACGCAGAGGACGCCCGGCCGGCCGGTGACCCGGGCGTAGCCGTCGGCCATCCCCGCCGCGGAGAACTCGTGAGTGACGAGCAGATACGGCAGGTGTTTGCTCTTGATGGTGTCCCACAGTTCGTTCTGCTGGGCGCCGGGGATGCCAAAAACGCAGCAGGTGCCCTCCGCGAGCAGCGCCTCGACGAGGGCCTCGGCGCCGGTCATGTTGCCGACGACCCAGCCGGGCGGTTGCCGCCAGTTGGCCTGGGCGAAGGGAACTGGCAGAGCGGCGACGCCGCCGGCGGTCATGAGCTTGAACAGGTCGCGCCGCGACAACGATGGCGTCATTGGGGTTCCCTCGCGTCGGGGTGGTGAAGTCGAGAAGGGTGTATATGCTTTATCGGACGGTCCCGGCCGTACCTTGACGGAGACTGGTTGCGGCTGCGGATCTCTTGTTCTGCCGCTTGCGGCTTAGCGCGGAGCGCCCTGGGTTGTTATGCCGGGGCCGAGCCCGAGCGCCAGCAGGAGATCACCACCCATATTTCCGATCCACATAGCGCGCAGTCTCAAAACGGGCGCTTCGGGCTCAGAATTGAGCGGGGACAGCAAACGCATCCTAAACTTGCGCAGCCCGCGGTGAGCAAGGGGGAGCGCAATGACCGAACGGCTGCGGCACTGGCTGCCGACGAACGCCTGGGTGCGGACCGCCATTGTGCCGGCGCTGGTCTTCATGGCCCTGGCGACCGAGCGCAATTACTTCCAGGACTTCTGGCACCACCTGGCGCGCGGCCGAGCCATGGCGCAGCAGGGCCGTCTCGTCGATCACGATCTGTTCACCTTCACGGTCCCCGGCCTGGCCTTCCAGGACGTGAACTGGCTCACCCAGCTGGGCTACCATGCCCTCTTCGAGCGCGGCGGTCTGGACCTGGTGCAGTGCGTCAACGCGGCGCTGCTGGCGCTGATGTTCGGCTGGCTGGTGGCGTTTTGCCGGCGGGCCGCCGATTCGCTGGGCGTCGCGGCGGTGGTCGGGGTGGTCACGTTCCTCGGCCTGTGGCAGTTGCTCACGCTGCGGCCGCAAACGATGTCGCTGCTGCTGTTCGTGGTGCTCTACGACGTGCTCGACCGTTCGGAACAGCGTGCGGCGTGGTTGTTCGTGCCGCCGCCGCTGCTGGCGCTGTGGGCCAACCTGCACGGGGCGTTTCCGGGCGGCCTGCTGCTGATCGGCTGCTTCGTGGCGGCGGCAGCGTGGCGGGCGTGGCGACAGGGGGACGGCCTGTTGCGCGACGTGCGGCTGCGCCGGCTGCTGCTGTGCCTGGCGGCGTGCGTGGCGGCGACGGCGATTAATCCTTACGGCCCGTGGGTGTACCAGTTCGTCGGCAACACCTCCGCGCGGGCCAGCGCCCGCCGCATTGACGAGTGGGTGCCGCCGAGTTTCGACCAGTGGGCGGGCGTCGCCTTCTTCGCGTCGCTGCCGTGGCTGGCTGGGCTGTACCTGGCGGTGTGGCGGCGCACTGGGCGCCGGCCGACGGCGCGTGAACTGTGCCTGATCGCCTGCTTTCTGCCGCTGGCGTGCCACTCGATCCGCATGGTCGCGTGGTGGCTGCTGGTGATTGCGCCTGTCAGCGCCACCCTGCTGGTGCGGTTGCTGCCGGCGCGCACCGCCGCCGACCGCGCTGCCGAACGGCGGCCCTCCGCCGCCGCCGCGGCTTTCTTCGCGCTGATCGTGTGCGCGGTGGTGTTCTGCCTGCCGCCGTTGCAGGCGGCCAACCCGCTGCTGCGCGTCAACCGCTCCGGGCCGCGCGTCGAGGACGAACTGGAAGCGGCCTACCGCCACCTGCGCCGCACCGACCCCGGCGGCAACCTTTTCAGCCGTCTGGAGTGGTCCGCCTACTACACCTACGCCGCCGCGCCGGACTGCAAGGTCTTTTTGGACGTGCGCATCGACATGTACCCCGATGAGGTCTGGGACGAGTACGCCGGCGTCACCACCGGCCGGCCGGACTGGCAGGCCATTTTGGACCGCTACCAGGTGGATTACCTGGTGCTGGATGCGGACTACCACCGCCGCACCGGGCTGCTGCCGCGCGTCGAGGCGTCGCCGTGCTGGCGGCGGACGTACCAGCGCGGCAACCTGCTGGTGTTCGTGCGCCGCGCGGAGCACTGGGACGCGAACCGATCAACCGGCGACTGATGTTGCAGCCCGTTTACGGTTCGCGCGCCCGCGCGAACCGTAAACGAAGAACAGCTCACCCCGTCAGCATCTGCGAGCCCGCCGCCAGGCGGTCGCCGACCTGGTTGACGATGTGGTACGCCACCTGCCGCGGGTTGTAACCGCCCGGCAGCCGCACCAACGGCTTGCCGTATTTGTGGCAGAACTCCTTGACCTCACCGAAGCCGTGCCGCGACCAACGGATCGCCAGCACCACACACGCCACGTCCTCGTTGGCCACGTGCGGCTCGAAATCCTTGTACGTCTGATCGCGGCCCTCCACCCAGATCAACTCCTTGAGCCCCAGCACCTCGGTCAGCGCCTCGGCCTGCTGCGGCCGCTTGACACCGCCGATCAGCACCACCGCACGGCCGCCGACCAGCTCGGCAGCGCGGCGTACCTCCGGGCTGGGCGCCGCCTCGACCGGCTGGATGGGCCGCGGCGGGCTGGCGGCCAGGTAGCGGTCGGCCTCGCGCATCACCAGGCTGAAGTTCTTCGGGACTTCCAGGTTCTCGGGGATTTCGTCCAGGATCGGCAGCAGCAGTTCGCGCAGTTCGCTGTTGCTGGGCGGCACGCCCTCGTCCACCAGCTGGTCGGCGGCCTCGATCACCGGCCGCCAGTCGTCGCCGGGGTCCGCGTCGGGGTCGGCCTGGATGCGCTTGACGTGGTACTTGATCTTGCTCAGGAGTTTCTTGCGGCGCTTGTCGCGGTCCTTGAAGCGGTTGACCGACTCGCCGCACTGCTTGAGCCGCTCGCGCAACTTCACCCACTGGACCGGGTCGGCGGGATCGTCCTGGCGCATGTAGCGGCTGATCCAGATTTGATGCTCCTGGGCGGCGGAGCGCAGCCAGCCGAACAGGCGGGCCTGGTCGCCGTCCGGGTTGGCGGAGCCGATGGCGGTGACGGCCACGCGCAGCGCCGACTGGGCCTCGGCGGCCAGATGGAACGCCTGTTCCAGGACGGTTCGGTCACCGCCGGCGTGCTGCTCCACCTGAGACAGCAGCGCCGCCGCGTCCGCCGCCGCCTCGAAGCAGCCGGCGAGTTCCTCGTACTGGTCCAGGTTGGCGGGCGCCGGGCCGCTGGGGTGGCACATCCACAGAAAGCAGCTGGGCAGCTGCTTGGCCCGCGCGATGATGGCGGTGTCGTGCGGCTCGATGTCGGTGGCGAAGTCGGCGCCGTCCTTCAGGCGGCGCTTGCGCGTTGCCGCCCAGTGCGCCCCCTCCGCCTTGAGCCGGCAGCGCTCCTCAATGAGTGGCAGATCCTTTTCGACGCCGAACCCGGGCGCCCAGGGCTCGCCGAACCGGACGGCCCGGGCCGCCGGCGCGGGGTCGGCCAGCGGTTGCGGCGGCACGAAGACCGGGGGCGGCGGCGGTGCCGGCGTCAAAATGCGGGCCGGTAAGACCGGGGCCACGGACGGCGGCGGGGCGGTGACGGCGGGCGGAACAGCGGCGACGGGTTCTGACTGGGGGCTCTCGGACGGTGGTTGTTCAAACTGCTTTTGAAGGTTCTCGCCCAGTTTGCGGAAGACTCCGCGTATCTGTTCGTTGTCTGCCGCGATGGTTAGGAGTTCCTGTACGGCGGGCTGTAAGACCGCAAGTAGTTTCTCGATCATAGTGGATTTCACGGAGGTATTTATCCGGCGGCGAACTTGTTTTCTTCATCATAGCAAAATCCCGCAAGGCGTGCCCAGCGAGCGGCGCGGCGTCAGCCCGCCGTGCTGTCCCCAACACGGCGGGCTGACGCCGCGCCGCTCGCCGGAGCGGCGTCACTTCTTCTCGACCGGCGCTCTGCCCTTGCGGCCCAACCCGAACTGGTCGCCGTTCAGCACCGGCACGCCGTCAAGGAACACGATCTCGACGACCTTTTCACTGTGGACTTCGCGGCCCTCCTCATCGGTGAGCGTGGCGACGATCTTCTTCGTCCGCGTGTCGATGACCTCGCCGGTGGACAGGTAAGCGTGACGACCGTCCAGGCTGAAGGTCACCCAGCCCGGCTGCTCGCGCAGCTTGACGCTCACCGTCTGTTTGGGCGGCATCACCGTGTTGTCGAAGACGTGGACGTGACTGTTATGGCCATCAACCACCCAGACTTCCTTCTCGTCCGGCGTCAGGCCGACGCCGTGGCTGGGGCAACCGTGCCGCTTCACCGGTCCCGTTTTGAAGCCCTGCACCTCGACGCGGTGCAGTTTCTTGCCACTGTTCAGGTCGCCGATCTCGAAGCCGAGCAAACCGTTGACAGTGACGTAGCAGAGCGATTTATCAGCGTTGACGGTGAACGGCCGGATGGCGGCGCTGAAGGGGCCGCACGACTTCTGCTCCTGGTGCGAACGCGGGTCGTACACCGTCAGCAGCGGCGAACGCAGGCCGGCCAGGTACATGCGCGTGCCATCGAGGCTGCACACGGTGTTGTGGGCGCCGCTGTTGGGCTCGACACGCTTGACGAGGTCGCCGGTCGCCGCATTGATGATGTTCCAGTGGGCCTTCTCGAAGGTCGGCACGTACAGCGTCTTGCCGTCCGGCGTGATCGACATGCGGTCGCAGCCGTCGGGCAGTTTCTTCTCCCAGAGCGTCTTCTCGGTCGTCAGATCGACGCAGTAGAGCTTCGTGAGCGTGGTGAAATACAGCTTTTTGGTGGCGGCGCAGGCGCAGACACCCTTGATGTTCTCGGGCTTCTCGACCTGGCTGGCGGGCGTCTGGATGCGCTTGACGAACTTGTAGCCGTTGTCCATGTCGAAGACGAGGATGCCGGCGCCGCCCCAGTTGACGTAGTTGCGGACGCCGGGTGAGGCGACATAGAGGAAGTGGCGCTCCTTCTTCTGCGGTCCCTGGGCCGCGGCGGGCGCGGCCAGCAGCGGGGACAGCAGCACGGCAGCGAGACAGAAACGCAGCGGAGACATCGGCGGTTCTCCAATAATTCTGGTCGGAGCCCGAGCGCCAGCGCGGTGGCCGCTTGGCCCCGCGCTGGCGCTCGGGCTCGGACCCACCACGAAAATCCAAGCTCTATCCGCGGAACAGCAAAATGAGCAGCCAGATCAGCACCTCAAACAGCAACAGGACGCCAATGCCCACGCCGGCGCCAATCAGGTCGCGCGGGCAGACCTGCACCGGGCCGACCCGGAACAACGGCTGCGTGCCGGGCCAGGCCGGCGCCGCGGGCGCGGCCACGGTCGCCACCGGAGCAGCCGGGACGGCCGCGGGCCGCGGTGGGATGACGGGCGCCGGTGTGGGCCGGGTCGTGGGCACGGTGGGCATGGGCGTCCGCACCCGGGCTGGCGGCGCCGCCACCGGGGCAGCGGGTGGGACCGGCGCCGGCGCCGGCGCGGCGCGCACAGGAGCGGGCGGCGGCACTGCGGGTTCTTCCTCGTCGTCCGGCGGACTCGATTCCAGCCAGGTCAAATACTTGCGCAGCGGCCCTTCCGAGCGTGGGGCGGCGGACGGCGCGGGCGGGGCCGGCGCCAGCGCCAGCGCCGCCTTGAACGCCTGGCCGGGCGTGGCGAAGCGCTGCGCCGGATCCTTCGCCAGCAGTTTGTCGAGCAACGGCTGCACCGCGTCGGGCAGCTGCGGGTTGAGTTCCTTCGCCGGCTTCAGCGCCTCCGTCGCGTGCCGCACCATCTGCCGCACGAAACTACTGTCCGGGTACGGCGTCTGGCCGGTCAGCAGTTCGTAACAGACGCAGCCCAGGCTGTACAGGTCGGCGCGGATGTCGGCGTTGTGGGCGCTACGGGCCTGCTCCGGGGCCATGTAGCTCGGCGTTCCCAGCAGCGTGCCCTCGTTGGTCACGTCGCCGGCTTCCTCGACGCTGGGCGTGCCCTCGTCGAACAGCGCCCGGCCCAGGCCGATGTCCAGAATCTTGACCGTCGAGCCCAGCACCGAGCCGGACGCTCCGGGGGCCGGCACCAGCATCAGGTTAGCCGGCTTCAGGTCGCGATGCACCAGGCTCTGCTCGTCCAGGTGCTCCAGGCCGCGCAGCGCCTGCGTCAGTACGTGCGCCGCCTCGGCCACCGGCAACCGCTTGCGCCGCTGCAACACGTCCTCCAGTGTCTCGCCGTCCAGGTACTCCATGACGATGTAGCGCAGGTCGGATTTCGTCTTGCCGAGCTGGAAGGTGCGGACGACGTTGGGGTGGTTGAGTCGCACCGCCAGCCGGGCCTCGCGCAGGAAGCGCGTCAGCAACTGCGGCAGCTTGGCCTTGGACGGCGGCAGCACCTTGATGGCGACCACCTGGCCCGAGGACGTGTGGACGGCCTTGTAGACGCCGGCCATGCGGCCCTGGCCAATGCGGTCGAGCAGTTTGTAGTCGCCCAGGTAGAGCAGATCGGCAAAGCCGCGCGTCAACATGCCGAGTTGAAACTCGGTCACCAGCCCGCCGGCGATCAGCCATTTGCCGAACCGGGTGGGATCGTCAGCGTCGCTTTTGGCCTCGGCGCGCCAGCGCTGGCGGGCGCCGCGCACGGCCTCCGCGTCCAGCAGGCGATTGCGGGCCAACTGGTTGCAGAGCCCTTCTACCGTTTGCTCCATAGCGTCACTGCCTCCGCTGTTACCGTCCAGGCGCGGGCTGAGTTGTTGTACTTTATTGTGACCGCGCCCGCCGCGCTTGTCAGCAAAATATTGTCCGAAACCGGGCAACAGACCATCACAGCACCTTGGTCAACACCTGCGACCGCCGGCCGCTGCGTTCGTAGCGCTCGCGCCGCGGCGGCGGCAGGTCCGCCGGGCTGCCCAGCTGGTAGCCGCCCTTCTGCACGAAGTAGTTGAACGCCTGCGTCGAGAGGCAGAACACCTCCGCCAGCCCCGCCGCCCGCGCCTGGCCCTCGACGTACTGCATCAGCCGGGCGCCGATGCCCTGGTTCTCGAACTTCGGATCGACACACACGCACGCCAGTTCGCCCTTGCGCTGTTCCGGGAAGACGTGCAGGGCCGCGCAGCCCGCCAGGTTGTGGTCCACCTCGAAGACGTAGTAATCCTCGATCTGCTGCTCGATCTCCACCAGGGAGCGCGACACCAGTTCCTCGCTCTCGACGCCAGCGCGGATCAGGGCGTGGATGGCGCGGGCGTCCTTGCGCGTGGCCCGACGGATGGCCTGGTACTCGTTGGTGTGGACCAGCGTGCCGATGCCCTCGTTGGAGAACACCTCCGCCAGCAGCCCCTCCTCAACGCGGCCGTCGATGACATGGACGCGCGGCACACCACTGCGGCAGGCCCGCACCGCCTGGCCGAGCTTGGACGCGATGGCGCTGGGCAGCCCGGCGCGGTGCTTTTTCAGCAGCTGGTCGCCCTCCTCGGCCGTCAGCTGCCGTACCAGCTCCGGCGGCCCCCCGTCGGCGCCCGGCACGGTGATGCCGGACTCGTTGGCCAGGTAAATCAGCTTGACCGCTTGCAGCGCCCGCGCCACCTCGACCGCCACCGCGTCGGAGTTGAGGCGGTAAGTGTTGCCCTCGCCATCGCAGCCCAGCGGCGGCACCACGGGGATGATGTCGTGCTCCAGGAGCGACTTGAGCAGCGGCACATCGACACGCTCGACGCGGCCGGTGAACTGGTAATCGACGCCGTGCAGGATGCCGGCCGGGTGTGCCACCAGGGCGTTGCCGCAGGCGCCGCGCAGGTCGGTCGCGGACAGGCCCTCCAGGATTTCATGCGTGACACGGTTGGCGGCGGTCAGGGCCAGCTGGTGCGTGGCGGCATCGGTGATGCCGGTGCCGTCGAGGTTGCTCGGCGTGACGCCGGACTGCTGCGCCAGGCGGCGAATCTGCTGGCCGGCACCGTGGACGAGCGCCACCTGGATGCGCAGGCTGCGGACCAGAGCGATGTCGAGCAGGAGGTTGCGGAAGTTGTCGTCCTCGACGATGGCGCCGTCGAGGGCGATGACGAAAGTGCGGTCGCGGTACTGCGGCACATAGCGCAGGATTTCGCGAAGGTCGGCCAACCGCAACATGATGCCCAACGCCTCCGGCGACGGTTTTGTTACCCCGCGGGTATTTTAGGGGTTGAGGCGGCAAGGGAAGCTGTACCACGGTGACGGCCCCGCATCTCGACGTGTGAAAAAGTTGGCGTTCTTGGCGTCCTTGGCGTTCTTGCTGTGGCAACCGCCGCCAGTGGTGGTCGCGCCGTGCCACCCGCACAGGGCCAGGGGGCCGCATCTCGACGTGTGAAAAAGTTGGCCCCCTTGGCCTCCTTGGCCCCCTTGCTGCGACAGCGCAGGCCCCTGCTGGTCAGGCCGTGCCCACCGTCCCACCCTCCATGCGCGATCCGCGCGCGAACCACTCCAGGTGAAGACGCATCGGAAATCTTGTAGGAGCGTGCGGAAGGATGAAGTAAACTCCATGTGCGGGCTCCTGGTTCTGAGGGAATCCGGGTGAGTATTACCCCGGCAGGTAAGGTCATCAAGTGGGACGGCTCTCCAGAGCCGTCTCTGCCGAAGAAGACGGCTCTGGAGAGCCGTCCTACTTGAGCCTATTTCTTGCCGGAGTAATAAGCACTCCCAGAATACCCCAACGAGCACGGAGGCCGAATAAACTCCGCCTGCTCAACCGTCAGAAAACTGCGAAACTTGCACCTGGAGGCTGCAGACCATGAACCGACACTGCGGTAACTTCGGCCCTCCACCCCTGTCGCGGCGTGAGCTGTTGCAGCGCGCCGGCCTCGGCCTTGGCTGGCTGGCGCTGCTCGACCTGCTCCGCCAGGACGGCCGGCTGGCAGCACAGCACGGTCAGCGTTCGCAGGAAGACGGCCTCAACCTGCCCAACAACGGCAAGGCGAAAAGTGTGATTTTCCTGTTCATGGGTGGCGGCCCGAGTCAGGTCGATACCTGGGACCCCAAGCCGCTGCTGGCGCGGCTGCACGGCCAGGCGGTGCCGGAGAGCATCGCCCGCGGCATCCCGAACATCGTGCGTACGCCGCGCACCGGCCTGCTGGCCTCGCCCTACCGCTTCACGCGCCGCGGCCGCAGCGGCCTGCCCGTCTCGGACCTGTTCCCGGAGACGGGCCGTCACGTCGATGAGCTGTGCGTGCTGCGCGGCTGCCGGCACGACAGCCCCATCCACGCCCCGGCGGAGTACCTGGCGACCACCGGCACGCAGATCGGCGACCGGCCCAGCCTGGGTGCCTGGGTGCTGTACGGCCTCGGCAGCGAGAACCGCAATTTGCCCGGCTTCGTCGTGCTGATCCAGAACGGCGCCAGCGGCCGGGCCAACGCCTGGGACGCCGGCTTTCTGCCGCCGCGCTTCCAGGGCACGCGCGTGCAACCGACCGGCATCCCGAACGTGTCGATGCCGGCCGGCACCACCGCGGCGCAACGGCAGAACCAGCTCGAACTGCTCGACGGCCTGAACCGCCGCCACGCAGAGCGGCTCGGTGGTGGCGGTGAGCTGGAGGCCCGCATTCGTTCGTATGAGCTGGCGTTCCGCATGCAGACGACCGCGCCGGAGGCGTTCGACCTGCGCGCGAGACCGAACTGACGCGGCGGCTGTACGGCATCGGTGACGCGGTGAGCGACGAGTTCGGGACGATGTGCCTGCTGGGCCGGCGGCTGGTGGAGCGCGGTGTGCGCTTCGTGCAGATTCGCTGCGGCGGCTGGGACTCACACACTGACCTGTTGAACAACCACCGCAGCGAGGCACGCAAGACGGACAAACCTGTCGCGGGGCTGCTGGCGGATCTGAAGCGGCGCGGCCTGCTGGACTCGACGTTGGTGGTCTGGGGCGGCGAGTTCGGTCGCACGCCGGCGGCGGAGAACGCGGCCATTCCGGCGCCGGGGCGCAATCATTCGCCGTCGGGCTACTCGATGTGGCTGGCCGGCGGCGGCGTCCAGGGCGGTCAGACCGTCGGCGCCACCGATGACGTGGGCTACGCCGCGGTGGAGCGACTGGTGCATCCCAACGATCTGCACGCCACCATCCTGCACGCGCTGGGCGTCGATCAGCACCGGCTGGTCTACCGCCACCACGGTCGCGATGAGATCCCCACCAACCTCGGCGGCGAGGTCATCGACGAGGTGTTCGGATAAGCGCTCCGCGTCCCTCACGGGTGCGGCCGCGGCGCACAATTGGGCCCGAGCAACAGCAGCAGTCGCAGCTGCGCCTTGTCGTAATCGCGGATGGCGCTGAGGTAGTTGAGCTGCGCCGAGCCCAGCAACTGACTGCCGAGCCACACCTCGGTCGGCGACGCCCCACCGATGCCGAGTTTCAACCGCTCCCGGCTCCGCTCATACGCATCCCGCGCCTGGCGAATCTGCTCCTCGGCGATGGTCATCTGGCGCTGGCCGCTCTGGGCGGCATAATACGCCTCCTGCACGCCCATCGTCAGCCGGCCGCGGATCTCCTGATACGTCAGGTGCGCCTGCGCCTGCTTGGACTGGGCGGCGCGCTGCCGTTCGCTGCGCGTGAAGAAATCGGTCAGGTTATAGCGCGCCTGCAACAGCACATCCAGGCGGTTGTCCCAGTTCGAGGACGAACCGGGGCCGCCGCCGAACACGCCCTCCGCCACGCGCACGTCGAACACCGGCATAAACTTCGCCAGGCCCTGGTTGCGCTCGTTGGCCTCGTGGATCAGGTTCAGAATGCCTTCCATCTCCTTGATGCCCGGCCCGGAGGACAGCGCCTGAGCCTCCAGTTCGGCCAGCGGCGTCTGCGGGTCGATCAGGTTGAACGCGGCGAACTGGCGCTCCACCATCACCAGATCCGCGTGCGGATCGATGCCCAGCAAATACGCCAGCTTGGCCGAGCCCGACCTGTAGCCCGCGCGCAGTTTCCATGTCGATTGCTCCTGACCGGCCAGCGCGGCCTGGACTTTCGACACTTCCACTTGCGCCCGGGTTCGACGTTCGCCCGGGCCTTCGCCTGGGCCAGCAGGTCGCGGAGGTTGGCCTCCTGGCTCAGCGAGATGGCCTCGCCCGCCTTGGCCGCCAGCAGATCGACGTAGGTGGTGGTGGCGTCGAGCAGCTGCTCGTTGGAGACGCGCGACAGTTCGCCCTTCTGCTGCCACAGGGCGCGTTCGGCGTTGATCTTCTGATAGACGACCTGCCGGAGGTCCCATTTGGCACCCACTTCGGCGCCGGCGAACAGCGAGCCGAAATTGCTGTTGATGACGCTGCCATCCGGGGCCTGGATGCCGCCATCGTGGCGGTAGTAGCTGGTGCCGGCCCACAAATCCGGCAGCCACGCCTTGGCGGCGAGATCGACGCCGGCAAACGCCTCATGCACCTTCTCCCGCGCAATCTGCACGCGCGTGTTCTGGTCCTGGGCGAGCTGCAGCACGGCGTCCAGCGTGACCGGCACCTGCTTGACGGGCAGCGGCTGCGTGGGCGGCGGCAACTGCGTCGGCGGCGGCAGCTGCTGGGCCGGCGTTGCCGCGGGCGGCAGCATCCGGGGGGGCGACTGTGCCGGGTTGGCGCCGCGCAACCTGGGGCAGCTGGCTGCAGCCCAGCGGCAGCAGCCCGCACAGGCCCAGCAGCAACCACCGCAGCCCACGGGGACGGGGGAAGCCGGCGCGGTCCATGATCGTTCCTCGCAACCTTCCGGGCGTTAGCCATTTCCTCTGCCCTTGTATCGGTTGTGCTGGGTGGCGAACCTTGACGGGTTGTGCGGAATCCACGGCGGTTGCCGGGGGTGCCAGCAAGGCGCTCCGCGTAGGCGGGCTGGAGAATACCCGAAAAACCGGACGGCGGCGCAGCATTCGCAAGCCGACCGCACCGCGGCACAGACCGACCTTCGCGCCGGGCGCGTACCCTGTTATAAGAACTTCCGGCGCCGGCCCGGCGCGCACCGCCCCGACCCGTGCGGAACGACCCGAAGGAGGATAACCGATGCGCAAGATCGCTTATACGCTGACCGCCCTGCTGCTTGGCGTTCCGCTGCTGGCGCAGCAGCCGGTGGCGCCGCAGCAGCCGCCCGCGGACCCCAAGTTGGAGGCCGCCCTGGGTGCCTGGGAAAAGGCGATGGGCAGCCTGAGCACCTTTGTCATCCAGTGCAGCCGCACCAAGGTGGACAAGACCTTCGGCACGGTGGATCAGTTCGAGGGCGTTGCCAAGTACCTCAAACCGGACAAGGCGATGCTTCACCTGAGCCACAAGACCAAGGCGGGCGTCTTCGAGAAGTTCATCATCAACGACCGGGCGCTGTACGAGTGGGCGCCGGCCAACAAGGTGGTGCGGATCCACCAGCTGCCGGCGGCCAAGAAGGGCCAGATGGGCGACGACAACTTCCTGTCGATGATCGTCGGCATGAAGGCCGCGGACGCCAAGAACCGTTACCTGCTGCGTCTGCTGCCGCCGCCGCAGGGCGACACCTGGTATCAGTACATCGAGGTGCTGCCGCGCCGACCAGGACAAGGCGGAGTTCACGCGGGCGCGGCTGGTGCTGACGATCAGCACGGGACTGCCGCGGCAAATCTGGTTCCAGGAGCCGAACGGCAACGAGATCACCTGGGACTTCGCCAAGGTGTTCACGAACGTGCAGGTCGATCCGCAGGAGTTCAATCGGCCGACGACGCTGGAGCCGGGCTGGCAGTTCCAGGCGGTGCAGCCGACGCCCGAGGGGCCGCGCGTGGTGCGGCCGCAGGGCAACTGATGGAAGGTGAAGGGGTGAGGGGGTGAGGGGGTGAAAGACGGTCTTCTTTCACCCCTTCACCCCCTCATCCGTAGCAGCCCACACCTGCGCCAGCTCCACCAGCACCCGCACCGCCGTCTGCATCTCCTCCAGACACGTCCACTCCAGCGGCGAATGCAAGTTGTGCTCCCCCGTGGACAGGTTCGGCGTCGGCAGCCCCAGTTCCGTCAGCCGCGAACCGTCCGTGCCGCCGCGCACAATCGTCAACTTCGGCTCCAGCCCGGCCCGTCGCATTGCCTCTTCTGCGAACCGCAGCGCTCGCGGCTCCCGCTTCAGCCCGTCCGCCATGTTGCGGTACTGCGGTGTCACCGTCACGTCAATCGACGCCTGCGGATACTCCAGCGACAACAGCCGGGCCAGTTGCCGCAGGAGGTCGGCACGCTCGGCCAGCTTTGGCGTGTCGAAGTCGCGCAGCAAAATCCGCAGCGTCACCTCGGCGACACCGCCCTCAATGCGGTACGGGTGCAGGAATCCCTGACGGTCCTCCGTCACCTCCGGCGCCAGCGCCAGCGCCGGCAGGCGGTCGAGGAACGCGCCCGCCAGCCGCAGGGCGTTCACCATCTTGCCCTTCGCGATGGCCGGGTGAATGTTGACGCCGCGGAGGGTGACCACGGCCAGGTCTGCCGAGAACGTCTCGCCATCGATCTCGCCCTGACCGCCGCCGTCCAGCGTGTAGCCGACGTGGGCGCCCAGCTTTTTCAGATCGACGTGATCGACACCGTGGCCGATCTCCTCGTCGCAGGTGAAGCAGACGCGGATGGGGCCGTGCGGAATTTCGGGGTGAGCCGCCAGGTACGCGGCCGCCTCCATGATAACGGCCACGCCCGCCTTGTCATCGGCGCCCAGCAGCGTGGTGCCGTCGGTCGTCACGAGCGTCTTGCCTACCATGCCCACCAGTTCCGGACTGTCGGCGACGCGAATCACCTTGGTGGTATCGCCCGGCAGCACAATGTCGCCACCGCGGTAGGGCTGGTGGACGACCGGCTTGACATTGTGGCCGGTGGTCTCTGGCGACGTGTCCACATGGGCGATCCAGGCGATGGTCGGGGCATCGCGACGGGCGGTCGCGGGCACGGTCGCCAGGACGATGCCGTGCGCGTCCTGCTCGGCGTCGCGCAGGCCCAGCGCTCGCAGTTCCTCCGTCAGTAGCCGGCCCAGTTCTAGCTGGCCCGGCGAACTGGGGTAGGTTGTCGCCTTCTCGTCGGCCTGGGTGTCAAGGCGGACGTAGCGGCAGAAGCGGTCGAGCAAGGTATCCATGTTACCTCTCAATTGACGCCAACCTTCGGGCACAGCCGGGCCAGCGCACAGTCGCCGCAGCGTGGGCCGCGCACGTGGCACACCTGCCGGCCGTGGAAGATCAGGCGGTGGCTGAACATCGTCCAGTGCTTCTTCGGGACCAGGCGCATCAGATCCTCTTCGACCTTCTCCGGGTTCTCGTGCGTCGTCAGGCCGAGGCGACGGCTCAGGCGACCGACGTGCGTATCCACGGTGATGCCCGGCACGGCGAAGGCGTTGCCCAGAATCACGTTCGCCGTCTTGCGGCCGACGCCCGCCAGCGGCACCAGTTCCGCCATCGTCCCCGGCACCTGGCCGTCGTGCTGCTCCACCAGCGCCCGGCAGCAGGCGATAATGTTGCGCGCCTTGTTCCGGAAAAATCCAGTGGACTGGATCAAGGTTTCCAGCTCCGCCGGGTCAGCGGCGGCGAAAGCGCGGGCGTCGGGGTAGCGCACGAACAGGGCAGGCGTTATCAGGTTGACGCGGGTGTCCGTACACTGCGCCGACAGGATGGTGGCGATCAGCAGCTGCAACGGACTGGTGTGGTGCAGGGCGCAGTGGGCGTCGGGGTACTGCTTCGCCAGCCGGCTCAGGATGCGGCCGACGCGGCGTTTGAGCGGGTCGTAAGGCTTCATGCGCGGCTGCCCCATCCTTCCTGCGCGACGCGCGCAACCCGGCCGGTGAACCCCCAGCGGGCGGCCGCTGTCAGGCTAGAAACGGGCCGCGGCGCCGTCAACGGCAAACCGCTCCAGGTGACGATTTCAGAAGGTGTTAGGGCAGCTTGACAACCTGGGCGAACTTCACTACAGAAGGGATACCTTGCCGCCCCCAACGGGCCGCTCCGCGAATTGTGCAGCGAAACGCGAAAGCCCTGTTGACATCAAGAGGGCGCCAAGTAAAGTGCCATCGCGGGCTTACGCGATCTTGAAATAATAGTTGCCGGTGCCGGTGCGCCGGTGCCCGTGCCGATATGACGGGAGGGGAGGCGCAGGAGGCGTCCCTCATTTTCATTTTCCCAAGACTGAGGATACAATAATGTTCGGTGGCACAACCCTGGTTCGGTCCTGGGCGGAGGAGGAGGCGCGATGGTGGCTGCTTCCCGGATGCTGGCCGGAGACGGTCGCGGCGCCGTTCGCCCGCGATGAGGACGAAGACGTTGACGACGAGGATGAGGAAGACGACGAAGAAGACGATCTGGACGACGACCTCGACGACGAGGACTTCGACGATGACCTCGACGACGACGACCTTGATGACGAGGACTTCGACGACGACGAGGACTTCGACGACGACCTTGACGAGGACTTCGACGACGACGAGGATCTGGATGACGACGAAGACGAGGATGACGACGAGGACGAGGACGTGTGAGGGCGACTGTCATCGGCCGTCGTGGGGCGCTGTAGTTTTCGCGCACGGTCGCAACTGATCTTGGGGTTGGCCGGGAAGGACCGGGCCAACCCTTTTTTATTGGCGAGGGCGTTGATGTTCCGCAAGCTGGTCGGCTGGCTGCGCACGGAGGGCAATCGGGAGCGGGCGCGCGACCGCCTGGCCCGCTGGGTCGGGCGCGGCTCGGCGCGCATGCACTACGCGGTGCGCGTCGAGCCGACCTGGCTGGAGGTGACGCGTCACGCCGTGCCGCTGACCGGCCTGCCAGCGGCGTTCGAGGGGCTGCGCATCGTCCAGCTCTCGGACCTGCACTGCAGCAAGAGTGTCACGCCCGCCTACCTGCGCGAAGCGGTGGACCTGGCGCTGGGCCAGCGCCCCGACCTGATCGCGCTGACCGGCGACTTCATCCACAAGGGTTTCAAGCACGTCGGCCGTGTCGCGGAGGTGCTGAGCCGGCTGCACGCTCCGCACGGCGTCTACGCGGTCCTGGGCAACCACGACTATTCGGTGCGCAACGCCCTGGGCATCCGTCGCCATCCGCGACTGCACCAGGCCGTCGCCGACGCGCTGACGGGCAGCGGCATCCGCGTACTGCGCAACGAAACGGTGCGGCTGTCGCGCGGCGACGCGCATCTGCATCTGACCGGGGTGGAAGACCTGTGGAGTCGGGAGTGCGACCCGGACCGCGCGTTCGCGGGCCTGTGTCCGACGCTGCCGCGTCTGGTGCTGGCGCACAATCCGTGTACCATTGAGAAGGTGGGGTCGCACCGCTGCGACCTGATGCTGAGCGGCCACACGCACGGCGGCCAGATCAATCTGCCGGGCCTGGGCCGCGTGACGCTGGGCCGCAAGGGGCGGCGCTACGCGGCGGGACTGTACCAGGTGGGGGCCGGGCACCTGTACGTCAACAAGGGCGTCGGCTTCGGCTTCCGCGTGCGCTACAACGTGCGGCCGGAGGTGGCGGTGCTGACGCTGACTTCGGGTGGTGAAGCGCGCTGAGCGCGTTCGGATACATTGAGCGGGCCCGAGCCGCGCACGGAGCGTACTCGCGGAGTACGCTCCGTGCGCGGCTCGGACTTGCGGGGCGGAAAGTTTTGCACGCCAGGCGCCACCCGGTATAATCAAAACCGCCGCGAGGGGAACGGGCGGCGAGAAAAGATTGCGGGCAAAACCGTGGTCATCTATACTGAGTTTGGCCGTTCCGCGAAGGACCGTGCGGCACCGAGACTGATATTCAACCTCAGGGGGAAGTCATGGCGCAACAGGGGAAACCTTCCAACGAAGGAGCAGGATCTACTTCCACCGGCGGCGCGCTGGTGCGGCCCGCGGATCAGCACCAGCTGGACTTTGAGATCGAATTCTTCGGCCGCATTCTCGAGCGGCACCCCGATTATGTCGATGTGCTCCGCGTCCAGGGCAACAACCTGACGCTCAAGGGTCGCTACGCTGAAGGCATGCAGATCGACAAACGCTTGGTGCAGCTCCGCCCCAGCGACCCTCTGGCCCATTACAACCTGGCCTGCAGCTACGCTCTGCTCAAGCGGCCCGAACTGGCGCTGAAGACGCTGCGCCGCGCCGTCGAACTGGGCTACCGCGACTTCCGCTACATGCGCGAGGATCGCGACCTCGACTCGATCCGTCACGACCCGCGCTTCCGCCAGCTGCTGCGCGAGTACGAAGTACGCTGACGGGCGCCTCGTCCCGGCGAGCGGCGCGGCGTCAGCCCGCCGGTACTGCGGAGCACCGGCGGGCTGACGCCGCGCCGCTCGCCGTGCAAGGATCCTCTCCGCATGACCCCTCTCTCTCAGGGCAACGGCACCCTCTTCACCGACCCGAGCGCCGACCGCGCCCGCGAAGCCTTCGTCGCCAAACCCCGGGCCCAGATCGACAAGCTCACCACCGTCACCGACGCCGTCGCGCGGCTGGTCCATGACGGCGATTACCTCGCCATCGGCGGTTTCGGCAGCGACCGCCTGCCGACCGCGGTCGTTCACGAAATCCTCCGCCAGAACCGGCAAAACCTCGGCTTCGCCGGCCACACCGCGACGCACGACTTCCAGGTGCTCTGCGCCGGCAACCTCACCGGCCGCGGCAAGACGCTGGCGCGCGTGGACGTGGCGTATATCGTCGGCCTGGAAGCGCGCGGCCTGTCGCCGCACGCCCGTCGTGTCATGGAGTCTGGCGAGGTGCAATGCACGGAGTGGACGAATTTCACGCTGGCGGTGCGGTTGAAGGCGGCGGCGATGGGTCTGCCGTTCCTGCCGGCGCGATCGCTGCTCGGCACCGACACCTTCCGCCACAGCGCCGCGAAGGTGATCCGCTGCCCGTTCACCAGCGAGGTGCTGGCCGCTCTGCCGGCGCTGTACCCGGACGTGGCGGCCATCCATGTACATGAGGCGGACCGCTACGGCAACAGCCGCATCCGCGGCACCACCGTCGCCGACGTGGACCTGGCCCGCGCTGCCAAACGGCTCATCATCACCTGTGAGCGCCTGGTGCCCGCCGAGGAAATCCGCTCCGACCCGACGCGGACGGTGATCCCGTTCTTCTGCGTCGATGCAGTGTGCGAGGTGCCCTACGGCAGCTACCCCGGCAACATGCCGTATGAGTATTTTTCCGATGAGGACCATTTCCGCCAGTGGCTCGACGTGGAGACGGATCTGGAGCGACTGCAGGAATTCCTGCAAAAGTACATCTACGGTGTCCGCGATTTCGCCGAGTACCTGGAATTGTGCGGTGGTCTGCGGCGTTTGCAGCAGCTGCGGCAGCAGGAGTTTTTGCTGCACCGCGGGCGCTAACCGAAGGGCTCCCCTCTCCCCTGAAGGGGGCGAGGGGAGAGAGAGCCATGACCTACAACGCGATGGAATTAATGATCTGCTGTGCCGCCCGCCTGCTGGAGGACGGCCGCACCGTCGCCGTCGGCACCGGGGTGCCGTGTGCCGCCGCGATGCTGGCGCAGCGCACTACCGCACCGCAGCTGGTCATCTGCTTCGAGGCCGGCGGCGTCGCGCCGCTGCTGCCGACCATGCCGATCTCGGTGGGCGACTCGCGCACCTTCTACCGCGGCGCGATGGCGACCAGCATGGCCGACATCATGGAGACGTGCCAGCGCGGCCTGATGGACTACACCTTCCTCGGCGGTGCTCAGATTGACGCCTTTGGTAATCTCAATTCGACCATGATCGGCGGCGACTACGCCCGACCGAAGGTACGTTTCCCCGGCAGCGGCGGCGCCAACGATCTGGCGTCGCTGTGCTGGCGCATCCTGGTGGTGACCAACCACGACCGCCGCCGCTTCGTGGAAAAGTTGGACTTCCTGACAACGCCCGGCTATCTGACAGGCCCCAGGGCGCGCGAGGCGGCGGGGCTGCCACCGGGCACCGGGCCGTACCGCGTCATCACCGACATGGCCGTGATGGGCTATCATGCGCAGACGAAGCGCATGGAAATCATCAGCCTGCACCCGGGCGTCGAGCTGGCGCAGGTGCGACAGGCGACCGGCTTCGAGATCGGCGTGCGCGAACCGCTGACCACGACGGCACCGCCCGCGGAGCCCGAGTTGCGCATCCTGCGCGAAGAGGTGGACCCGCACCGCTACATCCTCGGCCGCTGACTTGTCAGAAACAATTCACCACAGAGAATGCGGAGCGCGCAGAGAAAAACAAAGAATTGTTGTTCAACAATTCTGTCTTTGCTCTGCGCGCTCCGCGTTCTCTGTGGTGAATTGTTTTTATTAAACCAGGAAGGGATTGTTTCGCTTCTCGTGTCCGACCGTCGTCACCGGGCCGTGACCGGGGTAGATCACGACAGTGTCCGGCAGCGTGAGCAGCTTGGTGTGGATGCCCTCCAGCAGCAGCAGGTGATCGCCGCCGGGGAAGTCGCTGCGGCCGATGCTTTCGCGGAACAGCACGTCGCCCCCGAAGACCAGCGGCCCTGGCTGCCAGCACAGGAACACCACATGGCCCGGCGTATGGCCCGGGATGAGTAGCACCTCCAGCGTGAAACCCGCGAACTGCAATACGTCGCCTTCCTTCACCAGTTGGTCCGCCGTCGGGCTCACGATCGCCAGGCCGAACGGCGCACTCAGATTGGCCAGCGCGTCCGTGAGCATGGGGGCGTCGCCGGCGCCGATCAGCAGCGGCGCCGCCGGGTAGGCCGCCTTGAGCGCCGCGTTGCCGGCGATGTGGTCGGCGTGGCCGTGCGTGTTCAGGATCGCCGCGGGCGTCAGCTGGTGTTCTTGCAAAAAATGCAGGATTTCTTCCGGCTCCAGGCCGGGGTCCACGACCAGACATTCCGTCTGACCGGGCAGCCAGGCGACATAGGTGTTCTCGACGAACGGCATCGACACGATGGTGTGAAGCTGTAACGGGGCTGTCATGCGTTCTCCTCGCCGGCCGCGGCTCGTCCGCTGTAAGTTATACAAGCCCCGGCGCCGGCCGCGCAGGGCGTGCCCATCCCTTGCCAAAAATCAACTCCTTGTCAAGCCGTAGTTTCGGCGGACGCAGCGCCGGCGGCGACGCGGTTGGTACGGCGATTGCATCGAGCGGACCCGGTCAACGAGCCGCAGCACGTCCGTCGGCCGTGGTCCCTGGACGACCCTTCTTCTTGCCGGGGCCTGGACCGACTTCCCGCGTCGAGCAATCGGAAGGAGCGCACATGTCTGAGATCACGAAGGAGCAGCGCGGCAGCGCGAATTCGACCGTCCAGTGGATCTGGCAACTCACCCTGGACCGCCTGCGCGCGGCACTGCTGCTGGGTCTGTGCGGCGGCGCGGTGGCGTTCGGCTCGGCGTTGTCGTCGGGCATTTCGCTGTCCACGGCGTCGGCGGACCCGGCCGCGACTGCGCCGCAGGCGCCGGCGCCCGGCCCAGCGGTGCAGGCCACGGTGAACGCCTCGCCGCTGGACGCTCCGCTCGCGCTGGTGGCGGAGGCCCGGCAGACGTACCAGCGCGTCCACGACTACACCTGCACGTTGGTATCGCAGGAGCGCGTTAAGGGCAAGCTGGAGCCGGAATACATCATGGCCATGAAGTTCCGCCAGCAGCCGTTCAGCGTCTACCTGCGCTGGCTGACGCCGCGCGATCTGGCGGGCCAGGAGGTTTGTTACGTCGAGGGCCGGAATAACAACAAGATGCGCGTCCACCCGACCGGGGCGGCGAGCATGTTCGGCTTCGTGACCATCGACCCGAGCGATCCGCGTGTGCTGGAGCACAGCAACCACACCATCCGGGAGGCCGGCATTGGCAACTTGATCGAGCGCTTCGGCCGCGACTGGGCGCAGGAGCGACAGCTCGGCCGGACGGCGGTGACCCTGGCGGAGTACGAGTACAACCAACGCCGCTGCGTTCGCGTCGAGGCGGTCCACACCGAACCGGGGCCGGCGTTCCCGACCTACCGCAGTGTGGTGTACTTCGAGAAGGAATCGCGGCTGCCGATCCGCGTCGAGGTCTACGACTGGCCGCGTCAGGGCGGCCCGGCCGGCGGCGATCTGCTGGAGTGCTTCAGTTACGTTGATGTGCAGTTCAATGTGGGTTTGACGGACGTGGTGTTCAACAAGTAGGCGTCTGTTCTTGAGCCCGCAGCGCCAGCGAGGATCCAACGCTGGCGCTGCGGGCTCACGAGACTCACGCGGGCAGTTGCGTGAACAGGCGGTTAATCAGCTGGGTCTGGTCCAGCGTGTTGCCCACGTCGATCACCCCATCCTCGTTGTAGTCCAGATACCACTGGTACGAGTTCAGCGTCGCCGCCGCCCCCGTCGGGTTGGTCACCGCCGTCAGGCCGCTCGTCGGCGCCATGTACGTGAACGTGTTGCCGTTCACCGACAGGATCACGAACGAGCCGTTGTACCCCGCCGGCAGACCCACGATGTTCACGATCTCGCCCATCAGGAAACCACTCGGCGCCGAGGTCGTGATCGTCACCGTGTTGTTCGACTCGCTCGCCGCCAGGATCCCCGCCGTCATCCCACTGGTCGCCGCCGTCACGCCGTTCACCGTGCGGAAGTTCGTCGTGTCCACACCATCCACCTGCCGCCGCCCCTCCGTGTCGCCGAACAGCCGCCAGAACTCGTCCACCTGGTTGACACCGTTGCCGTTGAGGTTGCCGGTCCCGCTTGTCGTGCTGCCGCTCATGCCGTTTTTGGCGCCGTCCAGCAGCACCGCACTATTGCTGGCGGCGCTGATGTCGGCCACCTTCGTGTTCAGGAAGTAGTTGCCGTCCACCAACCCGACCGTCAGCGTGTTGCCGAACTGGTCCAGGTACGGCGTGATGAAGTTGAACGTGTGCGTCGCGTCAGCGTTGAAGGTGACGAACAACAGCGTCGCCGCGCTGTCCGGCACCGGGCCGGTGGCATCCATCGTCGTCGCTCCGGTGTTCGGGTCGCTGACGTTGATGCTCAGCGGGTTGCCCGACGCATCCTTGAGCACGAAGTCGCTCGCCAGATCGACGATGTTCACCGGCGTGCTGAACGTCAGCGTCAGCTCCGCCACCTGCGAGTGCTGGTTGGAACTGTCGTCGTTCACCGCCACCGTCAACTGCGGCGCCCAGTCGTTCGGCCCGCCGATGCTGTTCAGCGGCTGCCCCGCGAACGCCGTGCTGTTCGGGCTCCCCAGGAAGAACATGCCGCTGCTCGGCGTGCCGGTGACCACGCTGCCCAGCCAGTCGGCGCCGCTGCTGCCGGTGTTCTGGGCGATGCGGCCCACGTAGTTCGCCACCCAGGTGCCCGTGTTCACCACGTTCGAGCCCGCCAGCGTCGTGCCGGTCGCCCCCGTCGGCTTGAAGGTGATCGCCGCGTACGCGTGGCTGGTGCTGGCGCTGTCCAGGATGCCCACCGAGTCCAGCACGTTCCAGCCGTTGTACGCCGATGTCTGGTTGCTCGGGTTGCCAGTGTTGGCCGGATCAATGTTCGTCGTCGTCGTCGGCGCCGTCGGCGTCTGAATGAGCAGGAAGCTCTCCGCCCCCGTCAGGAGGATGTCGGTGGCCAGCTGGCCGCTCGGCCGGGTACTGCCGGTATGCACGCCAGTGACCGTGCCGAACTTGCTCGTGTTACCGCTGCCGAACCCGACCCCCGTACCGCTGTTGTCCAGCTGGTTGCCACCGGCCACCTCAAAGCCGCCGCTGCTGTACTTCTCGCTCTTCTGCAGCAGCGCCAGGTAGCCGTTGCTGCCGGTCGTGAAATTGCTCAGGTTGAAGATGTCGGCCACCACACCCGCAGCCGGCGTGCTGCCCGAGACCCCGTTGATGCCCGTCAGGTACACGCCCGGCGGGATGGTGTAGCTGGGCACCGTCGAGAAGACCTCAATGTACTGGCTGGGGTTGGTCGTGTTGCCCTTGAGCGTGTCGATCTCACTCAGGAACAGGCCGACCACGGTGATGCTCGTGGAGCGGACATCCGTCAGCGAGCCGCCGTAGCCGCTGTTGCCGTTGTCGGTGGTGCTCACCGTCAGCGTCGCCGTGCCGAAGAAGCCCGGGCCCGGCGTGTACACCAGGCTGCTGAGCGTGGCCGTGATGTCGCTCGGGCTGCCGGTGATGACCAGCGGCTGCGTGCCGCCGCCGCTGACCATGGCCTGGCCGCTGGCCGCTGCCGTCAGCGTGCCCACCGGGCCGCTCGAGGTGCCCGCCGGCGAACCGGTCAGGGTCAGCGTCGTCGTCTCGGGGGAGCCGCTCGCGGTGTAGTCGCTGTCGGTCACGATGATGGCGTCGCCAGTGGCTGACGAGAAGGCCACGGTGTTGGGCGTAACCGTCTGCAGGCCGGCGTGGGCCGCCGGGTTGAACAGCGCCTCCGGGATGACCGCCGGCACTGGCAGGCTGGCGTAGGGCGGCTGGTTGGGTTGCACCACGATGTTGAGGTTGCCATCCACGCCGGTCACGAACACGGGGTTGCTGCCGGTGCCCTGCGGCGCCGGCGTCAGCGTGATGGCGCCGTTGTCGTCGTAAACCGCGGTCGTGGTCGTGGTGTTGTTGCTGTCGGTGTAGGACTGCAGGATGTACAGCGGGATGCTACCGCTGGCCGAGCCATTGACCGCGAAGGTGATCTGCAGCACCGCCCCGACCTGGCCGCCGCTGACCGCCGCCTCGTTGGCGGTGAACTCGCTGGTGCGCAGCACGCCGTTGGTGTTATCCACGTTGGTGGTCAGGCTGAAGCCCATCAGCAGGCTGCCGACGGTGACGTTGGTGACCTGCAGCAGCAGCGGGTTGAACTTGATGGCGTTATCGACGGCGGCGATGTCGAAGGGAACCGGGCCGTTGCTGAAGTTGATGGGGATGGTAACGGTGCCGCCGGCCGTGGCCGTGGTGTTGGCCGGGAAGCCCTCGGTGCCGCTGTGGCCGACGACGCTGAAGTAGTTGTCCACGTTGGTGACGAAGGGGCTGACGGTGCTGCCGCTCAGGGGCAGGGTGCTGGGGTTCTGCGGCGCCGGCCCGAGCGTCAGGGCGCTGGTGGCGTTGTAGACGGCGGTGGTGGTGCTGGTGTTGTTGGCGTCGGTGTAGCTGGCGGCCAGCTTGAGCGGCGAGGGGCCGAGCGGGGCGCTGCTGTTGACGGTGAAGTCGAGGAGCAGGACATCGCCATCGGTGGGGTTGGGGGCCTGGGCCGGGTTGGCGGTGAACTCGCTGACGCGGATGACGCCGTGGACGGCATCCACGTTGGTGGTGACGCTGAAGCCCGGCAGCAGTGAGCCGGCGCGGATGTTGGAGACCGTGAATTTGCTGGGGTCGTACTCGATGACCGAGTCGATGGCATCGATCTCGGTGCTGGGATCGGCACCGGAGACGTTGAAGCGTTCCTGAACGGTAACGGTCTGGCCGTCGCCACCGGTGGCGGCGGCGAGGTAGAGCCGGGGGTCGGGGCCGAGCGGGCCGGTGATGGTGAAGCCGGTGGGCGGTTGGGGAATGACGCTGGGGAAGGAGCCGACGGCGGCACTGGAAACGTCAGTGGCGTCAAGGCCGTTGACGGCCAGGGTGCCACTGCCGGTAACGCTGCCGATGAGGAAGGGGTCGAGGTCCTTGAAGGGGGTAAAGCCGGTGCCCTGACCAGTGACGACCCGGGAGATCAGGGTGGCGTCCAGGCCAGTGTAGTGCCCGTCGGCATGCACGTCGCCGGGAAAGGCGTTGACATCCACGGCGTCGTCGCCCTGAGCAGCGGTGCCGTTGATGACCACATTCTGAGTGTTGAGCAGGGCCTTCTGCGTGTAGGGGGCGTTATCCGGCACGGTGGCGCTCAGGGTGAGCAGGGTGCCGGTGTCGCCGCTGGGGTCCCAGTGGCCGCCGCCGCTGCCGCCGATGATGGTAAAGGCGATCTGCATGTGGTGGGCGTCGATGCTGGTGAAGATGATTGGTTTGAGGACGAGGTCGCCGCTGGTGGCGGCGTCGGACGAGAGAGCGGCGGCCGTCACGGTGAGGAGGGTCGGGTCATAGGTCAGCGTGAAGGAGGCGGACTGAACGGCGGCAGTGAGGCCGCTCACCGTGATGGGCAGTCCGGTGCCGGTGTTGGGTACGTTCACGGTTTCGCCGGGGCCGCGAGCGACGTTGGCCGCCGTCACCACCGGGGTGACCGGCGCCGCGGTAAGAGCCTGGCTGTAGTCGGCGGTGAGGGTGGCGCCGCCGAGGGCCTGAACAGCGGTGGTGACGGCGACCGTGTAACTGCCGGCGGCGAGGGGGCCGGCGGTGGCGACGAAGGTGGCGACGTTGGGGTTGGTGGCGTCGAGGACCAGCGAGCCCTTGACGCTGCCGCTCGGGCCGGTCAGGGTGACATCCGGCGCCACCGCGGTGGCGCTGGGGCTGTAGTAGAGCTGGGTGGTGTTGGGGTCGATGGGACCGTCGAAGACCAGCTGGACGGCGTTGCCCGCGAGCGTGGCAGCGCCCACCTGGAAGCTGCTGACGACGTTCTGGGTGACCTGGGGAGAGGTGCTGGGGGCGAAGGTCTCCTGAGCGGCGAAGGTGGCGGCGATGGGGTGGCTGCCGACGGCGAAATTCGCGACAGTGATGATGGCGTTGTTGTTGGCGTCCAGGGCGGTGCTGGTGCCGGCGAGGGCGACGTTGTTGTCCAGCAGCGAAACCAGGTCGCCGGTGAGGGCGGCGTTGTCGGCGGCGCTGACGTGGACCAGAAACGTGACCGGCTGGATGGTGTCGCCGAAGTTCAGCGACGGGTTCGGACCCAGGTCCGTGATCGTCGTGGTCGTGGTCGTCCCGGTGGCGGCGTTCACCAGCTGACTGACCTGGCCGGACTGGCTGCCGGTGTGATCGGAGTCGCCGCTGTAGACCGCGAACAGTGCGTGCGTGCCCAGCGCCAGCGCCGACACGGTGATGGTCGTGGTCCCGCTGGTCAGGGTGCCGGTGCCGACGACCGCGTTGCCGTTGCTGGCGTCCTGCAGGGTGACGGTGCTGCCGTCGGGGACGCCGCCCGTCACAGTGACGGTGAAGCTGACAGCCTGGTCAAGGATGGAGGGGTTGGGGCCGTTGTCGGTCAGCGTTGTGGCGGTGGTGATCGGGTTGACGGTGAGCGTGGCGGCGTTGGAGGTGGCGGTACCGACGACGTTGGTGAGGACAGCCTGATACTCGTTGCTGCTCATGGCCACCGTGACGTTGCTCAGCGTCAGCGTCATCCCGGTGGCGCCGGCAACCGGGTTGAAGGTGGCGCCGCCGTCGGTGCTGACATACCACTGCAGCGTGGGGCTCGGAGTCCCGGAGGGGGTCACGGTAAAGCTCGCGGTGCCACCGGAAGTGACGATCCGGTTGACCGGCTGCGTCACCACCGACGGGGCCTGGTTGATGACGAGCGTGAAATTCTGCGAGGCGTTTGGAGAGACGCCGTTGCTTGCGGTCACGATGTAGTTGTTGTAGTTGCCGCCGGTGCCAGAGGCCGGGGTGCCGCTGAGGATGCCAGTGCTGGCGTCCAGGCTCAGGCCGGTGGGCAGGGGGCCGTTCAGCGCGAACGTCGGCGCCGGATAGCCCGTGGCGGTCACCGTGAAACTGCCGGCCGTCCCCACCGTGAAGGTGGTGTTGTTGGCACTGGTGATGGCCGGGGCCTGGTTGACGGTCAGCGTGAAAGGCTGCGTCGCGCTGGGGTAGACGCCGTTGCTGGCGGTGATGTTCAGGTTATAGGTGCCGCCGGTGCCGGCGGCCGGGGTGCCGCCGAGCACGCCCGTGGTGGCGTTGAGGGTCACGCCGCTGGGCAGCGTGCCGCTCGTCACCGTGAAGGTCGGGGCCGGGCTACCTGTGGCGACCACCGTGAACGTGCCGGCGCTGCCCACCGTGAACGTCGTACTGCCGGCGCTGGTGATGATCGGCGACTCGTTGACGGTCAGGGTAAAGGTCTGGTTGGCGTCGCTACCGACGCCGTTGTGGGCGGTGAAGTGCAGCGTGTACGTCCCGCCCGTGCCGGACGCCGGCGAGCCACTGAGGACGCCGGTGGCGGCGGTGAAGGTGACGCCGCTGGGCAGCACATCCGTGCCGCTCTCGCTCAAGGTCGGGGTCGGGGTGCCGGTCGCCGTCACGGTGAAGCTGTTGCTGCGGGCCACTGTGAAGGTGGTGGTGTTGGCGCTGGTGATGGCCGGCGGGCTGGCGCTGATGGCGGACAGCACCACGTCATGGCCGGCGCCGCCGTGGTAGGTGATCGTGAAAGCCTGGCTGCCACTGGTAAACACGGCCCCTTCCGGCAGGCCGTTGAAGGTACCGACCACCGCCATGTTGTCGTTGTTGGTCACGATGTCGAAGGTGGTGCCGGCAGTCGGCGTGTAGCCCAGGGACACGTTCAGGGTGGCGCCGTTGAGCGTGACGGTGCCGGTGGAATACAGCTGCACGTACCCCGAACCGAGGGTGGAGCCGTTGAGGGCGACGTTCAGGGAGCCGCTGGCGGAGAAGGTCACGTTGCCCGTAAGCAGGTGCGACCCGGAGCCGGCCGGCTGCACGACGCCATTAGCAGTGACCGCCGTTTCAACGGACAGGATGCCGGTCAAGGTGCCCGAGGCGTTGACGGTGACCGTGTTGCCGGTCGTGGGGATGACGGTGCCGGTCCCGCCGAGGGTGCCGCCAGCGTTCACGGTCACATTCCCCGCGCCGGTGCCCGACCCTGCCGTGTTGTTGACCAGCAGCGTCCCCGCGTTTACCTGGGTGGTCCCGGTGTAAGTGTTGGCCGCGGTCAGCGTCAGGGCGGCCGTGCCGCTCTTGGCCAAACTCAGGGCGCCGACCGTCCCCGAGCCAGTGTTGCCGTCGAACTCCGTGACGGTGGGGGCGATCAGCCCGCCGTAGGTCGTGGCACTGTTCTCCACGACGGTCAGCGTCGCGGCCGGCAAGCTCGTGGCCGGGTTGGTGACGTTGCCGTTGGCGATCGTCGCCGTGCCGGCCCCCGAGGAGGTCAGGTTCGACACCGTGGCGTTGAAACCCCACAGAAATAACCGGGCGTTGTTGCCCGAGGCCGGGTCCAGCAGCAGCGCGTTGCCCTGGGTCAGCGCCGCGGCGTTGTCGAGGTAGACGGAGCCGCGCTGGATCTCCAGGGTGCCGGTGAACGTGTCGGCGCCGGCCAGCACGAATGGCACCTCCATCGCATGGCTGCCGGTGAAGTTGTCCTGGCCGATGACGGTCAGGCCGCCCGTCCCGGTGATGGGGCCGGTGAAGACTGCGTCGGCGTTCTGGCCGTACTCGCCGAACGAGTTTTGGTTGGTCTTGCCGAACAGGTAACGCTGTGCGGCGCCCAGGTTGACAGCGGTGGCGATCCGCGTGCCCCAGTTCGAGACGGCGCCGTCGGCGTCGTTCCAGTTGAAGTAAATGTCCGGCGACGTGGGGCCGTTGGTGGTCGCGGTCAGGTTCAGCGTGCCGGCGCCGGTGACCTCGGAGGTGGTGCTCGTGGAATTCGCGGTCAGGAACAGCGTGCCCGTGGAGTTGACGGCGGCGCCCGCGGCGATGGTCAGCACCTCGCTGCTGCTCAGCGTTTCACTCCCCAGGACGAGGGTGCCGTCGTTGACGGTGATGTTGCCGGTGGACAGGGCGTTGGGGTAGGTGAACGAATCGGTGCCGCTGTCGGCGGCGGTCGTGCCCTTGGTCAGCGGGCCGGCGGTGCCCGTTGTGTTGTTAAACATGTTCGTGCCCACCACCACATTGGTGAACGTCGCGTTGCCGGCGCCCGTCAAGGTCAGGCCGTTGGTGCCGATGCCGAGGTAGCCGCCGACGGTCAGCGTCGTCCCCGCGGTGCTGACGGAGAACGTGCCGCCGCCGCTGCCGACCGTGAAGCCGTGGTCGGTGCTCGCCGTGGCTCCGGTGTACAGCAGCGTGGCGCCGCCCTGCACCACGAGGTTCGCGGCGGAGTTCGTCGCGGCGCCGACGGAGCTGGCACTGCCGCCGTTGGCCAGGCTGTTGACGCTCAGCGTGCCGCCAGCCACTGTCGTCGCCCCGGTGTAGGTGTTGGCACCGCTCAGGGTCAGCGTGCCGGTGCCGTTCTTGGTCAGCCCACCGGAGCCAACGATGATGCCGGCCACGGTGGTGCTCAGATTGTCGCCGCCGACGGTCAGCGGGACGCCGCTGAGCAGGATGGTCGCGTTACTGACCGCGTCGGCCAGGGAGTTGAACGTGACCGGGCCGTACTGGACCACCAGGGTGATCGGGTGGTTGATGTTGACGTCTTCGCTGAAGTTGCCGTAACTCCCCCCGCTCGCGCCGTTGACAACGACCGTGCCCTGATTGGGGACGGCGGCGATGGCGGCGTTGACCGAGGCGAAGGCGTTGGTGCCGATGGTGCCGGTGACCGTGCCCGGCTCCGTCGGGTCGGCGTCCACGGTGGTGCCGTTGGCGAGCCCGGCCCAGCGCGTGTCGGCGTAGACCGTGGTTCCCACGGTGAGCGTCGCGACGGCGACGGGACTGCTGGCGCCGGTGCTGTCGGTGGCGACCGCGTAAAACGTGTAGGTGCCGGCGGCCAGGCCGCTGGTGGAAACCGTGAACGTCCAGGTGCTGCCGTTCTGCGTGCCGGTGCCGAGCAGGGTATCCGAGCCGATTTGCAGGCCGGAGGTGCCGTTACTCTCGCGGTAGAAGGTCACGCTGCTGACGGTGCCGCCGGCCTCGTAGACATTGCTCGCCGTCAAGGTGGCCGGCGTGCCGGCCGGCACCGCGTTGGGGCCAACGGTCAGCGCTCCAATGTCCGGGCCGGACAGGTCGCGGACCACCAGGTTGACGATGGGGGTGCCGCGGCCGGTGACCAGATCGTAGCCCGGGCCAGCGGCGTAACCGTTGTTGCCGGTGGTGACATCGTGGAAGTCGCTGGCCGGCAGCGCATAGATTTTGGGCAGGGTGCCGCTGGGGCCGTCGAGCGTTGGCAGGCCGTTGAGCGCGCGACCCTGGTCGGCGATGGCGAGGATGCCGGCCCACATCGGCGTCGCCAGACTGGTGCCGCCGTATTGTGCCCACGGCGTCGAACTGCCCTCGTCGTACACGTCGTAGATCGGCACGCCGGTGGCGGGGTCGGCGTCGAGGGCCACGTCGGGGACGGTGCGCTTGGTGGTGGTGATGCTCGTTGGCACGACGGCGCTCTGGTAGCTGGGCTGGCTGAAGTTATTGCTGATGCCGCCGCCTGAGCCGCCCTGGGTGCGGCTGTTCGTGCCGTTGCCCCAACCGCTCTCGGTGCCGTAGCTGCCGTCGGCGTTGCTATCCATGGTGGTGCCGCCGACGCCCAGAACGTTCGCCGAGACGGCTGGATATTCCACGATCTTGGTGGAGGTGCCGCTGCCATAAGCGCCGTCGTCGCCGCTGGAGGCGACGAAGGTGACGCCGTTGTGGCCGGAGGGCGTCATGAAATGGGAGTCGTATGTCGAGTCCCCCGAGGTCTCGGCGCCGCCCCAGCTCATGGACACGACGCTGACGCCGGCGTGGTTGCGCGCGGCGTCCACGGCGGTGAAGAGGTTTGAACTGCTGGCGGAGCTGGCCTCGACCAGCAGGATGTTGGCCTTCGGGGCCATGACGTGCGCCCATTCCACGTCGAGCGTGATCTCCACGCCCCAGCCGCCCACGACGTCGTGGTTCGGCAGCGGGGAGGCGTTGCCGTTCTGGTTGATTTTGGTAAAGCTGGGCGGCGCGGGCAGTCCGAACTGCTGGTCGAACGCGGCCAGGTCGGTGAAGATGGTCGGCTGGTCGTAGGCATCGACGATGGCGATGGTCTGGCCGGTGCCGTCGCCGGTGACGGAGCCGAAGAACGCCTGATCGGCGCCGTAGGTGTGGCGCATGACGGCGGGGGTGGTGCCGGTGGGGCCGCCGCTGCCCGCAAACGGTTTGATGCCCTGACCCGGGGGCTGAAAGGGTACGAAGGTCGTGTTCATGAGCGCGGGCAGCGTGCGCGCTTCAAGGCACTCGAGTTGCGGTTGACGACGGCGGGCGCCACGGGATGCAGGGCGGAACCGGCTTGCCATGGGAGGCCTCGGAATCGAGAGTGCGAATGCGGGTTGAATTTAATGAGGGCTTACCATTCGGGCATGAGATAAATGAATAGTAAGGTGATTATCGTGCAAAGCAAGTGAAAAATGATGAGAACTCGTGGCGGCAAGAGTTGGCGGACGAAACGAGCCCCCGTGGACGTTTCGCGCTGCGCTTCGTGGGGCAGACTTTCCAGCCTGCCGCATGGCATGGCAGGCTGGAAAGCCTGCCCCACGAAGCGCAACGTCGTTGTGCCGTTTACTCCTTTTCCTGTGTGACGGTGACGAGTTTGCCCTGGGTGACGCCGGTGCTGGAGCGAACGCGCACCGCGAACTCGCCCGGCCGCAGCACGCGCGCCCGCCACATCACCAGACTCACCGGCGCTCCGTTCGCCGGCGGCGCCGGCACCGCCTGCACCTCCGGGCTGTCCACCAGCGCCATGCCGGCGGGCAGATCCAGCGTCAGCGACTGGCCGGGTGCCGGGTCGTTGACATAGGCGGTCACGGTGAAGCGCTTGCCCGGGACGAAGGAGCCGCCCAGGGCCAGTTCGACGCGGCCCTCGCTCTCGGGGCTGGGCACCAGGCCCTGGCCATAGCCGTAGGCGATCTCGCGCTTGCCGCCTGGCTTGATCTCCTTCGGCTCCCAGAAGACCGCCAGCGCCGAGTCGCCCGCCGGCTGGGCGGCGACATCCCATTGACCCCGCTGCGCCCCCAGATTGGTGAGTACCACGCGGTCGGGTTTGTCCAGCTTCGGCCCCAGGTCGAGTGTCAGGTGGGCCACGAAGCCGGGGTTCTGCAGGTTCGGCTGCTGGAGCAGTTGCACGTAGGGCGGCAGTTCCTTGCCCTTGAGTTCCACGCCATTGAGGATCTTGTTGGGGTGGTTCGGCGCGGCGAACAGGCAGCCGTCGTTGTTGATGATGTAGGTGTCCATGAAGATGCGCAGGCCGACCGAGCGCGGCTTGGTGCCTTTGTTCTCGATGACGTAGTGCGTCAGGACGGAGTCGCGGCTGCGCTTGGCAGCCTTGTTCGCGGGTTTGGTCGCCACCAACATCATGGTGACCGTCACAGTCAGGCCGTTGCCGTAGTTGAAGCGCGACTCGAAGCCCTGGCGCGCCTTGCCGTCCTTGCCCTTGGCCAGGGCCCGGTTCTGGTACTCGGCAGCGGCGCCCTGGAAGACCTGGTTGTCGATCTTGAGCGTGGCGTAGTGGCCCAGGTGCAGCGTCTGGTTGTTCATGGTGAGCACCCGCGGGGTCAGTCCCTGGGGGTGAAACTGGATGCGCTGCGCCGGGTCCACGGGCAGCTGCAGCGTCGCATCGACCACGACGGGCTGCTCGTCCTTGACGGTGACCCGCACCGGGGACTGCCCCTTCTGCGGCAGCGCGGCGCCGGCCAGCGGCGCCAGCAGTGCCGCCAGCAACGCCACCCAGGGGGCGCGCCAACCGTGCGGCGTGGAGGCTGATCGGCGGTCAGTTTGCGAAATCATGAGCCCGGCCCTCAAGGGGGAATTGCGTCACATGACCTTGCACGCTTCGTCGAAGTCAAGACGGGGCGAACGCGGGTAGAGTTTGCTCACGTCGCCGTGGCCGAGGTTGCACAGGAAGTTCGACTTGATCGTCGTACCGGCAAAGAACGCCGCGTCCACCTTGGCGTTGTCGAAACCGGACATCGGCCCACAGTCGAGCCCGAGCGCCGCGCCGCCAGTATGAGGTACGCCCCCTGCAGCGACGAGTTGCGCAGGGCGGTGTACTCCAGCACGGACGCCGGCAGATCCTTGAACCACGCTCTGGCGTCGGCGTGCGGGAACAGCTTCGGCAGCTGTTCGTAAAACCGTACATCCATGCCCACGATGGCGGTGGCCGGCGCCGCCATGGTCTTGGCCACGTTGCCCGCGTCGAGGCAGGGCCGCAACCGCTCCTTCGCCTCCTGCGACCGGACGAACACCAGGCGCATCGGGCACATGTTGGCCGAGGTCGGGCCCATTTTCGCGAGGTCATACACCCGCCGCAGCAGGGCGTCGTCCACCGGTTGGTTCAGCCAGACGTTGTGCGTCCGCGCTGCGCGGAATAACAGATCCAATTCCTCGTCAGCCAGCGTCTTCATGGTGTTAGCCCTCACTCGGCCCGTGAAATGGAGTTACCGCGCCCGCTCTGGCGGGCACGAAGCTATCATATGATTAGGGGACTGCGGGGCACAGGTTGCGCCCGATACCGCCGGTATAACCGCCACAGCCTGCCGGGCAGCGGCACTTCTCGGTACCGGCTGGGCTGAGGCGCATTGCACCCCCTTGACGGCGCGTTAAGATAACTCAAACCGTTACCTTCAAATCAACTCGCCCGTGAGGACCGTCCGATGGCGAAGAAAACCGCCGACCAGGAGCCCGACGCCAGCACCGAGGCCACCGCTGAGGGGCGTCCGGGTAAAGATGGAGAAAGTGTATCCGGCTACTTCCGGGCCATTTTCCAGGCGAACCCCAAACTGTTGAAGGAGCGGAGCAACGAGGCGCTGCTCCAGCGCTGGCTGGACGACCACCCCGGCCACGACGAAGTGCCCGAGCGCGTCAAGCAAGGACTGGCGAATGTCAAGAGCATCCTCCGCAAGAAGCTCGGCAAGCGTGGGCGGCCGCGGCGCGAGGAGCAGCCGGCCCAGGAAGCGGCCCCGGCATCGGCAGCGCGACCGTCGCGGCAAACGGCGGCCCGGCTGGAGCAGCTGGAGCACAGCATTGACGAGGCCCTGACGCTCGCCAAGCAGATCGACCGCGAGGGACTGCACGACATTATCCGCCACCTGCGCGTGGCACGGAACCGGGTGGTGCTGCAAATGGGCGTGGAGTGAACGGCGGCCGCTGCCTGGAACGCGCCGACTGCTGAATATCGATGCAGTCCTTGCCGGCAGCGCGGGCACTGGCACCAGAACTTACGGAATCCGGATCGCGCAGCGCTCGCGGCCGCACGGCGTAGGCCATGAATTCCGAAGAGGTTATGTCGCGCAGACTTTTCTGAGGTTGATTGGCACGGCTATTGCTCACATACACAAAAGCTGGTTGGTAGGCACGGACTGCGGGAGAGGCGGTACCGGCTGATTCGGCCAGCTTTATTTCGCGAAAATCACCCGGGGTGCATTGGCTATGGGAGAGGTGGCCAGTGACCCCGGGTGTTTTATTTCCCCGCAGGATCGGGCCGCGCCGGGCACGCGGGCGTACAACTTCCAACGGACGGCGGAGGGGGCACTGATCCGGGGAAGAAAAGCACATGGACCGCGCCGCCATCGCGCAACTTCTGGCCCGCCCCGAGCGCGAACTGTGGCTCATCACCGCCGCCGCTAACGGCCGCCGTGGCGGCCTGATCGCCACCTTCGTCAGCAGCGCCTCCATCGTCCCGGAACTGCCGCGGTTGCTCGTCGGCATCGCCAAACAGCACCACACCTGGGGCCTCATTGAGGCGTCCGGCGTTTTCGCTGCGCAGTTGCTCGGCGAGCGGCATCTGGAGTGGGTCGAGCGCTTCGGCCTGCACTCCGGCCGCGACGGGGACAAGTTCGCCGGTCTGGCGACGCGGCCGGGAGTCGGCGGCGTGCCGGTGCTGACCGACGCGCTCGGCTGGCTGGAGTGCCGCGTCGAGGCGACGCTGGACAGCGGCGACCGCACGATTTACCTGGCGGAAGTGCTTGGCGGCGAAATGACGGGGACGGAACCGTTGCTGACAATGCAGCGCTTCCTGCGCTTGGCGTCGGCGGAGATGCTGCGGCGGTTGCGGGAGAGCCTGGAGCGCGACGCCGCCGTGGACGCCGCGGCCATCACGGCCTGGCGCACACGGCGGCCGTCGTGACGGTTAACCCGCGCCCTTGTTACGCTGCAACCAGATGTTGCGGAACTGCACCGGGTTGCCGTGGTCCTGCAACAGGATCGGCCCCGGCATACACGGGTCGCCGCCGAGGCCCGCGGTCGTGTTATCCTTCGTGATCTTCACGTTGTCGTGGATCTTGACGCCATTGTGATACACGGTGATGCGGGCTGGTTCCACCTTCTTACCGTCCTTGCACACCGGCGACGTAAAGTGGATGTCGTAGCTCTGCCAGACTGTCGGCGCCTTGCAGGCGTTGACCAGCGGCGCCGCGACACCGTAGATGCCACCGCAGTCATTGTCCTTACTCTTCAAGGCGTAACTGTCGAGCACCTGCACTTCATAGCGGCCCTGCACGTAGACGCCGCTGTTGCCGCGACCCTGGCCGCTCGCCTTCGGCATATACGGCACGCGGAACTCGACGTGCAGCCTGAAACTGCCGCCGAACTTCTCCTTCGTCATGATGTCGCCGCCCTGCACCTGCATGGCGCCGCCGGCCACCGGTTTCCACGCCGCCGGATCCTTGCCGTTGCGCTTCACCCAACCGTCCAGGTTCTTGCCATTGAACAGCACGATGGCGCCCGCCGGCGGCGGTGTGCTCTTGACATCCCGCTTGTCCTCGGGTTTGAGCAGCTTCAGGTCGCTGATGTCGCCGTACTGCGCCTGCGCCGCCGTGGTAATCGCCAGCAGGGCCACGCCTGCTAACCAGATCCGCATAACATGCTCCTTTCGTAGTCATTAGTCATTAGTCATTAGTCATTAGTCATTAGTCATCAGTGTTGAGATGCTGGGATAAACGCCCAATGCTAATGACTAATGACTAATGACTAATGACTAATGACTGGTTCCAACAATTCGTCCCGGTAGGCGAACACGGCTGGCGTGCCTCCGGTGTGCAGGAACAGCAGCGGTCGCCCGGCCTCGACGCGGTGCTGGCGCACGTCGGCGATCAGCGCCGCCAGCGACTTCGCCGTGTACGCCGGGTCCACCAGGATGCCCTCGCTGCGCGCGAGCAGCGCGATGGCTTCGCGGCCCTCCGGCGTCACGGCGCCGTACTGCGGGCCGACGTATTCCTCGGTAATGTCGATGTCCGCGGCGCTGAGGCGGTGCGGCAGCTTGAGCAGCGCCGCGGTCTGGTTGGCGACCTCGGCCATGTCCGCGCGCGCGTCCCACGGCCAGCGGATCGGCGCCACCAGCCGCACCCGCCACGGCAAGTCCAGCACGGCCTTGCCCAGTGCCAGTCCCGCCCCGGTGGCGCCGGCGGCGCAGGCATACAGGGCAGCCGGTTGGATGCTGAGCTGCCGCACCTGCTCGACGATCTCCGCCAGGCACAGCACGTAACTGACCGCCGCCAGCGGCCGCCCCGTAACCCGGTCCCACACGTATGGCCGCCGTCCCGCCGCCTGCAGCTCCGCCGCCTTCGCCAGCAGCAGGTCGTCCATCGCCGGGCCCATCGGCACATCGACGATGTGGACCTGCGCACCCATTAGATGGTCGAGCAGCAGGTTGCCCTGGATGTCGTCGTTGTGCGTCGCCCGCGTCAGATACAGGTGACAGTCCAGGCCGAGTTTGGCGCACGCCGCGGCAGTCTGGCGGCAGTTGTTCGACTGCACGCCGGCGCCCCAGACCACCACGTCGGCGCCCTTCTGCAGGGCGTCGGCCAGGAGGAATTCGTTGTGCCGCGTTTTGTTGCCGCCGAACAACATGCCGGTGCAGTCGTCGCGCTTGATGTAGATCGGCGGGCCGCCCAGTTGCTGCGCGAAGCGCGGCAACGCTTCGAGCGGCGTCGGCAGATGGGCCAGCGCGATGCGCGGTAGCGCCGCCGCCCGGCGCCGCAGCAACTCAGGCGTCAGCGCGGTCTGTTCCTGGTGCGTTGGCATGTGAATATCTCAAATGGTCGGATGGGTTCCCCGTCCATCGATTTATCGTTTCACGCCGCAACAAACCAGCGCGAAACGATAAATCGATGCACCAGGGCTCACAAAATCCCCAGCACCGGCGCCCCCTCGACCAGGGTATACGGCCGATGCTGCAGGTCATGAATGGTGGCGTGCGGATCGACGCCCAGGCAGTGGTACAGCGTCGCCATCAGATCCTGCGGCGACACCGGGTTCGACGTGGGCTGCGAGCCGGTGCGGTCGGAGGAGCCGTACACCTGACCGCCGCGCACGCCGCCGCCAGCCACGACCACACTGAAGCAATTCGGCCAGTGATCGCGGCCGCCGGCGCTGTTGAAGCGCGGCGTCCGGCCGAACTCGCCCATCATCACCACCAGCGTTTCCTCAAGCAGCCCGCGCAGGTGCAGATCTTCCACCAGCGACGCGAACGCGGCGTCCGTCGGCGGCAGCAGTTCGGTGCGCGACCACTCCAGATGGTCGCGGTGGCTGTCGTAGCCCTGGCCGCCGAAGCCGTTGTCGTGCCGCACCCAGTTCACATGCACCAGCCGTATGCCCGCCTCGACCAGCCGCCGCGCCAGCAGACACGACTGGCCGAAGATGTGCCGGCCGTAGCGGTCGCGTGTGACAGCGCTCTCGGCGTGTACGTCGAAGGCCCGCTGCGCCGCCGGCGACGAGATCAGATCGAACGCCCGCGTGTAATACGCATCCAGCATCTGCGCCGGCGACGCCGTTTCCAGACGGCGAACCTGGTCGCTGGCCCGCGCCAGCAGCGACCGGCGCGCGGCGAGCCGGGCGGCGTCCACGTCGCGGTCGGGACCGAGGGCGCCGGGCGTGTAGTCGGGGGAATTCGGGTTGCTGTTGACGCGGTAGGGGTCGTAGGCGGCACCCAGGAAGCCGGCGTGCTGACCGGGCCGCTCCGGACCAACCGGCGAGATCGCTTCCGGCACCATCACGAACGGCGGCAGTCCGCGCGACGCCGGCAGCAGTCGCGCCAGGGCCGAGCCGATGTGCGGCCGATCCTCGCGGCTCATGGTCACGACCTGCGGCGCCGGCCGCGTCATCGGGCTGCCGACCATCATCCAGTAGGCCGCGGCGGGGTGGTTGCCGTTGCCGTGCCGCATCGAACGGATGACCGTGAATTTGTCCGCCTGCGCCGCCATGCGCGGCAGGTGTTCGCACAACTGCACGCCGGGCACGCGTGTCGCCGTGGGGCGAAAGGTGCCGCGGATCTCCTCCGGGGCGTCCGGTTTCAGGTCGAACATGTCCAGGTGCGACGGCCCGCCGGAGAGGAACAGTACGATCACCGACCGTGCCCGGCGGCGCGGTGTCGGCGTGGCGGCGGCCACCTGTTGCAGGTGCAGCAGCGCCGGCAGCGTCAGGCCGCCGAGGCCGAGCGCCTCGACGCGCAGCAACTCACGGCGCGTCAGGCCATCACAGTGGCGAACGCCCTGATTCACGTCAACGTGCAGCATGGCAGTGAACCCCTCGGCACGGAAGGCGGGCGGCAGGAACGCGGATGGTGTTATGGTAGCGGCGCGCCTCCCGGGCGGGCAAGCGATTTCCGGGAACCCGCGGCGCTCAGCCGAGAATCGCCAGCAGTTCGGCGCAGGCGCTGTCCAGGTCGCCGACCGGGCACCCGGGCTGGTGGAACGCGACCACGCCGCGCAGGGCCGCCCGGAACTCCGCACGGGCGGTGGCGTATTCGTGGTGCAGCTGGGCGGCGTCCACCTGCCACCGGGCCGCGATCGCGCGGATGGGGAGTCCCTCACCGAACCGCAACCGCAGCAACTCCACCCGTCGCTCCGCCGCCCGCCCGGCGCGAGTGGCGCTCTCGACCTGGACGCGGGTGGCTTCTTTCAGCAGCGCCCGCGCCCACGCCCGGTCGAACGCCGCGGCGGGGGTGGTGTCGTCGGCCGGCAGTTCGGCCGGCAGTTGCTCGGCGGGCCGGACGCGGGTCTCGTGCCGACGGGCGACATTGCGCACCGCCCCGAGCAGGAACGCCCGGAAGCCGCCGGCGCGGTCCGGGTCGGCCTTGTCGAGCAGTCCCCCGGCGCGGAAGCACTCGACGAACACGTCCTGGGCCGCGTCCTCCGCACTGTGCGGGGCGTTGCGCCACCGGGCCGCCAGGTACGTCCGCACCAGCGGCAGATAGACGCGGGCGAAGCGCTCGCGGGCGGCGGCGTCGCCGTTCGCCGCGTCGCGGATGAGCAGCCAGCAGGTGAGTTCGTCGGGCGGCATGGGGTTGTGGGTGCGCTGCTCGCGGTGGCGCGTGCGGACCTCGGGACACCTCCTGCGTTCGACCGCATGCTACCACCCCGCGGTTACCGCTGCAACGCGCGGGGCGGCGGGTCGTCATTTGCCCTTCGGCAACTTCTCCAGTTCGGCCGCCCAGCGTTTGTCCAGCCGCGTCGCCTCGGTGAGTGCGGCGCGGGCACCGGGGATGTCGCCGGACAGGCGCAGCACGTCTCCCAGGGCGGCGTACAGCGCGGCGGAGCGGGGGAACACCTGGAGGGCGGCACGCGCGGCGGCAACGGCCTCGGGGTACTTTTTCAAGTATCGGTAGCGCGAAATCAGTTCGAGACGGAGGTGTTCGTTCTGCGGTTCGACGCGGATGTGCGCTTCGTTCGCCGCGATTGCCCCCTCGTAGTCCTTCTTGAGACTCAAGGCTTTTCTCAGGTTGACGTGGGCAAAGACTAACTTCGGGTTGAGGCGGATGGCCTCCCGGAAGTTGGCGATGGCCGCGTCGTAATCCTGCTTGATGGCCAGGGAGACCCCCAGGTTGTTATGGACGGGGGCATCCTTGGGTTCGAGGCGGATGGCCTCCTTGTAACAGGCGATGGCCGCGTCGTACTCCTTCTTGCTGGCTAGGGCAAGCCCCAGGTTGTTATGGGTGTTGGCGTGCTTGGGTTCGAGGCGGATGGCCTCCCGGTAACTGGCGATGGCCGCGTCGTACGCCTTCTTGGCGAGCAGGGCATTCCCCAGGTTGTAATGGGCGGGTGCTAACTTCGGGTCGAGGCGGATGGCCTCCTTGCAACTGGCGATGGCCGCGTCGTACTCCTTCTTGTTGGCCAGGGCAAGCCCCAGGTTGTTATGGGCGGGTGCTAACTTCGGGTCGAGGCGGATGGCCTCCTTGCAACTGGCGATGGCCGCGTCGTACTCCTTCTTGCCGTGCAGGGCGTTCCCCAGGTTGCTGTGGGCGAGGGCGAGCTTGGGTTCGAGGCGGATGGCCTCCCGGTAACTGGCGATGGCCGCGTCGTACTCCTTCTTGCTGGCCAGGGCAAGCCCCAGGTTGTTATGGGCGGGGGCTAACTTCGGGTCGAGGCGGATGGCCTCCCGGTAACTGGCGATGGCCGCGTCGTATTCCTTCTTGGCGACCAGGGCGTGCCCCAGGTTGCTATGCGCTTTGGCATCCTTGGGATCGAGGCGGATGGCCTCCTTGCAGCTGGCGATGGCCGCATCGTACTTCCCCTTGTCCACAAGGGTGGTCCCCAGGCTGTAATGGGTAGCCGAGTTGGCCGGTGCCACCGCAACCGCCGCCTGGAACCATCGCAACCGCTCGTCAGCACCGTCCCGGGTGTTGATCGGGTACGTGCGGCCGAGGGCCATCAGCAGGCCCAGGTCGCCCGGCCGCCGCTGCACCGCCGCTGCCAGCAACTCCCGCCGCCGCTTTACCGGGATCGCCCCGCTCTCACCCAGGAACGCCACGAACCCCGGCGGTTGCTGCTCCGCTTGCCCTCGGCCGGCCAGGTCCAGCAGCTTCGCCCCGTCGTTCGCCAGCACGGCGTCCCGGACGGCATCCCGGTACGGGTCCGCATCGGCCGCCCGCAGGGCCGCCCGCACCCGGGGCGAATGGTCTGCCCGCAGCACCCGGTCGAGGGCCGACACCAGCCGCTCCCGCACGGCCGATGCCGACACCCGCCTGGCCACCACCTCCGGATCGACCGCGTCCGGGTCGGCTCCGAACTCAACCAGGGCGAGCCGGTACTGCTCCGCGGCCTCCTTCGGGTCTGGCCAATTGCTCGCGACCCGCGTCCACCGGAACTGATCCGCGCGGGTCAGTTTCCGCAGCACCGCCAGGTCGGCGGTCAGCCGCTCTTGCCGCCCGGCGTGCTCGTCCGCCCCGCCCTCGGCCGTCCGCTTGCTGGCCGCCTCCAGGGTGATTGCCGCCTTGTCCGCGTCTCCCGCCCGCAAAGCCGTCGTGCATTGATCGAGCAAGCCGGCCACCGCCGACGCGTTCCGCTGCCGCCGGTCCCGCTCGGCCGCCGCTCGCTGCTCGTCCTCGAACTGCCGCCGCAGGTCCGCCTCCCGTTGCTCGGCCACCAGCCGCTCCCGCTCCGCCTGCCGCTCGGCCGCTTGCCGGTCCGTGTACCAGCCGACCGCCGCGCCACCGACCGCCAGCAGCCCGACCGCCGCCGCCAGCAGCAGTTGCACTTTCCGGCGCTTCTTCTGCTCCTTCGCTTCCGCCTCGGCCGCCGCCCGCGCCAGTTCCGCCCGCTTTGCCCGGTCCTCCACGGCGGCCAGATGCCCGGCCAGCGCCGCCGACACCTCCGCCGCGGTCCGCGGCCGGGCGTCCCGCTCGGCCGACAGGCAGCGCTTGCACAGGGCGACCAGTTCGGCGTCCGCCCCGCACCCGTCCAGCCGCGCGAAACAGTCGCCCAGCTGCCCGCGCACAGCCATCAGCCGCACCACCTCGCCCGAGCCGACGTACGGCGGTCGCCCGGTAAGGATCACAGCCAGGATCGCCCCCAGTCCGAAGACGTCGGCCCGCTCGTCCAGCCGGTCGATCTCCCCGCCGGCCTGCTCCGGGGCCATGAACGCCGGCGTCCCCAGGACCGTCCCGGCCTCCGTCTCCGACCCCGACCCAAACCGGGCGGTGCGGATTTCGGTCGGCAGGTGGTCCTCCGGCGGCAGCTGACTCGCCTTCTTTTCGTCCGCGACGCCGCCGCGCAGCAGCACCTTCGCCAGGCCCCAGTCCATGACGAGCACCTCGTCGAACGCCCCGACCATGACGTTGGCCGGCTTCAGGTCGCGGTGCATGACCCCGCGGCTGTGGGCGTAGGCGAGCGTCTGGCACACCTGCAGGAAGTGCCGCAGGAAGCGACCGCGGTCGGTCGCCGGGTCGGGGCGGTCGGCCAGCAGGTCGGCGAGCGTGCGGCCCTTGACCAGCTTCATGGCGAAGTAGGGGCGGCCGTCGGCGAAGCGGCCGAGGTCGTACACCGGGACGATGCCCGGGTGCTGGAGTTGTCCGCCGACCTGCGCCTCCTCGACGAACCGTTGCACGGCCGCGGGCCGGTTCGCCATCTCGGTGCGCAGGACCTTGAACGCCAGGTCGCGGCCGAGGTCGGGGTCGCGGCCCTTGAGCACCACCCCCATGCCGCCGCGGGCGATCTCGCCGAGCATCTGGTAGCGGTCGGCGGGGCCGCGCGGCATCTCCGCGGACGACGGCTGAACCAGTGGCGAGTGGGCGGACGGTTCGTCGCGCAACAGCGGCGGTTGCGTCCAGCCGCCGGGCGTCGGCTCCGGGCCGAACGCGGCGGCGAGCAGGGCGTCGAGGGCCGGCTCGAAGCCCTCCGTGTGCGGGTCCACGGGGCGGTCTGGGTTGAGATCAGGTGCGGACATCGGCATTCCTCCCGAGAAGGGGTTCAACCCAGGTTCACCGATCGGAGTGTTTTCGCGAAAAAAAAGTCAAAAAAAGCACGCATACCAGTGCGCGGACCAGCGCGCTGTGGTTCGACCCGCGGAGGCAACGCCGGGCGCTGGCCGGCACGGTTGTACCTGGGCGGGCACGTTCAAACTGGCAACGGCGGGCGCCGGCAGGCACGGCCGTGCGTGGGCGGGCGCCGTCTGGCCCATAGGGGTGTGTGAGAAACGTGAAATGAAACGGCAACCCCCTGTACTGCCAAGGGGTTATTTCATTTCACCCCCGCGAGATGAAATCGCCCGCGGGGACACCCTGGCTCTGGATGGCATCCGTGGTATAAACGGTGTCAAGTTCCTGGCGGACGAGCAGGTCCACGACTTGACCGCCACCGCGACGGATGTGGCGGGCGAGTGGACCGGGTTGACGGCGGTGCTCAACGATGTGCTGGCGGGCCGCTATGGCGTCCGTCTGTCGCAACCCGCCCGCGTCTCCTGAGAACGGGGACGCAGATCCAGGCACACGAATCTATGAAATAGAATTCAAATGTCTTTATCTGTGTCATCGGTGTCATCTGTGGATCCTCTTATCTCTGCGCTCTTGCGCTCACGCCTCCTCCGTCAGCCACGCCGGCACCGCCGCCCGCAGCACGTCGCGCGGGATGGGCAGGCTCGTGAACAGCCGCGCCTGCTGCTCCACGTGCGCCAGCAGCAGTTCCAGCGGCGTCACCACCGTGCAGCCGCGCGCCGTCGCATCGGCCAGGAACTCGTTGCCGTGCAGCCCCGCCGTCAGGTCCAGCACCGTCATGCCCGGCTTCAGATACCCCGGATGGACGCCCGCCCGGCCGGACTTGCTTCGCGGCTCGGCCTCCTCGTGGTCGCAGACGACGAGTACGTCATGGGCCGTGGTGTACAGCGCCTCCAGCGCCGCGTGGCGGCAGCCGAGCAACTGGGCGCGCTCCTGCGCCCGCTTGCGGTCGTGACTCACCAGGATGACGCCAGCGGCCCGCCGGTTCAACTCGTGCGCCAGCGCCGCGTCGGCGCTGTCCAGGCCGACCACCGCCACCATGCGGTTCGCCAGCGGGTCCGCCCCGGGTGGCGCCTTCGCCGCCAGCTTCTCCGCCAGTGCCTGCACCACTGCCTGCGTGCCGGTGTAGTGGCCGAACCAGTCTGTCGTCCTTGTGCAGCAGCACGTCCACCGCGTGGGCCAGCTCCGCCGCGGGATGCAGCTCGTCCGCCATCTCGCGCAGCGATTCGCCGTGCCGATCACTCACGACCACGCCCGCCAGCTTGACCGCCTCAATGATCTTGCGGAACAGCTTGACGCTGCCAACGCCCATCGGCAGGCAGCGGGCGGGCAACTCCAGCGCGGCCATGACCGCGTTCAGGCACGCTACCGTCGCCACGTCGCGCTCGCCGAAGCCGGTCACGCCGACCAGCCGTGTCCCCTTCCCGAAGTCCTGGTAGCGGTAGATGGTCTTCAGGTCGGCGACGGTCGGTTGATCCGGATACGCCTCCATGCCGCGCTCCAGGGCGGCGTAGGTCCACGGGGCGCCGATCTTGCGGCCGAGCAGCGCCAGCAGCACGCCCGGCTTGCCGAGACCGACCACCACCGTCGGCACCGGCGGCTTCGCCAGGATTTGCACCAGCGGCCACGCCTCCTCCGGCGTCCGCGCCAGCGTTGTCAGTTTGATGATGTCGGGCTGTTTGGTCTGCATCTCGGCGTAGATGTCGGCGATGTCCGCGGGCGTCTCCTTGAGGTTTGTGTAGGAGATGACGCGCTCCGCCGGCGGGAACCTGCGCACCTGGTCGGCCACGTCCAGTTCGATCTCAACGTAATCCGGCTTGTGGACGATGGCCTGTCGCAGCAGGGCGAGCCGTTCCGCCTCGGAGCCGTCCCAGTAGCCGCCATCGCGTTTGCGGCGGCAGCTCATGATGACTGGCCGCGGCTTGTTGGCCAGCAGTTCGTTCAGCTCCGGCGCCATGCCGAAGCGGTCGAGGCGCACCTCCATCAGGTCGCACTGCGGCGCCGCGTTGAACATATCGAAAATCGCCAGCCGCCGCGATTCCTGGTTGATCGAAATGCAGATCATGTCCCCCTCCGGGGAGTCATTAGGCATTAGGCATTAGTTAACAGGGTCGCCGTCCAGGGCTGAACTTTGCCCGAGACGGCGACCCTGTTAACTAATGCCTAATGCCTGATGCCTGATGCCTAATGGTTCAACATGAACTCGGCGCTGTTGAGCAGGGCCCAGTACACGTCGGCGACAGCCTGGGCAGTGTTGCCGGTGGCACCGCCACGGTTGATGTAGGCGGCGTAGCGGGCCGACTCCTCCGGGCGCGGCTCCCGCGACAGCACCAGGCGGTACAGCGACAGCACACGACGGGCGGCCGGCGCCGGCACTGTGGCGATGGTGAACAGCGACTTGTTGCTCTCGTAGGTGGGTTTGGTGCGATCCGCCACGAACTTGCCGTTCATCAGGAACAGCGCCTGCAGGATTGATGTCTGCGTCTCGCTGCGCTTGTCCTGGGTGGTGAACTTCGACAGGAACTCCTGCCGCGGCGTTCGCGGACCGAAGCCGCCGTTGTTGAACTGCGGTCCGACGACCTGCTCCTCATGGTCGGTCGCCTCGCAAACGCTGTCGAAGAACTGCTCCGGCGTCATGCCGCGCACCGGCATTTTGGCGAACAGCTGCACTTGTTCCTTGGTCTTCGGGCTCATGGCCACGCTCTCACGCTGGTAGGCCCGGGTCAGCACGATGGCGCGAACCAGGAACTTCAGGTTATAACCCTGGTTGGCGAACTCCTTCGCCATGGCATCGAGCAATTCGGGGTGGGCCGGCGGGCTGTCGTCGGTGGGCTCCATGATCGGCTCCAGCAGGCTGATGCCGAAGAAGTACGACCACACGTGGTCCACGGCGGCCCTGGCGAAATACGGATTATTCGGCGCGGTCACCCAGTCGGCCAGCGTTTTGCGCGTCGGCACACCATCCTGCCACTTGGGATTGGTGCCGTCCAGGAACCTGGCCTTCGCAACCTTGTTGGTGTCCGGGATCTTGATCTCGCGGAGGAACTGGCTGATCGGCTGCTGCTGGCGGCCGTTGAACTGCTGCATACCGCCGAAGAACGCGGCATACTCCCAGAACTGCTCCTTCTTCCACTTGGCGAACGGGTGCGGGTGGCACTGGGCGCACTCGATCTTGACGCCGAGGAAGATGCGCGACGTGGACCCGGCCAGGTTCTCGACCTTGTTCTCGTTGCTGAAGTAGAACGCCGCCGGTGAGACGTTGTTCATGCCGCCGCCGTTGAAGTTCGCGTTGGATGTCAACAACTCGTGAACCATCTTGTCGTAGCCGGTGTTGCTCTGCAACCGCTGCCGCAGCCAGGCCTCGAAGCTCGGTCGCAGTTGTTGGGCCTGGAAGTTGTTGGCGTTCTCCGTCAGCATTAGCGAGCGGAAGTAGTGCGCGAAGTTGTCGGCGTAGGAGTAATGCTTGCCGGAGGGCGTGGACAGGAGTTTATCGATCTCCGCCTCGCGCGGGAAGAGGTAGCCCTGCTTGGACTTGTCCAGGAAGTCCTCGACGGTGGTCAAGTCGGGGATGCGGCCGCCGAGGTCGATGTAGAGACGGCGCAGGAACACACCGTCGCTGGCCGGGCGACCGGGCTTCACCTTGGCGGCGGCCAGGCGGGCGTCGATGATCTTGTCGATCTTCTCCGCCAGCGCCCTGGTCTGCGCGTTGAACTCCTTGACCTTGGGGTCTACCTCTGGATCCTGAGCGAACAGGCGTCCGGAAGAGGCAGCAAAGCACAGGGCCCCACACAAGGCAGCCGTCAACCAGCGATACATGGCACAGGTCTCCCTCGGATACGTGCTCTGGTCTGCGACCAACACATGCAAGAAGACGAACCAGCCGGTCAACTCGAACAACCGGCACCCGCGTCAGGAAAGGCAGCGGCGGCGCGGGCGGCAGCGGTCAGGAATGATTCCACCCCCAAGTGTCACAAAAAAGAACGCGGCAGACAAGACCTTGTTGGAAAAATCGGCGCAGACCGCCTACCAGTAATTGCCGCCTCGGCTCGATTTATTTCCAAAAAAACAAAAAAACCCTGGGCCGCCGCTGGCAGCAGAGGTCAGAGCCCGAGCGCCAGCGCGGGGCCAACCCTGCCCCGCGCTGGCGCTCGGGCTCCGACCAACCTCGTTTCTCGTGGTTCCTATCACCCGTTGCTGAAGTCGAGCAGCCCCTGGCCCACCCAGGTGTACGTGAACGCAGGGGTGTATCCCTGCGCATTGGGCACCAGCGCAAACGGCGCGCTGGTGGCCACCATGAGGAAGCCGCCCCCGGTGACCTGCGCGAAGCGTCCGGTGCTCAGCGCGGCCACCGGGGTGAACTCGGCGACGAACGTCGCGACGACCAGGCCGCTCGCTGTCGGGGTCAGCGTGAACGTGCCCGGGTTGCCGGCGCCGGCGCCGTAGGTGGTTGCCAGCCGGTCCCCGTTTGAAGCCACGAACACGAAGGTCCCCTGGAACGTCCCCGTCAGCGTCGCCGGGTCGAGCGAGAGCAGCTCGAACGTGCCCGCGCCGGTGTAGTTGCCCAGGTCGGTGCCCGTCCCGGTCGCGGTGTGCGGCGCCGTGCCGCCGACGAAGACCGGCAGGCCATCCGGGGCGGGGCCGCCGCCGTTGATATTGAATGCCGTGACTTGCGTGGAGCCTCTCTGAGGGTATTCAATAAACCCGGTGACCGTGACGGTCGTCGCCCCGGTCGTGGAGTCGGTCGAGACGATGTAGGTCGCTTGCCCTGTCAGCCCCCGGAACTGGCCAGTGCCGCCGGTGTTGGTAATGCTGCCCGTCGTGGCCGTCGCGGGCGTGCTGTAGCCGAACACCTCGTCCCCGTTCGACGTGGTGTCGATGAAGGTGCCGTTGGGGTTCAGGACCGCGGTCAGGTGGCCCAGTTGGGGGGAATACCCCGTGAAGTGGGTCTCGCCCGTACCCAGCACGGAAACGACCGTCAGGGACTCGCTGAACGGCTGCTCCAGGGCCAGGTAGTCGGTGAAGCTCCCCACACCCCGGTTGTTGATGTTGTTGTTGCCAGCGCCCCCCAGCCAGACGAGGTCGTGGGTGCCGGTATCGGTGATGTTATTGTTGCCCTCGCCCAGCACCTCGATGAAGTCGCTGGCGCCCCGGGCGCTGACATTGTTGTTGCCGTTGCCGAAGACGAGCACCTCTGCGGCGTTCGGGCTGTTCACGTTGATGTTGTTGTTGCCGCTGGCGATCACGCCGACGAACTGGGCGCCCGGGGTGGTGTTCCCGGTAGTGATGTTGTTGTTGCCGCTGCCGGCGGACACGACAACCTTGCCGCCGCCGCCGACCGACAGGTTGTTGTTGCCGTCGAGGGCGGTCACGTCCACGGTTGTCCCGGGCAGGTTGCCGATCGTCACATTGTTGTTGCCGCTCCCCAGGGCCGTGACCACGCGCGTCACCGGTGCGTAGGTGCCGCTGCCCAGGTTACCCGACAGGGTGACCCCGCCGTGCGCGGCTGGGCTCACGGTGACGTGATCGTTGCCGTTGCCCAGGTCCGTGACGAAGAGCGTGCCGTTGAGGTAGCCGACGTGCGCGGCCGGCGACGTGATCGGGATGAGGTCGATCGGCTCCTGCCAGAAGCCGTCCGGCAGGGTGCCCGGCAGGTTGGAGTTCGTCAAATCGGCCACCTGCCAGGTCGAGACAATGGCCGTCTGGCCCGGCGTGCCCTGCGTTGTGCCGGCACGCAGGGTGCCCGTCCCCCACGACTGGAAGTCGAAGCGCTCGTAGGCGAAGCCGGGGGGTGCGTACAGGGCATAGTTTTCGTTCAGCCGGGCGAGGTCTGGCAGGTTCGCGCCGACATCCTCCTGCCACGTCACCTGAAAATGAAGGTTGGACAGCGCGGGGGTGAGTTGCGGGTTCGCGACCAGTTCCTGGACCTTGTAGCCCACCTCGAGCGGCGCTGTGTTGATGACGCCGGGCATGTTGACGTTAAGCCCCGCGGTGTTGGCGACCCAGGTCAGGGCGTTGGTGGCCTCCAGGTTCAGGCTGACCTCCATGAGCCCGGTGGTGCCGAGGGGCGTTTCGGTGACGTATCCGGTGATGTTCGTGTGCAGGTTGATGCCGTGCTGCCGCAGATAGCCGGCCGCCAGGCCGGCATAGTCCACCAGGAAGGTGCGGTTCGGGTCGGCTGCCGTCGCGCCGGGGTCGAACATCGAGTTGCTCCACCCCTGGGTGTCCGGCATCGGCGGCGCGAACGTGATGTCGTGCCCCTGCTGCGCCAGGAAGGCGGAGATTGGCAGAACGACCGTCGCACTCGGGCACAGCCGGTCCTCGAACGCTTCCAACTGGGGACGGAACCGAAAGGCTTGCTGACTCATGAGGGCTCCTTCAGAAAACATTGCATCAAGGGCAGAAACGGATCCGGACGCTCCGAGCTGGTAGAGACCACGCAGGAAAACGCTCACCTCGGCAATGAAAAAAGGCTGCGCCAGACCCGCCTCGACACGTCCGCCGCGGAACAGCAGCCGTGCACTGCTCAACTCAAGAGCGAGGGATGGCCGCCCGGAAAAAAGACACAAGTAGAGGGGGTATTTTGGGGTGCTGAGATGTGAGTGTCAAGGAAAAACTTATTTTTCTTATCTTTCCACCTTGCCCAGATAGCCAAATGCACTCGCGCTTATGGGAGAAAGTCCATATACAACACAGGATGAGTGGATGGGCTTGCAAAAAGCGGTGGTTTCGTGTCCCGCAACCAACCCCAGTTGCACCTACTCCTGCCCTCCGCCGACGGACACTACCGACACATCGGCGGACGACAGCGACACCAGCGACGACACGTCTGCTTCGTCCGACACGGATTGCGGCAACACCGACGACACGTCCGATTCATCCGACATGGGTTCCGACGACACCGATACCAGCGATTGGTGCTCGTGAGTAGCCAGGCGAGCCGGGAGCGTGATCCCGGCTCACCCTGGGGGGAGGGTCTGCCATTCAATGCGGCGGCGTCACCCGCACAACCACCCGAAAGCCGTGGCCCTCATAGCGGACATCCGGCGCGCCCCAGTTGCGGAAGGCGGATCGGCAGGCATACGCGCCGTCGCTAAAGGTGCCGCCGCGCATGCTGTGCTTCGCGCCCTGGGCCGGGCCCTGCGGATCCTGTTTGGGACTGACCTTGTAGTAGTTGTCGTCGAACCAGTCCTTGCACCACTGGTTGATGTTGCCATGCATGTCATACAACCCCCAGGCGTTGGGGCGGTATGACCCCACCTTCGTGGTCCGCTGCAGGTGCGGCCCCTGCGGCGCCCCCCCGTGAGGATGGAAGCCGTTGAAATTCGCCTGCGCGGAAGACAGGGCGGGGCCGTAATGGAATTCCGTTGTCGTGCCCGCCCGGCAGGCGTATTCCCACTCCGCTTCCGTCGGCAGGTCCACCACCCAACCGCGCGCCTTCAATGCGGACGACTCCGAGGCGCGCTTGCAGAACGCCATCGCGTCGTCCCAGAGCACCCGCTCCACCGGGAAGTCGCGGGTGTCCAGCCCCGCCACCGCCTTCGCGCGGTTCCCCTGTGCGGAAAAGCCGCTGGGGTTTGTGCCCATGACCATGCGGTACTGGTTCTGCGTCACCAGGTAGACGCTCATGTAGAACGGTTTTGTGATCGCCACCTCGTGCGGCGGCGCACCGGCGTCTGCCGTGGACCCCATGACGAACTTGCCCGGGTCAATGCGCATCAGCTTCAACCGGGCACCGCCGACCAGTTCCAGCTCCACTTCGCGGGCCGCGCCGACGGGACGGGGCTGCTGGGCTTCGCCCAGCGCCGGCGCGAGCGCCGCCGCGGCCATCACCAGCAAACTCAGTGTGCGGACCATGTGCGACCTCCGGGAACTTATTGCGGCGGCGTCAGCCGTACGACCACCCGAAAACCGTTGCCCCCGAAGCGGTGGTCCGCGATGCACCAGCTGCGGCAGGCGGCCCGACAAGACGAGCCACTCTCATTCCAACCGCCGCCGCGCATGCAGTGCTTGTCCCCCTGGGCAGGGCCTGGCGGGTCCTGTTTGGGGCTGACCTTGTAGTAGCCCTCGGCGAACCAGTCCTTGCACCACTGCCAGACGTTGCCGTGCATGTCGTACAGGCCCCAGGCGTTCGGCCGGTACGATCCCACCTTCGCCGGTCGCTGCAGGGTCGGCCCCTTCGGGGCTTTGCCGTGCGGGAATTCGCCGACGAAATTCGCCTGGTGCGAGGACAGCGTGTCGCCGTAGTGGAAGTCGGTGGTCGTGCCGGCGCGGCAGGCGTATTCCCACTCGGCCTCGGTCGGCAGGTCCACCACCCAGCCGCGCGCCGCAGCGCCGGCGACGCCGACGCCCGCTTGCAGAACGCCACCGCCTCCTCCCAGAGGGTCTGCTCCACGGGGAAGTCGCGTGTGTCGAGCCCCTGCACCTCCTTCGCGCCGCCGCCTTGCGCACAATAAAAGCTGGGGTTGTTGCCCGTAACCTGCCGGTACTGGTTCTGCGTGACCGCGTACACGCCCATGTAGAACGGTTTGGTGATCTCCACCTCGTGCGGCGTCTCATTGGCGTAGTGCCGCGAGCCCATGACGAACTTGCCGGGGTCAATGCGCATCAGCTTCAACCGGGCACCGCCGACCAGTTCCACTTCCCGGGCCGCGCCGACGGGACGGGGCTGCTGGGCTTCGCCCAGCGCCGGCGCTAGCACCGCGATCACTGCCAGCAGACCCAGTGTGCGGACCATGACGGACCTCCCGAGGATGCAGCCGCCCTTCCCCCTGTCAGTCGCCATTCTACCTGGCGGCCTGTTACTGATAAAACGAAAATCCCTGCCCCGAGTTAACGGGGCAGGGGTGCTTTGTTGCGAAAGGAAACCTTTGCCAGGGAGCGATTACGCCAGCAGTCGCTGCACCACGCGGCCCTCGCGGAACAACTGGACCGGGCGGCCGGTCGGCGTTTGCAGTTCCGTGCTCGGGTTGATGCCCAGGTTGTTGAAAATGGTGCTGGCCACGTCATCCGGCGTGCAGGGCTCGGTGGCCGGGGCCATGCCCTGAACGTCGGTGCTGCCGTGGGCGTAGCCGCGCTTGAAACCGCCGCCCGCCAGCACGACCGCCATCGACCGCGCCCAGTGGTCGCGGCCCACGCGCTGGTTGATGCGCGGTGTCCGGCCGAACTCGCCGGCGCAGTAGACGATGGTGCTGTCCAGCAGACCGCGGTCGCTCAGGTCCTGAATCAGCGCCGACAGCGTCTGATCGAGCTGCGGCAGCAACCGGGTGCGCAGGGCGTTGAAGTTCTGGTTGTGCGTATCCCAGCCGCCGATGGACAGCGTCACGAAGCGGACGCCCGCCTGCACCAGCCGCCGCGCCGCCAGCGCGCCCTGACCGAACGCCGACATGCCGTAGCGCTGCCGCAGCGTATCCGTCTCCTGATTCAGGTTGAAGGCGGTACGGGTGCGATCCGAACGCAGGATGTCCAGCGCCTGACGGTGGAAGGTGTCCAGGCCGTCCACCAGGTCGGCGTTGCGGTCCACCGCCTGGAAGCCGCGGTCGAAGCCCTGCAGCAGCCGATCCCGGTTCTCCAGGTCGTCCAGCGTGAAGCCGGTCGGCAGCGTGATGCCGCGCACGCGCAGGTTGGCGGCCGTGGCGTTGCGAGCATTGGCGTTGCCAGCGCCCTCGATGATGAACGGGTTGTACGAGGTGCCGAGGTAGCCCGCCTGGCCGGCGGAGCCGTTACGCAGCTCGTTGAAGGTGACGTAGGGCGGCACACCTCGAGCGGCCGGCAGCAACCGCATGGCCAGCGAGCCGAGCGCCGGGTACTGCAGCGCGGGCGTCGGCCGGTTGCCGGTGGTCATGAACACCGTGGCCGGGCCGTGCGCCGGGATCGTGTGGTGCAGCGAACGCACGATGGTGCATTTGTCCGCCACCTGGGCCATGCGCGGCAGGTGTTCGCTGATGCGGACGCCCTGGGCGCTGGTGTTGATCTCCTGGAACTCGCCGCGGATGTTTTCAGGAGCGTTCCGCTTGACATCCCACATGTCAATGGTGGCGGGACCGCCCGCGAGCCAGACCATGATGACCGAGGTAGCGCCAGCGCCGCGGCCGCGCGCGGCGTGGTGCCGCCCTGGGCCTGCGCCCGGGCCTCCAGTTGCAGCAGTTGCGGCAGGCTCAGCCCAAACAGGCCGGCCGCGCCGATCTTGAGGAAGTCGCGCCGTGCGAACCCTTCGCAGTCCGTCTTGCTGAAGTTAGCCATGTGAGTGTCCCTTGTGCCCCGGTCATCCCCCCTTGGTTGTCCACCTGCCGGGGCGGTCAGGCGGGCAGCGTTTGATGCTTTGGATAGCTGAATTCACGTTATGGCACGCTCTCCTCGTTGTGGCACGGTCTCCTGACCGTGCCACCGGCTTCGACCGAAGGTCTCCTTTTCTGAACCACAAGCATTTGGGAGACCTTCGGTCAGGTTCCGTGGCTTGGTCCGGAGACCAAGCCACAACAAGGTTGCTCTCCATCTCGTCCGAAGTCTCACGACTTCGGCTACAGCTCCAGTGTCGCAGAATTCTCAATGATTCAAAATAAATTCCCGCGTGTTAATCAGTGCCCACACCACATCGTTGAACAGAGCGGTACGGCTGCGCGCCTGCGCCTTGTATTCGCTGAACAACTCGCGGTCACCCGCGTTGGGCAGCCGCGACAGCGTCGCCAGGAACAGTTCGTCCAGAATCTGCTCGTCGGTCAGCTTGCTCTTGAGCAGCGTTTGCAGCCGTCCAGTGGGGGCGCTGATCTTGTCGAGCACGGCCTTGTCGGTCATCAGATACAGCTTCTGCGGCAGTGCCGGGTCCATGGCCCGTTCGCAGTCGCAGGCGGCAGTGCGCGGCGGCCGGCCGAAGATGCGGAAAGCGTAGTTCACGCCCTGATTTTGACCGTTTTGCAGCTGGCTGGCGCCGACCTCCACCGCCTTGCTGCCGGGCTTGATCTCGGGACCATATTTCTCCGTGGCCCCCAGCGCCGAGTTGAGCACGTCCACGACCGCCTCGGCCATCATGGGCCGCACATAACTGTGAGCGTAATTGTTCTTGTCGAACTTGTTGGTCGCGTTGGTTTTCGACGACAGTTGATAGGTCCGCGAGTTCAACATCTTGCGCTCCATGGCGCGGATGTCGAACTTGCTGTCGATGAAGTCCTGGGCCAGTGCGTCCAGCAACTTGTCATTGCTGGCGGGATTGCCCAGCGAGAAGTCGTCCACCGGATGGACGATGCCAACGCCGAAGTAATGGCCCCAGATGCGATTGACGAAGCTGCGGGCGAAGAATGGGTTGTCGCGCGACCGCATCCACTCGAACAGCACGACGCGCGGGTCCGTGCCCTTCTCCAACTTGATTTCCGGGCCCCCCAGCGCGCAGCGCCGAGATACTTGCCCGTGTCCGGATGTGGCAGCAGCTTGTTCGGGGAGGCCTTGACGAAGACTTCCTTGACCAGGTTGAGTTGATTACCCTTGGTGGTCTTCGCCCGCCGTTCCTTGTTCTCCTGGTCGATGGCCTTCTTCGACTCCGGCGAGATGCCGAAGGACACCTGGCTGAAGACGTTGGCGTACGCGCGATACTCGGCCTGCGTCCAGCGGTCGAACGGGTGCTTGTGGCACTGGGCACATTCCAGACGCACGCCCAGGAACGCCGCCGCCGTCTTCTCGCCCCACTGCTCAATGGCCACATTCTGCTGCCGCCGCCAGAACAGGTCCAGCGTCTGCCGCTCCGCGTAGCGGTCGGCCTCGTAACCCGTTTCGATACCGGCATCGATCTCCTTGAGACGCGTCAGCCAGACCGCCGGCTCGCGGCCCTCGCGGCTGGTGGCGGTCAGTACGTTGCGGACGATCTCGTCATACGGCATGTTGTCCGCGAGGCGCTTGCGGAACCACTCGTGCCACTGCTGGCTGCGCTTGGCCTTGAGCTGCACCGGCTGCTCCAGCGCCAGCGTGTTGTTGCCGGTGATGTCGCAGAACTTGGTCGCCCACAGGGCCGAGTGCAGCGGATGGTTGAGCAGTTCGTCGATCTTGCGGGCGCGTTTGTTCGGGTCCTTGTTCGCCAGGAAGCTGCGGACCTCAGCGGGGCTCGGCAGGCAGCCGATGGTGTCGATGGTGACGCGCCGCAAAAATTCGGCGTCGTCGGCCAGGTCCGAGGGGACCATGTTGAGCGACTTCAGCCGGGCGAAGACGGCGCGATCGATGTAGTTGTTTTCCGGCACCTTCGGGTAGACGAAATTCGGCGGCAGCTGCATCGGCACCAGCACGTGGACGGGAATCACGGTGCCGCGGTAGGTGACGATGACGGCGGTCGAGCCGGCCTTGGCCGACCTGACCAGGCCCAGGTTGCTGACCTCGGCAACGGCGTCGTCGTTGATGCGGAAGTCGCAGAAGCAGGTGATGTCCTGTTCGCTGCCGTCGGCGAAGGTGGCGGTGACGCGCACCTGCACTTCCGCGCCGGCCTTCTTGAACGGCAGCTCCGGCGGCGTGACGCGCACGGCCCGCACGGCGCCGCTGCTCTGCCGCCAGTGCGCGCCGGCGGCGATCCATTGCCGAAACACCTGATATTGCCAGGAGCCCTTCGCGAAGCGAACGCCGCCCTCGTGCTTGACCTGGCCGGTGGCCTTGAGCAGCAGCAGGCTCTGATCGGGGTCTGTCGGGTTGACGCGGCGGCCGAGGTATTCGCGGGTCAAGGCGTAATAGTCGCGCTCCGGCTCGTAGCCGAACAGCGACAAACGGAAGCCGCCCTTGCCCTGAAAGGAGCCGTGACACGAGCCGGCGTTGCAGCCCATGCGGCCGAACAGGCCCATGACGTGCCGCTCGAAATCGACCGCTCCGAGCTTGGCGTTCCCCGGAAGTTGTACGTCGGCGCGGGCCCGCGTGGCAGCCGGGCCGAGCAGCGCGCACAGCGCGGCGAGGACCAGGAGACGGACGTTGGCAGCGAACATTGGCTCAATCCTCCAGAGTGCGGCTCACCTCCGCGGTGGTCGGAAGCAGCGCAAAGCAGGCGGGGTGTTGTGGCGGGTTACCGGTCGCGGGCCGAAAGCGGAATGTTTCCTGCCGGTCGGATGCTTACCTGCCTGGGTTAAAAAAATATTAACGCAGTCGTGAAGCGGAAGGCAAGCAGAAAGTTTCAAGATTTTTTTCGGAAGCGGCGTGCGCGGGTGTTGGCAGGAGTGTGCCCGACGGCCTGCCGTCGCGCCGGAGCGCGACGGCAGGCTTGGGGGAGAATGTAATGGCCAGCTGGGGTCAGTTGCCCGCGGCTTTCTTCTTGCCGCCCTTCACGAGGATCTGGGTGATCTCGCCTTTGTCGTTGGTGGTGATGACGGCGCCAACGCCCTTTTCGGGGATCGTCTTGAACATCTCGTTCGACAGGCCATCGGCGATGGCGGCGCCGACTTCGGGCTTCTCGCCCTTCTTGAATTTGCCCTTGTTGACCTTCACGTCCTTCGCGGCCGTGTAGGTCTCTTCCTTCTGCGCCGCCCTTCTTGCCCTTCTTGACGGTCACCTTGCTGCCATCCACCTTGATGATCGTGGCGTTGAACTCTTCGGCCTTCGCAATGACGAGGGCCAGCAGGACGACCGTTGCCGCACACACGAACTTGCGCATGGGTGCTCCTTGTGCTCCCAAACCACAACTCTACGAACACTTCCCAACCCGCTGTTGGGATGTTTGCCAGGGGATGTCGAACATCAAGCAAAACGAATGCCGCAGATCGTGGGCGTCTGGGCTGCGAGTGTTCTTGCCGAATGCAGCAGGTACAAGATCAAACCATACAGCGCCGGTAAGGTTCCGGCCACAGGACTGCGATTTTTCGATTAAAAAAGGGTCCATCTCTGCCGCTTCCCGAGGGGCCGACATTCCTGTCTGCCGAACACCTGGCAGACAGGAATGTCGGCCCCTCGGGCAGCACCAGGCTCACGGCTGGACCGCCGCGCCCGCCGACAGCGCGAACGCCCGCGCCGGCGCGGTCAGCGTCCGCACCGCTTCCTCGTAGCGCTCGACGTGGCCCTGCATCAACAGGTACGCCTGGCGGGCCAGGACAGCTTCCCCTTGCTGCTTCAGGGCCGGGGTCTCAGCCAGAAAATCCTCGGCCTCCTGCTCGAAGCGTGCCTGCAACTGGCCGAGCACGTCGCGCACCTGCGACCAGCAGCGCGGGGCAGTGTCGAGCGTGTCGAGCAGCCGGCGCGTGAGCCACCACACGCTGTCGCCGAGCCCTTCCGGCCCGCCGGTGGACAGCGCCTCGGGCAGTTCGCCTTCGAGGAAGACGGGGAAGTAGACGCTGACGCAGGGCGGCCCGAAGGCGCACCAGGCCAGGGTCACGGCTGCCGTGCGGTGCAGCGTCACGGCGAAGCTGGCGACGGTGCCGAGCGGCGCCGCGGCCGAGGCGTGGCGGCACAGCGGCGTGGCCGCGCCGCTACCGGTGACCGGGTCGAACTCGTAGCGGGCGCCCTCGTAGTGGTCGCCGAGGACGCGGCGCACGAAACCGTTGTCGATGCTGCCGCTCTGCTGTTCGAGCAGGTACGTGAGCCGGCCCCAGCGGCGCAGGGCGGAGGCGCGGCCGGTGGGGTAAATGCTCAGGGTGCCGGAGAAGTCGAGCTTGCTGCCGTCGCACTGCCACCAGTTGCGCTGCGTCACTTCGTCAGCCAGGCCGCGGTTGATGCGGTCCCAGTCCTGGCGGATGACGCTGACGTCGCTGACGGCGCGGACCTGCCGGATTTCCTGATAGGCCCAGGCGGGGCCGGCGGCTTCGAGGACGAACGCCTCGTCGGGGTCGGCCAGCAGAAACACGGCGTCGCCGCCGTGCGGCAGCGCGACACTGTGGCCGTGGCGTGTCAGCAGGTCGCAGAGCAGGTCGAGTGCCTGGCGGGCGCTGTGACAGCGCTCCAGGGCCAGACGCACCAGGTCGCTGGCGAGGAGAGTCGATTGCGTGGTGGCCAGGAGACTGTGCCAGTTGGCGTAGCCGACGGCCAGGTGATGTTCGTTGACGCCCTGCTCGTAGCCCCAGCGGTTGTCGAGGCCGCTGGCGAGGACGGAGCAGGTCTGGCGGCCCTGCGGCAGTTCCAGGGCGGAGGTGCGGACGACCTCGCCGGGGGCGAAGGCCCGTCCGGGGCTGCGGCGCAACGTCTGCGGTTGCCGGGCGTGGTGGTGACTGTTAAGACCGAAGTGTGTGCGGCCGTCGGACGTGGCCGGTCCGAGGGCTACCAGCATGTCGCATCCCATGGGTTGCAGCCTCCTGAAAATCATCCGGGTTGATGTCTCCATTGGAACGCGCCGCCGCGCGGTTCGCAACTCAGAAAATGAGGGGGTGAAGGGGTGAGGGGGTGAAAGACAACTGCTCTTTCACCCCCTCGCACCCTCAGCACTTGTCACCCCCTCCAGGGCGGCTACAATACCCGACGTTCGCTAGGGGTGTCCGCGAGCCGCGGACTGAGAGCAGACCCTGAGAACCTGATCCGGTTCATACCGGCGTAGGGAAGCGACTCGACACCCGTCCGTCCGTCCAGCCGCGTTGCTCCCCGGTGCCCTGATTCCTCGTGCCGGAGGATGCGCGGTGGAACTGTTCCAATTCGTTCGCTGGTTGCTCGTCATCACGATCAGCGTCAGCCTGCTCTGGCCGCTCAACGTGCTCTTCGTCGCCCTGGCCTACAAGGTCCGCAGCGGCCAGCAACCGCTCGGTATGGAGCCCGGCCCGTTCTGGATGCGCTCCACCTTTGCCGGCCTCGGCCTGGCCGTGCTCGCCGTCCTGACGATCTTGCTCGACGCCCTGCTGGTGCACGGCGGCGTTCCGGTGGGCGTCACGCATGTCGTCGTGATGCTGCTGTACATCCCGGCCGCCGTCTGGTTCCTGTTCTGGATTTATGCCCTGGACGAGATGCCCCAGGGCGCCAGTGTGCTGCTGTTGTTCGTGTTCCTGCCGGGGCTGCCGCTGGCGCTGCTGTGGTGGTTCGGCCTGCCAGTGGCGCTGGCCGACCCCTGGGTGGCGCAAGTCCCCCTCACCTGACCGCAACCTGGAGAAGACTGCCATGACTCAGATCGAAGCCGCCCGTCAGGGCGTCATCACCGAGGAAATGCACTTCGTGGCGAAGCGCGAGGACCTCGACGCCGAACTGATCCGCGCCGAGGTGGCGCGCGGCCGCATGGTCATCCCGGCGAACGTCCATCATTTGAAGAAGCGCCTGGAGCCGATGTGCATCGGCGTCGCGGCGCTATGCAAGATCAACGCCAACATCGGCAACTCCGCTGTCACCGGCACCGTGGACGACGAACTGGAGAAGCTGCACACGGCAGTGCATCTGGGCGCCGACACCGTGATGGACCTCTCGACGGGCGGCAACATCGACGGCATTCGCCAGGCGCTCATCGACGCCTCGCCGGTGCCCATCGGCACGGTGCCGATCTACCAGATCATCCAGAACGTCAAGGACGTGGGCGACATCACGCCGCGGCTGATGCTGGACATGGTGGAGCATCAGGCGCAGCAGGGCGTCGATTACATGACGATCCACGCCGGCGTGCTGCGCGAGTACCTGCCGCTGACGACCAACCGCGTCACGGGCATTGTGAGCCGCGGCGGTTCGCTGATGGGCGCCTGGATGCTGGCGCAGCGCGAGCAGAACCCGTGGTACACGCACTTCGATGAACTGTGCGAGATCATGCGCGCCCATGACGTGACCTACAGCCTGGGCGACGGCCTGCGGCCCGGCTCGCTGGCGGACGCGAACGACCGGGCGCAGTTCGCGGAGTTGAAGACGCTGGGCGAGCTGACGCTGAAGGCGTGGCAGCACGGCTGTCAGGTGATGATCGAGGGGCCGGGGCACATTCCGATGCACCTGGTGCGGATGAACGTGGAGAAGGAACGCGAGCTGTGCCATGATGCGCCGTTCTACGTGCTGGGGCCGCTGGTGACGGACATCGCGCCGGGCTACGACCACATCACGTCGGCCATCGGGGCGGCGCTGGCGGCGGAGGCGGGCGCAGCGATGTTGTGCTACGTGACGCCAAAGGAGCACCTGGGGCTGCCGAACAAGGATGACGTGCGTCAGGGCGTGATCGCGTACAAGATCGCGGCCCACGCCGGCGACATCGCCCGCGGCCGCAAGAACGTCCGCCAACGGGACGACGAACTGAGCAAGGCGCGCTTTGAATTTGACTGGAACAAGCAGTTCGAGCTGTCGCTGGACCCGGAGACGGCGCGGGCCATGCACGACGAGACGCTGCCGCAGGACGTGTTCAAGTCGGCGAAGTTCTGCTCGATGTGCGGGCCGAAGTTCTGCTCGATGCGCATCACGCAGGATATTCGCACGCTGGCGGCGGAGACGCAGAACGTTTAGCCACAATCCTTGGAAAAGAGTGCCTTTGGTGCTCCGATGACCAAGCTTGGATGGTACGTCAGCGCGGATTTGAAGAACATGCTCACCTGGGGGCGATACCAGGCCAGCGTGCGTAAGTTCCGCCTGTTCCTCTGCGCTTGCGCTGGCCGAGCCCGACATCTGCTGCTGGGGCACGGTGCCCGGGAAGCGGCGGCGGTAGTGGAGCGATTCGCGGACGGGGTGGCGACTCCGGAGCAACTGGATGCCCTGCTGGGGAAAAGGTAAATCTGAAGCCGCCTCAGCCCAGGGGCGGGGCGCGGCCTTTCCCGTTTCTGGTTTTTTGCGGGCGATTTTGGTATAGTCGGTGCGGTGTAAGAGACGCGCCCTTGTGGGATCGGAGACGATTGATATCCGCTCCGACCATTACAGAAGAAGCCCGCCGCCTGGTTGAGCGCCTGGCGGAGGACGCCACCTGGGAAGATTTGCAGTATGAGATTTACGTCCGCCAGGCCATCGAAGCCGGGCTGAAAGCTTCGCGCGCAGGTCGAACCGTTCCCGTGGCGGAGGCTCGCCGGCGCTTCGGCCTGGGGTCGCCATGAACGTCCACTGGACCGAGGCGGCGCGGGGCGCTGGGGCCGCGGCGGCGGGAGGGCTGGTGTCCACCGCGGCGGGTGGGGTACACTCTCAGTCCGGGCAAGACCTGGGCGCGGCGGGGTGGACGCCAGGCGTCCAGTCCGTTCCAGTCTGCCTGACAGCGCTGGAGGTTCAGTCCCATGAGCACCGTAGGCGCCTTCGGCACCGCCATCATCTTCATGTTCGCCGCCCTGGGCGCCAGCCTGTTCCTGCTCTATTTCCTCGCCTACCTGGGCCACTGTCTGTTGGTGACGCTGAACGCCACCGCCGCAGGCGCGGACGAGGTAAGCTGGCCGGACGAGCCCATCTGGGACTGGGTCTGGCGGTCCGTGTTCCTCGGCTGGCTGGTCGCCATCTGGCTGATGCCGTTGGCGATCGCGGCCGGGATCACGGCGGGGGTGTTGCGCCTGGACTTCGCGACGTTCTGCGTCGTCCTGGCTGGCCTGTTCTGGCTGGTCTGGCCGGTCAGCCTGCTGTCCTGCCTCAGCGGTCAGAGCTGGATGCAGTTGCTGAACGGACCGGTCGTCCTCGGGCTGCTGCGCCGCTGGCCGGCAACGCTGTGGATGTACCTGGCCACTGGCGCTCTGACAGCCGGCGCGGCGTGGCTGGGGACGGTGGCGATGCGGGCCCAGGAAGGCTGGCCGTGGTACGTGGTGCTGGCGGCGCCGGTGCTGGCGGCGGTGCTACTCATCGACGCCCGGCTGCTGGGCCGCGTCGCCTGGCTGATCGGCCAGAAGCCGCTTGAAGAAGCTCGCCGTCGTGGCCGCCGCGAACGGAACAGGCCAGTGAAGGTCCGGGCCGTCGATCCCTGGGCCGTGGAGGAGCCGGCGTTGGAAGTGCAGCTGGAACCGCTCGCCGACGCGCCCGCCGCGGCCACCGCCGAGCCTGAAGATGAGTGGGCGCCGCCAACCGCCTATGGCCTGGATGCGCCAGCCGGGCCAAAGCCGATCCGCCCATCCTACGAGCGTCCTCGGCCACCGGGGCGGCGCGAGGGCTATGACGTGGTCGAGGAGCGTGGGCCACGCACGACACCGCCGACGCCCCTGGACGGCAGCCGGCCCGTCGGCGAAACCTGGCCATCGCCGCGTGGCCGCCGCACGCCGCCGGAGCCGCCCTTGCCGCCGCGCACGCCACCGTCGCGGCTGCGCTGGCCGCTGGTCCACGGCGTTTTCACCTTTCCCTGGTATCCGGGCAGCCTGAGCGCCTGGGGTTACCTGACGGCGCTGGCGTTCCTGCACCTGCTGCTGCTCAAGACCATGCTGATCTGGTATCCGTATTGAAGAATTGCAGATTGCGGGTCGGAGCCCGAGCGCCAGCGAGGGGCCCCTCGCTGGCGCTCGGGCTCGGATTCGTATCAACGGCTGACGAGCTTGATGACCGCCGGCCGCTTGCCGTCCACGTCAATGCGGCTGTGGAAGACCGGCAGGCCCTGGTTGTCGTTGACGTAAACGAGGTAACCGCCCGGCGCCAGGTCCGCCTGGAAGTGGCCCGCCGCGTTCGCCGTCACCGACTGCATCTTGCCCTGTTGCGACGCATGGACGAACACCACCTGGGCACCGGCCCGCGGTGCCTGCGTGCCGTTGTTGACCACCTGACCCTGGACGGCCGCGTCGGTGGCGAAGGCGATGCGCTCAAGCTTGACCGCCGGCGGCGTGTACGGCGCCGGCTGCTTGAGCGAGGTGCCGGGGCCCGGATTGGCCAGCGGCGGTTCCGTCCCCCAGTCGCGCTTGTACGACTGCGAACCTTGCTGTTCCTTGATGATCGGCGGTTGCAGCGTCGTGCCGCCGTTCGGGCTGCGGTAATAGTCGTTGATCGGCACCTGGTTGTTCGGCACCTGGTTGTTCGGCACCTGGTTGTTCGGCACCTGCACCACTGGCTGCTGCTGCGGCACCGCGACCGCCGCCTGAGCGCACGGGTTGCACGGACTGCACGGGGTGCTGCAGGTGGTCACTGGCTCGTAGTAGGAGCGCTGCTGCATGACGGTCACCGGTACTGAGCAGCAGCGCTGCACCCACGACTGCACGGGGCAGCACTGCGACCGCAGAGCGTACGAGGTCACCGGCTGGGCCACCTGCTGGTAACGGCACGTACACGGGTCGTAGTAGCAGCTGTAGCGGTAGCTGGTGACCGGCTCGTAGTAGTAGCTGGTGCGGTAGGTGGTCACGGGCTCGTAGTAGGTCTTGGTCTGCATGACCGTGACCGGCTGGTAGTAGCAGCGCTGGATGTACTGCGTGGTGCAGACCGGCTGCGGACAGGGGTTGCAGCAGGCCGGCGAGGCCTGGACAACGACGGGCGCCACATACATGGCGGCGCGCGGCCGGGAGTTACAGCAAGTCACCTGGAACACATTGTTCCAGGCAGCGCCGGCCGGGCCGGCCGTGGCGGCCAGCAGGGCCAGCGCTCCCAACCCAAGCAATCCTCGATAGGGTCTCATGGCACATTCTCCTTCCGCGGGATGCGTGTGCTTGCGCTTTGGCCTCGACGTATGCCCCAGCTCCGAGCTGGAGAACGCCATTCACCCTCGCACGACCTTCTTGGCTGAGGTCGCAAACCATCCACACTCAGCGTAATCCGCGACTTGAGCCTTACAAGAGACAACGCCGCGGATTTACCTGGAATTTCCCCTGTCCAGCGGTAAAGTTGTCAGGTCAGTCAAAACCGTCAGGATCGGCGGTTCGTGCGGGCGTCAGGATGGGCAGGCACGGAGGGAAATGCGGTCTCGGTTCGGCGGCCGCGCGGCTGTTGGCAGCTGCAACCGGGCGGTGGAACGTGCTTTTTCTTGCCCCGAGTGCCCCGCGGCGCGGTACAATCCCCTCCATGACCCGCCGTTGATTTTCATCAGCTTGTGCGCAAAAGGGGAGACCATGTCTTTCTGCCGTCCCGTTTGGATCGCCGGGTTGGGGTGCGCCGCCGTGGTCGCACTGGGCTTCACGCTCGTGGCCCAGGGGCCCACGGGCGGCGGCAAGGGCGCCAGATCGCAGCCGGCCTGGATCTGGCTGGGCGACCAGCCGCGTGCCGACCAGACTGTCTACTTCCGCAAGGAAATCGCCGTCAAGCATCGCATCACCAACGCCCGGCTGTATGGCACCTGCGATAACCAGATGACCGTCTACGTCAACGGCACCGAGGTGGCCGCGAGCAGCGAATGGTCGGACCCCGTCTTCCGCGACGTGACCGACGCCTTCCCCAAGCTCGCCAAGGGCCAGAAAGAAGTCCGGGTCGTCATCACGGTCAAGGCGCACAACACCGATGGCCCGGCTGGGCTGGTACTGCGGCTCGTCCTCACCGGGCCGAAGCAGGAAACGCTGATCGTGACCGACGACACCTGGCGCGTCTCGGAAAAGGCAGCGGACGGCTGGACGAAGGTTGGCTTCGATGACGCGCAGTGGGCGAAGGCCACGGTGGTCGCCAAACTCGGGGCCGCGCCGTGGAAGCAGGTCAACGCCGCCAGGCTGCAGGGTGCCGCCAAGTTGAAGACGCCGACGGCGACACCGGTTGAGCTAATCAAGGTCAAGAAAGACTTCAAGGTGGAGCTGCTGTACTCGGTGCCCAAGAAGACGCAGGGCTCGTGGGTCAGCATGTGCGTGGATCCGAAGGGCCGGCTCATCACGTCGGACCAGAGCGGCCGGCTGTACCGCATCACGCCGCCGCCGCTCGGCGGCAAGCCCGAGGAGACGAAGGTCGAACAACTGCCCGTGGACCTCGGCGAGGCGCAGGGTCTGCTCTGGGCGTTCGACAGCCTGTACGTCGTCGTCAACCGCGTCCGGAAATACGAGAGCGGCCTGTGGCGCGTGCGCTCGTCGAAGAACGACGACGTGCTGGACACGAAGGAACTGCTACGGCCGATCCAGGGCAGCGGCGAACACGGGCCGCACGCGGTCCTGCTGGGGCCGGACGGCAAATCGCTGTACGTGCTGCACGGCAACCACACGAAGCCGGTCAAGCTGACCTCGTCGAAGGTGCCGCAAATCTGGGGCGAGGATTTCCTGCAGCCACGGCTGTGGGACGCGAGCGGCCACGCGGTCGGCATCATGGCCCCGGCCGGCTGCATCTACAAGACGGACCCGGACGGCAAGCGCTGGGAACTGATCTCGATGGGCTACCGCAACGAGTACGACGCCGCCTTCAACCGCGCCGGCGAGCTGTTCACCTACGACTCCGACATGGAATGGGACATGAACCTGCCGTGGTATCGGCCGACGCGCGTTTGCCATGCGGTGCCGGGCAGCGAGTTCGGCTGGCGCGGCGGCACCGGCAAGATGTATGAGTATTATCCCGACAACCTGCCGCCAGTGGCCAACGTCGGCCCCGGCAGCCCGACCGGAGTGGCCTTCGGCTACGGCGCCAGGTTCCCGGCGAAGTACCAGGATGCGCTGTACCTGTGCGACTGGAGTTACGGCAAACTGTACGCGCTGCACCTGCAACCCAAGGGGGCGACCTACACCGGCGAACTGGAGGAGTTCCTGAACGGCTCACCGCTGCCGCTGACGGACATCGTCATCAACCCGCGTGACGGGGCCCTGTACTTCACCATCGGCGGCCGCAGCACCATGTCGGGGCTGTACCGCGTTACCTACACCGGCAAGGAATCGACGGCGCCGGCGCCGCGCGAGGCCCGGGTGACCGAGCAGCAAAAGGTGCGCAAGCAGCTGGAGGCGTACTACGGCAAGCAGGATCCGCGGGCGGTCGAGACGGCCTGGCCGCACCTGAGCAGCGACGACCGCTTCCTGCGCTACGCCGCCCGTACCGTGCTGGAGTTCCAGCCGCCCGCAACCTGGCAGGAGAAGGCATTGCAAGAGGCCAACCCGGTGGCACGGACGCACGCCCTGATCGGCCTGGCCCGCGTCGGCGACAAGAAGCTGGAGCCGCGCATCCTGGAGGCGCTGGGGCGCGTGGACTGGGCGAAGCTGACGCCGGAGCAAAAGACCGATTACCTGCGGGCGTATGAGCTGGTTTTCATCCGCATGGGTGCCCCGGACGCCGCGTGGAAGGAGCGCGTCGGCAAGCGGCTGGTCGGCTACTACCCCGCCGGTGAACGCGAGGTGAACGCCGAGTTGTGCAAGCTGGTGTCGTACCTGGAGGCACCGGGCGGCGTCGCGAAGACACTGGCGCTGCTGGCGAAGGCCCCGACGCAGGAGGAGCAGATTGATTACGCCCTGGCGTTGCGGTCGGTCAAGAGCGGCTGGACAAAGCCGCAGCGCGAGGCGTATTTCAACTGGTTCCACAAGGCGATGGGCTACCGCGGCGGCAACAGCTTCCACGGCTTCCTGCGCAACATCCGCAAGGACGCGGTGGCGTCGCTGTCCGCGGAGGAGAAGGCGAACCTGAAGACGGTGCTGGCGAAGGTGCCGACGCCGAAGTCGCCGGAGTTCGCGTGGAAGCAGCGGCCGCTCGTGAAGAAGTACACGGTGGACGAACTGGTGCCGGTGCTGGAGAAGGGGCTGACAGGCCGCAACTTCAACCGCGGCCGCAGTCTGTTCGGCGAGATCAAGTGTTTCGCCTGCCACCGCTTCAACAACGAGGGCGGCGGCACCGGCCCGGACCTGACGCTCGTCTCTGGCCGTTTCGGGCCGCGCGACCTGCTGGAGTCGATCATTGAGCCGAGCAAGGTCATCAGCGACCAGTACGCGGCGGTGGCCATCACGACCACGGATGGCCGCGTCATCTCGGGCCGCATCGTCAACCTGTTTGGCGACAACATCACGATCAACACCGACATGCTCGACCCGAACAAGCTCACCAACGTCAAGCGCGATAACATCGACTCGATGGCGCCGTCGAAGGTGTCGATGATGCCGGACGGGTTGATCGACACGCTGAACCGCGAGGAAATCCTGGACCTGGTGGCGTATCTGTACTCGCGCGGCGACCGCAATCACAAGATGTTCCGCAAGGAGTGAGCCCGCTTCGCCAACGCACGTCCCGTTGACATTTGCGCGGTCGGCAAGAACTACTTGCCGACCGCGCTTCTCGATCGTCTTGCGCTCCGTTGTAGGCGGGCCAGTCCTGCGTTGTACGTCGGCTCCCTTCACGGCAACGTCCAACGTCCACGACGGCGAAAACGAACTTGATGTAAAGCAAGTGTGTCGCATAATTCACAGGAAACGCTCGTGAGCGATCAATCTGAACGCATTGACACTCAGGATTGCAGACCAGACCTTGTGAAGAAGGCCGCCGAATCAGAATTCCGACTGGATCAACGACAAGGAAGCGCTGCGGGTGACAGAAGATGGGGCCAACCGAGGGTTGACGGCAAGCGAAATCCGGGAACTCGCCAGGGAATGGATTACTGACGGAAATCCAATCAAATGCGTGCGCGAAGGGCGCGAGTTGTGCAAAGAGAGGCGGTTTAATTATTACGAAATCATCATCGAGAAACTCGCGGAGTTCCCTCGTGGGTTGTACGTTGAAATGGAGTTGTGCAATCCAGATCCGAATGAACCTGCCGTCAACCTCTTGAACGCTCATCCGCCAAGAAGGATATGAGCCGACTGGAGATTTTTCTATGACACGTCCCTACCCCTGGAAATGCCGCTCCTGTGGGAAACCATCCCTGAGCCCAACGGTCGTGGACTACCCAGCAGAAATGGAACACGACGGCCGTGCTTATTCGTTTGTCGTGCCACAACTCGAAATCCTGGAATGCTCGTCCTGTCACAACCGCGTGCTTCCTGACGAAGCGCTTGCGCGAGTGACAGGCGAACTGCGGTCCCAGGCGGGCCTCTTGGCCCCTCAGGAAATTCGCGACAGGCGAAAAAGCCTGAGCCTGACACAAGAGCAACTGGCAAACTACTTAAAGGTGGCCAAGGAAACGGTATCGCGGTGGGAAACCGGAGGGCAGATTCAGCAGCGGGCGATGGATTTGCTTCTCAGATTGTTCTTCGACCTGTGGGAAGTGCGGGCGTGGCTTCAGGCGCACGCGGCACCGGAAGCGGTTCGAGGGCTCGGCGCAACGGTTGTCGCTGCACCGCCCCTTTTGGGGCCAAACGATCTGGAAGACCGTCAATTGCCTGCTCCCAGCCCAGCCGCTCCAACCGCGCCACCGGCGGTAAACCAGCCCTGACAATGCTCTGCGTGCCGATGGAACGAACTGGCCCGGCAGTTGACTGGCTGCCGGGCCAGTTCGTTTCAGGAACCGCCGGCGCCGCAACCCTTTTGCTTCCACGGACCAGCAGATTTCGCCGCACCGCGGCCGGTTGGAACCTATAGTTGGGTGACGGGTTCTCGATCTCCCGACGTTCCACCGTTTGCCATACAGGTGAGGCATGTATCGACGCGCTTGGCTGGCCCTGGTCGCCGGTCTTCTTCTGGTTCTGTCCGCGGGCTGTTCCGGCCAGGTGGAACCGCCGCAGGTCGAGGTCACGCCGGATGTTGACATTCCGGTCGAGTTCGTGGACGAAATCTCCTTCGCTGACCTGCTCACCAAGTCGCGCGCCGTCCTCGCCCTCCAGGCCGAGGATGTCCAGGCCAAAATCGACCTCCTTGACAAGAAGCATCGGCTCGCCGGCCAGCCCTTCCGCCGCCTGCCGGACCTGCACCTGCCGCTGGCCACGCCGGTCTTCCGCGACGCCAAATATTCCGAAACCCTCGGCTTCAGCGTGCCGCCCTACCTGCCCGAAGGGGCCAAAGACAGCGGCCTGGCCCTGCACCTGGCCCGCTTCGGCGACGTGGAGGCCGCCCGCAAGCTGGTCGAACCCGGCGACACCGCCACGCGCGCCCAGATCGACGCCCTGGCCGGCCCCAAAAACTACCCCGTTGAGTGGACTCGGCTGGTGTCGCTGCTGCTGCACAACGCCCAGTTCCACTTCGTCGCCGAGGAACAGTTCAAGCCCGGCCGCCTCATCTCGCTGCACGAGCAGCTCGTCAAGGTGCTCGACGCGAAGGCCAGGGCCGGGCCGCTCGGCGCTGCCCTGCTGCCGCGCGGCCATTTCGTCCTCAAGCGGATGGCCGCCCGCTGGCGGGCCCACGAAGTGACGGAATTGGCCGAAATCGCCGAGGCTGGCCTGAAAGACTGGGGCGAATTCTCTGTGCCGACGACGCCGGTGCTGCCCAGCAAGACCACCCGGGCCGAGATCGCGCGCCTGCTGGGCGTGGCGGACGCGCCCAGCAGGCGGGCCCTGCAGCCCACCGCCGTGGCGCGGGCGCTGGACGTGCTCAACCTGCCGCTGCCCGGCGACGACGCCGAGAACGTCGTCGCCTGCTTCGACCCGGCCGGTATCCTGACCGACTTGCTGGTGCTCTACCGCACCCGTCAGTCCGAGCGCGTGCCGCAGCCGGGCCAGCTTGCCCACTACCTCGAAGAGTCCGTGCCCCCCAGGCAGGTGCAAACGGTCACGCACGACGGCCTCACCCGCCGCCGCTACACCCTGCCGGCCGGCGTCTGGGAAGCCGCCCTGACGCCGCACAACTTCGCCGTCGGCGCCGTCGTCCGCTTCAGCGACGGCCAGCCCGCCGGCTCCGCCACCCTGCCGCGCACCCTGGGCGACGTGCAGCTGGACCAGTCCTTTGAGCAAAACCGCCTGCGCATCGCCCTGCACCAGCAGGGCAACCCGCTCGTGCTGGAAAACGCCGACGACCTGAAACACGTGGCCAACCCGGTGCCCGGCCTGACGCTGACGCAGGCGGCCCTGCACCGGGCGGACCCGCACGACCTGCCGGCGCGGCTGGCGCTGCAGTGGACGGCGGAGCAGAAGGCGCAGCGATCGCTGGCGAAGTTGGCCGTGCCGCTGTTCGCCGTCGCGGGCACACCGCACATCGAGGCCGGCGGCGGTCCCGAGGGGCAGCTAACTCTGTCCTGGCAGGACGCGCGGACGCGCTGGACACTGCGGCTACCGAACAAGGTCGAAATCGGCCCGAGCCTGGAGGTCGCGGATCGCACGCCGCCGGACCAGCTGGCCCGAACCGCCGCCACGGTGCGCGAGCGCGAGGCCGCGGAACGCCGGCAGCGGATCACGGCCGGCACGCCGCGACAGCGCCTGAACCGCGAGGTCGAGGGCGTGGCGCTGGGCCAGGGCCGCACCGCGGTCACGGCCCGTTTCCCGGCGGACGATCAGGCGGCCGTGCTGGCGCTGCCCGACGTGCTCGCTGTGCGCTTCCTTCGGCCGGCCGTCGGCGGGCTGGTCTGGCAGGAACTGGAGGCGCGTTTCGACGCGGACAAGAAGGTGGCCGAGGTCCGCTTCCGCTTCCGCGACGGGTCCGGCAAGGCCGGCGCGGTGGCGCGGAAGCTGGAGACGTTCAAGCAAAAGTACGGCGCGCCGCAGGTGCTGCCGGCGCCGTGGGCGACGGTCTGGTCGGCCAGGGGCAAGGCGGTGCTGTACCGCTGGCAGGACGACACGACGGTGGTGACCTGGCAGCAGGACGGCAGCGGTGTCGAGCTGACCGTGCGTGACTGCCCGGCGGCGCACCCGGCCGGCGTGCCGTTACCGCCGCTGACGGTGCTGGCGCGCGGCCTCGACGGCTGCCACCTGGGCGACGCTCGCACCGATGTGCTGGCCCGGTTCACCCATCAGAAGCCGGCCCAGCCCGGCGGCCCCTGGCAGCTGACGCCGGCCCGGGACAGCAGCCACGACGTGGTTCTGGTCTGGTTCGACAACGACCGCGTCTCGCGCGTGCTGGCCCGGCATGCGGTCGCCTCGGCGAAGGTGGTGGGACCGGACGCCATGAAGTTGGTGACGGATGTCTGGAACCAGCAGCTGGCCCAGTTCGGCTGGCCGCGCCGCCAGGAAATCAACGCCGAGCGGCTGCTGGAGTGCCAGGGCAACCACGACGACCGCACCCGCGTCCGCGTCTTCTGGCGCAAGGAGCAGGGCGGTGGGTCGCTGTACACGGAGTGGCTGGAGCTGACTCCCTGAGCCGGGCCGCGTTCTGCACCGTTGCCGACAGGAGGCTGACATGCAAGGCCTGGCCTGGGTGTCCCTGCTACGCCGCATCCCCGCCGAACTGCACGGGACGCTTGCCCTCGTCCTGACCACGGGGGCGGAGGTCGTGATCCAGTCCATCATCCGCCTGGAGCGCGACTTCATCATCGTGCGCGGCCGCATGGCTGGGTCGATGGACGCCGGCCGCGTGGTGATCGTGCCGCTCGACCAGGTCAACTTCCTGACGGTCAACAAGAAGATGACCGAGGTGGAGGCCAATTCGTTCCTGATCAAGCCCCAGTCGCTGTCAGGCGACGAGACGGCGGAGTTGCCGCCCGAGGGAGCGGCCCCGGCCGACGACGGCGACGATGGCAACCTGCTGCCAACGGCGCCGGTCGCGTCGGTGGCGGGCAAGCCGGCGGACGCCGAACCGGATGCCCCCGCCGAAATCGAGGCTGCCCCAGCCAGGCCGGGCCAGGTATCCAAGAGTATTCTGGTGGCCCGGCTGCGCGCCCGGCTCAAGGAGGCCCCAGCCAAGCCGCCCGGCGAACGCTGAGGCGCCGAAGAAGCAGGTTCCGGCGTCATTCGCGCAGCAACCGCGCGTCGAAGGGCAACGGCAGCAGGTCGCGCAGTTGGTAGCGGACAGTTTCGCGTTCGAGGTTGCCGAGGATCACTTCCAGGTCGCCGCCGAACTCCCAGAGGATCTGGCGGCAGGCGCCGCACGGTGGCGTCGGGGCGCCGGTGTCGGCGATGACCGCAACGCGGCGAAAGCGGCGATGGCCCTCCGAGATGGCCTTGAAGACGGCCACGCGCTCGGCGCAGACGGTCAGGCCGTAGGTGGCGTTCTCGACGTTGCAGCCGGTGATGATGTGACCGTCGTCGGTTTCCAGGGCGGCACCCACCTGGAAGTGCGAGAAGTCGGCGGCGGCGTTCAGGCGGACGCGGCGGGCGGCGTCGAGCAGGGCGGCGGCGTCGGTCGGCATTGGAACATCCTTCTTGACCCCCTCGCCCCCTTCAGGGGGAGAGGGGTTGGGGGTGAGGGGGTGTTTTCCACACCTTACCACGTCACGCCACGGCGACGAAGGAAATCCGCCAACCGATCTGGAAAATCGGTGGTGATGCCGTCCACGCCCCAGGCCAGCAACCGCTCCCAGCTCACCTCGTCGTTGACGGTCCACGGCTGCACACGCACACCAGCCTCGTGCAGCTGCCGCACCTGGAGTTCGTCCAGGAAGTTCACGTCCGGGCAGTAGATTTGAGCGTCGGCGGCGCGCATCAGCTCGACCGGCCGCACCGGCGCGGTGTTCGCCACCAGCACGGCGGCGGTCAGGCCCGGTTCCAGCCGCCGCAGGGCCAGCACGCTGCGGTGGTCGAAGCTGCGCACCACCGTCTGACTCAGGACGCCGGCTGCGCCACCACCTCCAGCACGCGCCGCTCCAGCTCACCGTCCGTTTCGGCGTGGAAGGGGACGCGCTTCAACTCCAGGTCAAACACCACTCGCCGGGCGTGGTCCGTTGGCCCGGCCGCGCTGCTGACGTACGCCTGCCACAGGCTGAACAGGTCGGTCAGCGTGGGCGGGCTGTAGCAGTGCAGGTGGTGCTGCCGCGCGTACCATTCGGCCATCGGCGTCAGCACGGTGCGTTGTCCGGGGAAGCGCGACGGGTCGGGGTTGCGGTCGGCAACGTAGCCGCGCAGCTCGGCCAGGGTAAGATGGCGGAGCAGCGGTCGCCGGGCAGGGTCGGGGCTGGCGCTGTCGGGGAGCAAGCGAAAAATGCGGGCGCTGACGATCGGGTCATGGGCCAGCACCGGCACGCTGTCGCGCGTCAGGTGGATGTCGGTTTCGATGGAGCTGACGCCGAGGTCGAGGGCCGTCTCGAAAGCGGGCAGCGTATTTTCGGGCACCAGGCCGCGGGCGCCACGGTGGCCTTGCAGGTTGAACGTCGCTGCCGTCATGGGTGGGAACCTCATTTTATGGGCCGAGCGCTGTGAAACGGCCAATTCCTGTTGCATCGCGGCCGCCGTCCGTGCAAATTGGAAGGGCCGAGGCATCACGCTTTCGCCACCTGGCGAGGAGGAGAACGGATGACCCGAATTGTATTGACCGCGGTGCTCGTGGCGGTTTGCGGCGTCGGTCTCGCGGCCGGCGGCGGCGGCAAACAGAAAGCACCCGAGCTGAAGTTGAGCGACGCCGAGAAGAAGTTGCTCGAACTGACCAACGCCGAGCGGGCGAAGCAAAAGCTGCCGGCGCTGAAGCCGAACGCCCGGCTGTTCGCCGCCGCCCGCGGCCACGCGGCGAACATGGCCAAACTCGAAAAACTGGAGCACAAAATCGACGGCTTGACGCCAGGCGGCCGGGCCAAGAAGGCCGGCTACCGCTACGCGGAGATCGCCGAGAACATCGCCTTCGGCGGCGTGACGATGGAAGACATCATGCGCGGCTGGATGGGCTCAAAGATCCACCGCGAAAACATCCTGGGCGGGGAGTTCACCGAGGTCGGCCTGGGCCTGGCCACCAGCGCCAACGGCGAGGTCTACTACACTCAGGTGTTCGCCAGGCCCTTGCAGGCGCAGTGAAGTCGCGGGGCGGGGCCAGCGTCAGGCGCCGGCGCCGTTGAGGAAGTCGCTGACGATATGGGCGGCGAGGTTGGCCGGCCGCGGCGGATGGGTGTAGCGGATGACGCTGCGCAGGCCGCCCAGCAGCATGTGCATCGCCGTCAGTGGGTCACGGACGTGGAAGACTTTTTCCGCGCGGCCGTGCTCGAAGATGTCCAGCACGCGCTGGTTGAAGCGATCGCGGACCTCCTGCCAGGGAAAGTCCTTGCCGGAGCCGGTCGCGGAAAACACTTCCTGCCGCTGGATCAGGTCGGCGACGTGCGGCTGCTCGTCGAAGAACGTCAGACAGGTCTGCACCAGCGCCGCCAGCTGGTCGCGGGCGGACAGGGCCGGCGTCACGGTCTCCTCCAGCTGGTCGAGGATCTGCTGCGAGGCCCGCGCCAGCAGCGCGCGGTACAGGGCCTCCTTGTCGCTGAAGTAGCGGTACAGCGTACCCTTGCCGACGCCAGCCGCGGCGGCGATGTCCTCCATGCGCACTTCATGGAAGCGCTGGCCACAGAACAACTGGGCGGCGGCTTCAAGCATCTTGTCGGGCTGGCAGGGAGTTCGCGTTCGCACTGGCAGAAGTCTCTTGCGCGGCACTGGACGCCGGTCGGGCGGGCGGTGCTGTTGTCATCCGATGCTAAATAGACTGACCGGTCAGTCCGATTATACCACCATCTGCGCCGCCCTGGCAAGCACACTTGTGGGCGCCGGCCGCCCGGCTCACTTCGCGCCAACCTGTTCTGGAAACAAAGCGGCCCGCCGGCTGCGGCTGCCGGCGGGCCGGAAGGCTCGCGGTGGGTCGGAGCCCGAGCGCCAGCGCGGGGCCAACACTGCCCCGCGCTGGCGCTCGGGCTCCGACCAGAAACCAGAACCACCACGGCGCTGCCGTATCAGCCGCCCTTTTTCTTGCCCTTCTTGCGATAGGGGAAGCCCGGACGGCTGGGCACTTCGGGCCGGGTGCTGGTCGTGACGGGCACCGCGGCAGGTTGTCGGCCGGGCGCAGAGGCTTGCCGCTGATAGTGGAGCATTTCCTCGGCGGTCAGGAAGCCGTCGTCGTTGCGGTCCATCTTGAGGAACTCCGCGACATCCTTCTTGCCCAGGCGCCACTCGTAGAGCGACACCTGGCCGTCGCCATCCGTGTCCCGTTCAGCGAACCAGGCCGGCAGGCCCGCCGGCAGCTTGCCGCCAACGTGGTAGGTGCTCGGCACGATTTCCTCGTCTTCCTCAATGATGATCTTGATGATCGCTTTCGACCCCGGTGCCGCGGATTTGGCGTTGCTGGCCCTGGTGGCCTGGGCCTCGATGCGGCGCTTGTTGTAGTCGCGGTAGTACGTCGTCCACTCCTTGCGGTCGATGAGGCCGTCCTTGTTGGCGTCCCACTTCTGCCACTCGTCCTTGAAGGAGCGAAGCGGGCCCCGGAGGTTGCTGATCTCGTCAAGGTTCAAGAAACTGTCGCTGTTCACGTCGTAGCGGCGAAAATTGTCCGCCGCGCGTTCGTCAGTGATCTTCGGGTCGGCGGCGGTCTTCTTGCGCAGCTCGTCGCGCTGCTCCCAGTAGCGCAGGAACTGGTCCCTGGTGATCTTGCCGGTGGTGATTTTGTTCTCCTTGGCGAAGAGTTCCATCTCCTCCTTGCCCTTGCCGGGCTGCTGGTCATCGATGCTGATGTAGCCCTTGTCCCTGGAAATCCATTTGAAGATGTCGTCGGGGCTTTTTTTCATGGGGCCCTTACCCGGCGGCTGGGAACCGCCGCGCTGGCCGCCAGCGAGCAGGCAAAGGCACAGCAGCGTGGTCGTGGCGAACGGCAGAAGCAGGTGGGTGCGCATGGTGGGAAACTCCTGGCCGAGAACGCGGTCGAGCAAGGCACGGCCACGGTGGGATGCTCTCTGTAATGCTATCCCATCCACCCCGGCAAGGCCAAGGCGCTAAATTGAGAAACCGAAACCCGAACGGCGCCACCGCTCTGGAGGGCAATGGGCTGGCGCTCCCGACCGCGGCGGCGCCCGGTCAGCGCCGCCGTGTTGTGACGTTACCACTACTTCTTCTTGGTGACGACCAGTTCGCAATGCTTCAGGTAGATGGCGGACAGGGTGAAGCGATCCAGTTTCCCGCGCAGGCGCACCACGCCGCCTTTCTCCACGGACTTGAGCGCATCGGCGTGTTTCGGGTCGAACGAACACTCGATGACGCTCGGCAACGAGTCGAAGCGGTTGATCAGAATCAGTTTCACCGGGGCGCCTTTTTTCACCGGGGCGACAATGTTGCTCACCCTGTCCTTCAGGCGCACCCACCGGCTGCCGATTTCCTTTTGCGCCTTCAACGGATTACTCTCGAAGAAGGCGCACAAGCTGGCGACATCCACTTCGGCGGTTTCGTTCTTCTGTTTCTCCTGGCCGCTCGCCGCGAAATGTCCGACCGCCAGCAGCAGTGCCGCGACAACCGTCTTGCGCATGGTCGTACCTCATGAGGGGGGGTGCATCACCAGCCTCAGCAGAACACGCCGGGCGACTGCCGTCAAGATATGCTGTCAGTTGTGGGTTCTTGCCGGCACAGCGGGACAACGGACGGCAAGCGTCACCGCATCCCCGGATCCAGGCGCTCGCTCCTGGAACCACCATGCCGGCCCGCTTCAAAGTTGCCGTTGGCGAGCCATTCGCCGCACTGCCGGGCGTTGGCCGGGCTGGTGATGTAGGCCACGTTGCCCATCAACCCCACACGCAAATCCACCATGTCGGTCAGCACGAACAGGGCGGTGCCCAGCGCCGTCTGATTGACCGTGAAGTTCGCGGACGCCTTGGCCCGGAGCTTCCAGGCGACGCGGCTGTCCACCATCAGGTGCAGCCCCGTCTGCGCGGCGAGTTCCTGCAGGATGTCGCCCAGCGGTTGCGCCTCGAACTTGCCTTCCACGGCCTCGCTCATCAGCTGCCGCGCCTGGGCCCGATCAAGGGTGGTGACCACGACGACGCCGTTCTTGACGAAGTAGGTTGCGTTCCCCGTGGGGATGGCGGCGAGCGCATGGCTCAGGAACGCGGCCCCCGTCATCTGCTTCGGGTACGCCGGGAACTTCACCTGCGTGTCGGCGATGTCCGGGGCGTCCTGGTTGCCGTCCTTGAACGCCTCGGTGTCCACCACCACCGGCAACTCGCAGCCCTGGACCTTGAGCCGGTTTTGCAGGCGGCCGAGAAAATCCTTGAACGTCATCGCCTGCGAGAAGTCGGCGCTGTCGAGCACCCGGGACAGCGCCGCGGCCAGCTCCCGCCGGTGCAGCACCTTGCCCTGCGCCGCCGTGGTCGCCCCGCTCAGCAGCACCGCAACGCACACACACGGCCAGGTCAATCGACGGATCACGGTTGTGCCTTTCGTAAACGCGCACCGCACCCTTCCCCTTGCTGAAACGGTGCCTGCTCATTGTATGTTTGCGGCAGGCCGATTTGACCGGAGCGCATCTTGACAGCCTGCGACCGATCCACGAAGGTTGAGGAGAGCAGTACAGCTTTGATCCCCCGGGAGGCGACGGCGATGTTGCGGGTCGTGGGCGAGGCAGGGCGGGAGTGTACGGGGCTGACGCGCCGCAGTTTTGTCCAGGCGGGGCTGCTGGGCCTGGGCGGTTTGGGCCTGGCGGACTTCTTCCGATTGCGCGCGGCCGCGCAGGCACCGCGCCGCCCCGGACGCGACACCGCCGTCATCCTGTTCTGGCTCAGCGGCGGCCCCGGCCACATGGAAACGTGGGATCCCAAGCCGGACGCCGCGGCCGAGTACCGCGGTCCCTTCGGCGCCAGCCGCACGCGCGTGCCGGGCGTCCTGTTCAGCGAACTGCTGCCGCGACAGGCAGCGCTGATGGACAAACTGGCCATCGTCCGCACGGTGCGGCACGGCTCCGGCGATCACACCAAGTCGAACCACTGGATGCTGACCGGCTTCGAGGGCCCGGCCTTCAACGCCCCGGACTTCAAGCACCAGAAGCGGCCGGCACTGGGCGCGGCGGTGTCGCGGCTGCGCGGCGCCAACGTGCCGGGGTTGCCGCCCTACGTCGCGGTGCCACACCTGCGCGGCGGCACCGACAACTTCTTCCACTACGCGGCCTACCTCGGCGGCGGTGCCAACCCGTTCGTGGTCGAGTCGGACCCGAACCTGGCGGACTTCCGCGTTCGCAACCTGGCGCCCGCGGCGGGGCTGAGCTTTGACCGCCTCGAAAGCCGTCGTCACCTGCTCGCCGCCGTTGACGAGGCCCGCCGCGCTGGCGACCGTCCGTCCGTTGACCTCGGCGAGCATTACCACCGCGCCTTTGACCTGCTGACCAGCCCGCGCGTGGCGTCGGCGTTCGCCATCGGCGCCGAGTCGGCCCGGCTGCGCGACCGTTACGGCCGGCACACCTTCGGTCAGAGTGCCCTGCTGGCGCGGCGGCTGGTCGAGGCCGGCGTCACGTTCGTGACGGTGAACTGCGTGCCCTGGGACCACCACGGCACGCCGCCGCAGTTGCAGACCGCGGTGGGCGCCCGGATGTTGATTCCGCCCCTGGATCGGGCCATCGCGGCGCTGGTGGAGGACCTGTGCCAGCGCGGCCTGTACGAAAAGGTGCTGGTGGTAGCGATGGGCGAGTTCGGGCGGACGCCGCGCATGAACCGCGACGCCGGCCGCGATCACTGGGGCCACACGTTCAGCGTGCTGTTCGGCGGCGGTGGTTTGCGGCTGGGCCAGGTGATTGGGCGAAGCAGCCCGCGCGGCGAGTTCGTCGTGGACCGGCCGGTGAGCCCGCAGGACGTGGCCGCGACGGTCTACCACCACCTGGGCATTGACGGCACGCACGTCGAGTTTCCGGACCACCAGAATCGGCCGCTGAAGCTCATCGAGCAAGGCGCGCCGATCCGGGAGTTGGTGGGGTAAAACGAGGTTGCTCGCCCCGTTTTTTTAGTTTCGCGCCTATCGATCCGCGCGAAACTAAAAACGGGGCCATCGAAACGCTACGCCGCGAGCTTTGCTTTCGCGCCGCCTTGCAACTGCCGCACGAACTCCGTCAGCCGCGTCAATCCCTCGCGCAGCCGGCCGTCCTCCGCCGCGAAGCTGACGCGCACATGCCCAACCCCGCCCGGCCCGAACAGCTCGCCCGGCGTCACCAGCACTTTTTTCGCCCGCAGCAGTTGCTCCGCGAACGCCCGGCCGCCCAGCCCTAGCTGACCCACCGGCAGCCAGAAGAAACACGCGGCCGCCGGCCACACCGGCTTCAGCCCCAGTGCCGTCAACCGGTCGAAGCCGTAGCGCCGCTTCGCCGCCAGCGCCGCCCGCACTGACTCGACCGCCATCGGGCCCTGCCGCAGCGCCGCCAGCGCCAGCTGCTGGCACGCCGCCGGCACGAACGGCGTTTGCAGCGCCTGCGCCGCCGCGCACGGCCGCACCAGCGCCCGCGGCCCCGCGCACCAACCCACCCGCGCCCCGGGCAGTCCGTGGCTCTTGCTCACACTGCCCGCGGTCAACGTCCGCGGCCGCGCCCCGGCCACCGCGTTCAGGCTGACCGCCGCGGCCTCGTACTGGAAGGCGGCGAAGACCTCGTCGTTGAAAATCAGCACGTCGTGCTGCTGCGCCCACCACGCGATTTGCTCCAGGTCGTCTGGGGCGATGGTCGCGCCGGTCGGGTTGGCGGGGTTGGCCAGCACCAGCAGTTTCGCGCCGCGCAGCGCGTGGGCCAGCTGGTCGAGGCGGAAGCGCAGCTGGCCGCTTTCGACATGCGTCGGCACCCAGCGCAGACGGGCGCCGCGGTGTCGCAGCGCCAGCGGGAACCACGGCGAGGACGGGTCGAACAGCACAACACCGTCGCCGCGGTTGACGAAGGCGTCGAGCGCCGTGCTCAGCGCCCCGGCGGCGCCGTGCGTCACCAGCACCTCGGCCGTGCCGAACGTCGGCCCCAGCTGGGCGGTGATGGCTTCGCGCAGTTCGGGCAGTCCGTCGGGCGGCGGGTAGCAGCGCGGATCAGCCCCTGATCGTGCGGCCTCCGGCAGCGTGTCGCGGCGCGGCGCCCGAGCGCCAGGTCGATGCCGTCGGGCTCGTGCAGTTCCAGGAACGCCGCGGCGGTGGCCAGCGCGGCGTGCGGCCCGGCCAGCAGGCGGTCGCTGAGATAGGGCAGCGCGTCGGTGTCGGCGCCCAGGCGACGTGCTGTCGGCAGCCAGCGGGCCAGGCCGGTGCGGATCAACAGCTTGGTCAGGAACAGCGGATACGCCATGAGTCGCACTCCGGGACGGCGAACAGATGATCCGGCCCGGGAACATAGCGTCCCACCGCGATACTGCAACGCCGATTCGCCGCCGCCCACCTTTTCCCGTCCGCCCCGCTTGCTTATGCTGCCGGGGGGAGGGACGCGCGATGGACACGCTGCCGCTGCTGGGGCTGACGTTGATGCTGGCGTACGGCCTGGGCGGCGTGCCGTTCGGCTACCTGGTGGCGCGCGGCCGCGGCGTGGACATCGAGAAGCACGGCAGCGGCAACATCGGCGCCACCAACGTCGGCCGCGTGCTGGGCCGGCCGTATGGCGTGCTGGTGTTCGTGCTGGACTTCGCCAAGGGGGCGGTGCCGGTGGCACTGGCGCTCGGGTCGGCCCAACGGTGGCAGCCGACGGCGACGGCGTACCTCGGCGTGACGGCGGGGCTGGCCGCGTTCCTCGGGCACCTGTTTTCGCCGTGGCTGCGCTTCCGCGGCGGCAAGGGCGTGGCGACCGGCGCGGGCGTCGTGTTCGTGCTGGTGCCGCTGGCGGCGCTGGCGGCGCTGGGCGTCTGGCTGGTGGTGCTGGCCGCGTGGCGCTACGTGTCGCTGGCGTCGGTGGCGGCGGCGCTGGCGCTGTGCGGCGTCTACGTCATCACGGCGCCGGGGCCGCTGGACGCGGAACATCTGCCGCGGACGCTGTTCTGCGGCGTGGCGGCGGCGCTGGTGGTGCTGCGGCACCGGGCCAACCTGAAGCGGCTGGCCCAGGGCAACGAGAATCGCCTGGGGGAGACAACGGTCATGCAACTGCTCGGCAAAACGCTGCACGTGCTCGCGGTCGGACTGTGGTTCGGCGCCGCGGTGTTCTTCACGTTCGTGGTCGGTTTGTCGCTGTTCGGGAATTTCGAGGCGGTGGCCGCGTCGGAGCAGCGGCCGGTGTGGTTCCCGGTGTCGCCGCCGTTCCAGGCCGAGCCGGGCATGCTGAAGGAGCAGGGCACCCGCGCCGCGGGTTACGCCGTCAGCCCGATGTTCCCCATTTACTATCTGCTGCAGGGCGTGTGCGGCTTCATCGCTGTGCTGACGGCCCTGGCCTGGACGAAGGCGGAGGCCGGCCGGCGCGTCCACGTCGTGCGCGTCTGGGTGCTGGGCCTGGCGCTGGTGACGGTGCTGGTCGGCTGGCCGCTGGCGCAGCACGTCAGCGAGCTGCGCGTGCAGCGCAACCAGACGAGCGATGATTATCTGATTGCGGTGATGAAGTCGAAGGCGGAAGGGCCGGCCGGCAGCGCGCCCGCCGCCCAGGTGGAGGAAAAGCGCTCGGCCCGGGACGAAGCGCGGCGGCAGTTCGGGCTTTGGCACATGGCCAGTCTGTTCGAGAATTTTCTGACCGTGCTGCTGGTGGCGGTGGGCCTGGCGCTGGCGGCCCAGCTGCCGCCGACCGTGCGCCGAACGTCTGTGACGACTCCGAAGTCGGCGGAGCCGTTTGCCGGCATGGAATTGCCACAGACCAGCTTCAATCCGTAATTTACTCGCCAACGCTCGCAAAAACCATGTGCTGGGTTCGATCGTGGATCACGACAGCAATTGAGACGACAGAAATCGTTCCGCGGGAAAAATTTCCTTGCTTCCGAGCCGATTTTGGATATTATTCTTCCCTAAGCTAGATTACGCTCTCACTCCTGGCCGACGGCATGGCTAATAAAGTGGACACACTGATGCGGCGTGGATTCTGGTTCGGCTCGGATGAGACAATATTCAATCTTCGATGCTTCCTGATTGAACGCAGTTGGTCTCACCATCGGTGAGAGGCTGTGCGAGAATTGTGGTGCAGGCGTCCCGCCTGCATGCGAGACGCCTGCACCACGGTTCTCGCACAGTGTCTGATGCCAGGACCAGGCAACTTACCCTCGCGGTGCCCGCTAGAGGTAAACAGCCAAAAGAACTATTGGATTTCTTGACATTCTGCCGGCGGATCGCCTTTATTGCCACTTGCCTTTTGGTCTTTGAGGTGGTGGTAGTTGGAGCGCATCTTGCCACCGTTCCGTCCAACCGTTTTCCATTTCGACATTTTCCATGCTGGCACCCAAACCAGCAAGCGGTCATTGATTTCGGCCGCTTACTTTCTGCTCAACAGGAGGATGTTATGAAACAGCATCGTCTTATTCTTGGCGCCACCTTCCTGGCAACCCTCTGGTTGGGGTTGCCAGGAGTCGCGACCGCGGGTCCCATTCTTTACATCGACGATAGTTCCAACCAACTGGGGACCGTGGATGTCGGCACAGGCGCCGTTACCGTCATCGGCAGCATGGGTGCTGACACGATGACCGACATCGCCTTCTCCCCCACCGGCCAGCTGTATGGTGTGTCGTTCACGAATCTCTACCGCATCAATGCGACGACCGGCGCCGCCACGCTGGTCGGGAGTCTGGGGTTGAGCGACCAAAACGCTCTCGTGTTCGGTTCGGATGGGACGCTGTACGCAGCCGGGAACACTAGCGGGGACCTGTACACGGTCAACACTTCGACCGGCCATGCCTCGCTGGTCGGTGCCATCGGGTTCGACTCCGCCGGCGATCTGGCGTTCAATAATGGGAATCTTTACATGAGTTCGACCTCAAACCAGTTGATCCGTGTGAACACGGCCACTGGGGCAGGAACGCTGGTGGGGAACCTTGGCTTCAGTAACGTGTACGGGTTGGCTACGGGAGATAACGGTGTCCTTTACGGCGTCTCCGGAACGCAGATCTTCTCGGTGAATACGACGACGGGCACCGGGACGCTGGTTTTGGATTATTCCGGCCACGGGTTAGGGAATGCGAACGGCACCAGCTTCTTTTCCGAAGCCGTCCCGACGCCCGAACCGACCACGTTCACGCTGCTGGGCATCGGTGCGGGGAGCCTCGTCGGCTACCGCTGGCGGCGTAACCGGGCGACTTCGACCCGCCCGGTTGCGTGATGCCCTGAACCATAGACCTTACCGCCCGCGCCCTGCGGGGTCTGCATCACGAGAGATCTAATTCGTGCGGCGTCGCGGACTCAGTTCCACCGACGCCGCACTGCATGTTCTCGCAACCGCAGTCTCGGCCCGCACGTCCGCGGTTGCTGGGTCATTGACCTGCTGCTGGGGAAGGCATGACCGTCGGGCCGCGCGGCTGCTGCTGCGTCAGGCAGTGCAGCGTCCCCAGGCCCCACACCAGATCGACCGCGTGAATGCCCACCACCTGCCGCTCCGGGAACAGCTCCGCCAGCGTGCCCAGCGCCAACCGGTCCTGCGGCGCGTTGAACGTCGGCACCAGCACGCGGTCGTTGGCGATGTAGAAGTTCGCGTAGCTCGCCGGCAGCCGCTGCCCGCGGAAAACCACCGGATCCAGCAGCGGCAGCGGCACCACATGCAATTTCCGGCCGTCCGCGTCGGTCATGCCGCGCAGCCGCTCCAGGTTCTCCTGCAGCGGCCGATAGTTCGCGTCACGCACGTTGTCCTCGACGACGGTGACGATGGTGCGCGCCCCGACGAAGCGGGCCAAATCGTCGATGTGGCCGTGCGTGTCGTCGCCGGCAATGCCGCGGTTCAACCACAGCACTTTACGCACTCCCAGATAGTCGCGAAACACCTGCTCCATGTCCTCCCGGCCCAGCCCCGGGTTACGCTGCTGCTCCGTGCCGAGCAGGCACTCCTCCGTCGTCAGTAGCAACCCCTGACCGTTGACGTCAATGCTGCCGCCCTCCAGGACGACGCGCTGGCTGTGGCACACGGGCTCCCACGCCGGCAGGCCCAGCAACGCCGCGACCTGGGCGGGCACTGCGTTGTCGTGCTGCCAGTCCGGGTACTTGGCCCAGGCGTTGAACAGCCAGTCCGTCAGCCCGACCGCGCCGCCCGGCCCGGTCAGGAAGATCGGCCCATAATCGCGCGTCCAGACGCGGTCAGTGGTCAGGTAGAAGCAGCGGACGCGCTCCAGGTCCACGCCGTTGTGCCGCAACAGGCGGCGCACCCGGGCCTCGGCAGCGGTGTCGTCCACCAGGAGGTGGACGTGCTCGCTGCGGCTGAGGTGGCGGACGATCTCGGCGTAGACCCAGGGGATGGTCGCGAACTTGCCGGGCCAGTCGGAACGGTTCTTGGGCCAGGCGATCCAGGTGGCCTCGTGCGGCTCCCACTCGGCCGGCATGCGCCAGCCGTCGGCAGCGGGCGGTTGTCCAGAGGGGGGAGGGGCAGTATCATAATATTAACCGATATTTATGATGGCGTTCAGGATGAGGCGCCCGTCGCGGCAGACGCTCCGGGACTACGACCGACATTTTAGGAGGCGCGGACATCATGGCCGCAAGCAAAACGATCCTGCTGGTCGATGACGACGCCGACATCCTCAGCGCCATGCGGTTGCTCATCACGTCGCGTGGCTACCGTGTGCTGACGGCGTCGGACGGGAACGCCGGCCTGGCCGCCGCGGAGCGTGAGCAGCCGGACCTGGTGGTCGTGGATATGATGATGCCGAAGAAGAGCGGTTTTCTGGTGCTGGAGAAGTTGAAGGGCCGCGGTGCCGACGCGCCCAAGGTCATCATGATTACCGGCAACGAGGGCGGCCGTCACCGCGCTTACGCGGAGATGCTCGGCGTCGATGACTACCTGCGCAAGCCGTTCGCGATGGACAAGCTGATGGAGAGCGTGCAGCGGCTGTGCCCGCTGGAGGACGTGGCGGTCGAGGGGCCGCCGCAAGAAGAGCGCTAAGTCCGCCTGCTTACTCCGCGAGTACGCTCCGTGCGCGGCTCGGCGCTCCCCCGCCAGATCGAGCCGTTGCAGCAACAGGTCGCGCACCGCCGTCATGGGCACCTCCGCCGCGGGCGCCGGGCCAGCGCCGATCAGCACCGGCCGCTCCGCCGCCGCCACGGGCAGACCGTGACTGCCGCGCACCAGCGCCGCGTCCAGTGGCGTCACGTCGAACAGCGTGCGGAAGCCGAGTTTTTTCTGCAACAGCCGCCGCGCCGCCCGCAGCTGCGGAAACCACAATTTCGGGTCGAAGAACAGCTCACACGGGTCGTACCCCGGCTTGGCGTGGATGTTGACCGTGCGCGCGAAGTCGGGCGCCAGCCGGTCATCGAGCCAGTACGGATACGCAAACCAGGCGTCCGCCCGTGCCAGCGCCACCAGGTCGCCGGCGCGCGGGTGGTCCAGGCCCAGTTCCGCCCGCTCCGGGCCGCTGGTGATGCGTGCCACGCCCGGCAGCACCGCCAGCACGTCGCGCACCCGTGGCAGGTCGGCGGCGTCGTTGACGTGGACATGGGCCAGCTGGTGGTCGCAGACGGCGAACGCCCGGCTGGCGAAGGTGTCGAGCATCTCGCCGAACGGCCCGGGCCGCACGCTCAGCAGGCCCGCCCGCCGCAGCGCCCGGTTCACCTCCACCGCCTGCGTCACCTGCACATGGGTGTATTCGTTGACGACCCACACCTCCGCCCCGATGGCGCGGGCGGCGTCCAGCAGCGGCGAACAGGCGTCGTCCAGCTCGCGCAGCAGCCGCGGCCAGTCGCAACCGGCCGGACCGAGACGCTGCGTGTCGTAGTCCAGGTGCGGCAGGTAGACGAGCGTCAGTTCCGGCCGCTCCGCGGTCAGCACGTCCGCAGCGGCGGCGGCGATCCAGGCGGTACACGGCAGCCCGGCCATCGGGCCCCAGAACGTCGCGAATGGGAACGGGCCGTGGCGGCGCTTGAGCTGATCGGTCAGGCCATCTGGTGTGCCGAGGATGTCGAAGACCTTGTTGCCGTCGGCGCCGTAGTACGGCTTGGGCGTGACGCTGATTTCGACCGCGGCGCCCTGGTTGAACCACCAGAACAGCTTGGCACAGCGACAGCGCCGGCCGCGCGCCGCCGCGCGCCGCCGGGCCGTGGCGTACAGCGGCTCGCGCTCGAGCAGACGGTTGGACTGCTGCCAGAAACGCACCTCGCCGGTGTCGCGGTACAGCCAGCCGTTGCCAACGATGCCGTGCTCCTGCGGTGTCGCGCCGGTGAGCAGCGTTGCCTGAGCGGTGCAGGTGACGGCGGGCGTCGGCTCGCACAGTGGCCGCTGCCAGCCAGCCGCGGCCAGCGCGGCCAGGCGCGGCGCCTGCGGCAGCAGTCGCGCGGTCAGGCCGACGGTGTTGAGCACGAGCAGCGGTGGCATTGCTACCCCGAAACGGAAAGATTAAGATGGAGGGGTATTTTCCACATCACTCGGAACTGGGCCGGTTCGCCATGGAAGACCATCTGGAATCGGATCGTTGCGCCCGCCTGCTGCGAGCCGTCGCAGACCCGGAGCGGTTGCGCATCATCCAGGTGCTTCGCGGTGGCCCCCGGAACGTCAGCGACCTGGCCGCGCTGCTGAACGTGGAGGTCGTGAACATCTCGCACCACCTGGGTGTGCTGCGCAACGCCGGCCTGGTGCTCGACAGCAAGCAGGGCCGCTTCGTCATTTACCAACTGCACCCCGACATCTTCCAGCCCGCCGGTGGCAAGGCGGTCAACGATCACCTCAACCTGGGCTGTTGCCGGCTGGAAATCCCTCGCGATGACACGGCGGGGCAGGACGAGTAGCGGCACGCTCACTCACGCTTACTGGGCGGCAGTGCCAGCACCAGGGCCGTGGTCGCCCAGCTGCTGGCGGCGAGCGAAATGAACTGATCCTTGCCGTGCGGAAAACCGCTCTCGAAATACAGCTGGAACGGTCTGCTGCGTGAGCGGACGTGCCAGGAACCATCGTCTTTCTGATCGCCGAGCAGGAAATGCAGGCCGCGCTGGTACGCCGGGTCGGTGGTCGCCAGACCCGCGGCCTCGTGCAGCGCCACCAGCGCCGAGCCCGTGGCGTAGGCGTCCGACTTCAGCGTCGCCAGCTGCGCCCAGCCGCCGTCGGGCCGCTGCGTCTTGAGCAACTCCTGGGCGGCAGCCTGCACGTCCGCCGTCGCGGCGCCGGCGCGCTTCAGGCCCCACAGCCGAAAGACGCGGTCCTCCGTGTCCTTTGTTTTCGCCTTCACCAGCCAGCCGCGAACCTGCTCCAGCCGCTTCTCGACACGTTCCTTCTGCTCCGCCGTGCCGAACGCCTGCAGGCCACGCAGCGCCACATAGGTGGTCGTGAACGGGCTGGTCTCCGACGGCGGCCGGTTGGCGGTCGTGCGCCAGTGGTCGCGGTCCTTGTCGAACAGCAGCAGATACTCGGCGACCGCGGCGGTGATCTTGTCCGGGGCGCGGCCGCCCAGCTCCAGTGTCCACAGGGCGTAGCCGGCCGTGTCCACCTGACCGCCCTGGCCCTTGCCCTTGAGGTAGTTTTTCTGGTTGCGGCCCAGGAACTCCGCGATGTAATCGACGTGTTTCTGCACGTCCGCGTCGTCCACGGCGAAGCCGCGCGACCGGACGGTGGTCAGCGCCAGGATGGGCACGGCCTGGTGATGGCAGGCGAAGCAGTTCCGCTGCGTCCGGTGGCCGGCGGCGCCCTTCACGATCAGCGGCAGCGCCCGCGTCACGGCGGCGCGGAGTTGCTGCGGCGTGGCCTGGCGCTCCTGCGCGGCCAGCGGGGCGACGAGGCTCAGCAACAGAACAACCACCGGCAGGTGTGATCGACGCATGGCAGCGGCCTCCGCGGCGTGGTTCGGGAATCCGTGTTAGGGATCATCGCACGCCTGGCCGCCGCGGTCAACGACGAACCCGTTTACGTTTCGCGCGGGCCGCGCGAAACGTAAACGGGTTCGTGCCCGCGCTCCGGGCTCAGCACACAGTTACGCCTGGACGTGCTCCGGCGCCGTACCGACCGTCGCCGTGATGTGCTCGGACGCCGGCATCTTCTCCTGCATGGACGGCGCGGCCTGCTTGCGCCAGTAGACCAGCGTCGCGGCCATGACCCACTCGATGTTGAGCAGGCACGCCCAGTAGACCCAGCCCTCGCCGCCGCCGCCGAAGCCGTAGCTGTGCAGCCCCGCCCCCAACACGAAGTTGACGCCGTACCATGACATCAGGATCGCCGCGTAACACAGGATCGCGGCCACCGCCAGGCCGAAATCCTTGATCCAGCCGATGTAGCGCATGTGCAGCGGGATCACGTAGCACAGCAGCGCGATCAGCGCCCCGGTCTCCTTGGGGTCCCAGCCCCAGAAGCGACCCCACGAGTAGGCCGCCCACCAGCCGCCCAGGAACGTGCCCGCCGCCAGCAGCAGCACCGCCACCTGCAGCGCCCGATACGTGAACATCGACAGCATCTTGACCGTCGCCTGCCGCGCCCTCGAGCCGAACACGATCATCAACAGCGTGATCATGCCCAGCGCCCACGCCAGCGTGCCGGCCGCGTAACTGCTGACGATCACCAGCACGTGAATGGTCAACCAGAAGTTGCTGCGCAGCACCGGCACCAGCGGGCTGATCTTCGGGTCCAGCGCCAGCGGCAGCTGGTCCGCCAGCACCAGGCCCATTGTCGCCACCACCGCGCCGCCGATGGCGAACACCTTCGGCTTGTAGATCAACTCCAGGATCAGGCCCATCACCGCCGACATGAACGACACCCAGATGACCGTCTCGTACATGTTGCTCACCGGCGGCCGGCCGGAGATGACCACACGCACGAACAGGCCGTACAGCTGGAACGCCAGCGACACGCCGAAGACGCCCAGGCCAATGCGGTAGCACCACTGCGACTGCAGCCCCACGCCCAGGCACAGCAGCAACAGGCTCACCAGCATCAGAATCCAGCCAAACGTGAACGGCATGACGCGGTTGAACGTCCGCTCCAGGTCGAGCAGTTGCTGGCTCGGCTGGCCGAGGCTGTGGCCGCTCAGCAGAATGCCCAGCCGCGCGGACACCGTGTCCTCGCCGGGGTACGGGCCGACTTCCTTGCTCACGTCCGCAACGGTATCCAGGAATTTTGTGGTCGCCTGGTCGAAGCGGCCGGCATCGCCGGAGCGATAGGCGTCGGCCAGCTGCTTGTGGGCGGCCAGGACGCGCTGCACCTTCTCCGCGGGGTACTCCTGCCATTCGGTGGCGCGGCGGTACAGGTCCGGGTAGCGCGTCTCCAGGTAGGTCAGATGCAGCATGCGGTAGTTGGGGTCGGCCGGGTCGTAGCCGGACTTCGGCGGCAGTCGCTTTTTCAGATCGTCCATCTGGTAGGCGTCGCGCTGATTGAGCAGCGAACTCAGCTCACGCACGTAAGCTTCCGTCTTGACCTCCTTGCCCTCCTGTTCAGCCTTGTAAAGCTTTTGCACCTGGATCATGGACTCGTGCAGCTCCGGGGCGTATTCCGTGCGGCCGTCGCGTGTCGTGCTCGGCAAGCTGTTGAACAGGGCGCCAATCATGGCCACGGCCTCGTCGCGCTTGTTTTTGCTCTGGCTGCGCACGGCGATGAACTTCTCGAGCCACTGCTGACGGCGCTGCTGCAGTTCGGGAGCCATCTCGTCGATGGCCCGCGCGCCGGTGCCCGCCTTGACCTGGGCCTGGAACTCCTTCAGCGCCTCCTTCTGCTCCGCGGGGATGTACAGTTGCGGGGCGTTCTTGACGCGCTCCTTCATCAGGATTTCGGTCCAACGCTTCGAGGTCCACTTGCCCGTCTTCTCGTCCTGTTTGGCGTCCTCGTGGATGTAGCGCAGGTCGGCGAGGGAGAACCAGGGCGAGTTCGGCACCCGGTCCAGCGCGACGAAGGCGAACGGGTCGTTCGGCGGCGGCACCTTCTCCTGCTCGCCGTTGCCGACCGGCTCCAGGGGCGGGGCCGAGCCCTCGTCCTTCCGCTTCAGCTGGCGGATCTTGTCAAACAGGGCCAGCCGGCTGTAGAGCACCTCCTCGGTCGGCCGCTCGATCGGCTTGACCAACGTGTTCCAGCGCTCGGGGTTTTCCCGCAGCAGCCGTTCCGCCCGCACCTTGAAGGCACGCAGTTCCACGGGCGTCATGTACTTGCCGTGAACCTGGTCGTGCGTCAGGTCGTTCGGGTCGGTCACGCTGCCGTCGTCCTGGAGCGTGTAAATCAGCTTGCGCACTTCCTTGTGATCGCACAGGATGAACGGCAGGTCGTCCCACTGACTGCGGGCCTTCTTGTCGTTGGGATCGACCTCCAGCATCCAGCTCGAGGACCACGGCCACGGCGTCCTGGCGCTGGAACGACTCGCGGCCGACGATGAGCCGCACGGTTTCGCGGCAGGCGGTCTCGAACGGCTTGGTGCGGCCGTGGTCCTGGACGCCGATGGCGTGCCAGGAGGTAACGTCGTATTTCGGCAGTTCGACCTTCCGCTCGCCGGCGTCGGTGACCGCGCTCGCCTGGATGACGGGCAGGAAATTCGCCACCGTCAGGGCCACGATGAGGACGGCGACGACCGCCATGCCGGCCAGGATCCAGAGGACTGGCGGCGTCAGCGGCAGTCCGCCCAGTGTCTTGTTCTGGAACGGGTTGGACATGTTAGCTCCCTCGGGCGAGAAATCCCACTGGTCGGATGGGGCTCGTGGTTACGCGGGTTGGCCGGGCGGCGCGGGTGTCGCCGGCGCGGTGGCGCGGCCCTTCGGCTTGAAGAAGTACGCCTTCATGTAAAACATCGTGAAGATGCCGAGGGCCAGCAGGACCGAGCCCAGGTACTTCAGTTCCAGACCGGGGTCGCGGCCCACCGTGAAGCCGGAGAGGCTCACCGGCCGGCCGTTGGCGTCATACGTGCCCAGGAATTTGTACGTCGATTGGTAGAACTTCAGGCCGCGGTGCTCCAGTGGTTCGTTCATGGTGATGATCTTGCGAACGCCGTCCAGCTTCTCTTCCTTGTCGAACAGCTGGACGTAACTGGTGTAGGTCGCGGCGGCCCGCGTGCCGGGGTCCACCGTCTGCTCGGCGCGCTCCAGCTTCAACTCAAAGCCGAGGTTCATTTCCTTGGTGCGATACGCGATCGTGAACTCGCGGCCGTCCACGTCCACAATGCGCGAGCTGTCGCGCTGCAGCCAGAACTCCTTGGCGTTCTTGGCGGTGCTCAGCTTGCAGCGGATCACCGCCGGGTAGCGGAAGTTGTCCTCCTCGGTGTCCTTGCCGGCCGCCACCGGCGCCGGCATATAGCGCTCCTCCTCGACGGCCTCCGGCAGGTGCTCCACGACGCGGAACTTCCACTGCATGCGGCCCCAGATGTCGGTGTCGGTGTTCAGGGCGGCAACGCGATCGCGCTTCTCCAGGCCAAAGGCGCCGTCCTCTCGCCGCGAGAAGGACCGGAACCACAGGGCGCCGCCCGGCACCTGGACGAACTGCAGCACGCCCTTGACTTCCAGCTGGCCCTGCCCGCCCTGCCGGCCCTGGCGCACGTCGGGAGTGTGGAACCAGAACAGCGGCAGGTCCGGGTCGGCCCCCTGCAGGAGGAAGCCGCGCTCCACCTGCACGACGTAGCCGGTGATGCGGGCGAAGACGATGAACTGGCGGTCCGGTTCACCCGGCCGGGATAGTGTGAAGTACACCACCGGATCAACCGGTGCGTCGTCCGCCTGGGGATTCTCCTTCATCAACGTCGGCAGGTACTTGTCGATCTTGATGGTCAGGCCGCCCGGCAGGGTGTGCGGCTTGTTCGTGGCTTCCTCCACGTCCAGCGCGACGCGGTCGCCGGGGCCACCGCCCGGCGGCAGGATCGCGAGCACGCCCTGCTTGCCCTTGCCGGCGGTGGTGACGGGGTGCTTGAACTCCTCCAGCAGCGGCTCCGGACACAGGCCGATGAACTCGATGATGGCCGGCCCGGCGTTGAGGGCGCGGTCGCTCAGGCGGCGGGGGTCGCGGGTGTTGACGGCCAGCCAGCGGTCCATGGGCCGTGCGCTCATGCGCAGCGAGCGCAACTCCACCTTGAGGGCCGGGAAGCCGTCGCGGTTGCTGGCGCTGAAGCGCTCACGGCGGGCGTGCGGCATGAAGTCGAGGACTTCCAGGCGGGTGTTGTCCTGCATGCCCATTTCACAGGAGTGGCCGAACGGGCTGGCCAGCCAGGTCATGAAGGACAGCAGCAGGTCGGAGGTGTGCTGGTTCTCGGACTTCCAGGGCAGCGGGCCGGGCTCGAAATCGATCTCGACCGGCTTGCCCTTGACCGCGGTCTTACGGGCCATGTGGAAGCCGTGCGCGTCGCCGAGGTCCGGTTGGTTCTCGCGAAGGCTGAGCTGCGCCGTGTCGGTGAACAGGCACCGGGTGGTGGACTGCATCATCGACCCCATGTTTTGCCGGACGAGATCCTGAATCTCAAGGTCGGGGGTGTCGATGAGCTGGGCCTGGGCGTCCACGCCGCCCAGGGCGTTGAGGACGCCGCCGCTCAGCAGGATGAGCAGGCCGATATGCGTGATGATGAAACCAGTCTGGTGCTTCTTCCACGGCCACTTCTTGGCGGCCGCGAAGAAGATGTTGACCGCCAGCAGCCCGAGCAGCAGCACGAACCACCAGGACTTGTAGACCAGCACCTGGGCGATCTTGGTGCTGTACCAGCTCTCCATGAAGGTGCCGAGCAGGACGACCAGCGCGAACAGGATCAGCAGAATGACGGCCATTTGCAGTGAGCCGAGGGTGCGGGCGCAGCGCTGGATGACGATTTCGAGCAGCGAACGCTCGGCGGGTTTCTTTTTGGACTGAGGTTGCTCGGTCGTCGCGGTGCCCACGACCGGTGACCGCGGCGGGGCGGCGTTGCCGTTGGCGGTGATGGCCGTGGCGGGCGCCGGGGCAACGGCGGTGCGGGCGGGGCTGGGCGCCGGGGCGGCCGCCGTGCCGGGACTGCTGCTGCGCTGCGGGTGACGGGACTTCTTTCGCGCCATGGCTGGACTCTTTGAAGAATGCGGCGTCCGAATCCGGTGATGGTCGGCCGCTTCAGGGCACCAGTGCTTATGGTTACATCCGCCCCCCGGCGAGTCAAGGTGGCCCGAACGGGGCCGGCGGTCGCGTGGGGGACACGGAAACGGGCGGGTCAGGGTGGCGGGTGGGCGCGGTCGATGCGCTCGTTGGGGTAGCTGTAGTTTCGCCGTTCGCCGCGGCGAATGCAAGACAAATCACGGTTTCGTGTCCGGTTTGGTGATGCCGGTTGGCGCCGGCGCGTCGGTGAAGTTGAAATTGGGGTCCGGAGCGCGGAGGGCGTCGTCGTAGCGGCGGTGGGCGAGTGTGGAGGGCAGCGGCCGCCGTTCCTTCACCGCCAGACGCATGCCCCACCAGCGGACCACGTTGTAGAAGGCCAGGAACGCCGCCACCCAGGCGACAGTGGCCGGGTTGATGGGAAACTGCTCCGCTTTGGGGCCGGACCAGGCCACGCCAAACGCGAACAGAGCGACGATCAGCCAGACGACGGCCAGAATGCGATTCACGCGGCAATTCCTGCGGGGTCATGCGTGAGGGGAAAGCTACTCTCATTGTTCCCCGCCGCGCCCGTCCTGACAACCCCGAACGGACGGATTTGTGATTTTGCGTTGCTTTTGGGGGCGGCCGCGGTAGGTTGGAACGTGGAATCGGTTTCCAGCCTGTCGAGCGTCTGACAGGCTGGAAGCCGATCCCACGAGAATTTGAGGTCAACCATGTCCAGTTTCCATGCGGTGCCGGCGAGCGACCTGGAGTTGCTGCGCAAGTTCGACACGCCGACGGTCTGCAACGTGGTCGAACTGTTCGATGTGCGGCCGCGCACGGCCGGCTACCTGGACGGCCGCATTCAACCGTGTTTCCCAAAGCTGCCGCCGATGGTCGGCTACGCCTCGACGGCGACGTTCCGCTCGGCAGCGCCGTCGCGGGCGGGGACGGTGTACTCGGGGCTGGCGGATCAGGTGGCGTCGTTCGCGGAGTTGCCGGGGCCGGCGGTGGTGGTGTTCCAGGATCTGGACAACCCGATGGCGGCCGCGACCTTCGGCGAGGTGATGTGTAGCACCTACAAGGCGTTCGGCGCCGCTGGCCTCATCACCAGCGGCAGCGGCCGTGACCTGGACCAGGTGGAAGCGCTGGGCTTCCCATGCTTCACGAACGGCACCATGTGCGCCCACGGCTACTGTCAAATCGTGCAGCTGAACGTGCCGGTGCACGTTGGCGGCGTGACGGTGCATCCGGGCGACCTGCTGCACGGCGACCGCAACGGCGTAACGACGATCCCCAACGAGATCGCGTCGCTGGTGGCGAAGGGCTGTCAGGAGCTGATGGCGGCGGAGGCGGTGGTGCTGGACTATCTGAAAGCGGGCAAGGTGAACGTGAAGGGCTTCGCGGCGGCGCGGCAGGAGAGCCAGGGGCGCATCCAGGAGCTGACGCGCAAGTTGAAGGCGGGCCGGCTGTAAGGTCCGGCGGCGCCGCGGGCTGCGTTGACAGCCGTGCGCCGGCGGGCTAAGATGCCCGAGGTTTTGCGGCCCCTTCGCCAAGCGGTAAGGCAGCGGATTGCAAATCCGCCATCCCCGGTTCGAATCCGGGAGGGGCCTCTGCTCATCTTTTCCAAAAGAAACCGCGGATTCCTTGGGTTTTCCGCGGTTTTCGTCATCCGGCGGTTGCGCTGCTTCCGTCTCAGTTTATCTCTCAAAATCTCCTGAAATAGCCGGGGGTCCCAGTCGCTGGCAGCGCTTGCCGCTCGGCAGCCGGAAGGCAAGGAGTAGGAGTCCAGCCCGGCATCAGCACACAAGCCCCACAGGTCTAACCAACAGGCCGCCCGTTTCGCCGACGGGCAGCGGACATCGCAGCCCAGGTGCGGGCGTCAGGGCAGCCGCTCTCAATCCAGGCGACTACCTCGGCGCGGCGCCACAGCACCTTGCGCCCCAGGCGGACAGATGGCGGCAACTTGCCGGCGGCGCGCAGGCGGGGCCAGTGCTCCATCCAGGCTAAATATTCGAGTCTGGCTGCCTCACTCGCGCACTGGGCTCGGGAATGGGCTTCACTGCCATCACGAATATTTAGGCTGGCCGAAGCACCACGGCGTTGACGGCCGGAGCAATGGCGCTCCACGCGCTACCGGCCCGCGAGCGCGGAGCCGGGCTGGTCATTGTGGCCCTGTTTGTATAGAATAAGACGAAGTTGCTCTTCATCCCTGATGAAACCTCCTCTCCTCTCCAGGAACCGGACGGCCATCAAGCGTGCGGAGTAGGGCGGTCTAATTCGTCCTCCAGTGCGCGGAGATGCCGGCCGATCTTGCAATTCCTCTTCACCCCTCTCGCGCACCGAGAATTGGCGGACCACTGCGGCGCCGGGGCTGGATGCTTGCCATCCACCACCTCCGCCGCCCTTCCTGCGTTTAGAAAGGAACCAGTGATGCGAACCGCTCAGTCCGGAGACCGCGTGCAGGTCCATTACGTGAAGCGCTTCCAGGACGGCTCGGTGGCCTCCTCGCGCAACCGGACGCCGCTCGACCTGACCGTTGGCGTCGCCCACCCGCGCTTGCCCGGCTTGGGCCTGGCGCTGGTCGGCCTCTCCCCGGGCAGCCGGACGACCATCAGCGTGCCGCCGGAACTCGCCTATGGCACACCCGACCCCAGCCGCGTCCAGCGCTGGTCGCGGGCGCGGTTCGCCGCCGACCGCCCCCTGCCGGTCGGCAAATGGGTGCCGATCCTGACCAGCCACGGCCGTCGCCGTCTGGTGCGCATCCTCGAAATCCACGGCGAGACGGTGGTCGTCGATACCAATCATCGCTTTGCCGGCCTGGCCGTGGAACTGGAAGTGGAACTGGTCGCCATCCAGGTGGCGGACGCTGGCTCCGGGACCCAGGCACGTTAGGATCCGCGCCGACCGCCCGGCGTTTTCCGGAGGATATGATGTCAACACAGCCGACCGTGATGGCCTTTTAAAGGAACAACCATGCGTGAACCGGTCGCGATCGAGAACATTGAGGAGTTGCGCCGCCTGAAGGGCATCGAGGACATCGAGCTGCGGGACGCGATCCGCGGCGTGGCCGCTGGCGATTTTGTTCGCCTCACCTTTCTGCGCAGCACGAAGCCGCCGCGCACTTTGCTGGTGCGGATCACCAGTATTCGCGGTCCCACCTTCCGCGGCAAGGTGGCCGACGAGCTGGGGGCGGGCGAGCAGACGCCGCGCGCCGGCTACCCCGTCGTCTTTACCGCGGCCCACATTCATTCGCTCGCGAAAGGGCCGACGCATGGCAATTAGTTCGGAATCGCACTGGGTCGGAGCCCGAGCGCTGTCCCTCGCTGGCGCTTCGGGCTCAAGCAAAGGCAAGGCGCTTTCGTATAACCCCTCATCCCCTTCCTCTGACCGGAAAGCAGGCCCTCATGGCAGGTCGTATCTTGAATCGCCGGGAATTGCGTAAACAGGCGGACGCCGCGGATCAACCGGAGGCGGCACCCGAAGCGGAGGCGGCACCCGAAGCGGAGGCGGAGGCCAAGCCCGCCCGGAAGTCCCGGGCGAAATCCGCGACTCCCAAGGTGCGCAAACCGCGGGCGAAGAAGGCCCCGCCGCGGATGTGCGCTCGCTGGGGCGTTTTCGACTCGGCCATGAAGCAGGTGGCGATCTTTAACTACAACCAGCGCGCCGCCGCGGACGAGAAACTCGCCGAACTGCTCGCCCGCAAGAAGGGCCTGCACTTCCTGCAGATCGTGAAGGAGCCGATGCCCGAGCCGGAGATCGCGGAACCCGTGGCGGGCTAGCGGGCTTTGGGGGTAGCAGAAGTCGCCAGACTTCCGTCCGATGCTGCTCGGAAGTCTGGCGACTTCCGCTACCCCTGCCCCCCGGTCCCGGACCCCATATATTGACCGTACGGGAGCCCATTTCCTTTTTCGGGAGAGACATCATGGCCTACACCCTGCCGCCGCTGCCGTACGCCAACAACGCCCTGGAGCCGTACATCGACGCGCTGACGATGGAGATCCATCACGACCGCCACCACAAGGCGTATGTGGACAATCTGAACAAGGCGCTGGAAGGGCATGCGGCCCTGGCGAGCAAGCCCATCGAGCAACTGCTGCGCGAGATCACGCAGGTGCCGGAGAACATCCGCCAGGCGGTCATCAACAACGGCGGTGGCCACGCCAACCACACCATGTTCTGGGAGATCATGGCCAACAATCCCGGCGGCAAGCCGAGCGGTCCCCTGGCCGACGACCTCAACGCCACCTTCGGCGACTTCGCCACCTTCCAGGCGCAGTTGAAGCAGGCGGGCCTCGGCCGCTTCGGCAGCGGCTGGGCCTGGCTCGTGCTGGCCGACGGCAAGCTCAAGGTCATCAACACGCTCAACCAGGACAGCCCGTTGATGCACGGCCAGACCCCCATCCTTGGCGTGGACGTGTGGGAGCACGCCTACTACCTGAAGTACCAGAACAAGCGGCCCGACTACCTGGACGCCTGGTGGAACGTCGTCAACTGGAACGCCGTCGCCCAGCGCTACAGCCACGCCAAGGCGGCCAAAGCGTAATTTCATTGCAGATTGCAAATTGAAAGACAGCAGGCTCCGGTCACCTCGTTGTGGCCCGGTCTCCTGACCGGGCCACGGCTTCGACACCGACTACCCCGGGCCTTGAGGAGCCGGGCCCGCCCGGACCAGCGCGGATGAACACCAAGGGAGAACAGTTCGCCGGCCTGACCGTCGCGCTCGTGACGCCGTTCCAGAACGGTCAAATCGACTTCGAGCGTCTGGGCCGGCTCGTCGATTGGCACGTCGAGCAGGGCACGGACTGTCTGGCCCCGGTCGGCACCACCGGCGAGTCGCCGACGCTCGACCACGAGGAGCACGAGCGCGTCATCGCCTTCGTCTGCGAGCGCGCCGCCGGCCGCATCAAGACGATGCCCGGCACCGGCTCGAACAGCACCCGTGAAGCCATCCGCTTGACGAAGTTCGCGCACCGGGTTGGGGCGACGGGTTCATTGCAGGTCGGGCCGTACTACAACAAGCCGACGCAGGAGGGCTACTACCGCCACTTCGCCGCCATCGCGGAGGCAGTGCCGCTGCCGCTGGTGCTCTACAACATCCCCGGCCGCACCGGCTCGAACATCCTGCCCGAGACGATGGCACGGCTGGCCCAGCTGCCCACGATTGTCGCGGTCAAGGAAGCGACCGGCCTGATGGACCAGGCGTCGGCCATCGCGGCGCTGTGTGACCTGACCATCCTGAGCGGCGACGACAGCTTGACGTTGCCGCTGCTGAGCCTCGGCGGCAAGGGCGTGGTGTCGGTGGTCGGCAACCTGGTGCCGCGCGACATGAAGGCGCTGGTGAGCACCTTCATGGCCGGCGACCTGGCGAAAGCGCTGGCGTGGCACCGCAAGCTGTTCCCGTTGTGCCGCGACCTGCTCGGGGCCGCGACCAACCCAATTCCGGTCAAGACGGCCCTGAAGGTGCTGGGCCGCGACACCGGCGAATTGCGACTGCCGTTGTGCCCGATGGACGCCGCCGGCGAGGCCCGCATCGGCCAGCTGCTTGCCGAGTACGGGCTGAAGGCCTGACCTGCTGTTGCTGCCGCTTGCGGCCTGGTGGGGAGCGCTAACCCGCAAGCGCCAGAACGAATTCCCCTCCCCTTTCTCCTCGTTTGACATCAAAATATCTATTATTCTTAAAATTATGGTTGACCTCAGCCGGGCGGCGGGTATGCTACGAAAAATACAGTTGTTGCGTGGATAAACGGATCAACAGCCAAACACATGTTGACCTCAGTTCGACCCCCGGGCGGTTGACTCGCACCTCCGCCCGCGAACCGAGGCGACGGCGTTCCCTGGCGTCCGCAGCGGCTGACGTTGGTGATCCAGCACAGGGCGATTCTCGTTCCCGGCGGCGCGCCTCAGCCTGGCTCTATTCCCGGCCGCGCCACCCCGTACCGTTGCGCACCAATCGGAGGGGCCGTCCCCCTCCTGCGCAGGAGGAAATTCCGTGAGCACCCCCTCGACCGTTCTGAACAAGCCGCGCAAAAAGGCCGCTCCGTTGGCGGCGCCGCCGCACCTGACCGTCTCGGATCGCATCATCAAGGGCCTGACCGACGTGTTCGACCTGTTGTCGGACGAGTCACGGTTGACCATCCTGCTGGCGCTGGCACAACGCGGCGAGATGCACGTCTCCGAGCTGTGCGACCTGCTTGGCCACAAGGTGTCGCAACCGGCGGTCAGCCACCACCTACGGCTGTTGCGCGACCGCAACCTGGTCGGCTGTCGCCGGGACGGCAAGCACAACTTCTACCGCCTCGACTCGGCGCTGGTCCGCGACCTGCTGGAGCAGTTCTTCACCGCCTCCGGCAACGGCCACAAGCAGATCAACTTCGAGGACTTCACGCTCGCGTTCAAGCGGAAGTAGTCATTAGTCATTAGTCAATAGTCATTAGTTATCCGGGCTCGAGCGCCGGGGTGAACACCTGGGCCTTGAACCCGTATAACTAATGATTATTGACTAATGACTAATGACTGCGGAGGCGAGCAGTGAGCATTCCCTGGGCGAAGTTGGCCCTGGAAGACGGCACCGTGTACACCGGGCGGCGCTTCGGCGCCGCCGGCGAACGGGCCGGTGAGGTCGTGTTCAACACCAGCATGACCGGCTACCAGGAGGTGTTGACCGATCCGTCCTACAAGGGCCAGATTGTCGCCATGACCTACCCGCTCATCGGCAACTACGGCGTCAACGCCGAGGACACCGAGTCGCGGCACCCACAAGTGGAAGGCTTCATCGTCCGCGAGCTGGCCCGCACACCGAGCAACTTCCGGTCACACCACAGCCTCGACGCTTATCTGGCCGAGCACGGCGTACTCGGGATCGAGGGCATTGACACCCGGGCGCTGGTACGGCGGCTGCGCATGCGCGGCGCCATGAAGGGCGTCCTGTCCACCAGCGACGCCGATGACGCCTCGCTGGTCCACAAGGCCCGCAGCAGCCCCGGCATCGTCGGCCGCGATCTGGTGCGCGAGGTGGTGCCAGAACAGGCGTTCGCCTGGTCGGCCGGCTTTGAAAGTGCGTTCGCCTCGACGCTGCTGCCGGCCCGCGAGGCCACTCACCACGTCGTCGCCGTGGACTGCGGCATGAAATGGAATATCCCGCGCTGCCTGGTGCAGGTCGGCTGCCGCGTCACCGTCGTGCCCGCCACCGCCGGCGCCGAGCACATTTTGGCCCACAAGCCCGACGGCATCTTCCTGTCGAACGGCCCCGGCGACCCCGAGGCGCTCGGCTACATCGTCAACACTGTCCGCCAGCTGATCGGCAAGAAACCGATTTTTGGGATATGCCTGGGACACCAGATGCTCGGGCTAGCGCTGGGCGGCAAGACGTTCAAGATGAAGTTCGGCCATCGCGGTGCCAACCAGCCGGTGCTCAACCACACGACGGGCCGCGTGGAGATCACGGTGCAGAACCACGGCTTCGCGGTGCTGCCGGAGAGCCTGCCGGCGGACGTGGAGCCGACGCACGTCAACCTGAACGACGGCACGTTGGAAGGGCTGCGGCACCGGCGCTACCCGCTGTTCAGCGTGCAGTACCACCCCGAGGCGTCCGCGGGGCCGCACGACAGCAGCTATCTGTTCGAGCAGTTCCGGCAGCTGATGGGCTGAACCGACCAGGGAGACGACCCTGATTGGCGCCGGCCATCTACTGACGGTGTTCTTGCTCTGGGCGGCACCGTGCCTCATCAACCCGCCCCCACCGGTCACGCCCCTGTGTAAAACCCGATCACCGCCCGCACCGCCCGGTGCCACTGCCCCAACCGCCGCCGCCGCTCTGCCTCCGGCAACCGCGGCTCAAACCGTCGCGCTTCCATCGGCAACCGCCGCAAGCCCTCCAGGTCCGGCCAGACGCCGACGCGCAGCCCCGCCAGCAGCGCCGCCCCCAGCGCCGTCGATTCACTGGTCGGCGCCTGCAGCACCGGCAGTCCCAGCAGGTCCGCCTGGCACTGCAAGAACCACGCATTCCGCGCCATGCCACCGTCCACACGCAGGCCCTGCATCGGCGCGCCCGCGTCCTTGCCAGCCGCCTCAACCAGGTCCGCCACCTGGAACGCGACGCCCTCCAGCGTCGCCCGGCTCACGTCCGCCGCCGTCGTGGCGCGCGTCAGCCCGAACAGCACGCCCCGCGCCTCCGGCACCCAGTGCGGCGCCCCCAACCCCACGAAGCCCGGCACGAACAGCACCGGCTGCTCCTGGTCCGACTGCGCCGCCAGCGCCTCGACCGCCGGCGCCTCGCGGAACAGCTTCAGACCGTCGCGCAGCCACTGCACCGCCGCCCCGGCCACGAAGACGCTGCCCTCCAGGGCGTACTGCGGTCGTTCGTCCAGCGTCGCCGCCACCGTCGTCAGCAGCCGGTGCGCCGACGCCACCGCGGTCGCGCCCGTGTGCAGCAGGAAAAACGCCCCGGTGCCGTAGGTACACTTGCCCGCGCCGGCCGTGAACGCCCGCTGGCCGAACAGCGCCGCCTGCTGGTCGCCCGCCACGCCGGCAATCCGCAGCCCGTCCGGCAAGAAGCCGAGCCCCGCAGTTTGGCCGAAGTCCGCGGCGCTTGGCTTCACCTCCGCCAGCAGCGGTCGCGGCACCCCGAAGTAGCGGCACAGTTCGTCGTCCCAGGCGCAGCGGTGGATGTCCAGCAGCAGCGTGCGCGAGGCGTTGGTCACGTCCGTGACGTGGACGCGGCCGCCGGTCAGCCGCCAGATCAGCCAGCTGTCGATGGTGCCGGCCGCCAACTGCCCCGCCTCGGCGCGCCGCCGCAGGGCCGCGTCCTGCTCCAGCAGCCAGCGCAGCTTGGTCGCCGAGAAGTACGGGTCGAGCACCAGTCCGGTGCGCTGCCGCAGCCACGGTTCGTCCGCCTGACGTTCGCGGCAGAAGTCGGTCGTGCGCCGGTCCTGCCAGACGATGGCCGGCGCCAGCGGCCGCCCGGTGGCGCGGTCCCAGAGCACGACCGTTTCGCGCTGGTTGGTGACGCCGACGGCGGCCAGCTGGGACGGCTCTACGTGCGCCTGCCGCAGCGCCTCCGGCACCACGCGCGTCACGGCCTGCCAGATTTCCTCTGGGTCGTGCTCGACCCAGCCGGGCCGCGGGTAGTGCTGGTGCAGTTCCAGCGCAGCGCTGCCACGGACGGCGCCGGCGTCGTCGAAGACCAGCGTGCGCGTGCTGGTCGTGCCCTGGTCGATGGCCAGCAGGAAGGATGTCATGCGACGGCCCCCGGGAGTGGTGGTTCTGGGGGCATTGTGTCCGCCGCGGACTCGTTTGACAATGCGTCGCCGGCCCGCGGGGGGATCGCTCGAAGTCAGAGCAGCAAGAACCGCCAGGGTGCTCCCGCGTCAACCGCCAGTCAGTTGGGTGCGCAGGCGGGCGCGGAGGCGTTCCAGTTCCTGGCGTTCGCGCACCGCCTGGCACTCCTGGGTCTCCAGTTCCTGGCGCAGGCGGTCTTCCAGTTCGTCCAGTTCGGTCATTCGCCGCTGGACGGCGGCCTCGGCCTTCTCCAGGGCGGCGTAGCGCGTTTCCATCTGGGCGTGGCGCCTGGTGATGTCCGCCTGCCGCTTTTCCCAGGTCCGCTGCCGTTCGAGAAGGTCGGCCTCGAAGGAGGCGAACCGCTCGCGGGCGTCGGTTTCCTGGGCGGCGATCCGTTCGGTCTCCGCACGCAGCTGGGACAGGAGCGCTTCCGGAGCGTCGGCGTGCGGGGCGTCGGCGCTGGTCGGGCGCTTCGCCAGCCAGTCCTCCTGGGCTCGGGCCAGTCGTTCCGTCTGCTGGGCCAGGGCCTGCTCGCGATCCGTCAGGTCGCGGGACCGCGCCTGCAGGGCGGCCGTCTGCGTGGCGAGGTACTGCAATTCCCGGTTCACTTCCTGGGCGCGCACCGCCAGGGCTTCTTCATTGCGCAGGTGTCCGGCGAGCAGCGACTGCTCATTGCGGACGTGCTGGGCCAGGAGGTCTTCCTGCTGCTTGCGGATGGCGCCGAACTGGCTGCGGGTGTATGCCTCCAGACGGGCTTTCTCCTCGCGGAACCACTCGAAAGCCGCCTGGACGCCCTCGGGCGTGCTCAGGTCCGGCGGCCGGCGGGGCCAGTTCGGCTGGGCAACCCCGAACATCATGGCTGGAGCGGTCGTCAGCAGCGCCGACGCGGCGGGGGCCACGTCAAAAACCGTCGGCGCCCCGACCGGGTGGGGGCCGCCCTGCTCGGCGGGGGCGCCGCCCGCCGCCTGGGCGAAGAGCAAATCCACGCAGCGCTGATGAAGGGATTCGGGATGATTGGCCTGCGCCATGAAAACCTCGCAAGAGGGGGTAAAGCGGGCGGAGCACCAGGGGATCGGAGCAAGCATAGTACACGGGGCGCCCGAGGGTTGTTGCACCGGTCACAAGCAGGTGGCGCATCCTCCTGTCAGTTAGGCACTTGGAGCACGCAGTTAATTTCAGCGGAAAAATTTGCGGTTTTTAACAACTTTTCCGGTTTTTCTGCTTGCGTGGGCCAGGTTCGTGTGATTAAATCCCCTTGAGTAATGCCTACCCATCCCCCACAACGTGAGGACAAGCGACTGAGCAAAGTTCATCCCTGGCCTGAACTTCTTGGTCGTGCCGCCCAGCTGTCGATCTTCCTGTGGCCTCCCCCTGGACGATGAAGTCCGGTGGTTTCTGCCCGGCATTGAAGCCCGCGGTTAGGGTCCCAGGGCGGGATCAGACAACCGGGATAGCTCCGACTGTGGATCGGTACGGTAATTAATTGCTTTGAATCAACCCACAACACCACAAACCATGAACCCGACAGCACCCCAGTACCGGCTCTCCATCCGAAGTTTGAACTCGCATTCGGTATGACGTATGTTGTGATGGAGTGCCGAACGCTGCCTGAATCACGGTTGATGCCGTTGGTCTGCTTCTGCTCCCCCGGTTCGGGTTGTATTTCCGTTTTGTCCCCGCCCCCGCGGGGAACAGGCCTCTGCCCCCCGAGGCCAGGTGCCGACTTCTGCGTCTTTTTCCACCCAAAGGAGGACCTACGCTGCGTGATGGCCCCGGACAGGGACAGATCGGGAGACCTGTGCAGGGATGCTCAGCCCAACTTGAGTTCACGACATAGGAACGCACCCATGGTTGACTGTACAGCGTTACTGGTGAGCACAGACCCCCGGTTGCTACGGATGGTGAAGGACGGCCTGGATTCTGTGGAGCGCGTGCGGCTGGAAGTGTGCGGAGATCTTGTCGATGCCCTTGTGCGCCCCGATCAGGAGGATCCGGCCCTGGTGATGACGCACCTTACCCAGGACGGAGACGAGGCCGAACTGACCCGCTTCGTGACCGCGCTGGCGGCCCGGCAGGTGCCTCCGACCGTCGTGGTACTCAGTGACTCGTACCAGGACCACCAGGCAGTGGCCTTTCTCCGGGCCGGCGCCACCGACTACGTGGGGCTGCCGGTGGAACTCGGGCGCTTGTCCTACCTGCTGGACACCCTCACCCTGCGCGCCCGCTTCGGCCGCCGCGAGAAAGCCGCCGGCGACCCCTCCGGCTTGCTGGGGATGCAGGACGCCCTGCACTTCGTGGTGTCCCCTGAGATGTCCGAGCAGATGGAACAAATTCGCCGCCTGGGACCGCAGGACACGACCTTGTTGTTCACGGGGGAGACAGGGACGGGCAAGACGCGCCTGGCTCGTCTCATCCACGAACTGTCGCCGCGGCGCGACGAACCCTTCCTGGTCATCGACTGCGGCGCCCTGTCCGCCAGCCTGATCGAGAGCGAAATGTTCGGCCATGTGAAGGGCGCCTTCACTGGCGCCGACCGCGACCGGCCGGGCAAGTTCCTGGCGGCGGGGGCTGGCACGCTGTTGCTGGACGAGATCAACTCCCTGCCAGGGCCGCTGCAGAGCAAGCTGCTCCGCGCCGTGGACGAGCGGGTCTTCGAGCCGGTCGGCTCCAACCGGCAGCTGCCGCTGCAGGCCCGACTGATCGCCGCCAGCAACAAGCCGCTGGACCGTGAGGTCGCCGAGAATCGGTTTCGCGCCGACCTGTTCTATCGGCTCAACGTTGTGGGCTTTTACCTCGCCCCACTGCGGGAGCGGCGCGGCACCGTCACCCCACTGGCCAGCAAGTTCCTGGTCGAGTTCGCCAGCCGCAACAGCCGCAACATCCACCGCATCGCGCCGGACGCCCTGCGCTGCCTGGAGGAGTACGACTGGCCGGGCAACATTCGCGAGCTGCGCAACGTCCTCGAACGCGCGGTCGCCCTGTGCCCCGGCACGGAAATCCAGGTGCGCGACCTGCCCGAGGCCATTCGCTCCGCCGGCCACTGGGGCTCCTGTTCCCGATCCGCCTCTCCGGCGGCGGTGCCGAGCTACCTGCCGGGCGAGCAGTCCACGCTGGCGGTGGTCAAGGAAGAGGCTGAGATCGTGCGCATCACGGAGGCGCTGGAGAAGCACCGCAACAATCGGCTGCGTGCTGCGGCTGAACTCGGCATCAGCCGCATGGCGCTGTACAAGAAACTGCACAAATACGGCTTGATGGGCACCGCCTGAAACCAAAGGCGAATCACGAAAACACGACAGAACAAAAACACGAAAAAGACCATAAATGAATTGGTCTTTTTCGTGTTTTCGTTCTGTCGTGTTTTCGTGATTCGTCTTTAATGCGTTAATCGATCAAGCGATACTTGTGCAGTTTCTTGTACAGCCCCATGCGGCTGATGCCGAGTTCGGCCGCGGCACGCAGCCGATTGTTGTTGTTGCGCCGCAGCACCTCGGTGATCAACAGGATTTCCGCCTCTTCCTTGCTCTGGGCCAGGGTGGAGGGGCTCGGCCGCGGGGTGGGTTGGCTCCGAGGCAGCTCAGCGGGAGCGATCGCCGGCCGGGCAGAGCGAACGGCCTCGGGCAGATCGGTCAGCTGGATTTCCGGTCCACGGCTGAGGGCGACCGCCCGCTCCAGGACATTGCGGAGCTCGCGGATGTTGCCCGGCCAGGAGTAGGCTGTCAGGGCCTGCACCGTGTCCGGCGTAATGCTCTTCAGGGAGGTCGCGCGCCGCTGGTCCGCAAATTCGCGGAAAAACTTGTGGGCCAGCGCGGCAATGACCTCGGGCCGGTCGCGCAGCGGCGGCAGGGAGAAGCCCACCACATTGAGCCGGAAATAGAGGTCGGCCCGGAACCGGCCGGCCTCGACCTCGCGGTCCAGTGGGGCGTTGGTGGCAGCGATCAGCCGGGCGCGGAACGGCTGTGGCTTCTCCGAGCCGACCGGCTCGAAGACCCGTTCGTCGGCGGCGCGGAGCAACTTGCTCTGCAAGGCCAGGGGCAGGGAATTCACCTCGTCCACGAGCAGGGTGCCGCGGCCCGCGGCGGCCAGTTTGCCCACGCGGTCGCGGTCGGCACCGGTGAACGCGCCCTTCACATGACCGAAGAACTCGCTCTCGATCAAGTGCTCCGAGAGGGCACCACAGTCGATGACCAGGAAGGGCTCGTCGCGGCGCGCCGACAGTTCGTGGATGAGACGAGCCAGGCGCGTTTTGCCCGTCCCCGTCTCCCCCGTGAACAACAAGGTCGTGTCCTGCGGCGCCACCCGGCGCAACTGTTCTTCCAGCTCGGACATACCAGAGGGCAGGGCATCAAAAAAATCGGTCAGGGGCGCCGTCAGCGTGTGTGGGGAAGAACCGGGGGATCTTGGCATGGGGGCAACTCGGGAACTCTTACTGCCAGCGGAGTTGCAAACTTCTACGGTGTCGGAACCATTGGGCATGAGCACTCCTCGTCTTTGAGGTTTCTGCCACAACCTCGCGTACCCTCCGGCACGTGAGCAGGCTTCCATATCCAGCAGTAAGACGCAGCCGACGCACCAAGAGTTCCAGGGAGTTCCCAAAATATTGGCGTAAAACGAGAAGGGATTCATTCTCGGAAAGAACGTGAAGGGAAAATGTTCAGGCCGTGAAAATCTGCCGAGGAAAGCCGATTACTCGTCGTTGAGCAACCGGAGTCGACTGTTCTTGCGGGGCAGCAAATCGAGGATCAGGCCGCCATTTTCGTACAGGTCGTCGCCGACCGCGCAGGTCCACACGACGCGCACCAGAAAGCGGTGCGGTTCGCGGTCGTGCAGTCCGGGCAGTTGCACGACGATTTTCTGGCCCAGCAGACCGACGGAGGAGATGAGGCGAACGCCTGTGAGCGACAGGTCGCGGCTAAGCAAAGTCAGTTCGCGCCCGTCCGCAGTCCAGACCTTGACCGATTGGACGAAATCCACCCGATTCTGGTGGCGACGCTCTTTGCAGGCGACGGACGCCTTGTAGCATCGGATCAGTCGGTTGAGCGTCCGTTCAATCTGCTGCTGGCGTTGCGCCGAAGCCGATACCGGTGCGTCGGCCGGGTAGTAGCGGCCCTCACGGTGGACGAGTGCCGGGCCGGCCAGGGCCACGGCCTCTGGCCAGCTTCCCTCGGGCAGGTTAGCCCGGGCCAGTTCCGTGCGGATGTCTCCGGCATCGACGGACCCCTCGCGCCGCGCCTGGCGGAGCAGCAGTTCGACAACCTGGTGGAGGGTTTTTGCGTTCATAAAACAATTTTCAAAAAATTGTGATAGTAGCATACTTCACCGTGGCTCAAACCGAAAGACACAATTCAGGAATGAGAAGAAAAAAGGAGAAAAATCTGCAAAATGGGGAAGATTGTGCGAAACCCGCACTCAGGTCGGCTCGTCCGTGCGCGGCCGCACCTTGCCGCGGACGCGGGCGATGCAGCGCTGCAGGAACTGGTAGTCCGCCGGGTCGTGCTCCTCCTGCAACCGGGCAGCGCGCTCGAAATAGATGAGGGCCAATCCACCGGAATCATTATCGGGCGCTGCTCTCGGGAATGCGTCCCCAGCGCGGTTCGCAGTCGCGGAGCCCACAAACGGCAGGCCGGCGCTGCCAGGCGCCGCTTCTCGACGTATGAAAAAGTTGGCGTTCTTGGCGTCCTTGGCGTCCTTGCTGTGGCAACCGCCGCCGGTGGTGGTCGCGCCGTGCCAACCGCACGCTGCCAGAGCGCCAAATCTCGACGTATGAAAAAGTTGGCCCCCTTGGCCTCCTTGGCCCCCTTGCTCTGTCAGCGCAGGCCGCTGGTGGTCAGCCCGTGCCCGCCCCCACTCGTGTGCGAACCGCTGCCCTGACAATAAGCCGCCCACCTGATGGGCTGTTCAGAGGCGGCGCGATTTTCATGATTTCTGGGTGAACCCCAGTTCATGACGACTCTAAATCAAAGGACGAGCCCCTTCACGGAAGCGATGATGAGCCAGCAGGACCAATTCCTGAACGTGGTGGACCGCGATGAGGCGGAGCGCCGCTTCCGCGCCGCGCTCGACCTGCAACCGCTGGCCGCCGAAACCGTGCCACTGGACCAGGCTCTGGGCCGCGTTTTGGCCGAAGACGTGGCGGCGCCGGTGGACGTGCCCGGCTTCGATCGCGCCAACGTCGATGGCTTCGCCGTTCGCGCTGCGGACACCTTCGGCGCCACCGAGGACCAGCCGCGCCTGCTGCGCCCGACCGGCGACGTGCTGACGCCGGGACTCGTCGGCATCCAGACGCTGCGGCCTGGGTTCGCCGTGGCCATTGCCACCGGGGCGCCGGTGCCGCGCGGCGCCGACGCGGTGGTGATGATCGAGTACACCGACACCACCGCGTCGGGCGTGTCCGTCCGCCGCCCGGTAACGCCCGGCGCCAACGTGACGTTCGCCGGCACCGACATCGGCCGTGGCGAAACCGTGCTCCGCCGCGGAGACGTGCTGACCTCGCGTGAAACCGGGGCCCTGGCGGCCCTCGGCGTCGCGGCCGTCGCCGTGGTGCGCCGGCCGCGCGTGGCGATCCTGTCCACCGGCAACGAACTCATCGCTCCGGGTCAGCCGCTCCGGCCGGGCCTGGTGTTCGACAGCAACGCCACCATCCTGGCCGACGCCGTGCGCGAACTGGGCGGCGCACCGGTGCCGCTCGGCATCGTCGCCGACGACCGCGCCGCGCTGCGCGATCGGCTGCACGCGGCCCTGGCTCACGATGTCGTGCTGCTGTCCGGCGGCACTTCCAAGGGCGAGGGCGATCTGTCTTACCGCGTTGTCGCCGAGCTGGGGCCGCCGGGCATCGTCGCGCACGGCGTTGCGCTCAAGCCGGGCAAGCCATTGTGCCTCGCCGCCACGCGCACGCCGGACGGCCGCACTGTCCCCGTGGTCATTCTGCCAGGCTTCCCAACCTCCGCGATCTTCACCTTCCACGAATTTGTCGCCCCGGTGATCCGTCTGCTGGCCGGCCGGCCCGGTGACGACGCCGAGGTGGTGCCGGCCCGTCTGCCGGTGCGCGTCAACTCCGAGCGCGGCCGGACGGAGTTTCTGCTGGTGGGCCTGGTGGCAACAGAGGCCGCCGGGCCGGTGCCGTGGGTCGCGTATCCGATGGGCAAGGGCTCCGGCTCCGTGACCGCCTTCAGCCGCGCCGACGGCTTCGTCGTCATCCCGCGCCAGCAGGAATATGTCGCGGCCGGTGCCGTCGTGGACGTGCGGTTGCTCGGCAAGGGGCTGCGGCCGGCGGATCTGGTGGTGATCGGCAGCCACTGCGTCGGCGTTGACCGGCTGCTGGGACACCTGCACGCGGCGGGCTGGCGCACGCATTTCCTCGCGGTCGGCAGCACCGGCGGCCTGGAAGCGGCGCGACGGCACGAGTGCGACGTGGCCGGCATCCATTTGCTCGACCCGGTCACCGGCGTATACAACCGTCCCTTCCTCGGCGACGACCTGATCCTGGTGTCGGGCTACCGTCGCCTGCAAGGGCTGGTGTTTCGATCCGGCGACGCCCGGTTCACGGGCCGGTCGGTGGCGGGCGCGGTGGCGGCGGCACTGGCGGACCCGGAGTGTGTCCTGGTCAACCGCAACCGCGGCAGCGGCACGCGCGTGCTGATCGACCAGCTGCTCGGCGCGACACGGCCGGCCGGCTACACCGTGGAGGCGCGATCGCACAACGCCGTGGTCGCCGCGGTGCAGCAGGGCCGCGCCGACTGGGGCGTTGCTATCCAGACGGTCGCCACCGCTTACGGCCTGGGCTTTCTGCCGCTCCGCGACGAGCAGTACGATTTTGTCATCCCGCGCTCCCGACTGCCGCGGCCTGCGGTGCAGGCGTTCACCGCCCTGCTGGGCTGCGCTGCCGTGCGCGACGCGCTGCGCAACCTCGGTTTCACCCCTGCCTGTTCTCCCCTGGTGGGGGAGGGTTGGGGTGGGGGGGGGAGGAACCCTGATTGACCGGAGTGGGATCTCCCCCACCCCCACCCTCCTCCCCCGGGGGGGAGGGAGAAGATGGAAACACCCGCCATCGGAACGATTGGACAACCGCCCGGTTGCGAACTACGCTTGGGTAGCAAAGTCTCAAAGTCGGAGCCAAGCGTGCCGGGTGCGGGAAAGACTCCCTGCCGTTCTCGTCCGTCCGACGCCCTGTGCGAGTGCGACCGATGACGCAGTCAGGTAGTGAAGGCAGGACCGATCCATGAGTTGGATTCGTGAACCGAACGCTGAGCCCATCGCGGGCTATCGCCTGATTGAGCCGCTGGGCAGCGGCGGCTTCGGCGAGGTCTGGAAGTGCGAGGCGCCCGGCGGTCTGTTCAAGGCCATCAAATTCGTCTACGGCAATCTCAACTCCGTGGACCTCGACAGCGTCCGCGCCGAACAGGAACTGCACGCGCTGCAGCGCATCAAAGAAGTCCGCCATCCGTTCGTCTGCTCGCTGGACCTCATCAAGGTGGTCGAGGGCGAGCTGGTCATCGTCATGGAGCTGGCGGACAAGAGCCTGCACGATTTGTACCTGGAGTGCCAGAACGCCGGCATGATCGGCATCCCGCGCGACGACCTGCTCCGCTATCTGCGCGACGCGGCCGAGGCGCTCGACCACATGAACGAGAAGCACGGCCTGCAGCATCTCGACGTCAAGCCGCGCAACCTCTTCCTCATTAGTGATCGCGTCAAGGTCGCCGACTTCGGCCTGGTCAAGCACCTCGAACGCCAGAGCGCCTCCGGCCTGCTCGGCGGCGTCACGCCCCTGTACGCCCCGCCCGAAACCTTCAACGGCAAAATCTCCGACCGCAGCGACCAGTACAGTTTGGCCATCGTCTACCAGGAATTGTTGACCGGTCAGCGGCCCTTCGTCGGCAAGAACGTGCGGGCGCTGGCGCAGCAGCATTTGCAGGGCGAGCCCGAACTGCGGCCGCTGCCGGAGGCGGAGCGGCCGGTCGTGGCGCGGGCGCTGTCCAAGGACCCGGCCCGGCGCTTCCCGAGTTGCATGTCGTTCCTGCGGGCGCTGTACGCCGTCCGCTACCCAACGCGCGGCGTGAGCCGCGAGGCTGCCGCGGAGGTGGCGCTGGCCGGCAAGGCGGCGGTTCGGCCGAAGTCCATCGCCGACACGATGGAGGACTTCCTGCTTGAACAGGATTCGCAGGACCCGGCCAACCTGGTGGACCTGGGCGGTGGCGCCGCGCCGGTGGAGACCACGGAGGACCGCGAGGCCGGCAGCGAACTGGGCATGACCGTGGCCCAACCCGCCACCGGAGCCCTGCGGCCGACGCTGATCCTGGGCGTCGGCGGCTTCGGGCGCAAGGCGCTGCTGGAACTGCGCTGCCGCTTCCTTGACCGCTTCGGCGACCTGAGCAAGTTGCCGCTGCTGCGCTTCCTGTGCATTGACGCCGATCCCGAGGCCATCAACACAGCGGTGCGCGGCGCCCCCGAGGTGGCCTTCGCGCGCTCCGAGGTCTACCCGCTGCCGTTGCAGCAGGTCGGCAACTACCGCCGCCGCATGCTCGATCAGCTGAGCGAGTGGATGCCGCGCGAGAAGCTCTATGCCATGCCGCGGTCGCTGCAGACGCAGGGCGCGCGCGCTCTGGGCCGCCTGGCCTTCGTGGACAACCACCAGCGCCTGGTGGCCCGGCTGCGCAAGGAAATTCAGGAGGTCACCAACCCGGACGTGATCTACCAGTCCGTGACGCTGACCGGTCTGGCCCTGCGTGACAACACGCCGCGCGTCTACGTCATCGCCTCGGCCGGCGGCGGCAGCAGCGGCCTGCTGGCGGACCTGGGCTACGCCCTGCGGCGCATGTTGCACCAGATGCGGCACCCCGAGGCGGAGCTGACCGCCCTGCTGCTGTGCGGCGCGCCCAACGACCCGGCGACGCCCAAGAGCGAACAGGCCAACGTCTACGCCACGCTGACGGAGCTGAACCACTTCGCCGACCCGACCATCCCGTTCGTGGCCCAGTACGGCCAGGACGGCCAGCGCATCGTCGATCAGGGGATGCCCTTCAACAGTACCTACCTGCTGCCGCTGGCCCACCGCACCCCGGACGCGCTGGAGCAAACGGTTTCGCACCTGGGCAGCTACCTGTTCCACGAGCTGACGACGCCGCTGGGCCTGCGCCTGGACGGCCTGCGGCACGACCAGGGGGCCGACGGCGCCGCGGGCCCGCTGGCGGGCGTGACGACGATGTTCCGCAGCTTCGGCACCTACGCGGTCTGGTTCCCGCGCGGTCTGCTGCTGCGGCTGGCGGCGCGACGGGCGTGCCGGCGGCTGGTCGAGGGCTGGGTGGCGGCGGGCGACCTCGGCGTGAATTCCGCGGCGGCCGCCCAGGTGCAGAAGGTGTGCAACGTATTGTTGGCCCATCCGCAGCTGCACCCGGACGCGGTTTGCCAGCGCATCGAGGCGACCTCCAATGGACCGGCGCTGAGCGAACTGGGCGCCACGGCCGGCGAGGCGTTGGCGGGCTTCCTGTCCACGCTGGAGGATCAGTCCCTGCAGATGGTGGCTTACGAGGATCCCGGCAACTGGGCGCGGCAGGCGACGACCCGGGTGCTCGACTGGGTTGGCGCTGCCGGCGAACTGTCGCAGGACAACAACCTGGAGTGGCGCAAGACGAAATTGCAGCGCGTGCTTCAGTCCGCGGCGCACAAGCTGGCAGACGAGTGGGACCAGAAGTTGTCGGCGGGGCTGGTCGGCGTCATGGAGCATCCAGGGGCGCGGCTGGCGGCGGCGGAGGCGGCGCTGGGGTGCATGAAGGACTTCTGTCAGTACCAGGCGGCGGAACAGCTTGAGCACGGCCGGCAGCAGTCGGCCAGATCGGTGCAGGCGACGCAGCTGTTGGAGGCGGGACTTGAGGAGTGCATCCTCGGCGGCGGCGGCTTCCGTCTGTTCGGCGGCCGGTCCAGCCGCAAGCTGCTCCGCGGCTTCGTGGAGCGCGCCAGCGCCTTCGCCCGGCAGCGGTTGGCCGAGGAAATCGCGTCGGCCTGCCGGCACTTCTTCCTGGCCCTGGCCGGCAAGCTCGGCGACCGGCTGCGTGAGATGAACTTCTGCCGGCAGCGGCTGCGGCACCTGCAGGAGTACCTGGAGAACCCGGTGTACGCCGCCGGCGCGGAGGAGGATTTGACCAACACCCGCGCCGGGGAGCTGACACTGAGCGGTTCGCCGATCCCCTCCACCGAGTCGTTCTACGACGCCATCCGCCAGTCGCAGACGGCCCGCGTGGTGCTGCCGGACGGCGAACAGGACCTGGAGCGGGCGGCCCTGCGCTTCCTGCAGCGCGTCAGCCCGGAGCAGTGGCTGCAGCTGGACCGCGATTTGCACGAGCGTGTGCTGGTGCCGCGCGGTGGCCTGCACGCGGCCTGCACGAACTCCGGCGACATCATGCGGACGCTGATCGGCCCGCTGCTGGACGAGACGGTGACGTTGCTGGGCCAGTACCTGCCCATCATGGACGTGGCCCAGTTGCTGAGCCAGGAAGTGGGCGTCACTCCCAGCCCGGACGGGCCGGTGGTGGCGCAACCGGGGGAGTTGGAGGCCCAGGCGAAGATGTACCTGGAGCGGGCGATGCCGCTGCTCAGCGCTGGCAAGGCCGCCCAGCACCAGCAGCAATTCCTGCTGACGCCCGCGAGCGAGGCCGGCAAGGCCCTGGGCGACGCCTGTGCCCAGGTGTTGCCGCAACTGAAGGTGGTGCGCGTGCCGGGCCAGTCGGACCTGATGTTCTGTCGCGAACAACCGTGGCTGAGCGCCCACGACCTGCAGCGCGTGCTCCGCGGCTGCCGCGAAGCCTACGATCTGGCCAACGCCACGCCAGTGACCTCGCCGCACTCGCGCTTTGATCTGATGGATTGGTTGCCGCTCGATCCGTAACCGCAAGCGGCCCGCTTGCGGTTACGGCTACCGCGTCCCTGGCTGTTGCACCAAACACCCTCATCCTGCTGCCTCTACCAAATCACCTCGCCGGATTCCGCGCAAAAAAACTGACGCGCCGCCGCGCTCCCCCACAATCATAGATAGAGCGTACGCCCGTCCCGGGGGACACGAACCATGACGACCCGTTCCAGGAATGGCCTGCGCCGGCTGGTCGGCGCCGTCCGGCGCGCGGCCCTGCGGCGCGAACCGGAGGCACTGGCGGACGGCCGGCTGCTCGACGCCTTCTTGACCCGGGGCGACGAGGCCGCGTTCGCGCTGCTGGTCAAACGCCACGGGCCGATGGTGCTGGGCGTGTGCCGGCGCGTGATCGGCCACGCCCAGGACGCGGAGGACGCCTTCCAGGCCACCTTCCTGGTGCTGGCGCAAGGCGGCGTCCGTGGTGCCGCGCGACCTGGTGGGGAACTGGCTGTACGGCGTCGCCTATCGCACCGCCTTGCAAGCGCGGGGCCGGCGGGTGCGCCACCAGGCCCGCGAAAGGCAGGTGACCGACATGCCGCAACCGGCCGTGGCCCCCGACGTCGATGTGGACGCCCTGCACCAGGCCCTGGACGGCGAACTCGGTCGGCTGCCGGAGAAGTACCGCGTGCCGGTGGTGCTGTGCGACCTGGAAGGCCGGTCCCGCAAGGAGGTGGCCCGGACGCTGAACATCCCCGAGGGGACGCTGTCGAGCCGGCTCGCCAAGGCCCGTGCCCTGCTGGCCCGGCGCCTGGCGCGGCACGGCGTCACCCTGTCCGGCCCGGCCCTGGCGGCCGTCCTCGCCGGGCAGGCGTCGGCCGTGGCGCCGTCCCTGGCCGGCGCGGCGGTGGCCGCGGCCGTCTTGACGGCGGCGGGCCAGTCCACGGCCGGCGTCGTTTCCGCGGAAACCCTCGCCCTTTCGGAAGGAGTGTTGAAGACCATGTTCCTGAGCAAACTCAAGGTGATCTCGGTTCTCGTCCTCGGCGTGGTCCTGGGCGGCTTTGGCGCCGGCCTCTTCGGCAACCTGGCCAGCCTGCTGGCCCCGCCGGCGCAGGCGGCGCCCCCCGACCCGGCCCCGGCCGGCCGACCCGAGCAGGGCAAGGGCAAAGCCCCCGAGCCGCTCGACGGCAACCTGCTCCTGGACGAGCAGGTGCAAAAGGAACTGCGCCTCAGCAAACAGCAGGTCGCACGCATTCAGGCCATTTCGCAAGCCGTTGATGTCAAGAACAAGCCCCGGCAGCAAGCGATCCAGGAGTTGCAGCAGCAGATCGAGGCGCTGAACCAGCGCATCGCCGAGCTTAACAAGGGCATCGACACGCGGCGCACGCAGATCGAGCAGCAGCGGAGACAGGCGCTCGGCAAGAACGCTCCCGACATCCTGTCCGACAAGGCCGTCACCCGGCTCCGTCATATCCAGCGGCAACAGCGCAGCCTCGACGACCTGCTCACGGACGCGAAGATGCAACGCCTGCTGAAGATCGATGACGAGCAGGTGAAGCAGATCGAGACTGTCCTGAAGGCCCAAAGTATGCGGTTGGTGACCCAGTATCGCCGGGTGACGCTCGCCCAGACGTACGGCGTCCACCCTTGGCAAAATCAGTCCGGCGTACTTCTGTGGTCAGCGCGGCCGACGAACCGCCTCCTGTTTAGCGAAAGCACGTACATGATGCTGGATAATTCGGATTCCTGGAACGCCCGGGGTCTGCAAATGCTCTTTGACGTGCTGACCCCGGCCCAGCAACGGACCCTGAGCGACTGGCTCGGCGAACCGTACCCGGGCACCTCGTGGCACGCCTTGCGGTCCGGGCAGAAATAGGCGGGGCCCCAACTGTCTTCGTTCATAGTTTCGCGGGTTGAACGCCGCGCGAAACTATGAACGAAGACAGCATGCCTACGACGGCGCCATGATCGCGTTCTGCGGCGGCCCGTTGTTGCTCGGGTTGGCCGGCGGATGGCCGAGCAGTTCCTCGATCTCCTCGGCGTGCAGTTCCTCCTTCTGCAGCAGCGCCTCGACCAAACGGTCCATCTCGTCACGGTGCTTGGACAGCAAATCGAACGCCCGCTGATCCGCCTCGCGCAGCAGCTTCTGCACCTCCTCGTCGATGACGGCGGCGGTCTGCTCGCTGAAGTCGCGCGGCTCCTGAATCTCCTTGCCGAGGAAGACGTGCTCCTCGCCGATGCGGAACGACATTGGCCCGAGCCGTTCGCTCATGCCCCAGTGCGTCACCATGTAGCGGGCCAACTTGGTCGCCTGTTTCAGGTCCTCCTCGACGCCGGCGTAGGGCTGGGCGTACACCAGCCGCTCCGCGGCGCGACCGCCCATCAGCGCCATCAGCCGGGCCTTGAAGTATTCCAGGCTGTGGTGGAAGCGTTCCTCGTCCGGCGGGATGAACGTCACGCCGCCGGCACGGCCGCGCGGCACAATGGTCACCTTCTGCGGCGGGTCCGCCTCCGGCTCGTAGTAGCTCACCAGCGTGTGGCCGGCCTCGTGGTAGGCGGTGCGCCGCTTCTCGTCGTTGTTCAGCACCTCCTCGCGCTTCGGCCCCATCAGCACGCGGTCGGCGGCGCGCTCGAAGTCGCTGCGGTCGATGCGCATCTTGTTCTCGCGCGTCGCCAGCAGCGCCGCCTCGTTGGCCAGGTTGCGCAGGTCCGCGCCGGTCATGCCGATCATCTTGCGAGCGACCTGCTCCAGGTTCACGTCGTCCGCCAGCGGTTTGTTGCGCGTGTGGACCTTCAGGATCGCCAGCCGGCCCTGCCAGGTCGGCCGGTCGATGGTCACGTGACGGTCGAACCGGCCCGGCCGCAACAGCGCCGAGTCCAGCACGTCCGGCCGGTTGGTCGCCGCGATCACGATCACCGACTCGTTCGGCTGGAAGCCGTCCATTTCGCTGAGGATTTGATTGAGCGTCTGTTCGCGCTCGTCGGAGCCGCCGCCGACGCCGGCGCCGCGCATGCGGCCCACGGCGTCAATCTCGTCGATGAACAGCAGGCACGGGGCGTTCTCCTTGGCGGTCTTGAACATGTCGCGGACCCGGCTGGCGCCGACGCCGACGAACATCTGGATGAACTCCGAACCGCTGATGCTGAAGAACGGCACCCCCGCCTCGCCGGCGACGGCGCGGGCCAGCAGGGTCTTGCCGGTGCCGGGCGGCCCGATCAGCAGCACGCCCTTGGGCACCTGCGCTCCGAGCCGCTGAAACTTCTGCGCATCCTTGAGGAATTCGACGATCTCTTGCAGCTCGCTCTTGGCCGACTGCATGTCGGCCACATCGTCAAAGGTGACACGCTTCTTGCCCTGCTCGTAGCGCTTGGCCGGGCTCTTGATGTAGTTGCTCAGGAAGCCGCCGCCCAGCGGGTCGCGGAAGCGCGGCAACAGGAAAAAGAAGAAGATGGCCAGCAGAATGACCGCCGGCAGGATCAGCATGAGCAACTGCTGGAACCAGGCGCCGTTGTCGTCCTGGCGCGAGAACGGGACGTTATTCTCGACCAGCAATTTGGTGACAGCGCCGGTCTGGATTTCGCCCTGGGGGATCAGCGTCGAGAACTTGCGGTTGCCGCGCAACTGCCGGCCGATGCTGCTGTCGGGGTCGGGCTTGCCCTCGAACAGTTCGCCCTCCAGACGGTCCTGACCGACGAAGATGACCTTCTTGACGACGGCGTTCGGGGCGCCGGGGTGTTCGTGGTCCTTGCCCTGATTAACCAGGCTGACGAAATCGCTGTAGCCGAGCAGGCCGCCGCTGTTGGAGCCGACCACGACGACCAGGACCAGGACCAATACGATCAATAAAATCAACCAGAGCCACCCGCCGGGCATGACGTCCGGGCGTCGGCGATTCTTGCCGGGGGGGTTGGGTTGCTCGCGCGGGGGTGGCATGGAATATCCTCATACCGCCGGGCCTCGACGCGGCTTCGTGGCGTTCGTCGGGGCGGCCGGCATTTTCACTAGCATACCAAACGCCTTCAGGCGTGACTACGGCGCACCCGTATGGGTTTTTGGAAGCAAACTGCACACCTTCTTCGCCGGTTTTTCACCGGTCGCAGAGGGCGGTCTTCACCACCGCGGTCGCTACCCCACGTCGAGGTGGTGATGTACAGCCGTTCCGACTGTCCGTTGTGCGACAAGGTGTGGCCGGTGTTGCAGCGCTTCCAGCGCCATTGGCATTATAGGCTGCGTCTGGTCACCATCGACAACGACGCCGCGCTGACGGCGCGATACGGCCAGAGCGTGCCGGTCGTGACGGTGCAGGGGAAGTGGCGCTTCCGCGGGGCAGTCAACCCGGTGCTGCTGGAGCGGCTGTTGGCGGCGGAGGCGCGGAGAGAGGAAAAGCAGCGGGGAACCTGATCTTCGGCGGTGGGTCGGTAATGTTGCCAAGTTGACGCAATGCAAGCAGCCACAATGAGAAGGCGCTTCGGCGCCGAAAAGCCGGCGCAGCATCAATCCGCAGAAAAATCTGGAGATCTGAAGGCTGGCAACATTACCGACCCACCATCCAAAAATTCCCGTCAAATTCAAACACGACTTCGCCTTGACGCGCGGTTCTTTGCCAGGCGCTCGTCCACCAGTGCGACGATCTCGTCCAGCGTCTCGGAGTGCAAGCCATGTTGATCGGCGATCCGCCGGACCAGCCAATCGATCCGCTCGATGTGCTCATCGCCGCCAAAAAGCGCCCGCGCCGCGGACGAGGGTTTGACAAGGCTCTCGGCCGCCTTGGCGTACTTCTCGAACGGCACCAGGTCGGCATCCTCGGCGCCCAGAGTGGTGCAGAGTTTCCACACCCAGTTGTAGATCTCACGGGATTTGTCGGTGTTGGCGTGGATCGCCTCTTGAATGGAGATCATGTTGTCCCGCCGGATGCAACGGTAGTTGCCGGCCAGCAGCATCGGCCATTTGGCCAGCGGCACGAACAGGGAATCGTATACCTTGAGCTTCACCGGGATTTCGATGGGACCGTCGCCAGCGTCGTAGCGGGCCTGGTCGATGTCGGCCTCGAACTGGCGCAGCAGAGCGGTCGGCTCCTCGGCACCGAAGCGCGCCGCCTTGAAGTTGGTCGGCAAGCCCACCTGAAGAACGTTCCTGGGCTGCTCCGGCGGGCGAAAGGCCTGGGGATCGGGACTCGCCAGCGTGGTTAGCCCGGGATCGAACTCGTCCCAGACACGCGGATCGACGTAGCACGACTCGAGCGCTTCCGTCCTCAGCCCAGGGATTCGCTTGAGGTAGGGCAACGGCGGCATGTTCATGATCGCCAGGCAGGGCACGCGCGCGCGGGCCACGCGGCCCATGAGTTCGCGGACCCCGGGCGAACCGTACTGGGCCTCCTGCATTCCGAGCACAACCAGGTCGAACGGGGCCGGGTTGATCTCGTCCGGCGTGGCCGCAGTCAGCGTGCCCGGCAGTTGCTGCGATGCGATGTCGAGCAGCGACTCCCGACCCTTGATCGGAAAGCGCACCACGGTCCCTTCTCGGTTCATCAATTCGGCGGTGGGCCTGGTGCAGACCAGCGCAACGCGGTGCCCGGCCAGCAATAACTTGGTGCCGAATAACGAGCCGTAAGAGGCCCCCAGAATGAGCACGTTGTATTTCATGATTTGAGTCCCCGCCTCCGATCGCGCCCTGCTGGCGCGGCCGCGATTTCCTTGCCAGCGAAACCAAGGACGGTTCGGCGAACCTCTTCAGTATACTCGCGCAGCAATCTGCCGCGCCTGCGCCCATCCGTCCCCAGAAATGACGGAAGCCCGCTACCTGATGCAGTGTACTGGTGTGCCCTCGGCAGGACTCGAACCTGCGTCCGTCTCCTTGTCAACGGCGTCAACCCGCCAACCGTGGTGACCGCGCTCGGCATCAGGAGTGACTGTTGTGAAACGGCTGAAAATGCGCGGGAGTAGATCGGGGCTTTGTTATAATCAATATGAGACCCGCCGCAGCTGAGTTGTTAGGAGCAAGACGATGACACACGCCAGTACATTCTGCGATGGCCTCAGCCGCCGCGACGTTCTCCGCCTGGGCACCGCGGGCCTGTTCGGCCTGACGCTGCCGCGGTTGCTCGAACTCCAGGCGCACGCGCGCCAGCACGGCGGCAGTCCGCGCGACGTGTCGCTCATCTTCCTCTTCCTGCACGGTGGCCTGAGCACCATCGACACCTTTGACCTCAAGCCGGACGCCCCCGCGGAGTTCCGCGGCGAGTTCCGGCCCATCGCCACCAACGTGCCCGGCGTGCAGGTCTGCGAACACCTGCCGCGCACGGCCCGGCACCTGGATAAATTTTCGCTGATCCGCGCCTTCCGCCACCACAACAGCGACCACGGTCCCGGCGACCATTACATGCTGACGGGCTACTTCCCGGTGGCCGGCTTCAACCCGAACCTGAAGCCGAACAACCAGCGGCCGGCCCACGGCGCTGTCATCGCCCGCAAGCTGGGGCCGCGCGGCGGCGTACCGCCCTACGTCTGCCTGCCGAAAATGCACCCCAGCTGCGGCCCCGCCTACCTCGGCTCCGGCTGCGCCCCGTTCGTCATCGACGCCGATCCCAACGCCCCCAACTTCACCGTGCCCGACATCGTGCCGCCGCCGGCCCTCGACGCCGGCCGCCTGCAGAACCGCCAGCAGCTCCTGGCCCAGCTCGACCGCTTCCGCGCGGCGACCGAGGCCACGGCAAACCGGCACGTCCAGGCGGTGAGCACGTTCCAGCGCGACGCCTTCAACCTGATGTCCTCGCCAGCGGCGCGGCGGGCGTTCGACATCGGCCAGGAGTCGCCGCGGCTGCGCGACGAGTACGGCCGTGATTCGCTGGGCCAGTGCTGCCTGATGGCGCGGCGGCTGGTCGAGGCGGGCGTGCGCTGTGTGACCATCGACCACAGCAACTGGGACACGCACGACAACAACTTCGCGACGTTGCGCCGTCAACTGCCGTCGCTGGACGCGGCGCTGGCGACGCTGTTCCGCGATTTGCACGACCGCAGCCTGTTGCAACGGACGTTGGTGGTGGTGACGGGCGAATTTGGCCGTACGCCGCGCATCAACCGTAACGCCGGCCGCGACCACTGGGGCCCGGCGTTCACCGTGGCGCTGGGCGGCGGTGGTATCGTCGGCGGCCGCGTGGTCGGCCGCACCGACGCCCGCGCCGAGCGGCCCAACGGCCCCGCGCATGGCCCCGAAGACCTGGCCGCCACCATCTATCACCTGCTCGGCATCGACCCGAATGAGGAGTTCTACACTGCGGAGGGCCGGCCGGTGCGTGTCGTCAACACCAACGGCCGCGTCATCCACGAATTGCTGTGAGCCGCAGGCGGAGAGGATTTCCAAATTCTGGTTCGCTTCCGGAATGGAAGTGTCTATACTCACAGAAATATCGCAGACGGACCCACCCGGGCCGACACCAGGCAAGCTCCCTCGCGGGCGATTTTTTGCGAGACTCCTCCCATGCCAATCCAGGTAACCTGCACCAACGCCGACTGTGCCAAGACGCTGCGCGTCAAGGACGAGTTGGCCGGCAAGACTGTCCGCTGTCCCGGCTGCCAGCAGCCGCTGAAGATTCCCGCGGCCGATGCGGCCGTCACCGGGGCCGCGCCACCCAAGGCCAACGGCAACGTCAAGGGGGCCGGTGGACCGCCGCCCGTGCCCAAGGCGCCGGCGGCGAAGGCGGCCAGCGGCAAGGCTGTCAGCGCCGGGCCGCCGCCGGCCCCGGCCAAGAAGCCTGCCGCCAAGGCCCCCGCCCGCCGCGATGATGACGACGAAGGCGACGACGAACTCGAGCACCTCTGGGAAACCTGTGAGATGCTCAAGCACGACCGCTTCAAGGTCAAGGCCAAGATCGTCTTCTTCGGCGGCGCCAAGTTCAAGATCACCAACCCGGACACCGAGGAAGAGCTGGGCATTGCCGCCGAGCGTCTCGGCATCTTCACGATGATCCTGCGCAGCATCAAATCGATCAAACCGTGGCTGGCGACGGTAATTGAGGTGCGCGAGGAGGACAAGGGGCCGATTCTGTTCACGGTGCGCAAGCCGGTGCAGTGGTTCTCGTTCGTGACCAAGATCGAGATCTTCAACCAGTTCGCGGAGAAGATCGGCTACTTCCAGACCAAGTTGTTCTCGCTGCGCGGCGGCTTCTGGGTCTACGACGCCGACGACAATCAGATCGCGGAGGTCAAGCCCTACTTCCTGAAGAGCTACATCGACTTCGACTCGGAGGACGGCCGCAACCTGGCGCGCATTTCCGACGAGGCGTCTGAGGCCAAGAAGGTCAAGTTTATCTGGGGCGCGGTTGGCACGACCATCACCATGAACGAGGAAGTGCGCGAGCATCCCAACCTCAAGGTGCTGCTGCTGGCGACCACCCTGGCCATGGAGCTGACCGGCGTCGCCAAGCGCTTCAGCCACCGTTGACCCGTCCTCGTCTGCTTTACCGCTGCTTGCGACCTGGCGGACGTGCGCCAGGTCGCAAGCAGCGGTAAAAAACAGCCCACCTTCACCCGGCCACGACCATGTCCATTGAGATGACCTGTCCCGATTGCGCCAGGCCGGTGGCGGTCCCGGACGAATTGCTGGGCAAGCGCGTCCGCTGCCCCAGTTGCAAGCAGCCGTTCACCGTGCGGGCGCCGGAACCGCTCGCGGAAGAAATTACCGAGGACGAACCCATCCCGGAAGTGCTGCCAGCGCGGCGCGGCCGCGGTCGCAGCCTGATCCCAGAGCGCGACGAGTCCCAGCGCCGGCCGCCCCCCGACGAACTGATCCCGCCGCCCAAAGGCCCCAACGTCCGCAAGCCGCGACGGGTGAAGTCGGTGTGGGCCCGAGAGCTGATTGCGGGCACGATCTTCCTCAGTGTGGCGTGCGGCATCGGCATCGTGGTCCGCACGGTTTTTTGGTTCATCTTCGGTGGCAGTTTCTTGAGCCTGTCCATGCTCGGCCCGCAAAAAATCGAGACGCCGCAGAACGACGAGCAGTTGACGCAGGTGCTGGCGGTCACCCACGAGGCGGACGGCTGGCGGCGCAAGGACGCCTTCGAAGCGCTGGCGCGGGCGCCGGTGCTGGCGCATCGGCGTCAGGAAGTGGTGGAGCGGGCCATTGAAAACGTCAACGACGGCAACGGCTTTACCCGCGAGGCGGCGCGGCAGACGGTGCGCCACTGGGCCGGGCCGGACAGCGTGCCGGCGCTGCTCAAACTGATCGACAACAGCGATGGCGGCGTGCGGCAGCTGGGGCTGGACCTGCTGAACAAGCAGCCGGTGGACGAGGCCCTGCGCGCCGAGGTGACGAACAAGGTGCTGGAGCGGATCAAGAATCAGAATGATCTGAACCGGGACACGGCCCGGCCGCTGCTGAAGAAGTGGGCGACCCCGAACAGCACGACAGCGCTGGTGGATCTGCTCGACCACAACGACGCCGGGGTGCGGCACCTGGCGCTGGAGGTGCTGGGCGACCTGCGTGACCCGCGCGCTCTCGAACGCATCTGGCTGCGGCTTGGGCCGGATCGGGAGCAGGCCAGCAAGGTGCTGCAAAACTACGGCCCGGCGGCGGAAGCGCTCGTGTTGCAGTCCGCCACGGACAGGGACGCCGGCATCCGTCTGGAAGCGTGCCGCATCCTCAACCGCATCGGCACCGCGAACTGCCTGCCGACGCTGCGTCAGTTGCAGAAGGATCGCGACCGCAACGTGCGCACCGCGGCCAGCGAGGCCCTGGTCGCCGTCAACGCTCGCATCCGGAAGTAGCGGCGCCGCAACGGCGGCTCATCGTCACACCCCCGCCGACAGCACCGCCGCCGCCCGTCGCACCGCCGGCTCCGCGGCCGTCGCCAGTTCACGGCGAAAACGCACGTGCCGGCGCCGCGTACACTCCACCAACCCCCGCCACACCGCCGCCGTCAGGCGCTGCCGAATCAACCAGTACCAGAGCCGATTACTCCGCTTATACAGGTACGACATCGCCAGGTACGGCAGCACCGCCCGTGCGTCCCGTGGCCGCCGCCGCCAAATCGAGGCGTGCGAGAACAGCCGCCGGTAGCACCACGCATAACCCTCCGCCAGTTGCTCCACCGTCATGTGCTTCGGCCGGAAAACGACGTGCCCCGTGTCGTACCGTTCCCAGTCGCGGTGCAGCAGCCGGCCCTCCGCCTCCAGCTGGCGGTAAAGCGGCGTGCCCGGGTAGGGCGTCATGATGTGGAACGTAGCGCATTCCAGGCGGTTCGTCTCGATCCACTCCACCGTCCGCGCGAACACGTCGGGCCGGTCGTGGTCGAAGCCGAGCACGAAACTGCCGTTGACCTGGATGCCGTGGTCGTGCAACAGGGCGACACGGCGGGCGTAGTCCTCCGGCCGCGGCGTCTTTTTGCGGGCGTCGTCGAGGTTCTCGCCCTGCAGCGACTCGAAGCCGACGAACACCCCCGTGCAGCCCGCCAGCGCCATCTCGCGCACCAGCGCCGGGTCGTCCGTCACGTCAATGGTGACCGCGGCACTCCAGATCTTTTCCAGCGGCCGCAGCGCCCGGCACAGCGCCCGCAAGTACTCCGGTTTCGAGCCGAGGTTGTTGTCCACGAAGACCGCGTAGGGCTGGCCGTCCGCGGCGAACTCGGCGACGACCTGTTCCACGTCGCGCGTCAGGTAGGGCATGTGCAGGCCGTCGGTGGCCAGGTAGCAGAAGCCGCAGCGGTTGTGACAGCCGCGCGTCGCGATCAGGCTCGTCGTCGTCAAGAAGCTGTCGCGCGGCAGCAGGTCGCGGCGCGGCGGCGGATCGTCGCGGTAGGGGCGGCGGTAGTCGCCGTGGTAGACCGGCCGCAGTTGGCCGCGCTCCACGTCGCGCAGCAGCTCGCCCCAGACGTGGACGCCCTCGCCCAGGACCACGGCGTCGGCGTGCGGCCGAACCTCGTCGGGGCAGGACAGCACGTGCAGGCCGCCCATGATGACGGTGGCACCGCGGCGGCGATACCAGTCGGCCAGCTCGTAGGCGCGGCGGGCGAAGGTCAGGTGCACGCTGATGCCGACCACCTGCGGGAACGGCTCCGCGGGCGGCGGGCCTTGCAGGAGGTTCTCGTCCCAGTATTGCACGGTCCAGTCGGGGGGCGTCGCGGCGGCGATGCTGGTCAGCGCCAGGCTCGGCGTCAGGACGTGCTTGCCAAAGCTGGCGTGCGGGTCCTTGCGGTAGAACGGGTTCAACAGCAGGGCGTGCTTCGACTGAACCGGGCCGGTGCGCAGGTTCGGGTCGAGGTGCGGGGCGACGCGCATGGCGCGGGGGAACCACTCCGTGGTCATGACAGGCTCCTGGGTTGAGAACGGGGATTAAATCGTGGGACAGGCTTCCAGCCTGTCGTTGACCTGACAGGCTGGAAGCCTGTCCCACGTGATCTGGGGCGGCAGGCGCATCAGGCCGCGGGCGCGACGGTACTTGGCGCGGGCGGCGTGCCAGGTGCGGCACAGGCCGTGGCCGCCGGCGCAGGGCGCGGGCGTGGCCCCACCAGCACACCAGGAACGCACAACAGAACAGGGCGTGATCCACGAGGCGCGTCAGCGCCCGCCGCCAGGCGGGCCGGCCGCGGCGCAGCAGGGCGAGCCGCTCGCAGTGAAAGCGGACGTGCTGGGCCTCGTCGCACAGCAGCTGGACGCACAACCGGCGCAGCGTCGGCGAGCCGGTGGCGGCGAGCAGGGCGCGGTAGTACACCTGGGCGAGCACCTCCGCGAACAGGACGACAAGGAGGATCAACTCCAGGCCGGCGCGGCTGCCGCACCAGCGGAAGAGCCAGCTGGCCGTCGTGCAGTGCTCCAGCGGCGCGGTCCCCTCCTGGCGCAGGAAGCGGGCCAGGGTGTCGCCGTGCCGCCGCTCCTCGGCCATGAACAGGCGGTGCGCCTCGGCGTACTCCGGGTCGCCGGCGCGCTCGGCGTGGGCGCGGGCGACCACGAAGAAGTGGCGGCCCTCCAGGCTTTCGCCGCGCTGGAACTCGCGCAACGACGGCAGCACCGCGGCGCCCTCCGCGGGCGTCAGCGTCGGCCCGTCGTGCCAGGGGATCGGCAGTAATGCGCCGGCGTTTTTGTGGAAGTAGCGCACCCAGCGGCGCGAAGCCGCGGGGCCGGCGGCGGTTGGGGCGGGCCGGTCAACGGGGGACATGGCACCTCCTGGGACAATGGGGGAGCGGGGCGGTGTGGACCGCCTGGGCTTCAACCTGCCAATTACTTTACGCGGCAAAGTTAACGATGTGGGCGGTAGATGTCAAGTGAACTTTATCCGGCAAAGTTGTTATCGGAAATCGGAGCGCGGAAATAGAGGTGTTATTGTTTCCCAAGCAGGAGGTCGATCACCCAGCAGCCGCGGACGTGCTCGCCGGGTTGGCGGCAATGGCCGAGGATGGCGGTGTCGGTGCAGCCGGCTTCTTCGAGGGCGTCCGCAAGAATGGGAAGGCGGTCGAACGCCCGTTCATCGTAAACCGCTTGAGCCAACTGAACCACGGTCGAGGACAACCAGAGGACGGGGAGGGCGACCGGACGAAAGGGATTGGCAACCACATCACGAAGCAAGATCGCCTGTCGTCTCCGCTCCGCCGTGTACGCCGCTTGCCACTCTGGATCATGGGGGGAAGCCCAATCGTCTTCCACAATGGTCGCCCCCGGCATCGTGTCCCAGGCAACCGCGTTGGCCAGTGAACGTAACCCCAACTCGAACATGGCGTGATTGGGGAAGCAGCAGACGAGTAGAAACCCCATGATGCCTTGATAGGCCGCTGTTGCCGGTGGCGTTGCGGTGGCTTCTGTTTGAATCGCGTCCACCAGGACCAGCAACCGCTCCTTGGCGCTGGCCATCCCCTCGGCCAGTTGCTCGGCCAGGAGTAGCACTTCCTCCAGCCGCGGGTCACGCAACAAAGGCAGCAGGCGGCGGCTACAGCCACAGGCGAAGAGCCGCAATTTCCGCTCGCTGATCTTGCCGGTCAGGTGGCGCAACATCGGCCCGGGATCAGCGAACGCCGGCCATTCCGCCTCCGTCATGCCGTCCCCCCTTTCGCGTCCCCGTCGATCCGTTCCGGCGGGAGCTTCCAGCGCAGCACCGCGTCGCCGATCCAAGACATCACCACCAACTCGTCCAGCTTCAGCACCGGTCCCACCCACCACGGGATCAGCGCCTCCGCCCGCCGCTTGACGATCAACCGCACCACCTTATCCGCCACCTTCTCCACCGGCCAGACGCGGAACGGCGGCGCCGGCGGCTCCGGCCACGGCCGGCCGTCCGGCCCCAGCACGTTCTCGCGCAGGGGAGTCGCCACGAATCCCGGTGACACCACCCCCACGTGAACGCCGTGCCGCTTCAGCTCCAACCGCAGCGCCTGGTACAGCCCGCGCACCGCGAACTTGCTTGCCCCGTAGAGCGAATACGACGGCACGCCGCGGATGCCCGTCAGGCTGCTCAGCGCCACCAGCGAGCCGCGCCGCTGAATGACATGCGGCAGCGCGAAGTGCGTCACGTACAGCGTGCCGAAGAAGTTGACACGCATGACGGTTTCCATGCCGGCAAGCGCGCAGTGCTCGAAGTACGCCCGCATCGACAGGCCCGCCGAGTTCAGCGCCACGTCCAGGCCGCCGAAGCGCTCCACCGTCGCCTCGACCGCCCGCCGGCACTGCTCCGCGTCGGTCACGTCCGTCGGCACCACCAACGCCTCGGAGCCGGCGTCCTTGATTTGCTGCGCCACCACCTCCAGCGCCGCCGCGTTGCGCGACGCCAGGCTGACGCGGGCACCGAGGGCCGCCAACCGCAGAGCGGTGGCCCGACCGATGCCCGATGAGCCACCCGTGACGAGGACAATTTTGTCGCGTAATGAGGATCGCATGGTTCAATTTTAGGGGTGGAGTCCGGTTTTTTCGACCAGACCGCACAACTCCTCTTCACGGACGTACAGCGGGGCTTTACAATCGCCGAATATGAACGAATTATCGCAGGACAACTCGGCAGCGCTGGCCGCGAAGATCGCGCGGCTGGTCGAGGAGAAAGGCTGGAACTACGAGGATTTCTCGCGCATTACCAACCTGAACCGGCAAACGGTGCGGACGATCCTCAAGGAGGGCGGCCGCCACCTGCGCAACTCGACCGTCAGCGCCTGCGCCAAGGCGCTGGGCCTGCCGGTGAGCGACCTGCGCAACCTGCCGCTGGACCGGCTGCTGGCGCGGATGAACGGCATCCCAGCGACCAGCGACGAGACACTGAGCCGGCTGTACGAGCAGGTGACCAACCCCGAACTGGTGGCGTGGCTGGACCGCAACCAGGATCGCGCCCGCCAGCTGAGTCCGCAGGAGATCGACGAGTTGCTAGCCATGCAGGGCAGCGGCGCCGCGCTGACGAGCATCGGTGTTGAGCGCTTCATCGAGTTCCTGGAGCGCAAACGCAAGCTCATGGGACAGGTGCAGGTGATCGCCGGCACGGAATACATTGATTTGCTGGAAAAGCTGGTCAGGCTGATGTACGAGAAGGTGCGGCCCCACGGCGATCACGGTTGAAAGAGGTTTCACCACAAAGACACAAAGAAAAGGCAAAGAGTAAAGAAAGAAATCGGTTCAATGCATTTCGTTTTCTTTGTGTGCTTTGTGTCTTTGTGGTGAATCGTTCAGTGCTTGCTCGGGGGTCATGGCCCGTTTGCGCTCCTCGGGGAAGCGCCGGAACCACGACGCCACCAGCAGCACCCCCTCCACCGGCGCCGTCGCCGTCAACTCACCATCGCCCGGCCGGAACACGCGCTGCATCAGCGCCGCCACCCGGGCCCACTCCGTGGCGTCGCGCGGCGCCGGCGTGCCGACGACTGCCCGGCCGCCGTGGATCAGATACCATATCATGTTGCCGTCGTGGCCGCGCACCGGGTACACCACCGACGGACTCGTCCGGGCCAGCCGCAATTGCTCCAGTTGCTCGTACAGCCAGCCCAGCACCTCGAACTTGTCGCGGAGCACGGCGGCGCGCTCGAATTCCTGGGCCGCGGCCGCCGCGGTCATGGCACGCTGCACGTCCTTCAGGATGGTCAGATCCCGGCCGTGCAGAAACGCGGCGACAGCGTTGACCTGCGCGGCGTAAGCGCTGCGTGTGCAGGCGGCGGCGCACGGCCCCAGACAGGTGCCGATCTCGTAGCGCAAACAGCCGGCGGTGCGCTCGACAGGGAACAGGTCCTGCTGATCCGCGAAGACCATCTCCTGTTTCTGCGGGCAGTCGCGCAGCCGAAAGTGATCGTTGACGCGCCGCACCGCCTCGAAGGCGCGACTGCCCGCGGCGACGGGGCCGAAGAACGCCTGGGCCGACGCCGGCGGCCGCGCCGCCAGGTAGACGTAAGGGGCCGGTTTGCGGCCCAGGCAGACGTAGGTGTAGCGCCAGCCGTTCGGCTTGCCCGCGACATTGAAGCGCGGCCGCCAGCGCTGGATCAGCTCCAGTTCGCGGTGCAGGGCCGCGAACTCGCTGGGGTTCACCTCCCAGACCAGCCCGAACGTGTTATCCACAATGCGGCCGGCCTTTTCGTCGCGGCTGCGCGGGCGGAAGTAGCTTAGCAGGCGCGTGCGCAACTGCTTGGCCTTGCCGATGTAGATGAGGTCGCCGTGCTGATCGAGCATGCCGTAGACGCCGGGCTTGCGCGGGCAGCCGGTGCGGACGGCGCTGCGCAGCGCCGTGGATCGACCCGGGACGTGCCAGAGCCTGGCCGGCGGCGCGTCCGGCAGCAGGCGGTTGGGGCCGAAGTCGGTGAAGCGGTCCAGGGAAAACAGGCGTGTCACGATGGGGCTCCTTCCTCTAACTCCCCTCGCCGCCTGAAGGGGGCGAGGGGAGAAAAACGCTACGGGATCACCGGCGGCGGTGGCCCACCGTCGCCGTCGGTGGCGTCCATCTTGAACTTCTGCCAGATCATCGGCCGCGCGAACGGCTCGATGTGCAACACCACCTCGCCACCCTGGAACAGCCGCACCGTCCCCGACGACTGGCTGACCGCCACCGCAATCGCCTTGGTCTTGCGGCTGATGGCCGCCGCCGCCCAGTGCCGTGTACCCAAACCCTTGCTCAGCGTGATCCCCTCGGCGGTCGTGTCGATGTACATGCACGCCGCCACCGCCACGCCGTCGCGGCGGATGATGAGGGCGCCTTCCAGCTGGGCGATGTCCTTGATCTGCTCGCGCACCCGGCGGTCGCGGATGTCGCGTTCCTTGCGCGAATAGCCGCGAAACGGGTTGAAGTTGAGCGGTCGGGCCATGCCGAGCACCTTGGCGGTGTCGCCGACCACGAACATGGTGCCGACCGGCTTGCCCTCGCGGCCCTCGCGGCCGATCTCGGTCGCCAGATCAACGACCGCCCGCAGCGTCTCCAGCGGCACCTGCGTGTCCAGCTTGCGCAGATCCTGGGCGCTGAGCCGCTCCAGATGCTCACCCAGATGGATGACACTCAGGCTGTCCAGGGGATTGTGGCTCTCGTCCTCGTCCACGACGATGCCGTTGTAGACCGTGACCAGGTGGGCGCCGCTGCGGAGCTGCTCATTCACCACCGCCTCGAGGACGGCCAGGCTCATGCGCTCCTGGATCGGCACCGGGCCGGCGTCGATCTCCAGCGGCACCAGGCCGGCGTGGGCCTTCAACTTCAGATAAAGTTGGGGGTCGGTGGTGGCGACCAGCACGCGGCAGTCGCCCAGGTGATAGGTGACTTCTTCCCAGTCGAGGTCGCTGTCGCACAGCAGCAGCACGGCGTCGCCGGGCAGTTCGCGCACCAGGGCCGCCGCCGCCTTGAGCAAGCCAATGGTCTGACTGGCGAGTGCCATGAGCCGCCGTGAAAGCCGTTTTTTCCTGGGAGGCGAACACACTGGGCTCATGGTACCGGGCGGCCCCGACCGGGGCAAATGCAGATGGCCGCTTTTTCCGCGATTTTTCTGGAATTTTCGCTACTTGCGTCGGCCGCCACCGCTGCGGTATCCTGGGACGCGGTTCGAGCGATCGGGTCCGAGCCCGAGCGCCAGCGCGGGGCTTCGCGCTGGCGCTCGGGCTCGGACGGGGATACTTCAGGGAGAAGTCATCATGCGCTTCGGGTTCAAGACGGTGGCAGTGCTGGCAGTGCTGGCGTGCGGTTGGGGCGGCGACGCCCGGCTGGCCGCCCAGGCGATCAATCCAATCGTCCACAAGAAGGCGTACGAAAAGGCGGCCGAGACCGCCGAGGTGGTCGCGAAGGTGCGTGTGCTGTCGGCGGTCTGCACCGACTATCAGGTGCAGGGCAAGGCCAGGTCGGCGACGCTGCAGGTGACGCTCCAGGTGCTGGAGAGCGACAAGGGTCCGCTCAAGAAAAATGACGCGGTGGTGGTGACGCGGCGGGTGATGCTGCCGGCCGGCCCTGGGCCGGGCATGTACGGCTGGGTTGGCGAGGTCCACCGCTTCCCGTTCGTGCCCGGCGTCAAGGGCCAGGTGGCCCTCAACTGGGACAGGGAGAAACGCGCCTACGTGCCGCTGGCGGGCTGGGTCGAGCAGCCGAATCGCAATGCTGCCCTGGTGCCGACCACGGTGGGCAAGGCGTTCGTCGCCGGGGACGCGCCGGAGAAGAAGTGAGCGATCCCGAAGGAGGGTGCGTCATGGGCGTCTCGACCGATCATGCGGTGTATCTGCAGCGCAGGGGTTACACGCCGCCGTGGCCCGGAGCGTTCACGGGCGAGGAGGCCGCACTCCTCGCCCGCTTCGGCCACTGGATGGAGGCGCTGGCCACGGGGGTGATCGCGCCGGTCACTCCTGAACAGCAGCATTTCCTGCAGGCGGCCCGCGGCGAGACGGCGCCGGAGACGCCCTTCGAGCGCGTCTGGGTCAAGCTCCGCCAGCAACCGCCCCCGGCCGCGCCGGCGCCGGAACCATCCGCCGAGGAGCCACCGTTCGAGCCAGCGAGCGAAATCGTCCACGGCAAATTTGAGGAACTGGCGGAGGCACGGCAGTATCACGAGCGGCTCAAGCAACAGGTCGAGGCGGAGCGCGAGGCCGTCCTGAGTGCGGTGCGGGCGCAGCTGGACGCGCTGGAGGCGAAGTACGCGGCGGACCTGGAGGACGCGGCCCGCGCGGTGGAGGAACTGGAGGCGGAGGTGAGAGCGGAAGTGCTGCAAGTCGGCAAGAGCGCCCGGCTGGGCGGTGTCCAGGCGATCTACTACCGCGGGGCGATCACCTGGGACGGCAAGGCCCTGCAGCTGTACGTGCAAAGCCATCCGGAGCTGGAGCGCTTCCGCAAGGTCGGCCAGCCGCGCGTGGTCATCAAGTACAGGTGACCAGTAAAGGATCAGGAATGCCCAAGCGCTTGCTCCACAGGTGTCAGCCGGACAGCATCGCCGAGTTTCAGGCCGCCGCCCGGCAGCGATTTCAGGATGGTGTGGCTCTGGAGGCGGCCGGCTGCCGTACTGCTGCAATTTACCTTTGGGGCTATGCCGCGGAAATGACGCTCAAGGCGGCCTACTTCCGTGCCGTGAACTTCCGGGCCAACGAGCACATTACCCCGGCGGACCTGTACGGGGCGAAGGCCAACGCCGCCAAGTTCGGCTTCTCCTGGGCCGGTAATTTGCATCATCTGGAATCATGGGCTCAGTTACTGGTTAACACTCGGTCAAACATTCCCGGGCTCGCATAAGCGAGCCCTACCTTCGGGGCCTCGTGGTGGCCAACACCCAACGTTTTGAGTATCTGTGGAGTGAATTCCTCCGGTATCATAAAAACGTCGCCTACGCCTTCGAGGTGCGCCGGATCAGGGAAGCCGCGGTTTGGCTGCTGCAGAACATCCACCAGTTATGAGGTTGCCGATGCCACGCATTAAACACAGCCCTGAAACCCCGACTTCTCACTACCCCCAGCTGGTTGCGGAACTCGCTGTAGAGCTAACTGCGAACCGTGAAGTCGGTCAGCCGCTGATTGAGGAACAACTGTTCCCCCGGACGAACACGCTGCGCGTTACCGTCATTTGGGACAAATGGGAAGACGTGCCGAGTGAAGAGCGCGTGTTTACCATTCACCAGGCCTATGAGAAGGCGGAAGGCAAGGATTACGGCGACCGCATTGCCTTGGCGATTGGGGTGACCTATCTGGAAGCCTACGAGTCTGGAATGTTGCCCTACCGGGTAGTGGCTCACCTTCGTCCCGCCGACCCGGTGACACCGGAGCAGTGCCGTCAAGCGTTCCTTGAAGAGGGGGCTTCCCTCCTGTTTGGGGACAACCACCTGCAACTGCGTTTTGCCACCCGGGAGCAGGCCGAGGCGTGCCGGGCTCGTCTGATCAAGCGGTTCCCCGGCAGCGAAGAGATCTGGGGGATTGACAAGGATCTGAGCCCTGTTACCCCTTGATGGGCAGGAAAATGGCCTCCCTGGTGGCGCGGGCGAGCCCTAGTTGCCGTCCCTTTTTTCGCCTGCGCCAGTTCCTGCAACAGCGCCTCCACCAGACGCCTGCTGTTGTCCGGCCAACCGCGGGTGCTGGCGGCGCTCGCACATCCGCTCGAAGCGGCAGCGCCGGGACGACTGCCCCGGCGCTGCCGCTTCGGGCGGGTGGTTTATCCGACCGCGCTTACCCCAGCGTGGTGCCGCCGTAGCCCGGCAGCCGGCCGCGCTTCTCTGGCGGCAGCAGCCCGATCAACTGCTGCAGGGCCGTTCGCATCGCCGGGTAGTCCTTCTCGTACATGGCCCGGTCGGCGCGCTTGAGCAACTGGTCGGCCATCTGCTGGTCGCGCATGCTCTCGCGCAGGCCCTCCAGCACGTGCAGTGCCTCCACCAACGATGTCGGCCGTTGCCACCACAGCACGTTCACCAGCCGCTGCACTTCCTTGTACTTGCGCCACAGCAGGTCCGGGTCCCGGCCCTCCAGCGCCTTGCGCACCTCGCGCTCCAGCAGGTGCGACTGCTGCTTGTCGCGCGGCAAACCCTGCTCCTCGACGAGACCGCGTAGCTCGGCCAGTTCGTGCTGCGTCTGCGACACCAGCGCCGGCCACTCCAGTGCGAACTCCACGTCGTCATCGGCCGATTTCAAATCCAGCAGGCGCTGGGCGCACTTGTCGGCGGCGTCCGGGTCGTTGGCGGCGGCGTCCAGGGCGGCGTCCAGGTCCTGCTCGATGCGCTCGTCGGCGATGCGGCGCAGCAGCTGCTGCGCCAGTTCGTCCTCCAGCGATTCCGCCTTGCGCGTCAGCTTCGCCAGCCGTTTTTTCTCCGACGCCACCTCCTTGCGCAGCGCCTCCACCTCCGGCGAGCCCTGTTGAAAGCGGATGATCTCCGCGAACTCCTCGTCCAGGATGGGGATGAACGCCCGGGCGCGGAGCATGCGCGAGGCGTCGATTTCCAGTGTGATCTCGATCTCGCTCAGCGCCGGCAGGTCGCGTTTGAACGAGTCGGGCCGGATGACCAGCGTACCGATGTGGCGGTTTCGGTCGGCGCGGCGGACATTCTCGCCCTCGATGAGCGGGATGCGGATGGCGTCGCCGTTGGGGCCCTTGCGATGCACCATGCCCGTGCGCTGCACGATGCGCTTGCGGGCCGGCAGGGCGGTCCCCTTCGGGATGAATACCTCCATCTCGTTGTTGATGGTGGCGATGCCCAGTGAGTGGATCAGCGGCGGGTCGGTCGGCGCCACGCCCATGCTGTAGGTGAAGCGCTCCGGCTTCGTCGCGCAGCGGCGGCCGCTGGCGTCGTGCAGTTCGATCAGGTACGTGTTGGTGCGACCCTTTTCGGCCCACAGGTTCGTCATGAACGTGCCCTCCGCCGTCAGCGTCAGCTTGCCGCTGCGCCGCGGCGGATGGGCGTGGCCGTCCAGGAACTCGATGGTGTAGCCGGCCAGGTCTGTGCCCGGCGGCGGCAGCACCTTGCCGCCGACCAGCGGCTCCGGGTCGCTGCCGACCGGCTGATACTCCAGCTGCAAGTTGAACGTCTCCGCGCCGCTCGGCGGCGCTTCCGGCACCTCGTCGAGCCGCTGCGTGCCGGCGAAGATGGCCGCCCCCTTGGCCACGATGGTCAGCGGATCGACGCCGTGCTCCAGCGTGATGCCCAGGCCGTCCTTCGGGTCCGCCAGCCGCTGCCGCAGGTACGGCGTCAACGTCGGGCCGCCCACCAGAATCAGTTTCTGGATGTGGTCCGGCCCCAGGCGCTTCTCCGCGAGGACTTTTTTGCAGATGTTGATCGAGCGCAGCACAAACGGCTCCATCAGCGACTCGACATCGGCCCGGCCCAGCTCGAAGTCGAAGCCGACGCGGTCGCCCTTCTCGTCGATGCACAGTGGGTCGATGCTGATCTCGCTGGCCTTGTCGCGCGAGACGCGAATCTTGGCCTGCTCGGCGGCGAGTTTCAGCTTGGCGAAGGCGGCCTTCCAGCGCGGGTTGCCGCGGCGGAAGTCCGGCAACTTGCGTTCGCGCAGCACCGCCGGCACCAGCAACTGCTCGACGATGGCCCAGTCGATGAGTTTGCCGCCGAGGTGGCGGTCGCCGCCGTGGTTGACGACGCGGAACATGCCGTCCTTCATCTGGATGACCGCCGCGTCGAAGGTGCCGCCGCCCAGGTCGTAGACCATCCAGAAGACCTGATCGCTCTCGCTCTGAAAGCCGTAGGCCAGCGCCGCCGCCACGGGCTCCTGCAACAGCGGACTGTTGCTCAGGCCGGCCAGCTGGGCCGCGCGCCGCGTGGCATCGCACTGCGGCAGGTCAAAGTCCGCCGGCACCGTGATGACCGCGGCGTGCACTTCCTCATTGAGGCGCTGCCGGGCGTCATTCAGCAGCGACTTGAGCACCTCCGCGGACATTTCTTCGGGCTTCAGCTTGCGGCCGCCGCGCTGGAAGGTGCGCTCGGTCGCTTTGCCCATCTGCAGCTTGAACTCGATGCAGGCGTTCTCCTCGTCGGCCTCGTACTGCTCCTTGGCGCGCTGGCCGACGTGCAGGCGGTCCCTGCGGTCGATCCAGATGGCGGAGGGCGTACACTCCTGGCCGTCGTTGTTACGGAGGATTTCGACCTCGTTGCCCTTGAGCAGGCCGATGCAGCTGTTGGTGGTGCCCAGGTCGATACCCAGGTCGATGGTGGCGCGGGTCATGCGCGGTCCTCGTCGGCGGCGGGTGGTGGCGCGGGCATGCCCACGACCACCTCGCCGGTTTGTAGCCAGTCCTGGTTGTGATAAATCGTCGGCTTCACCGTCTCCAGAATCTGCTCGCGCTGCAACTGCGGGGCCGCCTCGAAGGCGATCACACGCAGCGACTTGGTGGCGTCGTAGACCTCGCCGGTGTGGTCGATCACCTGGACGCCGCCTTCCTGCAACCGCCGCCACAGCGCTTCCACGTCGCGGGCAGCGCGGCGCACGCCGTCCGGGGCGTCTTCCGCGGCCGGCAGCCGCTGCCGCAGCCGCCAGACGCCGGTCGCCAGGTCCGCCAGCAGGCGCTGCCAGTCCGTGAGGTTGCCCATGAGATGCTTACGCCCCCGCCGGAATCGCCCCGATCTCCCAGCCCTCGGCCCGCAGTCGTTCGATGGTCGGAAATGCTTCCTTGTCCTTCTCCGGTCGCACACCGCGCGGCAGCGTGCCCAGCGCCCGGGCCACGTCCCAGCTGCGGTGCGCCTGGTAGCAGTGCCAGCAGCGCGGCACATCCACGATGTAACGGTGCCAGTGGACCGATTCGCGGTTGGCGGTCTTCGTGCGTGTCATGCGGCTGTTGAGCCACACCACCGCCGCGGTGCCCGACTCGCCGACACGCGTCTGGCAGAACCAGCAGACACGGTTCATCACCTCCGCCACATCGTCCAGCAGCGTGTCGCGGTCGGACTGGCCGAGCGGCAGCCCGGCGACGCGCTGGTACAACTCCAGGGCCGTCCGCCAGCCGTCCGCCTGCGTCTGACTGCTGCTCTCGCTCAGCGACTTCAGGCGGTCGCGCACCGGCTTCAGCGCTCGCCGCAGTGCCTGCTCAACGTCCAGCTCATCGAAGCCGGATCGGCAGACCAGCTCGCGGTGCCGGTGGGCCTCATCGGCCTGGCCGCGCGCCGCCGCCGCGACCGCCAGCTGGGCGTTGATGCCCAGCAACGTCATCGGCAGTTCGCTGCGCAGCGCGTCCGCCAACTCCGGCGTCAACTGCGGTTCCGCCAGCTGGACGATACGTTCCTTCAGAAGCCGCCAGAAATCGCCCTGCTTGACCAGCGCGGTCCAGTGCTGGTAAGCGGTCGCCCAGGACTGGTCACGCAGCCGGGCAGTGAAGCCGTCCAGCGTCTGCGGCGACAGCATGGCCCGGCACTCCAGGTCGAGCGCCATCAGGTGCGCCAGCACGGCGAGGTTGTGCAGCGCGATGGGCTGCGGCGCCGGCTCCAGTGCCTCCTGCCAGCGCTTGCGGGCGGACGCCACGTCGCCGCGGGCCAGGGCGGTCAGCGCTGCGTCCTCGGGGGCGGCGGCGAACGACTCCGGCCAGAACCAGAAAAACTCGTCGAGCAGCCGCACCTCCGGGTCGCGCAGCCGCTCCAGCGCCTCGCGCATGGTTTCCAGGTCGGGAGCAGGCTGCAACGGCAGCGGGCCGCCCGGCTCCTGCGACCGGCCGCCGAGTTTGGCCAGCATCTTGATGCGTTCCAGGCGGCGCGTCAACTCGCGCGGCGAGGCGCCGGCGTGTAACTGGGCCACGCGGAAGGCGTTGATCCGGTACAGGTCGGGCCGGACAGCCTGGGACAGCAACTCGGAAGTGCGGAGCATTCCCGCCTCGAACTTGATGACGCTCACGGGGCACAGCTATCGCGTTCATTATGGCAGCGTTCCGCGGCAAAACAAGAGAACCGATCCACAGATGACACAGATAGCCACAGATGCAGACAAAAGCCATGAACGCCAGCGGCGGCCTCATCCAGAATCGCCATGCATTTCGCGGTTGGTCCGAGCCCGAGCGCCAGCGCGGGGCCCCGCGCTGGCGCTCGGGCTCGGACTCGAAACAAGAACGATCAAGCCACGTTGCGCAGGTCGAGATAGCGCTCCGGAGGCAGCTGCAGCGGTGCGGTTTTTGTGGGCGTCGGCCCACCGGAGGATGTCAGCGACGGAATCCGAGGTAACTGGAGGCGCGGACAGGCCGAATGGGGCGCCGACGACGGCGCGGGCATCCCTTCTGGTTGCACGCACTGATCGGTTTCGGGGGGTTGTTCCCAGCGGCCTGTTGTGCCGGTAACAACGGTTCCAGAAACTTTATCCAATATTACATCCGGTCCGCGACACCCAGGTTGGGAAAAAGTCTCGGTTGTAACCAATAGCAGATGTGCGCCGTTTGCAGCTTGTGTAGAGTAATTTCCGAAGAAGCGGATTGCAAAAAATGTTAGCCCAGCGCCTCAACCATTTGTGGATTTTACCAACGGTAATGACCTTGTAGCCCATTGCGGCATCGTTAAACTTGGTGGAAATGCTAACCACGAGGCAAAGCCCCCAGAAACAACATCCCCCCCCAAAAGCGCGACCGGGTTCCGGGGACTTTCCAGCTTAGGTAGGAGTGTCTGACCGAGTACCAGCAACGGAGAACACTTGACATGTACCGCCGCCTTCGCTTCCACCCCGCCCTGGAACCTCCTGAAGACCTCACCCGTCCGACGCTCGCCAGGGTGAGCCTGTTGGCGGGCACGCTCTCGCCTACCGGCAGTCCCAGCGCCGGCAACGCCTCTGGCCAGTACCTGCTGATCCGGACATACCGTGATGATCCTGGTCCAGGTGCCTCTTCAATCTAACACCACCATGATGTAGCGGTGCGTGGTTTTGCCGCCTGGCGACAAACGGCGGGCGGAGAGCACAACCGAATGGAGAAATGAGAACCTTCCATGAAGAAACACAACCGATTCCGTCCGTCCCTGGAAATTCTGGAAGAACGTTGGTGCCCCACGCTGAAAACTGTTTTTTCGCAGGGCACACTCAGCCTCTCGGGCACACCGACCGGCAGCGGAACCGGGCAGGCCCTGCTCGTCATCCGCAATGGCACCAATTACCAGGTGCTAGACGGAGCGAACGTGACGACGCTCACCGGCGGCACTAACATCGGCACCTTCGCTCTCACCAAAGATCTCCATCTCAACCTGATGTCCTACCGTGAGAACATCTTCGTCGATCTGAACGGCGGCACGTTCCCGGGCAGTATTTATTTGAGCCTGGGGCAGGGCGTCACGGGGGGCTCGCTGCTGTCCGTCTCGGTCTTCGGCAACGGCACAGCTGCCGACCACGTCAACGGCTCGGTTTACGTCCAGCAAGGGTCGGGGCAAGAGGTTTTCAATGTGGGGCAAGCCACTCCCACTTCGCTGATGCCCGCGACCACGGCCGTCACCGTCGGTGGCAACGTCACGTTCTCGGGGGCTTCGCAAACGGGGTTCCTGGGAAACGCCATCAACATCGCTCCAGGGAGTGTCGTGAGCGGGAACCTGAACGCCTCAGCCGCCGCCCAGGTCACCATCGGGGAGTTTTCGTTTGTCGGGGGCTCGGTGAGCGGGAACGTGATGGTCAGCAACGCCAATCAGCCGATCCTGTCCAACCTGGTCATTATCGGCCAGGTGGGCGGCAACGTGAACTTCATGGGCTCGAACAACGGTGACACCGTCTCGCTCTTCAACACGCCGGCGGGCCCGCCACACGGCTCGGTGGGCGGCAGCATGACCCTCATTATGGGGACCGGCGCCGGTCCCATCTTGCCGAGCCTGGTGAACATGGACACCGGCACGTTCGTGGGCGGCAGCCTCACTATCCTGGCCGGCAACGGTGGCACCCAGGTGAGCCTCAGCGGCACCATTGGCGGCAACCTCAGCGTCACCGCGGGCAACGGCGCCAACGCCGTCGATCTGGGAAACAACGGAGGAGCCTTTTTTAATTTGCCCGGTCCCCTCACCGTCGGCGGCACCGTGAACCTGAACCTGGGCGCCGGCGGCAACGCGGTCGAGTTCTTCACCGGCACCACGGTCGGCAAGTCGGTCACCATGACCATGGGCAACGGCACCAACACCTTCACGCTCGATGCCGGGGCCCAGGTTCTCGGCCGCACCCTGTCGTTCACCGGCGGCACGGTCCACGACACGGTCATGATCAATAACGCCATCGCCAACGTCTTTGCATTGAACGTCCTGTTCAAGAACGGCATCCGTGAACTGGATATTGCTGCCGGCACCAGTCTCGACAGCGCTTACATCAACTTCGGTACCGGATCGGGTACCAAGACCCTGAACAGCCCCACTGTCACCTGGGACGAAACCATCGTCAACTTCCCGTGAGCGGGCGTCGGGGAGGGATCGCTGCCGGGCCATGAAACGAAACGGGCGGGTGCTTCATCGCACCCGCCCACTCGTTTCGTTGGTGTCGCAAAGGAAGCGGAGCTTCGACGCTTGCCGGCTTGCCCGGCAGGCGTCGAGGCTCTTCGCTGGGTCACGGATTGGGATTGATCAGCGTCACGGTGCCGTCGGCATTGAGCCTGTAGCTGTAGCGGCGTTGGAAGGCGTAGTAGTCCGCCCCGGTGATGTAGCCGCTGCCCGAGAAGTCCAGGTACGCGACGTAAGTGGACATGCCGATCCGCGTCCCCACCGCACGCTGCATCTGTGACAAATCGGTGTTGGTCACCTCGCCCCGGCCCTGCGTGTCGCCAAAGAAGCGGAAGAACGAGGCGGGGCTGGTGGCAAACGGATCGCCCGGCACCGACAGACCGGGCCCGCCCGGGCCGCCGCCCTGGATGGCCCCGTTGTTGAATTGCAACTGGTAGTTGCCGTCTTCCAGCGAGCCGTACTCCGTGCCCGGGCCGCTGAAGGTGTAGGTCACCGTGTAAGTGCCGGTCGTGCGGTTGTACACTGCGCTGGCCACAGTGGCTTGAATCAACCGGCCCTTTGTCGGGTCGGTGTTGGTCTGGTAGTAGGGGCCGTTGACCTCGATCAGGTTCAGCCCGTTATTGGCGTTGGCGGTTTGCAAGCCGGGGTCGAGGAACACATAACTGCTGAAGGTCACCTGGATGTAGCGGATGATCGATTTTTGGCCGTTGCCGACGTTGCCGCTGGCACCGGCTACCAGTGTGCTCGTGCCCCCCTGAGCCGCCGACAGCTTGAAGTTGGCCGAGTAAGTGACGCTGCCCACGACCGACGGCGCCGGCGCCGACGTGTTGCCGAAGGTCACGAAGCCGACACTGGAGTCGTCGAGGTCGTGGAAGATCAGCTGCTCAATCTGGTACAGCGGCAGGTTGGCGCTGCCGTTGAAGATGTTGTTCTGGGCGGTCACGTCCATGCGGCCCAGCTGTGGGCCGGCGGCGCCGTAGTTGAACGACTGCTCGACGCCGTTCGGCAGGGCGCCGAACGGGGCGGTGCCGGTGTTCTCATCGCGGATGGCCTGCGGGATGTTCGGTCCCGGGTTGAGCGTGGCCGTGGCCGAGGTGTCCAGGGCGTACGGGTTGGTCGAGGTCCCGAAGGTGTTGCCGCCGGAGCTGTGGGCGCTCGAACCCAGCGGAGTGCCGCTGAACAGGCCGGTGATGTCGCCATAGTAGCCGACGTTGCCGGCTGGGCCGTTGGGCAAAGGCGTGGCCGACGCCGTCAGCTGCCCGGCATCGACGATGGCCCCGCCCTGGACCAGCAAGCCGGTGACCAGGTTGCCGGTGCCGGGCGTCAGCGTGTCGCCCTGCAGCGCCGCGGTGCCGCCGTTGACGTTGATGTCCACATTTTGTCCGAGCACGTTGCTATTGATTATTTTGGCGCTGCCACGCACCAGCATGCCCGTCGAGGTGGCGCTGCCGCCGTTGATCGTGACGCCGCTGTTGACGCCGATCTGGGCGAAGGTAACCCCCGCGGGCACCGTGATGCCGGTGCCGCTGGTGGGAACGGTGATGGTCACGCCATCGACGTGGCTGTTGTTGGCCGTCATGCTGTTGTTGCTGGCCAGGATGGACACCTGGCCCTTGATGACGCCGCCGCCGTTGAGCGTCACCCCCGCTGTGTTCAGATGCACCACACCGCCCGCGGCCGCGCCCGTGTCGTTGAGGTCGCCGGGACTGCTGACCGTCAGCGTGCCGCCGTTGATGTTGGTGACGCCAGTGTACGTGTTGGTGCCTGAAAGCGTGAACGTGTCGCTGCCGACCTTGGTCAGGCCGCCACTGCCGCTGATGACGCCGCTGAAGGTGGTGCTGGCGGTGTTGTTGCCCGTGGTTAGTGTGCCGCTGCCGAGCGTCACGCTGCCCCCCAGGGCCCCGCCGTCGGACAGCGACCACACCGTTTCGTTGTTGTTGTTCAGGTCAAGCCTGGCGGGCGACTCGACCGCGAGTGGGCTGGTGTCGGCGATGGCGTTGCCGGCCGCGGCGGCAGTGATCTGGAAGTCGCCGCCGAGCAACGCGATCGTGCCGGTGCCGGCGTTGAGAGCGTTGGCGGTGACCAGCTTGATTGTACCGCTGGGGATTTCGGCCAGGAACTGGTTGCCGTTGCTGGCCACGCTGTTCGTGGTCAACGTCGTGCCGTTCATGACGATCGGATTGGTGCTGGAGCCGATGCCGCCGCCGGCCGTAAGCGCCAGGGCGTTGCCGGTCACGGTCGTGTTGGTGCCGGCCTCGGTAATGGTGCCGGTGGCGGAGGCGGTCAGCGTGACGTTGGCGCCGGCGGCGCTGGTCGAGGTGGAGACGAAGCCGGTGGTGTCGAAGCCGATGCTGCCGGCGGCCGTTGCATGGATGGGGCCGGTGGTGCTGCTGACCGTGCCGGCAATGAAGATGTCGCCGGTGGTCGCGCCCAGCGCCGAGAGCGTCACAGAAAATGCGCCCGGTGCGGTCACCGCGGCCCCGGTATCGATGAAGATGCCGACCGTGGTGCTACCGCCGCCCTGGCCGGTGACCGAGATGTTGCCGGCTGTGGATGTCACCAACGTCCCGCTGTCGCTCACGTAGACGCCGTAGTTTCCGCTGTCGGTTGTGGGGGCGCCGGTGCCCTGAACGGTGACCGTGCCCGTGCCGCCCGCCGTCACCTGACCCGCGTTGGCCACGTACACGCCGTAGTTGCTGCTGGCGGACCCGGAGCCGCCGCCCTGGCCGGTGACCGACACGGCCCCGCCGCCCGAGGTGATCGTGGTGCCCGGATCCGTCACGTAGACGCCGTAGTTGAAGCCGTCCGAAGTGGCACCGCCGGTGCCCAGGACGGTGACCGTGCCTGTCCCGCCCGCCGTCACCTGGCCGCCACTGTCCACGTCCACGCCGTAGTTGAAGCCGGACCCGGAGCCGCTGCCGCCCTGGCCGGTGACGGCGACGGTGCCGCCGCCCGAGGTGATCCGGGAACCCGCACCGGTCACGTAGAGGCCGTAGTTGAAGCCGAACGGCCCGGAGCCGCCGCTGCCCAGGACGGTGACCGCGCCCGCGCCACTCGCCGTCACCTGGCTCGCGTCGGCCACGTAGACGCCGTAGTTGTTGCCGGACCCGGCGCCGCCGGTGCCGGTCACCATGACCGTGCCCGCTCCGCCCGCCGTCACCTGCGCCGTATTGTCCACGTCCACGCCGTAGTTGTTGCCGAAGGACGCGGCGTTGCCGCCGCCTTGGCCGGTGACGGCGACAGTGCCGCCGCCCGAGGTCACCCTGGAATTGGCATCGGTGACGTAGACGCCGTAGTTGTTGCTGCCGGTGCTGGTGCCACCAGTGCCCAGGACGGTGACCGAGCCCGTGCCGCCCGCGGTCACCTGGCCCGCGTTGGCCACGTAGATGCCGTAGTTGTTGCCGAAGGAGCCGGAGCCGCCCTGGCCGGTGACGGCGACGGTGCCGCCGCTCGACGTGATCCTGGAATTGGCATCGGTGACGTAGACGCCGTAGTCGTTGCTGGAGCCGGCGCCGCCGGTGCCCAGGACGGTGACCGTGCCGCTGGCACCCGCGGTCTGGACCCTGCCTCCGCCCTGAATCTCCACGCCGATGTCATTGCTGCCGGTCGTTCCGCCGGTGCCCTGCAGGAGCACGGTGCCTGTGCCGCTCTGGACCGTGGCGCCGTTGACGGTGATGCCGACGAAGGTGCCCGCCGTCGTGCCGGCGCTGTTGGCCGTCAAGGTCACGTTACCGGACCCGCCGGCGCTCACTCCGGCGCTGACGGTCATCCCCCCGGTCGAGGTCAGGTTGATGTTGCCGTTGGCGGCGGACGTGGTGGTGACGGCACCGATCACGTTCATGGCGCCCGCGTTGGTCACGCTCACGTTGGAGCCGGCGACGGTGCCGTTCTGGTTGATGCCGCTGATGACCAGGGTCGCGGCGCTGTTGTTCAGGTTGACGCTCCCACTGGTGGCGTTGGTGGCTGTGAAGGTGCTGACGGTATTGGTGTTGCCCAGAGTGGTTCCCGTTGCCGAGCTGGTCGTCAAGGTGCCGGTGGTGCTCAGGGTGCCGGTCCCGGATTCGGTGATGGCCCCCGTGGCGGTCAAATTGATGCTGCCGGCGGTCGCCGTCCCGCCGGTGAGGTTGATCGCGCCGGCGTTGATCGCCAGGTTCTGCGTGCCGGTATTCAGCGTGAAGCTGCCGTTGACGGTGGCAGTGGCAAACGGACTGCCGCTGCTGCCCACGGTCAGGCCCGCAGTGAGGTCAGGTAGCGCGTTGATGGTCAGGGTGTCCGCGGCGCTGCCGCGGTTGATGGTCAGCGAACTGGCGGGGTTGGCGAAGCTGGTCGCGGGGAGGGTGGACCCACTCAATTTGGAGAGGGTGTTGCCGGGGGTGCCGTCGTCGGCCAGGGTGGCGACGTTCGGTCCGGTGGGCAGGTTGATGATCGCCAGACCTGTGTTGGTGCTGGTGTCGCTGACCGTGCTCACGCCCGTCGCGGTGATGGTCGTCACCGGCGTGGTGTCGCCCGCGTTGGTGAACTCCTGGATCGTCTCGGCGGTGCTGCCGGTTGGGTTGAAGACGAGCTTGCCGAAGGTGCCGCTGGCGACCGTCAGGCTGGCAGGGGTGGCGCCTGTCTCGTTGTAGGCGATGTTGGTTGCGAACAGCCCGGCCGGGGCGGTGGTGCCCGGCGTGTAATCGACCGTCAGGCTGTCGCCGGGGCCGCCAGCGTTGGAATTGATGGTGTAGATTGAAATGATGCTGGCCAGGGGCCGCTCGTCCACGACGGTGCCGTTTTGAACGAGCTGAAGGTTATTCGCGCCGCCGGTTACGTCCTTGCGAACGATCAGGGCGCCGTTGTAGTTGAGGGTCGGGTTGCCGGCGGCTGTCAGAGTGAAGCTGCGGCCGTTCCCGCCGATGTAGTCGGCGAAGGTCGGCACGCCGTTGATCGTGACCGGCACGCCTACCGCCGCACCCGTCAGCGGCACGCCGCTGATGGCCGCCGCACCGGTATTGTTGATGAGCGTGTAGACGGTCGAGGGCGGGGTGGTCCCCGTCTGGCTGTTGACAACGAACGTCCCGGCGGTGCCGGCGTTCAGGTTGACGGCCCCGGCCGTGGTGATTGTGTCCGAGGTGGCGCCGTTGAAGTCCGCGGCGAAAGTGCCGCCATTGAAGGTCAACGCCGCGACGGTCAGGGTGCCGATGCTGGTGCCACCGTTGCCGGGGTTGATCGTCCCGCCAGTGTTCACCGTCACTGCCCCGCCGACCGTCCCCGTCCCACCCAGCGTACCCGTGCTGTTGACCGCCACCGCTCCGGTCGCGGCCGAGTCATTGCCGTTCACCAGCAGCGTGCCCGCGCTGACCGTCGTGGTGCCGGTGTAGGTGTTGCTGCCGCTGAGCGTCAGCGTCCCCGTGCCCTGCTTGGTCAGGCTGCCGCTGCCGCTGATCTGGCCGGAGATGGTGCCGGTCGTGGTGAGGCTGGTGGCATTGTCCGTCAGCGTGAAGGTGCCGAGCGTGACCTGGGCGCTGATCGACAGCGAAGCGCTGCCGGTGTGGTTCAGGGTGGTGTTGCCACCGAGGGTGATGGGGGTATCGACCAGAATGCCAAGCGTGGTCGTACTGCCGCCGGTGCCGGTGATGGAAACGTTTTGGCCGCTCGACGTGATCGCTCCGCTGCCCGTCACGTAGACGCCGACTTCGGCGCCTCCGGAACCCGTCCCGCCGGTGCCCAGGACGGTAACCGTGCCGCTGCCGCCCGCCGTCACCTGGCCACTGTTATCGACAATGACACCGATGTCGCCGGCACTGGAGCCGGAACCGCCGCCCTGACCGGTGACCGACACGTTGCCGCCGCCCGATGTCACCAACGTCCCGCTGTCGCTCACGTAAACGCCGTCTTCGGCGCCCCCGGAACCCGTCCCGCCGATGCCCAGGACGGTGACCGTGCCCGTGCCGCCCGCCGTCACCTGACCCGCGTTGGCCAGGTACACACCGTCGTCGCCGCTGGCGGACCCGGAGCCGCCGCCCTGACCGGTGACCGACACGGCCCCGCCGCCCGAGGTGATCGTGGTGCCTGGATCCGTCACGTAGACGCCGTAGTTGAAGCCGCCCGAAGTGGCACCGCCGGTGCCCAGGACGGTGACCGTGCCGCTGCCGCCCGCCGTCACCTGGCCGCCACTGTCCACGTCCACGCCGTAGTTGAAGCCGGACCCGGAGCCGCTGCCGCCCTGGCCGGTGACGGCGACGGTGCCGCCGCCCGAGGTGATCCGGGAACCCGAACCGGTCACGTAGAGGCCGTAGTTGAAGCCGAACGGCCCGGAGCCGCCGCTGCCCAGGACGGTGACCGTGCCCGCGCCACTCGCCGTCACCTGGCTCGCGTCGGCCACGTAGACGCCGTAGTTGTTGCCGGACCCGGCGCCGCCGGTGCCGGTCACCATGACCGTGCCCGCTCCGCCCGCCGTCACCTGCGCCGTATTGTCCACGTCCACGCCGTAGTTGTTGCCGAAGGACGCGGCGTTGCCGCCGCCTTGGCCGGTGACGGCGACAGTGCCGCCGCCCGAGGTCACCCTGGAATTGGCATCGGTGACGTAGACGCCGTAGTTGTTGCTGCCGGTGCCACCAGTGCCCAGGACGGTGACCGAGCCCGTGCCGCCCGCGGTCACCTGGCCTGCGTTGGCCACGTCGATGCCGTAGTTGTTGCCGAAGGAGCCGGAGCCGCCCTGGCCGGTGACGGCGACGGTGCCACCGCTCGACGTGATCCTGGAATTGGCATCGGTGACGTAGACGCCGTAGTCGTTGCTGGAGCCGGCGCCGCCGGTGCCCAGGACGGTGACCGTACCGCTGGCAGCCGTGGTCTGGATCCTGCCTCCGCCCTGAATCTCCACGCCGATGTCATTGCTGCCGGTCGTTCCGCCGGTGCCCTGCAGCAGCACGGTGCCCGTGCCGCTCTGGAGCGTGGCGCCGTTGACGGTGATGCCGACGAAGGTGCCCGCCGTCGTGCCGGCGCTGTTGGCCGTCAGGGTCAGGTTGCCGGAACCGGTGGTGATGCTGGAGCCGGACGCCAGCGCAATACTGGTGGCCGTCGTCAGTGCGACGGTGCCGCTGCCGGAGGTGGCGAAGACACCGCCGCCCGTGAAGTTGATGGCGGCGGTGGCGTCCCCGGCCAGGCTGTTGCCCGCGGCCAGGGTGACGGCGCCGCTGAAGGTCAGCGTGCCGAACGGGTTGGCCGCGGTGCCCAGCGTCAGGCCCGCAGTGAGGTCAGGTAGCGCGTTGATGGTCAGGGTGTCCGCGGCGCTGCCGCGGTTGATGGTCAGCGAACTGGCGGGGTTGGCGAAGCTGGTCGCGGGGAGGGTGGACCCACTCAATTTGGAGAGGGTGTTGCCGGGGGTGCCGTCGTCGGCCAGGGTGGCGACGTTCGGTCCGGTGGGCAGGTTGATGATCGCCAGACCTGTGTTGGTGCTGGTGTCGCTGACCGTGCTCACGCCCGTCGCGGTGATGGTCGTCACCGGCGTGGTGTCGCCCGTGTTGGTGAACTCCTGGATCGTCTCGGCGGTGCTGCCGGTTGGGTTGAAGACGAGCTTGCCGAAGGTGCCGCTGGTGACCGTCAGGCTGGCAGGGGTGGCGCCTGTCTCGTTGTAGGCGATGTTGGTTGCGAACAGCCCGGCCGGGGCGGTGCTGCCCGGCGTGTAATCGACCGTCAGGCTGTCGCCGGGACCGCCAGCGTTGGAATTGACGGTGTAGACTGAAATGATGCTGGCCAGGGGCCGCTCGTCCACGACGGTGCCGTTCTGGACGAGCTGAAGGTTATTCGCGCCGCCGGTTACGTCCTTGCGAACGATCAGGGCGCCGTTGTAGTTGAGGGTCGGGTTGCCGGCGGCTGTCAGAGTGAAGCTGCGGCCGTTCCCGCCGATGTAGTCGGCGAAGGTCGGCACGCCGTTGATCGTGACCGGCACGCCTACCGCCGCACCCGTCAGCGGCGTGCCGCTGATGGCCGCCACACCGGTATTGTTGATGAGCGTGTAGACGGTCGAGGGCGGGGTGGTCCCCGTCTGGCTGTTGACGGTGAACGTCCCGGCGGTGCCGGCGTTCAGGTTGACGGCCCCGGCCGTGGTGATTGTGTCCGAGGTGGCGCCGTTGAAGTCCGCGGCGAAAGTGCCGCCATTGAAGGTCAACGCCGCGACGGTCAGGGTGCCGATGCTGGTGCCACCGTTGCCGGGGTTGATCGTCCCGCCAGTGTTCACCGTCACCACCCCGCCAACCGTTCCGGTGCCGCCGAGCACACCGCCGTTGACGGCGACCGCGCCGGTCGCGGCCGAGTCGTTGCCGTTCACCAGCAGCGTGCCCGCGCTGACCGTCGTGGTGCCGGTGTAGGTGTTGCTGCCGCTGAGCGTCAGCGTCCCCGTGCCCTGCTTGGTCAGGCTGCCGCTGCCGCTGATCTGGCCGGAGATGGTGCCGGTCGTGGTGAGGCTGGTGGCATTGTCCGTCAGCGTGAAGGTGCCGAGCGTGACCTGGGCGCTGATCGACAGCGAAGCGCTGCCGGTGTGGTTCAGGGTGGTGTTGCCACCGAGGGTGATGGGGGTATCGACCAGAATGCCAAGCGTGGTCGTACTGCCGCCGGTGCCGGTGATGGAAACGTTTTGGCCGCTCGACGTGATCGCTCCGCTGCCCGTCACGTAGACGCCGACTTCGGCGCCCCCGGAACCCGTCCCGCCGGTGCCCTGAACGGTAACCGTGCCGCTGCCGGTCGCCGTCACCTGGCCACTGTTATCGACAATGACACCGATGTCGCCGGCACTGGAGCCGGAACCGCCGCCCTGACCGGTGACCGACACGTTGCCGCCGCCCGATGTCACCAACGTCCCGCTGTCGCTCACGTAAACGCCGTCTTCGGCGCCCCCGGAACCCGTCCCGCCGATGCCCAGGACGGTGACCGTGCCCGTGCCGCCCGCCGTCACCTGACCCGCGTTGGCCAGGTACACACCGTCGTCGCCGCTGGCGGACCCGGAGCCGCCGCCCTGACCGGTGACCGACACGGCCCCGCCGCCCGAGGTGATCGTGGTGCCTGGATCCGTCACGTAGACGCCGTAGTTGAAGCCGCCCGAAGTGGCACCGCCGGTGCCCAGGACGGTGACCGTGCCGCTGCCGCCCGCCGTCACCTGACCGCCACTGTCCACGTCCACGCCGTAGTTGAAGCCGGACCCGGAGCCGCTGCCGCCCTGGCCGGTGACGGCGACGGTGCCGCCGCCCGAGGTGATCCGGGAACCCGCACCGGTCACGTAGAGGCCGTAGTTGAAGCCGAACGGCCCGGAGCCGCCGCTGCCGGTCACCGTTACCGCGCTCGCTCCGCCCGCCGTCACCTGGCTCGCGTCGGCCACGTAGACGCCGTAGTTGTTGCCGGACCCGGCGCCGCCGGTGCCGGTCACCATGACCGTGCCCGCTCCGCCCGCCGTCACCTGCGCCGTATTGTCCACGTCCACGCCGTAGTTGTTGCCGAAGGACGCGGCGTTGCCGCCGCCTTGGCCGGTGACGGCGACAGTGCCGCCGCCCGAGGTCACCCTGGAATTGGCATCGGTGACGTAGACGCCGTAGTTGTTGCTGCCGGTGCTGGTGCCACCAGTGCCCAGGACGGTGACCGAGCCCGTGCCGCCCGCGGTCACCTGGCCCGCGTTGGCCACGTAGATGCCGTAGTTGTTGCCGAAGGAGCCGGAGCCGCCCTGGCCGGTGACGGCGACGGTGCCACCGCTCGACGTGATCCTGGAATTGGCATCGGTGACGTAGACGCCGTAGTCGTTGCTGGAGCCGGCGCCGCCGGTGCCCAGGACGGTGACCGTGCCGCTGGCACCCGCGGTCACCTGGCCTGCGTTGGCCACGTCGATGCCGTAGTTGCTGCCGAAGGAACCGGAGCCGCCCTGGCCGGTGACGGCGACGGTGCCACCGCCCGACGTGATCGTGGTGCCCGGATCCGTCACGTAAACGCCGTAGTTGAAGCCGTCCGAAGTGGCGCCGCCGGTGCCCAGGACGGTGACCGTGCCGCTGCCGGTCGCCGTCACCGCGCCACCGAGGGCGACATAGACGCCGATGTCGCCGGCACTGGAGCCGGAACCGCCGCCGTGGCCGGTGACGGACACGTTGCCGCCGCCCGATGTCACCAACGTCCCGCTGTCGCTCACATAGACGCCGTCTTCGGCGCCCCCGGAACCCGTCCCGCCGATGCCCAGGACGGTGACCGTGCCCGTGCCGCCCGCCGTCACCTGACCCGCGTTGGCCACGTACACACCGTCGTCGCCGCTGGCGGACCCGGAGCCGCCGCCCTGACCGGTGACCGACACGTTGCCGCCGCCCGATGTCACCAACGTCCCGCTGTCGCTCACGTAAACGCCGTCTTCGGCGCCCCCGGAACCCGTCCCGCCGGTGCCCAGGACGGTGACCGTGCCGCTGCCGCCCGCCGTCACCTGACCCGCGTTGGCCAGGTACACACCGTCGTCGCTGCTGGCGGAGCCGGAGCCACCGCCCTGACCGGTGACCGACACGGCCCCGCCGCCCGAGGTGATCGTGGTGCCTGGATCCGTCACGTAGACGCCGTAGTTGAAGCCGCCCGAAGTGGCACCGCCGGTGCCCAGGACGGTGACCGTGCCGCTGCCGCCCGCCGTCACCTGGCCGCCACTGTCCACGTCCACGCCGTAGTTGAAGCCGGACCCGGAGCCGCTGCCGCCCTGGCCGGTGACGGCGACGGTGCCGCCGCCCGAGGTGATCCGGGAACCCGCACCGGTCACGTAGAGGCCGTAGTTGAAGCCGAACGGCCCGGAGCCGCCGCTGCCCAGGACGGTGACCGCGCCCGCGCCACTCGCCGTCACCTGGCTCGCGTCGGCCACGTAGACGCCGTAGTTGTTGCCGGACCCGGCGCCGCCGGTGCCGGTCACCATGACCGTGCCCGCTCCGCCCGCCGTCACCTGCGCCGTATTGTCCACGTCCACGCCGTAGTTGTTGCCGAAGGACGCGGCGTTGCCGCCGCCTTGGCCGGTGACGGCGACAGTGCCGCCGCCCGAGGTCACCCTGGAATTGGCATCGGTGACGTAGACGCCGTAGTTGTTGCTGCCGGTGCCGGTGCCACCAGTGCCCAGGACGGTGACCGAGCCCGTGCCGCCCGCGGTCACCTGGCCTGCGTTGTCCACGTCCACGCCGTAGTTGTTGCCGAAGGAGCCGGAGCCGCCCTGGCCGGTGACGGCGACGGTGCCGCCGCTCGACGTGATCCTGGAATTGGCATCGGTCACGTAGACGCCGTAGTCGTTGCTGGAGCCGGCGCCGCCGGTGCCCAGGACGGTGACCGTACCGCTGGCAGCCGTGGTCTGGATCCTGCCTCCGCCCTGAATCTCCACGCCGATGTCGTTGCTGCCGGTCGTTCCGCCGGTGCCCTGCAGCAGCACGGTGCCCGTGCCGCTCTGGAGCGTGGCGCCGTTGACGGTGATGCCGACGAAGGTGCCCGCCGTCGTGCCGGCGCTGTTGGCCGTCAGGGTCAGGTTGCCGGAACCGGTGGTGATGCTGGAGCCGGACGCCAGCGCAATACTGGTGGCCGTCGTCAGTGCGACGGTGCCGCTGCCGGAGGTGGCGAAGACACCGCCGCCCGTGAAGTTGATGGCGGCGGCGGCGTCCCCGGCCAGGCTGTTGCCCGCGGCCAGGGTGACGGCGCCGCTGAAGGTCAGCGTGCCGAACGGGTTGGCCGCGGTGCCCAGCGTCAGGCCCGCAGTGAAATCGGGGAGGGCGGCGACCGTGAGGTTGTCCGCGGCGCTGCCGCGGTTGATGGTCAGCGAACTGGCGGGGTTGGCGAAGCTGGTCGCGGGGAGGGTGGACCCACTCAATTTGGAGAGGGTGTTGCCGGGGGTGCCGTCGTCGGCCAGAGTGGCGGTGTTCGGACCCGTGGGCAGGTTGATGATCGCCAGACCCGTGTTGGTGCTGGTGTCGCTGACCGTGCTCACGCCCGTCGCGGTGATGGTCGTCAGCGGCGTGGTGTCGCCCGCGTTGGTGAACTCCTGGATCGTCTCGGCGGTGCTGCCGGTTGGGTTGAAGGCAAGCTTGCCGAAGGTGCCGCTGGTGACCGTCAGGCTGGCAGGGGTGGCGCCCGTCTCGTTGTAGGCGATGTTGGTCGCGAACAGCCCGGCCGGGGCGGTGGTGCCCGGCGTGTAATCGACCGTCAGGCTGTCGCCGGGACCGCCAGCGTTGGAATTGACGGTGTAGACTGAAATGATGCTGGCCAGGGGCCGCTCGTCCACGACGGTGCCGTTTTGAACGAGCTGAAGGTTATTCGCGCCGCCGGTTACGTCCTTGCGAACGATCAGGGCGCCGTTGTAGTTGAGGGTCGGGTTGCCGGCGGCTGTCAGAGTGAAGCTGCGGCCGTTCCCGCCGATGTAGTCGGCGAAGGTCGGCACGCCGTTGATCGTGACCGGCACGCCTACCGCCGCACCCGTCAGCGGCGTGCCGCTGATGGCCGCCACACCGGTATTGTTGATGAGCGTGTAGACGGTCGAGGGCGGGGTGGTCCCCGTCTGGCTGTTGACGGTGAACGTCCCGGCGGTGCCGGCGTTCAGGTTGACGGCCCCGGCCGTGGTGATTGTGTCCGAGGTGGCGCCGTTGAAGTCCGCGGCGAAAGTGCCGCCATTGAAGGTCAACGCCGCGACGGTCAGGGTGCCGATGCTGGTGCCACCGTTGCCGGGGTTGATCGTCCCGCCAGTGTTCACCGTCACCACCCCGCCAACCGTTCCGGTGCCGCCGAGCACACCGCCGTTGATGGCCACCGCTCCGGTCGCGGCCGAGTCGTTGCCGTTCACCAGCAGCGTGCCCGCGCTGACCGTCGTGGTGCCGGTGTAGGTGTTGCTGCCGCTGAGCGTCAGCGTCCCCGTGCCCTGCTTGGTCAGGCTGCCGCTGCCGCTGACGGTGCCGGCGGCCGTCGTGCTGGTCGCGTCGCCATCGGTCAGCGTGGACGCGCCCTGGATCGAAACCGTCGTGCCGGCCACCGTGGTCAGCGCGTTGATCGTGACGGCCTGCGGGGTGTTCGTGCCGGTGATGGTGAGCGTCTGCGTGCCGGTGATGTTGACGGCCTCGGCGTAGCTGCCGCTGTTGACGATCACCTGGCCGGAACTGGTGATCGCGCTCAGGGCCGCGCCGATCGTCGTGAAGGCGTTGACGCCGAAGATGGCGCCCTGGTTGCCGGTCGTGCCGAAGTCGGCATCGGTGATGGACTGGCCAAGGGCGTCGCCGGCGAAGGTGGGCGACACATAGGCCACGGTCGAGGGCGCGGCGGTGACGAGGACCAGGTCCAAGCCGGCGTTGCCGCCGTAGTACGCCTCGAAGGTGGGGCCGGTGCTGAGGGTGACCGTCGCCCCGGCCGCGAGGTTGGCGAACGGCGTGATCGTGGTGCCGGTGTTGTTCTGGATCAGGGTGATGACGTTGGGTAGGGCCGGGGCCGAGCCGCCGCCCGGGCTGATGAAGTTGACCGTGGCGCCGCCGAGGTTGATGGTGTTGCCCGCGCCGTTGACGATGATCTGGTCGTAATCCGTGCCGGCGACCGCGTAGGGACTGTAGACCTCGAAGTTGACGGTCCCCGTCGGCGTGAAGTTGCCGGCGATGGTAAGGATGCCGGGGCTGTTGCCCGGATCGATGGTGCCGGTGCCGCTGACGTTGCCCGTGATGGTGCCGGAGCCGCCAAGGGTGCCGGGGCTGGTGACCGTGGCATTGCTGGTGATCGAGCCGTTCACGCGCAGGGTGCCGCCGCTGACGGTGGTGGCGCCGGTGTAGGTGTTGGTGCTGGTCAGGTTCAGCGTGCCGCCGGTGACCGTCAGGGCCGTGGTGCCGGCGCCATCCTGAATGCTGCCGCCGAAGGTGCCGCCGCCGCTGACCGTCAGCGTCGCCGCCGCGCCGCTGTTGGTGACCGCGCCGGCGCCGTTGAGACTGCCGACCGTCTGGGTGACGCCGTTCAGGTCCAGGGTCGCGCCGCTGGCGACCGACAAGCTGGTGCCACTCGGCAACACCATGTGACTGGCCGTGTACAGGGTGAAGATGTCGCTGTTGTTCAGCGCGCGGCCGTAGATGTAAACATCATCGATGGTGCCGTTCATGAACTCGCCGCCGGAGGAATTGCCGATCTCCAGGGTTTGGCCCGGTTGCATGAACAACGGCGTGCCGGTGAAGCCGATGGTGTTCAGCAGGGTGCCATCGATGTAGAGCCGGAACTGGTCGCTGGTGCTGTCGATCACGTAGGTAATCATGGCCCAGGTGCCGGCCGTCAACTGGCCGCCCTGGGCGTTGGAGATGTCCACACCCGTGTTGATCCAACCGCTGCCGCTGCCGACATCGCCGTGGATGCCGGAAGCCTGAACCTTGTAATCGAACGTGGTGTCGCCGCCGAAGCGCGTCCCCAGGATGCCGTTGGTGAACGACGCGAAGCCGGGGACCATGTTGACCCAGGCCGAGACGGTGAAGGAGTTGAGGCTGGCCAGGCTGGCCGAGTAGGGGACGGTGACCGCCTGGCTGCCGGTGAAGTTGAGGGCCTGGCCGAACTGGCCGCTGACGTAACTGGTGCCGGCGCCGCTGATGGTGCCGTCGTTGCCGTTGCCGCTGGAGTCGTTGGTGTTGCCGTCGAACGTGTAATGGGCGACCGGGTTGGCGGGGAGCGGCGCATTCGCCAGCTGGAGCGTGCCGGTGCCGTTGACGGTGGTGCTGCCGGCGTAGGTGCCCAGGCCGCTGAAGGTGAAGACGCCGCTGCCGATCTTGGTCAGGCTGCCCGCGCCGCTGATGACGCCGCCGAACGTGGTGCTGGTGTTATCGGCTCCTGTGGTCAGGGTGCCGGCGCCGAGCACGACGTTGCCCGCGCCGGCCAGCGAACCGATGGTCAGGTTGTTGCCGCCCAGGTCGAGGGTGCCGTTGTCGGTGACGCTGGTGGCGTCAGGCAGGGCGGTGGTGCTGCCGGCCTGGAGGGTGTCGCTGCTGTTGATCGTGGTCGGGCCGCCGTAGGTGTTGTTGCCCGAGAGCGTCAACGTCTGCGCCGTGCCGCCGACGGTCAGGGCGGTACTGGCGGCGGTGATGTTGCCGCTGAAACTGCCGCCGCCGGTCACCGTCAGCGTCGCCGGCGTGGTGCTGTTGTTGGTCACGGTGCCGGCGCCGTTGAGGCTGCCAATCGTCTGGGTGATGCCGTTGAGGTCGAGGGTCGCGCCGTTGGCGACCGACACGTTGGTACTGGTCGGCAACACCATGTGGCTGGTGCTGTACAGGGTGCCGATTTCGAGGCTGCCCAGCGCCCGGCCGTAGATGTAGACATCGTCGATGGCGCCGTTCATGAACTCGCCGTCGGCAGATGCGCCGATTTCCAGGGTCTGGCCGGGCTTCATGAACAGCGGCGTGCCGGTGAAACCGATGGTGTTCAGCAGGGTGCCGTTGATGTAGAGCCGGAACTGGTCGCTGGTGCTGTCGATCACGTAGGTAATCATGGCCCAGGTGCCGGGCGTCAACTGGCCGCCCTGAGCGTTGGAGATGTCCACACCAGTGTTGATCCAGTTGGTGCCGTCGCCGACATCGCCGTGGATGCCGGAAGCCTGAACCTTGACATCGAAGGTGTTGTCGCTGCCGAAGCGCGTCCCCAGGATGCCGTTGAGGTACGCGGTGAAGCCGGGGGCCATGTTGACCCAGGCCGAGACGGTGAAGGAGTTGAGGTTGGCCAGGCTGGCCGAGTAGGGGACGGTGACCGCCTGGCTGCCGGTGAAGTTGAGGGCCTGGCCGAACTGGCCGCTGACGTAACTGGTGCCGGCGCCGCTGATGGTGCCGTCGTTGCCGTTGCCGCTGGAGTCGTTGGTGTTGCCGTCGAACGTGTAGTGGGCGACGGGGTTGGCGGGCAGCGCGCCGGCGGCCAGCTGAAGCGTGCCGGTGTCGTTGACGGTGGTGCTGCCGGCGTAGGTGCCCAGGCCGCTGAAGGTGAAGACGCCGCTGCCGATCTTGGTCAGGCTGCCCGCGCCGCTGATGACGCCGCCGAAGGTGGTGCTGGTGTTATCGGCCCCCGTGGTCAGGGTGCCGGTGCCGAGCACGACGTTGCCTGCGCCGGTCAGCGAACCGATGGTCTGGTCGGTCCCGCCCAGGTCGAGCGTGGCGGACGCGGCTACTGTGACCGCCGTGGTGGTGGGCAGGATGCTCGGGGGCGCGCTGACGCCGGTGATCGTCACGTCGTCCACGAAGGAGGTGCGGTCGCCGCCTGCGGTGTCGAGCCCCAGGAATTCGACTGTGTGGCTGCCGGCCGTCACGGTGAAGGCACTGGTGGAGTAGGGCAGGTAGTTCGCCGAGGTGGTCGGCGTGAAGGTGCCGTACACGGTGCCGTCCACCAGCACCTGGAAGTCATTCACGCCGTTCTGGGCGTTGCGGAACGCCGACTGGAAGTTGATGACATACGAGCCGTCCGCGGGGAAGTCGATGCTCTGGGTGATGGAGCCGGTGGTCTGGATGAAGGCCACCTGGGTGCCGTCCGGGGCGTTGGCGTTGTTGAAGGCGCTGCCGTTGCCGGCCAGGCCGGCGCCGCTGAACGTCCAGCTGGCGCCGCCCGGGTTGTACTGGTAGGCCCCACCGCCGGTGCCGATGTTGGGCGTCTCGAAGCTATAGTTGGGCACGCTGACCCCTGCCGCCAGGAGCAGCGTGCCTGCGTTGATGTTGGTCGGGCCGGTGTACGTGCTGCTGTTCGAGAGGGCCTCGGTGCCGCCGCCGCTCTTGGTCAGGCCGACCGTGCCGCTGCCGTTCTGGATGACGCCCGCGAAGGTGCCGCTGCCGCCGCCGGCGCCGACGGTCAGCGTGACCGTGCCGGCGCTGCTGCTGGTCACGGTGCCGGTGCCGTTCAGGGCGTAGATGGTTTCGCTGTTGCCGTCCAGGTCCAGCAGCGCCGGACTGTTCACGGTCACGGAAGAGGTGTCCGTGATGGCGTTGCCGCCCGCGCCGCCCTGGATCTGGAACGTGCCGCCCGTCAGCGTGAGGGTGCCGGTGCCGGCGTTCAGGGCGTTGGCGCTGGCGAGCGAGACGGTGGCGGTGTCGGCCAGGAACTGATCGCCGTTGGCCGCCGAGGTGTCTGAAGTCAGCGACGCGGCGTTGAAGACCAGGGATTGGCTGCTGGTGCCAACGCTGCCGGCGGTGATGCCCAACGGGCCGGCGGTGATGACGGCGGACGCCGTTTGCGTGAGCGCCGTCGTGGCGGTCAGCGTGACGGCGCTGGTGCCGGCGTTGAGGGAACCTGAACCCGACTCGCTGATGGCGTTCGCCGTGAGCGTGACCGCCCCGCTGTCCAGCACGGCCCCGGTGATGTTGATCTGGTCGCCGGTGGTCGTGCCGGCGTTCACGCTAATCGGCGCTGCCGCGGCGCCGCCGGTGCCGGTGAAGGTGAAGACGTTCGTACCGGTGCCGAGGACGACCGTGATCGAGGTGATGGCGGAACTGGGAATGGTGATGGTACTGGTCCCGCCGCCACTAATGCTGGCGGCGCCGGCGCCCGTAGGGGTGTCGAACAGGAGATCGCCACTGTCCGTGAAGGTGTAAAGACCGCCGGCAAGCGTAAAGTTCAAGTTGTCGTTGTCGCTGAGGAATTCCTGAGTAATCGTCAGGTTGCCGCTGGCGTCGAGGTTCTCCGCGTAGGTTGGGGTTGCGATGAAGGTGTACTGATCCGCCGGGGAGGTGGCGGAGGTGTCCCAGCCGACGGTGGTCACGGTCGTATGCACCGTCCCGGCTGACTCCAACGGCGTGGTGGCCACGATGGTGGTGCCCGAGTCGCTGACAATCGTCCCTGGGAGCAGGCCAAAGTTCACGGCGGTGGCGTTGTTCAGATTCGTTCCGGTGATGGATACCTCCGTGCCGCCCCCTCTGGTCCCCGAAATCGGATTGACGCCGGTGACGGTCGGCGTGCCCGGCGACGTTCCGGTGGACTGATAGGCTCCGATGTCGGGCGTGGTGGTCGCGCCATAACCGCGCTGGTCCAGGTGGAGAAACACACCGGTCCCGGCCGTGTGCATGGTCGCCGCGGTGCCGTTATAGCCGCGGATCACGGTCAGGGTATTGCCACTGACCGCCGTCACGAGCATCACCTCGCTATCGATCTGGAGGAAAGTATCCCCCGGCGTGAGGGCAACGCCGTTGCTACTGAGGGTGATGGAGTTGTCCGTGGCCGCGATGCCCGCGGTGCCGACGGTGGTGAACGCTCCCCCGGTACCAATCGCGGCGCTGCCGGCCTGCAGCGCCAGGGTCGGCGTGGGGCCGCCGTGGTTCGCCAGGGTGGTCGCCAGCATGGGGTCGCCCGTGATCGCGGTCCCACTGAAGCCTGTCGCGGTGGGGATCAGGTTGCCGGCGCCGCTGGTGGACGTGGTGCCGCTGTGGATGGTGGTGGCCACGAAGTCCGTGACGCTGGTGTCGGACTGGCCGATGATCGTGTTGTTGATGGTGGCGGTGGCCGCGGCGCCGTCGCCCAGGACGTAGACGCCGCGGGCGCCGTCGGCCGCTGTGTTGCCGCTGATGGTGGCGTTGAGCAAGTTCAGGCTGCCGTTGCGTGAGAAGACGGCGCCGCCGAGGCCCTGCCCGTTCCCGGCCGCCGCATCGCCGGCCATCCCACCCACCGCCGAATTACCGAACAGTGTGGAATTGGTGATGATGACCGTGCCGCCGTTGTTGAAAATGGCTCCGCCCAGGCCAGCGCCGCCGCCGCCGCCGCCAGTGTAGGCGCTGCCGTTGGCGCCGGCGCCGCCGCCGAAGGCGCTGTAGCCCGGTGTTCCGCCATATTCGGTGCCCACGTTGCCGCCGCCGCCGCCGCCGAAACCGCCCCCGCCATAGTTGTTCCAACCGTAGGCGCTGCTTTCGCCGCCGCCGCCGCCGCCGAAGCCGCCGCCGGCGCCGCCCCAACCCCCGGCGGTGTCCCCGGCGCCGCCGCCGCCGCCGCCGTAGCCGCCCGCGTGGGGGTAGCCGTTGGTGGCGGCGCCCCCGTTAGGCCCCCCGCCGGCGCCGCCCAGCGCACCGGCGCCGACGCCGCCATCGCCGCCGCTGCTGTTCAGGCCGCCGCCGCCGCCGCCACCGGAGTAGGTGCCCGGGTTGCCGGTGCCGCCGGCGCCGCCCTGGGCAACGTTGCCGCTGATCGTGCTGGACTGGATGGTCAGCGCAGCGTTGGGGGCGGTGTAGACGGCACCGCCGAGGCCCGCCGCACCGCCGCCGCCGCTTTGCCCCATGCCGCCGGCGCCCCCCTGGGCCAGGCCGTTTTGCAGCGTGAGGTTTTCCAGCGTCAAGCTGTCGCCGCCCGCCACCGCGAACAAGCGCACGGCGCTGCCGCCGTCGATCACCAGTCCCGGGGAGCCCGCGCCGTTGATGGTGAGGTTGGTGCCGCTGGTGCCGTTGATGACGAACGCCGTCGGCCCGTAGGTGATGGTCGAACTGACCGTGGTGCTGTCGAGCTGGATCGTGGAGTTGCTCGGCAGGCCGCTGAAAATAATCACGGCCGCCGGGTCATCGGCGCTGACGGCCGTGGTGATGGCGTCCCCCAGACTGCCGGTGCCGCTGTAGTTCGTGTTCGTGACCGTGTAATTGCTCGGCGTCACGCGCTCTTCCAGCACCTCCAGGCGGAGACGGTTGCCGGAACGCGACCGGGACTGTATCGTGCGCGTGCGACCGGACCACATACGGATGAGTTTGTTCAGCCAGGACTTGCGGGACGGGAAAAACATGGGAGCCTCTCAGGTGTTGCAGATACTTGGGGGTAAGGGGCGCTCATTCTCGCAACGACAACGGCGATGATCGCAAGGGTAGGTGTTCCTGGCGCTGCTTCAGCAACGCCACAACTCGCTGGCAGATTCAGGACACACGCTTCTGCAGGGTGGCGGGCACGTCGTCCAGGGCGTCGTCGGGAAGCACATACGAATTGCCGATGCGCACCCGATCATCGTTGACGATATCTGGGAAGCGCTTGCCCGGCAGCACCTGCACGGCGAAGATCTCCTGGAGGGCGTCCTCGAATTTGACCCAGGCCACGGTCGCGCCGCTGCGCAGGTCGAGCACCCAGACGCCGCAACAGCGTTTCTCGACGCGCTCCACCAGGGGAATGCCGCTGAACACGGCCGACTCCCGGACCTGCGACAGGCCGATGAAGGCATAGGGGCCGACGATGTCGAGGCCGCGCGTGAACCCGGGCAACTCGGCGACTGTCTCATAACGACCCGAGGCCAGGTCCACGGTGCCGACGCTGCCGTGGCCCGATTCGAGCAACCACAACCGGCCCGCGTGCCAGCGCGGCGAATGCGGCATGGACAGCCCCGTGGCGATGATCTGGTTACTGCCAACATCAATAAGCAGACCGCCAGCGCGTTTGTTGGCCCGCCAGCCGCCCGGCGTGTCGGTGCGGCCCAGGGCGGTGACATACTGCACGCGGCCGTCCCTGAGGCCCAGTCCGTTCAAATGGCAGCGATCGTCGGGCGTGTAGGCGCTGACGAAGGGCGGTCGCCAGATGGGCCGAAAACTGAAGCGCGGGTCGCGGACGCACAGGCAGGAGAAGCAGGTGTTGACGAACACGAGTTCGGCGCCGACCCAGGCCATTTCGTGAATCTGAATGTGGCCGGTGGTGTGCGACAGGCGGGGCAGAAAGCAGGCGTCGCACTGGCCGGCTGGCGCGACCGTGGCAGCCACAGCCGGCAAGTCGTGAAACTCCCAGATTTCCAGCGCAGTGCCGATGGCTATTCGACCGGGCTGCACCGCCAGTCCCATCGGTACGCTGAAGTTGCGGAAGTGCGTGTTGAGCACGTCGCCCACGGCGCGCAGCACGACCAGTTTGCCGGCCTGATAGGTGGTGACCAGCACGGACAGGCCCAGCTCACGCAGCAGCCCGGGAAAATTGCTCGTGTGGACGCTGCGCAATGGCGCGGGCGCTGTGGGGAGTCGCGACTCCGGCTCACAATCGGTTGGCGTGGAAGAACACAGCACGATCCGTTACTCCTGGCCTGTGGCGCGCGGTACTCAGGCCCGATTGGGAGTTCTGCAGGGGCCATCCGCGTAGACGGAAAGCGGATCAACCTGCCGCACCAAGGCGACGTGGTGCCACTGGTTGTCGTTAATTGAAGGCGAGTTCCGGAGCCCGTGTCGGGCCTGCGTGCAAAAGCAGGAAGTTTACAAACAACGTGCAGCATCGTAAAGGGCGGTAAAGCCGGTTGTCAAATGAGAATACGAAGAAGTGGCCTTTTCGTCTTTTTGGGTAAGACTGGTTGTAACGATTCTTTCGACAGCGGAACCCCATTCGCTGGCGTCGCCATCTAATAGCAAGGGGGCGTCCGTCTGTGAAAGATCGGTTGCTGCGTTCGCCTTAACTGGGAGTTCGCCGATGAAACTGCGCTCTTGCGGTGCGGCGAGCAAGGCTGCTCCGTGCCCTGATGCCTTGAAGGGTCGTCATTCTTACCACGAGCGGCAACCTTAATTGGTTGCAATACTTATGAGAAATGGTCACGGCGATGTCAAACTCCGTCAGGCCATCGCGCTCGAAGCAGCGCGCCTGATGTACGAACGTATCGAGTCCGAGTACTTCACCGCCAAGCGCAAGGCCGCCAGGCGGCTCTGTCGCAGCAGCGTCAAACCCGAGGATCTCCCCTCCAATGCCGAAATCCGCGATCAGATTCAGGTGTTCGCCCGCATCCACGAGGGCGATAAGCGCACCGAACACCTCAAGCAGATGCGCCTCGAAGCGCTGCGGCTGATGCGTCAGTTGCGGGCATTCCGGCCGCGGCTCATCGGCAGCGTCATGACCGGGCACGTCCGCAAGGGCTCCGACATTGACATTCACGTCTTCACCGACACAGTCGGCCTGCTCACCGACACCCTGGAGCGCGAGGGCTATCAGTTCGACATGGAGCGCAAGGAGATCACCAAGCACGGCGAAACCCGCAATTACACGCACGTCCACATCCACGACCGCTTCAACTTTGAGCTGACCGTTCACCCCGAGGACAAGGCGCATTACGTCTTCAAAAGTTCGATCACCGGTAAGGCCATTGAGCGGGCGTCCATCGCGGAGCTGGAGGAACTGCTGCGGCGCGAGTATCCCGGTGTGAACCTCGATGAGGCGATTCAGGCGGCCGAGGAGACGGTGGACCCGTATCAGCTGTTCCGCATGTTGCTGTTGCCGCTGGAGGAGGTACGGCAGAGCCCGGTCCACCACCCCGAGGGCGACGTGCTCTTTCACTCGCTGCAGGTGTTCGAGTTAGCCCGCGACGAGCGGCCCTATGACGAGGAGTTTCTGCTGGCGGCACTGCTGCACGACGTGGGCAAGGGACTGGACCCGGGCGACCACGTGGGCGCGGCGTTGGCGGCGCTGGACGGGCTCATCACTGAGCGCACGCAGTTTCTGATTGCGCACCACATGGACGCGCACGCCTACCGTGCCGGCACTCTCGGCGGCAAGCTGCGCCGCGAACTGCAGGCGTCGCCGGATTTCGAGGATCTGTTGTTGCTGCGGCAGCTGGACGACGCCGGCCGTGTGCCGGGGGCGGTGGTCGGCACCGTGGATGAGGCGCTGGATTATTTGAAGGAACTGGAGCGCAGCAACGAGGGAGAATAGGCGAGCGGGGTCGCGTCAGCGCCCCGTGGAACGCGCACGGGCGCTGACGCGACCCCGCTCACGTCTTCGGCAACTCTTCCAGCACGGCGAGCAAATCGCCAGCGGACTGGAAGCGCTCGGCCGGGTTCTTGGCCAGCATCTTGAGCACACACCGCTCCAGCGGCTTGGGAATCTGAGGGTTGTGGATGCTGGGCGCCGTCAGGTCGCGCTGCAGAATCCAGGTGGCGGTTTGCAGCGGCGACTTGCCCTCGAACGGCGGCTTGCCCGTCAGCAGGGTGTACGACAGCGCCCCCAGACTGAAAATGTCGGCGCGGCCGTCCACCGGGCCGCCAGCGCCGACCTGCTCCGGCGCCAGGTAGCGCACATCGCCCAGGAACTCACCGCCGACCGTCACATCCTTGGCCAGCGCCCCGACAGCGCCTTCGCCAAAATCAGGCTGCCCAGCTTGGTTTCGCCCAGGCGCGTGTGCAAAATGTTGCCCGGCGACAGGCTGCGGTGGATGATGCTCTCGCTGTGAATGTAGAACAGGCCGCGGCCGATGTCGGTGGCGATGCGCAGGGCGACGCGCCAGTCGATCTTGCCGGCCCGACCGATACGGGCGATGGTCTCCGTCAAGCTCTCGCCCTCGACGTACTCCATCGACATCCAGCAATACGGCCCCGTCTTGCCGCCGCCGTAGAGCGTGACGAGGTTGGGGTGGCGCATGGGCAGCATCGTCTTGACCGCCCGGATGAAGCGCTGCACGTCAACGTCGTTCTCGGCGAACTCGGGCAGGTACACCTTGAGGGCGACCTCGCGGTTGTCCTTGAAATCGTTGGCCTTGAAGACCACACCGGAGCTGCCGACCGCCACCACCTCGCCGATGTCGAAGTGGGCCAACCTGGTGCCGCTCAGCTTGACCAGTTCCTCGGGATCCTTCTCCTCCTCGTCCTCCACCTTGGGCGCCGGCGGCGGTGGCGGATCGGGCATGAAGCGCACCTGAGTGTTGCCCAGGGTGATGACCGCCTGGGGCCGCAGCACCTGGTGGGCGACGGCGATGCCGTTGATCTTTGTGCCCGTTTTGCTGGCGCAATCCTTGACGACGCCCTGGCCGCCGTAATACTCCACGACGCAATGGACGCGGGACACGGTGGGGTCCGTGAGGCGAAAGTTGGCCGAGTCGCCGCGGCCGATGGTGGCCTTGGAGTCCTCGGCCATTTCATAGGTTTCGCCCTCGTTTGGGCCACCGACCACAATTATTTTGGCGCCCATCAACCCCCTCCCCGTCCTGGCGGCTGTCCCCGCGAAGGGAATGTATGTCTTCGAGATGAAGTAAAGAAAGTAACCCCATCATGGTCCTGGGGTTTCTCGGAACGAGGTTTTTGTATTGTACCGCCACGGCGCCGCAACGCCAGCGCTTCCAGAGCGCTGCGCCGGGAACTGTCCCATTAACCGATCAGGACCGGCTCCACCGCATCGAACCAGGCCACCACGCGCTCGACGATCTGATCGACCAGTTCGTAATTCAGCGGCACGCAGTTCGGCTGCTCGTGGTGGACGAGCTTGGCGCGCCGCCGTTCACGACCGGCTCCGCCAGCCAGGAAAAGTACGCCTGCTCCTCCCGCATGATGAAAAAGAACAGGCAGACGGGGTAGGTGAACTTCCGCATCCCCCGGAACTGGCCCATCGTCGGCCCGAGGATCTGGTTGGCGCGCTCCGCGCTGACCGGGGGGCACCATGCCGCGCAGCAGGACGCCGAACACCAGCCGCATCGGCTTGTCATCGCGCTCAATGTAGACGTGCAGGTCCAGGCCAGAGTTCTTCTTGGTTTCCACGATGTTCAGATCACCGCGGCGGGTCAGGAGGATGGTCGCCAGGACGCGCGCCTGCCCGGCCAGGTAGATTTCTTTGGTCTCGTTCGTCACGACATCACCTCAGTTCAGGGTGTTTCACCCGTCAGTCTGTAGCGTTCTCGTGCTTACCATTTTACTCGCCACGGGAGCGGTATCCATCCTTGTCCGCTCCGGCCACAGGCTGCCACTGCGTTCGACTACGCCCTGGCCCACAACCGACTTTCCACCCTGGAAAAACCAGGTAGCCTCTTGCGAACGGCGCCGGCGCGGGTACGATGGCAGTTGAACCCTGCCCGTTTTCCCACCGCTGGACCGACCCATGCTCCCGAACCTCCGCCACACCCTGACCGCATTGTGTCTTGCCCCGCTGGCGTTGCACTCGGGCGCCGCCCGGGCCGACGAGCCGGTGCAGTACAACCGGGACATCCGGCCGATCCTGACCAACACCTGTTTCAAGTGCCACGGCCCCGCGGCCCGCAAGGGCGGCCTGCGCCTCGACCTGCGCGACGAGGCGGTCAAGGTCGCTCGCAGCGGCGCCCGGCCCATCGTCGCCGGCAAACCGGACGAGAGTGAACTCGTCCGCCGCATTTTCTCCAAGGACAAGAGTGAGCAGATGCCGCCGCCGACGGCGCACCGGACGCTCACCGCCGCGGAGAAAAAGCTGCTACGGACGTGGATCGCCCAGGGGGCGGTGTATCAGAAGCACTGGTCGTTCGAGGCGCCCGTGAAGGTGGCGCTGCCGCAGCCGGCCGGCAAGCGCAAGCACCCCATCGACGCCTTCATCGCCGACCGGCTGCGGCGCGAGGGTCTGGCGCTGGCGCCGGAGGCGGATCGGCCGACGCTCATCCGCCGCGTCGCCTTCACGCTGACCGGGCTGCCGCCCACGCCCGCCGAGGTGGACGCCTTCCTGCGGGACACTTCGGCCGCCGCTTACGAGAAGATGGTCGAGCGCTACCTGGGCTCGAAGCATTTTGGCGAGGAGATGGCCCGGCACTGGCTGGACCTGGCCCGCTACGCCGACACGCACGGCCTGCACCTGGACAACGAACGCTCGATGTGGCTCTACCGCGACTGGGTGGTCCAGGCGTTCAACGCCAACCTGCCCTTCGACCGCTTCACCATCGAGCAACTGGCCGGCGATCTGCTGCCGAACCCGACCACCGACCAGCTGATCGCCACCGGCTTCAACCGCTGCAACGTCACGACCAGCGAGGGCGGCTCCATCGGCGCGGAGTGGGTCTTCCGCAACGCCGTGGATCGCACCAACACGATGGCCGAAACCTGGCTCGGCATGACCGCCGGCTGCGCGGTGTGCCATGACCACAAGTTCGACCCACTCGGCACGCGCGAGTATTACTCGCTGTATGCGTTCTTCCACTCGGCCGACGGCCCGGCACTGGACGGCAACGCCCTGCTCACCGGGCCGACGCTGAAGACGCCGACGAAGGCCCAGGAGAAGCGGTTGGCCGAACTGGTGAAGCAGCTCGCCGCCAAACAGCAGGACCTCGCGGAGAAAATCAAGACGCTTGACTATGTCGATCCCGCGGACGCGGCGGACCAGCGGCCCGGGACGGTGAAGGTCGCCGCCGACCCGGCCCGGTCGTTCCGCGTCTGGCTCGCCCAGAAGGGCGGCAAGGACGCGGCGAAACTGCCGAAGGAACTCAAGGCCCTGTTCAAGCAGGCCAAACTCAAGCCCGATGCCGAGAAGCAGCTGCGCGACCATTACCTGCAACACCTCTGTGCCGACACCAAACCGGCGTTCGACGCGCTGTCCCGGCAGGTCGCGGCGCTGACGAAGGAGCGCGATGCCGTGGAGAAAGCCGTCCCCGGCACCTTCATCTTCAAGGACATGCCCCGGCCGCGCGACAGCTTTGTGATGCTGCGCGGCCAGTACAACAAGCCGGGCGAAAAAGTGGAGCCGAACACCCCCGCCGTGTTGCCGCCGTTGCGCAAGGCCAATCCGAAGGGCCGGGCCACGCGGCTCGACCTCGCCCGCTGGCTGGTGTCGGCCGAGCATCCGCTGACGGCTCGCGTCGCGGTGAACCGCTTCTGGCAGCAGTGCTTCGGCACCGGCCTCGTCAAGAGCAGCGCCGACTTCGGCACCCAGGGCGAGTTGCCCAGCCATCCCGAGTTGCTCGATTACCTGGCGATCCACTTCCGCGAAACCGGCTGGGACGTGAAGGCCCTCATGCGCCTGATGCTGACCTCCGCCACCTTCCGCCAGTCCGCGAAGGTGACGCCGGCGCTGTTCAAGCGCGACCCGGACAACCGGCTGCTGGCGCGCGGCCCGCGCTTCCGTCTGGACGCCGAGCAGCTCCGCGACAACGCCCTGTTCGTCGGCGGCCTCATCAACCTGGAGATGGGCGGCCGCGGCGTACGGCCGTATCAGCCGCCACGCATCTGGGAGCCGGTCGCGTTCACCGGCTCGAACACCATGAACTACAAGGCGGACACCGGGCCGGCCCTGTATCGCCGCAGTATTTACGTGTTCCTCAAGCGCACGGCGCCGCCGCCGTTCATGACCAACTTTGACGCCCCGAACCGCGAACAGCTGTGCAGCCGCCGTGAGCGCGGCAACACGCCGCTGCAGGCGTTGCAGTTGCTCAACGACGTGCAGCACTTCGAGGCCGCCCGCGGCCTGGCCGAGCGCATGCTGACGGAAGGCGGCAAGACGATGGCGGAGCGTATCGGTTTCGCCTATCGCGTCGTGCTGGCGCGGCCGCCGGAAGCGGTGGAGCTGGACGTGGTGCAGCGCGTGCTGGAGCAGTACCGCGGGCGCTACCGGAAGGATGTCGAAGCGGCCCGGCGCGTGGTGCGCGTCGGCGAGCGGGCGCCGCGGGCGGGGCTCGATGAGTCCGAACTGGCGGCGTATACGATGATCGCGAATTTGCTGCTGAACCTGGATGAGACCGTGACGCGGAATTGATGTCCAAGCCCGAGCGCCAGCGAGGGCCCTCGCTGGCGCTCGGGCTCGGATCGGACGCGCAACAAGGACATCGACGATGAATCCCCTGTTTGACTATCACCTGCACCAGACGCGCCGGCAGTTCTTTGGCCACACCGGCCTGCGCCTCGGCGGCCTCGCAATGGCCATGCTGGCGGGCGGCCGCGCCGCCAGCGCTCAGCAACCAGCACCGGCCCGCGTGCATCCGCCGCTGCCGGGCCTGCCGCACTTCCCGCCGCGGGCCAGGGCGCTCATCTACCTGCACATGAACGGCGGCCCCGCCCAGCTGGACCTGTGGGACTACAAACCGCAGTTGCAGCGCCACTTCAACCAGCAGCTGCCCGACAGCGTCCGCATGGGCCAGCGCCTCACCACCATGACCAGCGGCCAGGGCCGCTTCCCGGTGGCACCGTCGAAGTTCAAGTTCACGCGCCACGGCCGCTGCGGCACCTGGGTCAGCGAACTGCTTCCGTACACCGCCCGCATGGTCGATGACATCGCACTGGTCAAGACCGTCCACACCAACGCCATCAACCACGACCCGGCATGCACCTTCGTCATGACCGGCAGCGAGGTGCCCGGCAAGGCCAGCATCGGCTCGTGGCTGGCGTACGGCCTCGGCAGCGAGAGCAATGACCTGCCCGCGTTTGTCGTGTTCACGCCGCGTTTCCCGCAGAGCGGCAACGGTCAGGCGCTGTTCACACGCATGTGGTCGTCCGGCTTCCTGCCCGGCCGCTTCAACGGCGTCGCGCTGCGCGGCACCGGCGACCCGGTCCTCTATGTGCAGAACCCGCCCGGCGTCTCCACCCAGGACCGCCGCGCCATGCTCGACGCCCTCAACCAGCTCAACCAGCGCAACTTCGAGCGTTTCGGCGATCCCGAGACGCAGACGCGCATCGCCCAGTACGAAATGGCTTTCCGCATGCAGACCAGTGTGCCGGACCTGGTCGATCTCCGCAACGAGCCGCAGAACGTGCTGGACCTGTACGGCCCGCAGGCGCGCACGCCCGGCACCTTCGCGCACAGTGCGCTGCTGGCGCGGCGGCTGGTGGAGCGGGGCGTGCGTGTGGTGCAGATTCTGCACCGCGGCTGGGACCAGCACGGCAATCTGCCGCAGGCGCTCGGCAACCAATGTGCCGACACCGACCGCGCTACCGGGGCGCTGTTGCTGGACCTGAAGCGGCGCGGCCTGCTCGACGAGACGCTGGTGGTCTGGGGCGGCGAGTTCGGCCGCACGGTGTACTCGCAGGGGACGCTGACGCCGAACAACTACGGCCGCGACCACCACCCGCGCAACTTCTGCATGTGGCTGGCCGGCGGTGGCATCAAGGGCGGCCAGGTGTACGGCGAGACCGACGACTTCAGTTACAACATCGTCGAACATCCGGCGAGTGTCCTGGACCTGTACGCCACGGTGCTGCGCTGCCTGGGCATCGACCACGAGCGCTTTACCTTCCGTTTCCAGGGCCTCGACCAGCGCCTGACCGGCGTGGAACTGGCCCACCCGATTGAGACCCTGCTCGCCTGAACCGAACCCACCGTTTTTCCATCCACCGTGTCAATGCCGGGGGGCATTCCCATGCAACGCCAGCGTCGCACCGCGTTCGTCCTGCTCGTGCTGTTCGGAGTGTGTAACGCCACGTCCGCGGACTGGCGGCAGTTCCGCGGCCCGGACGGCCAGGGCGTCAGCAACGAAAAAGGTCTGCCGGTCGAATGGTCCGCGCAGCAGAACCTTCTCTGGAAGACCAGGCTGCCGGGGCCGGGTTCGAGCAGTCCGGTAGTGGTCGGCAACCGCGTCTTCGTGACGTGCTACTCCGGCTACGCCCTGGACACGAAAAAGCCCGGCAACATGGACGACCTGAAGCGGCACCTGCTCTGCGTCGATCAGCGCAGCGGCAACGTCCTGTGGGCGAAGGAATTCGCGGCGGAGCTGCCGGAGCACGTGTACAAGGGCGAGGGCTCGTACCACGGCTACAGCTCCAGCACGCCCATTTCGGACGGCGAGCGGCTGTACGTGTTCTTTGGCAAGTCAGGCGTGTATTGCTTCAACCTGGACGGCAAGGAGCTCTGGCACGTCAGCGTCGGCAAGAAGGTCCACGATCGGTGGGGTTCGGCGGCGTCGCCGATGCTCTACAAGGACATGCTGATCGTCAACGCCAGCAGCGAGAGCAACGCCCTTGTCGCCCTGGACAGGCTGACCGGCAAGGAACGGTGGCGCACACCTGGCATCAACGAAACCTGGGACACGCCCATCCTGGTGAAGGCCAACGGCGAAACCGAACTGGTGCTCAGCGTGCCGAACTGGCTGAAAGGCTTCAACCCGGACACCGGCAAGGAACTGTGGAAGGCCGAGGGCGTCCACCGCTACGTTTGCCCGAGTGTGGTGGCGCACGACGGCGTCATCTACGGCACCGGCGGCGGCAGCGCCATCTTCGCGATCAAGGCCGGCGGCCGCGGCGATGTGACCAAAACGCACGTCCTGTGGCGGATCAACAAGAAGGGCTCCAACGTGCCCTCGCCGATCTACCACGAGGGCTACCTGTACTGGCCCAGCGACGGCGGCGGCCTGCTGCACTGCCAGGAGGCGGCGACCGGCAAGTTCGTCTACAGCGAACGGCTCAAGCCAGCGGCGGGCCAGATCTGGGCGTCGCCGGTGCTGGCCGGCGGCAACCTGTACATCGTCTCGAAGCAAAACGGTACTTACGTCGTGGCATGCCGGCCGAAGTTCGAGCCGCTGGCCCACAACGTCTTCGCGGACGACAAGAGCCGCACCAACGCCTCCATCGCCGTCAGCGGCGGCGAACTGCTGCTGCGCACCGACCTGTACCTGTACTGCATCGGCAAGCGCTAGGCTGGGGAATCGTTAGACGCGCCAGCGAGGGAAGGGCCTCTCCCCTCGCTGGCGCGTCGGGCTAACGCCTGCAACCACGACCAGGAATTGGTGCTTGTAGCGCCTCCCCGCGGGGGGTAATATCGCATGCAGTCTGCGATCAATTTCCCGTCCCGTAGTAGTAGCCCATGCCGCCCCCCGCCTGCCCGAAGTGCGCCGCGCCACTCATCATCCCCCAACCGCCGCCGGCCGCCATGACCTGCCCGCACTGCCGGTTGACCTTCAAGATTGCCGCCAGGGCCAGCCCCGTTGCCGCCGGGCCGCCACCCGCCGCGGCGCCCGCACCGCCGCCCGCCGCCCTACCGGTCGAGTCGTCACCGGCCGCCCCGCCGGCGCCGCGCCGGCCGCTGGCGCCAATCCTGTTGCTGTCCGGCGTTGGCGTCGTGCTCGTCAGCGGTCTGGTCGTCGCGGCGATCCTGTTCAGCCAGGCGTCGCCCCAGGCCGAGCCGGAGCCGGTGCCTGGCACCACGAATCAGCAGAGCCCGCCAGCGCCGCCGATCCCGCCCCCGCCGCCACCCGACCCGCGCATCAAGATCGTGCAGCCCGCCGTGGACAGGGGGGTGGCGTTCATCAAGACAAAGCTGCCGGAACTGGAGACCAAGAGCGCCGGCTACGCCGGCCTGAACGGCCTGGCCCTGCTGGAGTGTGACGTGCCCGCGGACGACCCGGCCGTGCTGCGCATCGCCCAGATCATTCGGGGTGCGGCACCCGGGATGGATCAGGTTTATGACCTGGCCGCGTCCCTGTTCTTCCTGAACCGCTGGCACGAGAGCCAGCCCCTGGACGAGAAGGACCGCGCGACGGCCCGGACCCTGGCCCTGCGCCTCATCGCCGGGCAAACGGCCAGCGGCATCTGGTCCTACGGCAGCGGCATCATGTCGCCGGACCAGGAAGCCAAACTCCTGACGGCCCTGCGCGACGGCACCTACAAGCCGAACGGCCCCGTGATAGGAGGGGGCGTGTCCCTGTCCAACACCCAGTTCGCCATGCTGGCGGTCTGGGGCGCCCGCAAGCACGGCGTGCCGGTGCGCGAACCCTTGCTGGCGCTGGCGGCGTATTTTCACCGGGAGCAGAACCCCGACGGCTCGTGGAACTACCCCCGCGTCAGCCTCAAGGCCACCAGCACCTGCGCCGGCCTGATCGCGCTGGCGATCGAAAAGGCACTGCTGGAGGACAGGGAATTCACGCCCAGCCCGCGCCCCCCGGTGGCCGGCCAGAAGCGGGCCGACGTGGACAAGGCATTTGCCTTCGTGGCCCGGACGATTGGCCGGAAAAAAAACTAGGACAGCAAAGCCGGCTAGACAGCTAACCTGGGTTTGGGTTACGCTTTAGCGCCCCAACCCGGCTTTGATACGTAATGTAATTTCGTCCCGCGGTTGGTCCCGTTCGTCACGGAACGTTACCGAGGCGTACCGCGAAAAACGAGTTGCGTAGCAAAGCCCCCCAACCCAGGAGCTTGCCATGGCCAGGAAGGCGCCCCGCCCCGAACCCACCTTCACCCAACACCTGGACGCCTTGTACCAGGACTGCCCCGCCTGCCACCGACGGATGTGGTCCGACTACCGGAACGACCGCACCGTCGTCACCCTGCTGGGCCTGACACGGCTGGTGCTCCACATCCGCCGCTGCCACACCGCCGACTGCCCACGCCACCTGCAGCCCTACCGGCCCGAGGCCGAGGGCCGCCACGCCCTGCCCCAGCACGAGTTCGGCCTGGACGTCATCGCCCACCTCGGCGCCCTCCGCTACGCCGAGCACCGCTCCGTCCCCGAGATCCACCAGCACCTGGTCGCCCGGGGCCTGGCCATCGCCGAGCGGACGGTCACCAACCTCCTGGAGCGCTACGACGAACTGCTGGCCGTCACCCTGACCGACGCCGGCCGCCTGCGCGGGTTGCTGGCCGCGCAGGGCCGCGTCATCCTGGCCATCGACGGCCTGCAGCCCGACGTCGGCCACGAGGTGCTCTGGGTGTTGCGCGACTGCCTCTCCGGCACCGTCCTGCTGCGCGCAGCCTGTTGTCCAGCCGGCAGCAGGACCTGGCCGAACTCATCGGCCAGGTGCGCGACGGCCTGGCGGTGCCGATCACCGGGGTGGTCTCCGACGGCCAGCACTCCATCCGCAAGGCCGTGGCCGAAGCCTTGCCCGGCGTGCCGCACCAACTCTGCCACTTCCACTACCTCCGCGAAGCCGCCCGGCCCATCTACGAGGCCGACCGCCACGCCAAGAAGGAACTCAAGAAGCGCGTCCGCGGCGTGCGGCCCCTCGAGCGCCAGGTGGAGGGCCGCACCGACCCCGAGGCCCAGGCCATCCAGGGGTACTGCGACGCGGTCCGCAGTGCCGTGACCGACGACGGCCGGCCGCCCCTGGAAGCGTCCGGGCTGAAACTCCACGACCGCCTGAGCGCCGTGGTGGCCAGCCTGGACGGGGTGGCCGAAAAAAGGGGCTCCCGAAAGAACTCGTCCGGCTGAGGCTGCTGCTCGTGGCGGCGTTGGCGGCCACGGCGCCGCTGTGGCCCCCGGTGCGCGTGGCCTTCGCCTGGGTCTGGCAGGCGGCGCACCTGCTGGGCGAACACGGCCCCGGGGTGGCCCCAGCCGTGCGGCAGCGCCTGGGTGGTCTGCTCGGGGCGATGACCCGCCACCGCGGGCTGGTCGGGGCGCTGGCGAGCGGGGTCGAGCACTTCGTGAAGGTCACCCGGAGCTACTGGCCGGGGCTGTTCCACTGCTACGCCGTCGCGGACCTACCGCGGACGAACAACGACCTGGAGCAGTTCTTCGGCAGCCATCGCTACCACGAGCGCCGGGCCAGCGGCCGCACGGGGGCGTCCCCGAGTCTGGTGCTCCGTGGGGAGGCCCGCGTGTTGGCGGCCGCGGCGACCCGGCAGCACGTCTACACAGCGGAAGAGTTGGCGGAGGCAGACCCGGTCAGGCAGGCGGAACTCCGCCAACACCTGGAGTCCCGCCGCCGCCGCCGAGTCAACCGCACACGGTTCCGTCGCAATCCCCGGGCGTTCCTCCAACAGTTGGAGGAAAAACTGCTCCAGCCGGCTTTGCTGTCCTAGAAAAAAAAGACCCCGGCGCCGGTTCCGGGTTTGGCTACGGCGGGTCAATCTTCGACGCCGACGCCTGGGGCGACCTGTATTTCCTGTGGACGCTGGAACGGCTCGGCGTGGTTTACTCGAAGGAAGAGATCGGCGGCAAGAACTGGTACGACTGGGGTTACCCCATCGTGATGGCGGAACAACAGGCCGACGGTAGCTGGCAAGAAAAACCTCGCCCCAATTTTGGCCCGCTGGTCGATACCCCCTTCGCACTGCTGTTCCTCAAGCGGTCCAACATCGCCAAGGACCTGACCGACAAGTTGCGCGAACTGGCGCGGCTCGCCCGGGTCGGTGCCCCGCCCGCGCCCGTGCCGCCCCGCGGCAAGGAGGGCTGAATTGTTCCTGGTCGGAGCCCGAGCGCCAGCGCGGGTTAGCCGCCTCACCCTCACTGGCGCTCGGGCTCCGACCAACCCTGCTCTCAACGTTCCCCCACCTCGAACTGCTTGCGCTCCGCCGCGCTCAACGCACGCGGCTGGCGTGCCTGGGCCAGCGGCAGCGGGTCCACCGGCCACAAGCGGGCGGTGCCGTCCTGCGATCCCGTCAGCACCTGCCGGCCGTCCGGATGGAACGCCGCCGAGTACACCGGCCCCTGATGGCCGCGCAGCGTCAGCCATTCCTTGCCAGTCGCCGCGTCCCAGATGCGGGCGGTGCCGTCCTCCGACGCCGTCACCACCCACACGCCGTCATGGCGGAACGCGGCGGCGTGGACCGTGCCCGCGTGGCCGCTCAGCCGCACCAGTTCCTTGCCCGTGGCAGCGTCCCAGACGCGGGCGGTGCGGTCCGCCGAGGTCGTGACCAGCCGGCGGCTGTCCGCGGACCACTGCACGGAGGTGACGTCGCCCGCGTGGCCCTCCAGGCTGAAGCGGTGCTTGCCGGTGGCCGAGTCCCAGATCAACACCCGCCGGTCGTCGCGGTAGCCCACGACGGAGCGGCCGTCGGGGCTGAACTGCAAGGTGAGGCACACACCCTCCTTCTTGTCAAGCTCCACGAGCGGCTTGCCGGTGGCCGCGTCCCAGATGCGCATCGGCTGCCAGTCCGCGGGGACGACGACCCGATCGGGGTAGGCGACCGCCAGCACACGGCGGCCGTCGGGGCTCCAGACCGCACTGGCACACTGCACCTTGTCGTCCAGCAGGGTCCGAAGCGGCTTGCCGGTGCGCGCGTCCCAGATGCGCACCTGGGGAACCGCGCGTGCTCGCGCCCGACAGCGTGCCCATCACCTTGAAGCCGGGGGCGATGTCCAGGCGGGCGAGCACGTTGCGGGACACGGTGAGCAGTCGGCTGCCGTCCGGCGAGAAGGCGGCGGACCTCACCCCGCAGGGGAAGCCGGGCAGGGCCAGCCGCTCCGTGCCCGCGGGCAGGTCCCAGAGCCGCACGGGGGTGAACGTCAGCCCCGGGTAGAGTTTTTGGCTGCCGAATTCTCTGGGGATGTAGTCGTGTGCCACCGTAACCAGCTGGCGGCCGTCGGGGCTGAAGTCCGCGTCGCAGACCGGGCCGAGCAGGTTCTGGCGGATGGGCGCGTCACCGAGGGCCGTGTGCCCGCGCAGCGTGGCCAGCCGCTTGCCCGTGGCCGCCTCCCACAACAGGGCGACCTTATCGGGCTCGGCCCCCGCCGCCAGCGGAATTCGTGGTTGTGCGTGAGCACGTGGCGGCCGTCCGGGCTGTAGCGCGCCGCCACCGGAAGTTCGTGGCCGGCCAGCACCGTGGCATAACCGTAGCGCGGCGTGGCGTCCCAGAGCCGCACCGTGCCGTCCAGCGAGGCGGTCACCACGCGGTGGCCGTCCGCGCTGAACTCCGCGGCGGTGACCTGGTCGCCGTGGCCCACCAGCACCGCCGTGTCCTGGCCGAGCAAGAGGTCATGCACGACGGCCCGGAAGTTGCGCCCGGCGGTCGCGAAACTCGCGTCCTGCTCCGGCCGCGGTATCCACAGCACGGAACGACCATCGGCGCCTAGTTGTACCACCTGGGTGACGCTCGTCATCTGGACTTCGGCCGGCGGACGGCTGTTGGGATCATTCGGGGACTCCACAACGGCGAGGGCGCCGTTGATGTACCGCATCAGCAGTCGGCGGCCGTCGGCGCTGAAGGTGATGGACTCGACCTTGGCCTGCCACGGCGGCAGTTGCCAGCGCCCCAGGTGCTTGCCCGTCAGGGCGTCCCAGAGGTGGATGCTGCCGTTGTTCTGGCCCGTGGCGATGTAGCGGCCGTCGCGGCTGAAGGCGCAGCACGTCGTCCACGGGGCCTTCTCCGGTGGCTGCAGATCCAGGACGGCCACCTGCTTGCCCGTGACCGCGTCCCAGAGGCGGGCCGGGGTGATGTCGCGATTCGAGTCCGGGTACGGCCCGTTGCTCTGAAACGGCCCCGGCCAGGAATGCACCTGCGCGAACGCGGGCGCGTTCCGGAACAGTGGATCGTGCCGGGCGTACAGCGCCGGGAAGGCGTTCTTCATGTCGTCCGGTTCGTGGTTCTGCACGCCCGTGGCCAGCGTTAGCACGCGGCTGCCGTCGGGGCTGAACTCGGCCGTCCCCAGGCTGAACTTCGGGTCGCGCAGGACGTGTAGTTGCTTGCCGGTGGCGGCGTCCCAGACCCGCGCCGTCCGGTCCCAGGAGGTGGTCACGACGCGCTTGCCGTCCGGGCTGAAGCGCACGGAAGTCACACGGAATTCGTGGCCCTTGAGCACGCACAACTCCTTGCCGGTGTCCGCGTCCCACAGGCGGACGACGCGGTCGGTGAGCATGGCCAGGTCATGGCCGCGGGCGTCGCGGAGCATCGCCCAGCCGCGCAGCAGGGTCGCCAGCACCTTGCCGTTGGGGCTGAACTCGACGGCCTCGATGCGCTGGCCGGGGACGCGGATGGTGGTCCGCAGTTCGCCGGTGGCGGCGTCCCAGACGAGGGCGAGCCGGTTCTCCCAGTCGGTGTAAGTATCGCCCACGTGGGTGCGCTCGCCGGCGGCGGCGACGCGGCGGCCGTCGGGGCTGAAGCGGGCGAAGTGGAAGCCGACGTGCGTACGGCGGTACGGCAGAAACTTGACCGGCGGCCCGAACAGGGTGCGCTGTTCACGGCACTGCTGCAGGGCGGTGCGCAGGGCGTTGTTGTGCGCCGCCTGGCGGGTGTGGGCACGTTCGGCGCCCTGGACCGCCAGCAGCAGCGCCAGGCCGGGGTCGTCGCGCAGCGTGGCCGACGACAGCGCCATCAGCCGCAGGCTCTCGGCCTGCGTCAGCGCCTGCCCTTTCGCGTCGCGCTCCCGTTCCGCTTTTTCGCGCGCCCACTTTTCCTGAACGCGGGCGTTCTGCGCGTCGCTGCTCTCGAGGTTGGCGCGGGTGGTGGCGGCCAACGCTATTTTGTTGTGATGTTCCGCCTGTTGGACCAGTTCCCAAAACGTCCTCGCCATGATCGAGGCGGAGACGGCGGCGGCGACCAGCAACAACAGCATGGTCACTGATAGACTTGCGACTACCGGGTTGCGCCGGCACCAGCGCCAGGCGCTCGGCGCCGCCGACCGGCCGGGCGCTGATCGGCTCGCCGCGCAGCCAGCGCTCCAGGTCGTCGGCCAGCGCCTCGGCGCTGCCGTAGCGCTGCCCGGGTTCCTTGCGCAGACACTTCAGGCACACCGTCTCCAGGTCGCGGTCGATACGTGGGTTGAGCCGCCGCGGCGGCGTCGGCTCCTGGTCGATCACCTGGCGGAGCAGTTCGAGCGGCGAATCGGCCTGGAACGGTGGCCGGCCGGTGAGCAGCTCATAGAGGATGGCGCCAAGGCTGTAGACATCGGCGGCGACGCTGAGGTCCTTGCGGGCCTGGGCCTGCTCCGGGGCCATGTAAGCGGGCGTGCCGACGACGGCGCCGGTCTGCGTCAACTGGCCGTCGCCGCCGAAGCGCTTGGCGAGGCCGAAGTCGGTGACGTGCGGCTGGCCCTGGGCGTCGATAAGGATGTTCGCCGGCTTGAGGTCGCGGTGCAGGATGCCGCGCTGATGCGCGTAGTGGACGGCGCGGGCCACGGTCGCCAGCCGCCGCGCCGCCGTGCGAGGATCCTGACCGTTGACTGCTGACGGCTGACTGCTGACTTCTGATTTCTGCTCGACCAACTTCATGCTGAAGAAATGCTGGCCATCGTGCGCGCCGACCTCGTAGATGGGCACGATGTTCGGGTGGTCGAGGTTGGCGGCGGCCTCGGCCTCGGTGCGGAAGCGCTGCACTTCCGCCTCGGAAGCGAGACGGCCGGCAAGGATCATCTTGAGGGCGACGACGCGGTTGAGGCTGACCTGCCGCGCCTTGAAGACGACGCCCATGCCGCCGCGGGCGATCTCTTCCAGCAGCTCGTAATCGCCGAAGTAGCGCACCGTCCCGAGCGCGGCGGGCGGTGCCAGGCGGCGGACGCGGTCGTGGTCGGCGAAGAAAGCCGTCAGCTCCGCGGCCAGGTCGGGGTGCTCGGCCAGCAGCGCGGCGCGATCCGGCGCCTGACCGGCGACCTCCGCGTCGAGGTACGCGGCGATCACCGCGTTGACGGGGCCTTCCCGCACGTCCGAATCAATGGTCTCATCCACGTCGCTACTCCGGTTCGAGAAGCTGTTCGTGCAGTTACGCCAGGGGGCCCGGGCTGGGGGCTGGGGCCATCGGCGATCTCCCTGTTCGATAAGGAGCCCGTGGGCAGCGCAACGGGGCGCGAAAAAAATGCGGCAGCGCTCGCGCTGGTTGGTGTCTCCTTAAAGGTTGTGGCGGAAAGAGGACGTCCTCGGGGTTCTTTGTTTGTAGTGCCGCCTTCGTCTCGTATCATCTCACAGACCCCCCTTCTTGCTTCAGAAGGGCCGCAGAATCTCTATCCATCCACAACGGTCAACCACGAGGGCGTCTCACCCGCGACGTTACTCCGGTTCGAGCAGTCGCTTGCGCAATGCTTGCAGCCCGCGCTTGAGTAGCCCGGCCACCGCCGCGGGCGTGCGGTTCAGCAGGCCGGCGATGTCCGCGACCGTGCGGCCCTGCCAGTAGTGCAGCACGATGGCTTCCGCCTGGGCCTCTGGCAGTTCCGCCAGGACCGCGGCCAGGCGCACCACCTGTTCATTGCGGTCGGCCCGTTCGCTCGGCGACGACTGCTCCGCCGCCAGCCACGCTTCCAGGCGGGCAGACGATTCGTGGACGGCCGCCTCCAGGGAGCGTTCGCGCTGGGGGTCGCGCTTGTCGCGGCCGAGATCGCGCACGGCGTGCGCCAGGGTGCGGGCGAGGATCTGGCGCAGCCAGGCGGCCCACTCGGCGTCGGTGGTACCGCGGAACTGCGGCAGCGCTCGCCAGGCTTGCAGGAACGTCTGCTGCACCATGTCGGAGGCGTCGAGCTTCGCGCGCAGGCCGGTCCCCAGCTGCAGCCGGGCTAGCAGGTGCAGGTACGGGCGGAAGCGCTCCAGGAGATCCGGGTCGGGTTCTGGGGCCACCGGCGACCTCCTTCTTTCAGCAGGGCTCGGAAACGTGTCATGGCTTCGTAAACCTCACCTTCCCATCATGGACCCACCTCCCCCCAGAAGCCAGAATGCGTCGGATCTCACTCGACTGCACTCCCGGCTGTCCCAGGGACATCGTGTCGATCGGTACGGAATTGGTCAAGTCACCCATGCAGCCGGAACCGGTCGATTGAGTCTCCGGGGGTGCCGAGATCTCGACGTGTGAAAAAGTTGGCGTTCTTGGCGTCCTTGGCGTTCTTGCTGTGGCAACTGCCGCCGTTTTTTGTCGCGCCGTGCCATCTCCACGGGGCCAGGGCGCCAACTCTCGACGTGTGAAAAAGTTGGCCCCCTTGGCCTCCTTGGCCCCCTTGCTCGGTCAGGCTTCGCCACCGCGAGCCGTGCAGTGCCATCCAACCGCTGGCACTGCACGCCGCGAAGCGCTGCGGCACAGCGTCCGGCATCGGCGGCGCGGAGACCTTTGCCGCAAACCGCTTCGCGTCAACTCGCGCAAGCCTTTGCGGATGGTGTTGCCTCCTCCGCTGGGGCGGTTCAAGGCCCCCGACCACCAGCGCACGGCTCTCCCAGGCCGTGTCGATCCTCCACGGTTCGGGAGAGCCAGGCCACGTGCCCCACGAAGGCGGCGCGGTCAGCCCGCGCCGCCGCATCCTTCGGGCGCGCAGCGACTGCTGCCACTCCTTGCCCAGTTCCGGGAGGGTTTTCTTGGTCAGCTTTTTGAAGACGGCCTCGTTGTACTCGCCCTCGCGCATCATCTTGTTGAGCTTGCGCACGATGTCGCGGTCGTACTTCTCGGTCAGGTACGCCAGGAAGGCGGCGCTGACGCGGTAGCTGCCGTTGTATTTGGCCGTCGCCGGGTTGATTTTGCCGATCTTGCCTGGCTCGTACTTGAAGAAGCGGATGTAGTCGGCGATGCCCTCGACCAGCCAGCCCGGGTTGCCGCGCGTCCGGTACTGCTGCACGATGTGGACTGTCTCGTGAATCATCGCCCCCACGTCGCCGGGCCGCTTCTTGAAGTAGCTCACCGAGCCGGTGATGCGGCCGCCGCCCGCCGCCGCCACGCCCTTGTAATTGCTCTTGAGCGCCATTGTCACCACGGTCGGCGGTTTGTAACCCTCGCTCTTGAGTTCCTCGTTGATGAGCGGATACCAGCGTTCGCAGAGCCGGGCCACCTTCTCGGCCCATTCCTTCAGGTCCGGCGCGTTGCGCACATCCACGACGAACTCGACCGGGTACTTGAACACCGTCACGGCCGGCGTCGATTCGAGGGCGATTTCGCGCACGACCAGGGGGTGCTTCAGGTCGGCGGCCGGGCGGAGGCGCAGCGCCTTGACCGCCTTGCCGGCCGGTTTGGCGCTGGCGGTGCCGCCGGCGAACTGCGCCAGCGGTGCGAACGTTTTGCCGTCGGCGGAGATTTCGAGGGTGCCGGCGTCGAGCTGGTCGCCGCCGCCGGGCTTGCCGGTGCGGACCGTGACCGCCTTCAGGGCGACGGGTTTGTCGAACACAAGCGTGAAGTGGTCGGCGGCCGTGGGCGGGGTCGCCGAGGCGAAGTAGGTGTTGGGGTCGCCGTCGAAGGCGTACATGCGGATTTGCTTGCCGGCGGTCTTCAAGGTCGTCTCGACGGTCGCGGCCACCGGTGGCTGGGTGGGCGGCGGCTGGGCGGCGGCCGGCAGCGCCAACAGGCCGAGCAGCGGCAGCGCGAGGAGGGAGCGGACTAATGGTTGCATGGCGTCCTCCGGTCATGGTGTGTCGGCCGCGGACCCGCGGCGCGTTCAGGGATGAAACCCCGACCGACCGCGCCGGGTTCGCGACAAAACGGACGGGTCGGTTCGCGGCAGGAGGGTGGCGGCGCGCTGAGGGAACTTGTCCGCCCTGCGCTTTCGTGATACCCTTCAATGACGCCCTGGCGCCGCCAGGGCTTTTTTCGTGAAGTACGAGGATTCGATTCATGGGCGCAGCGCTTCCGTTGTCCGTGCGAGCCCGGCAGACCGCCGACCAGCCGATCAGCTACTTCATGAAGCAGGCCGTGGAAAACCCCCACCTGATTAGCCTGGCCGCCGGCCTGGTCGATGCCGAATCACTGCCCGCCGCCGAGGTCAACGCCGTGGCCGGCGACCTGCTCGGCCGCCCCACCACCGCTCGTGCCGCCCTGCAGTACGGCACCACTCAGGGCTACGCGGCGCTGCGCGACCGACTCCTGGCCCGCACCGCCGCTCTCGACGACCTCACCCCCGCCGAGCTGTCGCTGACTGCGGATGATGTCGTCATCACCACCGGCTCGCAGCAGCTGCTGTACCTGGTCGGCGAGGCGTTGCTCGACCCCGGCGACATCGTCATCACCGAGGCGCCGTCCTACTTCGTCTACCAGGGCACGCTGACCAGCCTGGGGGTGCGTACCCTGGCCGTGCCAATGGACGCCGACGGCATGAACACCGACGCCCTGGAGAACCTGCTGCAGCGCCTGGAGCGGACGGGCGAGCTGCACCGTGTGCGGCTGCTCTACGTCTGCGATTACTTTCAGAACCCGACCGGCCTGACGCTGTCGCTGCCGCGCCGCCGGCACCTGCTGGAACTGGCCCAGCGCTACAGCCGCGCGTACCGCCTCCTCATCCTGGAGGACGCCGCCTACCGCGAGCTGCGCTACGACGGCCCCGATCTGCCGAGCATCAAGAGCTTCGACGCCGACAACCACCACGTCATCCTCGGCATGACGTTCTCCAAGCCGTGCGCCCCCGGCCTGAAGACCGGTTACGGCGTGCTGCCGCAGGGCCTGATGGAGCCCGTGCTGCGGCTCAAGGGCAACCACGATTTCGGCTCCAACAACCTGACGCAGCACCTGCTCGACCGTCTGCTGGAAACCGGCCGATACGATCAGCACGTCGCCCACCTGTGCGGCGTCTACCGCAATAAGTTGAAGGCCATCAGCGCGGCGCTGACCGCGGAGTTCCATGAGGGTGTTGATGCTTGGCCGGAGGTGCAGTGGACGCGGCCCGACGGCGGGTTGTATGTCTGGTTGCGCTTCCCACCGGGGGTGGAGACGGGGCCGGACAGCCGGTTGATGCGGGCGGCGCTGCGGGAGGGGGTGCTGTACGTGCCGGGCCAGTTCTGCCATGTGCCGGCCGCGGACGACGGAGCGATGCCGACCAACGAGGCGCGGCTGAGCTTCGGCGTTGCGGCGCCGGCCCAGCTGCGCGAGGCGGTACGGCGACTGGCGCGAGCGGCCCAGGAGGTGCGCCCCTCCATTGCAGCGTGCGTCTGAGGGGCTTGCTTCCATGATGCAGGCGTCGCGCCTGCATGGCGGTTGCGCAGGTGGGCCACCCGCACTACAATACTTCCTCCTGTTGCAGCGCCTCGGCATTGCTGGGCAGGCCGTGCGCTGCGCGGATGCGGTCCACCTCCGCCATCACCTCGCCAATCAGCGCCGCGTTGCGCGACACGGTGCGGAACTCGACGCGGAACGCCCAGATGTTGATGACCAGCGTCAGCGTCGCCAGCGTCAGGTGAATGCCCCAGTGCCAGACCCGCAGCTGGCTGCCGGCGCCGGCCGCGACGGTGGCGATGGTGATGAGCATGGCGTACAGCGCCGGCGGGAACACGGTGCGCTTCAGTTCGCGCGTCTCGCGCGGCCAGCGCTCGTCCGCCAGATGGTACGCCATCCCCACCTCCTTGACCCAGCGGCCGGTGCCCAGGAAATAGGTGAAAATCAGGCAATGCACCAGCAACGCCCCGAGCGCGCTCATCAGCCCGAGGGTGAAATGCACGATAAACAGGTCTTTTTTCCAGACGGAGGTTGGGTCGGCGAAGAACGACAGCCAGCCGAGCACAAAGGTCACGGCCAGCGCTAGCAGAAGGATGCCGGACAACGTGGTGAGGGTGCGTGTCATGAGACAGCCTGAGGCGCGGCGAGAACTTGAAATCGAAGGCTCCACAGCTAACCTATGCGGCAACCGGCCGTCGCCAAGGATGGGAGCGCGGACGGCGCCAGCCGCGGCAAGGGCGCACATCATGCACGCTTTGCGGGGGCCGGTGCCGAACCGTGGGCGGCCTGGGCCACGAGAATTTCCCCGGACGGCCAAAGCCGGCGCTATAATAGAGCACGACCGACGCGGCCTCGGCGGCCCCGGCTGTGACCGCTACTTGCCGCCCCTGTCCACGGGTGCCCGACCCTGAACCCCTGTCCCGATGACACCGGAACTGTTGATTACCTGGACCATCCTCCTGGGGGCCCTGGTGACGGGCTGGTTGACGGTACGCGCCGTGCGCGACTGGCGAAAACAGCGGGTGACGCCCGGCCCGACGCCCGCGGAGCAACTGGAGCAGTTCCAGCGGCTATACGAACAGGGCGAATTGAGCGCCGCCGAGCTGGAGCGCATCCGGGCAGCGCTCGGCACGGGGGAACAGCCTCCGCCCGGGTCGGCGGACGCCGTGCGGGCCGACCGGCCGGCGGGACAGGACCGGTCCTGAGCGCGGCGCTTAAGGCCCAATGGCGTTTCTTGCTTGCGTGCCTGTCTGCGGAGTCGTAGAATTCGGAACAGGAATCCGCCGAATGGCAAAAGTGCGCCTCGCCCCGGGGGGCGCTGCGGTCGGCGACAGACGGGGCCCGCAACCGCAAGCCCAACGAAAACCTTGACCCCGACCTCCTGCGAGTTCGGGCCTGCGTGAGCGAAGGAGATGGAATGGCGAGCAAAGACTCCGGCGCGGGGAACAGTGGCCGACGGCCGACCGGCAGCACGGGACGGAACCGGAATGCCTACTGTTCCTTCTGTCGCAAGAGTTATCGCGATGTCGGGCCCCTGGTGGAGGGCCCCGGCGACGTGTACATCTGCGGCGAGTGCATCGAATTGTGCCAGCAGATTATCGAGCAGGAAAAACGCCGTCGCGGCGTCAACAAAAGCCTGGTGACCAACATCCCGTCGCCGCGCTCCATCAAGGACAAACTCGACCAGTACGTCATCGGCCAGAGCCGCGCCAAGAAGGCGCTGGCGGTGTCGGTCCACAACCACTACAAGCGGCTCAGCCTGGGTGACGAGGGCCACCGCGACGTGGAAGTGGACAAAAGTAACATCCTGTTGATCGGCCCGACCGGCAGCGGCAAGACGCTGCTGGCCCGGACGCTGGCCAAGATCCTTGACGTGCCGTTCGCCATCGGCGACGCCACAACGCTGACCGAGGCTGGCTACGTCGGCGAGGACGTGGAGAACCTGCTGCTGAAACTGCTGCATTCCGCCGACTTCGACATTGAGTCGGCGCAGCGCGGCATCGTCTACATTGACGAGGTGGACAAGATCGCCAAGACGAGCCAGAACGTCAGCATCACGCGCGACGTGTCCGGCGAGGGGGTGCAACAGGCGCTGCTGAAGATGCTCGAAGGCACCGTCAGCAACGTACCGCCTCAGGGCGGCCGCAAGCACCCCGAGCAGCAATACATTCAGGTGGATACAACGAACATTCTGTTCATCTGCGGCGGCACCTTCGTCGGGCTGGACAACATCATTTCGCGGCGGGTGGGCCGCGGCAGTTTCGGCTTCGGCAGCGGTCAGTCGAACGAGCAGAAGATGGGCGAATTGCTCATGCAGGTGACGAGCGACGATCTGCTGGAGTTCGGCATGATTCCGGAGTTCATCGGCCGCCTGCCGGTGCTGGTGCCGCTGGCGCCGCTGGACGAGGACGCCCTCATCAAGATTCTGACGGAGCCGCGCAACGCGCTGGTGCGGCAGTACCAGAAGCTGTTCGAGATGGAGGGGGCGGAGCTGGAGTTTTCGACGCAGGCGCTGCAGGCGATCGCGCACAAGGCCCGTGAGCGCGACACGGGAGCCCGCGGCCTGCGCAGCATCGTCGAGGAGATCATGACGGACATCATGTTCGAGTTGCCGGACATGGAGCACAAAGGCAAGTACACCGTGACCGACGCGGTGGTGCGCGGCGAACAGCCGTTGTTCGAGAACAAACCCGCCACCGACAAGAAGAGCGCATAAGACAAATCACGAAAGCACGAAAGCACGAAACCACGAAACCACGAAAAAGACATAAAATAATCAGAGGGGGCCGGCAGCAGGGTTGTCCCCCTCTCTTTTTTCTTGTCTTTTTCGTGTTTTCGTTCTTTCGTGCTTTCGTGATTCTCTTTTTTGCGAGGCTGTCGTGGTCCGTGCCAAGCCGCCCCTGACCCGCCTGAGTGAAATGACCGCCGGCCAGTCTGGCGACTGCTTCGTGCTGCTGGCCGAGCGCACCCGCGGCCAGACGCGCGACGGCAAACCCTTCTACGCCTGCCGCTTTCGCGACGCCCGCCGTACCGCGTCCGTCATGGTCTGGGCGGACGGCCCCTGGTTCGAGGCGTGCGAAACGGACTGGCATGAGGGCCACTTCTACAAGGTCCGCGGCACCTTCACGGAGCACGAGCGCTACGGACCGCAGATCGACATCCACAACCTGCGGCCGGTGACCGACGCCGACCGCGCCGACGGCTTCGACCCGGCGGACCTGGTGGAACGTTCGCGCTACGACAGCGACGCGATGCTCACCGAGGTGCGCAACCTGGCGGAGAAGCACATCGCCGACGAACCGTTGCGCCGGCTGGTGCTGACGTTGCTGGAGCGCCACGCCGAACCGCTCAAGCGGCTGCCGGCGACGCAGCGCAACTTCTACCCGTTCTGCGGCGGCCTGCTCGAACACCTGCTGTCGGTCACGCACATCAGCCTGAACCTGGTCGAGACGTACGCCGCGCGCTACACGGAGTTGCAACCGCCGCTGAACCGCGATCTGGTGGTGGCGGCCGCGATCCTGCACGACCTCGGCCGCGTCGCGGAGTTCACGGACGACCCCGTGGCGGTGCTGCAGACGGTGCCGGGCCGGCTGTTCGGCCATCTGTTTTTGGGGCGCGACCTGGTGCGCGACGCCGCCCGCGAGGTGCCCGACCTCAACCCGGAACTGCTGCAACTGCTGGAGCACATCATCGTGACGCACCTGACGCTGCCGGAGTGGGGCTCACCGCGGTTGCCACTGGTGCCGGAGGCGCTCATCATCCACCACGCCGACGACCTCGACGCCAAGCTGGAGATGTACGTGCGCTGCCTGACGCGCGATAAGGAGGCGGGCGACTTCACGGCGCGCGACCCGGTGCTGGGCAAGCAGTTGTACAAGGGACGGGAGGTGTGAGAGAAGGGTATGGGTTGGAGCCCGAGCGCCAGCGAGGTAGCGAATGTGCCCCTCGCTGGCGCTCGGGCTCCGACCAACCTCGAACGGAGCCGGCTACTTGATGCTCAGCAGGGCATCGCTGGCCGCGCGGCGCACGTCGGGATCCTCGTCATACAGGCTGCGCCGCAGGGCAGGCTCGGCGGGGAGGGCGGAGGTACCGAAATGCCCCAGCGCCTCCGCGGCGGTTCGCCGCAGCCGCACTTCCGGGTCCGTCAGCGCCGCCGCCAGCGCCGGCACGACCGATGGGCCGTCCTTGCTGCCCGCGCTCACCAGCGCGTAAATGATGGCGACGCGCACATCTGCGTCGCGGCGCACGGTGAGGTAGCGCACCAGCGCCGGCACCGCCGACCGGGCGGCCAGCCCGTAGCGCTCCAACGTCGAGGACGCGGCCTGGCTCACGTCCAGATCGCTATCGCCCACCAGCTGCGCCAGCCGCGGCACCGTTATGTCTGTCTGCACCGGGCCGACGCGGCCCAGTGCCCGCGCCGCCGACCAGCGCACGAAGCGGTCTCGGTCCTCCAAAGCCTGGGCCAGCCGCGGCACCGCCGGCGCGGCCGCGTCTTCCAGCGTCTCCAGAAAATCAATCGATGCCCGCCGCACACGCACGTCCGGGTCGCTCATCCGGTGAGCGATCACCTCCATGCCCGGCCGCACTGTGGCGAACAGGCGATCGTTGACCAGCGCGTCGAACTTCGGCCCGTCCGGCCGCGACGGGATGCTGGCCGCCAGTTGCCGCATCCGCAACCGGCCCAGGGCCGTCGTCTCCAGCGTCCGCCGCGCCAGCACGCGCACCTGCAGGTCCGGATCGACGAGCGATTTCGCCAGCGCCGGCCCCTGCTTCTGCAGCGCATTGACGAGCGGTTGCAGCGTCGCTTCCCGGTTCAGAACCTCCTTGGCCTTGTCCAGGTAATCCTTGATCTCGTCGTCCGACCAGGGCCGGTCACGGGACGGAAAATCAGCGGCCTTGAACGGCTGCGGGACCAGTTCGTTCAGCGCGGAGACGGACTGCAACAAGGCATCCTGGCTGAAGCGGCGCACGTACACGTCCGGGTCGTTCAGAGCCTGGGCCGCCAGCGGCACCACCGCGGCGGCGGCGGCGACCACATCGCCGGGCTCGACCTCAATGCCGCCGCGCGACTGGCTCTTTTGCAACTGGTAGACGGTGCGGACCAGGTTGAGCAGGGCGTCGGCCGCGGCGCGCCGCTGCGGCGCGTCGTCCTTGCTAAGCCGCGCTTTCAGAGCGTCCACCACTGGCGTGGGGGCCGGGTTGATCTTGCCCAGGGCCGCCACCGCGGCCACGCGCACCGCCGGGTCCGGATCCCGGCTCAGCTTGATGAGCGTCGGGGCCAGACTGCGGGCGAAGCCGCCGAGATCCTTCGGGTCGGTGCTGCGCACTGTTGCCCCCATCTCGCCGACCATGGTGGCCACCGCGACCTTGTAAGCCGGCTCGCCTTTGGCAGCCACCGCCTCAATGCCCGCCGTCAGGCGGTCGCCGATGGACTTGCGCACCTCGCGGTCCACCTCTTGCAGGGGAATCGAAATGCCGGTGGTGTCTTTCCACTCAGTCATACTCAGTGCCTTGCGCAACTGGCCGAGCGTCTTCAGGGCCGCCGCTTTTTTGAGCAACTTTTCCTTGCGGACCTTCAGCGCGTCTTCCTTGTCATCGCCCACGTAGACGGCCAGCGCCAGGCGCAAATCCTCCACGGGATCGCCTGTCGTTTCCGGCAGCTGAGCAACGCCGCGGCTGACCGCCAGCACCAACAACAGCGTTCCTACGGCCCAGGGTAACCGGTGCGACGGCTTCAGGATGTTCATGGTCCAACCCTCCGGTGCGCGTGGCAAAGTGGAAGCGGTCTCGGCTCGGGCGCATTCGGGCGACGGCGCCCGTGGGGTAAGCACACTTCATTATGGCCCGGCCCGGCTGGCGACGCCGCCCATTTTTTCCCGGCCGCTCGCCGAGGGTCGCCCCGACGGTTGTGGTGACCGGCACTCCGGCCCGAGTTTTCGCACCCGCCCCAGTCTGCCCGGGCGCCGGCCCCTGCGGATTGCGCTTGTCCGCCCGCCGCGCCCGTTGCTACATTAATCACCAATGTACTTCAGGACAGCGCCTGTTGCCCACATTCTACCGGCGCCGCCCGCACCAGGAAACTGTAATCAGGACCGAACGGACGTGCTTGATCCCTCACCCCTGCCACCGGCTACGAGCGACACCCAGGCCGCCACCCGCACCCTGCAGGCGTATCTGCTCGGCACATTGCCGTTCGAGGATGCACAGGCATTGCAGCGGCGGCTGGCCTTTGAGGTGGCCGGCGACCGCCGTCGCGGCGCCCTGCTGCTGTGCGAACACCCACCGCTGATTACTGTCGGTCGTCAGGGCAGTCACGCCCACATCCTGTGCGGCCCCGACGAACTGCGCGCCCGGCAGTGGCGCGTGCGCTGGGTCAACCGCGGCGGCGGTTGTGTGCTGCACCAGCCCGGCCAGTTGGCGGTCTACCCCGTGGTCGCGCTCGACCAACTCGGCCTGTCCCTGCCCGCTTACCTGGAGCGCCTGCAGGACGTGATCCTGGCGCTGCTGGACGATCTGGGCCTGACCGGAGCCACTCGCCCCGGGCGGCCGGGCGTCTGGGTGCAGGATCGGCTGCTCGCCGACGTGGGCGTGGCGGTGCGCGGCTGGGTCACCTTCTCTGGTATCGTCCTCAACATCAACCCCGCTTTAACTCCATTCCGCCTGGTGCGCTGCGGGGGCGCCGGCGAGCCGCCGATGACCTCGCTGGAGCGTGAGCGGCGCGGCCCGGTGCGGCCGGCGCTGGTCCGCCAGCGCATCATCGAGTTGGTGAGCGCCCGCCTCGGGTTTACCGAGACGCACCTGTTTACCAACCACCTGTCGCTCCGTCGAAAGGCCGCCGCCGATGCGTGCTCTGCCCGTCCTTGATGCGCTGCCCAGTCCACGCCGCCTGCCGTCCTGGCTCAAGCGGCCGCTGCCGGCCGGCAACGAAAACTTCTTTACGCACGACCTGCTGCGCGAGCTGCGGCTGGAGACGGTGTGCGAGAACGCCCGCTGCCCCAACCGGCCGGAGTGCTACGCTCGCCGTACCGCCACGTTCATGATCCTCGGCAACGTCTGCACGCGGCCCTGCGGCTTCTGCTCGGTGCCGCGCGGCGTGCCCGAGTCGGTCGAGGATGACGAGCCGGCCCGCGTCGCCGAGGCGTCCGCCCGGCTGGGGCTGAAGCACGTCGTCATCACCTCCGTGACGCGCGACGATCTGCCCGATGGCGGCGCGGACCATTTTTACCGCTGCGTCGTGGCGGTGCGGCAGCGCACCGGGGCTGCGGTGGAAGTGCTGACGCCGGACTTCCTGGGCGACACCGCCGCGATTGACCGTGTGCTGCAGGCGGAGCCGGAAGTCTACAATCACAACATGGAAACGGTGCCGCGCTTCTACAAAAAGGTGCGCGGCCGGGCGGACTACCAGCGCAGTCTGGATTTGCTGGCCCACGTCAAGCGCCGCAAGCCGCGGCTGCTCACGAAGACGGGGTTGATGCTCGGCCTGGGCGAGACGACGGAGGAATTGCTGGACGTGCTGGCGGACCTGCGGGCGGTGGCCTGCGACATGCTGACACTGGGCCAGTACCTGACGCCGACGCTGAAACACGTGCCGGTGGTGCGCTACCTGCCGCCGGCGGAGTTCGACGGGCTGGCGGCGCTGGCGCGGTCGCTGGGCTTCAAGAAAGTGTCGGCCGGGCCGTTCGTACGTTCCAGTTACCACGCCGACGAACTGGTGGATTACCATGCCGACGCCCATCCTGTTGCCTGAGCTGGGCGTGCCGTGGGTGACGCTGTGCACCTGGTTCGTCACCGTTGGGGACTTCGTGTACGAGGGCGACCTGGTGCTGGAGGTGGAGGTGCCAGGGGCGACGTTCGGCGTGGCGGCGCCGGCGACGGGCCGGGTGGTGGAGCGGCTGGCGCGGATGGGGGACGGGTTGGTGGCGGGGCAGGTGGTGGGGATGATTGAACCGGAATCGGCGGTTTGACGGAGGATTGGAGATTCGCAGTGTGGCGCAGAGCGCATTCAAGACAGGCGATGTCATCACCCGTACTGTTGGCAGCACAACGGAAACCGTCGCGCTGCCACCGATCAACATGATGCACTTGCTTACCATTAAGGTGGATGGCGGGAAGGTGAGTGGTTTTCATGTTCTGCCGTCGAGCACTGTGACCGTGGCATCGACCAGCGAACTCACGCTTCCAGCCGGTTCGGTCCAGGTTCTTGATTCGGCTGGAAATCCCATTAAGCAATCGTAACCGTTCACCCGACAATGAGGCGCACCAACTCCCTTGCCGATTTCCTATGATGTCGTCATGGCTACGGAGGCGACTTGTCCTGGTTGTCGGGAGCGTGACGAACAGATCGCCACGCTGGCGCGGCGCGTCGCCGAACTGGAGGCGGCCGTGCGTGACCTCCGCGCGCGCCTGGGCACCAACGCCACCAACTCCGGCACGCCGCCTTCGGCCAACCCGCTCGGGGCACCCAAGCCCGTGGTCAAGAAGCAGTCGCGGCGCCGCCCCGGCGGACAGCCCGGCCACCCGCCACGGTTGAAACAACTCCTGCCGCCCGAGCGGGTGCAGCGGACCTTCGCGTTCATGCCCCGCCAGTGCCGCCGCTGCTTGGTGGCCGATGGGATAAACTCCTCGACCGGCCGCATTCAAGAGTTCACCACCAGCGGGCAACTCGTCCAGACGTTGCACTACACCCGGGCTCCCGGCGACACGGACCCCCGCGGCATCATCGTGGATGGCAACGGCAACATTCAGATTTACAACGGCACTTTTACCCCCTACCTCACCACGCTCAATCCGACCACGGGGCAAATCGTCGGCAACACCACGGTCTCTGGCTGGAGCACGGTGGCTAATCCACATACATGAACTCGTTCAACCCCAGCAGCGCCTGACAAAAATCCCCGGTCGCCAGCTGGGCCGCGTTGGCCCGTCCCGCCTCCTGATACGACTTCGTTTGCTCGTCCAGAAACGCCACCCCAACCGCCAGTTCCTCGGCGCTCGGCGGCCGCGCCAGCGACAGTCCATACGCCGTCCGCACCACTTCCGCTGCCGGCACGCCCTCCTTCGGCCGCACGCGCTGCGCCAGGGCGTCGGCACAACGGCGCACCTGTTCATCGTTGAGCAGCCACAGCGCCTGTGGCGCCACGGTCGTCTGCGGCCGTCGCTCCATGCCGCCCAGCGCGTCCGGGGCGTCGAACAGCACCATCGACGGGATCAGCTTGCTGCGCTTGACGAAGAAGTAAATCGACCGCCGCGTATGGCTCACGTCCAGCGTGCCGGGACCGTACAGCTTCGGGTCTAGCCGGCCGCTGACTGCGAGCAGACTGTCGCGGAGGATTTCGGCCTCCAACCGCAGCCGCGGCCGGTGCCAGAAATAATGATTCTGGCTGTCGATCTTGACATTCGCCGGGTTCACGGCCGAACTCTGCCGATAGACAGCGCTGGTCATGATGAGCTTGTGAATCGGCTTGAGCCGCCAGCCGTTCTTGATGAGTTGGTGCGCCAGGTAGTCGAGCAACTCGGGGTGCGTCGGCGCCTCGCCCTGGAAGCCGAAGTCGCTCGGCGTGCCGACGATGCCACGGCCGAGGTGGTGCTGCCACAGCCGGTTGACGATGACGCGCGCCAGCAGATGGCCAGCCCCCTTCTCGGTGTCGGTGATCCATTCCGCCAGCGCCCGCCGCCGATACGAGGTGCGGCAACCCGGCGGCGGCGTCTGCTTCCAGCGCGTCTCGGCGTCGGCGGCGCGCGTCAGCACCTGCAGGAAGCCGGGCGCCGCCTCGCCGTCCTTCTGGTCCACATCGCCGCGCTTCAGGAAGTAGGTCTTGTCGAAGAAGTCCGCCCCCTGGCTGTGCATGCGCAGCGGCGGCACGCCCTCACTGGCGACCAGCACTTTCGTCACCGTCGGCCGCGGCGCCTGCCGCGCGTGCTCCTGCACACGCCGTTGCAACTGCCGCCAGCTTGCGTCCGTCGTCCGCCACCAGCGAAACACGGCGGCCTTCTCCGTGGGGTTGAGCGCCAGGCCATCGCCACGTTTTTTCAGCGAACTGGCGACGTTTTCGGGCAGAGCGGCACCGTCGAGGGCTGGCGCCGGCTGCGTGCTCAGCGCCAGCCGCGGGCGGGCGATGGCGTGCTTCTTACTGGCGTGCCGGAACTCCAGCACGATGGTCAATTCGGTGCCGCCGGGGTAGCCGAACGGGGCCGCCGCCTCGAAGACCGCGGCGTGATTGCGGCCGAACTGCGGATCGACCGCCCAGCCGGACTTCTTGTCGGCGTCGATGGCCGCCGCGACCGGCAGCCCCTTTTGCTCGAACGTCGCACGGGCCTTGACCAGCTTCACCGGTAGCGGCTTGACGCCCTGGTCCAGCGGCGCTGCCAGCACGCGGAAGTCGGTCAGCGCGAAGTTGCCGTTGGCCGCCCGGCCGGGACCGCCCTTGACCAGCGCCGCGTGCGCCAGCGCCTCCAGCCGCACGGCAGTGATCTTCTGCTGCGTCGTGCGGACCACAAAGGTGTAGGTATCCTGATCCGGGTTGGCGCCACCGACCAGCAACGAGCCGTCGTCCTGCTTCGTGAACGTGGCGCCGCCCTGCGACTTGCTGCTGAGCGGTTCCAGCACCAGCCAGGTCGCCGTCGGCGTGGCCCTGGTGTCCTGCAGCCAGCGGTCGAATTTCGCCGCCAGCGATCCGCGCTCGTACCGCTCCAGTTCCGCCAGCAGCGGCGTCCGCGCCGCCTCGTGTTTCGCCAGGGCTTGCTTGTAGCCCACGGGGTCGAGGTTCACGTCGATGTTGGACTTCACCGTGGTCGTGAACGTCGCGAGCATGCGGTAATAGTCGCGCGTCGGGATGGGGTCGTACTTGTGGTCGTGGCAGCGGGCGCAGCCGACCGTCAGGCCGAGGAAGGCCGTACCCAGCGTCCGCAGCTTGTCGTCGAGTTGCTCGTAGCGCTCCTTCTCGACCAGGCTGATGGTGGTCTGCGTGCTGTGCGTGCCGGCTGCGAGGAAGCCGGTCGCCATCATGGCCAGCGGGTTGTCCGGCTCGTACTCGTCGCCGGCGATCTGCCACTTCACGAAGTTGTCATACGGCAAATCCTGGTTGAACGCCTTGATGACGAAGTCGCGGTAGTGGTACGCGAAGGGCCGGTCGTAGTCGTGCTCGTAACCGCTGCTCTCGGCGAAGCGGGCCAGGTCCAGCCAGTGCCGCGCCCAGCGCTCGCCGTGGTGCGGCGACGCCAGCAGCCGGTCGATCAGCTTTTCGTAAGCGTCGGCGGATTTGTCGGCGAGGAACGCCTCCACCTCCGCGGGCGTCGGCGGCAGCCCGAGCAAATCGAAGTACGCCCGCCGCAGCAGCCCGCGCCGGTCCAGCTCCGGGTTGGGGGTCAGCTGCTTTGCTTCGAGCTTCGCCAGGATGAAGCGGTCCACGGGCGTGCGGCACCAGTCCGGCTTCTGCACGTTCGGCGGCGGACTGAGCTTCAGGGGCTGGAACGACCAGAATTTGCGGTCCTCGTCGGTGACCGTCATCGGCTTCTTGCTGGCCGCAACCTTCTTCTCGACGAGCGGCCTGTCGTAGGCAGCGCCAAGATCGATCCACTCGGCGATGCGAGCGATCTGCTCATCTTTGAGCTTCGGCCCTTGGGCGGGCATGTGCGGTTTGTCCTGGTGCGTGATGAGGCGATAGAGCTTGCTCGCCTTCGCCTTGCCGGGGACCACCGGGGCCTGGTTGCCGGCCTGCAACAGCGTTTCGCGCGTACTCAGGTCAAGGTCACCGCGAATTTTGCCGGCGCCGTGGCACTTCAGGCAGTTGTCCACCAGGATGGGCCGCACCTGTTTGGTAAACAGCTCGCGACTGCGCGCGATGCGCGGCGTGATCGGGCGGCAGCTGGGGTGCTTGCTGGGCGGTCAGGGTGAGCAGGGCGGGGGCCAGGCAGAGCAAAACGGCCAGGAAACAGCGTCGCATCGCCTTCACCTTGCGGGTCGGTTGCGGGTAGGGTCGTCAGAAGTATTTCACCACAAAGGCACGGAGGGCACAAAGGAAAAGATCGACGCACTTGCCCTTGACAGCCACCGTGGGGGCTTTCCACAATACCTTTTCTCCTGAACCGCGGCCCCACTGGACGGACCCGTGACGGCCCGGTTGACCTCCGCACCTGGGCACCCTCATGGCACTGACGCCGTCGCACCGCCCCACCCGTGAATGGCCGCTGCTCATCCTCACGCTCGCCGTGGTCGGCCTCGTCTGCGTGCCGCTGGCCCAGACGCTGACCGGCGACGCTGCCGCGCTGAGTCTCGGCCCCGCCTGGACCGCCGAGCGCTGGTGTCGCCTGCTCGTCGGCCCCGAACAGGTCGCCTGCTACTGCTGCTGCCTCTGGGCGTGCTTCATCCTCGTCAGCCGCGGCTGGGAGGTGCGCCGCCAGCGCCGCGCCTTCACGCTGCCACTGCTGCCGGCGCCGCCGCGCACACGCCTGCTGCCGGAGGACGCCGAGCGCTATCAACGGCACTTGCAGGCCGTCACGGTGCAGCGCGGGCCGCTCATCCTCGTCAACCTGATCCGCCTGGCGCTGGCCCGCTTCGCCGTCAGCCGCTCCGGCCAGCAGCTGGGCGAAACCGTGCGGGCACAGGCGGAAATCGAACAGGGCCGGCTCGTCAGCAGCATGGCCCTGGTCCACTACCTCGCCTGGGCGATCCCGGCGCTTGGCTTCCTCGGCACCGTCCGCGGCCTGGCGGGCAGTTTCACCCTGGCCGGCCGCGCCGACGAGGAACTGCGGACCTTTCTCGACCAGGCCACCCGGCATCTTGGCGTTGCCTTCGACTGCACACTGATCGCCCTGGCCCTGAGTCTCGGCGTGATGTTGCTGGTCCACCTGGTCCAGCGTGCCGAGGAGACGCTGGTCATTGACTGCCAGGGCTACTGCCTGGAGCACCTGGTCAACCGCGTCGGTGAGCCAGCCACAGTGCCGCCGCGGCAGCCCGCACCCGCCGTTGTGGCCTGGTCTCCCGACCAGGCCACGGCGACGCCGCTGGAGGTCGAGGCCGGCGGTCCGCGGTTGCACTTCCAGGGCCAGGATTTTCCGTTGCCCGAATACACCTTCACCCTCGGCCGTCACCCGGACTGTGACCTGGTCTTTGGCGCTGAGTTTTACCCGACCGTGTCGCCGCGGCACTGCGAGATCATCTACGACGCGCCGACGTACCTGCTGTGCGACCGCAGCGCCGTCGGCACCCTGCTCAACGAGGCGCCCGCCGAGCCGACCGTGCCGCTGCGCCCGGCGACTGGATCCGCCTGGGGCCGAACGGTCCACTGCTGCGCTTCCTGGGCCAGCCCGCCGCGGTGGGCGTGGCCGACAGCGCGTGACGCTGGGGAAAATAATTCACCACAGAGAACGCGGAGAGCGCGGAGAAAAGACAGAGGAATTAAACAACAAACTCTGTTGTCTTTTCTCTGCGTTCTCCGCGTTCTCTGTGGTGAATTCTCTTTTTGATGAGGAAGACCGCCATGCGCATCCGTCATCGTGTGCCGACGATCTTCAACCTGTCCATGGTGGACGTGCTCTGCTGTGCCCTGGGCTGCGTCATCCTGCTGTGGCTGCTCAACCAGCGGGTTGCCCGCGAGGAGGCCAGCGCCGCCGAGCAGACCGGCCAGCGACTGAGCCAGCAGCAGCGCTCCCTCGATACCGCCGAGCAGGAGTTGCAGGCGGTGCGCCAGTCCCTGGCGGCCAGCCGGCTCCAGGTGGGCGGCCTGGAGCAGCAAGCGTTGGCCGGCGCGAGGAAGCCAACGCGCTGCGCCAGACGCTCAAGGAAGCGCTGGGCCAGGTCAGCCAGTTCGCCGCCGCGGCGGAGGCGCTGCGCGGCCAGCAGGCGCTGGCGAAGGAGCAGCGGCAGGCGCTGACCCAGGCGCTGGCGGGGCAGCAGGTCCAGTACGCCACGGCGACCGCACGGGCCGAGGCCCTGGCCAGCCAGCTGCGGGCGGCGCAGGACCAGGCTGCGCTGCTGCAGCGACAGGTCGCCCAGGCCCGCGACAAAATGCAGTCCCTGGAACGCGACGCCGCCCAGCGCCAGCAGGCCCTGTTGACCGCGGAGCAAAAACTGACGGGTCTGCTTAACGAAAAGCAACAGCTGGAGCAGACGCTGGCCCGGCGCGACGGCGCACTGACCGAGGCAAAGGGCACCATCACCGGCCTGCAAGGGCAGACAAAATTGCTGGCGGCCCGGGTGCAGCAGCTCCAGGCGGCGGCCGATCAGCGCTTCGCCGGCGTGGCGCTGACGGGGCGGCGCGTCGTGTTCCTGCTCGACCTGTCCGGCAGCATGGGCAAGCTCGACTTCCAGACGCCGGACCCGAAAAAATGGCCGCTGGTGTGTCGCACGCTGGGCAAGATCATGGCCAGCCTGCCGGACCTGGAACAGTACCAGATCATCCTGTTCGCTGACGACGCCAGCTATCCGCTGGGCCACGCCGGCAAATGGCTGGACTTCCGGGCGGGCGTGAGCGACCGCCTGACGGTGGAGGTGTTGCAGCGCAGCAAGCCCGCCGGCGCGACCAACATGGCCGCCGCGTTCCGCGAGGCGTTCCGCTACCGCCCCCTCGGCCTCGACACCATTTACCTGCTGTCCGATGGCCTGCCGAACGTCGGCGCTGGTTTGCCGCCTCAGCCCGACGGCCTCAGCGACCGCGACCGCACCGCCCGTTGCAGCAAATACCTGCGCGACGCCCTGAAGACCTGGAACGCCGCCGACGCCAAACTGCCGCGCATGCGCATCAACGCCGTCGGCTTCTACTACGACAGCCCGGACGTGGGCGCGTTCCTGTGGGTGCTGGCCCGCGAGCACGACGGCAGCTTCGTCGGCCTGAGCCAGCCCTGAATCCCGCGAAAAAATGGCGAAACCTTGATCCGGCGGCGGTGTTTAGGTTAGTGCTCGCCACGCCTGGGCTTCCGGATGGTACGACCTGGAGCCGAATCGCAAATCGCAATGAAATCCCTGAACCGTTCCGGGATTCGTAGTTCGAGCCGACTGCAAAGGAGTCCGCGCCATGCTGCGTTTCTTGGTCTGCGCGCTGTTTACGCTGGGCCTGTGCTTCACGGTCGTCCTGGCGGACGAATACAGGGGCAAGGTCAAGTCGGTCAACGCCGACACCAAGAGCCTCGTCATCACCACGACCGACGGCGACAAGACGTTCACGGTGCCCGCCGACACCAAGATTTACACGACCGCCGCCAAGGCCAAGGGCAAGGGCAAGGGCAAGGGCAAGAAGAAGGGCGGCGAGATGCTCATCGAAGGCGGCCTGAGCGGCCTCAAACTCGACGCCACCGTGACCGTCTCCACCGACAAGCAGGACAACAAGGAAACCGTCACTGCCATCAAGGTTGAGCCGATGGGCAAGAAGAAGAAAAAGAAGAACGACCAGTAATCCGCAGTCCTGCGGTTGAAAGGGTGCGCGGCCCGGCGGGCAACTGCCGGGCTGTTTCATCATTCCGCCGCCAGCTGCCGCACACTCTCCGGTGGCAACCGCACCACGCCTGCCGCCGTCTGCAGCTCGACCGCCGCGAACGTCAGGTCCAGCAGCCGGCCGCGCACCGTCCCGGCCGCCGCCTCGGCCACCACCTCCCTGCCCAGCAGCCCGATACGCCACTTCCAGCACGCTTCCAGCGTCGCCAGATCGCCCTGCAGCAGCCGTGTGTATTCCTCATTCAGCTTCGTGATGAGCATGGTTGCCACGGTATAGGTAGTCATGTCGATGGGTAACCAGTGCATCAACGCCGTCGCGTCCGGCAGTCCCAGCGCCGCGAAATCCTCCCGCGTCTGCCACACGTTCAGGCCGATGCCGACGATGGTGCCGCGCTGCTGCTCGATCAGGATGCCGCACACCTTCTTGCCCTGGATCAGCACGTCGTTGGGCCACTTGATGCGCGCCTGCTGCCCGGTCAGTTGCAGCACCAGTTCGGCGACGGACACCGCTGCCCACGCGGTCAGCACGGCCGGCCGCCGCAGCGCCGGCGGCGGGTACAGCAGCACCGACAGCAGCACGCCGGCCCGCGGCGGACACTGCCAGGTGCGACCGTACTGGCCGCGGCCGGCGGTCTGACGGTCGGCCAGGATCACCAGGCCGTCGGTGTCCGGCGCTCCCGCCCGCTGGGCCGCGAAGTTGCTGGTGCTGTCAAGTTCGTCGAACACCAGGATGCGGCGGCCGATGTGCTGTCCGACCATCTGCCATTCTTCGCGCGGCTGCATGGCAACGCCTGTCCTTCTGCGGCAAGGTTTGTCCAATCAAGGGAGCCAACGGAGCCAGCCAACGCCGACAACCGAAGAGTGGATTCCGCTGACCTGGACCCAGGTGGTCGCCCTCTTGCGCCATGTCGCCGAGGGCGTCGGGGTCCGCAAGATTCGCTACGTGATTGACGAGGCGAACTCCCGGGTCTACGTGAACGACCCGTTTCTGGTCCGGCCCATTCCCGGTTCCCCGTGACCGCCAGTCCCGGACTACGCCGCATAAGGAAAGCCGATGCCAAACGGTGGTCTCGATAACTGTGGCGTGTGCGGCTTCAACCGAGCCAACGAAGGCGTTTGGGGTCGGGAGGACTACCTGTCCGACGCGCGCCTGGACAACGCATATTGCACAATTCGCGGCGTGAAAATACCCAGCGCCCTTTGGACGTATTGTGTCAATTGCGAATCGAAGAATCCGACTCCGGACGGGACCATTTGCATTGTCGGCCTTCACGAACCGAGCGGATACCTATACCCTAGAATTCCTTGGCATGGCGTCAACAAGCCTTCTCTGAACGTTGCCGGGACATGCAGTCGTTGCGGGCGGTTGGCCGAGAAAGGAATCGCCGTTCAGACGGACGACGGAGAGAAATGCTTCTGTTGCAATGGTCACTATGTAAAATGGAGGCGTGAGCAACACCCGAATGAGTCGTTCCGCTGGGACCACGACAGGTGGCCTGAACCGTCCGGGCAATCACAGGGGCCGGCGTCCTGAAGAAGCTTCGTCGGCTAACCATGTGCTGCAGCAGACGGCCCACGCGATAGACGGTTCTAACGCTTCAACGCTGTGCTCCGCGTGAGACCGCTGCTGAGCTATTTCGTTCGACCGCGCGTAGCAGGCAGCCCGTTTTTCGTATGACAGCAAACCTGACCTTTTCTGTCTTTTCAACGGACGCACATCATTCTGCAAGAAAATAGCGACCAGGGCGCCAGATCTCGACGTGTGAAAAAGTTGGCACTCTTGGCAGTCTTGGCCCCCTTGCTGTGACAGCCGGCGCAACAACGTGTCCCGCCGTGCCCATCCCGGGCCATACCGCCGCCGCCCGCGACCGCTGGCCGCCTGGCCTTCTGCAAGAAATGGGTGCGCGGCGTCCAGCGGCTCAGCGCACCGACTCGCGCCGGGCCAGCGCCGTCTGGATCACCGCCTGCGTCTCGCGCAGCTCGTCGCCGATCAACTCCAACCGTGGCGGCCGCACGCGGGCGCTGCCCATGCCGACCGCCGCCTGCGCCAGCTTGATCATCTGCACGAACTTCGGCACCGTGTCCAGGCGCAGCAGCGGCAGGAACCACTCGTAGAGCTTCCGCACCTGCTCTGACGGCCCGCGGCGGGCGCCCTCGAACAGGGCAACGGACTCGCGCGGGAAGGCGTTGACCAGGCCAGCGATCCAGCCGACCGCCCCCGCGGCGACGCCCTCGACGATCAGGTCATCGACGCCGACGAGGAGGCGCAGCCGTTCGCCGAGCAGCGCCCGCAGCGCCGTGACGCGGCGCACGTCGGCGCTGGACTCCTTCACCGCCGCGAGGTTGGCGTGCTCACCGGCGAGTTCGGCGATGTGCTGTGGCAGGAAGTCGGTCCTGTAGGCGACGGGGTTGTTGTAGAGCATGCAGGAGAGCGGCGTGGCCCGCAGCACCGCGGCGACGTGGGCCTTCATCTCGCGCCAGTCCGTCGAGTAGACGTAGGGTGGCAGCACCATGAGGCCCCGGCAACCCGCGTCCGCGGCGGTCTTCGACAGCCGCACCGCCTCCGCCGTGCTCAGCGCCGAGACGCCCGCCACCACCGGCGCCCGACCGCCGAGCGCCTGGACGCACGTCTTCAGCACCACCGTCTTTTCCGCCTCGGTCAGCGTCGCCCCCTCGCCGAGCGAACCCAGGGCGACCACGCCGGTGCAGCCCGCCTCGACCAGCCACGCCGCGTGTTTGCCCACGAAGTCGTGATCGACTGACAGATCCTCACGGAACGCGGTCGTCATTGCCGGGATCACCCCTTGCCATTGCATCGTTACGCACTCCGGTTATTCGATTAACAGACTGTCCACGCGCGCGGGCAGGGCCGGCGGCCGCAGCGACTCGGGCTCGACGCCGCGCAGGAACGCCAGGGCCGGGCCGCAGATCCGTCCCTGACACGGCCCCATGCCGCAGCGTGTCTGCAACTTGGCCGCCCGCCAGCTGTCATAAGGCGCCAGCCGGCCCCAGGCCACATCCTCGCAGCGGCAAACGATGGTGTCCGGCTGCGGCAGCGCCCGCAGTTCCGACCGCAGCGCGAAGGCGGCGTCCAGGGCGCGGGCGAAGCGCCGCGCCCGCCGCCGTCGGCCGAACAGCCGCCGCGCCGCGGCGCGGTTGCCGGCGGCGGCGTGGCCAGCGATGGCGCCCTCGACCAGCGCCGCGTCCAGGCCGCCGATGCCGACCGCCTCGCCGGCACAGAAGACGCCGGGGATGGTGGTGCGTTGCCAGTCATCGACCTGCACGGCGCCGCCGCGGAGGCCGCAACCGAGCAGCGCCGGTAGCTCGACGTTCGGCACCAGACCAAAGCCGCACGCCAGGTAATCGCAGGGCTCGTCCCAGGATTTCCGGCCGTCGGTCAGCGTGACGGAAGCCAGCCGCTCATCACCGTGCGCGGCCACGGGCCAGCAGCCGGTGCGGTACGCCACGCCGCGCAGCCGCCAGCGCAGGCCAAGCGCCTGGGCCAGTTTGCCGGGGTGGGCGGACAGGCCGAGACCGAAGCGCAGCAGCCGGCCCCAGGCCGCCTGCTCCGCGATCAGCGGGATTTGCGCTCCCTGGTGCCGCAGGTAGGCCGCGACCGCCAGCAGCAGCGGGCCGCTACCGGCCACGACCACGCGCTTGCTGGCGACCGGCAGGCCCGTCTTGACGAGTGCCTGCAAGCCGCCCGCGCCGCAGACGCCCGGCAGCGTCCAGCCCGGGAACGGCAGGAAGCGCTCGCGGGCGCCGCAGGCCAGGATCAAGCGCTCGTAGGTGAGCGTGACGCGGCCCTGGGCGGACTCGGCCCAGAGGGTATGCGGTGCGGGTTGGGCGAACACGCGCAGGCCAGGCAGGAGGTGGACGCTGGCCGCGGCCTGCGCGAACCAGCGCTGCGCCGTGCGGTCGGAAGGCTTGTTCGCTTCGCCGCGCCAGATCTGGCCGCCCCAGGTCGGGTTGTCATCGGCCAGGACGACGCGCCGGCCCGAGGCAACCGCAGCGGCGCCGGCGGCCAACCCGGCCGGCCCGCCGCCGACCACGAGCACGTCACAGGCGCGGTCACGGCCCATCGGTGCGAACCTCCATACCGGCGGCGCATGATGTCTGGCAGGCGAGGCGGTGCGGCACGCCGTCGATGGTGACGCGGCACTCGAAGCAGACGCCCATGCCGCACAGCGGGCCGCGCGGCGAGCCGGCGACGGAGCGGCGGAACGTGGTGATGCCGGCGGTCAGCAGCACCGCCGCGACGGTGGTGTCGGCTGCCACCGTGACGAGCTGGCCATTGACGAGGAGTGTTACCTCATCCGCCATTCGTGGGCTCTCCTCTCAACTCGCACCCGGGGGGGTGGGGGTGTGGTGCTTTTGGGAGAAGTCGAGGAACAGGTCACACACCTGGGCGACCAGGACTCCGTCGGTACTGGAGACATGGGCGGGGTTGCCGGCCATCAGCCGTGTGATTTCCGGCGAAGCGTTCCAACCAGACTTGCGCTTGCGAGGCGGCGCGGAACCAGGGTTTGTAGGGACGCAGGAGCAAATCTCCCGTTTGAGAACAGGGGTAAGCCGAGAGGCTTGCTCTTTGGCCCCTGCCGGTGGGGGCCTTTTGCGTTTCTTGCATTTGTCCAAGGCGGGGTAAAAAGAGCTGTCGTAACTTATTGCTACAACAGATCTTCCGAAGTCGGGCCGAGAGGATTCGACCCTCCGACCTCCTGAACCCCATTCAAGCGGTAGCAGGACTGGAAATCGCAAGAGCAAGCCATTTCACGGCTTACAAATCACACACTTCCATATTATACAGGAACTCGGCCCTGGCGCAAGTCCCGATCGCACAGTTTCCACGGAGTTTCCTGCTTTTTCCTGCCCGGCATTTCTGACCGCATTTGGGCGCCATGGGTTTCCGGCACGGCGTCTGCTGGGCGCCAGTCACTTGCGTTGCACCTTCGTTGCGTCGGGCGATATGTCCGACGCAGTTTGCTTCATGACCAAACTCGCATCGGTGGGGCGGACCGGAGCAGGTTTCATGAGAGGGGGCCGGTACGTCAAAGCAAAAACACCCCTTCAAATTGTCATACTTTGTTGCCTGTCTGATAGGATGGCGTCCCACGCCACCACGGTCGGCGCGGGCTGCTGCCTGGGGGCGGCCCTGGCCCCGACGGCTGGCGCCGAGGATCTGCAAACCGCCTACGCGGCCTTCCAAGCGGTGGCTCGGACATGCAGCCCGACTACCAATTTCGGACGGTGAGCGTCGATGGCTGGGCGGCCACCCACCAGGCGTGGCGGGCCTTGTACCCGCTGGTGGTCTTGTTGCGCTGCTTCCAGCGCGGCTGGCTCAACCTCCGGAGCCGCGGCAAACTCAGCGCAGCGTTCGCGGACTTGTCCCGAAAGGTCTGGGAGGCGTTCCGCACCCCGGATCGCCCGAATTTCGCGCAACGGCAACGCCGGTCGGAGGAGTGGGCGCGAGACCGACCCCTGACCGCCTGGTTGCTGGAGCAGGTCGAGCAATTGTGCGGCCAGGCGCGGGAGTACGGCGCGGCGTATCAGCACCCGGGCGGTCACCGGACCGGCACCATGTTGGGCCAGCTGATGCGGGCCATGAGCCGGTACTTCGAGGTCGTGCAACACCTGCACGGCAGTGTCGCGCCCTGCGCGCTGCACTGCCGGGGGTGGGCGCTGCCGCACAACTTCCGGCCGCGGCACCCAACGACAGCGCGGGTTAGCAGAGCTCGGCGGAGCGGATCAACCAGCATCGTTACCACGACGACTAGCTCGAAAAACCTCTTGGTGTCCGCTTCCCCAGGCGGATACCGCTGCGAAAATCACTCGCCCCACAAGCCATGACCGTCAGAAAAAAGCAAAATGTGTTAGGGATTATCCTTGACACGGTTGGTGCGAGGTTCTAAATTCCTTCTTACTTAACCTAACCCAAGGCCCACGGACCAGCAAAGTTTAACGGAGAACGCTGGGATCGCTCACGGAGCGCCTCTTCGCCCTCCCTTCTTTGCAGTCCTTACACTCTCGTTCCTTTTCCGCTGAGAACTTAATTCCTATCTCCTCCCTCCTGCAGGGGAGATGGCCTCGCGCTCAAGCTTGTGGAACTTCCTGATGCGACGGGGTTGACCTGAATCGGACAGCCGGTTTTCGAGACGACCGGAGAGCCGACGGCAGGAACATTAGCATGTGATCGTGGTGCCTCTGTCCTCCCTTGCGGGCTCGTGGTACATCCTGAACGTGGTGACTCCTCCCCGAGTACCTCGCTGTCCCCAGGCCGCACCCGGGATTCCGCGTGATCTCTCAAACGAGGAAATATCGCCATGGGGTCCAAGTTCTCCTGGAAGCAATGGCTGCGTTCCAACTCGACTGCCCTCACCGGGCGTCGCCGCTCTCGAAAGCCGTCCATTCGGTCGCGGACACCGCTGGCCCTGGAGCGGCTGGAGGATCGCCTGGCGCCGGCCACGCTCACCTGGATCAATCCCCAGGGAGGCGACTGGGACACAGCCAGCAACTGGCAGGACTCCCAGGGGCAGCACTATGTGCCCGGGGCGCCCGACGATGTCGTCATCAACACGTCCGGTATCACGGTCACGCACGCTACATCGGCCGCGGACTCGGTTCACAGCATCACGAGCCAGGCTGTCCTGTCTCTCTCCGCCGGGTCCATCTCACTCGCCTCGAACTCGTCCCTGAGTAGTTTGACGATCACCGGTGGGACGCTGACGGCCGACGCAGCCGTTTCAGCAGGGAGTTTGACTTTTTCAAGCGGGACGCTGACCGGTTCGGGAACGGTCACCGTCACCGGCAATACCACCTGGACGGGTGGGACGATGTCGGGGACGGGTTCGACGGTGGCCCAGGGCGGGCTGCAGCTCGGGGCGGCGGACAACACCTACCACTACGAGTACCTGAGCCAGCGCCGCGTTCACCAACGCCGGGGCCGGGGTGTGGACCGGCAGCACCGCCTTCAACTACATCTACAACGAGTTCTACCAGCAGGACGCCAGCACCTTCACCAACGCCCCGGGGGCCACCCTGGACGCCCAGGGCCTCGCCTCGCTGTACTGGCAGGACAGCCAGGGCAACAGCACGTTCGCCAACCAGGGCACGCTCAAGGACGACGCCACCAACACCACCTACATTTACACCCCACTGGACAACGCCGGCGCCGTCCAGGCGAACGCCGGCACCCTGTCGCTCCAGGGCGGCGGCACTGACACCGGGAACTTCGCCATCGCCGCCGGAGCTACTCTCGGGTTCGACAGCGGCACCACCGACCTCAACGCTGGCGCCGCGCTCACCGGGACCGTCCTCCTCGATGGCGGCATCCTCAACGTGAACGCTGCCGTCGCCCTCGGCAACCTGACCCAAACGAGCGGGATGCTGGCCGGTGCCGGGACGCTCATCGTGACCGGGCAACTGATCTGGACGGGGGGCACGATGTCGGGCACGGGCGCGACGGTGGCCGACGGCGGGCTGCAGCTCGGGGCGGCGGACAACACCTACCACTACGAGTACCTGAGCCAGCGCACCTTCACCAACGCCGGGGCCGGGGTGTGGACCAGCAGCACCGCGTACAACTACATCTACAACCAGTTCCACCAGGAGAGCGGGAGCACCTTCACCAATGCGCCAGGGGCCACCCTGGACGCCCAGGGCGTCGCTCCCCTGTACTGGTACGACGACCAGAACAACAGCACCTTCGCCAACCAGGGCACCCTCAAGGATGACGCCACCAACACCATCTATTTCTACGCCGCCCTCAACAATGCCGGCGCCGTCCAGGTGAACGCTGGCACGCTCTCGCTCCAGAGCGGCGGTACCGCCACCGGGAGTTTCGCCATCGCCGCCGGGGCCACCCTCGGGTTCGACAACGGCACTACCAACCTCAACGTCGGCGCCGCGGTGACCGGCGCGGGCGCCGCGCTCCTCGACGGCGGCACCCTCGGCGTGAACGCCGCCGTCGCCCTCGGCAACCTGACGCAGATGAGCGGGACGCTGACCGGCGCCGGGACGCTCACCGTGACCGGGCAACTGACCTGGACGGGCGGGACGATGTCGGGGACGGGTTCGACGGTGGCCCAGGGCAGGCTGCAGCTCGGGGCGTCGGACGGGAGCTACCACTACGAGTACCTGAGCCAGCGCACCTTCACCAACGCCGGGGCCGGGGTGTGGACCAGCAGCACCGCGTACTACTACATCTACAATGAGTTCTACCAGGAGAACGCCAGCACCTTCACCAACGCCCCCGGGGCCACCCTCGACGCCCAGGGGATCGCCCAGCTGTACTGGCAGAACAGCCAGGGCAACAGCACGTTCGTCAACCAGGGCACCCTTGAGAACGACAACACCAACACCACCAACATTGACATCCCACTGAACAACGCCGGCACGGTCCAGGTGAACGCCGGCACCCTGAGCCTGCAGGGCGGCAGCACCGACACCGGGAGCTTCACCGTCGCCGCCGGCGCCACGCTGGGCTTCGACGGCGGGACCTTCGCGTTCAACGGCGGGGCCTCGTTCACCGGGTCCGGGACCGCCGAGTTCGGGGCCGGCGCCGCCAACTTCAGCACCGGGGCCGCCGACAACTTCGGAGGCACCACGCTCCTCGACGGATCCACCCTCAACTTCAGCACCGGGTCGTCGATCACCCTCGGCGCCCTGACCATGACGGGGGGGACGCTGACGGGTTCGGACGCGGTGACGGTCACCAGCCAGACCACCTGGACAGGTGGGACGATGAGTGGCTCGGGTTCGACGGTGGTCCAGGGCAGGCTGCAGCTCGGGGCGTCGGACGGGAACTACCACTACGAGTACCTGAGCCAGCGCCTTCACCAACGCCGGGGCCGGGGTGTGGACCAGCAGCACCGCGTACTACTACATCTACAATGAGTTCTACCAGGAGAACGCCAGCACCTTCACCAACGCCCCCGGGGCCACCCTCGACGCCCAGGGGATCGCCCAGCTGTACTGGCAGAACAGCCAGGGCAACAGCACGTTCGTCAACCAGGGCACCCTCACGGACGACAACACCAACACCACCACCGTTTACACTGCCCTCAACAGCTCCGGCGCCGTCCAGGTGAACGCCGGCACCCTGAGCCTGCAGGGCGGCAGCACCGACACCGGGAACTTCACCGTCGCCGCCGGCGCCACGCTGGGCTTCGACGGTGGGACCTTCGCGCTCAACGGCGGGGCCGCGGTGTCCGGGGCGGGCACCGCCGAGTTCGGGGCGCGCCACCACGTTCGCCAGCGGGACGACCTACGACATCACCAACGCCACCGCCGTCAACGGGGCCGCCGACTTCGGCGCCGGCGTCACCGTCCAGGCCGTCGGGGCCGTGGCGATCAGCAACGGCACGCTCAACTTCAGCACCGGGTCGTCGATCACCCTCGGCGCCCTGACCATGACGGGAGGGACGCTGACGGGCTCGGACGCGGTGACGGTGACCGGTCAGACGGTGTGGACGGGGGGCACGATGTCGGGCACGGGATCGACGGTGGCCCAGGGCGGGCTGCAGCTCGGGGCGTCGAACGGGAACTACCACTACGAGTACCTGAGCGGGCGGTCGTTCACCAACGCCGGAGCCGGGGTGTGGACCGGCAGCACCGCGTACTACTACATCTACAATGAGTTCTACCAGGAGAACGCCAGCACCTTCACCAACGCGCAAGGGGCCACCCTCGACGCCCAGGGGGTCGCCCAACTGTACTGGCAGGACAGCCAGGGCAACAGCACGTTCGTCAACCAGGGCACCCTCACGGACGACGCCACCAACACCACCACCGTTTACACCGCCCTTAACAACGCCGGCACGGTTGACGTCGAAACGGGAACTCTCGACCTGACGGGGACGTTTACCAACTTCTCCGGAACGACGCTCACTGGCGGCACCTACCTCATCAAGGGCACGCTCCAGTTCACCAGCGCGAACATCCAGACGGATGCGGCGAACCTCATCCTCGACGGCTCTTCCGCGGCCATCGTCGATCAGAACGGCGCCAACGCGCTGGCGAACTTTGACGCGATCACGACGACGGGCAGCTTCACCATCCGGAATGGATACAACCTGACCACGGCCGGCCCGCTCACCAACGAGGGGCAGGTTACGGTCAATACGGGAAGCACTCTGACGGTTCCCGCCGGCACCCTCTACGCCAGCAGCGTACTCGGGTTCAGCTCCCAGTACAGCACCACAAACTGGTCGGCCGCCCAGGCGCTTGGAGCACCGAATACTCCCTCCTACGGCGATTACTCCACGGCGTGGTCGCCTTCGTCGGAAAACGGTACCCAGGAGTACCTGACGCTCGGATTCAACACGCCCGTTTACAGCAACGGCGTCAATATCTGGGAAACCGACGGCAACGGCTTCGTCACGCAAGTGGACGTCGAGGACCTCAACGGCGGGCTGCACACCGTCTGGACAGGAACCGACCCCAGTCAGCCGGGCAGCCCTGTCGTCTTCTCACCCACCTGGACGACGACCTCTTACCCTGTCAACGGCGTCAAGATCTACGTGAACACCAACCATAACCTCAGCGGCTGGGAGGAAATCGACGCGGTTCAAATCCAGGGGACGCCGCTCGGCGCCTACGTGCAAACATCGGGGAGCACGACGCTCAGCGGCGGCGTCCTCGCGGCCGGCGCCCCGGTGGCCATTCTCGGAGGGACACTCACCGGCTCGGGCAGTATCAACGCCAACGTCTCCAACGCCGGCGTCGTCAGCCCCGGCACAGGCACTACCCCCGGCCGGATCACCATCAACGGCTCGTACACCCAGACCGCCGCGGGCAGCTTCAACGTGAAGGTCGGCGGCCGCAACACGCCGGGCACGGACTACGACCAGCTCGCGGTCGGCGGCGCGGCGGACCTCGGCGGGACGGTCAACGTGACCGAGGTGAACGGGTTCACCCCGCAGTCCGGCGACCAGTACCAGGTGCTCACGTATGCCTCCGAGGGTGGCGACTTCGCCACCCGGACGGGGTTCTACCTGGGCGGTGGCAACGTGCTCGGGGAGCAGTTCAACAGCACCAACCTGAACCTGGTGGTCAACACGGCCCGGCTCAAGTTCCTCACCGAACCGACCAGCGGCACGGCCGGCCAGGAACTGAACCCAACGAACCCCGTCCAGGTGGAAGTGCTCGACGGGGCCGGTAACCCGATCACGTCCGACAACACCGACGTCATCACCCTGACGCTCAACCAGAACGGGTTCGACCCGGCCAGCACCGTGTCGGCCACCGTCTCCGGCGGCATCGCCACGTTCAGCAACCTGATCATCGACACGGCGGCCACGGGCTATCAGCTCTCGGCGTCCAGCCCGAGCCTCGGCGCGGTCGCCTCCGCACCGCTGTTCACCATCACCCCGGACGTGCCGGCCAAGCTCGTGTTCCTCACCCAGCCGGCGGCCAGCGCGCATGTCGGCGACAACCTGGGCACGGTCACCGTGCTCGCCGAGGACCGCGTCGGCAACCTGGAGACCACCTACGGAGGGCAAGTGACGCTGGCGCTATCGTCCAACCCCTCCGCGTTGACTGGAACCACGACCCAGACCGCCAGCGGCGGCACCACCACGTTCACCACCCTGTCGGTCGCGCAGGCCGGCACCTACCAACTCGTCGCCACCAGCGGGACCCTCACGAAGTCCTCGTCCCAGGTCGCCATCGCGCCGCTCGACACGGCGGCGACCGTCTCCGCAGTCGTCCCGAACCGGCTCACGACCGGCGCGAGCGCTCAGTCGATCACCCTCACCGCCACCGTCACCAACCGCGACAACACGTTCCCCGTCAACGAGGGGACCGTCACGTTCCAGGTGTACGATCTTGGCAACGACCCGGTCGGTTCGCCGGTCACGAGCGGCACGGTCGCCGCCGGCAGTGCCAGCGCCGCCTTCACTCTCCCGGGCAGCGCGGCCATCGGCACCTACTCAGTGGTGGCGACCTACACGCCGGGGCCTGAGTTCCTCGGCAGTGCCACCAGCGGCTTGAGTTCGGGAACGTTCATGGTTGTCGCACCCCCGGTTCCCTCGGACCTCTCCGCCGTGGCCGGTGAAAACGCAAGCCACACGATCACCCTGAGCGCGTCCGATCCGAGCGGCGACCCGCTGACCTACACCGTCACTGGTCAGCCCACGCACGGCCAGCTCTCCGGGACCGCACCGTACCTGACGTACACCCCAACGAACGGGTACACCGGCCCGGATTTGTTCCAGTACACGGTCACCGACGCCGACACGGGATACGTCAGCGGCACCGGCACGGTGTCGATCACCGTCGTCCCGCCGCCGACGGCTGCCGGCCAATCGGTGTCGGTGAACGAGAACACGCCCCAGGCGCTCACCCTCTCCGGGACTGCCCCGAACGGCGACCCGCTCTCGTACACCGTCACCAGCCCACCCACCAGCGGCCAGCTCAGCGGAGACGGGCCGAACCTGACGTACACCCCAACCGGCGGCTACACCGGCGCCGATTCGTTCCAGTACACGGTTACCGATACCGCCAGCGGCCTGGTGAGCCAGCCGGCCACCGTGGCGCTCACGGTCAACCCGGCCACGTACGTGGACCTGGTGGTGCAGAACCTCGCGGTCAGTGGGGTAAACTCGGACGGCACCTTCACCGTCTCCTGGAGCACGGTCAACAACGGCACGGGTAATCTGCCCTCGGGCTGGAAGGAGCACCTGGTCATCCAGAACCTGACCACCGGGGTCACGGATGTCGATACGGTCCTGAGCTTCTCCGGCCCGCTGGGGGTCGGTGGCAGCGCCGCCCACACGCTGCCGGCCACCGGCAGTTACACGGTCAACGGTGCAGGCCGCTACCAGGTGAGTGTCACCACCAACTCAGACCAGTCCGTTTACGAGTACAACCCGTCCGGCCACACCAGCGCGGTTCAGAACGACACCAGTTCGGTCACCCTTGACGTCATCCGCGACCTGGCGGTCAGCAACCTGACGATCGCTTCCCCCGTGCAAGCGCAGTCGGGCAATCAGGTCACTGTGAACTGGACCGACACCAATTCGGGGGCCCTGGCCGCCAGCGGCTCGTGGTACGATGCCCTCTCGGTCGTGAACATCGCCACGAACGCCACGGTCGCCACCGTCTCCGTACCGTTCGGCGGCGCTACCCTCCAGCCCGGCGCAAATGCAAAAGTCGGCCACCTTCATCCTGCCGGACGGCGCGGCCGGGACCGGCACCTTCCAGGTTACCGTCACGGTCAACTCGACCAACTCGCTCGGCGAGTACAGCCCGACCACGAACGTTCTCACCGACAACACCACCTCGACATCATTGACTTCGACCCTCGCCAACTACGCCGACCTGACGGTCCTGGGCGGGTCGCTGAGTGTGACCCCGCCCGCTCCGCAGGCGGGCGGGCGGGTCACCGTCGCCTGGACCGACGAAAACGTGGGCGACGCACCCACCAGCGGGATCCTCTACGACAGCGTGACCGCGCAGAAGGTGAACGCCGACGACAGCCTCACCCCCCTGTTCTCCGATGTGGTGGCCGTGAACGCGGCCCTCGCGGTCGGCGGGACGAGCGCCCAGATGAACGCCTTCACACTCCCGACCGGGAGCGCTGGCGCCGGTGACATTCGCATCACCGTGACCACTGACACCTACCACACGGTGAAGGAGTACGACGCCAGCGGCAATGCCGCCTACGGCAACAACGCCCTCAGCACCGACGTCACCTCGACGCTCCCACCCTACCCGGACCTGCAGGTGACCGGCTTGACCGTGGGCCCGACGACCGGCTTGCAATCGGGCGGGACGCTCGCGGTCACCTGGATCGACGCCGACACCGGCACCGGACCGGTGACGGGAGCCTTCACGGATCACGTCGTCGTCAAGAACCTGACCACCGGCCTGACGCTCGCCACCGCTGACCTCCCGTATGATCCGACTGCTGCGGGCAACGGGCCTATCGCCGTCGGCGGTTCGGTGGCGCGGGCGTTCAACTACACCCTGCCGCTCGGTTCGGCCGGGGCCGGTCAGATTCAGGTGACGGTCACGACGAATGATTACAACCAGGTGTTCGAGTACAACACCGCCGGACCGGGCGGCACCAGCACGGCCACGAGCAACAACACGCCCCCGCCGGTGAGTGTGACGGCGGCGCTGGCACCCTACGCCGACCTGGCTGCCTCGAACGTGAACGCGCCGACGCGGATCGTGGGTGATCCGGCGCAGATCACAGTTGGCTGGACGGTGACCAACCAGGGGACCAGCCCCGGCACGGTCGCCAGTTGGGTCGATGCGGTCATCGCCTCCCCGGACAACAACCCGGCCGACGGGCAGACCCTGGCCACGTTCCCCCACACCGGCCTCCTGGCGGTGAACGGCTCGTACCCGCAGTCCCAGACGATCACACTCCCCCCGCACTTCGAGGGGCAGTACTACATCTTCGTCCAGACGAACGCGACCGGCACGGTGTTCGAGAATGGCTCGACGACCAACAATTTCGCCGAAGCGCTGAACGTTTCCGACATCTCGCCCACGCCCTACGCCGACCTGGTCGTGTCGTCGATCAGCGCTCAGGCCAACAGCGCCACGGGCCAGCCGGTGTCGGTCACGTACACGGTCACCAACCAGGGGATCGGCGTCACCAACACCGACTCGTGGGAGGACGACGTCAGCCTGGCCAGTGACCCCGCCGGGCAAAATATCGTCACCGACCTGGGCGCCTTAGGCCACACGGGCGCGCTGGCGGTGGACGGGAGCTACACCGAAACGGCCACCGTCACCCTCCCCTTGACTCTGGCCGCCGGCACGTACTACCTGGTAGTCCACACCGGCGGACCGTACGAGTTCGTTTACACGAACAACAACACCGCCGTCAGCGGACCGGTCGCGGTGACAGTGACCCCCGCGCCGGCCCTCACCCCCACCGCCCTGAGCGCGTCGGTGTCCCAGGCGAACGCCGGCGACAAGATCGACGTTACCTGGACCGTGCAGAACGTCGGTCCCGGCGCCGCCTCTGGTTCCTGGGCCGATCAACTGACCCTGAAGCAGGTGGGCGGCACTGGCACCTCGTACTCGCTCGGCAGCTTCGTCTACCCCTACCCGCTCCAGTCGGGCCTGTCGTACACCCGCACCGAACAGGTCCAGTTGCCGCAGAACGTCCAGGGCGTGTTCCAGCTCGCGGTGACGACCAACTCCACCGGAACCTTGTACGAGGGGGGCGCGACGGCAAACCCCACGCTCTCCGACCCGACCCCGATCACCCTGGCGCTGCCGGCCGAACCGGACCTCCAGGTCCAGTCCGTTTCGGCCCCCACGACCGGCCAGGCCGGCGGGACCGTGTCCCTGAGCTTCACGATCATCAACCAGGGGACCGTGCCGACCAACGCGCCGAACTGGCACGACAGCGTGTACCTGTCGCTCCACGGCACGCTCGACGGTAGCGCCACGCTCCTGGGCAGGTTCGCCAACCAGTCGGCCCTCGACCCGAACGCGGAGTACCAGACCCAGACCGGCGACCTGGTCATCCCCCAGCGGTTCAGCGGCCCCGCGTACCTGATCGTCCAGACCAACAGCGACGACGCGGTGAACGAGGGCCCGAACGGCAACAATAACACGTTCGTTTGGCCGATCACCATCAGCCCGCTGCCGCCGGCCGACTTGGTCACCGGCGCGGTGGCGGCCCCGGACCAGACGTACGACGGCACCACCATCACCGTCCAGTACACTGTGTCCAACAAGGGCGCCGGCCCGACCGATCTGCCGAGTTGGGCCGACACCATCTGGCTGACCCACGACCCCACCCGGCCGAACCCGTCGAAGGGTGACGTACTCCTGACCACACTCACCCACCAGGGGGTCCTGGGCAACGACCCGAGCGTCCTGTCCCCACCCGGGAGTTACACGGTCAGCACCACGGTCACCCTGCCCAAGCACATTTCCGGGCAGTACTACATCACACCCTGGGCCGACTCGTTCGACACGCTCATCAAGAGCACCTTCGACGTCAACATCAACCCGGACGACCCGCACCAGCTCAACAACGACAACTACAAGGCCCGGCCGATCACCGTCCTGCTCACCCCGCCGCCGGACCTCGTCGTGACCGCCGTCCACCCGCAGGCGACCGCGGTGGGCGGGGACAACTACACGGTGAGCTGGACGGTCCAGAACGAGGGGACAAGCCCGACCGAGGACTCGGTCCTGTACGACACCGTGTACCTGTCGAACCAGCCGACCCTCAACGCACCTGGCGCCAAGCAGTGGCTCCTGGGCGTGGTCGAGCACGACGGGGCCGTCGCGGCCGGGGCCAGTTACACGGCCCAGCAGACGTTCCAGTTGTCCCCGGAGATCTCCGGGACGTACGTGATCGTGGACACCAATACGGGCGGCCCCAATACCCTCCCGACATGGGAGGGGCCGTACACTAACAACAACACCGCTTCCGCATCGACCCTGGTCACCCCGCTGCCGACCGCCGACCTCCGGGTCACCTCCGTGACCGGCCCCGCGTCCAACTACTCGGGCGAGAAAACCGCCGTTCAGTGGACTGTCGAGAACTTCGGCGCACGGTCTGGTCCGGCACCCGGTACTGGACCGACGAGGTGTACGTGTCCCCGTACTCGACGTTCCTGCCCGACGACGCATACACGCTTCTGGTCGGGAGCGTCCCACACAGCAACGACCAGCCGCTGGGCACGGGGCAGAGCTACACCGGCACGCTCACCTTCACGCTCCCGCGCGGCATCGGCGGCATGGGGAACGCCCCGGCGCCGTTCTACGTGTACGTCGTCACGGACCCCTACGGCCTGACGCGCACGGGAGGTACGGACAACGACGCCAGCCGCGACTACTTCGAGAGCAACGGGTACGAGGACCCGACGAACAACATCGGCGGCGGGTCGATCCCGGTGCTCTACCGCGAGCCGGACCTCCGGGTGACGAACCTGGTCGTGCCGACCACGGCCCCGCACGCCGGGGACACCATCCCGGTCACCTGGACCGTCACCAACGTCGGCAGCCGCGACACCCGCGAGGGGTACTGGGTCGATAGCGTGTACCTGTCGCAGTCCCCGTCGCTGGACGACACCGCCGTGTCCTTGGGAGTCGTGCCTCACACGTCCGGCCTGCCGATGGGCGGCTCGTACACCGCCGGGCTCAACGTCACCCTGCCGTACGGGATCCAGGGGAACTACTACATCCTCGTCTACACCGACTCGGTGAAGCCGAGCACCACGCCGCTGGACGTTCCGTATGTCACCGAGGCCATGAACATGGTCCCGGAGTTCCAGGGTGAGGGGGACAACGTTACGGCAGGCCTCCTGCCGGTCCAGGCGACCCTGTTGCCGGACCTCCAGGTCACCGCGGCCGCGGCCGCCGGCCCCGACCCGATGCAGACCGACCACGTTTACTCCGGCCAGTCGTTTACCGTCACGTATACGGTCACCAATGAGGGCGCCGGCGCCACCCTCGCCCGGCAGACCAGTTGGACCGACGCCGTCTACCTGTCGCGCGACCCGATCCTGGACCCGGCGGACACGTACCTCGGATTCTTCCAGCACTCCGGCGCGCTGGCCGCCGGGGCCGGCTACACCAACACGCTCACCTTCCAGACCCCGACGGGTCTGCTCGGCCCCTGGTACGTCATCGTCATCACCGACCCGCTCGTCGGTGCGGACCCGCGCGGCAGCGTGTACGAGTCCAACGAGACCAACAACGCCACCGCCACCACCGTCCCGCTCATCATCGACCAGCCGCCGCCGGCCGACCTTGAGGTCGAAACGGTCCCCGTGCCGGGGTCGGCCATGGCCGGTCAGTCGGCCCACATTCAGTGGACGGTCGAGAACATCGGCACGTACGCGGCGTACGGCTCCTGGAGCGACGCCCTGTACCTGTCCCCGGACGCCACCTGGTCCATCAGTGATCCGCTCCTGGGCACGATCAGATACTCCGGCGGCACGCTCATGCCGGGCCAGACGTACACCGGCGCCACCGATGTCACCATGCCCGCCGTCGCGCCGGGCAGTACCGGGTGATCGTCCGCACCGACATCTTCGACCAGGTGCCCGAGAGCAACAAGCTCAACAACACCACCGCCTCGGCGGACGTGGTGAGCGTGACCGTGCCCGAGTTGCACCTGGGCGTGCCCCTGAGCACCACCCTCGCCACCGGCCAGACCCAGCTCTACCAGGTGACCGTGGCACAGGGCCAGACCCTGCGCGTGGACCTCACCTCGTCCGATCCGGCGGCGTCCAACGAACTGTACCTGCGGTACAACGCGGTCCCGACCGGGTCCGTCTACGACGCCATCTACCAGGGCCCGCTCCAGGCGAACCAGTACGCCGTCATCCCTTCCACGAAGGCTGGGGTGTACTACGTCCTGGTCCGTGGGCAGTCGGAACCGTCCGGCCCCACGGCGGTCACCCTCCTGGCGCAGGTGCTGCCGTTCGAGGTCACCGACGTGACCCCGGACAACGGGGGCGACAGCAAGTACGTCACCACCACCATCACCGGCGCGCAGTTCTCCCCGGATGCCGTCGTCAAGCTGGTCCGTCCCGGGTTCGCCGAATACGAGCCGGCCAGTTACCAGGTGGTGAACAGCACCACCATCGTGGCCATCTTCGACCTCACGAGCGCCCCGCACGGGCTGTACGACATCGAGGTGATCAACCCGGACGGCTCGACCGCGTTCGCCCCGTACCGATACCTGGTCGAGCAGGCGCTACCCCCGGACGTCACGGTCGGGCTCGGCGGCCCGCGGGTCGTCTGGGCCGGAAGTTCCGGGCTCTACGGGTTCACTCTCCAGAGCCTCACCAACGTCGATATCCCCTACGTCGAGTTCCAGTACGGGATCCCGGCCCTGCCGCTGAACCCCGGCGACGGCTCATCCCCCCCGGTCCCGTACCTGGGGTTCACCACCAACCTGGGCGCCGACAGTGATCCGAACGTGTCCGGCGTGGCCTGGGACACCGCCGGCAACGTCATCAACACCGGGGGCGAGGACCTGGCCACCGGCTACGCCGTCAATTTCGCCGACCGCTCGAACATCGGGCTGACGTTCAACGTCCAGACCTACCCCAACGGTCTCCCGCCCGGCGCGGGCATGAACCCGCCGGCCGAAACGGCGTTCGCGTTCCACATCATGGCCGCGGCCACGCCGCTGACGGGCGCCGAGTTCGTCGCCCAGCAGACCGCGTTCGCCGAGCAGCTCCGGCAGGCCATCCTCAAGGACCCGACGGCCGCGCCGGGCCTCCAGATCCTGGCGGCCGACGCGACCAACTGGGACGCGCTGTACCTGACGGCCCTGTCCCAGGCCGGGATCCTCCAGCCGGTCGATGTGCCACCCGCGGTGCGGGCCAACCCGCTGGTGCCGAGCCTGATCGCCACCCTGAGTGCTGGGATCCTCGCCGGCCCGGCCGGCCAGCAGATCATTACCACCGGGAACCTGACCCAGTTCTTCGCCCAGGTGCGCACCTGGTACGGGGGCGACCAGACGCAGGTGTCCCCGTACATCGGCACCGGGGAGGACCTGAACCCGGCGGACGACGACGGGAGCGGACCATACCTCCAGGCCAACACCCCGCCGGCCAGCATGTACGACCTGCAAGCCTCCCAGCCGACCCACTTCGAGGCGTTCAACGTGTACGTCCCGTACGCCAACGATTTTGACGCCGGTCCGGGCGACGACGACTCGGCCGGTTCCGACGTGACCCACCCCGAGAACCCGAACTTTGTCACGGTCGCGCCGCCGAACCTGACCCAGTACCTCTCCGCGACGGCTGCCCAGGGCCAGGACACGATCACCGGCCCGTACGGGTTCGGGGTCCAGCAGTTTGTCCCGGTGGGCCACGCGCTGCCGTACACGATCCAGTTCGCCAACCCCGCCGGCGCGTCCTCCACAACCAATCAGATCCAGATCATTGAACAGCTCGACCCGAAGCTGGACCCGCGCAGCTTCCGCCTCGGCAGCCTCCAGATCGGGGATCTGTCGGTCAACATTCCGGCGGGACTGGGCTCGTTCCAGGGCGACTTCGACTACACCGATACGAAGGGGTTCATCCTCCGCGTCTCGGCCGGCATCGACATCAGTAGCGACGCCATCACCTGGCTCATCCAGGCGATCGACCCGAACACCGGTACGCTCATCCAGAACCCGACCAGGGGGCTGCTCCCGCCGAATGACGCCAGCGGGGCCGGTGAAGGGTTCGTCACGTACACGGTCCAGCCGCTGGCCGGGCTGGCCACCGGCACGACCATCAGCGCCCAGGCCCAGGTGCAGCTCAACAACGCGCCCCCGCAAACCACCAACACCGCCACCAGCACCGTGGACGGCACGGCCCCAACCACGACCCTGACGGTCGCCCCCATCACGCCCGGCGGGTCCGATTACAACGTCCAGTGGACCGCCACCGACGACCCGGGCGGGTCCGGGGTCAAATCGGTGACCGTGTTCGTGTCCGAGGACGGCGGCGACTACCAGATCTGGCTCGACCAGACCACCGCCACCAGCGGCATCTACAACGGCCAGGCCGGGCACATGTACCAGTTCCTGGCGCTGGCCACCGACAACGCCGGCAACGTCGAGCCACCGCCGCCGCCGCTCTTGGTTCCGGATTCCGGCTCGGGTGCGAACCTGGGCACCCTCCCCACGGTCACGACCACCCAGACGAGCCTCGGTACTCCCGCCCAGCCCACCGGTCAGTCCACCAACGCGCTGTTCACCCAGGCCCAGCAGGGGATCCCGGCCTCGACCCCGGCGAGCAATCCGTCCGAGTTCAAGAGCGTGCTCCAGCCGTTCTCGGCCCAGGCGTTCGCCACCGGCATCGGCCAGAGCGAGGCCGGCATCGGCCCGCTGGCGCTGCTGCCGCTGCCCGACCACACCGTCCTCGCCAGCGGCGGCCCGGCCCGCAATCAGTTGTTCCTGTTCCCCAGCGGCGGCGGCACGGCCGGCACGCCGCTGGCGACCGAGCCGTTCCCAATCTACGACATGGCGCTCGACAGCGCCGGGAACGTCTGGGCCACCACCGGCGGCGGCCCCCTGGTGGAACTGAACCCGACCACCGTCGCGGTGCTTGGCCAGTGGGGCGACAGCCTGACCCAGAGCCTCGCGATCCAGCCCGGCACCGGCCTCATTTACGTGTCGTCCGGCAGCGGGATCGAGATCTTCGACCCGGTGGCGCACACGTTCCGCCACTACAGCGACATCCGGGTCGGCAGCCTGGCGTTCGCCCCGGACGGCAGCCTGTGGGCCGCCGCCTGGCCGGACAGCACCAACGACGTGGTCCGGTTCGACCTGACCAAGCCTCAGTCGGCGGTTTCACCGCAGGTGATGCTCCAGTTCGCCGCGCCGGTCGATTCGATCGCCTTCGGCGTTTCGGGGAGCAAGCTCGACGGGCTTCTGTTCGTGTCGCACGATGAGCCGGACCCGGGCGCGTCCGGGACCGAACTCTCGATGGTCGATCTGGCCACCCTCCAGCAGGTCGCGGTGGCGACCGGCGGCACCCGCGGCGACGAACTCAAGACCAGCGCCGACGGCCGGGTGTTCCTGAGCCAGACGAACCAGATCGACGTAATCAGCCCGATCCAGCCGCCCCTGGTGTCGAGCACCAACCCGCCGGCGCAGGGGCTCGTGGCGCTGCCCCTGGGGAGCCTGAGCGTCACGTTCGACGAGGACATGCTGGCCGACAGCCCGACCGACCCGAACTCGGTCACCAACCCGGCCAACTACACCCTCGTCGGAGACAACGCCGGCCCGATCACCATCTCCGGCGTCACCTACGCCGCGGCCACCCGGACGGCTGTCCTGACGTTCGATTCCCTCGCCCCGGACCACTACACCCTCACGGTCGGCATCGGCGTCGAGGCCGCCAACGGCCTGACCCTCGTTTCCCCTTACGCCACCGACTTTCGCGCGGTGGCCGACGCCACCGCGCTCGTGACCATCCACTTCGCCAACGGCCGGGCGGACGCGGTCACCCAGACGTACTCGTACGACATCACCCTGACCAACATCACCGGCTACGACATCCTGGCGCCGTTCGTCCTGACCTTCGACTCGCTCGGCCCGACCGACGCCCGGGTGCTCAACCTGCCGGGCCAGCAGTCGCCCACTGGGACCTGGTGGGTGGACCTCAGCAGCGCGGTGGCGGGCGGGCGGCTGACGCCCGGCCAGACGTCCGCGCCGATCACCATCACGTTCTCGGACCCATCCGGGCTGCGCCCGTCGTTCCAGACCGGCGCGCTGGCCATGCCGGCCCCGAGCGCGCCGCCGATCATCGACTCGCAGCCGGTCGCGACGGGGGCCGTCGGCCAGGAATACCAGTATCAGGTCGCGGCCCACGACCCGAACGACGCCGCGCTGAGCTACCTGCTGTACCAGGGTCCGGCCGGGATGACGATCGACCCGCGCTCGGGCCTCATCACCTGGACGCCGACCGTAGCCAGCCCGGGTCAGGCTTCGGTGATCGTCGAGGTGTACAACTCCCGCGGTTCGCACGCCCAGCAGACGTTCACCGTATCCGTTTCCGGCGTGAACGCGCCGCCGGTGTTCACCTCGCTGCCAGCCATCGAGAACGGCCAGGAAGGGCAACAGCTCCAGATCGCCGTCAGCGCCACCGACCCCGCCGACAACCCGCTCGTCTACTGGGCCGACAACCTGCCACCCGGCGCGGTGTTCGATGAGCAGCAACAGACCCTCACCTGGACCCCGGCCGCCGGGCAGGCGGGCACGTACCTGAACGTCACGTTCTTCGTCAGCGACGGGATCAGCACGGTGAGCGAAACTACAACGCTGCTCATCGCGCCGACCGTTCAGCCGCCGGCAATCCAGCGCCCGGCAGACCGCACCGTGCTCGAGGGCGAGTCGATCCACATCCCGCTCGCGGCGACCGACCCGAACGGTCTGGCGCTCACGTACTCGAGCGCCTTCCTGCCAGGTGGCGCGTACCTGGACCCGAACACGGGTGTGTTCGACTGGACCCCAGGGTACGATCAGCACGGCGTCTACCAGGTCCCGTTCACCGTCAACAACGGGCAGCAGTCCACCACTGTGACGACCACGTTCACAGTGCTGAACGTGAACGCACCCCCGGTGTTCGACAACCTGGGCGGGTGGCGCGTGGCCGAAGGCCAGGACATCACGTTCCTGGCGTTCGCCACGGACCCGAATAACCCAGGGTTCATCCCCCAGGACCGGACCGCGAACGGGACGCTCACCCCGCTCGAGGGCACCAACCCGACGATCACCTATACCGTCAGCGGGTTGCCCGCCGACGCGACGTTCGACCCGGTCACGGCCGAGTTCAACTGGCGGACGGGCTACACCGACGCCGGGACGTACAACGTCACGTTCACCGCCACCAACGACGGCGACGGCACCGGCACCCCGCTCAGCACCAGCGTCACGGTGCCGATCACGGTGCTGAACGTTAACCAGGCCCCGGTCGTTCCGACCATTGCCAACCAGACCGTGAACGGGGGCGCGACCCTGGCGCTGCCGGTGACGGCCACCGACCCGGACGGCGACCCGCTGAAGTTGACCGTGACCGGCCTGCCAACGTTCGCCACGTTCATGGACAACGGCGACGGGACCGGGCAGTTCCAGTTCGCGCCGGGGCTGTCCGACCGCGGCAACTACACGATCACCCTGACCGCCACCGACAACGGCGACGGGAACGGCCGGTATGCGATCCTGTCCACGAGCCAGTCATTTGTGCTTTCGGTGAACGTGCCCAACGAACCGCCCCACCTGGTCCCCACCGGCGACAAGGTGGCCGTCATCGGTCAGCCGTTGCAGTTCACCCTCCAGGCCACCGACGGCGACCAGGATCCGCTCACCTTCAGCGCGCTGGGCCTGCCGGGCACCGCGACCTTGACTCCGACGAACACGTACGGTCAGGCGGTGTTCGCCTGGACGCCCGCCGACGCCGACGCCGGGATGGACACGGTGGTCTTCCAGGTGGCCGATAACGGCAACAATGGCGCCGGTCCGGTGCTGGGTGACGAGCAGACGGTTCACATCACCGTCCGCGCCAGCGATGATGCGCCGATGTTCCCGCCGGTCAACCCCCAGGCGGTCGTCGCCGGCCAGCCCTTCTCGGTGACCGTGGCCGCCACGGACGCGGACGGCAACGCGCTCACCTACGCGGCCACCGGCCTGCCGCCCGGCGCGGCCATCGACCCGCGCACCGGGACGATCACCTGGACGCCGAACACCTTCGAGGAGGGGAACTACACCATCGGCGTCACCGCCAGCGACGGCTACCTGAGCGCGTCCACCACCGTGAGCGTCACGGTCGCGCACCTGAACCAGGCCCCGACCCTGGTGCCGCTGGTGCCGCAGTCCGGCGCGAGGGGACGCCGATCCAGTTCGCCGTCGTCGCCGGCGACCCGAACGGCGACCCGGTTGCCTACAGCGCCACCGGGCTCCCGACCGGCGCGACGTTCAACAATACTTCGGGCGAGTTCCAGTGGACCCCGAACTACGTTCAGGCGGGCGACTACACGGTCCAGTTCAGTGCCACCGATGCGACCGGGCTGAGTGACACCATCTCCGTCCAGGTCCACATCGATCCGACGTACCGCACCCCGACCCTGAGTGTGATCGGCCACTCCGCGGTCGTCGGTCAAGCACTCAACTTCCAACTGGTGGGCACCGAGCTGAACCAGGGACTGACCCTGAGTTACTCGGCCCTCGGAATGCCCGAAGGGGCCGTTCTGAACGCGCAAACGGGTCAGTTCACCTGGACGCCCGGGCCGACCCAGGTGGGTGATTACTCGGTGACGTTCTCCGCCGCCGACAGCCAGACGAGCACCAGTCAGACGGTGCTCCTGCGGTCCACGCTCGCCTCGATGGCGCCGAGCGTCCAGGTCGTCCTGACCCCGAGCTTCCCGGACCTGCCCGGGTCGCCGGTGCTGATCCACGTCATCGCCGCCAGCGTCGCGCCGATCGCCGGGCTCACCGCCGAGGTGAACGGCCAGGTGCTCACCCTCGACAGCCAGGGCCGCGGGACGTTCACCCCACCAACCCCCGGTCGCTACTCCGTCAACGCATCGGCGACCGACGGCGACGGGCTCGTCGGCCAGTACGCCACCGTGCTCAAGGTGCGCGACCCGAACGACCTTGCCGTGCCGGTCGTGGAACTCGACCCGCACCTGAGCGCGGACCCGCTGAAGGCTCCGACGAGCGTCGTCGGCACGATCAGCGACACGAACCTGGATTCGTGGGTGCTGGATTTCGCGCCGCTCGGGAGCACCGACTTCACCACCCTGGCGCAGGGCAACGCCAACGTGTTCTCAGGCGCCCTGGCGTCGTTCGACCCGACCGCCCTGGAGAACGGATTCTACGAACTCCGGCTGACGGCAACGAACATCAGCGGCCGCACCAGCCAGACCGAAGCCGTGGTCGAAGTGGACACGGCGGCCAAGTCCACACAGTACCTGCGCACTGAGTCCGACCTGACGGTGCAGCTCGGCGGTGTGTCGGTGACCCTGACCCGTCAGTACGATTCGCTCACCGCCAACCAGTCCGGCACCTTCGGCAACGGCTGGCGGCTGGCCAACACCGATTTCGCCGTCCAGACCAACGTCCCGCCATCGGGGTCGGAAGATCAGGGTGTGTACAACCCGTTCCGGGTCGGAACCCGGTTGTACCTGACGCTGCCGGACGGCAGCCGTGTGGGGTTCACCTTCGAGCCGGTGGCGCACACGCAAACGGGTGTGACGTACTACACTCCGGCCTGGCAGGCGGATCCGGGCATGAACTGGATGCTCTCCTCCGCGGGCGGTGTCCTGGTGAAGGCAGGCGATCGGTTCTATGACCTGAAGACGGCGGTGCCGTACAACCCGGCCAGCGGACAATTCAGCGGCGCGGCGTACACGCTGACAGGTCCGGACGGCACCGTGTACGACCTGAGCGCCACCGGCAAGCTCGTGGAGGAAACCACGCCGGGTGGGACGGTACTGTACTTCACCAACGGCGGCATCACCAGTTCCACCGGCGACACGCTTACGTTTGTGACGGACGCGCAAGGGCGCATCGCCACGATCACTGCGTCCGACGGGAGCCAGGTAGTTTACAGCTACGATTCGGCCGGCAATCTGATGTCGGCGCGGAACATCGCGCTGGGGCAGTCGAGCCGGTACGGGTACTCGGCCGGCACCCACCTCCTGGATCTGATCGTTTCGCCGGTGGCCAGTGACAGCGCCGTGGTGCAGTACACCCCGGCCCCGCTGGTGCTGCCGCTGACGGCAAACCTGGGCACTTCGGGTCAATTCCTGACGAGTACGCAGACCGGCACGCTCTCCGCGGGCGGCACGGACCGGTACGTATTCACGTTCCGCGCTTCGGAGATCGGGTCCACCAACAGCGGCGAGATCTACCTTGGAGTGCAGGTGACGCCCACCGCCGGGAGTTCGCTCCAGCCGGGCATTCCGGTGATCGCCGGGCTGACGCCGCTGATGACGAGTTCCGGTCCGAATGGTTCGTTCGCCCTGTTCACGATCACGAGCGAGGGGCTGGAGCTGCTCGATGTGCCGAGTGCCAACGGGACCTCGGGCGGGTACTCGCTGCGGCCGTTCGTGGCCGGGGACGTGAACGGCGACGGCACGGTGAACGGGGTGGACGGGCAGTTGCTGGCTGCGGCGCTGGGTACGTCGGTGGGTCAGCCGGGGTATGTGCTCGGGGCGGATGCGAACCTGGACGGGACGGTGAGCGCGGCCGACGAGCAGTTGCTGGCGGCCGACCTGGGGTTCCAGTCGAGCCAGCCGCCGTCCGTCACGGCCGGTCAGGCGCTGACGCACCAGGACTTGCCGACGACGGTCGATCTGTTGACGCTCGCGACCGACCCGCTGGGCGATCCGCTCTACTATCGGGTGATGAGCGCTCAGGACGGCACAGCCGTGCTGAACCCGGACGGGCACACGGTGACGTTCACACCCGCGCCGGGGTACACTGGCCCCGCGAGCTTCCAGTTCCAGGCGGACGACGGGTACGGCACCTCGCCCGCGGGCACGGTGTCGGTGACGGTGAGCAGCGCCGCACTCGTGGGGCTGGACATCACCGATCGCGCACCGGAACTCAACCCGGGCGACACCCAGCAGATGACGATCACCGGCGACTTCGCGGACCAGCAGGGCGTGGCGCTGCCGGCCAGTTACGTGACGTTTCAGACCACCGACCCGACCGTGACGACGGTGGCCGCGACGGGTCAGCTCACCGCGGTCGCGCCGGGCAGCGCCGCGCTCGTCGTTTCCAGCCACGGCATCCAGGCGGCGACGGTGGTGAACGTTGACGACCCGGACCTTGACGCAACACCCGATTACACCGGCCTGGCAGTCTATCCCCAGGCGCTCGCCCTGGCGCCCGGGAGCAGCCGTCAACTGGAAGTTACCCAGGACGGCCAGGACGCCAGCGAGGCCGCCTCTGGCGCGCTGTACTTTTCGAGTAACACCGCCGTCGCTCAGGTAAGTGCCGACGGGCTGGTCACGGTGGTCGCGCCGGGTAGCGCGAAGGTGACGGTCATCCAGAACGGCCAGGAATTGGTGGTTCCGGTAACGGGCAGCCCGCCCCTGGTGGGCCCGGCAACGGTTGGGCCGGTCGGCGGGGTCGTGAGCGCGGCCAACGGCGCCCTGGTGAAGATACCGCCAGGAGCGCTGAGTCAGCCGGCACAGGTGAGCATCACCCCATACCAGGGGACACTACCTCTTACCCTGCCGAACTGGGTCACGGCCGCCAGCCCGTTTAATCTGGATTTTGGTGGTGCCAGCTTGAATCAACCAGTCGAAGTGGCGATTCCGATGCCTGGTGTGACCCCGGGCACGACCGTGGTCTTCTACCGATACGGAAGCATGCCGGACGGCAGCGGCGGGACCGTGTCGCTCTGGCTGCAAACGGACAGCGGTGTGATCGGCACCGACGGGTATGCCCGGCCGGCCTCGCAGTACCCTCACATCTGGCTACCGGGCATCTACGTCGCGGCGGCGGTTGCCGTCAACACCGCCCTCCTGACCGCGAGCATCACCCTTGGCGCCGGCTTCACCGCGACCGGAGCATTCCTGGTTGGCACGACCGCGGGCGTCTACGCCCTGACCGCGACCACCGCCGCCCTGACCACGCTGCTTCTGACGGCGCCCGTCGGCCCGAACACGTTCAAGTTTGTCTCCATCCCTGTCCTCGGCCCACCCCTCGCGCAGGTGCAGCAGATCGGCATCAACGCCGACGCCGCCAACACCTTCCAGACGACCTTCATGCCGGACCCGAGCTACGAGCCACAGGTGGCCCAGATTACCTCACTGAAGTTGGACTTCAACCAGACGACTCCCTTGCTGGACATTTCGGGGCAGAACCTGTTGGGCCCCGGCGGGACCACCCCCAACGTTTGGTTCAACCCGCCCGGTCAAGGCACGCCCATGGCGGCTCAGGTCGTCGGCTCCCCCACCGACACCCTGGTCCAGGTCCAGGTGCCCCCGACGCTCGCCGTGGGCACGCTGACGGTGGACATTACCAAGCTGGACCCGGACACCAACGAGGAACTGGTCAGCAACGCGCCGAGTCTGACTCCCACCGGCGGCTACCTGTTTGCGGCCCAATACAGCTCGGGCCAGAACAGCCTGGGTCAGCTCGCGGTGCTCGACGCACGGCCCGTGCTGGTGAACTTAAATGACCCCACCCAGACCACCGCCAACCCGAACTTCAACCAGCTCGTGGCGGAGATCTCGCTGGGCTCGGGTAGTTTCCCCGGAGACGTGGCGGTGACCCATGACAACACCCGGGCGTACGTCACGGAGCTTGGTTATCAGGGTATCGCGGTGGTCGATGCCATGGCGCTCCGGCAAGTCGCCACTGTCACCGGGCTTCCACCCTACGCCGCCCCGTACCAGATCACGATCGATCCCGCCGACCAGTACGCCTACGTGACCGACGAGTCACACCCACTCGTTTACGTCATCGACATTGACCCGGCGTCGCCCCATTACAACACCCTGAGATACACGATCAACCTCGATGATCCGACCAACGCCGTCGTCCAGCAGTTCGGGGGGATCAACCCCGCCCCGTACGGGTTACGCGGCCTGGCGATCAACAGCGACGGCAGCCGGCTCTACGTCGCTGTGCCCAACACGCTCCCTACCGAGGAACTGCCGCCCACGCCGCCCGTGCCGGCCAACGGCCACATTTTCGTCATCGACCTGACCCTCGGTTCTAACAAAATCCCATCCTGGCAGTTGGTGAACTCGATCGACGCGGGCCAGGACCCGTTCGGCGTCACCGCCGGGCCTGACGACAGCATCACATTCACCGACTATGTGCACAACGACCAGGCCTTCGGGCTGATCACCAAGGGGGGCACGACGGCCAACTTTACCGGGTTCAGTTTCCAGGGAAATGCGAATGACGAGTTCGAAGTCAACAACGCGCGCGCCGTCGCCATTACACCGGACGGGAAGTACGCCTTCGTCGCCGGCTACAACCTTCCGGATCCGAACATCCCGAGCCACAACCAGGGCGTCCCGGCCTTCAACCCCGCCGGCAGCACCATTGGCATCATCGCCAACCCATTCACCGACCCGAAGCTCGTTGCGGCGACGCGCACCATCCCCAACGGGTATCCGTTCGATCTTGCCGTCTCGCCTGACGGCAACTACCTGTACGCCAGTTTCGCGGGCATCCCGGTCACGGGTGGGTCCGGGGCGCTGATGGTGTATGATATCCGGCAGATCAGTGACACACTGAACAACACGGGCCTGCCTGATAACATCGCGCAAGTCCTCCAGGAAGCCCCGGGAATCCTGACGGTCCAGGGCATCGACGCGGTCAATCCGGCCATCGACGTCGATGCCAACTATCAGTTGCCGCCGTCCGTCGTGTACAACCCGAGCCTGATCGATTCGTACGCCCCGTCGTTCGAGCCCGTCAACCCGGCGCCTGGGGATGAGCCGCCCATCGCCATCGGCGGCCTCCCGCACGGGCTGGCCATGCAGTCGTACCTCGTCGGCGTCACTTCCGGCGACAGCGACACCGGCAGCCCCGAGTACCTTCAAACGTCCGGCTCCCAGCAGTTTGCCAACGATAACATCGTGGTAGACACCGGTTCGGGACCACACGGCTACGGAGACATCGTCGAAGAGAATTTGAAGGATCTGATTCACGGCGCGTCCGATTTCATTCTCGACATCAATTCCTTTGACGCCTCGGGCGCCGACGTCTTGCTGTACACTCCGCCCGCCCCAAACACCATGCCGGCCCAATTCGACATTGTTCAGCCGCCGAACCTCATCAGCCCAGGCCTGCAGCCTACCGCCAGCTCAAGTTTCGCAAGCACCGGCATTTTCTACCTCGCTCCCAAGATCACGGATCAGGAGGTGTTGGGACTGCGGAACGGCATCATTCCTCCTGCCACCTGGGTGTGGGGGACCTTTTCCTTTACCTATCCTGGGTACGGCCGTCAATACGGGACTCTGTACGTCCGCATCGGCAACAACGGTTCTCCCGATTACTCTTCGTTTTCGCTCGACACGAGAGCGGTCGGTCCGGCGAATAACGCCATCGACGTTTCCCCCCAATCTGGCTCCAATTTCGTCCTCGACTATGCCCTCGACGTCTACCGCGTCCAACAGCGTCTCCGCTACCTCGGTTATCCCGAGACCACCGCCGCGCCGACGACAATGACGACAATTCCCGGCGCACGTAGCATGGTCCCGTTCCCCGCCCCATACACACCGCAGCCAGAGGGACTTGTGGTGAACGGTCAACCGGATGACGCAACGATTTATGCAATCAAGCTGTTCCAAGCGGCTCTGGTGACCGGACAAAACGGTAATTACACGGTCGCAGCGCAATCGGGCGTTGTCACAGCCTCTCAAGACCCGCTGCAGACCTTGTCCTACCTCAATGCGGCGAACGCCCAGGTTTGGAATCAACTGGCTCAAGCGAGCCCTTACTCCGGCTTCTACAATCTCCACTCCCCAGCCCTCACCAACAGTTCCGTCACGTGGGGAACGCAATGGATCGGACAGGTGCTGGCTGCCGTCACAAAGGTGGCCACTTACAATCCGTTCGATTTCTATAATTTCCAGATCGGCGACATCAGTCTGTCCCAGGGTGGCCCGTTCTGGGCGCCGGGGAAAAAGAACCCTTCCCACCACGATCATCAAGGTGGTATCGAATTCGACGTTGATCCGACAGGGCCGATCCATGTCGCTGAAGGAATTGCCCCCAACGCGCATTTGTTCTTCCAGTGGTTCAATCAAAAGACTGGACCGACCGCCGCGCTCTACGGCCTCGCGGCGGCACAAGATCCCTCGGGCACTGTGCCCGGCGTTGGCGTCTTGTGGGAATACTACGGAACGAATGCGCAAGGAACGAACGTGTTCGCGGTCCGCTCTGTGGCCGACACACTTCAGAGCCTGTTTATCGGAACGGGCGTTTGGCAAGGCTGGCTGCCCGTTCCCGCCACCGAGTTGCTGGGTTCGAATGCCAAGGCCAAACTCTCCTTGCTGTACGATCTGGGTTTGCTGGCCTACGACCCAGTCTACCTGAACGTGGTGAGGCCATTGTTGATCAACCAGTTCAACGACTTTAAGCAATTGAACGCCCAAGCGAATGCTACGGCACCCACGGTCGGTCAGATTTTCTACGACGACCCTTACTTCTGGCATGACCCTGCCAGTGGCTTTGTCGGGTTCGTTAGTTGGTCCTCTGGGCACAACGGGCACTACCACGTGCGCATTGCTGCACCCAGCCCACAACCCCTCCCCCAACAGGCTCTACTCCAAGATCCCACCCCGGCGCCGAGCACGGTCCCGGCGTCCGAAACGGTCACCCCGAACATCCTCGGCACCGTCGTCGCCCAGGCCATCGCCGACTGGGCCGCGGCCGGCGCGTCCGCCGCGCAGATCCAGGCGCTGCAAACCGCCACCTACCAGATCGGCACCCTGCCGGCTGATGAGGTCGGCTCGACCACGGTCAACGTCGTCACCATCAGCCCCGATGCAGCCGGCACGGGATGGTTCATCGACCCCACCCCGGAGGACAACTCCGTATTCAGCCAGACCGTTGTGCCGACTGAGTTCGACGCCACCAGCAGCAGCCCGGCCTACGGCGCGGTCGATTTGCTCACCGTTGTCGAACACGAAATGGGCCACGTGCTCGGGTTGCCCGACGTCGATAACTCCGCCGAACCCCACGACCTGATGGACCTCACCATCACGCCCGGGGTGCGGCGCATCCCGCAACTCGCAGACCTGCTGGCGCTCGACCCGATCGACCAGACCGCTCAACCCACCGGCACCGGGACGGTCGCCGCCATTTCGAACCCAGGCACTGTGGCGGCGGTCGCGAACGCCGCTTCTCCGCCACCCACGCCCACGACCCTGACCTCGACACAGACCCCGATAACCAGTTCCGGCACAACCTCGGGCACACCCTCCGGCGCCACGCAGTTCACATTACCGCTGGCCCAGTCGAGCATCACACCGATCGCGGCCTACGGGGAGCCGCTGTTGCTCTCGCCGCCGTCCGGGCCGGTCGGGCCGTTCACCAACGGTCAGTTCAACCAGGGATCCAACAACCTGGCCGCCTGGTCCACGTCCGAGCCGCAGTACGTGATTGTGAACGCGAACCACCAGGCGGTCATCAGCGAGAGCGCGACGAACGCCGAAGTCGATCTGTACCAGGACTTCCTCATCCCCACCGGCGCATCGACCCTCACGTTCACCGTCAACGGCTTCACGTACGATCAATCCGTGCCGTCCGGCGCCACACCGGACGCATTCGGAGTTTCGCTCCTCGACCCGACCACGCAGGCCACCCTGGTCCCCTCGGCTGAGGGGCAGACCGACTCGTTCTTTGCCCAGGACGTGGTGCCCGGCTCGACGCCTGTCGCAGCAACGGGGGTCACCGTTACGGCGAGCGCGACAAGCGGCTCCGAGGTTGTCACCCTGGACATCTCCTCTCTGCAAGGCCTTGCGGGACGGCTCGTCTTCCGCTTCATCGGCGGTTCGGACGCGTCGCAGCTCAACGGCTCCGTCAGCATCTCCGATGTCGCCGTTGCCTCGGCCACCACGACCACGCTGACTTCCGACGCACCGTCGGGGTCGGTCTACGGCCAGACGGTCACCTTCTCGGCCACCGTCCAGTCCGCGACCGGCGGTGTCGTCCCGGCGGGCAGCGTCACCTTCTACGACGGCCAGGCCGTGCTTGGGACCAGCGATCTGGTCGGGAGGGTGGCGACGCTCCCCGTTTCGACCCTGTCCGTCGGCCAGCATTTCATTACCGCCTCCTATACCGGCCAGGACGACTCTCTGCCGAGCAGCACGCCCGTTGCCCTCGAGCAGGACGTCAACTCGTCCCTGACGGTGATCAGTGTCACCACGACGACGGCGAACGGAACCTACGGCGTCGGCGCCACGATCCTGATGAGCGTGAGCTTCAACGGGACCGTCAACGTCACCGGCACGCCGCAGCTGGCGCTCGATTCTGGCGGCACGGCCTCGTACACCCGCGGCAGTGGCTCCAGCACGCTCGTGTTCACCTACGTCGTGGCCGGTGGCCAGAACAGCAGTCACCTCGACTACACCGACTCGAACGCGCTGTCCCTCAATGGCGGCGCCATCCGCGACGCCGATGGGAACGCGGTCGTGCTGACGCTGGCGTCCGCCGGTGGCCCCGGGTCGCTCGGTGCCAGCAGCAACCTGGTCATCGACACCGTCGCCCCGGCGGTGACAAACGTCACCACGACGACGGCGAACGGGACCTACGGCATTGGGACCACCATCCTGGTCCAGGTCACCTTCAGCAAGCCGGTGGTTGTGACAGGCACCCCGCAGCTGGCGCTCAATTCCGGCGGCACGGCCCAGTACACCAGCGGCAGCGGCACGAGCACCCTCTCCTTCACCTACGTCGTCGGTGCCGGCGAGAACAGCGCTCGCCTCGACGCCGCCACGTCCTTCGCCCTGGCGCTCGAGGGCGGCAGTATCGCCGACACCGACAACAACCCCAACCCTGCACTGCTCGCCCTGTCCGCGCCCGGAACCGCAGGGTCGCTCAGCGCCAACAGCAACCTGGTCATCGACACGACCGCCCCGACGGTGCTGCACTTCTACGTCCTGTTCGGCTCGCAGAAGTACGACCTGATCGGCTCGGCACGCTTCGACCTGCCCTGGCAGATCACCGGCATCGAAGTCGTCTTCAGCAAGCCGATCGCCTCCGCCGACGCCAACAGCCTCGCGGGCCTCAGCGTCACCGGCTTCAGCGGTCTGGGCACCGATAGCCTGACCTGGACCATCAGCCCCCTGACCATTGGCGCGTTTTCGACCTTGCTGGCCGGCAGCGGTCCCGACGCCGTCAAGGACGCGGCCGGGAATACGCTGGGCGATGGTTTCGCGCAGAATTTCAATGTCCTCTACGGCGACACCCTCGGCCACGGGGCCGTGGACGCTGCCGACGTGGTTGCGGTCCGGAACGCCATCGGCCAGCCCTACGACATCTTCATGGACATCAACGGCGACGGCGTGGTGGACAACACGGACATGGGGCTCGCACGCAGCCGGATCGGAGCCCACCTGTAACCGACTCCGGCCCTGTGTCCAGGAGGCCGGCGGCGGGGGACACGAAACGCCGGCGTTGGTAGGATGGATGGAAAAGACCTTCGTTACTCTGACTTGAGGAATGCTTCATGAACCACTCACCCAACCGTTCTTGCTCCTTCGCGGAGTTCCGGTACCTGGCCGTCGCCGTGGCAGTGCTGCTACTCGCCGTCGCACCCGCCTCGGCGGGTTTCATACTGACCTTGAACGTACAATCGACCACGGCAACTGCCGGCTCAACGAGCAATGACCTCGAAATCACGCTGACCAATTCCGGTTCCAGCGCGGTGACGATCGCCGGCTTTTCGTTCGGCATCCAGAGTTCGTCGTCGAATATCACGTTCACGGACGCCCAGATCAACACGACGTTACCGTACGTCTTCGCTGGCAACTCTCTGTTCGGGCCGGACATCACCACGTCCGTGGGCAACTCCCTGTTCGGGCCGGACATCGCCCCGTCCGCGCCGGGCCTCTCGTTGACGGCCTCCGATTTCGCCGCCGTCGGCGGCACGTCACTGGGGTCGGGTGAAACGGTGGGCCTGGCTCACGTGTCGTTCAACGTCGCCGCGGGCACGCCGAACGGCCCGGTCACTGTCTCGTTCCTGTCCTATCCGACGACCAGCCTTTCGGACGACCAGGACAACAACCTCAGTTTCAACGCGCCGGACGGGACGATCACTGTGAGCGGTTCGGGGTCGGCCGTGGTGCCGGAGCCGTCATCACTGCTGCTCGCGATCACGGCTCTGTCGCCCGCCGCCTGGTGGGTCCTGCGACGAGGACGGAGGGCCGGCGTCGAGGTGTGTGGCTGACGAGTTTCCTGCTGTTTACGGCTGGACGATCTGTGAGGCCGGCGGCTTGCGCCCTTCGGTTACAAGGAACCTCTCGCCAGCCGGTTTGCCCAGCGCACCGAGGTAATCTGTCGGTCCGGTTGCCCTCGGCGCGCAGGCCCGCCTTCCAGGGCCACTGCCCTGTTTGATTGGCTGTTCTCCCTCGATCTACCACGGCGGTGTGAGGGGACACCCCTTCGACAGGACGCGGTTGCCTCATTGGTCTTGAGGACAACTTGGGCGTTATTACGACAGTGCCGGCTACCGAAAGGACTGCGGTGGCGGCCGTAGCACCGGCAAGGATCCTTGAGTATCGCCTGCACCAACGACGATTTGGCGCCACCACTCGGCCCATCGATCAGTCCCACCGCAACATTACTGTCGGTGTCCGTCGTCTTGATGGGTGAGTCGGGCGGACCCCGTACTGGCTGGCCAACTCATTGACGGTCCTGGGTCCTTTGAGGCGGCATTGGCGATCCAGTTTTCGGGGTCCACTATGCTATCGCGGTCCCGGGCTTACCTATCCTTCAGTTCCTTGAGCAACCTATCGACGGCGCGGTGCATACCGGCAATGCCTTCATTGCCCGCGGCTCGATAACGAATGACCCCTTTCGCATCCAGAACAATGACGGTCGGCAGGACGCTGATCTTCCAGGCCGAGAGTATGCCGCCCTCGCTGCCGTTCCACCAGTGCGTCCAGGGCAGGGGCTCCCGGGCCAGGAATTCCAGGAGGGTTTCCTTCTTCTTGTCAGCGCTGATCCCGACGAATACGAAGGGACTGCCCTTGTGCCGCTCCACCAATTCTCGTTGCAGCGGGATCACGCCCCGACAGGTGCGCTCCGAAGAGGCCCACACCTCCAGGACCACCACCTTGCCCTTGAGAGTGCTCAGCCGCACTTCCTTGCCCGCGAGATCGCTGCCGATCAATTCCGGGGCCGGCTTGCCGACCGATGAATCAAAAACAACGTCCGCGTAATTCTTCCAGACGATGGCGTCCCACGCCGCGGCGTCCTTGCGGGCCTTGGCCACTCCGGCGAGGGCCTGCTCGGCGTATTTCTTGCCGACCCGGCGTTCGAGGTCCGCTCGTCTCCCGGCGTCGGTCCTGGCCTTCTCGGCAGCGCGGGCCACCAACCACAAGCCATCGGCTGTGCCCTGGCAGGCCAGCGCCTGGATCGTGCGGTCCGGGTTTTTCTTGATGACTTCCCGCGCCAGCCTGTCGGCGGATTCATGGGGAATGCCCGTGGCCTGGCGCAGAATCTCCTTGATCTTGGGGCTGGCGGCGTAATCGGTCAACCGATCGATGACTTTCCAACGCACGCCCGAGTCAACCGCGTACTGGCCCCCCGCACGCAGGGCAAGGACCAACGCCTCAAAAGCTGCCGGGGCTTGCGGATGGGCTTCCGCGAACGCCAGGAACCTGGCCGCGTATTTCCGCGCTCGTTCGCTGAGCAGCGCCTCGGCCTTCAGGTTCAGCTGATGTTCTTCCTCCTTGTCTTTCGTGGCGTCGCGTTGCTTGAGCAACGGTTCGATCAACTCCCTCAGTTTCTTGTCATCGGCTTCGTATTCTTTCTTGAGAGCCGAGAACTCCTTGTCCGGGTTGCCGGGTGATTGAACCGCTGCACCCGCCATGAAGAGAACCGAGACGGCAAAAAGGTGCGACATGGTCATGCCTCATACAAGACGCGCCTTTCCGGGACCACCGTTCAAGAACATATTACTTCCATCGAGTGGCAACAAGCCTTCCCGCCCCGGCCAGTTCAGCGCGTGCCAACGTCTCCGGTTTTTTCCCTTTGGTTGTAGAGTGGCTGAAGGAACTGGCGGAAGTGGGCCGCTTCAAAACAACAGTGATAAGATCGTTGATATCCGCTGCAATTCAGCTGAACGATACTGCACTTGATTTCCTCAGCGTCAGCACATACCCTCTACCTCTAAGTCATCGGATGACTAATCAAAGGCCAACCCGCCGACGCAGGGAGGGCCGTTGAAGAGTAAGCCGACGCGGTCGAATGCCTTGGAGCGTTCCACCGCGTCGGCTTTTTTTGTCGCCGATGACGGGACGAGCGGGCCGGAGCAATTCCGGGGTGGCGGGAAGGGGTCGGCGGGGCCTTGGGACGGCCATTGCTGCGCAAGGAAGTGCGGGCGCCCCCCTTCCCCCTCCCCGGAGGTCCGCCGAGTCGGCCGTCATGTCGGCGGCCGAGACGTCAAGGAGGGAATGCCATGTTGGTGTTGACCCGCAGAGTGCATGAGGCCATCGTCATCGCAGGCAAGATTCGCGTGGTCGTGGCCGAGATCGTTAGTGCCAAAGTGCGCCTGGGGGTGGAGGCGCCCCGTCACGTCACGGTCGATCGCGAGGAGATCTATCTCCGCAAAACCTGCCTGACCCGGGGCCCCCCCGAGGTATTCACCCAGGCGGAGTACAACGAACTGACCGACCATGCGGACTGCGAACCGGCGATGTTCTGCGGCCGACAGATGTACGTGCGCGAGGGGCCTATGCTGCCCTCCCCTTGATTCCGCCACTCCTGTGCCGTGAGGAAGGGAGTGGGCCGCCAAGAGGCCGATTTCCACCTTGATTTGCCCAACCGCTTACGCCACCCCCACGGGCCATTCACGGAGGATGCCCCAGGGGTGGTGGCCATACCGGCCCCCTTCCAACTCTCCACAAACGGCTTCCCGATTCCTACCCGGGGATTCAGCCAGCACCGGCACTGCGCCTGGCCCTCGACCGTTTTCCCAGGCTGTCGTCGTCCCCAGACCGGGAACCCAGGGCTCCTGTCGCGCGCTATCCCCTGATGGACGACTTTTTCGCATAACCCTGTCTGTGCGTGTCGCCCGAAGTGCCCCGCGCCAGCCGCTCCGCCTCGCCCTCGTTCGGGATGCCGGACTGGACGAGCGTGTGGTAGCCGGGTCGCGCCAGTTCCATCTCGTCCCACTCGCCCTGCTCGCAGACGGCGCGCATGCTCCCCTCCTTCTTGTAAACGGTCATCAGGTAGACGACCCACGACACAACCGTCGCAACCTTCCTCATCCGGGTCTCCGTTCAGTACGGGCGGGAAAGAATTTTGGACTCCGTGCGCGCGGATCGCCCGCGCGCGGAACCTACTTGCGAGCCGGTTGCAACAGCTGCGCGGCCGTGGCCTCGCTCAGTTGCTCTCGTCCCTTCCGCCACGCTTCCCAGGCCAGAACCCTGGCCGAAGCGGGGTCGAGCGAGTATTGCAGTGCGCCGGCTCGGCCCTGGGCCTCCCACCAGCGGTCGAACTCGCGCGTTGTGAAGAGCCGCTCGGCGCTTGATAACTGATGCATCGGTGCCCCTTCGATGGATTTGTTATCGTTCGTTTCGCCTGCTTTTGCAGCGTATTTTTCCCACATCCTCCGACTCATTATACCCAGTACCAGGGCGGTGGCGTCGCAGGGCCGTACGATTGCGTGGAATAGTCGGACGGCGCCCCCGGAGAACCTCACGTCGGAGTCTACGACCTCTTGCGACCGTAGTACAACCAGGACGCCCAGGCGACCGCTCCCAATAGTCCGCCGGCCACCTGACCGCCGACCTCCCCGACCTCGCCCCAGGAAACCCGGCCGGCGACACCGCCGGCGGCCGCGCCGGCGAACACCGCCAGCAACAGCGCCTGCAGGCGTGGGTCGCGGATCAGGCCCAGCAGTGCCCCGACGAGGGCGCCGGCAGCACCGCCGACCGGCACGGCGATGCTCACCACTCCGACGGGGATGTCGAGTAGTCGCCAGGCGCTCTGGGCGGCGGTGATGCCACCGGACGCCCCGAGCAGCATCCAGAAGCCAATCAGCAGCAGGCCCGGCGGCGATGGTGGGATAGGAGGGGGTGGCAGGGGCGGTCCCGCTCCTTCTTGGCCGGTGCTTGACACGGAGAGGGCTCCTTGTTGGCGGTTGGACCATCGGCCCTTCGGTCCCGCGCGAACCGCGCGCCCCCGTCGAGAATGGCGCCGATGCACACAGAATTGCAGTTCCATACGGCATCTGGTTGGGGTGTAGAAATCAAGCAGGGAGGGAACCCAAAGGATTGGTCAGTGCTACTGGCACCGCGAGAAATCAAGTTGTGAGTCGTCCCTGAAGCGACTCAGGAATTCTGCGGCAGTGGGGCCGTTAATGAAGATGAGGAACGGGTTCGGCGCCGCTCCCGTTCTTCTGAACTCCTCGACGACAGGCCAGCCGAGCGGGTCGCACAACGCGCGGACATGGTCCACGTATTCCGGGGCCCTGTCCATCGTCTGAATCGCGCACCCTCTCGGGACCGAGTAGCACCTGAGGATTGGAATCGCGACCATGAAGCGGCACTCCGCGCAGCAAGAGTAGCGGACGGGGTGAACGAACTGGGCCGCCGAGGGCATCAGGCCCCTGGCACGCATTCCTCCTTCTCCGAGAGGAGTGACAGAGAGGACTGCTGCCCGGGGCAAGAAAACTGCAGGGTGTGTCGGACCCCGTCGGCCGGTGCCCGGAAGGTCACCAGCACCGGCCACAGGCGGTCGTCGGAGCAGTGAATGGCCAGTTGCTCCGCCGGCCCGCCGTTACGGTGCGCCAGGTAGTCCTTCACCCACAGCCCGACCTGGCGGACGCGCTGCCGCTGCCGCCACCTCAAAATGGCCAGGGCGGCGAGGGCCGCAACCGCCACGAGGCCCGCCGTGATCAACGCCGCAATGCTCTTCTCCATCGTTGCCTCCTGTTCGCGTTGGGGCTCACTGTTGTTGCAGGGGGCGCGACTGCCGGGGTCTCGTCCGGCCCACGGGCCTTACCCAGTTCCTCGGTCAACATCCCCACCTAGCGCGGTTCGCAGTTGTGTGGACCACGAACGGCAGGCCGGCGCTGCCAGGCGCCGAATCTCGACGTGTGAAAAAGTTGGCCCCCTTGGCCCCCTTGGCCCCCTTGCTGTGGCAGCGCAGGCCGCTGGAGGTCAGCCCGTGCCCGCCGTTACTTGTGCGCAATCCGTGCGTGAACCGCGCGTAGATGGTCTCAATCATCTCGCCGTTCCGTCACGGTACAGCCTCCTCCGGTGCCAGGGGCGGCCTGGCCGGGTGATTTTTCGCATAGAGGTTTCGCACGAACACCTCGAACAGGCGGTGGCACCGCTCGCAAGCGAGCACGCTGTCGTCGCCGCGGCGCTCCGTGATCGGGGCGTGGCCGAGGCACCAGCAGGCGAGGGTTCTCAGCACCTTCATCACGCGGGCTCCGTTCCTTTGTTGGCCTGTCACTCCTTTGCAGTCTGTCGTAATTCCGTCATGATTTGGTTCTCCTCGGCAGTGCTTTTGGGTCTTGTTTGCGCCCGCAGCCAGGATCGACTCAACACCCCTGCGCGTGAAATGTGCGGTGGGTTCGTTCCCCGCACACTTCCGTCTATTGCCCGGATGTCCTTCTCTGCCCGGGTGAGCTCCTTTACCATCGGCGCCACCCCGCGTCATCGCCCGCCCTGCTCCTCATCACGAAGCCCCCGACGAAAGTCAACAGTACGAGCACGAGGAAGATGACGAAGAATATCTCCGCCCCAGCGAACGACATGCCCGCGACTCCGCCGAAGCCGAGCAGGGCAGCGATCAGGGCGACGACGAGGAAAGCCACTCCCAGACCAACGGCGAAACCCAAAACCGCACAAAGGAACCAGACCCGAGACGCATCCCTGACCCCACCCCGGCGTTGCTGCTCACTCGGGCAGTGTCATGCCCGTGCGCTGCGCGCCAGGGGTGCGGGGCACTTGCGCAGGTGGCCGAGCAGGTCGGAAAGTTGGGCAGTGGCCAGGGCCACGCAACTGTCCGCGCCGCCGTAATACATGCGGATCAAACCACTGGCCTTGTCGAGCACCCAGCCGCAGGGGAACACCACGCCGTTGACGTCCCCCTGGCGCTCGTAGGGCAGCTCCGGCGCGAACACCCACTCGTCGGTGCGGCGCAGGACCCGGCGCGGGTCTTCCAGGTCGAGCAGCGCGAGCCCCAGGCGGTACAGGCAGCCCCCGGCGGTGTGGCGGACGCCGTGGTAGAGGAGCAGCCAGCCCTCCGGGGTCTCCAGCGGCGGCGGGCTTAGGCCGATCTTGTTGGCGTCCCACCAGGCGCCGCGTCGGGCGTGCAGCAGGATGTGGTGGTCGCCCCAGTGCGTCAGGTCCGGCGAGAAGGACAGCCAGATGTGCGCGCCCGAGCTGCCCGCGGACACCGGCCGGTGGATCATCGCGTAGCGGTTCCCGAAGCGGCGGGGGAAGACGGCCGCGTCCTTGTCCTCCGGCGGCATGACCGGGCCGAGCCGGGTGAAGGTCCGGAAGTCTTTCGTCTGGGCCAGCGACACCATCGGCCCGCTCGGCGAGAAGGCCGTGTAGGCGATGACCCACGCCTCGCGCTCCTCGACCCAGGTGAGGCGCGGGTCTTCCACGCCCCAGGCTTCCTCCGAAAACGTGTTCGGGTCGGGGGCGAAACTGGGTTTGGAGTCGATGTGCCAGTTCGACACGCCGTCCTTGCTCCGGGCCACGGTCAGGTGGGAATGCCCGCGCCGATCCTCGACGCGGACGAGCAGCACCGTTTCCTCACCCACCTGGCACGCGCCGGCGTTGAACACCGTGTGGGCCGGGTACGGCCAGTCCCGGGCGGTGAGGATCGGGTTGGCGGGGTGGCGGTGGAACAGTTCGGCATACAGGCCGGGCGGCTTCGGTTCCCGATTCATTACAAGTTCCTTGAGTAATCCTCGCAGCGAGGAAGGTGTCATGCGCTCGCAACCGCGGTCTGGCTACCGTCCGCCAGGGCCTGGCGGACTTCAAGTTCGTGCAATGCCGCCGCCAGGTAGGCGAGGGTCGATTCCGCCCCCTGGTTCCGGTTCACGCCGGTGGGCTGGAGGCCGTCGTAACAGGCGCCGCGCCGGGCGTCGTTGAGGGGCAGCCCCAAGCTGTTCTCGCCGCGGAACCAGCCGACCGTGCGTCGGAACGTCTCCAGGTACTTCGCCTCGCCAAGCAGGCTGAACGCGGCCAGGGCGGCCTCGCCCATCGTGTCGGCCTCCACCGGCTGCTGGTCGTACACCGCCTTCGTTCCCCCGTGGGGATACCAGCCGTCGTTCCCGACGGGGCAGAAGAAGTTTTCGGCGGTGGTCTCCCGGTCGAGGAAGGCGAACGCTTCCTCCGCGGCCGCGCGGAACGGCTCGCCGGGCCAGCGCCGGGCGGCGACGAACAGGGCGTGGGGCAGCACCGCGTTCGCGTAGGTCATCCGCGACTCGAACCACGGCCAGTCCGGCCGCCGGGCGCGGTCGTAGCTCTCCACCAGCCGCCGCGCCGCGGACCAGGCGACTGCCTCCAGGGGGTCCATGTCGGACACCCCGGCCGTCCACAGATGGCCCCAGGCCAGAATGATGTAAGCCTGGGCGCGGATGCTGCGCAGGTCGGCGAGCGCCGGCAGGACGGCCTCGATCAGGTCCCGGGCCAGGGCGCGGTAGTCTTCGGGCAGGCCGCTGCCCAGGACCTCGGCCAGGGCACGCACCGCCTGCCCCTGGCAGTCCCCGCAACCTTCCACATCCAGCCAGTCACGCTGGTAGCTCAGGAAGTTGTGGAACCCACCGCCAGGGCAGCGGGCGAATTCCAGGAAGCTCAGGTAGCCCGTCACTCGGTCCAGCATGCGCTCGTCCGGGCGCCGGCCCCACAGGCGGGTGCAGAGGCGCAGCGCCCGGGCGTTGTCATCCGTCGTGTAGCCGCTCTCGCGCCGCGGGACGGTGTAAATGGCGTGCTGGATCAGCCCGGTCGAGTCGGTCAGGCGGTCCAGGTGGTCCATCGGGAGTTCAGCACCGAACAGCATTTTTAGCCTCCTTGCAGCGGTTCGATTGGGTGGCGCTGGCCACGGGGACTCGGAAAAGACGCGCGGCAAAGCGATTCCACCCGCCTCCGGCTGGCCGTCGCGACCTGGTCGAAGAGTTCCAGGTACTGCCGGCCGACATTCGGCCAGAACATCGGCCGGGCATATTCGTACGCCCGGCGCCGGGTCTCTGCCTGAAACGCAGGCTCGCTCAGGTAACGGAGCGTGGCCCCGGCCATGGCCCCGCTGTCGGCAAACGGCACCAGCTGGCCCCTGCCGTCGGCCAGGACCTCTTCGGCGTACAGGTACGGGGTGCTCACCACCGCGCCCCCCGCGGCCAGGGCGTACGCCAGGGTGCCGCTGGCGATCTGGTCCTTGCCGGGGTACGGCGTGACGTACACGTCGCAGGACTGCAGGTGTTCCAGGAGTTCGGCGAGGCTGAGGTAGCGGTTCACGAACCGCACGTGATCGCCCACGCCCAGCGCCGCGGCCTTCGCGACCAGGCTCTCGCGGTAAACCTCGCCTTCGTGGCGCTTGACCTGGGGGTGGGTGGCGCCCACGATCAGGTACAGGGCGTCCGGGAACGCGGCCACGATGCGGGGCATGGCCTCGATCATGTACTCCAGCCCCTTGCCCCGGTTGATGAGCCCGAAGGTGCAGAGGACGCGCCGGCCGCGCAGCCCCAGCCGGGTTTTAGGCCCGTCGTCGCGTTCCCGCGGGACCACCGGGACGCCGTGGGGGATCACCCGCACGTGCCGCCCTGACACCCCGTAGACGTTCGCCAGCAGCCTGGCCGCGAGGTTCGTCATGACCACCACGCCCCGGCTGTGGTCTGCCAGGTGCTGGATCAGTCGCCGCGGCAGCGGGTCCGGCCGCGTGATCAGCGTATGGAAGGTGGTGACGATGGGCTTGCGACAGGTTCGCACAAAGTCCAGCACGTTACTACCCCAGTCCCCGGGATAGAGGCCGAATTCATGCTGCAAACTGACCACGTCGCACGGGCCGTCGTTGGCCACCTCCGCGGCCAGGTGGTAAGCGCCCGGGCGCTGGTTATCGATGACATGAACCACGCGCGGGTCTTCGTGACGGAGCCCGGGCGTCTTCTGGATCGCCACCACCGAGGACACCGACTCCCGCGCCGCCAGGTCCACCGCGTCTGCCGAATCCCGGGTGAACGTTGCCAGCCCGCACTCTTCCGGCGGATAGGTCGATATGAAAAGGGGCCGAACGACAGCCACGCGTCACCTCCTGAGTTGGTTCCTTGCTCCTGGTTGGCGAATGCACGCTTACGGGCTGGACGGTAACTGGGGGGCCTGGCGCGCGTGTTCGCCAAGCGCCCGGGCGACTTCGGCGAGGCGAAACGGCTTCCGGAGGACGGCGGCGGCGCTCAGGGTGTGCAGATGCTCCGCGGAGTAACTGCCGAGATCGCCGGTCATGAAACAGCAGCGAACCTGTGGGTTGAACGCTCGCAGCGCCGCCAGCGCCTGGGGGCCGTCCTGTCCCGACATGCACACGTCCATCAGGACCACGTCGATGGTCTCGTGGTGGCGCCGGTACACGTCGAGGGCCTCCTCCCCATCGGCCGCCAACCACACGGCAAAACCATAGCCGCGCATCCCGTCGTTCAGCACGTCGCGCACGCACATTTCGTCATCGACGACCAGAATGCCGAATGCCCGGGAAGGCGTGCAGGGGACTTCGGGTGATTCCGCGAGCCGACGTTGTTCGAGCAGCGAGAGCTTTTTCATGGTCGTAAGTGCCATCGGTTGAACAAGGGAACGGTCCAAGACTACTTTCGCCCCGGGCAGACGCTGCGCTTCAGCCACCGCGCTCGACCGCCGGCAGGATCGTCACCTTGTCGTTGGTGATGCGCACTTCCCAGTCGCGCTGGCAGCGCGGGCAGCGAAACCAGGCCCGGTGCATGGACACGATCTCCGCGTCGGCCCCGCCCCGGAGGTGGGACGGCACCAAGCTGCCGCTCCAGTCACAGCCTTCGAGCGGGCAGAGCACCGAGTAACTACTTAGCATGCGCAGTTCCCTTCTCCCGAATGGTTACACGCTCAACGGCCCCAGTCGATTTCGGCGGGTGAGCAAGACCGCCGGCACCGTGGTTTACGGTACTCGCCTCACGTCACGTGCTGGGGGGCGAATGCCCGGGCGACGTTTCGGCGACAGTCCCAACGAACTCGGCAACCACCCTGCCGTTCGCCTTCCCAGGATCCGCACCCGAAACCGGACGGGCCGCCAGTACCTCTGCGATTTTTCCATCCATGAACGCCTGAAAATCGGCATCGTACCGTGTCCTGCTCAGTTGCCAGGCGGAGCGAATGCTCTCGCGCCGGATAAAATCATCGAGAAAATGCTTCCACCCGGACCACTGTTTCGTCTTGAATTCTTCCGTATGGAATTTGAACATGAGGAACCCCCTTTCAAACAATGAAAAGAGGATGGAGAACGCGACCTGCTCCTGCTTGCGTTTTTTGTCGAACGCCAGCGAGGGATCGTTATTGGGAACGTCGAGAATGTCCAGGTCGTAATACTGCAACGCCAGCTTCTGGTATTCAAAGAACTTCGAGTCCAGTTCGTCGTAAGTCTTGTACTCCCGTGCCAGCCGGTCTGTCTTCTTGGCTTTCAGGTACTCAATGACAGCCAACGGGCCGGCAATGCTCAGGGCGACGTAGTACACGATTTGAGCGATTTCTCTGACGATTTGAAGGGTGTCCATGTTGCAGCTCCGATTCCGCAATAGCGAGAAACCGTTCGCCCACTCGGCGGTAGACGGTGAGGGCTCCGTAAGTCACTGGAAACAGTAAATACACGAGTACCCGAGGTGGGAACAAGACCGCTCTTCCACCGTTCAGGGAAGTCGGCGCGGTCCTGTTCCCCTCTTCAAGCTACCGTGTGGTGACGGTGACTTTGAAGTCACTGGTAGCGTCGCGCCCCGTCGTCGGGTGTCCGGTCACGCTGAGGGTGAAGTCACCCAGAACGGCGTTGTCCGCGGCCACCAGCGTGACGTTCGTTCCCGTGTCCCCGTGTTTGATGACGGAACTGGCGGGGTCGAGGGTCACTCCCTTGGGCAGTCCGGCGAACTTGAGGGTGACGTCCTGGTCGAAGTGCTTGTCACGGTTGATGCCGATCGCGACCTTCGTCGTCTTGCCCTGCTTGACGCTGGTTGACATCAAGGGCAGGCTGTAAGGCACGCTCAGGGTGAACGTGCTTTTCTTTTCGACGGTGACTTTGAATTCGTTTTTGGCGTCGCCCCCCTTGGCCGGGTGTCCCGTCACCTTGACCGTGAAGTCCCCCAGGGCGGCGACATCCGTTGCCTTGAGCGTGAATTTCGCCTCCGTTTCGCCTCGCTTGATGTCGGCGCTGGCGGGATCGAGGGTCACTCCGCTGGGCAGGCCGTCGAACTTGATTGTGACGTCCTGGTCGAAGTTCTTGCCGCGCTTGATGCCGACCACGACCTGCGCCGCCCCGCCCTGCTTGACGGTGGTGGACTCAAAGGGCAAGCTGGAAGGCACGCTCAGATTGAACGTATCGTCCACCTGACCGATCAGGGGTTGCTTGGTGCCTGAGTCGGTGGCCCCCGGTCCGCCCGAAGTGCCCCGATCACCACAGCCGGTGAAGGCAACCAGCGCCAGCGCCAACACCGACGAACCAACGATTAACCTCTTCATGCGGAATCACCTTTCGCTAAGCCGGGACCGCTCACGTTCATTTTGCGATCGAGCGGTTCCCAAAGTGTCGGGCGAGACGGTCGGAAATGAGGGCGGAAAGTGGGCCTCAGGAATGGTTCCGAGCGCATTCTTGAGGCCCCAGGCCCGGGCCTGGCATCATCGGCTCTGTTCCAATGCGGCTGCGCCAGCGCTTCAGCAAACTCACGGCGTCAGCGTCTGCGCGAATTGTTCGACTTCCTTCTCCGCGTGGGCTCGCAGCGTTGCCGCGAACTCGTCGAGTTGCTGTTCCGCGTGGGTCCGTTGGTAGCCGTAATGTTTCTGCAGGAGGCCGGCGAGTTGCTCACGCTTCCCGGCCGTCACCATCAGTTCGTCGTGGGTCAGTTTGCCCCACTTCTCCTGCGCTTTGCCAATGAGTTCCTTCCAGTTGCCGGCGATCCAATCCCAAATAGTCATGATGTATTCCTCGGGCGATGAGGTCTCCGAAACGAGGGCGGTCTCCTCACCGGGCCAACTCCGCCGCTCAGAAGTTAAACGGGTGAACGGTCCCGATGACGACGAGCACCAGCACGACCACCACCAGCAACCCCACGGCGCCGCTCGGGCCGTAGCCCCAGTTGCGGCTGTAGTTCCAGGACGGCAAACCGCCCAGGAGTAACACGACCAGAATGATCAACAACAGCAAGCCCATGGCTGACCCCTTTCGAGAGTCTGAGATTGGGCGGACGCGGCCGCGAACGTCGCGGCCGGCGTCAATTTCTATTCGTAGACAGGTTCCAACTGACGCCATCGACCACGACGTCCTCGACCCCCTCGGCCGGCAGCTCCCGGCGCAGACGGTCGATGGACTCCTGGCGATTCTGGGACGCTTCGTCCCGCACCCGGAAATGGGCGCCGCGCCCATCGTCCTGTCGTGGCGTTTCGTTTGCACCCGGCAGCCGGCCGGCGATGAGGTCGGCCAGTGCCTGGCTGTCGAGGTACTGGTAGATGCCCGCGTTCCCCGCGGTACGGTTGCACCAGAGCCACAGGGCAGAGCCGACGGCCCTGAGCTGTCCCGGCGTCGCACTCCAGCGCAGGATCACATCGCAATTGACGGACATGATGAGACTTTCTGGTACAAGTTCAGACCGAACTCCAGGTGTTTTCACTCATTCGCCTATGGGGGCTTCTCCTTCTGGGCCATCCGGCCGGTGGCCGCCGCGGATGCGTTCCCACACCTCCCAGCGATGGATCGGGATGGCGGCATCGATCTCGAAGCCCAGTCTCACCTTGCCGCCTTTAATGTCGAGCACGGTGACCTTGAGCAGGTGCTCGAAGCCGTTGGCACCGCCAACCACAACCGCTTCCTGACTTTTCCGCGTCAAGACTAACATGGGGAACCTCCGTTTTCACGACCGCACTTGGGAAATCGCCACTGGTTGTTGTTCGGGTTCCAACATGTCGAACAGCACCTGTTGCGGGGCGAAGTGGCCTAACAGGTCCCGAAGGCCATCGGGGTCCACGGGTTTGGCCAGGTAGCGGTCAAACCCCGCCTGGAGGGCCTGGCTGCGGTAGGTCGCCCCGCAGTAGCCGCTGATGCCGATGATCGCGGTGGTGGCAAACTCGGGCCACCCTCGGAGGCGCCGGGCCACCTGGAGGCCGTCCATGCCGGGCATGGCGACGTCCAGCAGCACGGCCTGGGGCCGGAAAGCGCGGGCGGTCTCCAGGGCCGTGGCCCCGTCGTAGCATACCCTGGTGTCATACCCCCACAGTTCGAGCAGAATCGCATAGCTGTCGGCCGCGTCCACCAGGTCGTCCACTACCAGAATGCCCGGACGACTTTTCCTCAGCATGGTTCCCTCCCCCCTCACATGCGGGGCTGGCACTCGATCACCCTGATGCCTGAAGCACGTTGTAGCTGAATGGCCCTTTCCCCGACCGTATTTCGCCGGTTCCCTTCGCTCTGTTAATGGGGCGCCGCGACGATCGATTTCTCCCGGAGCAGGTCCTCGATCGCCCGCACCTTGCGGCCGATGAACAGCACGTTCGGCATCTCGAACTGGTGAGCCTGGGCGCCCGAGGTCCGCACGATCAGGTCGCCTGAGCCCAGGCCGATCAGCCAGTGCCGGAACAGGTCGCTGCGTTGCTTCTCCAGCGTCATGCCGACCGCGTCGTAGACCTTCTCGCCGCCGCCGATCTCCGTCCGGACCTTCAGCTGGCCCGACGTGAAGGTCATGTGGATCTGACGGTCGAACAGCAGCATGGTGAACAGCCACATGCCGAACAGCACGCTGGAGATCAGGAAGTAGCCGGCGGCGTTGATGCGGACATCCAGCAGGGATGCCTCACGCAGGATGTGCTCCCAGAAGCCGGCCAGCTGGAAGATGATCGACAGCAGGATGATCAGGCCAATGACCATGACCGACCACAGGCCGCGCAGCGGGACGTTGGTGATGAAGATGACCAGCAGCAGCACGGTGGCGAACAGCACGCCATACCCTCGGTTGTTGGCGGCGTGCAGGTGCGGTTGGTCGAGGACGCCGTCTGCCCCGGGCAGGTGACCCTTGGGCAGGACGAGGACATCATTCTTCTTGAACGTGGTCGTCTTGCCGTCCATCTCGGCGGTCACGGCGGCGTCTTTCAACGCCATGGCGCCCCCGGGGACGATGACCAGGAAGTGCCCGTCGATCATGGTCAGGAAGCTCAGCACGAAGCCGACGGCCCAGACCGGCCACCAGTAGAACAGGTTGGAGTGGCTGACGACGCGGATTTCACTCGGCGCGGTTCGGACTGCGGTCGGCGGCGGCGCGGTTGCAACGGACATGCTAGTTTCTCTTGAGTTCGGGGAAGAATATCAGGACGACTCCTGCAACGTCTTCTCAAATTCAACCGAAGAAATCGTACCGTCCTGGTCGGTGTCCAGGGCAGTGATGATTCCGTCCGCCCACGCATCCCGCGTGAGCCAGCTGCCAACGCCGGCGTCGGCGAGGAGTCGTTTCAACTCGACTTTGTCAATCTTGCCGTCTTTTTGGCGACTGTCGTAGTGGTCGAACGCCTTGCGATAATCGCCTTCAAACCGGAATTGAATCAGGGCCGAAACCTTCTCGCGCAGTTCTTGTTGTTGTGCTGTGGTGGCGGCCATGGAACCTCCTCAATGAAGAATGATCTGCTTACCAACTCGCTTTACGGACGCCGGGGATCAGGCCGTCGCTGGCCAGGTTGCGGAAGCAGATGCGGCAGATGCCGAACTTGCGGTACACCGCCCGCGCCCGGCCGCACAGGTTGCAGCGCCGTTTGATCCGGATTTGTTCACGGGGGGGCATCTTGACCTTGTCGGGAGTCAACCGGCTGGCCGTCAGCCTGGCCATCTGCCGGCGGAACTTGACGTTTTGTGCTTCGGTGGTCATGGCTTGCGGAATTATCCTTTCGACTTCGTCCAATCCACGAGAATCCGGGGTGGCGCCGGAGCGGGCGGGAGGCGTGGTTGCCCCGTCGATACCCCCTGGACGGGGCGCCCGCCACACGCGGAGGTCACTGCCACCACCGCCTTGGGTAGTAGGCCCCGTAAGCCCAGAGCACGAGCACGGCCCCGAGGATAGCCACGATCCAGCCGTGCCAGGCGTTGCCGGCAAGCGAGAACGGCTCTGCCGGCACCCCCTGAATCAACGAGTAAAGGAAGCCGCCCACGACCGCCCCGACGATCCCCAGGACCATCGTCAGGAGCAGGCTCATGTTCTGACGCCCAGGGACCAGGAGGCGTGCAATCAGCCCCACGATCAGCCCGCACAACATCCAACTCAGAAGGGTACCCACGGTCATGTTCATCACTCCTCACACCTGGAAAGGACTCGGCCGAGTTCGCCCCACGCGGGACACGCTCCCGCGTCACAGGCTGCCTGGCCGCTGCCCCTTAAGTTCGCCATCGAGCTGTGGTGCTTTTTCCAAAACGCCGGGGTCGGCCCCGCTCCAGGTGCCCGGCGCCACCCCGTGGGCCAGTAGGAACACTTGCACCATGGTCCCGGTCGTGAACACCTGGACGACGGTGCCGGTGGTCGTCTCGACCTCCGAGGCGGCCTCGCGTACCTCCACCCCGGTGATCCGTTTGATCTCCTGGCGCAACTCCTCGGACGAGTTCGTGAATAACTGCCGGTGAAACTCCTGGACCTGGGCGGCGCCCGCCGGGCTGCTCGCCAGGACCGTTTCCGCCGGCGACAGGGCGCCGTGCAGCGTGATCACCAGCGTGTCCGCGCTCAGGACCACGGTAACGGACCTGGGCCCGTGTCCGGTCCGCCGCCGCTCGAACGCGCTGGCCGCCTGGGCGATCTGCTGCGCCATGGTTGCGTTGGACTGGTTCATCCTGTTTAGCCTTTGGTGATCACGGCCGCTCCGCACCACCGTTTGCGAAAAAAAAGCCGGCGTGGCCGAACACCGTTGGGTATTCCGACCACGCCGGCATACTCGTCAACGGACCCCCCGGTTCAGCCGGGTTGCCCCTTATCAAGTCATCCGACGACAGCAAATCAAGGGATTTCGGGGCCGACCGAGAATCAGCGATGTCAGCCCTCTCAAAGCTATTCTACGGGGCAGGAGCCAAAATACAAGTGGATTATGGCCCCGCGTCGGATAATATGCAGGTTGGTTGGAGTCGAGGACCGCGTTCCGCCGGTGCGGGCGTTTCTCCCGTGCAGACCTGAGACTGGCACCGGAGGCTCGTTGAGGCTGCCATGAAAACGCAAGGGGAGATCGAAGCCGCCGTCTCCGAGGGCATGCGCCGCTTTGAACTGGAGTACATGGGCCGTGGTCCCAAGGACATCCACACCCACCTGATCGCTGACCTGCTCGTGGTCCGTCTCATGGGGGTGTTGACCGCGGCCGAACAACAACTGGTCAAAACGCTCCCGCCAGAGAAGGGCAGAGACCTGCTCAAACAAGTCCGGACTCAGCTGGTTGAAACCGCCCGCCCCTTCCTGGAGGCCATGCTCCAGGCGGCCACTGGCGTCAAGGTGCTGAGCCTGCATCACGACATCAGCACCGTTACCGGCGAGGAAGTCGTTCTCTTCACCCTGGCTCAGGCTCCGCTATTCCGCGAAGCCAAGAAGAAATAGCCCTGTGAAGGGGCCGCGCCAACTCCGTAGAAAACCTCGGAATCCATGAGATTCCGAGGCTTCTCTAACGGGGCATGTTCACCACGAAATCCCCTGTCACCGTCGCCCGCGCGGCCTTGGCGGCGGGCACCCGGGCCCTGCCGCTGTACGCGCAGCAAGTGCGCGCCCCGGTGGGAGGGGTCGAGACCGCGGAAATGTCGTGTTTTACCGTGTCGGCGTGGGAAAGGCTCGAAAACCGGTGTGCCCGGATGGCCGTGCGCGCGGCGGTCCCGACCCCCGAAGCGTACTTGTGTCATGCTGTTGGGTGCTGAGGTTGCAAGGAACCTCCCACCGATGGCTTGCCCAGAGCAGCGAGGCGATCTTTCTCCCTGGTTCTCCTCGGCGCAGGGTGCCCCGCCAGGGCCACGGACTTGTCTGATTGGCTCTCCTTCCTCGTCCTCCTCCTCCGCCCCACGGCCCACCACTTCTGCTACCCGCTTCCGCTTCTTTACCCCTGCGCCGACGCCGCGGCCGCTGCCGGAGCGCCGGCCGCCGCCTGCTCAACGATGTCCAGTCCCAGCTGGCGTGCTTTCCGCCACAGCGCCTTGATCTGCTTCTCTTTCATCTGGGCCTCGTACTCCTCCTGACTTTGACGCACGTACGGCAGGCCGTGCTTCAGCGCCAGGTAGACGATGCGCGCCAGCTTGTGCGCCGTCGCCGTCACGGCCGCCTGCGCCCCCAGCCGCCCTTTCATGCGCCGTAGGAACCCGCCCCGGGCCCCCTGGCTGTGGTGCAGGCTCTGGGCCGCCAGCCGCAGCGCCTGCGCCGCGCGGTTCACCCCCCGGCGCGTCCGGCTGGACTTGACCCGGCCGCCCGTCTTCTTCCAGTTGGGGCACAGCCCCAGCCAGCTACAGAACTGCTTCACCGTCGCGAACTGCGACACCCCCGGGCCGATCTCGCTGACCACGGTCAGCGCCGTCAAGTCGCTGACCCCTTCGATCTCCGTCAAATCCAACCCGACCACGTAGTACAACGCCGTCCGCACGTCGAAGCGGGGCGAGTCGGCGCGGCGCTTCGGCCGCGCCTTCGGCTTCAGCGGCGGCAAGGCGCGGTCGCACTTCATCCGCCCCAACTGCAGGGCGACCTGCGCGTCCACCTTCGCCACTTGCCCCAGGGAGAACTGCCAGGCCTCGTAGGCCAGCCTCAGCTCGAACAGGTGCTCTTCCCGGTACGACCCGGTCAAGGCCTGGGCGATCTCCACCTCACTGGCCTTGCATTGCTTGTCGCGGTACCTGGCCAACTTCTCCGGCGCCCGCGTCCCGCGCAGGATCGCCCGGAGGATGGCCCGCCCGGTGAGGCCCGTGATGTCGCTGAGGACCTCCGTCAGCTTCAGGTTCATCTGCTCCAGCGCCTTTTGCAGGTGCTGCACGTGCTGGCTGGCCTGGCGGATCACGTTGGCCCGCTGCCGCAGGTAGGCCCGTAACTGGCAGGTCCGCTCATCGGGCCGGAAGGCCGCCGCCAGCAGGCCGACGCTGTGCAGCCGGTAGATCCACTGGCAGTCGCGGCGGTCCGTCTTGGGGCGCCCGCGCAATTGGCGGCTGTAGCTGGGATCGACCAGCAGGACCTCAAACCCCTCGGCCTGGAGCAGTTCGTACAGGGGGATCCAGTAGATGCCGGTCGATTCCAGGGCGATCGAGGTGACCTGATGCTCCCGCAGGAAGGCGGCAACGGCTTGCAGGCCGGCCGTGTGGCCCGGGAACTCTTGAATCAAGCCGGAGTGGGCGTCGGTGGTGAAGCCGACGCAGACCCAGTGGGAGCGGGAGCCGACGTCGATGCCGGCGGCGTGCGGACGTTGCAGGGGGAGGGCCTCGACCCGGGCGGCCTCCCGCCGCTGACGGGCGTCGCGCCGGTCCTGGGCCCGGGTCTTGCGCCGGCGGTAGGCCTGGCGGTGGGCCGGCGCCTGCGCGGGCTGGGCGCCGGGAGGCGGGGAGGCGGGTGGGTGTCTGGCCGTGGGTGCCGTCATGGGAGGACTCCGCAAAGGACAGGAGCGGGAAAGGAATGGGCGTGCCCAGAGGCGGTGTGCGGGGGAGGCGGCAGTGGTCAAACACGAGTCACTGTTGCAAACGGGAACCACGCGCTCGGGGGCGGAGCCCCCGGGTCGGGGTCACCAGTGATGAGGCCGAAAACCTCCCCGGCTCAGAGTCACATACGGGGAAGACTCCTGGGAGTCTGCGCCACCATTCTTCCGCCCGAGTCGAGACACACACCGCCAGGGCTTAACATAGCGCCCCCGGTTCCTTGGCGATGGCGTTCTCGCGCAGCGAGAATAATTGGGTCACATCGACCGCGGCATCCGTCGGCACTTGCGGTGCCGCGACTCGAAGCAGCACAAGAGCGGCGGGCGACACGGCAACATGTTCAACGTGCTTCAGGAATACGCGAACCTCCCCGCCGCCGAGTTGCGGGACATCCGCAGGCAGAAAGGAATGTACAAACAGACCGGCGCCGCGAGCGACGCGGGCGACTTTCTGAAAGCCCGTGACATGCTCATCGATCTGGACTACATTCATCGGGTGCCGATCTTCGACCGCAACAAGCTCCAGGTCGATGACTTACGTGGCGGCGGTGAACGAAAAAGCCCGTTCTGATCGTGGCGCCGACGCACGTTGAGAAAGACGGAATCACCGCCGAGATCCGCGGGCTGAAGGCGGAAGGGAAGTGGAAGGATGAGCGAGCATTCGAGACGCTTCGGCCGCTGGCTTGGACGGAAGCTGAGAAAGCTGATCGGGAAAGATACGACGGCACGGAGGTCCTTCAGCCCCACCGAGATTCGGGAGCTTCTAGAGCAGGCGACCGAATTGGAGGAGATGAATTGCTTCGTGCGGTATCACCTCCGCGAGCAGACCACTTCGCCGTCCACGCTCCGGCGGGCCTTTCTCTGGCAGCGGGAGACGCTATCCGCATTACAGCAAACGGTTGGGATGCACCAAAGAAGCACCGCCTCGACAACGGAGCCCATTACACCGTCAAAGCGTGCACCGAAGAAGGTGACATGACACTGAAGGAAATATGACCGCGAGCAGCGACCTCGCCTCACGTTGCCGATGCTCAGTATCATCTTCCAAACGGTGATGGTTTTCCTTAACCGGAAGCGATGACCCGCAGCCCGGATGGGGCTGACCCGGCCTCACTCTAGCCCAGAACGGGTAGCCGCAGGCCGCTACGTCCGCCCCTGGCTGCGCGGGTAGTGTGGGTCACTGCGGTGGTGACTGTCAGAGCATGCGGCGGGGCTAACTCCGGGGCGGGGTGCCCAGCCCCGACATTGGGGGCCATCACGCTCCAAACCGCAGTTGGGTCAGCCGCGATCCCGGGGCGGGGTTGCCCCCGCCCCTTTTGAAACGCCAGCGGCCGTTGATACCATTCCCGCGGCGCCCCCGGATGGGCGCGGGGGTTTTCCTGGGAGTCGGCGCATGGGCCTGACGTTGCAGCACAGTAGCGACCACCGGATCGCCCTGCCGGGGCGACCTCAAGCGCCGGGTCCACGTGCTCAATGACAACCCGCGGACGCCCAACTCGCCGATGGCGTGGGCTGCCACCGTCACCACCGCTGCCGTCACGATTGGTAGCCTTCCGGAGGTTCTGACGGCAAAGCGTGTTACCAAGAACGAACAGGAGAAAACCGATGATCTTCGACGTGTCGCTGGGCGTCATGGGTGTCTGTCGCCGTTCCTTCCTGGCCGCGTTGCGTTGCGCCTCCGACTCCGCCGGGCTGAAGCAGTAGGCGTCCAGCTTCGTCCCCAGGTACGGGAGCAACACCTCCTGGGCCTTCGGGCCGATCAGGATGAGCCGGTCGTGTCCGTGATGAGCGGTCTTGTGCTGGCCGTGTGGTCCCTGGTCGCTGCCGGGGCGGTACACCCAGCACGCCGGGTTCTTCATGTCCAGGTCCACCGGCCGGATGGCGCACACCTCCCCGGGCCGGCAGCCGGTCAGGAGTTGAAGCCGCACCATCGCCTGGACGGGCTTCGGCAGGTGCGGTAACGTGGCGTCCACCGTCTCCTGCGGCACGGGCTTGACCCGCTCGGTTTCTCTGGCCTCGGTGTGCCCAGCCTGAAGACCGGCCACGGCGTTCAGATTTTGGTGGATGCTGCCGGGCAACAATTCTTCTTCGGCGGCCCACTTGAAGCAGCCGCGGATGCGGTTCGTCTGCGTGTTCGTGTAGGTGCGGGACCAGCGCTTTTCGATCATGCGTTGCCTGCACGCTTTCAGGGCACGCGGCCCGAACTCCTTGGCCGGGGTGTGGCCGTACAGGTCGCGGAGGACTGCCAGGGCATATCGCAGACATTGACCGCCGCGCTTGCCCCAACGATAGTACGCTTCCGCCCAGCGCCAGTGCGCCAGGATCAGTTTGTTGACGGTCAGCGTGTCGGCGGCCTCCGGCAGGCAGCGGCCGCTGCTCAGCCACTCGGCGATCAAGCGGTCGTACTCGGCCTGGGCTTCGGGGGTGCCGTAGGCGCCGCAGTAGAAATCGCGGCCGTCGATCCGCACGACGGCCTGGCCGGTCGCCTTGTGGCGGCAAAGGGAAGGGGTACGTTTGGACATGATGCAAGCCCGTTTTCCGTAGACTACGGAGAAGTTTTCACTTCCAGGCTGCACCATTCACCGCGAATGGGTACGCTTAAAATGCGTTCGGCAAAGGACTTAAGCTGAGTGGGCGCTACTGGATTCGAACCAGTGACTTCTACCGTGTGAGGATAGCACTCTAGCCGCTGAGTTAAGCGCCCGGCTAAAGCAGGTTGCCTGTTGCTGTCGTCGGCATTGTTGCGGACGCTCCCGCCGCCGACCACAGGAACAGGCAACCCGGTCGTCGTTGGATTAGACGCGCGGCGGCGCGGAAATGTTCGCGGGGGCGTCCTCGAACTTCGGCGCGGTGGCCGCGACACGCTGCGGGGCGCGGATCTGCTCACTGGTCACCTGCGGCGCCTGCGCGGCGGCGGCGTTGCCGTTGATGTCCATCTCGTCTTCCAGACCCTTGACGCCCTTCTTGAACTCCACAATGCCTTTGCCGAGATAGCGGCCCACTTCGGGCAGCCGACGGCCGAACAGTAGCACACCCAGCACCAGCAGCACGATGATTTCCGGGGTGCCGAGGTTGAAGATCGCCAACAGTGATGTCATCGGAGTATCCTCGTTCGATCGGTGGCACCTGGACCGGGCCGCTTTGCCAGGCGGGGCCACGTTACCCGCTCTCTGGCCACTATAACAGCCCTCGATTCTGCAACACAAGCACGAATTCAGGCCGGGCAAACAACTCCGGCTGACGGTCGGGCGCCAGCGCCTCAGCGGCGCGGCTTCGGGCGGACGGGAGCGGCTTTCCTGGCAGGGGCCACACAGGGCACGGCCTTCGGCAACGGCCAGCGCAGGTAGCAGAATGTCGCGGCCACGAGCGCCATGACCAGCATTTCCGGCAGCCCCAGTTCAATCACGAGGCTCCTCCTTCTGATTGGGAGTCTTCAGGTGGGAATCGACGAAGGGAGTAGTGATCGCTCCCTGCGGGGGGTTCCAACTCACTTTCCTCTCAAAGTATAGCAGGCACACACGCGCCTTTACAAGCAGGATTCCAGGATTTCGCCGAATTTGCCCCTGGGCAGGGCGGCGGTGCCAGGGCGTCAGCCGCCCTGCACGTGCAGCCGCAGCGTCACCGGGAAGTGGTCGCTGTAGCCGCGCGGTGCCATGTCGTTCGGGTTGCCGAAGCGCCACGGCCGGCCCAGCCGGTCCTTCGGCCGCGCCGTCTCCTTGAACGGCCGCACCGACGCCTCGTCGCACCACCAACCCTGACGGTCCAGCATGCCCGGCGACACCATGATCTGGTCGAACATGTCCCAGTGGCCCTCGTAGTAGGTGCCGTATTCCTTCGCGTCCTTGCCCGCCATCAGGTTGAACAGCTTCGGCTCGTCGCCCGACTTCAGCACCGCCGCACGGTCGCCCACCGCGTGCAGGTGCTGCACAATGCTCACGTCGTCCGGCCCGTCGTTGAAGTCGCCGCACACCAGCACATCGACTTTCGGGTTGTTCGTGACCATCGCCCGGTAGGCGCCGTAAATCTTGTTGCCGTACTCCGCCCGCCGCTCCTTGCCGCCGCTCAGCCGCGATGTGAAGTGCGTCACGAACAGCACCAGTTCTCGATCATTCACTATCACGTGCATCTTCAGGATGCGCATCTTCTTGTCGAGCTGTTGCGTTCGATCCGCCTCCACCGGCAGCCGGGTGATGACGCACGGCGCGATGTGCCGGCCCACTTTCACCTCCCGCATCACCACGCTGGTGTACGCCAGGGATTTATCCAGTTTGGCGTTCAGGGCGTCCTTGAGCAACTCGCCGGCGCGGACGCTCTCGACCTCCACCAGGGCGATGATGTCCGGGCCTTTCCTGTCGTTCATCTTCAGCAACGCCTCGGTCAGCTTCTCCAGCTTCAACTTGAGAACCTCCGGGTGGTTGGCGAACCAGGGGTCGTACTCCTTGTCGCCCGGGCCCTTGCGCTTATCGTCTTGGTCGTCGAAAAAGTTTTCCGCGTTCCAGAAACAGAAAAAGACGGTGCGCTCGCCCTTGCCCCCCGTTTCGTCCGGGGGCGGCCCGGGAGGATTGCGGCAGCCGGCCACCACGGCCGCGAACAGCAGCAGCCCGGAAAGCAGGGCGACAAACCGGCGGACGAGGTGATTGCGCATGGGGGGCACCTTCGTCAGAAAAGGAAGAGGGTAAACCCTGTTGGCGCGGCGAGCCAACAACAGTGGTGTCGCCGCTGTCCCTTTGGTATAGTGATTGCTGGCGGCGCTGGCGCAGACCTGGCCCGGCAGGACTGCCGGGCGCGTGCGGAGGCGGTGGCATGAAAGGACTCAACCAGTGGTTGGCGTTACTGGTAGGGCTCGTCCTTGGGGCGGGCGGCGTGTGGCTGTACGTCGGCAAACCGAAGGAGGTCCACGCCTACAACGACCGCTATGAGGACTTCATCCTCTGCACCGGCCACGTGGCGGTCCTGCCGAATGCGCAGACCGAGGGCGTCTGGCTGCTGGACTACCGTGCCGGCAAGCTGCTGGGCACGGTCATCGACCGCAACACCGCTCGCATCATCGCCTGGGCGGAGGTGGACCTGGTGGGCGAGTTCGGCATCCAACCCAAGCAGAACGTGCATTTCCTGATGACGACCGGCATCGTTACCAACGGCCAGTCGGCGCTGTACCTGGCCGAGACGACCACCGGCAAGTTCGGGGTCTATACCATGGGGCCGCGGCTGGACAGCCGGCCCGGCGTCATCATCCGCCGACATGATATGGTGCTGTTCCGCCAGCCGGCACAACAGGCACCTTGAACCGGAAATTCGATTGCAAATTGCAGATTGCAAATTGACAAACCAACAACCTGTCTGTCTTTCAATTTGCCATCTGCGATTAGCAATCTGCAATCTTGCGGAGGGGATGGGCGGTCATGGGGATTTACGACCGTGAGTATTACCGCCGCGAAGGGCCCAGCTTCCTGTATGCGATCGGGATGCAGGGTCAGGTCATCAAATGGCTGCTGGCGATCAACGTCGCCCTGTTCATCGCCCAGCTGCTGACGCCGATGACGCGGACCAGCTTCGGCCTGGTCACGGACCTGTTCGTCCTCGACACCGCGCGCGTCATGCACGGCGAGGTGTGGCGGCTGCTGACCTATGCCTTCCTGCACGACACCCACACCATCTGGCACATCGTCTTCAACATGCTCTTTCTCTGGTGGTTCGGCAACGACATCGAAACGTTGTACGGGCCGAAGGAGTTCCTGGCGATCTACCTGGTGTCGGCGGTGGCCGGCGGCGTGGCCTTTGAAGCGCTGTGGCTGCTGACCGGCGACGGCCGTACTCCCGGCTGGCTGCTGGGCGGTCAACCGCATTCGACGTACTGCCTGGGGGCGTCCGGCGCGGTGACGGCGGTCATGGTGCTATGCGCCTGTCACTTTCCGCGCCGCGTCATCCTGCTCTTTTTCATACTGCCGGTGCCGATCTGGTTGTTCGTGGTGTTCCAGGTGGCGCAGGACGCCTTCGTGTTCGTCGGCGGCATCAAGACGGGCACGGCGGTGGTGGTCCACCTGGCCGGGGCGGGCTTCGCCTTCGCGTACTACAAGGCACACTGGCACCTGCTGTCATGGGTTCCCGATTTTCGGGCGTGGAAGCGGGCGCGGTCGCGGCCGAAGTTGCGCGTCTTCCGCGGCGAGGAGGAGGTGCGGCAGCGCGTCGCGGCTGGCCCACCGCCGGTCTCTGGTGACATGGACGAGCAACTCGAGGCCAAGCTGGACGCGGTTCTGGAGAAGGTCGCACGCTACGGCCAGGAAAGTTTGACCGAGAGCGAAAAGCAGATTTTGCAGCGCGCCAGCGACATGTACCGTCGCCGGCGCTCGTGACGTGGGGAGCCAGAGGAGCCAGCGATGCCGCTATTCGAGTACGTCTGTCAGGAGTGTCAGCACGCCTTTGAGGAACTGGTGTTCGGCGACGAGGCGGTGACGTGCCCGTCGTGCCGCAGCGCCCGGCTGGAGCGGTTGCTGAGCGCTCCGGCGAAGCCGGCCGCGAGCGGCGCCGGTCTGCCGCTGCGCTGCGAGGGCAGTGGCCCACCATGCGGCGCACCGTGGTGCCAGCGGCAGTAACCGAAGGTCCGACCCCCACTTCATCATCGAGACGCTCCATGCACCGACTCCTCTCCCCGCTGGCGGCGCTGCTTTTCCTAACCCCGCTGGCGGCTGCGCCGCAGGACGACCAGGAAAAAGCGGACGGCTTCAAGCCGCTGTTCAACGGCCGTGATCTGACCGGCTGGAAACAGTTCGCCGGCAAGAAGGACGTTTGGAAGATCGAGGGCGATCTGGTCGTCTGCGCGGGCGCGGGCGGCGGTTGGCTGGGCACCGAGCGCGAGTACGCCAACTTCGAGTTGCGGCTCCAGTACCGCCTGAAGCCCGGCGGCAACAGCGGCGTCTACCTCCGCGCGCGAAAGAAGGCCACATCAGCCGCGTCGGCATGGAAATTCAGATCCTGGATGATAACCATCCCAGTTACGCGAAGATCGACTTTTACCAGTACACCGGCTCGATCTATCATGTGGTGCCGCCGACACGCCGCGCCGGCAAGGCCGCCGGCCAGTGGAACGACCTGACCGTCCGCGCCTACGGCCGCCGCGTGACCGTGCTCCTCAATGGCAAGACCGTCGTGGACGCTGACCTGAACTGGTACCTGCGCGATCCGGCCGTGGCGAAGGAGCATCCCGGGTTGGCCCGCACGACCGGCCACATCGGCCTGCAAAGCCACACCGACCGCGTGGAGTTCCGCAACGTCCGCTTCAAGGAACTGAAGTGACCAGGGCGGGCGGTCAGCCTGCACAAGTTGCGCAACGATTGCCAACGGCGCCGAAAAGGGTATGCTATCCCCTGCACGTCATGCTTTCCCACCCGAGGAGCGGTCAGCGGATTGGCCGCCCGGTGGGGAGCTTTCTGGTCAAGGAGACAGTGGATCATGATGAACACAATGACGAACCCGACGAACCTGGGCATGGGCATGCCCGGCATGATGACGCCGACCATGGGCACGCCCATGCCGGGCATGATGCCCATGAACGTGGCGATGATGCCGCGCTGCAAGATGAAGTTCGAGAAGGTCACGGGCGGCATGAAGGTCACGTGCGTCTGTGACGACAAGATGGCCGCGACCACGCTGCAGAACCTGTGTACGTCGCTGGCCGGCACCATGTGCAGCTGCTGCTGCCTGATGAACGGCATGGTCATGTGCTGCTGCAACCTGACGATGGGCATGTGCAAGTGCGAGATGACCAAGGACGGCGTGTGCATCACCTGCACCAGCGGCGACAAGGACTGCAGCGCCATGATTCAGTCCTGCTGCGACTGCATGAGCGCCATGGTGACCGCCGGCTGCACCTGCTGCGTCATGATGAACGGCATGCCCGTCTGCTGCTGCTGATCTCGGCGTTAGGCATCAGGCATTAGTTAACAGGGTTCGAGCGCTGGGCGGAAATCCCAGTGCTCGAACCCTGTTAACTAGAGCGGTTCGCGTTTGGGTAGCGCACAAGTCGTGGGACGGCTCTCCAGAGCCGTCAGCGTTCTCCCGACGGCTCTGGAGAGCCGTCCCACGACTTGTGGTCCACGCGACTGGGAACTGCTACCCTGAAAATAACCAGTTAGGCGGCATCGTCTTTTGGTTGTAGGATGACGTTATGGCCCAACTTCTCCAGTCGTTTGACCAGTTGCCGGGTCTGCCGGTCCGGCTCCAAGCGCTCCAGGAAGTCTCCGCCCAACTCCTGGTAGGTCGTTCGCTGCTTCAGCAGGTGGTATATGATCACCAAGAGCGTGTGACCCAAGGCCACCAACGCACGCTTCTTGCCCCGACGCGCCGCCAGCCGCCGGTACTGCGCCGCCACATACGTGTCCTTCGTGTGGCTGGCCGCCCAGGCCGCTTGCGTCAGCATCTGCCGCAGCCACCGACTCCCCTTGGTCGTCCGGCCGCTCTGACGCTTGCCGGCGCTCTCGTTATTCCCTGGGCACATCCCCGCCCACGACGCCAAATGGTCGGCGCTGGGGAACTGCTCCAGGTTCGGTCCGATCTCCGCGATCACGGTCTCCGCCGCGCGTTGCTCCACCCCCGGGATCGTCGTCAGCCGCGCCACCGCCTCGGCAAAAGGGGCCATCACCTCCTGGATCCGGCTCCCCAGCCGGCCGATCAGTTCCTCCAGATGCGTCACGTGATCCAGCAGCAACCGCAGCTGGAAGCGATGATGCGCGGTCACGCGCCCGCGCAGGGCGCTCTGCAGGGCAGGGATCTGGTTGCGCAGCCGCTTGCGCACCTTGTCGGCCAGCTTCTCCGCAGCGTCCTCACCGGCGATGAGCGCTTCCAGCATGTCCCGGCCGGAAACCCCCAGCACGTCCGTGGCGACCGAGGCCAGCTTGATGTTGGCGTCCTCCAGCACCTTCTGGATGCGGTTGGCTGCGGTGGCCTTCTCGACGACCAACTGGGCACGTTGCCGCGTCAGGTCGCGCAACTCCCGGATCGGCGGCGGGGGCACGAAACTGGCGCGGAGCAGACCATGTTGCAGCAACTGCGCGATCCAGGCACAATCCTTGACGTCCGTCTTGCGCCCGGGCACCTGCTTGCTGTGCTGGGCGTTGACCAGCAGTACGGCGAAGCGGCTTTCCAAGAGGTTGAACACGGGCTTCCAGTAAACGCCGGTCGATTCCATGGCCACTTGTTCCACGCCCTGCTCGGCCAGCCAATCGGACAAGACCAGCAGATCGCAGGTCATGGTCCCGAAGGTGCGGATCTCCTGAGACGCTGCCCCGGCCCCATCGACCCGGCGCACGCAGGCGACCACGGTCTTCTTGTGAACGTCCAGTCCGGCACAACAACGGTAGAGAATGTCCAGGGCAGCCTCCGGATTCGGCTCTGCCCCGGAGGACATCGCAAAAAGCACCAATCTACCCTGCGTGCTCCCCGACGGTCGGGGCGACAGTTTCGGGTTCGTGGCGATGTCCAGGCCACACGGCTCTGCGGGCTCGAAGCACCAAGCGACAATCGGCCTTCATCCAGAGCAAAGCTACAGACAACATAGCCGGCGCTGACCCCATTTTCATCGTTTCAGGGAGTCGCGCAGCCACATGACCACTGCTCTGTGAATAGGCCGCATTCCTGATGGTACGTTCAGTAGTAGCGGCCAATTTTCATGAACTCTGGGTGAACTTCAGTTCATGACGACTCTAATTCTTTTACTTCTTCGCTCGCGGCTCCACGGTGAAGACCACATCGCCGCTGCCGCGGATTACCGTCTGGGAACCGGAACGAGATGGACGCCCGGTGCAAGTGGCGGCACGACATGGACGGGAAGTGGTGCGCTCATATGGCCCACCTGCTCCTTGAGCTGCTCCACCGCCGCCACCGTGGACCGACCAGTAAGCGCCAGAATGTGTCCCGGCTGGCAGCCGCGGATGTGGTAAAACTCCTCGTTGGCCTGGGTATCGCTATGCACACAGTCGCCCTCCAGCGATACGCCGGCGAACAGCCCACGGCTGCGCCCGTAGGCGAAGACCTCGGCTTTCGCTCGCAGCGTCGCCGCACCTTCCAGTTCCTTGCCGAACGGCCCCGCCGCGATGGCGATGTCGTTGCCGAGCGTCACCTGGCCCTTGCCCTGCAGAATGTGTTCCAGGCTCTTCTCGGTGCGGAACACCAGCACCAGATCGGTCGCCTCGACGCCGGCCTCCAGACCAATGCCGTGGCCGTCCAGCGTAACGAAGACCGGGTGGCTCCAACTGCCGTCCGGCCGGCGCGTCAAGAGCACGCCGCGGCCGAACCGCCGGTCCACGATCAACCCCGCCTTGACGACATGGGGGATGATGACCACGCCCCGCGCCTCCCGCATCACCTCCGGCGGGATGCTCTTGTGCGGGTCGGCGGCGAGCGTTTTTAGCACGCCGACCGCGGCCTCCACGGTGGAGAGTTCACGCAGGCCGGCGCTCACCGGGGCGGTGGTCAGGGCCAGCAGGCCCACCGCCAGCATTTGCCAGCGCTTTTGCATACCAGGCACCTCCTTCTTGCGGGCTGAGGGAGCGAAATCGCGGCGGGACGCTACCCATAGCTGCCGACCGCGTCAAGGCAGGCTGCTCTTTTTAATTTTCACTTCTACTGGCGCGGGTGGTTTCTGCTAAAATATCCCCTTTGTGACTTCCCACCAGCCCTCCTCAACCCAGGGTGAACCGTGGCCTACCCCAAGATGCTGCGTCTGCGTCAGCGCTTCGAGAACAACAAACTGGAGAACGTCGCCGCCGCCGTGCGGGCGACGCTGGCAAAGCTCGACCTCGGCCGCACGATCAAGCCCGGCCAGAGCGTGGCGCTGACCGCCGGCAGTCGTGGCATCGCCAACATTCCGCTGGTGCTCAAGACCACCGTCAGTTTCCTGAAGGACCTCGGCGCCCGGCCGTTTCTGGTGCCGGCGATGGGCAGCCACGGCGGCGGCACCGCCGAGGGCCAGCGCAAGCTCATCGAGAGCTACGGCATCACCGAAACCTACGTCGGCGCTCCGATTTGCGCGGCGATGGAGGTCGTCACGCTCGGCCACACCGCCGAGGGCTTCCCCGTTTACCTGGACAAACACGCCTCCGAGGCGGACCACATCGGCGTCGTCGCCCGGGTCAAGCCGCACACCAGCTACCACGGCCCCGTCGAGAGCGGCCTGCTCAAGATGATGATGATCGGCCTGGGCAAGCACGTCGGCGCCGCCCACTATCACCGTCTGCTGCTCGAACACCCTTACGACCAGGTGGTGCGCGCGGTTGGCCGCACCATGCGGGAGAAGGCGCGGATCGCGTTCGGCCTCGGCCTGGTGGAGAACGCCTTCGACGAGACGGCGGCGGTCGAGGCGGTCGCGCCCGCGGACTTCGAGCCGCGCGAGGAACACCTGCTGGCGCTGGCGAAACAATGGCTGGCGCGGCTGCCGTACCAGGAGGCGGACCTGCTCATCATCGACGAGATTGGCAAGGAGATCAGCGGCTCCGGCATGGACACGAACGTGGTCGGTCGCAAGCGTGCCTTCAAGGGCGGCGCTCCCAGCGGCCAGCCGCAGATGCGCTTCATCTTCGTGCGCGAGCTGTCGCACAAAACGCACGGCAACGCCACCGGCATCGGCTTCGCCGACTTCACAACGACGCGGCTGGTCAAGGCGATGGACTACCGCGCCACGACCATCAACTGCCTGACCTCCGGCTATCCCGAGGGCGCCAACCTGCCGGTCCATTTCGACACCGACCGCGAGGTAATCGACGCGGCACTGAAGATCATCGGTGCGCGTGAGCCGGAAGAGGCGCGCATCCTGCACATCAAGAATACGTTGTCCGTGCAGGAACTGGAGGTGTCGGAGCCGTGTCTGGAGTTGCCGCGTGGGCCGGTGCCGTTCGACGTTCTCGGCGCCGCGCAGCCGCTGACCTTCGACGCCGCGGGCAACCTGAACGCGGTTTGAAACCACGGCATACACGGAAAACACGGAAAAAAAGACAGCAAAAAGATGATCGGGAAGAGCCAATGATCGCCCGCGCTGCGCCACAACCCGGGCCACTTGTATATTCTGGTTTTTTTCCGTGTTTTCCGTGTATGCCGTGGTTTCTCTTTTCTGGTCACCCACCGCAGTAAGCAAAGTCCCTTGCATTCAAGGTCCGGCGCTTTACAATCGATAAAGGTACAGTGCGGCCCGCGCGGCCCTTGCGCACCTCTCGCCCTACCCTTCTTGAACCGCCGCGCCGCCGGCGCACTCACGGGACGAAGCCATGGCACAAGGATATTACACGCTCGACGAGGCCGCCAAGGTGCTGCACATGCCGGCCGACGAGCTGAAGCAAATGGCCCGCAAGGGCGAAATCCGCGCCTTCCAGGATCGCGGCACCTGGCGCTTCCGCGTCCAGGACATTCAGGAGTTGGCCCGCCGCCGTGGCATCGGCAGCGACCACGACCTGCCCCAGGACGAAACCCCCGCGTCACCGCCGGCCGAACCGCCCGCCCCTCAGGCGCCGGTCAAGAGCCGCGAGGAAGAGGTCTTCGGCTTTGACCTGGCCTCCGACGACGAGGACATCGGCGTTGGCACGGATATGTTCAACGAGGCGCCCAGCGGCGTCGGCATGGGCGGCCCCAAAAGCCCGCCCAAAAGCGGGCCGAAGAGCGGAACCAGGAGTGGGCTGAAAAGCGGTCCCAAAAGCGCCGTCCATACCGGCCCGCGCAGCCCGGCCCCGGTGAGCCAGGGCCCGAAATCGCCGCCGCCCGGCCCTCCGGGCAGCGACAGCGATGTCCGCCTGGTCGCCGACGGCAGCGACATCAACTTCGAGCTGGACGCTGGCGGCGACAGTGATGTCGGCATGGGCGGCCCCAAATCCAGCCCACGCTCGCCGGCGCCGCGCAGCAGCAAGCTCGGCCCGCGCAGCAGTGGCCTGGGCGGCCCGCCAACACCGCGTCCCAGCGGCGGCCCGCCGTCGCCCGTCAAGCGGGAGTCCACCATCGACCTGCAGCGTGACGCCGGCCTGCCGCCCAGCGAGCACACCGACAGCGACGCCCGCCTGGTGACCACCGACAGCGACAGCGACGTGAAAATCGTCGGCGCTGACAGCGACGATGTCGCCCTGGGCAAGCAGTCACCGCCGTCCGCCACCGACAGCGACATCCGCCTGGAACACGACATGGCGCCGCCGTACCACGGCGACGAGGGCATGGCTACCGAGGAGATCAACCTCGACGAGGAGCGGCAAAAGGCTGGGCTGCTGCCGTCCGAGAAGTCGCAGCCCCCCTCCAAGCTCAAGTTCCCGACCACTTCGCCGTTCGAGTTGTCGGAGCCGGAAATCGGCCTGCCCGAGCCCGACGACTCGTCGCTGGTGGCCCAGCAGTCCGAGAAAAGCCGGCAGCCCGAGAAAAGCATGGAGGACAGCAGCAGCGATTTCGAGCTGACGCCCGCCGGCGAAAGCTCGTCGCCGCTCGACACCGGCAGCGACGACTTCTCGCTGGAAATCCCCGACGACGGCTCCGTGGACCTGGGCGCGAGCCCGCCGGCGGACCTGAAAGCCCCGCGCAGCGGCATCTCGCTGGAGAACCCGGCCGACAGCGGCATCTCGCTGGAGCAGGGCGGCGACGGCAGCGACGAGATCGAGTTCGAGCTGAGCCTGGACGCCGATTCGACCACCCCCAAGCCCGGCCCGGCGGCCCCCAGCGATAGCGAGTTCGAGTTGACGCTCGACGACAGTGGCACCAGCGCCGCTGCGGAGGAGTCCAGCGAGTTCGAGCTGACGCTCGACGACAGCGGCGGCAGCGCCGCCGCGGAGGCGTCCAGCGAGTTCGAGTTGACGCTGGAGGAGGGAGACGGCAGCCCGACCGATTCGGACAGCGAGTTCGAGTTGACGCTCGACGACAGCGGCGGCCTGTCGCCGCTGGCGGAGGAGCCCGAACTGGCCGAGGCGGCCGAGCAGGACATCTTCGAGGGCGACAACCTGGATGTGCCGCAACTGGAGGAGGAGTCCGGCTCGGAAGCGGTCGCCGTGGACGAGGAGACTTCCGACTTCGACCTGGTGCTCGGGGCGGACGAGGAGACCGCCGACGAGGAGGAGAGCGGCAGCGAGGTCGTCGCCCTCGACGAGGAGGAACTGGACGACGACCAGCCGCGCAGGAAGGCCCCGGCCAAAAAGGCGGCCCGCAAGACGGTGCCCGACGACGAGGAAGACGAGAGCGGCGCCAGCTTCAGCGATCTCGACGTGGACACGGACGAAGGCGACATCGACGTGGAGGACGACCTGGCGGACGCGCCGGTGCGGGAGGTGGTCCGCGAGCGGATCATCAAGCCGGCGCGGTGGGGCGTCGTGCCGGTTCTCTTCCTGGTGCCGTGCGTCGCTGTCATGTTCCTGGTCGTGCTGATGGGCTTCGAACTGCTGCAGAGCATGTCCGGCTACAAGTCGCCGGGGCTGTTCACCAAGACCGTCGGCGAACTGATCGTTGGCAAGGACAAGTTCAAGAATTGACCGCTCGTTGACCCCCGTTTACGTCTGGCGCGGGTAGCAGCCCGCGAAACGTAAACGGGGGTCACCCCTTTTCCCGGCCCCGCCAGCAGTCGATACCTCACCGGGAGATTTGCTCTTGCAGCCGAAAAAGCTCGTCGCTATGGTGCCGCCCTCTTACTCCTCGGAAGATTCCTGGGACGAGCCGTTGCCGGCACGGCAACGGTTGCGACCCTGGATGCGGCTGCTGCTGGTCGCGCTGGCTCTGGGGCTGAGCGCCGTCTTCGCCACGGCGGTCTACCTCGACCCGTATCGGGGCGGACAGCCGCTGCGCATGGAGACGCACCGCCAGCTGGGGCTGCCGGAGTGTACCTTCAAGGAGATGACGAAACTGCCGTGCCCGTCGTGCGGCATGACCACGAGCTTCGCCCTGATGGTGCGCGGCGACGTGTGGAACGCCGCGCAGGCCAATGTGGTCGGGGCGCTGCTGGCGGCCTTCTGCATGTTGTTCCTGCCCTGGAGCGTTGCCTGTGTGCTGACCGGACGGTTCCTGTTCGTCCGCTCGGTGGAGCGGACCATGACGCGGCTGGTGGTCGCGTTCTTTGTGCTGATGCTGTTGCGCTGGGTGGTGGTCATCCTGCTGCTCTGACGAGGCCGTGCGCGGCCCGTCCTCACGGAGGAGAGGCCGATGTTGACACGGACGCATGTTCCCGCTCGCCTGCCGCGCCGCTGGGGGTTGGCGGTGCTGCTGCTGGCCCTGGCGCTGCCGGTCCTCGGCTGCAGCCCGCTGACGATCCTGTCCTACTTCCTGATGCCCGATCGGATCGAGGATCCGGTTTTCTCGCTGGCGCAAGGACAAGGAGACGCGCATCGCCATCATTTCCACGTTCGAGAACCTGGAGGTCAGCAGCGATCTGGCGCGGATGGACGAGAACCTGGGCCAGCTGCTGACCAAGGAACTGGAGGGACGCTTCAAGGACAACGTCCCGAAGGTGACGCTGGTGCCGTACTACAAGGTGAAATCGTTCCTGAATCGGAACGCGGCCACCTGGCGGACCATGAAGGCCAGCAAGCTGGGCGAGAGCCTGGGGGCCGACTTCGTGGTCACCCTGCAGATCAACCACATGACCCTGTTTAACCGCGGCCGGCAGGCGCAGATCTATCAGGGCAAAGCGGAAATTTACATCAAGGTGACCGAAACCGACAAGCCCGAAGGCGAAAACGTCCCCTGGGACCAGGAATTCGAGTGTACGTACCCGAAGGAACGGTTCATTGACCTCAGCGACATGGGGCCGGTGCAGTTCCGCGCCAAGTTCCTGGACCGCATCAGCCGCGAGGTGGCCCGGAACTTCGCTCCGTATGAGCCGCGCGACAAGTACGACTCCGACTGACGAGGCCGCGTCATGAGCACGCCGATCACCGTGCGTTTGCGCGAACACGGGCCCCTGGTCATTCAGGGGCCCGTGCGCGTTGTCGATCACCAGGGCAACGAGTTCGCGCTGCCCGAGGGCAAGGAGTTCGTGGCCCTGTGCCGCTGCGGCCACTCGCGGCGCCGGCCGTTCTGCGATGGCTCACACCGCGACTGCGGCTTTCAAGCCGGGGAGCTGGCTTCGGATGGTGAAACAAGCTAACCCGGAGGATTCACCACAGAGAACGCGGAGCGCGCAGAGAGAAGACCGAGGAATCGATCCACAGATGACACAGATGAACTCCGATAAAGACCAAATGAAAAGGACTTTATCTGTGTTCCATCTGTGCTATCTGTGGTTCCTCTTTTGTCTTTGCTCTGCGCTCTCCGCGTTCTCTGTGGTGAATGATCAAACTGCCTTAATCCGTCACGGGGTTCTTCGTCAGCAGGCGGATCGTCCGCGTCTCGGTGCCGTCCAGGCTCATCTCCAGCTGGTTCATCATGACCTCCAGCGTCAGTGACCCGCTGACCGGCATGGTCAAGGTGTACCGCACCAGGCGGCCCGCCCGGGCGTCGAAGGTGACGGTCCCGGTCGAGCCGGTCGATTTCAGGTCTGCTTTCTTGATCGTGAAAGGCGCCCCTTCCACCTCCTTGGTCGGTGGCTTGTATTCGAACTTGCCCCGCATCGCGAACTCCACCAGGTCGCCACTGATCGCCCCGCGGTATTTGTAGTCCACGTCAAACAGGAACGTGCCCATCGGGCCGGTCGGCACCTTCAACTTCTGCTGCCACTGATCGCCCTGCTTGACCGCCTTGGCCGGCAGGACGCTGAAGATCATCTCCAGCGGCGACTTGATGGCATCCTCCGTCAGGATCATGCGGAACACCTTGGCCTCGTTCGCGTCCTGATCGCCGATCTTCTTCAGGAAGTCCTCGTAGCCCTGGAAGCGCGACAGGGTGCCGTTCGGGGCCAGGTGGATTCGGAAGGTGGCTCCGCGCGCCACCTTGTCCAGTTTGCCGTCGTCGGGGGCAGCGCCGCCTTCCTGCTTGGCAGTCCAGGTCAGGATCTTCTGCTCCAGCTGGTAGCCGCCAGCGTCGGCGGCCTTCACAGTGAACTGCGACACCCGCCGGGTGGTCGTCGTCTGCTTGAGATTCATGCCCATGACAGTGACGTTCTGGTCGGCCTTGATGGCCTCCTCGACGTAGAATTTTTCACCGGCCTTGAGCTGCCAGCGAAGGGAGGTCTGCGCCCGGGCCACGGCCGGCACCGCCAGGACCACGCCGAGCAGGACCGCCGCCGGCAACAATTGTCGGACCATGAATCACTCTCCCAAAAAGGATGAGGGATGAGGGATGAATCTAGCTGTTCATCCTTCATCCCTCATCCCTCATCCCTTGCTTCAGTCGGACTTGGGGTTCTTGGCCAGCATGCGCGTCGTGGTGGTTTGATCAATGCGGAAGTCCAGGTCGAGCTGGTTGCCCATGATCTCGACAGTCAGCGCGCCGCGCACCTGCATCGCGCTGGTGGCCCGGACGAGGCGGCCCTTCTCGATGTCGAAAACGCGGGTGCCCTTGAAGTTGTCGGACTTCGCCTTGCCCTTGACGATCTTGAGCATGCCCCCGAGGAGGCCGGCGCCCTTGGGTGGCGCGAAGGTGATGTTGCCCTTGAAGGTCAACTCGGCGCCTTCCTTGTCGCGCTTCTTGAAGGTGAAGTCCTGTGCGGCCTTGAAGTCGCCCAGCTCGAACGGAATGGTGTTGTTCTGCGACCAGGTGTCGCCGACCTTGACGGCCTTGCTGGGCAGTTCCCCGAAAGTCATTTCCAGGGACTTCTTGAGCAGGCGTTCGCTGAGCATCTCCTTGGCGAACTTGGTCGCGTATTCGTCGTCGCCGGACACCTTCTTGAGGAACTCGTTGTAGCCCTCGAACTTGGTCACCTTGCCGTCGGTGAGCGTGAAGATGAAGCTGGCTCCCTTGAGTTTTTCCATGATCTTCTCGAGCTGGCCGCCCATGCTGTCGCCGCTGGAAAGCACCTCCACGGACTCGGTCTTCTTCTCCATCCGCACGGTCTTGCCGGTCACCGACTTGACGGTGTAGCTTTCGACGATGGTGGTCTTGACTTTCTGGTTGAAATCCTTGCCGGCCACGGACAGGGACAATCGCATGTCGCTGACGTCCTGCACATAAAACTTGTCGCCCTCCTTGAACTTCCATTCCAGGGTGGTCTGGCGCGGGCCGGCAGCCCCAGCCCCGCCAGCACCAGCAGTGCCAGCCCGCAGGCACGTCGCAGCATCGTACTTTCCTCCGCTAAGAGATGTCTGTTGTCGGTCGTCAGTTGTCAGTTGTCAGTGGTCCGTGGTCCGTTGCAACGGACCACGGACCACTGACCAATCAGTTCGCCCGCGGGTTCTTGCGCAGGACGCGCGTGGTGCTGGCAGAGTCCTGGGTCATCTGCATCTCCAGCTCGTTGCCCATCACGTCGATGGTCATCGAGCCGGTCATGGTCATGGAGCTGGTGGTGCGCACCAGGCGGCCAGCCTTGGCGTCGAACAGCAGGCTGCCGCGGACATTGTCGGACTTGAAGTTGGCCTTGCTGATCTTGAACATGTCGCCGAAGCCTGCGCCGTCCTTGGGCGCCACCCAGCTAAGCGAGCCCGTGTAGGTGATCAGATCGCCGTCCTTCTCGGAGCCCTTGAACGTGTACTGGTTGACCAACTTGAGTTTGCCGAGCGGCCCCAGCGGCAGGGTGCGGTCCTTGGTCCACTTGTCGCCGCGGTTAACCGCCCGGGTCGGCAGGTTGGTGAACGCTTCCTCAATGCCCTTCTTGAGCAGATCCTCGGTGAAGATCAGTTTGCCGAACTTGGCCATGTTCTCGTCGCCGTCGGCCAGCTTCTTCAGGAACTCCGCGTGACCCTGGAACTTGGTGATCTTGCCGCCTTCCAGAGTGAAGGTGAAGGTGGCGCCCTGCATCTTCTCCTGCATCTTTTCCATGCCGCCGCCGAACTGGTTGCCGTCCGACTTGACCTCCATGAACTCGACCTTCATCTCCATCGTCACCGCGTTGCCGGCGACGCGCTTGACGGTGTAGCTGGAGATGTTGGTCGTCTTGCTGGCCATCTTGATGTCCTGGCCCATCACGGTGATCTGCTGCTTCTGGTCGCTGACCTCTTCGATGTAAAACTTCTCGCCCTCGGTGAACTTCCACTCCATCTTGGTCTGCGCCTGGGCCGGCAGGCCGAGCCCCGCCAGCATCAGCAGCGTCAGCGTCCACACATGCGTCCGCATGATTCTCTCCCCCTGTTTGAGTCGGTTAAGAAACGATCAGCGCGAGTCGGGAACCTTGCGGCACACGGCACGGCCGGGCAGCGCAAGGTCGTGTTATAACTACCGCCTGGCGGTGGCCGAAGTTTCGTAATTTCGCCCCTTGGCCGGGGCCGCCGGCGCTGGTACGCTCTTGCCAAGGTAGTGTAATTAATCCCGTTTGGAAAAGCGAGACGATCTCATGCGAGCGCGACGCTGTGTGCTGCTGCTGGGGCTGCTGGGGTTGGCGACCGCCTGGTCCGGGTTGCCGGGACTCGGGGCCGGTCAGAAGAAGTCCTTCGACCGGCTCTCGGACGAGGACCGCGCCGCCTTCGCGGTGCGCTTCAAGAAGGAAATCTGGCCGCTGCTGCAGCGCAATGGCAAGGACGGGTGTGTCGGCTGCCACGCCAAGGGTGGTGGAACGCTGCGTTTCAGCGGCAACGCTGACAAGGACTTCACCATGCTGCTGCGCGACGGCTTCTTGCTGAAGGACGACCCCGGCAACCTCGTGGAGCGCGTCGCCGACCCAAGCCCCAAGCGGCGCATGCCGCCGCCCAAAAACGGATCGGCGTGGAAGGCGCCGGAAGCCCAGGTGTTACGCACCTTCATCAATGACGTGCATGCCCGGCAGCAGTAGGAATCCGAGTTCGAGCGCCAGCGCGGGGCAGCGCTGGCCCCGCGCTGGCGCTCGGGCTCGGCCCCGAAACCCCTGGTCCCGGCGTTCAAGAAAGGTTCATCATGTCCACCCACCGCCGCGCTCTCCTGTTCGCGCTCCTCGCGCTGCTCCTGCCGGCGTCGGCCGCCCACGCCGAGCTGGTGAAACTGGTCGTACACACGCGCCAGCCCTACGCCGGCGGCGTCAGCTTCGGCGACACCGGCCCCTATGAGATCATCGCTGGCGTCGCCTACTTCGCCATCGACCCCAAGGATAAGCACAACCGCGTGATTGTCGATCTGGACCGCGCGCCCGGAACGCCCAGGGCAAGGTTGAGTTCGAGGCGGACGTGTACATCCTGGCCCCGAAGGATCTGAGCAAAGGCAACGGGGCACTGTTCTACGACGTGAACAACCGCGGCAACAAGCTGGCGCTGCGCATGTTCAACACGGCAGCCGGCGCCGCCGAGCCGGGCAACGGTTTCCTGATGCGCCGCGGCTACACAGTGGTCTGGTGCGGTTGGATCGGCGAACTGCTGCCCGGCGGCGACCGGTTGCTGCTCCGCGCCCCCATCGCCACCGACGACGGCAAGCCCATCCGCGGCCTGGTGCGCTACGAGATGGTTGCCGACAAGCGAGTGAAGAGCTTGCCGCTGGCGCGGCGCGACAACCACGGCAGCTACCCACCGACCGCCCAGGGCGAGTCCGAGGGCGTACTGACGAAACGGCAGCACGAGACGGACAAGCGCGTGGTGGTGCCGCGCGACCAGTGGAAGTTGGAGCGATTGGCGGTGCCGACGGTCAAGCAGGGCGTACCCGGCACACTGCCCCAGGTGCGGTTGCACCTGAAAGACGGCTTCGAGCCGGGGTACATCTATGAACTGATCTGTGAAGTGCAGGGACCGATCATGCAGGGCGTTGGCTTCGCGGCGACGCGCGACCTGATCTCGTTTCTACGCCACGACACCTCGAAACGCAACCCGCTCACCGGCAAGACGGGCAAGGCGGCGTTCAACCGTGCGCACGGCTTCGGCGTATCGCAGAGCGGCCGGTTTCTGCGGGAGTTCCTGTACTGGGGCTTCAACGCCGACGAGCAGGACCGCATGGTCTTCGATGGCGTGATGCCGCATGTCGCCGGCGGCGGCCTCGGCCACTTCAACCACCGCTTCGCCCAGCCGACGCGGCACAACGCCCAGCACGAGGAACACCTCTACCCCACCGACCGCTTCCCGTTCACCTACGGCGAGCTGACCGACCCGCTCACGAAGCGCACGGACGGCATCCTGAAGCGGCTGCGAGCGGAGTCGCCGAAGGCCATGCCGCGCGTCATGCACACACAGAGCGCCGCGGAGTACTGGCACCGCGCCGGCTCGCTGGTCCATACCGATCCGCTCGGCATCAAGGATGTGGTGATCCCCGAGAACGTGCGCGTCTACGCTTTCGGCGGCACGCAGCACGGCCCGGCCGCGGACCCGCCTGCGCGCGGCATCGGCGAGCACCTGGCCAACCCCGGCGACTACCGGCCGCTGCTGCGGGCGCTGCTCGACGCCCTCGACGCCTGGGTGGTCGATGGCAAGGCACCGCCGCCGAGCGTCTACCCGCACATCCAAAACAAGACGCTGGTCGATTGGCACCAGCAGGCGACGGGCTTTCCGAACATTCCGGGCGTGAAGTATCCGCAACGGATTCACCAGCCCGCGGCGCAGGACAACGGGCCGCAGTTCTACACGCATGGCCTGCTGACGGAGGTGCCGCCGAAGATCCTCGGCCACTACGTCGTGCGCGTGCCGAAGTGCGACGTGGACGGCAACGACCTGGGCACGCTGCTGCCGCCGGAGGTGATGGTGCCGCTGGCGACCTACACCGGCTGGAATGTGCGCCGGCCGGACTTCGGGGCGGCCGGGGCACTGGTGAGCCTGACGGGTTCGTACCTGCCGTTTCCGCGCACCAGGGTGGAGCGGCAGAAAACGGGTGATCCACGGCAATCGCTGGAGGAGCGCTACAGCGACTTCGCGATGTATCAGAAGCGCTTTGCCGCCGCCTGCGCCGACCTGGTGCGGGGACGTTACCTGCTGCCGGAGGATGAGCAGCGCTTGACGGCCAACCGTGCCAAACTGCGGCCGCTGTTTACCAATCCCGCACCATAAGAGTCCGCGACCGCTCACTGGCTGATCTGCAAATTCGGCAGCGCCTGGCGCAGTTGTTTGGCGCCCTCCCTGGTGCATTTGGTGCCGGTCAGGTCGAGCATTTTGAGGTTCTTCAGTCCTTTCAGGTGGACCAGCCCGGCGTCGCTGACCTGTGTGCGGTCCAGGAAGAGCGAGTCCAGGCTGGCCAGGCTTTTGAGATGCACCAGGCCGGCATCGCCGATCTGCGTGTTGGCCAGGTCGAGCATGTGCAGTTTCTTCAGGTTGGCCAGCTGGGCCAGGCCCGCGTTGGTGATCTTGGTGCCGTCCAGATACAGGTCGCGCATCGACCGCAGGCCAGCCACGATGTACAGGTCCCGGTCCTGCACGGGCATGCTGCCGAAGTCCAGCGAGACGATGGCGGGGCCGTTGTCGGTGTTGACGGTTTCGACCTTGGCCTTGAGTTTGGCGGCGAACGCGTTGGCCCGGGCGTGCTCGGCGGCGTTCTCCTCGGCGGTCAACAGCGCCGCGGTTCCCAGCAGTGCGGCACACGTCAGGATCAGGTTGCGCATCACGGGCACTCTCCTTTCGCGGAATGGCGGTAAGCCTTCCCACGGTCATTCATAGCAAAGTGCGTTGATCGGGTCGAGGCGCCTGACGCCCGGAATACACGGGTGCCCTTGCAGGAGCAGACGCCAGGTCCGACAATAGCCTGTTGAAGGGGAGCGTTGCGTTTCTTCGTTTCGCCCAGAGGGTGCCATCATGTGGACGCGCGTGCTCGGGCCCGGGTTGACGGCGGTCTTGGTGAGCATGGGTGTGCTGGGTGTGCCGGCGGCGGCCCAGGCCCAGCGGTTCGGCGGCTCTGGCGGCGGGCTCTACCCATACACCAGTCGCCCCCTGGGCGGCCTCACCGGAGCCTACGCCTACAGCGGCTACGGCCCTTACGCCACCTACGGCTACGGCCCGTACACCTACGGCAGCGGCCCCTACCTGGCGCGACCGGGCAGTTCCTACAGCCCGTACGGCTTCGCCTACTACAACGGCCTGAGCCTCAGCTCGCCCTATTCGTACGTGCCGAGCACCTACAAGAGCACTATCAGTTCGGACCAGAACAATACCGATTCGCCCAGCAATGCGCAGTCGAACGTCCCGCCAATGGCCGACGCGGGGACGGGCGTTGCGGCGCCGGTGTCGGTGTCGGTGCGGGTGCCGGCCAACGCGGAAGTCTGGTTCAACGGCAGCAAGACCACTCAGACGGGAGCCCGGCGTGAGTTCCGGTCGCCGCCAGTACCGCCAGGCGACGGCTACGGCTATGAAATTCGGGCGCGCTGGCAGAGCCCGAATGGGACCGTCGATCAGACCCGCACGGTGCGCGTGCGGGCGGGGCAGCACGTGATCGTGGATTTCGCGGCTCGGTGAGGAAGATTGATCCACAGATAACACAGCTAAAGACCTCTTAATTTGTCTTTAGCTGTGTTATCTGTGGATCCCGCTGCTTTACATCTTCCGTTTCTTGACCTTTTGCAGCAGCGCCTCGTAGCGTTCCCTGGCCTGCTTGTCGCGGTTGTCGCGGATGCGGACGACCTCGTCCTTGATCTCGCCCAGTTCGCGGTCGAGTTGCTCCGCCTTGTGCTCCAGCACTTCCAGGTCCAGGCCCACCAGCTGTCGGGAGATGTCCTGCAACTGGCCCAGGATTTTCTTGCGCTCCTCCGCGTTGGGCGTGGACAGCCGGGCGATGAGCAGGTGCGCGCGGTTCTCCGCGACCCAGATTTTTACTTCCAGTTCGTGGCGCTGCCTGTCGTCGCGCAGGTCGGCGAGCAGTTCGGTCACCTGGAAGATTTCACGAATCTCGCGCTGGTAGTCCTCGACGCTGGACTTTTTGAGGGTGTCGAGCACCGGCAGCAGTTCGGGCAGGTGTTTCTTGACGAAGAACCGGGCCGCGGCCTCGCGCTCCTCGGTGAAGCGCGGCAGGTTGTCGGCGGCCGGTTGCGCCTGGACCGGCCGGGACAGCAGCCAGGCGCACAGCGCCGCCGCGACGACCGACAGCGCCCAGCACAGCAGATGTCCGCTACGAAGGGTCCGCATCCGGGGGTTCCTCGCTTAATGGTGGTACGCTGGGGTTTGCGCCGCAACCGGCTCTCTTCCAGGCGCGACAGCCGTTCGGAACGGGCGCGGCGTTGCGCCTCCTCGTGGTGAGCTTTCAGCAGGTGATCGCCGTGCGGTAGCTCGGCCCAGATGTGGGCCTCTTCGCGCTCGTCGGCCGGCTCGATCAGCTCGGTGCCGTGGGGCGCCTGGGCCTCCCGAACCGGTACGGCTGCGGGGGCGGCACACGGCGAGGGACTGGGCTCGGCCCAGAAGGCGCGGAGCAGGACCAGCACGAGCACCGCGGCGGCGGCGGCACCGGCGCTACCCCAGAACGCCGGATGACCAGGGTAACTGCGCCGCCGGCACAGCCACGCCCACAAAGGCGGCCGCGGCGCGAAGCGCGCCCGCAGCCGCCCGCGGTAGGCGGGGTCGGGAACCGGGTCGGTGTCAGGGTCGGCGGTGTGGACCGCACGGGCAGCGAGTCCGAGCGCTTCGCGGCGCGCTGGTCCTGGCTCAGCAATTGCTCGAAGGCGTGCGCCTCGCCTGCCGACAGAGCGCCACCGGCGTACAGCAACGCCTGGAGGGCCAGCAGGTCGTCGGCGTCCCGGGCGCTGTGGCGGTCAGGCATGGTCGGCTCCCAGGAGCAGGCGCAGGCGTTTCAACCCCTCGTGCATACGGGCCAGGGCAGTGTTCAGCGGGCAGTGCAACTCATCCGCGATGTCGCGGAAGCGCTGTCCCTCGTAGATCCGGCGGCGGATGACCTCGCGCTGGGCCGGCGGCAACCGTTCGATCAGCTGCCGCAGTCGCTGTAACTCCTCACGCTGTTCCGCGAGCAGGGGCGGCCCCGGCGTGGCGTCCGCCACCAGATCCTGGCCCTCCTCGCCAGCGACACGGGCCTTCTGGCGGCGCTTGAGCAGCATCGCCTCGTGGTAGGCGACCGTGAACAGCCAGCCGCGCAGGTGATCCCAGTCAACGCGGTCCACGTGCTGCAGCGCCCGACACCAGGTTTCCTGCAATGCGTCTTCGGCCTGGTGATGGTCCTTGAGAATGCCCAGCAGAAAGGGAAACAGGATCGACTCGTAGCGTTCCAGGAGCGTGTCCAGGGCCTGGCCGTCGCCGGCACGGAAGCGCGTCAGCAATTCGCCATCACTGGCCTGAAGATAACCGATCCGGGATGGCGTCGGTGGCTGTGCCATGCCGCGCCTCCTGTTAAGGGGTATGATGCGCCAACGCTGTCGTTTATTTGAATGAACTCGCCGGCCCAGGTCAAGGGCCTCTGTCGTCCGAGCCGCGCTTCGGCGAGCGGCGCACCCGCAGGAGCAGTTCCCCGGGAGCGCTCTCAGCGGTATAATTAGATGGTGCCAGGGAAGGCTTTCATCTCATCTCACACATACCCCTGTTTGCCCCAGGGGACGCGCAGACTCTCCATCCACTCAAACACGAACCGCCAATTCGATGCCGTAGAAGTCCTGATTACGGCCATTTCCCAGGCATCACAGACTTTTCACTGGCAAATCTCGGCCTTCTGACTACTCTGTTGCATAGAGCCTTTCAACTCCGTCGCGGGCCCGCGGCCGCGGTGCTTCAAGTCCAAGAAAGCGAGGCGATCATGGTCATGGGTGGCGGCTTCCTTCCCAGCAGCCCGGAAGATCTGGAACTCGGACAGCTGCGGCAAAACTGGATGGTGTTGCTGATTATCGGCATCCTCCTGGCAGTGGTGGGCCTGTGTTTCATCGCCAGTCCGATCCTGGGCTCGGTCCTGACCGTGGAACTGATGGGCGTCCTATTAATGGTGGGCGCCGGGTTGCAGTTGGTGAACGCCTTCATGGCCCGTCAGTGGGGCGGCTTCTTCCTGCACCTGATCGCCGGCCTGTTGTACCTGGCCGTCGGCGTGGTCTTCATCGACCGACCGTTCCTGTCCCTGGCCACCCTGACGCTGTTCATCGCGATTTCGCTGGTGATCGGCGGCCTGTTCCGCATCATCGCCGCCGCCACCGAGAAGTTTGCGGGCCGCCTTTGGGTGTTGCTCAACGGCGTCATCGCTACCCTGCTCGGCGTCCTGATCTGGCGGCAGTGGCCGGAGTCCTCGCTGTGGGTGGTCGGCCTGTTCGTTGGCATTGACATGCTGCTGGCCGGCTGGACGTGGGTTGCCCTGGCCCTGGCCCTGCGCCCGCCCACCCCGGCCGGCGCCTCCTCCCTGAGCGCTCCCGCAGCCACAGATGTCCCCGCGACCCCCGGCGCACCGCCGCACGCCAGCGTATAACGAATTCGCCCAGGGTTCCATCTGCCAGGGGGGATTCTCATGTCCACCAACGTCCCCGCACCGCCGAGCGCCGCCGAGCACGCCCTGCAATGGGTCGCTGACGGCGGCGTCATCGGCCTCGGCACTGGCCGGGCTGCCACCAGCTTCATCCACGCCCTGGGTCACCGTGTCCAGGCGGGGCTGCGCATGCGCGGCGTGCCCACCTCGCAGGCGTCCGCCGACCTGGCCCGGCAACTCGGCATCCCGCTGACCACCCTCGATGACGTGGACACGCTCGACGCCGCCTTCGACGGTGCCGATGAGGTGGACCCGCACGGTGACCTCATCAAGGGCTACGGCGGCGCCCTGGTGCGCGAGAAGATCGTCGCCGTGTCGGCCAAAAAGTTTGTCGTGCTGGTGGGGCCGGAGAAGCTGGTGCCACAACTCGGCGCGCACGGCAAGGTGCCGGTGGAGGTGGTGCCGTTCGGCCTGCCACTGGTGCGCCGCCGGCTGCACGCCCTGGGCCTGGCGGCGGATCTGCGGCTGCACGACGGCCAGCCCTTCGTGACCGACAACGGCAACCACATCCTCGACGTGCGCATCGGCGCCCTGGAGGAGCCGACCGAGTGGGAGTGCGAAGTGGTCGCCATCCCCGGCGTGGTCGGCACCGGCGTGTTCGTCGGCCTGGCGCACACCGTCCTGGTGCAGCACCCCGACCGCGTTGAGGTGCGCCAGTACGGGTTGTGACCGGCCAGCGTCACGAGGTGGCGAAGCTGAACGATTGGCAAACCGTGGACACCAGACTCGTGCCGTTGAACAGATGAGCGATGACGCGCAGGTTCACGCCCAGCGGCGGCGTGAGCACCGGGAACGTCACCTGCCAGGTGGTGCCGGAGGTTATCCGGCAGTTGGTTTTGATCCAGTTGTTGCCGACGCCCAGCAGAACGCGGCACTCCACCCGGACGGCCGGGGCGGGCGCCATGCCGAGCGACGCCGGCACCGTTCCTGTAAACGCCAGCGTGGCCCCGGTCACCGGCTTGCTGAAGTTTGTGGAGCCGTTCACCGTGTCAATCGTGAATGCCATCGTCAGTTTCTCCACAAAGGCGTGCGTTTCAAGGATAAGGAACGGCCACGTCACCCGAGTCCGCCAGCGCCTCCGTCCACAAACAGGAGCGCCGTCACGCGCAGTCCGGACAACAACGGCGCCTCGGCCGCGCCGAAGCCGGTGGACCAGCTGTTGCCCCCCATGCCGTCGGAGGATACTCCCACGCCCGTGGCGATCAGGTCCAGTTCGGTGCCCAGCACCACCCGACACTCAACCTGTGCGGTGGAGAGGTCCGAGACATCGCTGGTGCTGCCGGAAGCCGTGATGACCAGTCCTGTCTCCGTGACGGTGACCGCCGGCGTGTTCAGGGTGATGGACGGCATGGACTCTCCTTTACTTGAAGAACCCGGAGCTGCGTTATTGCCCCGCCGGCAGCGGCTCCAGCACTACCCGGCGGAAGGACGCACTGCCATCCTGGACAAACAGCCCCAGGCCCCCCTGGGACGGGATTTCCAGTTCCACTCCGGCCAGCAACTTTTTCGGGTCGGCCTGCTTCACTGCGTCCTGGACCACTCGGGCCTCGGCGAGCGCGGCGGCCAGCGGCATCTCGGTCACCAGCTCCTGGCGGTTGCGCTCCAGGGCCCAGAGCACGCGCACGGTTTTCGGGCCCACCTCCAGCGTCAACCTTCGCCACGGCGCGGGCGGATCACCGAAGTTGGGCCGGGCCGCGAAAAAGGGCCTGGACCCGCGCAGACCAACGGGTAGGTCGAAAGTGCCGTTCGGGTGCGGCTCCAGGTAACGGAACTCAAACTGCGCCGGCTTCGGCAGGATGATGCCTTGCTTGTCGAATAACGGTCGGCCGCTGTCGGCGAAGTGCAGGCACAGCAGCGACGTGAGCGGCACCAGGCCGTTGTAGCTCTGGCGGCAGCAGTAAATGCCCACGGTGCCCCTGTCCGGGCTGCCGTCGTGCCGCACCTCCGCCCGCAACCGATAATGTTTCAGCCGGGCGGCGTAGGGGAATTCGACCAGGGCCAGCCCGACGGCGCTGACCTGGAACGGCCGGGCCTGCGTCGTCGAAGCCTTGGCCTGCTGTTCGCCCCAGGCCCACTCAAAGTACCCCGGCGGCCCCAGGTCGCCGACCAGCGTGACCGCCGCGCCCGCCGCCAACCGATGCTCCGCGTCCTGCCGCGCCAGCAGCGCCGGGTCGGGCCGCTCCTCGGCGGGCCGGTCCTGTTGCAGCAGCGCCGCGAGTCCCGCCGTCACCGCCACTGTCAGCAGCAGCAATCCCGCCATGCCCGCCGCCAGCCGGTGCCGTCGCAGCCAGCGCCCGACACGCTCACGACAGCCGGGCGGTCGCAGCGGGATGGGCTGGTCGTCCAGGAACAGTCGCAGTGTGTCGGCCAGCTCGTCAGCGCTGCGGAAGCGCTCCGCCGGGTTCTTTTCCAGGCACTTCAGACAGATCAGTTGCAGGTCCAGGGGGATGCGTCGCTGGTCTTGCCGTGAAAACGCCGGCTCGTGGTGGAGGCACTGTTGCAGCGCCGCCGCCAACTTCTGGTCGGCCTGGAACGGCGGCTTGCCCGTCAGGAACTCGAAGAGCATGGCGCCCAGGGCATGGATGTCCGTGGCCGGGCCGGCCTCGGCGCCGCGGCCGTCGGCCAACTCCGGGGCCATGTACGCCACGGTGCCGATCACCTGGCCGAGTTGCGTTGCGCCGAAGGCGCTGTCCAGCCGCCGGGCCAGGCCGAGGTCGCCTACCTTGGGTGTGCCGTCCGCCGTCAACAGGATGTTGGCCGGCTTCAGATCGCGGTGGATCACGTTGCTCTGGTGCAGTGCGTGGACCGCCCGGGCCAGCGTCTCGGCCAGTTCGGCGGCCGCGCGCGGCAGCAGCGGCTTGCCGTCCAGCCGCGCCGCCAGGGTGCCGCCGGTCACGTACTCCATGGTGAAGTACGGCAGGCCGTCGCAGGCACCGGCCTCGTAGATTTGCACGACATTGGGGTGCTGCAGCTGGGCCAGCGCGTCGGCCTCGCGGCGGAAGCGCTCGGCGGCGGCGGGGCCGGCGTGGGGGCCGGCCAGGATCATCTTGAGGGCGACCAGCGGCCGCCGCGGCGGCTTCAGCTGTCGGGCCTTGTAGACGACCCCCATGCCGCCGCGGCCCAGTTCTTCCAGGATCTCATGGCCCGCGACCTTCCTGCCGCCGGCCAGCGGGCCGTCTGGAAAGACGTCCGCGAACGCCGAGCGCACCACGTCCCCGTGATCGGGGAAACGGCCGACGTACTCCTCCGGCCGCGGCGGCGGGCCACTGCGGGTGCGGTACGCCAGGTCCAGGGCCAGCAGTTCTTGTAGCAGCAGCGGCCGAGCGGTGTCGTCGGCCTCGCTGAGATAGGTTTCCAGGTTGGGCCGTGGCCCAGCGCCAGGCCTTCTCGAAGCGGAGGCAGACCGCGTCCACGTGCAGCAGCACCTCGGGTGGCCAGGAGTCCAGGTCGGGGAGGACGTTCACGGTGGTGCCTCCTGCTTCCACAGGCAACGGATCAGCTGGAGCCGACGCTTGACGGTGCGCGGTTCATAATCGAGGTTAAAGCCGATCTGCTCCAGGGTGTAGCCTTCCATTTTCCAGACGGCGATCTGGCGGAGTTCCTCGTCGGGCAGCAGGGCGAGCAGACGGCGGTACTCCTCGGCCACCTGGGCGGCGAAGGGCGGCGACGGCTCATCGCCGAGCACTTGCTCCAGTTCGTCGCAGCTCTCGACGCGACCGCCGCCGCGCTTCTCGGCGCGCTCGTGGCGCACCAGGCTGACGGCCTTGCGAGCGGTGCGGAGCACGAGCAGGCGCCACAGGTCGTTGCGGTCGTTGAGTTGCGGGAAGACGCCGGCGCGGGCATCGCGGAAGAAACTGTCGAAGACACTGAGGACCACGTCCTCCTCATCGGCGGCGCCGCGGGGGCGCGCGCAGGCGGCGGCGGGCCAGGGCCGCCAGGCGCTCGGAGTAGCGCTCCCAGAGCGGCTGGGCGGCGTCATGGTTACCGGCTTGCAACTGGCCGAGCCAGTGGGTGACGGATCCTGAGGACATGGGCAGGACGACCCGACGGAGAAATACAGGTTTAATCCTTTTCACAATCATAAAAGGTCGTCCGTTATCGGGCAATCAAAAAGTCGAACGGGCGACGGCACGCCGGGTCGGCTCGGCTGCGGGAAAAAGTCGGGGGCGCCTGGGCCAGCGCCCCGACCGAGAATCCGGACGGGCCGGCCGGTGATCGTAGCAGAAGGGCGAGGGCCGTCTATCAGGTAAGCGCAATCCGCGCCGGGGAGGGGACAGGAAAAAAAGAAAAAATTGGATCGAGACAGGCTCAGATCGGCCGCAGGATGGCAGGCGGCTTGTGTCTTGCCCGGGAGGCTTCATACAATGGCGCTCTCAGGGCGAGGCGGATTTTCTTTCCGCTGCAAGTCGCGGAAAAAAGCAGGAGGGAGGCCGCATCATGGCCCGTACACTCAATGAGTTGTTCGACTACCTCGACGCGCTGCGGGGGCGCGCGCCGCTGCCGGAGTTGCTGGCCGAACTCGGGCCGCTGCGGCTGGAAAGCGGCGAGGTGGCCCCTTTCGTGCGCTTCTCGGAGCGGTCCTATCGCCGCAACCTGGTCCGCGGCAGCGACTGGTACAACCTGTGGGTGCTGTGCTGGCGTAACGGTCAGCGGTCGCCGATCCACGACCACCGCGGCTCCAGTTGCGGCGTGCGTGTGCTGCGCGGCACCATGACGGAGACGCTGTTCGAGTTCGCACCGAACGGCCACGTCAAGGCGATCGGCTCGCGCGACCTGGCCCCGGGCGGCGTGGTCGGCAGCGAGGACACCGACCTGCACCAGGTCTCCAACCTGCAGGCCGGCGACGCTGATCTGGTGACGTTGCACATCTATTCGCCGCCGCTGCTGGTCATGGGCACCTACTCGCTGACGGAGCGCGGCCGCGGCGAGGAGTTGATGATCGAGGAGTTCTGCGACGCCGCAGGAATATAAGGAGCCGTTCATGGCCGAGCAGCGCAAGATCGTGACCGCCCAGCCGGAGAACAGCGAGACGCCGCTGGAGAGCGTCCGCGGCTGGGTGACGCCAAACCGCCTCTTTTTCGTCCGCAACCACTTCCCGGTGCCGGACGTGACCGCCGCGGCGTGGCGGCTGCGCGTCGAGGGCTGCGTGCGGCAGCCGTTCGAGCTGACCTGGGAGGAGCTGGGCGGTCTGCCGGAGCGCTCCGTGTTCAGCACCGTGGAGTGCGCCGGCAACGGCCGGTCGTTCCTGGCGCAGCGGCAGCCGGGGGTGCCGTGGGGCGCGGGCGCCGTCGGCCACGCGGAGTGGACCGGCGTGCCGGTCGGCATCCTGCTACAGCGCGCCGGCCTGCAGGCCAGCGCCGTGGAGGTGCTGTTCGAGGGCTACGACGTGGGCACCGAGCCGGACCATCCGGAGCCGATGGCCTTCGCGCGCAGCCTGCCGCTGGGCAAGGCGCTCGACCCGGACACGATCCTGGCGACGCGCATGAACGGCGAACTGCTCGACGCGGACCACGGTTACCCGGTGCGGCTGCTGGTGCCGGGCTGGTACGGCGTCGCGTCGGTGAAGTGGCTGAAGCGTCTCGTCGTGCTCGACCAGCCGTTCCAGGGTTACTTCCAGTCGGTCAAGTACACGGTGGAGCGGCCTGGCCCGCACGGCCCCGAAACGGTGGTGGTCGGGCCGATGGAGGTGAAGTCGGAGCTATTGCGGCCGCGCGAGGGCGAGGTGCTGGGCCTGGGCAGCAACCGCATCTTCGGCGTCGCCTGGGCGGGGCCGGAGGCGGTGGGCCGTGTGGAACTGAGCTGGGACGACGGCCGCAGCTGGCGGCGCGCGGACCTGATCGGCCAGCAGGCGCCGTACTCGTGGACGATGTGGGAGTACTTGTGGGAGGTGGCGGCGCCGGGCGACTACACGCTGCTGGCGCGAGCGACCGCGGAATCGGGCCGGGTGCAGCCACTGGAACATGCGGCGGGCAACGGCGGCTATCTGATCCACCACGCCCGGCCGCGGCCGGTGCATGTGGCGGCGACGCGCCGCGTCCACGACCAGCGCAGCGACGTGGACCTGCTGTTCTACGACATGAACGCCTTTGCCGAGCAGAACAGCCGGCTACCGCTCGACGTGGAGATGGAGTTCAGCGGTGGCGGCGGCATTTAACGATTGCGGATTGTAAGAGCCCTGTTGTGGCTTGGTCTCCGGACCAGGCCACTCGGCCCGACCGAAGGTCTCCCCAAATGCTTGTGACTCCGTAGAGGAGACCTTCGGTCAAAGCCGTGGCCCGGTCAGGAGACCGGGCCACAACGGGGGAGACCGGGCCACAACGGGCTCTGGCCCTGGCGTTGACCCATAACATCAGCGCTTACGACGCCTGCTACGTGGCCCTGGCTCAGCGCGAGCAAGTGGAATTGATCACCGCGGACCAAAGGTTGGTGGACAAGCTAACGACCCTGCCCCCGGCCGTCGTCTGGCTGGGCAGCTGGCAGCCGCCGGCAAGCGCCGGGGCGACGGGCTCGTGAGGGCCGCGGCCGTGGACGAATCGCTGGAAACCATTCTGGATCAGCTCATGGTCGCCGAGAAGATCGGCGGCCGCGACGTGAACGCCGGCCCGTTCGACCTGGCCGTCACAGCACTGCGCAACGCCGGCCTGACCCGGCGCCGCGACGCCACCCGCGCCCTCGGTTATCCGCACCTGCTGTGCCTGGCGCTGGAAGGGGCGTGCCAGGTGCTCACGGACGTGGACCACCGTCGCACCATCGCCGTCTCGGTCTTCAGCGAAGTGCCGCCGCGGCCGCGGGCGCCCCGGTTGAGCCAGGCCGAACTGTTCAGCGTCGCCCAGTGGTGTCTGAGCTATGCCGAGGCTGGGTCGGCGTCCCATCGGCGACTGACCGGCCCGGTGTGGCCCCTGCTCGAGGATTGTGCCCATGGCCGGCGCCTGTCGGCGGCGACCATCGACACCGTGAGTTCCGCCCTGTACCAGGCCCTGCCGATCAACCATGGCGAGCAGCCGTACGTCGCCGGGCAGCTGGCGCTGTCCGCGTTCTACTTCGCGCTGCACGCCGCCCGGCGGGCGGACCAGGACCAGCCCGCGCAGCCCCTGCTCGGCTGGGTCGCGCGCGATGTGGGCCGGCTGGAGGCGCTGACCGAGGGCGTCGGCGGCGCGGTGGAATACTGCGTCAGCCTGGCCCGCCAACTCGGCATGTGAGCCGTCCTCACGCCAGCACGTCCTGCAGTGCCACGTCGATCTCCGGGAACTTGAACGGGTAGCCCAGCGCCAGCGCCTTCTGCGGCAACACCCGCTGGCCCTTCGTGACCACGTTCGCCACCTCGCCGAGCAGCACGCGCAGCACGAATCCCGGCGTCGGCAGAAAACTCGGCCGCCCCAGGGCGCGGCCCAGCGCCTTCGAGAACGCCCTGTTGGTTTCCGGCCGCGGCGCCGTGCCGTTCAGCGGCCCGGACGCCGCGGCATTGTCCAGCCCCAGCAGGAACAGGCCGATCAAATCCTCGTGGTGAATCCAGCTCATCCACTGTTTGCCCGAGCCGGCCGGGCCGCCCACGAACAGCTTGAACGGCGTCAGCAGCTGCTTCAGTGCGCCGCCCGCGCAATCCAGCACCACGCCGACGCGGACGATCACCAGCCGCACGCCCGCCGCCTCCACCGCCTGCGCCGCCTGCTCCCAGGCAACGCACAGTTGCGCCAGGAAGTCGCTACCGGGCGGCGCCACTTCCGTCAATTCCTCGTCGCCGTGTGGGCCGTAGTAGCCGATGGCCGAGGCGTTGACCAGCACCCGGGGCCGGCCGTCCGCTGTGCGCGGCGACCGCACCAGCGCCTGGGCCGCGTGTTCCGTGCTCTTGACACGGCTGTCGCGCAGCTGCGCCTTGAACGCGGCCGACCAGCGACGGTTGAAGATGCCCTCGCCGACCAGATTGACCACCGCGTCGCAGTCCGCGACCGCGTCCTGCCAGGCGCCGGGCTGCACGGGGTCGCCGGCCACGACGGTACACTTGTTCTCCCACTTCTGCTGGGCCACTTCCGGCCGCCGCGTCAGCAGCACGATCTGATCGTTGCGGTCGAGCAGCCGGCGAATCAGTCGCGTGCCGACCAGACCGGTGCCGCCCATCAGGAAGATACGCATGGCTACTGCCCTCCCTTCCATATTGATAGCCGCCCCGGCAACCACCAGAGTGCGGGCGGGCCTGCACCACGACCAGACCGGGGATGGGCCTTTACTTGTACGCCTCGAATTCCTTGCCCAGCAAGCTCGCTGCGATCTTGAGCTTCAAAATCTCATCCGTCCCCTCATAAATCCGGCACACGCGCACATCCACCAGATGCCGGCCCGGTCGGAACAGCAGCGACCAGCCCTTGCCGCCCCAGACCTGCACCGCCCGGTCCGCCGCGTCCCACGCCGCATTCGACGCGAACAGCTTCGCCTGGGCCGCCAGCAGTTCCGCCTCGGCCCGCAGTGCCGCGTTGCCCGGGTCCGCGGCGCTGCGGTCCTTCGCCGCCGCCGCCTTGAACACCAGCGCCTCCGTCGCCACGCGGTCCATCTCGATGTGCGCCAGGTGCTCCTGCACCAGCTGGTGCTTGCCGATCGGCTTGCCGTGCTGCTCGCGCTCCTGCGCGTAGTGCACCGACTCCGCCAGGCAGTCCTCGATGACGCCCAGGCAGCCCGACGCCACGCTCAACCGGCCGCTGACCAGCGTGCCCATCGCAATGCGGAAGCCGTTGCCCTCCTCGCCGAGCAGGTTCGCCGCCGGCACCTCGTGGTTGATGAACTCGAACATGCCCGTGTTTGCGGTCGGCATGCCCATCTTGGCCACCAGGTCCTCGCGCACGCACGTCGGCCCGTCCGTCAGATCGACGATGAACGCGCTAATGCGGCCCTGGCCGCCTTTGGGGTAAGCGAACGTGACCACCGTCGTGGCGATGCCGGCGTTCGAGATCAGGTACTTGACGCCGTTGAGCAGGAACTTGTCGCCCTTGCGCTCGTAGGTCGTCTGCAGTTGCAGCGGATTGCTGCCGGCCTCGGGCTCCGTCAGGCCGAACGCCAGGATTTTGTCGCCGCGCACCGACGCCGGTAAATAACGCTGCTTCTGCTCCTCGTTGCCCCAGTTGAAAATGGGATACTGGCCGATGGAGGTGTGGCCCGAAAAGAACGTGCGCACGCCGGTTCCTTCACGGCCGATGCGCGCCAGGGCGCGGGCATAGGTCACGGTGTCGGCGCCGCGGCCGCCGTAAGCCGCTGGCACTGGCATGCCCAGAACGTTATGCTTCTTCGCCAGCGGGATCAGCTGGTCGTTGTACCTGTGCTCGACGTAGCACAGTTCTTCAATATCGTGGATGTCCTGGCAGAAGGCCTCCACGTCGGCCAGCAGCCGGGCCGCGTCGGACGGGTTCATGATGCGTCTCCTCTCCATGAGCAACTGGGGGCGAGGTTCATTTGCTATGATAGCCGGCCAGGCCATTGCGTCGCGAGCCGGCGGCTCCTACATTCAACCATACACCCCTGCGTCGTCACCGCGTTGAGATCGAGACATGGCCGATAGGTTGCCTGCCGCCGACTCCAAGAGCCCGGCCACCGTGGCCATCGGGCCGCCCGTGGACCCCGATCAGCTGACGCAGCTCGATTCGCCGCACGGCCCCGGCCCCTTTCAGCCCAACACCACCTTCGGCGACTACGAACTGCTCGCGGAGATCGCCCGCGGCGGCATGGGCGTCGTTTACAAGGCACGACAAAAAACGCTCGACCGCATCGTGGCACTGAAGATGATCCTCGCGGGCCGCCTGGCGACGCCGGACGACCTGGCCCGCTTCCGCACCGAGGCCGAGGCGGCGGCCAAACTGTCGCACCCGAACATCGTCACGGTCTACGACGTGGGCGAACTGGACGGCCAGCATTATTTCAGCATGGAGTTCATCGAGGGCACCACGTTGGCCCAGCGCCTGGCCACCGGACCGCTGCCGAGCCGCGTTGCCGCCCGCTATGTGCAGCTGACCGCACGGGCCGTCCACTTCGCCCACCGCCACAACATCCTGCACCGCGACCTGAAGCCATCGAACATCCTGGTCGATGCCAGCGACGAACCGCAGGTCACCGATTTCGGCCTGGCCAAGCGCCTGGGCGGCGACTCCGGCCAGACGCGCACCGGCGCCGTGCTCGGCACACCCAGCTACATGGCCCCCGAGCAGGCCGCCGGCAAGATCAAGGATCTCGGCCCCTGGACGGACGTGTACGGCCTCGGCGCCGTGCTCTACGAACTGCTGACCGGCCGGCCGCCGTTCCGTTCCGAGACGCCGATGGACACGGTTATGCAGGTGCTGGAGCGCGACCCAGTGCCGCCACGGCTGCTCAACCCCAAGGTGGACGCCGACCTGCAAACCATCTGCCTGAAGTGCCTGGACAAGGACCCGCGGCACCGCTACCTCACCGCGGAGGCGCTGGCCGAGGACCTGCAGCGCTACCTGAACGGTGAGAGCATCTCGGCACGCTGCGCCAACATGCTCGACTGGCTGACGCGCGCCCTGGACCGCAGTCAGCACGACGTGGCGTTCCACACCTGGAGCGCGATGGTGCTGACGACCGCGGGCATCGTCCTGGCGGAGCACCTGCTGATTTTCGTGCTGACGCAGACGCGGCAGCCGTCGGGGCTGGTGGCGGTGGCGCGGGTGTCGCAGTTCGTGCTCATCGGGGCGCTGTTCTGGTGGAACCGCAGCGATCGTCTGCTGCCGACCAGCCCGGCGGAGCGCGAGCTGTGGACGATCTGGCTCGGCTACCTGGCGGCCTACGGTGTGAATTTCTTGCTGATGCGCGTGCTGGTGTGGCAGGACGTGCTGCAACCGGGGCCGGCGGCGCCGGAGCACTGGCAGGACCTGGTGTTGTACCCGCTCTCGGGAGTGCTGTCGGGCCTGGCGTTCTTCGTGATGGGCAGCAATTACTGGGGCCGCTGTTACGCCATCGGCGTGATCTTCTTCAGCGTCGCGGTGCTGATGGCGCTGCGGCTGGAGTGGGCGCCGGTGGCCTTCGGTGTGCTGTGGAGTTCGGCGCTGACGGCGCTGGGGCTGCATCTGCGCCGGCTGGGCGGTCGGGCGGAACCGGACAGGGGCAAGCAGGGGGCGTGAGTTTTGGTCTTGCTCCCCTCGCCCCCTTCAGGGGGCGAGGGGAGTCCACAGTCACAGACGAAAGGACGAGGCATGAAACGCTGGGTATGGGCGGGCGGGGCGGCGCTGGCGCTGATGGCGTGTCTGGCGCCGTCGAGCGGACGGCCGGCGCAGGCCGATGAGGTCAAGCAGGTCATCAAGCTGTTCAACGGCAAGGACCTGACGAACTTCTACACCTACCTGGGCGCGCCGGAGAAGGGCAAGCCGAAGTACGGCAAGAACAACGATCCCGAGAAGGTGTTCACGGTCCAGGACGGCATGATTCGCGTCTCGGGCAAGGTGTTCGGCTGCTTCGTCACTGAGAAGGAGTACGAGAACTACCGCTTGGTGGTGGAGTTCAAGTGGGGCCCGAAGACCTGGCCGCCGCGCAAAAGGGAGCGCGCGACAGCGGCATTCTGCTGCACTGCGTCGGCGCGGACGGCGCGGCGGGCGGCGTCTGGCTGGAGTCGATCGAGTGCCAGATGATCGAGGGCGGCACCGGCGACTTCATCCTGGTGAGCGGGAAAAACACGCCGCGGCTGACGGTCACCGCGGAGCAGCGGTTGAACTTCGTGCCGAAGGAGCACAAGGAGTGGTACTACAACCCCAAGGCGCCGGCGAAGGAGTTCAAGGGCGGCCGCATTAACTGGTCCGGCCGCGATCCGAATTTCGCGGACAAGGTCGGTTTCCGCGGCAAGAACGACGTCGAGAACCCCGTCGGCGAGTGGAACAAGCTGGAGTGCGTCTGCAACGGCGGCGAGATCACCAACATCCTCAACGGCAAAGTGGTCAACCACGGCACCAATTGCTCCCACACCAGGGGCAAGATTCTCTTCCAGTCCGAGGGGGCCGAGGTGTTCTTCCGCAAGATCGAGCTGCATCCATTGAAGAACGTGAAGTGAACCAACACCCCGCCTCCGTGGCACAGACGTCCCCGCTGTGTTGAGGAATCACAGGCGGGACGCCTGTGCCACGGAGCGTCTTTCACAGCAGGAAGCGCCAAAGCGCCCGGTCCATCGCTCTGCGGATGGCCGCTTCGCGTGAAGGTTCAAGTGCTAAAGCGGCGAAAAAAAGAAAAAGATTTTCGCTTGACTTGGTGTCTGTAGCGTGTTCTACTCCTCCTATCATTTTGAAACACTACAACAGTCCTCTTCTTACGTTCACAAGCGGTGCCCGTTTGTTTGATCGTGGGAGTGTGTGATGCAGAGGTTCTTCATCGCAGGGCTTGCCCTGCTAACCCTCAGCGCAGGCTGAGGTGCGCGCCGGGATGATCGTGCAGATCGGCGACATCAACGGCTTCGGTTACGGCAATGGCGACGGCTTCAAGGCGGCCAACGGTGGGTCCGTGAACCCGCTCAACTCCGCTGTGTTGACCAACGGCGATTTCTTGCCGGACCTGAACAGGAATGGGTCTGTGGCGACCGGCTCGGGCGACGACTTCGACCTGCGGAGCACGATGGCCAAGAATGACGCGCTGAACTTTGCAGGCGCCGGCGTGACCGCCATTAATTCGGGGACGACGGGCTCGAAGTACACGGACATTTCGCTCTCGACCAGCTACGGCACCAGCCAGGCCAACAACCAGGTCTTTGTCGGCGGCACCGCCGCCAACCCGCAATACGGCGCGGGCGGCGCGTTCCCCGACGGGTCTCCAGGGGTTCTGCCGAACCAGCCGGGCTTCGTCTTCGATTTCACCATTGACCCGAGCCAGTTCAACCCGGCGAACCCCATCTACTTCAACCTCGTCTTCGGTGACTACGACGTGACGCCGGCCACGATCCAGATCACCCGGCTCGACGGCTCGAAGGACACGATCAACGTGATGACGCAGGGGGGCAATCAGGACGGCCTGATCCAGTCGGCCACGGCCGTGCTGAATTACAGCGACGTGTTCACCGGCAACGAAGGCTACCTCAAAGTGGACTTCAATGCCCCCAACGAACCGTACACCGCCTTCGACTACGTCGAGTTGAGCACGGTCGCGCTCGTCAACACCCCCGAACCGACCTCCCTGGCCCTGATGGGACTGAGCCTGTCCGCTTTGGGGATGACCGGGGCGTGGCGCCGCCTACGGTCACGGTTCACCCGCGGCCCGCAGGCCGCGTGAGCGCCGGCGCCGTGAGCAACTGCACTACGGGCTCGGTTTGGTTTCCGTTTTCGGAAAACCGGACCGGGCCCGTTCCGTTCTTGGGGCCCGTACGGTCGCGCAGATGCTCGCTTTTCCTTTGCCTGCGGGCGCACGGGTTGATAAAGTACAGAAAGAAATAAACCTGCCGGGCTGGTCTCCCTCCCACCACCCGCTCCGAACCCCGTGACCCCCACCGGAAAGGCAGTCTCCATGTTGACGATCTTCGGCAAACCGAACCGCAACGGCGGGTTCTGCGACGGCCTGACGCGCCGCGACTTCCTCACCATCGGCGGTTCCGTCGCCGGCGGCCTGATGCTGCCGCAGTTGCTGCGCGCCGAGGCCAACCAGGATCGCGGCAGCCAGCACAAGGCCATCATCAACATCTACCTGCCGGGTGGTCCGCCGCACCTGGATATGTGGGACATCAAGACCGAGGCGCCGCGCGAAATCCGCGGCGAGTTCAACCCGATCGCGACCAACGTGCCCGGCATTCAAATCTGCGAGTTATTCCCGCGCATCGCCCGCATGGCGGACAAGTTCATTTTCATCCGCTCGCTGGTCGATTGCGACGGCCTGCACGACTCGTTCCAGTGCATGACCGGCCGCCGCAAGACGCCGCAGACCGCCGCCTACTGGCCGATGATGGGCTCGTGGGTGTCGCGCTTCCAGGGGCCGACGAACATTGATGTGCCGCCGAACCTGTCGCTGATGTACGCCACGGGCGAGTCGCGCTGGGGCGACCCATACGGCGGCGGCTTTCTGGGCATGGGCCACAACCCGTTCAACCTCGTCGGCCGCCGCGGCAGCATGCAGGCCGCCGGCATGACGTTGCAGGGCATCACCCTCGACCGCCTGCACGAGCGCACGCGGCTGCTGCGCTCCTTCGACACGCTCAACCGCCAGATCGACACGCGCGGCACCATGGACGGCATGGACGCCTTCACACAACAGGCGATGGGCATCCTCACGTCATCGCGGCTGGTGGACGCGCTGGACGTGTCGCGCGAGGATCCGCGCGTGCTGGCAAACTACGGCACCGACGACCCGACTTTCCAGCGTGACGGGGCGCCGCGCATGATCCGCAACCTGCTGGTGGCGCGGCGACTGGTCGAGGCGGGCGCCCGTGTGGTGACGCTCAACTTCAGCCGCTGGGACTGGCACGGGCCGGATGGCATGAACTTCCCGGAGTGCCGCAAGAACCACCCGCTGCTCGATTCGGGCGTCTCGGCGCTGGTCAGCGACCTGCACGTGCGCGGCCTGGACCGCGACGTGTCGGTGGTGGTCTGGGGCGAGTTCGGCCGCACGCCGCGCATCAACCGCAACGCCAGCCGCGACCACTGGCCGCAGGTGTCCTGTGCGCTGCTGGCCGGCGGCGGCATGCGGACGGGCCAGGTCATCGGCGCCACCGACCGCCAGGGCGGCACCGCGGCACGGCGGCCGGTGCGCTTCCAGGAGGTGTTCGCCACGCTGTACCGCAACATTGGGCTGAACCCCAACGTGGTGCGCGTCTTCGACCCCAACGGCCGGCCGCAGTACCTGGTCGATCAGGACGTGAGCCCAATGCCCGAGGTGGTCTGACCATTCTTCGTGGTGCAGGCGTCCCGCCTGCGGAACCGGATCCGCAGGCGAGACGCCTGCACCACGAAACAGCCCTTGACCGCGCGACCGATCGCGGATACAAGCCGCCATCCCAAAAGCAAAGGAGTCGCTATGCGACTGCTCTCACTGGCGGTGGCGGCGCTGATCGGCACGGCTGTCGGCTGTACGGGCTGGGCGTTCGTGCTAAACTCGCCCTCCGGCAACTTCCTCGAAGTGGCGACCTGGACCGACGTGCCGGTGGGCCAGGTCGAGGTCACGGCGCAGGTCGGCGATGTGCTGCACCTACCACTCGGCCCCAAGGGCGATGGCCCCGTCGCGTGTGTCGTGCGCGTCAACGGCGTGTCCCCGGAGTTGCCGTCCTACTCCATCTCGTGGAAGACCATCAGTTACATCTACCGGGCCGAGAAGGTGGGCCGGTTCCACGTCGAGGGCATCAACCCGCTCGACCCCGACGGCGCCGCCCGGTCGTGGAACATCACCGTGACCGAGTGAGCCGTCTTGCCCTCATTCGCGTTTCAGCTTCATGCAGGTGCTCGACGCCCTGGCGACCAGTCGGCCCTGCTCGTCCTTGACCTCACATTCGACGTAGCCCAGCGTGGAGCCGGCCTTGATGACCGTCGCCTCGGCGGTCAGCGTCGCCTGCCGCACCGCCCGCAGGAAGTTGATTTTCAACTCGATGGTGGTGAAGCTCTCGCCCTCCGGGAGCGTGGCGGCGTAGGCGTAGCCCATCGCGGCGTCGGCCAGGTCGCAGTAGACGCCGCCGTGCAGCGTGCCCATCGGGTTGTGGTGCCGCGCGTCCACCGCCAGCTCGAAGACGGCCCGCCCCGGCTCGATGGCCTTCAGCGTGAACCCCAGCAGGCAGGCGATGGGCGGCGGTTGCTGCTCGCCCCGTAGCATTTGTTGGGCGGATTCCAGAAACGTCGTCACGGATGCCTCCGAAGGATGTGTACCCGCTGCTGTCTGCGCGGCGCTTTCAAACCTGGATCACGCGACCGTCCCGTTCCGTTCTTCCTACGAGGTTTGCCGGCGCAGGGCGAAATCGAGAAAGGACGGGTTCGACTCCAGGAATTGTTTCAGGAACCCGCTTATCCCGGCGCGAACCGCCCGCCGCGCTTCGGGGCTGAGGAACCCCTTTCCCTTTCACGGGCCGACGGTCAAAACTGCCAGTGCGCATCTGTTCATGAAAACGTGCGACAGTTCAGATAACCACGATAGCCCCTCACGGCCACTCCGCCTCGAACGCCGCGCCGACCTCCGTGACCCGCGGCGGCCCAACGCGCTCGACCACCACCAGATCGCACAGCCCCAGCGCCGTCTCGCCCAGGCGCGCGTTGACCTGCCGCGCCACCGCGTCCCTCAACCCCGGCAATTTCAGCCCGAAGTGCGTCTGCTCCACCACGCGCAGGTCCGCCGGCAAAAACTGCCGCAGCGCCTGCAGCGAGTGCCGGTGTGTACACAGCACCACCGTCCGCGGTCGCGCTCGCAGTTCTTGAAGCAACAGCGCGACTTCCTTGCTGCGGTAACTGCGCACGTCGTTGCGCTCCAGGTAGAACGCTACCGAATGGGCCATGCGCGGGTAGCACAGCACCGGCGTGTCGCGGTCGCCGCAGTGCCTGGCGATCTCCGGCCACTGGTCCGCCGGCGAGCGGTAGGCTGCATACCACGGCACCACCACGTAATGACTGGCCGCCTGCACCACCAGCCCCAGCGTCAGCAGCCCCGCCAGTGCCCGCCCGCGCCCCAGCGCGTCACTGTCAGGAAGCGCCCGAGCGCCAGCGCCAGCGGCGGGAACGCCGGCAGCACATACGTCGGCAGTTTGCAACCGGAGAGCGAGAAGAACAGCACGCCCCAGCCGCCCGCCAGCAGCGTGAAGCCCAGCGCCGGACAGCGGTATTGGGCCGCGTCGCCGGACGCCAGGAAGCGCAGGAACGGCCAGAGCAGCAGCGTCGCCGGCAGCAGGCCCCACAGCAGGATGGGACCGTAGAACCACACCGGCTCCAGGTGGTCGAACGGACTCAGGAAGCGGACGACGTTGTGCTCCCAGAAGAAGTGCTGCGCGAAGTCGGGGGAGCGTAAGCACATCGCGACGAGCCACGGCAGCGGCAGCGCCAGCACCACCGCCGCGAACGTCGCCCAGGCCCGCCATGATGGCCGTGCGGCGCCCGGCGTCAACCGCGCGTACAGGCACCACGGCGGCAGCGCCAGCAGCAGAATCACCGGCCCCTTGGTCAGCACGCCGAGGCCGCACGCCGCCGCCGCCAGCAGCCACCAGCCGCGCCGCAGCGGGGCCGCACGAAGCGCCTCAAAGCCGGCGAACAATGCCAGCGTCACCCACAGCGCCAGCAGACCGTCGAGCAGCAGCAGCCGGCCCATGCCGAAAAAGCCCGGCGCCAGCGCCAGCAGCAGCGCTCCGAAGAAGGCGGTGCGTTCGCCAAGGCCGCGGCAGCCGAGCAGGTACGTCAGCAGTACCGCCAGGTGGACCGCCAGCGCCGGCACCAGTCGCGCCGACCAGTCGTGCGTGCCGAAGGCGGCGTAGCTGGCCGTCACCAGCCAGTAGCACAGCGGCGGCTTGTCGAGGTAGGGTGCGCCGAACAGGTGCGGCACCACCCAGTCGCCGCGCTGCAACATCTCGCGCGGGATCTCGGCGTAGCGGCCCTCGTCCGGCTCGAAGAGGTAGAACGACAGGCACGGGTAGAGCAGCGCCGCCGGCAGCAGCAGCAGGAGCAGCACGGCCGCGACACGTGGACGACCGGCCGGTGCCGGCGCCGCGGGGAAGAGGGTGTGCGTCCAGAGGAAGGGCAGGCAGTTGCGCAGCGTGCGCGGGCAGGGCGGAGCGGCGGCCGGCATTGGCAACCTCCGTGTGCCGAGGGCGTCCCGGGGTATTGGCAGGGCATGATGCCAGAGCGGCGCGGCGGGGTCAATGGACCTTGGCCCGATCCGCATTCCCCGATAAGTCGGCCGCCGCGTACAATGGTGCCGAACGATTCAGCCAGGAGGTGGCATGGCGACAGTCGGCAAATGGATCAGCGAATTGACAGCGGCGACGCCGGTGGCGGACGCCGCCCGCCGGGTGCTCGGGCTGCGGCTGCAGGCGGTGCGCGACCACCTTGAGTTGGCGTTGCGCGACTCGGAGCAGGACACCGAATACGTCCACCAGTTGCGCGTCGGCAGCCGCCGGGCCGGCTCCGCCCTGGATATTTTTGGGCTGTGCCTGCCGAAGAAGGTGTACCGAACCGCGCCAAGCAGCTGCGGACCGTGCGCCGCGCCGCGGGAGAGGCCCGGGACTGGGACGTGTTTTTGGAGGCGCTGGCCCGGGAGGGGGTCGGGCGGCCGGCGCGGCAGCGGCCGGGGCTGGACTTCCTGTGCGGCCACGCCCTGGTGCAGCGCGAGCGGGCCCAGGAGCATCTGCTCGCGGCCAACCCGGAGTTCCCGGCGCCGTTCGACCGCCTGCAGTTCGAGACGCTGGCGGCGCTTCGCGACCCTGGCCCCGGCACGGCGACGCTGCTGGACCTTGCCCGGCCGGTGTTGCTGGCCCTGCTCCAGGAACTGACCCTGGCCGGCACACGCGACCTGCATGACTACGAACACCTGCACCGGGTGCGCCTCGTGGGCAAGCGGCTGCGCTACGCGATGGAGGTGTTCGCGGACTGCTTCGCGCCGGAGTTCCGATCCGTCCACTATGCCGCGGTCGAGGAGATGCAGGAAATCCTGGGCCGGGCCAACGACAGTCACGTGGCCACGGCCCGGCTGCGCGACCTGGCCCGGGCGCTGCAGGCGCGACTGCCGAAGGAGTGGAAGCGCTTCAAAGCGGGCATTGAGGGACTGCTGCACTTCCACGAGGAGCGGTTGCCCCAGGAGCGCAAGCGCTTCGAGGCGTGGTGGGCGCACTGGCGCAAGGACGGCGGCGAGGGGGCGTTCGCACGGCTGCTGCACCAGGCACCAGCGCCGGCGCCGCTGTCGGGAAATGGGCAATCGGGTTGAATCGGGGCTGCGGTCGGCCCGAACCCTGGCTCCACGGCGGTGTCCTTCCCTGGGCTGAAAACCTCTACCCAATTGTGAGCTACCGATGTCCAGCGACAACCCGCGCAAGACGGATTTCGAGCAAGTGGTGCAGGCCGTCCGGAAGCGCTTCGTCATGAACCTGCGCGGCATTCATGGCGTGTCCCACTGGCAGCGCGTCCGCGAGAATGGCGTGCGCATCGCCCGGCACAGCGGGGCCAACCCGTTGATCGTCGAGTTGTTCGCCTTCCTGCACGACTGCTGTCGGGAAGACGACGGCAGCGACCCCGGCCACGGCGAACGGGCGGCGGAGTTCGCCGAGTCGCTGCGCGGCACGCTGCTTCACCTGGGCGACGAGGATTTCGCCCTTCTGCACCTGGCGATCCGCGATCACGCGCTGGGCCAGATCCGCGGCGATGTGACCGTGGTCACCTGCTGGGACGCGGATCGGCTCGACCTTGGCCGGGTGCGGATTCGACCGAACCCGATTTACCTCTGCACGGAGTTTGCCCGGAAGAAATCAACCATCGAGTGGGCGTACCAGCGCAGTCGGGGTGCGTGACCTCAGTTCGCCAGAGGGGAAGCCGTGCAATACTCTGCGTGGGGCAAGGGCGGTGTCGCGGACACGTTCATCGCGGGCTGTGAGTTGCCCGAGACCCTGCGGGCGGCGGATGGACTCCTGCACTGCTTGAAGGTGTTCGAGGCACCGACCTGGGAAGACGCCATGCGGCAGTATCACGAGTGGCAAGGTTGGGAGCCGTACCAGCCGATGCCCGACACGGAGTGAGCGCCCGGGCTCCCTCCTGTCGCCCGGCGCCACTGGGCAGCCGGCCCGCTACGCCACCAGCGGCAACTGCACCGCCACCTGGGCCGCCAACCGGGCGTTGGCCGCGATCAGTGCCTGGTTGACGGTCAGCGTCTTGCCGCCGGTCAACTCCGCCAGGCGGGCGAGCAGGAACGGCGTCACTTGCTGGCCGCGCACGCCCGCCGCCACGGCCAGCTGCTCCGCCCGCGCCCAGGCCGTGTCAAACTCAGCGGCCGGCAGGGCCAGCTCGGGCGGCAGCGGTTGAGCCAGCACGACGCCGGCGCCGCCCAGTTCCCAGTGCGCCGCCAGCAGCGCCGCCACCTCCGCCGGCGTGTCCACGCGGGCGCTCACCGGTTCGCCGCTACTCCGCACGTAAAAGGCGGGGAACGTGTCCGTGCCGTAGCCGATCACCGGCACCCCCTCCGTCTCCAGGATTTCCAGCGTCCGCGGGATGTTCAGGATGCTCTTGGCCCCGGCGCAGACCACCGCGACGGGCGTCCGGCCCAGTTCCGTCAGGTCGGCGGAGATGTCCCACGGCTGCCGGGCGTCGCGGTGGGCGCCGCCGATGCCGCCGGTGGCGAAGACGCGGATGCCGGCCCGGTGTGCGAGGAACATTGTCGCCGCCACCGTGGTCGCCGCGGTGCGCCGCAGCGCCACCGCCGCGGCCAGGTCGCGCCGGCTGGCCTTGAGAGCGTCCCGAGACTGCGCCAGCGCCGCCAGTTCCGCGTCGGCCAGGCCCACCGTCGGCCGGCCGTGCAGCACCGCGATGGTGGCGGGCACTGCGCCCGCCGCGCGCACCACCGCCTCCGCCTGCCGGGCCGTCTCCAGGTTCACCGGCCAGGGCAGCCCGTGTGCGATCAGCGTCGATTCCAGCGCCACCACCGAGCGGCCTTCGCGCAGGGCCGTCTGCACTTCCGGCCGCACGTCCAGCCCGGCGGTTGTCATCGGCTTCTCCCACGGGGCTTGGTGGCGCTCGCTTCAGCTGCGGTCATGCTCGACGAGATCGACCGGACGCATCCCCCGCCTCGGTTACCGCTCCGCCTGCAGGTGCGCCTCAACGAACCACAGCCACTTGTCGATGCCGCGCGAAATCTCGGTGAAGAGGTCGGCGGTGTCCAGGTCGCCCAGTTCGTCGGCCTGGCCGATGCCCTTCCGCGCCGCCTTGCCGAACGTCGCCAGTGCCGAGGACAGCGCCTCCACGTGGCTGCGGCCGTCCACCGCGGCGGGGTACTCGGCCAACGCGCTGCGCTTCGCCACCATCCGGGCCGTCCCCTCGGCCACGCCGCCGAGCTGCACCACTCGCTCGGCGAGATCGTCCACGTAGTCCTCCACGTCCTCGTTGATCTTGTCGAACAGCTCGTGCAGGGCGATGAAGTTCGGCCCCTTGACGTTCCAGTGCGCCTGCTTGGTCTGCGTTTGCAGGTCCGTGCAGTCGGCCAGGCGTGCGTTCAGCAACTCGATCACCTTGACGCGGGCGGTTTCGGGCAGGTCATTCTTCGTCTTGAACATGGTCCAGGCTCCTTTCTCGGGACAGGTTGATTACCCTTCGTTACGCGATGGCGGCGAACAGGGCATTGAGCCCCTCGGCCATCGTCGGATGCGCGAGAATGGCGTCGCGGAACAGCGTGTAGGGCAGCCCGCCGAGCATCGCCAGCTGCACCGCGGCCATGACCTCCCCGGCCTCGGGGCCGATCATCGCGAAGCCGAGAATGCGGTCGCCCGTTGCCTCGACGAGCACTTTCATGAAGCCGGCGGTTTCGCCGATGGTCCGCGTCCGCAGCACGGCGTTCATCGGGAGTTTCGCGACCCGGATGGCGAGCCCCCGTTGTCGGGCTTCCCCTTCGCTCAGGCCGACCCGCGCCAGCGGCGGGTCCGTGAACAGGCAGTAGGGAATGAGGCGGTCGCGGGTACTGCGCTTGCCTCCGGCCCCCCTCACCCTACCCTCTTCCCCCGTGGGGGGAGAGGGTAGGGTGAGGGGGGCCTGGTTGTCCCGGATGACCCGGAAGTCGTCCTCGGACACGTGCGTGAACTGGGGGCTGCCGGCGCACTCGCCAATCGCCCAGACAGCGGGCGCGCTCGTCTCCAGCCGGTCATTGACCTTGATGTAGCCCCGCGCGTCTAACTGGACGCCGGCCACATCGAATCCGATCCCGGCGGTGTTGGGCGTGCGCCCCGCCGCGATCAGGATGTCACTGCCGGCGAGGAGCCGTTCGCCTTCGGCCGTCCGCACGCGCAGGCGGATCCCTTCTCCCGAGCGGCCCTCGACCCGGAGCACTTCGGCCCCGAGCAGGATGTCGATTTCCTCGGCACGGAGCACGCGCAGGAGTTCCGCGGCGACATCCGGGTCCTCGCGGCCCAGGAGCTGCGGCCCGTGCTCGACCACGGTGACGCGACTGCCGAAGCGGCGGTACGCCTGGGCGAACTCCAGGCCGACATACCCGCCGCCGAGGACGACGAGGTGCTCGGGCAGCCGGTCGAGTTCGAGGAGTTCAATATTGGTGATCGGCCCCGCCTCCGCCAGGCCGGAGATCGGCGGAATGGTGGCGTGGGTTCCCACGTTGAGGAACACGCGCTCCCCGGCCAGCACGCGCGTGCCGCCGTCATTCAGCCGGACCTCAAGGGTCTTCGGCGCGACGAACCGCCCCGCGCCCATGACCAGCTCGGCACCGCTGGCCCGGTACAGGTCCAGGTGCAGGGCGACCAGGCCCTCGACCATGTCGCGTTTCCGCTGCCGCACCCGCGCCATGTCAATCGCAATCGAGCCCGTCACCAGGCCAAACTTCGCCGCGTGGTGAACCAGATCCGCGACCTTCGCGCTCCAGATTTCGTTCTTGCTGGGCAAACAGTTGACGTTCGGGCAGGAGCCGCCGATCCATTTGCGTTCCACGACGGCCGTCCGCCGCCCTGACCTGGCCAGGTGCCAGGCCAGGAGCTTGCCGCCGGCGCCGCTGCCGAGGATGAGGACTTCATAGCGTTCGGGTTGAGACATGCTCACCTCCTGGTGTCAGAGGGTGACAAAGAAAATGCTCCCGCGTGCCGCGCCATAAAGTCACGGACGCTCGTCGCGGGCTTCCCGGTGATCGTCTCGACCGTGTTCGTGAGACGGTCGTAGCGGTTGGCGGCGTGGAGGCGAGCCATCGTCAGCAGGTGCTCGAAGACGTGGTCCGGCAACTGGCGACTGCGCAGCTCCCCATCGCGCCATTGCTCGAAGGGCACATCGACGTAGCGGATGGTTCGACCAAGTGCCGCGGAATACTCCGCCGCCAGGGCGTGCAGATCCTGGGACCGCGGCCCGGTGAGTTCGTAGACCTTGCCGACGTGGGCGGCCGGACTCGCCAGGATGATCGCGATCACCTCCGCAACGTCGCGCGCGTCGATCGGTGAGGTCCGCCCGGTGCCGAACGGCAGCCGGATCGTGCCGTCCCGGGCGATCGATTCCGCGGCCCAGTCGAGGAAGAAGGGATTTTGAAGGAAAACCGTGGCCCGGATGTGGACGACAGGCAAACCGGACCAGTTCAGCACCTGCTCGCCGAGCCAGTGTTGCCGCTGCTGCGGAGAGTCGGTCATCTTGGCCAGGCTCATTTGCGACACCGTCATCTGCGAGATGTTGACGAACACCTCCAGACCGCGATGTTCGCGGGCGACGGCGGCGGCCATGACCGTGGCCTCCAGGTAGGCCACCGCCGCGCTCATGCCGAAGTACAGGCGCTGGCAACCCTCCAGGGCACGCGCGATGTCTGCGGCACGGGTGAGGTCGCCGACAACGACCTCGGCGCCGCTGGCACGCAGCGCAGCGACACGTTCGTCTTCGCGATGAACCAGTGCGCGGACAGGCAGGTTGCGCTGGCGAAGCAGTTCCACCACCGTGCGGCCCACTCCGCCCAGCTTGCCTGCCGCGCCGGTGACAAGGATGGGATTGCTGATAGCCATGCGTGCTCCTCCGATGTAAGCAAGTGCGGTCTGAGCGAAGACATCAATACCGCCCGCCGGTGATGTAGAGCGTTTCGCCGGTGATCCAGGCGGATTCGGACGAGGCGAGGAAGACCGCGGTCGGCGCAATATCCTGGGGTTGGCCAATCCGCCCGAGCGACGTCAGCGCCTCGGTCTGCTTGCGGGATTCGGCCTCGGCCAGCCCAACGGCGTGCGTCCCTGTGGTTTCGACCACGCCGGGGTTATTCGCGTTCACCCGAATCTGGCGCGGCCCCAACTCCTGGGCCAGGGACCGGGTGATGGCATTCATCGCTGCCTTGGTGGCGCTGTACACGGAAACGTTCGGCGGGGCCAGTGTGGCGACCACGGAGCTGATGTTGACCACGCTACCACCGGACGGGGAGGCGCCCGTGACGACGGCGATTTTTCCCTTGAGTCGGTTCATGGCAGCCTGCTTTCCCGTAAGATGAGATGGGCTCCGCGCTTCACCGTGCCGGGTCGAAGCCTCTCTACCAATGCTGGGCGAAACGGGTGGACAGCGAAAACGGCGCGGGCAGCGCCGGTGGTCGAGGCACCGTGGACGATGGACGACACACACACGACGGCGGCGGTCCAGCGTTACCTGGACGAGTTAGCGGGGGTGCGCGGCGACACGCCCGCCGAGCCGATCGTCCGCGCCTTGCTGGCCCGGGCCGTGCAGCGACTGCACCTCCTGTGCGCGACTCTTCTGCACCAGAGCTACCCGCGCCTGACCCGTCCGCCGCTGAACGCCCAGGCCGATGAGGTGCTCAGCGCGGTGGTGGAACGGTTGCTCAAGGCCATGCGGGAGGCCCATCCGCCGACTGTGCGCCGGTTCTTCGGCCTGGCCAGCCAGCACATCCGCTGGGAGCTGAATGACCTGGCCCGCCGCCTAGACGAACAGAAGCTCGCCGTGGCGTTGCCCGACGGACTGCCGCCCGCACCGGAAAGCAGCGGTTCGGGACTCAGTCTGAACGCCCGTCGCATGCTGGAGGCGATCGACGACCTTCCCGAGGACGAGCGCGAAGTCTTCAGCCTGGTACGCATTCAGGGGATGAGTCAGACCGAGACAGCGAACCTGCTGAGCGTCTCGGCGAAGACGATTCAGCGCCGTCTGAATCGCAGCTTGATGCTGCTGGCGGAAAAGCTGTCCGACCTGCAGGCGGGGCCGCGACCGCCCAGCGAGGCATAAGCCCAGGATCATTGTCAGGGGGAAACCGATGCCTGACGAACTGCGCATCCAGGAGTTGCTTGAAGAGATGCTGGACTCCCAGCGCACCCCCGAAGAGGTCTGCCAGGGGGACCCCGATTTATTGTGCGAGGTACGCCAGCGCTGGGATCGCATGCAGCGCGTCGGATACCAAATTGAAGCCCTGTTCCCGTCACCGGGCTCGACCAATCGCGAGGACAACTCGCTCTTGCTGAACTCCGAAATCGAACCGCCGCACATCGACGGCTACGACGTGGCTTCCGTCCTCGGCCGGGGCGGCATGGGCGTGGTCTTCAAGGCGCGCCACCGCAAACTCAATCGCTTCGTCGCCGTGAAGATGCTGCTGGCCGGCCCTTATGCGAGTCCGCTGGAGCTGGCACGGTTTCGGCGTGAAGCCGAGGCCGTGGCGGCGCTGCGGCACCCCAACATCGTGCAGATCCATGATGTCGGCGAAGTGGCCGGCCGGCACTACTTCATCATGGAGTTTGTGGAGGGAGGGAGTTTAGCCCAGCAACTGGCCGGCACCCCGCAACCGGCGACCCGGGCCGCCGAATTGATTGCCACACTGGCCGTCGCGGTGCAATTCGCGCACCAGAGCGGTTTCATTCATCGCGACCTCAAGCCGGCCAACATCCTGCTGTCGGCCGATGGTATTCCCAAGATCACGGACTTCGGCCTGGCACGATCCATTGCGGGCGGCCCTGAGTTTACCTTGAGCGGCGCGCGGGTGGGCACGCCCAGTTACATGGCGCCCGAACAGGCGCTGGGGCAGGCGCACGCGATCGGGCCCGCTGTGGACGTGTATGCGCTCGGGGCGATGCTGTACGAGGTGCTCACGGGCCGGCCACCCTTCACCGGACAATCTGCCGCCGCCATTGAGATGCGGATCCTCGGCGAAGAGCCGACGCCGCCATCGCGCCTGAATCCCAAAATCCCGCGCGACCTGGAAACCATCTGCCTGAAGTGCCTGCAAAAGCACCCCATCCGCCGCTACGCCAGCGCCCAGGACCTGGCCGATGACCTGAACCGTTTTCTCGATGGCCAACCGGTGCTGGCCCGGCCCGTTGGCGCTCTCGAGCGCACCGTGAAGTGGGCACGCCGGCGACCCGCGGTCGCCTCGCTCATCGTGGCGGCCCTGCTGGCGGTGACGGCGGCAGTCGGAACCACCACCTGGTGGTGCCAACAGGAAAACTTCCGCCAGACGGAAAAGGAGCGTCGTCAGGCACACGCGCGGCAGGCCATCGAAACCGTCATTGACCAGGCCTACAAATCGGCAAAGCTCGAGCGCTGGCGGGAGGCCAGGGTGATTCTAACCGAGGGCAAAAGTCATCTTGCGGTTGCCGATTCCGGCGAATTGCGCGTGCGCTCTGCGCGGGCGGAAGCGGACGTGCAGTTTGCCGAGTTGCTCGGCGACATTCTTCAAGCCGCCGTGGCTTCCGTGTCGGAGAGGAATGTTTCTTCGCCACACCCTGTGGACTTTCAGCTGCTGGCGACGGAGTCGCGAAAGGCGTTCATCCAGGCGGGGTTCAACGTGGACGGGGATGCGGCCGTCACGGCGGCACGCATCCGCGCCACGCCGCTGGCCGACAAAACCGTGTCCGCCCTGGACGAGTGGGCGCTGGCTGCCTACGTGCTGAACCGCGCGCCGAACAGGAGCAATTGCTCCGGATTGCCCGGTTGGCGGATCCCGATCCGGCCTGGGGCGATCGGTTGCGCGATCCTGGCGTGTGGGGCGACAAGCAAAAACTCCGCCAACTGGCCGACAACGCCTTGAAGGTGTCGAAACCGGTGCCCGCGCACCAGTTGGCCATCCTGGCGACCTTGCTGTGGAATCTCGACGCCCGGTCCGAAGGCCTCGGCTTATTGCGGGAGGCGATTCGGCGCCGCCCCGCTGACTTCCGGCTGAACTGGGCGATGGCCCTGGCTTACTGGCGCGACGGCAAATTCAAGGAGTCGGTGGCGTACTTTCGCATTGTGATCACGCTGCGTCCGGAAAACCCGTGGACGTTCAGCCACCTGGGATGTGCCTTGCTCCTTGCCGACGAACTGGACGAGGCCATCCTGGTGCTCCGCCAGGCCTGCAAGCTGGATCCCAACAACGAAGTCCTGCGCAACAACCTCACCACTGCCTTGCTCAAGGCGAAACGTGCGGACGAGGTGCTCGTCGCAGGAAAGAAGTTGCTCAATGCCGAACCGATCACTGCCCAGGTGGCTTTCAACCAGGGCGTATCCGTCGCCGTCGCCGGGCGGGATGAAGAAGCGATTCCGCTGTTCCGGAAAGCGCTTGCCCTCAATCCCAAGCACATCCTGGCCAATTACAACCTTGGCGTGGCGCTGCGGAAAACCGGGCGACCTGAGCAGGCGCTCGCGCCTTCCGAAAAATGGTCCAACTGGATCCACTCAACGCCGTGGCGCATCATGCGCTGGGCCTGACCTTGCAAGAACTGGGAAAGCACGAAGAGGCCATTGGCGAATTTGAGTGGCTCATCCGCAGTCTCGATCCGAAAAGGCAACTGACGGCCGCCGAACTCAGGGACGGCGACGCTCCCAAATACCTCGGCGCTCGACACCTCCTCGTGGAGTCGCTCCTGTGCGTGGGGCGCTTCGCCGACGCCCAGGCAGCCGCCCAGCACGCCCTGGACTTACCCCAGGTGGGCCCAACGGGACACGCTGAACTGCGCCGTTACCTCGACCTTTGCGATCAGCTCCGACCGCTTGAATCCAGGCTCCCTGCGCTTCTTGCCGGGAAGGAATTCCCCGAGGACCCCGCCACGGTGGGGGCGCTGGCCGGGTGGTGCTGCACACACAGGCGACTGCCTCTCGCAGCCGTTCGGCTTTACGATGTCGTTTTCACCAGGCAACCGGCGCTCGCCGATGATCTTGAGTCAAAACACCGTTTTCACGCGGCCTGCGCGGCTGCACTCGGGGGATGTGGTTCCGGTGAAGACGCGGCCAAGCTCGATGACCGCGCGAAAGCCGCGCTGCGCAAGCGGGCTCTGGAGTGGTTGAGAGCTGACGTTGATGCCTGGGTCAAACGATCCAACAACGCCAGGGGCGGCGATGCAATGATGGACGCGCAGCGTCTTTGGGAAATGGCAGCAGTGCAAGGAACTTGCCGGTGTCCGCGGCCCGGACGCACTTGCCAAACTGCCCGAGGAGGAACGCAAAGCCTGGCAGCAGCTTTGGGCCGATGTCAAGGAACTGGCGTCGCGCGACCGCGCAGGACCCCTGAACTGGCGCGCGCTCACATCGACCAGAAGCAATGGGGCAAGGCCGCCGAAGTCTACGCGCAACTCATCAAGGACGGGCATGTAAAAGATAGCGAGGTTTGGTTTGAATACGCCGCCGTGCAACTGCTGTCGGGAGATCGGAAGGGTTACCGGCAAACCTGCAAGTGGATGCTGGAGGGCGGACGCTTCAACAAGGTGCGCCACTATCTCGTGGCCCGCGCCTGTACCCTGGCCCCGGGCGCGGTCGAGAATGTGTCGCTCCTGGAGCAAGTGAGCGCGCAGGAATTGCAGCAATTCGCGACGGCCTTCTGGTCCCTCACGGAACAGGGGGCCTTGCGTTACCGGGCGAACCAGTTCAAGAAGGCCGTGCCGTTGCTGGAACGGAGTCTTCAGGCCGAGGCCCGGCCCGGCGCGGCGGTCCTGAACTGGCTCTGGCTGGCGATGACATATCAGAAACTGGGCAAGCCGGACGAAGCGCGACGCTGGCTGGACAAGGCCAGCGCCTGGCTCGACGCGCTGGGCGGCGAACTACCGGCCAACGCCGATGCGTTGTACCTTCACCGTCACAACTGGCTGGAGGCCCAGATCCTGCGCCGGGAGGCCGAACTGCTGCGGATACCGCCGACAAAATGACTCGGCGGCGTCGCCGCCGCCAGTGCGCATCGCGGTCGGGTGTAGCGGTCTGTTCGTAGCGGAAGTCGCCAGACTTCCGTAGCGGCTTTGGAAGTCTGGCGACTTCCGCTACCCCCAAACGCCAACCGCCGCTAATCAACGCGCGACCGCGAAACGGTGCGGTTCATGTCATCAAGCAGCCCCTGCACCCGGCCGCTCAGGTTCTCGGACAGTTGCCGCACCGCGTCGCGTTTCTGCCGCTCGGTGGGAATCGGCACCGCGGCGCCGAAGCGGATCAGCACCCGCCGCACGCCGCGCACGCCCGGATAGGGCGCCTGCAACACGTCCTCCTCCAACTTGTCAATCGTCTCGGCCACGCGCTCGACGGTGGGGTTTTCGCGGACGTAATCGCCCGGGTAGCTGAATAGCTGCGTCACCAGAAACAGTTCCTCCAGGTCGCGGCGAACCCGGGCCGCATCCGCCCCCGGCTTTTCCAGCGCCAGGATGCACCGCCGCCGCAATTCCTTGACGCGCTCCGGCACAACCGCGTCCGGGGCGCTGTCCACTCCGTATTGCCGTTCCTGGCGGCCGAGTACCTCCCGGATCAGGCCCGCGGTGCGCGCCGGCACCGTCCCGGTGCGCGGCCCGCCCAGGTGCTCCAGTTCCTTCAAGGCCAGCAGGCCCTCGCCCAGCCGGTAGACGCGCTCCACCAGCGGCAGGTCAGGCCGCGGCAGCCAGGTCAAGCGCTCCTCCAACCGCGACAGCACGCGGCTCAGCTCGGGCGTCGGGTCGCTGACGTACCAGCATTTGAGGGCGCACGGCACACACACGACGGGCCGGTCAGCGCGGCGAGCGGCAGCCAGTGCGATGGCGGCGGCACCTTCACGGAACGGCGTCACCCGGTCGTTGGTGTGGTAGATGTCTCCCTCGGAGAAGATGACCAGCGGATACGGGCTCTCCTGCAGCAGCGCCACGGCGCGACGGAAGGCCGGCATGTCGTTGCCCTCGCGGTCGATACTGAAGCAGCCGTGCCGCTGCATCGACCAGCGCTCGAACCGGTTGCTCATGGCGAACGCCTGCCAGGCGGTCAGGAAATGGAACGGCCGGTCCAGCTGGTCACCCGCTTCCATGAGCGCGTAGGAGTCGTAGTGGAAGGCGTGGTTGGGGGTGATGAGCACCGCGGCGCCTTCGGCCAGGGGTTGACGGAGCTGGTCCAGGTCGGCCACGTCGATGCGGGCCAGCTTCTGCTCGCGGCGCAGGGCGCGGCGGCGCAGCGGGCGCCACAGGCGCACCCACCAGGGGCTGAGCTGGCTCTCCCAGCGGCGCGGCGGCGTTTGATAGGGTTGACGGTTCACGGAACTCTTCTTCAGCAGAGGCTTCGGGTCCGGGTTCGTAGTACCGCCTGAAGAGAGCGTCCAGCTTTCAAGTGTTGGTAATTAAGGAGTTACGGCGAGCCAGGGGGCCCAAAATGGGGGTGGAGGGGGTCCGGGAATACCTGAAGAAAAAAGCCTCTTCCGAGACGTAACCCTCTTGCTGTAAACCCTTTCCCTGCACCACTTATAAGCTGGACGCTCTCTGAAGGCGGTACTACGAACTCGGACCAAAACCCTCATGGCGCGAGCTGCACGCAGATCAGCTCCTTGCTGTCGCGGACGTACAGCCGGCCGTTGGCCCGCGCCGGGTGCGCCCAGGTGTCGCCACAGACCTTGGCCCGCGCCAGTTCCCGGTACGCCTTCACATCCGGCTCCAACAGCACCAGGTCGCCCTTCTCCTCCAGCATCAGCAGCTTGTTGTTGCCGGTGCGCAGCAGCGAGGCGTGATACTTGCCGACGTTCGGCCGATTCCAGTATTCCTTGCCGGTGGCCGGATCGACGCAGCGCAGCGTCGCCGAGGTCGCCAGCGCCGGTGGCTTGGTGCCGGTCACGACGTAGAGCTGATCGGTGCCCACGCCCACCGGCGTCGAGAAGTAGCAGTTCAATTCCTCCTTGAACCAGAGCTTTTCCACCGCGGGCTTGTTCTCTTTCGACTCCATTTTCAGGCCGACGCTGCCGTAGGTGATCGAACTGGCGACGAGCACACCGCGGCCGACCACGACCGGCGTCGAGGAGCTTTCGCTGAGCTTGTCCTTGAGCGCGAAGTCCCAGTACAGCTTGCCATCGGTGGGGTGGACCGACACCAGCCGTTTCTGCGTCAGCGCCACCAGCTGCGGCTGCTCCTTCGTGCCGAGGATCACCGGCGACGAATAGCTGGCCCTGTCGTCCAGGGCTTTCCAGGCGATTTTCCCGTCGCGGCGCTGGAACGCCACCAGACTCGCCCCCTCGGCGCCGACCAGGACAACCACCTGATCGCCGTGTACCAGCGGTGACGATGACGCGCCGAAGAACAGCTTGGGCGCCTTCAGGTCCTTCTGCGTATCGACCTGCCAGATTTTTTTGCCACCCTTGTCGAAGCAGGTCACCAGGCCGGTGATGCCGTGCGTGAAGATCTGGTCGCCGGCGACGCTCGGCGTTGCCCGCGGGCCGCTGCCGAACAGGCCCTTGTACGTGAAGCGCGGGTACGACGTCTGCCAGCGCGGCTTGCCCGTCGTGGCGTCGAACGCCTGCAGCGCCTCGGCTTCCTCGCCGCGCAACTTGTAGTGCAGGTAGACGACGCCGTCGGCGACCACCGGTGAGCTGTGGCCCTCGCCGACCGGCTGCCGCCAGAGAATTTTCAGCTCGCCCTTCCACGGGACGACCTTTTCCGAGGTCGAGCCGTTGCGGTTGGGGCCGAGGAACTGCGGCCAGTCCGCGGCCGCCGCAGTGCCGGCGAACAGACCGCCGACGAGCAAGGTGCGCAACCAACGCATGGTAACCTCCCTTTCTTGGAAGGATGAAGGATGAAGGATGAAGGGAAGACAATTCATCCTTCATCCTTCATCCTTCATCCTTGTTCAGGAAATGGTGCAGCGGCGCGTAACGCCATGCGACGCCCAGTTCCTCGGCCAGCCGCTTGAGCCGCTGCACGAATTCCTCGCTGATGTGCTGGCCGGTTTCCTGATACGCCGGGTCGCAGAAGTAGACACGGCAGCCCAGCGGCCGCGGCTCCCGGGCGGTACACAGCTGGTCGCGCTGGAACGGGCAGAAGTCCGCCGTCACCGGTCGGTCATACGGCGGCGCGGCCGCCAGGAGCACTTCCGCTTCCAGGCTGCTCAGGAACAGCGTGTGACCATACTCCTTGAAGCGACAGCAGCGGCCGCTGGCGACGCACACCGGACCCGCGGCGGCCACAGCGGCGTCCGCTGCGCGGTACAACTCCAGGACGCGCTGCCGCACGGTCGCGGCCAGTTCCGGCGACTCGATCATGGGGAAACCGCCCTCGCTCACAACGGGATCACATTCAACCGGCGCGTGATCTCCTCCGCCGGAATCAGGTCGCCGGTGCCGGCGCCGGGCAGCTGCGGCAGGTCTTCTCCCAGGCCTCTGGCGTGCGGACGTTGCTCTCCCAGAACGGCCAGGTCCGGCACTGCCGCGGTCGCACCGGGTAAATGGTGCAGCCGGCGACGCGGTCGTAGAACACGCAATCGCCGTTGAGCTTCTCGCGCAGGGTGGCGCCGCGGTGGGCCGAGCGCGTGTACCGACCGCGCACCTCGGCCACGTCCTCGCCGCGGAAGTCGGCGATGGCGGCCAGCTCGGCGTCGTCCACCCAGACGAAGCCGGCAGCGCCCGTGCAGCAGTCGCCGCATTGCGTGCAGCGGAAATGTAGACCGTCCTGATACCAGGGGTTATTCATGCGTAATTACGGTGCGGGTGGACACGGCCTGTCTAACGTCAAGAGATCGATCCACAGATGGCACAGAGGAACTCAGATAAAGACCCTTTTTTTGTTTTTATCTGAGTTCCTCTGTGTCATCTGTGGATCGATCTCTTTATCCCCACGTGATCAGCCCCGTCTCAAACGGGTTGGCCAGGTCGGGGTTCTTCGGCAGCACGCGCACCGCGTAGCCGTGCTGGCCGCTCGCCCGGCAGGCGATGGTGCCGCTGAACACCCACGCATTGCCCTCGTACTTGCCGTTGTGGCTCATCGGCACCGTGCTCGGCTGCGGGATGTCGCCGAGATTGTCCAGCACGCCGTGGAACAACTGCACCTGCACGTCGTCCGGCGACAGCGCCCCCAGGTTCACCCGGGCCTTGACCTGCAACTGCGCCCCGACGTGCATCGGGTCCGCCCCGGTGGCCTCGACGTTCTCCACGCGCACCTGCGGCCAGCCCTGTGTCACGCCGCGCCGCCACTGTGCCAGCTGAGCCGCCCGCTTCAGGTTGGCGGCCGTCAGCTTGTCGTAGCGCTCCGCCGCGGGGACGTAACTCTTCTCCATGTACTCCTGCACCATGCGGCCAGTGTTGAAGACCGGGTTCACCGTCATCATGGCCCGCTTCATCACCTTGAGCCAGCCACGCGGCAGCCCGTCGGTCGCGCGGTTGTAGAACAGCGGCACAATCTCCTGCTCCAGCAGATCATAGATGGCCCGGCTCTCGATGTCGTCCTGGTAGGTCAGGTCGGTGTACTCCTCGCCGGCGCCGATGGCCCAGCCGTTGTCGCCGGCGTAGGCCTCGCACCACCAGCCGTCCAGCACCGACATGTTGATGCCGCCGTTGACGCACACCTTCATGCCGCTCGTGCCCGACGCCTCCAGCGGCCGCCGCGGATTGTTTACCCACACGTCCACGCCCTGCACCAGGTAGCGGGCCACGTTGATGTCGTAGTCCTCGATGAAGACGATGCGCCGCCGCAGTTCCGGCCGCCGCGCGATGTGGACGATCTCGGCGATCAGCTCCTTGCCGCCGTGGTCGCGCGGGTGCGCCTTGCCGGCGAAGACGATCTGCACCGGCCGGTCCTTGTTGTTCAGGATCGCCGTCAGCCGGTCCAGGTTGCGGAACAGCAGGGTGCCGCGCTTGTACGTCGCGAAGCGCCGCGCGAAGCCGAGCGTCAGCGCCTCCGGGTCCAGCGCCTCCTCGGCGCGGGCGACCTCCGCCGGTGGGGCGCCGCGGCGATTTAGCTGGATCTTGAGCCGGCTGCGCGCGAACGCCACCAGCCGCTCGCGCCGCCGCTCGTGCGTCCGCCACAGTTCCGCGTTGGGGATGTTCTCCACACGCTTCCAGACACTGTGATCGGTTGGCTTCTCCTCCCACTGCACGCCCATGTAGCGCTCGTAAATCAGTGCCATTTCCGGCGCCAGCCAGGTGCGCGTGTGGACGCCGTTGGTGATCGACGTGATCGGCACCTCCGCCTCGGGCAGCGTCGGCCAGATTTCCTTCCACATCTTGCGCGACACGGCGCCGTGCAGCTTGCTGACGCCGTTGCTGGTGTTCGACAGGCGGATGGCCAGCACCGTCATGCAGAACGGCTCGTTGTTGTCGCGCGGGTTGACGCGGCCCAGACCCAGAAACTCCTCGCGGCTGATGCGGAACTGCGGGAACAGGTTGCCGAAGTAGCTCTCGACCAGCTGCGGCGCGAACATGTCATTGCCGGCCGGCACCGGTGTGTGCGTGGTGAAGCAGGTGCCCGCCGTCACCGCCTCGCGCGCCGTGGTGAAGTCGAGCTTGTGCTCCTCCATCATCAGGCGGATACGCTCCAGGCCGCAGAAGGCGGAATGGCCCTCGTTCATGTGGCAGACCACTGGCGGCTTGCCCAGGGCCCGCAACGCCCGGATGCCGCCGACGCCCAGGATCATTTCCTGGCGGACGCGCATGTCCACGTCGCCGCCGTACAGCCGGCTGGTGATGGTGCGGTCCTCGGCGTTGTTTTGCTGGATGTTGGTGTCGAGCAGGTAGAGCGGCACCCGGCCGACCTGGATGCGCCAGATCCGCGCCCACACGTCGCGGCCCGGGAACGGCACACTGATCAGCAACGGTGTGCCGTCCTTCGTCGTCTCGGGGATGAGCGGCAGATTGAAGAAGTCGTTCTCGGGGTAGCGCTCCTGCTGCCAGCCATCGACGTTGAGGTACTGGCGGAAGTAGCCCTCGCGGTACATCAGACTGACACCGACCAGCGGGATGCCGAGGTCCGACGCCGCCTTGAGGTGGTCGCCGGCCAGCAGACCGAGACCGCCGGAGTAGATCGGGATGCTCTCGTGGATGCCGAACTCCGCCGAGAAGTACGCGATGCGGCAGCGGTCCTCCACCGGCGTGTCGCCGCTGAACAGGTCGCTGTACGTCTCCTGGAACCACGTCGGCGCCGTCATGTAGCGCTGCAGGCCCTCCTCGACGCGGTCCATGTGCGCCAGGAAGCCGTCGTCACGCTGCAACTGCTCGAGGCGGTCCTGGGCGATGGAACCGAGGAGCTTGACGGGGCTGTTCTCCAGCTCGGCGAAGCGGTCGTCGTCAATGCGGCGGAAGAGCGAGACGGCCTCCTGGTTCCAGCACCACCACAGGTTGTATGCCAGTTTTTGCAGCGCTTGCAGGCGACCGGGCAGATGCGGTAAGACGGTGAACGTGCGAATCGCGCGACCAGCCATTGCTGATAATGCTCCTCGGGGAAGGGCCCCAAACCTGGCAATTCTCATGCCGTGATGCCGACAAATCCGTTTGTCTGACTGATTAGCATATCGCCCATCGCCGGAAATGCAACCGTGGTTCCTCCAGCTTAACAGGTCCAGAAGGCCGATGATACCTGGCAGGGCCGGGCAGCGAGCGGCGCCCGTTGACCGAGCAAGGGGGCCAAGGGGGCCAAGGGGGCCAACTTTTTCATACGTCGAGATTTGGCACCCTTGCCCGGCAACGTTAGCCCAGCTTGGCCCGGCTGAGCACGGTGTAAATCGGCCCCTCGCGGGTCAGTTCGCTGCTCATGACGTGGACCTCGTCGATGGTCGTTTCGCCGCCTTTCCAGGCCTGGTGCTTGTTGATCACCGTGACCAACTTCTCCGTTGGCTCATCGCCCTTGAGCCGGCCCAGCGTGATGTGCGGTGTGTACTGCCGCTCCTCGCGGCGGTAGCAGCCCAGCTGGAACAGCGGTTCTTCCAGGCGGTCGTGCAGGTCGATCACCGCCGCACTGCCCTCGCCAACGCCCACCCAGAGGATGCGCGGCCGGCGCAGGTTCGGGAAACAGCCGACGCCCTCCACGGTCAGGGCAATCGGGCCGACTGCGGTGGCGGCTTCCGCGACCGTTTTGCAGACGTCCGGCACGCCGCGCTCGTCCACTTCGCCCAGGAACAGCAGGGTCAGGTGAATGTTGTCCGCTTCGACCCATTTCACCTCGTTGGTGGTCTGGGCCAGCCGGCCCTGCAACGCGATGATGCGGCCCTGGATCTGCGGGCCGAGGTCCAGGGCGATGAAGGTGCGCAGGCGTGCCACGGTTATTTTCCTTCCAGCTTGTCCAGGGAAATACAAGGGGGACGCAGCTATTTGCCAGGTTATGCACAGATCCATCGCCTCCCGTCGGAACTCAGGTAAAATATAGGGTAAGCCATTCCCGTTGGAGAAAAAACCATGACCGTTCTGGAGCGCCAGCCCTTCACCTTGTCGGTCCCCTTGCGGGAAGACCCGCCGGGCGTCCTGCGCATCGGCAAGACTCGCGTCCTGCTGGAACTGGTCATTCGCGCCTATCAGCGGGGCACGGCACCCCAGGACATCGTGCGCATGTATGACGCCCTGGAACTCGGCGACGTGCTCGCTGTCCTTGCGTACTACCACGCCTATTCGGCGGAAATCAACGACTATCTGCGCCAGTGTGACGAGGAAGCGGACGCCCTGCGTCGCAAAATCGAGGCGTCCCAACCGCCACCGCCCAGCAAGGAAGAACTGCTGGCCCGCGCCCGGGCGAAGGGGTTGAACCTGTGATGCGTTTGCTGGTCGAGCAAAACTTCAACGGGCACATCCTGGACGGCCTGTTGCGCCGAGAGCCGGAGTTGGACGTGGTGCATGTTCGAGACGTGGGCCTGGCGGAAGCGGCCGACCCGGCGGTCCTCGAGTGGGCCGCCGCGCAGGACCGCATTCTCCTGACGCACGATCGGCGAACGATCCCACGGTTCGTCGAGGAGCGGACGATTGCGGGGCTGCCCATGCCCGGCGTCTTTCCAGTCAACGACCACCTACCGACGGGTCAGGCCATCGAGGAACTTCTCCTCGCCATTCAGTGCCTGTCTCTGGATGAATGCAAGGTCGTCGTGAAGTATTTCCCCTTGTAACTCGTCACTCCGAATCTCCCACGACCAGAAAGCCGCCTGGCCGGGCTGCCCGGCTCAACCTTCGCTCAGGCCCAGCACGCCGAACACCAGGCGGCGGACCAGCGGCGTCACCTCTTCCGGCGTGCGCCGCTCCCCGGCCAGGCAGTCGTACGTCTCGAAGCTCGTCAGGGCCATGAGCACGTCGAGCGTTTCGTCCAGCGCCTCCGGGCGTGGCTGGCCGTGCTGCGCCGCCAGGCGACCGAGCATGACCCTGAGCCCCTCACGCCGCCGCTGTAGCCGGGCCCCGAGGACGCGACCGACCTCCGGGTCCAGGGCCGCCAGTGCGAGCAGCCGTCGCAACACCAACCGATCCGAACTCCAGAATCGGCCGAAGATCGCGATGAGATCCGCCAGCCCCTGCCGGGCGTCTGGCTGGCAGAAGGCCCCGGCCTTTAGCTCCATCATACCGCCGCGAACCGCTAACAGGTCGCACAGCGCCTCCAATAACCCCGCCTTGGAACCGAACTGGTAATAGACCGTCATCCGGGCCACGCCGGCCTGCCGTGCGACCGCTTCTATGGTGAAGCCGGCAATCCCGTCCGGGGCCACGAGAAACTCCTGCGCCGCCGCCAGAATGCGGGCGCGGGTCTGTTCCGCCGCCGCCTGACGCAGTCCGAGTTGATAACGGCGCGCACACATCACTTGACGCCCACGGGAATTTGTTTAGACTGCACGTACAATTAAATCCGGGCTACCGTTTCCGGGAAGCCCAGGGCAATATACCCTGCCGCGACGATGCCCGCCAAGTGGCGGTCACCGTCGCATCGAATCGTCGCCCCACCTTGAACGCTGGAGGTTCCACGCATGACGGTTGACGTGTCTCCGCTGGCGCCTGTCCCGCAACCCGAACGGCTGCCCGCCGCCACGCCGCAGCGCCCGCGCATCTGGCCGGCGGTGGCGCTGGTCGCCGTGTACTGGGGGTGCTTTTTCGTCACGGGCTGGATGGAACTGCAGGGGTTCACGCGCTTCCTGATGCGCATGGGCGCCGGCCTCCTGGTGGCACTGCTGTTCCTGGGCGTCTGGTTCTTCAGCCGGCGCATCCCCATGCGGGATCGGCTGTTGGTGTTCGGCACCGCGACGGCCGGCGGGTTGCTGGCCTGGCTCCTCGCGGACCCGAGCGTGCCGGCGGGCATCATATTGATGCTGGGGCTGCCGTACGCGCTTACCGCCTGGGCCGTGGGCCTGGTGCTCACCCGCTGGGCGTCCCCAACCACGCGCCGGTATGGGCTGATGACGGCGCTGCTGCTAACCTGGTCGGCCTTCCTGACGCTCCGCATGGAGGGCCTGGAAGGCGATCCCGACACCGGCGACTACCGGCCCGCCTTCCACTGGCGCTGGAACCCCACCGCCGAGCAAGAGTACGTCGCCGGCGACGCCCACACCGCCGACAGCGCTCAAGCGCTGAATCTCCGGCCGGAGGACTGGCCCGGCTTCCGCGGCCCGGAGCGCGACGGCGTGGTGCGCGGCGTCCGCATTGCCACCGACTGGGACGCCCAGCCGCCGCGGCTGCTCTGGAAGCAGCGCATCGGTCCGGCGTGGTCCTCGGTTGCGGTGGTCGGGAACCGGTTGTTCACGCAGGAGCAGCGCGGCCAGGAGGAAGCAGTCGTGTGCCTGGACGCCGACACCGGCGCGGAAATGTGGGCGCACCACGACGCGGCGCGGTTCTCGGACGGTCAGGGCGGCCCCGGCCCGCGGGCCACGCCCACGTTCGCGGAGGGCCGGCTCTACACCCTGGGGGCGACCGGCATCCTGAACTGCTTCGACGCCGCCACCGGCACCCGGCACTGGACGCGCGACATCGCCGCCGAGGCCGGCGCCACCGCTCCCATCTGGGGGTTCGCCAGTTCGCCGCTGGTGGTGCAGGGGGTGGTCGTGGTCTTTGCCGGCGGCTCCGGATCGAAAAACCTGCTCGCCTATCAGGCGGTGTCGGGCGAGCCGGCGTGGACGGCCGACGTGGGCAAGCACAGTTACGTCTCGCCACAGCTCTTCCGCCTTGACGGGCAGGAACAGGTGCTGTTCATCAGCGACCGCGGCGTGAGCGCCCTCGCGCCAGCCACCGGCGCGGTGCTCTGGGAGCACGCGCTGCCGGGGGGCAGCCCGCGCTCGTTGCAACCGCAACTCGTCGGCACGTCGCAGATCCTGGTGCTGGGCGGCATGGAAGCGGACACCGTGCTGATCGAGGTGACCCGCGATGGCACCGGCTGGCGGACGGCGGAGGCGCTGGTCGTCGCGGCACCTGCGGCCATCGTTCAACGACCTGGTGGTGCAGGACGGCTGCGCCTTCGGCTTCGACGGCCATCTGTTCTGCTGTGTCGATCTGGAGACGGGCAAGCGGCGCTGGAAACAGGGGCGCTACGGTTACGGGCAGGTGGCGCTGCTGGCGGAGCAGCGGCTGCTGCTGGTGCAGTCGGAACAGGGGGAGGTGGTGCTGCTGGCGGCTGACCCGAAGCGGCACGAGGAACGGGGACGGTTGGCGGTCTTCACGAGCAAAACCTGGAATCATCCGGTGGTCGCCCACGGCCGCCTGTACGTGCGCAACGACCGGGAGATTGCTTGCTACGATCTGGGGACGGTCGCTGCACCACAGCGCTGAAAACCGGCGCCCACGGCGCCAGCAAGGCTGCCCTTGCTGGCGCCGCGGGCGCCGTTGTTTCTCACATCCTTACTTGCCGTTCACGGCCACCGGGTTGGTCGTGATCTTCTCCTCCAGGATGCGTTCAAACACCACGCGATACACCTGATCGATCCGGGCCAGCGGCCCCACCGTCAGCATCAGGTGAACTTTGCCCGAGTTGTTCAGGCCCAGGTTCTGGTTCTGCACCAGGAGCTGATCCAGCAATTTGCCACTGACGGCGTCCGTGGCCGGCAGCTTGTTCTCAGCCAGGCGCAGTTCCCCCCGCTCCAGTTTCAGCCGGTCGAGGTGGGCCTTGCGGAAAAAGCCTTGCACTTGCAGCGGCCCAGGGTTGTCCAGCAGCGCCAGTTGATACGTCTCGTTGGCCCAGCGGGCCTCGCGCAGGAAGGTCGCGGCGTCCACCGGGCCGGCGATGGCGTGCAGGACGCGGCCCTCGGGTGTGCAGAAATACGCGGCGACGTTGCCGCCCTGCTTGGCGGCGCCGTTGATCTGGAAGGTGGCGACCTTCTGGAAGGCCGACACGAAATGACGGTTCAGATACTGTCCGACCTGGGGCTGGGTCAGGGCGTTCACACGGAGCGCTCGGCGTTGTTTCAGGTGAAGCCGGCGTCTTCAAAGTTCCCAGAGACGTGCAGCAGGAAGGTGAGCTTGCGAGCCGCTGCCGCCTGCCGGGCCGCCTCCTGCGGGTTGCGGGCGAACTCCACGGCGGTGCCGAACGTCTCACGGCCGCCGGGCGCTGGCCGCGGTGGGTCGTTCTTGCACACCTCCGCGGCGGGGAAGCCGAAGAATTGCGGCCCGGCCTTCTTCTCGGCAGCGGCCTGGATGTCCGGGAAGGGCACCTGGGCGACAGGCTTGTCATCCTTCTCGGGGGGCACATGGGGGATGCGCACCTCGGGGCCGCGGACATCGTTTATCACCACCTCAGGTTCGAATCCGACCGGCGGCGGGGCGGATCGGCGGTCAGACGAGCCGATCAACAGCGCAATCAGGCACAGGGCCATGAACGAGCCGAACAGGACAACCGCCCACCACAGGGGTTTGGACTGCGACTTCTCTGGAAGCGGTTTCCGCAGCAGCCGGCGCGGCGGTCCTGGGAAGCGCTCCGCCGCGCGCGGCCGGGGAGGCACGTCTTCCTCGCCCACCGGGTTGACCCGGTAGCTCAGGGAGGCCGGCGGCTGCGGACACGGCTGCGGGGGACCGGTCTCCTCCGCGACGGTCACGACGCGGTAGCCCATCGGCGACCAGGGGCTGCGCGACGGCACAGGATCGGGGACTTGCATACGTGGACCTCCGCTGAACGCTCCGAAGGACGTGTACCAGAAACCGCTCTTCCCGTTTGCCGATAACTGTGATTCTCGATCCGCCGAGCATTCTACGCTGGGGCGACGGCGCTGGTTGATGCTTTTCCGCCCACATCCTGCACAAAAACTCCGCCGTTTCATTTCTTGATGTGCGACGAAAGCCGCGATAGACGAAACTCGGTAATGTCCCGGTGCAGGTCAGCGAGCCGTTGGGTGAACAGGGCGTGCTGCGCCGGGGTGAGCGGAGCTTTCAGAGCATCTTCGATGGCCGCTTTGGCCTTCCGAAAGGCTGTTTCAATGGCCCTGGCTTCCAGGTAAATTCGCAACCGCTGCGCCGCCCAATTCCAGGCGGTCCAGAACGCCATCGTGGACGCCGGGGCGAACCAGATCAACACGGACTTCTATACGCCTTCCGGCAACGCACTCGCGACCACGGCGATCAAGGATCCGATACTGAGGCCAGCCACCCCCGCCCCGGCGCCGGTTTCGTCCCGCGTAGGTAAGGCGGAGGGCGTTCGCGACTTCGACTGGGCAGGGGAGCGAGATCTTCGCGGAGTCTGTTGCGGCCCAGAGGCCCCCGGGGCGAGGTCGGGGTCAGACACGGGTGGTCTCCTGTTTCGGCCGCTTGTCACCCAATCCAAGAATGAGGTTTGAGAGAGTTTCCAGCTCCCCCTTACTGACCACCGCAGCCGCTTTCTGGGTGGCATCACCGCGACGCACCGTCACGATTAAGCGCGGCTCGTCGTCCGGTGCTTCCCGAGCAAACGTGGCGTCAACGTCATCTGGGGGTGGATCCAGGTCGAGTTGCTCCCGGAGTTCTGGTTTGAAGTCGGTAAGTAACCCGAGTAACAGTTGGGCGTGCAGGCTCTTGCGGATCAAGGATTTTCGCTTGAGGGAAACAAGGACGACGTTCAGCACAGCGGTGAACAGCATGCCGATCAAGAAAGCGACAACAGGCCAGAACCACCAGTCCACGGTTCACCACCTTTCTTCTGCAGATCCAGGCTGCCCGACGCGCAAGCGCGGGGCACGATCTTCCGCCAGCGTACCAGGGGCCGCACGCGGCGACAAGCAAGCGCGTGAAAAAACGACTGGAAGATTGACAGCGACGTGGCACCATCTACAATCAATCTTTTAATCCACGGCCGCCCAGGCCGCATGCCCTCCCGCGACGTGGGCTCATGGACAACGCCATCCGCAAAGCGGAAACCCTGATCGAAGCGCTCAGCTACATTCGCAACTTCCGCGATCGGCTGACGGTGATCAAACTCGGCGGCAGCGCCATGGAAGAGCCCGAAGCGCTGCGCGCCACACTGCAAGATGTCGTCTTCATGGAAACGGTTGGCATGCGGCCGATCCTGGTGCATGGCGGCGGCAAGGCCATCGACCGCGCCATGGCTGACGCCGGTCTGCAACCGCGCAAGGTCCAGGGCCGGCGCTACACCGACGACGCCACGCTCGACATCGTGGTTCGCGTGCTGCTCAAGGAAACCAACGCTGCCATCGAGGCCCAGATTCGTCAACTCGGCGGCCGCGCTGTCGGCGCCCACCTCGGCTCCTTCCAGTACCTGCACGGCGAACGCCTGACGCTGCCCAACCCTGGCGGCGAGCCGATCGACCTTGGCCGGGTCGGCGGCGTCACGCGCGTCGAGACGGACCTGCTCCGCGACTTCTGCGCTGCCGGTGTGGTGCCGGTGATCGCGTCCGTGGCCCAGGACGAGGCCGGCGGCTGGCTGAACGTCAACGCCGACACCGCTGCCGCCGCGGTCGCCACCCACCTCGGCGCCGAAAAGCTCGTGCTGCTCACCGACACGCCCGGCATCCTGCGCGACCGCCGCGACCCCGACTCGCTGGTCCGCGGTCTCGACGCCGCGGAGTGTCAGGACCTGATCGCCCGCCGGGTCATCGACGAAGGCATGATCCCCAAGGTGGAGGCGTGCCTGGACAGCCTGCGCGGCGGCGTCCGCAAGACGCACATCATCGACGGCCGCGTGCGCCACTCGCTGCTGCTCGAAATCTACACCGACCGCGGCGTCGGCACCGAGATCGTCCTTCAAAAAGGATGAAGGATGAAGGATGAAGGATGAATGGCTTCCATTCATCCTTCATCCTTCATCTTTCCGGAACTGAACCATGAGCACGAAAACGACTACTTCCGCCGAGATCATCGACCTTTTCAAGCGGTACGTCATCGGCAACTACACGCGCTACCCGGTGGCGCTGACGCACGGCGAAGGTTCCTGGGTCTGGGACGCCGAGGGCAAGCGCTACCTTGACTTCTTCCCCGGCTGGGGCTGCGACCTGCTGGGCCACTGTCCGCCGCGCGTGGTCGAGGCGGTGCGTGAGCAGGTGGCCGAGCTGATCCACGTGCCGAACACCTGGTACACCGAGGCGCAGGGCCGGCTGGCGCAGGCGCTGAGCGAACGCACCGATTTCGACGGCCGCTGCTTCTTCTGCAACAGCGGCACCGAGGCGGTCGAGGCGGCGATCAAGCTGGCGCGGCTGTACGGCAAGCCGGGTCGCTACAAGATCATTTCCATGTTGAACAGCTTCCACGGCCGCACTCTCGGGGCACTCAGTGCCACCGGCCAGCCGAAGTACCATCAGGGCCTGGAGCCGCTGCTGGCCGGCTTCAGCTACGCCCCCTACGGCGATCTGGACGCGGCGACGCAACTGATCGACGACGAGACCTGCGCCATTCTGCTGGAGCCGATCCAGGGCGAGGGCGGCATCCATCTGCCGCCGCGGGGCTACCTGGAAGGTTTGCGGGAGTTGGCGGACCAACATAAGCTTTTGTTGATGTTTGACGAGGTGCAGAGCGGCATGGGCCGCACGGGCCGGTGGTACGCGCACCAGCACTGGGGCGTGCTGCCGGACGTGATGACGCTGGCCAAGGCGGTGGCGGGCGGCATCGCCTGCGGCGGCCTGGTGGCGCGGCCGCAGGTCGCGGAGTATCTGAAGCCGGGCACGCACGCGGCGACGTTCGGCGGCAATCCGATTGCCTGCCGGGCGGCCCTGGCGACCATTGAAACGATCGAGGCGGAGGGCCTGCTGGCCCGGGCGGAGCAGATCGGCACGGCGTTCCGTCAGCGCTTCGAGGCACTGCGGGCCCGGTGCCCGCTCATCACCGACATCCGCATCAAAGGCGCGATGATCGGGGTGGAGCTGGCGGTCGAGGGCACGCCGTTTGTGGAGCGGTGTCTGCGCCGCCAGCTGCTCGTCAACTGCACGCACGGGACGGTGCTGCGCTTGCTGCCGGCCCTGACCCTCACGGACGAGCAGTTGCACCAGGGCTGCGACATTCTTGATGAGGTGTTGACTTCCAAGACGTAACCAGATCCCAGAAGTCAGAGGTCAGAAGTCAGAGGTCAGAGGTCAGAAGTCAGCGCTAAGCCGCAAGCGGCAGAAATACCAACGCTGACCTCTGACCTGTGACTTCTGACCTCTGACTTCTGACCTCTGGTCACGGACCACGCACCATGCGTCACTTCCTTGACTTGCTTGAGGTGGACGGCGAAGAGATTGGCCTGCTGCTGCGCGAAACGCAGCGGCTGAAGGAGGCCCAGCGGCGGCGCGAGGTGACGCCGGTCTTGCAGGGTCGCGTGCTCGGGATGATCTTCGAGAAACCGTCGCTGCGGACGCGCGTCAGTTTCCAGTCCGCCATCGCTCAGCTGGGCGGCTCCAGCATTTTCCTGTCCGGCGGCGAGGTGGGCCTCGGGGCGCGCGAGAGCGTCGCGGATGTGGCCCGCACCCTCGGCGAATACGTCGATGCGGTGGTGCTGCGCACCTTCCAGCACGCCACGGTCGAGCAGTTCGCGCAGCATGCCTGCTGCCCCGTCATCAACGGCCTGTCGGACTACGCGCACCCCTGCCAGGCGCTGGCGGACCTGTACACGGTGCACGAGGTGTTCGGCTCGGTGGTTGGCCGGACGCTGGTGTTCGTGGGCGACGGCAATAACGTGGCCCGCTCCGTGGCAGTCTGCTGCGGCAAACTGGGGATGCGCTTCATTCTGGCGGCGCCGGACGGCTACCATTTTGACGCGCCCTTCCTGGAGATGTACCACCGCCATGTGCCCAGGGGCGAGTTGATCGAGAACGGCGACCCCCGGCACGCGGTCGGCGCCGCGGACGTGATCTACACGGACGTGTGGACGAGCATGGGCCAGGAAGCGGAGCGCGAGCGGCGACTGCGCGAGTTCCAGCAGTATCAGGTGAACGCGGAGTTGCTGGCGCTGGCGCCGCCGCACGCACGGGTGATGCATTGTCTGCCGGCGCACCGCGGCGAAGAGGTCACCGGCGAGGTGATCGATGGCGACCGCAGTATTGTCTTCCAGCAGGCCGGCAACCGGCTGCACGCGCAGAAGGCGCTGCTGCGCTGGCTGCTGGCGTGATTGGCGGGACGACCGAGATGGGTTTCAGGCGCCCAGCACAACGGCCGCCGGTCGGCAGCGAACTGGACGTGGACCACCCCGCGGCCGCTGCCGATGACCCCGCCGACCGGCGTTCAATTGCCTAGAGCGGTTCACACTTGGTTTGCGCACAGCCTGTGGGACGGCTCTCCAGAGCCGTCCTTGTCTCGGAGACGGCTCTGGAGAGCCGTCCTACGGGGCGTGATCCACGCGGCTGTGAACCGCTCTAATGCGATTGCAGCGCATGGGTTAAGGCAATGCGCCAATTCTCGGCCCGTGTCCATACGGGCCATTTTCATGAACGCATTTCCGTGGGGCAGTCTGGTGTTGCTGGGGTTGATGCTGGGCGTGCTCTGGATCAGCCGGCACGCCGCAAAAAAATCGGGAGGCTGGAGCAAACTGCTCAAGGGCGAATATTCATCCGGCGCGGGAGAACGGACGCCCCCGTTTTCTTCGAGGAGGTGCGCCATGGGAGGAGAGTGCCGGATAGCCCTGATCAAGGCTCGGGAACTCGCCAGGTCGATCATGGGGATTTTCGAACTGCTGCCCCATGAAGCCGCCTACGCCATAGCGGGAAAAACGAAATGAGGCCACCCTCCGGGGGGACGGAGGGTGGCCCACTGACGGGGTGCGGCTGGTCAGGTCGCTCCATCATTTGGGGACAACGGGGGCCACGGTTCTAAAGGCTGGCCGAGGCGACGGCCAACCGGGGGACAACCGTGTATCGCTCTCGGGACGGGACTGCTGGGGAGATGCAGCCGCCGTCCGCGGTGACATCGAACAGGTTGGCAACTACGATGCCGTTGTCGCGGACCCACCGCCTCGACGCTTCCGTAACCGGTTACCTCTCGGGCGATTGCAGAAAAAAAGAAAGGGCCGATCGTGTCAGCGCCGACGGCCGTCCTGGTGGCGGCGGCGGCGGCGCCTTTGTAAACTTCAACAAAACTTGTAAAAAGTGCTTCCGACCGCCGTCCTGATATAGTAAAAGAAGGGCTTTTCCAGCAACGAGGGCAAGATCGCAAACGCGACGAGTTCACCATGGCTGACGACCAGCTCATACAGGATCTGTACGCCGCCATCTGCGACATCCCGCTGATCGACCCACACTCGCACATCGACCCCCACCGGCCGGCGTCGCGCACGCTCGACGACATCCTGGGCTACCACTACTACACCGAACTGGCCCACTCTGCCGGCATGGACAGGGGGCCGCTGGCTGCGAACGTCGAGCCGCGGCAGCGCGTCCGCAGCATCCTCGCCCACATGAACCGCTTTGACAACACCGCCCAGTACAGCTGGTTCCTCGAAATCGCTCGCACTTTCCTGAACTTCCGCGGCGACCGCCTCACCGCGAAGGACGCCGACGCCCTGATCAGCAGCGCCGAGCGCGTCATGGCGCAGCCGGACTGGGCCGAGCAGGTGCTGCGCCGCTCCAACGTCGAGAAGGTGTTTTTGACCAACGACTTCGACGACCCGCTCAAGGGCTTCGATACCGGCAAGTATGTGCCGTGCCTGCGCACCGACGATCTGGTGTTCCACCTGCACCGGCCGGAAGTGCGGCAGCGTCTGGCGAAGGCGACCAACGTGGAGGTCGGCGACGCCGCGGGGCTGCGGCAGGCGCTGACGGTGCTGTTCGATCATTTCACGCGGCACGGGGCCAAGGCGTGCGCCATCTCGCTGCCGCCGGACTTTTCGCCGCGACCGGTCGCTCTGGCCGACGTGTCCGCCAGCCTCGGCCGGCTGCGGCAGAGCACCTCCGAGAAGACACACGACCCGGCTGACCTGCGCACCTGCGGCCTCGGCGTCTTCTGGATGCTCGCGGAGTTCTGCCGGGCGTACAAGCTGCCGTTCGACCTGATGATCGGCGTCAACCGCCGCGTCTTCCGCGAGGGCGTCCACCAGGGTCAGGACCTGTTTGACCAGCGCACGTCGCTGATCCAGTACGCCGAGTTGTTCAACGACTTCCCGAACGTGACGTTCTGCGTCTCGGTGCTATCGAGCGGCCAGAATCAGGAGCTGGTCAGCTACAGCTGGATCTTCCCGAACGTGGTCACCAGCGGCCACTGGTGGTACTCGAACGTGCCGGCCTACGTCGAGCAGGATCTGCGCGCCCGCCTGCACGCGGTGCCGAAAACCAAGCAGCTCGGCTACTACAGCGACGCCTACAAGCTGGAGTTCATCCTGCCCAAGTACAACATGTACCGCCGCATTCTGGCGGAGGTGCTGGCGGACGATTACGTGCGGCGCAAGGTCTACACCGAGGCGCAGGCGCTGGACGTGGCCCGGCTGCTGCTGCGCGAGAACGCGGTGCGCATTTTCCACGTCAAATGAGCATGAACGAGGACAGGCCGCCAATCCGGCTGGGCGTGCTGCTGAGCGGCGGCGGCACGACGCTGCAAAACTTCCTCGACCGCATCCGCGACGGCCGGCTGCGCGCTGAAGTGGTGATCGTGGGCAGCAGCAAGGCGGACGCCCAGGGGCTGGAGCGGGCGCGGCGGGCGGGCGTGCCGACGGTGGTGGTCGAGCGCAAGGCGTGTGCGTCGCGGGCGGAGTTCAGCGCGAAACTGTTCGACGCCTGCCGGCAAGCGCGGGCGGAGCTGGTGTGTCTGGCGGGGTTCCTGCAACTGATTGAGGTGCCGGCGGATTTTCTGGGCCGGGTCATGAATGTGCATCCGGCGCTGATCCCGGCGTTCTGCGGCAAGGGCTATTACGGCCACCACGTCCACGAAGCGGTGCTGGCGTACGGCGCGAAAATCAGCGGCTGCACCGTCCACTTCGCCGACAACGAGTACGACCACGGGCCGATCATTTTGCAGCGGGCGGTCGAGGTGCGCGACGAGGACACGCCGGAGACGCTGGCGGCGCGGGTGTTCGCGCAGGAGTGCGAGGCGTATCCGGAGGCGGTGCGGCTCTTCGCGGCGGGGCGGCTGCGGATCGAGGGACGGGTGGTAAGGAGGCAAGCACCATGAAACGCATTACCCGCAACCGACAGTTAACACCTGAAGAAGCCGCCAAGTATCAAGCGATCCGAGAGCAGGTCGCCGAGGAATTGCCCGACCTGGTCGCCCGCCACCAGGAACGCATGGCCACCCTGGACCAGTTGCAAGAACTGCTCCAGCAGCTGAAGGCCGCGCGCGAAGCGAAAGGGCTGAGCCTGGCCGACTTGACGGACCTGACCGGCATGGACCGCTCAGCGCTCTCGAAGCTCGAAACCGGCCAGCGCCAACCCCACCGTGGAGACGCTGGTGCGCTACGCCGAGGCCGTGGGCAAGCGTCTCGTGGTTTCGCTGACGGACGCCTAACCGGTTGGCCATTGCGCCAGGCCCGGCGCGGATTCAAGTTATTTCCAGCCGGCCGCCTCACGGAGCGCGCTGGGCGACCGCCTTGAGGCCGACGGCCTTGCCGTCGAGGCGCCACCGGGCATCGATGCTCACCCCCAGGTGCTGCAAGACCGTCGGGGCCACGTCCACGATGCCCGGCACCGGCTCGATGGTTCCCCGGGCAGCCGACGGTCCGCTCACGATCAGAAAGATGGTCCGGTGCGCGGGGATGTTCAGCCCGTGCCCCTTTCCCGACCCGCCGTGATCGGTGCTGACCACGATGAGCCAGTCTTCCTGTGCGTAGGACGGCCGCTGTGCCAGCGCGTGTAACAGCGCTCCCACGTAATCATCGGTCTGCGCAATCGCCGCGAGATATCTGGGCTGCATGGGGTCGAAACCGTACTTGTGGCCCGCGCCATCGACATCATCGAAGTGAATGAACAGCAGATCCAGCTTGTTCTCGCCCAGCAGCTTGCAGGCGGCCGTGGCGACCTGGGCGTCCGTCTTGTAAGCGGCGTTCACGTCCGCCTTCTTGATGATGAGTTTTTGAATGGGGTCCCAGTGGACGACCGAGGCGACGAAGCTGACGGGCCGGGCCTTCTTGATGCGCGTGAGCAGGTCAGGAAACTCGCCGAAATTGGCGAGCTTGAAGTCGTTGCCGCGGACGCCGTGTTTCTCACGCCAGACGCCGGTCAACAGACTGCCCCAACCGCTGCCGCTGGCCGTCATGTCGCCGGTCTGCGCCTTGTCACTGAAGGCGCCCTGCTTGATGAGGCCGTGCAGCTGCGGCGCCTTCGCCACGAGCAGGGCGTCCGGCCGGCAACCGTCGATGCCGATGATCAACGCCTTTTTCCGTCGCGGGCCGTCGCCCTTGAGCACCGCGTCGAACAACCGATACGCTGCGTCACGCATCTCCGGCGGGAAATCGTGGCCGCCGTCGGGGTGCTCGATGCGTAGCCGGTCCTCATGGCCGTATAGCTTGAAGATCGGCCGGGCGGCGGCGGCGATGCGGTCCACACTATCGGCGCGAAAGTTGGAGTCCTTTTTCGGGGCGATGAGGAACACGTGCCGCGGTGCCAGGGCGCCGATCATCTCGTGGAAGTCGAAGGGGATGTCCGCGAGCCGGCCCTTGTAGTCGGCGAGCTTGCGCATGTAGCGCGTCTGGCACCAGCCACGCTCCGGATCCCAGTTCTTCTGGTCGCCGTTGAAGTAGTCGAGGTACGAGTCCAGCCCGCAACTCGACACGACAGCCTTGATGCGGTCGTCGAACACGGCGGTGTAAACGGCATTGTGGCCGCCGAGCGAATGGCCGATGGCCCCAAACCCCTTCGCAGCGTCCACGAACGGCAGCGCCGCCAGCAGGTCAAGGCCGCGCAGGTTGTCCCACACGGCCTTCAACGTCCCGCTCTCCCAGCCGAGCCTTTTCAGGTCCGGCTGATACTTCGCCAGCAGCGGATAATTCGGGGCCAGCGTGACGTAGCCGCGTTTGGCCAGCTCCAGGGCGTAGGCTCGGTTCGCGTTCTTGCCGAGGCCGACCACGGTCCCGTGCCCGACCACGTTGTCCGTGCCGTGCAGGCAGAGGATGGCCGCCGCCTTTTTCTTGCCGGCGAGCACGTCCCTGGGAATGAGCAGGTACGCCGGCACCCGGCCGCCGGGCTCCGCGGCGTAGGTGATGAGCCGGCGCACGACCGGGCCGTCCTCGACCTCCGCGTAGTACCTTCAGGTCGAGCGGGCAGCGCTTGTCGGCGCCGGGCAGTTTGCCCATCACTGCCGCCATGCCGCGGACCACCTCGGCCCGACGCTTCGCCCAGTCCGCGACGCTTTTCACGGGGGCGGGTTTGCCGTCCGGGCCGCGGTAGACGAGCAGGTTGTCGCGCGGCAGCCGCGGCGGGTCGCCGGCCGTCACGAGGCCGCCGCTCATGAAGATCCCGAACAGGGCGAGGAGTACGAAAAAGCGGACAGATCGACGCATTGGAGGTTCCTTTTCCGAGAATCGGTCCCTGAACTTCAACCAAGTGTAATGACCGGTCCTGTCGGGAGCAAGCAGGTGTGGCACGCCCGACGGCGACGCCCTATGATGACGGCATTGAGGTCACGACGACCAGCCGGGGCCGCGGCGGCCGCGGCGCGGGCGGCGGCGGAGGATGACGCATGATGGATCGGCCGTTCGGCTGGAAAACCCTGCTCTGGCTGCTGCTGGTGCTGGCTCTCGCGGGCGGCGTCCGTGCCTGGTATCTCATCGCCTGCGTCGAGGACGGCCGCGGTCCAACGCCGCTGGCTGTGCAGGATGCGCCACGGCCCATCCCGCAACCCAGGGCCGCCGAGAACACGTTTTACCCGACGCCGAACGAAATCGACGACCTGGTGTACCACGTCCGCGAATACCGCTGGTTCGGCACGCAGGCGCCGCTGGCGGACCACGAGGAACTGAGCGCCACCGCGCCCCCGGCTACATCTGGCTGCTGGCCCAGCTGACGCGCGCGGTCCCCGACCGTGGCGACGCCCTGCAAGTGCTGCGCTGGACGCAGGCGGCGCTGGGGGCGTTGACGGCGGGGCTGTACTTTCTGTTCGCCTGGCGAGCGTTCCGCAGCAACACGGTGGCACTGCTGACCGGCCTGTTCTGTGCGCTGTGGCCGTTCTGGATCATCAACGTCGCGGAGGTCGAGGACGGCACGCTGACGGCGTGCACGCTGGCGGCGGTGCTGGTACTGGCGTCGCTGGCGCAGGAGGGCGGGGCGTTCGCGAGCCTGCTGTTCGGGTTGGCGCTGGCGGGGCTGGCGCTGCTGCGGGCCACCCTGTTGCCGTTCGCGCTGGTGGCGTGCCTGTGGTTCCTGCTGCGCTGCCGCCGGGTGCCGCGCGGCTGGCTGTGCGGCCTGGTGGCGGTGCTCGGCCTGGCCAACGGCCTGACGCCGTGGGGGCTGCGCAATTACCAGGCGTTCCGCGACGTGCTGCCCGTCAGCGACGCAACGTATTTGCATTTGTGGATGGGGAACAATCGCGCGGCCACCGGCGGCCCGCAGGACGAGGAGTTGATGCGGTGCGTCCTCGGGGAGACGGAGACCGGACGCCTGCTCGACGAACCGGACCAGGTCAAGCGCTACCGCCTGTTGAGCGACGAACTGGTCTACAACCACCACGGTGAGCACGAGGCCGAACGCTGCGTGGCGCTGCGCATCCGCGCCGCACTCTGTTTCGTGTTCGGCCGGCAGTGGTTGAGCAACCGCAGCCTGTGCCGTGCCGAACAGACCGAGTCGCTGCCGGAACTGGTCCGGCGGTATCACTCCCTCGCCCTGCAGGCGGCGCTGCTGGCGCTGCTGCTGTTGCATCTGCTCGGCTGGCGCTGGACCTACGGCTGGCGCCGCCAGACGCGCGTGGCGACGCTGGCGCTGATCTGGATACCGCTGCCGTATGTGCTCAGCCACGCCGAGTTGCTGAGCGGGCCGCGGCTGCCGCTCGACGGCGTCATGCTCTGCTTCGCGGCGTTCGCGGTGGCGTGTCTGGTGCCGCGCGTGGGCCGGCGGCTGTTCCGCGGCGCCCCTTTACCGAACACGTAAAATAACTCGTCGTGGTGCAGGCGTCCCGCCTGCGGGACCCCAATGCAGACGGGACGCCTGCACCACGAAAACACGGGGCACTGATGTTTGAACTCATCTATCGCTATGACCCAGCGCAGGGCGGCGAGCGCAAGTCGCCCGCGGACGCCGAGGAAGCCCGGCGGCGCCTCGAAGACGGCAACCGCGAGTTCGCCCAGTTGCTCGGCACGGCGCCCGGCACGGTGCCGTCCGGGTCGCGCGTGAGGCTGTTCGACCTGGAGGACATCGGCATCGGCGCCGACGGCAGCACCCCGCAGCAGCGGCCCTTCGCGGTGGTCGTCGGCTGCTCCGACGCCCGCGTGCCGATCGAGCTGATCTTCAACCGGGCATGCAACGAACTCTTCGTCGTGCGCGCCGCCGGCAACCTCATCGGCCCGGAGGGGCTCGGCAGCATCGACTACGCGCTCGAATACCTGGGCGAGAGCCTGCGGCTGCTGGTGGTGCTGGGTCACACCGGCTGTGGCGCCGTGACCGCTGCGGTGGACGTGTTCCTGCGCCCGACGGAATACCTGAGCGTCGCCTCCAGCCACCCGCTGCGGGCGGTCGTCAACCACCTGTGGCCGGCCGTGCGCGGCGCCGCCGTGGCGCTGGCGCACCTGCACGGCGACGGCGTCGAGAAGCAGCCCGGCTACCGGGCAGCGCTGATCGAGGTCGCGGTCGTGTTCAACGCGGCGCTGACCGCGGCGATGTTGCGCCAGGAGGTTCCCGAGGCGGAGAAGCACGGCCTGCGCGTGGTCTTCGGCATCTATGACCTGGCGAAGCGCCTGGTGGGCGTGCCGCTGCAGCGCGCCGACGGCCTGCGGGATGTCGGGCTGATCGAGCCGCCGCGCGACCGGGAAGGCCAGCAGCAACTGGCGGCGCAGGTGGCCGGCAGCGCCCTCGTCCGCCGGCTACTGACAGGGGAGTGACACCGTGGGGGGCGGCCCGACGAACGAGCACCCGTTGCTGGACACCCTGGTGTGGGTCTACCGGCGACTGCGCTTCTGGCTGGCCGCCATCGCCGTGTACTGTTTCGCGGTGGCCTTCGTTGTTAACTGGTACGGACTGCCGCGTGTCGAACTGGGTCTGCAAGGGGCGGTGGCCGAGGGCTTCATTCTCGGCCTGCTGCTGGCGTTCCGCAACCGGGCGTCCTACGACCGCTGGTGGGAAGGTCGCCAGCTCTGGGGCCAGCTCATCAACGAGCTGCGCAACCTGGCCTGGAAGCTTCGCGGCTACCTGCCCGCGGCGGTCGTGACCGAGGCCAGGTTGCCGGCGGTGCTGACGGGTTTCGCGGAGGCGCTCGAGCAGCACCTGCGCGGCGGGGCGCGGCTGCAGGACATCGCCGGCTTCGAGCACGAACCGGAGACGCCGGCCCACGTGCCGCTGTACCTGGCCGGCCGGCTGCTGACGGGCCTGGCCGACTGGCACCAGCGCGGCCTGATCGACGGCAGCACCGTACTGGTGCTCGACGTTCACGCCCGGGCGCTGCTGGACGTGTGCGGCGCCTGCGAGCGCATCCGCAACACCGCCATTTCGCCATCGTACAAGGCGCTGATCCGCGCCGGCCTGGCGGCGAACATCCTGCTGGCGCCCTGGCTCAGCCTGCCCGAGCTGGGTTTCTGGGGCGTGCCGATGCTGCTGCTGATCTTCGCGCCGATACTCGGCGTCGAGCTGGTCGATTCCGTGGTGGAGGAGCCGTTCGGCACCGACCCGGACGACCTGGACCTGGACCGCTACTGCGTCACCGTCGCACAATCCGTCGCCGCCATTTTCGACGGCAAGGGCGATCCGCATGAGTAACGCTGACCCGCTCGATCTGTTTCTGCCGCCCGTCCGGCACTGGTTCCGTACCGCGCTCGGCGAACCAACGCCGCCGCAGCGTCAGGGCTGGCCGCTCATTGCCGCCGGGCAGAACACGCTCATCCTCGCCCCGACCGGCTCCGGCAAAACGCTGGCCGCGTTCCTCGCCTGCCTCGATCACCTCTGGCGTCAACCCGAACTGCCGCGCGGCGTCCGCGTCCTGTACGTCTCGCCGCTGAAGGCACTGAACAACGACATTTACCGCAATTTGCAGGTGCCGCTGGCCGGCGTCGCCGCGGCGGCGCAGGAACTCGGTCAGGAGTTGCCGCCGATTGACGTGGCCGTGCGCACCGGCGACACGCCCGCCGCGGAGCGACAGCGGCTGCTGCGCCGGCCGCCGCACGTGCTCATCACCACGCCGGAATCGCTGCACCTGCTGCTGACCGCGCGCGCCCGTGAAACACTGACGGGCGTGACGCACGTCATCGTCGATGAGATTCACGCCCTGTGTCCGAACAAGCGCGGCGTTTTCCTGGCGCTGCTGCTGGAGCGGTTGCAGGCGCTGAACCCGCGCGGCTTCGTGCGCATCGGCCTGTCCGCGACGCAGCGGCCGCTGGAAATGGTCGCCGACTACCTTGGCGGCCGCGACATTGCCGCGGACGGCACCGTGACGCCGCGGCCGGTCGCCGTCGTGGACGCCGGGCTGCGGAAAGACCTCGATCTGCGTGTGCTCAGCCCCGTCGAGCACTTCGGGCCGCTGCCGGAAAAGACGGTCTGGCCGTCGATCTACCGGCTGCTGGCGGAGTTGATCGCCCAGCACCGTTCGACCATCGTGTTCGCCAACAACCGCCGCGGTGTCGAGCGCATCACCGCCCATTTGAACCAGGAGGGCGACCCGGCCCATTCCGGCAACCCGAACGTGCTGGCCGCCTACGACGAGCCGGAGACACCGCGGGCGCAGGCGCACCACGGCAGCGTGGCGCTGGAGGTGCGGCAGCAGATTGAGCAGGCGCTGAAGGACGGCGTTTTGCAGGCGGTGGTCGCGACCGCGTCGCTGGAACTCGGCATCGACATGGGGCCGGTGGACCTGGTGTGTCAGGTGGAGTCGCCGGGCAACGTCGCGCGCGGCCTGCAGCGCGTCGGCCGGGCGGGGCACCTCGTCGGCCAGAAGAGCAAGGGCCGGTTGATCGCCAAGACGCTGATGGACCTGCTCGAACAGGCGGTGCTGGCGCGCGAGATGGCCGCCGGCCGCGTCGAGGCGCTGCACGTGCCGGAGAATTGCCTGGACGTGCTGGCGCAGCAGGTTGTGGCAATGGTGGCGGTGGAGCCGTGGGACGTACCGGCGCTGTACACGTTGGTGCGGCGGGCGTATCCGTTCCGCGACCTGGCGCCGGCGGCGTTCGAGGCGGTGCTGGAGATGATCTCGGGCCGCTACCGCTTCGCCCCGCGCCGAGGAGGGGCCGGCCCTGGCGACCTCGACGCTGGTGGCGCTGCAACCGCGCGTCAGCTGGGACCGCGTTCACAACCGGCTGCTGCCGCTGCCGGGCAGTCAATCCCTGGCGCTGCAGGGCGGCGGCACCATCCCGGACACCGGCCAGTACGCGGTGCTGACGCCGGACGGCACGCGCCTCGGCGAACTGGACGAGGAGTTCATCTACGAGCGCCGCATCGGCGACGCTTTTTTGCTGGGCACGAACAGCTGGCGCGTGCAGCAGATCGAGGCGGATCGCGTCATTGTGACGCCGGCGGAGGGGGCGCCGGCGCTGATTCCGTTCTGGCGCGGCGAGCAGGTGGGACGCAGTTTCGACCTGGGCCTGGCGATCGGGCGCTTCCTGCGCGAGTTGGCGGAGCGGTTGCGCTCCGAAGATGCCTCTTTCTGCGGCGAGCGGCGCGGCGTCAGCCCGCCGGTACTTCCAAGCACCGGCGGGCTGACGCCGCGCCGCTCGCCGGAGGGCGACATTCCGCAAAAGGAATCCACCCTCGACTGGCTGCAGCGCGAGTACCTGATGGACCTGCCCGCCGCGAAGAGTCTGCGGATGCACATCCACCGCCAGCTGGACCGCTGCAACTGTCTACCGACCGATAAAACCATCGTCATCGAGGCCAGCCGCGATCAGCTCGGCGACTGGCAGGTGGTCTTGCTGAGCCCGTTCGGCGCCCGGCTGCACCTGGCGTTGCGGTTGGCGCTGGAGGCACGGCTGCGGCAGCGGCTCGGCTACGCGCCGCAGTGTCTGCACCATGACAACGGTATCCTCCTCCGCCTGACCGATTCCACCGAACCCGTGCTCGACCTGCTCGACGGCCTGACGCCCGAGAACCTGCAAGAACTCATCCTGCCGGAGCTGGCCGACAGTCCGCTGTTCGCGCTGCGCTTCCGCCAGAACGCGGCGCGGGCGCTGCTGATGCCGCGTACCGCCGGCCGTCGCGCTCCGCTGTGGTTGCAGCGCCTGCGCGGTCGCGATCTGTTGCAGGTGGCCCGCAAGCATGCCGACTTCCCGGTCATCGCCGAGACGTTCCGCGAATGTCTGCACGATCACCTCGACCTGTCCCGGCTGCAACAATTGCTGGCGGACGTGCGCGCCGGCAGTGTCGAGGTGGTGACACAGCAGCTCGATAGCCCGTCGCCGTTCGCCGCGAGCCTGCTGTTCGCATTCACGATGGCTTATATGTATCAGTACGACGGCACCGAGCCCGAACGCGGCCCGGCGCCACAGCTGGATCAGCAGTTGCTCGATCAAATCCTGTCGCCGGGCAAGCACGGCCCCTTGCTGGACCCGCGGGCAGTGCGGCAGGTCGAGGGCCGGTTGCGCGGCCTGGGCCAGCCGCCGCGCACCGCTGTGGAAATGGCGGAATGGCTGCGGCGGCTCGGCGACCTGGCCGCGAGCGATCTGCACGGCCCGATGGTGGCGTTCCTCGGCGAACTGGAGGCAGGCGGTGTCGTCACGACCATCGAACTGCCACGCGTCCGCGAGCCGCAGCGCTGGATTCTGGCCGAGGAACGCGAGCTGTACGACGCGGCGTTCGGATCGGACCCCGGCGCGGCGAACGCGGCGGCGCAGGTGATTCTGTTCCGCTTTCTGGAGACGCACGCCCTGGTGGCGCTGGCGGACGTGCTGGGCCGCTATCCGTTCGATCCGGGCTGGGCGAAGCACAAACTGGAGGAGTGGACGCAGAGCGGCCGTCTGGTGCCGGTGCCGGCCGCGACCACGGCGGAGCCGGCGCAGTGGGCGGCCCCCGGCAACCTGGAGCAGTTGCAGCGCAGCACACTGGCCCTGCTGCGCCGCGAGATCGTCACGGTGCCACCGACACAGTTCGCGGACTTCGTCGCCCGCTGGCAGGCCGTCCACCCTGCGACACGCACCGCTGGCGTGGACGGATTGAACGATGTGCTGCTGCGGTTGCAGGGCGTGCTGGCCCCCGCGGAATTGTGGGAGCAGACGCTGCTGCCGGCGCGCGTCAGCGATTTTGAGCCGCGCTGGCTGGATGAGTGCCTGGCCGGCGGCGCCTGGACGTGGGCGTGCCAGGGCGGCAGTGACAGCCTGGGGTCACTGGCGTTCCTGCCGCGCGACCGTCTGGCGGAGTTGCCGGCGCCGGCCGCGGCCACCGAGACGCCGCTCGACGAGGCGGCGGAGCGCATGCGCGAATGTCTGAGGCAGCGCGGGGCGCTGTTCGTGACCGACCTGGCCCAGCAGACCACGCTGGCGCCGAGCGCTGTGCGGGCGGCGCTGGCGGACCTGCTGCGCCGCGGCCTGGTCAGCAACGACCGCTTCGACGTGATCCGCACCGGCAACGCGGCGCCGGCGCCGGCTGCGGCGACCACCACCGCCGTGGGCCGCTGGCGGGCGGCGCCGCGGCGGACGCAGTTCCGACCGGAGGGCCGCTGGTCCCTGCTACCGTGGGGCAGTCCCGACACCGAGGCGCTGGCCGTGTACCAGGCGACGCTGCTGCTGCACCGCTACGGCGTCGCCGCGCGCGAGCTGGCGCAGATGGACCCGTGGCTGCTGCCGTGGCGCGTCCTGTACGAGGTGCTCAACCGCATGGAACTGGCAGGGGCGGTGCGCCGCGGCTACTTCGCCGAGGGCCTGAGCGGGGCGCAGTTCGCGCTGCCGGAGGCGGCCCAGCTGCTGCAGGAGGTCGCGCTGCCGTCCAGCGTCGCCGCCCCGGTACTGCTGCTGCACAGCCTGGACCCGGCCAACCTCTACGGCGCCGGCGCCCCCTTCGACGTGGCGCTGCTGGACGGCGGCAGTCGGTCGCTGAGCCGGCGGCCCGGCAACTGGCTGGTGCAGTGCGCCGGCCGGCCGGTGCTGCTGATCGAGCAACGTGGCGAACGCCTGACTGCCCTGGCCAGCGCCAGCCGCGAGGAACTGGCCGCGGCGGTGGCGTGTCTGCCGAGCATCCTGAGTCGCGACCAGCGCCGCGACGTGCGCCACCGGCTCACCGTCGCCGCGTGGAACGGCCAGCCGGTGACGGCGACGGCGGGGCGGGAATTGCTGGAAAACGCGGGGTTCGTGCGCGACTACCAGAGCATGACCTGGTACGCGGCCTGGCGCTGAAGTCCTCGTCGCAACCCAACCGGGGGCGAGTGCCAACTCAAGCGGCAGGTTGTGCCATCGTGACACGACTCTGGAGTGCCGTGCCACGAACAGCATACCCCTTGCCCGGCACTAGGCCACAACCGTGAGGGGGCTAGGGGAATAATCGGAAGACCCGACAACATCCGCAAAATGTTTCGTTTTTTTTTGCCTTCGCCTGAATCGTACCCTAGAGTTGGTCCGGTTGAAGGAAAACATCGTCGCGAAGAGGGATTCCCCCATGCTCCGCACCGTTCGCATGCGCACCCGGGCCGTTCAATCCCCGCTGGAAACCTACCTGCGCGAGATCAACGAAACTCCCCTCCTCCGCGCAAGAAGAAAAGGAACTGGCCTACCGTGTCGAACAGGGCGACAGCGCAGCCCGCGACCACCTGGTCCGCGCCAACCTACGTCTGGTCGTCAACATCGCCCGCGGCTACCAGAACAAGGGCCTGAGCCTGCAGGATCTGATCGCCGAGGGCAACCTTGGTCTGCTCCGTGCCGTCGAGGGCTACGACCCGTCGATGAACACGCGCTTCAGCACTTACGCCGCCTTCTGGATCAAGCAGTCGATGAAGCGGGCCGTCGTCAACACCGCCAAGACGGTGCGGTTGCCGGCCTACATGGTCCAGTTGCTGACCGAATGGCGCCGCGCCAGCACCCGCCTGCAAGAAGAACTCGGCCGTGCGCCGACCGAGGACGAAGTGGCCGTCCGGTTGAACCTGCCGAAGAAGAAAATGGCCATCGTCAAGAAGGCCATCCGCATTTACAACGCCGGCCCGCAGGGCGACCAGAGCGACACCGGCTGGACCATGGACAACATGGCCATCGAGTCGAACGACTCCACGCCGGACATGGAAATGATGCGGGCCGATGACCTGCAGCAGGTGCTCGACCTGCTCGACAAGCTCGGCCAGCGCGAGGCGACCGTGCTGCGGTTGCGTTTCGGCCTGACCGGCCGTGAACCGATGACCCTCAAGGAAATCGGCGAACACCTCGGCCTGACCCGCGAGCGCGTCCGCCAGATCGAACGCGACGCCCTCGCCATGCTCAACGAACGCATGGAAGCGTGTTGAGCGGCAGAGGTCAGAAGTCAGAGATTAAAACAGAAGGGTTGGGGCGCCAGGGTAACCACCGGTGCCGCAACCCTTCTCGCGTTTGCTGACTTCTGATCAAAGGCGGATCGGCCGCAGTTCACGCTGCGAGCGGTAGATCGCCGTGAACAGCTCCACCACGGCGCGGCCGTCCGCACCGCTCACCAGTGGCGGCCGGTCGTCGCGCACCGCCTGCAAAAAATCCTGGATCTGCAGCGCGTGATAATGACTCGTGGCGTTCACTTCGCCGAAGCGGGCGCGATCCGCCGCCTGGAATTCCTGCAACAAATGCTCCTCGCCCGGCACCGTCCACAGATCGTTCAGCGGCGGCTCGGCCACCTCCGACACGCCCGCCACGAACGTGGCGCCGCGGTCCGTCTCCACGCCCACCGAGGCGCCGCTGGAACCGTGGACATGCACCTTCGTGTAAATGCCCGGCCGCTGTGACAGGCTGGTGACAATCGACCCCAGGCCGCCGCCCTTGAAGCGGAGCATGGCCAGGGCCGTGTCCTCGACTTCGATGTAAGGGTGATTGAGGTTCGCCCAGTAACCGCTCACTTCTTCAATCTCGCCCAGGAACCAGCGCAACAGGTCGAGCTGGTGCGGCGACTGATTGACCAGAACGCCGCCGCCCTCGGTGTCCCAGCGGCCGCGCCACGGATCGGAACGGTAATACGCCTCGTCGCGCCAGCTATACATCTGGAAAACGCCCAGCACCGGCCGGCCGATCTTGCCGGCGTCGATGGCCGCCTTCATGCGCCGCACCGGCTCGTACCAGCGCCGCTGACTGATGACGCCCAGCCTGGTGCCGCCGCGCTGCGCCGCCGTCAGCATGGCGTCGCAGTCCGTGAGGTTGGCCGCCAGCGGCTTCTCCACCAGCGCATGCACTCCCGCGTCGGCAGCCTGGATCACGGGCGCGGCGTGCAGCGGATGCGGCGTACACACCAGCACCGCCTGCGGCCGGGCGTCGCGGAGCAGGTCGCCCACGTCCGTGAACGCCCGGGTGCCGAAGCGCTCCGCGAAGGCGGCGGCGCGGCCGGCGTCCGCGTCACAGACACCGACGAACGCTGACTCGGACAGATCGCGCAGCGCCGCGGCGTGGATCGAACCGACCTTGCCGCAGCCGATGAGTGCGGTGCGTACGGGGTGCATGGCGGTGACTCGGAGTGAGGAACGGGCTGCCCCCTACTATAGCGACCGCCTGGAACGTGGGGCAGACAGGAATGTCTGCCCCACGCTCAGCGCCGCATCAGCGTCAGTTCCTCATCGCGCACCCGCGGCGGCGGCGCACGCCACTCGCGCAGCAGCGCGTCCAGGTCGCCGAAGTGGTCCGGGTCGCGCGTGTCCATGCCGCGGCAGGCGTCGCACACCCGGGACACGCCGCGGCGCTGCTGGGCCGTGCGCAACCGCACGAATACCGGGTTGTTCCACAGTTCCAGGAAGTGCGCCGCGTCCGGGAAGTCGAAGGCCGTGCGCGTCGAGAAGTCCACCATCGCCAGCGGCCCCAGGCACGGATACAGGAAGTGTGTGTCCGTGGCGGCAGCGTGGCCGCGGTCGGTGGAGCCGACGTGGGCGATGCGCCACAGTGCCGGGCAGTGCGACCCCGCCGGGTAGTCCAGGTGCTCCACCAACCGGTACAGCGGTCGAAATGTCTCGTGGACGCCGGCGAAGTCGTAGAAGCCGCGCACCTCGACGCCGAACGCTGCGCGCTTCTCGTCCGCCGGCAGCGGCAGCTCCACGCTGACACCGTGCGCCTCGGCTGCGCGCAGCGTCGTGGCGTACAGGGCGTCGTACTCGTCCCGGCAGTGGTGGAAGGACTCCGCGGCGCCGTACTTCGCCGGGTGCTCGTAGGTGTAGGAAAAGAACGGGATGGCGGTGAAGCGGTCCACGCCGAGCGCCCGGCACAGCGCGGGCATCCGCGGCAGCTCGTGCAGGTTCTTCGCCGTCAGCACCATCGAGCCGTACACCACCGGCAGCGCCGCGCCGCGCTCGCGCTTGACGCGCTGCAACTCGCGCAGGCCGCCCGTCACCCGGTCGTACAAATCCTTCTCGCACAGCTCCTGCCAGGTCGCGGCTGTGGCGGCGTTCAGCGACACGTTGACCCACGCGGTCCGGTCCACCAGGGCGTCGATCAGGCCGCGCCGCAGCAGTGTCGTACCGTTGGTGAAAAAGTTGACGGCCAGTTGCGGATGGCGGGCGGTCACGTCCTCAAGCATCGCGGGCAGGTGCGGGTTGATGGTCGGTTCGCCCAGGCCGCTGGAGAGCCGCAGTGTGTGCAGGTGGCGGAGGAAGTCAAGGCGGCGCAGACGGCCCACGTCCACGTACTCCGGGTAGGCGTTCTCGTGGGCGTAGCTGCAAAAGCGGCACTCGATATTGCAGCGGCCGGTGACCGACAGGTGCATCTCCGGCGGGAAGCTATCCAGCACCGGTTGGCCGAGGCGGTGCTCCACATCGTTGGCCAGCGTGTTGAAAATCCAGGGCACGGCGGAGCGGTCGCGCTGGGCCAGCAGCGCACCCAGCAGCCGCTCGGGCGAGCGGTTCACGGGGGCGCTGTCCGCCGGCGCGTACAGCACCTCGGCCAGGGCGGCGTTGAGGTACACGGCCGCGCCCGCCGTGGGCCGGCGCCGCCCGACGCCGCCCTCGCGCGACGGCAGCACTGCCACCTCTGGCCGGCCCTCCCAGCGCGGCTGCGCGGCGGCACCAGCGCGGCTGACGAGCTGGGCCAGCGCCCGCTGCACGTCATCCTGGGCGGCGCGGCCGTGGCGCACCGCCACGGCGTAGACCACGCCGCTGCCGTCACCCGCGTGGACCGCCAGGCCGTCCCGGACGGCCGCGGCCAGCAGCGCGGCCACGGGCGGTTGCGACTCCAGAAAAAAGGCGGCGTTGGCCAGCAGGGCGACGGGCCGGTCCCGGGCGAGGTCCGCCACGGCGCTGGCCCGGCCCTCGTCGAAGGACCAGAGGAACGGACTGTACGGCGCGGCCGCGACCAGGTGCGTCGCGCCGCAACAGTGATCGGCGAGCTGCCGGAGCCGGACCAGCAGTTCCCAGCCGAGGCCGGAGAGAGCCGCCGGCCCGCGCCCGTCCGGCCCCGCCGGCACCACCAGGTAGCACACGGCCTGGGCCGGCGGCGAACCGGCACCAACGTCCTGGTGGCGAGCGGACATGGCTTCTCTCCGTGGAAGGGGTTGGGGCGAAGAAAGCCCTATTTCTTGATCGGCACGCGATGGCGTTGACTTTGAGGATTTTGTCGATTGGTGCGCCGGTATCGGATCTGAACCGGCCTGGCGGCGTGCGCTCGTTGCCGCACTCCGCATGAAAATGATGAAGCAAGGTAACACAGGCCAGGTGTTAACATTTTTGACAAACACCGGGAGCAAGATACGCTTCAGCAAATCCCCCACCCGAGCACCGTGCTTGCCACTACTCGTCCAATACCATTTGGCCACGGCGGCGTTGCATTACCTCAGGAGGTTTTTCCATGTCCGAATTGATGGGAACGTTGTTGCATCGTCTGCAGACTCGCCAAACGACCCCGGCGCAAGAAGCCGGCCTTCCGCCCTGGCCTGGAGTACCTGGAGGACCGGCGCGTGCCGGCGAACACCGCCAGCATCGCTGGCAACGTCTACATTGACACGGCGGGCAACGGCGCCGCCTCGCTCGGCGCCGGCCAGGCCAGCGTCCAGGTGCATCTGTACGCGGACACCAACCAAAACGGCGTCCTCGACTCCGCGGACCCGATGGTGGCCACGAAGACCACTGCCACGGACGGCTCCTATTCGTTTACCGGCCTGGCCGCGGGCACCTACTTCGTCAAGGAGAGTGTGCCGAGCAACTATGTGCGCACCCTCCCGACCACGGCGAGTTCTTACTTGACCGAGACCCTGGCCGCTGGCCAGGCCGTCAGCGGCCAGAACTTCGCAAACTTCCAGGAACTGAACACCAGCGTCGTGAGCAACATCAGCTTCACGATCACGAGCCCTGACGGCACGCAGACCACCGTCACCAACCTGCGCGGCCAGACCCGGCAGGGCGACACGGTCACCGCCAATTTCACGGTCGCCCCGACCGCCTCGAACGTGACCGTTAGCCTGGTCGCTTATGACGCCCCGGGCTCATCATTCGACGCCAACACCGCCAGTCAGCAGACGCCCGTGGAGATCGTCTCCGGCACGTTCGGCCCGGGGCCGCAGTCGCTCACGGTCCAGGTGCCGCAGAACTATTACCAGATTGATTTCGTGATGGGCGCGGCCATTCAACAACTCGGGCCGGCCGGGAGTAATATGTTCTACAGCGCTCAGGACCGGCTGCTCAGCGCCGACAACGGCGGCACCGTGGCGCCGGCACTCAGTTCGCTGTCCGGCACCGTCACCAGCGACAACAGCGCCAGCATGATGCCGAACACCGGCCTCACCGGGGCAACCGTGACGCTGACGGGCACCAACGACCTGGGCCAGGTGGTGAACGTGTCCGTCGCAACGGACACGAACGGCAATTACCTGTTCACCGGGCTGCGGCCGGGCACCTACACGGTCACCGTCTCCGCCAGCCAGATGGGTTACACCGACGAGCAGGCGACTGCTCCGCCGGGCACCGGCACCGCGGGCACCGGCACCGTCACCAGCATCGTCGTGACCTCCGGGGCCACGGACACGGGCTACAACTTCCTGGAACTGCCCCCCACCATGTCCGGTCCGGGCTCCTGAGTGCTCGCGGAGTGCGCTGACCAGTTCTCCGCTGGTGGTCGCATCACGGCCTGGCCGACGGGCGCTCGGGAAACCGAGTGTCCGCCGGCCAGGCCCGCGTCATTTCTGCCTGATCGTTCCGCACATTTCTGCAAAATTCATCTGGCGGGTGAGCCCGGCCGAAGCCGTTTGACTTGAGGAGGGCGACCCCGAGGTCTCACAACTTCGGGCCGCCGCCCGAGACCACCGCACGAGGTGTGTTCCCCAACGGATCAACCCGCCACACACCTTCAACCACACTACTGTTTGGTTCAGTTCAACCCACTCACCTTCTTTCAACCCAGGAGTCCTTGATGTCCCGTCCCGTCAACAGTTTGTTGACCCGCCTGTGGGGGAAGTCTACCACCCGCCTGCCGCGCAAGCCGTCCAGCTTCCGCCCTGCCCTGGAGTGCTTGGAGGACCGGCGTGTGCCGGCGAGCATCAGCGGCCACGTCTTCCTCGACACGACCGGCAACGGCGCCGCCGCGCTCGGCGCCGGTCAGGCCGGCGCTCAAGTGTCGCTCTACCAGGAGCACACCGGCGTCCTGGGCCTGCTCAACATCCTCGATCTGCCGGCGGCCACAACGGTCACCGGCACGGATGGTTCCTATACCTTCGCCGGTTTGCCCGCGGGTTCCTATGTCGTCCAGGAGAGCGTGCCGAACGGCTACGTGCGCACCGTCCCGCTGCTGAATTCCTCCTACACGGTCAACCTGGCGGCCGGCCAGGCGGTCACCGGCGAGGACTTCGCCAACTTTCGGAAGCCGAACACGTCCGCCGTCACCGGCGTCAGCTACACGATCACGAACGCCAGCGGCACCCAGACCACCGTTACCAACCTGCACAGCCAGACCCAGCAGGGCAACACGATCACCGCCAACTTTAGCGTCCCAGCACAGGCCGGCAGCGCGACCGTCACGCTGGTCGCTTACAACACCGTCGGCCCGACCTTCGACACCAGTACCGCCAGCCAGGACGTGGCCGCGCAGGCCATGACGCAGACGTTCGGGCCTGGGCAACACACCCTCACTGCGCAGCTGCCCGGCAACTATTACGAGGTGGATTTCGTGGTGGGCGCGGCGATCACCCAGTTCGGTCCGGCGGGGAGCAACCTGTTCTACAGCGCGCAGGGGCGGCTGCTGAGCCAGGACAACGGCGGCACTCAGCCAGTGGCGCCGCCGGCCACGGCCTCGCTGTCCGGCACCGTCACCAACGACTGCAACGGCACCGGGGTGCAGGACGCCGGGGACTCAGGATACGCCGGGGCGACGGTAACGTTGACCGGCACCGACTCCCAGGGATATGCGGTGAACCTCACGGTCACGACGGACGCCAACGGCGGCTACAGTTTCACCAACCTGGCGGCGGGCACCTACACGCTTACCGTCTCCGCGCCCGGCAGCACCGACGAGCAGGCGACCGCGCCACCGGGCAACGGCACGGCGGGCAACGGCGTCATTTCCAACATCGTCGTGACGGCGGGCGCCACCGACACCGGGTTTAATTTCCTGGAAGCGCCGCCCTCCGGTCCTGGCTCGTGAGCGTCCGCGGGACTCGGACGCTCACGACATGATTTCGACAGAGAAACTATTCACGAACCCGACGCGCCAGCGCGTCGGGTTCGTCGCATTTCGGTGCAAAAAGTAAACGAACGTTGGCGCTTTGGTCCTGTATAAAAGCAGCAAAATCATGATGTTAACTTTTTTGACAAGCGCGGAGGTTAAGCTACGATTCCCTCGACCTAAGACCGGGCCCCGTGAACGCACCACCCGTTCGGTGTGTTAAGGCCCGGCCGCGGAGCACATGGAGAGGCCAATGTCCGGAATTGTCCGAGCGTTGCTGGTGCGGCTGCAGAACGATCAACTCTCTGCTTTGGCGGGCAAGCGGCCCGCCTTTCGGTGCGCGCACCGCCCGAACCGCAGCGTGTTGCCGTCAGACGGAGGCCGCGACCGGGATTTCACGAACCTTGTCGGCATCATTCATTCCGCTACCCCAAGCGGCGCACCCGGTCACCGTCAGCCGCTACTTGCTGGCGTCGGCCGCCCAACCGTGCTCGTGACATTCGGGGCCGTGCTCCGAACCAACCTCGGTAACTGCTCGGGGCAGGTACCGGGTTCATTTGCCAGAAGAAGCCGTTAGTATTTTGGCAAACTGGATAAGTAAGTTAGTTGACAAACAAGATGCGTAAGCTACGTTAACAACGGCCCGCCCCCTCACATCACCAACAGAGGAGCCCTTATCATGTCTCGCGTTTTCGGAACCCTTCTGGCCCGCCTGTGGGGAAAGACTGACGCCCCGGTGAGCAAAAAGTCCGCCTTCCGCCCGGTCGTGGAAAACCTGGAGGAGCGGCGCGTGCCGGCCAACATCGTCGCGCCGGCCACCGGCAGCATCAGCGGCCACGTGTTCGTCGATACGACGGGCAACGGCGCCGCCTCGCTGGGCGCCGGCGAGAGTGGCGTCCCGGTGTTCCTGGTCGCGGACACCAACCATGACGGCGTGCTGGACGGCGGCGACCGCCTGATGGCCGCGAAGACTACCGACGCCACCGGCGCCTACAGTTTCAACGGCCTGGCCCCGGGCACGTATTTCGTGCGTGAGTTCGCGTCGTTCAACTCCGTGCGCACCATGCCCGCCTCGACGCCGGGCTACGCCGACAACCTGACCCAGGGCCAGAGCGTCACCGGCAATGATTTTGCCAACTTCAACCTGCTGAATCGCCAGGCCGTGACCAGGGTGAGCTTCACGGTCACGGACGCCAGTGGCACGCACACCTACGGCAACCTCAGGGGCAACACCAAGGCCGGCGACACGGTGACGGCCCACTTCACAGTGGCCCATGGGGCCAACGTGACGCTGTCGCTGGTCGCCTACACAACTTCCCCCCCGGCGAACCCCAGGGCCGTCGGCCCCTACGCGAACAACCCGGTCCTCACCACGGTCGCGACCGACACGTTCGGCCCGGGCCAGCACACGCTGTCGATCCAGATGCCGAACAACTTCTACCAGGTGGACTTCGTCGTCGGCGCGCCGATCACCAATCTCAGCCCGGCGCCCAGCGACCTCAATTACACCGCCCAGGACCGGCTGCTGAGCCAGGACATCGGCGGCCAGGCGCCGCCGCCGGTCGTGCCGGCCACGCTGTCCGGCAACGTCTTCCAGGACGATGGCAGCGACACCATCAACGCCAACGAGTCCGGGGTGGATTCGGCGACCGTGACGCTGGTGGGTATGGACTCCACGGGCCACACGGTGAACGTTTCGACCATCACGGACGGTTCGGGCAATTACAGCTTCGCCAACGTGCTGCCGGGCACCTACACGGTGACCGTGTCGGTGTTCGGTTACGTCAACGAACAGTCGTCCGTGCCGGCGGCCGAGGCCACGGCGACCCAGGCCGAGGCGGACACCGGCACCATCTCCAACGTCCACGTGGCGTCGGGCGGAACGTACACGGACTTCGACTTCCTCGAATTGCTCAACGTCACTGGCCCGGGCTCCTGAGCGTTCGCGAGCGGTAGAACGCCAAGCCGCAAGCGGCAGAACGGGGATGACGCGCCCTCATTGCTGTTCTGCCGCTTGCGGCTTCGTGCGTTCGGAAACCAAGACGATTCGTCCGAGCCGCGCACGGAGCGTACTCGCGCAGTAAGCGGGCGGTCGCTTACTCCGCGAGTACGCTCCGTGCGCGGCTCGGCGGCGTTCATTGCTTCCGAACGCCCTTAGCGCTTCACCTTCCCGTCGCCTTGTCGATCTTCAGATAGACCCGGTCGCCGGGGAGCAGCTGGTAGTTGGTGGCCGTCACGCCGCGCTGCGTGATGGCCCGCCAGTCCACCGGCAGGACGATTTCCTTGTGATTGTCGGGGTCGCGCCGCGCCACCCAGATGCGGCACTTCGACGCTACCGCCGGCACACCGTCGATCTTGCTGACCGCGTCCAAAACCGTCTCGTCGTCGGTGATCGGCAACCGCACCACGATCTCGCCGAAGCCGACCCGATCCGTGATGACGTAATAGACGCTGCTGTTGTAGGCTGCCACGTCCACGCTCAAGCCCGCAATCACGTCCTCCAGAGTCTTTTTCTTCTGGTTGAGCCGGGCGTAAATGACGCGGGCGATGGCCTGCTTGGCCTCGTCCAGGGTGAGCCCAGCGACGTAGGCCGCGCCGTAGGCCCCGATGCTCACGGTGCCGTCCGGCCGCACCAGATGCGGCCCGAAGACGGGATGCTTCTTCAGGCAGACCGTTGCGTTAATCTGCAAAATGTCCGGCGGGGCGACGGTGTAAGGCGGCAGTGTGACCTTCGGAGTCTCGGTCGGCGCTGGCGGGTTGGCGACGAGGTGCAGGCAGTCGCGGTCGATGTATAGCGTCTCGGCGCGGCGCCGCTTGACCTCGAACGGGAACAAGAAGCTGTACGTGATAGTTTCGGTGTAGCAGACGACGCACTTGTAGTGCAGGTTGCGCAGCCGCGCCGGGCCGACCAGCGGGTAGAAGCGCGGCGGGTGCAGTTTGTTGACGATGCACTCCACGCTGAACTCGAAATCATCGCGCAAAACTTCGTAGACCCCGGGAATGCCGGGGTCATTGCGAGGCAGCGCCCGCAGCATGGCGGCCCGATCCGGATAATCGCGCTCCGAGGGTTCATAATCCTCGGGGAGCAGCGGCGTGATGTTCCGGGATAATTCGTCCTTCACCACCGGCATCGCGCCGGCGTCCGTCATGCCCTGTCCCAGTGCCGGGTAGCTGACCAACCTGCCGCCGCCGATCCCCACCAGCAGCAACACTGCCGCCGTCATCTTGACCTGCGCGAACCCCATGGCCGAACCTCCTGCCAGAGCCGGGGCGCCCGCCGCCACCATGGCAGTCTGGGCTGTGGACCCCGCTAGCGCCGCGATCTCCTTACGGAATCGGGAGTGCCCGCACAAGGCCAGGCGGCGGCGTGGTCGAGGTGGAATCGCGCTTGCCGATTGACTTCCGCTCTCCCGCCGCTACGCTGGCGAATGCCCGCTCTCCCCTGGCCGCCCTGGCTCACCGAATTACCCGACCCCCGGAGTCCACCGTGAAACCGAGCCCCCGCGTCGCCATCTGGTCGTTCCTGCTCCTCGCCGCGGTCGTGCCCTGCCTGCCGCCGGCCCCCGCCGTGCCCGCCGCCGCCCAGCCCGGCAAAACCCTCGCGGGCTACACCGTGACCTCCGCAATGGTGCCCATGCGCGACGGCGTCAAGCTGTACACGACCGTCTGGACGCCCAAGGACGCCAAGGAGCCGTTGCCGATCATCCTGGAGCGCACGCCCTACAGCGCGGACGGTAGCGCCGGGCAACTGCTCTCCTACCTGAAAGCCCTGGCGACGGAGGGTTACGTCTTCGTCTTCCAGGACATCCGCGGCCGCTACAAGTCGGAGGGTCAGTTCGTCATGATGCGGGCGCCGTGCGCGGACAGGAAGAACCCGAAGGCCATCGACGAGGGCACCGACGCTTACGACACGCTGGAATGGGTGGTGAAGAATGTGCCGAACAACAACGGCCGCGCCGGCATGCTCGGCATCTCGTACCCCGGCTGGCTGACGGTGATGGCGGCGCTGGAGCCGCACCCGGCGCTCAAGGCCGTCTCGCCGCAGGCGCCGCCTGCCGACATGTTCCTCGGCGACGACTTCCACCACAACGGCGCCTTCCGCCTGAGCTACGGCTTCGAGTACGCCGCCATGATGGAGACCAACAAGGTTAGCACCCTGTTCAAGTTCGACCGCCGTGACACCTACGAGTGGTATCTGCGACTCGGTTCGCTGGCCAACGTCAACGCCCGGGTGCTCAAGGGCAAACTGCCGACGTGGAATGACTACGTGGCCCACCCGAACTACGACCGATTCTGGCAAAAGCAGGCGGCGGCCCCGTATCTGACGAAGGTGACGGTGCCGACGCTGAACGTCGCGGGCTGGTGGGACCAGGAGGATTTTTACGGGCCGTTGAAGGTCTACGAGACGCTGGAGAAGCACGACAAACCGAACAAGAATTTCCTGGTGGTCGGCCCGTGGAATCACGGCGGCTGGTCAGGCGGCCCCGGCCGCTTCCTGGGCCGCATCGCCTTCGACAGCGACACCGGCACCTACTTCCGCGACCAGGTGCAGGCGAAGTGGTTCGCGCACTACCTGAAGGACAAGGGCGAGTTGAAGCAGCCCGAGGCGCTGATGTTCCAGACCGGCAGCAACCGCTGGGTCGCCCACGACAGCTGGCCGCCGCGCCAGGGTCTGACGCCGCGCAAGCTCTATTTCCAGGCGGACGGCAAGGCCGGCTTCGACCCGCCGCCGGGCGGCCCGGTGAAAAACTTCGACACGTACATCTCGGACCCGGCCAAACCGGTGCCGTATCGCCCGCGGCCGATCATCGCGACTTACCAGGGCCCCGGCTGGTCGGACTGGCTGGTGCAGGACCAGCGCTTCGCCCACAACCGGCCGGACGTGCTCAGCTGGGAGACGGAGCCGCTCGCGGAGGACGTGACGGTCGCCGGCCCCATCGTCGCGCACCTGTTCGCCGCGACCACGGGCAGCGATTGCGACTGGATCGTCAAGGTCATCGACGTGTACCCGGAGCAGTACGCGAAGGATCCGACGATGAGCGGCTATCAATTAATGGTCAGCAACGAGGTGTTCCGGGCACGGTTCCGCAAGAGCTTCGAAAAGCCCGAGCCGGTGGTGCCCAACCAGGTGACCGAGTACACGATTGACCTGCACTGGAGCCATCACTGCTTCCGCAAGGGGCACCGGATCATGGTGCAGGTGTGCAGTACCTGGTTCCCGTTGATCGACCGCAACCCGCAGAAGTACGTGCCCAACATCTTCGCGGGCGCGACACCGACTTCCAGCCAGCCCGGCAGCGCGTCTTCCGGGCGCCGCAGTTCCCGTCGCACGTCAGCCTGCCGGTGTGGCGACCCATCAAATAATCAATCCACAGATGGCACAGATAAAGATAAATTCAAATTGCTTTATTTATCTTTATCTGTGTTATCTGTGCCATCTGTGGATTCTTAGGAGGCGCCGAACAACAACTTCGTAGGACGGCTCTCCAGAGCCGTCCCGACGGCTCTGGAGAGCCGTCCTACTCTTGGAAGTTGTTGTTCGGCGCCTCCTTATTCTCGGAACGGCGCCAGCTGCGGCGCCAGCCAGTCGATCAGCCCCGGCAGCAACCGCAGTGCCGTCGGGGAGTCGTGCCGGCCGCGCGGGTCGTAGCCGACGCCCACCGCCAGCCCGCGTTCGTGCGCCCGGTACAGAAAACTCTCCACCTGGGCCTTGATATTGAATTGATCGCGGCCGCCGTAGGCGGCGTACATCGCCAACTCGCCCGGCCGCACGCGGTACATGTCCAGCATCTCGATGGGGTTCTCGCGGCTCAGCTGCTCAATCGCCTCCGGCCCGCGGCCGTACAACGGCAAGATCAACGACCTGACCCGGACGGTCACGATGCCGTAAAACCGCCCCACCGGCTCCAGACCGCTGCGGAGTTCCGTGCGCCAGCCCCAGCAGTTCGGGTCAAAAGGTGCCCTGTAGCGGCCGTGGCAATCCACCCAGCGGATGTTGAGCGGCGGCAGCATGCCGAAGGCGACGCCGAACTCCGGCCGGTACTTGATGCCGATGCGGAATGCCGCCCCGCCGCCGCCGGAGAACCCGCCGACCACGTGCGCCCGCGCTCCGGCCGGATCGGGTACTGGCTGCGCACGAAACACCAGATGTCGCGGATGAGGTAGTCTTCAAACGGCCCCACGTCGCTGTTGAGGAACAGCGGATTGGGGCCGAACAGGGTGCCGCGGCCGCGCTTGGAGCCGTCCGGCACGACAATGATCGTCGGCGGCAGCCGGCCGCAGGCGATGGCCGAGTCGAAGGCCTCCATCCAGCCGCGCTGCAGGAAGTCCTGCTCGTCCTGGTTGATGCCGTGCAGCCACAGCAGCGCCGGGTAGCGCTTGCAGGGGTCGTAGCCGGGCGGCAGGTAAACATACAGGGCGCGGCGATCCTGCAACGTGAGCGACCAGATGCGGCGGTCGGCGCCGTGGTTGTTGGTGTGATCGATGACCCGGCCGGCCAGACGGTTGTTCAACCGGTTCAGGTTGACGCTGGGCCAGCTCGCCGCCGCCGGCCCGGCGGACAGGGTGAGCAGCAACAGGGCCCCGAGGCAGGCCGTCCGCAGCATGGGTGTCTCTCCAGGTGGTCGGATCAAGGCAGAATGGTCGTGCTTCTCTCTTTTCGGCCGCGGTGCCCCACGGCAATGAGTCCTCTTCGACCGGAACCGTCCCGATCAGTGCGCGGCGGCCCGGATGTAACGGCTGCGCCGCGCAGATCCGCGGCGATTTCCCCTCCCCTCTCGCCATGCCGCACGCTACCCTTGAGAGTACCCCCGCCCGCGATCCCGAACGAAGGAGGTTCTGCGCGTGAAGTGGTTCATTCCCGGCCTGACGGCCGCACTGTTCGCCCTGACCCTGGCGCCGCTCGCCGGTCAGCAAAAAATCGATCTCAATTATCAACAATCGCCGCCCAGGCCACAGCCCGAGGGTTTGCGATTCATCGACCAGGGCAAATACGACCCACGACTCAAGGGCTACCGCACGCCCGCGGGCGTCAAGATGGAGATCGTCGCTGACCACCCTATCGTGACCAACCCGGTCGGCATGACCTTCGGCCCCGACGGCACCCTGTACGTCCTCGAATGGCTGCCCGCGCAGGGCGTCAACTTCCCCGAGTCCTACGTCATTTTCACCTACAAGGATGGCACCAAGAAAAAGGTCGCCATCATGAAAAAGCCCGTCAAGGACCACGTCAAAATCCTGGAGTACAACGCCGCCAAGGGCGTCTATGACAAGGCCAGGGTGATCCTTGAAGATGAGCTGCCGTCCAGCATCCTCATCCACAACGGCTGGCTGTACCTGACCGGCCAGGGGACCGTGCGCCGCTACGCGCTGCCCAAACCGGACGGCCCCGTCGGCAAGAAGGAGGTCATCGCCCAGGGTTTTTGCGGCTTCCATCATCATCAGGTGTCCGGCCTGACGATCGGCAACGACGGTTGGCTGTACGTCACCAGCGGCGACGACGACAACTTCGTCGAGGGCTCCGATGGCAGCCGGGCCAACGTGCTGCGCACCGGCGCCATCTTCCGCTGCCGGCCGGACGGCTCGAAGCTGCACACCTACGCGCTCGGCTTCCGCAATCCGTACCGCGACGTGGCGTTCGACACCGCGTTCAACATGTTCCACGTCGATAACGACAACGAGGACGGCTCCAAGTGGACGGGCTGCCGGCTGATGCACGTGCCGGAGGGGGCGGACTTCGGCTGGCGGCTGTTCATCGGGGCGCGCTGCTGCAAGCCGGATTTCGTGCGCAGCGCCGTCGCCGGCGAACTGCCCGGCAAGATGGCGCCGCTGCTCAAGACCGGCCGCGGTTCGCCCGCCGGTCTGCTCATCTACAACGACACGCGCTTCCCCGAGGCGTTCCGCGGCCTGCTCTACTACCCGGATGTGTTCCGCCGGGTGGTCCGCGCTTACCAGGTGACGCCCAGGGGCGCGAGCTTCGTGGTGACGCACGAGTTCGAGTTCATCAAGAGCGACGATCCGCTGTTCCGGCCGTGCCAGATGGTGCTGGGGCCGGACGGCGCCATGTACGTCTGCGACTGGCGCACGGACTCCGGCGGGGCAGGCAAGCTGTGGGGCGACGGCCAGCACGGCCGCATTTACCGCCTCACCTGGGAGGGCACCGAGCAGTCCCCGAAGCTGGAGCGGCGTGACCTGGACAGCTGGGAGAAGATCACGAAGCTGACGGACGACGATCTGCTCAAGGCATTCGCCCGCGCGGATTTTTCGGATCGCCAGCGGGCGGCTACTGAAGCAGTGAAGCGCGGCGAAAAGCTACGGCCTGCCCTGCTCAGGCTGCTGAAAGACGAGAAGCAGCTCGACGTGGCCCGGTTCGCGGCGCTGGGCGCGCTGCAGTCGATGTGGGACGAGAACGTGTCCAAGGTGGTGACGAAGCTGCTGCGCGACCCGGGGCCGGACATGCGCCGGCTGGCCGCCGACGCGCTGGCGCTGAACGCCCGGCGCGGCGACAAGGACGTGCATGAGGCGCTGGTGCAGAACCTCAACGACACGGATAAGGCGGCCCGGCGGGCGGTGTTCCTGGCCATCGGCCATGTCGGCGCGACGGGCGCCGCCGACGCGCTGGTGAACGCCCTGACCTTCGACGACGGCAAGGACGCTTACCTGCGCGACGGCCTGGTGCGGGCCATCGAGAACCTGGGCAAGGCCGGCATGGACAAGTTGCTAACACTGACCGACACCGGCGACGAGCGCGACCTGAACAAGGTGGTGGAGTCGTTCCTGACGCTGCGGACGCGGCCCGCCGCGCAGGCGCTGCCGACGCTGCTCAAGAGCTACCACCTGACACCGGGGCAGCGGGCGGAACTGCTGCACTCCTACGTCAACTATCAGCTCGACCCGCCGCTGTCGGTTGAGCCGGTGATCGACTACCTGAAGGCGCTGCCGCGGCCCAAGGAAAAGCCGACAACGGCCAAGGAAAAGAAGATGCTGGCGGACCAGATACCCGTCAAGCTGGCCGGCCTCGCCGTGCTGACCTCGGGGGCCACCGTAGCCAGGGAAAAGGTTGAGACGCTGATGACGGAACTGCTCGACGACGCCGAGCCGCAGGTGCGCATCGGGGCCACGAAGGTGATCGGCAACACCGGCTTCGCCAAGGCGGCGCCGCAGCTGATCCAGCGGCTGGCGGACGGGGAGCGGTCCGCGGAGGAGCGGTTGGCCATCGTGGCGGCGCTGGGGGCGCTGAAGAGCAAGGCGGCCCTGCCGGCGCTGAAGGCGCTGGTTGAAGATAAAGGAAAAACCGCCACGCTGCGGCAGGAAGCGCTGCGGGCACTGGCCGCGACCGACGCATCGCTCGCGCAAAAAATCGCGGCGCCACTGCTGGAGGATCGGGAGGCCGCGTTGCAGGAACAGGCGGTGCTGGTGCTCGGCGCGACGCCGCAGGGCGCACAGATTGTCGCGGAAAAGTTCCTGGCGAAGAAGCTGCCGCCGGCAATGCTGGCCCAGGTGGCGGACGCGCTGCGCAAGCACGCGGGCAAGAACGCCAGGCTGGCCCAGCTGCTCACGGAGGTCACGAAGGGCGGCCTGAGCGTATCGCTGACGCCCGCGGCCATGCCGCGGTTGCGCGAGCTGGTCCGCAGTCAGGGGAACGTCCTGCGCGGCCGCGAACTGTACCTCAGCCACAAGGCGCTGGCGTGCCGGACGTGCCACCAACTGGAGGGCGTCGGCGGCAACGTCGGCCCGGACCTGACGCGCGTCTGGGACACGCATTCCGTCGATAAGGTCATGGAGGCGATTCTGGAACCGAGCAAGGAGATCAAGGAGGGTTATCAGAGCTACACTGCCACCACGACAGGCGGCCAGGTCTACACGGGCCTGAAGGTGTCGCAGAACGCCGACGCGGTGGTGATCCGCGAGGCCAACGGCAAGGACGTGCGCATCGCCGCCAAGGATCTGGACACGTTGGTGGTGTCGAAGAAGTCGCTGATGCCGGACGACGTGGTCAAGCATCTGACGTTCGGTCAGTTCCTGGACCTGGTGGCGTTTTTGAAGGACCGCAAGTCCCAGGAGGCACTGCGCGGCATGGCGCTGGACTACTGGGTGGTTGGCCCGTTCCCGGGCGATTTCACGAAGAAGGGAGCGTTCGACCAGCCTGGGCCACCGGAGAAGGACCCGAGCGTCAAGGCGGAGTACGAGGCCGGCAAGGGCAAGAAGCTCGCCTGGCAAGAGCTACAGACCGACGGCACGGGCCACCTGAAGCTGGGGCCGCTGTTCGGCGGGGCCGACGTGAAGCCGCCGAACGCCTCGCTGTACGCGCAGACCTTCGTATACTCGCCGGAGCCGCAGACGGTGCAGTTGTACCCGGGTGGGCCGGTGCCGTTGCGCCTCTGGGTGAACGGCAAGCGGGTGGCGGATTTTGACGGCAAGCCCGCGCCCGCAGCGGAACAGGATCTGGTCAAGGCCGTGCCGCTCAACGCCGGCTGGAACCGCGTGCTGGTGCGCGTCGTCCACAGCGGCGCGGGGCGGGGGCTGTACCTGCGCTTCGCCGGCACGGGGTTGCGCCTGAGTCTGCACCCGGAGCAGAAGTGACGGCGGGCGAGCTTTTTGCTGACAAATCGGTGAGGGTTCTTCGTTCGTAGTACCGCCTGAAGGCGGTACTACGAACGAAGAAAGTAGGAGGACGAGTCATGAAGCGGCTAGTGATTTGTCTGCCGATATGCCTGCTGTTCGCGCCGCGCATCCCCGACCTGGATCAGTACCCCGAAGAAGGCCCACCCGGCCTCCGCGATCACCCCATTGCGGCGGATATGCTCGTGGTCTACGCGGCCCAGCCGCAGACGGCCTTTCCCGGCGCTGTCCCCTGGGCGAGCCTGGCGTACGCCGTTCAGTTCCGCAAACCGCCGTACACCGACCCGGTGAAGTTCCTGGCCAAGTGCCTGGAGCGCTACGACCGTGAGGTCCGCGGTTACACCCTGACGATGCGCAAGACCGAACGGGTCGGGGGCGAGTTGCGGCGCACGGAGATCATTCTGGTCCACTTCCGCGAGAAGCCGTACAGCGTCTATTTTGACTGGAAGCACGGGATCGGCCTGGCCCGGCGGGCGCTCTATGTCGAAGGCGAGAACGACAACCAGATGGTGGTGAAGACGTTCCTCGGCAACCTCAAGGAGTTCGACCCGAACGGTTCGACGGCGATGAGTTCGAGCCGCTACCCGATCACGGAGTTTGGCTTCAAGATTGCGACCGAGCGCGTGTATCGCACCTGGAAGGAGGCCCAGGCGGAGGGCACGCTATTCGTGGAGTACCTGGGGCTGCAACAGGTGCCGGAGACGGGCGACCGTTGGTGCCACGTGCTGCACCGCACGCGCTACGCCCGGGTGCCGGAGGACGGCGTCACCGACCTGACGCTGTACATTGACCGCGACACCTTGCTACAACTCGGTTCGGTGCTGCGCGACAGCAAGGGGCATTTGATGGGCGAATATTACTTCCGCGACGTGCGGCTCAACCCGGACTTTCCCGACTGGCAGTTCACGCGGGAGGCGCTGAAGAAGTGAGAAAATGTTGCTCGCCAAGCATCAGCCAGGGTTTCAGTCCCCGGGTTCCAGGTCGCGCACCACCCGCGCGACGTTCACATCCGCCGTGTCCTGCCGCGTGAACCCAAGTTCCTCGGCCAAATTCAGCATGGGTGTGTTCTCGCGCAGCACGTCGCCGACCAACCGCCGCACGCCGCGCTCGCGGGCCACCTCGATCAGTTTGCGCATCAGATGCAACCCCAGGCCGCGACCCTGCCAGGCATCGCCGACCACCACCGCGAACTCGGCGACGCGCGTCTCGGGGTGCGCGTAGTAGCGCGACACACCCGCGATGTGTGGCTTGCCGTCCGCGTCATGGGACAGCGCCACCAGGGCCATTTCGCGGTCGTAATCCAGGTGGCACAGCCGGATCAGGCTTTCCCGCGACAGCGTTTTGACCAGACTGAAGAAGCGCATGCGCAGCGTGTGCTCGGAGTGGGTGCCGTGGAACTCGATGATGAGCGGCTCGTCCTCGGGGCGGACCGCCCGCAGCAGCAACTCGGTGCCGTCGGGCAGGCGGAACGGGGTGGTGTACTGGTTCGGATGCGGGTGGATGGCCAGCTGCGGCCGCTGGTCCGGCGCGCCCAGCACCACGCGCGCGTCCAGGGCGATGATGCCGTCTGGGCTGGCCAGCAGCGGGTTGATGTCGATCTCCGCGATCTCCAGGAAATCACAGAGCAGGTAGCTGAAGCGCACGAGCAGGGTTTCGAGCTGCTCGAAGTCGATGGACCGCTGACCGCGGACGCCGTGCAGCGCCTGCGCGATCTGCGTGCGTTCGATCAGCCGGCGGGCCAGGGTGCGGTTGAGCGGCGGCAGCGCCAGGGCGCTGTCCTGCGTCACCTCGACCAGCACGCCGCCGGCGCCGAACAGGATCACCGGGCCGAACTGCACGTCCACCGAACTGCCGACGATCAGCTCGTAACCCTTCGCCTTCACCATCGGCTGCACCGTCACGCCCTCGAAGGCCGCCTTCGGGTCGTAGCGCTGCAGGTTGCTGGCGATCAACTGAAACGCCTGGCGGACGGCGGCGGCGTCAGTGAGGTTGAGCTGCACACCGCCGGCATCGCTTTTGTGCGTGATGGTTTGCGAGTACAGCTTCAGCACGACCGGGTAGCCGACCTGCTGCGCCGCCGCGACGGCAGCGTCCGCGCTGACCGCGACCACCGTGCGCGTCACCGGGATGCCGTAGGCTTCCAGCACCGACTTGGCCTCGGCCTCGGTGAGCAGTTTCCGGCCGGCGGCGCGGGCCAGCCCGAACATCGTGCGGACGCGCTCCTGATCCGGCCGCCAGTCCTCGGGCAGCGCCTCGGGCGCCTCGTAGAGCAGTTCCTGGCTGCGGCGGTACTGGTTCATGTGCAGGAACGCCCGGATGGCCGCCTCGGGCGCATCGAAGGTCGGCATGCCGGCCTCACTGAGGACGGTCTTGCCAGGGCGCACGTCGGCGCCGCCCATCCAGCACGCCAGCACCGGCTTGCCCTCGACGTGCGCGAACGGCGCCAGCTGGCGGGCGGTCTCGGTCGGGTCGGTCATCGCCTGCGGCGTCAGCAGGATCAGCAAGCCCTGCACGCCGGCATCTTTGGCGCAGACCTCGACGGCCTGGCGGTAGCGCTGCGGCGTGGCGTCGCCGAGCACGTCGATGGGGTTGGCGTGGCTCCAGAACGGCGGCAGCGCCGCGTTGAGCGCCGCCAGGGATTCAGGGCCGAGCGTGGCGAGCTGACCGCCGCTGGTCATGAGGGCGTCAGTGGCCATGACGCCGGGGCCGCCCGCGTTGGTGACGATGGCCAGGGCGGGGCCGCGCGGCGGCGGTTGCATCGCCAGGATTTCGGACATGTGGAACAGGTCGGGGATGGTGGTGACGCGCAGCACACCGGCGCGGCGCAGGGCGGCGTCGAAGACCTTGTCGGAGCCGGCCAGCGCTCCGGTGTGCGACGCCGCCGCCCGCGCCCCGCCTCGTGCCGGCCTGCCTTGACGACAATGATCTGCTTGGTCCGCCCCACCGCCCGCGCGGCGCTCAGGAACTTGCGCACGTCGCCAATGGATTCCATGTAGAGGATGATGCTGCGCGTCTGCGGGTCGTCGCCGAAGTAGTCGATCAGGTCGGCGAAGTCCACGTCCATCATGGCGCCGACGCTGACGAAGCTGCTGAAGCCGACCAGCGTCTCGCGGGCCCAGTCGAGGATGGACGTGCAAATGGCACCGCTCTGGCTGAGCAGCGCGACCTTACCGTTGCGGGCCATCGTGGACGCGAAGCTGGCGTTGAGGTTGCTCGGCGGGTGGATGACGCCCAGGCAGTTCGGGCCGATGACGCGCATGCGGCCTTGCACCAGCGTGCGGATTTCGGCCTCCAGCGCCTTGCCCTGCGGCCCCAGCTCGGAGAAGCCGGCCGAGATGATGATGGCCGCCTTGACGTGATGGTCGAGGCAATCGCGGATGGCGGCCGGCACCGTCGCCGCCGGCGTGGCGATCACCGCCAGATCGACGCGCTCGGGGATGCTCCCCAGGCCGGGGTAGCAGTAGACGCCGTGGACCGACCGGCGCTTGGGATTGACCGGGAAGACGACACCGCCGAAGGGGTTCGCCATGAGGTTGCGCATCAGGATACTGCCGACGCTGCCGGTCGTGGCACTGGCCCCGATGACGGCGACCGTGCCGGGGCGGAAGAGCGGATCGAGCGAGTGCATCATGGAAGACGGCCCTCAGCGAGAAACCACGGAACACACGGAAAACACGGAAAAATACAGACAAATTGTGACCAGGACCGAGACCAGGCCGTTGGTCTCGGTCCATTCAATTCTGCTGTCTTTTTTCCGTGGTTTCCGTGGTTTCCGTGGTTTCTCGCTTAATCGTGAACGAACTCGTGCTCGGGGTCGCGCACGGTCAGCACCGGGCACGGGGCTTTGCGGACGACCTTCTCGGCGACGCTGCCCATCAGCAGGTGCATCAGCCCGCCGCGGCCGTGCGTGCCCATGACGATCAGGTCGATGCCCGTGTCCCGAGCGTACTCCGCAATCTCATGGAAGGGGCTGCCGACCCGCACCACCAGCTGGACGTTCTGCGCCTCCAGGTGGTTTTCATGGACGAGGCGCTCCAGGGCCGCCTGCACGGCCGTGTTGAGCTGGTCCGTCGGCGGCACCACGCTCACCGCGTCCGGAAAGAACACGGCCAGATCCTGCAGGATGTGCATGAGGTGCAGTTGCGCACCGAACTTCCGCGCGAAGGCAACGGCGTAGTTCAGGGCAGTTTGCGAATGTTTGCTGAAGTCCGTCGGCACCAGAATGGTCTTGAGGTCGATCATGGCGGTTCTCCGGTATGTCTGCCGCAAACAGCGGAAAATGGTTCACGAAGCGCGGACCAGTTGGTGGAAGCGCTCGCGCAGCTGGCGCGTGACGGGGCCGGGCTTGCCGCTGCCGATGGGCCGGCCGTCGCACTCCACCACCGGGATCACCTCCGCGGCAGTGCCGGTCAGGAAGCACTCGTCCGCGGCATAAACGTCGTGCCGCGTCAGCGCCAGTTCCTGCACCGGAATCTGCGCCGCCTTCGCCAGCTCAATGACGGCGTTACGCGTCACGCCCTCCAGGATGCCGGCGTCGATGCCTGGGGTGCGCAGGATGCCATGCTTGACCAGGAAGATGTTGTCGCCGGAGCACTCCGCGATCTCGCCCTTGTGGTTGAGCATCAGCGCTTCCAGACAGCCGGCCTGCACCGCCTCGATCTTGGCCAGGATATTATTGAGATAATTGCACGACTTGATGCGCGGGTTCAGCGCGTTCGGATGGTTGCGGATGGTCGAGACGGTCGCCAGCTTCATGCCGCTCTCATAAACCTCCGCCGGGTACAGGCTGATGTCATCGACAATGATGATGACCTGCGGATCGCTGGTCTTGCGCGGGTCGAGGCCAAGATAACCGGCGCCGCGCGTCACCAGCGGCCGGATGTAGCCGTTCACCTTGTTGTTCGCCTTGACCGTGCTGCTGATCGCCTCCATCAGCTGCTCGCGCGTCAGCGGGATTTCCAGCTTGATGTGGCGGGCGCTCTCGAACAGTCGCTCGACGTGCTCGCGCAGCCGAAAAATCTTGCCGTCGTAAATGCGGATGCCCTCGAAAACACCGTCGCCGTAGAGCAGGCAATGGTCGTAGACGCTGATCTTCGCGTCCGCTTTGTCGAAGAGCTTGCCGTTGATGTAGACCTTGGGAGACATGGGAGAACCTCAGAAGTCAGAGGTCAGAGGTCAGAGGTCAGCCAGTCGTCTTTCTGACTTCTGACCTCTGTTCCAATCAGCACGCCTCCTGGATTAGCGACGGGGCGAAGTGCGGCCCGGGAAGTGGTTCGTCGCCCCGCTCGGCCGCGATCTCAACGCGGCCCTTCATCAGCCGCACGACGCGATCCGTCGCGGCGACGATGTCCAGGTTGTGGGTCACCATGATGATAGTAAGCCCTTCCTCGCGGTTCAAGTCGCGCAACAGCCCCACGATGTGGCCGCCAGTCTCGGCGTCGAGGTTGCCGGTCGGCTCGTCCGCCAGCAAAATCCGTGGCCGATTGATGAGCGCCCGGGCAATGGCCGCGCGCTGCATCTCGCCCCCGGACAGCTCGCACGGCCGGTGCCGCAGCCGATGGCCCAGGCCGACGCGCTCCAGCAACTCCGTCGCCCGCCGCTTCAGCTCGCGCCGGCAGCCAAGCCACTGCCAGACTGACTTGCCGATCATCTGCGGCATCAGCACGTTCTCCAGCGTGTTTAGCTCCGGCAGCAGGTGGTAGAACTGAAAAATTAGGCCGAAGGTGCGGTTGCGGAGCCGGTCGCGGGCGCGGATCGGCAGATCGTCGATGCGGTTGCCCTCCAGGCGGACGCAGCCGTGATCCGGCTGGTCGAGCAGGCCGAGCAGGTGCAGCATCGTGCTCTTGCCCGAGCCGCTGGCGCCGAGGACACTGACGAACTCGCCCTGGAGCACGTCCAGGTCCAGGCCGCGCAGCACCTGCACCTGTTCCACGTTTTTGCGATACGTCTTGTGCAGATTGACGGCGCGGAGCAGCGGATACGCTTCCGGCATGAACGGGACCTCCTTGTGTCTGACCCCTCTCGCCCCAGAAGCTGGTGAGGGGTGAGAGGGTGAGGGGGTGAGGGACGACAGGACAACCGTGGTCATGTCACCCCTCACCCTCTCACCCCCTCATATTCTGAAATCCTGAAGGGGCGAGGGGAGCAAGACGTTACTCATACCGCAGCGCCCGCACCGGGTGCAGCCACGCCGCCCGCAGCGCCGGCAGCACGCTGAACAGCACCGCGATCAGCACCGCCCCGACGTTCACAATCAGCAGGCTCATCGGCTGCACGTCCGTCGGAATCTCATTGAAGTAATACACGCTGCGGTCGAAAATCTCCTGCCCCGTGACCTGCGACAGGAAGTGCTCGACACCGTTGATGTTGTACGTCAGCCACAGCCCCAGCCCGGTGCCCAGCGTGGTGCCGACCAGGCCGAGCAGCAGGCCGTAACTGAGAAAGATGTTCATCACGCCGCCATTCGAGGCCCCCAGCGCCTTGAGAATGCCGATGTCGCGCGTCTTCTCCGCGACGATCATGCTGAAGATCGCCAGAATGCCAAAACCCGCCACGCCGACAATCAGGAACAGCAGCACGTTCAAAATGCCCTTCTCGATGGCGATGGCCTGCAGCAGCGGGCTCTGCTTCTGCTCCCACGTCTCGACGCGGTACTGCCGCGGGTCGGGGAAGATTTTTCGTAACGCCTCTACCACCGCAGGCGCTTCCCGATAGTCCTTCAACTTGAGCTGGATGCTGGTGACGCGGCCGTGCATGGTCCGCAGATGCTGCAGGTGGTCGAGCGGTACGAAGACGTAATTGCTGTCGTACTCGCTCATCTCCGACTTGAAGTAATCCACCACCAGGAACTGGTCGTAGACCGGGCTCATGCGCTGGCCGCTAACCGTCGTCAGGACAATGGGGTCGCCCTTCTTCAGGACGCAGATTTCCTTGACGGGGCTGCTGGGCGCGGCACTCTCCTTGTAGCGGAAGTTGGCGATCAGGTTGCCGACGATGACGCCGCGCGGGGTCTTGACTTCCACGTCCGGCGGCGCCGGCGGTGGCGGTTCGCCCGGCACCTGGACCGGCGGCGGCGCCACGGCGAAGCGTGTGCGTTCCTGGTAGCGCTTCAGGGCCCTGCCGCTCACCTCGAACGAGGGGTTGACCTGGTTTTTCGGTTCGCAGAGGTGCTCCTTGAAGCCGCCGATCCTGCCGCGCGACTCGGCGTCAATGCCGATGACGCGCACCGGCTTGGTGAACATCTCGCCGTTGGGCAGCCGGAACTGCAGCATGGCGGCGACCTCCATGGTCGGGGTCAGCGCCTCGATTTTTTCCGCCAGGAAGGGGTCCGCCTTGATGCGGGCCATCTTGCCGTCGGGGTCGGCGAAGCCGTCCATGCTCGGCGACTCGATGACCACGTCAGACAGCAGGCCGTGCAACCGGTCGCGCAGCTTCGTACTGAAGCCGCTCATGACGCTGTTGACAACGATCAGCGTGGCCACGCCGAGCATCACGCTGATGATACACGCCAGCGCCAGATATCTCGTCTTGAGATAACGCCAGCAGAGGAGCACTTTGTACACCGATCCCTCCCTGGATCTCGCCGAGAAATTCCATCACGAAAACACGAAACAATGAAATACACGAAAAAGACCAGAAAAATGAGTTGCCCTGAGTCGTAGTCCAGAACCAGGCGCCTTGCTCAATTATCCATTTTCTTTTTTTCGTGTTTTCAACCTTTCGTGTTTTCGTGATTTGTTTTACTTCTTCTCCGGCCGCAGCAGCGGGAACAGAATCACGTCACGGATGGTCTGCGTGTTGGTCAGCAGCATCGTCAGCCGGTCGATGCCGATGCCCATGCCGCCGGCCGGCGGCATACCGTGCTTCAACGCCCGCACGAAATCGTCGTCCATCTTCGCCATCGAGTCCTCTTCCTTCAGCCCGGCCAGCTGCCGGCGGAAGGTCGCCTCCTGCATGATCGGGTCGTTCAGCTCCGTGTAGGCGTTCGCCAACTCCATGCCATGCACGTACAACTCGAAACGCTCCGCAATGGCCGGGTTGTCGCGCTTGCGCTTCGTCAGTGGGCACAGCGCCGCCGGGTAGTCATACACGAACACCGGTTGGTCGAGCGCTTCCAGCTTCGGCTCCACGATCAACTCGAACAGCTTGTGAACCAATACGTCGGGGTCGGTGTTCGCCGTCGGGAGGTCGTGCCGCTGCGCCAGCGCCGCCACAGCCGCCGCGTCCTCCATCGCCACGCCGGTGTGCTCGTGGAACAGGTCCGCGTACTTCGCCCGCCTGAACGGCGGCGTGAAGTCCAGCTGGCGGTCGCCGTAGGGCAGCACCAGCGCTTCGCCCAGTGTCCGCACACACGCCACGATCATGGCCTCGGTCAGGTCCATCATCGTCTCGTAGTTGCCGTACGCCTGGTACAGCTCCAGCATCGTGAATTCAGGGTTGTGCTTCGGACTGATGCCCTCGTTGCGGAAGACGCGGCCGATCTCGTACACCTTTTCGATGCCGCCGACCAGCAGTCGCTTCAGGTGCAGCTCCAGGGCGATACGCAGGTACAGGTCGATCTCCAGTGCGTTGTGGTGCGTGATGAACGGCTTGGCCGCGGCGCCGCCAGCGATGGCGTGCAGCGTCGGCGTCTCCACCTCGAAATAACCCTGGTCGTCCAGGTGACGGCGGATGGTCCGCACAATCAGCACGCGCTTGCGGGCGCGGTCCAGCGTCTCCGGGTTATACGTCAGGTCCAGGTAACGGTGCCGCAGCCGGTACTCCATCTCCTGCATGCCGCCCCACTTGTCCGGGTGCGGCAGCAGTGACTTGCCCAGGTACGTCAGCTGCTCCGCGAACACCGTCGGCTCGCCGCGGCGTGTCTTGCCGAAGGTGCCGTCCACGCCCAGCAGGTCGCCCAGGTCCAGGTGCTGCGTCAGGCCCCAGCCCAGCTCGCCGACCTCCTTCTGACCGATCATCACCTGGATGCGGCTGGACAGGTCGGGCACCTGATCGACAGTGCCCTCGCGCTCGCCCTTGATCTCGCGCAGCGTCGGCACGCCGGACCAGTCCTTCAGGTCGAGGAAGTGGGCCTTGCCGCCGGGTCGCCGGCTGACGATGCGGCCGGCGATGCGCACGTGCGGCCGTTGCTCTGGCGGCAACTCCGTGGGCAACTTCAGCACGTCGGCGATGGACTGGTGGCCGTCGAAGCGACAGCCCCACGGATCGAGGCCCAATTGCGCGATGGCGTGCAGCTTCTCCTGGCGGCTCGCTTCAAAGTTGTCGTGCGGCGCGGACACGGTAGCCTGGCTTTCTGGGTAAGGGCCGGGCGCGGCGGGTGCGTCACAGATGAGATGTGGATTTTAGTCGGTCGGCGGGTTGTGTCAATTGCAAGGGCCAGGATCACCTCGGCACGCGGCGCCGCCGTCGGGTAGAATGTTGGTGAGGACGCTTCAAGTTGGATCGCTCCTGTTTACGCTTCGCGCGCTTTCAAGATGGCGAAACGTAAACGGGAATTACGAACGAGCCGAGGAGACACGACATGGCCCACAGTCAGCGGGAGTTCAACGACGCCGAGTTGCGGGTGCTGCGGTTCCTGTGGACGCAGGGCCGGGCCACCCTCGGCCAGGTGGTCGAGGCGCTGCACCCGCAGCCGCAGAAGGCGGTGCAGCGCACCGTGGACGGCCTGGTCCACGATGGCTTCGTCATCTGCGACCGCTCGCAAAAAGAGGCCGCCTACGCCGTGGCCGACGACGAACCGCTGCCCGCGGCGCCGGCGCCGAAGGCCGACCCGGCCCAGCCGCGTCCGCTGCCGCGGTTCCTGAGCGGTGTGCTCGGCCAGTTGCGCCGGCGGCCGGGGCGGTGGTCGCCGCGGCGGGCGCTGCCGTGGCCGGCGCCGCCGCGAAGGCCGCTCAGAAGGCCGTCGCGGACGCCGCTGCCGCCACGGTCGCCAACGCCACCGCGGCCAGCGGCAAGGTGGTCGGCAACATGCTCAAGGCGGCCGGCAAGGCGGCCCTCGGCAGGGTCACCGGCGCCAAAAAGGCCGACCAGATCGTCGAGCAGATCGCCGACACCGCGGCGGACATCGGCAAACAGGTCAGCGACACGGTTGGCGGCGTCGTGTCCAGGATCGTCACCGAGGCCATGAAGAATCCGCCGCCGGGCGGTGGTGCCCCTCGCCAGGACGGGTAACTCGTGCCGCCGAGTACCCTCAATCTCCTCATGGAAAGGCCCGAAGCATGATCCGTCACGCAACCCTCCTGGCCGCGGTGCTGGCGTGCGCCGCCCTGTTGCCGGCGCCAGCCACCCCGACCCAGGGGCAGGCGGGCCCACCGGCCCCGTCCAAACTCCAGGTGCAGGTCCACGAGCAGGCGTTCATCATCAACGGCGAGCGGTTCGAGTTGCCCTTCGACCGCAAACGCCTCCTGAAAGTCCTCGGCCCGCCGACGCGTGAACTGGATCTGGGCAATCGACTCCTGACGTGGGACGATCACGGCGTCTTTGCGTTCCAGCAGTCCAACGGTACACTGATTCATGCCTTCGCGGTCGCCCTGGACCGGGACACTCCGGACTTCTGGCCGAAGCGGTCCTTTTCGGGCACATTCACCGTGGACGGCGCCCGGCTCACCAGCCGAACCCCGATCAAGGACTTCAACCGCCTGACGACCGGGAAGAAGTTTGCACGCGATCGTTTCGGCGACGGCTGGTCCTTTACCCACGACGATTGCCTGGTCAGTCTGCTCGACGCACGGGCGAAGGTGAAAAGCGCGGGTGCGATTTATTCCCAGTTTCAACTCTCGGTCTCCCTCAAGGGGCGGTGAGTTGGTTTGTCCATCGCCACGCGGCGCCAGCAGCACGCCCGGCAAAGGCGGCCAGGCGGACGGCGAAAACTCCGGCGCTCGGGTGAGCGGGGGTAGTTTTGTGGTTGAGGCGACCTTGACCGTCGCGTTATAATTCCCCAATACGCTGCCATCCGTTCCGTCGGCATCGCCAACCACGCCGGGAGCGCTCTCATGGCCAAAGAAAGCATCGAAGGCATCTGTCAAAAGGCGAAGGCCTGCCTCAAGCAGGGCCAGGCCGAACAGGCGCGGCAGTTCTATCTGCAAGCGCTGGGGCAGCGCGCCGACCTGCCGGACGTCCACTACGGCCTGGCGACGGTGTGCTTCCTGCTGCACGATTACGTCAGCGCCGCCCACCACTTCAAGGAAGTCACGCGCCTCGACCCGCTGCACGCCGGCGCCTTCATCAACCTGGGCGCGGTCTACAACCGCATGGACCTGCTCGATGACGCGGTGCTGGTGCTGCGCCGCGGCATTCAGCTCGACCTGAACCGCGGCGAGGGCTACTACAATCTCGGCCTGGTCTACCGCCGCAAGGGCCAGACCGACCTGGCCATCCAGGCTTACCGCGAGGCCACGCGCGTCAACCCGCGCATGGCCGACGCCCACTACAACCTCGCCAACCTCTACTTCGAGCGGCAGCAGTATCCGCTGGCCATCGCCCACTACCGCCATGCGTTGGAACTGCGGCCCAACTGGGAGAAGGCGAGCAACAGCCTCGAACAGGCCGAGGCCACCGACAAGGCCCAGCGCCAGGGCAGCACTCAGGCCCAGCAAGAGGCTGAGCAGGCCCAGCGCGCCGGCCGTAAGTTCGACCCGGAGCGCATGGTCGATCCGATGGAGCACGGGGCGGTGCTGAACTCGCTGCACAACGTCACCATCGAATCCGAGAACCAGGGCCGCAACCTCCTCAAAGTCCTCCTCAGCGAGATCGAGCCGGCGATCAAGGAACTGTCGAACGTGCTGCTGCAGCCCGACCACAGCGTCAACGAACTGGATCAGTGCGTCGAGAAGTTTGAGAGTGGCATGAGCAACATGCAGTCCGCCCAGCAAAATTTGCGGCACAGCGTCGAGCGCGTCAAGACGCTCAGCGAACAACTGCTGAAGGGTTAGTGGCTGTGCGAAAAGTAGGCGCCGCGAGCCGAGCGGCACCCGCAGCGGGTGCCGCTCGGCTCGCGGCACCTACTTTTCGCACAGGCCCTTAACCGGCCGCCACACCACTCGCGACCGCTTCCCCATAGCCGTAGCGCTCGATCACCCGTCCCCAGCGCCGCCCGACCTCCGTCCGCTGCTCCGGCGTCATCTGATACTTGTTCGTCTCATACCCCGCGATGCTCTCCAGGTACTTCCGCAGCCGCGGCAACATCTCATCAAGGCCGCCCAGGTGCAGGTGTTTATACAGCCGCCGCATTTGCTCCTCTGGGTCGCGCACCAGATCCTCATATTTCAATTCATAGAAGCGCTCTGGTTCAATGAGCTTGCGGCCCGCTTCGAGGCAGTCAAACATACGCAGGAACGTCGTATAAACATATTCTTCCAACCCAACATAATTCGGCTTCTGCAAGCCGTGCCGCTGATAGAGCGACTTCCACAGGTTGACCGTGGACGGGAATACGACATAAGGGTCGCGGACGATGTGAATGAACAGCGCCCCCGGAAACAGGTCGCGCAGCACCTTGAGGCGGGCGGTGTGCGGCGGCGACTTGAGCACCAGCCGTTTCGGACTGCGGAATGTGATCTTTTGCAGGAACTGGTACAGGGTGCGCTTCCAGCTGCCAAGAGCGCGCGGCGACAGTCCTTCGAGGTCGAGGTATTCATTGTACTGCGGTCCGCGGTTGGGGAAGGCGACCGTCAGATACGGCGACGGTTCGCCGAGCATGCACAGGGCGAACTCGTCCTCCTGCGGCCGGTCGAAGCCCGCGGCCATGTTGTCCATTGGCCGCCGTGTCGGCATCAGCCAGTACAGCCAGCGCGTGAAGATGTTCTCCGAGAGCAGGAAGTGATTCGGGTTCATGCACTCGTAGGTTGTTGGGAAGGCGAAGCGCTCGTCCTGCACCAGCAACTCGTGCAGCAGCGTGGTGCCGGTTCGCCAGTGACCAAGGATGAAAATCGGCGGGTGCTGCAACACGGTCTGGCGGATGCGGCGGCCGTAGATCGCTTCCTGCAGCAGCCGTAGCAGCGTATGGCCGAAGCTGACGACGGTGATGACGGGGACGAGATACCAGCAAGTCCTGTGGACGGCGAAGCGGCCGCGCCAGAGCAAGCGCAGCCAGGCGAAGAAGTCACAGCCCTCCCACATGCGCGGCGCCGACAAGCGCTGGCGCGGCGGGGCGTGCTTGTGGCCCGCCTGGGCAACCAATGGGTTAGTCATGGTGATCCCTTGCCGAGTGAAAATGGGTAGTCTGCGTCATTGTGCGAAGATCGCAGCGACCGGACAAGGGCTTGGCCGACGGCGCCGCGGTTGTCATAATGGCCCAGGCCCCAACCTTCGCCTTTCAAGGAGATTCCTTTTGCGACAACTCATTCTGGGTGTTTTGATCTGGCCCTGGCTGTCGGTGGCGGCGCTCGCCGGCGGCGACAAAACCGCAGCGTATCAATGGGGCCACTGGCGCGGCCCGCTGGCCTGTGGCGTCGCACCGCACGGCGACCCGCCGACCACCTGGGACGAAAAGACCAACGTCAAGTGGAAGGCCGCCGTGCCTGGCCGCGGCAGTTCCACGCCCGTGGTCTGGGGCGACCGCGTGTTCGTTGCCACCGCCGTCGATACCGGCCGCGCCGCCAAACCGGCGGACCTGCCGAAGGTGCCGCCCGAACTGGAGAAGAAGACCAAGGCCCCCAGTACGTATCATCAGTTCCTGCTGATCTGCTACGACCGCAAGACGGGCAAGGAACTGTGGCGACAGATTGCCGCCGAGCGTGTGCCGCATGAGGGCCATCACCCCAGCCACAGCTACGCCGCTGGTTCGCCGACGACCGATGGCAAGCATGTCTGGGTGTCGTTCGGCTCCTGGGGCGTCCACTGCTTCGACGCCCAAGGCAAGCGCGTCTGGGAGCGCGACCTCGGGCTGCTGTTCACGCGCCTCGGCTGGGGCGAGGCCAGCACTCCGGTGCTGCACGGCGATCATCTCATCCTGAATTGGGACCAGGAAGTCAATTCGAAGTTGATCGTGCTGGACGCCGCCACCGGCAAGACGCGCTGGCAGGTGCCGCGCGACGAGCCAACGACCTGGAACACTCCCCTGGTGGTGACGCACAACGGCATGACGCAGGTGATCGTCAACGGCACGAACAAGATGCGCAGTTACGACCTGGCGACCGGCAAGCTGCTGTGGGAGTGTGGCGGCGGCACGCTGAACGCGATTCCGTCGCCGGTGGCGGCGGACGGCGTCGCCTACGTCATGAGCGGCTACAAGGGTGCTGCCGCGGTGGCCGTACCGCTCGAGCTGCGCGGCGATTTGACGAAGTCCGACAAGCTGCGCTGGCGCTACAACAAGGGCACGCCGTATGTGCCGTCGCCGCTGCTGGTGGACGGCAAGCTGTACTTCACGCAGAGCAATGACCCACTGCTGACTTGCCTGGACGCGAAGACGGGCAAGCCGTATTTCGAGCACGTGCGGCTGCCGGGGATGGGCAGTTTCTATGCGTCGCCGACGGCGGCGGCCGGGCGGATTTACCTGGTGGACCAGGACGGCGTGACGCTGGTGCTGAAACAGAGTACGAAGCTGGAGGTGCTGGCGACCAACGCGCTGGACGACAACATTGACGCCCCGCCGGTGGTGGTCGGGCGGCAGTTGTTCCTGCGCGGGCACAAGTACCTGTATTGCATCGAGGCGCCGTGAGAGGCGGTGGCAGTTGGCAACCCAGCGAATCACGGTCGCAAAAATAGTCGGAGCGGCCGGCGCTGCCGTCCGGCAGCGGCTTCAGACGTGGTCCGCGGCGCGGCAGGCCGTCAATCCGAATGAGTGGGGGAGTACGCAGTGGCCCCAGTCGGTGCGTGACGAGGCAGACGAGTTTGCCGGCCGGATGCGGGCGAACGCGCTGGCACTGCCGGTGCTTCACTTCGTGGAGTGGGTGGATCGGTGGTCGATGGGCGATCTGTTCGACCGCTGGCTCACCCCTCCCGAGGGCTCGCCGCCGCTGCTCGTTTTTGCGAATCGGTTCGTGGTGTACGGGTACAGCCTCCCGGATGAGGGACGGTTGGGCCGATACCTCGCGGCGGCCGGCCCGCAACAATGGCCGGAAACCGACTGGTTCATTCAACGGCTGCAGGAGGCCATCGAAGCGTGGCGGGGACTCGTGGAGCAGGCCACCCTGGTGGTGCTGCGTGATGTCGTTGACGGGTCGGTTTCGGATGAGGAAGTCACGACTTCTTTGGCTCGGATACCGGACTGGCTTTCCGAGGGGTGAGTGCATTGCTGCTGCAATGTGCGTGAACGCGGCAAGGTTGTGATCCCTGGCAGGCGGTAACGAACCTGGGAACGTTCATGCGTTTTCGCGATTTCACCTTGCCGGGACTCCAACCTCGACTTCGATCTTGCCCTGCAAACCGCATTGCTCACCGCCCCTTGAACCGCGCCAGCGCCGCCCGCGCCGCGCGCGTCTGACGCACCTCCGGCACCCCCTCCGCCAGCCGCGCGAGCAGCGCCCGCGCCTCCGCCGTGCCGACCGTCTCCAGCACTTCCACCGCCCGCACCTGCCGCAGCGTCTGGGCCGACAGCGTTGCGCCCTCCAGCTTCTCCAGCAGTCCCTCCAGTCGTCGTTTCGCCTCCAGCGGCAGTTCCTTGTTCAGCGCCTGCCGCAGCGCCGCGTCGGCCTGCTCGCCCAGCTTCTCCAGCTCTTTCGACGCCTGGTCGCGGACCTTGAACTGCTTGCTCTGCAGGTCGGCCACGAGCTTCACGATCCGCGCGTCCGCGACCGCCGCCGCCGGCTTCAGCCGCTCCGCCAGGAACGGCACTGCCGCCTGCGGCACCGCCACCAGCCGGCCGATGGCGCGGTACGCCGTCAGCGCGTCCTGGCCCAGGTCCGAGTACCAGTCCGCCAGCTCCGCCGCGGTCGGCGCCGCCGGGGCGGGTCGTTGCGTGTAGCGGCGCACGTCCCAGACCAGCGCCGACGTGTCCAGGCTGCCCGTGGTCAGCGTCTTGCCGTCCGGCGCGAACGCGACCGACAGCACCCAGCTGCGGTGGCCCTCCAGCCGGCCGATCTCCTTGCCGGCGTGCGCGTCCCACAGCCGCACCGTGCCGTCCATGCTCGCCGTGGCGATCGTCCTGCCGTCCGGCGAAAACGCCACGTCGTCAATGTCGATGTGGCCCTGCAGCGTGCCGCGGGTGCCGCCCGTCAGCGTCTCCACCAGGCCGACGCTATTGCCCAGGAGGTTGAAGTCCGCCATCGTCCGCCCGTCCGGCGACAGCACCGCACCGTGTACCCGGCCGCCGGCCGGCAGCGCCCGCAGCTCGCGCCCGCTCGCCACGTCCCAGACGCGCACGAACTTCGTCTCCCTCTCGCCCCGGTCGCCGCCGAAGGAGCCGAGCGGCATCATGCCGCGCGAGATGATCGTCCGGCTATCCGGCGTGAACGTCAGCGAGCCGATCGTGGTCAGGTGGCCGAGTATCTTTCGCAGTTCCTTGCCCGTGGCCCGGTCGTAGACGTGAATGATCCCCCGGTTGCAGTCCTCTACCTGCGTGCCGCGCTGGCCGCAGGCGAGCAGCTTGCCGTCCGGCGAGAACGCCACGCTGCCCGCCCGGTAGCGGCCCACCTCCTTGCCGGTCGCCACGTCCAGGATCACTGTCACCTCGTCGCCGCGCGTCGCCGCCAGTTGCCGGCCGTCCGGCGCCACCGCGATGTGGCCGATGGTGTTCGGGTTGGCCACGTCCGCCTTCTCGTTGTTCGGGTTGACCTCCAGGCGGCGCAGCTCCTTGCCCGTGGCGGCGTCCCACAGCCGCACCGTGCCGTCCCAGGCGGCGGTCACGATCGTCTTGCCGTCGGGCAGGTACGCCACCCCGTTCAGCCGCTCGGCGTGGCCCGGCAGCTTCAGCTTCGGCCGGCCCGTGGCCACGTCCCACAGGTGAATCGCTCCCGTGTCGCCCATCGTCACCAGCGTCTTGCCGTCGGGCGTGAACGACGGCGAGCGGACGTGGTCGGGCAGTCGCGGCAGCGCCCGCACCTCCTTGCCGTCCGGCCAGGAGTACAGCCGCAAAACGTTGTCATTGCCGCCGATGGCCAGCAGTTTGCCGTCCGGCGTGAACGCGACGCGGGTGCCGCGGCCCTTCACCCCGCCGAAGACCGCCCCCTTCTGGCCCGTCGCCGCGTCCCACAGCCGCGTCTCCTGGTAGCCGGCGGCCACGATGGTTTTGCCGTCGCGGCTGAAGGCGACCGAGGCGATCGGGCCGGTGTGGCCCTTGCGGCGGTAGTGCAGCTTGCCGGTCGCCGCGTCCCACAGGCACAGCGCCGAGTTGTGGCTGCCCTCCCCCCCGAGCAGGGTGCGGCCGTCGGGGGAGAACGCCAGGCAGCCGAAGTAGTCGCCCTTGTCGGCGAACGTCCAGCGCTCGGCGCCGTCCGCGCCCCAGACGCGCACGATGCCCGAGCCGGACGCTGCGATCAGGTCGCCCTTGGGGGAGAACGCCACCGCGGACAGCCGCGCCTCCGGCGGCACCGCCAGCCGATGCAATGTCTTGCCGGTCGCCAGGTCCAGCACGTAGATCGCGCGGTAGTCCTGCGCCGCGACCCGGCCGCCGTCGGGCGCGAAGGCCAGGGATTCGAAATAAAGGCCCGCGCCCACCGCCAGCTCGCGCACCTGCTTGCCGGTGGCCGGGTCCCAGAAGCGCACGACGCCGTTAGTGCCGCCGGTCGCAATCACCTTCCCGTCGGGCGTGAACAGGGCGCCGGCCACGGCGTTGCCCGGCCGCAGCCGCACCGTCCCCAGGCGCAACAGCGCCCCGGGCGGCAGCGGGTCGCCCAGCGCGTCCACGCGTGCCGGCTGCTTTCCGTCCTGGGGCGCAGGCGCGACCGGCTCCAGGCGCGGGGCGGGCGGTTTTTCGGCGGGCGCAACGGCCGCCAGGCCGAAGCCCGCCGCCGCGATGCACGCCGTCAGCAGCAGCGCCAGGGCCGCGCAGCCGGCCCGCCGTCGCCGCCAGGAGCCCGTCCGCCAGCGCCGCGGCGCGGGCCGTGGCGGCAGCGCGACAGACGGCGCCGGCCAGCACGCGCTCGGGGATCGCGCCCGCCAGCGCCGGCGCCACCAGCACCGCCGGCGCCAGGCCGCGCCGCGCCAGCCGCGCACGCAACAGCCGCTTGCCGTCGTCCAGCCGCCGCCGCACTGTGCTCAGCGACGCGCCCAGCAACCGGGCCGTCTCCTCCTGCGTCTTACCCTCCAGCCAGCACAGCAGCACGGGTCCGCGGCAGCACTCCGGCAACCGGGCCAGCTCGGCGTCGAGGGCGGCCAGCAGGTCGCGGGCGGTTATGTCCTGCAGCGGGTCGGGGCTGACGCCGTCCACCGCGGCCGGTGCCGGGCGGCGGGCGGCCTGGGCGCGGGCCTTGCCGGCCAGGCGGCGAGCCACCGCGTGCAGCCACGGCGCCACCGAGGCACGCCAGCGCACCGCCCCGCAGCGCCGCGCCAGCACCAGGAAGGTCGCCTGGAACACGTCCTCCGCGTCCTGGTGGCCGAGCGTCCGGCGGCAGGTGTTCCAGACCATCGGCCCGTGGCGGCGCACCAGGGCGGCGAAGGCGGCCTCATCGCGCCCCGCCGCGTAGCGGCGCAACAATTCCGCGTCCGGCCACTGCTCCGGCCCGGCCCCCGGCACCAGGCGGTGAAGTTGCCGCGCCAGCGTGATGGTTTTGCTCATGGCTGCTCCTTTCGTAGCGCGGGCGGCCCGCCTGCCCAATTTGTGCAGGCGGGCCGCCTGCACTACGAATAAATGCCGGCGTCACCAGAAAACTGCTCACTTTTTCCCAGCCGGGAGCTGTTGTATCGAAGATGGCGCGTGGGTCGTGTGAAGAGCAGATGAATCGGTCGAACCGAACTTGACGGCCCGGGCGGTTTTCTTCATCCTGCAAGTTGGGATTCTCCTTCCCACTGAGAAGGTACGATGGCCAGTGCACCCGAATTCATTCGCCAGGCAGCCGCCATTCCGTTGCGGGACGGTACGGTCTGCCTGATTACGTCCAGCAACGGCAAGCGTTGGGTCGTCCCCAAGGGGCTGATCGATCCGGGCCACACCGCTGGCGAAAGCGCCCTGCTGGAGGCGTGGGAGGAGGCGGGGCTGGTGGGCGTGCTGCGGCCCGAGCCGGTCGGCAGCTACCTCTACAGCAAGTACGGCGCGACCTATCACGTCACGGTGTTCCTGATGGAGGTGAGCGAGGTGAAGACGGATTGGCCCGAGCGACAGCAGCGGCAGCGGCTGTGGGTGAGCCCGGCCCAGGCGCTGGAGCGCATCGACGACGCTGGGCTGCGGGCGGTGGTGCGCGGCGCCGTTGGTTGAACTCGAACCCCCTCCCCAACAACAGACGGCTGACATCCCGCGGCGGATGCCAGCCGTTCGGCGTTTTCCGAGTCCGCCCAGGGGTCAGCCGTTGCGCCGACCCGCAGGCTGGAACACGGTCAAGGTGATGCTGTACTCGATGGTGCGCACCGAACCGTCGCACATCAGCATGTTGAAGGCGCCGGGGTGGGCGCTGCCGAACGCATCGGTGCTCGTGCTGATCACCGAATCGCGCAGCGGCTGCGTGTCGGTGGTGCGGTTGACGTCGTTGTCAAAGCCGACGTACATCGACTCGTTGTCGCCGCCGTCGGTGCCGGTGAGGTAGTTGTTGATGTTCAGGTATTTCTCACCGATCATGTAGACGTTGCTGGTGCCGGCGCGAATGTCATTGAAGCGAATGCTGCTGTGGCCGTAAATGACGCCATCACAGACGGGCCAGGCGTAGGAGCCGTTCGTGCCGTTGAGCAAACTGGTGGGGCCGGCATCTGCTGGTCGGCCCCGTCCCCGGCGCAGGCCGCGTAGTCGGTGCGGGCCAGCAGGGGGGGGTTGATGGTGGTGGTATTGGAGGAGTTGGTCGGGTCGCCGACGTAGTAGCCCTCGGCGCCGCGGCCGTTGGCGAAGGGGCCGCCAGCGCGGCGCGAGGGGCAGTTGAAGCCAGGCGCCGGTGACTGCAACAGCAGCGTCAGGCCGGCGGCCTTCGCCGCCAGGGTGGTCTGTCCTCGGCCCAGGTTTCGCAGATTATCCAGCTCCATGAAGGGCAAGAGGTTGTAGACCCAGCCGCCCGGCTGCTCCGGCCCGTAGCCGCGATCCGGGTCGCCCACCCAGTCCCAGCCCCAACCGCCCGAGGGGAGCTTACCGGTAAGCGAGTGGACGTTGTGGACGGCGACGCCCATCTGGTGCAGGTTGTTCTGGCAGGTGGAGCGGTTGGCGGATTCACGGACCTGCTGGACGGCTGGTAAGAGCAGCCCGATGAGGATGGCAATGATGGCAATCACCACCAGTAACTCGATCAGGGTGAAGCCGCCCCGCCGGCTGGCACTCGAATTCGTTCGCATGACGTGGTCCTCAATGACAGATGACGAGAGAAAATCGACCCGGCAGAACAGCCGGATCGACCGATCAGGAAGTCAGTTTCAGCAGCACGCCAAGGCGCATGTCCGGAGCCACCTCGTAGCCGAGCGTCGATTTCGTGTTGTAGCGCTCCGGCAGTTGCTCCTGGCCGGCGCCGTCTTTTTTGGAAACTTCCACGCGATAATAGCCCCACTGCACGCCTTCCCTGGCTTCGCCCTCCAGTTTGAACCGCCCGCTGCCGTTCCCTTCCGTGGTCGCCGACGCGGCTTTGCAGGAGTCGCCCATGAACGTTTCCGGGATCAGTCGCACCGTCGCTCCTTCCAGGGGGGTGCCGTCCAGGCTTACCGTGCAGCCGACGTTGACGCGGCCGATGCGGCTCTCGACCAGTTTGGTCAGCCGCGCCGCCAACTCGTCGGCACTCACCTTGCCGTCCCTGTTCGTGTCGATCAGTTTCAGCGCGCTCTTCAGAGAAGGGCAGTCTTCCAGCTCAGCCGCGTCCAGCACGCCATCGCCGTTCTTGTCGCACTGCTTGATGGCCTTCGCCGCGACCGCTTCCGGGGAGATGTCGGGGGGCGACAGATCGCTGCCGCCGCCACAACCGACGAGCCCACAGGCCAGGCAGCTTGAACCCAGGAGGAATGCCCAGAAGCGCCGACGCAGCGAGAGAACTGCCATTCCGACGGCTCCGGCCAGAAAAACGAACATTTCCAAATTAAAGGTTGATTATGATTATCCAGCGCCGCGGCAGAAACGCAAACAGCAATTTTGAAAAAACCATCGCAGCACTGCGCGGCCTCTGGCCAGCGCTGGCGATTCGCTGACCGGTGCCGGCCCGTCCGCCGCAGCCGGGTGGCGGCCGGCCGCGGCGGACGGGCCGGCACCGGAATTGCTTCCCGCGCTCAGGCGGTTTTGATACCATGACGCTCCGTGAATGACCTTCTTTCCAGGGAGAGTTTTCCCATGACCCGATTGTTCACCGCCGCCGCCGCCCTGGCCGCCGTGCTGGCCGCCGGCCTCGGCGTAAGTAGCCCGGTCGCCGCCCAGCAGCCCGGCGGCAAGAAGAACGTCCAGGCCGCCCAGTGGGACGCGGTCGTCGGCAAGGCGATCGACTACCTCAAAACCACGCAGGACAAAACCGGCGGCTGGAGCACTGGCAAGTCGCCGGGCGTGACCGGCGTCGTGCTAACGGGCCTGCTGCGCACCGGCCGCGTCACCGCCAACGACCCGCTGGCCGGTAAGGCGCTGAAATACATTGAGGGCCTGGTCAACGCGAAGGCGGGCCACATCGCCGGCAAGGATGCGAAGGTGCAGTTGCAGAACTACGTGACGGCCATCAACGTGATGGCGCTGCAGGCGGCCAACCGGCCCGAGAAGTACAAGGCGGTGATCGGCGACGCGGTGGCGTTCCTCAAGAAGTTGCAGTGGGACGAGGGCGAGGGCAAGACGCCGCAGGACGACTACTACGGCGGCGCGGGCTACGACAGCAAATCGCGGCCGGACCTGTCGAACACGCAGATGTTCCTGGACGCGCTGAAGGCGGCGGGGCTGCCGCCGAACGACCCGGCGTTCCTGAAGGCGGCGCAGTTCGTCAGCCGCTGCCAGAATCGCAAGAGCGAACACAATATGCTGCCGTGGGCGGGCCTCATCAACGACGGCAGTTTCATCTACACGGCGGCGACGGGCGGCGTCACGAAGGTGATCGACAAGCCGGGACCGGACGGCGCTCTGCCGGGCTACGGCAGCATGACCTACGCGGGCATCAAGAGCCTGATCTACTGCGGCGTGCCGAAGACCGACGCCCGCATCCAGACGGCGCTGGCGTGGATCAAGAAGCACTACAGCGTGGACGCCAACAGCGGCATGCCGGAGACGCGGAAGGCGTGGGGCCTGTACTACTACTACCACACGATGGCCAAGTGCCTGGACGCGCTGGGCCTGGATTACGTGGTGGACGACAAGGGCGTCAAGCACGACTGGCGGGCGGACATCGTGGCGGCGCTGGCGAAGCGTCAAAACAAGGACGGCAGCTGGAGAAACGGGGTGCCGAACTGGATGGAGGCCGACCCGAATCTGTCAACCGGCTACGCGCTGATGGCGCTGAGCTACTGTCGGCCGCGGCAGAAATGACCGTTGGCGAGCGGCGCGGCGTCAGCCCGCCGGTGTTGTGCAGTACCGGCGGGCTGACGCTGCGCCGCTCGCCCCGTGACAGGGTGACCGGAAGTTGGTAAGTTGGCGGGAGGAATGAACCGATGCGAGGCTGACAGGAAAATGGCCATGACCCGGCATGTGTTGCGGCTCCGCGCTCTCTGCGGCTCCGACCTGGCCCGTGCGCTGTTCGCTGTGGTGGTTTGTCACCTTGTCACCCTGTCACCGGGTCACCTGGTCAGCCGCGCCGAGGCCCATCCAGTCCTCGCGGACCACCACGACCGCACGCTGCTTATCCGCGTAGCGCCGGACCACGCCGCCGGCCAGGTTGTCGTCACCGTCTTCTTTCGGTTGGAGGTGAACGAGTTCGCCGCCTTCCACGATCTGCAGCCGTTCAAGGACAGGGTGCCGTCCGGTTGGCAGAAGTCCGACCCCAACAAGTTCTACGATGGTTACGCCGAGTGCTACGCCCCACGGCTCGCCCGTTGGCTCGACGCCCGGGGCGACGGCGAACCCCTGGTCTTCACCTGCACGCAACACCGCCACACCCTGCGCGACGACAACGGCCAGCGCCTCGGCCACGTCCGCTTTGACCTTGTGTTCCGCGCCACGTTCCCACTGCGGCCGGCCCAGCGCCAGCAGTTTTCGCTGGCGGAGGATGAGTGGCTGGAGTGGAAGGGCCGCATTGACCTGTCGCTGGAGCCGGTGGGCGTCCAGGTGCTGGAGCGGACGGAGCCGTCGGCGGCCCTGAAGGCGAAATCACCGCTCGATTACCAGTCCGGCGACTACAAGCAGTTGCGCCGCGTCGCCCTGACCTTCGAGGCGCCCGCCGCGGAGTCGGGGCCGAAGGCAGAACCGGCCGCCGCGGGAGACGCCAGGCCGAGCCCGCCGTCCGAGCCCGCCCCACCCGGCGACGATCACGTCGATTTGCTGCGGCTGTTCCTGTACTCCAACCACGCGGCGTGGCTGCTGCTGTTGCTGGCGGCCGCCATCGGGGCGGTGCATGCGCTGACGCCGGGCCACGGCAAGACGCTGGTGGCGGCGTACCTGGTCGGCCAGCGCGGCACCGTCTGGCACGCGCTGGTGCTGGGCCTGGTGACGACGCTGACGCACACTGGCGGCGTGCTGATCCTGGCGGTGGTATTGCAGCTGTTTTTCTCCGGCGAGATGTCGGCGGAGACGCAGCGCAACGTGCAGAAGGGGTTGGGTCTGGTCATGGGCCTGCTGGTGGCGGGCCTGGGCTTCTGGCTGCTATTGCAGCGGCTGTCCGGTGGGGCCGACCACATCCACATCGGCGGCGGCCATCATCACCACCATCACGGCCCCGGCCATCACCAGCACGCGCCGCCGGGGCCGGTGGGCTGGTGGGGATTGGTGCTGATGGGCATGAGTGGCGGCATTGTGCCGTGCTGGGACGCGGTGGCGATCCTGCTGGTGGCGGTGGCCCGGCACGAGGTCTGGCTGGCGCTGCCGATGGTGCTGGCGTTCAGCGCCGGCCTGGCGAGCGTGCTGGTGCTGATCGGCGTGCTGGTGGTGCGCGTGCGCGGCTTCGCCGACAGCAAGTTCGGTGAGGGCCGGCTAGTACGGGCGCTGCCGCTGATCAGCGCCGTGTGCGTGCTGGCGCTGGGCTGCTGGCTGTGCTATGCCAGCGTCAAGGGGATTGTTTAGAGTGGTTCGCACTCGGTTTGCGCACAGCCTGTGGGACGGCTCTCCAGAGCCGTCCTTGTCTCGGAGACGGCTCTGGAGAGCCGTCCTACGGGGCGTGATCCACGCGGCTGTGAACCGCTCGAGAGTGGTTCGGCAGTGGCGTGGACCACGAACGGCAGGCCGGCGCTGCCAGGTGCCGCTTCTCGACGTGTGAAAAAGTTGGCGTTCTTGGCGTTCTTGGCGTTCTTGCTGTGGCAACCGCCGCCGATGGCTGTCGCGCCGTGCCAGCCCTACGGAGCCAGGGCGCCGCTTCTCGACGTATGAAAAAGTTGGCCCCCTTGGCCCCCTTGGCCCCCTTGCTGTGGCAATGCAGGCCGCTGGTGGTCAAGCTGTGCCCGCCGCCCCACCCCCAGGCGCGATCCGCGCGCGAACCGCTCCAGGAGCCCGCAGCCCGCAGCACCGCAGCACCTGCACGGGTCAGGTTGTCTTGGCAAAACGCGGCCGATCAGGTACACCTTGAGGCGTTTCCCGATCAGCGCGCAGCAGCGCCAGAACCCAAGGAGGCGAAACCATGGCCGCCAACAAGGATGACTGGAGTCCGCAACCGCCTCCGCCGGCGCCCGCCGGATTCAGCTTCGACGGGGAGTTTCCCGGCGTCCCCTGGCATCAACGCTGGGAATTGTTCCAGGGCGTGTACACGCCGGGCCGCAACGACGTGACCGAGGTGGCCGACGAGGTGGGCTTGCCGAGCGATCTGCGCGGCCTGCGCATCCTCGACATCGGCGCCTGGCACGGCTGTTTCAGTTTCGAGTGCGAGCGCCGCGGCGCCAGCGAGGTGGTGGCCCTGACCCTGGAACACGACGCCTGCACTGGCTTTCCCACCCTGGCCCGCCTGACCGGTTCGCGTGTGGTTCGCCAGGTGCCGGGCACCGTGTATCGCCTGGACGCCGAGCAGCTGGGACACTTCGATCTCGTGCTCTTCCTGGGCGTGCTGTACCACCTCCGATATCCGTTGCTGGCGATCGACAATATCCGCAACGTGTGCCGGGGAACGGTGCTGATCGAGAGCCACGTCATCGACGGTAACTGGCTGCCGCGCCGCCAGCCCAGCAACGGCACGCGCTCACTGCGCCGCCTCCGGCGGCGCCTGCCTGGCGTACCCTTATGGCGCTACTATCACGACGGCGAGTTGCAGGGCGACCGTTCCAACTTCTTCGGCCCGAATTGCCAGGCGGTGCTGGAGGCGTTCGCCTCGGCCGGTTTTGCGGCACGATTCCTTTACCGCCGGGGCGACCGGGCGACGTTCGAGGCCGTGGCCCGGACCAGTCTGGTGCAGTCGCTGGAACATTGCTACGAGGTCCAATCGCCCACCAACCGCGCGTTTTTTCAACTGCACCACGGCTCGCCCGACCCCATGCCCAATCCCCCCCGTGCGCAGCCGCGCATCCCCCCGCGACCGCCGTGGCTGCAACGGGCCTTCCGCAAATTGCTGGGGACGGTGGGCCTGCGGCGCAGCGCGTGACCTGGGCACCCGCACGTTGACCCCGGCTCATGCGCTCTGCGCAACGGCCCGCGTCCAGTAGCCGAAGGTGTCGGCGTCGATGGGGAACTGGTGCCGCGTATAAAATGCCTCCAGCCGTTCGTACAGCGCCCTGGCCCGATCCGCCAGGCCGAGCAGCGTCAGGCTGCGGAGGATGCGCGTGATGCGCAGCCAGTTGTGGTTGGGGGCCTGCCACACGTCCGCCGCCCGCCGGTCGAAGTTCGGGCCGGGCAGCACTGCGCCGGCGGTGTCCCGGGTCAGGCCGAGGAAGGTGAGGATGCGGGCGAAGGCTTGTTCCAGGTTGCGCGCAGCGCGGCGTCGGCGTGGAAGGCGGCGATGTCGTCCGGCGTGAGCAGCGGGGCGTCGGCGTTGAAGCGGCTCGGCTCCGGCAGCGGGAACAGCCACTGGATGAAGTCGTGGACCTGTTCCAGGTCGTCGTCGTCCCAGGCGAGGAGGTCGGCGAGGCGGCGGCCCTCGGTGTCAGTGCCGCGGCCGGCGTAGAAGTCGGTGAGGCGGGACATGGAACCTCTGTTGCGGGGATTGGTCGAGACGAAGCCTTACGACCGTGTAGAATGGCGCTGCAAGCTTCCTCAGTCATTGTACAGAGGGCGAACCATGAGCCAGGATTTGCAGCAGCAAGCACTCCAGGCATTTCAGCGCGACCTGCCACAGCTTTGGACCGAGCGTCCCGGTCAGTGGGTCGCCTACCAGGGGGACCACCAACTCGGCTTCGCCGCACACAAACACGAACTGTACCAGGAATGTTTCGGCCGCGGACTGCGGCGGGAGGAGTTCGTGATTTTCTGCATCGAACCCCAGGAAACGGAAATCACCCTCGGCCCGGTGGTGCTGGACTGAGGCATGCCGCTGTTCATCGACCGATTGCCTTTTGATTGCTGGACCGATCCCACGCGGTCACCGCCGCTGTCGTACTGGACGGTCGTGTTGCCCGTCCTGGTGACGGAACCGTCGCTGACCGCCCCGCCCGCGGTCACGCTGGTTCAGAACTGGGTGCTGGATACGGGGAACCGCGGGGAGGCGTTCGCGTGGCGTCACCATTTGCTGCAAGCGGGGCTCGACCCCGACCAGGGCCGGTTGCCCCAGCCCATGACGATTCGCACCGTCACCGGCAAGTTCCTTGTCCCGGTGCGGGATGTTGATCTTTGGCTGGTGAGCAATCTGCCGGGGCAACCACCGCCACCCTACCGCCTGGTGCTTCATCGCGGGCTACCCTTTCAGGACACCCCCGCACTACCCGACCCACAGTTTCAGCGGCCGTTGATCGGCGTGCGGGCGTTGCGCTCCGCCGGTCTACGGGTTGAGATCGAATTTGGTAAGGACACCATATCCGTCTGGACGCCAGACCCCGTTTCCCCGTGAGGCGTGGTCCCCATCATGGTAAGTGTGACGAGAGACCAGCATGGAAATCATCAAGGACATCGCCCAAATTATCTTCTACCTGTCACTGAGCATTTCAGGCCCACTGGCAGTATACGAGTACCTGAAGGCCAGGAGCACGGATCGGCTGGCTCAAGAGTTCAAGGTGTTCAACGAACTCGACAACCGGCTTTTTGAATACCAAAAACTCGCCCTCATGCACCCCGACCTCGACATCCTCGACTTGCCGGGCAATAACCGCCCTTCGGGGGCGGATAAGAAACGAAAGCAGGAGTTGATCGCCCACGCCATGTTGTTCTCGCTGTTTGAACGGGCATTCCTGATGTTCAAAAACCAGACCGCCTTGTTCAAGCACAAGCAGTGGTCGGGATGGAAGCTGTTCCTTGACGACTTGTTACACCGGGAGAGCGTTCAGGCCGCATGGCAACTGAGCAAGCACACCTTCGATACGGATTTTCAATCGTTCATGGACGGCAAAATCCGGGAGGTTACCGCCGTTGGGTCGCCGGAAGCGGAACCGAGCCGAGAAGGTGTCTCGTCGTGACCGAAGAAATGAAGTCGGTGAGGGAGATGGCTCGATCCCTGTTTCCGTGAGTTACACTTGCACGGAAACAGGGGTCGGTGCGGTCACAAACTCGATCTGCCGGGGGCGACGAACCGCACGATGGCGATGAGGAGGCAGGCTCCGACGAAAGCGACGATGATGCTGCCGATCAGAGCATACTCGGCATGGACGAACGATCCGAACAGCAAGCCACCGAGGAAAGCCCCGATCAGGCCCACGATGAGGTCACCGACGAGGCCGTAGCCGCTCCCCTTCATGACCTTCCCGGCCAGAAAGCCTGCGATGAGGCCCACGATCAGCCAGGCGATGAGGCCGCCCGGTTCCAGGTAAATGTCTGCGAAAATCGACATGTCCTTGCTCCTTTGTCCGACGAAACACGGCGTTGAGGTTGCCGCCTCCAAATGCTAGAGGGTGGGTAACTTTGGCCGGTAAGCGGAGAACATGGCTGTTATATGGAACGGCTGGAGGAAGACAAGGGTTCGTCCTCTTCGTCTTAACTGCGGGAACAGGCGATGGTGAAGAACGTCCTGGCCCACGGACAATTCGGCCTGGCGGTGCAGGGCGGCTCCCACGATCTTTCGGCGCACCCTGCGCCGCTCGTTTGCTAAACTATTAACATGCAACCCATCTACCTCGACTACAACGCCACGACGCCCGTGGACCCCGCCGTGCTCGACGCCATGCTGCCCTACCTGCGCGAGCACCACGGCAACCCCTCCAGCACGCACGCCTACGGCAAGACCGCCCACGACGCCGTCGCCGCCGCCCGGCAGCAGGTCGCGGACCTGCTCGGCGCCCGCCCCGACGAAATCGTCTTCACCGGCGGCGGCAGCGAGGCGAGCAACCACGCCATCAAGGGCGTCGTCTTCCAGCAGCTCCGCGGCTTCTTCGGCCGCTGGGCGCGCGGCGCCCACGTCATCACCAGCGCCGTCGAGCACCCCGCGACGCTGCAACCCTGCGACTTCCTCAAGCGGCTCGGCTGCCGCGTCACCGTGCTGCCGGTGGACCGTCACGGCCTCGTCGATCCCGCCGCGGTGCGCAAGGCCCTCGACCGCGGCACCACGCTCGTCAGCGTCATGCACGCCAACAACGAGGTCGGCACCCTGCAGCCGATCCGCGACATCGCCGCCGTCGCCCACGAGCGCGGCGCCCTCGTCCACACCGACGCGGCCCAGTCGCTCGGCAAGGTCGCGGTCAACGTCAACGATCTTGGTGTCGATCTGCTGACGGTCGCCGGGCACAAGCTGTACGCGCCCAAGGGTGTCGGCGTGCTCTACGTTCGCAAGGGCGTCAAGCTGGAGAGCCTGATTCACGGCGCGGGCCACGAGGACGGCCGTCGCGCCGGCACCGAGAACGTGCCGTACATTGTCGCGCTCGGCAAAGCGTGCGAGTTGGCGCGGCAGTCGCTGCCGGCGGCGACGCAGCGCTTGCGGGAACTGCGCGACCGGCTGTGGCGGCGGTTGCAGGACGGCCTCGGCGACCGCGTGCTGTTGAACGGCCATCCTGAGTTGCGGCTGTCGAACACGCTGAATGTGATCTTCGTCGGCCGGCATGGGTGGGAGCTGCTGGGGCAGGTGCCGGAGGTCGCGGCCTCGACCGGCTCGGCGTGTCATGAGGGGGAGTTTGTGTGTTCGCCGGTGCTGCTGGCGATGGGCGTATCACGGGAGCTGGCGCGGGGCAGTGCGGCTGAGCGTTGGTCGCTTCACGACAGAGGACGAGATCGACCGGGCCGCAGCGGCGCTGCTGCAGAAGGGGCATTAGGCATTAAGCATTAGTTATCTGGGTCTCTGTTTAAACCTGAACATTTGCCCGTATCGGGAACCCGGATAACTAATGCCTAATGCCTAATGCCTAATGCCTCTCTGCGTGTGCTATGCTTGCCGAAATGGCTCGCACTTTCGCAATCGCCGCCTCGCAGCAAAGGACCTGGCCATGGCGTATCGCGTCGTCATCACCTACGTCTGTCCGCGGTGCTCGCACGACATCAACCCGTACCTCGCCCTACCGCCGGTGAGTCCGATCTGCACCTGTCGGCAGTGCGGCTTTCAATTCCGTCGCAGCGTCGCTTCCACCGCCCAGGCCTGGACGCGGTTCGGCGCCATCGCGGCGTTCCTGGGCACCCCGGTCGTGATGGTTCTGTGGAACCTCTTGCTCGTCGAGTCGGCGGGGCAGCTTGTCGGGATGGCCGTTGTCGGCTTCATCCTCGGGTTCTTCATGATGCTGCCGGGGTGCCTGCTCGGTTACTTCCTCGGTTTCCTCGTCGGCCTCGTCAACGGCGCCAACTGGGAGTCGCTCCACGCAGGCAACGTGGACGCCTACAAGGCGATGGCGGCGGCCCAGGCCAACGCCCTCGCCCAGCCGAACCCCGCGCTGCACCGGTCATTCACGCACTGCGCCCGCGTTGACGGGCCGATCCTGGTGACCAAGCGCTGCTGGCACTGCGGCCACGCCTTCGAGGTGCACGACAGCCGCTGGGAAAAAGTGCAGTGTCCGCAGTGCAAGGCCAACCTCGGCGTCAGCAGCCCCCACGGCGAGGCCACCTACGACCCCGACGAATGAAAAACAGGATCCACAGCTGTCACAGATAAAAAACAATGAAAACAAACTTCTTTTGTTTTCATCTGTGTCATCTGTGGATCCTGTTTGTTAGAACTCCATGCGTCGCAGCGCCCACGCCCCCATCTGCAACGGCACCACCGTCGCCGCCAACCCGATGGCCGTGCCGAGCACCGCGCTGAGAACAATCCACTCGTACGGCTCGACCCGCAGGCTATACCCCATCGCCAGCTGCTGGCCCATGACCACGTGGCACGGCACCGCCATCAGACAGATTACCAGAAGCAGCAGGATCAGCCCCGCCACCAGGTTCAGCGTGCCGCCGAAGCCGACCGCGATCTTGCTTGGGTCGCTCTCCCGGAAGTTCGGCAGGCACGCTCCCAGCCCGACGCTCAGCCCGCTGAACGCCAGCGCCAGCACGCCAATCGTCAGCGCGTGGAGCAGCAGCACGAACCACGGCATGTTCAGCATGATGTCGCTGGCGATCGTCAGCAACTCCGCGAAGAACACGCAGCCCGTCGCCGAGAACGCGAACTTGCCCCAGAGCAGCCGTTCACGTCGCAACGGCAGCAGGCCCAGAATCCAGAACTTGCGGCCCTCCAGGCTCAGCATCGGATAGATGAACCGCCCCGTGTACGCGCACATCAGGAACGATACCGCAATCAGGTTAATCAGACTGATGCCGTTCTGGAACGGGCCGCGGAAATCCTGCTCGTAAAAGCGGCGCATGTTGCCGAAGTACAGCAGCGCCAGGCCGACGAAGATGAGCACCTGCGCCCACTGGCTCGGATCGCGGCGAAAGGTGCGGAAGTCCTTGATCGTCAGCAGCCGGGTCTGCGGATCGAGGAAGCCGAGTAGCACGCTGAGCACCCGGTCCAGCCAGGAGGTGCCGTAGCGCTTGCGGGCAGTGCCGCCGGCGGCGACGCGGTTGTAGCCGCGGCGGTACAGGTGACGCGCCGCCCACGCCGTCACCACGTACAGGAACAGCCCGTTCGCCCAGATCAGCGCCAGGAAATAGAGCGCCTCGCCGAGTTCGCCCAGCGCCGCCGCCTGCAGGCCCTGAGCGATCCACTGCGCCGGCATCAGCGGCCCGTGCAGTACCGAAAATTCGCCGAGCAGTTCGTGCAGCCAGTCCGGCTGGCGGCCGGCGTTCTGGAAATTCGGCACCAGCCGGAAGTAGAACCACGCCGCCGTGCCCAGCACGACCAGCACGGCCCCCAGCAGCAGGATGGTTTTGCGGCGCTGCGGCAGGAAGTTGACGACCAGCAGGCACAGCAGCGCCCCCAGCGAGCCGGGCAGCAGCACGAAACCGAAGAAGTACAGCGGCAACAGCGCGTAGAAGTACCACGGCGCCCCGTCGTTGACGAGCATACCGTAGGCCAGCAGGATGGGGCTGCCCAGCAGCACGAACGCCCAGCTACTGAAGCCGACCGCCGACTGGTACTTGTGGGCGAAAATCTGATCTTCCGGCAGCGGCCCGCTCAGCAGGAAGGTGGTCTCCGCCGACGCGAACAGGCTGCTGTACAGGATCAGCGCCGTCGAGAAGATCAGCAGCACGGTCAGCGTCAGGAACATCAGGTTGAACAGCAACACCATGATCTGGCCATCGAGCGGGAAGTCCCAGTTCTTTTGCTTCAGGCTAAGGAAGCCGAAGTAGCTCAGGCCGAAGACCGACAGCCAGATGAAGGCGCTGCACAGCACCACCGTCAGGGTGCGCACCGCCGACTGGCGGAAAACCACGCCCATGCTGTTGCGCAGCTGCCGCCAGCGCAGCCACTGCAGCAGCCGGGCCGGGCCGCCGGGGGTCGGGGCCGAAGTCGGGGGGGCCAGGGTGGTCGTGGCCATGCGTCACCGTGATGGGATTGGGGCCTCGTTTGATCGTTCCGTTCTGGTGTAGCGGAAGTCGCCAGACTTCCGAGCGTTCACGGAAGTCTGGCGACTTCCGCTACGATTTCTTGCCGGACTTGATCCTCGTGTCGGTCGGCGCCGGCGTCTCCTGCTCCTCCACCAGCGCCAGGAACACCTCTTCCAGCGACCCGTCCACCGCCGACTGCTTGCGCAACTCGTCGAGCGTGCCGCAACTGATGAGCCGGCCCTGATGCACAATGCCGATGCGGCCCGCCAGTTCCTGGGCCACGTCCAGCGAGTGCGTGGACAGGAACACCGTGGTGCCGCCGTCGGCCTGCTGCCGCAGCAGGTTCTTCAACAGCCGCACGCTCGACGGGTCCAGGCCGACCGTCGGCTCGTCCACGATCAGTACCTGCGGCTCGTGCAGCAGCGCCCCGGCGAACACCGTCCGCTGCCGCATGCCGTGCGAATAGTTCTGCGTCAGGTCGTCCACGAAATCCTGCAGCCGAAACAACTCGATCATCTCCGCGGTGCGCCGCTCGGCGTGGTCGGGGCCCATGCCGTACATGCCGGCGATGAACTGCAGGAACTCGCGGCCGGTCAGGCGCTCGTAGACGTAGGGCTGGTCCGGCACGTAGCTGATGAGCTGGCGCGCCTGTTCGCCCTGCGTTGCCAGGTCGAAGCCGGCGATACGAATGCGGCCGGCGGTCGGGAACAACAGGCCGCACATCATCTTGATGGTCGTGGTCTTGCCGGCCCCGTTCGGCCCGAGGAAGGCGAACAGTTCGCCGCGCTCGATGCGCAGGCTCAGGTCGTGGACAGCCACCTTGGTTCCGTACAGTTTGCGCACCTGGTCGAGTTCGATCATAATCATTACCTGCCCCGACCTTTCCATTCCGGCGGTGGTAAGCGCACCAACTTCAAGATCCCCTCCGGGTAGTACACTTCCTGCTGCTGGACCTGGTGGTCAAGGCGCCACACCCAAACCCGCGCCCGCAGCGCGCCGTTCTCTCCGGTGTAGTCCACGCGCCAGCAGGGGACGTTCCGGTACTTGCGGGGCAGGTCGTCGGCCGTCACTCGAGCGTGCCAGCGGGCGGTCTTGACGTACTTGCCCTGGTGCGGACCAGGTCTGGCGTTCTCCAGGGGGTCGAGGGCGGTGACCGTCCAGGTTTGACCGGGGTACAGGCCGGCCACCGCCGGGCTGGGGTGCAGGGGGTTAAACAGGGCGCGCGCGGACGGCACCCGGCACAGGGCGGGCTCCTTCGGGCCGCGGGAGTGCAAGGCCCAGGTGTCGTCGGCGGCGGAGTCGGCTTGCACTTCCACCCAGAAAGGCGCCCCCGGCGGCTCAGCCTCCACGCGGGCTTCCAGGCTCACCAGTTCGCCCCGGCGGTTCGTGCGGTACTTGAACGACAGGTTGTGGACGGTGAGGCCAGCCAGGGACAGCCGTTTCTCCGTGTTGAGGAAGGAGCAGGACAGGTCAAAAATGCCCTTGCCCTTGAAGCTCAGGCCGGTGTGCCACTTCGCGTGCAAGGGGCGGTCCTGAAAAAACACTTCCCAGTTGGCCTGCTTGAGGTTGCCGGACACCTCGTCCGCGTGGTCGAATTTGAACACCGGCGGCAGGTCCGTCTCCTGCACCTGGTCGCGGTAGATCATCCAGCCGGTGGTCGCCAGCCAGAACAGCAGCACGGCCAACGTCACGGCCCGTGACGGCATGGGGGGCCCTTTCGTTCGGGGTCGTTCTCATCTGTGGGGCGGAGGCTCATCGGCCACTATACCAGGCCGGTTGGGGACTGACTACCGGAAGGAGGAATGATGAATGCGGAATGATGAATTGTCTGCATTCATCATTCCTCCTTCCGCATTCATCATTCCGAACGAGTGGGGGCTTGCTCCGGCCGCGCCGCCCCGGTATGGTCAATCTTACTTGAGCGCTGGCAGTTTCCCTTCTGACTGAGGTGTCGAACATGAAGTGCTTGCCCGTCGGGTTATCGTCGGCGGCAATGGCCGCGCTGCTGCTGAGCCTGGCGGCCGCGCCTGCGCAGGAGTACAAGCCGCCGCCCAGCCAGGCACCCAGCCCCGAGGTCCTCAAGCAGATCCAGGAAAAGACCAACCAGCTCGACCGGGCGATCCAAAAATACCGCGGCGCCGGCCCCGATCCGCTGCTGCCTGAGCTGGAGGTGTTCCACCAGGCCGCCGTCAACATCGTCAAGCACAACGAGTTTTTCAAGACGGAGTACGCCGCCTGGACGCTGGAGGTGCTGGACCGCGGTCTGGAGCGCGTCAAGCAGGTCGAGAACAAGAATTTCGACTGGATCAAGAAGCCCGGCTCCACGGTGGTGCGTGCCTATCGCTCGCGCCTGGACGGCTCGGTGCAGCCCTACGCCGTCACGCTGCCGCCCGGCTACGGCATGGACGACAAGAAGTATCGCATTGACGTGGTGCTGCACGGCCGCGATACCAGCCTGACGGAGGTGAAATTCCTGCACAACTTCGGCGCCGGCAAGGCAGCGCCGAAGGACCAGCCGTTCGTGCGCATCGACATCTACGGTCGCGGCAACAATGCTTACCGCTGGGCTGGCGAGTCGGACGTGCTGGAGGCGATGGCCAACTTCGTGGCGCTGGAGTTCACGCTGAAGCGGAACTGGTATCTGGACCTGTCGCGCTGGGTGCTGCGCGGCTTCTCGATGGGCGGCGCCGGCACCTGGCACCTGGGCCTGCACCGTCCGGACGCCTGGTGCGTCATCCAGCCCGGCGCCGGCTTCACCACCACGCACGGCTACGTCGGTAAACTGCCCGCCAAACTGCCGGACTACCAGGAAAAATGCCTGCGCATCTACGACGCCGTCGATTACGCCGAGAACGCCTTCATGGTGCCCATCGTCGCCTACTCCGGCGCCGACGACCCGCAGAAGAAGGCCGCGGACAACATTGAAGCGCGGCTGAAGCAGTTCGGCATGGCCGACCGCATGACGCACGTGATCGCGCCGGGCCTGAAGCACCAGTTCCCGGCGGCGTGGCAGAAGAAGGTGCAGGAGGCGATGCAGCCCTACATCACGAAGGGGCACACGCAGTATCCCAACCGCGTGCACTTCGTGACCTACACGCTCAAGTACCATCACTGCGACTGGGTGGACATCCTCAACCTGGAGCGCCACTACGAACGGGCCCTGGTGGACGCGGAGAAGACGGAGGACGGCTTCAAGGTGACGACGGCCAACGTGCGTTCGCTGCGGTTGGGGACGCCGAAGGGCCTGCTGCACGACATGACGGTGGTCATCGACAAGCAGCAGGTGACCGCCCGGCCGTGGGGCAACAAGGGCGGCCCGTATGCGGTCTACCTGCAGAAGCGCGGCGGCAAGTGGTATCCCGTCCTGCCCGAGCGCCTGGACGAGCAACAATTGCTGCGGCCGTGGAAGGCGCCGAACATGTCTGGGCCGATCGACGACGCCTTCACGGACGCCTTCCTGTGCGTGCGCGGCACCGGCAAGCCGTGGCATGCCGCCACGGAGAGGTACGCCAAAGACAACCTGCAGCGCTTCCACAACGAGTGGGGCAAATACTGGCGCGGCGAGCTGCCGGTCAAAAACGACACCGAGGTGACGCGCGAGGACATTCAGAAGAAGCACCTGATTCTGTTCGGCGATCCGTCGTCCAACTCGCTGATCGGCCACGCGCTGGACGGGCTGCCGCTGACGTGGACGAAGGAGCACATCGTCTTCGCGGGCCAAAAGGTCAAGGCCGCGGAGCACGTGCCGGTGCTGATCTACCCGAACCCGCTCAACCACAAGCGTTATCTGGTGCTGAACTCCGGCCACACTTTCCACGCAGCGGACTACCAGGGCACCAACGCGCTGTTGTATCCGCGCCTGGGCGACTACGCGCTGCTACGGCTGGCGCCGACGAAGACGGACGCGCTGGCGGTCGAGACGGTGACCGCCGGCCTGTTCGATGACGATTGGCGGATCGGGAAGCGCTGATTACCATAGAGGGGTCAGAGTCGGAGCCCGAGCGCCAGCGCGGGGCCTGCTTGGCCCCGCGCTGGCGCTCGGGCTCCGACTCTGACCCCTGACCCCTGACGAGGGCCTGACCGTGCAGCGGTGTCCGACCTGCGGCAAGACCTGGGACGCGAGCGTGCGCTTCTGTCCAGCGGACGGCACAGCGCTGCAGGACGCCGCGCCGCAGCCGGTCACCGTCGCCGATCCGCCTGTCGTCGGCCAGGAGACGGCCCCACCGGACAGCGCCGTCACGCCTGCCGGCCGCGCTCCCGCCGGGGAAACCCAGAACCTCACCCTGCCGGTGGTGGTCGGCGGCCGTTATCGGCTGGAGGAGGTGCGCGGCGGCGGCGGCATGGCCCAGGTCTATCGCGCCGTCGATCTGACGCTGCAGCGCGACGTGGCCGTCAAGCTCATCAACCCCGAACTGCGCCGCGAGGCGGAGTTCGACGCCCGCTTCCACCGCGAGGCCCGCATCGCCAGCCAGCTCAGCGATCCGCACATCGTCGTCGTTCACGACTTTGGCATCGACCCCGGCCTCGGCCCTTATCTGGTCATGGAGTACCTGCAGGGCCTGACGCTGCGCGAACGGCTGGTGCAGGAAGGGCCGCTGCCGGTGCGGGCTGGCATTCAGCTCAGCGCCCAGGTGCTGCTGGCGCTGATCCACGCCCACGGCAAGAGCATCGTCCACCGCGACATCAAGCCGGACAACATCTTCTTCCTGAACCAGAGCGGCGTACGGCTGCACGTGCGCGTGCTGGACTTCGGCATCGCCCGCATCCTGCGCGGCGACGACCCGCTCGGCGGCGACCAGCCGCTGACGCAGCCGGGCGCCGTCCTCGGCACGCCGCGCTACATGAGCCCGGAGCAACTCGCCGGCCTGACGGTGGACGCCCGCTCCGACCTGTACAGCGCCGCGATGGTCATGCACGAGGCGCTGACCGGCAAGCTACCGTTCGTCACGGGCAAGAGTTTCCATGAGCTGTGCCCCGACGCGCCGCCGGACCTCGGCCCGATTCTGGAGCAGTGCCTGAAGCAGAACCCCAACGAGCGGCCGGCGACCGCGGTGGAGGTGTACCTGCGGTTACAGGAACTGGGCAAGGCCAGCGGCATTTTGCTGTTGCCTCCCGGGGCGATGGAAAAATTACTGGCCGACCGCCAGCAGACGACCGCCGAGCCGACCGTGACCTACGTCGGCCGTCGGCCGCTGGGCAACAAACTGTGGTGGCTGCTGGGCCTGCTCCTGCTCGTCGTGGCGGGCGTGGTGGTCTGGCTGCTCGCCGCCAACCGTTGAGGCTCGGTCATGAAGGATTCCTGGGTGACGGTCGCTGCGTTTTACTCGGTGGGCGAGGCGGAACTGGTGCGCAACCGCCTGGAGGAAGAGGGCATCCCGGCGCACCTGAGCGACACCGAGTCGGTCACGATGGTGCCGCTGTGGGCTGCCGCAATCGGCGGCGTCAAATTGCTGGTGGCGGAGGAGGACGCCGGCCGGGCCGAGGCCATCCTGCGGCGGGTCAAGCAGCGCGGCGGCAGCGGCCGCCGCCGCGACGACTACGGCCTGGAGGAAAACATCACCGCCAACCCCGAGAAGGTCCGCGTGCCCACCGACGAGGAACCGCTCGACGAGGACGAGGACGAGGACGAGGAGGAAGCGGTCCTGGATTCGCCGAAAGACGTGATCGCGCGGCGGGCCTGGCTGGCGGCGGTCTTCGGACTGCTGTGTCCGGGGGTGCTGCACATCGTTTCGATACTGATGCTGCTGGATATTCGGGAGGCCCCGGGCAAGCTGACGCCAATGGGCCGCCGCTGGGCGCTGGCGGCGCTGCTGCTGGATGCGCTGATCCTGATCGGCGGCATCGGTCTGATCGTCGCGGCCTATTTCCGCACCTGAGCCCATCTTGCTTCTGCCGCTTGCGGCTTGGCGCGAAAAACCCCTCTTGACAGCCACCCACGATTCTGTCACAAACTCCACCCCGAAGGTGGCGCCATTGCAGGGCGGAAACCGCGAAACCTGAAGCGGCTCGGTGGGCTAGCGAACATGAGCACGAATGCAGCTCCTCGCAGGACGGTGCTGGAAGACCTCGGCGGCCGCGCTGCCCCGCGCCCGGCCAGCTGTGGCAGGTGCCGACCTTCTTCGCCGGCGTCATTGCCCTCGTCGTCGTGGCGCTGCTGACGCCGTTCAGCCACAGCTCCGGCTCCCAGGAGGTCGAGCGCGATCTCGCCACGCTACGCCGTGGTCTGGCCCAGGCCCCCCCCGACCTCGAACGTCTGCTGCCGCTGGCCGAGGATCTGCTGGCACGCTCGCAACGGCATCCGCGCGCCGCCGGCGAGATCCACTTCCTGGTCGGCACCGCTTACATGCGCCAGGCGGACCTCGGCCCCGCCGACCACGCCCGCGACCTCCGCGCCGGGCGCAGGCGCACCTGGAACAGGCGGAGGCCCGTGGCGTGCCGGCCCAGGACCGCGGCCGTTTGTGCTACCGCCTGGGCCGCGTGCTGTACCTGAGCGGCGGCAGTTTGCAGGCCGCCATCGACTACATGAACCGCGGCAGCCCCCTGAGTGGCGAGGACGCCGCCGAGGGTTATGGCCTGCTGGTCGAGGCGTATCTGAAGCTGCCCGGCCGCGACGTGGACGCGGCCCTGCGCGTCAACCAGAAACTGATCGACGTGTGCGACGACGACGCCATCGTGGCGCGGGCCAAGGTGAAGCGCGGCGAACTGCTGCTGGAGAAGGGCCAGCGCGCCGAGGCGCTCAAGGTGCTCGACGGTATCAGTCGGCGGGCGCCGTCGGAGTTGCAGTGGCAGGCCAGGGCGCTGCAGGCGCGCTGCTGTCAGGAGGACGGCCTGTACAGTCGGGCCGCTCTGCTCTGGCGCGAACTGCTTGCGGAGCCGGTGGTGGTGCTGGGCGGCCGCGGTCGCGTCCTGTACATGCTCGGCTCCTGCCTGGAGCTGGACGACCCGCCGCAAACCGCGAAGGCCCGTGAGGCGTTCGAGGAGGCGACGCGCTGCGGCGGTGAGGAGGCCCAGGCGGCGGCACTGCGGCTGGCCGATTCGCTGCTCGGCGGCAGCCATCCGGAGGCGGCCCTGCCACACTTTCAGTTCGCTCTGGAGAACGTCACGACCACGTACAGCAACTCGCTGATCGGCCTGGACGCTGCCCGCGAGCTGTTCGAGCACGGCTGCGCCGTCTACCGCCAGCGGCACCACTTCCTGAGCCTGCAACTGCTGGCCCAGGCGTACCGCAAGATTGCCGCCACCGGCGTCGCCGAGGAGCGTCAGGCCCAGGCAGCGGAGGAACTCGGCAAGTATCTGCGCGACAAGGCCCGCACCACCGCCAAGCCGGCCGAGGTGGCGGCGCTGCTGGGCAAGGCGCGGGAGCAGTTCCGCAAGGCGGCCCAGGCGTACGAGGCATCGGCGCAGGCGCTGGGCCAGAGCGACCATTTGCAGCGGCTGGCGCAGTGCCGACTGTCTGGTGCAGGCCCAGGACTACGCGGCGGCGGTGGCGCTGTACAAGCGGCTGACGCGCGACGACGTGCCGGCGCCGGGCCAGGCGGCGGCGTGGTTCGGCCTGGCCAGGGCACAGCAAGCGCTGGGCGAAAAGGACACGGCGCGGGAGTCGTATCGCAAGTGCATTGATGACCGGTACAAGGACACCCCGTTCGCCTCGCAGGCCCGGCAGCAGCTGGCCCAGTGGGAGGTTGCCCGGGGGAACCTCGACAAGGCCGCGAAGATTCTGGGCGAGGATCTGCGCCTGCGCGGCCGGCCGGGGGGAGTCGCAGTCGCTGGTGATGCTCGCCGACATCCACTTCAAGCAGGGCGACTACGCCAAGGCGGCGGTACGGGTCAAGGAGGTCATCCGCCACTACCCCAACTGTCCACAGCAACTGCTGCTGCGCGATCAGCTCGGCGACTGTTACCGCAAGCTGGCCGACCAGCACCTGCGCGACGCCAAGGCCGACCACGCCAGCCCCAAGCAGGCGTACTACCTGTCCATGCAGCGCGACCGGCTGGCGGAGGCGCTCGAGGTTTATCAGAAGCTGGAGTTCGATCTGGACGTGCGGGCGCACGCGGGGCCGCTGACGACCTCGGAGGAGGCCCTGCAGCGCAAGGCGCTGTTCGTGGCCGCGGACTGCCTGTTCGACCTGGGCAACTCCTACGGCGAGGTGTTGCGGCGCTATGAGGAGTTGGCCCGGCGCTACCAGAACCACATCGAGGGCCTGCTCGCCTGCCAGCGGCTGTGGAGTTGTTACAACGTGATCCCGGAAGAGGTGCTGAAGCAGCGCGCACGGGAAGTGCTGCGCACGGCCGTGACCGCGGCCATCGCCTACCTGCCGACCATTCCTGAGCGCGAGTTCGACCCGTTCCGGCCCGAAGGCGACAAGCCCAACTGGCTGACCTTCCTCAACCATGTGCTCGAACGGCTGACGCCGTAGGCGCGGTCAGAGCGCCAGCGCGGGGCAGACTCTGACCAGCTATTTCATGTGCTGCACAATCCGATCTGCAAACGCCGAACTGCTGGCGCCCGCCTCGGCGCCGTAGCCGGCGAACTGCCGCGCAATGTCGTAGGTCACATACAGCTTGCCGCCGGGGCCCTTCTTCGCGGTCTCCTCGCTCTCGACCAGGGTTGCTTCCAGGGCGTCGTTCACCAGCTGGGCGGCCTCGTCCCAGCCGAGGTGCTCCAGCATGAGCACGCCCGAGAGCATCACCGCACTGGGGTTGGCCAGGTTCTTGCCCGTGTACTTCGGGGCGGTGCCGTGCGTCGCCTCGAACATCGCTGCCCGGTCGCCGATGTTGGCGCCCGCCGCCAGGCCAATGCCGCCCGTCAACGCTGCCGCCGCGTCCGACAGATAATCGCCGTTCAGGTTCGGCGTCGCGATCACGCTGTACTCGTTGGGCCGCAGCTGAATCTGCTGGAACATGCTGTCGGCGATGCGGTCATTAATCAGCACCCGCCCTTTCGGGTCCAGGACCTTGTCGTCCTTCTCCTTCTCGGTGATGACCTGGTCGCGAAACTCCTGAACCGCGACCTCGTAACCCCAGTCCTTGAAGGCGCCCTCGGTGAACTTCATGATGTTGCCCTTGTGCATCAGCGTGACGCTGGGCAGTTTCTTGTCGATGGCGTAGCGAATGGCCATGCGGATGAGCCGTTTGCTGCCCTCCGGGCTGATCGGCTTGATGCCGATGCCCGACGACGGCAGCAGCTTGTAACCCATCTCCTCGTTGAGCAGTTTCAGGATCTTTTTTGCCCGGTCGCTGCCGCTCTTGAACTCGACACCGCAGTACACGTCCTCGGTGTTCTCGCGGAAGATCACCATGTTGACCTTGTCGGCGTTCTTGTTCGGAGCCTCAACGCCCTTGAAGTAGCGCACCGGCCGCACGCAGGCGTACAGGTCGAAGCGAATGCGTAAAAAGACGTTGATGCTGCGGAAGCCGCCGCCGATTGGCGTCGTCAGCGGCCCCTTGAGGCCGAGGCCATAATACTCGAACGCCCGCAGCGTGTCGTCCGGCAGGTAGAGCTGCCGCTGCTCATCCTCGCTGAGCGTGTTGACCTGCTCGTCCTTGACCTGCGGATAATACAGCGCGCGGGCCACGTCGCCGGCGTGAACGTCGAACCAGTGGAGCTTGCGCTTGCCGCCGTAAGCCTTCGCGACCGCGGCGTCGAGCACCTTGACGGCGCAGGTGGTGATGCCGGGATTTTGGCCCACGTCGCGGCCGATGCCGTCGCCGCGCAGCAGGCAGACGATGGGGTCGTCCGGGATGTGCCATTTGCCCTGGGCATCGACGGTGACGCGGGAGCCCTGGGTTGCGGGGGTGAGCTTCTGATAGGTCGGTGCGGCCGCCATGAGTCGGGCTCCTGGGTGGGTGGAAATTATCCAGACATCGTATAGAATGCCGCCGCGACAGCAAGCGACGGCGCCGCGAGGGAGGTGGCTTTGGGAGTGGGTAGAGGAAGAGTGAGAGCGGTTCGCAGTTGGGTGTAGCGGAAGTCGCCAGACTTCCGTCCGGTGCTGCTCGGAAGTCTGGCGACTTCCGCTACACCCATTCGCAATCTGCAAGAGTGTGCCACTGCCTGGCCGCCCTGCTCGACCAGACGGGAGTGCTGGAGACACACAGGGCGGCCAGGCAGTGGGCCAACCCGGGAGCGGGACGCAACTGCGGGCATAGGGCATCTCGCACCGGGGAGGGGCTAACCACTCGAACCAAATCTGTGGCCATGCAAGAGCGGTTCACGCACGGTTTGCACACGAGTGGGCGGGCACGGGCTGACCACCAGCGGCCTGCTCTGCCACAGCAAGGGGGCCAAGGAGGCCAAGGGGGCCAAGGGGGCCAGCTTTTTCATACGTCGAGATGCGGCGCCCTGGCCCCGTGCAGGTGGCACGACTCAACAACCATCGGCGGCGGTTGCCACAGCAAGAACACCAAGAACGCCAAGAACGCCAACTTTTTCACACGTCGAGAATCGGCGCCTGGCAGCGCCGGCCTACCGTTCGTGGTCCACGCAACTGCGAACCGCGCGTAGCTCGCGCGGGCGCCGCGTGCTGCTGCGGCCCGGCTCGGTATTGCATTTGCATGGTGTTCCATTGGGACCCCCCTGGTTTGGAAAGGAGACGCATGATGAGTCGCGGCAAGGCGGTCGGCATCAGTATCCTGACAGTCCCCCTGCTCGGAGCAGTCTTGTTCATCGGCCACAGATTTACCACCGCCCAGGACAGTTCCACACCCGATCCTGTGAAGCAGCAGTCCATCCGCGTCCGCGTCATCAACCCGCAGACTGGCGGTATGGAACGAACGGTGACGCGGCCCGGCGCCATCCACGCCTTTCAGTACGCGGACCTGTACGCCAAGGTGTCTGGCTTTCTGCGCCATCAGAAAGTGGACATCGGCTCACCGATCACGGCAGACGAGGTGCTGGTGGACGTTTACGCTCCGGAATACGCCGCCGCCGTGCGGCAGGCCAAGGCCGACGTCGCCAAGGCCGAGGCCCAGGTTGGGGTGATGCAGGCGCGCCTGAAGTCCTCCCAGGCGGACTTGAAGGAGGCCAGGGTCAAGGTCGAACAGGCCCAGGCGGACGTGGAAAGCGCCGTGGCCATGACCAAGCTCCGCGGTGAGCAGTACCGGCGCTACTACGCCCTGGCCCGGCGGCAGGCCATCGAGCAGGAGTTGGTTGACGAGAGGCAGGAAGCGAAGCTGGCGGCCGAGGCTACCGAGCGCGCCAAGCGCAAGGCGGTGGAGACCGCCAAGTCCGCCGTCGCCGCCGCCGAGGCCCACGTCACTGCCGCCACCGCCGATGTCGCGGACGCCAGAGCCCAGGTTGAGGTGGCCAACGCCGCCCTGGTCCGCGCCCAGGTGTTCGAGTCCTACACCAGGATTCTCGCCCCCTTTACCGGCGTCGTCACGCGCCGTTACTTCCACGAGGGCGACTACATCCGCGAGGGCGGCGCCGGTCAGCCCATCCTGACCGTCGCCCGCACCGACACGATGCGCGTCATCGTCTACGTCCCCGACCCCGACGTGCCCCTCACCCACGACGGGCAGCAGGCGGACATCACCATCACCTCATTGCCAGGCGAGACGTTCCACGGCAAAGTTGCCCGCACCGCCGTGTCCGAGGATTATAGCTCCCGCACCATGCGCACCGAGATCGACCTGCCCAACCCGACGGGCGAGCTGAAAAACGGCATGTTTGGCAGCGTCACCATCCGTCTCGGCGCCGACCCGAAGCACCTGACCATCCCCTCGGACTGCCTGCAGGGGGCGGAGAAGGACGGCCATCGATTTGTGTACGTGGTCAAGGACGGCAAGGCCCACCGCGTTGCGGTCCAGGTCGTCCAGGACAACGGCGTGCATGCCGAGATCGCGTCCGGCCTGCGGCCCGACGACCGCGTGATTGAAAACCACGGCTCCGGCCTGATCGACGGTGTCGCGGTCACGGTCACGAACGCCGCCCGGTAACGCGGCCAGCTTTGGTGAGGGCAGAGTCATGCGCAACCTGATCGAACTGGCCCTGAACAACTCGCGCGCGGTGACGGTGGCGATGCTGAGCATCGTCGTGCTGGGCGTGCTGACGCTGACCCGCGTGCCGATGGACATCCTGCCGGTGTACAACAACCCGGCGGTACAGGTGCTGACGTTCTACTCGGGCATGCCCGCCGAGAATGTCGCCGGCACCGTGACCAACCCGATGGAGCGCATGACCGGCCAGGCCGCCGGCATGCGCCGCCAGGAGTCGCGCTCGATCGTCGGCGTCAGCATCGTCCGCAACTACTTCCGCGCCGACCAGGACCCCAACGGCGCTCTGACGCAGATCAACTCGCTGGCCCTGGGCGAGATTCCCAACCTGCCGCCGGGCACCCTGCCACCGGTGGTGCTGCCCTACGACCCGACCGGCACCGTGCCCGTCTGCGTCGTGGCCGTGGACAGCCAGACCGCCAACGAGGTCGCCCTGTACGACGTCGGCCGCTACGAGGTCCGCAACTACATCATGAGTTCGCCCGGCGCCAACGCCCCGGTGGTCTACGGCGGCAAAATCCGGGCGATCCTGGCCGAGATCGATCCCATCAAAATGGAGTCCCGCCGGCTGTCGCTGCGCGAGGTGCTCACGGCCATCGAGGAGTACCACCTGTTCCTGCCGACCGGCGACGCCAACATCGGCGGCATGGACTACAACATTGACTCGAACTCGATGTACATCAAGCCCGGGCACATGGTAGACATCCCGCTGCGCGTCCGGCCGGGCAGCGTGGACTTCCTCGGCGACGTGGGCACGGTGAAGGACACGCACCTGATCCAGACCAGCGCCGTCCGCATCGACGGCCGCCGCGCGGTCTACATTCCCGTCTACCGCCAGCACGGCTCCAGCACGCTGCAGGTGGTCGATCACCTCAAGCAGGCGCTGCCGGGCATTCAGTCGAAGCTGTCGCGGGGGGACGTGAAGCTGAAGATGATGATGGACCAGTCGGTATACGTCCGGCAGTCGATCAAAAGTCTGGCGACCGAGGGCGTGCTGGGCGCGGTGCTGTGTTCGCTGGTGATCCTGGTGTTCCTGGGCGAGTGGCGCATGACGCTGATCGCCGCGCTGCTGATCCCGCTGGCGGTGCTGACGGCGCTGGTCGGCCTGAACGCGAGCAACCAGACGGTCAACGTGATGACGCTGGCCGGCCTGGCCCTGGCGATCGGGCCGCTGGTGGACACTGCCATCGTCGTGCTGGAGAACACGCACCGCCACCTGAGCGAGGGGGCCGAGCCGCGCGAGGCCGCGAAACAGGGCGCCGGCGAGGTGGTGTTGCCCGAACTGGTGGCCACCGGCAGCACGCTGCTGGTGCTGGCGCCGCTGGCGCTGATGCCGGGCAGCGGCCAGTTCCTGTTCATGCCGCTGGCGCTGACGGTGGCGCTGGCGATGATCGCAGCGTTCCTGCTGTCGATGACCTTCGTGCCGAGCCGGGCCGCCAACTGGCTGAAGCCGCACAGGAAGGACGAACACGCCAAACCCGGCCTGGTGGGGCGCATCGCCGGCAAGATTCAGGCCGGTATCAACGCGGGGCTGAACGGGTATCAGCGCCTGCTCGAGGTGGCACTGCGGCACCGCCTGGCGGTCGTGCTCGGGGCGGCCGCGCTACTGGTCGCGGTGGTGGTGGTGACGATCCCGATCCTCCGCCGAGAGTTTTTCCCCGAGACCGACTCGGGCGCCTTCGTCATCTACGTCCGCGCCGACACGGGCACGCGCCTGACGGCGACGGAACAGCGCGTCGCCCAGGTCGAGGACCTGATCCGCGAGACGGCCGGCGACGACCTGGAGCTGGTTATTAGCGACATGGGTGTGTGGGCGGACTGGTCGGCGGCGTACACGCCGAACGCCGGCCCGATGGACGCGGTGGTCAACGTGCAGTTGAAGCCGGACCGCCGCCACTCGTCGCAGACGTACGCCCGACGGCTGCGCGACGCCATGCAGCACGACGCCCGCTTCACGGGGCTGGAGGTGGCGTTCAACACTGGCGGCACCATCCGCAGCGCCCTGAACGAGGGCGCGGTGACGCCGGTGAACGTGCGCGTCACCGGTAAGGATCTACGCAAGGCGCACGCGGTGGCGGAGCGGCTACGGCAGGCGGTCAGCAAGGTGGACGGTGTGGTGGACGCCCGCGTCATGCAGCGGCTCAACTATCCCTCTTACGTCATCGATGTGAATCGAGCGATGGCACGGAAGCTGGGGCTGACGCAGAAGGAGGTGATGCAGAACGTGGTCGCCGCTATCAAGTCGAGCATCCAGTTCAACAAGCACAACTTCTGGTTCGACCCGAAGACGCACAACCAGTATTACGTCGGCGTGCAGTACCCGGAAAAGGACATCAAGACGCTGCAAACGCTGCTGAACGTCTCGATCACGAGCCCGGTGCAGAACGAGCCGATTCCGCTGAGCAACGTGGTGCGGCTGCGGCCGTCGGAGATGGCGGCGGAGGTGACGCACACCGACTTGCAGAAGACCGTGGACGTGACGATGAACGTGGAGGGCCGCGACCTCGGCCACGTCGCCGACGACGTGTCGCGCATCCTGAATGAGTACGGCGAATCGGAGGGGAACTCGACGTGGGCGCCGTACGACCCCGACGCCGGCGACGCGCAAGCCGCTGGAGGGGACCCGGGTCCACCTGACCGGCGAGTACGGCCGGATGCAGGAGACGTTTCAGAACTTCGCCATCGGCCTGACGCTGGCGGTGGTGTTCGTGTACTTCCTGATGGTGGTGCTGCTGGATTCGTACCTGATTCCGCTGGTGATTTTGGCGGCGGTGCCGGTGGGCCTGGTCGGGGTGCTGCCGCTGCTGCTGTTGACGGGCACGGCGCTGAACGTGCAGTCGCTGCTGGGCGTGATTTTCATGGTGGGCATCGTGGTGTCGAACACGGTGCTGATGGTGGACTTCGCGCAGGGGCTGCGGGCGCGGGAGCATTTGACGCCGGAGGAGGCGATCCGCAGGGCGGCAGCGATCCGGGCCAAGCCGGTGGTGATGACGGCGCTGGCGGCGCTGTTCGCGCTGGTGCCGATGGCGCTGGCGCTGGAGCGCGGCAGCGAGGCAAATGCGCCCCTGGGTCGGGCGGTGATCGGCGGTTTGCTGGCGGGCCTGGTCACGACGCTGGTGGTGGTGCCGGCGCTGTACGCGCTGGTGGTGCGTGATCAGCCGCAACCGCAGAAGGAGGGCTGACCGGCACGCCGCTATTCAGAGGCGGCCCCCGCGGGGCTTCACTCCGGTACGACGCGGAGGGTGACGCGAAAGCCGAATTCCTTCTTGCTGACGCCGCGGAACGGGTCGGTGACGCTGATCCAGGTGGGGTTCAACGCCGGGTCCGGGGCGAACTCGGCCGCGGCGGCCTTGCCGCAGATGCTCTGGTCGTGGGCGGCGCGGATGCGGAAGGTCTGCAACAGGTGATACTCGCCTGGCAGCACGGGAACGCTGACGGGGCCCTTGTGGTCGTTCACCGCCAGGTTAGCGTCGCCGTCTACCGTGTGCCCCTCGATCGCCAGCCCCAGGATCGGACAGCCGTCGCAGGTGACGACCGCCGTGCCGTCGCCGGCACTGGCGCTGCCGCCGTACCGGTCGCCGCGCAACAGGCCGACGAGGTGCGCCTCGGCCGTGAGCCGGGCTTTCATGACCTTCGGGTCGGCAAAGATGATCGCGAACGCCTGGTTCAGGTCGAAGTCCATGGCCGCCGCGGACGCCTGGAAGGGATGCGGTCCGGCGACGGCCACGCCGGTCAGGGTGAGGAGGAGCGTGTTGTCGCGGGGCTGGACAACATCGATGCCTCCGCCGCCGGTGTGCGCGGCGGGCGTTTGCATCGGCGTGGCGTGGCCGTGCCGGTCCCTGAGCACGAAGCCCACCTGCGGCGGGGGTGGCGCGGGCTGCGGGGCTTGCGGGGGCTGCGCCGCCAGGAGCGCCAGCGGCCCCGCGCTACCGGCCGCGACCGCCAACAGAACCCACAGCCCGTTGCAACGCGGACGCCCGTGCATGGCCTGCTCTCCCTGCGCTCGCTGATGGAACCCGGGTCAAGGCGCGGGGGAGCATAGCAGAAATGACAGCGGTTGCAACCGCTGCTCCGCTGCAGCAGGCGGATTGCCCTTGACGCACATGCTCCGGAGGGGTATCGGCCGCGTACCGTAGTTTCTGCCCATCGGTCGCCGCCGTGACCTCCGCCCGGGGCCCAGCCACGATGAGACGCCGCGCCGTTCGCTGGTCTCTGTCCGTGCTCCTGCTCGGCTTCCTGGCGGCGGCATCGGCGTCCGCACAGACGGTCGAGTTAGGCTCGGAGGGCCCGGGAGAAGGCGGCGCCGGCAGGTCGATCGGCGGCAACATCCCGGTCGCGGGGCCGGGCGAGATGGAACAGAACCCCCCCGAGACGTGGTACAGCGCCCACGGCCAGGCAACCGTGGTCATTCAAGGGTACGGCCCGTTCAACTCCCCGTACACCGGAACGCACAGCTTCGTGTCGGCGCACGAGCTGCGCACCACCGCCACCTCGACGCTGTTTTTCGCGGCGAAAATGCCGTGGCAAGGCGGCCTGCTGGTCATCAACCCGGAGGTCGCCGGCGGCTTGGGCGTCGGCAACGTGTTCGGCCTGGGCGGCCCGCCCAATGGTGAGGCCGTGCGTGTCGGCAACCCACAGCCGACACCGTATTTCGCCCGGTTCATGCTGCAACAGACCATCGAGTTGGGCGGCGAATGGGAGACCCTGGCCGACATCGCCAATCAGATCAAGGGGCCGCACTACAAGAACAACATCACCTTCAAAATCGGCAAGATGCCGGCCATCGACGACTTCGACGACAACACCTACAGTCACGACCCGCGGCTGCAATTCATGAACTGGGGCCTGATGTACAACCCCACCTGGGACTACGCCGCCAACACTCGCGGCTACACCTACGGCGGCGATGTGGAGGCGAACATCTTCGACTGGTCGGTGCGCTATGGCATCTGGACCGAGCCGGCGGAGGCCAATGGGGCCGCCTTCGACCCGCACCTCCTGCGCGGCCCACGGCCAGGCCCTGGAACTGGAGCATCGGCACACCATCCTGAACGACCTGCCCGGGACGGTTCGGCTGCTGGGCTGGCTCAACAACGCGCACATGGGCAGTTATCGCGAGGCCCTGCAGGAGATGCCCGTGGACCCAAACGTGACCCTGACGCGCCAGTACCGGGCGCGCTACGGCTTCGGTCTGAGCTGGGACCAGGAGTTGCTCAAGGACGAACTGGGCATCTTCGGCCGCCTGGGCTATGCGGACGGCCACGCCGAGACGTGGGCGTTCACCGAGGTGGAGCGCACTGTCTCGATTGGCATGTTGCTCAAGGGCAAGCGCTGGGACCGGCCGCGAGACGAGGTTGGCCTGGCGTTCATGGCCAACGGCCTTGGCCCGCAGCACCGCGCCTATCTGGCCGCGGGCGGCCTCGGCTTCGAGCTGGGCGACGGTAAGCTCAACTATGCGCCGGAAATGACGGTGGAGGCGTACTACAACGTGCGGGTACAAAAGGGCATCTTTGTGACGTTCGACGCACAGGGGATCGCGAACCCCGGCTACAACCAGGACCGTGGCCCGCTTGCTGTCTTCGCGATTCGGGCGCACTTCGAGTTTTGAGCCCGCTCAGCTGGGGCCCTGGGTGAGGCGCTGGAGTTCCTGGAGTTCTTCCCGGGGCCGGCGACGCACTCCTGTCCACCGGGTCATTCTCTTGCCATCCCCCGCCGCCGCCGTATAGTCAGCCTCAACGCCATCCTTTACTTCATCCAGCAGCATACCCCGCGGAGAGTGCGTCATGGGCTTCAAGCAAACCGCCAAGCACCGCTACGGCAAAGGCTCATATCACCAGATCGGCCTGGTGCGCGGCCAGTTCGGCAACGCGCCGATGGAGCCGTGGGTCAAGTTCGTCGCCGACACCGGCTTCGACGGCTGGGAGGAGGCCAGCTGGGAACTCGACCTCGACCGCTGCGGCACCGACGCCGGCGCCGAGGCGTATGCGAAAGAGCGCGTGGACCTGGCGAAGCGGCACGGCCTGGAAATCTTCACCATCGCCACGCATCTGCAGGGCCAGGTCCTCGGCGACGAGCCCAGCGCCAAGACGCTCAACTTCCTCGGCCCGAAGACGGAGGCCCGCCTGGCGTACAAGGCGTGGCGCGACAAGGGCAACAAGCCGCCGCGCACCAACCCGTATTTCGTCCCCGACGACATCGGCAAGCTGATCCACCAGCAGGCGACAAAGGACCTGCTCGCCTCCGTCCGGCTGGCGCACTACCTCGGCAAGTTGCAGGACCGCAAGGTGGCACTGCCGGGCTTCGTCGGCTCGCCGGCGCATTGCTGGAGCCACTTCTTCCTGTTCCCACCGCTGCCGGGCAGCCTCGACGGCCACGACATCCCCGACGTGCGCCAGGTCAGCCTTGACTTGCTGGTCGAGCGCTTCGGCCCGGTCTGGGACGCCTGCAAGAAGTACGGCGTCACCTTCGACCTGGAGTGCCACCCCAGCGAGCGCGCCATGGGCGACATCGAATCCGCCACGGACTACCTCAAGGCGCTGGATAAGGCCGGCTACGAGTCGGTGACAGGCTTCAACCTGGACGGCTCGCACATGGAATGGCAGGGCGTTTCGGTGGTGCAGTTCATCCGTGAATTTGCGGAGCGCATCCACTGCGCTCACATCAAGGGCGTGCAGGTGATCCGTGAGCACACGCGCGCCGGCCTGCTCGGCGGCCATCGGCCGATGGGCCACTGGGCTAACGGCTGGAACTTCGTCACCGCCGGCAGCGCCCGCGATGCCAACAGCGTCGAGGAGATCATGATCGAGCTGAACCGCGTCGGCTTCGACGGGGCGGTCAGCATCGAGTGGGAAGACAACGACGCCGAACAGCACGCCGGCGCCAGGGCGGCGCTGGCCAACGTCCGCAAGGCCGACCTGCCGCCCAGTGGCATGCGCCACGACGAGATGCTCAAGGCGTGAGGTCACGAACTCCCCTTGCCATTGCACTCGGCAGGGTGCAAAATCAACCTGTCGCTTGTGTGCGCGGCGGGTCGGGGGATTCCCTGCGCGTCGCCGATCCCGACCTGGCCGGCGGGAAGGAAGGGGAACCAGCGATGGAGCAGACTTCACAACCCGAACCGGCGCCCGACCTCGGCCTGGACCAGATCGAAACCGACTGGTCGCTGGTCTTCGAGCCGGCGCACCTCGTGGTCCGCTACGCCCAGCCCATCCAGCGTTACCTGTACGCCCTCATCAAGAACAAGGACGACGCCGAGGAGGTCGCCCAGGACTTCCTGTTGTGGGTCAGCCAGAACGGCCTGCCGCGGACCAGCCAGGACCGCGGTCGCTTCCGCGATTACCTGAAAAAGACCGTCCGCAACGCCGCGCAGAACCACCTCAACCGCCAGCAACCGCCGCCCCACACCGACCACGGCCTGCTCAACGTGCCGGACGCCGCCGAGCCGCCGAACTTCCCCGACCAGGAATGGATCGTGCAGTGGCGACGCTGCCTGCTGCAGCGCGCCTGGAAACGCCTGGAGAAGCACCAGCAGCAGTCGCCGGACAACCTCTTCCATACCGTGCTGCGCCTGTGCGCTCGCTACCCCGGCGAGGACTCGAAGTCCCTGGCCGAGCGCGCCAGCCAACTCAGCGGCAAGCGCCTGCGGCCCGACGCTTTCCGTAAACAGGTCAGCCGCGCGCGCCTCAAGTTCGCCGAACTACTGGTCCAGGAGATCGCCGAGACCCTCGACCACCCCGAACCGGAGGACGTGGAGGAAGAACTCGTGGACCTTGGTCTGATGGTCTACGTCCACGACTTCCTGCCCCTGCACCGCCGCACGCCGCGCTGACCGCGCTGTGTGGTAGGGTGATGTGCGCGGCGCAAAAAAAGTACAAGGCTTGCGAAGTTTCGCAAGCCTTGTTTCAGTGGAGCCGAGGGGGATCGAACCCCTAACCTCAGCATTGCGAACGCTGCGCTCTCCCAGTTGAGCTACGGCCCCAGGTTCGGGAATGTTTGAATTCTAGGGCTTTCCGCCGCCGCGTCAACGGCGATCAGAGGTGCGGCCCCGCCCAGGTTGCCCTTGACTGCCACCCGGCAGTCGCTATTATCCGCGTCCTTCTCCAGGGGATATTGTGCGCTTGCCGACAAGGAAGCCAACCATGCACCGTTTCGGGGCCTGGCTGACGGCGCTGTTGCTGTCCACGTTGACCGGCTGTTTCACCAGCGAGTCGGCGCGGCCGAGCAGCTGGCTGGACCGCGTCCGCACCGCCAACCGCACACTGGCGCCCGATGGCGTCTTGCTGGACATCGTGGTCATCGAGCGGCCGCTCGGCGACGCCTTCGTCAACCGTGGCCTGTGGGCCTGCACCGACGAGCAGGTGGTCGGCATCGAACGCAAGGCGCTGCTGGCGGACAACGGCTTTCGTGTCGGCCATGTCGTCGGCGCGCCGCCGGCGGAGTTGCAGAACCTGCTGACCAGCGGCCGCCATTGCGCCCTGTGCTGGCGGCAGATGCTGGCCTCGGGCGACCAGAAGAGCGTCCCCCTGGGGCCCGCCCTGCCGGAGCGCCGCTGCACGCTGCGCCAGGACGGCCAGGCGACGCCGGTGGTCCTCGGTCAGGCGCAGCCGTTCCTGGTGCTGGCGCCGACCTTGACAGACGACGGCCGCACGACCGTGCGCTTCACGCCGCAGTTCCGCCACGGCGAGACGGTGCCGGACATCTACCCCGCCCCCGACCGCCGCGGCTGGATGCTGGAGTACCGCAAGTTGCAGGAGTCGTATCCGGACCTCGGCTGGGAGGTGACGTTGGCGCCGAACGAGATGGTGGTTGTGGGAGCGTTACTCGATGACCCAGAATCGCTGGGCGGCCAGTGTCTGACGCAGGAGGATGAGGAGGCCCGGGTACAGCGGCTGCTGGTGATTCGCACGACGCGCGGCTTGCCGGCCTTCGAGGGCACGGACATTGGCGTCGCGCCGCCGCTGGCGCTGCAGGCCACCTGGTCCGCTGCACCGTGAATTTGTTCGTGAACTTTTCGCTGACCTGTGCTCTCATGAGAGTATGGGCACGATGATCGAACTCGACGGTTCCTTCGGCGAGGGTGGCGGCCAGATCCTCCGCACCAGTCTGGCGCTGGCGCTGCTGACTGGCAAGGCGTTTCACCTGCGGCACATCCGGGCGCGGCGGTCCCGGCCCGGCCTGCAACCGCAGCACCTGATGAGCGTCCGCGCCGCGGCGTCGGTCGGCGGTGCCCAGCTGCGCGGCGCCAGCAAGGACAGTACCGACCTCGTGTTCGAGCCGGGCGCCGTCCGCGGCGGCAACTACACCTTCGGCATCGGCACCGCCGGCGCCACCGGACTGGTGCTGCACACGCTCTACCTGCCGCTGGCCCTGGCCGGCGGCCAGGTCTGCAACGTTACCGTCACCGGCGGCACCCACGTCCCGCACAGCCCCTGCTTTCACTTCCTCAACGATACCTGGCGGCACTATCTGGATCTCCTCGGCCTGCGCGTTGGGCTGGAGACGCGCTGCGCCGGCTTCTACCCGCGCGGCGGCGGCACCCTCCACGCGACCATCGAACCCTGTCCGCGGCTGAAGGGTCTGCAACTCACCCGGACGGAGCCGCCGCGACGAGCCACGATCCTGAGCGCCGTCGCGGGCCTGCCGGAGGACATCGCCGACCGACAGGCGCGGCAGGCGCTCAAGCGGCTGCGCGACACCCGGCTGGAAACGGACGTGCGCCAGGAGAGCTGGCAGGGCGGCCCCGGCACGATGCTGGCGGTGATCCTGAACACGCAGCCGGTGCCGACGCTGTTCTTCGCGCTGGGCGAGCGCGGCAAGCGCGCCGAGAAGGTCGCGGACGAGGCGGTCGAGCAGGTCAAGGAGTACCTGGCCGCGGCGCCGCCCGGTGTGGATGTTCACAGCGCCGACCAGCTGGTGCTGCCGCTGGCGCTGGCCGAGGGACCGTCCAGCTATCCGGTCGCGGTGGTGACGCAGCACCTGCTGACCAATGTCGCCGTCATCCGCCGCTTCCTGGACCGCGACATCGTTTGCGCGGGCGACGAAGGAAAGCCTGGCCGCGTGCGCGTGGCCTGAGCCTGTCCATCACTTCCGCGCCTGCACGCCAGCAGGGCGTTCCGTGCCGCCAGGCACTGCGGTGGCGCGTTCAGCAGCCGTCGCACAGCCGTCCGCCAACGAAGACCTGTCGCACGCGCAGTTCCCGGTCCAGCACCAGCAAGTCCGCGTATTTGCCGACCGCGATGCTGCCGAGTACGTCGGCGCGGCGGGCGATGTGCGCTGGCGTCAGGCTCGCCATGCGCACCACCTCCGGCAGCGGCACCCCCGTCAGCGCGTGGAAGGTGCGCACGCATTCATCCATGCCCACGACGCCCGACGCCAGCGCCTTGCCATCCGGCATGACGCCGACGCCAGCGCGGCGCAGGATTTTCTCGCCGCCGTCGCGCGGCCCGAACCAGTATTCGCCGTCTGGCATGTCCAGCGCCCGATTGCAGTCGGTCACCAGCGCCAGCCGATCCGGGCCCTTGGCCTTGTACGCCAGCAACAGCAGTTCCCGCTGCAGGTGCTTGCCGTCCGCGATCACCTCGGTGGTCAGCGCGTCGAAGTACAACGTCGCCTCCAGGACGCCGCCGCGCATCGGATAGGTCTGACTCTGGCGCAGGCGAGCGCGGTCGGACATGGCGCAGAACAGGTGATCGACGTGATCGACGCCCCACTCCAGGGCCGCCTCCAGCTGCGCGAACGTGGCATAGGAGTGACCGACGTTGCCGCCGATGCCGCGCGACCGACAGGCGCGCACGAAGTCCTCGGCGCCCGGCAGCTCTGCCGCGACCGTCGCCCGGTTGATGGCGCCGGCGAAGGCGAGGTACTGTTCGTACTCGGCGGCGGTCGGCGGCCGCAGCGGCGCGGCGGGGTGACAGCCGCGGGCCTCCGGCGCGAAGTAAGGGCCATAGAAGTGCGCTCCCAGATTGCGGGCGCTGCCGGTCGCAGTGTCCGGCAGGCGGGCACACGTCTCCAGGAACGCCAGGTGCTGATCGTGGCGGGCGACGGTCGTGGTCGGCAGCAGTGCGGTGGTGCCGTGCCGCAGGTGGGCGGCGCAGACGGTGCGGAAGGCGTCTTCCGTGCCGTCCATGAAGTCGGCGCCTGCGCCGCCGTGGACGTGCAGATCGACGTAGCCCGGGGCGAGGTAGCCGCCGTGCAGATCGATGCGTTCGCCGTCGCCGGTGGGTGGTGCCTGGCTGACGGACAGGATGCGGCCTTCCGCGGCGGTGACGGTGACGTCGGGCAACAGGCGGTCGGGCAGGATGACAGTACCGTTACAGAAATGGGTTTGTGCCATGATACGCCCTCCGCGTCTATAAAGTGGTCAACGGTGGGCTGTAGTGATTTTGGATACATGCTCCGGAGTGGCAAGGGAATCGGGAGCCACGATGGCGATTTCTGAAATCACCGTCGCGACTTCCGATCCCCCTGACGTTCCCCCGCAGACAAGGAATTGTGCTTGACCGTCCGCTGGGCGCGGAAATAATCACTGGAGGTATAGACATCGGCGGCGACGAATGAGGAGCACGGATGCCATCGTCTTCCCTGCGAAAATGGTTTGCCGAGCGGGCAGCGACTCTGGCCGATGTCGAGAACGCACACCGCTCGGTGCGCGGGTCCGGTCCGGGGCGCGGGCGGCAACGCAGCAGATCAACCAGGCCTATGCCATGCTGCTGTCCGCACAGTTTCAAGGTTTTTGCCGCGATTTGCACTCGGAGTGCGCCGAATATTTTGTGGCGCCAGTGGCCGACCCAGACCTTCGAGAAATGTTGCGCGAGAACCTCCTGTTCGGGCGGCGGATTGACCGTGGCAACCCCAACCCCGGCAACCTCGGCATCGATTTCACCCGGTTCGGTCTGGTATTCTGGTCGATGGTTGACGTTCGTGATGCCAAAAACCCCGGCCGACGGTTGGCCCTGGAAGAACTGAATGAATGGCGGAACGCGATTGCCCATCAGGATTTCACCGCGGCGATGGTGCAAGCAGGACGGCCGCACCTGACCCTGGCAGGCGTTCGAGTGTGGCGCAAAGCGTGTGACGGGTTGGCGCGTTCGTTCGACGAGGTGTTACGGGATTACGTGGAGTCGCTCACCGGCAGCGCCCCCTGGTGAACGGGAGAACGTGTATGAACCCCCTGATGCAAGTTCCCGGCCAACCCCCCGGTAAATTCCGGGTCGGCCAACGAGTGCGTCCCAAGCACTGGTTCAAAGGGCTGATCGCCGAGGTCATCGAGGATCGCGGCAACATCGGCATCGGCGGTCGCCGACTCTATGGCGTGAAAGTGCGTGTGGACCCGTGGAACGAACACACCACCGAACTGCCCGAGGAGTCGCTGGAGGCGGTGGCTGACGGCCCGGATTCGACACCAGAGCCGGAAGCGTGAGCAACGAGACAGGTCGCTGCGCTCGCCGTTGCAGAAGTGAATACGCGACGTGGAAGTGGAGGTCTTTTTTCCTGACCGTCACGGATTGTGGGGCGGGGTTTTTTACGCCGAAGGCGTGTTATCTCAGAGCCCAGGGTCGCGCAGCGCACCCTGGGAGACTCAATCGGCCCCAACGCCCGTACCCCGAAGGGGTTCCATCACACGTCCGCTGGCGCGATGCAACGCCTTCGGCGTAGGGGCACCCTCGAGGCATCGGGTTCCCAGGGTGCGCTGCGCGACCCTGGGCTCTGGGATAACACGCCTTCGGCGTAAAGATCGGCCCAGTTGAGATTGCCCGCCCCACAACCCGTGACGGTCAGCTTTTTTCTGCCGCTTGCGGCGTAGCGGAAGAGCGCTACGCCGCAAGCGGTAGATAAGCAGCGCCCGGTTAATGCCGGAACAAAAACTCCTTCGAGTTAATCAGCGCCCATTGCACGTCCTCCCACGCCAGCCGGGCGTTCATGGCCCGCTCGACGTGCTCCAGCGACGCCTTGGCCTCCGCCTCGTTCGGCAGCCGCGACAGCGTCACCAGGTACAGCTCGTTCAACGTCTCACGGCTTGACAGTTTCTTCGCCAGCACCTTGCCAATGCGGTTGTTGGCGTTGCGCAGCCGGTCGTTGACCGCCGGGCCGTTGATGAGCTGCAGCGCCTGGGCGAGGTTGCTGTCGCCCTCGCGTTCGCACTCGCAGGCCAGTTCGCGGGCCGGCTGGCCGAACGTCTTCAGGAACGGGTGGTTCACCTCGCCGTCCGGCAGCTGCACCGCCCGCGTGCCCAGCGGCAGCCCTGCGAACTTCTCCGGCACGTCCGTCACCGCGCAGAGCGCGTCGAACAACTGCTCGGCTGTGTGCAGTTTCGTCACCGCCTTCGAGAAATACTTGTTGTCGTCCTTGTTGAAGTCGTTGCTCTGGGCGCTGAGCTGGTACGTCCGCGAGTTCAGGATCGTCCGCAGCAGGTGCCTGGCGTCGAACTTGTGAGTCGCGAAATCCTTCGCCAGCGCATCAAGCAGGTCGTCGTTGGCGCTGGGGTTGGAGTCGCGGAAATCATCGACCGGATCGACGATGCCGCGGCCCAGCACGTGATACCACAGCCGGTTTGCCACCGACTTCGCGAAGAACGGGTTGTCCGCCGACGTGATCCATTTGGCGAGCACCTCACGGCGATCCTGACCGGGCAGGATTTTTGGCGTCACGCCGCCGAGGAAGCGCGGCACCGCCGCCTGCTGCGTCCGCGGGTGAATCACCTCGCCGGTGCGGGCGCCGTAGATGTACTCCGCGCCCTTCTGGTTCGGAGCCGCGCTCGGGTTGGTCGGGTCCTTGCGCTTCTTGACGCGGGCGAAGAACGCCGCAGTGCTGTAGTAGTCGTCCTGCGTCCAGCGCTCGAACGGGTGGTTGTGGCACTTGGCGCACTGCATGCGGACGCCGAAGAACAGCTGGGCCGTCGTCTCCGCCAGGTTGGTCGGGTCCGTGGCGATGCGGTAGTAGTTCGCCGGCGGGTTGGCGTAGGTGCTGCCGCTGGCGGTCAGCAGCTCACGCACCATCACGTCCACGCCGGTGTTCTTCTCGACATGCGTCCGCAGCCACTTCTGGAAAACGTGGACGCCCTTCACCTGGATCGTCTTGCGGTTGCTGCGGAACACGTCCGCCCACTTCAGCGTCCACAGGTCGGCGTACTCCGGCCGCTCCAGCAGCGCGTCGATCAGCCGGGCCCGCTTGTTTTGATCCTTGCTGTCCAGAAACGCCCTGGCCTCCGCCGCGGTCGGCAGCACGCCGCACACGTCCATGTAGACACGCCGCAAAAACTCCTGATCGCTGCACAGATCCGACGGCAGAATGTTCAGCATCTTCAACTTGGCGAAGGTGAGCTTATCGATGTAGTTATTTTCCGGCGGATTGCTCCATTTGAAGCCTTCCTTCGGTTGCAGGTACGTCAGCCGCACCGCGATCATCTCGTGCAGGTAGCGGCACAGCACCGCCACCTCGCCGCTCTGGCCGAACTCGACCAGGCCGTTCGCATCCACGCCGGCAATGGCGGGGTCGCTGCTGCTGAAGACGGTCAGGCGCGTCACGTCGCGCGTGCTGCCGTCGCTGTAGTGGGCCTGCACCGACAACTGCTGCCAGCGCACCGGGTCGTTGAGCAGCCGTGCGCCCGGCAGCACTTCCACCTTTTGCAGCTTCGGCAATTCTCTGGGGTCGTCCTTCAACCCCTGAGCGAGCCAGGCGAGCATGGTGCGGGCCGGCACGCTTTTGGCCGTGAAGCGCTGGCCGCCCTCGTGCGGGACGCGGCCGAGAGCCTTCAGGTAAATCAGGCTGTGCTCGGGGCCCTGGCGGTCGGTACGGCGGCCGAGCACGTCGCGCGTCAGTTGCAGGTAGTCCGCGGCGGGATCGTAGCCGCGCAGGCTGAGCTTGAAGCCGTTCTTGCCGCTGGGCGTGCCGTGGCAGGCACCCGAGTTGCAGCCACCGACGTTCAGGGCCGCGATAAATTCATGGCGAAAACTGACATCCAGGTCCGTCGCCTGGTGCTTGACCGTGACCGGCACCGACACCACCTTGCCGCCCGCCTTGACCACCAGCGTCACGCTGCCGTCCTGCACCGGTGTCAGGAAACGGTCGTCGTCGAGCGCGGCGACGCCGGCCCGGTCCAGTTGCAGATCGCAGAAGTGGGTCAGGTCGCGGACGGTGCCGTCGGCGTAGTGGCCGGTGACGACCACCTGGGCGTTGGCGCGCGGGCCGTTGAGCGTGATGGTCGCCGGTTGCACGCGCAGGGCGGTCGGACTGCCGATGACCCTGGCGCGGGTGGCGGGGTCTTTGGGGAGGCTGGCCGCGGCCGGCAGCGTCAGGGCCAGGAGCACGGCGAGGCTGAGGCTGTGGCGGAGGAACGGGCGGAAGCCTGCCGAGCGGGGAAGATCAACGCGGGACATACTGGCTCCCTTGTCGGTGCGAAGGTGGTGGGACACCTGGTTGGCGGGTCAAAACCCGATGGTGGGTCATCCTTATCCCTTCAGTGTAATGGGCCGCGGCGGGAAATGCGAAGAGTTTTTTCGCGCTTTGGCGAGCGGCGCGGCGTCAGCCCGCCGGTGCCGGCAGTACCGGCGGGCCGACGCCGCGCCGCTCGCCGTGAAGGTTGTGCCACCGCCGGCATCGCGGTATCATCGCGGTCGGCGCAGCAACCCGTGACCATCGCCTTGAAGCCGAGGCGTTCCATGAAACCCCTGGCAATGTTCTTCGTGGTGGTGGATACGGAGAAGGGGTGGGGATTCATCCCAAGTTAAGCCGCAAGCGGCAGAAAGAAGGGTTGCATGACCGACAGCCACGGCCTGATGCAGGCGATCATCGATCACACCGACGACGAGGGCCTGCGCCTGGTGTACGCCGACTGGCTGGAGGAACAGGGCGAGGCGGAGCGGGCGGAACTGATCCGCGTGCAGTGCCGGCTGGCGCACCTGGCCGAGGACGCCCCGGAGCGGCCGGCGCTGGAGTTGCGCGACCGTGTGTTGACCGCAACAGCCGCGAAGGACTGGTGCCGGTTCGGCGGCAAGGTCGGCTCCGACTGGCGCTGGCACGGCGGGCTGCCGGAGGCGGTCACCCTGGGTTCGCGGGAATTGCTCCAACACGGAGCTGATTTGTTTGCCCTCGCCCCTATCCGTGACCTGACGCTGCGGCCATTGGACCCTCACGATATCGACACCCTGGCGGCTTCGCCCCTGCTGGGGCGCCTGCACAGCCTGGATGTGAGCCAGACAGATACGCCGCCACAAGGCGCTACCCGGAACCTGCTTGACTCTGAGGTGACACAGTTGATCGCGTCGCCGCACCTGGGCGGGTTGCGTCGGTTAGTGCTGGCGAGAAACCGGGTCGGCACGGGCACAATGCGGGCGCTGGTCGCGGCCCACCACCTCAGTGGCTTGCGGGAACTCGACCTGCAAAATAACGTCTGCGGTGCCGCGGCAATGGAAATTCTGGCGCAGGCGCGGCTTTTCACGCAGTTGACCCATCTGGATCTGAGCGGCAATGTCCTTGGAGCCGCCGGGCTCCAGGCGCTGGCGGCGTCACCGCTGTGTCAGTCCCTGACGATGCTCCGCCTGACGAATACGCAACTGCAGCCGACCGGTCTGGGGGCGCTGGCGTCCTCCCCCCATTTCAAGCGGTTGGTGAGGCTGGAGGTCAACGGCAACCCGGCGCTGGGCAGCGCCGGGTTGGAAGCGCTGGCCGCTTCGCGCACCCTGGGGGCGCTAACGGAATTGAACCTGTCCAGCACAGCCCTCGGCCTGACAGGCACGCGGGCGCTGGCGGCGTCGGCAACCTTGCGGCCACATTTTTTGGAACTGGGAAACAACCACCTGGACGCACGGGCTCTGGCGCCCCTGGCGAACTGCGACGCCGCCTCGGGCTTGACCCACCTCGACCTCTGGTCCAACCCCCTGGGGGACGACGGGGCCAAGACGCTGGCTTCCTCGGCGCGGCTGGGGCGGCTGCGCTTCCTGGGACTGGCGGCGACTGGCTTGAGTGCCTGGGGCGTCAAGGACGTGGCTTCTGCCAATCATTTTGGGGGATTGGAGACGCTGAACCTCCAGGGCAACGGGTTGGGCGACGAAGCCTTGCAAGCATTGGCGGCGTTTCCCCAGTTGGCGTGGCTGCGCTGCCTGGACCTGTCCGCGAATGAATTCAGCGATGACGGCGTCCGGGCGCTGGCGACCACGAAGCACCTGCGGCGCTTGACCACACTGGTCCTCAACCATACCAGGGTCGGGGACGCGGGGCTGTTGGCGTTGTGGCTATCACCCTTCGTGGAGTGCCTCACTCGGCTGGAGGTGGCCGCCACCGAAATCACCGAGCGGGGGCTGGAGGCATTACTGGACTTGCCGCGGCCGCCGCGGTTGGTGCGGTTGTTTTGGCCCAACCCCCCGATCTCGATGGACCCGGGTTTGCGACAACGGTTGGAACGCCACTTCGGCCGCGGCGTTTGCCGATTTCATTGACCCGCAATGTGGTCTGATTCTCCGTTGACACCCTCCGTCAAGTCGGGACAATAACTACATTAAGACAACCGACTCGGACACCGTGCTCTCCCCTGACCTCCTCGCTGACCTGGAGGCGATCTGCCAGCCAGTGCTCCAACGGGACGCCATGCTTTCGCGGCCCTGTTTCGACCGGGCCGTGATCTCGCGGGCTCGGTTTTCTTGCCTTGTTACCCGCTCTCGGAAACCCAGCGCTGCCGCAACCGTTCGTACTCTTGCGGCGTGTCCAGATCCGTCAACACTTCGGGATCATCGACCGCTACTTCGAGCACGTCCACCCCGCCGCGGAAAAACGCATTCAATCCCTGGCCGGCCGGCAGCGCTCGCAGGGCGTCCACGTGCCGCCAGGCGATCAGTGTCGGATGGCCGCGTTGGCCCTGGTACGTCGGCACCACGACCGAGGCAGCCGGCCGCGCCGCCTGAGCCTGGAGCAGTCGCGTCACCACGCCGGCGTCCAGCGTGGGGTGGTCCGCGGGCAGTAGCAGCCAGCGATCCTCCGGCGCCGGCCGCAGCACCTCCGCGAACCAGGCCAGACCGCGTTCGACGGTGGCGCGCATGTCCGGTGTCTCTCCCGTCAGCAGCAGCACTTCCGCGCCGGCCGCACGCGCCGCCGGTCCCAGTTCCGCGACGTGCGGACCCAGCACGACCAGCACCGGGCCGACGCCGGCCTGCCGCACGGCATCGACGACGCGCTCCAGGACGGTGCGGTCGCCGAGCGGCAGCGCCAGCTTGGGACGGCCCATGCGGCGGCTCTTGCCGGCGGCCGGGATCAGTGCGAAGGTGCGCGGTGCAGGGGTCATACCGGGACGTGCTTGCGGGCCGCGGGGATGGTGGCGCCAAGGTTGCGGCAGGCGATCAACTCCGCGACGATGCTGACGGCGATCTCCGGCACCGTCTGCGAGCCGATGGCGAAGCCCAGCGGCGCGTGGACCTTCGCCAGCGCCTCCGCGGGGACGGCACGGGCTTGCAAGTCCTCGTAAATCAGCTTGATCTTGCGCTTGCTGCCGATCATGCCAACGTAGCCCGCGCCGCTGCCGGCCAGGTGGTACAGTGCCTCCTCATCGTGACCGTGGCCGCGCGTCACGATCAGGCAAAACGTGGACTCCGTGATGTCGGTCCCGGCCAGCCGCTCCAGCGTCGGGCCGACATCGCCGACCAGCAGGCGCTGGGCGTGCGGGAAGCGCTCACGGCTGGCGTAGTGGGCGCGGTCGTCCAGTACCCACACGTCGAAATCAACCTCGGCGGCCAGTTTCGCCACGGCCTGGCCGACGTGACCGCCGCCGACGATCAGCAGCGTGATCCGCGGCCACACCGGCAGGTACGCGATGCCGTCGCGCAGCGCCGGCCGTGGCCGTTGCCGCACCGGCGTCAGGCCGTCGCGCACCGCCGCGGACACCGGCTCCGCCGCGAGCTGGGCCGCGACCGCACCGCCCGCGTCGAAGAGGTAGCGCTGGCCAACGCGCAGTTGCGGGCTGCGCTCCGTCACGACGACCGCCTCGGTGCAGCCCTGGCCCGACTCGATCAGGCTGCGGAACTGGCAGAAGTAGTCGGCGGCCTGATGACGGCGGCCGTTAGCGCTTGCGGTCAGCGGATCGGCCAGGATGGTCATGCGGCCGCCACAGATCAGGCCATCGTCCCAGCCGTAATTGTCATCCAGGTTGAAGGTCAGCACCGCCGGGGCGGCGCCGCCCTCGACCAGAGTGCGCAGTGCCTGCTGCTTGACCTCTGCCTCGACACAGCCGCCACCTAGCGTGCCGCGCTGGCCGCCGTCTGCGAACACCAGCATGGACGCGCCTGCCTTCTGGGGCGTTGAACCGCGGGTCTCCACCACGGCGCAGTAAACGCAGTCCTGGCCCTGCTCCAGGGCGCGGGTCAGTTCGGTGAGCACTTCACGCATGGGGGTGATTCCGTCAGTGGACTGCTTTTCTGCCGCTTGCGGCTTCGCGCTTCACTCCGCCTTACGGGCGTAGACCTGCACGCTGGCGGCGTACGCATTGACATCATACTTCGCGAGCAGTTCCGCCAGCACCTTGTGGATCGGCGTTGTGCCGCAACAGCCATCGGCCTCATCCGACAGCGGCAGGCCGCCCGCCGCCGGCGAACAGCAGACCACCTGATCCGCGATCTGGGCGTAGACGTTCAGGTCCTTGTTCGTGTCCACGACCTGCACGAACGGGAAGCCGGCCGCGCGCAGGCCGCGCTCGTAGTCCGCCGCGAGGATGGCGCCGGCGACGCAGCCGATGTAGGCGCCCAGGTCGTGGACCAGATCGTCCGGCAGTGGCTGCTTGAGCGCGATGTCGCTGAGCGCGACGCGGCCACCCGGCTTCAGCACACGCCACAGCTCGCGGAAGACTGCCGGCTTGTCCGGCGCCAGGTTGAGGACGCAGTTGCTGATGAGGCAATCGACCGAACCGTCCGGCAGCGGCAGCCGGTCGATGCTCGCCAGGTGAAACTCGACGTTGGTGAGCACCTGGTCGTTGATTGGTTTTTGGGCGTTGCGGCGGGCGCGCTCCAGCATCTCGGGCGTCATGTCGATGCCGATGGCCTTGCCGGTCGGGCCGACCTTGACAGCGGCCAGGAGCACGTCGAGACCGCCGCCGCAACCGAGGTCCACCACCGTCTCGCCCGGTCGCAGGTGGGCGAACGCGGTTGGGTTGCCGCACGACAGCCCCAGGTTGGCCTCCGCCGGCAGCGCCGCCAACTCATCCGGGGTGTAGCCGAACGCCTCCGCGACGCGGCGCACGCCGTCGCTGGCGCCGGACAGATCGCTGGCGGCGGCCGCAGCGTAGCGGTCGCGCACCTGCTCGGTGATGGATGCTGGCGTCATGAGGGCCTCCCTCGCACTGCGGCTCAACTGGTTTGAGCACCCGCCAGCTTATCATAACGCCGCCGGTGCGCTTTTCCAGTTGTCGGCGGTCGGACGGCCGCTTGCGGCTCTTTCGTGGGGCAGGCTTTCCAGCCTGCCCCACGAAAGAGCGGCAGAAAAACGTTACGGTTCGGCGAAAATGCTGGCGTCATGCTGTTCCGACATGCGGGCCTCGGAAATGGTCATGTCCAGAACCTTCTTGCCGTCGTAGTTGATGACCAGCCTGGTTGGCACCCGAACCCCCTGGTCCAATGCCTTGTAGTCGCTGAGAAGCTTCTCCTGCGTCTCTTCCTGCATGGAGCTTGGGTTTTTGGCCCGCGTTTCGGTCTTGACCAGCAGGTGTGACTGCTTGTCGAAATACAGGCTGACATCGCGATAACCGTCGCGCGTCACCAGAATGCCCACGGCCGCCCGATCGTTCACCTTCACCTCGCCCAGCGATGACAGCTTGTACGCCTTGTTCTTGAGGGCCACCAGGCCGGCAACGCGCTCGGCGTTCGTGGACTCCTTGTGCTCTTTCAGTTCGTCGGCGTCCACGGCCTTGGTCTTGCCCATGATGTTCTGCCAGCCCTTGTCGCCGTTGTAGACCTGGGTGATCGTGAAGTTCATGTTCATGACGTTGATCTCGATGACCGCCTTCTGCTTGTCGGGCTGCTGGTCCCAGATTTCGATGGTGAACTCCAGGTCCATGCCCATGACGGCGATCGTACCCTTGCCCTTGAGGTAGTGGGCCCGGTTGGCGGCCAACTTCTCCTCGCCGCCGACGGCTTTCATCGCCCGGGCGATCACCGCCCGGCACTCGTTGTCCTGGGCGCGAGCCGGGGCGGCCAGGGCCAGCCAGGCACACACCCCACACGCTGCCAACGTCAATGTCCGCATGTCAAACCTCGTGAAACGGGGAATGGAAACTCACCGCGAGACTACGGCCGTGCGAAAATGCTGTCGTCGTGCTGTTCGACGCCACGCAGTTCCGTGACGGTCATGTCGATGAAGCGCTTGCCTTCATGGTTGATCAGGATGCGGCCGGGCAGCCGCAGGCCGGGAACCAGTTCCTTGAAATCGGAGTAGAGTTTCTCCTGGTTCACTTCCTGCTTGGTGAACTGGTCGAAGATGCGGCACTCCGCCTTGACGAGCAGGTGCGTTTTCTTGTCGAAGTACAGGCTCACGTCGCGCTGGTCTTTGCGCGTCACCAGCACGCCCACGGCCTGGTGCTCGCCGACCTTGACCTCGCCGAGCGGCGACAGCTTGAACGCCTTGTCCTTGAGGGCCGTCAGGTTGGTAACCTTTTCGAGGTAGACCTCGTCCTTGCCCATTTTGATGGTGTCGGCGTCCAGGTCCATGGTCTTGCCCATGACGTGAGCCCAGCCCTTGGCGCCGTTGAACACCTCGGTGACCTGGACGTTCTGGTTGTCCACGCGGAGGTCGGCCACGATCTTGTAGCGGTTGGGCTGTTGGATGAAGAACTCCGCCGTGAACTCCAGATCCTGGCCCTGGGCGCTGAGGGTGCCCTTGGTTTTCATCTGGGTCGCTTTGAGGGCGGCCAACTTGGCCTCGCCGCCGTGTGCTTTCATGGCCCTGGCGATGATCGCCCGGCATTCGTCGTCCTGGGCGCGGGCCGAACCGGCCAGGGCCAGCCAGGTACACAGCCCGCACGCTGCCAGCACCAACTTGCGCATGACGTACCTCCGCAAAGGGAAAGGATCGATCCTCAATGGTTTGAAGTATCGCAGGCGACGCCGAGGAGTTCGCGACTGGTTGCCTCGCCTGGATATTCGTCGCCGCCGCCGGGATCTTTTCGATTTTTTTGCAGAACGCCGCCGGGATGGGGGAACGTACTCGCCACCCATACCGTAGCGATCAGCACGGCCCGGCGGCAAGGGGGCAGGATCTTGACGTGTCGATTTTGGCGTGTCCTGTTCCTGGTCGGAGCCCGAGCGCCAGCGAGGGGCTCCTCGCTGGCGCTCGGGCTCGGACTAACCACGAACCTTCGTCCGGCCCGATCACGCCGCCTTCTCCAGCGGCCGCTCCTCCGGATACTTGATCCGCGCGTGGAACAGCGCAATCAAGCTCTTGCACAAACTCTCCTCAATGATGTGCAGTTCCGTCAACGTCAGCCCGCTGTCAGAGAACTGACCGTCCAGCAGCCGTTTCATGAGCAGGTCGTGGATGAGTTTGCGCATGCTGTTCGGCGTCGGATCACTGAGCGAACGGCTGGCGCTCTCGACCGCGTCGGCCAGCATGACGACACCGTTCTCGCGGTTCTGCGGCTTCGGCCCGGGATAGCGGAACGACGGCTCCAGCTGTGCCGCGTCCTGGCCGCTGTCGCCCAGCAGTCGCAGCGCTTCGCGGTAGAAATACTCCACCAGCGTGGTGCCGTGATGCTGCGCGATGAAGTCCAGGATCGGCCGCGGCAGTCCGTACTGCTGCGCCAGCGCCAGGCCGTCCTTGACGTGCCCGATAATGACCAGCGTGCTCAGCGCCGGCTCCAGTGTGTCGTGCCGGTTCTCGCCCGTCTGGTTCTCGATGAAATACTGCGGCTTCAGCATCTTGCCGATGTCGTGGAAGTAACTGCCCACGCGCGTCAGCAGTGGATTGGCCCCAATCGCCTCCGCCGCCGCCTCCGCCAGCGTCGCCACGGTGATGCTGTGCGTGTACGTGCCCGGCGCCCGCTTCACCAGCTCCTGCAACAGCGGATGCGCACCGTCCGCCAGTTCCAGCAGACTGATGTCCGTGACGATGCCGAAGCAGCGCTCCACCAGCGGCAGGCAGCCCGTCAGCAGGAAGCCCGCCAGCGAACCCCACAGAAAATGCCGCAGCGCGTCCGAGCCGATCAGCTGCCAGGTCTGGCCCGACAGCAGGCCGGTCGCCAGCGTCATGAGCGCATACACCGCGCCGGCAGCGACGCCCACCTTCACCAGCCGCGTCCGGGTGCGCACGTTGCGCAGCAGCAGCACCGCCGTCGCCAATCCGGACATTTGCACGAGCAAATGGCTCATGTCCGTACCCAGCAGCACGGTCATGGCCAGTGTCAGGCTGAAGGACATCAGCAGCGCGAACTGCGGGTTGTAGGCAACGGTCAGCACCATCGCGGTCACGGTCATCGGCACAAACACGGCGTACCACGGCGGCAGGCTGAGCAGCACACCGAGCACCAGCGTCAGGAACACCAGGGCGCAGACTGCGGTGATGGTCGGCACGCTTTCGGCCAGGCCGGTCTGGAAGCGGGCGACGTACAGCACCACCAGCGCCGCCAGCAGACCGAAGACCAGGAATAACGCCACGCCGCGCAGCAAGTGCTCGCGCGGCTTCTGCGACGCCAGAAAGGCGTCGTGCTCCTGCTCCAGCAGATCCACCTGCCGTTCCGTGGTGATCGGTTGGCCGCGCTCCAGCAGCAGCATGCCGCGCGTGTAGCGCTCGACGATGGGCGGCTTGTCCTTCTCGGTGGTGGGCTTCTCGGTTCGGGCGTTGCCGGGGCGTGGGCCGTTGGTCTCCAGGCGCTCGATTTCTTTCTGGTTGGCCAGCTCGACCTGGTTGACCACCTCGAAATCGACGCGGACACGGAGGTCGAACGGATAAATCTGACCAAGGCGGTAAGGCAACGGCGGCCCGAGGAGGTAGGCGAACAGCGTGACAGCGACCGTGGTCAGCAGCACGATGCCGAGACGGAGCAGCACGGGCCGCCGCCACAGGTCCGGCAGCACCGGTTCCTCGGCGCGCGTGGAGCGCTTGCGGCCGTCCCACTGACCGAGACGGGGGTGGTTCTTTTTGGGTCCGAACATGGTCGTCCTTGACCGGCGTTCGCGGCCCGGCGGCCTGCCGGCCGGTCACTCCTTCTTTTTGCGGGGCGGCTTCGCGTCCTCGTAGGCGAGCACAATTTGCTGCACCAGCGGGTTGCGCACGATGTCGTGTTCGGTCAGGTAGACGACGCTGATGCGCTCGATGCCCTGCAACCGCTGAATGGCGTCGTTCAGGCCGCTGCGCGTCTGCCGCGGCAGGTCCACCTGCGTCACGTCGCCCGTGACGATGATCTTCGAGTTGTTGCCCATGCGCGTCAGGAACATCTTCATCTGCGCCACCGTCGTGTTCTGGCCCTCGTCCAGGATGATGCACGCATGATTAAGCGTTCTTCCCCGCATGAATGCGAGTGGAGCGATCTCAATTATGTCATTCTCCATGTAGCGCTTGACCTGCTCGGGCTCCATCATGTCGTTGAGCGCGTCGATCAGCGGCCGCAGGTAAGGGTTGATCTTGGCCACGATGTCACCGGGCAGAAAGCCGAGGCGCTCGCCGGCCTCGACCGCCGGCCGCACCAGCACGATGCGCTTGACGGCGCCCTGTCGTAACAACGTAACTGCCATGCCCACAGCAAGATACGTCTTGCCACTGCCCGCCGGACCTACACACATTACCAGGTCGTTGTCGCGCATGCTGTGGACGTAGCGGGCCTGGCCATCGGTGCGCGGCCGCACGTGCCGGCCGCCCTCGACCACGGTGAGGTTCTGCGGCCCCGTGCGGTCGCCGCCGCGCTGCACCACGGCGATGACCGTACGCACCTCCTCCGGCGACAGCACGCCTTTCTGCTTCAGCGTGTGCCGCAGCTGCTGGAACGCGCGCTCCGCCTGATCGACCTGCTCGGGGGCGCCCTCAATGTTGATCTGATCGCCGCGGGCAACGATGCGCAGACCCAGGGCGTCGCGCAGCAGGCGCAGGTGGATGTCGCGCTGGCCGAACAGCAGCACCGCTTCCTCGCGGTTGTCGAGCGTCAGGGTGACGGTCTTCAGGTTGGCGTCGGTCATGAGGGTTTTGCCTGTTCTGTTTTTGCCCCGAAGGGGCCCAACAACTTAGCCCAGGGCAACGCCCTGGGTTGGGGATCAGAACCATTTCCTCTTTTTCTTTTCCGCCCTGAAAGGGCACAACCACCAACCCGTGAGAGTTCCCAGGGCGTTGCCCTGGGTTAAGTTGTTGGGCCCCTTCGGGGCAAAAACATGGACTCACTTGAACTGCTACGGGTTCACGTCGGCGTCGGCCGCAGCAGGTACAACCAGCAGAACGCCACCGGCGCCGCGAACAGCACCGCGTCCACCACGTCCAGCACACCACCGAAGCCCGGCACCGTCTCGCCCGCATCCTTGCACTGGCAGTCGCGTTTGATGAGCGACTCCGCCAGGTCGCCGAGCATGCCGGCCACGCCCACCGTCAGCCCGAAGCCGACCTCCGCCCACACCAGTTCTTGCAACAGGTGTGCCTGCGTCAGCCGGTCGATGGCGAACGTCACCGCCACCGCCGCCGCCAGTCCACCCGCCGCGCCCTCCCAGGTTTTCTTCGGGCTCAGCAGCGGCGTCATGCGGTGCCGGCCGAGGTAGCGGCCGGCGAAGTAGGCGCCGATGTCGCCGCCCTTGGGCACGAAGATCGCCAGCGCCAGCGCGACCGTACCCCCCCGGCCTGCGTCGCCCGGCAGCCAGCGCAGCTGAGCGAGGAAGCTGGGCAACAGACCCAGATACGCCACCGCCCAGACGGCCACGGCCATGCGGTGGACCGACGTGCCTGCTTCGCGGTAGGTGCGCATCTCATTCAAAAACACCGCCAGCACGAAGGCGACAAAGGTGCCCAGGATCCACGAAGCGGGCGAACCGAGGGGCATGGGCCAGACCGGCAAGTGCGGCAGCCAGTTGGCCACGACCACGGCGACCAGGCCGAGGTACACCAGCCACACGAGCGGCCGGCCGAGGGTGCCGAGCAGGTGCAGCAACTCCACCGCGGCGGCCAGACTCAGGCCCAGGATCACCAGGAACAGGCCGGGATACCACGGCCTCAGCCAGGCGTCACCCACCAGCAACCCGAGCACGACCGCCGTCAGCAGGGTGCCCATCCACAGCCGGGTGCGCAACATCGGCTGTCAACCCTTGAGTCCGCCGAAGCGTCGTGTGCGGCCGGCGTAGTCGCGCAGCGCCTCCACCAGTGTGGCCGCGTCGAAGTCCGGCCAGCACTTCGGCGTCACCCATAGCTCCGCGTACGAAATTTGCCAGAGCAAGAAGTTGCTGACGCGCATCTCCGCCGCGGTACGGATGAGCAGGTCCGGGTCCGGCATGCCCGCCGTGTACAGCGCCGCGCTTACCAGGGCCTCGTCAATGGCGTCCGGGTCGAGCTGGCCGGCGCGGGCCTGGCGGGCGAGGGAGCGCACGGCGTCCACGATCTCGGTGCGGCCGCCGTAGTTGATCGCCAGGCACAGCACCATACCGCTGTTGTCCTTGCTGACGCGGACGTTCTCGTCGATCTCGGCGAGGACGTTCGGCGGCAGTTCGCTGCGGCGGCCGATGGTCGTGAAGCGGATGTTCTGCTCCATGATCTCGGCGCGCTCGGCGAGGAGGTACTGGTGCAGCAGGGCCATGAGGAAGTCGAGCTCCGCCTGCGGCCGCTTCCAGTTCTCGACGCTCAGGCAGTAGAGCGTCAGCTGGCCGATGCCGAGGCGACAGCACTCCTCGATGGTGCCGCGGACGCTCTGGACGCCGCGACGGTGGCCCTCGATGCGCGGCTTGCCGCGCTGCTGCGCCCAGCGGCCGTTGCCGTCCATGATGACGGCGACGTGCCGCGGCAGCCGGTCGGGGTCGAGGCCGGCGGCGTGCAGACGTTGCAGCGTATCGGCGGAAAAGGTCCTGGTCATCCGCAACGGTTCCATTGGTGCGGGGGACGGGGTCATTCGATGAGGACGCGGTCGTCGGCCGTCACCTTGCCCTGCTCGATGAGCGTTCGGGCCATCTCTTCCAGTTCGTGCCGGTGGGCCAGGTACAGCGCCTCGGCTTCGCCCTCGCTACTCACCTTCGAGTGAAACAGTGCAGAGAGCGTTTTCCACGACACTTCACATTGGATCTGGCGCCGCTGGTGTCTAGCGAAAAAGGCAAGGTACGGGCGGTAGAGGATCCAGGAGAAACTGCCGTGGAAGCTGATCTGCTCCGGCGGGACTTCAGGAACTTCAACAGGCTTCCCGGTTTCGTCGAGGTAATAGATCGGGAAAAGGGTGATCCCCTCGATGAAGCCGTCGTCATAATCGAATTCATTCATGGCTCACTCCAGTCGCGTTCGACGATAATGAGCAGTTTATTCGTTACAAGATAAATTGCTTGCCGGGGACACGTGGCTGCCAACCGGCCGCGATGGCTTGACGGATCAGGTCAGCCACTTCAGACGGTATCACTGGGGCGGACGGCAACTCCCCCCAGTTGTCTAACCGCGGTCGGCGTACACGGCCGACGAGGGTAGTTCCCGATGCGGTCGCGTGCTGTACCGCGACTGTCAGGCTGGTCCACCCGAGCCCCTGAATGTAGGACGGTTTTTGACGCACCCGCCAGAGGTACGGCTCACCATCGACCACAATGCGGCGCGCCCCTTTCTTGCGAATTGCCATCCGCTTGTCCTGTCAATCTAAACAATTCCGCTGGGCCTCACACCACAATCGTCTGCGCCCGATCCGGCCCGACCGACACCATCGTCACCGGCAGCTCCACCAATTCGCACAGCCGCTCCACATCGCGCCGTGCCGCCGCCGGCAGGTCCGCCAGCCGCCGCGACGCGTCCACCGGCACGCGCCAGCCCGGCAGCGTCTCGTACACCGGCCGGCAGCGCTCCAGCAAAAAAGCGTCCGCCGGGAAGTAGTCGATGCGTGCGCCGTCCAGTTCGTAGGCGACGCACACCTTCAGTTCCTCGACGACGCTGAGCACGTCGAGCAGCATCACCGCCAGCTGGTCGGCGCCGGACAGCGCCGCGGTGTAGCGGGCGGCCACGGCGTCGAACCAGCCGCAGCGCCGCGGCCGGCCGGTGACGGTGCCGTACTCGCGCCCGGTGCGGCGGATGCGCTCGCCGATGCCGTCGGGGCCGTCGTTCAGCTCCGTCGGGAACGGGCCGCGGCCAACGCGCGTGGTGTACGCCTTCAGCACGCCGATGACACGCTCCAGCTTCCGCGCCGACACGCCCGAGCCGCTCCAGACGCCGGCCGTCGAACTGTTGGAACTGGTCACATACGGATAGGTGCCGTGGTCGATGTCGAGCAGACTGCCCTGGGCCGCCTCGAACAGCACGCGCTTGCCCTGCTTGCCGGCCTCGTGCAGCAGCCGCGCCGTGTCCCGGATGTGCGGCCGCAGCGCCGCGCCGTGATTCGCGAAGTCCGCCGCCAGGGCGTCGGCGTCGAACTGCTTGCCGTCACCGTTGGCCAGCGCCGCGATGATGCGGTTCTTGCGGGCCACGATCAGCCGCAGCCGTTCGCGCAGGTGGTCCGGGTACAGCAACTCGCCGACGCGGACGCCGAAACTGCGGCTCACCTTGTCCATGTAACACGGACCGATGCCACGGCCGGTGGTGCCGATGACCTGGCCGCCGCCCTGTTCGGTCAACCGCTCCTCCTCGACGTGGTAGGGGAAGATGACATGAGCGTGGTCGCTGACGACGAGGTTGTCGCCGATGCTGACGCCGGCGGCGCGCAACTGGTGGACCTCCTCGAAGAAGCGCACCGGATTGACGACGACGCCGTTGCCGATGACCGCCTGGACGTGGGGTTGCAGGATGCCGGTCGGCAGCAACGAGAACTTGAAGGTCTGGCCGTTCTTGACGACGGTATGGCCGGCGTTGGCGCCGCCGTTGTAACGCACAACGAAGTCGTGCTGTTCGGTGAGCAGATCGACGATTTTCCCCTTGGCCTCGTCGCCCCATTGCAGGCCGACCACGCAGGTGTAGGCCATTCCAGCCACCCAGCTCGGGGGCCGCGCTCGGGTTGCGCGACGGCCCCGCTTGGTTTCAGGACATAAAAAACGCCTGTGCCGCCCAGTGGCATCAGGCATTCCCGGTGCAGACGCAACGCTGTCTACGAAAACTGTAGCGACCGCCGAAGGGCGGCGTCAAGGGCAAACGCCGTCGGGGGCGCCGTGCCTCGACCAACTGGTTGCAGGGAATCAGCGCGACCCCCGGAGATTTCAGGGGGTCTGAGAAATGAAACGAGATGCAAGCCCTCCCTGGCACTTCCTCAAGCATTATACCGCCCAGCCTGCCCCACGAAAGAGGATCCGAAACCAGGACGGGCGCACACAAAGACCGCCGCCCCGTTTCCAGGACGGCGGTCCTCGCGCCTCGCACTTCCGGCCCCGGTCGTCAGTCGTTCAGTTGCTTTTCGATCTCGGCCTGCGTCTTGCCTGTCTTCGTCTTGATGAGGCCGATCAACTGATCGTACTTGCCTTCCACCTGCTTGAGGTCATCGTCGGTCAACATGCCCCAGGCCTGTTTGACCTTGCCTTTCAACTGGTCCCAACGGCCCTCCCACTTCTGGCTCGTCGCGTTCATCGTTGCCTCCTTTTCTGCTCTGATCGATACTTGGTACAGCCGATCCGTCAGCGGTGCGCGGTCACCTCGTCGCGTCCGGCACCGTCAGCAAATCATTTCATTTCCCGCCAACCTTCCGGCCTCTTGCCCGGGCGAGAAATGGGAAGTAAATGTTCGTGTTGCAAGCGCCGTGCCAGAAGAAAAAGGGCCGACGGGTGAGGCGAGTGGTTCAAGCAGCTGAGAAATGCGCTTCTCGTGGAAGTCACGCGGAGGCCGCCGCTAGATCGACGCACAGGGCGCCGCCGCTCGGTTGCGGCTCCAGCCGCAGCACCCCCCGCAGGCGGCGCACCAGCCGCTGACAGACGGGCCAGGCAAACTGCACCTCCTGGACCTGTGGCAGCGTCGGCGGCTCGGCGCTCTCCGGGCCGGCCCAGCACAGGCGCAGTTGCACGCCCTCCGCCGCCCGGCGCGTTTGCAGTTCCAGCGGCGGCCGCGCCTCCGGCACCCGCGCCGCCACTCCGACCAGCAACCGCAGCAGTCGCTGCACGTCGGCCACCGTCGCCAGCACCGCCGGCAGGTTGGCCTCCAGCGTCAGCGTCGCGGGCGCCGCCCAGACGGTCAGGCCCTCGTCCGCCGCCGCCCGCACCACGGCGTTCAGGTCCACGGCGTACACCGCCGTCCGCTGGCTGTCCTCGTAGCTGCGCAGCTCCTGCATCTGGCATGCGATGTCGCGGCCCACCTCGCGCAGTCCCGCCAGACTGCCGCGCAACTCCTCCGGCGACTTTCGCTCCAGGATCGCCAACTCGAACAGCAGCACGTTCAAGGAATTGCCCAGTTCGTGCAGAAAGACGCCGCTGGCCTCACACACGTTGCCCAGGCCACGCTCCTCCGCCAACTCCTGGCGCACCAGCAAACCACCGCCGCCGTGCGCTTCCAGGCACAGGTGGAAAGCGACCTCCTCGGCCCAGGCCGCCAGGTCGCGCCGCGCCGCCGCCAGGGCCTGGCGGTCGCGTGCCTCGGGCAGGGCCAGCGCCAGCACCGTCCGTGGGAAGCCGAGCCGGCCGCCGCCGGCGCTGTACAACCGTTGGCCCTCCAGGTGCAGCGCAGGCGGCGGCGCGAACGTGCGCCCGGTTTGCGCAGCCGCGGTGCCAGCGCAGCCTCCCAGGTGGGTTGCTCGGTGCCGGTGTCGTCGAGCACGCACAGCGCTGTAGCGGCCCCGTCCGGCACCTGACAGGCATACAGCTTGGCCTCGGGCCAATGCGCCCGCAGCAACTGGGCCAGCTGGCAGGCTCGGGCCAGACTGTCCGGCATTTGCCGTAGAATGGCCGCGATGGCGTGCGCTCCAGGCCGCGCGGGGGGGGTGGGTTGGCTCATGAGCCCTTGAATTCGTTCTTGTCGAGTTTGTATTCGGCGAGTTTGGTGGACAGGCTTCGCCGCGACAGATTGCAGATCTCCGCGCAACGGCCGACGTTGCCGCGCGCCTTTTTCAGTGCTTTGCGCAGGTACTGTTGCTCGAACTGGGCCGCCAGTTCCTGCATCTGCTCGTGCAATCCGCGTTCCAGGTTGATGCGCAGGGGCAGCCGCGGCGGCGCCGGGGCCACCAGGTCTGGCGGCAGCTGCGCCGGGCCGATCACCTCCCCGGGCGAGACCACGCAGGCCCGTTCGATGACGTTCTCCAGTTCGCGGACGTTGCCCGGCCAGTTGTAGTTGAGCAGCACCTCCATTGCCTTGGGGCTGAACTGCTTCGGCGCCTGACCGAGCCGGCTGTACTTGACCGCGAAGTGCGCCGCCAGCAGCGGAATGTCCTCGGGACGATCGCGCAACGGCGGCAGCTCGAGGCGCACCACGTTGACGCGGAAATACAGGTCCTCGCGGAACTTGCCCTTGCGCGTCAGCATTTTCAACGACTTGTTGGTGGCCGCCACCAGACGCACGTCCACTTCGACGCTCTTGCTGCCGCCGACGCGCTCGAAACTGTGGTCCTGCAGCACGCGCAGCAGTTTCACCTGGATCGACGGCGGGATTTCGCCCAGCTCGTCCAGGAACAGGGTGCCGCCGTGCGCCGCCTCGAAGCGGCCGACGCGCGCCCCGGCAGCGCCGGTGAACGCCCCCTTTTCGTGGCCGAACAGCTCACTTTCGAGCAGCGTCTCGGGCAGCGCCGCGCAGTTGACGGCGACAAACGCGCCCGTGCGCCAGCGCGCCGACGCCTGGTGGATGGCGCGGGCGATCAACTCCTTGCCGGTGCCGGTCTCGCCCTCGATGAGCACCGTCGTGGTGGTCTGGGCCACGTTGGTAATCAGCTCGAAGATGGCGTGCATCTGCGGATTCTTGCTCAAAATGTTCTGGAAGGCGTAGCGCTCCTGCATCTGCTCGCGCAGTTCCAGGATTTCGTCGCGCAGGGCGCGCTCGCGCAGGGCGCGGCGGACGACCAGCAGCAGGTGGTCGGGGTCGATGGGTTTGGGTAAGAAGTCATGAGCCCCGAGGCGCATGGCGTGGACGGCATCCTGGATGCTGCCGTAGGCGGTGAAAACGATGGCCGTGACGGGAAGTGCCTGCTTCTGAATCTGCTCCACGAGTTGCAGGCCGTCGAGGCCGGGCAATTTCAGGTCGGTCAGGATAATGCTGAACGGACGACCGCTGCGCGTCAGCAGGTCGAGGGCTTCCTGGCCGTCGCCGGTCGTCTCCACGCTCACGCCCGGTTCGGTTTCCAGCACCTGCCGGAGTTGCTGGCGCAGCGGCGCATTGTCCTCGGCGATGAGAATGCGCGGATGGAGTTCGGCGGTCGGCGTTCGGGCGGGGACCGGCCTGGCGGTCAGAGCCGTGGGCGTTGAAGTGGGGGAGGTGACCATGGAACGCTCAAGGGGAATATGGTTGGGAAACGTCCTGCTTGGGTCGGAAAGGTGGTCCCTTTCTCTCATCCTATCTGGGAAGTCAACCGCATGCAACCGGGCAGCGCGATTCTCACGCATCGGCGGCGTTTTGGCGGAACCCAGGGATTGCAACTCCCCAGGCAGGAACGGGTTCCGAAAAATTAGCGCGGCGGCGACACTGGCGGCACACAAGCTGCTTCAAGAAGTGAGACGGACAATAACGCCGGCCGCCGTGGATCGGCGACAGCAGCGCTTTTTTTCGGCACAGAGAGGAGAGACGCCATGCGATTCCTGGTGATTCTCGGCCTGATTCTGGTGGCGCTGGGCATTCTCGCCCTGGGTTACCAGGGTTTCACGTACTTCACGCACGATCAGGTGGCGCAGGTTGGGCCGATGTCGGTCAACCAGACGCGGGAGCATACGGTCTGGTTGCCGCCCATCGTGGGCATCACTACGTTGGTGGTCGGAGGTCTGTTGATCTTGCTGGGACGGCGGCCGCACGAGGCGTGAGCCGATCCACCGTTTGGCCGGGGGCTCTGGACGAGCGCGACGCATTCGCCCAGGGTCCGCGGCCGAACGGATTTCGTCATACGGGTTCCAGTTTTGGGTAGCTGTACAAAGGAGTGCAAGGATGAAGAACGTGCTCGTTCCGGTGGCGCTGATGGTTCTGGTGGTTGCGGGCTGCAACACGCAGAAATCGCCTCCTGAGGGCAAGGACGGCAAGAAGTTCACGCTCTCGACGCCAAAGGATGTGGAGATCGACCAGAACGGCGAGCAGAAGGTGACCGTCAGCATCGAGCGCAAGAACTTTGACGAGCCGGTCACAGTCACGGTGGACAAGCTGCCAGAGGGCGTTGTCCTGCTGGACAAGGAGCCCAAGATCGAGAAGGGCAAGAAGGAAGTCATCCTCAAGTTGAAGGCCGGCGAGAAAGCCAAACCGGGCAAGAACACCATGACCGTGATGGCCTCCGGCGGCGGCGTCTCGGATTCGCGCTCGATTACCATCGAGATCAGGAAGGCCACCGGTCACACCAGCCTGCACAGCCCGGTCGCGGCCGAGGAGAAGCTCAAGAAGGACCGCGAGAAACTGAGTGCGGACATCGGCAAGACGATGAAAGACATCGACGCCGACATGAAAGACCTCCAGGCGCGGGCCAAGACCGCAACGGGCAAGGCCAAAGAAGAAATGGACAAGGAAGTTAGCCGCCTGGAAAAGCAGCGGCAGGAGCTGAGCAAGCAGTACGAGCATGTGCAGCACGCCACGGCCCAGGAATGGAATGACTTTTCCACGCGGCTGAGCGGTGCGGCCCAGGACCTGGCCGCGGGCGTGCGCAAGGCCGTGGATCGGTTCAAGAAATAACAGAGTGGGGTGGTGCTTTTCTGCCGCTTCATGTGGGGCAGACATTCCTGTCTGCCCCACATGAAGCTGCGCTTCACCCCAGCGCCTGATCTTTGAGGCACAGGGCCGCCGCGGCTCCTGTGCCTTTGGCGCGTTGCCGGGTCGCTGTCCGAGGAGCGTTCCATGCCGCTGGTCCTGATGGTGGAAGACAACTTCATGAACCGGAAACTGTTCCGGGACATCATGGAGATGCAGTTCGAGGTGCTGGAGGCCGAGACCGCCGAGATCGCGCTGGCGTTGCTCGAACATCATAAACCGGACCTGATCCTGCTCGACATCCAGTTGCCCGGCATGGACGGCCTGTCGTTCCTGCGCCTCATCAAGAAAGACCCCGCACGGGCGGACATCCCTGTGGTGGCGCTGTCGGCACACGCGCTGCAGGAGGACATTCGCCAGGCGCTGGCCTGCGGCTGCAAGGAGTATGTGACTAAGCCGCTGACTGAGGATCCCATCGCTTTCGCCGAACGCATGGCGCGCCTGGCGACCGCCGGAGTGTGCTCATGACCATCGAGGCGGCGTCATGACCGTCCGCATCCATTCGCTGGGCTTTCGTCTGTTCCTGGGCTACGCCGTGCCGCTGGTATTGTTCGTCGGCGCCGCCCTGATCGCCTTCCTGACCATCCAGCGCCTGCTGAGCACCCTGGAACGCCAGACCCGGTCGCAGGCGCTGATCGCCAAGGCGTACGAGGTGAAGAGCCATCTGGCGAGCATGGGGGGGGCGATGTGCGCCCACCACCTGGCGGACGAGCCCCATCTGAAGCGCGAATTCGACCGTCGCCGTGGCGAACTGAAGCAAGACCTCGGCGAACTTCGCGAACTGGTGGCGGCCCGCGGCCGCCACCGCGAACCGCTGGCGGCGGCCGAGCGCGACATCGCCGCCTGGCTCGACCTGACCGAGGCGGACTTCCGGCTGTCCGGCCGGCTACACTCCGGCGAGGCGACCGAGCGGCAACAGGCCCTGCGCGAGCTGCGGTTGCACGACCGCTTCGGGCTCCAGCAGCGGGTGGAGGCCATCATCGACGGCATCCTGACGGACGAGGGCCAGCGCCTGGCGGAGCGGCAAGCGGAGGTGCGGCAAACCACCGCGGAAACGGTCTGGGTGGTGGGGCTGGCGGTGCTGGCGACGGCGCTGCTGTCGAGCGCCATCGTGGCGCAGCTGGCCCGGCATGTGACGCGGCCCATTGACCGGCTGCGCGACGCAGTGAGCCGGCTGCCGCGCGGCGAGTTCGAGGTAGTGTCGCCGACCGGGCCGACGGAGATTGTGCAGCTGACGCGCGGCTTCAATCTGATGGGGCTGGCGCTGACGGAGCGGCAGACGCTGTTGCAGACCAGTGAGTATCGCTACCGCACGGTCGTGGGCCACCTGTCCAACATCCTGTGGACGACCGACGCCCGCGGCCAGAACGCGGACCTGTCGGGCTGGATGGCGTTCACCGGTCAGACGCCGGCGGAGGCGGTCGGCGATGGCTGGTTGCAGGCCGTCCACCCCGAGGACCGCGAGCGCTTCGCGCGCGACTGGGAGGCGGCCCTGGCGGCGCCGTCCAGCAGCGAGCAGGAGGTGCGCATCCGCCGCGCCGACGGCGTCTACCGTACCTTCGTGTGCCGCAGCGTCCCGGTCTTCGACGAGCGCAAGGAGCCGCGCGAGTGGGTGCGCATTTGCAGCGACGTGACGGAGCGCAAGGCGGAGGAAATCCTGCGCCAGGAGAAGGAAGCGGCGGAGGCGGCCAACCGCGCCAAAAGCGAATTCCTCGCGAAGATGAGCCATGAACTGCGGACGCCGTTGAACGCGATCATCGGCATGTCGAAGATGCTGAGCACGCAGCGCTTTGGCCCGCTCAACGCCAAGCAGCAGGACTACCTGACCGATGTCATCAGCGCCGGCGAACATTTGCTGGCGCTCATCAACGACATCCTGGACCTGTCCAAGATCGAGGCGGGGCGGATGGAGCTGGCGCCGGAGCCGGTGCGCGTGGGCAAGAAGGTGGCGCTGGTGCTGTCCACGGTGCGCGCGCTGGCGGAGGCGAAGCAACTGCGCCTGGAGTTCGAGCCGCCACGGCCCGATGCGCTGATGCTCGCGGACCTGGCGCGGTTCAAGCAGATTCTGTACAACCTGCTGTCCAACGCGGTCAAGTTCACGCCGGCCGGCGGCCGGGTGGCGGTGCGCTGCCGGTGGACGGCGGAGGTCAAACCGGAAGCGGCGGAGGTGCCAGGGCCCGCGGCGGCGCTGCGCTTCGACGTCGAGGATACGGGCGTCGGCATCCCGCTTGCGGACCAGGAGCGGATCGGCAGCGAATTCTTCCAGGGGCAGATCGACCCGAGCAGGCGCGCGAAGGGACTGGCCTGGGCCTGGCGCTGACGCGGCGGCTGGTGCAGCTGATGGGTGGCGCCTTCTGGTTCCGCAGCACGCCCGGGGTGGGCAGCACCTTCTCGTTCGCTCTGCCGCTGCGGCCGGCGCCGACCGCAGCGCCGCCGGAAGCCGCGCCGGCGAACGGGGGCGCCACCCCACCGTTGGCGGCCGGTCGCCCGCTGGCGCTCATCATCGACGACCACCGACCGACCAACAAGCTGCTGGCGGACTGGCTGCAGGACGCGGGGCTGCGCACGGCGTCGGCGTTCGACGGCCGTGAGGGGCTGGAGTTGGCCCGGCGGTTGCTGCCGCAATTGGTGCTGGTGGACCTGCGGCTGCCGCGCATGGATGGCTGGCAGGTGCTGACGGAGCTGAAGTCGAACGCGCGGACGGCGTCGGTGCCGGTAGTGATCGTCAGCGTGCAGGAGGGCAGTGATCGGCCGAGCGAGCTGGACATTCTGGACTGGTTCGTCAAACCGCTGGACCGCGACCGTTTCATCCGCCGGCTGCGGGCGGCGGTGCCGGGGTTGTTCGCGTCTGGCGGGGCGCTGACAGCGCTGGTGGCGGACGACAACCCGGCGGCGCGGAAGTATCTGCACGACCTGTTGACAGCCGAGGGTATTGACGTGCTGGAGGCCGTCGATGGCGTCGCGGCCCTGGAGGCGCTGAACGGGACGCAGCGTGTGGACCTGCTGTTCCTGGACCTGCTGATGCCGCGGCTGGACGGCTTCGGCGTCATCGCGGCGCTGCAGGAGCAGCCGCGCTGGCAGCAGCTGCCGATCTTCATCGTGACCGTCAAGGACGTGACCACCGAGGAACTGCGGACGCTCAACGGCCGCATCCGGGCGGTGCTGCGCAAGGAGACGCTGACGCCGGAGAAGCTCGGCGAACGGCTGCGCGAGCACGGGCTGGCGCCGCCGACCAACGCGGTCTAAGCAGCGCTCCGAGCCGCGCACGCAGCGCAGCGGAGTAAGCGCCGCTCTGGTGTGGCCGCTTACTTCGCTGCGCTGCGTGCGCGGCCCGGACGAAATAACGCGCTACCCAACCGCGGACGCCTGCTTAGAGCACTTTGCGGTCGAGTGTAGCGGCTTGCTCGTAGCGGAAGTCGCCAGACTTCCGTAGCGGCTTCGGAAGTCTGGCGACTTCCGCTACACCCAAACGCAAATCGCTCTAGCCGCGAGTTCGCGTTGTTCGCCCTGGAAAAAACGGTATGCTATCCCGCCGACGCGAGGAGAGGCACCTCACGTCAGAGACGGCCGCCGAGGCACAGCATGCGCTACTGGACGTTGTGCCAGGAATTCTGGCGCCAGTTTCGCACCCGCTACCACGACACCGGGTCCGTCCTGCCCAGCAGTCCCGTCCTGGCCCGTGCCCTGGCGTCCGAGGTCCACAAGGCGGCGCCGCCGCGGCGTGTGCTCGAAGTCGGTCCCGGCACCGGCGCCGTGACTGTGGCCCTGCTGCGGCTGCTGCGGCCCGGCGATCACCTGGACCTCGTGGAGATCAACGAGCACTTCGTCGCCCTGTTGCAGCGCCGCTTCGCCGAGGAGCCGCTGTTCCGCGACCGTCGCGGTCAGGTTCGACTGCTGCACACCCCGCTGCAGGACGTGCCCGGCTCGGGGTGTTACGACTTTCTGGTTTCGGGGCTGCCGCTGAACAACTTCTCCCTGTCGTTGGTGGCGGAGGTCTTCGCGGCCTATCGGCGGCTGCTGCGGCCGGGCGGTGTCCTGTCCTACTTCGAGTACCTGTGGGTTCGCGATCTGAAAGGGCTGCTGTCTGCCGCCGCGGAGCGGCAGCGGTTGCGCCGGCTCGGCGACCTGCTGGGACGGCAACTCCGCGCCCACCAGTTCCGCGAGCAATGGGTCTTTCTCAACGTGCCGCCGGCGACAGTGCGCCACCTGCGCTTCGCCTGACGGTACAGAGTTCATGTCTTGTGTCGGATCGTCGGCGACCGTCTCCCGCTAAGGGTGGCCGACGTTTTTTCCCAGGAACGGAGGGAATCGTTCATGTCCAAGCGCTTTGTGAGCGCCACACTCACCGCGGCCGTGCTGACGTTGGCCGGCCTGACCCCGGCGACGGCCGCCGCCCAGCACCCGGCCGACCTGCCGCTCGACCCGCGGCCCAGTTGTGCCGCCTTCGCCGCGGACCCCATCGTGGACCAGGAGAAGCAGCCCACGGCCGCCGTCACGGGCTGCAGGCATCTCACCACGTCCGTACTGACCGTCGTGCGCCACGTCTGGCAGGCGGTGGCCGCCACGCCCGCGAGTGGCATCGAACTGAATTTCGGTCAGGAGCGGACGCCGGAGAAAACCGGGGAAATGCTCCCGACTTTCAGAGAGGGGTCATCGATCCGTAAGATTGATGACTTCGTTTCCGACAAGACGGAACTGTTCCCCGACGGCGAGCCCTTTCTGCCCGGCGGCGGCCTGACGTACGAGTGGAACGGCTGGACCGGCTCGTTCCGCACGCTCTGCACTGAGCCGCCCACGGTATCCTCGACAATCCTCGAGCGCGACATCCCGCCGGAGCCGGCCGTGACCGTCCGGTTGAAGGAGGCCCGACATCTGTTCCTGATCGGCGAACGCTGCCGCGTCCGGGGCGATGACGACATGGCCCGCAACTGCTACGAGGAAGTGCAGCGCCTGTGCCCCAACAGCAACCTGGCCGCGATGGCCGAGGTCCGGCTGTTCACCCTGTCCGAATTTTGGAAGACGTGGTCCGACGACAGCCTGCAAATGCCCGAGGAGCCGAACACGACCGAAGAGGAGCAGGCGGCTCGCGAAGAGGTCGAAGAGTTGGCGCGGTTCCTGCGCGAGCTGGCCGAGGAGCTGGCGCAGGCGGCGGAAGCTTGTCGGCCGGGGGCGCAGCACGACGGCCCGTGTTACGAGAACGAGCACGGCAGCCCGTGCTGCCCGTTCGCCCATATGTTGCCGGCGCGGCCAGTGCTGCGCGAGACGGACGTGCAGAACATGAAGGACGCCCGTGATCTGTACCTCATCGGCGAGCACTGCCGTCGCAACGGCGACCGGGACATGGCGTGCCGCTTTTACAAGGAAGCGATGGAAGCGTGCCCCGCCAGCAGCTACGCCCACAAGGCGGCGGTGCGCGTCACCCAGATCAAGTTGCGCCGCGCCGTGGAATGGGAATCCGGCGTGGAGGAGGCGGAAGAGCCGCCGTCGCCGCATCAGCGCCGCGAACTGCGACCGGAGCCGCAGTGGTATCCGCTGGTGCCGCCGGCCACCGTGCCGCCGCGGCCCGCCGACGACCGCCAGAGCAAGGCGGAAGAGTTGTTCCACGAGGCGGAGCGCTGCTTCAACGCCAACGACCTGGAGCGGGCGTATGCCTTCTTCCAGGAAGTTCACATGGTCTGTCCCGAAAGCCTCGTCGGCCGCCTGGCCATCGAGCGCATGTTTCAGATCGAGCAGCAGCGCGCCAGCGAGATGCCCGCGGAGGAGCAGGAGCCACCGAAGGACAGCGGCGCGTGGGACATGATCGAGGCGCTGGACCGCGTGCTGTGGGAAATTACCGAGGTGCCGCCGGCGATCACCGTCACGACGGAAGAGTCGTCCACGCCGGCGACCGAGGATTCGGAGGAGCAGGAGTTGCCGGCGGTTGATCGGCTGGCGTCCGTGTACGTCCCGGTCGATCCGCGTGCCCTGCGGCTCGTCGGGCAGGAAGACTGCCACAACGACCGGCGCGACGCCTGCCTGGACCTGAGCGACTGGCTGCGGCAGCTGGTGGCGTCGCGGCCGAGCGGCGTGTACCTGAAGATCGACGCGGCCCGGCTCGGCCGGCTGATCGCCGAGGGCGAGGGCGCCCTGCGCTGCCTCGGCTGCGGACTGGTTTCGGACGGTGAGGGCCGCAGTTACGTCGTCTACCCGGCGCGGGACGGCGGTCGTTGATCGGCCAGTGGCGAATGGAAAATGAGCAAGGCCCTGAAGAGGCGTTGACTTCTTCAGGGCCCTGTGTTTACCGCGTTACTTGACCGGCGCCTCACGCAGCACCAGGATCTCACCGCAGCAGTCGCACTTGTTCAACTCATTGCGGCGGATCGAACAGATGTCGCACCAGTAATACACCTCGTGCAACTGGCCCTTCACGTAGCTATGCACGTTGACGACCTGGAGCAGCCCCGTGCCCTCCACCAGGCGGCCAGTCAACCGCATCGGCCGGCCCAGCAGTTTGGCGTCCTTGAAAAACATGCGGCTGCCGTCGTCCTTGACCAGTGGATACGCCTTGCCGTCGTCCGTCACCAGCGCCAGCCACTGCGGCGCCGCGTCCGGGTCCAGTTTGGCGCCGCGCTGCTCCAGCACCTTCGCCAGCGGCAGCACCTTCCCCTTGAACTCCGCCGTCTTGAACCCGCCCCCCTGCCGCGGCGTCGCCACCGCCGTCAGCACCGGACTCAGCCCCAGCAGCAGCGCCGCCAGCAGCCCCAGCCGCCGTTTCGCTGTCTTCATGCCCGGACCCCCTTACAGATCCTGCCACAGTTCCGGCACCCCGTCCGCCTTCTGGCCCGCCCCCCGCGCCCGCTTTGCCTTCGACCCCAGCCGCGCCGGCGCCGCGGTTTCCGCTGCGGCGTCCGGCCGCTCCTCGCTCTTGCTGCGGCGCAGGTACAGATTGATCGCCACCTCATGGAACGGCAGGTGATCGCGGAACGCCTTCAGCAAGTAGCGCTGATATGTGTTGTCGAACAGCTCCGGCCCATTGGTGAACAGCACGATGGTCGGCGGGTTGGCCGCCACCTGCGTCGCGTAGTACACCTTCGCCCGCCGGTTCTGCCGCATCGGTGGCGGCGCCTGCTCCAGTGCCTGCCGCAACACCCGGTTCAGGTCGGCTGTGCTCACGCGGGCGCTCGCCTGCTTGTGCAGCGCCTGGGCCAGGTTCAGCACCGCCTTGACGTTCTTGCCGTCCTTCGCCGTGATGAACGCCAGCGGCACATGGTCCAGGTTCGGGAACGTCTTCCGCAAATACGTCCCGAACTCGCCCGTCGCCAGCCCCTTCATCAGGTCCCACTTGTTCACCACGAAGATCGCCGGCTTGTGCTCCTCCAGAATGTAGTGCGCCAGCTGCTTGTCCACCTTGCTGACCGACTCCGCGGCGTCGAAGAACAGCAGCACCACATCGGCCCGACGGATCGAACGCTCCGCACGCGCCAGGCTGTAAAACTCAATGTCCGACGCCAGGCTGCCCTTGCGCCGCACGCCCGCCGTGTCGATGGCGATGAACGCCTTGCCGTCGCGCTCGAAGCGCACGTCCACGCTGTCGCGGGTGGTGCCGGGCACCTCGCTGACGATGACCCGGTCGCCCTCCGCCAGGCAGTTGATGAACGTGCTCTTGCCGGTGTTACGGCGGCCGACGATGGCCAACTTCAACGCCGCGTGCGGGTCCGGCAGCGCCTCGTCGCTGGCGGCCGGCAGTCGCGCCCGGATCAGGTCCAGCAACAGCTGGCGGCCACGGTTCTGCTCGAGCGCTGACGCAGACCGGCCGGCCCTGGCCGAGCTTGTAGAACTCCGCGACCTGCGGCTCCAGTTCCGGCGTGTCGCACTTGTTCGCCACCAGGATCACCGGTGGCGTCACGTGCCGCAGCCGCTGGACCACTTCCTCGTCCAGGGCCATCAGGCCGGCGCGCGTCCACGATGAACAGAATCACGGCGGCCTGTTCGATGGCGTTGTTGATCTGGCGTTCGATGTCGGCGGTCAGGCCGTCCACGTCCTCAATGCCCAGGCCGCCGGTGTCCACCAGTTCGAAGAAGCGGTCGTCGGCGCGCACCAGGGTCGTGAGGCGATCGCGCGTGACGCCGGCCGTCGGATCGACGATGGCGATACGCCGGCCCGCGAGCCAGTTGAACAGCGACGACTTGCCGACGTTCGGCCGGCCGACAATCGCGACTTGCGGGATGGCCACGGTACACACTCCCCTCGTTGGCGTGCTGGACACTGTTGTAGTATAGGGGACCGGCCGGGCGATTCGCAACCGCGGGCGGCTGGCACGGGCAGGCAGCGGGCGGCGCCGGGCTACACAGCAAGGGGGCCAAGGAGGCCAAGGGGGCCAACTTTTTCATACGTCGAGATTGGGCAGCCTTGCCGGCACGGTGCGGCGCCTGATGGCGGCGGTTGCCACAGCAAGGACGCCAAGAACGCCAGGGACGCCAACTTTTTCATATGTCGAGATCCGGCGCGTTGACTTCCCTGCACACGCGCCAAGAATACCCGAGCGAATCCCCGGCGAACTGCTGCTCCGTCCAGCCTCGCCTGACCACTTTTCCCGGAGGCAGGCGTGACGAAGAAGCAATGGCATCCGGTATTCGCCGAACTCCTGCGGCCGCTGGTGGAGAGCCACTACCAGCTGGAACTCAACATGCCGGTCGGCGACGTGCCGCGTCAGGCCGACTTCGTTTTGTTGCGCCGCACGCGATGTCCACCACGCGCGTCGTGTAAATAAACCGAACCCACGAGGCGGCGCAAGCCAACCGGTAGTCAGCAGGTCTCGGAAACGTGTCCTGGCTTCGTAAACCTCACCTTCCCGTTCAGTGCCACCCCCACCGCTGGCACTTCACGCCGCGCGGCGCTGCGGCACAGCGTCCGGCACCGGCGGCGCGGTGCCTTCCACCGCCGCCGCACGGAGTTCCGCGGCGCGGCGGAGCAGGCAGTACGTCAGCGCCAGGAAGCCGCCGACCTTGAAGCAGAAGAGCAGTTTCGGGTGGATGAGCAGCAGTTTCGGCTGCCACCACAGCAGCAGCAGGCCCAGCAGCATGTGGACGACAACGCCGTCGCGGCGGTCGCACACGGCGAGCACGGCCAGCGGCAGGAAGAAGAAGTTATAGTCGTTGGCGGTCTTCGGCATAAAGGTCGCCGCGGCGGCGAGCCAGAGCAGGTACGGGAAGACGAGTCGCTCACGCTGCGGCGTCTGCCACAGCCGCCACGACACGCCGAGCACCACGGGCAGCACCAGGACGCAGGCCGCGACCGTCGCCGGCAGCCGCGCCAGGAACGCGAGTCGGGTGCCCGTCCAGCCCTCGAAGAAATACTTCCAGAAGCCGCTGATGGTGTGGGCGGTCGGGTCGAAGCCGCCAGGCGTGTTGTGCTGGATGACCGCCTGCATGTTGGCGTACATCTGCGGGAACTGCGGCCAGTACAGCGCGACCAGGCCGGCACAGACCGCGGCGAAGACGCCCAGGGCGCGATACCGGCGCTGGACGAGGAACACCAACACCAGCAGCGCCGGATAGAGTTTGAGCCACGCCGCCAGCGCCAGGCAGGCGCCGGCCAGGCCGTCGCGCGCCGCCGACTTTTCGCGCAGCGCCCAGGCCGCGATGGTCAGCGGCACCAGCACCATCAGGTCCCAGTTGCCGCGTTCCAGGGCGAACAGCACCGGCGTGCTGCACAGCACTGCGGCGAGCACGAACGGCAGCGGCAGGTCCGTCAGCCCCAGTTGCCGCCGCGTCCGCCAGGCCACGACGGCGCCCAGGACCGCGAACGCCGCGAGCGCCACCGTCCAGACGACGACGGCCGCGCGCGCCGACAGCAGACCGCACCAGGCGAACAGCGGCAGAACGACGGGCGGATAGCAAATCGGCCGGCCGAGGGGGTCGTTGAACGGCTCGGAGTACGGGTCGCCACCGCGGAGCCAGTGGTTGGCGGCGTAATAGTTGCTGAGGAAGTCGAGGCCGAGAAACTCCCACGCAGGCAGCCAGGTGTGCCGGCCGCCGACGAGGCGGTTGCGCGTCAGGCTGACTGTCCAGAGCGCCGCCCAGCCGACGAGCAGCAGCACGCCCAGGATGAGCAAGGTGCGCTGCGACGGCAGCGGTTTGGCTGGGGTGGGCAGTTGGGGGGACGCCATGCCGGGGGCCTCCGTGCGGGGGGTGGGCGGCACGAGGTATACCGGCCCCGGCGGCGGCGGACAAGGCGTTTCTGCGTGGGGCAGACAGGAATGTCTGCCCCACGAAGAAGGTCAGGTTACGCGGCGACGCGGGCTTTGGACCGCGCTTCGCGGGCCTTTTCGGTCATGCCCAGCATGCTCAGGAAGAAGCTGCCGAACATCGTTTGCAGGCCGAGGACCAACGTCGTGAAGGCCCACAGAGTAGCGCGAACGGTCACCTGCATGTCCAGAGTGCCCATATTGTTGGCCCACCAGAACCAGCCCAGGTAGCCCGTCAGACCGACGCCGGACAGGAACAGCGTGGCCCCGAAGATCAGGCCGCGTTCCAGGTAGAAGTAGTCGAACAGGCGCAGCGAGAAGGTGTCCGGTGGCAACAGGCCGCTGGTCCAGCCGTGCGTTTTGGCGAAGCCGCCCAGCCACGCCAGCTGGTAGCCGACGAACACCATCATGGTGCCCATGAGCATGGTGTTCACATCGAAGACCACGCGGCCGACCGTTTGCGGTCCCGGCGTCAGCCAGGCCATCAGGCCCAGGCCGACCGTCAGCAGGAACGCAGCCGGAATCAGGTACAGCCACAGCGGGCAGAGCAGCAGCAGGAAGCGCAGGTGCCGCCAGCCGTCGCGGAAGCTGCGCAGGTGCGGCGGCCGGTCGCGGCCATCGGGGTAGAGGATGATCGGCACCTCGCTGATCTTCTGCTTGCTCAGCGACGCCTTGACTACCATCTCGCTGGCGAACTCCATGCCGGTGGTGGTCAGGCCGAGGCGTTCGTAGGCGTCCTTGCGGAAGCCGCGCAGGCCGCAGTGGGCGTCGCCGATGGGCGTGCGGAAGAACAGGTTCAGAATGCCGGTCAGCACCGGGTTGCCGATGTAGCGGTGGTGCCAGGGCATGGCGCCCGGCTTGATACCGCCGCGGAAACGGTTGCCCATGACCAGCTCGTCGCCGGAGCGCAGCCGTTCCACGAACGGGTCGATGTTGCTGAAGTCGTAGGAATCATCCGAGTCGCCCATGATGATGTAGCGGCCGCGGGCGGCGGCGATGCCGGCCTGCAGCGCCGCCCCGTAGCCGCGCTTCGCCACCGGCACCACGCGGGCGCCGAGCTTCGTGGCGATCTCCTGCGAGCCATCGGTGCTGCCGTTGTCGCCGATGACCACTTCGCCGTTGATGTTGGCCTTCTGCAGCGCCGCCAGCGCCTTCTGGATGCAGGTGCCGACCGTCAGCGCCTCATTCAGGCACGGCATGACGATGGTGACCTCGATGTTGTTCGGATCGACCGGCAAGGGCAGGATGGCGGGGTCGGAGTGGGTCGCTTGCATGAGTGCGCCTCGGAGGGGATGACGTTGGTTTGTCAAAACCTGCCAAACCATAGATCACACTCACGCCGCGGGCAAATTTTCGTTTAGTCATTAGTCATTAGTCATTAGTCATTAGTCATTAGTCATTAGTTCAGAGGATGGGCGCTTCTCCCGGCGCTCATCCTCTGAACTAATGACTAATGACTAATGACTAAACGGGCTTTTGACAGACGGTGACCAGTGACAGGCCGAACGGCGGCGGGCACAGTTTCTCCAGCAGCCGCACCACCGGCAGCGCGTAGTTCATGATGCCGAACTGGCCCTCGCCGTGGATGGTGCGCCGGAGCAGTTTGTACTGCACCCACCAGCCCATCGCGCCCAGGAAGTTGAAGTAACGCAGCCTGCGGACCTGAAGCGAAGTCTGGGCGACGATCTTGCGGAAGTAGGACTTGCTGTAGCGGCGGTAGTGGCCGTCGAGCTTGTCATAGGGGCCGTAGAGGGCCATGTGCGCCGGCACCAGCAGGGCCAACGTGCCGCCAGGTTGCAGCAGGCTCTCCATGCGCCGCAGGGCCGCCACGTCGTCCTCGATGTGCTCCAGCACGTTGATGCAGACGATGCTGTCAAAACGCTGGGCCTGCAACTCCGCGAACTTCTCGGGCGTGGTGTTGTTGATGTCCAGCAGGGCGAACTTGCACTCCGGCCGATCACTGAAGCGCTCGGCGGCGTACTCCAGCACGTCGCTTTCCACGTCGAGGCCGTAAATCAGCTCGCGCGGCTTCAGCAGGTTGATGATGCCGCCGACGCCGCAGCCAATCTCCAGCACGCGCGCGCCGAGGAATTTGTCAAACTGCTCCACCTGCCAGCGCAGGTACGGACGGTTGATGCGGTCGAACAGGATGTAGCGCTGCAGCCGGCTCGACAGCAGGGCTTCGAGCCGAGGGGTGCCGGGCTCGGGCGGGTGCAGCCGTGGGGATTGTTTGGACGTGTCGGCGCAGGTCAGTTCGGAAGTTGCCACGAGTCTCTCCTGCCGTTAAGGGGATAACGCCTCTTCCGTCCCAGCTTTTCCAGGTTGTTCAAACATAGGTCGCGGCTCCGGGGGAGGCAAACGGTTCCTGGCCACCCGCAGCCCCAGGGTCACCGCGCCGAGACCGCCCAGCAGCAGTGCCGCCAGCAGTGCCGCCGTCGCCGCGAGGTCCACTGGCCGGGCCGCCGGCGGCAGATACCACTGGTTCGCCCACCACGGGCGGAACGAGTTCAGAACGTGGTAACGGTGAACCGCGTCCGTGCGCCGGCGTTCGTGCAGGTCGCGCGTCAGAAACACGGCCGGGCTCGTCAGCGGCAGACCCGCCGCCAGGCCGACGGTACTGGTCAGCAGCACCGAGTCGGCGCGATCGACGAAATCCAGAACCGGGAACGCGAAGGTCGGCTCCGGCCCCGGCGTGAACGCGACCTCCTGTTCGCCATTGGACTGCAGGATTTCGCCGATCAGCCGTGGCCGGTTGACCAGCTGCGAGACGTTCGCATCGAAGTACAGCCACGGCCCACCGGGCAGGTTGTGGTAGAACGCCGACGGCAGGTTGCGAGCCAGGAACAGACGGTGCGGGTCCACGCTCAGGCCGAGCAGCTGCACGACGACGCCGAGCACCAGCAGCGCCCGCACCGGCAGCGGCCGCAGCACCGCGGCGCCGGCCGGCGCGAACAACCACAGCAGCGCGAACAGCGGCGTCAGGTAGCGCGGCCCCCACGCCGGGTCGCCGTTGAAGAACGTCAGGAACGACAGGAAGCCGATGAAGACGACGCAACCGACCACGACCGCCCGGCACAACCACGGTTCGGCGGCGCACCAGCGGTAGAGGCCGACCAGGCACAGCAGCAGCGGCGGGCAGTACCACAGGACGCCGGCGCCCGGGCTCAGCGTGAACGCCGCCAGCGCCGGCAGCGGATTGGCGGTCCAGTAGGGCACGTAGCGCCGCAGCAGTTCCGCGTGGTTCGCCGTCGCTTCGGGGGGAAATTTGTAGGCTTCGTAAGCCTGGTAGGTGGCAACGCCCAGCGCCAGTCCGCCGACGATCAGGGCGACTCGCGGCCATTGAGCCCGCAGCGGCCGTCGCCAGTCGAGGTTGGCGGCCAGCACGGCCAGCACGAAAACGCCCAGCGGTTCCTTGCAGTGAAACGTCCAGCCGAGCAGCAGCCCCGCCGCGGCGGCGCCGAGCAGCGGCCGGTGTTCGCGGCTGAGGTACGCCAGCACGACCGCCCAGACCAGGCCCGCCGTGCCGAGGATGTCGTCGAAGGTGCTGGTGCCGTAGAACCAGCACGGCGTCGCCACGATGCCCAGCAGCGCCCAGGCGACGGCGCTTCGGCTCGTGGGGCAGACATTCCTGTCTGCCGCGGGACTGGCAGACAGGAATGTCTGCCCCACGGTGCGGCGAAACCACAGCGCGAACGCCACCGACACCAGGGCGCACGCGAACGCGCTGGTCAGCACAAAGCAGAAGCGTCGCCGCGGTTCCGTCGCGGGGCCGGTCGCGTCCGCCAGTGTGATCGCGGCCACGCCCAGCACGCTCTGCGGCAGCCGATATTTGGTGTAGCGCGCGCCGTCGCGGCCGGGGAATACCAGGAACCAGACCCGCTCGTCGCGGATTTTCACGTCGCCGTGTTCGACAACACTGCGCGCCACCTCGTAGCGTGTCTGGCCATCCACAATGTCAATGCGACCCGGCCCGGACAGCGCCGCCAGCGCGAACACCGCCACGAACTGGCCCGCACAGACCAGTACCCAGGGCCACGCGCACGTGTTCATGCCCGTTCGCCCCGCGGCAGTCGGCCGCCGATCAGCATCAACCCCAACCCGCCGCCGATCAGCGCGAGCAGCAGCACGAGCGTGCGTTCCAGGTCCACCGGCCGATCCGCCGGGGCCAGGTAGCCCTGTGACGCCCACCACGGCCGGAATGCGTTAAAAATGTGATACCGGCCGCACGCCGCCTGCATCGCTTCCATGTTCTGCGGCACGGTGGACATCCTCATTGACGACACCGCCACCACCGGCGCCGGCCCCACTGGCATGGCCAGGGTGCCGAGCAGAGTCGCCAGGCTCATCGGCACCACACGCCGCTCGGTCTCGAAGCCGCCGACGTGCGTCGCCAGCGGCCCGGGGCCGAACTCCGGCGACCGGCGGCCAGAAGTCAGCACGTCCACAATCTCACCGGGCCGATACAGCAGATGCGAGGTCGTCGGGGCGAAGCTCAGCCAGGGATAGCGTACATAGTAGTTCCAGTGCAGCGGCACTTCGAGGAACAGCCGGTGCGGGTCCATGCTCAGGCCGAGCAGTTGCATCAGCAGTCCCAGGCCGAGCACGCTCACTACCAGACCGCGGCCGACGCGCTCCAGGGCCGCCGGCGCCCAGACCCACAGCAGCGCGAACAGCGGTGTCAGGTAGCGCGGCCCCCAGCAGGGCTCGCCCTTGAAGAAGGACAGGCACGACACGAACCCGAAGAACGCCAGGCACGCCGCCAGCGCCGCTACCGTGAACGCCCGGTATCGGCCGCGCCACGCCACCAGCCCGTGGACCACCAGCAGCAGCGTCGGGCAATACCACAGTGCCCCGGCCGACGGGCTGAAGATCAGGCTGACCAGGCCCGGCAGCGGGTTTGATGTGAAATACGGCCCGTACAGACTCTCGTACTCCTCCATCGGGTCGAGGACGTAGTCGGGGAACTTGTGGGCGTGGTACAGCTTCATGGCGACCATGCCGAGCAGGACGCCGCCGGCCACCACGGCCGCCTGGGCGAACTGCCGCCGGCCCGGCCAGGCGCCGCGCCAGCCGGCCACGAGTGCCGGCAGCGCGAAGAACACCAGCGGCGGCTTGCAGTTGTACGCCCAGCCGAACAGCAGCCCCGTCACCACCGCCGCCAGCAGTGGTCGCCGGGCGCTGCCCAGCCACATCACCACCACCGCCAGCACCACCGTCGCGGTGCCGAGAATGTCGTCGAAGGTGCTGGTGCCGTAGAACCAGTTCGGCGTGCAGAAGATGCCGGCGGTCGCCCAGAACAGGCTGACCCGGGGGCGGTAGCCCAGCGCCCGGAACCAGACGGAATAAGCCAGCGCCAGCAGCGCACACGCCAGGGGACTCATCAGCGCGTAGAAGAACTGGCGGCGCAGTTCGCAGACGGGGCCGGTGGCGTCGGCGGCCCAGATGAGCAGCACGCCGAGGCTGGACTGCGGGAAGCGGTAGTCGGTGTACAGGTCGCCATCGCGGCCGTTGTAGACGGCGAACCAGGTCTTCTCGTCGCGGATCTTCGAATCGCCGTGATCGACCAGACTGCGGGCCACCTCGTAGCGCGTCTGGCCATCGACGATGTCAATGCGGCCGGGGGCGGACAGGGTGACGACGGCGAAGACGAGCACGAACTGGCCGGCCAATGCCAGCGGCCAGCAGAGGGGCGACCGGATTGCGGCCGGCGCAGGACAGTAAACCGTGATGGCATCCGAGGCCGGGACGGGGACTGCAACTGGCGCGGGCTGTGGGGGAGCAATCATGGGGAGGCTCTCTGCAGGTTACGAGAGAGGCAGACGGCGCCGCTCTACTTAACTCTGGCACACGGATGGCACAGCGGTCGGGTTTTTTGGCGGCGCGTGAGCTATGTTATGGCGAAGGGTGTCACGCCCCGGGGCCGGAACAGAGAGCCATCCCGCAGGACACCCGCGCGGAGATTTGCCTGTGCAGACGCTGACCATTCCCGGGCCGATGGCCCGACCGACCTGCCCGGACCTTACCGAACCACCCGCACGGCGCGCGCGCGCAGCCCGGGTGTCCGCGTCGGCGTGACCCTGGCGGTGGCGGTGGCGTTGAGCATCGCACTGCCGCTGCTGGCCTTCCGCGGTGTGGACCTGGCGCACAGCTGGCAATTGATCTGCCAGTGCCGCGGGCCGGAATTGCTGGCTGCCGCCGCGCTCGTTCTGAGCACCCTGGCGCTGCGGGCGTGGCGCTGGCGGGCCTTGCTGGCGGCGCAGCAGCAGGTGCGGCTGCACTCCTGCCTCAGCGGCATCTGCGTCGGCCTGCTGGCCAACAACGTCCTGCCTTTCCGCCTCGGGGACCTGGTGCGCGTCGGCGTGCTGCGCCACCACGAGGGCGGCAGCAGTGCCCGCGGCCTCGGCACGGTCGCCGTCGAGCGCGTGCTGGACGTGCTGACGCTGGTTTGCCTGCTGGGTGTCTACGTGCTGCTGGTGGGCGCCGACCGGCCCGAGTTGCTGGTCGCCGGCCGGCTGGCGCTGCTGGCCGGCGGCGGATTGGCCCTGGTGCTGGTGGTCGGCTACTGGTGGCGGGCGTGGCTGCAGCGCGTGGTCGCGGCGCCGGTGCGCTGGGTAAGCCCGGCCCTGGGCGACAGGGTGGAACATCTGACCGGCCGTTTTCTGGAAGGGTTGCAGGTGTTTGCGTCGCCGGGACAGACGGTGCTTGTGCTGGGCCTGTCGGCGGCCTGGTGGGCGACGGCGGCGGCGGCGTACTACTGCGTCGGCCAGGCACTGGGGCTCGGCCTGGCGCCGTGGCATTACGTGCCGGTTTTGGTGGTAACCTCGTTCGGAGGCGCTGATCCCGGCGGCGCCGGGTTCGGTCGGCACCTTCCACGGCTTCGCCCGGCTGGGCCTGTACCTGGTGGCGCTGGGCAGCGGCGAGGCGGCGCTGGCCTTCGCCGCCGTCACGCACGCCCTGGACTGGGCACTGGTCAGCGGCGCCGGCCTGTACTTCGTCGCACGCGGCCGTTTGCTGCCGGCCCTGGTATTCGGCCGCCGTCAGCCCGTCGTCAACGGGTAGCCCTTCTCGCGCCAGCCGCGGTGCCCGCCGTCCATCGACAGCACGTTGGTATAACCCATCTTCTGCAAGTTGTCCGCCGCCAGCGCCGAGCGGAAGCCGCCACCGCAGTACAGCACGATCGGCGCCGCCCTGTCGGGGATCGTCTGCTCGATGTCGCGCTCAATGACGCCGCGGCCCAGGTGGACAGCACCGGCAAATGGTCCTTCGCCCACTCACCGTCCTCGCGCACGTCCACCAAATGGAACCGCTCGCCACGGTCCAGCCGGGCCTTCACCTCATCAACTGTCGTCTCCCGGACGCGCGATTTGGCATCTTCGACCAGCTTCAGGAACTGCGGGGAGTGTTGGTGTGCCATCGCGAGGGGCCTCCAGAGTAAGCGGGTAACGGCACTTATTCTACTCTTGCAGAAAAAATCGGCATGTTACAGTAATAACTTCGGGCCGATGGCCTTCTGGAAGGGGGAGGACAGCGAGAAGTCCCGACCCAACCGGGAGGCGAAGCGATGCACGACGAGGAACTGCTGTGCCCGCACCGCGGCAGCCGCCCGGCCCGGGCCGGTTGCAAAAAAAGCCGGCCGCCCTGTCAAGCCCGCCCTTGCTCGGAGGTGCTGTTAATGGACGACGCGGAACTGGTGCGCCAGGTGTTGCAAGGCAACCTCGGCGCTTACGGCCGGCTGGTGGAGCGCTACACGGGCCAGGTCGCCGCGCTGTGCCGGGCCCATGTGCGCCGGCCCGAGGTGGTCGAGGACCTGACCCAGGAAACCTTCCTCCGCGGCCTGGACAAGCTCACCAGCCTGCGCGAGCCGGCCTCCTTCGGTTCCTGGCTGTACGCCGTCGCCCGCAACCTGTGCCGGGAGTGGCTCGGCGACCCCGCCCGACGGCATCTGTCGCTCGACGCCGATGCCCCGGACCTGATCTCGGACACGGACGCGGACACGGACGCCCGGCGCGAGCGCTCCCACGACCTGAAGGAGTGCGTCCGCCGCCTGCCGGTGGAGCTGCGCGAGGTCGTGGAGATTTACTACTCCGGGGGCCGGACCACCTACGACGAACTGGCCGAGCGGCTCGGGGTGACGTTCGCCACCATCAACCAGCGCCTGACGCGCGCCCGCAAGCTGCTGCGCGCCTGCCTGGAGCCGGAGGACACGGCCGGGCCCAAGGAGCCGAAGCCGTGAGACTTCGGGGACCACGGAACGCCCACGAGCCCAGCCACGATCTGCGACTTTCCACGCACATCTACGGGAGAGACGAGCGATGAACTGCGACCGAGCCCTGGAACTGATCTCCGCCCGGATCGACAGTGAAATCCTGTTCGAGGACAAGGTGCTGGGCGAACACCTGGAGGGCTGCGCCGGCTGCCGCCACGAGCTGGACGGCCTGCGCCGGCTCGACGAGTTCCTGATGCGGGCCTACGAGCCGGAGCGCGAGGCCGCCGAGGTGCTGGTGGACCGGGTCAAGGCGTCCCTGCAGGCGCACGGCCGGCCGGTGCGCCGCTGCACCGTCCTGGCGGTGGACGACCAGCCCGCAACGCTGCTGTTCCTGCGCACCTTCCTGTCCGAGGAGTTCGAGGTCGAGACCGCCCGCGGCGGCCGCGAGGCCCAGGAGTGGTTCGCGCGCCGCGACTTCGACATCCTGCTCACCGACCAGCGCATGCCGGGCATGAACGGCGTCACCCTGCTGGAGTGGGCCGTGGCGCACCACCCCCAGACCAAACGGCTGATGATGACCGGCCTGGGCGACCTGGAAGAGGCGGTCGAGGCCATCAACCGCGGCCACGTCTTCCGCTACCTGCTCAAGCCGTTCGGCAACAACGCATCGCTGCTGAACGCCCTGCGAGACGCCAGCCGCCAGCTGCAGCTGGAGCGCGACTACGGCCGCGTGCTGGCCCAACTGAGCGAGCTGAACGTCCAGCTGGAGGAGCGCGTGCGGCAGCGGACGCGCGCCCTGGAGGAGGCCAACCGCGAACTGGAGCAGAAGACGCAGACGCTGGAGAAGTTCGCCCTGACCGACACGCTGACGCAGTTGCCCAACCGGCGGGCCCTGGACCACCTCGTCGAGCGCGAGTTGCACCTGCGGCGGCGCTTCCCGTCGGCGCTGACGGTGGGCGTCATCGACCTGGACTTCTTCAAGCAGGTCAACACGCTCTATTTGCACTCCGGCGGCGACTACGTGCTGCGCGAACTGGCCCGGGTGCTGACGGCGGAGTTGCGCAAGATCGACGTGCTGGGCCGCATGGGGGGCGAGGAGTTCCTGCTGATCGCGCCGCAGACGCACCGCGCCGGCGGCCTGGCGCTGGCCGAACGGCTGCGGGCGCAGGTGGCGGCGCACAAGTTCGTCTACGACGGCCAGGAAATCCCGGTGACGGTCAGCGTCGGCCTGGCGGTGGTGGAGGCGGATCGGCCGGCGGACTACGAGCAGGTCAAGAAGGCGGCGGAGACGGCGCTGCGGCGGGCCAAGGCCAGCGGCCGCAACTGCGTCGAGGTCGAGCCGGTGGCGCCGCCGCCCGCCGAGGCGGCCCCCGGCGCGGGCGAGGTTGCGTCGGCCTGAGCGGCGCCGCGGCGGGAACCTTTTGCCGGGCTCGTTCGACTAAAAAAGTGTGAGTTGTGCCGCACTGCGAGGGCATCCGGCCATGAACTGCGACCGCGTCCTGCAATTGATTTCCGCCCGGGTGGACTGCGAACTGCTGTTCGAGGACGAGGCGTTGAATCGGCACCTCGCCACCTGCACCGCCTGCCGCGAGGAGTTGGAGGTGGTGCGGCGGTTGGACGAATCGCTGTCGCACGCCTTCGCCCCGGAGCGCGCGGCGGCGGGGCCGCTTGAGGAGCGGATCAAGGCGTTTGTGTCGGAGCGCAGCTGACACCCATCCTGATTCGGCCAGCAAGTGCCCGTCAGATCCGAACCGTGGCGGTCAGGCTTGGCACTCTTCTGGGACCGCAGTCAGCACCTGATCGACCCTGGTTGAGAGGTTCTGTTCCACACGGGCCCTCGTCTTATTCCTGGAACGTAACCGCAGCCAACTAATGAGCAGTACTCAAGACCGGCTTGACAAGGACGAGCAGGAGTATTTTTAGTGCGGTTCGCAGTTGGGTGTAGCGGAAGTCGCCAGACTTCCGTCCGGTGCTGCTCGGAAGTCTGGCGACTTCCGCTACACCCATTCGCAATCTGCAATAGTACAGATCGTAATACTCCTGGCTCCCCGCCAGCGTCACCTCCAGGGCCAGGAAGTCGAACCCCGAGTTCACCCAGCCGCTGATGTCCGCGGCGGCCGGCGCTGCTCGGCGGCGCAGCAGGTTCACGAACTACGGCTCCCACGGCAGCAGCCTCTCGCTTGGGTCGCCGTAGAAGGTGCGCACGGCGTCGTTGCGAAATTCGCCGCTGCCGAGCAGTAGCGCCGCCACCGTCTGCCGTCCATACGTCGCCACCGCCGGCAGCCACGCCTGAATTTCCGCCGCCGCACCCGTCCGTCGCAGCAACAGCGCCGTGATTGGTGGCGTCCTGGGTGAAGCTGTAAGTGTCCGAGCGGCGGAGTCTTGACGGGTGTATCGGAAAGATAGCTCCCCCAGGCCCGGGCGGTCAAACCGAAGGGCCGTTCGCGCACCGCGGGCGCCAAGTCACCTCCCTGTTGTCGCCGCCAGTTGCTATGCTAACAATGTTCCGGGGAGCACAACGCCGCGCCGCGCCGCGGCCAGGATCGCCCAGCCGATGGCCCATTATGCAGCAACGAAACTTCATCCTGTTCATCATCCTGTCCGCCGCCACCTGGGTGGGTTGGATGTATTTGCAGAGCCAGCTGTGGCCGCCGAAAACCAAACAGGACGGTGAGAACCAAGAGGCCAACAAGCCGGCCCCGCCCGTCTGGCCGAAGTCGCGGCAGGCGCAAAAGGAAATCCTGCCGCAGATGGTCCTCAGCGCCGCGCCCGACGGCGCTGGCCTGCTTACCGCCGCCCGCCTGGCCATTGACGCCCGCCTCGCGGAGGAGCGCACCGTGCGCTTCACCTTCTGGGAGCTGTTCAAGAAGGTGTCGCCCGAAGGGCACAAGAAATTGGCGGCCGCCTCCCTGCTGGCGCAGCTACCGTTCAACCCCTTGCTGCCGCTGCCCAAACTCAAACCGGCGCCGGCGCCGGAAGGGCCGCGCACCCTCGTCCTGGGCAAGGGCAAGGACTATTTCATCCAGGCCAGCATCACGACCAGGGGCGGCGGCGTCCGCGAGCTGATCCTGCCCATGTTCCAGGCCGCCGACGATGAGGGCCACCCCGTCTTCGACGCCGACGGCGAAAAAGTCCCGCTTCGGCTGATCCGCGACGATCCGTTTTACGCCTCGTTCCTGCTCTACCACTACGCGGACCCCAAAAAGGAAGAATCCGTCCAGGCGCGGCTCGGCGAGATCGTCTGGAAGGTCGAGCCGGACACCGACTTGACCAAACAGGTGCAGCAGGTTGTGCTGTCGTGCGATCAAATCCCGGGCTACGACAAGTTGAAGATCGTCAAGCGCTTCACCCTGGCCCCGAAGGAATACCATCTTGGGCTGACCATCGAGATCATCGACCAGCGCGACGAGAAGTCGCCGGACCAGTCCGCCCGTGCCTTCCGCTACCAGTTGTCCGGTTCTCACGGCACGCCCATCGAAGGGCTGTATTACGCCAACCCCTACCGCACGCCGCTGATCGGCCTGGTGGACGGGTCCGGCAACCTGCGCCGCGACCTGGACGAGACCCAGATTCGCATCAGCAACCGCAAGGGCGGCGAGGTCGTCCGCGCCGGCGAATGGTACGTGCAGTACGCCGGCACCTCGAATCAGTTCTTCGCCAGCGTCACCGCCGTCGATGACAAGCAGGCCGACCGCGCCAGGGGCGGCGTCAAAAAGGAAGATGTGCTCTCCTACGTCCGGCCCACGCTGGAGAGCGAGGAACTCCGCTGCCGCGTCATCCTCGCCGAGACCGACGGCAGCAAGGGCCTCCTCGTGGTCATGGCCCTCGACGACCATTTTCCCGACCTGAAAAACAAGCAGCTCAGTTTCCTGCTGACGCCCCACGTCATCGAACGAATGCGGCATCACAAGTTCGAGAAGGGCAACGACGTGCTGGTGTCGTTCTACGAGTGCCGCGACGACCGCGGTCGGCTGGCCCTGGCGGCGGTGGAGATTCGCCGCGGCAAGGAGCATCGGCCGCAGATCGACGACTTCACCGTCCGTGTCGTCAGCAACCCGTCGCCGGAGCTGAAGCCGCGCGGCAAACTCATCCACAAGTATGTGCTCTACCACGGCCCGGCCAAGGTCGGCCTGCTCGACCAGTTCACCGGCGACAAGGAAGTGGACCCCGCCCTGGTCAAGCGCTACGCCGAGACGCTGCACCTGCGCACCATCACCGACTACCGCTCGGCCGGCTGGTTCGGCGGCATCTCGCAGGCCATCGGCTGGACGTGGCTGCTCATCTATTGCACGAACCTGATGCACTGGCTGCTGAACCTGCTGCACTCGGTCGTGCCCGTTTACGGCCTGACGATCATCGTGCTCACGGTGCTGGTGCGCGGCCTGATGTTCCCCGTCAGCCGCCGGCAGGCGCTGATGAGCATCAAGATGCAGGCCCTGGCGCCGGAAATGAAACTGGTCCAGGAAAAATACAAGGACGACCCGACCAAGCGTAATCAGGCGGTGATGGAACTGTACCGCAAGCACGGCGTCAACCCACTGGGCAGCTGCCTGCCGCTGCTGCTGCAAATGCCGATCTTCCTGGGCCTGTACTACGCCCTGCAGGAGAGCATTCACTTTCGGCTGGCACCGTTCCTGTGGATTCAGAACCTGGCGGCGCCGGACATGCTCCTGCGCTGGGGCCAGAATATCTGGTATATCAGCGACCCAGACTATTACGGCTGGTTCTTCTACCTGGGGCCGTACCTGAACCTGTTGCCGGTGATCGCGGTGTTTCTGATGCTGGCGCAGCAGAAGATGATGACGCCGCCGCCGGCGGACGAGCAGCAGGAAATGCAGCAGAAGATGATGAAGTACATGATGATCGTGTTCGGCGTCTTCTTCTACAAGGTGGCGGCCGGGTTGTGCCTCTACTTCATCGCCAGCAGCCTGTGGGGCCTGATGGAGCGGAGACTGCTGCCGAAGAAGACCCTGGCGGCCGCGACCGCTGTGGGGCCGGGGCCGACACCGGGCGGCGGCCCGTCGGGCGGCGGTGGCGGCGGCGGCGGCGGCAAGCCGGGCGGTGGCAAGCCGGGCGGCCGCGGCAAGCAGCGACCCGTCAAGAAGGAGAAGGAACCCGACACGGCCATGCAGAAGCTCAAGAACTGGTGGCAGGACGTGCTGAAAGAGGCGAAGAAGAAATAACCCGGCTGGCGAGCGGGGTCGCGTCAGCGCCCCGTGGAATACGCACGGAGCGCTGACGCACGGAGCGCTGACGCAACCCCGCTCGCCTTTCCGGAGAAGGGAAATATACCATGCGACTCACCCTGGCTGCGCTGGTCACCGTCGGTTGGCTCTGCACTCTACCGGGGGCTTCCGGGCAGACCGCCGGCAATGAACTTTACAAAATTGATTTTGACCCCAACGAAGGCGTGCAGGTCGTCGGCACCGACGAAACCGGCGAGAAGCAGGGCCTGTACCTGCGCGTCACGTTCCGGGTGCGGCGCACCGGCGCGCTGCCGGCGGCCGGCGCGGGTAAGTACTGGATCGTCATCAAGGAGGACGGCAAGAAAGTCGGCGAGAAGCTCATTGAGGAGCAGCCCGACACCGGTCTGACGATCGTGCTCGCCGTGGACGTGCGCGGCAGCAACGCCAACAACGACCCGGAGGATCCGCGCAAGGGCAAGACACGCATCGAGGCGGCCCAGGAGGCGGCGCGGGTCTTTTTCAACACTCTCGACCCGAAGGTGGACTGCGGCCTCATTCTGTTCGACGACCAGGTGCGACTGAAACGCGAACCCTGTCAGGAACCCGAGCGCGTGTTGCAGCACCGCGCCGAGCTGGTCAAGCTGGTGCAGGCCACCGCACCCAAAAATGGCACCGCCTACTATGACGCCATCGCCCAGGCGGTGCAGATGCTCAAGGGCGTCAAGGGCCGCAAGGCCGTGGTGGTGGTGACCGACGGCGTGGATGTCTACAGCCGGACCAAACGGGAGGAGGTCATCCGCGCGGCCAGGGCGCCGGCGTCCAGGTCTGGACGATTGGCGTCGGCGAACCGGGCCTCAGCCAGCGCATCACGACCATCATGGCCCTGGACCAGAGCGGCAGCATGAAGGAGCCGGCCGACGACCAGGATACCGCGCCCAAGATGGATGCCCTGCGGCGGGCCGCCACGCTGTTCATTGACAAGTCCCACCCCCAGGCCGAGACCGCTCTGCTGCCGTTCAGCACCCGCGTGGGCGCCCTGGGCGCGTTCACCCGGAACAAGGCCGCCTTGAAAACCCAGGTCGCCAACCTGAAGCCGGAGGGGGAGACAGCGTTCCTGGACGCGACCTATGACGCCGTGGCCGCCCTGGACGCCTACAACCCGCCGGGCAAGCGCTTCGTGGTGGTGTTGACCGACGGCAAGGACAACAGCAGCCGGCACCGTCAGGAGGACGTGATCGCACGCGCCCGGGACGCCGACGTGGTGCTGCACATGCTTGCCTTCGGCCGCAAGGACGAACTGGACGCGGTCACCATGAGCGCCCTGGCGAAGGCCACGCACGGCAGTTTCTCGCACGCCCACAATCAGGACGAACTCATCAAACGCTTCCAGGATCTGTCCATCGAGTTACACACCCAGGGCATCGATGAGAAGGCCCTGCAGCAGATCGCCCAGGCCACCGGCGGCAAGTACCTCCCCGCCCGCGACGTGGCCAAACTGCGCGACACGTTCAAGGTCGTCGTCCGGGAAGTGCAGGAGAATTACACCACCATGATCGTGCCAAGCCGGCGGCAGGCGCAGGATGGTACGCGGCGGGAGATCAGCATTTCCGTGGAGCAGGAGCTGTCGAACGAGCGGGACGCGCACGGCAAAGCCCGCCGGGTGCAGGTCAGCGAGACGAAGAAGTCGGACGTGGGCGTGCGCGGCCTGGTCGTGCCGCAGATGCACAGCCTGGTGTACCTCGGCTTCCTCGGCGGCCTCGGTCTGCTGATCGCGGCGCCGGCGGTGCTGCGACGGCGGAAGCGATCCGCGGAGGAAGTGTGACCTTGTTCGTAGTAGCGCCTTTAGAGCGGTTCACAGCCGCGTGGATCACGCCCCGTAGGACGGCTCTCCAGAGCCGTCTCCGAGACAAGGACGGCTCTGGAGAGCCGTCCCACAGGCTGTGCGCAAACCAAGTGTGAACCGCTCCAGGCGGAAACAGACAGTCTGATTCCGGCTAAAGCCGGTACTACGAACCAGGGCCCTCTCACCCACTGCTAGGGGGCGAGGGGGAGTAAACTCAGAGCACCATGCTGCCCGATCCGCAGGACACCATTGTTGCCCTCGCCACCGCCCCCGGCCCCGGCGGCCGCGCCATCGTGCGGCTGACGGGGCCGGCGGCGTTGACCGTCGCGCTGCGCGTCTTCCACACGGCGGACGACGTGGACCCACAACAGCGCCGCCTCCACCCCGGGGCGGTTCGGCTGCCCGACGTGACCGCGCCGCTGCCCGCCGACCTTTACATCTGGCCGGCGCCGCGCACCTACACCGGCCAACCGCTAGTCGAGCTGCACACCATCTCCTGTCCACCCTTGCTCGAAGTGCTGATCGCGGAGTGTCTGAACGCCGGGCGCGGGCGGCGCAGCCAGGCGAGTTCACGCTGCGTGCGTTCCTGGCCGGCAAGCTGGACCTGCCGCGCGCGGAGGCGGTGCTCGGCGTCATCGAGGCCGGCAGCCGCGACGAGTTGAAGCAGGCGCTGGCCCAGCTGGCCGGCGGCGTGACGCGGCCGCTGCAGGACTGCCGCGAGGATCTGCTCAACCTGCTGGCCGACGTGGAGGCGGGCCTGGACTTCGCCGACGAGGACATTCACTTCATCGCCCAGGACGCTTTGCTGCTGCGGCTGAGCAAGGGGCTGGCGCTGGTGACGCTGTTGCGGAAACAGTTGCAGGAGCGGGCTGTCTCCGAGCGACCGTTCCGCGTGGTGCTGGCGGGGCGGCCGAACGTCGGCAAGAGCAGCCTGTTCAACGCCCTGGCCGGGGCCGCCGCGGCGCTGGTCAGCCCACAGCCGGGCACGACGCGCGACTATCTGCAGCGCCGCCTCGACCTCGGCGGTGTCGCGTTGGACCTGCTCGACACGGCCGGCTGGCGCACCGCTGTCAATGCGGTCGAGGGCCGGGCCCAGGCGCTCGGCCGCGCCGAGGCGGCGCAGGCGGACCTGCTGCTACTGTGCGTCGAGGCTGCCGCGCCGGCACTGGACGCGGAGCAGCGACGGCTGGTGGAGGCGGGTCGGCCGCCGGTCGTGATGATCGCGACCAAGTGCGACCTGGCCGCGGCGCCGCCCGGTCTGCTGGCGACCAGCGCCCACAGCGGCACGGGGCTGGACGCACTGCGGCGGCTGCTGGCGGAGCGGGCGCGGGCGCGACGGCAGCCGGCGCTGGCGCCGAGTCTGAGCCGCTGCCGTCATCACGTCGAGGCGTGCCTGAACCATCTGCGGCTGGCGCACGGCGTGGCGCTGCACGAGGATCCGCCCGAAATCCTGGCGCTGGAGCTGCGCGGGCGCTCGACCAACTGGGGGCGCTGGTCGGCGCTGTCTACACGGAGGATTTGCTGGACCGCATTTTCAGCCGATTCTGTATTGGGAAATGACTGTCCTGCGTAGCCGGCGCTGGAACTCGAGACCTTTCGTCAAGTACCTGGCAAGGTGCCACCGATCGAGCCGGCAGAAGAGGACCGGTGGTGAGGAGGGCGCCGCCGAGGTGCTTCAACATGTCATCGGCTGAAATGGCATCGCGCAACTTCCTGTTTCTACCGCTTGCGGCGTAGCGCTTCCCCGCTACGCCGCAAGCGGCAGAACAGCAGAGCTCACGCCGACAGCGCCGCCTCGGCGCGCTGAATGAGGTTATTGTTGGCGTCGTTGGCGCCCTTGAGATAGAAGGCGCCCATCGCCAGGAAACGGTTGCGCCACGCCGGCGTCGTGTGATAGAAATCCTCCAGCGCCGCCGAACTGAACTTGTAGTCGTGCGAATCGCGGCCCTTGCTGAAGATCAGCCGCCGCGCCCCCGCCATCAGCATTTCGGCGCGGGCGCCGGTGTTGTCGCCCTGCAGCAGCGCAATGGTCTTGCGGGCCGCGTTCACCCGGCTGTTGCCGTTGCCGGCGCCGCTGAAGTCGGTCAGGATTTCCTGCACCGCCTCGGCGCCCTGGGCGGTCGGGTTCAGCGGTTCCAACATATCCACGTGCAGGTTGCGCAGGTTGTTGCCCAGACGCTGGCGAAACATCACCAGGAACGCCGGCGCCTGCAGCAGCATCAGTTGCCGCGTCTCGTCGTTGCCGCAGTTCTGGAAGGCGAAGTGCAGGGCGTTGACGCTGGTGACGCAGTGCAACCCGACAATGCCCGGCGCCCGCATCAGCAGTTCGCCGGAGGTCAGGAAGATACCGTCCCACAGGCTCGCCGGGCTCACACCCTGGTTCAGCAGCCGCACCATCAGTTCGGAGCCCTCGCCGGGCGTGGCGGTACGCAGCGCCTGCACCACGTCGCGCGCCGCCGTCTCGGCCAGGCGGCCGCGCTGCCAGTCGGGGCGGATGCGCAGCACACGCTGCTGGTTCTCACGCCACGGCCGATCCGGCTCGGCGTCGCGCTGCGCGGGGTTGCCGGCCTCGTGGTCGAGCAGCGCGAACGCCAGCGAACGCATCACCGGCTCGGCGTGCCGCCAACCGATGGTGTTCAGGGTGCGCCAGGCGTTGGCGACATAAATGGCCTTGTGGCCGATGTCGCGGAAGTCGCGGGCACCGTAGCGCCAGAACGGCTCGATCACCTCGGCCGCGGCGGCGGAGCGCACCAGGCCGACGACCGCACGGTCGGCACCGTCCACATCCCAGTTGTCCATCGTCTCGTGGAAGCGCTGGCGGGCCTGGCCGGCGGCGGGCACCTGGGCCTCGGCGACGGGCGGCATCACCCAGCCGTTGTTCTGGCGGTTGTTGGTGGCCTGCGAGTTTTTGAAGTTGTCGATGGCCCAGAACAGTGGCAGCCAGCGGTCGCGGTCCTGGGCGGCGATGCTGGCCAGGTGGGCGCTGTTGGTCACCAGTACCGCGTGGAACTGGAAGCCGACCGGCCGCGGCTTGATGCTGCGCACGCCTGCCAGCAGCAGGGCGCTGAGCATTTGCTGATAGCTGGTGCCGCTGCGGACGCGCTGGGCGGCGGCGGCGATGAGGTCATTGCGGTCGGTGGTTTCGAGGAAGCGGACGAGCGGTTCGATGTCCGGGCTGAACTGCACCATGTTGGGCTGGACCTGCACCTGGGCGGCGCTGAGTGACGGCAGACCGTCCAGGAAGCGGAAGTCGCCGAGGCTGGCCAGAGTGGCGGCGGCGGCGGACTGCGTGACGAATTCGCGGCGGCTGTAGCTGGAGAGCATGAGAGGCCCCTTGCCGGGCCGGCGGTGGGTCGCCGGCGGTCAGTGACTGGAAACGTCCGTGCGGACCATCTCACCGACAAGCGGCAGGGTTGCGAGCCGCCCACGCCCGAACAGCCCAGGAGCCGTGGCAGCGGGTCAGCACTGGCTGGCGGGTGGGGCCAGCGGGTTCTCGACCAGTTTGCCGTGGGCTCGGAGATAGTCCGCGTTCTTCTTCAGGCCACGGTAGATCAGAAAGGACACGACGGCCAACGACAGATAGGGCACGGCGATCATCAGATAGATGCTGTAATTATAGGCGGCGCCGACGCTGATGCCGTCCTCTTCCTCGGTCTCGCCGTCGTCCCCTTCGAGAATGGTGGATGCCGCCACGGCATCGCGGCACAGCGGACACGCCACAGCGGCGTGCGGTGTCAGCAGAAACGCCACCCCGGTCAGGACCAACAGCAGCAGCAACCAGCGCATGACCGCCTCCTTCTCACCTATTGTAACCCGGACGCGAAAACCGGGTAGCACTTTTTCCTCCGAGCCGCGCACGTAGCGCAGCGGAGTAAGCTCTGGTGCGGCCGCTTACTCCGCTGCGCTGCGTGCGCGGCTCGGAGAGCATGGCCGACCTTGTCCGCCTGCTTATTGCAGATTTCGAATGGGTGTAGCGGAAGTCGCCAGACTTCCGAGCAGCACCGGACGGAAGTCTGGCGACTTCCGCTACACCCAACCGCAATCCGCTTTAGTGGGCAGGATACAGCTGATACAGCATCCAGTACACAACCACGCCGGTAACGGACACGTACAACCAGATCGGCAGCGTCCAGCGCGCCAGCCGCGTGTGCTTCGTGATGGTGCCGCGCAGGCCGCGGTACGTCGTCAGCAGGGCGAGCGGCGCCACCAGGGCCGCCAGGACGGTGTGCGTCCCGAGGATGCCGTAGTAGACCGGCTGCACCCAGCCCACTCCGGGGAAGCGGGTCGGTTCGCCGTTCTTGACAGCGAAGTGGTAATACAGGTAGCAGCCGAGGAACACCACCGACACGCACAGCGCCGTCAGCATGCAGACCTTGTGCAGGGTGATCCGCCCATGCCGCACCGACACGTAACCGAGGATGAGCAGCAGCGCACAGGCCCCGTTGAGCAAGGCGTTGACGGCGGGCAAGACGCTGGTCTGTGGCGGCTCCGGGCGTGGCTGCGGTGCGTCAAGGTCGTCCGCGGCGCTGGCGTCGGGGTCACCCGCCCTGGCCGCGACCAGTTCCCGGACACGCTTTTCCAGGTGTTGCATGTTTTCCGCCTTGCGGCCGTCGAGGTAACCGCGGATCTGGCCCCGGCGGTCCACCACCATGAAGAAAAAGCTGTGCTGGACGTCCTGCCCCTTCGGGGCGTCCTTGTTGCGGGAGACGGCCAGCTTGAACCCCTGCTCCACCAGCGCGTACATGGCCTTCTCGTCGCCGGTCAGGAACAGCCAGCGGTCGGCGTCGGCCTCGTGCTTTTTCGCGTACTTTTCCAGCACTGCCGGCGTGTCCTGCTCCGGGTGAACGCTGAAGGTGACGATCCGCGCGTCCGGGCAGTCAGCGAGGCGCTTTTGCAGTTTGACCAGGTTGGCGGTGAGCTTGTCGCAGCCGGTGTCGCAGCAGGTGTAGGTGAAGGCGGCGACCCAGACCTTGCCCTTGAGGTCGTCGCGCCGCACCTGCTTGCCGCTGCGCTCGGTCAGCGTGAAGTCCGGCACGGCGCCGACATGGGTGCGCAAGGATGCGGGGGCGCCTGTCGGCTCGTCGGTCCGGGCCGGGGCGGCCAGGGCGAGCAGTATCAGGGCGACAACCGCGGCACGCATGAGGGCCTCGTTAGTGATGATCGTGGGTGATCTCAGCGGCGGGTTCGTCGCGCTCGTGCTCGTGGTGCCAGTCGAGCACGATGTCCGGCAGCAGCACGAGCATCATCATCAGGGCGACGATCATCACCGGAATCATGATGAAGTAGACCTTGCCCCAATCCCACTTCAGGTGCATGAAGTAGGTGGCGACCAGAAACGCCTTGCAGACAGCCACGAGGAGGATAATCAGCATGGCAATCATTTTCTGCTCGCTCAGCACCTCGAAAATGCCGAACGACATTGCCGTGAACACGCACAGAGCCGCGAACACGCCCAGGTAGAGCATGATAGTGGGGCCGTGGTGTCCGTGCTCGCCGCCGTGACTTTCCGCCATGTTGCCTTCTCCTCGCCGCGAACGGCGCTTGCGTCACACCAGGTATAGCAGCGGGAACAGGAAAATCCACACGATGTCAACAAAGTGCCAGTACAGCCCGGTCAGTTCGAGCATGCTCTCGTGCTGCGGCCCGAAGCGGCCCCTGGCCGCCAGGACGAGGACGATGACGAAAATCACCAACCCGCCGAAGACGTGCAGGGCGTGGAAGCCCGTCATGGCGAAGTAGCACGACGCCCACATGTTGCCGAACGGGATGGCATGCGCGACCTGCAAATCCCTGTCCTCGTGTTTCTCCAGCAACCCCTTGTCCACCTTGTAGCCCGGCACCCGGTCCACGGGCTTGACGTGACTGCCGGCGACTTCCAGGTTGAGCTGCTTCGGCGTCAGGTTCGGCAGCTTTTCCAGCAGTTCCCAGCTGTCGATGACCGGGTGCAGGTCGCGGTGCAGGTCGTACAGGACCTTGCGTTCCTTCTCGATCGCCGCGGCCATGGCGTCGTCGATGATCTTCTTTTTTCGGTCCTTGGCGGCGTTCACCTCACTGGCGACCTGGGCATCAATGGGGGCAATCAGCAAGCCCTTGGCCTTTTCGATGGCCGCGGTTTTGGCGTTCTCCAGGGGCAACAGTTTCTTCTCCCGGGCGTCCGTAATCGCTTTCGCCGCAGCCTTGTCCTTCTCCTTGCCCTTCAGCCCGGCCAGCGTTTTCGCCAGTTCCGGGTCGAGCTTGCTGAAGTCCTTGGTGGTCGCGTACTTCTTCTCGACGGCGGCCTTTTTCGCGTCCAGGCCGGCGATCTGTTTCGCCAGCGCCGGATCGACCTTTTCGAGGTTCTTGATGTCCGAGAAGTCCGCCTCGATCTTCTTGCGTCTCTCCAGCGGCTTGGCCACCTGATTAGCCAGTTCCGGGTCGAGCGTGTCGAAGTTCGTGCCGGCCTCCTTGTACTTGTTGTCGATTTCGACCCGGGCGGCGTTGTTCGCGGTCTTGAGCCTGTCCACCTGGCGCAGGAAGTAGTTCCAGTGCCACATCGACAGGTTCGAGGCACCGGTGAACTTGGCCGGCTCCTTGACGATCTTTTCCAGCTGGTCGCGAACGTGGTTGACGTAGCGGAAGCCAGCGGGGGTGTCGAGCTTTTCCGGAATCTTGCCGGGCAGGATTTCGTGCTGGAACTTGGCCTGATATTCGTAGGCCTTGATGCCCAGGAAGACGCAGCCCAGGGCCAGCGTGACGGCGATGTAGCCGACCGCCGCCCGGACGTTCTTCTTGCCCAGGGCGAGGTGGGCGAGCACGACGGTGAAACTGCTGCAAATGAGCACGAAGGTGTTCAGCGCTCCGATCCACTCAACCAGGTGAACGTCATGCGGGGTGGGCCACGGCTCGCTGCGGGTTGGCTGGCCGTTGCGCAGGATAATGTACACGCCGATCAGCCCGGTGAAGAACATGATCTCCGTGATGAGGAACAGCCACATGGCCAGTTTGCCGTGCGGCAGCGGCAGGCCCATGTGCCCGGCCGGGTGCCCCGGAGCGTGTTCGGCGTGGGTCGTCGGTTTCGGCTCTTGCAGAAGCGTTTGTGTCATGAGAGATCAACTTCTATCCTGGGTCGTGGATGGTCAGGCGCAACACCCCTTCCAACAACAACAGCGCGAGCAGCAACGGCAGATACAGTAGCGACGCCCGCAGGACGCCCCGAGCCTGCACGGCAGTCCGCTCCAGCCAGAACCGCAGCGTCGCCCGCAGGAACAGCAGCCCCAGCAGCAAGGCACCCACCAGGTACACCGGCCCCGCCAACCGCAGCAGCACCGGCAGCAGACTCGCCAGCACCAGCGCCGCGCAGAAGCCGACCATGTGCCGGGCAGTACGGTTGCCCAGCGGGTCGCCCACCGGCAGCATCCGCAGCCCGGCCCGACCGTAGTCGTCGCGGTAAATCCAGGCGATGGCCAGGAAGTGCGGCACCTGCCACAGGAACAGGATCAAAAACACCGCGCCGATGTCCGCGTCCAGCGTGCCGCGTGCCGCCGCCCAGCCGATGACCGGCGGCAACGCCCCGGGGACCGCGCCCACCAGCGTGTTCCAGACCGTCAGCCGTTTCAGCGGCGTGTACACCGCGACGTAGCCGAGGAAGGTCACCGCGGCGACCAGCACCGGCAGGGGCCGGCCCACCGCCAGCGCCAGGTACGCCAGCCCGAACAGTCCCAGCGCCAGGCCGAACACCAGCACTTCCACGGGCAGCAGCCGGCCGGCGGGCAGCGGCCGTTGATCGGTGCGGCGCATACGGGAGTCGCTGTGGCGCTCCAGCAGCTGGTTGAGGGCGCTGGCCCCGGCGGCGATCAGAGCGGTGGCGCAGACCGTGTGCAGCAATCCGAGCGGATCCGTGCTGCCGAGGCTGCCGAGCCAGTAGCCGGCGGCGACGGTGAACAGCACCAGCACGGCGATACGCGGCTTGGTCAGTTCGACGTAATCGGCCAGGCGCGAGCGGGCCACGGGCAGGGCAGCGGTGGCGATGAGTTCGGTCTTCATGCTGCCCCCTCCCTGGTCGGCGCCGCGGACTGCCAGGCGGCGATCACGGAGCGGTGCGCCAGCAGCGCCAGCGCCACCGTCGTTGAGAACAGCAACGCCCCGGTCAGGTAGTGCAGCGACCGCACCAGCTCGGCGTGTACCGGCAGCGGCTCCGCCTGGCGCAGCGCTTGCCCCATCCCCGCAAATTTGCTCAGCCACGATTCGACGCCCAGCCAAAGTTGCACCACCAGGATCACCAGCACCACACCCATGCCGCGCCGCACCGGCCGATCCGGTTCGACCTCGGTGAAGATCATTTTCGCCAGCCAGACCAGCGCCGCGACCACGCCGAACGCCAGGAGCAGGTGCGCCCGCGCCCCAGCGCGAAATCCTTGTGCCGCACCAGCGCCCCCAGGATGATCTGACCGTACACCAGCCCGGCCGCTGTCACCGACCAGCGCCGCAGGTTGGCGACGCGCTCCGTGTCCGCCGCGGGCTGAGCCGTCTGCCAGCCGCCCGAGGTCACCACGGCGAGGCCCACCAGCAGCGCGAACACCAGCTGGGCGAACAGGCCGTGGACCAGCGGCAGCGTACCGCCCATCAGGGCGTTGAGATCGATGCGCAGGATGCCGAGTACCCCTTGAATGCAGACGCCCGCCAAAGCCGCCACGCCCGTCCAGCGCACCCAGCGGCGCGGCTCACACAGCCACAGGCTCACCGTCAGCACGATCACACAGATGCCGACCAGAAAGCCAAACGTCCGGTGCGAATGCTCGATCACGTAGCCCGGCGTCAGCGGTTCGCCCTGCAGCCACAGGGCGAGCAGGTGCCACGGTTCGCGGAAGCCGCGGCGGTCCACCATGCCGACGCCGTGCGTGGTCACCTCCGCGCCGAGCGTCAGTAGCGGCAGCGTACACGCGGCCGTCAGCACCGCCCAGCCGTGGGCCCAGGCGCCGGGCCGGATCCCGTGGCGGACAGGAGTGGTGAGGGTGGTGGCCATATCCGTTTCAAAGAACCCAACCCAATAACCTGACGCTGCGACCCGTCTTGTCTGCCGCTTGCGGCCTGGCGCCTGCAACCCAATTGAGTCTCAGAAGGGTTGCAGCCCGCCAGGCCGCAAGCGGCAGAACAATCATTAATGATGCCCCGCCGGCGTGAGGTTGCCGGACTTGCCATCCGGCGCCTGAAACTGCGGCACATGGTCCTCCTCAATGCCCAGTTCGCCATAGAAATACGGGCCGCGGAACACCACCGGGTCCACCTCAAAGTTGCCGTGCGGCGGCGGCGACGGAGCGCTCCACTCCAGCGTGTTGCTGTTCCACGGATTGCGGCCCGCGACCTTGCCGCGGAACAGGCTCCACAAGAAGTTCACAAAGAAAATCACCTGGACGGCCCCCAGCACGAAGGCGCTAATGCTGATGAACTGATTCATGCCCAGCAGCGGCGCCTCCAGGTTCGAGGCGGTTACGTCCGCGATGCGGCGGCGCAGGCCGGCCACGCCCAGGATGTGCATCGGGAAGAACACACAGTTGCCCGCCACGAACGTGAGGAAAAAGTGGACCTTGCCCCAGGGCTCATTCATCAACCGGCCGAACATCTTGGGAAACCAGTAATAGATGCCGGCGAAGATGCCCATCAAACTACTGGCGAACAGCACGTAGTGCAGATGGGCGACGATGAAATAGGTATCGTGGATGAAGATGTCCACCGGCGTCGCGGCCATGAAAATACCGCTCAGGCCGCCAATGATGAACATGGCCACGAACGCCAGCGCGAACAACATCGGCGTCGTCAATTGCAGGTTGCCGTTCCAGACCGTGCCCAGCCAGTTGAACACCTTCACGGCGGACGGCAGCGCGATCATGATGGTGGCAATCATGAAACCGGTGCCCAGCCGCGGGTCCATGCCGCTCTGGAACATGTGATGGCCCCAGACAATGAAGCCCAGGCCGGCAATGCCCGCAATGGAATACACCATCGCCCGGTAGCCGAACAGCGGCCGCCGCGCGAACGTGGAAATAATGTCCGACACCATGCCCATCGCCGGCAGGATCATGATGTACACCGCCGGGTGCGAGTAGAACCAGAACACATGCTGCCACAGCAGCGGCTGGCCGCCGCCGGGGCCGATGTGATAGTTGCCGAAGTCAATGCCCGCCGGAGGCAGGAAGAAGGTCGTGCCGATGGTCTTGTCGAGCAGTTGCAGGATCAGGCCGACCGTCAGCACCGGCAGCGCGAACGCCTGCAGGATGGCGGTGATGAACATGGCCCAGGTCGTCATCGGCATGCGGTACAGCGTCATGCCGGCGGCCCGCAGGTTCACAATAGTCGTGATGTAGTTCACCGAGCCCATCATCGACGAGATGCCGACGAACAGCAGCGCCGTCAGCCACCAGATTTGACCCATGCCAGAGCCCGGCGCCGCCGGCGCGTTAAAGCCGCCGCCCCACGGCATCGAGGCGCTGGCCAGCGTCGGGTACGAGGTCCAGCCGGCCGCGGCGGCACCGCCCTGGACGGTGAAGCTCAACAGGATGAACACCATCGCCGGCCACATGAACCAGTACGACAGCATATTTAACTTCGGAAACGCCATGTCGCGGGCGCCGATCATCAACGGGATCGTGAAGTTACCGAAGGCGCCCACCAGGATTGGGATGATGACGAAGAAGATCATCACCGAGGCGTGCATGGTGAACAGCATGTTATAAAAATCGCCGGACATGCGGCCGCCGTTACTGCGCTGGAACATCTGGCTGAAGCCGGGCAGTTCGCCGTGCGGCCAGCCCAGCTGCATGCGCACGAACATCGCCAGCATACCGCCGATGCCCAGGAAGATCAGCGTCGTGAACAGGAACTGAATGCCGATGATCTTGTGGTCTTCGGAGAAGATGTACTTCCGCAAAAACCCAAGCTCGGGGTGTGGGTGGGCGTGGACCTCGGGAGAGTGTGTGGTGCTCATGTCTGTTCCTTCGATTTCTGCTATTTGTGCGCGGGCCCGCCCGGCGCCGCGGGTGTTCCGTGATCGTTCTGGTGCTTCTCGGCCAGCTCCAGCCAGCGGCGGAAGTCAGCCTCATTCTCGTGGACATAAACCCGGCCGATCATGCGATAGTGAAACGCGCCACACAGCTCGGCACAGTTGAGTTCCCAGATCTGGCTCTTGTCCTTGAACTGCTGTCCGGCCTCGTTTTTGGGGTCGGCATCGTAGCCGTCCTTCCAGTGGCTCACCCAGGCGTAGCCGTCCTTCGTCTCCTTGTTGTCGTACAGCACCCACGGCTGCTTGCTGTCCGGCGGGGTCGTATTTGATTTGATGTACACCAGGTGCGGCTTGCAATTGTACATGTCCGGCTTCACCGTGAACCACACCGGAATGATCTTGCCCGGCAGCGCGTCCTGCTTGACGCGCATCTGCGGCAGGAAAAAGCTGTGAATGATGTCGTTGGTGCGCAAATGGACGACGGTCGGCTGGCCAACCCAGGTGTGAATCTCATTCACGACATGCACATCATCGAACTGAGCCTTGCGGCCCCAGACATCGCCGTCGGCAGGCTTGGTATTCCAGTGGTCGAGCGTCTTGAGGCTGGGGTAACGCACGCGCCACTCCCACTGGCGGGCGGTCACCGCCAGGTGCAGCGGCGATTGGTTGGCCTTCAAGCCGTCCCGGCCGGCCTGCGGCATACGGGCCTGGTACTTGACCTCCGCCCAGGCGCCGACCTGGGCAAAAGCGATGTATAGCAGGATCACCGCCGGCACAATCGTCCACAGCATTTCCAGCCGGTGCTCGTCGTGGATGAGGTCCTTGACCTTGGCGAACAGGCCGCCCTGTGGAGGCGTGTGCGCCTGGGCCACCGGCGCCGGCACGCGCTTCTGGCCGGGCTCCACCGCGTACTTCCACATGAACACGAACAGCAGGGTTTCCGTCAGGATGAAGAAAAATCCCGTGATGTACAGGATGATGTAAAACAAATCATCAATGTTGTGCGCGTGCGTGGACGCCTGCTTGGGCAGCCACCAGCCCATGGCCGGCGAAATGATGAACAGGCCCAGGCTCGCCAGCGTCATGATCGCGAACAATACACTCCACATCTTCACCACGGGCCAACTCCCTTTCAGTCAATCTGAATGCCGTAGGACTTCCGCATGGCGGGATAGGACAGGTTGCGGACAAAATTGACCAGGTGCCAGATTTCGTCCGAGGTCAGCGTGGCGCCGAACGGCTGCATACCAACGCCATTGATGCCGGAGTGGATGCGGTGGTAAATGTCAATCGGCCGCCGGCCGCCACGGAAAATGCCCTTGGTGAAGTCGCGCGGCTTGGCCGTGACGGTGCCCCAGTCGTCCCACTTGTAGACCGATTGCCGGCCGTAATCCTTGTGGCAGCTCACGCACGCCGCCTTGCTACCCAGGAACAGCTTTTGCCCCGCCAGCACCGACTTCTTCATGTCCGCGTCAGTCGTGTGGTAGGCGCCGGGGTGAATTCGCATGGTCTGCGAGGACAGCCACTCCTGGATGACCTCGCGGGCGCGGTCAGTCATGTATTTCTTGATGCTGTTCTGCTTGTTGCTCCAGTACAACACGTCCGGGCCGCTGTCGTACTTGAAGCCGTTGGGGTTGGCCAGCGTCAGATACTCCGTCTGGCCGCGGATGCTCAGGTGCATCACGTAGCTGACCAGCGCGTTCTTGTCCTTCTCCGAGAGCAGGTTGTGGGCCGGCATCGACGTGCCTTCAATGCCCTCGTGGATGGTCCGGTAGAGATCCTCACGGGCCGGCTTGCGGACGTTGCTGTTGTCTACAACGATGGTCTGGTCGGTGGACTGGAACTTGAACAGGCCCTGGCGGTAGTCGCGCGGATGCGGGTTGAGCCACTTGCCGCTCGGACCGCGACCGTCGCCGGTCAGGCCGTGGCAGTGCAGGCAGTGCAGCCGATAATACCGGCTGCCGAGTTCCAGCGTCTTCTCGTCGAGTTGCAGCGCCTGGAGCGTCGCCGCCGGCACGCCCTCCACCTTGACGGTCGGTTGGGCCGGCTTGCCGAACGCTTCATCCAGGGACTTCTTGATCTCGGCCTTGTCCTGGTCGGAGAGACAGAAGGGGTCGCGCAGCTTCTCGTTCTTCCAGATTTTGTCGCGATCCTCGTAGTAGGGGTTGTACGGCCCCGACTTGTAGATGTCGTTGAAGACCGTCAGCGGCAGCACGCCGGGCGGCACCGGGTCGTTGAACTCCTTCGTCTTGTCCAGGTCACGCACGATGGGGTCGATGCGCACAGGGTAGCTCATCGACTCGGAGTAGGTATCTTCGTTGCAGCCCGGCAGCAGCACGACGCCGATCAGCACCGGCACCGTCAGCAACCAGGGGGAGACGTATCTGGAAGGGAACCAACGGGAAGTCACCGAATTCTCGGCATGGCCGCCGCACCGCAACGGCACGGGACGTGACGCCGCCTCCTACTGCCACGGGAGTCAACCGTTTGACCGGGACAGGGGTTTTGTAGCCGTCCCCGGCGCGATGTCAAGAACCCCAGCTCCGCCGATCTTCCGCACTGGATGGGCAAAAGTCGGAACGCAATTCGCGTGCCGGTCCCCCGAGTCGAAAAAACGGTCATTATTTCGACCGAGCCGCGCACGCAGCGCTGGGGCGGCGCTTACTCCGCTGCGCTGCGTGCGCGGCTCGGAGCGCTTAGAATGAACAAACCGCCACCGCGGCTCGGGGGCCCGGATGTACCAGATTTGAGAAGCGGCGGCGGGCCGCTTCTCGCTTTCGAGACGGCGGCGGAACGCACCATGCTGTACCTCCTTGGCCGCATCCTGCAACTGATCGGGCTCATCATCGTGCCCCTCGCCATCTCCGCGGAGATCAACCATTCGCTGGAGTTGAAGGACTCGCTGTTCTGGTCGGCGGTCGGTATCCTGGTGTTCTTCGCCGGGGTGCTGGTGCAAAAAATGGGCAAGGCGCCCTGACGCGGGGGTGCCTCCCGGTGGCGGCGAACGGTAGCGTCAGCCATTGTCAACCCCAACCGAGCAACCATCTTTCGAGAGCCGGCTTGACACCCGCACCTCAACGCGCTACAGTATCCCGACCGGGCCGGTAATGGTTGGCAATCGCGGAACAGCCGCATCGTTGAGCACAGCACAATGCAGAATCTCGTGACGGCGCCTGCGGCCGAAACTCCGGAAGTCTCTTCCCTGGACTTCTCGCGGATTGCGCAGGATTTGCAGATCCGTAAAGTGCAGGTCGAGGCCGTCGTGCAGTTGCTCGACGAGGGCAACACGGTGCCGTTCATCACGCGCTACCGCAAGGAGCGCACCGGCGGCCTCAACGAGGAGGTCCTTCGTCAAATCCAGGGCCGCGTGCAACTGCTCCGCCAGCTGGCCGACCGCAAGCGCACCATCCTCAAAAGCATCGAGCACCAGGGCAAGCTCAGCGACCAGCTCCGTCGCGCCATCCTCCACGCCGACACCGCCAAGCGCCTCGAAGACCTCTACTTGCCCTACAAGCCGAAGAAGCGCACCCTGGCAACGATCGCGCGCGAGAAGGGCCTTGAACCGCTGGCGCTGGCCATCTGGCACCGCGACCCCGCCGCCGCCAATCTTGACGAACTGCTGCCGGCGCTGGTCAACCCCGAGCAGGAACTGCCGACCGTTGAGGAGGTGCGCCAGGGCGTGCAGCACATCCTCGCGGAAATGATCGCGGAGACCGCCGACGTCCGCGCCGCGGCCCGCAGCGTCCTGTGGGAGACCGGCAAGCTCTGCTCCGCCAGGAGCGACAAGCTCGCGGAGGGCCAGGGCCTCGAATACAAGGACTACTTCCAGTTCACCGAGTCCGTGCGACAAATTCCGCCGCACCGCATTCTGGCGCTGAACCGCGGCGAGAAGGAGAACTCGCTCAAGGTCCACATGGAATGGCTCACCGATGCGGTTCGTGGTGCGGCACTGCACGGCCTGGCCGAGAGCCTGCAACACGCCCCGCCGCCCCCCGCCGCTGGTGCGCCGGCGGTCGAGGCCGGGTCGGGCGAACCGGCTGCGCCGCCCGCCGAGGTGCCGGCGCCGGCCGAGGTGCCGCCGCCCGCCGCGCCGGTCGCGGGCGAACCGCTTTCTCCCGACTCCGACTACACGACGCCACACGCTGCCTTTCTGCGCACCGTTCTGGATGACGCATTGCAGCGGCTGCTGCTGCCAAGCCTGGAACGTGAAATCCGCCGCGAATTGAGCGACGAGGCCGAGGGCCATGCCGTGCAGGTGTTCGCCCGCAACCTGCGCAGTCTGCTGCTGCAACCGCCGCTGCACGGCCGTCGTGTGCTGGCCATCGATCCTGGCTTCCGCACCGGCTGCAAGGTCGCCGCGCTCGACGAGCATGGCAACCTCCTCGAACACGACATCATTTACCCGCACCAGACCAGCAAGAAGGGCCGCGGCGACGGCCGCCGCCAGGAAGCCAAACCGCAGGAACCCAAGCCACAAGAGGCCGCGCCACCCCCGGCGCCCGCCGCCGAGGCCCCGCCTGCGCCCGTCGCGGAAGCGCCGCCGCCCACCGAGGCCCCGCCTGCGCCATCGGCCGAGGCGCCGCCGCCCGTGCTCGCGGTGGAAACGCCACCGTCTGCCGAGGCGCCGCCTGTCGCCGTCGAGGCGCCGCCAGCCCCCGAAGCCGTCGCGGACACGCCGACGTTCACCGAGACGCCGCCGACTGCGCAGGCGGCCGAGGCTGGTTTGCCGGCCGCCGAGGTGCCGCCGCCTCCACCACCGCCCGCGCCGCCGATCAGCAAACGCGATGAAGCCAAGAACCGGTTGGAAGACCTGGTGCGGAAGCATCAACTCAACGTCATCGCCATCGGCAACGGCACCGCCTGCCGGGAAACCGAGGAGTTCGTCTCCGAGCTGATTGGCGAGAAGCTGCCGGAGCTGGCCTACGTCATCGTCAACGAGGCCGGGGCCAGCGTCTACTCCGCCAGCCAGGTCGGTCGCGAGGAGTTCCCCGACTACGACGCCACACTGCGCGGCACCATCTCCATCGGCCGCCGGTTGCAGGATCCGCTCAGCGAGCTGGTCAAGGTGGATCCGCAGAGCATCGGCGTCGGCCTGTACCAACACGACGTGAACCCCAAGCATTTGAAGGAGTCGCTGGAGGCGGTCATCGAATCGTGCGTCAACCAGGTTGGCGTGGACCTGAACACTGCCAGCGTGCCGCTGTTGCGGCACGTGTCCGGCATGAACCAGATGGTGGCCCGCGACCTGGTGGAGTATCGCAAGCAGCACGGCCCCTTCCAGAGCCGCGATCAACTGCTGCAGGTGCCCGGCATTGGCGAGGCCCGCTACACGCAGGCGGCCGGCTTCCTGAAGATTCCCAACGGCCCGAACCCGCTCGACCGCACGTGGATTCACCCCGAAAGCTATCCCGCCGCCGAGAAACTGCTGGGCGAACTGGGCTATCAGCCGGCCGTGATCGATGACAAGAGCCAGGCGGCGGAGTTCCACGGCAAGTTGCAGTCGCTGTCGCCGGAGGAGCTGGCCCGAACCCTGGCGCTCGGCGTGCCGACGGCGCGCGACATCCTGGACTCACTGGCCCGGCCCGGCCGCGATCCGCGCGAAGATTTGCCGCCGCCGATCTTCAAGAAGGGCATCCTCAAGCTGGAGGATTTGCAGCCGGGCATGGAGCTAAAGGGCACGGTGCTGAACGTGGTCGATTTCGGCGCGTTCGTGGACATCGGTCTGAAGGACAGCGGCCTGGTTCACATCAGCCAGATGGCCAACCGCTATATCAAGAGCCCGTATGACGTGGTGGCGGTCAGCGATGTGGTGACGGTGTGGGTGCTGTCGGTGGACACGCAGCGGCACCGGGTGTCGCTGACGATGATTAAGCCCGGCACCGAGCGCAAGCCGCCGGAGCGTCGGCCGCCCCAGCAGCAACGTCAGGAGGGTGGTCGGCCCGAGGGCGCTCGGCCGGAGGGCGCGCGTCGGCCACCGCCGCGCGGCGCCCGGCCGCCGCAGCAGCGCCAGGGTCAGGGCCAGGGGCCGCCGCAGGGCGCCGGCGCTGGCCAGGGGCCGCCGCAAGGTGGCGGGCGTCCCGGTCAGGGGCGCGGTGGTCCGCCGCCGCGTCGGCCGGGCGGAGGCAGGCCCGTTTCGGGTTCCCAGGGGTCCACGCCACCGCCGGCCGAAGGCGGCACCAAGCCGCCGCCCCGGCCGCCAGAGCCGCCGCGCAAGCCGCGCCGCGAACCGCCCAAGCCGAAGTTGACGCAGGCGGCCATCGAGGGCAAGGTGCCGCTGCGGACGTTCGGCGAACTGAGTGCGCTGTTCGCGGCCAAGAACGCGCCACCGCCGCCACCACCGGCCCCGCCCGCGGCTGAGCAGCCACCACCGCCTCCGGAACCGCCGGCCTCAGCCCCTGCCCCCGCTGAGCCGGAAGCGTCCACGCCACCGCCGCCAATGCCGGAGACGCAGCCCGCTCCGCCGCCTCAGGAAGAGCCAGCACCGGCGCCTGCGGAGCCGGTGCCGGCACAGCCGGGATGAGCGCGGTCGGAGCACAGGAACCCCGTTTCCGGCTCGCCGCGCGAACCAGAAAGTCCGCCAGAACCAAGTCTTGACCGGCCTGGGGTCGTAGCTGGGCAGCCTAACGATGGGCCGGTATCACACCTCCACTCAGCGTACCGTTTATGCGGCGCTGGATCTGGTGGTCGTCCTGACCGAAGCCCTGTATTACGAAGCCCAGGTTTGGCAGGAAGAGGTCGGCATTACGGCCCTGGCGCGGCAACATCAACTCCCACCCCTGGCCCGGTCGTCATCCACACCAGCAACGGCGTGCGCTCGGACTGGATGGCTGGCGAGTTCGACCTGGCGGGGTGGCGACACTGGCGAGTCGCCCCACTCGGCGACAATTGGGTGGAGATGGATTGGCGAAGGGTGGTTCGGCGACTGCTCCGTCGTTCCGACAAAAAGGGAACCTGAGCGGCCGGGCGCGGGTACCCGCATGGGATCTGGAGAACGGGCCGGCGGGTCAGGTCGCGGTGCTGTCAAGACGCCTGCGATTCCCACCGGCCCAGGGTTTTGGTATACAGGGGCTCGGCTCACTTTTCCAGCCGGACGGCGAGCAGCGGGCCGGGCCGTTTCCCGGCGACCTCGCGCCGGTCCAGCAGCCGGCCCAGCGGCCGCAGTGACCGCGGCAGGTACGGGTCCAGCTGCCCCTCTCGGGCGAAGTTGGCGCAACGCGCATCGCGGAAGCGCCGCGCCAGCTGCCGAATTTGTGCCGGTGTGTTGGCCCGGTAGTACGCTGGATAGTTGCGGTAACGGCCGCGGCCCCAGACCCAGTCCAGGTACAACCCCTTGACGCCCAGGCGGCCGATGGCCATCGAGGCGGTGCAAAACCAGTGCCGCGCGTCCATCGTCAGCGCCCAGAAGACGCCGCCTTCAGCCAGAGCCATGTGCAGCTGGTCGAAGAAGGACTGCGGCCGGCGCAGATGTTCCAGCACCATGACCGAAAAGGCGACATCGACCGAGCCGGGCGCCAGCGCCGCGTGCTCCAGCGGGCAGCGATGCACCTCATCGAAGCAGTCCGCCAGCGGGGCGGCCGCGTCGGGCTCGACGCCGATGTAGTGATTGGCGTGCCGGGCCAGGGACGCCTGCAACCGTGGGTCGTCGTCGAAGCCGCGGCCGCAACCGATGTCCAGCAGCGTCGGGCCCGGGCTGCGGGCCAACACATCCGCCAGGATGAGGTCGCGGAACAATGGCGCCCGCCAGCGGCCGCTGCGGTAACGTTCGCGGAATAGTTCCCAGTTCGCCATGCCGAGCCTGCGTATCCTCGCTGGGGCGACTTCCGTACCAGGAGGGGATGCGTTCGTCGGGGCGACCGAACCGCGCGAACGGAGTCTAGCGAATGATGGCCCGGCAGTCCAGCCGAGGTGCCTGACAGACCCTGCGTCGCCCGGAAAAAGGGTCACCGTCCGCCACTTCCCCCCGCGGCCTTCAGGTCCCAGAACTTGACGGTGCCATCGCGGCTGCCGGAGGCGAGGGTGCGACCGTCCGGCGAGAAGGCCACGCCCCAGACTCCCTGCGTGTGTCCCTTCACCGTGGCCAGTTCACCGCCAGTGGCGGCGTCCCACAACTTGACCGTGCCATCGTCGCTCGCCGAGGCCACCGTCTTGCCGTCCGGCGCAAAGGCGACGCCGTAAATTGGCAAGGTGTGCCCCTTCAAGGTGAGGCGCTCCTGGCCCGTTTCCAGGTTCCAGAGTTTGACCAGATGGGAGTCGCCGGCCAGCGCTGCTGTCTTGCCGTCCGGCGACACCGCCACGCACCGCAGGGTGCCCGCGCCGCACTGGTACGCGGCGCGCTTGCGCCCTTGACCAGATCCCAGACGATCATCTGGCCGTCACCACCGACGGACAGCAGGGTGCGGCTGCCCGGCGCGAAGGCGATGCCGTGGACGAAGGACGTGTGCCCGTTGAGGATCATGACCTCGCGGCCGCTGGCCACGTCCCAGAGGCGGACGATGTTGTCCTGGCCGCCGGCGGCGACCGTGCGGCCGTGCTGGGCGAACGCCACCGTGTACAGCTGCACGTTATTCACCCGTAGCGTCAACTTCTCGCGGCCGCTGGTCAGGTCCCAGAACCGCGCCGTGCCGTCAATGGAGACCGTGGCCAGGGCGTTGCCGTCCGGCGCGAAGGCCGTGGCGAACGCCCAGTCGGTGTGGCCTTTCAGAGTGAAGCGCGCGCGGCCGGTGGTCGCGTCCCAGACCTTGACGGTGCCCTCGCCGCACGGCGCCGCCAGCAGCTTGCCGTCCGGCGAGAACGCCAGGTGCGATACAATTCTGCCGAGATGGCCCTCCAACGTCCGCCGCAGCGTCGGAGCCTGCGCCCGCAGCGGGGCGGCGGCCAGCAGCACCAGCAACGCCGCGCAACCGAGTCGATGCATGATCGTCCCTCCGGCAGTAATGTGCTTCTGTCTTCCAGACGTTACTTGTCCGCTTTGGGATTGAGGTCCCACAGCTTGACCGTGCCGTCACGGCTGCCGGAGGCGAGGGTGCGGCCGTCCGAGGAGAAGGCCACGCCCCAAACCCCTTGCGAGTGTCCTTTGAGTGTGGCCAGTTCCCGGCCGGTAGCGGCGTCCCACCACTTGACCGTGCCGTCGTCGCTCGATGAGGCCACCGTCTTGCCGTCCGGCGAAAAGGCGACGCCGAGGATCAGCCCGCCGTGACCGCGCAGCGTCAGGCGCTCCTTGCCCGTCTCCAGGTCCCACAATTTGACGAGGTTGGCGTCACCGCCGAACGCGGCCGTGCGTCCGTCCGGGGAAATCGCCACGCAGTACAGTTGCCCCGCGCCGCCCTGGTAGGCGGACCGCTGCTCGCCCTTGACGACGTCCCAGACGAGCAATTTCCCGTCGCCGCCGACGCCCAGCAGGGTGCGGCCGCCCGTCACATAGGCCACGCCATAGATAAACCGCGTGGCTCCCTTGAGGGCCATGACTTCGCGGCCGCTCTCAACGTCCCAAAGGCGCACGACGCCGTCCTGGCCGGCGGTAGCGAGGGTGCGGCCGTGCGGGGCGAAGGCCGCGGTGTACACCTGGCCGTTGCCCTTGAGGGTGATTTTTTCTTGCCGGCGCCCAAAGTCCCAAAGGCGAATGGTGCCGTCGTCCGACGCCGTGGCCAGCAGGTGACCGTCTGGTGAAAACACCGCGGAGAGCGTGTTCTGACTGTGGCCGCGCAGGGAAAACTGAAGCCGGCCGGTGGCCACGTCCCACACCTTGATTTCGCCGTCGCCGCACGGGACCGCCAGCAGCTTGCCGTCCCGGGAGAAGGACGGGTTGGCCGCCTGGCCGCCGTGCCCCTCCAGCGTTCGCCGCAGGGTCGGGGCCTGCGCCCGCAGCGGGCCGGCGGTCAACAGCAGGACGGCGAGTATCAGGGCGGCCCGCGGCAGGAGCCCAGGGCGGATCAGCATGGCCATTCCCTCCAGGCAGAGCGAATCGGATGGGGTGCGAAAAACCCCGTGCAGCGTACCGTCTGCGCGGCCGCGCTGTCCAGGCGCGGGCGGCGGGTTGTTACAAAAGCCATACATTTGAAGGGACGCGAACGATTTGACCGCGCAGCCCGGCGTTACCGTCCGGTCAACTGATCGAGGATCGCAAACACCTGGCCGAGGGTGGCGGCATCCAGTGCTCCCAGGCGCTGCAAGAAATCACGTTTATCCAGTGCCCGCGCTTGAAACACGAGGGCAACGGACGGCACGGTCAGGCCGTTCTGGTTGTCGGGTTGAACGACCAGCGTGCAGTCGAACCGGGCCGCCGCCAGGGAGCTGGTAAAAGGCACGAGCAAAACGGTCGGCAGCGATTGGATGTAAACATCTTCTTGCAGGATAACGGCCGGGCGGTCGCCAGCCTGAACGCGGCCACCGCCCGGCAGTATTCGGACTCGCCACACCTCACCTTTTTTCAGGAGTCCAGCTCTTCCGCCAAACGATCGACCAGTTCCAGGGCGCGATCGCTGGCGCGGTCCCAGGCGTCCATCTCTTCCTGCAACTCCGGCGATACCGCCGGGGGCGCATCGGGCACATGAATTTCCACCCACGTCCCGTCGGGCAGCGGCACGCTGGGGACAACGACCCCGTCCTTGACGACGCCGGTGATGAGCGTGGACATTGTTCACACCTCCATCATGAGGGCGTATCGATTCTAACCGTTGTGCTCAAGCGATGGAATGGCCAGTCCACCGGCAACTCGGCCTCCATCCCCCGTCAGCACCCAGAGGATTGACTGCCATGCGACGCCGTGGCTTTGGAAGCCGCCACCAGTACACGGCGGCAATACCAGCCCGCAAGGAACCAGGCGACGATAATCAGGATGGGAACGGCCAGGAGTAGCGTTACCCCGTAAATGGCCCGCCCCGAGACCGAATAGATGATCTGCGGCTGTCCCTCCGGGAGACGGTCACTGCCGTAGACGATAGGCGGCATGTCGCGCTTTTCTTGATATTTTTGCAGGAGTTCCCATAACTGATCGGCCAGCACCTCCGCATCACCGGGCGGAAACTCGTCGCACTGCCGGACGTACTCAAGCACCTTCTCGCGCGTGACCGGGAAGTTGGTCGTATAGGTGTCGGTGTAGTGACCGTGCCATTGGGGAAGGCTGACGTACAAATCGTCGTCGCAATGCGCGCTCGCGTACCGGAACGTTACCAACGTAAACTCGAAGTAGTGTGAATTTCCCCACCCCAGAGCACCTACAGAGAACGTCGCAGTCGGATCAACCTTCCCCGGACGAAGGGGCTTTACCTCGTACCCTGTCCCCAAACTGCAGAATCCCGGAATCTCACGCGCTAGCCGCTCACCAGCAAACCAGAGGGGGAAGACGATTACGAGGCCAACGGGAAGCAGGATTCCGAACGGGTGGGGGACTTTCTTACCTGACGACCAGACCCACCGGCAAATATGAATGCTCAGCGGAAGCAGGCAAACCAGGGGAATCCAGAGCAGCCAGGTAGGAGCATACATGGCGAACGTCTCCACGACGTCCCAGCCGAGCAGGATGAGGCCGAGGAATGCGACTGCTGGGGTCACTGTCAAAAACGGTTGCTCCCATCTCATGGCTGGCACCGCCTTCCGTAATAGCGGTCGGTAATACCCATGTGACCATCCTGAGAACAGAATTGGATTCTATAATCCCTTCGGTTGGCATGTTGTGCAGTTGCGCCGCTTCCCAACGGCCGAGTCAAAGAATTCCCTCGCCGAACACCCGCTCCGGCGGCGCCTGCGGGGGGGGGGCCGGCGCCGCCACCGTCTCGCCCTCGACCACATCCGCCGCGTGCGCCAGCTCAATCACCTCATCGGTGCTCTGCGGATCGACCGCCCGGCAGCTCGCCGTTAGCTGCTCGGCAATGTCGCGCAGCTCCTTCTGCCACTCCTCGGCATTGGCCTCAGGCGGGGTCAGTGCCTGGAATTCGCCCAGCAGCAGGATCAGCCGCAGGAAGTGGCGGAAGACAATGCCCTCCTGCTTGACCAGGTCGCGCGCCTGCACGAACTTGTTGAAATTGCCGCCGAAGCGCAGCAGTTCGCCCGCCGCCCACACCGACTGCGTCGAAACGTCCGTCACGTCCGGGTACTTCGCGTCGAACAGCATCCGTAGCTTCTCCGCCAGCGTCGGCGGCCGGTCCTCCGGGGCGATCCACTCGTCCTGCTCTTCCTCGTCCTCCGGCGACGGCTCCGGCTTGGCGACCATCAGGCCGCGCTGGATCAGTTCCTGGTCGAGCCGGGTCGTCGCCAGCGGCCCCGGCGGCAGGCGGTCCTCCCACGGCACCCGCACGAACTTGAGGATCGCCCGCGGCACCTCCAGCACGCTCTCGAACGCCTGGAGGCGCTCATCACGGTTGGCGATGCCCAGGTGCTCGACCAGGAATGCCCCGTACAGCGGGTGGACGCCGCGGAAGACCAGCAGACGGTCGAGCAGCGGCGTCGGCGACGCCAGTTCGGAGCGGTACGCCTTGCGTTCCGGTGTCGGGTTGCCATCCTCCCCCAGCGGCGGCGGCTCGGGGTGCAGCGTCACGTAACCGCCGGACGCCAGCGTCAACAACATCTGCTCCAGGGCGATTTCGCCGGCGCGGATGCGCGGCTCGTCCATCAGCCGCTTGCGCACCACCGACCGCACCCGCGACACCTCCGGCGACAGCTTGAGCAGGTACGCCAGCAGCCGCCACGGCAGCGGCCCCTTGCTGTAGAGCTTGCCCGGCGGCGCGGCCTGCAACTGCTTGAACTGCGCCTCGCCCCAGTACTGCCGGGTTTCGCTGCGTGTCGGTTTCTTCTTTTTCAGGGCCTTCTTCGCCCGGATGAGGTTCGGGTCCTTCGCGTTCTCCGGGATCTGGTCGTACTTCTCCTTCCAGCGCAGGATTTTCACGTCGTCCTCGTGGGCCAGCGCGAAGACGAAGCCCTTGTCGTCGAACTGCGGCCGGCCGGCGCGGCCGAAGATCTGGTGGGCGGTGCTCGGGTCCACAAGTTTTTCCTTGCCGAACGGTCCCTTGACCAGCGCTGTGAGCACGACCGAGCGCGCCGGCAGGTTGATGCCCGCGGCCAGCGTCTCGGTGCAGATGACCACCGGCAGCATCTTGCGGTGGAACAACTCCTCGACGACGCGGCGGTACTTCGGCAGCAGTCCGGCGTGGTGAACGCCGACGCCGCGGTGGAGCATTTGCTTGAACTTCGGCCCGACGCCCTGCGTCCAGTCGAGCTTGTTGACCTCCGCGTGCAGGGCGGACTGCTGCGCCGGCGTCACCAGCGGCAAGCCCTTGAGCTGCTCGGCGACGCTCCAGCACTCGTCGCGGTTGAAGCAGAACACCAGCGCCGGGGTGTAGCGGGTGTGGCCGTCGCCCTTCGCCAGGATGACCAGTTGCTCGGTCAACAGCTGGTCCGGCACCCATTTATACGTCAACGGCACCTTGCGTTCGCGGCCCTCGACCAGCTGCAATTTGCGGCCGTGGCTGTGGTCGAGCCAGCTCAAGAACTCCGTGGCGTTGCCGACCGTCGCGGACAGCAGCAGCAACCGGACGTGCTTCGGCAGCATGGCGAGCGTCAGTTCCCAGACGATGCCGCGCTCGTAGTCCGCGAAGTTGTGGAACTCGTCCATGACGACGGTGGCGGCGTTGCTGAAGTCGAACGCTTCCTCGTGCAGCAGGCGGTTGAGGAGGATTTCGGCAACCACGACCAGGACGCGGGCGTTGGGGTTGACGCGGCGGTTGCCGGTGACCAGGCCGACATCATCGGCGCTGAAGCCCCAGCGCACCGCGGACTCCTGCATCTCGCGGAACTTCTGCTCCGTGAGCGCGATCAGCGGCGTGGTGTAGTACGCGATCTGGTTGGTGTGCAGCGCCTCGAACAGGGCGGCCTGGGCGATGAGTGTCTTGCCGGTCCCGGTGGGCGCAGACGAGGACGCCCTGGTCGGTGGTGAACCACGTCAGCAGCGCCTCCTCCTGCACGGGGTAGGGCGGGTAGGGCAGCTGGTCGAGGTAGCGTGTGGCGAGGTCGTCGCGGGACGGGGCAGCGGGGTCCATGAACACCTGCACGGGATCGGGGGAAAGGCGAGCGGTTGGGGGCGACGCCGTTATTCTACTCGGTTGCTCTGCTCCCGTGAGGCAAGGAGGTCATCGTGCGCGGGAGCCCCAACAAGATCGCCTTGCCGGCCTGTGCAGAAACCGCGCATGGTTTTTTGGCACCCGAGATTGATCCCGGGGCCGTGCAGTTTCTGGTCGAGACGCCCCGAGGGTTATTGGCGGAAACGCTGTCGGCGAAGCAACCCGCGTAGCCTCTGCCGAACGAAAACGAAACTTGACCCCCTTACCTTCACGAACCGCAGCAACTGCTCCCGCACGGCCCCGGGCGTCTTCGCGGCCGCTTGCCGCAGCGCCCCCAGCAGTCCGGCCAGTTACTGCCGAGACGAGCACGGCCTGTTTGAATCCATCATCGGATCGATTTGCGGCAAGTATGACCCCAGCTGTCACATGCCGCTGGGCCTGGGCAACTTCTTCACAGGTTGGCTCGACCCCTGGATCCCGCCTGGCGCCGGCTCCAGCGGCGCCTATCGCACTGGCTGGGTGAACGCCCCCGACGGCTTCTTCCGCCGCGAAATGGATCAGCTCTACTCATACACCTGCGGCCTCCACGGCATGCCGGACGAACATATTGGCGAAACCCTCCTCTTCTTGCCCCTGAGCCGCCGGCTGGAAATGGTCATCTTCGTGCCGTTCGTCGATAGCCTCGTCCCGGGCAGTAGCAGCTTCGGCGACGTGCTCGGCGTTGGGCGCGTCATGCTCCACGAAACCAAGGATCTGGGCGTAACTTCCGGCATGACGATACACCCGGCGCGGCTGTGAGCCGCGCCGGGTGTACTGTCGTGACCTGGACCGAATTACTTCGCGGGCCTGGGCGCGATGAAGACGTCGCGGGTCGGGAACTTGCGGAACACCTCGGCCGGCCGGCCGAAGTTGGTGGCCAGCACGTCCACCGGGTTCCCCGCCATCCACTCTGACAGGTCGATGTCCTCGTAGACCCCGGAGTTGAAGCCGATGAGCACCCGGGCCACCCCCTCGCCGGTGTTCTCCAGGGAGTGCCCGTAGCCCTGTGGCATGTAGCCGACGTCGCCCTGGTCCAGTGTCTCGGTCCGGAAGCGTCCCTTGGCGCCGAACAGCGTCACGCTCACCCGCCCCTGCAGGACGTACTGCCACTCGTCGGCGGTCGGGTGCCAGTGCAGTTCGCGCAGCGCCCCCGGCTCCAGTTCGAGGACCGCGCCGGTGAAAGTCTTGGAGATCGGGAACAGCCGGGAATCGACCATCCACAGCTTGCCGCCCCGGTTGTTGACGATGGGGTCAGTGGCGAGCAGCCGCCACTTGTGCGTCTGCGGCGAGCGCTGCACGACCCCCATCGGGGCGGCGGCCGGCTGCGGCGGCGCCGCCCCGTGGGCGAAGTACACCTCGCGCTGCGGGAAGTTGTCGAAGGTCGCCTGCGGCAGCCCAAAATTTTTCGCCACGAGCGGCTTGGGGGCCTGGGCGATCCAGTCGCTGATGCTGAAGGTGCCGAACTCCGAGAAGTAGCCGTTGTCGAACATTAGCACGAAGTGGCACGGCTCCTTGCCCAGGCACTCGAGCATGTGGCCGTGGCCGCGCGGGAAGTACCACACGTCTCCCGGCTCGAAGTCGTTCGTCTCAGCAATGCCTCCTGGGCCGAGGACGGTGGTACGCACCCGCCCGCGGTTCACGAAGGCCCACTCGGCGGCGGTGGCGTGCCAGTGCAGCTCGCGCATGTCCCCCGGCCCGAGCGTCATGGATACACCGGCGATGCCCTTGGAGATCGGCAGCTGATGGACGCTGGCCTCCTTCGCGGTGCTCTGGCCCTGCACCCGCCCCGGCTTGGACTTCTCCAGGGCGAACTTGAAGTTCGGCAGCTGCTTGTCGGAGAGCAGCGGGTCGGGGACGTTGTTCATGAAGCTCGGGTCGCCAGCCTGGGCGCGCCCGGCCGCGGTCAGGGCCGCGGTTACGCCGGCCGCGAACGCCGCCGTCCCTTTCAGAAAGTCCCGACGTTGGATCTCGGACATGGGGTTCTCCTTGGCTGAGGGGTTCCTGGGAAGTTCCAACACACTATTCGACCAGATTCAGTACGCTCACAGCATATCGTCCGGCGTCAGCGCCGCCAGCTTCTCCACGGCATGCCCGGGGGCAGTTTCGTTGCCGGCCCCACCGGGATCGGCTTGCCGCGCGTCATCGTCACCTTCGGGTCCACGCGCCGCGCCAGGTCGTAGCGCTCTTGACCTCTCATTTGTTCACCGCCTGCATAGGCTGTTCCTCCAACAGGTGATTGGGTGTCCGGGATCGCACAATCGCGGGATCGCACAATCGCCTGCAAGGGCCGTGCCAGGAGAGTTGCGGTCTCCCAAAAGGATTAGTCTCGCCTGCCACAATCCCCTCTCCGCCCGCTCCGCAAGCAGCCGTGCGTGGCCGCGCTCCTCAGGCGGGTGCCTGGCGTGGGGAAGGCGGGTGCCTGGTGTGGGGAAGCGGAATGATCAGCAAGCGGGAAGCGGTGGGTGAAAGGAATGTTGTCCAACTGGCAAAAAGCCTGCCATGCTCAGAGCATCGGGGCGAAAATCACCAGTTCTATCTGGGACTTTCGTCAACGCACCAGCCGTGTGCGGGTGGACACCTGATGCGTGAGAAACTGTGAGGGAATTGTCGTGCTGCTCAAGTCCGCGACGCACCTTGGGTCAGGAGAACGCGCCCCCTGACAGACGGCGGACCGCAGTTCGGCACGGCACCCTGCGTTTCTCCGGAGGGAAGGGTGGTCGTTACGAACCACCCCCAGCGCGACATGAAGAGGGCTTTCGGCCCGAAACCGCCCCGGCCGAAGCCGCCTGCCCCATAACGGGCGCAGGCGCCCCGGGCCGGCGCGGGTCAGAAGTAGACCTGGGTCCGCAGCCAGAACAGGTCGTTTGACCTCCGGGGGTGGCCCGAGTCGGAGAAGACCAGGCTGCCGAACAGGGAGCGCTCCCAGCCGAGGTAAACCCGGATGAACTGGTTGAGATACCAGTTGGCGCCGACGTCGATCAGTTCGACGTGGTTGGTCCACAGCGTCGGGTCGGCCAGGCCTTCGGTGAAGACCCGGCCGTCAAGGATCAGCTCGCTGTAGCGGGCGGTCACTTCCCAGGCGCCCAGGCTGCAGTGGCCCGGGCGCACGTCAAAAGGGTGGAGCGGCTGCACGTTGGTGCGGTCGCGGATCGTCTCGCCGGTGAGGAGGTAGCCGGCCTGCACGAACCAGCCGTGGAGCGGGACGCGCACCGGCGGCGCCACGGCCCCGTTGGCGTAGCTCTCGTGGCCGCCCTGCAGCGCCGACACGAACGACAACCCCCCGTAGTAGTAGGCCAGGTGCAGTTCCCACAGGGCCCGCGGCCCGCGCTCGAGCACGTTCGGGCCGAACGCCAGGAACGGCAGGCCGGCGGCGTTGCTGGCCGCGGTGCCATTGACCGCGGCGCCGCCCGGCGCCTGGTTGGTCCGCAGCACCGCGGGCACCGGCGGCTGGTGCTCGTTGCCCAGATCGACCGAGCCGCCGAACTGGAGGTCGCGCAGCACGAAGCCCGCCTCCCGCGGGTAGAACGGCTTGGCGTTGAGGAACGCCTCGAAGTCCTGGCGGTTGTTGAACGGCCGTAGCGAATTCCGCTGCGTGTCGAAGCTGCCCAGGGCGTACTCAAGGCGGTCGTCGAACAGGTCGCCGTGGGCCATCAGGCCGAAGCGCCGGTTGGCCTCGAAGTTGTTGGCGAAGAGCGACCGTTCCGGGGCCATCAGATCCCAGATGTGCTGGTGGTAGAACTCGTAGGTGAACGGGTTCTTGTAGCGGCCGAGTTGCACCTGGAAGCGCGGGTCGTAGTTGAAGTTGACGTAGGCGTCGAGCAGGGAGACGGTGTCGTAAAAGTTCTGGAACGAGAACTCCCAGGAGATGGGCTTGGTGGCTTGACCCTCGAAGTAGATGCGGCTGCGGGGGTTGTAGAAGCCGCTGCTGACCGCCCCAGGGGCCGGCCGGCCGTAGAGCATCCCGTCGAGTTGGGTCATGCCGCGGATGGCGAAGGAGTATTCCCCGTCCTCGGTGGCCACCCGGAAGCCGCCGTCATCGAAGTCGTAGGTGGCCTTGAGCGCGACCTTGCCGAGGTGCAGGTTGCCGATCTCCTGGGCCCGGCCGACGGCCTCCGGGTCCGAGGGCGGCGTTTCGCTCTTCTCGGTATCGGTACCCTTACTGTCGGATTTGCCCCCCTTGTCCGAGGAATCCGACGCCCCCACCTTGCTTGCCGAGCCGGCCCCGCTGGTTAACGCCATCCCCGGCAAGGGGCCGCTGGTCACGCCTTGCGGCACGGGGCTGCCGACTGTGTGGATGGGAGCCACCACCTTCCCTGCGAGTACCTGGTTCTCGTGCAGGAGGGCCTGGTTCTGGTTCATCAACCAGTCGAGGCGCGCCTCCAGTTTGCCGAGGCGCTCGGCAAGGTCCGGAGTGGCACCGGTGGACAACGAGGCCGCCGGCGGCGCGGCGGTCAGCGGCGGTGACAGAACGGCTTGCTGCCCCGCGGCGACGGCGGCCCAGGCGGCGAACACGCAGCCCAGCAGTACCAGGGGCGTCCGGAGGAACTTGCCAGACCGTGTTCGCGGCGACATCGCACCTCCGTAGGGAAAAGGGTCCGGGAGCGCCGGAGCGCTCCGGCCGCATCGAAATAAACTGGCTATTTCATGTTGAGAGGCGGTCTGATAACAAAAAGACAATTTTGATTCAAGTGGAGTTCGGCCGCCGTGACCCCGCGGGGCGTGCCGCCCGCGCATCAGGCCCGTTCGGCGACCACGGGCGCGCCCCGTTTCCGCAGCAGCATCAGCGCCACGGCCAGTGTCAGGATGAGCACGGTCAGTACGCCCAGTTCGGTGACGAAGTGCAGCTGGATGGAGTCCGTCCGCTGCGGTACTACGAACCGGACACCCACTGCCGGATCGTGAATGAGAATTGTTTCGCCACCGCCGGCCCACCCCGCCACGAGTTGGAGGCCATTGCCACATTAGCGCAACACCCCATTCAGCACGTTGCCGAACACATCCGTCAGCCGAAAATCCCGCCCCTGGAAACGGAACGTCAGCCGCCGATGGTCAATGCCCAGGCAGTGCAGGAGCGTCGCGTGCAGGTCATGCACGCTCACGGGGTCGCGCTCCACGTTGTACGAGAAATCATCCGTCTGGCCGAAGGTCATGCCCGGCCGGATGCCGCCACCAGCCAGCCAGACCGTGAAGCAGCGCGGGTGATGGTCGCGGCCATAATTCGCCGTCGTCAGCGTGCCCTGACAGTACACCGTGCGGCCGAACTCGCCCCCCCAGAACACCAGCGTGTCTTCGAGCAGGCCGCGCCGCTTCAGGTCCTGCACCAGCGCCCACGACGCCCGGTCCGTGTCGCGGCACTGGCCGGCGATCTGCCGCGGCAGGTTCGTGTGCTGATCCCAGCCGCGGTGGTACAGCTGGATGAAACGCACGCCACGCTCCGCCAACCGCCGCGCCAAAAGACAGTTCGCCGCGTAACTGCCGGGCGTCCGTGCGTCCTCGCCGTACAGCGCGAACGTGGACGCCGGCTCGCGCGACACGTCGGTCAGCTCCGGCACGCTCGTCTGCATCCGGCAGGCCAGTTCGTACTGGGCGGTGCGCGTCGCAATCTCCGGGTCGCCCATCTCGGCGTGTCGCAGCTGGTTCAGGGCAGCCAGATCGTCCAGGAAGCGGCGGCGCGTGTCGGCGTCCACACCGGGCGGGTTCGCCAGGAACAGCACCGGATCGCCCTGAGCGCGGAACTTCACGCCCTGGTGCCGCGACGGCAGAAAGCCACTGCCCCACAGCCGGTCGTACAGCGGTTGGTCAGCAGGGTTGCCGCTGCCCTGCGACACCAGCACCACGAACGCCGGCAGCTCGCGCGACGCGCTGCCCAGCCCGTAACTCACCCACGCCCCCATGCTCGGCCGGCCCGCCAACTGGGCGCCGCTCTGGAAGAACGTGATCGCCGGATCGTGGTTGATCGCCTCGGTGTGCATCGACTTGATGAAGCACAGGTCATCGACCGTGCGGGCAGTGTGCGGCAGCAGTTCGCTGACCCACGCCCCACTCTGGCCGTGTCGGGCGAAGGCGAAGCGCGACGGCGCAATCGGGAAGCGCTCCTGCGTCGCGGTCATACCGGTGAAACGCTGGCCGCGGCGCACCGAGTCGGGCAGGTCCCGGTCGAACCAGTCGCGCAGCCGGGGCTTGTGGTCGAAGAGGTCCAGTTGCGACGGTGCGCCGGACTGGAACAGGCAGATGATGCGCCGCGCCCGCGGTGGGTGGTGCGGCAGTCCCGGTCGCGCCTGCTGGCCGTCACCACGCTCGCCGAACAGCGACGCCAGCGCCACGGCACCAAGGCCGAGGCCGGAGCGGCCCAGGAAAGTGCGGCGCGTCAGCAGACGGTGGTGTTCGTGCAGAGGGTCCATGCGGTGCTGGCTTCCTGGGCAGGAGGAATGGGGGTTGTGCCATTGATGAATGTACGGCATCCCGCGCCGACCGGGCAAGAGAAAATCAAACCCTGGCGAGCGAGGGCGTCAGCCTGCTCGCCAAACTCCCAGCCTGTCCAGTTCCCCCCATCGACAAGCTACCGCCGCTGGCGTTGGCGCTTTGTCGGACAAACGATTGTCAGATGTGCTGTGGTTCGCAACAATGGAGGTTGCCCGTCTCCTTGGGGTTTGATGCCGGAGGGCCCGCAGATGAAGTCTCCCCTGATCCTTGTGGCTGTCTTCCTGGCGGTGCTGCCCGGTCTGACCCCCGCGGCGCCGCAGGACAAGAGCCCATCCAAAAAAGAGCCGCTGGTGGACCAGGTGCGCAAGGCCATCGACAAGGGCGTCCATTACCTGCGCACACAGCAGCACAAGGGCACGGGCGCCTGGGAAGACTCGGGCGTCAAGGAACCGCACCCCGGCGGCTCGACGGCCCTGGTGGTGCTGGCGCTGCTCAACGCCGGCGTCAAGTCCAGCGATCCGGCTGTCACCGATGGGCTCGACTACCTGATGAAGTTGCAGAAGCCCACGACCTACGTGCGGTCGCTGCAAACGATGGCCTTCGTCGAGGCCGACATCGCCGCGGCGCGCGAGGGGCGGCAGTTCGGCAAGAAGTTTCTGGAAGTTGTGCAGCGGAACGCGGACCACTTCCTGAAGACGCGCATCCCGCCCACCGGCCCGCTACAGGGTTGGGGCTATGACCGGCCCGAACTGCCCGGCGGCAAGGCGGACAACTCGAACACGCAGTACGCGCTGCTGGGCCTGTACGCCGCGAAGCTCGGCGGCGCGACCATCAACCCGGACATCTGGAAGGCCATCCGCAAGTGTTACGAGGCCGATCAGAACGACGACGGTGGTTGGGGCTACAGCGAGGGCGGCCTGGGGCCGTTCGGCAAGAATTCCAAGCTGAGCATGACGACCGCGGGCATCTGCGGCCTGTTGATCGCCGGCATGGAACTGAACGCCGGCCGCGAGGTGCTGCTGAAGGACGGCACCGCCCAGAACTGCGGCGTCTACGACGAGGGCGGCAAGCTGGCGCTGCGTCGCGGCCTGGACTGGATCAGCGGCACCAACCACGACCGCTTTCAGCTGGCAACGCCGCACGCGACCTTTTACAACCTCTACGGCATCGAGCGGGCCGGCCGGCTGTCGGGGCTGCGCTTCTTCTACTCGCACGACTGGTACCGCGAGGGCTGCGAGTTCCTGGTCAAGGCGCAGAAGAACGACGGCAAGTGGTTTCTGTCGTCGCGCTGGGACACGGAGGAATACCACCTCATCAACACTGCGTTCGCGCTGCTGTTTTTGTCGAAGGGCCGCACGCCCGTGCTCATCAGCAAACTGGCGCACGGCCGGCAGCCGCGCAGCAGCCTGGAGCAAGGCTTCGGCAACGCCAACGATCAGGACTGGAACAATGACCGCAACGACCTGCGTCACCTGGTCGCTCACGCCAGCAAGGAGCTGTTCAAGCGTGCGCCGATGGCCTGGCAGACCTTCGACATGGCGCGGGCGCTGTCCATCCAGGAGGGCGCCGCGGTGCGCCTGACCGACGAGGAGATACTGGAGGTCGCGTCGGACCTGTTGCAATCACCGATCGTGTATATCACCGGCCACAAGTCGCTGATGACGGGCGGCGAACGCGGGGGAAGACGATTCACACCGCAGGAGGAGGAACTGCTAAAGAAGTACGTCGAGAACGGCGGCTTCATCCTGGCGGAAGCGTGCTGCGGCGACCCGCGCTTCAACAAGGGGTTCCACAAGTGGGTTGAGGAAGTCTTCGAGCAGGAGCTGGAAGACCTGCCGGCGGACCATCCGGTGTGGACCGCGAATTCGGGGGTGAAGCCGGGCTCGTTCGGCCTGAAGGGGCTGCGCATGGGCTGCAAGTGGGTGATGATCTACAGCCCGCAAGACCTGTCGTGCCGCTGGGAGACGGGCAAGCCGGAGGATCCGCAGTGCGCCCTGGCGTTCAAGATGGGGCTGAACATCATCGCCTACGCCACCGGCAACGAACCGCCGCGGCCGCGGCTGTCGCGCGTGGACCTGGCCGTCGTCAAGGACGACCCGCCGGACATTCCGCCCAACGTGCTCAAGGTCGGCCAGCTGAACCACGGCGGCGACTGGAAGCTGGCGCCGCGGGCCATGTCGAATGTGGTGGTGCATCTGCACAAAACCATCGGCGTGGACGTGGCGGTCAAGTGGGAGGAGGTGAACGTCGGCACGCGCAAGGCGCTCGACTACAAGTTCATCTACATGCACGGCCGCAAGGAATTCAAGTTTGCGAAAGAAGACTTGAATGAACTGCGCTTCAACCTGGAGAACGGCGGTCTGCTGTTCGCGGACGCCTGCTGCGGCTCGAAGGACTTTGACGCCGCGTTCCGCGAGTTCCTGCACGTTTTGCTGCCGAAACACAAACTCGAACCCATTCCGCCGAGCGACCGTCTGTTTAGCAAGGAACTGAACGGCACGGCGCTGACGCAGGACACCATCCGCGGCCGGACGGTGAACAAGGGACTGGTGCAGGCGATGCCGCCGCTGCTGAAGGGCGTCAAGATCGACGGCCGCTGGGCGGTGATTTACAGCAAGTACGACATCGGCTGCGCCCTGGAGCGGCATCAGTCGGCGGACTGCCTCGGCTACACGCCGGAGAGCGCGCTGCGCATCGCCAGCGCGGCGGTGCTGTATCAGCTGCGGCCGGATTTGAAGGGGCATTGAGGTTTTTGGCGAGCGGCGCGGCGTCAGCCCGCCGGTCTCGCAAAGTACCGGCGGGCTGACGCCGCGCCGCTCGCCGACAAATCTGCGTTTCTCAGGAAAGGGCAATCACGAGTGATGAGCACACCCGAATGGCACCTGGCAACCGGCTACCGTTACGCCGGCGTCCCCTGCGGCCTGCGGCCGGTCGAGCCGGATCGCCTCGACCTGGCGCTGATCGTCAGCGACCGCCCGGCCCGCGCCGCCGGGGCGTTCACGCAGAACCGTATCGTCGCCGCCCCGGTGCGCGTCTGCCGTGAACGGCTGCCGGCCGTGGACGTGCGCGGCGTCGTCATCTGCTCGGGCAATGCCAACGCCTGCACCGGCCAGCAGGGTCTCGCCGACGCCCGCCGCATGACCGCCGTCGCCGCGGAGGGGATCGGGTGCCGGCCGGAACAAATGCTCGTCTGCTCCACCGGCGTCATCGGCCGCCCGCTGCCGATGGAGAAAATCGAGCCGGGCGTCCGCCTCGCCGCGAGCAAGCTCGCCGCCAACACCGCGGGCTTTGAACGAGCCGCCCGCGCCATCCTGACCACCGACACGCGCATCAAGGTAGCGACGCGCACCGTGGCCGTCGACGGCCAGGATTATCGGCTGACCGGCTTTTGCAAGGGCGCCGCGATGATCGGCCCGAACATGGCGACGCTGCTGGCGTTCGTGCTGACGGACGCACCCGTTACCGCGGAGGACCTGGCGGTGCTGGCCCCGGCGGTCGCGGAGCGCACGTTCAACTGCGTCAGCGTCGAGGGCCACACGAGCACCAACGATACGCTGCTGTTCCTGGCGAACGGCACCAGATCACCGCTGCGCAACCCGGGACTGACCCGCTTCCACGAGACGGTCGCCGCGGTGTGTGCCGAGTTGGCGCAGGCGATTGCCGGGGATGCCGAGGGCGCGACCCATCTGGTTACCGTGGAAGTCACCGGCACCCGCGACAACGACGAGGCGCGGCGAATCGCGAAAACCGTCGCCGAGAGCGCGCTGGTCAAGACCGCCATCTTCGGAGCCGATCCGAACTGGGGGCGCATCGTGTCCGCGGCCGGCTACGCAGGGGTGCCGTTCGAGGAGGAACAACTTTCGCTATGGGTCGGTGACATCCCGCTGTATCACGCGGGCGCGCCGCTGTCGTTCGACGCGGCGGCGCTGTCGGCGTACCTCAAGGGCCACCGCGAACTGACGCTGCGCCTCGCCTTCACGCTCGGCACGGGCAAATGCACGTTCTGGACCTGCGACCTCACCTACGACTACGTGCGGCTGAACGCGGACTACACGACGTGACTCAGCCCAGCGAGCGGGGTCGCGTCAGCGCCCCGTGCATGGGCCTCACGGGGCGCTGACGCGACCCCGCTCGCCGAACACGGGGCGCTGCATGACCACCGACTTCATCGACCTGCACCACGTCAGCCGTCGCTACGGCCGCCGCCTGGCCCTGGACGATGTGTCGCTGCACCTGACCCCCGGCCGCATCGGTCTGCTCGGCCCCAACGGCGCCGGCAAATCCACGCTGTTGCGCATCCTGCTCGGTCTGCTGCCGCCATCTGCCGGCCACGGCACCGTCTTCGGCCAACCGCTGGAGCCACTCGAAGACGCGCTATCATTCCTGCGGCAACCGCTGCGGGCGCTGGGCCAGCTGACGCGCGAACTCTTCGGCGACGGCAGTGCCTTGCGCCGCTCCATCGGCTACATGCCGGAGGCGGACGCGCTGGTGCCGGGCATCGCGGGGGCGGAGTACGTCGCTTTGGCGGGTGAACTCTACGGCATGCCGCGCCGCCAGGCCCTGCGTCGCGCCCATGAGGTGCTGACGTACCTCGATCTGGAGGATGCGCGCTACCGCAAACTGGAGGAATACTCGACCGGCATGAAACAGCGGCTAAAGCTGGCGCAGGCGCTGGTGCATGACCCGCCGGTGCTGCTGCTGGACGAGCCGACCAGCGGTATGGACCCCAGTGGCCGTGAGGCGATGCTGAACCTGCTGCTGGACCTGGCGCGCGACTTCGGCAAGACGGTGCTGCTGTCCACGCACCTGCTGGGCGACGTGGAGAAGGTGTGCGAGACGGTGGTGATCCTGCACCACGGGCGGGTGCTGGCGCAGGGCGGCGTACAGGAATTACGACGCCGCCGGCAGGACCGCTACCGTTTGCAAATTCAGGGGCCGCCGGAAGCGTTTCTGGAGGAACTGCGGCTTGAAGGGGTGCAGGTGCTCCACAACAATGACAGGGGCGAGTTGCGCGTTGCCGTGCCGGCCGGTTGGGTGACGCGAGCTTTCTTCGCCCTGGCGGACAATCACGGCGTCGTCCTGCGCGGCCTGCAGCGCGACGACGAGGATCTGGAAGAATTGTTTCACCGTGTCATCGCACAGAGTTATTAGTCATTAGTCATTAGTCATTAGTCATTAGGAGAACAACTGAATGACATTATGAGTTCCCAAACGGCAGAGTTCAAAACTAATGACTAATGACTAATGACTAATGACTAACATGCAAATCACGCTGCTCCACTACCGAGCCTGGCGCGGACAATTTCGCCGGCCGTTCGCAGGTGTCTGGCCAATCGCCCGCACTGCCCTGGGCAATCTGCTGCGGCGCAAACTATTCTGGTGGCTGTACGCCGCCGGCCTGCTCATCTTCCTGATGTTCTTCTTTGGCACCTTCCTGCTGGACTGGGCCGAGTCGCAGGTCGGCGATGCCCAGGTCAAGGTCGTCGTCCGTGAGGAGCAAAAGACTGGCTCCGACCAGATCCTCAAGGTCGTGCGCCAGGGCCTGAGAATCCTCAACGGCAGTCAGGAGACGTTCGGCTATTTCTTCCTCTACCAGGGTGCGATGCTCATGGTGGTGCTGGCGCTGGCCGGTTCGGTGCTGGTCGGCAACGACTTCCACTTCGGCACGCTGCCGTTCTACCTCGCCAAGCCGCTATCGCGCTGGCATTACATCCTCGGCAAGTGTCTGGCGGTCGGCGTGGTCGTCAACTTGCTGACGACGCTGCCGGCGGTGGTGCTATATGCGCAGCACGGCCTGGACGACTGGGACTACGTCGCCGACCCGGATTATTTCATCAACACCAACACCGGCCGCGGCCCGGCGGGGCTGCCGCTGTTGCTGGGCATCCTTGGTTATGGCCTGGTCCTGACGGTGTTTTTGAGCGTATTACTGGTGGCGGTCGCGAGCTGGGTGCGGCGAACGGTGCCGATGATTATGGTGTGGACGAGCCTGTTCCTGTTCTTCCGGCTGCTGGCGAGCATTGTGGTGGACGGGCTGGAGCACGACGAGCACTGGCGCCTGATCGACCTGTGGAACAACCTGCGGCTGGTGGGCTATGCGTGCCTGGGCATCCGTCACGGGGACATCTCCCCGCGGCCCCAGCCGCAGACCTGGGAGGCCGCCCTGGTGCTGGGAGGCATTGGCATCGTATGCCTGATTTACTTGAACCTGCGGACGCGCGCGGTGGAGATCGTGAAGTAGCGACCCCGGATGCGGCTGCTTCGTTCGTGGTACCGCCTTTAGGCGGTCTTGAGCGAAGACCGCCTAAAGGCGGTACCACGAACGAAGCAGCTCCCCCAGTGTTGCTCTTCGACCGCGTTTCCAAGTGGTACGGCCCCGTCATTGGCCTCAACCAGGTGACGCTGGAACTGCGGCCGGGCATCACCGGCCTGGTCGGCAGCAATGGCGCCGGCAAGAGCACGTTGCTGCGGTTGGCCGGCGGCCACATCCGGCCCGACCTCGGCAGTGTCCGCGTCTGCGGCCACAACGCCTGGAGCGCCGCGGCCCGGCGGCACATCGGCTACTGCCCCGAACTGGACCGCTTTTATGAGGAAATGTCCGGCCGCCGCTTCGTGCTGACGATGGCCCGGCTGTGCGGCTACACGGCCCGCGAGGCCCGGCGGCGCACCGAGGAAACACTGGAGCTGGTCGGCATGGGCGATCGCGCTGACCTGAAGTTGCGAGGCTATTCCAAGGGTATGCGGCAGCGCGTCAAGTTGGCCCAGGCGCTGCTGCACGGGCCGGAACTGCTGCTGCTCGACGAGCCGCTGAGCGGTATCGACCCCATCGGCCGCCGGGAATCGCTGGAGCTGTTCACGCGGCTGGCGCAGGCGGGCAAATGCCTGTTGGTGTCGAGCCATGAGCTGGACGAACTGGAAAAGTTGACCGATCACGTCGCGATCATGGCCCGCGGCCGCATCGCCGCCGTGGGCACCCTGCCGCAAATCCGCGATTTGCTGGACCGCCACCCGCTGTCGGTGCGCATCGTCTGCGACCAGAGCCGACAACTGGCCGTCGCGCTGCTGGAACTGCCCGAGGTCGAGGGCGTGGACCTGCTGCCGGAGGACGCGCTGGTGGTGCGCGTGCGGCAACCGCGGACCTTCTTTCGCCGTCTGGCGACGCTGGTGCTGGAGGAGTCATTCGAGGTGCGCCACCTGGAGACGCTCGACGAATCGACGCAGGCGATCCTGAGCTACCTGCTGGGCGGACGGCGCTAGCGGGTTGGGCCGCGCTAAGCCGCAAGCGGCGCGAAGCAGGTTCTCACGCCCCAACCCAACTGGGCCGCCGCTTGCGGTTTAGCGCTCCTCACTCAAGGAGTCCCCATGTCCCCGTTGGAAGGAGCCGTCGCATCGCCCTCGGCGTGGCGGGCGTGGCGCTACCTGGTCTGGCTGAGCTGGCAGCGGCAGGCGCGGGCGCACCTGATGGTCTGGATCGCCCTGGGCCTGTTGGTGTTCATGGTCTTCCTGGTCTGGGTCATCTCGCCGACCGCCTGGGACATGCGCTTTTGGCGGGCGCCGAACACGCGCCGCCTGACCCATCAGGAGGCGGTCATTCGCCTGGGGGTGACGCAGCACGCCCTGCCGCGCAACCCCGCCGCGCTGAGCCTCAGCGACGCCGTGCGCGGCGCCTACGACGCCGCCTTGCAGAACCGGCAATTCCGCGAACAGGCCGGCTTCGTCCGCTTCAGCTGGCAAATCGTCTTCTCGATGTTCGCGACGTTCCTGCTGCCGTTGTGGAGTTTGAGCTTTGCGACGGAGGCGCTGGGCCGTGAGCGCGAGCAGCAGAATTTGCTGTGGGTGCTGACGCGGCCGCTGTCCCGGCCCGCCATCTACCTGGCCAAGTTCGTGGCACTGCTGCCGTGGTGCCTGGCGATCAATCTGGGCGGCTTCGCGCTGATCTGCCTGGCGGCAGGACCGCCGGGTCTGCTGGCGCTGCGGCTGTACTGGCCGGCGGTTTTCTGGGGGGCGCTGGCCTTCGCCGCCCTGTTCCACCTCATGGGCGCCCTGTTCCGCCGGGCCGCCGTGGTTGCCATTTTGTACTCGTTCTTCCTGGAAACCGTCATGGGCAATCTACCCGGCCACCTCAAGCGCGGCAGCATCAGCTTTTACACGCGCTGCCTGATGTTCCAGGAGGGCGAGGCCTACGGCGTCGGGCCGGGCCGGCCGGAGATTTTTCTGCCCGTGAGCGGCACGACGGCGTGGTGCGTGCTGGCGGCGTTGACCGTGCTTCTGCTGACGGTCGGGATGCTCGCCTTCCGCCGGGCGGAATACCTCGATCTGAATTAACGCTTCGTGTCGGGCCGCCGCCGGGCTATATTACTAATACTGGCGAGCGGCGCGGCGTCAGCCCGCCGGTACTGTAGACCACCGGCGGGCTGACGCCGCGCCGCTCGCCAAGGCCTGTTCTGTACGAGTGCTGCGATGCCGGACCCCTTCCCCAGGTTGAACGACGACAACGACCCGACCACTGCGCCGGGACCGGAGTCGCCACGCCACGGCTTCCAGGGCGACCGCGGCGGCGGCGAGCTGCACGGCGTCCCCGCGGCGCTGACCATCGCCGTCAGCCGGGAGGCCGGCTCGCGCGGCACCAGCATCGCCCACCGCGCCGGCGCCAAACTCGGCTGGCAGGTCTACCCGCAGGAGACGCTGGAGTATCTCGCCCAGCAAGACAATTTCCGCCAGGATCTGTTCGACCAGCTGGCGCCGACGGCGGTCCACTGGGTCGAGGAGCATCTGGAGCAGGAGCAGCGCAGCGGCCGCGTCAGCCCGCACCCGTCGCTGGCGGACATGGCCCGATTGCTGCTGGCGCTGGGCGTGGCCGGCGAGTGCGTGCTCATCGGCCGCGGGGCCGGTTTTTTGCTGCCGGCACGCTCCACCCTGCACGTGCGGCTGGTGGCGCCGCTGCAGGACCGCATCGCCTACATGGCGCAATGGCTGCGGCTGACGGGGGACGAGGCGGCGGAGCAGGTGCGGCTGCGCGACGAGCGCCGCGCGCGGTTCCTGCAGGACCATTACTTCCGCGACGCCGCCGAGCCGTATCACTATGATCTGGTGCTGAACACGAGCCTGCTGGGCGAGGAGTTGTGCGCCCAGCTGATCGCCCAGGCGGCGCGGGCCAAGCAGGCGTGCTGGTCGGCGGGGGAGTCGGACCAGACGTGAGGATCGACGTTGAGGCGGCAATGACGGCGGCGTTTACCGAGCTGACCCGGCTGGCGCAGGCGGCGCCGCCGGCGCTGGCGCTGGTGCTCGGCTCCGGCATGGGCGGCGTCGCCGGGCGGCTGACGCCACTGGTCGGCGTGCCGTTCGCGGCCGTGCCCGGCCTGGGCGCATCGACCGTCGCCGGCCACCGCGGCTGTCTGACCCTCGGCGAGTGGCTCGACCGCCGCGTGCTGGTCTTCGAGGGCCGGCTGCATTTCTACGAGGGCCATTCCTGGGACGACGTGGTGCGGCCCGTCGCGGTCGCGCACCAGCTCGGCGCCCGCCACCTCCTGTTGACCAACGCCGCGGGCGGCATCCACGACGCGCTCGTGCCCGGCAGCCTCATGGCCCTCCGCGACCACATCGACTGGACCCGGCCGTACTGCTGGCGGGAACCGGGGCCGGGCGGACTCGGCCCGGCGCGGCCGAGTCCCTACGCGCCGGCGCTGCTCGCGCTGCTGGCGCACGCGGCGGCCGACCAGGGCATCGAGCTGCACCAGGGCGTCTACGGCGCCGTGACGGGGCCGTGCTACGAGACGCCGGCGGAAATCCGGGCGCTGCGGGCGTGGGGCGCCGACGCGGTCGGCATGTCCACGGCGCGCGAGGCGCAGGCGGCCGCCGACCTGGGGATGGCGTGTGCGGCCGTGTCGTGCATCACCAACCGCGCCGCCGGCCTGAGCGGCACGCCGCTGAACCACGAGGAAGTGCTGGCCACGGCGGCGGCACAGGGCGACAGGCTCACGCGATTGGTCGAGGCGTTTCTGACGCTGCTGGCGACGCTGGCGGCGTAAGCGGTGGTCAACTTGACCGGGCCGGACCCAGCGGCTACGATGAATTGCTCTCCCTCAGCCTTCGGCTTGGCCGTGGATTGAATTGATGGTGATGAGGATGCACACGTGATGCCGACCGGCGGCCCCACTGACAAGGCAGACTTTCCCTCAGAGCCGAACCACCCCAACGGCGAGCCGCGCCTGTCGCGGGCCAGCGTCGCCCGCTTCAGCCTGTACCTGCGCCGCCTGCAACAGCTCAACAGCGAAAACGTCCGCACCGTCTCCAGCAGTCAGCTAGGCGAGGCCCTGGGCGTCACCGACGCCCAGGTGCGCAAGGACCTGGCGTACCTGGGCAACCTGGGCCACCCGGGCGTCGGCTACCCGACGCGCGAGCTGATTGCGGCGCTGCGGCGGCGACTGGGCATCGACCGGGTGTGGTCGGTGGCAGTGGTGGGCGTCGGCAACCTGGCGCGGGCGCTGCTGCGCTACCGCGGCTTCCAGCAGCAGGGCTTTCGCATTGTGGCGCTGTTCGACGCCGACCCGGCCAAGGTCGGCCAGGAGGTCGAGGGCCTGCGGGTGTTCGCGCCGGAGCGGATGACGGAAGTGATCGCCGCCACCGGCGCGGAACTGGGCATCCTGACCGTGCCGTCCGAGGTGGCCCAGACGGTGGCCGACGCCCTGGTGGCGGCGGGGGTGCGCGGCGTTCTCAACTTCGCGCCGACGGTCTTGCGACTGCCGCCGCAGGTCAGCCTGGTGTCGGTGGACCTGACGGTGCAACTGGAGCAACTCGCGTTCCTGGTGCAGTTGACTGACAGCGCTTGACCAAATGATGAATGATGAATGAAAGACCATTCATCATTCATCATTCCAGGCAAGGATTGGGCTTGCCAGGAAGCGGCCCGGTCGCTACATATCCACCCCTCTCGACGATCCAGAAAGCAAACCCGGAACGCACGGAGGAGGTCCGCCATGGTGCGCGTACAGGCGCTGGTCGGGGTCGCGGTGTGTCTGCTGGCGGTGCTGATCGGCTGCAAGTCGGCCGAGTTGGGCGGCCTCCTGGCGGTCAACCAGGCGGTGCTGAGCGGCGTCTACGTGGGGTCGCCGGCGGAGGCGGCCCTGTCCGTCCAGGCGTCGCTGGAGAAACTGAATTTGAAGGCGTCGCTGGAACAGGACAGCCAGGGCAGCGCGTATTACCTCACCTGCAAGACGAAGAACGGCGCCCGCTTCAAAGTCGTGCTGACGAGCGACAAGAGCAGCGGCACTGAGCAGACGCATGTGCGGCTGGACTGGCTGGATGCGCGGGACGACTCGTTCGGCCTGCACCTGCTGGCGGACGTTAAGCCGAAGACCTGATCGAAAAAAAAGCGGTGACGCAGCCTTGCGTCACCGCCCTCCACAGGTTGGTCAACACAACAAACGACGCAGCTTCCTGGTGGTGGTCGGCGTCCTGCCGAACTCTGAATATTGGTCAACCCCCTCCGGGAGACAGCCTTAACATCGGCCGGCCGGCCGCCGGACTTGAGCGCAGGGCAAAAACGATGGCACGCAACAAGCGCAGGCGTCTGGGGCTCGTGGCGGCGCTGCTGTCGCTGACGCTGCACGCGCTGCTGGGCCTGGGCCTGGCGTGGCTGTCCGGCGGCAGCCTGGCCGACCGGGCCGCCGGGCCGCGACACACGACCGCAGCGGCCGAGCCGGCGGAGCCGTTCGAGTGCCTGACGTACCTGGTGCCGGCGCCACCGGAGGAGGCGGCAGCCGGCGAGCAGCGCCTCGTGGTGCCGGAACTGCCGACAGAGGAGCCGATTCAGGTGCCGACGCTGACCGGATTGCCGGCCGGCGTGCAGGGCTTTGACGTGCCGGCGCAAGCGAAGGCGCCTGCGCAGAATGCCGGCGCCGCTGGCCACGGGCAGGCGGCGCACCCGGGCGGTCTGGAACCGACGTTCTTCGGCCTGCCGGCGCGGCGCAGAAAATCGTGTACGTGCTGGACCGCTCCAGCAGCATGGGCCTGAACGGCCTGCTGACCCGGGCGGGCCGCGAACTGCTGGCGAGCCTGGAACAACTGCCGGCGACGACGCAGTTCCAGGTGCTGGTCTACAACCGATCGGTCGAGCTGCTACCGCGCGGCCCACGGGACTGGCGGAGCGCTGGCCCCGAACCGCGGCGGGCGGTGGCGCTGGCGCTGCAAACGCTGGCGGCGGAGGGCGGCACCGACCACGGCCCGGCGCTGTACAGCGCCCTGGCGCTGCGGCCGGACGTGATCTTCCTGGTGACCGACGCGGATGACCTGACCGACGCGCAGGTGCTGGAAGTGACACGGCTGAACGCGGGCCGGACTGCCATTCATACGGTGGAGTTGAGCCTGGCCAACCGGCAGCGGGCGTTCATGCCGTTGCAGCGGCTGGCGCGGGAGAACGGCGGGCGCTATCAGGCGGTGGACTTGAACGCAGGCCCAGCGAATCAAGCGATTCCCAACGCCAATTAATCCGCCCTGGCTTCCGGCGGGGCGGGCGACAGCAAGTTGACTCCGCCCTCGAAAATGGCGAGCAAATCCGTCGCAGGGAATCGGGCTGCAATCGTCTCCCGGTCGCCCTCGCGGAGCAGCACCGCAAACTCCCGACCGTCCCCCCCACTCTGACCGTTCAGGAGCGGACGCACGTCGCAGCCGGTCACCGTCACGGTGGTATGATCCCGCCGCACAATCACGTAGTCCTTCAGACCCGCACGACCATTCGCATCGTCCACGAACAGGCCAACCATCGTCGTTGGTTCGGCAACCCCCTGCCCCGCCGGCGCCTGCCGGCTCGGGTCCGCGAGCGCGGCGTCCTCAACAAATTCCCCCAGGAATTTGCAGCCGGTCTCATAGCGCGGCGTGTTTTCCACGGGCTATCCCTCCAACAAAAGTGGTTGCTGGGCAAGCACTCGGTCATTGTAACAGAACTGCACCCAGTACAAACCGGCAACCGGAAACAACAGATTTTTCAAACGGAAGGTGAGGCCGAGCAACGCCAGGGGATCGTTTCCGAAGGACACCGTTCGCGTTGGCGTACGAAACTGGGTCTGGCCGGAATCCGCATGCACCAGCTCAACACGAATCGCCGCCGAACCGCGGCATTCGGTCAGTTGCAGGAACACACAAACTTCGGGAAATATCAAGGGGAAGGGAGGCGTTGCCCGGGAACGGATGGTGCTGAGGAGTCCCACCAGGGTGATGTGCGCGGAGTTACCTGGATCGTTGCGCACGTCTTCACACAGGATCAAATACCGGACCACGGGATGAATTCCGTTCATCGCCCGCAACTCCTTCCTGTTTCTCTTAGCTCCAGGACCAGCGGCGCACCGGTCGAGAACGTTCGCGGGGCAACGTAACATTTTTTCGCCTTGTCGCAATGCCCCTGTCACTCGAACTCGGAAACACCAGTCGCATCCGCCCATCTAACCTCCGGTCCCGGTTTGCTCTAGGATACCCCCTGGAGACATCGCCTTCGCACCAAGGGACCGCCGATCATGTCCGAGGCCGCCGTTTCACCCCCCACTGCCCGGCCGATCCGCAAACTGCTGGCCGCCAACCGCAGTGAGATCGCCATCCGCGTCTTCCGCTCCGCCCACGAGCTGGGCATCCGCACCGTGGCCATCTACGCTCACGAGGACCGCTTCGCCCTGCACCGCTTCAAGGCCGACGAGGCGTACCGTGTCGGCAAACCGGGCGAGCCGCTACGCTCCTACCTCGACATCCCCGGCCTCGTCGCCCTGGCGCAACAGCATGAAGTGGACGCCATCCATCCCGGCTACGGCTTCCTGTCCGAGAACCCCGCGTTCGCCGAGGCGTGTGCCGAGGCGGGCATCATCTTCGTCGGCCCGCGTGTCGAGGTGCTGCGGCAGCTCGGCGACAAGCTGGCGGCCCGCCGCATCGCCCAGCAGGCCGGCGTGCCGGTGCTCTCCGGCGGCGACACGCCCACCACGCCCGGCCCCGCGGCGCACGCCCTGGCCAAAAAGCTCGGCTATCCGGTGATCGTCAAGGCGTCGATGGGCGGCGGTGGCCGCGGCATGCGCGTGGCCCAGGGCGCCGAGCAGCTCGACGAGGCCATCGAGCAGGCACGCCGTGAGGCCGGCACCGCCTTCGGTATCGCCGACGTGTTCCTGGAGAAATTCATCCTGCGTGCCCGCCACATCGAGGTGCAGCTGCTCGGCGACCACCACGGCAACCTTGTCCACCTGTTCGAGCGCGACTGCTCGCTGCAGCGCCGCCATCAGAAGGTGGTGGAGATCGCCCCGGCGCTGTTCCTCGACGACGCCACCCGGCAACGCATCCTCGACGCGGCCCTGACGGTCGGCCAGGCGGTGCGTCTCGACAACGCCAGCACCGTCGAGTTCCTGTACGACATCGACCGCGGCGATTTTTACTTCATCGAGGTCAACCCGCGCATCCAGGTCGAGCACACCGTCACCGAGGAAATCACCGGCTTCGACCTGGTGCGCAGCCAGATCCTCATCGCCCAGGGCCAGCCGCTGAGCGACCCGGAGATCGGCCTGGGAGCGCAGGACCGCGTGGTGCCGCACGGCTGCGCCCTCCAGTGCCGCGTCACCACCGAGGACCCGACCAACAAGTTCATCCCGGACTACGGCCGGCTGACGCACTACCGCTCCGCCAGCGGCCTGGGCATCCGCCTTGACGCCGGCACCGCCTTCAGCGGCGCCGTTATCACGCCCTTCTACGACTCACTGCTCGTCAAGGTGACCGCCCACGGCCTGCGCTTCGCCGACGCCGCCCGCCGCATGGAGCGCTGCCTGCAGGAATTCCGCGTCCGCGGCGTCAAAACCAACATTCCGTTCCTCATCAACCTGGTCACCGACGACGACTTTCTTCATGGCCGCTTCCACACGAAGTACATCGACGAGACGCAGGAGCTGTACCAGTTCCCGCAACGGCAGGACCGGGCCACAAAACTGCTGACGTACATCGCCGAGGTCATCGTCAACGGCCACCCCGAGGTGCGGACGCCGCCGCCGCGGGTCGGCGTTGCGGAACCGATGCCGGTGCCGTACCGGACGCCAGCTGTCGTCGGCACGCGCGACAAGTTCATGGAGCTGGGGCCGGAGGGCTTCGCCGGCTGGGTGCGCGAGCAACGGCGGCTGCTGGTCACCGACACCACCTTCCGCGACGCCCACCAGTCGCTGCTGGCGACGCGCATGCGCACCTATGACATGTTGCAAATCGCCCCGCGCTATGCCGTGGCGCACGCCGGCCTGTTCTCGCTGGAAATGTGGGGCGGCGCCACCTTCGACACCGCCCTGCGCTTCCTCAAGGAAGACCCCTGGCAGCGCTTGCTGGAACTGCGGACGCGCGTGCCGAACATCCTCTTCCAGATGTTGCTGCGCGGCAACAACGCCGTCGGCTACGCCAACTATCCCGACAACGTTGTGCGTGCCTTCATCAAGGAGGCGGCCGCCGGCGGTATCGACCTGTTCCGCATTTTCGACTCGCTCAACTGGCTGCCGAACCTGCGCCTGGCCGTCGAGGCGGTGCGTGAACAGGGTATGCTCGCCGAGCCCGCCATCTGCTACACAGGCGATATTCTCGACCCGAAACGTACCAAGTACGACCTCAAGTATTACGTCAACCTGGCAAAAGAGCTGGAAAAACTCGGGGCGAACCTGCTCGGCATCAAGGATATGGCGGGTCTGCTGAAGCCCTATGCCGCCCAGCAACTGGTGCGGACGCTGCGACAGGAAATCGGCATCCCCATCCACCTGCACACGCACGACTCGGCCGGCGGCCAGATCGCCACGCTGTTGCAGGCGTCCGAGCAGGGCGTCGATGTCGTGGACGCGGCCATGGCGCCGCTCTCGGGCGTGACCAGCCAGGCCAGCCTGAACACCCTGGTCGAGTGCCTGCGATTCACCGAACGCGACACCGGCCTGGACTTCGCGCGGCTGCAGGAAACCGCCGACTACTGGGAGGCCGTGCGTCGCCTGTACGCGCCGTTCGAGACCGGCCAGCTGGCGCCAGCGCCGAGGTGTACCGCCACGAGATGCCCGGCGGCCAGTACACGAACCTGTATCAGCAGGCGGCGGCGCTGGGCGTCGGTCACCGCTGGGCGGAAGTGCGCTTGATGTACGCCGCAGTGAACAAGCTGTTTGGCGACATCATCAAGGTAACGCCGTCGTCGAAGGTGGTCGGCGACATGGCCCTGTTCCTGGTCGCCAACCAGCTGACGCCGGACGAGGTGATCCACGGTGACCGTGAGTTGGCGTTCCCCGAGTCGGTGGTCGAATTCTTCCAGGGCAAACTCGGTCAGCCCTACGGCGGCTTCCCAGAGCCGCTGCGGCAACGTGTGCTGCGCGGCCGGCCGCCGATCACCGAACGGCCCGGGGCGTCGCTGCCGCCGGTGGACCTCGAAGCGACGCGGCGGCAGGTGCAGGAGCAGGTCGGCCGGCCGGTCAACGACCGCGACCTGATGACGTACCTGATGTATCCGCGCATCTTCCCGGAGTTCGTGGCGCATCAGAAGAAGTTCTCCGACACCAGCGTGTTGCCGACCGGCGTGTTCTTCTACGGCCTGCAGCCGGGCGAGGAGGTCAGCGTCAACATTGAAGAGGGCAAAACGCTCATCATCAAGTTCCTGACGGTCGGCGACCCGCACGAGGACGGCCGGCGCCTGGTGTTCTTCGAGCTGAACGGCCAGCCGCGCGAGGTATTGGTGCAGGACCGCAAGCTGAGCGGCGCGGCGAAGGCGCACCCCAAGGCGGAGCCGAGCAACCGCGATCACGTCGCGGCGCCGATGCCGGGGCTGGTGGTCAGCGTGACCGTGGCGCCAGGCGAGCAGGTGGTCGGCGGCCAGAAGCTGATGACGCTCGAGGCGATGAAGATGGAGACGACCGTCTACGCCGAGAAGTCCGGCCGCGTCGGCGAGGTGCTGGTGCGAGCCGGCTCGCAGGTGGAGGCGGGCGATTTGCTGCTGCGCTACGACGTGCAGTAACCGGGTCCGAGCCCGAGCGCCAGCGCGGAGCCAAGTCTGCCCCGCGCTGGCGCTCGGGCTCCGACCAGAAACAAAAACTGCCGCGGGGCTTGGTACGTCAATAACATAAACCGCGCTTCCCATCACCTAGCTTTCAAGAAGGAACGTCCGCCATGCGCCGCCATCCGCTGCTCGTGCCCGTGCTGCTCAGCCTGAGCGTATCGTTTGCCGCCGTCGCGCCGGCCGCGGCCGGCGACCAGAAAGTCAAGGCCCTCATCGCCGATCTCAAAAAGGGTGAACCGCAGCGCACCGCCGCTCTGCAGGCGCTGGAGGCGCTCGGCCCGAAGGCCGCGGACGCCACGCCGGCCCTGATCGACCTGCTGGCGAACAAGGACGAATTCACGCGCTTGCAGTCAGCCATCGTCCTGGGCAAGATCGGCACGCCCGCCGTGGCGCCGCTGACCGAACTGCTCACCGCGAAGGACGAGGACGTGCGCCTGTACGCCGCCTGGGGCCTGGCGTTCGTCGGGCCGAAGGCCCGGTCAGCCACGGCGGCGGTCGTCAAGGCGCTGGCTGACCCGGCGGCATCAGTGCGGCGCAAGGCCGTGTTCGCCCTGGGCCGCATCAACCCCGATCCAGGGCCGGCCGTCGCCGCGCTGGTCAAGGCGCTGGAAGACAAGGACGAAGACGTGCGTCAGGCGGCGGCCGCGGCGCTGCCGCAGCTGGGTCCGGCGGCAGTGCCCGTCCTGGTAAAAGTCCTCGACAGCGACAAGGCGGCCCTGCGCAACCTGGCGATCAAGACCCTCGGCGACATCGGCCCCGCCGCGGAGTCGGCCATCCCCCAGCTGAAAGCCCTGCTGCTGGAGCCGGCGAAGGGCGCCGCCGAGCCGGCCGCGGACGCCCTGGCCGGCATCGGCGCCAGGGCCGTCCGGGTGCTGACCGCGGCTGCCGGCAATGAGGACGCTGCCGTCCGCGGTCTGGCGCTGCGGTCGCTGCACAAGATCGGCGCTCCCGCGGTGCCCGCCCTCGTGGACCTGCTGGGCGCCAAATACACCGACGTGCGCCGCACCGCCGCCGGCCTGCTCGGCGCTTTGCAGGTGCGCGACAAGATGGTCGTCATCGGCCTGGGCTACGCTCTCAAGGACGCGGATTCACAGGTGAAGTTCGCCGCCCTGCAGGCGCTGCGTGGCATGGGCACCGGCGCCAAGTTGGCCGAGCCGTATGTCAGCGGCCTGTTGGTGGACCTGGACCCGAAGCTGCGTGTCGAGGCGTTCCACGTGCTGACCGGCCTGGGCGCCGACCCGCGGCCCGGCCTGAAGAAGGCGCTGGCCCACACCAACCCGGCCATCCGCATTCCCACCGCCAGCCTCATGACCGCGCTGGGCGTGGAGATCGCCCTGGCCGAGCCGGTGCTGGTGGCGGGGCTCAAGGAGAAGAACGCGGCCCTGCGCATGCAGGCGGCCTACTCCCTGGCCAACCGCGGTCTCAAGGCGGACGAGGTGCTGCCGATCTTCCTCGAAGGGCTCAAGAATGACGTGGCCAGTGTCCGCCGTCAGGCCGCGGAGGCCATCGCCCCCTACGGCCCCAAGGCGGCCAGGGCGGTGCCGGCGCTGACGGCCGCCCTGGACGACCGCGACGACGCCGTCCGCGCCCAGGCGCTGCAGACGCTCCGCAAGGTCGCGGACGCCAAAACGCTGCTGCCGGTGGCGCTCAAGGTGCTGCGCCACAAGGACACCAACCTGCACGACCAGGGGGCGGAGATTTTCTTCCAGATCGGGCCGGAGTCGGTCAGCGACCTGGCAACGCTGCTCCGCAACGAAAAAGCGCCCGGCCTGCGTTTGGTGTGCGTGCAGGCGCTGGCGATGGTCGGGCCGCGCGCGAAGGATGCGGTGCCGGAGTTGATCCGGGCGCTGGCCGACGCGCAACCGCGCACGCGCCTGAACGCCGCCCGCGCCCTGGGCAACATCGGCCCCGACGCCAAGGCCGCCGCGGACGCCCTCAAGAAGGCGACGCAGGACGGCGATGACAACGTGCGCAAGCTCGCCGCGGCGGCGCTGACGCAGATCAACGCCGACCCCAAGCAGAAGGGCTTCGAGGTCCAGGGCGTCCTCACGCCGGGCGACCCGACCGACAAGGTGCGCGTCGGGCACTACGCCGTGGTTCACACCTATTTCATGAAGGCCGGCCAGCGCTACACCATCGACCTGATTGCGCCGTGGGACAATTTCCTGCGCCTGGAGGACGCCCAGGGCAAGCAGCTGGCCCAGGACGACGACGGCGGCGGCTACCCCAACGCCCGCATCGTCTTCGACGCACCGGCGGACGGCTATTACCGCATCATTGTCACGTCGTTCGCCCCGAAGACCGCGGGGCCGTACACGCTGAAGGTGAAGTAGCCGCTGCCACATTCAGGGGCTGCTGGCGCTGATGCGGCACGGCAAACGGTGAGCTTGCACTTCCGTAGTGCGGGCCGCTCGCACTACGGAAGGCGGTTCGCTCATCGTTTCAACGCCGCCTGAGCGTTGGTAGTGACCAGCGACCCAGGCGCGCCCTTGGCCAGCGCTTGCAGCAGCTGTCGGGCTTCCGGCGTGCCGATGCACTCCAGGAGTTCCACCGCCCGGACGCCGCGCAGCCGTTCACCCTGCAGGAGCGGGCTCGTCAGCTTGTCGCGCAGGGTTTCCATGCGCTGCCGGACTTCCCGCGGCGGATTGGCGGCCAACGCCTTGTCGAGGACGGGCACTAGCAAATCGCCGACCGCAAGCAACTCCCGGGTGGCCCTGTCGCGTACCTTGAAGGACTTGTCGTCCAGTTGCGCGAACAATTCCGCGAGGCGTTTCGGGGCGGGCAGCGCGGCTGGTTTGACCTGCTCCCGGAGAAAGGCCACGGCCTGTTTGGCGCAGCCACGAAGTCGCCCATCACCGCGAAAGCCTTGCCGCTGTCACTATCGGCCAGGGCCTGCCACCAGGCCGTCAGCTCCGCCGGAGACGGCGCCTTGGCGGCCGCCGTAAGACGCTTGAGCTTGCTCACGTCCCAGACCAGGGCGGTGGTGTCCGCGCTGGCCGAAACCAGCGTCTTGCCGTCGGGGGCGAACGCCAGGGCGTTGACGACCCCGGTGTGGCCCCGGAAGTGGGCCAACTCCTTGCCGGTGAACGCATCCAGCACGGGAATGCTGCCGTCGGCGCCGGCGAGGGCCAGCAACCGACCGTCCGGCGAGAGGGCGAAATTCCCCTCTGATTTGGCCTGGGGCAGGGCATAGTACGGAGTGTAATACATATCGTCTGGCAAATCATCCTTGACCGCCGGGGTCAGTTTGTGTCCGAACGTGCGGCGCGGCTGCCCGGTGGCAATTTCGTACAGCGTCACCGCGCCGTCCTTCCTGGCCAGGGCGAGACAGCGCTGGTCCGGTGAGAAGATGCCCAGCATGGCCGTGCGCTCTCCTTCGTGGGGGGGATCGAGACGATGGTTTTGCCGGTCGTGGTGTCGAACAGCAACACCGCGGCCCCCGTGGCGGGTTGCACGGCGAGCACCTGGCCGTTGGGCGCAAACAACAGCCGCTGCGTGGCGGCGGCGAACCGAAGCCGGGCGGGTAGTTTCCCGGGTTGCTTCGCGTTGGCCGCGACACCGACGTCGAGGGTGTGCAGCAACTTCCCGCTGGGGACCTCGTAACAGCCAATCCGCTCCTTGCCGTTGTTGTCGCTACCGAGGCTGACCGCCAGTAGTTTGCCGTCGGGCGACAGCAGCAGGGGCCTGCTGCGATTGATGGGGCCGAACCCTGGGCCGTTGTCCTGCTCCAGGGCGATCTCACCGAGGGCCTTGCCGGCGACGGCGTCGAACAGGACGACCTTCTGCGACATGACGCCCCCGAAGCCTCCCGGGCCCCCCATGCCCGGCCCCCAGGCATCGACGAAGTTGACCACCATGGCGCCGACCTTGCCATCGGCGCTGTAGACCGGCGCGACCCCCGCGCTGGGAGGCAGTTTTGGGGTCATCGCCCCCAGCAGCTTCCTGGTGGCGGCGTCCCATCTGCGGATCGTCTGGTCGTCCTTCGTCAACAGTTGCCGGCCGTCGGGCGTGAACCGGACCGCGGTCAGCGCCACGGCGTGGCCCACCGGCGGGCCCACTTCCCTGGCGGTGGCGAGGTCCACAAATTGCAGCACCCGGGACGATCCCGTTAGCAGGAGGGTTTTGGAGTCGGGCGAGTAAACGGGGCTTTGCTGGCCCTGGAGGTAGCGTGAGCGCGACGCCCGTACGAGGCCGCTCGGGCTCACGTAGCGATCCGGGCCGGCCGCGGGTTCGATTGCGTTGGCCACCTTGCCGAGTTGTTTGGCGTTGACCAGGTCAAAAATGTGCAGGAACCCGTCGCTGCTGAACGCGGTCAGGTGCTTGCCGTCCGGCGACAGCGACGTGCTCGTGAGGCGGACCGCCGTTCCAGCAAGTCGCTCCTTCGCGGGGTGCGTTTCAAAAAAGTGGAGCCGTTTGCCCGAGGGAAATTCCCAGACACAGGCGGTGCCGTCGCTGCCGACGGAAAAGACACGTTTGCCGTCCTTCAGGAAGGCGGCGTACAGGATGGTGCCCTCGTGGCGGAAGCGGATCGTACCCAGGCGGGCGACGGCCCCTGCGGGCAACGGGTCGCCGTGCGGGTCCTTGGCGGGGGGCTGGCCCTGGGCGACAGTGGCATCGGCCGCCACGGTCAGCAGCGCGAACGTCAGGAGGAAGCGGAGGCGTGACATGGCGAAGGGTTCCTGGTGTTGGGGCGATTTCCAGCGCATGATGCTAAACTGGGGTCGAGCAAAAAGATATCGAAATTCTAGAAAATGGAAAAATGGCTGGAGCGGCGCCCGCGGGCGCCGCCCCACCGGGTTCGGTTATGGGATGTCGCTGACGATGCTGTCCACGTCCGTGATCAGGTCGTCAGCGCTGCACTGGCCGAGGCGGTGGCTGTTCACCAGGGCGTTGACCTGGTGAATGAAGGCGTTGAGCTGATTGACCGCCGCTGTGGTGTTGGCCCGTAGCAAGGACTGCTCGGCCGCCTGCAACGTGCTCGTCAGGCTGTTCTGCTGCCCGCTGTTCAGGTTGAGCGTGGCGACCTGCGCGATGAGATCGTCGATCTCGTTGGTCGGTAGCGTGACGCCATTGATCTGGTAAGTGGTGCCGGCTGCCGTCACGAGGCTTGGCCCCGTGCTGACGATAAACTGGCCGGCCCCGTTGAGGTTGAGAGTGTTTCCCCCCGCCAGGTCCAGCGAACCGCCGGTGATCTTGATGGCCGCGTCGTTGTAGCCGGTCGATTCCTGTACGATGTCGTTCTGCAGGGTCAGGTTGCCGCCGGTGACCAGGATGGTCGGAGCGTCCCCGGTTGTGGTCAGGGTGCAGTTCTGGACGATCACATGGCCGCCTCCCACCGTCAGGGCAGGAAGGCTCGGGTCAAGCACGCCATTTTGGACGATCCAGGTCACATTCTGTGCAGTGGTGGGGTCGCTGGGGCCATAGACGACGCCGTTGGTGGAGTAGGTGCCGCCGCCGAGGTCCAGGACGATGGTGACCGGCTGGCTGACGCCGGTTAGCGCGTTGACAGCCTGGATGACAGCCGCGGGCGTGAAGCCGGCGCTGGTCTGCAGGAGGATGACGTTGCCCCCGCCGAGCTGGTTGTTCTCCTGCACGTATTGCCCCAGCGAACCGGAGCCGCTGGAATCGAGGCTGTTCGCCATGAAGGTCAGCGGGTCGAGGTACCGCGCCACGGCGAAATCACTGGCGCCTGCGCCGTCGTTTGCTCCATCCCCTGCGACGACAATATTGCCGTCGGACTGGATGGCCAGGCTCGCAGCGGTGGAATTGCCGCCGCCGACGGCCGTAGTGACCTCGCCCGTGTCGTTGAAGTTGGTGTCCAGGCTCCCATCGGGGTTGTACTGCGCCAGCGCGAATTTCTGGGCGAAGGGGGCGTCTTGGGTGTAGCCCGCCACGACGATTCTGCCGTCGGACTGGATGGCCACGCCGGTGGCCATGGACTGGGCGCTGCCGAAGTCGGTGGTGACCTCCCCGGTGCCGTTGAAGGTGGCGTCCAGGCTCCCATCACTGTTGCAGCGGGCCACGGCGAAGCTCACGGAGGGGATCACGGGGCCCACGGCGGGAAGATCATATCCCGCCACGACAATCTTGCCGTCGGGTTGGATGGCCAGGCTATTCGCGAGGCTCTCGACGCCAAAGTCAATGAGCTTTTGGCCAGTGCCATTGAACGTGGTGTCCAAACTGCCGTCGCTGTCGTAGCGGACCACCGCGAAATCGAAATCACCACCGTTGACGAATCTCGATCCCGCCACGACGATCTTGCCGTCGGATTGGATGGCGAGGCCGGACACATCATCCGACTGGACGAGGGAGGCGTTGAGAGTCGTGTCCTGGCTCCCGTCTGCGTTGTAGCGGACCACGTAGCCCCACGAGTTGGTTCCGTCTGCGGTCTCGCCCGCCACGACGATCTTACCGTCGGACTGGATGGCGACTCCAGTATTCTCATCGTAGAAGCAGTTGGCGAAGCGGGTGGTGACTTCGCCTGTGCCGTTGAAGGTGGTGTCCAGACTGCCGTCGCCGTTGTAACGGACCACCACCCCGTCGTAGCCTCCGATGCGATCAAACTGGCCCACCACGATAATCTTGCCGTCGGATTCGATCGCGACGCTGCTCGCAAACGCAAATCTGAGCTGGGAGGGGAAGTCCGTCAGGACTTTGCCGGTGCCGTTGAAGGTGGCGTCCAGGCTGCCGTCGCTGTTGTAGCGGGCCACCGCGAATTTAGAGTTATCGCTCGCGCTGTTGACGGCGGTTCCTGCCACGACGATCTTGCCGTCGGACTGGATCGCTGTACTGGTCGCGTTGGAAAGACTGCCGCCGAAATCCGTGAGGACTTTCCCACCCGCGCCGAAGGTGGGGTCGAGGCTCCCAGCGATGGACGGCACGGTGCGGTCCTCCAGCGCTTCGAGGCACGGCCGCCAACGTCCCAGCGGTCGTCGGAGCGGTGTTTGCCCGTGCCGGTCCTTGGTCCTGCGGCGGGTGAGAACGGATCGCAGTGTATGCACCCAGGAATGGAATAACATGGTTGGAATCTCCCTTGAGGAAGCGGTCTGCGGAATCGTGAAAAAGCAGGCTGGTCGGCGCGCAGGCCGGACGCCGGGGCCTTGCCGGGCCGGTGCGGAGGCTGCCTGGCGGCATTGCCTCACCGGTTGCTTTTTCGGCTCGATCTTGCCGCGCTCGACGGCGCCACGTCCCAGAGCAAAATGGTGGTGTCGGCTCCGGCCGACGCCAGGACCCGGCCGTCGGGAGAGAACCGTAGCGACGCGATACGGGAGCCGGCGTGGAACTCGCGGATGAGCTGGCCTGTACGCACGTCAAAGAGCTGGATGGTTTCATGGATCGCCGCGGCGAGGCGTTCCCCGCTCGGAGAAAAGACAACCTTGTCCACGCGATACATTGGCTTGTCCGCACCTGCGAAATCCGCCTTGGGAAATTCCGTCCTCTTACCGGTCGCGGTGTCGAAGACAACCAACTCGGAGGAGGTGTAAAGCGCCAGCGCCTTGCCGTCGGACGATAACGCGAGGCCGGAGACGGTAACAGTGGGCTTGGATTGAAAACGGCGAATTTCCTTCCCCGTGGCGACTTCGCAAAGGTGAACGATGCTCGCACCTTTCGCTGATGGGGAGTTCTCGAAGTCAAGGGTCGCGATGAGTTTCCCGTCGCCGGACCAGGCGTGCACGAAGGCCACCGGCAAGAGGGGAAGTGGCAGGGGTTTGCCCGTGGCCACGTCCCACAACTTCAGCCCATCCGCGCAGCGCAGCGACAGGATCTTTCCGTCCGGCGAGAATTCGGCGTAGTTGGTGTGGCCCGGTCTGGATTCGTTGGGCAGAACGTGCAAATCCTTCCCCGTTTCGACATCGCAGAGGTACACCGATCGTGCACCCCGCCCTCGAACCACGGCCGCGACCTTGCCGGTGGGCGAGAGCTTGAGTTCATGGGTGGCGGTGATGCCACCGATCAGAGGTTTTTTCACGGACCCGACCGGGCCGCCGAAGGTGGCGTTGCGATCGCGCAGCGTCTTCAAGTCCCACGCCAATGCGGTGGGGCCCGCGTCGAGGGAAAAGAGCGTCTGGCCGTCGGGCGCAAACCGGAGCGCGGCGACGGCGAAGGTATGAGCGCGCTCCGGGTCATCGAGGCTCCGGCCCGTGCTGACGTCCCAGCGATGGAGAACGTGATCATCCTTTCCCGCCGAGGCGAGTATCTTGCCGTCGGGGGAGAAGGCCACGCACGCGCACGGCATCTGCCACCGGCGCAACTCCTTGCCGCTGCCGGGGTCAAATAGGCGGACCGTGCTGCTCTCGGGATCGGTCGCCAGGAGCTTGCCGCCCGGCGCGAAGTGGACCCCGATCAGCGGGACGTCCAGTTTGATCTCGCGCAACGCTTTCCCTGTTTGTGGGTTCCAAAGCCGGATCAATCTTTCATCCGCCCCGGTAGAAGCCAGCATCTTGCCGTCGGGGGAAAACGCCAGGTGCCTCGGGGTCTGCTCATGGCCCTGGAGTTTGTGCAGTTCCTTGCCAGTGTCCACATTCCAAAGGCGGATCACCTTGTCGTTCGGACTTGCCGTGGCCAGGATCTTCCCGTCGGGCGAAAAGGTCGGCCGGGCGAGGTCGAATTGGTTCCGTATGCTTCCGTCGGGCCCGCCCTGCATCCCGAAAACGGTTGGAGGGATTGGTTTGTCGCCCCACTTGATCGGGCGCAGTTCCTCGCCCGTGGCGGCGTCAATGAGGATGACCCCCGTCTCCTTGGTCAACTGCTGCCGGGCCACTAGCTTGCCATCCGGGGAACAGCCGTCGATGAAGTTAGCGAGCAATGCCTTATCCCTGCTCGGGAGCGGCCGCCGGGGCTTGCCCGTAGCCACATCAATAATCGCGGCGCCGCCGGTGACGAACGTCTTGCTATCGGGCGAGAATGCCAGCGCACCGGAATCCGAAGCGAGGCCCATGTAGAGGCTAAAACTCACTACGACTCTGCCGGTGTCGGCTTCCAGGAGGTGGAGCGAGCCATTCCTTGAAACACTCAATGACGGGGAAGTCGAAGCCAGCCATTTGCCGTCCGGCGAATAGGCGAGGGCCGTCGCGTTGTCGCCGTGACGGAAGCGTATGGTTCCCAGCCGCGCCACGGCGCCCTTGGGGAGCGGGTCGCCGAAGCGGTCCCTGGCGACGCCGCCGGCCGCGTCTTTCTTGCCGGGCTGCTTCTGGGCCACGGACGCTCGGCCCTCCTCCGGCCTGGGCGGCGGTTGCTCCACCCAGGCGGCGTAGCCGGCCAGCCCCGCGCCCACGGCCAGGCTCAGCGCCAGCAGCAGCGCCGCCAGTTTCCCCTTGATGCCGATCATGGTCTTCATGGCTTCCTCCGCCAGAGCGAGCGCCTGTGCCAACAGAACGCCTCCGGCCACGGTCTTACCGGCAGCGACACTTGTCGCCGCTTTCGCGGTGTTAATGGTCAGCAGTGCGGCCACGGCAACCCCTGCCGCCTTCTCGGCCAGCGCCGTCGTGAGCGCCCCCATCGACAGGGTGATGCCGCGCTGCACCAGGCGCTGCCGCAGCAGTTCGCGGCCCTTCGCCAGCCGGCTCGCCAGCGAGCTTTTCGGCCAGCCCAGCTCCTGCGCGGCCTGGTCGTAGCTCTTGCCCTCGAAGTAGCACAGCACGATCGGCGCCCGGCACTTCTCCGGCAGGCGGCCGACCTCCTCGTCCAGGACCGGGCGCAACTCCTGCCAGGTCCGCTCGTCAAGCGGTTCGGTGTTCGGCATGTCTGTTAACTCCCGCTGCCGGCTCTGGCGTGCCGCCGTCCTGGCCCGCGCCTTGAGGGCCACGCGCTGGGCCACGCCGTAAAGCCACGGCCCCAGCGGCGCGTCGCGGCGGATCGCGGCGGCCCGGCGGACGAGCACCAGGAACGTGGCCTGAAAGGCGTCCTCAACGAAGTGGCCGTCGCTCAGCACACGCCGGCAAACGCCCAGGACCATCCCCCCGTGCCGGTACACCAGCGTGGCGAACGCGGCCTCGTCCCGGGCGGTCAGGAACCGCTCCAGCAGCTGGCCGTCGGTTAACGGCTCCAGTTCCTGGGCGGCACAGTCCGTGCGCAAGTATTCCAGAACCACGGCGAGGGTCAGTGCGGTCATGTGCGGCGTCTCCAGAGGTCGTTTCGCTACCATATTGCCGGCACCGGGCCGTTCGTGCGAAGAAATCCGAAAAATGATTCGCACGCCGTGCCCGGCCCCCCGAGGGCGCGCCTCATGGTCCTGCCGCTCTTCGACGACAACTCCGACCGGCCAGTCCAGGGAAAAGTAAAGCCGGTGCCCGAGACGAAGGCGTCCTCCGCACGGATCGGTCAAGCCGAACCCGTGGTTTCGAGCCGCGCCGTCGATTACAATGCAGGGGGCGTCCTTTTTCTCGGGAGGACCGGAAATGGTCATTACCGTCGAAGCGGTGTACGAGAACGGCGTACTCAAGCCGAAACAACCACTCCCCTTGCAGGAACGCCAAACCGTACAAATCACCGTGCAAACCCAGATCAGTTCGCTCGTGGCGGCCTACGGCATTCTGGGCTTCAAAGGCAGCGCCGCCGAGGCCGATTACTTCGCCCTGTCTCACGACCTCGACCCGCTGGATGGGGAATGACCTTTGCGAGTCTCCCCCAGGGCGCCTCCATTTTTCTGGACGCCAACACCCTGGTTTACCATTTCCAGTCTCACCCCACCAGTTCTTCCGTCACGGCATCGCGATTACGCGGATGTCAAATCGATGTCCAGTTTCTGCCCCAGGGCTTCCGCCCACTTGTGCAGCGTGGCGAGGGTTGGGTTCAGCATCTTGCCCGTTTCCAGGCGGGACAGCGCCGGCGCGTCGATCCCCATCCGTTCGGCCACCTCGGTCAGCGTCAACCCCTCTCTTTCGCGGACTGCCTTGAAGCGTGCGACCAGGCTCAAAATTGCGGCGAAACTCTGCCGGTTGATGGCACCCGCGGGCCGCTGGCGGATCGGGTTCGCGGCGTGCTGGCGGCGGAGCGCTTCTTCCGCGGCGCACTGCTCGGCGGTACGCTGGGGCTTCGACGGTGGTTTCATGGCGTTACTCCGAGGATTCAGAAACAATGCGTGGCACCGAACCACGCGCAACGGTAACGTAACCAGTACCGCATAATCGAGGCTTCACCTACATCACTTGCCACTCGCTCCCGATCCTCCACCACGAGGTCGATATGGTCCTGCCGCTCTTCGACGACAACTCCGACCGCCGCACCACGCCCTACGTCAACTACGCGCTGATCGCCCTCAACGTCTTCGTCTTCGTGGTGTTGCAGGGCTTCGGCACCAACGACGCCTTCACCTACGCCTTCGTCACGGTGCCCTTCAAGATCGTCACCGGCCAGAACCTGGCGACGCCGGACTTTCAGGTGAAGGACCCCGTAACCGGACAGGAATTGACGGTGCCAGGGCTTCGGCACACGCCGGTATCGGTGTACCTGACGCTGTTGACCTCGATGTTCATGCACGGCGGCATCATGCATCTGGGGGGCAACATGCTGTTCCTGTGGATTTTCGGCGATAACATCGAGGACGACATGGGCCATGTCCGCTATCTGATCTTCTACCTCGTCTGCGGTCTGATCGCGAGCCTGGCCCACGTCTGGTTGACGGTGGCGCTGAGCGGCCTCGACGGCTACCAATCCTTGATCCCCAGTCTCGGCGCTTCCGGGGCGATCTCTGGCGTGCTTGCAGCGTACCTGGTGCAGCACCCGACGAACCGCGTCACAGTGTTCCTGTTCCGCCTCCTGACCGAGGTGCCGGCATGGGTGGCCATTGGCATGTGGTTTGTGTTCCAGATCATCAGCAGCCTGGGAGCGTTCGGCAAGGGGGCGGGCGATGGCGTCGCTTACGCGGCGCACTTCGGCGGCTTTCTGGCGGGGCTGGCGCTGGTCAAGCCGTTCCTGATCGGCGTCGAGCCGCCGCGGCGGGCGGCGTGGTAAGAGAAGGATGAAGGATGAAGGATGAATCATCTGTTTCATCCTTCATCCTTCATCCCTCATCCTTCCGACGAGCCGGCATTGCGTCCCCGAGGGGCCGCCGTCTATACTCTCCGCAACCCAGCTTCACCGTTTTCGCAGGGAGGGATCCCGCCATGCCGGCCGACACGGACGCCCCGCCGCTGATTCCCCTCGTTGTCCCTCCACCGCCGCTCCGCACCGCGACCGTGCCGCGCCTGTCGGTCGTCATCGTCAACTACCGCCAGTGGCGTGCGACGGCGGCCCTGGTGCGGCGGCTGCTGCGCGGCGACGCGGCCCGCCGCGGGCTGGTCGAGGTCATCGTTGTGGACAACCATTCGCCGCCGCATCGGCTGGCGGCACGGCTGCGGCGCTGGCCGGGCGTGTCGCTGCGGCGCTGGGGCCGCAACCGCGGCTTCGCCCGTGCCGCGAACGAGGGCTGCCGCCTCGGCCGCGGCGACTGGCTGCTGCTGCTCAACCCCGACATGACCGTGGAAAACAACTTCGCCGACGCGGCGCTGGCCTTGGCGGAACGGCTGGCCGCGACGCAGCCGCGCGCCGGCATCGTCGGCCTCAGCCTGCGCAACGGCGACGGCTCGCCGCAGGGCTCGTGCGGCCCGTTCCCGACGCTGGCGGGCACGCTGGCCGGCCTGCTGCGGCCGCGGGCGCGGCGCAAGTACCACGCGCCGGGCGGGACAGTGCGACGCCAGGTGGCATGGGTAACCGGTTGTGGCCTGCTGGCGCGGCGGGCCTGTCTGGCGGACCTGGGCGGCTTCGCGGCGGACTTCTTCCTGTATTACGAGGACGTGGATCTGTGCCGGCGGGCAGTGTCGCGCGGCTGGGAAGTGTGGCACGAGCCGGGGCTGAGCGCCGTCCACCACCGGCCGCTGCAGGCCCGGCCGGTGCCGGCGGTGCTGCGGCTGGTCACGCGGCACGCGCTGCTGACGTACGCGCTGCGGCACTGGCCGCGCTGGCAGCTGGTTGTGCTGGCGGCGGTGGTGCGCCTGGAGGCGGGCCTGCGGCGGCTGCGGGCGTGGTGGCGCGGCCGGCTCGACGAGGCGGCCGTGTTCCGCGAACTGGGCGGGCTAGCGCGCGACCTGGGCCGCGGCGACCCGGTGGCGGTGCGGCGGCGGCTGGTGCGGGTGGTGCGCCGTGGCGTGACGCGGCGCGAACGGCCGGCGGTGACACATGGCTGACACTCCGACCCTTTCCGTCGTCATCCCGAGCCATCACCGGGCCGACCTGTTGCGTCTGTGCCTGGCGGCGCTGGCCCGGCACGCGCCGGCGGGGACGGACATCCTCGTCGTGGACGACGCCTCCGCCGAGGGCCGCGTCAGCGCGGCGGCCCTGGCGTTCCCCGGCGTGCGTGTGCTGCGCCGGGAGCGCCGTGGCGGCTTCTGTGCCGCTGTCAACGCCGGCATTGCCGCGGCCCACGGCGAGGTGGTCGAGTTGCTCAACGACGACACCGAGGTGCAGCCAGGCTGGGCCGCGGCGGCGCTGCGCTGCTTCGCTGATCCCGCCGTGGGCGCCGTGGCACCGCTGGTGCTGTGTTGGCCGGCCGGTGACCGCATCGACAGCGCCGGCGACCGCTATTACCTGGGCGGCGTCGCCGGCAAGCGCGGCCACGGCCGGCCGCCCGATGCGGCACTGCTGACGCCGCGGCCCGTCTTCGGCGCCAGTGCCTCCAGCGCCTTCTACCGCCGCGACGCACTGTTGCGCATCGGCGGCTTTCCGGAGTCCTTCGGGGCGTATTTCGAGGACGTGGACGTGGCGTTTCGGTTGCAGCGGGCCGGCTACCGCACCTTGTTCGAGCCGGCGGCGCGGGTGCTGCACCGGGTGTCGGCATCGTATGGCTGGCCGCGGCGGGCGCTGCTGGAGCGGCAGTCGTGCAACGAGGAGCGCGTCTTCTGGCGCAATCTGCCGGGACGGGCGCTGGCGCGGGCGCTGCCGCTGCACCTGGCGGTGCTGGCAGCGAAGGCGTGGCGGCGCTGGCAGGCAGGGGCGCTGGCGCCGTTCGTGTGCGGCCGGCTGCGGCTGTTGACGGAACTGCCGGCGCTGCTGCGGCACCGCCACGGCCTGCGCCGCCTGGGGCCGGTGGCCGACGTGACGGCGTGGCAGGTGGAACGGCGCTACTGGGGGTACGGCAGCGAAAAACCGGAGGATTCTTTTGCGGCGCCACGGCCGGGCTGTTAAAGTGGGCAAGGTTTTCGCAGACCCTTTGCCGGGAGGTTGTTGTAAGGGCGTCGCCCGCCTCCCGGGTCGCACATCTCTGACCGGAGGAGAATCGCAATGAATTCCAGGTACGTCGCGATGGGCCTGATCGCCGTGGTGCTGGCCGCGGTCGGCTGGAGTGCGGCCCAACCGCCGGCGCCCGCCCCCACCCCGCAGGGCGGTGACAAGATGAAGCCGAGCCGTTTTCAGGTGGTGTCCGCGGGCTTCTTCACCGCGGTGATGATCGACCACGAGACGGGCAAGACCTGGGGCCTGTACGCCCCCGGCATGGACTTCCGTGGCGGCCCCGGCGGACTCATGGAGGGGACGGAGTTCGCCTGGGTGCCGATCACCAAGTTCGAGGATCTGGACAGCTACCGCCGCTGGAGCAAACAGCAGGTCGAGCACCGCATGAAGATGGAGCGCGAGCGGTACAAGGACCGGTTTGACAAGGACAAGGCTCCCAAGGAGAGGGAGAAGGAAAAGGACAAGGGCTAGAGCGGTTCGCAGTTGGGTGTAGCGGAAGTCGCCAGACTTCCGTCCGGTGCTGCTCGGAAGTCTGGCGACTTCCGCTACACCCAGTCGCAATCTGCAATAGTGATTCACCGCGGGGAGGCGGGTGTTGGAGTCCGCCTCCCCGCTGCTGTTCGCTCAACGCAGCGCCTCCTGATAAAACTTCGTCAACTCCGCCTTCAGCTGCCGATGCGCCGCCCGCTGCACATACATCATGTGCCCCGCCTCGTAGTAACCCATCGTGATATGTTTCGCCAATGACGGGTCCAGGTTCAGGTGGTTGAACGTGTACTCCGTGGCGAAGTACGGCGTCGCCAGGTCGTAGTAACCGTTGGCCACGTAGACGCGCAGCGCCGGGTTCTTGGTCAGCGCCTGCCGCAGCCGATCCGACACGTTGACGTAGCGGTTCGCGAAGTTGCTGTAGTCCCACGGCTGCACGCGGCCCGTGAGGATCTCATACGGCAGGTCGCTCTTGTAGCGGAGCGTCTCGCGCAGGTAGTTGTTGAGCGTCGCGGTGTACGGCCCCTGGACGGCGGCGTAGCTGGGGTCGTACTCCATGACCTCGCCGGCGGCGTCGCGGTCGATGCCCTGATAGCGGCTGTCGAAGCGGCCGACGGTGCGGCTCTGGCCGCGCAACAGTTCCTTGCAGAAGCGCTGAATTTGAATGCGCAGGTTGCTCCGCAGCACATAATCCTCGGTCAACCCCGTGTAGCGTGCGACCCTGGCGGCGATCTTCTTCCGCTCCGCCTGGCCCAGCTTGCTCCCTTGCATCAGTGCCAGCGTGTACTCGCCCTGCGCGAAATGTTCCACCTCCGCCAACGTTTTTTTCAGGTCGCCGGACAGGGCCGCCGGCAGCTTCTTGTGATACCACGCCGTCGCGGTGTATGTCGGCAGGAACAGAGGGTACGGCAGGTCGTTGCCGTCGTCGAAGCGGGCGGTCTGGAAGTTGAGGATCGACGACACCAGGATGACGCCGTTGAAGTTCATGCCGTGGCGGTCCTGCAGGTGGCCGACCAGGGCGGCGGCGCGGGTGGTGCCATAGCTCTCGCCGGCCAGGAATTTCGGCGAGTCCCAGCGGCCGTGGCGCGTCGTGTACAGGCGGATGAACTCGCCGACGCTCTGTAAATCCTGTTCGACGCCGTGAAATTTCTTGTGGTCCTGCCCGGGGGCCGTGCGGCTGTAGCCGGTGGACACCGGGTCGATGAACACCAGGTCGGTCAGGTCCAGGATGGTGGACTCGTTGTTCACGAGCTTGTACGGCGGCGCCGGGGCGTGGCCCTCGTCGGTGAGGTAGACGCGCTTCGGCCCGAAGGCACCCATGTGCAGCCAGACCGACGACGAACCGGGGCCGCCGTTGAACGTGAAGGTGATGGGTCGCTTGCGGATGTCGGCCACGTCGGTGCGCACATAGCTGGTGTAGAACATGCTGGCGGTTGGCTTGCCGTCCTCGTCGCGCAGCACCAGGACGCCCGCCGTCGCCTCGTAGTTGATCTTCTCCTTGCCCAGCGGCAGCGTGTGCTTCGTGATCGCGGTCACGTCCTGGAGCGGTGGTTTGCTCTCGGACTTGTCGCTCTTCTCCTGAGCCCCGGTCGGCAGCAGCAGCACCAGCGGAAGAACGAACAGGCCAGCACAAAGTCTCATGCGTTGGAACGGCATCGGCATCTCCTGAAAAAAGAATTCACCACAGAGAACGCAGAGCGCAGAGAGAAGACACAAGAATTGGTCTTTCATTCTTGGGTCTGTTCTCTGCGCTCTGCGTTCTCTGTGGTGAATATCTTATTCTTTCACTTGCGGCCGACGAATGTCAACTCGCTGTAGTCCTCGTAGCGGTGGAAACTCGGCTGCGTCAGCGGCGCCGTCGAGGACAGCTCGGGCTCGGCGAGCGTTACGGAGTAGTCGTAACGGCACAGGGCGAAGCGCCACTTCGCGCCTGGCTTGGGCCGGCCGCCGCTGACCTGGAACGCCGCCCACGGGATGCGGCCCTCCACCGTCCAGCCCTTGTCCTCATCGTCCCACTGGTTCAGCGTGCCCTGCAACTTCACCGCCGTCTCCATGCCGAACTTCGTCGTTTTCGCGAAGCGCTGGTAGCCGCCGGCGCCGCGCGACGGCAGGAACAATTCCAGTTGCGTGTTGGCGGCGTTCACCTGGATTTCGTAGTACGTCAGCCGATCCGCCTCTGGTTTGAAGAACAGCTCGAACACGTCGTTGGTCCAGGTCATGCCGTTGCGCTCGGTCACGTCGGCGTACAGGTCGTTGTCCTCCATCTCGGCGAAGAAATAGAGATAGCTGTTGTCCCAGAGCAGGCGGGCGCACGTCTTCGTCTTCGGCTTGCGATTCTGCCAGAAGACCGCGAAGTCGTCGAGCACCTGGGCGTTGTCCCAGGCGACCTCACTGAGCACGCCGTCAATCTTGATCGGCGCCCCCGCCCAGCGGCACTCGGCGGTCTTGACGGCCTTGACGGTCTTGCCGCCGCCCTGGACCGGGGCCGGCGCCGCCGTCGGTTTCTCGTCAGCGGGTGGTTGCAGTTCGACACAGCCCACCGGCACGATCACGGCCAGCAGGCCCGGCAGCATCCAGCGTCGCATGGTCTCTCCCTGGTTTGGCAGCGAAAAAAGTGGGCGGTCGGGTTGGCACTCCGGGGCAGCAGGCGGCGCCGTCTGACAGAGCAAGAACGCCAAGGACGCCAAGAACGCCAACTTTTTCATACGTCGAGATCTGGCGCCCTGGCCGCACCGATAGCCGCCGATTTCCGTGGACCGCCGACCGTCGCGGACCCATAATCACCCTACCGGCGGTCCCGTGAGAACTCCGTGAGCCCGGGGCGGCGCCGCGACCCAACCCGCGACCCCAGGTGTCTCATGCTCCCCCACCTCCGTAGCGCCGGCTGGCGTTCGCTCTGGTTCATCACCGCCGGCCTCCTCGCTGTGGTATGCGCCGCCGCCCCGCTCGTCGAGACCGCCCCGGCCCAGACCCGAGGCGCCGACCGCGACTGGGCCAAATATCCCGCTGTCGTCGAGATCGACACCAAACACGACATCTACGCCGTGGGCGACCCGCATGGCGACTATGACCGGCTCGTCAGCGTGCTGACGGCGGCCAAAATCATCCCCGGCGATCCGGGGCCGCCGCAGAAGGTCAAGTGGAGGGCTGGCAAGGCGGTCCTGGTGTGTACCGGTGACCTGATCGACAAGGGCAACCAGTCCCTGCGGGTGATCGCACTACTGCGGGCGCTGCAGACGGAGGCGGGGCAGGCCGGCGGCCGGGTGGTCGTCACGATGGGCAATCACGAGGCCTATTTCCTGGCGAAGCCGACGCCGGACAACAAAAAGGCGGTCGAATTCCTGGCGGAACTGAAGGCCCAGGGTGTCCAACCGCAGGACGTGGCCGCCGGCAAGGACCGCCTGGGCGTCGGCGTGTTTTTACGCCACCTGCCGTTCGCGGCCCGCGTTAACGACTGGTTCTTCGCGCACGCCGGCAACACGCACGGCAAGACGCTCCGCCAGCTCCAGGCCGCTCTGCAAAAGGACGTGGACGCGCACGGTTTCGCGGCGCAGGTGTTGCAGGACAAGCGTTCGCTGCTGGAGGCACGCCTGCACCCGCAGCCGTGGTGGCAACAGGACAACGACACACCCGCCGCGGGCCGGAACCGGCTGGCGGGTTACGTGAAGGCGCTGGGCGTCAAGCATCTGGTGATCGGCCACCAGCCGGGCGCGGTCACCTTCGACAAGGCCACGGTGCGGCCGCGCGGCCAGATGTTCCAGGCGTATGACGGGCTAATCTTCCTGATCGACGTGGGCATGAGTCGGGCCGTCGGCTTCAGCGATGGGGCGGTGTTGCACATCCACAACGGCAAGCAGGGGCGGGCGACGGCGATTTATCCGACGGCGCCGCCGAAGCCGCTGTGGCCGTAACGCCGTGAAATCGGCTTGCTACGAAACGGCCTTTCTTGAACTCGCTACCGGGGTGAAGCCCCATGCCGCTGCCGTTTGACGCCACGCTCAAGAGCATTGAGGGCGGCCTGGGCACACTGCCGCTGGCCCCGCTGTGCCAGTTACCGGCGGGCGAGCCGCCGGACGAGGCGCTGGCGCGGGTGATTGGCCGGGTCATCGATCGTCTGACCCACGAAGCCGACCCGGACGAAGCGGCGCGGCTCATCAACGCGACGATGATCCTCACCGGCCTGCGGCTGCCGCGCGAAGAGGCGGTGCAATTGTTTCGAGGAGTGCGAGCCATGCGGGAATCGAGCACTTATCAGATGATCCTGGAAGAAGGCGCCATTGAGTACGCTCGCAAGCGCGTGCAACGGATGGGCAGCGCGCGTTTTGGGCCTCCGCCGGAAGCAATCGTCACTGCCCTGACGGAGGTGAATAACCTGGATCGATTAGCGCGGTTCCCAGTCGCGTGGACCACAAGTCGTGGGACGGCTCTCCAGAGCCGTCGGGAGAACGCTGACGGCTCTGGAGAGCCGTCCCACGACTTGTGCGCTACCCAAACGCGAACCGCTCCAGATCGGATGCTCGACCAGCTGCCGAACGTGGCCGGTTGGCAAGAATTGCTTGCCACAAATAAATAGCGTGTGCGCGCATGAGTTGGGTCATCTTCTTCTTCGGCAGCGGGACCGCCTTTTTTGCCGGCGTTGGCGGCGTGCTGGCGGGGGTGGCCCTGTTCAGCATTCGCCGCCGCGACTGGTCGGTGAAGGCCGCCACCCTGCTCACCTTCCTTGGCGTCATCCTGGTCGCGCTGTCGGCCGCGCCGTTGCCCTACTGGTTTTACGCAACGGCCGGCGTGCTCACCGTGGCCTGGCTGGTGAGCGAACGGCTCCGCCCGCCACGACCGTACCCATTGCTGCGACGCGGCACGGTGGTCGTCGTCTGCCTGGCCGCCCTCGCGCTGGAGGTTCCGTATCACCTCCCGCCAACGTTGCCGGCGGCCGACCGCCCGACGCTCTACCTTTTTGCGGATTCGGTGACCGCCGGCATGGGCGAGGCCCGCCGCGAAACGTGGCCCGAACTGCTGGCCCGCGCTCATGGCGTCGAGGTGCGCAACTACTCGCAGATGGGCGCGACGGTGCGCTCGATGCTGCGCGACGCCGAAAAGCTGTCCCTCGGCGACGGCCTTTATCTGCTGGAGATCGGCGGCAACGATCTGCTCGGGACCACCACGGCGGGTGATTACGAGCGCGATCTGGAGCAGTTACTGGAGTTGCTGTGCCGGCCGGGCCGGACGGTGGTGATGTTTGAGCTGCCACTGCCGCCGTTCGCCAACGAGTTCGGCCGGGCGCAGCGGCGCCTGGCTGCGAAATTCGGCGTGCCGTTGATCCCGAAGCGCGTGTTCGCGGGCGTGTTGACCACTGACGGCGCCACGCGGGACGGCGTTCACCTGACGCGCTCCGGTCACGAACTCATGGCGGAAACGGTGTGGGAATTCATCCGGCCCGCGTATGCCGATTAATCCGGCGACCGGGCCGGGCCTGAGAAGTGGTTCGGCGACATCGGTCTTGTTTCGCGGTCGTCGCCTGATTACTCTTTGATGAAGTGTCCCTGGTGGGCCACTGGCTGTGCCCTTATAGGATATTCAGGAGAGCGCCGGCATCGTGCCGGTTTGGTGTCGCAGTCCCGTAACCGTGAGGTCCATGGCCTATCGCCCACACCCGTGGTTCCCACCAGGAACACTCTCTTCTTACCCGACAAACCCGGTTCGTGAGGCCGGTTGGCTGAGCAATCGCCCAGAATGTTCCGGCGGCCGGCTCACCTTTCCCGCACTTTCCCAATCGCCGGCAAACTTCACGCGATCACGCCCTGCTGTCGCAGTTCCGCCAGCCGCGCCGCGTCCACGCTCAGTAGCTCCGTCAACACCGCGTCGGTGTGCTGCCCCAACCGCGGCGGCATCATCGGTTGCGGCAGCGTCGCGCCGGCGATGTGGAACGGCGTCCCCATCAGGTCCACCGGCCGGCCCTGTGGGTCGCGCACCGTCACGCGCAGGCCGCGCGCCGTTGGCTGCTCCTGCGCGAACAGCTGCGCGTAATCCCACACCGGCGCGTGCGGCACCCCGGCGGCGGTCAGGCGCTGCTGCCACTCCAGCCGCGACCGCGCCCGCAGCAGTGTCTCGATCTGCGGCACCAGTGCGTCGCGGTGCTCGACGCGGCCGCGGTTGGTGGCGAAGCGCTCGTCCGCCGCCAGGTCTGGCCGTGCCGCCGCGGCACAGAAGTGCTGCCATTGTGCGTCATTGCCGACCGCTAATATCATCCAATCATCTGCCGTGGCGAACGCCTGGTAGGGCACGATTTGCAGATGGGCATTTCCCTGGCGCGGCGGCACCTGACCGCTCGATAAATACGCCTGCACCAGATTCACCTGGGCCGCGACCGCGCAATCCAGCAGCGCCAGGTCGATGGCGTAACCGTGGCCCGACGCTCGCCGCGCGTGCAGGCACGCCAGCACTGCGACGGCCGCGTACTGGCCCGTCAGCACGTCCGTCACCGCGACGCCGACCTTGCACGGCGGCCCCTCGATCGGTCCGGTAATGCTCATCAGGCCGCTCATGCCCTGGATGGCGAAGTCGTAGCCGGGCAGGTCGCTCAGCGGCCCCGTGCGGCCGAAGCCCGAGATCGAACAGACGATCAGTCGTGGGTTGACCGTCAGCAGTTTGTCGGGATTCAACCCCAGCTTGTCGGCACTGGCGGCCCGGAAATTCTCCAGCAAAATGTCGCTGCGCCGCGCCAGCTCGTGGAACAGGGCGAGCCCGGCCGGCCGGGACAGGTCCAGGGCGATGCCGCGCTTGCTGCGGTTGCAGGAGAGGAAATAGGCGCTGAAATCGTCGATGAAGGGCGGGCCCCAGTCGCGTGTGTCGTCGCCGGCGCCGGGCCGCTCCAGCTTGATGACCTCCGCGCCGAGGTCGCCGAGAAGCTGTCCGCACAGCGGCCCCGCCAGCACCCGCGAGGCGTCCAGCACGCGCAGGCCCGCCAGGGGGCCGTGGGTGTCCGTGGTCATGGTCGCGTCCTTCGCAACAGCGGGTCTCCCGGCGGCGCAGCCGGATTGCGACGATTATTGTAGATGGGTACAGTGAGCACAGGCCACCAGGGTTTTCCTGGGGCAGACATTCCTGTCTGCCGGGTGCGATGGCAGACAGGAATGTCTGCCCCACGTTGGGGATGAGCGTCATGGCGAACTCGGAGCAAACGCGGCAGGTGTACGAACAGCTCGCCGACTGGTACGACCACGATGGTCAGCCAAAGTTGCGTGACTGGTTTCTGGTGCTGGCGGCGGACACCGCCCAGACGGCTGGCCAGGACGACGAGGCCGAGCGCCTGCGCGGTCGTCTACTGCAGCGCAACCCCCACCATTTGCTCAAGCCGTTCGCCAGCTACGCCGAGGCCCTGCGCTCGCCGGACGTGCAGGGCTACGTCGCCGACCTGCGCCGCACCTATCCGCCCGCCGCCGCGGAGCAACTGCTGAAGACGCACCAGGCCCAGGGCGAAGCCGGCCCCGCCGCGGCGCCGCCCGTCACGCCAAAGCCGGCCGCCGCGGCCAAACCCAGCCCGGTCCCGCCACCCGAGGAACCGGAGTTGAAAGTCTATCGCGTTCGCGCCGAGCCGGACGAGGCGGAGGAGCCGGTCGTGCCGATGCCGCGCCAGGCACCGCCGCCACGACCGACGCCCCGCCAGGCGCCGCCGCCCGCGCCCGCTCGCGCCGCGCCGCCGCGCGCCCGCGCCGGAGCCGCCCCGGCCGCGGCCGGCCGCGGTCGAGCCGCCGACCCTGACCCGGGCCGCGCGGCCGGCTCGCGTCGTGGCGGACGCCGCCGCGCCACCACCGCCGGCGGAGGCGGAGGCCGGCGTCACGGCGGGGGCGTGGCTGCCGACGGCGCTGTTCGTGGTGCTGCTGGTAATGAGCCTGTGGCTGGCGGTCTACACGCTGGCCCGGCCGTTCCTGTCCGAGGACTGGTTCCGGTGAGCGACCTGTTGCAGTTCGAGGATCCCTGCGTGCTGTTCGCGCTGGGGCGGGAAGCGCAGCCGTTCCTGCGCGACTTCCCGCCGCAGCAGCGCTTCCCCGGAGCGCCGTGTCGGGCGCGCTTTTGCGGTCCCGCCTGGCTGACGGTGCTGGTGGCGCAGCCGGGCGTCGGTCGGGCGCGGACGACGCGGGCGCTGGACTGGCTGCTCGGCCGGCCAAAGCTGGTCAATGTCGGGTATCGGCCAAAGCTGGTGCTGTCGGCCGGCTTCGCGGGTGGGTTGCAGGACCAGCTGTTGATCGGCGACCTGGTGCTGGCGACCGAGGTGCTGGGTGCGGACGGCCGGGCGTGGCCGTGTACCTGGCCGGCGGGGCCGCTGCCGGGCCGCTGGGAGCCGCCGCTGCGGCGCGGCCGGCTGGTGACGGCACCGCAGATCATCGCCGACCCCGCGGCGAAGCGGGCGCTGGGCCAGCAGCACGACGCGCTGGCGGTGGACATGGAGAGCGCCTTCGTCGCCGAGCGCTGCACCCGGGAGGGCGTGCCGTTCGGCTGCGTGCGGGCGATTTCGGACGGCGTGGACACGCGGCTGTCACCGCGGTTGGCGGCGCTGCTGGCGGGCGGCGGCGTGTCGTGGTGGCGGCTGCTGACGAGCGTGGCGCGGGCGCCGGGGCTGCCGGCGGAGCTGTGGCGCCTGGCCCGGCACACACGCTACGCGGCGGACCAGCTCGGCAAGGGGCTGGGCGAGCTGCTGACGCTGACGCTGCCGTGGGCGGATAAAGAATAGGATCCACAGATGACACAGATGGAGCACCGATAAAGACAAATTCAAATGTCTTTATCTGTGCTCCATCTGTGTCATCTGTGGATCCATGTTTTATTTCTTCTCGCGCCACAGCCAGCGCAGCGACTCCGGCATGAGCATGCCGCCGTGCTTGCCGTTGTGGGCGCCGGTGCCGAACTCGAAGCGCACGTCGTAGCCCTGGTCCTTCAGCGCCGCGGCCATCTTCTTGTTCGCTTCCGGCCAGTTGCCGAACTTGTTGTCCAGGTCCTTGGCGCCGTCCTGCATGAACACGCGGATGTTCTTGCGCGGGTTCTTGCGCACCAGCTCCGGGTAGGCGTTGCCGCCGCGGATGTTGGTGAAGCTGCCAACGTGGCTCAGCACCTTGCTGAACAGATCCGGCCGCTGCCACGCCACCGTGAACGCGCAGATGCCGCCCGAACTGATGCCACCGATGGCCCGGTCCGCGGCCTTTTTGCTCAGGTTGTAGTCCTTCGCGACCTCCGGCAGAATCTCCTTTTCCAGGAACTTCGCGTACTGGTTGGAAAGCGTGTCGTACTCGAAACTACGATTTTTGACCTCCTTCTTGTCGCCCTGCGCGGGAACGACGCCGGGGTTGATGAAGATGCCGATGATGACCGGCAGCTCCTTCTTGTGAATGAGGTTGTCCAGGACGACCGGCACGCGGAACTGACCTTTCGGGTTCATGTAACCGGCGCCGTCCTGGAAGACCATCACCTTCGCGGGCACCTTGGGGTCGTACTGAGCCGGCACGTAGACCCAGTAGTCGCGCACGGTGTTCGGGAACACCTTGCTCTTCCAGGTGTGCTTGGTGATCTTGCCCCTGGGCACGCCCGGCTGCTCCATCGAATCGGGGCCGAGCTTGTAATTCTCGTCGCCCGCGTGCAGCACCGCCAGCGGCGCCACCAGCAGCAGCGCCACCACGCATAAACGCCAACGCATGTGAGAACCTCCTTACTTGATGGTCACCTTGCGTACCCGATGATTATTGCTGTCGGCGATGTAGATATTGCCGTGGGCGTCGAGGACGCAGCCGTGCGGTCGGTCCATGCCGGCCTGCAGCGCGGCGCCGCCGTCGCCGCCGCTGCCCTTGCGGCCGCCGGCCACCGTCGTCACCACGTTGGTTTTGGCGTCGATCTTGCGGATCGCGTGGTTCTCCGTCTCCACGACGTAGACGTTGCCCTGCGCGTCGCAGCGCACGCCCTTGGGGCCGTTGAAACTGGCCTTGCGGGCGTCGCCGCCGTCACCGTCATAGCCCTTCTTGCCCGTGCCGGCGATGGTCGTGATGGTGCCGTCCGCTGTCACCTTGCGCACGGCGTTGCCCTCGCGCTCACAGATGTAGGTGTTGCCGCGGCCATCGACGCACACCGCCCGCGCCCCGACGAGCACCGCGGTTTTCGCCGGGCCGCCGTCGCCGATCCTGGCGCGGTCGATCTTGCCTTTCGGCCGGCCGGTGCCGGCGAACGTGGTGAGGACGCCGGTCTTGAGATCGAGGCGGCGTACGCGCCAATCGCCCACGTCGGCGATGAGCAGGCCGCCCTTGCCGTCGAAGCAAGCGTCGTTCGGCTCGCGCAGCTGGGCCTGGTTGCCGGGGCCGCCGTCGCCGCCGAAACCTTTCTGCCCGGAACCCGCCACCGTCGTCACCTTGCCGCTCTTGCCGTCCACCTTGCGCACCACGGCGTTCAGCCGATCCACGATGTACAAATCACCCTCGGGGCTGACGAGGACCGCGTAGGGTTCGTTGAACGTCGCCTGGGTGGCCGGCCCGCCGTCACCGGTGTAGCCCTTCTGGCCGGTGCCCGCGACGGTGCTGATGACGCCCGTTTTCAGGTTCACCTTGCGGATGCAGTGGTTGCCTGACTCGGCGACGAACAGGTTGCCGTGGGCGTCCAGGTCGCAGTGGAACGGTTGGTTGAGCGTGGCCTGCGTGGCGGGGCCGCCGTCGCCGGTGTGGCCCTTTTTGCCGGTGCCGGCGACGGTGCTCATCGTGGCGCCGGGTTGCGTCGCGGCGGCGGGCGCCAGGGCGACGGCCAGCAGCGCCAGTCGGAACAGGTGCGTGTTCATGGTGCGGGACACCGGGGTAGGTGGGGCGAACTGAGTGATTTGAGTATGCCCGCGGCGGCCGGGGTGTGCAATCAAAAAGGCGAATCGTTTAGCGCACGCCAGGACTCGCCGCGGCGCCGCTGCCGCCCTTACAATGACGGCATGCAACGCATCATGCTCAAAGCGAAAGTCCACCGCGCCACCGTCACCCACGCCGACGTGGACTATGAGGGGAGTCTGTCGCTGGACAAAACGCTGCTCGACGCGGCCGGCATTGTGCCGTTCGAGGCGGTCCACGTCTGGAACGTGACGCGCGGCTCCCGGCTGCAAACTTACGCGATGGTCGCGGACGCCGACTCCGGCATCGTCTGTATCAATGGCGCCGCTGCCCACCTCGCCAAACCGGGCGACCTCGTCATCATCGCCACGTTCGCTCTGGTGGACGAGGCCGATGTGCCCCGGCATCAGCCGCGCATCGTCCTGGTGGACGAGCGCAACCGCCAGAAGCTGCGCGAAACCATCGTTGAGATCCCCGGCCCGAACCGCCGAGAGACGCCATGAAGATCACCGACATCCGGTTGACCGGCCTGGCCGGCGCCACACCCGAGGGCGGGTGGGCCGACGAACTCAAGCCCGAGGACGACCTGCACACCCTGGTCGAAATCGACACCGACGAGGGCCTGGTCGGCGTCGGCAGCGCCATGACGAGCAAGGCACTGGTGGCCGCGGCGGTCAAGCTGCTGTGGCCGCTGCTGCACGGCGAGCGCGCCGACGAACCGGCGCGCGTCACCGAGAAGCTGCGACAGACGACGTTCTGGCAGGGCCGCGGCGGCGCGGTCGAGCACGCCATCAGCGGCATTGACATCGCCCTGTGGGACCTGATGGGCAAGGTCTGCAATCAACCGGTGGCGCGGCTGCTGGGCGGCCTGTACCGCCAAAAAATCAAGCCCTACGGCTCGATCCTGTTCGACGAACCGGGGCCGCTGCGCGAGAAGTTACAGCGGACGGTCGCGCGCGGCTTCCAGGCGATCAAGCTGGGCTGGCGGCCGTTCGGGCGGCGCGACCGCAAGTTCGACGAACTGCTGGTGCGAACGGCGCGCGAGGCGGTGGGGCCGGACATCGAGATCATGGTGGACGCGGGCGGCAGCGAACAGTTCTGGCCGCACGGCTATAAGTGGGCGCTGGAGACGGCGAAGATGCTGGCGGACTACGCGGTGGTGTGGTTCGAGGAAGCGCTGCCGCCGGACGACCTGGAGGGCTTTATCGAGCTGCGCCGCCAGGCACCGCTGCCGATCGCCACGGGCGAGGTGTTGACGCGGCGGCAGAGCTTTCGGCCGTACATCGAGCGTGGCGCCGTGGACATTATTCAGCCGGATTGTACGAAATGTGGCGGCATCACCGAAGCGTGGCGGATCGCGTGGCTGGCGTATGAACATAACGTGCTGTACGTGCCGCACGGCTGGAACACGGCGCTGGGCCTGGCGGCGGACCTGCACCTGACTGCGGCGGTGCCGGTGGCACGCTACGTCGAGTATCTGACGCCGTCGCCGTATATTGATGAGATTGTGACGGAGCCGTTCCGGGTGGACGCGGAGGGGTTCCTGACGGTGCCGGAGAAGCCGGGGCTGGGGGTGGAGCTGAACCGGGAGGCGGTGAAGCGGTTTGGTTGTTAGGACTGCTGTCGATGGACGCGCTCCAACTTGCGGCGGCGGTCGAACACGGTGCCAACGGCTTCCTGACCGCCGACGCAGAGTACGCTCCGTGCGCAGCTCGGACGAGAGTCCTCTCTGGAAGTTAGGAACCAGCGGCGTGAACGTCCCCTCCTTGCGAACCCCGGCGCACCGGGGTTACAATTGCCCTGTTCTCTCCCTTCCCTTGAGGGTCGGAGCCATGCGTTCGCAGCATTCGCAGACTGAGCGTCGCTCACCCAGCCGGCGCGGCTTCCTGGTCGTCCTGCTGGCGTCCCTGGCGGCGCCCCTGGCCGCGGCCGGGCCCCAGCAGGGGCAGCCTCCGGTCCAGGTAACGATCAAGGACGAGAAACCCGTCGTTGTCGATCCGACCGTCCTGCTGCCGGTGGACCCGGTGCGTCGCATCCAGTATCAGCCGCAGGGGCTGGCGGTCTACGTCTCGGGGGAGCGCGGCGAACGGCTGCACCTGAGCCATTTCCCCAGCCTGCTGCTCGACGGTCAGTTCCTCCCGCAGCAGGGACCGACCGGCCGCGCCGACTTCGCCAACCGCCCCCTCGGCAAGACCAGGGAAGGCAAGGACCGCGAAGGCTTTTCCTCTTCCTATCTCTACGCCGATGGCCTGCGCGTCACGATGACCATGACCGTGGTGCCCACCAAACCGCAGACCAAGGCCGCCAAGCGCCGCCGCGACGCCGTGCTGATTCACTACCTCATCGAGAACCAGGGCAAGCAGGCGCACAAGATCGGTCTGCGTGTCTACATGGACACCTACATCGTCAACAACGATGGCTGTCTGTTCGCGGCGCCGACCCTGCCCAACAAACTCCTGGACGGCATCGAACTCGAGGGCAAGACGCTGCCGCCCTACGTACAGCTGCTCCAGCAGCCGAACCTGAAGAACCCCGGCTTCGTGGCCCATCTGACGCTCGACCTGGGGCCGAAGCTGGAGAAGCCCGACCGCGTGGTGCTCACCCGACACGGCCAGGGCTTCAACATGTGGAACATGCAGGCCATCGCGTCGATGGGCGACTCCGGCCTGGGCGTCTACTGGGAGCCGAAGGAGATCAAGCCGGGCGGCAAACGCGAGATCGCCTACGGCTACGGTCAGGGTCTCGTGCCCAGCCCCGAGAGTGAGGGCCGCGTCGAACTGACCCTGGGTGGTTCCTTCGTCCCGGGCAAGCGCTTTACCATCACGGCGCGTGTCCACGACCCGGCCGCCGGCCAGTCGCTACGGCTGGAGCTGCCCGACGGCATGACCTTGCTGGAAGGCCCCGAGGTGCAGCCGGTGCCGGCACCGCAGGGCGAGGAGCGGCCCCACAGCCTGGTGATGTGGCGGGCGCGGGTGCTGCGGCCCGGCGCCTTCACGGTGCGCGTCCACTCCAGCATGGGCGTCACCCAGGGCAAGCTCGTCACCGTGTCGCCGCGCAAGAACTGAGCGCTCAAGCAGCCGCGTGTTTCCACGGTGGCTGGCGGCCCCGAACTGTCGGCGTCCGCCGGCCGCTGTATTTTTCACCTTATTTTATCGCTTGATTTCGCGGCGCCGCCGGCGCATCCTGGGTGGGGGGTACATTTCCGTCGAAGGGTTCGTCCGGGAGAGCGCAGGGCATGCACGCACGGTTGACCGCCATTCTCGGCGAAGCCGACCCATCGATTCTGGACTTCAGCACCGCTCAGTGTGTCACGCTGGGCCGGAGCACGCGCAGTACCATCGTCCTCCACGACGAGCGCGCCTCGCGCGAGCACGCCGAGATTCGCTTCACGGACGGTCACTGGATCCTGCGCAACTTCAACACGCGCAATGGCACGCGCGTCGATGGCGGCGCTCGCATCGACCGGCCGGTACGCCTGGTAGACGGCCAGGAGATTGGCATCGCCGAACTGCGCCTGCGCTTCCAGGTGGTGACCGCCGCGAAGGCGACACCCGACCGGCCGACGCCGCCCGCCGGCCTCGAACCCGGCGAGGCGGTCACCACGTTTCAGGTGGACGAACTGGCCCTGCTGCATGAATTCATGACCACCGCGGTTGAGGAGGCCGACGCCGCGGTCGTCGTCCGCAACGCCTTGCTGGCGGTGCGGCAGCTGACCGGGGCGACGCTGTGCGGCTTCCTGAGCCTCGACCCCGAGCGGCCGTTGCCGCGCATCGTCGAACCGGAGGACGCGGCGGTCAACGCCGCGCTGAGCAAGCAGCTCACCCAGCGCGTGCAGCGCGACGGCCGCCGCGTCTGGCTCAAGGAGGATCTGGCCCGCCTCGATCACAGCGACAGCCTGCTGCCGTTCAACGACGCCGTCTGCGTCCCGCTCCGCGCCGAGGGCGTCGCCCTCGGCGCCCTGCACGCCTACAACAACACCGACCGCTTCTTCACGCAGCGCCAGGTACGGCTCTGCGAGATGATCGCCAACTTCACCGCCAGCCACCTGGCCCGGCTGCAGCTGTGCCGTAGCCTGGAGGCGGAGAACACGCGCCTGCGCAGCCACGCCGCCGACGCCGACGACATCCTCGGCGACAGCCCGGCCGTCCGCGATCTGCGGCAGATGATCGCCCGGGCGGCGCCGTGCCCGTCAACGGTGCTGATCCAGGGCGAGACCGGCTCGGGCAAGGAACTGGTGGCGCTGGCGCTTCACCGCCAGAGCCCGCGCGGCCGCGGACCGTTCGTGGTGGTCAACTGCGGCGCCATCGTGCCGACGCTGCTGGAATCGGAGCTGTTCGGCCACCGCGACCGGGCCTTCACGGACGCCCGGCGGCACCAGGGCTACTTCCAGCAGGCCGACAACGGCACGCTGTTCCTGGACGAGGTCGGCGACATGACGCTGGACTGCCAGGTCAAGGTGCTGCGCGTTATCGAGGGCAAGCCGTTCCGGCCGGTCGGCGAGGAGCGCGAGGTGCGGACGGACGTGCGCGTGGTGGCGGCGACCCATAAGGATCTGACGCGGGAGGTGGCGGCGGGGCGGTTCCGGCACGACCTGTATTACCGCCTGTGCGTGATCTGCCTGACGGTGCCGCCCCTGCGCGAGCGCCTCGGCGACCTGCCGGACCTGGCGGAGCACTTCATCGGCAAGTACGCGGCGCAGATCAACAAGCGCAAGCTGCTGGCGCCCGAGGCGCTGAAGCGGTTGGCCGAGCACGACTGGCCCGGCAACATCCGCGAGCTGCGCACGGTACTGGAGAGCGCGGTGATGCTGTCGGAGGGCGAGGTGATCGGGCCGCGGGACCTGCGTCTGCTGGACGCTCCCAGCGGCGAGATTCCGCTCGACCTGGTGCAGTTGGAAGAGTACGCGATCCGCAAGGCGCTGCAGCGGACGGGCGGCAACGCCAGCGCGGCGGCGCGGCTGGTCGGCCTGTCGCGGGAGACGCTGGGGCTCAAGTGCAAGAAGTACGCGATTGACGTGAACGCCCTCCGCGGCCGGGAGGAGCATTAATAGCGTGGCCGCAGGGAGTTAGGCGAGCGTTGCGAACCAAGTGTCCTACGGGAGGTCCAGTCGGCGAGCGGCGCAGCGTCAGCCCGCCGGTACTTCGGAGCACCGGCGGGCTGACGCCGCGCCGCTCGCCTTCAGTCCAGCGTATGCGGGTTGACGCCCACGTCCACGATGCTGCAACCGACGACGACCGGCAGGCCGAGTTCCCGGGCGCGGGTGACCACCTCCGGGCTGTCCGCCCCAGGGTTCAACCACAATTCGCCGATGGCCTTGTGCGTGAGTTCCGGCAACACCCGCAGGGCCACGTCCGGCGGCAGGTACACGCTGACGCGGTCGAGTCGCTCGGCCGGCACGTCCGCCAGGGTCGGATACGCTCGGTGGCCCTCGACCTCCGCGGCGCGGGGATGGACGGGGTAGACCTCGTAACCAACAGCGGCGTAGGCACGGACGCAACGGTTGCCGAATTTCTGACGGTCGGGGCTGGCGCCGAGAACGGCGATGGTGGGTTTGGCCATGCGCGAGCCTGGATATAAAAAAACCCTCCAAAAACCGCGAGAAAAGATCGCGCAGTTTTGCAAGGAGGGTCTTGGCAACACGAGAACGATACGTTACACTGCACGACCGTTGGCGTCGGGCTTGGCGGTCGTCGCGGGCTCCGCACTGTTCTTGCCGTGGATGGCGTCGAACACTTCCTGGCGGTGGACCGGGACTTCCTTGGGAGCAACAATGCCGAGCCGCACCTTATCGCCGCGAATTTCGACGACGGTGACGGTGATGTCATTGTTGATGACAATGCTCTCGTTTTTTTTCCTGGACAGTACTAACATCGCCGCCTATCCTTCTTGGAAACAAGGGGCTGCTGGGATGAACTGACTCCCACGCGCTGACACAGGCTGCCCAAATCCACGGCGGATTTGTGAGTGAGAGCGCGCCGGTGAAGATCCCCTTCGCCTGGAGGAATCAGAAATGAGGCGCGGCTGACGGCGTCCAGTCCCTGGAACGTGGCTGGAGTGGGCCTGAACTCCTGGCGCTGCCGAGTCCTCATTACTCTTAATCGTACCCGTCCCATTTTGGGCCGTCAAGGGCCCGACACGGCATTTCCGTCACTTTTTAGCTGCTTTGGCATGCGTCTTGGCACCATCATCACCTCTTGAAAACGTCATGCCACGTTCATCAACCGCACATTTGTACCCGCTCCTGAAAATAAGGTGCGCGCTGGCGCGTCGCGTTAGTGGGCGGTGCGGATGCGATGGTATAGTTGCCGGCCGCACGCCGCCGCGCCGATGAAGCCGGCGTCGCTGCCGAGTTTGGCGAAGCACAGCGTCGTGTGGGCCGCCGGCACCGGGAAGGCGAGCTCCTGCACGTGCCGGCGGATGCGCTGCAGAAACGGCTCGCCGGCCGCGATCATGCCGCCGGCGAAGACGATTCTGTCCGGGTCGATGAGGTGCATGAGGTTCATGGCGCCGACGGCCAAATAAAATGCGGTATCTTCAACGATCTTGTCGGCCAGCGTGTCGCCCTTCGCGGCGGCGTCAAAAATGTCGCGCGAAGTGATCTCGCCCTGCTGGTGCAGCAGCGCCCCCAGGCTCGACCGGCCGTCGCTGGCGGCCAGCGCTTCGTGGGCGCGCTTCACCACCGCCGTGGCGCTGGCGTAGGCTTCCAGGCAGCCCCAGCGGCCGCAACCGCACTGCCGCGGGTTGGACATCTCGATCTTCATATGGCCGGCCTCGGCCCCGTGGCTGTGCTCGCCCTCGATCACCAGGTCGCCGACGATGATACCGCAACCGATGCCGGTGCCGAGCGTGAACAGTACCATGCTGTTCACGCCCTGACCGGCGCCGATCCAGTATTCGCCCAGGGCGGCGGCGTTGGCGTCGTTCTGGAAGGCAGTCGGCACGCCGAAAGTTTCCGCGATGTGGTGGCGCACCGGCACGTTCTGCCACGGCTTGAGGTTGGGCGGGTCGAGGATGACGCCGGCCTTGAGGTCCATGGTGCCGGGCGTGGCGACGCCGATGGCGCTGAGCTGCTCGATACCGAGCCCGGCGGCGACGACGGCCTGGCGGATGGTTTCGCACATGCGGTCGAGGCCGTGCTGCTGGCCCTTGTGCGCCTCCGTCGGCAGGCTGACGGCGCTGAGGACGCAGCCGTCGTCGGTGATGACGCCGCCCTTCATGCTGGTGCCGCCCACATCCAGGCCACAGAAGTGAATGGTCATGTCGCCCCCTTGCTGGTTCCGGTCGGGGGGAATGATACGGCGGGGCGGCGCAGCGACAAGGCGAGCGATCACGAGGCCGTGCTGCCGGCGGCGCTCGGTTCTGCGGTCGGCAGCGGTTGGCTGGCGTGGCGTGTCAGGTAGGCCAGTACCTCGGCCTGCATTTTCTCAATTTCCGCCCGGTAGCCGCCGGCCACGAATGGAAACTCCTCGGGGGTGGCGGTTACGCGGAGTTGCGCCAGCAAGCTCTCCAGAAAGGCGATCCTCTCCTGGGTGCCCTGGAGTTCTACGTCGTTGTGGATCATTCGCGCACCTCCACGATTCCGCGTCGCGTTTGGTCCCGTTTCACTTGCCAGTGGGCGATGAATTCATCCAGGGTGATCGTGAGCAGCATCGCCGGCCGCGCCAGAAGATGCTGGCGCCCATTTCCTCCGTGGCCCGCTGGTGGTCGAACAGGGCTTTCGCTTCTTCGCCACAGGCGCCGATGTTGAAATCATCCTGCATGATGAGGATCACGTCAACGTCATTGGGTTCGGACTTGGCGGTGACGTAGCTGCCGAACAGCAGGAACCGGGCCAGCTTGCCGGTGCCCCGGGCCAGCGCGACGATGCGTTGGAGGTTGTCGGACACCTGGCGGCGTTGCTTGTTCCCGTCCCCAAAACGGGCAAGTACTTCGTCCAGCCCGGCGCTGTGAATCCCTTCTGGCAGATCACCCGATTGGTTGAAGGGCGGCAAGGTCATGTGGCGAAATACCTCAAAGGACAGGGGCCAACTGCGGACGACGAGACGGCCGGCACTGTAAAATAACCGCGGGTCGCAGACAAGACGAACGCCCATCCGCAGGCCGGGAGACGATCGCATGGCCACCGTGCTGGTCCTGGGCACCCGCAACGCCAAGAAGCGCCAGGAAATCGAGGAAATCCTCGGCGACCTCGGCCTGGAACTGCGCACCCTGGCCGATTACCCAGACGCGCCGGAGGTGGTCGAGGACGGCAAGACCTTCGAGGACAACGCCCGCAAGAAGGCGACCGAACTGGCGAAAGCGCTGGGCCAGTGGGTGCTCGGCGAGGACAGCGGCCTGGTGGTGCCGGGGCTGAACGGCCGGCCGGGCGTCTACTCGTCGCGCTACGCCGGCAAGCAGGGCGACGACGCCGCCAACAACCAGCGCCTGCTCGCGGAGCTGGCGCCGCTGCCGGACGAGAAGCGGGCCGCGTACTACGTCTGCACCGCGGCGCTGGCTGACCCGAGCGGCGAGGTGCAGGCGGTCACCGAGGGGCGCTGTCACGGCCGGATCGTAAAAGAGTATCGCGGCAGCGGCGGCTTCGGGTATGATCCGTTGTTCCTGATTCCGGAGTTCCACAAGACGTTCGGCGAGCTGAGCAGCCGCGTCAAGCACGCGCTCAGCCACCGGGCGCGGGCGCTGGCGCAACTGCGGCCGGCGCTGCGGCGGCTGCTCGGCGGCTCGTAGTGCGGGGTTCCGTCTCCAGGGAACTCATTCTCAGGTCGCCTGCTCAGAAGGAGTAGCGGAATGGAAGAAAGGCCAGGGTTTTTCAACGAAAATCGTCATTCCGCCACACCTTCTCAAAAAAAACCAGCCTACTGGACGTTATTGGTTGGTCCGGCGTTCCTCCTCGGCGGAGCCGTCATGATCGTCACCTCGCTCTACGTCTTGCTCGACTGGGGCACGACCGCGGAGGAGGACTTGACCCTGGCCGAAGGCGTGGCGACGGACATTGAGGTGAGACAGAGTCGTATAAGGAACGACGACCGACACTACCTCTATTTCACGGTCGCCGGCTACCGCACGGAATATGCAAGTTACCAGCGCAACTTCGCCGCGTTGCGACGGGCAGTCGAGAGTGGCCAACCCATGCAAATCTGGGTGTCCACGAAACAGGAAACGGTTTTTCCCAGAAATGGTTGGGTGCCCCTGTACAAGGCGAGCATCCGCGGCGAGCCGATCCTGACGTATGCGGAAGTCGTCGCGGAAAAGAAGGCAGGCCCGGTGGGCGGCCCCATCACCATCCTCGTGCTCGGCTGTGTCGGCGTCGTCGGCGGTGTTTATCTGATCTATGTGACGATCCGCGAAATTCGGCGGGTCGGAATGGCCGCCGCGCTCATCCTGGAACCGGTCGCGCCACTCAGCGTGGTTCCCACGGAACCGCGGCCCGCGAAAACGGTGGGCCCCGAAGCGGACTACTGGAAGCGCGTGACCTGGATGACGGTCGCGATGTCCGTGGTGGTTTACTCTATCCTCCCCCTGCTCATGCTCGAACCCAAGGTTCAGGCGCGCATGGTCGAGGTGTTCGGCCCCGCCCCCCTGGGATACCCGGTGCTACTGGTCGTGCTGGTCGCGGGCACGCTGCTGTACGTGCCGATACCCTGGTTCTTCTGGCACAGCTCACGCCTCGCCCTGCAGGTTTTCGACGACCGAAAAAACCCCGGCTTCGTCTACCTGCTGACCGTGGGGTTTTACCATCCGCACCTGCTTCGGTCGCAGATCATCAGTATCGCCGGCGTCCTCTACGCCATCTCGATTGCCGTGGCCTGGTTCGTCTATCTGACGATCCTGGGCCTGTAACGCCTGCTCCCCTCCACCTGCAAGGATGGTCATGGCCAGCGCCAAAAACCTCGCCGAGTTGCTCGAAGACATCCGCGCCTTCCGCCACTACCTGCAGAGCGAGCGCGGCGTGGCACACAACACCGTGCTGGCCTACGGCCGCGACCTCGACCGCTTCGCCAACTGGGTCGTCGCCGGCGGCCTGGCCGATTACCTCAAGCCCGGCGTCCGCGAGCTGGCGCTGTACCTCAGCTTCCTCCGCGAAGAAAAGCTGGCGCCGCCGAGCGTCGCCCGCCATCTGGTGGCGCTGAAGATGTTCTACCGCTTCCTGCGCCTGGAGGAGCGCGTGCAGCAGAGCGCCGTCGAGTTGCTCAGCTCGCCGGCGTTGTGGGAGCGCATCCCGCAGGTGCTCAGCCCGGAGCAGGTCGAAAAATTGCTGGCGGCGCCGCAGCCGCAGGAACGCTTCTACCTGCGCGACCGGGCCATCCTGGAGACGCTGTACGCGACTGGCAGCCGGGCGTCGGAGGTGGTCGGGCTGACGCTGGCGGACCTGCACGTCGAGTCGGCTTTTTGCAAGTGTCACGGCAAGGGCGGCAAGCAGCGCGTGGTGCCGCTCGGCCGGCCGGCGCTGGCAGCGCTGGCGCTGTACCTGGAACGACAGCGGCCGCGGCTGGTGCGCAGCAACCCAGAGGCGCCGTGGGTGTTCGTCAGCCGCGGCGGCAAGGCGCTGTCGCGCGAGATGTTGTGGGTGCTGGTCAAGAAGTACGTGAAGCGCGCCGGCGTGCATCCGAAGGTAAGTCCGCATACGCTACGGCATAGTTTCGCGACGCACCTGCTCGCCGGCGGCGCCGACCTGCGTACCGTGCAGGAACTGCTCGGCCACGCCAGCATTCAGACAACGCAGCATTACACGCACGTGGATCGCGACCGGCTCAAGGCGATCCACCAGCAGTTCCATCCGCGCGGTAAGCCGCCGTCGGCGTGAAGCTGTCAGCCGCCCTTGCCGCTCAGGCGGCGCTGCCGCAGGCGGGCGCCGTACTCTATCCAGTAAAAGCTGCCGCCGTCCGCGTAGTCGCTGAACAACGCGCGCCGGATCTGCGCGGGTGTCCGTTGGGTACAGCTCCAGAAACCGCTGCACTTCCGGACTCCTGCGCAGATCCGCCAGCTGGCCGGCCAGGCGGCCCAGCGCGACGGCCGCGCCCTGGTCGCCCGCCTTCTCCGCCTTCTCCTGGCAGTTCGCCGCCAGCAGCCCCGCGGCGGCCGACTGCCGCAGTTCTTTTTGCAGGAAATGCGCCAGGCTGTCGGGCAGGGTCTGGGCGCGCGTGTAGCCGGGCTCCGCCCGCGCTCGCGCGGCGGCGTCGCGGACCCCCTGCAGTCCCACCGCCAGCGTCGCGGCGGTCAGCGGCACGCGGTCGCTGTAATTCTTCCACAGGCCGCTGGCGTCGGACCAGGTCTCCCGTGCCTCCTCCTTGTCCGGCCCTGTGCCGCGGCGGTCCGCGGTGGCCTGACGGCGGACGGCGATCTCGTGGTAGCGCAGCGCTTGCAACCGCGTCACCTCGCGGCGCAGCGGGTCGCCCACCGCCCGGAAAACCACGAAGCTCAGGGCCGTCTTGTGCGGCTTCTCCTTGAATTCCAGGTCCTCGCTGGCGAACAGCAGCTGCACGAGGTACTGGTCCTCGGCCGCGAAGCCTTGCAGCAGCGCCTGGGGATTGCCCTGGCCCTCCTGCGCCCAGCGCCTCACCGCCGCCCGCGCTCCCTCGCGCCACTCCGCCAACTTGGCCTGGAACTCGGCCTCGCCCAGCTGGGCCGCCGCGAAGTCGCCCAGGACCGTATGAATCTTCTCCAGCCGTTTGTGCGCCTCGTCAATGCGGCCGCGCTCCAGGGACTCACGCGGCGCCAGCGCGAAGCGGCGTACCACCTCGCCGATCAGCCCCGCCAGCAGGTCCTCGCCGCGGTCGCCCAGCGTCGTCCGCATGTTCAGCTGTGCCAGCGTCTGGTCAATCGGCGCCCACTGCGTCAGGCCCACCAGGTAGCTGCGGTAGACGAGCGGTGAGCCGATCCCGCCCTCGTCCGGTGGCAGGTTGACTCGCAGCACGCGCGTCGGCGAGATTTCGAGTTCGCGCTGCCCCCCCTTGATGATCGGCGGCGCATTCCACACCTTGACCGGCACCCCGGCCTTCGCAAAGCGGCGCAGCAGCTCGGCCGGCCGCAGCGCCAGGCGGACCTTGTCGTGCGGCGCCAGGTCCGCCTCCAGGAAGCGCATGCGCGGCGCCAGCGCGGTCAGCGGACAGATCAGGCGGACCTCAGCACCGGCGAGGGCCTTGTCGGTCACGTCGTAGGTGAAACCGTTGACATCCAGCTGCCGGAGCAGCGTGGGCTGGGCCTTGAGCTGGGCCAGCGTGGCGACGCCGCTCTTCGGCCCCGGCAGCGGCAACCCCAACCGTGTGTCGAAAACGTGCAGGTCGCTGCGGTCCCTGTCCTCGACGAGCACCGCGGGCGCCCAGTAGCGGACGCCGCCCTTGTCGCCGGGCAGTGCCAGCATGGCCGCGTCCAGTTCGATCTGCCGCAGCAGTTCCGCGAACACCACGGCCCGATCCTGCGCTGAGCCGAAGCCACGCTTCAGCGCCCACAGCGGCGGCTGCAACGGTTCGCCGGGGGCCTCGCGCAGAACGACCTGCCGGCACACCCAGTCGAAGCAGCGCCGCGCCTGCTCCAGCGGTGGCAGGTGCTGCAACTGCAGCGAGCGGGCGGCGTCGCGCAGCAGGTAGCACAGTTCCAGGTAATGACTGTCCAGCTTCTGAAAATCCGTCGCTTCCATCTGGCGGAGTTCGTCCGCGTCCAGGCCGAAGTGTTCTTTCAGGACGGCGCGGTCTTCCTTGGACAGGCGGTGCTCCTGGAGGGCGTCGGAGTGGCCGTGCAGGTAGCGGTTGAACTGTTCGAGGCCCTCCTTGTAGCCGGCGAGTCCGTCGGCCTTTTGCAAGATTTCCCGGCCCATTTCCAGCGGATCGCCCTGGTTCGGTTTTTTCTCAGGAGGCTGGATAACGATACCGCCGCAACCGCCGCAACCGGCCAGGGCGGTCAGACAGAACCCGGCGAACGTCATCATGCCGAACCGGAACCAGCGCCATCGGTGCCGAACAGTCATGCAGCCTCCTTCGATTGCGGATTGAAAGATCGGTTCGTAGTACCGGCTTTAGCCGGAAACAGACACCCAGATTCGGCCTGGAGCGGTTCACACTTGGTTTGCGCACAGCCTGTGGGACGGCTCTCCAGAGCCGTCCTTGTCTCGGAGACGGCTCTGGAGAGCCGTCCTACGGGGCGTGATCCACGCGGCTGTGAACCGCTCTAAAGGCGGTACTACGAACCCGCCGTCAATCCGCAATGGTCAGCGCCTGCCGCAGTCGCAGGCACATCTCGGCCAGGGCCGGGAAGTCGTCCAGGGCGATCATATTGGGGCCGTCGCTCAGCGCCTCGTCGGGCCGCGGGTGCGTCTCCAGGAAGACGCCATCGCAGCCGACCGCCACGGCCGCCCGCGCCAGGTATGGCACCATGCGCCGCTCGCCGCCGGTGCGGTCGCCGAGGCTCGCCGGCTTCTGTACGCTGTGCGTCGCGTCAAAGATCACCGGGCAGCCCAGATCCTGCATCCACGGGATGGCCCGCATGTCGTTGACCAGCTGGCCGTAGCCGAAGGTGCTGCCACGCTCCGTCAACAGCACCTTGCGGTTGCCGACCTCCGCCAATTTGCTGACGACGTGCCGCATGTCCCACGGCGCCATGAACTGGCCCTTCTTGACGTTGACCGCGACGCCGGTACTGCCGGCCGCCTGCAACAGGTCCGTCTGCCGGGCCAGGAACGCCGGGATTTGCAAGAGGTCGCAGACCTCCGCCGCCGGGCCGACCTGGTGGATGTCGTGAATGTCCGTCGTGACCGGCAGCCCGGTGCGGCGCTTGACCGCTTCCAGCGTCCGCAGGCCGTCCTGCAGGCCAGGGCCGCGGAACGACTTGCCCGAGGTGCGGTTGGCCTTGTCGAAGGACGCCTTGAAGATCAGTGGCAACTGCAACCGCTCGGCCACGTCGCGCAGGGTCTCGGCGATGTGCAGCGTCAGTTCATGCGACTCGATCACGCACGGCCCGGCGATCCACACGAGCGGTTGGCCGGCGCCGCACAGTACGTTGCCAACCGGCACGGGTTCCGTCCTGGTCATGGTCCACCTCCGTGTGTCAGAGGTCAGAAGTCAGAAGTCAGGAGTCAGGAATCAAGAGAACGGTTACACCAATGGTGCGATCCATTGCAGCGGAGAATATCCACTGATTTCTCTGACTCCTGACTTCTGACCTCTGACTCCTGACCTCTACAACTGATCGATCTTCGCCGCCAAAATGAAGTCATTCTCCGACAGCCCACCGATGGCGTGCGTCCAGAGTTCGATGGCGACGTTGCGGTAACCGGTCAGGTGCAGGTCCGGGTGATGGCCCTCGTCCTCGGCCAGCTTGCCGACCTTCTGGAAGAAGTCGAGGCCGGCCACGAAATTCTTGACGCGCCACTCCCGGCGGATGCGCTGGCTGTCCTCGGTCAGGCGCCACTGCGGCAGCGCTTGCAGATAGCCCTTCACCTGCTCCGGCGTCAGCTTCGGGACGCCGCCCTCACACGACACGCATTTCTTGTGCGTCAGCTCGGTCGCGGTTGCCTGGCTCATTGGGTGTCCCTCCAGTTCGGGGCGACGGTTTCAACGCTTCAATGTGCCGCATCAGTATCAGCGTTACTTCCTCCAGCACGGCCCGGGTGCGCGGCCGGCCGTGGTAGGCGGACAGGTCAATCGGCCCGCCGAAGTAAATCCGCGCCGCCTTCTTCGACGGCCAGACCCAGGAGGCCAGCAGGTGGTGCGTCTGCGGCCCGCCGGCGATGTAGACGGGATAGACCGGGGCCTCACCGGCCAGCGCCAGGAAGGCGGCGCCGTGTCGGCCGGGCCGCAGCCGATCAAGGCCGACGCCGGCCAGGCTGCTCTCAGGGAACACGCCGATCATGCCGCCGGCCCGCAGTTTCCGCAGTGCCTGCCGCGGCGACACCGGATCGCGACCGTCGCGCAGCACCGGTACGCAGCCGATCCGCAACAGATACCAGTGGAACAGCCGGTTGATGCGGAAGTGCTCGCGCGCCACGAGAAAGCCAATCGGCCGCGGACTGGTGCCCAGCAGCAGGGGCGGATCGGCGCTGCACGAGTGGTTCGACACCAGCACCATCCGGCCGTGCCGCGGCCACGGCACCCGGCCGCGGTACGAGACGCGGTGCCACAACTGCGAGTACACCCGCGTCATGTAGTAGGTGCCCCACTCCACCCAGTCCCTGCCCGAACGGCAGAAATCCCAGTAGATGGCCGCCGCCGTCAGCACTACCAGCACCAGCGCCCACATGCCCCACCTGCTGCTTTCCGGGTGCAGGCGGCTCGCCTGCACTACGGTCCAGCATACCCAAACCGCCGTCGCCTGTCTTCCCGGCTTGCCGCGGCCGCAAGGTCTACCGCCGCGTCCGCCAGTTGCAGCGGTTGCGCCAGCGGTGCCGCTCAGGCCAGGCCGCCCGTACGACCGAAAGAACCCATGGAAGCCATTCGGCCCGCACCGTCTTCCTGTACGAGGGCAATGCCGTGAGCAAGATCCGCGGATACATGGTCCTGACGCTGCTGCTGCTGCTGCCGGCGGCCCCGGCCGGCGCCCAGAGCTGGCGCAAGGACACCAACGAAATCGAGGTCATCAACAAGCGCCTCAGCGGCCGGGTCGTCGATTACACCGCCAACCACGGCACGGACAACCGCATCTGGTCGCGCGCGCTCTACCAGCGCCGCGACATGTACGTCTATCTGCCGCCCAACTTCGACCCCCACCAGCGTTATCCGATTATGATCTGGATGCACGGCTTCGCCCAGGATGAACAGTCGTTCCTGCACCACGTCGCGCCGGAGCTGGACGCGGCCATGTGCAGCGGCAAATTGCCGCCGTTCATCGCCGTGTCGCCCGACGGCAGTCTCCGCGGCGAGCCGGGATGCTCCACGGCTGGCAGCTTCTTCCTGAACACCAAGGCGGGGGCCTTCGAGGACTACATCCTGCAGGACGTGTGGGACTTCATGTGCCACAACTATCCGATCCGTCACGAGCGCGACGCGCACGTGCTGGCGGGCCTGTCGATGGGCGGCTTCGCGGCGTTCAACTACGGCATCCGGCACCGCGACGCTTTCGGCGTGGTGATCGGACTCTTTCCGCCGCTGAACCTGCGCTGGGTGGACGACCACGGCCATTACTTCTCGAACTTCGACCCGAAGCACTGGGGCTGGCGCACGCAACTGGACCACCGCCGCGAGGCGATCGCCAAGTTCTACGGCGGCCTGCTGACGCTAAAGCTGAGCAGCGTCATCGACCCGATCTTCGGCCGCGGCCCGGAGGCGCTGGAGCAGGTGATGTGGGAGAACCCCATCGAGATGATCGACCGTTACCGGCTGCACGAGGGCGAGCTGGCGATGTACGTGGCCTACGCCGGCCAGGACGAGTTTAACATCCACACGCAGGTGGACAGTTTCCTGTACCTGTGCAAGTGCCGCGGGTTGACGGTGTGCGTGGGTTACGAGCCCTGGGGCCACCACGACTACCTGACGGCGAAGCAGCTGACGCCGGGCATCTTCGAGTGGCTCGGGCCAAAGCTGGCGCCGTTCAGTCCGGGGCCGTGCAACCCCAGCGGTTGCGGCCCGGACGGCTGTGCGCCAGGGGCGCCCTGCACGACCTGCCCGCCGGGCCGGTCCACCACCGACGAGTGGGTGCCGCCGACGCACTTGCCACGCTGGCGCTGAGCGGATCGGAGCCCGAGCGCATCGGAGCCCGAGCGCCAGCGCGGGGCAGACTTGGCCCCGCGCTGGCGCTCGCGCTCTGACCGTTGACCCGTGCTCAGCGAAATAACGCCCGGTGCAGCGCCGCCAGCAGCCGGCTGGCGTCGAAGGGCTTCTGCACGAAGCCGGTCGGCGGCTGGTTGCCGAAGCGCTCCGCCACCTCCGCCTCGCAGTAGCCGGTCATCAGAATCACGGGCACGTCCGGCCGCAGCCGCCGCAGTTCCGCCAGGGTCTCCTCGCCGGTCAGCAGCGGCATCGACAGGTCGAGCAGCACCAGCGCGATGTCCAGCCCGTGCTCGCGGAAGATCTCCACCCCCTGGCGGCCGTCCTGCGCCAGCAACACCTGATAGCCGGCCCGCTCCAGGATGTGCCGGGCCAGATACCGGATGCCCTCCTCGTCCTCGATCACCAGGACCGTGCCGCTGGCGCGGCTCGATTCGGGCGGCGTCGCCGGCGGTCGCTCCGACGGGTCCGGACAGGGCAGCAGCACCTGGAAGCAGCTGCCCTGCCCGGGTGTGCTGGCCACGCGGATCAGCCCGTGGTGGCCGCGGACGATGCCCAGCACCGCCGCCAGCCCCAGGCCGCGCCCCAGGAACTTGGTCGTGAAGAACGGGTCGAAGATGCGCGGCAGCACCTCCGCCGTCATGCCGCAGCCGGTGTCCGACACCTCCAGCACCACATGCGGCCCCGGCCGGGCGTCCGGCGCCGCCAGCGGGGCGTGCGGATCGACCGCCGCCAGTTCCTCCCGGCCGGTGCGCACGCGCACGCTGCCGGCGCCCGTGGCAGCGCCTCGGCGGCGTTGACAACCAGGCTGGCGAGCACCTGGCGCAGGTGGGCCGCGTCGGCCACGATGGCCGGCAGGTCGTCGGCCAGGTCCAGAGTCAGGATCGCGGGCGGCGGCACCAGCGTTTGCAATTCCCGGGCCTGTTCGCGCACCAGGGCGGACAGATCGATGGCCTGCGGCACAAAGCGGCTGCGGCCAGCGTAAGCGAGCATTTGCTGTGTCAACTCGGCGGCGCGGTGGGCGGCGCGCTCCACCTCGCGGAGCATGCGCGTCACCTCGGCCCCTGGCGGCAACTCACACATGCCCAGGTTCAGATAGCCCAGGATGATGGTCAACAGGTTGTTGAAGTCGTGGGCGATGCCGCCCGCCAGTACCCCCAGGCTCTCCTGCCGCTGCGCCTCCTGCTGCTGCCGCTCCAACCGCTGCCGCTCGTCCTCAGTCCGGTGGCGCTCGGTCACGTCCAGCAACATGCCGTCCCAGACGACGGACCCGTCCGGCAGGGACCGTGGCGCGGCGCGGAGCTGGGCCCAGCGCTCGCCGCCGTTTCGGTGCCGCAGCCGGAACTCCAGGTCAAGGACCGCCGGCGCCGCTGCCAAGGCGGCCGCCACACGGAGGCGGTCGTCCTCCAGCAGCGCCGCGGACAGCTGGGCAGCGTCGCGTGTCAGGTCGTCCACCGGGATGCCCGTGAGCAACTCGATGGCGGCGCTGACGTGATTGAACTGATACCGGCCGTCGGGGCCGCGCACGGCCTGGAAGACGACGCCGGGCAGGTGGTCGGCGACGGCGCGCGGCAGCGCCGGACGGTCGTGGACGGTGTCCGGCGACGGGAGATCAGCCTGCAGCTGCCGCAGGAGCGCGAGCAAATCATCCCGGGACATCGCGGCAGGATCGGGCTGACTCATGGCTGCGTCTCAACGGGAGGCGGAGCACCGCCGGGTAGCAGCAGCGTTGGGGGCGCGCTGGTGTGAGCGGAAGGCGGGGCGGGTTAGAATGCAGCGTCGAGGAGGGGTTGTGGTACACGCCCGACTTCTTGTTGTGGTAGTGTAATGCCTGGCGGCGCCGATTGCTAGCCGCAATGGGAAAAAAGCGCCTGTCCCAATGGCCAGAGCGTGTGTCGGTGCGAATTCGCTGGAGAGTCCCCCCATGCAGACTTACTGGCAAGCGCGAATGCTCTTGCTCATCATCGCCCTGGTTGCTGGCGGCGGCGTGGCCGTCTGGTTCGGCACGGGCGATTACCTGGCCGCCCAGGCGGAGGCCGCGCCGACGGCCCTCGCCATCGCCGCGTTCAACCAGTACGGCGGCCAGCGCTGGCTCAAGGTTGAGCGGGGCGTGTTCTTGACGGATCGTGCGGTGGTCCGCAACGTCCCCCGCGGGCCAGAGGACACCGAGGACCAGGCCGTGCTCTACGTGCCCCTGGTGCCCCGCGATTGGCGGCCCGACGAGCCGGTCCACGTGATCTGTAAACTCGGCCCCGGTCCCCGCGCCGGGCCGCGGGGTGGTTGCAGGAAAACGGCGGCGGGTCGCTCCGCACCTTCACTGGTGTCGTCGTCAATGAACCCGCCGCGCCGCTCTTCCCGGGGTTGAACCTGGGCCAGCCCGCGGTCGTGCTCCAGCAGGGGGGCAGCCCCCCCGACCCCGCCGCCTCCATCGGGATCATTGCCCTGGGCGTGGGGATGGTCCTGGCTGGCGTCGCGCTCGCGGTCTGGCTCGCCCGCGACGCGCGGGCCGCCGCGGCGAAATGACGGGCAGACTGCGCTTTCCGAATCACTGCGCAAGCGGGCCGGTGCCGGGCACGGCGCTGGCGGGCGCGGCAGCGGTCTCCTCGCGCAGGGCGAAAGCGTGGGCTCGATGCCGCCGACCGGAGGAAGTGTGGGTCAGTTCCCGCAGGGCCGGGTAAAAGTCCGCCCAGCCGGCGAACACCTGCGAGCTACTGGCCAACCGCAGGAAGGCGGTCGTGAACGCACCGCGAGCACCGCCGAAGTCATTCAGCAGGTTGCCGTTGGCCGAGCCCTGGCCCACCTCCGCCGCGGTGATGTCCACCAGCCCCCGGAAGCGCAGGAACAGGTTGCGGACGGTCGCCCGGTTGAGGCGGGCGACGGCCTGCTCCGTGGACGGCGGCGCCGGCACCGGGCCCTGCGCCGGGCCGACCACCTGGGGCGTGCTGGGCAGTGTGCTGCAGCAATCGGTTAGCACGATGACACCGCGGCAATGCCGGGCCAGCAACAGGTCGCGGACCTCTTCCCGGAGCACGAATTCCTGACGGTTCACCTGGAGCACATGCGTCTCCACTGGCCGGTCGGCGTCGCGGATGCCCCCGTGCCCGGCGTGGTAAAACACCACCACGTCGTTGGCCCCGACCTGAACCTCACGCAGGAACTGCCGCACCCGCTCGGCCGTCCAGACTTCGCCGTACAGAGCGTGGACCTCCAGGCGGCTGCGCCACGGGCCGACGAACGCCTGGCAGAACAGAGACTGGACGGCGATCAGATCGGCCCGGCATTCCGGCCCGATGTCGTTGCCGGTGCCGGTGGCGAAGCCGGTCACAATGAGGTGAACTTTGCTGGCCTCGGCGTACTGGTCGGCCGGCGCGGCGTTCGTGGGCAGCGGCCCGGTCTGGCCCCAGGCCGTGGCCGGAGCGGACAGCGTCAGCAGCACCAGGCCCAGCAGCAGGAACAGCACTCCCTTGTGAATCCAACGGTTCATGGCAGGCTCCTGTCAGTTGGTGGAATGGTCGTCGCAACCGTCCAATCTGTTACTGGCCTGAATTGCAGTTGTGACAGGCAGCCGAAAAAACGCCTGACCCGCGTCCTGGGAAAAACGCTGAGCCCGTGCTGGCAGGAGTGAACTGGGTTTGAAAGATAAGAACCGCCAGGACGCCAGGACGCCAGGGAAGACAAATTCAATTGTTTGTCTTCCCTGGCGTCCTGGCGGCTCTTGTTACTTCTTGCTCAGGTCCTTGAAGTGAATGTTGCGGAAGGTGACCTCCATCGACCCGCCAGCGTGCAGCTGGAAGGCGATGATGCCGTCGGCCGGCATCTTCTCGAAGTTCTGGTCCACGGTGGTCACATCGTTGACCTTGATGGTCACGTGCTTGCCGACGCACTTGATGGAGTAGCGGTTGAAGTCCTTCGGCTTGAGCACGCTGTTGACGGAGTTCTTGTCCGCCTCCTTCATCATGCCGCCGAAGAGTTCGCCGTACAGGCTGCCCCAGTAGTTGGCGCCAATGTCCGCCTGCGGGCCGGCGACCGCGAACGTTTTGGGATTCGCGATCTTGCTGCGCACCTGCACGCCACTGTTGCCGGCGCCGTTCTTGAGCCGAATCTCGAACGACAGCTCGAAGTCGCCGTACTTCTTCTTGCTGCACAGGAAAGTGTTGAACTTGATGCCGTTCGGCCCGGTCGAGCCGACGATGGCGCCGTCCTTGACGCTCCAGTGGTCCAGCAGGCCCTCCCAGCCCTCGAAATTCTTGCCGTTGAAGAACCCGTCCTTGTCGCCGCCGCGCGCCGCGGGCACCGCCCACAACGCCACGACGGTCAGCACACTCAGCAGCAGCACACGCACTCGCATGACGTCCTCCGGGAAAGGGAGCAACTGGTAATTCTCTACATTTCCGCCGCGTCGTCCGCCAGCGGGCAATCGGGCTCGCTGCGCCGGTGGCGCGGCCCACTCCTCTTCGCGCAGCAGGTCCAGCGTCGCCTGCCGCACCTGCACCCGCGTGAACCCCTGGGCCGCCAGGCGCGCCACCAGCGCCGTCCACTGTGGCGCCAGCGCGGCGCGGACATCCGGCGGCTGCAGGCCATAGCGCGGCACACCGCGGTGGCCCAGCGGCGGGTGGCGGTGCAGCAGCCCCTGTGCCGTCTGGTCGGCCAGCGCCGCGTCCACCTGACCGCGGGCGTACCGCGGCAGGCGGCGGCGCAACTCCGACGGCGCCAGGGGCCGGTTGGCGAGTTGGGCGCGGATCAGCGCCACCACATGGACCGCTATCGGTCGATCCCAGTAGCGCGGCTGGTGGCTGCGGTAGCGCGGATACTCCACCAGCACGTTGGCCGCGACCTGTCGCCGCAACGCCTCTTCCAGGGCGTCGTCGCCGAGGGCGCGGCAGGCGGCCGGCAAAGCGGCGCGGATTTTGGAGGGTGTCAGCGGCTCGGGGCTGCATCCCAGAATCCGGTGCAGGGCGGCCACGAAATCCAGATCGGTGACGGGCTGGACGGCCATGTCGATCAGCTGCGTCATGGGGGCATCCTTCCAAACGAACGATTCGCGGCAGACGACCTGTTGCCCACTGTATTCCGAAGGCTGGCCCGCGTCCAAGCGGCGCCGCGGCGCAGGTTTTAGTTGCGGCGGCGGCGGCGGCCGGGTATACCTGAAACATCCGCCCCGCGCGGGGCCGTCTCCGATCTCTCACGAAGGGACTGGCATGTCACGCTTGCTGGCCGGCGCCGCCGGGTTGTTCGCGCTGGGGGTCTTCCTTGGACTGCGCGGGCCGGGGGTGGCGCAACCCCAGCCACCGGCCGACCCCGACCGTGCCGCCCTCGTCAAGTTGGCCGAGCAGGCCCTCAAGGACAAGGGACTGTGGCGCGGCAAGGTTTATCTGACGCACACGGAAACCTTCGTGGACCGTCAGGGCGACAAACCGTCGCGCAAGGCCCTGGTCATCCACTACCGCTATGACGGCGACGCGGCCCTGCTGACGCGGATCGACGCGGATCGCAAGGAGGTGCTCGGCGTCGAGGAACTGGCGCAGTTCCCCACGTCGCTGGCGCCGGAGGAAGTCCGCCGCGCCGGCGCTGGCGAAGGCGAACGTCGAGGTGAAGAAGGCGCTGGCGAAGTACGGCGGCCCGGAAAAGTTCGACGTGGACGTGGTACAGGCGTTCACGGTCGAGCCGAAGGCGTTCGGTTACAAGCATCGGTTGGTCCGCGTCTTTTTCCGGGAGGGCCGCGCTTATTTGCTGTACGGCCCCAACGTGGACGTGGACTTGACCGCCGAGCAGGTGCAGGTCCGCCGCAACGACAAGGCACACAACAAGGATAAATAGGCGGGCTCCGCAGCCACCCCACCACAAGGAGACCACACATGGTTCGCAGTCGTCTGACCCTGGGATTGTGCGGCGCCGCGGCACTGGCGGCGCTGTTCGTCCTGATGCAGCCGGGCGCGCCCACACCGGCGCAGCAGCCGAACAAGCAGCAACCCATTCAGATCGATCCGACCGCCATTGAAATCGTCCAGGAATTCCCCGTTGGCGGCCAGATGCAGACCGCCTGGAAGGTCTACTACAAGATCGTCTCTCCGGGGCCTGGCCTGGTCATCATGGGGGCCTATCTCAAGACCGGCCCCAACGCCGAGTGGATGAAGGTGCTCGACAACCTGCGGCTGTCCGAAATCTTCGTGCCCTACAACAACGGCACGCGCATCTACGACATCGGCGCCCAGGGCAATTACAAGCTGGTCCGGCACACCAAGGAGGACGCCGGCCTCAACGGCACCCTGCTCGAAAACGGTCTCGCCGTCAAGGAGCTGCGCGACACGGGCATCCTGTGGAAGTATTACAACAAGGTGCGCCGCGGTCAGGAACTGGTGTTGTGGAGCACGCTCGGGGCCGGCAATTACAATTACCTGATGGAATACAGCTTCCGTTGTGACGGCAGCATCCACTGCCGGCTCGGCTCGACCGGCCGCAACCTCGGCAACCATGAGAACGTCGGCCACATGCACCACGGCTGCTGGCGCATCGATGTCGATCTGAACGACGGCAAGAAGAACACCGCGTATCTGCTGCGGCGGCAGGAGCCGCGCAACGGCGTCCAGGCTGGCGACATCGTGGAGCTGTTCAACAAGGGCGTCGAGGGCGGCGTCGTCTGGAACGCTTACGAGTTCACGCGCGTCCGCATCCAGTCGAACAAGAAGAACGCCCAGGGCAATTTCATGAGCTACGAGTTGATCCCCAGCCGGCCGGGCACGCCGCGGCACTGGGGCAACGGCGAGGCGTTCACGCAGTACGACTACTGGGTGACGCCCTTCAGGTGGGAAGAGCAGCATTACATCAACCTGCCGCGCTTCGTCGCCCAGAAGCGCAAGATCACCAACACCGATGTGGTGCTGTGGTACATGTCGCCGGGCTACCACCTGCCGCGCGATGAGGACGGCCTCTTCCGCGGCCCGAACGATCAGATGCAGGTCCGCGGTGTCGCCTTGACGATGTGGTGCGGCTTCGAGCTGCGACCGCGCAACGTCTTCGAGAAGACGCCCCACTTCCCGTGAGGGTGGAAACGCAGCCCGGTGGAAAGGGACTCCTGATGTCCGAAACGGTCAGCTGCCCGGCGTGTCACGGCAGCGGCATCTGCGCCCGCTGTGGTGGCTCCGGCGGCGGCGACAGCGCCCAGACGCAGTGCCCCGCCTGCAAGGGCAGCGGCGACTGCCCGCGCTGCGACGGCGAAGGCGTCCTGCCGGCCGAGTCCGCGGGTCGGTAGATCGGGCTGGGAATCGGGAATTCCGCTTCGGTAGCAAGCCTCGAACCTCATCTGAACCCGGCGAGCGCTGCAGCGCTCGCCGGGTGCTGGACACTCACCTTTTCCGCGAGCCCCGAAAAGAATCCGCTGAATAAGCACTCGGCCTTGCCCTGGTAGGGTAAAATGGAATTGGTGGTGGAGCTCGGTCTGAGGAGTCGTTCATGGAGATGCCCGAAGCCGAGGTGCCGGCCGGCCGCTATCAGCACTTCAAGGGAGGATTGTACGAGGTGCTCGGCGTGGCGCGGCATAGCGAAACGGAGGAAGAACTGGTGGTGTACCGCCCGCTCTACGGCGTCGGAGGGCTGTGTGCGCGGCCGCGGCGGATGTTTCAGGAGCAGGTGCTCGTGAACGACGCCCTGGTGCCGCGCTTCCGCTACCTCGGCCCCGCCGCGGCGGCAACGCCCACCGCCCCATTGTCCCGTCCCGGTTAACCGGGGCCCTGCCAAGGTGACCCCAATGATGTCTTACCCCTTCCGCCCCCTGCCGTTCCTGAGGAACCCGCACGTGCAAACGCTGCTCGGCCGTGTGCTCGACCACCGGGCGCCGTCGCTGCACGCCCGCCGCTGTTTGCTGACGCTGCCGGACGGCGACCGCCTGGTGCTGCACGACAGCGTGCCCGCCGGCTGGCAGCCCGGCCAACCCGTCGCCCTGCTGGTCCACGGCCTGGGCGGTTCGCACCGCTCCGGCGCCATCGTCCGCACGGCGGCGGCGCTGCTGTCGCATGGTCTGCGCGTTGTCCGCCTGGACCTGCGCGGCGCCGGCCACGGCCTGGGCCTGGCGCAAGACCTACACCGGCGCCTGCTCGCAGGACGTGCGTGCCGCCGCGGAGGAGGTGCAGCGCTGGTGTCCGGCCTCGCCGCTGTACCTGCTCGGCTTTTCCCTGGGCGGCAACCTGGTGCTCAAGACAGCGGGCGAGGCGGCGGTCCAGCCGCTGGCCCAGCTCGCTGGCGTCGCCGCGCTGGCGCCGCCCATCGACATGGAACGCTGCGTCGCCTTGCTGTCGCTGCGGCGCAATCGGTTTTACGAGCGCTACTTCGTCCGCAACATGGTGCAGCTGGTGCGCCGCCAGCAGTGGTGTAACCCCGACGCCCCGCAGACGCGGTTCCCGCGCCGCCTGACGCTGCGCCAGTTCGACGACCTGCACACCGCGCCATTGTGGGGCTTCCGCGACGCGCTGGACTATTACCACCAGGCATCGTCAGCGCCGCTGCTGCCGGGCCTGCCGGTGCCGGCACTGATCGTGACGGCGCGTGACGATCCGTTCATCGCGGTGGAGCCGTTCGAGGAACTGCCACCGCGGCCGCGCATGGAGGTGGAGATCGCGGAGCACGGCGGCCATCTGGGCTTCCTGGGCTGGGACGGCACCGGCGGCATCCGCTGGGCCGAGCGCCGCGTCGCGGAATGGGTGCTGGCCGGGGAAAATTAGAAAGAAGGTTGCATCCCCACGACACCAGGGACACAGCGCGGAGCACGGGAACAAGAGTACGAGAGTTAGCTTTTCTTCGCGTGCTCCTTCGATTGCCACTCGTCCAGCAGCCGGCCGATGTCCTTGTACCCGAAATCCAGGTTGGCCAGTTCCAGTCCCACATCGATGGCGTGCGGCAAATCCCCCGACTCCGCGGCCCCCTGCGCCAGCTGGAACAGCAGTTCCTTGCGCAGCGCGTCCTCGCCGGCGGGCAGGTCCTTCAGCGCTTCCTCGAAGTTGCGCTGCGCCAGCCGCCAGTTGTTGCGGCTCTTGAAGCAGAAGCCCAGATGATACAGCGCCCTGTGATGATGCCGTGGGTCCGAGCGGGCCGCCTGCAGTTCGCGGATGGCCTCGTCGAGCTGATTGGCTCGCAGCAGCCGCACGCCCAACTCGAAGCGGTGACCCAGTTCGGTTGGGTAGCGCTCCGCCTTCTGCTGGAACAGTTGTAGTTCGCGCGTGTTGATTTCCTTGACCAACCGGGCGCGGAGCTGCGCACCTCCTCGTTCTTCGGGTCGCGCTTCAGCTTCGCGTCGGCGATCTCCAGGTTCTTGCGGAATGGCTCCAGGTCCAGTTCCGCCAGCTCGGCGGCCAGCTCGAAGGCGTTGCCGGTCGGCGCCAGTCCCTGTTGCAGGGTCTTGCGGGCCTCGTCGGGCAGTTCCGCCTTGCGGTACAGCTGGGCCAGCTGCAAATACACGTTCGGGTTGGACTGGTTGGCCTTCAACCTGGCCAGCAGTGGCGCCGCCTCCCGGGCGATGCGCGGGTGGAGCAGCGCCTGCGTCTCGGCCGTGCCCGCAGCCTGATGCGTGTCCGTCTCGTTGACGGCCTCCCCCGTGCCAGCCTCCTGCTCGCGTTCCGTGGCCTCGGCGGCCTGGCGTCCAGCGATGACCTGCTCGTAATTGCCGCGGGCGATGGTCGAGAGGGCCGCGATCTCGCTGGCCTTGCCCGCCGCCTCCACATCGGTGGGATCCTTCTTGCGCAGCCACTCCCACAGGGCGATGGCCTGCGCGAAGTTGCCGCGCCGCTCGTACAGCCGGGCCAGCAGCCGGTTGACCTTCTTGTTATCGGGGGTGGTCTGGCGCGCCATCTCCAGACACCAGATCGCTTGATCGGGCAGTTTCAGGTCGTCAAACGTCTCGGCCAGCGCCAGTTGGGCGCCGACATCCCACGGGTTCTTGACAAGGATGTGCTCGGCGTGCTCCAGCGCCTTCAAATGGTCGCCACTGCGGCGCGCCGCCTGCAGACGCAGTTTCTGCGGCCCGGTGGTCAGCAGGGCCAGGGTGCTGCCGCGCTGATTGTTGCCGTGCTTGGCGCGCTGCGTCTGGCGCAGCGCCTTGCGGTAGATCAGGTTCGCGGGGTCGAGCTGACAGCACTCGATCAGGAGCTTGATGGCGTAGTCGAAGTTATTGGTGGCGGCGACCTGGTTGGCGCGCTCGAATTTGCCGGCGGCGATGCGGCGGCGCTCGGCAGTGGGTGCCTGAAGAGACGGGTTGTCGGACATGAGCGCATCCTTCAAACAATGGTCAGTGGTCAGCGGTCAGTGGTCAGCGGTCAGAAAAAACCGACCTGAGCCGACGCTGCTATTGTAACGCAGCAAAGGCGATTTTGTTTTTTCTGACTGCTGACCCCTGCCCCCTGACCCCTGCTCAGAATTACAGCAGCTCGCGCACCGGAGTGCGGTCGTCCAGGATGTGGACGGGCCGGCCGGTGCCGTTCGGGAACGTCCGGGCCGGATCGATGCCCAGGACGCGGTACATCGTGGCCAGCAGTTGTGGCACGGTGACGCGGCGGTCCTGCGGCCGTTCGCCGCGGGCCGTCGAGGTGCCGACCATCTGGCCCATGCGCAGGCCGCCGCCAGCGATCATGGCCGACATGACCGGCGACCAGTGATCGCGGCCGGCGTTGCGGTTGATGCGCGGCGTGCGGCCGAACTCGCCCCACATGACCGTCACCACGTCGTTCTGCATGCCGCGGTCGTGCAGGTCCTGAATCAGGTTGGCGACGCCGCGGTCCACCTGCGGCAACTGGCGGCGCAACTGCTGGAAGTTCTGGCCGTGCGTGTCCCAGCCACCGATCGACAGCGTGACGCAGCCGACGCCCGCTTCCACCAGCCGGCGGGCCGTCAGGAACTGCTCGACGCCGCGGTAGCGCTCGCGGGTGGCGGCGTTCTCGCGCGTCAGGTCGAGGGCGGTGCGGACGCCGCCGGAGGCGATCATATCGAAGGCGCGCTGCTGGAAGGAGTCCATGCCGGTCAGGGTGCCGCTGGCGTCCACCTCACGGCGGATGTCGTCGAAGCCCTGGAGCATGGTGCGGCGCTCGGCGGTGCGCTCGTTCGTCATGCCGGTGAGCGGCCGCAGGTTCTGCACGCCGGGGCCTGACGGCGAGAAGGGCCGGTGGGACACGCCGAGGAAGCCGGGTTCGGTGCCGCGCGACATGCCGCGCAGGCTGACGAACGGCGGCACGTTGCCGCTGTCGCCGCGCAGCCGCGACACCACCGAGCCGAACGACGGATGGTTGGCGGTCATGTTTTCGCGCTGGCTGTAGCCGGTGCTGACCAGCGAGTCGCTGTGCTCATCGACGCTGACGATGGAGCGGACGGCCGCCAGCTTGTCCCACATGCGCGCCTGCATGGGGAAGTGCTCGCAGATTTGCACGCCGGGCACGTTGGTGGCGATCGGGTGGAAGTCGCCGCGGAACTCGGCGGGGGCGTCGGGTTTGAGGTCGTACATGTCCAGGTGCGACGGGCCGCCGGGCAGGTAAATCATGATGGCGGCCTTGCGGGACGCGGTGCCCCCGTTGACGGTGATGCCCTCGGCGCGGAGCCGGAGCAGCTCGGCGAGGGTGAGACCGGCGCCGAACGCGCCGATCTTGAGGAAATTGCGGCGGCTCAGGCCGTCGCAGAACCCCTGTTTGGCTCCCCAGATGGTGAGCATGTGGTGGGACCCCCCTGAAACGTAGTTGAGGCGACGGGGCCGCGGCGAGGTGCCGGGCACTGGTTTGATCGTACCCTGCCTCCGCGGAGCAGGCAAAAGAAAACCGGCAAAAGTGGTGCCGCGTTGTGGCAACCCTTGTCGGCCGGCGCGGTTGCGGCCACCCTGCTCGCCGTAATTCCTTATTTACCAACACTTGAAAGTTGGACGATCTCTGAAGGCGGAACCACGAACGAAGACAGCGGCCCTTTCTGCCACAGGTTCTCAACGGGTCGCTTACTGGGCTCGCGCTCAGGTCGTCGCCGGGCTCGCCGCCTGCACCTGCTCCAGCAACTCCGGCGACGGCTCGCGCGTGCCCTTGCACTTGGTCTTGCGGTACTGCGTGCAGCCCAGGAAGAAGCCCTTGCGGCCGCTGCGCAACTCCATCGCCGCCCCGCAATCCGGGCACGTCTCATGGACCGCGACCTTCGGCGTCTCCTTCTTCTTCGCCGGCGCCGACGCGGGCATGAGCGCCTTCAACTTTTCCTTCAGTTCCTCCGGCACCGGCTTGGTGCTGCGGCACGTCGGGTAGTTGCTGCAACCGGCGAACGGGCCGCGGGCGCTCTTCTTGATGACCATCGGTTTGCCGCACTTCTCGCAGTCGAAGCCGGCCATGATCGGCTGGATCGGATTACCGTTCGCGTCCACATCCTTCGCGTTCTTGCATTTCGGATAGCCGGTGCAGGCCAGAAACTGGCCGCGCGGCCCCTCGCGCAGCACCATCGGCTTGCCGCACTTGTCGCAGACGTGCTCCGTCGGCCGGCTCGCCAGCACCGGCTTGCCCTCGGCGTCAAAGTTCATCGTCGTCTTGCACTCCGGGTAGCCGCTGCAGCCCAGGAACGGCCCGCGCTTGCCCATGCGCTGAACCATCGGCTTGCCGCAGGTCGGGCACAGGTACTCCGTCGGCTTCGGCGGTTCCTTCTGCGCCCGCTCGCCCTTCTTGATGTACTTGCACTCCGGATGGCCGCTGCAACCGAAAAACTTGCCAAAGCGGCTGAAGCGCTCCACCAACGGCTTGCCGCAGTCCGGGCACTTCGGGGCGTCGCCCATCAGCTTGATCTCGGCCGTCTGCAGCGCCTGGCTGAACGGATCGTAGAACTCCTGCAACACGACGTTGCGCTGGCACTTGCCCGCCTCGATCTCGTCCAGCTCCTCCTCCATGTGGCTGGTGAACTTCAGGTCCATCACCTTCGGAAAGTGCTCCACCAGCAGATCGGTGACCGTCATGCCCTTCTCGGTGGCGTAGAAGCGCCGCTCCTTCTGCTCGACGTAGCCACGCTCCTCGATCTTGTTGATGATGCTGGCGTAGGTGCTCGGCCGGCCGATGCCCTCCGTTTCCAGCGTCTTGACCAGCGACGCCTCGTTGAAGCGCGGCGGCGGCTGCGTGAAGTGCTGCGTCGGGTGCAACTTCAACAGGTCGAGCACCTGCTTCTCGGTCAGCAGCGGCAACAGCGCGTCCTCCTGCTTGCCGGCCGGCGCCAGCACCCGGCGGTAGCCGTCGAACTTCATGATCTTGCCCTGGGCCTTGAAGACGCCCACCGGTCTCCCCTCGCCCCCTTCAGGGGGAGAGGGGTTGGGCGTGAGGGGGCTCGCCGTCACATCCACATTGGTCACCGCGAACACCGCCGGCGTCATCTGGCTGGCGACGAAGCGGTTGTAGATCAGCGCGTACAGTTTCGCCTGCTCCGGCGACACGTGCTGGGCCACGCGCTCCGGCGTGTAAGTCAGGTCCGTCGGCCGAATGGCCTCGTGCGCCTCCTGGGCGCTCTTGCCCGAGGCGAAGCGGTTCGCCTGTTCCGGCAGGTACTTGTCGCCGTACTTCTGCTGGATGACGCCGCGGCACGCCTTCAAGGCGTCCTCTGAGACGCGCGTGCTGTCGGTGCGCATGTAGGTGATAAGCGCCACCGCGCCGTCGGGGCCGAGGTCCACGCCTTCGTACAGGCGCTGCGCGATCATCATGGTGCGCTTGGCGTGGTAGTGCAGGCGGATGGCCGCCTGCTGTTGCAGTGTGCTGGTCGTGAACGGCGGCGGTGCCTTCTCCTGACGGTCCTTCTGCTCGACCTTGCTGACGACGTAATTCGCCCCCTCCAGAGCCTTGACGATGGCGCCCGCCTCCGTGCCGTTGCCCGCCTTGAATTTCTGACCGTTCCACTCCGCCAGCTCCGACAGGAACGAGCCCTCCGGCAGCACGAACGCCGACAGCGCCGCCACGGCCGGAGCCTCCTCGCCGCCCTCGGTGTCCTTCTCGTCCTTGCCGTCCTGGCCGTCCTCCTCCGTTTTCTTGCCGAATTTCTTCGTGACTGGCTTCAACTGCAGGGCGACCGGTTTGGCGATCTTGCCTTCGGGCGCCAGCAGGGCGGTGATCTTCCAGTATTCCTCGGGCTTGAACGCCTGGATTTCGCGCTCGCGTTCAACGATCAGGCGCACCGCCACGGACTGGACGCGGCCGGCGCTCAGGTCCTCGTCGCCGAGCTTGCGGCTCAGCAGCGGGCTCAGCTTGTAGCCGACGACGCGATCCAGAAAGCGCCGCGCCTCCTGGGCGGCGACGCGGTCCATGTCCAGGGTGCGCGGCTCGGCGAACGCCTTCTGCACGGCGGTCCTGGTGATCTCGTTGAAGGTGACGCGCCGCACCTGTTCGTCCTTCAGGCCGAGCGCTTCCTTGAGGTGCCAGGCGATGGCCTCGCCCTCACGGTCGGGGTCGGGCGCCAGATAGACCATGCCGGCGGACGCGGCCTGCTTTTTCAGGGTGGTCAGCACGTCCTTGCGATCCTGCAGCGGCCGGTAGGTCGGCACCCAGCCGTTCTCGATGTCGATGCCGAAGCGGCTCTTGGGCAGGTCGCGGACGTGCCCCTTGCTGGCGACCACTTCAAAGTCCGCGCCCAGGTATTTGTTGATCGTCCGCGCCTTGGCCGGCGACTCGACGATGACCAGATTCTTCTTCTTCCGTGCGGCCACAGCAAACTCCTTGAGTAGCGACGACTCCCTTGGTCTTTCGTGCGTAGTTCGTAGTGTATCGGTGTCGGTCAAGCCCCGGCGGCGAGAACCACCGCCTCGCCTATCCTTATGCTTGGAGGGTCGCGGCGGCCCCCGGGATTCTTTCTTCCGTGGGGCAGACTTTCCTGTCTGCCAGGGGACCGGCAGACAGGAATGTCTGCCCCACGAGCGCCGGGGCCGGTTGCTGTTGTACTGGGGCGCAGACTCGCTACAATCGCTATTTTGAGTCGAGGGCGTCCCTCTCCCATACTACACCGCTCCGCGCGGTGTCAAGGCGCGTGACGGACGGCGGACGGCGGACGGCGGGCTCTAACTCGGGGTCGTAACATGGCTTTCAATCCCTTTCGCAACTTCCAAAAGAACCAAAAATACTGGATGGCCGCCATCCTGCTCATGTGCATGCTCACCTTCGTGCTCTGCACCGGCGTGCAGGGCGACCTGGGCGCACGCCTCCTCGAACTGTTCAACGCCAACCGCGCCGCCGGCGAGCCGGTCCTCGAAATCAGCAACCGCACCGTCCGCTACCGCGAACTGGAGGACCTCAAGGCCCGCCGCAACATCGCTGACGAGTTCATGAAGCAGTTGATGAAGTACGGCATCGAACGCTTCAAGGAAATCCTCACCGAGAACCAGAAGCAGATCAACGAACTGGCCAAGAAGGACAAGGCGGCGGCCGACAAGCGGGCGGTGCAGTTGCAGATGATCGCGACCCTGCAAAAAGACCTGATCGACCGCCTCAGCCAGCCGCGCTACTTCGAGACGGGCACGCGCCTGGAGGACCTGTCCAACTTCCTGACCTGGCTGGAACTCGCTAACAAGATGGACATCCAGCTGAGCCCCGAGAATGTCCGCGACCTGGTGTACACGTCGGTCCACGGCATTTTCATCGGCTTCGAGCCGGGCCACTCGCGCAAGCTTCAGGAGTCGGTGCGGCAGCAACATTACAACGCCACCGACGACGTGATCCTGCGCGCCCTGACCGATGAATTCCGCGTGCAGATCGCCAAGCTGGCCGGCCTGGAGTGCCGCACCGCCCTCCTGATGTTCGGCCAGCGCAACCCAGACAAGTTGCTGCTCGACTCCTTCCCCAAGCAGACCCGCTTCCCGCTGACACCCGAGCAGCTGTTCGCCTACCACGTTAAAACCCGCAGCGAGGCAACCCTTGACGTGCTGCCGGTGGCGCTCGACGCCCTGGCCAAATCCGTCCCCGAGCCGACCGAGGCCCAGGTGCAGGCGTTCTTCAAGGCGCACGCCAAGAAGAAGTACGATCCCAATTCGGAGCAGCCCGGCTTCACGATGCCCAAGAAAATCCAGGTGGGCGTGCTGATGCCGAAGGAGCCGGCGTTCCAGCGCAGCGCCGAGGCGGTCACCGCCCTGATGGCGGCACCGGTGCCGACGCTCACGCTCGGCCAGCCAGTGCTGGCGCTCGCCTACACCCGCCTGGGACGCGACCTGCGCACCGAAGCCTTCGACACGTCGCTGCAGCGCGACCTGGAGAACCTGAGCAAGCCCGGCCGGCCCGGCTGGGAGCGCTACTATTTCCAGAACTGGACGTTCCAGGGCCATCGCAAGACGGAGGCCAGTAAAGGCGTGAACTTCACGGACGCCCGTTACCGCCTGTATTTCTTCCTGCCGGCCGTGAGCGACCGCGAGGCTCTGGCCATGCTGGCGTTCAAAAACAAGCTGCTCAACAATCCGTTCGGGACCTACCCGGACCTGGGCAAGGAGCAGCCGAAGCTCAAGCCGACCACCGTGGCGAGCATCGTGGGGGTGGCCGGGGGCATATCGACGCTCGGGCCGATGCCGGCCGGGCAGTTCATGAAGCGGGCCTACTTCGACGACGTCATCTCGGGCCTGGAGAAGCAGTGGGCGCCGGTCCTGAAGAAGGAAGAGCAGGGGCGGGCGGAGCTGACGGCTCGCCTGGTGGGCCTGAGCGCTCCGACCACCGGCCCTCTGCCCAACGGCCTGAGCGGTCTGGTCGATCCCAAAGCCACGATGGTCTATTCCGTGCAGGGGGAAGTTACCACTCACCCGATGCCTGGCCAGCCCGGTCAGCCCCTGCGGCGCGTGGCCCTGACCGGCCCCGTGCGGGAGCGGCTGATCCAGGACCAGATTGTGAAGAAGCTGGCCCAGAAGTGGATCACCAACACCATGCTGGCCGTCGAGAAGCAGCTGACGGACCCGACCGTCAAGGGCGACAACTTCAAGTTCAACCGCGATGTGGTCCCGGCGCTGGTGCTGAAGTACCCGCTGGACTACAAGACGACCTTGTTGTTCGACCAGTATCAGGCCACCAAGGTGCCGGCCCTGCTGCCGCTGCGCGACGAGTTCGACAGGAGCCTGGACACCATCAATCTGACCGAGGGCCGCGCCGGCACGCCACGCCAGCTGCGCGACGTTGATTTCTACAAACTGTTCTTCGCTGATGAGGCGTTCTCGGTCGGCAACGTGGCCCCGTACATCCCGCGCGAGTGGCCGCCGCGCATCACGGCGAAACGGCAGGCGTTTGAAACGCTGAAGCCCGGCGAGACGGAAAAGCGCGTGGATCTGTTCCGCAAGGCTGAACGGCCCATGCTGTTCTGGAAGATCAGCGAACAGGCGGAGCAGACGCCGACCACCCTGACGCCGGAACTCCGCCCCGAGGTGATCAAGGCGTGGAAGCGGCAGGAGGCCCGCAAGAAGGTGGCCGAGAACCTCAAGGCGATGACCGCCGCGCTGCGCGGCCGAGACAGCTGGCCGGAGCTTCGAGGGAGCGCTGGACCGCGAGGGCAAGAAGGTCGATCAGCCGCCGATTCAGTTCCCCAAGGTGGCGATGCTGGAGCGGCACGAGATCCGCAACGTGAACAACCCGCTCGGGGTAACCATTGATTACGTGCCCTACGAACTGCCACGGCACCGCATCGAGTTCCCGCGCAAAGACACGCGGGATAGCGTCCTGGCGATGGCCCACCTGAAGGAGCCGCTCAGCACGGCCCGGGGCAAGGAGAAGTACGGCGAGAAGAACGCGCCCGCCATTCCGTGGCTGGACGAGCTGAACAAGGAGCTGTTCAACAAGCGCGGCACTGGCCACGTACTGCAGGTGATCGCCAACAAGCCGCAGACCATCTTTTACATCCTCGCGGCCCCGAACACCAGTGCCGAGTTGCACCGGCAAATCCAGTTCGCCCAGCTGGCCCGGCGACTGCAGGACAATCCGCGGCCCGAGTCCTTCATGGCCAGCTGGATGGGCGCGACCAACATGGATCGGTTCGTGGAATACTGCCAGATGGAGCTGGCCAAGGACTTTCGCGTGACCTTCCTGGAGGGCCTGGGCGAGAGCTACAACCGCAAGATCCTCAACCCCAACGTCAGCAAGCAGTTCGACACCGACGCTCCGTCGCGGTAGGGGTCGTACCCCGCGCTCCAGGCGAGCGGCGCGGCGTCAGGCCGCCGGTACTTTGCAGCACCGGCGGGCTGACGCCGCGCCGCTCGCCCCTTTTTTTCCGAGCGGGGCAGCGCAGGATCTGCGGATTTTTCCCCGTCCGGCGGCGTCCCGGACTATCCTTTACTGAAATTGTGGTAAACTTTCCCGTCAACCGCAATGGTCGCGGCGACGCTCCGCGCCGCAGGTCCGTGAGAACAACCATGACCCCCACCCTGATATCACGTGTCGTGCCCGACGCCGTGGTCTACGGCGACCCGCAATTGCAGACCGATGGCGAACTGGTGGCCCTGGCGTTCGCCGCGGACGGGTCGCTGTGGTCGGTGGAGGAGCCCGGGGTGGTGCGGCAGTGGCACGCGGTCACCGGTCAGGCGCTGTCCTGGCACCAGGCCAGCGATCTGGAGTCGCTGTGGTGCTTCAGCGACAACGCCCGTGTGCTGGCCTCGGCGAGCAACGACCTGTCGATCTGGGACCCGGCCTCGGGCCACCTGCTGACGGTGCTGCCGCAGCCCGCCTGGGTGACGGCCCTGGCGTTCGCCCCGGACCCGACCCTGGTAGCCACCGGCCACGACGACGGGGCGGTGCGCTTCTGGGACGTGTCCGGCCATCAACTGTTGCACGAGTTCTGCCGGCACGACCGCGAGGTCAGCGCCGTCGCTGTCAGCCCGGACGGCCGCCTGCTGGCCGCTGCCGGTGAGGACCGGATCATCCACGTCTGGGACCTGGCCGATGGCCGGTACGTGATGACCCTGACCGGTCATACCGACCGTATCCCGGCGCTGGTGTGGCTGCCAGACAACCGCCATCTGATCTCCGCCGGCTGGGACACCACCGCCCGACTGTGGGACACCGCCAGCGGCGCGCCGGTCATCCTGCTCAACAGCCACGCCCAGCAGGTCTACTGCCTGGCGCTGAGCCACGACGGCGCCCTGCTGGCCTGCGCCGACTCGGCCAACGCGGTCCACATCTGGGACCTGCCGACGCGGCGCTGCCGATACGTGCTGCGCGGCGCGGACGTGGAGGCGCGCTGCCTGGCGTTCAGCCCGGACAATCGGCGGCTGGCGTGCGGCGGCGGCGACCGCATCATTCGGCTGTGGGATCCGGTGGTCGGCGTGTCGCTGTCGGCCGGCACCCGTCGGCGGCAGACGCGGCCGGCGGTGGCGCTGAGCGCCGACGGCCGGCGGCTGGCGCTGAACCACGGCGGCAGCGCCGCGCAGGTCTGGGACGTGGCCCAGGCGAAAGCGCTGGTGGCGCTGCCGGACGAGGAGCCGATCCATGCGCTGGCGTTCAGTCCGGACGGCCGCTGGGTGGCCGGCGGTGCCGACACGCACGTGCAGTTGTGGGAAGCCGCCACCGGCCGGCCGCACTGGACGCTGGAGGGCCCGGAGGAGCCGAGCACGGTCCTGGCGTTCAGCCCGGACGGCCGGGCGCTGGCCTCGGCGAGCGCGTCGGCGATGGAGGTGTGGCTGTGGCGCGTGGGCGACGGCGAACCGATGCTGATTATCCCGGACCCGCTGCAAGGCTGCACGGTCGAGGCGCTGGCGTTCCATCCGGCGGGCCGGCTGCTGGCGGTCGGCGGCATCGACTGGCTGGCGACGGGCGGCTCGGATGGAGCCATCAGCCTGTGGGACCTGGCGGAGCGCTGCGAGGTGGCGACGTTCCTGGGCGGCACCACCTCGGTGGCCTTCGATCCGACGGGCGACCGGTTGGCGAGCACATCGCTGCTGGAGTCGATCAGCGTGTGGGACGTGCGGACGCAGGAATTGCTCTGCGAGCTGACGGGGCACGACGGTCAGGTGCTGTGCGTGGCGTTCAGCCCGGACGGCAAATGGCTGGCGTCCGGCGGTGAGGACCGGACGGTGCGGCTGTGGGACGCGGCCACGGGCGCCGAGGTGGCGGTGCGCGAGCTGGACACGCAGGTGCGGGCGCTGGCGTTCGCGCCGGACGGGCGGGAGCTGTTCACGGGCAACGGCAACACGACGTGCTATCGGCTGCCGCTGGCGCGGCTGCTCCAGGGGGGACGTGATTGACTTCATCAGATGAACCCCGTTTACGTTTCGCGCGACCTTCCACCCGCGCGAAACGTAAACGGGACACGTGATGCCCGGTAGTTCTGACCCCCATTCCGCTCAATTAACCTACCCATCCGCGCAGCTTTTCCGGTTCGCATTCAGTACCAAATCTGGTACCATCACAGCGGCTCCATTGATCTGCCCTATCGGAAGGCGTTATGTCGAAACGAACCATCAAGAGCCGCGCACAAGAGTTACTGACGCGCGCGCAAACTGGCGGAAACGCCGGGCCTGACCTGGGTGGAAGCGAACAACGCGGTCCACGGCCCTGGGGGTCCGTTCGCGCGCCTGTTCCCCACCGCGGCGGAGCGGGTGGCCTTCGGGCCAATCCGCTTTTCCCTCCAATATAACCTGTCCGTTTTGCCACGTCGCTTTCACAGTGCTCATGGTCCCTCCTTTCTGCCGCCGAAGTGCATCCCAACCCTTCACTCCCTTTGCATCCCCCACCCGCGTCGGCTAAGATGAAAAAGGGATGAGACGCAAGGACCGTCCCCGGCCGGCGGGGTTTAACAATTAGCCGCGCCGGTGCAGTCCCGACCGCGACGCCTGGGAATATCCGCCATGACCCCCGCCGGCAACCCTAACTCGACCAGCCCCGCCGTGCCGGCGGCCAGCGACGCCGGCTCCGCCGACCTGTCCGGCCAGACCCTCGGCGACTTCAAAATCCTGCGCCGCCTCGGCCAGGGCGGCATGGGCCAGGTCTACGTCGCCGAGCAAATCTCGCTGAAGCGCAAGGTCGCCCTCAAGGTGCTCAAGCCTGAACTGGCCGCCAACGCCACCGCCCTGGCCCGCTTCAAACTCGAGGCCGAGGCCGTCGCCCGCGCCACGCACGCTAACATCGTCCAGGTGTACGCCATCGATCACGTTGGCGACATTCACTTCATGGCCCTGGAGTACGTCGAGGGCCGCAACCTCCGTCAATACCTCGAACGCAAGGGGCCGCCGGAAGTGCTGGTGGCGCTGAGCATCATCCGCCAGGTGGCCGCGGCGCTGCAGCGCGCCAGCGAGCTGGGCATCATCCACCGCGACATCAAACCGGAAAACATCCTGCTGACGCGCAAGACCGAGGTCAAGGTCGCCGACTTCGGCCTGTCACGCTGCTTCGCCGACACCGACCAGCCGCTCCACATCACGCAGAGCGGCGTCACCATGGGCACGCCGCTGTACATGAGCCCTGAACAGGTCGAGGGCAAGGCGGTCGATCCGCGCACCGACATTTATTCGTTCGGCGTCACTTGCTATCACATGCTGGCCGGCCAGCCGCCGTACCGCGGCAAGAGCGCTTTCGAGGTGGCGGTGCAGCACGTGCAGAGCAACCCGCCGGCGCTGGTCCAGGTCCGCCCCGACCTGCCGCCGGAGTTGTGCGCCCTCGTCCACAAGATGATGGCCAAGAAGCCGGAGGACCGCTTCCAGACCGGCCGCGAGATCGTTCGCGAGGTGGGCCGGCTGCGCGATGCGCTGGTCGGCGTCACCGGCGGCGCACCGCCGATCGTCATGCCGCTGGGCCCGGGCAACCCGACCGAGGCGCTGGACGCGGCGACGACGCAGCCGGTGCCGGCGCTGCGGCGGCGGTCGTGGCGGCCGGCGGCGGCGCTGCTGAGCATCGTGCTGGCGCTGGGCGGCGGCCTGGGCTACGGCTGGTGGCAGAACCGCGGACAGGCGCCGGCGGCGCCGCCCGCGCCGCCGCCTGCTGCGGGGGTGGAGGACGCGCCGGCGGTCAAGTCGCTGTTCTCGAACCGCGAGCGCGAGAAGGCCCTGCAGGAAGCGGTCAAGCTGCACGCCCAGCCGCGCAGCACCCAGGAGACGCGCCGCGGCCTGGAAGACCGCATCGACCTGGCCGTGCTGTACCTCAAGGAACGCCGGCTGGACGAGGCAGAGGCGTTCTTCACTCAGCTGGCGGCCCAGGAAAACGTGAAGAGCTATCGGATGCTGGGCGACATGGGCCACGCCCTGGTGCTGGCCTTCCGCAATGAGCCGAAGAAGTCGAACTTCCTGTTGATGCGACTCCACAAAGAGCGGGTGGCGGAGAAGGGCTCGCCAGAGATGCAACTGCTCTGGCTGCGCAGTGAACCGCTGCGCGAGATCCTGGCGGAGGCGCTGCACTTCAACCACACCAACCTACCGGGCGTGTTCCCGAAGGTGCTGGAGAAGTATCGCCACGCGCCGCCGCCGAAGCTGAACCTGACGAAGTAGGCGATCCGGTGCCGGGCAATAACTCCGGCCGTAGCAGCCCGAGCCGCGTCCGTCGCAACAGGTGATCCGCCGGGAACAGCGCCATCTCGTGCGCCCGCTGATACTCCCACTCGCCGCGCAATTCCGGTTCGCCGGCCGCCACCGGTTCCAGGCCACCCGGCCGCCGCAAATACGCCACCACTTCCCCGACGCGCCGCCCGTAGCGCTCCACCAGGTGCGCCGCCGTGGGAACGTCCAGGCCGAGGCGGTCGCACAGTTCCGCCTGCGTGCGCTGGAGAAACGCGGGCCACGGTTCGGCCGGCGCTCCCAGTCGAAATTGGTGTGTCCGGCACCAGCCGCGGCGGCCGAGGTGGCGGCCCAGCTCGTCCGTGACGACCTCGGCCATGTGGCGGTAGGTGGTGTACTTGCCGCCCGCGACCGACAGCAGCCCCGACGGCCCGACGAAGACGCGAAACTCGCGCGACAGCGCCGACGGCGCGCCCGCCCGCGCCGCCAGCAGCGGCCGCAGTCCCGCGAAGCTACTCAGCACCTCCCGTTCCGAAAACGAATCGTTAAAGTAGTGGTTGTAGCCCTCCAGCAAATACGCCACGTCCGCCGCGGTCACCGTCAGGGCGTCGGGAGCCTCGTCGCAGAGCGTATCGGTGGTGCCGAGCAACGTCCCGTGCCAGGGCAGCACGAAGAACACCCGGCCGTCGCGCGGGTGCAACAGCAGCAAGGCGTCGTGGTGTCCCGAGTCCGGCAGCAGCAGATGGACGCCCTTGGTCGGCCGCAGTAGCGGCGCGTCCTCACCGGCCAGCCGCCGCACGCGATCGACCCACGGCCCCGTGGCGTTCAGCACCTGCCGCGCCCGCACCGTCAGTGTCCTGCCGGCGACGCGGTCGCTCAGGCGGGCGCCGGCGACACGACCGTTCTGGAACTCGAAGCCGAGGGCCGCCACGTAGTTGGCCACGACCGCCCCCTGCTCCGCGGCGGCGCGGATGACCTCCAGGCACAGCCGGGCGTCGTCCATCTGGGCGTCGAAATACGCGGCGCCGCCGAGCAAACCCTGGCGGCGGAGGTTGGGGCAGCGGTTCAGGAGTTGCCGGGCGGAAAGCGGCCGGCTGCGACCCAGGTTGCCGCGGCCGGCGAGCAGGTCATAAAAAGTCAGGCCGAGCCGCCACTGCCACGGCGGCCGCCGCATGCCATGGTAGAACGGCAGCCCGAAGAGCAGCGGCCGTACCAGGTGCGGAGCGTTCCGCAGCAGCAGGGCGCGCTCGCGCAGCGCCTCGTAGACGAGGGCGAAGTCCGCCTGTTCGAGGTAGCGCAGGCCGCCGTGAATCAGCTTGGACGAGGCGCTGCTGGTGCCGCTGGCGAAGTCGCCCTGATCGACGAGGGCCACGCGATAGCCGCGCAGGGTCGCGTCCAGGGCGACGCCGGCGCCGGTGATGCCGCCGCCGAGGATGAGCACATCAAACACGCCGTCGGCCAGGGCGTCGAGGTTACGCTGCAACGGAACGCCTCTCCAAAGAGAGATTCACCACAAAGACACAAAGAGCACAAAGAGAAGGCAAAGAACATTTATTTATTCATTGCCTTCTCTTTGTGCTCTTTGTGTCTTTGTGGTGAATCATTTTTCTTTCGCTTTGCCCGGCTGGCCGAGGCTGCGCAGGTAGGCGTACAGGTCGGCCAGGTCCGCGGCCGTACCTGGGTCGAGCAGGCCCGCCGGCATCAGCGACAGCGGACTGACACGCCGCGCCGCGATCTGACCGCCGCCGATGCGCACCGTCTCGTCGGCCGTCTGCAGGATGACGCCGTCCACCGCCTCGTAGACGATCAGGCCCTGGTAAATCTTGCCCGATTCCGTCTCCAGCACGGTCGTCTGGTAGCGCGCCGGCACGTCCTTGCTCGGCTGCAGGATCGCGGTGAACAGGTCGTCGCGCGAGAAGCGACCGGTGACGCCCACGAGGTCCGGACCGATGGCCTGGTTGCCGCCGTGGCACGCGGCACAGCGGGCCTTGACGAACACCGCCTTGCCGCGCTGGACGTCGCCCTTGTTCCAATCGACCTGGGCCAGGCGCTTCCGCCACGCGGCCACATCCACGCCGTCGGGGTTGTTCAGCCGGCGCGCCCGCAACGGCTGCTCCTTGCTGAACCACGCCGCCCACTGTTTGCGGTCGGTGCCGAACTTCTGGCCCGTCGTCTTCGTCAGCCGCGCCGCCAGCGCGGAGCGCAGCGTGTCGCCGGACTTGCCCTCCGGCACACGGCCCAGCGCCTGAATCAGGGCCAACGTCTCATTGGGGCTTTCCTGCGGCGGCAGTTGGTTCAGCGCGTCCAGGCACAGGCGCACGGTGGCAGTCTGGGGTGACTCCAGGCCGTTGACGAATTTGCCGTGGTCGGCCACCTGCGGACTGCGGGCCAGGACTGGCAGGAGGGCGCCGTCCACGCCCGCCTTGCCCCACAGTTTGCGCAGCACCGGCAGCGCTTCGGGCAGCTCGCCGACCAGTTCGACGACGCCAGCGTTCCAGCGATAATCGGGGTCGGCCTGGGCTTTTTTGAGGAAGCGGACGGAGGCCTGCTTGCGGTCGAAGCCGGGGGTGCGGGCGAACAGGGCGTGATCGGGACGGCCGAACTCGGAGTGCTTCAGCAGCGCGGCGTTCAGGGCGGGGTCGAGGCGGCCCAGTTCGGTGTAGAGTTCGCTGAGGCGCAGCGGCCAGTGGCTGTCGCGGTTGGCTTTTTGGTCCGCCAGTTTGCGGTCGAGGGAAACCAACACAGTCGCCACTTTCTGGGTCAACTTTTCCTTGGCGGAACCGCCCAGGCGGGCAAACGCAATCAGGTAGTGCAGTTGATTTGGTACTTCTTCGGCGGCGTCCAAACACTTAACGATTTGTTGACGCACTTCTGAGTCATCCAGCCCGAGCATGGCAAGAGTTCGCACAGGTTCAAAGCTGTAGAAAGCTCGCTCGTCATCTGCCCACCCCGGCCCCGCTTTGACTAACAATTCCTTCAAACATTTCCGCGCCCTATCCAGGTTAGTCTTGCCGATGCGCTTTTCCAGAGAAGCCAAATCCAACCGGGCAGTGTAGCCTTCCCAAACTGTGCCGCGGGCTCCGGGGGCGGTCAAGTCTCCCAGTGCAAGTTGTAATAACCTAAAGGCATCCGGGCTGTGAACGAAAGGTGGTTGCTTCCACAGGCTATTTAGTTCGTCCACCACCCTGCCCGGATCAGTATCAAGGTCCGCGTAAAGTAGCGCGAATAGCATCCGATACGCATGTTTCTGCTTGGCCAGGAGTTGGTGAACGTCCTTGTAAAGAGTCTGACGTGCGTCGGCGTCCAGTGTTTTAACGAGGTCGGCAAATGCTTTTTGAAGCAGCCCGTTGGACACGTTTTCAAAATGTGGGCGGATCGCGTTTAGAATCGCATCCTGATCGAAATGAGATCGGTGCCGCCGCAAGGCAAGCAATGTCTTTAATAGCGTCCAATTATCTTGCACGGTCGCCTGCTTCATCAAGGCGGGGCCGAGATCAGGCTTCCAGTCCAGGGACTGTGGTGCCGGTTGCAACTGGGCAGCAGCAACGGCACTGGCCCCTTTGAGCCCTTTGGGATAGCGCACGCGATAAACTGCCCCGCGCGTGCCTCGCCCACCAATGGAAATGTAAAGATCGCCGGTCTCGGGGTGTACGACGCACGCCGTCGGGGCGAAACCATTTTCGCCCAGTGATTCCAGAAAAATCTCCTTAATGCCTGGAGCAGCCAGATGATTACAACTGTAAAAACCGCGCAGACCACGAATCGGCTGAAGAAACCAAACTTTTCCAAACGTCCAATCCAGGGCGAAGAAGCCGCCACGATATTTCTCGGGGAATTGGACGTGCCGATAACACGCCACCCCCGTCGGTGAACCTCGCCCCAGATCGGCTACGGGACGGACCACATCGAGAAAGTACGGAGGCTTCCGCCAGAAATTGCCCCGCTGCGGATTGATCCATCCATAATTCCCGCCCGGAATCACATGATAGAACCGCGTCCCCTCATACCACGGCAGCGACACGCAGCGCTCGTTGTCCGAGTCGTAGGTGAAGAGTTCGCCGTCCGTGTTGAAGTCCATGCCGTAGGGGTTGCGGAAGCCGTCCGCGACGATCTCGCTCTTTTTCAGGTCAGGCGTGAAGCGCAGCACACAGCCCGCAACCGGCTCCTTGATCGGCGACGTCGGCAGCTGAGCGAACGATTTATCGATGCCGGTGTTATTGCCGCACAGCACGTACAGCCAGCCGTCCGGGCCGCGGCGGATGGCGTGGGCGCCGTGCTCGGCACCGGTCACCAACTTGCGGATCAGCTCCGACGGGCCGGCCGCGTGGTCGCCGTCCTTCGTGCGGTAGCGGCGCAGGCCGCCGTCGCCGGTGATGTACAGCGTGTCGCCCTCCCACAACAGGCCCATCGCGCCGTCCTTCGGGCCGTTGGCGAACTCAATGGCCCGGTCGGCGCGGCCGTCGCCGTCGTCATCGACCAGGATGCGGATGTAGCCGCGGCCCGACACCACCACGCGGCCCTTCGGGTCCAGCGTCATGCAGTAGATGTCGTTGGCCAGTTTGGCGTCGGCGAACTCCGTGACCTCGAAGCCGGGCGGTACATTCAGGCCCTTCGCGGCGGGCGGTTGCGCCGCAGCGGGGGCGGCACTGAACAGCACGGTCGTGAGGACGAACAGACAGCGGCGGGATGGCATGGCAAGTCTCCTGCGTGGTGTGGTTCATGGTGGCGATGGGGCGGTTGCTTGTCAACCCGCGGGGGGATAAACTCATCGGCGACGGCCTTTTCGATTTATCGTTTCGCGGTGGGCACGCCGCGCGAAACGATGAATCCGGAAAGCGCTGTCGCCCGAACCCTGGAAAGGACCGCACCATGCTCCTCCGTGCTCTGTTCGCGCTGGCCCTGCTGTTGACCGCGACGTCCTGGGCCGCGGCGCAACCGAAAGGCGAGTTGCCGAAGGTCGTGCTCATCGGCGATTCCATCCGCCTGGGTTATGCACCGCTCGTGGCCAAACGCCTCGCCGGCAAGGCCGTCGTGATTAGCGCGAAGGAGAACGGCGGCGACAGCGGCAACGTCCTGAAGCACCTCGACGAGTGGGCCACCAAGCCCCAGGCCGCCGTCATCCACTTCAACTGTGGTTTGCACGACCTCAAACTGGACCGCAAACAGAAGACGTATCAGGTCGATCCGGACCGGTACGACAAGAACCTGCAGGAGATCGTACGGCGACTGAAGCGCGACACGACCGCGCGGCTGGTGTTCGCCAACACGACGCCGATCCATGACGAGCGGCACGCCAAACGCGGCGGCGGCTTCGACCGCCGAGAGGCCGATGTGCGCCTCTACAACGACCGAGCCATTGCCGCGATGAACGACTACGGCGTCCCCGTGCATGACCTGCACTGGTTGGTGACGAAGCACGGCCCTGCGAAGATGCTCGGCGGCGACGGCACGCACTACACGAAGGAAGCGAATGAGATTCTGGCCGACGCGGTGGCCGACGTGATCCAGCGGCAGTTGACGATTCGCGCTACCGAGAAGCCGCCGGTCAAGGCGGTCGTCAATCCAAAGGCGGGCGAGGAGTATCGCAAACGGGAGAAAGAACTTGACGCCCTGGTGCCGCCAGCGTTCCAGAAGTTGCCGGTCGGCAAGTTCCAGCTCCCAGACAGCGCCGCGGCCTGGCAGAAGCAGCGGCCCGACGTGCTGAAAAAGGTTCTGCAGTCACTCGGCGATCTGCCGCCGCGGCCGTCACCGCAGAAGGTGCGCGTGGTGTCGCGCGAGCTGCGCCACGGCTACACGCTGGAGCGCATCGCCATCGACAACGGCCTGGACAACGAAGTCAGCTGTCTGTTGCTGGTGCCGACCGGGTTGAAGAAGCCGGCGCCGGCGATCTTGTGGCTGCACTCCTCGACGCCGGACAAGACGCAGATTCTCGTCGCCAACACCAACGGCGGCGCCGAGCCGCTGGGCGAGACGTTCATCAAGGCGGGTTATGTGGTGCTGGCGCCGGATGCGTACTGGCACGGCGACCGCGTCGGCACCGGGCCGGCCGGCCGCGCAGAGACGGGCCGCGCCGAGCAGGAGAGCCTGCACAAGTATCATCTGTGGATGGGCCGCACGCTCTGGGGCATGTTCGTCCGCGATGACCAGATCGCCCTGGATTACCTGTGCGGCCGGCCCGAGGTGGACGCGAAGCGCATCGGCGCCACCGGCATGAGCATGGGCAGCACACGCGCGTGGTGGCTGGCGGCGGTGGACGAGCGTGTCGCCTGCACCGTCGGCATCGCCTGTCTTACGCGCTACGAGAACCTCATCAAGCACGGCCAGCTCAAGGCGCACGGCGTCTATTATTTCGTGGACGGCCTGCTGCGGCAATTCGACACCGAGGGCGTGCTGGCGCTGATCGCACCGCGGCCGTACCTGGCGCTGACCGGCGACCTCGACGCGGGCTCGCCGGCCGACGGCATTCGCGCCATCGAAGAGAAGTTGACGAAGGTTTATGGGACGCTCGGGGCGCCGGAGCGCTTCCGCAACGTGCTCTATCCGGACACGGGGCACCTGGTCACGCCGGAGATGCGCCGCGAAATGCTGGCGTGGTTCGCGCGCTGGCTGCAGAAGTAATAACGCAGGCGAGCGGCGCGGCGTCAGCCCGCCGGTAACTCGAAGAACCGGCGGCCTGAAGCCGCTCGCCCCGATCTCATTTCGGCTGCGGGTTGACCACGACGCGCGCCGCCGGCCGCGCCCGGCTGATGACCGCCTCGCGCAGCCGTTCCGCGTACACCTCCTTGGCCATCTCGCGCACCTCCTCGAACTTCACCTCCCGGCCGGCCTTCTGGTCCACAACCAGGATAAGGTGATAGCCGAAGTCCGTCTGCACCACGTCGGTCATCTCATACGGCTTCAGCGCGAACGCGGCGCGGGCGAACGGTTCGACACCGTTCGGCCCGGCACGAGTGAACCAGCCCAGATCGCCGCCGTTCTTGCTCGTGCCGCAGGCCGACTCCTTCGTCGCCACCTCCGCGAAGGTGTCGTCGAGCAGTTTCATGCGTGCCTTCTCCTGCGCCAGCTTGTCCGTGGCCGGTGCCTTGGCCAGCTCCTGGGCGACCTTCTCCTGAATCTGCTTTTTCAGCGCCAGTAGCTTGGCTTTCGCCTGTTCAACGGCCTGGGCGTTGTCGGCGGGCGGGCTCAGCAGCACATGGCGAGCGCGGACCTGACTGCCATCGAACATGGCGCGGTTCTGCTCAAAGTAATCCTTGAGCGCCTTGTCCGTGGCGTACTGGGCCACGAACTTTTCCCAGCGCAGCTGGTTGGTGATTTGCACACGCAGTTCCGGCTCGGTCACGAAGGTGATCTTGAGCACGTCCTCCCACGATTTCTTGAGCTTGGCGCACTCGTCCTTCATCTGCTGCATGGCGGCGTCCACTTCCTTGCCGTCGATGGCGACCTTGAGCTGGTCGAGGTACTGGTCGATGAGGGCGGTGTCGATGAGGAAGTTGAGCACGTCCTTGCGGGCGGCGTCGCGCTGCGCGGGCGGGATGCGCTGCAGGGCGCGGTAGATGGCGAGTTCGGGGATGTTCTGGCCGTTGACGGTGACGGCGATGACGCTGGCCGCCGGCGCCGGCGGGCCGGGCGGGGCGGGCGTCGGTGCCGGCTGCTGGGCCGAGCCGCCACCGGCAACGCCGAGCAGGACGACCAGGGCGATTCCGCGCGCTGAGTGCATGATCTATTTCCTCCTTCCGGGCTGGGTCGATCCGATCAGCGGCGGCTTGTACAGCGCACGGGAATCAGCGCCAAGCCGAAGTTATGGGCGGCGGGCCAGCGTGCCGATGGTAATCGATGGCGCTTTCCTCCGCAGCCAGCCCACCGACATCACCCCGGAAGGTGCTTGGCCTTGACGGCGGCGGCGGCGGTGACATAATTCCGCGGCTTTTGTCGCCCGAACAGATAAGGAGGGTTCCGCACATGAGCAAACTACGTCTGCTGGGCGCTGCCGTGCTGGCGGTGCTGGGCTGCTGCGCGAGTGCCGTCCCGGCGCAAGCCTGGGGCGTCGCCATCGGCGTTGGTCTCCCGGGGCCGTACTACCGGCCCTACGGTTACTATCCCTACGGATATTACCGGCCCTATGGCGGGGTGTACGTCGCACCGGCGCCGGTGTACGTGCAGCCCGCGCCGGTGTATGTGCAACCGCCGCCCGTGGTGATGCAGGCTCCCCCGGTGGCGCCGCAGCCGCCGGTGTACTCGGCGCCGCCCGCCCCGGTGGCGCCGCAGTCCGCCCCACAGATGTTGCAGCCGCCCCTGCAGTCGGTGCCGGTGATGAACTCGCCCAGTCCCGCCCCGGCGCCGGTGATGACGGCCGCGGCGCCCGCGGCAGGCAATCATGAAGCGGCCGTCAGTGGTTATTTGCAGAAGTTGACCAGTCCGGACGAGCAGGTGCGCTGCGACGCGGTGGAGCAGCTGGGCCGGTTGAACGCGGATCGGGCGGTGGACCCGTTGACGGCGGTGCTGGCCGGCGACCGCAGTCCGATGGTGCGCGAGGCGGCCGCGCGTTCGCTGGGTCTGCTCTGCGCGCCGCGGGCGCTGCCGGCGCTGATCCGCGCCTCGCAGGTGGACACCGACCGCGACGTGCGCCGCACTTCCCAGTTCACAGTCGAGATCATCCACAGCCGCCTGCGGCAGCAGTAGTCAATAGTCAATAGTCAATAGTCATTAGTCATTAGTTAACAGGATCCGAGCGACGGGCGTTTCTCCCTGCGCCTCAACCCAGTGAACTAATGACTAATGACTAATGACTATTGACTATTGACTATTGACTATTGACTATTGTTTCCCTTTAGACCACCAGTGCAGCAAGGTGATCTGCGGCCGGGCGCGCTTGTCGTCGCGATCGAGCACCAGGCGGTTGTCCTTCATGCGCAGGATGCTTTCGCGCGGCTGACCCTCCAGAAATTCGGTGACCGGCAACAGGTCGTCGAAAACCGGTGTGCCGTAGTGCATCGGCAGGATATATTCGCGCGGCTGCAATTGCTTGACCACCTTCTTCGCCTCGCGGCCGTTCAGGCTGTAGATGCCGCCGACCGGGATCATCAACACGTCAATCGGCCCGTCCTTCTTGATCTGCTTGATCTGCTCGTCCGACAGCAGGTGCCCCAGGTCGCCCAAATGGACAATGCGCCAACCGTCGATGTCCAGAACGAAGGCGGTATTTTTGCCGTACTTGAACCCCTCCATGTTGTCGTGATAGACGCCGACGGTGCGCAACTTCACATCCTTGACGGTCGTGGTGAGCAGGTTCCAGTCTTCCTTCTTGCCCTTCTTGACCCAGCCCGGAATGACCAGCGGCGGGTTTTTCTTGTCCTTGATGTTGTCGATGACGACCAGCTGGGTGTGGTCGTTATGGTTATGTGACATCAGCACCAGGTCTGCTTTCATGCCGATGACGCGGCCGTAGCCGGGGATGTCGTGCGGATCGATCAACACGCGCGTACCCTGCGGCGTCAGGATGCGGAAGAAGGACTGGCCGTGCCAGGTAATCCGGATCTTGCCCTTGTCCTTGTCCTTATCCTTGTCTTTATCCTTGTCCTGCGCCGGCGCCACGCCGAGGTGCAGCAGGCCCAGCAACAGCAGGGCCGTGACGAATCGCTTCATGAATCATACTCCTCAAGAGTCATTAGTCATTGGTCATTAGTCATTAGTTATCTGGGCCGCAGCCCAAGATAACTAATGACTAATGACCAATGACTAATGACTATTCCAAAAACCATCGCATCAAATGATGGCCGCGCTCAAACACCTGGTCGCTGGCGGCGGCGACCACTTCATCATAGCTGGCCTGACCGCGCGACTCCACACCGGTGCCGGCGACCACGAACGGCACCTCACCGTGGGCGTGCGCCCGCGTCCGCAGCGGCGTGCGATGGTCCGGCGACACCAGCATCCGCCAGTCGCCATACGCCGGCAACGCCTCCAGCAGCGGCCCCACAATGTGCCGGTCGATTTCTTCGAGCGCCTTCACCTTGGCGTCCGCCCGGCCCTCGTGCGACGCCTCGTCCGGCGCCTCGACATGCACACACACCAGATCGTGATCCTGCAGCGCCGCCACACCGTAGCGGCCCTTGGCGGCGTAGTCCGTGTCCAGGTAGCCGGTGGCGCCCGGCACGTCGATGCGCGTCCAGCCCAGCAGTACGCCGACGCCGCGCACCAGGTCCACTGCACTCAGAATGGCGCCGCGCTTGCCGTACACCTCCCGGAACGGCCGCAGTTGCGGCGCTCGCCCCTGGCCCCACAGCCAGATTTGCGTCGCCGGCCGTTCGCCGCGGGACTGCCGTGCCCGGTTGACCGGGTGCCCGGCCAGCACCGCCCGACTCCGCTCCATCAGGTCGCGCAGCAGTTCTGAGCCGGGGCCAGTCGGCAGGTGATCCGCAATGGGTCGGTCAGGGATGTCGTGCGGCGGCTGCGTTTTGGTCTGCTCGCTGAACGGTGCCGGCACTCCCTGCGGACGCACCAGAAATATATTGCGATAACTGACGCCGGGATGAAACGCGAAATCGACCTGGGCGGCGGGGCCGGGGCCCCTCAACGGAAAGGTGCCGCCCAGCTCCCGGTGGACGGCTTCGATCAACGCCCGGCCGTCGGCGCTGCTGATGTGGCCGGCGGTGAAGTCGCGCATGCGGCCGTCCTCGACGTTCACCAGATTGCAGCGCACCGCCCAATCGTCGGGGCCGAGAGACAGGCCCATCGCGGCACACTCCAGCGGAGCCCTGCCGGTGTAGACGAGCAGTGGGTCGTAGCCAAACAGGCTGAGCGTGGCCACGTCGCTGGCCGGCGTCAGCGTCGGCGGCACGTTGTTGCTGCGGCCGACCAGCCCCTGGCGGGTCAGCCGGGTCATGTGCGGCGTGTAGGCGGCCTGCAGCGGCGTGTGGCCGGCGAGCGCTTCCTGGGGCTCATCGGCGCAACCGTCAGGGATGATGATGGCGTATTTCATGTGGTGCATTATATCGCAAAACCGCCGGGCCGCCTGCCACCTCGGTCGGGTTGGGCCGTTGGGGCGAGATAAGCGGGCGCCACCCCGGGGCGGAGCGGTGGCCCACCCCCCTGATAAGTGGACGGCTGGGCAATCTGCGGTAACAATTCAGATACTTGATCTGCGAACGTCCACCCATCGGGAGAACATATGATGGCGAACGCGACTCATGAGACGACCGGCGGCCCGGCGAAGGCGGCCGCGAAGGCGAACGGCTTGACGAAAAAGGAGGCGGTGCGTCGGGCGCTGGCCAAGCTCGGCCCCCAGGCGAAACCGGCGGAACTGCAGGCTCACATCAAGAAGGCTTTCGGCATCGAGATGACGACCGATCACGTTTCGACGTGCAAGGGCGACATTCTGCGCAAGGAAGGCGCCCCGGTGAGCGTCGGTCTGACGGCCGCGAAAAAGCCGGCGGCCGCCAAACCGGCGGCGCCGAAGTCCGCGGCGGCAAAGGCGGCAATGCCGAGCGGCATCAGCCTGAGCGACGTGCGGACGACGAAGGAGCTGGTGGAGCGCTACGGGGCGGCCGCGCTGCGCACCCTGATTGATTTGCTGGCGAAGTGACGATCAGCCCGTTTCACAACCCGCCAACCATGGCGCACGGCGCGGCGTCAGCCCGCCGGTACTTCCGAGTACCGGCGGGCTGACGCCGCGCGCCCAAATCCAGAGCTTCTACAGAACTGGCGGCGTGCGAACCCTGCGCGTTTCGCAAGCAGCCTGATCGAAGTTCGACCAGCACTTTTTTTCTTGAAATCCATACGCCTACAATGACTTAGGTGGAGGCAATTCTTACGAGACGCCGCACCCTCGGCACAGTGCGGCGCCCCACCTTCCGGTGCCGTCTTTGGAGTCCTCCTCATGTTCCGCACGTTGATTTGTGGCGCGGTCGCTCTCTTCGCTCTGACCGTCGTCACCGCCGACCTCTCCGCCGCTCCTCCCCGCGGCCGCCAGATGAACCACTTCCGCTTGAACAACGTTTCCCGGCAGGGGCGGCAGGCCCGCCACCAGACGCCGGTGATGCGGTGGAACCACATCAATCGCAACACCCACTGGAACCACCGCAACATCCGCGGGAACAACCGCAACACCCGCGGGAACAACCATGCCAACTTCGGGCGACACAACCAGGGTGCCCGCCACGGCCGACGTTGATGTCCTGCGGCACCAGGGATGGCCGATAGCAAGCGACAAACCCCGGGCTCGCAGCGCAAGGAGCAACCTCCACCCTTGCTTGTGCTGCGGGCCCGGGGTGTTTTCCGTCCTGACCTGGTTGGCGATAGGCGGGATCATTTGGGCACCTCCGAAGCAGACAAACCCCTGGCGTGCCGGCTGGCGCGCCAGGGGTTTGTCTGCTTCGGAGGGGAAACGGCGGGCCCGGGAGAGGCTGTGGGCCGGCCGCAGCAATGAGCCAGTTCGGTCAGCTGCCGGTGGTGGAGCCGATGGTGTTGCTGACGCTGGAGAAGGTGGCGTTGGCGTTGCTGCCCAGGGCGGTGATGGCGACGATGCACACCACGATAATCAGGGCCAGCATGACCGCGTACTCGACGGCCGTCGGGCCATCTTCACGCTGCAGGAAGTTCACGACACTTCGGGTAAGTTGCGAAATCATCTGAGTCGATCCTTTCAGGTCCGGGAAAGGCTGCTCCGCGCGGGGGCAGCAAGACACCGCCGGCCGGCCCACCGTGAGCACGGCCGCGCTGCGTGTCGGACAAAGAAACCAGGGGGACAGCATGGCAAGCAGCACTTGCCCGACCGGCGCGCAATGGGCGTCCGGCGGCGGCTCAAACCGAGTGGACCACTTCCGTTCGGCGGCCTGGCGATCCCCCTGGGGTGAGGGATCCATGGCTTTGCGTCCCACCCTTGCGGATGGTTTGCCCTTTCGTGGAACCCGGCGGCGCTTGTTACCCTGACAATCGTCCTGCGTTTCAACCTGATACGGTCGAAACCGCAATCGACCTCCGAGGCGGCACGGGGGAGCCGCGGGCATGCCAGACCTGAGAGGTGGACGCACATTTCTAGGTCGGGATGTCTGGGCAGTCAAATTCGTCAGGCATTTCCCTATGCGCACCCTCCAATTGGTGAGATTATGCGGCCGCGCCTCTGATACCGAATCGCCTTGCTCGTTCTTGTTTCGCGTCCGCGCCCGAGCGCCAGCGTGGAGGCAGCGCTGCCCCGCGCTGGCGCTCGGGCTCCGACTCACCGCGCTGCCCGGCGTTGGCCTTCAGTTCGCCGCGGCAGTCCGTATCATGAACGCGCAGGGCCCTTGCCGCCGGCAGCGGCCCGCTCCGAGGTACGACGCACGGTGGACGACCAGCAACGCGAGCGCTTGCGCGACGACTTGAAGGGCTTTTTTCAGGGCGAACTGCTCTTCGACGAGTTGTCGCGCGCCCTGTACAGCACCGACGCCAGCATTTTCCAGGTGCGGCCGGCCGGCGTGGTGGTGCCGCGCGACGAGGACGATGTGCGCCGCCTGGTCCGTTACGCCGCGGAGCACCGCCTGTCGCTGGTGCCGCGCGGCGCCGGCACTGGTCTGGCGGGCGCGGCGCTCGGCCCCGGTCTGATCGTGGACTTTTCCCGCCACTTCCGCGCCGTGCTCGACGTAGGTGCCGACACGGTGCGCGTGCAGGCCGGCGTCACCTGCCGGCAGCTCAACGCCCGTCTGGCGGAGGTCGGTCGCCGCTTCGCCCCCACTCCGGACGACGGTGACGCCCGCACGGTCGGCGGCCTGGTCGCCGGCAACGCCTCCGGCGGCAACGCTCTGCGGCACGGCTACACCCGCGATCACGTCGCCGGCCTGCGCGTGGTGCTCGACAACGGCGACGCCGCCGCGGCGAGCTGCGAGCTGTCGCCGGGCGCCGCCCCCGCCGGCGGCCACCTGCAGGACATCGTGAGCACGGTGGCAGTGCTGCTGGAACAGAACGCCGAGCTGATCCGCACCTGCCGGCCGAAGACGACCTTCAACCGTTGCGGCTACCTGTTGCAGGACGTGCTCGGCCCCGACGGGCTCGACCTGCCACGGCTGCTGGCCGGCTCGGAGGGCACGCTGGCGCTGGTCACCGAGGCAACGCTGCGCACGGCGCCGCTGCCGGGCGGACGCGGCGTGGTGCTGCTCGGCTTCGCCAGCCTGGAGGCGGCGCTGCGGGCCGCCCGCCGCGCCCTGCCGAGCGGGCCGACGGCCTGCGAGCTGATCGACCGCCGGCTGCTGAGCCTGGCGCGCGGCGGCGACGGCGCGGCCGCGGCGCTGGTGCCGGCCGCGGTCGAGGCGGTACTGCTGGTGGCGTACGAGACCGACACGCCCGCCGAGGCCCGCGCCCTGACGCGGCAGCTGGCCGAGCAGCTGCACCGCGTTGACCGCCTGGCGATGACCGCGCAGACGGCGTCCGAGCCGGAGGAGGTGGCGCGACTGTGGCAGGTACGCGACGCGGCGCTGCCGGCGCTGTACAGCCTGCGCGGCGGTGCCCAGCCGCTGGCGTTCGTCGAGGACGTGGCGGTGCCGCCGGAGGATTTGCCGGTGTTCCTGCACGGCGTCCAGCAGGTGCTGCGCGAGCATGAGACAACCGCCTCGTTCCTGGTCCACGCCGGCGCTGGCCAGGTGCATACGCGGCCGTTCCTGGATTTGCAGAAGCCCGAGGACGTGTCGAAGCTGGCGGCCATCGCGGAGAAGGTGCATACGCTGGCGCTGGACCTGGGCGGCACGGTGAGCACGCAGCACGGCACCGGTCTGGCGCGGACGCCGTGGGTGGCGCGGCAGTACGGGCCGCTGTACCCGGTGTTCCGCCAGCTCAAGGCCGCCTTTGACCCGCAGGGGATTTTCAACCCCGGCAAGATCGTGGACCCCGAGCCGCGCCTGGCCGCCTGGCCGCTGCGCCGCCCGACGGGCCCGGAGCCGGCGCCGCTGCTGCTGCGCTGGCAACCGGGCGAGTTCAGCGCCGAGGCGGCCGGCTGCAACGGCTGCGGTATGTGCCGCACGGACGCGCCGGCGCAGCGCATGTGTCCGATCTTCCGGGCCACGGGAGACGAGGCGGCGGCACCGCGGGCCAAGGCGAACCTGCTGCGGCACCTGCTGCGCGACGGCGGCGCCGGGCCGCCACTGTCGGCCGATGAGGTGCGGGCGGTGGCGGACCTGTGCGTCAACTGCCGCATGTGCGCCCAGGAGTGCCCGGCCCACGTCAATGTGCCGCGGCTGATGCTGGAGGCCAAGGCCGCCAACGTGGCCGAGCACGGCATGGACCTGAAGGACTGGTTTTTGTCGCGCGCCGAGAGCTGGGCGCGTCTGGGCAGCGCCTTCGCGCTGCTGGTCAATCTGGCGCTGCGGAGCGGCACGGTGCGCTGGCTGCTGGAGCGGGTGGTTGGCCTGTCGCAGGCACGACGGCTGCCGCGCTTCGCCCAGCGCAGTTTCATGCGCCGCGCCCGCCGCCGCGGCTGGACGCGCAAGCCGCGTCCAGGCAAGCCGCGCGTGGCGTACTTCGTGGACGTGTTCGCCAACTACAACGACCCGCCGCTGGCCGAGGCGGTGGTGGCGGTGCTGAAGCACAACAAGGTGGACGTGTACGTGCCGCGCGGCCAGCGCGGCTGCGGCATGGCGGCGCTGGCGCACGGCGATGTGGAGACGGCCCGCGAGGTCGCCGCCCAGAACGTCCGCGTCCTGGCCGACGCCGCCCGTGAGAGCGACCTGATCCTCTGCTCGGAACCGACCGCGGCGCTGATGCTGCGGCAGGACTACCCGGAGCTGCTGGACGACCCGGACGCCCGGCTGGTGGCCGGCCGCACCGTCGAACTGACGGCGTACCTGTGGGACCTGCACCAGCAGGGGCGGCTGCGCACCGACTTCCGGCCGCTGGACTTTTCCGTGGGGCATCATGTGCCGTGCCATCTGAAAGCGCTGCAACCGCAGCGACCGCCAGCGGGGCCGGCGCTGCTGGGGCTGATCCCGCGGCTGCGCGTGCATCCGGTGGACGTGGGTTGCTCGGGCATGGCCGGCACCTACGGCCTAGGCGCGGCGAACTACGCCACGTCGATGGCGGCGGGACGGCCGATGCTGGCGGAGCTGGACCGGCCGCGCGTGCTGTTCGGGGCGACCGAGTGCAGCACCTGTCGGATGCAGATGGAGCACGGCAGCGGCAAGCGGACGCTGCATCCGGTGCAGTACCTGGCGCTGGCGTACGGGCTGATGCCGGAGTTCGCCGGGCGGTTGCAGGAGCCGCTGGGGGAGTGGGTGTTGTGATGACGTTGCAGGTGCGGCTGTTCGCCCGCGCCCGGGACCTGGCCGGGTCCGAGACGGTGGCGCTGGAACTGTCCGACGGCGCGACGGTGGCGGACCTGCGCCGGCGGCTGGTGGAGGCGTGCCCGGCGCTGGCGGCGCTGCTGCCGCGCTGTGCGCTGGCGGTGGACGGCGAGTTTGCGGCGGACGCGCTGCCGCTGAGCGCTGGGGCAGAGGTGGCGGTGCTGCCGCCGGTGAGCGGCGGATGAACAGCTCGACGCCTCACCCCGTCTTTTCTGCCGCTTGCGGCTTAGCGCTGCCCTTCCAGCACCCGCCGCCAGCGCTGCGGCACCTCGGCGAACGCGGCGTTGTAGGTCGCTTCCAGCGGCACTTCAACCGCCAGCCCCGGTTCCAGAAAGAGCGGCATGTCCGGCAGGGCGTCCCCGACCGCGACGTGGACGACGTAAGCCCGCACGCTGAGATTGGCCTCGTAGGCGGCGAGGGTCAACGGCTTGTCGGCGAGGGCCACATACTCCTCGCCGGCCACCTCGTCCCAGATTTCCCGGTGGATGCCCTGCGGGTCGCGCCGTCCAGGCGGCAACAGGTCGAGGATCAGCAGGTGAACGTGTTGTTCAAGCAACTCGGCCGTCTTCTGGACAAACGCCCGCAGGGGATTACGGCTGGCCTTGTTGCCCGGCGACACCACCTCGATGATGGCGATGATGTTATCCCCGCTGGAGTGGCGGACGGCGACATGCTTTTTCTTGCGGCGGTGATGATCGCGTTCCGTCTCTCCGGTGAGTTGGAGTTTCGGCGGGGCCAACTGGACGCGGTTGCCGCCGGACTCATTTCCAGGGCCGCCGGGGGCCGCGGGGGTGCCGTTGTCGTTTTCCTGAAGGGTGAGCACGTCCGGTCCGAAACCGGCGGCGAATTGTTCGGCCAGGGCGTAGTAGTCAGGCGGCAAGCCGCCCCGGTTCAAGGTGCGTTTCAGTTCTTCAATCCAGGCGTGGTTAAAGTCGTGGAAGATGCCGTCACCGACGCGCGTCCAGTCCTGGATAGGCATGGCGATTCACCCGGAATGGGCCGATAAAGATTACCCTGGTTGATGATACCCGACGGATCATTCCATGACTCTCCTGACAATCACGGGGCTGGTGCCTCCAGGGGCCGCTTGAGCGGCGCCGGGAACTGCTCCCAGGCCAGCTGATAGGTGGATTCCAGCGGGCACAACACATAACTCTCGCCCGTGAGGAAGACCGGCATCTCGGGCAACGGCGCGCATACCAGATCGCCGTCGCCGAACGACCTAGCTCGGCAGCCGGCTCACGCGGAAACTGACGTATCCTCCAAGGAGGCGTCATTCGCGTGGCCGGTGCGCTGAAGCTGCTAGTTCGGCGGCTATTCTTTCGCCTTGACCGTCACCCGTCCGCCGCCCTCAATTACCAGCACCACATTGTCCCCCGGTAGGCAGGGGTGGTTCAGTTGGTATTCGGAGCTTGCGCCCTTATCGAATCGCACCCTTAGCGTTTCGAGCACGAGCGGCTCCGGGTACTTCTCGCTCCAAATTTCCCTGGGCTCCCTTTCGACAGTGGTCTCCCGAGTCCAGGACGTACTATACGATCTGGATTTGTCCGCGCGCTCGACCGATTTGCAGCTCATACCGACTTCGCAGATCGGTTCCCCAGTGCGATTGTGAATCCACACGGTTGTCTTGGGGCTGCTGTCTCGGAGTTGTTGCTCCTTCATCAGAGCGTCCGACGCGGCCGCGTCCCGATCCGCCTGGGACACACAGCCGGCCATCCAAAGGACGACGAAGCCGCCGAAAAGCAGCTGGATACAGACGCTCCTTGTCTTCATGAAAGCCTCCTTGCCGCCAAACAAGGGATTGTGTAGACCGGCGCCAGTCCCCTGAATCCCCGCGCCGGTCACTTGATTACTGGGTGTGAAGACGGCCGGCCCGCCGCCCGCTCAATGGCAACAACCGCCCTTGCCCTCCGCCACGACCGGCAGCCCCTGCGCGGCCTTGCGCGGCGCCGGCGGCAGGTCGTTCGCCGGGTTCATGGCGAAGAACCCATTCGGCTTCAGCAGAAACCCGGTGTACGCGGCCGGCATCACCGGGTAGTCTTCCGGCCGCGGCACGTGCGTGTGGCCGAAGGTGTACCAGAACACCACTTCCGTGTTCTCAATCGGCCGGTCCTGCTCGGTCCACTTCACCAGCCCGTCGCCGCCGCGGCTCTGGTTCGGGTAGTCGCCGGCGGCGAAGCGCTCGGCCTCGGCGAACGGCGTCACCCACACGTGATAGTTCACGAAGCCGGCCCGCCGCCGCCACCAGGCGTCGGCGCTCGCCATCGGCAGCGAGTTGTCCATCGGCATGAACCTGTACGCCACCGGTTCGCCGACCGCGTTCAGCACGTTTGGGTTGACCACGCGCCAGGTGCGGGCGGTCTCCAACTTGACGTGATCGCGGGCCTGCTTCTCGGTCTGCAGCGACGTGGCCCGCGCCGCGAAGGCGTTGCCGTGCGGGTTGGCCGGGCCGGGTTCGTCCGGCAGCACGTCCACGCGCTGCACCGTGTTGGCGGTCCCGTCCAGGGCGAAGTCGAGCCGGACGTTGAAGAAGTGCTGATGCACCGGGGCGTACAGCTGCGGCGCGATCAGCGCCCCGTGCCGCGGCCGCTCGCCGGGCTGTACCGCCCCAAGCGACAGCACACCGGTCAGCTTCACCTCCAGCTGAATGTTGCCGTCCTGGTAGAGGTACCAGAAAAAACCGTATTCGTAATTCTCGACGGTGGACACGCTGGAGATCACGAGCCGCCGCGAGCGCCGCACCTCGGGCCGGTCGGGCAACCGCCGGTCGGTGTGCTTCCAGAGGATGCCAAAGTCCTCCTCATGCATGCAGACGGCGTTCTTGATCGTCAGCGGGTTGCCGCGACTATCGACCAGATGGGCGTCGAAGTAGCGGATCAGGCCGAGGCAGTCGCAGCCCAGCTCCAGGCTGTTGGCGCACATCCCCATGCCGTACTCGCCCACGTCGAAGGCGTTCTTGCGAAACTGCGTCGGCGCCGGGTCGCCGTAGGGCACCACCATTTCCGTCAGCGCCGCCCGGTGCAGGACCGACCGTTCGCGGCTGCCGTCCTGGTAGCGGAGGTGGTGCAGCGTCAGCCCCTCGCGGGCGTTGAAGCCGATCACGAAACGCCAGTTCTGCCACTGGACCTGATAGCCCTCGACCTGGAAGCTCGGCCCCTCCGGCTGCGTGATTTCCAGGGGTTTGATGTCGGTGCGCTGGTTCGGCACGCGGTCGGCGGCGTAGTTGCCCGGCAGCGGCGGCAGCGGCCAGTGGCCGTACTCCTCGACGCGGAGCACCTGCATGGCGTTCAGGTCCACCACCGGGCGGATGCCCTCGATGGGCCGGGCATAGCCGTTGTCGGTCGGGTCGCTGCGCAGGAAGCACAGCGGCCGCGCCAGTCGGCGGGCGCTCTCTTCGGCCTCACCGTAATTGCCAGCGCTCCAGATATCGACCATGACGAGCGCCGTGTCCTCGACGCCGTACTGCCGCTTCAGCGCCGCCTTGAACTCCGGGCTGGCGAGGACCGCCTGCTCGCACTCGACCTGTTCGTCGATGGTCATCGTCGGCTGCACGCCGGGAACATGCTTCCAGTCGAGCAGCCGGCGCTCGGTGAGCGACAGCGTGGCCTCGTAACAGGCGTTGGCGGCGTTGTCGAAGAGGACGGCGAACGCCCGGCGCTCGCCTGCCGCCGTGCCGCCGTGAACGACGGCCTTCGGCGGTTCCCGGAGGCTGACCGAGACGAAGCGTGTGGTCGGAGTGACCCGGCCAACGTCGCGGAGGATAGCAACGGCGAGGCGGACTTCCGCAGCAGAGAGCGGCTCGAGCGGATGCGGTGCGGTAAACATGGCGCCCTCGGTGGTGGTGGTCGAAGAGGTGCCGCAAGTTTACCCGCCCCGCCGGGCCGTGGCCAGCGGATTTCGCCGCGGTCTCACGCCGCCGGCCGCGTTTGCCGGCGGTGCGGCGCGGCCAGCGTGGCGTGGGCCGGGTGGACCTCGGTGGTCGCCAGCACCGGCACCATGCGGACGGTCTGTGCGTCCGGCTTGCCGGTCACCTGGACGGCGACGGCCGCCACCAGGTGCTGGGCCAGGTTGTAGAAGATGACAGGCAGCATCACCTCCGGGTGCCCTCCCAGGGCCGAGGCGGCCAGCACCAGGCCGGTGCCGTTGTTGTTCATGCCCAGGCCGAACATCAGTGCCGCCTGCCGGGGCCGATCCGCCCGCAGCGCCGCCGCCAGCCACCAGCCCGCTGTGAAGCACACCATGCACAGCGTCATCACCACCACCAGCATGCCCACCAGGAAGCTCCAGCCGGCGTGCGTGAACACCCGCGGCAGCGACACCGCGGCGTTGGAGTAAACCAGCGTCAGCAGCACCAGGCTGTTGGCCAGTTGGAGCGGCGGCTTCCACGGCCGCACGCGCGGCTCGCCCACCAGCTTGTGCCCCACCAGGCCCAGCATCGACGGCAGCGCCACGCACAGCAGCAGGAACATGCCGGCGCCGTTGTACGCCAGGTGGTGCAGCAGGTCGGCGTAGGTGCCGTCGAGCAGCCAGCCGACCGTATGCAGGGCCAGCGGCGTCGTCAGCGGGCTGAACAGCGTCGAGCACACGACCAGGCCCAGACTCAGCGCCGTGTCGCCCTCGGTTTTCTGCGACCAGGCCGCGGAAGAGCCGGCGATGGGCATGGCCGCGACCAGTCCCAGGCCGATGAGCAGTTGCTGGGCCTCGTCCGGGCTGGGCCACAGGCGCAGCAGCACCCCCAGCGCGAACAGGAAGCCGAGGGGCACCACCAGGTTGGCGGCCAGGCCGACGGCCAGGATGGCCGGCCGGCGCACCAGGCTCGTCATGCGACCCGACTGCACCGTCAGCCCGGTGCTGAACAGCAGAAACGCCAGCAGCGCTACCGGCAGCGACAGCTGCACTGTTTCGCCGAACAACCCCACCTCGCCGCAATTCAGTCCGCGCAACCACAGGCCGGGTTCCGGCAGCAGCGCCGCGACGGCGTAGGCGATCAACAGCAGCCACAGGAAGTGCCGGTGCAGCGCGTGCGCGACCACGGCGAGCGGGCCCTTGTGTGAGTCCATTACGACCTCCCCGAAGTTTTGACAGCCTGGCGAACGGGGCACTCTGGGTGGATCTGGGAGAGCGAACGACCCGAGAAAACCCGTGAAATGACACCAACACCTGACCCGCACTCAGGTAAAGAGGTCGGATGATAGTTTGTTGATGTGTTCCTGTCGAGGCGAATTATCTTACCCCTCGTTCCGGCGAACGCTGCGCGTACACTGGCCAGGACGACCAACCCGACGCCGCCCCCGGAGGCCCCGCCAATGACGCCAAGCCCGTCCCCACGCCTCGACGGCCGCCAGCCCGACGAACTACGGCCGCTGACGTTCCAGCGCGGCTACACGCGCCAGGCCGCCGGCAGCGTCCTGGTCAGCATGGGCCGCACCGTCGTCCTGTGTACCTGCTGCGTCGAGCCGACTGTGCCGCCCTTCCTCGAAGGCACCGGCAAGGGCTGGCTCAGCGCCGAGTACGCCATGCTGCCCGGCAGCACCCTCGGCCGCAAGCCGCGCGACCGCGCCGGCAAGATCGATGGCCGCAGCGTCGAAATCCAGCGCCTCATCGGCCGCAGTCTGCGCCGTGGTCGCCCTGGAGCACCTGGGCGAACGGACCCTGTGGCTCGACTGCGATGTGCTCGACGCCGACGGCGGCACCCGCACCGCCGCCATCAACGGCGCCTATGTCGCCCTGGTGGACGCGCTGGGCAAGCGCCGCGACCTGTTCCCGGACCCGCGCGGTGTTGCGCGGCAGCGTCGCGGCGATCAGCGTCGGCCTGCTCGGCGGCGCCGCGCTGCTCGATCTGAATTACCTGGAGGATCGCGACGCGGACGTGGACCTGAACCTGGTGATGACCGGCGCCGGCCAGTTCATTGAGGTGCAGGGCAGCGGTGAGGAGGCGACCTTTAGCCGCGAACAACTGGACCGGCTGCTCGACCTGGGTAAAGTCGGCGTCGATGGCGTCACCGCCCGGCAGCGGCAGGCGCTGGGCGAAAATTGGCCTCTGGACTAACGCGCACGCTTCTGTTATGAGGCCCTTTCTCCATCAACGACGGAACCAGGCGGCGGCCCCAGCGCGGGCGGCGCCGCAGCGCGGGAGGCACGGAAGCCATGAACAAACTGCTGGTAACGGCCGCCGGTCTGCTGAGCGTCGGCCTGGTCCTGGCCCTGAGCGCCGACGACGGGCGCGCCCAACTGCCGACGGCCCCCGGCAGCGGGACGCCGCAGCGCTCGGTGCAGCAACAACTCTGGGGGCAAATTACGCAGCGGCAACCGGGGCCGAGTTACATCGCCCCCTGGATGCAGGTGCCGACCGAGGAGCCCAACCGCGACCTCGTGGTGACGCCCCAGCAGGGGCCGTGGATGATCCTGCTCATCAGCTACATGGAGGATGAAAACCGCAACATGGCCCAGTTGGCCCGCGATCTGATTCTGGACCTGCGCAACAAGTGCGGCGTGCCCAACGCCTACACCTTCAACTACGGCCTGGACGAACGCCGCAAGGAACTGGAGCGGGTGCGCGGGGTGATCGAGGCGGAGCACGCCAAATACGAGAAACTGAAGCAGGAACACAATCTGCCTGGGGAAATCCACAAGCCGCCGGTGCGCGTCAGCATGACACGCTACAAGGTGGAGCACGGCGTACTCATCGGCGGCTACGCCAGCCGCAACGAGGCGCCTTGCGCTTGCGATCGGCTGCGGACGCTGCCGGCGATCAAGCAGTTGAGCCCGGCGAAGTATTTTCAGGCGTTCGTGGTCCAGGACAAGAAGAAGGGCGACTGGGAGTGCAAGGGCTACGTCGATCCGTTCACCAACGCCATGTTTGTGCGCAACCCCACCCTGGCGGCGGATCACGTATCCGACCAGGAGCGGCTCGACGTGCCGTTGCTGCGGCGGCTCAACGAGGACGAGCCGTACAGCCTGTTCAAGAACCCGCGGCCGTTCACCCTGGCGGTCAAGTCCTTCGCAATGCCGGGCGTCATTCAGTCGCGGGCGCAGACCAGCGGCTTCCTGCAAAACATCGGCATCGGTGCAGTGTCGCTGCGCGTGGACGCCGCGTCGCAGAACGCACACCTGCTGGCGGAGGCCCTGCGGCGCCGGACCCCCCCGCTGGACGCTTTCGTGTTGCACACGCAGTACAGCAGCATTGTCACCCTGGGGGGATTCGACAGCGACACCGACCCGCGCATGCAGTCGTATCGGGAAGTCGTGAGCAAGATCAATGAAACCGCCGCGGTTCGGATCAACGAACTGGTGATGCGGCAGCCGATGGACCCGGCAACCATCGAACGGATGCGCGAGGGGCTGATGCTGTGTCCGGCGCCGCGGCCGATGCGGGTGCCGCACTGAGCCGCGCGAACAGTTCGTTGTCCTCGTCGCCGTGGCAGCCGTGCGCGAACAGCAGCCAGCCCGCCAGCAGCAGCCAGGCGAGAGGACGCAATACCCATCGTTCTGCCGCTTGCGGCTTGGCGCACTGCGACCCTCCCTGTTGTGGCACGGTCAGGAGACCGTGCCACAACAGGGAGGGTGTGGTCTGCGCGTGCATTTCTGCTCCTCTGCGTTTCGGGCGTCTCATGCGATGCAGTCAATATGCGGTCCGTCCTGGTCAAAGGCAATAAAATAGGCGGACAGACGAGACCACGCCCGATCACCCTCCCAGGACGCAGCGCATGCCCGACATCCCTATTCAACAAGCGGTCCTCCGCCGCGCCGGCGCCGGCCAGCCGGAAGTGCTCGCCCGCTCGCCCGGTTTCCTCGACGCCTGGCTGCCCGAGGCGCAGCGGTTGGCGACCGATTTCGGCGACCGGCCCGCCGGCGTCCGCTGTCCGCGGGCAGTGTTCGCGCAGCCGCTCGGCAAGGAGCATGTCGCCGTGGTTCAGGTCGGCGACCAGCCCGGCGACGGCACCCCGGCGCTCGGCTTTCACGTCCTGACGCTGCAGCGCGCCGAGTACGTCCGCTGCCTCGGCGACCCATTCTTCCTCGCCGAGCAGTTCCCGCCGGCCTGGCATCTGACCGGCGAGCTGGCCGCCCTGGCGGTGGCGTCCGACGCCCAGCCGCGGCGCACGGTGGCACAGGTGCAACGCGTGCTGCAGCGCGTCAAGGCGGCGGCGCTGCCCGAGGGCATCGACCCGGAGGACGAGGCGGCGATGGCGGCGCACGCCGTCGCCAACGCCGAGAGCCCGGCCCTGCTCGGCGGCGTGCAGGTGCTGGTGGACGGCGGCAAACTGGTGTTCGAGCGGCCCGAGCCGGACCACGCCCTGCTCAGCGGGCTGTGGACGCTACTGCCGAACACGACGCGCGGCGAACTGTGGCCGGCGACGTTCGCGTTCGGCAACGCCCTGAAGTTCGACGCCCTGGTGGTGCCGAAGTTGGAGCGCAACGACCGCGGCCAGTTCTCGGGCTACACCAGCGAGGAGCAGGCGGCGGACTATCCGCAGGGCCGCTACGAATTGCAGTTGCAGACCGCGGCCGAGGCGGGCGACCAGCAGGAGCTGGACCTGCTGTTTGCGCGGCGCAGCTGGAACGACACCTGGCGGCTGGCGGTGACGCTGCTGGTGGTCATCGGGGTGCTGGCGGTCGGCATGAACCTGCTCAACCCGTCGCCGCGGAAGCAGGAAGAGCCCGAGCCCAAATTGCCACAGCTGACGGATAAGCAGCGTGTGGACCGGGCCAGCGCCGTGGCCGGGATTGTGGGCGTGGGCGACCCGATCACGGCCGAGGCCATGCTGCGGGCCGCCTCGCAGAAGTTCCGCGGCCGGAAGGACGTGCCATGAGCCAGGAAGAGCAGGTGCTGGTGGTGCCGACTCAGGTGCTGCACGCGGCGGGCCTGTTCCAGGGCTTCAGTCCGGACGTGGCCCACTACCTGCCGCGAGTGCTCGCCGCCGACCAGTTGAGTTATCGGCCGCGCAGCCTGATGGAGCAGAACCCGGCGTTCAAACAGCTCATCCCCTACGCGGTGCTGAAGTGGCGCGATCAGGTGTTCAACTACCTGCGCGGCCGCGGCGGCGGTGAGGCGCGGCTGCGGGCGCTGCGCTCGATTGGCGTCGGCGGCCACATCAGCAGCGCGGACGGCCAGCCATCGGCGGCGTCCTACCGCCAGGCGCTGCTGCGCGAACTGGCGGAGGAAGTGGACGTGCAGAGCGATTTTCAGGAGCGCTGCATCGGGCTGATTAACGACGACGCCACGCCCGTCGGCCAGGTGCATCTGGGGATCGTCCATGTCTTTGAACTGGCCGAGCCGCGCGTGCGGCGGCGCGAGGAGGTGCTGACGGAGGCGGGCTTCGCGCCGCTGGCGGAGTTGCGGGGGCGGCGGCAGGAGTTCGAGAGCTGGTCGCAGTTTTTGCTGGAAGGGGATTGGTGGGCTGAAGCGCGTGAAGCCGCAAGCGGCAGAAAGAGGTTACACCATGTCACGTCCATCGACGCGCCTCATCGTCATCACCGGCGCCATGCGCGGCCTGGGCCGAGCGCTGACCGACAAGTTCATCCAGCTGGGCCATCGCGTTTGTGGCTGCGGCCGGTCGCAAGAGGCCGTCGCCGAGCTTCGGCGGCAGTACCCCGAGCACGACTTCGCCGCCGTGGACGTGGCCAATGATGCGGAGGTCGGCGCCTGGGCGCGGCGACTGCTGGCGGAGCGCGGCGTGCCGGATTTGCTGCTGAACAACGCCGCCGTCATCAATCGCAATGCACCGCTCTGGCAGGTGCCCGCCGCGGAATTCGACCGGCTCATCGACATCAACATCAAGGGCACCGTCAACGTGCTGCGGCAGTTCGTACCGGCGCTGGTCGAACGCAAGAGCGGCGTCATCGTGAATTTCAGCTCCGGCTGGGGTCGGTCCACGTCGCCGGAGGTGGCGCCGTACTGCGCCAGCAAGTACGCCATCGAGGGGCTGACGAAGGCGCTGGCGCAGGAACTGCCGCAGAGCATGGCCGCGGTGCCGCTCAACCCCGGCATCATCGACACCGACATGCTGCGCAGCAGCTTCGGCGGCGGCGCCGCCAGCTACCCGGCGCCCGCGGCGTGGGCAAAACGGGCGGCGCCGTTCCTGCTGCGGCTGGGGCCGAAGGACAACGGCAAATCGCTCAGTGTGGAATGACCGGGGCGGGGCACGGCACGACCGGCTCGTCGATCCAGCGCGCCGGCGGATACCAGCAGTGGTTGACGTCGAGGTGGCGGTTGATGAACAGGTTGTACGAGCGGCCGTAGAACAGGTCGCACGGGTAGGTTGCGGACGGCCGGGTGCGCTCCGGGTCGAGCAGGCCGGCGTAGCAGCACGCCTCGCAGACCAGCTCGGAGCAGTAATAGCTGATGCGGTTGCAGTTGGGCTTGCCCAGGACGTAGGTGCGCAGCGGCCCGCGGGCACGGAACGGCGTCAGCTGCAGGCCGAGCCGCTGCAGGGCGAACCACTTGTTCTCCTGTTGCAGCGCGAACTCGGTTAATTTGGCAGATTGTTCCGCGGTCAGCGGCACGGCCCGGCGGCGGATCCAGACGCGGCCGATGTTGGCGTAGCCTTTCAGGTGCGGCAGCAGTTCCATTGTCTTGATCGACATGCAGTCGTTCGGGCCGGCTTCGAGGATGGCCATGCTGCCGTCGGGCCGCTGGTAGACGATGGCGGAGCCGTTCGGGTCGAACGCCAGCGCCATGTAATGGGTGACGCGCCAGAACTTGTTGCCGTCCAGGCGCAGCATGATGTCGCCGGGCTGCGGCACGTAGGGCGTCGGCGTGCCGATCCACACGTCGTCGATGCAGAAGGCAGGCTCGTAAAGGAACGAAGCGGCCAGCGCCGGGGCCTGGGTCGGGGGTTGCAGGCAGACCGTCGCCATCAGCGCGCACACGACCGACACCATCGGATCTCTCCGGCAAGAGGCGCAGGGAATCACCCCTTCCTCTTATCTGCCCCGGACGACCCAGATGTTCACTTTTTTTGGGGCACTATTCGTGCCGCAGCGCCGCCACGGGGTCCACCTGCGCCGCCCGCCGGGCCGGGTAGACCGCCGCCAGCGTCGTCACCAGCAGCGCGAAGCCCAGCACCGTCAGCACCAGCGACGGCGGGAACGTGAACAGCGATTCCTGCAAATCGTACTTCAGGTCGCGCGACACCATCGACCGCACCCAGGCGTCGCCCGGGAACGACGCCGCCCAGCCGAGCAGCAGCCCCAGGCCGCCGCCCACCAGGCCGATCAGCCCGCCCTCCACCAGGAACAGGCTCACCAGCTGGCCGCTGCCGGCGCCCACCGCCTTCATGACGCCGATCTCGCGCGTCCGCTCCAGCACGCTCATCAGCATCGTGTTGGCGATGCCCAGCGCCGCCACCAGCAGCGCCACCGCCGCCACCACCGTCATCGCCCCGAAGATCAGCAAATACAGCAGCCGCTGCCGCTCGATGAACTCCAGCAGCGTCCGGTTCTCGATCCCCAACTCACTCTTGATCCGCTCCGACACTTCCTTGACGTGCTCCTCGCGGTCCACGGTCACGATCGCGTAATCGATGCCGCGCTCCTCCTGGCTGGGCACGCGGAAGTAAAAATCCGTGGCCGTCTCCAGCGGCAGCAGCACGTCGGCGTCCGTGCGCAACGGATTCCACGGCCCCTTCACCTCCTCGGCGGTCGGCAGCCGCACCACGCCGACGATGGTGAACTCCGCGCCGAACACCGGCGCCGGTTGCTGCTCCGGCTGCCGGTTTGCCTGCCGCAGCAGCTGCTTTTCCGCGTCGGTCAGGTCCATCTGATCCAGCAGGTCGGGCAGCCGGGCGCGGACCTTGTCGAGGGCGGCGGTTTCCGCGCGGCTCTGCTCGCCGCCGTTCGGTCGCACCAGGAAGACGACGAAGCCCGACCGCGCCGACTCGCCGCGCACCTCGAAGCGCAATTTCTGACCGACCGCCTTCGCCAGGTCCGCGTCGTCGGTGAGGCCGAGGCGGTAGAGCAGCAGTTCGCTGGCCACGGCCGAGCGCTCGCGGGGGCCGTCGAAGAAGAGGCCGGCCACGAGCCGGCGGCGGTGGTAGTCGTCGCTGGCCGGCACCCCGGTCAGTTCCGCCGGCTCGGCCCGGTCGCCGAGCTGCGCGAAACCGTACAGGTGGAGGATTGGCGTCACGGATTCGACGTGCTCCATGCCCGCCAGCGCCCGCAGTTTCGCGGCCGTCAGGGCCTGCGCGGCCGCCGGAAGCCGAAGCGATGCTGCCGCTCCTGCAGGGCCTCACGCAACCGCCGGCGGCGGGCGTCGGACATCCGGCCACGCACCTCGATTTCGGGCGCGTCCGCGTTCGCCTGGCCGAACGCCATGAACCCCGGCCGCAGTTCGATCCGGCGCAGGAAGTCGCTGCGGCGCGACTCGCGCTCAATGGTGTCCTGCACGCCCTGGTTGATCGACAGGCTGGCGGCGAGCACGAAGCTGCCGAAGACCACGCCCAGGGTGGTGAGCAGCGTCCGCACCTTCTGCTGCCGCAGGGCCGAGAGGGCCAGGCCGAGGATGTCGGCGACGCGCACGGGAAACCTCCATCAAGGGACGAGTTGGCCGTCGCGGAGGCGCAGCACGCGGTCGGTGCTGGCCGCGGCCAGTTCCTCGTCGTGGGTGACCAGGATGAGCGTGGCGCCGCGGGCGCGGACGTGTTCCATTAGTAGCGCCATCACCTCGCGGGCGGTGGCGCTGTCGAGGTTGCCGGTCGGCTCGTCGGCCAGGAGGATGTCGGGGCGGTTGACCAGGGCGCGGGCGACGGCGACGCGCTGGTGCTCGCCGCCGCTGAGCTGCGCCGGCCGGTGCTGCAACCGGGCGCCCAGGCCGACCGCCTCCAGCGCCTGCCGGGCCTCGGCGCGGCGCTGCCGCGGCGGCCGGCCGGCGAAGACCATCGGCAGCTCGACGTTCTCCAGGGCGGTGCGCGACGGGATGAGGTTGAAGGACTGGAAGATCATGCCGACCGTGGCGGAGCGGAAGCGCGCCAGTTCGCGGCCGGACAGGAGACCGAGGTCGCGGCCGGCGACGTGCAGGCTGCCGCCGCTGGGCCGGTCGAGGCCGCCGATCAGGTTCAGCAGCGTGGACTTGCCGGAGCCGGACTTGCCCAGCAGCGCCACCCGTTCGCCGCGGGCCACCTCCAGCGCGACGCCGCGCAGCGCGTACACCGGCGCCGCGGCGGTGCCGTAGGCCCGGGTCAGGTCGGCGGCGCGGACGGCTGGCGGTGTGGTGGTTTCCATGAGAACGGTCAATCCTGCGAAGACATCCGCCGGGACGAGCTGCCCGAATCGCTCGACGTAGAATCGCTGAAGCCGCGCATCTTTTGGTTATCCCCGCGCAAATCCTTCAGGCAGTCGGCCCAGTCCTCGGCCTTGCAGCCGGACAGGAGGAATGCCAGGGCGCAGCAGAGCACGGCGAGACGGTACATGGTCCCCAACCCCCGCGGGCGTGTGATGTGGTGATGATCCGGCATCGTCATAGCCGGGACGGGGCAGGAACGCAAGCACTTTTTCTGGATGTGCCTCCTGAAACAGGCGAGCGGCGCGGCGTCAGCTCGCCGGTCCTGCGAAGCTCCTAGCGCTTCGCAGGACCGGCGGGCTGACGCCGCGCCGCTCACCTGCGCCGACTTCTCGCTCATCGTTTTCTCATCTTCTGAATTGACAGGCACAAAATATGCGATTACGCTTTCCCTTAGAGTACTTTACTCGTTTGGGGGGTAGCCGCCCCTCGCTGCAGCCAACTCCCACCCGACTGGCGTTCGCAGCGCGGCCGCGCGGCACATCTGAAGGAGTCGGTGTTCATGTTTAACGTGTTCAGTTCCCGCCTGCAGAAGAACTGCGACGGCAGCACGCGCCGCGACTTTCTCAAAGTCGGCGCCCTGGGCCTTGGCGCCCTGACGCTGCCAGACCTCCTCCGCGCCTGCGCGGCGGCCCAGGCTCATGGGCAGCCGACCCGCAACACCTCCGTCGTCTGGCTCTGGCTGGGCGGCGGTCCCACGCACGTGGAAACGTTTGACCCCAAGATGACGGCGCCTGCTGAGTTCCGCAGCGTCGTCGGCGCCGTGCAGTCCAACGTCCCCGGCGTCGAGCTGGGCGGTGTGCTGCCGCGCATCGCCGGCGTCGCCGACAAGATGGCCTTTGTGCGTTCGTTCGCGCACACCAACAGCGGCCACGGCGGCGGCACGCACTGGGTCATGACCGGCTACAACTTCCCGCCGGCCGACAACGGTCAGGGCCAGGTCAAGCCCGGCATGGGCGCCATCCTGGCCCGGCACCGCGGCGCCAACAACCCGGCCACCGGTCTGCCGACCTACGTCCGCATGAACGGCATTCTCGGCGACGGCCCAGCGTGGCTCGGCTCGGCGTACGCGCCGTTCGATACCGCCGGCAACGCCCGCACCAACATGGAACTGCGGATGACGATGGACCGCCTGTCCGAGCGTCGCGCCATGCTGCGCTCGTTCGACACGGTGGATCGCAACATTGACCGCAGCGGCGTCATGAGCGGCCTGGACAGCTTCGAGCGGCAGGCCTACGAGCTGCTGCTGAGCCGGGCGCGCGAGACCTTCGACATCACGCGCGAGGACGCCCGGGTGCGTGAGGCGTATGGGCCGAGCAACCTGGGCCGGCAGCTGCTGCTGGCGCGGCGGCTGTGCGAGGCGGGCGTCGGCTTCGTGACGCTGAACTTCGGCGGCTGGGACATGCACGGCCAGATCGCCAACGCCATGCGCAACATCGGGCCGGTGCTGGACCGGGCGGTGTCGGCGTTCGTGCAGGACGTGAACCAGCGCGGCCTGCAGAACGACATCCTGCTGGTGGTGACGGGCGAGTTCGGCCGCACGCCGCGCATCAACGGCGGCGCCGGCCGCGACCACTGGGCGCCGCTGTCCACGCTGGCGCTGTCCGGCGGCGGGCTGCGCATGGGCCAGGTGGTCGGTGAGTCGTCGGCCCGGGCGGAAGTGCCGCGGACCACGCCGATCACGCCGCAGGACCTGATGGCGACCGTGTTCCATGTGCTCGGTCTGCCGCAGGGGCTGCACTACAACGACCCGACTGGCCGGCCGACGTCGATGGTCAATGGCGGTCGGGCGATCCGCGAGTTGGTGTAAGCACATCGAGGTGTTTCGGGTAGAATCAGCGGCCGCCCGCGTTCCGGAGTGGGGCGCGGGCGGCCGTTGGTGTTTGCGGACCTCGGAAGAGGAGGAAGTCATGAGTCAGAACGGCACGCCCGCCGCGGTGGCGGAAGAGGTGTATTACCCCGATTCCGATGGGAAGCCCATGGCCGAGACGCAACAACACCTGCGCCTGATGCTGCAACTGGTTTTTATGCTCGACGTATTCTTCAGAGATCGCGAGGACGTGAACGTGGGCGGCAACCAGTACCTTTACTACGAGGAAGAGAACTCGAAAAAGTTCACCGCGCCGGATGTTTACGTCCTCAAGGGGGTGAGCAAGTTACCGCCGCGAAAGTCGATCAAAACGTGGGTGGAGAAGACCGTTCCGTGTTTCGTCATGGAATTGACTTCCAAAAGCACCGCCCAGGAAGACCAGGAAGAGAAGAAGCAAATCTACCTGGACATCGGTGTCCCCGAGTATTTCCTGTTCGACCCGTGGAACGAATACCTGCCGCAGCAGCTGATGGGGTATCGCCTGATGGCGGGCAAGTATGACCCACTCATCCCCAGCGCCGACGGTGGCCTGGTTAGCAACCAGTTGCAACTCCGCTTTGTGCCGGACGGCATCAACCTGAAAGTCTTCGACTTCCGCACCGGGGAACGCCTGAAAGCCGCTGACGAGTACCGTGAGTTGGCCGAACAAGCGGAGGAGGACCGTCGCCTGGCCGAACTCCGACTTCAGGAAGAACAACGTCAGCGGGAGGAAGAAAAGCGTCGTCGCGAAGAAGAAAACCGCCAGCGGCAGCAGGCGGAACAGCGGTTGGCAGAACTGACAGCCGAACTGGAACGCCTGCGGGCGCAGCTGCAACCGCCCAGGCCAACCACGAACGGCAGCGAGCCCCCGGCTCCTTGAAGCCACCTGCACTTGCGCCCGAGGTAGGCTCAAGGTTCGGCGGTGGAGACTTGGAGATGTGGAAGCAGCTTTACGAACGTCTGGTTTCCGCCAAGGGGCGTCAGCTTGTCCGGCCAACCGAAGACAAGATCGACGCCGCGCTGGATCATGCCGAGGTGGAGTTGGCAATTCGATTCCCGGCACAATACAGAGCGTTCATCCACCAATTCGGTCCCGGTGAACTCGGCGGCTACTTCCGTTTCTACGGCCCTGTGAACCCCGGTTTCGGGGATTACGGCAACGACATCCTCGAACAGAACCGGAGTTGGCGTGACCCCGAAGGCTTCTGGGCGACGACGGCCCAGCCCGAACTTGTGTCCCGCCTGGTGTGTTTTTCAGATACCATCGGTGGGGATGCGTGCTTCTGGGACCCAAAGGATCTCCGCGTTGCAAGAACCCATGAGTACGGGATTTATGTCCTTTCCCACGACAGCTATGATGCCACAGTCAAGGAGGCCGCCGGGTCATTTATGGAGTTCATCGAGAATCACTGTCTCGGTAACGAGTTCGTCAAGATTGTAGGCGGCCACGGCTGGGATGAAGGTGGTCCACCACAGGAGTTTCGGCCCGCGTGTCGGACGAGAAAAGCTCATGGCCCGTGAGCCGCCGTACCAAGCGCCGCACCTGACCAGTGCTCACTACGACTTTTCGGAGTTCACGATTTCACCGGCGACCACGGCAGGCGGATAGGGTCGTCGTGCGAATGTCCTGAGCCCATCACGCCGGCTCGGGGGTTTTCGTTTCCTCCCAATCGCCCTCCCGATACTCCGTCTCCCCCAGCCACCAGCCGCGCATCACCGGCGTACCCGTCTTCAGCGACACGATCAGGTTCATCACCTCCTCACTGTAGTTGCGGGCCAGGTCCGTTTTGCTCGGGATCGACTCCGACGTGGGGTGTGAGTGGTAGACTGCCACGAACTCCAATCCCGCCTTGCGTCGATCCCGTTCGGCACGGAACATGCTCTCTGGATCTGACAGATATTCGACCGGACTGGCCGCGGCGTTGACGAGCGGGAAGCAGCGCTCGACGATGGCCGTGCCATCCGTGCCGATTTTACCGGCGAGCAGTCCGCAGCACTCGTTCGGCAGTTCGTCCTGCGCGTGTCGATAGACTGCCTCCAGAATGGGCGTCGGGAGCAGCAGCCGAAATAAGGTTGACAAGGGGACTCATCCTTTCAATGATAGGGTGCTTTCTGGTTAAGGAGGATGGGAAAAGCCCTCCTCCTTTTTCAATTTTGACCCCGGGCCGGCAAATCGTCGGCCGCACTGAGCGAGATGGGCATGGCCTCCGGCGCTGCGCAACAACGTGACAAAGTCATCCTGGCCTACAGCGGCGGTCTCGACACCTCCGTCATGGTGCCGTGGATCCGCGAGAAGTACAACCTCGACGTGGTCACCTTCACCGTGGACCTCGGCCAGGGTGAGGACATCGAGAAAATCCGGCAAAAGGCGCTGCGCACCGGCGCCGTCGATGCCGTGGCCCTCGACGCCCGCAACCTGTTCGTGGACGGCTTCGTCTGGCCGGCGCTGATGGCGGGCGCACTCTACGAGTGGAAATATCCGCTGGCCACGGCGCTGGGCCGGCCGCTGATCGCGAAGCTGATGGTGGACACCGCCCATCGTTTCAACGCTCGCGCCGTGGCTCACGGCTGCACCGGCAAGGGCAACGATCAGGTGCGTTTCGACGTGACCTTTCAAACGCTGGATCCGAGCCTGAAGATCATCGCCCCGGTGCGCGAGTGGAAGTGGACGCGCGACGAGGAGATCAAGTTCGCGGCAAAGCACGGCATTCCCGTCGAGGCGACCACGGAGAACCCGTACAGCATCGACCAGAACCTGTGGGGCCGCAGCTGTGAGGCGGGCGTGCTGGAGGACCCGTGGGACGAACCGCCGGCGGGGGCGTTTGCCTGGACGACGGACCCGCGCCAGGCCCCCAACGAGCCGGTGTACGTGGAGATCGAGTTCGAGCAGGGCCGGCCGGTGGCGCTGAACGGCAAGCGCCTGGACGGCGTGCCGCTGATCGAGCAGTTGAATCGGCTGGGGGGCGAGCACGGCGTCGGCCGCATTGACCATGTGGAGAACCGCCTGGTGGGCATCAAGTCGCGCGAGCTGTACGAGGCACCGGCGGCGGTGATCTTGCACGAAGCGCACCGCGAACTGGAGTCGCTGTGTCTGAGCAAGCAGGCGGCGCGGTTCAAGACGTTGGTGGCGCAGGAGTACGCGGATATAATCTATAATGGACTCTGGTTCAACGCCTTTCACCAGGACCTGTTTCAATTCGTCCTGAGCAACCAGCGGTTCGTCGGCGGCGTGGCGCGGGTCAAGCTCTACAAGGGCAAGGCCACGGTGGTCGGCCGCAAGAGCGAGCACAGTCTCTACAGCAAAAAGCTGGCCACCTACGAAACCGGCGACCAGTTCGACCACGAGGCCGCCCAGGGCTTCATCCGTCTGCACGGCCTCAGCCAGCAGACGCAGGCGCGACAGCAACTGCTCAAGGGCGGCAAGGGCTTCGACCTCGGCGGACTGCTGGAAAACAAAGGATGAAGGATGAAGGATGAATCAATCCGGAATGATTCTGCCTTTATTCATCCTTCATCCTTCATCCTTTCAGGGGGGTGTCATGGGCAACGAAGTCATGGACCTGGAGCAGCTGGCCAGCTACCTGCAGCGCAACGTGCGCGAGGTGAGCAAGATGGCCAGCCGCGGTTGGCTGCCGGGCCAGAAAGTCGCCGGCAACTGGCGCTTTCATCGCGCTGAAATCAACCAGTGGATCGAATCGCAGATGCACGCCTACACCGAGCAGGAGCTGGCCGCGGTCGAGGCGGGGCCGGGCCGCGGTGCCGACCAGCAGCCGCTGCTGGCCACGCTGCTGACGGAGGCGACCCTCGCCGTGCCGCTGCCGGCCAGCACGCGCGCCTCGGTGCTCAAGGAACTCGTCAACCTGGCGGAGCAGTCCTGGCAGGTGTACGATCCCGAGGCGGTCCTGACGGCGGTGCGCGAGCGCGAGGAACTGGCGAGCACGGCCCTGGAAGGCGGCATCGCCATCCCGCACCCGCGGCGGCTGCCGTCCAACACGCTTGGCGAACCGGTCGTGGCGTTTGGTCGCACCGCGTCCGGCATTCCGTTCGGGGCGCCCAACCGCGGCCTGACGGACCTGTTCTTCCTGGTGCTGTGTGCCGACCAGAGCCTGCATCTGCGCGTGCTGGCCCGGCTGTCACGGCTGCTGCTGCGGCCCGGGTTCAGCGACGAATTGCGGGCGGCGGAAACGCCGGCACAGGCGCACCAGGTCATCGAGGCCGCGGAGAACGATTTGATCCTGGCCTGAGCGAACGCTGTATCCCGTTAGAACAACCCCCCTCAGGAGTGTTGACCGTGGCCCAGGCGAATGAACCTTCCTCCGTACCCAGTGAGGAAGCAGTGCTGGAAGCGGAAGCGTTCATTGAAACCTACAAGGTCATCGCGGAGTGGATTCGCTTCGCGGACACCAAGGCGGCGGCCACGCTCACTGTCAACGGCGTCCTGCTCGGGCTGCTCATCCCGACGCTGCGAACCTACCTGACCGATAAAGACATGACGCATCCGGCGGACTGGTGGGCCGCCGCAGTGGTGGCTCTGTTCATCGGTTGGCTGCTGCTGCTCGTGCTGTCGGCCATCAATTCGTTCCTCTGTATCCTGCCGATCCGCGGCCTGAATCGGGCGCTGGCCCTGACCCACACCACCCACTTTCATCCCATCGCCGTGACACGACAATTTCCCCTGGCCGATGTCGATCACTTTGCCGCCGATTGCGCGAAGATCGGCATTGACGGCTTCAAGCGCGAGATCCAGGCCGCCATCCTGATCGATTCGCACCTTTCCGGCGCAAAGTACCGCTACGTCACGCGCTCGATCTGGTGTCTGGGCGGCAGCGTCGTGTTCGGCTTCCTGTACCTGCTGGGCATCCAGTTCTAAGCAGCCGGATCGGGGTTCGTGTAATGTCCGTAGCCGCAGGCTTCAGCCTGCGGCTACAATCGTTGGCCCGACCTGATAAGCAACCCGGTCCGGCTGCTTGGAGCGCGTTGCGTTCGGGTGTGGCGGGTTCTTCGCCCCGAAGGGGCGGAACAACTTAGCCCAGGGCAACGCCCTGGGGACGCCGATGCGAGCCCACCCGCTTCTCTCTTCCGTGCCCTGAAGGGGCACCCCAAGCGTTGTTGTGGTGCCCCTTCAGGGCACGGAAGAAAGCAGGGTAACAGTCGCCTCCCTGGTTCCCAGGGCGTTGCCCGGGGCTAAGTTGTCCCGCCCCTTCGGGGCGAGAGACACGATCGCTACAGTCGTCTGCGAACCGCGCTAAAGCGTGTCCAAAAGCCAGGTTAGCTGTCCAGCCGACTTTGCTGTCCTAGAGCGGTTCGCGTTTGGGTAGCGCACAAGTCGTGGGACGGCTCTCCAGAGCCGTCAGCGTTCTCCCGACGGCTCTGGAGAGCCGTCCCACGACTTGTAGTCCACGCGACTGGGAACCGCTCTAGAAAAAATCGCCGCCGCGCGAGACCGTAGCCGGCGGCACGGGTTCATTTCAACAGAATGCCTTTACTTGTCATTGCAATAGGCCCCGCCGTCGTCAATAATAAACGGGGTAACCGGCAAACTTTCACGGCGCCTCCGGGCACTGGCCGATACAACCTCTAACCTTGGTCCTACAGGAAAAAGGGACGCACATATGAACACACAAAACCGGCGATCGCGCTGGCTGCGATTCGGACTTCTGGCGGGCCTGGCCTGGGCCGTGGGCGTGACCCCCGTGTCGGCGCAGGCGCTCACGCCCTCCCTGGCCGGCGGCCTGGGCGGCAGTTCCGGCGGCTCCGGTGGTGGTGGTGGCGGTGGCGGCGGCGGCAGCAGCAGCGGCACCGCCTTCAGCGGCAGCCTGGGCAGCAGTTCCACCGGTTCGCGAACCGGCGGCTCCGGCAGCGCCACCGTGCCGACTTCCATGAACCCGCTCTACAGTTACTACGGCGGCCCGTTCGCCGCGGGCCTCGGCCAGAACAACGCGCTGAGCCCCAACAACAACCTCAGCAGCAGCAGCACCGGCGGCACCAATGGCGTCAGCAACTTCCAGCTGATGCAGTCGCTGACCAAGACTATCGGCTCGCCGGCCTTCGGTATGCCGCTGTACGGCACCACCGGCGCGGGAGGCCGCACCCTCGGCACCACCGGCGGCGCGCTGGGCGGCACCGCTGGCCGCACCGTCATGGGCTTCAGCACCTATGGCATGCGCCGCAGTCCCGCCTTCATCACCGTCGTCAGCGAGGACCTCAAGCCCGGGCCGTTCTCCAGCCAGGTGCCGCCGCCCACGGAAATGCTCGCGACCCTGCGCGGCCACCTGGACCGCTCCTCCTCCCTGAAGGCCCCGCAGAACATCCAGGTCTCCCTCAACGAAGGCGTCATTGTCCTGCAAGGCACCGTGTCCACGCCGCGCGAACGCCGTCTGGCCGAGGCGCTGGTGCGTCTGCAGCCCGGCATTCACGACGTTGACAACCGGATCGCGGTCAATTCCGCGCGACCGCGGTGAGCCCCGGTCACTCCCCACGCCGCGCTCCGGCCGCTCGCCGGGGCGCGGCGTTTTTTTTCCAGGACGGCGGCTCCCCACAGAACTCGTCCGGCCGAGGCGGTTGCTGGTGGTGGCCCTGGCCGCCACGGCGACCCTCTGGCCGCCGGTGCGCGGGACGCGGAGTTACTGGTTGGGGGTTGTTCCACTGCTACGAGATCGCCGGCATGCTGCGGACCATCAACGACCTGGAGCAGTTCTTCGAGAGTCAGCGCTAGCACGAGCGTCGGGCCAGCGGCCGGAAAGAGGCGTCGCCAGGTCTGGTGCTGCGCGGGGAGGCCCACTGGTTGGTGGCAGCAGCGACACGCCAGCACAGCTACACTGCGGCGGAATTGGTAACAGAGAATGTGGTCAGGAAGGTGGAACTGCGCCAGCCGGCTTTGCCGTCCAAAAAAAACTAGGACAGCAAAGCCGGCTGGAGCAGTTTTTCCTCCAACTGTTGGAGGAACGCCCGGGGATTGCGACGGAACCGTGTGCGGTTGACTCGGCGGCGGCGGCGGGACTCCAGGTGTTGGCGGAGTTCCGCCTGCCTGACCGGGTCTGCCTCCGCCAACTCTTCCGCTGTGTAGACGTGCTGCCGGGTCGCCGCGGCCGCCAACACGCGGGCCTCCCCACGGAGCACCAGACTCGGGGACGCCCCCGTGCGGCCGCTGGCCCGGCGCTCGTGGTAGCGATGGCTGCCGAAGAACTGCTCCAGGTCGTTGTTCGTCCGCGGTAGGTCCGCGACGGCGTAGCAGTGGAACAGCCCCGGCCAGTAGCTCCGGGTGACCTTCACGAAGTGCTCGACCCCGCTCGCCAGCGCCCCGACCAGCCCGCGGTGGCGGGTCATCGCCCCGAGCAGACCACCCAGGCGCTGCCGCACGGCTGGGGCCACCCCGGGGCCGTGTTCGCCCAGCAGGTGCGCCGCCTGCCAGACCCAGGCGAAGGCCACGCGCACCGGGGGCCACAGCGGCGCCGTGGCCGCCAACGCCGCCACGAGCAGCAGCCTCAGCCGGACGAGTTCTTTCGGGAGCCCCTTTTTCGGCCACCCCGTCCAGGCTGGCCACCACGGCGCTCAGGCGGTCGTGGAGTTTCAGCCCGGACGCTTCCAGGGGCGGCCGGCCGTCGTCGGTCACGGCACTGCGGACCGCGTCGCAGTACCCCTGGATGGCCTGGGCCTCGGGGTCGGTGCGGCCCTCCACCTGGCGCTCGAGGGGCCGCACGCCGCGGACGCGCTTCTTGAGTTCCTTCTTGGCGTGGCGGTCGGCCTCGTAGATGGGCCGGGCGGCTTCGCGGAGGTAGTGGAAGTGGCAGAGTTGGTGCGGCACGCCGGGCAAGGCTTCGGCCACGGCCTTGCGGATGGAGTGCTGGCCGTCGGAGACCACCCCGGTGATCGGCACCGCCAGGCCGTCGCGCACCTGGCCGATGAGTTCGGCCAGGTCCTGCTGCCGGCTGGACAACAGGCTGCGCGCAGCAGGACGGTGCCGGAGAGGCAGTCGCGCAACACCCAGAGCACCTCGTGGCCGACGTCGGGCTGCAGGCCGTCGATGGCCAGGATGACGCGGCCCTGCGCGGCCAGCAACCCGCGCAGGCGGCCGGCGTCGGTCAGGGTGACGGCCAGCAGTTCGTCGTAGCGCTCCAGGAGGTTGGTGACCGTCCGCTCGGCGATGGCCAGGCCCCGGGCGACCAGGTGCTGGTGGATCTCGGGGACGGAGCGGTGCTCGGCGTAGCGGAGGGCGCCGAGGTGGGCGATGACGTCCAGGCCGAACTCGTGCTGGGGCAGGGCGTGGCGGCCCTCGGCCTCGGGCCGGTAGGGCTGCAGGTGGCGTGGGCAGTCGGCGGTGTGGCAGCGGCGGATGTGGAGCACCAGCCGTGTCAGGCCCAGCAGGGTGACGACGGTGCGGTCGTTCCGGTAGTCGGACCACATCCGTCGGTGGCAGGCGGGGCAGTCCTGGTACAAGGCGTCCAGGTGTTGGGTGAAGGTGGGTTCGGGGCGGGGCGCCTTCCTGGCCATGGCAAGCTCCTGGGTTGGGGGGCTTTGCTACGCAACTCGTTTTTCGCGGTACGCCTCGGTAACGTTCCGTGACGAACGGGACCAACCGCGGGACGAAATTACATTACGTATCAAAGCCGGGTTGGGGCGCTAAAGCGTAACCCAAACCCAGGTTAGCTGTCTAGCCGGCTTTGCTGTCCTAGAAAAAAATGTCTCGCCGTCAGCAACTTCGGCGTCGCCCATCACCGAAGCCACCAACCGGCGAGACAATTGAATTATAAACAAGCCTTGATGGGTGTCAACAGAAACTTACAACCATTTTTTCAGAATTTTCGGACTAGTCCGCCGCGTATAATCCTCACGGCGGCGGGCAGCGCTCGACCTCTCCGAAGTCACACCTCCTGAACAACTTCCGCCCAACCGCCGGCAACCTCTCTGGTTTGCCCAGGTTTCCCCAACCGTGAACGGGCTCGTCCAGCCCACCCCCCTATATTGGTGCGCGCCGCGCCGCGCGCTGGGGGCCGGTTCGTCTGTCTGCGCTCCGGGCGCCGAAGGCAGGGTGTCTGCCAGACGAGCGCAGGTATGGGAATACAGCCAAGGGGAAGAATGAGCGCAAGAAGGCGAATTGGCAAAACCTCCCCAAGGTGTGGGCTATCTCTCATCTTGGTCAGCCGTTTTGCCGATGATTCAAACTAACCGAGGGGCCACAACCTCCGGAGGCCGAGGCGGAGACCGTGTCCCGGGCCGCCGGTGTGAAAGCCTGGTTTAGCCGTTGGTTGCGCCCGCCGTTTTCCCCCCGACGGACGCTGACTCCTGGCAGGAGCCCCGGGTGGGCGTTCCCGCACCCCCCGGACCCGGACGGCGGCCGCCCGCGCGGCCGCCCCCCGGGCAGTGATGTCAGCCGTTACCAAGAATGGAGTGCCTGCCATGAAAAAGGTTTTTACTACCGGCCAGGTCGCGAAAATCTGTAAGGTCGCGCCGCGGACGGTCAGTAAATGGTTCGACTCCGGCCGGTTACGTGGCTACCGCATCCCCGGCAGCCAGGACCGCCGCATCCCCCGTGAACACCTCATTCGGTTCCTCAAGGAGCACAACATGCCCCTGGGCGAACTCGAGGAGGAGGGCCTGCACAAGATCCTCATCATCGGTGCTGAGAAGCTGTTCTCCGACCGGGTGCAGGAATTGCTGCCGATCGACGACGACTTCAAGTACGAGTTCGCCAGCAGCGGCTTCGAGGCCGGCATCCAGGCCGAGAGCTTCCACCCCGACACCATCATCATCGACCTGGCGATGGGCCGCGGCGAGGCGCTGCAGATCGCGACCAACCTGCGTCGCAACTCGACCTACGAGGCGACGCTGATTGTCGCCCTGGCCGCCGAGGACGAGGCGGCGCCCGAGACGCTGGTGAACTACGGCTTCAGCGAGGCGTTCAAGAAACCGTTCGATGTTGCCCTGCTCTGCGAGCGCATCCGCACGCTCGTCGAGGAGAAGCGCGATAACCTGTAAGTCCTCTGCTCCCGCGACCCGTAGCCCACAACCCTGCTGACGGCTGGGCGGTCTGGTCTTCCAGACTGCCTGGCCGTTTTTGCATTTCCGTGGGGTAGACATTCCTTCTGCCATTCGAGCTACGGCAGACGCGTCCCTTCCGTAAACTATCTCCGACCCGACCGGGTCGGAGGTGCGACCCCGATGAACGTGAGCGAACTGATTGACGCCGTCAGCCAGGCCGCCGCCTACCCCTTCCCGGTGGGTGCAGTGGAACTTCGGCAGACGCACATCTCGGTAGTGGCACTGGCGGGGCCCTGGGTGTACAAGCTCAAAAAGCCCGTGCGCCTCGGCTTTCTCGATTTCGGCACCCTCGAACGACGCCGGCATTTCTGCGAAGAGGAAGTTCGCCTCAACCGCCGTCTGGCGCCTTCGGTGTACGTCGGCGTCGTGCCGCTGACACGCCACGACAAGCGACTGCGCTTCGAGGGCGAAGGCGAAACGGTCGAGTACGCCGTCAAGATGGTGCGGCTGCCGGAGGACGCGACACTGGAGCGGCGCCTGCAGCGCGGCGCGGTTCGCGCCGAGCAACTCCAGGCCCTGGCGCGGAAGCTGGCGGACTTCCACGCGGCCGCGGCGGGCGGCGAGCGGGTCAGCGCGTTCGGCCGCTTCGATGTGGTGGCCGGCAACGTCCGCGAGAATTTTCAGCAGACGGCGGCCCAGGTCGGCGTGACGGTCACGCCCGCGGTGCATGATCGGCTGCGCGACCTGACCGAGTTGGCCCTGGCGCGACTGCGGCCACTCATCGAGGCGCGGGCGGCGCACGGCGTGCCGCGCGACACGCACGGCGATTTGCACCTGGATCACGTCTACCTGTTCCCCGACCGGCCGCCACCGGACGACCTGGTCGTCATCGATTGCATCGAGTTCAACGAACGCTTCCGCTACGCCGATCCGGTCGCGGACCTGGCGTTTCTAGTCATGGACCTGGCGTACCACGACCGCCGCGACCTGGCCCGTCTGTTCGCCGACGCCTACTTCAGCGCGGCCGCGGACGCCGAGGGCCGGGCGCTGCTGCCGTTCTACGCGGCTTACCGCGCCGTGATCCGCGCCAAGGTTGAGGGCATGGAGGCGGCGGAGGCGGAGGTGCCGGCGGACGAGCGGGCTGCGGCGCTGGAGCGAGCACAGGCCCACTGGCTGCTGGCACTGGGCGAACTGGAGGACCCGGCGCGGCGGCCGTGTCTGGTGCTGGCGGCGGGACTGCCGGGCTCCGGCAAATCGACGCTGGCCCGCGGATTGGCGGAGCGAGCGGGGCTGGAGGTGATCCGCTCCGACGTGGTGCGCAAGGAGTTAGCGGCGGGCACCGCGGACCAGGACATTTACACGCCGGCGTGGGGCGAGCGCACGTATGCGGAGTGTCTGCGGCGGGCCGACGCGCGACTGCGGCAGGGCGGCCGGGTGCTGGTGGATGCGAACTTCCGGGCGGAGGCGCAACGGCGGCGGTTCCTCGACCTGGCGGGGCGGCGGGCGGTGCCGGGCGTGCTGCTGGTATGCGCGGCGGGTGCGGCGGTGGTGCGCGAGCGCTTGCAGGAGCGGCGCGGCGATGCGTCGGATGCGGACTGGGAAGTGTATCAGCGACTGCGGGCCGGCTGGGAGGAGCCGGGCGAGCGGACGCGGCCGGCGCTGCACGTCCTCGACGCCAACGGCAGCCCGGAGCAGACACTGGCGCAGGCGCTGGTGGTGCTGCGGCGGCTGGAATTGCTCGCGGCGGACGCGGTTACTTCTTTTCACGCTTGAGAATGATTAACGCCGTCTTGGCGTCCATCCCGGTCTTGAATTCCCGGGGGGCGTCGCCGCCATCGGAGCCGCAGATCTTTACCGTGTTATCGTCCTCAAAGACGTAAATGCCCTTCATGGTCTTCTGGTCTTTTTCGTCCGGCGACGGGACCAGGGTGATGTTGCGGGGGTTCTTGGTCGTGTCCAGAAAGTAAGTCCCCGCCTTCTTCTGGCCGCCGAACTCAATGGCCACTTTCTCCGCAGTAAACGTGAATCGCAGGTCCTTGAAGATTTCCACCGGGAATTGTTTGCCGCCAACCTCCATGGAGGTGATAACCCAGGTGCCCAGCAGTTTGTCCCGGTCGCTCTTGCCCTGCTTGACGCCCGACGGTTCGCTGCCGTGCAGTAGCCCCGCCAGCGTCACCGCTGCCACCAGTCCGACGCACTTGCGCATGGCCTGCCTCCAGGGTTGGGGATGAATCCGCTCGTTTCTGGTCGGAGCCCGAGCGCCAGCGAGGGGCCAATTCTGCCCCGCGCTGGCGCTCGGGTCCGACCCACCACAAACATCCAGGGCGCTACTGGTTTACTTTTTCTCGCGCTTGAGGGTCAAGAGCACCGCCTTGCTCCCCTTCGCAGTCTTGAACTCCTTGGGGGCCTCGCCCGCGTCGTTACCGCAGATCGTCAGGGTATCGTCACCGTCGAACTTGTAAATGCCCTTCATGACCTTCTGGTCCTTGCTCTCCTTCGTCGGCGTCATGGTAATGGTCCTGGGCGATTTGCTCGCGTCGATGACGACGGTGCCCTCTTCCGGCTTCTTGTCGAAGGCGGATTTGAACGTCACCTTGTTGCCGCTGACGGTCATGGTGAAGTTCGCTTTCTTGATAACGTCCTCGGACGCCTTCTCCCCTTCCCGTTCCATACTGATCACGTGCCAGGTGCCCTGGAACTTGTCCTTGTCGCTCTTGCCCTGGTTGCCCTGGAGCGGGCCGCCGACCAGCAGCGCCGCCAGCGCGACCACCGCCACCGTTCCAATGTACTTGCGCATGTGTTGTCCCATCCGAGATGGTAAATGGTGCCGACTCAACTCACGAATGATACAGGCCAGGGCCGAGCGCCCGCCCGTCCCTGGCCTGAAGTCCTTGCCGCCTGGATGTTCCGACGGGTTACTTCTTCTCTTTCTTGAGGGTCAACATCATCACCTTGGAATCCTTGGGGCTCTTGAATTCCTTGGGGGCGTCCTTTTCCTCAGTGCCGCAGATGATCAGGGTGTCGCCGTCGAACTTGTAGATGCCCTTCATGACCTTCTGGTCCTTGCTCTCCTTCGTCGGCGTCATGGTAATGGTCTTGGGTTCTTTGCTGGCGTCAATGGTGAAAGTGCCCTCATCCTTTTTCCGCTCCTTGGGCCCTGCGGGCATGTCCATCGTCACCTTATCCCCCGAGAAGATCATCAAGGGTTTCCCCTTCTCGACCATATCCTTGGGCGCCTCGATCCCGCCCATCTCCATGGCGGTCACTTGCCAGGTGCCCTCCATCTTCTCCTTGTCCTTCTCCGACGCGGTCTTTTCGTGCTTGCCTTCCTTCTCCTTGTCCTTGCCGCCGCAGCCGCTGCTCATGCCCATCACCGCGACCATGGTCAGCACCGCAACCATCCACACGAACTTGCGCATGTTCTTCCTCCGGTGTCGTAAAGGGGGTTACCCGTTCGGAAACAGTATAGGACTGCCGGGGCAGGCGGGAAGATGCGCGGCGGGCGAAGTCGCCGGGGGAACGGTCGCCGGGCCGCCGCCCTGTGCGGGCCAGCCCCAGCGCTGGGCGGATGCGGTACAACCGCTCACGCCGGCTCGGTCGGCGGCAGTACGTCCGCGGCCAGCAGGACCGCGTCCGCCACCTCGGCCAGTTTGCGCTGCCGATCCGCGGCCAGCCGCCGCAGCCGTGCCAGCGCTTCCGCCTCGGCGACGCCCGCCCGCCGCACCACCACTTCCACGGCGCGCTCGACCAACCGCCGCTCGCGCAGCGCCTGCCGCAGGTCCGTCGTCTCGTGCTGCAGCGCCTGGAACTGCTCGATGCGCCGCAGCGCCAGCGTCATCATCGGCGGCAGGTCGGCCTGCTTGATCGGCTTGACCAGATAGCCCATGACGTGGTCCGCCTCGGCCCGCTCGATCAGTTCCGGCTCGTTGTGAGCCGACACCAGGATGATCGGCACCGGACGCTCATGGTAGATTTGCAGGGCCGCGTCGATGCCGTCCAGCTCCGGCATCTTGATGTCGGTGATGACCAGGTCGGGCTGCGTGCGGCGGCACTCCTCGACCAGCGTCCGGCCGTTATCGGCCACGGCCACCACCTGATGGCCCAGGTGCGTCAGGATGCGTTGGAAGTAGGCGCGGATGTCCGGCTCATCATCAGCCACGGCAACGCGCAGGGAAGCAATCATGGTGGAGTCCGCGGCAAGGTGATGAGGATTTCGGCGCCCGGCTCGTCGGCCGTGCCCACGGCGATGCGACCCCCGTGGCTTTCGACGATCCTCCTTGCAATTGCCATACCCAATCCGGTGCCGCGGGTTTTTGTTGTGAAAAACGGCTCAAAAATGCGGCGGCACTGCTCGCCGGACAGCCCTGGGCCGTTGTCGCGCACGGCCACCCGCAGCGCCGGCTGCCCTTCCAGGGCCGCGTCCGCACAGTGGATGTCGATGCGCACCGGCTCGGTACACGCCGCCAAAGCGTTCTCGAAGATGTTGCGGAACACCTGCTCCAGCCGAAACGGGTCCACAAAGCACTCCAGCCGGACGCCGGCGGTGTGCTCGCGCAACTCCGCCCGGCGCGTTGGCTGTGCCAGCGTCAGGTGCTTCCAGGCGCTGCGCCAGACCAGGGCCAGGCTGACCGGCTCGCGCTCCAGCTTCAGCGGCGCGGCGTAGTTGCGCACCTCCTGGTACAGCTGCTGCAAATGGTTCTGGGCCAGCTGAATACGACCGATCAGCTCCGCAACCTCCGGTTTATCCGGCACCTCCAGGGCGAGCATCTCCAGGCACGCCTGACTGCGAGCCAGGGCGTTGCCGCTTTCGTGCGCCAGCCCGGCCATCATCTGGCCGATGGCCGCCAGCCGCTCCGACTGCAGCGCCTGCTCCTGGGCGCGCTTGAGCGAGGTGATGTCCTGGCCGATCACCAGCACTGCCGACTCGCCCTCATAGTCACGCAGCCGCTGCGCGTTCCACAGCACCCAGTGTTCGTCGCCGTGCTTGCACAGCAGCCGGCTCTCGCTAGCGCGCACGGGGGTGCCGGCGGCGGCCGCGCTGAGGCGCTCCGCGGCGGCGGCCTGGCTCTCCGGCGGCAGCAGTTTCACGAAGTCGCGGCCCAGCACGTCCGCGCTGCGGTAGCCGGTGACCTCCTCGGCGTAGCGACTAAAGTAGGCAACGGTGCCGTCCGGTCGCAGGATGATGATCAGGCACGGCGCCGCCTCAACCAGGGCGCTGAAGGCTGCCTCGCTGCGCTCCTTGGCCAGGCGCAGCCGCTGCCGCTCCGCGACGCGGTGCAGGCTCCTACGCAGGGCGTCCGGGTCGATCGGCTTGAGGATGTAGTCCGCCGTGCCGGAGCGCAGCGCCGCGATGGCTCCCTGCAAATCGGCGTAGCCGGTCACCATGAGGATGGCGGCATCGGGCGCCAGCCGCTTCAACTGCGGCAGCAAGTCCTCGGCGCTGCCGTCGGGCAGGCGGCGGTCGAGCAGGATGGCGGCGTAGTCGGACCAGTTGTCGCGGGCCAGCGCCTCGGCAATGCTGCCGGCGGTGTCCACGCGGTGCCGATCCAGTTCCAGGATGTCGCACAGGTTATCGCGGGTGTCGGCGTCGTCATCGATCACCAGCACCCGTAACGACAGCGGCGCGGCGTTCATGCGGTTCCCCCGGCATTGAATCCGAGCCCGAGCGCCAGCGCGGGGCCAGCGCTGGCCCTCGGGCTCGGACACCACATCACGATCCTCGCTCGTCGCGGCGCCGTTCCGTCAATTGCCGCAGCGTCTGGAGCAGTCCAACCACGTCGAACGGCTTGTAACACACGGCGTCGGCCCCTTCCTTCATCACCTGCTGCACCATCTGCTCCGTCTCGGAGCGCAGTCCGGTGATGACCACAGTGCGGGCCTCGGGGTTGTTCTGCCGCACCAGGCGGAAGACGCTGGTGCCGTCGCCGTCGGGCAACTTCATGTCGATGAGCACGACATGGAAGGTCCGCTCGCGCAGGCGGTCGGCGGCGTCGTGGGCCTCGTGGGCCAGGTGGACGCGGTAGCCCTGATCGCGCAGCACATCCCACAGCGAAGCGCACAAATCCTGGTCGTCGTCCACGACCATGACCAGAGGCTGATCGAGAGCGGTTTGCACCAGGCCGAGCAACTTCGGGATGTCCACCGGTTTGGCGAGCACCTTCCAGGCGCCCGCGGCCAGGGCTTCCTCGGCGGTGGTGCTGCCGGCGAAGGCCGTGACCAGCAGCGCCACGGTGCCGGCGCGGATGGCCTTGATGGCGCGGAACAGCGTCAGGCCGTCCATGCCGGGCATCTTCAGGTCGAGCAGGGCCACGTCGAACGGCTGCTGCCGCACCAGTTCCAGGGCGCTGAAGCCGTCGTGGGCAGTCGTGACACCATAGCCCAGGTCGGTCAGGATGTCGGCGAGGTTGTTACAGGTGTCCACATCGTCATCCACGATGAGGACGGAGGCGGTGTTCATGGTACGGAACCCTCCCCGGCGGCCGCGGCCGGTGCTGCGGGCAGGCGGACGGTGAACGTGCTGCCCTGGCCCGGCATACTCTGGACGCGCAAAGTTCCCTGGTTTTTCTCCAGAATCGAGCGCGCAATGGCCAGCCCCAAACCCAGGCCGCGCGCCTTGGTCGAAAACAACGGCTCCATGACGCGGTGCAGGTCGTCGTCGGCGATGCCGACGCCGGTGTCGCCGACTAACAATTCGACGCTGCCGTCCGCGGATTGGCCCGCCAGCGTCAGCTTGCCGCCCTTCGGCATGGCCTCCCGGGCGTTGCGGATCAGGTTGCTCAGGACGATCCGCAGCTGGTCGCCATCGGCCAGGGCCGCTGGCAGGGTGTCGGGCAGGTCGAGGACCACCTCGACGTGCGGCGGCAGCGGCGTGAACTCCAGCGTTTGCCGCACGCAGGCAGCCAGCGGCACCGGCTTGAGGTTCGGCACCGGCAGCCTGGCGAAGTTGGTCAGCGCCGTGATGACCGAGTCGGCCAGCAGCACCTGCCGCTCGATGCGCTGCAGGTGTTCCAGCTTCTTTTCCTCGTTGGCGGCGCGGGCGTTGAGCAGGTAATAGATGGAGGTCTTGACGACGTTGAGGGGATTGCGCAACTCGTGGGCGACGCCGCCGGCGACCTGGCCGATGGTGGCCATGCGTTCGCTGCGCTGCAGCCGGTTGGCGTACTCCTCCTGATAAGCGTCCTCGATGATGGCCAGGTCCAGGTCGAGCAGGCGGTTGAGCGAGCGCACGGTCTCCTGCTTGTCCGCGACGGTGCCGGTCCAGGTCTTCTGGATGGCGAGCACCAGGCCGCCGCGCAGCCGCGACAGGGCGGCGTTGGTGTAGCGCTGGTCCAGGCCGATGTCCACGTGCCGCCAGCCCACGCGCCAGCGGCGGTGAACGTAATCGCGGTCGTACTGGCCCGAGAGCAACTCCTGAATCCACTTGAGCAGGGTGCCCTTGAGGCGAGCGATCTGCTCGGCGCCGCCGGTAATGACGCGGCGCGTCTCGGTGTGCCGCTCGATCTCGGCGTAAAAGTCGTCGATCATCGGCGGCAGCAGCGCTTCGAGGTACGGCCGCACGGCGGCGACACGCTGGGCGTCGGCGTCGGTCCAGCCGACGTAGGATTGCAGCTGCTGGTAACGGCGGAACAATTCTTCAGCGTCCATGGCGTCCTCGGTTGAATCCCTGCCCTTGCTCCGGGGATTGTACCAGGCTTCACAGGCTCTGTCGTCCTTCTCGACAGGCTGGAACCCTTCCCGCAAAACAACGACGATAAAAAACTTGTACGTCCTCCCGCGCGCCCAGTATGATCGATTCACGCATTGCTGACGATTCGGAGCCGGCCGGGCGCAAGTTTGGCCGAGTCCGGCGTTTTCCCTTGAACGTCCCATCTGCACTTTGATGTTCGACGCCGGCCTGCCCGGGACCGACGCCCGCAACTGCTGACTGGAGACCGCCTCATGCGAAGGATAGGCCTGTTCTTGCTGCTCGCGCTGTTCTTAACGGGTGCCCTGCTGACCGGTTGCTCCGGCCAGAACGCCAGCGATCCGGAAGTCACCGTTGTACCGGAAAAGAAGGACCGCAAGCCTGTCCGGCCCGCCCCCAAGCCCAAACCGCGGCCCGACAACCGCAAGCCCCAGGATCGTGGGCTGACGAACCAGGAGAAGTACGACGCCGCCCTGGCCGACGGCCTGCGGCTGCTGTCCGAGCGCGAGTACGGCGCCGCCCTCACCGCGCTGGAGGCGGCCCAGGCCCTCAAGCCATCCGACACGCTGAAAATCGAAATCGCCAAGTTGCGCATGCGCATCGACCGGCAGGCCGCCGCCGACAGAATCATCGCGGACATCGAGAAGGTGCTCGCGCAGGGCGACCCGGCGAAGGCGGCCGAGCTAATCACGGCAGCGCTGCAGCTGTACGGCGGCACCGACGCCGCGGCGAAGCTCACCCGGCTCAAGCTCCAGGCCGATGCTCTCGTCGGCGCCCAGCTCAAGAACGATGACGAAAAATTCGCCCGCTTCAAGGCCGACGCCGCGGCCGCCGCGAAGGACAAAAACCTTCGCGCCGAGGCTCTGGCGCTGGAGCAGGCCCTGCAGTTCGGCCAGGACGATCAGCTCAAGGACCGTCTCGCTGCCGTTCGCGCGTCGCTTCAGAGCTACGACGACAGCCGTCAGCAGGCGGCGGAGTTGCGCAAGGACGCCGCCCGCCTGGAAGACGCCCTGGCCCTGTTGCAGACCGCAGCCAGGGCGTGGGACACGCCGCAGGTCCGCCAGGAGATCGACGAGGTAGCGCTGGCCCTGGAGAACCGCCGCGACCTGCTGACCGTCGCGGACTTTGAGGTGCGTGGCGAGGTCGGCTTCCCCGCCGCCGGCCGTGAGGTCGCCGACAATTTGCTGCCGCTGTTCAAGAAGCGCTACGATCTGGTCGAGCGCGGCCAACTGGCCAAGGTGGTCGAGGAGCTGAAATTGCAGGCGGGCCAGCTCGGCGACGACGCGGCCCAGCAGAAAGCGGTCGGCCGGCTGACGAAGGCCCGTTATCTGGTGCTCGGCAGCGTCTCGCCGCTGGGTGGCGTCACCATCGACGCCCGGTTGGTGGACGTGAAGACCGGCCTGGTAGTGCAGACAGGCAAGCTGGTCGCGGCCACGCCCGAGGCGGCGCTGCTGGCCCTGCCCGATTTGGCCGACCAGCTGCTGATGAGCGACGCGGATCGTATCGCGCTCGAGACGAAGCGCGCCCAGCAGCCGCAGAAAGACTTCAACCCGCCGCTGCCGGTCGATGCGCCGCTGCCGCCGCTGCCGCCGCGGCAGGTGCAGCAGCCACCGCCGCCGATCCTCGTCAACGTCAATCGGCCGCCGACGCTGGTCGGCTTGCAGCCCGGGAACTTCCAGCAGCTGGTGCTGCCGCCGGCCGGCCAGCCGCTGCCGACCATCGTGCCGGGCGGCCAGCAGGAAGTGCTCGTGCAACAGCGTCTGCTGGTGATCGCGCTGCAGATGGGCGACAACCTGTTCCTGCGCGGCCGCTACGCCGAGGCGCGGCCCCATTATGAATTCGCGCTGCGCCTGGCTCCGACCAATCTCGATGTGCGGCTGCGCATGGACCGACTGTTGCCGCTGCTGCCGCCGGCCCCGACAGTCGTGATCGATGTGCCGCCGCCGCGACCGCGCGTCGCGTTCCTGCCGTTCGTGGTCTCCGGCAACCCGGCCACGACGCCGCCCGGCCTGTCGCTGTGGACGCCGTGGCAGCTGGCTCCGTATTTTTCGCCGCCGATGGAGGTCGTGGACCCCGATGTGCTGTACTGGTACATGGGTCGAGCCGGCATCAGCGTCGGCGACTTGCTCACCAACCCCTACGCCCGTCGCTGGCTTGGCCGGGCGCTGAACATTCAGTATTTCGTGCTCGGAGATGTCCGCGAGGCGGCCGGCATTCACGTGACCACGTACCTGGTGGACGCCGAGTACGGTTTCCTGCGCGGCACCGGGCGCCTCAACGTGCGCAACCCCGACGAGTTGAAATGGCGGCTGTTCGAGTTGGCCCGGTTGACGCTGATGTCGCCAGAGGAGCGGCTGGCGTACCAGAACCAGGCGCAGCAGTACAACGCCTTGCTGGCGCAGGCCGGGCAGCAGCGGCAGGGCGGCAATTTCCTGCTGGCCCTGGAACTCTACCGCGACGCACTGAAGTTGCGGCCCGGGAACGTGGAACTGCTCTACTTCATCGAGCGCGACGGCAACCTGGCGCACCGCGAGGCGTGGCGGAAAGCCCGGCGGCAGGAGTACGAGCGGCAACAGGTGGAGGCCATCGCGTTCCAGCAACAGCAGCTGGACCTGGCGCAGCAGACCAGGGCCGCGCAGTTGAAGACGGTGCCAGAGAAGCAACGGCAGCAGGCACAGAACCTGGCGTATCAGCAGTTGCTCGACCAGGCGCGGCGGGCTCTGACGGTCAAGAATTACCCACTGTCGGTGAAGTCGTTCGAGGCGGCGCTGGCTCTCCGCAAGGACGACGGCGTTTCCCGCGAATTGGCGAAGGCACGGCAAGCCGCGGGGCAGCAGGCGGATGCGGATCGGTCCCTGCGGCTGGCGGCGGAGCTGAAGGCGCGCGACGCTCAGTTGACGGCCGCTCGCGCCCAGCTGGAGCAGGAGCGGCAGCGGCGGCTCGGTGTGGAAAAGGCCCGGCTGGCGCAGCAACAGAAGCAGGCCGACCTGGTCTATCAAAGCAATTTCGCTGAGGGCCAGCGGTTGCTGAAGTCGCAGAAGTACGACGCCGCCATCGCCGCGCTGCAGGCGGCGAAGCAGGCCAAAAAGACCGCCGCCGTGGAAGCGCTGCTGACGCAGGCGGTCGCCGGGCAGGCCAAAACGAAGGACCCGGCGGCTTATGAAAAGCTGCAGCAGCAGCTGGCGCAGGAGAAGGCCCGCCGGGACGCCGCCGAGGCCGACGCCAAACTGAAGCAGCAGGCGGCCGCGGCGAAAAAGCTCGAGACGTACAACGCCCTGCTCAAGCAGGGGCAGGCCGCGCTGGCGGCGAAAAAATACGCCGAGGCTCTGAAGCTGTTCCAGGACGCGAAGCAGTTGTCGCCCGACAACCCAGCCGTGGCGCCGTTGCTGGCTCAGGCGGCCCGGGGGGTCGAGGATGACCGCACCGCCCAGGACCTGGCGCAGAAGCAGAAGGCGGCGGCGGCCAAGAAACTGAATGATTTCAACGCCCTGATCCAGAGCGGTCAGAAAGCGATGACCGCCAAACGCTACGCCGACGCCGTACAGTCCTTCAGCGCGGCGAAGCAGCTGCTGCCGACGAACCCGACCGTCGGCCCGCTGCTGGCCCAGGCGCAGAAGGCTGTCAACGACGAGCGCCTCGCCCGGGATCTGGCGCAGAAGCAGAAGGCGGCGGAGGCCAAGAAACTCGCCGACTTTACCAGCTTGATGAAACAGGGCAAATCGGCGCTGGGGGTCAAGAAGTACGCGGACGCCGTGAACCTCTTCGGTGCCGCGCTGAAGCTGTACCCCAACAGCACCCAGGCCCAGCAGAGCTATCGCGACGCCCAGCGGGCGCTGGCGGCGCAGCCGAACCCGCAGGTACTCGCGGCGTTCAACCGGAAGATGCAGGACGCGCTGACGCTGGAGAGACAGCAGCGGTGGGCGGACGCCATCAAGGCGTACCAGGACGCGCTGAAGTTCGTGCCGACGGACGCAGTGGCGAAGGAGCGCATCCGTGTGGTCGGGTACACGCTGCACATGCAGGAGGGCCAGCGACATCTGGCGGCGCGGCGTTTCATCGAGGCCCAGCGCGACTTCGAGGCGGCCCTGGCCCTGGAGCCCAACAGCGTGCCGGCCCGGACGGGCTTGCAGAAGGCCAGGAACAAGATGCAGTGAGCGTCTCCGAGCCGCGCACGGAGCGTACGCCGCGAGTACGCTCCGTGCGCGGCTCGGAGACGTTTATTGCTTCCGAACGCGCTTGGCCGCAAGCGGCAGAAATGAGAGGCTCATTGTCCCTTGCCTTTGCCCTTCCCACCCTTCCCCTTCCCCGTAAAGCCAGGGCCCGACGCGGAGTCGGTGTTCGCGACGGTGACCTGGCGAATCACCAACCGGTTGCCCTCCTGACGATCATTCGGCAGGATAAACGAGGCGGTGACGGACTCCCCGCGTAGCAAGGGCAGTTGGGCCCGGAAGCGGAGGGAGGTTGATCGCAGCGCCTCGCGGTTCTTGTCGAACAGGCCCACCTTGAAGTGCAGCGCGGACAGGTCCACGTCCTTGATCGCCTCCAGTTTCAGGGAGTAAGTCTCCGAGGTGGTACCTTTTACTGACTTGGACGGACCACTTTCCTCAACGACCAGTTCGGCCTTCACCAGCTTGAAGTATTTTTCCAGCTGGCCCGGTGCAAACGTCCGGGTGACGTCTTTCTTTTCCGCTTGCTGCGGCTGTCCCTTGGCCGCGGCGGCGGCCGCCAGCACCAGGATCGTCCCGATCATGCGATACATGGTTCCTCCCGTGGTTGGAGTCGGCACTCCGGTGTGAAAAGCTCGGATCGGTCTAAAATTCCTTCTTCTTCTTGAATCCCCCCATGCCGCTGTCGGGGTCGGGCGTCACCTGGCGAATGACCAGCCGGTGCCCCTCCGGCAAGGTCGTCGGCAGGGCAATGGTGGCCTGGATGGACTCGCCGCCCTTCAGCGGAAAATCCGGGCTCAGGTAGACCGTCACGGCACCGAGCAACAGCCGGTCCTTGTCGAAAATGCCCGCCTTGAACGACACGCTGGACGGGTTCAGATCCTTGAGCGCCTCCAAGCGCAGGATGATGGCTTCCCGACCCGCGGCCAGCGCAGACATCCCGCCTTTGCCCTTTTTCCCGCCGAAGCCCCCGATAGGAGGATCGCCTGCCTCGCGCTTGATGTGCTGCGCCTTCACCAGTCTGAAATACTTGCTCAGCGGGCCCATGTCGAAGTTCCTGGTGACATCCTTGGGCATGGGCTGCGGCTGTGGTTGCCCCTGTCCCTGGACCACGCCGACGGCCGCCGCCAGCACCAGGACCGTCCCGATCACGCGGTACATGTTCACTCCTCGTGGTTGAAGTCGGCACCCCGATGCCCGTTGACTGCCGGAGCGCGTCCGGCTCGCTGGCTTCCATTTCCGCCCGTTGGCGGGCGGTTGTCAAGCGCCTTCCGCGAAACGCTGCCGGCGTGCCCGTGCCCGCTCACGGCCAGCTGCCCACATCCCCCTTGAGAGCTTCGAGGGTGCGCATGCGCCACCGAGGGGGCGCCGCCCGGCACCGTCAGCAGTTGCTCCGCCGCGCGCTGGTCCGCGTCCGCCGCCTCCGTCTGGCCTAGTTTCCGCAGCGCCGCCGAGCGGAAGGCCAGGGCCTCGGCGACCTCCACCCGGGGAATGTCTGCCTCCTGGCTGCGGAGCGCGTGGGCCTCGGTGAACAGCGGCACGACCGCCGCGGCGTCGCCGCGGCTCAGGCGGCAGCGGCCGTAGTCCATCAGCGCGTGCGCCCGGCGGAAGGCGGGGACGTTCGGGTTGGTCCGGCTCACGGCCACGGCCTCCTTCAGCAACCCCTCGACCTCCGCCCGCTTCTCCGGTTCGGCAGCATGGGCACACACGTAGGCCAGCAACTGCAGGGTGTGCGGCAGGTCGTGGTTCTGTTCCGGGCGCGCCTTGCGGAACTGGGCGACGGCCTGGCGCAGTTCCTTCTCGGCCTCCGACAAGCGGCTCAGGCGTATCAGGGTCCGGCCGAGTTGATGATGGATACTCCCCAGCACCCAGCGCCGGCTGATGCCCCAGCGTTCGCTGGACTTCGCGCACTCCTCGTATGACCGCACCGCCTCGACCAGGAGTTCGTGGTCCCCGACGTCGTAGAGTTGCCTGCCGAACTCGAGCTTGGCCCAGACGGTCAGGAAATGGTCGTCGCCGAACACCTTGCGCACCTGCGCCAGCGTCTGCCGCCAGCCCGGCAGGGCGGCCCGCGGCCCGAGCACCAGCATCGTCTGGAACGCCCGCGTGCTCAGCCGGATGCAGGCGATCAGCTCCGGGTCGTCCGGGCACTTCTCGATCGCCTCCATCACCTCGGCGTGCAGTTTCAGCGCCCGGGTTTTGTCCCCGACCCTGAGGCAGAAGTCGGCGAACAACCAGGTGGTCGAGATCGTCTGCAGGTCGTACGGCCCCAGGCGCCGCACACGGATGGCCCGCGCCCGCTCCATCAGGGGGATGATTTCCCGCGCCTCGTCGGTGCCGTACTGCAACAGGTAGACGGCCAGGATCGTTTCGGCCTCGGCCAGTTCCAGCGACTCCGGGTCGGGCTGTTTCCGCAGGATGGCGATGGCCTCGCGGAGCAGGTCGGGGGCCGTGGGGTTCTCGTGGACCAGCCTCATCCGGGCGGCGCCGAGCAGGCTGCGGGCCAGGTCCGGGTGGCCCGGCCGCAGCTGCCGCCGCAGGCGCAGCGCCTCCTCCAGCAGCGGCGCGGCGGCATCGGTCTGCCCCAGCCCGAAGTAAATGGTACCGATCTCGTGCAGCAGCCGCGCCCGCACCAACGGTTGCTCCTTCAACTCCGCCGTGTTCAGCCGCTCCAGGCCGCGCTTGAGCAAATCGCCGGCCCGCAGGGTGTCCTTCACCTCGCCGCTGAAGCCCAGGCTGGTGGCGCCGATGGCGATGCGGTTCCGCGGCTCGAACAGGCCGACGAGGAAGTCGGCCACCTGGTCCGCCGTCTTCGCCGCCCGCTCCTGCTCCTTCAGCGCCGCTTCGGCGCGGGCCTGGGCCTCCAGGGCTTTCTTCCGCTCATCCTGCGCCTTCTTCCGCTCATCCTGCGCCTCGAGCCGCTCGGCCCGGGCCTCCAGTTCGGAGCGGTGAGCCTCCTCGCGCTGCTGCTCCGCCTCCAGCCACTTCCAGCAAACGCCGATCAGCCCCAGCACCAGCGTGGCCAGCAGGCAGGCCGCCAGCGCCGTCAGCGTCGAGTTGCGCCGGCACCAGCGCCAGAGCTTTTCCACTTCCCCCACCGGTCGGGCGCTGACCGGCCGGTCGTCCAGGAAACGCTTCAGGTCGGCGGCCAGTTCGCCCGGCGTCTGGTAGCGACGCTCCGGCTCGCGAGCCAGGGCCTTGAGCACCACTGTTTCCAGGTCGCGCGGGATGGCCGGGTTGATCTTCCGCGGCGGCGTCGGGTCGTCGTGCAGGATGCGCTTGATGAGCTGGTTGCGCTCGCCGCCGGTGAAGGCTGGTCGCAGCGTCAGCAGTTCGTACAGCGTCAGGCCGAGGGCGTAGACATCGCTGCGCACGTCCCCTGGGCCGCTGAACCGCTCCGGCGCCAGGTAGCGCAGCGTGCCGACGATGTCGCCGGTGCCGGTCAAGTTGGCGTCGTCCGCGGTGGCCTTGGCCAGGCCGAAGTCGGTGACCCAGACGATGCCGGCGGTGTCCAGCAGCAGATTCGACGGCTTGATGTCGCGATGCAGAAAGCCCTGTTTGTGGGCGTACTCCAGGGCGTCGGCCACCTGGACGCCAATGCTGGCCACACTCTGCCAGTAGCCGTGCCGGCCGCTCCGCCCGGCTTCGCTCTGGCCCGGCAGAATAACCGAGGTCGAGAGGGAGAATGTGTCCGGCAGTGCGGCGGTGGGCATTGCCTGCGCGGCGGGCGGCGGCGCAGCCTGCGGGCCGAAGTCATGGGTGGCCGTGGCGACGTTCTCGGGTAGGGGGGGCTGGAACGTCCGGGTGAACAGCGAGCGGGCCATGTCCGCGGCCGACACGTCTCGACGCGAGAGAGTGGGCGCCGGTGTCGGGTCGGCCGGGTCCGTCGTGCCGGGGTGTTGCAGGCGGCGCACCTCGTTGATGACAGCGTCCAATCCGAGGCCCTGGATGAACTGCATGGCGTAGTAGGGAGTGCCGTCGTGCTCGCCGACGCCGAAGACCGGCACAATGTTGGTGTGGTGCAGCCGGGCCGCCGCCCGGGCCTCGCGCTCGAAGCGGAGCCGGGAGCGCGTGTCGGGCAGCAATCCCTGGGGCAACACCTTGAGCGCAACACGACGGCCGAGCGAAACCTGCTCCGCCTCGTAGACGACGCCCATGCCGCCGCGGCCGACTTCACGCAGGATCAGGAAGTCGCCCAGCCGCAGCGGCGCGGCCGTGGTGGTCGCGTCTTGTTGGAGTTGTTGCTCGATCCGGTCGATCAGTTCGGCATCGTGCGAGTCGTGCGGGGTCATGCCCATTCCCTCCGAACCGCCGATTTTTGGAGTGGGTAAATACGCTACCACAGAAGGAAAAGGCCGGCAGTGGGCAGACGCCCGATGGCCCCGTCTCGCGCTTATTCTATGGAATGTCGGCAGAGGAATGGTGCAGAATCGGCCGTGACGGCAGGAAGCAATCGCCGGCGGCGCGCCGCGCCGCCGGCGGAAGGGTCGGCGTCAGCTGGCGAGGGTTTTCTGCTTCACGTCCTTGCGCTTCGCCGGCGTCCGGTCCTCGGCGGCAGCGTCGCCGGGCCAGTCCTGCCAGCGGCGGCTCTGGCGGAAGAACGCCAGTGGGTTGTCGTATACGACCTTGCGGATCGCCTCCGCCGCATGGCCGCGCCGCTTCATTTCCTGGATGAACTCCGGCACCGCGAGCGGGTTGGACTTGCCCCAGTCGCCGGCGGAGTTGACCAGGACGCGATCGGTGCCGACCATCTCCAGGATGTCCACGGCGCGCTCCGGCGTACACTTCGTGGTCGGGTACAGCGTCATGCCGCACCAGAAGCCGTTGTCCAGTGCCAGCCGTACCGTGTGTTCCTCGACGTGATCGATGCACACCCGGGCCGGATCGACGCGCCGGTCATTCTTGAGCATGTCCAGGATCATGCGCGTGCCCTTGTACTTGTCGCGCAGGTGGGGCGTGTGGATGAGGATCAGTTCGTTGGTCTTCATCGCCAGATCGACGTGTTCCTGAAAAACGACGGCCTCATTGGGCGTGTTCTTGTTCAGACCGATCTCGCCGATGCCGAGCACGTTTGGCTTGTCGAGGTACTCGGGGATGAGCGCGATGACTTCGCGCGACAGCTTGACGTTCTCGGCCTCCTTGGCGTTGATGCACAGCCAGCTGTAATGGCGGATGTGGAACTGGGCGGCGCGTTTGGGCTCCACGTCGGTCAGGTGGTGGAAGTAATCGCGGAAGCCTTCTGCGGAGCCGCGGTCGAAGCCGGCCCAGAACGCCGGTTCGCTCACGGCCTGACAGCCGCACTGGGCCATGCGCTGGTAGTCGTCCGTGACGCGGGAAATCATGTGAATGTGCGGGTCGATCCAGCCAGTAAACATTTTTCATAACTCCTTGGTATGGATGAGTTTGTATCGAGAATCCGCAGGGTTTTCAGCCCGGCACTGTAATCCACATGATACCACGTTCTCGCCCAGCCAGCACCCCATTTCACCCAAGCCCTTGATGCCCAGAGAGTGGTCCTACATGGCAGGGGAGTGCAACGGGGTTCCACCGTCATGGACCCACACCACCCGAAGATGACGATTGACGCTGCCCCTCGCACTCGGGCAGGGCGGGCTTCCGCTGGGCATTGTTCGACAAGGCCAGCGAGTCGGCAGCCTACAGGTGCTCGTGGCCGAGGGCCGAGCCGCACATCTTGTAGCCGAAAGCATGGAGCCGGAGTTTGTCCACCGTGGCCAGCGTCGCCAGCAGGGCGTTCGCCCGGATCGTGCTCTGACGCCGGCACATCGTCCCGATGCCGACCACTGGGGCCTTCGCCGGGTCGATCCCCGCCGCCTGATAGGCCACGGCGTGGCGCCAGTAATCCCCGACCGCCCAGCCGACTGTCCCACAGATGTCAGTGGAGACGGGCAGAATGGAGCGTACAATTGGGCGTTGTCCATCGGTCAGGAGAAGCAGAAGCCGGGGACCAATGTCAGGCCGGTTTCGTCATCCGAGCATCTTTCCGACGATGCCCCATGCAGTTGAGGGCCGCAATGAAAGCCAACCGTTCCGATGCCGACCGCCGTGTACGCCAGAGCGTCCGTCTGGCTCGGGTGCTTCGCCTTCTTCAACTGGTCCAGGGCCGAAGCTGCTGGAACGCACGGACGGTCGCCGCGGAGCTGGAATGTTCGGAGCGAACTGTTTTCCGCGACCTCCAGGTGCTATCGGTCGCCGGGGTCCCGTGGTACTTCGATCAGCAAGGCCAGTGCTACCGCGTCCGTCCTGACTTTCGCTTCCCGGTCCTGAACCTCAGCGACGCGGAAGTCCTCGGTCAGGCCGTTGCTTCGCAACTTGCGGAAGCGCCCGGGCTCGACATCGGGACCGGAGCCAAGGCGACCACGGAGAAACTGGCTGCGACTTCAAGCGAGACGGCACAGAAGATCCTGGCGGACGCTGCCCAGGTCATCAGCGTGCTTGACCTGAAGCTGGCCGACCACAGCCGGCACCAGGAGATCATCCGCTCTGCCCAGTGGTCGCTGCTCCAGCGCAAACAGCTCATTGGCCGCTACCAAAGCCCTTATCAGCCGAAGGCCATGTCGCTTCGCCTGCACCCGTTCCGCCTTTGTCTGGTGAAGCAGGCCTGGTACTTGATCGGCAGACCAGCGGATGGGGACTCGCCTCGAACGTACCGCATCACGCGCTTCCAGTCGCTACGGATGACGGACCTCGACGCCGACGCGCCGGCCGATTTCGACTTGAAAGCCTACTTCGGCAACGCTTGGGGTGTCTACCGGGGCGCCCAGTCTTACGACGTCGAGGTCGTCTTCACCCGCGAAGCCGCCCCACTGGTGACGGAAACGACCTGGCATCACACCCAGAAAGTCCGCCGGCACAAGGATGGTACGGCCACGCTCACCTTCCAGATCGACGGCCTGGACGAGATTCTGTGGTGGGTCCTTGGCTGGTCCGGCAGAGTTCGCGTCGTCAACCCGGCCGAACTGCAGAAAATGGTCCTGGGGCAACTCCACAAGGCCCTGGAGTTGAACGGAAGCTGATCGTTCTGTTCTTCGTCCGGGTTAGCGGTTATCATGAATGAGTTTGCAACAGGCGGGCCTTGCGGTCGCAGACTGGCAGGCCCGGCGTTTGCTAAATCCCGGCGTTGAGCCAAAAGAATGAAGGATCGATTTCCAACGGCCGCCTGGGGCAGGCACGGAAGAACTGCGCCGCGCAACGAGGGGATACCGTGTAACCATGACCTCCGCCGCCTGGCAGCTCATTACCAAGCCGTCGTTCCTCAACGACCTGCTTGCCATCCCCAACAAGATGGCCCGCCAGGTACAGCGCAAGGTCGAAGAATTGCGCCTCGACCCGTTGCCAGACGGTCAGCACAAGAAGAAGGTCAGGAGCCAATCCAAGCCGATCTACCGCCTGCGTGCCGGCGATTACCGCGTTTTCTACGCCTTCGGCGAGGGGTGGATCTGGCTGCTCGGCCTCCGCAAGCACCATGAAGGCTACGACGAGGACGTCTGGAGCGCCCCAACGCCGGCAACGCCGCTGCCTGTGGCGCCCACGGACGGCCCCCTGCTGGAGATGACACCCGCAGCGCCGGCGCCAGCACCGGCGAGCGATCCTGCACCAGACCCGCCTGCTCCTGTTCCGCAGCGGCCCCTGGCCCCGCGAGAAACGCTCCCCCGCCCCGTGACCACCGAATTTCTGACCGATTTACAAATCCCGGAGGAGTTTCACCGCGACCTTCTCGCCTGCACCGACGCCGATGCGCTGCTGGCCGCGCCCGTGCCGCAGGACGTGCTCGGTCGCGTTCTCGATACCCTGTTCGAGCAGCCGGTCGAAGCCGTGCTGCAACAGCCCGACCTGATCGTGGCCGGGAGCGAGGACCTCATCCGATTCCGGGAGGGCCGCATCGGTATCGAGGACTTCCTGCTCCGGCTCGACCCCGAGCAGGAGAAGAAGGTCGATTGGGCCCTGAGAGGGCCTGTGTTGATCAAGGGCGGGCCGGGAAGCGGCAAGTCCATCCTGGCCTTGCACCGCGTGCGGGCCCTGCTGGAGCGTGCGACCACGGGCGGGCAGCCAGCGACCCAGATCCTGTTCGCGACCTTCACGAACACCCTGGTCAGCTTCTCCCGCCAACTACTGACGCGGATGCTCGGCCCGGAGCGCATCCGCCAGGTCACGCTGGACACGGCGGACCGCCTGGCCCGGCGCATCGTGCTCCGGCACGGTGCTATCGGGGGAGAGATCGTCACGGACCGGCAGGCCCGCGAGGCACTGCGGCAGGCCCGCGCAGACCTTTTGACTCCTGGCGACGTCAGCCCAACAAGCGACGCCCGGCGCGAGGTTCTCGGCAAACTGGGCGACAACTACCTGCTGGACGAGTTCACCTGGGTCCTCGAGGGGCGCGAATTACAAAGCCGGGACGCGTACCTCCAGGCCGAACGCGGCGGCCGCGGCCTGGGGCTGACCCAAAAGGAACGCGAGGTCGTTTGGGCGCTCCACCAGGCGTTCCGAAGCCGCCTCGAACGCAGCCGCCTTGTCACCTACGGACAAATTCGAGAGGCTGCGCTGGACCTGGTCAGGCGAGGTATCTACCGCGAGAAGTTCAACGCGGTGTTCATCGACGAGGCTCAGGACCTGACACCCGTGGCCCTCGCTCTCCTGGTGGAATTGTGCCGGACGCCGGAAGGGTTGTGCGTGACCGCTGACGCCAGCCAGTCCATCTATGCTCGGGGATTCCGCTGGCAGCAGGTGAACGAGCACCTGAAGTTCACGGGCCGCACCGTGCTTCTGAGGAGGAACTACCGCACCACGCGCGAGATCACCAGCGCGGCGGGCGCCTTCCTGTCTGCCAGCGGCGCCGGCGACGCTGACTGCCTGGAACAGGACCATACCCTGTCCGGCCCGAAGCCGGTGCTCCAGGGCTACAGTGACTTCGCCGATATGCTGGGCCACATCCAGGCGTTCCTTGAGCAGGTGAGCCGGCAGTACCGCCATAAACTCTCCGCAGCGGCCGTCCTTGTCCGGTCGGCCCGCGCGGGGAGGATGATTGCCGAGGGGCTCGGTAAACGCGGTGTTGCGGCCCGGTTCATGCAGCGGCGAGACCTCGACCTGTCGGCCAACGCAGTGAAGGTCCTCACCCTGCATGCGGCAAAGGGGCTGGAGTTCCCGGCCGTGGTAATCGCCAGCCTGAAGAGCGGGCAGATTCCCTTCCTGACGCCCCAAAGCTGCCAGGAGCGCCAGGAAGAGGAGCAGGCCGAACGCCGGCTCCTGTTCGTCGGCATGACCCGAGCGATGCACAGCCTGATGGTCCTTTACCCGGTGGCGAGCCCCTCGCCGTTCGTGAGCGAGCTTGACCCGAGCCGCTGGAATTTCGCGGCGGGAACAACGCAATGACGCTGGGCGGAACCTTCATCCTGGAGCCACTTCAGGGCGGTTTCCAAAAGAGCCAGCCCTGATTGTTTCGGACCACGCGCCGCCACTGACCCACCGTTGGCAGGGGCCCTGGGATAGAATGAACCCGAACAGTTCGCCCCCGCAAATGCCCAGCCGGGCCGCGGCGTGACGCCGCTCTTCCAGGTGTGATCGATGCGACGAAGAGCGACAACACTTAACCGGACATCCTCGAACCATGGCGTCGGTACTCGACCTTCTGGCCCCTCTCTTTCCCGCTGCTGGGACGGTGCGCAAACTCACGCCCACTGACGTCTCCCAGTTCATCCGGCTGGAGCAGTGTGAGCGATTCCTGCGCCTGCGCCTGGCGGAGCGTGCCGGCCAGGCCTTCATGGAAGCCGCCGAGGTCTCGCCCCAGAGCATTCCGCCTCTGCTGACCCTCGCGGGCGGCCAATTCGAGGACCAGCTCGAAGCGGTGATTGCCACTCGAAACGCCACGCGCCACCTTGCCCGCGAGACCGGCTGGGCGGGGAACCGACCCGCGGACAACGCCGAGATCGTTCGGCTGGCACGAGAGCTGCCGCCCGGCAGCACGCTTGTCCTGTTCCAGCCGCGCCTGGAAAGGGAACTCGAAGGCTGGCTGATTCGCGGTGACGCGGACATCGTTCGGCTGGAGAAGAACGAGTCCGGGGCCTTGCACGTCCTCGTCACCGACATGAAGAGCACCACGAAGGCGAAGGTGGAGCACCGGCTCCAGGTTGCCTTTTATCACCTTCTTCTTGAAACCCTGTTCAAGTCGCAGGGCATCAGCCCGGTCGCCATCGAGACCGCCATACTTTTCCGCGGCATTCCGCACGGAGACCAGCAACCGGACGAGGAGGCCCAACGCCAGCGTGAGGCGGCGCGGAAGTGGCTCGGGCTGGCGGAAGGGCTCCTCGAAATCGTCGCCGACCCGGAAGCCTATCGCCAGGCGGTGATCGATCTGGTCACCGGCCCCGATTCCACCGCGCGCCGTGTCGCCCGGGCGCCCTTCGCCGACGTCCCATATGCCCTGTCCTACAAGTGCGACGGCTGCCTTTACAACGAGTTCTGCATGAAGTGGAGCGCCGAGCAGGACGACCTGTCGCTGCTACCCCATCTGAGCGCCGTCGAGAAACAGGTATTGCACGCCGCTGGCATTCGCACGGTGCGTCAACTGGCCGTGCTCAAAGACTTTGGCGGTTCGGACGCCGGCCGTCCCGGCAACCGAGAGCTGATCGCTGCGCCCGGACAGGAAGCCCTGGTGCGCCGGCTGTCGGTAACCTGGCCGATCGGCCCCCGTCTGGACGAACTGGTCCATCGGGCCCGTGCCTATCGGCGCTGGGTCAAGAAGGAACCTCTGGAAGCGCTGACGTACATCCCGAGCAAGGGCTGGAGCACGCTGCCCCACGCCGACGCCGACCTCAATCCGAACCTGGTCCGCATCTACATCGACGCCCAACACGACTACCTGCATGATCGTGTCTACATGGTCGGCGCCCTGGTCGAGGCCTGCGATGCAGGCGAGTCCCAGCGACAGCAGAGCATTGTCCACCTTGCCGACGGGCCGCCAGACGATCTATGCCGGGAAACGCAGCTTCTGGTGCGGTGGACGGCGGAGCTGCTGCGCACGGTCGTGGAACTTGCCTTTCCCAATGCGGAGGGTGCGAAGAGGGCGCCGATCCACCTGGTCTTCTTTAACCAGTTCGCCTACCAAGTGCTGCTGTCCGGCCTGGCCCGCTGCCACGCGGATATCCTGAAGCAGTCGCCGCCGCTGTACGATTTCCTGACCCAGCTTGCGGCCTTCAACTCCCCGGTCGTGACGTTCCTGGAGCAAGAAGTTCAGGAGTTCAAGAACTACCCCCTCCTGTGCCAGTCGTTACACGCGCTGGCCGCCTACCTGCGCTTTGACTGGGACCAGCCGCGGCCGTTCCGCGAACTCTTCCGGGAGCGCGTCTTCGATTACGTCGGCAAGCTGGACGGGGACGAGGAGAACCCCGAATGGTTTACCAGGCGGGCCCGCTTCAACAGCCAGGTGCCGCTGGAATACGCCTACGCGGCCTGGAAGCAATTGCCCCCGCCGGCCGCGGACCCGGTGGACCCGTTTGCCGCCTACCGCCCAGTGACGGCCGGGGACCTGACCGGGTTCGAGGCCCGCCGGCTGGAGGCGCTGGCGTGCATCGCGCAGCGACTACAGCCCAACCGGCAATCCACGAAGGAGCCTTTCGACTTGCCGGACCTGGCAAACTACACCGACAAGGCCCGGACGCTGGCTCACGCGCTCGACGAGTTCGTGACCATCGAGCGGCACGTGGACCTGAACGCCTGGAAGGCGATCCGGCACGCGCCGCCCGAGCGCCGCGTCTTGATGGGAGAAACCCTGCTGGTTCGCTACCTGGCTGCGGATCAGGAGCCGGAAGTGGCGGCGCACGTGGAAGCCGGCGGGGCCAGCCAGGACGGACTCCTCTTGCGTCTGCGCGTCGAGACCATCGGCCTCGACTGCGACCTGGGTGAGGCCCTGGCACTTTGCAATTTCCGGCCCGACGATCGTCTGGTGCTTTTTCCCCGGCTGACCTGTGACGAGCGGCTGCCCGAGGAGGAACGTGTTCTCTTTACGCCGACGCCGCGACAATTGCTGTACGGCCCCCGAGTCGTTCTGAAACAAATCGTCATCGAAAAAGACGAGCAGGGTCGGGCAGCGACCGCGTACGTTGAGGTCGAAGGGCAAGGATTCCGCCCGGGGATGAAGGATCTGCCGGGCTTCGTCTTCTTCTCCTTTGCCAAGCCGCTGGTGGACAGGGAACTGTACACGCTCGATCCATGTAAAAACGACTGGTACGGTTACTTCTGCGCGAAGGTCATTCGGGGCCTCTGCGAGCGGGTCGATGCCGGCCTCTTCGCGGGGAATGCGCTCTACGACCGGGTCACTCCCACCGCGGCAAGGGTGAGCGTCAACTGGCCGGCCGCCGCGGTCGAGGGACAGTCCCGTTTTCAGCGCGGGCTGGAAGCAATGCACGCGGCCGGCGCGGTTCATGACTTCGAGCAGAGCAAACGGGAGTACATCGGCAGTCACGGCGCAGACCCGATCCTGCTGGTGCAAGGGCCGCCCGGAACGGGGAAAAGCTACTCAACGGCCATCGCCCTGTTCGCCCGGTTGCAGGGAGCCCTTGCCGCCGGCCTGGACTATCGGGCGTTTGCTTCCTGCAAGACGCACGCCGCCACCGACGAGCTGCTGCGGAACCTCCTGAAGGTCCGAAAGCTCCTTCAGGAGATGCGTGCTGCCCAGCCAGCCCTGTTCGCCGAGTATTTTGATGCGCGGCTGCTGAAGGTCCCCATCTGCCGGGTGGCGCCACGGGACGCCGTCCCTGAAGGAGCGATCGTCCTGCCGAAGGAAGACAAGTCAAACGCCGGGCGGCTGATGCAGACGCGCCACTTCTTGGCTGCGGTGACTCCGGGCGGGGTCTACCGAATGATCAAGGACGCCGGGGGCAAGGAACTGTTCGGGCATCAATTCATCGACTGCCTGGTGCTGGACGAGGCCTCGCAGATGAACCTGCCCGAGGCAATCATGGCCGCGCTGCCGCTTCGGCCGACGGGCCAGGTGATCGTCGTGGGGGACCACCGGCAGATGCCACCCATCGTGAAGCACGACTGGGACAACGAGCCGCGCCGGACGTTCCAGGAGTTCCGGGCCCACGCCTCGCTGTACGAGGCGATCCACTCCCTCGACCCGCCGCTCATCCAGTTCGCCGAGAGCTTCCGCCTGCATGCCGTGATGGCGGATTTCCTGCGGCAAGAGATCTATTGCCACGACGGCATCCAATATTTTTCGCAACGGCGCGATGTCCTGCCGCAGCAGCAGTACGGCGATGACTTCGTCGCCGCCGTGCTGCACCCGGAGTATCCGCTCGTCGTCGTGGTTCACGACGAGGCTGACAGCCAGGTGCGCAACGAGTACGAGCAGGCGCTGATCACGCCGATCATCGCTGCCCTGTCCGATCCTGCCGGGCACGGCCTGCAGGCGAAAGAGGGGCTGGGCGTGGTGGTCCCGCACCGGGCGCAGCGGGCCGCCCTGCAGACGGCTTTCCCGTCGTTGAGCGTGTTCGACGACGACGGCGTGACGGTGCGAGGTTCGGCGATCGATACGGTGGAGCGCTTCCAGGGCGGTGAACGGACGGTCATCCTCGTGAGCGCTACGGAGAGTAACCGGGCGTACCTGCTTGCCGCAAGCGAGTTCCTGCTCGACCCAAGGCGCCTCACGGTGGCGCTGAGCCGGGCCAAGCAGAAGCTGATCTTGGTGGCGTCGCGCTCGATCTTTGAGCTGTTCAGCGCGGATGAGGAGACATTTGCGAACTCCCAACTCTGGAAGAACCTGTTGCGACGGGCCTGTACGGAACGGCTGTGGCAGGGACAGCGCGGCGGGAAACAGGTCAGCGTATGGGGGCAGCCCGAGATGAGCTGAGGTGGTTCGGGCTGGGCACCGCGGACAAGCGAACGACATGTGGGCAGGCGGATAGCCAGGAGCAGCAACCGTGAGCGATACTTTCACGAATTTTTGTCACTACATCTTCAGCCCGGAGCAGTGGGCGAGCACCACCAGCAAGATACTGGGCCGCGACGGCGCCCCCCCGTTGAGGGGGAGTGGGAATCGTTGTGCGAAGAGGGGATGGATCGCAAGGTCTTTCTGGAACTGGTCTACCGCTACCAGCTCGCCCGGACGACGACGAACTTTCTAAAGACCATCGAGCAGACTGTCAGCGGCTCTCCCGCACTGGATCAGTATGTCTACGAGTTTATTCAGAATGCCGAGAACGCAGCGGCCAGCTACTGCCGCTTCCGGCTGGACGAGGACCGGCTGATCGTGGCCAACAACGGGAGTAAATTTACCGCGAAGAACTTGTACGCCCTGTGTAGCTTCTCGGAGAGCGACTGGACGGAGCAGTCGGGCGTAGGGAACCGCCCCATCGGCAAGTTCGGGCAGGGGTTCAAGTCGGTCTTCCGTATCTGCCGCAGACCGTTGGTCGTCTCTTGGAAGAACGGCGACACCTTGGCCTTCGAGTTGTTCGGCAAGGGGGGCTATAACCATCTGTACCACGCCGCACTCGAACAGAGCGGCGGTCCATTGGTTTTCCCCGCCGACTTGCCGGCAAGTAACCAGCAGGGACGGGAGCGGCACCTTGCCAGCCTGGGCTACTTCTTCCCGATCCACAAGCCGAAACTCACGCCCGTCGAGGAGAAGCAGTATCAGAGGCAACGGGAAAAGTGCCGCCAGTGGGCCGGCAACAAGCGGCCCGATGAAGGGACGGTGTTCATCCTCCCTCTGAGGCACGACCTGAAGTGTGAGCCTGAGCACGTGCTGCGGGACCTGGACCCGCGGTGCTTCCTGTTTCTGAAGAACGTCGAACGCTTGGAGGTGAAGAAGACAACCGGGTCTGGGCCAGTCTGGAGGAAAGGGCGCGACGACTCGCCGGCCCCCGAACTGCCCATCGTCCACCTTCAGAAAATCGGGGAAGACGGCGAAACCGTCCTAGAGGATCAGCGCGTTCTCCAGTTTGAGTGGCGGACCGAAACGGTCGATCCAGACGTGCTGAACTCTCTGGATGAGTCACAGCGTCAGGCAGCCCGCGGCCCGCATTCTCTTATGCTCGTGGCGCCACTGGACGAGGACGGCAACATCCCGGAGCCGGGCCATAATGGTACGCCCCCCTGCGGTCTGCTCTTCAACACCTTGCCGGTCGGGGACGACAAGATCGGCCGGCGGACAGGGTTGAACTTCCACATCAACGCACCTTTCAACTTGGAGCCGCGCCGCCAGGACGTCAGTGACGACCGTTTCAACGCCTGGCTGTTCGCCCAAGTCGCCCGGGCAGCAGAGCACTTCCTCGATCTGCTGCGCAAGGACCTCCGCTTCCAGAACCAGTTGTACTGCCTCATCCCGCTGCCCGGGGCATCCTCGCACCGTCTCGTCCAGGGCGTTCATGATTCTTTGCGGAAGTACGCCGAAGACAAGGGAGTGTTGCCGGTCGTTGGCACCGACCAACTGTTCGCCCCCCGGCAGGTCGCCGCACTGTGTGGGGCCGACAGCTCCGAGCCGGTCGCCGCGGCGCTGCACCGGCTCCTTGGCGGACAGAACCTCTCACTCGTCCGGCCGCCGGCGCAGGCGCAACCGACGACAGAGGAGACTTCGCCGAGCGACACCGTCCGATTCGTCTCGGTCCCGGACTCGAAGGGGCACCTGCGGGCCCTCATTGCAGGCTGGGGTGTCCCTAATCTGGAACTGTCCTGGGTCGAGGCGTGGCTGCGTCAACGGGACTACACACAGGATTCGGAGGACGGGCCGGACTGGTATCCTGACCTTCTGACCTACGTCATGCTGGGCCGGACGCCGGAGACACTCGGGGCGGTGCCGGTGTTAAAGTGGGTCAGGCCCGCCGCCGGGCAACTTCCGCTCCTCCGTCCGGATCAGGCCGTCCGCCTGGCCGAAGCGCATGGCGAGGAGACGGCGCTCGCGGCTTCTGCCCTGAGTTGCCTGAAACGGCCGGAGGCGCTGGCCCACGCTTGTTACGTCGAGGCGTGCCGGAACGCTAACGACGCCTCTCCCAGAAAACCCGAAGAACGCAAACGCCTTCAGGCGGTTGCCCCACCCGCGAAGAGTTGGAACTGGGCGAAGCTCCTGCAAACCATCGCCGAGGGCCTCCGGGAAAGCGCAGGGGTGGACGGATGCGAAGGAGATGAAACGAACCCGGCTGTCTTGCGACTGCTGGGGGCGGCGCGGAAGAAGCAGCAGCTCCAGGGCGACACAGCCCTGGAACTGGCCCGCTCGGTTTACCTCCGAGCCAACGCCCGGCCTGCCGCTGACGCGGAGCGGTTGCGTGGCTGGTGCATCGCTGACTTCTGGCCGGACTGCTGTGGGACGGAGGAACCTGTCGGCTTGCCCGACGACGTGGCCGCGCTCCCCGGTCAGGTGCGGCAGATCCTACCCGCACCGGCCGCGGACTTTGCCGAAGAGGAACGTCTACTCCTAGCGGCCCTGGCCCCTCAGTATCCTTCTCTCCGCTTGGGCCGCTGGCTGCTTGAGCAGATCACGGCGCCCGATCAGGAGACGGTGAGTTGGGTGCTGGCAGTTCGGCGCCTCTGGGCCGAGCGCGGGGTGAAGGAGAGCGACCTTCGCTCGGCGCTGGGGCACCTGCGCGTGCTCGGCAAGGGCGGCAAAGAATACCGCTCGGTGGCCGAGTTCCACCAGGATGGTTTCGGTCCGGTGGGCACTGGGCTTCAGGAGGGCCTTTCCGCTCTCTTCGGACCCTGTGAAGCCGATCTCACTGGCTACCGCTGTGCGCCGGAGGAACGAACCTGGCTCCTCGGGCTTCAGCGGTCCGGGACCTACGTCCCCAGCCGCGAGGACCTCAAAGATGCCCTCGCGTGCCTGGCAGACACAGGCCAGGAAGAGTCCGAAAGGACGTGCTGGGCGGTCGATCTGGTCATCTACCTGGGCGCGATTTTGGGCGCGGTGGAAACGGTGCGCGGCCGGGATGAACTGAATCGGTTGATGGGACCATTGCAGGCCGACCAGCAAGGGGCGAGCGTCAGACCTCCCCCCGCTTGGCTCCCGCTGCGCAACAAGAGTGTATCCTCGGAGTCCGGTGCGGTACTCATCAACGAGGAGGAAGACCTGAACCCCGTCCTCGACCCGGTAGTGCCGGTCCTGTCCTTGCCAGCCGATCCCCCAAAGCGGCAACGGCTGAAGGAGGCTGTCCGGGGCCTGGAAAAGCGGAAGCTCGTGCAGACCCTTTCCTTGGACAAGCTCGTTCCCCAGACCTGGAAGGACCTGGCAAACGCCCTCTCGCAAGCCGGACCCCAGACCTGGCCGGGGGACTGGCAGCAGTCCTGGCTCCGCGCCATCGGGCACCTTCCCCCGGTTGATGCACTCAAGGAACGGCGGGAGGAGTTTCGCAAGCGGCTCGGCAACTCCCCCTGGGAGGTGGACGAGAGGGCTGTCCTCCTCCTGTGTGCCAGGAAGGAGGACGAGGGCGGCCGAAGGACCATCCACCCGCTGGCCAGCAAAGCTGGGGCTTTGCGGGTCGAAACCGTGGAAGACGAATCGTTGCGGAAAGGTTGGTGTTTCCTGTACGAGGGTTTCATCTTCCGAGCCGAGGACAAGCCCCGTGTGTGCGTCCACGAGGACTCGCGATTTGCGCGAATGTACTTGCGAGCCGTGGGGCGGTTTGCGGAGGAAATCAACCAGCGCCTCCCGGAGAACACGCAAGAAAAAGACAACATCAGCCAAGCCTACCAGATGGTGTCCGCATGTGGCGCGTCCGGGCCCTGGTTCGATGAGCCGGATCTGCCCGTGGCGCTGACAGCGGCCGGAACACTCGTCCCGGGGAAGGCAGTGTATGTCCTTCCCGAACCTCTCGATGAAGAACTCGTCCGGCACTTCCCGCAGTACGCCCTCGCTGTCGAGGCAGGGCGCAAGCCGTGCCTCCTCGCCGGCCTACGGGTCAATTCAGTCCCGTCGGAACAGCTGTGTGTCTCCCACAACCCAAACGGCGGCCACCGCGAGTTCACGCCTCCAATGGAGTACCGGTCCTCCTGGGAGAGGGCCCTTGGTGATCATTGGTCCCAGGGGCATGGAGGCAACCCGCTGCCAGTCTCTCCCGACAACGTGCAGATCCGTCTCGCCGAGGTGATCCGCAAGACGACCTCGTATCGCCTGCCGAACGGGCCGGAAGTTACGCACAGGGCTCAAGTCGAGAGCTGGTGGGACGAACGCCGTAACCCACCGGTCCTCTACCTGACCGAGGCGGTGCTGGACGCCCTTGATGCGTCGGCTCGCCAGTTCCACATCGCCGCTCTGAAAGACAGTGAGCAGAAAGAGGCGCAGCGACTGCTGGACGCGGAAAGGGCTCTCCTGGGGAGTCCCGAGATCGCAGCTGCGAAGCAGAAAGTTACTGGTCTTGCGGGCAAGCAGCGTGAGGCGCTGCTCTGGTATTACCGGCTGTGCGTGGCCGACCCAGAATTCGTCCAGTCGGACGACCAGCTCCCGAGCGTGCAGGCGCGCTGGGAGGCGTTTCTACGGCCACCCGCCGGCGAAGCGCGCCGGGCACGGCTGGTGGGCAAGCTAACGACTGACCTCGGCTACGGCATGCCCACCTTGGCCCGCGAGTTACTCCAGAACATCGACGACGCCTACCTGGGCATGAGCTGCGAGGCCCCGTGGGTTCGGTTCGACTGCGAGCCGGGCAGGTTGGTGGTCAGCCACGAGGGCAGACGCTTCAACCAGATGGTGGACCAGCCTGGCGATGGTGCCAGGGCGGGGGCAAAGCCCGATGACCTGCGCGGGATTTGCAGCCTCGGGGCCTCCGAGAAGGGCCGGCACGAGCAAACCCGTCAGACACAGATCGGGCGTTTCGGCCTCGGTTTCAAGTCCGTCTTTGAGATCACCGGCTCACCCGTCGTTCTGTCGCACCCGTATTACTTCCGAATCGACCACCTGGTTGTTCCCGAATGGCTCGACCCAAGGACCGAGCTTCGGAAGTTATTGCCGGGACAAAGCTGGCCGGAGTGGGTCGAGAAGGGGCACCGGCGAACTTATTTCATCCTGGCACCAGACCCCAAGAGCCCGGAGCACGGGGCCTTGCTGGCAAAGTTGACGGAGAGGCTGACGAGCGGGACGGAGGACCTTCGTGCCATCGACCTGCTGTTCCTCCGCCGCCTTTGCGAGGCGCGGGTGTGCGCTGGTGAGCGAGGCGAGCGCAGAGTGAGTCGAAAACCGACTGCGCACTCCTTTCCGGGTGTGACCGGCGCCAGCGCCCAAGCCTGGCAATTGCTCCAAAATGACGCCCCAGCTAGCACCTTCTTGGTCCTCTCGGGAAAGGGGAAGACTCAGGTTGAGGTCGGGGGCAAGAAGGGCGAGGAGGAACTGGAGTACGGCGTGGCGTTTCCCTGGGATAGCACCGGCGGGCAATTTGCGAAATCGGGCAGAGCGTGCAGTGGGCTTCTTTACCTCTTCCTGCCGACCGCTGAGGCAACGGGCCTGCCGTTTCACATCCACGGCCAGTTCCTGACGAACCTCGGGAGAACCGACATCAGCGGCACGCACCCGTGCAACGCCTACTTGGCGAGCTGCATTGCCGAACTCGTCCGGCAGTCTTTGATGGCGGCCTTTGCCGGATGGAGTCAATCTCCCCCGAAGTTGCGGACAATCTATCAGGTCGCTCCGACCGCCGCCCCGCAGATCATTCCAACTGGCGTACAGGCGGGTCAAGTCAGCTGGCTCGATGGCATCCGCAACGCTTTCGCCACCCTGCTCGACCAGGGTCGCGACGTGATCCTGACCGACCGGGGATCCCTGGTCTCCCGGTCGAAGTGCCGCTTGGGCTCCCCGCTGGTCCACGAGATCCACCGGCGACTGGAGGAGGAGTTTGGCAAGCGCGTCGTGGCAGATGAGCTTGTGGACCAGGAGATCGAGCCGGATCTCGAACGCATCCTGCGCCACCGGCCGGTGTGTCTGGCGACGCTGGACAGTCCGGATCTGGCTCTTTCACTGTTCCAGACCGGCCAGGACCTGGACCCGGTCGTAAGGACATGCCGGACATTCCTTTTGGTGTTGTTCGAGCAGACGCATCAGGCTGGCGCGGCTGCTGACGGATATGAGCGGTATCGCCTGATCCAGCGGCTATCGGAATTGCCCTGTTTCCCAGACACTGCTGGAGGCATCTGTCGCCCCATCGATTTACCACCTGCAGACTTGGCCCCGGAAGGAGCAGGAGGCCGCTGGGCCAACATCGCTGCCGTCTCGTGCGAAGACGACGAATTCCGTGAGTGGATTCTTAATACCCTGCGCTGGGCTCCGGTGCCCGAGCGGACGAGGCAGATCATCACGCCCGTAGAAGACGAGTTGATCGAAGAGACCTATCTCCCATTCACACCGGCGCAGTTACGGCAACACTTTGCCCCAATTTCTGGGGAGGAGGACCAGGATCCGGACCGCCACCTCCAGTATTACCTCGCAAGTGCGGAACGCTACAGGCGTTTCCGAAGTCAGTATGGCCCGCCACCGTGGCGGGGCCGCCCGATCTCCCAACTCAAGGCCCCCTGCCAGATTGAGAAAGATGAGAGGTTCTGGCTGGCGACCTGTCTGATGACCTGCTACCACGAACCCTCCGTGCGCACCCGTCGCCTGGCGGACTTGATGCGGAAATGTTTCCGCCGCGAGACGCCACCGCTTGACGGATTGCCGACCTGGGAGGAGTGCTTCGAGGGCGACCTCCATTTGTATTTTGAGGTCAACCTGCCGTCCCCGAAGGGCTATAAGCGCTGGCTGCGGGAAAAGCTCAGGCAACGGCAAATCATCCCCTACGTCTTCGATGCGGCCCATGAACGGGACTGCGACGACATCCGGGAGCACCGGGAGGGCCGGACTCACGTCGATGCCCTGTTGCTTAACGGGACGAACGGATTCGGGGTTGTCTTCGAGGGGAAGGTCCTCTCGGACGTCTCGTACCAGATTACATTTGACGTCCTCCGCAACCAAATTGCCCGCAACATCGACGTCATGCTGGAAAAGAACGACACCCTTCCGGAACCGCTCTCTTTGCGCCGGCCTGACCGCACGCTGTTCGCTCTGCTAACGCCAGAAATCTTTCGCCGCTTGCCCCAGTCCCGCCTGTACGGCTTGTTGCTCCCTGAATACCGGGACGACCCGACCGATGCGCTCAAGCGGGACCTGCCTCATCGGAAAGAACCAGACGGGCCAGACGCAACACGGAGGCAAGGGGCGTCCTCCTGTGTGTGGCTAACGGACGCGGAATGGCGGGCTGTGGCGTCGCGTCTTGGCTGGCTGACCTGGGAAGATTGTCAGAGGGTGTGGCCGTGGGCAAAGGGCCGGTTGCTTGAGAGCCTGACACTCCATTGACATCGGAACGAGGGGCTTCGCGAATCGGACCGCGTTCCGCAGCACCCGAACAACGGGCCACACCCGACTGACCCGCTGCTGTCAGTACATCGGGATATAAGGGTGCAAGAGGCGAAAGAACCGACCGTCCGGTTCAACCCAGTAACAAAGGAGGGAGCAATGCATACTTATGAGGTACGGCTGTCACCGCGGCCCGGCACGGGCGGCAGCAACATCACGGTCGTTATCCAGGCCGGCTCGGACATGGAGGCGCGGCGGATCGCGGAAGCCCAATACCAGAATCATCGGGTCGAGGCTGTCCACCGGAAGGATCGGTAAAGTGCGTCCAACTTGGCACCCGCCAAGGACGGCATTCCAGTCGGTCTCGGGGAGCAGAGGAACATGGCCCGAGAAATCGCGATCGGCGACATCCACGGCTGCTCCAGGGCCCTGGACGCCTTGATCCAGGCCATCCAGCCAGGCCCCGACGATACCATCGTCACCCTGGGTGACTACATCGACTGGGGTCCGGACAGCCGAGGCGTGCTGGACCACCTCATCGCCCTCGGCGAACGCTGCACGCTCGTTCCGATCCGGGGGAACCACGAGGAAATGCTCCTCGCGGCCCGCGAGGGACGGTCGGACCAGCAGTTCTGGCTCAAGTTCGGTGGCAGGGCCACGCTCGCCTCCTATGGTCTGGACGAGGACCCGAAAAGGATTCCGGCAGAACAGATGCGGTTTATCCAGGGTTGTCGCGACTATTTTGAAACGGTCCGGCACATCTTCGTCCACGGTTATTACGAGCCGCACTTGCCCCTGCACCACCAAAACTGGGACAGGTTGCGTTGGGCAAACCTGCCTCCAACCCCAGGTCCACACTGCTCCGGCAAGGTCGCCATCGTCGGCCATACGCCGCAGAAGACCGGCGAGATTCTTGACCTGGCCATCCTGAAGTGCATCGACACGTTTTGCCACGGCGGCGGTTGGCTGACGGCACTGGAGGTCAACACCGGCCAGGTTTGGCAGACGAACCAGGCTGGGGAATTGCGAAAGTAGGCCACGGATTACCTTGAAGAAAGGGCGGATTTCCCATGCAACTGACCATCCACCGCGGCACCCACGAGATCGGCGGGACCTGCATCGAACTGGCCACCGCCACCACGCGCATTGTCCTTGACGCGGGCCTGCCGCTCGTCACCGCCACGCGCGAGCCGTTCGATGCCAGAGCCCTCCGCGGCAAGACGACCGCCGAACTCCTTGCCGACGGCATTTTGCCTGCGGTGCCCGGCCTGTTTGAGGGCGAGCCTATCCCCAATGCACTCCTTTTCTCTCACGTCCACCTCGACCACACCGGCTTGCTCCCGTACGTCCAGCCGGAGGTTCCCGTTGTCGTCAGCAAAGGAACCAGCAAGATGCTCCTGGCCGGCTCCATCTTCGCCGGCATGCCGCGCCTCGACCAGGACCGCTGTCTCACCTGCGAGCCTGCGAAGCCGCTGCAGATCGGCGACTTCCGCATCACCGCCTACCCGGTAGATCACTCGGCCTTCGACAGCATGGCCTTCCTCATCGAGGCCGACGGCAAGACGCTCCTCTACTCCGGCGACTTGCGCTTGCACGGTCGCAAGCCCGGCATGGCCCGCCGGCTGATCGAGGCCGTGTCTCGTCGGCACGTTGATATTCTCCTCATGGAGGGCACGCACATGGGCTCCGAGCGGGAGCGCGGTGTCACCGAACATGAGCTGGAAGAACAGGTTCTCGGCCAGCTTCAAGAAAGCCAGGGCCTCGTCCTGGCCTCGTTCTCGCCGCTGCACGTCGATCGGCTCGTCACCTTCTACAAGGCCGCCCGCCGGGCCGGCCGGACGTTTGTCGTCGATCCCTACGGCGCCTTCGTGATGCACCTCGTCTCGGGGCAGTGCCGCATTCCGCGTCCGACACAAGCGGCCGGCATCCGCGTCTTCTACAACGCTTACTTCGAGGCGTCCTATCAGCGACGCAACCTCGGCAAGATCCATCGCCTGTTCGCCGCCGACCGGATCGATCTGGCCGACATCCTGGCTTGCCCGGAGCGGTACGTCCTTCTCTTCCGCACGTCCATGGTGGAACACGACTTCGGCGGGACCGTGCCACGGAACGCCCGCTGCCTGTACTCCTACTGGAACGGCTACCTGAACAAGCCCGAATGGACAGACCTGCAGGCGCAGCTCACGGCCGCAGGCGGCCAGTTCGCCGAAACCCACACCAGCGGCCACATTTTCGCGGAAGACATCGTCTCGTTCGTGCAGGCCATCAATCCCGGTCTGGTCATCCCCATCCACACCTTCGAGCCGGAGCAATTTCGCGATCACTTCCCCAACACACTCATCCTGGACGACCGCCAGATCCTGGTTGTGGACTAGCGAGGACTCCTCAAGATCGTGTCCCGGGCCAAAGGGACTACAGGAGATTCTCTTGCTCGCGCGTTAGAACAGGAACACGTGGAGAGGGGCCGGCCTGTCACGAGGCCCCTCGGTGGTCTTACCAGGAAAGAGGAACTGCACTGCCTTCTCTCGTACCCAATTCTTCAAGTTCCAACGTGGTGCGGGGCGATCGGGTTCTACATTCGGCACAGCCGGCTGGCACAGGCTCATGGCGAGCTTGATCTCGTCATCATCCTTGAGTTCCCCGCGCCAGGCAAAGAACCCCCGCTTGGGCAGCAGGATGTGTCCGCGGATGGCATCGACCAAGACCTGCTGCCCCTGGTAGGCCAGAAACCCCTGGATGCCCCGCTCGTGGGCCTCTCGGGAGTGGAGGATGCTGGCCATGACGCCGAGCATCTCGCGGTTGTGGCACTCCTTGTACAGTAGTTCGAGGTCATCCTTCGCCCGGTAGACACCGACCGCGCGTGTGCCACCTTTGGGAACCGTTCCATCCAGCCGATACCAATGGCTGGTGTCGAACATGGCCCCGAACTCCCGGCTGATGAACATGCCCGAGATGTCCACTGCGATGACGCCCGGCGCGAACTGGGGCAAGAACTTCAGGCGTTTCTCGTCCCAGGCGCCGAAGATGGCGGTACGAATTGCTTCTGTGTCGTCCACGGCGTCTGCCTTCCGCTTGACGCTGGTGCATTCGACCCAGAACTTCCGCTTGCCTGGCACAACAGACCAGTCGGGTGTCTGCTGCCCGTGGACCTCGGGCTCGAACGCGACGCGATGTCCCCAGCTCAGCACCTGGCCCGCCAAGACCAAATTGCCCATCTGTCCGCGCAGGGCCTGCCGGTTGTCTTTCTTACTGAAGAGACGCCGGAGTTCGTCACGGAGTTGCGCCGAAGCGGGTGCCTTCAGGGCCCAGTAGCTACACTGGGCGACTTCGTAGAGGGCCGCCACCGCCAAGCCGGCGAACATTTCTGCATGGGGCTTTTTGCCCAAGTCCCAGACCTTCTCGGTGAGAAAGTCATGAGTGAAGCCTTCGAGCACCTCGTCGATCGTCGTAAGGAACATGGGCCCTCTGAAGCCGGGGTCGGGGCCCACATCCCCGTCGAGGATGCTCGCCAGGTGCGTCAGCGGGTGGGCATCGATCTCAAACGTATCGCGCCAAATGGCCAGCTTCTCTCGCAGCGGCTTGGCGGCCCCCGGAGCATCCATCGGATCGTTCTTGTCGAACAAGCGGATAACCACTTCGACCGCGTCCATGAACGCCGGGTCGAGGTGCTGGAGTTCAGGGTTCTTTCGTCCCCATTCACGGTAGAGCCACAGCAGCGCCTCGATTCCATACCCGATCGCGTCGCGCTCGCGGATGGCGGGATCGTCGAGAATGGTCAGGTCTGGATCTCGCGCCGGAATCATCTCTCTGCCTCGCACAGTTCTGTCCTGGATTATCTCGCGTAACTCCTCCATGAACCGAGCGTGGCGGTCGTCCTCGCTAACGCGGGCGAAGTCGCCCGTGATCTCGCTGCCATGCTGGGCCTCGCGGGGCATGGCCTGTGCCGACACCTGGTCGGCACAGGCCCGGCGGGCATTGGCATCACGGCGAGGCTCCTCCCTGGTTCGTTGGGCGCCCCGGCAACGCAAGGGCCTGCGCCCCTTACATTGTAGATGGGACGGGACAGGGGTAGGTTTGCCCGTCGGGCTCGCGCGGTCCATTTCGGCCCCCGGCGGCTGCTGCCGCCGGGCTAGAGACACCCCTCGCGGGCGAGGTAATCGGGCAGGTCGTTCAGGTCGGTGAAGACCGTGGTGCCGTACTTGCTGTCCAGGCCCGTCGCCCGGACGAGGTGCCCGAAATAGTTCTCGGTGACGACGGCGTTGCAGTAGGGCACGGCGACTGACAGGAAGGCGATGTCCTTGAAGTCGTTCCGGTGAATGGGGCGGCCGGTATCACGGTCGCGCGCCAGGGTCAGCTCGTTGAGCACCTCGATGGTGGGGATGGAGTGTAAAAAGGTGACCCAGTCCTCGGCGGCGGTGAAGCGATCCACGAAGGCCCGCATGGGAACGCCCAGGTCAACGAGTACCGCGAGCAGATCTCGGCCGGGTGCCGATTTGGTGAACAACTCGTACAAGGCGACCTGGCGCCGCGCATCGGGCGAGAGTTGCTCCACCGACCGACGGTGCGCTTCTTCGAGTTCTACCAGGGCCTTCTCCTGCTCCTCGCGCATGGCGCGGACGCTGTCCCGCTTCACTGCATCGCACAGAATCTCGACCGAGGTCTCTGGCTTGTAGGCGAGGGTGAGAACTTCTTGGGCGATCTCCGGGGGAAACACCGGAAACGGACGGCTCCACGTCGAGCGCGCCGTACAGCCCATCCTGGACGATGTGCTCGCGGATTTTGGTGGTGAAGTCGTGACCGAGATTCCGCATCACGGCCTGGCGGATCTCGAACTTGCTGATGACCATGTGCGTGCAGATGCTCCGGTTCCCGGAGAGTTGCACCATGAACTCAGCCAGTCGCTTGCGGCGGCCAGGGTCTTCCGGTGCCACCGTCTCCATGATGTGAACGCCGGACATCGGCAGCAGGAACCGGCCCGACTCGACAGCCGTTCTCACCCTTTCCAGGGTGGGCTGGAACCTACGGCCGTCGTCCCGGCCATAGTGGCGCGGGCCAGGTCGATCCACTTGTTCTGGTCCAGGTAGACGCACTTCGGATGCTCGTTCTTGCTTGTCGGCAACATGTCTAGCTCTCCCTTCTTTGCGGATCCTCCATCGAGTTTGCCTGTGCGTAGGCCGAGTCACTTGTCGCTGAAATCGGGGCGGTCCAGCAGGCGCTGGAGGGCATCCTGGACGGCGGCGCACTCGGCGTTGAAGTTGGCGGGGAAGTCGGCCAGGAGGTGGCGGTTGTCCTCGTCGGCCCACAGCGCCTCGGCGTCGGCGCGCGGCAGCTTGGTTACGTGGGCCGCCTTGTTCCGGATCTTGCGCATCGGCGTCAGCTTCTTCACGGCCAGGTCGCGGAGCGCGGCCCCCTCGGCGTCCAGGTCGAGGCCGGTGAGCGCCTTGATCTTCTTGTCGAAGGTGTTCAGCTTCTCGACGTCGGCCGGCGAGAACTTCGCGATGCGGTCGGGCCGGGGGCGGTAGGCGAGCAGAACCTCCTACAGCAGGTGGTCGTCGAAGAAGGCCGTACCCTTGATGATGATGCCGCACGGCCCCTCGGTCAGCAGCGTCTCGATGAAGGCCATCTTCGGATAGTCGTCCACGGTGATGTTCGCGAGGAAGTCTGGAAGCTCCATCACCGTCTTGCTCCTGCGGTCTATCTCGGGGCGCAGCGGCCCCTGCTAGCGCAGGACACAGTGCGGCGGGGAGGGGTTCGCGACGTTGCCGTCACCGTCCGGGGCCGTCCGCCGGTGGTGTTTTCGAGAATGGTGGTACAGAGGTGGTTTTCGGTCATGGCCACAGTGTCCAGCAGGCCCGAAAAGTTACGTCAACGGCCCGCAGGGTATCCGCAGGGTAAGCCGTAGAAAGGCATCGAAAACCGCAGAAAACCGTGTAAATCGTGGGGCCAGAAGAGGGCGACGATTTTCCGCAAACTGCTACAGGTCAACGATTTCGGAAAACAGGTCGATCATGTGTATCTGCGGGTCGAGCCACGAAGTCATGGCTGTATCTCCTTAATTGGCAGTAGGTTGTATTATATCGAACGCCTGGTTTTGTGCCGAATTTCGTGCCGCGCCCATAATCCACATGATACCAGGTTGTCGCCCGACCCGCCAGCGGATGCGCTCGATCAGACCGACTGCGCAACGGCCCTGCTCACGCGGCCGAAAAGGACGAGTCGCTTCCCGCGCGGTAAACTGGCTTCCATGAACGACGTCACGCGCATCCTGAACGCAATCGGCGAAGGCGACCCGAAGGCCGCCGATCAGTTGTTGCCGATCCTCTACGACGAGCTGCGCAAGATTGCCGCGGAGCGATTGGGACACGAGAAGCCGGGCCAGACCCTGCAAGCGACTGCACTGGTCCATGAGGCCTACCTTCGCCTGGTCGGCGGCGGGGAGCAGCCGTGGAAAAGCCGTGGTCATTTCTTATGCGCTGCGGCTGAGGCGATGCGCCGTATTCTGGTTGAGCAGGCGCGACGCAAAGGGAGCGTCAAGCATGGCGGCGGCCGGCGGCGCGTCGATCTCGATGCGGTGTCCCCTGAAGCGTCGCAGCCGGATGAACACGACCTGCTGAGCATTGATGAGGCTTTGACCCGGCTGGCGGAGCAGGAACCGGTGCGGGCCGAGCTCGTGAAGCTGCGATTCTTCGGCGGGCTGACCATGCCGGAAGCCGCGGCGGCCCTGGGCGTCTCACTGGCGACCGCCGAGCGCTACCGGGTCTTTGCCCGCGCCTGGCTTTGTGCCGAACTGGTAGGCCCCGAATCGGCGTCCCCGCCATGAATTTCTTTTTTTTGAGGGGTTCGGAGGCTTTATTTCGCACGTATTACCAGGACTCCATTCGAGGAACCTGGCCATGAACACGCTCAATGTCGTCGAATCGATCTTCTTCACCGCACTGGAGAAGGCCACCCCCGAAGCTCGGGCTGCCTATCTCGCCGAGGCCTGCGCCGGCGACGCCAACCTGCGCCGCTGTGTTGAACGCCTTCTCAATGCGCACCTCAAGGCCGACGGCATCATTCCCGCCCAGGCGCCGGGGCTGGCCGCGACCATCGAGCCGCCGCCGATCGAGGAGCGCCCCGGCTCCATCATCGGCCCCTACAAGTTGCTCCAGCAGCTCGGCGAAGGGGGCTTCGGCGTCGTCTTCATGGCAGAACAAGAAAAGCCCGTTCGCCGCAAGGTCGCCCTGAAGATCATCAAGCCGGGCATGGATTCCAAACAAGTCGTCGCGCGCTTCGAAGCCGAACGGCAAGCCCTCGCGATCATGGACCACCCCAACATCGCGCGCGTCTTTGATGGCGGCACGACCGACAGCGGCCGTCCCTACTTCGTCATGGAACTTGTCAAAGGCGTTCCGATCACCGCGTTCTGCGACAAGAATCGGCTCACGCCGCGCGAGCGGCTGGAACTTTTCATTCCAGTCTGTCAGGCCGTCCAGCACGCTCATCAAAAGGGGATCATCCATCGCGATATCAAGCCGTCCAACGTCCTCGTGGCGATGTACGACGACAAGCCGGTGCCGAAAGTCATCGACTTCGGCGTCGCCAAGGCGATCGAGCAAAAGCTGACCGAGCAAACGCTCTTCACCCGCGTCGGGCAGATCATCGGCACCCTGGAATACATGAGCCCGGAACAGGCTTCGCTCAACGCGCTCGACGTCGATACCCGCGCCGACGTCTACGCCCTGGGAGTGCTGCTCTACGAATTGCTAACCGGCACGACGCCGCTTGACAAGGAGCGTCTTGAAGGGGTCGCGTTCCTCGAAATGCTGCGCCTGATCCGCAAGATGGAGCCGCCCAAGCCGAGCACACGTCTGAGCGAGTCGGGCGAAGCACTCAGCGCATTCGCGTTGGACCGCAGGACCGATTCGCAAAGGCTCCCGAAGATGGTGAAGGGCGAACTGGACTGGATCGCGATGAAGGCGCTCGAGAAAGATCGCTCGCGCCGTTATGCAACCGCCACCGCGTTGGCGGCCGATGTACAACGTTATCTGAATGACGAGCACGTCGAGGCGTGTCCGCCGTCGTTCTCCTATCAGCTGCAAAAATATGCTCGCAGGCACAAGACGGCATTCGCGATGACGAGCATGGCGGCGGTCCTGCTGTTATTCGGCATCGCGGCAACATCATGGCAAGCCGTGCGGGCGACGTTGGCGGAAACCGACGCGACGACGCAGAGAAACGCCGTCGTCGCCGCCGAACGACAGGTCCGCACCGAGCGCGACGATGCGCACGGCGAACGTCCAGCTGCAAATTGCGCAGGAGGAAATGCGGCGCACGCTTTATTTCGCGCGCTCGAATCTGCTTCAAAACGCCTGGGAGGCGAACAACTTCGGCCAGGTCTTCCAACTGCTCGAGCAGCAGCGGCCAGGACCGGGCGAACGCGATCTGCGCGGTTTCGAGTGGTATTATCGCGATCGGTTGTGCCATCAGGATTTGCTCACCTTCGAAAAGCTTGGGGAAGGCTGGCCCGCCCCATATCTCGCTTTCAGCCCGAGCGGGAAATACGTCGCCGCCCCGGCCATACCGACGGGGGGAAAGCCAGGCGAATATGATATCGCGATCCACGATCTCGCCGACGGCAAGGAATGCACCCGGGTCCACCTTAAGAGTAGACTCGGTGTCAACGCGGTCCTTTGGAGTCCGGACTCGAAACGCGTGCTCGTTAGTGAACGAGCCAACCGTCCCCCCCCCAGCACCCCCGGCGTAAAATTGGGGTCATTAACCAACGGGACGCACTTTGTCGTCTACGATGCGGCAAATGGCCGCGAAGTCTATCGGCTATCGCCGTACGGATCCAAGGGCGGAGGGTTTGGTGTCGGGGCAAGCCGACTCGGCGCTCCAGATGCCGTGTTTAGCCCGGATGGAAAATACCTCGCCATTGGGGGTTCGAAAGGCATCCTTGTTTGCGACGCAACAACCGGCGATGTGATTCGCAAAATCGAAGACCAGACGGGGCGGCTTCGTCCATCTGCCTTGAGCGCGGACGGGCGCCGGTTGGCGGGAGTCCTCGCGGTCATGAACGGAGGCCTGGCGCCAGAATTAAAGACCAAGGTGTGGGATGTTGCCAGCGGTGACGAATTGCTCTCGAAGAAGCTGCCATTGACCTTCCTGGAAACAACGACCTTCAGTCCGGACGGAACTCGACTCATGGCGGTTAGCGCGACCTATTCCCCCAAGCTTTCGAGCGCCTTGACCGCCTGGGATGTCGCCAGCGGCAAGGAGGTGAGTGCATTCCCGCTTATTCAGAACGCGGAGACGGATCGCATCCGACTCGGCGGCTTCCCCACCTATGTCTTTACTCTCGACGGTACGCGGCTTGCCGTCTGTCCCCCCATGGACGCCGCGCGGGGGGAAGTGCGTTTGTACGACACCGCAACAGGGCAACTCCTTCAGACGTTTCGCGACGCCTTCTCCATGAATGTGTTTCAGTTTAGCCCGGACGGCAAGATGCTTGCCGGCGGCGGGAGCGACTCGACGGTCCGCGTGTGGGATCTCGGCGCCGAGCAGGCGCTGAACGGCGCGCCGGCCGTCGTTTACCGCGGCCACATCAGCGAGATCTTGCGCCTTGGCTTTCACCCGGACAGTTCGCGTCTCTACTCCGCCGGCAAGGACGGCGCGGTGAAGGTTTGGGACGTTGCCAGGCGCGATCAGCCCGTGATCCTTCCGGGGGCGACCAGTTCCGTCCCGCCATTCGCTTTCAGCGCGACCTCGGGACGAATCGTGACAGTAAAGAAGGTAGGCATTGGGGTTAAGCTGGGCAAGAATAGTAAATTGAGAACGCCTGAAAAAACCAAGATAACGGTTTGCGACCTCAGGGGCAAATCACTAAACGCCTTCGACGGCCCTATCCCAGGCAGCTCCGGCGGAAGTTCGTCGGAAAACGCGATCGCCCTCAGCCCCGACGGCACGCGGTTGGCGATCGTCTCCTTCGGTGGTGGTCTTCGCGTGACCCAGGGCGTCGAATTGCACGTGATCGAAGCCGACACGGGCAAGGTGGTCTTCACGCACAAGGTCGATCGCCTGGCTTCCTTGGGCGTCTCGCTGGCATTCAGCCGCGATGGAAAACAGCTGGCGTGCGGACTCGCCGTGTGGCCAGAAGGCGTGGCCGCGGGGCCTCCCGGTATCGGGCCACCGCGTCCCTTTGAGGTGCGCTTGTTCGATGCGTGCGACGGTGCCGAACTCCGACGATTCGCGCTCGGCAACAGCCACTTCGGCGGCATGGCATTTAGTCCGAATGGCAAACGGCTGGTCACGGCGTCAGGCGGGAAGAGCGCAAACGTGACGTTCTGGGATCTGCAAACGGGCGAGCGGCTTGTCGAGCCGGCGGTCTCGTCGCCGGTGACCACCGCAATGACGCCGGTTTTCAGCGAGGATGGCACGCGCCTTGCCTGCATCGTCCATGGCAGGGGATTCAGCGGTAACGGCGACGTGGTCGTCTGGGACGCGGCCACGGGGCGAACGCTGTGCACACTTCGTGGCCATTCCGGTCCGTTAGGCCTGATCGCCTTCAGCCCGGACGGCCGCCGCATTGCCACGGCCACCAGAAACAGACAGGTCCGTCCAGGCGCCATTCGTTTGGGAAACGAGGTCAAACTGTGGGACACTGCCACCGGCAACGAATTGATGGCGCTCAAGGATCTGGACCGCAACCAGATCCGCAATCTGGCCTTTAGCCCCGACGGCACCCGCCTTTACGCCGCCGGCGTGATCGGGTATGGGCCGGAGGAGAAAATTGAAATCCGTACCTGGGACGCGACACCGCGGCCGGGAAGGTGACAAGGTTCGGCTCGGTGGAGTTGCCGAATAGGAGCCGTCGTATGGCCAACAAGCATATTGCCGATTTATTCTTGGCGATACGAAATGCCACCCAGGTCTTTGTCTCGACACATGCTCATTTCGGCATCGACCTCAGCCTGCCATTGCAACGCAATTGACGTGCAAATCGCCATCACCGCCGGCGTGAATGGGCTGAATCTTTAACACCAACTCGACGTAAGCTACTCCGTGATATTGCGCGCTTCGGTCCGCTCGACCGAAGCGTTTTCCGAGGAAGGCCGGCGTGAGTGGATTTCGTGAACTGATATTTGATGTCCTTGGTCTTGATCGCTCGATGAATGCAGCTACGAGATAGAAACGGTAAAATCGACACTTTAGCATCAACAGTGGCCCGAATCAGGATCGGAGCGAGCGTGGTGCAGGGTTTTCAGAGTCCGAGCGCGTTGGCCAGCGCGCAGTTCGCGGTTCATGTCCAAGGCCAGGCGCTGGTCCAAGTGCTGCTTGGTCCGCACTCCGTAGATGCTCTTCTGCGCCTTGCGGAAACGCCGATTGGCCCGCTCTACCGCGTTGCTTGTCGATCCCAACAAACGGTCATCCAAAAACAGCAGCGCCTTGGCCAAACCGGGACTATTCAACTCCCGCAAGGCACGCGCCAGGCGCTTGAACCGCCGCACCCGTTGCCGCAATTTCAGCAGACGCCACAGCGCTGTCACTCGCCGGCAACGGCGGTCGAACAAGCGGTATACTTCGTCCATGATGTCACGCAAGACACGTAGGTGCGGCTGGCCGCGCGTCAGGCGCTTCAGCAGTTGCTTCTGGGCCGCGCTGAGGTGATGTCGCACGAACAAGTGACGGTGCTCGAACAGGTCCGCGACGCGCTGCTGCAACCGCTGGCTCCGCCGCGCCTGGGCTTGGTCCTGTTGGCGGGGTCGGCCGCGCCGCTGCTTGGGGATCGTGGCCTTGATCTGCTTGCGCAACTTGGCCAGCGCCCGCAGTACCGCCTTGGTGATCTCCTTGAGGATGTGGAAGCGGCAACGCTGGTGCGGGACAGCAGGCCACAACTCCTTGAGCACCTTGGGATAAAGCGGCGACCCGTCCGTGGTGATGCCGCGCACGGCCAGGCCGCGTTGCTGCAACTGCGCCTGGAAGTCCGTGAGGAAAACGCGGACGTCGTCCTGCGTCGGGTCGTGTTCGAGGACGCGGACGGCCAGCCGGTGGTAGCGGCGGTTATCCACCACGCTGAGGATGCAGTGCGGGCCATCGTAGACTTCGTCGATGGCCAGGTAACCGGAGAAGTCAGCCAGGGCCTCGTCGAGATAGGTGCTGGACAGGCCGGCCACCTTTTTTTTCCCCAGCCGCCTCGACCCAGTTCTGGATGGTGGCGTAGGGGACGAAGACGCGGTGGTCGCGCCAGAGATGCCAGGAGGCGGCCTGGTAGGGCAGCCCATCCTCGGCCACCAGGCGGACGGCCAACTCCTGGACGCGGCGGGTGTAGTGGCACTTGGGCCAGGCCAGGTCGGAGAGCTCGACGGCGAAGTAGCAGTCACAGTGGGGGCAGTGATGTTTGGAGTAGGTGACGCTGAGGTCGATGGGGCGGCCGACGCGCGGGTCGCCCAGGTCGTGCAAGGTGCGGACGTCAATGCTGTAGCGGCCGGCGCGGGCACCACAATGGGGGCAGCGGCGTGCGCGGTAGTTACGGCTGCGGCGTTCGCGGCGCGGCTTGGGGAGGTCTTCGGGCGAGGAAATGCCCTCGGTGACGTCCGGGACGTACTCGCCTGGTCCGAACATGGCTGTGCCCTCCACACCCAAATGCCCCCCCTATATTCGTTTTACGCCTGGTCGGGCCGGATTCGGTCACCGGCTATGCTAAAGTCTCGTAAAATCTCTGTGTTAAACTCGGTGCCGAGAAAGTGCCGAGTATCAAAGAAAACGTGGAAAATAGAGCCAATTTGCCCGTTTCGAGGTTCGAGGCGATTTGACGTAACCTTGTGGGGCCCAAAGTCTTTAGAGGCAGACGCGGTGGAACCCCACCAGCAAGGCCCATGCCGTCAGCCTCATCCTCGGCGCGCTGTCGTGGGCGAAGAAGAAGGGGTTCATCCCCACCGACTCCTTGGCCGGCCGGGTGGAGAGGCCGCAGCCGATCCTCCGGGGACGCGACGCCCGCATGCCGGAAGAGTTGGCGGAATCGGCCGGCAAAAGCGACAGGGACTCTTTCCTTTCGCGTTAACTTCGTACGGCAACGAGGACGCCATTCGCTACGCTGCCATCTTTGTCCGCTATCGCCAGCCCGCCAAAGATTAGGCAGGCGGCCGCGGTTGGGTAGCGCGTTATTTCGTCCGAGCCGCGCACGCAGCGCCGAGCCGCGCACGCAGCGGAGTAAGTGTCACCAATCCCGGCGGCTACACCAACCGTCGGGCCGGAGAGCACACCAATAATACCTGAGCCTCTGGTGAGTGGATCGGGTTGACGTTACGGATTGTGCCGGGCGATGCGTTCCCGGCACGATCCGTGCCCCTGGTGCCGTGGCTCGGGGGTCGATATATTTCATCAAATGCGCACTTTCTTTGCCATTTTCACTTGCATCTGGCTAGCTTGGCCGTTCAAATCACCTCCGTGGTCGCATTCTCCGGTTCAATTGGATTGACCGGCGCCTGAAGGAACGGCAACGGTTTGGCCTGCACCGGCAGCGTCGGGCACTGGCTGGCACGACCATGCCCGGCGAGCGCTGGCTGGCAAATAGGGGTGTGTGAGAATCGTGAAATGAAACCAGAACCCCTGTACCATCAACCAGTTATTTCATTTCACCTCCGTGAAATGAAACCGCCTCTGGGCACAAGCCAACGGCAGGCGCTGCACCTCGGCCACGAACACCAACTCTGTTGACCGGACACGAGTGCGTATGCCGACCCCGTGAGGATCGTACTCCCATCAAGGAGAGTGAGTCATGGCCGACGCGACGCCAGCCGCGGTCACGGACAGGAACGAGTCCGGTTCAGGGGCGTTGTCGCTTCCGGTCCCGCAGCTCAATCTTCCCAAAGGTGGCGGAGCCATCCGCGGCATCGGAGAGAAATTTACGGCGAACCCTGTGACGGGAACGGGCGCGCTGACCGTGCCGATCCCGTTGAGTCCCGGGCGCTCCGGATTCGGCCCGCAACTCGCGCTCTCCTACGACTCGGGCGCGAGCAATGGCCCCTTTGGTATGGGCTGCACCCTGTCGTTGCCCGCCATCACCCGCAAGACCGATAAGGGACTGCCCCGCTACCGCGACGATGAATCAGCGGATGTCTTCATTCTTTCCAGCTCCGAGGATCTCGTCCCCGTGCTCGTTCAGGACTGCCGCGATGCGTGGGTGGCCGAGGCATTCGAGCGCGACGGCTATCACGTGCAGCGCTACCGGCCGCGCATCGAGGGACTGTTCGCTCGCATCGAGCGCTGGACGCGCCTGCACGACGGCGACACCCACTGGCGTTCCCTCTCGAAGGACAACGTGCTGACGCTCTACGGTTGCACGGCCGAGTCCCGCATCGCCGACCCCAGCAATCCCGGACACATCTTCAGCTGGCTCATCTGCCAGAGTTACGACGATAAAGGCAACGCCATCGTCTACGAGTACGCGGCGGAGAACAGCGCTGGTGTGGACACGACGCGGGCCAACGAGCGCTACCGCGTGCGCACGGCCAACCGCTATCTGAAGCGGATCCAGTACGGCAACCGGCGGCCCCTCCTGATCGATCCGGAGGTTCCTGGCTTTCGCTCACCGCACCTCACCGCGCCGGACCTCAGCGCGGCCGACTGGATGTTCGAGGTGGTGTTCGACTATGGCGAAGGGCACTACGCCGAGACGGTGCTGCCGGACGGCCAGGGCGATTTGGTCCAGGCCAGCGCCGCGGCGCCGGCTGACAGCGCCTGGCCGGTGCGCCGGGATGCGTTCTCGAATTATCGCGCCGGCTTCGAGGTACGGACCTATCGGCTCTGTCGGCGCGTGCTCCTGTTTCACCACTTCCCCGACGAACTGGGCGTCAGCGCGTACCTGGTCCGGTCCACCGCGTTCGAGTATCACGAAAAGCCGTTCGGCTCGTTCATCACGCGCGTCACCCAGTCCGGCTATCGGTTGCATGCGCACGGCTGGTATTTGAAAAAGTCGCTGCCCTCCCTGGAGCTGACCTACACAACCAATCCGCTCGAAGACCCCACCTTCCAGGACTACGAGGTCAAGGAGGTTGATCCTTCGAGTGTGGCGAACCTGCCGGGCGGCATCGACGGCGAGCGCTACCGCTGGCTGGACCTGGACGGTGAGGGCATCTCGGGCGTGCTGTCCGAGCAGGATGGGGCCTGGTTCTACAAGCCCAACCTGGGCGGCGGCCGCTTCGGGGCGACCGAGGTCGTCGCGGCCAGACCGTCGCTCGCGGCGCTGGCACGCGGTCAGCAACAGTTTCTGGACCTGGCGGGCGACGGCAACCTCGACCTGGTGGCACTGGCGCCGCCCGCGCCGGGCTACTACGAGCGCACGCTCGCCGCGGGCTGGGCGCCGTTCCGCACCTTCCCGTCCTTGCCGGTACGCGACTGGCAGAACCCCAACCTCAAATTCATCGACGTGACAGGCGACGGCCTCGCCGACGTACTTATCACTGAGGATGACGCGCTGACGTGGCATCCGTCGCTGAATCAGCAGGGATTTGGCGCGGCGGTGCGCGTCCACTTCCCGATCAACGAGGAAACGGGGCCGCGGGTGCTGTTCGCGGACGGCAGCCAGTCGATCTACCTGGCCGACATGTCCGGCGACGGTCTGACGGACATCGTGCGCGTCCGCAATGGCGAGGTCTGTTACTGGCCCAACGTCGGCTACGGCTGCTTCGGGCCCAAGGTGACGATGGACAACGCCCCGTGGTTCGACGACCCCGACCTGTTCGACCAGCGTCGCGTCCGCCTGGCCGACACGGACGGCTCAGGCACCACGGACCTCGTATATTTGCGCCCCGACGGCGTCCACATTTACCTGAACGAAACCGGCGCCGCCTGGTCCGACGCACGGCGGCTGCCGCGCTTCCCCGCCGCGGACAGTCTGACGGCGATCTCGGTGGTGGACTTCCTCGGCCGTGGCACGGCGTGCCTGCTCTGGTCCTCACCGCTGCCCGGCGACGAGCGCCGGCCGCTGCGCTACGTCGATCTCATGTGCGGTCGCAAGCCGCACCTGTTGACGCACGTCCGCAACAACCTCGGCGCCGAGACCGTCATCACGTACGCATCCTCGACGGAGTTCTACCTCGCCGACAAGGCAGCCGGCACGCCCTGGATCACACGGCTGGCGTTCCCGGTGCAGGTGGTGCAGCGCGTCGAGACCTACGACTTCATCAGCCGCAACCGCTTCGTCACCCGCTACCGCTACCGGCACGGCTATTTCGACGGACCGGAGCGCGAGTTCCGCGGTTTTGGCATGGTCGAGCAGCTCGATACGGAAGAGCTGGCGGCGCTGGGCTCGAGCGGAGCGTTCCCGGCCGGCGACAACGAGCACGCGGCGTCGAATGTCCCGCCGGTGCTGATGCGCATCTGGTTCCACACCGGCGCCTTCCTCGCGGAGCGCGGGATTACGCGGCAGTTCGAGCACGAATACTACCGTGAGCCGCGGGCGCCTTCCGGGAATGGCGTGCGCCTCCGCGAGGAACTGCTCGACGATACGGCCATCCCGGAGGGTGTGACGCCGGAGGAAGCCCGCGAAGCGTGCCGCGCGCTCAAGGGGTCGGTGCTGCGCCAGGAGGTCTACGCCCTGGACGACGGCGAGGCGGCCGGCCGGCCCTACACCGTCACCGAGAACAACTTCACCATCCGCCTGATGCAACCGCGGCAGCAGAACAAGCACGCCGTCTTTTTCACGCACGCCCGGGAGTCGCTCACGCTCAACTACGAGCGCAAGCTGTACGAGATCGACGGCTGCCGACTGGCCGACCCGCGCGTCGGGCACAGCGTCACGCTGGAAGTCGATGAATATGGCAACGTGTTGAAGTCGGTCGCCATCGGCTACGGCCGACGGTTTGCGGATGACTCGCCACTGTTGACCGACGGCGACCGCGCCAGGCAACAACACCTCCTGCTGACCCTCTCGGAAAACCGCTTCACCAACGCCGTTCAAGAGGCCGATGCGTACCGGACGCCGCTGCCCGCCGAGTCACGGTCTTACGAGTTGATCCACCTCGCACCCACGGCCGGGCGGCCCGGGACCATGAATCGGTTCGGTTTCGAGGAACTGGCGGCCCAGGTCGCCCGCGCCAGCGACGGCCAACACGACTTGCCCTACCAAAACGTCAACGGGTCTGGAACCACGCCGAACGTGCCGTACCGTCGCCTGGTCACGGACATCCGCAGTTATTACCGCGCGAACCGGCTCGACCGGACCTTGCCTTTCGGTGTCGCCGAGGCGCTGGCGCTACCGGGGCAGAGCTACAAACTCGCCTTCACCACGGAGCTGCTCAACGAGGTCTACCGCCGGGGCGCGCCTTCAGAAAACCTGCTCCCCGATCTCCCCCAGGTACTCCACCACGAGGGAAAGTACGCCGACCTCGAGGGGGACGGCCGTTGGTGGGTCCCGTCGGGCCGCGTCTTCTACGCGCCGCAGGAAGTCGCCGCCGGGGCGGAACTGGAACAGGGCTGCCGACATTTCTTCCTCCCGCGCCGGTATCTTGATCCGTTCGCCAACGCGACCGTGGTCGCCTACGACCAGGCGGACCTGTGCCCCGTTCAGGTCCGCGATGCGCTGGGGAACACCGTCCAGGCGGAAATCGACTACCGGGTTCTCGCCCCGCGCCTGATAACGGACATGAACCGGAACCGTTCGGAAGTCGCGTTCGATGTCCTGGGTCTGGTCGTGGGCACTGCGGTCATGGGAAAAACGGGGCAGCCCGTGGGTGATTCGCTCGACGGCTTCGAGGCCGATCTCGCCGAATCGACCATGCTGGAACACCTGGCCCACCCCCTCCAGCATCCCCAGGCACTTTTGCAACAAGCCACGACGCGCATCGTCTACGACCTGTTTGCCTACGACCGCACGCGCGACCACCCCCAGCCCCAACCGGCAGCCGTCTACACTCTCCTCCGCGAGACCCACGTCGCGGACTTGCGCGCCGGCCAGCAGGCCAGGGTGCAGCAGGCGTTTTCCTACTCGGACGGCTTCGGGCGCGAGGTCCAAAAAAAGCTCCTGGTCGAGGACGGACCGTTGGCGGAAGGCGGGCCGCCTGTCCATCCGCGCTGGGTGGGGAGCGGTTGGACGATCTTCAACAACAAGGGGAAACCGATCCGCCAGTACGAGCCCTTCTTCAGCGCCACGCCGGCGTTTGAATTTGCCAACATCGTCGGGGTCGGTGCGACCCTCTTTTATGACCCGGTGGACCGAGTCGTCGCCACGCTCCACCCCAACCACACGTACGAAAAAGTGGTCATCGACCCCTGGTGCCAGGAGAACTGGGACGTCAACGACACGGTGTTGCAGTCGGACCCCACGCGAGACCCCGACGTGGGCCATTTCTTCCAAAAATTGCCCGCCACCGACTACTCACCGAGTTGGTACGACCAGCGTGCCCGGGGCGAACTCGGTCCCCAGGAGCAACAGGCTGCCGTGAAAAGCACGCGCCACGCGAGCACCCCGAGCCGCGCCTGGTTCGACCCCCTGGGGCGAACATTTCTCGCGATCACTCACAACCGCCTGGAACGCGCGGGCTCATCGGTCGAGGAGTATTACGGCACCCGAACCGAGTTGGACATCGAAGGCAATCAGCGCTCGGTTACGGACGCGCTCGGCCGCGTGGTCATGCGGTACGATTACGACATGGTGGGCACGCGGTTGCGGCAGACCAGTGTCGATGCCGGAGGTCGCTGGCTGCTCAACGACGCCGCCGGCAAGCCGCTGTTGGCCTGGGACAGCCGTGCGTATCGGGTGCGGCACCAGTACGACGCGCTGCACAGGCCCACCAACCTTCTCGTCCGCAAGGGCGACGCGGCCGAGGTTCTTGCCGAACGGGTCGTCTATGGTGAGGGCCAACCGAGCGACCAGTCGCTCAACCTGAGAGGCAAGCTCTTCCGCCAGTTCGACGGCGCCGGGGTGGTCACCCACCAGCGCTATGATTTCAAAGGGAATTTGCTCCAGAGCACGCGGCAATTGCTGAGCGATTACCAGGACGCCGTGGACTGGCTGCGGGCGCCCGAACTGGAAGACGCCGTCTTCACGACGGCCACGTCTTACGACGCCCTGAACAGGTCGGTGACCCTGACCACGCCCGACGCCAGTGTGACACGACTCACGTACAACCAGGCCAGCTTACTGGAAACACTGTCCGTGAACCTCAGGGGCTCGGAAACCCCTACCCCCGTCGTGGTGGACATCAATTACGACGCGAAAGGGCAGCGCCAATTCATCCAGTACGCCAACGGTGCGCACACGCGCTACCGCTACGACCCCCTGACGTTCCGATTGCTGCGTCTGCTGACGCAGCGGCAACAGGATCACGCTCGACTCCAGGATCTGAACTACACCTATGACCCTGTCGGCAACATCACTGCCGTTTGTGACGACGCGCAGCAGGATATTTATTTCAACAACCACGTCGTTTCGCCGAGGAACGAGTACGTTTACGACGCGATCTACCGTTTGCTTACCGCCGACGGCCGCGAACATGCCGGCAAGCTCGGCCACCCCCAGTCGAGCTACGACGACTCCTTCCGGATGCAGCAACCGCTGCCGTCCGACGGCCGCGCTCTGCATCGCTACCGCGAACATTACGAATACGATGGCGTGGGTAACATCCTCAATATTCTGCACAGGGCCGCGGATGGGAACTGGTCGCGGTCTTACTCGTACGACGAACCCCATCCCCGGCCGGCCAACAATCGCCTGACGAGCACTCGGACAGGCCAGGACGTGGAGCAGTATGACTACGACGCCGGCGGCAACATGACGCGCATGCCGCACCTGCCTCAGATGGATTGGGATTTCAAGGACCAACTGCACGCCACGCAACAACGGATTGTCCACTCCGGACGGAGCGAAACCACTTATTATGTGTACGACGCGGCTGGCCAGCGCGCTGCGCAAGGTGTGCGAGCGCGCGTCGGGATCGAGGAAGTGTGAGCGCATCTATCTGGGTAATTTTGAAGTCTACCGGGAGTACGATAGCGTCAGCACGACCACGCTGGAGCGCGAGACACTTCACGTGATGGACTCCCGGCGACGGGTCGCGCTCTTGGAGACGAAGACCAGCGACGCCGCGGCGCCTGCCGCGGCAGTAACACCGCTGATTCGTCTGCAACTGGACAATCACCTGCAATCGGCGGTCCTGGAACTCGACCATGAGGCAGCCGTCATTTCCTACGAAGAGTATTACCCGTTCGGCAGTTCTTCGTACCAGGCAGGCCGGAGTCGCTCCGAAGTGAGCAGGAAGCGCTACCGTTATACGGGGAAGGAGCGCGACGAGGAAACCGGGCTTTACTACCACGGGGCGCGTTACTACGCGCCGTGGCTGGGGCGGTGGACCAGTCCGGACCCGGCGATCTTCCACCCCGGGACAGACGAGCGGATCCGGGTCGATCAGTCGTACGTTTACGTGGAAGCGCGACCCACCATCGCGAACGACCCGGACGGGCGCATTATCTGGTTTATCGTGCTCGCCGCTGTGGTCATCACGGCCTTGACGGCCACGAGCGCGGCCAACGCCCCGACGAATGCGGAGCAGGCGGCTCATGGCGAGAAAGCAATCACCGACACGGAGTACGCGGCTCACGTCGCGGTCAACGCCGCCACTGCCATCGCCGGCGGCGGCGCCACCTCGGGGGTCCTGGAGAGTACCGGGTCAAAGGTCCTTGCGTACGGCGTCGGCGGTGCCGTGACGGGGGGAACCAGTGCCCCCCTGAACCGAGCCGTTTCCGACGTGGCCCAGGGGCACACGAGTACACCGGCGGACTACGCCAAGGACACCGCGGTCGGGGTTGCCGTCGGGGCCACGATCGGTGTCGTTACCGGGGGCGTTTCGCGGCTCGTGAAAGGCCCGGCACGTCCGGGGGGTGGGGGAGGCGGTGGCGGGCGCGGCGGTGGGAGCAGTGAGGGCCCGGCGAACCGCGGCGCCGGGGGCGGTAGTGCCGGCGTTCGTGTCCGAACCGGCATTCGTGCCGGAAGTAGCGAAGGCGGCGGCTCCGGCCCCCCGAAATCAGGAAACGCTGGCGCCGGCGAGGGCACGGCACCGGCCGCCGATGGCCCGCGCCCGGGCACGCTCCCCTCCGAGGCGCCGACACCGCCGCTGGGCGTGCGTGCCGCGCCGCAGATCACGGAAACGGGCGCAGAAGGGATCCGCGCCGAATGGGGGCCGGGCGGCAACCGAGCGATGATCGCGTTCCGGCTCCAAGGGAAGGGCGTCAGTCTCGAATACATCCGGGTCAACCCATCCTCCACCGTCAAGGGACCGCAACTGTTGGCGGACGCACTGAAGGCTGCAGGAGTGCCTCGGCCCGAGTTTATCGAGTCCACTCCGATCCTCAACAAGACGATCTCCAGATTACTGGCTGGGACGCCCGAGGAGATCGCCGGCGCCCAGCGAATTCTCAGGGTCCAAGCCTTGAGCCTGGCCAAGGCACTCGGGGCGAAACTTGAGAACGCGGCCATCGTCAAGAATCAGGCCGGGAACTGGGTCGCAAGGGTGACGCTGTCCTATTAAGGGACGGCGCAAAAAAAGGAACCCCAAACATGGCCTACATCGTCATCCGCCTCGTCCCGGCGCAGCCGGTCGATGGGCTCACGTTCACGACCTACCTGGACGGCCTGCAACTCCAGGTCTACGCGGCGGACACCGCGGCCGGCGTGCTGAAGCCCCTCAGCCAGTATCCCGTGTACTACTCCCCGATGGTCGCCTACCTTTCGCCGAGTCTGAACCAGTCTGGGCCGTACAACACGTTTGTCACCGTCGCCACGGCGGGGCCGACGAAGTTTATCGCGACGGGGAACTACGGCACCAAGTTGACCTTCGACTCCACGGACGGTATCACCATCGGCTCCCAGCTGTACAGCACGGACCCGAATAGCCCGATCAACAAGAAGGTGTCCTCGGCGCTCACGGTCACGGCCGTGGATGAAATCACGGTCACCCTGAATAACAATATCCCCGCGTACTTGCCGGCGGGCACTGTCCTCACCTTCGTCAATCAGTCGCCGTCCACGGCCAACCCCTGGGCGGGCGGGACCGCCCTGCCGTTCAACCTCCCGACCTCGGGACCGGCCACGACCCTCGACGGCGCGACGACGCCGACCGCCGACAACCCCCTGCTGGTGCTCCCCTTTACCTCGTCCACGGGCATCTCTGGCGTCATCGCAGGCATGTCCGCGAGCGACGCCGGCAACGTTTACATCCCGGCCGGCACCACGGTCACGGCGGTGGACGTGACCAATTCCACGGTCATCCTCTCCAACCCGCTGACCAGCTCGCCTCCCAACAACACGCTCATCACGTTCACCCTGAACCCTCCGTTCCTGTCGTTCTCCTTGCAGGCGCAGTCGAGCGGTTCGGTCACGTCGGGCACCCAGACGTTCGGCACACTGACCCTCGTGACTGCGCCCGGCGCGAGCCCGCCGCCCGCGGCAAGCGGCGTCTCCTGCGGCATGCTCGTGACCTGTCCGAGCATGCCGAACCTGATTCCGCCCGGCACGACCGTGACCGGGTCGGACGGCACGACCGTGACGCTGTCGCAACCACTGAACGGCACCATCACGGCGAACACGTCCGTCAACTTCACGTTCCCGCTCAGCAACGGCATCGTCCAGCACCTGGAAGAAATCATCTGGTTCAGCTCCAGCTTCTTTTCGTGGTCGCTCAACATCGTCATCACTCCGTTGGCGGTGGCGACCGCGGTCATTCCCTTGAATTCCTCCTGGGATCCCGCGGTTTACACCAACGTCTCTGTGCTGGCGACGCGCTACGGCGCCAACATTCCCATCGACCAGATCTATTACAACGTCCTCGTGGTGGGCGACGACGCCGACACCCTGTCCACGCCGCTGGACTACATGGGCATTCCGGACGCCGACACTGCCCTCTACATCGAGCTGCCGCCCCCGCCCGGCACGCGCCCCATTGCGCTGGAACTGCCGACCGACGGGACGCCCCCGCCCTTCGACGACCTGTACACCGCCCTGGCGAACGCCGTCACCGTGGACCCCATCCTCACGGCGACGTACGGGACGAACCCCACGGACGCCCAGATTGAGGCCGCGATCATCGGCCTGGCGCCCGTCGATTGCCAGCGCCTCGCCTACGAGATCGCCTGGAGTTCGCAGGTCCAACTGCCCGCGCCCCCCGATCCGCTGTACCAGCTCTACACCAACCCGTATTACGGCAGCGATGGCAACCTGGACCCCAGCAACGACCAGGACCGGCAGAAGTTCGAGGGGACGCTCGGCAGTTTCTACGCCACCCGCAACGCGGAGGCGGTACGGCTGACCAAGTTTATCGCGGCGGTCTCTGCGGCCATCCTCTGCGAACAGCTCGAGCGCCAACGCCGCCGCGGCACTGCTCGAATTCCCCGTGGACCCGTCGTCCACCCTCGCCGCCGCGGTCGAGAGCGAGGTGCTGATCCAGGGGATGCCCACGGCGGGCAGCAACCCGGTCAACTTCGCGGTGCCGGCGGCCTTCTTCTACGCCCTGGGCGCGAAGCTGGACGAGCGCATGGACGCTCAGGATCGCTATAACCGGGCCACCGGCGACAAGATTGAGCGCGTCCTCCAGGAACTGTACGCCGCCGAGGACGCGAAGACGATCAGCGATCCCGAGGCGTTCAACGACAAAAGCCTCGGCACGAATCTGTTCATTTTCCAGGCGGCGCGGCGGCTCGTGGCGCTGGGCGTCTCCGCCGCGTCGAGCAGTCCGCCCGTAACGCTCACGCCGGGCGGCCTGTTGACGGCGCTCGTGAGCGAGTGGCTCAACGCTGACGCGCCTGTCAACCTCCCGCCCCCCAACCCGCAGCCGAGCTACCAGAGCGAGGACTTCCAGATCTGGACGCAACTCATCGCCAACAAGCAGCCGCTCGGGTATCTAGCCCTCGACCTGGCGGCGCTCACGCAGGGCGCGCTCGTCCCGCCGATCACTGCCACCGCGAGCGCATCGGCCGCGACGACGCTGACGTTCACCAACTCGGGCATGATCGGCCTGGTGGTGAGTCCCGGTATGCTGGTCAGCGGCACCAATGTCCCGAACGGGACCACTGTCACCAATGTGGCGTACAGCACGGCCACCGTGAACGGCCAGACCACAACGACGACAACCGTCACGGTCAGCAGCACCCTCACCGGGACCGTCACGAACGTGATGTTTGGCGGGATCACGCCGATTCACGCCACCGCCACCGCCGCCTCCACGGCGACGACGCTGGTGTTCACCAACCCGGGCCCGCTGGGTCTGCCAGTCCCCGTGAACGCATCGGTCAGCGGGACGAACGTGCCCGGCGGCATCACCGTCAAGAGCGTCGCGTTTCAGTACGACCTGACAACGAACCTCACCACGACGACCGTTACCCTCAGTAACAACACCTCCGGCACTGTCACGGCTGTGACGTTCCTGCCAAACGGGCCCGTCACCGCCAACACGAGCAGCGACGCCAACCCCGCCAATGAATCGGCGCCGCTGTTGACCTTCCCCCTGGGCACGCCGGTCCTCCCCGGGATGCTCGTGTTGCCGCAGACCGGCATCGCCGCGGGCACCGCGGTGGTGAGCGTGGCCGCCAAGTTGGACCCGATGACCAACCTGCCGACCAACACCGTCGTGACGCTCGACACCGCACTGACCGCCGATGTCCCGTCCGGCACCGCCGTCACGTTCACCGCGCCGCTCACCCTGGCCGACCGCATCCTGGCGTGGCTGCAGGGCCCACCCTGGAACACCGCCAACCCGACCGTGGCGACGCTCCTGGGCGTGACCGCGGCGCAGTGGACCGCCTTCTTTACGCTGTATCCGCAGTGGCTGCCGCCGTTCACCCAGCCGATCACGCCGGCCGCCTCGTCCGGCACGCCGCCCAAGCAGGCCGCCGGATTCCTGGCGACACGCATTCGCCTGTTCCTGCAGGCGCTGCAAAAGTTCTTCACCGTCTCCTCCGTTCCCTCGCAGCCGGTCCTGCCGGGCCCCGGCCAGCCGGCGACCTTCGCCTTGCCCACCGGCGAACCGATTCAGGCGGCCGTCAATGGCCTGTCCAACTCGCCTCCGCCGTTCCTGTTCGGCACCGGCTCCCTCGCCAATCTGCCGAGCGTGGTGCAGACCGTGTTCGGCACCGACGTGCCCGCCCAGGAATGGCTGACGGACGCAATGACGACGATCAACCAGCTGTGGGCCGTTGCGAACATCGCCGCGATCCCCGAGTCCGCCGGGGCAAAGGTGTTACCCGCCCCGGCGAGCCTCGCGTTTTCCGTGGTCGAAGCACTCTACGCCCGGGGGTTCCGCAGCGCCGCCCAGATTGCCACCCTCACCGTGCCCGATTTCCAGAAGGCCCTCACCGGCACCGTCGCCTACGACTACGCCTCGGTGCTCAACGCTCAGGCTGTGACCGTGGCCCAGACCAGTCCCGCCACGCCCGTGTCACCGGGCAGCGGGTCGTTCGCGCCGATCAACCCCGACGGCTGCCTCGTCAACTGCGTGCCGCCGCCGTGCCTCTCTCCCTTTGGGCCGATCGCTTACTTGCAGGAGATGCTGAAGCTCGCGGAAGCCTCGACCTGTGAGACCCTGTTCCCCCGCGCGGAGCGAACACTGGGCCGGGTCGTCGGCGCTCAGCGCGGCCCCATCGGCAACCTGCTCGCGAGCTGTGCCAACCTCGAAACACCGCTCCCGCTGATCGACATCGTCAACGAGTGCCTGGAGTCCGCCGGCGCGCCCGTGATTTACAACACCGCCGCCGACACCCTCGCCGGCCACAAACTGTGCCACGACCACGAGCCCCACGACTGCCACAAACCGGATGTCCTGTTCGCCGCGCTGCCGGAGCACTCGACGCCCACCGTCACGGCGTCCATCTACAGCCAGGTGAGCAGCGACTTCACCGCGTGCTGCCTGCCGTATTCGCAGCCGCTGGACGTGTCGCGCTCGTACCTGCGGCACCTCCGCACCAGCCGTTTCGAGACGATGCGGACGTTTCGGAAGTGCATCACCGAGTTCGCGCTGGCCCCGCTGGGCAGCCAGCCGACGGACTTCCCCTCGCAACTGCGGCGACTGCCGGCGCGGACCGACATCGCCCTCGAATACCTGGGCATCACGCTGGCAGAATACCAGACGCTGTTTGCGGGGCAGCAACCGCAGCGTTGCGGGCCGCGACCCAGGGATGATGCCACGACCCAGGCGGCCCAGGCCATCCCGGCGTGGAAGCTGTTCGGCTTCGCCTCGGCGGACCAGCCGTGGGTGGCGGACGTGACGAAGGTGTCCGGGTTTCTCGCCAGCACCTGCCTGACCTATTGCGAGTTCGTCGAACTGCAGCAATCGGGGTTTGTCACGTTCGGCGCCGGCGGCAACGACCGTGAGAAGCGCGGCACCACGCCGTTCCCGGTTTGCGAGCCGTGTTGCCTTGAGGCGTACACAATCCAGTTCGCCGGAGAGAACGTCCAGGACTACCTGACGCGACTGTCCATCTTCATTCCCCTCTGGCGAAAACTGCGGGAGCACTGCGGGGACGGGTATTCGTTCGCCGAGCTCGCCGACATCTGCCAGGTGCTGGGTCTGTATCAAACCTCCGGTGCGCTCAACCCCGACTTCCTTCGGCAGCTGGCCGCGTTCCAGATGTTGCGCGACGAGTTCAACCTGCCGCTGGTCGATCATGCCGACCCGAGCCCGGTAGCGATGGGGGCGGCGCACGCACCTGCTGGCGCTGTGGGTCGGCAGCAGCGCCCCGAAGTGGGGCTGGGCATTGGACCGCTTTCTTGAGGGGGTGGAGTTCGCCGCCCGGAAGCGCTGCGGCAGCGAACACCGCCACCACGACGGCGACCACCACCTGGCCGACAACCTGGACGCGCTGTCGGCCCTCGCCGGGTTCAAACCCGGTTCAGGCGACACCTGGAACAGCCTGCCGACCTGCACGCTCCGGTTCGCGGAGGTGCTGACCAAGATTCGCGCCTCGCACTTCCGCGTCGGCGAGGTGCTCTACCTCTTCAACGCTGCCCACCCGCAACATGCTGAGGATCCGTTCCCGCTGCAGGACGACGAGGACGCACTGAATCATCCGCTCGACCTGCTCGACGACGACGAACACCATTCGCTGGGGAAGCTCCGCGAGGCGCTGTTGGCGGTTCACGTGAGCGAGGAGGAGGCGTGCGCGTGGACCTGGCCGCGCGTCGTCGCAGCCATGCGCGACCACTTCGGTTACGCCCCGGTGAGCGGGACCGATCCGCTGCTGTCGCTCGGCCAGCACTTCTTCCCGGGTGTGCTCGAGGCGGCGGGCTTCTCGGTGAGCGTCAAGCAGCGGCAGTATCGCGTCGGCTACAGCGACGCCGGCGCGGCGGCGACGTGGAACGCGCCGCCGGGCAGCCCGTTCCAGTTTGACACCACGACGAACGAACTGGTGACAGAACTGCCTCTGACCGACAAGGCCGTCATCGCCAAGCTCAGCCAGATTCCGACGCTGCCGTCCAGCGGACAGTTCGCGGTCCGCAATCTGTATTTCGCTCCGCGGCTCGACCTGACCCTGGTGGCCTTCCTTTTCCCCGACTGGCCGGCCGCCGAGCGCCAGCTGATCGAGGAGAGCGTCGAGGCCGAGCGCTGGGCCTATTTCCGCCGTCACTTCGCGCTGGCCAGCGCCCGGCGCCAGGTGATCGTCGATCACTTGGCGCGGCACGTCGCCCATCGGGTGGGCTGCCGTCACGAGGAACTGGAAGGCGCGGTCGGGGTAATTTTGCGGCATCTCTACGCCGACGAAAACAATGCGAAGGATTGGGAAAACCCGGATGGCACACCGCCCTCCGTCATGTGGAAGCCGCCGCCATCGGGCGGGGCGCTCGCGGCGCTGCTGGGCCTGGCCGGGACCGGTCTGCTCGGCGAATTCCGGCCGCCCCTCTCCAGCGACCCGAAGGCGGCGCCCGGCGCGGTCTTCTCGCGCGAGGCTGCGCAGTCCCATGACCGGGTTCGGCTACGAGCGTGACCTGGCGAACAGTCCGCTGCCAACGCTCGTGCCGGCGTTCGACCAGACGATTGCCGGCGGCTCTTCAGGCGTCTCCGTGAACAACGGGTTCGCCGTCCGCAACAGCGACGGCCTGCGCCTCGGGGGCGTCTCGGGGTTCCATATTACCTGGTGCGGCGTCCTGCTGATCGACCACGAAGGGGAGTATGCGTTCCACGCGGGCGCACCCACGCCGGACGGGGACAAGCCCGACATCGAGCGCGCGGAGAAGTCGCAGTGGCGGGTCACGCTCAAGCGCGGCCAGAAATCGTGGCCCGTGCTCAACCATCAGTGGCCGGGCGACACGGAGCACGGCCGGCACGTCCACCGACTGCGGCGCGGCGCCTACCAGATCGTCATCGAGTTGAACCGGCCCACGCCCAGCTTCTCGGGCGAAGGCCAGCCGCGGCCGCCGCACGCCGGCTTCCAGGTCAAATATGCTGGGCCCGACAGCGACGGCTGCCTCATCGCGCTGCCGGTCAAGCACCTGTACCGCGACTTCCAGGACGCCACCCTCGCGGACGGCATCCCGTTCAACGAGCAGAGCAATCCGACCAAAGCATTCCTCGCCGGCTTCTACACCAGCACGCTCCGGGACGTGCGCCGCACCTACCAGCGCGCCTTCAAGGCGGCGTTGTTTGCCGCGCGCTTTGCCCTCTCTGGTAAGCCGGCCGCTGAGGATGGCCAGTCGGAGCTGGGCTACCTGCTGGCAACCCCGGATCGCTTCGCGGGCCATTCGTACTACCGCGACCCCACGAACAACACCGTCTTCGATCAGCACTCCGCGTACTTTGACTTCAACTTCCTGCCGCTGGACGACAACTATCACGCGCCGCCGGCGTCGGCCACGCCCGACCGCGCGCACCCGTCCCCGCAGCGGATTCAGGCCCTGTTCGACTGGTGGGAACACGTCTTCGACTACACACGAGTGCGGCACGAGGCGCACCACCGCTGCGCGGGCCCGCTGTGGCTCCTCTTCCACGAGGCCCGCGTGAAGCAGCCCGCCGACCCGGCCGTGCTGTTGCGGCACCTCGGTTCGCACCACCCCAACCTCGATCTGCGCTACTACCAGGACCAGTACAACGCGGTCTACTCCGTGAGCAGTACCGACCTGGAAGACGACCGCTGGCTGGTCCGCGTGTGGTACGCCGAGCGCTGGGTCAGCGCGTTGTTGCACCACTTCATGTCCAGGGACATCGACAAGATTCGGCCCGACCTGTGGGTCGCGCAGAACCCCAGCAGCACAGTGGGGTCGGAGGTGGAACCCGGCAACGCCAACCTGCTGAAGTTCTTCATCGACAGTTGCATCGAGCACGGCGAGCCCCGCCGCTACGAGGATGTCAAGCGGCTGAACGACGGTCTGCGGCAGCGCGGCCGCGACGCGCTGGTGCGTTACCTATGTCATGCGAGCCTGGTGCCGATGCCCGGAAGCACAGGGACTTTCGCCGTGTCGCCGGGCGACCTCAGCGCCGCCCTGCTGCTCGACGTCAACGCTGGCATCGGTGAGCGCGCCAGCCGGATCGAGGAGGCGATCTCGGCGGTGCAGACGTTCATCCGCCGCAATCGGCTCGGGCTGGACAAAACATGGCAGGTGTCGGCCGCGTTCGCCCGCCTGTGGGACAGCCGCTTCGAGACGTACCACACCTGGGAGCTGAGCCGGCGCCGCGAAGTGTACCGCGAGAACTGGATCGACTGGGCCGAACTGGGCAAGGCACGCAAGCTGGAAGCCTTCCGCTTTCTCGAATCGGAGTTGCGGCGCTCGACGCTGACGCTGGCCGCCCCCGGCGGGCTTGAGTGGTGGCCCGAGGACCACGAACGGCTGGAACATCAGACAAGAACCCTGCAACGGCGTGACCCGTCCGAACTCCAGCGCTTGCCGGCGCCGGCGCCCGGCACGCCGTCGATCACGGAGCGCGAGGGGCTGGACATGCTCGGTACTCCCGAGCGCCGGCCAGCCGTCCTGGCTGGCCGCGGTGCCGCCGGCCACGCCGATCACCCCCACGCCGGCCACGAACCCGACACCCAGCACGAAGCTCACCGACGCCGTGGCGCGAGCCGCGACCAGCGCCCCTGCGGAGCCGCTGCCGCTCTGGATGGAGGCGGCGATCAAGCTGGGCACACGCTTCTGGCGGGTCGCGGCGGCGGGCATTCCCCGGGCCGCCGCGCGCTTCGTCCCGCACCGCAACGGGTCAAGCTCCACCTGCTGCACTGAGTGCGGCCACGACCATCCGATGCTCGTCGATGAATACTACTTCTGGCTCATCAACACTCAGCGGTACGACACTCCGGAGGATTCGCAGGATTCGTTCACTTCCACCTACCAATTTGGCTTCCAGGATTCCTACTACGACCTGTTCCAGCAGCAGTCGTCGGAGTGGAACGACCCGAACCTGGTCCCGGAATTGCTCGCGAAGTGGCAGCCGATGCCGGCCGTCTGCCTGGGTTGGTGCCGCATCCACGGCGGTGTCATCGGCCAGCCGCAAATGTCCGCCGACGTTGTGGAACTCGATCCCGACAGCTCGACGCCCGCCGACCTCGTGTTCCTGGGGCGGGGAGGTGATTCGCTGTACTTCGCGGTGAACGCCAGCGCCGCGCCCACCGCGGACACGGACGACACCGCTTCCCCGGGCTTCCGCTACGACCTGCCGACGGACAGTGTGGTGGCATTGCCGGAAATCATTCCCATTCCGAATCCGCCGCCGACGCCGCCGACCCCGCCTGCGACCCCGCCCCTGGGAGGCTTGCCGGCCTACCCGTTCTTCGTCTACCACGACCCGGGGGCGCCCTCTTCCCCGCGTCGTGGTATTCCCCCGCACTCGCCGTGGCGGAGACGCTGCGGGCGCACTGCCGCTTCGAACTGGCCCTCCGCTGGTATCAGCGCGTCTTCGAGCCGCTCAACGGGGACAACACCTGGATGCGGTGTGACCGCGACCGCAGCGAGTCCGCGCCCACTACGGACGGCAACAACGGCAGCGTCTTGCCGCTCGGGGCCTGCTGCGACAGTGCCGACGTGACGGACGCGGTCGCCCGGCAGCGCTCGCTGACGCTGCATTACTGCGAGACACTGCTGGAGTGGGGCGACGCACTGATGCGGCGGCGCCGCTCTCCGGAGGCGTTCCAGCAGGCGCAGCTCCTCTATAACACGGTGGCCCGGGTGCTGGGACGGCGGCCGCAGTCGCTACGGCTGCCGGAGCCGGCGAAGCCGCCATCGGTCACCTCGTTCCAGCCGGCGTTCGCCCCGCTCAACCCGCGACTGCTCGACCTGTACGACCGCGACGCCGACCGCAGGGAGTTGCTCCACGCCTGCCTCAACGCCCGGCGGCTGCACAACGGCCGACCGCGGCGCGACATGCCGTATTTTGGCGATAACCCGCTCCGCGAGGGCTGGCGCACCGCCGCGGCGGCGTGCGCGGACGAGGAGGAGTGGTGCCACCGTCCCAGCCCGTACCGCTGGATGTTTCTGATTCAAAAGGCGCTGGAGTTCGCGGGGAAGGTCAGCCAGCTCGGTGGGGCCTTGCTGGCGGCCCTGGAAAAGGGCGATGCGGAGTATCTGGCCGCCGTGCGCGCGGGGCACGAGCGCGAGTTACTGGCCCTCGGCCTGTCGGTTCGCCAGAACCAGTGGCGCGACGCGGACTGGCAGGTCCAGGCCCTGCAGCAGACCAAGAACTTGCACCAGGCCAACCTGTTCTATTACAACAACCTGTACCAGAACGGCCTGATTAACGACGAAATCCAGAACGAGAACCTGGCCACGTCCGCGATGGAGACGCGCACCGTCGCCAACACACTGGAGGCGGCAGGCCAGGTGATGGAACTCATCCCCGACGTGTTCGTCGGGGCCATGTCCTCGGGCTCGGTGCTGCCTGTCGGCACCAAACTCGCCAAATTCTTCGGGATCATCGCCAAGGTGACCCAGACCATCGCCGACATCCAGAGCGCCACCGCCGCGCTCGACCTGACGACCGCCGGCTGGACGCGCCGCTCGGTCGAGTGGAACCACCAGACGCAGACGCTGCCGATCGAGATTCAGCAGGTCGAATTGCAAATCCTGGGCGCCCAGCGGCGCCGCGACCAGGCCCTGCAGGAGTTGAACAACCAGCTGCGCCAGGTCGAACAGGCGACCGAGATCCAGGACTTCCTGCGGGACAAGTTCACGGCCACCGACCTCTACCTGTGGATGCAGCGCGAGACGGTGGCGCTCTACACCCAGATGTACGAACTGGCGCGTGCCTGCGCCCGGCAGGCGGAGCGGGCGTTCAACTTCGAGCGTGGCCACACCACGCGCCGCTTCCTCCCCGAGGAGGCCTGGGACAACCTGCGTGGGGGTCTGCTGGCTGGCGAGCGGCTCGAGGTCGCCCTGCGCCACATGGAGAAGGCCTATTACGACGAGAACGTCCGCGAGTACGAGTTGACCAGGCATTTCTCGCTGCGCGTCCACTTCCCGCTGGCGTACCTGCAACTGCGGGCGATGGGCCACTGCGAGGTCGAATTGCCCGAGTGGATGTTCGACCTGGATCACCCCGGCATGTTCATGCGGCGCATCCGCAACCTGACGCTGACCATCCCGTGCGTCGCCGGCCCTTACAACGCGGTGAATTGCCGGCTGACCCTGCTCAGCAGCTGGACGCGCGTGGACCCACGGTTGAGTGAACGGCCGGCGGGGTGTTGTTGTGACGGCTGGCCGGGCAACGGCTATGAGACGTTCCCCGGCGACCCGCGCATCGTGAAGGAGTACGCGGCGCGAGAGGCGATCGCGACCTCCAGCGGGCAAAACGACGCGGGGCTGTTCGAGTTGAACTTCCGCGACGAGCGCTACCTGCCGTTCGAGTTCCTGGGCGCCGTCTGCCGCCTGCGCATCGAACTGCCACCGGAGAACAACTTCTTTGACATGGACAGCCTCAGCGATGTCATTCTCAACCTGAACTACACGGCCCGCGAGGGCGGGGAGGTGCTGCGCCGCGCTGCGAACGAGATCGCCCAGCGGCACCTCCCCGGGGCCGGCGTGCGCTTCTTCGATGTCCGGCATGAGTTCCCGGACGGCTGGCAACTCTTCCAGGGTCGGCCTGGTGAGCGGGACGGCCCGGGCGAACTGGGGTTGCGCCTCGGTCGCGGCATGTTCCCCTTCCTACCGGGGCACCGGCCGGTGACGATCACCGGGTTCGACGTGTTCTTCGAGGCACCGTGCGCCGAAGCAGGCGGACATCGGGACGTTGAATTCCTGATCGGTCCCCGGGTCGGGCATTCAGGCGAAGGACGTAGCGCGTGCGCGGTGCGGCGCGTCTCGTGCAGCGCAAGTGCGGAGTGGCCGGGGCTCTATCACGGGGTGCTGGACCTGCGCGTCGGCCCGCTGAGCCGCCATCCCCAGGACATTGGCACCCTCCGCTTCCCCCACGGCTGCCACGCGATCAACCACGTGTATCTGTTGTGTCGCTGGGTGAGTGACCGGCCCGAAGGCGAGTGCCACGAAGACAACATGCCGGCAGCGCGCCGGTAGGACTTCGGTGCCTTTGCCTCGGGGGCAGGAACGGGATCGTCCCATGGCCACTCGTCTCACGCCGCAACCGTATCAGAAGGGCCGTTCGGTCGTCATGGCCAGGAACGGTATGGTCGCGACCAGCCAGGCGCTGGCGACGCAGATCGGGCTCGATGTGTTGCGCAGCGGTGGCTCGGCCGTTGATGCGGCCATTGCCGCCGACGCGGCGCTCGGGCTGATGGAGCCGATGTCGTGCGGCATCGGCGGCGACCTGTTTGCCATCGTCTGGGACAGCAAGACCCGGAAACTGCACGGGCTCAACGCCAGCGGCCGCTCTCCCTATGCCGCGTCGCGCGCGTATTTCAAGGCGCGCAGGCTCCGCGCGATTCCGGAACACGGGCCGCTGTCCTGGTCGGTGCCCGGCTGCGTTGCGGGCTGGGAGGCATTGCACAGGCAGTTCGGCAAACTGCCGCTCAGCGACCTGCTCGCCGCCACGATTGCGTACGCCCACGACGGCTTTCCCGTCACCGAAGTGATCGCCGAATCCTGGACCAGGAGCAAATCCAGGCTGAGCAAATCACCGGACGCGCTGGCGACCTATTTTCCCGATGGCAAAGCGGTCAAGGCGGGCACCGTATTCAGAAACCCCAACCTGGGCCGTGTGTATCAGGCGATCGCGCACGACGGGCCGCAGGTCTTCTACGAAGGCGCCGTGGCCCGAAAGATCGTCGCCTATTCGGAGCAGGTCGGCGGTCTGTTCGCGCTCAGGGACTTCGCCGAGCACACGTCCACGTGGGTCGAACCGGTCAGCACGACCTATCGCGGTTACCACATCTGGGAGCTGCCGCCGCCGGGTCAAGGGATCGCCGTCTTGCAGATGCTGAACCTGCTCTCCGGCTATCACCTCAAAAAGTTGGGACCGGAGTCGGTGGATTACTGGCACCTGTTCGTGGAGGCGAAGAAACTCGCCTACGCCGACCGCGCCCGTTTCTATGCCGACCCCGATTTCGTCAAGCTGCCGGTTCGCGAATTGATCTCGCTGCCCTATGCCGACCAGCGCCGCCGGCTGATTGACATGGGCAAGGCGTGTCAAGACCATCGCTCCGGTGACCCGAAATTGGCGCAGGGCGACACCGTCTATCTGAGTGTGGTGGACAGGGACCGCAACTGCGTGTCGTTCATCCAGAGCATCTACCACAGTTTCGGCAGTCATCACGTGCCCGGCGACCTCGGCTTCGCCCTGCAGAACCGCGGTTGCCTGTTCGCGCTGGACGAGCACCACTGCAACCGCCTGGAGCCGCACAAACGCCCGTTCCACACGATCATCCCCGCGCTGGTGACCAGGGACGACCTGCCCTATCTCGTCTTCGGCGTCATGGGCGGCGATTACCAGGCGCAGGGCCAGGTCCAGGTGCTGGTCAACCTGCTGGACTTCGGCATGGACGTGCAAGCAGCCGGCGAAGCACCGCGGCTCGAGCACGTCGGCTCGCCCACGCCCACCGGCAAAGCCGGCGTGGGTCAGGGCGGTACGCTCCAGGCTGAACGCGGTATCTCCGCCGCGATGCTGCACGACCTGGAGCGGCGCGGCCACCAGATCCACGTCGTTGCCACCAACGGCGGCGGCTACCAGGCCATTCTGATCGACCCACGCACCGACATGCTGCACGGCGGCTCGGAGGCGCGCAAAGACGGCTGCGCGGCGGGGTATTAGCGCGGTTCGCAGTTGCGTGGACCACGAACGGCAGGCCGGCGCTGCCAGGGGGCCAAATCTCGACGTATGAAAAAGTTGGCCCCCTTGGCCCCCTTGGCCCCCTTGCTGTGGCAGCCGTCGCCGTTGGTGGTCAAGCCGTGCCAGCCGCACGCGGCCAGTGCGCCAAATCTCGACGTGTGAAAAAGTTGGCACCCTTGGCACCCTTGGCACCCTTGCTGTGGCAGTGCAAGCCGCTGGGGGTCAAGCCGTGCCCGCCGCCCCACCCGTGCGTGATCGCCTGCGCACCGCTCTGGTTAAGGGACAACCTTCACCGGCTCCGCAAGAACGCCAGCACGTCCTGCAACTCCGCCGGGCTCAGTTGATGGGCCGCCCCGTGGCGTTGCCGGGCGTTGTGCTTGCCGAACACCTCCGCGAGCGTCGCGGCCCGGCCGTCGTGCAGGTACGGCGCCGTCCGGACCACGCCGCGCAGCGAGGGCGTGTCGAACTTCGCCGCAGTGCCGCCCAGGCCGAGGTCGTGCGGCCGTTCGTCGTCCAGGGCGGCACCGTGGTGGCAGGTGGCGCACTTCCCTTTGCCGAGGAACAGCGCCTGGCCGCGCGCCACGGCCGCGGCGTCCGCGACCAGCAGCGATCGCGGCGGCGGCAGCGTCTTCAGGAACGCGACCAGGTCGGCCGTCTCGGCGGTGGTCGGCGCGTGCTGGTGCAGCGTCCGCAGCGTACCGTTGACGCGATCCGCCAATGTCGGACTGCTCGCCAGCCAGCCGTAGGGGGCCGTGTCCCGCACGCCCAGCAGCGACCGCGTGTTCAGGAACGTGCCGATGCCGTTGCGCGTCAGGTCCCAGTTCAGGCCGTCACTGCCGCCGTCCGGGTGGCAACTGGCACAACTGAACTGCCCCTGGAACGTCGTCCGCGCGGAGTGGAACAGGACCGCCCCGCGCCGGGCCGCATCCGGTGTGGCCGTGCCCAGCGGGATGTGGCGGACGACCTTGAGGTGTACGGCGTCGATGACCGTGAGTGCGTCGGCGAGGTGGTTGCTGACAACAAGCGTCTTGCCGTCGCCGGACAGTGCCAGCCGCCGCGGGTTGGCCTGCGTCGCCAGGCGGGCGCTGACGTAGTGCCGGCTGGCGCCGAGGTCGTCGGGCGCCTCGGAGGATGTGAACGGATAGTCATAGCCCTCAGCCCGTCTGGCCTGGTAGGCGATCAGCTGGTTGCTTTCCAGGACGGTCACGCGGTCCGCCCCGGCGCAGGCGATGAAGATGCGACCGTCCGGGGCGATGGCCACGTCGCTGGGGTCGGCGTAACCGCGGTTGGGTTCATCGAGGAGGATGCGCCGCGGCGCTCCGACGGCAAGTGGGTGCTTGACCAACCCCAACTCGGTGTGCAGCGACAGGGCGTTGGTGAAGACCCAGCCCTGGGCGATTTGCGTCGCCGGCAGGTGGTGGCGCGGCCGCTGGTGCGCGACCAGGGCGCCATTGTCGCCCGGCAGCGCCGCGATGCCGCGGAGGTTGCTCGCCCCGGCGATGGGCCGCGGCCCGTTGGTCGTGAGCTTCGGCGTCAGCGTCACGGTGGTGAGCAGGGCCCGGCCAGCGTCGTTGGCGGTGACGTACAGGCGCTGGCCGTCGGCGCTCAGGGCGAGGCGGTCCGGCCACGGCTGCAAGAACAGATCGCGCACCTTGCCGCCGTCCAGGTCGAGACAGCGCACAGCGCCGTCGTCGTGGCAGGCGACGTAAACGCGCTGGGCGACACCATCGACCGCCAGGCCGCGCGGCGCGGCGCCGATGGGGACGCGACGCTGCACGGTGTTTTTCGCCAGGTCGATGAGGACCAGGTGGTCGTCGCCCGCGCAGGTCACGAACAGCGTTTGCGCGTGCAGCACCAGGTCGTGCGGTTGCTTGCCGACGGCGATTTCGTGCAGCACCTTGCCGCCGCCAAGATCGACGACCGCGACGGTGCCGGCGCCGTGCAGGGCGACATAGGCGCGCTGGCCGTGCTCATCGATGGAGAGGCCGAGTGGGTTTTTGAACGCCGTGGGGGGCTCGGGTTGTTGTGGTTGTGCGGGTGTGCGCCAGGCCGTCAGCGCCAACGGGGTGAGGAGCAAGGCGAACAGCAGCAGTTGACGCGGTGGCATGATCGTTCTCCCGCAACGCATTCACGTTTCACCAGATCGTTGGCACCCCGGAGGACTGGATGCGCTGGTCGCGGCTCACCAGAGAAACACCCACGCCCGGGCCGTGGCGGCAATCATGCGATCAGGCATGCTCGACCAGGGACACACTGGAAACGTAGATCGATTCCCCCAGCGCGACGGCGGCTTGCAGGGCCGCCAGGGCCGGGGCTGAGAGTTGCGGCGACCCCTCGACGTACCAAACCAGGGCATGTGTGTCGATGGCCAGTGCCGCTATTACAACTCCTGCTCGGTGCTGTCGCCCCACGTTTCCCGGCGGTTCTTCTGGAACTCTTCAAAGGAGAGATTCTCCAGGCCGCCGGGGTATTTGGCGGCGACGGTGGCGGTGCGCACGATCACGGAATACCCTTCGCACAAAACGGCCATCGGCACCTCCGTCAAGGCTTGCCGTCGGCTGCCGGCGGTGGACACTTCCCTGGGACCCCTCGGGCTACGCCATTGTATCCGATCCGGCGCCGCCGCCCGCTTGACAGCGGGCGGCGGCGGCCTTACATTCAACCAATCTTCAGGGAAGGTTCCAACCTTTTTTGTCAACTGCCGCTCGAAGGGGAGAATATGGCCCAGACTATTTCCTGCCCGGAATGTGACAAGGCGCTGCAAGTCCGGGCGCTGCTCGGCGCGGGCGCGAAGTTGCGCTGCCCCGGCTGCCAGACGGTCTTCCCGGTCGCCGCCGACGACCGCCCGCGGCCGCGCAAAAAGTCAAAGAAGCAGGGCGGCAACCTCGGCCTGATCCTCGGCCTGAGTGTCGGCGGCGGCTTCCTGCTGATCGCCCTCGTGGTGGTGATCGTCGTCGTGGTCATCAACCAGAACGGGCCCGGCGGCGGGCCGGCGAAGGACGTTCGCAAGCAACCCGGCGAGCCGAAGCAAGAGGACGCGGCCACGGGCAAGGTGCCGGGTCGCTTCCCCCCGAACGTCCTCAAGCAATTCAACCTCGATGATTCGCTGGCGCAGGTGGAGGCGAAGCTGGGCGCACGCGGCAAACTCCTGCCCCCGTCCCAGTGGCCGGCCGACCTGGAGAAACTCGTGCAATTGAACCCGGACCCGAATCAGGTCTGCTACCACTGGTCGGATGCTGCGGGCGCGAACCTTTACCTGATCATGCTCAACGGCAAGCGTTCCGGGGGCATGTTCAAGGACGGCAGCGGCGTCAACCCCGTCGGCGGCGACAAGGTGGTGCAGGGGGACCAGAATCCGCCGCCGGAGAAGATCGTGCCGATCCCGGCGGGCCGCATCCCCCCGAACATCCTCGACAAATTCAAGACCAAGTACGACAAAAACTATACGACGCTGGCTCAGGTGGAGGCCCGGCTGAGGCGGCCCGGCATCCTGGTGCCCCGTGCCCAACTGCCCCCCGAAGTCGAGGCGATCGTGAAGCTCGGCCAGCCCGGGACGAACGAGTCATACTACCTGTGGGTGGGCGGCGGTGACCGCCTGTATCTGTTCTTCGACAACGGTGTGTACAACGGCGGCCGGCTCTTGCCCAGGGAGTTGTACCCGGAATTCGTCGGCGACAAGACGGGCCCGGGCCCCGGCCCCGTCCAGAAGGCCGTGATTTCCCGGGACTTTCTGAACCAGATCAAACCCAGGGGCAACCCCCAGCCGACGACCATGACGGACGTGGAACAGATGCTGGGCTTCAAGGGTAAGCGGCTGTCCAAGGTAATCACCGAGGTGGCGAACGTCCTTGGGCAACCGAACAAGATGGTGGCGGCTTACGTTTGGACCCAGGGGACCAACCGCCTCTATCTGTACTTCGAGAACGGCAGCGGCATCTACCTGGCGGGTTACTACAAGGGCAAGTAGCGCCGCGGCGGAGGGTCGCAGCGCGCTAAGCCGCAAGCGGCTTAGCGCGCTGCGACCTTTATTTCCCAGCCGGCTCCGGATACGTCAGCCGCCGGTTGGGGTCGAGTAGCCGGGCGTAAAGCGCATGACCATCGCCCTCGTAGGTGGCCTCAAAGTAAATCGAGTTCTGACCGGGATTGAGTTGTACTTCCACCTCGGCCTGATCGGGGGCAGCTTGCGGACCGCCGGGTTGGCCGGTGTAGACCAGTTTATCGTTCACCCAGACGCGAAGGCGGGCGGCGCTGCCCAAGAGCAACCGTGTCTTCATCGGCGGACCTGCCTCTGGGGCGTTTACACCTGTGAACAAAAAAATTGACTTCAGTTCCCCCTTGCCCAGTTTCGGCAGTTGCATCCGTCCCGCCACCCCGGCCTCAAGATACTTGTCAGCCACGTATCCGAAGGGGAGCTTCGGGTCTCGTTTTTCCCAGTCGCGAATCATCGCATCTCGCTGTTTTGCAGTCTTCGGCACGACCAACGCCGCGTTCGTCACAAACGGGTGCGCCATCACGTAGCGCACCAGGTCACGGAAATCCTGCACCGTCATGTTGTTCGCCAACCCCTCCGGCATCAGCGACTTCTCCTGCACCTGCACCTTGCCGTCGATGTCCTTCTTCTGAATGGTCTTGAGCACGTTGTTTTCCATCTTCAACGTGATGCTCTGCTCGTCCTCCGCGTGCAGCAGGCCCGACTCCAGCTTGCCGTCGTTGAGCAGCACCGTCCGCATGTAGTACGGCTGGCCGACGACACGGTTCGGGTCCAGCACGTTGACCAGCAAATACTCGATGTCGCGGGCGGCGCCGTCGAGTTGCGGGCCGACCTCGTGGCCGCTGCCGTCGAACTTGTGACACTTGCTGCACTGGGCCTCGAACACCTTGCGGCCGCGCGCGAACGACGCCCGGCCCCCGTACATCTGTGCCCGCATCTTGCCGATCAGCGCGTTCAGCTCCTTCGGCGTGTCGCGGAAGCGGCCCCACACCGTCTCAATCTGCTTGTTGAGGTTCTTATCGTTGAAGGCGCGGATGCGGACGATGACGTTGTCCGTCAGGTCGGTGCGCGGCACCCGCTTGCCGCCGACCGCGATGAGCAGGGCCTTCGCCCACGGCTTGCGGCTCGCCAGCACGTTGACCGCCTCGCTGCGCAAGCGCGCCGGGTAGAGCTTCCAGTCCTCGAGCAGTTTGGCTGCGAGTTCTGGTTGGTCATAGCTGGCCAGGGCTCGGCACGCCTGAACGCGAATGGACACATCGGCATCATATTTCACCAGTCGTTGCAGCGGGCCGAACGCTTCCTTGGGGTGCGCCAGGGCCAGGTCGTTGATGGCACTGATGCGGGCCTCGGGTGGTTGGCTCTGGTCGAGCGCCACGGTGAGGGAACGGCGGATAGCGTCCGCGTCCTGGAAGTTGACGGCCAACTTGCGGGCCAGCTGCTGCACCTTCGCGTCGCTGTCCTTGACCAGCTGCGGAAACAGTGCCTTCCACTGCGGCGGCGCGTCCAACTGCCGATCTTTCAGGGCGTCGGCCAGGGCGGTCAGCGTCCGGCGGCGGGCGTCGGCGTCCTTGAGGTCCGCCAGGAACGCGACCACCGCGGCGAGGTCGTCGGCCTTGTTGGTGGCGACCAGGCGGCGCACGGTGCGCGGCAGAATGTCGTTGAGCACCAGGGCGTTGCCGGGGGCGTTGGCGCGCAGCCAGTCCAGGGCGCCGTTGCGCTGCCCCACGACGCGCGGCTCGTAGGCCAGCCAGATCATCAACGGCAGCATCGGATCGCGGGCGTCCTCCTTGTGCTTCATCAGGTTGTGCAGCAGCGGCAGCACGTCCTGCTTTTTCAACCGCCCGGCGGTGCTGGCCAGCTGCAACCGTACCGGCGCTGCGGGGTCCTTCACCGCCAGTTCCGTGAACTTCGCCAGCATCTTGTCGGAGACCGCGTTCGGCTCGCCGAGCAGCCGTACCACCCAGGAACGCATCCACGGACTCTTATGCTTTAATAGCTTGCTGGCCATGTCCTCGTTGAAGGCGCCGATGGCGTACAGCCCCCACAGGCCGCGCAGTGCGAGCGCCTCGTTCTTGTCCTGCGTGGCGAACGCCGTCAGGTCCGGCGCCACCGCCGGGTCGCGGCGCTCGTGCAGCAGCCGCAGTGCCGTGCGATAGTAATAGGGATTGTCATTCTTCAACAACTCGATCAGCTGCTTGTTCGAGTACTTGCCGAGATCGACCGGCGGCTGCGGTTTCGCGCCCTTGCGCGAAATCTTGTAAATGCGGCCGTGCGTCATGTCCCAGCTGTTCGCGGGGGCCTGGTGACATGGGTTTTGGTCGTGCCAGTCGATCACGTAAATCGAGCCGTCCGGGCCGTAGCGCAGGTTGATCGGCCGGAAATTCTTGTCGCCGCTGACCGCGAAGTCCGGAGCGTGGCCGGCGATGAAGCTCGACCCGTTGGGCCGCAGCGTGTCACGCTTGATCGAGCAGCCGTGAATGCTGCCCATGAGCATGCTGCCGCGGTACTCCTCCGGGACGTTCGGCCCTTCCAGGAACAGCAGCCCCGCGTGCGCCCAGCCGCTCTCCTTGTGGTGGACGTGGTCGCAAATCTCGTTCAGCAGCCCATACGCATACGGGTTGTTGCTGCCGCCGGCCTGGCGCTTGTAGGTGCCGCCGGGGACCATGTGGAACAGGTGTGGGATGACGCAGCACGCCAGGTAACACTGGCCACGGCGGTCGAAGTCCATGCCCCAGGGGTTGCTCGTGCCCTCGGCGAAGATGTCGAAGTGCTTGGCGCCGGTGTCGTAGCGCCACACCGCCGCGTTCATCTTGATGCCGTCCACGACCGAGTTGGTGAAGATGCCGTGCAGGCCGTACAGCTTGCCGTCCGGCCCCCACTGGAACGTGTTCAGCGTCTCGTGCGTGTCCTGGCTGCCGAACCCCTTCAGCAAAATGTCAAACGTGTCGCACTTGCCCTTGCCGGCCTTGTCTTTCAGGAACATCAGGTACGGCGCTGCCCCGAGGTAGACGCCGCCGTTGCCGACCTCGATGCCGGTCGCCAGGTCGAAGTGCAGCGGCCAGTCCTTGCCGTCCACCCAGGTGGTGATCTTGTCCGCCTTGCCTGTGCCCTTGGTGTCCTCCAGAATTTTGATGCGGTCGCGCGGCTTCTGGCCCTTCGGCGTGCGCTTCGGGTACTCGAAGCACTCGACCACCCAGAGGCGGCCGCGCTCGTCAATGGTGAACGCGACGGGGTTGATGATGTCCGGTTCGGCGGCGAACACGGTGATCTCCCAGCCCGGCGGCAGCTGGAAGCGCTTGACGGACTCTTCCGGGGTCAAATAGGGCTGGCCGGAGGGTTTGCGGTTGTCGAAGCCGAACTCCGACTGGGCGTGGGCGGATGTCAACGGCAGCAGGGCCAGCACGGACAGCAGCGCGAGGCGCAGGGACCAGGCCATCATGGAGGGACTCCAAAAAAAGGATGAAGGCTGAAGGCTGAAGGATGAAATAAGACAGAACTGTTGCGGTCTTATTTCATCCTTCAGCCTTCAGCCTTCATCCTTTTTACGGTGCGGCGGCAGTCGCCTCAAGGGCCGGCGTCAGATCTGGTAGTTCGGCCCCGTCTCGCGCGTCTCCGGGCCCTTGATGCGCAGCGACGGCTTCTCAATCGTCACCACCGTGTACGGGGCCACGCTCTGCGGCAGCCAGACACTGGAGCCGATCACCGCATGGTGGCCGATCACCGTGTCGCCGCCCAGGATGGTCGCGTTGGCGTACACCACCACGTCATCTTGCAGGGTCGGGTGCCGCTTCATGCCGCGGATGATGTTGCCCGCGGCGTCGCGCGGAAAGCTCAACGCCCCCAGCGTCACGCCCTGGTACAGCTTCACATGCCGGCCGATGTCGCACGTCTCGCCGATCACGACGCCGGTGCCGTGATCGATGAAGAAGCTCGGCCCGATCCGCGCCCCCGGGTGGATGTCGATGCCGGTCTTGCTGTGCGCGTACTCCGACATCATGCGCGGGATCAGCGGCACGCCCAGCAGCAGCAGTTCATGGGCGAGGCGGTAAATCGTGATCGCCTCCAGACCGGGGTAGCAGAAAATGATCTCGTGGTGGCTCTTGGCGGCCGGGTCGCCGACGAACGCTGCCTCCACGTCCAGTTCCAGCATCGCCCGCAGTTCCGGCAGCATCCGCAGCAGATCGATGGTCTTCTGCTGGGCCAGGCACTCGCAGTCGAGCTGCGGGTCGGTCGCCTCCACCTCGTGGCGCAGCGCCCGGCAAATCTGCGTGGTCAGTTTGTCGTGCAGGCCGTCGATCAGGTCGCCGACGTGGTACTCGACGTTGCCGATGTGCAGGTTCTGACGGCGGCCGAAGCCGGGGTAGAGCACCTCGTAAAGGTCATGCACGATGTCCACGACGGCATCGCGGCTCGGCAGCGGCCGGTGGCCCAGGTGGCTGGTGTAACGCGACTCGGTGTAGGTGGCGACCAGGGCCTCGGTGATCTCGGGCAGCGCTTCCTTCAAACGGATGTCGGTGGCCATGCGTACCTTTCCCGCCAGCGCCGCGGCGCCGGTGTGGGTGAACGGGTTTAAGGGAAGGGAATGAATGAATTAGCCACAGAGGACACAGAGGACGCAGAGAGAAGAAGAGAGAATACAATACCAATTCCGCTTTTTTCTCTCTCTGTGTCCTCTGTGTCCTCTGTGGCTTAATTTTTTTTGCTGGCGATCACCGGGAGGACGACACCCGCGTCGCCCCGCACGTCACGGCCCGGCGACCGCCGGCGGACACGTGCAACAACAACACCAACGAGAGGTCACCATCACGGCACCCGGAGAACGAGGGCAAGGGCGGTAAGGCTGCCGGCTCCATTTTAGGGCGCGCCGCAGGCACGTCAAATTGCCCTCTTATTCTTCGGCCACCCAACCGGCGCAGTCCAATTATTTTCGCCGCCCGGCCCGTTCCGTGACCGCGGAGCCCCAGAACGGTTGGCACCGTGGGACGCCGGGTGGCGCCAGGTTACACAGCAAGGACGCCAAGAACGCCAAGAACGCCAACTTTTTCATACGTCGAGAGTTGGCACCCTTGCTGCCGCTTGACAGCGCCCCCAGGATGGGCGTAACATCTCCATATGCGTTGCGTCCTGCCGCGATTCCTGGTCGCCCTGTGCAGTGTCATCCTGGTGTTGCCGCCAGGCTGGTGTTGCTACACACTGCCCGCGGGCTGCTGCGCCGCGCCGGCCCCGAACGCGGAGGAAGAGGAAGAGGAAACATCTCCCACCTCGGCCAAGCCCGTCTGCTGCTGTTGCCATCACGGCCCAACGCAGGGATCGGAATCGACCGAAACCACCTCCACCAGCGACGCGACCGAACCGGAGCCGGAGCCGGAACCCGTTCCTCTGAGTTGCGATTGTCTGCAACGCGACTCCCTCAAGCCCACCGCGACCGCCGATCTTGACATCGACCTGAGCGTCGTGGCGCTGCTCGTCTCGGACGCCGCGCCGGCCATCGCCGCCGAGCTGGCGCCAGTGCCGCGCGGGGTTGTCGTCTCACCTCCGCTCAACGTCCTCCAGTGCGTTTGGCGCTGTTAATCCGCCGTCACGACCGTTCCGTCTTCCGGGGCGCTGAGGTGCCTCGCCGTTGTCGTTTTGTCGTGCGCGGATTTCAGAACCAAACTCTTCGGGGTCACTGCCCCGATTTCTGGAGGTTTTTCTCATGCGAACCAGGTATGTGGTGCTGTCGGTGTTGAGCGTGGCGCTGCTGTTGACCGCGGCCGTCTGGGCGATGGCCGCCGTCACCCCGAAACCGGCCTGTGACTGCACGGGCCCTGGCGATTGCGTCTGCGCCCCCGGTGCCTGCACCTGCCCGCCGTGCGGGGCCAGCTGCTGTGACAGCAAGGCCGCCCACGACGGCGGCGACTGCTGCTGTCCGGCGAACGGTTGCGATTGCTGCTTCGGCGACGTGTGCGTCTGTGACGAGTGCGCCTGTCAGGACAGCGGCTGCGCCTGCGGCCTGACGGGGGACTGCCTGTGTGACTTCACCTGCGGTTGCGACGGCTAACCGTCGGCGCGAAGTTGTGAGAGAATGAACCGGAGGCTGTCTGCGTTGGTAGTCCCGCCCCCGGGCATTGACCGAAGGTCTCCCTGCCTGCCCAGCACTACAAGGGGAGACCTTCGGTCACCGGCCTGCGTTGTCTGGGAGAACCGTCATGCGTCGAACTTGCTTGCTTGTTGTCGTCACTGCCTTTCTCGCCGCGTCCGGGTCCGCCGGGGCCGACGAGAAAGCCGACGCCTTGAAGAAGTCGCTGGAACTGGGCGACCTCGACGCCCACTTCAAGCTCGTCTCCGCCGAGCGCTCGTTCGACGCGATGCGCGGTGGTACGCTGGTACTGACGCTGGAGGCCAGAAAGGACATCGACACCTCGATGTGCTTCTACAAGGCGGGGTTCTTCGACCAGAAGGGGAAGCTGCAGCTGGCCAGCCCCGTCCGCTTTGACGCGGGCTTCCCGCTGAAGCGGGGGGAGTCGATGCGGGTGGAGATCTGGGAGGGGCGGGCGCCGCAGGACTGGCACAAGATCGCGCTGCGTAAAGTGGACAAGGCCGCCCCCCGCAGCGAATACCACTATCAGTGAAGCGGTGCCAGCTGGCCCAGGAAGGGAAAAAGTGTCAGGGCGCTTTTTTCTAGCGACAAGCCATTTTCGAGGTGAGCAACCATGAGCGGCCCACAGAAGACAGTCATCGTGACCGGAGCTTCCCAGGGGATCGGCGCGGGAATCGTGAAAGCGTTTGTTGAACGGGGTTTCAACGTCGTCGCCAATTCCCGGAAGGTGACCCAATCCACCGAGGTCGCGGCTTCCAACCACGTCGCTTTGGTGGACGGCCACATCGGCGAACCGGCAACCGCCGCCAGGATCGTCGAGACGGCGCTGTCTCGCTTCAAGTCCATCGACGTACTGGTCAATAACGCTGGCATCTTCTTCACCAAGCCGTTCACGGACTATACGGCCGAGGACTTCAAGTCGCTCGTCTCGACGAACCTTGAGGGCTTCCTGTACGTCACCCAACTCACCATCAAGCAAATGTTAGCGCAGCAGACCGGCGGCAGCATCGTCACGATCACGGCGGCCCTTGCGCGTAACCCGATCCGGGGCGTCCCCGCGGCAGTGCCGATGATCACCAAAGGCGGTCTGGAAACGATCACCCAGCACCTGGCGATGGAGTACGCGAAAGACGGCATCCGCGTGAATGCCGTCGCGCCCGGCGCCGTCTCCACGCCGCTTCACCGGGACACACCGAAGGACGTGATGGAGAGCCTGTCGCCGATGGGTCGGCCTTCGACGGTCAAAGATATCACGGAGGCGGTCATGTACCTGACCGACGCCGCGACGGTCACCGGTGACATCCTGTACGTCGATGGCGGCGCTCATTTCGGCTGCTGGTAATTGAGCCGCCATCAACGTGCCTGTCTCCTGTCATCCTCCGAAAGGACCGGTGGCGTGATGAGGTTTCCAGGTAAGTTCCTGTTGGTTTGGGTCATTGCGGTCGCCTGGCCGCTCGCACTGCTTGAAACGAACTCTGGCGTAAAGAACTTCCTCCTATCGCCAGCCGGTATTTTGGCGGTCGGGGTCGTTGTCCTCGTCATCCTCCCCATCGAGGAATTCTGCAAAAAGAAAAAGGCGGAGCGGCAAGCTCGCCTTCGTGAAGAGGCGGACGGAAAAAGGGACGGTGTTGATAGTCGCGCCGAACCGGGTGCAGCAGACCAGCCACGCGCGTGACGGTTCATCGTGCGTCAGCGTCTGGCCGAACCGCTCTAGCGAAACGCATGTTCCGCCCCCGGGAACTCGCCCGCGCGCACCTCGCGGCAATACTCCGCGGTCGCCCGCCGAATCTCCTCGCCCAGCTCCGCGAAGCGCTTGACGAAGCGCGGCCGCAGTTCGTCGAACATGCCCAGCAGGTCCGGCGTCACCAGAATCTGGCCGTCGCAGTCCGGCCCGGCGCCGATGCCGATGGTCGGAATCTTCAGCGTCGCCGTGAGCTTCTTGCCCAGTTCGGCCGGCACGCACTCCACCACCACCGCGAACGCCCCGGCCCGCTCCACCGCCAGCGCGTCCTCAACGATGCGGTCCTCGTCGCGCTGCACGCGGAAGCCGCCGAAGCGGCGCACCGACTGCGGTGTCATGCCGACATGGCCCATCACCGGAATGTCGGCGCCGACCACCGCCGCAATCGCCTCGGCGCTGCGCACACCTCCCTCCAGCTTGACCGCGTGGGCGCCGCCCTCCTTCACCAGCCGGCCGGCGCTCACCAGCGCCTGCTGCGGCCCCAGCTGGTACGTCATGAACGGCAGGTCTGCCACCAGCAACGGCCGCCGGGCGCCGCGCGCCACCATTTTTGTGTGGTAGATCATTTCGTCCAGCGTCACTGTCAGCGACGTGTCATTGCCCTGCACCACCATGCCCAGCGAGTCGCCGACCAGCAGGCCATCGACACCGGCCGCGTCCAGCAGCCGGGCCAGCGTGCAATCATACGCGGTCAGCAGCGTCAGCTTGACGCCGCGGACCTTGGCGGCGAGGAAGTCCGGGACCGTCACCGGCCGCGGCGGCGAGGCGCTGGTGGCGCCGTTGACGATGTGCTGGGACGTGGGAGAGGCCATGTGCTTCGTCCTCGAACGTGCGGGGGCAGCGGTCACTCTAGCAAGACAGCCGCCGCGCCTCCAGAGGAGCTTGGTGACGGATTCAATATCATAACGGAGTCCCGTCCGGGTGATGTCACCCCGGCGCGGCGTCAGGTGAGCGGCGCGGCGTCAGCCCGCCGTGCTGGAGATTGCACGGCGGGCTGACGCCGCGCCGCTCACCTGACGCCGCGCCGCTCGCCGGGGACGTTTGTAAGGAGGTCGATCCGATGACAATGCCCACCGATCCGCCGCCGCAGGCGGCCACCATGGTGATGGTCCCGATGGTGGCCCCGCAGGCGCGGCACGCCTTCAACTGGCCGGCCGGCTCCATCCGGGCGCTGCTCACCCTGATGGTCGTCGGCCTGGTGTGCTGCCTCATGCTCATGTCCACGCCGGAAAAGCCGATCCCCATTCCGCCGTACCTGTTCTACCTGCTGTTCCTGATCCTCGGCCACTACTTCGCGGCCCGCGGCACCCACGGCCATCTGCGGCCGGGCGAGGCGCCGCCGCTGCACCTGCCGCGCAACTCCATCCGCCTGGCGATCCTCGCCGCCCTGATCGGCACTGTCACCTGGGAACTGGTCAAGCACCCCGATGCGATCACGACCCAGGTGAACGCCTCGGTCGAACTGCTCAAGCTCGATCCCCTGCTGCCGCTGTACGTGCTGGGCGGCTTCTTCGTGGGCGTGCTGTTGCGCATGTTGATTATCGGCCCGAAGCCGTCGCCGTGGTGGCAGGACATGGAAGCGTGGCTGGCGCTGATCGCCACGTTCGGCATGGGCATCGCCTTGCTGGTCCACCTGGTCATCGTGCCCAGCCTGCGCGAGAACTCCGGCAGCTGGCCCGTCGGCGAGGCCATCCTGGGCGGCATCGTGGCCTTCTATTTCGGGGCGCGGTCGTAGACCGGTTCCAGGCCGAGCGGCACCCCGTTCGCCGCCGGCGCCGCGGGCAGGACCGGGGCGGCGGGCGCTTCCTGGAGGCGCACCAGCGCCAGCAGCGGGTGCGTTCGGTAGTGGCGCCCAGCCCAGGCGAGCAGGGCCAGCGCCAGCAGCGCACACAGCGGCGTCACCAAAGCGCGCAGCACCAGCAGCAGCCCCGCGGCGGCGCCGGGCTCACCGAGGCGGGCGAGCAGCACGGCGTAGCAGCCCAGGTGCAGCAGCACGCCCGGCACAATGCTGCGGCTGCGCACCGCCAGCACCCCCAGCGCGACGCCGAGCGCGAACGCCGGCAGCAGCAGGAACACGTTCATGTGGTAGATCGCGAACAGAAAGCTGCTGATGAAGATGGCAGGCCACGGCCGGAAGCGGCGCCGTAAGCCGCTCAGAATCAGGCCGCGGAAGGCGATCTCCTTGCTCACTGACGACAGCAGCGCCAGCAGCAGCACATACAGATACCAGACCACCGAACCGTCGGGCCCGTGCGGGTCAAACGCCAGCCCCACGAGCATCTGCCGTTCCGCCAGCAGTTCGCGCAACTTCGGGAACTGATACAGAGCGTGGTTGAACAGCTCTGCCAGCGGCAGCAGCAGCAGCGTGATGGCGACGTAGGGCCAGGCCGGCAGCCGCAGCAACAGCCCCTCGCGCGGCCGGCGCGTCAGCAGCAGAGCCATGAACAGCGGCGGCGCCGCCACGAACGCCGCCAGCATGATGCCGTTGCGCACCAACAGCGGCAGTTGCATGCCCAGGCCCAGCGACAGCCAGCGCAGCGCCACCAGCAGGCCGAAGCACACCAGCGCCTGACCGGTGGTCGGCACCGCCTCCTTCTCGCGGAACAGCCGCCGTAGCCACAAGGTCACGTCGAGCCGCTCCGCCTCGCGGAACAGCACCTCCTCGCGCTGGAACTGCTCGATGGCCCAGCGCAGCGCCAGCCAGCTGTACAGCGCGGTCGGCGCCAGCACGGAAATGAAGTAGAACCACGGCACCGCGTGCAGCGCCGAGGACATCATCAGCCGTTGCATCAGCAGCGCCACGCCCGTGACCGGCACCATGCTGTAAAACGAGTTCAGCTCCACGCCCGGCGCCAGCGTCAGGAAGATGAGCGGCATCGTCACCAGGAACAGCGGCATCAAATAATACTGGCCCTCCTTGGAGCTGCGCGTAGGCGCCGACGGACAGACAGATGGCGCTGAAAAACGCCGACAGCGGCAGCACCAGCAGGACGCACCAGAAAACCGCGCCGGGCGTCAGCGCCCCGGACGGCAGCTGGTTGTGGAACTGCCAGGTGGTGACGCCCATGCTGAGCAGGTTGAGCAGGGCGGTGCCGGCACTGAAAACCCAGATCGTCAGGAACTTGCCCAGGACGATTTCCTCGCGCGCTGCCGGGCTGATGAGCAGCGTTTCCATGGTGCCGCGCTCTTTCTCGCCGGCGCACACGTCCACGGCCGGGTACAGCGCCCCGGCCAGCGACCACATCACGAGCATGAACGGAAAGATCTTGACCATCAGGTCGAACAGCGATGTCGCCTTCGCTGTGGCCGTCGTCTCGGCGGTGTTGGGGTCGCGCACGTCGAAGACCTCGTCGTAGGAGCGCGGCAGCTGGCGGCGCTGCAACTGGACGGCCTTGCACTCGCGCTTCCAGCGCTCCACGACGCCGTACAGACGGTTGATCGCGATGCGCGAGGCGTCGTCATTGCGGCGCGTCAGCACGCGCAGGCTGGAGCGCTTCTCCTCCTGGCCGAGGCCGTACCAGAAGCCAGGGTCGGCCACGAGCACCACGTCCACTTCGCGGTTCTGAAGTCGGGACTCGGCCTCCTGGGCGTCCAGGAACTTGAACACCAGCTTTGGCCCAGGATCGTCCTTATCGTCGAAGGTTTCCAGTTTGCCATCGCGCAGCAGCAGCGGATAGGAGAGAGCGGGATGGCCGTCGAGCGCGACGGCGCCGGCGAGGTAGCCCGGCGGGACACCGGCGCCGGCGGGCGCCAGCGGCGCCAGGGCGAAGGCGGCTTGCAGGGTGGCGGTTTCGCGCGGTGGGAAGTCGGTGGACCCGGCGGCGCCGCGGACGACGGCGATGACGCTGGGCCGATCCACGAAGCCGACGGCGAATTGCAACACCGCGAAGCCGAGCACCGGGTAGAGCAAGAGCGGCAGGCCGGCGATCATGAACAGGGTGCGGCGGTCGCGCAACTGGTCGCGCAGTTCCCGGAACCAGATTAGCTTGATGATGGACCAGCGCATGTGTGACAAACGTCCCCCACGATGGCTTCTGAAAGGAAGGATAGTATATGCGGGCGCCCGCGGTCGGGCAGCGACCAGCGGAAGCAGCGCCGAGCGCACCCGCACCTGGAGATTGAGGCGCCGCGTGAGAGGCAGTGCGTCCCGCGCTTTTCCTGCGTGGCTGCTTCGGGTGGCAGTCGCTCCGACAGCTCTTACTGGGGCTTGCCAAGCCGGCGTTCATCGGGAACAATCGAAGGGTGTTGGAGCGGGCTCACCAACCCTCCCCACCTTGACGCCGACCATTGTGCGAGGGAGCGACCGTATGTTTGCCGACCGCCGAGGATTGACCCGTCGCCGCTTCATCCAGGGCGGCGCCGCGGGGCCACTCGGGTTGACGCTGCCCCAGTTGCTGCGAGCCGAGGCCCAGCCCACCGCCCGGTCGCGCGGTCCGAAATCCTGCATCATCCTGTTCCTTTACGGCGGCCCCAGTCAGCTCGACACCTGGGACATGAAGCCCGCCGCGCCGCTGGAAAACCGCGGCCCGTTCCGCCCCATCGCGACCACCGTGCCCGGCATCCAGATTTGCGAGCATCTGCCGCGCATGGCCCGGCTGGCCCGGCACTACAGCATTCTTCGCACGCTGCACCACGCCAACCGCAACCACAACCCCGCGGGCGCCTGGATGCTGACGGGCGTCAACCCCAACAGCGACAACGCCGCCCAGCTGGCGCCGCGGCACGACGACCCGCCGGCGCTCGGTTCGCTGGCGGCGCGGCTGGCGCCGGCGCGGGGCGGTGTGCCGCCGTTCGTGTGGTTGCCGGCGCGGCTGTTCGACCAGGGTGCCCACCTGCGCGGCCAGGCGGCGGGCTGGCTCGGCACCGCCTTCGACCCGCTGCTCATCCGCCAGGATCCCGGCGCTCGCGACTTCCGCCTCGAAGAGTTCGAGCCCGCCCTCGGCGTGGACACCGACCGCCTCCGCCAGCGCAACGGCCTGCTGGCGGCGCTGGACAGCGCCCGGCTCGGCCACGACGCCACCGCGATGGGCGAGTTTCAGCAGCGGGCCATGACGCTGTTGACGAGTCGCGGCAGTCAATCGGCGTTCGACCTGGGCCGCGAACCGGCGCGGGTGCGGGAGCGCTACGGCCGGACGACGTTCGGCCAGGGCTGTCTGCTGGCGCGGCGGCTGGTCGAGGCAGGCGTGCGGCTGGTGACGGTGTCGGACTGCACCGCCGCGGGCCATCATCAGTGGGACACGCACAGCAACAATTTCCGCACGTTGCAGAACACGCTGCTGCCGAAGCTCGACCAGGCGTACACGGCCCTGCTGGAGGATCTGATCGCGCGCGGCCTGCTCGATGACACGGTGGTGTATCTGGGCGGTGAGTTCGGTCGCACGCCGCGCATCGGTCAATCGACCGGCGCGGGCGCCGGCGCTGACGGCCGCGACCACTGGCCGAGCTGTTTTTCGGGCGTGCTGGCGGGCGGTCTGACACGGCCGGGGGTGGTTCACGGCACCTCGGATGCGCGGGCGGCCTATCCGGGTGACAGCCCGGTGTCACCGGAGAGCCTGGCCGCGACGCTGTTCGCTGCGATGGGCCTGGACCCGCACGCGGTCGTCCACAGCCGCGACGGCCGGCCCATGCCGGTCAGTCACGGCGAAGTCGTCAATAATCTGCTGCGCTGAGCGAATAAAATTAGTCATTAGTCATTAGTAACCAGGATCGCGGCCAGGAGAAGAAACCCTGTTGACTAATGACTAATGACTCCTGGGAGGGTGCAGTCATGATCGTCGAATGCATGTACAAACTGGCGCTGGGCGATCTGATCGGCGGCGACAACGCGGACAAACTCGCGGGACTCGGCGGTGCCGTGGGCGGCGTCGGCCTGCTGCTGTACCGGCACTTCGCCGACCAAACCCAGCACCTGCCGAAAGCTCTGCACCGTTCCAACCAGCGTGCCTGGCGAACGCTTGAACTCGCCCTCGCCGGGGACGGCTGGTTGACCCGGCTGAAGAACCTCCTGGCCCGCGGCGAGGACAGGGCCATCGCTGAGCAAATCCGCGCTTTTCTGGAGGCGAATGCGCTGGAAGAATTGAAGCAACATCCCGCGGAGGTCCGCCAGCGCTGCCTGGAGGACCTGCACAAGGCTCGCAGCGCCCGTGAACTGGACGCCGCCGAGGTCGACGCCCAGAAGCTCGCCGAGGCCGCGAATTCCTGGCCGAAATTGACCGACCCGCACGAGCGCTTGCGGCACGACCTGCAAGCGGTCGGCGGCATGGCGAACTACCTGCGGCAGAAGGGCTATCCGCACCTCGGCGGCCTGCTCGAATTGCAAGTCAGCCAGGGCCGGTCGCTGCTGGTCACCGCGGTGCGCTACTACTTCCGCCGGGAGGTCGAGTCCGATCGCGCCCTGTTTCAGGGCCTGGTGTTTTGTCAGGTGGAACAACTCGACGAGAAACAGGCTCGCGGCTTCGCCGGGCTGAACCAGGTGCTGGCGAAGCAGGACGACCGGCTGGAGGAACTGCTGAAGCACTCGGCCCAGACGCTGGCGACGGCGCAGGGGGCGAAAACCGCCGCCGAGGCTGCGCAAACCGCCGCCCGGGACGCCGCCGCCACCGGCCGCGCCGCCAAGGAAGCGGCCCAGGCCGGCTACGTCGCGGCGAAGGCCGGCCATGAAGCCGTGCTCGACCTCCGCGAAGAGATGAAGCAGCTGATCGCGGGCCAGGACCAAAAGCACCAGGCCCAGTACGAACAGTTTTTCAAGCCGGTCCTGCAAATGCTCGAAAAGTTGCAGTTGCAGAACCGGCCCGTGCAGGCCACCGATAGCATGTCCATCCGCACCGACCGCGACCGCCTGGAGGCGGAGCAGCTGGTCAAGCACTACCGCAACCTGTCGCCCGAACAGCGCCGCCGCTTCCCGGCCCTGCTCAACGGCCTCGGCCAGCTGGAGTTCGCCGTCAACGACTTCGAGAACGCCCAGCAAATGTTCGCCGAGGTCGCGACCATCGCCCCGAGCGACCGCGCCCGCGCCCTGGCCCATTACAACGGCTTCCGCGCCGCCCTGGAGCGCCGGCGCTTCGACGACGCCCTGACGGCCCTCCGTCAGGCTGCGACGCTGGACCCGGCCCAGTTCACGCCGTTCCCGCTGCACCGCTACGAACCGAAACGCATCCTCGGCGCCGGCGGCTTCGGCGCCGTCTTCCTGTGTCACGACCGCAATTTCGCCGCGGATGTGGTCGTCAAGGTGCTGCATGGCGCCGACCTCAACCAGGGCGTCGAAAGCCTCTTCCGCGAGGCCCGGCTGCTGAAAAGTCTGCTGCACCCGAACATCATCGGCATCCACGACTGCGAGTACGCCGACCCCGGTCACCGTGCCCGGCCCTACCTGGTCATGGACTATTTCCCCGGGCTGACGCTGGATCAGCAGGTCGAACTGCACGGCCCCCTGAAACTGCCGGACTTTTTGGCGGTGGCGAAGCCGGTGGCCGAGGCGCTGTGGGCGGCGCACCGGCGCAACGTCCTGCACCGCGACATCAAGCCGGCCAACCTGCTGGTGCGCAAGGAGGGCAGCGCCTGGCAGGTGCGCGTCATCGATTTCGGCCTGGCGGTGCGGCCGAGCGTGCTGTCGAGCGCCAGCACCAGCAGCAACCGCCAGGGCCGCACCCTGGCCAGCACCAGCATCGCCGGCACCATCGACTACGCGGCGCCGGAGCAGCTGGGCAAACTGCCTGGCGTGCAGGCCGGCCCGGCCGCGGACGTGTACGGCTTTGCCAAGACGGCCTGCTTCGCACTGCTGCGCACCACCGAGCCGACACTGGAGGACTGGGATCACCTGCCCAAACCGCTGGCCCAGTTGCTCAGTCGCTGCATGGCCCGCACGCCGGAGAAGCGGCCGCAGGATTTTCAGGAAGTGCTCAAGGGGCTGCGCGAGCTGACGGCGAAACTGACGCCGACCGCCGTCCCGTTGGCGGCGCCGATTCCGGTGATCTCGGTGCCGCCGCTGCCGGCGGTGGTGCTCGAGCCGCGCCTGCCGCTAGCGGGGCTGCCGTCCGTCAAGCCGGTGGAGTTTCCGCCAGTGCAATCGCCGCCGCCGCTGCCGGAGCATGCCGAGTTGATCGACGAAGTGCTGCCGATCCGGCCGGTCGGCGCGGTGCCGGTGCCGCTGCCGGAGGAGCGGCCGCTGACGGTTCGGCCGGTCGGCGAATTGCTGCTGGTGCGGCTGTTCGGCAACGGCGCCAACCCCAGCTGGCTGGAGCGCATGAGCAAGAAGCCGCGCAAGATCAAGCTCTACCTGGACGGCGACTTCGTCGGCGAGGGCGACGACTGGAAAGGCGTGGACCTGCGCGTCCACACGGCGCCCGGCAAGCATGTGGTCTTGCTGAAGGCGCTGGAGAACGTCTCGGCGACGGTCTGGAAGGAGCAGCTGCAAGAGGTCAGCAAGGTGTTCCCCCTGGACTTTGCCGCCGGCGGCAAATACACCGTGCGCTTCGACTACCTGGAACGGGGCAAGCTGGAGGTGGTCACCGCGGACGTGATCCGGGCTCGGGGGTGAGGGATGCGGAGCTACGTGGTTCCGTCTCTTCGGGGCCAAAGCATGCCATTTCCTCACGCCGCCTTGCCCAGCACCGGCAGCCCGCACGCGCGCTCCAGCAGCGCCGCTGGCGACTCGTGCGGCAGCGCCAGACTCTGCGGATCGAGGAAATACGAGTGCTCCAGCGCGTAGCGGCCGCGCAGCACCGCGTGGCTGCACGTGTCCGTGATCGCCAGCCACGCCGAGCCCGGCGCGAAGCTCCAGTGTCGCTTCGGCCCGTGCTCCTGAAAATCCTCGTTGGCCTTCAGGAAATCGTGGAATTTCAGCATGAAACTGTCGTAAACTGTCCGCGGCCGCTTGTTCGGGCGGAACAAACGCAGCAGTCCATTGCGCAGCCGGTTACCCAGGCCCAGCTGCCGTGACGACGGCAGTCCCACTGCGCGGCCGAAGCGCTCCAGCAGCCGGGCGAACGGGTCCGACGTGACCCAGACGCGCGGGTCGGTCAGATTCAGGTTCACGAACAGGCGCAGGATGCGCCAGCCGTGCGTCGGCCGGCTCGGGAACGCATCGACGTGCAGCAGATCGTTGCGGGCCTTGAGCCGCAGCACGCGCGTCGCCTCCTCCGCCGGGCGGTAGCTCACGCGGTCCAGCTCCCAGCGCACGGCGTAGCCCGGCAGTTGCTCGCAGAGCCATTTGGTGGCGTGACCGGCGAACTCCGCCAGCAGGCCGCGCAACCGCTCCGCCTGCGCCGCCGAGTGCCGTGTGTAACCGCTCGCCTGGCCCGTTGCCGGGTCGTAGGCGATGTTCTTGTGGATGCGGCCGCCGAGCGTCTGCTCGAACAGGAACTGACGGTCATCGCCCTGCGGGATCGGGAACGGGCACTGCGCGAAATACAGCACCTCACCGCGCTCCAGTCGCTCCGCGGTCGCCTGCGTGTTCGCCATGTTCGCCTGGCCTCCCTGTGCCTGAGCGGTCCCGGCGCGGGACCGTTTCGTGGGAGGCGTATAACGAAGGGCAAACTTCAGAACAAGCGGAAGTGTGTGGTGAATTCCTCTTTCACTACGCTGGCACGTGGCAGCCGTTGGTCGCCGCCACGTCCACGGGCAGCGCGGCGGACACGGCCCAGGCGGCGCGCGGCCAGCGCAGCACAAAGCGCGTCGGCCCGGTGGCGGTGCCGGCGTAGCGCACGTCGCCGCCGTGCTGCCGGGCCAACCGCCAGGCGGTCGGCAGGCCCAGGCCGCGGCCGCGTCCCGCCTTGCGGCCCGAATAAAATGGGTCGAACCAGTGCTCCAGGTCCACAATGCTGGGACCGCGGCCGTTGTCCTCGACGACCAACTCCAGTGTCTGCTCGTCCACCAGTTCGACGCGCACCGCCGCCCAGCCCTCGGGCGGCGCCGCCTCAACGGCGTTGCGCACCAGGCACATCAGGGCCGTCCGCACCTGGGCCGGGTCCGCCTGCAGCGCCAGCACGGTGTTCGGCAGCGCACACACCAACCGCACCTGCCGCTGCTCGGCGAGTCCTTCCAGGCTCGCGGCCACCAGGCGCATCAACTCGCCGACCTCGACCGCCTGCAACCGCGGCGCCGGCGGCCGGGCGAACTGCATCAGGTCGGTCAGCGTCTGGTGGATGCGCTGCGCCTGGCCGACGATGGCTTGCAGAGCGCGACGGCGGTTCGGGTCGTCCTCGTGGTTGAGCAGGTATTGTGCCTGGCCGGAGATCACCGCCAGGGGGTTGTTGATCTCATGGCCCGCGCCCGCGGCCAGTTCGCCCAGGGCGGCCAGTTTGCGCTCCTGCAACCGCTGCGTCTCACCCTGGCGCTGGTCGCGCAGGGCGGCGTGCAACCGATCAGCTTCGCTCTGCAACCGATCCAGCATGGCTTCGGCACTCTGGCGGCGCTGCTCCGCAGTGGTGCGCAGCAAGCGCGGCAGCAGTTCCAGCGCGCGCGGATCCCGCCAGGATTCCGGCGGCAATGCTTCCTGAAAGAATGGTTGTGCAACCTGGCGCAGAGCCTCGCGCTCGACGGCGTCCACGCCCAGGGACTGGCACAACTCGTCCGCGGGGGTGCCGACGGCGAGGCCGAGGGCAGCGCCGTGCTGCTGGGCCAGGGTCACGGCGAGTTGCACCGTCTGGAACAGTCCCGGCTCAGCGTCGAGGGTGCGGGCCAGGTCGGCCGGCAAGGCGAGTGCGCCGACCACCGCGGTGAGCCAGCGCGGCAGCAGCCAGCGCTGGCCGAGGCGGCGGGCGATGGCGGTCTGGTCCAGGCCCCACAGCCGCTGCTGGGCCGCCGTGATCGACCGTGGCGATTCGCACAGACACGCCAGGGTTCGTGGGGGATCGACGGCACACGCCGCCAGCCAGCCCAGCGGGGCCAGCAGTCCAGCCATCCAGGCGCGTTCCGGACAGCAGCGCTGAAGGTGATTGGCGATGTGCTCGGCCAGGTGGGCGAAGGCCAGGCTGGCGCGGCGAATCGGCAGCAGTTCGGGTCGCGCCCAGTCCACGTAGCCGACTTCAGACGAGTCGAGGAGATGAGCAGCCGCGTCGAGCAGGGTCGGAGCGTGCAGCTGGGCGACGATGGAGGCAGCAGCGGTTTCATCCTGGCGGAGCAGGAGCAACACCGCGCCGGGGTCGGTGCGCACCTTCGACCAGCGCGCCGCCGTGGGCGGGCCAGTCAGCGCGACCAGCGACGCGGCGCAGGGGGAGAGCCAGGGTAGATGAATGGCAGTGTCGCTCAGGGCCGGGGGGCTCACCGCGACCTCCATGTCTTCGTGAGTCATTAGTCATTAGTCATTAGTCATTGAGCTAATGACTAATGACTAATGACTAATGACTGGCGTTAAGCGGTGGTTGGCATCGTTTCGATTTCGAGCTGCGCGCACATCCGGTCGATCAGTTCCTCGATGTCGAAGGGCTTGTGCAGGAAGTCGTCGGCACCGGACAGACGCAGCTCCTGGATCTTGTCCTCCTCGATCATGCCGGAGATGCACAGGATGCGCACGTCCTCCAGCGTGGGGTCGGCCCGGACGCGGTGGCAGACTTCCTTGCCGTTGATGTCCGGCAGCATCACGTCCAGGACGATCAGGTCGGGCCGGTACTCCTTGACCATCATGCCAGCATCGAAGCCGGTCGTGGCCACGCGCACCTCAAAGCGCCCGTCCTCCTCCAGAACCTTGGTCATCAACTCGACCAGTTCCACGTCGTCATCGACGAGCAGCACCTTGCGCTTGCCGCTCTCCAGCGCGTCGGTCGGGATGCCGTTGTCTTTCATGAACTTGTAGAGCATCTCGCGGGGGATGCGCCGGAAGCGCGAGCCCGGTACGCGGAAGCCCTTCAGTTGGCCGTTGTCAAAGCAGCGAATGATGGTTTGCTGGCTGACCTTGCAGATTTTGGCAGCCTCGCCGGTCGTGAACACCGTCTTCATAAAATTGTCCACCCCTTCCTGGCGCTGGGCCAGGCGCATGAGTGTGGTCCGTGCCAGCCGCTTTCCGTAAATGGTGGTCGGACCGAAATCATCCCTGATTTTGCCTCGCTCGTTCCTTTGCGGCCTCACTTCGGAGGGCAGCGCTGGGTGGGAAGGGGCCTTGGTGTTGAATCACTGACCCTGCTGCCGTCGGTCCTTTGCCAGAGAGGCGTCCCGATATTCCTTCTTTCGCGATTATAACAGCCTTGCTCACCCTGTCAATGCAAACCGTAGATTCCGCTTCTCCACAAATTGTTTCCTGAAAGAAACTTACAACCGATGGCCGCGGAATCTTTCCTGGTTGTCAAAAATTACCGTATCCGCACTAATTGCGCACCGCGAAGTTCTCTTGCGCGAATTTGCTGGCCTGGGTCTCTTCTGCCCCTTCCCTTTTCTTATCGTAGCGCCCGATCCCCGGAGTTGCGTCGTTCCGCCCAGGTTTCCTGATCCCCCGGCATCGCGGGCCGTTACCACCGTTCACTCCTCCGCAATGCCGACCGAGCTTGCCGGCGGCCGGGCCGGTCGGTCCAGGTACAGCAGCAGCACCGCCAGGTCCGCCGGACTGATGCCGCTGATGCGGCTGGCCTGACCGAGACTCGCCGGACGAATGCGGCCCAGCTTTTCGCGGGCCTCGCAACGCAACTGGGGCACACCGTCATAGTCGAAGTGCGCCGGGATCGGCTTCGACTCCAGACGCTGGAAGCGTTCCACCTGGGCGGCCTGACGGTCGATGTAGCCGGCGTACTTCGTCTCCAACACAACCTGCTCCACCACCTCGGGCCGGGCGTTCCACTCGCGCAGCATCGGTTCCAGTTCGCACAGCTGGCTCCACTCGACCTCGGTGCGCCGCAGCCAGCGCTCCAGCGTGTCCTGACCGTGGCGGTGGTTCTGCAGATACTCGGTCAGTGCCGTGATGCCCTGTTCCTTGCGCTGCAGGCGCTGCCAGGCGTCGTCAGCCACGAGCCCGGCACGGTGGCCCAGCGGCGTCAGGCGGCGGTCGGCGTTGTCGTGCCGCAACAGCAGCCGATACTCCGCCCGCGATGTGAACATGCGGTAGGGCTCATCGACGCCGCGCGTCACCAAATCGTCGATGAGCACACCAATGTACGCCTGACTGCGGTCGAGCACGAGTGGCGGTTCGCCCTTGATCTTGAGGGCGGCATTGGCGCCGGCCATCAGGCCCTGCGCCGCGGCTTCCTCGTAGCCGGTGGTGCCGTTGATCTGACCGGCGAAGTACAGCCCGGCGACCTGCTTGGTCTCCAGTGTCGGCAGCAACTGCGTCGGCGGCGCGTAGTCGTATTCGACGGCGTAGCCCCAGCGCATGACCTCGGCGTTCTCCAGCCCCGGGATCAACCGCAGCATGGCCTGCTGCACGTCGTTGGGCAGGCTGGTGCTGATGCCATTACAGTAATACTCCAGGGTGTTGCGGCCCTCCGGCTCCAGGAAAATTTGATGCCGATCCTTGTCGGCGAAGCGCACCACCTTGTCCTCGATGGACGGGCAGTAGCGCGGTCCGCGGCCGCAAATCTGGCCCGAGTACATCGGCGCCCGGTGCAGGTTGGCGCGGATCAACGCATGCACCGCCTCATTCGTGTAGGTGATGTGGCAGAGCAGCTGGTCCTGGGTGAGTTGCTCGGTGGCGAAGCTGAACGGCTGCGGCTCGAAGTCACCGGGCTGCGGCTCCAGTACGTCAAAGTGAATGGTGCGGCCGTTGAGGCGGCAGGGCGTGCCGGTTTTGAAGCGGGCCAGCTCGAAACCGCACGCGGCCAGGCTGTCGCTGAGCGCCTCGGCGGAGCCGTCGCCGGCGCGGCCGCCGCGCGTCTGCGCCTCGCCGGTGTGCATGATCGCTTTCAGGAACGTGCCGGTCGTCAGCACCACCGCGGCGGCGCGGTAAAACGTCCCCCCACGAGCCTGGACACCCTCCACCCTGACCCCTGACCCCTCACCCCTGACCGCTATGCCTTCAACGATCTCCTGCCGCAGCGTCAAGCTGGCCTGGGCCTCAACGCGGTGCTTCATCGTGAACTGATAGTGCTTCTTGTCCGCCTGGGCGCGCGGCGAGTGCATGGCCGGGCCCTTGGTGCGGTTCAGCATGCGGAACTGAATCGCGGTCGCGTCGATGACCTGGCCCATGGCGCCGCCGAGGGCGTCGATCTCGCGGACGATCTGCCCCTTGGCGACGCCGCCGATGGCTGGGTTGCAGCTCATCTGGGCGACAGTATCGGCACTCATGGTGAGCAGGACCGTACGCAGCCCCAGACGCGCCGCCGCCAGGGCGGCCTCCACGCCCGCGTGGCCGGCGCCGACGACGGCTACATCATACTCGTAAATCAACGCAGCCATGACAGGATACAACCAGGAGCGGGGTTGCCGACCTCTTCACCAACTATAGCGGATGGGGCGAAACAGAAAAAGACGGACTGCAATGGGGGTAACCGCCTGGTGTTCGTTGCCGGGGCGGCATTGTGGACCTATGGTTGCGTGGACTGACGGCCCCGCGCGGGGCTCGGGCACGCCAGTCCTGCTGACGCTCAAGCCTGCCAACCTGCGACCGACGGCGCTCCCCTGAGTCACTTGCGTCCCGATTCCAAGCGCGCACATTCCCACCGACAAACGCATCGCTTCGCCCTGTCAGCCACGGAGCGCGAAGATAATCAAAATCACTTGACGCGGCAAATTGCGAGCCTTACGATCAGGGGGATTTTGGAGGGCTGGTTGGGCCTGGTAATCGCCTCACGGGGAGTTGGGCGATGCGCCACCATACCCGTTACCCACTCACGGAGGGATGGCTCGTGCGAACACATTGCCCGCGCAAGGTGGTATCACTCGCCTTCCTCAATCTGGAAGAACTGGAGAGTCGGCACCTCCTCTCCACCAGTGCGTTTCCCAATCCTGCGCTGTTTGCATCCCCCCCTGGCGAAGTTCCGGCGCCCCATGCGATTACCCCTGCCCCACGGGCGGAGGTGGCCCTGGGACTGGCTACCGTCGTGGGGCCCGTCCTCGAACGCGCGCTGCCGGCCGACAAACTCGTGGTGCGCGTCGTGCAGGATGTGGATGCTGAGGACGTGGATTCGCCCGAACGGCCGTTGATCCTGGCGAACGCCGTGGACATCACCACCGTCCTGGTTGATGAGTTGCGGGCGCTGCCGTTGGCACAGCGTCAGGGACTCCTGACGGAAGAGGCACACAACTTCCGTGGCGAGGAGTTGGTCCAGGATGTTTGGTTGGCGTTCGAGGCAACTGCCCGTCCAGCGGGCGCGGCCAGGGAGCGGGAGAGTGGGTTGATGGAGGGCCCTTCCCCCACAGGGCCGGCGCTCGGCGTGGCCGCGGCCGGGTCGCTGCCCCAGCGGCCGGAGCAACCGGCCGCGAATCTACCGCTCTTGCAACTGGACGAACACGGGTTGCCCGAGCCTCAGGTGGGGCAGCAGTCCCCGGCGCCGCCGTGGGAGTCGCCTCTTCATACGCCGCTGCGCGTGGTCGAGACGGAACCGGTAAGCGAGACGGCGGCTACCAGGGTGACTCCGCCCGCGGCCTGCGCCGAAGTGGGGACGGTCGATGCGGCCGCCCTGGAACAGGCGTTCGCCGAATTCCTGACCGCGACCACGGACCTGGAGCAGTCGGTGGCCGGCTGGCTGGAGCAGTGCGGCCCAGGGCCGTGCGGCTTCTTGATGGGCCTGGCGGTGACCGGCACGGCCTGGGGGGTCATCTGGCAGTCCCGGGCGCGGCGCTCGTACACGTCTCCGGATGTCGAACTCGCAGCGGCCAGGTGAACCCCGAAGGAGTCCCATGGACAGGCGCTCGTCTCTCCCCGAACCGGTTCGCACGGTTCGCGCCGCGCGCGACCGAACCCTGACCGACTCGCTGGCGTCGCCCGGGGACGGCGCTCCCGGACTGGCGCTGGTGCCGCGGTTGATCGTCGAATTGCGCGCGCCGCTGCGCGCCGGCGACCGGCCGGCCATCGAGTCCTTCCTGAACCGCTACCCGGAATTGCACGACCATCCCGGGGCGGTGGTGCGATTGATTTATGAAGAGTTCTGCCTGCGGCGGGAGCACGGAGAAGCCGTGGCTGGCGCCGACTTTCTCGACCGCTTCCCCAGGTGGCGTACCCAACTGGAAGCCGTGCTGAACGGGCCGATCTCCCAGTACAGCACCCAGCTGGAATCGCCGCCAGGCGACAGGCCGGGCGTCGGCGCGGAACTGGCCGGCTACCGGATCGTCGCCCTGCTGGGACAGGGTAGCCAGGGGAGCGTGTACCTGGCGATGCAGCCCGAACTGGGCGATCGCCTCGTCGTCCTCAAGGTGACGCCGTGCCTGGGCCGCGAACACCTGTCACTGGCCCGGCTGCAGCACACCCACATCATGCCGCTCTACGCGGTCCACGACGAGCCCGCCGCGGGCCGCCGCATTTTGTGCATGCCCTACCACGGCGGCGCCGCCCTGAACCACGTTCTGGAACACCTTCAGGCGACGCCGGCGCGGCAGCGGCGCGGCAGCGACCTGCTGCGGGCGCTCGACCAGTTGCAGGCGGATCGACCGGTGCCGGGAGCGCCGCACAAGCCCGCCCGGCAACTGCTGGAGCGGCTGGGCTACGTGGAGGCGGTGTGCTGGCTCGGCGCCGGTCTGGCGGACGCGCTGCAGTACGCCCACGCCCGCGGCCTGGTGCATCTCGACGTGAAGCCCGGCAATGTGCTGCTGACCGCCGAGGGGCAACCGCTGCTGCTCGACTTCCACCTGGCCCAGCAACCGCTGACGGCGGGCGCCCCGGTGCAGGACTGGCTGGGCGGCACCCCTACTTTCATGGCCCCCGAGCAGCGCGCCGCCATCCAGGCCGTCAACCTGGGCCGCGCCGTGCCCGCCACCGTGGACGGTCGCGCCGACATTTATGCCCTCGGCGTGATGCTGTTCAAGATGCTGGCCGGCGCCCTGCCCGATAGTGGGCATCAGGCTGCCAACCTGTGCCACTTGAATCCGCAGGTGTCGGTTGGCCTGGCGGACGTGGTGGCGAAGTGTCTGGCGCCGGACCCAGGGCGGCGCTACCAGCACGCGGGGGCGCTGGCCGAGGACCTGCGCCGCCACCTGGAGAACCGGCTGTTGCGCGGCGTGCCCAACCGGAGCCTGCGCGAGCGTTGGTGGAAATGGCGCCGGCGCAAGCCCCACGCCTTGCGGCTGCTGGCGCTGGGGGCGGCGGTGCTGCTGGCGGCGGCAGCGCTGCTGCTGGTGACGCAGGGACAGTCGGCGCACGATCGCGCCGCCGTTCAGGCGGCGCTGGCAGAGGGCAGGTCGGCGCTGCGGCAGCGCGACTACGGCCGGGCCGCCGACCGGCTCGCACAGGGTCTGGCGCTGGCGGAGAGTCTGGGCCTGACCGAGGACGCGGCTGCGCTGCGGGAAGGGTTGCAGACGGCGCGGCGGGCGCGGGCGGCGGGGCAGTTGCGTGCGCTGCTGGACCGGCTGCGCTTCCTGGCGGCCGGCGGTGCGGTGGGGGATCTGTCGGCGTTGCAGCCGCAGTGGCGGGCGGCGTGGGACAAACGCCGGTTGTTGCTGGAGGGGCCGGACGAAGGAGCGGAGCAGGTGCGGGCAGACCTGCTCGACCTGGCGACGCTGTGGGCGGACCTGCGGTTGCGGGGTCCGCACGGATCGCGGAGTTCGGCAGCCGCCCAGGAACTGCTGGCGGCGCTGGACGAGGCGGAAGAGCGATTCGGGCCGAGCGTGGTGCTGGCGCAGCAGCGGCAGGCGTGCCTGGCGGCGCTGGGTCGCGCTGCGGAGGCGGAGCAGGCGCGGCGGCGAGCGCTGACGCTGGCGCCGCGCACCGCGTGGGAGCACTGCGCTCTGGGCCGGTCGCTGTTGCAGGCGGGCGCGGTCCAGGAGGCGGCGGTTGCGTTCCGCCGTGCCGTGGCGCTGCGGCCGCAGGATTTCTGGCCGCACTTCTACGAGGGCGTGTGTGCGTACCGGCTGGGCGATACAGCGGCAGCGCTGGCGGCGTTTCGCACCTGTGTGGCGCTGGCGCCGGAGCGGGCGGAGGCATGGCACAACCGCGGCCTCGCGCTGACGGCGCTGGGCCGCACGGACGAGGCGCAGGCGGATTACACGCGAGCGCAGGCATTAGGCATCAAGCATTAGAGTCGTCATGAACTGAAGTTCACCCAGAGTTCATGAAAATTGGCCGCTACTACTGAACGTACCATCAGGAATGCGGCCTATTTACAGGGCAGCGATTTGCGTTTGGGTGTGGCGGGTTCTTCGCCCCGAAGGGGCGGGACAACTTAGCCCAGGGCAACGCCCTGGGGACGCCGATGCGACCCCCCCTCTTCTCTCTTCCGTGCCCTGAAGGGGCACCCCAAGCGTTGTTGTGGTGCCCCTTCAGGGCACGGAAGAAAGCAGGGTAACAGTCCCTCCCTGGTTCCCAGGGCGTTGCCCGGGGCTAAGTTGTCCCGCCCCTTCGGGGCGAAAGACACGACCGCTACAGTCGTCTGCGAACCGCTCTGGCCGCAGAGAACACAGAGAGCATAGAGGAAAGACAGGAGAATTGTAACCCAGCTCTCCTGTCTTTCCTCTGTGCTCTCTGTGTTCTCTGTGGCTAATTCTTTTTCCAGTCGCCGTGAACAGGAACGGCCGCCCGGTGGAGGGCCGTCTGGGCGACTCGGGTCGCGTGGGCCTCGGCGGCTCCTCCGGCCAGCAGGGTCAACACCCGGCATGCCTCCGGGCTACCGATGCGCTCCAGGGTCTGGATGGCACGCACGGTGCGTAGCGTCTCCGGGGGCAGCTGGCGCGGCGCTTCGCGGAGAATGGCTTCCAGCCGCCGCTTGAACTCCAGCGAGCCAGGCGCTTGCAGGGTTTTTTTCAGAAGATTCCGATATTGTGACGCCAGGGCCTTGAGTTCCTTGACGCTGGTGGTCCGCTCGCGGAACGATTTGTCGTCCAGGCGCTGCAGCAGGCCGCGAACGCGCTTTGCCTCTGCCTCCGTGACAGGACGCACCTGTCGTGCGAGCAGAGCAACGGCTTGCTGCGGCGCTTCCTGGAGTGCGCTCATGGCGGCATACGCGCGGGCGCCGTCGGCCGCGGCCAGGTCGGCCCAAAGCTTGTCCAGCTGTTTCGCGGCGATGGGTTTTTGCTTCGCCGCGACGGGAGCAACCGTGCGACTGATGTCCCAGATCAGCACGGAGTCGTTCTGAAACGCCGACGCCAGGCGGCGGCCGTCGGGGGAGAACGCCAGCGCAGTGACTCTGGAGCGATAGCCCTCCAAACGTTGCACCTCCTTGCCAGTCGCGACCTCCCAGATCCGGATGAGGGGCAACGGCAGCGGCCCTGCGACCGGCATGGCCCTGAAGTAGCGATCATTGAACCGCTCCGCCGTTGCCACGAGGCGCCCGTCCGGCGAAATGGCCAGTGCCTCGATCAAGGGTTGGTCAATGGGCGGTTCCTGTTCGCCCTTGCCGTCTTTTTCCCGGGAAGTCCATTTCGCCAGCTTGAGGTTGCCTTCCTGCCGCAAGCCGATCCGCGCGACCGTGCTGCGGGTGGCGATTTCCCAGATGCCGACGTACCCATAGTCGGACCAGAGCAGCAGGAAGCCGCCATCCCGCGAAAAGACGGGATAACCCGACATGCCCTCGGGAGGCCCGTCCTCCCTGGTCCAAAGGTCTTCGTCAAGTTCTACATCGGTAAGGAGGAGGCCATTGCCGAGCACGATGGCCGCGGTCCGCCCGTCAGAGGCTATTGCCGAACGCCACGCATTGGTGTCCTGCCGGATGATGCCATTCAGGATTTTGCCGGTGCTCGTGTCCCACCGATGCAGGCTGGTCATGTTGGGATAGCCCGCGTTTTCTCGATACAAACCGAGCGTGAGGAGCGTGCGCCCATTGGGGCCAAATGCCAGATTCCGAAAGGAAAATCCTTCCTTTCGCGGATGTTCCAATCGGACCAGTTCCTTTTCGCGGGCGATGTCCCAGAGGAACGCGACCGGGGCCTCTTTGTCATCCTCTTTGCGGAGTCGCCCGAACGCGATGATTTTGCCGTCGGGAGAGAACACGCCCCCTCTGGCTCCTTTTGGCAGTTCTTTTCGGATCGTGCCACTCACCGAATCCCAGAGACAGGCGTGCTCCAGGGTGCTGACCAGCAGCAGGCGGCCATCGGGTGAATACTCCACCTCGGCCCAACGGTCGGGGGCTTTCTGTTCGGGGTACAACTGCTTGCCCGCGGCGATGTCCCAAAGCTGAACGCAACCCGAGATGCCGACCGCAAACGTCTTGCCATCCGGCGACAGAGCGGTGCCGTACATCTTGCCGAACCACTCGTGGTATGCAGGCTTGTCACCAAGTCTACCGGGCAGGTGAAGCACATGGTGTCCGCTGGCTTCGGCGGCAAAGGTGCGCTGCACTTTCCTGGTCGCGAGGTTCCACGCACGGACCTTGTCGTCGTGGCTGTGCGAAACCAGCGTTTTGGCATCGGCGGTGAAGCCCACGAAACCGACGGTGCTCATTTTGGCGGTAAGTCGGCCGGTCACCTTGCCGGTCGCAACGTCGGCCAGCACGATCTCATCGCGGCTGCCGAGCGCAAGGGTCTTGCCATCGGGCGTGAACGCCATGCTCAGGAACCAACCTTCGCCTTCCGCGGTGATCTCACGGACCAGCTTCCCGGTGGTCGTGTCGAGCAGGCGCAGCACCTTGCGCGGCGACTTGACGGCCCGGATGCCCACCGCGAGGAGTTTGCCGTCGGGGGACAGGGCCGCATCGGAAAACACGGTTCCCGGTTCGGACTTCGCCAGCCGTTTCACGAGCTTGCCGCCGGGCGCCTCCAGTAGCTCAATCGAGAGTTCTTCCAGCTTGTCGCCGACGACATCAGCATCCGCGAGTTTGCCATTATGAAGATAAATCATCTCGTTGAAGTCGGGAACGGCGATGATGCGGCGGCCGTCGGGGGAGAAAAGGAATTGTTCGTAGCGCCTGCCGTTGCCCTTGAACCCCCGCCGAAAGGAGGCGACGAGCTTGCCGGTTGTGGTTTCCCAGAGGCGAACCTCCCCTTCCGCGTTTCGCGCCCCGAGCCGGCTGCCGTCCTGCGAAAAGAAGACGGTTGGCCAGCGTTCGTGCGAATCCACCTGCAGCGCCACCTTCCCCGTGGCGGCTTCCCACAGGTAGACCAGGCCGGTCCCGTCGCCGGCGGCGATCCATTTGCCGTCGCGCGAAAAGGCCACCGAGGATACCCAGGTCTCCACGCGGAAGCGTTTGGTGCCCAGGCGGGTCAGCGCGTGTTTCGGCAGCGGATTGCCGAACCGGTCGGCCAACGGCCTGACCTGGGCAGCGGCAAACGGCGCGATGGTCAGCAGCGCCACGAACGTGAGCGCGGCGCGTTGAATGATGGACATCATTGCTGCCCTCCTGGGTTCTCCAGCGTCTGATTCAGCACGGCTACCCTATTCGTTTGACGACCTCCGTGTAGCACTTCGTCGATTCTTTGTGACAGCGAACCGGAAGCGGCCCATGTCAACGCAGCGGCACCTCGGTTATACTTGCTGTGTCCCCGTTTCTCGAACACATGGGAACGCCGATGAAAACTGCCGCTTTGCTTCTGGCCGCGCTGCCCCTGGGATTGCTGTCACTGAGCCCGGCCCAACCGCCCACGCCGGGCTGGGGTAGCGCTCGCTGGGTCTGGGATGAGGCCGACGCCAATTCCGTGGACCAGTCCAATGAGCCGCGCTACCTGCGCCGCACCTTCGAACTGGGCGCCAGGGCCGTTCAGGCCGAACTGTGGATCACCGTGGACAACCATTACGTGGTGTATGTCAACGGCCACAAGGTCGGCAGCGACGGCGAGTGGAGCAGCGTGGAAAAGTACGACGTGACCAAACACCTGGTCCCGGGCAAGAACGTGCTGGCCATCCTTGCAAAGAATCAGGGCGGCCCGGCGGGAGCCATTGCCCGGTTGCACGTCAAGACCGCCGATCAGAAGGAACTCCTCATCGGCACCGACGACAAAACACGCATCACGCAGATGGCGGACCCCGACTGGCTGAAGATCACGTTCGACGACAGCACCTGGCCAACGGCGGTCGTGCTGGGCGACGCCGCCATCGGCCCCTGGAACCTCGTCAGCGGCGGCTCCGGCAAGACGCCCGGCCAGAAGTCGTTCAACTTCGCGGTGGCCGATCCCAGGGTGAAGGACCGGCAGAAGGCCGCGGACCAGGTCAAGCACTTCATCGTGCCGGAAGGTTTTGAGGTGGAACTGGTCGCCACTGATCCGCTCATCATCAACCCCGTCACGATGGCGGTGGACGAAAAAGGCCGCATCTACGTCAGCGAGAGCCACACCTACCGCTATGGCCCGCCTGGGTCGCCAATCAAGCCGTACGCCAACCCGCTGGTCCGCCTCGATCCGCTGCCCGGCGGCAAGGGGTACAAGCGGACGGTGATTGCCGACGGCTTCGCTGATCCCGTCATGGGCATCGCCGTCAAGCACAACAAGCTGTGGCTGACGGCCAACAACTACCTGTACACCTACGACCTTCCCGACGGTGGCAAGGCGGTCAACAAGAAGACCATCGTCATCGACAAGAACAAGGCCTGGAACCCGTTCGGCATGTTCGTGCTGGAGTGGGGGCCGGACGGCCTGCTGTACCTGAGCGTCGGCAATCATAACGTCCAGTTGCAAGGGCCGGACGGCAAACTGACCAGTCGCGGCAGTTCCGGCGTCGTCGTGCGCATGAACCCCGACGGCACGAAGATGGAGCGTCTCGTGCAGGGCCTGCGGGTGCCGTACAGTTTCGAGTACGATCCCTTCGGCCAGCTCTGGCTGCTGTCCAACGGCGAGGGCAACCCGGATCGTTTCGTGCGCGTGCTCGACGGCGTTGATTACCACTGCTACAGTCGGGGCGTGGACAACAATTGGCTGGCCGGCAATCACCCGCTGGCCCCGCCCTGCTTCGATATCCACCGCGGCGCCCACACGCAGCTGTTGCGCTACTACGGCGCCGCCTTTCCGATCGACTACCAGGGCAGCCTGCTGGCGTGCAACTGGGGCAGCCACGGCTTCCCCGGCGTCAACCGCGGCATCATCCGCTACGTCCCGGACGGGCGCAACAACATTGTCAAGAAGGAGCCGTTCGTCCTGTGCAGCGACCCCTACTTCCGACCCAGCCACATTCACCTCGACCCGGACGGCAATCTGCTCATCGCCGACTGGTACGGCCGCGATGATGAAAGCGACCTGACCGGCCGCATCTGGCGCGTGAAGTACCGGGGCAAGGAGCCAGGGCCCAGCGCCGCCCCTGGCAACAACTCCATCGTGGCCCTTGGCTCGCCCCACCATCTGGTGCGGGCCAGGGCCGTTGAGGCGCTGGTCAAACAGGGGGCGCCCGCCATCGGCAAGTTGGCGGCCGCCGCGAAAACCAGCAAGGAACCGCTCGGCGCCGCCAACGCCCTGTGGTGTCTGTTGCAAATCGGCACTCCCGAGGCAAAGGCGCAAATCGCCGCGGGAGCCAGCAACCCCGACTGGCGCGTGCGCCGGCTGGCGGTCAATTTGCTGCGCAGGTATCAGATTCCCGCCGCCGATGCGGTGGCCCGGCAGCTGAGCAAGGACGCGGACCCGGCGGTGCGCGTCGAGGCGGCCCTGGCTCAGCCGCAGTCGAACGACGTCCGGGCCGCCTTGATGGACGCCCTGCGCTGGGCGCCGGCAAGGACGCTCATCTCCGTTACGAGGCCGCCTGGCACCTGGCCAAACACGCCGACGAGAAAAGCTTGCGCGCCCTTCTGGCCGATGACGACGAGGACGTGCGCCTGGCGGGCCTGATCGCCGTCGATGTGGCCTGTTACGAGAACTTCCCGACGAAGAAACTCGCCCTGGTCGCCCTGGGGCAGGCGCTGCAAACGCCGGGCAAACTCGACCTGAACCTGGCCCTGCAGGTCGCGCAGCTCAACGGCGATGCCTCGCTGGCCCCGGCCCTGACGCAGCTGGTCGCGCGCGAAGACCTGCCCGTCGGCGTCATTGCGAAGGCCCTGCTGGTGCTGCGGAGCAAGACCGGCGGCCTGTCCAAAAACCTGGAAGGGCCGGCGGCGAAACGCTTCGTGGAAGCGGTGGAGAAGGGAGCGCTCAAGGTCACCTCGACGGCCGATCAACTGCTGCTGTTCGAGTTCCTGGAGGCGGCGGGCCCGACCGCGTTCGCACTCAAGCAGATCACCGGCCAGATCAAGGCGGGCCAACCGGCGACGCGCTCCGCCGCGCTGCTGCTGGCACGCAAATTCGGCGGCAAGAGCGCCCCGGTGGCCGACACGCTCTGGTCCGGTGTGTTCAACGCCAAAACCAAACCCGACGACGCCGCCGAGTACCTGGCCACGCTGGCGGCCATCGAGGCCACGCCCCGCACCGAGCACTGGCAGAAGTTGCTTGGCGGTAGCAACCCGCTGCTGCGTACCGAGGCCGTCCGCTGGTGGCGCTCGTTCAAGGGCCGTCCGGAGATGGTGGCACATCTGGTGAACCAGGCGCCGGCCCTGCTCAAAAGCGATGCGGGGTTGCGGGAGGATCTCGGGTCGGTCCTGGACCACCTGGGAGTCAAAGCCGAGGCCATCAAGTCGTTGAACCTCCCCGCCGCGGAGAAGGACAAGGCCGCCCTCACGCGGCACACGCTGGAAACGCTGGGAAAACTGCCCGCCAGGGAACGGCAGCAGCGGGTGATCCTGGGACGGCAAGTCTTCGAGCGGGCCTCCTGCACCAAATGCCACACCACCGCGACCCAGACCACGCTCCTGGCCCCGTCGCTCAAGGGGGTCGCCGCCCAGAAGGTGGATTACCTGATCGAGTCGGTGCTGTTCCCCTCCAAGGTTATCAAGACCGGCTTCGAGGTGGAGACAGTCGTCACCACCGACGGCAAGACTTACAGCGGCCTGGTCAAGGACGAAGGCAAGTTCCTGCGTGTGCTCAATCTCAACCTCGACGTGCGCGTCGCCCGGGCCGAGGTGGAAACGCGCCGGGTGCAGCGCGTGTCGATCATGCCGGAGGGGCAGGAAGTTGGCCTGAGCCGGCGCGAGTTCGTGGACCTGATCGCGTACCTGGCGACGCTCAAATAACGGGGTCGGAGTCCGAGCGCCAGCGCGGAACCAGCGCTGCCCCGCGCTGGCGCTCGGCCCCCCAAGCGGCGGTAGTGCAGCGTCCCTGACATCGCCGAAGAACGGATGCGTCCTGAAAAAGCGGTCGCTGCGATCAGTGCAACCGTTAACCCAGGGAACCGAGCCGGCCCGTGGCGTCGCCGAACGTAGGCAATTCAACGCCGAGCCGGTCCAGCAGTGACAGATAGAGGTTCGTGAGCGGTGTCCCCACCGGGTAGCGCACGTGCCGTCCCGGGCTGATGCCGCCGCCCCGGCCGGCCAGCAGGATCGGCAGGTTGTCGTGGTCATGCCGATCGCCGTCACTGATGCCCGAGCCGTAGACTACCAGGCTGCGGTCCAGCAGCGTGTCGCCCCCCTCGCGCACTGAGCGAAGGCGCAGCAGCAGGTACGCCAACTGCTCGACGTGCAGTCGGTTGACGCGCCGGATCTTGTCGAGCTTGGCGGGGTCGCCGCCGTGGTGTGAGACATCGTGGTGGCCGTCGGACACGCCGACCTCACGGTAGCTGCGGTTGCTGCCGTCGTTGCCGAACACGAAGGTGGCGACGCGCGTCAGATCGGCCTGAAAGGCGAGCACGAGCAGGTCCGTCAACAGCCGGGCGTGTTCGCGGAAGTCCTGGGGGATGCCGGCCGGCGGCCTCAGCCGGCCCTGGCCGATATCGACCACGGGCTGCGCCCGTTGCAACCGCTGCTCGATCTCACGCAGGCCCGTCAGGTATTCGTCAAGGCGGTGGCGATCTGGCGTGCCGAGGCGCGTCCGCAGCTGCCGGGCGTCCTCGGCCACGAAATCCAGGATGCTGCACCGGTCGCGCCGGGCCGCGGCGCGGTCGTCCGTGGACGGCCGGCCGAACAGCCGCTCGAACAGCAGACGCGGGTTGACCTCCTTGCTCAACGGTGTCGTCGGCGTGCGCCACGACAGGTTCGTCTGGTACGCGCAACTGTAGCCGTTGTCGCAAACACCCGAGGTGCGGCCCCCCTCGCAGCCGACCTCCAGCGAGGCGAAGCGCGTCACCGTGCCGAGCCGGGTGGCAATGACCTGATCGACCGACACCCCCGCCCGCAGGTCCGCGCCGGCGGTGCGGCGCGGCCGGCTGCCAGTGAGGAAGGCGGCCATGGCGCGGGCGTGGTCTCCCGGCCCGTCGCCGTTGCCGTCGGCAGGTCGCAGGTCCAGGCCCGACAGCACCAGCAGTTCGCCGCGCAGCGCCTGCAACGGCTCCAGCAGCGGCGGCAGGGCGAAGCCGGCCCCCTCGGTGGCGGGAGTCCAGTCGGCCATGTGTTTGCCGTTTGGGGCGTAGACGAACAGCAGCCGTTGCGGCGGCCGTGCCGCCCGAGTCTGACAAGGCCCGGGCATGGCCTCCAGCAAGGGCAGGGCCAGACACGCACCGATGCCGCGCAGCACCGTGCGCCGCGACAGGTGAATGGGACGCTTCATGGATGTCCTCCGCGCGAACCGAGTTTGCGGAATGGGTCGCTGGTGACGACGCCCAGTACCAGGCTGGAAAAGCGCTGGCCGTTGGCGTCGAGGCGGCGGACGATGCGCTCGACGGTACAGGCGTCCGCCGGCTGCAATTCCCGCCCCAGAGCGTAGGTGAGCAACTTCTCAGTCAGACAGCGTACGAAGTCCGGAGAGCGTTCGACCAGGACGGCGCGCAGCCCGTCGGGACCGCGGAATGAGCGGCCATCGGGCAGGGTGCTGCTGGCGTCAATGGGGTGTGCGCCGTCACCGTCGCGCCAGGCGCCCACGGCGTCAAAATGCTCCAGCCCGAAGCCGAGCGGGTCGAGGGCCGCGTGACAGGAAGCACAGCGCGTGTCGGTGCGGTGCCGCTCCAGTTGCTGGCGCAGTGTGGCGGCCGGCATGGCCCGGGTGGCCGCGCCCAGGTTGTCCGCACCGGGGGGTGGGGCGCCTGGCCGTTCGCCCAACAGGTTCTCCAGAATCCACTTGCCGCGCTTGACCGGGGAGGTGCGCGTGGGGTTGGAAGTGACCGCCAGGACGCTGCCGTGCGTCAGCACGCCGCCGCGTCCCGTTCCCGCCAGCGCCACCTTGCGGAACGCCGTGCCCCGCACTCCCGCGATGCCGTAATGCCGGGCCAGCCGTTCGTTGACGAAGGTGTAGTCGGCGGTGAGCAACTCGCGCACGCTGCGGTCTTCACGGACCAGGTGATCGAAGAACAGTTCCGTCTCGCGCAGCAGTGCCTGGCGCAACGGCTCGTCGAACTGCGGGAACCGCGCCGGATCGGGGGTGAACTCCTTGAGGGCGCGCGTCTGCAGCCACTGACCGGCGAAATGCTCCGCCAGCGCCGCCGATTTCGGGTCGCGCAGCAGGCGCCGCACCTGTCTGGTCAGCGTCGGCTCCTGTCGCAATTTCCCCTGGCACGCCAGCTGATAAAGCTCGTCGTCGGGTGGGCTGCTCCACAGGAAATACGCGAGCCGGGTCGCCAGCTCGAAGTCGGTGAGCCAGCCGTCGGGGCCGCCGACCTCGACGCGGAAGAGGAAGTGCGGCGAGGTCAGGATCGCCTGCAATGCCAGCTGCACGCCGCGTTCGTGGCTGTTGCCGTTGGCCCGGCTGGCTTCGAGGAAGCGCACGAACCGCGCCATCTCCTCATGCGTCACCGGCCGCCGGTAGGCCCGGTCGGCGAAGGCCTGCACCGCCCGGGCGGCGCGGTCCAGCGCCATCCCCTCAGCGTCAGGCTCGTTGCCACGCGGCGGGCCCAGTTCGCGCATGGCGCGCTCGCGCCGGGGAGGCTGACCGCGCAGCACGAACGGCACCGTGTCAGGGGGCGGGTCCATGACGCGCGCCCAGCGGGCCGGCGCCCGCGTCACGTCCTCGACCGCGCGCTCGGCGGCGTCGAGGTACTTCTCCAGCAGCAACGGCGGCACCGCGAGCACGTCGCCGAGCGTATCGAAGCCGGCCCCGAGGTCGTCGGCGGGGAAGTCGTCGGCGGGACGGAAGGTGATGCCCACGAGGTCGCGCAGGGTGTTGTTGTACTCCGCCCGGTTGAGCCGGCGCAGGGCCACGCGCCGGGCGGCTGCGGCGTGGAGCAGGCGGCCTGGAAAGAGGCGTCGGCGCACCACGTCAGCAAGGCCCTGGCCTCGTCCGCGGTGAGATGGGGTTTGCCGGCCGGCGGCATGCGTCCCGCGCACGGCCTGGGCCACCTGCCGCCAGCGGCCCGGATCGCGCAGCGCGGCTGCGGGCGTCAGGCCGGCGAGGTTGACGCCGCCGCGCGCCGACGCCGCGGTGTGGCAGCGCACGCAATACTGCTGGAGCAGGGGTGCGACCGTGTGCTCGAATGTCGCCGCCAGGGCCGCCGGGTCGGGATCCGCGACCGGGATTTCCGTTTCAACCGGGTCGTCCGGGGCGGGACGGAGTTCGGGCGGAGCCGGGCGCCAGGCCCAGAGCACCAGGCCGAGGCTCACGCCGAGGACCGGCAGGACAAGGACCCGTCGCAGGCGCATGGGGGAAGCCTCCGTAAAGGCGGGTTCAATAAACGCCCTGGCGAGCGGCGCGTCGTCAGGCCGCCGGTGCTATGGAGTACGGGCGGGCTGACGCCGCGCCGCTCGCCACTGCTTCCTAGTAATCCGTGCTAATCGTCTCACCGCCGGCGCGCGTCACCAGGGCCACGACGAGTTGGGCCGAGATCGATTCCTGGAGGAAGCGCACGCTGCCGTCGCCGAACAGGACGTTGGCACCGCCATTGTGCCAGGAGTAGATCTCGTTGTTGCTCGTGTAGTTGACCATGCACGGCCCGAGCCGCTGACCGCTGTTGTTGCACTGCGCTCCGGCCAGGGCCGAGTAGCAGAACATGTCCCCCCACGCCCCGCCTGCGCTCGAGACCGGCTCGATGCTGCCATCGACCGGCTTGCCGTTGACCTCCGAGTTGTAGATCGCGCAGGTGGTTGTAGCCGACCGGCTTGCCCCCGGACTCCGCCATGAAAATGGTGTTCGAGGTGCCGTCCTTCACCTGCGTGACCGTGAACGGCCCGCCGCCGGGGTATTGTGGATCGTTGATCGTGCCCATCATCTGCGTGCTAACCGTGTATTGCGCCTTCAGCCCCAGGGACGCCGTCAGGGCGTCGTGAATGCCCGCGATGGGGAAGTAATCCGAGCGCGCCCAGATTTGACCGGGCGGCGGCACCAGGTTCGACACACCAGTACTCCCGCCGGGGAAGCACGCCGCGCCGCCGCCGTTGCCGTACGGGCCCCAGCAAGCGTTGTAGTAGTCCAGCGTCGGCGGCGTCGGGTCGGCCGGGCACACGTAAGCCGGCACCACCTGAGCGTAAGCGAGGTTCGCCCCGGAGTGCGAGCCGTTCGGCGGGATGTTCGCCGTGTCGAACTCGGACAGCTTCGAGTTCAACTGCCGGTACAGGGGCTCCTGTTCGAGGTACGGCAACAGGTTGGTATGCAGCGACAGCCCGACCCGGGAACCGGCGAACTGCGCGTTCGCGTCCGTGTCGGCCGTCGGCAGCAGGGTGTACGCGGCCGGCAGCCGCTTGTTGCTGGATTCGTAGTTGTAGATCGCCACGCCGATCTGTTTGAGGTTGTTCTGACACTGGCTGCACGCCGCCGCCTCGCGCACTTTTTGCACGGCGGGCAGGAGTAGACCGATCAGTATGGCGATGATGGCGATCACCACCAGCAGCTCGATCAACGTGAACGCCAGGCGGGGTCGGAGTCGGTTCATGGGAATCCTCCAGGGCGAGAGTGTGGGTGGGTTGCCGGGGCGAAGCAGCTACTTCAGTTCAAAGGGCGCCAGGTCGTTTTTGCTGGCGGCCACCGTGGCGGTGAGCAAGGGCCGTTGCGGGTCGAAGTAGCGGCCCTTGAGCCGATCCGGCGCGTTCAGCCCTGGACTGCGGCCGCGCTGCTTCCCTGCCCCTTCCTTCCATTCGATCAGCACGACGTACTCGCCGGGCGCCGCTCCGGGGCCTTTGGGGCCGGCGAGCGTGAACGAACCATCCTCCTGCACGACGCCTTGCGGTGTCTGTTCCTTGTGGGGATCGGTCGCGTCCTTGCGGACGAACGACACGGTGGCGCCGACGGCCGGTTTGCCTTCGTGGAACACCTGCCCGCGCACGGGGTACAGTCCGTTGTCGATACCGCAGGCGGCACCACTAAGGGCGCAGGCTGCTACGAACGGCCAGAGCCATCTGGTCTGCATGAATCTCACCTCGAACAGTCCCCGAGCCTGGCCGCGCAGTCGCACGGTTGTGCAGGTTGGGGATAGGATTGTGGAAACGGAAACGAGACCGCGCGACTCATCCCGAGCGCGCGGACGCATCTATGGGTGGAATGAGAGTGTTCACCAGACGCCACTGGTGACGAACAGGTGCTGGAAGCGTTTCAGCGGCAGGAGAGAGTTGATGTCCGGTAGCATGGGGAACACCTTAATTCGAATATCGCGGTGCTCTCTTCCAGCAGACGGCGTGCCAGCCACGGACAATGACGCAACCGCCGTACTGACAGGGAGGTTGGTCATGGGGCAACGGCGGCGGTGTCTGCGTTTCCTTGCAATCTGCACGCCTGCACCTTGCAGGGTGCAAGGAACCGGGCTGATACCAGATCGCCTTGATTGGTCTCTGGTCCGAGCCCGAGCGCCAGCGAGGGCCAAAGCAGGCCCCCGCGCTTGCGCTTCGGCTCAAGAAAATACTTGTTCACATCTGGATATTAAAATCGCATGAGAACACTTGCGTTTCGGCCCGAAGTTAGCCCATAATTCATCATTCACAATGCCTGAGTGGCCTGGCAGACCACGATCAGGTGGTGGAAGCACTTCTTGAATGCCGCCATACCGCAGAACAAGTCGCCGACGTACCACAAGGAGTTTCAAGATGTCTCGACTGTGGCAACGCCTTCGCGCCGCCTGGAACGCCTCCCCCGTCCGTCGTCGTCCCCGTCCCCTGAACCTTGAATCGCTCGAAGACCGCACGGTCCCCACCGGAGTCACCTACCACGGCGGCCCGGTCCTGCAGAACGCCCAGATTGAACCGGTCTACTACGGCACCGCCTGGAACAGCAACGCCACCCTGGAGCAGCAGGTCCAGCAGGTGAACGGCTTCCTGAACTACTTCGGCACCAGCCCGTCCGTCAGCATCCTGAGCCAGTACGGTGTTGGCGCCGCCACGTACCTCGGCGACGACGTCGTCAACCAGAATCCCGCCGGCGGCGCCACCATGAGCGACAGCCAGATCCGCACCGCTCTGAACGCCGAGATCACCGCCGGCCATGTCCCCGCCCCGAACGCCAACAGCCTGTACGTCTTCTTCACTGCCCCCGGCGTCACCGTCACCGCGAACGGCCAGAGCAGCGGTGTCGAATTCGCCGGCTACCACGACACCTTCCAGGCCAGCAACGGCGCCACCGTCTATTACGCCGTCGTCCCCTACCCGGTCGGCAGCGTCATCAATACGCCGCTGACCACCTTCCAGGACGACACCTATGTCCTGTCGCACGAAATCTCCGAGTCCATGACCGATCCGGACACGCAGACCGGCTGGTTCGACGCCCAGGGCGACGAGATCGCCGACCTCGGCGAGGGCACCTACGGCACGCTGGACAACGGCCGGTACGTCGTCACCGGCGTCTGGTCGAACGCGGCCAACCAGGTCGTGGTGCCCAGCGACTCCACCACTCCGACCACCCCGACCACTCCCAGCCCGACCGTGACCGTGACCGGTGACCCGGTGCAGGCGGTCGCCGGCCAGTCGTTCACGAGCGTCGTCGCCACCATTAGCGGCGCCAGCGCCAGCGCGGCCGCCGGCTACACCGCCACCATCAGCTGGGGCGACGGCACCAGCTCCGCCGCCACCCTCGCCCCGGACGGCAGCAACTACGACGTGACCGGCACCCACACCTACACCGGGGCCGGCTGGTACGCCGTCACCGTCACCGTGAAGGACGCCACCGGCGCCGTCGTCGGCTCCAGCCTGTCCCGGGCAACCGTGACGCCGCCGCCGCCGACCGTCACGATCAAGGGCACGGTCCTCAGCGCCACCGCTGGCACCGCCTTCACCGGCACTGTCGCCAGCTTCACCGACGTGCGCAGCAATGCGGCGGCCGGCGACTTCACCGCCACCATCAACTGGGGCGACGGCACCAGCTCCACCGGCACCGTCGTCGCCGACGGCAGCGGCTTCGACGTGACCGGCACCCACACCTACGCCAACAGCAGCACCACGCCGCCGGTCTTCGGCGGCTTCGGCTTCGGCTTCACCAACCCCTGGCACGGCGGCACGCCCGGCAACCAGTTCTACGTGCTCACCATCACCGTGACCGACAACCCGGCCAGCGCCACGGCCGTGGGGCAGAGCCTGGCCAGGGTGGCGCCAATTCCGCCGAGCATCACCGCCAGGGGCCAGAACCTCCAGGCCGCCAGCGGCGTCGCCTTCACCGGCACCGTGGCCACGTTCACGTCCACCGACAGCACCGCCACCGCGGCCACCTTCACCGCGACCATCACCTGGGGCGACGGCACCACGTCCACCGGCACCGTCGCCGCGGACCCGACCGTGGCCGGCCAGTACGACGTGACCGGCACGCACACCTACACGCTGCCGACCTACCGCGGCGGCTTCCCGTGGTTCGCCTTCAACCCGCCGCCGAGCCGCAATTACATCGTCGGCGTCAGCATCACCGACACGTCGAACAGCACCACCGTGAATGCCGAGAGTTTGGCCACCGTGACGGCGCAGCCGGTCGTCCTCACGGTGACGGCGAACAACATCCAGACGACCTCCGGTACCGCGTTCACCGGCACCGTGGCGAAGTTCACCGACACCACCGCCACGACCAGCACCACCTTCACCGCAACCATCAATTGGGGTGACGGCAGCAGTTCCGCTGGCACCGTCACCGCCGACCCGAACGGCGGCTACGACGTGACCGGCACGCACACCTACACGCTGCAGGCGCCGACGCCGGTCTGGGGCAGCCCCGGCCTGGGCTTTGGCCACAGCGCGACCAGCTTCGGCCTGGGCGGCGCGGCGTACATCTTCAGCGTGACGGTGTCGGACTCCGCCAGCCACACCGCGACTTCGCAGGCCGTGGCCAGCGTGGCCCCGGCGCCGCCGACGCTGCAGGCGTATGGCACGTCCTTCAACGCCGTGGTCGGCACCGCCTTCACGGGCACCGTGGCCAGCTTCACATCGCTGGACACCAGCGCCCAGGCGTCCGACTTCACGGTAACCATCAACTGGGGTGACGGCACCAGTTCCGCGGGCACGGTGTCGGCGAACAGCAGCGGCAGCGGCTTCGTGGTGACCGGCACGCATACCTACAGCAGCGCCAGCACCACGGACGCGACTTCCCTGAAAGCGCCGAATTTCGGCGAGGACGACTCCTTCGTCGTGACGGTGAGCATCCAGAACACCAGCGACAACAGCATGGCGACGACGGCGAGCCTGGCGACGGTGACGACGACACCGGCGAGCCTGGTGGCGACGGCCGTGCCGGTCAGCGCCACCGCCGGCACCGCGTTCACCGGCACCGTGGCCACCTTCACCGACGCGGACGGCTCCGGGGTGAGCAACTTCACCGCGACCATCAGCTGGGGCGACGGCCGGACCTCGCAGGGCACCGTGGCCGCGAATACCAGCGGCAGCGGCTTCACCGTGACCGGCACGCACACCTACGCGACCGCCGGCACCTTCACGGTGCTCGTCAACATCCACGACAATGACGGCGACGAGGCGGTGAGCCTCGGCACGGCCACGGTGGCGACGGGCCCGACAGCGTCCGGGCTGACCACGGCGGGCTTCGGCATCCTGCAGAGCACGGAATACTACACCGGGCTGATCCTCAATTACTACCAGATGTATCTGGGCCGCGCCGCCAGCGCCGGTGAGATCGCCCCGTGGGTCAATTACCTGCAGCACGGCGGCAACGACAACCAGGTGCTGGCGGGATTCCTCGGCTCAACGGAGTTTTACCAGCACGTCGGCAACAACCCGACGGCATACGTGAAAGCGCTGTACACCGACCTGCTCGGCCGCGCCGCCGACTCCGCCGGCCTGTCCGGCTGGGTGCAGCAGGTGAATGCTGGCGCCTCGAAGAGCAACATCGTCATGGGCTTCACCACCAGCACGGAGCGCGACACCATGCTGGCTCAGAGTTACTACCATCAGTACCTGGGCCGCACCGCCGGCGCCGGCGAACTGTCGTACTGGGTCAACCAGCTGCAGCACGGCGCCACCGACACGCAGATTCAGGTTGGCTTCCTCAGTTCGCAGGAGTACCTGCAGAAGCAGGGCGGCACCGCGGCTAACTGGATCACCAGCACGTACATGAGGGTGCTGGATCGGCCCGCGGACCAGGGCGGCGAAAGTTACTGGCTCGGCGTGCTGGATGCGTGAGCGACCCGGCCCGTTGACGTTTCGCGCGGCCCGCGCGAAACGTCAACGGGCCGGTTGGCGGTAGATCAATCGTCGGTTGGGTCAGGGCCTCCCGGCTCGCCTAACAACTGTGAATAGGGAATCTGCGCGGCCCCTGGAGAGGCAGGGGGGTCTGTGAGATGAAACGAGATGAAAGCCCTCCCTGGCACTATCTCTATTATACCGCCCAGTCCGCTTTGGGGGAACGGCCCTGTTCGGTTGGGAACACGACCAAAAAACGCACCGCGCCCGAATTTGGCCTTGACCACCACGGGCCGGTTGCTATATTCCCTCGCTCTCTCTGTTCAGAGAAAAAGAAGCACGCACAGGGCGGCCGCAAGCGCGTCGGCCGGCCCTGCACGGTCCTGGCTCCCGGGGGATTTTGTGGAGCCCGGCCGCAGCGCCTTCGTCATGGAGGAGATGGGGATGGCACGGAAACAAATCGGCTGGTGGGGGTCGGTGACGGCGGCCAGCTTGCTGGGGGTGGTGCTGTTGGCACGGGACGCCCAGGGACAACCGCCCACCAACGGCAATTACGAGGTGCCGCCGCCGGAGTACATTGTGCCCTCCATCCTGGGCCACCCGCGCCTGGAGAACGGCGGCCTGTACGTCGCGGGCGGCTTCAAGTTCTTCATGAGTACCAACCCGATCAAGCAACAGATCATCGCCGTCCACGGCCTCATTGACCAGGACGGCAGCATCGCTGCCGCCCTGGGGCAGGTCGGCCCCACCCCGGGCGAGTTCGTCGGCGACCGCACCCCGGCGCTGTTGACCGACGCGGTGTCCGGCCCGCTGACGTTCGTGCCCGGCTACGACTTCACCATCGGCTGGCGGTTCGAGAGCGGCATCGCCCTGGAGTTCAACTGGTTCCACCTGCAGGACGCGCGCTATTCGGCGAGCGCCACCTCGGCCATTCCGACGACCCATTTCCCGGGGAACTTCCAGGAGAACACGTTCATCACCTCGTTTGTGTACAACTACACGCCGGCCTACAACGGCCCGGCGGACCAGGTGGGCATCGGCAACGCCGGGGCGACCTTCGGCATCTGGAACGCCTCGACGTACCAGACCATTCAATTCCTGCAGCGCTTCAACCAGTACCAGATCAACGTCCGCTACCCCATACAGCAGACGGAGACCTACCGGCTGTACAGCACGTTCGGGCCGCGCCAGGTCGCGATCTGGGAGCGGTTCAGCTGGAATACGGTGTCCGACAACGTCAACCTGGTGGCCGGGCCGACCGACCAGGCCCTGTACACCAACGTGGTGTCGAACGAATTGTGGGGCCTGCACTGGGGTCTGGGCAACGAGTGGTATCTGGGCACGACGCCCATCGGGGCGTTCGCCTTCAGCCTGGACCTGGACGCGGCCCTGTTCGCGGACTTCGTCGATGCCCAGGCGAAGTATCAGCTGGGCGACCTGAGCACCGCCGCGTCGCACAAGCGCCAGTTCTTCACCATTTCCCCCGAAATCATGGGGAGTGCCAACGTGTGGTGGTATCCCTACGAGGGCATCCAGGTGAAGATGGGTTACGACGCCATGCTGTTCTTTAACACGATGGCGTCGCAGCGGCCGGTCGATTTTAACGCCAGCAATCCGGACCCGGGCTGGGACCGTGGCATCACCCGTTTCATGAACGGCTTCACCATCAACGTGGCCTTCACGTTCTAGCAAAGGCCGGCGGTTAACCTCCATCTCCCTAAGGCCTTCGGTCGCGCAACCGCGGCCGGCGCTCTCCGCGTGCGGGGGAGGGCGCCGGCCGCGGCCCATTTTGCCCGAGGCGATTGCAAAGCCCCGGGGCGGCCATATAATGCCACCTCCAACAAGAAGAAAGCACTTCCGACCGGGCCGGCACGCGGCGGCGGGGTCGGCGGGCATTCTGGAGAAGGAGCGATGGCATGGCCGATGATCAGAGCGGTCTGAAGAAAGATTACCTGCGCGAGTTTGCCCCGTGGACCCGGCTGTTCAGCGCGTTCAAGGTGGCCATGGACCCCAAGAAACTGCTGCTGGCCGGCGGCGGCGTCCTCGCCATGGCGCTGGGCTGGTGGATCTTGTCGGCCATCTATTTCAGCTTCAACCAGAACCCGCCGCAACCGGAGGACTTCAAGGCGTCGGACTATGAGGTGGGCGGCGAGGAAGCCGCCTGGAAGGCCTTCAAGTCGGCCCGCCAGCACTGGAACCTGACCTTCGAGATGGCCGGCACCACGCCAGAGACGTACAAGGAGGCGAAGGAGAAGAAGTGGATCTACGACGCCGCCGACTTCGCCGAAAGCCGGCAGGACTGGGAGAACATCAAGAAGGAATACGCCCGTATCAAGAGCGAACTGGCCCGCCGCGCAATGATCGTGACCGGCACCTCGGGCGACGACCAGGAAATGTTCAAACTGGAAGTGGACAAGTTGCCGCTCACCATCCAAAGCAGCAAGGAAAACATCGAGACCATCGAGCGCTGGGTCAAGAACGAGGAATTGCGCTTGCGCGACCTGGACATCCGCGGCATGGGCGAGAACGTGACTGTGAAGATCAAGGATATTCCCGTCAGGCCGCTGTCGAAGCCGGCGGCGGAAAAGATCAAGGATTTTCGCGAGAAGAGCCGCACGGTCGAGGAGATCAAGGCGGAGGTCGCCAACAATCTGCGCAACAAGCGGTTGACGGACAAGGCGATTGAGCTGCAAAACCCCAAGGTGAAGCCGTCGGGCCGGCTGCGGACGCTGCCGTGGTTCGAGGACCGCGGCCCCAACCCGTATCTGCTCATCACCGGCAACGTCAAGATGGTCGGCACCGAGGGCACGACGCGCCACGTGCCGTGGGAGCGCGGCGAGTTTTTGACCTGGCTGGGCAACGACCAGGCGCCGGTGCTGCTGGAGCCGCTGGTGAAATTCCTGCGGCCGATCGTGTATCTGCTGGACCCGGCGGCCGGCGGTTGGAACCGCATTTACCTGTTTCTGGTGATCCTGGTGGCCCTGGCAGTCTGGGGCTTCTTCGGCGGCGCCATCACGCGCATGGCCGCGGTGCAGGTCGCGCGCACCAACGAGAAGGTCAGCATGACCGAGGCAGTGCGCTTCACCTGTGCGCGCTTCAAGTCGTTCTTCCTGGCGCCGCTGTTCCCGCTGATCTTCCTGGCGGTGCTGACGCTGTTCCTGATCGTTTTCGGCCTGCTGGAGCGCAACATTCCGTTGCTCGGCGACATCGTGCTGGCGGGCCTGCTCTGGCCGGTGGTGTTGCTCGTCGGTCTGATCATGGCGATCGTGCTGGTCGGCCTGGTCGGCTGGCCGCTGATGTACCCGACCATCAGCGCCGAGGGCAGCGACAGCTTCGACGCCATCAGCCGCTCATACAGCTACGTCTACCAGGCGCCGTGGCAGTACGCCTGGTACTGCGTGGTGGCCCTGGTGTACGGGGCGGTGCTGATCTTCTTCGTCGGCCTGATGGGCTCGCTGATGGTTTACCTGGGCAAGTGGGGGGTATCGCAGGCCCCCGGCTTCCAGAGCCGCGACCCGGAGTATCTGTTCATGTACGCGCCGACATCGTTCGGCTGGCGCGATCTGCTGCTGCACAAGGCGCCCGACGCAACCACCGAGGACGTGATCCGCAATTCTGGCCAGGTCGCCGAGACGTACACGCTGAACCCGAACTACCTCAAGGAGCGGGCGCCGTACGACTTTGTGGGGGCGTTTATGGTGTCGGTGTGGCTGTACCTCCTGTTCCTACTGGTGGTGGGCTTCGGCTACAGTTTCTTCTGGTCGGCAAGCACGATCATCTACTTCCTGATGCGGCGAAACGTGGACGACACGGAACTGGACGAGGTTCATTTGGAGCAGACGGAACCGGAGGTGCCGTATCCAGCGGCGCCGGCGACGACCAACGCGACGCCGCCGACCCCAACGACGGCCGTCGAGCCGACCGCGGCGAAGACGGGTTTGCAACTCGTGGAGCCCCCGTCGCTACGGCCGCCGGCAGCGCCACCGACGGCCCCGCCGCCGAGCACGGCGCGGCCGACGCAGCTGGCGCCACCTGGCCCCGAACTGCCGGCGAGCGGCCTGGGCGGTACGCCGGGCCCCGCTCCCGCCGCGCCGCCGACCGACAAGGAGCCCGCCAGCGGCGAGGCGCCCGCGTCTGACGGCGCCAGGGCGTCGGAGACGGAAGCCGAGGGGAAGAAGCCGTAAAAAGTCCTTAGTCATTGGTCATTAGTCATTAGTTATCTGGGTCGCTGTCGAAACCTAAACTTTTGCTTGGATCTGAAACCCTGTTAACTAATGACTAATGACCAATGACTAAGGACTAAGGAGGGCAAATGCCACGGCCGGTGATCCTGTTCAGCGGGCCGTTCGCGGACCTGGCGCTGGAGGACCTGGCGCCGCTGGCCGGCGAATGGGGCTATCAGGGCCTGGAGCTGTGCTGCTGGGGCGACCACTTCGAGGTGCAGCGCGCCCTGAGTGAACCGGACTACTGCTCGCAGAAACAGGAACTGCTGGCCCGCTATGACCTGCAACCGCTGGTCGTCGGCAACCACCGCGTCGGTCAGGCGGTGTGCGACCCGATCGACGCCCGCCATCAGGCCCTGCTGCCCGATTACGTCTGGGGCGACGGCGACCCCGAGGGCGTGCCGCAGCGGGCCGCCGAGGAGATGATGGCCACCGTCCGCGCCGCCCAGAAACTGGGCGTGTCGGTCGTCGCCGGCTTCACCGGCTCGGCGCTGTGGTCGTATGTCGCCGGCTATCCGCCGGCGTCCCCGGCCGTGATCCGGGCCGGCCTGGAGGCATTCGCCCACCGCTGGAACCCCATCCTGGACGTGTGTCGAGAGGCGGCCGTCAAGTTCGCCTTCGAGGTCCACCCCGGCCAGATCGCCTTCGACCTGTACAGCGCCGAACTGGCGCTGGAGGCGCTGGACGGCCGTGAGGAGTTCGGCTTCACCTTTGACCCGAGCCATCTGCACTGGCAGGGTGTCGATCCGGTGGAGTTCGTACGCCGCTTCGGACAGAGGATCGTCCACGTCCACGTCAAGGACGTGGCGCTGACGCTGAACGGCCGCACGGGAGTGCTGGGCTCGTACCTGCCGCTGGGCGACCCGCGGCGCGGCTGGGACTTCCGCTCACCGGGCCACGGCGGTCTGGACTGGGGAGCCATCGTGCGGGCGCTGAACGAGGTCGGCTACGACGGCCCGCTGGCGGTGGACTGGAAGGACAGCGGCATGGACCGCGCCTTCGGCGCGGAGGACGCCTGCAAGTTCGTCAAACGGCTGGACTTCGAGCCAACCCAGCGCCGCGGCGGCGGTGCTTTTCAAGATGCCGAGTGAGGTGACCCGCGATGATCTCCCAGACGGTAGCGCAGTGCGAGGAACTGAAGCGTGTGTGGACGGACCAGTACGTCATGGTCAAGCCGGAGCGGCCGGAGATGCGCCGCTTTGCGGGCATCATCGGCCGAGTCGTCACCGTCAATTATAATGGCAAGGCGATCATCGATTTCCAGGATGGCGGCTGGTACGACATCACCGCGTCGGAGGAGTACCTGACGAAGCTCGACCCGGCCGAGGCCAAATCCAAGTACGATGCCAAGGTCAACAGCGCCCAGCCTATCCCGGAAAAGCAAGGCTGACGGGCATGATCCTGCTCATCGACAACTACGACTCGTTCACCTACAACCTGGTGCAGCGCCTGGGCGAATTGGACGCGACCCTTGACGTGCGCGTCTTCCGCAACGACGAGATCACGCCGGACCAGGTCGCGGCCCTGCAGCCGAGCCATATCATCATCTCGCCGGGACCGTGTACGCCGCGCGAGGCCGGCGTCTCCAATGAAGTGCTGCGCCGCTTCGCCCCGACGGTGCCGATCCTCGGCGTCTGCCTGGGCCATCAGTGCATCGGCCACGTCTTCGGCGGCGAGGTGGTGCGCAACGACCGCATCATGCACGGCAAGGTATCGCCCATCCACCACGACAACCAGGGCGTCTTCGTGGGGCTGTCGAACCCGTTCGAGGCGACGCGCTACCACAGCCTGGTGATCCGCCGCGACACCTTCCACAACCCGGACTTCGTGGTCAGCGCCTGGACCGCGGAGGGCGAGATCATGGGCGTGCGGCATCGGACGTGGCCGCTGCACGGCGTGCAGTTTCACCCCGAGAGTTTTCTGACGACCGAGGGGCCGCGGCTGCTGCGCAACTTCGTCGAATTGGGAAGGCAAAAAAAATAAACCACGGAACACACGGAAAACACGGAAAAAACAAAAGAATAATTGCCCTGGGTTCATGTCCAGGGACTTCAACCCGACGTTCTATTCTTTTGTCTTTTTTCCGTGTGTTCCGTGTGTTCCGTGGTTTTCAATTCAATGTGTTAGCACCTTCTCGAAGATCAGCAGATTGTCGCCGCGGTCGGAGTCCCAGCGCATACCGACAATGTCGTAACCCAGTTCAATCGCCAGGTGCAGCATCGGCCGGTGCTGGTTGTGACACTCGAAGCGCACAAACTCGTACTCGTTCTGCAGCGCCCAGCTGTGGACCGCGTCCATCATCTGCGACGCAATGCCCTGACGGCGAACCTCCGGATGGACGCCGTAAAACCAGGCGAAAAACACCAGCGGTTTCAACTCGAAGCCGAGGAAGAAGCCCACCGGCCGCTCGCCGAGACGGGCGATCAGTTGCAGAATGTTGTAGCGGCCGCGATACCGGCGCTTGAACGACTCCAGGTTGCGCGGCGGGCGGAAAATCTGATTGTAAAGCTCCACAATGGTCGGCAACTCTTCCGGGCCGACCAGGTCAATGATGGCGTCAGCCATAAAGCGGCAACCTCGAACGGCTGGGGCCGGCCACCTGCCGGCACGGCCGCGAAAACGGCGCCGCCGTGGTCCGTGCGGCGCCAGGTAGTCAGCGATCCGGGCGGTACAGCGAGGCGATCAATTCGTTCCAGCTCGGCACGTTCCAGTCGGACAGCGTGTCGGGCTCCTCGTCATCGTCCTCGTCATCGTCCTCGGCCGTCACCTCGGCTTCGGACTCCTCGTCCTCCGCCGGCTCCTCGGCCTCGGCGGCGGCAGTATCCGTGGTCTCCTCTTCCGTTTCGGCCTCGACTTCCTGGTCGCGCCGACCGCGGCCGCGCTTGCGGCGCCGCCGCCGGGACCGTCCCTGCGGCCGCTCCTCGGCCTCCTCTTGCGCCGGCGCCTCCGCCGCGGTTTCCGGCTCGACCTCCGCCTCGGTGGACAGTTCGGCCAGGCCAGCCTCCAGCGCCGCTTCCTGGTCGGTGTCGTCCACCACCGGTTCCACGTCGTGCTCGGCCTCGGCTTCCGCCTCGACCTCGGCCTTGCCGCGCCGGCTGCCGCGCACCCCGCGCCGACCGCGGCGCCGGCCCGACGGCCGCTCCTCATCCTCCGCGGTTTCCGTCGGCTCCGCGGCGGCCGGCTCGGCGACGGCTGCTGCCGCTGGCTCCTCGGCCGCCGGTTCGGGGACGGCCGGCGGTGGCGCTTCCGGCTCGGCGACTTCCTCGCGCGGCGGCCCGTGACGGCGACGGCGGCCGCGTGGACCGCCCTCGTCCTCGTCCGCGTCGCGGCGTCGCGGCTCCGGCGGTACGGGCGCCGCGGCCACCGGCTCGGGTTCCGGTGCGGGCGCCGGCGCCGGTTCCGGGGCGGCATCTTCCTCAGGCCCCGGGTCCAGGCCGAGCAGGATCAGCGACTCGCGCCAGCGCCGCTCTTGTTCGCGGCGGCTCGCTTCGGCTTCGTCAATCATTTGAGAGTCTCACAAGACAGACACGTCCCATCGTTTGGGGCATTTTAGCAAAACGGCACTGAAACCGCTGCGCCCCAGCCGCGACATTTTCCGTCGCAAAATGCACGAGCCCTGGCATAACGCCTCCAGGGCGTCCTGCCGGGGCCCGAATGAGCCTCCGTTACGCCGGCGACGTACCGGACGCCGCACCCTCCACCTCATCCATTATGCGCAAACGCCAGCCCGTGTCGCAAGGGCCGCGCGTCAATCGATGCCGAGCTGCAGCTTGGCCGCCTCGGACATGCGACTCGTCTCCCAGGGTGGATCCCAGACCACATCGACCCTGGCGGCGGTGACGCCGGGCACGCGCAGCAGCCGGGCCTTGACATCCCCCGGCAGCGAACCGGCGGCGGGGCAGGCCGGCGTCGTCAGCGTCATGCGGATGCCGACGGCCCCCTCGGGCGTCAGGTCGATGTCGTAGATCAGGCCCAGCTCGTAGATGTTGACGGGGATTTCCGGGTCGAAACAGGTACACAATGCGTCGATGACCTGCTGGCGCAGCGCCGCCAGCTGCTCGGGCGTCAGCGGCTCGGCGGGGGCGGACGGCGGAGTGTCCGCGGCGGGCGCGGCGGCGGGGTCCGGTTCGGGGTGCCTGTTAATGCGGGTGGTCTCCAGCGGGATGGGTTTCGGGTTCATGAGGCTCCTCCGGGGACGGGCGCGGGGGCGTCGATTTCCCTGTGATCAGTGTATCAGCAGGCGGAAGCCCGGAGGAGACTGTCAGCGAGCGACGGTCTGTTTCGGGCGCCCAGTCGATCTCAACCCAGCATTCATGGGCGGTTTTCCCCTTGCAGATGTTTTCGCCGCTTTTATAATCTTCAGGGGTGGCAGCTATTGCCCCCCTTCCTACAATACGAGTGAGCCACGCACCAAGGACGCGGGTGTAGCTCAGTGGTAGAGCGCCACGTTGCCAACGTGGCTGTCGTGGGTTCGAGCCCCATCACCCGCTCTTTTCCGGCCGAGAAGGCCATAAGATCGCGACCTGTCCCTGGGCGCGATTGTTGTGGCCTTCCCGGCTTTCTTAACTTTCAGGGGGCTGTTCTGCCATGACCGACGAGACTCCCAGCACACCGACCCCCGGCACCGCCACGGAAACCCCGCCGGAGCCTGCCGCTGCCACCGCCGTCGAGAACCCGCCGGACGCCGCTTCCGCCACGGCTGAGCCCGCCGCCGAACCCGCGGCCGAGCCAAAGGGCGACGAGACGCAGGCCGAGGACAAGGGCCAGAAGTTGCAGCAGACGGTCGAGATGAAGGATGTCGGCCCCTGCAAGAAGCACATCAAGGTGATCGTTGATCGCAAGGAGATCGACGAGCTGCTCAACCAGAAGTATTCCGAACTGGTCAAGGACTCGGTGGTGCCCGGCTTCCGGCCCGGCAAGGCGCCGCGCAAGGTGGTCACGCGCATGTATCGCAAGGAAGTCGTCGATCAGATCAAGGGCCAGGTGCTGCTCGCCTCGCTGGAACAGCTGGCCGAGGAGCACGACATCGCCCCGCTCGAGCGCCCCGAACATCGACCCCGGCAAGATCGACATTCCCGAGCAGGGGCCGTTCGTCTACGAGTTCGAAGTGGAGGTGCGGCCGCAGTTCGACCTGCCCAACTACAAGGGCCTCAAGCTCCGGCGGCCCGTGCGCACCTTCAGCGAAGAGGACGTGGAGAAGGAGGAGCGGCGCATTCTGTCGCGCTACGGCCAGCTGGTGCCCAAGGAGGGCGGCGCCGCCGAGATGGGCGACTACATCATCACCGATCTCACCACGCGCCAGGGCGACAAGACCATCGGCACCGCCAGGGAATTGACCGTCCGCGTCGAGCCGCGCCTTGCCTTCAAGGATGGTGTCGCCGAACAATTCGGACAGCACATCGTCGGGGCGAAGGCCGGCGACGCCCGCGTGGTGGACATTGTGATGGCCGGCGCCGTCGCGGTCGGCGAACTCGCCGGCCAGACCGTGCAGGCAACCTTCGACATCAAGGATGTCAAGATGCTGCGGCTGCCCGAACTGACACACGAGTTCCTGCACAATTTCGGCGTCCACACGCCGGAGCAGTTGCGCGAGACGGTACGCATCATGCTGGAGCGGCGCCTGGAGTACGAGCAGCGCCAGTCCGCCCGCGATCAGGTACTCGACCAGATCGCCGAGGCCCAGCACTGGGATTTGCCGCAGGACCTGCTGATGCGCCAGGCCCGCAAGGCGCTGGCCCGCAAGGTGCTGGAGATGCAGGACGCCGGCATGTCCGAGGACGAAATCCGCGGCCGGCAGCGGCTGTTGCAGCAGGACGTGCTCCAGAGCACCACGCGCTCGCTGAAGGAACACTTCGTGCTGCAGAAGATCGCCGAGACGGAGAAGATCGACGTCAGCGAGGACGAGATCAACGAGGAAATCGACCGCATCGCAGAGCAGAACGGCGAATCGGCGCGCCGCGTCCGCGCCCGCATGGAGAAGGAAGACCTGCTCGACACCCTCGCCGCCCAGATCATCGAGCGCAAGACGCTCGACCTGGTGTTGCAGAGCGCCGAGTATGATGACGTGCCGGTCGGCGAGGCAGAGCGGACCATCGGCACGGTCGAAGAGCAGGCCGTACCCGGCGAGATGAAGGACCCGACCGCGGCGCCGCCTTCGGAAACCACGTCGGAGGCGACGGCGTAACCAAATCAATTGCAGCTTGCAGCTTGCAGATTGCAGATTGAAGAGCCTGGGTTGGTAGTACCGCCTTTAGGCGGAATCTGGGTGTCCGGTTCCGGCTACAGCTGGTACGACGAACCCGGCCTTTCAATCTGCAATCCGCAATCTGCAAGCTGCAATCCACAAGAGGATTGTGCCATGTTCGAGACGAACGGCCCGACTCCGTTCACGCCCATGAACCAGCGCTACCGCGACTACGCCCGGCAGCGGCAGATGACGCTGGGCGACCTGCTGCTGGAGAACCGCATCGTTTTCCTGGGCAGCTCGCCCGAGACCGGCGGTCAGGCTCCGATCACCGATTACCTGGCCAACGTCACCATCCAGAAGTTGCTGTTCCTGCAGTACGAGAACCGCAACCAGGAAATCCACTTTTACATCAACTGCCCTGGCGGTTCGGTGACCGCGACGCTGGCCATCTACGACACCATGCAGTACATGGAGTGCCCGATCTCGACCTACTGCATGGGCATCGCCGCCAGCGGCGCCGCCATCATTTTGGCGGCCGGCAGCAAGGGCAAGCGCTACGCCCTGCCCAACTCGAAGGTCATGATCCACCAACCCTGGGGCGAGGTCGGCGGCCAGATCTCCGACATCGAGATTCAGGCCAATGAGATCATGAAGGAGCGCACTGCGCCTCAACGAAATCCTGGCCAGGCACACCGGCCGGCCGGTTGAGCAGATCGCCACTGAGACCGAGCGCGACCGCTTCTTCTCGGCCCAGGAGGCCAAGGAGTTTGGCCTGGTCGATGAGGTCATCCAGAAAATTTCGGAAGAGCTGCCGAAGAAGTAACCGCGGCACGGGACGCTCCGCGTCGCGGCCCCCGCACAACTAACCGAATCGAATTCCTCAACGCGACCCCACCCGGCTGCCGATATTGATTCGGGGCCGGGTTAGCAAGGAGAACCCAGCCATGCCGAGCGTCCCCTTTGTGGTCGAACGCAACGGCCGTGAAGATCGAGTCTACGACATCTACAGCCGTCTGCTGCGCGACCGCATCGTCTTCCTGCAGGGCCAGGTGGACGACCACAGCGCCAACCTCATTGTCGCCCAGTTGCTGTACCTGCAGTTCGAGGATCCCAAGACCGACATCCACCTGTACATCAACTCGCCCGGCGGGTCGGTGACGGCGGGCATGAGCATCTACGACACGATGCAGTACCTGACCTGTCCCGTGGCGACCTACTGCATCGGCCAGGCGGCGAGCATGGGCGCGGTGCTGCTGACGGCCGGGGCGAAAGGCAAACGCCACGCGCTGCCGCACGCCCGGGTGATGATCCACCAGCCGCTGGCTGGCACCCAGGGCACCACCACCGACATTCTGCTGCACCTGAAGGAGTTCCAGCGCCTCAAGCGCGACCTCAACGAAATCCTGATGAAGCACACCGGCCGCACGCTGGAGGAGATCGAGCGCGACACCGACCGCGACAAGTTCATGTCGCCCGGGGAGGCGAAGGAGTACGGCCTGGTCGATGTCGTGCTGGAGCGGTTGCCGAGCACGATGGGTGCGCGACCGCCGGCCAACGGCTGACAAGCATTGCAGATTGCAGATTGCAAATTGAAAGACCGGAACGTTGTTGTTTTTCAATTTGCAATCTGCAATCACAAAGGAAGTCCCCCCATGCAGGCACGACGCCGACCCTGGTTCGCCCTGCTCCTGGCGTGCGCCCTGGCTGGCTGTCACCAGGTGAACGTCAACGACTCCCCTCTGTTCATGCCCGGCCGCGACGGCGCCGACAAGGACAACCTGACCAAACCGGACGGCATCAAACAAACGTCCGCCACCGAGGTCAGTACCAAGAAATCGCCTCCCCCGCCCCCCGTTCCTGCCGCCGCCGTCAAACGCCTGACGCTGGGCCCGCGCACCAGCGGCCACGACAGCGACGAGCAGCCCGGCGACGAGGCGCTGCAGGTCGCGCTGGAGCCGCGCGACGCAACCGATCAGATCGTGCCGATCCACGGCAACCTGCGCATCACCGCGCTGCAAATCAGCGCGGACGGGTCGAAATCGATCCTGTGTTCCTGGGACGTGCCGGCGGAGCAGTTGCGCGACGAGTGGCGCTCGGCGCGGACGGGCTCGGGCTATTTCCTGGTGCTGCCGTGGAAGGCGTGGCCGAAGCACGAGCGGTTGCGCGTGGTTGCGCAGCTGACGTTGAACGGGCCGCGGACGTTGGAAGTGGACCGCGACATCTGTGTCCAGCTGGCGCTGCCCCAGCCGGCACCGGCGCCGCAGCCGCCGGCGGTGCAGCCGGTGGGCCACACCTGGCAGGCGCAGCCGCTGGCGGAGGCGGTACGGTTGCTGCGACCGCAGCCGCTGCGCGAAGGGGAATAGAAAGAAGACAATATTCACCACAGAGAATGCGGAGAGCGCAGAGAGAAGACCAAGAATTGGACAACCCAGCTCTTTTGTCCTCTCTCTGCGCTCTCCGCGTTCTCTGTGGTGAAATCTCTTTCTACTCAGCCGATGGTCGCATCGGTGACCACGCCGTTGGTGACGGCCACGCACACACGCTGCGGATCAAAGTTGGCCGTCACCGGAAACGACACCCCATCCCGGAAGTACACGGTGACGTGGCCGCCCCTGGCTTGCGCTTGCCGTTCGGCCTCGTCCACCAGCAACCCCGCCAACCCGCCCAGGTCCGCTTCACTCATCTGAAATTGCCCAGTCATCGTGGCCTTCCTCCAGAGTGTATGTAACCGAGGTTTCTCGCCCTTATTAGAGTCGTCATGAACTGGGGTTCACCCAGAGTTCATGAAAATGGCCGCAACCACTGAACGTACCATCAGGAATGCGGCCTATTTACAGAGCAGTGGTTCGCAGTTGGGTGTAGCGGAAGTCGCCAGACTTCCGTCCGGTGCTGCTCGGAAGTCTGGCGACTTCCGCTACACCCATTCGCAATCTGCAATAAACCCTTGCCTCTCCTCATCGCCAACTTAGCGCAGTTGGTGGAGGGGAGTAGCAGTGCCAGGGGTTGCCAGGCCGGGAGGTAGGGGGCGCGCCATGTGGCCATGTGGCCAGGTGACTCCCCAGACCGCTACTCCCCTCCGCACTCTGCTCTATTCGGCGACCGGCCCGCGCCATTTACGCCTCGTGCAGGAGGCGCCGAGGGCAATCAGGGGCTTTCTTCCTTGTGTGGCCGCCCGCCGCTGCCATACAATCAACACCACTGCCGAGCGAACCCGCCGTCTGACGCCGCCTCGCCCAGGGAGACTTGCCTTGACCAGCCCCTCCACGTTGCCCGCGCCGCTGCGCCGCCCACTCGTCGTCCTGGCCGGCCGCCTCCGCCGCCTGCGCCTGCTGCGCGGCGTCAGTGCCGTGGTGCTCTTCCTGGCGCTCGGCCTGTTACTGCTCTTCGCCGCGGACCACTGGCTAAAGCTGACGCCGTTCCAGCTGTGGGCGGGCGAGATTGTCCTGGCTGTCGGATCACTGGCGATCATCGGCTTTCTGGTGCTGCGGCCATTGTGCCGACGGGCCGACGCTCACGCACTGGCGGCGCTGATCGAACGCCGTTATCCGCAGCTCTGCGAACGCCTGACCAGTAGCGTCGCCCTCGTCGAGCGGCGCGACCTCACCAACGGAGCGCCTGTCCTGGTGGAATTGCTGTTCGCGCAGACGGCGGACCAGACGCAAGGGCTCGACGTGTCGGCCGTGGCCCCGGTGCGGGCGAGCCTACGGCTGGCGGCCGCGGCTCTGGCAGCACTGCTGCTCACGACCGCAACGGCTGCGTTGTCGGCCAGCGCGCAACACTTTATCCAGCGTTTATGGAACCCGGTCGATCCGGACTTCTGTTGCACCCTGGAGTGCGACCCGGAGCCGGTCCGCCTGGACGCCGCTGCCTCGCGCGTCACCGTGACGCCGCCGCCCTACGTCGATCCGGTCGCGCAACCGCCGCAAACGCAGCCGCCGCTGACGCTGCGCACCGCCGTGCAGCACGGCGCCGTTGCCTTTGACCTGCGCTTCACACGGCCCGTGGCCGGGCGCACCTGGAACTCACCCACCTGGCCACCGGCCAGCGCCGCCGAGTACCGCTGTCATTGACGGCTGACGGCAAGGGCGGCGGGGTGAAGGTGACCCTGCCCGAAACCGGGGCCTTTGCGGTCAACGTGTTCCTGGAATCGACCGGCGGCCCGCAGCCACTGCCGGCGCTGACGGTCGTGGCCGACGCCCCACCGCTGATCGCGCCGCCGGACTTGCCGGACATGGTGGTGAGCGGCACCAGCGCCGCGTGGCCCGGCGGCCGCAGCGACACGCCGTTTCATGAACTGCTCGACGTGGCCCAGACCCGCCAGGTGCCGCTCGACGACCGCCTGCCGCTGCACCTGACCGTGATGGATGACTTCGGCGTCGAAAGGCTGTGGCTGGAATACCGCGTCAACCACGGCCCGGTGTGCCGCGAGGAACTCCAGGTCGCCTCCGGGTCCACGGCGACGCACCGCCACGCGCGACACCTGTTCCAGCTGGCTGGCAAGGTCAAGGACGGCGACGTGCTGGCGTTCCGCCTGGCCGCCGCCGACAACCGCCGTGTCGCCGGCCTGGCGCCGCAGACTGCGTTCTGGCCGCCGCCGGACGGGACTCAGGCCCGCTGGTTGTTGCTGCGCGTCCGCAAGGCAGCGCCGGCCCTGGCGCGGCAGGAGGTGGCAGCGCAGCACGACGACATTCGGGACCGCGTGACGGCCATTCAGAAGGCACTGCAAACGGAGCGAACAGACCTGGCGCAGGTGCGCGAACAGCCGCTATCCGGCGCCGAGCAGGACCGCCAGCTGGCGGCGCTGCGGCGCCAGAACGACGCGATCACGGCCCAGCTGGCGCAGCTGGCGGACCTGGCCGCCGCCCGGCCGGGGCTGCGTGACCTCGCCGAACGCGCCCGGCAGCTGACCGCCGGTCCGCTGCACCGCAGCGAGCAGGCCCTGGCCGACGCCGGCCGGCCGGAGGTGGACGCCGCCCGCCGTGCCCAGCTGTTGCTCGCGGCCGACGAGGAACTGGCCCGGGCGCAGCAGCTGCTCGACGGCCTGCACCAGGACAACGACCGGGCGGCGCAGGATCGCCTCGATCAACTGGAGTTGGCCAAACTGGCGGAGCGACAAGCCGAGCTGGCCCGCCTGGCAAAAGACCCGGCGGCACAGCAAAAGCTGGAGGCGCTGCGGGCGGAGCAGGCGAAGTTGGCGGCAGCCATGCGGCGGCTGGCGGAAAAGAGTTCGCTGGTGCGCGCCGCCCTGGACGCCGCCCGCGCCCGGCAGGCGCAGCAGCTGGCGACGCAGGCTCAGGAGCTGACCCAGAAACAGCAGCAGTTGACCATGGACGGTGACAAAACGTTCAAGCACCTGGTCGAGACGAAGTTGGCGGAACTGATGCGCCAGCAACAGGAGTTGGCCGAGAAGGCCGCCCAGCTGGCCCGCGACGTGAAGACGGAAAAGACGCCAGAGGTCGGTGCCGCCCGGAAGGCGGCCGAGGCGCTCAAGGAAGGCAATGCCGCCGTCGCGGTGGAGCGGCAGGGGCAGGCCGTGAAGGAACTCGAACGCCTGGCGGACAGCGCGGCGGTCCAGGCGCAGCAGGAGCAGGCCCGGCAGCTGGCGGAGGCGCAGCGGGAATTGCAGGAGGCGGTGCGGCGGCTGACGAAGTTGCCGGACGCGGAGCCGGAGAAGACGGCCGGCAAGCAGGCGGATGTCGCCGCCGAGACGGCCGGGTTGATGAAGAAGCTGGAACAGCTGGGCAAGGACAGCCAGGGCACGCCCACCGCCGGTCTGGCCGCCGACGAGGCCGCGGCTGCCACCGGCGAGGCGGCAACGGCGATGAAGCTGGCGCAGGCACAGGCGAAGGAGGGCAACCTTGGCAAGGCCCAGGCGGAGCGCGAGCAGGCGTTGAAATTGCTCGGCAAGGCGGCGGCCCAGGCCCAGGAAGCCGCCCAGCAGCTGACCCAGATGGCACGCGACCCCGGCAAGGCGGACCAGGCCGTGGCGGGACAGGCGCTGCAACAGGGCCGCGGCAGATGGCCCGGGCGGAGAGCCAGCTGGCGCAGGGCCAGGTGCCGGGGGCGCAGGCGGCCATGCAGGACGCGGCCCAGGCGCTGCGGCGTGCCGCGGACCAGACCGCCCAGCAGCTGGCGCCGGCCGGGCCGACGACGGCCAACCCACAGTCGAACTTCCTGGGGGCCGCGCCGGGCGGACTGCCGAGCCTGGAGCGCTTCGGCAAGGAGTATCGCAAATACGCCGGCAAGTCGTGGGGTGAACTGCCCGGGGAACTGCGGACACGGCTGCTGCAAGACTTCCGCACCCGCTACGGCGCCGACTACGCGGAGTTGATTCAGCGCTATTTCGAGCAGCTGGCGCGGCCGGCGCGGAAGGGGGACTGACGATGGTCCGGCCCGTGGCAGTCCTCGTGATCCTGGGTTTTTGTTGGCCTGGCGCCGCGGTTGCCCAGTCGCCCGCCCGCGACCGCGCCGACGACGCCGTGGACCGCGCCCTGGCGTTCCTCAAGACCATGCAGGAGGAAGACGGCTCCTGGCGCGTGGCCCGCGCCGCGGAGCACAACCCGGCCATCACCAGCCTGGCGGTCATGGCCTACCTGTCCGCCGGCCACGTCCCGGGCGAGGGCCCCTATGGTGAGGTGGTCACGAAGGGCATCCGGCACGTCCTGGCCGCGCAGCAGCCCAACGGCCTGATCGCCACGGTCGGCGGCCATGAGATGTACCACCACGGCGTCTGCACGCTGATGCTCGCGGAGGTCGCGGGCATGACCGACGAGGCGCTGGGCAAGGACATCCGGACGGCGCTGCAAAAGGCGGTGCCGGTGCTGCTGGCGGCGCAGCGGACGAGCGGGCCGCACGCCGGCGGCTGGCGCTACCGTGTGGATAGCTCGGACGCGGACCTGAGCGTGACCGGCTGGCAGCTGCTGGCGCTGCGGGCCGCGAAAAACCTCGGCTGCGACGTGCCCGCAGAGCGCATCGACCTGGCGGTGAAGTATGTCCTGAGTTGCCGCGACCCGTACACGCACGGCTTCTGCTACCAGCCCGGCGGCCGGCACACGGTCGCCTGCACCGGCACCGGCATCCTGGCGCTGGAGATTTGCGGCAAGGACCGGCACCACACACGCGAGGCGCTGCAGGCCGGCGCGCTGCTGCTCAAGGAGCCGCCTGCCTGGAGCGATGGCCATTTCTTTTACAGCGCCTACTACTGTGCCCAGGGGACGTTTCAACTTGGCGGCGGCTACTGGAGCCATTTCAAGCCGCTGCTGCACAAGGTGCTGCTCAGCCAGCAACTGCCGAACGGCAGCTGGATCGGCGGCGACGGCTACGGCCCCAACTATGGCACGGCGATGGCAGTGCTGGCACTGACGGTCGAGTATCGGCTGCTGCCGATTTATCAGCGGAAAGAATGAGTGCCGGCAGTCGTGGTTGCAAGCGCCATCCTGGAGGTGTCTTTGCCCCGAAGGGGCGGAACAACTTAGCCCTGGGCTAAGTTGTTCCGCCCCTTCGGGGCAAAGACCCATGCGCGACATCTCCTCGATTTGGCATCGGGAGACAGGAACCCGGAGTATATCGATGGACATTCCCAACCCGACCGGGCAGTGGGTGCAACTCGAACCGCTGGGCGACCAGCACCGCGATGCGCTGCGCACCGCCGCGGACGACGAACGCATCTGGACGTACACCCTGACCCTGGCCCGCGGCCCGGGCTTTGATCGCTGGTTCGAGGACGCCCTGGCGCAGCGCGCGGCGGGTCGGCTGATCCCGTTCGCCGTGCGCCGCCGTGCCGACCAGGCCGTCCTCGGCAGCACCAGTTACCTCGACTTCACGCCGCGCGACCGGCGCCTGGAAATCGGCTCCACCTGGTACGCGCCGGCGGTGTGGGGCACGGCGGTCAACCCGGAGTGCAAGCTGCTGCTGCTCGCCCAGGCGTTTGAAGTCCTCGGCATGAACCGCGTCGCCCTGTGTACCGATCTCCGCAACACGCGCTCGCAGGCCGCCATTGAGAAACTGGGCGCGGTCAGGGAAGGCGTGCTGCGGTCGCACAGGCTCACCCAGGGCGACCGTGTTCGGGATACCGTCATGTACAGCATCATCGTTAGCGAGTGGCCGCAGGTGAAGGCACGGCTGCAAGCGCGCCTGGCACACCTCGAGCCAACCCAACTGAAGCAGGAGACCTGACCCATGCGATCAACGTGCGTCCTGGCGGCGATTGTATCTCCCATCCTTCTGGCACCCTGGCTTACCATGTCCACACCTGCCCAGCAACCGCAGCCCCCGAAAACCACCCTGACCCTGACGCAGCAACAGGCGTCTGCCTTCGCCAAGTTGGCGCTCAAGGGCATCAAGAAGGAATACCCCAACAAGCCCGGCCACGTCCTCAACGCGGACGCCGACGCCAAGACGCCGCGGGCGCTGCACCCCGCGTTCTACGGTTGCTTCGACTGGCACTCCGCCGTCCACAGCCACTGGATGCTCGTGCGGCTGCTGCGCCGCTTCCCCGACCTGCCCGAAGCGAAGGACATCCGCGCCGCCCTCGCGGTGCACCTGACCGCGAAGAACCTGCAAGTCGAGGCCGACTACTTCAGCCAGCCCAATCGCAAATCCTTCGAGCGCACCTACGGCTGGGCCTGGCTGCTCAAGCTCACGGAGGAGCTGCGCGCCTGGGACGACGCCGACGCCAAACAGTGGGCCAAACATTTGCAGCCGGTCGCGGACGTGCTCGTGACGCGCTACCTCGAATTCCTGCCGAAGCAGACGTACCCCATTCGCACGGGGGTTCACCCCAACACCGCCTTCGGCCTCGCATTCGCCCATGATTATGCGAAGGCCGTCAGCCACAAGCAGTTGCTGGCGCTGGTCGAGGAGCGCAGCCGGACCTACTTCGGCAAGGACGAGCAGATTCCCGCGAAGTGGGAGCCGGACGGCGCCGATTTCTTCTCGCCGAGCCTGATGGAAGCGGACCTGATGCGCCGCGTGCTGCCGGCGGCCGAGTTCCGGCAGTGGTTCCAGCGCTACCTGCCGGACCTGGCGAAGGGCGAGCCGAAAACGCTGCTGGTGCCGGCGACAGTGGCGGATCGCACCGACCCGCAGATTGTCCACCTGGACGGGCTCAATTTGAGCCGGGCGTGGTGCATGCGCGGCGTCGCGGCGGCGCTGCCGGCCGACAACGCCGCCCGCAAGGTGCTGATCAATGCGGCCGCGCGGCACGCCGCGGCGGCGCTGGGCCATGTCGCCAGCGGCAGTTACGAGGGCGAGCACTGGCTGGCGTCGTTCGCCACCTACCTGCTCACGACACCGGGGCCGGACTGAGGCCGCGGTGCTTGATCGCGAGGCGTTTGGGGGTAGCGGAAGTCGCCAGACTTCCGAGCAGCGCTGGACGGAAGTCTGGCGACTTCCGCTACCCCCGAGAGCCAACCACGCCGGCAAAATCGACAAAGACCCTGTGTTGAACGACAATAAAAATGTCCGGTCTGCACGCGGTAGAAAAGTCCTCCTTGCCCAGGCCAAGGAGGAGCCATGACTACCAGCGTGCCAACCCCCGACCGGATTGCTATGAGCCAGAAGGAACGCGATGCCCTCAAGATCTTGCACGGCGCCCTGGGGCGAGCGCTCGCCCCAGGGCGGCCAGGTAGTGCGATGAAGGTCTCGCGGCGGTCGCGGCGCTGGCAGCCGACGTAGCGGCGCACCTGGTCGTAGCCGCCCTGGTAGCCGTGCTCGTCACACAGCCGCCGGAAGAACTGCATGGCGGTGTGGCGCTGCTTGGGAAGCGCGTCCTCGTCGGCGGCGAGAATGGCGTCGATGACGGCGTGGAAGGGGCCGAGGACGGGTGCTGCCGGCGGCCGGGTGCGCGTGTAGGGCTTGGGAAGGCCCCGCGGGCGACGGGGCCTATTGGAACGGATGCGGCTGGGGTGGGTCCATTTTACGGTTCTCTCGCGGGTTTGGTGAATTGAAGCTGAGGGCTGTTGTTGTGGCGCGGGTCGTCAAAGAATGGGGTTCCCCACACTTTTCAAAAAGTGTGGGAAAAGTGTGGACAAACAGTGAATCAGCCACCATAGCAATAGAAAAAACCTCCCCCAAGTTATTGTTGCGAAAGGCTTTAAGGAAGTTGGGGAACTAGGATTCGAACCTAGACAAGCAGATCCAGAGTCTGCTGTGCTACCGTTACACCATTCCCCAGAAGGTTTTTTATTTCAACTGTTTGCGTCGTCTCTTTGCCCTTTGCCTACTCAGCATTTCACCCGCTTTTACACCAGTTATACTTCTAATCATTGGCCGGAGTGTCGTTACCACCTGCCCGAACATTGTGACGCCAGTTCAAGCATAACGTCACCATGTCCGAAACACATTTTACCACCCCTCCCAAGCCTGGCAAGCCCACCAAGCCGTACCCCGACTTCCCGCTATTCCCACACGCCGCCATTCCCAATCTGCTCCGACTGCTGGAACTCCACGGCGCGTTGGTCTCGATTGACGCCCGCGGTTGCCAGCAGGAAATCGCCCAGGCGATCCGCAGCACCAAGGCCGATTACCTGCTGCACGTCCAAGGCAACCCACCCACCCTGCAGGCCGACCGGGTCGCCCAGTTCGCGGCCGCGTTCGCGGCCGACTTCGAGAGCCATCGCGGTGCTTTGCCGGGGATTTTGTTCGCCAGAACCGCCTGCATGGGAACAGATCTGCCGGTGAATTCAGGGCCGGCATCGATTACCAGAAATCATTCTCCTCCGCCAAACCGGGCAGACGGGCCATCATTCACAACAAGGGTTAAAGTTCGGTTCAGGCCCCCTCTTGGGGCTGTTGACGACCGACCAGGTGTAGATGGTCACCGAAGAACTGACGCCGCGAACGCTGCCGTCCCCCATGCACACGTGGGTGACGCTGCCGAAGGACTGTAAGCGTGAATCGACGCAGTCGGTCGGGTCCGTGTTCCTGGGCTGCGGGAGTGGCACCAGCACGTTCGGAATAAGGGGCTCCACTTCCCCACGGTAGGCGGCGTTGGAACTCTGGTAGCAGGTGATGGTACCGGTCACCAGACTGTCCGGCGGCGGCAGCTCGAAGGCGGACAGGCTGCTCCAGGCCCGCTCGGTGTTGCCGCAGACCGCCCAGGCGGTGCCATACATGACCACGTTGGACGTGCCGGCCGGGGCGAAGCCGGCGGGCAGGCGCTGGATGGTGCCACTGTTGAACAGCTGAGCGTTGCCGGCGAAGCTGACAAGGCCCAGGCCGTTACTCGTCAAGCCGGTTTGCCGGGCGGTGAAGTCCTGCGGCGTCGTGAACGGCGGAATGACGGTCGAGTCGGGCGCGGTCCTGACGCAGCAGTCCTGCTCGACGAACGGCACCAGATGGGCGAAGATGCTGACACTCCTGTCGTTGAGCCGGATGCCGGTGGTCGGCGTGCCGTTGTACGGCAGCTTGGTGCCGTAGGTGCCGGCGAAGTTGTGCGTCGCCTTGCCCAGAAAGGTCAGATAGTTGATCGTTGTTGTCCGGGCCGCCTCCGCCTTCATCAGATGAACGGCAGGCACCGCCAGCCCGATCACCAGGACGAGGATGGAAATCATCAGGATCACTTCAACCCGAGTGATACCGAGCCGCTGCGGATGGGGCTGGGTCATGGCACTTCCTGTCTGAGAAAATCCGGGGCCGATCAAACGTGAACGGTGCTGACGCTTCCCGGCGCCACTCGTGCCCGGTTCCGTTTCGCGCCCCCGGATGAGCCCGCGCGAAACGGAACCGGGCACGAGTGACACCGCAGTGTCACTCTTTCTTGTCGCGCGGCAGCAGTTGCTCCAGGTTCGCCAACCGCAACGCCGCGAGGGCGGTCACCTGCGCCCCCTGGATCAGGTCATCCTGCCGCACCATGCCGAGCGTGTCTGCCTGCGAGTGGTGCGCGAAGCGGTAGCCGGCCGTCTCCTGGTTGTAGGCACAGCCAGGCACGCCCACCGCGGCGAACGAGGCGTGATCGCTGCCGCCGAAGCCGCGGCCGTACAGGTCCTTGACGCCCAGTTCCTTCAGCACCGCCAGCTCCTTCTCCAAAATCTCCTGGATGGGCGGCCGGCCGAGCCAGCCCAGGCTGATGACCCGACCGGTGCCGGTGTCATGGACCAGGCACGCCGAGATGCGCGGCAGTTCGGCCTTGTGCTTCTCGACGTAGGCGCGCGAGCCGTGCAGACCCTGCTCCTCGCCGGTGAAGAGAATGAAGCGGATGGTGCGCTTCGGCGCCGCGCTGCTCTTGACCAGCGCCCGCGCCGTCTCCAGCACCACCGACGTGCCGGTGCCGTTGTCCAGCGTCCCCTGGCCCAGGTCCCACGAATCCAGGTGCGCCCCAACCACCACGTACTCGTCCGGCTTCTCGCTGCCGCGCAGCTCGCCGACCGTGTTGTAGACCGTGAGCGGTCCCGGCACGAATTCGTTGGTCACCTCCAGCTCGACGCGTGTTTTGGCCGGCGCCGGCCGCGTCGCCAGGCGGTAGAGCATGGCGTAGTGGTCGTGGGCCACGAACAACTGCGGCAGCTTGTTGATGGCGCTGGGCCGTTCGTTGCCGAAGTAGCGGCCCCAGCCGCCGGTGGTCGCCAGCAGGTTGAAATGCTTGCTCGCGTCGATGAACACCGCCGCCACGCCCTCCCGCGTCAGGAACTCGCGCAGCGCCTTGCGGAAGGCGACGATCTCCTCAATCGGTTGGCCGCCGCCCTTCTTCTTGCCACCGCCGCCGGCCGGCAGAAAGCCGCCCTTGTCCAGCTCGCCGTAGGGCGGCAGCACCGTGGGCGGGTTTTGCAGCACGATGGCGTTCTTGAGCTTGCCCTTGTAGGCGTCCAGGTCGGCCACCGTTTTCGCCTTGAGCACCACCACGTCGCCCTGGATTTTGCCGGGGGTGCCGTGTGTCCAGGCCATCGAGGCGACGCTGATGCTGCGGCCGTTGTCCGGCTCCAGGACACGGCAGTGCGCGGGGCCGCGTTTCCAGCCCTCGGGCATTATCCATGCTTCGTGGTGGACGTTGGTCAGGCCGTACGCTTTCATGCGCTCGGCCCCCCAGTCGTTGGCGCGCTTCAGCGCCGGCGTGCCGGTCAGGCGTGGGCCGATCACGTCGCACAAATACGTCAGGTTCTTCAGCTGTTCGGAGTGCTGCTTGATCTCCGCGAGGATCTTGCGTTCCGGCTCGGTGGCGACGGCCGGCACCTGTTTGACCGGCGGCTGCTGGCGCGCAGCGCCGGCGCCAGCAGCAGCGCCAGCACCAGGGCCGGCAGCAGTCGGCGGAGCAGGGCGGACGAGGGACGGGTTTGGAGGTCGCACATGGCGGTGTCTCAGTGGCGGAGAGGGGGTTGGTCATGAAGCCAGCCGCCGAGGACTCCCGGCGGTTGGAATTGAAGATACACGCTGGCGGCGGCTGTCGCCACCACTTTTTCGAGCGGGTCGCTCCCAGGCGCCGATTCTCGACGTATGAAAAAGATGGCGTTCTTGGCGTTCTTGGCGTCCTTGATAGGACAGAGCAGGCCGCTGCTGGTCAAGCCGTGCCCGCTGTCCCACCACCCGTGCGCGAACCGCTCCAGGCGAGCGGCGCGGCGTCAGCCCGCCGGTACTTCGGAGCACCGGCGGGCTGACGCCGCGCCGCTCGCCTAAAAAGCGCTGCTCCGAAGTACCGGCGGGCTGACGCTGCGCCGCTCGCCTATAAAGCGCTGTTACTACTTCCCCGCACCGCCAAACACCTGGCGGAACAGTTACTGTAGTTGACGACTTTGGTCTTGACGGCGGCCTGGGCGGCGGTTCCGTCGGCGGCCGTTTGACAGGGGCGGCCGCGTGAACTAAACTTACCCAGGATCCTGCACCCTGAAGGTGGCATCCTCATGTTTGAACGCACCGTGTCTTTCTGGCGGCGCCTGGTGAACCGCAAACCGACACTGGCCGACGGCGGCGGCACGGTTGTGGCCGAGGACGACCGCCGCGCCTGGCACCGCATCCCCACCGACTTCGCTACCACCCTGCAATCCGTCGGTGGCGGCGACGGCAAGCCGTTGGCGGCGCGCATCACCAACATCTCCCTGGGCGGTGTGTTCCTGGTCACGACTCGGTCCCTCAGCGAGGGCGAGCTGGTCAGCATGGAACTGCCCTGCGCCAGCGACGCGGAGCGCTCCACGGTCCTGGCCTGCGTTATCCACGTCAACCGCCAGGCGAACGGTCGATGGGCCGTCGGCTGCACCTTCGCGCGCGAGTTGAACGATGAGGATCTGGCCGCCTTCGGGGCCAAACGGCAGCGGCCCGAGCCGCCCGACCAGCGCCGCTGGGTGCGCTTCCCGGGCAACCTGACCGCCTCATGTCTGGCGGTCGCCCTGCCGGCGTCCGTGCCGTTCGCCGCCGAGGTGTTCAACATCTCGGCCAGCGGCGTCGGCCTGCGCGTGCGAGAGGAGGTCGCCAACGGCACCCTGTTGAGCATCGAACTGCGGGCCGCTCACGGCGACTTCGGGCGGACCATGCTCGCCTGCGTGGTCCACGTCACCGCCCAGGCCGACCACACCCAAGAGCTGGGCTGCAATTTCATCCGCTCGCTGAGCGAGGCCGACCTGAAAGCCCTGGCTTGACCCACCGCCAGCACCCCCGCCAGAGATCAAGGAGGCGAGCATGTCGTTCCAGTACATCCCGTTCGGCGGCACGCCGCGCAAGGAAAGCCGGCCGTCCAACCGCCGCGCCTCCGTGCGCTACCAGTGTGCCCTGGCCACCCCCAGCCGGCTGGTGCTGGCCGACCGCACGGAATACCGCCGCGCCTGGGTCGTGGACCTCAGCCCGGAGGGCGTCGGCCTGGTGCTCGCCAAGCCGCTGACCAAGGGCCAAAACCTCGTCATTCAGATCAAGAACCCGACCACGAGCAAGGTGGTGGACTTGCCCGCCGAGGTGAAGCATTGTACGCTGCAACCTGGCGGCGACTATCACGTCGGCTGTGCCTTCGTCACGCCACTGAGCGCCGATCAGGTGGACGGGCTGCTGTGAGCGGCCTCCTTCTCATTCGGGCGCAAGTTTCGTCCGCCGGTGCGTTTTCCTGGCGAAGACCCGCACTCGATCCCGGAAACGCACGCCCAGGAAGGAAGTGATCCATGTCGCACGCCAATCCCAACCAGCCGAACGAGACGCCCGTTCAGCCATCGTTGCAAGTGCTGTTCGCCAACTACCTTCGGCAGCAGGCGGAGGCCCATGCGTCGGGCCTGGCGGCCGTGGACCCCAGCGGCGAGGTGGTGCCGTATGACGTGGGTCCGGTGCAGCCCATCGACGCCCGGCCGGCCTGGGTCGAGGCGGTGTCCGTGGCGACGTATTTTGACCCCACCAGCCAGCCGCAGAAGTGGCAGGCGCCGCCGCAGTGGCCGCAACTGGTGCTGGTGCATGAGCCGGCCGCGGCGCTGGCGTTCAGCTTCGGCAACTTCCCGCAGCTGGTCCGCAACCTGCACGTGCTCATGGCCCGGCCGAAGTTGGCAGACCTGCGGCCGCGCACTGGCACGGCGATGGTGGCCTCGGGGCTGTTGGACTGGGCGAAGCAGGTGACCGCCCGGCAGCAGTTCCCGCAGGTGTTGCTGGCGATCGGCGCGCTGCGGTTGGCGAAGCAGTTTGGGCCGGCGGCCGAGTTGCTGAAGACCAGCGAGACGGCCGTGCCCGCGGCGTGGAAGGACGCCTGGGCGAATGAACAGGCCGCGTTGCTCTGGCACCGTGGCCGCCACGACGAGGCGCGGACGCTGTGGCAGGCGCAGCCGGCGAACGTGCCGGTGCTGTTCAATCGCGGCATGGCGGCATTGTTCTGCGACGAGGCGGCCCAGGCGGTCGCCGCGCTGACCGCCGCCGTCGCCAGGCTGCCCGACAGCAGCGCCTGGTATCACCTGGGGCAGCTGTATCTGACGCTGGCGCAGACGCGAAAATAAGTGCAAATTGCAGATTGCAAATTGAAAGACAGAACTTCTGCTGTCTTTCAATTTGCAATTCTTCAATGTTCTTCCTGCACTATCGGATGGGTCGAGTCGAAGCACAGCCACAGGCCCACCGCCACGACGTACACCACGCCGAAACTCAGGAAGTTGATCTGCCAGCCCTGGCTCTTGCCGTAATGCTCCAGCACCCAGCCGGTCGCATAGCCGGCTGCGGCGCCGCCGAGGTTGCCGATGGTGTTCATGCAGCCCGAGACGATGCCCGAATACTTGCGGCCAATGTCCAGGCAACTCGCCCACGCCGAACCCATCGTCAGGTCGTTACTGAACGCCGCCAGGGCCACCATCAGCGCGAACATGAAGGCGTTCGGCGCGGCCATGCTCAGGAAGTAGCACAGCGCACACGCCCCGTGGCCGACGACGCCGAACAGCCGGCGGCCCCATTTGCGATTGCCCGTCCGCTTGATGAACAGGTCCGTCAGCAGCCCGCCTGTCAGGCACGCCAGCGAGCCGAACAGCAGCGGCAGGCCCGCCAGCAGACCCAGCGTCCAGAACTCCTCGCTCCAGGGCTGGCCCTGCTTCAGGCCATAGGTGTTCTGCAGGTAACCCGGCAGGTAGGTGATGTTGAAGTACCAGCCGTAGGCGCCGCAGAAGTACATCAGGCACAGCACCCACAGGTTGCCGTTGGTCACGATCTTGCCCCAGGGCACGCCGGTGAGGGAATGGCTGTCGTGGGCTGGCGTCGTGCCCGGGGCGGGGGCCGTTTCCGGGATCGGAGCGCCCGGCAGCGGTGGTTCGCCGGTGCCGACGTGCTGCGTGCGGCCGATGTCCTCCATGGCCGCCTCGGCCTCCCGGGCGGTGTCCCAGCCGGCGGCCAGCTGTTCGCCCTGCCGCGACAGGTCGAGCGGCGGCAGCGCGACCGCGCTGCGGATGTACGCCAGCTCCGCTGCGTTGACGCCTGGGTGCTGCTCGGGCCGGTCGCGGAACCACCACCAGAAGATGACGCACCAGCACACGCCCAGCACGCCGAAGATCCAGAATGTGTGTCGCCAGTGGAGCACTTCCACGGCGCCGTGCGAATCGGTGACGGTCATAAGCAGCGCCAGCACGATCAGCGGCGTGACGCCGCCAGCGAAGCGGCCCGCCATCCACACCGCCCCCTGCGCGAAGCCGCGCTCCGAGAACGGGAACCAGTTGTGAAGCGCCCGCGCCAGGTTCGGGTACGCCCCCGCCTCGCCCATGCCGAACAGGAAGCGCACCGTCAGCATGGCGTTGAAGGCGAACCACGGCAGCGACGCGATGGGGAAAATCATGCCCGTCAGGGCCGTGAACAGCGACCACCACAGGACAATGCGGATGAGGGTCCGCCGCGGCCCGAACATGTCGCCGAGCCAGCCGCTGGGCACCTCGAAGGAGGCGTAAGCCAGGGCGAACGCGGTGAACAGCATGCCCTTCTGGCCGTCCGTCAGGCCGAACTCGCGCTGGATGTACGGCGCCACCGTGCCGAAGCAGACGCGGTCGAGGTAGGTAATCATCGACAGCGAACAGGCGAAGCCGAGCACGCCGTAGCGGACGCGGCTGGCCGGGGCCACGGCCGGAGGAGAGGTTACAGTGTCCATGAGTCTCCGAGGCAGGCGCAAGCAGTCGCTGGGGGGTAAATCGTTGGTTCCACTTTAATCGGCAGATGGGGGCCGTGCAAGGAAGCAGCCGGAAGAAAAAAAGACAGGGATCCACAGCTGACACAGATGGCACAGATAAAGACATTTGAATTTGTCTTTATCTGTGCCATCTGTGTCAGCTGTGGATCCGTCTTTTTGCTCCACGATCCCGCGAAACCTCTTGCACGCCGCGTTGGGTCGGCTAAAGTAGTGCCTGGATTGCGTACCGAGAGGAGCCCTGTCGTGTCGGAGGGGATCGCCATGCCGGACTGGCTCTGGGCATTGCTGCTGTCGCTGTTCCTCGGCACCTTCAGCGAATACTGGCTGCACCGCTTCATGCACAACTGGCTGCTGCGCAAGGTCCACGCCCAGCACCACAAGGAAGGCTTCGGTCAGGGTTGGCTGCTGGAGTTCAAGGACTACCTGAAGGGGGGCGTCGTCCTCGGCTGGCTGGGCTTCCTGTGGTCGGTGGAGGCCGGCATCGGCTGGGCGGCGGGCGCGGTCCTCTACGGCGCCTGGGCGGCCTACAGCCATCAGCTGCAACACGAGAAGCCCGAGCTGTGTTTCTGGCTGCCGCGGCCGGTCCACTTCCTCCACCACGATCGGCACATGTGGCACCACAACTTCGGCATCTCGTTCGACCTGTGGGATCGCGTCTTCGGCACCTACAAGAAGGTCGAATGGCAGCCGCGGCCCGACGCCCCGCGCTTCTCGCTCGTCGGCCTGCTCCGCATCAAATGGATTTAGCGCCGCCGGCCCCACGCAGGAGCGTTCATGAATTACCTCGATGCGGTCATCCTCGGCGTCGTTGAAGGATTGACCGAGTTCTTGCCCATTTCCTCGACGGGCCATTTGAACGTCGCGTCCAACCTGATGCAGTTGCCGGACACGTCGTTTTCCAAGACCTTCAAGGTAGTGATCCAGTTCGGGGCCATCCTGGCGGTGGTGATGCTGTACTGGCGGATGCTGCTGGTGAACTGGCGGGTGATGCTGCGCGTGGCGGTGGCGTTCCTGCCGGCGGCGGCGATTGGGTTCCTGTTTTACCGGGTGGTGCGCGAGTACCTGGACAACGTGGAGGTAACGCTCTGGGCGCTGCTGATCGGCGGCAACGTGCTGGTGCTTTTTGAGGTGTATCACGGCGAGCGCAAGGACGCGGTCGAGGGCGTGGAAAACATGTCCCTGGTGCAGGCGTTGCTGATCGGCGTCGCGCAGGCGTGGCGCTGATCCCGGGCGTGTCGCGGGCGGCGGCGACGATCCTGGGCGGGTTGGCGGTGGGGCTGAAGCGGCGGACGGTGGTGGAGTTCTCGTTCCTACTGGCGGTGCCGACGATGGCGGCGGCCTCGGCCTACTCGCTGTACAAGGAACGCCCGGAAGGGCTGCACGCGGACGAGGCGGTGCTGCTGAGCATCGGTATGGTGGTGTCGTTCGTGGTGGCGCTGGTGGTGGTGCGCTGGCTGCTGCGCTTTGTGCAGACGCACACGTTTATCTGGTTCGGCGTCTATCGGATTGTGGCGGCGGGCGTGTTCTGGTGGTTATTGTTCGGGCGTTGATTGTGGCGCAGCTGTTGTTACGGTGCTCGGACATTCCTGCAAGCTGGTCCGCTCCAGAACGCCATCAGGAACAGCACGCCACAGCGGATCGTCTGGAGAACCGAGCGATCCGCCTCATGCAAGTAGCGTATGCTGCGGCTGGCCAGCAACTCAGGTGTAAGATGCAGGCTCTTGATCGGGTCTGGTACGTCCGACATGGTTTCCCTCCCTCACACGTTGCCTGCGCGTGGACGAAGCGCCCGTGACCGGCTCTGGGGGTGCGGATTCTCGACGTATGAAAAAGTTGGCGTTCTTGGCGTCCTTGCTGTGACAGCCGCCGCCGTTTGGTGTCGCGCCGTGCCAGCCGCACGGAGCCAGGGCGCCAATTCTCGACGTATGAAAAAGCTGGCCCCCTTGGCCTCCTTGGCCCCCTTGCTGTGGCAGTGCAGGCCGCCCGACGACAAGCCGTGCCCGGCGTCCGCGAGCGCTGCGCTCTCGACCTGCACCCGGTGCGCAACTCCGCGCGTCTCGATTACGCCAGCACCTCGCGAATCACCTCGCCATGCACGTCGGTCAGCCGCATGTCACGCCCGCCGAAGCGGAACGTCAGCCGCGTGTGATCCACCCCCAGCAGATGCAGCATCGTCGCGTGCAGGTCGTGAATCTCCTGCCGCCCTTGCACCGCGTGGTAGCCGAACTCGTCCGTCTCGCCGTAAGCGAAGCCCGGCTTGACGCCGCCGCCCGCCAACCAGAGCGTGAAGCCATACGGGTTGTGGTCGCGGCCGTCGCTGCCCTGCGCGAACGGCGTCCGCCCGAACTCGCCCGCCCACACCACCAGTGTCTCGTTCAACAGGCCGCGGCCCTTCAAATCGCGCAGCAGCGCCGCAATCGGCTGATCGACAGCGCGGGCGTTGTTCTGGTGGCCCGTCCGCAGACCGCCGTGCTGGTCCCAGCGGTCGGCGCCGACGTTCGGGCAGGTCAATTCGATGAACCGCGCCCCGCGCTCCACCAGCCGCCGCGCCAGCAGGCACTGCGTCCCGAAAATCCGCGTCGGCGCATACGTGGCCTCCACGCCGTACAGCCGCCGCGTCAGCGCCGTCTCGCTGCGGATGTCCATCAACTCCGGCACCGCCGTCTGCATGCGGTACGCCGTCTCGGCGTTGGCGATGGCCGACTCGACCTCATCGGCGCCGCCGCTGCGCTGCAACAGGCCGCCGTCCAGCTGCCGCACCAGGTCGAGCTGGTTGCGCTGGTGCTGCTGCGTCGGTTCCAGGCGGCGGATGTTGGCGACGGGCGGGTCGGCGGCGCGGAAGACCGAGCCCTGATACGCCGCGGGCAAAAAGCCGCTGTTGAAGTTGTCGAGACCGCCTGGCGGAATCAGGCCGCCGTTGAGCACGATGAAGCCGGGCAGGTTACGGTTCTCGCTGCCCAGGCCGTAGCTGAGCCACGCCCCCATGCTCGGCCGGCCCTGCATGCCGCTGCCGGTGTGCAGGAAATAATTGGCACCCGTGTGCTCCGAGAAGTGTGAGGTCATCGAGCGAACGAAGCACAGCTCATCGACGCAGCCGGCGACGTGCGGGAACAGGTCGCTAACCCACTGACCGCTCTGGCCGCAGCGGCGGAAGCGCCACGGCGATTGCATGACCCGGCCGACGTTGTTGAACTGCGTCGGCTCGACGGTGAAAATGCTGTGCGGATCGCGGCCGTGGTAGCGGGCCAGGGCCGGCTTGTAGTCGAAGGTGTCCACCTGCGACGGGGCGCCGTCCATGTACAGGAAGATGACGTTCCGGGCGCGCGGCGGGTGGTGGCGGACGCGGCCGGGCACCACGCCAGGCGTCTGGACGGCGCGGCCCTGTTCGGTCAGCAGGGCGGCCAGGGCCACCGCACCGAAGCCGTTGGCGCAACGCAGCAACAGGTCGCGGCGCGTCAGCGGCGCCGCTCGCACTACGGAATTGGCGCATTGCGTGCTCATGGCAGGTAGATGAACTCCTTGGTGTTGAACAGCGCGTGGGCCAGGCTCGCCCACACGGCGGCGTCCTCGGCGTTGCGGTTGTCCAGCTGGGCCTGCCGTGCCACGAAATCCAGGCAGGCGGTCAACTCTGCCGCCGCCGGCGGCCGGGCGAAGGCGCTCTCGTACAGGGCGACGAACCGCCCGCGCGGCGTTTTCTCCTGGGCGAGCGTCCGTTTCGCCCACAACTCAGCCTGCTGCCGCACGAACGGATCGTTCATGAGGATCAGCGCCTGGGCCGGCACGTTGGAGACGCTACGCTTGCCGACGGTCGAGAACGGCTGCGGCGTGTCGAAGGCCAACAGCATCGCCGGCAGGAAGTTGCGTCGCACCGACAGGTACACACTGCGGCGGCCGTTGCCGTCGAGCGGTCCGCTGGCGGGGCGACCGCGGCCGTCCTGGAACGGCGTCAGGAACACCGGCACCGATGGCCCGAACATCTTGCGGTCGAGCCGGCCGGATACCGCCAGCATGGCGTCGCGGATGGCCTCGCCCTCCAGGCGGCGCAGGCGCATGCGGTGCAGCAGCAAGTTCTGCGGATCGATCTGGTCCGCCTGCTTATCAATCGCCGACGACTGCTGATACGCCCGCGTCAACACCAGCGTGCGGATGAGCTTCTTCACCGACCAGCCGTCCTTGATGAAGCGGTCCGTCAGGTAGTCGAGCAGTTCGGGGTGCGTCGGCCGCTCGCCGAGGACGCCGAAGTTGTCGGTCGAGGCGACGAGGCCGCGGCCGAACAGGTGGTGCCAGACGCGATTGACCATGACGCGCGGCAGCAGCGGCGTCCGCGCTGGATCGGTCATCAGCCGGGCCAGCTCCAGCCGGCCGCTGCCCTTCGCGGTTGGTAACCGCTCCGGCCCGGCCAGCGCTTCGAGGAAACGCCGCGGCACCGCGGCGCCGGGCGTCTTGTAGTTGCCGCGCAGGAACACGAACTCATCGACGCCGCTGCCGTCCAGCATCGCCGGGGCCAGCCGCGACGCGGTCTTGACCTGGGCCAGCAGTTTCGCCTGTTCCGCCAGCAGCGGCCCGGCGGCGTCCGCGACGGCCTTCCGCATCTCCGCCTCGTCCTTGACGAACAGCTCCGGGTGCCGCACCAGCCAGTCCGCCAGCCGGGCCGCGTCCGCCGGGCCGTGCGCGTCGTCCGGCGCCAGCCGCCGCACCACATCCGACAACGCTTCCTGATAGCCGGCCGCCAGCGCCTCGACGTTCGCCGCAGCGGGCCCGGTTAGCAGCCGCAGCAGGGCCTGGTCGGGCCGGTCGAGTAGCCCGGGTGCGACATCGGCCTGGACGACCATGACGACGGCGAAGTCGCCCGGGTCGCGCGGTGTGAACTCCAGGTGCGCCCGGCGGCCCTTGTAGCGCTCAGGTCGTGCAGCACCCATTGATAACGGGGGCCGGGCTTGAAGTTCTTGACCAGCTGGCCGTGCAGCGGACCAGCGATCATGACGTGGCTCTCGACGGCCGCATAACTCAGGCCGCCACCCTTGACCAGCAGGTGGACCTTGCCCGACTTCACCTGAAATGACGGCGTACGCAGCGTCCGGCCGGCGCGCACCAGTCCGCCGAGGGCGCCCGGTTCGTTCTCGGCGCCGGGAGCGAGTTTCGTCACGGGCCAGAGCGGGTCGCGTTCCGCGGCGGCAAGATGGGCGACGCCCAGCACCGGCCGGGCCGGGTCGGTGCCCAGGCGCAGCGTACCAGCCCGCACCGGGCCGGGGCCGAAGGTCGGGCCATCGGGCAGCCAGCCGTCGCGGCCGGGGTTGGCGTAATCGACGATGATTTCCGCACGATCCAGAGCGACAGCCGCAGCGGCGTCGCGCTTGCGCAGATCCTTCGCCATTGCTGTGCGGCTGTTTTCCGGCTGCGTCCAGGCGTGCAGCGGTTCCGTGGCGTCCTTCGCGGCGGCTCGCAACTGCGTCACCCAGCGGCCGAGCAGCGCCGCATCAACCTTGAATTGCTGCGCCACGATGGCCGCGACCTGGCCCGCCAGCACCTGCCGCGCCGCCAGCAGATACGCCGCGGTGTGCTCGACGCCGGGCCTGAGTTGCGCGGCGAGCGTCTGCCGCACCTTCGCCCGCGCCTGGTCGCGTACTCGCCACAGCTCAGCGGCGACGCGGCGGTTGTGCTCCAGGGTATCGAACGGCACCAGGCGATAGCTGCCGCTCTGCAGGAAGCCAGCCAGGGCGTAATAGTCCTTCTGCGCGATGGCGTCGAACTTGTGGTCGTGGCAACGTGCGCAGGCGACCGTCAGGCCCAGGAACGTCTTGCCGGTCACGTCGAGCATGTTATCGAGGCGGTCGGCCCGATCCTGGCAAATGTCCACCGGCGAGTGGACCTGTTCGCCCAGGAAGAAGAAGCCGGTGCCGAGGATCGACTCGTTGAACTTCTCGGTCGGGTGCAGCCGCGGCTTCGGTAGCAGGTCGCCAGCCAGGTGTTCCAGGACGAACTGCCTGTACGGCACATCGGCGTTGACGGCGCGGATCACGTAATCGCGATACTGATAGGCGTTGGGCAGGTTGTAGTCGAACTCGTGGCCGCGCGACTCGGCGTAGCGCACCAGGTCAAGCCAGTGCCGGCCCCAGCGCTCGCCGAAGTGCGGCGACGCCAGCAGCCGATCCACGACTTTTTCGACGGCGTCGGGCGCCTGATCGTTGACGAAGGCGGCCACTTCCGCGGGCGTCGGCGGCAGTCCGATCAGGTCGAAATAGAGGCGGCGGAGGAGCGTGCGGCGGTCGGCCACGGCGGCGGGCTTGAGGCCCTTCGCTTCCAGCTTCGCCAGCAGGAATTGATCGACGGGGCCAGCCGGCCATTGCCGAGTCTTGACGGCGGGCGGTGGCGTTGGCCGCAGCGGCTGCCAGGCCCAGTGCTCCTGCTTGCGTTTGGCCAGGTCGAAGGCGTACCTGTCGGTGGCGACCTTGACGGTCTCCTTCGGCCACGGGACGCCCATCTTGACCCACGCCTCCAGGTCGGCGACCACGGCCGCGGGGAGCTTGCCCTTGGGGGGCATTTGCAGATCAACGGTCTTGTAGCGCACCGCATCGAGCAGGCGGCTCTTCTCCGGGTGGCCGGGGACGACGACCGGGCCGGTTTCGCCGCCCTTGAGCAGGGCCGCACGACTATCCAGGCGCAGCTCGCCTTTGGGCGACTTCCTGGCGGCGGAATGGCACTTGTAGCAGTGCTCGACCAGGACGGGGCGGATCTTCATCTCGAAGAAAACGACCTGGGCCGGTGTGGGCTCGTCCGCCGTGGTGCGGCCGGCGAGCAGTACCAGCAGCAGGGGGCAACCGATCCGGAGTGCGCGGCGTCGGAGCATGGTTATTCCCGAGTGGAGCAACGGTGGGTCGGAGCGAGTCGTTGTCCTCATTGTAAAGCACCAGGGGAAGTTCCGCCACATTTCCCCCGGGTGCATCCGCGTAGCTGCGCCGGGGTCGCTTTGTGGGACGGCTCTCCAGAGCCGTCTAATTCTCAATCCGGTGGAGGCTGTCCGGTTCGTAGTACCGCCTTTAGGCGGAATCTGACACCTGGAGCGGTTCACGAAGGGCAGGCGCACATGACGTGGCACGGGTGAGACGGCGGGCACGGCCTGACCTTCAGCGGCCTGCACTGCCACAGCAAGGGGGCCAAGGGGGCCAAGGGGGCCAACTTTTTCACACGTCGAGATTCGGCGCCGGGGGAGCGCCGTCCTGCCATTCGTGGTCCACGCGACTGTGAACTGCTCGAGAGCGGTTGGCGTTTGGGGGTAGCGGAAGTCGCCAGACTTCCGAAGCCGCTACGGAAGTCTGGCGACTTCCGCTACGAACAGACCGCTACACCCGACCGCGATGCGCACTAAAGGCGGTACTACGAACCGGACAGCCTCCACCGGGCCCTGTGTAAGGCGCTGCGACGGCTCTGGAGAATCGTCCCACGAAGGTGATTCGCTGCCCCTGCCACTACAGGGATGCACCCAGTTCCCCCGACTTGCTGGGTTTTGGTCTGCCCGCGCCGTAAAATTCCCGGCGGAGGAGGACCGACCCGTGCGCGTGGCCCATTTCGACTGTTTCAGCGGCATCAGCGGCGACATGACCCTGGCCGCGCTCTTCGATGCCGGCGTCCCCCAGGAACCGGTGCTCGGCGCGATTGCCTCGCTGGGCCTGCCCGTGAATGTCGAGGTCGAGAAGGTCCACAAGGGCGGTTTCGCCGCGACCCACGTTCGCGTCACGGCCGCCGAGGAGCACACACACCGCTTCCTGCCCGACGTGGAGGCGATCCTGAACCGCGGCAGCCTGACGCCGCCGCAGCGCGACCTGGCGCTACGCATCTTCCGCCGGCTGGCGGAGGCCGAGGCGGAAGCGCACGGGATGCCACTGGAGAAGGTCCACTTTCACGAGGTCGGCGCTCTCGACAGCATCGCCGACATTGCCGGCGCCGCGGTAGCGCTGGACCTGCTCGGCGTGGCGCGCTTCAGCAGTGGCCCGGTCGCGGTCGGCAGCGGCACCGTCAAGTGCGCCCACGGCATCATGCCGGTGCCGGCGCCTGGCACCGCCGCACTGCTCCGGGGTGTGCCGCTGCGGTCCAGCCCCGTCCGGGCCGAACTGACCACGCCGACCGGTGCCGCCATCCTCACTACCGTCGTGCAGGAGTGGGTCGAGCAGCCGGCGCTGACCATCGAGCGCATCGGCCACGGCGCCGGGCGGCGCGAGTTCGTCGAGCAACCGAACCTGCTGCGGCTGTTCGTCGGCACCGCCGCGGAGGCGCCGGCCGTGGGCGATCAGGTGTGGGTGCTGGAAACAAACCTGGACGACCTTCCCGCGGAGTGGGTCGGCTACTGCGTCGAGCAGCTGTTCGCCGCCGGGGCGCTCGACGTGTTCACGGCGCCGATTTTCATGAAGAAGAACCGGCCTGGCGTGCTGCTGAGCCTCCTCGCGGAGCCGGCGACGCTGGCGGCGCTGGAGGATGTGCTGTTCCGCGAGACGACGACGTTCGGCGTGCGGCGGTATGTGGTGAGCCGGTCGAAGTTGAACCGGCGGGCGGTCACGGTGTCTACCCCGTGGGGGCCGGTGCAGGGCAAGCTCGGCTGGCGCGACGGCCGGCCACCGGTGTTCGCGCCGGAGTACGAGGACTGCGCCCGCGTCGCCCGGGAACGCGGTGTGGCTTTGCGGGAGGTGTATTTGGCAGCGCAGCGCGGCTATGAAGAAAGTACGAAGTAGTAAGTACGAAGTACGAAAAAAGAGAAGAAAAAGAAAGGAAAAGAAAAAGGGGGGAACATGGAGAACGGTCGAACAGAAACTCAGCCGCCTTTTGATTTATGCGAACGGACGTTTCAATTCGCACTCCGCATCATCCAATTGTGTCAATCGCTGTCAAGACAGCCGGGGGTGCCGAGGACGATCGCGAATCAACTATTGCGGTCGGGGACTTCTATTGGGGCCAACGTGGAAGAGGGCAAGGCCGGCCAGAGCCGGGCCGATTTTATCTCGAAGTATTCGATCTCACGCAAGGAGGCACGAGAAACGCGATACTGGCTGCGGTTGTTGGTCGCCAGCGAGATCGTCGCCCCGGCCGCGGGACAACCCTTGCTCCGCGAATCCGAAGAGTTAATCATGATACTGACCGCCATCCTCAAGAAGGCTCAGAACAAACCCTGACTCGTTGTCAGCTTTGTATCCTTCTTCCTTTTTTCTTTTTTTCGTACTTCGTACTTCGTACATAGTACTTTCCTCTCATGCGTACCGCGAACCAGATTCGTCAGGAGTTCATCGACTTCTTCGTCAAGAAGCACGGCCACACGTTCGTGCCGAGCAGCAGTGTTGTGCCGCTGGACGACCCGACGCTGCTGTTCACCAACGCCGGCATGAACCAGTTCAAGCCGTACTTCCTCGGCACCGCCAGCCCGCCGTACAGGCGCACGGCGAACACGCAGAAGTGCATCCGCGCCGGCGGTAAACATAACGACCTCGACGACGTGGGTAAGGACACCTATCATCACACGTTCTTCGAGATGCTCGGCAACTGGTCGTTCGGCGATTACTTCAAGAAGGAAGCGATCGCGTGGGCGTGGGAGCTGCTGACGCAGGTGTGGGGCCTCGACAGGAGCCGGCTGCACGCGACCGTGTTCGAGGGCGGCGAGGGCCTGGAGCCCGACACCGAGGCGGCGGAACTGTGGCGCACGGTCACGGACATTGACCATTCCCACATTCATTTCGGCAACAAGAAGGACAACTTCTGGGAGATGGGCGACACCGGGCCGTGCGGCCCCTGCACCGAAATCCATATCGACCGCACGCCGGACAAAAGCGGCGGCAATTTGGTGAACGCGGGTCGGGCGGAGGTGATGGAAATCTGGAACCTGGTGTTCATCCAGTTCAATCGCGGCGAGGATAAAAAGCTGACGCCGCTGCCGGCGAAGCACGTCGATACGGGCATGGGCTTCGAGCGCGTGACGGCGGTGCTGCAGGGCAAGGACAGCAATTACGACACGGACGTGTTCTCGCCGATCTTCGCGGCGATCCAGAAGGTGACCGGCGCGGGGCCGTACACGTTCCGGCTCGACCGCCACGAGGACACGGCGTACCGCGTCATCGGGGACCACATCCGGGCGCTGACGTTCGCGCTGACGGACGGGGCGCGGCCGGGCAACACCGGCCGGAATTACGTGCTGCGCCGCATCCTGCGCCGGGCGGAGCGCTACGGCCGGCAATACCTGGGCGCGAAGAAGCCGTTTTTGTGCGACCTGGTGCCGACGGTGGTGGAGACGATGGGCGGCGCGTTCCCGGAGTTGAAGCGCCACCCGCAGCAGGTGATCGACATGATCCGCGAGGAGGAGGAGAGCTTCATCCGCACGCTGGATCGCGGCATCAAGCTGTTCGAGGAGGCGGCGACGCGGGCGCGGCAGAACGGCACCAACGTCGTCAGCGGCATGGACGCGTTCACGCTGCACGACACCTACGGCGTCTACATCGACATCACCGAGCAGATGGCATACGAGGCGGGCCTGACGGTGGACCGCGCCGGCTACCAGCGCGAGTTGGATGAGGCGAAGAAGCGGGCGCGGGCGTCGCGCAAGAAGTTCGTCGTAACCGCGGTGCAGGGCGATCTGCCGAAGACCGACGACGCCGCCAAGTATGCTGGCCTGGCGGTCAACGCGAAGGTGCTTGGTTGGGTCAAGGACAACGCCGTGGTGAAGTCCGGTCGCCTCGGCGGCGAGGACGAGGTTGCGCTGTTGCTGGAACGCACGAACTTCTACGCCGAGCAGGGCGGCCAGGTCGGCGACGTGGGCAGCATCACGACCACGACGGGCCGCTTCGAGGTCGAGGACACGCAGAAACTCGGCGACAGCGTGCTGCACGTCGGCCGCGTCGTGGACGGTGCGCTGGAGCCGGGCCAGTCGGCGACCGCGGCGGTGGACGGCGTCCGCGCCGACACCATGCGCAACCACACCGCGACGCACCTGCTCAACTGGGCGCTGCGCCGCGTCCTCGGCGAGCACATCGAGCAGAAAGGCTCGCTGGTCGATGCGGAGAAGACGCGCTTCGACTTTGCCCATGATAAGCCGCTGACGCCGGAGCAGGTCGCGGAGGTCGAGCGGCTGGTCAACGAGCGGATTTACGCGGATCTGCCGGTGACGCCGGTGACGCTGCCGCTGACGCAGGCGAAGCAGATTGCCGGCGTGCGTGCGGTCTTCGGCGAGAAGTACCCGGACCCGGTGCGCGTGCTGCTGATCGGTGCCGCGGCGCCAGGGCAGGCGACGCCGGAGCATTCGGTGGAGTTCTGCGGCGGCACGCACCTGACGCACACCGGCGAGGCGGGCTTCTTCAAGATCGTCAGCCAGGAGGCGGTCGCCAAGGGCGTGCGCCGCGTCACCGCCGTCACCGGCCGTGGGGCGGTCGCCACCGTGCAGCGCTTGGCGTCGGTGCTTGACACGCTGACGGGCCGCTTCAACTGCAAGCCCGAGGAGTTGCCGGGCCGTGTCGAGCAGTTGCAGGACGAGATCAAGAAATTGCAGCAGCAGCTCAAAAAGGGCGCCGCGGCGGATTTGCAGGGTGTCGCAGATAAATTGTTCGACGCGGCGGCGGTGGTCGGCGACGCGAAGGTGATGATCGGTGAGCTGCCGGCGTCACCGGACGAGCAGTTGCGCAACCAGGTGGATCGGCTGAAGCAGAAAGCGGGCAGTGCCGCGGTGCTGGTCGGCTGGACGGAGGACGGCAAGGTCGGCCTGCTTGCGGGCGTGACGGACGACCTGGTCAAGAAGGGACTGCACGCGGGCAAGCTGGTCGGCGAGGTGGCGAAGGTCGTGGGCGGCGCCGGCGGCGGCAAGCCGACGCTGGCCCAGGCCGGCGGCAAGGAGCCCGCGAAGCTCGCGGAGGCGCTGCAACTCGCGGCGAAGCTGGTGCGCGAAAAGTTGGGCGGATGATTGGGTCTTGAGCCCCGAAGGGGCGGCAGCCAATAGCCAGGGCCGTCAGGCGTCAGGTTTAGCCTCAACTTTTACGATCTGCATGTATACTATCGACTCCGTAAACGGCGACCTGGCGGCCCTTTGTCAAGGAGCGACCCGCATGTCCCTGCCTTCCCCTGTCACGCACGACTTCGGCCACTAACATTTCGGCCATGCCCAACTCGGCCACCGCCGGCGCACCCGCGCGCTCGTGGATCTGGCGGATCGCCTGGCACAACACCCTGGCGGCAGCCTCCCCGAGCAATTGCACGACCCCAACGCCCTGCGGCGCTGCTACGACCTGACGACGGTGGCGGCGTTGCAGCCGATGATCGCGTTGTTCTCCCGACGGCTCTGGAGAGCCGTCCTACGACTTGTGGTCCACGCGACTGGGAACCGCTCCAGTCAAAATCCTGTGCGGGTCAACGGGCCGCCGTGGTCAGAAAAATGAAAATCGCGCCGCCGCGCCAACGAACCCGCCTGGCCGTCGTTTTATGAATTGACCGCCAGGGTCTCTCACCCCCCGTGACGGGTATGGGAAAGGGGATTGGTGTATGCGACGCTTCCATCAACTCGCGCTGCTGGGGTTGCTTCCCGTGGCGGCGCTGACCGCAGTGCCGGCTGCCGGCCAAACCACCAGGGGCAAAACCGCGACCGGCAACCGCAACAGCGGCAGCCTGACTGTCGGCATTGCCCAGGCGAGCGGCACGCTGACCGGTAGTGTCGGCGCCCAGCAGGCCGTCCTGCAGGGCGGAGGCAAGAGTGGTAACTCCAACAACAGGGGCACGCAGTCGGTCGGCTCCGTGCAGCAGCTCGGGCAGGTGGTGGGCCAGTTCGGTAGCTTCCGCCACCCCGGCGACAAGCAGCACCAGGACCACCGGCACGACGGGCACAGCGCCGGCATGGTCGGCTTCCATCATCACGATCACCGCTTCGATCATCACCGCTTTGAGCAGCACCACCGTGATTTCTTTGCCCACGGGGCCGGTTTCCTCGGCGGCCATTTCTCGGGCCTGGCGCACCTCAGCCACGCGGCCCTGGCGGCGGGCCAGCAGCACTGGGCGGCGATGAATCACAAGGGCGCGGGCCAGCAGTTCGCCAAAAATGGCCTGGGCAGCGGTCAAAAATTCGGCGGTCAGATGGGCGGCCTCCAGGCGAACAAGGGCCATACGAACACCGGCACGCAGATGGCCAACGCGAAGCATACGGCCCAGTTCACGGGGATGAACGCCCAGCACGGCAAGGGCACGGTCGGCGGCCAGCAGGGCAAGGGGACCGGCAAAGGCCATGTGACCACGGCCCACATGCCCGCTGGCGTCCAGATGCATCCGGCGCAACACGCGGCGGCCGTTCACGCGAATCAGCACATGCCGGCCATCCACCATGCGCCGGCCGTCCACGCAACGCAACACGCGCCGGCCGTCCACCACGCCCCCGCCATCCATGGGAAGAGGTAAGCAGCGGAGCCGCTCACACCCCTGAATCAGCAGAGCCGGAGGGTGCCCAGCCTCCGGCTCCAGTGCGTTTGCGGAGGATCGACCCATGCGTAAGTACGCTGGCTGGGTAGCGGTGGTCGGCCTGGTCGTCTGGTGCCCCACGGCGACGGCCCAGGGCACCAGGGAGGACGCCGCCGCCAAGGAACGTCAACTTCTGCTGGAGACAGTCGGACTGCTCACCGCCTCGCAGGTGTATCAGGGTTACCTCAACATCGGCCTGGTCGCGGACGGCAAGGCGGCCGGCACCTACGACGAAAAGGCCGCCCGTCAACTCATCGAATCCGTGCTCGGGCTCGTGGACGCCACCGACAAGAAGCTGGAGCTGGTCGGCAAGATGGACATCGGCAAGGAGGATCGGATCGGCCTGTACAAGCTGCGGCAACTCAACCAACTCTTGCGCCGCCAGACGGTCGTGCTGAAGGAGTTCTGGAGCACCGGCAAGCAGGAGTACGCCAACAGTTATGAGCGGCTGCGCAAGGAGGCGTGGGAGGGCATCAGCAAACAGCTCAAGCTCGGGAGTTAACCGATTGGGTCGGAGCCCGAGCGCCAGCGCGGGCTCCGACCAAAACCAGCGCTCCCCGCTACGCCGCGCTCGGCTTCGTCTGCGGCGCCGTCAACTGCTCCAGTTTCGCCTGACACGCCTTCAACTCCGCCACTGTGCGCAGCAATTCCTGGTTCTGCCGCTGGACCTCCTCCAGGACGGTGAACGGCGTCAACTCCACCAACCGGCTCACCACCCACGCCAGATCCTCGCCCGCCGGCCGTGTCGCGCTCGACGGCCGGGGCTTCTCCAACCGCAGCGGCGCCGTTCCGACCGGAACGCCTTCGGGCTGCACCAGGAACACGTCATCGACCACCTGGAAGTGCAGCACGGCAGTGGCGGCGGCGGCCCGGGCCTGGCGGGCGACCTCGAACACCGCGGCCGCAATGGCTGCCTGCTCGATGGCGTCGAAGCCCAGCAGGCCGGCAAACTGCCGGGCCAGCTGACGGGCGCGGAGCAATTCGCGTTTCTTCTCCAGCGGTAGTTTGAGCAAGGACTTGTTCATGGCGGTCTTCTCCCGACCTGAGGTTTGCCAATCCATTGGCTCAGGTCATTCTAGCAAATCCGGGCGGGCGGCGACAGAGGGCCTGTGGCCGCTATCCGTCCACACCGACCTCAAGGTGACTGCACGGGCAAAATTGATGCCGCGTACCGCACCAGGTAGCTCCATTACCAGTTTAGACCGCGGTTCGCTCGGATGCGAAGGTCACTCATGACGGACCTCCCAACAAGCGCAGGACTTCCCGTGCTGAACCCCAAAACAAAGTGAACCCCGCTCCACCATGTCCGAAATTGTGAATGACAGAGAAATGGTCATCAGATAAGCCAGGATCTACCCCGATACGTGTTGTCTTGGGGGTGGGCGGAGGCGGGTGAAGTCGCGGGCACTGTTACTTGCGTGGCGTCCTGGGAGCGCCTGGCTAGGCGGGACGATGAAAGCCACCACGGACCATGATCACGAATCTGACGAGCCAAAAGCGTGTGAACGCGAGCGGCCCCGGCAGCTTGGCCGTTGGTTAGCCGCAGCCTGCTCCTCTTGCGACCAAACCGGCCAGACGCTGCGAGACGATTTGCCGTGCCTCCTCCACCAGTTCGCGAACGATCTGACTGGCCGGCTTGATCTCCCCGACCAGGCCAACGCTCTGGCCCGCTAACAAATCCATCGACTCGATATCCCCACTGGCGTCACAATTCGGCGGGAGCCCCATGAACCGCAGCACTGGCATCGTCTGCCCGCCGACGACGGTCTGGCCGACTGCCGGCTCGTCCGGGCGCGATTCCTGGCCCCGAGCCTCCTGGTCGAGCCACTGCCGCACGAACGCCGTCCGCAAGGTCCGGTGCGGGGCGTTGGGCCAGCCGTGGCCGAACAGGATGGTGCGAACCGTGTCTTCCTCGCCGGCCTCCAACAACTTCTGCTTGTAGTGCGGGTGGGCGCGCGACTCGGCGCTGGCCAGAAAGCGTGTGCCCAACACCGCGGCCTGCGCCCCCAGGGCCAGGACGGCCACCACGCCGCGGGCGTCCCCGATGCCGCCGGCGGCGGCCACCGGCCGCGGGGCGACCGCATCGACAACCCGCGGGACCAGGGCCAGGGTGGAGACTGCCCCGGCCACGTGGCCGCCTGCCTCGACGCCCTGCGCGATGATGACGTCCACCCCCGCGGCCGCCGCCCGGCGGGCCTCCGCGACCGAGCCGACCTGATGGAAGACCTTCACGCCCGCCGCGTGGGCACGCCCCACGTACGGCGTCGGATCACCCCAGAAGAGGGAGAGGACGGGCACCCGCTCTTCCAGGCAGATGGCGACCTGCTCCTCGACGGGGAAGTGGAGAACCAGGTTCACCCCGAACGGCCTGGCGGTGAGCGCCCGCATGCGGCGGATCTCCTGGCGGAAGACCGGCGGCGTGCAGAGTTGTGCCTGCAGGATGCCGAGGCCGCCGGCGTTGCTCACCGCCGCGACGAGATCGGAGCCGGTCAGGTCGGGCCCCATCGGCGCGGCGAAGATCGGGTAGTCGATCCCCAGCGTGTCGCACAGCGTGGTTTTCATGAACATCTCCTCGGGTTAGGCCAGCACCGGCAGGGACGTCGCGGCGAACACGCCGTTCGGGTCGTAGTGCGCTTTGATCCCCAGGAGCCGGGCGGTGTTCCGCCCATAGGCCTGCGCGGCCTGCGCCGGGCGATCCGGTCCGAAATAGTTGGGGTAGGCGCTCGGCAATGCGTAGGGCAACAGCTTTGCCTCGACCGCGTCGGCCCAGGCCCGGTGCGGAGCATCCTCGCCGCGCTCCCAGGCGGCGAAGATCCCGACCATGAAGTGACGTGCCCTGAGGCCGAAGGCCGTCGATTCCAGAGCGATGCGCTCACCGACCCCGTGGAATGGATGCACGCCAATCCAGCTCAGCGGCGAGCTGCGGAGTTCCATGCCAGCGATGAGAGCCTCGACGGCTCCGGGCTCCAGTTTGGCCAGCGTCACCGTGCGGACGATCCAGTTCACGTCATGGAGAACCAGCGGATCGGCATCCTTCAGCATCTGCGCGGGACTCGTTCTGCCGACCTGAACCAGGCTCGGTGCGCCGAGGCCCTTGACCACATCGAGCACGCGCTCATCCTCGCGCCGGTCGCCGCACCACGCGTGGAGCATCAGGACGGTCAGCTTGCCATCCTGGCCTGGCAACAATCCGGGTGTCAGGGTGAGTTCATCCGGAATCGCCACGACCAGATCGTCATAGGCCTTGAAGACACTCCTGGCTTGCTCCCAGGGGAAGGCGACGACGCCGGCCGACACATCGGCGACCGGATGCAACCGCACGCGCAGGCTGGTGACCACTCCGAAGTTGCCACCGCCGCCGCGAAGTGCCCAGAACAGGTCCGGCTCGTGCGTCTCATCGGCCCGAACCACCCGGCCGTCGGCGAGCACCACTTCTGCTCCCAGGAGATTGTCCGACGCCATGCCGAACCGCCCCGTGAGGGGGCCGTAGCCACCCCCGAGCGTGAGGCCCGCCATCCCGACGCACCCCATCGTGCCGGTCACCGCCGCCAACCCATAGGGTTGGGCCGCCTCGGCCACCGCCATCGTGGTCGCGCCGCCACCGATGGTGGCCACTCGACCGGCAACGCTGACCTGCCGCATCCGGGTGAGATCGACGACCAGTTCTCCCTGCAGGGCACGCCCCGCCCAGTCATGCCCACCCCCCCCGGACCGACAGCGACAGGCCGCACGTCCTGGCGGCTCGGACGGAGGATTGAACGTCGCCCGTGCTCTCGCAACGGACGATCACGGCCGGGCGGCGGGTGACGGCGGCATTCCAGACATGCCGTGCCTCGTCGTAGGCTGGGCCGGACGAGAGCACCTTGGCGGCACCCAGTTGCGCGGTGAGCATCTGGACGGCCTGTGCGCTGCGCGCGTTCTGTTCCTGCGTCATCGTTCACTTCCTCCGTGGCGGGGCCGCCGTCAGCGCTTCTCGGCCGGCGGCTCCGCCACCGGTGTGACTTGATTGAAGACGCACCGCCACGTCCCCGCCTGCCTGGTGAAGACCTCGGTGTTGCGGAAGACGCCATCGACCGTCCTTCCGTTGAGGGTCGCCTTGATGTGATAGAGTCCCATCACGATCGCCGCGTCGCCGTGGACCCGCACCTTGACCTCCCTGGGATCGATCGCCTCGAAGACGAGACTCTTGTCCTTGATCTTCTTCACCTGCTGGCGCCTGGTCTCGACCGCGCCGGTGGGGCCGACGACAACCCAGTCGTCGGCCAGCACAGCGTCGAGAACCTTCGTGTCGCCCTTGATGGCGGCCAGGCGGTGCTGCTCCGAGAGCGCCGCGACTTGCTTCTCGGGGGCGGGCTCGTCGGTCTGCCCACTCGGGACCATCGTCGCGGCGAACAGGGTCGCGGTAAGTAGTTCGTGTCTCATCGATCTCTCCTGTGGTCTGTGGGCGAGCGCGCCCGGTCGCCGTGCTGCGGCAGAATCTCGATCCCGTACCGATTCACCGAGCACTGAGCAGAGCGGACAAGATATAACAAACGAGACCCGGGACCGACACCAGCGTGCGCAGGACGTGCCACCGAATCCAGCCCGCGCGAATGGCCATCCAGTTGTCAGGCGGAGACTGGATCGACCATCCTGCGATGCGTTTGTTGATGCGCACGTTGGTCGATAGAGCAATCGCAATTACGACGGCATAGCAGGCGGCGCCCGAGATCGCGAGTGGACCGGATGCGGGATTCGCCCCGGAAGCGACCACCGCGAGCGCAATGCCGCCGAAAATAGCGCCGAACACCACGATCGGCATGTAGGGATCGAACGTTCGGTTGGTCGCTTGATGAAACTCCGTGTACGCCGAAGCGGACGAAACCCGAGCCATCGCCCGTGCGAGGCCGATCCAATTGACCATCAGGCCACCGGTGGCGAGAGCAGCCAGCAGGATGGCGACCAGCCGTATAACAAGGTCAACGCCCATCTCATTCTTCCCGTTGCGTTCCTCGGTCCTGTGTCCCGCCAGTCGGCAACCGGCGGTCGTCAGAACTCCGACAGCCCGCCGTCGGCGACGAGGTTGATGCCCGTGGTGAAGCTGCTCTCGTCCGAGGCGAGGTGAAAGAACTGCAGGGTAGTTCCCTCCATTCCGCTGCGTCTAACCCACCTCGCGCTGGTTCCCGGTGAGTACAGGTCGGCCAAGGTTTTCCTCCAGCCCCGCCGGGCAAGAGCGTTCACGCGACCGGCGGGTTGGCGGACCCTTCAGCCACCCAGCCGCCGTGGAACCCGTAGGGGACACGGACGGGCAGACGGATGATCGCGACGGGATCGCCGCCGAAATCACGGGCGTTGAGGATCACGACGTCGCTCTGGTCGCGGTTGGCGTCGTAGACGTAAGACAGGATCCAACCGTCATCCTCGGCGCGAGGGTCGGGGCGCGGGACAAAGACCGGTTCGAGCGTGACGCGGCCGGGACCGTAGTCGTGGATCTCGGACGAGCACCGCTCCAGGTCATGCTTGATGGCCGGGCCGTTGTGGCCCCCGTCCGGCGCATGTGCGGTGTAGCCGTAGCGGTAGGGGCGCCCGGCGAAGGCCCCGTTGATCCGCGGGAACTCCGGTGCGCGCTCGTCAAGGATCGTCTCGATGAGCCGGCCGCTCGAACGGTCGAGTGTCCAGCGGGCCAGCAGGGACGGTCCCTCGCTGGGTCCGCTCGGATCGGCCGCGAACATCCGCGGGTAGCGGACCAGATCGACGATCGTCCGGTCGCCGTCGTCGTAGGCGTTGAGGAAGTGGAAGACGAAGCAGCGCGGCGCCGCGAACCATTGCAGCCGCCCCACGTCGCCGTCGCGCGGCAAGAGGCCGACCCGAGCGTCCCTCCGCTCGTCCCAGAGCCAGGGCAGGCCGGTCCGCGCCGATTCGGGCTGGAACGTCACGGGCAGGTCGAGCACGACGATGCTCGAAGCGGTGAAGGCAACGTCGTGGATCATCGGCGTGTGCGGCAGCTCGATCCGCGCCACGGTGGCAGCGCGGCCAGCCGCGTCGAGTGTGAGGTAGCGCACGGGCAGGCCCGGCTCGTAGGCGATCGCGTGTTGAACCCCTGTCGCGGGGTCGTATTTGGGATGCGGCGCGAAGCCGGCCTCCAGCGTGCCGCCGAAGTCGGAGCGGGCGACGCTCTCCAGCTCATCGTCGAGTTCAATCGGCAGATTGCCGGCCTCGACCAGCGCGTACAGCTTACCTGCGGCTGTGGTGAAGTGAGTATTGACGACGCCGTCGCGACTTCCGGCGCCCGGGCCGGGGATCGGGGCACGGCCGAGTGCCTGGGCAGCCTGGGCGTCGAGCACGAACCGGTTGCGATACCACTCCGCGAGCCCGCCCCGCAGCCGCAGCCCGTGCGCCATGCCAGTGCCGAGGAACCAGTGGAATCGCAGCAGATCGATCGGCCCGATCGGGTTCGGACCGATCCGGAGAAACCGTCCGTTGAGTTCCTCGGGGATCGTGCCATGCACGTCCAGGTCGAAGCAGGTGGTCTCCGCTTCAACCGGAGCGAAGTTCCCGGACAGGAACAGGTTGGTTGCCTCCGAGAGGGGCGTCGGATGCGGCTCATCCCTGGTCGCCTGCAGGCTCGATTCCTTGGTGGTCGCTGGGCGGATACCGCTGTTGCCGGCCGTGCTGCCGGTGCCCTTGTTCGTGAAAGCGTTCATGTTTCTCGCCTCTGATGACCTGACGCCAGCGACTCACCTGTTGCCGTTGTTCGATGTCCGGTGGATGAGTTCATTCATCGGTTGTGTCGGATTCAGCACTTGCGCCGCGATCTCGCCGCCGCAGACGGGAAGCGTCCGGTTGAGCAGGCCGACCTGGACGAGCACCGAAGCCTGGTCCCAGTGGAGGTGCTCGTGCGCCAGCTTGTCGCCGTCGAACTGCACGATGACGACGAACGGCAGCTCCACGCGCTTGCCGGTCGGTGGGATGCCGGGCAGCAGCCAGTCCATGCGGATCGAATGCGTGAAGCGAGCAATCAGCTCATCGACCACCCGGCCCTGCCCGATGGTCCGCGAATGGTCGGCGCGGATCATGTCGTTGCCGTGGTCCGCGCGTGTCGCGCCTTTCCTTCCATTGCCGAGGCGACTCCGGTCGGCCACGGTGGGGCGCAGAGGAGATTCAGCCATTGGGCACCTCCTTTCACACCTGGGCTAGTTCGGCGTCCGAGGCGCGGGCGACCGGCCAGTGCCGGCGGAACCGGACGGCGGCCTCGCCGACAATGGCCTTGCCGTGCCCGAAACAGGCGACCTGGAAATTGAGCGCCGACAGCCGCCGCAGCGACTGTTCGCCCACGGCCAGGTCTTCGTAGGCGGGAGACGGCCTCAGTCCAAGGACGTTGGCCGCGGCGTCAGCCGCCAGCAGAACTCCACCGTGCGCCGCCCACAGGAGGGCGACCTGCCCGGCGCAGTGGCCGGGGGCATGGACGACCGTCAGACCGCCGGCGATGGGCAGCACCTGCCCGTCGGACAGGTGCTGGTCCACCGGCGTGGGCTCGACGCGCGGGTAGCGGCGGAGGATCGGCCGGATGAACAGCCGCCACACGAGCCAACTGACCACCCCCGGAGAGACGCTCAGCGGGCGGAAGCCGCCCCCGGCCGTGATGATCGCCGCGTCGGCCGGGTGGCAGTACACGGCCGCCCCGGTGGCCGCCCGGAGGGCGGCCAGGCTGCCGATGTGGTCGGGGTGGGCGTGGGTGACGATCAGATGGCGGACGTCGGCGGGCCGCTTGCCCGCCGCCGCGATCCCGCGCAGGATGTCATTGACGCGGTCCGGCAGCCCGGCGTCGATGAGGGCGCATCCGTCGGCGGCGTCGAGCAGGAACGTGTTGACGACCCCGGTCGGAATGACGAACAGGCCGGGGACCACTTGCTTGGCTGCGGCCATTGGGCACCTCCTTCGCACGCTTCGGTCTGCCGCCGGCAATTCAGCTTCAGCCCTGCAGTCGGCTGCATCTCCAAGTTCAGCCCGCCTTCGCTGCCCGCGAACGACAGGTGCGCGATGATCCGTCCGTGCCGGTAGTAGCGGACTCCGTGGATCCGCGAACCCCGTTGCAGCATCCGGCTGGTGACGCCGGTCGGCTCCAGGATGTCGAGCGTGCGCGGGTTGACAGCCAGTGCTCTCGACTCCTGGGAGGGCTCGTCGCGCATCTCGACGACTCGGGCAACCCGGCCTGGCCGGCCCAGGAACAGTGCGGCGCCAAGCCCAACCGGCCCGGCCCCGGCAATTATCGGCTGACCTTGGTGACTCATGTTATCCCCCAATGTCTCAAGCCCTGCCTCGACCAGAGTTGGCCGTCTGAGCAAGCGGATGTCAAAAACGAGAAGACATCTGCTGGCACAACGGTGCTGCTTCAGGCGAGGTGGGAGATCCACTGGGCACGGTGGCGTCGAAGATGGGCGCCAATAGGAAATTCGCCGGCACCAGGTAGAATGTGAAAGCAATTTTCGCGCCGCAGTCTGGGTTATTTTGCTGCGGTGTCGATCAAGGTGACACCGGTTGAGTCGAAGCGAAAGGCGGCCTTGTACTGACTCGCCGGAGTCTCACGCCAGAAACCCGACCGCTCGAAGTGGACAACATCTGGGCGGTGCCGAGGACGGCGAATGGCAAGGTCTCCAGCCCCGGAGTTGCCTGCCCCCGTTCAGGCGCGCAGCACTTATGCTGAAGTCGGCCCCGTGCGGGGTGGGCTTGTGAAGTAGGTAACCTTGCCTGCTTCGGTCTGAAAGACTGAAGCGGATTTGTGACATGCTGTTGGGTGCGGAGGTCAGATCGACCTGGGTTGGAAAGAACGCATCAACCTGCTCCCTCGCCCGGGTGCACGGGTCACACCGCCTGGCGCCGACGGCACTCCCACCGGCAAGCTGGAAATGTCGTACCAGGAGCGCATCGCGAGAACGCAGCGGCTGAGGAACGGATTGGGCGAGAGCGGTTCAGGCACGGTTTGCGCACAAGTGGCGGCGGGCACGGGCTGACCTCCAGCGGCCTGCGCTGCCACAGCAAGGGGGCCAAGGAGGCCAAGGGGGCCAACTTTTTCACACGTCGAGATTCGAGCCTGGGAGCGGCTCGCGCAGTTTGCAGGACGGTTCGGGAGCACTGGCCTGCCGTTCGTGGGCCACACAACTGCGAACCGCGCTAAATGAGGAATTAGGCACCCGGGCGACGCAGCCGGGGTCGTCCCGCCAGGTCTCACCCACCCGGCCCGTCATCCCTGGTGGTCGTCGGCCAGCGCGGGCTGCGCCAGCTTATGGCGCGGGGGGTTGTGCCCGATGCCAGCGACGCGGGGGCCACGTCCCTGCAGGGCCTGCGCGACCTGGTGAAGCGGTTGGCGACGATGATGGACGGACGCTACGCACGGGGGGAGGCCGGGGAACTGCACGTGATCTACAGCCGCTACCGCTCGGTCAGCGAACAGGTGCCGACGGAGGAACGCATCCTGCCCCTGGACCTGTCCAGCCTGCCGCGGCCGGCCAGGGAGTACCATCGGTACCTTCCCGTGGCCGATATCCTGGCGGGGTTGGTCAGCGAATACGCCTTCATCAGTCTGTACCGCACGGCGGCGGAATCCTACGCGGGGGAACAGGCGAGCCGCCTGATCGCCATGGACGGGGCCACGCGCAACACCAAGCGAATGCTTCAGGAACTGCTCGACCTGGAACGCAAGGAGCATCAGGGGGAGATCACGCGCCAGGTGCTGGAACTCATCGGCTCGCGGTTCACCATGGAGTAGAACAGATTTGTCGTAGCTAACGACGTGAGACTTCGGACAGGCGCTTCCGAAGTCTCACGTCTTCGGCTGCGAAGACCCGTCACGACATTTTCGCCGCCGGCTTCCGGGCCGGAACACGCGCCTGCATGCGGCGCAGGGCATCGACAATGAGGTCGGCACACTCCTGGACCGAGAACCGAGATGAGTTGATCAGCACGTCATAGCCGCACGGGTCAGCCGGGTCTTTCAGGAAGTGGTCCTTGACGAAGCGGGCACGTTCAATGTCGGTTTTCTCGACCAACCGGGCCGCCTCCTCGCGCGTGATCCCATGCCGCTGCCGCATCACTTCCTGCCGGTCCCTGAGCGGTGCCACGAGGCGGACGCGCAGCGTCGTGGCAGCGGGCAGGGCCTGCGCCGCGCCTCGGCCGACGATCACGCACTCGCCGTTCGCTGCCAGGGACATGAGGCTTTCCAGAAGGTGTCGGGCATAGGCACTCTCGTTCGCCGCCGGCGCCGAGCTGAGCGCCTCCAGGCTCTCCCGCAACCAGCCCTTACGTTTCTCGTCCACGGCTTCCAGCAGGCTGGCCCGCAGGCCCATTCCCTCGGCGACCCGCTGCAGCAGTTCCCGGTCGTAGACGGGCCAACCCAGGCGATCCTCAAGGGCGCGGCCGACCAGGGAACCGTTGGCCCCGGCCTCGCGGCTCAGGGCAATGGTGAACGCAGGGGGGGAAGCCACCGCCGATGCGGCGCTCTCGGTTTCACCATGGGATTCGCTCCGCAACCTACTGAGCGTCTTCTCCATCATGGCGGACAATCGCTCTGACGAACTCTGGTATCGCATGGTACACTCTCCGATTTGTTTGCCGCGGTCGTGCCGCGGCACGAGATGTCTGCAAGAACCTTCTGCAAAGGATGTGCCCGGAGGCGACCCGTGGGACATTTCGCCCGGAAAAGCAAGCCCCAGGCCATAATTCTTCCCTCACTGCCCTGTCCTGGCGTCTGTCAGGTGGTGGAGAGGTGGGCGACATGCACCCGACACGATGGGCTCTTTCCGTCCACTCGTGTCTCAAAATGATCCCATTCCGCACAGTTACGGGAGCGGACACTCCGGGGTCGTGAGGAGGACCGCCGCCCCCCGCAGGCGCCCTTCCCGCAAGTGTGTCAGGGCCTCGTTGGCCTGGGCGAGCGGAGGCGAACAACAGCCCCTGGGCGGTGGCCTCGTTGCGGCCGTGGGAGCCGCCAAGGTCGAGCGGCTTGCCAGTGACCACGGGCGGGTTGTTCTTGCCGGGGTGCATGCGCGCGTAGGTGTCGTAGATCCAGGCCATGGTCTGGGCGTTCGTGTAGACATCCGGGGCGGGAATGTCGGTGTGGGGGCCGATCAGGTCGCCGAGGTCCGAGACGTAGCGGCGCGTGATCTTGCGCAGGTCGCCCTCGCTCAGTTCCTTGGGATTGCAGCACACCCCGCCCTTGGCGCCGCCGAAGGGCACGTCGATGAGGGCGCACTTCCAGGTCATCCACGCGGCCAGGGCACGCACCTCGTCGAGCGTGACGCCTGGGTGGTACAGGTCCATAACTCACCCCTTTCCTTGTTCATTCTGCCCCGCTGCCGCGCCGGGTGGTCCCCGTCTCGGCCCTGAGAGTGGCCAAGCGTCGCGCCCCGTGAAGGTCACCTTTTCTGTGGGGCGGTGTACCCGGGGGGAACGGCCCTCTCCGAGTCAGGTTCGAACGCGCGCAACAGGGCGACAACCTGTTCGTCCTCCACCTGGCCGAAGTCGGCGTAGAATTGGCCGACCGCCTGGAACGTCTCCGGGCTGAGCAGGCAGACCAGGTCGTCACACCAGTGGCGAATTTCCTCCAATCGATCCGGCGGGGCCACGGGCACGGCAACGATGACCTCGCGCGGGGCCTGTGTCTTGAGCGTCTTCAGGGTGGCGATCATGGTGGAGCCCGTGGCGATGCCGTCGTCCGTGACGATCACCGAGCGGCCCGCGACCTTCGCCTTTGGGCGAACCGACCGGAACAACTGCGCGCGCCGGGCGATCTCGGCGACCTGGTGGCGGCGCTCCTCGGTCAGATACTCATCCGTCAGGTTGGGTACTTCTCTGGCGTGGTGGTTGAGGTAAACCTGGCCGTCCTCGGAAACGGCACCGACGGCCAGTTCGGGCACGAAGGGGGCGCGGAGCTTGCGGGACAGGACCACGTCCAGGTCGGCGCCGAGTTCCCGGGCCAGCACGGCTCCCGTGACCACCCCGCCGCGGGGGATCCCCAGCACGAGCGGGTCGTGCAACGCGCGGCTCTTCAACCGGGCTGCGAGCCGGCGGGCCGCGTCTTCCCGGTTCCGAAACGGGGGGAACAGCCAGTGCTCCGCCGCGGCGAGGTGTCGGACGAACCAGTCCCTCGCCAGGCGGGAGACTTCCTCCAACGCACCTGGCTCGGAGAAGAGGTGGGTTGCACCCGGAACGACCACCAGCTGTTTGGGACAGCGGAGCAGGCGCAGGGACTGCTCGTTCAGGCGGAGCACAGTGTCGTCGTTGCCGCCGACGATCAACAGCGTTGGCGCCTGGACCTCGGGCAAATAAGGGCTGGCCAGGTCGGGACGGCCGCCACGGGAAACCACTGCCCTGACCAGGGCCGGCTCCCGGGCAGCGGCAACCAGGGCAGCGCCAGCGCCGGTGCTGGCGCCGAAGTAACCCAGGGACAGTGCGCCCGTATCGGGTCCGCGGCGCAGCCAGTCCGCGGCGTCCAGCAGGCGCTCCGCCAGGAGTTCGATGTCGAACACCTTCTCCCGGTCCTGGGCCTCGTCCTCGTCCAGCAGGTCGAGCAGGAGGGTCGCCAGGCCCGCCTGCTGCAGCACGCGAGCCACGAACTGGTTCCTGGGGCTGAACCGGCCGCTGCCGCTGCCGTGCGCGAACAGCACTACCCCCTCCGCCCCTTCGGGCAAACTTAAGGTGCCTGGCAGCAGCCGCCCGGCAGTGGCAATCGCCACCGGACGTTCTTCCAGTTCGCGGGCTTCTCCGTAACTCATGACTCACCCCTTCATTTCCACCGGGTCATGCCCGCTGCCTCAGCGCGGAAAGCAGGCGACCCCGCGTGCGGAACTTGATCGATTATCTCGGACGCGCAATGTATGTTACCGCCTCTGTCCTGCACGCAATCCACGTGCCGCGTCTCCCGGGAACACAAGAGCTGCCTGGCGCTTCCCGGCTGTGCCCAGGCGGGTGCGCCGTCCGCAGCTTGCGAACCGTGGTGCTCCGTTCCGGTAGTTAGTGACAGGTGTATGTCAATGAAATGGCGGCCCGCGCCCCGCTTCGCACAGTCGGCCGGCACGGCTGTATCCCGCACGCACACCGGTCGTATCGATTCAGCACGCCGCCGCGCCGTTTTTCTGGTGTCGCCGCCAGCCACCGGGCGATAATCCCTTGTAAGGGTGTGGGGCCAAGCCGCTTACGGTGTGTCCTTCCCTATCCGCGGCAAAAAAAAGCATTTCCGGCACCAAACGTGCCAAAGATCAAGCCGGAATTCCTAAACTTGTCCGCACCCTGGAGTTGACATGCCCTGCTTCCCGTTCCAGCAGTCGGCCGCACGGCGGTCACGTCGTGCCGGATTCCGCGGCAAAGTCAGCGTTCGCCCGACGGTCGAGTGCCTGGAGGGTCGCTGGGTGCCGAGCACGGTGATGAACCTGAACGACGGCGGCCCCGGCTCGCTGCGTCAGGCCATCCTCGACGCCGACGCCAACCCCGGCACCAACATCATCACCTTCGCCCCCGGACTCACCGGCACCATCGCCCTGGCCAGCGGCCTGCCCAACCTCCAGGGCACCATCGATGTGCAAGGCCCCGGTGCGGCCAGCATCCAGGTCTCGGCGCCGACCGGCCCAAACGCCGGCCCGGTCTTCCCGGTCGCGGTCGATGCGGCCGTGTCCATCTCGGGGCTGACCATCACCGGCGGCAGTGCGGGCATCAACATTGACCACGGCATCGTGACCGTCACCGGCTGCACGATCGCCAACAGCGCCACCGGCATCTGGGACTTCTCCGACACGAACCTGACCGTCAGCAACTGCACCATCGCCGACAACAGCGCGAACGGCATCTACATCTCGTGGTCCGCCATCGGGACGAGTGGGGTGCTGGCGATCACCAGCAGCCTCATCGCCAACAACGGCGACAGTGGCATCGTCTCGGCCGGCACGCTGATGCTCACCGACAGCACCGTCTCGGGCAACACCGCCCCGGGCAGCTACTCCTCCTCTCAGAACATCGTGACCGGAGGCATTACGACGTACCCGATCGGCGGCCACGGCGGCGGCATCCTGAACGCCGGCACCGCGGTCCTCATCAACAGCACCGTGACGGGGAACGTCGCCCAGGGCAAGCTCATCAACGTCTGGAAGAACCCGGGCAACGGCTACGACGGCGGCCAGGGCGGCGGCATCTGGAACAGTGGCAACTTGACCCTGATTAACAGCACCGTCGCCGGCAACGCCGACTACGGCGGCAGCGGCGGCGGCGTCTACAACAACCCGTCCGGCACGGTCACGGTCTACAACACGATCATCGCCGGCAACGCGCTGCTGGCGAACCCGCCCAACACGACCACGACGGCCGCGCAGGACGTGGCCGGCGCCTTTGTCAGCCAGGGCCACAACCTGATCAGCGCCGCGGACGGCAGCACCGGCTTCGGCGCCACCGGCGACCAGGTAGGCACCACTGCCGCCCCCATCGACCCCGGCCTCGGCCCGCTGCAGAACAACGGCGGCCCCACGCCGACGATGGCCCTGCAACCGAGCAGCCCTGCCATCGGCGGCGGCAGTCCCGTGAACGCCCCGACCACGGACCAGCGCGGCCAGCCGCGCACCCCCAATCCCAACATTGATATCGGCGCTTACGAGTCGCAGGGGACCAACGGCCTGGCGCAGCGTTTCGTGACGCAGTTGTACCACGACGTGCTGGGGCGGACGCCGGACCCGGCGGGCTTCCAGGGCTGGGTCACCGGCCTGACCGTCGGCACCGTCTCCTACGCCCAGGTGGCCGCGGCCGTCTGGGGCTCCGCGGAACACCGCGGCGAGGAGGTCGAGCAGTTCTACCTGAGCTACCTGCAGCGCGCCGGCAGCCCGCAGGAGTGCGCCCCTGGGAGGGCGCCCTGACCACGGGCGCCCTGACCGAGGCCGAAGTGGCTATGCTGTTCGTGACCTCGCCGGAGTACGCCGCGCTGCACCCGGGCAGCCAGTCCTACGTCGAGGGCCTGTATGACGACGTGCTGGGCCGCCACGGGGTGTACACGCCGGCCGAGGTGTCCGCCTGGACGGCGATGCTCGACCAGGGCGTGTTCAGCCGGCCGACGGTGGCGGCGGCCTTGCTGAACTCGACCGAGGCGCAGGACAACGGCTTCGAGGCCCTGTACACGACCTTCCTGCGCCGGCCGGGGAGCATGGCGGAGGTGCAGGCCTGGCTGGCCGCGACCGCCAGCGGCCAGCTCAGCGACAATGCCGTGGCGGCGCTGTTCCTGAGTTCGCCCGAGTACCTGAACCTGGCCGGGGCGGTGTGATGGTGTACCACCGTCGGGCCAGGTGATCTGCCGGGAACTGGTCAAGGACTACGGCAAGGGGGACGCCCGGGTGCGGGCGCTGCGCGGCGTCAACCTGACCGTCTCCCCCGGCGAACTGACGCTGCTGGTCGGGCCGAGCGGCTGCGGGAAAACGACCCTGATCTCGATCCTGGCCGGGACGCTCGAGCCCACGGCGGGCGAGGTCCAGGTACTCGGCGTGGACGTGGCCAAACCGTCGCGCGGCGAGAAGGCGGCCTTTCGGGCTTACAACGTCGGCTTCGTATTCCAGCAATTCAACCTGCTGCCGGCGTTGACGGCCGTGGAGAACGTGGCCGTGCCGCTGCTGATCCAGGGCCGGTCGCGCAAGGAGGCCCTGACCCGCGCCGCCGAGGTGCTGCGGGCCATGAACCTGGCCGACCGCAGCGGGTCGCTGCCGCGGCAGCTGTCCGGCGGTCAGCAGCAGCGCGTGGCCATCGCCCGCAGCCTGATCCACCAGCCGTGCCGTCTCGTCTGCGACGAACCCACGTCCGCCGTTGATGCCGAGACGGGGCACATCATCATGGGGTTGATTCGCCAGGTCGCCCTGCAACCGGACCGGGTGGTCATGGTGGTGACGCACGACCCGCGCGTCTTCGAGTTCGCCGACCGGATCATCGCGCTTGAGGACGGCCGGGTGGCGGCCGATTCGAGTCTCCCAGGGTGCGCTGCGCGACCCTGGGCTCTGAGATCAAACGCCTTCGGCGTAAAAACCCGCCCCACATTCCGTGACGGTCAGGTTTTTTGAGCCACTCCAGCTCCATCTTGAGGCGGCCGATCTGCTCGAACAACTCGGCCTTCTCGGTTTCGGCATCGGCGCTGAGCGCTTTGCTGCCATTGCTAAAGACCAGATCGGCCCCAGCGAGCAGTTGCTTCTTCCAGCCGTGGATGAGGGTCGGGTGGACCCCGTACTGGCTGGCCAGTTCGTTGACCGTCTTGTCGGCCTTGAGGGCGGCCAAGGCTACCTGGGCCTTGAACCACCGCCTGCCCCTCCTCGCGCTGCAGCGAGTACCAGACCTGACCCCCCGCCGGGGTGTACTTCGCCGCGTTCCGCAACAGGTTCACCTGGATCTGTTGCAGCCGCGCCGGATCTCCGTCCACCAGCAAGGGAACGCTGGAGCGGCTCACGGTCAGCTCGATGTTCCGTTCCTGGAGGTACGCCCGCACTTCCTCAATCGCGTCTCCCATCGTGGTGGCCAGGTCGAACACCGACTTGCGGATGTCGATCTTGTTATGCGTCAGCCGGGCCACGTCGAGCAGGTCGTCGAGCAGGCGGGCCATGTGCCGGGCGCGGCGGTCGATGACCGGCCGCCAGTCCTGCCCGCCGGCCGCCCCCCCGGCTCGCTCGGCGGCGCTGGCGGCGTTGACGATGGCGGCCGGGGAGCCCTCCACTGCCGGGCCGGGGTCTGTGTCGAAGCCGCACACCGACTGGGCGGAATCGTCGCCCGGGGCACACTCTCGGGGAGCCTGCGGCAGCAAGCTCGCAACGCCGGCCGCAGGAAACGGCGGCGGGAATGCGGCCGGGGGCGCCGGCATTGGTTTTGCTATCGCAACTCACCGCCGCGCGACGGCCGCGTTCCCACGACTCACTGCCGAGCGGAGCCATGAACCAGGAACTGTTGTTCCGTCGTTATCAGGAGTACCAGTCCTATGTCGGCTGGACCGTCACCGACGAGCAGCACCTCCGGGCCGCCGCCGAGATCCTACTTCAGCGGCTGGAGCCCCTCATCGACGATTTCTACGCGGAGATCGGCCGACACCCCGAAACCCGGAAGGTCCTCGACGGCAGCCAGACGACGGTTCTCCAGCTCAAAGGGGCGTTGCGGCAATGGCTCCAGGATCTCCTGACCGGGCCGTATGACGCGGAGTACGTCGCGCGGCGCTGGCAGGTCGGCCGGCGGCACGTCGAGGTGGGCCTGGAACAGGTCTACGTCAGCACGGCCCTGGCGCGACTTCGCGCCGAACTGGTCACGACCCTGGATCGGTGCTGGCCAACGGAACGGGACGGCCTGGTGCCCGCGATCCTGTCGCTCAACAAACTGCTCGACCTGGATCTGACCATCCTTGAAAACGCCTACCAGACGGAGTACCTGGCCAGGGTTCGGCGCAGCGAGTATCTGGTCAAGGCCGGCCACGTCGTCGGATGCGTGGGGCACGAATTGCGTGGCCCCCTGAACGTGCTGCGCACTTCCGCCTACTTCCTCCGCCACGCGCGTGACCCATTGCCGGAGAAGGCCGCCGAGCACTTCCAGCGGATCGAGAAGTCGATGGGCGCGGCCGGGCAAATCCTCCTGGAACTTTCGGATTTCGCCCGGATGTCCGCCCCCCTGGAGCGCCCCTTCCAGGTCGGATCGTGCGTGGCTGAGGCGCTGGAGCGGACTCCGTTGCCGACGACCATTCGGGTAGAGCAGGACTTCCCGCTGTCACTGCCCGCAGCGCAGGGGGATGGGGGTCAGATCTGCAAGGCGTTCGTTTGTCTCATCCGCCACGCCCGAGACCGCATGCGTGATGGCGGACGACTGGCCGTCCGCGGCCGGCAGGCGGGGGAGGCCGTGGCGGTGGTCTTCAAGGACACCGGGTTGCCGATGCCCCAGGCTCAACTCGCGGCACTCGCGCTGCCACTCTCCCGGGATAGTGTGCGGACCCTGGGGATGACCCTGGCAGTAGCCCTGACCATCCTGGATGGAAACAGATGCCGATTCAACGCCAGGAGCGAACCCGGCCGAGGCTGCACGACGACCGTCACGTTGGCCACAGCCCCTCAGGCAACCTCCGAGCAGTCACCATCCGGCAGGGGGAGCGCTCCTGGTGACACTTCGGTCTGTTGACTCGATCACCCAGACGGACGACAGATCGCTAAGAAGTTTTGCAATTCTATTGCAGATTGCGAATGCGTGTAGCGGAAGTCGCCAGACTTCCGAGCAGCACCGGACGGAAGTCTGGCGACTTCCGCTACACCCAACTGCGAACCGCTCTAGAGCGGTTCGCGTTTGGGTAGCGCACAAGTCGTGGGACGGCTCTCCAGAGCCGTCAGCGTTCTCCCGACGGCTCTGGAGAGCCGTCCCACGACTTGTAGTCCACGCGACTGGGAACCGCTCTAAGCCGGCCGAAAATGTTCCCAGGGCGGTCATAGCCCCAATCCCGCTGGATATCGGGCTGAATCCCCCTTGGCGGTGGCTCGTGCCTGTCGCACCAGGTCAAGTCGCCTCCAGCATATCCCACGCCAGCGCCCACACCTTGTCCGGCAACCACAGAGACTCCGCATCAACTGGGGCGAGGTTCTCGGCGGTGGCCACGTCATCACCCAGGCCGAGCGCGCCCTGGCCGCCGTAGCGTCGCCAGAATTCGTCGGTGGCGCTCAGCGGAAGGAGGGCTCCGGCGGTGGCGGTCGGGACGCCCGGGATGGCCGCGGGCAGGAAGTTGACCGGCGGCTGGACCGATGGGACGGCGCTCACCCCCGGGACGGCCACCGGACTGCGCGTGACCGGGCTCTTGTCGTCGGCAACCAATGTCGGGGTCGGCTTGCTGCCGGGGGTGCCGACGATGGTGAAGTAGCTGTCCACGTCGGCGACGAAGGGGCTCACGCTGGCGCCACTGATGGGCAGCTGATTCGGATTCTGCGGGGCCGGGCTGAGCGTCAGCGGGCCGCTGGCGTTGTAAGCCGCCGTGGTGGTGCCGCCGTCGTTGGCGGCGAGCACCAGCGGCGACGGGCCGGGCGTGGCGGCGACCTGGACGGTGAGGTCCAGGAGCAGCACGGCGCCGTCGGTGCCGAACGCGGCCTGCACCGGGTGGGTGGTGAACTCGGTGACGCGGATGACGCCCTGCACCGCGTCGATATTGCTGACCACGAGGAAGCCCGGCAGCAGGCTGCCCACACGAATGTTCGAGACGGTGAACTGGCTCGGGTCGTAGTCGATGACCGAATCGAGGGTGTCGATGGCAACGCCCGATTTCGCCGTCACGTCGAGCCGCTCCTGTACCGTGACCGTCTGGCCGACGCTGCCGCTGGCAGCGACGAGGTAAAGGCGCGGGTCGGGGCCGGTGGGTCCGGTAATGGTGATGCCGGTGGGCGGCTGTGGGATGACGCCAGGGAAGGAGCCGACGACGGCGCGGGAGACGTCGGTAGCGTCCAGGCCGCTGACGCTCAGAGTGGGGCTGGCGGTGACGCTGCCGATGATCCAGGGGTCGAGGTCCTTGAAGACGCTGAAGCCGGTGCCGCCGCCGGTCACGACACGGGAAATGAGGGTGGCGTCCAGACCGGAGTAGGAGTGGTTGCCGAGGACATCGCCGGGGTAGGCGTTGACATCCACGGAATCATCGCCCTGGGCCGCCGTGCCGTTGATGACCACGCTCTGGGTGGCGAGCAGGGCCTTCTGCGTGTAGGGGGCGTTATTCGGCACGGTGGCGGTCAGGGTCAAGAGCGTGCCGGTGCCGCCCGTGGGGTTCCAGTGGCCGCCGCCGCTGCCGCCGACCACCGTGAAGCCGATCTGCATGTGGTGGGCGTCGATGCTGGTGAAGACAATCGGGTTGAGGACGAGGTTGCCGTTGGTGGCGGCGTCGGACGACAGGGTCGCCGCCGTCACGTTGAGAATGGTCGGGTCGTAAGTGA
>CAVVPN010000002.1:0-34905 GCA_963750165.1 uncultured Gemmataceae bacterium | reverse complement strand
GTCAAAGGCCGCCCGCGCCGGTGCCTTCGTTACGGTAACGGGTTGCGCCATTCTGGTCCCCGGTCTGGCGGTCGCCGGCGCCCGTGGTGTTACGCGACCTGTTACGTTTCGGCCCGAGCACCGCCTCCTCGGCCGCGTCATCGACGTTGGCGTAGTAGTCCAGCGTGGTCTTGATGCTGGCGTGCCGCATGAGCTTCTGCAGCACCTGGGCGGGCACCTTGCCGGCGTAGCGGCAGCCGAAGCCGCGGCGCAGCGACTTGTAGGACAGCCGGACGCCGGCGCGGCGGGCCAACTCGGTCACGCGCTGCGAGAAGCCGCCGGCGGTCAGGGGCCGCCCGTGGCAACTGGTGAAGCCGAACACCCGGCCGTCCCGGTCGCCCGGCAGCGCCTCCAGCGCCTCCCGCAGCGCGGGGTCGAGGGGCACCCACTGGTCCTCGACGCCCTTGACCAGCTCGGCCGGCAGGATGATCCGGTCGCGGCCGAGGTCGAGGTGTGGGGCCGCCCCACTGGGGCTCCACTCCAGGGTGAACGCCTCGGCCAGCCGCAGCCCGGCCAGCCAGCCGCAGAGCAGGAGCGCCCGCGTCGGCGCGTCGTCGGCGCGGGCCAGAACGCGCTCGAAGGACTCGGCCGGGACGGGCTGCGGCTTCTTCCGCGGCGTCTTGACGGACGGGAAGCGCGGCGACGCCGGCAGCATCTTCTGCTTGACCGCCCAGCCCAGCGCCGTGCGCAGGAACTGCAGCCGGACCTTGATCGTGCTGGACATCATCCCGCCGCCCGCGTGCCCGCGCCCGGCTCCTTGCGCAGCCCGGCGGCGAACAGCGACACGGTGCGCTCCGTCACGCCGCGGAGGGTGCGCGGGTTGCACAGCTGCTCGAAGCGGTCGAGGGTGGCGCGGTAGACGTCGCGCGTGCCGGGGCGCTTGTCCGGCAGGTACTCCACCTCGAACAGGTCGCGGAACGCCTCCCAGGTCATGCGGCTGGCCGCCTGGTGCTTGCCGTGGTTCAGCTCGTATTCGAGGTCGCTGCGGGCCTGCTCGGCCTCGGCCTCGTCGGCGGTGCCCGCCGACTTGCTCTTGCGCCGGCCGGTGTCGGGGTCGAGCCACTGTAGCATCAGCTGCGGGCGGTCCTTGAACCGCTGCGTCCAGACGCGAATGCGCTTCTCAGACATCGGTACTCCGTGGTAGACTGCCAGGGGTTGAACGAAGCGGCCGGCCGGCTCCCTGGCGAGTTCGGCCGGCCGCTGGTGTTTTGGGTAGGGCGGGGCGGGGTTCACTCGCCCTTCTTCCTGCGCGGCTTCTTCGGCCCGGCCTGGTCGGCGGGCGGGGGCGCATCCTCTTCGCCGGCCAGTTCGTCCAGGCCCACGCCAAGGGCCTTGGCCAGTGCGCGCAGCGTGCTCACGCGCGGATCAGGAATCTTCCCTGACTCGATCTGTACGACGGCAGAAACGCTCAACCCGGCGGCCGTGGCCAGCGCCTGTTGAGTCAACCCGGCAGCCGTCCGTAGCTCCTTCACCCGGTCCTTGATCGGCATCAGCACACCTTGCGTCAATCGGCACCTCTCTTTGTTCGGGAACACGGCTGCAGAGTATACCAGCGCCTCCGCTGGTCCCACTAGCCGACATCTGCCAGCAGTGCGGCCACTTACAGAATTCTGCTAGTTGCCCTCTTGACGTTGCCGCATGACTCTGGTAGCATGATTCTACCAGCAGAGGCAAGCGCGTGCAAGCCCTGCCTGGAAACAAAGAGGGCCGGCGCTGCGTCAACAGCCCGGCCCCGATGAACCCCGGTTCCCGTTTCAAGGAGTCGATGTCCATGAGCAACAGTGTCATCGCCGAACGCCCCGCCGTCAAGGCCGCGCCGACCGCGACCGTCGAAGTGTGGATCGTCGTGGACGAGAACGGCGACAGCGCCGTCGGGCCGGACCAGGCCGCCGCGCTGGCCAGCTATGACGAGCACGTCGGCCGCGACGACGACAGCCCCGTCGGGCTGCGCTTCGCCCGGGTGACGTTGACCGTGCCCCTGCCCGTGACGGCCGAGCTGACCGGCACGGTACCGGTGGATGACACGCCCGCGACGCTGGCCGTCGCCTGAACCCACCAGGAAGGGCCGCCGGCGCCTCGCCCTGCAGCGCCGGCGGCCCGCCACAAGGAGGAACCACCCATGACGACCCTGCATCTCAACCATTCCCCCGACCGGCCGCCCGCCGCGGCCGCCCCCGAAGTCTCCCCCCTCGACGTGCTGACCCCCGCGCTCGCCGACTTGCTGCTGGCCGTCGCCCAGGCCCTGCGCGGCCACGGTGCGCAGCCGGCAACTGAGTACCCCTACTCAGTTGACCCCCCCGACTTCCCGCCGTCCGCCCGGCCGATCCTGGCCGCGCTGCGGGACGGCCCGCTGCTGGGCAAGGCGCTGGCCCGCAAGCTGGGCGCGGCCTACCGCTCCGCGTTCAGGGCCAAGTTGCGCCGCCTGCTCGAGCGCGGCCTGGTGGCCAACGGCCACGACGCGGGCGGCTACCGCCTGACGGCGCTGGGCCGCGCCGCCCTGGGCGCGCCGGCGATCGCCGCGGCGCCGGCAACTGATACCCCCGTATCAGTTGTCACCCCCGTTACAGCTGCCCCGCCCGACGCCGGCGAGCAGCCGGGCGCCGGCGTTGAGGACCTGGAGTTACTGCGCCTGCTGGCCGCGGGGCCGCTGCCGCGCAAGGTGATCGCGGCCCGGCTGCGCCGGCCGCTCTCCGGCGCCTTCGGCCGCCGCCTCCGCGACCTGGAGCGCGCCGGCCTGGTGCTGCAGACGCCGCAGGGCCACCGCCTGACCGACCGGGGCCGCCGCGCCCTGGAAGGGGGTGTCCCTTGACCACGACGACCGACACCCCGCCGGGCCGCGGCCGTTACTGGCGCTTCGGCATCGTCCAGCGCCCCGTGGAGCGCAGCCCCGAGGAGATCGACGGCCTGATCCGCCAGTGGCGTCCGCTGGTGCTGCACCTGATGGGCCGGCTGCTGCGCCGCCGCGGCCCGGGCGACCGCCCCGCCGACCTGGACGAGCTGGAGCGGGCGGGCCTGCTGACCCTGTGGCGCTGCGCCGCGCCTGGGATCCAGCCGTGGCCACGTTCTCCACGCTGGCTTATTTCGCCGTCCGCCGAACGCTGCAGCGCGAGTTGTCTCGGTCGCTGCAGCGGCGGCCGTCGGCGTGCCTGTCCGAGCTCAACGACGGCGACGGCCTCGACGTGGCGGCGCCCGAGGACGAGGACCGCCCCGGCTGGCTGGGCGGCGAGGACCTGGCCCGCGGCCTGGCGCTGCTGCGGCCGCGGGACGCCGCGGTCCTGCGTGCGACGTACCTGGAAGGCCGGACGCTGGAACAGGCCGCCGACCGCCTGGGCGTCAGCCGCTCCCGCGTCCAGCAGTTGCGCGACCGCGCCCTGGCGGCGCTGCGCGTGCTGCTGACCGAACCCGAGGACGAGAACGACGACGAACCCTTCAACCCCCGGGAGGCGCTGCGCCGCCTCCGCGCAAGGAGCAAGCCATGAGTATCGTCCCCGCCGTGCTGAGTGAGGAAGAAGCCGCCACCTACGTTGGCGTCGGCGTGACAACGCTGAGAAATCAAAGAAAGTGCGGCATGCTGCCCGCCGGCATGGTCGTCAGGCCGAGCCCGAAACGGCTGTGCTACGTCAAGTGGATGTTGCTGCGCTGGTTGGAGTGCGGCTGCCCGCGCGTCTGGCCGCCGCACGAACCCGTGCGCCCGGCCGAGCCGGAAGCGGAGCTCCGCCCCGCCATGCCGTTCGTCCAGCCCGCGCCGCCCCCGCCGCTGCGCGTGTCCCGGGTGCAGGAGGCGCGGGCCTGCGCGCGGCGCGGCCGGGCGCCCGGGGATCCCAGCCGGCCGCGGCCGGCGCCCTGCTCGACGTGCATGGCGTCGCCGAGCTGCTCGGGGTGGGGGCGCGGACGGTGTGGCGCTGGGTGGAGGAGGGCCAGTTGCCGACGCCCCTGCGCTTATCCGCTTCCTGTGTCAGATGGCGGCGCTCCGACCTGGAGGCCCACCTGCAACGGCTGGCCGACCAGGCCGAAGTGCAGGCGCCCTGACCGTCACGGCCCGCGGCCGCCGGTGCACACATTGCCGGCGGCCGCTTTTTTCTCCCACGCCCAGCGTGCCGCGGCCTCCGAAACTAACACGCGCGAATAGTGCAACGGGATAAGAGGCGGGTGGAACCTAACACCGAAACCAAGCGGTAAGCACTTGCTGACACCGCCTGGCACCTGGTTGGGATCAAACCGGCAAAGTTTAACATCACCGCGCCGGCGGCCATGACAATTAAGGTTGCCGCGCTCGCGGTTTGCTGTTATTGTTGTTGACGCGCTACCTTCCTGTGAGTTCCTGTCTGTCCATCTGTCATCCCTGAATGGCGTGCGGCCACGTTGCCAGGCCGCTTCGCCGAACCGTTATCAGTACCACGCACGGCCGCGTTCCAACGTCCGTGGCCCGAGAAGGCCACGGTGAACGCCTCTTGCAGCAGGCCCCGAGACGGCCGCGGCGTTGGTCGCCGCAGGCGGTCTGGGAGAGCGATAACACGCGCCGCGTCTTCCTCGGCCAACGGCCCGCGGCGAGAGAAGGGAACCCCCCGATGACAACCCGTCAAATCGCCGCGGACCTCGGCGTCATCGCCGCCACCGTCTGTCAAATGATCATGCGTGGCAAGATCCCCGAACCGGGCCGCAACCGGCTGGGGCACTACGAGTGGACCGAGGCGGACCTCCAGCGCGCCCGCCAGGCCCTCGCCGCCGACCGCCGGCGCAAGGAGTACAAGCACCTCCGCGGCACCTTCGTCGCTTAACGGAGGTGTCACTTGAGCCGTTCAACCCAACCGCCCGGCGGCGGCCCGATCGCCGTCCACGATGACGACGTCTACACGCTGCCTCAGTTGCTGGCGGCGCTGCCGTTCCTGACCCGCAACAGCATCCGCCGCGAAGTCCGCGAGGGCCGGCTGGTGCCCTCGCGGGTGTGCGGCCACTACCTGATCACCGGCGCCGAAATCAAACGGTGGATCGCCGCCGCCCAAGTCCGCCGCAAGACCGCCGGCAGGCCCTGCGCCTGTCCGGCCGACGGCGCCCCGGCACCGGCCGCCAACTCCGCGCGCGGCGGTGCCGGGGCGGGGGGCCGGCGCAAGGGGGGGGGTAGCGAATGACGACCCCCTCGGCGAACGGCACCGGCACCGACCCGCGCCACCTGGAACCGAACCGACTGGACATCGAGGCCACGCTGCGGGCCTTCCACCCTGACGGCCGCGCCTTCGAGGTCCGCGCGTTCAGGCCCAACGGCAAAGTCGTGCCGAAGGTGTACCAGGGCGGCGACGTCGCGGCCGCGGTCATGGGCGCGGTGAAGCTCGGCCGCGAGGGCTGCAACGTCTACTTCACGCTGAACCCGATCGACGTCACCGTGCTGGGCAGAGCACAGTCAGCCAGCGACGACCACATTGCCGAGCTGCTATGGCTACCCATCGACGTGGACCCGACCAGGGCGGAGGGGGCCGCCAACGAAATGGCCACGGCGGAGGAACGGGCGTCGGTCGCGCCGGTGTTGAAAGCCGTCCAGCACGACCTGCAGGCTGCGGGCCTGGTCAACCCGGTCACCGCCGACAGCGGCAACGGCGCTCACGCCTGCTACCCGATCCGCCTGCCGAACGACGCCGGCGGCGTGAACAAGGAGTTCGTCCGCCAGGTGCTGCAGGCGCTGGACCGTAAACACAGCATCGCGAGCGCCGACGTGGACGTCACGGTCCACAACCCGAGCCGCATCTGGCGACTCTACGGCACGGCGAACCGCAAGGGGTCGGGCGCCGCGCCGCGCTATCATCGCCCGTCGCGCCTGGGGGAATCCCCGAAGTGGTGTCCGGCGGCGGCGGCGGCGAACACCGAGGCCCTGCGCCGATGGCTGGCAGCCAACCCGGCGCCGGAACCGCCACGGCCGCCGTCCCCGGACGGCACCGCCGGCAGTGATGACCACGCCGTCCGCGCGTACGTCGCCAGGGCGTTCGCCGAGGAGGTGGCCGCGGTGAGCGGCGCGCCCGTCAAGAACCGCAACAACCAGCTCAACCAATCGGCCTTCAACCTCGGCACGCTGGTCGGGGCCGGGGTCCTATCCAGGGAAAGCGTCGAGGCCGCGCTGTACGGCGCGGCGCTGCAGGCTGGGCTCAAGGAAAGCGAGATCCGCAAGACGATCCGCAGCGGTCTGGAGGCCGGCATCAAGAAGCCGCGCGACCTGTCGGGCGTCGGCAGGAAGGGCGCGCCCCCGGAAGCCGGATCGACGCGGGCCGAGGCGTCAGGCGGCGAGGCCGATTCCGCCGCCAGCGCCGCGGACTGGCCCGACCCGATCCCCCTCGGCGAGGTGCCGACCGTGCCGCCGTTCCCCGTGGACGTGCTGCCAGCGAAGTTGCAGGCGCTGGTCCGGGAAACCGCCCAGGCGATGAATTGCCCTCCGGACTACGTCGGTGTGCCCATGCTGGCCATGGCCGGGGGTGCCATCGGCAACGCCTACCACCTGACGCTCGCGCAAGGACACACCCAGGCCCCGTGTCTTTACGCCGCGCCCATCGGCCGCCCCGGCACCTGCAAGTCAGCGCCCCTGAAGATGCTCCGCCGCCCTTTCGACGAGGCACAGCGGCGCTACCTGGATACGTGGCGGAAGGAGATGTTGGAGTGGAAGGAAAAGAAAGAGGACGACCGCGGGCCGCTGCCAGTCCTGCGACGCTGCATCGTGGCCGACATCACCACCGAGAGCCTGGGGCTTGCCCTGCAGGACACGTCTCGGGGGCTGTGCATGGTCCGGGATGAACTGGTCAGCCTGGTCACGAGCATGAACCAGTACAAGAACGGTAAGGGCCAGGACCGCCAGGTCTACCTCGCCCTGTGGGCCGGCGAGACGATCATGATCGACCGCAAGAGCGACCGCATCCGCGACGGGGCGCCACTGTTCGTCAGCGATCCGTTCGTCTCGATCTGTGGCGGCCTGCAGCCGTCGGTGCTGCGTCAACTGCTGGGCGACGGGGCAAAGGGCAGGCAGGCCCCCGATGACGGGTTTCTCGACCGTTTTCTGCTGGCCTACCCGGACGAGTTGCCTTCCAGGGGGGAAACGTGGCTCGGCGTGACCGAACCGGCAAAACAAGCCTGGGTAGACGTGGTGCAAAAAATGCTCACGTGGGAGATGGTGGAAGAGAAGAAGAAAAAGGAAGACGGGGAGGACGAGGAGACGCGCCAGCGGCCTTTTTTTCTGAACCTGACCGAGGACGGCAGGCGCAAATGGAAGTTGTTCACCGAGGCCCATGCCGCCGAACTGAACGCCGAGGATTTCCCCGCGCACCTGGTAGGCCCGTGGGCCAAGCTGCGCGGCTACTGCGCCGGCTGGCCCTGATCGTGCATTGCCTGCGCTGCGTGTGCGCCAACCGGGACGTACAGGACGTGGACGGCGAGAGCATGGATCGTGCCTACCGCCTAACAGCCTACTTCAAGGCCCACGCCCGCAAGGTGTACGCCGTCATCGAAGCCGACCCGGCACAGGCCGCGGCGCGGCGCGTGGTCCGCTGGATCATGGAGCGCCAACTGAAGCGGTTCACCAAGCGCGACGCACACCAGGCGCTCGAAGGCGCGGAGGCCCTCCGGACCGTCCAGGCCCTTGACGCCGTGCTGCAACTGATCGAGAAACACGGCATCATCAGACCCGAGCACGGCAAAGAACAGTCCGGCCGCGGCCGCCCGAGTTGCTGGTACGAAGTCCATCCCGCCGTGTTGAAAAACCCTCCCCAATATTCTCAAAAATCGTCGAACGGCCGCCACGACGGCAATTCTGAGAATTTTGAGAATGAGTTTTCAAGCGCAGGGGATGGCGACGCCTGGGAAGGGAACTGAACAAGCAAACCCCGCGGCCGCCGGCCGCAAGCAACCCCCGGAGGACCACGTTCATGCTGCACGACCTTCGTCAGCGCGTCGCGGACACCCGTAAGGCCCTCGACCAGCTCGACACCCTGCTGGCCTCCCCGCACGCCGGCAACCTGCCGGGCCTCGACGTGGCGCGTGCCGCCCTGGCCGTGGACGCCGCGGCAACCAAGCTCGACAAGCTGGCCGGCGTGCTGACCCTGGCCGCGGCCCGGGCGAAGGGCGACGCCGAGCAGGGCTCGCTGTTCGACGACGGCCACGCCAACGGCAACGGCGCGCCTGCGCCGGCCGCCCGACCCAGAAAGCCGAGGTGATGCCCGTGGACAAGCAGCCCGGAGACGTGATCTTGCATTTGAGGCCGTCGGCATCACCCGTACCCGTCGGCCGCCGCGTCGCGCGGCTGCTCAAATTTGCACTTAGGGGACTTTCCCTACGCTGCGTCAACGCCGCCGAGGTGCCGGCCGACCAGGCCGAAGTGCAGGCGGCTGCGACGGCAACGACCCCTCCCGAGAAATGACCTCATGGCCGACAGCACCCCGCTGCAGCGCGCGATACTGGCCCTGGAGGCCGACGGCTGGCACGCCGCCATCGTCCGCCGGCGTGTCGGCACGCTGCGCTCGCGCTCGCGCCTGCACGGTTTCATCGACCTGCTGGCCGTGCGCCCCGACGTGACGCTGGCGGTGCACCTTTCTGACGCCGGCTTTCTCAACGAAGCCACGGCGGCGCCGCTGCTGCTGGCGCTGCCGCAGGTCGTGACGTGGCTCGCCTGCCCGAGTCGCCGGCTCGAGGCCTGGGCCTTCCGCAAGCGCCGGGGCGCTGGCGGCTGCTGCGCTGGCCGGTCGAGTTGACCGCGGCAACCGGAATTTGGGCACCGAGTTTGCCCGGCGGCGCTGGCGCCCCGTAACGTTCAAGTGGAGGAAAAGTCATGCGGCCCCGCAGGTCGGCCAATGACGTCAGTCCGCGCTTGGACGCGCTGGCCGGGGTACTCGAGCGCTTCGCCGAGGCCGTCGCCCTGCCGGCCCTCGACGGCGAGCAGCTCGCCGTGCAGCCGGCGGCGCTGACGCGCCTGCGTGCCGCCCTGGGCGACGCGCGGCGCGTGCTGGCCGAGCTGCAGGCCGCGGGGAGTCTGGTGGTGCTGGATTAGCGGAGGACCGAGGCGTGCAGTACCTGGAACACGAAGTGCGCGAGCACCGCCACCGGCACCCGGCCGAGCCGGAGGACCTGACGGCGCTGACCGCGGCGGCCGCGGCCGCCATTGACGCCCTGGTCGCCAGGATGCCCCGGCTGGTGGACGAGGCCGCGGATCGGCGCGTGCGGCTCGATACCGGCGGCGTCGGCGGCCCCGCGTCCCGGCTCAACCAGGGGCTGGAATATTTTCGGCAGCTGCTCATGAACGGGCTGCGCAACGGCACCGTCGTCTCCTGACCCGGCACACCGGCAAATTCTGTCCCGGCAAATTTGCCGGGACAAAGGGCGCAACGGCACCGTCGTCTCCTGACCCCCCTCAACGACCACGTGGAAACGCACACCATGAGCAAGACGTTCCCGGCGGCGGCCGAGCACCCGGAGGTGGCCGAGGCGGCGCGGAAGTTGGCGGACTTGCGGCGACGGCTCGCGGCGGCGCAGGCTGAGGTGCTGGCGGCGAAGCGGGCCGAGGCCGCCGGCGACGACGCCGAGCTGCTGCGGCTCGTGGTGGCCGGCGACGACAAGGCCGTCGCGAAGCACCTGGACAGCCGCAGTTCGCGCCTGAGCCACGCCGAGGTCAAGGTCGCCGCCCTTCGCCGGGCGGTGAAGGAACAGGCCGCGGCGCTCGACCAGGCCGCGGTACGCGGCAACGTCGCGCTGTACCAGCAGCTGCAGCCCAAGCACCGCAAGTTGCTGGGGAACGTGCTGGCGGCGCTGGAAGGGCTGGTTGACGCGGGCGACGCGATGAAGGCGTTCGCCCTCGAGGTGGAACGCCTCACGGGCGCGAGTTTCCACGACCACTTCCCCGGGGCCTGCCGGCGCGTCTGCCCGAACGACATGATCGAATTCGCGCGGCAGTACGTGTGGCACGCGAAAAGCCAGCGCGCTTACATCGCCGGCGAGGAGTAAGGCGTGGACCGGCCGGCCGACGTGAGCGCGGACGCTTGGGCCGTTGCCCTGCACGAGAGCGGTCACGCGCTCGCTTCGTGGGGGCAGGGCGAAAGCCGCTTCCCCATCGACAGCGTTCGCCTGCTGCGCCACGACGACGGGCGGCACAGCGGGGCGGTCAGCTTCAAGGCCTCGTACCGGCAGCAGGGCGTGCGCCAAGAACTGCTCGTCACCGCGGCCGGGCCGATGGCGGAGATCGTGCACGGCGGCGGCGCCCGCACGAACCCCTGGGGCATGAAATCCCTGCAGCGCCACCTGGCCGTGAAGAACGACTGGCAGGTCATGATGGCTCAGCTGGACCGGCTGCCGGTGAACGTCAACGTCACGACCTATTTCGACATGGCCGTGGGCGACGCCCGCCGGCTGCTCGCCCGCCAGGAGCGGGCACTGTTCGCGCTGGCCCGGCGGCTGCTGGCGACGCCGGAGGTGGATGGGCTGCGGCAACTGTCCGCGGCCGCCGTGTACGCGACGCTGGGGAGTCACCGCAGGTGAGACTCGGGACCACGAGGGAGGCGCAGTTGCCCGCCGGCGGCCTCTGGCTGCTCGAAGGCCGGGCGCTGGCCCGCGTCGAGGCGCTGCTGCGGCAGCCGCTGCCCGCACGCCAGCGGGGCGAGGCGCCGAAGCTGGCGACCTACGACGTCAAGGGCAAGCAGGACCAGCGCGGCGGCGCCGTGGCCGTGCTCGGCCTGCAGGGCATCATCGAGTACAAGCAAAGCCTGCTCGGCATGCTGCTGGGCGGAACGGACCTGCAGGCGTTCGCCCAGCAGTTCGAGGCCGCCGTCGGCAACCCGCGCGTGGACACCATCGTGCTGTACTGCGACAGCCCCGGCGGCAGCGGCACCGGCGTACCCGAGACGGCCGCCATGATCCGCAAGGCGCGGTCGGACAGGCGCGTCGTGGCCTACGTCGATCCGCTGTGCGCGTCGGCCTGTTACTGGCTGGCGTCGGCCGCCTCCGAGGTGGTCGGGATGCCGTCCTGCGAGGTCGGCTCCATCGGCGTTTACGACCTGCACGTGTCCCACGCCGGCGCGCTCGAGAAGGCCGGGGAGAAGGTGACCATCATCGCCGAACCGCCGCTGAAGACGGGCGGCAACCCCTATGAGAACCTGGACCCCGAGGCCGCGGCGGAGTTCCGCCGCCAGGTGGTGGCGCTCTACCAGGACTTCGTGAAGAACGTGGCCGTCAACCGCCGCAAGGAGCGGGCCACGGTGGAGCGGGACTTCGGCCGCGGCATGCTGGTGTCGGCGAAGGACGGGCTGCGGGCGGGAATGCTCGACCGGCTGGAAACGGCGAGCGAGTTCACCTCCAAATTGCTCGGCACCGGCACGAGCGGCACCGGCAAGCGGGCCTCGGCCCGCAAGGCGAACGCCCACGTATTGCGGCTGCGGGCGGAGCAGCGCGAGCGGCAGAAGAAGACGCTGGAGATCATGGCCCGGCTGGTCAAGTGACAGCCCACTGACACTGCATCGAGACCCCATCATGGCGAACATCATCGTGACCTGCCCCGCCTGCCGGCAGCAGGTTATCCTGCTGGAATCCCACGACCGCACCTTCCGCGCCTGCGGCCGGTGCGGGACCCCCCTGGAGATCGACCAGGGCGCGCCGGGCGGTTGTCGCCCGGCCCCGACCGACGTTCACCCGGACGTGCGCGAGCAGGACCGGCGGGCCCTGGGCGGCGGCGTCCTACCCGCGATCGGGCGGCAGTCGGTACGGGACCTGGCGCTGCAACTGCTCGGCATCGAGCACGCCCTCCAGCAGCACCCCGAGGAAGGCCGCGTGCTGCGGCGGTCCCTGCGGCGCTTGCTGGGGCCGACCCTCGACGAGCACCAGCAGCAAGCCCAGCAGCCGCCGGCGCCGCCCAACTGAACCGGGCAGCACCAGCCCGGCCCATCACACACACACGTCAGGAGCCACGCCCAGCCGCCCCAAGCGGCATGGCCCAGCGGCACCCCCGACACCACGGCCACGACCCCTACCAGGGTAATCAACCTCTCTGGGCAGGCAAAGTCATGACCGTAACGCCTGGCTCGCGCGATTTTTCGCGTACGGAAACCAAAACGGAATACCGGCACGACGCCGCGAGGCACCACGGCCGGCATCTGGTGAGGTGTACAGCACCGGGTGAGGTTGCAACCCGTGGTGGAAGTTTCTGAGGCCGTCGGACTTTGCGCCGACTGGTCATCCCCCGGCGCTGCGCCGGGGAGTCGTTTCGCCCGGTCAGGATCGCCGGGGCGGGCGCGGTGTCGGGGGCCGTCTTGGGACGTTCGGGAGGGCCGTTTTCGTGGCCGGAAAGCAGCAGAAACAGACGCCGCCGCGGCACCTGCGGGCGGCGACGAAGCGCTGGTGGAACAACGTCGTCGCCGCCTACGAGCTGGACGAGCACCACCTGCGGTTGCTGGCCCTGGCCGGCAGCGCGTGGGACCGCGCCGAGCAGGCCCGGGAAGTGCTGGACAGGCAGGGCGTGACCTACAACGACCGCTTCGGCCAGCCCCGCACCCGCCCCGAGGTGGCCATCGAGCGGGACAGCCGCATCGCGTTCGCGCGGCTGCTGCGCGAGCTGGACCTGGACGGGCCGGCGCCGGAAGCCAGGCCGCCGCGCCCCGGGAGGAAGTGACCATGCCGCGGCCACGACGCAAGCCACGGACGCGCCGCGCGGACCTGGAAGTTCTGAGCAAGGACCAGCGCCAGCACCTGGCGAGCGGCACGCCGTTCTTCGACGGCTACAAGACGCCCGAAGACTTTGCGGTGGCCTGGGAGATCCACCTGGAGACGGTCCTGGCCTGGTTCACCGAAAAGTACCCGGGCCGCCGCCCGTACGCGTGGTGGCAACTGGACCAGGACGAGGCGGCCCGCCGGGAGATGAAGAAGGAAGGCGAGACGGCTTACCTGCGCCGCAAGGGGCTGCTGAGCGCCGGGGAAGAGGCGGCGCTCGCCGCCGGCAAGACGAACCGGCCGGCGTGACGAGGCGGGGCGACGTACGCGCGGCCGGTGCGCAGAATCCCGGCGCAGGCGCCTGCACTCCGGGGATAGAAAGGGCGGCCCGTCATGGCCAACATTGCCAACCTCGCGGTCCTGATTTCGGCCAACGACGCCGGGCTCCAGAAGTCCATCGACGGCTCGGTGGCGCGGCTGAAGGAGCTGGACAAGGCGGCCAAGGCCGTCGGCGGCGGCGTCAGCGGCGCCGACCTCGCCAAGACCCTGGACCGGCAGGCCGCGGCCGCCAAGAACAAGAAAGTCCAGGACTGGCTGGACGCGCCGCGGCTGGCCAAGGAGGCGGCCGCGGCCCGGCAGCAGGCCCTGGCCGGTGCGTTCAAGGCCCTGCCGTCCTCGATGGCGTCCGGCCTGGGCAACGCCTTCGGCAACGTCGGCACCATCCTGAACGGGAGCATCGGCAAGGGCGTCAACGGACTGCTCGGCCAGCTGAAGGGCGTGCCCCCCGCGGCCCAGGCCGCCCTCGGCGCCCTGGAGCAGATCCCCGGCCCCATCGGCGTGGCGGCGCTGGCCGCCAACCGCGTCCTCCTCCCCGCGCTGAATTTCGTCAAGGACACCGCCATCGGGCTGACCCAGACGTTCATCGAGATGGGCGAGCGGGGCATGAGCCGCATCCGCGAGCAGGCGCGCATGGCGCGGCAGTTCGGCATGAGCACGGCCAGCGCCGCCGGGCTGCAGCTGCTCGCCGGCCAGACCGGGCAGGACGTGGGCGAGCTGTCCGCCGGCTTCTTCCGCCTCAACCGCACGATCGCCCAGGCCCGCGGCGGCAGCCTGGAGGCGCAGGACGCCTTCCGGCGGCTCGGCGTCAGCATGGAGATGGTCCGGGCCGGCGACACCGCCGCCATCATGGCGCGCATCGGGGAGAGCGTCCGCAACAACGCCGACGCCAACCAGAACAACGCGCGGCTCTACGGCGTCTTCGGCCGGGCCGCGCAGGGGGTGACCCCCCTGCTGTATCAGCAGGGCGACGCGCTCGCCGAGGCCACGGCACGGGCGCGTGCGCTTCGGCCTGGTGGTGACGAGGGCCGAGTCCGCCGCCGTGGGCGGCGCCAACCGCGCCCGGCAGCGCATGGCCTCCGACTGGGGCGCCCTGTTCCAGGGCCTGGAAGTCCGGGCCGGCGTCGCCCTGGCCCCGGTATGGGAGGGGATCGCGACCGGCTTCGACAAGGCCATCAACCTGGCGCAGCCGCTGTTCGAGGCCGTCCGCGCCGGCTTCGACGAGATCGGCCACCTGGCCAGGTGGTTCGTCGATGGCTTCAACGCCGGCCTGGAGCGGTTCGGGCCGACGTTCGAGCAGGTGTTCAATTCGTTCCAGGACCTCGCCGACGTGTTCCGGATGCTGGTGCACAGTTCCTCGAACGTCGAAGGCAACTTCCGCGACGCCGGCGAGAACGCGGTGCTGGTCCTGGCCGCCGGCCTGAAGATGGTCGCTTCGGTGACACTGGAAATCGTCGCCGTTGGGCTCAACCTGTACCAGACGATCCGCAAGTGCGTCGAGGGCGTTGACACGTTCGTCAACGGGCTGCGCAACGCCTACACGGCGGCCTACGACGCGGCCCGCGGCATCGCCGACATGGACCCGACCGGGCTCGCCCGCGCCGCCTTTGACGCGCTGGACATGCCGCGGACCATCGGCGAGGCGTCCAACCTGGCTGGTCGCCTGCGTGACCTGACCGACGTGCTGAACGCGGTGAACGCGGCCCGCGACCGGCTCAACCGGCCGGCGCCCACGGACGTGGGGTTCACCCGCGCCATCGAGCAGTTGCTGCGCTACGCCGAGGCCCAGGTCCGCGCCCGCGCGGCGGCGCAGGGCGGCCCGGAAGGCATCGACGTCGATGCCTTCGAGAACGTAACCCGCGACCTGGAACGCCAGCAGCGCCAGGCCGCCATGACGGCGGCGGCCTTCCACTCCTGGCAACTGGAGGTGCAGGGCGCCAGCGAGGAACAGTTGATCGCGGCCGACAACGCCTTCCGCGCCCTGCAGCGCACGCAGTCCGCGCTGGCCAACCGCTCCCCCCTGGAGCTGTTCAACGACGAGCTGGCCCGACTGAACGAACTGTGGTTCGACGCGGCGGACGGCGTCGAAGGCTACGCCCGCGCGGCCTACGCGGCGTTCGAGCGGCTGGAGCAGGCGGCCGGCGGCGTCCAGGTCGCGAAGAACCCGACGGGCGTCGCCCTGGGCAGCCGGGAGGCCATCCAGGCGGTCAACCGCTACCGGGAGGAGGAACGCGCCAACGACCCGCGGGAGCGCGCCGCCCGCACCCTGGCGGCGATCGAGCAGCAGGGCGAGGCCCGCCAGCGGACGCTGCAGGCGATCCTGGAAGAGTTGCGGGCGCAGGGCGTGGACGTGCTGGACATCGCGCCGGGCGGGGACTGAGGCACCGGAGGGGACGTGGCCGACGCGTTGACCGAGGCGCTGTGGGCGGACTTCAGGCGGCAGTGGGGGGAGGCCGGCGCCCGCCTGTTCGCCGCGGCCCGGGTGTACGACGGCTCCCTGGCGGTCGAGGCGCGCCTGGAGGGGGCGGCGTGCTGGCTGCACGCCGTGGGCGTCGGCTTTCAGGGGCTGCTGTTCGGCCGCGCCGCCGACCTGGTCGTGGAGCCGGGGCCGGACGCCGGCCCGTGGCCCTGGGCGCGGGCGGCGCTGCTGCTGGCGGCCCTGGAGGTGGGGCGGCTGAAGCTGGGGCGGGCGCCGGGACTGCGGCAGGCGCTGGGGCAACTACGGGCGGCGGCGCGCTGCGTCCGCCGGGCCTGGCCCCCCGGGCAGGACGCGCCGCCCGACTGAGCCGCCGAATGCTTCACACGTCAACCATTGGGGCCGGGCTCGCAGCGCCGTGCGGCCCGGCCCCGGGTGTTACACAAGCTGTTACAGTTCCAACCAGGCGGGAGGCGGATGGAAGGTGTCTCCGCAACCAGCCGGTAGCGAAATCCCTTGGAATTCCGCCGGTTGCAACCTGCCTACCGCCCGGTTGTACGCAACCAAGTCCCTGCCGAATCTGCTGATGCTGTCGGCGGAGACAGGCGTGGTCGAGAGCCGGGCGACGCGGGTGCCGATGGCGTCGCAGTCCATCGAGATCCCGGCCCTGGACGTGACCACGCCGCCGCAGGCCGGCGACACCGCGTACTTCGGTGGCGTCACCGCCACCTGGTCCGTGGAGGCGCAGCAGCTGACCGAGAAGGAGCCGACGTTCAAGCAGATCCGCCTGACGGCCCACGAGCTGAGCGGCTACACGCTCGCCTCGAACGCGCTGCTGAACGACAACGCCGTCGGCCTGGAGGCACTGCTGCTGCAAATCTTCGGCAACGCCCTGGGTTGGTACAAGGATTACGCCTTCCTGCGCGGTGACGGCGCCGGCAAACCGCTGGGCATCCTCAACGCGACGGCACTGGTGTCCGTGACGCGCTCCGGCGCGAGCGCGGTGACGTTGGCGGACGTGGGCGGCATGCTCGGCCGCATGCTGCCGGGCTGGAACGCCCGCAGCAGCGTCTGGGCCATCCACCCGACGGTGCTGGTCAAGCTGCTGACGATGGCCGCCACCGCCGCCGGCAGCCCCAACATTTTCCTGAGCAACGCCCAGGACGCGCCGCGGATGCAGTTGTTCGGCATCCCCATCGTGGTCAGCGAAAAGTTGCCGGCGCTGAACACGCTCGGCGACATCCTGTTGCTCAACCTGCAGCACTACCTGGTGGGCGACCGCCAGATGATCGAGATCGCCTTCAGCGAACATTACAAGTTCATCAACAACCAGGGCGCCTGGCGGTTCGTGTGTCGGGTGGACGGCCAACCGTGTTTACCCCAGGATACTTGCTTCACGACCCCCCGCGCGTCCCACAGGTGGAACACGCCGTCGGCCAAGTCGTGTCGAACCCGTTTCTTCATGCGTCGGTGTTCCCACCGCACCGCGAACCGGGCCAGCCCTGCCCGGATGGCGTCCCGCAGCCGCGGCAACGTGCCCAGCTTGGCCCCACGCTTGACCAACTCCTCCAGCTGGCCCAGCCACTCCTCGACAGCCCTGAAGGTGGCCTCCAGGTCGGTTACCGGCGAGCCGTGTTCGCGCTCGTTCAGTTCCTCCCGTAGCCGGTCCCGTTCGGCCTCCCACGCCTTCAACGTCTCCACTGCCACAGCCACGCGCTCCGGCGGCAGTAACAGCAGGTTGCGGTTGCCGTGGGCAATGTCCGTCTCCAACTTGGCCAGCTGCCGGCGCAGCGGTTCCAAAGTCTCGGGCCGGACTTCCCGCTCCAGCTTGGCCCTGGCGCGGGCCAGCAGGTCGCTCCGGTGGTCGGGGTCAAGGAAGGTTTGCTTCATCACCTCCAAGAGCTTGGCCAGTAACACGTCCTCCCTGATCGTCCCGTACTGGCACACCTTGACACCGGCCGCATCGTAGGCAGCGCAAATGTAGTAGCGCCGGCCGCCCTTGCTGGCGCCCTTCAAACTACGGCCGCAGTGCAGGCAAACGCCCAGGCCGCTGAACAGGTAGGCGCCGAGGTTGGAGCCGCGGCCGCTGTGGGAGTGGTCTGCCAGCCGGGCCTGAACGGCATCAAAAGTCTTCTGGTCGGTAAGTGGTTCGTGAGCGTTGGGGACGACCACCCATGCAGAGCGGTCGTTGAACGGCTCGCGTTGCAGGGGCTTACTCCCCTCACCGTGTCGGCTCTTGACCTCCAGCCTTCCCCCTTCGGCGAGGGTGTGGTATTTGCTCCGGGTGCGGCAGTTCCAGACCTGGCAGCCGGTGTACCGCGGGTTGCGCAAGATGGTCCTTACGACGTACCGGGTCCAGCGTGGCGGCCCTTTCGGGCCGTACTTGGGCCGGCGGCCGCCGTTGCCGGCCGGGGGCAGGGCGTTGCGGGCGTTCAGTTCCTTGCAGAGCGAGTCCAGGGTGCGCCCGCCGGCCGCGTAGGTAGAGAACAGCCAGGTGACGTGACGAGCCCGGGCGGGGTCAGACACCAGTTTGACGGGCCTTGTTTTGGGCGGCTTGCCCGGCAACTCCACCGTTTCATACTCGATCTTGTAGCCGTAGGGAGCGGCGGCGAGGACGTGCCCGCCGGCGGCGAGTTTGGCCATGCCGGACAGGACGCGGTGCGACAGTTTCTTGACCTCGCCCGAACTGCGGTCAGCCTTGACGGTGGCCATGATGATGGCCGCCAGGTCGTCCCAGCCCTGCTCGCCGTCTGCCACGGTATCGACGGTAACGCCTGCGCCCGCAGGGGGTGGGCGACCTTGGCCAGAAAGTCGAGGGGGTCGGCGCGGCTCAGCCGGCTCGGCTCGTCCAACACAATGCGGCTGAACAGGCCGGCCTTGGCGTCTGCCATCAGCTTGAGGAAGCCGGGCCGGTCGTCGCGGTCCCCGGCGATGCCCTCGTCAACGTACTCCTGGACGATGGCGTAGCCCTTCTGTTTGCAGTAAGGCCGGACCTGACTGCGCTGGCGGTCGATGCTGCCGTCCTGCTCAGCCGTTGACATGCGGTAGTAGCAGGCCACACGCACGGTCTTGCCGTTTGCGGTGGCGGGTCGGTTAAACTGTTTGGCAGACATTGCGATCCTCCTATCCAGGGTCGTGGTGTTCAGGCCGGCGGGGTGCTGGTAACACCCTTGCCGGCCGCTTTGCTTTTGCGGGCGGGTTTGGCCGCGGGAATCAGTTCGGCCACGGGCACGCCCAGGCCAGCGGCCAGCTTGACCAGCGTGGTCAGCTTGGGGTTGCCCCCCTCTTCCAGCTTGGCGATGTTCTGTTCGGTCACGCCGGACAGCTGAGCCAGACGGTAGACCGTCAGCCCCTTGGCCGCCCGCAGACGTTTCAGGTTGGTACCGAAGTCGCTCACGCCAATTCCTCCTACAGCCTAATTGCGCACCTCCACTGCCCATTTTACCCAATCGTGGTTGGGCAGGGCAACCGAGGTTGGGTAAACAATACAGAGGGATGGCCAGACGGTAGAATGGGACTTGGCACGGTGTCCAGTAAAGCACGGACGAGAATGATAACAGCGGCTGGGGCGTCTGGTGTTCGGGGCATACCTGGCCCACCCCTTTAGGCGCCGTCAGGGCGCATGTAAGCTACCCGGCCCAACGGTTTGGAGAGCAAAGCCCGGGGGCCACGCGGAGGCCGCTACCGCGTGGCCCCCGGCCGCAGTGACCACCGGTGCAAAGCTCGTTGGCCCATCCATATTTGTGGTAGTGGCAGCCCCTGCCGTTAGACCAGATCAACTTCCGGCAAATAGGCCGTGGAGAAGCCAGCCGAGGACTGCGCCGCCAGCAAGGATGGCCCCGGCTGCCATAAGCAGAAGGGTGATGGTTCCTCGGCCCCAACGAGTGCGAGCAGCAAACCGTTTCGGCGGCAGGGTGTAGGTGCCGCCCTTCCTCAGCCATTCGACGATGGCGGCAGGTGATGGCGCCAAGTTCTCTGCTACGCTGGTCGAAGGTGGGGTCGCGGTCGCTGGACTCGGTGACCAACTTCAGGAACTCACCTCCCTTGAACTCCCCGCGGTGCAGGTGCATGTTGCGGACCCCCAAGGGGTGAACGTCCTTCCCGAGTATTACCGCTCCGGCGGCGTTCCCCAGCAGTGCCTGGACGACGCTCGCGGCGTTATGCCCGTCGTACTTCTGCTCCGGCAGTTTCAGCGCCTCACAGGTGACCACCATCAGGGCCACGCGGAGCGTCTGCTCGTCGCGTCCGAGTGAGATGGCCCGGCGATAAAGGTTGCCGGCCTGTAAGAATCGCCGTCGCGCTTCGTCCGATAACGAGGTGTAGGCTCGCCACAGGTCCACCACGTCCCAGGGCAGTTTCTCTTGCTTCCATTCGCAGTAGATGACTGGTTCGGAAAAGTCTGGCCTGCTGACAGGATGGAGCGGAATCGGTGGTGACGTTCCTTTCGCTGGCATTGCGGAGAGGCGGTTCGGTTCGTGGTAGCCGAGTTGGCGAGCCTCGCTATTTGCCTGTCCGTCCGGTAAGACATCGAACACCCACTCGCGCCCGAGTTTGGGACACTCCACGCTCGTCCGCATGACGATGCTGAGGAAAACCGACAGTTCGCGCAACTTCAGGTCGAAGACGCAGCCAGCGTCGTGGCCGTCAATCGCCTCAACCTCGGCGTCCACAAGGATGACCCGGGGGCCGCACAACGCCTCCTCGTATTGCCGTGATGGTGGACCGAGCCTGAGCGAATCATCCAGCCACAACTCGCCGAGCCAGGGAAGACCATCGTAGTAAATCTCCCTGCGGCAGTAAATTTTCTCAAGCTGGTTTAGCCGCGCGCGATCGTTCACGCGGGCGAAGAACTCGTCCGCGGTAGGTCGATCCAGTTCTGGAGTTCCGGCAGGTCGCGCCTTTACGCCGATTGTCCCACCTCGGCGCCTCTTCCAAACAACGATCAGTTCAGGGCAGGGTACAATAGCCCCGGCGCGGATCGTAATGCTACCGCTGTTCTCCTTTTGGTTAGCTTCGCTGGTGCTGGAGTAGCCCCAGCCTCGAGGCCCGCATTCTGCTTGCAGGTGCTGGAGCCAATGTCCGGCCTGTTCTACGGGAACACCGAACTTGATGGGCCAAGGGCCTTTCTCTTGGCGGAAGTCGCCAAGCGGGATGGAAACGGTTTTGCCGTCCGCTGTCATCGCTTGTGTATAAAATGAGGTTTTCAACATTCAGTCCTCATCAAATCCAGTGGGGATACTGCCTAGCATCACCTCAAAACGGCTCGCCGGTTGATGCCTCTACGATAACTCGACGGTTGTCAGCTAATTCTTCCGCACTGAACCGGGCGACTAGGTACTGCGGTTCCTGGTTCTCCGCGTAGAACGCGAACCTGAACTCGGGGTCGTCAGGGAATGGCGTGACGCGGTGGTCTGTACGGATAACGCCCTCAGCGGTCCAACTCCAAGTCCCCATTTCGAACATCGGCATGCCTGGATTCATGCCCACCAGGCACCGGACGTACCCGGTTTCAATTTGCCACCCATGCCCCATCTGGGTGAACAAACCTTGCAGTTTGTGGACGCGGTGGTCCCAGCGCACCGTAATTTCCTTCGCGGTCGCCATTCCCTTGTTTGTCGCCCGCACCACGGCGGTGACTTTGGCCTCATGGGCGGGCGCAAACGGCACGTTTCTAGTGGAGAACTCCCAACTCATCTCAACTTCGACGTGGAACACGGCCCTGGTGCGGGGGTAAAACATGGCCCGCAGGATGGCCGGGCTCATGACAACAAAGCTGTCCGTCGTCCGCAGGTAGTATTGCGACCGGTCGCCCTCGTTGGTGCGGTACGGCTTGTGCGGCCCTTCCGGGATGAAGCAGACCACGAAGCCCTTCCCGGCCTCCCTCGGGTGATCGTAGGCTTGCACCTGGACGTTGCCCACCGGCGGGTCGGTGGCCTGTCGCCGCCACTCCAGGAGTTTCGCCCGCAACCCCTGCGGGTCGTTGACTGGTTTCACGCCGTTTATCTGGTCAATGGACGACTTCTTGTCCTTTCTGTCCTTCCTGGCGTCAAGGCCCCAAATGATGACGCCGCCCTCGTTGTTGCTGAACCCCGACAGCGCCTGCAGCCACATCCCTTTCATCTTGCTGTCGCGCTGCTTGGGGTCGTTCGAGTCGGTCGGCTCCTGCTTGCAGTCAAGCCAGTCGTCCTCGACGGTGGGCGGGGATGAGTTGACCATGCCCAGGATTTTGGCAACGGGGTCGGCGGCCTTGACGATCTCCTCGAACCGTTCACTGGCGATGGACGGGGGCATCGGGCTCTCCTTGTGGGACGTAGGGGCGATTGCCATTTGTATAGTGACAGCCCAACCTCATTCTGGGTTCGTTGAGGAGTATTTGCAACCCATGACTTGTACGGCCAGAAGATTGCCGGGGGGCGGGGTTGGCAACCTCCTCCGAAGTTGCCGTCGGCGGCATGCCGTGGCTGGCGCCCAGCACGATCAGGCCGAAGTCCCCAGCAACCAGCACCGCCCGCATCAACGCTTCCTGGCGCCGCACGATCTTCGCGGCGTTCGGCGTCACCGTGTCGCTGTGGCTCGTATTGTCCTTCCCGTGCAGCGGCATTCGTCCAGCTGCGGCAGTCCACCCCCGCATTCTGCCCTTTTGCGCAAATCCTGAAATCATCGCTGGAAACGACTTGGCGCCCGGCATACACTGGCCCGTGAAACGGCCGGCAACGTGCCAGTCGCGCCCTTGGAGGAGCGCCTCATGCATTCCGTCATTTCCAGCCTCGTCTGCTTTAGTGTCCGCCAGGTTCTCGGCGTGGAGGGGGTTGATCGCGTGGCGGCGGCCGTCGAGCGGCACTTCACCGACCCCAGCCAGAATCTGCCCCGGCGCTCGCAACCGCCAACGACAGGTCGTGGAAAGCCTTGGGCGTCGCCTTGGCCGGTGATGGCCTTTTCGACAAGGCCAAACGTCTGGTGTTCGCCTCGGCTGAGGAGAAAGCCTTCCGTGAGCAGGTCGGCCGCTTTCTGACCAGCAATCCCATCGCCTTTGAGGGATCGCCGCCCACCTTTCGAGACACCTGCTTGAGCGAACTCAACAAGGCATTCAAAGCCAGGCTGCTTTCCGCCGACAACATGGACCGCACGGATATTGCTCGCCAGAGCGCGGACTTTCGGCGCTATACAGACCAGCATTCTCTCATCAAGGGCGCGACCGAAGCGGTCGCGGGCGTCGCCAAGGCCCTGACGCCGCAGTGCCCTAACTTGGCCCAACTGCTCCTCCTGCCCCCCCAGGGAGGGCCGCCTCTGTTGGTGCTGGCCTTCGGTTACTTCTTCCGTCGTGAGGTCGAATCGAATGCGGAACTGGCCCGCAGCCTGCTGTACGACGGGCAGCGGCAGCTGTTTCAGGGGCAAGCCGAATTGCTCGCCAACCTAGGACAACTCTCCGCCGCCCAAGCCGCGGCGTTCGATGGGCTTAATCAAGCCCTGCATAAGCTGGGCGATCGACTCGAATGGCTTGAAGACGCGGTGCTGGACATTCAAGCCGAGATTCGGCGCCTGCACGAGTTGCACCTGGCGAACGCGGGCGAGGTGCGATCCTTGTTGCAGGACGTACAGCGTCAACTGGCGAATGCTGGCATGCAGCGCGGCGAGATCAACCCCCGCAACAGCTTTTCGATTCGCGGCGACGACGAACGTCAAGCCGTCCACGCGCTGCTTGATCGCTTCCGCCAACTGCCTGCGGAACAGCGGCAGCAGATGCCCGCTTTGCTGAACGGCCTGGGCAAACTTCAGGTCGGCGTCGGGGAGTTCGACGGCGCCCAGACCTCATTCCAGCAGGTCGCCGCCAAGGTGAACGATTCCGGCGCCAAAGCGGAGGTGCTTTACAACGCCTACTTGGCCGCGCTGGAGCGGCAGCAATGGGATGCGGCCTTGGAGGCGATCCGCCAAGCCGCGGCGCTTGACCGGCAACGGTTTGCGCCCTTCCCTATGGAGAAATACCGGCCAGTGCGCATCCTCGGGGCCGGTGGTTTCGGCACCGTATTTCTCTGCCAGCACGTCTTCTTCCAACACAAGGATGTGGTGGTCAAGGCGCTACACGTCTCCGAGTTGGCCCGAAAACCGGACAAGGTTTTCACCGAGGCGCACGCCCTGAGCGGGCTGAACCACCCCGCCATCATCGGCGTGCTGGACTGTAGCTATGCCGAACTCGGCAGCCTCTCCCGGCCGTACATCGTCATGCCCTACTTCATGGGCGGCACCCTGGAACAATTCGTGGAGCAGCGGGGCACCCTGAAACCGGAGCAGTTGTTGGCCGTCGCCGATCAGATCGCCCGCGGCATGAAGGCGGCCCACGCCCAGGGAATCCTACACCGTGACCTCAAGCCGGGCAACATCCTCGTCCGCAAGGAAGGGGAGAAGTGGTTTGTCAAAATCATCGATTTCGGGCTGGCCTTGCGGCGGGAACATGAGGAAACACAGGGCGGGCTGTCGTCTACGGAAAAGTCTATCCTCAACGCAAGTGTAGCCGGAACCATCAAATACGCCCCGCCGGAGCAACTCGGTGAACTGCCGGCAGATCGGATCGGCCGCCACAGCGACGTATACGCTTTCGGCAAGACTTGCATTTACGCCTGGTCCAAGGCAACCCATCTGGGCTCGAAATTCAGGGCGTGCGTACCACCTCGGTGGCAGCCACTCCTGGAACTGGTGGAGGAGTGTATCGAGCAAGACCCCAGCGACCGCCCCCGAGATTTCGACATGATCCTTGAGCGCCTGGGCAAGCTCACTGGTAGCGGCGGCACTACCCTCGCCGTCAGGGGTAGTGATAAATCCCGTAGGCCCGGGGTGATCGCCAGCATCGCCGAATTCCTGCTGGCGGCTACCGCCACGGAGCCACTCACCAAAGCGAAGATTGTCGATAAGCTCGCCCAGCGGTTCACGCACAAGGACCGGAACTCGATGGCGGCCACCGTCAACGCCCAGGTCCCCCACCGGATTCAACGCGAGCGGGGGATTACCCTGGAGAACGATGGGGACGGCGGTTTCTGGGCCGCGAAACAGCAAAGTGCCGAATAGCGTCCCCTAGCGAAGAGGGCGCTTACGGCGAATGCCTCACCGGGCGCAGGTGGCCGCGGCAGGGCCAAGGGAACTGCTTGCTGAAGCTCCCGACGCGAAGGCACGTCAAACGCTCCCGCACGCCAGCCCCAGCCCCCGGGGCCACCACACGTCCCTGAACCCGCGCCACGTCAGCCCACGGCGCTGCCCGTGGTTGACCAAGAAGATCTTCTCCCGCACAAGGTCAATGCCACGGATTACGCACCAGTGGTCGCATTCGTCTCCTTCCGGCCAGACCGTGACGATAACCAAGCTGTTGCGCACCAGCAGGTTGAAGATGCCGCGCGGCCCCAACCCAACACGCACACTCGCTGCCACGCCGAAATGCCGCAAGGCCCTGATGACGGCGCCCTGGTCGCGGCCCGTGCCGGGATGCGGTTGAAGAATCCCTAGCAGTTCCCTTGGCGACGTCAGCGGATGGTAGTGCTTCAGTACGTTGAGCGCGGTCACGAAGGCGCAGGAATGGTCGTCCAGTTGATAGTGCGAGGGAATGGCCAGGGCACACACGCTCCGTGTTACGCGCCGACGGAATGGTGTGGGCTCTTCACAGAAATTCGCCCAAAACCTACCGACACGCATGATCGCCATAATCACTTCTCCGCCACGTAATCCTATGTGGGCCTGCCCCGCACTGTAGCCAAGTATAGCGCCCTCCGGTCACACCGTCGCCACTGCAAAGCACCGCCGTCCACCGGCAGCCACGGCGCCCCGAGCCGGGCCAGCCGACCCATCCCTATAATATAATTGTAGTATCACAATATTCTATTGCTGCCAGAGTGTACTATGAACCGTACAACGATTGCCGCCGCTTGGCTGCTGTCGCTGGCCCTTGGGGCGGCCGGCGGCTACCTGGCGGGCGCCCAGGTCTTCAGTCCGGCGCCCGCGGTGCGCGTTGGATCGGCGGAGCCTGAAACTTTGGAGGAGCAGGCCGTCGCCGACTACCTCAGCGCCGAGGGGGCGCGGTTCGTCGCCTGGGGCCCGCACGACCTGGACGGCCGGCTCGCCGCCCGGCTCAGGGTTCGGCCCGGCGGCCGCGTCCAGGTCGTACGTTCCGTCTGGTACAAGATCGAGCCTGACCGGGACGGCAGCCGCCGGCTCAACGACATCCTCTACGTACTGCGCGATGGCCGGGTGACCGAACACAGTGTCAAGAACGAGTGGGGCGACCGCTGGTTGGCCGAAGCAGGGCGCTGATTCACTGCGGCAAGATGTTCAAGGCTTTCAGCGCCGCCACCACGTCGCCGAACGTGACCGCCGTGCTGCCGACGCCGCCCGTCGAAGTGCTGTCGTCCTTCAGGGCCGTCCCCGTGCCGGCCGCCGCCAGGCCGGTTACCCCGGCCGGCGTCTGCCGCGGGGCCACGGCCGTCATCACCTGCCAGGCACCGAAGCCGCCGCCGGCCGTCGTGTTGTAGACGATGGCGAACACCACGCCGGCGGTCACTACCACGTCCTTGCCGCCGGGCAGGTCGAACCTGTTCCCCAGACTGCTGCCGGTGTTGTGCTTGAGGGTCCACGTCACGCCGGCGGCGGTGATGACGCACCAGTAGACCCGCGTCTCCCCGGCCGGCGGCGCCTCCACGCCGGTCCAGTCCGTGTCAACGCCGCTCAGCCCGACCCAGGCCACATCCCCCAGGGCGGCGTCGTCCGTCTGTGAGCCGGCGCTGCTGAAGCTGGGCGGGCTACCCGCCTGGTTGAGACCCAGCGCCTTGAACAGATAGAAACTGCTACCGTCATCCCCGGCGGTGCTGTTGGTTAGCGTACTGCTGCCGCTGGCCACTGGCACCATGCCGCCGGTCAGCGTACCCGTGATACCCCCCCCCGCCTCCGCTCCCCGGGTCGAACTCGGAGTAGACGGGCGAGACGGCGCTCTTGCTGATGAGCAACACGTCATCAACCTCGTTGTAGACCAGCGTGCCCACCGGTAGCGGGAACGTCGGCACGCCCGTCACCGTGACCGTGGCCGCGGTGATGTAGCCCGTTGGCGCAACGCTCAGGCTGCTGGTCGAAGCCCCGGTCAGCTGGCCCTTGACCGTGTTCACCACGACGCCCGCCGTGCTGACCACCGTGAAGTAAGCCGTGGTCGCCGTCTGGTCCGTGATGCTGTACTGCAGCTGCGTGTCGTAGGACGCCGCCGTGGCGTCGGTGGCGAAGGAGTAAGCGACGTTCGCCACCGGGACGGCCGGCCCCGTCGTTGGCGTCAGCGTCACCGGGTCGGACAGCCCGAACCCGCCGGCCGGGGTGCCGATGCTGGTCATGGTCTGCGACAGCGCCGGGGTGACGGTGCTGGTGGCGGCCGTGGTGCCGGTGAGCGTCTGGCCGGTCGGCGTCACGGTCACCGGGGTGACCAGCGTGCCGGCGCTGGTCACCGTGACGCTGTACTGGCTCGTCTGGCTGCCGGGCGTCACGTTGGTAAGCGTGAACCCCGTCTTGCCGATGTCCGCCGTGCTCCCGTCCGTTAGCGTGGCCCGGGTCAGGTCCGCGGTGCCGAACCCCGGCGACTCGCTCCCGGGCACGGCGCCGGTGAGCGTGGTTGTGCTCACGGTGGTTGGCGCGTTGTAGGTAGTGGTGCTGGTGTCTAAAATCAAAGGCCCGACCTGGGTGGTGGATTGCCCACCGGGCGCATCAAACACATACATCCAGTCCAAATCCGAACCACTGGTATCAATACAGGCCCGCCGCATCTGCACCACCGTATTCACCGGCACAATATTATCATTGGCCTCGTAGGCTGGGTGAATGTTGTCCATGTCACCGATCAGCCCCCCACTACCGTCCCCGTCAGCCGGACCCGTTGCCAGGGTGGCCGTGCCACCGATGTCCCCCCAGTAACCGTGTCCGTAGCTGTAGGCAATGACTTGTTTCCAGCTATAGAGTCCATTGGAGTTGGGACCGGCGGTAATGATGGCGTGGAATGGGGTGTTGTGGGTAACGCCGTGGCCTTCCCCGCCGTAGGTGCCCCCCTGGTAGGCGGGGGGCTGCACGGCGTCCCTCTGGCGTAGCAACCGGCCGACCAGCGCTTGCAGGGCGTTCAGCTGTTCGGCTTCCTCGCGAGTCAAATAGCCTGGTGTGAACATGGTTGCCTCTTACATGATTGCCTACAGCTGATTTCAATCAGCTGATCGATTCGGACACGTAAACGACGGGCGAGATCAATGCTGTCAGATTTCCTCCGTGGCGGAGGGCGTTTGCGGCTTCGCCAGTTCCCCTCGGCATGCGTCGTCAAACTCTTCCCGGGACAGGTGGTGAGAGGTTAGCAGCCGCTTCCGCACCTCTAACGGCAGACGGCGGAACTGGTCCAAGGGGACCCGGGAGGCAGGCGCGTTCATCCCCGGTCGCCGTCCCGACCAAAGTTCCGGCGTTCTGAGAATGTTGATCCGCTCCTCCAGCGGCAGTTGCCGGAACTCCTCCAGCGTCGGCCGCCGTGGCGGAGTTGCAGCCGCGGCCTCGGCCGCCAGCTTTTCGAGCTTGCGCAAGAGGCTACGCAGATTCATTTCTAACTCCCCAGGGGTTCTGTTCGCCTGCGCTGAGCTTCTGTACCAACTCCGCAACGCGGCGCTCCAGTTCATCCTGCGCCGCGGCCCGTAGCGCCAGGTCGGCGAGGGCCTGGGCCGCCTTCACCTCCACGGCCGGCACCCCACAACGCAGGTTCCGCTCCAAACAGCGGACAGCCCTGGTGCTGGCCCGGGCCATCTGGCCGATTACGGCTTCCAGTGCGGCCCGCCGTGCCTTGCGGTACTCGTCGGCAAACATCGGCTGCCGCAGCCAGCTGCGCAACGTCGCTTCGCCTACCCCGGCCTTGGCCGCGGCGCCGCTAAACGTCGGCTCGGTCAACAGCGCCGTGATGGCAGCCTCCATCCTTCTGGACAACTTCTCCCCGTGACCTATCAAATTGCACCTCCTCTCGTAGAGCCAAACCGTCAATCTGCTTTGATCTGCCGCCCGGCGGCGACGCCTGAATTGCTGTCTGTCCGCCTTTCCATCTGTCACCGCGTATCGCTTGCGCGTCTGGTGTGACGCGGATATGGTTTTGGTACAAGCCTGCCGTTGTGGCAGGCGCACGACCACAAGGAGCCGAACCCATGTCCACCGCCAAAACCACCATCACCGCCAAGCAGCTCAAGGAAATCACCGGCAAGCCGGTGAAGAAAGGCTGCCTCAAGTTTGTCAACGACCGCCTGGCCGGGGCCGGCCAGGTGGACCACGAGTACATCCGTGAATTGGTGGAGGAATTTGAGGGCTCCAGCGAGCCAGCCGTTGAGGGCGCCGGCGCCACCGAGCCAGCCGCCGAGAACGCCACCGGCACCGAACCGGACACCACAGGTGAGGCGAGCAGCGCAGGCGAGTCGGCTAGCACCAAGGCCAACCGCTTCACGGTGTACGAACAGTCCGCTACCGCCGTGCTGCGTGCCATGGGCAAGGCCGGGGGCTTCACCCCCAAGGGGGCGCACGCCGCGCTGGTCGCCCTTGGGGCCGAGGGCCTGTCCATGACCACGGTCCGCATCCAGTTGCTTGCCGGCAAGAAGGGCCAGCGCGGCGAACCGGCGAAGCTCACGCAGAAGCAGTTGCAGGAGCTGACGAAGTTGGCAAAGGCGGCCGAATCCAAAGGCTCGTAGTTGAACCGCGACCATACCCCTTCACTCCTGCCGGCACCCGGATAGTTCCACAAACCGCCGCAAACACCTTTCCGGCGACCGTGCCCGCCCTGGGTACGGTCGCCGTTACCTCAAACCGTGTAAAACGGTGTACAACGTGCCTCCTAAACGTAGGCGGCAAAGTTCCCGGCCCGGTCTGGCGGGGCGCGGCATACGCTAAGCACGGCGCAGCAATCGGCCTCGGCCGCCCGGCTAGCCCGCCCCAAGCGGTTGCGCCTCGGGTATCTGGTCAAGGCTGGCCAGCATCCGGTCCAGCTTCGTCGCCACCTCGTTGAGGATGGCCGCCCGCTCTACGTGATCAAGAACCTGGCGAACCCGCTCGTAGGTGTAGCGGTCAATGCCGCCCGCCGGTGCCGTGGCGGGCGTGGCCGTCTTGGTGTGCCTGCCCTCCCACTGCGGGCGCCAGCCGGAAAAGCTCCTGCCCTTGGCTGCGGCCGCGTAGGGCGCCAGTGCCTTCTGCAGTGCAGGGCTGATGAACGCCTTTTCCCGGTCCAGGCTGTCCCGGATGGCCCCGGCGTTGGATGGCACGCCTACGATGGAGATTTCCGTCAGGTCCACGGCCTCAAACAGCCAGCCGCCGACCACCGGGCCGTCGCCGTGGTGCTGGTGTGCCTTGCTGGCGCCGTCGCGACGGCGGGCCTTGATCGGTACGAAGGCTATGGACGTGGCGTTGAGGAAGCCGCGTTTCACCTTGTCACAGACGAACATGGCGTCCGGGTCCGCGGCGTCGAACAGGCAGCCGGCCTTGGCGATCTCGTCCGACGCCCACCACGCCAGCCGTCTGTCAGGCCCCACACACCGCCCGATGGGGTGGGGGTGGGACTGGTGGCCGAAGAACCAGACAGGGTTGCGGGCGTAGTTGCGGGTTTGAATACCCAGCGGTAGCACGACATCGCCGTCTCGGTCAATGTCCGCCGTGGTCACAGTGAAGACCGCGTAGTTGTCCTGGTTGAATACGGTCGCCTCGGTCTGCGTCTTGGTCAGCATGCGGCAGCCCCGGCGGCCGACGAATTTGGAGGCGTTGTTCGGTGTCAGGCTGCCCCGTCGGACGGCGCGGATGATTGCGTCGCACCGCCGGTCCATTTCGTCAATCAGTGCTTTATGGTTCATGGGATTTCCCCTGGGTTCAAGGTTGTACGTTGGATATGTTCGGTGGACATCACTTGGCGGTCGTGGGCACCTGGCCTTCCAGTTCCCGCACCCGGGCTTGCAGCTGGTTGATGCGGTGGTGCGGGTCGGCCTCCAGCTGGAGGCCGAACCGGGCTTCCTCGGTCTGCTGGCGGTACTCCTCGGCCCGCCGTTCGGCCTCCTGCCGCTCCAACTGCTTTTCCTGCCACCGCCGGGTGACTTCAATGGCGGTGGCGACGTGATACCAAGCCCGAGCCTGGTAGTGGGTGCCGAAGTTGCCGGGAGCCGTCCAGGCGGGCGGCCCCAGCACCAAGGCCGGCACCTTATGCCACCCCAGCCGATAGCACTGGTCAGGCTGGAGCATGGCGGGGTGGTCAGTGGGAAGGGCGGAAAGCAGCAGGGCCATCGCCGCGCCGAGGTCAGGGTCGTAAATGCCGGTGGCCTCCTTGAGCAGGTCGCCGGCGATGACCGTCCCGGTGTTGTCGCCCAGCAGGGCGCGTTCCCCGGCCGTGAGGGACTGTTCCAGTACAAGGGCCACTTGCCCCTGTTCCCATTCGGCGGCACGCCTTGCGGCCTTATGAATGGCCTGCTCATCGGCCGGGCCGTTGAGCTGCAGTCGCGTGCGAAATTGAAGCAGGGCTTCCACGTCTTGGGCCGTGCGGGGCGGTGGGCACTCGCCCAACTGGAAGACGAACGCCAGCGCCTTGCGGGCCTCGGTCGCACGCTTATCGAAGTCAGCGATCCATTCGGTCACGTTCATGTTTTCTACTCCTTGGTTGTGGCAGTAGCCGTCCACCGTCGCAGGGTGGGGAGGCTGACGCCGACGCCTTGCTCGAACAGGGCCTTAGCGATCCGGCGGTGGCTCCAGCCCTTCCAGTGAAGCTCCCGCGCTTTCTCAATCCACCCGTTGAGCCAATCCTGGGTTGTCACTGTCGAACTCCCTGTAACTTGTAACTTCGGGATAAGGTAACTGTAGTTGTGTAGCTCCCTGATCGATCGACCCCCATCTCCGTCTGTCTCGGTTTGCGGGGCGTGCATGGGTTCTGGGTACACCCATCCCCGGCCACGGCCGCGTTAACCTTGCTAGTGGTGTTCTGGGCGGCTTCTGAGGGGTGCGCATGGGCGTTCTGTTGTATAGGTTTTCCATTCAAGTAGCCGCACCCTGTCAGCACGTTTCCCCAGTAAATTCCCACGCGCAACGCATTCGGCCTGGGTCGTTCCGGGGCCAAAACGGTACGGTCCTCGTCAGTTCCGTCCCACCCACTCTTGCACCAGCCTCTTGGTCAGTCCGGTCAGCTTTGCGATTCGCCCCAGTGATTCCCCCTGTCCCCGCAACTCCAGTACGCGCGGCAGCAGTTCCTCGCGCCGGCGCTTCCGGTAGCCTGGCGTCCCGTCGGGCTTTCGTGGTCTGCCCCCCTTCTGGCCCTTACTGCCCTGGCCGCACCTGACCAGCAGTGACCGACATACAACCGGTGGCGCGTCCGGGTCCAGTAACGTCATCAATCGCACGCCGTTCGCGGCCAATGCCAAATCCATCAGGTCGTGCTGCTGGGCTTGGGCCTGGCATTGGCGCCTTTTGGTAGACTTGAAGTAACGACTTCGGATGAACCGATCCGTTGAAACCGCCAGCACGGTAGCACCTAGCCTCCGTGCTTCGTTGCAGGCCGCGGCCAGTTTCCCCAGCCATTCCGGCCCGCGCCCCGACCATTCGTGTTTGACGACACCGACCACGACTCCCCCACGTAGCTCCACGGCACGCCGTAAATGCAGTTCCTGCCCCAGCAGGTTGCCGGACTTCCCCTGCTGACAACTCGATACACGGCACAACAGCACGACCTTGTCCCCCGGCTCAACGTGGAAGGGGTGAATTACTTCAGCGGCGTTTCCCCTTCGCAGCAATCTGGCGTAGGCAGAGACGGGGGCGGCCTGGACGGCGGCCGCCCCCAGGTTGATGGCCCCCATCAACGCTCAAGGGCAGCGGCCATGCCGTCGAGTCGGTCCACGTCAATGCGGACGCACATCGTCGGCGCGGCTTTGCCGACCGTCAGGTTGGCCGTTTCTGCAAGCCCCCGGGCTATCAGGCGATTCAGCGCACCTCTGATCCGCCCCAGACCCATGCCGTGCAGCAGTTCGCCGCTGAGGCCATCGGCTTCCATGATGAGCCACGGCACGAACCCGCCTGCTACAATCCAGTCACCCTCCACAGCAAGGGCGAGGAAGTGTCCAAGCACGAACACCTCGTCCACTCCCAGCACCCTCAGCCAAGGCGTGATGATTGGGAAGTAATTGGTTCTGCAGCGGTAAGGCTGATAGCCGTGGCGCATCAGGCAACGCTCGTAGTCGAACATTCGATGGCGCCGTGGGCTACCACTGCGGCACTGTCTCTTACGTCCAGCCATCACCGCTGTCCTCCTTCCTGTTGAAGGAGGGCACGAACCGTGTTCTCCAGGCGGTGGGTGTTGATGCGAATGTGCCGCACGTTCCCCATGCCCGAACGATCGAAGTGCTTCACTTCGGCCAATCTCTCCTCAACCAGCCACTCCAGGATTCGTCGCTGACGGTCCTCGTTCATCCCGATACCAGTTTCGACGAACCGTTCCGAGGCCGGAATCCAGCCATCATTTGCTGAACTGCGGCCGCAGTTTAACAGGTACGCGACCAGCGCGGCGGTGGTGAGGCCGAGAGTCCGTGCCCAACCCCTTGGCACTGTGAAGAAGTGCCCGCGTCTCACCACTTCATCGAGGTAAGTACGGTAGTCGAACGCGGCCGAGCGGTCGCCCTTGCCCTGATGGCGCTTTGAAGGTAACATTGGGTTCAATCCTCGTCGTTTGGGGCCGTTGGTGTGTTGAGAGCCGCACCAACGGCCCATTCACTTTCATGGCGCTACGACCGTCGCAGCACCGTCTTGCTCTCATCATCTGTTGCGGGGCCGCCGTTCCTGGCGGCTTCAATTAGCAGATCCGCCAATGCATCAAGTAGTTGGTCAGTCGGCACCCAGTTGGCTACCGCGGCCGGTGTGGATTCCGGCTCTGTGCTGAGGGGTTGGTTAACTGGCACGGTCTACCTCCGTCCGTTCGGGCGGCGTAGCGTTGTGCGGTGGAATAGACCGAGCACGTTTCGTCAACACGGCGGCCAACCGCTCGCGCTCACGTTGACCACGCGCTGATACACGCAACTGGGCACGGAGCACGTCCGCCTCCGTCAGCACGACGGCAAGCCGGCGGCGGATGTGTTCCGGGTCGGGGATCTCGGGCAGGATGTCGCAGGTGGATTTGGCCATAGTAGCTTGCTCCTGGTAGTGGGCGAACAGGAGCAAGCTTAACGGTCGGGTGTTACCGCCCAGTTACGCCAGGTAACTTGTTGGTAACAGGACGTGGCTACACCCAGCGGACGATGGGGTTGCCTTGGTCATCCTGGGCACACTCTAGGAGGGGGCTGTCGGGGATTTTCCCAAGATACTTGTTGGCGTTATGAACCGCCTTGCGGATGGCCGGGGGCTTGATGTCCCGCTCCGCCCAGACGGTATCCTCTAGATCGCTTCGCAGGACCGATTTCCGGCCGTTCATGTACCGGAGCAGGCGCCTCGTCAGCGGTGGTTGGGCGTCCCACTCAGGCCCACCCCACGGCAACGGGTTGCCTTCCTGCTGTGGCGGGGACGGTAGTGTTACCGCGGTGGCGGTTGGGAAACGGTCGGATACGTTTGGGGCCGCGGTGTGCTGCTGATCTCCCTCAATGGATGCCGTCCCGGCGTCAGCCGACACTTCGGGTGCATAGCGCCCCTCAATCTGCTCACGTAATCCGCTAACTAGCCATCGCGTTATGAAGAGTGTCGGTGCCGTGCAGGCGGCTTGCCGAAGTAACTGGGCCGTACTCTTCAGGTCAGTTCGAGCTGCACGCAGGATTTCCACGGCCCAATGCCATGCGTCCAGGACATTACCTTGAATGCCGGTGGGGGGTGTGGTCAACTTGTCCAGCATTTGCCGTGCGGCCAGTTCCTTGACCAATTCGGCAAGCCGTTCGCACCATGCCACCAGAAACGGCGGAGTTTCCCCGTCAGGATTGGCGACAACCCACTCTTCGGTTTCACGTAGCAGACGACCAGTGCCGCTGGTAGCGCGGTCCCACAGCCTGTTCAATCTGTCCTGTTCCAGTTGCTGTGCGCGGGCGGCTTCTTGCTGCTTATGACGCTCTGCGGCTTCTGCAAGGCTCTTGGCTCGAACGGCTTCAAAATCAGACATTTCATGTACTCCCATCAAGTCGGCGAACCCGCCGCGTGGTCGCCGGAGTAGGGGCGGTGCCACCACGGCGGGTTCATCAGGCCGGTGGCGTCCCGCCGGCCGTACCGACAAACACCATTGTACCAGGGTCGGGGTCGTAACCCGGCCCCCTGTAACGCTCGCCTACAACGGTTTGGGCCGCGTTGCCGAGGCCAGGCGGCCAACGAACCAGTTGGGTGGCGGCGGGCGCGGCACACGCGCGTCTCGAGGCCATTCCCGGCCGGTCGTGCGCTACACCGTGCGGCCGAACGTGAAAGGCACGGCCACGGTGCCCGGCAGCGCATCCTCCTGGGGTAATTCC
>CAVVPN010000001.1:0-503962 GCA_963750165.1 uncultured Gemmataceae bacterium | reverse complement strand
CTCGGCCAGGGTGCGGCGGCGGCGGAGCAGGTCCGCCAGGCCCTGGCGATCCGGGAGAAACTGGCCGCCGACTTCCCCGCCGTGCCCGACTACCGCCGGACCTGGCCCGGAGCCACAACATCCTGGGGAACCTGCTCGCCGGTCTCGGCCAGGGTGCGGCGGCGGAGGAGCAGTACCGCCAGGCCCTGGCGATCCAGGAGAAACTGGCCGCCGACTTCCCCGCCGTGCCCGAGTACCGCCGGACCTGGCCGCGAGCCACAACAACCTGGGGCTCCTGCTCGCCGGTCTCGGCCAGGGTGCGGCGGCGGCGGAGCAGTACCGCAAGGCCCTGGCGATCCAGGAGAAACTGGCCGCCGACTTCCCCGCCGTGCCCGACTATCGCCAGTCACTGGCCGGGAGCCACAACAACCTGGGGATCCTGCTCGCCGGTCTCGGCCAGGGTGCGGCGGCGGCGGAGCAGTACCGCCAGGCCCTGGCGATCCGGGAGAAACTGGCCGCCGACTTCCCCGCCGTGCCCGCGTATCGCCAGGAACTGGCTGGGAGCCACGGCAACCTGGGGGTCCTGCTCGCCGGTCTCGGCCAGCGTGCGGCGGCGGAGGAGCAGTACCGCCAGGCCCTGGCGATCCAGGAGAAACTGGCCGCCGACTTCCCCGCCGTGCCCGCGTATCGCCAGGAACTGGCCAAAAGCCACAACAACCTGGGGATCCTGCTCGCTGGTCTCGGCCAGGGTGCGGCGGCGGCGGAGCAGTACCGTAAGGCCCTGGCGATCCAGGAGAAACTGGCCGCCGACTTCCCCGCCGTGCCCGCGTATCGCCAGGAACTGGCCGGGAGCCACAACAACCTGGGGTTCCTGCTCGCCGATCTCGGCCAGCGTGCGGCGGCGGAGGACCAGGTCCGCCAGGCCCTGGCGATCCAGGAGAAACTGGCCGCCGACTTCCCCGCCGTGCCCGACTATCGCCAGGACCTGGCCGGGAGCCACAACAACCTGGGGTTCCTGCTCGCCGGTCTCGGCCAGCGTGCGGCGGCGGACGAGCAGTACCGCAAGGCCCTGGCGATCTTTGAGAAACTGGCCGCCGACTTCCCCGCCGTCCCCGAGTATCGCCGGGAACTGGCCGGGAGCCACCTCAACCTGGGAAACCTGCTCGCCGGTCTCGGCCAGCGTGCGGCGGCGGCGGAGCAGTTCCGCAAGGGCCTGGCGATCTTTGAGAAACTGGCCGCCGACTTCCCCGCCGTGCCCGACTATCAGGTCGCACTCGGTGGCAGTTACGGCAACTTCGGCAACTTGATCCTCGCTGGCGGAGATCCGGCCGAGAGTTTGAAATGGTACGGCCGGGCCATCGACTGTTTGCAACCCGTTCACGAGAAGGAGCCGCGCGACGTCACCGCCAGGCAATACTTGCGGACCAGCCACGTGAACCGTGCCCTGGCTCACGACCGGCTCCAGAAGTTCGCCGAGGCGGTGAAGGACTGGGACCGGGCGATCGCGCTCAGCCCGCCCGCCCAGCAACCGCAGCTTGCGCGCGCCGGGCCACGTCGCGGCTGCAAGCTGGGATGGTGACCGAAGCGGTGGTCGAGGCCGCCGAGTTGACGAAATCGTCGAACTGGAACGTCGGCCAGTGGTACGACTTCGCCTGCGTGTACGCCGTGGCCAGCGGCAAGATCGCCGACAAGAAGGCCGAATACGCCGACCGGGCAATGGAGCTTCTGCAGCAGGCGGTGAAGGCGGGGTGGAAGGACGCCGCCCACCTGAAGACGGACACCGACCTCGACCCGCTGCGCGGAAGGGACGACTTCAAGAAGCTGGTCGCGAACCTGGAGAAGCGGATCCCGCCGCCGAAGTTGGTCGGCCCCGTGCACGAGGTCGGCAAGGGCCTGGAACTGCGCGGCCAGCTCGACCAGCAAACCCCCGCCCTCGTCTACCAGGTCAAGCTGGCGGCCGGCAAGACCTACGTCATCGATATGGTCAGCCCCAACCAAAAAGCGCTCGATCCCTACCTGATCCTCATGGACGCCACCGGCAAGAAGCTGGCCGAGGACGACGACAGCGGCGGCGGCCTCAACGCGCGCATAACCTTCCGCGCCGCGCAGGCCGGCACCTACCGCGTCCAGGCGACCGCGTTCAACCAGGGCGCCGGCGCCTTCACCCTGAGCGTGCGCGAACAGGCGCAGGCACCGCAAGCGGAGAAGCACTAACGGCCGCACGGCCACGAACGGGACCCGCGGCCGACCGGTCCCGCGGTAACGATTCCCCGGCGGAAAATGCCGTGCGGCCGCTCTCCCGAGCCGTCACGTTGACCAGGCCGGCCCCTTGATCTTGCCGTAGGTGAACCCCCAGGAGGACTTCCCATGCCCGCCGACGCCGCCGCCGTGAAAGCCATCTTCCTCGAAGCCGCCGCGCTCGACGACCCGGCCGCCCGCGCGGCGCTCGTGAACGACCGCTGCCGGGAGGACGCGGCACTCCTCGCCCGCGTCAACGCGCTGCTGGCCGCGAACGACCTGGCGGTGCCGCACGAGGAAACCGCGTCGTTCGGCGGCGCGAACGGCAGCGACCCCGAACCGACGGCCGACTTCCCCGGCAAGGACGAGCGCGTCGGCGCGGTCCTCGCCGGCAAGTACAAGCTGATCGAGCTGATCGGCGAAGGCGGCATGGGCAGCGTCTTCCTGGCCCAGCAGACCGAGCCGGTGAAGCGGGCCGTGGCGGTCAAGGTCATCAAGGCCGGCATGGACTCCAGGGCGGTGCTCGCCCGGTTTGAAGCCGAGCGGCAGGCCCTGGCCATGATGGATCACCCGAACATCGCCAGGGTGCTTGATGCCGGCACCACGGCATCGGGCCGGCCGTTCTTCGTCATGGAACTGGTCAAGGGGCAGCCCATCACCGAGTTCTGCGACGAGCGCAAGCTGACGCCGCGGCAACGGCTGGAGCTGTTCGTGCCGGTGTGCCAGGCCATCCAGCACGCCCACCAGAAGGGCATCATCCACCGCGACGTCAAGCCGTCGAACGTGCTGATCGCGCTGTACGACGACCGGCCGGTGCCCAAGGTGATCGACTTCGGCGTGGCGAAGGCCACCGGGCCAGCGCTGACCGACAGGACGCTAATGACCGGCTTCGGGGCGGTGGTCGGCACGCCGGAGTACATGTCGCCGGAGCAGGCGAACCTGAACAACCTGGACATCGACACGCGCAGCGACGTGTACTCGCTCGGCGTGCTGCTCTACGAACTGCTGACCGGCACCACGCCGGTGGACCGCAAGAGCCTCGGCAAGGCGGCGCTGCTGGAAATCCTGCGGATCGTCCGCGAGGTCGAGGCCCCGAAGCCGAGCCAACGATTGAGCACGGCGGACGCCCTGCCGAGCGTCGCCGCCAACCGCGGCACCGAGCCGGCGAAGCTGTCGAAGTTGCTGCAAGGCGAACTCGACTGGCTGGTGCTCAAGGCGCTGGAGAAGGACCGCACGCGGCGCTACGACACGGCCAACGGGCTGGCCCGCGACATCCAGCGCTACCTCGCGGATGAGGTGGTGGAGGCCCGGCCGCCGAGCGCGGGGTATCGGCTGCAGAAGTTCGTCCGCCGGCACAAGGGGCAGGTGCTGGCGGCGAGTCTGGTGCTGCTGGCGCTGGTGGGCGGGGTGGTCGGCACGACCCTCGGCCTGGTGCAGGCGACCGCGGCCGCCCAGAAGGAGCGCGACGCCAACGCCGCCGCCCAGGCCGCCCGCACCGCGGCCGAGCACGCCGAGGCGAAGGAGCGCGCGGCGAAGGTCGCGGCCCAGGAGTCGGCGGTCAAGGAGAAAGAGGCGGCGGCGAAGGAGAAAGCGGCGGCGGCCCGGGAGAAGTCGGCCCGGGAGCAGGAGGCGACCCAGCGGGCCGCGGCCGAGAAGGCCCGCGACCGCACCCGCGACGTGCTGGACGCCATGGTCTCGGACGTCACCGGCGATTCGCTGACCACGCAGAAGGCGATCAGCGCGGAGCAGAAGAAGTTCCTGGAGAGCGTGCTCGGCTACTACCGCGAGTTCGCCGGCGAGAATCCCGACGATGAACGCTCCCGCGCGCACCATGCAAAGGCCGCGTATCGCGTAGGAACGATCGAGTACCGCCTGGGGCGGAAGGAGGAATCGGCAGCGGCTATCCGCATCGCTCGGGATGGCTACGCGTCGCTCGCCGCCGAGTTCCCCGCTGTGCCCGACTATCGCTATTACCTGGCCCGGAGCCACGGCAACCTGGGGATCCTGCTCGTGGATCTCGGCCAGGGTGCGGCGGCGGCGGAGCAGTACCGCCAGGCCCTGGCGATCCAGGAGAAACTGGCCGCCGACTTCCCCGCCGTGCCCGCTTATCGCTCGGACCTGGCCGGGAGCCACAACAACCTGGGGCTCCTGCTCGCCGGTCTCGGTCAGGGTGCGGCGGCGGAGGAGCAGTACCGCAAGGCCCTGGCGATCCAGGAGAAACTGGCCGCCGACTTCCCCGCCGTGCCCAGGTATCGCTCGGACCTGGCCGGGAGCCACAACAACCTGGGGCTCCTGCTCGCCGGTCTCGGCCAGCGTGCGGCGGCGGAGGAGCAGTACCGCCAGGCCCTGGCGATCCGGGAGAAACTGGCCGCCGACTTCCCCGCCGTGCCCGACTATCGCCAGGAACTGGCCATGAGCCACTACAACCTGGGGCTCCTGCTCACCGATCTCGGCCAGCGTGCGGCGGCGGAGGAGCAGTACCGCCAGGCCCTGGCGATCCAGGAGAAACTGGCCGCCGACTTCCCCGCCGTGCCCGCTTATCGCTCGCACCTGGCCGGGAGCCACAGCAACCTGGGGCTCCTGCTCAACGGTCTCGGCCAGCGTGCGGCGGCGGAGGAGCAGTACCGCAAGGCCCTGGCGATCCGGGAGAAACTGGCTGCCGACTTCCCCGCTGTGCCCGACTATCGCCAGCACCTGGCCCGGAGCCACAACAACCTGGGAGCCCTGCTCGCCGGTCTCGGCCAGGGTGCGGCGGCGGCGGAGCAGTACCGCAAGGCCCTGGCGATCCAGGAGAAACTGGCCGCCGACTTCCCCGCCGTGCCCGACTATCGCCCGGACCTGGCCGTGAGCCACAACAACCTGGGAGCCCTGCTCGCCGGTCTCGGCCAGGGTGCGGCGGCGGCGGAGCAGTACCGCAAGGCCCTGGCGATCCGGGAGAAACTGGCCGCCGACTTCCCCGCCGTGCCCGATATCGCCAGGACCTGGCCGTGAGCCACAACAACCTGGGGGTCCTGCTCAAAGGTCTCGGCCAGGGTGCGGCGGCGGAGGAGCAATACCGCAAGGCCCTGGCGATCCAGGAGAAACTGGCCGCCGACTTCCCCGCCGTGCCCGACTATCGCCAGGACCTGGCCCTGAGCCACAACAACCTGGGGGACCTGCTCGCCGGTCTCGGCCAGCGTGCGGCGGCGGAGGAGCAGTACCGCAAGGGCCTGGCGATCCGGGAGAAACTGGCCGCCGACTTCCCCGCCGTGCCCGCCTATCGCCAGGACCTGGCCCGGAGCCACAACAACCTGGGGCTCCTGCTCGCCGGTCTCGGCCAGGGTGCGGCGGCGGCGGAGCAGTTCCGCAAGGCCCTGGCGATCCGGGAGAAACTGGCCGCCGACTTCCCCGCCGTGCCCGCGTATCGCCAGGACCTGGCCGGGAGCCACAACAACCTGGGGAACCTGCTCGCCGATCTCGGCCAGCGTGCGGCGGCGGCGGAACAGTGCCGCCAGGCCCTGGCGATCTTTGAGAAACTGGCCGCCGACTTCCCCGCCGTGCCCGAGTATCGCCAGGAACCTGGCCGGGAGCCACAACAACCTGGGGGCCCTGCTCGCCGGTCTCGGCCAGCGTGCGGCGGCGGCGGAGCAGTACCGCCAGGCCCTGGCGATCCGGGAGAAACTGGCCGCCGACTTCCCCGCCGTGCCCGAGTATCAAGTCGATCTCGGTGGCAGTTACGGCAACTTCGGCAGCTTGATCCGCGCTGGCGGCGATCCGGCCGGGAGTCTGCAATGGTTCGGCCGGGCCATCGACTGTTTGCAACCCGTTCACGAGAAGGAGCCGCGCGACGTCACCGCCAGGCAATTCTTGCGGAACAGCCACGGGGGCCGTGCCCTGGCTCACGACCAGTTACAGAAGTTCGCCGCGGCGGTGAAGGACTGGGACCGGGCGATCGCGCTCAGCCCGCCCGCCCAGCAACCGCAGATTCGCGCGCGCCGGGCCACGTCGCGGCTGCAAGCTGGGATGGTGACCGAAGCGGTGGCCGAGGCCGCCGAGTTGACGAAGTCGTCGAACTGGAACGTCGGCCAGTGGTACGACTTCGCCTGCGTGTACGCCGTGGCCAGCGGCAAGATCGCCGACAAGAAGGCCGAATACGCCGACCGGGCGATGGCGCTTCTGCAGCAGGCGGTGAAGGCGGGGTGGAAGGACGCCGCCCACCTGAAGACGGACACCGACCTCGACCCGCTGCGCGGACAGGGCCGACTTCATGAAGCTGGTCGCGGACCTGGAGAAGCGGTTCCCGCCGCCGAAGGTGGTCGGCCCCGTGCACGAAGTCGGCAAGGGCCTGGAACTGCGCGGCCAGCTCGACAAGCAAACCCCCGCCCTCGTCTACCAGGTGAAGTTGGCGGCCGGCAAGACCTACGTGATCGACATGGTCAGCCCCGACCAGAAGGCGCTCGATCCTTACCTGGTGCTCATGGACGCCACCGGCAAGAAGCTGGCCGAGGACGACGACAGCGGCGGCGGCCGCAACGCGCCGCATAACCTTCCGCGCCGCGCAGGCCGGCACCTACCGCGTCCAGGCGACCGCGTTCAACCAGGGCGCCGGCGCCTTCACCCTGAGCGTGCGCGAACAGGCGCAGGCACCGCAAGAGCAGAAGAAATAGCGACCGCGCGGCCACGACCGGGACCCGCGGCCGACCGGTCCCGCGCTAACGATGCCCCCGGCGGGAAAATGCCGTGCGGGGCACGGCTCTCCCGAGCCGTGCCCCGTTGACCAGGCCGGCCCCTTGCTCTTGCCGTAGGTGAACCCCCAGGAGGACTTCCCATGCCCGCCGACCCCGCCGTCGTGAAAGCCATCTTCCTCGAAGCCGCCGCGCTCGACGACCCGGCCGCCCGCGCGGCGCTCGTGAGCGACCGCTGCCGGGAGGACGCGGCCCTCCGCGCCCGCATCAACGCGCTGCTGGTCGCGAACGACCTGGCGGTGGCGCACGAGGGGACCGCGTCGTTCGGCGGCGCCGACGGCAGCAACCCCGAACCGACGGCCGACTTCCCCGGCAAGGACGAGCGCGTCGGCGCGGTCCTCGCCGGCAAGTACAAGTTGATCGAGCAGATCGGCGAGGGCGGCATGGGCAGCGTCTTCATGGCCCAGCAGACCGAACCGGTGAAGCGGGCCGTGGCGGTCAAGGTCATCAAGGCCGGCATGGACTCCAGGGCGGTGCTCGCCCGGTTTGAAGCCGAGCGGCAGGCCCTGGCCATGATGGACCACCCGAACATCGCCCGGGTGCTTGACGCCGGCACCACGGCATCGGGCCGGCCGTTCTTCGTCATGGAACTGGTCAAGGGGCAGCCCATCACCAAGTTCTGCGACGAGCGCAAGCTGACCCCGCGGCAGCGGCTGGAACTGTTCGTGCCGGTGTGCCAGGCCATCCAGCACGCCCATCAGAAGGGCATCATCCACCGCGACATCAAGCCGTCCAACGTGCTGATCGCGCTGTACGACGACCGGCCGGTGCCGAAGGTGATCGACTTCGGCGTGGCGAAGGCCGCCGGGCCAGCGCTGACGGACAGGACGCTGATGACCGGCTTCGGGGCGGTGGTCGGCACGCCGGAGTACATGTCGCCGGAACAGGCGAACCTGAACAACCTGGACATCGACACGCGCAGTGACGTGTATTCGCTCGGCGTGCTGCTGTACGAACTGCTCACCGGCACCACGCCGGTGGACAGGAAAGCCCTTGGCAAAGCGGCGCTGCTGGAAATCCTGCGGATCGTCCGCGAAGTCGAGGCCCCGAAGCCGAGCGCCCGGCTGAGCACCACCGACACCCTGCCGAGCGTCGCCGCCAACCGCGGGACCGAGCCGGCGAAGCTGTCGAAGTTGCTGAAAGGCGAACTCGACTGGCTGGTGCTCAAGGCGCTGGAGAAGGACCGCAGCCGGCGCTACGACACGGCCAACGGGCTGGCCCGCGACGTCCAGCGCTACCTCGCGGATGAGGTGGTGGAGGCCCGGCCGCCGAGCGCGGGGTATCGGCTGCAGAAGTTCGTCCGCCGGCACAAGGGGCAGGTGCTGGCGGCGAGTCTGGTGCTGCTGGCGCTGGTGGGCGGGGTGGTCGGCACGAGCCTCGGCCTGGTGCAGGCGACCGCGGCCGCCCAGAAGGAGCGCGACGCCAACGCCGCCGCCCAGGCCGCCCGCACCGCGGCCGAGCACGCCGAGGCGAAGGAGCGCGCGGCGAAGCTCGCGGCCCAGGAGTCGGCGGTCAAGGAGAAAGAGGCGGCGGGGAAGGAGAAAGCGGCGGCGGCCAGGGAGAAGACGGCCAGGGAACGGGAGGCGACCCAGCGGGCCGCGGCCGAGAAGGCCCGCGACCGCACCCGCGCCGTGCTGGACGCCATGGTCTCGGACGTCACCGGCGATTCGCTGGCCACGCAGAAGGAGATCAGCGCGGAGCAGAAGAAGTTCCTGGAGAGTGTGCTGGGCTACTACCGCGAGTTCGCCGGCGAGAATCCCGACGACGAACGCTCCCGCGCGCGCCACGCACGGACCGCGTATCGCGTGGGAACGATCGAGTACCGCCTGGGGCGGAAGGAGGAATCGGCAGCGGCTATCCGCATCGCTCGGGATGGCTACGCGTCGCTCGCCGCCGAGTTCCCCGCCGTGCCCGAGTATCGCTCGGACCTGGCCGTGAGCCACTACGGCCTGGGGCTCCTGCTCGCTGGTCTCGGCCAGGGTGCGGCGGCGGCGGAGCAGTACCGTAAGGCCCTGGCGATCCAGGAGAAACTGGCCGCCGACTTCCCCGCCGTGCCCGCGTATCGCCAGGAACTGGCCGGGAGCCACAACAACCTGGGGATCCTGCTCAGAGATCTCGGCCGGCGTGCGGCGGCGGCGGAGCAGGTCCGCCAGGCCCTGGCGATCCGGGAGAAACTGGCCGCCGACTTCCCCGCCGTGCCCGAGTACCGCCAGAAACTGGCCGTGAGCCACAACAACCTGGGGCTCCTGCTCAGAGATCTCGGCCAGCGTGCGGCGGCGGAGGAGCAATACCGCCAGGCCCTGGCGATCGATGAGAAACTCGCCGCCGACTTCCCCGCCGTGCCCGCGTATCGCCAGGAACTGGCCGTGAGCCACAACAACCTGGGGCTCCTGCTCGCTGGTCTCGGCCAGGGTGCGGCGGCGGCGGAGCAGTACCGTAAGGCCCTGGCGATCCAGGAGAAACTGGCCGCCGACTTCCTCGCCGCGCCCGACTATCGCCAGTCACTAGCCCTGAGCCACAACAACCTGGGGGTCCTGCTCGCCGGTCTCGGCCAGGGTGCGGCGGCGGCGGAGCAGTACCGCCAGGCCCTGGCGATCCGGGAGAAACTGGCCGCCGACTTCCCCGCCGTGCCCGCGTATCGCCAGGAACTGGCTGGGAGCCACGGCAACCTGGGGGTCCTGCTCGCCGGTCTCGGCCAGCGTGCGGCGGCGGAGGAGCAGTACCGCCAGGCCCTGGCGATCCAGGAGAAACTGGCCGCCGACTTCCCCGCCGTGCCCGACTATCGCCGGGATCTGGCCAAAAGCCACAACAACCTGGGGCTCCTGCTCGCTGGTCTCGGCCAGGGTGCGGCGGCGGCGGAGCAGTACCGTAAGGCCCTGGCGATCCAGGAGAAACTGGCCGCCGACTTCCCCGCCGTGCCCGCGTATCAGGTCGATCTCGGTGGCAGTAACTGCAACTTCGGCAGCTTGATCCGCGATAGCGGCGATCCGGCCGGGAGTCTGAAATGGTTCGGCCGGGCCATCAACTGTTTGCAAGCCGTTCACCAGAAGGAGCCGCGCGACGTCACCGCCAGGCAATTCCTGCTGAACAGCCACTGGGGCCGTGCCCGGGCTCACGACCGGCTCCAGAAGTTCGCCGCGGCGGTGAAGGACTGGGACCGGGCGATCGCGCTCAGCCCGCCCGCCCAGCAACCGTTCTTTCGCGCGCGCCGGGCCACGTCGCGGCTGCAAGCTGGGATGGTGACCGAAGCGGTGGCCGAGGCCGCCGAGTTGACGAAATCGTCGAACTGGAACGTCGGCCAGTGGTACGACTTCGCCTGCGTGTACGCCGTGGCCAGCGGCAAGATCGCCGAGAAGAAGGCCGAATACGCCGACCGGGCGATGGAGCTTCTGCAGCAGGCGGTGAAGGCGGGGTGGAAGGACGCCGCCCACCTGAAGACGGACACCGACCTCGACCCGCTGCGCGGCAGGGACGACTTCAAGAAGCTGGTCGCGAACCTGGAGAAGCGGATCCCGCCGCCGAAGTTGGTCGGCCCCGTTCACGAAGTCGGCAAGGGCCTGGAACTGCGCGGCCAGCTCGACAAGCAAACCCCCGCCCTGGTCTACCAGATCAAGCTGGCGGCCGGCAAGACCTACGTCATCGACATGGTCAGCCCCAACCCGAAAGCGCTCGACCCGTACCTGGTGCTCACCGATGCCGCCGGCAAGAAGCTGGCCGAGGACGACGACAGCGGCGGCGGCCTCAACGCGCGCATAACCTTCCGCGCCGCGCAGGCCGGCACCTACCGCGTCCAGGCGACCGCGTTCAACCAGGGCGCCGGCGCCTTCACCCTGACCGTGCGCGAACAGGCGAAGTCACCCAAACAGGAGAAGAACTGACGGCCGTATGTTGAGGCGAAGAAGCCACCCGAGCCCCCCTACCGGGGAAGAAAAAGGGAGGGTCATCGTGATACAGTGGTGTTGAAGGAGGATCCCATGCCAGTCCGCGATCATTTTCGACCCCCGGTGAGCAAGAAATCGTCGTGGGAGGGCTTCCACGCCATGTGGCCGACTTGCATCGTCCAGCAGTTGCGGAATCAACTTCCGCCCGGTTTCGTCGCCGAGCCGCGCGTCCACCTGGGCACCCTGATGGAGATCGAGGTGGGGGCACTGGAATCGGACGACCCGCCGCGAGTGGTGGCGTCAAGCGGCAACGGTAACGGCAATGGCGGCACGGCAACCGCGGTCTGGACCGCCACCCTTCCAGCGGTCGTAGTTGATACGGAACCGCCCGACGAGTTCGAGTACGAGGTCCGCATCTTCGATGTCGAGCGCGAACGCCAACTGGTCGCCGCAGTCGAATTCGTTAGCCCGGCGAACAAGGATCGCCGAGAGTCGCGGGAGGCCTTTGTCGCGAAGTGCGCCGCCCTGCTGCGCAAGGGCGTCGCCGTCAGTATCGTCGATCTCGTCACGATTCGGCGTTTCAACCTGTACGCCCAGTTGATGGCGTTCATCGGCCATCCGGACCCGTTCATGACGGCCGACGAACCAGCGACCTACGCGGCCTCCTGCCGCTGGGTGACGAAGGGCACGCGCGCGCGACTGAAGGCCTGGTCCCACACTCTGACCATCGGCCAGCCGCTGCCGACGCTGCCGCTGTGGTTGGCGGACGCGCTGGTCATTCCGCTCGATCTGGAGCAGAGCTACGAGCAAGCGTGCCACGATTTGTGGTTCACGTGACGGCGGCGCCGCCCGGCCACGGCCGGGAGTCAAAACGAGTTCAGCACCGGCTCCTCACTGCTCGCCAGTCGCCGGGCCAGCGTGTGATGGTGGTAGTGCATCGCGCACTTGACGAGGTAGTACGCCAGCCTGTTCTTCCACCTGGTGAACTACCGCTACCGGCGGGGGAGCACGGCGATCACGACCAACAAGGCGGTCAAGGACTGGCCGGGGATCCTGGCGGGCGATGAGGCGATGACGGCAGCCGTGCTGGACCGGCTGCTGCACAAGAGCGTGGTGCTGAACATCCGGGGCCGCAGCTATCGGCTGCAGGAGCTGGAGAAGCTGCTGAAGTAGCGGATGGCAGGGAGCCACCTGAGCAGGCGGAGGTGCGTTTTTGCAAGCATGGCTCCGGTGACCGAGCGGGGCGTCCAGGAAACAGGGCCCCCAGCCACCAGCGTGGTTGGGCCACCTTGAGGTGCTACGCTCGGTACAATGTTGGCCGGGTTATCCCTCGGTCGGGTTGCGCGCCCGCAGAGCCCGCCTCCGTTTGACCCGGCGGGGCCAGGGTTGCACAGCCGGGCGGTCGGGCAAGGAGGTCGGGGGCCTGCAACAGCAGGAGTTCGTCGGCGGCTGGTAAACAGGAAGGGCAGTCGTGACCAGGAGGGCCAGGGAAGGGAGAGAAGCAGCCTGGGGGTTCCGGGGCTATCGGTTAGGCTCGTAACACTTCGTGTCCCCTAACCTCGTAGAGGTTCGTGTCCCTTGACAGCTGCCAGAGAAGGCACGCATCTTCAAATTCAGGAAATGGCCGTCTGCAAACTTCGAGGCGTGGACTTGGCCTTTGCCTTTCAGCAAGAAGTGCCGGTCGAGGGCGTGCCGCCCGATGGGGGCCATAACAGGGTTGTCGCAAGACTGCCGCTGATTTCTGCCTACCCTGTGTATCAAGGCGATCACCCTAAGCGAGAGGATGAAGAAGAAGGATGCGTAGGACATCTACTTCAGCATCGACAACTATCCCGGCGGGTACAAGGCTCTGGCGGCTGAGTTTCGAGGGAAATTGGACAACAGCCTGATTACTGAGGGCATCGCCATCCTTCGTGACAAGTTTTCTCGGCTGGACAGCATTGGCCCGGTGTGGGCAGCACAAGTTGCGGAAGAGGCCACCACCGGGACCGCCTTCGATCTCGAACTGGAGCAGCGCCGTGCTTACGAAGTGGTCAATGCCCTTCTGCGAGAGATTGAAGGCATGAAGCAACCGTGACCGGGCACCTTTGCGAGTGACCGTCGCCCACACCCGGCACCGACTACAAGGCACTCAATGGCGAAGCGCAGCGAAAAGACGGTCCTGTTCCTCTGCACCGGCAACTACTACCGCAGCCGGTTCGCCGAAGCCCTGTTCAACTCGGTGGCTGGCAGGATGGGGCTGCCGTGGCGGGCGTCGTCCAGGGGGCTGGCCCTGGAGCGGGGCGTCCACAACGTCGGCCCGATGGCGGCGTCGGCGGTCAAGACGCTGGAGGCGATGGGCGTCCGAGCCGGGGACGCCATCACCCGGATGCCGGCGCAGGTCACGACCGACGACCTGGAAGGTGCGGCGCTGATCGTCGCCCTGAAGCACGCCGAACACCTGCCGCTGCTGCAAGAGCGGTTCCCGGACTGGGCCGAGAAGGTCGAGTTCTGGCACGTTGACGATGCCCCGGAAGTGCTGGGCCTGATCGAGCAGGAGGTCATGGGCCTCGTCGCCCGCATCCTCGGCGGGGGCCAGCGTCAGGAGGTTCAGCCGACCGAAGCCACCGCCCCGGCGTCCCAACCCCTGAAGGAGCCGGCCAGGAAACCCGTCACCTTGAAGGTCGGCAGGGAGACGGCGGGCCGGCGTGGCAAGGGCGTGACCACGGTGTTCGACCTGCCGTTCGACGAGGACGGCGTGCGGGAACTCGCCGCCCTGCTCAAGCAGCGGTGCGGCACCGGGGGAACGGTCAAGGCCGGGCGGATCGAGATTCAGGGCGACCAGCGGGAGCGCATCGTCGCCGAGTTGGAGAGGCTGGGCTACAAGGTCAAGCGGGTCGGGGGCTGAGATGGACCGTTGCCCGTGGGCGAAGACCGACCTGTATGTGCATTATCACGACACGGAATGGGGCGTGCCGGTCCATGACGACCGGCTCCTGTTCGAGTTCCTGATCCTCGAAGGAGCGCAGGCGGGTCTGAGTTGGGAGACGATTCTCAACAAGCGAGAGAGCTATCGTGCAGCCTTCGACCATTTCGACCCCGCCACGGTCGCCAAATACGGCCAGAAGAAGCGAAAGAACTTGCTGTCGGATGCTGGAATCGTCCGCAATCGACTGAAGATCGAAGCTGCGATCCAAAATGCGCAGATGTTCCTGGCCGTGCAGCAGGAGTTCGGCACGTTTGACGAGTACATTTGGGGATTCGTCGGCAGAGAGCCGAAGCAGAATGCCTGGAACTCGATCAAGGACGTGCCGGCCAAGACCTCAGAATCGGATGCCATGAGCAAGGACTTGAAGCGGCGGGGGTTCAAGTTCGTGGGCAGCACCATCTGCTACGCCTTTATGCAGGCGGTGGGTATGGTGAACGATCACGGCCAAAGCAAGCGACGACTCCCTCGGACGGGCGTGGCGACGAGACGGGAGCAGAAATGACGAAGAAATCATCGACCACCCGACCGTCCCCCAGCCGGGCCGACATCGCCCACCTGGAGGACATCCCCAACGTCGGCCCCGCCGTCGCCGCCGACCTGCGCCGCTTGGGGATCACGACGCCCGACGAGTTGCCGGGGCGTGACCCGTATCTGATGTACGACGACCTGTGCCGCCTCACCGGCCAGCGGCACGACCCCTGCCTGCTCGACACCTTCATCGCCGCTGTTCGGTACATGGAGGGAGCGCCGAAGTTGGCGTGGTGGAAGTACACGGCGGAACGAAAGCGAGAACTGGCGGCACGCAGCACTGGTAGGCGGTAGCGCTACCTGGCGCAGCAACCCGTTACGGAGCCTTCCGAAGCCACCCCTGTTCAGCCAAAGTCGGGTAGTCCGTGTAGCCGTGATCGTCCCCACCGTAGAACGTCCGCACGTCCCAGGGGTTCACCGGGGCGTCGAGCCGAAACCGCTCCACGAGGTCGGGATTGGAGATGAACGGCCTGGCATAGACCACGGCATCGGCCCGGCCCGCCGCCAGCGCCGCCTCTCCCGTTACCTTGTTGAACCCGCCGACTGCCAGCAGCGTGCCGGCGTACACTGGACGGAGGAGGTCGATGGGGTTGAACGGCGGGGCGGTCCCCCGCCCGTAACTGCTGTCGTAGCCAACGTGAAGGTAGGCCAGCCCCAGCGGGTTCAGACGGCGGGCGAGGTACGTGTACGTCTCGGCAGGATCGTCGTCGAAGGTATCGTTGACCGTGAAGCCGGGGGCGATCTTGATGCCGACCCGATCCGCACGCGGGACGGCCTGGTGAAACGGAAGGTGTACGCCGAAGTGCCGCCGAGGGTGGACTACGACCTGACCCCGCTGGGCCGGGTATTCCTGGAGCCGGTGACTGCGCTCTGTGCCTGGGCACAAGCGCACCGGGGCGACCTCGAAGCCGCCCATGCGAAGCGGAAGAAAGCCCGCACGAAGAAGTGAAGAGAGGCATGACGGAAAGGGGCCAAGTTGAAGGCACGCAGCTTGGCACGCCAGTTTCTCCCCGCAGGCCACGGGAGGCGTTCAGAGCGTTGCCATTGCCACCCGTTTCTCGGCCACGAACCGCAGGTGGTGGCGCAGGTGGTTGATGGCGTGCAGCAGCAGTTGCCGTAGCGTCACCAGGCCCGTTTCGCTGTGGACGGCGGTGCGTTGCCAGGCGTCGGGGGCGACCAGCCGCAGCGTGCGGGCCGTCTGCCGCCGGGTGACGGCCACCAGTTCGAGTTCTTCCTCCAGGTCGTGTTCCTGGTAGCGCAGCGGCTCCGGGTAGCGGGAGCCGTCCGCACCGAGCAGGAGCGGCCTGTCCAGCGCAATGGTGCGCTTGAGGCGGTCGGCGAAGAACTGCTCGCAGTCGGCGACGTGGCAGACTACTTCGAGCGTACTCCACCTGCCGGCCACGGGCCTGGAACGCAGTTGCTCGACCGTCATCCCGGCGACGGCGAGGCGCAGTTCCTCGACGCCTCTCTCGTAGGCCGAGATCAGGTCGGCGGGGGTGAGGGCGGGGTCGTCCCGCTGGGCGTCGGCGACCGTCGTTGGCGCTGGCATGATGTTGCCCTCCAGGGCTCACTCGAAGGATGCCGCCACCAGCGCCTCCAGCTTCCGGTCGAGCATGGCGGCGGTGGGGGCGATCCGGTCGTTCCCGAACTGGCCGAACAGTGAGGACGGCCTGTCGTACTCCACACACGTCTTGCCCTGCCCGTCCTCGTAGATCAGCACCCGCAGCGGGGCGTACAGGCTCGCCCGGATGTCGTGTTGCGTCATCTGGAGGGCGAACAGCGGGTTGCCGACGACGTACTGGACCGCCTTGCGCTTCTGGCCGGCGAGCCGCAGCAGCGCCCCGTGGTCTTGCGCCGAACAGCATGAATCCGCTCGGCCCCGCCATCGCCTCGATCCTCGCCCTGGCCCCCTCGGCGTCCCCGCCCGCTGCGAGCGACTGGTACAGGCCCGGCTCGAAGCGCCCCAACTGCCGCTCGAAGGCCGTGGTCACGTCCCTGAACGGCTTGTCGGTCGTCCGGCGAACGTGGTCCACCGTGAAGTGATTGTCGCTCATCTCGTTCTCCCCTCGGCGCTGCTCGGACAGCCGGCCAGAAATGAGGAAACCGCCGAGGACGCCCCCGGACAGCACCACCAGGTAGGTCAGCAGGATCAGGCAGCGGTTCGTCGTCATCGTGGTTCCCTTCAACAAACCGGGCCGAGCGCTACGCCGTGGGCGGGCGATCCTGCCGCAGTTTCATGCAGGTACTCGACGCCCGTGCCACCAGCTTGTCGTCCTGGTCGGTGACATCGCACTCGACGTAGCCCAGGGCGCTGCCCGCTTTGATGACCCTCGCCTCGGCGATCAGCCTCCCCTTGCGAACGGGGCGCAGGAAGTTGATCTTCAACTCGACGGTCGTGAACGTCTCGCCTTCGGCCAGCGTGGCGGCGTAGGCGTAGCCCATCGCCGCATCGGCCAGGTCGCAGTAGACGCCGCCGTGCAGCGTGCCCATCGGGTTGTGGTGCCGCTCGCCGGCCTCCATCTCGAAGACCGCACGGCCCGGCTCGATCTCCTTCAGCACGAAGCCCAGCAGCCGGCCAATGGGCGGCGGGGGCGCTTCTCCACGCCATATCTTCCGAGCGAGTTCAAGAATCGTTGCCATGCCTCCTCTCTCTCACGCCATGTGGCTGTCAGTTCGGCCAGGCGGGCTTTCCTTCGACCTTCTGGCCGTCAACCGTGCCGCCCTGGATCACGCTGTCGGCCCGGTACTGGAGGCACAGGAAGTACAACGGCGCATCGGAGTTGTTCCGCCAGGCCCGTGCCGCCAGTGGGCCGAGGCGCAGGGCCGAGCCTTCCGCCACGTCGATGCACTCGCCGTCCACGAGGAACTGCCCCCGGCCCCCGACGACGACGTAAACCTCGTCGTTCTCCCGGTGACGGTGCAGGAAGGGGATGCCCTTGCCGGGCGGCACGACGTTGAGCGACAACTCCAGGCCCACCGACCCCAGCACGCCCCGCAGGAACAGCTTGCCCCTGGCCGGCAGGGGCACGTCGGGCGGCTCCAGGCGGAACTGCACCCAGCCCTCCATCGGGCCGGCATGGAAGCAGGTGAAGTTGGTCCCCTGAACCGGCTTGTCGTTTAGCATCGTCCCACTCCTTTCAGGATCGAGCATTTTCGTCCAACGTCCCTCTCACGAGGGGAAACATTTCCCGAAGGCGATCAGTAATTTCGGCGACCCCTTGATGCGGATTTTTCTGCGGAGAAGCGCCCACAACAGGCTCCGCTCTTTCGCCAGGAACCCCAGCCACGTCTCGCTGTCTGCTGTCACCCGCAGGTCGGCCTCGCCCTCGTGGCCGTCCTTGACCTGCACGATGCCGTCCCGGATCACCACGGTCCCCTCCTTCGGCTCCTTGCCGGTGAACGTGAAGTGATACACGGCATTCAGTTTCGTCGCCTTGCCCGGCTGAAACAGCAGCTTCAGCCCGAACAGAAAGCCCCGGATGGAGGTCGCCCGAATGCCGCTGCCCACCCGCTTGACCTTCTTCTTCGGGAAGCGGCGTGGAGCGTACTCCTCCGCATCCGAACCGGCGATGACGTACACCGTCTCCTCCTTCTCGGTGAGCGGGCGCACGGTGTCCTTGAGGAAGGTCTTGCGGTCGGTCAGGAAGGGGCCGATCACGTCCTCCCCAGCGGGGCAGACGGCCAGGCAGTACGCCGCCTTGTAGTTGGCACCGAACGAAAGGGATTGCCACATCGAGGCCGTCTCCGACAAGCTGACCTTCTCCCGGTAGCTCAGGGCGGTGTTGCTGCTCGCCACCTTCTCCACCCAATCGCTGAAGCCGCCCATGAACTCCCGGTAGTTGTGCGTCAGGCAGGTGGAGAACTGGAAGTCACCTTCCGGCGAGATGGCCCCGACCGGGCACGCCGCCACGCACAGCTTGCACTCCAGGCAGGGGTTGTAGTCGAGGGGCTGGCCGTAGGCGTCAGCCTCGGTGTCGAGCAGCACCGTGTCCAGGACGATGAAGTTGCCGAACTTGGGGTGGATGACGTTGCGGTGGATGCCCATGCGGCCCAGGCCGGCGGCCACGGCGACGGGCTTGTGGGACACGACCCAAATCTTGCCGGGGTAGTTGTCCTGCTCCATCGGGAAGCCCGCCGAGGGATTCATGGCCCGAATGCCCCGTTCTTCCAGGGCGGTGACGACCTTGCGGGCGACCTCGTTGGCGTGGTGGTAGCTGGCATGGAACTCCAGGTTCGAGGCGGAACGGGCCGGGCTACGGATCGGCCCCCGGTTCATGCGGCAGACGAAGCTGAGGAGCGTCCGGGCGTGCGGGAAGTAGCGGAGGATGTCGGCCCGCTGATCGTCCAGGGCCGGACGGGCTGGTCTCGACCAGGCCGGCGTCGTCGGCCCCGCAGTCCAGGCACAACTGCCGCAGCCACGCCGCATCGAGCGGTTTCGGCGGCTCGGCGTTGTCGGGGCGGTCGCTGTCACGGAAGCGCCGCACGGTCGGGTGTTCGTCCAGGTTCATGACGGCCCCTCGTTTATTGCGTATGCAAGAATCATCCCAAGAAAAAATCTGTTATCAGTGCGCCTGAGCCAAGCCCACCTTCCCGGCGGCTTTGTCGAGCAAGGCGACCCCTTCGCTCCCCAGCAATTCGGTGGCCTGGCGCTGGGCATTTTCCCAGGCCGGCACCGCCTTCTCGATCAGCCGCTTCCCCTGTGACGTTAAGCGGAAGGGCTGGACACGGGCATCTTCTTCCGGCACGACCTCCAGCCAGCCGTGGGACTGCAACGGCTTGACGTTGCGGCTGAGGGTGGACGCATCCAGTTGCAGAATCTCGCAGACCTGTGCGGGCCGGGCGATGCCAAGACGGGCCGTAACGATCAGGATGTTCAACTGGCTGACCTTCAGGCCCAAAGGCCGCAGGGCATCGTCGTAGAAGTTCGTTACCACACGATTCAGCAGCCGCAGGCGCACGGCGACGCAGGTGCGGGCGATGGTGTCGATGCTCGTGGTCGGCTTGTCCATGATCGTGCGGGCCCGTGACCGTCGGGACTATTGTATATGCAATTATCGGCGGGAGTCAAGGGGATTCTTTGACGATTCCGGCCCGGCAAGGTAGCGATCAGCCCCCTCGCTTCGCCGCCTCCAGCGAGTAGGTGGGGTCGGGCTCGTCCCACTTGTGGTGGGAAGCAAGCCTGGCCACTGCACCGCAGAGGGCCATAACAAAAAATGTCGAAAACCCAGCGACCGCCCTTGACATGCAACCAAATGGTTGCATATTATGGGGAGAGGACGACCGACATGGATAACGTGTTCAAGGCGCTCGCCGACCCGACCCGACGAAAGCTACTCGACCGGCTTCACGCCGACAACGGGCAGACTTTGGGGGCATTGTGCGAACACCTGAACATGACAAGGCAGGCGGTCACAAAGCACCTTGTCCTGCTGGAAGAGGCCAATCTTGTTGTCACGGTACGAAAGGGCCGGGAGAAACTGCATTACCTCAACCCGGTCCCGATCCACGAGATTTACGAACGCTGGATCAACAAGTTCGAGCGTCACCGCCTGGAAGCGATTCACCAACTCAAGAAAATCCTGGAGGACAAGACCGATGGAAACGACGATTAAGCCGAAGTTCGTGTACGTCACCTACATCGCCACGACCCCGGAAAAGCTCTGGAAGGCGCTGACGAGCGGCGACTTCACCGAGAAGTATTGGTTCGGCAGTCGCATCGAGTCCGATTGGAAAGTCGGCTCGCCCTTCAAAATCCACACCGGAGTCGCCGACAAGGACTGGCAGGGCGAAGTGCTGCAATGCGACCCGCCCCGCCTGCTCTCCTACACTTTTCGAGTGTTGGGGAGTTCGGAGCATTTCTCCCGTGTCGTGTTCCAGCTTGAACAACACGGGCCGGTGGTGAAGCTGACGCTTACCCACGACGAACTGGACGAGAAGGATGACAAATTTTACAAGGGCATCAGCCAGGGCTGGCCTGCGGTGCTGTCCAACCTCAAGAGCCTGCTCGAAGGCGGGAACCCTCTGGTTCCAAAGCCGTGTTGAGCCGTTACGCTGAACTACGGCGTCGGCGGCGTGGTCACATCACCACGGCGTCGGCGTCGTGGTCGAGATAGGCGTCCCGCAGTGATGATGATGGTAGTTGCTTCGACTGCGCCGGACAGGCCCGCCGCCAGGGCGAACGGCACCGTCAGTCCACTCACTGGACCCCGTTCGATGTCGGGTGCAGCAGCCGGTAGGTTTTGTATCCGCCACTGACGTTCGCCGCCTGGAACCCCGCTTGCCGCAAGATGCGAGTCGCCAGGTAGCCCCGCTGCCCGACCTGACAGTACACGGCGATCTGACGGTCACGGGGCAGTTCGCCCAGCCGGGGCCGCAGGTCGTCCACCGAGAGGTTGACGGCTCCGGGGATGTGACCGTCCGCATACTCCTGCGCCGTTCGCACGTCCACGAGATACGGAGACTCGCCAGCAGGAGCGGCCAGGACCGCCTCGACATCCACTTGAGGATGGTCGCCACGGAGCAGTCCGCCCGCTACGAAGCCTGCCATGTTGATCGGGTCTTTGGCCGAGCCGTACTGTGGCGAGTACGCCAATTCCATCTCCTCCAGATCGAACACCGTCATGCCCGCCTGGATCGCCACCGCCAGCACGTCGATCCGCTTGTCCACGCCGTCACCGCCCACGGCCTGCGCCCCCAGCACCTTCCCGTCGCCGGGGTCGAAGAGCAACTTCAGGGTCATCGCCTGGGCACCGGGGTAGTAGCCGGCGTGGTTCGTGGGGTGAACGTAGACCTTGCGGTAGGAGCACTTCGACCGCTTCAACACCTTCTCCGAAGCGCCGGTCATCGCCGCCGTCTTGTCGAAGACCCGGACGATGGCCGTGCCTTGCGTGCCCCGGTAGCGGGCCGACCGTCCGAAAATGTTGTCGGCGGCGATGCGCCCCTGGCGGTTCGCCGGACCCGCCAGCGGCACCTGCGTCGGGTCGCCCGTCACGAAGTCCTTGACCTCGATGGCGTCCCCCCACGGCGTAGATGTCCGGGTCGCTGGTCTGAAGGTGATCGTTCACCCGGATGCCGCCACGGGACCGGCTTCCAGACCCGCCTCGACCGCCAGCTTGTTCTCCGGGCGCACGCCGACGCCGAGGACGACCAGTTGCGCCGGGAGCCGTTGGCCCGACTTCAACCGAACTACCAGGCCGTCCGGCCTCTGCTTGAACGCCTCGGCGGACTGGCCGAGCAGCAGCGCCACGCCCTTGCTCGCCAACTCCTGGGCGATGGGCGTCGTCATCTCCTTGTCGAACGGCGGCAACACCTGGTCCTGCAACTCGACCACCGTGGTTGCGATGCCCCGGCGCACGAAGTTCTCGACCAGTTCCAGGCCGATGAAGCCGGCCCCGATCACGACGGCCTGCTTCACGCCCTGGTCCATGCGGGCCTTGATGCGGTCCACGTCTTGCAGGTTCCGCAGGGTGAAGATGCCGGGCAGGTCGATTCCGGGCAGCGGCGGTCGCAGCGGTGCGGCTCCCGGAGCGAGGATCAACTTGTCGAAGGTTTCCTCGTACTCCCGGCCCGAAGCGAGGTCACGCACATGGACCTTCTTGGCCGCCCGGTCGATCCGCTCCACGGAGGTCCGCACCCGCACGTCGAGGTTGAAGCGGGTCCGCAGCCGATCCGGCGTGACGACCAGCAGCTTGTCCCGCTCGGCGATTTCGCCGCCGAGGTAGTACGGCAGTCCGCAGTTGGCGAACGACACGTCCGGCCCCGCTAGAACACGATGATGTGGGCGTCTTCCGACAGGCGGCGGGCACGGGCGGCTGCCGATGCGCCCCCGGCCACGCTACCGACGATGAGCAGTTTCATGAGCAGACTTCCTTCGTCGCACAACAGCCGGTCGAGGCATCCTTGACCTGGTTCCACGGCATCCGGGCCAGCATCATCCCCATGCCGCAGGTGTCGGTGACGCCGGCAAAGACCAGCCCGGCCCCGATGAAAGCGGACAGGCCGAAAAGAGCGGGGTGAACGAGCCAGCCGAGCAGCACGCCCAGCAGCACGAGCGACCCCGCCGCAATACGGACCTGGCGTTCCAGCGAGATGGCCTTCTTGCCCCGGACGACCGGCAGGCCGGCTTTGACGCACGCCAGGGTGCCGCCCTCGACGTTGACGACGTTCGTGAAGCCCGCCGCCAGGAACTTCTCGCACGCCTGCCGGCCCCGGCTCCCGGAGCGGCAGATGAGGTACAGCGGTTCGTCTTTGTTGCCGTTACGGGCCTGCATCACCGTCGCCGGGTCGAGCCGGTCCAGGGTCAGATTGCGGGCGTTAGTGGCGTGGACCTCTGGGAACTCTACCGGCGTCCGCACGTCGATGAGGTCGATCTTCCCGCTCTTGCACAACTCGGCAAGCTGCTGAGGGCTGATGGTCGTGATGGTCATGGCGATCCCCTTTCGTCTTCGGAATCGGCTGGGAGGTTCTGGCTTTTGACACGGTGAGGAGCCGAACTCGGCTCGCAGGTTCCGCTCATTCAGGTCTTCACGCCCAGGCGGGGCAGAACTCAGGCTTGCAGGATGCTCCAGACCAGGAGAACGCCCAGGGGAATCAGGACTTCCATCGTTCTGCCTCCTCCCTTTGCAGGTGTGAAGTTGTGGCTCATAGTTGTTTATGTCCCGACATTACGATACGTTGGGTGAAAAACTAGGACAGCAAAGTCGGCTGGAGCAGTTTTTCCTCCAACTGTTGGAGGAACGCCCGGGGATTGCGACGGAACCGTGTGCGGTTGACTCGGCGGCGGCGGCGGGACTCCAGGTGTTGGCGGAGTTCCGCCTGCCTGGCCGGGTCTGCCTCCGCCAACTCTTCCGCTGTGTAGACGTGCTGCCGGGTCGCCGCGGCCGCCAACACGCGGGCCTCCCCACGGAGCACCAGACTCGGGGATGCCCCTTTGCGGCCGCTGGCCCGGCGCTCGTGGTAGCGATGGCTGCCGAAGAACTGCTCCAGGTCGTTGTTGGTCCGCGGCAAGTCGGCTACCGCGTAGCAGTGGAACAACCCCGGCCAGTAACTCCGGGTGACCTTCACGAAGTGCTCGACCCCGCTGGCCAACACCCCTGCCAACCGGCGCTGCCGCGTCATCGCCCCCAGCAGGCCGCCCAAACGTCGGCGCACCGTCACCGCCACCCCGGGGCCGTGCTCGCCCAGCAGGGGGGCCACTTGCCACACCCAGGCGTAGGCCACGCGCACGGGCGGCCACAGGGGCGCCGTCGCCGCCAACGCCACCACCAGCAATTGCCTCAGCCGGACGAGTTCTTTGGGGAGCCCCTTTTTTCGGCCACCCCGTCCAGGCTGGCCACCACGGCGGACAGGCGGTCGTGGAGTTGCAGACCGGAGGCTTCCAGGGGCGGCCGGCCGTCGTCGGTCACGGCGCTGCGGACGGCGTCGCAGTACCCCTGGATGGCCGGGGCTTCCGGGTCGGTGCGGCCCTCCAGTTGCCGTTCGAGCGGGCGCACGCCGCGGACGCGCTTCTTGAGTTCCTTCTTGGCATGACGGTCGGCCTCGTAGATCGGCCGGGCGGCCTCGCGGAGGTAGTGGAAGTGGCAGAGTTGGTGCGGCACGCCGGGCAAGGCTTCGGCCACGGCCTTACGGATGGAGTGTTGGCCGTCGGAGACCACGCCCGTGATCGGCACCGCCAGGCCGTCGCGCACCTGGCCGAGCAGGGCCGCCAGGTCCTGCTGCCGGCTGGACAACAGGCTGCGGGCCAGCAGGACGGTGCCGGACAGGCAGTCGCGCAACACCCAGAGCACTTCGTGGCCGACGTCGGGCTGCAGGCCGTCGATGGCCAGGAGGACTCGGCCCTGCGCGGCGAGCAGGCCGTGCAGGCGGCCGGCGTCGGTCAGGGTGACGGCCAGCAACTCGTCGTAGCGCTCCAGGAGGTTAGTGGCGGTGCGCTCGGCGATGGCCAGGCCCCGGGCGACCAGGTGCTGGTGGATTTCGGGGACGGAGCGGTGTTCGGCGTAGCGCAGGGCACCGACCTGGGCGATGACGTCCAGGCCGAACTCGTGCTGGGGCAGAGCGTGGCGGCCCTCGGCCTCGGGGCGGTAGGGCTGCAGGTAGCGTGGGCAGTCGGCGTGGTGGCAGCGGCGGACGTGGAGCACAAGCCGCGTCAGGCCCAGGAGTGTGGCGACCGTCCGGCGGTTGCAGTAGTCGGCCCACATCGGCTGCTGGCAGTCGGGGCAATGCTGGTACAGCACCTGCAAATGCTCGAGGTGGGTCGGTTCGGGACGGGACACCTTCCTGGCCATGGCAAGCTCCTGGGTTGGGAACGCTAAAGCGTATCCAAAAGCCAGGTTAACTGTCCAGCCGACTTTGCTGTCCTAGAAAAAAATCTAGGACAGCAAAGCCGGCTGGAGCAGTTTTTCCTCCAACTGTTGGAGGAACGCCCGGGGATTGCGACGGAACCGTGTGCGGTTGACTCGGCGGCGGCGGCGGGACTCCAGGTGTTGGCGGAGTTCCGCCTGCCTGACCGGGTCTGCCTCCGCCAACTCTTCCGCTGTGTAGACGTGCTGCCGGGTCGCCGCGGCCGCCAACACGCGGGCCTCCCCACGGAGCACCAGACTCGGGGACGCCCCCGTGCGGCCGCTGGCCCGGCGCTCGTGGTAGCGATGGCTGCCGAAGAACTGCTCCAGGTCGTTGTTCGTCCGCGGTAGGTCCGCGACGGCGTAGCAGTGGAACAGCCCCGGCCAGTAGCTCCGGGTGACCTTCACGAAGTGCTCGACCCCGCTCGCCAGCGCCCCGACCAGCCCGCGGTGGCGGGTCATCGCCCCGAGCAGACCACCCAGGCGCTGCCGCACGGCTGGGGCCACCCCGGGGCCGTGTTCGCCCAGCAGGTGCGCCGCCTGCCAGACCCAGGCGAAGGCCACGCGCACCGGGGGCCACAGCGGCGCCGTGGCCGCCAACGCCGCCACGAGCAGCAGCCTCAGCCGGACGAGTTCTTTCGGGAGCCCCTTTTTCGGCCACCCCGTCCAGGCTGGCCACCACGGCGCTCAGGCGGTCGTGGAGTTTCAGCCCGGACGCTTCCAGGGGCGGCCGGCCGTCGTCGGTCACGGCACTGCGGACCGCGTCGCAGTACCCCTGGATGGCCTGGGCCTCGGGGTCGGTGCGGCCCTCCACCTGGCGCTCGAGGGGCCGCACGCCGCGGACGCGCTTCTTGAGTTCCTTCTTGGCGTGGCGGTCGGCCTCGTAGATGGGCCGGGCGGCTTCGCGGAGGTAGTGGAAGTGGCAGAGTTGGTGCGGCACGCCGGGCAAGGCTTCGGCCACGGCCTTGCGGATGGAGTGCTGGCCGTCGGAGACCACCCCGGTGATCGGCACCGCCAGGCCGTCGCGCACCTGGCCGATGAGTTCGGCCAGGTCCTGCTGCCGGCTGGACAACAGGCTGCGCGCAGCAGGACGGTGCCGGAGAGGCAGTCGCGCAACACCCAGAGCACCTCGTGGCCGACGTCGGGCTGCAGGCCGTCGATGGCCAGGATGACGCGGCCCTGCGCGGCCAGCAACCCGCGCAGGCGGCCGGCGTCGGTCAGGGTGACGGCCAGCAGTTCGTCGTAGCGCTCCAGGAGGTTGGTGACCGTCCGCTCGGCGATGGCCAGGCCCCGGGCGACCAGGTGCTGGTGGATCTCGGGGACGGAGCGGTGCTCGGCGTAGCGGAGGGCGCCGAGGTGGGCGATGACGTCCAGGCCGAACTCGTGCTGGGGCAGGGCGTGGCGGCCCTCGGCCTCGGGCCGGTAGGGCTGCAGGTGGCGTGGGCAGTCGGCGGTGTGGCAGCGGCGGATGTGGAGCACCAGCCGTGTCAGGCCCAGCAGGGTGACGACGGTGCGGTCGTTCCGGTAGTCGGACCACATCCGTCGGTGGCAGGCGGGGCAGTCCTGGTACAAGGCGTCCAGGTGTTGGGTGAAGGTGGGTTCGGGGCGGGGCGCCTTCCTGGCCATGGCAAGCTCCTGGGTTGGGGGGCTTTGCTACGCAACTCGTTTTTCGCGGTACGCCTCGGTAACGTTCCGTGACGAACGGGACCAACCGCGGGACGAAATTACATTACGTATCAAAGCCGGGTTGGGGCGCTAAAGCGTAACCCAAACCCAGGTTAGCTGTCTAGCCGGCTTTGCTGTCCTAGAAAAAATCACCGCTTGCAGTCGAACCGGGCCTCGATGCAGGCCATGATGTTCGCCAGGTGGGGTTCGGCGATCTGGTAGTACACGTTACGCCCGTCCTTCTCGCTGGTCAGGAAGCCGCAGCGCTGCATGAGGCGCAGGTGTTCGGAGGCCATGTGGCTGGGGATGCCGCACGCCTCGGCCAGTTCGCCGACCGTGTAGCGGCCCCGCAGGAGCATCTGGACCATGCGCAGGCGGTGCGGGTGGGCCAGCGTCTTGAGGCATTCCGCCGCCTGTTCCAGAGCCTCCAGGTCGGTGAGGGCGGGTAGCGGCGATTTCGTCTTGGTGGTCATCGTGTGCCTCCGATACTCAATTATATCGGAACCTCCCGACTTGTCAATCAGTCTTTCTGGCCGACCTGCCGCTTCCTGCCCCGTGCCGCCGCTTTCGCTGAGTCCTGCTTGACTCGCAGCTTTACGATGCGCTCGATCAGGTCGAGGGGGCATCGGCTCGTCGAGTGGAAACTGGAGATTGCCCTTCGGCCCAGCATACCGTGCGAGGGCTGTCTCCAGAGCTTTGTCTCCAGAGATCGGCGGGTACATCCCGATGTGCTGCTTCCACGCCGCGAAGTAGACCAGAATCCCGTGCTGCCTGAAGGCGGGCATCTGGTAACTGATGGTTTCCTTCGCTTCGGGGGCAACCTGGCGGATCGTTTCCCGTACTTCCTGAAGAACGGCCTGAACGTCAGCGGGGAACTGTGAGTTGTAGCCGTCGATGTTCTGTGCCTTTGCCATTTCGGGATGAACCTCATTTCAACAACACCAGCAGCATGACCACCGGCGTCTTCGCCTTGATCGAGTGCTTCAGGTTGGCGGGCATGTGGACCCAGGTGCCGGCCTGAGCCTCCTGCACGTCCTCGCCCAGGCCGACGCCGGCCTCGCCCTTCACGAAGTACAGCATGGCCGGCTTCGCCGCCGTGTGTTCGGAAAGCTCCTGGCCCTGGCCGAAGCCGAAGACCACGGCCTTGATCCGCTCGTCCTGGAAGACGGTGCGGCTCAAGATGCCGTCCGCAGGCGGCTCGGCTTCCTTGGCGAGATCAAGGATGTGGGTGTAGGCGGTGGTCATGGTCGTGTCCTCTCTCAATGTCCGGGTAGCCTGATCTCGATGCCGTAGCTCGGCGCAATCGCCAGCAATTTCTCGATCTCTTCCTTGGTCGGAGGAAACGCCGTAGTCGCTCCTTCGGCAAGCGGGACACCGACCTCCATGAACATCTTCTCCAGGCCAGCCGGTGCGACCGAGATCAGCATCTTCGCCGGTTTGTTGCTTTCATTCTTGAAGCTATGCGGGGTGCCGACCGGCATGTTGGCGAACATCCCCGCCGTCGCCACGACCCGCTCGCCGTTGATCGTGAACGTGATCTCGCCTTCGAGGATGTAGAACCCTTCCTCCTCCCGGCTGTGGACGTGCGGGGGTGGCGCCGCCCGGCCCCACGAGCGCTTCAAACAGGGCGTACTTGCCGTTGGTGTCGTCGCCGGTCGCCAGGAATCGGTACACGTCACCGACGACGGCGATGGTGCGGCCTTGGGGCCGGGTGTTGATGATGGGATTGCGGCTCATGCTTCGTTCCTCAGTTGCGACCCTTTGTTGAATCGGGTGACGGCTTGAAGCGGACGCCGGTGGTGGTATCACCAGATTCCTGCTTGGCCGGCACGACGTTCTGGAACTCAACCACCGCCTCCCTGGGTTCCCTTTTCGTGGCCGGCTGCTGCCTCCCTGGAGGTACAAACAGGGACGATCTCGAAGTCCACCAGGTCATTCCAACGGGCGACCCACTGCTGAAACAACTGCTCATCGTCGCACTCCATCAACTGGAAACAGCGGTTGCCGCTCACTTCCACCCAACTATCGACGTACTTCAACCCTTCGGGCAACAGGCGTCCTTTCTCCCGAAAGCGCCGGTAGACGGCTGCCCCGTCGTGATCCCGGAACCTCTCGATCACCATGAAGAGCATCGCTTCCCTCCGTATGCCGACGACGCACGATTACTTCTCCTTCGCCGGCAACGCCGTCATGAACTTCACGGCCCGCTGAATCCAGCCCTTCAACTGGTCATCGTCCTCGACGCCTTCCGCCTCGACCAGCACCCAGCCCTTCATCGGCCTGCCGGTGATGTCAAACTCCTTGACGTGCGGCTCAGGTAGCGCCTCCTCAGCCTGGTCCTGGCCAAGCCGCACGCAGAGGGAGTCCTTCCACACGCCCACGAGCAGGTTGCCGTTGAGCAGGAAGCCGACGCCGCCGAACATCTTCTTCTCCTCGACGTTCTTGCGCCGGGCCAGGCGTTGCCGGATGCGCCCGGCCGGGGCTTCGCTGAAGGCCATTGATGACTCTCATCGACATTTTTCGTCGGTCAACCAGCCAATATTCTAGCGGTGTGGGCAGACCGAGGACGCAGCTTGAAGACGGCCAGGAGTAACGGGCGATGACGAAATCCGACAAGGCGTTGGTGATCCTCTTTCGCTATCTCCTGGGCATCGGCAGCCTGTTCGCCCTGGTCCCCGTGGTTATGCCGTGGTCGTGGATGGCCGCTACGCATCGCTGGCTGGGGCTGGGCGAGATGCCAACCGGCCCCATTGTGGAGTACCTGGCCCGCTCCCTCTCGGCCTTCTATGCCTTGTTCGGCGCTCTTTGCCTGGTGATGGCGTCTGATCTGGATCGCTACCGTCCTCTGGTGCGGTTCTTTGGTGTGTGCCTCGCACTGCTCGGCATTGTCTTCACGGGCGTCGATCTGGCAGCGGGGATGCCCTGGTGGTGGACGGCCTTGGAGGGGCCAGGGGCCGTGCCTGTTGGGGCGTTGGTTTACTTTCTCGCCCGGCCCGTTCACCGAGCAGGCTCATGACTGCGGCAGCCTGATCTCGATCCCGTACCTCGGTGCGACTGCCAGCAGTTTCTCGATTTCCTCTTTCGTGGGCGGCAGGGCCGTCGTTGAACCTTCGGGCAGCGGCACGCCGAACTCGAAGAACATCTTGTCCAGCCCCGCAGGCGCTACAGAAATGAGCATTTTGGCCGGTTTGCCGCTCTCGTTCTTGAAGGAGTGAGGCGTTCCGACCGGCATGTTGGCGAACATCCCGGCGCTCGCCACGAGGCGCTTGTCGCCGACCTGGAGTGTGATCTCGCCTTCGAGGATGTAGAACCCCTCTTCCTCCCGGCTGTGGACGTGTGGGGGTGGACCGCCGCCCGGAGGTACGATGGCTTCCCACACGGCGTACTTGCCGTTCGTGTCCTCGCCGGTCGCCAGGAAGCGGTACACATCGCCGACGACGGCAACGGTGCGGCCTTCGCCGAGTTGTCGCAGGGTTGGTTGATGCGCCATGCTCATTGGTCTTCCTCTCGTCGCTGATTCTCCACCGCCGCCTCGTAGACCGTCACGGCAGCCTTCGCCATCACGTGCATGGTATGGCGGGCCGGCAGGAGCGGCAGCTTCTTGAGGCCCATCTTCACGATGATCTCGGCGAAGGCTTCCTCGATCTTCACTTCCAGCTTCTCGACGGTCATCTGGTCCATAGACTTCACCAATCGGATTTCTTCGTCTTGAGCGTTTTCAATTGCTCCGAAAGCAGCGACACCAACTTTCCCGCAGCAAGATTGACTTCCTCGTTGCCCTTTACCCTCTCCACTGGCTCGAAAAGGATGAACTGGATCGCCGTCATCGCCACAAGCCGCTGCAAGGATTCGATGTCGGCGTACTGCCAGCTCTTCGACCCGAACGGTGTGGGATGCTTGTCTCGCAACAGGGCGTCGATGTCGGCCTGCAAATCCATCATTTCCATTAGCTTCTTGCGGACAAGCTCACCCGTCTTCTCAGCGTCACGCCGCACTTCGTCAGGTACGCTCATGTGAAAGCTCCATCGTTTGTTGGTTGACCGGCTCAGTTCTGTCAGACACTCACGGCACGAACCAGGGATCATCCTGAATCGCCTTCAGGCACTCATCCAAGGAAAGGCCATCGTACAGTTCGACCCACTGGCCGGTGTGGCGCATGAACGACAGGGCGAACTTGGCGTTGCCGACGCACTCCAGGCGGGCGAACTTCGTCTCGAAAGTGGGGGCGATGGCGTTCGGGCCAGGGCAGGCGTAGATCGAAACGAAGTAGCACTTCGATCCGAGCCACTTGGTCGTGATGTCGGTGACGTAGTTCAACTGGTGGCCCGTGGGCGACGGTTGGACGTGCTTGGGCTTGAGGACCGTTTCGATCAGTTCCCTGGCCTTGTTGTCCACTTCGTCCTTGAGCGTGCCGGGCAAGGCCGTCTTGGGCTTCTTGCCAGGGTTAAACGTCCAGGCTTTTCGTTGTTTTGCCATTGGTCAATCCTTTCTGTTGCTACCCTGTTTGCCCTTCCAGAAGGGGCAAACCGGGCAATCCTCGCCGTGGGGAAAGTCCTCGCCCTCCTCATGCGGGCAGCCCATGTTCCCCTGGCTCATCGCCACCTGCTTGACCCCGTGCTGGAGGAAGAAGTCCTTCAACTCCTGCTGCACTTTCGGGTTGGTCGTCACGTCCGTCGCCACCCACCGCTGCATGATCGCCTCGGCACCGTCATGGAGGATCACCGCAGCGGCGATCTTGGTGGTGGTCTTGTCGTCGGGGCCGTACATCGCCACCGTGCCGATGGGGTACTGCGGCTGCTGCCGTCCCGACCGCAGGCCCAGGTCATCCTCGACGCCCTTGCCGTAGCAGCAATGCTTGTACTTCTTGCCGCTCCCACAAGGACAAGGATCGTTGCGAGACACCTTTTTCCGAGACATCAGGATGGCCTTTCGTTCGTCACGTTCTTGTTTGGAGAGTTCTGCTACTCCTCTCCAACGCACGCCTTCACCATCGCCGCAAGTGGCTCCGGGTCGGCGAGCCGGTGATCGTCGCCGACCTCGACCAGCGCCGAGGCTGGCAGCCCACTGTTCCTGACCAGTTCTTCGGAGTCAGCGAAGGGAACTACGGCGTCCGCCCGGCTGTGCAGGATCACCGTGCCGGGTTTGACCGTTCTGGCCGTCCCCCATTTCTTCCAGGCCGGGCAGAGCAGGACGAGTTTCGCCTCGCCGCTGTTGATGTTCATCGCCACGGCACCGCCCCTCGACGATCCGACAACCACCTGCGGCTGGTGTTTGTCGAACTCGGACTGGGCGATCCTGACCGCCTCGTTGAAGTCTTCATCCGGCAGCTTCGGTTTGACGACCTCGTGGCCGTGCGCCCCCAGGAACGTCGGTTTGACGCCACCAGGGACCGACTGCCAGCCGTGGAGAAACAGGACTATCATCGCCGGCGCTCGACCACGTTCGCCAGATCGCCAATCAGCGTGTAGGGTAAAAGCAGCGGCGCTCCACGACCTGCCGGTGAAACAGCGGTCATTTTATCGGCGGGACAGCACTCGATCCAGGCTGGGAGCGCACGCTGATTCACCGTGCCATCGCCAAGGACAGGATTCATGACGCCAGACAGGAACGCCCCGTCGCTGGAGAACCTGATCGAAACGCTCGATTTGGGCGAGGAAGTCCTGCACCCTGGCGGTCTGAACACTACCAGAGAACTGGCCGAACTCTGCCATGTTGGAAGTACGTCACGAGTTCTGGACGTGGCATCGGGCACCGGAGAACCCCTCTGCTTCCTGGTTGAGACGTTTCATTGCCAGGGAGTCGGCGTGGATTCCTCAGAGGCGATGGTGCGGCGGGCGCAGCAAAAGGCCGAGGAAAGACATCTCCAGGTGGTATTCCAGCAAGGGGATGCTCACCACCTGCCCTTCGACGCCGACACGTTCGACGTGGCGATCTCCGAATGCACGATCTGCCTACTGGACAAGGAGACGGCGCTAAAAGAGATGGTGCGGGTGGTTAAGTCGGGCGGATACGTCGGCTTCCATGACCTGTGCTGGAAGGACACCGCCCCGGAGCCGCTGAAACGCCGCCTTGCCGAGATCGAGGAAGAGTATCCAGAGACGATGGATGGCTGGAAGCATCTGGCGCAGCGAGTGGGCCTGGTCGATGTCGTGGCCGTAGACAAGTCCAACCTGATTCCGAAGTGGACGAAGGAGTTCAAAAAACGGCTGGGCATCCTCGGTCAGTTGTCGGCCATCTGGCACGTCCTCAAGCGCTGGGGCATTCGGGGGTTGTTGACGATCAAGGAGTCGGAACGCATCTTCCGCAGCGAACAGATGGGGTGATGTCCTCGACCGACTTTATAAAGTGCGTCTGGTCGAGGATGATGTTGGCGTCGTCGGGCTTCTCGATTTTCACGGTCTTGAGTTGCATGATACTCCCCTTTTTCCCGCTTCGCTCACGCCGGTTTCCGGGCCGTGATGAGCGCTCCCTCGGTGCAGGACGACGAGTGGTAGCCGGTCCAGCCGTGGATGCGGCCCTCGGCAAACCCGGCCTCGCCCAGCATTTGCAGGAGCGACCGCCCCCACACGGCCCCGGCGATTCAGTCGGACCACTCGCCTCTCTGCGCCACTTCCTCCGGCCTCACGTCGTCGTGCAGCAGGATGTCGGCCATCTGGAGCCGTGCGCCGGGCCGCAGCACCCGGAAGGCTTCGGCCAGCACGCCCGGCTTGTCCGGGCAGAGGTTGAAGACACCGTTGGAGGTCACCACGTCCACCGCCCCGTTCGGCAGCGGCAGCTTCTCGATCCCGGCATTCACGAACTCGGCGTTGTGTAGACCCATGAACAAGGCGTTGCGGCTGGCCTTCTCGACCATCTCCGGGCACAGATCGACGCCGATAACCTTGCCGCTCGGCCCAACCCTTTCGGCGGCGAGCAAGCTGTCCAGGCCCGCCCCGCTGCCCAGGTCGAGGACGGTCTGCCCTGGCAGGGCTTCGCCCAGGCCGAGCGGGTTGCCGACGCCGCAGAAGGAATCGGTCACGGAGGCCGGCAGGGCGTCGATCTCCATGGGGTCGAAGTCCAGCTTTTTGGCGCTGCCGGGGCCGACCGGAAACTTCTTCTCCTGGCCGGGAGAGGTGGCGACGGCAGCGAACCGTTGCTCGACGGCAGCACGGATTTCGACGGCAGTTTCAGGCATGGGCCGGTCCTCGTCATGTGTTGAGCGCCTTCGGGCGTCATTCTAGCCGAGACGTGGCGGTGGGTCGCCGTGCCTGTGCCCGAAGTCCCCTGCGAACCTGCTCGATGCGCCGGGCGTCTGTGAAGGTGTTGCATTGAGCAGAGAGGAGGCACCGATGGCAGAAATCACGCTCGGCAAGGCACTCAAGATCAAGAACCGGCTGACGGGTCGGCTGGCGAAGGTCCAGGCCGACATCCTGGCGTACAACAGCGTGCCCGAAGGCCAGGCCGATCAGGTCAACGTCCCGGCCCTGATGAAGACTCGTGAGGAACTGGTCGGGGCGCTGGTGAGCCTCAAGACGGCCATCAACGACGCCAACCGGGAAGCGCAGCGGGACATCTACGACCTCGCCGAGAAGAAGGCCACGGCGCAGTTCCTTGCCGGTGTCAACACCCGGCACGGCCCTCAGCCCGCCGTCTACCCGTCCACCACGGAAGTCACCTACGTCGCCGCCTTGAAGAAGGCCGACGTGGACGCCCTGGTGGTCCGCCTGGAAAACGAGATCGACCAGTTGCAGGACAAGCTGGACCAGTTCAACCACGTCCACAAGATCGAGGTTGACGGTCGCATCCTGGAACTGGCCTCTTGAGCCACACGGCTGGCTCGTTGGTAAGGTGAAGAGGGAGGAACCCCAATCCACCCTTGTAAGGTGAACCTTCTTGCCGATCCTGAGCGTCAAGGCGCACAGTTCATTGGTTCAAGAAGCAGACCGCAAGGTGCAAGACTCCTCTCTTCCTGATTCGCTTTGCCGCCTGCCAGCCGTGCTATTCATGCAGACGCCCCCGGATGAAGAGTCCGGGGGCGTCGTTGTTGACCGCCAGTGAATAGTATTCTGATGTGGGTCTACGATGGCGTTGCAGCCTGTCGCTTTTCCTTTGTCTACATGAACTTTTGGGAGGCGGTTGGCTATCGGGTGGACGAGCGGATCGTCCGCCATGTCCGCAATCTATGAAGCGTGCTGTGTACCATGAAGCCCGTGTTCTGTTCCGACCCGTTGAATCCCCGGCAGCCCGACGAGGCGTACCAGGCCGAGGCCGCTGCTGCCGAACGCCTGGGTATTCCGTTCACCTTGGTCGATCACGATGCGCTGGCCCATGACAACGACCCGGCGAAGGCGGTGCGCCGGGTGCTGCCGCAACCCGACCCCGGCCTCGGCGTCTATCGGGGCTGGACGCTGACACCGGAGCAATATCGGCTCATGTACGAGGCGTTGGCAGCCAAAGGGTTGCGGCTCCTCAACCACCCCACTGCCTATCGGCACTGCCATTACCTACCCGAATCGTACTCGGTCATCGAGCCGCACACGCCCCGGTCGGTCTGGATCAAGACAACAGGCGACGTTTCGACGGACGAGATCATGGAGCTATTGCGCCCGTTCGGGTCAGCCCCGGTCGTGGTGAAGGATTTCGTCAAGTCGAGGAAGCACGAGTGGGCCGAGGCGTGCTTCATCCCGTCTGCGTCCGACCGTGCTTCGGTGGAGCGAGTTGTGCGCCGCTTTCTGGAGCTACAGGGCGACGACCTCAGCGAAGGGCTGGTCTTCCGGGAATTCATCGAGTTCGAGCCCCTGGGGCGGCACCCCAAGAGCGGGATGCCGCTGACCAAGGAGTTCCGGCTGTTCTTCCTCGACGGCCAGTTGGTCTTCTGGACGCCGTATTGGGAGGGGGCGAACTACCAGGGTTCGGTGCCGCCCGTGGAGCGGTTCGCAACACTGGCCGAGGGCGTGCGGAGTCGCTTCTTCACGATGGACGTGGCACAGCGACGGGGTGGGGACTGGCTGATTGTGGAACTCGGCGATGCCCAGGTCGCCGGGCTGCCTGAACACGCCGACGTGGACGATTTCTACAAGGCTCTGCGGGACCACTGGCCTGCCGAAGCGTAAGGGAACAGGGTTTCGAGTGGGCCGGGAGCAGGGGCGATGACCGAGGCGGCCGCAGCAGATCGGTGTCAAGGAGTGCTGGTCGGGCTGGCTGCCGGCGACCGGAACGGCGGGCCGATTCGCATGGCCGTGCGGCTGGCCGAGAGCCTGCTCGATTGCGGCTACTTCGCCCCGGCGAACATCCTGGAGCGCTACCTGCACTGGTGGCGGGAGGGGGCGTTCGACACCGGCCCGGTCAGCGCACGGGCGCTCGCCCTCGTAGCGGCTGGTGTGCCGGCCCCGGAAGCCACGGCGCAGGTCCACCGAGAGTTCGGCGGCAAGACGGCGGGTTGCAACCCGGCGCACCGATCATGGCCCCTGTCGGTGCTTGCCGCCATCACCGACGAAGACCTTGCCTGTTGTGCCATGGCCGAGGCCCGCCTGACACATCATGACCCGCTGGCCGGCGTCCGTTACTATCTGCGCCGTCACATCGGGCTGGACGAGGGCGAGCATGGCCCGATGGCGGTCAGGCTCGTCATGTCCTTGTGTGGTAACGACGAGGCTCGTTGGCAGGAAGCAGAAGAGGCGGCAGTGACGGCCCTGGAGGCACGTCGGGACTTGTGGGACGGCGTACATGCCAGGCTGAAGCGGCTAAAGGATGGTCCAGGCCGGTAGTCGTTAGAAAATGCCGCTCCCCAGCGACTACTCGATCTCAATTCCTTCACGCTCGAAATACTCCGTCAACCCCTTCTCCAGCGCCGCCATCGCCTCGGCCAGCGTGTCGGGCTTGTCGTCCTCGAAGATCATGCCGCCGTAGTCCAGCGCCCGCACGACGAATCCAAACATCTCCTGATCGCCGATCTCGACATGGCCGTAGGCCCGGACCCACATGGCGATGGCCGGGAACATCTTCTCGACGCCGGCCTGCTCCCTGGTGGGTTTGACCATGCCGACACGGTGGGCCTCTCGCAGCCGCCGCAGGTGGGCCTCGTAGGCTTCCTGGACCTGGGGCAGTTCTTTCTGCACGGCGACCTCGATGCCGATTTCCGCCAGGTGCGGGAATAGCTCTCGCCATTGGTGGTGCCCCCGGACGTGGATGCGCCGGGGCCGGTGTGATTTCCCGGTCAGCGGGCGGCGCATGGCGTGGGCCAGCAGCATGGCGAGGTCGTTGACGCTGGGCCTGCCCTCGACGTGGGAATCGGCCAGGAGGGGGCCGTCTGGCTGGGTGACGACCAGGCCGAGGTAGTGCGTCTGGCTCTGCGTGATCGGCTTGGGCAAGGCCCGGAAGTCAGCTTCCCAGGTTTCGCCCTCCTGGCGCAGACGCTTGAAGCGGCTCTTGACGAAGGCAGCGCCCTTGCCCAGCTTCAGCTTTTCCTCTTCTCGTGCCACGGTCGCTCCCTCTCGGTCCTCGCTCGACAACGAATCTTCATCTGACAGCTTACAGTTCTCGAAAAACACGGGTACGATGGTCTGGAATGAATCATCGACGACGAGAGCGTGTCGAGGCTGCCCCCTCTCCACCGCACCTGCTCGACAGCCCCACCACGGCTCAGGAGTCAGGTTCTCAAGAAAAGGACGAAGTAGCTGTGCGCCAACACAACCTCGTGCCGGCGACGGCCAAGGAGCCGAAGCCGACAAAAGCGCCTTACCAGTACAAGCACTTGTTCCAAGATCGACGAGAAAAGCGGGCCTCTCGCCTGCCGTGATTTACAACTCACACAAATCGTGGTAGTATCTTCATCACCGGGACGTTTTCTTGTGGCCGCTTCACACATCGCTCTCAGCTTTCCCACCTCAGACGGACGACGGCCCGAAACCGACCAGGCAATCTCGATCACCACGCTGGACGGCGTGGATGGGAGGTTGTCTGGAAATGGTCCCACTCCTTCAACACCTACTGACTGATCTGGATGCTGTGAAGGTGATTCACGGAGCGAACGACGACCTCTTCATGGTCGCAGGCGCAACGGTCGAGAGCGTCCGCTCCTCGGTGAAGAGCGCCTTCAACATTCCCTACTTCGCCTTGCCGTTCGTCAACGGGGAAGCAGTTGGCGTCCAGCATGTTCTGGCTGCTGGCGATGTGCTGGAGTTCGTTGGCATCGTCGGGTTCAAGGGCGGCGGGCAGTCGCCGCCTCACGAGGCCACTGCCCAAGCCCTGTTGGACCGTTCGCCAGAATTGCAGGCGATTGCCGCCGAGATTCGTCGCTCCGCACTCGACCGTCACGCTGCCATTGACCGGGCGATATTGCTCGTGACGCAGCACTTCCTCACGAGGTTCGGCCCACTGGACGACGAGGCCCATGCAACGGCAAAGGCACTCGCCGGGCTTCTGGCCGCTCCCTTGGCGTCGGTCGCAGCAGACGTTCGCCGGATCGCCGACCGTCTCGACCCACCCCCGTCCGACATCGTGGACACGGTGTACGTCGCCGAAAAGTTGGGCCTGACGGTGAAGCGGATTTCACAGATGGCGCTTGCCGGCGAAATCCCGGCGCACTGCATCGTCCCTGGCACCGGCCACGGGACGTACTGGAAGTTCTTCCGGTCGAAGATCGAGCCGTGGATCGAGGCACGGCCACGGAAGAGGCGCTTGACCCGCAACTAGAATTCGGCAACACGACCTGGCTTCAAGAGTAACGACCCAGGCCCCGCAAACCGAAGCAGCGAACGGTGAAGATAACCGTGCTGGTGGACGGCACGCCCGTTTCGGTCACCCTCCACCCGCCAACCGGAACTCGTGCCTCCTGGTACGCCTTCTGGCCTGGCCTGGTCACGAGCAAAAGCACCGGCACGGCAGACCGGGACGACGCCGTTCGTGTGGTGGAGAACATGCTCAGGAACGGGGGCAAGCGGCCCGACCTGGGAGAGACGGTGCTGTCGGACGAGGACTTCGAGGAAATCCAGCGCCGGCACTACCAGAAGAAGACCGACCCCTCGGCCCGGAGGCGGGCGGAAAAGACGCTGGAGGACTGCCTGGACGCCATCGCCGCCTTCCGGCAGATCACCGGGCTGAAGCCCGTCACCCTCGCCACGCCAGACGAGTGTGAGCGGTTCCAACGGGAGGCGCTGCGGTTGAAAAAGAACTGGCGGCGGGATTACCCCCGGAAGCAGGAAACGACCGAGTGCCTGAGTCCGAACACCGTGCTGAAGTGGAGCCGGTCGCTGCTGGCGGCGTTCGAGCGGGCCAACCGCAACGCAGGGAGGAAATGCGTCCGGGGCGTCGTCGGGGAGAAGAAGCTGCTCACGTCGAACCCGTGGAGCCAGTTCACCTGGATCGACGGCCTGCAAAAGCCCAAGCGCCGGTTCACGGGCGAGGAACTGCTGTCCCTTCTGGACCACTTGCAAACGTCCTGGTCGGGCGTCGGCGTCGGCCCCTTGGCGGCGAAGGTCTTCCTATGGTCAGGCTGCCGCAAGAGCGAGATTGCGAGCCTGACGTGGGAAGCCCAGCGCATCGTCGGGCGGGAGGTCCACTTCGAGATCGTCGGCAAGAATGGGGTGAAGCGCTGGTTCCGCGTCCCGGATAGCGTGCATCGAGAACTTCTGGCCGCAAGGACCGACAGCCCGTTCGTCTTCGCCGCCTACAGTGACCAGATTCAGCGTGTACACCAGGACCGAGCGGGGACGCTCAAGAAGATTCGCCGGGAGTTCGACCCGGAGAACTTCGCCGACTGGTTCTACCGCAGGGTGAAGGAGTGGTCCGAGGGCAGCCCGAACGGGCGGCCCTACGTCCACCACTTCCGCAAGACGATGTTGCAGCAGGCACGCCGGGGCGAGGACATCAACCGGCGAGTGGCCGAGGATGCCAGGGTTGGCGAGGCGGTGATGATGACTTCCTACGTCACGGAGGAGGACGAGGAACTGCGGCACCGGAGCAACCGAACCTTCTGGCGGATCGTGGCGAGCCTGCTCCTCGACGTGGCTCGGCGGTACGGCTACGTCGAGTCGGCCACCGACCGCCTGGAGCAGCAGTTGCTTGCGGCGACGGCGGCGAAAGACTGGTCACTGGCCCGGAGGCTCGTCACCAAGCTGGAAACGGCGCAGGCGACCGAGGCGATGCGGGAGTCGAACACCGGGTAAGCCGTGGCTGAAGAAGGGCGTGCAAAAGGCCACCGAACGGTGGCCTTTTCGTTGCGCTGCTGGGGTGCCGGTGCGTCAAGGTCAGCGACCGCCAGTTGCCCGACAACGGGCCTGAAGTCCCCCTCGCACGCAGTACGAGAGTTGGCCTGTTTCGCCCCGTTTCTGTGAAATCCTGTGAAATCCACTCGGTTGCGACGAAGTGTAAAAACGGCAAGAGCCGCAACTACTTGCGGCTCTTGCACTTACTAGCGAGGGCGACGGCACTCGAACCCGCAACCACCGGATCGACAGTCCAGGTAACAGTGCCTTTCGGCACATCGCAGGCATGTTGCATTCGCACTTCAAACTCTTGTAATTTCAGGTGGTTGTGAAGATTCCTGCCGGCGAAACACAGGGGCGGCGTTGTGTTCGCGTTGATCAACATTATCCCCAAATTATCCCCAAGTGGCGACTACCGGATCGCTAGTGTCGCAAATCGAAGCCCCGCAAATTCAGCCTCCCATAAGGCCGCCCAGATTGCTGAGACAGGTGGCGTTATCTGAATGCTCAGGGCCCAGCACTTTCTCACAAATAATCAAGGCACGCTCGTAGTAGAGCCGCGCTCCCGCCAGGTCGTCCATGTCATTTAATAGTTCACCCAGGTTGTTCAAGGTGGCCGCGGTGGAGGGATGCTCGGGACCCAGCATCTCCTCCCTGATCGTCAACGCCACCTCAAGGTGGACCCGCGCTCCTGGCAGGTCGCCCATGGCCTGCAGCAGGGCGCCTAGGTTGTTGAGGCTGATGGCGGTCTCGAAATGCTCGGGGCCCAGCACCTTCTCCCTGATGGCCAGGGCACGTTCGAGGTAGGCCTGCGCTCCCGCAAGGTCGCCCATGTCACGTAACAATTCACCCAGGCTGTTGAAACTGGTGGCGGTTCTGGGATGTTCAGGGCCCAGCACCTTCTCCCTGATGGCCAGGGCACGTTCGAGGTGGGCCTGCGCTCCCACCAAGTCACCCATGTTTCGCAGCAATAAACCCAGGCTGTTGAGGCTGGTGGCAGTATCGGGATGCTCTGGGCCATGCACCTTCTCCAAGATCGTCAAGGCGCGCTCGTGGCAGGGCAGCGCTCCCGCCAATTCGTCCATTTCATGCAGTAAATTACCTAGGTTGTTAAGCCTGACGGCGGTGTGGGGATGCTCGGGGCCAAGCACCATTTCCGTGATGGCCAAGGACCGCTCGAAGTAGGTCCGCGCTTCCGCCAGTTCGCCCATGGACTGTAGCATTTCCCCAAGGTTGTCGAGGCTGGCAACGGTACGGAGATTGTTGGGTCCTAAATACGTTTGCGCCAATTGCAACTTCTGGCGGGCAATTGCAAACGCTTGCTGAATTTGACCTTGCTCATACAGTTCCACCGTTGTTTGGTTGAGCATGTCGAGCTTTGTTAAAACGTCATTTTCGTGCATGGGAAGTCTCTACTGGATATTGGATAGTTTAGTTCCTCGCACTGGTCGCGGATCGCTACCCATGATGCTCCAGCTCCAGCACCACAACCTGCCAATCCTCAGCCGGCAACTGCTGCACCGATTGCTTGACGCGCACCATGTTGCGGCTCGCTTGATATGGACTGCACGGCATCAAGCCAGCCAAGTCGAGCCCTTGCAATCAACAATCTCGGTGGTCTAATTCAAGCACCGTTGCTTGCCAATCCTCCCGATGTAATTGCTGAACTGATGCCTGCACGCGTTCCATGTTGCGGGTGGACCGGTAGCACGCCGACACCGGCACGCTGCCTTGGGTCAGATGCACCAGATCGGCGAGCGACAGTGGCAGCGGCGCCTGGCTCCAGACGGCAAACAATCGCTCGCGGCCTGCCGGTGGCGTCAGGGCCACGTCGAGAACCTGCAGGTTCCGGTTCGCCTGCACGGCCGCAGATGCGTCGGGGTCGGGGTGAAGTAGATTCAACTGACCCGTTGGCCCGACGTTGAATACGGTCACGAAACCATCGCGGTTGGTCAGAACTTCGACACGAACCCGGTCGCCAGTCCGTACGCCGACGTATTCCGGCTTGGGCGGCACCTTGGTCATGTCGCGTGTAAGTCCAGCGGGCTCAGGATGGGTCGAGGCCACCTGGGTCCAGCCGCCGCGGCTGTCCAGTCGGGAAACTCGCAGACGCAGGTCAACCGCGGCTGGCATGGTCGTTCCGGCGGTCGGCAGCAGGAGCGAGTCGGCCAGGAGTTGGTTCAACGCGCCACGCAAAGTTTCCACAAACAAGGGCAACTCAGGACGGCGCTCGGGCGCTGCCGCGAGGCCGGCGCGGATGAGACGTTCCAGCGCTTCGGGAACGCCTGCGAACAGCGGCTCGCGATCGGGCAGACCGTGCTGAATGCGCTCTAACAGTTCGCGTCGCGTCATGGCCGGGAACGGCACCTGACCGGTCACCAGGGCGAATAAGGTGGCTGCCAGACCGTACACCTCACTCGCCGGGGTGCTGCGTCCGGCGAATGCCTCTGGGGCCATGTACAATGGCGTTCCCGCTGCCTCTTTTGTCTCTGTGAGCCGTGTCGCCAGGCCAAAATCGGTTAGCAACGCCTCGTCCTGCAAGGAGTCCCACAGGATGTTAGCTGGCTTGATGTCGCGATGCACGACTCCGGCAGCATGCACGTGGATTAGAGCTTCGCCGACATCGGCGAGGTAGCGTGCCGCAGTCTCCCAGCCCAGCGGACCGTCTTTCGTCAAGCGGGCCTGAAGTGAACCACCGTCCACAAACTGTAGGACAAGGTAGTGTTCGCCCTCAACCTGCTCCAGGCCATAGACGCGGACGATGTTGGGATGGTTGAGCCGGGCAAGGGCCCGCGCCTCGCTCTGCAGCACACCAAGCGCTAGTGCCCGCGTCTCTTCTGTGGCGCCTAGGTGCAGGGCCTTCAGCGCCACGGGAATACCGAGGCGCTGATGGTCGGCCAGCCAGACCTTGCTGAAGCAGCCCTCTCCGATGCAGGCCCGGACTCGGAAGCCGGCCGGCGCTGGACCCGGAAATCCCTCGGGAAGAGTGGGCTGCTCGAAGAGTTCGGTCGGCGCGTCCGGCGGAGCGTTCCTGCCATGCTGGACGGATGAGTGGTCCAGGACGCTGGCTACGAGTTCTTCGAGTCCCGTCGCCGTGCGGGCCAGGGCGGGGCCTTCCGGCGGCAGACCCGGGAACACCGTGACCAATTCCTCCACGTCAATAAGTTCGCCGCGCGCCCTTTTTTCCAGGAAGTGGTCAAGGAAAGCCAGGAGAGGCTCTTCGTCGGGACTCACGGGAGGTTCCCCCCAGGCGGCCAGTTCTTCGTCAACTGTCATGAATTTCCTCCAGTAGAGCCTGGAGCCTCGGGTTTCGCAGGGTGCGGAGTGCTCGGCAGCGCATGACGCTGGCCGTCCGCGGTTGGCATCCCAGACGGGCGCCGATGGCGACGTCCGACAGCCCCTCGAACCAGAACAGTTCGACGACCTGGCGCTGCCGCTCCGGGAGTTCAGCCAGGGCCCCGGCCAACTCTGCGGCGATGCGGTCGCGCCTGGCCGCGGATCCGCTCCGGCTTGGCTGGGGGATGTCGTCCACGGCATCGCCCCCGGCGACGATTCGGATCCTCCGCCATTCATCATGGACGCGGTTGCTTACGATTGTGCTCACCCAGGCGAGGAAGCGGCGGAGCGTCGCTTCCTCGGCACCACCGGCGAACTGTTTGCCGATCCGCTCCCAGACCCGCCGCAGAGTGCTCTGGATCAGGTTGGAATGGTCGAGGGGCCAGTCGCCGTTCGACCCGAGCGCCTTGTGGACCTCGGCGGCCACATACCTGCGAATATGTCCGAAGAAGTCGTTCCAGGCGCAGGCATCCCCGGCCAACGCCTGGTGGAGCAGTGGCAGCAATTGGTGCTGATCGAGGTTCGCCATTTCGGTTTCCCGGTTCTCTGCTGTAAAGAACTCATTGGGGGACAGATGTTACGGTAGAAAATCTCTACCGCTTCGCATCTCGAAGTCATCGCACCCTGGTATGATAACCGCCGGACCCGTCAGCCGACAAGGAAGTTTGTCCAGTTTTGATCCCAGATCGGACCCTGTCTTTTCTTCGGAACATTCGCATATCCATGCACACCGCTTGACCTGGACAGCATCTGTCTGAAGTGCCTGGAAAAAGATCCCACCCGACGCTATCCGAGCGCCTCCGCATTGGCCGACGACCTCGGGCGCTGGCTTGGTGGTCAGCCCGTCTCCTGCAAGAAGCCCAGCCTCTGGCACCGTTTCCTGCGCCTGTTTTCCTTCGGCCGACCGACCCCGCCGCCGGAAAAGGGCGAAGGGCCCGTAACCTGAACGCCTGCTCGCGGCTTCCTTATCCTTTTTCGCCACGTCGAACATTTCTTTGTAACATGTCAGTCCTTTGTCCGTCTCTTTGGTGCCGAGAGCACGTCCTCCAGTTCGCGCGCTGAAACGCACCCATTGAGGAGGCGCAAATGACCATCCTGGCTGACAAGATGATACACAACTTGAACGAACAGGTTACGGACCTACTACGGCAGGGCCGCTACGCCCAGGCCCTTCTCCTGGCCCAACAGGCTTGCGGACAGGCCCGTTTGGAGTACGGCGAAGGCTCGCCACAACTTGCCGACATGCTGAGCCAGTTAGCCGAAGCCAACCGCGAACTGGGCCAGCACAGCCAGGCCGAGCCGCTCTGTTTGGAGGCCCTCAACATCCGCAGTGCGACTCAGGGTAAGGACCATCCCGAGTACGCCGCCGCCCTCAACGACCTGGGTCGGTTGTGCCAGGCGATGGGCAAGTGCAAGCAGGCCGAGACCCTCTTCCAGCGAGTCCTTGACATCCGCCGCCGCACACTGGGCGACGAACACCTTCACTGCGCTAGCACACTACATGATCTCGGAACCCTGTACGACCTGTTGGGCCGGTGGGGCGAAGCCGAAGCCCTGAGCCGGCGAGCGCTGGAAATCCGCCAGCGAGCCCTGGGCGAGGAGCACCCCGACTTCGCTCGCAGTTTGGCCATCCTCGCACGTATCGCCCTGGCGCGCGGCCGTCTTGCCGAGGGGGAACGGCTACTCCTCCGCTCAAGGGACATCTTCCGAACGACGCTGGGCGAAGAGCACCCGGAATTCGCCCGTAGCCTGAACGCTCTGGCCGGGTTCGCCCTGGACCGGGGCGATTTGGCTGCAGCCGAACGACTCGCCGCGCGCAGCGTTGACATCCGCGCCCGCCTTCTGGGCGAGTACCACGCCGATTACGCTAGCAGCCTCGAAACGCTGGCCCTGGTGCGCTGCCAGCAGGATCCTGAAACTGCAGCCGCAGCTGAGCCCATTGCCCGTCGCGCCCTGGAGATCACCCGCCGCGCCCTGGGCGAGAAGCACATCTATTTCAGCGATAGTCTGCAGACGCTGGCTGCCGTTCTACAGGAAGGCGGTAAGTGCGCAGAGGCTGAACCGCTCTTTCGCCAGGCCGTCGATCTGGATCGCGAATGGTTCGGGTCGTCACCTTCACTGAGCACTTCCTTGGTCCGGTTGGCCATTAACCTGTGGCGCAGAACCGACATGCCGAGGCCGAACCGCTGCTGCACCAGGCCCAGGACATCGTCGTCAACTCCCCCGACGCCGTCGCTGCCGACGTAGTCCCCGTGTTGCTGGGTTTGAGTGAAGTGTTGCTCAACCGCCAGGACTTCGCGTCGGCCCGCTCCCTTGCCTTCGAGGCCGTGGAACGAGCCAGGGCCGATAGTGAGGGACATCCCGGTCTGCTGGCCGCTGCCCTGGGCGCCCTGGGCCAGGCCTACCGGGACGCCGGCGAAAACGCGGAGGCCGAAGGGCTGTACCGGCAGGCACAGGCCGCTTGCGTCGCGGCGGCGCCGGAGGAACAATCAACCTACCGGCACGCATTGCGCCAATTGATTGTCCTGTACATGGAGACAGGTAAGTTGCACCAGGCGGAACCGCTGGCCCGCGAACTCGGCGAACTCCTTCTTCAGGCGCGCGGTGAGACGCATCCAGAACGGATCGAGTGGTTGCGTTATCAGGCCAGCATGTATCAGGATTTGGGTGACACGACCACAGCGGAATCGCTGTTTAGCCAGGTGGTCAATCTCGAGCGTCAGCGCGGCGAACGTAGCGCCGAGTTCGCTCGTGCTCTGCGCGACCTGGCGAATTTCTACCTTGCCGTGGGCAACCTGCAGGCAGCCGAAGTGCGCTTTCGCCAGGTCCTGACCCTGCGCGTTGAGATGGAGTGTGAGCACCATCCCGCTGTCGCGGAGAGTTGCACCGACCTTGGCATTCTCCACCAGCAGGTCGGCGACCTGACGACGGCGGAGCAGTATCTTCGCAAGGCGCTGGAGATTCGTCGGTCCGATCCAGGGGAGACCTCGGTTGAGTTCGCCGAAAGTTTGCAATCCCTGGCAGAGTGGTGTCGCCTCGCGGGCCGGCTCGACGAGGCCGAGTCGCTGTCCCATCAGGCTGTGGAGGTGTTCCGCGCCGTTGGAGGCGAGGAGTCGCTCGGCTACGTCCGCAGCACGTGGACGCAGGCCCTTGTCTACCAGGACCGGGGCAACTTCGAGCGGGCGGAGGCGGGGTTGCGGAGGACGCTGGAGTTGGGCCGCAAGGTTTTCAGGGGTAACGAAGCTCCCCTGATACCAATAACGAGCGACCTCGCCCGACTGTACGCTGCCGTCGGCGACCACCTGGCGGCTGAACCGTTGTTGCGCCACGTGCTGGAAGCCGCCCAGACCACGCCGGGCGAAGGCCACCCCCTCCATGCCGCCGACCACATGAACCTGGCGCTAACATACCACGCACTGGGAGAGCCGGCGCAGGCTGAGCCGTTGCTCCGCCAGGCCGTTGAAGTGATCCAGGCACTACGCGGAGACGACCACCCAGACACGGCGTTCTACCTGATCGCGCTGGCCAGACTGTACCATGCCACAGAACGGTACGAGCGGGCGGAGCCGTTGTACCAACAGGCGTTGGACATCCTCCAGGCGGCCCACGGCCCGAACCAGCCGGTCCTGGCCCGCTGGCTGACCGAACTGGCGGGGCTGAAATGGACGCTGGACCGGCGGCAGGAGGCCGAGGCCCACTGCCAGCAGGCCTTGGCGATCCTGCGCAAGGCCTTGGGCAAGGATCACATCGAGTACGCCGACGGTTTGCGCGTCCTGGCCGATCTGTACGTCAATTACGGCGACGGGCGGGCGGCCGAGCCGTACGTCCGGCAGCACCTGGAGGTGCTGCGGCGGCTGTGTCCGGAGGATCACCCGGTTCTGGCGGGCGCGCTGCAGCTGCGTGGCGACCACGAGTGGACACGGCGCGATTTCCGGGCGGCGGAGGCAACCTACCGGGAGGCGCTGCAGATGGTGCGGCGGTCGGCTCCCGAAGAGGGTCGGCTGCACGCGCCGCTGTTGAAGGGGCTGGCCCAGGTCTCCCTCAGCCAGGGGCAGATCGCGACGGCGGAACCACTGCTGCGGCAGACATTGCGTCTGGAGCGGACGGCGATGGGGCAAGAGCATCCGGATTTCGCCGTCAGTTTGCACCTGCTTGCGGGACTGTGTGCGACCACGGGACGGGAGGCGGAAGCGGTGACGCTGTTGGAGCAGTTGGCCGCCCTCGACGACGCCTTATTGCCTTCTCTGTTGGCCCTGCACTCCGGTAAATCGCGAGCCAGCTGCGGGCAGGGTCTGAACATCCGTTACGAGACGTACCTGTCGCTGGTCGCGCGGCGCCTGGCCGACACGCCTGAGGCGGCGGGCAAGGTTTTCGACGTGGTGCTGCGGCGCAAGTCGCTTTGGGTCGAGTTGCTGTCGGCCTGTCGCAAAACAGTGATGGAGGCGAAGCACCCGGCCCAGGCGGAGCGGCTGACGCAGCCTGTACTGGCTGCGTCGCCAAGCGTTGGTTCGGCGCCGCAATGGTCCGGGGGCGGAAGGTCAGGTGACGCACCAGCGCTTGCTGGAGGACTGGGAAACACGAGCGGAAAGTCTGGAGGCGGAGTTGGCCGAACGGGTGCCGGAGTTGGCCGTTGGGCGGCGGCTGCGGACTGCAGACCGGCGGACGGTTGCGGCAGCTCTGCCGGAGGGGAGCGTCTTGGTCGAGTTCGTCCGCTCGCCGGATTGGGACTTCCGGACACTGTTCACGCAGGCCGAGGCACCGCGGCCGCCGGCCCGTTACCTGGCGTTCGTGCTGCCGGCAGGTCGTCCCGATGCAGTGCGGCTGATCGACCTCGGTTCGGCGGAGATCATCGACCGTCTGGTGACCGACTACCGCCGTGTGTTGACCAGCGTGGCGGGACCGGAGCGCACGGCGGCTCTGCGAGTGCAGGGTTCGGCCCTGCGCTCTGTGGTCTTTGACAGGCTGATACCGGCCCTGGACGGCTGTCAAAGGTTGGTGCTGGCACCCGACAGCGAACTGCACCGCGTGCCCTTCAACCTCCTGCCGACGGAGGACGGCGGCTATCTCATCGACCGTTACACGATTAGCCAGGTGTATACCGGCCGCGACCTGCTACGGACGGTGCCGGCGGAGGGGGAAGCTGGGGCGGCCGTGGTCATTGGCGCTGCGGATTTCGGCCCGGTGACGCCACAGCGGCACGACGCGGTTGAGCCATTGCAGCAATCGGGGAGAAAATTGTGGAGTCGGCTGTGGACAGCGGTTCTGCGCCTGATTAAGCTTGGCTTTTATCAGTCTGATCGAGTTCCGAACCAGTGCCCCAGTGCCGTCGCGCGGCTGCGTTTCACTGCCCTGCCCGGGACGCGCGCGGAGGCCGAGCAAATCGCCAAGGTGCTCGGCGTGCGCGCCTGGGTGGACGGAGAGGCGGCGAAGTCGCGGTTGGTGGAGTGCGGTGCGCCGCGCGTTCTGCATCTGGCGACGCACGCTTTCGCCGTGGGAGAGGCGGCGAGCGAAACCGTCCCCCCGAAGGAGACGGCACCGGCAACGGTGAGACCGGCGGCGTGGGAGAATCCGTTGAGCCGAATAGGCCTGGCCCTGGCGAACGCGAACCAGGACGCCTCGGAAGGACGGTTGACGGCGTGGGATGTCACCGCCATCGCACTGGGGCAGACCGAGGTGGTCGTGCTGTCCGCAAGCCTGCCGGTGGAGGAACCGGGGGCCGAGGTGGGCGCGGTGGGCTTGCCGCGGGCCTTCGTGGTGGCCGGGGCGCGGGCAGTGGTGACGGCGTCGTGGCCGGTGCCGGACGAGGCCCGGAGGGAGTTGCTAGGGGAGTTCTACCGGAGGTTAGTGGAGGGGCAGTCGAGCAGGGATGCGCTTCGCGCTGCCCAATTGCATTCGCGGACAACGCACGCTGACCCAACGGTATGGGGAGCCCTGACCCTTTATGGGTTGGGGTAACGCGGGTGCAGAATCAGGGGACCTAAAGTGGGTATACAATTCGCCAGCGTAAGCGACGGAAAAGTGTGCCCTCCGGCTGTGGTTACACGTAACAGAATCGCCTTCCATGATGGGATGAGGAGAAACGCTCATGAAGAAATGGACCGCCGTTGTTGCATTGTTGGTGTGTGTCGGCATGGTTGGTGGCGCGGACTGGTCGCGGATCTTCCGCAGGCCTGTGCCTCTCCCCAAACCACCGTTCGGTGCCGGGGTGCGGTTTAATCGGGGTGCCGGGATCCACGTCAACCCGGGTCCCGGTGCCGGGCGGCCTCGGCCTAACTTCCCTCCGGGAAACCTCCGGGTTACTCTGCGCCCGTCTCTCGGCGGAATTACCTCGAAAGTTGCTTTCGGCAAGATGCCCGTCACCCGCTTGATCAGCAGGGTGGAGGGCGTGCCCACCGCCGGGACAGAACGAGCACTGTTGTCCCGACGTCAAATTCTCTTCAACCTTCCTGACAACGGCAGACAACGGAGCAAGCTGCTGGCGGGACTCGTCCACGAAGAACAGTTGGACGGGTTGACCAGCTTAAAGAAAGTGCTGGCCGTCGGTTCCCTCCTTCAGGAGAGCGCCGAGGTGCTGCCGGCGAGATCGCGCCGTCTGTGGCGTGGGGTGCTCGCGACCGAAGACGCTGCCCAATGGCAAGCAAAGTCCTGGAAGACGCCTCCCGACCCGGCGGACCTCATCAAGGACCTCCAGGAAATCACTGAGGCAGGATTCCCGAAACTGGCCAAGAAGCTTCAACTTGGGCTCATCGCCAGGGCCCTGCAAGAAGACCAGCCCGAAATCGCACGGCGCCTGCGCAACATGCAACTCGTACCGCCCCCCGCTGAAGAACCCAGAATCGGGCCGGTTCCCCAGGTGGGTGCCAGGCCGGTGATCCCGGAAGCTCCGCCCGGCTCACAGGCCGGTCAACGCGGGGATGTGACCCGGGGGCTGGCTGCTCTTGGAGGAGACGTCGTCACCGAAGCCGGCCAAATGCGGAGGCAACTGCACTTTCAACTCGACTGGCATCACGACTTCCACTCGACGTTGAGATCTGGATATTACCATCTCGCTCTCTCCTCCCCGAAGAGCCTCCAGGACGTCGCCGGTCAGCCTGCTCAGGAAGATGAATTTCGCAAACCAACGCAGCAGGAACGGCGCCAGTGGTTGGCGAACATCGAACAGAACATGCCACGGAAACTGACCCTGTCGGAACGGGTCCTGGTTTGCCAACTCAACACCAATCAAAATGCCAAACAGGTCGCGCAAAAATTGATGGCCGCAGATAGATAATGAACGGTGAGAACCCCAACCCTGATGTTCCGGAGTTCCACGATATGCCCACGACGCGATCAATCCCCTGTCCCGCTTGTGCGATCCCGGTTTTCGTGACCGAGTTGGCAGACCAGGTCGTAACCTGTCCCCATTGTGCAGCTGTGGTGAATCTCGAGAGTTGCCATCCCCTGGAAGTTCAGGACCCGCAAGAGGAAACGAGTGACCAAGAGCCCATCGGCCCATCCCTGCCAGAGAGTTCCGCGCAACCGGTCCCTGAGCCTGAGCCGCCGTTCGAGTCCGCCTCTGGAAGTCCCACTGCGCCACCATCCCCACAAACAAAGCCCAGTCCCCCGATCCGCTCGGGCGGCGTGGGTAGCTGGATCATGGTTGGGCTCCTTGCTTCGCTGACTGGCTGGAGTTTGTACTCGGCCACGGTTGCCACTCTGGCAGAGTACGCTGCGGTCCCCACACCACCGGCGGAAACCCCTCCCCTTGTCGAGTCGCCGTTCGACCGGTTTGATCCGGCATCTTTACCGCAAGATCGCGGCACCTTCGCCCCTGTTGAATTGATCGGCGTACTGGAACACGGTCGCAGTGACCCGCCGTTGTGCCTGGCGATCAGCCCCGACGGCGAGTGGTTGGCTGCGGGCCTGGGATCCACTGTCCAGGTGTGGAGGACCGGCACCGTGCAGTTAGCGGGGGGCCTGGGAGAACATCCCGGTCCCGTCCGCGCGCTGGCTTTTGATGCGGCGGGCAAGGTGCTGGTGGCGGGGGGCGGCTATCCGCAGGACGGCGGCCCCGGGGGTTGGCTCCAGGTCTGGAAATTGGAGGACAAGGAGATCGTGGCTGGCGGTTCCAAATACGATATCGTCGGCGTCCGCGCCCTCGCTTTCACGCCGACCGGCGAACTGATCGTCGCCGGCGACCCGATCGAGATAGTGTTGGGCAACGAGGTTCAGGAGCGCAGTCATCGCCTGACCCGGTGGCGTGTCATCACGGGTAGTCTCAAAAAGGAAGCCGATCTCGACGAGGGAGTGACCCCTTTGCACTCGATGGCCATCTCCCCGGACGGGCAAACACTCGCGGTGGCGACATCCGAGCAGGAGGTTTTACTGTGGAACCTCCTGCCAGTCCCAGTATTCCCCGAACTTCGTTGGGCGACGACATTCCTGCTCGCCGTCTTGCTGGCGGGCGTGCTGTTCCGCGGTCGGTTGTCCGACACGCGCCGGCTGCGCTGGACGTTGCGGATCGGGGGGCGCTCGCGGTACTCGGATTACTCCTTTGCAGCTCGTTGTGGCTGCTGACCGTGTGGGGCCCGACGCGCTACCAGTTCGACACCTTGAGCGTCGGTGTGAAGGCCGCCCCCCTTGCATTTTCTCCCGACGGCCGGACGCTTGCGGTCGGCAGTGCCAAAGGAATCCAGTTGTGGCAGCTCCAGCCAGGCACCCCGGCAACCGAGGGGCGATTTCTCGACGCCCCGCACAAGATTCACACGCTCCGCTTCGCTCCGCAGGGGCCGTGGTTGGCCGCATTGGATGATGCGGGTTGGGTGACACTTTATGATACCGGCAGCGGCGCGAAGTTGCGATCCTGTCGCGTCGCACCGGAGAAGCCCTTGGCCTTGTCCCAGGCCCCTGATGGACGCCACGCTCTGGTAGCAGCAGGGGACGGAAAAGGGAGTCTCGCAGTGGTGCAATGGTGGAGTCTCGACGGGGCCGAAAAGGAGCTTGCCGAGTGCGCCGCCGTCCTTCACGGAGATCCCGACCGCCGGGACCCGAAAAGTGAGACTTTCCTGGCGCGGCGAGCCCGGATCATGATCCGCCGTGGCCGCTTCGACCTCGCCCGGACCGATGTCGAAGCGCTGGTGCGACTGGTTCCTGCGAGCAAGGAAGGCTGGTGGCTGCGCGCCATGGTCCGCCAGCGCCATGGTGATTGCCCCGGTTGCCTGAGCGACCTCGAGCAGGTCATCAAGATTGATCCGAAGGACGCGCTGGCACACTTTGAGCGCGGGTTGTTGCTCGGTGAAATCTCCGATTACCGCGGTGCGCGCCGCAGCCTGGACGAAGCCTTCCGCCTTGATCCGCGCCTGGCCCGCCGGGTAGATGCTCTTATCTCTGACAAGGAGCCCAAGGAATGATCACGCAACCGTTTGTTCCCTCCCCATCTTTGGCCCGCCTCCTGCTCTGGGGCGCGCTGGCGACACTGCTCACCGGAGGTTTGTCAGCCGCTTCGTTCGCAATCGAGTGGCTCCAGGGGCGGCCACAAGCCGGTTTGACGATGCACGGGCTCCTGGATGCAGCCACCATCGCGCCAGGAGTCGTGGTCCTGTTGACGTGGCTCCATTTGAGCCAGGCAACCAGCAGCAAGTCACTGTACCGGAGCAGCCTGGGCTATTGGATCACAATTTCCCTAAAAAAGTTGATCTACCTGGCCAACCCCCCGAAGGGCAGCGATCTGGAGCTAATCGTGGGCCTGCTCTCACTGTTGTTGTTGATCGCGGATATCGGGTACAGTCTCTGGTTCACTGTCAGCCTGTTGCGGCTGCGCAGGCAACTCGGCGGCACAGCGGTAGCCCTCGCGGTGGTGGAGTTGCTTACCCTGGTGAGTTGGCTGGGCATTAAGTGCGTTCCCATTTTCACTTTGCTGGAGGTTGCCGACAACCCGGCCGTCGGTGATGACCAAATGGACGCAGTCCTGGCACCTTACGAGCGATGGATTCTCTTGCACTCGACGGTCGCCAGCATACTCATTACTCTGTTCAGACTGATCTTCTTTCTGGCGCTGCGTGACCGGGCCAGCGAGCCGGCACGGGCGGAGGAAAGTTTGCCATGACCCCCTCTGCCATGCGCGCACACGAACGCGGCATCCAGTCCGCCCTGGATGCCTGGGACATTGCCGGCGCGGAGGGCCGGGCCTCCGACTATCGCAATGAGGCCGCCAATACCCCTCTCGATCCCCGTTTCCCAGACAAGTCGCCACCCTTTCGGGCTGCCTTTGTCTCCGCTCCGGTCGCCCTTCTGGCTGGCCGACCGCGCCAGAGCGCCGAATTCTTGGAGCCTCTGTTGCCCTATTGCGGGTCTGTTTCGTCCGACCTCAGTTGCCGCGTGCGCTTGCTGCTGGCCGAGGCCTATGCGCGCAGCCGTCGGCCCGCGGAGGCAAGGCAACTTCTGGCCGAGGTGCCGCAACATGGATTCGCCGCCGCCCCCGAACTGCTATTGCGTGCCTCGCGAGTGCGTCTGATGGTAGGCGATGTTTCAGTGCTGACTGAGGAGTTACACCGCTGCCGGATTCGTCTGGAGGAAGCAGAGCAACATGAAAAATTGGCGCTGCTCGATTGTGAGGAGGGGCGCGCCTGGGACCGAGCAGGCGACCTTGGTCGAGCCCGGGCTTGCTGGCTGCGCGCCGTGGAACGCTGCCGGGGAGCGGTCCTCGATCCGGTTCGGGCGGATGCCTTCTTACAACTCGGGCGGATCGATCATCTCCGCGGGCATCTGGGGGATGCTCTGAAGCACTACCAGCAAGTCCAGTCATACGGCCTGCCATTCCAGGTACAGGAAGCTGCCCTGCGTCGGATTCTCGTATTGCTCGACCTGGGCCAGCACCGCTCCGTTCGCAACGAGGCCGACCAATTTCTCTCCCGTTTGTCACCCGCGCAATTGCCCGATGAACTCCAACCCCTTTTTCAAATGGTGCGTCTCCTGATCAAGGGGGGCGAGGTGGCCGATGCATCGGTTGAACTACAAGCCCAACTCGCGGCCAACCAGGGCGATACCGCCCGCGCATTGGAGCTCTACGCCGCGGCCCTTCAGGAGGCAGAAGGACCCGAACGGCGCGCCCGCCTGAGCCTCGCGCTGGGGCTGTTGACGGCTACGGCTGACGAGGCCCGGTCCTGGTTGCGACAGGCGGAGACGCTGGGACGGTCCTTGCGCCTGCCCGAGGTGCTGGCAAGGTCACTCCAAGCTCAGGGCCACCTGGCCGCCTCTGTGGAGGGTGACGAGGGCCTGGCGCGGAGGTTATTCGAGGAGGTGGTTGAGCTCACTGAGCAACAAGCGGCGCGTCTGCCGGAATCGATCGGCATTGTCGAAGGCTACCGCCGGCAACGGGTCAGTGTGTTACGCCACCTCCTACTCGCGGCCTGTCGCCGAGGGGATGCGGCTGCCGTGTTTCGCTGGCAGGAGCGCGAGCGTGGCCGGCTGCTTCTCGAGTTGCTCGGCTCCGCAAGCACTCAGGACTCTTTGATGACCCGTCCGGAGGTGGCCCGACTGATGTGTGAACTAACAGCAGTCCATGGTGAACTCGGAACCCACTTGCCGGAACAACGCCGGGTCTGGCTTGAAACCCGCAAGGGAGAATTGCTCGCCGAACGAGATCGACTATTCGAGCGTCACCTGATCGACCGGGAACGACCCGTGAGCGGCTTGCTGCCCGCGGTGGTCGATCTGGACGATCTTCAGCGGCTACTGCACCCGGCTACGCGCTATTTCGCACCGGTTCTGGCTGAGGAGGGTGTCTACGCGCTCGCTGTCAGTAGAAATGCCCGCGCTTGCGTGCATTTCGCACCCGGGTCGGCGGAGGAGGTGCGCTCGCAGCTGAACGGGCTGCGCAACTGCGTCCGCAATCAAATAAACGACTACCAAGATCGCGTCGACCTGGGGCCGCGCCGACGAGCGGAATTCGACGGCCATTTGGAAGCACTCGGCCGAGGTCCCCTGGGAGCGGCGCTTGCCGCGACCATCGCCGACCTCTCGGGTTCTCCGGGTTCCCTTTTGTGGGTACCCGAGGGAGACCTCCACGGCGTGCCCTTGCACGCGCTGCGATTGGCGGGGCGTTACCTGATCGAATCAGTTGCGGTGGTCACCACCTTTAGTGGATCGCTATTCGTTCACCAGCACCGTAAACGTCGGCAGTGCCGGGGCGCCTGGCGTTCGGTGATCGCCGTGGCCGAAAGCTCCAATATGGAGCGTAATCTGCATTTGATGTTCGCGCCGAATGAAGAAAAGGATATCCCAACTGAGGGCAAGAACCTGATCATTGTGGCCAGCGTAAAAAACGTGCTTCACTTCCGCATTTTTGACCGTAACGGGAAGATGGTCGCAGACACGAATGAGAACCAGCGTCTGGAACAAGTACAGCAAATCAAAGATCTCCGAGATCGGCTCAAGAATTTGTGGCCTCCCCATGATCTCAGCAGGAGCGAGAAGGGCCAAGTCATCACTATGGTGACATCAATCGTAACTCCCAATAAGCTCCTCGGTGCGAGTCGAGAAGCCGAAGGGGTGGCGGCTGCGTTTCTGCGTGGCCGGATCTTGCAGTCGGAGACTCTCGACCGTCCCCGACTGCGCCGCTGGCTGGCTCGAGCCCGCGTGGTTCACTTCGCCTGCCACGCCGACTCCCCCAGCGCACACCCGCTGGCGGCTGAACTTCTCTTGCCATCGGGAGAAGTCATTCACGCCCTCGAATGGTTGGAAGAACCGGTCCAAGGTCTGGCACTGGTTACGCTCAGCGCCTGTCACTCGGGAGAAGTTGGGGCATTGGAGGGACTGGGGATGTTCGGCCAGGTCACGGGGTTGATCGGCGCTGGGGTGCGTTCGGTGCTGGGGGGTCTGTGGCCCTTAGCCGACGAGGAGACGGTGCCGCTCATGTGGTCCTTCTACCGTCACCTCCTGCTGCACGAACTGCCAACGGCCCTTGCGTTGGCTCAGCGCGAGGCCATTGCCGTTGGTACTTTTCCCTTGTTCTGGGCACCCTTGACCCTGTTCGGCGATCCGGCCGCTCTGCCGGCTCCCGGGTATTTGTGGGGCTTGCTGGCCCGTTACCGGCAAAGGAGGCATCGGTTCCGATTTCCGACGTAAATCGGGATCTTGCCAGGGCGACTCCTCGCCACTTTCCATAATTCCGGAGACATGACATGACTCTCGCGAACAAACCGAAACTCGACGGCTTCGAGTTTCTCGACAACCTCGGCGGCGGCGCCTTTGGCCAGGTCTGGAAGGCTCTGGATGTGAAGATGAAGGTGTTCCGTGCCATCAAGGTTCTTCACAAGGTGAGCTTCAGCGAGCGCGAGGTCCGGCGATTGATCGAGGAAGCGCAGAGGTTAGCCCAGCTTCCCAGGCACCGCAACCGTGTGGAGGTTCACTATCTCAAGGATGGCGTCACGAACTGCTTTCTGGTCATGGACTATCTTTCGGGCGGCTGCCTGGCAAAACTGACATCTCCTGGGCGGCCCATGCCATGGGCCCAGGCCGCCCGCTATGCGGCCGGCGTGGCCGATGCCCTGTTCGATGTCCATGCTCAGGGCATGCTGCACCGGGACATCAAGCCCGACAACATCTTGTTGAACGTGGACACCGACGAGGCGGTTCTCGCCGATTTTGGCATCGCCATTGCCGTGGATCAGGCAGGCCGGGCGCCGGAACGAGGGGCTACATCGCCCCGGAGGTCTACCACGGCGGTGCGTCGCCCAAATCGGATGTCTTTTCGCTGGCCGCCACTTTGCTGCACCTGGTGACGGGTACACGCCCCCGAGAACACGCCCCGCCGGCCGAGCACGCCAACTGGCCGTCTCTTCCCGAAGAACTGCGCCAGGTCATCTCCAGTGGCCTGGAGCCCGATCCCCAGCGACGTGCCGACCTTCCCACTTTCCTCACCCAGCTCCGCGAGGTGCGCTGGCAGGCGCTCACGGAGCACGTGCTGAACAGTAACTCGGACATGCTAGTGCCGGTGAAATTGCAGGCCGCCATCGCGGTCGCCCGTGCCGACGAACCTACGACATTCCGTCCTCTCGTGAAAGAAGGCCGGCCGGAGCCGGCGACGACGGGTGACTTGGTGAAAGTCGAAGCTCTGGCCTCCGTCGATGGCTACCTCACGGTGCTGGTCCTTGATTCCTCCGGCAATGTGCAGGTCGGCTTGCCGAAGCCAAATGAACCGGAAAACCTGTACCGGGCAGGGCAGCGCTGTGGCCTGGTCTTCCGGCTGACACCCCCCGCAGGGACCGAACGCCTCCTGATTCACTGGTCCGCACAGGATGTGAGACGAACGCCGTTGGAGTGGCTCCACTGGATGGAACTGATTGGGCTTGTCTCGGAGGACGCTGACGCGGGGCGCAGGACACCGGTGCGGGGTATGGAAATTCTGGTCGCGAAGAAAGGGCCGGCCCCAGAAAGGGACCGGCGCATCCTGGTGATCCCCGTGCCCCACGTCAGCGCCCGGCCGGCGTGATGGCCCTTCGAGGTGATCCATCGAGACCCAGGCACTCCAGAAACTCGGACCTGTTCAGCAGTGGCATGTTCGTGGTCATGTGGACTCCTTGAATCGCGGGGCATAACAGGTTTCGGGCAGTGACGCTCTTCATCCACTGTGATGGAAAGACGCACCGGGGACGGATCAATTACAGTGGAAACCGGGAGGTCAGAGTCAGCTCAGCCGGCGCCGAGAGGGGTAGGGTCGCCCTGGCAGGCGCTAACCGGGACGCTGCGGAAGGCCGGTTGACGGCGTGGGATGTGATCGGGCTCGACCTGAGACAGACGAAAGTGGTCGTGCTGTCGGCGGATCTGCAGGTGGAGGTGAGGTGGGTCGATGTATTACCCCGGCGTCTAACATTGTCACCAGCTTCGCGGTCCAGACCTCGGGTGTCGCCTACAATACTATCAGGGGGTGACTTTCGCCATTCCCGCGCCAGCGGGAGGAGCAAGCATCATGGCCATCTCCATCCCCAACACGCGCCAGCTGTCCGACGAGACCCTGAAGGCGTTCCGCCTGCGCGCTGTCCGCGCCTGCAGCATGGGCCTGCCCCAAACCACCATCGCCGACGCCCTCGGCGTGGCCCGCGAGACCGTCTGCCGCTGGTGGAGCGCCTACCGCACCGGCGGCCGGGACGCCCTGCCCGGCGACCGCACCGGCCGACCCACGGGCTCGGGCCGGGTGCTCGACGACGCCCAGGCCCGCCACCTGCAAGACCTGATCGACCACCACAGCCCCGAGCAACTCGACATCGCCGCCCCGCTCTGGACGCGCCGCGCCGTCCGCGACCTGATCGCGCGGGAGTACGGCCGCTGGGTGCCAGTGCGCACGGTCGGGGAGTACCTGCGGCGCTGGGGCTACACCAGCAAGCGGCCCGGGCGGCACGCCCGCGGCCAGGACGCCGACGAGGTCCGCGAGTGGTTGGACAGCACCTACCCGGAGATCGAGGCCCGGGCCGCCCGGGAGGGCGCGGAGATCCACTGGGGGGACGAGACGGGCCTGAGCGGCAACGACCACCCGGGGCGCGGCTACGCGCGCGTGGGGCAGACGCCGGAGTTGCCGGTGTCGGGGGACAAGGCCCGGGTCAACCTGCTGTCCACCGTGACCAACGACGGGGAGTTGCACTTCCAGGTGTACACGGCCATGATGAACGCGGCGCTGTTCCTGGGGTTCCTGGAGCGGTTGGTGGCCGCTTCGGCGCGGAAGGTGTTCCTGATCGTGGACCCGCTGCCGGCGCACCTGGCGGCGGCGGTGCAGGACTGGGTCTGGGCGCATGAGGAGCAGATCGAGTTGTTCACGCTGCCGGTCAAGACGCCGGAGCGGAACCCGGTGGAGTACCTGAACAACGACCTGAAGGGGAACGTCTACGCGCGCGGGTTGCCCAGGGACCGGCAGGAGTTGCGCACCAAGCTGGAGGAATTCATGGAGCACTTGACCGGCCTCCCCGGACGGATCATGAGTTACTTCAGGCACCCGATGACGCAATATGCGGCAGCCGGAGTAACGTGACGATGTTAGTTGCCGAGGTAATAACTGCTGTGGGCGTGCCGCGGGCTTTCGTGCTAGCGGGAGCGCGGGCAGTGGTGATGGCGTTATGGCCGGAGCCGGACGAGGCACGGCGGGATTGCTGTTGGAGTTCTACCGGAGGTTAGTGGAGGGGAGTCGAGTGAGGACGCGCTTCGAGCCGCCCGATTGAATTTGCGGACATCCACTATGTGAGTGTCGGCCACGACGTGCTGCCCTTTCAATCCCCGTCCGGACGGCAACCTGCTGAACCATCGGTCGTCACTGATCCGGATTTTGACCTCCGTTTGGAATCCGAGTCCGCTCGAACCGAACATCCGCAGGGTGCCGAACCAGCACCACGGCGAGGGTTCTGGAGCCGGCTGTTTGGTCGCCGCCAGACGGTACCAGTCGCCAGGCCCACCCCGATCGTCGTTCCAACGGCGCCCCTGCCGGTCGCCTCTCGCGCGACCTGGGCAGCAACCGGTTCCACTTCCACCGTCTCCCCGGAACACGCATTGAAGGCGAGCAGATTGCCCGACGACTCGGCGTCGAACCGCTGCTGGCTGGCGCCGCCTTGGAAGGTCGGCTCAAGGCGTATCGATCACCGCGTGTCATGCATCTCGCCACCCACGGTTTCTTCCTTCCGGATCAGACGCGCGACCCCAATCGCGACTTCCGCAACCTGGAACTCCTCGGCGGACAGGACGGCGGTTTCGGGCGTCTCGCCGGTCCGGGGATGGAAAACCCGATGCTGCGTTCCGGCCTGGCCCTGGCCGGAGCCAACACCTTCCTCAGGGGTGATCCTCTGCCTCCGGACGCCGAGGACGGCCTGCTGACCGCCGAGGACGTCTCCGGCCTCGACTTGCTCGACACCGAGTTGGTCGTGCTGTCCGCCTGCGACACCGGTCTGGGCGCGGTCCATGCCGGGGAAGGTGTTTTCGGCCTGCGGCGAGCCTTCATCGTCGCCGGAGCGAAGACGCTGGTGATGAGCCTGTGGAAGGTGCCCGACCTGGCAACCGCCTTCCTTATGGACCGCTTCTACGACAACCTGCTCAACCGTCGCATGGATCGCGACCTCGCCCTCAGCGATGCGCAGCGATGTACCCGCGATGCCACCATCGGTCAACTGAAACAGGAGTGGCTCACCCCCGCCAAGATCGAACGCCTCGCCTCTGGCAATTTGGACAGCCGTCGTGGCCTTCAGGAACTGGCGGCGAAAGCCGACGACCACCGACCGTTTGCAGCGCCGTTTTACTGGGGTGCCTTCATCTGTCAGGGCGACCCATCGCCATTGCCTGCGGTCAAGGCGGTCGTTGAAAAACCTCTCTTTCCCTGACAAGCCGTCAGGGGGTCTTCGCGGCGTTCCCTGAAAAGGTGTCCCATGACTGATCGAACTCCGAAGAAACAGCTCTTCCATTTCGCCCACCCCCTGCTGCGTGCCCGCGACTGGCAGGATCGGCCCGAGTTGCGCACCTGGCCGATTGGTGGCAGAAGATTGGCAAGGGGGTCTGTGCCCTCGTCGGCATCGGCGGCGCCGGCAAGACCGCTGTCGTGGAGCGCTTCCTACGCGTGTTGCCGGGGGTGCTACCCGTGGAACTCGGCGTGCGCAAACAGGAGACCCTGCCGCGGCCGCGCCGGCTCTTCGTCTTTTCCTTCTACGACGCGCCGACGCCGGACGGCTTCTTCAGCCAACTGGCCGCTTGGCTAACGGACCGCGTCAACCGGGTCGAGACGACGCAACCGTCATACGAGCAAGTGGTACGTCTGCTCGACTACGCCGGTCCGTGCCTGCTGGTCCTCGACGGTCTGGAGAAAGTGCAGGAGGACGGGTTACGCGGAGCGCCGTTCGGGCTCATTGCGGACGGCAGACTGCGTAGCTTCATCCTTCGCGCCGCCGAGGGCAGGCTCGGAGAGGCCGCCGTCCTGCTCACGACTCGTTTCGCCCTCGACGACCTGCGCGATCGTCCCGGCCTGAATTACCGCGAGATCGCCGTCGAGCACATCAGCGAGGAGGCCTGCATTGCCCTGCTGCGGCAGCGCGGTGTCCAGGGGACCGACGCCGAACTGGCACGCCTGGCGCACCACTGCGGCCGCCACGCCCTGACGGTGGATCTGGCCGGGGGCTACCTTGCCCACTTCGAGGCCGGCGACACTGGAGTGACCAGCGACTGGGCTGTGCCGGAAGTGCGCGGCGAAGAGACAGCTGTTCCGGGCGACCGGCTGCGCGCTGTGGCCGAGCAAACGGCCCGGTTCGAGCGCGTGGCCCAGCGCTACTGCGAAGCGCTGGAGCGGACGGACCGCGCCGCCCTCGCTTTGCTGGAGCGGGTTTGCCTCTTCCGGCTGGGCGTCGATGCTGAACTCCTGACATTGGTCTTCACCGGGCCGGGCAAGGACAAACTCTCCGGTCCCGAACTGGCAGCGCTGTCGTTCCCCGACGTGTGCGCGCGGATGGACAAACTGGTGGGGATGCGGTTGTTGGAGGCGACGGCGCTTGGGCCACGCGCGCGACACCAGCCGCATGATTCCGCCGTCGCTCGGCCCGCAGCCTTCTCCGGCGTGGTTGACGCCACCTACACGGTTCACCCGGCCGTGCGCGATGGCTTTCTCAAACACCTGGATGAAGAAGCGGCCCGCCTTGGCCACGACGCCGCCCGTGAGGGGTTGATCCTATCGCTCGGTGGACTGCCTGGCCGAGGAACGCATCCTTCGGACGCTCATACCCTGGACCTGCTGGAAGAGATCGTCTACCACACGCTGGCGGCCGGTTGCGCTGACGCGGCCTGGGAGATGTATTCGTATCAGATCGGCGCCTACGAGAACCTGGGGCGCCGTTTGGGAGCCTACGAACGGGGCGAACGGATCTGCAGGGCTTTCGTCGATGGCCGTTCCGCGGAGGCAGCGCCGCTGCCGGAGCAACTCCGGCCGCACGAACACGGCTTCTTCCTCAACGATTATGCGCTCTACCTCTCGGAGGTTGGCCGCCTCGAAGCCGCCGCAAGCTGCTACAAGCGCAATCTCGCCATGCGATTGGCCGAGGGCAGTTGGAAAAATGCGTCGATTTGTAATCAAAACTTGACGGACCTGCTGCTCGCGGCAGGCCGGCTGACGGAGGGCCTGGCCGCCGCCGAGGAAGCCGTCCGCCTGGCCGAACGTGCTTCTTACGCCTTCGAGCGCAAGGACAGTTATGCCTACCGCGGCTACGCGCGGGCATTGCGTGGCGAGACCTCCGCGGCGCTGGCCGACTTTGCGACGGCCCTGCGTTGGCAACACCTTGACGAACACCAGGAGCGACCGCTGTACCGTTTGCGCGGCGTCCACCATGCCTGGCTGCTGGCACGACTCGGCCGCGATCAAGAAGCGGCGCAACTGACCGAGGCGAACAAGGTGGTCCTGCGGCATATTTTCGGCGAACAGCACCATTATCTGCCGCGCTGCAATCTGCTGCTTGCTGGCCTGGCCCGCGTCCGCGGCGAGTTCTCGACTGCGCGCATATTGCAACACGAGGCCCAGGAGTGGGCGGTGGCGCGGGATGCCCGGGAGGTACTGTGCTGGGTGGCGTGGGAGGGCGGTAGCATCGCTCTCGCCGACGCCCGTCGAAAGGCTGACGGGCCGGCCGGCCCCGAGACAGTCCGTTGCCTGCGGGAAGCGCGGCACGCCGCCGACGAGGGACTTCGGCTTGCCCGGGAGGGAGGCTTCGGGATCATCCACATCGACTTGCTGTTGCTGCGCGCGTCCGTGGCGCTGGAGGAAGGTGACGCTGCCGCCGCCGAGCGCGACGCACGGACGGCCCTGAAAACTGTTCCCAAGTCACAGCCACCGTTGATTGCCGCCGCCGACCCTGCGTGCGACTACGCCTGGGGAATCGGCCTCGGCCACTTCCTGCTCGCCGAAACTTGCCTTCTGCGCGGCCCAACAGCTGGGCCGGGCTAATTTCTGCAACGATCATCCACCTACCGAAGTGCGCGAATTGCTTGCGACGGCGGTGAATCACTTGGCAGCAAGCCAGCAGGTTCGCACCCGCATCAACGATCCGGGGCTGGCGGAAACCGAACGCTTGCTCCAGGCCATCGCCAAGGGCGTCCTGACCCGTTACCCGATTCTGTCTCGGCCCTGAGCATTTTCTGTTGCGTTTGCAGTTCAGAACCAAGGTAAGTCTGCGCAATGGGCAGACGGTCGAGTTTTTTCCGCTGATTGGCGAACCAGTTGGGCCCGTTCGACGAACCGCCGAACTTGTTGGGCAAAGAACAGCAATTGGCCTGCCGCTTGATTGTCTGATGAACCACTTCTTCGATAATCTCTGACCAACAGGATGGACCGTGATTTCGCCCTCAGCAATGCCCAGCGCAGCACCGGCGACGCCATCATCGACCCATTGAAACGGGAGTGGCTCACCCCCTCCAGGATCGAACACCTCGCGTCTGGCGCACGAACATTCGTCGTGGTCTTCAGGGGTTGGCGACGAAACCCGACGACCACCGATCGTTTGAGTCGCCGTTTTTCTTCGGCGCCTTCATCTGTCAGGGCGACCCCGCACCCCTACAGCCCAAGAAGACGGCCAGTGAACCCGACCAACAAGTGATCGACAAAGGAGGGTGAGCTTGGGCAACGGCGGCACTGTCACGATTTTTTCCTGTAACAAATTTTTACCAGTGCGTCCTTTTGAGTGTGGGGAGAAAGGCCCCCGCCCGGCAGGCAGACGAGCGGCGCGGGCTTTCAACTTTTCTGCCGACGAGGAGTTTCTCATGACGAAGGCGATTTTTGGGATCGGTAGTACGGTGGCGTTGAGCCTGGTGCTGGCGTTGAGCCCGGCCGACGGCTCGAAGGCGGTGCAGGGCGGCGCTCACAGCCACCACGGTCCCAACCTGATCAACCTGGCCAGCAAGGGCAACGGCCGGCACCTGCTGCATTCACACAGCTCCGGGCACCGGGCCCACGTGCATGTGAAGAACAAGAAGATCAGCGGCCGCCTGCACGTGGACCATCCGAAGGGTAAGGCCGTGTCCACCAAGGTCCTCCGCAAGGGGGCCAAAGGCAAGAAGAAGGCGGACTCCTTCGAGTTCCACCGCCCCGGCCACCCAGTGACAGTCGATCTCGACGACCACCCGGTCCAGGTCGCGATGGCCGAGCCCGTCGCCGCGGAGCCACAGCTCGGCGGCATCATGTTCGGGTTCGCGTACCGAAACGACAACCTGAACGTCTGGGTGATCTTCTGGTTCCCCCAGGGTGACGTGGACACCGGTAGCACGCCGGTGGACGAGGACCAGTAAGGCGACCCCAGCGCGGGGCCGGGATTTACCTCCCGGCTCCTGTTGGTAGGCGCAGGATTGTACCACCCACCGGGGGCCGGTTAACGGGGGTGTCAACCGGCGCTGGGGCAACTGGAGGCGTGGGCCGTGCCCACGACCCTGACGTCCGGGCACCTGAACGCTGGCGTTTCGCTGATGCAACCGCGAGGTGTGGGACAAACAACACAACAAACATTAGCCTTGCAGGAGGTAGTGAGAGGCGGCAGTCTCATTGCCTTTACTTGCTCAACTGTCGAAAAGGAAAAACATTATGTTGTCCATCAAATTTAGCGGTTTTTGGAAGGACGCGATTTTTTGTTTCCTCCTCGGCGGGGGTAGCTTGTTGACTTCCCTGGAGACGGAAGCGGCCCAGCACGGAGTTCGGACGACTTCGGTGCGGCCGGCGACGGTGCGGCCGCAGGCGGTGCGGCCGCAGGCGGTGCGGCCGCAGGCGGTGCGGCCGCAGGCGGTGCGGCCGCAGGCGGTGCGGCCGCAGGCGGTGCGGCCGCAGGCGGTGCGGCCGCAGGCGGTGCGGCCGCAGGCGGTGCGGCCGCAGGCGGTGCGGCCGCAGGCGGTGCGGCCGAATGGGGTTCGCCCAAACACGGTGAGGCCGAATGGGGTCCGCCCGAACGGGGTCAAGCCGCAACCGGTTCAGCCGAACAAGGTGCGTCCAAATGTGGTTCAGCCGAAGGGAGTTCGCCCCAACACGGTGAAACCAGCATTTTCGCCCTTGGGTGGTGGATTTGCTCCGAGTGATGATGGTGTGGCTGTCCAATCGGTGCCGCAAGGCTCCCAAGCAGAATCATTAGGCCTGGAACCAGGCGACACGATCCTTAGCATTAATGGCCAATCCCTCTCAGCGTCAGATACCAATAATGACCCCGTCGGCGCTCTGAACAGCGAGTTGGCGAACACCAGTCCAAGCAATCGCGGCACGGGAACGGCAACACTCGTTATCCGAGATACGAACACCGGCCTGACTTGGCAAGTGAAAGTCCCCGTGGATTGATGAAAGCTCAACGAAACAGAAATTCGGGGCGTGTTGATTCATTGATGTCGGTTTGGGGTTTCTGACACCCGCTCGGATATTTCAAAACTGACACCAAAATCGGAAATCTGGGCCATGTAGAGAAATCAGAAAAACCTCTGCATGGCCCATTTTTCGCTGTATTGCTGTCACAAACGGCGCCATGACATCCATCAGTAGGTGAGACGAAGCGTCGCCGAAAGTGACTGGGACCGCAATAGTTGCCGTCTAACTTTCCAGCGTCGCACTTGGCGCGAACGCCTTCACCCAAGTGAAAATCTGAAGAGAGGAATATCATGATTTATGAGGACAGCAAATGGTTGGCGAATGCCGACTCCCTCCCCGTTCGCGCCAAGGGCGTCGAACATTTCCAGCAAAACGCCCTGCGGATTGCAACCGGCCAAGACTCGGTGCCGATTGAAGTGAACGTGCTTGGCCGGCTGCCCTCCGGGTCGGGCCAATATCTCTTAGCGAATGCCCTAGAACAACAGCGCCGGCATCCCGAGTTTGTCGAGGAGTTCCACGAACCCAGCGCCCGCATTGGGCCGACCGACTTTGCCCGGCAGGATGCCACCGCAGTGTACACGTTCGGCGTAGGCAAACGCGAATTGGTCTTCCATCGCCACGCCGGTCATCGGGTGATTGCGGGCATCACCGGCGGCAAGGGTTGCCAACTCAAATTCAGCCTGTGCAGTCCGCAGCAAGCCCGCGAGGACCCCTATGCGTTCTTCCGCGAACTCCATGTAGTGCGGCTCGCGCCCGACCGGCTCTTTCAGTTGCGCTTCAACGGCACGATTTACCATCAGTTCGGTCCCTTGAGTGCGACGGAGGATGCGTTCTTCGCCGTCTCCGTCCACACCAATGAGGTCGCGGGACTGACCGGGACGTTGCGCGAGCAGGTGCTGGCAGATGACGGCAACATTCCCCTGTTGACGGAACCGGCGCCTTATGCCGTGCAAGCCCTGTTGCACACGCCAAGATTCCGCAACGCTGGCATTGTCTACGACTTGGGCTAGGTGTAAACGCCGCCCGGCTTTGGAGTGGCTGCTGCCGCGTTGTGTTGGTTCAGAAATCAGACCGGGTCGCCCCGGGTGATTGCTCACCCGGGGCGAACAAAGAAGACGCGGAGAACGTGGGCCGTTTTTTCAGGTGTTTTTACACCTTTGATCTATCTCTGTACTTTCCGTGAAGTCCTTATGTGTTGAGGGTTGTCCGGTAGCGAGTGGCCAAAGGCCGGCCCCCCGGCCACGATGACGGTTACCACACTGTCGTCGTGACGCAAAGGGACCGGCCCATGACATCCTCGCAACCAACACCCCCGCTTGGCCACTGGTTTCTCCGCCTGGCGGCTCTGCTCGACCCGCGCTGCGCCGCCCGCTTCGCCCGGTTGCTCCTCGGGGCACTCCTCGCGCGCGGCCGCCGCACCGCCAAGCCACATTATGCCTATCTGTATCTGCAACCACTAACCTGCTTCGGTCCCAACCACCTGCGCGCGCAAGCCGAAGGGCCCAGCGCGCGGAGGTCCGACACGCCGCCGCAGCATGAGTCAACGAGGTCTGTGATGGGCTGAGAATTACTGACGCTACCAGGCAAATTATCCGGTGCTCTGCCCTTTGGCTTGGATCGCTGGCACGCCATTTGCTTTAGTCGGCATAACGCGGCCATAAGTCTTTTATTTTAAGAGTCTTATCGGGACGGTCTTAAGAAAGCCCCACCTCATCGACAGTCCAGGGCTCGACGACTTTTGCAGCATTTCAGCAGCGTTGCATTCGCATCGCAATTCCAATTTTTTCAGAACTTTGCGCCGTTTGCAGCGTTCAATACGATAGAATCGTATAGCGGTCGCGTTGACCAACATTATCCCCAAATTATCCCCAAGACCCAGGTGCGGCATGGCCTCGATCGAAAATCGAAACGGCAGCTGGCGGGTGCTTTTCTACTGGAAGAATGAGAAGCGGGCCTTCTCCGTCGGCGAGGTGAGCGCCGCTGATGCGGCGGTCTACAAAGTTTCGACTGAGGAATTGCTGCGCCTGCTCAAGCGGAATTTGCTCGACATCCCTGCCGGCTGCCCGATCGAGGACTTCATGTTCCACCGCGGCAAGCCGCCGGAGCAGATGGCAGCCGTCGCGGCCGAGCGGAAAGAGTTGACGCTCGCCGAACTGCGGGTGGCGTATTTCAAGTCGCAGGAGAAGAAGCTGGAGCAGACGACGCTCGATGGCATTCGGCTACATTTCGACCACCTGGAGCGCATCCTCGGCGCCGGTAGCGTCATCCCGTTGGTGAGCCGGCCCGACCTGCAGCGCTACGTGGACAAGCGCGCCGGGGAGTGGATCGACCCCGAGGCGTACCGCCGCAAACGGCGGGAGAAGGCGGCTCTGGCCAAGCCGAAACGGAAATACGTCCGCAAGAACGCGCCGCCCAAGCCGGTCGAGGCACCCGAACGGCCGAAACGCCACCCGTCGTCGGCCACGATTAAGAAGGAGATCATCTCGCTGCGCACGGCCTGGAACTGGGCCCGGCGACAGCTGAACCTGGCCGAGGAGTTTCCCGGCGGCGGGCTTGACTACGCCAAGGTCGAAGAAAGCCTGCCCTTCATGACCTGGGAGGAGGCCGAGCGGCGCATCGCCGCTGGCGACGAGCCGGAGACGGTCTGGGATTCGGTATACCTGCGGCCCGAGGAGGTCAGTCGGTTGCTGGAGTGGGTGAAGGCCCGGCCGGTCAGTCCCTGGGTGTACCCGATGTTCGTCTTCGCCGCTTACACCGGCGCCAGGCGGTCGGAGGTCGTGCGGGCGCTGCCCTCCGACGTGGACCTGGCTGCCGACGTGGTGACGATTCGCGAGAAGAAGCGTGACAAGCGCAAGCTAACGACTCGCCGGGTACCGGTGACGCCGTTTCTCAAGGAAGTGCTCGCGGCCTGGCTGTCGGTCCGGGCCAGGGGCAAAACGCTCTTCTGCAAGGATGACGGCAAGGAGATCTTGCCGCGGGAAGCACACAATTACTTCCAGCGGGGACTCAGGCTCTCCCAGTGGAGCGTGCTCAAGGGCTGGCACGTCTTCCGGCATTCGTTCATCTCGGCGCTGGCGAGCAAGGGCGTGGACCAGCGCATCATTGACGAACTGGTGGGCCACTGCACCGAGGAGCAGCGGCGGCGCTACCGCCATTTGTACCCGGACGTGAAGCACCAGGCGATGATGGGGGTGTTTGCCTGACCGTCACTGGACGAGGGGTGGTTGTGTTGCGACGATGATCACACAGAAGCCATTCCTCGTCCAGTGGCGGGCAGTAAACCCTCCCTCTGCCAGCGGAGGTATTCCCCGTGGGAAATCACCCAGGTCGGATGGGCCCCCCGGCCCGAGTTCCGCTTCTCCGCGGAGATGCGGCCGTGCCGGCACCACTCCCTGACCGTGAACTCGGCTTTGCCCACGAGTTGAGCGAACTGTTCAGTCGTATACCACTCCCGCACCGTCTGGCGCTCGACGAGGGTGACGAGCATGGCCTCCAAACGGTCCAATCGTTTCAAGATATTACCACGGCATGAAAGTTGCTCAAAAGTCCGTTGGGAGAATAACCGCGACACTCCGAGACGGAGACTGCTCATGTCCATCCAGTTACCTGACGCCCGCCAGTTGTCGGATGAAGCCCTCCAGGTGCTGCGTCTGCGCGCCTTACGGGGGATCGAGTTGGGCTACTCCGAGTTGGATCTCGCCGAACTCCTGGGCGTCTGCCACGAAACCATCAGTCGCTGGTGGACGGCCTACGTCGCCGACGGCCTGTCTGCCCTGCCCGGCGGTCGCAGCGGCCGGCCGCTCGGTTCCGGGCGCTACTTGTCCGACCCGCAGGCCGAGCGCATCCGGGCGTGCATCGACCTGCACTCCCCGGAGGAAGTGGGCATCCCGCACGCCTTGTGGACGCGCCGCGCCGTGCGCGACCTGATCCGCCAGGAGTTCGGCATCGACCTGGCCGAGCGCACCGTCGGCGCGTACTTGCGCCGCTGGGGTTACACCTCCAAGAAACCGAGCCGGCACGCGCGGCAGCAGGATCCCGACGCGGTCGAGGAGTGGTTGCTGGAAACCTACCCCGCCATCGAAGCCCAGGCTGAGCGCGAGCAGGCGGAAATTCTGTGGACCGATGAGGTCGGCGTGGCGGCCGATCACCACCCCGGTTACGGCTACGCCCGCCTCGGAGCACGCGCGACGATGGAGGTGCCTAAGCCCCACCTCCGGGTCAACCAGATTTCGGCCATCAGCAACGAGGGGACGGTACGGTTCATGACTTACCAGGGCGCGCTCGACGCGGCGGTGTTCCTGATGTTCTTGACCAAGCTGATCGCAGGGGCGACGCGGAAGATGCTGCTGATCGCGGATCGGCTGCAAGCCCACAAGACGCCGGCGGTACAGGCCTGGGTGGAGGCGCACCGGGACCAGATCGAGGTGTTTTATCTGCCGGCGTATTCGCCGGAGTTGAACCCAGTGGAGTATTTGAACAACGACATGAAGGGTACGGTGAACGAGGCGGGCCTGCCGCCCGACCGGCCGACGTTGCAGGGCCGGTTGTTGGACTTCATGAAACGCTTGGTTCGGGTGCCGGATCATGTGATAAGTTACTTTCTACATCCGTGGACTCGGTACGCTGCCCCGGTAGAATTGATTTGATCTTATTTCGTGCCGTGGTAATAACCCATCGAAACGGATAGGCCCCAGCCATTGCTGGCTGGGGCATGCGGATTTGCTGTTTACCTTCGAGTCAGCCCTCAGCGGCCGAAGACAAACGCCCCCCTGCTTTTTACAAGGAGCCCGCCATCTTCTCCTCGTCCTCCAGTGACTGGACGACACGGCCACCAACTTCCTTGACCGCCTCGCCGACTAGGTCCTTGATCATGTGCGAGAAATCCTTACCGTCGATGCCGTCGAGATTATCAGGAACCGGCGCGGATGCCTCGAAGAAGGACCGAATCGCGTGGGCACGCTTGACCGTGGAGCCTGTGCCGGAAAGGCCATAGGCGGCCTGCCAGTCGGTGGACCGCTGGACGATCAGCAAGTCACGGGCCAGGTCGAGGAGCCCAGTGTGTACCAAGTTCTTGACCCGCGCGATGGCCGCCAGTTTGACCTGCTCGTCGGCACTCGGCGGATCCCAGCGCAGAGGTCGGTCGAGGTAACGACTTAAATGCTGGATCAGGCGTTTCACGAGATCGGCGGCAGGCTCCAGATGCTGATACTCATCCTTGCCGAGGAAGCCAACATACCGCGTGAGAGCCTTGATCCGCGCCCAATGCTCCTTCGGAATGTTCGGCTGGGTCTCAAGACCCAGAATCGCCCGCCACGTCTGGTGGAAGCTCGTCAGGGCCGCGCGAAGTCCCAAAGGGAGCTTGAACTCATCGTAGAAAAGCTCAACGTCGGTCGGGTCGGGCTGTTCGATCGCTTCGATGGCGTCCAGCATGTTGTTCAGGTGGGTCCGGGTGACGGCGTCCTCGTCGGGAAGCTCCTTCTTGTTGAGGTGAGCCGCAAAGAAGACCCGGCCTTCCAGCACCCGTTCGAGCGCATCCTCCGTGACCCGGTCGATGTCCTGCCCCACCTTGTCGAGAAGGTTCGTTAGGGCGTAGAGGACGTGGTTCATCTTCGCCTGATCGTCAGGCAGGTTGTCCCCCTCAACCAGATCGAGGTGGGTGAAGCAGAGCATCAGTTTGGATTCGTAGCCAGCAGCGGCGATGGTCTTCACGGCAACGGAAGGAGCGGCCTGCATTGGCTGCCGGGCGGAATCGACCAGCAGGATGACATCGACATCCCGAAACCGCCGGGAAACCGACGTGGGCACGCTGGCGATCGCTTCGACCTTGTGGCCGAGCCCCTCGCCGTCGATCAGGACGAGGCGGGGTACTTCGTTTCCTTCTCGCCAGTGCGGACGGAACGGGCCGGCGACACGAATTCCCTCGACGAGCGGAGTCAGCAGGCGGCCAAAATGCCGTTCGTGGTTCCCTGTGAACAGGTTGATGACCTTCATGAACTCATCACGCTCGCTGGTCGAGAACTGCCAGAGCGTCGGCCACTTGCCCTTGTCGAATTCCGTCTGGCCGCCCGAAACCTGCGAAAACCGCCGGGCGATCTCGTCGCAGATGTCGTCGATCAGCGGCGAGAAATCTGTCTCGCTGGGAAGTTGCTCCTCGAACCGCTGCTTGATCTCTTCGGACTCGATTTCTTCGTCAGTCTCCTTGGTGCGCATTCGCCACTCGTCGGTCATCGCCTGAATGCGCTCGATGTACCGCCGGAGAGTTTTCCGCATCGCCTCGCGTTCGTCCTCGGTGAGCGGGTCGGCTTCCTCCGCAGCTGCTTCCTTGCGTCGGGTGCGGTCCCCATCAGGAGTATCGAAGCTCTTCACGAACTTCGAGGTTTTGGTCGGGAGCGTCCCCAGGATGTGGCTGAGGCGGAACCTCTGGTCGCGGTGTTCGAGCAAGCGACGGGCCACCTCGTCGGGGCTGCCGTCACTGAGATGGGAAAGGGCGGCCTCAATGACGCATTCCTCGACGTACTGCCGAACCTCGTCTCGCTGGAGGAACGTGGCGACGGCCTGGTATTTGCCCGGAGCGAGGATCACTTCGACCTTCGCTGTCGTCGTGCGGTTGGCCGAGGTCGCGGGGAAGCGTTCGGTCTCAGGGTTGGTGCCGAGGATTTGGCGGAGGAGCGTAGTCTTGCCCGCCCCGTTCGGACCGAGGAGAAGCATCCGCTTGTAACCTTCGTCAAGTCCAGGGAGCCGGAGAGCGTGATCGCGAGCCTGGAGGGGGTCGAGCGCAGTAGCTCCGAGGCCGTCATAGAATGCCTCGACGATCCGCGGATGGAAACGCTTGCTTGCCGCGTCGCGGGCGGTTGGCGTCCACAGGGACTCGTCCGCCAAGATCTGATTCATCTGGCCCACGAGGTGCTGGGCCTCGGCCTCGTTGTCGGTGCCGAGGCCACGCCGGACTGCAAGGCCCGGCTTGCCATCGCCCGTGAAGCGGCGCGGGTGACGAAACTTGATGCAGTAGCTCTTACGAGCCTGGTCCCGACTCAGGGTTGCGCGATTCGTGTTTGCCATGTTGCATTCCTCTGGCTGGGAAAAGGGGTGTGGCCGGTCCAGATGTTGTACCGTGTTGTACCACGACCCAATAGTACGCGACGCTCAAACCGTTGTCAACCGGATTTTCGGTACAACGCGGTACAACGGGAGAATTGGTATAGATTGCCAGAGAAGAGTTGCTGGCGAGCGTCGATTCCTTGAGAGGGGAGGCGTCGCTTCCTCGGCTACTTCACCGACGAGGTGGCAGCGGCCTGGACGAACAACTGCGTGGCGATGGAGACCGCCGGCGAGTTCGCCCGGCTGAACGAAGTCTGACTCGTGCGGCCATCCCCAGCCCGACCTCGCATAATAGCCATTGAACGGCGCGTTTTTTGACGCCATAGCCCTGAAAAACGGCCCCGAATAGCGACAAGAATAGCGACAAGAATGGCTTGAAAACCACCGAAAACGGCACGAATTCATGCTGTCTGTGGAATCTGTAGAAAATCACAATACTATAAATAACAAGAGGATACGCCAATGGTGCGGATTGGAATCGTCGGTTTGGGCTTCATGGGCATAATCCACCACCAACGGTTAGATGTCGTGCAACCCGCCCCCGAACGCCCAGGTCCAGTTCCGCCCCGAGGTGCGGCCACGCCTAGGGCAACTGCTCGGCCCAGCCCCTGAGCAGGAGGACGCCTTCCACCGTCATCCGGACGGCACGCCGAGGGAACGCCCGAAGAGAGATCAGTCTTTCACCAAACAACTGGACGAGCAGGCGCCGAAGCAGAAGGGCAGGAAGTCCCATGACCGATGACCAGTCGTTTATCCCCAAAAATCCCCAAGCTGCCACCGCCGGACTGTCCGAACGACCATAATGTCCAGACAATGAAATCCAGGAAGCCGGCCACCGCCCCCAACGCGGCCTCAACGCCACCCGGCGATTATCCCCAAATTATCCCCAAATCGTGGGGAAACGGCGATTGTCCCAACAAAGAGAAGAGCCGCAAGTCCAAGACCTGCGGCTCTTTGCATTGTAGCGAGGGCGACGGGACTCGAACCCGCAACCACCGGATCGACAGTCCGGTACTCTAACCAATTGAGCTACGCCCCCAAGTAGTTTAGTTAGTTTGGTTTGCGTCGATTTCTTTGCCTCATCCTCTCTCGGGTGTTACACCCCTACTACACTTGACACCCATTTTCCTACACCTTAACTCGGAAAAGTTGGCCGATCTGATGCTAGCACATCGGCCCAAACACCGCGTCCCGTCAGGTTAAGGAGCAGGTCACCATGTCCAGCGATCATTCTACCACGACAGCACAGGGCGGCAAGTCCACCAAGCCGAGCAAGCCTTACCCGGGTGTACGACATGGTTTGCAAGCCGCCAGCCGCCTGGTGTACACTGGCAGTGGAAGTTCGACTCACCAAAGGCCGCAACTCCTGAAAGGAGCCAGGGATGGCCGCCGAGTCCATTGCTACCAAACAAGTAGCTGAATTACGCCATTTGATTCAGGGCGTGGCCAAGCATTTCGTGGATCGGGTGTACGGCCCCCAGGGACCGGAATGGGGAACCCAGTTCAGCGACCTGGAAGAACTGGCGGTGCAGATCGGCCAGGCCGTGTCGCGCCAGCTCCTCGATCAGGCCCTACAACAGCAAGCGGCCCAATCGGTGCCGGACCCGGACCAGGTGTGCCCGTCCTGCCAACAGCCGACCGCGGCCGCCGACCCCGAACCGCGGGTCGTTCAGACCCGTGCCGGCCACACCCAATGGCTCGAACCCCACCGCTACTGCCCGCGCTGCCGGCGGTCTTTTTTTCCCTCAGTCCCGGCGGCTGGGCCTTGACCTGAGCCAGTACTCCCCGGCGGTCCTGCGGCGCGTGATCTACGCGGGCACGCACCACCCCTCCTTCGCCCAGGGCAGCCAGGCCTTGCGGCACCTGGCCGACCTCGACGTGCCCACCAAGCAAGTGGAGCGCCTCACGCAAGGCATCGGCCAGGAGCGCTGCGCCGAGCGCGACGCCGCCGTCGCGGACTACCTGGGTTTGCCGCTCCCCCAGCGCAAGGGCGTGCCGCCCGGGGTGGCCGCGCCAGCCCTGGCCGTGGTGCAGTGCGACGGCGGCCGCTTGCAGATCCTCGACCGCCAGGCCACCCCGGCGGCGGCTCCCGCGGCACCCGCCACGCCCGTGAGCCATTGGCGCGCGGACAAGGTGGGCTTGCTGGCGACCATGACCAGCACGGCCGGTGCCGTGGACCCGTGCCCCGAACTGCCCGCGCACTTCGTGGATCCGCTGCGCATCCTCAAGCTGGTGCGGGAGATCAAAGGCTCGGCCGGCGTGACGGAGGCGGACGTGACGGCGCCGCCGACCCCGGCCGCCGCGGCCGCGGCCGGTACGGCGCCGGCCCTGGAACAGCGCAGCGTGGTGGCGACCGCCCGGGAGGCGCAGCCCTTCGGCGAACTGCTGGCGCAGGCCGCCTGGGCGCGGGGCTTCTACGGGGCCGAGCGGCGGGCCTTCGTGGCGGACGGCTCGCACACCAACTGGGGCATCTGGGAGCGGCACTTCGCGAGCTTCACGCCCGTCGTCGATTTCATCCACGCCTTGACGTACGTCTTCACGGCCGCCCTGGCGGGCCGGTCGTTCGCGGTGGGCTGGGCGGCGTACACGGCGTGGATCGGCCAGGTGTGGGCGGGGCAGATCGAGCCGGTCCTTGGCGCCCTGGCCGAGCGGCAAGCCGCGGTGGGGCTTCCCGAGCCGGGGGAAGCGGAGACGAGCCCCCGGCAGCGGGTGGCCGACGCTCTGAGCTTCTTGCGGAATCAGCAGGGGCGCATGCGCTACGCGGTGTATCGCCAACAGGGGCTACCGATCACCTCGAGCCACATCGAATCGACCATCAAGCGGATCAACCAGCGCGTCAAAGGCACGGAGAAGTTCTGGTCGGGGCGCGGTGCGGAAGCGATCCTGCAACTGCGGGCGGATACCCTGAGCGCGACCGACCCCCTCACCGAGTTCTGGGAACGTCGGCAAAGAACAGCAACTGGGCAGCGACGCTACTCAGCGGCTGTCTGACTCAAACCATGTCGTACACCCGCCTTACCCCGACTTCCCATTGTTCGCCCACGACACGGGGCGCTGGGCCAAGAAGATCAAGGGGAAGATGTATTACTTCGGCCGTTGGGACGACCACGAAGGCGCCCTCCTGGAGTTCGAGCAGTTTCTGAAAGGCGCCGCCGTGGACAAGCCTCGTCCCGCCGCCCAGGCCGCCGGGGACAAGCCCGCCAAGCCCTCCCCCGACTTCCCCCTGTTCGCGCACGCCGCCGGCTATTGGGCCAAGAAGATTCGGGGCAAGTTGCACTACTTCGGCAAGTGGGCCGACCCTGACGGCGCCCTGGAGAAGTACCTGAAGCAAAAGGACGCCTTGCACACCGGCCGGAAGCCGCGGGAGGCGACGGAGGGCATCACCATCAAGGAGTTGGTCAACCAGTTTTTGGAGGCCAAGGAGAACGCCCGGGACGCGGGCGAACTCACCCATCGCACCTGGGACGACTACAAAGCGGCCACAGATCTGCTGGTGAGCCACTTCACCAAGACACGCCTGGTGGAAGACCTGGACCCCGAGGACTTCGAGAAGCTCCGCGCGAAGCTGGCCAAGAAGTGGGGGCCGGTGACTCTGGGCAACGTCATCCAGCGTATCCGGGTCGTCCTGAAGTACGCCTCGGACAACGGGCTCGTTGACCGCCCGGTGCGCTACGGGCAGGCGTTCAAGCGGCCGTCGCGGAAAGTGGTGCGGATCGACCGGGCCCGGAAGGGGCCGAAGCTGTTCACGACTGAAGAAATCAACAAACTGCTGGGCGCCGCGACGGTCCACCTCCGCGCTATGATCCTGCTCGGCGTCAACGCTGGCTACGGTAACGCCGACGTGGGCACGCTGCCGCTGCGGGTGGTCAACGTGGAATCCGGGTGGATCGACTACCCGAGGCCGAAAACGGGCATCCCCCGCCGTTGCCACCTCTGGCCCGAGACGGTCGCCGCCCTGAGAGAGTCCCTGGCCAAACGCCCCCGGCCCAAAGACGAGGCCAACGCGGGCCTGGTGTTCATCACCAGGTACGGGTTGCCGTGGGCGAAGGACAGCACCGACCACACGCTGGCGAAGGAGTTCGGCAAGCTGCTCCGCCAACTGGGCATCCACGGCAGGGCCGGGCTCGGGTTCTACACCCTGCGACACGTCTTCCGTACCGTGGCCGATGAGTCGAAAGATCAGCCGGCCATCGATTTCATCATGGGGCACGAGTCGCCCCACATGGCCACCGCCTACCGCGAGACGATCAGCGACGTCCGGCTGAAGGCCGTGGCAGACCACGTTCACGCTTGGCTGTTCTCGACGCCGCTGGCTACTGCCAAGTCTAAGCAGAACGCGGGCGAGGAGGAGTAGAGTAGCATCGAGGCGCCTGTTGTTTTCCTGCCGCAGCACCTCCACCACATCTCCATCACGACGACTGCAACTCGACCCGTTCGGCGACGCAGGCCGGAAGTGGATGGTCCATGGTGTCTGCATCGTTAATCTGAAGGTTTCCCATAATCTGAAAGTTACCCACAATCTGAAAGTTCTTCAACTGCTCCAGAATGCCGTAATTGATCGAACGCCGCGGAAAAAGCTGGGGATTTTTCCGCGGGAAGACTTCAGGTAGACGCGGCAAGCCGGGTAGAGTTTGACGAACGCCACCAACTCAATTCGTTCAGCACCGGAAAGTCGCATGAACAACCAGAACACCACCGCGCTGACCGTAAAGGCCAGGTCGAATGAAGTTCCCCCTACGCCGCCTTCACGTCGGCGTAGACGTAAACGACGCCCAGCTTTTACCGTGCCCGAGGTCGCGAAGGCGCTCCGCATCAGCCCTGTCAAGGCGAGAGGATGGATCATGGCCAACCAACTGGAAGCCATCAATAACCGCCACAACTAAGTGCAGCAAACCCCGCTGGGTCATCCTGCCCGAAGCGCTGGCTGTGTTCGTGGCGAAGCGGAGTTCTGTCGCTACTGTCAGACGCATCGTCCGCCGCCGGCCGAAGGCGGGAAAAGACTACTACCCGGATTGAGCCCGCCAGGATGAAGACCGACCACACTCGCGGCCCGGCGGCGGCGCGACCAACTGAGTGGACCCGGTTCGGCCGGCGAACGCGCCCGCCACGGATGCCGAACGTCAAGAGGCTCAGGCCGTGCTCCAGGCCGTCCTGGGGCACCTCCAGGAAGCCGGCGTCGCGGCCGGGGTCCAGGTCGATTCCGGCAACGGCTGGCACGCCTACGTGGCGATCCAGCTGCCCGAGGTTGCAGAGGGTAAGCTTTTGATCGATCCTGGTGCGACGCACTCACGGACGGTTGACCATGTGGGCTTCGGACGGTGGCCAGGCGCTACCGTCCGAAGTTTTTCCAGTTGATTTGCTGGTAATGGACACTTCGGATTGTTCGGACGGTCGTTTGCGCTACTGTTCTTCTTGCTCCTGTTGATCTTCACAAATACCCGGGAGTCGGACCCAGCCTTGCCGGACCAGCACGCGCAAACGCGACGCCAAGATGTCTGCCACGCTTGCCGTTGCCAACAAGAGGCTCGCCGAAGGCTGTCGCTTTGCTGACCGACGACGCCTTCTCGTGGCCGTACACGGCGTCGTACTCCTGGCGCAGCCGCTCGCCCAGGCGCTTGAGGGCCAGGTAGCCGGGGGCAGAACGATCCGGGTAGTCCCGCTCGTCCCGGAGGGCGAGGTCGATCACGTCCATCAGGCAGTCCAAATCCCAGCGGTAGAGCGTGAGGGGCCGGGTGCCCTTGTAGTTCTCGATCTTGCGGTCCAGCCCGAAGGCTTCGGCCATTGCTCCGGTGTGCTGCTTCAGTTCCCGCAGTTCGTCGCCACTAATGAGCAGGCGGTGGCGGTGGTCCCTGGACCCAGGTTTCATGATGTCGCTCCTCGCTGGCGAAGGGGACGAGATCGAGAAGACCAGTCGGCGCTCTTCTATTCATTGAACTGTCCGGCCTGCTCCTTCGCTAGAGCGCACCGTTGCTCTCGCTCCTTGCCGCAGGCGGTAGTCTAGCCGTTCGGGGCATCCTGGTGGGCGAGATCGTGCGCCGAGGATAGGAATACTGCATGGAAAACGAAGGGATCGAGATGGACACGCACGAAACGGCCCGGCTGCAGCGACTGCGGCGACGGCTCACGCCCTTGAAGGAAGCCCTCCTGGGCCACCCCGTCTACCGGGAGATCAACAGCTTGGTGGCGCTGCGCCTCTTCATGAAACACCACGTCTTCGCCGTGTGGGACTTCATGTCGCTGCTGAAGGCGTTGCAGGCCCGCCTGTGCTGCGTCGGTGTGCCGTGGTTGCCCGCCCCCGATCCCCAGGCCACCCGCTTCATCAACGAGATCGTGCTGGCCGAGGAGAGCGACGAGGACGGTCAGGGCGGCTACCTCAGCCATTTTGGACTCTACTTGCGGGCGATGACCCGCTGCGGAGCCGACACCGGCACAATCGAGAATTTTCTTGGTGAAATCCGCAAAGGAAGTTCCGTCCCTGCCGCTCTCGCAGCGGTCGGCGTGCCCGGCTGCGTCGAGCGCTTCGTGCGCCAGACGTTCGACTTGATCGAGCGGGGAAGCATCTGGTCCCTGGCCTCGGCGTTCACGTTCGGCAGGGAAGACCTGCTGCCAGCCCTGTTCCAGCGGATCGTGGACGAGTTGAACGTAGAGGCGGACGGCGGGTTGGAGGACTTCCGTTACTACCTGCGCCGCCACATCGGGCTGGACGAGGGCGAGCATGGCCCGATGGCAGTCAGGCTTGTGGTGTCGCTGTGCGGCGGCGATGATGCTCGCTGGCAAGGAGCGGAAGAGGCGGCGGTGACGGCTCTGGAGGCACGCCGGGATTTGTGGGATGCCGTACACGCCACGCTGAGGAGGCGGAAGGATGCTTCGGGCCGGTCGTCGTGATAATGCCACTCCCAGCGACTACTCAATCTCGATCCCTTCACGCTCGAAATACTCGGTTAGCCCCTTCTCCAGCGCCACCATCGCCTCGGCCAGCGTGTCGGGCTTGTCGTCCTCGAAGACCAGCCCACCGTAGTCGAGCGCCCGCACCACGAAGCCGAACATTTCCTGGTCGCCGATCTCGATTTGGCCGTAGCCCCCCACCCAGCGGGCGATGGCCGGGAACATTTTCTCGACGCCGGCCTGGGCCTCGGTCGGCTTGACCATGCCGACATGGTGGGACTCTCGCAACCGCCGCAAGTGGGCCTCGTAGGGTTCCTGTACCTGGGACAGTTCCTTCTGCACGGCGACCTCGATGCCGAGTTCGGCCAGGTGCGGGAAAAGCTCTCGCCACTGGTGGTGGCCCCGGACGTGGATGCGCCGGGGCCGGTGGGCACCTCCGGTCAGCGGGCGGCGCATGGCATGGGCCAGCAGGGAGGCGAGATCGTTGACGCTGGGCCTGCCCTCGACGTGGCTCTCAGCCAGGAGGGAGCCGTCCGGCTGGGCGACGAGCAGGCCCAGGTAGTGCGTCTCGGATTGCGTGATCGGCTTGGGCAGCGCCCGGAAGTCGGCCTCCCAGGTGCCGTCCTCCTGGCGCAGCCGCTTGAAACGGCTCTTGACGAACCTCGACTGCATCCCACAGCGCCTCCAACCGGGCGGCGTTTGCGAGCGCTTTCTTCTCGTCGTCTCCGAGGTAGAACCTGGGTGGCTTCCCATGTAGCCTCTTGCCGATCTCCCGGTAGAACTGCTGCGCACTTTCGCTCCAGGCAAGGATGCTCTTCGCCATTGAACTCACTCCAACCCAGCACCGGCCCGCGAACCTCAAAAGACCCACCAGCGAGTTGATCTCGAAGGCCACATTCACGCAATCATTATGGGGGTTGGACTCCTTATCGGAAAAGCCCTGTATGGCACGAAATCCGACAAGAAATCCGATAAAATCCGACAAGAAAATCCGAGAAATCAGCGGCTTCGGCTTTCGGCATGAAATGGATAAACGACACAAGCGCAAGAAAATAGGCAGATAGGTCAAAACCTATCTGCCGATAAAGCGGAGAGGGAGGGATTCGAACCCTCGGTGATGTTGCCACCACACCGGTTTTCGAGACCGGCCCGATCGGCCGCTCCGGCACCTCTCCTAAAGCGAACTGCTACAACAACTTCTGACAAATTCATACACGGTTGCACTTCCGTCCTTTACTACCGCCACAATACAAGGGTAGTAAAGTTGCCCCCGCTGGATAGCAGCCAGCGGGGCGACGCCACCTGAACCCTTGAAGATGGAGGTAGCGCCATGTCCAACAATTCTACTCGAAAGCCCCGCCACCGTAAACCCGCCGAGCGGCCCAAGAAGCCGTACCTCGAATTTCTCCTCTACCCCCACCCGCTCGGCTGCTGGTCGAAGAAGATTCGAGGCACGATTCACCACTTCGGGCGCTGGGGCCGGTCGGAAAACGGCCAGGTCGTGCAACTCGAAGGCGAAACCTGGAAGGACGCCCTGGAGAAGTACAAGTCCGAAGTCGATGACCTTCAAGCGGGCCGGACCCCGCGCGTCAAGGATGACGGACTGACCATCGCCGACTTGTGCAACCGCTTCCTGACCGTCAAGCATCACAAGCGGACTTCGGGCGAGTTGGGCGCTCGCATGTACCAGGAATACAAGGACACGACCAATCTGCTTGTCGCCGCCTTCGGCAAGTGCCGGTCGGTGGACGACCTGGTGGCCGACGACTTCGAGCGACTCCGCGCCACGATGGCAGAGCGCTGGGGACCGGTTCGGCTCGGCAACGCCATCACGCGCGTTAAATCTGTGTTCAAATACGGACTCGACAACGGGCTGATTGAGAAGGCCATCCGCTAGCGGTCCGGTTCCTGGCCAAGCCGGTCAAGGAAGCGGAACTCTGTGCGGACATTGCATCCACGTCAACAGGGGCCGAGCAACCGTAGGCGTCCACGGCAGCGACAGGGCCCCGCAGGTCACCAGTTCCTGCATCTTCACCGTCGATCCTTTACTTCCGTGCCGGTAGAAACGCCGCCGGGTGACTCACGCAACCGTTTACACAAACTGCCGGCCTGACACCCACCAAACGGGGGAGGGGCGGCATCCTGCCGTCCCGGTAGCCGTTGGCAGTGCGGCCGCGGCCGACGAGGGGCGGTTAGTAACGGCGCCCGCCCCCGCCGCCGTAGCCGCCACCACTGCGGCCGCCGCCGCCGCCGTAGCCGCCACGGCCTCCGCCCCCGCCACGGTCCTCGCGCGGCTTGGCCTCGTTGACGGTCAGGGCGCGGCCGTCCACCTCCTTGCCGTTCAGGACCTGGATGGCCGCCTGGGCTTCCTGGTCGGAGCCCATCTCGACGAAGCCGAATCCCTTGGAGCGGCCGGTCTCACGGTCCATGATGACCTGCGCCGATTGCACCGTGCCGTGCGCCGCGAACATCGCCTCCAGGGCGCTGTCGGTGACACCGTAGGTCAGGTTGCCGACGTACAGTTTCTTACCCATCTGCTGGCTCCAGAAAAAGAGGCCGCTCACTCCCCCGGAGGAGCAAGGCCGATCAACGGGACGGACAGAAAAGCTCCGCCACACGCGGCGGGGACGTTCGGAAGTTCAGTGCGCCACGCGCGCACAATCGGTTACTCAATCTGCGAGAGCCGCCGCCAGTTCGGGTTCGGGCATCTCGTCCTTGACGATCTGCAAAAAGTGGGTGCCCTTGTTGCGCCGAGCAGTTCCGCGACCTTCGCCTCCGCGGCCGGACGTTGGTTGTAGTCGAAGACTGCGACCTGCTTCATAGCCCCGTCGAACACGCCCCAGCGTGCGCGCATCCGGGGCGGCGCCTTCTTGGCGCGCGGCTTTCTCACTTTCGCGGCCGCGGGCCGCTTCGCCCTGGCCTTCTTCTCGGGCGGCGCCTCGGCCGGCCCGTCGGCTGCCGGGGCGGCGGACTCGGGCTGCTGCTCGGCTTGGTCCGACTGCTTGCGTAACTCGCGGCGGTTCAGGACTCGGCCTGCCATGACGGCCTGCTTTCTCGTTGGGGTTGAAGGGCTTCTCGGGCGTCGGGCTGGGGTGGTAATCGCCCCTCGGGCTTACGACCGCAGTTCTTCGGTGGCGGCTTGCGGGGTCGCCGCGCCGCTCGGGGCCGGCGTGTGGATGGCCAGGACTTCCACTTCCAGGATCACGTCTTGCCCGGCCCAGCGGTGGTTGGTGTCGATGACGACGGAGTTGTCGTTGACCTCCACGACGCGGACCAGGCGGCGGGATCCGTTGCGGTTGGTGACTCGCACCCAGCGGCCGACAGTCAGGACGCGGTCCTGGGTGAACCGGGAGCGTGCCACCCGGCGGAGCCGTGCGGGGCCGGGGGGGCCGTAGGCCAGCTGGGCGGGCACGCTCACCACCACCTGTTGCCCCGCGCTCATCCCCACGAGGGCAAGGCCGAGGCCGGGCAGGCGGCGGTTCTCCTTGCCGACCTCCAGTTCCAGCGGGGCACGCCCGCGGGAGGAAACAACCTCGCCGCGTTGCGAGCGTTTCACGAAATGGACCTGGACCTGGTCGCCTTGCTGGACGGTGCGCATGTTCGGCTCCTGAAGTGAGAGAAAAGTCAGTGGGAACGGTGGACGGCCCTGGGGCCGGGCGAAGGAAACGGGCTTAGCTAATGGCTCACCGGAAGTGGAATCCCTATGGAGGGAAGCGCACGCCGGAACGATTGAAGGGAAGCAAAGACTGACATCTCCATGTGAGAAGGGGGGGAACCCCGCTCTGCACGTTGATGTCCGCCAGGTCCGGAGTTGGTGTCTGAGGAAGAGGAAGGCATCAAAATGAAAAGCAGCCAATTTAATCTATCGAATATAGTTTATCGAACGCATCAAGAAAAACAAGCATTTTTACATTTCCGCACCGGGCATCCACCAGCCGGTTCGTTCCCCGCCGAGCGGCCGCGGCGGCTTTCTCCTTGCTTTTACCAGTCACTTCGGTAAGATGGAGGTATAAGAAATCGGATGGCCACTTTTCTTATTTGACTTCCTCTCTTGGGGGTCGCCACCTAATTGATCTGACCATCCACTTGGGAGGCTCTGCCTGTGCCAAGTGCATGGTTCCCGGATTCCACTCTGCGCGTTTTCACAGCGAAATTCCGCCCCCGTCTCCCAAAGACCACCCGTACGTTGACACGTCCGTTCAACCCGCCGGACAGCCATCGGACGGGAACGACCCCACCTCCCGCCCAGGCAAATTCAACCCTGTGCGTCCTCATCGTGGACGACGAACCCGATACGGTGGCGTCGATGGCGATGCTCGTGTGCCTCTGGGGCCACCACCCGGTCGTGGCGTACGACGGCCCGACAGCCCTGCGCATTGCGCAGGCAGAGTGCCCGGCCGTCGTGCTGCTCGACCTCGGGCTCCCGGGCATGGACGGCTGCGCGGTCGCTCGGCGCCTGCGCGCGAGGCAACGGCTCCGCCGGCGCTGCTGGTGGCGGTCACCGGTTATGCCGACGCGCGGCACCGTCGCCTGGCCGCCGAGGCGGGGTTCGACCTTTACCTGATCAAGCCGGTTGAACTGAAGTCGCTGGAGCGGTTGCTGGCGGCAGCCCGGGACCGCGGTTCTCCGGGTGACGGCGTGGCGCCCGACCTGGTGCCGCCCTCACGTGCCGCAGATATTCAGGAGGACACGAAGATGATGGAGCGACCAAGAGCAGTAGCGTTTGACATCGACCCGGAAAGTCTGGTCACCCTGCAGGAGGCCTTCCCGGGCTGGGACATTGAGGCGACCGACCGGACCACCGTCGGCTCTCTCGCCTGGGATTGGCGGCCCGCGTCCGCGAACCTGCTCGTCGTCGGCGACCACAAGGACGCGTCCCGGACGCTGGGGCTGTGCCGGGGGCTGCGGGGCCAGTCGGGCCGGGCCGAGACCCCGTTGCTCGTCCTGGTGCCGCCCGCGCGGGAAGCGCTGGTGCGGGCGGCGCTGGGCGCGGGCGTCCACAGCTGCCTCGTCCTGCCGGTCCATCCCAAGGAACTGGTGAGCAGCGTGGCCCGCGCGCTGGCGGGCAATCGGCCGGGGCGGCACACCCTGGACCTCGACCGGCCCCAGCGGGAGGATCCGTGGCGGGACGCTGGCGGCGAGGCGTGACCCCGGCGCCACCGCCCTGCGCCGCCGGCCGGCTTTTGAGGAAAGGCACCCATGCGACCCTCCGCCAAAGAACCGAACGTCAGTGCCGTCGAGCGCCGCCGGCTGTTGGCCTACGTGGCCGACCTGGAATTGGAGGTGGACCGGTTGCGCAAGCAGAGCCAGTTCGTCGGGCAGCAGGTGCGGGAAACCCTGAAGCATATCCTGCCCCTGTGCGCCACCGGGCTGCGGGCCGGCGACGACCCCGGGCCACTGACAGAGATCGGGGTGGCCGTGGCCCAGCTGGCGGGGGTGCTGCGCGACGCGCAGGAGTTGCCCGGCTACCACCCCGCGCACGACCAGGTGATCGCCATCGCGATCCGGCCCCTGGTGGAGAAGGTGTTCCGCTGGCAGCAGCGCCTTCTGGGGGCGCCGCAGGTCGCCCTGGTCCTGGAACTCGAAACCGAGCATATGGAGTGGTTCCCGGCCCGGCTGCGGCACATCCTGGACAACCTGCTCTCCAACGCCCTGAAATACCGAGATCCCGCCAAGGAAGGGTCGTGGGTGCGGTTGGGGCTGCGGGCCTCGCCCGAGGGGTACGAGCTTCGGGTGTCGGACAACGGCGTCGGCATGCCCGCGGAGGACCAGGGCGATGCCCTGGAGCTGTTCTACCGGGCGGCCCCGACCCGAGAGGCCGGCCTGGGCGTCGGCCTCGCCGTCGTCAAGCTCCTGGTCGAGCAGAGCGGGGGGACGTTGGCCGCGGACTCCGGCACGGGGCAGGGCACGTCCTTCGTGGCCGTCCTGCCGCGCTACGACCTCGAAGACTACCTCACATGACGAATCCCAGCCCTCCCCCTTTCACCCACGAAGAGAACCCAATGCCGGTTAAACTACCTGATGAACACACGGAGCAGGATGCGGCTCGGCGCCGCGAGCAGGTCGCTGCCATCGGTGCCAAGGTCATGCACGCCCTCGGCCTGCCGGACGGCCTGCAGCGCGTGCAGGTCCGGCCGTTGTGGCATGGCCGCTTCCGGGTGAACATTTTTGTGGGGCCGGACGCCGCCTCCGTCCGGCTCGTCCACAGCTTTTTCCTGGCGGTCGATGACAACGGGACCCTCCTCTGGTCCGTGCCGGAGATCACGAAGCAGTATTGACGCTGTGGCGGAGGGGGCGAACGCCTACTCCGCTCGGAAACCCCAGCGCCCTGGAAAAGACAAGGGGCTCGCATGCGCCACCCGGTTGCGATTGAGGACATTGAGGGGATGCGGCGGTGCGAGGGCATCGAGGATGCCGAGTTGCGGGAGGCCATCCGCGGCCTGCGCGTCGGGAACCTCGTCCGCCTGACCCTCTTGACCGGGGTGCCCCAATCGGCCGGTGAGACGCTGCGGGTCCGGATCACCCGCATCCGCGGGGATGATTACCGTGGCAAGTTGGCCGACCCGCCGGCCTCAACCCACTGTCGTGGCTGCGATGCGGCTCGCCCGTGGTGTTCACCCGACACCACATCCATTCCCTGGCGAAAGACGACACCCCCATGAGCCTGAACCCCCTGACCCTGGACCTGCGGACCATCCGCGGCACCGACAGCAATTCACTGCTCCGCCTCTACGACCTGGCTTCAGAGGTCCTCCGCGACTCTCTGTTGCAGCTGGAACGGACCCGGGCCGACAAGGCGCGGCAGCGCATCGCGACGGAACTAGAAAAAAGGGGCATCCGTCTGTAAACTCTGCGGTAAGGACGCCAATCGGCGGTGAAAAAGACGGGAAAGTAGAAATCGGGCTAGGGGCTTTCGGCCTTACCAGAGCGACGACCAGAGCCGTGACAATTACTTGTTCGGCCTCCTGGCGCTGGGCGAGGGCTGGCACAACATGCACCACGCCTTCCCGACCTCGGGCCGCCACGGCCTGCGCTGGTGGCAGCTGGACGTGAGCTACCTGGTCATCCGGGTGTTGGTCCAGATGGGCCTGGCCTGGAACGTCAAAGTGCCTTCGAGACAGACGCAGTTGCGGGGGCTGCGGAGTTATACACTGGCTTCTCGGGATTGTTGACCGCGCTACCCTGACCGAACAAGCCGGACCAACAGTTACTTCCTCGCCAGACCATCGACGAGGGGGCCACTGCACCATTGCCCTCCCATTGTCCTTGCCGTGCAGTGGGCGTTTCGCCGCAGCGTACAACTTCTTGCCAAAGGGGGCCCCCGGCGAAATAGTTGCGGCGTTTACGTGGGACGGGGGAAAGGGAGTGGCGAGATGGCGAAGTGCATCAAGTCCAGGGTCCGGTTCTCGATGCCCAATACCACTTACCATCCGGGAAGCGTGTCGAAAAAGTAGAGGAGACCGAAGCGGCGTCGGTTGCAGATCGGGCCTGGCGAAACGCTGGGGTGGCTCCGCCTCACGGCCGCCGACTTTTCGGGTCGCCCGAGGTGCCCCGCGCCAGCCGCTCTGCCTCGCCCTCGTTCAGGATGCCGGCCCGGATGAGGGTGTGGTAGCCGGGCCGGGCCCGCTCCATCTCGTCCCACTCGCTCTGTTCGCAGATGGCGTTCATGCCCCCTGGCTGTTTGTGCAGCGTCATCAGGTACACGACCCACGACACGATACGTTGGGGTTGGCTCATCGGCGGACCTCCGGTTGTGAGTGGCTCTGAGGGCAAAGGGTATTCTACCACAAAACCCTGGGGCGCCAAAATGACGGGCGCTGTGTCCTCAACCTGAGCGAGTTTTTTTTCCGCACTGCTGGTATCTTCGGCGTCCAGAAGGCCGTGCGTGAGCCGGCGGGTTGCCACAGCCTCGTTATTTTTCCCCGGCTTCTCACTTTGCCGTCATGCCGGGAAGCGCTCGCCGTCGATGATCACCCGGGGGAGTGGCGACGCCGGATGTCCTCGTGAGAAAGTAGGGATTTCATGCCAGAGATGCGAGAAGCCGCCGTCAACGACCTGGAGCCCGCTCAGGCCGCGGAGCTGGCCTTGCTGGTCGAACTGGAGGCCCGTTGGGAGAACCTGCGGATGTCCCTGCCCGGGGCGCGGGAAAGCGCGGCCGCCACGCAGAACCTGCTGGTGATTCAGAAGGCCTACGACGCCTTCCGCAGCCAACTGGTGGCGTACAACAAGCGGTTTCGCCCGGCCCACGTGCCGGAACTGCTGCTGAACACCCCGCCGCGGTTGTCGGCATGGTGCCAGTCGATGCACGCGCTCTGCCTCCGCGTCGAACACGCCCCCCGGGCCCAGGCTCCAGTCCAGTTGCTGGAGAAAGCCTATCGGTTGGCGGTACGGGTGGGCGCCCGCTTGGACCGGGACCACCTCCCCCGGCCGACGCCGCCGGCCACCGTCCGGGCGGCGGCCGAAGCGTTGGAGGCCTTGCGCTGTTGGTGCGAGAGCCTGGAAACCAATGCCGCATTGCCGCCCCCGCAACCCGCTACCGCCCCGGAGTCCGCCCATGCGCACCGCGAGTGAACTGGTCCGGGCGACCCAGCCGTTCGCCCGGGAGGTGCGCTGGCGCAGCTGGTGGCACCTCGGGTCTACCCTGGCAGTCCTGATCGGCCTGCTGGGCCTGTGTTGCCAGGAAACACCCTGGTGGTGCCGCCTACCCGTGAGCGCCCTGACGGGCCTGGTGCTGGTCCGCCTGTTCACGATTTACCACGACTACCAGCACGGCACGATCCTGCGCGGCTCGGCCCTGGCCCGTGTCGTGCTGGGGGCGTGTGGGCTATTGCTGCTGACCCCTCAGAGCGTCTGGCGGCGTACGCATCACTACCACCACAGCCACAACGGCCGACTCCAGGCGTCGGGCGTGGGCAGCTTCCGCGTGATGACGACGCGGGCCTATACCCGAGCCTCCCGGAGGCGGCGCCTGGCCTACGCTCTGGGCCGGCACCCCCTGACCATCCTGGCCGGCTACGCGACGGTGTTCCTGTACGGCATGTGCCTGGCCCCGTTCCTGCTCCGGCCGCGCCGGCACGCGGACTGCGCCGCGGCACTGGTCATCCACGCCGCACTGGTCGCAGCCCTCGCGGCCCTCAACCCGGCCGTGCTACTGTGGGCGCTGCTCGTGCCCCTGTGGGTGGCGACGGCGCTGGGGGCGTACCTGTTCTACGCGCAGCACAATTTCCCGGGAGCGCGGTTCCAGGAGAAAGGCTTGTGGGATTACGCCGACGCCGCCCTGGCCGGGTCGAGTTACATCGCCATGGGGCCGGTGCTGCGCTGGCTCACCGGCAACATTGGGTACCATCACGTCCACCACCTCAACGCGCGCATCCCTTTCTACCGGCTGCCTGAGGCCATGGCCCGCCTGGCGGACTTGCAGTCGCCGGGGACGACCTCCCTCAGCCTACGGGCCGTCTACCGCTGCCTGCGGCTCAAACTCTGGGACCCGGAAAGGCAACGCCTTGTGGACTTCGCCGGGCGCTGACACAGAACCGTGCTCGAAAGGGCGCCTGCGGGCGCCAAAGGTTGAGGTTCTTTCTAGCCCGCCCTGTTGCACGAAGTGCAGGGCAGCGAGGAACGCGGGTGACCGCTCGAAGGGCAGACCGGAGGGTGCGAGCGGGTACAGGGTGGCAGTCGTCTCCATGGGTAGCCTGGGATCCTTTCGGGAGTGGGAGTGCTGCCGTCCCAGCAGTACGGCCTTGCCGATCTTCCGGATGCAGCTTCCCACTGTCAACGGAAAACCAGACTGCGGTGTCCGACCTGCTGACCAATTCCGTCTACCCAACGAGGAAGGCCCAGATCCTGGCTGGGCTCTGGGCTTGTGCGCCGGGACCATGTCTTGCGCGCCCTGGTCCTAACCCCCCGCAGATGCATCTATACCCTGAAGCAAGCTGATGTCCGTCGCGCGCGTCGGACCGCGTGTCGCTGCCCCTCGGTGCCGCCGACAAGCGCACAGCCAACTTGAAGCCATTTCTTGCCTTGCATTTTGCAATCCATGTCGTGCAAAATGCAACCTCCTGGATGGAGCCTGTAACCGCCGCGCAACTGGGCCGTGCGATAATGTCCGCTTGAACAAGCGCATGCGCTTCGCAATATCGGGTGCGGCCGCCGGTATGCAAAATGCCTGATACCTCCTGGAAATGCGGAGGTAGCATGAACACGTTGGTGATCGACGACGACGGCAGTCTGCGGAAGTCGCTGCGCCTGGCCCTGGAGACGATGGGCCATCAGGTCACCGAGGCCGCGGACAGCGCCCAGGCTCTGGACCTGCTGGGGCACCGCTCGTTCGACGTGGCGTTCCTGGATCTGCGGCTGGGCCGCGAACGCGGGCTGGACACGCTGCCGGCGCTGCTGCGGCTGGCGCCCGGCCTGGCCGTCGTGGTGGTCACCGCCTACGCCACCATCGAGACGGCCGTGGAGGCCATGCGCCGCGGCGCCTTCGACTACCTGCCCAAGCCGTTCACGCCCGGTCAACTCCGTATCATCTTCGACCGCGTTCAGCGGCTGCGCCGTTTGCAGACACACGTCGAGGACCTGGAGGCGCAGGTGCGCGCCGCCGTGCCCGAGGCGGACCTGCAAACGACCGAGCCGGCCATGCGGCAGGCGCTCGACGTGGCCTTTCGGGTGGCACCGACAGACGCGACCCTGCTGATCCGCGGCGAAAGCGGCACCGGCAAGGGCGTGCTGGCTCGCGCCGTCCACGCCCGCAGTCCGCGCGCCCAGGGGCCGTTTGTCACCGTCAACTGCCCGAGCCTGTCGGCGGAGTTGCTCGAAAGCGAGTTGTTCGGCCATGTCCGCGGCGCCTTCACGGGGGCGGTGCAGGATACGGTCGGCAAGGTGGCGGCGGCCGCCGGCGGCACGCTGCTGCTCGACGAGGTTGGCGACCTGCCGCTGGCCCTGCAGCCCAAGCTGCTGCGGCTGTTGCAGGAAAAGCGTTACGAGCGCGTCGGCGAGACCCAGACGCGCGCCTGTGACGTGCGCATCCTGGCCGCGACCAACCGCGATCTGCAGACGGCCGTGGCCACGGGAGCGTTCCGCGAGGATTTGTGGTATCGGCTGAATGTCATTGAGGTGGTGCTGCCGCCGCTGCGCCAGCGCCGCCAGGATATTGTGCCGCTGGCCGAGCACCTGCTGCAGTTCTTCGCGCGCAGGCGGGCAAGTCGGACTATGCCTTCACCGACGACGCGCGGGCGGCCTTGCTGCGCTATCCGTGGCCGGGCAATGTCCGCGAGCTGCGCAACGCCATCGAGCGCGGCGTCATCCTGTGTGCGGCGCCGCCGGTGCAGGCGGCGGATCTGCCAGCCCAGGTGGGGGCGCCGCCGGCGGCGGAGAAGAGCCCGGAGGTCGGCGGCAACGTGACGCTGGAGGAACTGGAGGTCGAGCATATCCGCCGCGTGCTGGCCCGCACCGCCACGCTGGAGGAGGCCGCCGTCGTCCTGGGTATCGATCCGAGCACCCTGTTCCGCAAACGGAAGTTGTACCGCCAGCGGAACCTCCCAGGATTCTAATACGCTCGTGCCCATGCACGAGAAATGAGGCCTCCATGACCCTGTCCCTGCGCTACCGCATCGTGTTGCCGCTGGTGCCCTTGCTGGTGCTGGTGGCGGTGCTGGGAATCTTCGGCGCCGTGCTGTTGTCGCGGCTGGGCAGCAGCATCGGCGCCATCCTGCACGACAACTACCGCAGCGTCCGCTACATGGAAGCGCTCGGCGAATCGCTGGAGCGCATTGACTCCTCGTTCACCTTCGCCATGACCGGCAAGGAGGAGCGGGCGCGGCAACAGTACGAGTCCCACTGGGCCCAGTACCAGGACTGGCTGACCAAGGAACGGAACAACATCACCGAGCCGGGCGAGGATCAACTGGTTCAGGAACTCGACCGCCTGACCCGGCGCTACCGCCAGCAGGGCGAGGTCTTCTTCGGTCGCCCGATGCACGCCCCGGAGCGCAAACAGGACTACTACGGCGATGGCGGTCTGGAGGCGACTTTCAAGCAGCTCAAGGCCGTGACCCGGAACATCGCCGACCTGAACCACCGCAGCATGATGCACGCCAGCGCGGAGGCCCAGCAGGCCGCGGCCGCCTCGTTCTTCTGGTTCGGCGTCGGCCTGGTCGTCGCCCTGCTGCTGGCGGCGCTGTCCGCGCTGCACACCGTGCGCAGCGTCCTGCGGCCCATCCGCGCCCTGACCGACGCGGCCCTGAACATCAGCGCCGGCAACCTCGACCAGGTGCTGCCGCAGGATCAGGGCGACGAACTGGGCCAGTTGGCCGGCGCCTTCAACACGATGGCCCGTCACCTGCGCGAGTACCGCCAGTCACAGTCGGCCCGCCTGCTCCGCGCCCAGAAAACCAGCCAGGCGACCATCGACTCCTTCCCCGACCCGGTGGTGGTGCTCGACCCGGAAGGCCGTGTCGAGATGGCCAACCCGGCGGCGCGGCGGCTGCTCGGTGTGCTGCCGCGCCACGATGGCCAGCCAGGCGGTGTCTGGAACCCGCCCGAGCCGCTGCGCGAACCGCTGGCCCGCGCCCTGCGCGATCAGGGCAACTATCTGCCCGAAGGGCTCGACCACGCCATCCTGCTGAACGGCGGTGGCCGCGAACGGGCGGTGCTGCCGCGCGTCCTGTTCATCCGCGACCCGCACGGTCACGCCCTGGGCACGGCGGTGCTGCTTCAGGACGTGACGCGGCTGCGGCTGCTCGATCAGGTGAAAAGTAACCTGGTAGCTACCGCCAGTCACGAACTCAAGACACCGCTGACCAGTCTGCGGCTGGCGCTGCACCTGCTGCTAGAGGAGGAGACGCTGGGACCGCTCAGTCCCAAGCAGACCGAACTGCTGCTGGACGCCCGCGACAACAGCGAGCGCCTGCTGGCGGTCGTTGAACACCTGCTGGACCTGGCGCGCTTCGAGCAGGGCTGGCGGCAGCTGGACACGCGGCCGGAGGCGCCGGCGGAACTGTTGCAGGCGGCGGCCGAGGCGGTGCGGCCGCGGGCGGTGGACAAGGGGGTCGAACTGACGCTGGACGTGCCGCCAGACCTGCCGGACGTGTCGGCGGACGCCGGGCGCATCGGCCACGCCCTGCGAAATCTGCTGGACAACGCGCTGACGTACACCGACCGCGGCGGCAAGATCACGCTGAGCGCCCGCGCCGCGGACGGGGCCGTGGAGCTGGCGGTGGCGGACACGGGCATCGGCATCGCGCCGGAGCACCTACCGCACGTGTTCGAGAAGTTCTTCCGCGTGCCGGGTCAGAGTCGCGGCGCCGGCACCGGGCTGGGGCTGGCCATTGTGCAGGAGATCGCCACGGCGCACGGCGGCACCGTGACGTGCGAGAGCCAGCCGGGCACGGGGATGGTGTTCCGACTGACGCTGCCGGTGGCGGAGAACATCGTCTGACGCCGTCGAGGTCATCGGATTCAGTCTGCCGCTTATCTTCACTCTAATTGGCATCGCGGTTGCGTTCATTGAATCGCTCAATACTCAAATTGTCGTGTAACTTGGCAGTCGCACTTTTCCGAGTGCTCAAACCGCGAGATTTACGCAGTTTTTCAGCGCTTCGATGAGTTTCAGGAGTTCCGTTGCATCGGCCGACTTGGGTTTAATTAGGGCGTTCAAAGTCGCCCGCCGCAACACGGCAACCATATGACGCAACGACCATTCACTCTCCCAGGGTCCCATCACTTGGCGCAATTCCTCCGCCTCCGGCAACTGCCGACCGGCGGTAAGATACCACACCATCACGACGCTCTGCAACGACCACACCCACGGCGCCACCTTCTCCACCGCTTCCCGACTGTAGTGTTGTGGCGCCTCGAGGTCCAGCACCTGTTTGCTCGCCCGGAACAGTACCTCAATGGACCAGCGCCAGGCGAACTGCGTAATCACCCACCCCACGTCCGCACGCACGTCGGTCGTGAACAGGTAGGCATCGTCCAACTTCCCGTCCGGGTCGCGCACCACCACCACCTGCACCGGCCGCAACCCCAACACCCGCGGCCACACCGCCCGGTAGGCGAACGCCCGCAGGACGCGCTGCTCCCCGTAGACGGTCACCGTCACCGCCTGCCACACCCAGTCCCCGGTGGCCACGCGCTTACGGTCGGCCTTGGCGGCGGCTGCTTTGGGGTTGGGCAGACGCGGCCCCTTCTGCGCCTTGCGGCCGCGCCGGCCGGGCTTGGCCTGAGGCAGACGCGGGTCGTACACGGCCGCGTCGCCGCGCAACCGGCCGACGAAGGTCACGCGCTCGTCCAGGTCCGCCAGCAGCGCTTGGGCCGCGTAAGCGCCGTCGGCCACCAGGGTAAAGCGCCGGCCGGGGAACCAGGCCAGCACTTCGGCGAGCAGCGCGCGCGCCAGCAGTGGGCAGGACGGCTGCGCCTGGCCGGGCCGGTGCAACCGGGCCAGCAAGGGCAACGCCAGGATCGGGGCGTTCGCGAAGGGCAGGCAGACGGCGACGGCGACGACCACCCAGTTGTGCCCCGCGGCCGTGGCGGTGCGTTTGCGGGTCGAGGCGACGGCATCGCGGAACCAGCCGAGGCCCCAGACGTGCTTGCCGCGCTTGTGGGCCAGGGTGTCGTCCACCAACAGCGTGATGGTGCCGCCCAGGTGGAGGCGCGTCAGGATGAGGACGGCGACGTGGTAGGCCAACCCGGTCACGGTCCAGGCGGAGTGCGCAAAGAAGTTGTAGGTGGTGTCCAGGCCGTGGCGCCGGGAATGGTCCCGCAAGTCTTGGGGTTGGGCGGTGTCGGCGACGCGACAGAGGCGGTGCTGGCCCAGGCACATCACCCAGCCGAGCACGAGTTGGCAGTGGGTGTGGAACGAGGGCAGGGTGAAGGCCGGGGCGAGGGCTTGGACGATGGGCTGGAGAGAAGCTATCATCAGCCACATGAGGGGCTCCTTCCGGCGAGTGCATGGCTTGAGAACCTATGCACAAACTTAGGAGGAACCCCTCTCTCTTTCTGCGACAGCCCCGTGACACTATCGGTGTTCGTCTGTTCATGGAAGCGTGCGACAGTTCAGGTAAGGAGGCGCCGAACAACAACTTCCAAGAGTAGGACGGCTCTCCAGAGCCGTCGGGACGGCTCTGGAGAGCCGTCCTACGAAGTTGTTGTTCGGCGCCTCCTAAGTTGTTTTGTTCCTGCTTCTCTGGGTCGGTTTGTTGTACGTGCTCTGGTGGCGTTCCCAACTCTCATTAAATCTGTATCAGGACCGGAGTGTGCTTGATGAGATCGTGAGCACCCTCCGAGGGGTTGAGTTAGTTCTTTCGGACAAGAAGAACTTTACCGCCTTGCAACGGACGGAATACCAACTCCGGCTGTCTCGCTTCGGTGTTGGTCCATCAAAAAGATACACACAGGTCTGAGCAACTCCAGGGAGCGGAAAAACCGCTCTCACCCGCCCTGCGGCCGCAGCGCCTTGTCCGCGATGTCGCGCCGATAAAACGCCCCCTGAAAATGAATGCGTTCCACCGCCGCGTACGCATTCCGCCTGGCCTCCGCCAGCGTCGCGCCCAGCGCCGTCACTCCCAGCACACGGCCGCCATCGGTCAGCACCAGTTGGCCGTCCGCGCGCGTGCCGGAGTGGAAGACCTTCACATCCGGCAGCTGGGGTGCCTCCGCCAACCCTGAGATGATCTTGCCCTTGCTGTAGGGGCCGGGGTAGCCCTGGCTCGCCATCACCACGCACACCGCCGGCCGCGGGTCCCACTGCACGGCATTCTCGTCCAGTTCGCCGAGGCGGTCGTCCACCACCGCCTCCAGCAAGTCCAGCAGGTCCGAGCGCAAGCGCATGAGCAGCGGCTGCGTCTCCGGGTCGCCGAAGCGGCAGTTGAACTCCAGCACCGATGGGCCCTTGCTCGTGACCATCAACCCCGCGTAGAGCACGCCACGGAACGGCCGCCGGCTGCGCTTCAGGGCATGCACAATCGGCACGAACACCTCGGCGTCCACGCGGTCGAGCAGTTCCGGCGTCGCAAGCGGCGCGGGACAGTCAGCGCCCATGCCGCCGGTGTTCGGGCCGGTGTCACCATCGAACGCCGCCTTGTGGTCCTGCGTCGGCTGCAGCGGAATGATGGTGCGGCCCGCGACCAGTGCCATCAGACTCAGTTCCTCACCCTCCAGGCGCTTTTCGATGACCACTTGCCGCCCGGCGGCGCGGCCGAACTCCTCGCGCACCATGATGCGCTCCACAGCGGCCAGCGCCTCCGCGGTGGTCGAGCAGACGATGACGCCCTTGCCGGCGGCCAGGCCGTCCGCCTTGACAACGACGGGATATTCACGGGCCTCGATGTACTGGCGCGCGTGCTCGGGGTGGTCGCAGATGCGGAAGTCCGCAGTCGGCACGTCGGCGTGGCGCATCAGCTTCTTGGCGAACGCCTTGCTCGCCTCCAGCTGGGCCGCCGCCCGCGACGGGCCGAAGACGCGCAGGCCCGCCTTCTGGAAGGCGTCCACGGCACCCAGCGCCAGTGGATCCTCCGGGCCGATGACCGTCAGCCCAATCGCCTCCTTTTTGGCGAAGCGCACCAAAGCGTCCAGGTCGGTCGCCTCAATGGCCACGTTGACGCCGTCCTCGGCGGTGCCGGCGTTGCCGGGCGCGCAGAAGACGCGCTCGACGCGCGGCGACTGCGCCAGTTTCCACACCAGGGCGTGCTCCCGCCCACCCTTGCCGACGACCAGCAGCTTCATGCGCGCGCTCCTCCGGGGCCCGATGCGTGTATTCTAGCAGCTGCCGCACCAGATGAGCCCGGCGAGCGGCGCGGCGTGAGGCCGCCGGTGAGCGACCGCCACGACCGGCGGGCTCACGCCGCGCCGCTCGCCGGACTCCCCAAATGCTCCCGGCACAACCGGTAGCGCCGCGGGAACAGTGGTAGCACGCCCCAGAGCCGGTGCCAGCCCCAGCGCTCCGCCACCGCCGGCTGACGACAGAAACTGCAACTGAGCACCTGCCCCGCCGGCGTCGTCAGCCCGTCGCCCTGGCGGCGCTCCGCGTGCGCTGCCACGTCCGCGGCACTGACGCCGCGCTGCCGCAGTTCCTCTTCGATGATGCCCACGGCCTCCGGCTCCAGGTTGCCGCGATACACCGTCACCCGATCCAGCAAGTCCTCGGTGGGCGCCTCTTGGGCATTCTTCGCCACCCGCCCCGCGTCGAAGTCCAACATCGCTGCCTCCTCCCGCGCCGGTTCGGGAACCAAATCCGCCGACGCCTCGTCAAAACCGACGTACTGTTGTGTGCCTGGACATCTTCCATTAGGATACGGTAAAGCAAATTCTCGGCCGAAGTAGGCGGCCCATCACAGGGAGAGCGAAACCATGACCACATCGTCTTGTGGTTGCCTCGTCCGCCGCGGCGTGGCCCTCGCCGGGTTGCTGCTGGGGGCCCTGGCGCTGTCCGGCCTCTCAGGCGACCTGGCCCAGGCCCAAAAGGACAAGGGCAAACCGAACCCCAACGGTGGCAAAACAGCAGTCGCCGCGCCCCAGGTCGTCAAGGATCAGCTCGTCGATAACTTCGGCGGCATCGACGTGCTCGACTCGATCAACACCGAGATCGAAAAGGCCTGGAAGGAGAACAAAATCCGCCCCGCCGCGCGCTGCTCCGACTACGAGTTCATCCGTCGCGCCTCGCTCGATCTGATCGGCCGCATCGCCAAGGTCAAGGAGATTGAAACCTTCATGGCGGACCCGCCCGCCAAGCGGCGCGGATTGCTCATCGAACGGCTGCTCAATTCGTCGGAGTTCGCGAGCCACTTCGCCAACCTCTGGACGAACCTGCTGCTGACACGCACCGGCGGCAAGCTCTACCACGAGCAGATGCATCTGTGGCTGGAGGAGCAGTTCGACAAGAAGGGCGACGACGCGCCCGGCTGGGACAAGATCACGCACCAAATCCTGGCCGCCACCGGCCGTACCAATGAGAACGGCGCCGTCAACTTCATCCTGGCCCACCTCGGCGAGGAGATCAAGGAGAAGCGCGACGAAAACGGCCGCTTCGAGATGGTCCCGGTCACGTCGCGCACCACCCGGCTGTTCCTCGGTCTGCGGACGCAGTGTACCCAGTGCCACGACCACCCGTTCAACGACGATTGGAAGCAGGAGCACTTCTGGAGCATGAACGCCTTCTTCCGCCAGGTGGACGCGCCCAGCGGCCGGCCGACGATCATGGTCAAGAAGAAGAAGAAGGGCATGATGGGCCTGGGCCAGCACGAGTTGGTGGACAATCCGAACTTCAACAAGGACGGCATTGTCGGCTACGAGCGGCGCAACGGCACGCGGCTGTTCACCCGGGCGAAATTCCTGGACGGCACCAAGCTGCCCAAGAACGTCAGGAACCGCCGCGAGGAGCTGGCCAAGTTCGTGACGGGCAGCCCGTACTTCGCCAAGGCGTTCGTCAACCGTCTGTGGGCGCACTTCATGGGCCGGGCGTTCACCAAGGACCCGGACGACTTCGGCGAACACAGTCCGCCGTCGCACCCCGAACTGCTGGACAACCTGGCGCAGACGTGGGCGACCAAATACAAGTACGACATCCGCAGCCTGGTGCGCTGGATCTGCAACAACCGGGCCTACGGTCTGAGCAGCGTCGCCAACGAGACCAACGACAAGCAGGAGGACGAGAAGTTCTTCAGCCGGATGCTGCTGAAGGCGCTGTCGCCGGAGCAGTTGTTCGAGTCCCTGATGATCGCCACCGAGGCCAAGGTGGGGCAGACCAAGGAAAAGAAGCAAAATCTGCGCGAAACCTGGCTGACGAAGCTGGTCGTCAACTTCGGCGACGACGAGGGCAGTGAGGGCACCTTCAACGGCACGGTGGTGCAGGCGCTGCTAATGATGAACGGGCAGGACATCAACACGGCGATCATGGACAAGGAACACGGCATCGCCGCCCAGGTCATCAAGAGACACTCCGGCAAGGGGATGACGGGCATGAAGCTGGCGATGCGCGACCTGTTCCTGGCCGCGCTGAACCGGCCGCCAACCGAGAAGGAGTACGAGCGCATGCTGGACCCGCGGCGCATGGCCCTGCGACCGAGCCAGCCGTACACCCAGTTCGACCGCAACTTCTACATCGGCTTCTATCAGGACCTCTTCTGGGCCCTGCTCAACAGCAATGAGTTCATCTTGAACCATTAGTCAATGGTCAATAGTTCAAAGAGTTGGAGCGCCGGGCGATAATCGCCCGGCGCTCCAACTCTTTGAACTATTGACTACTTGGGTGGAATGCCGACGTGCGTCACGGTGCGGACCAGCAGGCCGCGGACCACCTCGCTGCGGTAGGTGGCGGTCCCGTACAGGGTGACCTGACCGTTGCCGACGTGATACTCCAGGGTCTTGCTCGGGTCCGCCGCCACGGCGTACTCCAGGGCGTCGCCCTGTTGCGTGGTCAACACGTATAACTGCTGGCCGCCCATCTGGAGGCTCGCCTTGCGCAGGTAGCCCCACTTGCTCCACTCCGCCGCGGCAGGCTTGACGGCCGCGGTCAGGTTGGCGTTCAGCACCGGGTTCGTGCCGCCAACCTGTGCGGTCGTGTGATAGATCGAGCCGGCCTGAGTCGGGCTTGCCGGGGCCGCGACCGGGGCGTTCGCGGCCGGGGGCACCACCGGCAGCAGGGCCAGTTTCTGTTTGATGTCCTGCCGCTGTGCCGGGTCCGTGGTGGCGTTGAAGGCGTCTTCCAGGTGCTTGCGGGCGTCGCGGACGTGCTGCTCGGCCTGGGTGATCTTGTCCTGCGCTTCCTTCGCCTTCGGGTCCGGGGCCGCGGTCGGGAATTCCACCTTGCGCGCATCGCTCGCCCGAATGTAGCGCACCTCCAGGGTGGTCGGGTAGATCGGCACCAGCGGACCCTTGTCCGTCAGCCGTGAACTGCCGATGATGGTCACCTGCGTCCCACGCTTGACCTTGGCCGCGATATTACTGGGCTCCTGGTTGACTTCCGTGCTGCCGGCCAACACGGGCACTTCTGCGTTGTCGTCCGCACACAGCACCACGCCGGACTTGGGGAAGGTCGCACTTTTGCCGATCTCCGCCACGAAGCGCTCGTTGATCCAGCTGAACGACCCCAGCGGCGGGCGAATCCTCAACCAGTTGGGATCCTCCTTGGCCGGACCCAGCACCGCCACCGTGTCGCCAAAACGGAGCTTCGCGGTGGCATAATAAGTGTCCGTCGGGCCACTGCGTACCATCGTTTCGCCCGCCACGACGGTCAGCACCTGCGCCTCGGGCGTCGGCGGCGCGGGCGGCGTTTGCGCGTGGGTGGCCGGCAGCGGGGTCAGGACAAAGCAGAGCAGCAGAGCAGCAAGCACTAGCAGAGAACGCATGTCCGTCCTCCCGAAACGCAACGAAACCTGTCTTACTCATCGGTCACCGCCTGGCCGGCAATCCAGCCGCCCTGGCGCGCCGCCGTCCTCACCCCGGGCCGCACCGGGAAGCAGTGCGACGTCTGCCGCTTATACCGTCCCTCGGGATGGACGCAAGAGAAGAAGCTGCGGGGGGGTGTGCCGCTGGATTTTGGCGAGCGGCGCGGCGTCAGCCCGCCGGTGCTGTGTGTCACCGGCGGGCTGACGCCGCGCCGCTCGCCTGAAAATGCCAAAATGTAGCGGCACACCCGCTGCGGGGTGCTGGCCCTGGAGTGTCGCCCGGGCGCCTTGCATCCGCCGTCGGCCGCGGATAGGCTGGGGGCCTTGGCTGTCCCGTCCGGTCTTCGGGAGTCTGCGCCATGCACCGGCTGACCTGTTCCGGCCTGCTCGCTGTCATCCTCACGAGTACCACCGCCGGCCGCCTGTCGGCCCAGCCCGACGACGACCCGCTGCCGCCGGGGGCGCTGATGCGCTTCGGCGACACACGCGGCCGCCATGATGCCGCCATCTACAACTCGACGCTGGCGCCGGACGGTAAGCGGTTGGCCACCGTCTCGGAGCGCTCGGTCGCCGTCTGGGACGCCGCCAGCGGCCGCCGCCTGGCACGGTTTCCACTGCCCTTCACATCGCACTTCTGGACGCCGGTCCTGGCATGGTCCCCCGACAGCCACTATCTGGGGCTGGCCCGAAGTTTCCGACTGGCCATCCTCTGGGACATGCACACGGGTGTGGAGCAGGCACGCCTGGAGGGCAACGGCGACCGGAGCATCGGCTGCGCCCGGTTCACTCCCGACGGCAAGGAGTTCTTCTGGGGCGGCGCCAAGCGGCTGACGTTCTGGGACGTGCGGCTCGGCAACACCACGCGCTTCGGCAACGCCGGCGGCCGCGTGCTGCTGCTGTCGCCGGACGCCCGCACTGCCGTCACCCTCGACGCCGGGCAGGTGGTGAGCCTGCGCGACGCCGCCGGCAAGGAGTTGTTCCGGACGGCCACGACCATCCCCCCGTACCTGCTCAATGCCGGTGCTGTGCTGGCGGCGTTCGCGCCGGACGGCAAGACGCTGGCCCTGGTCCACGACGGCAAGGAAATCCAGCTGCGCGAAGTCGCTGGCGGTAAGCTCCGGCGAACGCTGCCGATCCCGGAGGAAGCCCGCAAGGGGCCGAGCATCGGAGACCATCGCGTCGGCTTCACGGAGGACGGCCGCACGCTGTTCCTGGCCAGCGACAGGGATTTCATCCTGCGCTGGGACGCGGCCACCGGCAAGGAACTGCCGGCCCTGCGCGGTCACACCGGCCGGCCCGTCAACCTGCACCGGCTGGCGGACGGCAAGACGCTGCTCTCGACGGCCCGCGACGGCCTGCTCCGCCGCTGGGACGCGCAGACTGGCAAGCAACTGGCGGAGCCGCCGGGTTACCATGGCGTGCTCGCCGCGGCGCTGTCCCCGGACGGCCGGCGAGTCGCCATCGGCGATGAGCGCGGCCGACTCGACCTGTGGAGCGCCGACGGCAGGCTGCTGCGGACGCTGCGCCGCGCCGGGCCGTTCGCGGGTCGGTTGTCGTTCTCCCCGGACGGCAAAACCCTGGCTGGCGTCCACCACCGCCGCGTGCAGGTGTGGGACGTGGCCACCAGCAAGGAACGGCTCCTGGACGCTGGCGACCCGATGCCCGCGGCTTCCTCGGAGCTGCACTGGCGGAACTTCACAACCGGCCACGGCTCGGGGTTCAGCCCGGACGGACGGTCTCTCCTGGTCAACCACATGCACGGTATCCACGCTCTGCACCCCGACACCGGCAAGGTGCGCTGGCAGCGGAGTTTTCCGCAGAGCCCACCCTTCCTCGTCCAGGGCGCGTTCGGCGCGGACGGCCTGGCGGTCGCGCGCCTGGGGCCGTCCGTGGAGGTGCTCGACCCCCTCACCGGCAAGACCGTCCACAAGCTGCGGTTCGGCCTGAATTACCCCGATCGACTGATAAGCGTCGCGGCCCTGGCGTGGTCCCCGGATCGGCGGCTCCTGGCCGCGGAGATCCAGAACATGGTGGCGCTGTTTGACGCCGACACTGGCCGGCGCTGGGAATGGTTTCGGGCCGCTCGGGGATACGATCCCGAAAACGGCGCGGGGCAGGTGTTCTTTGTCAACGGCGTGCAGTTGCTGGAATTTTCGCCCGGCGGGCAGTGGTTGGCAGTCGCCACCAGCGACGGTGACGTGAAGCTTTGGGATCCCAGCGCCGGCAAGGAATTGTTACGGCTGTCGGGGCACGCGGTGTCGGCGACCAGCCTGGCGTTCAGTCCGGACGGTCGCACGCTGCTCACCGGCGGCGCGGACGGCCAGGCGTTTTTGTGGTCGCTGCGGCCGCCAACCGTTCCCAGGGGAGACCTCGCCGTTCTGTGGGCGGATCTGGCCGGGAGCGATGCCGGCAAGGCGTTCCGCGCTGTCTGGCGCTGAGCGAGGCCCCGGGTGCGGCGGAGTTCTTGCGGAAGCAGCTGCCGCCGGTCGCGCCACTGCCGGCGGGCAAACTGAAGCAGTGGGTCGCCGGCCTGCATGATCCGGCGGTGAAGGTGCGCACGGCCGCCGCGAAGGAGTTGGCCGCGGCCGGCGAACTGGCACGGCCGGCACTGGAAAAATTGTGGAAGAAACCGCCGTCCGTGGAAGCGCAACGGCGGGCGCGGCAGTTGCTCGACGCCCTGGCGCACAAGCCGACCGCCACCGAACTGCGCGTCACTCGGGCGGTGCTGGCGCTGGAGCTGGCGGACACGGACGCCGCGCGGGAAGTGCTGCGCGCCTGGGCGGCGGGGGCGCCGGGCGCCGACCTGACCGACACCGCGGCCGGCGTCCTGCGGCGCCGGCCGCGGCGGGATGGGCCTTGAGCCACCTCACTGCTCCAGCTTTTCCAGATCGACCACCTCATTGCCAGCGCGCGTGATCAACGTGCGCAGCAGGTCCGCCGGCGGGTTGGGGCGGAACGTGTGTACCGAGGCGTCGCAGAACAGCACGACGATGCCGCCCTTGAAGAGCCCGCCCACGGCCGGCAACTGGTTCTTGTCCTTGGGCAGCGTCAGGTCCTCGGGTTTGGTCCAGACGACGGCGTTCTTGCCCTCAATGGCCAGGATGGTGTTCGAGGTGCCGTCGGTGATGTCCTGGAACTGCCTTTTCTTGTTGCCATCGAAGACGGTGCCGGGGCCGGTGAAGACCTGGTAATGGGTCTTACCATCCTCGGGCTTACCCTTGCCCGGCACCGCGTAAATCTTCGGCATCTTGGCGATGAGCTTTTTGTTGTGCGCGCTGTCCCACGGTTCGTCGAGTTTGAACTCCCTGTACAGGTCTTCCTGCTCGATGAACGGCAGGATGGCGACGCGCCAGCTGAGCAGCGGCGTCTTGCCGTCCTTGCTGTAGATCGCGTGCAGCGGCAGGTGCTTGTACACGCCGTAGTAGTTGTGCATGGCGATGCCGATCTGCTTGAAGTTGTTGGTGTGCATCGCACGTGCCGCCGCGTTCTGGATTTTGTCCTTGTACTTGGCGATGTCCTGGGGCGACGGCTTTTCCTGGCCGGGCTTGGCACGTTCCAGCACGAGCAGGAGCTGTTCGCTGCCCTTCTCTGCGGTGTATTCCGTGGGTCGGGTGCCCCTGGGCGGGCCGGCGCAGATGGTCAGGCGATTGTCACCATCGAACTTGTAGATGGCCGGGCTGGGGTCCACGGTGCCCAGGGCCAGGTCGAGCTGCCCCGCCTTGAGCCACGCATACTTGCTCTCCATGTTCTTGTCGAGCATCGTGAAAATCAGCTTGCCGTCCCTGGAGAAGGTCAGCCGGGACAGCACGGTGAATTCTTCGGGCAAGTCCTTGCCCGCCGCCTTGGCTTTGACGATCTTCCAGGTGCCGACGAGGGAATCCTTGTCGGTCTTCTGCTGCGCCTGCAGGGCGTGTTGGCCCACCAGGGCCAGCCCCAGGGCGGCCAGGAGAACCCCCACCGCCTCGGTCTTTCGTCGGGTCATGAATGGCTCCTTTGATTTCGACAGGTCGTTACAAGTTGTGGCGGAAAGCGAGCGTCCTCTGAGTGCTTCGTTCGTAGTACCGCCTTTAGGCGGAATCTGCGTGTCCGATTCCGCCTAGCGCGGTTCGCAGTTGTGTGGCCCACGAACGGCAGGCCAGTGCTCCCGAGCCGTCCTGCAAACTGCGCGAGCCGCTCCCAGGCTCGAATCTCGACGTGTGAAAAAGTTGGCCCCCTTGGCTCCCTTGGCCCCCTTGCTGTGGCAGCGCAGGCCGCTGGAGGTCAGCCCGTGCCCGCCGCCACTTGTGCGCAAACCGTGCGTGAACCGCTCGCTCTAAAGGCGGTACTGCGAACGAAGACTGTTCTTTCCGCCACTGGTTCTTGGTTTCGCCACGGTCACCGCTCCAGCTTTTGCGGATCCACCACCTCACCGCCCGCGGGCGAGATCACCGCACGCAGCACCTCGACCGGCGGATCAGGGCGAATGGTGTGGACGGAGCCGTCGCCGAACAGGACGGCGATGCTATCCTTGAACTGCCCGCCGATGGCCGGCAGCCGACCCTTGCCCCGCGGCAGCGGCACATCCTCCGGGGCGGTCCAGGTGACGGCGTTCTTGCCCTCAATCGCCAGGATGGTGTTCGAGGTGCCGTCGCGGATGTCCGTTAGCTTCATTTTTTTGGTGCCGTCGAAGAGCGTGTCGGGGCCGGTGATGACCTGGTAAAAGGTTTTGCCCGCGCCGGCTTTGCCCGAAACCACGGGCGCATACACCTTCGGCATTTTGGCGATGAGCCGGCGGTTGTGCGGGCTGTTCCACGGCTCATCGAGTTTGAAATCCTTGAACAGCGCCTTCTCGTCAAGGTAGGGCAGCAGGGCCACGCGCCAGCTGAGCAGTGGCGTCTTGCCGTCCTTGCTGTAGATGGCGTGCCGCGGCAGGGTCTGTTGCTTGTCGTAGAATTCGTGGACGGCGATGCCGATTTGTTTGAGGTTGCTGAAGTTCTGGGCGCGGGCGTCGGCTTCCCGGGCCTTGTCCGCCGCCGCTTTTTGTTTGGCGAGTTCCTTTTCCTTGTCGGTCTGCTGCGCCCGCAGGCTCGTCGCCACGACGGCCAGAAAGATCGCCGCCAGCACGGTTGCTGTCGTCCTGGTCATTGACAGGGCTCCTTCGAGATGGACAGGGCCACCAGGAGCCGAGGCGATTGCCCCGTCGCGAACCACCCCGGTAGCTGGGTGGATTGTCACCGCCGCGGGTGGCAGGGTCAAGGAGAAAGGCCAGAGGCCGCCGATTGTTTACGGCAGCACTTCCACCGCGATGTCGGAGAATCGGGACAGCCGCGTGTCGTTCGTCAGGAAGCGGTCGCAGCCGGACTCGACGGCGGCCGCCAGGTGGAGGGAGTCGGCCAAGCTTGAAATTGAGGGCGGCCCGGATCAACGTGGCGCGGTCGAAAACGGCCGTCGTGATGGGTACGCACTCGACATTGGGCTGGGCGAATAGCAAGTCGTAGTCGGCGAGGGCAGAAGTATTTCCGAATCGGATCGGCTGCATCCGGCACTCCAACCGGACCAGGTCGCTGACCGCCACCGTGTCTCCGGCGGCCCACAAGGCCGCCAACCGGGCCGCTGCCCGGGCCTTGAACGGCGGCGTTCCTTCCAGGTAGTAGATCAAGATGACGCTATCGCAGTAAACGCGCATCAGGACTGCTCCTGCCCCATTTCCCGGTAGATGCGCTCAATGCGGTCGTCATCCTCCCGCAGCCACTGAAGATGTGCTGCCATTTCGGCCTCGTTCATGAAAGGGTAGCCGGCGGCTTCTCGTTCGGCCCGCACGCGCTGCAGGTACTGCCACCAGTCTTCCTGCGCTGTTGCTGAGGCGGGCAGTGGTTGCAGTACGACCCTGACCCGGCCCGGCGGCAGTTCTGGCCGGGTATCCAGCTCCAGCGTCCCATCGGGCTTCAGTGTCCCCTGCACAGTTACCGACGTATTCATGATTCGCTCCTCGTGCCAACGAAAACCGCTGCGGCCATTCTACCCGATGACCCTGCCGCGCGCCCTCGGTCAACAAGCACTCCGTTTCGCGCGCGCTGAGTCCGCGCGGAATGTAAACGGGGCTCTCGTTGCTGGGCGGCCGGGGTGGGTGGCGGTCAAGGAAGGACTGTGGAAAAAACAGCGCGGACGACCCAACGGCATCAAACTACTTCTCCGCCTGGGTCACGGAAGGCTCACGGGCTCGCCGGGTTACCCGATGAGGTAATTCTCATCAGAACCGCGAGCCGCGCGGTTGTTCCAGGCTGATGAGAATTACCTCATCGGGTAACCCGAACAGCGAGCCTGAAACAGCCTTCCCTGAGACGAACGATTGACAAACGGCCTGGGCGGCGCAACGCCGCCCGTGGTGCAGGGCACCGGGCTAGTTCTCCGCCGCGGGCCGTCCGCGCTGCGGTGTCGGGAGACCTACTTCTCCGCTTGGGTCACGGAAGGCTCACGGGCTCGCGGCCGTCGGGTTCGACTCGGGCGATGTCGGAACCACGGGCCGCGGGGTTGTCCCAGGCCGACGTCGCCCGAGTCGAACCCGACGGCCACGGCGAGCCTGAAACAGCCTTCCCTGAGACGAATCGCAAACAAACCGCTCGGGCGACGCAACATCGCCCACGGTGCAGAGCACCAAGCTAGTTCTCCCTGACACCGTTTCCCTCAACACCGCGGTTGTATGCCGCGCCGCCGCGCCCGGCCAGGACCCGCTCGGGGGTAAGCGGCGTCACTCACCTGTCGGCGCAGCGCAGAGTTTCGCTTGGCACGGCGCCCTGGTTAGGTAAAATGGGACAAGGGTGTTGGCGAATGGTTTCTGCGGGCTGCTTCCGGACGGTGAGAATCCATGGCGACGGCTGACGCAGCTAAACTGGCCCAGTTCGCGGTCAAACTGGGGCTGATCACGCCGGACCAGGCCGAGGAGGGCTGGGCGGAACTCGGGCAGCGCGGCGGCGAGCCCGAACCGTGGCTGCGCGTCATGGAGCGGCGCAACATCCTGACCCCGTTCCAGACCGGCAAGCTCCTCAAGGGGGACACCGACGGTTACGTGCTCGGCGGCTATCGGCTGCTGTACAAGATCGCCTCGGGCAGTTTCGGCCGCGTCTACCGTGCCGACGACCCGCGCACCGGCACCGTCGTGGCACTCAAGGTGCTGCGCCGCAAGTGGAGCGACGACAAACACAACATCGAACTGTTCGAGCGCGAGGGCAAAATGGGGATGACCCTGCGCCACCCGAACATCGTCGAGATCCTCGCCGTCCACCGCGATCCCGTCGGCAAGCAGCATTACATCGTGATGGAGTTCGTCGAGGGCGGCAACCTCCGCGACTTCCTGGCCATCCGCAAGAAGCTGGAACCCGCCGAGGCGCTGCGCATCCTGGAGGACGCCATCGCCGGCCTGGCGCACGCCTACTCGAAAGGCGTCTCGCACCGCGACATGAAGTTGACCAACGTGCTGATCTCCAGCCAGGGCACCGCCAAGCTGGTGGACTTCGGCCTGGCCGGCGAACACAATCCGAAGCCCGCGGCCCTCTCGGCCAGGGACACCGAAGACCCGCTGCACGTTGATCGCACCGTCGATTACGCCGGCCTGGAGAAGGCGACCGGCGTCATCCCGGGCGACATCCGCAGCGACATTTACTTCCTCGGCTGCGTGCTGTACGAACTGCTGACCGGCCGGCCGCCGCTGGAGGCGACCAGGGACGCCCGCTCCCGCATGAACCGCGAGCGCTTCCGCAACGTCAAGCCGATTGGCAAGGATGAGGTCAAGGGGCCGCCCAGCGTGTTCCACCTGGTCGAGACGATGATGGCGCTCAACCCCCAGGAGCGCTATCAGACACCCTCGCAGTTGCTGGAGGCCATCCGCGACGTGCGCCGCGACCTGGAGGGCAAGAGCAAGGCCGACGCCGGCCCGGTGGTGCGGTCGCTGTTCATTGCCGAGAGCGATGATCGCTTGCAGCACGCGCTGCGCGAGAAGTTCAAGGAGTTGGGCTACCGCGTCTTCCTGGCCGCCGACCCGATGCGGGCCCTCGACCGCTTCCGCCAGCAGCCGTATGACGCGCTCATCATCGACGCGGGCACGACGGGCCAGGACGGCATGTTCATGTTCGACCGCATTGTGGCCGAGGCCAAGCGGCTGCAGCACCCCTGCGCCGGCATTCTGATTTTGTCGGAGAGCCAGGCGGGCTGGGTGGAAAAGGTCGAGGCCCGCGGCGCCATCGCGGTCCTGGTGCGGCCGGTGACGCTCAAGCAACTCAACCGCAAATTGATGGAACTGTTCGCCACCCTCGGCAAATGACGGCGCTGCCGTGTCCGAGCCCGAGCGCCAGCGCGGGGCCAAGTTTGCCCCGCGCTGGCGCTCGGGCTCCGACCTACCACTCGATAACGCGGCCGATGCCCGCGGCCTGCGCCCGGGCGTAAACACGGGCGGCGACGGCCACGTCCTCGATGGCGATGCCCAGCGACTTGAACAATGTCACATCCTCGGGGTGGGCCCGGCCGGTGTAGCGGCCGACGATGACTTGCCCCAGTTCGTGAATGTCCGACCAGCTGATGGAGCCGTCCTCCTGGGCCTGCACGAAATCGCCGGCCTCCAACCGGGCCTGGTCCTTGCTATCGACGACAATCGAGTTGCAACGGCGCACGGCGACGGCGTCCACCTCGGCCTTGGTGATGAAGTTGGATCCGACCACGTTCAGGTGCGTGCCCTCGGCGAGCCAGTGGCCGTTGAGGACGGGCTCGCGACTGTTGGTGGCGGTGATGACGATGTCCTTGTCCTGGGCGGCCAGCTCGGGCCGCGGCACCGGCGCCACCTCGCAACCGACGACAGCCGACATTTCGTGGGCGAAGTGGCGGCGGTGCTCCTCGTTGGGGCTGTAGACCTGCACGCGGCGAATTTTGCGCACCCGACAGACGGCCTGGAGCTGCGTGCGTGCCTGTTTGCCGGTGCCGAACAGGCCAACCTCGGAGGCGTCGGGCCGGGCCATGTACTGCGTGGCGACGCCACTGGCCGCCCCGGTGCGCACCTGGCCGAGGTAGTCCGCCTGGAGCAGCGCCAGCGGCACGCCAGTCTTGCCGTCGAAGAGCGTGACCAAAAAAAAGGCGCCCTTGCGGCCAGTGGTGTATGCCTTGAGGCCGGCGACGCCGAGCGTCTTGGCCGCCGCGGACAGGGTGTGCAGCATGACGTGATCGGTCTGGCACCGGGCCCGCGGGATGTTGGCCGCCTCGTCCAGCGCCAGCCGGCGCAGCCCTTCCTCGACCGCCTCCAGGGCCATGTCCATGGTCAGCAGCTGGCGGACGTCGTCTTCGGTCAGGAGCAGCAGGCCCATATCGTCCCCTCCGCAGAAGTCAGAGGTCAGAAGTCAGAGGCCAGAGGTCAGATTGGCTTTTCTGCCGCTTGCGGCTTAGCGCTCTTCCTGACTTCTGACCTTTGACTTCTCACGTATTCAAAAACTGCTCAAGCCGATCCAGCCCCGCGGTGAGCGTCTCACGGCTGGCGGCGAACGACAGGCGCACGTAGCCCTCGGCGCCGAACGCGGCTCCGGGCACGAGGTTGACGTGGGCGCTCTCCAGGGCCGCGGCGCAGAAGCTCGCCGAATCGGTCACCTTCTTGCCGCCGAGCGTCTGCCCGAAGTGCGCCGCCACGTTGAAGAAGGCGTAGAAGGCGCCTTCCGGCAGCGGGCAGCGCACGCCCGGCATCGCCGCCAACCGCCGGCACACCAGGTCGCGCCGCGCCTCGAACTCGCGGCGCATCCGCTCCACGCAGTCCTGATCGCCCTCCAGCGCCGCCAGCGCCGCGTACTGGCTGACGCTGCACGGGTTGCTCGTCTCCTGACTCTGCACGTTGCCCATCGCCTTGATGACGTGCAGCGGCCCCACCGACCAGCCGATGCGCCAGCCCGTCATGGCGTAACTCTTGCTGACGCCGCTGATGGTGACGGTTCGCTCCGCCAGCCCCGGCCTCAGTGTCACAAAGCACGTCGAGCGAGCGCTGCCGAACACCAGCCGCTCGTAAATCTCGTCGCTGAGCACCGCCAGCGGACTGTCGAGGATCACGTCGGCCAGGGCTTCCAGTTCCTGGCGCGTGTAGACAGTGCCGGTCGGGTTGGCCGGCGAGTTGAGCATGACCAGACGGCTGCGCGGCGTCAGCGCGGCGTGGATCTGCGCCGGCGTCATCTTGAAACCGCTCTCGTGAGTGGTCGGCACCAGCACGTAGGCGGCGCCGGTCATCTGCACCAGGTCGCTGTAGCTGACCCAGTAGGGCGTCGGGATGATGACCTCGTCGCCGGGGCCGACCAGGGCCGCCAGGGCGTTGTGCAGCGAGTGCTTGGCGCCGTTGGAAACGATGACCTGCTCGGGCGTGACGGCCAGGCCGTGCGTCTTCTGATAGCGGCGGGCGATGGCGCTGCGCAACTCGGGGATGCCGGTGGCCGGCGTGTAGTGCGTGTGGCCGTCCTGCATGGCCTGGTAGGCGGCGCGGCAGATGTGCTCGGGCGTCTTGAAGTCCGGCTCGCCCAGGCTGAAGTCGTAAACCTTGACGCCCTCGGCCTTCAGCTGGCGGGCCTTGGCGCCCGCGGCCAGGGTGGCGGAGGGCTGCACGGCAGCGGCCATCCGGGAGATCGGGATCATCATGAGTCGGGTTCCCTCGGCGAACTGGCGGCGTAGGTCCGCGGGCGACGGTCCAGTTAGTTGTCGAAACGTATTGTAGCCAATCCCGCCGCGGCGCGGTTCTTGTTTTCTGAGCCCGCAGCGCCAGTGCGGGACATCCCGCGCTGGCGCTGCGGGCTCAAGAACAGGCCAGGCGACTCGGGATCATTCGCCCTGTTTCTTGACCTCTACCACCTTGAAACCGTCCAGGCCCGTCCCCTCGGTGTCCTTGATGAGCTGGTAGATGTTGGGGCACAGTTTTTCCGGATCGATGATCTCCAGCCGCTTGCCGACCTGGGCGAACGCCTCCACCTCGTTCGCAAACTGTCCCTCGGTTCCCACCCTGGCTTGCCCCCCTCCGGCCTTGATCTCGTCCGCCCGGGCCTGGGCCCGGTGCAGCGCGATGTTTTTCAGCCGTTCGATCACCACGTAGACCCGGCTGCCGGGGATGCCGCGCGCCCACCGCATCGAACGCCGGTTTCCAGAAGTCGGCCGCCTTCAACAGCTCCTTCTTGGTCTCCTTGTCGTTCGGCTGGAAGACTTTTGACCGGTGGCTGAAGTTATCCGCTTTCTCCTTGAACGGCTTGATCCTGAGTCTGGAAATCTCCTCCGCGACCTCATCGGCGTTGTCGCTGTCCGGGACCTTGCAGAGCAGGTCGCACAACTCGTTCTCCGTGGTCATGGTGTCGCGCATGATGAGGCTGGGCGAATCGCCACAACCCACGATGCCGGTGCATAGCAGGAGACAGCAGGCCAACCACCGTCGGTTCATCGGTAGCTCCACAGGCAGGTGTGTCAAGCGGTCACGGGGACCGAAGGGTTTTCAGCTTCGCTTTCAAGGTATCGAAAAATGCGGGGCCGTCGCGTACGTCGTGAACGATGCGCCGCACCTGCTCCTGTTCGGCCGCGTTTACGTCCGCCAACTCTTCGGCGCAGGTTTCCCGGTAGTGATCGTTGGCGGCGGCGGACAGCACCGGCAGGCGGTGCCGTTCCTGGATCACCGCCTCGGCCTTCGGCTCCAGTTTGAGCAGCGCGTCCAGCGCCGCCTGCATCGATGGCCCGCCCTTGACGGTTTTCAGGATGCCCACCATTTCGCGCTTGACGGCGATCTGGCGGCGCGTGAAATCGATCCACGCCTGGGCGTCGCTCGCCTCGGCGGCGCTGAGCTTGTGCGGCTTCGACCCGTCCTGCTGGCCGCCACAGCCACACAGCAGCGCCGCCGTCAGCAGCAGTCCGGGCACCAGGCGGCGCATGCGGGGCCTCACTGCTTCTTTTTCCTGGTGGCGACGGCGATTTCCTGCACCGCCGCGAAGCCGCCAGGGATCGCCTTGACGCGGATGCTCTCGTTCTGCAGCGTCTTCAGGGCGTCCTCTATCTTGACTTTATAGGCGGCTTCCAGGCGGTCCTTTTCCTGTTTTTCGGGCTGCTTGAGGCTGTCGGCCAGCTTGCGCAGGGCCAGCAACTTTTTGGCCGCGTCGCGCAACGGCGGCCGGGCGGCGGTGGCGGTCTCCTCGTCCTTGACGGTCTTGAGCGTCTTGTTGATGTCGCCGAGCGTGGCCAGCATGTCCTTGAGGACAGCTTCATGGCCAGCCGGTTGCGTCTGGCCGGGCGCGACCAGGACCAGCAGGCCGGCAGCCGCCAGCGTCAGCAACCCCATGACGGTTCGAGTCTTCATGACCCCAGTCTCCCCGGACCGAGTGGCGGCGGCCCACCCCGCGGACGTCAGCGCTGCTTGGTCAGCAGATCGAACACGTCCTTGCCGTCCTTGACTGTCTTGCGCAACTTGTCGGCCTCCTCCTTGCCGAGGTCGTTGGACAGGTCGTAGGCTCGGTTGAAGGCGACGTGGTAGGCGCGCTCCTCGCGGTCCACCTCCAGCACGCGGTCGCGGAAATCAACGCCATAGCTTTCGGCGAAGCGGCGCTTCTGCTCGTCGGAAGTGCTGTCGCGAAAGGAGTCCAGGTGGCCCTTGTAAGCCTGTACTTCCTGGGCGATCTTTTTCAGATCCTCGGCCTTGACGACAAGCGGCCGCCAGTCCTCCTCGGTCAGCGGCTTCTTGTCCTTCTCATGCTTGTCGCTGGCCTTGTTCAGGTCGTCCTTGAGGGTCCGGTAGGTGGACGACACGTTGCTGATAAGTTCAATAACGTGACGGATTTCCTGGTCGCGTTGGCTGGCGCCACAACCCGTCAGTCCCGCCAGCAGAGCGCAGAGCATCAAGAACCCACAAACCTTGTACACCGTGTTCTCCTCGCTTCGAGAGCCGTCCCCTGTCGGGCATCCGACCATTCCAGGAGTATAGCAAAGCCACCACGCACGGACAACGGACAGCCGCCGACGGACAACTCGCTACAGAACACCCTTGCTCGACGGCACGCCGCTGACGCGCGGGTCGCGTTCGACAGCCTGGCCCAGCGCCCGGGCGGTCGCCTTGAAGACGGCCTCGATGATATGGTGCGTGTTGCGACCGTGGTGGCAGAGCACGTGCAGGTTGAACAGCCCGCTCGACGACACCGCCCGCCAGAACTCCTCGGCCAGCTGCGAACTGAAGTTGCCCAGCGTCTCCGGCGGCACCGCCGCGCACCAGACCAGGAACGGCCGGCCGCTCAGGTCCAGCGCTGCGGTGACCAGTGTCTCGTCCATCGGCAGCGTCGCGGCGCCATAACGGCGGATGCCCGCCTTGTCGCCGAGCACTGCGCCAGCGCCTTGCCGAAACAGATGCCCACGTCCTCCACGGTGTGGTGCGCGTCCACGTGCAGGTCGCCCTGGGCCTGCACCGTCAGGTCGATGAGACTGTGCCGGGCCAGCAGCGTCAGCATGTGGTCGAAGAAGCCGACGCCGGTGGCCAGTTCGGCGCGGCCGCTGCCGTCGAGGTTGACGGCCAGGCTGACGGTTGTTTCCGCCGTCTGCCGCTCGACGCGGGCGGTACGCGGCAGCGTTTCAGCCGAAGGAGTCTTCATCGCACAGCTCCAGAATTAGCCACAGAGGACACAGAGAACACAGAGAGAAAAACAAATCCAATGAATTGTTTTCTCTGTCTTTCTCTCTGTGTTCTCTGTGTCCTCTGTGGCTAATCCATTGATTCTAAACCAGCGTTTGCAGTTCCGAACACAGCCGGTCGATCTCCTCATTGGTGCCAACTGAGACGCGCAGGCCGTCGCCGTGGCCGGCGTAGTTCATGTAGCGCACGAGAATACGGCGGCGCTTCAACTCCTCATAGATCGGCTGCACCGGCCGATCCGCCCGGCTGCACCAGACGAAATTCGCCTGGCTCGGCGTCACGAGGAAGCCCAGTTCCGCCAGCCGCCGCTCCAGGCGCTGCCGCGTCGCCAGGATGCGGCCGCGCATGGCGCACAAGTACTCCTGATCGTGCAGCGCCGCCGTGGCCGCCGTCAAGCTGAGTACGTCGCAGTTGTACGAATCCTTGACCTTGACCAGTTCGCGCACCAGGGCCGGATCCGCGACCGCGAAGCCGAAGCGGACCCCCGCCAGCGCATACGACTTGCTCAGCGTCCGCGTCACGACGACGTTGCGGCGCCGCGTCAGGCCCAGAGCGTTGGCCTCGGCGAAGTCCACGTAAGCTTCGTCGATGACCAGCAGGCCGCGCAGCTGTTCGGCGAGGCCGTGCAGGTCCGCCGGCGCCACGACGGTGCCGCTGGGCGAGTTGGGGTTGGCCACGAAGGTGACGTGCGCCTCGGGCAGCGGCCACGGTTGCGGCAGCGACCAGTCGGGCCGAAACGGCACCGTCTGAAAGCGAGCGTTCTGCAGCTCGGCCAGGGTGCGGTAGAGCACATAGCTCGGCGTCGGCGAGACGACCAGGCCGCCGTCCGGCACGCAGGCACGGGTGAGGATGGTCAGGATGTCGTCGGAGCCGTTGCCGATAAGGATGCCGTCGGGATCGACGCCGAGGACACGGCCGGCAGTCTGGCGGAAGGCGGTGCCGATCGGGTCGGGGTACTTGCGGAGGCGTTCGCCGGTCAGCGCGGTGCGGAGGGCGTCGAAGACGCGCGGCGACGGCGGATAGGGGTTCTCGTTGGTGTTGAGCTTGACGAAGGTATCGCCCTGCGGTTGCTCGCCGGGGGTGTAGCCGGCCATGGCGCGGACGTTGGCTCGGAGAAAGTCGAACATGGCGGTCCCAGGGGCGGCGTGGCGGACGCGATGGCGAGCGACTGTGGGATTGTAAACCGGGGCGCGGCAAAGGGGAAGGCGGCGATCTGTCAATCCAGCATACCGCGTGTGGTGTCGCTCCGGCGGGGGACGATTTCAGCGCAGCGGGGCCTCCACCTTGCTCAGTAACGCCCGGAAGTCCGCGCGGCCCCGCAGCGACTTGAACACCGGATCGCCCAATTCCTTCCTCCGGGCCGTGGTCGTGAACCAGCCCGCCGCCCGGGCCTTCTCCAGCAGCCGCACAGCCCTGGCAGCGTACTGCTCGCGCTGGTCCTCCTGGCTGGCAACCTTGGCGCACTGGGACAGAACCCGGCTGGCGTTCACCCACGGCTCTTTCGCCGGCCCCGGCAGGGCGCCCCACTGCTCGGCCAACTGGGCTGGCTTGACGTGTTCCCCCGCGTGCGCCTGTTCGATGGCACGCTTCACCAGGATCTAGCATTGGTAGACTTGCATTTTCCGCCGGTTCGCCAATAACAGAGATAGTTTGCTCCCCGGGCAGAGTTCCGCCGCCCGGTCGTACAGGATCACCGCCTCGTGGTGGCGCTTTTGCCGCGGTAGTTGCCAGGCTTTGTGCTCGTAAGCCATGAGGAGCATCTGCCGCGCTTGGGGCCGCTCGTTCGTCCGCTGCACGACGGGCTCCAGGATGCGGATGGCCTTGTCCAACCACTCCAGCATTTCGGGGGCCGTCCGATACTCCGCCTCCGCCGCGTCATACCGGCCCAGGTAGGCGTTTGCCAGACTCAGGACCACGTAGGTGCGGCGGGTTTGGTTGAACACCCCTTCCAGCAGCGGGATGGCCGCCCGACGACGAGACGGCCGTGTTCGAGGACGAGATGGACATCCACCTCAACCCCAAGATCGGCCGCAGGTGGATGCGCAAGGGGCACCAGGCCGAAGTGGTCACCCCCGGCGACAACGAGAAGGGCTACCTGGCCGGCTCGCTGCACTGGCGCACGGGCAAGCTCATCACGACGCGGGGGGCCAAGAAGGACGGGCGCTGTTCGTGGCGCACCTGCACGACCTGCGGCGGCGCCTGCGCCGCTACCGGGTGATCCACGTGATCTGCGACAACGTCAAGATCCACCACGACTGCTGGGCAGTCTGGGAGTTCTGTCTGAAGTCCGGCGATCGGGTGAAACTGCACTTCCTGCCGAAGTACGCGCCGGAGTTGAACCCGATCGAGCGGGTGTGGTGGCGGCTGCACGAGCAGATCACGCGGAACCATCAATGCCAAAGTCTCGAAGAGTTGGTGGACCTGGTGCTGGCCTGGTTGACCGAGCGAAAATCCTTTAAGGTCCAGGATGCCGTGTACTTGCAGCCGAAGCCGAAGGGCAAAGGCCGGTCAGCGTAGTTACTACTTTCCCTGTTGGTTGCTTCTATTTAGGTGACGGACAGCCGGGAAATGATCCAATATCCGAAGTTCCAGGAGATGGGCCGGCAGATCGGCAGCGGTCCGACGGAGTCGATGTGCAAGGCAACGACGCAACGGATCAAGGGGCGCGGCAGGCGCTGGGACGGGGACAACGCCGAGAGCGTCATGGCGCTGGAGGCCCTGGAGCAAAGCGGCGCCTGGCAGGACTACTGGGAGGCCCAACTCTGCCTCGCTGTCTGACTCCCGAAAGATTTGCCACACCCCCGGCTCTTGGATTCCAGAATTCTCTTGAAGTATCCAATGGGCCGGGTAGAATATTTTTTACACTCTAGCACCAGGAGTGACCGAATTGGCGTCCAAGCAGCGTAAGTCATGTACCGACAAGCGCTTTTGACCGCAAATGCCCCGATAGTGAGCCACCTGGTCGGTTCGGCCGAACGGAGCGTACGAGGCCGGTAACGCAAGCAGCAGCAACGAAAGGCCTTACGGCGCCGCCTACCGCATTCTGCCCACCCCTGGTGCTAGAGTGTCATATTTTTTGTGATTTGTCGCGACCAGGCTTAAAGTTGTTCCAATCAATGTTCCAACCAGATAGGAAACATAACAGGCAATCGACGTAAGCCCTGAAATGATAACTACTTGCGGGCGTAATTCAGTGGTAGAATGCTAGCTTCCCAAGCTGGACGTCGTGGGTTCGAATCCCATCGCCCGCTCTTGAAACTTCAGTTGCCCAAAGGGTTTATGGCGACTGCTCGATTAAACGCTTCCGCCAATTACTCCTCTTAAACGATTCCTTAAACGAATTGTCCGGTGATCGGTTAAATTCCTGTCGCACACATCTCCAAAACAGCGGTTCCACGCCGATGACTGCCCGAGCCGCATCTCCCGATCCGCCGACTGGATCAGAGCGTCGAACAGGGACCGGGCCTGCTTCCCCGTGGCGACGTGCCCGAAAAAGGGTGGCAGAGCCTCGGTGGAGGCGATTCATTGTGAATAGCACGGTGGAGGCAGTTGTCCGTTGTCCGCGTCCTTTCCTTGCTTAGTCCGGCCATTCCCGCCGCTACAAAGTCCAGTCAACAGGCCGCAGCAAGACATCGCATTCGACCCCCAAGGTTGTCCGCAGGATAACGAACTCAAGGCTAAGGGCAATGGAGTGGTCGAGATCGCGCTCGTCCTCGGTATCACCCGCAAGTAAGTCGTCATGAACTACCGTTCACCCAGAGAGCATGAAAACGCGATTTGTGTGAACGTGTGTTCGGAAGCGGTCGCTTTTTCAGAGTAGCGGCCCGCGTTCTGGCCGAGGCGAAGATCCCGAGGAAGAAGGCCCGAAGCCGATTCCCTGCCCGAGACGGCCCTCTGCGAACGAGACGTTCAGGGGGAAGACGGGCAACCCGGCTTGAGCCCCGCCACGGCCCGCACTTCCCCAAACACGAGGCCCGACCGAACGCGAGAAGGTCCGTCGGGCCTTTTTCGTTCCTGCTGCTGACCTTGGGACGAGCGGGTTCGTCTGGTAAAATGTCGTGTTGGTGGATGGTCGAGGCGGACGGAAGTTATCACTGCGGGAATGCACGGGGGCAACGATGCCGACGTTTAAGGAAGTGGGCAAAGAATACGCGGAGCGCATCGAGCGAGCGGTGGCGCGTGACCAGATCTATGTGACGAAGGGTCTCATCAAAAAGGCAAGCGACCTTGCATCTTCAAACTTGGGGACCGAGATCATCGCCATCGGGCGGGCGCTCGACGCACTCACCTACGAGGATGATACGCCCCTCACCGAAGAAGCCAAGGAAGCCATCGTCGAGGAGATCGCCAAAGCACTCGGTTGGCCCCAACCGAGAACGCTGCGGCGGTTCACGAAGAGCGGGAGCGTCGAGGCCCTGCTGGCGATGACGCAACAACTACAGGCGCTTTTCACTGCGATCAAGAAGTAATCCAGCGTGCAGAATCGGGGCGATCTGTTTCAAGCGATCAAGGGCTGAGAGCACAAACATGGGCCAGAACAACGACAAGCCAAAGGTGGTGGGCAGAACCGAACGAAATTTACAAGAGAGCGCCGATGCGCTGCTGAAGATGGCGACCGAGATGGCGGAAAAGCTGGCGCAGGCCGGGAGACGGGCGGCTGAGCAAAAAGCGGCGGCTGAAAGAGCAGCGAGCAAATCTGATTCAAAGAAGAAGTGAAAATGGACACGAAGGATGTGATCTTGGCGTGCCTCTCGGTGCAGCGCTCCTGTGGGCCATCGTCAGCTATTTCTTGAACAGATCAAGCGCCAAGAATGCCGGGGACCGCGCTGCTGCTGCCAACACGCTTGCCGAGAAGGCGAACTCCATCGCTGAACAGACCGGAAGACGACTGACTGCCGAGTCAGAACTTTCCGTCCTGCGTCTTATCAACGAGGCGAGGATGAGGGTGGGCGAGCTTTTTGTGCGAATAGCCGACCTGCAAGGTGGCAAACTTCCCACCAAACTTCTTGCTGACGAGACCCGTCAAATTGCTTCCTTCCAAACGGCCTATGAGGAGGCCGTCGAGGTTCTTTTGAACTCATACGAACTTGCCTGCGGGATGTATCTCGACGGCGGGAAACTCGATGATGAGCGATTCTATCGCCAATATCACGATGAGATCAGGAGGTTGTTCGATTTTCCCGACCCATACCACAAGCGACTCCATCCCGTGAATTCCCCCTACCACGCTATACGTAAGGTGCGTGACAAGTGGCATAATCTGGAGAAAGGTTGAAGATGAACATGCAGAAATTCAAACAAGGCGATGCAGTCCGCACAAAAAGCGGCGGTGGCCCGGACATGACCGTGGACGGCTACACGCCAAGCGGAGAAGTCATCTGCACCTACTGGCTCAAAGGCAATAGGAAGCAAGAACATTTCGTCGAGGCCACACTGGAACTCGTGCCACCTGATCAGGGGCCATTTCTCATCAACCCACAGCCACCTCGTAACTAACACTACGTCCCCTTTTTCTTTGCGTGAACACTATAATACGGCATCCCCACGAAGAGGAAGGCTATGCCCATCGACAAATCAACGGCGCTGACCCAGATTGATGCCGTGTTCACGCGCCGCAAAGAACTCAGCGGCAATTGGGTTCCTGAAAACGTACAAGAAATCACGACGCTCTCCTGCGCCGCGATCAGGCGGCTCGCCCCACCGGGCAGCGCCTACCTCGACCAGATGGAGTCGGTGCTCAAGAACACCGTGAAGAGCATCAGCAGGAGCCGCGACGAGGAAGTTGAGTTCCGCCTTCGCGGGATCTTGAGCGCCCTCCGGGGCGATTACGAGGCCGGTCGTCTTCAGAGTTTCGAGGAACTTATCCACGCCGACCTGTTCTCCGACTTCCTTGCGATGGCCGAATACTTCCTGCAAGAAGGGTATAAAGACCCTGCGGCGGTCATCGCGGGCGGCGTCCTCGAAGAGCACTTGCGGAAGCTCTGCGGCAAGCACGGCGTCACGGTCCCGCCGAAGCCCAAGCTCGACTCGATGAACTCGGATTTGGCGAAGGCTGGGGCCTACAACAAGAACGACCAGAAGCAGGTAACGGCGTGGGCTGATCTTCGGAATGCTGCGGCGCATGGGAAGTATGGCGACTACACCCATGAGCAAGTGAAGCTGATGGTGGCCGGGATCAGAGACTTCATCAGCAGGAACCCGGCCTGACCAACGGGGAGACTCACATGCCAACGGCATTTGATTTCATCAAGGCGAAGATGCTGGCTGTGAAGCACACGCTGGACGGCGAGTCCGGCAAGGAGAAGGACGGGCGCATCTCGATCCAAACCGCCCAGCAGTTCAACACCGTCATCGAAGAGATCAAGAAGGCGTCACCCGAAGCAGCACCCCATCTACCGCAACCGATCCATTGGGGCGGTCATGTTGCTCGCTTGGCTTCGCAGGCCGAAGTGTCATTCCTCGATCTGGAGATCATGGTAAACCAAGTGTTAGCCGTCTTGGACGTTCTCCAAGAGCGAAAGTAGAATCCCGGCGCAATAGGAGGGGGAAGCCATGCCGACCTCGCTCGACTTCCACAAGGGTACGATCACGGCCTTCAAGAACACCTTGGACGGCAAATCGGCGAAGGAGAAGGAGAAGCATATCTCCATCCAGATCGCCGAACAGTTCAACTCTATCGTGGACAACATCAAGAAGGAGTTCCCTGACGCTGCGCCACACCTGCCGCAACCGATCACTATGAAGGGCATCGCGTCTCGTGATATGCAGATCGCCGACATCAAGTTTCTCGACTTCGAGATGCTATTGAACCAAGTCCTCGGGGTCTTGGAGGTTATTCAGGGACGATAAGTGGGCAAAGCCAGCCGGACGGAGGCGAGTAACCTGCTCGACACCCATAAGAACGGTACGCCTCGAAGCCGATCCCCGGTATCTGAACTGTCGCACGCTTCCATGAACAGACGAACACCGATAGTGTCACGGGGCTGTCGCAGAAAGAGAGAGGGGTTCCTCCTAAGTTTGTGCATAGGTTCTCAAGCCATGCACTCGCCGGAAGGAGCCCCTCATGTGGCTGATGATAGCTTCTCTCCAGCCCATCGTCCAAGCCCTCGCCCCGGCCTTCACCCTGCCCTCGTTCCACACCCACTGCCAACTCGTGCTCGGCTGGGTGATGTGCCTGGGCCAGCACCGCCTCTGTCGCGTCGCCGACACCGCCCAACCCCAAGACTTGCGGGACCATTCCCGGCGCCACGGCCTGGACACCACCTACAACTTCTTTGCGCGCTCCGCCTGGACCGTGACCGGGTTGGCCTACCACGTCGCCGTCCTCATCCTGACGCGCCTCCACCTGGGCGGCACCATCACGCTGTTGGTGGACGACACCCTGGCCCACAAGCGCGGCAAGCACGTCTGGGGCCTCGGCTGGTTCCGCGATGCCGTCGCCTCGACCCGCAAACGCACCGCCACGGCCGCGGGGCACAACTGGGTGGTCGTCGCCGTCGCCGTCTGCCTGCCCTTCGCGAACGCCCCGATCCTGGCGTTGCCCTTGCTGGCCCGGTTGCACCGGCCCGGCCAGGCGCAGCCGTCCTGCCCACTGCTGGCGCGCGCGCTGCTCGCCGAAGTGCTGGCCTGGTTCCCCGGCCGGCGCTTTACCCTGGTGGCCGACGGCGCTTACGCGGCCCAAGCGCTGCTGGCGGACCTGGACGAGCGCGTGACCTTCGTCGGCCGGTTGCGCGGCGACGCGGCCGTGTACGACCCGCGTCTGCCTCAGGCCAAGCCCGGCCGGCGCGGCCGCAAGGCGCAGAAGGGGCCGCGTCTGCCCAACCCCAAAGCAGCCGCCGCCAAGGCCGACCGTAAGCGCGTGGCCACCGGGGACTGGGTGTGGCAGGCGGTGACGGTGACCGTCTACGGGGAGCAGCGCGTCCTGCGGGCGTTCGCCTACCGGGCGGTGTGGCCGCGGGTGTTGGGGTTGCGGCCGGTGCAGGTGGTGGTGGTGCGCGACCCGGACGGGAAGTTGGACGATGCCTACCTGTTCACGACCGACATGCGTGCGGACGTGGGGTGGGTGATTACGCAGTTCGCCTGGCGCTGGTCCATTGAGGTACTGTTCCGGGCGAGCAAACAGGTGCTGGACCTCGAGGCGCCACAACACTACAGTCGGGAAGCGGTGGAGAAGGTGGCGCCGTGGGTGTGGTCGTTGCAGAGCGTCGTGATGGTGTGGTATCTTACCGCCGGTCGGCAGTTGCCGGAGGCGGAGGAATTGCGCCAAGTGATGGGACCCTGGGAGAGTGAATGGTCGTTGCGTCATATGGTTGCCGTGTTGCGGCGGGCGACTTTGAACGCCCTAATTAAACCCAAGTCGGCCGATGCAACGGAACTCCTGAAACTCATCGAAGCGCTGAAAAACTGCGTAAATCTCGCGGTTTGAGCACTCGGAAAAGTGCGACTGCCAAGGTATGGAGGTGTGCATTTTCTTCACACGTCCGGTCGTGGCTGAAGCGGTTGGATCGGGCTACCCGAGGTGAGTTCGCTACACTGGCGTCTCAAGGACTCCATGAACGACGACTCTAGTTTCGGCCACTTCTCCACCTTCTTCGAGTAACCGAAGTAGTAAGAACTGCTGCCATCATTGGGCCAGTCGAAACAACTCATCGAGAACTTACCCGTGGGGCTCGGCCTGTTCTTGATCTTCAGAATGTCGGTCAGTCCCTTCGGATACACCTGCTTGATGTAGATGTCGCGGAAGGTGGCCCACGGCAAAATCACGACGCCCTGCTCTGAAACCCCCACGAAGAGGTCTGGCTGCTCGGGCTGGGCGCTCAGGTTCGGCTTGCCCTTGTCCTCTGGTCTCCGTTCCTGCCTGATCCAGTGGTAATACTGCAACCGGGTGAGTTCAATGAAGCCATCTCGCGGGTTTTCCAGCTTGACCTCGATCTTCAGGCGGTTCGTCGGAACATAGTAAATGTTCTTCTCAGGCGCGTATGAGCAGAACACCACATCGCCTACGCTGGCTTTCATGCCGTCTGGGTTGACGAAGTGCGGAACGCCGAGGAAGGAGAAACTGGTCAGGCGGGGAACGAGATAGAGAGCGACGAAGTGATGCTCGCCGGGAACCGCTCCCTTGCCATGCACTGGAGTTCCCCACGAAAAGTGGACACGGGGTTAACGGTTATTCGGACTGTTCATACTCGGCCGGGGACACGTACCCCAGCGACGAGTGCCGGCGCCGCGTGTTGTAGAAGACCTCGATGTACTCGACGAGCGCCGCCCGCGCCTCCGCCCGGGTGGCGAAGTCGGCGTCGTGCACCAGTTCCTTCTTCAAGGAGGCGAAGAAGCTCTCCATCGGGGCATTGTCCCAGCAGTCGGCCCGGCGGCTCATGCTGCAGGTGATGCCGTGCTTGCCCAGGAGGCGTTGGTAGTGGTCGCTGGCGTACTGGCTGCCCCGGTCGGAGTGGGCCAGCAACCCCTCCCCCGGCAGCCGGCGCTGCACCGCCAGCTCCAGGGCATCGACGACCAGCCGGCTCTCCAGGTGGTCGGCCATCGACCAGCCCACCACCCGCCGCGAGTACAGGTCCTCGACGACAGCCAGGTACAGCCAACCCTCCCGGGTCGGGATGTAGGTGATGTCCGCCACCCACGCCTCGTTGGCCGCGGCGGGGTTGAACTGCCGATCCAGGAGGTTCGCGGCCACGGGCAGGTCGTGGTTGGAGTCGGTCGTGCAGCGGAACTTGCGGGCCGTCTTGGCCCGGAGGTCGTGGTCGTGCATGAGCCGGGCCACGGTGTTGACGCAGCAGTCCTGGCCCCGGGCGACCAGCTCGGCGTGGATGCGCGGGCTGCCGTAGCGGGCCTTGACCTCGGCGTGGATGGCGCGGATTTCCACGAGGAGGGTGTCGCGGCGCCGGGCGCGGTCGCTGGCGGGGCGGTCGCGCCAGGCGTAGTAGCCGGCGGTCGAGACCTCCAGGGTTTCGCAGAGCAGGCGCACGGGCCACTGGCCGCGGTGTTCCTCGATGAAGCGGAAGGTCATGTCGCCTCCCTGGCGAAGAACGCCGTCGCTTTTTTTAGGATGTCGCGCTCCGCCAGGAGCCGCTGGTTCTCGGCCCGGAGGCGGCGGTTCTCTTCCTCGAAGGGGGAGAGCTTGCCCTGGCCGGGGAAGGCCTGGCCGCCCTTGGCCTCCAGCGCCTGCTTCCAGGAGCGGAGCAGGGTCTCGTGGATGCCGAGGGAGCGTGCGGCCTCGGCGACGGAGTAGCCCTGCTCAGTGACGAGCTTGACGGCCTCGAGCTTGAACTCCGGGGTGTAGGTACGTCGGGTTCTGGCCATGATGGACCTCCTCAGGAGAGTTTACACTCTTAACTGGGTGTCCACCATTCGTGGGGAGGTTCACGCCTCCCTGGCGAAGAACGCCGTCGCTTTTTTTAGGATGTCGCGCTCCGCCAGGAGCCGCTGGTTCTCGGCCCGGAGGCGGCGGTTCTCTTCCTCGAAGGGGGAGAGCTTGCCCTGGCCGGGGAAGGCCTGGCCGCCCTTGGCCTCCAGCGCCTGCTTCCAGGAGCGGAGCAGGGTCTCGTGGATGCCGAGGGAGCGTGCGGCCTCGGCGACGGAGTAGCCCTGCTCAGTGACGAGCTTGACGGCCTCGAGCTTGAACTCCGGGGTGTAGGTACGTCGGGTTCTGGCCATGATGGACCTCCTCAGGAGAGTTTACACTCTTAACTGGGTGTCCACCATTCGTGGGGAGGTTCACCAAGCTTCGGTCAAAGCCGCCTACACCACTGGCGAGTTTGCAAAGTTGGTCGAACGGGATGAGTACACCGTGCGGGAGTGGTGCAGGCTCAAAAGGGTGAATGCCACGAAGCGAGCGTGCGGACGTGGTTGCAGTCTGGAATGGAGTCTATCGCACGAAGAGCTTGTGCGATACCAGAGCGAGGGTTTGTTGCCGCAACCGTGATGGTGGAAGCAACCTCGTGCCGCTTCGCGGCACGAGGTTGTCGTCCGACCTTGCTAAGACTCATCCTGCCCGGACCTGGATTGCCCCTTGGTGAAGTACCTGATTCCGACTTGTCAGGTGGCTGTAGTGACGATGGAGGGTTGCGGTCCCGGTGTGACCCATCAAAGTAGCGACAACCGCATCCGGGATGCCCTTGCTCAAAGCATCGGTCCCGTAGGTATGTCGGTACGAGTAGCAGAACGCCTTGACGCCCGCCCTCTGACAGAGCCGCCGCATCCGGCAGGCAACATTGTTCGCAGACAACCTCTGTCCATCTTCGCCGGGGAATAACAGTCCTACGGGATGCGTGGCGAGCCGCCGTTCGAGGATCGCCACTGCCGCATCGGTCAAGTGGATGATCCGATCCTCCCCGGTCTGGTCCGCCGTCTTGTGCTTGGCGAGAATGACCATCTTGGTTGCCAGGTGAACGTCATCGACGGTCAATCCGGCGATCTCGCCAGGTCGTGCCCCGGTTTCCCATAGCAACGCCAGGTACTCCTTCCAATCGGCATCGGCATGTTCGATCAGCTTGGCGTGATCGGCAGGGGAGATGATCGCCTTTCGCCCCCGGCTCTGCTTCTTCGGCTTCTTGATACCAGCGATGGGGTTCGACCCGATCAACCGGCGACGGTCAGATGCCGCCCACCGAAACGCCGATACCACCGTGCCGAGAACGCCGTTGCGGTAGGAGGGGGACCATTCGGGTCTCTTACTGTAATTTTCCACTTCCTCCACGGTCAACGATTCGGCAGGGCGGTTCCCGAACTTGGCTGCGAACCGCCGGAGATGCTTTTGGTACTGCCGAAAGCATTCCGGGCTGACCCTGCCTTCGGCATCCGCCAGGAACCCGTCGATCACCGTCTGAACGGTGACGACCTTCGGCATGGTCGGCTTCGCCGTCGCCTTGCCGTCCGACATGACGAACAAGCCCACGTCAAGACAGCCTTCGGGGAGGGCGAGCCGCCCCGTGCCGAGATCGTGGAGGGTCGCTTCCACCCGCTTCAACCTGGCAGTCGCCTCCCTCTCGTCGTCCGTGCCGAGCGCCCGGTTGTACTGCCGCCCGCCCAACCGGAAGCACATGATGTACTCGTCCTGCTTGTTTTTCCTGAGACTCGCCACCTTGCCACCGCCTTTCAGGGAACCGCTAGATCGGTTCGGCGGTGCTGTCAAGGAGCCTCCCTTCAACCTCCCTGCGAATGCCCGGTTTGTTGTACCGATGTTGTACAACGACAAACGGCACTCAGGATCATGTGTCCTAAGTGCCGTTCGTTGCCGCCTTTACGACGGCTGCGTCAAGTGCCGAAGAGAGGACTCGAACCTCCACTCCCTTAACGGGAACCAGGTCCGAAAACTCACGTCAGCAAATGCGAAATGCCTGTGTTTTTCAGGGATTTCGCTGGCAAACGCTTCCGGCATCGCAGATAAGCGTCATCGGTATTGTAGCCGTGAATGGTGCCCCGACAAGCCCCAATGGTGCCTCAAAAGTGCCCTCAAGGGTGCCCCGACGCTCAAAGCAGCGCCAATCGTTCAAGGAAGGGCAGGCTGTCTTTAGCCGTTTTGTCGTCAGGCATTTCCTTGAGCATCCTCAAGAAGTCGTCGTCGTCAAGTGGTTCACCTGAATCAAGGCGTTGGCGAAGGGCGTCGTTGTCAAAGCGACCCCCTCTCTTCGCCATTCACCGTTTCGCAGACCGCTTTTATCTCATTCGCCACCCCACCCCCCATATCGCATTCCGGCTTCCTTGCAAACCAGCGTGTGCCCTCCCAGCGACCAAAACCGTTCTCCGTGAGCAGGGCGAAGTCGGCGTCAATCTCGCTCGCCTTCCGCTTGTTGCTGAACAGCCGAAAGGCGTCCGTCTTGATGATGCCGTCCGAGCGAGTCCGAGCGAGGGTAAGCAGTTTGGCGTGCGGCGGTTCTTCGCAGGGAGCGACCGCCGATGCCGTGCCGAACAAGTCGAACGCCGTGCGGTCTGCGTGGGCGATGAGCGACAAGGCGGCTCGTAAATGCGACAGGCGGATACTCGGTGAGCCTTCAAGGGCGGCATAGACCAGAGCCACTTTGAGGGCATGGACGGAAAGCCGTGCGGTCGCCTTGCCGTAGTTGCCAGGGCGTTCGGCTTCCAATCTGCGATATTCGGCGTCCCAAAAAGCGGCGGCATCCTCTGCCACGCCAAGCGGCTCTCGCAGTGCGGCGGCTCGCTCCACTGCTTCTCGCAGCCGGTCGGCGTAATCTCGGCACACCTTGCCGTAATCCGCACCGCACGGCAGGTAGCGGGTACGCTTCACGCCGATAAGCAGGAAGCGGTTGAGGAAGCCGTTGTGCATCTCGCTGCGGCCTTTAAGTTGTTCCAGCAACTCCTCGGGAGTAATCATGCCAACGATGGAGGCGTGCGGCTCTCGACAACCGTAGCGGTTCTCGCCCCTATTCAGCACGGCCAGCGGCTTGCCGTCGTAAGCCGCTCGCAGGTTGGCGGACAGGATGCTACTCTCGCTTCGCATCAACCGCATCGGTTTTGCAAACTCTTCCTCGACAACCATAAGCCGCTTGTCGGGAACGCCAGCGTCATCGCCTTGTGCGTCTCGAATGCGGTCAATAAGCCCCTGCCCACTCCCCAAGCCATTTTCGAGACAACTATCGGCCCAAGCAGGGTTGGCAAGTGTAAGGAGCGTTTCGGCTACATCCCAACAAGTGCCTTTGCGGTCATTGCCGCTTGTCCCTATCAACATGACGAACAGGTTGGTGCCGTGCCGTCTGCCGATGCGATGATGGACGTTTCTGCCGAGAGCATTGCCGACCCCGCCCAGCAGACACACCAGGATGCCGAGCGGGTCTGCTTCGGTGAACGGTTCGACGGCTCGCACGAAGTCGCCGAGCAGACCGAAGAAGTGTTCGCCGTCAATCGGTGCAATGGGGGTGGGGGCAACTACAACCCCGGAGGGGCATAGCGAAGGGCGAACAGCGAACGGCGAACACGACTCGCCCTGATGGAGTGGAACGATTTGCGGATACTGTAAATCGTTAATTTCGACTTCATGCTTGCGGCCGAAGTGCCGAACCTTCTCCCGCAGGTCATCAGCCGAGTACGGCGACTCTTGCATTTCTGCCCAGCGCAAGCCATCCTCGGTGATTTGCTCTGGCGTGAAGCCATTACCGAGCATACTGCCGATGGTGCGATTGACGGCATCATTGCGGCAACCAGCAGGGAGCATCCCCAGGTCAGCGAAGGTGGGCACGGAATCAACGAAGCCGTCCATTGGGTCGAAGTCGTCAAGCCGCACGCCGCTGCCGCGGAGCGGCAGCGGGCACTCGGCGACAATCTCCACCAACCAGGGCGGCATTGCGGCGAGCGGCGTTTCCAACGACACAAGCCATTCGTAGCGGTTGCCTGATGCGTGGAGCGAGGGCGGCACTACCCAACCGCCGCCGTTGCCCCATAAACAATCAACGCCTCGTGCGGGCTTCGGGTTGAGCGGCACGCCGGGATGCTTGAATACGAAATGCCGTCCGCCACCGCCGCTCTTTACGGTCGGCGTCAGCGGCAGCGCACCATGCTTGCGTTCCCAATTGGCGAGCGTGTCCATACCGCCATGCTTCTTGTCAAGGTCGAGAACCACGACGCCGTCAATACTCACGCCAACATTGACGACGGGCATCTTGAACCATCGGCGGATTGTCGCCTCATCGGTTGTGGCGTCTTTCTCGCCGTGTGGAACTGCCTTGCCCCACGGGTGTTTTCCAGGGCGGCAACCTTTCAAGCCACCGCACAGGCACTTGCCGTCTTTGATGCCCCACACGGGATAAACCTTGTAGCCGTGGGAAGCATACCGCAACGCTTCGGCAATGTTTTCGCCGACAGCCATACTACTATACTGCATAGGATTTGTCTTTCTTGAATGCGAGGGCGGGCAAGCGGTGAGCAAGCCCGTCCTCTTGGGTTAAACGAACTACTGCGGCATCAACATCGCATTGACAACATGCGTCCAGTTGGTCGGGTTGCCGTTCTTGTCGGTCTTGTTGCCAACGGTCAGCAGGTATTTGCGACCCACAAACGGCTTCATCTTGATGGCGTCTTTCGGCGTCAGGGGTTTGCCCATCACCAAGCCGCAAACTTGGACATAGGAGGACTTGACGCCTGTGCTTTGCGGCGTCTCACGCACGGCATTCTTGCCTTTGTGTTCGCCGTTACTGGCGTCTTCGGTGAGTCGCCACTTGAAGGCGATTTTTGCCCATTTGCGACCGCCTTCGCCGCTCATGGCATCGCTCTCTTGTGCGGGTAGGTATTCAGCCGCCTCAAACATGCCGACGTAGTTCCCAGGCGGCAACCCTCCGCTATTGCTGTCGGCTACGAAACCCTCCATCGGGTCAAAAACTTTATCGTTCATACTTTCACCTAAATGGAAGAAGCCGTGCTTGGCTTGCTGGCAGGCAACTCCAAACACGGCTTCGTATATTTGCTTTCCTGTGCGCTGCCACGCCTCTTTGTAGGTAGCCACTTTGCCAGAAAAAAAAGTTATCGCAACAGGTGTTTTTTGCTGTTAGGAAGTGAAGCATTGCAGCGAAATTCAGTTTAGTATACGCATGAACATTAAAAACTTTATATGTTGGCATCCTACCGTCCTGCCGCATAGGGCAAAGCCGACTGGCTGTATTTTGGCGAATACGAAAGGGTTCGCCATTCGCCGGTTCGCTCGTTGCGACTATTCCCGACAAGCACCAAGGCAACGAGCATAGACCACCGAGGGGAATAAACACTACACCACCCCCGTAAGGGGTTTATTAGTATCCTCGTGTCTGCTGTCCGCTATGAACGGCGAATAGAAAAGGCGGGCTGTGCGTGGTCTTACGGGGTGGGGGCGGTGGGGGCTGACAACTTTTCGGGGAGACGCCACAGACCACAGTCGCCCTGCGCACGATGTTTTGGCACTTTTATATGCCGTGGTGCTTCCGTTGTTTGGCGACAGCGGGTTGATGTAGCAAAAATCAAAACTAACTAACTTTGTCCGTAAATCGCAGACGCTAGTTCCATACTCCCGCCCCTCGTGCCGCCTTGACGGTGGTTCTCCTTGATTGTGTGTGGCGAAAAAGAGAACGGCGTTAGGAAGACATCAGGGAAAGTTGATTGCCCGTGCTGTATCGAAGGTGTCATTCTCCCGAATACAAACCAACCAAGGAACGCTTAGTAGGTGGCAGGCAAATCAGCGGATTGAAACTCTCTGGAATACTTGCGACCGTGCATGTTGCAAGAAGGTCGCCAGCAACAAAGCCTGTTGGAATCGGGCTGGGCTATAATTGAAATGTTACTACTGTTCATCCTCTTCCCACAGGATGTGTTCTTCCTTGTCCACGAGAGGTCGATTTTCCTGCTGATCCTGCTTCTGTTCCTGTTCGTTCACTACCTTCTTCCCTCTGCCGAAAAGCCTCCTGTTCCTCTGCCAGTGGTTGCAGAGCGGTATGACGGCACCAGTCATCAGGGCCAGGAAGAAAATGCCATTCCTTCGCCGCTCTAAAGGGTCGTTCGGGTTGCTGACTGTTTTGGAAATTCCCTGTACCTTCAAGGATTTTATGTAATCCTGCTCAATCAATTCTTCATCTTTCTTTCGAGTCGAAGGGCCGCAACCGAGGATTACAAGGACCATCGCCGCAAAGATAGCTGTTCGCATGGCTGGTATTTCCAAAGGAAGTATATTTAAGAGATTGTACGGGTGAAAAGTCAGGCGGCAAGTAAAAAACGAACTTTTCCGCCCGCATGGTAGCAGTCAGCATCGTTGCTTTCGCCTCGTTCCGAAGGCGAACGAGCGAACGGCGAACGTGGCTCTTGAAACGGTTTGAGTGTTCGTTCGCCGTTCGCTCGTTCGCTGTGCTACCGAACCTTGTCGAGAGCATCCCTCAGTGCCTTCGCTCTCGCTCCGAGATGGGCGTAGTGCTTGTGAAGCATCGCCGTCCCTGAGTGCCCCAGCAACGCCGCTACTTGGGCATCGGGAACGCCGTTGGCAAGGGCGTCGGTTGCGAAGGTGTGCCGAAAGCCATAGGCGATGCAGTGCTTGACGCCTGCCTTGACGCACAACCGCCGAAGCCTGCATCCGACCGCTTGCGGTGTCATCCTCTGCCCATCCTCACCGGGAAACAGCAATCCTTCGGGATGAAGGGCCAGCCGCTCACCCAAGACGGCGACGGCCTCCGCAGACAGGAAGAGAACCCGAACCTTGCCGAGATGAGCCGTCTTGTGTTCAGCAAGGACGGCGACTCCTTGAGCCGGGTCGATGGCTTCCGCTCGCAACCCGGCAATCTCGCCGGGACGTGCCCCCGTCAGCCAGAGCAGTTGCAGGAACGCCCGAAAGAACGCATCAGCATGTTCGCAGAGCCGTGCGTGGGCTTCGGCAGAGACGATGGCTTTCGCCCCACGACTTGCCCTTGCCGGTTTCCGCAGACCGTGCAGTGGACTTCGGTTGATGAGTCGTTCCCGCTCTGCCCAACGAAACGCCGTGATGAGCGTGGAAAGGACGTTCGCCCGGTAAGTCGATGACCAGGCGGGATTGCGGACGTAGGCTTCGGCTTCTGAGACAGTCAGGTGTTCTGCGTCCCGGTTGCCGTAGCGGGCGGCGAAAGGCATGAGATACTTCCTGTAACCCCGTTGCGTCTCGCCCCCGACACGGGTTTCAGCGTCCGCCAGGAACGACGTAATCACGCTCTGGACGCCCGCAGGCTTCCGTTCGGATTTCGAGACGACTTGTGGCGGTTCGTGCGTTTGCGGCGGCTTCTGAGGCGTTTCCAGGGGCATTCCGCCCATGAGCCGGTGCCATGCGCTGACGGCTTGCTTCCGATTCTCTTCGCCACGAACGCCGAGTGAAACTTTCTTGCCGTCCACCGTGGCGTACCAGGTGTTTTTGCTCGCCCTGAACCACGGTTTGCTTTGACGTGCCATCGCAGGTTGCCCTTGCGATGCCTCCTCGAATGGTGCCCCCGAATGGTGCCCTTACCACCAGGAAAAGCAAAAAGCCTGGATTTTTCCAGGCTTTTCGCAGTGCCGAAGAGAGGACTCGAACCTCCACTCCCTTAACGGGAACCAGGTCCTGAACCTGGCGCGTCTGCCAGTTCCGCCACTTCGGCGTAGGGTTTTTGGACTGGCAATCTGGGAGTATCATAGAGCCTGCCCCGCGGGGCCGTCAAGCAGTTCGTGAAAAAACTGCGAGCGACCGCGGCGGGTCAAGGCCCCTTGCTCAGGATCCGCCGCAATTCCAGGGTCCGCTCGCGGTCCAACCCCGTCGGGTTGTGCTCCAGCAGCCAGTCCACGTCCGCCAGCGCCCCCGCCCGGTCGCCCAGCTGATACCGCGCCGCCGCCCGCTGCAAGCGCTCGTCCAGCAGGTCCGGCTTGACCACCAGCATGGCGTCGTGGTAGCGCAGGAACGACGCCAGATCCTCGTCCCGCCGCGCCAGCGCCGCCAGGTTGGCCAGCATCCGCACCAGGATCAGCCGCTTGCCCACCGCCGCCAGGTACGCCTCCTGCAACGGCTCGCCTGTGATGCGCCGCACCTTCTCCTCCGCTTCCTTGCGGCTGAGCACCGTGCCACCCTCGTACACGTCGATCAGCCGCGGTTTCCCCTTGACCGGCACGTAGCGCACCACGAAGTGCCCCGGCAGGCCGACGCCCTCGAACTTCAGGTCCAGCCGCCGGCCCAACTCCAGGTACAGCACCGCCAGCGTGATCGGAATGCCTTCGCGGTCCTCCAGCACGCGGTGCAGGTAGCTGTTGGCCCGATGGTAGTATTCGCCGCGGCTGCCGTGGAACCCGCGCTCCGTGAACAGGTCTCTGTTTAGCGCCTCCAGCCGCGCCGCCTCCGTCGTCCCCTTCGGCAACTTCGCCCGCAGGTCCTTCGCCATGCGCTCCACCTGCCGCCGGTACGCCGCCACGTCCAGCTCCTCGTCGTCCAGTCGGGCGATCAGCAGCGCGGCGTGCAGCAGGTCGATGTCCGCTTCCTTGCCGGCGACGACTTTTTCCAGCTCCTTCAGCACGGCCCGGTGGTGCACCGCCAGCGCCAGTTCGCGCAGCCGGGCGGCCTGCTGTTCCAGCTGCTTCGCGCGGTGCCGCAGCGCCGCCAGGCTGTCCGGCGCGTCCGGCAGCAGTTTCTCGACCAGCGGCCCGGACAGCGGCCCCTGCGCCGGCAGTTCGCCCACCGCCTTCGTCACCTTCGCCACCAGGGCCGCGGGCGGCGTCAGGCGCTTGACCTGCTTCGCCACCTGGAAGTGCTTGAATTCCGCGTGCGTCGTGCGGAATTTCGCCAGTCCGACCTTGCCCTCGCTCAGCACCGGGTCAGCCGACTCCAGCACCAATTCGTCGTTGACGTAGCAGCGGATCTTGCCCTCCGCGACGCGCACCTTCAGCGTGTTCCAGTCGCCCGGCCGGTAGTGCTTGCTCGCCTCGTTGTGCAGCACCTTCCACGAGTACACGTCTGGCCCCTCGAAGCGCGTCAGCCGCAACTTGCCGGCGCTGGGGTAGAAACCGTAATGCCGATCCTTGCCGTCGGCGTGGAACACCAGCCCCGCCGCCCCGGCCTCGTCGTCCAGCTTCACCTGCACGCTCACCTCGAACGGCAGCGCCGGCGGCTCCGCCTTCGCCAGACACAGCGTCCGGCCGCCGAAACCGCTGCCGACACCGTCCACCACGATCCGGCCGCTCCGCTGTCGCCAGTTGCCCTCGAACACCGGCTGCCACTCCTCCGGGTTCAGCGTGCCAATCGTCACCCAGCGTGCCATGCTGATCGGGTTCGGCTTCTTCAGCAACGCCCGCAGCGCGTTGATCGGCACCGCGAAACCGAGGTTCGCCGTCACCTGCGACTTCAGCGTGACGATGCCCTGCACCTTGCCGTTCAGGTCCAGCAGCGGGCCGCCGCTGTTGCCCTGCTCGATCGGCATGGCCAGCTGGATCATCTCGCGGCCCTCCACCTTCGGCCGGCCCGAGACGATGCCGCTGACGATGCTGTACTTCAGCCCCTGTGGGTGGCCCAGCGCTACCACCGGTTGACCACTGACGAGTTTGTCGGAGTCGCCCAGCGGCAGCGCCGCGAGCCCCTTCGCCGCGATGCGCACCAGCGCCAGGTCCAGCGAGCGGTCGGAGGCGTGGACGCTGGTGACGGGGTGCCGTTTGCCGTCGGCCAGCTGCACGGTGATGGGCCGGGCCTCGCCGAGCACGTGCAGGTTCGTCGCAATCAGGCCGTCTGCCCCGATCACGAAACCGGTGCCGATGCCGTGCTGCTTGCCGTCGCGGCCGGTGGTCGTGATGACCACGACGGATGGCTTGGCGGTCTTCGCCAGTTCGACGACCTTGGCCTCGGGCTTGAGTCCGTCGGCACGGGCCGGGGCGAATGGGAGGCTGAAGAGGAGCAGAGCGGCAAGGTAGGCACGCGGCATGGCGGGTTCCTCACGGCGGGGTAGCGGGCAACGTCTTTGCAGAATACCCGACCCCGGCCAGCGGGACAAGCGCCGCGTATCATCAACCGGGGCTTTCGGAACCCAATCATCAGAGCGGCGGGGCGGATTGTTGAGGAGCTGTCCGGGTGGCGCTGGGAGTCGCTGGCTGACTGCGGCGGTCACAGCAAGGGGGCCAAGGGAGCCAAGGGGGCCAACTTTTTCATACGTCGAGATTCGGCACCCTTGACCGCCCTACCTGGCAGCCCCTGGCACCCCCCGCGCCGGAGGATGACATGGCGACAAACACACTCCCGCTGATTCCCGCGACGGTGATCGGTAGCTGGTCGTTTCCCGGCTGGTACGCGAAGTTCTGCGAGGACGCCGTGCGCCAGCCGGACCTGTTCGGCTCCGAGGACCGCGCCGAGGCCGTGCGCGACGCGGTGCGCCTGGCCCTCGACGATCAGCTCCAGGCCGGCGCCGACATCGTCACCGACGGCGAAATGCAGCGCGTCGATTTCAACCTCGGCTTCTACGACTACCTGACCGGCATCGAGCCGTTGCCGCCGGCGCGGCGCTGGGGACCGCCGGCCCACGACCAGCGCAACCGCTACCATTGTGTCGCGCCGCTGGCGGCGCCGTGCGGCCTCGGCCTGGTAGAAGAGTATCAGCGGCTGCGGACACTGACGGACGGGCTGGTCAAGGTGCCCATCTCCGGGCCGTTCACGCTGGCCGGCTGCCTGCAGGGCGGCGACGTGTACCGCGACCGCCAGGAAATCACCGAGGCCCTGGTGCCGATCGTCAACGCGGAGATGAAACGGCTGGTCGCCGCGGGCGTCGAGTTTTTGCAGCTGGACGAGCCGAGCTTCGCGTGCCACCCAGACAACCCGGAGCGCTTCCTCGACCTGATCGCGCGCACGGTAGCGGGTGTGCCGGTACCCATCAGCATGCACATGTGCTTCGGCAACTACCGCGGCCGGGCGGTCGGCTGGCGCAGCTATCGGCCGCTGTTCCCGCACCTGGCGCGGGCGGCGGTGCAACAGCTGGCCCTGGAGTTCGCCAGCCGTGAGATGGCCGAGATCGAACTGGCTCGCGAGATCAAGCCGCCGATGGAACTGGCGGTCGGGCTGGTGGACGTGAAGAACACGTGGATCGAGCCGCCGGAGTTGGTCGCGGAGCGACTGCGGCTGACGCTGAAGTACATCGAGCCGGAGCGCGTCCACGTGACGCCGGACTGCGGGTTTTCGCAGACGGCGCGGTTCATCGCGTGCCGTAAACTGGCGAGCATGGTGCATGGCGTGCGGCTGGTGCGCGAGGAGTTGGGGCGGCCGGTGTGAGCGGTTATGCGGACAGGATTTGTCCGCTAGAATAAACTCGCAGGGTCTGTTGGGCCGCTGCAAGGGGGTTGGGCCATGACCATTACCATTCACGCCGACGCGGTGCCGCTGCACACGGATGAGACGGGCACCATCCGAGTCGGCCAGTCGCGCGTCACCCTGGACGTGCTGCTGCAATATCGGAGCCTGGGGATGACGCCGGAAGAGATCGCCAGCGGCCTGGACACGCTGACGCTGGCCGACATCTACGGCGCCCTGGCGTACTACCACCGCCACCAGGCCGAGCTGGACGAGTACCTGCGGCAGCGCGAAGCGGAGGCCGAAGCGCTGCGTCAGCAAATCGAGAGCGCCAACGCAGGCCGCCTGGCGTCACTCAAGGCTCGTCTGGACGCCGCCCGGGCCCGGGCGGCGAACGGTCATGCTCCGATTCCTGATTGACGAAAACGTACATGGTCACATCGTGGCCGGGTTGCGGTTGCGCCAGCCCACACTGGATCTGGTTCGCGTTCAGGATGTCGGACTGCGCCACACGCCGGACCCGGACATTCTGGAGTGGGCGGCCGCGGCAGGGCGCGTGGTCGTCTCCGTGGACAAGAAAACGCTGGCCGTCGATGCCTGGGACCGCGTCGCCCGCGGCTTGCCGATGCCGGGTGTCGCAATCTTGCGCACTCTGCTGACCATCGGCCAGGCCATCGACGAAGTGGAATTCCTCGCCGTCATCGGTGACCCGAACGACGTTCGGGACCAGGTGGTTTACCTGCCCTTGTGATCGAGAACCCGCCGGTTTGTGGCTGCTTAAATACTGGTTGCGAACGGAGAAATGGGCAGTGGACGCACTCGAACGAGTCCAAAGAATACGCCCTGGGGTGGCTGTGGGACCGTGGACACGCGATCAATTCCTCCAGGCCGCAGCCCTGGGGAAACAACGATGGTCTGAGGTTGAAGCGCTGTTCGACATCCAGTACCCCATATTCCAGGATGCGGTCGCTGCCATCGCTCCTGAGTTCCGACTAACGGTTGAGGAAAAGTCGTCCGCTCGAAGTGCAGAGATTCCGGGTCAGCGTAATGTTGATAGCCGAATCGCCCTTTGGTTCGTGAAATGGGAGCGATGTCCGGCAACAGCCGGGCTTCCCAACCCCTATGAGCCCTGGATCGAGATTTGGGAACACGGTGGAGCGTTCAGCGTCGAACACGGCCTGTTCGTGGATGTGTACGACGCCGAGGGCATGCCGACTGGCGCGGTTGTGGTACGCCGCGCTTAGCAATCCATCGGATCCCTTGCGTTTCACGCAAATGTCAGGCGTGTCTGACGGCGAACAACAGGAGGTATCATGGCCACGATGCGCGTCGCGCAGGTCCCGCGTCCCAACGGCCCGTTTGAGATCGTCGAGCGCCCGATCCCCGAACCCGGTCCCGGCACCGTGCGCATCAAGGTGCAGGCGTGCGGCGTCTGTCACAGCGACAGCCTCGTCAAGGACGGGATGTTCCCGGGCATCCAGTACCCGCGCGTCCCCGGTCACGAGGTCGCCGGCGTCATCGACGCGGTCGGCGCCGGCGTCCCCGTCTGGAAGCCCGGCCAGAGTGTTGGTGTCGGCTGGCACGGCGGCTACTGCGGCCACTGCGATCCCTGCCGCCGCGGTGAATTCTTCGCCTGCGTCACCGGCCAGGTCACCGGCCTCACCTTCGACGGCGGCTACGGCGAATACCTGATCGCCCCCGCCAGCGCCGTTGCGCGGATGCCGTCGGAACTGCCGGCCGCCGAGGTGGCGCCGCTGATGTGCGCCGGCGTCACCACGTTCAACGCCCTGCGCAACAGCGGCGTCCGGCCCGGTGATGTCGTTGCGGTCCTCGGCCTGGGCGGCCTCGGTCACCTTGGCGTGCAGTACGCCGCGAAGATGGGCCAGCACACCGTCGCCATCGCCCGCGGCCAGGACAAGGCGCCGCTCGCCCGCCAGCTGGGCGCCGCGGTCTACATCGACAGCCAGGCCCAGGACCCCGCGGCCGAACTGCAGAAACTCGGCGGCGCCAAAGCGATCCTGGCGACCGTGACCAGCGGCCCGGCGATGAGCGCGGTACAGGGTGGCCTCGCGGTCAACGGCACCCTCCTGGTCATCGGCGCGGTGCCGTCCCTGCAGGTCGATTCGCTCAACCTCCTCATGGGCTGCCGGGCGGTCAAGGGCTGGTACTCCGGCACGTCCATCGACACGCAGGACGCGCTCGTCTTCAGCTCGCGCACGGGGGTCAAGTCGATGAACGAGCATTTTCCGCTGGAGCGGGTCGCCGAGGCGTACGAGCGCATGATGAGCGGCAAGGCGCGGTTCCGGGTGGTGCTCGGCATGGGGCGGTAGCAGACAACCGTTAGTGTCTGTGCGACACGGTAGGTGCCGCGAGCCGAGCGGCACCCGCTGCGGGTCCGGCTCGGCTCGCCGGACCTACTTCTTCTCGCACAACCTCTTAGTGACTGTCCCATAAGGGGTCAAGCAGCTGGGCGATAGTAGAACTTGGCCTTCGTGTCCTTGGGCTGGAGCCTGTTGAGCATGAGGTGGATCATGGCCAACTTGACGAACGCCTCCGACGAGAGCGCGCTCTTCTCCCGGTCCTTGGAGAGCCGCCGGCACTTCCCCAGCCAGGCGAAGGTCCGCTCCACCGTCCAGCGCAGCGGCAGTTTCTCCCAACCGCGCTTCCCCGCCGGCCGCCGCACGATCACCAGCTCCCAGGGGGCGTTCTCCTGGACCCACTCGTAGAGGGCGTAGTTGTGGTACTTGCTGTCCGCGAACATTCGCCGCACCTTGCCCACCGGCTGGCCCTGCAGCCGGGCGAACAACTGGGCCGCCACCGCGCCGTCATCGGCGCTGGCGGCGGTCACCAGCACGGCCAGCAGCAAGCCCATGCTATCCACCACGATATGGCGTTTACGGCCATCGACGTTCTTGGCGTTGTCCCGGCCGCGCTGCTCGCCGCCGGAGGTGGTGTCCACCGACTGGCTGTCCACGCTGGCCGTGGTCCGAGGCTGGTAGGGCTTCTGCTGCGTGCGGACTTTTTTGCGGAGCAGGTCGTGGAGAACGTCGAGGGTGCCATTGTGCCGCCACTCGTCGAAGTAGCGCCAGACGGTGCTTTTGGGCGGGAAGTCCTTGGGCAGGTAGCGCCACTGGCAGCCGGTGCGCAGCAGGTAGAAGATGGCATCGACGACGTTGCGCAGGTTGGTGGTGCGGGGCCGCCCGCCGGGATAGACGGGGAGGTGCGGCTCGATCAAGGTCCACTGGGCATCGGTCACGTCGCTGGGATAGGATTGCGTTCTCATGGTACATTATACGCATTCCTCCCCCCTTATGGGACAGTCACTTACTCCCCGCTGGCCCTGTTCCCGGTTCGCGTCACTTCACCCCCGCGCGAACCGCGATTGGGGCACTTTCGCAAAATTCTGATTGCATTCGCCGCCGGGCCGGTTAATCTCATATTTACTACCCCCACGCTTGCCGCCCACCCGCCGCCCCACCGGAACCCCAACCCGCTTGGATTGCCTGCCCGCGCTGCCGTCCCGAGCCCGAGAGCCGTATGCCCCAGGACGCCACCACCGCCGCTCCCCTGGCCGGCCACGCCCTCCGCAACGCCCACCTGCGCCGCCGCGCCGTCGAGCGCGCCCAGACAGCAGCCCCGCTGGCTCGCCTCGTCGTCACCCTCCGCGCCGAGGTGCTCGGCCTGACCCGCCTGGAGTGCGCCCGCCGCTGTGGCGTCAGCCGTGGCGCTCTCCGCGACCTCGAACTCGGCGTCCACCAGCCGACGCGCCAGACCCTCCAGCACTTCCTCGACTTCTGCCGCACGCAGCACGTCCCCGCCCATTACCTCGATGAATTGCAGTGCCTGTACGTCGGCCCCGGCGGCACCCTGGAGCAGTTGCTGGGCCGGCTGGAACTGCGGGCGGGCTCGGCGCGGACGCTGGCGCAGCGAGTCGGCATCAGCGCCACGACGCTATGGGAGTACCGCCGCGGTAGTTTCCCACTGCCGCTGGCGCTGCTGCGGCAAATGTGCGCCGCCGTTGGCGAAGACGCGGCCGAGGCCGAGGCGCTGTGGGCCGCCGCCCAGCGCCGCCGCCTCCTTGAGCGCGGCCTGCCGCCGGCCTGGGCCGAGTTGTGTCTGCTCTGCGCCTGCGCCGGTCACCCCGAGAGCCACCTGCTGCGCCTCGGCGTGCGCAACGCCACCTTTCGCCGCCTGCGTTACCTGGAACTGCCGCCCTGGGACGAGGTCGCCGCCGCGGCGCGGGCGCTGTGCCAGGACGACGCCGAACTGCGGGCGCTCGAACACCTGTGGCGCCAGGGCGAGCCGGCGCCGCCGCACCCGCCAGGCTTCGGGCCGGCGCTGAAGCGACTACGCGAGCGGCAGGGCGTCAGTCGCCGGGAGCTGGCGGACCTGTTCGGCGTCGGCGGCAAGAAGCCGGCGCGCATCCTCAAGCACATCGAGGAGGACGGCCTGTACTCGGCACAGGCGTACCCCGCGGGCCTGGCCGCCGTGCTGACCGACGACCAGGCGGAGCGCGACCGTCTGCTGGAGTTGTGGCGGCAGCGGCGCGAGCAGTTCCACCGTCGCCGCCGGCCGGAGACGCGCGTCGAACTGCGATTGGTGCGCGAGCAGTACGGCTTCGGCCTGGCGGACATGGAGGCGCTGCTGGGCTACCCGAGCCTGGAGTATCAGCGCATCGAGCGCGGCGTCAGTCCGCTGCTGGACAGCGCTCGCCGCCGCATCGTGCAGGCGCTGCACCAGGCCGGACAGCGGCGCGTCGCGGCGCTGCTGCAGCAGCGGGCAGCGCGGGCGGCGCAACGCACGGCGTGGCGGGCGCCAACGACGGTGGCGGCGCTGGTCGCGGCACTGGCGGAGCGCGAGGGCGGGCTGGTGCCGCTGGCACGACTGCTGAAGCGCGCGGGGCTGCGCGGCCTGTGGATCGGCAGGCTGCGGACGCTGCTGCACGGCGGCGATCTGCCGGCGTGGCCGGTCGTGGAGCAGCTGGCGCTGGCGGGCGGTGTCGAAGAACTGGCGGATCTGCGCGCGACTGGGCGGCACGCTACCGGGCACAGTTGCAGGCGCGCTTCGCCTCGCCGCTGGCGGTGGAATTGCGCTACCTGATCGCCGAGAAGGCGAACACGCTGCGCGATCTGAGTCCGAAACTGGGCTTCAACTATTCGGTGCTGGTGCGCGAGTTCCAGCGCATCGACCGCGACGCGGCGCTGCGCTGGTTCCACGTCGAGCGACTGCTGCGGGTGCTGGGAGTGCCGCCGGACTGCGAACGCTGGAAGGGGATTCGGGCGCTGTGGTCCACGGTGCGCGACCGCAACAAGCGGCAGGACGCCGGACTGAACGGGCGCGCCGGGAAGGCGTCAGAGCGCTAAGCCGCAAGCGGCAGCAAGACGGGCTGGAGCGCGAGCCCCGTCTTGCTGCCGCTTGCGGCTTAGCGCTGCTGCCGCTCCGATCACTTCACGACGGTCACGCGATAGGTGACGCGGAGGGTTTCCGCCGTCCCCGGCGGCAAGCCACCGCGCAGGATGGCGGTGTCACCGTCGAGCTGGAAGGAGAACGGTTGGCTGGTGAACGGGTCGTCGGGCACCGGCACCGGCACGTCCGCGAGCTTGGCCGGCAACTTGCCGCCGTGCTCTGCCGCGTACAGCCGCAGCGCCTCGACGCAGCGCAGCAGGGCGAAGCGCTGCTCCAGCCGCGTTTGCGCGTAGCGCACCTTCATGAAGGACGGCAGCAGCCGATTGAACAGATGCCGATCCTTTTGCTTGCGGGCGGCCAGCATTTTTCCCACCTGCCAGTACGGCAACAGCATCACCTTCATGGCGTCGTCGCGCTGCACCTCGAAAGCGAACTTCTCGTCCAGCAGCAGCACCTGGGCCGCGGGGAACTCCTTGACGCGCTCCGCGGTCAGGCCGTGCTCCACCAGGCGCTGGCGGGCGGCCTGGACGTACGCTTCGTCCTTGACCCGCTCCGCCAGCCAGGCGTGGGCCGCCTGGGGGTCCTTTCCCCCGTCCACCACGGAGCTGAGACGGTCCACGACTTTCTTGATCTGCGCCGCGGTCATGGGCGCGTTCGCGACCACGGTGCGGGTCTCCCGGTCCATCGCCACGCGTTCGCCCTGCAGGCCGCGGCGCAGGTCGATGAACGGCCGTGGCAGGGCCGTCAGCGCCCAGTACAGGTTGGGGCAGCCCGGCTGCTGTAGCATTTCGTCCAGGTTGCCGATGGTGATGGAGGCAATGGCGAGGCCGACCAGGTCGCCGATCAGCGTGGGATGCTCGCCCGTATGGCGGGCCAGCGCGAACATCGTTTTGGCAGTGACCACGGCGTCGTCGAAGCGGCGCTCGGCGACCTCGACGCGGAAGCGCGCCGACAGGGCGTGGGTCAGCGTGCGCATCTGTTGCAGTTCGGGCACCAGCAGGTAAAAGCCCTCGGTGCGGAGTTGTTGCAGCGTTTGCCAGTCGGGATGCTGGAGTCGGGCGGCGGCGTCGGCCCGCTTCAGGGCAATGCCGCCGTAGCCGCCCAGCTTCTTCTTCGCCAGTTCCGCCAGTGGCATCTCCAGCAACTTCTCCCGCTCGTCCGACGCCTCCTTGCTGTGGAAGAAATTGTTTTGCTCCGGGAAGCACTTCAGGTAGCCGAAAATCGGGTTGCCGGGATGCATCTCGCGCAGCTCCGGCAGCAGTTGATACTTCAGGGCCGGCTTCGGCGCGGCGGCGGCGTGGACCTTCAGGCGGATCAGAAACGGGTTGTCCTGGTCGGCCTGGGCCCAACCGGGGGCCGCCAGCACCAGCAGCGCGGCGGCCGCCAGAAGGACGCGGATCATGGGTTCACTCCTTGGGATGAGATGGGATTATTTCAACAGGTCTGGCGACGGCGCGCCGAAGGCGCGCAGCGGTGGTTGCGGCGGCGCCAGCGAATCAACGGGGGCGGCCGGCGGCAGGTTCCCGTCCGTCGCCAGGGCGCGGTCGCGCAGGATCAGCAGGTGCGGCACCTCGGACGCGGTCGGCGGCAGCGGCTGCGGGGACGGTTCAAAGGGGAACGGCGCGTCCACCAGGACGGGTGGGCCGCCTGGCGTCGGCAGCACGGGCCGCGGCCACAGCAGCAAGCCGAGCGTCACCAGTTGCGTCGCCGCCAGGACAGCGGTGAGCGCCTGCCAGCGGCGGGCGGGGCGGGCGCTGGCGCGACCGGCAGCGAACAGCAGCGCGTCGCGGTCGGGCCCCGGCGCGGGGGTGAGGCGGCGCAGGCGGTCGGTCAGGGAGTTGTCGGACATGGCCATCCCAGCTCCTGGCGCAGGGCGGCGATGCCTGCGCTGTACCGGCGGCAGGCGGTACTGGCGGAACAGCCCGCCACCTCCGCAATTTGCTCGTAGTTCAGTCCGCCCCAAAGGCGGGCGACGATGACCTCGCGCTGTTCTCCTGGCAGGCGCTCCAGGGCGGCGACCGCGGCGGCGGCGTCCAGGCCGTCCACTTCCGGCTCGACGAACCAGTGAGTGGGCCGGGCGGCGGCCTCGCGGCGCTGACGGCGGCGGTCGGCGCGGCCGGCGTCGATGGCGCCGTGGCGGACGACGCGGTACAGCCAGGCGATGGCGTCCCGCGGCGGCTGCCGCAGCGTGACCAGTTTGAGGAAGGCGTCCTGCACGACATCTTCGGGCGTGGCGCACCACTGCCGCGCGAACAGGACCAGCGGCGGCCCGTGGGCGTCCACCAGGCGTGCGAAGTCGTGCGGGGTCATCGGAGGGAAGACGGCACAATCCGGAAAATATTCCGTGTCGAGGGAAATTGTGACCAGGTGACCAGGTGACAAGGTGAAAGAAAGAACCCTTCTTTTTCACCTTGTCACCTTGTCACCTTGTCACCTGGTCATCCGCCCTGTGTCGCCAGATACCACTCCACGGTGCGCCGCAGCCCCTCGGGGAAGGGGACGGTCGGCTCATAGCCGAGGTCGCGGCGCGCCAGCGTGATGTCCGCCTGCGAGTGGCGCACGTCGCCGGCGCGGGCGGGGCCGTGGAGCGGTTGCACGTTTTTGCCGAGAATCTCGTTGAGGTGCTTCACCAGGTCGAGCACGCTGGTGCTGCTGCCGATGCCGACGTTGTAGACGTTGCCGTTCGCTGCCGGCGCGTCCGCTGCCTTCAGGACCGCCTGCACCGCGTTGGCCACGTAGGTGAAGTCGCGCGACTGCAAACCGTCGCCGTCGATGCGCGGCGTTTTGCCCTCGGCCAGCGCCGCGATGAAGATGGCGATCACGCCGGAGTACGGACTGCGCGGATCCTGGCGCGGACCGAAGATGTTGAAGAAGCGCGTCCGCACCGTCTCCAGGCCGTAGACCGCCGTGAAGCAGCGGCAGTAAAATTCGCCGGCCAGTTTGGCGGCGGCGTAAGGCGACAGCGGCGACACCGGCTCGTCCTCACGCCGCACCGCCCCCGGATTGTCGCCGTACGCGCTGCTGCTGGCCGCGTACACCACCCGCCGCACCCCCGACTGCCGGGCCGCGTCCAGCACCTGCAGCGTGCCGGTGGCGCAGGCCTCATGGCTCGCCAGCGGCTCCTCGACGCTGCGCGCCACCGACGGCAGCGCCGCCAGGTGGAACACCACCTCGCAGCCCTGCACTGCCTGCCGCGCCAGCGCCGCGTCCGTGATGCTGCCGCGCAGCACCTCCACGCGCTCTTCCAGGCCCTGCAGGTTGGCGAGCTTACCCGTGCTGAGGTCGTCCAGCACGCGCACGCGGTCGCCGCGTGCCAGCAGTCCCTCCACCAGGTGTGAACCAATGAACCCCGCGCCGCCGGTGACGAGACACTGACGCACGACCACCTCCCACTTTTTTTTGGCCAAACCGTTCCCTGTGATCTTAATATACGAGGAAGCGGACCTGATACGGGAGCGCCTTGATTTTTCTCCCTCCCCTGGTGGAGGACCGTGACGGGGTGGATCAGGGCCTCCGCTACTCCCACAGGAACCAGCGGCGCCTGGCCCGCGAGCCGTAGGTCACACCGAACTGGCGTAGGAGCATCTCTGCGCCAAAGCGGCCTGCTCGACCGCATCCTGGCGGCGCTGCAGACCCAGTTGGACGAGCGCGGCCAGATCGATTACGACCTGTGGTGTGTCGATGGCAGCGTCGCCCGCACCAGCTGGGCCGCGGCCGGCGCCGCCTCAAAAAAGAAGTCGCCCACGAGCCGGCCGACCATGCCCTGGGCGCACCCCCTTACCCCCTCACTTTTCCTTGGCCGTGTGGAGCGCGGCAACTTACAATGGTTGGGGTCAAGTCTACCAAGCCGCCGGCCGCCCGCCGGCGCCGGCAACAATGACGAAGGAGGGCCGCCGTGCAAACGACCAAGCAGATCACGATTTTCCTGGAAAACAAGCCGGGTCGCCTGGCCAGCGTGCTGGCGTCGCTGGCGCAAGAGAAGGTGAACATCATCGCGCTGACCGTGATGGACCGGCACGAGCACAGCGTCCTGCGCATCGTTACGGAGGACTTCGACAGGACGGAAAAGGTGGTCAAGGCGCTGAACACGCCCTGTACCGAGACGGAGGTGCTGCTGGTGGACCTGCGCAACCAGCCGGGGGCGCTGGCCCACGTCTGCGAAATCCTGGCCAAGGAGCACATCAACATCGACTATGCCTATTGCAGCTCCGGCGGCCGCAACGGCAAGGTGCAAGGCATTTTCAAGGTGTCCAACAGCGAGAAGGCCATCCGCGTGCTGAACGTCTCGCCCAACGACCGCCGCACCGACCGCCGCGTCACACGCGACCAGCGCACGTACCAGGCCCCCAAGGCCAACGCTGCGAAACGCTGACGTGTGCGACCGGCCAGGCGCTCTGGCCCCGGCGCCGGGGCATTCGCTATGATGAGACGACGCCGCGCATAGTCCGCGCGGCCGTGGACCCCGGAGACCCTGCCGATGCTCGGCGTTCATCTCGATGTGAGCCCGTTTTTGCAGCGTGTCAGCCAGGAGTTGGCACGCATCAACCCCGCGGAAGTTCGGGCGCTGGCCGACGCGATTTTCGACTGCTACCAGCACCGCCGCACCGTCTACGTGATCGGCAACGGCGGCAGCGGCTCCAACGCCTCCCACTTCTGCGAGGATCTTGGCAAGTGTACGCTGACACGCGAGGACTTCGACAACGACGCCAAGAAACGGCTGCGCATCCTCAGTCTTACCGACAACACGCCCTACATCCTCGCCTGGGCCAACGACGAGGGCTTTGATCGCGTCTTCGTCGAGCAGCTCAAGAACCTGGCCAACCCGGCCGATCTGCTCATCGCCATCAGCGGCTCGGGCAACAGTCCGAACATCCTTCGCGCCGTCGAGTGGGCCAACCGCCACGACCTGCGCACCTTCGGCTGCACCGGCTTCACTGGCGGCAAACTGCGGACGCTGGCCCAGCAGAGCCTGCACGTGCCGCTCGACGACATGGGCATCGTCGAGTCCATCCACCTGACCGCCTTTCACTGGGTGGTGGACAATCTGCACCGCCGTATCGGCCTCAATCAGCTGTGAGCAACCCGCTTGAGCGGCCCCGGCCTTTGCGGTAGTCTACGGGGGTCGCCCCACTTCAAGTTGAGACACGCACGGAGTATCAACCGATGAGCACCAGCGAAGGCAGCGCCGATCGCCAGGCGCAGAAGGCCCGTGAGTTCATGAGTTTGTTGCCGTTGACCGTGGCCATCGCCGGCCTGCCCGAGTCGGAAGCGGGCAAGTACTTCAACGAGGGCCAGATGGAGAACCGGGCCACCAGCATCAAGACCGCGTACAAGATCGCCCGGCAGATCATTCAGGACGTGGTGAAGTGATCCACCCACCCGAAGCGTCAGCGAGGGCGGCCCTCGCTGACGCTTCGGGTGGGTGGATCACTCTTCCGGCTCCAGCGGCGCCGGCAGGGTGCCGCGCAGCGCGACGGCGGTGGCGGTGGCGTAGGCGCGGCAGTGCGACAGCGATAGCAGGATGTCGCTGACGCCCAGCCGCCGGGCCAGGTCGCGAGCCGCCCCGCGCAGGCAGACGCGCGGCTGCCCGGCCGGACTGTTGCGCACCTCCAGGTCCGTCCAGCCGATGCCGCGCCGCCAGCCGGTGCCCAGGCACTTCATGATCGCCTCCTTGGCGGCCCAGTGGCCGGCAAAGTGCTCCGTCACTGTCCGCCGCGCCTGACAGAAGCCGATCTCCCGGGCCGTGAACACGCGTGTCAGGAACAGTTCGCCGTGCTCCTCGATCATGCGGCCGATGCGTAAACACTCCACAATGTCCGTGCCGATGCCGACAATTTCCATAACGCTGCCCCGCGAGTCCAGTGGGTTTGCCTGGCTCGATCTTAGCAAACGCCGGCCGCGGCTGTACAATCCGAATTGCTCCCGCAGGACGCCAACCCCCTTCTACCCGGAGAACCGCACATGCGCCGCCGCGCCGACCTGCTCGCCGACCTGACCCCCGCCCAGCGTGAGGCGGTCACCCACTTCGAGGGCCCCTTGCTGATCCTGGCCGGCGCCGGCAGCGGCAAGACGCGCGTCATCACGCGCCGCGTCGCCTGGCTGATCGACCAGGGCGTCAAACCGTGGCAGATTCTGGCGATCACCTTCACCAACAAGGCCGCCGGCGAAATGCGGCACCGCGTTGAGGCGCTCATGCCGAACAGTCCGGTGTGGATCAGCACCTTCCACAGCCTGGGCGTGCGGTTGCTGCGGCAGTACGGCGAGCGCTTCGGCCTGGACCGCAACTTCACCATCTACGACCAGACCGACCGCCTCAAGGTGGTCAAGGGCGCCCTCGACGCCGCCGACGTGGACCAATCGCGCTTCAGCCCCGAGACCATCCAGAGCGCCATCAGCAAGGCCAAGAACCAGTTGATCGGCCCGGAGCAGTACGCCAGCAAGGCGGACAACTTTTTCACGCAGGTGGTGGCCCGCGTCTACCCGCACTACGAGAAGCGCATGCGCGAGTCCAACGCCATGGACTTCGACGACCTGCTCTACTGGCCGGCACTGGCGCTGAAGAACGACCCCGAGACGCGCGCGGAACTCGACGCCCGCTTCCGCTTCGTGCTCATCGACGAGTACCAGGACACCAACAAGGCGCAGTACGCCATCGCCCGCGGGCTGTCCGTCGATCAGCCGAACCTGTGCGTGGTCGGGGACCCGGATCAGTGTCTGCCGCCGGGGACGATGGTAACCACCCCGCAAGGGCCGCGGCCCATCGAGACGCTCCGCGAAGGGGACGAGGTGACTTCGGGCACCGGCTGGGGTGATGCCGGCCCGATGCCGATCGACAAGGTGATGGTGAACCCGTACAGGGGCCGCCTGGTGAAGCTGCACGTCGAGGGCGGCATCACGGTGCGCGCTACGCCGAACCATCTTTGCTTTGGTCTGCTCACCGCTTCACCGTCCACGCACTTCACGTATCTGATGTGGAAGAGGGGCGTCGGCTATCGCATTGGCACCACCCGCGGGGTGCGGACCAGCAAGGACGGCATCATCATGTCCGGGCTGCAAGTCCGAACCAATCAGGAGGTGGCGGACGCGATTTGGATTTTGCGAACCTGTCCGGCGGCGGCGGAGGCTCGGTTTTACGAGCATTATTACTCCGTCCGCTACGGCATCCCAACGATGGTGTTCTTCGTGCGCGGCCGGCGCATGGAGATGACCCAGGACTGGATTGACCGGCTGTACCGCGACATTGACACCGAGGCCGGGGCGCTGCGCCTGATGGCCGACCTGCACCTGGACCGCCGTTACCCGCACCACCGGCCGGGCGGCATCACCCGCGGCACCTGGGCGCGGCGGTACGTACTGTTCACGCTGTTCGGCGATCACCGTTCCACCGACCTGCAAAAATGGCATTACCACCGCGTTCCAATGGTGACCACGGGCGAGGAGTTGCGTGCGAAGGCGGCGGCACGATTCTCGGTTCGCGACGGCAATCGGGGAAGTTGGCGCATCGAAACGTCCCGCAAACATTACGCGGACGGACTTGCCCTGGCCGAAGAGATTGGCAAATTCGATGACACGGACTTGGTGCCCCGCGCTCGACTGACGCAGGACACCGCCTTCCCCTTCATGCCCGCCAGCCACCTGCAACCCGGCATGGCGGTGCCAGTGCTGGTGGACGGCCGGGTGGTGAACCGGCGCGTCGAGTCCGTGGAGTGGGAAGACTACGAGGGGCCGGTGTACGACCTGTCCGTGCCGGAGACGCATAATTTCGTCGCCAACGGCCTGGTCGTCCACAACTCCATTTACAAGTTCCGCGGCTCTGACATCCGTAATATCCTTGATTTCGAGCGCGACTTCCCCGACGCCCGCGTCATCACCCTGGACCGCAATTACCGCAGCACGAAAGCCATCCTCGACGCGGCCAGCACGCTGATCGCGCACAACAAGCAGCGCAAACCCAAGGATCTGGTGACCGAGAATCCGCAGGGCCAGCCGGTGACGTTGCTCACCTACGAGACCGGCATGGACGAGGCCGAGGGGCTGGCGCGCCGCATCCTCGAGAGTGTCAAGCAGCACAAACGACACTACCGCGACATCGCGATTTTCCTGCGGATCAACGCTCTGTCGCGGACGCTGGAGACGGCGTTCGTCAAGCATCGGGTGCCGTTCCAGATCGTCCGCGGCCTGGCGTTCTACGACCGCAAGGAAAACAAGGACGTGCTCGCGTACCTGCGGCTGCTGCTCAATCCGCGTGACGACCTGTCGTTCCTGCGCGCCATCAACGAGCCGGCCCGCGGCATCGGCAAGGTGACGCTGGAGCACCTGCAGCGCTACGCCGGGCCGCGCGAACTGAGCCTGCTCAGCGCCGCCGCGGAGGTCGCGAAAATCCCGCAGATCAAGGGCAAGGCGGCGACGGCGCTGCGCGAGTTCGGCGTCATGATCGCCGAGCTGCGCCAGTTGATCGAGCGGCCGCCGGCGGACCTGCTGCGTGAAGTGCTCGACCGCAGCGGCTACCGCCGCATGCTCAAGGACAGCACCGACACCGAGGACGCCGAGCGCCTGGCCAACATCGAAGAACTCATCACCGCCGCCAAGCAGTTCAGCGAGGAGGACGCTAACCGCACCGTCGCGGATTTCCTGGAGAACGTCACGCTGGCCAGCGACGTGGACGGCTGGAACGAGGAGCAGGACACCGTCTCGGTGATGACCATGCACGCGGCCAAGGGCCTGGAGTTCCCGGTCGTGTACCTGGCCGCGCTGGAGCAGGGCATTTTGCCGCACGAGCGCAGCCTGACGAAGGACGAGGAGGTCGAGGAGGAGCGGCGGTTGGCGTTCGTCGGCATGACGCGGGCCAGGGAGGAATTGTATCTGACGCACGCCCGGCTGCGCGAGTTTCGCGGCCAGACGCTGTACGCGGTGCCGAGCATGTTTCTGGAGGAGTTGCCGCAGGAGCGCGTGCAGACGATTGACCTGTCCGCGGCGGCGGCCGGAACGCGGCACGCAATGGACGCCTGGCGCGGCGGCGGTCCGGCGGCGGAGCAGGGCTGGATCGATGCCGGCGTGGCGCCGCGGTCGAAGAAGGAGGAGGGCGGCGGTGGGGCGTACCGGGAGGGCATGCTGGTCGAGCACGCGACCTATGGCCGCGGCCGCATCACGGCGGTCAGCGGCCACGGGGCGCTGGCCAAGGTCAAGATTCGCTTCGGCTCCGCGGGCGAGCGGACGTTTCTGGCGAACAAGGTGCAGCTGAAGGTTGTCGGTTAACGAACCGGGCGGTAAGTTGTTCTCACCCCGAACGCTTCTCGACCCCGTTTACGTTTCGCGGCGCCGCGCGAAACGTAAACGGGGTCAGCTGGGACCGCGGCCCTGAGAAACCCCATCGCACGATAATGGGAGCGCCGATCCATGTTCACCCTGAGTGCCTTCGCCGACGAAATCTCCCCCGACCCGCAGCAGCAAATTGACGTGCTGAAAGCCTGCGGCGTCCGTCACATCGAGCTGCGCTCGATCCTGCACACCAACGTCCTCGACCTCACCGACCTGCAAGTGCGTGAGCTGAAGTCGCTGCTGGACCGCGAAGGCTTTCGCCTCAGCGCCATCGGTTCGCCGATCGGCAAGGTAAGTATCGACCAGTCGTTCGAGCCGCACCTGCAGCGCTTCAAGCGGGCGGTCGAGCTGTGCCAAGTGTTCGACACGCCGAACATCCGCATCTTCAGCTACTACAAGACGCCAGAGGGCGAGTGGGACGACTGGCGGCGCGAGGTGCTCGACCGCATGTGGCAGAAGGTCAAGATCGCGCAGCAGGCGGGCGTGCGGCTGCTGCACGAGAACGAGCACGGCATCTACGGCGACGACCCGGAGCGCGTCCGCGATTTGATGGAGACGGTCAACGAACAGGTGGACGGCCAGCCGCTGGCGGCAGTCTACGACCCGGCCAACTACGTCGTGGACGGCTTCGACCCGTGGCGCGCCTGGCAACTGACGAAGCCCTTCACGGTCCACTTCCACATCAAGGACTGGGTGCATGGCGAGAAGCACGGCGTCGTCGCGGGCGCGGGGCAGGGCCGCATCGCCGACGTGATGGCGGACGCGGTGAAGTCGGGCTACACGGGATTCGCGACGCTGGAGCCGCACCTGCTCGGCGGCGACGCGAAAGGTGGGGCCACAGGGCCGGAGTTGTTCCCGCAGGCGGTGGTGGCGTTCAAGCAGATTCTTGACCGGGTTGGGGCGAAGTACCAGTGAGCGCGACGCTTCAAACGGTGCATCTGCGCGTCAACGACGCGGCCACAGGGCAGCCGACGCCGGTGCGGATTCGCTGCACGGGGCCGGACGGGACGTATTATGCGCCGTTCGGACGACTGCAGCGATTGGGCGTTTGGGACTGCGAAGGCAACGTCCGGGTGGACGGAAAGTTATTCGCCTACATCGACGGCGCCTGTGAAATCCAACTGCCGGTCGGCCCGGTGCACATCGAAATCCACAAGGGGCCGGAGTATCTGCCGTTCGCGGAAACGATCCGGCTCGGCCCCGGAAAACTGGCCCTCCGCCTGGCGATTCAACGCTGGACCGATGAGCGCACGGCGGGTTGGTTTTCCGGGGAACTTGGGGCACACAACCTGACACCCCATGGCGCCCTGCTGGAAGGAGCCGGCGAGGATCTGGCGGTCGTCAACCTGCTGGCGGAGGAGCGGCCCGCCCAGGACGGGCGCGTCGTGCAGAATTTGCTGGCATTCAGCGGACAGCAACCCGCCCTGGCCCTGCCCGGCCATCTCGTGGTCGTCAACACGCTGAACGCGCATGACCTGCTGGGGCGACTGGCCCTGCTCAACGCCCACCGCGTCGTATACCCGCTGTGCTTTGGCTGTCCGCAAGACAACTGGACGCTCGCCGACTGGTGTGACCAGTGCCACCGTAAAGGCGGCCTGGTAGTCTGGGTGAACTTCTGGCCGTGGCCGATGTCGGAAGGCCGGCCGGTCGAAGAGGCCCTGGCGGATTTGATCCTCGGGAAGATCGATGCCGTGTGCGGCGCGCTGGAACAACTCCGCGACTGGTACGCCCTCCTGAACTGCGGCCTCCGGGCGCCGCTCTGCGAGGCCAGTAGCCGGCGCAAAGGCCCTCTGGGGCGGGTGCGGACCTACGCCCGCTTACGCCCCGGTGAGGATTTGACTTACTCAAACTGGATCGAGGCTATACGCGCGGGCCGCACCTACGCCACAGAAGGCCCCCTGATGGCCCTCACCGTGGACGGCCAGGAACCGGGAGGTCGCGTCACTCTGCCGGCAGCAAAGCGAACGGTACACGTTCAGGCACAGGCCCGTAGTTTGACAGCGTTTGACCGCCTGGAACTGGTGGCCAACGGGGGCGTGGTCGCAAGCAGCGTCGGCAGTGGTTCGCCCTGTACCGCGACGCTGGACCAGGAACTTGCCGTTGATCAGCATGGGTGGCTAGCGGCCCGTTGCTGGCACGACAGTGCGGAGCGGCCGGTCGCCCACACTTCTCCTGTGCTCGTCCGCCTGGAGGATCGGCCCGTCCTCGCCCCACGATTCACTGTGCTTGAATTCATCAAGCAATTCGATCTCGCGCTGGCCTGGGTAATCCAATTTGCCCGCTGCGACACCGACGCCCAGCGGCAGCGCCTTGCCGCCGTCTTCCGGCAGGCCCGCGAAGTCCTCGACCGGCTGCCGACCGCGTAAATTTCTCCCTTTTTCGCTGGTGTCCCGCTGCATTTCTGCTTAAATGACGGAAAGTCCCCGCCAGAACGAACCCCGCCACTGGCTCGCCCGTTGAGGCGCCCCGCCTCCCCACCTGCCCGGAGATGCTGCGATGCGATTCCACCATGTCGGCACCCTCGTGACGGTCGCGCTGCTCGCCGCGCTGGCGAACGGCCACGCCGCCCAGGACAAGAAACAACCGGACAAGAAGAAGCCCGCCGTCTTCCTCGACCCGGGCAAGGCCGGGACCGAGTTCGCCCTGCAAGGCGAGTACGAAGGCACTCTGGGCGGCCAGAAGTACGGCGCCCAGGTGATCGCGCTGGGCAATGACAAACTCGAAGTGAATTTCCTGCCGGGCGGCCTGCCGGGCGCCGGCTGGGACGGCAAGACGCGCACCAAGGTCAACGCCAGGATCGACCGCACCCCCGACGGCACGACGATGCCGGCGAAACTGGACGGCAAGTGGAGCGGCGGCTTCTATGATAAGGGTGCCGTCACCCTGAGCGGCAAGAGCGACACCGGCGCGGAATTTTCGCTGAAGCACGTCCTGCGCAAGAGCCCGACGCTCGGCAAGCAGCCGCCATCCGGCGCCGTCGTCCTCTTCGACGGCAAGAACGCCGACGAGTGGCAGGGCGGCAAGATCGTCGAGGGCGACCTGCTGCAGATGGGCACGAGTAGCAAGAAGAAGTTCAAGGATTTTCAGCTGCACATCGAGTTCCGCACGCCGTTCCAGCCGACGGCGCGCGGCCAGGGCCGCGGCAACAGCGGCGTCTACCTGCAGGGCCGCTATGAAATCCAGGTGCTCGACAGCTTCGGCCTCAAGGGATTGAACAACGAGTGCGGCGGCATCTACGGCCAGACCGCCCCGCTGGTCAACATGTGTTACCCGCCGCTGTCGTGGCAGACCTATGACATCACCTACAAGGCCGCGCGCTACGACGCCAAGGGCAAGCTGACCGCCGCGCCGCGCGTCACGGTGCTGCACAACGGCGTGCTGATTCACGACAATGTCGAGTTGAAGGGCGGCGCTTCCAACCAGCCGGGGCCGATCAACCTGCAGAACCACGGCAACCCGGTGTATTACCGCAATATCTGGATCGTGCCGGAAAAGGACTGAACATCATGGGGAGGAGTTGCATGCGTACCTGGATGCTGGCCCTGGCCGCCGCGGCGGTGCTGGGCCTGGTGGCGCCGCCGGCGCCCAGGCCAACAAGGGACCGAAGAAAAACCTGCTGGTCATCACCGAGTCGAAGGGCTTTCGCCACGGCTGCGTGACCCGCAAGGTGGAACTGGCGAAGGGCGTGGACCCGAAGGCCGTGCCCAAGGTGGACGGCCTTGAAGTCCGCGTCAGCAAGACCAAGGACAAGAAGGGCGTCGAAAAGGAGAAGGTGGAGGCGTTTTATCACGGCCGGGTGCCGTCCGGCAAACCGTTCGAGCTGCGCGCCGCCGACGGCAAGATCGTGGCCACCGTCAAGCCGGCCGTCGTGGAAGAAACGTTCTTCAAACTGGCGGAGGAGACGGGCCTGTTCGACGTGGTGTGCTCGCAGGACTCGCGCAAGGAAATCACCGCCGAGAACCTGAAACCCTTCGACGCGGTGTTCTTCTACACGACGGGTTCGCTGCCGCTGTCGGACACGCAGAAGGCGGACCTGCTCGGCTTCATCCGCTCCGGCAAGGGCTTCGCCGGCAGCCACAGCGCCACCGACACCTTCTACAACTGGAAGGGGTACGGCGAGCTGATCGGCGGCTACTTCGACGGCCACCCCTGGCACCAGAAGGTCGGCGTCATCGTCGAGGACAAGAACCACCCGGCCACCCGGCACCTGGGCAACCGCTTCGAGATCACCGACGAGATTTACCAGTTCCGCACACCGTACTCGCGCAAGGACCTGCACGTGCTGATGCGGCTGGATATGGACTCGGTGAAGAACCCGGGCAAGCGGGCCGACAAGGACAACGCCCTGGCGTGGACGCACGAGGTTGGCAAGGGGCGCGTCTTCTACACAGCGCTGGGCCACCGCGATGAGGTCTGGCGCGACCCACGCTTCCAGCAGCACGTCATCGGCGGCCTGCGCTACGTCTTCCGCCTGGCAGACCCACGAAAAGAATAAATGCCAATCACGAAAGCACGAAAACACGAAAAAGACAATTCCTTTTGTCTTTTTCGTGTTTTCGTGCTTTCGTGTTTTCGTAATTGGTATTTGTTTACTTCGAGCGGAATGCGTGCCGGAAGGTGCTCTCGTTGAAGCCGGGCGCGACCTGGCCCTGGGCGGCGTACTGATACAGCGCCGCGGTGAAGACGTTGTCCATCGCGGAGCTGACCGCCATCAGGCCGAGGAAACCAAGCACCGCCAGCAGCACCACGGCGATGCCCAGCGGCAGCAGCACCTGGCCGCCGAAGCACAGCATGATGCCCACGAACAGCAGCAGCACCAGCGGGAGCGCCAGCAGGAAGATGAAGATGCCGATGCCGAAGTGGCCGACCAGGGCCTCGCCCCAGGTGCGCTTCAGGATTTCGACCGAACGCTTCACGGCGTCAATCGGCCCCACCTTCTCGACCACCAGGACCGGCACCACGAAGAAGGTGACAATGCTCCAGGCGGTGCCGAGCAGGGCGCTGACGAGCGCGCCGACCTGCTCGTGAATGTTTTCGATGATCTTGAGTAGCACGCCGACCGTCGCCGACACCAGCGCCCAGGCCAGAATCTGCGGCAGGCGAATCCACGCCGCGGCCAGGCCGCCGCCCAGCGACGGTGTGTGGCCGTTGAAGCGCATCAGGGCGCAGCTGGTCAGGGCGGAGTTGAAGAAGATGATGACGAAGTAGTTGCAGAAGTAGAAGAGGAAGGCCGTCACGTAGTAGATCCACTCCGGGATGTCCTCCGGCTGCTTCTGCTGCACGACGAGCAGGGCAATGAACGGCGCCGCAAAGCTGGCCAGCACCAGCAGACAGCAGATGCCGCTCAGGATGGGGAACACGAGCAGTTGCTTGTCCGTGCGCAGGACGTTCCAGCTGCTGCGCGCAGCGAGAAGCTGTTGGCGATCCGTTCAAACATGGCGACGGTCCTCAAGGGTGATGTGGGTGACGTGCGGGGTCTATTGACCCTCGGAGGTAATTGTAGCACGGTAGAGACCGGTATGGCAAACGGCAACCGGTTCGCAGCGGCTTCAATACCCGACCCGCCGCAACAGCCCCGCGTCCAGCACCAACGGCTGCCGCGGCAGCGCGTCGAGCCGGAACAGCGGCACCAGTTCCCGGGCGCTGATCGGCTCGATCCGCTCCAGCCAACCGCACGACCACGCCAGCAGCCCGAGCAGCCCCTCCGGCCGCACGCCCGCCGCCCGCAGCGCCGCCAACCGCGTATCGCCGTGCCGCTTCGCCAGACGCCGGCCGTCGGGGCCGACCACCAGCGGCACATGCCCGAAGCGCGGCGGCGTCAGCCCCAGCGCCCGGTACAGCTGCAGTTGCCGTGGCGTTGAGGGCACCAGGTCGTCGCCGCGAATCACCTCCGTGACGCCCTGGGCCGCGTCATCGACCACCACCGCCAGCTGATACGCCGGCGTTCCCGCCGACTTCCACACCACAAAATCGCCGGCCGCCACGGCCGGATCCACGTGCGTCGGCCCGCGGAACAGGTCGTCATGATCGAAGCCGTCCGACCCGGCCCGGAAGCGCCAGGCGAATGGCCGATCCGCCAGCGCCGCGGCGTCAGCGGCGCGGCGGCCGGCGCAGGTGCCGGGATAGATCGCCCCCTCGTGCTCCGCGTGCGGGGCGCTGGCGGCGCGTTCGATGTCGCTGCGGGTGCAGGTGCAAGGATAGACGAGTTCCAGCGCCTGGAGGTGGGCCAGGGCGGCCTCGTAGAGCGGCAGCCGTTGCGTCTGCACGACGGGACCGTCGTCCCAGTCGAGGCCGAGCCAGTGCAGGTCGGCGCAGGCCTGTTCGGCCGCGCCCGGTTTGACGCGCGGCGAGTCGATGTCCTCAATGCGCAGGACGAGGCGGCCACCGCGGTGGCGCACGGACAGCCAGGCAATCAGGTAAGTGCGGGCGTTGCCGACGTGCTGCGCCCCGGTGGGCGACGGGGCGAGGCGGCCGACGATAGTTGACGGCGTGTTCATGGCGGCGCGGCGAAACGAACGCGGACGGCCGCCGTTATTTCTTCTTCGGCTCGGCCTGGGTCGTCGTCGGCTGATTGGCTTTGCTGTCCGGCAGGTAGCGCATCCAGTAATCCAGCCCGCCGATGACGAAGATGGCCGCGACGATGGCGCTGAGGCCCCAGGCTCCCATCCAGAACGGCACGCGGAAATTGCCGCCGCGCTGGAACGCCAGGCCCCACAGGCGGAACGGCAGCACGGCGTCCTTGAAACTCAGCTTCTCATCCGTCGGCGCCAGCCAGAACAGTATCACGATCTGGGCGGCGAAGATCACGGCCAGGCCAGCGGCAATCTGCATTGTACTCCACACCGCGCGCGGCAGCGAGTCCAGCGGCAGGCTCCAGCCCGGCGGGATCGACGCCAGCACCACCCCGACGCAGCCGAGGAGCATCACATACCCCCAGGCGGGGATTTTCGTCAACAGGATGAAGAACTCGGCGAGGCCGAGGAACGACGGTCGCGCCCTGGCCGAATTTTGCAGGGGCAGTTTGTCGCGGTCCTCCTCAATGGATCGGCAGTAGCCGCACTGCCGACACCAGCCGAGCCCTTGCGGGTCGATGAGCGGGCCCTGGCAGCGCGGGCACCCGGCGGCGTCCGCCAGCATCGCCAACACGGGCTCCGCGTCGTCAACCAGGATTGCCCATTCGGGCTCCCCGGCTGGCGGCTCGGCCGCCACCCCGGGCAGCGGCGGTGGCTCCCGTCTGAACTGCGGTGAAGCCGGTCGGAGGCCGCCGAACAACGGCTGATCGACTGCTTCCAGGCCGCGCAGCAGGCGGCTCTCCTCGGGCGGTGCGGGTTCGTTCGCGGGGGGTGGGGTGGATGGCAACGACACGGGCTTCTCCCTTGACGAAAGATTTTGGGCCCGTGCAACTATAGGTCAAACCTGCATCGAGTGCGCCGCGGCGGCTCACAGGCTGTCAGCTTATTCCGCGGTTTCCGCGTCCGGGGAGTAAATCGTGCGGCCGCCGTCCACCGGCAGGCAGACGCCCGTGATGAAGTCGTTGTCGATCAGGGACAGGACGGCCTGGGCGACGTTTTCGGGGCTGCCCTCACGCTTGACCAACGTGGCGTTGATGGCCTGGCGGCGCTCGGCCTCGGGCAGGTCCGGCGGCAGCAGCACCGGGCCGGGCAGCACGCAGTTGACGCGCACGCGCGGGTTGCGCGTGCCCAGTTCGACGGCCAGGCAGCGCGTCAACGCCGTCACCGCCCCCTTCGACGGGAAATAGGCCGCGTAGTTCAGATAGGGTCGGACCTCGGCCCAGTCGCCGAAGTTGACGACGCAGCCGCCCTCGGGCTGCCGCACCATCGCCAGGCCCGCCTGCTGGCAGCATAGAAACGTGCCCAGTGTGTTCGTCTCGAAGTGCCGCCGCACATCCGCCGCGGTGATGTCTTCGAGGCGCTTGCGCTGCCAGACGGCGGCGCAGTTGACGAGCACGTCGAGCCGGCCGAAGTGCTCCAGGGTTTGCTCGACCAGCGCCCGCACCGCCCGCTCGTCGCTGAGGTCCGCCGGCAGCGCCACTGCCTGGACGCCTTGCTGCTGAAAATACCGGACGCTTTCGGCGGCGTCCGCGGCGGAGGTGTGGTAGTGGATCACCAGGGCGTAGCCGCGGCGGGCCAGCGCGTCGGCGACGTGCCAGCCGACGCGGCGCTTGCCGCTGCCGGTCACCAGGGCGACACGGGGGGTTGTCATGCAGGGTTCTCGTTGATGGTCCGAGCCGGAGCGCCAGCGCGGGGCAGCGTTGGCCCCGCGCTGGCGCTCCGGCTCGGAAGGGGTTCAGCGCAACGCCTCCTTGACGGCCTGCGCCCCTCCACGACCAGCGGCACCAGCGGGCCGCCGTTGGGGACGCGGTTGGTGCGGGTAGCATCGACGCCGACCGCCCGGTAGACCGTCGCCAAAAACTCCGGCACCGTCACCGGCCGCTCCTCGATCTTGATGCCGGCGGCGTCGGTCTTGCCGACCACCTGGCCGCGGCGCGTGCCGGCGCCCGCCAGCACCACCGTGAAGCTCATCGACCAGTGGTCACGGCCGCCGTTGGCGTTGACCCGCGGCGTCCGGCCGAACTCGCCGGCCCAGACGATCAGCGTCGAATCGAGCAGTTTGCGCTCCTCCAGGTCCTTCAGCAGCGACCCGAAGCCGGCGTCCAGCTCGGCGCAGCGCTTTTTCATGATCTCGACGAGGTTGGCGTGCGCGTCCCAGCCGCCCAGGTGGATTTCCACGACCGGCACGCCGCGCTCCACCAGCCGCCGCGCCAGCAGACAGCCCTGGCCGAAGCGGCCCGGCCCATACGCCCGACGCAACGCCTCCTGCTCCTCGTTCAGCGCGAACGCCTTCGCGACGGCCTTGCGGTGCTCCTTGCCCTTGCCATTCTCCGTCGCGTTAAACGCCTCAATGCTCGGCAACGGTAGTTTGGCAAACGGCACCGGGGCCGCCTCAATGTTGAAGCCGACCTGGCCGTTGTCATTGCCGCTGCCGACCAGGACCGCCCCGTACTTCGGCCCGAGGAACCCGGGGCCGAAGCCCGTCCGTTTCAGGAATCCAGCGCCGCCGACCCGGATGTAGTGCGGCAGCCCCGGCCGGCCGTCGCCCAGTTCCTTCGCCAGCGCGGACGCCAGCGACGGATAATCGACGCCGCCGTCCACGGCATGGCCGGTGCGCATCAGATAGGTGCCGCGCAGGTGGTCGGCTTCACGGGAGGTCAGCGAGCGGATAACCGTCAGGCGGTTCGCCAGTTTGGCCAGATTGGGCAGCGTCTCGCTGAACTTCACGCCGCGGATGCTCGTGTCGATGGACTTGAACATTTCCTGATTCGGGGCCGCCGCCTTGGGGTCGAAGGTCTCGAACTGACTGGGACCGCCGCCCATCCACAGGATGATGACGCTGGGCTGGCGCTTGCCCTTGCCGCCGCCCTTTGGCGCGGGCTGCTCCTGGGCGCCCGGTGCTTGCTGCTGGCCGTCCTTCCTGGTTTGGGGCGGAGTGGGATCGCTCTGGGCCGGGCTGGATCCCAGCAGGGCGCCGGCGGCCAGGAGGGCCCCGGCCAGAACGAGGGCGGACAAAAACTTGACGTTGGGGTGGGTCATGCCGAGTGCTCCCTGGGCCAGCGCCGCGGCAAGCCGGGTGATGCCGCCCGCGGCCGCCCGGCCGGTCACGAACTGGGTCGCTGCCTGGGCGGTGAGCCGGGCCAGCGTCGGCGGCAGCGCCGCGGGCGCCGCACCGACGGCCAACTGTTCGGCCACCGCCACACCGGAGAGAGCCAACCCAGCCCGGGCCAACCGCTGCCGCAGCAGGTCGCGGGCGCGCTTCAGCCGACTGTTGACCGCGTCGGCGGTCGTGGCCAGCAGCCGCGCGGCCTCGGCCTGCGTTCGGCCTTCGAGGTAGCACAGCACCACCGCGGAGCGGTACGGCTCAGGCAGTCGCCGCACTTCCTCCTCGACCGCGCTGGCGGGTACCTCCGTGGTCGCCCCGTGTTCATCGCCCAGCGGCACCTGTCGGTCGCGGCGGTGGTTGTCGAGCAACCGGGCGCGCACGGCCAACCGGTGGGCGACCTGGTAGAGCCAGCCGCCGACGGAGTCGTGCTGCCGGATGGAGCCGGCCTTCCGGGCCAGGACGAGGAAGGCGGCCTGAAAAGCGTCCTCGGCATCCTGGGTGTGCCGCAGTACACGCCAGCAGGCGGACAGCACCATCGGGCCGTGGCGAACCACCAGTTCCGCGAAGGCCGCCTCATCGCGCTGGGCGGTGAAGCGGTCGAGCAGCTGGCGGTCGGTCAGGCAGTGCGTGTCCTGGGCGCCGAGCCGGCGGACGTAGCCGACGACGGCGTTGAGGCAAGCGGCGGTCATGGCTGAGCCCTGGGCCATGGTTGTTCTCTCCACCATCATTGAGGCGCCGGCAGGGCGGGATGCGGCGGGAGTTTTCAAAAATGGCTGGCCGTGGTAAAATAAAAACAGGTGCAGGAAGCGCCGCGTTTCATTTCATCTCACAGACCCCCCTCTCGGGGCGGATGTGGCCGGAGATTCCCTACCCAATAGAGATGGCCTGTTGGTCAAGGCCCACCCGGCGGCGCCAACCGTTCCAGCGCCGCCCGGGCTTCCTGAGTCTCGGGCGCATACTCCCAGCCCGCAGCCAACTCCCGGAGCAGGCCGCGCGCCTCCGCCGAACCGGCCTGCTCCAGCACCTGAATCGGCGCAGGCGGCGCAGCAATGCGGGGGCGTCCGCCAACGGTGTCGGCCGGGCCAGCAGCGCTTCCAGGCGCCGGCATCCAGGGGGTCCGGGCCGAAAGAAATCGGGCGTTTTCCGGTTTGGAAGATGATTTGCTCGGTGTCCTCGAAAACACATCTCACGTAGCCTTCCCCTTGCCCGCGCCCTTCCGTTAACGCCAGGAACACGCACAATTCCCGATAAAGCAGCGGGTAAGGCCGTCCTTCCGTGGAACGAATGTTGCTGATCAACCTGACGATCGTAACCCGACGCTTGTTGTCAGGGTCCAGGCGCCAATCGTCACAGAGCAGCATGTAGCGAACGATCGGTTTGATGGCCACGGGGCTGCCTCACTTCCTTGTCATCTGCGCCGCCCGCAGCGTGTTGTGCAGCAGCATGGTAATCGTCATCGGCCCGACGCCACCCGGCACGGGCGTGAGCGCCGACGCCACGGCGCTGACCTCCGCGAACGCCACGTCGCCGACCAGCTTGCCGGCCGCGTTGCGGTTCATGCCCACGTCCACCACCACCGCGCCCGGCTTCACCATCGCCGCCTTCAGGAACTCCGCCTGGCCGATGGCCACGACCAGGATGTCCGCCTGCCGTGTAATGTCCGCAAGGTTATCGCTGCGGCTGTGGCAGACCGTGACGGTCGCGTTGGCCCCGGCCGCCTTCTGCATCAGGATCAGCGCCAGCGGTTTGCCGACGATGTTGCTGCGGCCGACGATGACGACGTGCCGGCCCTCGATCGCGATGTGGTTGCGCAGCAGCAGTTGCTGGACGCCCAGCGGCGTACACGCCAGGAAGCGCGGCTTGCCCGCGGCCAGCAGGCCCAGGCTCTCCGGACTGAAGCCGTCCACGTCCTTGAGCGGCGACACGGCGTCGATGACGCTGAGTTCGTCCACATGCTTCGGCAGCGGCAGCTGCACCAGGATGCCGTGAACGAGCGGATCGCCGTTGAGGTGGTTGATGAGGTCGAGCAATTCGGTTTGCGTGGCCGTGGCCGGCAGCGGGTGCAGCCAGCTGGCGATGCCGACCTGCTCGCACGCCTTGCGCTTGTTGCGCACGTAAACCTGGCTGGCGGGGTTGTCGCCGACGATCACCGCCGCCAGACCCGGCGGCGGCCCGGCCGCCTTGACCAGCGCCGCGACCGCCGCCGCGATCTCCGCTTGCATCGTCTGGGCGAGCTGTTTGCCGTCGAGTAACGTCGCCATGCGGGGAGCCCTTGTTCCGTGAGCGAGACCACCATTGCTTCTCTGTGGGTGGTGGGTCCGAGCCCGAGCGCCAGCGCGGGGCAATGCTGGCCTCTCGCTGACGCTCGGGCTCGGACCAGAAGAAAGTCAGCCGTCCGCGTCCAGGCGCTCCAGCAACCGCGGTAGCACCTGGCCGGACGGCCCCGTCAAATGCACGTCCACGTAGTGCGAGGCGTCAGTGCGTGTCAGGTTGACCTCGATGACACCGGCACCGTGGTCCCTGGCGTCGAGCACCAGCCCGGCCGCCGGCCACACCACCGCACTGGTGCCGATGGTCAGGAAACACTGACACTCCTTCACCGCCCGCACCGCCGCCTGCCACACGTCCTCCGGCAGCGCCTCGCCGAACCAGACGATGTCCGGCCGCAGCAGGTGCCCGCAACGGGGACACGGCGGCAGGTCCGGCAGTTCGTCCAGGCCGCGCTCTTCCTGAAAGCCACAAGCGTCCTTGCTGCAGCGCACCCGCCGCAGGTTGCCGTGAACCTCCAGCACGTTCTGACTGCCGGCGGCGCGGTGCAGGCCGTCCACGTTCTGCGTAATCAGCGCGAAATGGCCCGGCCCCAACCGTGCCTCCAGCTTCGCCAATGCGTGATGGCCGGGGTTCGGCGCCACCTTGCGCAGCCCTGCCCGGCGGGCGTTGTAGAAGCGCCACACCAACGTCGGATCGCGGCGGAAGGCGTCCGGCGTCGCCACCTCCTCTACACGATGGTTCTCCCACAGACCGTTGTTGTCGCGGAAGGTCGGCACACCGCTCTCGGCTGACACGCCGGCGCCCGTCAGCACTGCCACGCGCTCGGCCTGACGCAACAGCGCCGCCGCCCGTCTCAGGGCCGTGTCCAGTTCGTCGTCCACAGGATGGTGCATGGTCAGTCCTCGCCTTTCCTGCGGTAGTAGCCCGCGTCGTCGTCCCGGGACGTGCCCCAGGGCTCGTCCACGATCCGCTCACGCGGCGGGAAGCGGTCTTCATCCCTGTCGAAGTCGTAGGCCGGCCGCCGCTCGAACCAGTAACGGACCTGGGGCAGAAACATCATGGTGATGAGCAGGGCGGAGTAGCCTATGCAGATCAGGCTGGTGATCGCGGCCGTGACGATCTGGAACGAACCGCCCAGGAATGGGTTAGTGGTGAACGGGTTCGGCCCCGCGAAGCGCCGCTGGAAATCCATCTGCCAGCGGGTCATGGCCGGCATCACGAAGGCCAGTTTGAACACCAGGTCCATGAGGAGCAGGACGATGTTCACAGCGCCGTACACAATGCACGCGATGCGCGCCCAGTGCTGGCGGTTGAGCAGGCCGATGCCTGCCGCCAGCAGCAGCCCGCTCAGTAGCAGGTAGCCGATGACCAGCTGCGCGATTGTGATTGCGTTGTAACCCGGGATCTCGCGCTCCATGAAATCGAAAAGGTCCTTGGTGATGTTCACCGGAGGGCCGCCGGGGGTGAGTGGCACAGCTGGCACACTGGCGATCAGGAGCATGCCGAACCCCGAACAGATGCCCAGCAGCAGGCCCAGGCTGCCGAAGATGATGTTCAGGATCGCCATGACGGAGACCGCGGTCGGACGACGACGCGCCATGTCAGCTCACTCCTCGGTTAGCGCCTGTTTACGTTTCGCGCAGACTCGAGCCGCGCGAAACTTAAAACGGGATTCAGTGGGCCCCAGTAACTCCAAGGGTCAGTCCTCCCAGTCCCGGCGCGACCGACCGTTCATGGGCCGGGCTCATCGGACGCCGGCCCGGCGGACTCGATACCCGGTAAATACGCCATGCCCCAGAGCACAATGGCGGTCAGGATGGTGACGCCGTTGACGAGGACCGGCGCCAGCGCCAGGCGCTCGGTGGCCGGCGTCAGGAAGAACGCCTGGGCCAGCGTACTGCCGGCCTCCACCAGGATCACCCAGGCACAGTAGAACAGCAGCGACCAGCGTGCCCACGGCCGCTGGCCCAGCAAGCCCAGCCCGGACGCCAGCAGGATCACCGCCAGCAGCAGCTCCAGCAGCAGCGTCAGCAGCGTGACGTACACAGCCCCCGGGCTGGCGAGGTGGAGCCGGGCCAGTTCGCTGATGGCCCGGTCCTCGCCCAGGCCGGCGCCGAACAGGTCGAGCAGGACCGCGTACCGCGCCAGCGCCAGCCAAAAGATCCACGCCAGGGCGAATCCCAGGCTCAGGTATCCCAGTACCGTCAGGGCGAGGGGTCGGGAAGTGGTCATGAGGCCCCACGGGGTCTCGGGGCGGCCGCCGCGCCGGACGGCGGGCCGAGGGTTATCAGCGTATTCAGTGCCACCCTCAGAATAATAGCACCGCGCCCGCGTGACAAGCAGGCCGCGGCCGGGTTTACGGCCCCGACGGCGGCGGCGGGTGGGCTGGCACCGGCGGCGCCTGTTAAACGGGGCAAGGCCGGCGTATTGCGCGGGCGGGCGAAGGCCAGGCTGGGCGAGTCTGGGGGTTATTGGCGGAGATTGCCCTTGCATTTTCCGATGAGAAAGTTATTAACCCACTGGCCCGCCCTCGCTCGGCTCCACGCTGCCACGCGGGCCGACACGGACCCACCCCTGGACTCCCAACCAAGCAGGAAAAGCATGGTGCTTCGACTCATCTTTCGGCCCTGGTCCTGGGCACTGACGACGGCCCTGGCGGTCTGCCCGGCGGCCGCGGCGCAGGTTCCGGCGTTGTCGCTCGATACCCTGGACAGCGGGCAACCGCTGCTGCGCCGCGAACACTGGATGGCGGGCCTGATGCCGCCGTCCGGGTACGTGCCGCCGAGCAACACCGCCCGCGTGCAGATGCTCGGCATGATGCCCGGCTTCATCAGCAACCCAATCGGCATGATTCCCGACGAAGACGATTACCCGCCGGACGACCCCGGCACCGCAGTGCTGAAGCGCAGCCCACTGGAGGGGTCCGAGCCGGATTGGATTCAGGTGGCCATTGGTCGCGACAACCCCCTGTTCGATCTGCGCCGGCCAACCGATCCGGGGGGCGTCGGTTTTTACCGGCTGTACTCGCAGATGCAGCTGGCGGACTGGGGCAGCACGAGTGTTTGCCTCGGCCTGCAAGCGGTGACGCCAGCGGGCCAGCAGTACGATGGCCTGAATAACGGGCCGACGGTGCTGACGCCGGGATTGTCCATTTTCCAGGATCTGGGCAACGGCACAGCGCTGCAGGGCTACGTGGGCCATGACCTCCGGCCGCAGCTGACCGACCTGAACGAGAACACGCTGAAGTGGGGCGTTGGCTTGCAGTGTCCAATGCCCGTGTTGAATAACCGCGCGGACCAGGGGCTGTTCCTGTTCATGCAGGCGCTGGCCCAGTACAACTACGAGGGCTATCGCCCCGACGGCCGCGCCACCTCCTGGGAGCTGGTGCCAGGCGTCCATTACCGCATCAGCAGTAACTGCTGGATGTCGCTCAGTGCTTCCCGAAGCGGCCTGTTCACGTGCTCCTGGCAATTCTAACATAGTCAATAGTCAATAGTCATTAGTCATTAGTTCGCAGGGTTGGAGCGCTGGGCATTTATCCCAGCGCTCCAACCCTGCGAACTAATGACTAATGACTATTGACTATTGACTAATCGCAGACCGGCACACAGATCGGCACGCAGCGCGTGACCTTGAAGGTTGCGCAGTACGGCTGCAGCGTGCAGGTGGTGTGCGGCACCATCCGAACGCACTGTTCCGTGACCATGCGGCAGACCGTGTACGGCACCTGGCAGCAGTGCTCCTCCGGCACCAGTTTGCAGCGGCTGCACTTGATGACCTCGCAGCGCTCCTCCGGCACCATGCGACAGACTGTGTACGGAATCTGGACGCAGCGCTCCTCCGGCACCAGGTAGCAGCGCCGCTGCGGCACCATCTTGCAGTGCTGCTCCGCCACCATCTTGCACGTCGTGTACGGGATGTAGCGTACCCGCTCCTCCGGGACGTTATAGTAGCGACGGCAGGTGACCATCTTGCAGTGCTGCTCGGGCACCATCTTGCACGTCGTGTATGGGATGCACCGCACCTTTTCCTCCGGCACCGTGTAATAGCGGCGGCACGGGATCATCTTGCAATGCTGCTGCGTCACGATGCGGCAGGTCGTATAGGGGATGTACCGCACCTTTTCCTCGGGGACGTTGTAGTAGCGGCGGCAGGTCACCATCTTGCAATGCTTCTGCGTCACCATGTGGCAGGTGGTGTACGGGATGCACTGCACCTTCTCCTCGGGGACGTTATAGTAGCGGCGGCACGTCACCATCTTGCAGTGCTGCTGCGGCACCATCTTGCAGGTGGTGTACGGGATATACTGCACCTTCTCCTCGGGGACGGTGAAGTAACGGTGGCAGGTGACCATTTTGCAGTGCTGCTGCGGCACCATCTTGCAGGTGGTGTACGGGACTTGACGCATGACGGTGTAGGGCACCGTGCGGCACACATGATAGGTTTCCGTCCGGCAGTGCTCCTTGCGGACGTAATGGCAGCACTGCTGGGTGCGGACCTCCTCGCGCGGCACCCAGATTTGGCGGCAGACCCACTGACCGGGGCACTGCACCTGATAGGTTACCGTGGGGCCGGGGCAGTATTTGCAAGTGCAGGTGCAGAAGTCAAAGCTACACGTGCCCGGCAGCTGGCAGCAGCGGGTCACGACCGGGCCGGGGACGTACGTTCGCTCCGTCTGCCAGCAGCCGGTGCATACCTTGTAGCAGCGCGTGGTGAAGACCGGCTCATAGGTGTAGCTGACGCACACCCGCTGCCGCGGTTCCACAACGGTACGGTAACACGTCTGCGGCACCTGCTGGCAGTGCTGCTCGTACACTGGTCGGTACGTCGTCCAGGTCACCGGCACCTGATAGTCCTGGCAGAGCGTTTTGCAGACGGTGTATTTGCAAGTGCGAACGTGCTGCTCATAGACCGGCCGGTAGGTCGTCCAGTAGACGGGCACCTGATAGTCCTGGAAGAGCGTCTTGCAGACGGTGTACTTCTGGACGCGAACATGTTTCTGGTAAACGGGGTGACAGGTGTTCCAGTAAACGGGCACCTGGTAGTCCTGGAAGAGTGTTTTGCAGACGGTGTATTTCTGGCGCAGACGTGCTGCTGATACACCGGATGGCACGTCGTCCAGGTCACCGGCACCTGATAGTCCTGGAAGAGTGTTTTGCAAACGGTGTATTTCTGGGTGCAAACGTGCTGCTGGTAGACCGGCCGGTAGGTCGTCCAGTAGACGGGCACCTGATAGTCCTGGCAGAGCGTCTTGCAAACGGTGTACTTCTGGGTGCAGACGTGTTGTTGATACACCGGTCGATAGGTGGTCCAGGTCACCGGCACCTGGTAGTCCTGGTACACGGGCTTGCAGACGGTGTATTTCTGCACGCGGACGCACTGGTCGTACACTGGCTTGCAGACCGTGTACTTGCGAACCACGTCGTAATTTTCCCAGACCTGTCTGCAAACGGTGTAACGCTGCGTGCGGTAGCACGTTTCAAAGACGGGCTTGCAAACGGTGTAGGGGCACTCCTTCATCACCGTGCAGACGACGGGGCGGTACTTGACGCAGGTGTGGTCCTCGGTGACGGTTTGATAGCAGACCCGGTAGCGCACCGGGGGCGGGCACAATTGATCGGGGCTCTGGCAGCTGAGCGGATAAGTGCAGGCGCCACAGTGCGCCGCCTGGGCGGGCAGCGCGGCCGCACTCAGCCCGGCCAGCGCCGCGCCAAGCAACAGGGGAACCTTGAGCCTCATCTCGGGCCTCCTCGCAATCCCAGCACGATATGGAACGGGTCAGCGCCTCTGGCGAATCCAGGGGGAAAGGATCAACCAGGGGAAATGTGCCAGAGAATCGGTCAGCCGCCAACTCTGCTGCAAGGAAAAGTTGGCGAAATCAGGAAGACGAGGGCAGCCCGTGCGGAGTTTACCGCAGGGGCAGTGTGTCCGGCGTGACGCGCCGGCCCGGGTTGACCCGCCACGGGACGTTTGGGCCGTGCGGTCGCTAAAATGAGCATACCCTGAACCACCTCAACTCGGAGAAAGTCCCCATGTCCACCGACCAGGCACAAGGCAGTCGCATGTCCGGCGGCCTCAAACTGGCTCCACTCGCCGTGGGGTTGGTGCTCATCGCCATCTTCGCGGTGTCGCGCTGTCAGGAAGGGCCGTTCGGCCGCAAGCAGGTCGTCGCGCTCAACCCCGAGCAGGAGTCGAGCCTCGGCGCCCAGGCGTACACCGAGGTGCTCAAGGACGCCCAGCAGGTGGCCGGCGGCCCGCTGGTCGAGGCGGTGCGGCGCGTCACCAGCCGGCTGGAGGCGGCCACCAACCAGGCCGATTTCCTGAAGGCGACCAAACTGCGGAAGAACAACTTCTCGTGGGAGGTGACCGTCGTGCGCAGCGAGCAGGTGAACGCCTTCTGCCTGCCGGGCGGCAAGATGGTCGTGTACACGGGCATCCTGCCGGTCTGCCAGACGGAGGCGGGGCTGGCGGTGGTGATGGGCCACGAGATCGGCCACGCGCTGGCGCACCACGGGGCGGAGCGCATGGCCCAGGAGCAAATGGTGCAGATGGGCCAGACGGCAGCAGCCAGTTCGCTCAGCGACCTGTCCGATCAACAACGGCTGCGCGTGCTGGGACTCATCAACGCCGGCGCCAAGTTCGGGGTGCTGCTGCCGTACAGCCGCAGTCACGAGTCCGAGGCGGACAAGATCGGCCTGTACCTGATGGCAGCGGCCGGCTACGACCCACGTGAGGCGTCGCGCTTCTGGGAGCGCATCGAGCGCTCGCGGCGGCAATAAGACGCCGGAGTTCGCGTCCACGCACCCCGGCCACGGTCGCCGCATCGCCGATCTGACGAAGTGGGTGCCGGAGGCGCTACCGCTGTACAAGGCCGCCCAGCCAGCGCCCGGCGCTGACCGGCCGCTGCCGCTGCGCTGAGGCCGTTACGCTTCCGGCTCAACGCCCCGGGCGCGCAGTTGCGCCGCCAGGCGCTCGGCGCGCTCCTTGCCGGTGAGGATGACCTGACCGGCGCGGTCGCACCAGCGCAACCAGGTTTCCACCGCTCCCTCGAACGCTCCTTTCCAGAGCGTCAGGCCCAATCCGACCTCGGGTAGCCAGGTCGCGTCCGTCGGTTCAAATTGGCCGCGCGAATTCCCGTAGCCGCGAAGGACGCCGTGCCCCAGCAGGTCGCGGGGGTCGAAAATGACGTGGAACGGGACGCCGGAGCGGGCGTATTGGCGGTGCTTGTGGGTTTCCTCGCCGCCGTGGTTGTCAGTTTGCTCAGGTCCGGCACGGCCCAGTCAGGCACCTCCCAGCGTTGAGTCGCCTCATCGCCCGCGGGTGGGGTGGCGGTTTCGGGGGAAACGGTCGGGTTCATGGCGCTATCACCTCCGTCGGCAAGGGCTTTTCCACGGGCATTCTACCGGAGTCGCGGGCGCAGGTGAAATGGCGGATTGCCTGTCGTTTCCACGGCCGCCCTCTCGTACACTAACAGCGCCCGAGAAGACACCCGGGCCGCACCCACCGAGGCACCGCCATGCTGCTGCAACTGGCCAAACGCTTTCTGCTCGAAACCGACAAGCGCTCCCTCTGGAAGCTCGCCTGGAACATGGGCCTGCGCGGTATGCTGTCGGTGCAGGCGCACAAGCGTCGCCTCAAGCGCGGCGAATTTTTCCCGCCGTTTCTGTACGTCTCGATCATTAACAGTTGCAACCTGCGCTGCCAGGGCTGCTGGGTGGACGTGGCCGCCAAGCAGGAGATCATCCAGCCCGAGGCGTTCCACAAACTGGTGCGCGAGGCGCAGGCGATGGGCAACGTCTTCTTCGGCATCGTCGGCGGCGAGCCGTTCATGCACCCGCACCTGCTCGACATGCTCGCGAAGCACCCGGACTGTTACTTTCAAATCTTCACCAACGGCCAGTTTATCACCGAGGAGCGGGCGGTGCGCATGCGGCGGCTCGGCAACGTGACACCGCTCATCAGCGTCGAGGGCACCGCCACCGTCAGCGACGAACGCCGCGGCCGGCCCGACGTGCTCAACCGAACGCTGCAAGGGCTGCGCCACTGCCTCAAGCACCGCGTCTTCACGGGCGTCTGCACCAGCCTGTGCCAGACCAACATCGACGATCTGCTCACCGAAGCATGGATCGACCGCCTGATCGACATGGGCGTCTTGTACACGTGGTTCCACGTCTACCGGCCGATGGGGCCGGACGCCTGCCCGGACCTGTGCCTGAGCGCCGAGCAGCAGCTGCGGGCACGGCGCTTCGTGGTCGAGATGCGGGCGAAGAAACCGATCATCATCGTCGATGCGTACTTTGATGGCGAGGGACGGGCGCTGTGCCCGGCGGCGAACGGTCTGTCGCACCACATCAACCCCTGGGGCGACATCGAGCCGTGCCCCATCGTGCAGTTCACGACCGAGTCGATCCACGCCACCGCCAGCGACCCGCGGCCGCTGCGCGAAAAATTCCTGGGCTCGGCGTTCCTGCGCGAGTTCCGCGAACTGGCCCAGCAAACGACGCGCGGCTGCATTGTGCTGGAGCGCCCCGACCTGCTGAAGCAACTGGTCGAGAAGCATGGCGCCCGGGATGCGACAGCGCGCGGCACGGCGCTGGAGGAACTGGCGGCGATGACGGTGCGCACGTCACAGTACGGCCCCGGCAACGAGATTCCCGAGAAAAACTGGCTGTACCGCCTGGCCAAGCGGCACTGGTTCAACGATTTTGGGCTGTACCGCGGCCACGACCACGGCCGGGCGTCGGCCCCGGCGCTGTTGCAACAACGGACGGTGGAGAGGAAAGCGGACTAGCGCGGTTCGCAGGCGGAGCGCGCACGGGTGGGGCGGCGGGCACGGCTTGACCACCAGCGGCCTGCACTGCCACAGCAAGGGGGCCAAGGGGGCCAAGGGGGCCAACTTTTTCATACGTCGAGATGCGGCGCCCTGGCCCCGTGCGGCTGGCACGGCGCGACCACCACCGGCGGTGGTTGCCACAGCAAGAACGCCAAGGACGCCAAGAACGCCAACTTTTTCACACGTCGAGATGCGGCGCCTGGCAGCGCTGGCCTGCCGTTCGTGGTCCTTGCGACGGCAAACTGCTCTAAGGAGGCGCCGAACAACAACTTCGTAGGACGGCTCTGGAGAGCCGTCCTACTCTTGGAAGTTGTTGTTCGGCGCCTCCTAAACGCTTTCCTTCTCGTCTTCGCAGGTGGAACCCATGCAGCAACATCGCGCCGTGCCGGCGCACTCCGTCCCGACCACGGGTCGAGCGCAATCGTCCCTCACACTTCTTGCAACGCCTTGTCGGTCGATGTCGGCTCCTTGCGGTCGGCCGGCGCTTCCTCCTCGATGGTGTGCTTGCCGCTCACGTCGCCGTTGGCCCGCGCCCGCTCGGTCAGGCGCTGGTAGCGCTCGTGCAGCTTGCGCACCTCCTCCTCGCTCAAATCCTCCACGTTGATGAGCCGGTTACTCGCTCCCTTGAGCGCCGCCAGGATTTCGTTCAACTTGAGCTGCGTCGCCAGCGCGTCCTTGTTCTGTGTGCGCTGGATCAGGAACACCATCAAAAAAGTGACGATCGTGGTGCCGGTGTTGATGACCAGCTGCCAGGTGTCGGAGTAGCCGAAGAGGGGCCCGGTGACGCCCCAGACCAGAATGGCGAGCGCCGCCAGCGTGAACGCCGGCGTGCTGCCCGTGGCGTGCGTCGCCCAGAGCGAAAACCGTTCCAGCCAGGGGAAATGGCCTTTACCAAATGTCGGCGGCGCCATGACGCTTTCCTCCAATTGCTACCAGTGAGGAAGGTTATGTTGCAAACGGCGCGCCGCTCTGGTCGGAGCCCGAGCGCCAGCGCGGGGCAAAGCAGGCCCCGCGCTGGCGCTCGGGCTCCGACCCACCACGAATGACAAATCGTCATTTCTCATTGCCCATGCTCTCCCCGCTGGGTAGTCTGAAATGGTTGTCAACGGAAGTGGGGTCAAGCCCACGCCGCCTCACGGCCGGGAAGGGCCGCGACCATCGCCACGGAGGCACTTCATGATTCCCCGTCTGCTGCTGCTCGCCCTGCTGCTCAGCCCGTTCCCCGCTGCTGCCCAGGCGCCGAAGGTGCGCCTCGACCAGGCCGGCGATCCGCTGCCGCCCGGCGCCGTCGCCCGCTTCGGCACCTTGCGGCTGTGGCACCCCGGCTTCATCGAGTCGCTCACCTTCAGCCCCGACGGCAAGACGCTCATCAGCGGCGTCGGCGAAGGGACGTTCGTCCGCGTCTGGGACGTGGCCACCGGCAAGCTGCGCCGCCAGGTGGGGCTGCATCAGGGGACGGGCTCTGCGAAGTACAGCGTGCCGCCCCCGCCGCCACCGCCACCGCCGCCGGGCCGGTTCGAGCGCGGCGGCATTAACATTGCCATGTACCGCGAACAGCGCATGCTCCCACGGTACGTCCCGGTGGCGTTCGCACCCGACGGGAACGCTGTGCTGATTGGCACCAACCCGTGCTGTCAGTGGTGGAACCTCGCCACCGGTCAGACGCGGCCGTTGTGGGACATCAAGGACGGCCGAGCCCTGTCCGCCGTGTTCGCGCCGGACGGCAAAACGCTGGCCGTGGCCCTGTTTCCGGGCAAGGTCGTGCTGATCGACATCGCCACTGGCAAGGAGCGCGGCCGCCTCGCCACGCCTTCGGACGACTTGCAGGCCGACGCGCTCGCCTTCAGCCCGGACGGCAAACTGCTGATGGTCGGCTTCGGCGCCGGCAACGTCTGGCTGTGGGACTGCGCGAAAGGCAAGCGGCTGCGCTGGTATCTGATGGGCCGTAACCTTCACCCTGGTTACAACCGCGTCGCCGCCGTGGCGCTGGCCCCGGACGCAAAGGCGGTGGCCGTCGCCTGCGGCAACCAGGTCAAGTTGTTCGAGACCGCCACGGATGCCGAGTTGAGCGGCTTCACCCCGATTGAACTGGAGGACGAGACGTTGGCCCGGCTGCGCTATGGGCCCAACGGCAAGACGCTCCTCGGCGTCACCACGCGGGGGCGGGTGTTTACCTGGGACGCTGTGACCGGCAAGCAGTTGAAGGTAACGGGCAGCCGGGAGGATGGCTATCACATTGCCGCCCTGGATCCGGCGGGCGGGACGGTGGCCCTCGCCGAGGCCAACAGCATGGTGCTGCTCGACGCCCAGACCGGCAAGCCGAAGGTGCAGGTTCGCAGCCACCACGCGCTGCTGTCGGCGGCCTTCCTGGATCCGCTCGGCCGAACTGCGGCGTGCGCCGACGCCAACGGTGTGCTGCACTTCTGGGACGTGAGCACCGGCAAGGAGCAGCGGGCGCTGACGTTCCCCATGCTGCGCGGCACCAACCGCACGCCCGTGCTGAGCCCGGACGGGCGGCGCCTGGTCACCTGGGCGGCGGAGTACAAGGGGCTCACCCTCCTGGACACGACGACCGGCAAGGAAGTCTGGGCGGCGAAGTTGGAGCGCAACGTGGTGGGGCGGGTAGCCTTTTCCCCGGACGGCGCCAGCCTGGCGGTCGTGCTGGGCGACGGCGAGAATCTGCTGGAAGTCTGGGACGCGACCACGGGCAAGCGGAGCTATTCGCTGGAAATGCCGATGACGATGGTCAACCTGCAACCGTGTTTCGCGCCGGACGGCCGCAGCCTGGCGGCGGTGGGGCTGAACCACCGCTTTGCGGTGGTCTGGGAGTTGACGACGCGGACGCTGCGGCAGGCGATTCCCGTGTCGCAGCCGCTGGCGCTGGCGTTCGCGCGCGACGGCCAGCGGCTGGCGGTGGTGGCGGCGGACGACTGCCCGCAGTTGTTCCGACTGGGGACGGAGAAGCCGCCGCAGCGGCTGGGGCCGCGTGGCGACTTCCGCACCGTGGTGCTGTCGCCGGACGGCCGCTGGCTGGCGGCGAGCGACAGCACGGGCGGCATCCACGTCACGGAGTTGAAGGGGCCGCGGCGCTACAGCTGGACGGCCCACGAGGGCGGCGTGTCGGCGCTGGCGTTCTCGGCGGACGGTACGAAGTTGCTGTCGTCGAGCATGGACGGCACGGCCCTGGTGTGGTCAATGACGGCGCTGCCGCGCGGCGGCCTGACGAAGACGCCGGCGCTGACGGCGGAGGAGTGCTGGCAGGCACTGGGCCAGCCGGACGGCGTGCGGGCGGCGCTGGCGTTGGCGGAGCTGGCGCGGCGCGGCGACGAGACGGTGGTGTTCCTGAAAGCGCGGTTGGCGCCGGTGAAAGCGGCGGACCCGAAGCAGGTGGCGACATGGCTGAAGGAGCTGGATAGTCCGCAGTTCGGCACGCGCGACCGGGCGATGCGCGGCCTGGAAGGGCTGGGCGACCGGGCAGAGGTGGCGCTGCGAGCGGCGCTGCAGAAGCCGCTGAGCGCGGAGTCGAAGAAGCGCGTGCTGCTGCTGCTGGAGCGACTGGACGGGCCGTTGACCAACCCGGAACGGGTGCGGGCGGTGCGGGCGGTGGAGGTGCTGGAGCAGGTCGGCAGCCCGGCGGCGGTGGCGCTGTTGGAAGCGCTGGCGGCGGGGGCGCCGGGAGCGCGGCCGACGCGCGAGGCGCAGGCGTCGCTGGACCGGCTGCGGGCGCCGTGAGTCCGTCTTGTCCGCCGCTTGCGGCTTAGCGCGGGGCGCTGAGCGCGTTCGGAAACAAAGACGACTCGTTTGAGCCGCGCACGGAGCGTACTCGCGGAGTAAGCGGGCGGCAGCTTACTCCGCGAGTACACTCTGTGCGCGGCTCAATACGCATCTTCCGGGTTCAGCAGCCCGCGTAACACGTCCTCCGGCACCGCGACATAGGAGCGCGGCTCCATCGTCCAGCCGGCGCGGCCAGCGGTCAGGCTGCGGATCTTGTCGGAATAGTCGAACATCTTGGCCAGCGGCACCAGCGCCTCGATGACGCTCAGTTTGCCGCGCGCGTTCATCGACGTGATCTCCGAGCGCCGCTGGTTCAGGTCCGCTGTCACCGGCCCCAGGTACTCCTCCGGCACCGTCACCTCGACCTCCATGACCGGCTCCAGCAGCACCATGTTATCCTTCAGCGCCTTGTTCACGGCGTCGGCGCCGGCCGCCTGGAAGGCGATATCGTTGGACAGCTGCTCGTCGAGTTGGCCGTCCAGCAGCGTCACCTTCACGTCGATCACCGGATAGCCGAGGTTGCCCGACGACAATGCCCCGCGGATGCCCTGCTCCGCCGCGACGACGAACTCCGGCGGCAGTTTCTCTGGCGGCAGCTGGTTGACGACCTCGGTCGGCTTGCCCCGGGTCGGCTCGAACGCGACGGTCACCTTCGCGAACAGGCCGGTGGTGCCGGTCTGCTTGACGCACTCGCCCTCGATGCGTACCGGTCGCTTCAGCGTCTCGCGGTAGCTGACGCGCGGCTTGCCGACGCGCGCCTTCAGACGATACTCGCGCTCCATTTTGTGCTGCTTGACCTCCAGGTGCAGCAGGCCCATACCGTTCATCAGCGTCTGGCCGGTGTCCGGATCGACGCGCCAGGTGAAGGTCGGGTCCTCGCGCTTCAGGCGATTGAGCACCTCAATCATCTTGTCCTTGTCCGCGGATGTCTCCGGCTCGATGGAGCGGCTGACGACCGCCTCGGCGAACTTGATCTGCTCCAGCAGGATCGGGTGCAGCGGGTCGCAGAGCGTGTCGCCGGTGATCGTCTCTTCGCGCGGGCCGATAATGGCCACGATGTCGCCGGCAGGCGCCGCGGGCAGTTCGTCGCGGTGCCGCGGGTCGGCGTGGATGTGATACAGCTTCGACGCGAATTCCTTGAGTTGCCGGCCGGCGTTCCAGACGCGGCTGTTGGCCTTGAGCGTGCCGGAGTAGACGCGAACGTAGAACAGGTCCGCATGCTTGTCGGTGATGATCTTGAAGACGAGACCGCTGAACGGCTCCTTCGGGTCCGGCTTGCGTTCCTCGATCTTGTCCTTCTTCGTGGGGTTGATCCCCTTGACGGGCGGCCGGTCGAGCGGGCTGGGCAGGTAGTAGGTCACCGCGTCCATGAGCGGCTGCACGCCGATGTGCTCGCGGCCCGAGCCGCACAGCACCGGCTGGATGAGCCGCCTGAGCGTCTGCTCGCGCAGCACGGCGCGGATGGTGTCCGCGGGGATGTCCTTGCCTTCGAGGTAGGCGCTGGTTAGCTGGTCCCTGTCGTCGTGCTGCGTCAGCACCTCGAAGAGGTTGTCGCGCCAGCGGCGCGCGGCCGGCTCGTAGTCCGCGGGGATCGGCTCCGTGCGGATGGTTTTGCCGTTGGTCTTCTCGTCGAAGTACAGCGCCTGCATGGCGATCACGTCGATGATGGCGCTGAAGGGTGTGTGACTGTCCTTGGGCGAGCCGCTGCCAATGGGGATGGTCACCGGCACCGGCTTGCCCTCCAGGCGCTCGCGGACTTCTTCCAGCACGTTGTCGAAATTCGCCCCGACCACGTCCATCTTGTTGACGAAGACGAGGCGCGGCACCTCATACTTGTCGGCCTGGCGCCAGACGGTTTCGGACTGGGCCTCGACGCCTTTCTGAGCGTCGAAGACGACGACAGCGCCGTCGAGGACGCGCAGCGAGCGTTCGACCTCGGCGGTGAAATCGACGTGGCCGGGCGTGTCGATCAGGTTGACGGTGCAGTCGCGCCACTGGAACGGAATGCAGGCGCTGTAGATGGTGATGCCGCGTTCCTGTTCCTCCTGGTCGTAGTCGGTGTCGGTGGTGCCCTCATCGACGCCGCCGAGCTTGTGCTTGGCGCCGGCGTAATAGAGGATGTGTTCGGTGGTGGTGGTCTTGCCGGCGTCGATGTGGGCGATGACGCCGATGTTCCGCAGTTTGCGCAGGTCGAGGGTGGCCATGGTCCGGTCCTTTGCGTGTTCCGTGGGTACGGGCATTCTACCGCCGTGGCGGGCCGACCCGCTGCGGTTATGGTAGGGGGCGCGCGACCGTCCGCAAAGCTGCCCGGCCGGCTGGTGCGCCGGTGCGGCCGCAGATAGAATCCTCGAAAGGATGGCGGAAGGAGCGCGCGGGTTCAGGGCACGAACCGTTTGCGCTGGAAACGGCGCGTCGTATTGGGGGCAGCAATGATCCATCGCGAGGAGGTCGAGCGCTACCCAGGGACACTCACGCAGCTCGCCGGCGACGTGGGCGACCTGCGCTATGATGCGCTGGCCTTGTTCTTGCGTGCGCTGGCGGCGAAGTTAGCAGCGGATGGGAGCGCCGACGCGCACCGCGGCCGACCGAAACTGGCGAACGCGCTCCAGAAGGGCGCCGAGGCGATCCAGGAAGCGGGATCCGAACTGGAGCGTGCCTGGTCGATTTGCGCTCGTCACATGTAAGTAAAAGATCCGAGCCCGAGCGCTGGCGCTCGGACTCGGAATTGGCTCGGAAGGCGTCACCACGCGAAGTGCGCGAACGCCTTGTTCGACTCGGCCATCTTGATGGTGTTCTCGCGCTTGCTCATGGCCTCGCCCTCGCGGCGGTAGGCGGCCATGAGTTCGTCGGCCAGACGCAGGAACATCGGCCGGCCAGACTTGCCGCGCGACGCCCCGATGATCCAGCGAATCGCCAAACTCTGCTGCCGTTTCTTGTTCACCTGCATCGGCACCTGGTAGGTGGCCCCGCCGACGCGTTTGGAGCGCACCTCCACGGTCGGCTTGACGTGCTCGACCGCCGAGGTGAAGACCTCAATCGGGTTGGCATCCGGCATCCGCTTCTTGATCTGGTCGAGTGCGCCATAGAAGATGCGCATCGCCGTCGCCTTCTTGCCTTGCCACATCAGGCAGTTGATGAACTTGCTGGCCAGATCCGAGCCGTAGCGCGGGTCGGGCCTGAGTGTCGTGTAGCTGGCGGTTCGCTTGCGTGCCATCGGTTCGCGTTTCCTTGACGTTCGTTAGTTGAGCGACGGTTCGGGCAACCGCCGCGGCGCGGGGCAGGGAGCCACCGCGTGCAGGGTGCCGTTCGGCTCGAACACGAGTTGATTCGAGTGGGCGCAACTGGGGCACGGCACCTGCACCGCCGCCACCGCGTGCAACCCCTGACTGAGCCCCTTGCCCGCACACTTGAGCGTCACGCTCGTGCAGGCGCCACAAGTACAACACGTGAAGTCCAGTTCGACCTTCACTTCGAGCATCATCGACCTCTCCCGGGACCAGAGTCCGTACCCTCACCGCAGCGGTTGCGGCCTGCCCGCCCTGGGGCGGACAGGCCCTTAGCCGCCTTCGCGCTTGGCCCCGTACTTGGAACGGGCCTGCTTGCGATCCGCCACGCCCTGCGAATCCAGGACGCCGCGGATGATGTGGTAACGGACACCAGGGAGGTCGCGCACACGCCCGCCGCGCACCAGGACGATCGAGTGCTCTTGCAGATTGTGCCCCTCGCCGGGAATGTAGGCCGTCACTTCGATGCCGTTGGACAATCGCACACGCGCCACCTTGCGCATGGCGGAGTTCGGCTTCTTGGGCGTCATGGTCTTGACCTGCAGGCAGACGCCGCGCTTCTGTGGGCAGCCCTGCATGGCCGGGTGTTTCGGTTTGCGATACTGCTGCCGGCGCGGCTTCCGCACCAGTTGATTAATGGTCGGCATTCACTTCTCTCCGGTCAACGCTCTACCCGCGCACATCCACATCCCTGCTGTGCCTTGTGGAATGGTCAGAATCATTACCGTATTCCTCGGGGGCAGGATGGTCAAGGGGAATACCGGCGGCATGGCTCAAGCTCCAGGCCGAAGCGTCTTGTTCACGGGCAGCACCGCCGCGCCCTGGTCCTGGATCGGGCTTGCCGACGGTCCCCGCGTTCGCGTCCGGGTCGCTGGGCGGGACCGTGAACGGCTGGTTGCACGCAGGACAACGGACATCGCGGCCGGCCGCTTGACCGGGAACCTGCATCGGTTTTCGACAATGCGGACAGCGAATCACGTATGGCATAGGCCCCTCGCAAAACGGACGGCCGCCTGGCTTCCTCACTTCCCGAAGATGTTGCCGCCGGTCTGCGTCTTCTCCTTCTCGACGCTGGTCAGCGTGACCGTCTTGGTCTTGCGAAAGCCCGTCGTCGAATCGACCACCATTGGGATGCGGCCGATGTCCACCACGCGCACGCGCCACGCCACCTCGTGGATGCCCGGTGTGGCCGGCACCGTTTGCGTCGCCGGCCCCTCGACCAGCTTCAACTGCGACGGCACCCGAAACGTCAGCTTCTGACCCGGCACCGGGTTCGTCACCTTCGCAATCAGCTGGAATTCCTTGCCCGGCGCGATGTCGCCGGCGAACGACAACCGGAAGTTGTCCACCGCCTCGACCGCCCCCTCCGTCTTCTGCCGCAGGTCCAGCGTCACCACCTTGGTCAGCCCGAGACTGCTCCGCACGCGCATCGGCAGCTGGCCCAGGCCGCCCACCTTGACTTCCCAGCTCACCGTACTGGTTTCGCCGCCGTCCGCCGCCGGCACGGTCTGCACCAGGTCCGGTTTCGTGCAGGTCAGCTCCTTCGGCAAATCCAGGCTCAGCGTCTGCTTCGGCGCCGGCCGGGTCACCAGCGCCTTGACGGTGAACGTCTTGCCCGGCTCGAACTGGCCGTCGAGCTTCAGCGTGAAGCGGCCCAGGTCGGTCTGCTTCTGCACCGTCAGCGTCGCCGTCTTGGCCAGGCCGTTGCTGCTCTCGACGCGCACTGGAAAGGTGCCGTGCTCCTTCACCTTCACCTTCCAGCGCACCGTGGCGGCCTTCGTGTCCTTGTCGGCCTCCGGCACCAGCTGCGTCGCGGAGCCGTCCGGCGGGTTCAGCTCCAGTTCCTTCGGCAGTTTCAGCGTCAGCGTCTGGTCGGCCGGGAACTCGGTCGCCGTCACCGTCACGTTGAACGACTCGCCGATCTCATAGGAGCCGTCCAGCTTCATCGCCAGTTTGCCGAGGTTCGGCGCCTCCTTCTGCGTGATGCTGATGAGCTTCGACTGCTTGACACCATCGGAGATCACGCTCACGCGGAACTCGCCCGGCTTCTCGACCTTGACGTTCCAGGTGACCACGGCGGCGCCGGCGTTGGCCGCCGGCACCTTCACGTTGGCCGCGCCCTCCACCGTCAGGCCCGGCGGCACCTGGATTTGCGCCAGCTGATTCGCCTTCGGGTTGGTGAACAGGGCCGTGGTGGTGAACTGCTGGCCCGGCTCGAAGTTGCCGTTCAGCGTGATCGCGAACTTGCCGCCCGCCTCGCCGGCGTCCACGGCGCCCAGGCCGTAGGCGTAGCCCATTTCGCGGCGCTGCCGGGGCTTGAGCTGCTTGTCCGGCCAGTACAGAACCACGCACGAGTCGTTGCCCATGTTGGTCACCGGCACCTCGTACTGGCCGCGGTCGGACGGCCAGGCGGTCAGGCTCATGCGCGCCGGCGGCTCCACCTTGCCGCCCACCTGGATCGTCATCAGCGCCACCGTGCCCGGGTTCTGCAAGTTGGGAAACTCCAGCGCCTGGATGAACGTCGGCATCTTGTGCATGGGGGTGCGGAAGTCCGCGAAGGTGTTCACCAGGCCGGGATAGCCCGGGATGGTGAACGGCACGCCGTCGTTGCCGCCGATCAGCGTGTCTACCTGGGCGCGCATGCCGAAGGTGTACGCCTTCGTGTCGGCGTTTTCAAAGATGTAACGCACCAGCACCGTGTCCAGCAGCCGCTTCTTCTGGCCGTTCACGACCGCTGGCTGCTTGCTGGGCACGATCTCCAGGATGTGGCGCAGCGTCAGCTTCCCGAAGCGGTAGACACGCTCACTGCGGAAGTACGCCCGGCGGTTCCGGTCGTCGGGCAACTGCTGGTCGGGGCCGGCGGCCTGCTGCAAGTTGACCAGGGGGAGCGCCGTATTGTTCACGCGGATGATGGTGCGGCTGGTCTGGCCCACCGGCGAATAGGTGATGAGCTTGTTGAGCGGCTGTCCACGGCGGTCGCGCACCGCGGTGATACCGAACTCGGCGCCGCCGCGCTGGTAGCGCACCAACGGGTTCGGGTCCAGCGGGAAACCGGCCGCGCCCGCCGGCCCCTCGGCCGGCTCGTCCTTGATGACCACCTCGGTCCTGGGCTTCATCGGCGGCGGCCCCTCGTCCTTCTCCTCGACCACCCTGGCCACCACCGGCGCCCCCGGCTGATCGACCACCAGCCGCGTCACCTCCTCGCCCTCGTCCTTGACCTGCACCACGGTGATCGTCTTGCCGGGCTTCTTCTTGCCCCCCTTGACCTTCTCCGTCCGGTCATCCTCCAGGGCGATGTTGACCGGGCCGTTCTTCTTCGCCGCCGATTCGTCCTTCTCCGCCGCCGGGTTGAGGACGCCGCTGACCAGCACGAAGAACCCGCCGCCCAGCACCAGCAACAGCAGCGCCCCAAACGCCGCCAGCACGTACTTCAGAGTGTTGCCGCCGCCCTCTTCCTCGCGGGGGCGCGTGCGCGGCCGCCGGGACGGAGGCGCGGCGGCGGCGGACGACGGGCGGCCGGCGCGAACCGACTGCGTTTTGCGACCGGTGCCGCTGTCGCCGATGTCGGTGTCGGCGTGGGCCATCGTCACGGTCGGCTTCATCGCCTCGGGCAGCAGCACCGCCAGCGCCGGCACGACCGCGGCGGCCGCGGCGCTCTTGACGTTCGTGGCCCTGTCCACCGTCAGCGTCACCGGCAGAACGAACTGCTGATTGCCGTTGGCGGTCACCGTGACGTTGGCCTGCAGCGTCTGGCCGGGCCGCTGCGGTACCGGGCTCACCTCCAGCAGCACCGTCGCAGTCGCCCCCTGCAGCTGCACCAGGCCGACCATCAGCCACGGCTGGTCGCTGCGCGCGTGCGCGAACACCGGCCGCTTCTCCGTGCTGCGCACCACCAAATTGTGCCGCAGTTTCTCGCCCGGCTTGCCGCGCAGGAATATGGCCGACTCCGCCATCTCAACCCGCGGCGCCTTCGCCAATCCCAGGGCCTCGAAGAACTGCTGCACGGCACCCAGGCCGCTGGCATTCGGTCCCTGCACCGGGTAGGTCCAGCCGTTGTCCTGATACCACTGCTGCACCGTCCCGTTCTCGAAGAACGCGGCCGCTTCCCTGGGGGCGGCCTTGGCCTTCTCGGCCAGCTGCCGGGGCGTCGTCGCCCCGGCCAGCACGCCCTGCGCAAACGGCATCGTCGGCACCTCCGCCCGCACCGTCACGGATACACTGCCGCCGTTGGACTCGACGACCACGCGGCCCTCCATGCCCTTGGGCCCGGCGCAGCCTGCTCGGGCACCACCTGCACGCCGAGGACACCCTCACCGCCGAACTGGAACAACTTCTGCGCGACGCCGGCGCCGTCACCGAGGCGCAGCCAGTTGCACGTGGCCACCGCGGAGCCGTAGAGCAGCCGGCCGCCCTGATTTTCCAGATGCAGTTCAAAGCGAGCCGGTTGGCCGCGCTTCAGGATGCCAAGGTTGATCTCCTGCGGCTCGACGCGCAGTTTCGGCGCTTGCAGGGCCTGGCTGGGCAGTCGGGCGAGCAGCTGGTCGAGGCCGCGTTCGCGATCGGGGAAGGCGGCCGCGGCCTGCGCGGCGGCGGCCAGGTCTGCCCGGCCCAGACCACCCAGGAAGCGTTCCAGCGACCCCTCTTTCAGCAGGTCGAGCGCCTCCGCCCAGTGCTCCTGGCAGCCGACGGCCAGCTGGTCGAAGTTGCGGCAGGAATGGCCGTCAGCGAAAACGAACGGCATCGGAAACGGCTGCGTGCCGATGGCCTGCGGACTGGCGGCGCCGCCGGCGCCGTTAAGGGCGCTGCCGTCGTAGTAGCAATACCGGGCGTCCAGCGGGTTGATCCGCGCGCAGTGGGCGCAGGTTTGTGGCATGGAAACACCTCTCCGGGTAGTCCGAGGTCAGGAACGCCAGGGCGACGAGACGGGGAGAGCCGCGACGGGCCGCCGCTGTCTTGTATTGAACCGCGGCGGGGGTGGGGTTGTCCAGTAAAAATGGACTTTGGTGAATGGGTATCGGCGCACGCCCCTCCTCGTTTACGTTTCGCGCGCTCGCGGCGCGCGAAACGTAAACGAGGAGGGACGGATCAGGACGACGCGGTTGTGCCCTCCCCCGGCGGCACCGGATAGTTGGCCGGGCGGATGGCCTCGTCCACCGCGGCCGGCACGGTTCGCGCCCCGTCGCCGGTGGACTGGATGGCCTCGGCAAGGTTGCTTGCTCCGTGAAGGGGTGTCCCGTCCACCGCCGGCTGGGCCCGGGCTGGCGGATTGAAAAACACCAGCAGCAGCAGGGCTCCGGCCAGGCCGATGCCCGAAGGCACCAGGAACAGCCCCTCGTAGTCCACCTGGCCGGCGTGCTTGAACACGTGGTCGCGCAACTCCGGCCACAGGAAATTGGCGACGAACGGCCCCAGGCCGAGAATCAGGAAGTTGAACAACCCCTGAGCACTGGAGCGAGCGTCCTTGGGGAAGAACTCGTCCACGAAGATGTACACCGTGGCGAAGAAAAAGGCGTAGCAGATGCCGTGCAGCACGTTCACCAGGATCACCAGCCACGGCAGCTCCGGGGCGAACGCGAAGACCGCGAAGCGCACCGTATGACCCAGCACGCCGATCACCATCGTCATCTTCCAGCCGAACCGCTTCAGGAAGTAGCCCAGCACGGCCATGGTGCCGATCTCCGCGATCTGGCCGATGCTCATCACTGGCATCACCCACTGCGCGGGGATCTTCACCACGTCAATCAGGTAGGTGGCCGTCAGCACGAAAAAGCCCTGATGCACCATCGCGTCGATGAAGGTGACGACGAACAGCACCAGCATGAAGGGCACGCGCAGCAGCTTGAGCGCCTCCAGCCAGGCGAACTTTTCGCCGCCGGGGGCGGCCGGCCGCGGCGGCGTGTGCGGCAGGTACAGGCTGAAGCCAGCCAGGATCAGCGACGCCACGCCCGCAGTGATGAACGTGGAGCTTGTGGCGGTGATCAGCGCGGCGCCCGTCTTCGGCGTGCCCATCGCCAGGCCGAGCCAGTCGATGAAGCTGGCCGGCTGGGCGGCGGCCACCTTGTCCCAGTCCGTCAGGATGAACACGAACGGCCAGCTGGCGGCGATCCAGCCGATGGTGCCCCACAGCCGCACCATGCCGAAATCGCGCTGCGCGTCCTTGAGGTTGGCGAAGGCGACGGCGTTACTGATGGAGATGGTCGGCACGTAGAACAGCGAGTGCAGCAGCATCAGCGCGAAGAAGGCCAGGAAGCTGTCAACGAAGCCCAGCCCCAAAATGGCGAGTCCGCCGACGAGGTGGCTGAAGGCCATGAATTTTTCGCCGGAAAAGTTGCGGTCGGCGAACTGCGTGCTGAAGAACATCGCCGTGAACGACGCCAGGGCGAAGGCGTTCAGGATCCACGATTGTTCGCTGGTGCTGAAGCCCAGGGCGGGCAGGTAGCCGAAGATGAGCGGCAGCCAGGAGCCCCAGATGAAGAACTCCAGGAACATCATCACGGACAGTTTGAAACGCAGGCGGGGGTCGGCGTGCGGCAGTGCGACGCCCGGAAGTGCGGTGTCGGTGGCTCCCATGAGGGCACTCCTTCGGAGCAGACGGTGCGCGGCGAGGTCGTGTAGTGGAATGTAGAGGCGGCCGTCGCCTTGTGCAACCGAAAACTGCCGCGAATTCGGCCTCTGCCGGCCCTGCGGCGCCCGGCGAACTGGTGCCTCCGCGAAGCGGCGCCCTCTCCCTTGTGGAGGCGGCCCCCCAGCGGCTACGATGGTCGTAAGCCATCGCCCGCCAACCAGCCCCGCGGGGAGATCCGAGCATGCGCGTCGAGTTTTACGGCCTGACCCTGGAGACGCCGCGCGTCTCCTTTTACCTGTGGTCGCCGTGGCGCGCCACCACGCTGGAGCATCGCCTCTTCGAGGTGGTCACGCAGCAGACCAAAACCAACCTGGAACGCCTCGGCGACGAGGTGCGCGTCGCCGTCAGCGACGCCAGGGTGGTCCGCGCCGCGCTGCAGGCGGTGGAGCGTGTGCTCAAGGGCTGGCAGGAGGAAGCAGAGCAGGGCAGCGAACGCCGCGCCTGGCGCTGGTTGCTGGAGGCGGACGTGGACGCCAACGGTTACGACCACGGCGGTGAGCCGGCGTGCCTGTGGGCGTTCCTGCGCATCAGCCTGGAACGCGGCGGCCCCGGGGAGGGCGACAAGGGCGAGGATTTTGAGCTGGAGTCGTTCGGCGTGCAGGTGTGGCCTGTGAGTTGAGGCGTCTTCTTTCCGCGGCGGCCCGTTTAGAGCGGTTCCCAGTCGCGTGGACTACAAGTCGTGGGACGGCTCTCCAGAGCCGTCGGGAGAACGCTGACGGCTCTGGAGAGCCGTCCCACGACTTGTGCGCTACCCAAACGCGAACCGCTCCAGGTTCTGAGCCCGAAGCCCAGGTTTCGGGCTCAAGCAAGAACCGCCAGGGTGCTGCCGCATAAGCCGCGGCCACGTCGGCGCGCTCGTCGGCGGTCATGTCTCAAGCAAGAACCGCCAGGGTGCTGCCGCATAAGCCGCCAGCGGCAGAAAAGCCTCACTGATCGGTTTCCAGCACCGCCAGAAACGCCTCCTGCGGAATCTCCACCTGCCCAACCTGCTTCATGCGCTTCTTGCCCTCGGCCTGCTTGGCGAGCAGTTTGCGTTTGCGCGTGATGTCGCCGCCGTAGCACTTCGCCGTCACATCCTTGCGGATCGGCGCGATTGTCTCGCGCGCAATCACCCGGCTGCCGATGGCCGCCTGGATCGCGATCTCAAACAGGTGCCGGTCAATTTCGCCGCGCAATTTCTTGACCAGTTTGCGGCCGCGCTTGTCCGCGAACGCCCGGTGGACGATCGTGGACAGGGCGTCCACCCGCTTGCCCGCCACGAGGATGTCGAGGCGCACCAGGTCCGCCTGCCGGTAGCCCAAAAAGTCGTAATCCATCGTGCCGTAGCCGTGCGTCACCGATTTCAGCTTGTCGTACAGGTCGTAGATGATTTCCGCCAACGGCAGTTCGTAAACCAGGATGGCCCGCGTCGGACTCAGGTACTCGGTGCGCAGGTAGACGCCGCGGCGCTCGGCGCACATCTGCATCAGGTCGCCGATGTTCTCCGACGGCAGCAGGAAGCTGATGCGCACGAACGGCTCGCGGAACTCCTCGATCTGGCCGGCGTCCGGCACCTTCTGCGGGCTGTCGATGACCAGCGTCTCACCCTTGCGCGTCAGGATCTCGTAAGTCACGTTCGGCGCCGTCTGCACCAGGTCGAGCTGACTGTCGCGCTCCAGGCGCTGCTGAATGATCTCGCGGTGCAACATCCCCAGGAAGCCGCAGCGAAAGCCGAAGCCGAGGCCCTCGCTGACTTCCGGGATGTAGTTGAAGCTGCTGTCGTTGAGGCGCAGCTTGGCCAGCGCCTTGCGCAGCGGCTCGAAATCGTTGTTGTTGACCGGATACAGGCCGCTGAAGACCATCGGCTTGGGCTCCTTGTAGCCCGCCAGCGCCTCCGTCGCCGGCCGGGCCGCGTCGGTCACCGTGTCGCCGATGTGGACGTCGTCCAGCTTCTTGATCTGAGCCATGAAGTAACCGACCTGCCCCGCCGCCAGCGACTCCACCGTCGTCATCGCCGGCCGGAACTGGCCCATCTCCATGATCTCGTGCTCCGTGCCACCGCGCATCAGGCGAATTTTCTGCCCCTTGCGCAGCACGCCCTCCTTGACGCGGACGTAGACCACGACGCCCTTGTAGGTGTCGAAGTGGCTGTTGTAGACCAGGGCGCGGAGCGGGTCTTCGGGCTTGCCGGCCGGCGGCGGCACGCGCTCGATGATCGCCGCCAGCACCTCATCGACGCCGATGCCCTTCTTGCCGCTGGCGCGCAGCACCTCCTCCGCCTTGATGCCAAGGGCCTGGTTCATCTCGGCGATGACCGCGTCCGGCCGGGCGACGGCCAGGTCGATCTTGTTGAGCACCGGCACGATGGTCAGATCGTGCTCGATCGCCAGATAAGCGTTGGCCACCGTCTGGGCCTGCACGCCCTGGAAGGCGTCCACCAGCAGGATGACACCCTCACAGGCCGCCAGGCTGCGCGACACCTCGTAGCTGAAATCGACATGGCCGGGCGTGTCGATCAGGTTCAGCTCGTACTTCTGGCCGTTGTGCGTGTAATAAACGGTGACGGGGTGCATCTGAATGGTGATGCCGCGCTCGCGCTCCAGATCCATGTCGTCGAGGACCTGGTTGCGGAAGTCGCGTTCCGAGATCGCGCCGGTCTTGAGCAGGAACTGGTCCGCTAGCGTGCTCTTGCCGTGGTCGATGTGCGCGATGATGGAGAAATTGCGGATGTGGCTGGTGGGCGTGGCGGCGGTCTCTGGCGGCATCGCACCTCTCCTGAAGTCCTGGGGTCCGTTGACCTCGCCAGTGTACCAGGATTGAACGGGGTTGGATAGGCGGTGTCGCGGCACCGGGACGGCTGTTCACGGTTTCTGGGCCTGCGGGGTGCCGGCGGTTGCCAGTCCGGGCAAGGGGTTCAAGAAGCTCAAGGGGTTCACGGGCCAACCGTTGCCGGACGGACCTGCCGCGCTGTGCCGGCGTGCGCCCGGGGTTGCCAGTCCGAGCAAGGGGATCAAGGGGCTCATCCGCACGCGGGCCGGGAGGTGATCCCCTTGCAGCGACTGGCAGCGATTGACGCCCGCCGCCACCGCCGCGTTGTGGCCTGGTCATCGGACCACAACAAAGGCTCACATCTTCCCGGTCGCTTTGCGTTGCAGGACCGCATCAATGGCCGTCCACAAGCCGTCGTCGATAAGCCCGAGCGCTTCACGCCGATCACGGTACTTGCTCCACAGCCGATCATTTGCGGGATACGCTGGAAAGTCATGCAGAAATGCGCACTTCTCCCGCAGGTTCACGTAGTAAAGGAGGATCGGCACCACCAGAATTTCTCCCACGGCATGACGCTCCCTGGCGCGCGGCAGTTCGACATTCTGGATGTACCCCGACGAGAAGAAATCAATGCTCACCAGGGGAACGAAGATGTCCATCTCCTCCAGTTCCTGCTTGATCTCGCCGTCCCAGGGGTTACCCACCGGGAGGTCCTTGTCGTGCCAGGCGTGGAGGTACTGAAGACGAGGTCGGTTCGCCAGGCGGTCGTCATACCGAAAGCCGTCCAGCAGTGGGGTGAGATGTTTCATCCACACCTTGTTCCTGTGTGAATAACTGATAAACAGTTTCACCGAGTGGCCGGCGCGGCCCGGGCTACGAGGCGTGGATGTGCGCGGAATCTTGTTCATGACTCCACCTCCTCACCCAGACGCGGGTCCTCCGGTTCCGGGCGCGGCAGCACGCCGAATTCTTCCAGCGTCTCGCGCGGCACAAACTTGCCCTTGTACTCCCATTGCTCCTCCGGTTTCAGCGATCGGTATCCGCTAAAAATCTTGTGCAGCGTGCCGCGGATGATCGCCAGCAAGCGCTTACGCTGCTGCTCGGGACCGGCGACGGTGGCGTAGACGAAACGGTCATCCTGCGTGGCCCACACCTTGGCGCGGGCCTCCGCAAAGGCCAGCATCGCCCCGCGACGCCAGTGCCGCTGGTCCGGGATCAGTGCGAAGCTGCGGGCGATGAACCACGGCAGTAACGGTTCGGGCACCACCGAGAACACGTAGCGCAGGCGCACCCGCTGGGAGTCTTCCGGTTCGTCCGTCCCCGGCGGAGGTTCCGGCGACAGCAGCGTTGGCACCAGCTGCTCGAGTCCCTCGTCGTCCAGTGGATAGCTCAGGTGAAACAGGTCCATCAGTCGCAGCAAAAAGTCGCGCTTCTCGGCGGGGTAATCCGCCGCCCGCAGCATCTTCCAGTGTTCGGCTTTCTGATGGATGCGCTCCAGCAACGCCGCCGTAATGATCCCCTTGGGGGCCAACGGTACGTTCAACTCCGGCGGCAGTTCCTTGTCCAGGTCGTTGGCCCGCAGCACCGCGTAGATGCCGTTAGCCAGCCAGTCCGGGCGCAGCACCGTGGTGTCGCGCAGGCGCGGGTCGCGGCGGTAATTCAGAGCTACCCCCAGGTCGTGCAGATCCGCCGCCAGGGCCTCCTGCTCTTTCGGGTCCGGTTCACCCAGGGCACGGCAGCGCTTCTCGTAGGTTTCGTAGTCCAGGTAGCTTTCCTGCATCCCCTCCAGTTCGGCCTTGATGGCGTGCCATTTCTTCGGGAATTTCCGACGCACGCTGTCCATGTGGGGACTGTCGAGCGCCTCGGTCAACTTCCGGCGTAATTCCGCGATGCCGCCTACCGTCTCGTTGGGCTCGGAGCATTCGGTTGCCACCCAGCCGAGGATGGGACCGTAATTCTTCTCCAGCGTCGCGCGGTCGAACTGCCGCTGGCGGCTGGCGCTCTTGTTCAGCGCCACCACCACCGGCGCGTCGCCGGCGTAACTGCGGATCAGCTGCAGCCAGTAGGCGGCGTCGCGCTCCAGCATGTCGTCGCGCTCGCCCAGCACCAGCAGGTACAGGCTGCGGGCGGTGAGGAAGAATTCGTGCATCGAGTGCAGCACCACCTGGCCGCCGAAGTCCCACACGCGGGCCTTCACCTGACCCTGTTGCGCGTCGAAGTCCAGTTGCCGGATCGTGATGCCGTGGGTCTCCGCTTCGTTGGGGTCGTAGAGTTTACCGCTCAGGCGCTTGACCAGACTGGTTTTTCCCACGCCGCCACGCCCGACCACGATCAGCTTGCACTCGCCCAGAGCTTCGCCGGCCGTACCGACGATGCGAAAGTAATAGGCAAGGATCTCGCTCGGCGGCTTGGGCCTGGCTTCTTTTGAGATGACATCTAGCCATGTCGGCCCCAACACTTCCGCCGGCAAACCCAGGTCTGGATTGTCGTGAAGGTACAGCGTCGTCAGGGCGGTGAGGCGGCCGACCTCCGGCGGCAGCGCGGCCAGCCGGTTGCGGCTGAGGTTCAGCTCCGTCAGGGCGGTGAGGCGGCCGACCTCCGGCGGCAGCGCGGCCAGCCGGTTGCCGCCGAGGTTCAGCCTCGTCAGGGCGGTGAGGCGGCCGACCTCCGGCGGCAGCGCGGCCAACTGGTTGCTGCTGAGGGTTAGCTCCGTCAGGGCGGTGAGGCGGACGACCTCCGGCGGCAGCGCGGCCAATCGGTTGCGGCTGAGGTCCAGCTCCGTCAGGGCGGTGAGGCGGACGACCTCCGGCGGCAGCGCGGCCAGCCGGTTGCGGCTGAGGAACAGCGTCGTCAGGGCGGTGAGGCGGCCGACCTCCGGCGGCAGCGCGGCCAGCCGGTTGCCGCCGAGGTTCAGCCTCGTCAGGGCGGTGAGGCGGCCGACCTCCGGCGGCAGCGCAGTCAACTGGTTGCTGCTGAGGTTCAGCCTCGTCAGGGCGGTGAGGCGGCCGACCTCCGGCGGCAGCGCGACAAGGCCCAGTCCGCGCAAATCGAGCACGTTGCCTTGCTTACCCTGCTGACGCCAGGCTTCAATCCGCTTCAAGGCCTCGGCGTAGGCGGCCTCGGGTTTAGGGGCCTTTTTTGCCATGTGTGGTTTCGTCAGATCGCGTCGGAAAAAAGATCAGAGCGCTCCCAGGATAAAGATCACCTCGTCATAATCCCGGCTCGCTTCGACGCCGAAGCACTTGCTCGGGTCCGGCTCGATTTGTCGAAGGCGCCGCGACACCTCATCCGGGTCATCCGCGATCACCACGACTTGGCCGTTGGCGATGCCGACCCACTTGTTCGCATACGGCGATTGCGGGTCGCGCCGCGCCTCCTCGTTGATCCGCATCGCCAGTTCCCGGTTGCGCTCAAGTACCGTGGGATCGCTCGACATGAGGTCTTCCTCCCGGGACGGCGCTTTACCTGCCGTCGCCCTGAAGCATACCAGGGCGACGGGCTGCGGACAACGATCGATACCTCGGCACGTTTACCGATGCTTAAACCGCTTCCAGCCAGCCGAACCAGCCGTTGGCGTTCAACCACTCGCCGACGCCGAACGACGCCAGGTTCGCCAGGACGATGGCGGCACAATCGCGCAGCCGGTCGGCGCAGCCGCGCTCGTGCCGGCCGAACGCCGCCAGGAACAGCGCACACTCGGCCAGCGTCACCAGCGTTTCGCCGACGATGAGGTACGAGGAGCGAAAGTGGAACAGCTCGGGCAGCGTCAGGATGAACACTGGATAGGTGCAGGCGGTCAGCCACAGCCCCGCGAACAGCCGGCGGCGCCGCGGGTGGACCGGCGCCAGTCCGACCAGCAGCACCGGCGTCTCGACCGCGACCGTGACGCAGTAACCGATCAGCAAGAATATCCAGGGCATGTCCGCATCCCCGCGCCGCCGGCGGCGCCCTCACAACGCCCGCAGCAGAAAGGGCACTTCCGCCAGGACGTGCAGCATGGCGACGGCGAAATAGAAGTCGCGTGTCAGCGGGTAGTCGGCGAGGAAGCCGCACCACAGCGCCACGACCGCGGCGGCGCCGAGGGCCAGCACGCCGGCCACCGCCACCGCCCAGCGGCCGGAGCGGCGCGCCAGCGGCACCCGGCCGAGGTTCCACGGCGCCGCGCCCAGCGCCACCACCGGCACCGCCGCCAGCCAGACACCGTAGTGCAGCATTTCCAGAAACGTGTGCGTCGCCACCAGCAGGTGCGACGACACGCCCGGCAGCAGGTCCGCCCCCGCGTGGCGGGTGATGCGCACCGTGAACGCATCGGCCCCCGGCAGCCCGGGCGCGTCGGCCAGCCGCCACCACAGCAGCCCGAGCAGCACCGGCACGGCCAGCAGACAGCGGCGGTAGGTCCGCAGCCAGGCCGGCCGGCGGCGCAGCTCGCGGTCCAAAATCCACAGCGCCAGCAGCGGGTGCAGGAAGACCACGCCGAGCGCCCAGCCCTCGGGGTGCAGCCAGGCAAGGCCGGCGAGCAGCAGGCCGACCGGCCACGTCCACGACCAGTCCCGCCGCGGGTTCTGCCGGCTGCGCAGGTGCGCGAGCGTCAGCACCCAGCCCACCAGCAGGCTGTTCCAGGCCGCCAGGGCGATGCGGCGGTGCGTCTCGTCCCAGTCCGCCGCGAGCCAGACCAGGGCGGCGTACGCGGCCGTCAGGCCGACGGTGCCGGCGAACGTCAGGGCGAAGAAGCCGCGCAGCTTGCCCCAGCGGGCGGGGAGCCGGCCCAGGAAGTAACGGGCCTCGATCCAGTTGTGCGGGCCGGCGAACAGGAAGACGGTGACGATGGAGAAGCCGAGTGGCGCCCAGCCGGCGAGCAGCGCCGCGGCCCCGGCCAGGGCGAGCGTCAGCAGGCCGAACGCCCGCGCCGCGGCCGACTGCTGGCCCGGCGCGTCCAGACGCGGCCCGGTGACGGCGAGGCCCGGCGTCATGTCAGTTCCCTCGGCTGCGGCGCGGCGGAACGGCGGCGGACGAACCAGAGGCCCAGCCAGGCGATGGCCACGGACGCCAGCAACCCGAATGCCCAGGGCGGCAGCAAGCCCCCAGTCACACGCGCATCGTCCTCCAGGTCAACGGCCAGCCGGCCGTCCCGGAAGGTGATGTGATAGGTCGCCACGGGCACTTCCGCCATCGTCACGGGTGCCAGGTGGGAGGGCGCTCGCAGCCCGACCGACTGCACCCCCTCGGTCTTGTCGGTGAGCCAGTCGAGCTTGGGGGCGTACTGCGCCCGCCGCTCGAAGTCCAGGCGCTTCATCGCCAGCAGGATGTGGCGGTCGCGGTTTCCCCAGGAGAGGCGGAGCGCGCTGGCGTCCTTGATCTGGTATGGCGGACCGTCCTTCGCGTCCTCCGCGGGATGATGGAGGAAGCGATTCCACACGAAAAAGACATAGTCGGGGTACTGGTCGAGGTCCGCGAAGCGCACGTGCGGCTGGATGTACTTCATGCCCCGCGGCACGTGCGGCACCCCGTCCGCCGACACGGCGGCAGCCGTCAACAGCTGGGCGGCCACCGCGAGCAGTAATGATCGGATCATGCTCCGTCTGCCTGAACTGGTCGGCAGCACGGCAAATGCGATTGAACTTTTCATGCACAGCACCAGATCGGGCCAGGGATGTGATGCACTTCCGAATAATCCCGACTCGCTTCCACCCAATAACATTTGCATGGGTCGGGTTCGATTTGCCGCAACCGCCGCCCCAATTCGTCCGGGTTGTCCGCGACCACCACGACCTGGCCATCGACGATCCCGACGAACTTGTTGGCATACGGCGATTGCGGGTCGCGCCGCGCCTCCTCGTTGATGCGCTTCGCCAGTTCCCGGTTGCGTTCGAGGATCGTGGGATTGTTCGACATGGCATCTTCCTCCGGGGAAGCGCGAAAGGTGCCGCCGCCCTGAAGCATACCAGGGCGGCGAACCGCGGACAACGCGGTGTCAGGCCGGCTCCTGCGGCGGAGGCGTGGCGGGCCGGCGGCGGACGAACCAGAGGCCCAGCCACGCAACCGACGCGGAACCCACCAGTCCGAACGCCCAGTTCGGTAGCAGGCTCGCCGGCGGCGCCGCGCTGCTCTTGGCGCCGGCCACTTTTTCAGCGGTCAGCTTGCCGTCCTTGATGGTGACGCGGTAGGTCGTCACGGGGATTTCCTTCACCGTGACCGGAGCCACCAGGGAAGGCGGAGCGAGTTTGACCGACAGTACGCCTTCGGTCTTCTCGGTGAGCCATTCGAGCTTGGGATCGGCCTTCGCCCGCTTTTCAAAGTCCTGGCGCTTCATCGCCAGCAACACCATGTAACTGATGGTTGGGGCGCGGTCTTTGAAGTTTGGGAAATCGAGTGGGAACGATTTCGCGTCCTTGACCTGGAACGTTCGATAGCTCAGGTAAGCTCCACCGCACTGCACGTGAAAGACGTATTCCGAGTGTTTTTCGATGCCCTCGAAGCGCACGGGCGGATCGATGCGCTTGTGGTCTTTCGGCAAGCGCGCCGGCCCTGCATTCCCTGACACGGCGGCAACCACCACCAGACTGACAGCCACCGCGAACGCCAGCCTTCGGCTCATGGCTCGTCTCCTTCTTGTGGTTGAAGAATCCCCAGGAGTTTAGGCGGCGTGGCTGGGACATGCAAGCGAAAAGCGATCGGGATGGAAGATGATTGCAGCGCGGCGCGGCGTCACGACAGTTCCTTCACCCGAGGCGTGGCGGAGCGGCGGCGGACGAACCAGATGCCCAGCCACGCGATGGCCACGGACGCCACCAGCCCCACCACCCAGGTCGGCAGCAAGCCCGCCGGTGGCGCCGCCCGGGGTCGTTCTCCACTTCCACGCTCAGCTTGCCGTCCTGGATCATGACGTGATAGGTCGCCACGGGCACTTCCTGCATCGTCTCGGGTGCCGCAAAGGAGGGCCGCGGGAGCCCGACCGACAGCACGCCGACGGTCTTGCTGGTGAGCCAGTCGAGGTTGGGAGCGTCCTGCGCCCGCCGCTCAAAATCCTGGCGCTTCATCGCCAGCAGCACATTGCCGTCTTTGATTATCTGACCGGCGCCGGCTCGCATATCCCGGGCGCCGGTCAGCATATTGCGGGTGCCGGCTCGCATATCCCAGGCGCCGGTCAGCATATTTCAGGAGTAGACGGGTATGCCCGCAACTTGTCAAGGCGGAAAAAATCTTCCCTTGACAACTACTTGGGTCTGTATTTTATACACGCCTGCTGTCGGGTTTGGCGAGCGGCGCGGTTTTCTCCAGAGCGCGATCACTTCGGCGGCGTTTTCCTCGAGTCCGTCGCGGTGCGATCCGACGTGGTGAAGCGCAAATAAGCGTCCTCGAACTCCGGCGGCCTGGCCCCGCCGCCGCGCTCCGTGTTCAGTTTCTGCGTGCCGCCGCCGATCTGCTGCGGCCCCAGCCCCGGGCCGCGATAGCCGCCGATCAACTGCTCCGGCGTCGTCGCCTTCTTCTTCGGCCGGGACTTCGCCCGCAGTTCGCGGTCGTACGTCTGCATGTCGCGGACGAAGTTCGCCAGTTCCTGATCCGACCAGTTGAGCCGCTTCTGTAACTTCCGCAACTCCTCGGGCAGGCCCTCCAGTTGCAGGTTGCCCGCGTGCAGCGCCGCCTTGAGGTTCACCGGGTTCGGCTTGATCGCGTCCAGCACACCGAGCGCGTTCTGACGATTACTGCCACCCATGCCGCTGTCGCCCTTGGTCTTCGCCGTGCTCGCCTGCTTGCCCTGGGTCTGGCCTTCGCCTTCCTTCTTCTTGCCCGCCTCGCCCTGCTGAGGCGACTGATCCTTGGCGGTGGCGGTGGGTTGCTTCGCCTTCTCGTCCACTGGCGTGCCCTTGACCTTCGCGTTCGCCGGCGCCTTCTCCTCCTTCGCGCCGGCGTCCTTGGCGCCGGCGGGCTCGTAGCGGTGGCCCTTGCCGGCCTTCTTCAGCGCGTCCTCGGCGGCCTGACGCACCTCCGCGTCCGGGGCCATGTCGCGCACGAACTCCAGCCCTTTCTCGGCGTGCTCGCGGTCCTTCGCGTTCGGCAGTTCCTTCATGGCCTTGGCCAGTAACTCCACGTCCTCCCGGGTGATTTTCCGATCCGACCCACCCTGGCCGCCACCCGCGCGCTGGTCGTTCTTGCCCGCACCTGCGGTCTTCAGGCCGTCCGGGTTGGCGCCCTTGCTCGCCGCCTGGCCGTTACCCTGCGGATCGCGGTTCTCCGGCCGGGCCTGACCGCCGGCCTGTCCCCCCCCGTTGTCCTGCGGGTCGCCCTTGGTCGCCCCCTGGCCGTTCTGCCCCGGTTGCGGCGGCGCGTGCGAATCGCCCTTGGCCTGGCTCGCAGCGCCCTGCCCACTGCCATCACCCTTATCCTTGCCGCCCGCGCCGGCCTGGTCCTGCGGCGGCGACTTGTCGGCGGCTTTCGGCCCCTTGTCCTGACCCATACCGCTGTCCCGGGCCTGGCCCGCGCCGCCGCCCTGCGCGTCCCCGGTGCCCTCCTTCTTGTCGGCACCGCCGCCACCGCTCATCTTGTCCGGCGCGCCCGCCTTGCTGCCGCCGGCGTTGTTCTGCTGCCCCTTGTCGTTGCCACCGTCCTTGGCATCGCCCTTCTTATCCTTTTGCCCCTTGTCATCGCCGCCGCCCTTGGACTCGCTGGACTTGTCGGCGCCGTTCGGCTGACCGTTGCCCTGGTCCTGGCCCTTGGCGTTGCCGCCGTCCTGGCCCGCTTCCTTGCTCGCGCCCTGCTGGTTCTGCTGCTGCGGGTTCTGATCCTGACCCTTGCCGTCGTTGCCCTCGGCCCCCTTGGCGTTGCCCTTGGCGTTCTCCTGCTTCTGCTGCTCCTTCGCGGCCTTCTCCACGTCTTCCGCCTTCTTGTCCACATCCTGCTTCTGCTGCTTGCTCAAGCCCTGGCCGCCACCCTGTTGCTGTTGCTTGATGTCGTCGTTCTCTTTTTTTTGCTGCTGATCCTGCTGCTGCTGATGCTGCTGCTGCTGCTTCGCCGCCTGCTGGCGCTGCTGCTGCGCCTGGTCGTTCTTCTGCGGGTCGGTGATCTTGATCGTGCGGCGCACGCTCTTGCCGACGTTGCCGCCCGGCTCCGGGAAGTCGCAGGCGTCGTCCGCCTCCAGCCAGCATTCCAGCACGTCGCCCTTCGCCAGCCGCACCGGCGCGCTGCGCTTGGTCTTCAGTTCCGGCAGCGCCACGAAATCCTGATACTCCAGCTTCTTCGAATAGCTTTTGTCCACCAGCTGGAACGAATGGCCGGCTCGATACGCCTTCGGCTGCAAAAAGCCCGCGTCCTTGCCCTTGATGACCTGCAGGTGTAGCCGCATGCCCTTGACGCCCACCTTGTCCTCGGCGAAGCCGGTCGCTTGCAGGGTGCCGTTGGCCGGCAGCTCGATGTCCTTCTCCGGCCGCGTCAGCGTCACCAGCGGCGCCTCGTCCTCAACGACCTCGATCCTGTACAACTCGCGGTCCACGTTCGCCTCACCGTCCGAGGTCTTGAACAGCAGTCGAAACGTGCCGGCGCGGTTCAGCACAAACTGGAACTGCCGCGCCTGCGGGTCACCGGCCACGGGCTCGCCGGGCAGCAGTTTGCGATCCGGCCCCTGCGTCACGTCCAGGTTGCCCTGATGCCAGGGGCGGTTCGTCCGCGCCACCAGCGTGACCGTGGTGCCGCGGAAGTGCCGCAGGTTTGGCACGTACAGTTTGCGCTCGACATTCGGCACCTCGAAGGCGTCGTTCGCCATGCCGAGATAGCTGCGCGGCTGATACGTCACCTGCCAGCGCAGCGCCTGCGGGGCGGCGACCACCTCGATCTTGTGCTCCCGCGTCTCGGCGTCGCCGGCGGTGAGCTTGTAGAACAGGCCGGTGCGGATCAGATCACGCTTGACCAGGAACGTCCATTCGCCGTTGTTGCGCGGGTCGCGCTCCAGCAGCCGCTCGACCGGGCGGCCAGCGGTGGTGTAGCGATAGAGGATTCTTGGCGAATCACTCTCGTTGACGCCCGGGACGCGGCCGGTGATCTTGACACGCACCGGCACGTCCTGTTCACGGCTGAGCACAAGGTCGCCGTGCTTCGGATTGAGCAGTTCCAGCTGGGTTGAAGTGGCGATGCCGATGCCGTCGAATGGGGCCAGGGCGCGGTGCGCCAGCGACGCGAACTGTCCGGGGCTCAGGGCGAACCACGCCAGCAGCGCCACCACGAGCACCGCCGACGCGCCGGCCAGCCACCAGACGCGGCGTGGACTGACAGCCTGGTCCAGGTCGGCCTGCGTCAAATCCTTCGCGGCCCGGCGGCCCAGCGAGCCGCGGATGGCGGCCGGCAGCGATACGCCGCGCAGGTCGAGCCAGTTGACCACGCTGTTCTTGGTCGCCGGCAGCGTTTCCTCCAGGCGGCGGGCGGCGAAGTAGGGGTTGACCTCCAGGCGGAACAGCCGCCAGCCCAGCCGGCCAGCGTAGGCCAGAGCGCCCAGGGCGTAGAACACCAGCGCGGCGCCGCGCACCCCGGCGGACAGGGTATAGGCGCGGTCGAGCAGGCCGACGATGAACAGGTAGAGCACCAGGCTGGAGAGCAGCACCAGGAAGCCGGCGGCCAGGTCCTGCGAGCGGATGCGCCGCCGGGCCCGGGACAATTGCTCCTCCACGAACGCTTCGTACTTCTGGGCGGACGCGGGTTTCGTGGCGGGCCCGAGGTCGGTGGCCATGATCGGTCTCCTGTGTCTCATACCCATGCACCGAGTGGGTACGAGGGAAATCACTCGTCTCATTATAAGACGAGGCAGCCGCCCGCCTCAACCAGTTTCCCCGGACTCGCCGCGCCGCCCCAGTCCTCCCAGGCCGCGCCACCGATTACCCCAAAGTTTTTCTCTCCCCCACCCGGACAGGATCGTTTATGATGATTGAGAGGTTTGAAGCAATCGCCCCGGCAAGGAATTGCGCTATGCGTTTGGCCTTCCCTCTTGTCCCCCTGGCCGGTCTGCTGCTGGCGACGGTCGCCGCTGCGCAACCGCCTCCCCTCCAGCCGCCCACCGCGGAGGCCATCAAGGCCGACGAAAAAATCCTCCTCGACGTGAAACTCGGCACCGGCGACGAGGCCCTGCTGCTCTACTTCCGCCAGCTGACCCACACGCCGCCCGAACCCAAGGTCATCGCCAGCCTGATCCACGACCTCGGCAACAAGTCGTTCAAGGTCCGGGAAACCGCCCACACCAAACTGATGGCCTACGGCGGCGCCCTGCTGCCGGCGCTGCGCGACGCGGAAGCGAAGTTGCGGGACGCGCCGGACGGCCAGGCCGAAAAACTGCGGCGCGTGTCGGCCCTGGTGCGCGGCATCGAGGAGAAGGTGAACCCGACCGTACAGTCCGCCGCCGTCCGCCTGCTGAGCGCCCGCAAGCCGGCCAGCGCCGCCGAAGTGCTGCTCGCCTTCCTGCCCTACGCCGCCAACTATCCGGTTACCGATGAGGTGGGCGACGCCCTGGTTCTGCTAGCGCTGCGCGACGGCAAGCCGGAGCCGGCGATCCTCAAGGCGGTCGGGGATGCCGCCGCCGTCCGCCGCGCCGCTGCCGCCGCGGCCCTGCTCCGCGCCGGCGCCAAGCAGTTGCTGCCCAGGCTGAAACCGCTGCTGAAGGACCCCGACCCGCAGGTGCGGTTGCGCGTGGCCCTGGCACTGATCGACTACAAGGACAATGATGCGGTCGCGCCGCTGGTCGAGGCGGTGGGTCACCTGACGCCGGAGGAACTGGCCACCGCGGAGGAGGTGCTGCTGCGCCTGGCCGGCAAGGACGCTCCGAAGGTGGTCCTGGGCAGCGACGCCGATGGCCGCAAGACGGCGGCCCAGGCCTGGGGCGAGTGGTGGCAGAAGGCCCGCGGCGGCGTAGACCTGGCGAAGATCGATTGGGACAAAACGCAGGTCGGCTACACGCTGGTAGTGCGGCAAACGCTCTCGCGCATTGTCAACAACGTTCGCGTCCCGCCACACGTCCAGGTGCTGGAACTGGACCAGCACGGCAAGCCGCGCTGGACCATCGAACTGCCCCTCAACGTCATGGCGGTGGACGCCCAGGTGATCGGCCCCAACCGCGTGTTGATTACAGAGTACAGCGCCGTGCGCATCACCGAGCGCGACTTCCGGGGCAACGTCAAGTGGGAGAAGACGGTGCCGAACAACCCGGTGTCGGCCCGACGGTTGCCCAACGGCCACACCTTCGTGGTGATGAACAACGGCGTGGTGGAGTATGACCGTCAGGGCAAGGAAGTGTTCCGCCATGACCGCATGAACTCCGACTGCTTCCGCGGAGCCAAGCTGCCCAGCGGCGAGGCACTGCTCATCACACAGCAGGGCCAGGTGCTGCGCATCGACCCGAAAACCAACCAGGTGGTCAAGACGTTCAACCTGGGGAGCAACCTTGGCGCTCGCTTCGGCTGCGTGGACGTGCTGCCGAACGGCAACCTGCTGGTCAACCTGTATCAGAACAACAAGATCGCGGAATTCGACAGGGACGGCAACAAGAAATGGGAGGCGACCGTGTTGCAGCCGTTCTCGGTGCAGCGACTGCCGAACGGGCACACGCTGGTCGCCAGTAATCAGTACAACGCTCAGGGGCGGCGCCCCATCGTGGAACTGGACGCCAACGGCCAGCAGGTGGGCGTGATCGAACTGGATAACACGAGCATGCTCTACGCGGCGCGACGGCGCTGAGAATGGTGTCTGCCGCTTCTACGTGGGGCAGACCCGTTGTGGCACGGTCTTCACCCGTTGTGGCACGGTCTCCACCCGTTGTGGCACGGTCCGGAGACCGTGCCACAACTTGAGGCACGTCCGGAGACCGTGCCACAACTTGATGGAAAGGCACTCTCCCAAGGAACCCCATGCGATGCGTCCGCTCACCGCACTCACGCTGCTCTGGTGGCTGCCGCTGGCACCGGCGTTCGCCGCCGGCGACCGGGAAGCGGCCGTCCAGGAAGCGGAACGGTCGCTGAAGCAGGCCAAGCTCGGCACGGCCGGCCCGGCACTGCTCCAGTTCGTGAAGGAGCGCACTCCGCCGCCGGCGCAGGACCAGAAGGTTCAGGCCCTGATCGCGGCGCTGGGCGCCGGCAAATTCGCGGCGCGCGAGAAGGCCGGCGCGGCGCTGCTGAAGCTCGGCCCAGCCGCCCGCGCCCAGCTGCGCCAGGCCGCCGAGCACACCGACCGCGAAATCGCCCGTCGCGCCGGGGTGCTGTTCCAGAAGATTCCCGCCGGCACGGAGCCCGAACTGGCCGAGGCCGCCCTGCGCTTGCTGGCCGACCGCAAGCCGGCCGGCGCCGCTGCGGCACTGCTGGCGTACCTGCCGCACATCGCCGACGACAGCGTGCTGGAGGAGGCGCGGGCCGCCCTGAGTGCGGTCGCGGTGCGGGACGGCAAACCGGAGCCGGCGGTCGTGGCGGCGCTGGCGGACTCGTTGAAGCTGCGACGTTCCGCCGCCGCGGAGGCCCTGTTGCGGGCCGGTGTGGCGGCCAAACTGCCGGACGTGCTCCAGGTCATCCCGGGCTTGCCGCCGGCGCAGCGGCTGCCAGTGGCCGTGGCCCTGGTGGAGACCCGTCAAAAAGTGGGCGTCCCGCTGTTGATCGACCTGCTGCGCGAGTTGCCCACGGCAGAAGTGTGGCAGGCGGAGGAAACGCTGTTCCGCCTGGCCGGGGAGCAATCGCCCAACGCCGTCGTGAGCCGCCGCACGCCCGCCGCGGAGGTGCAGGCACTGTGGCGAGCGTGGTGGAAGAAGCACGGCGCCGCCCTGGACCTGGAAAAATGGGCCGCGGGACCGAAAATGCTGGGCTACACCCTCGTCAGCCAGGCGGAGGGCAAGAAAAAGTCGGCACTGGGCCGCGTCTTCGAGCTGGGGCCGAACAAGCAGGTGCGCTGGGAGATCGGCCAGCTCCGCTACGCCATTGACGCCCAGGTGGTGGGCCACAACCGGGTGCTGATCGCGGAATATTACGACCGCCGTGTCACGGAGCGCGACTTCGCCGGTAAAATGCTCTGGGAGTTCGCGGTGGACCAGCCGATCGCCTGCCAGCGGTTGGCCAACGGCCACACCTTCATCGTCACGCGCAGCCAGCTGGTGGAGGTGGACCGCCGCGGTCAGGAAGTCTGGCGTCACCAGCCGACGACGACGAGCATCGCGGGTGCCCAGAAACTGCGCAACGGCCAGATCGTGCTGGTGACCGCTGGTGAATGCCGGCGACTGGAGGCTGGCACGAACAAGGTGCTGCATAGTTTCCCGGTGGGTCTGGTGTACAACCTCGGCGGCAACATCGAGGTGCTACCGAACGGCCACGTCCTGGTGCCGGAGTACGCCGACGACCGGGTGGTGGAGTACGATCTGCAGGGCAAGCCGCGCTGGCAGGTCGAGACGACGATGCCGACCTCGGTGTCACGGTTGGCCAACGGCAACGTGCTGGTGGTCAGCATGCGCCAGCAGCGGGCGGTGGAGATCAACCGGGCCGGCGCTGTGGTGAGTGAATTCGTCACCGACGGCCGGCCGTATCGCATCCGCCGTCGCTGAACCCCGTGGGACAGGCATTCCTGTCTGCCCCACGAACAGGCAACCAGAACGGTGAACAAGGGCACGCCCCTGTGCCGGAAGGAATAGGACCATGCACGTTACCCGGATGCTGTGGTTGCTGGGTGGGCTGCTGCTCGGCGGCCTGGTGCCCCTGACGGCGGTGGACGCCAACGGGAAGACGGACTCGGACGAGGCCCGGCTGCAGGCCGTGGGTCTGAAAGCGGACGACGCGGCGCTGCTGGAGTTCTTCCGCAAACGCACGCTCTCGGACGACGAATACGCGCAGGTGGAGAAATTGATCCGCCAGCTGGGCGCCCGCGCGTTTCGGGTGCGCGAGGACGCGATGGCGGCGCTGATGGCGCGCGGCCCGGTAGTGCTGGGCCAGCTGCGAGAGAGCCTGAAGGACGCGGACCCGGAGATCGTGCGGCGGGTGGGTTGCTGCATCCAGAAGATTCAGGAGCAGGAAGTCGCGCCGGAGGTGGCGGCGGCCGCGGCGCGGCTGCTGACAGCGCGGAAGCCGGCGGCGGCAGTGGTGGCGCTGCTAGGCTACCTACCCGCGGCGGACAACGCCGAGGTGGCCGAGGCGATCCGCGTCGGCCTGGCAGCGCTGGCGGTGCGCGACGGCCAGCCGGACAAGGCGCTGGTGACGGCGCTGGCGGATCGGTCGCCGACGCGGCGCGGTGCTGCCGCCGAGGCGTTGACGCGGGCCGGCGTCAAGGGCGAGCGCGCGGCGGTGCGCAAGCTGCTTGCCGACCCGGTGCCGGAAGTGCGGCTGCGGACGGCGGCGGTGCTGACCTACGCCGGCGACCGGGACGCGGTGCCGGTGCTGATCGGTTTGCTGGAGGTGCTGCCGCGGCGGGAGGTGGAGTTGGTGGAGGACATCCTGTACCGCCTGGCGGAGGGTCAGTCGGCAGTGCCGGCGGTGCCGCTGGGCAACAAGGCCGAGGAGCGCAAGAAGTGTCGCGATGCCTGGGAGCAGTGGTGGGCGGTCCACCAGGAGAAGGCGAACCTGGCCCAGCTGGGCGCGCAACCGCGACCGCTGAACTACACGCTGCTGGTGTTGCTCGACGAGAACCGGGTGCTGGAGGTGGACGCGCGGAACCAGATTCTGTGGCAGATTGGTGGCTTGCAGCTGCCGCTGGATGTGCAGATGCTGGGCAACGACCGGGTGCTGGTAGCGGAGTACGAAGGCAACCGCGTGACGGAGCGTGACCGCGAAGGGAAGATCAAGTGGGAGCACTCGGTCATCGGGCCGGTGGTGGCGCAGCGGCTGGCGAACGGCCACACGTTCATCGCCACTGCGCAGCAGTTGCTGGAGATCAACGGCGAGGGCCGGACGGTGTTCACGTTCCTGCCGCCGAACGGCGAGCGCATCATGAAGGCGGTGAAGTTGGCGAACGGCGAGTCGTTGTGCCTGATTGCGTCGGCCGGCTTCAACGACCGGGAGCAGCCGCGGATACTGCGCGTGAGCGCGGACCGCAAGGTGGTGCGGTCGTTCCCGGTGAACCTGGCGCTGCACCTGTCGGGCGGGCGGATTCAGGGGTTGGCGAACGGCAACGTGCTGGTGCCGCACTGCCAGGAGAACAAGGTGTCCGAATACGACCGGGACGGCAAGGAGGTGTGGAAGTTGGAGACGGAGCAGCCGGTGATCGCGACGCGGCTGCCGAACGGCCACACATTGGTGACGGCCATGACGAAGGAGCGTGGCGCCGTGGAGTTCGACCGCAACGGCGCGCGGGTGTGGCAGTACACGGCGAGCAACAGTCGGGTCACGCGGGCGCTGCGGCGGTGAGCCTTGTTTTCCAGTGGTGACGCCCCTAAATTAGCAGTATCCCGCGCCGGAGTGGCGGAATTGGCAGACGCGCCAGGTTGAGGGCCTGGTTGCCTTTACTGGCAGTGCAGGTTCAAGTCCTGTCTCCGGCATTCAATCAGGGCAAGGACTTACGGCGAAACCGGAGTCCTTGCCCTTCTCCTTGACCAGCCTCCTTGGTAAAATTTTGGTAAAGTCGTTTACCTGATATTGGCGTGATGCTGCGGAGGGCCGAAGCATGGCGTCTCTGCAAGAGCGGAATGGCAGCTACCGGATTCTTTTCTGCCACCACGGCAAACTGCACACCTTTACCATTGGTAAAGTCGCAAAGGACGAGGCCGACAACAAGGCCCGGCAGGTCGATTACCTGCTGATGCGCCTGAAGCAAAAACTGATTGTCCTGCCTGAAGGCATGGACATCGTCACCTTCATCGAGCACGACGGCAACCCGCCGGATGCGGGGCCAACGCTGCCAGCCGCGCCGCGCCAGGTGGTCACCCTCGCCATCCTGAAAGACCGCTACCTGACCACCCACGGCAACGGCACCATCGAGGCCAATTCGCTCGACACCTGCCGCCTGCACCTCACCCATTTTTGCCGCGTGCTGGGCGACGGTCTGCCGCTGGGCGAGTTGACCCTGAGCAAGCTACAGGATTACGTCAACCGGCGCACCAAGGACAAGACGGCCCCGACCACCATCCACAAGGAAGTGGCGACGCTTCGCGGCGCCTGGAATTGGGGCGAGCCAATGGGCCTGACCGATAGCCGCTTTCCAAATAAGGGCCTGCGTTACCCCAAGGCCGACGAAAAACCGCCGTTCATGACAATGGACGAGATCATGCGGCAGATCGCCGCTGGCGGAGACCCAGACACGCTCTGGGAATGTCTGTACCTTCAGGCCGTCGAGGTGACCGAACTGTTGGCCCTTGTTAAGCAGAAGGCTGTCCACCCGTGGATTCACCCGCTGTTCTGCTTCGCCGCCCACACCGGGGCCAGACGTTCGGAATTGCTGCGAGCCTTGGTCGCCGACGTTGACTTCGCCGCCAACGTCGTTACTGTCCGGGAAAAGAAGCGCAGCAAGGGCCAGCGGACCACCCGCCGAGTGCCGCTGACCCCGTTTTTGCGAAGTGTGTTGGAAGACTGGCTGAAGCAGCACCCGGGCGGGCCAGCCCTGTTTTGCCACGCGGGGACCGTCGAGCGGAGCAAGAAACGGAGTCGGACCACCGGCCACCAGAATGAAAAAAAGCGGCCCTCGTCGCTGAAAGGCCGCATGGCAACGGTTAAGAACAGGGAGCAGTCTACCCCGGTTGCCCTGACCCGCAACGAGGTGCATGACCATTTCAAGCGGGTTCTGGCAGGTACGAAATGGGAGCCGATGCGGGGCTTGCACGCGCTGAGACATTCGTTCGTCAGCGCCTGCGCCAGCAAGGGCGTCGATCAGCGGTTGGTCCAGGAGTGGTGCGGCCACATGAACGAGGCCACGTCCCGCCGCTACAGGCATCTGTGGCCGAGCACGCAGCAGGAAGCGATCAAGCTGGTATTCGACTGACCACCAGCGGCGACGGCAAGCAGCGTCTTTGTCACTGCGAGGATGCTGCTTGCCGTCGCGGGTTGAGGCTTTGGTCTAGCGTTTTAGACAGGATTCCCGCCCTTGCTCAGACCACTAACTCACGGCCTGTTCCAGGCGTGAAATGACTCGGGTGCCGGTAGCAGTCCCTCTTTCTGAAAGCGGAGCAGTTCCTGGTGGGAAATCACCCAGGCCGAGTGCGCGCCGCGGCCGCTGCGGCGCTTTTCAGCACGAACTCGACCACGGCGGCACCACTCGCGCACCGTGAATTCCGCCTTGCCGACGAGCCGGGCGAACTCCTCGGTGGTGTACCATTCGCGGATCTGCTGTCGTTCGACCAGCATGCCGAGAAGCGATTCAATTTTTTCAAGCCGTTCTTCCAGTGTCATGTTGCGGCCTACCTCTCAAGGTCCCGGTGCTTGCCCTTTCCTTGCACGTTCGCAGGTTGATCCGGTTGGCGATTTAGCATTTCCTCAAATTTGTCCGCGGCCTGATCGGTTCGCCCCATCCAGTTCTCGGCCGGTTTCCCGGACACGGCATTGTCGATGATGCGGTCAATATGTGCCGCCGTGTCCGGCCCAAGATCAAGCCCCCGGTTGATGTAATCGGTCCAGTCGATCACCGTCGCGAGGTAATCCCTCTTATCTTCGTCTGACAACCAGGCCAAGGGAAAGCCATTCCTGTGTCCGTCGGCCAGTGCCGACTGGATGTCCTCGACCAGCGCGTTGACGAGCGGCCTTTGGAAGGCGTCGCTGACCGCAGGGCCGCTGACTTCCGCTATGAATTCTTTGAAAGCAGCCACCTGTTCCTTCTGCTCCGTCGTTGTTGCCGTCTGCTCAAATTTATCGCAATTGCTCTTCAGCCATGCCGCAAGCGACGGAAGCTCGGCGGCAGTCAATGGCACCTTGGCCACCTTATGCACGGCTTGGCCGTAGCTATCGGCTTGAGCGAATTGGTTAGCCGTGCTGGCCAAGCGCTCGAATGCATCGGCAAAGGATTCCATTCGGATTGCCAGCGACTCGCGGGTTTGATGCGTCAGAAGGTCGGCGAGTGACCTGTTTCTCATATTCCACCAGCATTCTCAGGGTAGTGGTGCCGGAATCCGCCGGTGTGGCTTGCGTCCGGCCGGTCATCCGGTCCTCACACCAGCTTGGCACGCTTTGGCTTACTGTCCGGCAATAATTCCCGTGCCGGTGCCGGCGGACCAGGCTTTGATTTGTGGGCCAAACTCATGGCGATGCCGTGGAGAATTCTTGCGGCCGACTCCCTGCTGGCCCCCCGCAGCGTGAAGAACACGAGGAGAACCATCACGGCAATCGCCACCAGCATCCCGAGCAAAAACCCAAAGAAAAACATCTGCATGAAACACCTCGCTCTGTTGCAACCGATGCGCCGCCGGAGGATGGCCGAGGCCACGACGCCGTGTATCCCGATGTCTTGCCGCCCGGCATCGGAGTCAATGGGATGTTAGGGCGAGACGACCGCCGCGTGTCCCAAGCGGCCTCGACACCCTGCGGGTTGTGTGGAAAAGCGACTCGCACAGTGCCGAGGCCCGGAGGAAAGTGAATTGGGTGGTCATTGCTTACTCTGCGAGTAGAAGATCGCCACGCCACAGGCCACGGCGACGACGACCAGGACCACCGGGTTAGCGAAGATGTCCAGCACTCGTGCGAGGTTCCTGATGGGCGGCCCGAGTGACGTAAAGTTGACCACGGTGTACAGAACGAACAGCCCGATCGCTGCGGCCATGATTTCTTTCAAGGTATCGTTATTCATGACATTCTCCTTTTTCCCTTGAGCAAACGGTTCGTCACACGATATTGATGTTAATCTGCCTGTCCCGGGTTTTGATCTCGACCGCGGGCCTGCCCTGTTCGACAGCGCGGCACAGTTTCCGCAGCGCGACGGCATAGTCTTCCCCCGTCAGCGGCGGGTCGATCTTGTCCAGCGTTTCCATTGCGTCTTCTGCGATCTGACGCTTGCGTTCCGCCGCGGAGGGCTGGGAGTGAACAGGAACCTGGGAACCCTGGTTTATCATCCAGTCATACACGATCATGACCGCACCCACGATCATCAGTGCCCAGCCGAAGCCGAAGGCAACCCACAGGCCCAGGAAGGCGGCGACCGCCACCACGGCGAAAATCAATTTCTCCTGCATGACGCTCTCCTGATCTCCGGCAACCGAGCGGCAACAAACCGGCCGGTTGCCGGACATAATTCACATGTCGTTACTTCGCCCTGCGGTATTTCACCCTGTCGAGCAACTCAAGCGTGTCGCCGTTAATCCTGTATTTCACAAGAATCGCGTCCACCCCGTAAAGTTGCCCGGGGGAGGTCATTTCCATAGTTTGGTGGTCGATGAAACGGTACTTGCCCTCCGTGCTCTCAAGGATCGCAACGTCCCTGAACGTCCCGTCTTCACGGAACTCAAGGTACGCCGCGTTTGTGAGCGGATTGACCCAGCGGCCCAGGATATTCACCTGGTCATCACCCACGAAGTTCGCCTGCTGGACAGGTCTTACTTCCACGGGCGCCGCGCGAACCGAAGGTTTGGCAGCCTGTTTCACCTCCGGGGCTTCCTCCGGTGGCGGAGCAGTTGGCGGCGTCAAGCTCGGCAGTGAGAACGACGAGAGATTAATCAGCAGCGAAAGCCCGATCACGCCGAAGAACGCCCACTTGATGTGAGTGAGCTTGAATCCCATAAACATGCTTGCATCTCCATTTTCCCGGCAACCGGGCGGCAACGAGCAGCCCGGCCGCCGGGAGGATTTCACATGCTCATTCCCTGTTGTTGCTTGGGCGGCTCGATTGCTTGGTTGTCCAGCCCATGGTCGGGCGCCTGCGCCAGGTCCTCCACCCCCGCCCGCGGGTACATGACAAATGCTGAACCATTGAACAGTGCGGCGGCAAGTTCGTGCGCGCCCGCCCCGACCTGGTGCTTCAGCTCCGCCCCGATTTCAGCGGGCGCGTTGCTGAGGCTCTCCTTGACGGTGTTGAACAGCTTGTCCGCCAGTTCTGACATCGAACCCTCCTTTCAGCTTCGTTGCCGCGAAGGCAACAAGCCCCGCCGCCAACAGAAGCACGGTTGCCTTGAAAAACGATTGGCAGCACGCCACGATGCCGTGCAGCCGCCCGCGCTGTTTCCACAGCGATTTCTTCTCTTCGTAATAGCGCAGCAGTTGCGTGCAGATCGGCCGTATTCCAGGGGCAAAGGTGATGGCGACCCGCGGCGAGAGCGCGAGCACTTCTTCGGGCTTCAGGAGCTTGCGACCCACCTGCTGCCAGTTTCGGTTGCTGTTCGTCGATTGGGTAACGCCGCCCTTGCCGAAGAGTTGCCCGGATTGCCCCCGGCTGCTGCCGCCGCTCTCCACGACGATGGTTTGCTCCCCGAGACGGGCGCTGACATACTCCGCTGTATCCTTGTCGTTCACCCCGAAAAACACCTGCGTCACGTTGGACATCAGGGTTTGTTCCTGGCCCTGCGGGAAGCATTTTTTAAGTTGGCCGACCGACTGAAAGTAAAACTGGAGCCGCACGGAGTAGCCGCGGCCGATGGCCAGCATGTCCTCGACAACCTGAAGGTGTCCCAGCGAACTGGCCTCATCCAGGACGCAGTGAACGCAGCGGTTGCTGTGCAGCCCTCCCTGGACGACAGCCCGCAGCAGGGACACGATCCACATCCTGAGCAGTGCGGCATGCGAATGCATGTAGGAGGGAGGAAGGACAAGAAAAACCGTCATTTTGCCCACCCGAAGCGTTGCCGGGTCGAAGCTGCTCGCTTTGGTGATGGCCGCCACGGCCGGAGTATCGAGGAAGCGGAGGAAACGCCCCGTGGAAGTGAGCGTCGAGGATTTCTCCTTGTCCACGAAATGCGTGAGCTGCCTGCCCATACGGGCAAGCATTCCGCCCCACGCGTCCGACTCGCACATCAGCTTGACCGCCGTCTCCAGCTTTTGCGGGTCGGCCAGCATGTCCCGGACGGTCTGCAACGAGCGCGTACCCTTGTCTGGCCGCCCGTACTGCACGGCCGTCGCCGTCATGCCCGCGATCCACGACTCGGCCGCGTCGAGCCAGTGCGGCTCCTTCTCCTCGCCGGTCCGAACAACCAGGGACTGCGCCAGGGCGTTGCAGTCGTCGATGGCGGCCGGAGAGTCCTTGTCAATAAAATCCAGGGGGTTGAAGGTTGACGGTTTGAAGGGCATTGTTGTCTTCGCACAACTTCCGAACGGATCGAGGATCACGATGTCATGACCCATGCGCCGCCTGGCGCCGGCCGTGAGACTTGCCAGTTCGCCCTTGAAGTCCACCACGACGCAGGATTCCTCGCAGGTAAGGAGGAACGGGACCACGAAGGAAACACCTTTTCCTACCCCCGTAGGGGCAAATACGGCGGTGTGTACAGCATTCGGCAGTCGTACCAGGGGCCCGCCATCCTTCCGCTTTGCCGGGCCCAGGAACTGCTCGCAGGCGTCCCTGGCCGGAATCCTTCTGCTCAGCAACACCCTGACGCGCTCGAAAAAGGTCAAGGCGCGGCCGCCGACCAGCCGCCCCAGAATCAGCCCCCGCTTTGCCGCAAGCATCCCGGCCCAGCGCAGGTCTCCCTCCGTGGCACAGGCCGCCGTCCCATAGGCCCAAAGCACTTTGCCTTTCGATTTCAGCGCCACGAGCAGCAGCAGCACCCCGAGCGCCACCCAGCACCAAACGCCGCCCATGAGGCAGAACAGGATGACGCTGTAAGCCGTCAGGCCCAAGGCGGCAATCAGCATCAGCCTTATCAGTAAGTACATGTCGATGCTCCTTAGTTGATGCCCGGCTGAAGCCGCTGTTCCAAACGCCGTGATTGAATCTCGTACGCCTCGATCCCCGCCCTGCACACTTCTGTAAACGCTTCCCATATGTCATGGTGTTCTTCCGGCCTGTAGTTATGGGCGATGAGGTCGAGTAGCGCCTTGCCCATCATGCGGGCGCAATCGCTGACCAGTCGGTTATTCATGACACACCGCCTTGATGCGAGTTACAGTTCCCGCCAGGTGGAGCGGGATTCACTGCCGGGCGCCCGACGCGAGCGCCCGGCTCAGAGCAGCAAAATTCACCGGGAAATCCAGTTGCTGCGGCGTTTAGCCTCGAAGCAGTGAAGGCAGCGCGGCAAGCGGTAGGCCATGCTTCTCAAGCTTTTTCAGCGCCCCGTCCACCAGCGCGAACACCCCGAACACCTTTTGCAGATCATGCACGCCGATGATGAAGGTGACCCCGTGCATCGAAACTTTGACCGCTTTCTCCTTGTGTTTCCCCTTGCGGCAAAGCTTGGCGACTTCCACCTCGACCGCCTCGGCCTTGATGAGTCCTTTCATCACACGGTCGGCCAACTCCAGGATCTTGGCCGGCTCCTCCAGCTTGCTCAGGCCGTAGGCGGCCCGCGGGCTCAACTCGCCGGGCTCATTGCCGATTTTCTCCAGCAGTTCCTGCGGCAGGCGCTTGGAAATCGCGAGCGTCTTGCTCACCTCGGCCGGGCTTGAATGCACGGCCTTGGCCAGGTCAAGCTGGTTCCATTCGGGGTTCAGCTCCAGCAGGCGGTAATACCAGCGGATGCGGTCGCGCACGCTGGTCGCCCCGCGGAGGTCGTTCTCCGACAGTTTCTGCAGCAGATCGTCCGTCTCCGAAAGCGCCCGCCGGATGACAATGGCCGGGGCCTGCGTTTTGCCGGCCCGCCGGCCGCAGAGCACCCGGGTCCAGCCGGTCACGACGCGATACGCTACCTGGCCTTCGACCGTCTCCTCCACGCAGCGGATGGGCTGCAGGAAGCCGTCCTTGGCGATCGATTCGGTCAGCCGCTGCATCAACGGCTCGTCCCGGTCTTCGCGGTCGTTGACCGGTGGCAGGAAGCGGTGGAGCGGGACCGTGCGAAGTTCGTCGGGCAGGTTTGCTTGCGACATAAGGAAATTCTCCGGTGAAGCCGTGGAAAAACAGGATGTTAACGGTCCTGGTTGTTGAACTAACTGATTACGGGCGAAAGCGCATCTTCGACGCAGCCGACCTAAGGGAGCATGGTCGGCAAGGGCGCAGGGGGACGTTCCCCGGGTTGCACCGGGTTTTCTGGGAGGTTGCCTTGACGTGGAGGTAAGCCGGGCGTAAGGTTAGCGGCAGGTCAACCGCCTTGCCTCCGGGCAGGGCAACCGGCCGTCCTGCGTCAACAGGACGGCTTTTTTTCTAATGTCAGTCTACCGTAACGTTTTTGGGGGAGAATTCCAATTTCGGAAACAAGAACTTGGAATCACAAATGTACAGCGAAAGGTGAGCGAGGTCATCTCCCTTTGCCAAGATGCTCTCTGGCTTGAGCGGCGGCAGCTTCTATAAGATCGCGGACAAGTTGCTGCGCATGCTGGGGACCTGTCGCAATTCCTATGTCGGGATAGGTAATCTCCAACGCTAGTTTTTGATTATGCCATTGGGATTTTGACGAAGTCGGCTTCCCAAGAGCCTCATCGAATGCCCACTGGGCCAGGATTCGCTCACCGTGGAGTAAGGCGGCCATATCTTCGTTACTATCACTAAAGCAATTGGGTTCCAAGCCTTTAAAGTAGGGAGGGAATCGCTTTCGGATAGCGCCTATGGTCAGGGCGTCGGTGGGGTAATTAAGGCGTGAGAAATCAATTTGAGGTTCAAGATCAGTCATTGTTGGTGCAACTATTATCGCAGGTATGCCGCACCTTGTCATTTTTACTTGGAAGTGTCAACTATTGTCCATTTTCCTTTGACGAATTGAACTCCTCCCACCATGCCGTAAAGCAATCGCGACCTTCCTCCGTCAAGTAGGTAGCGTTGCTGGGCTTACCAGCTTTCTTATCGAAAACAGCTGAAATATTCCATATTTTTTCTAGTGTCTTTAAGGCATTTTGAAATGTTTGGTATTGTTCCCGCGACAGTTGGTCGAGGGCCTCTGCCTCTTCTGCGCTGGAAAACTTGCCCTTGCGAAACAACTCTCTTGCCAACGATGTGATCTGCGCAAGCAGTTGGTTTTGCGTGAGATCTTTATAGTTTGGCGAAGTACAGACTTGGGCCATCAATTGCAGACGAAGGCGCTGCCGCAGATTGAATCGGTGGCCTTTTAGGGAATCGGGGACAATATCAGATTGTGAGGCGGATGGTCGAGGATTCTGCGATGTCTGACTTACCACATCGGATTGGGCGTTTCCGCTTTGGTCATCATGGTGTGGTAGTTGGAATTCCGGCGGAAATATAGCGCCACGCAGGTCAGTTCTGGCCAGTTTGGCATTTGACAGATCTGCACACCATAGGTTGGCACCACGTAAATCACTATTAGTCAAGTTGGCATTTGAGAGGTCGGCCGAAAACAGGTTGGCGCCACGTAAATCACTATTAGTCAAGTTGGCATTTGAGAGGTCGGCCGAAAACAGGTTGGCGCCACGTAGGTCTGCATCGGTCAAGTTGGTATTTGAGAGTCGGGCATTCATTAACCTAGCATCACGTAGATCGGCATCGCGCAGATCAGCACCACTTAAGTCGGCCTCAACAAGGACGGCTAAGCACAGGTTGGATTCGCTCAAATCGAAACCAGTAAGTTTAGCACCATAAAGTTTGGTACCATACAGTTTGGCTGAGCGCAGGTAGGCACCGGCCAATTTAGCACCTTCCAGATCTGCACAGGTTAGGGTGGCGTCGGAAAAGTCGGCGCCACGCAGGTCTGTGTTGCGCAGATCGGCATCGGTCAGGTTAGCATCTCTTAGCAAAACATCTGTCAGACTAGATGAGCGCAGATTAGCAGCAGCCAGGTTGGCTCTTTCTAAGTGAGCTTCGTTTAGGATAGTTGAGCGCAGGATGGCGCCTGGCAACTTGGCATCGGACAGATTGGTTAAGCTCAGGTTGGCGGCGGTAAGATTAGTTGTAGATAGGTTGGCATTAGATAAATTAGCACACTCCAGGTTGGCACCGATCAAATTTGCCCGGCACATAATAGTATCGCACAGCCTAGCGAAAGAGAGATCGGCGCCAGACAATTCAGCCTCGGTCAGATCAGCACCATGCAAATCAACGCCAGGCAGACAGGCATTACTCAGATCGGCGCACTTCCCCCCTTCTTCTCCCCGCAACCACATCCCATGCAACCGCAGGAATTCCTTCAATTCATCGGGTGTATATCGTTTTCGTTCAGCGTCCACGGCGTTCCTCATCACCAACAGCCTTTTGATCAACCAATTCAGATCGGCATCGCGCAGATTTACGCTTGTCAAGGTAGTTCCGCGCAAAACAGCAGCGCCAAGGTCAGCACCCCTGAGGTCGGCTTCAGACAGTTCAGCCTCGGTCAGATCCTGGACAGACCAATCAGGATTCTGCCGATCCGAAGCCAGGCTGAGGCGTCTCTGGTCGGGATTCTGCCGGTGTTGGCACGTCCTGCTGCTTTTCCTTCATCTCATCCTCAAGCCGCTTGGCGAAATCCACGAGCGTCATGCCATACACCTGGCAGAGCGTCCGCAACTGCACAATATCGAGCCGCCGGTCTCCGCGTTCGATTTTGCTGACAAATGACTGGGTCAGTTCCAGCCGCTTCGCCAGATCGACCTGGGTGATGCCCGCCCTCTCCCGCGCTTCCTTGAGCAACCGCAGCACCATGGCGTACACGTCGGTGTAAATGGATTTTTCCATCCGAGCATTGCCTTTCGCAATGCCGGATGATAAAGTCCACCTTGGAATAGTCCAAAATGGACTAAAGCGGAAGTGCGCCAGCAGCCCAGCGTCACGTTGTCCGTAAATGATTGCTGTTACAGGACTTACGCTGCTTTGGCCACTTCTTCATCGTTGACGTAAGTCATGCCCTGGTTTGATGTTACGGCTAATCATGGCGCTGTGCTGTTTGGGCCGCCTACGCACCGGGCAACACTCCAGGGAAGTGCGCACTTCTCCGCACGCAGGTTCATGCGTTTGACCGCCGTAGCGGCCCTTGAAGGGCCGGTCGGCCCGTCAGCGTGACGGGTACGAATGGTACAGCAACACTGGAATCCTCTGGCCGTCGCCTGTTGGGGAGGCCGCCCGGTGGCTTTGGGCCGCGGCAGCAGCGGCTCCAGCAAGGCGTATTGGGCGTCGGTCAAGTCGGTGTCGTAGGGTTGGTCTCTCATAACCCATTATACGCACCGATTTTGCGTTCTCGCACAGCCACTAACGCTAAATAACCTCCTTTGTTTAGCGCTATTCAGTGCCCCCATCTCTATTAACTAAATCTTAAACATTCCTGTCATTACTTAACAATTATTGATTCTTTTCTTTTCGCCGTGCCCGGTCTCCCGCCAGTAGGCGTTTCCACACCGCGAACGCATTCGGCCCGACCTGGACAATAACTTGAGGGATGTCCTCGTAGTCTTTTCTATTGTACTGTCAAGCCATGCTCTAAGTGTACTTGATTAGCGGGTTCCGATGAGCACTGGGGTAGGGAGCAAGCGGTTGCCGAACGCGCGTAAGGTTTGGCTGACGAAGTCCAGCGCGGCCTTCGCCTGTTTCTTGCACGTCTGCAACACCGAACTCAAGACACCCTGCGCCTGCGCCCCCGACTCGGTTCGGTTCCCGCCCCAGACCTTCCGATTCACGACCGCCGGGCGGATCGCCTGCTCCGCCTCCCAGTTCGACGACGGCACGCGCGCGTCCGTCAGGAAGAGGAACCACTCCTCGAAGTGACGATGGATATGATTCGCCAACGTCTGGTTCGCCCCCACGCGGCGGCCGCACAGCAAGGGCAGCAGGCGCAGTTCGTAGTCGTCGCGCGCAGCCGCCCACGCGGCCGGCGGCACCCGGCCTTTCAGGTACTCGTTCCGCAGATGCACCGCCCCCGTGAACAGCTCGATCACCTGGCGCGGGAAGCGCACCGCCCCGCGCGTCGCGCCCTCCAGCAGTTCCCGTGCGCGGCGCAGCAAATGCGGCACGCACTGCTGGTGCAGCGCCGCGGTGAAGCGGCCGTACGAGGAGAAGCCGTCGTGGACCAACACCCCGTCCCAGTCGATCCCGATCACGCCCTCCAGCGCGTTGGCGCTGCGCCGCTCGTCCACCTGATAGCAGGTCGCCTGCTCACTCACCCAGGCGTGCAGCCAGGCCGGCGCGCCGCCCACCCGCCAGCCCGTCTCGTCCACCGACAACCGCTCCGCGGCGGCCGTCGCCGCTCGGAGCTCCTGGTAGGCCGGCGCCAGGCGTTCGGCCGCCCGCAGCACGATCTGCGTGCTGGCCCCCGGCGTCAGGTCGATGCCGAACAGCCGTCCCAGCACGCCAGCGACCTTGCCGTGCGACAGGCCCGCCTGCTTGTTCAACTCGACCACGGCGGCTTGCGCGTCGGGGCCGACCTGGCTGGCGGCGGCCCCCAGGGCGTCGGAGGTCTGCAGCGGGTGGCGGCCCTGGACCCGGCGGCCACACCCTCGACACTGGCCGATGTGGACGTTGAACTGTCGGCGGATCGGCCGGCGTGGGATCTCGGTCTGGAACTGCTGGGCCAGGTCGGTCTCGATCAGGTCCCCGCGCAATGCGGGCAGGCGCCGGGCAGACAGGCTTCGTGGACCTCGTCGATCTGCTCGGGTGGGGGCCGATGGCCGTGGGGGCCGTGCTGGTCGCCCGCTTTGCGCCCGGAGCGCTTGGGGTTGGGCTTGGGCGGCCCTTTGCGAAAAGGGGCGGCCTGACGCTTGGAGGCGCGATGCGCCTCCTCGAGTTCCGTGCGAAGGCGCGCGACCTCGGCGGTCAGCGCCTCGATCTGCCCGTGCTGCTGCTGTACGAGCAGCACCAGTTCCTCATAGCTGGGGGAAGGTCCAGTCATCGCGGATAGAATAGCAAGAGCGACAGAATCGCACAGGGAACCCGCTAATCAAGTACGCTCTAAGTTCGCGTTACAGCCCGCTGATATCGAGGGGTGAAACCCAGGGATTCGCGTGCCCCCAGAGGACGTAGCACGACCCCGCGCCCGCTCCGCCGCCGGCCACCCCGTCGTTGGGCGAAGCGCCGGCGCGCAGATGGCGAGGTCGGGCTTGGTGTCGTTGTTGATGTCGCCGATGGCGATCTGCGAACCGAAAAGGTCACCGGCATTGACGCCGGGAATGACGATGCCGGTAGTGCCGTTTAAGTAGTTGGGCGTGATGACGCCGTTGTTGGGGAACGGGGTGCTCGCCCCGAAGATCACAAACGCCTCGCCGGAATTGGCGCCGTTGGGCGCGGCATTAGGAATCCCCAGCGCAACGTCGGCTTTGCTATCGTGGTTGATGTCTCCTGTGGCAAATCCTGGAATATAACTCCAATCATAAATAGTGTATACGGGAATGCCTGCGTTGAAGATATACCCATTGGTGCCGTTGATCTCCGAGAGAGGATCGGAATCTGCCGGCCAGGTTCCGCCATTCTGGTTGTAATACACCGATACGCCATTCACCCCACCCAACCAACTCAGCCCTGTAACGAAGTCCTTCTTGCCGTCGCCATTGACATCGGCGGCGGCGGCGTCGCCGTTGAAGGCGACCCCGATCCCGAAACTGCAACCGAAATACGATCCGTTCGTTCCGTTGAAAGATGCCGGATCGACATTGACCGAGTTGGAATTCCAGGAAGCCATGGATTTGCCGTAGAGGAGCAAAAAGCTGGCAGGCCCCCCACCGCCGCCGCTGCAACCCGAATTGGGGTCCCATACAAAGGCATCGCTGATGCCGTCGTCGTTGAAATCAAAGGCAAGCCCCCCGTAGGGTTGTGCACCTCTTATGTCGTTACCGTTAAGCGAAACGCCGGTGGAAGTAGCCAGCGTGCCGGTGGAGACAAGGGATTCGCTATAGAGATAAGCGGGCCAGCTATAGCCGGGAGGATGCCCCCACACGATATAGGCTCCTCCCCCCGCATTGGCGCCGCCTGGAGGATTGTTTGCCGTGACCAGCAGATCTTTGATTCCGTCGCCGTTGAAATCGCCCATGGTCCCGCCCGCGCCAGGCCGCCGCGGAAAAGACTGCCTTCCAGGATGAAGCCGAGATTGCCGTTGGTGTTATTGAGAATCTGCCCGTCCACGCTCACGGCGATGGTGCCGCCCGACGGGGCGAGAGCGTCGAAGGAAACGGTGTATGTGCCTGCAGCCAGGGTGACAGCCTGGCTGACGATGTTGCCGTCGATAAGAAAAGCCGCCTGATTGCCTTCCGGCGCATTGGGAATCCCTCCTGACCACCAGACTCCTCCGTTGCCTATCAACCCTCCAGAGTAACTACCTCCGTCACAAGGAGAGAATGTCCAGGCCGACCCGGCGACGGGGCAGTTAGTGGCATTGCCGTTTCCCTGCGCCGGCGTCTCGAACCCCGGATCGGTGAATTGCGTGGCGCTGCCGTTGATCACTACATTATCGATATAGGAATTTGAATAAAGAAAAGCGTATTGGATGAAGCTTATGGTATGGGAACCGGCCGTCACGGTGAACGGAACCGTGGTAAAGGTGGCGTAGCTGTTGGCGGGCGGGGTAAAACCGGGAAAAAGCGAATAGAGCGAGAAAGTAGCCGGGGGGTTGTGCATACCGAAAATGACATAGGCCTGGCCGCGCTGATAATCAGCCCCGGCCTGATTCGTATTTGAAATTACTAAATCGTCGATGCCGTCGCCGTTGATGTCACCCACGGCGATCAGGCCACCCGAATTGTTATTGGCGACGCCGCTGATGGTCATTCCCTTCGGGTTGGTCACGTCGCTGAGTGTGTTCAGGCTGAACGTGGCAGGAAAGGGCGTCGCCTGGCCGAACAGTATGTAGGTTCCGGCACTGAGATTGCTCAACACCAGGTCGGCGATGCCGTCGCCGTTGAAATCCATCGTCGTCATCGGCATGGGCCAATTGGTACCCCAAGAATCGACGCCATCGGCATAAAAACCGTTGGTGCCGTCGAGCGTCGAAACGTTGAGCGGGTCGGGCCAGACATAATTACTGTGCTGGCCGAACACGACGTAAACGCCGTAATGTCCGGTGTAAGCATTATAGCCGGAGATAACCAGGTCGGGGATGCCGTCGCCGTTGATGTCGGCGAACAATATCCCCCCACCCACCCATGTCTGATTCCCCAGCTGGGTACCGGCATACTGCCCGTCGATCCTAAAGCCGATGGGAATGCACTGGGGGCCGAGGCAGCAGGTGTTCTTGATGTCGCTGCGGTAATAGACCAGGTCGTCGAAGGTCGATGTCTTATCTTTTTTGATTTTGACGTTGGTGAAATTGGCGGTGCTGTAGGTCATGTTGCCGTCGTTGGAGGCTCCGGCGTTGGTATTCTTGTCCTGGTCGGTGCTGCCGTTATTGATGCGTCCGCCCACTCCCGAGCCCTGCGGAGGGAACGCCCCGTGGCCGCTGGGCCCGTGGCTGATATAGGCGTACATCACATCGTCTATCTCTGGAGTGATACCGGTGGCGCTTTCGATCTTGATGCCCCCGGTGCCGGTGGGGGTGGTGTTGGTCAGGCTGATGCCCTCCAGGGCGGCGCAGGATGCTTTCTTTGTCGCCCGCTGGTCCACCACATAGGTGAAGCGCCTGCCGTATTCATCGAAGGCGTAGTCGTCGGGAAGGCCCAGGCTCTTGGTCGGGATCGTGCCGCCGACGATATGGCTTGTCCCCGCGTCCGGCCCCATCGGCGCGATAATGCCGTTGGCGCCCGCTCCGTCCGTGCAGTTGCCGGGAGTATCGGCCTCCAGCCCGAATTTATGGTCGTTGATGTCATACTGCCCGTCGGCCGGGCAGGGCCTGCGTCCGTTGAAGGCCATGAAGCCGCGCATCGCTGCCTCGACCTTCTGCAACTTGTAAATATTGGTCACGGTCTTCTGATTGACATCCCCTGCCTCGCGGCCCGGCAGGACTGACACCATGACGAGCGCCGCCACGGTCAGCAAAATCGACATCTGGATGAGGGTGAAGCCTCTCTTATGAACGGCGACGGAATAGCCTGGGCGCATAAGGCCAGATAAAGGAGGTTATGATTGCCGAATTGAACCACCAGTATAGCGCAGTCAGCTTAACAACTGATTAACGCATTCCGCCGTTGACATTTGTGCCGCAGGCTTTACAGCTTGTTGAAAATCCGGAAGAATTCTTGAAAGCCCCGCCATGACCGACAACCGTGCCCTCGTCACTCTTCCCGTAACTCCCGCACGAGTACCTGCCACATCCGTACTCCCCGCCATCGTCGAGGCCGCGGGCAACCCCGCCCGCCACGCCTGGCAGGATTTCTTCTCGGCGACGCTGCGAAACCCCCACACCCGCGCCGCCTATTGCCGGGCCGTCCGCAAGTTTTTCCAATGGCTGCCGAAGGACATTCTCCTTCAGCAAATCACCCCGGCCTTGGTCGGAGATTATTTCGACCAGCATGGCAAAAGCCCACCCACCCGCAAGCTGGCGCTGTCGGCCCTGCGTGCCTTGTTCAACCTGTTCGTTACCCGCCATCTCATGGTTATTAACCCCGCCGCCTGCGTTCGCGGCGAGAAGTACGAAGTCATCGAGGGCAAGACGCCCGAGATCACCCTCCAGCAAGCCACGCGGCTGATTCAGTCCATTGACACCAGCCGCGTCGTCGGCCTGCGCGACCGGGCGATCATCGCGGTCCTGGTCTTCACGGCCGCCCGCGCCGGGGCGGTCGCCAAGCTCCGCCTCAAGCACTTCGCCTACGATGGCGCCCAATACACGCTGCGTTTCGACGAAAAGGGCGGAAAATCGAGGGAAATTCCGGTGCGGCATGATCTTCAGTGCATCGTCCTCGAATACATCAAGGCCGCCCAGCTTGCAGGCTCACCTGGAGATACGCCGCTTTTCCGCACCGCTGTCCGCAGGACCGGCCAATTGACCGCCAATCCCCTGACCGGCGTAGATGTCTGCCGCCTGGTCAAGCGGCGCCTGAAGGACGCTGGCCTCCCCACCCGCCTCTCCCCGCACTCCTTCCGCGTGTTCACCGTCACCGACCTCTTGACGCAGGGCGTGCCCCTGGAGGAAGTTCAGCATCTCGCCGGGCACAGCGACCCCCGCACGACACGCTTATACGACCGCCGGCAGAAGCGCGTCGCCCGCAACATCGTCGAGCGCATCTCGATCCGGTTGGAAGAGCCTTTCCCCGAGGCTCGCCCGGCCTGCTAATCGCCCTCTAACGTCCCGTGTTCTTCCCAGGCGCAAGTTGCTGCCACACATATTTTTGCAACTCTTCGTTTACTTCTCGCACCAAAGAGTCTATAGCTTCGCACGAACCTTTCTTGTGGAGGTAACCCATGGGCCGTAGGCTTGTTCGCATATGAGCGACTGGTCACGCCGCGTTCACCGGCCTCCCGGCCCGCAGGAACTGGCGCAGGTGCGCGACGCCGCCCAGGACCTGGCCCAGCAAGCAAACCGGGCCCCCGGCAAGGCGCGGGTCGTCTTCAAGACAGTGGCGGACATAACCCTCATCGGCACCGCCGTCCTCAGCGGGGCACTGGCCGCCGTCACGCTCTGGAAGGCGCTGTTTCACCGGCACCAGGAGCACCCCGAAGGCCATGCGTCCGGCCGTGACGCGGGAAAAGGCTCGCCGCCGCACCGCGGCAACCGCCCGCCGGTCTCGGTCAGCGACGACAACGACGCCTGGGGCCGTCACCACTCCGGCCATCACGACCAGGCCCGCTCCCGCTAGGCGCCCGCCATGGCCCGCAATCCGTCTTCCTGGCTGTCTCTCTTCCCGGAAGAATCGCCCGATGCTGCAGAAAGCCCTCAACACCAGAACCCTGTTCCCTCACCCCCCGAAGGAGACCGCCATGCACTACCAGACGATCGTTCTCGAACTCCTGAAAGAGCGGCCGCAGATGCACGACCAGCTGAAGAGGAATCGTCTACTGCTGCCGACGATGAAGCGTTACGCCGTCGAACTGAAGACGCGCCACGAAGCCTGGAAGGAGCAGCTATCCCAGGCGCAGCCGGGCAGCGACCCGAGCCAGATCGCCAGCGAAGCGATGGAATACGCGGTCCAGGAACTGGTGGATTGTTTGCCACCCGTTTCGCCGCCGGACGACGACGACCCGATTTCCCTCGAAGCGGCGATGGCGTTCCTCCATCGTCACACGCCGCCCGCGTAAGAGCATTTCGCGACCAGCCGCTCAACCCGCTTTACCAAATCATCGACCAGGCCGATGCTGCCCCGGCTCCTCCGCCAGCCCCAACCGTGGCCTTGAGCGACGGCACTGTAATCGGCCCGCCGGTCGGTTCAAGCAGAATGACGGTTCCTCCTGAAGGCCCCTCCGTAATTCCGCTTGAGCCGTGCGCTGCGCCCGGCCGGCCGATGCTCCTGAGTGCCGTCAGGCCCCGTTCTTGGGGCCGGAAACCTCAGGAGATCAGCCCATGCAAGCCGCCCAATTGACCTTGGATTTACCTTCGCACCCGCTCATTCCCCTTTCCGGAGGGGAAAAGACAAAAGCCCAGGACATCCTGGCTGCCATCCGCACTTTGAAAAGCATCGAGCGCGACCAACGGCCCGCCACCCCGGAGGAGCGGCAATGCTCGCCCGGTTCGGGGGCTTCGGTCCCGTCGCCCTCTCGATCTTCCCCGATCCCGTCACCGGCCGCTACAAGGACGGCTGGCAAGCGCTGGGCGAGGAACTCAAAACGCTGCTTACCCCCGAAGAATACGCCAGTGCCAAGCGCACCACCTTCAATGCGTTTTACACCTCATCGACCGTAATCAAGGCCATGTACGAGGGGCTGAGCCGGTTAGGCGTGCCCAACCATGCCCTGGTGTTGGAGCCTGGATGTGGTCCTGGTCGGTTTATCTATCTTGCCCCAAAAGACATGCGTTTTATCGGTGTCGAACTGGACAGCATTTCGGGGCGCATCGCCCGGGCGCTGCACCCCGGCCAGGACATCCGCATCGAGAATTTCCGCGATAGCAAATTGCCGGGGATCGACGCCGTGATCGGCAACGTCCCCTTCGCCGACGTGAAGCTCGACCACCACGGCCAGCGGTTTTCCCTCCACGATTATTTCTTCGCTAAATCCGTAGATGCCCTGAAACCCGGTGGCGTCCTCGCCCTGGTCACCAGCCATTTCACCCTGGACAAACAAAACGGCGCGATCCGCGAGTACCTTGCCGAGCGGGCCGATTTCCTCGGGGCGATCCGCCTCCCCTCCGACGCCTTCAAACGCGAAGGCACGGCCGTTGTCACCGACATCGTGTTCCTGCGCAAGCGTGCCGCCGGCGAGCCAGCACAGCACGCCGACCCCGACTGGCTGGGCGTTGCCCCGCTGGCCATCGACGGGGCCGAGGTGTCCATCAATAACTACTTTCTGCACCACCCGCAGATGGTCCTGGGCCACTGGAGCCGCAAGGACACGCTCTATGGAACGGAAGGGTACAGCGTTCTTTCCAACGGCAACCTGGCCGAGCAGCTTCGAGACGCCATCCGCCATTTGCCGGAATCGGCTCCTGTGCTTGCACTGTCCGCGCAGGAACCGCCGGCATTACCCTTTACGCCGCCGCCACCCCAGCCGCACCTCAGCGAAGGCAGTTTTTTCGTAGGCGAAAACCGCGGTCTTTACCAAATCCTGGACGGGCAATCGACCCCCGTCCATTACGGCGGCAGTACCTTGACGGGCTACGGCAACATGACCGGCAAGCGCCTGGCCGCCCTGGTCGGCCTGCGTGACCGCGCCCGCCGCGTGCTGCAATCCCAGAATGAAGGCTGGCCCGAGCCCCTGCGCGTGGAGGCCCGCAGGGAACTGAACTGGGCTTACGACCGCTTCGCCCTCGCCTACGGCCCGATCAACAAGACCACCTTTGGCGAGACCAAGGACGGCAGCCTGATTCGGCGTATGCCCAACCTGGTCAAGTTCCGCGAAGACCCCGACGCCATGCTGGTTATGTCGCTCGAAGAGTACGACGAGGCGACCGGCAAAGCCGCGAAAGCGGCCATCATGCAGAAGGACGTGGTGGGCAAGAAACCGCCCATCACGTCGGTAAGGAACGCCGAGGAAGGGCTGCTCGTCTCCCTCAACCAGCGCGGCATGGTTGATTTGCCCTTGATCGCTGAATTGTACGGCCGGCCCGAGGAAAAGATCATCGCCGAATTGGGCGACCTGATGTACCGCGATCCCGAGTCCAAGACCTGGCAGACGGCCGACGAATACCTGTCCGGCAACGTGCGGGCGAAACTCGCCGCCGCTGAGAAAGCGGGGCCGGACTACGTCAGGAACGCCGACAAACTCCGGGCTGTCCAGCCCGAGGACGTGCTGCCCGGCGACATCGACGCCAACCTCGGCGCGCCGTGGATACCGCCTTCCGACATCCAGGCGTTCGCCGCTCACCTGTTCCAGACCGAGCCGAATTCCGTGCAGATCGAGCACCTGGAGAAAGACGCCGTATGGGCCGTCATCCCCGATTATGCCGCGAGCCGTTCCGTTGCCGCGACTGCCGATTACGGCACGCAGCGGGCCAACGGCACCTGGCTTTTGGAACTGGCGCTCAACCTGAAGACGCCGACGATTTACGACCCCGATCCCGATGACCCCGACAAGCGCGTGGTCAACCAGGAGCAGACCCTCGCCGCCAAGGAGAAACAGAAGCTCATCAAGGAGAAATTCCGCTCCTGGGTGTTCGCCGATCCAGAGAGAACCGAGCGGCTGGTTCGCACCTATAACGATCTTTATAATAACTTGCGGCCCCGGCTGTTCGACGGCTCGCACCTCGATTTCCCCGGGATGAACCAGACCATTCAGTTGCGGCAGCACCAGAAGGACGCCATCTGGCGCTGCATGAGCGGCGGCAACACGCTGCTGGCCCATTGCGTCGGGGCCGGCAAGACCTATTCAATGGCGGCCGCGGCCATGAAAATGAAGCAAGCCGGGCTCATCAAAAAGCCGATCATCGCCGTGGCCAACCACCTCCTGGAGCAATTCGCCCGGGAGTTTCAGCATCTCTATCCCAATGCCAAATTGCTGGTGGCCTCCAAGGAGGATTTCACCAAGGAACGCCGCAAGCACCTGACCGCTAAGATTGCCACCGGCGACTGGGATGCCATCATCGTGACGCACAGCAGTTTTGAGCGCATCGGCATGTCGCGGAAATACCAGGAGCAATTCCTCCGCGAGCAGATCGAGGAATACAACGACCTCTTGCTGGAACACGCCGGCACCAAGGGTTCCAATCGTAATCTCATCAAGACCATCGAGAAGCAGAAGGCCGCGCGGGAGGAAAAGCTGAAAGACCTGCTGGCCGAGGACAAGAAGGACGACGGGCTGGTATTTGACGAACTGGCGGTGGACCATATCTTCGTCGATGAATCGGCCATGTCCTTCAAGAACCTGGAGACGCCGACCAAGATGGAGCGCGTCGCCGGCATCCAGACCGGCGGTAGCGAGCGGGCGTTCGATTTGTACATGAAGGCCCGCTACCTGCATCAACAGCACCCCGGCCACGGCATCACCTTCGCCACCGGCACGCCCATCAGCAATACCCTCGTGGAAATGTACACCCTCCAACGCTTTCTCGACCCCGAAGGGCTGCGGAGCCGCGGCATCGAGCATTTCGACGGCTGGGCCGCCACCTTCGGGGAAGTGGTGGAGTCGATGGAGATCAGCCCGGACGGGAAAACCCTGAAGCCGCGCAGCCGCTTTGCCCGTTTCCAGAACCTCCCGGAGCTTCAGCAGATGTTCCGCAAGTTCAGCGACGTGCAGACGGCGGACATGCTCAACCTGCCCACGCCCCGGCTGGAAACGGGCAAGCCTATCGTCATCGCCTGCCCGATGTCCGAGGAGCAGCACGCCATCCAGGATGAATTGGTCAACCGCTATGAACGGCTGCGTTCACAGAAAGTTGATCCCCGGGAAGACAACGCCCTGGCCATCACCACCGACGGCCGCAAACTGGCCCTCGACGCCAGGATGCTGTCCCCCGCCGCCCCCGATTACCCGGATTCCAAGATGAACGCCCTGATCGATAATGTCTTTTCCATCTGGCAACGCACGGCGGCGAAACGCGGCACGCAAATGATTTTCTGCGACATGGGCGTGCATCCGACCGCCGCCTGGGGCTATTCGGCCTACGACGAAATCGTTGCGAAACTGACCGCCCGCGGCATCCCGCCGGAGCAGATCGCCACCATCGGTGAGGCCGATTCCGACGCCAAAAAACGGGTGCTGTTCGAGATGGTCAGGAGCGGCCAGGTCCGCGTCTTGCTCGGCAGCACCCAGAAAATGGGCATGGGCACCAATGTCCAGAAGCGACTCATTGCCCTGCACGAACTCGACGCCCCGTGGAAGCCGGCCGAGGTGGAACAGCGCGAAGGCCGCATTCTTCGCCAGGGCAACGAAAATAAGGAAGTGGCGATCTACCGCTACGTCACCACCGGGTCTTTCGATTCGTTCATGTGGCAGGCCCTCGAAACCAAGGCGAAATTCATCAACCAGATCATGAAGGGGGAAAGCGGTTTGCGCCGCGCCGAGGACATCGGCGGTCAGGAACTTTCCTACGCCGAGGTGAAGGCCATTGCCTCCGGCAACCCGGCGGTGCTGACGCTGGCCGAGGCCGATGCGGAACTGCAACGGCTGGCCATCGTGAAGAAAAGCTGGATGGACGAGCAATACATGGCCCGCAGGAACGTGAAGAACTTGCCCGAGGACATCGAGCGGTTGAAGAAACGATGGGCCGCACTCACCGAGGACAAGGCCACCGCCGAGGCCCACGCCCGCGACCCCATCACCATCGGCAACCGCAAGCCCCTTCGGGAAGAGTTATTGGCGGCTTTGGGCGAAAGCCTGGATGCCTTGCCGAGGATGATCGGCCAGACGCGGCGCTGCCCGTTGGGCCTGTATCGCGGCCTTCAGTTCGGCATCATCCTGCATCCGAATTGGGCACCGGAAGTCTACCTGGAAGGAGCGGGTATCCGGCAAGACGGCTTATCGCGGGACCACCACGGCCCGAAGGCCATATTGAACGCCGTGGAGCGGCTGGCCAATGGGTATGAGATGGTCTGCAACCGCACCCGCCAGGAACTGGAAGTGGCCGAGAACCAGCTACGGGATTTTCAGGCCCGGCTGGGCAAGCCGTTTTTGCACGAGGCGTACCTGGACGAATTGGCCGCGCTGCGTGACCAGCTTAAGGTGGGGCTGTCCGGGGCGCAACAGGAAGGAGGGCCAACGGTCGCCGAACTGGCGGAGCGGATCAAGTCACTCCGAACCGGGAATGTGGTCGAGGCCGCCCCCCAGCGGACGGGCCAGCGGGTCGCGTCGGCCGAAGAGCCAGTGACGGTGCGCATCCGTCGCCGAACCGAGGCAGTCCCCGCAACCGGGCCTGCGATCACTCCCGACCCGCCACTCCGGAGCGCGAGCGAGGAGAGTGCGGACGCCTCACCGCCGGTGGCGACCGCGTTGCCCGCAGCCACGTCACAGGCCAGCCCCGAACAGCCCACCCCGCCTGAGAGTCCCGCGCCCGACCTGGCCAAGGGGCAGGACCTGCCAGACGAGTCCATTGATTACCGGCAACGTGTGGCGGCAGGCCAGAGGCAGAAGGCGTATCAGGCCACGCTGTTTTGAGAGATGGCATGGATTCGCGTCAAAGTTGTCAGCTTCATGCGCGGACATGCTAATCCGGCATCTCCGGCGGCGCAATCATTGGTGTGACACTTTTGCTTTACAATTTCCCGCTGCGGTACTAAACCGGATTTCCGCAACCACAGGAGGTAGTCTTTGCGGAGGGTAGCGAAGGACCGAGACCAGTCCTGAACACCGCCGCCGGATCAATCGTTTGCGAATGAAGATGTACCACGGAAGGCGAACGGACCACGGCTGCGCCGTCGATGTCGAGGAGGACGGCGAGGTGACCCTGCTCAACCCGCGTCACGATTTGCGCAACCATTCGCCGACCGGGTTCGAGTGGTCCTACTCGGGAAGCGGGCCGGCCCAACTGGCACTGGCGTTGGCCGCGGACGTACTCGGCGACGACGACCGGGCCCAGGAGGTGTACCAGCGGCTCAAGGCCAGGCTGGTCGGCGGCCTGCCGCACGAAGGCTGGGTTCTTACCGAGCAGCGCGTCCGTGCGGCCATCGACGCCATCGAGCAAGAACGCGACCGGCCGCGCTGAAATCCGGTCCTTCGGCTTTGCTTTCGCAAATCACTCCCTCAGCGCTCGAACGCTGGGGCGTTCTGCTTCACCCACGCGCGCAGTTCCTCGCCGCTCTCGAATTCCGCGATGTCGATCCCGTCGATGGTCGGTTCCCCCTCGCCCGCCTTCCGCAGTTCGTCCTCATTCATCTCGCGGACGTAGGTGACCCGGTGCCGCTGCAGCCCGCGGTCGGTCAGGTTGACGCCGCCCTGGTTCACCGGCGCGTCGAGGTTGCTGCCGCGGATGAACACAAGCGTCACCACATCCCCCGTGAATTTCAGGAGCAGACCGGCGCTCGGGTTGTGCCGCCAGCACACCAGGCAGCTGTAGGGCAGCCACTCGCGGTCGCCGTCGCGCCGGCGGAACTCCACCGCCAGGGCCTTCTCGTGCAGGCCGCGCAGGTAGCCGAAGGCGGCGCAGACCGCCTCGTCCGGCTCGTCCTGCCGCCCGGCCGGCGGATGCCGAACGGCCTGGCCGTCCGGCGCCGGCTTCTTCCTCACGAAATCCAGCACGTCATCGTTCATGGTCCCGCTCCTGTACCTGTGCCCTGGTTAGCTCCGGCCGCAGCGGCTCGTGCGCTTGCCGGAAGGCGGCCTGGCGCCGCAGAAAACTTAGATGGCGTTGCAGCCGCTGCCGCAATGGCGGCTGGCGCCGCCGGCTCGCGGCCAGCTCCGTCGCCGACAGCGGTTCGTCGGCCCGGCTCACCGCCTTGAGCAACCCCTCCTTCGAGTCGGTGAACACCAGCGCTTGCTCCTTGCCCCGCGACAGGCTCACGTAGAACTGCCGGCGGTTCGACGCCGGGAACGACTGGGCCGACTGGCCGATGAACACCTTGTCCACCGTCTTGCCCTGGCTGGCGTGCGAGGTGACGGCGTAGCCCAGCGCCAGGTGGCCCCAGTCCTTCGCGATCACCCGGCCGTCGTCGATGACGATGTCGCCCCGCTTGGTAAATCCCGCCACGGTGTACAGCGCGCCGTTGTTCAGCCGGTAGCGCCCGTCCTGCGTCTTGCCGTTGGCCGTCAGCCGAATCCGGTCGCCCACGGCCAGCGACAATTTTGCCGGGCGGTAGACCTCGAAGCGCGACGCATATTCCACCGGCGCTCGCGTCCCCTCGCCCAGGACCAGCCGCGCGCCGTTCTTGCGGCCCGGGGCGTTCTGGTGGAAGACGAGCAGGTCCCCGGCCTCCAGGTTCGTGGCGTCGGCCTTCTGCGCGCCGGTCAGGTGCCCCGGCAGCCACACGTCGAACGTCCGCTCCTTGCCGAGCTTCTCCTGGGACTTCAGCGTGTCGCGGATGGCGTGGGTGATCCGCGCCGCCTCGGCGTGGGTCGGGCTGATGACCAGCGCCGTCTTATTCTCCCCGTTGCGTTTCCGCTCGGCGGTCGCCGCCAGGTAGGCGCCGGCCAGGGCCTGGTAGCGCTCGCCGTCGGGCACCTCCCGCACCCAGCCCAGCCGGTCCAGTTCGGCGAAGCCTTCGGCCGTCCTGCCTTCGCTCAGCAGCTGGGACGCCTTCTTGTAGTCCCCCGACTGGCGGAGGATGTCCTTGACCTCGGCCACGGGCAACCCGGCCTTCTGCTCCAACAGGCGCAGCGGTTCGCCGGCGGCGACGCTGCGGTGCTGCCTTCGGTCGCCTACCAGCACCACCCGGGCTTCCACCTGGCCGGCCGTGTCAAAAAGCCGCAGCATGTCTTTGGTCGAGAGCAGCGACGCCTCATCGACCAGGATGACGCCGCGCCGGGCACGCTCCTGCATCGCCCGGTCACGCAGGAACCGGGCCACCGTGTCGGCGTCGGCAAACTTCGCCTCCTGGCGCAGGACGCCGCGACTAGCCTCGGCCGTCGGCGCCAGGGCCACGACCTGCTTGCCGGCCTGGGCAAGCGCCTCGCCGATCTCCTGCTCCAGGGTCGTCTTGCCGGTGCCGGCCACCCCGCGCACGATGGTCACCCGGTCGCGCGAGCCCAGCACGTGCCGCACCGCCGCCTTCTGCCCGTCGTTCAGCCACTCTCGGGACACCGGCCGGGCCGGGTCGCCCAGCGGCCGGTAACGCCCCCGCCCCTGGCGGGCGAAGGCCAGGAGCCGCGACTCCTCCGCCACGGCCGTGCGGGTCGTCGCCAGGACGTGGCCGCCCTGCTCGCCCCGGATCAGCGGCCGCCGGGCCAGTTCCTGCGTCACGCCTCCCACCGTCACTGAACCAAGGCCGCGTTTCAACGCCTCGGTGAGGAGTTTCCGCTCCGCCACCACCGACTCGCGCTCGAAGCAGTGGCCCAGCGCGAAGTCCACCGCCTGCCCCTCGCCTCGCACCGGGCGGACCCAGGGCGTCTCCCGCCGATGCACCGCCGCCAACGCTTGCCGCTCGGCCTGAGTCAGCCGGCTATCCCAGTCCTTGCGCAGCGCGTTCCAACTCAGCTCGTTGGTCTTCTTCTCGCGCGTCGCGGCGCCCAGTTCGGCCTTGCGGTCCGGGTCGGTGATCCCCAGCTGCTTCGCCTTCTCTTCGATCTGCTCCGTCCGCCGCGAGAAGCGTTTCAGCACGCCGGCCGGCACGCCTGCCAGTTCAAAATCATCCCGCTTACGCTCGACGCCGAAGCCCAGGTCCTGCAGCTTGCCCGCCAACCGCACCCGGAACATCGCCTGGTAGAGCGGCGCCGACGCCTTCAGGTCGCGGAACTGGCCGGCTTTCCACTGCCGCTCCTGTTCGTCCCAGGTCGAGTTGAAGACGAAGCAGTGGGCATGCAGCTGCGGGTCGGGCACCCCTTCCACCGGCCGCGAGGTCGTATGGATGAACTCACTCCACACCAGGTTACCCGTGACGCGCTCCGCGTCCTGGCCGCCCTTGCGCACGCGCGTCTTCATCTCGGCCTCGATGCCCTGCATCGTCTCCTCCACGGCCGAGCGGAATGCGTCGAGGATTTCCCGGTCGCCACTCAGGGCGTACAGCAGCGACACCGACTTCGGCACCGAGAAGGTGAAGTCGTAGCCCACCGTGCGGTCGGCGCGCGTGCGGGCGGTCAGTTGCTCACCGTTCCGCGGGTTGAGGTTGTCGCACAGGCGCTCGAACGCTTCCCGGTCAACGACCCCCTCCAACCCCAGAAGTCGGGCGCCCTTGCCGCCCCAGGAGCCGATGATCTCCTGGCCTTCGCTGTAATAGTCGGCGCTGGCGTAATAGCGCTCGGCGCCCTGGGCACTTTCCTGCGGGGTGATGCGGAGCATGCGCCAGTATATGCACTCAATACGGGCAAAAAATCAACCGTGCGATTGCTCCTGGTTGTGTTTCCTGTCTCCCGGCACTGCACCCTCAGCCAGTCGCCGCACGGCCAATGCCAACGCGGTGTCACGCCCCTGTCAGTCCCGCGCCGGCCCCTCCCCTCGCCTACCGCGATCTCTGCCCCAGTCCTCGTCTTGCCGCCTGCTGCCTGCCAAACCGGACACTTTGTCTGCGGGACTTGTTTGTGCCGGAAATGATCCTTTCCCGGCCGTTTGTCTTTCGTTGTGCGTTTGGAATTCAGGTCTCCTTCAGCCTCCCAACCCCGCCGGTGGCCTTCTCTCACGGCACTTATGAACCCGCCGCCGGGCCGGTAAAGCTGCCACGGCCGCTTTCCGCAAGCGGAAGCCTTCGGCCGTTCGCTTGACCGTCGCTGGCGCTCCCGGCTGAGGCGGGTTCGTTGGCGTGCCGTAAGGCCCCGGTTGGCGGGGCCGGAACTCGAAGAGAAGGAGACCAAGACCATGTCCAAACCCGCACACAAGATCCGCACCGGCGTCCTGCAAGTCACCATCTGGCGCAACCACGGCGAGAAAGGCAACTGGTACAGCGTCGTCCCCAGCCGCAGCTACAAGCAGGGCGACGAAACCTGGAAGGAAACCGACAGCCTCGGCTTCGACGACCTGCTGGCGATGGCCAAGCTGTTCGACCTCGCCCACACCTGGATCATGCACCAGCAGCAGGCCGACGCCAAGGCCCGCAAGGAATCCGAGCAGGCGGCAGCCTGAGCCGGATGCCGGAGGGCGGCAGTGCCGCCTTCCGGCCTCATTTTTAACCATCAACTGAAAGGAACTGTTTATGACCAATACCCAGAACACCAGCACGCAACCGCAGCTCATCGCCGCCAGCCGGCTGGAGAAATCCCCCCTCAATGCCCGCCGCACCACCGCCGCGAGCGGCATGGAGGAACTCAAGGCATCCCTGCTCGCCCACGGCCTGATGCAAAACCTCGTCGTCACTGACGCAGGCGACGGCGCGTATCGCGTCATCGCCGGCGGGCGCCGCCTGGAGGCGATCCGCACGCTCCAGGCCGAGGGCAAGCTGCCCGAGGATTTCGCAGTGCCATGCCAGATCGTCACTGAGGAGCACGCCCTGGAAATGAGCCTCGCCGAGAACACCGTCCGGCTCGCCATGCACCCGGCTGACCAGTTCGCCGCCTTTGCCGAGCTGATCGACCAGGGAGAGTCCGCCGACCAGGTGGCGATGCGTTTCGGCGTCGAGGAGAGCCTCGTCCATAAGCGGATGAAGCTGGCTCGGGTCGCGCCGAAACTGCTCCAGGAATACCGCAATGACGGCATGACGCTGGAATGCCTGATGGCCTACACCGTCACCGACGACCACCGCCGTCAGCTCAAGGTCTTCAAATCCTTGCAAGAATGGCAGAAAGACGACCCGAGCACGATTCGCGACTGTCTCACCGAGAAGATGGTCGAGGCCGGCAGCAAGCTGGCCCGCTTCGTCGGGCTGGAAGCCTACAGGGCAGCCGGCGGTTCGACGCGGGCCGACCTGTTCGGTGATGAGGTGTATCTCGAAAAGCCGGCCATCCTGCACCGCCTGGCCGAGGAAAAGCTCGACGGCATCCGCAAGGAACTGGAGACAGAGGGCTGGGGCTGGGTCGAGTTCAACCCGGAACGGGATTGGGAGGCGATCAACCGTTGCGGACGGATTCAACCGAGGCTGATCGATGCGCCGCCCGCGCTGGTCGAATCAAAGTCCCGGCTCGACGCCGAACTGAACGAGACCGAGCAAGCCCTCGACGATACGGAATCGGATGCCTTGCTCGATCAGCAGCAGGCGATCCGTGACCAACTCGATGACGTGGAGCAACAGCTCGCCGCCTTCGTCGGCTTCGATGCCGACCATAAGGCGCTGGCCGGATGCTTCGTCTCCATCGGCCAGGACGGAACGCCGTTCTTCGATAAGGGCCTGGTGAAACGCGAGCATCGCAAGCAACTGGCAACATTGCTCAGGACCGACGGGGACACCGGCGACGCGGGTCCGGCCAAGCCGAAAAGTCCCCTGTCGCAATCGCTCCAGCGCGATCTTGCGAACTACCGGTTGCAGGTAAGCCAGGTCGAGATCGCGCGGCACCCGGCGGTCGCCTTTGACCTCCTGGTCTTTGACGTAGCCAGCCGGACGCTCGGCGCCCCCTCGGCTTCGGACGGCCCGGACGTCCAGTTCAGGCGGCATCCTGCCACCCCGGCCAATGGCCTAACCGGCGCGGAGTTATCGACGGCGGCAAGCGTTGCCTTCGACGCGCTTCGTGAATCGCTGCCCGTGCAATGGCTCAAGCCGAAAACGGAGGCTGCCCGGTTCGCGGCTTTCCGCTCGCTGCCTGATTCGGCCAAGCACGACCTGCTGGCCTACTGCGTTGCGATGACGCTGCAACCGAAGCTGGAACCAATTCCGGGCAAGGAAGGCACCGCCTACGACTCTGCCCTGGCGCTTACGGAAGCGGACGTGGCGGAATACTGGCGTCCGGCCAGGGAGAACTATTTAAGCCGCATCACCCGCGACCAGCTGCTCGCCATCGGCCAGGAGGTTCTCGGGGCATCGTGGTCGGGTTCCCGGGCTGGCGACAAGAAGGCGGCGCTCGTCGATCAGCTGCACCGGGCCTTCGACGAACCGGAAAAGTACGGCCGCACGGCGGAGCAGGTGCGGGCACTGAAGGAGTGGCTGCCGGACGGAATGGCGTTTCACCTCGCACCGGCGACGAAGCCGGCCAGGGCAAAGAAGGCAAGGAAAGCCGCATAACTCAACCGGGCGGGCAGCCATGCCCGCCCATTTCTTTTGAAAGGAATCCAGCGATGATACCCGAGTCTTATCGAAATAATTTCAACACCCTGAAGCGGGCGTTCGGCGACGGCGCCGCCTGCCTGCTTCAATGCCGTGACAAGGCAACAGGAAAGCCCGTCTTCGTCATCTGCGCCGTCAATTGCCGCGGCCAGGACTTCGAGCTGGTGCCATTCGCCCGGCTGTTCGACGACGACCCGTATGGGCTGCTCACCCCGCCGGGCGAGACGGCGAAACCGTCAGGCCCAGTTTGAGGGAGGGCCGTCCATGATCCGCGTCCGGTGTTTCCAGTTGGGCAAAATCGTGGCGACCGCCAGCTGCGTTTCTCTCATCTCGGCCCCGCCCCGCTGGATGATGTGACGGTGAAGCCGCCGCCCGGCGGTTCACGTGCCCGAAATCTGTTGCGCCCCCGCCGGCCTCGCCATATGCTCCGGGCGTATGACTGGCGACGCAAGCCCCTCACCCCAGGACATCGAAAACGCCCGGACGCGGCGGGAGATCGCCGCCCGCCAGAACGAAGTGTACGCGGAGGCGGAACACCTGGCGCTCGCGGCCCTCGGCCCGGGTTGGACGCCCTGGATGAAACTTTCCCTGATCGACAGCGACCATCGCCGCACCGGAGATACCGAACCGGCCGCCACGGCGTACAAGGTCTACCGGGGCGAGCAGCGGCTCACCGAGAACTCGGCCTATCTTCGCAAGATGCCCGACGGACAAATTCTCTCTGCCGGCAGCCACGAACCGCTCTTTGGCGACCTGCTGCACGAGCCTCACCCGACGCGCACCATCGAGGTCCGGGGCAGGCAAGCGCCCTGCCCACGCTACCACCTGTACTGGTCCGCCCTGGAACGCTACGAGCCGCGCTCCGCCGAGCAACTCGCGGCAAGCCGAGTGAAGCGCGAGGAGCGAGCGATCGAGAAGCAGGCCCACACCTACCCTCTCTTCGCGGAGCAGATCCGGTCAGGCGAATGGCGTGCTGAGAAAAAGTCCCGCGGGTGAACGCAGGGCTGAGGGTGCCTGCCCGCCTGATGCGGCCTGGGCGCCGAATACGGCCGGGTCGATCACCGGCAGCCAGGCGCGGCTCGCCCTACCACGCCGTCGGGCTTTGACCCGCGGTGATTGCCCGTTCCGGCCACCGAGGGTCAGGGCTTTTCATTCCCCGAATCGACCGTCGCCCTCCCCTTCCCGCGCCTGATGGGACACCCCCTTGCCCGTCGCCCCGATTGCAGAAAACCTGCCTACTGAAGCCGCTACTGACATTACTGCAATCCTAAGCTGACATCGACAACAGTTCAGATTATTTTTCGCGGTTCCTTAAGTAGGGCAGGCGTCTTCCCGAAGGCTTCGCTTCGGAATTATCGACCGTGCCAACCCGGGCGGATTTCCCCGGGAAATCCCCGGTTTCAGTCAGCCGCTTAACTGTGTCGGCGTGGACACGCCTTGGCGGGGAAGCACATCGGCGGATCGCAGTGTTGCCGTATTGCCACATCGCCGCCTTTCCGCTCGGTCGCCTTACCGCCTCCTTATTTCGGCGCGTTGCCGCCTAAGCGGTTTACCGCTTTCACGCTGAACAATCTCTACGCTTTCCCTCTTCAGCGTGTCGGCGGAATTGTAGCAACGCGCTTTACTGCCAACACGCCTGGACGCTTAACATCAACCACGCTCACCCGCCGAAGCGCCGACACGCTTCGGCGGATTTCCGCCTTTGCGCTTTGCCGCTTCGCCCGGTTACGATCCGCTTGACATCGCCGCAAAACCGTTTATGCAGGAAGGCGGGTCGGCGGGGAAGCGGTTTTCCGCCTTGCCGGTAAAGCGGCAAGCTGCCGACGCGCCAGGGAATGGCCAGTGAACGCAACGAAAGGGCAGTGCTTGATTATCTCGGTCATCAACCAGAAGGGGGGCGTCGGCAAGACGACCTTATCGGTCAACCTGGCCGCCGCCCTGGCCGGCCGCAAACTGCGCGTGCTGGTCGTGGACGCCGACCCCCAGGGATCCGCCCTCGACTGGGTCGCCGCCCGCGGCCAGGACACGCCGTTCGCCGTCATCGGCATGAGTAAGCCCATCTTGCACCTGGAACTCCCCAAGATGGCCAAGGATTTCGACGTCGTCCTCATCGATGGCCCGCCGCGGGTGTACGACGTGGCCAAGAGCGCCGTCATGGCCAGCGACGCCGTCCTGATCCCGGTCCTGCCGAGCCAGTTCGATGTCTGGGCGGCTGAGGAGACGGTCAAGCTGCTGCAGGAGTGTGCCACCTACAAGACTCACCTCAAGGCGGCGTTCGTCATCAACCGCAAGATCGCCAACACCGCCATCGGCCGCGACGTGGCCAAGGCCCTCAAGCAATATCCGCAGCCGGTGCTCCAGACGACCGTTTGCCAGCGGGTGGCCTTCGCCGAAAGCGCCCACGGGCGCACCGTGCTGGAACTCGACGCGGACAGCGCGGCGAGCAAGGAGATTCAATCCCTGGCCAAGGAGGTGCTGAAGTTGGCGTCATGACGGGCAAGAAAAAGAAAGTGGATTTCAGCGTGCGGCCGCGTGCAGCCAAGGAGGAGTTGCCGGCCCATCCAGACCAGTGGGTGCGGGGTGGGACGGAGCCCAGAGAGGAGGGGCCGCAGAAGCGGCTGACCCTGAACCTCCCGGCGCCGCTGCACACGGCGTTCAAGGGCCGGTGCGTCGTCGAGGGCGTGACCATCCAGGACAAGGTCCGCACCCTGATCGAGCGTGAGTTGACGCCGGCCGACGAGACAACGAAACCCGATTGAGGGCCTCGCGGAGCGAGGTCATGTTTACGCCCATTCCGCCAACCCCTTGAGCGGATGACGGACCTGTTCCTTACGCCACAGGCACGCCGCTTACGGGTTTGGCTGTTTGCTGTGGCGGCTCTTGCAGAAGCCGAGGAAGGCCGCGTCCGGGTTGGTCAACTCTGGCCTGCCGCTCTCGATCCAGAAGGATCGCCATTGCTGCTCCAGGTAGTACACGTCATAGCCGGGGGCCACGGTCCTGGCGTCGTGGTAGGTTTCCGGGTCGAGCAGGGGGTAGGCCGCTGGCGGGGCAGGGAGGAGGCGCAAGGTGCTGCGGTTCACGAATCGCACATTGGCGCCGTCGAAGGAGACGGCGTAATCCGGCATGTGATGGTGGCGCGCGTCCTCCTCGCAGATCATGCCAACCAGCCGCCTGAATTCGTAGTCGTCCGACGCCGAGCCGCACTTTTTCTTGAGCAGTTCCAGGGAGATGGCCCACTCGTCCTGCTTGCCGCAATGCTTGCGGGCCAGTTCGTACATGCGGCGTTCCAGGGGCTTGCGCAGCCGGAAATAATCGCGGTGAAGCGTCAGAACCTCGCGGGCGGCGACGGCGTTGAAGACCCACTCCGAGAGGGTGATCCGCAGTTCCGTCATGCGGCCGCCATTCGTCTGCCGGACGATCTTCCAGCTATCAATCAGGCCGAAGCCCTCGGTGACCTCCTGGTCCCCCGTCCGGATGTTGGTCCGGATACGGGTCCCGCTCAGGCGGTCCAGGGCGCCTTTCAACTGCTCGTAGCCGCGGCCGTCGGTGTTGCGGTTGGTGGCCACCAGCAGGTCGTAGGCTTTGAGGTGCAGCGCCTGCTGCAGCGGCACGCCGGCGTTCAGTTTGGCGACGAGCTGGCTGATGCAGTAGATCAGGATGTCCTTGTCGTGGATGGTGGCCAGGCCCAGGGCGCTGGGCAGGACGGAAATGCGCACGCCGTTGTGCTCGTACTCCCGGATGCTCACGTCGGGCTTGGTGGCCAGGGAGAAGATCGGGTGCTCCATCGACCCCATGTCGTCCTTGGGGATGGCGTCGGCCACGTCGCAAATGAAGAAGTCCTGGATCGGGTGGCGGTCGGGCAGGAGCGGGGAGCGCGTCGGGGGGATGTCCATCGGTCGGCCGTATCGTGTTTTCACCCATATTCGTGCTTTCACACAGAAATGTCAAGTATCGTGTTATCACCCGGAAAATGGCCGTTTCGTGCTATCACACGGCGCCGGCCGTTATCGTGCTTTTACACAGAAATCATCGTGCTTTCACCCAGAACCTTTCGTGTATTTACACGGAGGGGTTATAAAATACTCAGGGTTCTACAATGGCTTACACGTTGAATTCGGCCCTTTAACACAAGTAATTAACTCATACATAACACACAGGCGATGCCTGTGGATAACCTTTATTGGCACGTTGCTGACTGCCACACAAAGTAAAACAGAGCAGTCCTAACGGACTGCAAACATTATTTAGGAAGGGGGAGATGATTTGCTCATCTCCCCCTGCAACCCCCTCTGGCAAGCCTAAAAATGAGCGCGGCTCACGCCGCCGCGCAAACAATATGGGCGGGGCGCCGCTACCGCGGCGCATTCCCGGCAAGGAAAGAAAAGCGGCTATCCGGCCGGCAATCAGTTGGCCAACTCACTGGCATCCAGAGAAAGAAGCGATAGTAACCATTCCCATTCCCCCAGAATTCGTCCAGGAGCAGCGAAGCGGGGAGGGGGGGCACACCATCCCACCCAGTGACCACCTTCGCGCTTCTGTGAGCATTCTTGTGGCACGCAGAGACGCGAAGGTGGCCATCGGAGCGCCGGCCCAGGTTGACCTGTGCGTCAGCACATCCCCGACACCGCCGGACGGGTTCCGGGAATAGCCGCGGCCGCCGGTCCCCACGCCCGACGAGCCGGGGATAACCTTCGGTTGCTTCGCCGTGGCGACCCTCCGCGACCAAGTGACCGCGCTTTCCCAATCTTCGCCTCAGCTGTTGATCCCTTGCTTCTGGTCGCTTTCCACGATATTGCTGTCGCCTCATCAAGAATTCGCGGGTCTGATCCGCTCGGCTCTTTCCAGTAGCGGATCGCGGCCGGAAGGCCAGCAGAAGTTGAAAAAGCGCGGCTTTCCGAACTGCTGAGCTAGGCCGGCAACCGCGGGCCGGGTAAAATGGCAGGGATGGGAATAGGTAAAATGCCGTTTTCACCCCCCATCGAGTCGCCAAATGCAAACGAGAAGAAGGGTTGCGCCCATGCGAACGGAGGAAGTCCACACAACCGGCGTCAGCACCCGCCGAATTTCAGGAGGTTACGGTGGCCAGACTTGAAGACCTGACCCGCGGCGCTGCCGTCAACGGCATCCTCCCGAACTCCCTGGCCACGATCAGCGACGTTCGCTGGATCGGCACCGTTGCCGTCGAGGTGACCTACAAGGACAGCAACGGCCGCCTCGGCAACGAGTTGCTCTACCGCGACCGCGAACCGACGCTGGAAATCGTCGAGGCCGGCCGTCCCTGGAGTTTCGACGGCGACGGCGCGCTCTTCCGCCTACTATCCGAGGCCAACCGCATCCGCCTGGCCTACCTCTTCGACCCGCTCCTGGCCGTCCACACTTCGCTCGTTGAGCCGCTGCCGCACCAGATCACTGCGGTTTACAGCGAAATGCTCTCCCGGCAGCCGCTGCGCTTCCTTCTCGCCGACGACCCCGGAGCCGGCAAAACGATCATGACCGGCCTGTTCGTCAAGGAGCTGATCGCTCGCGGCGATTTGCAGCGCTGCCTGATCGTCTGCCCAGGCAATCTTGCCGAACAATGGCAGGATGAACTCGACCGGAAGTTTCATCTGCCGTTCCAGATCATGACCAATGACGCCTTTGAGGCGGCCCGCACGGGGAATTGGTTCGCCGAAAACCCCCTGGCCATCTGCCGGCTCGACAAGCTGAGCCGCGACGAAGATGCCCAGGCCAAACTTCAGCAAACGGACTGGGATTTAGTCGTCTGCGACGAGTCCCACAAGCTGAGCGCCACCTACTTCGGCAGCGAGGTGAAGTACACCAAGCGCTACCGCCTGGGGCAGCTGCTCTCGACCCTGACCCGCCACTTCCTGCTGCTGACGGCCACGCCGCACAACGGCAAGGAAGCCGACTTCCAGCTGTTCATGGCGTTGTTGGACGGAGACCGTTTTGAAGGCAAGTTCCGCGACGGGGTGCATGTGAGCGACGCCGGCGACATGATGCGCCGGCTCGTCAAGGAGCAGCTGCTCAAGTTCGACGGCACGCCCCTGTTCCCCGAGCGCCGGGCGTACACGGTCAATTACGCCCTCTCGGACGGCGAAACCGAACTTTACAAGGAAGTCACCGACTACGTCCGCGAAGAGTTCAACCGCGCCGAGGCCCTGGAAAACGAGGGGCGCAAGGGCACCGTCGGCTTCGCCCTGACGATCCTGCAACGGCGCCTGGCTTCATCCCCCGAGGCCATTTACCAGTCGTTGCGCCGCCGCCGCGAACGCCTCGAAAAACGGCTGCGCGAGGAACAACTGCTCAAACGTGGCATCGAAATCGGCCTCGACTTGAACGCGGGGCTGCCGTCCCTCACCTCGGAAGCCCTCGACGATCTCGACGACGCCCCTGACGCCGAACTCGAAGACACCGAGGAAAAGGTCGTCGATCAGGCATCGGCCGCGCGAACGATTACCGAATTGCGCGGCGAAATCGGCCAGTTGCAGGAACTGGAACGCACGGCCCTGCGCGTCCGCCAGTCCGGCACAGACCGCAAGTGGGACGAGCTTTCCAAGCTGTTGCAGAACAACACGGAAATGTTCGACGCCGAGGGGCATCGGCGGAAGCTCATCATCTTCACCGAACACCGCGACACCCTGAACTACCTCACCGAAAGGATTCGGGCATTGTTGGGGCGGCCCGAAGCCGTCGTCGTCATCCACGGCGGCATCGGCCGCGAGGACCGGCGCAAGGCGGAAGAAGCCTTCAAACACGACAAGGAAGTTGAAATCCTGGTTGCCACTGATGCCGCCGGCGAAGGCATCAACCTGCAACGTGCCCACCTGATGGTCAACTACGACCTGCCCTGGAACCCAAACCGCCTGGAACAACGCTTCGGCCGCATTCACCGCATCGGCCAGACGGAAGTTTGCCACTTGTGGAACCTCGTGGCCAAGGACACCCGCGAGGGCGAGGTCTATCATCGCCTGCTCGAAAAGCTCGATGAGCAACGCGCCGCCTTGGGCGGTCAGGTGTTCGACGTTCTCGGGCAACTGACCTTTGAAGATCGGCCGCTGCGTGAACTCTTGTTGGAAGCCATCCGCTATGGCGACCAGCCGGAAGTCCGGTCGAGGCTTTTCATCGTGGTGGACAAGGCCCTGGACCGAGATCATTTGCGGGAACTCGTTGAAGGGAGGGCGCTGACTCACGATTCGATGGACGTGACCAGGGTTCGCCAGATTCGCGAAGACATGGAGCGGGCCGAAGCCCGTAAGCTCCAGCCGCACTTCATCGCCTCCTTCTTCATCGAAGCCTTCAAACTGCTCGGCGGAACGATTCACGAACGGGAACCCAAGCGCTATGAGGTCAAGCACGTCCCGGCCGTGATCCGCACCCGCGACCGGGAAATCGGCCGGGGGAATCCCGTTCTTTCCCGCTACGAGCGCATCGCCTTCGAGAAAAACCTCATCAGCGTCCCCGGCAAGCCGCTGGCGGCGTTTGTCTGTCCCGGCCATCCGCTCCTGGATGCCACCCTCGACCTGGTGATCGAGCGTTACCGGGATTTGCTGAAGCGCGGGGCGGTGCTGATCGACAACACCGACGAAGGTGACCAGCCCCGTGCCCTGTTGTACCTGGAGCATGCAATCCAGGACGCCCGCATCGACCGTGCAGGGAACCGCCGCGTCGTCTCGAAACGCCTGCAATTCGTCGAAGTGGACCGGCACGGCAACACTACGAACGCCGGCCCGGCTCCGTATCTCGATTACCGGCCGCCGACCGAAGCGGAAGCCAAGTTCCTGGCCGGCCTGCCGGCTCCCGATTGGCTGCGTGGCGATCTGGAAGCGCAGGCAATGGAGTACGCCGCGATTCATCTGGTGCCCGACCACCTGGGCGAGTTGCGGCACCGCAAGGAGGAACTGCTCGACAAGACCAGAGCCGCCGTCCAAGACCGGCTGACGAAGGAGATCAATTACTGGGATCACCGGGCCGCCGCCCTCAAGGACCAGGAACTGGCCGGCAGGGTGAATGCGAAGCTGAATTCCGGCCTGGCCCGGCAACGGGCCGATGAACTCACCGCCCGCCTGCAAAAACGGCTTGCCGAACTGGACCAGGAACGCAAGCTCTCGGCACTCCCGCCCGTCGTGTTGGGCGGCGCGATGGTCGTCCCTGCGGGACTGCTTCCAAAAGTACAAGGCAGCAGCGCCGACCAGGTGCCGGATTTCGCGCTCAACACCGAGGAGTCCGAGCGCCGTGCTATGCAGGCTGTCATGGACGTCGAACGCCGGCTTGGCTACCTGCCCCGCGACGTGAGCGACCAGAATTTGGGCTACGATGTTGAATCAGGCATCCCCAATTCCGGGCTGTTGCGGTTCCTTGAAGTGAAAGGCCGCGTCCGCGGGGCCAGGACCGTCACGATCACCAAGAATGAAATCCTCACCGGCCTCAACAAACCCGAGGAATTCATCCTGGCCATCGTCGTACTCAACCCCGACCGGGCCGACGTGCGCTATGTCCGGCTGCCTTTCGAGAAGGAACCCGACTTCAAGGCCACCAGCGTGAATTACGATCTGCCGGCGCTACTGGCTCAGGCGAAGGAGCCGGCATGAGCAAGAGCCTCACCCCGACCGGCTTCGTCAACCTGCTCCAGGAAGTCAAGGAGCGTATCGCCCAGGCCCAGGCGCGGGCCGTCTTGTCGGTCAACGCCGAACTGGTTCGGCTTTACTGGGACATCGGCCGCATCATCGACATTCGCCAGCAAGAAGAGGGCTGGGGCGCCGCCGTCATTCCGCGACTAGCTCGCGAACTCCAGAACGAGTTGCCGGAGGTCAAGGGGTTTTCCGAGCGAAACATCAAGTCGATGCTGGCTTTCTACCGAGCCTACCCCAACCCGTCCGCAATTGTGCAACAACCTGTTGCACAAATCGCGGAGAAGCCAATTTTGCCGCAGCCTGTGGCAAAATTGGAGGCAACAACAGAAGTGCCACAACCCGCGGCACAAGTGCCTCCCATTCCAATTGTGCAACAGGCTGTTGCACAATTGCCGAATTCCCTGCTCTGGTTGGTTCCGTGGGGCCATCACGTTAATCTCATGGAAAAGGTCAAAGACCTGCCCACCCGTCTCTGGTACATGCAGCAGGTTCTCGCCAACGGTTGGAGCCGCAACGTGCTCCAGCTTATGCTCAAGTCGGAGGCCCATCGCCGGCAAGGGAAGGCCCTCACGAACTTCGAGCGGCTGCTCCCGTCGCCGCAGTCCGACCTGGTGCAGCAAGCCCTCAAAGACCCTTACATTTTCGACTTCCTGACGTTGACGGAGCCGTTTCACGAGCGCGAACTGGAAACTAACCTCCTTCACCAGCTTGAGCGGTTCCTGCTGGAGCTGGGGCAGGGGTTTGCCTTTGTGGGCCGGCAGTATCCCTTGGATGTCGGCCAACGCGATTACTTCGTCGATCTCCTGTTCTTCCACCTGAAACTGCGCTGTTTCATCGTCATCGACCTGAAGAAGGGCGAATTCAAGCCGGAGTATGCCGGCAAGATGAACTTTTATCTGGCTGTTGTCGATGACAGGCTGCGTCATCCCTCCGACGCACCGAGTATCGGCCTGATACTGTGCCAGGATCGCAACCACATCGTGGCCGAGTATGCCTTGCGCGGCGCGACCAAGCCAATAGGCGTTTCTGAATACGAACTCACTCGCGCGCTGCCGGCCGATCTCCAGTCGGCCCTGCCGACGGTGGAGGAAATTGAAGCGGAGCTTGGTCAGTCCGCGGCCGAACAGCCCACCGCGCCTGAAACCGTTCCTGGTTCAGGAAAACCCAAAGCCGCCTCGGAGAAGGCAAAGGCCAAACCACCAAAGAAGGACCGTAAGAAGAAATGACCGCACCCTACCGCAAGAAACTGATCGAAGTCGGCCTGCCGTTGGTGGCCATCAACGCCGAATCAGCACGGGAAAAGTCTATTCGGCACGGGCATCCAAGCACGCTCCACCTCTGGTGGGCACGGCGGCCCCTGGCAGCTTGCCGGGCGGTGCTGTTTGCGTCGCTGGTGGATGACCCCGATAGCGATCCGCAGTATCGCAAGCCAGATGGTTCAGTCGATGAGGAGGCGGCCGGGATTAAACGTGCCGACCTGTTCAACCTTATCGAAGAACTGGTGATGTGGGAGAACTCGAACAATGCGGACGTGATTCGGACCGCCCGCGCTGAGATCGCCCGCTGCGTGGCTTCGCGGTTGATTGAAACGGGAGCTTTGAAGAAGGATGCGGCAGTCGGTCCAAACACGATAGCCCACGACCTTGTGAAACGCGGACATTGTCGGCCCATTCCCTTGGGCCTCGACAAAAAAGTTGCCCGAGTCCGCTTCTCATTCGATGTGTTACGACTGCCGTCGGCCAAGGTTGTGAATGCGTTCCTGGCGGAGTACGCGCCCCCTGTACTCGATCCGTTTGCGGGAGGTGGGTCGATTCCACTCGAAGCACAACGGCTGGGGCTGCGCCTACGCCAGCGATCTCAACCCAGTGCCGGTGCTGATAAACAAGGCCCTGATCGAGATCCCCCCCACGTTCGCCGACCGTCCTCCGGTAAATCCGGATTGGCAAAAGAAGAGCAAGGAAGAAAAGGCCGCCACCGTCTGGCATGGCGCCCAAGGTCTCGCCGCGGATGTCCGCTACTACGGCCAATGGATGCGCGACGAGGCTGAGAAACGCATCGGGCATCTCTATCCCAAGGTTAAGATCACCAAGGAAATGGCCAAGAACAGGCCCGACTTGGAGGAGTACGTCGGCGAAGACCTTACCGTCATTGCTTGGCTGTGGGCGCGAACGGTGGCGAGTCCAAGTCCGGTGTACCAAGGTGTCCATGTCCCGCTCGTAAGCGGTTACTGGCTAAGCAAGAAAGCTGGCAAGCAAACATGGGTCGAACCAGTGGTGGATCGGAACACCAAAACTTACCGGTTTGAAATTCGGACAGGGAAGCCGTCCACCGACGAGATCAGGGCAATTGAAGCTGGGACAAAAATCGGTCGCGGTTGCAAGTTTCGCTGTCTGCTCAGTAACGATCCGATCCCTGACACTCACGTCAAAGCCGAAGGGATGAATGGCCGACTCGCTGTACGCCTCATGGCAATTGTGGCAGAAGGCACCAGGGGACGTGTATACATCTCCCCCTTCCCAGAACAAGAAGAACTGGCACGAGGCGTTCCGATACCGAGCGATTTGAAAGGAATTGACTCGCCAATCGCTCTTGATAAGCGAGCACTCTGGTGCCTTCTGTATGGATTGACTTCTTTCGACAAGCTATTCACGCCACGCCAACTCGTGGCCTTGACGACGTTCAGCGATCTGGTGCAAGAGGCGCGGGAATGTGTGCTGGAAAACATACGTAACACGGTTCTGCCGCAAGGCGAGCACCTGACCGGCAATGGCATTACCGGAGTTGCCGCTTACGCGAACGCGGTAGCCACCTACTTAGCATTCGCTGTCAGCAAGGCATCCAGTAGGAGCTGTACACTCGCAGTCTGGGAACCCGGAACTGGTTTTGGTCGCCTGGCTGGCGCGCTCGGTCGCCAGGCCTTGCCGATGCAATGGGGTTTTGCCGAGACAAATCCGCTTGCTGGTGCAGGCGGAGATATTTCTGGAACGGCTGATTCCGTGAGCAAGGTGCTTTGCTGGTGTGCTCCCCAAAAAGTGGTCCAGGTGGTATGAGAGTCTCTGAGGCCCTGCGGGGCCAGGAGACGAACCATGAAGCGACACACGGCTGAAGAGGTCATCACCAAGCTGCGGCAGGCCGAGGCCGACCTGGCCCAGGGGCTTGGCGTCGCCCAGGTCTGCCAGAAACTCGGCGTCAGCGAGCAGACCCTGCACCGCTGGCGGAACCAGTACGGCGGCCTCAAGCAGGACGAGGCCAAGCGGCTCAAGGAACTGGAGACCGAGAACGTTCGCCTCAAGCGCCTCGTCGCCGAGCTGGCCCTGGACAAGCAGCTGCTCCAGGAGGCCGTCCAAAAAAAGTGGTGACCGCCGCCCAGCGCCGCCAGCTGGCGCGGCACCTGCAGGAGGCGTTCGGCGTGTCCGAGCGCCGCGCCTGCCGCGTGCTGGGGCAACCGCGCTCCACCCAGCGGCAGGTCCCCCTTCCCCAGGAGGAGGAAGGCCGGCTGGTCCGGCGCATCCTGGAGCTGGTGCGCCAGCACCCGCGCTACGGCTACCGGCGCATCTGGGCGCTGCTGCGCCGGGAAGGGTGGCGGGTCAACCGCAAGCGCGTCTGGCGGCTGTGGCGGCAGCAGGGGCTGAAAGTGCCCAGGAAGCAGCGGAAAAAACGGCGGCTGGGCTCCAGTGCCAACAGCTGCGTGCGGCGGCCGGCGGAGCACAAGGGCCACGTCTGGGCGTGGGACTTCCTGCACGACCGGACGGCGGACGGCGGGGCGCTGAAGTGGTTCACGCTGGTGGACGAGTATACGCGCGAGTGCCTGGCCCTGGAGGTGCGGCGCGGCATGACGGCCCGGGCGGTGAACGCGGTGCTGGCCGGGGTGGTGCGGGAGCGTGGCGCGCCGAGGCACATTCGCAGCGACAACGGGCCGGAGTTCATCGCCAAGGCGATCCGGGCCTGGATGACGGGGGCGGGCCTGGAGACGCTGTACATCGCGCCGGGGGCGCCGTGGGAGAACGGGTACGCGGAGTCGTTCAACAGCAAGGTGCGCGACGAACTGCTGAACGCGGAGGTGTTCGGCAGCCTGCGGGAGGCGCAGGTGCTGGGCAAGGCATGGAAGCACGAGTACAACCACGTCCGGCCTCACAGCTCGTTGGGGTATCGGACGCCAGCGGAGTACGGGGAGATGTGTCCTCGGGCCGACTCCGCTGCGCTACGCCAGCCCGAGGACACATCTGTGACGGTTGATCCGACTCTCACAGCGCCTGGTACATAAAATGGGGGCAAGCCATTGCGAACTGACGGTTGGCATCCCTGGCTCGGTTCAGCAACTGAGCGCTACGGCGGTTTCGACGCCTGCGGCGATTTCCACCGATCCACCCTATTACGATAATATTGGGTATGCTGACCTCAGCGACTTTTTTTACGTCTGGCTTCGTCGATCTCTGGTAAGCCTCTATCCTTCATTATTTGCGACCTTGCTGACACCCAAATCTCAAGAACTTATCGCATCGCCGTACCGACACGGCGGCCACAAGGAGGCAGCCCAAGCATTCTTCGAGGACGGCTTGGGAAAGGCGTTCGCCCAAATGCGACAGATTCAGAGCCAAGATATTCCGACCACGGTCTATTACGCCTTTAAACAAGCGGAAACCGCTGACTCGGATGACGATAATGCCGCTGCTGGAAGTACGACGGCGTCCACCGGGTGGGAAACGATGCTTTCCGCGCTGTTCAGAGCGGGCTTCAGCATTCATGGTACTTGGCCCATCCGCACTGAAGCCACTAATGCACTCAAAAAGGATGTCGGCGCATTGGCCTCGTCTATCGTCCTCGTCTGCCGCCCACGTCCCATCGATGCGCCGCTGGCAACCCGCAAGCAGTTCATCACTGCGTTGCGGCAAGAATTGCCCGATGCCCTGCGCAATCTCCAGCGCGGCAACATCGCTCCGGTGGATCTGGCGCAGGCGGCCATCGGGCCGGGGATGGCCGTCTTCACTCGCTATACCAAAGTGATCGAATCAGACGGATCGGCGATGGCTGTCAGGACCGCCTTGGGCATCATCAACCAGACGCTCGACGAAGTGCTCGCCGAGCAGGAAGGGGAGTTCGATGGCGACACACGCTGGGCGATTGCATGGTTCGAGCAGTTCGGTATGAACGAAGGCCCGTTCGGGGACGCTGAAACCCTCAGCAAAGCCAAGAACACTGCCGTCAACGGACTCGTCGAAGCCCGGATCATCGTAGCCCATGCCGGCAAGGTGCGCCTTGTCCGCCGCGATGAGCTTCCAATCGATTGGAACCCCGCGACCGATAAGCGACTGGCGATCTGGGAAGTCACCCAGCATTTGATTCGCACCCTCGATCGACAGGGCGAATCGGGGGCAGCCGTTCTTATCCAACAACTCGGCGGAATGGCTGAAATTTCCCGAGATTTGGCCTACCGGCTGTATTCGACCTGCGAACGAAAGAAATGGCCGCAGGAGGCCCTCGCCTACAACAGCCTTGTTGTGGCCTGGCCGGAACTCTCGAAGCTTGCGCTTTTGAACCGAAACCAGCGACTTGCGACCCAACAAGAACTTTTTGAATGATGGAACCCTGAGCTATGGCTGTCACCAATCGCGAACGAGTCGGCAAAGGGTTGGACCTTCTGGCATCCGGCCTGCGCCCCTTTGTCGAGCGGGAATTGAAATCCCACCTGGGCGAAAAGTGGACTGACGCGCTCCCCGAAGTGGGCAACCCCAAAGGGCCGAAAGCGAAGTCGCAGGGCCCGAACCTGGCCGACCCCCAGACCTTGCTCGGGCTCATGTGGGATCAGTGGAACAACGTCTTCCGCGACGTGCTGGGGCCGACCGAGCGCAGCCTAGTCAGTGAATTGCGCGGCGTCCGCAACCAGTGGGCACACCACGAACAATTCACCAGCAACGACGCCATCCGCGCGCTCGATTCGGTGGAGCGACTGCTGACGGCCGTTTCGGCTTCGGAGACAGCGGTTGAAGTCGGCCAGATGCGCATGGACGTGATGCGCATTGTGTTTGACGAGCAGCGCCGCCAGGAGATGCGCAAGAAATCTTACCAACCGACAGAGGGCAAGCCGCAAGGCGGACTGAAGCCCTGGCGGGAAGTCGTCACCCCACACCCGGACGTGGCATCCGGTCGCTACCAGCAAGCTGAATTCGCTGCCGACCTGTGGCAGGTGTACCAGAAAGAAGGCTCGGACGAGTACAAGCACCCTACAGAGTTTTTCCGCCGGACGTTCCTCACCGAAGGGCTAAGCCGGCTCCTGACGCAGGCCGTACTGCGCCTGTCCGGCAAAGGCGGCGACCCGGTTGTCGAGCTTCAGACGAATTTCGGCGGCGGCAAGACGCACTCGATGCTGGGCCTGTTTCACCTGTTTTCCGGGACAGCGGCCAGCGAACTGCCTGGGATCGAGGAATTGGTGAAAGAACTTGGCGTCGCGATCCCGAAAAATGTCCGCCGCGCCGTCTTCGTTGGGACGCAGATTTCACCAGGGAAGCCGCACAAGAAACCGGACGGCACCGTCGTCCGCACGATTTGGGGCGAGATCGCCTGGCAACTGGGCGGCAAGGAGGGCTACAAGCTCGTCAAGGAAGACGACGAGAAAGCAACGAATCCCGGAACCACCCTCAAGGAACTCTTCAACAAGTACGGCCCTTGCCTGATCCTGATCGATGAATGGGTCGCCTACGCTCGGCAGCTGCATGCGACGGCCGACCTGCCGGCCGGCACTTTTGAAACGCACTTTACGTTTGCTCAGGGACTCAGCGAAGCCGTGAAGGCGGCCAAGAACACGCTGCTGGTGGTCAGCATCCCGGCTTCCGAAAGCCCGCACCAGAAGGCAGACCGCGGTGTCACCGATATTGAAGTCGGCGGAGAGAGGGGCCGCGAAGCGCTGGCCCGGCTCAAGAACGCCATCGGCCGCGTGGAGGCATCCTGGCGGCCCGCCAGCCCGGACGAGGGCTTCGAGATCGTCCGTCGGCGCCTCTTCCAACCGCTCTCGGGAGATCAGTTCATCGCCCGCGATGCCGTGGCCCGCGCGTTCGTCGAGTTGTACGGTGCGCAGCAGCAAGAATTCCCATCGGAGTGCCGCGAGGCGGATTATGAACGCCGACTCAAAATGTCCTACCCCATTCACCCGGAATTGTTCGACCGGCTGTACAACGACTGGTCCACGCTCGACAAGTTCCAACGCACGCGCGGCGTGCTGCGGCTCATGGCTGCTGTCATCCATTCGCTCTGGGAACGGCAGGACGGAGCCGTCCTCATCATGCCGGGCAACGTACCCGTGGACGACCAGTTGGTGCAATTCGAGCTGACTCGATATTTGGATGACCACTGGGTGCCGGTGATCGAAAAGGACGTGGACGGGGGCAATTCTCTGCCGCTCAAACTGGACCGCGACAACCCAAACCTGGGCAGGTACTCAGCCTGCCGGCGTGTAGCCCGAACGATTTACATGGGGTCGGCACCGACCACGCGCGCTGCGCATCGCGGCATTGACGAGCGCCAGGTAAAGCTCGGCTGCGTGCAACCCGGTGAGGCCGTGGCCACCTTCGGTGACGGCCTGCGACGGCTGACGGACAGCGCCACCTACCTCTACGTGGACGGCAAGCGTTACTGGTACTCGTCGCAACCGACCGTTACCCGGCTCGCTGACGACCGCGGCGGCCAGCTTACCGACGACCAGGTGAACGACGAGATCGTCAAACGCCTTCGAGAAGAGGCCCGCACCAAATCGGATTTCTCCAGGCTCCATGCTTGTGTCCCCAGCAGCGACGTGCCAGACGAGCAGGAAGCGCGACTGGTGATCCTGGGCCCGGAGTTTCCCCATGCGAACCGGGATGCAAACAGTGCTGCTCGGAAAGAAGCGGCGGTGATCCTCGACACCCGCGGAAGCTCCCCCCGCAACTTCAAGAACACGCTCGTGTTCCTGGCTGGGGACGCCAATCGCCTGCGTGAACTGGAGCAAGCAATCCGCCAATTCCTGGCATGGTCATCCATTTCGGACGACCGGGCGACGCTCAACCTGGACCAGTTCCAGATTCGCCAGGCTGAAACGAAGCGGAAGAATGCCGACGAAGCCGTTGATTTGCGGATCACTGAGGCATACCAATGGCTTCTGGTCCCCGGGCAACCAGACCCCAAGGGCGACATCACCTGGACCGACCTGAAGCTCCAAGGCCAGGACCGCCTTGCCACCCGTGCGGCCAAGAAGCTCAAGAACGAAGAATCGCTGTTGGTGCAGATGGGGGCAGTGCGCCTGCGAACAGAACTTGACCGCGTACCGCTCTGGACCGGCAATCACGTCAACATCAAACAGCTGACCGAGTACATGGCCCGTTACCTCTACCTGCCGCGCCTGCGGGACGAACAGGTTTTGATTGCGGCAATCCAGGAAGGTGTTTCCAGCCTGGTTTGGGGCGAAACCTTCGCCTATGCCGAAGGGTGGGACGAGCAGCGGAAACGCTACCAGGGCCTTCGCGCCGGCCAGGCTACTCGCGTCCTCGTCGATGACCGCAGCCTGCTGGTGAAACCGGAGGCAGCGGCGGCTCAGTTTGCCCAGGAGAAGGAAGCCGCAGCGGCACAAACCACCACGGACGGGACGGCCGCGGCTGCCACCTCGGCAGTCACCGGCGGCGGCGCACCCGTTTCCGGGACTGAAAATCAGGGAACGACCGGCAAACAACGGACGATACCAGAGCCGACAAAACCGCGCCGCTTCCACGGTTCTGTGAAAGTCGATCCGATGCGGTTGGGGCGCGACGCCTCGCGGATCGCGGAGGAAGTCATCCAGCACCTGACCGGCATGGTTGGATCGAATGTCGAAATCACCATCGAGATTCACGCCGAACTTGCCGACGGAGCCGGTGACAAGCTGGTACGGGACGTGACGGAGAATTGCCGGACGCTGAAGTTTACGGATTATGGGTTTGAGGAGGATTAGCACCTTTTTCGTCAACAATTGAAACACGCAAAAGATCGCAGTTGCCCGAATCAGACAAAATTGATGATTGACTCGGCTCAAACGTAGTGCAACGGCGCGAACCACGCTGCTGGAGTTGGCGTCCCACTTAAACGACCCAAAACGCTTACGCCAGATTGCCTACGCATCGGCCGATGCATATTTCTTGGTTCGCCAAGGATTTTCTTAGTAAGGTCGCACATGGAAGATGGACAACAACGCCAAGAGTTGAATTCCGGCGCCCGCTGGTATCGGTGGGAGCCCCACGTTCATGCGCCTGGGACGGTTCTGAACGATCAGTTCAAGGGTGCCGATAGCTGGGACCGCTACCTCAAAGCATTGGAGACGGCGACGCCTGCGATACGGGCAATCGGGGTCACCGACTACTACAGCACCGAAAGTTATGAGCGCGTCTGTGAGGCGAAACGAAACGGGCGGCTTCCGGACTGTGATCTGATTTTTCTTAACATCGAGATGCGCCTCGGCATCGGAACCGTCAAAGGCAAATGGGTCAATCTCCATCTTCTCGTCAGCCCCGAGCACCCGGATCACCTGGCAGAACTGAGGCGATTTCTCGCGCGCCTGACCTTCAGCGCGTATAACGACTCTTTCTGCTGCAACAAAGACGACCTCATCCGGCTTGGTCAGCGGTTCGATTCCAAGCTCACCGACCCCGTTGCCGCGCTTGAGCGGGGGTCCTCGCAATTCAAGGTTTCTTTTGACCAGTTAAAGCAAGCCTACCTCGGCAGCGCTTGGATTCAGCAAAATATCCTGATCGCCGTCGCTGGCAGCGAAACAGACGGGACTTCTGGTGTCCGCGATGCAGCCGACGCGACGCTGCGGCAGGAAGTAGAGAAGTTCGCACACGTAATCTTTGCCAGCAGTTCCATGCAGCGTGACTTTTGGCTTGGCCGACGCACCTTAGCTGAGGATGTCGTGCGACTGCGCTACGGCGGATTAAAGCCATGCATGCATGGGAGTGACGCGCACGAGGAGCGAACCGTGGGCGTCCCGGATGGGGATCGTTACTCGTGGATCAAAGGAGCCCTCGTATTTGATACACTCCGACAAGCCTGCATCGACCCTGCTGGGCGAGCGTTTGTTGGCGATAAGCCGCCGGTCCGTGCAACTCCTTCGCAAATCATCGCAGCGGTCGAAATCAAGAATGCGGCTTGGGCCGCAACACCCACCGTGGAACTCAATCCCGGCCTTGTCGCGATCATTGGAGCAAGAGGATCGGGAAAAACAGCGTTAGCCGACGTGATCGCGCTGGGATGCGACGCGACCTCGGAGCGGCTTAGCCCCGCTTCCTTTTTGACCCGAGCGCAAGACCTCCTGCATGGGGCTTCGGTATCGCTGAAATGGCAGGCCGGTGACCACAGCGAGCGTCGCCTTGACCGTTCCGATGAAGGTTTCTCGGCGGAATATCCACGCGCGCGATACCTATCCCAACAATTCGTAGAGGAATTGTGTTCCGCCCACGGGATGACGGATGCCCTCCTGCGGGAGATAGAGCGGGTCATTTTTGAAGCCCATCCGCTGTGTGACCGGGATGGCGCGGTCAACTTCGACGAATTGCTTGAGATGAGAGCGATGCGATTTCGGGAGGCGCGCGGCCGAGAAGAAAACGCTTTGGCCGACCTCTCCGAACGGATTGGCACTGATCTCGAAAAGCAAATGCTCGTCGCCCATTTGAAGAAGCAAATCGCGGAAAAAACAAAACTAATCGCCGGGTACACGAATGACCGGTCGAAGCTCGTCGCGAAGGGCAGCGAAGCGAGGGTAGAGCGGTTGGGTGAGCTCACCGCTGCCGCTGAAAAGGTGCGGGGATTTCTCCGTTACTTCAACGCGCAGGAGCAGTCGCTCCTAAGTCTCAAAGACGAGGTCAGCAATGTTCGAACTCATCAAGCGCCCGAAGCATTGAGGCAATCGCAGGAGAGGCACAAGTCCAGCGGCCTCAACGCCGAAGAGTGGGCACCGTTTCTCCTGGACTACAAGGGTAATGTCGATACTTCCCTAACAGAGCATCTTGCGAATGCACGAGCGAGCGCGAAGGAATGGAGGGGCACGCCGCCACCGCCCGCGACAGACCCAAGAGTCGCTCTGATCGCAGACGAGGATCCGCTGGACAACATGCCCTTGGTCGTGTTGCAAGCCGAGATTACGCGACTTGAGAAACTTGTGAGCGTGGACCGAGACACGGCGAATAAGTTCTCCGTATTGTCGAAACGCATCACCGACGAAAATGCAGCCCTCAATCGACTTACAGAGAAGCTAACTGACTGCGAAGGCGCAAAGGAGCGGGTCAAAACGTTGGTCCAGGAACGCGAAGCCGCATATCTGCGCGTCTTCGATGCCATCATGGCGGAACAAGCCGTCGTAACCGAACTCTACAATCCGCTGATGACTCGTCTCGGCAAGGCCGAAGGTACTCTAAAAAAGCTTTCACTTTCAGTTGCCCGGGTCGCGGATATTGGTTGCTGGGCTGACGCCGGAGAACAACTTCTCGACCTTCGTCAGAAAGGCCCATTCAAAGGGCGCGGTACGCTACGTCAACTGGCGGACGCAGCGCTGAAAGCCGCCTGGGAGACCGGCGATCCCCAGACCGTCAGCGCCGCCATGGCGAATTTCCGTGCTGAGAACCAAGAAGCATTGTTGGAGTGCTCGCCCGTATCCAAGGCAGACCAAGCGAACTATCGAGCATGGTCCAAGCGGTTTGCAAAGTGGCTCTTTGGCACCGAACACATCGGCATCCAATACAGCATCGATTACGACGGCGTTGATATTCGTAAGCTATCGCCGGGCACACGTGGCATCGTTCTGTTGCTTCTATACCTCGCGCTCGATGACGCTGATGATCGGCCCCTTATCATTGACCAGCCCGAAGAAAACCTAGACCCCAAGTCGATCTTCGATGAACTCGTGAGCCTGTTCCTGGAAGCCAAGAACAAACGTCAGGTGATTATGGTCACGCACAATGCCAACTTAGTTGTTAACACGGATGCTGACCAGATCATCGTTGCGCAAGTAGGGCCGCATCCACCGGGCGAGTTGCCGCCCATCAGCTATCTCTCGGGCGGGCTTGAAAGCGCTCATATTCGCAAGGCGGTCTGCGACATTCTTGAAGGCGGGGAGCGTGCGTTCCAAGAGAGGGCGCGCCGTCTCCGGGTGCGCTTGGAACGCTAAGGCAGCATGGCTCTGCCATTTCGGGCGCAGTAATCCGTCTCCGCGTCGGACAGACGCTTTGACAACGCCCCCTCCCAGGACTATAGCTGAGCCGTTTCGCTTCAGGCAAATGGGGCCAGCATGGCACAAGGCAGACCGAAATTCTGCGACGAAATTCCCACTGACGCCAGGCATCATGTCGGCCGGTGACTGACACGTCGCTTGAGAATACCGGGGAGGAGCGAGGCGCCGACCTAACGCTACCCGATGTCCGCGAGGCGGAGGAGGCAGCCCAGACCGAAGGCCAGCAACAATCTCACCGTCGCCGTTGGACCAGGCGCTTGCCGCAGGTCGCCAGCGAAGACATCATCGACATCGGCAACGGCCGCTATGCCCACTTCCGCCGCGACCGCCGCTTCGCCCAGGTGCAGGTGGTGTTCACGGCGCCGGAGGGCGTTGACCCGAACCCGGGCAGGGAGTTGACCGACCCGTTCAAGGAACTCGGCTGGACATGGCGGCCGCATGAGCCGGGAAAACCGTGGGTGTACCAGCTCGACAAATCTTCCGGATATGACCCCACTGCACGCGGAGACAGCCGCGACGCGCTGCATGAGCAGTTCCTACTCATCCTCCAGGAATACCGCGAAAACCATGGAATGTCGCCTACCCTCGATTGGTGGAGCCTGGCAGACAGCGATACGAGTCCCCAGGGCGCTGACGGCGGTGGGCGCTCCGGCAGTTCCGCGGAGGATCAGGCGGCCGAAATCAGTAAAGAACAAATGCCGCGGTCAGTGGGGGAAGAAACACGGGCCGGGGCGCCAGCGCGGGAGATGCTCGACGCCTTCGCCAGCGTCGGCGCCGGGCGGTTTGACCTCACCTTCACCGATGCCGCCGGCGCGAAGGTCGGCTTCCGAGGAAACCGCCCGCTCGACCAGCTGCGATCCGCCATGCCCGCCATCCTCCAGGAGGCCGCCGAGCGGCAGCACAACGTCATCGTCCGCCCGCGTTCCGCCGGCGCCACGCTGATCCAACTCGACGACCTCGGCGAGAACGGGGCAGAGCGGTTGCGACCGGTGTCGTTCCTGGTGCTGCGCACCAGTCCCGGCAACTACCAGGCATGGGTGGCCGTGGCCGACGGAGGCGCCGATTTCGCCCGGCGGCTGCGGAAAGGGGCAGGGGCTGACCTGACCGCATCGGGCGCCGTGCGCGTCAGCGGCAGCATTAATTTCAAGCAGAAGTACGCGCCCGCGTTCCCGCGCGTCGAGACGGTTTGCATCAGTCCTGGCAGGGGGGTGACGCAGGCCGAACTGGAAGCCCTCGGCCTGGTCGCGCCACAGGAGAAATTCACTGCGAAAGAGATTCACCGCCCCAGGCGGCTCGATACTCGCGGCTGGCCGAGCTATCGGCAATGCCTGGAACACCCGAAGGCCTGGAAGGACGGGCGGCCGGATCGAAGCAAGGCGGATTTCACCTTTTGCCTGCTGGCGATTGACTGGGGCTGGAGCGTCGAGGAGACCGCGGCCCGCCTGATGCAGGAAAGCAGCAAGGCGCAGGAAGAGGGGGAGAAATACGCGCTGCGCACGGCGAGCAACGCGGCCAAGGCGGTTGAGGGACGAGGGAGGTAAAGTCGTCGTGAACTAACGGATTGTCTCAGCGGCTCCATCGGTTTGGGGTGCAAGTTGATGGAGAGTGTTTCCATCGTGGATTGATACGAGGAGACCAAGGGGCGGGTCGCTCTGGCCCACGATGACCAGCAAAAAGCCATTTAGGCTGTGGGCAGACTTGATGAAGCACTCAGCGATGCTCTTGCGATCTCTTGGGGAAGGCGACGGGCGAGCTTCTGGATGAGTGTGCCAATCGCCTACGTAATGTAGCCCTCGGGCATGCCGGTCCATTATTTCGGCCTGCTCCGCGCTACGATCCGGTTCATATGAAGTGCGGGTGCGCCGGTCACTTTCCCTGGGGCCAGTTGCTTCCTCTACCTGGATTGTCGAACCGCTGAACTGCGCGAAGAGTTGGCCCCCCGCCTCTTTCTCAGAGCGGCGGAGTTGTCGGCATTCGGCGAATCGGGCGAGCACGGCGCCGGTCAGGGCGATGACTTGGCCGGACGACCCGATCGGGTAATTGATCACGCGGCCCCCGCAGCGCATTCGACACAGGAGTGGGACCGAGGCCACTCCCTTTCCTCCACGAAGCCTCCTTCACTCCGGCCGACTGTAATGGAAGCCCACTCAGGCGTCCACACCCCGCCCGCCTTTTCTAGTAGGGATCGCCGCGCCGCCCAGATGCGGTGCGTGGCCTTCGTCACGTTGCCAAGCAGACAATCAAGAGCGAGTTCGGCGATCACTGAAACCACGTGGCCGAGTTCGACAGGCCCGTACGGCTGATATACCGCCCCGCAAGCGGGTTCTTGACGCACCGTAGCGCCTAGCGGCCAGTCGGTGACGCGCAGAAAAGGCAACCCGTCGTGCGAAAATCCGCATTGGAGACAACCCCAGTCCGGTCGGATAGCCAGGGCGTGCCCTGCACAAGCATGGGCCTCCGTCCATCCGTACATGATAATGCCTTTTCGGTTGGCGAGATGCCACTCGTTAAGGGCACCCTCGGAAGCCCAATCGCCCATTGTACTGATGACCAGGTCGGCCTTGGCCAACAAAGCCAACCCTTCCGGTCCCGCGTCTTGCCACCGGCATGGCAGGCTTTCTATGGCAAGGGCGTGGGGGTAGTTGGCACCAATCCGGTCTGCCAAGGCGCTAGACTTGCACTTGCCGACCTCCGGGGCCCCCAAAGGATGACGCCCGACGTTGGCCCACTTCAGCTTTTCAGGGTCGATCAGGAGTAGACGGCCGACTCCGGCGGCGGCCAATTGGGCTGCGACGGGAGCACCGACGGAACCGCACCCGAGCACGGCGACGATGGCCGTGTGCAGTTTGGCAAACCTGGGATCCTCGCCACGGCCGTGAACCCATGGGGCGTCCGCGCGTTCGACAGTGGATCGGAGCACCTGCGTCCCTCCCAGGTAACGGGCTAACAGCAATTGCCGAGGCACTTTGCCCGGGCGAAATCCTCGCACTAGCGGCATGGCATGGCGGACGTGCGGGGCTGGCGGGTTGATGGTGACCCCGGCCAGACACGGGCCGTTGCGCGAAGGCGCGACCATCACGACAATGACCCGTTCGGCACCTTCACCGACCAGTTTTTCAAGCAACTCTGCGCCGCCGCACGCCTTGGCAATCCGGCGAACGTCAGCAGCGTTGTGAGGGTATTCGTTGGGCAGGAGTGCCTTGTCAAGCCACAGGAGAATGCCGGGCTCGGTTCCCGGTTCCGCAGCGCCTGACTGGAACCTGCGGCCAAGCCAACCAACGATTTCCCCCTCCGTCTCTCCGAGAAGATGATACAGTCGCCCCCGCCAGACTGCGACGAATCGGCTCGGGGGAGCCGGCTTGATGATGCTTCGTATTCTCGGCGCGCCGGACGTTACCTTTCTTTCCCAGTAGGAGTTGAACTCAGCCCGAAAGTCGTCAACCCTTCGGCCAGCTACCAAATCCTGGACGAGTTCACAAGCCAGTGACATCACGTGGGCGGCCAAGTCACCCGGGCGCGTAAAGTCCACCTCGGCGCTGTCGGGCAGCAGGCACAGGACTCCATCCTCCTCAACGTGAGGCCAGGTCAGAAATGGGGGGCGGTCAACCAAAACCACCTTCGGCGGCACTCGTGGGAAACCAGCGGGCAGGATCAGGTCGAGTCGCCTTAGCCGGTCCCCGAAGTCAACGTTCAGCCGCCATCCCGCAAGCGGTTCATTGTGCGAGAAAAGGCGTAGTGCGTCGGCACCGAGCTGCAGTACTCCCACCGGGAGACTCGCCAGCCAAGATTCGACCGCCGCCACCGCCAGCCTTCGTTGAGATTCCGGCCGCCAATGTTGGACGTTATCAGGCATACCGCCCGCCACCCTCCTTGCGCACCGGCGGAGGTGAACTGCCCTGGCCGAAAAGGCCGGCCGAGAGGGCACCGGAACCGCCTCCCTTTGGCCCGCCACCGCCGTCACCGTCGTCCTCCTTGTAGCGGTCACTGAAGAAAGTGGTGCTGAACACCTTATCCCAGCACTTGAGGGCCTCTTTTCGGGTACAATCGTGCTTGAGGGTGGGGGCAAGCCAGTCCAGGGCATCGGTAAGCCTGTCGCGGAGGAACCGAGCCTTGGGGTCGTCGTCTCCTTTTGTAATCGTGTCTCCCCGGGTGACTGGATGCAACACGACGAGGTTCCACGTCAGCCGGTCCCGAATAGCCTTCATGGTTTCGTAAAGTGCCCTATCCTCGCGGTCGGTATCCTTCCTGTAGCACTCAGTCACAAGTTTGGTGATGCCAAAGCCGCTCAGGATCTGCGGCTCCCAACTCGGCCGACTTCGTGCATACTTTTTGATCTCGCGAGTCACTCGCCGGAGTTGGCGCCCGTTAGTGGTGTCTGGGCTCTGACGCTTGTTCTCGCTACTGAACCAGGCGGTGACGTCCCGAGCGTCGGATCGCTTCCATTCGGAACTTGCCAGATCTGCGTGCTGCTCCTCCTGGCCGAAGTTGTTTTTAGTGGTGACCAGGCGGTAGACCGGCAGATCGACGTGATAGCCTTCCTCGTAGTGGACCCGGACGCAGTTCTTCTTGACCTCAGGGGGCGTCTTGAAGCTGCCATCGTCCACGGCATCACGGACCATCTGCCTCGCCTCTAACGCAGACATGTCGGCACCACGAGGGCCGACGAGATCCTCCTTGAGAAAGTACACGCCGTCGTCGATGTCGTACTTGTTGTCGTCGTGCTGCGTCATGGTCTTCATCGCGTAAGACCCCTGGCTCTTGAAGAGTACAGGGGCGGGCTTTTTCGCCTTCTCCAGCCCTTTTTTCAGGCGGGTCCGGTTTGCGTTCCGCCGCTCCCTCATGTTGTCCTGCTCAGCCTTCCCGAGCGTGATTTCATTGTCGTGGTAGGCCAGCACGTCGCCGGAACAATCGATCATATTAACCTCAGTAAAGTGGCATATTCAGGCAGGCGCGTCCGCTCGCGGGGGTGCCGCCGAAAACAGTTCGGTGATGAGACGCCCTTCCAGAGATTCGGTCTTCCAGAGGCGGCTGTTGGTCATGTCGGCGTCGATTTGTGCTTGGCCGACGAGGGCGTCGGCCGCCTTCTCAGTTGTGTTGTCCAATCCGAGGTACGGCATCAGGGCGGCGGGCGTTTTGTCGCGGGGGAAGCGCAGGATGTCGCAGGGCCTGTTCAGGTGCTTCGAGAGCATGCGCGCCATGTTGTCGTATGCGAACTCCTGTGCGGAAATCGAAACGCCTGCCGCGGCGCCGCCGAATTGCCAACCGCCGAGCCCCCGGTGGACGTCGTTACGACCGATTTGCTCCCCGGCTGGAAGCGGGCAAGTGCCGATGCAATAGATTTCGATCTTCCTACCCGGTGAGGTCATTTCAAGGGCGTCGATGAGCCCGACGAGGACTGGGTTGTTCGCCCACAGCCCTCCATCGACGAAAACGTTGAATCCGCCCCCACCGGGCCTGTCAACGGCCGCCATCGAACGGTAAATTGGGGCCGCGCTCGTCGCCAAGCAAACATCGACCAGACTGTAGTCGTTGTCACGCCCGTTGGAGGTCGGGAGGTGCTGCGTTTTGAACACCCAACTATGGTGCTGGCTCATCTCGACTGACGTGATGGCGAGTGCAATCTTTCGCTTCTGGTAGATCTGCCCCACGGTCACGTCACCAAGACATTCCTTCAATGCCTCTCGCATTGCCGTTGCACCTGCAGCAAGCGCTTTTGGGCGCCTCCACCTTTGCCAAATGACCCCAAAAAGGCCGGTAGGGAGCTTTAGTCGAAAGATGGACGGTCCGTGCTTGCGGTAAAAATGCACGACGTCGGGAAGGGGGACGCCGGCGGCAAGTGCGCAGGCGATGATTCCGCCTGTGCTGGTCCCGACAATGAGGTCGAACGCGGCGCCCAGGTCGATCGCCTTGACCCCACGGCGTTTTGCGAAATCAGAGGCTAATCGGTCAAGGTAAGTGGCGGTGTAGGTGCCGCGCATCCCCCCTCCGTCGAGGCTCAAGACCCGGAACGGCCGCTCCTCGCCCATAGAACCTCCCGAAAAGACCGAGAGTGGTTGAGTGGCTCCGAAAAGGTGAATGTTTTGCGCCGGAATGCGCATTTTCAACCACAAAGAGCCGTATACACTCTTCCAGTATATTATACGGCTGGGGTCGCCTCGAACTCGTTTTTCGCGAAAAAAATTCTAATTTTGGCAGGAAATTGTGTCATATGGGCGCAATTTTCTCGTCTCGGTCGAGTGGGTAGAAGGCGAAAGTCACATGGATGCTTGGACGAGACGGAAGCCGACCGCAAGAGAGGGGGCTTCCGGCGCAACGCGGTCGGCACGCCGAAAAAGCGACCGAAGAAGACAGATTTCTTCGCGGAGAAGCCGGCCGAGCAAGTGGCATCGAAGAATGGTGGGACGGCGCGGAGTCGGTAGCCAAGAGGTGACTTTTTATCCTCAAATATCCCTAAGCGAGGCTGACCGGGCTGCCAGAATGTTCAAATGCCCAGAAAGAATATTGTCCAGTCCAGACACCGGCCCCAATACGGTCTCAACGCCACCCGCCAATTATCCCCAAAGCTTGGGATGCAGTGCAATTCCTAAATTGAAAAAACAAAAGTCATTGATATGTAAATATTTATGTTAATTGATAATGACGGAACTCAAACCTGTAACCACCGGATCGACGGCACAGCGGACGGCGATCAGTAGCAAAACCTGCTTCGCCAGCGGCAAAGAGAAATGGTAAAAATTTGGTAAAAACACTGGCAATGCGACCACTACGCCAGTATAATACAGGCGATGGCGAAATCGTCTGTAAACATCTGATCTTTAACAAGTTGCAGCATCACATCAACGTCAATACGATGTGGCAACCTGGCACTCAAGCCAGGTTGAGGGGCTTGCGACAGCCAACCGAAAATCGCAAGCAAATAAGCAGACGCTATCTCAACCCCCACCACAATTTATGACTAATCAGAAACATCTTCTTCTTGCTCCCGCTATAATAGCGGTTGGCTAAAGGTTGGCGATTGCGGGAGTCGTATAGCAGTCGTGTTGCCCCACCCAGAAAGGGGGCAAGTCATGGCGTCGGTTTGGACGAAGGAAGATCACTTCTATTGCCAGTTCTACTGGCACGGGAAACGACGCAATTTCCCGCTCGGTGACGTTAACCAAGAAGATGCGGAAGAAACCGCCGGTATTGTCACCGGCATCCTGGACCGGGTGAAGCGCGGCGAGGTCCACGTTCCCGAAGACGCGGACATCGTGGCGTTCGTCCGGCAGCGGCTGGCGGCTCTTCGGGGCGAGGGCGAGACCCCGGCCGTTCCGCTGCCCATCGTGCGGACCAATACGCTCAGCAATCTTCGCGACCGTTACATCACCACCCACTCGAACGGCACGGTCGAGGCGAACTCGCTCGACACGTCCAGGATGCACCTGAACCATTTCTGCCGAAGCCTGGGCGACAAGTACCCTCTCGATCGTCTCACGCTCGCGGACCTTCAGGGCCACGTCGATAAGCGTGCGGCGGCCGGTCTCTCGCCAGTGACACTCCGGAAGGAGATCGCCACATTCCGGGCCGCGTGGAATTGGGGCGGGCCGATGAAGATCACCAAGGGGGCGTTTCCCTCCAAGGGACTTCGCTACCCCAAGGGCGAGGAGAAGCCACCGTTTCAGACTTATGCGGAGATCGTAAGGCGAATCGCGGCCGGCGGCCTCACAGATAAAAAAATCGCCGAGCTGTGGGATGCGCTCTACCTCCAACCGGCCGAGTTGCAGGAGCTGCTTGCGCTCGTCAAAGAGCGGGCCACCCATCCTTGGGTACATCCGCTCTTTTGCTTTGCCGTCCATACGGGCGCTCGGCGGTCAGAGATCCTCCGGGTCCAGGTGACCGACGTCGATTTCGCCGGCGACACGATCATGATCCGAGAGAAGAAGCGGACCAGGGGGCAGCGGACCACGCGGCGTGTCCCGCTCACTTCGGCTCTGGCGACCGTGCTAAAGGACTACCTGGCCGGTCATCCCGGCGGCGGAGCCATGTTCTGCCAGCACGGCGAGGTGATGCGAAGCAAGAAGCGGAGCCGGACGACAGGTCACCAGAACGAAGATGTGCGGCCCTCGTCGCTTAAAGGTCGGCTCGCGACGGTCAAGGGCCGCGGTGGTGTGGCGACCACGGCGGTGACGCGAGACGAGTGCCACGACCACTTCAAGCGCGTCCTGGCCGGAACGAAATGGGACAAGATCCGGGGCCTCCACGCGATGCGTCACTCGTTCATCTCGGCCTGTGCGAGCAAGGGTATTGACCAGCGACTCATTGACGAGTGGGTCGGTCACTCGACAGAGGAGCAGCGGAAGCGCTACCGGCACTTGTTCCCGTCGGTGCAGCGGGCAGCACTTGAGGGCGTGTTCGGTTAAGCGAGCTTGAGCGGCAAGAGACCGTCTCGCTGATAGCGGAGCAACTCTTCGTGGGCGATGGCCCAGCACTTGTGCGGGCCTCGCCCGCTTCCCTTTTTGCTTGCTCGAATGCGCCCCATGCGACAGTGCTGTGGAGTTCCCCACGAAAAGTGGACACGGGGTTAACGGTTATTCGGACTGTTCATACTCGGCCGGGGACACGTACCCCAGCGACGAGTGCCGGCGCCGCGTGTTGTAGAAGACCTCGATGTACTCGACGAGCGCCGCCCGCGCCTCCGCCCGGGTGGCGAAGTCGGCGTCGTGCACCAGTTCCTTCTTCAAGGAGGCGAAGAAGCTCTCCATTGGGGCATTGTCCCAGCAGTCGGCCCGGCGGCTCATGCTGCAGGTGATGCCGTGCTTGCCCAGGAGGCGTTGGTAATGGTCGCTGGCATACTGGCTGCCCCGGTCGGAGTGGGCCAGCAACCCCTCCCCCGGCAGCCGGCGCTGCACCGCCAGCTCCAGGGCATCGACGACCAGCCGGCTCTCCAGGTGGTCGGCCATCGACCAGCCCACCACCCGCCGCGAGTACAGGTCCTCGACGACAGCCAGGTACAGCCAACCCTCCCGGGTCGGGATGTAGGTGATGTCCGCCACCCACGCCTCGTTGGCCGCGGCGGGGTTGAACTGCCGATCCAGGAGGTTCGCGGCCACGGGCAGGTCGTGGTTGGAGTCGGTCGTGCAGCGGAACTTGCGGGCCGTCTTGGCCCGGAGGTCGTGGTCGTGCATGAGCCGGGCCACGGTGTTGACGCAGCAGTCCTGGCCCCGGGCGACCAGCTCGGCGTGGATGCGCGGGCTGCCGTAGCGGGCCTTGACCTCGGCGTGGATGGCGCGGATTTCCACGAGGAGGGTGTCGCGGCGCCGGGCGCGGTCGCTGGCGGGGCGGTCGCGCCAGGCGTAGTAGCCGGCGGTCGAGACCTCCAGGGTTTCGCAGAGCAGGCGCACGGGCCACTGGCCGCGGTGTTCCTCGATGAAGCGGAAGGTCATGTCGCCTCCCTGGCGAAGAACGCCGTCGCTTTTTTTAGGATGTCGCGCTCCGCCAGGAGCCGCTGGTTCTCGGCCCGGAGGCGGCGGTTCTCTTCCTCGAAGGGGGAGAGCTTGCCCTGGCCGGGGAAGGCCTGGCCGCCCTTGGCCTCCAGCGCCTGCTTCCAGGAGCGGAGCAGGGTCTCGTGGATGCCGAGGGAGCGTGCGGCCTCGGCGACGGAGTAGCCCTGCTCAGTGACGAGCTTGACGGCCTCGAGCTTGAACTCCGGGGTGTAGGTACGTCGGGTTCTGGCCATGATGGACCTCCTCAGGAGAGTTTACACTCTTAACTGGGTGTCCACCATTCGTGGGGAGGTTCACACAACGCCGAGATGCGGCAAGCTGTTGCCGACCGGCAGAACGCGGAATTCGACAAAGCGTTCATCCTGGCTTTGGGCACCCTCGGCGGCGGTTGGACACCGTGGATGAAGTTATCCCTGATCGACAGCGACTACCACAGGACCGTGAAAGCGGAGCCCGTCGCCACAGCGTACAAAGTCTACCGTGGGGAAGATCGGCTGACTGAAAATTCGGTCTACCTCCGCAAGATGCCTGACGGCACGGTTAAACAGGGCAAGAACGAGGAAGAAATGTTTGGCGATCTGCTCCACGAACAGCATCCGACGCGGCTGCTGGAGATCAAGGGGACGCTGGTCCCGGCCCCTCGATACAGTCTGGTCTGGTCAGCGTTGGAGCGGTATGAACCAAAAAGCGCCGAGGCTCTGGCCGCGGCTCGGGTGGTTCGGGAGCGGAACAAGGCCGAGCGCGCCGAGCAGCGCTATGCCGAAGAAACACCGCTTTTCGCTATGATCGACCGGGCGGAGGAACAGGGTAAGGGGCGGTAATAGGGCGCGGCGGGCCGGTCAATACTTGAGAACGTAGGCAGGTGACCTGCTGGGCCGGCCCCGGTTCCTGATGTAGGTCAGGGTTGTTCTTGGGTCGGAGTGCCCTGCGAAATTTTGCAAATCGATTATGCCGGGCCCTCTTTCGCGGGCAGTGGTTCTCACGCTTTCTGGGTATCCTATGGCCCCGAACAGGATGAGCACGGGCGATACGTCGGCCGGTCGAACGTGCCAGACATGATTGGCTTTGTCGAGTGCCAGGGCAAGTGGCGGCTCTGCCATGCCTATCTCGATGGTGACAACGTCCAAGACTTTCTTCCGCTCTCCGACTGCCCCATCGAGATCAGGCTCGAAGCCGTCCCCCACCTTCGGGATTTGCACCGGCGAATTGTTGTGGCGAAAGAAGCCTGGATTCCGGAGGTCGAGCAGGCAGTTCAGGCGTTGAAGCACCTCTGCTCAGAACTTCGCTGCTCGGAATAATCTCGCTGGGAACTGGTTCGGCAGTATTGCGTTCTGGCTTGGCTCCGGAATCCGTCCCGGGCGGTCAGACCCTTGCTGCCGCACCGCCCGCGCGCGATAATCTCCGCATGGACGACAAAACGGCACTCCTGTTCGGCCCGTACAAACCCCCGGCCGTGAAGGTGCGGGACCGCGCATGGTGCCTGTTCCGAAACCGTGAAGTGACGGTATACGACTGGTCGATAGGCCCTATCCCCTGGCCCCTCTGCTACTTCGCTGGAACGCGGGCCGCCGGCAAAGGCTTCCTGGTCGAGGATGAGTTGGCTCGTGCGATTCATCATGAGTCGGCGCTTGCTGTTGCCCATTGGTGGGGTACCTGTTATGGGACCGTCATCAAGTGGCGGGCTGGCCTGGGGGTCAAGCGCATGGATGCCGAAGGCAGCCGGCGGATCATCCACGATGCGGCCCTCACGAACTTGAACGGTCGCCGGAAACACTCGCCTCGGAAGGTCAGGATTTGGACCGACGAAGAATTGCTGTGGCTGGAAACGCTGCCTGAAGAGGAAGTGGCTGAGCGGACAGGCCGGACGTTGAAAGCGGTGCAGACCATGCGCCGCTTGTTGGACACGGCGGAAGTGCGGCAGTGACCGGGCAGCCGGATTTCCACCAACTAGTACACGGCGGCAGAAATCTCTAACCGGTTCCGTCCGGTGGTTTCGGCACCGCCGAGTAAAGCCGGCGGATGGGTTTGGCCATCGTTTGGTTGAAGTAGTCAATGAACGCCAAGACCCGGGCCTTGAGATCGTCCACCGACGTGAAGCTGGCGCGGCGGAGCAATTTCCGCACCAGGATGCTGAACCAAATCTCCACCTGGTTGAGCCACGAGGTGTGCTTGGGCGTGTACACAAAGCGGATGCGGTGGCCCTGGTCCGACAGGAAGGCCGCACGGCTCGCTTGCGACTTCAGCACCCCCTGCTTGCCCTTGACCCCCAGTTCGCCCGGGACGCTGCAGACCTGGGCCACCCACACCACCAGGCTCTCCGACTGGTGCGTGTTCAGGTTGTCCACGATGAACACCCAGCCCGCCAAAGGGTCGGTGGCCACCGTCTGCTGCACGTGGGCCAGGAAGTCGGCCTCCGTGCGCGTCGGCCCCAGCGTCGGCGCGATCACCCAACCGCACCAGATCTCCAGGTTGGCCGTCAGGCACAGCGTCCCGTGCCGCTGGTACTCGTGCTCCCGGCGCTGCACGCGCCCCGGGCCCGGCGGCAGGTCGGGGTGCAATCGCTCCAGCGCCTGCATGCCCGTCTTCTCGTCGGTGCTGACCAGGTGGATCCCTTGCTCTGCTAGGCTCATGGGCCGTCGCGGGCAAGGCGAAGGACGAGAGATGCCTCTACTCTCGATGCGTCGTCGTCGAACTCCGTCGCTGGATCAGGGGAGGGAAGCGCTTCCGATCGGCGGCGGATTCGCGCAGTGACGGGCTCCTCCGCGGAGGAACGGTGTTTGCCGACGCGTTGGGTCGTCGTCTCGATGGTGTGCGCCGCCTTAAGCGCATTGATCTGCTCGGCGAGTTCGGAAATCCTTGGTACCGCTTCGGCACCAGGTTCCGGAGGCGCACCGGAAAGGCCGGTCTTGAGCTGGTCACGTAGGGCCGTCAGCTGGGACAGGTAGGACTCGTGGAGAAAGGGCGTGCCGAGGCGCGCCTGGTAGTCGCGCAGTTGGGCTTCCGCGATGGCCAGGTCTTGCCGAACGCGGGCGCATTCAGAGCCGTAGGCATTGGCCAGGCGCTCCGCAGCATTCAGAATGGCCCGCGGTCCGTGGTGTTCCCGTGAGAGCATGGACTGGCGCGTTGTTGCCCCCTCGAGATACACGTCGGGGGGAAATTGCGGATGAAGCACGAGGCCGAAGCGCAGGCCGCGATACACGCCCAGGGAGATGCGCCGCGTCTCGTGGACCCACTCCGGGATCGACTCCAGGCACTCGCCGAGGACGGCCGTCGCGTCCTCGCGGGAGCAAGGACGCCTGCCGATGATGATGGGGTCGGCGGCATGAGCCGTGGCAGTGACCAGGTCGGCCATGAGGCCAGCCAGACGTTCCGACAGCACGCCGATGGTCGCGGGCAGATCGCGCACGCTGCGGCGGGCGAGGTACTGCTCGTCGGCGTGATTCCTCTTGAGGATCGACAGTCGCTGCAACTCGGCGTCGGCCTCGGCGAGGGTCAGTACCGCCGGGTTGCCCGAGGCGATCGCTTTCACCTCCGCGTAGGAGAGTTCCTGGCCGCCGACATCCTCGGCACGGCGGACGGCGTTGTCGCCGGCCATGAGCTGCGCGATAAACCGGGCCTTGGTTTCGAGCGCCTGCCACATGTAACTGTCAAAGGAACCGGTAGTTACGTAACGATAGACCGCCACTTCCTCGTTGTCGTTGCCCTGGCGGAGGATGCGGCCCTCGCGCTGTTCGACCTCGGCCGGCTTCCAGGGGGCGTCGAGGTGGTGCAGCGCCGCCAGGCGTTTCTGGACGTTGGTGCCGGTGCCCATCTTCTGCGTGCTGCCCAGCAGCACCCGGACCTGGCCGCTGCGGACCTTGTCGAAGAGGGCTCGTTTCTTGGCGTCGCTGTCGGCGTCGCCGATGGCGGCGACCTGCGCCGGGGGATGCCTCGGGCGGTCAGTTTACGGAGGATCTCCTCGTAGGCCGAGTAGCCCCAGGGCGTCGGGTGGACGCCCATATCGCAGAAGACCATCTGTGTCGCGCGTGTCGCCGCGGTTCGCTCCCACACGGCCGTGACGTTCTCGACCAGCGCGTTGACCTTCGAGCCGGGGAAATCCGGCGCATCGCCGGCAAGCATCCGGGCGTCGAGGGCGAGCTTGCGGCCGTCGGTCGTGATGGCCAGGGCGTTATCTTCCCGCGGGTCCACCTTCTGCGTCCGCAGCCGTTCGTAGCGGGCCACCAGCTCCTGCTGGAGGGCGCCCTGCTCCTCCGACATCGGGCAGGCAACGACGAGGGCCTTGCCGGTTTCCAGCCGGGGCCTTGGCAGGTCGAGCATCTCGGCCGTCTGCACGTCGGCGAAGGCGCGGAACATCATCTGCAGCTCCGGCAGGTTCACGAACCTGGCGAAGCGGCTGCGTGGCTTCAGGGTCTTGCCGTCCGGGGAGATTTCCATGGTGTCCACGACCTCGCCGAACGTGGCCGCCCAGCCGTCAAAATGCTCGATCCCACGGCTCTTGAGCCCCTCGGGGTCGAGGAAGCGCTGCAGCGTGTACATCTCACACATGGTGTTGCTGATGGGCGTGCCGGTGGCAAACGTGACGCCATGGCCGGGGTGTTGCTGATGCAGGTAGCGGGCCTTCATGTACAGGTCGAAGGCGCGTTCGCTGCCGCCGGTCTGGATACCCGCGACGCGCTCCATCTTGGTTGGCGTCTCCAGGTTCTTGTAATACTGGGCCTCGTCGATGAACAGGTAATCGGCGCCCAGCTCGTCAAAGACCAGTCCGTCGTCTTTCTTGTCCTCGGCCAGCAGGTCTTTCAGCTTCTCCTCACGCGCCGCCTTCTGCTTCTCGATGGTCTTGATGAGGTTGCGGTGGTTCCTGGTCGCATCTCTGCTGGCGCCGCAGGTGAGCAACTGGTTGTATTCCTCGATCTGCTCGCCCAGGAATTTCTCCTGGTAAGCGCGGGACATGCCGATTCGCTCGAACGAACTGTGCGTGATGATGATGCCGTCCCACTCGCCGCTGGCGATCTTGGCGGTCAGGTGCTTGCGGCGCTGGCGCGTCAGGTCCTCCTTGGTGGCGACGAGCAGCCGGGCGTTCGGATAGAGCTGCATAAACTCGCGGGCAAACTGCTCCAACAGGTGGTTGGGCACGACGTACATCGGCTTGGCGATTAGGCCGGCCTGCTTCATCTTCATGCTGGTGGCGGCCATTGTGAAGGTCTTGCCGGCGCCGACGGCGTGGGCGAGCAGCATGTTGCCGGAACTCATGCCGCGCCAGACGGCGTCCTTCTGGTGGGGCCTGAGTTGGATGGTCTGGTTCATGGCGGGGAAGTCGAGGTGCGCGCCGTCGAACAGCCGTGGGCGTAACGCGTTGAAGGCGTCGTTGTATAGCCGCACGAGGCGCTCCGTGCGCTCGGGGTCGGCGAACAGCCAGGCGCGAAAGCGCTCCTTGATTTGCTTTTGCTTCTCTCGGGCGGCCAGTGTGGCCTCCCGGTTGAGCACGCGCTCCTCGCGGTCGCCGCGGGTGACGGTGTCGTAGATCGTCGGCGTCTTCATGTTCAGGGCCATTTCGAGGAGGCCGGTGCCGTTGGCGCGGGGCGTGCCGTACTCGGAAGTCGCGGCGACGGACTGCCGGGCGGCGTAGTCGGCGTCGAGGCTCCAGACCGCGTCCTTCTGCAAGTGCCCGACCTGGATCGAAGGCGGCGTGACACGGAAGAGATCGGCTGCGAACGCCTGAATGTCGCTCTCGGGGACCCACGGCGCCCCCAGGTTGGCGTCGATGTCGCCAGGCAGCAAGTCCTCGGGCTGTACGGCCCGCAGGGCCTCGGCGTTGCGCGCGTATGCAGGGCCGGCCTGCTCGGCGGCGGCGAGCTTAGCCCGCACGTTGCCCGAGAGATAGGCGTCGGCCGTCTGCCAGGTCCGGGACTTCGGGTCGTGGAAGATCAGGTCGCCCAGTTCGGCAACAACCTTCTCCTCGGGCTGGCCGTAGAGCGTGACGATGAACGGCAGATCGACCGCGCCGCGCTGGTCGAGCGAGACGAGCAACCCTTCCTCGGCACTCCGGACCGACGTGATGGGCGGGTTCCTGCCGACCACGTCTCTGGTCATGATGGCGGCTTTCGTGGCCTGCCCCGTGACCTCGTCGTAGTCTTCCAGGGACAGGACCAGCATCGCGTCCGGGTCCTCGCGGAACTTCACCAGGTTGGGCATGCGACGAATCAGGCTCCCGTCGGCAGTCTCCCCAAAGGTGGTCTTGTTGATCGGGCCGTAGGCGAGGGTGAATCGGTCATAGGTCCAGTTCAGTTCCCGGCGTGCGTCGTTGCGGTCCGCTTCGGGCCAACCTTCGTTCTGGGATTGCAAAACGCGGCGGGCGCGATCGCGTAAGCCGACTAGGGCGGCCAGGCGCTTGGCGCTGAGCGTGCCGCCAGCGTGCAGGGTTTTCCCTCCGTACGTGACCGGCACCGACCGCCCGTCCAGGGACTGGCGGATGGTGCGATCGTCGCCGACGAAGAAGCTGCCTTCCGTGACATGCGGCAGCGATGGCGGGACAGTGTTCGACGGGGCGAGCACCTGCTCAGGGGAGGGCACGGCGGAAGCCACGCCCTCGGGCAGATTGCGGATCGCTTCGCGGAGTTGCTCCGCCAGGTCGCCGTTCGAGGCGAGGCTGTAGCCGTCGTCGTAAAGGCGGTCCTTGCGGCTGAAGCTGCCCAGCACCATCTCGGGACAATTCCGGAAGTAGCGGTTGATCGGGATGGCGACGCCGTCGATGTCGATGGGTTCGGTCTCGAGCCAGGCCGGGTCCGCGTGGTTGGCCGGTTCGCCGGGGGCCCGCTTGCGAAAGAACACGAGGTCCGTGACGACGCTTGTGCCCTGCCGCTTGAAGGCGTCGGACGGCAGGCGAATGGCCCCCAGGAAATCCGCCCGCTCGGCCAGGTGCTCGCGCAGACTGGCGTTCTGCTTGTCGAGCGTGAAATGGCTGGTGACCAGGGCGACGACGCCGCCGTGTTTCAGCGCGTCCATCCCCTTGGCGAGGAAGAAGTCGTGCAAGGCAAGACGCAGGCCGTGGAAGTCGAGCCGTACGTCGGCGAAGGGAGGGTTGCCGATCACGGCGTCGATCATTCCCTCGGGCAGGCGTGTGTCGCGAAAGTTCTCGATGCGGATGTCCTGGTCGGGGTGGAGCAGCTGGGCGATGCGCCCGGAGACGCGGTCCAACTCGACGCCGATGTAGCGCAGCCCGCGCCGGCCCTGGCTCATGAAATGGCCCGCGCCGCAGCCCGGTTCAAGGAGCGTGGCGTTCCCAGGAATTCCCAGGCGATCGATGGCCTCGTGCATGGCCGCGATGACAGTCGGGGACGTGTAAAAGGCGTTGAAGGTGGTGCGGCGGGCGCTGACGTATTCCTCGGGCGAAAGCAGCGTCTTCAGCTCCTCCCCGAATGCCTGCCAGGTGGCGTCCTTGTAGCGGCCGGTGCCGGGGTCGGGAAAGATGGAGAGGGCGACGGGGCCGAAGCCCGCAAAGCTTGCGAGCGCCTGCCGCTCCTCCGGCCTGGCGGGCCGCCGCTCGCGGTCGATGGTCTTGACGGCGCGGATGGCGGCGAGGATGTCGCGGGCCTTGGCTTTTTCGCCGCCGGCGATGGTGAAGGATGTGGTGGGCGGTGGCTGTTCGTCACCGGAGGCATACAGACCAGGAGGGTCAAGGGCTTCGGCAGCCGCGGGCATTGCCGGGACCACGGGCGGCGCTGTTTCCTCCGGTCCCGGAGACTGTTCCTCGGTAAGCGAGTCAAACAGCGTCGGCTGATCTCGTGACGCCTTTACGCGGGCGGAAGGTGGCCGCGGATGAACGCCATTGCTGCGTCTAGTGACAGCGGACCGTCTTCGCCCGAAGGAGATCGTGAGGTCAAACAGTCCTCCAGTTCCTTTAGGGCGATCTCCAAGGCCTCGCTCTCGGTCTGGCTCCGGTCGCTGCCCGGCTTCGCCAGAGAAAGGCGACCTTTCCAGGCTTCGTGACTGTTCTTCAGCTGCCTCGCCAGGAGTTCCAGCGTCGGCAGCAACATCCGTTGGCTGCGGAGCTGCTCGTGAATCTCCGAGTGCTGCTGCAGGAGTTCGAGGACCATCGTCTTGTACTGCATTTTGGGTTTCTTCGGTGTCAGAGGGATCGTTGTGGGGAGACTCCGGCGCGTCGTCTGGGTCGGGGAACGGCAGCAAGGGTTGGTGCGACGAAGGCGGCGTTCGTGCTCTGGTCGCGAACGACGAGAAAACCGGTGTCTCCCGCTCCATGACCTCCCCGGCCTCCGGCACGTTGGGGGTGCCGTCCGCCCGCACCAAGCGGGGGTCCGCCGCGTGCCCTGTCTTGAGCGTTCTCGGGTCGGTCGCAAGGCCGGAGCTTTTCCGCTCGAGTTCCATCAAGAAGTCAGCTCTGAGCAACGGCCCAGAATCCGGGGCCACAGGGGCAGGCTCCGGTTGTTCTCGGTCGCCCTGGGGTGATTGCGTGTGCTGAAGACTTGTCATCCTCCTCCGGTCACCCACTGGTTCTGCACCATTTTCGGCCCGGAGGAAAGCCTTGAGCCCTGACCCGGAGTCCTGCAGGGTGGCGCAAACCGATAACGGACAACGGGAGTCTCACGTTCACGTCCGCCGAATGGTGGTCGGCAGTCAGTGCTGGAAGCCGACGCTTTGTAGGCTTGACGGTCCCCCTTCCCACCGGTGTGTCGCTGGTGGGACACCCGGCCTGCGGGCGTTCGGATCTGAGGTGTCCCACCAGGAACAGCGTTTCAGCGACTTTCCTAACGCCGCGGCTCCCTTGGCGAACATTCCGTCTACCATCCCGGCCAAGGCTCTCGGTGGGACACCTGGAAACGATCTCCATTAGCTGGCCCGCGAGTCGGTGGGACACTTTTCCACAGCCCCGAGCTGATCCTGAAACGGTCGGTCGTTTTGACATCATGGGCAGCAGGGTTCAACCGCCGCTAGGGGGAGGCCGGGAGGTGGCGTGGGGCGCCGGAGCGGACGATCTGTCTCGGTCTCGTCAAGGCGCCGGAGAACTGGCCGCCTGTCCGGGGCCACGCGGGGCCAGGTCCCCCCTCGCTTCCGGCGCGACGAAAGCCCGGCCCTCGGACTCGACCCAGTGGGCGAACCCGCGCAGGCGATGCTCCTCGGAATCGAACGTCGCCAGGTATTCCTCCCTCCGGCGGAGCGATAACTTGGCGGCGAACCGCCTGGCCCGGCTCTGCTCCGCCGCGAGGTACGCCATAAAGGCCGTAATTGCGTCAGGCCGCGTTTTCTCAAGCAACTCGTAGGCGTCCCTCAAGCGGGCGGTGATCGCGGCATGGGAGTCCCCTGCCGGCCTTATCCGTCGTTTCTTGGGCGTGCCCGTGTTCGAGATGCTGTCCGGCCCTGTCACCTGCTGTTTGAGGTATCCTTCCGGCGGGCCGTACTCCGCGCGGATGGCGTTGGCGAGCCAGGCCCCGGGCGTCGTCCGCACCTTCGCGTAGGGCAGGTACTCCAGGCAGCGCCGACACACGGCCGGTTTGTTACGGGAGAGTTGTTCCGCGGCGGCCCGCCCGACCCCGTGCGAGACCAGCTCCTCGACGAGAAACGCAGCAGCATTCTCCGACCCCTCCCCTTCCGGCTCCTCGGCCCCCACTGCTGCTGGGTGTTGGCCTGTTTCTTGATCTGTTTCTTGTGGGGCCAGTTTTTGGCCTACCCCTGGGGCGATTTCCGGCCTACCTCCGGTTCCGTTCCGGCCTACGTGGGCTTTTTTCTGGCCCGGGTAGGCTTTTTTCTGGCCTACCCGCTCCGGGAGAGGAGCGTACAGATTCAGCCGATAGGTGCTTTCCTCGGGTTCCTTGCCGTCCTTGCCAACGTTCGCCGAGCGGATGACCAGCCCTTTCGTGATGAGCGAGCTGCACGCCGACTTCACCCCGGACCGGGACAGCCCGGTTCCTCGGTCGAGCCAGCTGCCGTCCCGGCGGCGGATGCCGCGGGCCAGTTGGTTGAGGCTGATGTCGTCCGCGTCTTTCCCGAAGCCGTAGGTGCGGCGGGCGATGTACAAGAGCACCTTGAACTCCGCCCCGGACAACTCGGCCATCCAGCGGTCGAGGATGACGTCCGGAACCTGCGTGCTGTTCGGTATTAGTGCCCGTGACACGGCCCCCTCACCTGTCCTTGAGGATTTTCACGAAATGTTCCCTCAGCGCGTCGGCGATGATCTCTTGCTTGGGTCGCCCCGCCCACGCCGACAGCCAGCCGAGCCGGTCCCAGACCTCGGTGGGGATCTTCACCGTGGAGACCGTGAACGGTCCCTTCCTTGGGTCGGACACGTACGGCCCGGAGAGCATCTCCCGCACCGCCTCCGCGATCGGGTCCCGATTCCCGCCCGTTTCATGTCTTGCCGATTCGACACGCGGTCGGCCGGCAGGCCTTCCGGGCCGTGGACGGAGAACGCCACCTTCTGCGCTGCTGGTAGCGCTACTTCCATCGCTACCGCCAGCGTTCGCTACCGCGCTACTGGTAGCTGACATTGGCGGTGGCGCGGCGGCTTCGGGCGGGGGCAGAGGGCGCGGGGCCGGCGTGGGACCGGGTTCCGAGGCCCGGCCACCGGCTCCGCCCTGGCCATCGGCCGGCCGCGCGTCCAGTTCCTGGAGCTCGCGGATCGCGGCGAGGGGGTCGGCGGGGTAGGCGAGGCTTGCGGTCTTGCGGGTCATGGTGTCCGGCGGAAATGGGATTTAGGCGGCCTGCTGCCTTTGCCAGCCCTTGAACGACAGGTCCGTGAGGGCCAGGTCGAGACATTCGGGATCGACGGCAGAGCGGTTCAGGGCCAGGGCATTAAACAGGGCGGCGTCGCAGAGTACGCACAGGTCCCGCGGTACACCGTTCGTCGCGTTGTACAGCGTCTTGTGGGTCGGCAGTGGGAAGATGCGGTCGAAGTCGCCGCCCGCCACGCCCATCCGGTGGCGCAGGAGGTCCACTCCCTCGTCCGGCGTGAGGGAATTGAGCGTGGTGCCGCCGGCGATGCGCGAGCGGAGCGCGGGTTTCTGCGTGAGCTTGTACTCGAAGTTCGGCTGGGCGAGCAGGACGACCTGAAGGAGCTTGGCGGTCTGCGTCTGCTCGTTCGCCATCGCCTGGAGCGTGTCGAGGTTGACCGACTGGATGGTCTGGGCCTCGTCGATGAGCAACACGACGGTGCGGCCGGCCCGGTACTGTTCGACGAGGAACCGCCGGAAGGCCGCCTTGAGGTCGAGGAGGTTGCGCATGGTCGGCAAGCCGAAGGAGGCCAGCACGAGACGCAGGAAGGCAGCCGGCGTCCGCGGCGAGGGGTCGGTCACGTGCGCGGCGACGAACCGACCCGGCTCGGAGCGCCAGCGGTTGCTGGTCAACTGCGAAATGGTGGTTTTCCCCGTGCCCACTTCACCCAACAAGAGGAACATCCCGCGCCGCTCCTCGGTGTAGTAGGCGATCTTGGCCAGTGCCTGCCGGTGCTCGCGGGTCGCGAAGGCGAAGGCTGGGTCCGGCGTCGTCGAGAACGGGGCCTTGCTGAGGCCGAAGTGGGCGAGATAGTCGGTCATGGGGCGCCTCGGTTCGTCGGGTGATCGGGGTTCATCCTGTACCCTGGGGGCAGGGTAAGACGATCCGCACGACGACCGCAAGGGGGATCCGACACGGCGTGGCGGGTCCGGTGCGCTGCCGCGCTACCGGTAGTGTGGTGGGTAGTGGAGTAGCGAGGTAGCGAGGTAGTTGGCCCGCCGGTGTTATTCCGACCGGGCGCCCGCCCGCGCCGGCGGGGGGTCTGGCCGGCACGGCTGAATCGTCGTGGTTCTTCCGCCCCTCCTGCGCTATCGTCCGCACCGCAGGGCGAGGATAGGTCCTGCCGGTCGTCAATGACGTAAACGCTTTGACCACGGTCTTCCGTTCGCGCAGCACGCTCGGTAAACCTGGCCACCAACCAGGCTAAGAGGATGGCACTAACCAGCCGTCACGTGCTGTGCCGGTAGAGCCGGATTGCCGCGAGAGTGGCTTGTCCGTGCTCGAAGGAGGCTCGCTGAAGTAATCCTTCCTGGCTTTGTTTCCCAGAAGAGCAATCTCAGCGTTCTATCCTATGCGTTCGTACTGAATGTGGGCGACGCGGACATCCTTTGGCGCGTGCGCCAAAGCCGCCATCTTGCAAAGCTGGTGCGCGGTCCTGCCTGGCAGGCCGCAAATCCGCCCGCGGGCCTCGGGCCTCGCTACGCGAGGTTCGTGGAACGTTGGCCGGCGTGGGGAGCTTCCTGCCTGGCAACAGCAGGAAACGGGTAAGACTGACCCGTGTACTCCGTTAAACGCGGAGACGTGAAAAGCTCAACCATGAAAGGCCCGTAAGGGCTTGCCGGTGAGTTTTCTGGGAGACGACGCCGAGAATGTCATCTGCAGGCCGACAGCGGCCCGTGGTGACGGCGAACGACCCTGGCCGAAGGGTAAGGGAGGAGCTTCTATATTCTGTCCCCCGAAATGGCGAAGCCGGGTAAGAAACGGCCTTGCCGAAACTATGCCGCGGCGGGAGCCCGGACATACGGCCAGAGGTCCTCGGGGTAACGCCCGATAGCCACGTGACCCAGAAGACGAAGGAGATGGCTAACGCGGGAAGGGCTCCAGCGGCCGGCCTGGTCGCCGGTGCGTGGGCTTGGTTCCCCACGTGCTTGAAATGCTGGAGTCTGGGAGTGGGGCCTGAGTAGACAGCCGGGGATGCCTTTGGCGGGAGCCAGGGGTGGAACCGGGCGGTGCGTGCGGCAAGGCAGTCGCGACCCGCTGGCGTGTCAACGGGTGGTGCCGGACACATTTGCCACGACGAAAGGGCTGACTGGCTTTTTGAGCGTTCGGAAGATCGGGCGCGAGGCTCCCTTGGTACGGGGCCTCGCGCCGCATTCCTTGGCGGGAGGCGAAGCGGTCACAGGAGACTTTTTCGGGAGAAAAGGCCTCCTGTGGCGGCAAATTGGCGGCGGACAGGCGGCGTGTCCCTGGGACACGCCGCCGTCCGCCATGAGGTTCGCAGACGGTACGCGTATAAATTCGGCGCGGTCGCACTTGGAATATAGTGGCGGCCCGCCGAGAACCGTTTCGAGGGAGAGGTTTTCAAGGTGGCAGGGAGGTTTTTCCTGGGTCGGAGCTTGCGTGTTTGGGAAGGGTACGACGCCCGGACCGACCCTTGCGCCTTTCGGGGAAAACGGTTTTCATCGGCGTGGGGTTGGCCGTCAACAAACAACCCCGCCTTCCGCCACGCCGGGGAAGGAATGGTCTTTTCACCGTATGCACTACCGCTGCGAAGCAACGACGGTCGAGGGGTTCGTCCAGCAACTGGCCTGTTGCTACCTGCCCCACGGCTACTGGTTCTACGTCAGCGGCTGGGTGCCCACGGGCAAGGATCCGCGGGCCGTGGACGGGAAGCTCCAGGAAAAGTACGGCATCGCCATCTCGCGCCAGACGCGGGCGCGGCGGAAACTTGCCGGCCTCGCCAACCTGCATTACCTTCGCCACGGGCGTCTCTTCGTCCTCCTCGCCACCCACGGCAAACACCGTTTTTTCGAGGAGGAAGGGGAGCGGGTCCGCGACATCCGCAGGCTGCCGCTTCACTTTTCAGGTTACTCCATCACGTACAAACAAGGGGATTTCAAGCCCAGGGCAGGGACGGACGACCCGCCGGAGCCGGACGACAAGTGGCACTCACGGGTCCAGATCGGCCAGGAGGCGTACCGGGACTTGAAGGCGTATTTTTTGGAAAGGGCGGTCCGCAGGCCGGCGGAAACTCTGAGCCGCGAGCTTTACACCGTACCGTTCGAGCCCTATGCGCGCGTTCGCCAGCAGATGCTGAACGTCCTCCGCCTGCTAAACGACGCACGGCGGCGGGCGGGGGAGGAGTCGCTGCCGCCGACGGTGCTCCGTTACCAGCGCCGTATCGTGAAGCCGTTCGACGCGGCCGAGGAGACAACGAGTTCGAGTCGGGAGGGGGAAACACGAGCGGAGGAGTGCCGCGAGCCGCACGGCCGGACTGCGACTGGTCTGGTGTCTCCCTCGCTCACCTTCCGGGAGGAGGAAACGCGATGACGGCTTTGTTCTTCCTGGGCGCCGGGTGGCTGGCCTGCAAGTATCCGCTGCCCACACTGGTGGTCGTGGCGGTCACGCTCCTCCTGAAACACTTTCTTGCTCCCGGCAACCGGCGGTTTTCCGGGTGGTGACGATCCCAAAATCACCCGCACAGCGCGCCGCTTTTCGGGGGGCCATTCCGATCCGCCTGGTCCGACGATTCGATACGTTCCCGGCAGCGCGTTGCTGGACTGTTGTGGTTGTCAGCCCATTTCGGTGGAGGGAAGCAGACGAAGAGAGGAGCGGCGCCATGTAACCTTTGCAGAATGCCGGAATGGGGCGGGCCGCTTCTTGCCGGCGCCGCCCCCTCGTTCACTCCAGCAGCGGGCCGTAACCCATGTCCGTTGCCCGCTTGTACAGTTCGATCTCCGAGCAGTGGCAGTCCACGAACTCAGGCACCCCATTCGGCCCAAGGAAGATCTCCTTCCGCTCCGGGTCGTAGAGATACAGGCTCACGTTGCGCGTGCGGCCGTCAGGGAGCACCGTCAGGATTTCGGCCACGATGCCGAACCCGAACGGCCCCTTCTGCCGGTCGATTTTCAAGCCGTAAGGCTTCTTGAGCCGGACGATATCGGCCAGTTCCACCTGGGCAAGCTCGCGGTCGAGGTTCTCGGACTCGTACCGCAACTCGTCGGAGGGGCCGCGCTCCGGACCGTGAGGCGCGTCATTCACGTCGTTCTCCTTTCCAATCGGCGTCCTCGGGCTCGTCAATGCACCAGCGGCGTGCGTGCATCATGGGTTTGCTCCTTTCTGCCTGTGCCGGAGGGCCTCTGCCAGAAAACCCAGGTAGTAGGTCATGCAACCATCGCCGAAGGCGTCGGTCTCTACCTCGTAGGTGTCCTGACAGTCCAGGCAGTTCACCGTCAGGGTCGCGTCGTCGGCGTCGATCACGCGGAGCGTGCCGCCGCAGGAACGGCACGAGCCGTCTTTGCGGTCAACGATCATCTGGGATGGTCTCCTTTCGTCGTGGGTGGGATGTCGGGGAAGAGCCAGCGGCTCTCCTCGATGCGGAAGCCGCAGGGTTGGTTCTTGGCCTTCAGGGGCCAGGCGTAGATGAAGGCCAGTGCCTCGGCGCGGGTCTCCTCGCGGGTCCGGCCCTTGGCGAAGAAGCGGATCGGTTCGCGCAGGGTCGTAACGTGGATGACGTATCGGATGCTGCATTTTCTCCGGGACTGTCGGGCCTCAGTAAGGCCGCGGAATGCCGGCCAACTCACAGAAGCGCAGGGTCTCGTCCCAGGAGAACTGGCGGGCGAGGTAGCGGCCGGTCGTTCGGTCATGCCAGAAGAGCCGGAAGGCCTCGGCGCCCTCGGCAAAGCAGAAGTGCGAGCCGTTCATCCAGTGCGGGGGCAGGACTTCGAGCCAGTAGTCGTACTGCTCTTCCGACACCTCGGCGATCTGCCCTTCGGCGGAGATGCGCCGGACGTGCTCGGCCCATTCCTCCCCGCCTGGGGGGGAGCGGAACCGCCTCGCCGGCCTTGAGCCTGGCAAGGTAGTCGGCGAGCGCGGAGTGGGGGTGTGCCATCAGCCGTTCTCCTTTCGCAACGGGTTAGCGGAATTACCGGGCCGTGCAGGCATCTCGGCGGAACTGTCTGCACGACCCGGCGCCCGCGTGCCCGTGAAAAGCGGCGGTGGCTTGAGGGGAGCGGCCAGCGGGGAACGGAAAACCTGGGAGAACCTTCGCATGGCGCCGCCTGCCTCCTGGGCGGGAGGGGCTGTGCCTCTCTCATCCAGGGGCGGGACGGCAGGTGTCTACTCCGGTCAGGAATGGCGAAGTCGGCCCGGTTCTATCACCGGGAGTCGTCCGGCGCAAGGAACTGGCGGCGAAGCGTGGCGCTCTTGTGCAGCGGTGCGGAGAATCGGTATCGTGGTAGTTGCTCGGTGAAACAGAGGCTGGCTCTGCGGGGACGCAACCAGACCAAGGGATAACCGAGCCGACGGTGCGTCGATGGACGGCACCCGGCCCCGGCAGACCCAAAACGAGTCTGCTGGGGCCACACTTTTACGTACGGTTGCTCACGACGGTTTCGGCTTTGACCGGGTGTGCCGCGCAAACACCCCGTCACTCACTCCTTGTCGAAGCGGACCAGGGACCAGCCTTCTTCCGCCCATCGAACACCGGAGTACATGCCTCCGAAAATCCCGTTCGGCACGATGCCGACGCTCCCGGCATGGAGCCCCGCGAGGAAGCAGTTTTCCGTGGACCGACGAATTTTCCAACCGTTCTTCAGGTTCACTCCAAGCAATGTCTCTGGCGTTTAGCCAGCCTATCCGCAGGGGCGATAGCGCCGCCCTGGTGGCACGACCGAGTCGCTGGTGACGTAAGTTCAAGCCTTTCACGAAGAAATGGCAGCCAACCCTGCGGACCGGAAAGCTGCGTTTTTGGGCGTTTTCCTCGGGCAGTTAGAATGCTTCGCGCGGGGGCGGGTGAGAGAGCGCCATGAGCAAGTTGCATTTGCCGGCCTCTGCACTTTGTTGTTCGAGTCCAACTTATCCAGCCGGGGAACGCAGTGGCGCAGCCAAAACCTGAAGCCGTCCTTACCCCCGGATGACGACCCACCGCTCAGAATCCCGGAGTTCTGGCACGGCAGGATGGTTTCCTGGGAAGCACGACCTGCTGCCTTTGCCCTGAGATGCAAGGGTAGGGAGGGGGTTCGGCGAGGGGGCAAGCGCGGGTCTGGTGCTGGTCGGCAAGGACGGTTTCAACGGCGGCGGCTTCGGGCGGCGCGGTCGAGCGGTGACGGCCAACGGAAGCGGGAGCCAGGACCAACGCCACGACCAGGAGTCACGAGAAGTATGATGAGGACAGCTTGATGCCAACGCGACGCACCGAGCGGCTTGCACCCTAGCGCGTATCTACCGGGGCACCGCCTGCGGCGAGAGCGGTCCTGCCGCCCAGCGGGCAGAGTAGCATTGGTTCAGCTCCGTCCGCGACCCTTGACAGGTCCAGATGGTCGCCTTCTTCTGCAAGCAATGCGGTGGGAAGAGCAAGCAGGCGATGGGCCGGACGCTGGACGTGCGGACGTGGAGGAGATGCTGGGGAGGATGTCGCGGCCCATGCGTACGGCGCCGGCGCCAGAATGCGGCGTGACGGACCTTGGTGTGGGCAGGGATACGGTGTGCGCGATACTAACCACGATCTATGTGGACGAGCGTGGTTGACGACAGTAATCAAAACAGCCTTGGATTTTCACATAAGGAGTGTAACCATGACCGTGCAATTCAAGCCCGCGACCGACGGCCGCGGCATCGAGTGGTGCGACGAAACGCGCAACGTGCTGGGCGGCTGCATGCACGAGTGCAAGTGGAAGATGCCCGACGGCACGGTGGCCGGCTGCTACGCGAAGATGCTGGCCGAGCACGGTGTCGCCAAGCGTGCTTACCCGCACGGCTTCGAGCACCATTATTGGCGGCCGGAGGAGTTGCCGAAGCTGGCGGCCGGCAAGACGCCGCTACTGATCTTCTGCGACTCGATGTCGGACCTGTTCGAGGTCAACGTGCCCGCCGAGCATGTCAGAGCCGTCTTAGGCGAGATGAAGAAGGCCCCGCACCACACGTACCAGTCGCTGACGAAGGCCGCGCCGCAGCTGCTGAAGTACACCGACGACATGCCGCCTAACCAGTGGGTCGGTGTCAGCTCGCCGCCCGATTTCTTCATGGGCAACCAGCTGTCGCGGAGCCAGCAGGAGGCCATGCTGCGGCGGAGCCTGGACGTGCTGTGGGAGGTGAAGAAGCGAACGGGCAACATCGTCTGGATGAGCGCCGAGCCGGTGTCGTGGGACCTGACGGCCGTGATCGGGACGGATCACCCACTGGACTGGATCGTGATCGGCGCCGCCAGCAGCGGCAAGAAGTACTTCCAGCCCGACGTCACGCATATCCGCAAACTGCTGGAGGTGATGGACGCCAGCGGCACGCCGGCGTTCTACAAGGGCAACATCAAACCGCTATTCGAGTCCAACGACTTGGGCGGCGATGAGCTGAATCGCTGGCGCGAGGACTTCCCGTTGTCGTATCGCGACGGCAGCCCGATCCCGGCGGTCGTCCGTAGGCAGGATCGCTGCGAGCAGTACGGGTGGCCAAAGGCAAGAGGTTACTGAGTCGGCCACAACCGCCTCCTGCGACCGTACGGCGGACGTCAACGGCGGAATTGGGCTCCGGCTTTCGGGCCAGATTGTAATTGTTCCGATTCGCAACCATGAGTGACACGACGTCAATGACGGCTAGTGACACCTGCTCCGAGGTGCTAGGGTAACGGCGTGGAGCCGGAGAAGACTCATGAACACGTCCCGTTGACCCACCTGGGAAAGGTCACCGGCCCTGCCCGACCGTTCCTGGCTCACCTCTGCGAAGTCGTTCGCGACGAGATGCGCATCGGCACACTCTACCGGCCCGATTGCTGCATCGCGGCCACCGCCATCCTGATCGACGTGCTGGACTACTTCCGCCTGACCGCCCGGCCCTTGAGTGTCATCGCCACCGTGTTCAACCCGGCCATGACCGAGCGGATCGAGCGCGAAGGGATGCCCACGCTCGAGGAGGCCGAACGGGACTGGTTCCCCAACGGCTGCTACTCCCTCGCCGTGGGTTTCGGTGACCCGGAACCCGGGAAGTGGCCGGGGCACCTGGTGGTGAACCTGGCCGACCAGGTGCTGATCGACCTGACACTGGACCAGGCCGACCGGCCGCAGCACGACATCGTGCTGCCCATGCCGATCATCGCGCCGTTCCCGCCCGAGTTTCTGACCGAAGACGGCCATCTGGCCGGGATAGTGAACGGCTGTCGTGTGGTGTACGAAGCCCGGCCCTCCGACCGCTCCTTCGAGCGTTCCAACGACTGGAGGAGCCGGAAGCGCCGCGACGCGATTGTGGGGGCGGCAATCCGCCGGCTCAAGGGGCAGACGTGATCTGCACCCTCAAAAAACTTGTATCCTACCATGAAGTTAGATAGCGCCGCGGCTTACCATGCAAGTGAGGCGTGAAGTAAGAGGAAGGATCGCGATGGACAAGAACACCGAACTCATCCTGGCCCAGTCTGCCCCGCCGGCGAACTGGGAGGACGAGGAAAAGGCGACGAACGACCTGGACGAGCTGCGCGAGGAGTTCCGGAAGCGGCTCTACTCCGAACGCGGGGCAAAGCTCATCAGCCAGAAGAGGAACGGGGACGGGAGCAACGGCGACCAGTAGGCCGGGCCTCTTACCCGGCCAAGGGGCCGGTTTGCTCGGTGCATTCTTCCTGGGGCTGGGGATCGGCCCCGCCACGGTACAGCCAGGTGTGGGCCGCGTCCGCAAGCTTTTCCAGGAGCGGCAGGTCGTCGCGGCCGAAGCTGGCTGAGTCCTTCCACTGGTCGCCGTCTTTGTACAGCCTCGTGAAGGTGACGTTATGGCGGACGCCGGCCTCGGTCTCATTCTGCCAGATGGCAGCCCGGACCCGACCCAGGCGGATTTCATGGACCGGTTTGTTCTTGCTCAAGAACACCTCCTTGTTATGACGCCCGTTCTGCTTAACGCAAGTCTCGGGCAATAGCAAGGCGACCGCGAAGGTATCGGCTCCGGTGCCCGCCGGGCCTCCTTGTCGCAACCCATGTTTACAGCCCACTCCGGGTGAAACCCACAGGGAAACAGCGATAGCATCCGGGTCCCCTTGGTCGTCGGCGGAGCCTTTCACAAGCCTGGCGCACCGTGCTACGGTGCTGCCATGAAGCCCAACCATGTCCGACCGCCCCCCGAGCTTTCCCCGAGCATCGAGGCCCTCCAAGAGAAGCTGCTGCGCGCCTATCTCGCCGGCCTGGAGAACAGCAACCCCCGCATCCGCAAAAAGGCGGCCAGGGGCCTGGGATCGATGGGACCGGCCGCCGCGGCCGCCGTCCCTGCCCTGAACGCACTTGGAGGGGACGGTAATTCGGCCGTCCGAGAGGCCGTCCACTGGGCGCTGTCAAGGATCGCGGTCGGCACCGGGACGCCTTCATCCCAGCGGTGGCGAAACCCACGGCGGTGTACGCGCTGACCCCGTGACAGCACTTCTTCATTCGACTTCTTATGTGGTCCACCACCTAAAAAACCTGCTGTAGCCACGCGCCCAATCGCGTGCTCGATGCTCCGGTGTTGCGGCCCGACGCACGCAATCGGGATCGGCTTGCCTGCGCGTGTCGATGTGACCTCAGCACCCAGCGCTACGACGGAAACTTACTTCGGTGTTGCGGACCGGAGCGCGCAAGGCCCGGACAGCCGCAGTGTGGTTTTTCGGTCGCGGGCCGCCCGCCAGAGGGAGGCGCTGTGCCCCACCGCGCCTAGCCGATTCTCTTGCGTAACTCCGCGGGGCGGGCGACTACGGCTTCACCCGGAGGCAGGGGAAAAGCGGCTGGTGCTGCTGGAGGAGCGAGCCGGCACACGCTCCCTGAGCGAGACGGCCTTCGAGGAAACGGTCAAGGACCACCTCATCGGACTGCCCGCGGCTGGGGGGATTCGGCGGCGGGTCACTCCTCGGCGTATAAGCGGGTGACGGCTTCCACGGCGGTGCGCAGGATCGTGTTCGAGAGCTCCGGATCGTCCACCACTCGAGCCAGTGTCAGAGCCCCGGTCATGAGCGACGCCATAACGATCGCCCGCCGCCTCGCCTCGTCGGGCCGGACGTTGTCGAAGTGCCCGGCGAACACGTCGATCCCCCGCAGAAGCCCGGCCGTCAGCGTCGCCCGGGTCTCGTCGTCGGCGCGGGCCAGCTCGCTCCCGAGCGCGGCGAACGGGCATCCGGCTTGTGGGTTGTCTCGGTGGCCGGCCGACAGGTATGCAGCGGCCCTGGCCTTGAGGCCCTCCCGACCCTTCTTCGTCGCGGCCGCCTTTGGCGGCAAAAGGGCGGCCAGCTCGGACGGCGTAAGGGCGGCCGCACACGCCTCGGCGACGAGCTGGCCCTTAGAGGCGAAGTGCTTGTAGAACCCGCCGTGGGTCAGGCCGGCAGCCTTCATCAGGTCGATGAGGCCGGTCGCCGCGATCCCGTGACGGCGAAACTCCGCCGCCGCTGCGGCCACGATCCGCTCCCGCGTCTTCGCCGCTTCGACTCTCGACTTTCTCATCGCTAATGGCCCTTGACCACCGCCGCGGTCCAAGCATGATGCATCCGGAACCGATGGATTGCGGTTGACACCCTATTCTGCACTTTCTGACGAAAGCTAGCTGTGGGTCGGGACCGCGTCCTCGTAGAAGTACACCTCTTTCACGTCCTCGGAGTGGTTGCCCTCCGGGCTGGTCAGCCCGAACAGCCGCTCCTTCAGGTGCGGGTCGGTCCCGTTCCACAGGGCCACGGCGAAGCACAGCCGGCACTCCCGGTCGGTGACCCCGAGCAGCCCGTCCTCGCCCCAGCGGTACGCCCGGCCGAGCGAGTGCTCGTACGGGAAGCTGTCCCACAGGCTTCCGTCCGGGGAGTAGTCCTCGCGGACGGTGGCCCACTGCCGCTCGCTCAGGTACGGCCCCCACCGCTTCCAGTTCTGGTCGCGGCGGGCGTCCTCGGCCAGTCGCCGGGCTTCGGCCGTGGGTTCGTGGGCCATCAAGTTCTCCCGTCGAGAGCTCACGGGGACGACCTCAGCCCCGCAGCCCGCCGGAGGCTGCGAGCCGCTCGCCGGTCACCCACCGGGCGTCGTCGCTCGCCAGGAACGCGGCCGCGTCGGCGACCTCCTCGGCGGTGCCCAGCCGGCCGAGCGGGGTCATCCGCACCGTCTGCTCCTTCTCGGCCGGGCTCATGCCGGCGTTCATGTCGGTGTCGGTCGCCCCCGGGCTGATGGCGTTCACCGTGATCTCTCGCGGGCCGAGTTCGGTGGCCCACACCTGGGTCAGCATGTCGATCGCCCCCTTGGTGGCCGTGTACACGCTCGACCCAGGGACGGCCATCCGGGTGATGTTGCTCGACACGTTGATGATCCGGCCGCCCTTGCGCAGCAGCTTGATCGCCTCGACCGTACACAGCACCAGGCCTCGGACGTTCAGCCCGAAGTGCTTATCGACGTGCTCGGCCGTCACCTCCGTGATCGGCCCCCGCTCCATGATGCCGGCATTGTTGACCAGGATATCGAGCCGGCCGAACGCCTTCTTGACCTCGGCGAACAGGCCGGGGATCTCGCCCGGCCTGCTCACATCCGCCTTGATCGCGATCGCCTCACCGCCGGCCTTCGTAATGGCCGTGACCACCTCCTTGGCCGGGCCTTCACTCTTCGAGTAGTTGACGACGACCTTGGCTCCGTCGGCGGCCAGTCGCCGAGCGATGGCCGCCCCGATGCCCCGTGCCGCGCCCGTTACCAGCGCCACCTTACCGCCCAGCTTCGCCATATGAATACTCTCCTTTTGAAATCCCCAACAATGTCAGTCCTCCTGCTATTTAACTGCCAAACATTGCTCTTAAAGGCGACGCGCCAGATCCAAGTTAAAGCACTCCGTTTGTGTTTCTCCGTTGCTCGGGCGGGGGAATCTCTTCGTGAATGGAGTTCCCCACGAAAAGTGGACACGGGGTTAACGGTTATTCGGACTGTTCATACTCGGCCGGGGACACGTACCCCAGCGACGAGTGCCGGCGCCGCGTGTTGTAGAAGACCTCGATGTACTCGACGAGCGCCGCCCGCGCCTCCGCCCGGGTGGCGAAGTCGGCGTCGTGCACCAGTTCCTTCTTCAAGGAGGCGAAGAAGCTCTCCATTGGGGCATTGTCCCAGCAGTCGGCCCGGCGGCTCATGCTGCAGGTGATGCCGTGCTTGCCCAGGAGGCGTTGGTAGTGGTCGCTGGCGTACTGGCTGCCCCGGTCGGAGTGGGCCAGCAACCCCTCCCCCGGCAGCCGGCGCTGCACCGCCAGCTCCAGGGCATCGACGACCAGCCGGCTCTCCAGGTGGTCGGCCATCGACCAGCCCACCACCCGCCGCGAGTACAGGTCCTCGACGACAGCCAGGTACAGCCAACCCTCCCGGGTCGGGATGTAGGTGATGTCCGCCACCCACGCCTCGTTGGCCGCGGCGGGGTTGAACTGCCGATCCAGGAGGTTCGCGGCCACGGGCAGGTCGTGGTTGGAGTCGGTCGTGCAGCGGAACTTGCGGGCCGTCTTGGCCCGGAGGTCGTGGTCGTGCATGAGCCGGGCCACGGTGTTGACGCAGCAGTCCTGGCCCCGGGCGACCAGCTCGGCGTGGATGCGCGGGCTGCCGTAGCGGGCCTTGACCTCGGCGTGGATGGCGCGGATTTCCACGAGGAGGGTGTCGCGGCGCCGGGCGCGGTCGCTGGCGGGGCGGTCGCGCCAGGCGTAGTAGCCGGCGGTCGAGACCTCCAGGGTTTCGCAGAGCAGGCGCACGGGCCACTGGCCGCGGTGTTCCTCGATGAAGCGGAAGGTCATGTCGCCTCCCTGGCGAAGAACGCCGTCGCTTTTTTTAGGATGTCGCGCTCCGCCAGGAGCCGCTGGTTCTCGGCCCGGAGGCGGCGGTTCTCTTCCTCGAAGGGGGAGAGCTTGCCCTGGCCGGGGAAGGCCTGGCCGCCCTTGGCCTCCAGCGCCTGCTTCCAGGAGCGGAGCAGGGTCTCGTGGATGCCGAGGGAGCGTGCGGCCTCGGCGACGGAGTAGCCCTGCTCAGTGACGAGCTTGACGGCCTCGAGCTTGAACTCCGGGGTGTAGGTACGTCGGGTTCTGGCCATGATGGACCTCCTCAGGAGAGTTTACACTCTTAACTGGGTGTCCACCATTCGTGGGGAGGTTCAGAAATCCCCAGTGCTCAGCGATCTTGTCGCCTTCAACTCGGTATAGGTCGATATAGGCGCAAGGCGCACCCTTAACCGTTCCCTTGGCGGCTACAAAAACGAAGTCTCCCTGTCCCAACAGGAGCTTGATCTCATCGATGCTTCTGGAGGCCTTTCCGTGTTCAGTGGCAGCCTTGAGGTCACGTAAAAACACCGCGAGTCCGTCGCTGACGCCGGGCTCGTGGCGGATGCAGTGCTCGGCACTGAATTGCGGGATTTTGCTATGGTCTCCAGAGACGTGAACCGTCTCGTAGTAATCCCGAATGATCGACTTGCTCTTTTCTGTATCCTGTTCGTGGTTTGCTTCCGTTGGCCCATCGGTCTGAGTGTGCCCGCTTTTATTGGGAGGGGCGGCTTTTGTCGAAAAGGTCCACTGCTCGACGATCAAGTCGTCCTCCAGCCTGAAGATGTCGAAGAAGACATTCTGACCGAGGATGTCTCCCTCCGTATTGGCGATGACGTAGGACCCATCCTGAAAGGCTCGAACCGTCTTGAGAGGGCTCTTCTCACGCGGAAGCCGACGAATCCACTCCTTCACTCCGGCAATGCCGTCGGACACGAGCGGGTTGTGTTGAGTGAATTTCGTTGGGTGCATGTACTTGACTGCAAGGTCCTGGTCCCTGTTTCCGATGCCTTGAAGCACGGTCAGCGCCTTTGCGATGCTGGTCGTTGACATTGTCTAATCTCCAGAGGGGATTGTTTAGCTCAACGGACGCATTCTGCGGCCGGCTTTCCGCTTTTATCGCTAAGGCGATCAGTCGTTCTTATGGATCAACTCTGTTGTTTGACATGTGTGCTGCCAGCGCAGGCCCGCGCACACTCTTCCATTCAGCCGAGTGAAAAGGGTTGTCCAGCTCCTTCTGGTGGCTGGCCCCGAGATGCAGGCCGATCAGCCTGCCTGTTCTAGGTCGGCGGCCGCCTACCCGGGTGCAAGGCGAAGCGAACTATTTCGGGCTCGAGTCGAGGGCTTGGTCTCGATGGGTCAGGGCTGGTGGCTCGCGTCCATCTTGGAGGCCCGCGCCAGTGCCTGCGTGTCGATATACTCCCGGATCTTCGTCACTTTCCCATCTCGAACGGTAACGTCGAAGACCCAATCGTCCTTGAACGGCTTATTCGTGGCTTTGACTCTCCCCGTAGCGAAGCCGACGACCAGAACCCGGTCTCCCTGCGCGATGAACTCGGGGGGCTCCGGGAACGACGTTTCCACCGTCTCGTTAGCCTTCTGAAGCACAGCCGCCAATCCCGCGTGCCCGCGGTGCGTGCCGGCCAGCGGCCAGTCCTCGCCCGGAATGATCCACTCAATATCTTCGGCAGACAACGCCAGCAACCCTTGCTTATCGCGGCGGCCGATTGCCGCGAGAAAACTCTTCACAATCTCGACATTCTTTTCGATGCTCATCGAGATCCTCCTATTACCTTGCATCGGATCGTTGAACCTCCCCACGAATGGTGGACACCCAGTTAAGAGTGTAAACTCTCCTGAGGAGGTCCATCATGGCCAGAACCCGACGTACCTACACCCCGGAGTTCAAGCTCGAGGCCGTCAAGCTCGTCACTGAGCAGGGCTACTCCGTCGCCGAGGCCGCACGCTCCCTCGGCATCCACGAGACCCTGCTCCGCTCCTGGAAGCAGGCGCTGGAGGCCAAGGGCGGCCAGGCCTTCCCCGGCCAGGGCAAGCTCTCCCCCTTCGAGGAAGAGAACCGCCGCCTCCGGGCCGAGAACCAGCGGCTCCTGGCGGAGCGCGACATCCTAAAAAAAGCGACGGCGTTCTTCGCCAGGGAGGCGACATGACCTTCCGCTTCATCGAGGAACACCGCGGCCAGTGGCCCGTGCGCCTGCTCTGCGAAACCCTGGAGGTCTCGACCGCCGGCTACTACGCCTGGCGCGACCGCCCCGCCAGCGACCGCGCCCGGCGCCGCGACACCCTCCTCGTGGAAATCCGCGCCATCCACGCCGAGGTCAAGGCCCGCTACGGCAGCCCGCGCATCCACGCCGAGCTGGTCGCCCGGGGCCAGGACTGCTGCGTCAACACCGTGGCCCGGCTCATGCACGACCACGACCTCCGGGCCAAGACGGCCCGCAAGTTCCGCTGCACGACCGACTCCAACCACGACCTGCCCGTGGCCGCGAACCTCCTGGATCGGCAGTTCAACCCCGCCGCGGCCAACGAGGCGTGGGTGGCGGACATCACCTACATCCCGACCCGGGAGGGTTGGCTGTACCTGGCTGTCGTCGAGTGGTTATCGGCGCGCAAAATGGACCCACCTGTAAGCCCGAGATCGGCGAGTAAAATGGACCCACCCCAGCCGCTGCCGTTCTACTGGAGGCTCCACAACCTGGAGCTTTTGGCTCTTCCGTTTTTAGGTGCGGGTTATCGGCCCGATTCTCAATTTTCCCTGGAAAAATCGTGGGGCACGTGATCGTCCGTTCACAGAAAATCCAGTGTTTCGCACCTAAAAACGGAAGAGCCGAGCTTTTGGAGAACGGAGGCAAGGATGCTGACGGTGGACGACTACGGCCAGATTCGCCGCGCCTTCCGCGACGGCATGAGTATCCGAGACATCGCCCGCACCTTCCACCACTCGCGCGCAAGGTGCGGCAGATCCTCCGCGAGGCCCAGCCCAGGCCCTACACGCGCACCCGGCCCCCTGCGGCCCCCGTCCTCGGCCCCTTTCGCGCTGCCATCGACGCCATCCTCGCCGCCGATGAGGAAGCGCCTCCCAAGCAGCGCCACACCGCCATGCAGATCTTCCGCCGTTTGGGCGCCGAGCACGGCTACCAGGGCGGATACGACCAGGTCCGCCGCTACGTCGGCCAACAGCGCCGCGACCGCCGCGAGACCTTCATCCCACTGGCACACGATCCCGGGCAGCGCCTGGAGTGTGACTTCGGGCACATCCACGTCGATTTTCCCGACGGTCGCCGCCTCGTGCCCGTGCTCGTCACCGCTTGGGCCTACTCCAACTACCCGTTCGTGATGGCCATGCCCACCGAGCGCACCGAGGCCATCCTGGCCGGCCTGGTCGAAGCCTTCGCCTTCTTCGGCTGTGTGCCCCACGAAGTCTGGTGGGACAACCCGACCACCGTGGTCCGCCAGATCTTCCGGGGCCGCGAGCGCCGGCCCAACGAGCGCTACGCCGCCCTGGCCAGCCACTACACCTTCGACCCGCTGTTCTGCATGCCGGCGCGCGGCAACGAGAAGCCCTACGCCGAGACCCGGGTGCGCGTGCTGCAACGGCAGTGGGCCACGCCGGTGCCGCAGGTCGCCGACCTGGCGGCGCTCAACCTCACCCTGCGCGAGCGCTGCCTGCGCGAGGCCAGCCGCACCGTGGCCGGCCGCGCCGACTCCATCGGCCAGCGCTTCGGGCGCGACCGGGCCGAGGCGCTGCCGCTGCCGCCCCGGCCCTTCGACGCCTGCATCACGCAGCCGGCCCAGGTGGACAAGTACCAGACGGTGCGCTTCGACCACAACCGCTACAGCGTGCCGCGCACCTGCGCCTACCAGGCGGTGACCGTCAAGGGCTACGTCGAGCGCGTCGAGGTGGTAGCCGGCGGCCGGGTCGTGGCGCGGCACCCGCGCAGTTACGGTCGGGACGAGCAACTGCTGGACCCGTTGCACTACCTGGCCGCGCTGGGGCGGCGGCCGGCGGCGCTGGATCACGCCCCGGTCCTGAAGGACTGGGTCTTGCCCGCGTCGTTCGCGCGCTGCGCGAGGCCCTGGAGAAGCGGCACGGCGCGCGGGCCGGGGCGCGCCACTACATCCGCGTGCTGCAACTGCTGGCCGACCACCCGCTGGGGCGCGTGCAACAGGCCGTGGAGCAGGGCCTGCTGCAAGAGCCCGTGCAGGCCGAACGCATCATCGCCGCGGTGGCGCGGCTGGCCGAGGCACGCCCGGCCGCGGAAACAGTGACAGCCCACTGTCACTCGTCAGTGACACCCCTACGTCAGTACCAGGTCCCCCGGCCCGACCTGGGCCGGTTCGACCAACTACTTACCCGAGGAGAAGAGGACAATGACCGCGAACGCCAACACCCAACTGCTGCTCAAGAGCAACCTCAAGCAACTGCGGCTGCCCACGATGCACGCCGAGTTCGAGAAGCTGGCCCGCGAGGCGGCCCAGGCCAATGAGGGCTACGAGCAATACCTGCTGCGCCTGACGGAACTGGAGGTCGCGGCCCGCGCCAGCAACGCCGTGCAGGCACGCATCCGCCAGGCCGACTTCCCGGTCCACAAGGACTTCGACACCTTCGACTTCACCGCCGTGCCGGCCCTGAGCAAGCCCAAGGTGCTGGAGCTGGCGCGCGGCGAGTGGATCGAGCAGCGGGCCAACGTCTGCCTCATCGGCAGCCCCGGCACCGGCAAGACGCACTGCGCCATCGCCCTGGGCCTGGCCGCGTGTCGGCAGTGCAAGCGCGTGCGCTTCTGCACGGCGGCGGCGCTGGTGACGCGCCTGGAGGAGGCGCAGAAGCAGTACCAGCTCGACCGCGTGCTGGCCCAGCTGGACCGCACCGACCTGCTGATCTGCGATGAGCTGGGTTACCTGTCGTTCAGTCGCGTGGGCGCCGAGCTGCTGTTCCAGGTGTTCGCCGACCGCTACGAGCGCAAGAGCCTGTTGGTGACGAGCAACCTGGCGTTCAGCGACTGGGGCCAGGTATTCCAGGGGGAGCGCATGACGGCGGCGCTGCTGGACCGGCTGACGCACCGCTGCCACATCTTCGAGATGAATGGCGAAAGCTTCCGCTTCCGGGAGTCGATGAAAAGCAAGAAGAGCAGGAAGGGCGAGTGAGCAACCATGCAGCCGCCGGAGATGGGGAGGTGGATTTTGGGAGGCATAACTCCGGTGTCCGATGACGGTGGCGGCCCGCTCGCCCACCAACGTGGAGCGAGGGGCCCAGTGCCATCGGCACACCATCGGCCGGGCTATCCCTTGTCGGGTTGCGTCCCCGCAGAGCCCGACTCCGTTTCACCCGGCGGCCGAAAGGTAGCAACCGCGCTCAGACAGAACAAGAGCAATGCCCGGGGGCTGGTTCACAACCCCTGCTCTCGGCAGTGAACCCCTGAACCCAGGTGGGTCCATTTTGCTCGCCGATGCGGGTCCGTTTTGCTTGCCGATTACCACATAATCATGCTTGCGGCACGAAGGACCGTGCAAAGAGGTGTCCGGGCCGATCTGCGCCAGCACATCATTAGGTCTCTCTGTCATGCCGTTCCTTTGCAAGACAATCGCGCCAAGTGCTCTGCATCGAGAAAGCGAAGTGGAGCATCCTTCCATTCTCTGGCGTAGTCGATTCCGACCCGTTTCGCGGAAACCACCCGCGCCTGATACGCTGGGTCGTCCAGGAAATAAAGTTCGTCTCCAGTCAAGTCCAGGCCGTACTCCGAGCGGGTGATCTGAAATGCCCGAGTAAGCCGACCGGGCCCCGAGAGATCGGCCTTCCAACCGTTAAGCGGCTTGGCGGCGCGGATGAGGACCGCTTGGGCTTCTCCCACACGTCCGGCCACGACGTTCAGCATCTCATACATCCCGTAGATCAAGTACACGTAGGCCCGTCCTGCGGGGCCAAACAAGACTTCGGTTCGCCGCGTCCGCCCTTTGGAGGCGTGCGATGCCAGATCGTGAGGGCCGAGATACGCTTCAGTCTCCACCACACGCGCCTGAAATGCCTTCCCGTGAATATGGCGCACGAGGATCTTTCCGATCAACGCGTGGGCCACTCCCGTCGCGGGTCGCCGGAAAAACGACCGAGGGAGTTTCTTGAAGGACGATCTTGACCTCCTTGAAATTGCGTCTTTCACAGTTGACTACTCCCCACCGGGCGAGGTGCTAAATCACTGGACTTCTCGCGACCGAGGCGCCTGGTGCAGGGGGTCATCCAACCCGTACTCGCGAATCTTATGCTGGAGTGCGCGTGTGTTGATACCCAGCTTACTGGCCGTCCGGTCACTACATCCGTCGAGCAGCTGGAACGTTCAACCCGGTTACGAAACTGGTCCAACTTGTACTCGAAGGGGGGCTCACGTCATCCGTTCCACCCACCGCGCCCGCCACGCCGGGGGCTCGAACGGCTCTGCGAAGTACTGCGTCTCGCGCACTACCTTGCCTGCCTGGAACTCCATGATGCTCACCGTGTTGAAGGGACGCCCGTCATAGGCGATCACCAACTCGGTGACCCAGAGGTCACCCCCACCGACGATCCGCCGGACGACAAAGCCCGACGGTCTGGCCGGATGCTGGCTGCGTTGGGCTTGCACGTTGTGCCGTCCGCGGATCCGCTCCCCGGACTGTGGATACTCGAGGACCGCATCGTCGTTATAGATCTCGTGTTCCGCGTCCTGATTGCCCGCAGCGGAGGCGGTCCAGTGTCGTTCCAGGGCTGCGCGGATTTGCGGATCATTCATCTCAGCCTCCCTTCGTTTGGGCTGCGCTGCCGGACATCTGCCCTGAGTTGCTTTTCACCTTCCTGAATGCCGTTTGGCTGTAGACCGCACACGGAATTGAAAAACTCCGTACACACGCGTTTTACTTGCTCAGCGATACGGAGTCGCCAATTCGGACCAAACCACCGGGGGCCTGGACCGCGCCGAAGACGCCCACGCAGCCCCCATGGTGTCTCGCGCTGGTCCGGAGCACGCTGAGATCCCGGGGAAGGTCACCTTGTGCCAGGGTCGTTGTCACGCACCCGAGGGCGGGCTGCATGCTGTCGATCCGCAAAGTCGCACCGACCGCAAGAGTGCCCCCAGCCACTCGTCTTCGACGAAGCCAGTCCACTCGGCCCCGGTCTCGATGTAGAGGCTTGGCCGAAAGCGGCGCCGGTCGATCGCTGCCCCCGGTTGCAGTTGGCGCAGGTGTTCGACCGAGCCGCTCGCAAGCACGTGAACCGCGGCCACCTCGAAGAACGTGCCCTCCATCAATTCGAAGTAGTCTGGGAGAGTTTGGGCCGTGTATTCGGGTTTCAGATTCTCGACGGGCACGTCGCCGAAGACCGTGGCCGGGTCGATCCCCGTCTTTTCGCGACGATGCGCTCGGGCGCGCTCCAGACGCAAAGGCTTGCCGATCTCGGCGGAGATCTCCTCGGACGCCCCGGCCTCGTCGGGGTAAATGACCCGACCACCCGGGGCCTCGATCCGCACGCGGCCGGGACCATCATTGGTCGGTGCGACTTCGTAGGTCGCGCGGAATTCGAGCAGCCGGGCGTATTTCTTGGCGCTCGCGATCCGACCGCTTTCAAGGTCGCGGAGCGCCCAGGCGCGGTCGCCGATTCCGCCACCGACTCCGATCGCCAACTCGCTCATCTGCTCGCCGAGCATGGACTTGACGGGATAGCGCCAGATCTCAGTGAGATTACCCACGAAGCGGTTCATAACGACATCCCTTCGGCATGAGGATTGGACCAGTTCCCGTCCCATCTCTAGAAAAGTTCGGCCAGCAGGACGTGCCACGCGGCGGCGGGCCGAGAGTTGGGAAAAGGAACCGGTCGTATTGTGGTCTCCGAAGTCCAGATTGACTCGAATTGCCCTCCATCGACCACCCGGCCAATCCGGGCGGTCTTCCAGGTGTGCTGGTTGTCGGGATCGATCCGCACGACTCCCCCCGGCGCGTCGAAACTTTGGTTCCGGAGGGCCTCCCGAATCGCACGTGCGTCGCCGCCGCCCGCCGACTCTGCAGCCTGCGCCCAGAGGTGGACCCCCAGATAGGCCGCTTCCATCGGGTCGGAGAGGACACGCTGCGGGCCGTATCGCTGTCGGAAGCGGCTGACAAACCTCTTGTTCTGCGGCCGGTCAAGGCTCTGAAAGTAATTCCAGGCGGCGTAGTCCCCGACTATCTCCCGATCCGCGAAATGCCGCAGTTCGACCTCGCCCACGCTGAAGTAAATCGTTGGCAGCTTGCCAGGCGTCGCCCCGGCCGCTCGCAGTGTGCGGCAGAGCGGGATGTTGCGATCGCCGACCACGGTGTTCAGGATCACGTCCGGCTGGGTTTCGAGGATTCGCCGTACCACCCCGGAGACTTCGGGGCTCGCGGGCAGGAGGTACTCCTCCCCGGCGATCTGGCCGCCGAGTGCCGTGAGCTCCTCCCGAATAACGGCGTGCGCCGCGTGCGAGTAGACGGAATCCCATCCCAGGAGGAAGAACCGGCGGGCACCCAGGGAGTCGAAGGCCCAGCGAACGGCCGGGTGCATCTGCTGATTGGGGGTAGCGCCGGTGTAAACGACGTTAGGGGATTGTTCGAGGCCCTCGTACTGCACCGGGTAAACAAGTAGATGGTCGTGTCGCTCGAGGACGGGGAGGAGCGCCTTTCGGCTGGCGGAGGTCCAGCAACCGAACAGGGCGCAGACCTTCTCCTGGGTGATCAACCGCTCGGCCTCGCGCGCAAACGTTGGCTCATCCGACCGGCAATCGCAAACGAAGGCCTCGAGTTTCTTTCCCCGGATTCCCCCTCGCTGATTGACTTCCTCGATTGCCAGGAGCGTGGCATCGGCTACGGGGCCCTCGCTGAGGACCATCGTCCCCGAGAATGAATGCAACACTCCCACAGATAGTGGCAGACTGCTCGTGCGAACGGTCAGGGCCATCGGTGGAAGCCGCGCGCCTTCAGTGCGAAACAGACTCGGGAGGTCCGCGCCTGCTGCAAATGGATGCAAGGCCGCGACGATTTCCGCGGGGGTGGCGAACCGGCCATCGCGATCCTTGGCCAGCATCCGCGCCAGGACCGTTGCCAGTTGCTCTGGGACGTCCAGCCGGCGTTGGCGGATCGGCGGCGCCGATACCTCGGCATGGGCCTTAAGCTTCTGATAAGGAGATGAAAAGTCCGGGGCGGCGAAGGGCGGCCTTCCCTCCAGGAGGTGGTACAGCGTGCAGCCCAAACTATAAATGTCCGCGCGAATATCGACCGCGTGGCTGTTGTCGCACTGTTCGGGGGCAATGTAGTCGAGAGTGCCCAGGAACTGCCCGGACGTGGTGATCTGTCCTTCCCGACCCTGCTCGTTCACCAGCCGCGCCAGGCCCAGGTCGAGCAGCTTCACCTGACCGGAGGGCGTGAGCATCAGGTTGGACGGCTTGACATCGCGGTGGACCAGGCCGTGCTCATGGATGTGCTGCAACCCGAGGGCCGCCTGCCGAACTACCTCGCAAGCCTCCGCCACGGGTAACGGCCCCCGCTGCCTCACGAGTCCGTCAAGGCCGGCAACATCGACGAATTCCATGACGAAGTAGGGAAGCCCGGTGACTGCGCCCGCGTCGTAGGCCACCACCAGATTTGGGTGGGCCAGCCGGCCAGCCAGGAGGAACTCCTGGTGAAATCGTGCTGCGATCTGCTCGTCCCCTCCCCCCCAAAAAGAACCATCTTGATTGCTACCAGACGCTGCAAGCTGAGCTGGCGCGCCTTGTAGACGATGCCCATGCCACCGCGGCCAGCCTCGCCCAGGATTTCGTAGCCCGGCAACTCCGGGAAAACGGCAGGAGAAAACCGAGAGAGGGGAGAGAGACCGGCCGCCAACCGTTCTCCGACATCCGTGCTCTGCCCCCCGCCTTCCGCAGCGACGGCAGGCGTTTGAGCCGCGTGGGAGGCTTTGGAGGAATCCTCCCCAAACCCGGAGGCGGGGTCGTCCCTTGCCTGCCCGACCGACCCCAGGGCGTCGAAGAGATCGATGTGTAGACGAAGCTGCCCCGCGAGTTTCGGGAAGCGCCGGCAATACTCGTCCAGGGTCGGGGACTCGCCCAGCTCGCGTCGCGCCAGAAACTCGCCAAAGACCAGGTCAATGGCGGGTTCCGCACCGGGGTGGAAGGAGCCGTGGAGCGCGAGGTAGGCCTCGACCTCGGGGCGCTGGCCGTACAACCACCGCTGGCGCTGGTCGGTGCAGAGCACGTCCGTCAGTTCTGCGGCGTTGAGCAGACCGGCTCCGGCCAGGAACTCCTTCAGGTCAGGCTCCTGACCCTGTCGCCACAGGGCGGACAACCACGCCACGGGGCCCTCCGCCGAAGATTCCGGACTTCGGCACAAATCGCCCGGCGTGTCGGACATGGCTATCCTCCCCGGAAAAGGCGACACTCGAAACAGGATGGTGATGCCACAGATTATCATCACAAGCTACTCGACTGTTGCCGAAAGTCAGCGGTTCGACCCCGGCAGCGGCGCGTCGGTTCAGTTTCCGTTCGATTTGGTCCAATCGAGGTAGTGCCAGGCGTTTCGGAAGGAGTGCTTCTGCGCTCCGGGCAAAGCGTCAAGGAAGGTGCGCTGCAGATCACCTACCGCGATCGGATGGGCCAGCAGCCGCTGAAGGTCGCGTTCGTCGAGACGAACGGCAACTTTCTTGAGCAGCGGCTCATACGGCACGAATCGGTCCAAACGCGTCGACGGAACCAGTCCCGAAGGGCTGGGTTGAACACTGGGATCGTCCATAAGGGCGATCATCGCGTCGACGATCCGGACGACGCCGGGTTGGTCCAGATGGACCGATATCGTGGCGAGCACTTGCGACAGGCGAACGGATGAGACCGTTTCGTTCTTGGCATTTCGGAGCGCAGCGACGAGGGCGTCCGCGCCGGCGGTTGCATGCCGGCACCGCTCGGAAGGATCGATGTGGTCATAGACGGCTGACAGCGCGAGTGCGAGGGCGAAGATATCCTGTGTTGGGGTTTTGGGATCCCGCAGCGCGCCAACGAGGTACGCCGCCGCCTGCAGTGCCCGGGCATCGGCGTCGGCACGGTCGAGGTGCTTCCACAGGGCCATCTGTGCCGCGGCGATCGACGCCCGGTCCCTGGGCGCCGTCCTGGCTTTCCAGAGGGATTCTAGCACGTCCAGGGTCCGGTTCACGCGAGTCGAGGCTTCCCGTGGCGGCAGTTGGGCGCAGACCTCCGTGAGAGCCGCCGCTAGCGTGTCGAGGGTTGAAAGCGGAGTCAGTGAATCGCTAATGGCCGCGCCAAGGGCTTCGGCGACGCGGGGGGCACTTGTCGCGCCGGGGCGGCCGCTGGTCGTCCCCAGTGCTTTTACCGTAAGTCCCGAGAAGGGCAGCGACTTCGCATCGTTCATGTCGGCCAACAGTGAATCAACCAGCGTTCTTTCGAGCGAAGCAACCTGCGCTGGCGTGAGCTTGACGGCAATTACCGCAAAGGCATCGGCATAAACGGTACGCGCCAGCATGGTGGTCTTCGGATCTCGAACGGCAGCGGTCATGGCTTCCGCCACACGCGCCGAGCCGGCCGTATCCAAACGCCCGCACAGCGTCACCATAGCCGCTCTTAGTTCGTCCTTGGTCATTACGATGCTGTTTGCCTTGCGCAGGACGAGAACCAAATCCTCGGCCGCTTGCAGGCCGCCGGGCGGATCCAGGCACTTGGCCGCCTTGGTGAGAACGGTGATGTGGCCCGAACGAATGTATTCGAGCTTGTAGTCGCCGACCATTTGACGGTCGCCGAGAATGGCGACGATCGCGTTAGCCACGCGAGACGCCCGGGGCGCATCAAGGCCTTCGCACATCGGGTCCAGGGCCATCGTTAGGAAGATGTAGTTCGATCTCTCGATTGCTTTTGTGGTCTTGCGCCCGGCGATGAGGAAATCCACCGACCGGTTGATGTGGGCGGCGGCATCCGCGGCGGGCAATCGCTGGCAGACCGCAACCAGTGCGGTGGCGAGGGGAGGCGACTTGAACGGGACGCTCTTGGGGTGGCAAAGGAGGCCCGTCAGCGTTTCGGCCGCACGGGCTGCCGTCGCCGTGTCCAACCGCGGGCTAATCGCCACGATGGCTCGACCGAGTGCCTTGTCGTCCTCCACCTTGCCCTGGGAGTTTCGCAGCGGTCCGAGGAAGATGTCCAGCCCAGCCGCCGCACGGTCGGCGGCCTGATTGGGCGCCAGGTGTTCGCACACGGCAGCGAGCGCTTCGGCCAACAAGGGGAAATCGGCTTTATCGGTCTGCGGGTCGCGCAGCACAACCAGGAGTGCGTCCGCTGCATGCTCCGCCCACACGCGATCCGTGACGTTCACTGCCACTCCGAGGCGGGCACAGGCGAACCGCGCTTCCGGCGGCGCGTCCGGCTCCTGAATACGCCGGACGACCAGAGATGCCACGTTGCCGCGCAAGGCGCGGTCGCCCCCGACGATCGCCTGAACAATCCAGTCCGCCCGGCGCCCGACACGCCGCGCCCTGTCGCGGTCACGCAGTGCTGTCTCCAGGAACTGCACGCGAAGCTCGGGAGAAATCGCCCTGAGCTCGCGCAGGGCGCTCCCCTCGATGACATCAAGGGGGAATGTGAGTTGGTGCGGGTTGCGGCCGATAGGGATCAACAGCCCCGACACCAGCACCTGGCCTATTTTTTTCTCGTTCTCCTTGGCAAGCCGAGCGTTCTCCTGTGCCGCATGGGTCTGGGCCTGGAGTTGGATCGTCTGCTGCCCCAGTTCATCCGCCTTTTGGCGTGCATCATCCGCCTGTCGGCTCGCCTCGACGCCGAACACCAGGGACACGACAGTGCCTGCCACGAGCGCCAGCGCCGCCACGGCCGAGAGGCTGGCGACCGTCGGGTTGCGGCGTATCCACTTGGCGACTCTCTCCAGGCGCCCGACCGGACGCGCCGCCACTGGCTCACCGCGCACGAAGCGTCCCAGGTCGTCGGCCAATTCCCGGGCACTGGCGTAACGCCGCTCAGGTTCCTTCCGCAGGCATTTCAGGCAGATTGTCTCCAGGTCGCGCGGCGTCTGCGGATTCAGGGAGGTCAAGGGGGCAGGCTCTCGGCTACGGACCTGCTCCAGGGTCTCCTGCGCTGTCGCTCCCTTGAAGGGTGGCCGCCCGGTCAGGCATTCGTAGAGGATGGCACCTAACGCATACACATCAGCGGCGGGACCGGCGGAACCAGCCCGACCCTCGGCCTGCTCAGGCGCCATGTAGCTGGGCGTCCCCAGCACCATGCCATCACAGGTCTGACCGGAGTCGGCGTCCAGCTGCCGCACCAGGCCGAAGTCGGTCACTTTCGGCTGGCACTGATCGACCGGCCTGTCGCCCCCGCCGACCAGAAGCACGTTCGCGGGCTTCAGGTCGCGGTGAACCAGGTTGCGGCTGTGGGCCAGGTGCATGGCCTCAGCCAGCGTCGCCACCAACCGTGCCGCAGCCAACGGAGGCATGAACTGCCCAGCCAACCGCTCGGCCAGCGAGCCGCCCGCGACGTATTCCAGTGCGAAAAACGGCCGTCCGTCCGCTTCGCCAATTTCGTGAATCTGAACGATATTCGGATGCTGTAGTCGGGCGACGGCTTCAGCCTCCGCCCGGAAGCGTGCCTGCTCGGCAGGGTGGGGATGGCCCCTCGCGACCATCTTGAGAGCGACGGTGCGCTTGAGGGCCAGGTGCCGGGCCTTGTAGACGACGCCCATGCCACCGCAACCGAGCACTGTCTCCACCTCGTAGCCCGGGACATGCGGCAGGCCGGCAGTATGCGGCCCTGGGAGCGCGTCGTCCGGCGGGCCCGTTTTCAGCCCCGAGAGCAGGGCGACGCCAGGCGCATCCTCTCCAGGCCCGGAGGCGGGATCGTCCCTTGCCGGCCCGACCGGGTCCAGGGCGTCGTAGAGTCCGACATGCAGCCGCAGCTGCCCCGCGAGATCGGGGAAGCGCTGGCAGTACTCATCCAGGCTCGGCGACTCGCCGCGCTGGCGCCTGACGAGAAACTCGTCGAAGATGCGGGACAAATCAGAAGGACGATCCGGCGTGTCGGACATCGCTTTCCCCCTTTGAAAAGCCGAAACCCGCAACGGACGGCATGTACCCTCTTGGGATTTCGGAACTCTCCAATCAGATCTCGTCGATTCGCAACTCCACGGTGACCCGGTCGAGGGCACGGGCCAACTGGTTGCGCCGCGCCCCGGCCGTGCCGCCCTGGGAAGCAGCGACTTCTTCCCAGCTGAGGCCCTGGCCGCGCAGCTCAACCAGATGGCGCTCTTCTTCGCTCAGGCGCTGCCGCACCTGTTCGAGCAACTCCTTGCCCGCAACCACACTGCTCGGAGTCGGATCCTGGCTCGCCAGGGCCAGCTCTTCGACCCCGCCTACGGTGCGGCGACTGTCGCGGCGCAGGCGGTGCTGCCGCCGCATTTTTTCGGCCACCTTGTTGCGGGTCATGGTCAGCAGCAACTTGATCAGGTCGTCGGGCTCTTTCAGGTCGTACTGGCCAGCGGCTACGCGCACGAAGAAGATGGCGAACACCGACTGACAAATATCCAGGGAATCGAATTCGTGCCGCGCGGGGGGCCCGGAGACGGGCGCGCAGTACCCGGCGAACGACCGGCTCGAAGTCCCGCACGAGCCGGGCTGCCGCCTGTTCATCGCCGCTGCCCACCCGGCGGATGAGTTCGTCAAATGAGGGGTCTGGTGGCATCTATCGATCCCCTGCCTTCATCGCGACCGGCTGCCCTGCCGCTCAGGCCCGCCGCGCCAGAACTTCGGCCATTTTCTTGAGTTTTCTGTGCGTCCGCCGGCCAAACGGCATTGAAGGTAGTGGGCGGCTTTCCTTGCCCGTGGCTCGGTGGTGGCAACGGCCGTCAACTGGATGGACGAAGGAGAGGTAGGCTGGGGACCGGCGCTTCTCGCCCCGATGGATGGCCCCATCGCCTGTGGATTTAACGTCCCAGTTCGCCCGGTGGGGAATTCCGGGCCGCGGGCGAGCATAGGTAGTGTAGGCGCGGTAGTTGCCCAGTCAACCATTTCGCGAAGCCTCTTGAGGGGCGAACCGTGACCACAGAAGCCGAGGACGCCAGGCTGGCGGGGTGGTGGACGTTCATGGCCGCTCATGCGCTCCTGGTGCAGCGGGTCGGCCGCGAACTGGCGGCGGCGACTTCTCTGCCTCTCGACTCTTACAACGTGTTGCGCTTGCTCCACGAGGCCCCCGGCAACCGCCTCCGGCTGAGCGAGCTGGCCAAAGCCGTGCACCTCACCCGGAGTGGGGTGACCCGGTTGGCGAACCGGCTGGAGAGGGCGGGGGTGTTGCGTCGGGAGGGGGAGGCTCGGGACCGGCGAGGATCGTGCGCCGTCCTGACGGATCGGGGGCGGGACGAGTTGAGGCGGGCGAGAGCAGTGTTCGTCCGAGCCATCGCGGAGCACTTCGGAAGCTACCTGAGCGACGGCGAGGCCGAGGCCTTGAATGTGGTTCTGAGTCGAATGGTGAAAGCAGAAACAGGAGGGGATTGCCAATGAATAGCTTGTCCTCGATCCATGAGGCGGAAGCAGGCCCCGACACCAGGCTGGCGGTCTCTCCACCAAAGCCTGTGGTGTCGCAGGCCGTCTCAGCCACGGCGGACAGCGCCGCCCTGGCGGAATCCTATCGAACCGTCCGCCACTGTACGGAAGCACTGTGCGAGCCGTTGGCGTCGGACGACTATGTCATCCAGTCCATGCCGGATGCAAGCCCGGTGAAGTGGCACCTGGCCCATACGACGTGGTTTTTTGAAACGTTCTTGCTTGTGCCGCACCTGCCGGGTTATCGGCTTTTCCATCCCCGGTTTCGATCCCTTTTCAACTCATATTACCAGAGCGTGGGGCCGCGCTGGCCGCGCTCGCAGCGGGGGCTACTGTCCCGCCCCACGGTGGTGGAAGTGTTCGGGTACCGTGCTTACGTGGACAAGCACATGGCTCAGCTCCTCCGGGCGGCGGGTACTGAGACCCTGGGGAAAATCGCAACGACGGTCTTGCTGGGCCTCCATCACGAACAGCAGCACCAGGAGTTGGTCCTCACCGACCTCAAACACGCCTGGGCCGCCAACCCGCTCCATCCTGTCTACCGGGAGGCACTCTTGGAGATTGGCGCGCCTCCCCGCCAGAACTGGCTGGCCTTTCCCGCGGGGCTGGCCTGGATCGGGCACGACGGCAGCGGCTTTGCGTTCGACAACGAGTCGCCGCGCCACCGGACCTGGCTGAACGGCTTTCAACTGGCAAGCCGGTTGGTGACCAACGCCGAGTACCTGGCCTTCATCAACGACGGCGGATACGACCGGCCCGAGTTGTGGCTGTCCGACGGCTGGGCCGCCCGGCAGGCCCAGGGGTTGGAGGCTCCGCTCTACTGGGCGGAGCAGGGCGGGGAGTGGTCCATGACCACGCTGGCAGGGCCACGGCGTATCCGTCCGGACGAGCCGGTCTGTCACGTCAGTTACTACGAGGCGGACGCCTTTGCGCGCTGGGCCGGCGCCCGGCTGCCCACCGAGGCGGAGTGGGAAACGGCCGCCTCCGGCGTGCCACTCGGAGGGCACTTCGTGGAGGGGGGCCACTTTCACCCCGCGGCATCGAGTGCGGCGGACGACCCCGGACCGCTTTACCAGCTTTACGGCGACGTGTGGCAATGGACCGCGAGTCCCTACGCCGGCTACCCCGGCTACCGCCCGCTTACGGGCGCACTGGGCGAGTACAACGGCAAATTCATGTGCAACCAGTTCGTCCTGCGGGGCGCGTCCTGCGCCACGCCCCGGAGCCACGCCCGCCAGACCTACCGCAATTTCTTCCCTCCGGACGCGCGCTGGCAGTTCAGCGGCATCCGCCTGGCCAAGGAGCTCGCATGATCGACACCATCCCGCAATTGCCTCCTGTCGATGTCTTCAATGATGCCGTGGGGCAGTTCCGTGCCGACGTGCTCCGGGGGTTGTTTACCCCGGAGAAAAACCTGCCGTGCAAGTACTTCTACGACGAGGTCGGCTCGGCCCTGTTCGAGCAGATCACGGAGCTGGACGAGTATTACCCGACGCGCACCGAACTGGCCATCATGGAGCAGTACGCGGCGGAGATGGCCGGGCTGCTGGGTCCACGTTGCCTGCTCATCGAGTATGGCAGTGGCAGCAGCGTCAAAACCCGCCGCCTCCTCGACCAGTTGCGCGACCCGGCTGGCTATGTGCCCATCGACGTATCGGGCGAGCACCTGCGCCGCTCGGCCCGGGCGCTGGGCGAAGAATACCCGGACATCGAAGTGCTACCGCTGTGCGCCGACTTCACGCGCCCGTTGGGCCTGCCCGCGTGCCGGAAGGGTGCCGCCCGACGGGTGGTCTACTTCCCCGGCTCGACACTCGGCAACTTCACGCCGGAGGCAGCGCTCGCCTTGCTGCGACAGACGATGGGGCTGTGTGGTCGCGGCGGCGGGCTCCTGCTCGGCATCGATTTGCGGAAGGATCCGCGCGCGATCGAGGCCGCCTACAACGACCGACGGGGCGTCACGGCCGCGTTCAACCGCAACATCCTGGTGCGGATCAATCGCGAGCTGGGCGCCGACTTCGACATCGAGCAGTTCGCCCACCGGGCCTTCTACAACGCCGCCCAGGGGCGAATCGAAATGCACCTCGTCAGCCGCCGCGACCAGGTCGTTCGTGTTGGCGGCGTGCCGTTCTTGTTCGCCGCGGGCGAGTCGATCCACACCGAGAACTCCTACAAATACAGCCTCCCCGCCCTGGCAGACCTGGGCCGGGCAAGTGGCTTTGCCGCGGAGCGTGTCTGGACGGACGAACACCAGTACTTCAGCGTGGCCTATCTCACACCGCGTCACTCGGGGAACGACAGGGTGCTTCCTGGTCGGGCTGGGTGCCGTGCGATGCTGCCGGCGCACGAAGCCATTCCTGCGAGCCTTTGAAAGGAGTGTTGCTCATGCCGCACTATGATGCCATCGTGATTGGCTCCGGCCAGGCCGGGGTCCCGCTGGCGGAGAAACTGGCCGACCGCGGCTGGACCGTGGCGCTGGTCGAGAAGGGAGACTTTGGCGGAACCTGTATTAACACGGGCTGCACGCCGACCAAGACGATGATCGCCTCGGCCCAGGTCGCCCATTACGCGCGCAACTCCGACCGATGGGGGGTCCGCGCGGCGCGGTCAGTGTGGACCTGCCCAAGGTGGTCGCCCGCAAGGATCGGGTTGTGGGACAGTCGCGCGCCGGGTTGAACCGGAAGGTCGAGGAGCGGCAGAGTCTGCACCTCTACCGCGGGCATGCCCGCTTCATCGGCCCGCATGTGGTCCGCGTCGGCGAAGAACAGCTCGAGAGCGAGCGCATCTTTATTAACACGGGCGCGAGGCCGGTTATTCCGCCCCTGGAAGGCCTGGGTGGCATCGACTTCCTGGACAACGCCAGCATCATGCGATTGACCGAGGTGCCGGAGCACTTGCTCATCCTCGGCGGTGGCTACATTGGCATGGAATTCGGGCAGATGTTCCGCCGGTTCGGCAGCCGCGTGACCGTCGTCGAGCGGGGACAGCAAATCCTCGCCCACGAGGACGCCGATGTCGCCGGAGCCTTGCAACAAGCCCTGGAGGGCGAGGGCCTCCGTTTTCTCCTGAGTGCCACGACCACCCGCGTCGAGAAGGAGCAGGGTGGGGTCGCCGTGAGTGTGGTAGCGGCGGGAATCACGGAGACGGTGCACGGGTCGCACTTACTGGTCGCCACCGGCCGCAAACCCAATACGGACGACCTGGGATTGCAAGAGGCCGGCGTGCAGACCGATCAACGGGGATTCATCCACGTGAACAACCGGTTGGAGACGAGCGTGCCGGGCGTCTGGGCCCTGGGGGACGTGAAGGGCGGCCCGGCGTTCACACACATCTCCTTCAACGATTACCAGATCGTGTATGCCAACCTGGTGGATGGCAAAGCTCTCACCACCGACAACCGCCCGGTCCCCTACGCCGTCTTCACCGACCCCCAGCTGGGACGTGTCGGGCTGACCGAGAAGGAGGCGCGGGCGGGGGGCGCCGGCTCAAGGTCGGCAAGATCCCGATGGCGTGGGTCGCCCGCGCCGTCGAGATCGACGAGACGGCCGGGCTGATGAAGCTCGTGGTCGATGCTGAAACGGACCGGATCCTCGGCGCGGCCATCCTGTCCACGGAGGGGGGTGAGGTCGTGCAGATCCTCGGCGCGGTCATGCTCGCGGGCGCCCCTTACACGCTTCTGAAGGGGGCGATCTATATCCACCCGACACTGGCCGAAGGGCTCTGGACCTTGATGGAAGCGGTTACGGCAGTTTGACGACCGGCCGAGAAAGAGCGGCCACAAAAGCGGTGCGATCATATGGCAATTGATCCGATTTTCTGTGCGGTCGTCCTCCAAACGGCATTCATATTGGTGGGCCAGGCGCTTGTAGATTTGAAGTTTCGAGCTGCACGCGAGGTCTCAATTCAGCGAGTTCAAGAGATTCGCGCTATGGGATCCGCGGGCGCCGCGTCCGGACTGAAAGTCGCCTTAACCTCGTGACACAAACACAAGGAGACTTACGATGAAGATCCTCATGGTTCTGACTTCCCACGACAAGCTCGGCGATACGGGCCGCAAGACCGGCTTCTGGCTCGAGGAGTTCGCCGCGCCCTATTTCACTTTTCTCGACGCCGGAGCGACCGTGACCGTCGCTTCACCCAAAGGGGGGCAACCGCCCCTCGACCCGGTCAGCGACACGCCCGAGGGGCAGACCGAGTTGACGCGGCGTTTCAAGCAAGATCCCGCAGCCCAGGCGGTGCTGGCGAACACCGTGCGGCTCTCCGACGTCAAGGCCTCGGATTACGACGCGGTCTTCTATCCCGGCGGCCACGGCCCGATGTGGGACCTGGCCGAGGACCCGCGTTCCATCGCCCTCATCGAGGAATTCTACAGTTCCGGCAAACCGGTCGCCGCGGTCTGCCACGCGCCCGGCGTGCTCCATCGCGTCCAGTTCCAGGGCCAGCCGCTCGTGAAGGGCAAGCGGGTGACGGGCTTCACCAACGGCGAGGAAGAAGCGGTCCACCTCACGAAGGTCGTGCCGTTTCTCGTGGAAGATGAGCTGCTGCGCCTCGGTGGGATTTACGAAAAGGTAGCGAACTGGGTTCCCTTCGTCGTCACCGACGGGAGGCTTGTCACCGGTCAGAATCCGGCCTCGTCCAAAGCGGGGGCCGAGACGCTGCTGAAACTTCTGGTTGAAGGAGAACCTCGAAAGGGGCCATCAATGAAGGCCGTACAAGTCGAACAGAAAAGCTATGAGATGCCCCCGCGGGAGGGGATCAGCATCGCGTATTTTCTCACCGTCGCCGATATCGAGCGATCGGCTCGCTACTACGAAAAGATTTTCGGCGCCCGCATTCTGAGCTTAGGCGACGGCAACGCACCTGGTTACGTTCAGATCGCCAATACGTGGCTCATCCTCAACGTCGGCGGCGGACCCACCCACGACAAGCCAACGGTAACGCTCAGCGTCCCCGACCCCAATCACATCAACAGCTTTATGAATTTCCGCGTTGCAGATATTCAATCGTGCTACAGATTGTGGACGAGTCGAGGCGCCGAATTCATCACGGAACCGATTGCCAAGTACGGCGAGATTCGCTGCTACATCCGCGATCCTGACGGTTATATCATCGAGGTCGGACAGAGCACCGATCTCACGTACGGTTAACGCTTGGCGCGGACAAGCCTAAGCCCGGTGGTGCGGATCGTTGACCCGTCCAAAATGGCCCTCAACAATGGATCGGAGGACTTCATGAGCACCATTACTGCCCCTGATCGGTCGCCTGCAACATCCTCGCGTTCGACTTCCGAGCTGAACCTGATCGGCGGAACCTGGGTTGAGGGCCGGGGGAACACGAGCCGCGACGTCTGCGATCCGGCGGACACGGCCGAGGTGCTGGCGCCGGTGCGCGAGGCCGCGCCGGAGCAGGTGGACGAGGCATGCGCTGCGGCCGCCCGCGCCTTCCCTGGCTGGCGCGCCGCTCCGGCGCCGGATCGGGCTCACGTCCTGTTCAAGTTCCGGGACCTGCTGGAAAAGTACTTCTCGGACGTGGCACACAGCATCGTCCGCGAGAACGGCAAGCTGTTGAGCGAGGCGCGCGGTTCGCTGCGGCGCGGGCTTGACGTCGTCGAATTTGCCTGCGGGATTCCCTCCCAACTGATGGGACAGACGCTGACCGACATTTCGCGGGACGTCGACTGCCAGGCCATCCGCGAACCTGTGGGTGTGGTGGTCGGCATTCCGCCGTTTAATTTCCCGGCCTTGATTCCGCTATGGATGATGTCGATCGCCGTCGCCTGCGGGAACACGTTCCTCCTCAAGCCTGCCGAAAAGGCACCGCTCACCGGCACCCGACTCATCGAGCTGTTCGCTGATGCCGGCTTGCCGCCGGGTGTCGTCGGCGTGGTGCAGGGGAGCAAGGAAGTAAGCGAACGGCTCATCACTAACCCGCACGTACAGGCAGTTTCCTTCGTCGGCACGTCGGCAGTGGCGGAGTCGGTCTACCGCACCGCGGCGGCTCACGGCAAGCGCGTTCAGGCACACGGCGGGGCTTTGATACGTAATGTAATTTCGTCCCGCGGTTGGTCCCGTTCGTCACGGAACGTTACCGAGGCGTACCGCGAAAAACGAGTTGCGTAGCAAAGCCCCACGGCGGAGCGAAAAACCATCTGATCGTCCTGCCCGATGCCGACCTGGAACGCACCCTGCCCGCCCTGATTGGGTCGTGCTTCGGCTCTGCGGGACAGCGCTGTCTTGCCGGGAGCGTGCTGGTGGTGGTCGGCGATCGAGTGCGACAGGACTCCGTCGTCGATGCCTTCATCCGCTCGGCGCGTGAACTCAAACTGGGAGACGGCCTGGGCGACACCGCGACGCTCGGTCCCGTGGTGAACCCAAAGGAGGAAAAGCGGATCCGGGCTGCGATCGAGCGCGGGGTGGCCGAAGGAGCCCGGCTTCGCCTCGACGGCCGTGCCCAAACCGTTCCCCACAGGCCGCGCGGCTGCTTCATCGGGCCGACGGTCTTCGACGATGTGACACCGGAGACGTTCGTCGGCCGGGAGGAGATTTTCGGCCCGGTGGTGAGTGTGATGCGCGCCCCGGACCTGGACGCGGCGATCACGTTGACAAACCGCAGCCGCTACGGCAACACGGCCTCTCTCTTCACGCAATCCGGCGCTGCGGCTCGCACCTTCCGCGAGCGCATCCAGGCCGGCATGCTCGGCATCAATCTCGGCGTGCCGGCGCCGATGGCGTTCTTTCCGTTCGGCGGCTGGAAGAATTCGATGTACGGCGATCTCTTTGCACAGGGTGCCGACGCCGTTGCTTTCTACACGCGAAAGAAAGTGATCTCGGAACACTGGTTCGGTGCCGAGGCGCCGAAGGATGGATGGGTTTGAACGAACAGGCAAGCCGGGAGCGTCGGTTCTTTCAATCTCCGCCAAAGAGGAGGTAAGGACAATGGTACGAGTTGCCCTGATCACGGGAGCTAGCCGGGGAATCGGTGCGGCAAGCGCATTGTTACTGGCCAAAAACGGCTACCGGGTGGTCGTCAACCACCGCGACAGTGCATCACAGGCCGAGGAGGTGGTGGCGACCATCGCCGCGGTTGGCGGCGAAGCCGTGGCGATCAAAGCCGACGTCACCGTGCCTGACAACGTCGCCGCCATGGCCGATCAAGTCAAACGGCGATGGGGTGGGACGGACGTACTCGTGCATAACGCGCTGATCCCGTTTGCCATCACCTCGTTCGAGAAGCTGACCTGGGAGCAGCTTGGCGGCAAGCTAAACAACGAACTGCACTCCGCGTTCCTGATGACGAAGGCTGTTGTGCCAGGAATGGTTTCGCGCAAATATGGTCGGCTGATCTATCTCAGTGCCAACCCGTCGCGTCATCCTCGTGAGGGAATGATCACGATGGGCACCGCCAAGGCAGCCCTGAATCAGTTCGTCTGCTACGTCGCCTTGGAACTGGCGCCGCACGGGATCACGGCCAACCTCGTCGCACCGGCCACGGTGGAGGGGACCAGGGTGACCGAGCAATTGACATCTGAGAAGCTGCGCCAACTCGCCGCGGCCACGCCGATGGGGCGACTGGTCCGTCCTGACGATATCGCCAAGGTGATAGCGTTCGTGGCAAGTGAGGATTCCGGTTTCACCACCGGCCACTACCTTCCGGTCAACGGCGGCCTTGCAATGGACTGAAGGCAGGGCGCGAGCGCCCTGTCCGAGATTGGGAGAAAGGCTATGCCGACGATGCACACGATCGACCTGACCTACGTTGGACGCGGTATCCACGAAGAACTGATCGCCTACGTGGCCGATCAGGAGGGATATTTCGAGGATGAAGGTGTCCACGTCGCCGTCCGCGACGGAATCAGGTGGTCGAACGAGCGCCTGCGCGGTGGCGCAACCATCGGTTTGGGGCGGGCCTTGTTGACACGGCTGACCGAGGGCATCCAATGGACTGTGCTGGCCGTCAACACGCATCGTCCGCTGTTCTGGTTCCTCGGGCGTGGCGACGTGAAATCCATGGGGGATCTTCGCGGGCGCCGACTGGCGGTCCACGCACCCCGCACCGCACCCGGTTGTTTCGCGCGGATCGTACTGCGCAAGCATGGTCTGGACCCCGACCGCGACCTGCAGTGCGTCGCACGAGCCCCGGGTGACTACCAGATGGATCTGCGGCGCCTTCGCGAAGGTTCGATCGATGCGGCCTACGTGGGCAGCACATTAGCGCCCGAACAGGTTGCCCGCGAGGAGGGCTTTTCGGTCCTGTCCTGGGTCGGCGACCACTTCCAGATCCCCACCGTGGGAATCGCCGTGGACCCCGCTCATATCCCGCTCGACAACCCGGCGCTACAGGCGCTGGTGCGGGCCAACCGGCGAGCCCTTCTCACGATCGCCCAACGTCCCCAGTTGGCCATCGACTACATCGCCTCATTCCTCGGCCGGCTGACCCGTGATGAAGCTCAACGATACTACGAGCGCTACATCGGCCCCTACTTCACCTCCGACGGTTGGGTAGACCTCGAGGTAGCCCAGCGCGCGGTCGATGCGATCGCCACCGAACTCGGCGTCCCTACGGTCTCCGTTGCCCAGATGTACCAGCCCACCGTGTGACCGCTGCCACGACGACCCGGTCGCGGCGACACAGAGACGATTGCAAACAAGTTCACGAGGAGAAAGCACATGGAGCAGAAACGACTCGGCAAGCAGGGGTTGACCGTCTCCGCGATGGGGCTCGGCTGCATGGGCATGAGCGACGCCTACGGGCCCGCCGACGAAGCCGAATCTATCGCGACGATTCACCGGGCCCTGGACCTGGGGATCAATCTCCTCGACACGTCGGACGCCTACGGCCCGTACAAGAATGAGGAGCTGGTCGGCAAGGCGATCCGCGGCCGGCGCGACCAGGTGCGGGTGGCCACAAAGTTCGGCTTCGTGGGCGGCACGGACGGTAAGGGGACGGGAACCATAGATGGCCGGCCCGAGTATTTGCGCGAGGCTTGCGATGGCTCGCTCCGGCGGCTGGGAGTCGATCACATCGACCTCTACTACCAGCACCGCGTCGATCCGGCCGTCCCCATCGAGGAGACCGTCGGCGCGATGGCGGAACTGGTACGGCAGGGAAAGGTGCGCTACCTCGGCCTATGCGAGGCGGCGCCCGCGACCATCCGCCGTGCGCATGCTGTCCACCCGATCTCCGCCCTGCAAACCGAGTACTCGCTGTGGAGCCGCGACCCCGAAGACGAACTCCTCCCCACCGTCCGCGAATTGGGCATCGGCTACGTCGCGTACAGTCCCCTCGGCCGCGGCTTCCTCACCGGCCAGCTGCGGCGCTTCGAGGACCTGCCGGCGGACGACTGGCGCCGCCACAGGCCGCGGTTCCAGGGGGAGAACTTCCAGAAGAACCTGGAGCTGGTGGACCGGGTTAGGGAGATCGCTGCCGCGAAGGGCGTGACGCCGGCCCAGTTGGCCCTGGCGTGGCTCCTCGCCCAGGAGGGCGTCGTCCCCATCCCTGGCACCAAGCGCCGCAAAAACCTGGAGGAGAACGTGGCCGCGCACGGGATCACCCTTACGCGCGACGACCTGCAACGGATAGAGGCAGCGGCACCGAAAGGCGCGGCCAGCGGGGAGCGCTACGAGGACATGAGCGCGGTGAACCGCTGAACCGACGGCCCGCCGTCCCACTCCCGTAATGAGGCCGGTGACCTGGGGAAAACCATGAGCAACACGCGGAAGACAGTCATCGTGACCGGGGCCTCGCAAGGGATCGGCGCGGGAATCGTGCAAGCGTTCGTCGCACGGGGCAACAACGTCGTTGCTACTTCGCGGAAAGTGACGCAATCCACCGAGGTCGCGGCTTCCGACCGCGTCGCCCTGGTGGACGGCGACATCGGCGAGCCGACGACTGCCGCCAGGGTCGTCGAGACGGCGCTGTCGCGCTTCGGGTCGATCGAGGTGCTGGTCAATAACGCCGGCATCTTCTTCACCAAGCCGTTCACGGACTACACGGGCGAGGACTTCAGGTCGCTCGTCTCGACGAACCTCGAGGGCTTTCTGTACGTCACCCAGCTCGCCGTCAAGCAGATGCTGGCGCAGCAGACCGGCGGGAGCATCGTCACGATCTCGGCGGCGCTTGCCCGCAACCCGATCCGGGGTGTAACGGCGGCGGTGCCGATGATCACCAAAGGCGGCCTGGAAACGGTCACGCAGCACCTGGCCATGGAGTACGCGAAGGACGGCATCCGCGTCAACGCCGTCGCGCCCGGCGTCGTCGATACGCCGATGCACCGGGGGACTCCGAAGGAGGTGATGGAGAGTCTCTCGCCGATGGGTCGGCCCTCGACGGTCAAGGACATTGTGGACGCGATCCTGTTCCTGACCGACGCCGCGACGGTGACGGGTCACATCTTGTACGTCGATGGCGGCGCTCATTTCGGCCGCTGGTAATGAGAGGAGCGTTCGCCATGACCACCAAAGTGCCTGCTGTTGACTGCCAACATCCAAGGGAGAACGCCATGGCGAAGCCGTGTGAACACCTGCAAGACCTGACCGCGGCCGACTTCCCGCCGCCGCGAACGCCTGGCGCCTGTGAGGAGTGCCTGAAAGAAGGCACGCGCTGGGTCGAACTCCGGGAGTGCCAGGCGTGCGGCCATGTCGGCTGCTGCGACTCCTCGCCCGGCAAGCACGCGACAAGACACTTCCACGAGGCGGGCCATCCCGTGATGCGAACTGTGATGCCCGGGGCTACGTGGACGTGGTGCTACGTCCACGAGGCGGAGAGGCGCCTCGGGCAGGATGCCTCGGGTTCCTGACGGGCTGGAAGGGGGTCAGGAAGAAGTAAGGGGGTGCGTATGGCGCGGTTGTTGTCAGTCAACGTCGGGCGTCCCCACGAGATCGCGTGGCGCGGGAAGACCGTCTACACGTCCGTGTGGAAGGCTCCAGTGCAGGGACGCCGCCTGGTCGAGCGGCTCAACGTCGATGGCGACGCACAAGGCGATCTGCATGGTCATGGCGGAGAACACCGCGCTGTTTTTGTCTACCAGATGGATTCTTATCAGTACTGGGAGCGTGAGCTGAAGCGAAGTGATTTCACCTTCGGGCAATTCGGAGAAAACTTCACCGTGGAGGGCCTGGCCGACAGCGAGGTCTGCGTCGGCGACCGGTACCGGATCGGCGGGGCGCTGTTCGAGGTGACGCAGCCGCGCGTGACCTGCTACCGCGTCGGCATACGCATGGATGAACCCAGAATGGCGGCCTTGTTGGTCGCGCACCAGCGCCCGGGGTTCTATTTCCGTGTGCTCGAAGAGGGCGAGGTGGGCACCGGCGACGAAATCATCAGAGTGGCACAGGACCCGGAGCGCATGACTGTCACGGCGATCAACGCGCTGCTCTATCTTCCCGGGCCCGCCAAGGGGGACATTGAGTGCGCTCTGCGCATCCCGGCCCTGAGCCCCGGCTGGAAAGGTTCTTTTGAAGCTCTACTCCGGCAGACGGCACAGTCCGGGCCACACACAGGGAATCCCGGACTGGCTTCACCGGAGCAGATGGTCACGGCCACTCCGGGATTCCGGCCGCTACTCGTGGCCAGAATGGATCGCGAGAGCCGCAGCGTGGTCTCGCTGGTGCTGGAACCGGTGGACGGTCGCCCTCTGACCGTCCCCCTGCCCGGGCAGTTCGTCGTGTTGCGACTCCGTCTTCGAGCCGACGCGCCTCCGGTCTTGCGCAGCTACTCGCTGTCGGGTGTGCCGGACGCCGCCCGTTATCGCATCACCATCAAGGAGGAACCGCACGGAATCGCCAGCACTTACCTGAGTACGCAGCTTCGGACAGGCGACGTTCTGGACGTTAGCGCGCCCGCGGCGCGTTCACCCTGCAGCGCGGCGATCGTCCTGTGGTGCTGTTGAGTGCTGGCGTGGGGGTGACCCCGGTGCTGGCCATGCTCCACGCGCTGGCAGCACACGCCTCGCCGCGCCCGATCTGGTGGATCTATGCAGCGCGCAACAGTCTGGATCATCCCTTCGCCCGAGAAGGACGCGAGTTGCTGGCCAAACTGCCCCAGGCCCGGAGCCATATCCGGTACAGCCGCCCCGAGGCGACTGACCGGGTGGGCGTTGACTTCGATGCTGACGGCCGGCTGACCGTTACGGCCCTCGAAAAGCTGGGCGTACCCCGCGAATCCGATTTTTATCTGTGCGGCCCTGCTACCTTCCTGGAGGACTTCACCGCCGGCCTCGGCGGTTGGGGCGTGGCCCGTGATCGCGTCCACACGGAGATTTTCGGTTCGGGCAAGCCCATCACGCCGGGCGTGAAGGAGGAGGCGCGCCGGCCGCCGCACGCGCCTGCCGGGTCGCCCGGCAAGGGGCCAAGGATTTCCTTTGCTCGCGCGGGCCTCACGGTCTCCTGGGACCCCAAGTTCCAGAGCCTACTGGAGCTCGCAGAAGCCTGCGATGTCCCCGTGCGCTGGTCTTGCCGGACCGGAGTTTGCCACACCTGTGAGTGCGGGTTAGTTTCCGGGTCGGTGACGTATGATCCCGAACCGCTCGAGCCTCCGGGGGACGGCAACTTGTTGACTTTGGAGTTCCCCACGAAAAGTGGACACGGGGTTAACGGTTATTCGGACTGTTCATACTCGGCCGGGGACACGTACCCCAGCGACGAGTGCCGGCGCTGGCTGTTGTAGAAGACCTCGATGTACTCGACGAGCGCCGCCCGCGCCTCCGCCCGGGTGGCGAAGTCGGCGTCGTGCACCAGTTCCTTCTTCAAGGAGGCGAAGAAGCTCTCCATCGGGGCATTGTCCCAGCAGTCGGCCCGGCGGCTCATGCTGCAGGTGATGCCGTGCTTGCCCAGGAGGCGTTGGTAGTGGTCGCTGGCGTACTGGCTGCCCCGGTCGGAGTGGGCCAGCAACCCCTCCCCCGGCAGCCGGCGCTGCACCGCCAGCTCCAGGGCATCGACGACCAGCCGGCTCTCCAGGTGGTCGGCCATCGACCAGCCCACCACCCGCCGCGAGTACAGGTCCTCGACGACAGCCAGGTACAGCCAACCCTCCCGGGTCGGGATGTAGGTGATGTCCGCCACCCACGCCTCGTTGGCCGCGGCGGGGTTGAACTGCCGATCCAGGAGGTTCGCGGCCACGGGCAGGTCGTGGTTGGAGTCGGTCGTGCAGCGGAACTTGCGGGCCGTCTTGGCCCGGAGGTCGTGGTCGTGCATGAGCCGGGCCACGGTGTTGACGCAGCAGTCCTGGCCCCGGGCGACCAGCTCGGCGTGGATGCGCGGGCTGCCGTAGCGGGCCTTGACCTCGGCGTGGATGGCGCGGATTTCCACGAGGAGGGTGTCGCGGCGCCGGGCGCGGTCGCTGGCGGGGCGGTCGCGCCAGGCGTAGTAGCCGGCGGTCGAGACCTCCAGGGTTTCGCAGAGCAGGCGCACGGGCCACTGGCCGCGGTGTTCCTCGATGAAGCGGAAGGTCATGTCGCCTCCCTGGCGAAGAACGCCGTCGCTTTTTTTAGGATGTCGCGCTCCGCCAGGAGCCGCTGGTTCTCGGCCCGGAGGCGGCGGTTCTCTTCCTCGAAGGGGGAGAGCTTGCCCTGGCCGGGGAAGGCCTGGCCGCCCTTGGCCTCCAGCGCCTGCTTCCAGGAGCGGAGCAGGGTCTCGTGGATGCCGAGGGAGCGTGCGGCCTCGGCGACGGAGTAGCCCTGCTCAGTGACGAGCTTGACGGCCTCGAGCTTGAACTCCGGGGTGTAGGTACGTCGGGTTCTGGCCATGATGGACCTCCTCAGGAGAGTTTACACTCTTAACTGGGTGTCCACCATTCGTGGGGAGGTTCATAGGTCGTCACCTTGGCGTAGTAATCGTCGAACTGATCCTTCGGCTTTGGTTTCGCCGAAAAACTGTGCTGAATGACCACGCCGTCAGCAAGCGACCGCTCACCACTCGCATTCTTGATTTTCGCGATCTCGGCGCCGTCCTCGTTGCAGGGGTGCTCCCCTGAAAAATGGGCGACGTGATCGTCAGGACGCGATGTTTCGTCGCCCGCGAGAACCAGTTTCATGACCAGGATCCCGCTCTTGACCTCCTTGCGCGAATTCACGTATGGAACGTCCTTCACCAAAAGGAAGCCCGACCGGATTTCCAGGTCATACCCTTCGTCGCGCAGCTTTTTCAAGTCGGCGCTACGACTTATCGGTTGCTGTGACATTGAAAATCATCCCGTTCTTCACCTTGACGGTTCCGCCCTCCTTCAATGACCCTTGCGGGTTGGAGGGCGGACCGTCCTCGTACGACACCGTGTACAGGATGTTCTCGCCGGTCGGAGGCGTTGGATAGGCGAGTTTGACGATCGCATCAAAGGTCAGGGTTTTCGTCGTGACCACTTTCTTTTGCCCGTTCACGAAAATCGTGTACGCCTTGGGCGGGCCGCTGTGGAAGTGCTCATCCTCACGCAGATGGACGGTTTCCGGGCCATTTTCGACTGGCTGGTCCTCTTTATCTCCGCTCACTTCCCGGTAGAGTTCGAGCCCCGCTGCGACCTTGCCGAGGGCGTACAGCGCCGCGCCGGTCGTGGGGTTGGGCGACTCGTATCTGTGCTGGTCGATGTGAATCCGTACCTCGTGTTTCGATTCCGGCTGTTTTTCAGACATGGCTAACCCTTTCGTGTGATGATGGTGAGGTTTTCCCCGCTGGCCCATCGCTGGCGCTGGTCTTCGCGGACATGATCCCGACATGGAAAGTGTGCCGGCAGGTTCGTTCAACCCTGGTGCAAGTTCGAGCCTCATCCTCTGCCATAAGCCTCCTGCACTATTCGCTGCGCTCGCCGCATACGCCTTGTACGCCGATATGCGGACACTGCGTGCAAAAAAACAGCCACCGATCATAGCAGGTACTCCTGACCACGACTGGCCAGCAGGTCCAGCGTTTTCAGGCGGATCATCGCTGCCTGACGAGACACCTTGAATGCCTTGGCGATATGGCCGGCAACGGCGTCAGCCTCCGGCGTCTCGGAGTAGACACGTTCCTTACCCAACCGCAATAACTCCCGCTGGCAGACCGCGACGAACAGTGGCCGCGGCATGAGCAGCGCCGCCATGCCCATGTTCGCCTGCACTTCCCGCCAGTCCGCCCCCCTCCGGCCGTACACGACATCACGCTTCAGGCAGCGTTGCAACCGCTGGACCGGTTCGTGGGAATCGCCGTCCTCACCGAATAACGATCCTTGCTCCGAACTCAGGTTGAAAAGGCAGCGATGAAAAAGCACGTGACACGCTTCATGGGCAACCGTTGCCCGCCAGCGCCCTTTTAGGCCAAGCGGGCTGTCATCATCGTCGAGCGCCGCCCCGGTCAGGTCGGCATTCACCATGACGAGCGGAGGAACACCGACGCGAAAGTCGGTCTGTCCAAGCACGTCTGCGGGGAGCGAAGCGTACTGATCGAACTGGGCGCCCAGGTGCTGTTCAACGAACGCCTCCACATCAACAACCGGAGCATCGACCGCCGGCATCAGTCCCGCCTTGACCAGTTCAGCTTCGGTTCGTGCCTCGATCTCGTCGGGTTCAATCCACAACCGCTCAACTCCCGTTTTGGAGTCCCGGAATCGCTTCACTGGTCCTCCTCCTTCTTGCGATCGAATTCCTCGGCTTCCCGAAGCATTTTGCGAAGCACATCCTCGGGCGCATTCGTCTCCGAGAGTTTGCGGAACAGAGCGCCCGCGGTCGGGTGGCGGCGAAGATAGCGCTCTGCGTCCTCGCCGAACCGGCCGGCCAGCGCCATCAATTCCTCGTAATTCAGGCTGAGCAGTCCGGCGATTTTCTTGAGTACCTCTTCGGAAGGGACGCGGCGATCGTTTTCAATGTCGCTCTGGTACGAAGGCGTAATCTCCAGCGCGCGGGCAAATTCACGCAGGCTTCGCCCGGTCGCGACTCGTGCGTTCCGAATGACTTCACCCAAGGTTTTGCTTGTGTTCGCCATGTTCGCCGTTTAGCTTACACCATTCCCGGGTTTCCTGTCAAGTGGACCCCTCCTCGTTGCCGGGTTTTTCCTTGCGGAGACAGCCGTGTCCGGGCATTCGGCTCAGATGCCTCTTGATTTTGTAAGGAAAACTGGCTAAAATTCCTTACATGCTTAACGCGAGAAAAAAGACACAAAGTATTGACTCACGAATACTTGCCCGCATTCAGAAGTGGGGCCGTGGCTCTGTGTTCGTTCCAGGAGACTTCCTGGACCTCGGCAGCCGTGAGGCCGTCGATCTTGCCCTGTACCGGTTCGCCCGAAAAGGCACGATCCGCCGCTTGGCCCGCGGGGTGTACGACTTCCCGAAAGAGCACCCGGTACTCGGTCTGCTCTCCCCGCCCGCTGACGTCGTGGCCCGTGCGCTGGCTGGACGCGACCGCACTCGGCTCCAGCCCGCCGGAGCCTACGCGGCCAACATCCTCGGCCTATCCGAACAGGTGCCGGCGAGAGCAGTCTTCCTGACTGACGGCCCGAGCCGAACGGTCAAGATCGGCCCGACGACGATCCAGCTCCGGCGGACGACCCCGCGGAACATGGAGGCGGCAGGGCGGCTCAGCGGCCTGCTGATGCAAGCACTCCGCGAGTTGGGCGAGGAGCACGTGACCTCGGAGCGCCGAGAACATTTGAAGCGGACGCTCCCCGCCGACAAGCGCCGCGAACTCGTCAAGGACTTGCGGCTGGCCCCCGCCTGGATGCACCCGATCTTTCGCGAACTCGCCGAGGAGGAGGCATGAGGCTGGGATTCCTTGGACTACCTGCCGACGAGCGCCGCCTTTACATCGAGCAGGCAGCGACACGCCGGAACTTATCCCCGGTGCTCCTGGAAAAAGACTTCTGGGTGTGCTGGATTCTCGGTCTGCTGTTCGGGTCAGAGTTCGCCGGCAGCCTGGTGTTCAAGGGCGGCACATCGCTCTCGAAGGTGTTCGGCGTCATCGAGCGGTTCTCAGAAGACATCGACCTGTCGCTGTCGCCTGAGTTTCTGAACCTGCCGGAGGCGGGGACGAGCCGGAACCAGGCAAACAAGTGGATGACAAGGGCGGAGACCGCCTGCGCAAGCGGTGAAGACGCAGATCGCGCCCGCTCTGGAAGCGGTCGTGGAGGCAGTGCTTGGGAAGCGGGATGGCGGATGGTTCGAGTTCCTGACGGACGCCCACACGAACTCGCCGGTGCTCCTGTTCCACTACCCGTCGTCGCAGGCGGCGGGATTCGAGTACCTCAAACGCTCGGTAAAACTGGAGTTCGGTTCTCTTACCGACCAACAGCCGGTCGGCCGCCACCCAATACGGCCGTGGGTTGCCGATGTCCTGCCTGCCGCATTTTCCGACTGGCAGTGCGAAGTCGTAGCCCTGGAAGTCGAGCGCAGTTTCTGGGAGAAGGCTACGATCCTTCATATGGAATACCACCGGCCGGCCGAGAAACCAATGCCCGACCGGTTCTCCCGCCATTATGCGGATACGGCGGCTCTGGCAAAGCACCCCACCGCGAGCGGGGCCATCGACCAACACGACCTCCGAGATCGGGTCGTGGCATGGAAGAGCCAGTTCTTTGGCAGTTCGTGGGCGAACTACGACCGGGCGAAACCGGGGACGTTCCGCCTTCTCCCACCGCCCGGGCGGCTGCTGGCGCTGCACGGCGATTACCAGGCGATGCGGGACATGTATCTCGCCGATCCCACCCCGTTTGAGGACATACTTGCGGCCTTGACAGACCTTGAAAATCGCATCAACCATGTCCGGAACGGATAGGGCGTACTCTTTCCTGCATAGACCATCCCTTGGCAGTCGCACTTTTCCGAGTGCTCAAACCGCGAGATTTACGCAGTTTTTCAGCGCTTCGATGAGTTTCAGGAGTTCCGTTGCATCGGCCGACTTGGGTTTAATTAGGGCGTTCAAAGTCGCCCGCCGCAACACGGCAACCATATGACGCAACGACCATTCACTCTCCCAGGGTCCCATCACTTGCGCAATTCCTCCGCCTCCGGCAACTGCCGACCGGCGGTAAGATACCACACCATCACGACGCTCTGCAACGACCACACCCACGGCGCCACCTTCTCCACCGCTTCCCGACTGTAGTGTTGTGGCGCCTCGAGGTCCAGCACCTGTTTGCTCGCCCGGAACAGTACCTCAATGGACCAGCGCCAGGCGAACTGCGTAATCACCCACCCCACGTCCGCACGCACGTCGGTCGTGAACAGGTAGGCATCGTCCAACTTCCCGTCCGGGTCGCGCACCACCACCACCTGCACCGGCCGCAACCCCAACACCCGCGGCCACACCGCCCGGTAGGCGAACGCCCGCAGGACGCGCTGCTCCCCGTAGACGGTCACCGTCACCGCCTGCCACACCCAGTCCCCGGTGGCCACGCGCTTACGGTCGGCCTTGGCGGCGGCTGCTTTGGGGTTGGGCAGACGCGGCCCCTTCTGCGCCTTGCGGCCGCGCCGGCCGGGCTTGGCCTGAGGCAGACGCGGGTCGTACACGGCCGCGTCGCCGCGCAACCGGCCGACGAAGGTCACGCGCTCGTCCAGGTCCGCCAGCAGCGCTTGGGCCGCGTAAGCGCCGTCGGCCACCAGGGTAAAGCGCCGGCCGGGGAACCAGGCCAGCACTTCGGCGAGCAGGCGCGCGCCAGCAGTGGGCAGGACGGCTGCGCCTGGCCGGGCCGGTGCAACCGGGCCAGCAAGGGCAACGCCAGGATCGGGGCGTTCGCGAAGGGCAGGCAGACGGCGACGGCGACGACCACCCAGTTGTGCCCCGCGGCCGTGGCGGTGCGTTTGCGGGTCGAGGCGACGGCATCGCGGAACCAGCCGAGGCCCCAGACGTGCTTGCCGCGCTTGTGGGCCAGGGTGTCGTCCACCAACAGCGTGATGGTGCCGCCCAGGTGGAGGCGCGTCAGGATGAGGACGGCGACGTGGTAGGCCAACCCGGTCACGGTCCAGGCGGAGCGCGCAAAGAAGTTGTAGGTGGTGTCCAGGCCGTGGCGCCGGGAATGGTCCCGCAAGTCTTGGGGTTGGGCGGTGTCGGCGACGCGACAGAGGCGGTGCTGGCCCAGGCACATCACCCAGCCGAGCACGAGTTGGCAGTGGGTGTGGAACGAGGGCAGGGTGAAGGCCGGGGCGAGGGCTTGGACGATGGGCTGGAGAGAAGCTATCATCAGCCACATGAGGGGCTCCTTCCGGCGAGTGCATGGCTTGAGAACCTATGCACAAACTTAGGAGGAACCCCTCTCTCTTTCTGCGACAGCCCCGTGACACTATCGGTGTTCGTCTGTTCATGGAAGCGTGCGACAGTTCAGATCCCGCAGGTTCGCGATAGTCGGTGGCCCTGCCGCCGGGTGCCTGTTCGGGAAAGGATACACCCTTTCTTTGACAAGCCGCGTAAAAGTAATTATAATGTAATTACATCTCTGAAATAGCTTGAGCTGGCGGTATGAAATCTGAGCTTATCCCTATCGGCAACTCCCGAGGCGTCCGCATCCCCAAGGCCCTCATCGAGCAGTCCGGCCTGACCCGAACTGTCGAAATCACAGTGCGGCCCGAGGGGCTGCTGATCGCCCCAGCCCGCAGGTCCCGTGAAGGATGGGCAAGGGCCTTTTCCCAGGCCAGCCAGGACGAGACCCCGTTGATACCCAGCACCCTTGCTAACATCTGGGACGCGGACGAGTGGCAATGGCAGGCGGAGTGAAAGCCGCCGCAAGGGAACGGCGAGCCAGGCGAGGCATCTCGGCCGTTTCCCCCAAACGCTTCGAGGTCTATCTGGTCTCGCTCGATCCTACATTGGGGGCTGAAATCCGCAAGACGAGACCATGTCTCATCGTGTCGCCCGACGAGCTGAACGACTTCCTGCGCACCGTCATCGTCGCGCCCATGACCACCGTGCCACGTCCATACCCCTCCCGCGTAAATGTCCAATTTCACAAGCGGGCGGGGCAAGTCGCCCTCGACCAAATCCGCACCCTCGACAAGGAGCGCCTGCTGAAGAAACTGGGGGCGATCAGCCCAAAGGAGGCTGACCGGGTCGTCGCCACGCTCCTTGAGTTGTTTGCCTGACAGGCAGGACTGTTGCCGTTCGCGGAAAAATTCGTTCGCCAGCGTCGAAAACAACTCCTGGCAAGCAGCAAGCGGCAATGCCCGAAGGCATGAACATCTGTTCTGCCTATGCTGTGACGGGTAGTTGCTGGGAGACTACTGGGCACACGAATAGCCCGCACGTAGCAGGCCACAAGTCAGACCGACCCCACCGGCTCAGCTCAGGCTCAAGGATGGCGCAAATGCCATGCCACACCGCCGCCTTTGCCCCGCCTTCTGGGGTGGCCAGGCCGCGATTGTACCGGCGTCCTGCCGGTGCGGCCTTTCTGACCACCCCATACGGCGAGGCGACGGCGACGGGAGAGCAAGGCAGGGGAAGGCATGCGGAAAATCCGCATCTCGGCGGCTGAAGGCAGGAAACAAGGGCAGGAAAAGGCAGGAAACTCCGTGGAAAATGTGCGATTTGGACTTGAGGCAGGCGCGCTCGGTCTGAGACGCGGCTTTGAAGGTAAGGGCACCGGCTGCCGTTCCACTTCAAGACTTGCGCCTGCGTGCCGGTCCTCCGCGCGCTAAAGACTTCGACTTGGGCGCGCATGTCGATCAGCCCGAAGCGCGCAACGCCAAGAGCCAAATTGCAGTCGGTGTGTCGGACCGGAGTGGGTTGTGCGAATCACCTTGGTTACTTCGGACGATAAGACCGAAGCACGCAACACCAAGAGCCAAATTGATGTCAGCGTGTCGAACCGACTCGCGTTGCAGTGTTCGCACCCATCTCCTTCATGTTTAGACCAGCGTTTGCCGATACAACCACTACATTACCCCAAAAGTGGGAGTTGTAGAGTGACCATGCGCCTCACCTGGCTCCTCCTCGCCGCCTGTTTGTGGTGTGCGGTCGGCTGTACGACGACGCGACTCCGACAGCGGACGATCCACCAGGCGAGTACCCTGCCCGAGTTGCAATACCAGCAGGTTCTCAACAACCTCGCCCAGTCCGCCGTCAACCCATCGGCCCTCCCCTGGCACGTACATCTCAAGGAAGGGACTTCCCAGCTCACCGATTCGATCTCGGGAGGGGCGTTGGTAGACCTCGGCCCCCCGGCTTCGACCCAACCCCAACTGTTCGGCTCGCGGACCGCCGTCGCCCAATGGGGGATGGAGCCTGTTATTGACGCCACTGAGTTGCGGCTCCTCCTCATCGCCTATCGCCGCGCCCACGGCTTCCCCGACATGCCGTCGCCCGATTTCCTCGATGAACTGGCTCACGAGTTGAAGGATCAGTTCGCCCCCAACGCCGATCTCAGGAACGAGTCTGCCTGGTTCTACGAGTTCCAGGGCGGAGCCAGCAAGAACGCCCGCGACCTGGAGGCCCGTATCGTCACGACGAACGACGAATCCGTCTGTACGCAGGCATGTGCCCCGGGTGACCGCTCCCCACTGGCAAGGGTTGTTTGCCGCAAGATCGAGTCCATCCAACGCGACCTGGCCCGGGTCCGGCCCGGCTGGTTCCGTGTTGGTCGCTGCCGGGATGTCCCGAGAGACGCCTGCTACGTCGGGAGGAGCGGGGATTGCTACGTCTGGGTCTGTCCCGACGGTTGCGAGCAACTGACGGAGTTCACGCTGACCGTCCTGAAACTCTCCGCGCTGATCAAAGAGACTCAGTCGCTCATCAGCCCCGGCTCGGTAAAATTCTCGCCGGGCGACCGGGGCGGATGATAAAACGGGACACTTTGGAAAACGCCGCGACTATCGAAGCAGCCCCTCCGCCTCCTGTAGCAGTACGTTGGCTTCGAGCCAGTTGTGCCGGTGCATTCCCATGGCGGAGGTTTCGAGCGGCATCCGACCGCCCTGTTGGTCCAACCAACCGGCGGCCTTGTCCAACTGCCGCAGTGCTTCGTCGTTCTTGCCCGTCCTGTGGTAGACGAGCGCCAGCCACAACCAGTTCACCACCGCCCGGCCGGGCCGCCCGTCGGCCGTGATGCTGCCTTCCAGCAGCGGCACGGCCTCCTGAAACTGACCCGCCCGGAAAGCCAGGGCGGCCTGTTCGGTGAGCGACCAATACGCATTCCGACTTTGCAGCAGTTCGCGGGAAGACAGCCGGCCCGGCAGTTCCGGGTCATCGGCCGAATCGGGCGCCAGCGTACAGGCGCGGGCGACGAGGTAGGGACGCATCGGCCCCTTCGGTTGACAGCGGGCCAGCATCTGAGCGCACGTTCGGCGGTAGCCCGGCCGGTCCCCTGCGAGCAGTTGCGCCGCGGCATACTCGAACCAGAGTTCGCCGTTTTCCGTAGGCTCCAGATCGAACGCCGCGGCGTAACACTCGGCCGCCTTCCCCCACTCCCGCCGGCTGACATGCACTCGGGCCTGGTCGAACAAGGCGACCGGGTCACGCGCCGCGAGCGTCGCCACGTTGGCCCAAAGCGTTTGCCAGGATCGTCGCTCCTCCAGGGGCAATTTGGCCAACGCTTGCTCTTCGCGAACCCCGGCCAGGTCCTTGTTCTGCCGCCAGGAGCGCATGGCCGTCGCCACGACCGTCCGGTCGCCTCGTTTGCCGACGCGGTGTCGTGCCGCCCAGGCGTCGTACTCGGCCGTCAACCAGTTGAGCGCCTGCCGGCGCAGCGCCGCCCGCCGCTGGCCGTCAAATTCGGCGACGTCCTTGCCGACTCCACTGCCGGCGGCGGCCGCACAGGCGGCGTCAAACCGATGGCCGGCCTCCAGGTCGTCGATGAGGGACGGTTTCGCCGCGAGGGCCGCGTCATAAAAACCCACGGCCGTGGCCGGCAGGCGCCTGTGCTTCAGGCACCACTCTGCCAGAGCCAGCTGGGTGGATACCTTCCTCGGCCGCTCTTTACCTGCGAGGATTGCAGGGAGGTCGGCATCGACGGAGAGCAGCGCGTCGCAGAGGTCCCGTTGTCGCTGCTGCGCTCGGCGGTCCGCTGCTGTCGCGGGCAGATCTAGCGAACGTTGCGTCGCCGCGCGGGCTTCGGCGAAGCGACCCAGGTCGAGCAACGACGCCGCCAGTTCGTCCCAGACCACGCCGATTTGAGGGTCGAGGTTCGCAGCCTTCCGGTAGGCAGCGGCCGCCGCCTCCGGCCGGCCCTGCGCCCGGAGCAGCGTGCCCAATTCCCTGTAGAACGAGATGTTGGGCATCAGGGCGCTCGCGCTTTGCAGCTGGGTGATGGCTTCCTCAGGACATCCGATCTCGGCCAGTCCATGGGCCAACTGCTGGCGAACATTGGCGTTCTTCGGGGTCAACTCCGTCACTTTGCGCAAGGCCGTCACGGCGTCGTCGTGTCGGCCCATCCGCATCAAGGAATAGCCGAGATAAGTGTACGCTTCGACGACGGCGGGGTTGATCTCGATCACCTTGCGAGACAGGACGATCGCGTCCTCATGCCGTCGGTGTTCCCAAAGAACCAAGGCCAGACGGCTGGGCGCGAGGTAGTTGGCAGGGTCGATCTCGAGGGCGCGGCGACACTCGGCCTCCGCCTCCTTCCAGTAGCCGGCTTCCGCCAGGGCGCCCACGAGGCGCGTACGGGACGAACGACCGGTGGGGGACAACTCAACAGCACGGCGGTACGCGGCAAGGGCGGCATCGGTCTGGCCGGTGCGGAACAAGGTCATGCCGAGCGCCTCATGGGCCCCGGCGTTGTCCGGCCGCAACGCCAACGCGGCGCGGCGGTAGGCGGCCGACTCCAGGAACCGGGCTTGCCTGAACAGCGCAGTGCCCATCTCGCGGTTGAGCCAGAAGTTGTTCGGTTGGCGACGACACGCCTCGCCCAGCAACTCAGCGCTCTGGCTAAAAGCCTTCGCCCTCATCAGCAACAGTCCGAGCAACGACAGTTGATGCCCCGGCGGGGGCGGCGAGGTGTTGAATGCGTCGGCGGCGAGCTGAAGGAGTCGCTCCCGGCCGCGCCAGACGGCCGGGTCGCGGAATCGGCCCCGCCAGCGCGGCTCCGGATCGGCCAGTCGGGCGATCCGCAAGAGTCGCTCCACCAGCGGCCCGTCGTTCACCATGAACTCCACGACCGCCCGGTTGTCGGCGGCGGCCACGAGTTGGTTGCGGATCGCAGAGGCCCGCATGTAAGCCGCGACCGTTTCCGGGTCGTCGCCGGTCCGGAGCCCCACCCGATCAAACGCCTCCTGGTATGCCTTCGCCCACTGCGAGTAGTCGATTCCGCCGTCGGGCTGGAGCGGACTGTTCTCCCGAACGCGCTCAAGGTCGGCGGCGATTCGGAGGTCCGACTGCGCCTGCCGGAGCCGGACCTCTAACGGCGGCGAGCCGGTTTCCGGGAACTGGGTCGATGCCTCCGTCAAGACGTGTAGCGCCTCTGCCCACCGCTCCTCCCGCCGGAGGTCGTCCGCTCGCCGCAGTGCATTCTCGATAACCTCACGCGCCTTCCCCTCTCGTTGAGCCTTCGCCTCATTGCGGTCGGCTTCCTGCTGTCGCAGCCAAAGGCCGGTCTCGGCCGCCGACCCGATCATGACCAGCAGCGCCGCGCTCAGCAGCGCCGCCGCCGCCGGCCGCCGCCTTGCCCACTTCACGGTGCGCTCGGCGGCCCCGACCGGACGGGCGCGGACTGGCTTGCCCTCCAGGAAGCGATGGAGGTCGTCGGCCAAATCCCGGGCGCTGGCGTAGCGGCGGGCGGGGATCTTGTGGAGGCACTTGAGGCAGACGGTCTCCAGGTCGCGGGGCACCTTACCGTTGAGCCGCGACGGCGGCACCGGGTCCTGGGAGGTCAACTGACGGACGGTTTCCACCGCCGTTTCCGCCCGGAACGGCGGTCGGCCGGTCAGCAGTTCGTACAGGATGGCCCCCAAAGCATAAATATCGACGGCAGGCCCCACCGTGAGCGGCCTGGCTTCGGCTTGCTCGGGGGCCATGTAGCTCGGCGTCCCCAGCGCGGTGCCGGTCCGAGTGAGGCCGGCCGCGCCGTCCAACCGCCGGGCCAGCCCGAAGTCGCTGATCTTGGGCGTGCCGTCGGCGGTAAGGAGGACGTTCGCCGGCTTCAGATCCCGATGCACGATACCGCTCTGGTGGGCCGCCTGCACGGCCTCGGCCAGGGTCGCCAGCAGCGCGGCGGCTTGTTTGGGAGGTTGGGGCGCGCCCGCCAATTTCTGGGCCAGGTTGCCGCCCTCGACAAACTCCATCGTGAAGTAGGGTTGGCCGTTCTGGTTGCCGATGTCGTGGACCTGGACGATGTTCGGATGCCGCAAGCACGCCACCGCTTCCGCTTCCCGCAAGAAGCGTTGCCGGTACTCCGGTTGGGGGCCCGCGCCGGCGAGCAGCATCTTCAGGGCGACCGCGCGGTTGAGGTGCAGGTGTCGGGCTTTGTAGACGATGCCCATTCCGCCGTGGCCCAACACCTCCTGGACTTCATAGCCAGGGATCTGGGGCAGGGCGCCGCCGCCCGGCGGTGCCTCCGTCGGGTCCAACTCCGCGTCGGGCGGCGGGAGCAGCGCGTCGAGTTCGTCCCGGACGCGACACATCTGCCGCCATTGGTCGCGGACCTCGGGCAGCAACTCGGGGCAGGAGCCGCAGACTTCTTCCGGCGTGACGTGGGAATCGAACAATTCGTCGAGTAGCTGTTGCACGCGCGGGTCGTCGGTCATGATGCAGACCCTCCACGCACGGCCGGGGCAGACGCGCCGCCCGGCGCGAGGTCTCGGAGCGTTGCGGTCAGCACGCGCATGCAGCGGTTCAGGCGCCGCTTGACGGTCAACACCGTGACGCCGAGGACCTGGGCGGCCTCAGCCTGCGTCATCCCCTGAATGCGCACCAGGTCGAACGCCTCGCGCTCGCCCTCCGGCAGGCGGTCGATCGCCTCGATCATACGGCGGGCCACCGGGGTGAGGCCCGAGTCGCTACTGGCCGGCGCCGGTACGCCCCCGTCGAGCAGTTCCACGGCGGCGGGCTGTTCATCTAGGCGGCGGGCCAGGTCATTCAACTCCCAGCGCACGTGTTGGGAGGCCAAAGCGAGGAATTGTCGGACGGTCGCGGGGCGTGCTTCACGCAGGGCCTTGAGCAGGCGCTCCACCAAGGCGCCGAGCATCTCGTCCGCCTGCAGGTTCAGCGGCGGCTGCGTCAGCCGCGGGTAACTCCGGAAGAGCAGCGAACTGCACAACTGCTGCAACCGGTGAACGGCCCGGGCCAGCAGGGCCCGGATGATTGGCTCGGCGGGCGAACCGTCGGCAAGCTCATCCAGGTAGCGCTTGACGACGGCTGAGGTGGGTTCGTCGTGCATGGTAACTCCCCGACGTCGCCGCGACACCAGGGCAACAAGATCGCGGCCAGGTGATACCTTCTCCACGCTTTTTATTGTAGACGAAGAGGGCATGAACGGGTGGCCGCGACCACAGGCGGGCGCGGTGTCGAGCCGCGTCCACGCCATCGGGGGCGCGGACCTCCGCAGGGGCGACTTCGTGTCCGGGCACGCGGCCCCTCCCCTGACGCAACCGGACGACGGCACAACCATCTCTTTTCCCGAAAGCGAGGAGGTAGCACCATGCTCGGATCGAACAGGTCACGAGTGATCGCGGGCGTCGCGATCCTGGTCGGGGTCGCCGGACTGTCGTATGTGCTGGCCGGGGCTGCCCCGCAGTCCGGCGGCGGCCAGAAGAAGGCGCTGGTCGAATACACCCCTGACGGGAAGCTCAAACAGCCGGTCGGCTATCGCCAATGGGTGTACATCGGCACGCCTTTGACCCCCAACGAACTCAACGGAGGCGAGGCCCCGTTCCCCGAGTTCCACGCGGTCTACATCGACCCCGAAAGCTACGCCCACTACCAAAAGACCGGCGAGTTCCGCGACGGCACCGTCATCGTCAAGGATCTCATCAGCGTCGGAACCAAGAAGGCGACCAGCGGCAAGGGTTACTTCATGGGCGACTTCACCGGCCTGGAGGCGTCCATCAAGGACTCGAAGCGCTTCAAGGACGAGCCCGGCAACTGGGCTTACTTCAGCTTCGGCCACAAGCTCCCCCTCAAAAAGGAGGTGGCGAAGAACGCCGCCTTCGCGTGCAACAGTTGTCACCAGACCAACGCCGCGAAGGACTTCGTCTTCAGTCAGTACTACCCCGTCCTGCGTGCGGCGGCCCCGCGCTCGAAATAAGGTGGCCCGGAGCGCGGTGCGGCCGACTCGTCCGGGCCGCCCCGCGTCCCCTGCCCCAAACCCAGGAGACGCACCCCATGAATACCAGGATTCTCTGCCGGCTGGCCGCCGCCTGCCTGGCCTTGACGGCGCTCGTCGCGGCGACGATCGCGCCCGGCGAGTCACAGTCGGCGCTGCCGGACAAGCGGCCCGCCCAGGCGGCCGGCGACTTCTCGCCCTTCGTCACGAAGGACGGCGGCATTACGCGGCCGACCGATTACCGCAAGACGTTCCAGTATGTGGGCACGTACGCCGTGGCCACGAAACCGAACCAACCAGTCGATGAGTTGCACATCACCTACGCGCGGCCGGAGGACGTCCGGGCGTATCAACGGGACGGCAAGTTCCCTGACGGCGCGGTGTTGGTGAAGGAAGTCACCGGGGTCGATTCGGAGCGGCTCACCACGGGGCAGGCGCACCGAGCCACGGGCATCAAGCTCTGGTTCGTGATGATCAAGGACGCCAAGGGTCGCTTCCCCGGCAACGACCTGTGGGGCGACGGCTGGGGCTGGGCCCTGTTCCTGGCCAAGGAGCCCGCGCGCAACGTGACCACGGACTACAAGACCGACTGTCGGGTGTGTCACGTGCCGGCCAAGAAAGACGACTGGGTGTACGTCCGCGGCTACCCGGTGCTTGAGAAGCAGAAATCCCGTGGCGACTGACGGCTGCCTTGCCCCAACCGGAGCCGAGTTTGATGCTGAGTGATCGACTGAAGATGATCGGCACACACGCCTCCCGTTACGGGCTGGTGGTCGTGCTACTCTGGATCGGCGGAATGAAGTTCACGGCCTACGAGGCCGGAGGCGTCCGACCGCTGGTGGCGAACAGCCCCCCGCTGGCCTGGGTTTACCGCGTCCTGAGCGTGGGTCAGTTCGCCGCGGTGCTGGGTGTGATCGAGATCGCCCTCGGGGTGCTGGTCGCGCTGCGTCCTGTGTGGCCGAGGGGTTCGGCGCTAGGCAGTCTCCTTGCGGCGGGAATGTTCCTGACCACGCTGAGCTTCCTGATCACCACGCCGGGCTGGGAGGCAAGCCTGGGTGGCTTCCCGGCATTGTCGGCCCTACCGGGGCAGTTCTTGCTCAAGGACGTTGTCCTGCTGGGAACCGCCCTGTACACGGCGGGCGAGGCACTGGGGACAGCCCGCGCGGGGCCACCGCAAGACCAGGCAAGGTAGAGAAATCGAGGGCCGATTGGAGAACAAATTCGCCCCGGTGTCAGTTCCCTCAGAGGAGGTGCCATGACGACGCACGCCGTCCATGACCTTGGCGTTGCCAAACAGATCGGGGCCTACAGCGACGCCATCGAGGTTAAGCCCGGCCTGCGATGGTTGTTGATGTCCGGAACTCCCGGCCTTTCGACGACCGGCGAACTTCCCGGTGGCGTCGCGGGCCAGGCCGAGCGCTCCTGGCAGCATGTCATCAGCTTGCTGGAGCGGGTCGGCATGACCGTCGGCGACATCGTCAAGGTCACCCAGTATCTGACGCGCGCCGAGGACATCCCGGCCTACGCCAGGGTGCGGTCGCGCTTCCTGGGCGACGCGCGGCCCGCCTCCATGCTCCTGGTCATCCCCCAACTCGTCCGACCTGAGTTCCTGGTCGAAGTCGAAATTGTCGCCGCCATGGCAGTGGATCCCCGATAGGCATCAACGCGAAGGGGAAAACCGTGTCACAACCCGAGGAATACGACCTGGTGGTGCTCGGCAGCGGGAGGGGCAGGTTCTTGGCCTGGTCGCTGGCCGCGCAGGGCAAACGCACAGCGGTCGTCGAGCGGCAGTACGTCACGGGCTCCTGCCCTAGCATCGCCTGTCTACCGAGCAAGTATTTGATCCACAGCGCGAAGGTCGCCGCCTATTTCCGCAGGGGTTGCGAATTTGGCATCGCCCACGGAGACTGGAAGGTCGAGATGACCGCCGTCCGCGAAGGAAAGCGGAAGATGGTCGAGGGGATGGTCGCGCTGAATCACCGGAGGTATCGGGAGAGCGGCGCGGAACTGGTCATGGGGCAGGGCCGATTCGTCGGCCCCAGGACGATAGAGGTGAGGGCCACCGACGGCCCAACGCGCCGGCTGCGGGGCGATGTCGTCGTGATCAGTACGGGTTCCCGGGCGCGGATCGAGCCGATCCCTGGTCTGGCCGAGGCCCGGCCGATGACCCCCATCGAGACGCTCGAACTGGACCGAGTCCCGGAGCACCTGCTCGTTCTGGGTGGCGGCTACGTCGGCCTCGAATTCGCCCAGGCCCTCCGGCGCTTCGGCAGCCGGGTGACGGTCGTCGAGCGCAACGACACCCTGGCCCATCGGGAGGATCGCGACGTCTCGGAGGCCCTACGCGACCTCTTCCTGGATGAGGGGATTGAGGTCCGCACGGGCGCGCACGTCGAGCGCGTGGAGGGGCAGTCCGGCACCGCCGTGAGGCTGCGCCTCACGCGGGGCGGGACTGCGGAAACGATCGAGGGGTCGGACCTGCTGGTCGCGGGCGGCCGGACGCCGAACACCGACGGCATCGGCCTGGAGTACGCCGGGGTGGAGCGGGACGAACGGGGTTTCGTTAAGGTCGATGAGCGCCTGCGGACCACGGCCCCCGGCGTCTGGGCGGTGGGAGACTGCGCCGGCAGCCCCCACTTCACGCATGTCGCCGACGACGACGTCCGCGTGGTCCACAACAACCTCGTCGGCATCGACCGCACGACGGCCGGCCGCCTCGTTCCCTTCTGCCTGTTCACTGACCCCGAACTGGCCAGAGTCGGCCTGAACGAGTCGGAGGCGAAGGGGTGCGGGATCGCCTACCGGCTGGCGAAACTGTCCGCGACGGCAATCCTCCGCACCCGGACGCTCTCCGAGCCGCGCGGCTTTTTCAAGGCCCTGGTCGCTGCCGACAGCGACCGTATCCTCGGCTTCACCGCGTTCAGCTTTGAGGCCGGCGCGGTCATGACAATCGTCCAGGTCGCCATGACCGCGGGGCTGCCCTACGTGGCCCTGCGCGATGCGACCCTGACTCACCCGACGATGGCCGAAGGGCTCGCCGCGCTCTTCGCCGCCGTGCCCGCAAGGTCCTGATGGCGCGGACGCAAGAAGGCGCTGGGCTGGTGGCCTTGGGGCACTCGTTGCTGATGATCGTCTACCACCTGCCGAAGCGCGGCACGAGCTACGAGGAACTGGGTGCGGACTTCCTGGACCGGCTGGAACCGGAACTCCTGACCCGCCAACTGGTCAACCGCCTGGAGAAGTTGGGACATCGAGTTACCCTCGAACCGGCACCCGCCTGAAGGGGATTTTCAGAGCAGCTGATGTCCATAGCGCGCTCCGGTCACGTCGATCGAGGAGAAACAGATTCCGCAGATTCACGGTGGCTGAAGGCGGATAGCAGGGCAGGAAAAGGCAGGAAACTCCGTGGAAAATGTGCGATTTGGACTTGCGCAGGGCCAAGTTCCTATAAAATATGGGAAGTGTACGATTTGTAAGCCGTGAAATGCCTTGCTCTTGCGATTTCCAGTCCTGCTACCGCCTGAATGGGGTTCAGGAGGTCGCTCGTACGAATCCAGTCGCTGAAGGGTGTGCCCGTGCAGCTGGTGGAAAACAGCCGACGTATCGAGCAGGAGGCTGGCCGTGCTACGCTTGCGGGCCATCCTCGTCCTCTTCCAGGTCGGGCGAGGACAGGTCGGTGGTCGGGCCGGTAAAGATTCCCGACGCCTGGAAGTGCCGGCGGATGGCCTCGTACTCCTCGAAGGTAAACTCTCCTTCGCGCAGGCCGGCGGAGAAAGCCTTCCGCAGGGCATCGAGTACCGCCGGCGTGTAGCCCTTCCAGGTTAAGGACGCCAGAGCCGCCTCGACCAGGGTGACGACGGAAACGAAGTTGTTGTCTTCGGGCCGGGCCGACAGGACTGGGTGGCTGCGTGCGAGTTCCCGCCTGAGCAGTTGAACCTCGGCGGCCAGCGACACGTTACTCAGACGCGGCGCGAGCCGGTCCACCCGCGCCAGGAGCTGACGGGCCAGGTCAGCCCGCGAGGCGGGTCGCTGTTCGGTCCTTTGTCCAAGGTCGGTTGACACGCTACCCCTCCCATCTTGCGTGCGGCTTTGGCGGTCTTCGTCAACAGACCGATTATCCTGACCCGGCCACGGGGGGTCAATCGCAGGACGGTTCGTCCGCCGGCTCCGCGCGTCCGAACGCCAGGAGCCCGGCATGCACAGAATTCTGCACAGAATCCCTGGAACTACACGGAATCCTTGATAAAATGACAACGTCCGAGTGCGGAAAACAGCGTGTTTTTCGTGCTTTTTGACGTGTGGGCGCCCATGAGTACCATCCTCACACGACTGCCCACTCCAATCACTTCAGCCATCTCGACATGGGGCGGCCCGTTAAAGCTCCTCGCCCCCGACGAAGTCGAAACTCACCCGTAACTCTGCGAAAGCCAGCGAGTTGTTCGGCAGTTTCGTTCAGCAGAACGTCCTCGCCGAGAATCTGCCCTTGACGACTGCCCCTGAGCCGCCAGAATAACGGGGTGTGGAAGGTTGGCGAAAAGTTGGCGATTGTTGGCCAACCGACCCACACGCGACCCCAACACGAGAGCAAGAAAGGTGGCTCCTGAATTCGCCGCAACTTCAAGCGGCATCAACGCAAACGCAACACGAAACCTATACGAGCCGGAGTGGCGGAATTGGCAGACGCGCCAGGTTGAGGGCCTGGTGACTGTAATGGTCGTGCAGGTTCAAGTCCTGTCTCCGGCATATAAAGCAGAGCAAGGACTTACGGCGAAACCGGGGTCCTTGCCCTGCTGCTTTGCCAACCTACTTGGTAACATTCCGTAGCATTGCTCGGCCAGACTGGGGTGGCGATCCACGGTCACCCGTACTTTTTCGTGCTCCTGAAGCGGCAAGGGGCGTTCCGCCTTGAGGGTGCCGTTCTCGTACACGGCTTCGACGGTGATGCCCATTGGCAAGCCTCCCAGAAACGGGGTGCGACTGCCGCATTCTAGCTGAAACCACGGCCCGAAGTCACGGCCGTTTCGCGCACAGCTCCCGCCAGCGCCGGCACAGGTCCGTCGCTGCCTCCGCCCAGCCAGGGTACTCGAACTGAAACCCCGACGCCAGCAACCGGCCCGGCACCACGCGCCGACTTTTCAGCACCAGCTCGGTCTCGGTTCGCAGCACCAGCGCCCCCAGTTCCAGCATCCAGCGCGTCGCCGGCAGCCCGATGCGGCGGCCCCAGGCGGCCCGCAGCGTCCGCATGAACTCGGCGTTCGGCAGCGGCTGCGGCGCCGCCAGGTTGACCGGCCCGGCCAGGTCGTGGTCGAGCAACCAGTACACGGAGCGGATGAAGTCGCGGTCGTGAATCCACGACACGTACTGCCGGCCGTCGCCGTTCGTGCCGCCCAGGCTCCAGCGGACCAGGCCCAGCAGCACGTCGAAGACGCCGCCGCGATCCGGGCTCATGGTCATCGCCGAGCGCAGCAGCACCTTGCGCGTCCGCGGCACCACGGCCGCCGCGGTCGCCTCCTCCCACGCCTTCGCGACGGCGATGCTGAACCGCCAGGTTTCCGGAGCACCCGGCTCCGCGCCGCCAAGGATGCCCGTGGTTTCGTCGTTGGCCATGTCGTAACGGTGGGCGTAGATGGTGGCGGTGCTCGCCTGCAGCCACACTCGCGGCGGCCGCGCTGCCGCGGCGATGGCCGCGCCGACGGCACGCGTGGACCGCACGCGCGACTCCAGAATGGCCTGGCGGTTGCGGGCGTGATAGCGGCAGTTGACGCTGCGGCCGGCCAGGTTGATGACCACGTCGGCGCCGTCGAGTTCCGCCGTCCAGGGGCCGGGCGTCTCGGCGTCCCAGCGGACGACCCGCCAGGGCGCCGACGTGGGGTTGCGGCTCAGCACCACCACGTCATGGCCGTCGGCGGCGAAGGCGCGGGCCAGCACGGTGCCGACCTGACCGCTGCCGCCGGGGATCACGATCTTCATGTCTCAGTCTCCGGGGCGAACGCTTCGCGGAGCACCCGAGACAGGAACCGACAGCGGCGGCGCCGGCCAACAACGAATTCTGCCGCTTGCGGCTTAAAACGTTCGGAAGCAAAACCACGGAACACACGGAAAACACGGAAAAAGACAGGGTCTTTTGTCTTTTTCCGTGTTTTCCGTGTGTTCCGTGGTTTTGCTTCCGAACCCTCCTGGTTTTATCCGTGTGATCCGTGGTTCCTGCTTTCCGAACGCTTTTACTTCGGCAGGTCCACCTGCACGGTGACGGGGCGCACCTCCGCCGGAAACTGGACGGTCGGGTTGGAACTGGGGCGAATCTCCACGGTGTGCTTGCCCGGCGCCAGGCGCAGCAGGGCGTAACTCCCCGGCGGCCCGGGGGCGGGTACACGCACCCGTAGCTCCATCGCCCCGGCGAATTGCTGGTCGCTCAGGGGGCTGAAGACGAACGTGCCCAGCAGCGTCTTGCTCTCGGCCGGCAACGCTTGCTTGACCAGGCCCGGTCTCAGCACCACGACCTCGGGAGAGTAAATGCCGGCCTCGGCGCCGTCCAGCTTGACGGCACACGCCACGTTGAGGGCGGGCAGCCGGTTGCGGCCCGCCAGCTGCAACGTGATGTTGCTGGGGTTCACCAGATACACCTTGATGTACGGCTTGCCCTTCCAGGCCCCGACCTCCGCCGCCAGTGACAGCTTCTTGCTTTTGTCGTCCTGCTCCGGCTTCGGCTCCGCCTCGACCTTGACCGGCTTGTCGCGCAGGTCCACCTCCACCGTGGCCGGGCTCACCTCCGCAGGGAATTGCGTCATCAGCGACCGGTTGACCTGAATCTCCACGGAATGCTTGGCCGGCGTCAGGGGCAGCAGGGTGTATGTGTTCGGGCCCGTGGCCACCAGCCGCCGCACCACCGGCGTGTACCCCGTGAACTGGGCGGCCGTTTTTGGGTCGAAGGCGACGACGCCGAGCAGCGTTTTACTCTCGGCGGGCAGCGTCCTTTTCGACGCCTTGCGGCCCGGCATCAGAAACGCCCCGCGACCGAGCAACTCAGCCGACTGGCCGTCCACCTTGACGGTACACAGCTTTTCCACGGTGAGCGCCGGCTCGTTCCAGTCCACCACCTCCAGCGCAATGTTGCTCGGGTTGACCAGATACACCTTGACAAACGGCCTGCCGTCGCGCTGCTCGACCTCCGTCGCCAGCGACAGTTTCACCTGCTTCGGCGCGTTGCCCTTGTCCTTCCCCTTGTCGCCGCCCTTGTCCGGTACGCCCTTCGCTTGCTGGACGTCCACGACCGCCCGGACGAAACCGGCCCAGGTCTTGTGCTCCTTGCCGAATGCTTCGCTGACCTGGTAGGCCGCGCTGACCCGGACCTTGCCGTTGGGGCTGCTCAACTTGCTCAGCTTGATCGGCAGGGCCACGCTCGCGCCCGGCTTCAGCGTGATGACGTGCTTGGCGATTTGCTCCGCCGTTTGCTTGTCATCGGGTCGGAAGGTGATGATGGCGTGGCCGAACTTGTACGTGCCGGAATGGTTGTACAACATTCCCAACCGCAGTGGCTTCTCGCTCTCGTTGGCCAGCACCAGTTCCGCCTGGAGTTCGTCCGTCTCCAGCGGGAGCTTCGACTTCACCACAATTTTGGCCGACAACCCATAGACCGTGTTCGACTGTTTGGGCTGCACCTTCCCTGGACCTGGCCCCGGATCGGCAGGCGCGTTGCCCTGCGGCTTCGATGCGGGAGCCGCAGTCTTTTCCGGCCCCTGCACAGGCTCGCCCGCCTGCCCCGCCACCAGCACGGCGCAGGTGAAAGCCGCCAGCCCCAGCACCGTCAGCAGCACACCCGCCGTCTTGATCTTGGTCAGCATCATGGCGCTCAACACTCCTTCCGTCAGGGCGAAGACGTTGGCCGAAACCCCCGCCGCCTGGCCCGTTGACACCAGGCTGGCGGCCTTGACTGTCGCCGACATCACCGCCGCCGGCGCCAGCACCGCCGTCAGCCCCGCTGCCGGCAGCGCGACGCCGTGTCGGGCCAGTCGCCGCGCCAGCAGCGCTCGCGCCCGCGCCAGCCGGCCCGCCACGGTGCCCTCCGGCCAGCCCAGCTGCTGCGCCGCCTCCTTGCGCGTCCGGCCCTCCAGGTCGCAGAGGATTAGCGGCAACCGATATTTCTCCGCCAGCCGGCTCACCTCCTGGTCGAGCAGCGGTTGCCAGTCGGGCACCGGCCGCGGCGCCGGCTCCGCCACCTCGGGCGGCTCCGGCCGTTCGCGCTGCCGGCGCTTGGCGACCGTCTGCCGGGCCTTGCGGGCGGTCTGTTGCGCCACCCCGTACAGCCAGGCGGCGACCAGTTCGCGCGGCAGAATGACCGCGGCCTTGCGAATCAGCACCAGGAACGTCGCCTGGAAGGCGTCGTCGGCGTCGTGGTCGTGGCCCAGGACGCGGCGGCACACGCCCCAGACCATCGGACCGTGGCGGCGCACCAGAGCCGCGAACGCTTCCTCGTCGCGCTGTTCGAGGAAGCGCCCAGCAGTTGCCCGTCCGACAGGGCGCCTCCGGCCGGCGCGAGGACGGCCCTGTGCAGTTGCCGCAGATCGTGGTACATGAGGCTGGTCGCCTGACACTGGGGGCGAGACCGCCGTCGGTCGGCCTCTACCCATGATTACCGGCAGACGGTCGAATTGATACAGATTTTTCTGCCGCTGGCGGCTGAGCGCTCTGCGATCCTTCTAACGCCAGAAGGGATGCAGAGCGCCCAGCCGCCAGCGGCAGAAAAAACGCTACTCCAGCTCGCGGAAGATCACCTCGAAGCGGTCGGCGCAGCGCTGAAACACCTGCAGCAGCGTCGGGTCGAAGTGGCCCGGGCACTTCTCAAGCATCACCTGCAGCGTGGCGGCGTGTGACAGCGCCGGTTTGTAGACACGCCGCGACCGCAGCGCGTCGTACACGTCGGCGATGGCCACGACCCGCGCCGCCAGTGGGATGTCGGTGCCCGCCAGGCCGTCGGGGTAGCCGGTGCCATCCCAGCGCTCGTGGTGATGGCGGGCGATGTCCGCCGCCATCTCCAGGAACGCCAGCGCGAAGTTGTGCCGCTGCGCCACCTCGTCCAGCGTGTTGGCGCCGATGACCGTGTGCGTCTGCATCAGCACGCGCTCGTCGTCGTTGAGCTTGCCCGGCTTGAGCAGAATGTGATCCGGCAGACCGACCTTGCCGATGTCGTGCAGCGGCGCACAGCACGACAGCATCTCGATGAAGTCCGGCGTGATTTGCCCCGCGAAGGCCGGCAGCGTCGCCGCCGCCTCGGCCAGCAGCCGGCTGAAGTCCTGCAGCCGTTTCAGGTGCTCCCCCGTCTCGTTGTCGCGGTGCGTCACCAGCGTGGCCAGAGCCAGCACCAGCGCGTTGCGGGCGTGGACCAGGTCGCTGTCGCGGGCGTTCAGGCCCTCCTCCAGCTCGCGGTTGACCGCCAGCAGCTGGCCGGCCACGCGGTCGGAGCGCTCCTGGGCGTCCTTGAGCCGCAGCGCCGCCTTGACCCGCGCCCGTAGCTGGATCAGGCTGGGCGGCTTGGTCAAAAAGTCGTCGGCCCCGGCCAGCAGGATTTGCGCCAGTTCGTCGCCGCCGGCCCGCCCCGAGCACATGATGATTTTCAGATGGGGCCCCGGCGGCTGTTCGCGCAGTTGGCGGCACACCTCGGCGCCGCTCAGTCCCGGCAGGTCCACATCCAGCAAGACCAGGTCGAACGGCTGCGCCGCCAGCGCCGCCAGTGCCGCCGGGCCGTCGCCGACCTCCTCACAGACCAGCCCGTCAGCCTCCAGCAAGATGCGGTAGAAGCGGCGTATGTTGGCCTCGTCGTCCACGAGTAGTACCCGGTGCCTGCGGGCGGATGGTGGTGGTGTCATGGCGTTCTCTCCCCAGGCCGAGGCGGCGGCGCCTCGAATGTATGCGTTCATGATAACCCGGCCGAGGCGGACGTGGGGCAGACATTCCTGTCTGCCAGGGGACCGGCAGACAGGAATGTCTACCCCACGCAGGCGGCTACACGCGCTGGTCCTCGCGCGGCACCTGGACGATGGACAAAAACAGGCCGAGGCGCTTGATGGCCTCGACGAACTGGTCATAGGCCACCGGCTTGGTGACGTAGACGCTGCAACCCAGGTCGTAGCAGCGCTGCACCTCGCGCGGGTCGTCGGTCGTGGTCACCATGATGACCGGCACCAGGGCAGTGCGTGGGTCCGCCTTGAGCCGCCGCAGCACCTCGACGCCGTCAACGCGCGGCATGTTGATGTCCAGCAACAGCAGCAACGGCCCGTCGGGCATCCGGCCGATGTAGTCCCCCGTGCAGTGGATGTAGTCCAGCGCCGCCTGGCCGTCCTTGACGTGGACCACGGTGTTGGCGCAGCCGGCCCGCTGCAGGTTGCGACGGATCAGGCTGGCGTGGCCGTCGTCGTCCTCGGCCAGCAGCACGACCACGGATTCCGTGCTCATTTCGCGCCCCTTTCGCGGCCCGCTCGGCCAGGGCCTCGCGGATGGCCTCCCGGTTAATCATCAGCGAGGGCGGCGGCGCCCCCGGCAGAGCGACGTAAAACGTGCTGCCTTCCCCCTCGCGCGACACCACCCACAACTCGCCGCGGTGCCGCTCCACAATGCGGCGGACGATGGCCAGGCCCATGCCCTCGCCGGGCGCCGCGTGCGTGTGCAGCCGCTGAAACACCTGGAAAATCTTGGCCTGGTAGGCCTCCGGAATGCCCTGGCCGTTGTCGCGGACGAAGTAGACCAGCTGCCCCGGCGTCCGCGCCGCCGTGGGCTCGCTGCCCACCTCGATCCGCCCCGCCCGGGCCGGGTCCAGGTAGTTCAGGGCGTTGCCCAGCAGGTTGGCGAAGACCTGCTCCAGACGCCCGGGTCGCCCCAGGCCAGCGGCAGCGGCCCGATCGCCACCGCGGCGCCGCGCTGCTCGATGGTGTTGGTCATGGCCTCGACGGTGCGGCCCACCAGGTCGGCGACCTCCACCCACTGCCACTGATAGTCCACGCGCCCCGCCCGCGACAGCCGCAACAGCGCGTCGATAATGTGGCCCAGGCGCTGCACCGCCGACAGGATGAAGTGCGTCGATTCCGCCACGCCGTCGTCGAGCAGCTCCAGACCGCGGCGCCGGATCGCCTCGGGCGTGGCCTCGTCGGCGAACAGGGCACGCAGATCCTCGGCGGTCAGCAGCAGTTCCTTGCTGAAGCCTTGCAGGTTGACCAGCGGTGAACGCAGGTCGTGCGAGACGCTGTAAACGAACATCTCGTTCTCGGCGTTCTTCTCCAGCACCTGACGGTTGACCTCGGTCAATTCGGCGGTGCGCTCGGCGACGCGGCGCTCCAGGGTGTCGAGGTGCTCGCGCTCGCGCTGCTGCGCCGCCGCCAGCGCCGCGGCCATCTCGTGGAAGGTGCGGTCCAGGTCATCCAGCTCGTCGCCGGCGCCCAGGCGCGGGGCCAGCTGGTCGCCCCGCGCCAGCCGGCGGGCGTTGTCGGTCAGGACGGCGACACGGCGGGTGATGCTGCGCGAACATGCCGGCCAGCACGGCGGCGCTCAGGCAAAGGGCCAGGCCGCCCGCCAGCAGCACGGCGTACAACTGGCCGCGCGTCTCCTCCAGGTCCAGGGCCCGCTGGTGCTCCAGCCGCTCCTCCGCGGCCAGGAAGCGCGCCGTGTCTGCCCGCAGCCCCTCCAGCAGCGCCCGGCCGGCCGGGTCGTTGACGCGTGCCTTGATGGTTTTGGGGCCCATGCCCGGGACCAGGGCCGCCGAGCCCTCGAACCACTTCAGCAGCCGCGCTGCCTGTGCCCGGATCTGCGCCGCCAATGCATGCTGATCGGGGTTGTCCTCCACCAGCGCCGCCAGGCGCTGTGTCTGGTCGGGCACAGCGCCGGCGGCGCCGCGGTACTCCTGGTAGAAGTGCCGCTTGCCCGTCAGCAGGTAGCCGTGCAGGCTGCTCTCGGCCGCCAGCAGGTCCGCCAGCATGGTGTGGACCTGGTCGATGACCTCCTGGGAGTGGGCCGATAACTGCTGCGCCTCGGCGTTGCGCTGCTGCATCCGCGCCACCAGGAGAATGAACAGCAGCTGGAACAGCAACGGAATGCTGACCAGGATCAGGCCTTTTCGGGAGATCGTCAATTTCACGACCGCCTCCGGCAGGGAAAGTCAACCGGCCAAATCTTCTGGGGAAAGCGCCGGGCGGCGGCCGCCTCGACCGCGGGCCCTGTCGGCGTATGTCCGCTCCTGAAAAGTCGAGCATATTCTACCTTAAAACCAGAGGCAATCGGTGGGGAGATTTTTTCGGGTCGAAGCCCGGAAGCAGGGAAAATTGATTTGTCTTTATCTGGGTTCATCTGTGCCATCTGTGGATCACTTCTCCGCGCGCTCCGCGTTCTCCGTGGTGAATGATTTGGATAGAATCACTGCAACCCAGCACCACCCTTGCCCGCGGAGGAACGACCATGTCCGACCACGCCACGCCGCAGCCGCCCTCGATGGCGGAACTCCAGGATCGGCTGCACGGCGTCGCCCGGCTGCTGCGCGAGTCGCAGACCATTGACCCGGGCGCCCGGCAGCACCTCGCGGAACTGGTGGACGAGCTGGGCAAGACGCTGCAGTCTGGCCAGCTGCCGCCGGGCGAGCTGTCGCACCTGACCGAGGCCACGGCGCACCTGGCGGAGTCGCTGCACCAGCAGCACGAGCCGGGCCAGCTGGGGGCGGTGCGCGAGCGGTTGCAGCGAGCAGTGGCGGCGGTCGAGGCCCAGGCGCCGTTCACCGCGGGCCTGGCCCATCGGTTGCTGGACACGCTGTCCAACCTCGGCATCTGACGCGCTCACGCCAGCCGCACCGCCACGACGCGCAGCCGGCGGTAGTCCGCCACCCAGGCCCCGTCGCGGCACAGCGCGGCACGGGCCGCCACTTCCACTGCCGTCAAGAAGTCCGCGCGCCGCTTCGCCGGCACCGCCTCCAGCGCGACGCAGCCGAACTGCGCCACCCAATCGCGCAACCCATCGGGGCCGACCAGCGGCGTCGGCCGGTCGAACAGCGTCGCGAAACGCACCTCCAGCCCGAATGCCTCCAGCAGCGCCGCGTACTCACCGACGGTGGGGAAGTACCACGACGGCAGCTGCGCCGGCACCCCGAGCTGCTTCGCCGCGGTGAGCATGGCGGCGCTGATGCCGCGCACGTTGCCGCGGCCGCCGAACTCTGCGACGAAACGGCCGCCCGGTTTCAGGGCGTTGTGGACGCAGCGGACCACGGCGTCCGGGGGACGGACCCAGTGCAGCGCGGCGTTGGAAAACACGGCGTCAAAGGGGGTGTCGAGGGCGAAGTCGCGGGCGTCGCCCTGGACGAAATGCAGGTGCGGGTGGGCGGCGCGGGCCTGGGCGAGCATGTCGGCGGAGTGGTCGAGGCCGACAACCGCGGCCCCGGCGGCGGCGAGCGCGGCGGTCAGGTGGCCGGTGCCGCAGCCCAGGTCCAGGATGCGCTCGCCGGGTTGCGGCGCCAGCAGTTCGACCAGCGAGGCGCCGTGCCGCCAGACGAAGGCGTGCTTGTCGTCGTACAGGGCGGCGTCCCAGTCCATGCGGTCCTGTCCTTCGGAGCGGTAAGGGTTGTCTTCCAGCGCTGGACGGGGTGCAGTCCGCCAAGTGCGTTCGGAAACAAAGACGCTTCGCCCGAGTCACTTACTCCGCGAGTCACTTACTCCGTGCGCGGCTCGGAGGCGCTCCTTGCTTCTTGTCTGCCGCTGGCGGCTTATTGCAGATTGCGAATGGGTGTAGCGGAAGTCGCCAGACTTCCGAGCAGCACCGGACGGAAGTCTGGCGACTTCCGCTACACCCAACCGCAAGCCGCTCTAGCGTTTGCTCATCTGGCTAAACACTTCCTCCGCCCCCAGCACCGTCTGCGCCACCTCGACCAGCTTGCGGTTGCTGTCGCTGGCCATGCGCTGCAGCCGGCGGAACGCCTCCTGCTCGTCGAGCGCCAGCCGCCGCATCACCGCCCCCTTGGCCCGCTCGATCACCTTGCGGTCCTCCAGCGCCTGCCGCAGGTCCTGCGCCTCCTTGCGCACCAGCTTGTACTGCGCGAACCGCGCCATCGCCACCGGCACCGCCGCCTCCACCGCCGCCTCGTTCACCGGCTTGACCAGGTACGCCATCACATGATCCACCAGCGCCCGCTGTAGCAACTCGGCGTCGTGGTGGCCCGAGATCAAGATCACCGGCGTCTCGCGCAGCTGGTTCAACTGGTGCGCCGCCTCGATGCCGTCCAGCTCCGGCATCTTGATGTCGGTCAGCACCAGGTCCGGCTCGCCGACCCGGCACAGCTCCACCAGCTGCTTGCCGGTGCCTGCCGCCACCACCTGGTGGCCCAGCCGCTCCAGCACCCCGCGCAGGAACTCGCGCATCTCCGGCTCGTCGTCCGCGACCACCACGCGCAGCATGCGGTTCATCGTTAACTCCGGGGAAGCGTGATCAGGATTTCCGCCCCCGCGCCGGGGGCCGCGCCCACGCCGATGCGGCCGCCGTGGGCCTCCACGATGCGTTTGACGATCGCCATGCCCAGCCCGGTGCCGCGCGGCTTCGTCGTGTAGAACGGCTCGAACAGCCGCTGCCGCTGCTCCTCGTTCAGCCCCGGGCCGTTGTCGCGCACCACCACGCCCAGCGCCGCCGACCCGTCCGCCTCCACCGGCCGGCAGGCTGACCGTTACGCGCACCGGGTCGGGACACGCGGCCAGGGCATTGTCGAAGATGTTGCGGAACACCTGCGTCAGCCGGAAGCGGTCGGCCGGGCACACCGGCGCCCCCTCCACCTCCTCGGCCAGCGCGGCGTCGCGGCCCGGCTGCAGCGTCAGCGATTCCTCCCAGGCGGCCCGCCACACCTCCGTCAGGTCGCAGTGCTGCTTCTCGGTGATGACCGGGGCGGCGAAGGCACGCACGTCCTCGTAGAGCCGCAGCAAATCGTCCTGGGCCTTCTGCGCCCGCCTCAGCAGCTCCAGCAGCTCCGGCTGGCCGGCCAGGCGCCAGCGCAGCATCGTCAGGTTCGCCTGGCTGCGCTGCAGGGCGTTGCGGCTCTCGTGCGCCAGGCCCGCCGCCGTCTGGCCGATCGCCGCCAGCCGCTCCAGCCGCAGCGCCTGCCGCTGCTTCTCCTCCAGGTCGGTGATGTCGTGGCCCAGCAGCAGCGCCGCGCCGGCGCCGGCGCCGGACAGCGGCCGGCTCGACCAGGCGACGGTGCGCACCCGGCCGTCGCGCGTCCGCAGCGACCGCACCGTCGCGCCGGCGGGGAACGCGCCGGCCGCGGGCGGGTCGAACGCCAGCAGGCTGCCCCAGTGCCGGCCCAGCAGTTCCTCCCGCGGGTAGCCCGAGAGCGCCTCCAGGAAGGCGTTGACGCGGGTGACGCGGCCGTCGCGGTCGAGCACCAGCACCGCCGCCTGGGCCGCCTCGACGAGGCCGTCGGCGATGGCCATCTCGACCGCCAGCGACTGCTCGGCGCGTTTCCGGGCGGTGATGTTGCGCAGCAGCCAGTGCAGGATGGGCCGGGCGGCCCCCTCGGCCCGGGCCGGCGTCATGGTGACGACGAGGTGGACCGGCTCGTCCGGGTCGGTGTCCAGACCCAGCTCCCAGGTCTGCGGGGCGTCGAGGCCGAAGCGCACCTGCGCCAGCCGCCGGTAGATCTGCTGGCGATCCTCCGCCGCCAGCAGGAACGGCATCGGTTTGTTGATCAGGAATTCGCGCGGCCGGCCGAACAGCCCCACGGCCGCCAGGTTGGCTTCCAAAATGACGCCGGCGGCGTCCGTCACCAGATAGCAGTCCGGGGCGAACTCGAACAGCTCACGGAAGCGCTGCAGCTGGTCCGTGAGGGCGGCCTGGTCCTCTTCCAGCTGGCTGATGCGGTCGAGCAGCTCACCCTCGCGCCGCCGGGCCTCGTCGATCACCGGCCCGGGGCCGGCCGTGGCTGCGCCGCGTCCGTTCAGCGACGTTTCCATTGCGGCACCCCCCGTCGCGTCCCATGCTGATTGCGTCCTCTGTTCTCTGTCCCGATGGGCCTGCTTCCCTTCCGCCCATGCAAGCCGCGCGCCGATCCCTCAACAGCGCCTCCACGCCGCCCGAGGGTTCGGAGCGCTAAGCGGTCCGTACCGCAATTAACTGGAGGGTTGGGGGTGACGGCCTGGGACCGTAGGACGGCTCTCCAGAGCCGTCCCGCTCACCCCGGGACGGCTCTGGAGAGCCGTCCTACGAACGATCTCGCAACCCTCCAGTTAATGGCGGTACGAACCACTTAGCCGCAAGCGGCAGCACCGAAGACGGTCGCGCTCCACCCCGTCTGTCTGCCGCTTGCGGCTTAGCGCGCTTCCCCGCCGCCGCCCGAGGCACTGCGCAGCTTCTCCAGGCTGCGCTGCAGCGAGTCGATGTCCACCAGGATCACCGACGCACCATCAATTTTATTGTCCAGCGTCACATACGGCCGGATGCGCAGCGAGTACCAGCGGCCGTCGGTGTCGCGCACCTCGCTCTCGTGCGGCGCCAGCGTGTCGATCACCCGGGCGATGCGCTCCACCAGGTCCGGCACGTCCAGGTTCGTCTTGATGTCGCTGAACGGCCGGCCCACGTCGGTCGGGATCAGGTTCAGCACCTTCTCCGCCACCGGCGTGATGCGGCGGATGCGCAGCTCGCGGCTGACGAGCATGATCGGGATCTGCACCGCCGCCAGCAGGTTAATCAGGTCGTTGTTGACCTGGGCCAGCTCCATGTTGCGGTGCTTCAGCTCGTCGTTGAGCGTCACCAGCTCCTCGTTGGCCGACTGCGTCTCCTCCTTGGCCGTCTGCAGCTCCTCGTTGGTGCTCTGCAATTCCTCGTTGCTCGACAGGATTTCCTCGCTGGCCGACTTCAGTTCCTCGCAGGTCGATTCGTACTCCTCGATGACCGACTGCAGGTACTCGCGCGTCGAGGCCAGCTCCTGCTGCAGCTGGGCGACCTGCTGCTCGGCGGCGGTCGGCCCCGGGGCGCCGTCGGCCGGGGCGGCGGGCGGGGCCGGCGGCGGCGCGTCCCGGAACAGCACCACGAAGCAGTGGCCGCCGCCCGGCGGCACCCGGATCGGCAGCACCTCCAGGTTCACCAGCCGCACCCGGTCCTTCTCGCGCAGGGTGATGCCTTCGCGGCGCACCGGCTGGCCGTCGGCCCTGGCCCGGGCCAGCGCCGCCCGCACCTCGCCCATCAACCCCTCGCGCAGCATCTTGAGCAGGTCCAGGCTGGCCATGCCGGGCGCCGGCTCCAGGTACGCCGAGGTGCGGCCGCGGAACTGCAGCACCGTCAGGCTCTCGTCCACCACCACGCCGACCGGCGCGTACTTGTTCAGCACGACGCGGTCGGCCTCCTTCTGCACGTCCAGGGCGCTCCAGCCGGCCGCCGCCAGCCGCGGCCGCGCGCTGAAGACGCGCGACTCGACGAACGGCCCGAAGTCGAGGCCGGCCGGCATCGTCACCGGCACGCCGTTCTTCTCGTAGATGCGGTGCTTGGCGTCCACCGCCGTGAAGTAGTCGCTGAACGGCCCGACCGTCTCGGAGGAGCCGAGCAGCAAAAAGCCGCCCGGCTGCAGGGCGTAGTGCAGCACCGGCAGGATGCGCCGCTGCAGCGCCGCGTCGAGGTAGATCAGGACGTTGCGGCAGCTGACCAGGTCGAGCCGCGAGAACGGCGGGTCGGTGGCCAGGTTGTGCCGCGAGAAAACGCACAGGTCGCGCACCGACTTGCCGACCTGGTAGTGGCCGTTGACCTTGGCGAAGAAGCGCTGCAGCCGCTCCGGCGGCACGTCCAGCTCGATGTTGTCCACGTACACGCCGGCGCGGGCCTTCTCCAGGGCCGCCTCGTTGATGTCGGTGGCGAGGATCTTGATGGCGTGGTTGGCGCCCTGGTCGCCGAGGTGTTCGAGCAGGACGATGGCCAGCGAGTACGCCTCCTCGCCGGTGGAGCAGCCCGCCACCCAGACGCGGATGGGCGTGTTGGCGGAGCGGTCCTTGAGCAGCCGCGGCAGCACCTCGGCCTTGAGGGCGTCGTACACGTCCTCGTCGCGGAAGAAGCGGGTGACGCGGATGAGCAGGTCCTGGTAGAGGTGGTGGGCCTCGGCCTGGTCGGCCTGCAGCAGCCGCAGGTAGTCCTCGAACTCGTCCAGGCCGCGCAGGGCCATGCGGCGGCGGATGCGGCGGTTGATGGTGGTGCGCTTGTACTGGCTGAAGTCGGTGTCGGTGGCCTGGCGGAGCACGCCGAGGATGCGGTCGGTGACGCCGTCAAGCTCGCCGGGGGACGCCACCGGCTCGCTCAGGGTGGCATAGGGGTGGTGGGCCAGGCGCACGAGGCGGCCAGCGATCTCCGCGGGCGGGAGGACGTGATCGACCCAGCCCTCGGTGATGGCGGAGCGCGGCATGGCGCCCTGGCGGGCGCTCTTCTCGTCCTGGGCGAAGGTGATGCCGCCCTCGGCCTTGATGGCCATCAGTCCCAGGGTGCCGTCGGTGCCGCCGCCGGAGAGCACGACGCCGATGGCCCGGTTCTGCTGCACCTCGGCCAGGGAGCGGAACAGGTAGTCGATGGGCATGTGCGGGGCGCGGCGGGCGGGCCGCGGTTGCAGGCGGATGTGGCCGTCGGCCAGGGCGATGTCCGCGTGCGGCGGGATGACGTAGACCTGGTTAACCGCGACGGCCATGTCCTGCTGCGCCTGAACCACCGGCAGCGGCGTGGCGCGGCGGAGGATGTCGATGAGCAGGCTCGGCTGCGTGGGGTCGAGGTGCTGCACGTACAGGAGGGCGAGGTTCGGGTCGGCCGGCAGGTTGCCGAGCAGCTCGCGGAACGCCTCCAGGCCGCCCATCGAGGCGCCGACGCCGACCACCGGGAACGGCAGGCCCGAGGCGCGCGCCCCGGCGGTCGGCGCGGCGGCTGCCAGCGGCTCGGGCGTTGGGGAAGGGGTCGGGTCGGCCACGGCGTCACCAGTGCGGCTGGGAAAGGAGTGTGCGTCCGTTGGGTGCAAAGAGGCGCAACTTCCAGGGTTGGATAGATAACCAACGTAAGCGCATTGTTAAGAGTGAAGGCGTTTCTAAGGATGATCCTATTCCCGTGCGCGGCGGCGGCCAAGTGGTTTTTTGCTCCAGGGGCGCCTTGCAGGTGCTCTCCCACCGGATACACTATCAGAAAGCATCCATTCCCGACGGATGGCTACTCCTCCGAACTCAACGAGCCCTGGGGGCTCTCCTCACTTCACAACCCTCTCGACCGGGGGTAGAGGGGCAACGAAACCCTGACGCCGACCGTCCGGCGCCTGTTTCCCCTGACCAGCGAAGTTCCCCAAACCGGCGGCCCAGCACCGACCCATGCCGGGCCCAAGGTGATCGCCATGCTTCAACCATGCCGAGTACTGGTGGTGGACGATTGCCACGATACCACGTGGTCAATGGAGGAACTGCTGCGCCTGTGGGGCTACGACGTGCGGGTGGCCAACGACGGCCTGACGGCCCTGGAGGTCGCGGAGCAATTTCTGCCGCACGCCGTGCTGCTCGACCTGGAGATGCCGGGCATGGACGGCCACGATCTGGCCCGATGTCTACGCCGGCAGCGGAGCGTGGCGGTGGCGCTGCTGATCGCCGTCACCGGCCACGCGCGGGACCGCGATTTCCAGCAATCGCGCGACGCCGGCTGCGACTGCCACCTGGTGAAGCCCGTGGACCCGGACGGGCTACGGAGGCTGCTGGAGTTTTACACCGGCCCCCATTACGAGAACCTGAACGCTGTCAAGGACGGCATCCCCGTTTCCAAGCGCAGCGAGGTTGACGATGGCTCCCAAGACGTTTTCGAACGGTCGCCTGGCAGTTCCTGGCGATCTGGGCCCTGACGGTGTGGTGCAGGAGATCACGCTGTGGTTGCTGAGCGAGCACCTGGCGGCGTTGGTCGCGGCGGCCAGCTGCCGCGGCCTGACCACCGGCCAGTTACTGCGGCGGTTGGTCGAGGACATGCTGGCGCGCGAGGGGTTTCTCGGCCCCGATCATCAAGGGCAACGCCAGAACTGCCATTGACGCCACCGCCGGGTCTGCGGAAGATATTTCCACCTATTCCGACTCAGGCGTTGTTTGGATCAGGAAGTCCCACACGTGCTTGGAGGCATCATGTCGTACGCAGTCCCTACCCAACGACGTATGTTCTGGATCAGCCGGGCGCTGGCCGTCGTTACGCTGGCCGCGCTGGCGCCGGCCGCGACCCTGGCCGGCGGCGACGCGCCCAAGGGCGGCGACAGCAAACCGGGCAAGAAGAAGTCGCCCGACCCGGTGGAGGTGAGCTTCGTGGACGACAGCTTCATGAAGGTGTATCTGCAGGACGAGCGCATCGAACTGGAGACGCCGCACGGCAAGCTGCTCATTCCGGTCAAGGACATCCACCACATCGAGCTGGCGTGGCGGGCGCCGGAGGACGTGGCCAGGCGCGCCAGCGCCGCCGTGGCCGACCTGGGCCACAAGGACTTCAAGCGTCGCCAGGCCGCCACGGACGAGCTGATCGCGCTCGGCGAGCAGGCGATTCCATATGTGCTCAAGGCGGCCGGACAGAAGGAGGCGGAGGTGACGCGCCGCGTCCACGACGTGCTGAAGAAGTTGCGCGAGACGGTGCCGGCGGAGCGCTGGCGGCCGCGGCCGAACGACATCGTGATCACCGAGCACGCGAAGTATTCGGGCCGGCTCAACGTGACGGCGCTGAAGGTCAAGACGTTTCAGTTTGGGGAATTGCAGGTGAAATTGTGTGACCTGCGGGGGATGCGCTTCCCCAGGGCGGCGCGGGTGCCGACAGCAACGACGTATAGCATGGAACCTACCCTGCCGCAGGCGGTACCGCTGCCGGTACCGCCGGTACCGCCCGTAATGGCCGTGCCGGCCGTCCCGCGGCAGGTACCTCGGTAGCAGTTGTGCCACGCCAGGCAGTGCCGGGATAGCGCCCTGGCACTGCCTGGCGTGGTTCACGATCTGGGTTCCGGTGTCGGCGCGTCCCGCAGCATCACCGCCCCTCAACGGGAGAACCGCGGGCCAGCGCGTTGCAACAACGCACCCACCCGCGGCTTCCTGGTTCTTGAACACGCAGCGCCCGCAAGGGCCGCCGCTCAGTCGAGCTGCTGCAGCCAGCCGCGGCGCACCTGACCACTGCGGACGATGTGGAAGCTCAGCGGCAGGAACGTCGCCAGGTCCTGATGGCCGAGCACGTAGGCGACGTTATCCGGCGTCAGCGTTTCCCACTGGTGCAGGCCGACGAGGATGTCGCCGCGCTTCAGCCCGGCGCGGGCGGCGGCGCCTTCGCCGCTCAGGGCGGTGATCTCCAGGCCGCCGTGCAGCTGGCGGTTGGCCCGCGTCACGGCCTCGCCGCTGACCGTCGCGAAGCGCACGCCCAGCTTGCGCCAGATCAGGTCCGTGCTGCCCGGCCGCCCGGCGTCGCGCCCGGCCAGCACCAGTTCGGAGCGCTGCTCGGCGTTGTGCCGCCGCGCCAGCACCACCACCTTGTCGCCGGCGGCGCGGTCGAGCAGCGCCCGCTCCACGTCGTAACCGCAGTCGATGCGGACGCCGCCCAGCTGCACCAGCACGTCGCCGCGCGCCAGCCCCGCCACGTCCGCCGGGCTGCCCGCCTCGACGCGCTCCACCATGACGCTGCGCACCAGACCGTCCGACCCCGGCTGCACCACGTCGCGATAGGTCATACCGTCGAACGTGCTGTGCCGGCGGCGGCTTTTCAGCAGATCGGCGACGACGGCGACCATCTGATCGACCGGAATGGCGAAGGCGATGCCCTGGGCGCCGGCGCGGATGGCGACGTTGACGCCGACCAGTTCGCCATTGATGTTCAGCAGCGGGCCGCCGGAGTTGCCTGGGTTGATCGTGGCGTTGGTCTGGATGAGCTGCTTGTACGACAGTTCCTTGTTGAGCGTCACGTCGCGCTTGATGGCACTGATGATGCCGGAGCTAACGGTGTGTTCGTAGCCGTAGGCGTTGCCGATGGCGATGACCGGTTCGCCGAGCATCAGGTCGCCGGAGCAGCCGAGCGGCATGGTCGGCAGCAACCGGCCCACGTCGATCTTGAGCAGGGCCAGGTCGGTCTCCGGCGAGCGGGCGACAACGGTGGCGTGCGTGGCCGTGCCATCGCTGAGCTTGATACGCAGCACGTTCACGTCATCGACAACGTGATGATTGGTGACGATGTAGCCGCGCGGGTCGATGATGATGCCGGTGCCCATGCCGTTGATGCGGCTGGGGGCGGGGGTGCCGAACTCGGCGCTGGGACCGGCGACGGTGCGCTCGCTGTGGATGTTGACGACGGCCGCCTTGACGCGCTCGACAACCTCGACAACGGCGGTGCGGCGGGCGGCGAGCCGGTTGCTCTTGACGGGCGGCTCGGTGAACTTGACGGGCGGGCCGTTCGGCACTTCCTGGGCGGCGACGTATCCCAGGCAGGCCAGCGGCACGACACCCAGGACCAACCAACTCACGCGCTGCATCCTCATAGCGTCCCCACTGATGATCGGTCGTTCGGCTCGGGCAAGCCCGCGCCGGGGTTAGCACGCGACAGTCTTCTCGCTTTTTCGACCGACCAGCGGCTTCCGGTTCAGGGTTGAACAGCGCCCGGCCCGCCCGAATTGCCCCCGCCGCGCCGGCACTGCCGCCGATGCCGGGGCGGCGCAACGGAGCGCAGACGCCGAGTGTGCCGGTGGTGCCGGTGGTGCCGGGAGTGCAGCCCCAATCCGCGGGTAACGTGCGGTGGAGAACGAAAATGACTCAATGATTGGCCGTTACGCAATATCGTCGGTTACAATGGCCGCAACGATTGGGCGGCTTGCATTCAACGGTTCCCGGAGTGTCCTCCATGCCCGACTCGCAGAAGAAGACCAGCGCCCCGTTAACCAAAAAAGGCAAATTGAAGCAGCAAAAACCAGGGCCCGGCAACGGCAAGCGACGGGACGAGGAGCGCAAGCCGAAACTGTCGCGGCTGCACAAGCCCGAGGGCATGGCGCTGGAGGACTGGCAGATCGAGTTGCGCCGCCAGTTCGGCCGTGAGCAGCCGTTCGCGCTGAAGAACCTGGGCACCGAGAAAATCTTCTCCGAGTTCGAGGTCACCAACCCGATCAGCCGTAACGCTTACCGCGTCCACATCCGCGGCGCGCGACCCGGCGACAACTTTTGCTCCTGTCCCGACTTTGCCACCAACACGCTCGGCACCTGCAAGCACATCGAGTTCACGCTGGCCACGCTGGAGCGCAAGCGCGGCGGCGTCGCCGTCCTGCGCGCCGGCTTCCAGCCGCCCTACAGCGAGGTCTACCTGCACTACGGCGCAGCGCGAGGTGCGCTTTCGGCCCGGCACTGCCTGCACGCCCGAGCTGGCCCGCCTGGCGGCGGACTACTTCGACGCCGGCGGGGCGCTGCTGCCGGACGCCTTTACCCGCTTTGAAAAATTCCTGGCGGAGTCAGAGCCGCTCGACCCTGAACTGCGCTGCGCCGAGGGCGTGCTGGCCTTCGTCGCCGAGGTGCGCGACGCCGAGGAGCGCCGCCGCCGTGTCGCCGAGGCGTTCCCGCGCGGCATCCGCAGCGCCGCCTTCAAGGACCTGGTGAAGCTGTCGCTGTACGACTACCAGCGTGAGGGCGCCCTGTTCGCGGCCCGCGCCGGCCGCTGCCTGCTCGGCGACGAGATGGGCCTGGGCAAGACCTTCCAGGCCATCGCCGCCACGGAGATCATGGCCCGGTTGTTCGGCGTCGGTCGTGTGCTGATCGTGTGCCCGACCTCGCTCAAGCATCAGTGGCAGCGCGAAATCGACCGCGCTGTGCCGCGCTCCGTGGAGGTCATCGGCGGCCTGCGCAAGCGGCGCGAGAAAGGCTTCGCCACCGACACGTTTTTCAAGGTCACCAACTATGACACCGTCCACGTGGACCTGGATTTGATCGAGGACTGGAGTCCCGACCTGGTCATCCTCGACGAGGCCCAGCGCATCAAGAACTGGAGCACGCGCGTCGCCCGCAGCGTCAAGCGCATCGCCGCCCCGTACGCCATCGTCCTGACCGGCACGCCGCTGGAGAACCGCCTGGAGGAATTGATCTCCATCGTGCAGTTCGTGGATCGCTTCCGCCTGGGGCCGACCTTCCGGCTGCTGCACGACCACCAGGTGCGCGACGACTACGGCAAGGTCATCGGCTACCGTGACCTGGACCGCATCGGCCAGACGCTGGAGCCGGTGCTGCTGCGCCGCCAGAAGGATCAGGTGCTCGACCAGTTGCCCGAGCGCATCGACAGCAACGTCTTCGTGCCCATGACGGAGCGGCAGCGCAAGTACCACACCGAGGGCCTGGAGGTCGTCGCCCGCATCGTCGAGAAGTGGCGGCGTTACCGCTTTCTGACCGAGGCGGACAAGGAGCGGCTCATGAAGGCCCTGCAGCAGATGCGCATGGCCTGCGACAGTTCGTACCTGGTCGATCACAAGACGGACCAAGGCCCCAAGCCGGACGAGGCCGTGACGCTGCTGGAAGAGCTCGGCGAGCGGCCGGGGGCCAAGGTGGTCGTCTTCAGCCAGTGGCTGCGCATGCACGAGTTGCTGGTGCGCCGGCTCAAGAAGCGGGGCGTGGGGCATGTGCTGTTCCACGGTGGCGTGCCCGGCAACAAGCGTAAGGAGTTGATCGACCGCTTCCGCGATGACCCGGACTGCCGGGTGTTCCTCTCGACGGACGCGGGCGGCGTGGGGCTGAATTTGCAGTTCGCGTCGGTGGTGCTGAACATGGATTTGCCGTGGAACCCGGCGGTGCTCGAGCAGCGCATCGGTCGCGTCCACCGACTGGGCCAGCGCCAGCCTGTGCGCGTGGTCAATTTCGTGGCGCAGGGGACCATCGAGGAGGGCATGCTGGGCGTGCTGAAGTTCAAGCAGTCGCTGTTCGCGGGCGTGCTGGACGGCGGTGAGAAGGACGTGTTCCTGGGCGGCAGCCGGTTGAACAAGTTCATGGAGACGGTCGAGGCGGCGACGGCGGCCATCCCGGAAGGCGTGCTCGACGACGCGGAGGAGGCGGTGCGGACGCCTGCCGGGGAGACGGCCGGGCCGGCGGACGGTCGCAAGCCGGCGAAGCGCGGCGCTGCGGCCGGGCGCCGGCGGCCGATCCGTGGACGGGGCTGTTGCAGGCGGGGCTGGCGCTGCTGACGCAACTGACCGACGCCAGCAAACCGAAGCCCGCGGGCGGCGCGGAGTCGGCGGGCGGGCTGGTGCAGTCGCTGGTCCGGCGCGACGAGCAGACGGGGGAGCAGTATCTCAAGCTGCCGGTGCCGCCGCCGGACGTGCTGGAGCAGGCGCTGCGGGCGGTGGGTGGCTTGCTGGAGAGCTTGCGCCGGTGAGGCCCGCAGGGTACAATGGCAAGGGCCGATGGTTCCAAATCAGAGGGGACAGTGATGGAAACCTCGCTACTGCCGGCGGACGTGGGCGCCGCTCTCGAACTCCTCGAACGCACCTATGCCTGGGAGGAGAATGGGCTGGCGTCCGAGAAAAACCACAGCCTGGAGACGCTGACGGTAAGGGCCGTGCAGTTGACTTCGGGGTTGCAGCGGGCCTGGCGCGTCTGTACCCGGGAAGGGAGTGTTTGGGAAACCGGATATTATCTGTCCCGGGTTCGGGCCGTGGAGTTCCTGGCCCTGAACCTGGTCGAACTGCTGATGCGGACGGGCGACTTGATCGCGCGCACGCGGCAGAAGCAACCTGACTGGGCCGTCCCGGCGGCGGCCGCGGAGGTGGGGCCGCAACTGGCCGCTGCCCGTGAAGTGGCCGTCAAGGCCCGGGAGTTGGTGCAGTGGCTGAACCGAGAGCCGCCGCCCGCCAATCAGGAAATGCTCTGGAGTTCACAGGCATCCCTGGACCGCGGCGAAGGAGAGGCCATTGGCGAGTTGGTTTCGCGCCTGGAGCGTGGAGAACCCGCAGTCAAGGAGTGACCCTGTGCCACCCACCATTATCCTGCCGCCAGAGATCAGCCGGGCTATACATGGCTTCGGCCTGGGGCGCGAGGCGTTACTGGGTCTGTTAAATGGACTGCGGCGAGAACTGGAAAATAACACTGCGGGTCATCGATCTCGCCGCGATCCAGCCCGTCCTGATCTCTACTTCTGGTTCGGGTTGACGGTGTGGGACCAGGGCCGACCGCGCGGGTTTCGGTTCACGGTAGACGACGCCCGGGCGGCGGATCATTTATTTTTGGTTGCCGCAGAAGAATTCTAACCCAGCCCTGGAAGCCCGCTGGGGACCGCGGACTGGGCCGCCACTGATCGCAGGCAGTCGGCCGCGATGGTATACGCCCGGCCGTTGCGGTTCGGGTCGCTGTTATCCGAGGTCGAGAACAGCAGGTCGTGGCCGATGCGCCAGTGCGAATAGCGTCCCCGGCCCTCTTCGCGGATGGTGTGATGCAGGCTGTGGGCGGGGCCCAACGGCCGGCCAGCCTCGAACAGCGCCAGCGGCGAACGGCGCAAATGCTCCAGGTCGTCCGCCACCCCGGCCAGGCCCTGCAAACCCGCGACCTGGGTCAATGGAACGACCCAACCGCGGGGGCCGTCGGCGGCGAACGGCGGGTTCAAACGCCAGGTCCCCCCCGACATCGGGGAAGCGACCTCGACCGGGCCGGCGGGGGCGCCGGATCCTTCTTCTTCCCGAAGAGGCGACCGGTAACCGAACTCGGCCATCAACCGCCCCAATCCCGGGACCGCCGTTGTCAAACCGGCAGCGCCGGCCGGCCAGTGCGAGCGCCGCGGCGACCGAACGTGCTCATGTCCCAGTGGGGCCCGGCAGCCGTCGTCCCAGGCAAGGCCGAGGAGTTCCAGCAGCGGGGTCAGAGTTCCGCGCGGGTCCGCCGCCAGCGCCTCGTAAGTGAGCAACCAGTACCGCCCGGTCCCGATCCGCACCCGGCTGGCGTGCAGATAATCCACCCAGGCCGTGAGTTGCTCCCGCAGGAACTCGATCTTGAAGGGGACACGGTTCCAGTCGGCGACCGAGCGCGCGAAGGCGAACGGGTGGCGGATGAGGTGGGCGTACATCGCTGTGGGGAAGACCTCGTCGTAGATGGCCCAGTCCTCCTGCCGGGCGATGGTCATCCAGATTTCCTTGAACCCCCAGACGCGCCGCGGGGGGCCGTCCGGGAAGTAAATCTGCCCCAGCGTATGGCGGATCACCTCGGCGATGCGCCCGCGTTCTTCGGCTTCAATTGCACGGGCCCGGGTGAAGACCTCCTCCTCCGGGGCGTGGGGCGGCAGTTCTCCGAACAGCTTCTCCTGCTGCCGCTGGCCGCGCACGTCGCGCCGCCGCCGACACCTCCCAGGCGCAGCGCCACAACGCAGGGACACTGAAATTCATTTCCCCGAGCATGGTGATGTCGGGATGGCCCCCCAGCATCTCGTTGAGAAGTGAACTGCCAGAACGCCCCGCCCCAATGATGATGAGCGGCCCTGCCTCTGCTTTCATGACAGCTTCCTGGTCATGGGTGGTCGGCGAATCTTCCTGGTTGGCAGGGTTCATAATGGGGAGGGACCATCCGGTCAATAGAGCTTTTTCACGACTTCACGACAAAAGCTGTCCCAGGGGCGTCCTCTGCTTCCAGGCAGAAGATGCCCTGTTGCTCGCGATACCTCTGCGGCAGCAACACGAAGATCACACTGCGCGTCGGCAGCCGTTCGCGCTCCGACAGCAGGGCGCTCTTGGCCAGCACGCTCCCCACCGCCGAATCCACCCAGCGCGTCTACGCCTCGAAGTAGACGAGAAAACGCCGGTTACCGTTGCGGGCGCGGAAGGCGCGGTCGGCCAGGCGCTCCGTCGTTTGCAGCGTGTCGCCGATCGGCTCCAGTTGTTGCTGCACAATGCCCGCGAGCCGCGTCAAGCCGCTGCCGGACACCCGCGTCATGATCTTGAAGCCGGTGTCAAATTCCGCCATGCCCAGGCCCTTCGAGCGCTTCCGGTCACCGGATCAGCCGCGCGTCCGCCCAGTTGACGTGCGCCTGCACGTCCCCCTGCGACCCGAAGTCCACGACCAGCGTCAGCGTCTGCGCCTGGCGGACGTCGAGCCGCACCAGCCGCGGGGCGTCGCGTCCGGTCAGTTCCTTCTTCCAGCCGAGCACTGCGCCTTGCCGTCCAGCAGCACCGCGACGCGCGCCCGGCCGCCCTTGCCCGTCACCGCGTCCAGCCCGACCAGCGCTTCAAAGGTGCGATACTTACCGTCCAGCCGGTAACTGACGCGACTGCGGGCGTGCATGCCCAGCCCCTTGTCGTGGGTGCCCGTGCGCAGGCGCAGCGGCCCGCCCGTGACGCTGCCGTCCCGGACCAGCGGCCAGGAGACGCCCAGATACGGCGTGTGCTCGTAGCCAACCGCCGCCAGGTCGGAGAGGTAGACCGCCCGGCCCTGGCGCATGTCCAGGGCGATGAGGTCCGCCAGCGGGAAAGTCGCCTCCGCGCCGAACAGCGTCCGGCCGCGGATCACTCTGGCCGCCTCGTCCAGTGTCGCGGCCGTCAGGCTGAGCCGCGCGCCGTCCGCCAGAACCAGCTGGGCGAAGGCCGTTTTCGGCAGGCCGGGCGTCTGCCGGTCGCTGCGGAAGGCGATGACGGCCACGGCGGCGCTCGGCACTTCGCGGACCTTGCCGGCGGTCTCGCGGACCCGGCAGGTGTTCGCGCCGTCCAGCGCCGTGACGACGCCTTCGAGAAAATCACCGTTGTCCAGCAGCACCCGGTCGCGCGTCCGTTTCTGCGATTGCAGCCGGCGCAGCAGCAGCCCGGGGTTCTCAGTCCCCCTCGGGGGCCGCAGCCACAACAGCGTCACCACGCCCAGCGGCGGCCGGAACGTCTGGTCGCCGGCCGTCAAGGGCGGGCGCGGGCGGAAGCGGAGCAGGTCGTCGGCGACGCGGAACGGCCCTTGCGGGTCCAGCAGCACGCGGTCGCCGTTGGCGAAAACCACCTGTGGCCCGGTCGGGTGCGGCGGCAGCGGCACGCCGGCTCGTCGCAGCGAAACCAGCTCCGCCCCGGGGCACACGCTGCCCTTGCCCGGCCCCACGGTCACCGACCCGTCGGCCGTCAGCCGCAGCAGCGGGCCCGTTGCCTTTGGGCCGGCCGCGGTGTGCAGGGCAAAGTTGGGGGGAGGCGCGGCGGGCTGCTGGCCGGCGGCGAGCGAAACAAACAAGGCCAGCGCCCCCGTGGGTAGGAGACGCCGGCCGTATTCGCGTTGGCCTTGGTTGTGGCACGGTCTCCCGACTGTGCCACTTTCGCGACCGAAGGTCTCCTCCGGGGTGCTGGGGGAGACCAGGCCACAACATGAGGAGTATCCGCGTTGGCCTGGTCGGTTCATCGCTGGAAGATGGGCAGGTAGTTGTTGGGGATCTGCAAAATAATCAGCGCCATGGCCGTGGCGTAGTGCGTGCAGATGCGGCGATCCACCCAGCAGCATTGCGTGTTGTTGTTCTGCATCTGGCGATCCGGGTGGTTGACCAGTTCGTCGCGGATGGCGGGATACCACTGCGTCCAGTAGTGGCCGCCGGCGATCCACATGGCCTGGACGGCGTAGTAGTGGCCGTAGTAGTAGTGCATCGCCATGTCGTTGTTGTTCAGGTTCGGGCGGCCGCCGGGGCGGCAGTTCCGCATCAGATAGTCCAGGCCCCTCTGCACGGCCTGGCCCTTGTAGACGCCGGCGCTGTTCAGCGCCACGACGCCAGCGGCGGTGCGGGCGAAGCCAGTCGGGCCGCCGTGCTTCATGTAGCGGAAGCCGCCGTCGCCGTGCAGGTCCTGGCAGTCGTTGACGTAGCGGATGCAGTTCGTGACGACCTGGTTGGGCACCGAAATGCCGGCGTTGCGGGCGGCGCAGGCGCCATGATCTGGCAGATGGTCACCGACAGGTCGGCGTCGTTCGGCGCCGGGTGGTAGCGCCAACCGCCCTCGCGGTTCTGCGTTTCAATAATGAGCCGCACCGCCCGTGTCAGCGTGCCGTGCAGGCGATCGCGCAGCGCCCGGTTGTTCACCATGCCGTGCGCCTCGGCCAGAAACAGGGTGCCGAAGCCGTGGCCGTACATGGGGCCGTGGATCGGCGCGTTGCGGTTGTACAGGAAGCCGGGCCGCTCGCGCTGCTCCTGGTCGAGCACGAAGGTCAGCGCCCGCGTGACGACGTTGCCGTAACGACCGCGGCCAGGCTGGTGACCGCCGGCCATCATCGCCAGACCGCACAGGCTGGTGATGGCGACGTTGCCCTGGTGCTGGTAGGTGCCGAAGGCGCCACCGGCAGCCTGGTTGGCCGCCAGGTACGCCAGGCCCTGATTGATGGCGTTCTGGGCGGGCTGGGTAATCATGCCGCGGGCGGCGCGGCCGTCCGGGGCCGGCACATCCTGCTGGAAGGCACGTACCAGCAGACCGCCGCTGGCCAGGCTGACCAGGGCGCCACTGCCGCGCGTGAGAAGTTGCCGACGAGTCAACATGACGCATCCCCCTTGACGCCCCGGCTGCGGGGCGATCCTCATTACCGCCCCTTCGCCTTCTTCCGGCTCAGGGCGTTATAATACTGCTGCAACAAATCTTCGTAACCCTGGATGAAGCGATCCTGCAGGTAGGTATTCATGAGCGCCCGTTCCCGATCCGGATAATCGCCCCACGGTGAATACTTCAGGTCCTTCACCGTTTTCGGCTGGTCCTTGACCAGTTTATTGTCGGGCGGCGGCAACTGGTCGTTCATGTTGTTGCCCTTGCCCTTGCCCTTCTTCTGCTGATTGTCCGGCTTGGCCTTCGCGAGTTGCTGGCCCTCGCCCGGCTTCATGTCTTTCTTGGCCTGGCCCTCCTTCATCTGGCCGGGCATCGGCTGACCCATGCCCGGGTCCTTCGGAGCGCCCTCCGCCTTGGCCTGGCCCTGTTTCCCCTGGCCCATCGGCTCGCCCTGCTGCGGTTGGCCGGCGTCCTTGGCCTGGCCCTCGGGCTTGGCCTCCGGCTGACCCTGGCTGGGCTTCGGCTCACTCCTGGGCTGGTTGCCCTCCTGGCCCTGGCCATCGTCCTTTTCGTTCTTCTGCTGCTGGTCCTTCTTCTGCGGATTGTCCGGGTTCTGGTTCTGGTTCTTGGCGCCGCCGTCGCTGCAGTTCTTGTCGTTCTTCTGCTGCTGCTCAATCAGTTTATCCAGGTCGCTCACGATGTCGCGTTGCAGCTTGCGCGTCGGGTCGCTCACGTCCTTCTTGTCGAGCCGGGAGTAGGTGGCGATCATGTTCTTGTTGATGCGCTTGACGATCTCCTTGACATCCTCCTTGTCCTCCGCGGCGGGCTTGTCGCCCTTTTTCTCCGCCTGACCTTCGCCCTTCTTGCCCGGTTGCGCACCGGGGCCCTCGGGCTTGCCTTTCGCGGGCTCCTCCTGCTGGGCCAGCAGCCCGGCCACGGTCAGGCACGAGGTCAACGCCACCAGGGCAAACAAACGTATCATGGGTTGGCTCCTTCGCCGCTCACGGCTCGCGCCATCTTCTGGAACAACTCGAAAATACGATCCTGCTCCTGTCGGATTTCGTCCAGCTCGGCTTGCTGGGCGGGCGGCAGGTTGTTCACGTCCGGGTTGCGCTCCGCGAAGTCCTGCGTGCGCCGGTTCACGTCCTGTTGCTCCGCGCGAAGCACCTTCAACTGCGCCAGCGGCGGGATGCCGTCCACGGGCCGGGACTTCTTCGCCTTGCCCCCATCGCCGCCGCCGTCGCCCCCGCCGCCCCCGTCGCCGGCGCCCTTGTCCTCATTCTGGGCCGCCGCCAGGCTCTCTTTCAAGGCCTCCAGCAAACGTTCCAGCCGTTGACTCGCGTCGCGCTGGTGCTTTTGCGTCAGCTGGTCCGCTTCATTCTCCGCGTCGGTGGCCTGCTTGTCGAGGGGTGGTGCACCTTGATTTCCCCCCAGCAGCATGGCGATCTTCTTCTCGCGGCCCGTCATCACCTTGCAGGCGGCGTCCATCGAGCGGGCCGCCTTGTCGAGGACGCTGGCGAAGACGAGCGCCCCCTTCACCTTGGTTTTCAGGGCAGCGACCTCCTGCGACAACCCGCCCTGGGCCGCATGGTTGTCTTCCAGGCTCGTGAGCAGGGCCCGCGACCAGCGGACATTTTGCAGCAGCGCCTGATGGATGCGGGCCGACTCCGCCACAGCCGCGTCCTGGCGCTCCTTCAGGGCGCGGATGCGGTCGGCGAGGCGGCTCTGGATTTCGCGGGCCAGTTCCTCCTCGGCTTTGTCCTGGGCGGCCTTGAGTTTCTGCCGGGCCTGCTCGATTTTCTTTTGCGCGTCCTTCTGGCCATCCTCGGGAACCTGGCCCTGCTTGAGTTTCTCCGCCCCCTGGGCGAGATCCTTGGCGGCATCCTCCAGTTCCTTGGCCGCCCGCGGGGCCTCCAGCCGGGCCAGCTCGCGGGACTTCTTCTGCACATCGTCCTGGAGCTTCTGCTGCTCGGCCGCGAGCCGGTTCAGTTCCTGCTGCCGTGCGCGGGTCGGCGATGCGGTTGGCCTTGTCGATGCGCTTCTGGAGCTTTTCCAGGCGCTCGGCCAGCTTGTCCAGGTTCTGCCCTTCCTTCTTCTGGTTCTTGATGAGCCCTTCCAGCCGGGCGTCGCGCGGGTCTTCGAGGGCCTCAATCATCAGTCCCAGGATGTCGCATATTTCCTTCTGTTCCTTGGTCGCCTGGAACAACCGCGGCCCGCCCTTGTCCTTGGAGTTGAGCAACTGAATCTTGTAGACGCTGACCATGAGCGGCAGACCACCCTCGCTGGGGTTGGTGATCAGGTAATTCTCGGCGGCGATCTGGACCGCCTTCTCCAGCAACTGGGCCGTGGCGAGATCCTTGGTGGCCCGATCCTCGTTGTTCCCCATCCGCGCCACCAGCTTCTCGGTGCGTTTGAACAGGAGTTCCTGCAACTTGCCGATCTTGCGGGCGTCCACTTCGCCCTCCGGCGTGACCCGGCCGCCGGCCTTGGTGGCGTCGCGCAGGATCGTTTCGGTTTCCGCGAGCATGTCCTTCTGCTCCTGCAAGATGGCCCGCAACTCGGCCCGGAACTCGTTCAGCCCGGCCCAGTTCTCCAGGGTGGCCAGCAACTCCTCCACCGTCCGCTTGACTTCCTGCTGGTGCCCCTGGGCGTCGGCCAGACCGTTCTTCTCCTTCGGGGCCGGCGGTTTGGCGTCCGTCTGCTGCTGCAACTTCAGCCGGGTCTTGTACAGCGTGTCGTCGAGCAGCGGCAGCGGGCCTTCCGCCAGGCGGTCGAGTTCGGTTTTGATCTTGTTGAGCCGCTCGGCCACGCCGGACTTCGGAATCTTGTTCTCCTTCAACATCTGCTGCAATTTGGCCACCTCGGCGCGCAGGCCCTTGCCGTCCTCCGCACCGATCTTGTTCTTGATGTCCTTCTGCAGACGATCCGCCGCCGCCAGGCCCTCCTTGTTGTCGGCGCCGAGTTTGCCTTTGGCCTTCCACTCCTTCTCCGCAGCGGCCACATGCTTGATCGCCCTGTCCTGCTTGTCGCGGATGTCCGCGAGGTCCTGGTGCAACTTCGCCTGGGCCTCGTCCAGCAGGGCCGACAGTTCGCGGCGGCCGACGATGCGCAACTCCGCATATTCCTCGCTCCGGCCGGGGCCGCGGAAGGCCACCAGGTCGTTGAAGTCATCGGCGAAGGCGCGCACGATCAGCACGTCGCCTTCCTTGCCCAGGCCCTTGATCGGCAGCAGCCGTTTCAGGTCCAGCTTCTGCGGTCGCAGGTGCGGCAACGGCACCGGCCGGGCCGCAAAGACGCTCAGCACGCGGGCCAGCGCCGCCTCCTGGACCGTGTGTTCGTACAGCGGCAACCGCGCCAGCAGAGCGCCGGCCAGCAGCGGCTGGGTCGCGTCCTTCTTGCGGACCTCCACGAAGACACTGCGCAGAGCAAACTTCTCGTCCTGGGCGGCAACCTTCAACTCCACCTCGGCATCGGGCAGGACGGTGCGGACGCCCACGGGCTGCTTCAGCTTCACGAGCGGCACCGGGTCGGGGTAGATGCCGAGCTTGAACTCATAGGTCTTGCTCAGCTTCTCGGCGTCCTCGATGGTCAGCAGATAGGTGCCCTCGACGGGCGGCGTGAAGGCGATGCGGAATTCGCGGCCCTCAGCCAGGACGCGGCCCTCGACGGGCTCCAGCACTCGCCGGACACCGCCCAGCAGCGCCAGCGGGCCCAGTGGCCGGTTCGCCGCCAGCAGCGCCAGGCCGACCAACTCACGCGGCCGCGGCGCCCTGGGCTGGTAGTTGACGTACACCCGGGCAATGGGCCGGTCGGTGGCGCCGCGCAGCTTGACCAGGGTGCCCTCCACGGCCTCGATGTCGGTCTTGCCCGGCGGCAGCGTTTCCGGTGAGGGCAGGTCGGTGTAGCGCGGGTAGAACAGTTCGATCTGCGGCGACAGCTTGCTGTCCAGGTCCGCCAGCTGCGGCGGCGCGGTCAGCGTCACGTCGCACCACGCCCCCGGCTCTGTCGGGAAGGTGGCGTTGCCGACGCGGACGCGGAAGCGGAAGTCGCGCTTCTGATGGGCCATCGGCAGGTCCACGTACAGCGTGGCCGTGCCATCGTCGCCCTTGCCCAGTTCGACCTCCAGCGTCGAGCGCTGGTAGCCGCTGAACTCCAGCGTCGCCACACGTGGGTTGGGGATTTTGCCGCGCACGGTGCCGGTGATGATGAACTTCTGCTCGAATGCGACCTTTTTCGGGTAGTGAATCTCCAGGACTGTCTGCGGATCGCGAACCACCCAGGAAGCGTCGCCGAAGGGGTCGATGACGCGCACGAACGCGGTGCCGGCCTGGGCCGGGAACCAGAGCAGCAGTGGCAGCGCCAGCAGCAGTGCTAGCCCGGCAGCGCCCAGCGCCAGACGCAGACCGCGCGTGTTGACCGCCTTGTTGAAGTCGCAGCCCTGCATCATGCGCATGGCCCGCTGCACCGCCTCGCGCTTCAGTGTCGGCGACACGGTGCGATCCGGCGTGCCGGAGGTTTGCAGGAACTCGACGGTGCTCGCCAGGGCGTCGTTGAGGATGGGGTACTCCGCCTCGACCCGCAGCGCCAGCGACAGATCGTTGAGCCGGTCGGACAGCGGCCGCAACAGCCAGCGGTAGCCGACCAGGCCGGTGCCGGCCAGCGTCGCAGCCAGGAACAGGCCGCGGATCAGGCCCGGCAACTCCAGGCCGAGGACGCGGTACACCAGAATGTCGAGCAGGCACGCCAGCGCCAGCGCGCCGATCAGCACGGCCAGCGTCCAGCAGCTGCCGCGCACCGTCGTCACCAGGCGCAGCCGCCTGCGGAGTTGCGACAGCCGGACCAGCAGCGGATTCATGGTCATCTCTCCTGGTGCCTTGCTTCTCTTGTCTGCCGCTGGCGGCCTAGCGCGCTGATACCCTTCTCACATCAGATGGGTTGCTGAGCGCGAAGCCGCAAGCGGCAGACAAGAGAACCGGACTGCGGACTGAAGACCGCAACATCAAGACGGCGGGAAGGTTCATTTGGTTTTCAATCCGCCATCCGCCATCCGCCATCAAACTATAACAGGTGTTCACGCTTCCGCAAAATCCACAGGCCGGTCAGCAGACCGAGCACGGCGAAGAAGAACACGGCCTGGTTCCAGATCGCCTGCGGCGGCAGCGGCGAGATGCGCGATACCACGCGCGTCACCGGCGGTAGCTCGCGCAGCAGGTCGTCGGCGTCGGCCGACGAGTACACCTTACCACCAGTGCGCTTGGCGGCTGTCTCCATCTCCTCACGGTTGAGCCGCAGGTTGACCAGCTCGCCCGGTGGGTCTTCCACCTCGATTTCGGTGAACGGCTGCTGGCCGTTGGGCTGATACGGCTTCACGTCCGGGTCGCTGAGCGTCAGGCGGTATTTGCCCTTGGTGCGGTGCAGCAGCAGCCCCTCGTACACGCGGCCAGTCTTGCCCGCCCTGGCCAGCTTGATGTCATCGACGGGGACACCGCCACCGTCCGCGCCGGTCAACTGCCGCACACTGACGGTCACCTCCTCGGGCAGCTCCAGTCGGCTGCCCGGCTTGGAGCCCTGGAGTTTCAGGCTCTCGGGGAAGCGCACGGTGACCTTGATGGCCTTGTTGAGCTGGTTGGGCGGCGGCAGTTCGGCGCGCACCTCCGTGCGGCTGACCCGGCTGCGCGACAGGTATCGCACCGTCTGAATCCAAAATTGGTTGTAGCGCAGCTCGTCCTCGCGGAAGCGCCAGCGCCACGTTTCGTCGAAGCCGAAGAACATGCAGCGGCCCAGGCCGGGGAAGTGCTCGATGATGAGCGGATGGCCCTCGTCCACGCCGCGCGGCACCGGACCCTCGGCGCGGAGCTTGGGGTGGACGGCCAGCACATTGGCGTACTTGTCCGCCTTGTAGCCGCGTGCCGCCCAGTAGATCGGCATGAGCCGCTTCCAGATCTCCTCGTTCTTGCCCTCGTCGGGGTTGAAGCGGAAGATCGGGTGGCGGCGGTCAATCAGCTTCAACTGGTAGCCGGTAGCGATCTCGTCGGGGTCCGGCGGCGGCACCCCAATCTCAATCGGCAGCACCGCCGCCAGCGCCGTCTTCTTGTAGGCGCGCGGCATGTACTGCGAGCCGGCCACCGCCAGCAGGCCGCCGCCGCGCAGCGTCACAAAGGCCGCCAGGTCGCGCAGCCGGCCCTCGCCCAGCTTGGGGTGGCCCGGGTCCGCGTCGCCGAGAATCACCACGTCGTACTCATACAAATCCTGCTTGTTCACCGGGAAGTCCGCGATGGCGCTCCTGTCCTGCTTCCAGAAATTCTGGTCCGCGTCGAGCAGCAGCACCTTGAGTTCAATGCTGCGGTTCTGCTTCTTGTCCTGGTTCTCGCGCTCCAGCAGACTCTTGAGGAAGCGGTATTCGTAACGGGCCGAGCCCTCAATGAGCAGCACCTTGATGACCTTCGACTCCTGTACGAAGATGGAGCGCTGCAAGCGCAGGTTGGCGGGGTTCGGCCCTTTTTCGCCGGGGCCGTGTTTGGGCAACTCCGCCTGCATGATGAACAGCTTCTCGCCCGGCTCCGTCGGCTGGTACTTCAGCCGCACCTTCACCGGCCGGCCGCTCGGGTCCACCTGCACGTTCTCGCGGATCGGCTTGCCGTCCTTGTCCTTCAACTCGACTTCCTTGCCGTCCTTGTCCTTGACCTTCAGGACGATGGGCAACGTCATGTCCTTGTAGCCGCGGCCGGTCAGCGACGCCTCGAAGATGACGCGGTCGTTGACGTAGACGATGTCCTCGACCTGCAGGTCGTGAAGCTTGAGGTCGCGGACCTCGTGATCGTCGCCGATGCCGACGAAGAACAGCCGCACGTCCTTGGCCTTGGCGAAATCCGCCGCCCGGGCGATGGTGGCGTTGCCCTTGGTGGTGACGCCGTCAGTGAAGAAGATGATGCCCGCGACCGGCGTGCCGGCGTAGCGGTTGAGCACCTGCTGCAGCGCCTCGCCCAGCCGGCTGTCCTCGCCGGCCGGCACCAGGTCCGCAATGGCCTGCCGGGTGCGCTCCACCTCCTCCGGCTTGCCCGCGTCGATCAAATCGCCGGCGAAGCCCCTGGAATCCTTCAGCCGCGTCAGGTGGCCCTGCGCGTCCAGATGGAAAACGTGGACCTTCAGCTTGCGCTGCTTGAACAGCGTGTTCAGCCAGTCCGGCTCGTTGCGTGTCAGGATGTGCTGGGCCAGCCTGCAACCGCGTCGGCCGCCAGGATGGCGACTTCACGTTGGGCAGCAGTTTCTCGTAATACTCCAGGCGCCGCTCCGTCTCGCGCACCAGACCCTCCTGGCCCTTTGGCGGGTTCTTGCGCAGCTCCTCCAGCCGTTCGCGCGTACTGCGGATGCGTCCGGGCAACTGCTCCTCCAGCTGCTTGCGGATGTCGGCGGTGTACTCGTCCACCTTGGCCTGGATCGTCTCGTTGTAGTAGTCCGGTTCGCCCATGCTGAGCGAGTCGTCGATGATGAGCACCACGTCCGGCCAGCTTTCGCGGACGAATTGCAGCTCCCACTGCGGCAGAAACGTCACCAGCACTGTCAGGAACAGGGCCACGTTGGCGAGCCCGAGCAGCCCACCGACGGGGACGCCGACCGCCCGTGCTTCCAGCACGTACACGCCGGCGATGACCACGCCCAGCAGGCCGAGGCCGAACCACATCCACGACGGCATGGCGCTGTCGGGGCTGGACTGCAATTCCCACAGCCGGCTCTCGCCAGGGGCGGGCGACTGGATGCCCAGCACGCTTTCCACCAGGCCGCGCGTCTCGTCCGGCAAAAAGCTCAGAAAATCGTTGGTGGCCGCCGCCTGCAGCAGCGTGCCGGCGACGACGCCGATCAGCAACACCGCCAGCACGGCGGTCACGCCCGGCCACAGCAGCCGCAGCCTGGGAATTTGCTTGATCCCAGGCACGACGCTGAAGCGGGCGAAGGCGCACGCCAGCACCACCTCCAGCAGCATGAGCCCGAGCACCGCCAGCAGCAGCCGAAAGGCGACCCACGGCCCGTGCCGCACCGGCCAGACAGCCTCACTGCCCTGGGTATTCTGCGGCGGTCGGGCGTCGGCGGGGTTCTTGACCAGCTGGAAGTCCCAGCCGGAGAAGATTTCCTTGAGGCGCTCCCGGTCGAGGCGTTCCGGGTCGCTTTCGCTGCTGCCGGTGTCGAGCGTGGTCGGCGGCGGGTTGACCGCAAACAGGTAGTCGGTCGGGGCCTTGCCCACGGTGACACGGTACACACCCGCCTGGTCGGTTTTGGCCCAGCGGAACAGCAGTAAATCCTCGACGTTCTGCGTCGGCACCTGGACCGTGTCGCCGCCAGGCAGGAACAGCGTCGCCTCCGGCAGCGTCGCCTTGGCGGCCTCCTCCTTCGGCAACGCGGCGACTGCCCGCAGGTGGCCCTCGACGGAGCCGACCACTTCTTCCAGGGCGGCGCCCACCGGCAGTGCCTGGTCGCGCAGCCTGGCGGAGACGCCCAGCCGCCACAGTTGCTGCATCATCGGCAGGAAGCTGGCGGAGCCCGGCCAGGTGGTCCAGTCGCGGTTCACCGTTGTCGTGAGGAAGATCACCTTGCCGCGATACTGGCCCGAGAGTGTGGCCGCGGCACCGCCCTTGCCGGCGACGGCGGGCGCGTCCTCGACGGGCAGCGGTGGATGCCACGCCAGCAGGGCGGGATCAGCGTCCGGCAGGTTGGCGGCCTGCGGGCCGGTCGCCCGGAACATCAGCACCTGGCTGCCCGGTCCGGCGCTGGGCGTGACACGCAGATACTTGAAGAACTGCGCTCGCCGCAGCGTGAAGCGGTCGGTCGCGTCCAGGAAGGCCCGCAGCGGTGGCTTCTTGAAGTGCGAGTCGTCGGCGTCCAGATAAAAATGGTTGCCGGCGGGCGCTTCCTGCACGCCCACCAGACGGGCGGGCAGCAGGCCCTTTTTCTGATTGAACAGCAGCTTGTTATACAGATCGATGTTGTCGGCCACGTTGTCGCCGGCGGTGACGACCAGGCCGCCGCCGCGGCGCAGGTGCGCCGCCAGCCGGTTCACGTCATTCGGCGTCAACTCGCCCACGTCGCACAGGAAAATGCAGTCGAAGCGGCTGAGGTTCTCCCGGGCGAAGTCGCCGACCGACAGCTCGGTCAACTGCACCGGCACCTTGACGCCGTCCTTGCCGATGGGCGGCGGGTCGAGCGCAAACGGCAGCACCTCGGTGGCGGCCTCGGGATGGCCGTGCTTGGGGTCAGCCGGCTGGCCGTTGACCAGCAGCAGCGGAATCTGTTCGCGCACCGTCACGATCACAGTGCGGGCGTCGTCGGCCTCCAGGTCGTCGCGGTCCACCTGCACGCGCACCGCGTAGGTGCCGGCGCTGGTGAAGCGGTGCGTGAACACCACGGTGGCCGTCTCGCCCGAACGCAGGCTGATTTTTTTGGGCGCATCGTGGCGGGTGAGGTCGAAGCCGCCGCCGCCGGCCGCCGTGCTGCCGCGGCCGATCAGCAGTTCCACGCCGAGGCCGTTCCGGGCGGCGCTGCCGAAATTCTTGATCGTCGCCTGGAAGGCGACCTCGGCGCCGGCGGTGAGGATGGGGTCGCTGACGGTCAGGTCGGTGACCGCCACGTTCTGCAGTCCGTCACGGCCCACATCCACGAAGACGGTGCTGGCGGCCTTTTGCAGTTCCTCGACGAGCGGGTGCTGGTCCTTCGCGGCCCGGGCCTCCTGGCCCTCAGTGGGCAGCGTCACGTTCCAGGTGGCCCGCTGCAGGTCGGTGAGAAAATACACCTCGCGAGCGGTGAAGCGCGGATCGGTGTCGCGCAGCCGGTCGGCGACCGCCTGCAGCGCCGCCAGGGCGCTGGTGTTGCCGTGCGTCACCTTGAGGCCGTTGATTTCCTTGCTGACACGGTCGCAGTCCAGCGAGGCTTCCTGAATTTTCCAGTCGAGCCGTTCGCCCAGGACCAGGACGCTGAAGCCGTCGCCGCTGCCGGCGTCGCCGATGATTTTGAGGGCCTGCTCCCTGGCAAGATCGAAGCAACTCTTGCCCTGCTCGTGCTTGGCGGCCATGCTCAGGCTGGCGTCGATGACCAGCACTTTGTGGATGCGGCCGGTGCGCAGATGGCCGGGGCTGCTGCCGCCAGACCAGAGGCCCGCCCACACCGTCTCCGCCCAGGGCTCGATGCTCGCCAGGGCCAGCACCAGCAGCAGCAGCAGCAGGCAGCGTACCGCCAGGAGGATCAGCTGTTCGATGCGCATGCGGCGCGTGTTCTGTTTCTGGGCCGCCAGCAGGAACTTCATGGCCGCCCAGACGACGACGCGGTAGCGCTTGCGGTTAAACAGGTGGATCAGGATGGGGACCGCCACGGCGGCGGCGCCCACCAGGACCGTGCCCCACAGCGGCAGGAATGCGAACAAAGCAGCCATATGTTCAATCCCTCGGTTCCGTTGTGGCCTGGTCTCCGGACCAGGCTACAGGCTTTGACCGAAGGTCTCCTCCGGGTGGAAGCCTGGGAGACCTTCGGTCGCAGTCCGTGGCCCGGTCAGGAGACCGGGCCACAACGGGGGACAACAGACCAGGTTATTTAGAGCGCGTCAACCGATGCGCCAGGTAGCTCGACAGCGCCACGTTGAGCGGCGTGTCGGTGCGCAGCTGGACGTAATCGATATTCTGATGGCGACAACCGAGCTTCAACTGTTCAACGAACGCTTCCATTTGTTCAAGATAGCTCTTGCGCAGCGAGCGCGGGTCGGTCAGCAGTTCGGGGTACGCCTCCAGGCCGCGGAACAGCGTCGGCTCCTGGAACGGGAACGTTAGCTCTGCCGCGTCCAGCGTGTGCCAGAGGATGACCTCGTGCCGCTTGTGCCGCAGATGTTGCAGACCCAGCAGCACCTCGTTCACCTCGTCGAACATGTCGCTCAGGACGAAGATCAGCGCCCGGCGGTTGACACGCTCCGCCAGATCGTGAAACAGCTGGCCCATGTGCGACTTCTCACGCGCCGCCCCCTGGTTCATGACGCGGACGATCTCCTTCAGGTTGGACGGTTGACTCGACGGCTTCATGAACTTGCGGATCTGGTTGTCGAAGGTGATGAAGCCGACGCTGTCCGCCTGTTGCAGCACCAGGTACGCCAGGCCCGCCGCGGCCATGCAGGCGTAGTCGTACTTCGTCACCGCCGCGGAGCCGTAGCGCATCGACTCGCTGACATCCAGCAAAATCCAGCAGACGAGGTTCGTTTCTGCCTCGTACTGCTTGAGGTAGAAGCGGCCGGTGCGGCCGTAGACCTTCCAGTCAATGTGCTTGATGTCGTCGCCGGGGACGTATTCGCGGTGCTGGGCGAACTCGACCGAGAAGCCGTGGTACGGGCTCTTGTGCATGCCCGCGAGGAAGCCCTCCACGAGCAGCCGGGCCTGCAACTCCAGGCCGCGCACCTTGGCCAGGATCAGCGGGTCGAGGTATTTCAGCACGTCGTCTTGTTGCTGGCCGGTCGGCATGGGATACCTTGAGGATTGCAGATTGTAGATTGCAGATTGCAGATTGCAGATTGAAAGACCGGTTTGTAGTACCGGCTTTAGCCGAAACCAGACGCCCGGATTCCGCCTAAAGGCGGTACTACGAACCCGTCTTTCGATTTGCAATCTGCAATTTGCAATTAAACGGCGGCCCGGCCGCGTTCCAGCTGGGCCTCGTTGGGGTCGCGCGGAATCATGTCCGCCAGACGCTGGATGATGTCCTCCGGCTTGACGCCCTCGGCCTCGGCGTTGAAGTTGGTGATGATGCGATGCCGCAGCACGGGCACCGCCACCGCGCGGATGTCCTCGCAGGAGACGTAATAGCGGCCGTGCAGGACCGCCCGCGCCTTGGCGCCCAGCACCAGGAACTGCGACGCCCGCGGCCCCGCGCCCCAGGTCACGTAGTCCTTGATGAACTTCGGCACCTCGCCCTTTTCCTTGCGCGTCTGCCGTGTGAACTTCATGGCGTAGCGGATCACATACGGCGCCACCGGCACCTTGCGCACGATGTCCTGCATCTCCAGAATGTCGTTGGCCGACAGCACGCGCTCGATCATCGGCGTGTACATCGCCGTCGTCATCTCGACGATGCGGAATTCCTCGTCCTCCTCGGGGTAATCGACCAGCACGTTGAACATGAAGCGGTCCTGCTGCGCCTCGGGCAGCGGATAGGTGCCTTCCTGTTCAATGGGGTTCTGCGTCGCCAGCACGAAGAACGGGTCCGGCAGCTTGTGGCGGGTGCCGCCGACGGTCACCTGACGTTCCTGCATGGCTTCGAGCAGGGCGGCCTGCGTCTTGGGCGGCGTGCGGTTCACCTCGTCGGCGAGGATGACGTTGGAGAACAGCGGGCCGTTGAGGAACTTGAACAGACGCTGGCCGGTCGCCTTGTCCTCCTGCAACACCTCGGTGCCGGTGATGTCGCTCGGCATCAGGTCGGGCGTGAACTGGATGCGGCTGAAGTTGAGGTTGAGCGAGTCCGCCAGGGTGCGGATCATGAGCGTTTTCGCCAGGCCAGGCACGCCGACCAGCAGACAGTGGCCGCGGGCGAAGATGGCGATGAGCAGTTCTTCCAGCACACGGTGCTGGCCGACGATGGCCTTGTTCATCTCGCGCTTGATGCGGCGGTAGCCGTCGTTGAGCCGTTCGATGGCGGCCAGATCGCTCTCGATACGCGGGAAGTGGCCGCCCGTCCCCGCTTCGGGCATCTGCTCGACCAGTTCGGGCTCGTCCGCTGGTTTGTCACCAGACAACCAGGTGCCGCAGCCGCACAGCCGGCGGCCGCCGACGGGCACCTGCGCGGTCAGGCCGCATTTGGTGCATTTGACGGGTAGTGTTTTATCGGTCCCTTTGCTCATCGACTCAGGCTCCCTGGCGGTGGAGGTGCGACACTATTTCATGGTAACGGCTGCGCGGCGGTCGGTCACCCTGGAATTATACCCAAATGACAGAATCGCTACCAACGGTGCCGTCATGGGCGGATCGGCACATACCCGGTCAAGTCGTCCGACCCCGCCACGACCAGGCCGCCGTAAGCGAACGCCAGGTTGCCCGGCCGCAGCAGCCGCAACTGCGTCGGCTCGAGCAGGTCGCCGCCGTGCTCCGGGCCGCCGCTCTCCAGGTGCAGGGCCCGCACCGGTAGCTGGGCGGCGCGCGTCGGCCAGAACACCCAGGAACCCGCCAGCAGCCCACGACCGTGGCTCGCCAGCGCCCCGGCGTCCGGCTTCTGCCAGGCAACGCCGCCGTCCACGTCCAGGGCCATCAGGCCGCGCGGTGTCGTCAGCGCCAGCCGCCGCCCGGCGACGCCCAGCAACTGCACCGTCTCCAGCCCGCGCTGCTCCCAGAGCAACTGGCCTGTTCCGGGGTCCAGGCACAGTAACCGATTCGTGTCGAGCGGCGCAACGAACACGCGCTCCCGGGCGAAGACGCACGGCGCCAGGTCGCGCACGCCCGGCGGTGGGCTGCCCTCCGCGGAGGGACGCGGCGGATAGCGCAGCGACCAGACGCGCTTGCCACTGTGGGCGTCCAGCGCGACCACCGCCCCGGAGTGCGAGCAGTACACCACGTTCGGCCCCGCCAGCGTCACCAGATGGTGCCGGCACACCGGCGGCGCGTCCTCCTCGGGCTCCGGCGTGACGCACACGTCCTGCCGCCAAATTTCCTGGCCGGTGTCGGCCCGCAGGCAGAGCAGTTGCGTCCGCGTGCGCTGGCCAACCAGGGCGCTCAGGGCGACATAAACGCGGTCGCCGTGTGGCAGCGGGGCGCCCTCGAAGCCGACCAGCCCCGGCAGGCCGTCCGCCTTGACCTGCCAGCGGACGCGCGGCGGCTTTTCCGGCCCGATGGGCGGGGTGCGGTCCAGGCAGATCAGGAAACTTTGATGCTGGAGCATGGGCGCGGCGTCGCGGGCGGCCCGACACGGCAGCGGGGCGCCAAGGCGTGCAAAGATGCTGTCATCGCTGGCGCTGAGGGTGCAGCCGCCGCCGCAGACCGCGGACTTTTTCAGTGCCGGCTCAAAGCCGATCCGGTCGGCCACGCTGCTGAGGTCGAACTGGAACAGTGGGGCGCCGTCCGTGAGACGGAAGGCACGCACGGCACAGGCACCGGCAACCAGCACCTGGTCGTCCACGATGATGGGGTGGACCACCGGCCGCCGCGACAGCGCCGGCGAGGCGCCGACCAGTGGCACGCTCCACGTCGGCCCGCTGCGCCAGAGCTGCGGTCGCGGCGGTCGCACCAGCACACGGTTGCGCGTCGCCGAACCGCCGAACGTCGGCCAGTCCGCTTCCGCCGCGAGCAAGTCCTTGCGGGCGTCGGCGATCAGCTGACCGAGCAGATCGACATACGCCCCCGTTTTGCCGGCAATGGTCCCCTGCGCCTTGGCGTGCAGTTTGCGGAAGGCGGCCAGCTCCTCCGCGACGCGCTGCGGCAGCCGCAGGAACAGCCAGGCCAGGATTTGCCGCGCCCGCACGGCCGCCAGGTCCACCTGCGGGTCGGGGAAGCGCAGCCCAACCGCCGGCCGGCCCACCTCGCTCGGAGGGGCGGTCAACAGCAGCCACCAGTGCAGGGCCTCGTCGAAGTTGCCGCGCTCGAATGCCAGGTCGCCGAGCGCCAGCAGCGCCCGGTCGCCGACGCTGCTGCAAAAGTGCTCATCCACGATACGACACAATGCCTGACGGTCGTGCTGTTCAGTGCCCTGACGCAGCCATTTTTTGGCCTGGCCATCGACACGTTTGCGGTACAACCGCAGGACAGCGGCCGGCAGCAGGGCGATGCGCTGGTGGCAGAGCACACGGGTTTGCACGCATCGGGCGGTGCCGGCGGCCAACTCGGCAGGGGTTTCGATGGGGGTGAGGTCGTCGCCGTCCTCTTCAAGGAGGCGTTGATACTCGTCCAGGGCGTCGGGCCATTTTTTTTCAGCCGCGAGCTGGTCCGCGGCCTTGAGACGGCGGGCGGCCTCCGGGGATTCGCCCGGCAATTCAATGCGAGTCAGGGTGTCCTGCGGGGAAACGCTGGACGCTGCCGGAGCAGACGCGGCCCCCGTGTCGAGCAAGGGGAGCAGCATCGGCAACAGCACCAGCAATCCACCCAGAACCCTGCCGAGCGACGGAGGCATGTTGGTAAATTCTGTGGGTGCCAATCAGGTCCGTGGCCTTTATGGAGTTATTCGTTGTACCCGGCAACTTCTTGGAACGCGAGTCAAATTCCCGGGCTTCTCCAGTTTCCTTGCCGGGCATTGTACGCCGGGGATGCCCGCAAGCCCAGCGTCAGGTCTGGTTGACAGCGGCACCACCGACGGCTATGGTCCCGTCCGGTTTCCTGGCACATGCTGCGCGGAGCGGCCCATGCGGCAATCCTTGTTGGTCCTGGGGATCGTGGTGGCGCTGGCAAGGGCGGTCAGTCCGGCGCGAGCGCAGACCCCGACGGCCTGGCCCGCCGACAGCCCCGCTCCTGCCCTGAGCGCGCTCGCCGTGTCGCCACCGCCCGCCGACCCGTTTGACAAGACCTGGGTGGTGGACGTGGTGCTCGGCTACCCGACCGGCGTGCGCGCCCAGCACGGTCTGGGCGATGGCCTCGGCCGCGACTGGCTGGTGGAAGGGTTGGTCGGCGTGGAGTTCATCTACCCAATGGCCGGCGGCGGCTTCCGGCACCGCTTCAAGCCGCTGTGCGGCGAGCACGACGCCTTCACCGTCAGCCCCGGCCTGGACGCCTATCTGCTGTATAACCTTCGGCGCGACTTTGATCGGTGGTATCGTTGCGGTCCCACCACGATTGAGCTGTTCACGGCGGACGTGGAAGTGCAATGGGAGCACGACTTCAGCGACCGCTGCTGCGGACACATCGGAATAAAGCTCGGCGCCGGCGCCGGCTACGGCAACCGCTGGGGCGTGGTGCCGGTCGCCGGCATCTTCCTGGGCTGCCGCTTCTGATTCGGAGCCCGAGCGCCAGCGAGGGGCAGACCTGGCCCCGCGCTGGCGCTCGGGCTCGGACCTGTCAACGCTTCACGAGCTTTTTGCCGTAATCATTCCCCAGCTCGCGGACGATGGTGTGGATGTGGTTGGTGCCGCCTTGCTGCGGGGCGTATTCGATGACGACGCTCGGCCCCTGCACACGGAAATAAGCGGCGCTGCCGGCGGCGGTCGGCCCGCTCCAGGCGAAGTAGGTATCCTTGATCGCGGCCTTGATCGCGGCCATTTTTGGCTTCGCCGAGACCTCGTGCAGGATCTTGACCCAGGCGCCGGCAAGGTCCACCAGCAGGGCCCGCTGCTTCTCGTCCATGTCGGCCCCCTTGAGCCCGTCCGGCTGGATCGCCTTGCCGTCCTTGCCCGGGCCGAGCAAAAGATCGCTGGTACGGTTCTTGAGGATGGCCTGCGTGCGCTGTTTCTCGTCAAGGGAACCCATGAGTTTGAAGGCGGTATCGTGCTCCAGGCCGAGGGGGCGGATCGTCTTGCCGTCCCGAACGAAGGAACTGGGTTGCGTGCAGGTCAAGGTTGGGGTGAGCACGAAATCCTTACCGATGACGGTGATGTTGACGGCGAGGTGGTGGCCGCCGAACTGCACCAGCCAGGGCTCCTTGGCCGAGGGTTTGCCGAAGAGAGCAAGGTAAAAGTTGTCGAAGCCGAAGCCGCCACCTTTCCCCCCCTTGCCGCCCTTGCCCCCCTTGCCGCCGCCCCCCTTGGCGAGCACGTCATCGGCGGCGATGATGTCGAGAATTTTCTGATAACCTTCCTTGCTGGTGACCGCGGCGACCACGTCCAGGGCCGCAGCGCGTTGTTCCTTGCTCAACTCACCCATGCGGACGCCGTTGCGCGGCACGGCGTTCGCCGGCAGGTTGGACCAGCGCGAACGCTTGTCGCTGTCGAAGTCGAACGACGCCTTGGCACGCAGATTGTCGTTGAGGCCTTTCAGGAACTTGTTGGCGGCGGCGACGGCCTTGGCGGTGTGCGCGGGCGCCTTGTCGTCCTGGGCGGCAACGGCGGGGGGTGCGGCGGCGGTGTCGGTTCGCTGGAACCCCCGCGCGGCGAAGAGGGCGATGCCAACGAACAGAAGGGCCCCCAGCGCGGGCAGGAACTTCGAGCCATGACGACGTTCGGGTTGCTGCGCCGGCGGTTCGTGGGGAGTGGGGGAGTTCATCGAGTGTTCCTTCCTCAATGTACAGAGAAAATGGGCGGCGTTGTTCTGGTGAGAATGGAATTATTCTCCGCGATCCATTTCCCGCTTGCAAGCGGGAAAAAGGGAAAGCGCACAGTCACCGGCTCAAGAGGCGGGTGGCAGACCCTCAGGCCGTGCGGCCAACAGCGCCTGCAAGCGGGCGAGTTCGCGCTCGGCCTGCTCGGCCCGTTCGCGCGACTGTCGGGCCTGCTGGTTTGCCTGCTCGGCCCGTTCGCGTTCCTGTCGGGCTTGCTGATCTGCCTGCTCGGCCCGTTCGCGTTCCTGTCGGGCTTGCTGATCTGCCTGCTCGGCCCGTTCCCGCTCCTGTCGGACTAGCCGATCTGCTTGCTCGGCCCGGCGTTCGGCGCGTTCCACTTGGGTCGTTAGTTCGTCGATTTTGCGTTGCAGAGCGTCCGGCAGTTCCAGCAATTGCCCCCGAAACCAGTAACGCACCCAGCGGTCCAGCAGACCGACTTCCAGCTCCAGTTCGGGCAGCTCCTGGCGCCCGGCGGCGTTGACCGGGATCAACTCATACCCCGCGCCGGTGTGCCGATACACCCGCAAATCCTGATCCTCCGGATGAAAGAACAGGGCATAGGGCACCTGCAAATCCTGCTCGTACTTCTGGAAGCTGACCTTGTAGTCCTTGCCTTCGCTGGAGTCGGACACCCACTCCAGCGCCACCAGCGGCGGCGGGTCGTACTCAATGGTGTAACTTTTCCGGGTGGCCAGCGGCCGGTCGGACAGGACGATCATGTTGTCCGGCACCACCTGCCGTAACTGACCTTTGTGGAAATACTGGACCAGGAGTTCGTTGTACACGCGCACCTCCGGGCGGCGGTCGCGCACCAGGGCAAGGCTTTCCAGCGTGATTTCGCGTTGCTTGGCCTGGGCTTCGCCTTCCATGATGTGCTCCAGGGGCAAATTCTTCTCATACTCGTCCGCGGCGCGCTCGTACTCCGCCAGGGTCATCGATTGCACCTTGTCCGTGGACATGGTTGGCCTCCTTTCACCGGGAAAAAGCGCCAGGGGTTGACACCCCTGGCTACCACCTGTCGCCCCTCCGGGGCTCAATCACCACACTTCTACTCGAACGCGCCCTTTTCTTCCACATCGTCCTCGGGCGGTTCCTCCTCGGCGTCCGGGGCCAGGCGCTCGAAGACCGGCACGAACTCCTGCGGCGGTCGCACCTGCACGCGCTCGCCGCCCAGCTCGACACCGAAGACGTGCCAGCGGCCGTTCTGAATCCAGAAGATTTCATCGCTGATCGCGTACGGGGCCTTCTTGTGGTCCTTCTCGGCGATCATCTTGAGCAGCGGCAGAAAGCCCAGCGCCTTGCGCGTCACCGGCAGCACCAGCAATTCGTCGCGGCCCGGCACCGCCACGAAGAAGCCATCCGCGGCGGCCTCCGGCAGTGTCGCGTCGAGCAGCAACGCCCGCGCCGCGTCATAGGCGTCGCCGACGGCACACTGGCGCAGGCCGCTCTCCTCGTGGACCACTGCCAGACACTCGGGCGGCGTCTGGGCGCGCAGGTTGAGCAGCGCCCGCTCGAACCAGGCCGTCCCCTCCTGACCGGAGCCGCGCACCAGCTCCTCGGTGACGTAGAACATGTTCTGCGGGTAGTCGATTACCAGGCTGAGGCACAGCGGTGTGCCCTCGAGCGGCTGCGCCAGACGGCGACGCTCTCGTCGATGCGCGGCATCGGCGAGCCGACGCGCGGCAGCAGCCGGTCGGCGACCGCGGCCAGGTCCGTGGGCGGGTCGTTGAGCTGCTCGGCCGTGACGTTGGTCAGGAATGAGCGGATCAGGTCCGGCCAGTCGGCGCGCTCGGCCTGGCGCGCCCGCCGGTAAAGGTTCTCCAGGCCGACAACCTGTTCGCGGCCCTGATCGTCGGTGCAGATGACGGCCGAGCCGAGCCAGCGTTCGGCGCGCCAGTTCAACTCCGCGAGCGTGGCCCGCAGCGTCAGCAGGAAACTACCGGGGTAGCGTGCCGGGCCGGAACCGTGGCCGGGGTCGCTGCGGTGCCGGGACATGGACGCTCCTTTCCTGGGAGGGGCGGGCGACTGCGCACAACCGGGTGCTGCTGTCATAGGACCGGCGGCGTCCGCCGTGTAGAAGGCGGCGACGTCCGTCCCTGGGCCGCGCGTCCAGGTATCCCTCTGGCCTTTCCGGCGCTCCGTGATAAAAATGAATAAACGCGGTCAGGGCAGTCGCCCATCTCATGCACCTCGGAAGGTGAAAGAGAAAGACGCCGCCTCAGCGGGCGGCAAGAAAACGCCCCCGCGCCAGGCCGAGCGCAAATGGGGCGCTTACACGTCCGAGAAAGAATATCTGACGTTCGCACGGGAACGGCAGCCGCCGGCGCGGGAGCGCTGGCAGAGCCTGGAGGCCCAGGTGATGGACTGGGCCGACGACATCGCCTCCTCCGTGAGCGACAGTGAGGACTTCTTCCGGGCCGGTTTGATCCCCCTGGAACGCATTGCGCGCCGCTGGACTTCGCAACAACTCGGGAAGACCGACCTGCCCGGTTCCGTGGTCGCCCGCCTGGCGGCGGACGCCATCGCCGGCATGACCGATCAACAGGCTCTGCTCGTGTTTCAACGCCTCACCGGGGTCATCCCGGGGGGCGCATTCGATAACTGGGCGCGCTGAGCCGCCGCTCGTTGCCACTCCGGCCCGGTTTCATGGTCGCGGAAACTCCGTCGGCCCGGTCAACCGCGGCGGCGGTCGCCCCGGCATCACCGCGCACACGCCGCCGCGCTGCGCCACGTTCACCACCTGCTTCTGCGACGCCCTTCCCAGGATCGCCAGCCCGTCCCGCGTCGCGGCGAAGCCCATCACCGTGTAGAACGGTTCGCCATGCACCGCCCCGTCCGGCCCGAGCACCGGGAACTCGCTCACGGGCAGGCTCGCCACCTGCTGTACCACCCACCGTTCCCGATCGGCCAGCGCTTTTTCCAGGGCCGCCTCCCACTCCGTCTGCGTCACGCCCGGCCCGACCACGACGCCCTCGCCGCCGAACGCCCGGTTTGGCTTCAACACCAGTTCCTCCCGTCCGTGCCGCGCGTACTCCAGCAGCGAACCCGAACCGCCCACCGGCAGCAGCGTCTGCCGATCCGCCAGCAGCCGCGTCCACAACACATGCCGGCGGAACAACTGGCGCTCGTCGGCGCTGAAATACTGCTGCGTGAAGCGCGGATCGGTCAGCACCTCGAAGCAACTCTTCTGGTCGATCTCCGCCCCGATGGAAGACACCACGCGGTTCTGGCGAAACAGCGCCCGCATTGGCTCGACGTTCTTGCCCTCCAGGCCCAGGTCGATCAGGTCGCTGACGGCGTAATCGCGGTAGGCCAGGTCCACCGGGTTGTCGCCGTAGAACACCTCGCCGTTGCGCAGCGTCAGCTCGGCGGGGTCCGCATGCAGGATTTTCAGGCCGAAGCGCTCGTGGAAATACGTCGCCAGGGCCGCCTGCTCATCGGGACCGCTGCCGGCGTACTTCGGCTCGACGAAGCAAACGTTTCGCGCCTTGCGGCCGAGCGCGTCCAGATGGTCGAGGACTTCCTGGATGAGCAAGCCGCGGATGTCCCGGCCGACCTCCAGGTGCAGCTGCGGGTCGTGACCGTGCAGCACCGGCAGCACCAGGTCGGCCAGGATGCGCTCGGCGGTCGGCATCAGGTGCAGGCCGCCGATGCCGCTCAGGTTCGGCTCCAGGAAGCGCAGCGAATCCTTCCACATTGGGCTCAGGAAATCGACCACGGCATCATAGCGGCCGAAGATCGGGTTGCTGTCACGATGGCCCGGCCCCCAGCAGTCCGTCAGCCACTCTTCCTCGCCCGCCGTCAGCCGCAGCACCGCGCGCACTTCGGGGTCTTGCAGGTACAGCTCCGGCAGCCGCTTCAGGGCGTTCTGCAGTGTCAGCGTCACGACATGGATGTACGCCAGCTGATCCGGCAGGACGGTGAGCGGGCAGGGCATGACGTGGACCGCGTCCGGCTGGCCGTCGCGCAGGTAGACGAGGTGGCGCGCGAACGACTCGTCGCGGATACGGCGCATCAGCGTCACGAGGTCGGCCTCGGGGATCTTGTAGAACGCCCGACGGACGCGGCTGGCCAGGGCCAGGCCGCCCAGACCGACTTCTTCGGCGGGGGTCAACATGAAGACAGGTGCTCCCCGGGGATCCTTCTTCCGTGGGGCAGACATTCCTGTCTGCCATCTTCAAAGGTCGGCAGACAGGAATGTCTGCCTCACGGAAGAAAACGTCGCGTTTGTTACAATACCCCCACGGATGGCCACACGCCATCCTTTCCCGCAGCCCCCGGAGACGCCAGGTCCAATGCGAGCCCAGGCCGCCTACGACGAACTGCTGCGCCGCTCCCGCGAGGAAACGCTGCTGGCCTCGTGCGCCGAGCTGCTGGGCTGGGATGAGGAGACGTACCTGCCGCGCGGCGGTGTCAGTCATCGCGCCAACCAGCAGGCCCTGCTGGCGTGTCTGCTGCACGACCGCGCCACCGATCCGCGCGTCGGCGAATTGCTCGCCGCGGTGGAGGGCTCGCCCCTGGTCGCGGACCCCGATTCCGACGCGGCGGTCAACGTCCGCGAATTCCGCCGCGTCTTCGACCGCTCCATCCGGCTGCCGCGGGCGCTGATCGAGGAAGAGACGCGCGTCGTCTCCTTCGCGCAACCGGAATGGGCCGATGCCCGGCGAGCCGCGGACTTCGCCCGCTTTCGGCCCTGGCTACTCAAGATCATCGCCCTGAAGCGCCGCGAGGCCGACTGCCTCGGCTACGACGACCACCCCTACGACGCGCTGCTGGAAGACTACGAACCCGGCGCCCGCACCGCCGCGCTGGCGGACCTGTTCGCCGCGCTGCGCGACGAACTGGTGCCGCTGGCCACCGCGCTGACGCACGCGGCGCACCGGCCCGACGTGAGCGTCCTGCACCGCGACTATCCGCTCGACCGGCAGCGCGTCCTCGCGGAACTGGCGGCGGCGGCCATCGGCTTCGACTTCCAGGCGGGCCGGCTTGACACCGCGACGCACCCGTTCTCGGCCGCCATCGGTCCCGGCGACTGTCGCCTGACGGTGCGTTACCACCCGCGCCGCCTGAGCGACAGTTTCTTCGCCGCGCTGCACGAGGCCGGCCACGGGCTGTACGAACAGGGGCTGGACCCGGCCCACCACGGCACACCGCTCGGCGAGGCGGCGTCGCTCGCGGTCCACGAGTCGCAGGCCCGGCTCTGGGAAAACCTCGTCGGCCGCGGCCGGCCCTTCTGGGATTACTTCTTCCCCATCGTCCGCGGCCTGTTCCCCGCGGCGCTCGCCGACGTCCGCGGTACGGACTTTTTTTTCGCGGTCAACCAGGTGGAGGCGACCCTCATCCGCGTGACCGCCGACGAGGTGACGTACAACCTGCACATCCTGATTCGCTTCGAGCTGGAGCGGGCATTGCTGGCCGGCGATCTGGCGCCGGAGGACGTGCCCGCCGCGTGGGACGCCGCGTACCGCCACCACCTCGGCGTCACGCCGGCCACCGCTGCGGAGGGCTGTCTGCAGGACGGCCACTGGGCCGCGGGCATGGTCGGCTACTTCCCGACCTACACGCTCGGCAACGTCTACGCCGCCCAGTTGTTCGACCGGGCCTGGGCCGATCTGGGCGACCCGAGCCCGGCGTTCGCGCGCGGCGACTTCCGCGGTCTGCTCGACTGGCTGCGCCGCCAGGTTCACCACCGGGGCGGCCGTTACGCCCCGCCGCGGCTGATCGCGCTGGCCACGGACGCCGCGCCCGACCACCGGCCGCTGGTGGCGGCACTGCGGCGCAAGTACGGCGAACTGTATCAACTCTGACCCGCACGAAAGGGGGAAGTCCATGCGCTTCCTGGTGTACCGATCCTCGCAGGGGTCCGTGTCGAAGGAGCCGCCCTGCAAGGGGGCAGTGCGCGGCCCGGAGTCGGCCGCCTGGCCGGGCGAGTACGTGTGGTTCCTCGACCTGAACACACTGGAGGAACTGCTCGGCTATTTGAACGCCGTCGGTGGCGGCCTGGGCGTCTTCGCGGCCGAGGAGGACGAGGAGCATCCAGCCATCGAAATCTTCGAGGAGGAGGCCGGCGACGAGGACTGATCGCCGGAAAATACTGCCCCGTTTACGTTTCGCGCGGGCCAAGCCGCGCGAAACGTAAACGGGGCCAGTGTTATCCGACAGTGCTAAATAACTGCCGGTCGGCGGCGAAGAACAGGAAAGAACCGCGACACCTGCAAAGCCGCCGCAACCTTCGCCCTCACCCGGGGTACACCCCTGGGCATTCCCCACTTTCGGCCGACTACGGTTGCATCCGCCACCGGGGTGTTGTTAAATTGACTAAACTCGCGGTCCATCCGTTTACGCACAGTGTCTAATTCGTCAGGGAAGGGTGTACGCCCTGGTTCCCGAAAAAGGAAGAGATTCCCATGCCGATCGACGCCATCTGCTCGTACTGCTCAGCGCCCTACCGCCTGGCGGACAACATGCTCGGCAAACAGGTGCGCTGCAAGGGCTGTCAAAAAGCCTTCACCGTCACCCCCGCCCCGGCGGTGGAAGCGCAAATGGTCGAGGCCGAACCCGCGGACGAGGCACCGCCACCCCGGCGCAGCGGCGTGCTGGCCGGCGCCGCCCGGCCGCGCCCGACCGGCGACAGCGGCTCGTATCGTCCGGCCCGCGCTCCCGCGCCAACGGCGGCAGCGGCGGCGAAAAGAAAAGCCCGCTGGTGCTGATTTTGTGCCTGGTCGGCGGCGGTCTGCTGTTGCTGGGCGGCGCCGCCGTCGCGGTCATCTTGCTGGTGATCCGTCCCGGGGGCGAGCAGAAGCAACTCACCGAGGAGGAGATCGAGTTCGAGCGTCAACTCACCGACCTGAAATCCAGCGATCCGGGCTTTTATCGCCCCGCGGTGAACTATTTCGCCTCTCGCAAGGACAAGGCCGACCACGCCAAGCGCAAGGACGTGGCCAGTGAACTCGAGCGCCTGTACCGGATCGACGGCGTGCATAACTTCGCGAACGGCAAGGCCCTGCACGAGGAGGTCGCCCCAGCCCTGGAGATCTGGGCCACCAAGGAACAGTTGTTCACGTTCCGGGCGAACGCCCGGTTGTTCCCGCGCGGTTCGTTCTGCCTGAAAATGCTGGGCGTGCTCAAGGACGAGGAAAGCATTCCGCTGCTCGTGGACCAGCTGGAGAAAAACGGCATCCCAACCTTCCGGCAGGGCGCTGCCGCCGGCCTGCTGGCCATGGGCCCGGCGGCCAGGAAGGCGGTCGCGCCGCTGGCCTTCAAGAGCACCATCTGGGTGGATGTGCGGGCGGAGGCCCGTAAGCTGCTCAAGTCGTACGGCATGACCGAAGACGAGCTGCTGACCACCGGCCTGGCGGAGTTGGCCAACCCCCTGGGCGCCGTCCGCGCCGAGGTGGGCCGCTACCTGGCCAGCACACCGGTCATCGAAAAGCGCCAGGCCGAGGTCGTCAAGGCGCTCGTCCCGCTGGTGGACGACACGGACGCCAGTACCCGGCAGCAGGCGCTGGCGGCCCTGGGGCGCTGGGGCACCATCGACTGCGTGCCGGCCGTGGCCAATGTGCTCAGCCAGAACCGTGGCAATTACCAGGAGGCGGTGCGCATCCTCAGCAAGTACAAGGACGAGCGCAGCGCCAACGCGCTGGCCAAATACCTGAACCGCTGCCATTTCCAGGAGCGCGAGAATTGTGTGGCCATCCTGCGGGCGATGGGCCCCAAGGTGGCGGGCAAGGCCGTGCTGGCCCAGTTCAACAACCAGGACCACTTCGGCGACGGTTCGGTCCAGGCGCAGGCCCGCATGCTCGTCCAGCAGGTGTGGAAGTTGCCGGCCGAGGACATCATCAAGCAGTGCGTGGAGGATCTGACCGCGACCGAGGTGCAGCGGCGCCGGGAGGCGCTGAATTACCTGGAGGTGGCGCAGGTGGTGCCCGAGCTGACCGGCACTGTGTCCGAGGCCGTGCAGCCGCTGCGAACGAACTCGGATGGGCAGACCCGCATCAAGGCGGTGGCCGTGATGAGCCGCTGGGCCAACAAGAACAACGTCGGCGCCCTGCTCCAGACGCACATCGCCGATCTGCAAAGCCAGGACTTCGGCACCCGCGACCGGGCCGTGGCGGGGCTCAAGGCGATGGGCCCCAAGAACGGGGCGGACAAGCTCGTGCTGCTGCTGTTCAATCACAACAGCATCTGGACGCGCAACAGTGCCCGGGACATCATCCGGGCCTGGAACATCAAGCATGAGGACGTCGTCAAGCAGTGCGTGCTCGACCTGAACTCCCCCGACATCCAGCGTCGCCGCGAGGCGCTGGGCTATCTCCGCAACGCCCCGGTGGTGCCCGAATCGGCCAGGGAAGTGGTCTTCGCCGCCCAGAACATGATGGCGGACTTTCAATCCAAGGGCAACGCGCAGACGGTGCTGAACCGGTGGGGGCCCGCGGCCATGGTCAAGAACAACCCGCCGGCCAACGACCCCATCAAGACCAACCCCAACGACATGAACACAAAGCCAGTGACCGCCAACCTGGACAAGTCCATCCGGGAGCTGCTCACGCCAACCTCGGACGCGGTCACGAAGACCGCGGCGCTGGCGGCGTTGGTGGATTCCAGGGATGACAAGGCGGTGGAGGTGATCGCCACCTGGATGGTGGGCACCCGGAACGCGAAGGAGCGCAAGCAGGGCGGGGACGCGCTCATCAAAATGGGCGGTAAGAAGGCCGAACACATGATGTGTCTGGCGCTGGTCAACCCGGCGAACAAACTGGCCGTCTATGAAATTTCCCGGGTGCTGGAAGTGATCGGCACCCAGGAAAGCATGCCGGCGCTGACCACCGCCTTGACCTATTACAGCAATACGAAGATGCTCGGCTACAACGCGCTGCGGCCGGCCGCCATCAAGAAGGCGCTGGACAAGGCCAGAACCCGCTAACACCCTTCGGGCGGCCCAGTCCGCCCTGCAAGCAAATCGAGACTTCGCGGAGGCGTTTCTCGCCCAAACGCTTCCGCGAAGCAATATTTTGCGCTGCCCGGCGCGGCGGTCAACCGTGCAGGCGCCGCCTCGCGAAACTACGGCGCCTGAATTTGCTTCAGCGCCTCCTTCGCCGCCTCGCGCACGGCCGGCCGGCCCTCGCTGCTGAGGCGCTTGAGCACCGGCACCGCCTCGCTGGCGACCGACCCCAACCGACCCAGTTCCTGCACCGCCGCCACGCGCACTTCCACGTCTGCGTCCTTGACGCACAGGGTCGTCAACTCCGCAACCACCGCCGGCACGTCCTTGCCGAGGGGACCAGCTACCCGCACCGCGTTCAGGCGCAGTGACGCATCAGGCTCCTGCAGCATTTCCTTCAGCACCGGCCACGCCGTTTTGGTGCCAGCCCCGACGGCGTGGAACGCCTGCAGCGCCGCCCGCCGCAGCGGCACGCTCGCCTTTTTGTCGCGGAACACTTTCTCCAGGTTGGCGCTGGCGCTGCCGGCGGCGGCGCCCAGGCGGCCCAACCCCTCCGCCGCGGCCTTGCGCACCTTCGGCTCGTCGTTGGTGTCGGCGACGATCTCGGACAGCACCGGCACTGTGGCGATTGCCTTGTCGGGGATGCGTGCCGCGATCTGCACCATGTAAATACGGTCCAGTGGCTCGGCGTTCTTGCCCTTGTACTTCTGCAGCGCGGCCAGGACTTCCGGCAGCGCGGACTCGGCCCGGTCCTTGAGTTCCTTGAGCGTCTCGGCCGCGGCGGTGCGCAGGCCCTGGTGCTTGCTCAGCAGGGCCGCCTTCAACTCGTCCACTGCCGTCTCCGCGTCCGGCCCGAAGGCGCCCAGCGCCCGGGCGGCGGCCGCCTGCACGTCCGCACTGGGATCCTTGCTCAACGCGAACTTCAGCGCCGGGATGCCGCGTTTGGCCTCGTCGCCCTCCTTGATGGCGGCGCCGATCCACAGGGCCGCCGCGGTGCGCACCTCCGCCAGCTCGCTGTCCTTCAACTGCTCGTCCTTGTGCCGCTTCAGAATCTTGACGACATCCTCCAGCACTCCGGGCAGCCGCGCGAACGGCTCCAGCTTGCTCAGGGAGACGATGCGCACCTTGTAATTCTTGTGGTTGAGCATGCGCCGCGCCACAACAGGGCTTCCTTCTCGGCCTCACCCTGGCCGCGCACGGCCGGCGCCAGGATCAAAAACGTCATCACGATTGCCAGCGCGAACCCGGTGCGATGCATCGTTAGAACCTCCAGGGGGACCGTCGGCGGCACTTACACAGCGCATGATACGGACGCCGCGCCGCCGCGGTCAATTTATTTCCCGGCCCGGAGGAAGGCCCGCTTCAGGGCAGGTTCCCGTTCACGGTCGTCGTCAGGTCCGATTGCTTCAGGAGGTCCGAGGGCTTGACGACGACCGCGTTCGGCGCCGACGGCGTCGGGCTGGTCTGCGGCGTTGGGGCCGGAGCCTGACCGGGCTGGCCGTTCTTCTCCACCAGATGGTTAACGACCTCCTTGCCTTCCTTGGCGAGGACCGGCAGGTCGTGGGCGACCTTGGGAGGGTCGATGTCAATGACCTGATGACGGTGGCCTTCTCCGTCGATGGTCGTGCGGATGTTGTACCAGTCGAGGAAGTAGCCGGCGATCGCGAACGCCACCACCACCGCGCCCAGCAATGCTAACAGGTTGCGCATGTCTGCCTCCTGCCCTTGGGGTCGAAGCCGGGCGGCGCGGCCGAACGGGCCGGCCCCCGGATTGCCGGCGGGCTATACCACGAACCGCCGCGGGGTAGCCAGAGCAAATGGCCGCGGCGCCAGGGCCGTTCGCGGTTTCCTGCTGCGGTCGGGGCCCTCTTTCGTGGGGCAGGCTTTGTAAACCGCCATTGACAGGTATTTGTCCTGATTCCGCTAGCTTTTTTGTGCTCTGCCTGGCGCAGATGCTTCCCCTCACAGGCGATGCGCTGGGACACCACTACTCAGGTCGCTCCGGATGTATGGTTTCGCGCGGACGCTACCCGCGCGAAACCATACATGAAGACCGTGTCGTTTCCACTCCCCTCGGCGAGGCGGGCGGTCATGCAACACACTGGGCGGAATCGCGGTTGGCTGACGGTCGCCGCCCTGACGATCCTGGCGCTTGGCTGCGGCGGCCCAGCGCCGGATTCCAGCAAACGTGTGGTCAAGGTCGCCGCCGCCGCGGACCTGCAGTTCGCCTTCGCCGACCTCGCCGCCGACTTCCACAAACAGCACCCCGACATCGACCTCAAAGTCACCTCCGGCTCGTCCGGCAACTTCTTCGCCCAGCTGTCGAACGGCGCCCCGTTTGACGTGTTCTTCTCCGCCGACCGCGACTATCCGCGCAAGCTTGTCGAGCAGGGCCTGGCCGTGCGCGACTCCGAGTTCGTCTACGCCGTCGGCCACCTGGCCGTCTGGGTGCCGAAGTCGTCACCGCTGGACGTGGAGCGCGGAGCCGTGGCGCTGACCGACGCCGCCGTGAAGAAACTCGCCATCGCCGACCCGCGCTTCGCCCCCTACGGCCGCGCCGCCGACGCCGCCCTGAAAAAGCTCGGCGTTTACGATCAGGTCCGCGACCGTCTCGTGCTCGGCGACAACATCGCGCAGGCGGCGCAGATGGTCGAGAGCGGCGCCGCTGACGCGGGCGTGCTCAGCCTGTCGCTGGTCCTGGCGCCGCCGATGAAGGACAAGGGCCGCTTCTGGCGCGTGCCCGACGACGCCCATCCGCCGCTGGAGCAGGCCGCGGTCATCCTGTCCGCGGCGCAGGACCGTGCCGCCGCCCAGACGCTATGCGACTTCGTGCGCGGCGAACGGGGCCGGGCGGCCCTCAAGCGCTTCGGCTTCACCGTGCCGGGGGACTGACGCATGGACTGGGCGGCGGTCGCGGTGACGCTGCGGTTGGCCATGGCCACGACGGCTGTGCTGCTGGTGCTCGGCCTGCCGCTGGCGTACTGGCTGGCGGTCACGCGCTGGCGCGGCAAGTTCCTGGTGGAAGCCGTCGTGGCGCTGCCACTGGTGCTGCCGCCGACGGTGCTCGGCTTTTACCTGCTGCTGGTGCTGGGGCCGAACGGTCCACTGGGGCCGGCGTTCGAGGCCGTGACCGGCTCGCGACTGCCGTTCACCTTCGCCGGCATCCTGGTCGGCTCCGTGCTGTTCAACGTGCCGTTCGCGGTACGGCCGTTCGCCGCCGCCTTCGCCGCCGTGGACCGCCGACTGGTCGAGGCCTCCTGGTGCCTGGGCGTCTCGCGCCTGGCGACGTTCCGCCGCGTCGTCGTGCCCCTGGCCTGGCCGGGCGTGCTCGGCGGCGTGGTGCTCACCTTCGCCCACACCGTCGGTGAGTTCGGCGTTGTGCTCATGCTCGGCGGCAAGATCGACGGCGTGACGCGCACGCTCTCAGTCAGCATCTTCGACGACGTGCAGGCGCAGGACCACGCCGCCGCCGGTCGCACCTCCCTGGTGCTGGTCGGCTTCGCCTACGGCGTGCTGTGCCTGACGTACCTGCTGCAGCGGCGGGTGCCGACATGAGCGCCACCCTGACCGCCGACTTCACCAAGCGCTTCGCCGGCGGCGCCGTCATCGAGGCGGCGTTCCGCTGCCCGGCGGAGGGCGCCGGCACCACGGTGCTCTACGGCCCGAGCGGCTGCGGCAAGACGACGATCCTGCGCTGCCTGGCGGGCCTGGAGCAACCGGAGCGCGGCGTCATCCGCTGCGGTGCCGTCACGTGGTTCGACGCCGCCGCGGGCGTGTGTCTGCCACCGCAGCGGCGCGGCGTCGGTTTCCTGTTCCAGGAGTACGCCCTGTTCCCGCACCTGACCGTCGCGGCCAACATCGGCTACGGCCTGGCCCGGTCGGAACGGCGGCGCATCGCGGAGCTGCTCGATCTACTGCAGCTGACGGGGCTGGACGAACGGTATCCGCGGCAGCTGTCGGGCGGCCAGCAGCAGCGCGTGGCGCTGGCGCGGGCGCTGGCGCCGCGGCCACGGCTGTTGCTGCTGGACGAGCCGCTGTCGGCGCTGGACGGGCCGACCCGCGAGCAGTTACGCGGCGAACTGCGGCGGCTGCTGGCGACGGCGGCCACACCGGCGGTGCTGGTGACGCACGACCGCGTTGAGGCCATGGCATTGGCGGACCAACTGATTGTGCTGGACGCGGGCAAGATTCGCCAGGCCGGGCCGGTGCATGAGGTCTTCAGCCGGCCCGCGGACCTGACGGTGGCGCGGATCGTGGGCGTCGAAACGGTCGAGCCGGGCCGGGTGTTGCGTGTCGCGGACGGGCTGGCGACGGTGGCGGTCGGCCGGGCGGAACTGCTGGCGGTGGCGCCCGACACACCGGCAGTGGAGGTGTACGTGTGCATTCGCGCCGAGGAGGTGGTGCTGCAAAAGGACATGGCGCCGACCAGCGCCCGCAACCGGCTGGCGGGGCGCGTCGTGAGCCTGGTGCCCGAGGGGCCGCTGGTGCGCGTCGGCCTGGACTGCGGCTTCGCGCTGGCGGCGCTGGTGACGCGGCCGGCGTGCGATGAACTGCACCTGCGCGAAGGCGACACGGTGACGGTGCTGCTCAAGGCGCCGGCGATTCATTTGCTGCCGCGTGGCGCCTCTGGCCAAAACCGCGCCGGCCCATTCAATTGACAGGGGCGCTCCCAGCCGTTGCCCTTGACACGTGGGACGCGCCGGACCTACGATAACTCACCTTGTCCAGAGCCCAAAGGAAGGCAGAACCATCATGGCAGTTCCCAAGCGGCGCGTCTCGCACGCCCGGCAGGGCAAGCGACGCAGCCACCTGCACATCAAGCCGACGCAAATTCAATATTGCCCGCAGTGCGGCGATCCCGTGCTGCCACACCGCGTCTGCGCCAGCTGCGGTTATTATCAGGGGCGCGAGGTCGTCGCCCCGGAACAGGAGAAGTAAGCGTATGCTGATCGCGCTGGACGCGATGGGCGGCGACCTCGCCCCGGGGCCGATCGTCGCCGGCGCCGTGCAGGCGGTGGCCGCCGATCCCAACCTGCGCGTGGTCCTCGTCGGCGACCAGGCCCAGATCGAGCCGTGCCTGGCCGGCGCCGACGCCGCCGTGCGCGACCGCCTGGACCTCTTCCACTGCGCCCAGGCCATCGGCATGGAAGAGGCCCCGGTACTCGCCCTGCGCAAGAAGCCGGACAATTCCATCAGCCGCTGCTGGGAGCTGCTGGCCAGCCGCAAGGTGGACGCCATCGTCAGCGCCGGCAACACCGGCGCCATGGTCGCCGGCGGTCTGCGACTGCGGCTGTTCCTGCCGAACGTGCGCCGCCCCGGCATCGCCGCGGTGATGCCGACGCTGCGCGGCCCGTGCGTCATGCTCGACGTGGGCGCCAACATCAGCCCCAAGCCGGAGCACCTGTTTCAGTACGGCGTCATGGGTGGCATCTTCGCGCGGCACATTCTCAAGCGCGAGCAGCCGAAGATCGGCCTGATGAACGTCGGCTCGGAGGAGCAGAAGGGCAACGACCTGGCCCGGGACACGCACGCGCTGTTCAACGCCAGCCCGCTGCGCGAGCGCTTCATCGGCAACGTCGAGGGCCGCGACATCCACAAGGGCGTCTGCGACGTGATCGTGACCGATGGCTTCGTCGGCAACGTGGTGCTGAAGGTGTGTGAGGGGCTGTTCGAGTTCGTGATGAAGATGGTCGGCCAGGAACTGCACGCGCGGCTCAACGCGGAAAAGGCACTGGGCCAGGAGGCGCTGCAAGCGCTGGTGGAGCGCTACGACTACGCGGAGCACGGCGGGGCGCCGCTGCTGGGCATTGACGGCATCTGCATCATCTGTCACGGTAGCTCGGGGGATCGGGCGATCAAGAACGCGCTGGCGGTGGCGGCCGAGTACGCCGAGACCCGGCTCAACGAGCGCATCGTGCAGGAGCTGGAGGCGAGCCCGACGCCGGCCGCGGAAAACGATTGACCCCGCCTCACTTCGTATAATGCGCGCGGGGAGCGCCCGGTATTGATTTGGAGGGAAACCATGGCCGCCATGATTAAAATAAAGATGCCCGGCCCGCAACCGTCGCTGGACGCCGTCCAGGCCCTACCCGGCCTGGAAGACTTGCCGCTCGACGCCCGCTTCGGCATCGTGTGCATTGACCCCCGGCAATCCCTGTACGTGGTGCGCGCCCCCGCGGTGGACAACCTCGAAACTCGAACGCGCTTGAGTCCGGAAATCCAGGGGGCCTACGGCGACGTGCGCATTAGCACCACCTGATAGCACTTTAACCTCGGTGCCCCATGTCCGAGCCCGTCCGTGTGATGTTGCAGATGCGTTCGACGCCGATGCTGGCCGCCGCCTCGTTTGGCCCGGTCGGCACCGCCCCTGCCGCCGCCTTCGCGATGGGGCCCGCCCAGGCCCCCACCACCGGCCCCCGCTTCCCGGGGCTGCAAATCGACACGGGCTATTCACCGGTGCCGATCCCGCCGCGCTCCTCGGGCGGCCCGGCCGCCTCGGGCGCCGCCTTCGCCCTGGCCACGGCTTCCTTCAGCGGCGCGGACCCCGCCACCTACCTGTTGCGCGGCGCCGTTCATCCCGACACCCTCCAGGCGTTCCTGGAAAAAGCCGGCACCGATCCTGGCGTGGTGGGCGTCTTCGCTGACCCGCGCATCCAGCCCATCGCCCACGTTTGCCCGAACGGCCCCATCGGCAGCGACCTCACCGTCGCCCAGCTGCTGCAGGTGGCGGAGCTGCAGCGCCGCGGCATGGACGGTGCGGGCGTGCGCGTGGTGATTGTGGACACCGGCTTCAACCTGACCTACCTGCGGGCACGCGGCAAGACGCCGGCCTTCGACGCCGACCTCAGCTGGGGGCCGTTGGCCAACCAGCCTCTGGGGAACATGCCGGTGGACCACGGCACCATGTGTGCCTATGACGTGTGCATTTGCGCCCCCGCATGCACCGTGGTGGACCACGCCGTGCTGACCTCGCAGACGCCCGGCGGTTCCACCATGGACGGTCTGCTCAGCGACGCGGTGCAGGCCTACGGCATCCTGCTCAGTTGGCTGACGCGCGGCCCGCAGCCGTTCGCCGGCGACCACTTCCCGCGCACCCTGGTCGTCAACAACAGCTGGGGCATGTTTCAGCCGTCGTGGGACTTTCCCGTTGGCGACCCGCAGAACTACAGCGACAACCCCAACCACCCGTTCAACATCCTCGTCGCCAGCCTGGAGGCGGCCGGGGCGGACATCCTGTTCGCGGCCGGCAACTGCGGGCCGGAGTGCCCGGACGGGCGCTGTGGCACTTTCACCAACGCCGGCATCTACGGGGCCAACTCCTCCGCCGCGGTGACCTGTGTGGCGGGCGTCGCTACCCAGAACAACACGCGCCTGGGCTACTCGACCAAGGGGCCGGGCCGGCTGGAGAAGCAGAAGCCGGACCTGGCCTGTTACACGCATTTCGCGGGCTCCGGGGTCTACACCGCCGACGGTGGCACGTCGGCGGCCACGCCGGTGGCCACGGGCGTCGTGGCGGCGATCCGCCGGCTGTACCCGAGCAGCCTGGTGCCGCCGGCCCGGCTCCGCGACTTGCTGCGGCATTCGGCGGTGCAACCGGGCGGGACCCGGGGCCACAATTACGAGTACGGCTTCGGCGTGCTCGATGTCAAACGGCTGCTGGCCGCGTTGGAGAAAGACTTCGGGGACCCCAACGCCCAGACCGCTCCGAAACCGAAGACGAAGAAAAAGAACCCGGCCCGGTCCTGACGCCTCCGGGCGCTGGATGGATCATTTATTGCAGGTTGCGAATGGGTGTAGCGGAAGTCGCCAGACTTCCGAGCAGCACCGGACGGAAGTCTGGCGACTTCCGCTACACCCAACTGCGAACCGCTCTAAGCCGGGGGAGGGGGTTCGCAGTCCAGTTGCCGTGACCAGGCGTTACCAGTCGGAGCGCCAGCGCCGGGTCGAGTTCCGGCTGTTGAGCGCCTGGCAGTCGGGTGGAGCGGTCTCGCAGGACAGGTTGCCAACCTGTCCCAAAACAGAATCGTGGGTCAATCATCATGCCGAAGAGTGCCTTCCTCTTTCCCGGGCAAGGGGCCCAGACCGTGGGCATGGCCCAGCAGCTCTGCGCCACGCTGCCGTGCGCCCGCCAGCTCTTCGACGAAGCCGCTGCCATCCTCGGCTACGATCTGCGCGCCGTCTGCGCCAGCGGCCCGGCCGAACGCCTGAACGCCACCGTCATCAGCCAGCCCGCCCTCTTCGTCGCCAGCCTGGCCGCGCTCGAAAGCCTGCGCTCCACCGACGCCGCCGCCGAGTCCACCGCCGTCGCTGCCGCCGGGCTGAGCCTGGGTGAATACACCGCCCTGGTCTGCGCCGGCGCCCTGAGTTTCGCCGACGGCCTGCGCGTCGTGCGCCGCCGCGGTGAGGCCATGCAGGCCGCAGCCGATGCCACGCCCAGCGGCATGGTCAGCGTCCTCGGCCTGGATCAAACCAGGGTGGAAGCCCTGTGCGCCGCCGCCCGGCCCAGGGGCTTCGTCGCCGTCGCCAACCTGCTCTGCCCGGCCAACATCGTCGTCTCCGGCACGACGGCCGCCTGCGACGAGGTCGAGCGCCTGGCCCCCGAGCACGGTGCCATGAAGACCATCCGCCTGGCCGTCGCCGGCGCCTTCCACACGGAATTGATGAAACCCGCTGACGATCAGCTGGCGGCGGCGCTGGCCGAGGTGTCGCTGCAAGCGCCGCGTGTGCCGGTGTGGTCGAACGTGGACGCCCGGCCGCACACCGACCCGGCGGAAATCAAGCAACTGCTGGTGCGCCAGGTTGTGCAGCCGGTCCTGTTCGAGCACCTGCTGCGCGGCCTGGTGGACGCCGGCGTCGAGCGGTTTTACGAGATCGGCCCCGGCCGCGTGCTGGCGGGACTGCTCAAGCGGATCAAGCGCACCGCCGAGTGCGTCAATGTCGGCGCTTGAAGCCGGCGGCCGCCCTCTGTCCAGGGGCGGTCCTTTTTGTAAATTCACTGTTTAGAATGCGTCGGCCAGAGGGCGCGCCCCTGCCCGTCCCGCGTGGCCCTCCAAGATCCGTCTTGCTCGCCATGCGCTCGCTGTGGTACATAACCAGAGCGTCCGTTGCTCCGCTGGCCCTGTCGCACCGCGCTACCCCGGGCAGTTTGCTCTTCACTCCCTCCCCCTGGTGGGGGAGGGTGGGGGTGGGGGGGATCAACCCTGTGCAACCTGAGTTCCTCCCCGCCACCCCCACCCTCCCCCACCAGGGGGGCAGGGAGAACGAAGCGACCGCCAACTCCTGACCGCGCCCGTCAGGCGAACCGCCACGACCGTTCATTTTTTTCAGGATAAGACCATGAGCGATTTACCGCGTCAAAAACTGTGCGAGGTCATCAAGGAACAGGGCGCCGGCGTCGCCGACGATCCGCGCCGCCTGGAGGGCATCCTCAACGACGGCACTGGCGGCAAGCACCGTGCTGAGGTCGCCAGCCTGATCGCCGCCGTCAAGGCGGAAGTGGTCGCCGAACTCAAGGGCGGCAAGGGCGTTGTCTCCGCCGACGAGGTCGGCCGGTTGGCCCAGCGCCTGACCGACAAGCAGGAGGTGCCGCAGGACCAGGCCCGCTGGGCGGTGGAGTCCTGGGCCCAGGCCCTGGGCCGCGGCGGTGACACGCCGGCCAAGCCGCGCCGCGAACGCACCCCCGGCGCCACCGTGGAGGAGCGCGTCATCAACCTCGTCTGCGAGAACCTCGGCGTCAACAAGGAGCAGGTGACGCGCGCCACCTCCTTCACCGAGGACATCGGCGCCGACTCGCTGGACATCGTCGAGCTGGTGATGGAACTCGAAGAGGAGTTCGAGATCACCATCCCCGACGAGCAGGCCGAGAAGATCAAGACCGTGGGCGAGGCAATCGATTACATCGAGCGGGAGCTGGCCAAGAAATGATCCGACGTGTCGTCATCACCGGCATGGGGACGGTCAACTCGCTCTCCTCGGAGTTGACCGCCTTCTGGCAAGGACTCCTGGCCGGGCGCAGCGGCGTCGGACTGATCGAGCAGTTCGACACCAGCGCGTTCAAGGTCCGCTTCGGCGGCGAGGTGAAAGGCTGGGACCCGGCCAGGCACCTCGACGTGAAGGCGGCCCGGCGGCTGGACCGCTTCGCGCAGTTCGCGCTGGTGGCGGCGAAGGAGGCGGTGCGCGATAGCGGCATCGACTTCGGCAAGGGCGATCCGTTCCGCGCCGGCACGATCATCGGCAGCGGCATCGGCGGCCTGAACGAGTTCGAGGAGCAGCACGCCCGCTACCTCAAGGACGGGCCGGGGCGCATCAGCCCGTTCGTGATCCCGAAAATGATCGCGAACGCGGCGGCGGGCAACATTTCCATCGAGTTCGGCCTGTGCGGCCCGAACACCGCCATTTCAACGGCGTGCGCCAGCGCGGCGCACGCCATCGGCGACGCGGTGCGGGCGATCCAGTACGACCAGGCGGAGGTGATGGTCACGGGCGGCAGCGAGGCGGCGATCACGCCGATGGGTTTGGGCGGCTTCTGTTCGGCGCGGGCGCTGTCCACGCGCAACGACGACCCGCCGCGCGCCAGCCGGCCGTTCGACCGCGACCGCGACGGTTTCATCCTCAGCGAGGGCGCCGGCATCGTGGTCATTGAAGAGCTGGAACACGCCAAAAAGCGCGGCGCGAAGATTTACGCCGAGCTGCTGGGCAGCGGCAGCACCGCCGACGCGCACCACATCACGGCGCCGCACCCGGAGGGATTGGGGCGGCGCGGGCGATGGAGTTGGCACTGCGCGACGCCCGCATCAACCCGGAGGACGTGGACTACGTCAACGCGCACGGCACCAGCACGGAACTGGGCGACGTGGCCGAAACCGGGGCGATCAAGCGCGTCTTCAAGGAGCACGCCCGCCGGCTGGCGATCAGCAGCACCAAGAGCATGATCGGCCATCTGCTCGGGGCCAGCGGCGGCGTCGAGTTGATTGCGACGGCCATGTCGATTGCGAAGGGTGTGCTGCATCCGACGATCAATCTGGACAACCCCGATCCGCAGTGCGATCTGGATTACGTGCCGAACATGGCGCGCGAGAAGCGCGTGCGGCGGGCGATTTCCAACAGCTTTGGCTTCGGCGGGCACAACTGCTGCCTGGTGGTCGGGGCGTTGAGCTGACCCGCGTGTCGCAACTGATGGCGAGCGGCGCGGCGTCAGCCCGCCGGTGGCGCGCAGTACCGGCGGGCTGACGCCGCGCCGCTCGCCCTGCTCCACGGATGGCGTCTTTTTCTCGGTCCAAGGAGGGAACTCATGGCCATGACCCGCAGGAGTTGGTATCGCGCCGGTGGCGCCATCGTGATTCTGGGCATCGTTGCCACGGGTGGGGCAGTGCTGTGGTCGCAGTCGCCGTACAAAGCGACGAACAGCAGCCCCTCGATCGGCAGCTCATACCCGATTCCAGTCACATGTGGGGATTCAACCACCCGCACGGAGACGACGAACAAACCGCTCGGCACCTGGGAGCGCAAAATTGGGCCGCTGGCCGTCACGCTCCGCTTCGACAACGATCAGCTTTACGGCACGGTTTACATGAAGGTGAAAGAAGGCGACGTCAAGGACGTGACCGTCACGTTCCGGACGGACTACAGCGTGACGAAAGACAGCGTCATCTACGGCGTGGTGTCGATGGCGGACATCAAGATCGGCGGCAAGAAGAAACAGGACTTCGATGATCTCGGGAAGGTACTGGAGGTCATGAATGCGCTCCAGGAACAGCCCTTCAGCATGCGCTACCGACTGGACGGGGATGAGTTGATCCTGAAGGACCTGAAGTTCCAGTCCGCGAAAAACGACAACAAGACGGGCGACCTGGACGGCCAGGTTCTGAACGTGGGACTGGGCCTCTTCCGCCGGAAAACGGAAACCACGCAGGCCGTGATCGCCAAGAAAAAATAACCTCACCCTCTTGATTCCACCGAGAACTGACACCCCATGAGCGTCAACCTGGAGCGCATCACCGCGGCGGCGTCCACGGCGACCCTGTCGCCAAACGAGGTCGCCCGCTACAGCCGCCACCTCATCATGCCGGAGGTCGGCGTCGAGGGCCAGAAGCGCCTCAAGGCCGCCCGCGTCCTGCTGATCGGCGCGGGCGGCCTCGGCTCGCCGCTGGGCCTGTACCTGGCCGCCGCCGGCGTCGGCCGCCTCGGCCTCGTCGATTTCGATACCGTCGATTTCAGCAACCTGCACCGCCAGGTGCTGCACTTCACCGCCGACGTGGGCCGGCCCAAGCTGCAGTCCGCGCAGGAAAAACTGCAAGCGATCAACCCCGAGGTGCAGGTCGATCTCTACGAAACGCGGCTGACCAGTGCCAACGCCCTGTCACTCTTCGAGCCGTATGACCTCGTGATCGATGGCACCGACAATTTCCCGACGCGCTACCTGGTGAACGACGCCTGCGTGCTGCTGGGCAAGCCGAACGTCTACGGCAGCATCTTCCGCTTCGACGGCCAGGCATCGGTGTTCCATCCGCCGCACGGGCCGTGCTACCGCTGCCTGTACCCGGAGCCGCCGCCTCCCGGTGAGGTGCCGAGCTGTGCCGAGGGGGGCGTGCTCGGCATCCTGCCGGGCCTGGTCGGCTGCATCCAGGCGACGGAGGCGGTCAAGCTGATTCTCGGCCAGGGCGAGCCGCTCATCGGCCGGCTGCTGCTCTATGATGCACTGCGGATGCGCTTTCAGGAGTTCAAGATTCGCCGCAATCCGAAGTGCCCGCTGTGCGGCGACCAGCCGACCATCACGAAGCTGATCGACTACGAACAATTCTGCGGCGTGCGCGGCCAGGAAGCGCCCGCCCCGGCGGCCGCGGACGCCACGGAAACGACCGTGGAGGAGTTGAAGGCCCGCCTGGACCGCGGCGACAAGGTGTTTATCCTCGACGTCCGCAACCCGGAGGAGTACGCGATTTGCCAGATTCCGGGCAGCGTGCTGCTGCCGCTGCCGCAGCTGGGCCAGCGCTTCGGCGAACTGGACAAAAACCGCGAGATGGTGGTGCATTGCAAGAGCGGTATGCGCTCCGCCAGGGCGATTGCGTTCCTGCGACAGCAGGGCTTCACAAAATTGAAGAACCTTAAAGGTGGCATCCTGGCGTGGGCCGATAAGATTGATCGCGGCATGCCGAAGTATTAAATGAAGAAAGCTCACGCAAAGGCGCAAAGTCGCAAAGAGTCCCAAAGAAAATCCCAATTACAAGAGCATGGTGGTGATTTTTATTTCAATTCTTTTGCGACTCTTTGCGTCTTTGCACCTTTGCGTGAGTTTTCTTCCGTTCAGCCAAAGGAGTTCCCATGTCCGGCAAGATCGACTGGATGTACCACCGCAAGTCCTGAATGGGCTGCAAAAAAGCTCAAGAGTTTCTTGAGACGCATGCCGTGACGGTCGCCGACCGCACCGACGCAACCAGGGAGAAGCGCGGCCGTGCCGAGGCGCTGGCACTGGCGAAGACCGCGGACAAAATCATGGTGGGCAAGGGCAAGAAGGTCGTCACCATCGACATGAGCGACCCGCCCGACGACGACACCCTGGCGGCGCTGCTGCTCGGGCCGACGGGCAACCTGAAGGCGCCGACGCTGCGCCGCGGCAAAACACTGCTAGTCGGGTTCAGCGCGGAGGCGTACCAGCAGTTTTTCCAGTGATCCGGCAAGGAGAAAGACATGAGCCAGTTCAAAGAGGAGCTAATCAAACTGATCCAGTCACTGCCGGAGGACTGCAACATGGATGACCTCTATTATCACCTTTATGTCCGGGAGAAGGTGCAACGCGGCATCGCTGCGGTGGACGCCGGCCAGGTGGTTTCCCGAGAAGAATTCGAACGGAGGCTGGCACCATGGCGCAAGTCATCTGGAACGCCCCAGCCCTGAAGGATGTTGAGACCATCCTGGAGTTTGTCGCTAAAGATTCTCCGCTGTTCGCGGAACGCCTAGCCAATTCCTTCTGGGAGGTGGATGGCCGTCTGGCGCAACAGCCGCTCAGCGGTTGGCGCGTCCCAGAGTTTGAAGAGGACACGATTCGGGAACTCCTGGTATACTCGTACCGTGTGATTTACGTAGTGCGGGGTGAAACTTGTTACATCGTGGCCGTGATTCACGCCAGCCGCGATTTAACCAGACAGCTACGGCCGGGCGACCTGCCAAACCTCCCCCGTTGACCTCCCGCGGACGAGTCCTCCCATGCGCGCGCGACCCCTGCTGTTGGTGGTGTCCCTCGCCCTGCCGCTGCTGGTCCTCGGCGGCGCCCTCCCCGAACCCGGCGTGCCCCGGCAGGCCCCACGGCCCGCCGCGAACGACATCCCCGGCATCGTCTTCGTCGGCGCCCCCATCTTCGACGAAAAAACCGACGGCGGCGAGGGCGTCTACCAGGGCAGTTACCACTGGCGCGACAGTTACATCTACGCCCGCAGCGCCACCTACCACCGCGGCGAGCGCACGATGGGCCCAGTTCGTCCCGGCCGCAACCTCTACGCCCTGGTGCCCGCCCGCCCCGACGGCAAGCTGACACGGTTGACGCACCTCAAAACCGGCTCCGTCTTCAAGCCGGCGCCCAGTTTCGACGGCAAGAAAGTGTTGTTCGCCATGCGCCGCGACGGTGAGGATTGGTTCCACCTTTACGAGATCGACGTGACCGGTAAAAACCTCCGCCAGCTGACGGACGGTCCCTTCAACGATTTCGCAGGCGTTTATCTGCCGGACGGCCGCATCGTCTTCTGCTCCGACCGCACCGGCTACCTGGAGGAGTACCACGAGGAGCGCACCGAAACGCTGTTCACCATGAACGGCGACGGCACCGGCATCACGCAGATCACGTTCGCGCCCGGCACCTATTTCGAGCCGTATGTGCTGCAGGACGGCCGCATCGTCTTCAGCTTCTGGGACGCCTTCCACATCGACGTGCCGCCGTATGACAAGCACGAGACGTATCTGATGACCGTCCGCCCCGACGGCACCGAGGAGCGGCACCTGTTCGGCGCCGGCCAGTACCGCTTCTTCGGCCGCGAACGGCACAGCGGCGTCGGCCTGACGCAGCCGCGCGAGCTGCCCGACGGCCGCATTCTCGTGCAGTCCGAAATGGGGCCGTCCCTGCTCGACCTCCGCGCCGGCCTGTCGGTGCGCAACGCGCTGGCGCCGATCTTCCCCGGCACCACATCGATCCAACTCGGCGGCACCACGCACCGCGCACACCTGTCGCCGACCGGCACGCGCAGCACCGCCCACCCGCTCGCCGATGGCCGTGTCCTCTACGCCGCCACCGCCCCCGGCGCCCGCGACAGCGCCATCTACGTCTGCGACCCGAACACGCGCCGCGAACGGCTCGTCTACAACATCCCCAATTACGCCGAGTTTGACGCGGTGCCGGTACTGGTCGAGCGTGCGCGGCCCAAGGTGTTGCCGACGCAGCCGGCCCCCGCGGACAAGACGACGACGCGCTTCCTGGTCGTCGCCGGCCACGTCGCCGACAACGCGGAGCGGGCCAGGGCCCTGAAGCGGGCGCGCTACTTCCGCGTCATCGAGGCGGAGTACACGGGTGTGACCACGAGCAGTCACACGAACCTGGAGACGCGCATCCTCGGCGTGGTGCCGATCCAGCCGGACGGCTCCGCGTACTTCGAGGCGCCGGCGGACACGCCGCTGTTCCTGGACCCGCTCGACGCGGGCGGCAACCGCGTGCTGATGGAGTGGAATTACCCGGACACGTCGGTGGCGGTCGGCACGCGCTACCCGGCGCTGCAGATGGCGTACATGGTCGGCCGCGCGGGCGAGACGCGCTCGTGCTATGGCTGCCACGCCAGCCAGACCGACGCGGTGCCCAACACGCCGCCGCTAGCGCTCAAGCTCGGGCCGGTGCGGGTGACGCGCGAGTCCACGGATTTGCAGTACCGCCGCAACGACCCGCTGTCGTACCGGCGGCAGGCGCGGTTCGGCGACGTGGGGCAATTTCTGCAATGGCTCGACAGCAAGGACCCCGAGTTGCGTGCCCGCGGCTGTGAGATGGTGATGTACGCCGAGGACCTGGGCAAGCGGGTGGTGAGCATCGCCATGGTGGCCGATGAACAGGGCGGGAAACGGTGCATCTACCACTACGAAGACAACGCCGAGTTCGTCCTGAAGCGCTTGACGAAACTGCTCGCCGACCAAAGCGTCCAGGTCCGCCGCGCCGCCGCCCTGGCCCTGACGCGGTTGGCCACTTTCGCGGAAAAGGAGGCGCTGCGCAAAGCGTATGCGGACGAGGACTGGCAGGTGCGCTTCCACGCCTCCGCGGCCCTGGAGACGATTGGCGACCGCGCCTGGCTCGGCAAACAGCAGCCCGGCGGCTACGACGATCAGGACCCCTTCGAGAAGGCCGCCCGCCAGAAGCCGACGCCGCAACTCCGCGCCGGCGTCCGCAAGGAACTGGAAAAGCCGCTGCCGAACGTCCTCGCCTTGCGCGCCGCCGGCAAACTCAAGGACACCGAAGCCGTCAAGTTGCTCGCGCCGTGGTTGAAGAAGCACGAATACGAGTACCACGCCGCCGAGGCCGCCATCGCCCTGGGCCGCATCGGCACGAAGGAGGCCGTTGCCGAACTGCTGGCCGCCCTGCGCAGCGAGGTGCCGAACAAGAAAGTCCACATCAGCCGGTATCTGCAGCATGGCCCGCGGCCGGAGGAGTACGCGCTGCTGCGCGGGCTCATCCTCGCGGAAGCCCAACTCGACGTGAGCGACCTGTATTTGCTGATCGCGCTGCTGCCGAACACCTTCATGGAGAAGCCGCGCTTCGAGGACCGCCTGCGCGACGAGTCGCAGCGCGTGCTGATGCCGCGCATCCTGATCGGCTACACCCGCCGACCGTGGCGGGCCGTGGAACTCCTCGCCGACGCCCTGAGCGGCCAACACGCCCCTGAGGATCCGGTCTACGCGCAGCTGCTCAAGGGCGTCAACCTGGAGCGGCCCTTCAGCGAGCACGGCCGGCCGTTCCCCGTGGTCAAACAACTGGGCGCGGAGGAAGCGCTCTGGCTGCTCGGCTGCCTCCTCGACCCCGACAGCGCGATTGATCGGGACCTGATCAAGGAGAAAAAGCTGGAAGCGCTGGTGCGGCCGTTCCTCAAGTCCGCCAACCACCGCGAGCGCATCGACGCCGCGGTGCTGCTCGGCCGCATCGGCTTCGGCAAGGAGACCGCCGCCGTCCTCGCCGCGGAGGTCGCCAAACCCTACGCCTTCCCGGAGATCACCAGCATCGGCAAGGGCATGCCCGACGTGCGCTTCCGCGACAAGGCTTACCTGGTGCAGACCCTGGCCATGCACGCCGCGGACGAGCACGCCCTGGTAAAGTTCGCCGACCCGAAGACGATCTACCGCGACATCCGCTACGGCCTGGTGCGCGGCCTGGCGCGGCGCGGTAACGCGGACGCGCTGCCGCTGCTCGCGGAGATGGCGACGCGCGACCCCATCACGCTCATCCGGCAGCAGGCCCGCTACGCCATAGCGGACATTCAGGACGGCTATCGTCTGAATGACAAGGCGGTACCGCAGGTGAAGTTGCCGCCGGTGCAGCCGCTGGAGGCGCTGTACCCGCCGCGCGGTCTGAAGTGGGCCGACACGAAGTTCGTGGAGTTCGACGCCACGCTGCCGAAGATGCCGCAGGACACGCTGGTGCTGACGCGCTACCTGAACCAGTGCCTGACGCCGCCGCACTTCCGCAACCTGAACATGGCGCAAGCGACCGGCGCGAAGTACATGATGACCGACCGCGTCGAGCAGACGCGCCTGGCGTTCGCGGCCCTGGCGAAGCAGCCCGACAAGATCGCCCGCGCCAAACTGCTCGGCGCCCTGGACACGCCGTATCCGTACGCGCACCACCTGGCCGCCGCGGCGCTCGCGGAGCGCAACGACCGCACCGCCATCCCGACGCTGCTCGCCAAACTGCCGGTGTACCTCAAGGGGCAGGACACGGTCGGCTTCTGGGCGTGCTGCGAGGCGCTGGCCCGGTTGCATGCGAAGGAGGCGGTGCCGGAGCTGGCGCAGTACGCGACGGCGACCAATCCGCCGGGCACGTACGGGCCGCCGGGCATGGCGGTCGGCTACGTCGCGGCCCGCAGCCTGGCGGCCATCGCGGCGGACGCCAGGGACAAGGAGGTGGCGCGGCTGCTGGCGTCGGATAACGTCTGGCTGCGGGCGGGGGCGCTGCGTGGGTTGGCGGAGGCGCGGGCGCCGGGCGTCGAGGCGCTGCTGCGGGCGGCGGCCGGTGCGGAGCAACCGGCGCTGGTGCGGCAGGAGGCGCGGGTGCAGCTGGCGCGGTTGCGGAAGTAGTGATGCAGACGTGGGGAGGAGTCCATGAGTCCGCGAGCGCGAACCCGGGTTGTCTTGATCCTGCTGGCGCTGGCCCTGTTTGGCGCAGACAAGGGGCGTGCGTGTGCCCAGCCGCCGCTGCCGCCCGGCGCCCGCCTGCGCCTGGGGTCGCTGGACCTCCGCCAGAACAGCACCGTCACGTCCATCGGCTTTATGGCCGGCGGCAAGACGCTGGTGTCGTGCGGTCAGGGGCGCGACGACGCCGTCCTCTGGGACCTGAACAGCGGCAAAGAACTCCGCCGCTACGGCCGGGGCGGTCTGCTGGCCGTGTCGCCCGACGGCAAGTGGCTGGCCCTGCGCGAAGGCTCTTTTCACCTGCGCGTCGTGGAGGTCGTCAGCGGCCAGGAGCGCTGCATGTGCGGCCCGACCGCGGGAGGGACCTGCGCCGCCGCCTTCTCCTCCGACGGGGCCATGGTCTTCGTCGGCGCCTGGGAACGCAAGGTCCACGTGTTCCAGACGGACACGGGCAAGGAAGTCCGCCGCTTCCAGCCGCGGGCCGCCGGGTCGGTGGAAGGCCTCTGGCTGTCCGCGGACGACAAAACCTGCTTCACCCTGAGCGACTCCTCACCTAGCACGCTGCAGACCTGGGACGCCGCCACCGGCAAGCCACGCCGGTCGCTGAAGGGGCCGATTCAGGCCGCCGCCGTCACCCCCGACGGGAAAACGGCCGTCGTGGCCCGCGACGAGGAGGTGACCGTGTGGGACCCGGCCACGGGCCAGGTGCGGCAGCTGCTGCGGGGAGACGCGGCGCACGCTGCGGGCCTGGCCGTTGCCCCCGACGGCCGGACGCTGGCCCTGATCGGTTTCAACGCCCTCCGCGTCTACGACCTGGCGGAGACGAAGACGACTTTGCGGTGGTCGATCCCGACGAAAGCGACTCTGCGGTGGTCGGTCCCAGGTCCGGCGAACGCGCTGGCGTTTTCCCCGGACGGCCGGACGCTCGCCGTCGGCTGGGGCCACGCGGTGCGGCTGTGGGACTGCCACACCGGCAAGGAACGGCTCGACGGCGGCCACCGCGCCGGGGTGTGTGCCTTGCGGTTCCTGCCCGGCGGCAAGCATCTGATCTCCTTCGCCGACGACCACACCGTCCGCGCCTGGGACCTGGCTGCCGGCAAGGAGACGCGCCGCTGGGACGTGCAGGAGAGCGACCCGAGCACCGTGAGGCTGGTCGCGTTCCCGGACGGCAAGACCGTCGCGTTCGGCTGCTATGCGGACCGGTTGCGCATCCTCGATGTCACCTCCGGCAAGGAACGCCTCTGCGAGCATACCCCGCAGGGGACGGTGCCGGCCGCCCTGTCGGCCGACGGCAAGCACCTGCTCACCGCGAACCCGTTCAAGGCGGATCGGACCTGTCCGTGTACGTGGTGGGAGTTGTCCCAGGTCCGGAACGTCCGCGAGTTCACGCACGCGCCCGTACCCGCGGAAGGGGCTGAAATCGTCGCGGTCGCCTGTTCGCCGGACGGCAAGCTGTTCGCGTCTCTGGCGGTCCACTTCTTCTACGGCCGGTATGGCCGCATTCCCATCGCCCACAGCCTCAGTCTCTGGGACATGGCGACCGGCAAGGAACGCCGCGTCGCGGACGTTCGACCGACCCCGGCCGAGGCTTACTTGTCCCGGGAAACCTGGGGACTGGCGTTTCGCGACGGCGGCAAGGCGCTGGTCAGTGTGGTGCGGGACGGCCTGGTGCAGAGCTGGGACACCGCCACCCTGAAGGAGCGACGCCGGCTGCGGTTGCCGGTGGGGTCCGTTCTGGCGTTCGCGCCGGACGGCCGGTTCGTGGCCGGCACCGACCACGACGACAGTGGCGCCGTCTATGTTTGGCGGACGGACACCGGCCGCGAGGTGCAGCGCTTCCGCGGCCACCGCAGTTACGTCACGGCCCTGGCGTTCTCACCGGACGGCCGGACGCTCGCCTCCGGCAGCGCCGACACCACCATCCTGGTGTGGGAGGTGCTCGGCCTGCGCTGACCGAGTGGTGGCAAGGAGACTGGCCCATGACACCGCGAACTCGAACTGCCGTCTGCCTGCTGGCGCTGGCCCTGGCGACCGCCGACGCCGGTCGCTGCGCCGCCCAGCAACCGCTGCCGCCCGGCGCCCGCCTCCGCCTGGGCACGCTCGACCTCCGCCACACGGACAACGTGACCTTCGTCGGCTTTCCGGCCGGCGGACGCACGCTCGTGTCCGGTGGTGGGACGGGCGATGTCGTCCTCTGGGACCTGAGCACCGGCCGGCCGCTGCGCCGCTACGACCAGGGCACACCCGTCGCCCTCTCCCCGGACGGCAAATGGCTGGCCCTGCGCGCGGACTGGACACACCTGGTCGTTGTCGAGCTCGCCAGCGGCAAGGAGCGCTGCGTTTGCCACACGGATCCGGAGTCCATCGGGGCCGCCGCGTTTTCCGCCAGCGGGGACACCGTGTTCGTCGGCACCGACTTTGGCCCTGTTCTCGTGTTTCACGCCGCCACCGGCAAGGAAGTCCGTCGCTTCGAGAACGTGGCGGGAGGACACGGGCTGTGGTTGTCTGCGGACGACCAAACGTTGTTCGCCCTGGAAGCCACGTCGCCCAGCACGCTGCAGGTCTGCGCGGCCGCCACCGGCAAGGTTCGCCATACACTGGCCGGCCTCGACCGGGGCGCCGCCGCCGTCACACCCGACGGGAAAACGGTCGTCGTGTCACGGGACGGGGAAGTGATCGTGTGGGACGCGGCCGCGGGCAAGGCCCGGCGGCGCTTCCGCGCGGACGCGGTTCAGGTCGGTCCCCTGGCCATCACCGCTGACGGCCGGACCGTGGCCCTGATCGGCACTGACACGCTCCGCGTCTTTGACGTGACGGGGGAGAAAGCCGCCTTGCGGTGGTCGGCTCCCTGCCCAGGGCACGCGCTCGCATTCGCTGCCGACGGCAAGACCATCGCCGTCGGTTGTGGGGTCGCGGTTCGCCTGTGGGAGAGCCGCACCGGCAAGGAGGTGCTCGGCCAGGGGCACCACGCCGCAGTCGGCGGGCTGCGGTTCACGCCCGACGGCAAGGCCCTGGTCTCCTTCGCCGCCGACCACACCCTCCGCGCCTGGGACCTGGCAGCCGGCACGGAAACGCACCGCTGGGACCGGGTCGGGTATGTGCCCCCGGGCAGCGGCCTGGTTGTGTCCGCGGACGGCAAGTCGATGGTCTACGGCAGCGCGCGGGAGCGCCTGCGGTTCCTCGACCTGGTTTCGGGCAAGGAGAAGCCTCAGCAGGACGCCCCCCAGGGGCTGACGCCGGCCGCCCTGTCGCCCGACGGCAAGCACCTGATCACCGTGAACGCCCCCCGGTGGGACCTGACCTGTACCTTGTGGGAAATGTTGCCGGCCAGGAAAGTCCGGAAGTTCATCCCCGCGAGCATGCTCGTGAAGAAGGGCCAGGTTGTCGCGGTGGCGTTCGCCCCGGACGGCAACACGTTCGCCACCCTGGCGATCCGCACCCGCTCTTACCTCAAGGGCAGCGAACCCGTCGCTCGCAGCCTCAGCCTCTGGGACCTCGCGACCGGCAAGGAACGCCGCATCACTGGCTTTCGCCCAGTTCCGGCCCCTGCGTACTCACTCAGGGAGCGCTGGGCGCTGGCGTTCCGCGACGGCGGCAAGACGCTCATCAGCGTGGTGTGGGGCGGCCCGGACCACGGCCTGATGCAGCTCTGGGACGTGGACAGCCTGCAGGAGCGGCGCCGGTTCCGGCTGCCGCTGCCGCTGCCTTTTGATTACGACCTGGCGTTCGCGCCGGACGGCCGGTTCGTGGCCGGCACCGACTTCGCTGACGACGCCGCCGTCAACGTCTGGCGGACGGACACCGGCCGGCTGGTGAAGCGCTTCCGCGGGCATCGCGACGAGGTGACCGCGCTGGCGTTTTCGCCGGACGGCCGCGTGCTCGCCTCCGGCAGCGCGGACACCACCATCCTGGTCTGGGACGTGATCGGCTGGCGCTGACCCCGAAGAGAGAGGGACTGGCCCATGACACCACGAACCCGAGTTATCGTGTGCCTGCTGGCGCTGGCCCTGGCCGACGCCGGGCGGGCCACCGCCCAGCCGGCGCTGCCGCCCGGCGCGCGCCAGCGGCTGGGCACGCTCGACCTCCGCCACACCGACGACGTGACCTTCGTCGGCTTTCCGCCCGACGGCAAAACCGTGCTCTCGTGCGGCCGGGGCTACGAGGCCGTCCGCTGGGACCTGCAATCCGGCAAAGCGCAGCGCCGCTACCAACAGGGCGACCTCCTCGCCGTGTCGCCCGACGGCAACTGGCTGGCGCTGCGCTCGGGCTGGTTCGACCTGCATATCGTGGAGGCGGCCAGCGGCAAGGAGCGGTGCGTGTGCAAGACCGGGCCGGAATGGATCTTCGCCGCCGCCTTTGCCGCCGACGGGGCCACGGTGTACATCGGCGGCTCGGAGCGCAACGTCCGCGTCTTCCGCACCGACACCGGCCAGGAAGTCCGCCGCTTCAAGCCGCGGGCCGTCGGGGCGGTGTACGGCCTCTGGGTGGCGGCGGACGGCAAGACATGCTTCACCCTGAGCGACTACTCGCCCAGCACCCTGCAGGTCTGGGACGCCGCCACCGGCAAGCCGCGCCGCGCCTGCGCCGCCTGAACCGGGTCGCCACCGTGTCGCCAGACGGCAAGACGGTCGTCTTCGCCCGCAAGGGCGAAGTGGTCCTGTGGGACCCGGCCACCGGCCAGGAGACGCGGCGCTTCCCGAGCGACGAACAGTACGTCACGGCCCTGGCCATCGCCCCCGACGGCAAGACGCTGGCTCTGGCCAGCGGGCGCGGCATCCTCCGCGTGTTCGACCTGTCCGGCGACCGGGTCGTCCCGCCCTGGTCGGCCCCCGGGTTGGTCCACGTGCTGGCGTTTTCCGCGGACGGACAGACGCTCGCCGCCGGCGGCTGGAAGCATGCGGTGCGCCTGTGGGACTGCCGCAGCGGCCAGGAACGGTTCGCGAACGGACACCACGCCGAGGTGGCCGCGCTGCGGTTCACGCCGGACGGCCGAACCCTGCTCTCGGTCGCCCACGACCACACCATCCGCGCCTGGGACCCGACTGCCGGCAAGGAAACGCGCCGCTGGCACTGGGAAGGAACCGAGGGCAGAGTAGGTGGGCTGGCCGTGCTTCCGGATAGCAAGTCCGTCGCCTTCGGCAGCGCGGGGAGCGCCTCGCCTGCTCGACCTCGCCACCGGCAAGGAACGCCGCGGCGCGGACGCTACCAAGGGCCTGATCCCGGCTGGCGTCGCGCCCGCCGGCAAGCAGCTGCTCGCCTGGAACGCCTACCAGGCGGGACTGACCTGCACCGTGCTGGACGTGCCCCAGCTCACCGCGGCCCGGGAATTCACGGCCCCGGGCAAGGCCGGGGAAATCGTCACGGCCGCGCTCGCCCCGGACGGCAAGACGTTCGCCGCCCTGGCGATTTACTGGCGCCACGGCCCCATGTACCGCGTCCCGGTCGGCCACCGCCTCAGCCTCTGGGACGTGGCGACCGGCCAGGAACGGCACCTCGCGGAGTTTCGTCCGGCCCCGGGCAAGGGGATCTTTACCGGACAGCCGTGGGCGCTCGCGTTCCTGGACGGCGGCAGGACGCTGGTCAGCGTGGTGCAGGGCGGCCCGGACAACGGCCTGATGCAGTTCTGGGACACCGCCACCCTCAAGGAGCGGCGCCGGTTTCGGCTGCCGCTGCCGGAAGGCCATGTCGTCGCGTTCTCCGCCGACGGCACCCGGTTCGCCAGTTCGGACCGCAAGGCCGTCTGCGTCTGGCGGACCAGCGACGGCAGGCAACTGCAGCGCTTTGCCGGCCACCGCCGCGCCGTGACGGCGCTGGCGTTCTCGCCCGACGGCCGCGTGCTCGCCTCCGGCAGCGCCGACACGACGATCCTGGTGTGGGAGGTGATTGGCCTGCGCGAATGTCCCCTGGTGGCACCCCGCCGATGGGAACCGTGCCGCCAGGCCCCGGCTCGTGAAAAAGTTGGCGTTCTTGGCGTTCTTGGCGTCCTTGCTCAGTCAGCCGGCGACAGCCGGCGCCCCGCCGTGCCAGCCGCCGCGCTCCGTCCGCCGCTGCCTGCAACCGTGATCAGCCCCCGCCGGGCGCAGCGCGGCCGATTTTCTTGCAGATTCCTGCGCTCCCCCCGGCAGCACGCCGCAGAAGAGGATCAATAAAGATACCGATTGAAGAGGTTCTCCAGCATCTCCTGCCGCCCCGACACGTTCGCCGTCGCGTCGCCCTTCTCGAGCATGTACGCTTCCAGATCCTCGAAGGTAGCGGCCTGCTGCTCGACCTTCGCGCCGATGCCGCCGTCCCACGAGGCGTAGCGCTTCTTGACGAAGTCCTTGAGCACGCCCTCGGCGCGGACCCTGGCGGCGATCTTGAGCCCCGCCGCAAAGGCGTCCATGCCGCCGATGTGGCGCGTGGAACAGATCAACCGGCTCGAAACTCTCGCGGCGCACCTTGGCGTCGAAGTTGATACCGCCGGGCGCCAGGCCACCCTGCCCCAGAATCACCAGCATGCACTGCGTCGTCAGGTAATAGTCCGTCGGGAACTGATCGGTGTCCCAGCCCAGCAGCAGATCGCCGCGGTTGGCGTCCATCGAACCGAGCAGCCCTTGCGCCGAGGCGTACGTCAGCTCGTGCATCATCGTGTGGCCGGCCAGCGTCGCGTGGTTGGTCTCGACGTTCAGTTTGAAGTGGTCCGCCAGGCCGTAGGTGCGCAGGAACGCGACCACGGCGGCGCAGTCGAAGTCGTACTGGTGGACGGTCGGCTCCTTCGGCTTCGGCTCGATCAGGAATTGGCCGCCAAAGCCGATCTTCTTCTTGTACTCAACGGCCAGGTGGAAGAAGCGAGCCAGGTGGTCGAGTTCACGCTTCAGGTCGGTGTTGAGCAGGTTGGAGTAACCTTCGCGGCCGCCCCAGAAGACGTAGTTCTCGCCGCCGAGGTCCTTCGTCACCTCGATGGCCTTCTTGACCTGGGCGGCGGCGTAGGCGAACACGTCGGCGTTGGGGCTGGTGGCGGCGCCATGCACGAAGCGCGGATTGCTGAACAGGTTGGCGGTGCCCCACAGCAGCTTGACGCCTGTGCGCTGCTGCTCGTCCCGGAGCACCTTCACGACCCGATCCAGGTTGGCGTTGGTCTCGCGGAGGTTTTTGCCCTCCGGCGCCACGTCGCGGTCGTGGAAGCAGTAGAACGGGGCGCCGAGCTTTTCCAGGAACTCGAACATCACCTTGACGCGGGTGACAGCCATGTCCACCGAGTCGGTGCCGTCCTCCCAGGAGCGTTTGGCACAACCGGGACCGAAGGGGTCGCTACCCGTGCCGCGCAGCGTGTGCCAGTAGGCCACGGCGAAGCGCAGGTGCTCCTTCATGGTCTTGCCTTCGACCTTCTCGTCGGCGTTGTAATGGCGGAAGCTGAGCGGGTTGGTCGAGGTCGAGCCCTCGTAACGGATCGTCGGGACTTCGGGGAAGTAGGCCATGCCTGCACCGTGCGGTTCGGGAATCGTGGCAGAGAATAGCGTCACGATAGTGACCGCCACGCGCTTTGCCAACGCGCCCTGTTTACGTTTCGCGCGCTTGAAGAGCGCGAAACTGGAAACGGGGTCAGGGTGGTCCGGCCGTCAAATGCACTCGCCGATCAGCACTGACATCCACGCGCTGCGCGTCATCGTCTGGCAGAGCCCGCCGCCGTTTCACCCGCCAGGGAAGATGCACCGCACGGCCGCGGGGCAAGCAAGAGTAAGTGATAGGACGGCTCCGGAGAGCCGTTGGGAGAACGCGGACGGCTCTGGAGAGTTGTTGGGGGAACGCGGACGGCTCTGGAGAGCCGTCCTACCACTTGTGCGCGAACCGTTCGTGAAACGTTCTAGTAGCGCCGGCCGCGATCAGTACCGCCGCCGTAGCCGCGCGGACCACCGCCGGAGCCGCCGCGCGGGCCGCCAAAGCCCCGCGGACCGCCGCCGCCACCACCACCGCCCCGATCTTCGCGGGGCTTGGCCTCGTTGACCGTCAGGGGTCGGCCCTGGAAGTCGGCGCCGTTCAGGGCGTCGATGGCCTTCTGGGCCTCCCCGTCGTTCTCCATCTCGACGAACCCGAACCCGCGCGAGCGTCCCGTTTCACGATCCGTAATCACCTGGGCGCGCGTTACCTTGCCGTGCTCCTGGAACAGGGCCAGCAGGTCGTCGGCGGAGGCATCCCACACGAGATTGCCGACGTAAATATTCTTCGCCATCACAGAACCTTTCCGTGCCGCGGCGTTCCGGGGCGGACTCCCGGACGAGGGGAGCCTGACAGACGCGTCAGGACGCCAGGCGGGGACCACACCCCCGGCCTGCGCGGGAACTCCCCGGCCGGCACACACAAAAAGCAGAAGGAAACCACGATCCGCCGGTGTCCAGAACGGGGCGGATCCTCACCGGGTTACGCGGGTCGCCAGCCGGCGGACACGGCACCGAGCCCACAGCCCGGCCCCGGCCCCGGCCGCAAAACCATCGAAAGCATGACGGTCATCGGGCCTACGGGGTTCACCCTGCACTTTCTCCGGCCCATTCGGAACCGCACGGGCGGTCGGATGTTGGTTAGGACCACCTGGAAAGGCCAGACTCGGGGGCCGGGGTTCCCCACCTTCTCGGGATCTTGCGGACGGGAATGTGTACACGCGCGAGTGGTACGCCATCGAAGAACGCAGAGAGGGACGGGACTCAAATCTGGACCGAAAAAGGTTCTCCTGCTATGGCACTTCCAACCCAATCCACCAATCAGCGGTTTGTAACCGCTTAATTGGAGGATTATAGCAGCACCGTCAAGCGCCGCCAAGCCTTTTTTTGACTTCGATCGGTTTTTTTCAGGTTTCCCTCTGGGGGCGCACGGAACGTAGCACGGTTCACCAGAGCCGTGCCACGTTCCGCGCCTACGGGTTATTCCGGAAAAAGCGGCTCCGCCAATGGTCCCATAAAAGGGTGCGTATTGCCACTTCCGGCCATTGTCACCTATGATTCAAAATGTCTTGTAGTGTGCGTTGACGGAGCGTCGTTCATGAAGGCCCCAAAACTCCGTGCGCCGATCGTGCTGGTCCACGGCATCTTCGGCTTCACCGAAATTCGCATGGCCGGCTTGAAGTTGGCCAACTACTTCGCCAACATCCCGGGGCACCTGCGCGCCGGCGGCAACCACGTCCTCGTGCCGCGTCTCAGCGCGACTGGCGCCATCGCCTTCCGCGCCGCCCAGCTCAAGGCATACCTCGACCGGGTGCTGCCCAATGAACCGGTCCACATCTTCGCGCATAGTATGGGCGGCCTCGACGCCCGCTACATGATCTCGCGCCTGGGCATGGGCTGCCGGGTGCTGACGCTGACGACGCTGGGCACGCCCCACCGCGGTTCGCCCTTCGCCGATTGGGCCCTCGGCCGCTTTGAACGCATCCTCAAGCCGTTGCTGCAGCTGCTGTGCGTGCCCGTCCAGGGCTTTTACGACCTGACCGTCCGCGACTGCCGCCAGTTCAACATGGAGGTGCCGGACACGGCGGCGGTGCGGTATTTCTCGGTGGCCGCCCGCTACGACGGCCATTTCCTGACGCCGGAGTGGCTGCTGCCAGCGCAGATCGTCCGCGATGCCGAGGGGCCCAACGACGGCGTGGTGTCGCTGGCATCCGCCGCCTACGGCGAGGTCCAGGACGTGTGGGAGGGCGACCACCTCACACTCATCAACTGGTGCAACCCGCTCATCCGCGTCAGCGGCGGCTACCGCGACCAGGCGCCGCGCTACGGCAATCTAGTCGGCCGGTTGAAGGACCTGGGCTTTTGAATTGCAAATTGAAAGACAGCAATCTCCGGTCTTTCAATTTGCAATTAGGAGAATTTGGAATGGCCTCCCACGATCTGCGCCAGAGCCTGGACGAGTTCGCCGCGTTCGTCAAGTTCGACGAGCCGCTGGCCCCGTACACGCACCTCAAACTCGGCGGCCCAACCGAAGCGCTGGCGCAACCCCGCTCCCTGGACGAACTGACCGCCCTGGTCCGCCGCTGTGTCGAGCGGCAGCTGCCGCTGCGCCTGCTCGGCGGCGGCTGCAACGTGTTGGTTCGCGACGAGGGCGTGCGCGGCGTCGTGCTGCGGCTCAGCGCACCGGCCTTCACCGAGGTCGCCGTGCAGGGCCCGCGCGTCCGGGCGGGCGCCGGCGCCAGTCTGGCAGCGCTGATCTCGCAGGCGGCACGACACGGTCTGGCGGGGCTGGAGGCGCTGGTCGGCACGCCCGGCACCGTCGGCGGAGCGCTGCGGCATTGCAGCGGCGAGTTGGCCCAGCCCCTGCGCGGCCTGGAGGTCATCGACGGCGCCGGCAACTTGCAGCGCCGCGAAGGTGAGGAACTGCGCCTGGTGCAGGGCTGGGGGCCGCAGGACGACCCGGTACTGGTGGCGGCGACGTTTGAATTGGAGGCGGACGCCGCGGACGCCATCGTCAAGCGTATGCGCAAGGCGTGGATTCAGCGCAAGGCGCGGCAGCCGTTCAGCTTCCAGGCGGCGTGCCGGCTGTTCCAGGATCCGCGCGGCCTGAACGCCGACCAGCTCGTCGAGCAGGCCGGACTGGCGCGGGCCCGTGTTGGCGGCGCCGAGGTCAGCGAGCGCGACGCCAGCTACGCGGTCGCGCACCCCGGAGCCACCGCCCGCGATATGCTGCGGCTCATCGACCTTGTGCGCAGCCGGGTGCAGGAGCGCTTCCACCTCGAACTGGAACTGGCCGTCTCGATCTGGTGACGGTCCCGGCGGTCACTTGTTCGGCCAGGGCGTCTCCCAGAACTGCTTGCCCTTGGCGTCGGGCTCCGGCGATAGCTGCAACCCCGGTTTGGTCTCGACGGTGCAGTCGCCCTTGACGGTACACTGGCACGCCAGGCGCATCTCCTGTTCGTGGCCAATGCTGGAGAGCATGCGGAACAGGGTGAAGCGCTCGATCAGGCCGGGCTTGCTCAGGTTCTCCGTGCCCTTCTTGATCAGCACCGCACAGGTGCCGCAGGTGCCGTGGCCCAGGCAGTTGAGGACGCGGTTGATCCCCTTGTAGACCTGGACGCCCGCCTTGAGCGCCTCAGTGCGGAGGTTGGCGCCCTCGGGCACCTCGATCTCTTTTTTCTCGTTGACGAAAACAACCTTGGGCATCGGAGCAGGTTCCTTGTAGGATATTGCTGCGTGCGAGCCACCCCTCGCCGCTCGGGAGGTTCGCGGACATTGTACAAAGGACGGCCCGACAGGGCCACGCATCCGGTCGCCGCCACGGCCGCGGCGCAACGCAGGGCCGACGCATGGTCCGTCTCGCGCACCTCAGCGACATCCACATCACCGCCCCGCACCTGGAATGGCGGCGCCGGGACTACTTCAGCAAGCGCATGGCCGGCTGGATCAACTTCCGCTGGCTGGGCCGCCGTTACCGCTTCCGCCGCGCCCCCGAAGTCCTGCAGCGGCTGATGGCCGAGCTGCGCCAGCGCCGCCCCGACCATATCGTTTTCTCCGGCGACGCCACCGCGATGGGCTTCGAGGCCGAGTTCCAGCGGGCCGCAGCCATCCTGGGTGTCGGCGACCCGGCGCTGCCGCCCGGCCTCGCGGTGCCCGGCAACCACGACTACTACACGCGGCACAGCGCCGCGCAGGGCCTGTTCGAGCGCTACTTCGCGCCGTGGCAACAGGGGCAGCGCGTCGGCACGGAGGTCTATCCGTTCGCGCAGCGGGTGGGCCATTTGAACCTGATCGCGGTGAACTCGTCGTCGGGCAACCGCTGGGCCTGGGACGCCACCGGCCGGGTCGGCCGGCCGCAGCTGGAGCGACTGGAACTGCTGCTGGCACGCCTGGAGCCGGGGCCGAAAATCCTGGTGACACACTACCCAGTGTGCCTGTCGAGTGGGCGGCGCGAGAGTCCGTGGCGCGGCCTGCGCGACGCCGCCCAGCTCATTGACGTGGCGGCGCGCGGCGGGGTGCGGCTGTGGCTGCACGGCCATCGGCACGCCTCGTATCACCTGCTGGCGCCGCCGCGGGCGCCGTTCCCGGTCATCAACGCCGGCAGTGCCACGCAGACCAAGGTCTGGTCCTACGCGGAATACGTCTTCGAGGGCAACCACTGCCGGGTGCGACGGCGCTCCTTCGACCCGGCCGCCGGCGGCTTCCGCGACCGCCAGGCCTTCGAGCTGACGCTGGCCGACTGACGCCGGCCGCACCTCTTGCCGCCAGCGCGCTCCACGACCTGGCGCAACGCTCCAGTTGGGCGCTGCCAGCGAGATCGTCACTTTACCATTGGCGGCCTTGGACGCTTACTTCAACCGCACCTGACAGGTGCTTCCCCGGGAGGACCACGCATGTACGTCAAGCTCGCTTGCCTTCTGATCGTCGCGCTGCTGGCGGCGCCGCGGCCGGGCGCCGCGCAGGAGCCGAAGGGCCCGCGCGCCCTGCAGGGCCAATGGAAACTGGTGTCCGTCGAGACTGGCGGCAACGCCAACGTGCTCAGCACTGGCCAGCCGCGCTGGCTCGTCAAGGGCGACAAGGTGTTTTACGGCGGCGACGAACTCGCCGTCCTGGTCGCCGACGCCGGGGCGAACCCGAAGACCATCGACCTGAAGTTCCGCACCACCAAAAAGACCTACGAGGGGATTTACACCATCGACAAGGACACGCTGAAAATCTGCCTCAACGGCCAGACGGACGGCGTCAAGGACCGGCCCGCCACGTTCGCCACCAGGGACCAGGCCAACCGGCGGTTGCTGGTCTTCCAGCGCGACCGGGCGGACAGCGACCCCAACGCGGGACTGAGCGGGTTCGTCGGCATGATGCTGCAGTTCGACATGAACAAGAACCAGGTGGTGGTCACCCAGCCGCTGGAGGGCAGTCCCGCGTTCCGGGCGGGTCTGAAGAAGGACGACATCATCGTCCGGGTGGCCGCCACGGCCGCGACGGACCTGCGCACGACCATCGAGGCAGTGCGCCAGGCCCGACCGGGCACCGAACTGACGCTGCGCATCAACCGCGCCGGCAAGGAGCAGGACGTGACCGTGCGCGTGGGCGTGATTCCGTTCCACTACCTGGCGGTGCTAGAATAATGACCGTTGCGGGTGCTCATAGATCGCTTGCATTCCGGCAGCCATACTTCTACGGTGCGGGATGCGGGGAAGGCGAGGTGTAGGACGGCTCTCCAGAGCCGTCGCGTCGCAGCAGACGGCTCTGGAGAGCCGTCCTACACCTCCTCGTGGGAGTGGCACGGCGCGACCACCACCGGCGGCGGTCGCCACAGCAAGGACGCCAAGAACGCCAAGAACGCCAACTTTTTCATACGTCGAGAATTGGCGCCCTGGCCCTGTGCGGGTGGCACGCGACTGCGAACCGCGCTAATGCAGCTACTTGCCAACATACGAATAGTCCAGGAACCCGATCATCATCTCTTCCCACGTCTGCTGGCCCCAGCGAACGGCGGTCGTCGGGTCGGGGTTGTTCGGGTTCTTCGCCGAGTTGTCGAAGTAGGCGGTGCATTCGATGCGCGAGCCGGCCGGGACGAACTTCGGCTCCGCGAACAGATACGTCGCCTGCCAGCCGAAATCATAGCGCGGTACCGACAGCAGCACCTCGCGCTTACCGTCGGGGTAAACCAGCTCATACTCGAAGCTCTTGCCGCGCAGGTGCATGTGCGGCAGCAGGCTCCAGAGCCGAGCGTCCTTGTTGAACGTGGTCTTCGACGTGACCTTGTGGTGCGCGGCGCCCGGCGGAATCTTGAACGCGAAGTTCATGACGGCTCGCATCTTGACCTCGTTCTTCGGCGGCTCCTTGGCGAAGACGAGGCCGACCGACGACATATCGGTCTGCTCGGTGCCATTGGGCGTGTAGTGCATCTGAAACACCAGCGTGGCGCCCTTGGGCAACTTCTTGGCGGCGCCGGCCGGGTACTTCACGCCCAGCTCGCCCGGGGCGTAGGCCGCCAGGAAGCCGGTGCCGATGCCGTCGTCCAGGTTGATTTGCTTCCTGCCAGTCGCGAACGCATAGACGATGATGTGATGCACCACCGCGTGGTTGCCCGGTTTGGCCTCCGCGGCCGTCACCCACATATCCCGGTCGTAATTCGTCTTGACGTAGAAATGCTGATAGCTGACGCCCTTTTTCGGCGCCTTGGCCGGCACCGGGAACGCCTTCTCCATGGTGAACACCGCGTCCGGCTTGCCGATGTTCCAGCCCTGCGCGAACGGCTTCGCCGCCGGCAAATCCTTGTCGTCGCCCTTCGGGCAGCCCTGATCGATCCAGGTGAGCAGCGTGTCGCGCTCCGCCTTCGACAGGCTGCGATCGTTGGCGAACTTGCCGTGTTTGGGGTCCGCGTGCCAGGGCGGCATACGGTTCTCCTGGATGACCTCCTGGATGGTCGCGGCCCAGGCGCTGGCGTCGTCGTAGGTCAAGAGCGGCATCGGCCCGATCTGGCCGGGGCGGTGGCACTCCTGGCAGCGGTTCTGCACGATGCGGCTGACGTGCTTGGCGTAGGTGACGGTGCCCTCCTTCGGCGTGCTGACACGGGCGATGTAGCAGCCGGCGACGGCCGTGCTGGACACGCTGACCTTCTTGCCGGCCAGCAGCTCGTCAAGCGCCGCGGCCAGGTCGCGGCGCGTTGGCTGGTTGCGCTGGTAGCCGATGCCGAACTGATCGTCAATGCGACCCTGGTAGCGGATGACGCGCCCGGCGTCGAGCACGAACGCCTCGGGGGTGCGCTCGGCGCCGAACTGATCCGCGACCTTGTTGCCGGGGTCGCGCAGCACCGGGAATGGCAGCTTGTGCTTCTGGGCGTGCTCGGCGATGGCCCGCGGTGTGTCGTGGCGGTTGGCGTTGACGGCCAGGATCTGCACGCCCCTGGGGGCGTAGGTCGCGTGCAGTTCGGAAAGGCGCGGCATGAACAGGTTATTGATGGGGCACTGCGTACCGATGAAGACGACCACGACGGCTTTTTTGTCCTTGAGGTCGGTGAGCGCCCAGGTCTTGCCGGCCGTGTCCTTGAGGGTGAACGGGGCGATTTGACGGCCGACCCGATCGGGGTTGGCCTCGTCGGTTCGTGACAGCGATCCGCAGGTCATGGCGACCGCGGCCGCCAGTAACAGGCAGCGCGGGGGGCAGTACAGGGTTCGCATGAACCGTCCTCGGTAGGGATGGATGGAATCGGGCAGCACCGTTTACCAATCAGGATAGCGACTGTCCAAGTGATGGCAAATACCGGCAGGACGGAGGCAAAGTTTCAGGGGCCGAGCGCGCGCTCCCGTGGGGCGGACATTCCTGTCTGCCCCACGGAAGAAGCGCGAAACGCAAACGGGGCCAGATGGGATCCTGGTTATTTGGCCGCTTGCTTCGCCCACCACGCCCGCCACTCGGCGACGGCGGCGGCGCGCTCGGCAAGCGTGGCGGTCGAGGGCGGCCCAAAATCCTGGCCGGTGACCCGCTCCAGCGCCTGCCGCACCTTCCACGTCACCTCCTTGTCCGTGGTCGTGGCCAGGCAGTCGATCAGGTCCGGCACCAGCGCCTTCGCCTCAGCGCGACCGCTGGCGACCACAGCGGCCAGGCGAATCTCCGGGTCGGCCGCACGCAGATGTTCGCGCAGCACCTCCTCGGGACTGCGGATCAGCCGTTCGGTCAGCGCCTCACGGCCCTTCTTCTGAGCGGCGGCCGGCAGCCGTGGGATCGCCTGCGCCAGGGCCAGGTTGTACACCGCATCTTCCGACACCATGTACAGCGTCAGCAACTCGTGCTGCTTTTCCGCGGACGCCTTCACCAGGGCGGCGCTCAGCTTCCGCGCCTGCTCCGCCGGTGACGGCAGGTTGGAGAATTTCAGCAGCGAATCCTTCAGCCACGCCGCCGTGGTCATGCCGCGATCCTGGCCGGTCAGCTCGCGCAGCGTGTACAGCACCGCGTCCTTCTGCCGGTAGATCGGCCTGGCATCGCGGGCCTTCAGCTGGTACGCGGCGAACTCCTGCGCCGACGCGGGGCGGAAGCGAATCAGGTAGTCGAAGCGCTGGTGACCGGGCCACGGGCCGTGGTTGGGCACCGGCTGGCAGACCGAGAAATCCTGCTTCAAATAGGTAATGTCGGCGCGGGCGAAGTTGCCGCGGTCGCCCTCGTAGTAGCGCGGCGTCGAGACGGGGGCCGGCAGTGCCTCGCCGGGCGTCGGCACCAGGCCGCGCACCAGGTCGCCGCGGTCGAACGATGGCGCGTGGCACAGCAGGCAGTTCGACAGATGGTTGATGCGCACCAGTTCGCGGGTCACCACCACCGTCTTCTTGTTGGGCATGGTCATCTTGAACGGCGCCGCCGGGTCGGGCAGGTCCAGCAGTGCGATCAGCCGCGGCACCAGGTCGTGCAATTCCAGGGCGACGACGCCCTCGGCGGCATGGTCGGCGACGGCCGGCCAGGGATAGCGGAAGCCGGCCACGAACAGGTCTGCAAAGTCCTCGCGCCGCCGCTCGCGCAGCGCCCGCAGTGCCGCCGCACGCACGTCGGGGTGCAGATCGACCAGCGCGCGCATCGCCAGTGCCCGCGTGGCGTCGCGGCCCTTGATCTGTGCCAGCACGTCCACCAGCACCAGCCGCACCGCCTTGTTCTCGGCCATGAGCAGCTGTTGCAGCGCGGGAATAGCCTCCGGCTGCAGCCAGGCTCTGCGCTCGGCGTCGCCCAGCAGCCGCTGGCGCAGAATCTCCGGGTCGGGCCGTGGGTCAGTGACGACGCCGTTCTGCGCCGGCGGGATCGCCGCCTCGATGTGTGTGCGCAACTTGCGCGACAGCGCCTGCAAATGCTCGGCAGGCTCCTTGCCGGTGTGGCACTCGTGGCCCATGCGCAGCGGCAGGCCGTACAGGTCCGCCCGCTGCATCGCCAGCATCGGCACCAGGTCCTTGCCCTGATTGCCCGGCTGTTTGGCCGCAGTGATTAGCTGCTGAGTGGTCTTTGGCACCGCGTCCAGCGCCACCACCGGGGCGAACAGCAATTGTTTGCGCAGGTCCTCGTCGGTGCTCTGCGTCCGCCGTTTCACCTGGAACGGCGGTGTGGCCGGCTTCTGGGGCAGCTCCTGGACCACCTCGGCCCTGGGTTTCGGCTGCTCCTGGACGGCCTCCTTCGTGGGCGACTCGGGCTTCTCAGCCGCGGGCCGCTCGACGACTTCCGGCGCTGGCTGCTTCACCGGCGGCTGGGGAGGCGCGGGAGTCTTTTTGTCGGCGTCCGTCGCGGGCACGGCGGCCGTCAGGCTTTTCCTGGGTGCGGCCGGCGCGGGAATCCTGGTCTCGCGTACCTGGGCCGTCTGCCGCGGCGCTGCCGGCGGTTGTGCCGGCTGGTCCGGCGATGGTTCCGGCTCCTGCGACAGGAGGCCGGCGACGATCAGGGCGACACCACCAAGCGCCAGCAACAGCGCCGGCAGGCCGACGGCGGCGAGCACGTGCGGGCTGGGCGACCGGAACTTGACGGCCGACAGCAGGGAACGCAGCGACGGCGCGGCAGCGGTGGGCGGTGGCCCGGTGCGGACGCCGTCTTCCACGAGGACGCCGATGCGCGGCGGTTCAGCTGGCGTTGGCGCCGGGGCGGAAGACTCAGCCGCCAGCAGCGCCTGGGCCTCGACGTACCAGGGCACGGCGTTGTCCGCTGCCGGGGCAGCGTCGGACGCCGGCGGTGGTTCGTCAGGAGGGGGGGCGGCGGGCACGGTCATGTCGCCGTGACACGACGGACAGGTAATGGGCTGGCCCGCCTTGCGCGTGCCGATGGCCAGCGGTTTGCCGCAGTGCGCAGGGGAATCGGATAGGCATTGGGGACTCTCCCTTGGGGGAATTGAAGAGGGCACCAACCCTCCGCCTGTTGAACGCAGACGGGCTCATTCCGTTGGCGGCAAAAAAGCGATCGTTTGGTGGGCGGTAGAAATGACGGAAGCCCGGCTGTCGCCGGGCCCTCCGCGTGTTGATGTACCCCGGCCTGGACTCGAACCAGGAACGTCACCTTCGCAAGGTGAAATGATGTCCGTTTCACCACCAGGGTAAGGTAGTGTCCTCGATGGGATGGGCTGCCGCGAAAAAATCTTCGCCGCAAAGCCCTTTCTGTTCAAGGACTTGTACGAATCGGGTTGTGTCGGAAAAACGGGTTCAGGGCGAAAAATCCGATACAAAATCCGATACGTCCGATACACCCTCAAGACAGCCCACCCCCAGAAAGGTTCGCGGTTTGCCGTCGAGGTCGGCAGCCCGCCGCCTTCCTGGCCGCTGCCGTAGCTGGCCGCTGCCGTGGTCGAGGTCGGGGCCGCTGCTTCCGTCGAGGTCGGTTTTTGCTTGCGGCGTACATTTCGGCCCCGTACAATCCTCTTTGTCCCGCTTGCTGGACTTTGCTGACTGGGCGACGGCAAACGGTTGGGGGCGGGACACTTTCTTTCTTCCCCAAACGCCAGGGAGTACCGACCATGAAGTTTCTGACACTGTTTGCCCTTGCCGTGGTCCTTTGCTTCGGTTCCTCGGTGGTTGGTGGTGGCGACAAGAAAAAACCGCCCCTCCCATTGGAGAAGTGGAATTTCGATCTTGCTGAAAAGACTTGGGGATTGAAAGTGAAGTCGATGGATTACAACGAGGGAAATCTTGCGCCGTACAACGTGCTATTCGAGTTTACCAAAGACTTGCAGCCCGAACAGTTGAAGAAACTGAGAGAAGCATTTCCTTCTGACGAAAAAATCAGGTCAAAAACGGTGGCGTTTTTCTTCTTCGACAAAGATAATGTGGTGACTGAGAAGCAATCTTTTTTCTTTGCGACTTCGGAATTGACAGGGGCAAAAGGTGATCGGTTTCGCCTGTTGGTGCGTGGTAGCAACAATCCGCACAAAGTTGTGAAGGTTGAATTGCGGGTCATCAAGTAAAAGGGGAACCGACCATGAAGGCTTTCACACCGCTGGCGTTGATCTTGGCAGGCTGCTTCGCCGCTTCGGATGCCGACAGGAAGGAACCAGAGAACAAGGGTTCGGACGTTGCCAGGAAGGAACAGGAACGCAAGGGACAGGAAACCTTGTTCACGGAAGGGGACAAGAAGGAAGGGGACAAGAAGGAACAGGAAATCAAATACGAATGCGGCTATCTCGACAAGACTTGGGGAATCAAATTCAAGTCTGCGACCGTGATGAAAACGGGCGGATACCACTTGATTAAGGTTCTGGTGGAGTTTACCAAAGACGTTGACGACGTTGCCGCCTTGCAAAAGGCATTCATGCCGTGGGCATCGCCCAGCAAACAGTACCCTAACCCTGGATTGTGGATTTACCTTTTCGACAAGGATAACGTCACACTTACGAAAAGCAGCATCAAACAACTTGAAGGCGAAGTAACAGGCAAGGCGGGGGACGCATTCAGGTTTGTCTTTGACGTGCAAGGTGGGACCGAGAACTACATGGAACGGCTCAGAAAGGTTGAACCCCGCCCCCACCAACCAGAGAAGAAGTAACCAAGTCTGGCACAAGCAATAGACACCGGCGGACATTCCCGCCAGTGTCTTTGTCCTTGATCGGTGCTGACTACAAGAATTGTTCGAGGTTGCAGGCGATTACCCCTTGCGCAACGTCTCCAACAACCGCCGCAATTCGGTCCCGCTGGGTAGGGGTCGAGGTCGAGGGGCTGCCGCCGCCGTCCTGGCCGTGGTCGAGGTCGGGGCCGTCGAGGTCAACGGGCTGCCGCTGCCGCCGCCCTTGCAACCACACCCCATCACAACCCCCTCACCCGTTCAACAACGTCCTGGGGCCGAATGGCGTTCAAGCTGGCACACACCTTGTTACAACCGTCGTGGTACGCTTCCCCTGATGTTTCAAATCGTGTGTGGGATACCGGAAATGGCAGTCTTGGCAACGAAAATCCGATACACTTTTCGGTTTGTAGGGGTCTTTGAATGGAATATCACTGACGCAAAGACAAGAAAAAAGGCACTTATGACTTGCATAAGTGCCTTTTCCAGTGTCCTCGATGGGATTTGAACCCATGATCTCCACCTTGAAAGAGTGGCGAGCACTCCGGACAGCTCCACGAGGACGGCTCACACTCTCAAGACCCGCCGCCCCGTGCCTGGGTTCGCGAAAAAATGCGGCCGCCATGTCCGCCGCTCAGGAAACCAACCGCCGCCAGCCCGTGCCCTCGTGGCCGAAGTGGAACGTCTCCGGGTGCAGCACTTCCGCCAGGATTTCCAGCGACTCCACCAGCCGCGGCCCCGGGCGATTGAAAAACTGGTTGCCGTCCGTCACGATCACCCGGTCAGCGCGCACCGCCCGCAGCGCCGGCCACTCCGGCAGCCGCGTCAGCGCCATCATCTCCGTGCGTGTGCGCTCCAGATCGAAGCCGCACGGCAGCGCGACGATCACGTCCGGGTCGCGCTCGCGCAACTGCTGCCACGTCATCCACGGCGCGTGCTTGCCGGCGCTGCCGAACAGATCGACGCCGCCCGCCAGTGCGACCAGTTCCGGCACCCAGTTGCCCGCGGCCATCAGTGGCTCGACCCACTCCACGCACGCCACGGTCGGCCGCGCCGGCAAGTCGCGGGCGCGGTCCGCAATGGTGTCGATGCGCCGCAGGTACTCGCCCACCAGTGCTTCGCCGCGCTCCGGCACACCCAGCGCCGCCGCGACGGCACGCAGGTCGGTCCACACGTCCGCCAGCGCGTTCGGCTGCAGCGATACGACGCGCACGCCGGCGCCCAGCCAACCGCAGACCGCCGCCTCCACGTCGCGCAGGCTAACGGCGCACACCTCGCACTGCGCCTGCGTCACGATCACGTCCGGCCGCAGGTGCCGCAGCAGTTCGGCGTCCACGCGGTAGACGGAAGTCGCCTCTTGCAGCAGTTCCTTGACGCGACGGTCGATGTCCAGGCTGCCGCCGGTCACGTCGAACTTCGGGGCGGTACACACCGGCAGGCGCTTGACGGACTCCGGATAGTCGCACTCGTGGGAGCGGCCGACCAGGTCCGCCTCGAAGCCCAGAGCGCAGACCATTTCGGTGGCGCTGGCGATCAGTGATACGACGCGCGGCATGGAGATCGACCCCCTCACCCCCGACCCCTCGCCCCCTCCAGAGGGGCGAGGGGAGAATGCATCACACCAGCCCCCAGCGCCGCCGCAGCAGCCACTCGGTGCAGATCAGCAGCGTAAACGCCACCATGCACAGCAGCGCCCCCGAGCCCCACAGCGCCTGCAGCTGGTCCGGCGTCGATTCGGACAACGGCTTCTGGCCCCAGTCCGGCCAGCGGTCCACGCGCGTCCGGTCGTCCGCCGCCGCGCGCTCGCCCAGGCTCTGCAGCAGCGCCAGCAACTGGTCCTCGCCGGCGATCACCCGACCGCCGCTCCGCCGGGCCAGTTCCTCCAGTAACTTGTCGTCCGCGGCCCAGCGCGCCATCTCGATGTCCTCCGTGTACGCCAGGAAGCGCGCCTTCGCCGTGCCCGTCACCGGCTTGCCGTCCTCCACGCCCTCGGCGGTCACCTCAATCGTGTACTCGCCCGGTTCGTCGATCTCCGGTGTCAGGCCGTGGCGGCCGCCCTTCTCCACCCCCGTCAGCGGCCGCCTCGGGCCGACCTTCTTGCCGTCCGGCCCGATCATCTGCGCCCACAGCTTCGCGTCCTTCAGCTCCTCGCCCTTCTTGCCGCGCATGCCCGCCAGGAAGCCGACGCGCTTCTGGGCGCCCGCCAGCTCGCGGCGCGTGTCCGGCTTGATCCAGGCCACGCCCGGCGTCTCCTCCTGCTTCGCCAGCCAGAGAATCACCTGCTTCCAGAAGCGTTCGTAAGCGGCGACCGCCTCGGTTTTGCGCCGCCACGCCTTCCAGGTGGTGTCGGCGCCGAACGCCAGCACGCGCGCCCCGCTGACCACATCGCCCACCAGCAGCGGCTTCCCGCTGTCGCTATTCGCGTACACCGTCGCCCCCGGCCGCGGCGTGCCCAGCGGCACCATGCCGTCGAGCGGCTCGAACAGGTCGCGCTTCCAGAACTCTGCCGCGTCCTTCGCATCCAACCGCAGCAGGTACGCCAGGCCCGACGACGTCGGCTCCAGCTTCACCGGCCCAGCGACGCGGCCCTTTTCCGGTTTCTCCGCCGGCAACTGCACGGGCAGCAACTTCGTCAGCGCGTCATACTGCGGCTCCTGCCAGTCGCTGTTGGCGAACGTCTGGCGGCCGGCCAGCATCAGCAGGCCGACGCCCTTCTCCTTCACCAGCCGGCTCACCTCGGCCACGGTCGCCGCCTGGCCGCCGCTGAACTGCTGCGCGGAAATGTCGCCAATGACGATCACGTCGTACTGCTGACCCTCTCTGGCGCGTTTCTTGAACTCGTACCAGTCGCCGGCAAAGCCGCCGGGCGGCGGTTCGGTGTAGGTGACGCGGAAGCGCGGGTCACGCAGCAGGGCGTAGCGCAGGGCGAACACGGGCTCCCACGGTCGCGGCCGGCCCTCCACCCACAGCACGCTGATGCCCTCGCGCGTCACGTTCACGTAGGTGCTCATCTCGTTGTTGCGGTCGTTGGTTTCGCCGATCAGTTTCTCAACCTTGACCGTCAGCTTCAGTTCGCCCGCCCGTTCCGGGAAGATGGGGCCGAGTTCGACCTCGTTGCCGCGCGCCTTCTCCAGCAGCACCTGCCGCGTGGCGACCGGATTGCCGTCGCCCATGCCCTCGGCGAACAGGTGGACGGTCACGGTGGGGCGATCGAACTTGTTGACATCGATGACAGCGGTGGCGCGGAGCGGGGCCTTGACGGCGGCAGTCGCCGGCACCGCCTTGACGGCGACCACGGCCACGTCGCGGTCCAGCGGGTCGGTGCTGGTCTTGCCCACCAGGAAGGTGTAAATCGGACAGTTCATCTCGCGGAAGGGGCCCGCCGCGTCCTCCGCCTTGCCGCGACCGCCGTTGTCGATGAAGTCGCTGAACAGCAGCAGGCCGCGCAGGTTGCCGTCCTTGACGTGGTGCTCGCGCAGCCGCTGCAGCCAGGCGCCGATGTGCGTGCGGCTGCCGCGCGGCTCGCCGTCCAGGTTGAGCTTGCCCACGCCCTCCGCGCCCTGGTAGTAGACCAGCTCCACCTGCTGCTCGTTCTGCAACCGCTCCAGCGCCTGCCGCACCTCTTCACTCCGCCAGATGCGCCGGACCTCTTCCCAGCGCGATTGGCCGTCGCAGTCGCGGATGCCCATGCTTTTGGAGGCGTCCATCAGCACGAGCAGTTTCGACGGCACGGGCGTCGTGTCGCGCACCGCCAGGCCCGGCCGCGTCAGCAACAGGCAGGCGATCAGCAGCGCCAGCAGCCGCAGCGCCAGCACCGTGGCGATTCGACGGCGGCCGACGTGGCGCACGCCCCAGTACGTCCACAGCGTCAGCAGCGTCAGCAGCGCCGCAGCGCCGCCGAGGATCAGCCAACCCGACTTCGTCCACGGATCGACCAGTTGCCAGGTCAGTTCGGTACTGTTCATGACGCGGCCTCGGGTTCACCAGCGCTTGCCGCTACCTGCCATTCGGTTTCTTTTTGGCGCTTCGGATTGTGTGAGTGATCGATCTTCGATCACTCCCAATTCTACTGTGGAGGGGAATGGAAGAGGTGCAGGAAAGCTCTGGAGAGCCGTCCTGCACCTCTTCCATTCCCCTCCCACAGTAGGACTGGGAAACCCGTCTATTCTCAGCGCTCATTGATTAAACACAAACTCCTTCGTGTTCACCAGCGCCCACAGGATGTTTTCGTAAGCGATCCGCTTGTTCATGGCGTGCCGCTCGATGTGGGCCAGCGACACCTGCAGGTCCGTGGCGGACGGCCGGCGGTTGAGCACCCACAGGAACAGCTCCTCGACCTTCTCGGCGTCCGGCCGCTTGTCCTTGGCCAGCAGGTCGGCGCGGCCGCCCTGGCGAGCCAGCTTGTTCTGCACCTCGTCGGAGTTGAGCAGGTGCAGCGCCTGGGCCAAATTGGCCTCGCTGACGCGCTCGCACTCGCAGGCACTGATGCGCTGCGGCCGGCCGAACACGTCCAGGAAGTACGACGCGAACGCCTCGTCCGGCAGCATGATCGCCCGCTTCGGCGCCAGCCTGTCCTGCGGCAACCCATTGAACGTCGCCGGCGCGTTGGTCACCTGATTGATGGCGTCGAACAGCACCTCGGCACCCATGCGCCGCGGGTAGTAGCGGGCGTACGTCTGCTTGTCGTGCTTGTTGAACTCGTTCGGCACCGCACTCAACTGATACGTCCGGCTCTTGACGATGGTCCGCACCAGGTGCTTCAGGCTGAACTTGCTGTCGATCAGCTCCTTTGCCAGCGCGTCGAGCAGTTCGGGGTTCGACGGCGGATTGGTGATGCGCATGTCGTCCAGGGGATCGACGATGCCGCGGTTGAAGAAGTGCGCCCAGTAGCGGTTGGCCACCGCCCGCGCGAAGAACGGATTCCTGGCGTCCGTCATCCAATCAACCAGCTTGTGCCGCGGGTCATCGTCGGCGCTGACCTTCATCGGCGCGCCGTCCAGCGGCTGCATCGGCGCCACCTTGCCGGTGCGCTTGTTGGTGACATTGCCGTTGGGCCGGCTGAAGATCACCTGCACGATGTCCTGCTGGTTGGCGAAGCCACCGGGCCGCTGCACGTTCTTGCGGCCGACGCGGCCGAAGAACGCGGCCATGCCCCAGTAGTCGTCCTGGCTCCACTTCTCGTACGGGTGGTGGTGGCACTGGGCGCAGGCGATGCGCAGGCCCAGAAACACCTGGGCGGTGTCGTCCACGAACTCTTCCGGCTTCGTCAGCGAGCGGAACCACAACGTCGGCGGCGATTGCGTCTCGTCGCCGCTGGCGGCCAGGATTTCGCGGACGAACTGGTCATAGGGCAGGTCCGACGCCATCGCGTGCTGGATCCAGCGGTGGAACGCGAAGGTGCCCTGCGCCCGCGACGGCTGATTCTGACCGCGCTTCACGCGCAGAATGTCCGCCCACTTGTTCGCGAACAGGTACGCATACTCCGGCGTCTCCAGCAGCCGGTCGATGAGCCGGTCGCGCTTGTTCGGCGACCGGTCGGCCAGGAACTCCTTGATCTGCGTCGGCGTCGGCAGGGTGCCGGTCAGGTCGAGCGACACACGCCGCAGGAATACCTCGTCGCCGCTCAGGCCGGACGGCACGATGCCAAGTTCCTTCCACTTCTTCAGCGTGAAGCGATCCACGACGGTCTTCGGCTCGAACGCGAAGGCGGGGGTCTTCACGCCGAGCGGCACCGTGGCGCGGAAGACCGCGACGTTGCCCTGATAGCGGGCCATGATCGCCGCCTCGCCGCTCATCTCCAGCGTCCGCACCAGGCCGGCGCCATCGACCACCGCGATTTCCTGGTCGTTGCTCTCGTACTGGGCGCGCTGCGTCACGTCATGGACGCTGCCGTCGGTGTAGTGGGCCAGGACCGCGAATTGCTGGCGGTTGTTGCGCGACAGAATGCGGTGCTCGGGATGGACCGTGATCTTCGCGACGGTCGGGTCGTCCTTCTTGCCGAAGGGCGTGCCGGAGGCGATCCAGCGCTTGACGAGCTTGTACTCGTCGGAACCGACCTCCATGCGCTTGCCGCCCGCGTGCGCCATGACGCCGGTCGCCTTGACCAGCAACAGGCTGTGCTCGGGGGCCTGCGGCAACACCCGGCGGCCGCGGTTCTCCTTGACGAGCGTCTGGTAGTCCAGCTCCGGCACGAAGCCGAGCAGGCTCAGGGCAAAGCCGTTCTGACCGCCGGACTTGCCGTGGCAGCCGCCGCTGTTGCAGCCGAGTTTCGTGAAGATCGGCACGACGTCGTTCGGGAAGTTGATCGGCAGGTTCACGTCGCAGCTCTCGGTGACGAGTGGCACCTGGATCGCTTTGTCGCCATAGGTGGCGGTGAGGGTTGTCTTGCCGTTGCTCAGCGGGATGATCCGGCCGCTGCTGGTGACGCGGGCCACCCTGGGGTCGGCGATGGCGTACTTCGCGTCGCCGGTCAGATCCTGCTGGCGCTGGGCGAGTTTGGCCGTCAGCACGAGCTGGGCGGAGTCGTCGGTGCCCTTGAGGGTGACGCTGGTGGGAAACACGCTCAGGGCCTGGACTTCGGTCGGTTTGGGCATGGCGATGGTGTCGCCCCTGGCGTTTTTCTTTCCGTATAATTCCTGTCCGGTCAGTGTCTGGACAGAGGCGATCAGAGCCAGGAAGGCGAGCAGTGTGGCCCAACGAAGGTGAGTGCCTGTCATGAGGCGTACCCCCAAGAGGTAGGTGGGAAAGTCCGGCAGTAAAACCATTGTCGCCGACCGCGCCGCGGAATGCAACGACATTCCCGACGGGGTTGTGCGACCGAACGCGGTGGGCGATGCAGTTCCGGCCGCGGGGGGAGCGGTCGGGGTGGCAGGATAGCTACAGGATAGCCGAAACGCGGCGGCGAGCAAGGGGGAAGTGCCGTCGTGGGACGGAAGGGGATTGGCACGGCAGGGCGTGCGGTGGCGTCGTCTGTCAGAGCAAGGATGCCAGAGACGCCCAGCAACGCCGCGGCGCCGCCGAGGATCAGCCAGCCGGATTTTGTCCACGAATCGACCAGTTGCCAGGTCAGTTCGGTGCTGCTCATGACGCGGCCTCCGGTTCGCGGCGGTAGAACTTGTTCGCCAGCAAGTTCTCCAGCGCCAGCACAAAGAGCAACAGAATCATCAAATACGGGAACAACTCCAGCGGCTCGCCCCACTGCTGCCGCAGCACCTCGGCCAGCGGCATGTCCTGCCCGACCGTCACCACGGAGTCGATGCCCAGCAGCGCCTCGACCTCCAGCAGCGGCACGCGCGTCAGGTCGCTCTCCTCCGGCGGCGTGTTGACGCTGAAGCGGGCGACGACGCTGTCCTTGTTCTTCAACTTCTTCAGCGTGTAGTTGCCGGGCTCGACGGCCTGCGGCAGTTGCAGGTCGTTCTTGCCGTCGCCGGGCACCTGGCCATCCACCTCCACATTGGGCCGCAGCGGCGGGACGGCGGCCTTGTTGCCGGTGGGCTGCACCGCGAGCAGGTCGGCGACCAGCTGGTACGCGGCGGCGTGGCCCTCCAGCGGCAGCGGCACCACCGGGGCCTGGCGAGCGCGGGCCGTGAAGTTGAGCCGCACGTCCTCGGGATCGCCGGCCAGGTAGTTGGCGGTCAGGCCCGGCAGCACCACGCAGAAGGCGGTGTCCGACTCCATGAAGTTGTTCCACTCCGGGTTCCGGCGGTTATCGACCGTCGTGGTCAACAACAGCACGCGGCCGCCCCGACCGCCGCCGTGCTGCCGCTCCAGCAGCACCGGCGGCCGCGCCTTGCCGTCGGCGAGGGTCAGCAGCGTCCGGGCGTCCGTGGGCTTCACCTCCCAGTAACGGTACGCCCGCCGCGGCGCCTCGATGAAATCCAGCGGATACGCCTTCTTCCATTCGCCAATCGGCCGCAGCAGCGGATGCTGGAACACCGCCGGGTCGTTCCAGTCCAGCGGCACACCGAGCTTGCCCGCATCGGCCACCTTGACCAACTCGGCCGGCAACAGCGTCTTGGCCGCCTGGTAAGCTGCCGGCTTCAGTTCGGCGCCGCCCGGCAGCACGCACAGACCGCCGCCGCGGTTCACGTACCCGTTCAGCAGGGGCCACAATTCCTGCGGCTGCGCCACCTCATACAGGAAGACGGCCCGATAGCGGTCCAGTGGCTCGGCGTCGGCCGCGAGGAGCTGCTTCGGCTGTTTTACCTCGCAGTCCAGCAGGTAGTCCCTGCGGGCCTCGACGGCACGCTTCCAGATGTCCGCGGCGGCGGCCTTCTCGGGGTCGGCCACCACCAGGACGCGGCGCGGCTGCCGCACCGTGAACGTGGCGAAGCGCTGGTCCGTGGCGGCGAGCGCGTCCGTGCCGCGCAGCATGACTCGCACATGATGCGTGCCAGGTTTGGTTGGCGGGACCACGAAGACGACCTCGCCGGTCTGGTCCTTGTCGATCACCGCCGCCTTGTCCGGCCCCACGGTCTTGCCATCGACTTCGCACGCCACCTGGGCGTTCATGCGTTGTCCGGTCGCCCGCAGCGTGACACGCAGGTCGAAGCCTTCGTCCTTGCCGAAGACCAGCCGTTCGCCGCGGCCGGTCAGTTCCGGGAAGTGCAGGTCCACGATGGCCCGGTCCAGCGGCTCATCGGTGCCCACGTCGAAGAAGACCTCGCGCACGCCGCGCAGGTCGCGCTGCAGCGCCTGCAGCGCCCGGATCAGCCGGTCGCGATATGCCTTCGCCTCATCCTTCGCCTCACGCTTCTGCAACTGCACGGTCAGCTGCCGCGCCTCGCCGCGCACGCTGGCGACCAGGTCGGAAATCTTGCGGTCGGGGTAATCTTCCTGGCCGTACACGGGGGCGCGCTTGCGCAGCTGGCCCAGCAGGCCGGTGAGGGTGAGATCGCCAAAATTCTCTCCGTCGGCCGGTGGCAGCTGCTGGCGCAACTGCCCCAGCAGTTCGATCAGCGCCGGCAGGGTGCCGTAGACTTTGTGCAACTGCTCCAGCGACGGCGGCACCGCTTCGCGGCCGTCGTGCAGAGCGGGCACGGCCTTCGTGTCCCAGCAAGCGGCGGTGCGGTCGGAGTAGACGCACAGCAGCCGCGGCATGCGCCGCACCTCCAGGTCCGGGTCGCGGGCGGTCTTATCGAACAACGCATACACCTGGCGCAGCCACGCCGTCACGGGCGCGTTGGCCGGCCGCAGTTTTAACTGGTCGATGGCCTTGTGGGCCTCATCGCGCGCCAGCCAGGACTTCGGGCCAAGGTCGCGCGTCTCGGCGCTGTCCAGGACGATGACGCGGCTGGCGGGGCCGAGCTGGTCGAGCAGTTCGTGGGCCAGGCGTTTGGCCTCGTCGAGCCGGGCATGGTTCTCCTGCGAGCGGTAGTCCATGCTGGAGCTGGTGTCGAACAGCAGCACCACTGCGGTGGGCCGCTGCGTGGCCAGTTGCAGCGCGTCGTGGAATACCTTGGGCTGTGCCACCGCGAGGACCACCGCGGCGATCACGAGGAGGCGCAGCGCCAGCAAGAGGAGCTGGCGCAGGCGGAGTTTGCGCAGGTGGCTGCGGCGGCGCTGCACCAGAAAGCGGAACGCGGGGAACGGCAGCGTCTTCGGCTTGCGCCGCGAAATCAGGTGCAGCACCAGCGGCACGGACAGCAGCGCCAGGCCGCCGAGCACCAGGGGAAAGAGAAACGTCATGGTCCCATCCTAGCGGCGCCGGGTCGGCGCTTGAAAGGGGACGGCCCCGGACTTCTCTTCCAGTATATCCGAAGGGCGGCGCCGCGCGGCTTTGGGGCAGGTCGCGAAGGGGTTGTCGGGCGTAACCGCGGCGTGGCGGCGAGCGTCGGGAAAGCGGGCAGGCCCACTTGCGTTGTGGCCTGGTCTCCGGACCAGGCTACTTGGCCCGACCGAAGGTCTCCTCCGCCTTCCAGCGACAACAAGAGGAGACCTTCGGTCAAAGACAGTGACACGGTCGGGAGACCGTGCCACAACGGGGGGAGGATGCGGCGGCGATTGTTGAGCGTGTTCTGTGAAGTCTGCGGTTGCCAGGGGCTACCGTTGGGAAGCCAGGAGTTCAAGGGTTCAGCCGCGCACAAGCCCCGGTCGCAAGCGCCTGGCCGGCCCGCTGACCGGGCCAATCAAGTCATCGGAGGAAACTTTCTAACTCCCCAACGCGACGCCTGGCGGAGGTGGTGGGGCCGGCGGATTGAAAAAATTGTTGACGTAAGTTTCTATAGCGACAAGTTTTTGATCGATCAGAATGTCTTGAACGGTGGTTCCAGGGAAGGCTCGGGTGAACTGATTCAGGGTGCCGTAGCGTGCAATCTCGGAGGCGGTTTTCAGGTCGTTATAGTCTGCGTAAATCGCGCGATGGTTCGCGTAAAGGAATCGCAGTCGCTTGCCGTGCGCGCCTGGGGGCGTCGGGTGTATTTGAGGGTTGGCTGCCGCGCCGAGACGGTCTACAAGGTGAAGCGCTGCATAAAAAGCGACGACGGCGGCCCAGCACCCATCGAGAATGCTGAGCGGCGTACCGTTATTCCCGGTATCGAGCAGCTGCCTGTTCGCCTGATACTTGGCTCGGTGCTCTGCTGAACTGGGCATGCTCGATCTCGATCCGAAGAGCCGAATCCAGATCGAACAATGCCGACAACTCTTCCGGAGAAGATGCTGGCAGCAGCGAGGCAGACTCCAGGAGACCGCGCTCGATGAAGGGAGCGGCGAAGGTAGCCAATTTGCCGCTCAGATCGAAGTCGTAAGCCTCGGCATCGGTCATCAAATAAAGGCAGAACGCGCTGCCGTCTGCGCGGGAAAGGAATGCATTGAAGTTGCCGCCGCCGTGCTTCGCCATGAACGCACCGACGCTCTGGCACATGCTCAGGAATAGATCGAGCTTGGGCTGGGCGCGCCTCGTGGGCTTGACCTCCGATTGTTTGAATCCGAGTGTGATCACTTGTCTACCCCTTCACGGATTGACGATTACCTCGCCGGCAGGACCGCGGAACAGGATGTCCACGCGGTTGAGCACATCCCGCCCCATGATGCGCTCTTGACCCGCGAAGTCTGCTTGAAGCTGACAGGGATACTCCTGGCCATCCAACCAGACCCAGGCCGGGAAGCCAACGGTTGCCGCACCAACGCCCCCAATCCCGCTGATCAGGCCGGAGACACCCGCGGCAGGGTCGAGGTGCAGTTGCTGGCAGTCGGACCACGGCAAGACGCTCACGTCCGCGCCGGTGTCGGGGATGACCCGATCCAGAGCCAATCCCGCAGAACCGTTCACCGAGCGAAACTCGACGCTGAGCAGCGGCAACGCCTGTCCGGGATAGGTAGGATCGTAGGCGAAGGTGGCGCGGCGGATGCGATACGGTTCGTCTTCTCGCCCGACGCAGGTCACGAACGGATGCCGCTGCACCACCCCGGGCGTGTGGAACACCTCGAGTGAGGTCTTGCAGGCGGCGATGACGGCGCCGTCGGCGAAGGCAATCCACTGGCCTCGATATTGATTGAGGAGCTGCTCGCGAGCTGCCCAGTAGGCTGCCTCGTTTTTGCGCCAGTCGGGATGAATCTGGCGGGCGATTTCGGGCGGGAGTCCGTCAGCCAGGCTTTTCATCGCATACCTCGTGGGCGTCGCTTGGGCTGGCGTCATTCTACCACCGGCGGCGGGGTCGGTCGAGTGCTGCCGCTCCTCGGACGGCCGACCTCGGACAGGGAAAGGGGATGGGCACATTTTCCCTCCTTCAACGGGAAAAATGTGCCCGTCCCCTTTCCGTCCCCGTCTCTTTCCGTCCCTCACTTGATCCCGCCGCAGTCAGGTGCAACGCCTTGTTCGGCGCGCATGTCTGGATCAAGCAACTCGACCATCTTGAAGGACAGCGACCGAGTTCCGGCATTCGTCTGTAGCGTGACCCGCCGATAATCACCAGCCAGGCCTTCATCGTAGGCATCCAAAAGGGTGGGTGCGCCCTAGAATGGCCCTTCATCAACACGGTAGTTCAGCACGTCTCTAAAGGCGATAACCCTTGTGTCGAAGACGTTGTTCTCCCAATCAACAGGGTACATGACCTCGAACAGCAGGTCGTGTGGCTCAGACAACTCGACGACACGGATCAGCCTGCTGTCGTGGAAGTGGATGTCGCCAAGGTCCATCGCGTCTCCCACTTTGCCGCCGAACTACTGGAATAGCGTAAAGTATCCCGCAACTGCTCCGTATCGCCATGACGGCCCTTCGTTGCGCTATTCGGGTCGCTCTTTTCGCTATTCCGGCTCTTCCTGTCGCTATCACGGACAATCCCCACAGTATCCCACGGGCAACAAATAGCAAGAATTATCCTTGACCAACCGACCTGACTTCCCTTCCCGGATAGCGAGCGGCAGCCGGCGTCAAGCGTGGCGATGGCCTTCCGCAGCGGCGGCCACTACGCTACACTTCAGCAACCGTCCGTCACCCAGACACGGAGCGACACCATGAAGGGAATTGTCCTGGCCGGCGGCAGCGGCACCCGCCTCTACCCGTTGACGCGCTCCGTCAGCAAGCAGCTGCTGCCCGTCTACGACAAGCCGGTCATCTACTACCCGCTGTCCGTGCTGATGCTCGCCGGCATCCGCGACATCCTCGTCATCAGCACGCCGCGCGACGTGCCGCTGATCCGCGATCTGCTCGGCGACGGCAGCCAGTGGGGCGTCGCTTTCTCCTATCAGGTGCAGCCAAACCCCGGCGGCATCGCCCAGGCGTTCCTGCTCGGCGCCGACTTCATCGCCGGCCAGCCCGTCTGCCTGATCCTCGGCGACAACCTGTTCTTCGGCCATGACCTCGTGGCCCTGCTGACGCAGTCCGTCGCGCTGACCGGCGGCGCCCACGTCTTCGCCCACTACGTCAGCGACCCGGAGCGCTTCGGCGTCGTCGAGTTCGACCGCCAGTTCCGCGCCCTGAGCCTGGAAGAAAAGCCGAAGCAGCCGCGCTCCAACTGGGCGGTCACGGGCCTGTATTTCTACGACGGCCAGGTGGTGGACATCGCCCGCGGCCTGAAGCCGTCGCCCCGCGGCGAACTGGAGATCACCGACGTCAACCGCGAGTACCTGCAGCGCGGCCAGTTGACGGTGACGCCGCTGGGCCGCGGTGTCGCCTGGCTCGACCTGGGGACGTTCGACACGCTGCTGTCGTCGGCGCAGTTCGTGCAAACGCTGGAACAGCGGCAGGGGCTGAAAATCGCCTGCCTGGAGGAGATCGCCTTCCTGAAGGGTTTCATTGACGCGGCCGCTCTGCAGCGCCTGGCCGAGGCGTCGGGCAGCAGCGAGTACGGCCGCTATCTGCTGCGGGCGCTGCACGAGCATCAGGCCCGGCTTTAGAAACGTGGGGCAGACATTCCTGTCTGCCGTTGAGATCGGCAGACAGGAATGTTTGCCCTGCGAAACAGAGGCAGACAGGAATGTCTGCCCCACGGAAGACGGGACGGAGACCTGGATTCATGAAGATGACACGTCTGGAATTGCCGGGCCTGGTGCTGGTGGAGCTACAGATTCACGGCGACGCCCGCGGCTTCTTCGTCGAGCGCTTCCACCTGCAACGCTTCACGGACCACGGCCTGCCCACGCGCTTCGTGCAGGACAACCACTCGCGCTCCGGGCCGAATGTCGTGCGCGGACTGCACTACCAGTGCGGGCCGGACCAGGGCAAGTTGGTCGGCGTCGTCCGCGGTCGCGTCTGGGATGTGGTCGTGGACGTGCGGCCGGACTCACCGACTTACGGCCAGCACTTCGGCATCGAGATGAGCGACCTCAATGGCTGCATGTTGTGGATTCCCGCCGGTTTCGCGCACGGCTTCTGCGTGCTGGGCGACGAGCCGGCCGACGTGCTCTACAAGGTGGACGCCCCTTACGAGCCGGCCGGCGAGGGCGGCATCTTCTGGGCCGACCCCGAACTGGCGCTGCCGTGGCCGATCCGCCAACCGATCGTCTCGGCCCGCGACCAGCGCCTGCCGTCCTTCGCCGCCTATCGCGCCCGCCCCGCCCGATGGGGTGAGGGGGTGACAGAGTGAGGGGGTGACAGGGTGAAAGACGGTCCCCTGTCACCCCCTGACCCCCTCACGACTCCGGCAACCGCGACGGCGCCAGTCGGGTGTCGAACTCCAGGCAGCGCATGCCCCACAGCCAGGCGACGCCGCCGACCGCCATCGTGACGGACACGATCACAAACGCAAAGCCATAGTCGGGCTGCCCAGGCTGGCCGACCCTGCCGGCGACCCAGCCGAGCACCGGCGGCGAAATGGCGTCACCCAGAAGGTGGATAATCAGGATGTTCAGGGCGAAGCCGGCGGCCCGCAGCGACGGGTGCATGACGTTCGCCAGGGCGGTGGCGGTCGGGCCGGTGCTGAAGAACACGCCGAAGACCGTGAGGAAGCCGAACACCCAGGCGAGCGGGAACGGCGTGTTCAGGAACAGCAACAGCATCGGCATGCTGAAAATCAGACCCACGCCGGAGACAAAGAAGTACGCCCCGGGCACGCGGCCGCGCAGCCAGTCACCGGCCAGGCCGCCCAGCAGCGTCGCGATCAGCCCCGCCAGCGCCGTCACCGCCCCGAACGTCGTCCGCGGCCCCAACTCGAAGAAACCCAGGCTCAGCGGTGGCGCCCCCACCTGTGTCAGGTACGCCGGCATCCAGTACGCCAGCCCGCCCAGGCCGAAGGACATCAGCGTCATGCCGGCCGTGTTCAGCGCGAACGACGGGATGCGCAACAGGTAGCCGTAGTCGCCCCAGGTGGGCTTGCGCTCCGTGGTCTGGACCGCGTCGGCCCGGCCGCGCGGCGGCTCGGGCATCAGCAGGCACAGCGCCGCCAGCAGCAGGCCGGGCGGCGCCACCAGGTAGAACGCCCAGTGCCAGCCGAGCAGATCCTTGAAGACCTCGCCCCAGGCGTAACCGAGGGCGCCGCCCACCGGGATGGCCAGGTAGAAATAGGCCATGATCCGCCCACGCCGCGCCACCGGGTACAGGTCCGCGAGCATGGTCGGCGCCACCGGGCCGTAAGCCCCCTCGCCGACGCCGACGAACAACCGCGTACACAGCAGCAGCCAGAATGCCAGGCCCATATTACTCAGGTGCCAGTTCATCCCGGACGCCCCGCTGGCCACGCTCCAGACCGCGACGCCGATGGCCACGATCTTCCAGCGGGCCATGCGCTCCGCCAGCCAGCCGAACAGCGGCGCGCTGACCATGTACATGACCAGGAAGGCCGTGGACAGCATGCCCATCAGGAAGCCGGCGTGCTCCTCCGCCACGCCCGGCAGCAGATCCTTCTGGATCTCCGGCTCGACAGCCGCCAGCACCTGGCGGTCGATGTAGTTGAACAGGTTGATGGCCAGCAGCAGCAGCAGGGCACGGCTGGCGCCCGGCAGGGCCTGTTCGGAGTACGGGGCGCTGGGGCGGGGCGCGACGGCGGTGACGGCAGTTGGCATGGGTTCCCTCTTGACGGCCTGTGGGCGTAAGGCGAAGGTTACCAGGACGGCCCGACCGGGAACAGGGGGACTTACCTGGTTGACCGCCGCGCGCGCAAGGTATAATCGAGCGAGATTTCGTCTAAATGCGACCGGGTTCCCAGCGAACAAGGTGTGAGCGCCTCCACCGCGGAGGTATGGGAACATTCCCTCAACCAATCCCCCACGGGGCAAATGCCCCCCTTTATCAAGGAGACCCTGCATGAATCTGGACGATGTGAAACGGCGGTTTGTGGAAGAAGTCAAACTGCGCGCCTTCGATGACAAGTACATCGACAAAAACGAGGAGCGCGAAATCCTGCAGATCGCCCTGCAACAGGGCGTCAGCGTGGACAGCGCCCGCGCGGCCCTGTCCCAGGTGTGCGACGCCCAGGATTACATCCTGGAAAGCCGCGTCCTGAGCGAACTGAAAGACCTGCTCGACACCCTGGCCGGCAACGACGGCAAGATCGACGAGAAGGAATTCAACGACGCGGTCACCCAGTGCAAGAAGCGCACCAAGGGCAAGCGGACGGACATCCAGTGCAAGCGGATGTGCATTCAGATCATTGAGGACAACGCCTACAAGACCTCCTCGGGCTGGTTCAGCGACTGGTTCAAGAACCTCAAGAAAGAAGTCGGCCTGTGACCGCCTTTTCGTGGGGCAGGCTTTCCAGCCTGCCCCACGGGAAGCGGCAGACAGGAAGGTCTACCCCACGAGGTCGGGCTATTTTCACGCGCCCGGTTGACAGGGCTTCGGCGGCCCTCTAAAGTATCATTTTCCCGAAAATGCCGCCAAACCTTCAAACCAGCAAGGGCGAGGAGATCGATGGTTCGCAAGAAGCTCGGACGTGGCCGCAAGAATCGCTGCCGATTCTGCACCAAGGAAGGCTGCCCCCGACCGGTGTTCGTGGACTACAAGGACGTGCAGGGTCTGAAAAAGCTCTGCACCAGCCAGGGCAAACTGTTCAGCCGCAAGCGCAGTGGCAATTGTGCCGCCTACCAGCGCGCCGTCAAGGACGCCGTCAAGCGCGCCCGCTTCATGGCCCTGCTGCCCTACGTCGGCGAGTAAACAGCAGTCGCTCGCGCAATGAAGCACCCCGTTTACGTTTCGCGCGAAACGTAAACGGGGTGCTTCCGTTGGGGAGTCGTTCGTGCTGCGAACCACCTGTCCCGCGATCCGGCACTAAATCTGCAGCGCCGTTTGCCACGCCGCCCGCGCCGCCTCGCCGACGGCCTCGGACAGCGTGGGGTGGCCGTGGCAGGTGCGTGCGATGTCCTCGGCGCTGGCGGCGTACTCCATGCCCAGCACCAGTTCGGCGATCAGGTCGCCGGCGCGTGGGCCGAGGATGTGGGCGCCCAGGATGCGGTCGGTTTTGGTATCCGCGATGATCTTGACGACGCCCTCGGTTTCGTCCAGGCACTTGGCGCGGCCGTTGGCGCTGAACGGAAATTTGCCGACGCGGTACTCCGTGCCGGTCTCCTTGACTTGCTCCTCGGTCAGGCCGACGCTGGCCAGTTCAGGGTGCGTGTAGATGACGCTCGGGATGGCGTTGTAGTTGACGTGCGGTTTCTGGCCGGCGAGGTATTCAGCGACGGCGATACCCTCCTCGGACGCCTTGTGCGCCAGCATCGGCCCGGCGATCAAATCGCCGATGGCGTAGACGCCTGGCACGCTCGTCTGGAAGTGCTCGTCCACCTCGACGCGGCCGCTGCGCGGCTCCGTCTTGACGCCGGCCTGCTCCAGGCCGAGGCCGGCGCTGTACGGCTTGCGGCCGACCGCGACGAGCACACGGTCGCCCTCAAAGGTCAGCGTCTGTTCCTTGGCCTGAGCGGTGACGACCACCTGGTTGCCCTTGACGGCGGCGCTGACGACGCGCGTCTCCAGGTGAAATTGCAGCCCCTGTTTGGTGAGGAATTTTTGCATCATACCGGCCAGCTCGGCGTCGCTGAGCGCCAGGATGCGCGGCAAAAATTCCACGACCGTCACCTTCGCCCCAAGCCGCGCCCACACCGAGCCCAACTCCAGACCGATGTAGCCGCCGCCGACGACGATCAGGTGCTGCGGCACTTTATCGAAGGCCAGCGCCTCCGTGGAACCGACGACGTGTTTACCGTCCAGCGGCAGCGACGGCAGCGTGGCCACGTCGCTGCCGGTCGCCAGCAGGATAGCGCCGGCCTCCAGTTCGGTGGCGGCGCCGCCCTCGGGCTGGACCGTTACCTTGCCGGCCCCGGCCAGGCTGCCGGTGCCCTTGACGACGGTGATCTTGTTCTTCTTCATCAGGTAAGCGACGCCGTCGGTCAGGCTCTTGACGATGCCGTCCTTGCGCTGCAGCAGGCGGGCCAGGTCGAGCGTGAGATTGCCGACGCCAATGCCGTAGTGCGAGAAGCGGTTCTTGGCGACGTAGTACAGTTCGCTGGAGTCGAGGAGGGCCTTGCTGGGGATGCAGCCGATGTTGAGGCAGGTGCCGCCGAGGCTGGGCCGCTTCTCGACAATCGCGACCTTCTTACCCAGCTGGGCGGCGCGGATGGCCGCAACGTAGCCGCCGGGGCCGGAGCCAATCACCACCAGGTCGTAACGATCCGCCATCTCACTCCCCTGAAAAAAAATTAGCCACAGAGGACACAGAGGACACAGAGAGAAAAACAAATCAATTCAAAGAACGGTGGCCGGGAGAACCAATCTCTGTTTTTCTCTCTATGTCCTCTTTGTCCTCTGTGGCTATTGCAGATTGCGAATGGGTGTAGCGGAAGTCGCCAGACTTCCGAGCAGCACCGGACGGAAGTCTGGCGACTTCCGCTACACCCAACTGCGAACCGCTGCCCTGTAAATAGGCCGCATTCCTGATGGTACGTTCAGTGGTTGCGGCCATTTTCATGAACTCTGGGTGAACCCCAGTTCATGACGACTCTAAACATCTAACAATAACCGCTCCGGGTTCTCCACGCACTCCTTGATGCGCACCAGGAACAGCACCGCCTCGCGGCCATCAATGATGCGGTGGTCGTAAGACAGCGCCAGGTACATCATCGGCCGGACCACAATCAGATCATCGACCACGACCGCCCGCTTCTGGATGCTGTGCATGCCGAGGATGGCGCTCTGCGGCGGGTTGAGGATCGGCGTCGAGAGCATCGAGCCGAAGATGCCGCCGTTGGTGATCGTGAACGTGCCGCCCTGCAAATCGCTGACGGCGATGGTGCCGTTGCGTGCCTTGGTCGCCAGCGCTGCGATGGCCTGATCGACCTGCGCGAAGCTCAGCTGGTCGGCGTCCGGCAACACCGGCACCATCAGCCCCTTGTCCGTGCTGACGGCGACGCCGATGTTGTAGTAGTTTTGGTAGACGATCTCCGCGCCGTCGATGCGAGCGTTGACCAGGGGGAACGCCTTCAGCGCCGCCACCGCCGCCTTCACGAAGAACGGCATGAAGCCCAGACTGACCTCGTGCTTTTCCTTGAACCTGTCCTTGTACTTCGCCCGCAGAGCCAGCACTGCGCTCAGATCCGCCTCGTTGAAGGTGGTCAGCGTCGCAGTCCCCTTCTGCGATTGCAGCAACCGCTCGGCGATGCGCTGGCGGATGGCGCTGATGCGCTGCCGCGTCTCGCGCTGACCGACGGCGGGCTTGATTGGCGCAGGCGCGGGAGGTGGCGGCGCGGGTTTCGACGGCTCGGCGGGGGGCGGCGGGGCGGCCGGAGCCACGGTCGCGGTGGACTTGCGCCCCTGAGCGCCGAGCACGTCCTCCTTGGTGACGCGGCCGCCCTTGCCGGTGCCGGGAATGGTGCGGGCGTCAATGCCCTCCTCGGCGACGAGGCGCCGCGCGGCGGGGGACAGCGGCGCCGCCTCGGGGCTGTGGCGTTCGTTGGCCGGCGGCGCGGGTTTGGCCGGCGCCGGGGCCGACGGCGCGGCTGGTTTGGCGGCGCCCGCGGCGGCCGGCTCGATCTGACCGACGACGGCGCCGATGGTGACGGTTTCACCTTCCGGGGTGGTGATGCGGAGGACGCCGCTGGCCGGCGCCGGCACCTGACTGGTGGCTTTTTCCGTCTCCAGCTCGAAGACCGGTTCCTCGACCTGCACGAGGTCGCCGTCCTTCTTCAACCAGTGGCTGATGATGCCCTCACTGATCGACTCGCCGACGGACGGTACTTTGATGGCTACTGACATGCGTGTCCCTGGCTTGCGTTCTGCCGCTGGCGGCTGAGCGCGCTGCGACCCATCTAACGTCAGAAGGGTATCAGCGCGAAGCCGCCAGCGGCAGAAAGAAAATACCCCTTACTTCGCCGTCGCCGCCGGTTCCTTGGCCGGTTTCTCCGCGGCGTGACCGTTACCGTCCGCCGCCGCCCGCACCAGATGCGCCCGGCACCGCGCAGCGCCGCCTCGACCAGTTCCTTCTGCTCAAGCAGGTGGACCCGCCGCGAACCCGTCGCGGGGCTGGCGCTGCTGTCGCGGCCGACGTACTGCAGGTCCACGCCCAGCTCGCGCAGCCGCGGCTCCATGTAGAACCAGCCGCCCATGTTGAACGACTCCTCCTGCGCCCACACCCACTCCTTCGCCTTGCGGTAGCGCTTCAGGATGCGATTGACTGGCTCGACCGGGAACGGGTGGAACTGCTCGACCCGCACCAGGGCCACGTCGTTGAGGTTGGCCGCCTCGCGGCGCTCCAGCAGATCGTAAAACACCTTGCCGCTGCACAGCACCACGCGCCGCACCCGCGCCGGATCGGCCGCCGCGTCGTCCACCACCTCCTGGAAGTGACCCGTCGTCAGTTCGTCCACCGGCGACACCGCCCGTTTGTGGCGCAGCAGGCTCTTGGGCGTCATGACCACCAGCGGCTTGCGGAAGTTGCGCTTCACCTGCCGCCGCAGCAAATGGAAGTACTGCGCCGGCGTCGTCGGATTGACCACCTGCATGTTGTCCTCGGCGCACAGTTGCAGAAAGCGCTCCAGGCGAGCGCTGGAGTGCTCCGGTCCCTGGCCCTCGTAGCCGTGCGGCAGCAGCATGACCACGCCGCTGTCGCGCTGCCACTTCGAGTTGCTGCAACTGATGAACTGGTCGATGATGACCTGCGCCCCGTTGGCGAAGTCGCCGAACTGCGCCTCCCACAACACCAGCGCGTGCGGCGCGTCCAGCGAATAGCCGAACTCGAAGCCAAGCACCGCCGCCTCCGACAACAGGCTGTCGTACACCACGAACGTCGCCGTCGGGCTCGTCGCCAGGCGCGTCAGCGGATAGTACGCCTCGCCGGTGTTCACGTCGTACCAGACCGCGTGCCGCTGACTGAAGGTGCCGCGGCGGCTGTCCTGGCCGCTCAGGCGCACGCGCGTCCCCTGCGCCACCAGTGAGCCGAACGCCAGCAGCTCCGCCGTCGCCCAGTCCACGGGCTTGCGCTCCGCGAAGTCGCGGCCGCGCGTCTCCAGCAGCCGGGCGATCTTCGGGTGCGGCACGAACGTATCCGGCCAGGTGGTGATCGCGCGGACGATGTCGTCGAGCTGTTCCAGCGGCACGCCCGTCGGCACCGGCGTGTGCGAGTATTGCCGGCTCAGGCCCTTCCACTGGCCGGCGTAGCCGAGCATGCCCACCGGCCGCGGCGGCCCTGTCCGCACGGTCTCCAGCGAGCCCTGTAACTTCGCCTGAAACTCCTGCACAATCGCCTGCGTCTCGTCCACCGTCAGGTCGCCGCGCATGATGAGCTGCTCGGTGTAGACCTCGCTGAGCGTCGGCCGTTCCTGAATCTTGGCGTACATCAGTGGCTGCGTGAACGCGGGTTCGTCGCCCTCGTTGTGGCCGTGGCGGCGGTAGCAGTACATATCGATGACCACGTCCTTGCGGAACTTCTGGCGAAACTCCAGCGCCAGTTCGGCGACATAGACGGTCGCCTCGGGGTCCTCGCCGTTGACGTGGAAGATGGGCACCTCGATCATCTTGGCCACGTCGGTGCAGTAGGTGGTGGAGCGGGCGTCGCGCGGCGAGGTGGTGAAGCCGATCTGGTTGTTGACGATGAGGTGCAGGGTGCCGCCGACGCGATAGCCGGGCAGCTGCGACAGGTTGAGCGTCTCGGCCACCAGCCCCTGGCCGGCAAAGGCGGCGTCGCCGTGGATCAGCACCGGGATACCGTGGGCGCGCGTCGTGTCGCCGGACAGCTGCTGCTTGGCGCGGGTGCGGCCCTCGACCACCGGATCGACCGCCTCCAGATGGCTGGGGTTGGGCGTCAGCGACAGGTGGATGACCTGGCCGCGGGCGCTGCTGCGGTCGGTCGAGAAGCCGAGGTGGTACTTCACGTCGCCGTCGCCATCGATGGAGTTGGGCAGGAAGTTGTCCTCGAACTCGCTGAAAATCTCCTCGTAGGGCTTGTGCAGGACGTTGGCGAGCACGTTCAGGCGGCCGCGGTGGGCCATACCCAGCACGAGTTCGCGTACGCCCTCGTCGGCCGCCTTCTCGGCCACGGCGTCCAGCAGCGGAATGAGCGTCTCAGCCCCCTCCAGCGAGAAGCGCTTCTGACCGACGAAGCGAGCGTGCAGGAACTTCTCAAACAGCTCGGCGAAGTGCAGTTCCATGAGGATGCGCAGCTTTTGCCGCTGGGCCATGTTGGGCCGGTTGCGGCGCGGCTCCATTTTCTCCTGGAGCCAGTGGCGGATGGCGCTGTCCTGGATGTGCATGTACTCGACGCCGATGGTGCGGCAGTAGGTTTCGCGCAGGGCGGCGATCAGCTCGCGGAGGGTGCCGCGCTGCTGGCCGAAGAAGTTCGGGGTCGAGAAGGTGCGGTCGAGGTCCGCCTCGCTGAGGCCGAAGGAGGACAGGTCGAGGTGCGGCAGCATCGCCGGCGGTTCGTTGAGCGGATCGAGTCGGGCAAGCAGATGGCCGCGGCTGCGGTAGGCCATGATGAGGCGGAAGACGCCGACCTGCGCGGTGGTGTCGGCGGCACTGGCGGCGCCGGTCAGGCCGAATTCAAAGCCTTCAAAGAACAGCCGCCACGGTTCGTCCACGGACTCCGGGTTGGTCTGCCAGCGTTGGTAATTGGCTTCCAGAAGGTCCAGGTTGTAGCGACTGCCCAGCGTGGAGCGTGGTGTCATGAGCGGTATCCGAGAGCCTCAATCCCTGATGCGATTCACCTCCTCTATTTAAGGCGCGGGCGGCGCGGCTGACAAGCCGCATCGGTCGCCGCCACGGTCCGGAGTTGCCGGCCGCTCCGGTAAAAGCGGTAAGCGTCCCTGGGGAAGCGTGGGCGACGGTGCCAGGGAGGACTCAGGTGGACTGGTGCGGGGAACTTCAGTCAGCTACAGTAAAGCCATTCCTCAAGACATTTCTTTCGGGGGATCTCGGGATGACTTTTACCGTTGAGGCCACTTACGAAAAGGGCATGCTGAAACTGAGCCAGGTTCTGCCGCTTCAGGAGCAGGAACGGGTGCAGGTGACGGTGCATGTTCCTGTCGCGGTCGATCAGGCACTGGCTGCCGTCCAGAAGGGCTTCGGGTTGCTCCGCTGGACGGGGGATGCCGAGACCCTGCGGCGCGTGGCCGAGGACGATGAGTTCGGCATCCTGGAGTCGCCATGATCTTCGCGAACATTCCCAAGGGCAGCCGGCTTTTCCTCGATGCCAACACCCTGGTGTACTACTTCACTGCCGACCTTCGCTACGGCGCGGCTTGCCTGCAACTTATGGACCGGATTGCGCGCCAGGAGATTACTGGTGTCACCTCGGCGCACGTGGTCAGCGATGTGGCCACCGGGTCATGACGCTTGAGTCCATGCACGCCTTCGGTTTGCCAGCCAAGGGCATTGTCCCACACCTGCGACAGCACCCCGTCGAGGTCAAAAAACTGACCCGTTTTCGGCAGGCGGTGGACCTGGTTGCTCAGATGGGGGTTCAGGTCGTGCCCCTGGATTTGGCCCTGGATTCCGTGGCGGCTGCCCGTTGCCAGCAGCACGGACTGTTGACTGGCGACGCTTTGGTCGTCGCGGTCATGGAGCACCATCTCCTGACGGAGTTGGCCAGCAACGACGCCGACTTCGACCGCGTGCTCGGCCTGACGCGCAACGCGCCGACCTGATCTTTCCCCTACCAGCTGCGGTCCCGGTGCGATAAAACCGCTTGATGGTTGATTTTAAGTGGTTACCAGAACCACCCCCTATCTCATTAGCGAGTTGTAACTCATGAACGGCAGAACCATTCGCATTTACCTTGTAGACGGCGTTCCGAGTGGAATCCTCACCGCCGAAATCATGAACTGGACCGGAAAGGTCGTCGTCTCGCCTCGGTCACAACTGGACCAGTTGGCCGGCCGTCCGGAAGCAAAGCGGACAGGTGTCTACTTTCTCATCGGCCCTGATCCAGAGAACACTTCCAGGGATCTCGTCTATATCGGTGAGGGTGACAACGTTTTCAACCGACTTCTCAAACACAACAAGGATGAAGAGAAGGATTTCTGGAGCCAATCCGTTCTTATCAGCAGCAAGGACGATAACCTCACGAAGTCGCATGTTCGTTACCTGGAGAGCCGCCTCATCGGTTTGGCCAAACATGCAAATAGGGCACGCCTTGCGAATGACACCGCACCCGAACCCGCGCTGTTGCCCGAACCGGACGTTGCGGACATGGAGTTTTTTCTCGGTCAAGTACAGATGGTCCTTCCGGTCCTCGGGTTCCCCTTTACTCAACAGTTAGTGACTGCGAAACCGCCGAGCCAGTCAGTCGCGAGGATCCAGTCGCCGGTCTTTTTTATGAACCCCGTTGGAACGTCTGCCACGGCACAAGAGGTGGATGGAACCTTCATCGTTTTCAAAAACTCGACCGCTCGCAAACAAGGTGTGGATTCGTGGACTAGCTACAAAGGCCAGCGCGACCAGCTTATTGCCGATGGGAAACTGATCGATGCTGACCAGGATGGGCTTCTGATTTTCGTCGAAGACGTGTCTTTCAGCAGCCCCAGCGCGGCAGCTTCCGTTGTCTACGGGGGTAACCAAAACGGTCGCATAGTCTGGCGAGTGAAGGATACCGGCCAGACATACGAGAAATGGCAAGAGGAGAAATTCGAGAGCGTTGGCAATCCCCAGGAAGATACTGGGCCGCAGTGAAGAAGCTGGCTACCTTCATGACTGCTTGTAAAATCCAAAAGATATTACACACATCTGTGCCGAGACGGCTGAGCGGCGCACCGGGTTCGGCCTAATCTCGTCGCGACTGAACGGACGCTGGCTTGACGAACCGGTCGGTTAGTCGTTCAGGGGCATCGGTGCGCCGGCGCCGGTTTTCAGGAAGGTCAGCAAATCCTTGAGAACGCCCGGGTCCACCGGCTTGACCATGTGATAATCGAAGCCCGCCGCCCGGGCGCGGCCGCGAACTTCCTCCTGTCCGTAGCCGGTCAGCGCCGCTAGCGTCAGGCCCTCGCCGCCTTGCTCCTGGCGCAGACGCTGGGCGACCTCGTAGCCATCCATCCCCGGCATCCCGATGTCCAGCAGCACCAGCTCGGGCCGCCAGGTCCGGGCTGTTTCCAGGGCGGCGGGGCCGTCGTAGGCCACGCGCACCTCGCAGCCCCAGCGGGCCAGCAGCAGCGTCAGGCCCCGGGCGACCTCGGCGTTGTCATCGACCACCAGCACCCGCAGCGGCTGGCGCCCCTCCGTGGACTGGTCAGCCGCCGCCGCCGCCGCGGACACGGGTTCTTCCAGCACCGGCAGGCGGATGACAAATTCACTACCCCGGTTCGGCCCATCGCTGAACGCGGTGACACTGCCACCGTGCCGTTCCACCAGGCGGCGCACCAGCGTCAGGCCGACGCCGAGCCCGCCCTGGAAGCGGCCGGGGCCCTGGCGCATGAACAGGTTGAACACCTGCGGCAGCATGTCCGGCTCCAGACCGACGCCGTCGTCGCGCACGCTCAGCACCACCTCGGAGCCGTCGCGCTCGGCGGACAGGTGAATGTGGCCGCCCGGCGAGGTGAACTTGACCGCGTTGTCCAGCAGGTGCCAGACGACCTGCTCCAGCTGATTCGGATCGCCCTCCACCCAGACCGGCTCGGACGGCAGTTGCAGCGTCAGGTTGCGGCCGCCCAGGCCGCGGGCCGCGAGCAAGCCGGTCAGCGCCTGGCCCACGACCGCCGCCACGGACACGCGCTCGCGGGTTGGCGACTCCGCGGCCAGTGGCGACAGTTTGAGCAGGTCCGTCATCAGCCGGCCGAGACGCTGCGCCTCGCGCTCGGCCAGGGAGTGGGCCTGGCGGTCGGCCTCGGTCAACGTCTGCAAGCCGAGCAGGTGCAGGGCGGTGAGCATGGGGGCCAGGGCGTTCCGCACCTCGTGCGCCAGCTGCACCAGAAAGGCGTCCTTGTCCTGGTCCGCCTCGGCCAGTTGTTCGGCACGGCGGCGCAGCTGCCGCTCCAGCTGCGTCCGTTCGGTCACGTCCTGGAAGAAGACACACAGGTGGTCGCCCGCGGGAAAGACGTGGACGGCGAACCAGCGGTCGAGGGCGGGGTAGAACGTCTCCGCCTCGACCTTGTGCTGTTCGGCCAGGGCCTCGCGGCACTCCTTGGTGAAGGTGCTGTCGGCCACTTCCGGGCAAACCACGTGGATGTCCCGGCCCAGCAATGGGACATGCTCCCCGCCGGCCAGGCGGCCGAGCAATTGCTCAGCACGTGGATTGGCGTAGGTGAACCGCCAGTTCTTGTCGAGCACAAAGCAGGCGTGCGGCAGCCCGGCGAGAAGACTGGCCGCGTCGCATTCCAAGGGGGCGGGCGGGGATACCTCGTCGGCATCAGCCGGTACGCCGTTGGCGGCAGTGGATCGCATCATGACCAGAGGGGGTTGGCGATTTAGGCGACTTAAGGGAGAAGAACGCACACATTATTTTAGCAAATAATGTGCCGGCGGGATCAATTCGATAGGTTGCCGTCAGGCGCTTCCCAGAGGTGGAAAGTTGCGCTGGACGGCGTGAATCTCGGGGATCGGGGCAGACCTTCCCGCCTGTCTCCGGGTTGTCATGATCTCCTGAACGGATGTGCGCAAGCAAACATTTACACGTCAATTGTCTTGTCCGGTTGTCAGAGGTTCAACCCTGGCAGTTCCGGCTGTTGGCCGAGCTGGGCCAGTTGCTGGCTCACCGTCGTCGCCAGTGTCAGGTAGGCCTGCGCGATCGCCGAGTCGGGGTGACGGCGGACGATGGGGTCGCCCTGGTCGCCGCACTCCGCCACGCGCGTGTCGAGGGGGATCTCGCCCAGGAACGGCACGCCCGCCGCCGCCGCCAATTTTTGACCACCGCCGTGACGGAAAATCTCATAGCGCTTGCCGTCGTCGCCGACGAAGTAGCTCATGTTCTCGACGATGCCCAGCACCGGCACGCGCACCTGGCGGAACATCTCCAGGCCCTTGCGGGCGTCGATCAGGCTGACATCCTGCGGCGTCGTGACGATCACCGCCCCGGACAGCGGCGCCGCCTGCGTCAGCGTCAACTGGGCATCGCCGGTGCCGGGGGGCAGGTCGATCACCAGGTAATCCAGGTCGCCCCAGTCCAGGGCCATGAGGAACTGACGCAGGTAGCGGTCCACCATCGGCCCACGCCAGATGACCGCCTGATCCTGCTTCACCAGGAAGCCCATCGACATGAGCCGGAGACCGTAGCGCTCCAGCGGAAAGGCCGTGGTCTGGGGGTCGATGTGCTGCACGCCGAACATGATGGGTATGCTGGGGCCGTAGATGTCGGCGTCGAGCAGACCGACGCGGCGGCCCTGCAGTTGCAGCGCCAGCGCGAGGTTGGCAGCGACGGTCGATTTGCCGACGCCGCCCTTGCCGCTGGCGACCGCGATGACGTACTTGACGCTGGGCAGCGTGATCTTTTGTTGGGGGGGACCGCCTTGCGGTTGCATGATACTTCTCCGATCCGGGTGAAGCCCGCTAAGCCGCAAGCGGCAGAAAGACGGGCTCATGCCGGGCACAGTTCGCGCAGATACTCCAGGGTGAAGATGCCGGTGTCGTGCCCATCGCTCCAGGTGATGCGGTAGGCGTAGTGGCCGACGGGCGCCAGGGCGGTGGGCCGCAGCGGTTGCAGTTCGGCGGTCTTGAGGATGCGGAACGGGTCGGGCGGTTGAGCGCGCTGCTCGCGGCAGGTGGCGCACGGGCAGGCGGCACGGAGCTGCTGCCAGGTGTAGACGCAACGGCGGCCATCGCTCCACTCGATGATGAGCTGGTCGTCACCCTCTCGACTCAGGGCGAGCGGCCGCGGCGGCTCCGGACGCGCAGGGGACATGGGGACCGTCTCCACAAAGGGCGGACACTGCTCTGCCCCCATTATAGGAGACGCGGCCAGCGCGTGGAGCGTGGAGCGCTAAGCCGCAAGCGGCAGAAAGACGGGGTGGAGCGCTCAAACCCGTTTTTCTGCCGCTTGCGGCTTAGCGCTTCTCAGTAGCGGAACTCCAGCCCGAAGTTGACGCCCTGGGCCCAGAAGTCGGTGGTCTGGAACAGCGGCCGCGGCCGCGGGATGCCCACCAGTGGCGGGTTGACCGCGCCCGGCGGCAGGAACATCGGCGCCTGCGAACGGTTGACCACCAGATCGACCTGATCGCCCGGTCGTACCACGTTGCTCACGTAGAGCAGGTCGTAGCCCACGAACGCCCGGATGTTGGGCGTGAAGTTGTAGCCCACCTTGAGCCCGAGTTCCGGCATCACCGCGAAGTGATCCGAGGAATAATTGCCGATGTTCGACGGCTGAGCCAGCAGACCGCCCGTGCCGGTCGCCGGCGCGAACCCCGGCACCAGGAAGGTGGTATTGCCCTTGATCTCCAGTTGCTCGTGCATGTCGCCCAGGGCCAGCTTGAAGGAGCCGCCCACGAAGAAGTTCTTCCACAGCCGGTACTCGCCGGCCACGCCCAATTGACCGCCGTAGAACTGGTTGCTGGTGCGGAACTCGTCGAACACGACCGTCTGCGAGCCGGCCGGCACCAGCGGCGTGGGCACCAGCGTCATCAGCCGCTCGCTGATCTGCAGGTCCTCGCGCAGGTTCAGGTAGCGGAAGCCGCCCAGCACGTCCAGGAAGCCGTTGCAGCCGCACAGCAGCCGCCGTTTCAGGTTGCCCTCGGCGCCCCACAACTCCGTGCTGGTCTGGACGCCCACGATGCCCGACAGGGCGCCGGTAGCCGACACCAACTCGGCGTCCGGAGCGCCGGTGGGGGTGTAGACCGGCCGGCCCAGGTTGGGCGAGCCCGGCAGGCCGTCGCTGCCGAAGAAGGAGTTGTTCGTCTGGCGGCCCAGGAAGAAGTAAGACCCCTCGAAGCCCAGGTTGGGCATGGAGCCCAGCGTGAAGCCAGCCGTGAAGCGGCCGCCGGAGAAGACGCCCTGATTGACTCCGCCGGCGTAGACCGGCGTGCCGGTGACCAGATCTGGCGCGACGCCGCTGGGGGCAGCCGCGACCAGGGCCGGCGTGTTGGGGCTGCGGACGGTCCACAGCAGGTATTCAGCGCTGCCCCAGAAGTGCGGCAACTGGCAGCAATTTCCCAGGCCACAACAGCCGTTGCTGAGGTTGTGGAACCAGTCGCCCGCCTTGCCCAGCAAACCGCAACAACCGTCCGCACACGGCATCGGGCACCCCGGGCCGCACTCCGCGCCCTGGCCCACACCCGCACCGTCCACGACGACGGCTCCCGGAGGCAGGCCGACGCCCGGGGACAGTGGCACGGTGCCGCCGGACATCGGGCCGGGGTAGATCGGGGCAGGGTTGAGCACCGCGGGCGGCGGCGCGCCTCCCCAAACCTGGGGATTTGCGGCCTTCGACAGGTCGTCGGCGGTCAGCGGGCCGGTGGGGCCGGTGGGCAGCGGCTGCGGCGGGTCGCCGTTCTTGCCGCGGGCGATGACCGCTGGCAGGCCGTCGGTGCTGAACGTCACCCGCTGAATGGTCCCGGGGGCGGCGCTCTCGGTCAGCGGGACCGGTCGCAGGAGTTTGACGGCGGCACTGGTGCCGGCCGGGGTGGGGATGGGGGAACGCGGCGCCGCCGGCTTCCACTGGCCTTCCTGTGCGGCAGCTCCCATCACGAGCAGGCCCAGGGTCACCAGGCTGCTGGCGAAGATGGATTTCATGGACAGAACCCTCCGTGGCAGGGAACGCTTGGAGTCGCTCAAAGTGCCGCAAGCCTGGCGCCGTCCCGGGGGTGGGCCGTCACACAACGCCGCGGCCTGGGGGTGTTCCCCCCGCCGTTCGCTGAGATACCGTCCTTTATTTCGACCGCCGGCCTCGCCGCAACACAGTGGTTTTGCGTGTCCTGCGCCGCTGCCGGCGCCGACCCCGCCTCACAGGTCGAACGGAGGGCACAACCATCCCGCGCGGCAAAGCGAGGTGGCGGCGGTTGCTGGAGAATAGAGGAATCGGGAGGAATTTGAGGTGCGTAATGTGGAGTGGGCAGACAGAAGAAGAAGATTCACCACAAAGACACAAAGAGTCACAAAGAAGACAAAAACAGGAAAAGGATGATCTCCTCCTGGCTTTGCCTTCTTTGTGTTTCTTTGTGTCTTTGTGGTGAATTAATCGTAATTCAGGCTAACTCGCCTTCTTGGCCGTGGCGAAAAACTCGGCGCTCGCCACGAACTGGATGCCGACGTTGAACAGCGTGTTCTGGCCGTTGTGGATCAGGCCCACCCAGGCGTTGACCTCGCCCGCTCCCGGCGGTCGTTGCAGAATCTGGCGGTAGTAGGCGTCCACGATGAAGGCCGCGGCCGCGTCGGTGTTCAGGAACTGCCGGGCCACCAGGGCGTAGTTGTTGCCGGTGCTGCTGAGCACGTTCTGCCAGTAGGCGACGGCGCCCGCCGGCACCAGGTCGGTGCCCTGCGTGTTGGCGTACAGGGCGGTGACGAAGCCCGTGGTGGTGCCGCCGGCGCGCTGCAGGTACTCCGGCGATCCCAGGATGGCGGCGGCCACGCCAACCTCGTCCCCGGTCTGCACCAGGTAATTCACCCACGGGGCCGCCTCGGCGTCGGTGGGCAGGCGACCCAGGTAGACGTCGTAGAAACTGTTGACCTCAATGCGGCGGTGCTCGGGCGTGTTCCAGACCGCGGCGGCGACCTGGCTGAGCGACAGGCCGTTGAGGAGCTGGTTCACCCAGTTGCCCAGCTCCTGATAGGTCGCCGGCCGGCCCGCCAGGGTGCGGTACAGGCCATCGACATAGGTCGCGTCCGCCTGAATCGTGGGATCCTGGTAATTCGTGCCCGGCGTCGTGAAGTAATTGTTCTTGCCGAGCAACTGGACCGGCGCGAACTGTGGCGTCAGAAACACCGGCGGCACAGCCGTCGCCTTGACCGCCGCCGGCAGCTCGGCGAAGTTGTTGTTCAGGCCGTTGACGCCGCCCGGCAGCGGGATGGCGCTGAGGACGTTGCTGCCGACGACACCGCTCTGCGTGCCGATGGCGGCCTTGCCGTTGAGCCAGCCGGCCGGCTGCGTCTCCTGCAACTGATAGGTGCCCGCCTGCAGACCGCCGAAGATGTAGAAGCCGTTGGGGTCCGTGGTCAGTTTCGCCGTCATGGACTGGCCCTGGTTGGTGGTGCCGGTCAGCGTGATGGTCACGCCAGCGATGCCCGGTTCGCCCTGTTGCCGGACGCCATCGTTGTAGCCGCCGGAGCTGTCGTCCGCGTAGACGAAGCCCGACAGGCTCGATAGCCGGCCGGCGCTCGGCAACAGCTCGCCGAAGTTGTTGTTCTGGCCGTTGTAGCCGGCGGCCAGATGGATATTCGTGAAGGCGCCGTTGAAAGTGCTGCCGCCGGGCGTGCCGATGGTGGACTTGCCTTCGAGGAAGCCGGCCGGCTGCACCTCGCGGAGCGCGTAGGTGCCGGCCGCCAGATTCGAGAAGCTGTAGAAGCCGTTGGCGTCGGTGGTCGTGGTCTGCGAAACGGCGTTGCCGGTATAGTCGGTGCCGGTCAGGATGATGGTGGTGTTGGGAATGCCTGGCTCGCCCAGTTCCCGAATGCCGTCGTTATAGCCGGTGACGCTCATATCCTCGTAGACCCAGCCCGACAGACTGGCCGTGCTGGTGACCGGTTGCAGTTCGCCGAAGTTGTTGTTCAGGCCGTTGTCATTCTGCGGCAGCGCGATGTTGCTCAAGCCGTTGTTGCCGCTGATACCGCCCTGCGTGCCGATGGTGTCCTTGCCCGGGAGCCAGCCGGCCGGCTGCGTCGCCTGGAGTTGGTACGTGCCGGGGTAGAGGTTGGCGAGAATGTAGAAGCCATTGGGGTCGGTTTTCAGCGTTTGCGACACCGAGGTGCCGGCGTTGGTTGTGCCGGTCAGCGTGATGGTGGTGTTAGGAATGCCCGGCTCACCCATCTCGCGAATGCCGTCGTTGTAGCCGCCGGAGCTGATGTCGCCGTAGACGAAACCGGACAGGCTGGACGTGATGACCTTGCCGAAATTGTTGTTGGCGGACACACCGTTGGCGCTGAGCTGGACGTTGATGGCATCGGTGCCGAGGCTGCCCGGGATGACGGTGTTACCCTGCGACTCCAGGCCGTCCAGGTAACCGCCGGGTGGCGGTGTCTGGACGACGCGGTAGGTGCCCGGCTGGAGGGCGTTGCTGGGGATGTAGTGATAGACCAGGCGCACGGTGGCCAGGGCGGAACTGGTGATGCTGGCGTCGAGGTTGCCGCCGCCGGAGGCGTTGGAGGTGGCCCTGGCGCTGAGGAGCAGGTTGACGGTGCCGGTGCCGATGAACGGCGTCAGGGCGGCACCGGTCAGCGTGGTGGTGGCGGTGTTACTGGCGTTCTGCGAGCCGAAGTTGATGCCGCTGGTGCCGGCGAAGTCCTTGGTGCCGTCGAAGGTGGTGGCGTCGAACTCGCCGGCGTTGGCGCTCGGCTGGTTGACCAGGCTGAGGCCGCCAGGGCCGGTCAGCGTCAGGGTGCCGGCGACGGTGCCGTCGATGGTTGAGATGGATTGCGTACTGGTGTTTTCCACGCGAATGTCGCTGGTGATGGTGGCGTCGCTCTCGACATCGACGGAGACCAGTTGGCCCAGGCTGGGGTCGAACTGGCCGATGGCCCTGCTCATGGTGAAGTTGGTCGGCGTGAGCGGGTAGGTGATCGAGCGCACCAGCGTCTGCGGGCTGGTGTTGATGGTGGCGTTGGTGGTGAACTGGTAGTAGCCGTTGGCATCCGTGGTGGCGACGCCGACGATCACGTCCTGGCCGCCGGTGGTGTTGTGCAGTTCGACGCGCGCGTTGAGAATGGGAGCCTCGCCGAGATCGCGGATGCCGTTGAAGTTGGCATCGTTGTAAACGTAGCCGCTGATGGTGGCAGAGGGCAGACAGCGGCCTTCGAGGGACTCGACGCGGAGGACGGCCGGGGCGCGACGGGATCGCGTGGGGCGCAGCAGCGAGCGGAACGAGAAGAAACGCATTGAAAAACCTCCCGTGAAGAGACGGCGCTCCGGGTCGGCCGCCGCGGGTTGTGGCGCGCACTGGGAGAGCCGCCTGTTACGGGAAGATCGGCAGTGCGGGCGGGAGAACTGAACTGGGGTTGGAAAAAGCGCGGCGGGCGGTTGACGGACGGGGTTTGTCCAGACGACGCCTCTTGCCTTTGACGGGGCAGGCACCCCCATTGGTTGGCGTTAGCGCGTTCGGAAAGCAGGAACCACGGATCACACGGATCTCGACAGAAAATGGTTAGCGCGCGCGGCGCTGGGGGGGTAGCGGAAGTCGCCAGACTTCCGTCCGACGCTGCGCGGAAGTCTGGCGACTTCCGCTACCCCCGGTCGCACCGTGCTCCCGTGGGATCCGTGGTTCTTTGCTTCCGAACGCTCTTACTCGGCCATGCCCCCTTCTCCAGAAATTAGAGCGGTTCGCAAGCCTGCCGTTCGTGAACCGCTCCAGGATGGTCCAACCCGCGCCATCCTGTCAGGGCCGGGGAGGGTCCGTACTGTTACCTGAAATCGGCCGCTTTTGAACCATGCCGATCAATGCTCTACCACCGGCTGCGCTACCTTGCGGTGATACATGAGCCGATAGCGCAGCGCCAGCGGCGCCCCAGCGCACATGGCCACCACCGCGTAGTACAGCAGCACGAACAGCACGCCATCGGCGATGGGCCGGATGGCGTGGTCGGTCGCCGGAAACAGCGACGCCTTGAGCAGCAGCCCCAGGTTGACGTTGCGCATCGTCACCTCGATGCCCACCGCCAGACAATCCTGCGTCGGCCAGCGCAGCACGCGGAACGGCAGCAGCGACAGCTGCTGATTCAACAGACAGAACAGCACGATCGCCAGCGGCCCCTGCCAGCTGTACTCCCAGCCAGTGATGCGGCCCGCTCCGGTCGAGCCGACCACCATCGCCACCACGAACACCAGCCCCAGCCGGATGCACCAGCGCGAGATTTGTTGCCGGTGCGCCGGCCAGCGCCAGCCCAGCAGCATGCCCAGCGCCAGCGGCGCCAGCATGAACAGCGCCACTTCGCCGACAATGCGGAGGTACGGCATCGGTAAATTGTCCGGGATGTACTCGGTCGCCAGCAACCGTAGCAGCAGCGGCACCGTCACCAGCGCCGACAGGGTTGAGGTGGCGGTCAGTGTTACCGACAGTGCCAGGTTGCCGCGGCCCAGGTAGGTGAAGAACTTGGCCATGGCGCCGCCCGGCAGCGCCGCGATCAGCACCAGGCCGATGGCCACGCCCGACGGCAGCCGGAGCAGGTGGTTCAGCGCCACCGCCAGCGCCGGCACCGCGACGTACTGATACGCCAGCGCCGTCAGCAGCGACCGCGGCTCACGGGCGATGCGCGTGAAGTCGGCCAGCCGCAGCGTTGCGCCCATGCCGGTCATGAACAGCACCAGCTGGCACAGCGCCAGGGGGTATTCGTAGTCTTCAAAGCGCTCAAACATCCGTGTCCCACCGTGGCAGGGTCATTCGTCCAGGGGCCGCGGCGGCTCCTCCGCGGGACAGCCGGCGTCCAGATAGGTCTGCAACAAAATCTGCGCCGCCAGGCGGTCGCGGCGCTCCTTGCGGCGCTTGTTCGTCAGGCCCGCCGCCAGCAGGTGCTGTTCGGCCTCCACGGTCGTGAAGCGTTCGTCCCAGAAGGCGGGAGTCAGGCCCGTCGCCTTCGCCAGCCAGGCCGCGAACGCCCGCACCTCACGCGCTTTCTGGCCCTCGCTGCCGTTCAGATGCACCGGCAGGCCCAGCACCAGGCCGCCGATTTCCTCCTCGTCGATCAGTGTGCGGAAGTACGCGGCGTCACGCTCGGCTCCCTTGCGCTCGTAGGTGGTCAGCGGCGACGCGATCTTGTGGTCCGCGTCGCTCACCGCCAGGCCGATGCGCTTGCTGCCGTAGTCGATGCCCAGCAGTCGCCGTGCTTCGCTCACAGGTATTTTTCCAGGTTTTCCTTGCCGAGCCGGTCCACCAGTGCCTTGACCGTCGCCTCCTCGCGGCGGTCGGCCACCAGCAGCGCGTCGCCGTCCTGGATGATGAGCAGGTTCGAGACGCCAATCGTCGTGATGAGCTTGCCCGGATCGCCGACGATGACGCAGTGGTTCGTTTCAATGCCGCAGTGCGTCGCCAGCACGGTGTTGTGCTCGGCGTCCTGCGGGTGCATTCGCTCCAGGGCCAGCCAGCTGCCCACGTCGTCCCAGCGATACGGCGCCTGCACCACCAGCACTTCCGGCGCGTGCTCCATCACTGCGAAGTCGATGCTGATCTTCGGCAGCGCTTCGTACTCCCGGGCCAGCACGCGCGGGCCGTCGGCAGCGCCCCAGTTCTCGGCGATCTGCTGCACGGCGGCGAACAACTTCGGCTGCCGCTCGCGCAGGGCGCTCAGGATGGTCGCCACGCGCCAGACGAAAATGCCGCTGTTCCAGAAGTATTCGCCCGACGCCAGGAAGTTCTCGGCCGTCTCCTGGTCGGGCTTTTCCTTGAATGCCTGCACGCGGTACACCGGCACGCCCTGGCGCCGGGCCACCTCGGCGCCGCGGTGGATGTAGCCGTAGCCGACCGCCGGGTACGTCGGCTGGATGCCGAAGGTGATGAGCGCGTTGGGGTGTTCGAGCGCCATTTGCTCCGCGACCTGGGCGGCGCGGCGGAACTCCTGCACCGGCTCAATGACGTGGTCCGAGGGCGTGACAATCATGACCGCATCGGGATCCTCACGGGCGATGAGCGCGGCGCCCAGGCCGATGGCGGCGGCGGTGTCGCGACCGCACGGCTCGCCGACGACGTGACCACCCGGCAGCGCCGGCAGCTGGCGTTCGGCCTCGGCGCGGTGGGCGTCGCTGGTGATGACCCAGCTGTGGTGCGGCGGTATCGCGGCCTCCAGGCGGTCGTAGGCCTGCTGCAACAGGGAGCGATTGCCGGTCAGGGTCAGAAACTGCTTGGGCCGGTGCTTGCGGCTGCGCGGCCAGAAGCGCGTGCCGCCGCCGCCCGCCATGATCATCGCGTGGAACATCGGGAGAACTCCTTTTCGATATTGCCGGACTCCGGTCGCTGATCTCAGCAGCTGCAAAAATGAGTCGCGGCACATGGAGACTCCTAAAATAAGTGTAGCGAACCACTTAAGAAAGGAGTCTCCGCCTGCGTCTCACTCATTGTACGATTCCCCAACGGTTGTCCGCCACCCCTGGTCGCATCGCCAGCGCGATTTTCACAATCAGGAGTTTCGGGGAATTGCGTTCCCAAACCGGAGTTTGGAAACGAGCGGAATGAAGGCCGTTTGAGTCGTGGTCCCCGACTGGCCTTGCATCCGAACGGCCCCTCGGCTATGTCCCCTGCCAACCCGCGACGCGGACGGTTGCTCAGGATGAGAGCACAAACCCGGGAGGACTTATGGACCAGGGCATTGTCGCCTGCCGGCACCAGGAAATCGTTCACTCCTGCACGACTTCCTCCGTCCATCTTGCCGAGCCTGCTCCGACCCTGCACGACGGCGCGCCGCCGACGGCGGCAGCGGCCGGCAAGCGCAACCGGGCGGCCTGGCTGTGGGGCGCCGGCAGCGCCATCCTCAGCGGCCTGGGCTTCGTCGCCCTGGCGCTGTTCGAGCAGTACAACGGCATGGTCAGCGAACTGCGCAACGACCTGAAACACTTCAACGAAACGCAGAGCAACTTCGTCAAGCGCGAGTACTTTGAAAAGTTCCGCGAGAAATCGCGGGAAGGCTTCCACGAACTGCGCGAGATCAAGTCGGAACGGGCCCAGCTGGAGCAGGAATTGAAGATCAGCGAAAAGGCCCGCGCCGACATGGCCCGCGAACTGCAACACATGCGCGAACGGCTCGCCTTCCTGGAAGGCCGTCAGACCAACCTGCCCAGGGCGGAGCCGATAGCCCAGCGGGACCAGTAGCGCGGCAGATTCACCGCGGTGAATATTCTACGCCGTCATGGTATGCTGGTCGGCGGGAACAACCCCAGGGACTCTCCCTCCGACCCGCTGAGGAACCGCCATGACGCACCGCACGCTGCTCGCCTTGCTCGCCGCGCTGACCGTCGCCGGCACCGCCCACGCTGCCAACAACCCCCAGCCGAAAAAGCGGCCCAATGTCATTGTCATCATGACGGACGACCAGGGCCACGGCGACCTGGGCATCCACGGCAACCCGAAAATCCGCACGCCGAACCTCGACAAGCTCGCCCGCCAGTCCACGCGCTTTCAATACTTCTACGTTTCGCCGGTCTGCTCGCCGACGCGCTCGAGCCTGCTGACGGGCCGCTACAACTATCGCACTGGCATCGTCGATACCTTCGTGGGCCGGTCGATGATGCGGCCCGACGAGGTGACGCTGGCCCAGCTGTTCGCGGCGGCGGGCTACCGCACTGGCATCGTCGGCAAGTGGCACCTCGGCGACAACTACCCGCTGCGGCCGCACGACCGCGGCTTCCATGAGGCGCTGGTCCACAAGGGCGGCGGTATCGCGCAGCCCTCGGACCCGCCCGGCGGCGACGGCTACTTCAACCCCACCCTCTACCGCAACGGCAAGGCGGTTAAAACCAGGGGCTACTGCACCGACGTGTTCACCGATGACGCCCTGCGCTTTGTCACCGAACACCGCGACCGACCGTTCTTCCTGTACGTCGCCTACAACTGCCCGCACGGCCCCCTGCAAGTACCGGAGCAGTACGTGGCGCCGTACCGCAAGATGAACCTGGCCCACTCGGAGTTTCCGAAGACCGGCCAGCCGCTCCCGGGCAAGGCCAAGCAGGACGAGATCGCGAAGGTTTACGGCATGGTCACGAACATCGACGACAACATCGGCCGGCTGCTGGCGAAGCTGGACGAGCTGAAGCTGAGCGAGAACACCATCGTGATTTTCCTGACGGACAACGGGCCGCAGGGCGTGCGCTACAACAGCGGTATGCTCGGCCGCAAGGGGACGGTCCACGAGGGCGGCACGCGCGTGCCGTTCTTTGTGCGCTGGACCGGCACCGTTCCGGCCGACCGCGTGGTGGACCGCGTCGCCGCTCACATCGACGTGACGCCGACGCTGCTGGAAGCGTGTGGCGTCGCGGCCCCGAAGGACCGCAAGTTCGACGGTCGCAGCCTGTGGCCGTTGCTCAAGGGCGGCAAGGTTGATTGGCCGGATCGGACGCTGTTCACACAATGGCACCGCGGCGAAGTGCCGCAGCTGTACCGCGCGTTCGGGGTGCGAACGCAGCAGTACCGCCTGGTGCAGCCGCTCGGCGTCGGCGAGAAGGAGAAGCTGCCCGAGAAGCTGACGTTTCATCTGTACGACATCGAAAAAGACCCGTACCAGCAGAAGGATTTGGCGGCGGAACGGCCGGAGGTGGTGGCGAAGTTACTGAAGGAGTACGAGGCGTGGTTCAAGGACGTGGGCGCGCGCGGCTACGCGCCGCCGCGCATCCACCTGGGCGCGGCGGAGGAAAACCCGGTGCTGCTGACGCGGCAGGACTGGCGCGGGCCGCAGGCCAGCTGGGGGCCGAAAGGCCTGGGCCACTGGGAGGTCGAGGTGGCGCGGCCCGGCGCCTACGATGTGACCCTGCTGTTCGCGCCCACTGACGCGGCGCGCACGGCGACGCTCCAGCTGCGCGGGGCCAAGGTGATGCAGGCAGTGCCGGCGCAGGCGAAGCAGATCACGTTCGAGGCGGTGAAACTGGACGCGGGTCCGGGGCAGCTGGAAGCGTGGTTGGCGCAGGGGCAGACGACGGTGGGGGTGTTATATGTGGAAGTGAGAAGGAGGGAGTGAGAAGAGACCACTGGCGGCGGAGATCAAGAAGTTGGGGCGACGACCGGTGCTGGGCAACGGGGTAGATTCGATTGGGCGTTCCCCTTTGGGCGAGGGCGACCGGCAACTTCTTGATCTCCTTTGGCCAGGTTGCACTCCTGGGCAGAGTTAAGGCCCTCCTGGCCGGGCGAAGCGAAGGCGAATTGAATGGGCGAGAGCGAATAGGTGCTGGCGACGCCGTGTATTGTTTAACTTCTACCAAAATGAACCTTCTACTTTTCCTCTTAAAGCAACCAGCGTGCCACTCGCTATTGTCGCGAATGATTTGACACAAGCGATGGATTTGTAGATGTTTACGAAATGTGGCTGAAATGGCGAAACGGTAAGCGGTGCCCAATTCCAGCAGCGGGTGTCGGATTTCCTGACAGGCTTCCCAGTGCGGGCGGCTCGCCTGCACCACTTGGTGTGGTGCAGGCGACCGTCTGCATTACGGGAGGGTTACTTCTTGTTGATGCCGAAGTCACCCTCAATGCGGCGCCAGGCACTGTGGATGTGGTTGGCCGGGTTGCCGGCGGAGTCGGCCTGCATGTTCAGGAATTCAATGACGAACGTCGGCCCATGCACGCGGTAGGTGTAGCCCTTGCCGGGCTCGGTGGCGCCGCTGTAGCCGAAGTGAATCTTGTCGATGCCAGCGCTGCGGACGCCCTTCATTTCGTGGGCGGCGACCTCCGGCGTCATGCGGTTGGCGTACGCCTCCAGGAGCTTCACCAACGTGACGCGCTGCTGCTCGTTCATCTTGGCCGCGGCCAAACCCTTCGGGGCGCCCAGCTTCGGCGCCACCGTGTTCTGCTGCGGTTCGCCAAACGGCTTCTCCTGGAAGGCGACCTTCCGCTGGTCGGCGTCGAGCGACTTGAACAGGTCGCGCGCGTAGTCCTCGACTTTCGGCAGAATGCGTTCGCCCTTCTTCGGCCCGCCCTTGATCTGGGCAGGGTTGGCCCCGAAGACAAACGGCGTCGCCGACTTGACCACGCCATCCTCAACGGTGAAGTTGACGGACAGGTGATGGCCCTCGACGCGCCAGCCCCACTTGCCCTTGTTGGCCGGCGTTCCGAAAACAGTGAAGAAGTACCACTCGGGGTTGCGAACCGGCGTGCCCTTCTTGCCGGCCTCCTGCTCCCGGAGGATGCCCTCCAGGCTCATGATGGTCGTGGCCTGGACGTAACCCTTTGCGCTGGTGCCGGTCGCCAGCAGGTCCAGGGCCGCCTTCTTCTGGTCGGCGGTCATGTCCATCAGCGGCAGGCCCTTGCGGATCGAGTGCTTTTTGCCGTCCTCGCGCGGCACGAACCACCAGTTGGTGCGTTCCGGGCTGTCGAAGGCGATGACGGTTCGGGCCTTCTGCTTGGCGTCAAGGCTGGTCAAAAATTTCTGGGCCGCGCTGACCATCTTGGCGTCGGCCGGCTGCTGCCGATTGCCGAGGACGGCGACGGCGCCCACCGCCACCGTCACCGCCAGCGCCAGCAGCGCGCTTCGCAGTTTCATGCTGCACCCCCTTGGTTGGTAGAATGGGCTGGTCTTCGGTTGGGGTATTATCGCCCGCGACGGCCACAACGGACAGTCAATTCCGCGGCCGGCGTCCGCGGGCAGCTGCATCGACAATCGGAAGGAAGACAACCATGACCGCAGCGCACTCCGACGCCCTGGTGTTCTTCGGCGCCACTGGCGACCTGGCCTACAAGAAAATCTTCCCCGCCCTGCAGGCGATGGTGCAGCGCGGCCACCTGGACGTGCCGGTCGTCGGCGTCGCCAAGTCCGGCTGGGGCCTGGAGCAGTTCAAGGCCCGCGCCCGCGACAGCGTTGAGAAGCACGGCGGCCTCGACCTGGCGGCGTTCCAGAAGCTGCTCGGCCTGCTCCGCTACGTCGATGGCGACTACGCCGACCCGCGGACCTTCCAGGAACTGCGGCAGCAACTCGGCGACGCCCATCACCCGGTCCACTACCTGGCCATTCCGCCATCGCTGTTCCCGCTGGTCGTGGAGCAGCTGGGCAAGTCCAGCTGTGCCCACGGCGCCCGCGTCATCCTGGAGAAGCCGTTCGGCCGCAGCCTGGAGTCGGCCCGGTCGCTCAACCGCACGTTGCTCGGCACCTTCGACGAGTCGGCGGTCTTCCGCATCGATCACTACCTCGGCAAAAACCCGGTGCAGAACCTGCTCTACTTCCGCTTCGCCAACGCCTTTTTGGAGCCGATCTGGAACCGCAACTACGTCGAAAGCGTGCAGATCACGATGGCCGAACAATTCGGCGTGCAGGGCCGCGGCAAGTTCTACGAGGAGGCGGGCGCCATCCGCGACGTGATGCAGAACCATCTGCTGCAAATCCTCAGCAACCTGGCGATGGAGCCGCCGGCCGGCATCGACAGCGAATCCGTCCGCGACGAAAAAGTGAAGGTGCTCAAGGCGGTGCCGCCGCTGCGGCCCTGGGACGTGGTGCGCGGCCAGTTCCGCGGCTACCGCGCCGAGCCGGGCGTGGCACCGGACTCGCAGGTCGAGACGTTCGCGGCCCTGCGGCTGGAGATCAACTCGTGGCGCTGGCAGGGCGTGCCCTTTTTCCTCCGCGCCGGCAAGTGTCTGCCGGTGACCTGCACCGAGGTGTACGTGCGGTTGCGCCGGACGCCGCCGATCTACTCGCCGGAGCCGCCGCCGGCCAACTACTACCGCTTCCGCATCAGCCCGGACGTGGAAATCGCCCTGGGCACGATGGTCAAGTCGCCGGGCGACGTAATGGTGGGCGAGGCGGCGGAGCTGCTGGCCGCGCACCACCCCGACAAGCACGAAATGGACGCCTATGAGCGGTTGCTTGGCGACGCCATGAAGGGGGACGCGACGCTGTTCGCCCGCGAAGATAACGTGGAGGAAGCCTGGCGGATCGTCGAGCCGGTGCTCGGCAACCAGGCGCCGCTGTATGAGTATGAGCCCGGCACCTGGGGACCGGCCGAGGTTGAACAGAAGATCGTCCCACCCGGCGGCTGGCACAACCCGATGATCGAGGCGGAGGGAAAACCATGAGTTCACCACAGCCCCTGCTGTACCTGGTCCGTCACGGCGAGACAGCCTGGAGCCTGTCCGGCCAGCATACCGGCTTGACGGACCTGCCACTGGTGCCGCGCGGCGAGGAAAGGGGTCGGCAGCTCGGCGAGCGCCTGCGCGGCCTGAGCGTCGCGCGCGTGTTCACCAGTCCGCTGCAGCGCGCCAGCCGCACCTGCGAGCTGGCCGGCTTCGGAGGCCGTGCCGAGATCGACCCGGACCTGGTGGAATGGAACTACGGCGACTACGAGGGCAAGACAACCGCGGAGATTCGGCGGCAGCGGCCGGACTGGCAGCTGTTCCGCGATGGCTGTCCGGGCGGCGAAAGCGTGGCGGAAATCGGCGCCCGGGCGGACCGCGTGCTGGCGCGGCTGCGGGCGGTCGGCGGCAACGTGCTGGTGTTTTCCAGCGGCCACATCCTGTGCGTGCTGACGGCCCGCTGGCTCGGCCTGGAACCGGGCGCGGGGCGTTTGTTCCACCTGAGCACTGCCAGCGTGAGCGTGCTGGGCAGCCTGCACGGGCCGGACGAGCCGGTGGTGCATTTGTGGAACGACACGGGGAGTCTTGAAAATTGACCGGCGCCACGGCAGCGTCAACCTATCCAAAATACGTCGGCCCCGCCACGGCGCTGCCGCGCGGCACCTTCGCCGCCAGCTCCTCGGCGTCCAGCGCGAACAGCGGGCTGATCTCCAGCGGCACCGCGGCGTCGCCGCGCGGCGTCCGCGGCACGCGCACGCCAGCCCGCTCCAGCCAGTCCGCGGCGAGGTTGCTCATCGCCTGCCGCACTGTCTCCGGCGAGTCCGGCCCGGTCGCGTTCTTGAGCGGCTCGAAATCCTCGCGGCGCGTCGTCTCCACCACGGCCCAGCGCTCCGCCCGCGGCAGCACGTCGAAGATGAACATCTCGAACTTCAGCGCGTTCTCCTGCTGCGGTTGCACCAGGTGGCCGGCGGCGTCCAGGTACGGCACCTTCTTGCGGGCGACGTGGAACGGAATCCGCCCCGCCCCCTGCGACACGCGCTCCAGAAAGTCCACCGCGAACAGGTGAATGGCGGGGTTGCCAACACGGAAGCGCAGCCGGCCCTGCTCGTCCCGGGCGTTGGCCAGTTCGTCCGGCAGGTCCGAGTATTCGATGATGCCGCAGCGGCCGTGGATCAGCACCAGGTTGCCGAGTTTGTCCTTCGGCCCCTCCTTCGCCACCACCTTGGTCGAGACCTCCGCGCCGGCGGCCAGGTGATGGCCCAGGAACAGCGGGTCCGCCATCTTCAGCACCGGATTGTCCACCTGATAATAGAAGATGGTGCGAACGCCGCGGTCGCGCAACCGACCCAGCAGCCCCGTGTCCGCCAGCGCCAGCAGCACGCCGCCGTGGCCGTTCGGGCTCGTGAACAGTTTGCCGCGCTCCTCCAGCAGCAGCTTGCCCGTCGCCATGTCCAGCGCCGGCATCGTGCCCTGGCAGAAGAACTCCACACCGTCGCGCGGCAGACCGAAGCACTGGTGCTCCTCGAAGAACGCCACCGTTTCGTCGTGCGTCGCCGGGCTGGTCATCACCAGGAACGGCGGCGTTTTACCATGGCGGCGGCCCAGCGCCAGCACTTTTTCCGCGTGAATCCGGAACAGCGTGTGATCGCGCACCGGCGAGATCGGAAACATGCCCTTGGGGTGCTCGAAGCCGAGCCGGCTGCCCTGGCCGCCCGCGACCACCAGCGTCGCCACTTCGCCGCGCCGCAGCGCGTCCTCGCCGCGCGCCCGCGTCTGCCGGTCAGCCGCGTCCAGCTGCGCCACCGGCACCGGCGCGATTGCCTCCAGCGGCGGCAGCGTGAATGTCTCGTCGCGGTGGCCGAACAACTGCGCCAGCTGGCCCAGGTCCAGGGCCTCCAGCTGGCCGAGCAGGCCGCGCCGCTCGGCGTCGCTGAGGTCCGGCCACCAGCGCAGCACATGCTCCTGCCCGTGTTGCCGCAGTCGCGCCCGCAGTGCTTCAGGAACCTCGACCATCGCTTTCCCCATCATCCCGGGCGAGCAGCCCGCTCGCGTCAAAACTCGAACGACAATCCGTCGTAAGCCAGTTCCACGTTAGGCGGCAGCTGCTTGCTGACCGTCTCGTGATCGATGTCGTGCGACATGTGCGTCAGGTACGCCCGCTGGGGCCGCACACGGTCGATGACCTCCAGCGCCTCGTTCAGACTGAAGTGCGCCGGGTGCGGCTTGTAGCGCAGCGCGTCGAGCACCAGCACACGCAGGCCCTCCAGCCGTGGCCAGCTCTCCTTCGGAATCTCGTTCACGTCCGTGCAGTAGGCCACGTCATCGAACCGGAAACCATACACCGAAAACGGCCCGTGAATTAGCGGAATCGGCAGCACGCGCTGGCCCAGGACCGTGAACGGCTCGTCGTCGGTGACGCGCTCGAAGGTGAGCCGCGGGACGTATAACTGCTGCTCCTCGCTGGTGTGCTGGAAGGCGTAGCCGAACGCTTGCCGAATCTTGCGCTCGACCTCCGCGGAGCAGTACAGCGGCACCGGGCCGCCGAGGTGCCACGGGATCGGCCGCAGATCATCAAGGCCGAACAGGTGGTCCGCGTGGTAGTGCGTGTACAGGACGGCATGCACCAACTTGACGCGGGCCCGCAGCAGTTGCAGCCGCAGTTCCGGCGTGGTGTCGATGAGCACGTTGCCCTGCGGCAGGCCGATCAGCACGGAGCAGCGGTAGCGGTGGTTGTGCGGGTCGGTCGAACGGCAGACGGCGCAGTCGCAGCCGATCATCGGCACACCCACGGAGGTGCCGGTGCCGAGGAAGGTGAAGGTGCGCACGGGGTTCGCCATCTCGCCGTCCGTTTCCTGGGAGCCGCCCCGGGCCTTCCGGGGACAGTGGATTTTATTATAACGAAAGGGCTGCCGCGAGGAACCTTGGCCCGCCGCCCCGGTATCGCAGGAGACGACCATGCGCCGCCTGATCTTCTTTCCAGCCGTCCTGACCGTCCTGCTCGCCATCGCCGCGCCGGCCGCGGGCCAGCAGCCGAAGAAGGTGCCGATCCTCCTGGACATTGACATCGGCACCGGCATCGACGGGGCCTGTGCGCTGGCCCTGGCCCTGGCGAGCCCGGAGGTGGACCTGCGCGGCGTCACCACCTGCGGCGGCAACGCCAGCGATCGCGCCTGGTTGGCGTGTCGCTTGCTGACGCAGGTGGGCCGCCGTGACATCCCCGTGGCCGCCGGCGCGGACCCGCAGGCCGACGATCAACTCGACTGGCAAATCCAGTACCGCCGCCATCCCGCGGCCATCTTTAACCGCACCAGCAAGCCGCTCAAGGAGAGCGCCGTCGCCTTTCTGTACCGCCAGTTCAAGGCCAACCCCGGCGAGTTGACGCTGGTGGCCACGGGGCCGCTGACGAACGTCGCCCGGTTGCTGAAGGAGCATCCCGACTGCAAGCCGTGGATCAAGCGCCTCATCGTCAGCGGCGGCCCGGCCTCCGCAAAGGTCGCCAGCCGTCAGCCCAACTTCCACCGGGATACCGCGGCGGCGAAACAGGTCTTCGACACCGTCGGCGTTTTTCCGCTGGTGGTCCCTGCCGAGACGACGAAAGAGCTGGCGTTGACCGATCCGCTGCGGCAGCGCCTGTTCCAGGCGTGTACCCCCTTGACCTTTCAGGTGCAGAACCTGTTTCAACTCGTGGACCGGGTGACGCCGAAACTGGCGGGTGCCGTGGCCGTGCGGCTGAGTTTCGAGCCGCGTTTCGGCGAGCCGCGGAGCGTCAAGATGCACCTGCCCAGCCCGGGGGAACTGGCAATCAACAAGGGCAAGGCCAACGGCATGATCGTGACGGCCATCAAGGCTGACGAGTTCCTGAAGTGGTACGTTGAGCGCGTCGCCGCCGGCCCGGCGGTCCTGCCGAAGCCGCCGCCCAATCCGTCCAGGCTCATTGCCGCCGACGGCATGCCCAACCGTGTCCACGCCTTCGAGGATTTCGAGACGGACATCGAAAAGCGCTGGTGGATGTGCGGCAAGGCGGAGACGGTCAACGTACCGGCTGGCGGCGGCAAGCGCTGCTGCCGTGGTGTGCTGACGCAGGACTTCGACGACCTGCAGGGCGACATGAAGACAATGTACACCGCCGTCATCTTCAATCCGGTGCCGGGGCCGCCGATGGGCAAGCAACCGCGGCTGCGCTTCCGTTACTGGCTGAAGGGCACCGACACGCTGCGTGTGCAGATTTACAGCCTGACGCGCGGCTTTCACCGCTGCCTGACGCTGACGGGCCTGCCGCAGGGACAGTGGCGAACGGGCACCGTGGACATGACGCAGGTGCGCCGCCCGGACGGCAGCGGCGGTCCCCTGGCGCAGGACGAGCGCATCGACGACATCCAGTTCTACGTCGATCCGCGGGCCGAGCTGCTCATTGATGACATCGTGTTGTATGACGCGCCGGCCGCGGGCGAGAAACGGCCGTTCCCGGAGCGGCTGCTGTACACCGGTCTGTTCGACACCGGCAAGCAGGGCAAGGAATGGCTGGGGAGCTTCACGATTGCGGACAAACAGGGCTCCTTCTGGCGGGCGGCGAAGAGTGTGCCGCGCACGCCGCAGGGCGACCCCTGGATACAGTTGCAGTTCCGCGGCCCGCGGCCGGCGGGGGCGGCGACGGCGTTGTTTTTCCGCTACCGGCTGACCGGGGCTGATGCGCTGGATGTGGTGCTGCTCAACCGCACCGCGAAGGTACACCACACCATCACGCTGAAGGGACTGAAGCAGGGCGCCTGGGCGGAAGCGCTGGCGGACTTCAGCCGCGACGGCCGCGGCGCCGACGGCAAGTTGGCGGCGCCGCGGCTCCTGGACGGGATTGAGGAAATCCGCTTCCTGCTGCCGCGCGGGGCCGAATTGCTGGTGGACGACGTGTTGTTGTACGCCCCCGGAAAGGGCCGTGACCCGCGCTGACCCGTGACGGTGCGCACGGGGTTCGCCATCTCTCCGTCCGTTGCCTGGAAAGGCGCCCTGGACCTTCCGGGGAGGGTGGTTTGTATTATAACGAAAGAGTTGCGGAGGAACCTTGACGCCCTGACTGCCGCGGCGGCCCAAACCCATCCCGAACGAACCGTTGTTCAAGGAGGAACCCCATGTCGCTGTTTCTCAGCCGTCTCGTGCTGGTGATTTGCTCGCTCCTGGCGCTGCCGCCGCTGGCCCACGGTCAGCCGAAGCAACCGCCCGGCCGCACCGACCTGCACGGCGTACCGCTGCCCGAAGGGGCCGTCGCTCGGCTGGGCAACCGGCGCTTCCACCTCCCGGGCGGGGTGGGCTTCATGGCGTACGCGCCGGACAGCAAAACGGTCCTGGTGTCCACCTACGAGCGGGATGGGGTTGCGCTCATTTTCTGGGATACGGCCACCGCCAGGGAAATCACCCGGCTGGCGTTCCCCGACCGTCAACTGTCCCAACCGACGTTCTCCCCGGACGGCAAGAGCGTGGCGGTGAATCGGGGAGGGGTGATCGAGTTGTTTGACTGGCGCACCGGGAAGGCGCTGCGCACCTTTGGCAAAAGCCTCGACATTCGCGCCTTCGCGTTTTCCCCCGACGGGAGCCTGTTGGCGGCGGGTTGTTTCGAGTGGAAAGACCATAACCCGATCCGCGTCTGGGAGGTTGCGACGGGCAAGGAACTGGCGCCGTTCCCGGGTCGCGGCGTGAGCCTGACCTCGCTGCAATTCAGCGCGGACGGCAAGCAGTTACTGTCCGGAGCAGAGGGCGGGACTTTCCAAAAAGACAAGGGCACCATCCCCGGCTTCATCTGTGTCTGGGATGTCGCCTCGCGCAAGAAGCTGCACGAACTCCCCCGCCCCAACAGCCACGTGGCCTTTACCGCGGACGGCAAGTCCGCCGCGGTGCAGGACAAGAACGGTACGATTCAGGTGTTCGATCTCGCCACGGGCGCGGAACGCTGCCAGTTCGCGACCCTCCATGCGACCTTCGCCTTCACCCCCGACGGCAAGGGGCTGGTCACGTGCGATGGCTCCGAGGCTCGGCTGTGGGACACGATCACCGGCAAGGAACTCCGCCGCTTTCGGAATGACCTGAAAAACGACCCGTATCTGGGCCGCATTTCCCCGGACGGCAAGGTGCTGGCCCTGCTGCCCGGACGCTGGGCCGACTCCATTCGCTTCTGGGACATGGCCACGGGGGAGGAAATCCGCCACGGCAGCGGTCACCGGAAGGAGGTGACCAGCGTGGCCTTCGCCCCGAACGGCAAGCGCGTGGCCTCCGGCAGCCTGGATCGCACAGTGCGGCTCTGGGACGCGGCCACCGGCAAGGAACTGCGCTGCCTGGCGGGCCACACGGACGCGGTCACGGCGGTGGCGTTCGCGCCGGCTGGCAAAGTGCTGGCGTCCGCCAGCGCGGACGGCACGGTGCGGCTCTGGGACGCGGCCACGGGCAAGGAATTGGCCCAGTTCGAGGGGCCGCCGGCCGGCGCCGCGGCGCTGACCTTCGCCCCGGACGGCAAGACGTTGTTCGCCGGGGCGAAAAGCGAGCGCGGCGGCCGGTTCGTGAACGCGGCCGCCGCCGGCGCCACGGTTCACGCCTGGGACCTGGCCTCGGGCAAGCGCATACGCCACTTCAAGGCGGACGAGGACGGTTCCGTGTTCGCCATCACGCCGGACGGCACGGTGGCGCTGTCCGCCAACGGCTCCGAGCGGGAACTGGCGGCGGCGGAGACGCTGCGCCTGTGGAACACCGCCACGGGCAAGCAAATCCGGGAAATCGCCCTGCGTGCCACCCCGGAGAGTTATGAACACATCCCCTGCCATACGGGCACCTTCTCCGCCGACGGTCGGTGGATCGCGACCAGCCAGGTTCTGGTCACCCACGGCTTGCGCATCTCCTACGGCAACCCGTCGCTCCGGATCTGGGATCGGGTGACCGGCCAGGAGGTGTTGAAAATCCCCGGGACGATGTCCGCGACCCTGGCCTTTTCGCCGGACGGGCGACTGCTGGCCGCCGGCAACGGCTCTGCGGAAGGGATGATCGCCAGCTTCGGAGGCGGCACGGTTGAACTGTGGGACTCGTTGACGGGCGCGAAGGTGCGCCAACTCCCGGGTCACACGTCCGCTTTGAACTGCCTGGCCTTCTCGCCGGACGGCACACGCTTGGCCTCGGGCAGCGCCGACTACACCGTGCTCATCTGGGCGACCGCCCGCCCTGCCGCCAAGCCGGCGCCGGCCGCGACCGTCCAACAGCTGCAAGCCTGGTGGGCCGACCTGGCCGACGACGCGGCCGCTGCGCACAAGGCGTCCGCCCAGCTGGTCGCCCGGCCGGCGCAGGCGGTGGCGCTGCTCGCCAAGCATCTCAAGCCGGCGCCGGCGGTGGACGGCAAGCAGATTGCCGGGCTCATCAAGGACCTGGACGACAGGCGTTTCGCGGTGCGGGACAGGGCCAGCGCTGCGCTGGAGCGGTGGGGCGACCTGGCCGAGGCCGCCCTGCGGCAGGCGCTGGCCAAACCCCTTTCGCTCGAATATCGACGACGGCTGGAGCAATTGCTCGGCAAGCAGGAGGGGGTGCCCGCGCCCGTTCAGCTGCGCAAACTGCGGGCGGTCGCCGTGCTGGAGTGGGACGGCGGCGCCGAGGCACGCAAGCTACTGGCGGCGCTGGCCGGGGGTGCGCCGAGGCCCGGCTCACGCGCGAAGCGCAAGGGGCGCTGCGACGGTTGGACGGCCGGGTCGCAACGGCAAAATAGCTCCTGGGAGCTGGGGCGAGCCGAGTTCACCTGGAGCGGTTCGCAGTCGTGTGGACCACGAACGGCAGGCCGGCGCTGCCAGGCGCCGCATCTCGACGTATGAAAAAGTTGGCGTTCTTGGCGTTCTTGGCGTCCTTGCTGTGGCAACCGCCGCCGTTGGTTGTCGCGCCGTGCCACCCCACGGGGCCAGGGCGCCGCATCTCGACGTATGAAAAAGTTGGCCCCCTTGGCACCCTTGGCACCCTTGCTGTGGCAGCGAAGGCCGCCGCACGTCAGGCCGTGTCCGCCACCCCACCCCTTGCGCGAACCGATCAATCGGCAGCGGGGGTAGCGGAAGTCGCCAGACTTCCGTGCGGCGCTGCGCGGAAGTCTGGCGACTTCCGCTACACCCAAACGCCACGCGCGCTTACTCCGAAGACACCCCTCCGACATCGCGCACCGCACCGACCTCTCATCTCCGGCGCGGCAATTGCTCTGAGAATTGGTGTCCGGTATCCTGCCAGGGGGAACGCACCCGTGGCGGGCCGGGCGCCGGTTGCATGATGCCCGTCGGGCCCTCGCCAGGACCGAACCGTGGAAAGGAGACGTACTCGCATGGCTGGCCCCGACGGCAAACATTCTGAAGCGACGGAACCGGCGCATCAGTCCCCCGCCCAACCGGCGCCGGCCGAGACGCACAACCGGCTGCCCGCCGAGCGTGTCATCGTGGCCGGGGGGCGCCTCCCGCAGACCAGCAGATCAGGCCGCCCCAAGCGCCGCCGCTCAAACGCCACTGGCGAAACTGGCTGCTGCTGGCCGGCGGCGTGGTCGTCCTGGCGGCCGCCGCCTACCTCGGCATCCCCTGGGTCATCACGATCCTGAACACTGTCAGCACCGATGACGCTTACGTCAACGGCCACGTCACGATGGTGGCCCCGCGCGTCTATGGCCAGGTGAAAAAGGTGCTGGTGGACGACAACATGCGTGTCAAGAAGGGCGACATCCTCGTCCGGCTCGACCGCGAGCCGTACATCGTGGACGTGCGCATCAAACAGGCCGCCGTCACCGCCGCGCAGGCAGACCTGACGGCCGCCGAAGCCCAGGTGCGCGGCCTGGAAGCGCTGGCCCGGTCGCAGCGCTGGAAACTGCAGCGGGCTGTCGAACAGGTGAACAACCAGATCGCCACGCTCGGCGCCAACGTGGCGATCTACGAGAGCAAGAAGGCCACCCTGAAGCTGTCCCGCGCCAACCTCAAGCGCGGCGAAGAACTGCTGAAGATCGGCGGTGTCGGCAAGGAAGAACTCGACGTGCGCCAGCAGACGGTCAAGGTGGACGAGGCGGCCGTCAAGCAGGCCCTGGAGACGGTCTATGCCACCCGGGTCAACCTCGGCCTGGCCGCCCAGCCGCCCAGGGGCCACGCCCTGACCGAGGTGCCGAAGGACCTCACGGAGACCTTTTCCGACGTCCGCACCGCGCTGGCCACGCTCGCCCAGACGATGGCTCAGGTCGGCCTGCCCCTGGTCGGCTCGGAAACCACCCCGAGCCAGGCCCTGAAAAAGTTCCGCGACCAGGACGCCTCGGGTAACATTGACGCCATCCTGGAAAAAATTGTCCCGAACGCGCCGGCCGTCAAGCAGGCCGAGGCCAAACTCCTGCAGGCCCGCCGCGACCTCGACCAGGCCAACTTGAACCTCCGCTACTGCGATGTCGTCAGCGAGATCGACGGCGTGGTCACGCGCCGCAACGTCAACCCCGGCGACACCGTGCAGGTCGGCCAAAGCCTCATGGCGGTGCGCTCGCTCACGGAAATCTGGATCGACGCCAACTTCAAGGAGACGCAACTGGCCGACCTGCGCATCGGCCAGCGGGTCCGTCTGGACGTGGACATGTACGGCAGCCGCCACACGTTCAAGGGCCGCATCACCGGCTTCACGATGGGCACCGGCCAAACCCTGTCGCTGCTGCCGCCGCAGAACGCCACGGGCAACTTCGTCAAGATCGTCCAGCGTCTGCCGGTGCGCATTGACCTGGAAGACTATGACCCGGATCAGGGCTCACCGCTGTTCGTCGGCCTGTCGGTCACGCCCTACGTGTACTGCTACGAGCCGGCCACGGGGCCGCACGCCGGCGAATACTTGCAGCCGTTCGCCCCGCTGCCGAAGGGCCCCACGGAGCCCCGACCATGAGCACAACGGCCCACGCTGCGCCCGCGGCCGCCGCCGCGCATCTCCAGGTCAATCCCTGGCTGGTCGCCGTCGCGGTGGTCATCCCCACGTTCATGGAGGTGCTGGACACGACCATCGCCAACGTCGCTCTGCGCTACATCGCTGGCGGCCTGTCGGCGGCGGTGGTGGACAGCGAATGGGTGCTCACCAGCTACCTGGCGGCCAACGCCACCATCCTGCCGATCACCGGCTGGCTGTCGGCGCACCTGGGCCGCCGCAATTACTTCCTGCTGTCCATCGCCGTCTTCACCATTGCCTCGGGGCTGTGCGGCATGGCCACCAGCCTGGAACAGTTGATCCTGTTTCGCGTGCTGCAGGGCCTCGGCGGCGGCGGACTGCAACCGTCCAGCCAGGCCATCCTGCTCGACAGCTTCCCGCAGGAGAAGCAGGGCGCGGCCATGACACTGTTCGGCATCGCGGCCCTGATCGCGCCGGTCGTCGGCCCGACGCTGGGCGGCTACCTCACCGTCAACTACGACTGGCGCCTGATCTTTTTCATCAACCTGCCCGTGGGCGCCGTGGCCTTCCTGGCGGCGTACCTGCTGGTGGACGACCCGGCGTACCTGAAACAGGAGCGGGCGGAGCTGGGCCGCCAGCCGCTGAACTTCGACTTCATCGGCCTGGGCCTGCTCGCGCTCACCATGTCCTGCTGGGAGGTGATGCTGAGCAAGGGACAGCAGTGGGACTGGTTGGCCGATCCGTTCTGGCGCGTGCAGACGCTGCTGGTGCTGTTCGTGCTGGGGCTGTCCGGCCTGGTCTTTCGGGAACTGCGGACGGCCAACCCGGTGGTGAATTTCCGGCCACTGGCCGAGCGCAACTTTGCCGCCTCCTGCGTCATCATCTTTTGTGCGTACGCGGTGCTCTACGCCGCCAGCACGGCGCTGCCGAACCTGCTCCAGACGCTGTTCGGCTACGACGCCTACGTCTCCGGGCTGGTGATGTCGCCCTCGGGAGTCTTCGCCATTTTGGTGATGGTGGTGGTCAGCAGGCTGCTCGCCCGCGGCACCGACGCTCGCTGGCTGATCGCGGGCGGCCTGCTCGTCGTGGCCGGCGGCAGCTACTGGATGGCGATCATGAACCTGGAGATCAGCCCGTGGCAGGTGGTCTGGCCGCGCGTGGTGTTGATTATGGGCCTGGCGATGATCTTCGCGCCGATCAACGTGGCCGCCTACCTCTACACCCCCCGCCACCTGCGCGGGGCCGCGGTCGGCCTGTTCGCCTTGCTGCGCAACGAGGGCGGCAGCGTCGGCACGTCCATAGCCCAGACCATCCAGGAGCGGCGCGAGCAGTTCCACCTGTCCCGCCTGGGCGACTATCTGGACCCGTTGAACCCCTATGTGCAGGCCTTCCTGAAGAGCGGCCGGGCGTTCTTCCTGCAGCACACCGGCGACCCGGTTCGGTCGCAGCAGATGACGGTGCAAGTGCTCGCCGACCTCCGCCAGCAGCAGGCCGCGTCCCTCGCTTACTTCGATGTCTTCTGGCTGAGCGCCGTGCTGGGGGCGGCGCTCGTGTTCCTGGTGCTGCTCATGAAGCGCTCGGTGGCCGAGAAGGGTGCCCACATCGGCGCGGAGTAGGCAAGCTGGGGATTTCGGGACTCAACCCCCCGCACAACTTTAATATTTTTCCTCAATTGATCGCTCCGCGCCAGCCGATAATTCCATCTGTGCGGATTGTTCCGGATGTGCCGACGGTGGCGACTTCGCACCGGGGCCGTGGACGAACTCACACGACGGAGATCACGGATGAGCCGGCCAGCTTCCGACAGGCTTCCCGCGCGCCGCAGCGCCTGGCTCATGCTGGCCGGCCTGGCCCTGCTCGGCGGCGGTTGTGTCACGACCACCCCGGCGGAGTGGGTGTGCAACGGCTTCAAGGTCGGCCCCAACTATAGCCGGCCGCCGGCGCCCGTCGCCGCTGAGTGGATCGAGGCGCAGGACCCACGCACCCAGGGCCAGTTGCCGCGCGACGGTGCCTGGTGGGACGTTTTTCAAGACCCCCTCCTCAACTCCCTGATCGCCCGGGCGCGCGAGCAGAACCTGAACCTCCGCTCCATCGGCACGCGCGTCCTGCAGGCGCAGGCGCAGCAGGCCGTCGCCGTGGGCAACATCTTCCCGCAGACCCAGCAAGCGCAGGGGATCTACGACTACGGCACCGTTGCCGGCAGCCCGGCCCACATCAACGTGACGACCTTCAACCTCAGCTGGGAACTCGATTTCTGGGGCAAGTACCGCCGGCAGGTGGAGACCGCCAACGCGAAGCTGGACGCCTCGGTTGATGATTACGACGACGCCCTGGTGACGCTGCTGGCCGATGTGGCGACCTACTACGTGCAGTACCGGGTCGCTCAGCAGCGGATTCGGATCGCCCGCAGCAATCTGCAAGTGCAGGAGCGTCTCGCGACCCTGGCCGCCCAGCAGCAGAAAATCGGCACCGCGACCGAGCTGGACGTGCAGCAACTGCGGACGCTCCTGGAACAGACGCGAGCCTCGATCCCGGCGCAGCAGATCGCGCAGGGCCTGGCCAACGACAAGCTCTGCATACTGCTGGGCGAACCGCCCCATGATCTGGCGGCGGAACTCGGCCCGGGGCCGGAACTGGGTGGCCTGCCGTTGCCGCGCGTCCCGGCTGCGGCCGCAGTGGGCATCCCGGCCGAACTGCTGCGCCGCCGACCCGACGTGCGCGCCTCCGAGCGGCAGGTGGCGGCCCAGAGCGCCCAGATTGGTGTGGCCGAGGCGGACCTGTACCCCAGCCTCTCGGTCGGCACCATCCTCGGCGACGCGAACGTGGGCCTTGGGCCGGCGCTGGCGACCAACGGCTTTCTAGCGCTCGCCACGCCGCAGTTCACGTGGAACCTCCTGAACTACGGCCGCATTGTGAACAACGTCCACCGCCAGGACGCCCTGACGCAGGAGTTGATCGCGAGCTATCAGAACAAGGTGCTGACGGCGGCCCAGGAGGTGCAGAGCGCCCTGCGCGGCTTCCTGCGGTCCCAGGAACAGGCCGACGACCTGGCCCGCAGCGCCGCCGCGGCGCGAGCCGCGACGAAGATTCAGGAGGCGCTCTTCACCACGCTGAAGGCCGACGTGAACCGGCTGTTCACGCTGGAGAATTCGCAGTTGCAGGCGCAGGACCAGCTGGCCGTGGCACAGGGCAACATCGCCCTTAATCTGGTGAACGTCTACCGGGCGTCGGCGGCGGCTGGGAGGTGCGGCTCCAGCAAGGCCAGCAGTGCGGCGCGGCGCTGACGGCAGGCCCACAAGATCCGGCGGACGCCCCGGCCGCGGCTGGGCCGGAACTGATGCCGCCGGCAAGACTCCTGGAACCCAGGTAGGCCAATGGCCCGGCGGGGAGGGGATGATATGAGACGCCAGGTGTGGATCGGGACATTGTTCATTGTGTTGCTCGCGGGTGGTCGGAGTCTGGGAGCGGAGCCGCCGTGTTGTGAGCCGCCCCAGGATGGCTTGCTGCAGCGCCTGGCCCCCGCCGGCGGCTGGCACCCTTACGGCGGCGGCCTGTTGCACTGGTGGGACGCGCGCTGGTTTCCGCGTGCCGGCAGCCCCGACGACTACTGCCGCAAGCCGCTTCCCCAGTTTGCGTGGCCGCCGTACCCGCCGTACTTCCTCTACGGATCCACGGACTGCTGGCGCCGTGAGGGCGGCAGTGCGTGGTCGCCAGGCCTGGAAGGACAGAAAGCGCGCTAAAAGTTTTCGGAAACGGAACCCGGAGTTGTCTGCTCCCACCCGGGGCGAAGACAGAAGCGAACGGCCCTACCAACCCACCTGCTCCGACTTTTACCCGGTGGGACGAACTCCCGAAACACCTGGCTAACACCGTGACCACTGGGAGGGGGGGTCGTAGAGTTGTTTCATCATCGTGTCATCGCGGCGGAAGCCGAAGACGGCACAGCGCTTCTCTTGCAGCAACAGGTCGAGGTCGCTGAAGTGCTTATCGCCGTTCGGCGAGACGCCCAGGTTGATAAAGTAGTTGCCGCCCCCCAGGAACAGGCGCGGGAACTCGACCGCGAACGTCTGCACGCCCTTCGCCAGGTCCAGCCGCCGCCGCTCCGGCCGCCCGGCCGCATCGACCTGGAAGCGGTTCGTGGTGGTCACGACGTGGATGCCGGACTCGTGGTAAATCTGGATGCCCACATCAACGTTCAGCCGCGCAAGCCGACTGTCGAGGTCGAACTCCAACCGCAGCGGTTCTCCGACGTGGAAGACCGACCGGGGCCGGCCGTCGCCACCCAGGACACGCACCGCCAGCAACTTAACCAGCCGGTGGTGCAGCACTGCGGGCGCTTCATTGTCCGGGTCGCTGAACAGGGCGGCGATCTCCTCGTCCGTGATCTCCGGCCCGGGCCTGCTTATGGTGGCGGCCGACAGCGCCTCGGCTGGTTGTGTCGGGGCCGCCGGCGGGGCTGCGGACTGCTCGGTTCGCGCCGCCACTTGCCGTTCCGCGAACTGCTCCAACAACTCGCGCTCGTACTGCTTGCACACTTCTCCGGGCGGCCCGTCGGCGACGATCCGGCCCTGTTTCAGGTACAACACGCGCTGGCACAACCGCTCCACCAGGTACATGTTGTGCGACACGACCAGGGCCGTCGCCCCGCCCTGGCACAACTCGATGATGCGGTTGACGCACTTGTTCGTGAAGCCCACGTCGCCGACCGACAGGGCCTCGTCGATAATCATGACCTCCGGCTTCTTGAAGAACGTCACCGCGAAGGTCAGCCGGGCTTTCATGCCACTGGAATAGGTGCGGAAGGGCTGGTCGATCACCCGGCGCAGCTCCGCAAAATCCACGATCCAGTCGAAGGCGTCCGCGATCTCCTTGCGGCTGTAACCGAGGACGGCGCCGCCGATGAAGACGTTTTCGCGGCCAGTGTACTGGTCCTGGAAGCCGGTGCCCAGTTCCAGGATTGCCCGCAGTCGGCCGTCCACCACGATGCTGCCGCTGCTGGCGTCGAGAACGCCAGCGAGGACGCGCAGCAGGGTGCTCTTGCCGGCGCCGTTGGCCCCGACCAGGCCGACGATCTCGCCGCGGCGCACGTCGAAGGACACCTCCTGAAGAGCTTGGTACTCCTGGTGTCGGGGCCTGCGGAGGAGCAGTTCCCGAAGCATGTCACTGGGGTGCCGGTAAATCTTGTAGACCTTGCACAGGCCGCGTACGGAGATGGCCACCGCGTCCGAGTCACGGGCGGCAGCGGTGAGCGAAGATGTTGGTTCGGGTTTGATGAGGGTACTCATCCGGCGACCCTCTCACGCGCCGGCTTGCAGAGCCGGTAGAACCCGGAGATGATGTGCAGCTCCTCCGCGGTGTGGTGGCAGTAGCGCGACGCGGACGCCGCCTGCAGGCGCGGCAGGAAGTCCTGCAAATAATCCGGTTCACTGAACAGGTTGCCGTCAAAACCGAGTACCTCGAAACCCGCGGCGCGGATGCGAACCGTGGTCTCGTCCGGCCGGTGGCGGTTGCCACACTCGCCGTTACACCGGGCGAACTCCTCCTGGAAGTCCGCCTCGCTCAGCAGCAAATACTCCAGCGGCCGGCTGAAATCGCGGTGATCGCGGAAATCGACCTGGTGCAGGTTGAAGCCGCCCGGCCGTGTGATTCGATACAGCTGGGCGAAGGACTCGTCGAGGTCGTACAGATGCTCGACGACGGCGTTGGAGAAGACGACATCCACGCTATCCGTGGCGGCGGCGATCTGCTCCAGCGGCGACTCGAAGCGCGCGAGGATGGTTTTCGGGTAGCCTCCCGCCTGGATCAGGGCGTTCAACGGCCGCACGTCCGCCCGGTGGTCGCGCCGCGCCAATTCGTCACGCAGTGCCGTGTAAAACGCCGAGTGGTACTCCGACTCCCAGGGGGCCAGGAACCGGTCGGCGACCATCGGCCGCATACCGTAGGCCGCCAGGTACATCACGCCGCCATAGTTGATGCCCGGCCCGACCTCCAGCACACTCTTGCCCGCCAGAGACGGCATCAGACCGCGGATCGCGTCGAGGTAGCCCTTACCGACCTTGAACACGTATTCCACGTCCGCGCGGATCTGCTCCGGGCTGGCGTCCCGCTTGCGGTGGTTGACGGGCAGCCCGGTGTCGGTCTCGGGACGGTCGGTGCGCCGTCGGTACAGCCAGGGCGACAGCGTGAACTTGTAGTCGCGGCCGTTGGTGTTCGGGTCCGAGTTGTCCGAGGTGGAGAACAACAGCCGGTCCTGCCAGTGCGAGTAACGACCCAGGCCAACCTTGCGGATGTCGGCGTGAGGGGCGTGCGCCGGCTTGAGCGGCAGGCCATTTTCGTACAGGGCCAGGGTCGAGCGCCGCGGGGACACCAGGGAGTCAGCTCGGTAGGCCAGCTGGGGCAGGTTCACTGCCCAGCAGCTTCCCTCCTCGCGCACGAACGGTCCCGGCAGCCGCCGTTGCATCAGACTGTTGACCAGTGACCGCGTGAAGTCCTTCAAAAGCATGAGGAGTTCCTTCCTTGCTGAAGAGCGCGGCACTCAGCCGGCTCGGGAGTAAGTCTCTTGTTGCTGCCGGGCGATGGCCCGAATGCGTTGCTGGGCGGCACGCAGGCAGCGCTGGTTGTGTTCGATGACCGTCGGCTTCGGCTTGCGCATGCGCAGCAGCGTCAGCACCGCCCCACGGAAGTCGTCCCACCACCACTCGCCGGCGGCGAGCAGTTCCTCCTCGATGAACTGGCGGACCCCGGGAAACACAGTCCGTTCGGGCAGGAAGTCGTGGAACGCGACCCGGGCGTTCGGCGCCAGCCACGGCAACCAGTGCTCGAAGTCTGCGCGCACCTCGTCGTAGCTGTGGATGGAATCGATGAACAGGCCCGCGACCGGCGGCCCGTCCCAGCGGACGCTGCGACCGCGGCAGCACAGCACACTCAGGCGGTCGCGGTACGGCTGGACGTGACGGCTGAAGGCCAGAAAGTCCTCAGTGCCGAACAGCCGGGTGTGCTCGAAACCGAGCATGTCCGGGTCGGACGGGAACCACGGATCGACGGCGTAGATGCGTTGGCCACTCTCGGCCGCGCCCAGCAGCAGTGCCAGTGTCGATTTGCCCAGGTACGACCCCAACTCGACCACCGGGCCGTGCGCGAACCGGGACAGGCGGTGCAGGCCGCCGGCGTCGTACAGGTGAAAGTGGCCCTCGACGGCTTCGATAAGCTGCGCCTCGGCGGCCGTCAACTCCGGCCTATCTGTCTCGGCGTTGGGCGGGGGTGTGAGGATGGCCTGGGGCGTGAGTGACCGTTGGGTGAAGCTCGCCGCCTCCCTTGGCCGCGGGGCGGACACTCTCTCAGTCCCGCGCTCTTCCCGCGCCAACCGGGACAGCAGAGGCGTGAGGACACGCGGCGACTCGGTCACGGGCTCGAACATGCGGTGATAGGCCAGCAACGTCAGATCGACCATCTGGTCAAGGGTGAACTCCCGGCAGGCGAAGGTCCGGGCTTGCTCGGACAGTTGGGCCCGGTGCGCGTCATCCGCCAGGACCGTCGTCAGATGCTCGGCCAACTGCCCAGCGTCGCCGACCGCGGTCAGGTAACCCGTGCGGCCGTGCAGCACCGAATCCGCCGTGCCGCCGCCGCGCGTCGCCACCACCGGCACGCCGAGATACTGGGCCTCAATGACGGCGTTGGGACAGCCCTCGAACGCCGACGTGAGCAGCATGGCGTCACTGGCGAGCAGGACGTTGCCGACCTCCTGACAGCGGCCCAGGAGTCGGAGGTAACGGTCCATGCCGTGCTGCCGGACCTCGGCCTCAACCTGTGCCGCCAGGGCGCCGGTGCCAGCCAGCAGGACGCGGAGACCGGGCACACGCCGGGCCAGTTCGCGCATCACTCGGAGAAAGACTTCCGGCTGCTTTTCCTCGTCCAGGCGGAACACGCCGCAGACCACCTTGTCGCCCTCGGACAGGCCGAAGGCGTCCCGGGCCGCGCGCCGCGCCTCGGGAGTCGGGACGGGGAAGTGGTTGAAGATCATGCCGTTGGCGATCAGGTGGAAACACCCGGGAGGCACGCCCATCCAGCTGGCGTAGCTCTCGGCGCCGGAGCGCGAGTTGGACAGCAGGTGGACGCGCTGCGACCGGGACAGGAGGCGATACCACTCACCCATGTAGGGGTGGTAGAAACGCGGAAAGTTGGTCGGGTTGGAGTTGCGCATGCTCAGCAGGATGCGCGGCACCCCGGCGAGCAAGCCGGCAGCGGCGCCGATGACGTTGGGCTCGTCCAGCCAGCAGTGCAGCACGTCCGGCTTCAGCGTCAGGATCTCCTGGCAAAGGGCGAGGACGTGGCGGCGCAGATGCGATGGCACCAGGGCCAGCAGGCTCTCACTACAGTCGGCCGGAATGGGGAACGTTTTGCGGCCGTGGCCGGCGGTGCGCACGCCCAGGCCGTGCTCTTCCAGCAGGTGGTTGTAATGGCCGCGCTCGCCGGTCGCGTCGTGTGTGGTCCGCACCGCCACCTCGACGCCACGCTGCGCCAGACCGATGGCGAGGTTGCACATCTGCCGCTCGGCGCCGCCGGGGTACAGGGCGCGAACATATTGCAGCACGCGCAGCGGCCGTCCGCCCGGCACCGGGTCGCCGCGCTTCAGTTGCTCGTTGTCGCGCGCGATCCAGTCGGCCCAGACACGGCACTCGGACCGGCCGTCAGGCGCGCAGATTTGCTCGGCAAAGCCCTCGCGGCCCGCGCGCACCTGGGCCCAGCGCATGACGCGCCGCTCGGCCCGGCGCACAGCCGGCAGCAAGCCGGGAGCCACACGGCGGCACAGCTCGCCGAAGGTTTTGCGGTACAGCAATCGGGCGAAGGCCGCCTCGGCGTCGAACACACGCCAGGCGTCTCCCTCGAAGAACCACAGTTTCTCGGCGCCGCGGCGCCGCCAGTGCCAGAGGGTGGGGAGGCCCACCCCGGCCGCGGGGACCGGGAACAACACCGTCCGAACGGTTCCGGAGGTCGCCGGGTCGGGCAGCAACGATGGCACCGGCTCGCCCGCCTCCACCTGGACGCGCCAGACGGGGGCGTTCGGCCTGATCGGGCACGGGCAGGGCGTCTTCACCAGCCTGGCAGCCAGGCCCTCCAGCCACGGCCCCGGTTCGACGGGTTGGTCGAAAATCAGTGGTCCGCCGGAGTGCCGCCACAGGGTCAGCGAGTGCTCGGCCTGCGCCTCCCGGATCAGAGCGTCGCGCTTCGGAGCGGGCAGGACGGTAAGCCGCTCCAGCTCCGCGGCGTGTTCGGAGCGCTTGCGGTTGGTCTCTTGCCAGGAGCGGTAGCGGGCCCAGACAAGGTCGTTGGTCAGATACAGGGAGTTCTGGTGGTGTTGTAGTTGATAATCCGTGAAGGTGCGGTACAGGCGCAGTGCCCGGGGTGATACGGCAACGCCTCAGCCCTACCCGGGGCCTTGGTGCAAACGGCCAGGCGCACGGAGCGCACGTCGCCGGTGACATCGCCCGCCTCACTGACGAACGTCCCCTCCGGCCGATGGTCCGTGTCCTCAATGACCACCGTGCCCACCACGTCCACCTGGCGGAAATACTGCACCGCGGCGAACGGCTCCAGCAGGTGGGCGAGTTCCTCGGGTGTCGGCACCCGCAGGTGGTAGGGATTGGAGTGGCGGTTGACCTGCGCCCAGCCCTCCTCCATCTCCCGGTCGGGAATGGAGATGACGAGCCGCCCGCCCGGCCTCAGCACGCGCAGGAATTCCGCGACCGCTACCTCATGGTTGGTGATGTGCTCCAGCACCTCCGTGCAGACCACGAGGTCGAAGGAGGCGTCGGCGCAGGGCAGGCGCTGGTTGAGGTTGGCCTGCCGATACTCGACGCGCGGGTCGGTGGTCTTGCCGCGCCTCGTCGAGCAGCGCGGGTAGCAGTTCCAGGCCGACAACGTGGCGGGCGCCGGCCGCGGCGAACAGGCGGGCGCCGATGCCGGTGGCACAGCCGGCCTCCAGCACGTCGAGCCCCGCGACCAGGCTGCCGGCGAACTCCAGCCGCGACCGGCAATGGGCCATCATCTGGGCGTTGCCCGCGTCCTCCGCCGGGAAGTCGTACAGTGGCTCGGCAAGCCGCACGAAGGACATCCGCAAGGGGCGCTCCTGGACCACCCTCAGACCCAGCGCCAGGTGACCGACCTGGGCCGCCAGCCGCCGGGCCACCTCCTCCGACAGCGGCGCCCGGCAGTCGTCGAACACTTCGATGACACCGCCAACCCGGGCCAGGCCGGATAGCTGCCGCAGCGCCTGCGTCGCCGCCGTCTCTCCGGCCGGCAGCATTCCCAGGGCCAGCACCAGATCGAACGGCGACCCGGAGCGGCCGGACAGATCATCAAGTCGCAGAACCTCGGTCGGGACGCCCGGCCCCTCACCGGCGGCGAAGGCGTCGAGGTCCAAACCTACGGTCTGCTGTCTCAGTACATCCGCCAGGCGCTGGACTGCTCCCGACTGGTAGTCCGTTAATCCGGAAACGGCCACGGGGCTGAGGAAAGTGACGTGGGCTCCGTAGGCTTTCAGCACCCGGGCCAGCAGCACGTCCTCGGGATCGTGGCTGACGAGGCCGACACGCTGCCCGACCAGGGTGGCCTCGCGATGCTCCAGACCGGCGGCGATGGCTTGTGCCCGCTCAAGCACCGCGGTCGCGTCGGCGGCACTGGCCGGCAGGCGGTCGCCAGCCGTCGGAACTGTGAGGCGAGCGGGGGCATGGGAAGAATCCGACATGCGAAAATCCGTTTCTCGACAGGGTCCGAAAATCCGTGTTCGGGCGGCGCCAGGTACTCTCTCAAGCAGTTTGCGAATGGTGTAGCGGAAGTCTGGCGACTTCCGCTACCTCCATTCGCGATGCGCGCTAGACTTCGCCGTAGGTGTAACGGCGGCCGTTGGAGCGCGGGTCGGTGTTGTCGGCCGTCGCAAAGTAGATCACGCCGTTCCAGTGGGAGTAAGCGCCCAGGCCCTCCTTGCGGATCAGGTCGTGGGGAGCGTGGGGCTTCGGGAGCGCCACGCCGTCCTCGAACACGACGATGCGCGACTGCCCGTTGGCGTCCGAATTCAGCCCAATGGGCACCCGAGCCAGGAAACAGTGCCCGGACTCGGGACACACGTCCACCAGGCAGCGCGGGTAGCGGGTCAGGCGCGCCCGCAACCGACCCACCATCCCCCCGAAGCGCGTCGGAGCCCAGCCAATGGTCAGCAGACAGAAGAAGGCCCCCATGTAGCAGAGACAGGTGGCGACGAACCGCGCCCGCTCACGGACACCCTGGGGCATAACGGCACCTCTTCCTCGATCCCTGGCACCCGACCGACCCGAAGTGGGCCGGAGGTGTCGGAGATTACTTTTTTTTGACGGTTTGAGTCAAGCCGGAAACCCGTCTCGGCAGGGGCGTTCGCGGTTTCAAGGTTGGGGGATGTGGGGCAGCGCAGCTTTTCTACCCGCGCCCCGCCGGGTGGGCGGGATCGCGACGGACGAAAATGAAACGGCCCGGCTCGGAGCGGTCGGCCAGAGCGTCGCGATACAGCCGCAGGTTGCCCTCGTACAGCGCCTCCGGGGCGAATCGGGCTGCGACGAACGCGCGGCCGGCGGCGGCCATGCGGTGGCGCCGCCCCGCGTCGGCGAGCAGGCTCGCGACGGCCATCACGGCACCGTCGAGGTCGTTCTGTCCGATCAGCACTCCCGTTTTCCCGGGAGCCAACGCCTCACGCGACCCGCCGGCGTCCGTCGCCACCGGTACACAGCCCAGGTGCTGCGCCTCCAGCAACACGTTCGGCGTCCCCTCCCAGGCCGAGGTCAACAACAGCACGTCGCTACCGGCGAGGATGCGCGGCACGTCGCGGCGCTGGCCGAGCAACGTCACCACTTCGCCGAGACCCAGTGCCGCGACCTTCTGACGGACCTGCGTTTCCAGGTTGCCCACGCCCGCTATCACGACGCGCAACCCCGGGACGATGTGACGCAGGCGGTCGATACATTTCAGGAAGTAGAACGGCCGTTTCTCCGGTTGCAGGCGAAAAATGCCCGCAACGACCGGGGCGGCGGCGGCGATGCCCAGCTCGGCGCGCCAGCCCAACCCCTCATCGCAGCCGGGGGTCGGCGGCGGCTCGAAGGCGTTGGGGACCACCGGGACGGAGTTCGCCGGCAGGCCCAGCCAGCGCTCGTAGTCACGGGCACCGGCCGCGGAGTTCGAGGCCAGGCGCACGCCGCCGCGGTTGACCGTCGCCTGGTAGGCCGGCAGCATCCACGGCCGATACAGGCCAGGGAAGTAGGTCGGATTGCCGTTGCGGAATGACAGGACGACGCCGGGCGTTCCCGCCAGGACCGCCGCCAGGGCGCCGACGGTGTTGCAGTCATCGACGTAGCAGTGCAGCACGTCCACCTGGTCCGTGAGGAGTTCACCGAGCAGGTCGCCAACGGAGCCGGCCAGTTCAGGCGGCAGCTGCCGCAGGAGTTCGGGACGCAGGCCGCGGCGGCGCCAGGACTCGGGGAAGGCGTCGTACCAGCGCTCGCCGATGCAGCGGGCGGGGACGCCGTGCGGCGCGAGCAGATAGCGGTAGTGGTCGTCGTCGCCGACCAGGGCCAGGCGGACGAGGACGCGCACATCGTGGCCGTGGAGGTGCTGCTGCACGGCGGCGTGGCACGCCTGGCGCTCGGCACCGCCGGAGTTGAGTGAGGTGACGAAATGGGCGATGCGCAGCCGCCGGCCGGCACTGGGGCGGACGCGGTCGCGCGGCGGAGCATGAGCCAGCAGGGCGCGGCAGCGGGCCGTCGTCAGGCCGCCGTCGGGGCCTAGCCGGAGAATTCCGAGTGCTTTATTCCACAAGGTCGTCACCTTCCGCCAGCAGGCCAGTAGGAGCGGCGATGTGGCCAGGGGGTGACCGCGGCCCAGCAGCAGCACGCGGCGAACGCCGAGGCGGCGCAGCCGCAGCAGCGTCTGGCCGTGTACCTCGCGCGGCGGCAGGAAGAAGGCAACCGTGTCGATGCCGTTGTGCAGGGCGTCGTCGATGGCAGTGTCCCACTGCATGGGGTTGGTCGCGGTGCGGTAGCAGTAGTAGGCGACGCCGGGGAGCGGCTGCGCGGGCGGCGCCGGCAGCGCCATCGTTAGCGGGATGGTCCCGAGGTGGTCCAGCAGGCTGCCGGGCGTCGGCTCAAAGTCGGCGACCAGGAGCGTGCGGGAGGGATCGACGCGGCCGGGCGGCCGTGTCCGCGCCGGTGCGGGGCCCGCGTCGGCGAGGGCGCCGGACAGCCATGCAGTAAACGCTCCCATGTCAGATCGCTCCCAGTGTGGTCGGGGGCTTGCGCTTCTTGCAAGCGACCCGCGGACGACCGCGGCGGCGTTCACGCTGCGGCGGAGAGGGCACCACGCGCGGCCTTGCGCAGCCACAGTTCCAGCACGAGCAACTCCCAGATCTGGTAGACGTTGAACAGCCGTGGGTCGCGCTGCCCGGCGAGGTGGCGGCGCAGTTTCTGTCCGTCGAGGTGGCCCTGGACCCTGGCCCCCGTGCCGAGCAGCAGGCCGTCGGCCAGGTCCAGCAGCCGGTCCTGCGACCAGCACTGATCCGGCAGACCAAAGCCCTGTTTCGGCCGGTGAACAATCGATTCCGGCAGGTAGCGCAGCGCCAGCCGCTTCAGCACTTTCTTCGCCGTCCGCCCGTCGTTGCACACCCACGCCGGTAGTGACGACGCCCAGCCGGCCAGGCGCGAATCGAGCAACGGGCTGCGGACCTCCAGGGCGAATTGCATCGACATGCGATCCACCTTGGCCAGCACGGCACCCGGCAGGTAGCTGGTCGCGTCCAGCGTCCGCAAGCGGTGCAGCACGGAGCCGCGACCGTCGGCAGTCGCACGCATGGCGTTCAGCAGTCGCTCGGCTTCCGGCTCCAGCCGCTCGACCAGGCCCCGTAGCGTGTCCTCGGTCATCGGCAGGATGCGTTCGCTGAGGTAGGCCCGGCTCGCCCGCCAGCGGCGGCGGTGACGCTTCAACCAGTGCAGCCGGAAGTACAGATTGGACGCCTCACGCAGCGTGTGCGTGTAGCGGCCGTAACCGCCGAACAACTCGTCGCCACCGTCACCCGAGAGCGCCACCGTCACGGCGCAGCGCGCGAACCGGCACAGCAGATACACCGGCAGACAGGACGAGTCGCCGTTGGGCTCGTCAAGCGCGTCCACGATGGTGGGCAGCAGGTCCACAGCCGACGGTTCGACGAGCAGTTCGTGGTGGTCGCAACCGAGGTGTTCGGCGATCTGGCGGGCCGCCACGTGTTCGCTGCTCGGCGAGTTGGTGAAGCCGATCGAGAACGTCTGCGGCCGGACGCCCAGCTCGCGGGCCATGATCGCCACGACCAGCGACGAATCGTTGCCGCCGGACAGGAACGCGCCCACCGGCACGTCGGCGACCAGGCGGTCGCGCACCGCCGCCACCAGCTGGTCGCGGAACTCCTCCGCGAGTGCCTCCTCGGTGTGCCACGAACCGATCGGCCAGGGCCAGGGCTCCACCGCCTCGAAGCGGTAGAACCGCCCCAATTTTTCGTGGCGAATGCGGCCCTCATCGAAGCCGATCCGCAGGAAAGCGCCCGGCTCCAGCTTGCGGACATGGCGGTAGATCGACCGCGGAGCGTGGACGTACTGGAGCAGCAAATACTCCTGCACGGCCACCGGATCGATGCCGCCGAGCAGTTCGTCGGGCAGGCACTGCAACGCCTGCAACTCGGAGGCGAAGGCGACAAAAGCTCCATCACGGACGTAGTAGAGCGGTTTTTTTCCAAAATGGTCGCGGGCCAGCACCAACTCGCGCTGCGGTTCGCGCCAGGCGCCGAAGGCGAACATGCCGCTGAGCCGGCCGACCGCCGCCTCCGGATCATCCTCCAGCAGGTGACACAACACCTCGGTGTCGGTGCGCGAGACGAAGCGGTGGCCGGCGGCTTCCAGTTCCTGGCGCAGCGGCTGGAAATTGTAGATCTCGCCGTTGAAGGTGACGGCGACACGGCCGTCCTCGTTGAGCATGGGTTGGCGGCCTTCGGGGCGGAGGTCGATGACGGACAGGCGGCGCTGACCGAGGCAGACGCGGCCATCCGGACTGGCCCACAGGCCGGCGTCATCCGGGCCGCGGTGCGTCAGTGTGTCCCGCATCCGCCGCGTCAGTTGTCGCAGTTGTGCGGGCGAGTAGCGGCCCTCATAATCGACGACGCCAGCCACGCCACACATGCTCCCCTCCTTCCACACCATTCACAGGCTGTTACCAAACGAATGTTTCAGCCTTCGGAAGACGCCGAACCCGACCAGGAACAGGCCGCCGGCCAGCACGACACTGATCGCCCAGGAGAGCGGTCGCGTCACGGTTCCGTGGAGCAGTACGTCGTGGTACATCCAGACCAGGTGGCTGAGTGGGTTGAAATTCAGGTAGAACTGCACCCGCGGCGGTGTGGCCGCCGGCACATAAATAATGGGCAACAGGTACAGGCCCGCCGTGACCAGGACCGTCAGCACTTCCCTGGTGTCGCGCACGTACACCGACACGGACGACAGGAAAAAACACACACCGACCAGGCCGACGAACTGCACGGCGAGGACGACCGGCAGCAGCGCTACCGTGGCCGGGAGGGTGCCGGTCTGGAGGGGGAGGTAAACCAGGAGGAACGCCAGGCCGACCGTCTGCGGCAGGGCGCAGGCCAGGAGCGAACGCAACGGCAGCACTTCCAGGGGGAAGACAACCTGCTTGACGAGGTTCTGGCTGCCGGTGATGGCGGTGCAACTGCGGAGCATGGCGTCCTGGATGGTCATCCAGGGCAAGTAGCCGGCGATGAAGAAGGTGGCGAAGTCGAGCCCGGGGGCTGTGCCGCCGGCCGCGAAGCGCATCTGGAAGATGGTGCCGAAGACGAAAACGTAGGTTGCCATCAGAAAGAGCGGGTGCGCCAGCGCCCAGAGGCCGCCGACGACGGAGCCAGCGAACCGGTCGATGACCTCCCGGTAGGCCAGCAGGACGATGAGCTGGTGCCGTTGCCGCCAGAGACGGACGAACGTGCATCCCAGCTGGAACGGTCGCACAAGCTGTGCTGCCACAGTCATCAAACAGGCCCCTCCTCGTACAGGTGGCGCGCGAACAGTCCGCCACCGGGATGGGCCTTTTAGCAACTGGGGGGGAGCCCGTCAATTGAGAATGCTGCTCTGCGGCAGCGCGGGTTCTATCTGGAGGTTGGCGTGGGGAGGGGATCTGGGGATGCCCGGCAGGTGGGAGACACCGAACCACCAGCACCCGATTCATCGGTTCGCGCGGGCCGCGCGAACCGATGAATCAGAACGGGGTTTTTCGGTGGTCACGAAAACAGCCCCGGAATCGGCCGCACTTCCGTGATGACGCGGTTCACGTCCGTCGGCAGGCCCGGCGCCAGCCGCACCTCGCCGACGTGGAAGACGGCGTTCATCACCGTCGCCACCAGGTTGGCCACGCGCTGCGGGTTGCCTGCCGGTTCGCCACCGTCGCGCGTCGAGTGGCCGATCACCTGGCCGTGGGCCACACCGCCGCCGTGCAGCAGCAGCGGCGTGAGCCGGCCCCAGTGGTCGCGGCCGCCGTTGGGCTGCAGCCGCGGCGTCCGGCCCATCTCACCCGTGGCCACCAGCATAATGTCGTCGCCCAGGCCGCGCGCCTCCACGTCCTCGATATACGCCGCCAGGGCGTGGTCGAACGGCGTGCCGACCAGGTTCATGCCCTCCGCGACGCCCAGGTTGTTCACGTCCTGGTGCATGTCCCAGACGAACTCGGTGTTGACCAGCACGAAGCCGGCCCCCGCCTCGCACAGCCGGCGGGCCAGCAGCAGCAGCTTGCCCAGCGACCGGGCGTGGGCGCTGTAGTTGTTGCGGTTGTTCTTGTGCCGCCATTTATTGGGCCGGTCGTAGCGGGCGGTGTCGTACATCGCCACGACGCGCGGATCCTCGCGCGACAGATCGAAGGCGCGGGCGATGCCGCTGAGCAGCACATCGCGGGCCTGCTCGTGGAAGCGGTCCACCGCGGCCATCGCGCCGGAGGCGTCGCTCTGACGGCGGAAGTTGTCGATCTGGCCGAGCAGCGCCCGGCGGTCGTCGAGTCGTTCACGGGCCAGGTGGAGGATCATGTTCTGCTGCACCTGGCCGCCGGCGCCCGGCACGAACGGGGCGTAGGAAGCGCCAGCGCCCCGGTGGACAGGAAGTTGCCGAAGTTGTTGCGTGGTCCCGGGCCGCGCGGATCAACCGAGTTCGGAAAGATGGCCACGTTGGTCGGCATGCCGCTGGGCCGCAGCGCGCCGACGACGCGAGCGTACAGCGCACCGAGGTTGGCGTTCAGCGAGTACGGGCTGACGACTGGCTTGATGTCGTGGTTGCCGTTCTCCGCCTGGTAGTTGCGGACGACGGCGAGCCGGTCGGCGTGACGGGCCAGCTTTGGGAACGAGCTGCCAAACACGACGCCGGGCACGCGCGTCTGCACGACGCCGTTGGCGCTGCGGCCGCTGGGCGGGCCGTCCTGCTTGGGATCGAAGGTCTCGAACTGACTGGGGCCGCCGTGCATCATCAGGAAGATGACCGACTTGCCCGTGGTCAACGGCCGTCGCGCTTCCTGGCCGGCCGCCCGCGCCGCCAGCAGCAGCGGCAGCGACAGGCCACCCAGGCTGCCCACCGTCAGGAAGTCGCGGCGCGAGCCCTTGCGGTTGGTGTCGAAGAACGTGAACATGATGCCCCCCAAATCGTGGGGCAGGCTTTCCAGCCTGCCTTCTTCCGTGGGGCAGACATTCCTGTCTGCCGCGCGCCGGCAGACAGGAATGTCTGCCCCACGTTGGTTAATGATTGAACATAAATTCCTTCGTGTTGATGACGCTCCACACCACGTCCTCGTAGGCCGTCTGGGCGTTGGCCGCGTGACGGGTGACGTAGCCGACCAGCGCCTGCGTCTCCTGAGCGCTGGGCTCACGCGCCAGCGCCAGCAGGTACAGGTCGCGGACGCGCTCGGCGTGTGGCCGTTTGTCCTTCGCGAGCTTCGCGGCCTGGCCCTTCGCGATTTTCGCCAGCAAATCCTTCGCGTTGACCAGGTGCAGCGACTGTGCCAGGCTGGCGTCGCCGGAGCGTTCGCACTCGCAGGCGCTGGCGAAGTCCGGCCGGCCGAAGGCGCTCAGGAAGTAGGAATCGCCCTGGTTGTCCGGCAGTCGCACCGCCCGCGTTCCCGCCGGCACACCCTTGAAAGTCGAGCGCACCAGCGCCACATCGTCGATGGCGTCCAGCAGCACCTCGGCGCTGAGCCGCCGCGGCTGGAAGCGCGAATAGTTCTGGCGGTCGTCCGCGTTGTGCCGGTTCGGCTCGGCGCTGAGGCGGTAGGTGTTCGAGGTGCAGATCGCCCGCACCAGCTGCTTCAGATCATAGCCGCTGTCCGTGAAATAGCCCGCCAGGGCGTCGAGCAGTTCCGGGTTGCTCGGCGGGTTGGTCACACGCAGGTCGTCCTCCGGCTCAACCAGGCCGCGGCCCAGGAAGTGCTTCCAGTAACGGTTGACCAGCGCCCGCGCGAAATACGGATTCTTTTTATCCACCATCCAGTCCACGAGCCGTGTGCGTGGATCGACCTCTGGCGGCACGACGAGCGGAGCGGCGCCCAGGCCGGTGGGCCGGACCATCTTGCGGGTGCGTGGGTTGAGCGCCTCGGCCGGGCCAGGTTTGTGCCGCACCTCCATCGGCAGCTTCGGCGGCGCCACCTTCATGTCCTTGGTCTTCTTCGGAGCGGGCGGATCCTTGAACTCGACGCGCGAGAAGAACGCGACCAGGCCGTAATAGTCCTGCTGACTCCACTTTTCCAGCGGATGATGATGGCACCGAGCGCAGGCAACACGCTGGCCCAGGAACAGCTGGGCCACGTCCTCGACCTGTTCGTTGGCCTTGTTGACCTCGCGATACCAGGCAACCGCCGGCTGTTCGGTGTGCTTGCCGGTCACGGTGAGCAGGTCGCGCACCCAGCGGTCGAGCGGTCGATTCTGGTGCAGGTTGTCCTTGACCCAGGCGTGGAAGGCACGGGTGATTTTCGGATCGTCCTTGTCCGATTTACGGCGATTGCGGAGCACGGCGCTCCACTTGCCCGCGAAGTGGTAAGCATAGTCCGCGCCCGCCAGCAGGCGGTCTACCAACCGCTCATGGCGATTCGCGTCCTTGTCGGCACGGAAGTCGCGCACCTCGGCGGGCGTCGGCAGGCGGCCGGCGATGTCGAGGGTCACGCGCCGCAGAAACGTGGCATCGTCCGCCAGCGCCGACGGCGGCAGGCCAAGCACTTTCAGCCGTTGAAACACGAGTTTGTCGATGAAGTTGTTGGCCGGCGGCAGGTTCGTCACCGCTTCGCCGAGCGGCACCAGGGCGGTGAAGACAGCCACGTGCGTCTGATAGCGGGCCATCACCGCGGCGCTGCCGGCGCGCCGCAGTGCTGTCACCAGGCCATCCGGCGACACCTCGGCCAGCGCCGCGTCGTTGGTCACGAACTGCGCCAGCCGCGTCACATCGCGCACGGTGCCGTCGGCGCAGTGGGCGCGCACGGCCAGCTGCTGCCGGCCGCCGCGCTCCAGCACGCGCCGCCCCGGCAGCACTTCGATGCGCGTCACCGCCGGCGCGCCTGGGCGGTCGTAGGGAGCGCCCTGCTCGATCCAGCGGCGCAGCAACCGGTAGGCGTCCGAGTCCACGTCGAGGCGTTTGCCACCACCGTGGGCGACGCTGCCGGTCGCCTTGGTCAGCAGCAGGCTCTTGCCCGGCGCGGCCGGGAACAGCCGGCGGCCGCGCGCCTCCCGGGTCAGCGCCTCGTAGTCCTCCTGTGGCTCGAAGCCGAACAGCGACAGGGCAAAACCGTTCTGGCCGCCGGACTTGCCGTGGCAGCCGCCGGTGTTGCAGCCGAGTTTGGTGAACAGCGGCACGACTTCGTTGGGAAAACTGACCGCTTCGGCGGCGGGCGGCTGGGCGGGGGCGGCTGGGCTGACGGCCAGGCTCGGGACCAGCACGCCCAGCAGAAGCCAGGCTCGGCTCGGAGATAGACGACCAGGCGTCATGAACGCTCCTTCACGGGGAAGCGGGACCGGCGAGGCAGGAGGAACCGGCGGTATGGCGGGCAGCCCATCCGGTGAGGTTAATCATACGGTAGCGCATTTCCGTGCGAATCGCTACTGAAAAATGCCGGTGGGCCACTGGAAGGGTTGCGGTAGGTGGGCGGCGTACCCTTCTTTGTGCGTGCGCTGCTGACCTGTGCTGACATCCGAGCGGGCCGGTTACCCTCGACAGGTAGCCGGCCCGGTTGCATTCACGAATGATTCTGGAATCGCACAGGATCATCCTTGCTGCGTTCTGTCAGAAGCAGGGCGTAAAGGAATGCAGGGAGGGCTTGTAACGCCCCCTGTGTTGCCTGTGCCCTGTTCCGCCAGCGCCCCGGCGATTTCACCGAACGCCGGGGCGAGGCAGATGCGGTCGGCGGGGATGTCGCATAGGGGTTGATGAGGGTAACCAGCTCTGTGTCGGTGGGGTTAGATTCCCCACCAGGAGGTTAGGTTGGTGCTGAACAATAGGTCGCGCGCCGCCACATCGTCAAGGCCTTCGCTGACAACGGAGAGGGGCTGGTGCAACCGCTTCCCCGTGGCCGCGGAGACCGAATCCGGTTGTGCGGCCTGGGTCCCGGGGGCAGGGGCGAACGAACCCTGTGCCGTCGTCGCCGGCAACTTCGGCAGGCCCGCATCCGGCTGGGCGGCATGGGTCCCGGGGGCAGGGGCGAACGCAAGCGGTGCCGTCGTCGCCGGCGACTGCGGCAGAGCAAGGAACGCGCCGACGGCAGGGGCCGCCCCTGTGTCGCTGGTTGCGGAGGTGAAAACACCAGCAAGTTGCGACGCCGTTGCCACCACGGTTCCCCCGCAGAACACGTAGGTGTTATTCGGCATCTGTTCATAGCTGCCGTTGACTCCCCAGGGGTTGAAAAGCGTGAACTGCTGCGTGGAAGAGTTGTAATCCACGACCGCATAGACGTGGTTAGAAACAATGTTGACACTGTTGATCGACGACAGACTCGTGGCGTTCGACGCCAACGCGGGCGTCGCCATGGCGATCAGGTCCCCATTCTGCCAGGCGGTGGCCAGGTCGGTGGCGTCGATGCTGACGGTGCCCGTGGCATGCCCCGTGATCGCCGGCAACGCATACGAGGCGCCACCGCCGCCCAGGGCCGCGTAGGAATCGCTGCCCTTGTTGTTACTGCTGACAAACCCGGCGCCGTTGGCCTCGGCGTACGCCTTCTCCGCCAGGGCAGCCCACAGAGCGCCGTTGGTGGGGACATCATACAAGTTCCCGCCGTCGGGCAGTTCCGTGTCCACGACAATGTACTCGGCCGTCCCACTGCTGTTGAAGTAGCGGACCTTGTAGACGCTGACCAAGGAGCCGTGGTCCACGGTGGTGCCTTCGGAGGTGAACATGGTTTCGATGTCCGTCGAGGCCCGCGCCGCCACCTCCGCGAGGCTCGCCATCAGCCAGCAGTCGCCGAGTTGGGTCTGTTGCACGTCCTGGTAACTCGGGACGCTGGTGTTGGGGTTGTAGAGCAAACCCGAAGCGGGGCTGTAGGCGGCGCCCGCCACGGGCTGGACCGTCGCCAGGACGCCCATGCCCGCGGCGTTTTGAACCCAACTCCCCCCACTCCCGAGGTAGTGTTCGTAGGCGGTGCCCATCAAGGGGTTCCAGGCGAACAGGTTGCCGCTGCTGTCTACCGCGAGGCTGCTGTCCTGCGTTCCGACCTCGTACCAGGCGGTGCCGCTGCCGAGGGCGTACTGGTAGACCACGCCGGAGGAACTCAGGTCGAAGAGGTGGCCACATCGTACGAGCAGCGCGGCGTCGGCGCCTACACCCTGAGCGTGCATGCATTCGTCGAACCGAAGGAGTGACCCCGCTGGGTTCCTGCGCTCGATCCTCCTGTTGGCCGAACTGCAAGAGGGCGCCGACACGCCGCGGCGCCTCCCGCCAGTTGTAGCCAGCGCAGCGCGCGGGGAATGCGAGTTCACCGCCTACCGAGACCTGGGCGGCTCGATGCACTTTGGCCGCAAGTTACATCCAAACAAAGGCTTAGCAGAATCGCCCCCGTTTTTCCGCATGCTGTTTGAATCTACGAAGTCCCCCTTTGTGGCCGAAGTGAAACGGGGACGCGACTCGATTCAGAATCGAGTCGCGTCCCCCTTCCTTCTTTTCTTCCTGGTCCCGTTTTCTTCCTCTAAACGAGTTGCACCTGTTTCCATGTGCCTGGCGTCCCATCTGCGACACAATAAAACAGGTTCCCATCCATGTCAACGAAAAACTCACCCCTCCCATGAAAGCCCAGGTCAGGAGCGCCACGAAGGACCGACGACGGCTCAAGCCGGAGTTGGGCACCGCCAGGGTTATTTGCTTTGCCGCAGGAGAAATGCCCGCCGTAGCCGTTGTCGCTGTGGCCGTCGATTCCCCACCCAGTCTGGCTCGAGCCGAAGACCCCGGTGGTGGTTTCGCTCGTGCCGACGACCCCGGCGAAGCCGGTTCTGCACCATCCCTTGACCCCGATCGTGTTGCCGAAGGCCGAGACCCCCTTATCGCAACCCCCGGAGTTGGTAAAGAACCCAGCCCCGTCATCCCCCCCTGGACCGTTTGCCTTGAAGCTTGAGTGATCGCTTGGATCTGGCATTTGAAGCTCCTTTGTAAAAAGGAACAAGTGGAAAGATTTCGTTGGAAAGTTCCGGAGGTCTTTCCAACTGCCGCCGTCTCCGCTTGTTCATCGTGGGGCAAAAAGGGTGACCCAGACTACAACGTCAACCTGACACCGTTTTCGGCCCACCATTTCGACCCGGGGAGAACCATTTTCTCCCTTCCGTAAACATTCTCCAGAGCGCTGCCATTCAGGGGTCAATTTTTTTTGCCCCGCCTTGGTTGGCGGTGTGTCCTCGGAAAAACCAGTTCCTTTTCGCCTCCCGGACTGGTATCCTTATCCCTAGAGCGGTTCACGCACGGTTTGCACACGAGTGGGCGGCGGGCACGGGCTGACCACCAGCGGCCTGCATTGCCACAGCAAGGGGGCCAAGGAGGCCAAGGGGGCCAACTTTTTCATACGTCGAGATGCGGCGCCCTTGCTCCGTGTGGGTGGCACGGCGCGACCACCACTGGCGGCGGTTGCCACAGCAAGAACGCCAAGGACGCCAAGAACGCCAAGAACGCCAACTTTTTCACACGTCGAGATTCGCCGCCTGGCAGCGCCGGCCTGCCGTTCGTGGTCCACACAACTGGGAACCACTCTGGAGCGGTTCGCAAGCGCGTGGACCACAAACCGTGGCACGGCTCTCCAGAGCCGTGGTGGAAACCGCACGGCTCTGGAGAGCCGTGCCACGTCGTGTGCGCCTGCCCTTCGTGAACCGCGCTAAATCAAATGTTCACGGGAACGAGCCATGTCCGAAGAAACCTCGGTGATCGTTCAGAAATTGCTGGATCGTTTGCGCGAAGGGGATGCCGCGGCCGGCGAAGAATTGCTCGGCAGAATCATGCGACGCCTGGAAGCGATGGTCCACAAGGCGCTGCAAGGGTTCCCGGGGGTCCGCCACCGGGAACAGACGCCCGATGTCTTGCAGAACACCTTGTTGCGTGTGCATCGGAGCTTGCAAAAGCAGAAATTCGCGACCTCCAGAGAGTTCTTCGGGTTCGCCGGGATGCTGATCCGCCGCGAATTGATTACGCTGTTGCGGCATTACCACGGGCCGCAGGGGCCAGGCACCCATGAGCAATCTCCGGTCGGAGAGTTGAGCAGTTCCGACCACCCCGCCATCCCGGCGAGTGATCCGGCTCGGTTGGAGCAGTGGGCACTGTTCCACGAAAGTGTTGATGGGTTTCCCGAGGATGTAAGGGAGGTCTTCGCGCTGGTGTGGTATCACGGCCTGGAGCAGCAGGACATTGCGCAAGTGCTGGGTGTTTCCTTGAAAACAGTGAAGAGGCGTTGGCGGCAAGCGCGGGTAAGTTTGGCCGACCGGTTTGGCGAGGCACTTTTGGAGTAACGCCCCATGACCGACGATCGCCGGATTGACGAACTGTTGTCTCTGTACGAGCGCCGTACCTCCGAGGGCGGGCCGTTCAGCGACGAAGAACTACAGGAGCTCTGCTGGCAGCACTCGGTGGATTGGGCCGAAGTGCGTCGCCAAATAGCCTTGTTGCAGGCGGCCGACAAGCTGCTGGACCTACCCGGGGTCGAGCAGAGCGATCGCTACAGCGCCGTGGAAGGCGCTCCCGGCAAAGGGGGGCAGACCCCGGCACCACCCGATTCCGAGCAAAGTCAGCAACGCACGGTGAACGAGCACTGGCCCGTGGACACCGGGGAAAGTGGTGCGAAGCGCCCGGCGGATTTGCCGGCGCACGTCGGGCCTTACCTCCTGGGCCGCGAGTTGAAACAGGGCGGCATGGGGCGCATCGTGCCGCGTTTGGGATAACGACTTCAAGCGCCCCCTGGCGCTGAAAATGGTGCGCGGCCGCCATGTCGGGGAAGAACGGCGGTTAGTCTACGAAGGACGGCTGACGGGGTGCTTGCAGCACCCGGGCATCCCCCCCGTCCACAACCAGGGTCAGTTTCCGGACGGCCGCTCCTATTTCATCATGAAGCTGATTCAAGGCTCCAGCCTCAGCGAACTGCTCCGCCAGCGGGCGACACCGGCCGCGGAATTGCCGCGGTTCTTGCTGATCTTCGAGCAACTGTGCGAAGCGGTCGGTTACGCGCACAGCCGGCGGGTGATCCACCGCGACCTGAAGCCGGGCAACGTCATGGTCGGCGCCTTCGGCGAGGTCCAGGTCATCGACTGGGGGTTGGCCAAGGTGTTGCGGCCCGGCCCGGCGGCGGCGCCCCAACTCGGGGCAGAAGAGCCGGGCACGGTATTCGGACTGAAGCAGACGGCGGCCGCTGTGGGCCTGGAGACGACGGCCGAGACCGTGCTGGGCACGCTGGCTTACATGGCAGCAGAGCAGGCCCGCGGCGAGTTAGAACGTCTGGACGCGCGGGCGGATGTGTTCGGCCTGGGGGCGATCCTGTGTGAGGTGTTGACGGGGAGCCCGCCGTACCTGGGCCACGACATTTGCGAGGTCCTTGCGAAGGCCAAACGCGCGGACTTGGCCGAGGCCTGGTCGCGTCTGGAAGGCTGCGGGGCGGACGGCGAACTGATCGCTGTGGCGCGGGCGTGCATGGCCGCCGACAAGGAAGAGCGGCCGGCGAATGGGGCGGTGGTGGCCCAGGCGGTGGCCGCCTATCGCCAGGAAGTGCAGCGGCGCCTGAAAGCGGCGGAGATCGAGGCGGCCACCGCCGCGGCGCGGGCCGCGGAGGAGACAAAGTTGCGCATCGTCCAGGCCGAGCGGGCTGAGGCCGAGGCGGCGCGGGCCGAAGAGGAAAAAAACTGCGAGTGGCTGAAAGTGCGCGGGCCGAGGAGGAAGCCCAGCGGCGGCGGGCGGAACGGCGGGGGCGGCGGTTGGCCACTGCGCTGGCGGCGGCGGCGGTGCTGTCGGTGCTGGGCGGCGCCGCGGGCACGAGCGTCTACCTGACGCAAGCCGCCGCCGAGCAGGAGCGGCGGCAGCGCAACGCCGAGGCGGTGGCGGGGCTGCTCGACCAGTCGGAGGCGGCGCTGCACGTGGGTGACGCGGCCAAGGCTCAGGTGCTGCTGCAGGCGGCGCAGAAGCGGGCGGACGAGGGCGGGGCGGAAGCGTTGGCGGGGCGGCGCCCGGCTCGGGGAGGACCTGAGCGTGCTGCAGGAACTGGACAAAGTGAATCAATACCGCTGGACGGTGGCCGGGAATTCCACCCCAGACCCCAAGACGGTGCCGCCCCGGTTCCGTGCGGCGCTGCTGCACTACGGCCTGAACCCCGCGTCGGTCTCGGCGCGGGCGGCGGCGGCGCGCGTGTCCGAATCGGCGGTTCGGGAGCGTCTGGTGTCCGCGCTGGATTGGTGGCTGAAGCTGGAGCCGTTGCCGTGGGTGCGGGAAGTGCTGCGGGAGGCCGACCCCGACCCGTATCGCGATGCGGTGCGCGATGCCGTGCTGGCGCAGGACCCGAAAAAGTTACAAGAGTTGGGGGGACAAGCGCGGGCGGCAGAGCAGCCGCCGGGGTTCGTGGCCTTTCTGAATGAGAGCGGGGCGTTGACGGTGGAGCAGCGGCGGCAACTGCTGCTGGGGGCGGTGGGGCAACGTCCGGACGACCTGGGGTTGCTCATGGCCCTGGGCTCCATCTACCAAAGCGAGGTCAAAGGCGGCTCTGGGGAGGCGGCGCGCTGGTTCCAGGCGGCGGTCGCGGTCGCCCCTCGGAACAGTGTCACCCACATCAACCTGGGCGGCCCACTGTACAGCAGGGGCGAGCTGGACGCGGCCATCGCCTGCTGGCGCAAGGCCGCCGAACTCGACCCGAAATACGCCTGGGCCCATTACAACCTGGGGATTGCGCTGCAGGCCAAGGGCAAGGTGGACGACGCCATCGCCTCCTACCGCAAGGCCATGGACTGCTGGCGCAAGACCGTCAAACTCGGACCGGCGTGGGCCCCGGCGTACACCACCCTGGGCAACGCGCTGCAGGCCAGGGGCGACCTGGACGAAGCCATCGCCTGCTACTGCAAGGCCATCGAATTCGACCCGAAATTCGCCTCGGCCTACGACAACCTGGGGATTGCGCTGCAGGCCAAGGGCAAGGTGGACGACGCCATCGCCTCCTACCGCAAGGCCATGGACTGCTGGCGCAAGACCGTCAAACTCGGACCGGCGTGGGCCCCGGCGTACACCACCCTGGGCAACGCGCTGCAGGCCAGGGGCGACCTGGACGAAGCCATCGCCTGCTACTGCAAGGCCATCGAATTCGACCCGAAATTCGCCTCGGCCTACGACAACCTGGGCAAGGCGCTGCGGGCCCGGGGCAAGGTGGACGAAGCCATCGCCTGCTACCTCATGGCCACCGTCACCGAACTCCACCCGCAAAACGCCTGGGCCCATTACAACCTGGGTCAAGCGCTGCAGACCGGGGGCATGGTGGACGAAGCCATCATCTGCTACCACAAGGCCATGGACTGCTGGAGCAAGACCGTCGAACTCGGACCGAAGTGGGCCCCGGCGTACACCACCCTGGGCAACGCGCTGCAGGCCAGGGGCGACCTGGACGAAGCCATCGACTGCTTCTGCAAGGCCATCGGTTTCAACCCGAACTACGCCTTGGCCCACGACAACCTGGGCAACGCGCTGCAGGCCAAGGGCGATTTGGACGAAGCCATCGCCTGCTTCAACGAGGCCACCAAACTCGACTCGAAGAACGCTACGTTCCACACCAACCTGGGCTTTACGCTGCGCGCCGGGGCCGGTTCGCCGAGTCCCTGGCGGCGCTCAAGCGGGGCCACGAACTGGGGACGAATCGGCTTGACTTGGTCCACCAGGCGGAGCGGCGGGCGGCGCTGGAGGCCCGGCTGCCCGCGTTCCTCAAGGGCGATTTCCAGCCCGGCAATACGGCGGAGCGCCTGGACCTGGCCTTCGTCTGCCAGGCCAAAAAGCACCACGCTGCCGCGGCACGTCTGTCCGCGGACGCCTTCGCCGCCGACCCCAAAGTGGCCGGCGACCTGGCCGCCCAGCATCGCTACGACGCCGCCTGCTCCGCCGCTCTGGCCGCCGCCGGCCAGGGCGAGGACGCCGCCAAGCTCGACGACCCGGAGAAGGCCCGCCTGCGCCGGCAGGCACTCGACTGGCTGCGCGCCGACCTGGACGCGCACGCCCAGTTGATCGCGAGCGACCCGGTTAAAGCACGCGCGTCCGTGCGGCGGACGCTGCGGCACTGGCAGCAGGACCGCGACCTGGCCAGCCTCCGTGACGCGGCGGCCCTGGCGAAATTGGGCGCGGAGGAGCGGGCGGCGTTCACCCAACTCTGGGCCGACGTGGCGGCGCTACTCAAGCAAGCGGATCAGCCGCAAAGCAAGTAGCTCGGCCCAGTCCACGAGGTCGGCAAGGGACTGCAGTTCCAGGGCCAACTGGATGCGCAGACCCCGGCGCTGCTCTACCGGGTGCGATTGCGAGCGGGCCAGACCTGCGTCATCGACTTGGTCAGCCCCGACCACAAAGCCCTCGACCCCTACCTGGTCCTTTTTGACGCCGCCGGCAAGCAGTTGGCGGAAGACGACGGCGGCGGCGGACTCAGCGCCCGCATCGTCTTCCGCGCTGAGAAGGGTGACACCTACCGAATCCGGTCCACCTCCTTCAACGCGGGCCGCGGCGCCTTCACCCTGACCGTCCGCGAGCAGGCCCTGCCATCCGGGAAGGGGAAGGACTGAGGCCCACCGGCGATTCAACGGGCAGGCCGGCTTGCGAACGAGCTAGCCCCCATCGGGGGTGGGTCGGGGAGGCGCCTGACCGCATCGTCGAGCAGGCATCCTGGGGTCGTGGGGCACGCCTCCCTGGGGATCGGAAGGGGCCGGAGCAAGCCCTCCCCAACCTGCTCCGGTCTGCCCCACCGAGGTGAGTTCGTGTCGAAGCGTTCGGCGCGTCGGACACATCGACCTGGTGCATCTACCGAGCTGGAGACAAGCCACCAGCCCGTACTCAAGCCTGGACTCAAGTCGCCGCCCCAGTCGAACGCATGGCGAGTGTCCAGAAATGCACAAGCCGCGTCCGGGACACGGTTTGTGACAGTAGCGGGGGCGGGGATCGAACCCGCGACACGCGGC